>CAVZMJ010000001.1:0-215969 GCA_963776315.1 uncultured Acidobacteriota bacterium
CGGCGGTGCGCACGCTCGATTTTCTGATCGCGCGTCCCTGGCAGCTCAAGAAGCGCCGCTTCCGCGCCGGCATCAAGATCTTCAACCTGTTCGGGGCCTCGGCATATCGTGACATCCAGGCGAACACGACGTCGCCGTTCTACGGCACCCCCTACAACCCCGTCGAGCGATCGATCGGCTTCGTCTTGGGATCGGGCCGATAGTCGATCGGCAGGCAAAGTGTTACCTATGTCTCCGGAATGAACTGTTGTAAGGTCCAAAGACCTCGGTAACGCTTCAACTCTTCGTTTTCGCCAGCCAGCCGTTGGTCCCGGAGTCTGGCCGTCCAGCGCCCCGTGCGGGCGGTGGTAGTTGTAGTAATCCTCCCACTCCCGCAGCTTGGCGTTGAACAGGTGGATATCGTCGGCGATGCCGTGCCTGTCGAGCAACTGGTAGAACTCCTCGTCGTCGACCCGGTGTGAGCGCTCGACCTTGCCGTTGAGATGCGGCGTGCGCGGCCGGATGTAGACGTGCCGGATGTCCAGGTCTTCCAGATGCCAATGAAAGCGCGACTGGAACTCCGCGCCATTGTCGGTCTGGATGACGTGAATGCGAAACGGCAGGCGGCGGACCACGTCGTCGACGAACTGGATTGCCGTTCGCTGGTTGCACGCGCCGAACACCTTGAGGACGCGGATCCGCGTGCAGTCATCGATGGCGGTGAACTGGTAGAGCCGCGTCTTGGTGCCGGGAATGCGCTCGAGGAAACTTCACATCGAGCTGCAGGCGATGGCCTGGCTGCGCCTTCTCGTAACGCTGCCAGCGCTTGCCATGCGGCCGATGCTTCTGATTGGCGGGGAGCCGATTCAGGCCGTGGCGCACCAGGATGCGATGGACTGAGGACGCCGCAATGGCCTGGCTGATGAAAGCGCGCCAGGTAGGCGGCGATGCGGCTGGGGCCGAAATCTTACGTCTGCCGAAGGTAGAGAATCTTCCGAACGACGTCAGCCGACGTGGCGCGGGGCGATTGGTGCGGCCGACGTGACCGGTCGCCCACGCCCGCGGCTCCGTGCGTCGCGTGCCGTCGCTTCCACTTGTAAAACGACTTCCGCGAAATACCGAAGTGTCGACAGACACGCGCTACGTCGCCGCTGGTCAGCCCGCCTGCTGCCAGAACCTTCCATCGCCATGCTGTACGCCAGCTTCTCCCCTTTGGTCATGATCCCTCCGATCCAGGCTGCAGAGCCTAGATTGGAGAGCTGAAGGTGTCACCTGTGTCGTGGGATTTCACAAGCGAAGGCTGGCGGAGAGTAGGGATTCGAACCCACGGTACGATTTCTCGTACACACGCTTTCCAAGCGTGCTCCTTCAACCACTCGGACATCTCTCCGTTTAGAATCAACGATTTGCGAGCGGCTTGAAACAGTTTAGCGCAAAACCCTCCTTCAAGTGGTACGGTTCCGCGATGCGATTTGTATTCAGTCATTTAGGGGACGCGCGAAAAACGAGCGCCGCGAAAATTGTGTAAGACCTCTTAATGTGGCGCGATCACTTAGCGCCATCCCAAAACGTTCAGCAGCCGCTCAGGACGCTTTCACGAGGCGGAAGCCGACGTGATTCGTCCCGGTGCTGCCTTCGCCCTTGCCGCGCGTGCCGACCATGTAGCGGGAACGGTCCTGATCGGTGCAGAGGAACGATCCGCCCCGGTGCACGCGCTTCTTCTCGCGTCGGCTCACTCGGGTCGAAGGGCGAGTCGGGGCCGTGCGGGTTGCGCGCGACGCTCCCGGCGGATGCGAGCTGCGCGTAGTAGTCGGGTCGATACCAGTCGCTCGTCCACTCCCAGACGTTCCCGGCCACGTCGTGGAGGCCATAGCCGTTGGCGGCGAACTGCGCCACGGGCCCGACGCCTTCGTAACCGTCCTCGCTCGTGTTCTTGTCGGGGAAGTGCCCCTGAAACGTGTTGGCCATCACGTGACCGCCCGGTGTGAACTCGTCGCCCCACGCGTAGAGCTTGCCGCTCAGCCCGCCTCGAGCGGCGAACTCCCACTCCGCTTCGGTGGGCAGGCGTTTGCCGGCCCACGTCGCAAACGCGACCGCGTCGTCGTACGCGATCTGCACCACCGGGTACTGCTCGCGACCGGCGAGACTGCTTTCGGGGCCCTCGGGATGCCGCCAGTTTGCGCGCTTCACGTACGACCACCACTGGAAGTGATCGTTCAGCGGCACAGGATGGCTGGGCGGCGAGAACACGACGGCGCCGGCCACCAGATTCTCGGGCGGAGCGCCGGGGAAGTCCTCGGCGCGCGGCGCGCGCTCGGCAATCGTCACGTATCCGGTGGCCTCAACGAACTTCGCGAACTGCGCGTTGGTCACCTCGGTCGTGTCCATCCAGAATCCATCCACGTAGACTCGATGAATCGGCCTGGAGTCAGTGGTGGCCTCCATGCCGACCATGTTCATGCCGGGGGATTCGGCGGCGCCCATCGAGAACTCGCCTCCGGGGATCCACACCATGCCCGGGGGCGACTGGCCGGCAGGCGATCGCGTGTTCTCGACCGTCGGCTGAAACGCGGCCACGGGTGAATTGCTCGCGGGCGCAGGCGCCGGCGCGCGCGAGGTGTAGATCCACCACCCCACGCCTCCGATCACCGCAAGGGTGAGTGTGACGAGCATGCGATTGGCGTGACCGCCCCTGCCGGACGGCTGCCGACGCTTGTGCCGCCGTTTCCTATCGCTCATCCCGCGCCTCCACCATCCTCGCCCGTCCCTACTGGCCGACCCTGAATGCGGCCACACGCTCTTCCAGTCCTGCTTCATGTCGACCACGATCCACCCGCGAGCGGCGGCCTCGTCCAGGCCACGCTCCAGGCGGCCGATGGACGACGCGCGGTCGTAGGCCCACTCGCGTTCGGCATCAGTATGGTGGACGATGACGCCGAGGCGCGGCCCGGGCGCGGTGGTGGTCCACTCGAGCATCTCGAAGTCCCCGTCGGAGTTGCCAAACGCCATGGTGGGGCGTCGCCCGATCACCTGCTGGATGCCGACGACCTTTCCTGCCTTGTCATCGATCAGATCGATCTCGGCGAGTCGTGCCAGCACGGGCACACCGTCGCGAACTTCATACTTCATCTTGATGCGGCTGCCGATGACCTGCTCCGGTGGGATGCCGTAGACCCGCTCCACCCACGGACGCATGAACTCTACGCCGCCGCCCGACACGATGTAGGTCTTGAATCCGTTCGCGCGAAGGTAGGCCAACACCTCGAGCATCGGCTCGTAGACCATCTCGGTGTACAGACGTCCCGTCTTGGGATGCTTCGCTGTGGCCACCCAGTCCGTCACGATCTGCTCGAACTCGGCGGTCGTGTTGCCTGTATGCGAGGCGGCGAGGAGCTCCAGAAGCGCGTGCTCGCCGCCGGCCATCACGCCCTTCATATCGCCGGCAAGGACGCTCTTGAATGGCTCCCTGGTGGTCCACTCGGGATGCTGTCCTGCCAGGGCCTTGACGCGATCGAGCGCGAAGGCAATCTGGAAGTACATCGGCTGCTCGGCCCACAACGTCCCGTCGTTGTCGAACACGGCGATGCGTGCGGCTGGCGCCACGTAGTCGGGGCTTCCGTCCGTCGTCACCCGCGAGACGAAGGACGTGAGGGCCTTCCTGGCAGGCCCGTCGTTCCAGGACGGAAGGGCCTCTCGCGACGCCGGCGCAGTGGTCGACGCAGGAGGAGTGCTGTTCGAGCCCGGAGTACTCCCCGGGCTCGAACATCCCACACCGAGCGACACCGCCGTGACGATGGCGGCGAGCGCGGAGCATCATCAGCTAGCCTCCGCCGCTCTTTTGGAGCGTCTCGAGGACCTGGTCGAGGCTGAAGCTCCCGACCTTCTGGCTCGGCGGGAACTCCTTGAACGTGGCGAGGAATTGCCCGATGTACTGCTGCGCCGGCACGAGCAGGAACGTGCGGTCCACACGCCAGTGGGCGTACCCGATGCCGACCGGTCGGCCATTTCGAACGGGTCCGCGCGCAAATTGAAGATCTTCGGCAGACGCAGCGGGACGAACGGCTCCTGCCACACGTCCAGGCCCTCAGATCGCTGCTCGGCGAAGACGATCTTCCAGTTGTCGTAACGCAGGCCGACGAGCGAGCCGTCATCGTTGAAGTAGAAGAACTCGTGGCGCGGACTGGCGGCCTTCCCGGCGAGCGCGTCGGTCACGTTGTAGCCGTCCAGGTGCACCTTGAACGTCTTGTCGCCGACCTTCATGCCCTTGAGGAGTTGTTCCTTGACGTCGGGAACGCCGGCGGCCGCCAGGAGCGTGGGCAGCATGTCTTCATGGGAAAACACGTCGTTGTTCACGGTGCCGGGCTTGATGACGCCCGGCCAGCGGATGGCCGTGGGCACGCGGTAGCCGCCCTCCCAGTTGGTGGCTTTCTCGCCGCGGAAGGGCGTGGTGCCGCCATCGGGCCAGGAAAATTCCTCCGCGCCGTTGTCCGTGGAGTACATCACGATGGTGTTCTCTTCGAGGCCGAGCGCCTTCAGCTTGTCGAGGAGCTGGCCAACCATCGCGTCGTGCTCGACCATGCCGTCCGGATAGACGCCCAGCCCCGTCTTGCCCACGCTCTCCGGCTTGAGGTGCGTGTTGACGTGCATGCGGGTGGAGTTCCACCACAGGAAGAAGGGCTTGCCCGCCTGCTTCGCCTTGTCCAGGTAGTCGAGGGAGGCCTTCGTGATTTCCTCGTCGATGGTCTCCATCCGCTTCTTGCCGAGCGGGCCCGTGCTCTCGATCCGCTGCGTGCCATCGGCGTTCGCCCACGTGTGGATCACGCCGCGCGTCTGATACCGCTTGATCAGCGCCGGATCCTTGAAGTAGTCCGGGTTCTCGAACTCCTCCTCGGCGTTGAGGTGATAGAGCGAACCGAAGAACTCATCGAAGCCGTGCGCGGTGGGCAGGTGCTCGTCGAGGTCGCCCAGGTGGTTCTTGCCGAACTGCGCGGTCGCGTAGCCCTGCGCCTTGAGCAATTGCGCGATGGTGACATCGCGGGCCTGGAGTCCCTCCTTGGCGCCGGGAAGGCCGACCTTGAGCATGCCTGTGCGGAACCCGTTCTGGCCGGTGATGAAGGCCGCGCGTCCGGCGGTACAACTCTGCTGGCCGTACCAGTCGGTGAAGAGCGCGCCTTCCTTGGCGATTCGGTCGATGTTCGGCGTCTTGTAGCCCATCATGCCGTGGTTGTAGGCGCTGATGTTCCAGTAGCCGATGTCGTCGCCCCAGATCACCACGATGTTCGGCTTGCTCGGGGCCGCCTGTTGCGCCGCTGCGTGCGTGGGGACCGCGAGGGCCAGCGCCGCAACGATGCCGAGCGTGATGGCCCATCTCGCGAAGGCGGTGGAATGAAATCTCATGTTGTCATTGACTCCTTTGAATTACGTGTCCAACCGTCGGACATCTCTTTCGTGGCACGATCACGCTCTCACAGATGGCTCTCACAACGCGCTGAGCCATTCGTCAAGTTGTTCTACCGATCCGCTTCCATGACGACTTCCACCTGCCCCGAGCGCGCCGCCTTCTTCAACACTGCGTGGTCGCGTTCGCTTTGGTCGGCGTAAGCGCGGGCGAACTTCGCGATAGCTCCATCGAAGACGTCGCTGTTGCCAAGGTAGCCGCTGATCTGCGCTGAACTGCCGGAGCGCGCGTGCGCCCGCGCCAGCGCCCACCCGCAGAACTCGGCGTACTCGACCATGAACGCCGTGCTGAAGAGCTCCGTCTGCGCCCCGATCTTCATGTCCCGGAGCTGGCGCACGTACAGATGACGGCCGGCCTTTCCGGTCGCCCAGCCGAGGAAAATGTCGCTCGCCGATTGCATGAGGCGGTAGCCATTCACGACACGCTGGCCGTGATTCAGGTACGCGCTCTTCCCGGCATACGCTTCCAGCACCGAAGCGCGCGCCTCCTTGACTTGGAGGAACAGCGGATCGTTCTCGCCGGCCATCAGCAGCGCAATCGCGCAGAACGTCCCGACGCTGCCGACACCGACCACTTTGATCGCGTAGTCCTTGATCGCATAACGGTCGATGAGCAGCCGTCGATCGTCTGGCAGTGAGCTCCGGTAGCTGTCAAAGGCGACGCGGGCCCGCGCGTCGAGCTCCTTCGCGCTCGCGCCCTTGAGGTGGTAGATCAGCGGCAGACTGTCCTTGATCGTCGAGGCGTGGCCGGCACCGGTGGCGAGCTTGGGGAAGTCGTGTTCCAGCACGCTGCGCGCGCGGGCGCCGGCAATCCGCTTCTGGCTCCGCCGGAGCATCTCCTTGTCCTTGATCGTCGCCATCGCCTTGTCGACGTCGATGCTCGAGTACCACACCTCGAGGACCGGCATGTCGCTGTACTCCGCCATCCGTCCCCGGTAGGAGCGGACGCAGGCCAGCGCGGCATCGCGCGCGTCGCGTGCGCCGAAGCCGTTGTTGCGGCACGCCAGGACGAAGCTGGCGGCGAGCCGCTTGACATCCCATTCCCAGGGTGCCGGCAACGTTTCGTCCAGATCGTTGAGGTCGAAGACGAGCCGACGCTCGGGCGTGGCGTAGGCGCCGAAGTTGAGCAGATGACAGTCTCCGCACGCCTGCACGCGCAGACCGGTCGCCGGCGTGCGCGCCAAGTCTGCCGCCATGTTAAGCGCCGCTCCGCGGAAGAACGTGAAGGGCGTCCACACCATGCGGCCGTAGCGAATCGGGATCAGTTCGGAGATGCGCCCTTTGTTGGACTGCTCCAGCAACCGCATCGGATGCTGGCGGTCAGCAGGTGGCTCCCAGCTCGCATGCGAGCTCCGCGGGCACTGCTCGCGCCGGCGCTTGCCCTTTTCGCGTAGCTCCTTTAGCGTCGGCTGCGATGCGGTGGCGGAGCGGGTCACTCCGTGTCTCGCCTTCGTCATACGCTTGGCCCGTACGCGCCAATCTCACCTGACACGAGCATCTTCATTTTTCGCTCCCAGTGAAACGTCAGCGAGAATGCGGGCCCGTACTGGGTGACGGCGTACTGCACGTCGTTGACCTGCGCGCTCCCGCTCTTGGGCACGTTCCCGGTGTCGATATGAAGCGCGTTGTAGCCCACGGCCAGTCCGATCCAGGGCTTGATGAGGAACTCGACGCCACCCGCCGCACTCCAGGTGAACGCCGATCCGCCGCCGACGTCGCCCTGCGTGAGGAGTACCACTCTGTTGCCGAGCCTGGGCCGGTAGCTGAAGCCGGCGACCCCGGCGACATGGGTGGTGCTGATGTCGATGTCGGCCAACTGTCCGCCAACTGGACCGGTGAAGTGCGCATTCGGCGACATCGTCAACGTGCGGATGCCGCCGACGAGGAGGAACCGGGTGCCGGGCTTCACCTCGTAGGTCGCTTTGCCGTTGAAGAGAATCTGGTCCAACTGCAGCGTTCCGGCGATCGGCACGCTGAGGATCGGCGTCGTGTAGCTCACGTCGGTCGACAGGCGCATGAAGTTGACGTCGCCGAGAACGCCCCACTGACCGCGGCGGGCTTCGCCGTGAAACGAGAAGGCGCCCGCCAGCTTCGACTTGGCGTCGGCGAAGTCCATGTAGACGGGAATGTCCCTGGTGCCGTTGATCGCGAGATTGCCATCGGTGGTCGCCGTCCAGAAATAGAGCGGCGCGACGCCGACCTCCCACGTGTCGGTTTGGGCAAGCGCGCGGGCCGGCGATCCGAAGAGGGCGCAGACGAGAAGGGCTGTCAGCGCACACGCGCGCGGCAGATGCGAGATTGAGATATGTCGATGCTCGTGCAATGTTGTGCTCACTGACTCTTCGCGACCGGAGGCATCGGGAGGCATCGGGAGTCTGACCACGATGCGCGTCCCACGGCCCGCCGCCGAACGAATAACGATGCGGCCTCCCGCGAGACGCGCGCGCTCACGCATGCTGCGAAGACCGAGACCCGAGCCGTGGTTCGATGTCTCGCAGAACCCTTTCCCGCCGTCAGCGATGTGCAGACGGATCCCGGTGCGAGTCGTGCGAAGACGGACGGTCGCCTCAGTCGTGTCACTGTGCTTGACGACGTTCTGTAACGCCTCCTGCGACACGCGGAAGAGACACAGCGCCACATCGGCCGGCACGCGCTGGCTCACACCTTCAGAACGAAACGTGATCTGTAGGTTGTGAGAGCGCGACATGTCGAGGCACAGGCTCTTGATCGCGGGTGCGAGCCCGAGGAGTTCCAGGCTCGGCGGGTGGAGGTCGTGCGACAGACGGTGGACGTCGCCCGCAATGTCGCCAGCGCGTTCGGCGAGATGCGTCACAGACTCGGCCAGTGCCGCGACCGATGGACCCGCAGCGAGAACCGCGATATCCATGCGGAGGAGCGCCAACTTCTGGCTCAGGTTGTCGTGAAGATCGCGCGCGATGCGGTGGCGCTCCGCCTCTTGGCTGACGATCAGACGACTCGCGAGCATTTGACTCTCGCGGATGCATGCGCGGTGCGCTGCTTCGCTCGTGCTGAGCGCGTACTCTGCCCGCTTTCGTCCCGACCGCTGTGCGATCAGTGCTGCGAGGAGCGTGGTCTGAATGACACTCAAGACCAGGACTGCGATCATGGCAAGTCGCCGATCCGAAACGGCGGCTGCGAGGGTCTGAGGGCCTGCACCAGATCGAGACCGCCGATATGTTCGAGAGCGTCGAAGCTAATCTTCGGAGGTGTGACCGACAAGTCGACGACGGCCAGCAGGAGGCGATAGTCGGCCGATCGGACGTGCTCGTCGAGGTCCTCCTGCGTCGCCCACTGCTCGCAAATCGTCAACGTCTCCGGGTCGCTCACGTCTTGGGAAATCGAGAATCCCGCGCAGCCGGATTTGGCGGTGGCGTGCCCCATGAGCACGCGGAGCGTTCGAAGGACCTCGGACCGGTGCTGCTCCGAGATCGCGAGACGCACGGTGGACATGATCATCTGCGCGGACGAAGGAGCACGAGTCGTGCCCCAGCTGAAACCAGCGCGAGGTTTCACCGCAAGTCCGTTTAGCGCAATGACTTGATCGGTCCCGTCTAGAAGTGCGGCGTCTGCCTTTGGGACCGCGGCGTCCCGGGATGTTGGGAGTTTCCCAATTGGCCGTGAAGTAGAATGAGCGTTCACCCTACATGCCGAACTCTCTTTCCGGCGTCGATCTCAGTGTCTTCGAGCGGCTCCTGACTGACATCTCGGCCCGGTTCATCTCCGCTACTGCGGCGAACGTGGATGCCGAGATCACCGGCGCGCTTCGATTGCTCGTCGAGTTCCTCGGCCTCGACCGCAGCACGCTGTTTCAGTGGTCAGCCGACGGCCGAAGTCTGGAGAGTACGCACTCACTGGGTCGTCGAAGGATGCGCACCCCTTCCTCCGATGATCATGCGTGAGACCTTGCCGTATTCCCTTCGCAAGGTCCTCGAGGGCCACCCCTTCTGGTTCGCGAACCTCGATGAACTGCCACCAGAGGCCGCCGCGGACCGCGCGTTCTTCGAGAAGCACGGACCCCGATCGAACCTGTCGTTCCCGCTGGTCGTCGGCGGTTCAGCCGTGGGCGGTCTCGCGTTCGGGACGATACGGCGCGAGCGCGAGTGGCCTGAGGCACTGAGGGATCGTCTCGCGGTGGTGGCGCACATCTTCGCGAACGCGCTCGAACGAAAGCGGTCCGATCTCGCGCTGCAGGCCGCCTACGCCGAGGTCACGCAACTCAAGGAACGGCTCGAACTCGACAACGAATATCTGCGCCAGGAGCTCGCGATCGGCACGGGCGACGACAGGATCGTCGCGCAGAGCGCGGGGATGAAAGCCGTGTTGCGTGAGGTCAGTCGAGTGGCCGCGACCGATTCAACGGTATTGCTGTCGGGCGAGACGGGCACGGGTAAGGAACTGCTCGCCGAAGCCGTACATCAGGGCAGCAAACGGAAGGACCGCCTGCTGGTCCGGGTCAATTGCGCGGCGTTGCCTGGGCCGCTGATCGAAAGCGAGCTGTTCGGTCGCGAGAAGGGTGCGTACACGGGTGCGTTGACTCGAGAGAGCGGACGGTTCGAGGTTGCCGATGGCGGCACGTTGTTTCTCGACGAGGTCGGTGAGCTCCCGATCGAATTGCAGGGCAAACTGCTGCGGGTTCTGGAGAACGGCACCTTCGAGCGACTCGGCAGCAGCCGAACGATCAAGGTCAATGTCCGACTGGTTGCGGCCACCAATCGCGACCTCGCTCAGGCGGTGCGCGAGAATCGCTTCCGTCAGGACCTGTTCTATCGTCTCAACGTGTTCCCGATTCAGATTCCGCCGCTGCGCGACCGCCGTGACGACATTCCGCCGCTCGTCTGGTCCTTCATCAAGGAGTTTGGCCGGCATCTGGGCAAGGTCATCGAGACCGTGCCGCGTCAATCGATGGAGGCGCTCCGAAACTACTCATGGCCGGGCAACGTTCGTGAGCTGCGCAATGTGATCGAGCGGTCGATGATTCTGACCGACGGACCGACACTTCGCGTGGCGCTGCCGGATGGCATGGAGGCCGCGCACGTTCTGGAGCCGGCGCGGACGCTCGAGGACGTCGAGCGCCGACATATTCTCGATGTCCTCGGACAAACCGGATGGCGCATCAGCGGTGCCAGCGGGGCGGCTCGTATTCTCGACGTCAAGCCCACCACGCTCGAGTACCGCATGAAGAAGCTGGGCATCGAGCGAAAGCATCTCACCGCTCGGCTTCCCAGCTGACCCCGTCGCCGTGAAGGCCTTTCTCGATCTGGCCGTTCCGGCGATTACCTTCCTTCTCTTGTTCGCCGTCGGACTGGACCTGGCGCCCGCTGATTTCGCGCGCGTCCGGCGACAGCCTCGCGTGCTGACTGCGGGCCTGCTCGGCCCTCTGCTCGTGCTGCCGCCGCTGGCCCTCCTGTTGGTCGCGCTGTTTCGTCCTCCGGCCGACGTGCAGGCAGGATTGTTCCTGGTCGCTGCATGCCCGATTGGAGGTATTTCGAATACGTACAGCTACCTTGCGGGGGCGTCGACGGCGTTGTCCGTCACCCTCACGGCTGCCTCCAGCCTCCTGGCCATCGTCACGATTCCGGCGCTGGCGGTGGTGTTCGGCGCTGCGCTGGGCCACCCTCTGGGAGTCGCCGTACCGCTTCCGCTGATTTTCGCGCAGCTGCTGCTGATGCTCGCCTTGCCGGTGGCTGTCGGAATGCTGGTGCGGTTCAGCCGACCGGCGCTGGCCAGCCGTTCACAGCCTTACTTCAGGGCCTTCGGTTTTGGCGGCGTCGCGGTGTTGATCCTGTTGATCGTGGCGAGCGACCCTGCGGTGTTCGTGCACGGCCTGCGGGACACCGTGCCTCTGGCAGCGACGTTCGTCGCCGCATCGTTTCTTGCCGGCTGGTTGAGTGGCACCGTCAGTGGCGCATCACCGTCGGATGTGTTCACGCTGGCGACGGAGTTCGCCACGCGGAACATGGCTGTGGCCACCGCGATCGCGCTGACGCTGGCCGGACGCGTCGAGTTTGCCGTGTTCGCGACGACCTATTTCCTCACCGAGATTCCGCTGATGTTGTGCGCCATCGTCGTCTATCGGCGAGCGCGACAGGTTGACGCACTTTGCGTATGACGCCGTGTTGCTCGGTGTTTGTCCGGGGAAGTTGCGTTGGTGGGATGTGGTGTGCGTCAGCACGCGCGAACGGCATCAATTTCCAAGCGTGCTCAATCGACCACTCTGACATCTCTCCGTTTAGAATCAATAAGTTGCGGGCGGTCTGGATCTGATTATCGCAAAACCCCCCTTCAAAACCTAGCGTTCCTCGATACGATTTGGATTCAGAGGTTTACAGACGTCTGTCGGTTTGATCGTCGATTGAATTGTGTAAGACCTCCAATGTCCTGCGATCACTTACGGCGATCTCTCTCCAGGCGTACCGTATCGATCAGAGCTGACAAGCTGCCGGCTGCCGCGATGGACCAGGGCTCGCTCGACGAAACGACCGAGGCACGTCAATCCTGCGAAACTGAACAAGCGCAATCTCGTGGTGCGGTTACAGTGCTATCGCCGCACGGTGAACTCAACAGCGAACTGGCGCTGGGGGCCAGGGCGTCCCGCAAACGCCGCGGGCGAGGTGCCGAAGGTCGCTGTGACGTAGTCCGTGTTGGTCAGGTTTCGCGCATACGCGGCGAAAGCCCATCGGCGATGGCTGGGGCCGTACTCGATACGGCCGCCAAGAAGCCCATACGGAGCCTGTCGCTGAATACTGTCGTTGAACGGGGTGTAGAACACCGTCGATTGCGCCGTCGCGTCGGCTGCGATCGACAGCCGTCGCGATCCGCCGATGTCGCCGCTCCACTCGATCCACAGGCGCCCGGCCCATTCCGGCGCATTGTTCAACCGATTACCCGACACGTCTCCGGTGACGTTGAAGTTGTTGACCGCGATGTATTGATCGTAGGTGGCGTCAAGCCAGGTCACATGGCCTCCCGCTTCGAAGCCGCGCGCGATCCGTGACGTGTTCTCCAGTTCGACACCGCGAATCGTCGCCGCTGCGGCATTGCGGATGTCGAGCACCCCAATGGCGATGGGCGTCTGTACCTGCAGGTCCGTGTAATCCATCACGAACGCCGACACGCCGAACCGGGACCGGCCGCCCCTGAGCGTCCCCTTCCAGCCGCCTTCGTAACTCCACGCCCACTCAGGAGCGTAGCCGCGGCCGGTCGCCGTTGACGATGGGTTGAAGCCACCACTCTTGAACCCTCGGGTCGCCGACACGTAGGCGAGCGCGTCGTGCGGCAGCTTCACCTCGACGCCGACTTTGGGCGTCCAGGCATCGTGGGCGATCGAATCGGCATAGCCGTAGACCGACCCGGGAACCGGCGCGAACGGAGCATCGAGGCCGTAGCGGCCCCCGGCGTTGTTGATGTTCTTTCCCTCGTGCGTGTAGCGAAGGCCGGCGGTCGCCGAGAGCCGGGGCGTCAATCCGATGGACGCCTGTCCGAAAACGGCGCGGCTGGTCGCGTCGACGCGCGGGTCGAGCCGAACCTGGAGTCCTGCGACCGGCTGATCGACCCAGAACGACTGGTGATCGAATTCGTTGAAGAAAAACACACCGCCAACCCAAGTGAGCCTGGCCTGCTGGTGGGAGATGGTCATCTCCTCCGATAGCTGATGCTGCCACTCGTGCTGGTGTGTCGTCACCAGATTGAGCTCGGTCATGTCAGCATCCACGAAGAACTCGTAGTCCAGGGTTCGATACGCCGTCAGGCTGACCAGGCTGGTCGAAGGTGTGAGGGCCATCGTCAGCCGCGCGCTCCCGCCGGACTGCACGGTCCGGCCGTAGGGGAATGCCGACGATCGCACCTCGTGAAGATCGGGCGGATTGTCGAACGTGAATCCCGGCTTCGCCGCCAGGACCTTATTGAAGGACAGCGGCGTTCCGTTCTGCACGTCGACGTCGCCCGACAGCAACAGATCCGCGCGGCGATCGAAGACGACGCGCAGCTGGCCCCGTGCCGCGGTGACATCGTCGCCGCCAAGCGGATGATCTGGATGTTCGAGGTCGCGGACATAGCCGTCCCGGACGCCACGCGCGAACGCGATCGACCCCATCAGCCGGTCGCGTTTGAGCGGCCCACTGATCCGCGCGTCGGCGCGAAACTCGTCGAAGTTCCCGGCCGTGAAATCGGCGGACGTCTGGAAGTCGTTCGTGGGCGCCTTGGAGATCAGGTTCACCGCCCCACCGACGGCGTTGCGTCCGTACAACGTGCCCTGCGGCCCGCGCAGCACCTCGATGCGATCGAGATCGAGAAACTGCACGAACGCCATCGCCGGTCGTGCGAGGTAGACGCCGTCAAGGTACATCGCCGAGCTCGGATCCGCCCCGGCATACAACGCGCTGGTGCCGATTCCGCGGATCGTCAGTTGACCGAAGCCGGCATTCTGGGAAAGCGGTGACGGACGGTGCGAGCGCGACGGCCTGACCCAGCGCGTGGGTTCCCAACCGGCCAAGGTCCGCATTCGAGACGGCACTAATGGCCATGGGAATGGTTTGCAGGTCGCGTGCGCCAGCCTTGGCGGCCGTGACGATCGTCTCTTCCAGGATGGCGAGGCGCAGGGTGAAGGACACGGTGATCGGTTTGCCGGCCTGCACTCGGACGGCACGCCGCTCAGGCTGGAATCCACTCAGCTCGGCGGAAATCTCATAGTCACCGTTCGGGAGGTCGGGAAATGCGAAGTCGCCCGCCGCGCCCGTGTCCGCCGTTCGGACGGCAAGACCCCGAATCGTCACATGAGCGCCAGGCAGGGGGGCACTCGTCTGATCGACGACGGACCCGACCACCGATGCCAGGGACTGTGCGGCTGTGGAACCCGCTCCCCAGAAGAACATCAGCGCCGCAGCGACGAACAATTTCATGGGTTGGGCGGAGACGTATATCCTTTCACAACAGTACACTCGTGGTGAATTTGATACGGTGTCTTGTGGCTAAAACGGGCCCGGGTCGCAGATTGTCGCGCGTCATCCTGACGGGCTTAATGCTGCTCGGCGTCGCAGCAAGTGCGGACGCTCAGACGGCCCAGAAGCAGATCCTCATGCTTCAATCAGTCGACCGCGGCAACATGGTGGTCGACACGTTCACCACGAATTTTCATGTCGAACTGGACCACCGCGCCGAGCAACCGGTGAACTTCGTGCAAGTCGTCGTGGGTCCGATCGGGCCGGTGGGCGCGCCGGAACGGGCGATCGTCGATTACATCCTCTCCACCTTCGCCAGTGGTCCGAAGCCGGACCTCATCGTGACGGTGAGTGGGCCCGCTGCGGCCTTCGCGCGCAAGTACAGACAGCAGCTCTTTCCCGACACGCCGCTCTTGTTTGCGGCCGTCGACGAGCGGTATCTGCGCGGTGCACCGCTTGGGACAAATGAGACAGCGGTTGCGGTCGCCAACGATTTTCCGCGACTCATCGATGACATCCTCCAGGTGCTTCCCCAGACCAGGCAGATCTTCGTCGTCGCCGGAACCGGTCAAATCAGTCAATTTTGGCGGCGAGAACTTGAGGAGCCGTTCGCGCGATTTCGGGGTCGCGTGACATTCGAATGGCTCGACGGTCTGTCCCTTTCAGAGATTCTGCGCCGTGCGGCCAGCTTGCCGGGCAACTCGGCGATCTTCTATCTGGCATTCGGCACGGATGCGGCGGGAACAGCGTACGGGGACGAACGAGTGCTCGCTGACCTCCACGCCACGGCCAATGCCCCCCTGTTCAGCGGGCAGAGCGTGTACCTCGGTGCTGGCACTGTCGGCGGAACGATGCTGCCCATTGACACGATGGCTCGCAACACAGCTGACGCGGCCCTTCGACTCTTGAACGGTGCGCCGACTGAAAGCATCAACGTGCCGCCACAACGGCCAAGTCCACCGATATTCGACTGGCGCGAGCTACAGCGATGGGGAATCGCGGAGAGTCAGTTGCCTGCGGGAAGCAGTGTGCGGTACCGCGCTCCGAGTCTGTGGCAAGCCTACAGGGGCACGGTGCTCACTGCCATCGGCGTACTGGCCGTCCAATCGCTCCTGATCGCCGGGCTCCTGTATCAGCGGCGCGCACGCCGAAAGGCCGAGATCGAGAGTCGGAACAACCTGGCGCTCGCCGCCGACGCCAGTCGTCGCCTCACGATGTCGGCGCTGACGAGTTCCATCGCCCATGAACTTGGCCAACCCCTCAGCTCGATGATTCACAACGCCCAGGCGGGTCGAATGATGATCACCGCCGATCGTTCGACGCCCGACGCGATGGGCGAGATCCTTTCCGACATCGAGACAGAAGGCGTCCAGGCCACTCAGATCATCAATCGGCATCGGACCATGCTCCGAGGGCATCAACTGGACACGAAACCGGTCGACCTCCACGCCGTGATCGATGAAAGTCTTGCGCTCGTTGCTCACGACCTGAGAGCGCAGCAGATCGAAGCCACCGTCAATCTGTCGTCGCACCCCTGCATCATCAACGGCGACCAGGTGCTCTTGCGGCAGGTGCTGGTGAACCTGGTGATGAACGCCATGGACGCAATGACCGAGACGCCTCCGGCGCGCCGTCGCGTCACCATCAGCACCGCCGTCAGGGGCGCCGACGTCGACGTCTCGGTGCGCGACGCTGGAACCGGTTTGCCGGCAAAGATCGACGGCACGCTGTTCACACCATTCGCCACGACGAAGGCGGACGGCCTCGGGATCGGCCTCACGATCACGCGAACGATCGTCGAGACGCATGGTGGCACCATCGACGCGCGAAACAATTCCGAAGGAGGCGCGACATTCACGGTCACCCTGCGCCGTGTCGAAGCACCCAGGGTCCTGCCAGGCCCGCCGCCTGCCGCATGACATCTCTCGAAAGTCAATGTTGCCCAAGCGACCGCGCGTGCTGATAGCCGAAGACCACCCTGGAGTGGCGAAAGCCGTCTGCCGGATGCTGTCGCTGGAGTGCGACATCGTCGGAAACGTCGCAGACGGCAGCGCCGTGCTGGGAGCGGCGCAACGACTCCAACCCGACGTGATCGTGGTCGACCTCAACCTGCCTCACGTCCACGGACTGGAAGTATGCCGTCAGATCAAGCACGACAACCCAGACGCCAGAGTCGTCGTGTTCTCGGCGATGAACGATCCCGACATCAGGCAACGATCCATCGAGGTCGGAGCATCAGCCTTTGTGTGTAAAGGGACGGGCGACCTGCTCTCGACCGTCAAACGCCTGTGTGACGACCGAGGTTGACCGGCGCTGGGCGGGACACGCCAGGACCATTGGATCCAAGGCAGCACGCCGAGTATGTTCGATCGACCACTTACATGACGAAGGCGATCGTTGCGGGTAAGAGAAGAGTACCGACGAACATCACGGAGTACGAGAGCAAGTGCCGTTCAGAACTGTGTAGAAACTGTGTAAGGTCGCCCCAAAACCACCGACAAACACCGACGTTTACGGGTTCACATCGAGAAGCATTCTGTGGCGGGAAGTCGTTGAATCGATTGCGCGAAGAAGTGTTTCGGTATCACTCGGTGAGCGTCGCCGGATTCGCTTTCCAAGCGTGCTCCTTCAACCACTCGGACATCTCTCCGTCTTTGAAATCAGCGGTTTGCGAGCGGTCTGAACATGGATTATCACACACGCCGGCGAATTCCCAGACTGTTCATCGATACTGTTTGGATTCAGCGGTTTGGCGTCAACCGAGGACCGATGTCCGCGGAGACTGTGTCAGACCTCTAAATCTGCCGCGATCACTTACGGACGTTTGCAAGAGCTTGTAAGGGTGGACCCTCGGGCGCCTGTTGACGGCGGCTGATGACAGGGCCGGCGGCGGCGCCGATGGCCAAGTGGTCGTGATCAGTTACAGCTTCTGGCAGTCGCGCTTCAACGGTTCCGGCGACGCTATCGTGCAGACGCTGACGTTGAACGGCGTGCCGTTCACGATCGTCGGCATTATGCCGGAAGGTTTCTTCGGTCCGTCGGTGGGCGCTCACTACACTCTGGCGGCGCCGCTTACGGCATAGCCGCTGTTGTCTCCGTCGAATGATCTAGGCAATTCCAGTGTGTCCTGGCTGGCGATCATGGCGCGGCTGAGGGACGGCCAGAGAGCGGCGGCGGCTTCGGCTGCGCTCCAGGCCGCGCAACCGGGACTTCGCCAAGCCACACTGCCGGCGAGGCTGCCGCGCTCGTTGAGAGCCTCGTGTTGTCGTTCGCCGGTGCCATTGTCGGTCTGGCCGTCGGAGCCGGCCTGAGTCGACTGATTCTCACGCAACTGATCGCTTCGCTCCGTGCGATGAAACACCATGCGTCCGTTCTTGACCGGAACGTCGGCTAGCGTTGATCGAGAATCCAGATGTTGCCCGTCGTTTCCGTGGCGGTGAGATAGAAGTAGCCGCCGCGCACCGCGTTGGTCGCGGCCGCGCCCGATGCCGCGCGCAGGCGCGGGTTGTGGAGGTGGAGCAACGCTCGGGGCGCATCAATCGGTTGCGCGGTTCGCGGATCGACACGCTGCACCCAGGGGCAGAAGCCGGCCTGATCGCGCACCGAGAAGTGATAGATCATCGAGCCGTCCGCCGACCAGTTCGGATGACAGCCGTGATCCGTGACGATCGGAACCCAGCGCTGGGACGGCACAGGCACACCGTCTGAGACACGCGCCGCGTAGATCTGACGAGAGCTCGGCGAGTTCGCCGTGTGGAAGGCCATCCATTCGCCGTTTGGCGAGAATCCCGCCTGGAACAATCCCCAGCTCGGATGCGATGTCACCTCGGTCTGCCGGCCTGACGAGACATCGACGAGCACCAGTCGGGCCGGACGGCCCTTTCCGAGCAACACGTGCGAGCTGTCAGCGGACCAGCCCCACGTGAAATCGCAATCCTGGCAGAGCGTGTGCCGCACGCCATGATCGGTCTCGAGCACCTCGACGTGCCGGGCACCGGGCTCGCCGGCCGAAAATGCGAGCTGCGTTCCATCGCGACTAATCGACGTGTCGGTTGCGCCGCCGTACGTCCACTGACGTTCCCGGCCGGTCGTGAGATCTTTCACCCACACCTCGTCTCGCTTCGTTCGTGGTGAAAGGAAGGCGAGGAGATGTCCGTCCGACGTAATGTTCCGCAATTTGTCGGCATCGACATCGTCGGTGACGCGTTCGGCCGCGCCCGTCGCGAGGCCGGTGCGTGAATCCAGCGGCACTCGCCAGACGTCGATGTTTTCTGCAACGCTCGCGAACGCAATGCGTCCAGACGCGGAGATCGAGGGGCTTCGCTCGCTCGCTGTGCCGAAGGTCAGCCGGTGGGGCGTTCCTGCGACCAGCCCTGTCGCCAATGCCACGGGAACCATCCAGACGTTCGAGCTGGCGCTCTGATTCGTCGCGAAGAGCACGTCGCCTGAGGCGGTCCAGGCGGCCGGAATCGGAACGGTCCTAGTGATGCCCGCCGCTGCCAGTGCGTCGAGCGCTCCCGTTTTCACGGCCCCGGTTCCATCACGGCGCGCGACGTACCAATCCATCGTTTGTTCGCCCGCGTCACCTTCTCCGAGGAAGAGGATGTGCTGTCCGTCGGGTGCCCAGACCGGATATCGTGCGGAAGCCAACTCCGGCGCGACCGCGTGCCTTGAACTTCCGTCGACCGCTACGACGAAGATCTTTCCGAGCGCGCCTGGGATGCCCCCGGCCACGATGCTTGGCGGGAATCCAGTCCAGTAGACGATGGCTTCATTGGCGGGAGAGAACCGTGGATTGCGTGCCGACTGCGCCTGGTCGATCAGCCGTGCGTCGCCCCCGAGAGCGTCGATGACGTAGACACCCGTGACATGCCTTTCGGAAAACCGATTGGCGAAAACAACCTTCGCGCCGTCTGACGAAAACGCAGGCTCGGCCTCGTCGTCAGGGCTATCGGTCAACTGGATCGGATCGCCACCGGTCACCGGTTGCACCCAGATGTCGAGGCTGCCTTTGCCGGCGCGGTCGGATGCGTAGGCGGCAAACGCGCCGTCTGGCGAGAGCGTCGGATCAGTGTTGAGTCCCGAGGTCGAGGTCAACCTCGTGAGCTCGGCCACTCGTCCCTGCGGCATTCGGCGCCAGCTCGCGACCCCAGCGGTGAGTACGACGGCGGCCGCCAGCACGATGAGCCACGGACGCGAACGGTCGGGGGCCACTGTTGAGGTAGCAGCGGGCGCGACTGCCGGCTCGATGCTGGGAAGCGTCGCTGGTTCGACGGGCGCGATGAAGCGGTAACCTCGGCGAGGCAGGGTCTCGATGAAGCGCGGCGCGATAGCGGAGTCTCCGAGCACGTCGCGCAGGCGCCGGATCACCGCGTTGATGCCGCCGTCGAAGTCGACGTTGACGTCGTTCCCCCAGAGCATGCTCGCTAGTTCCTCGCGCGTCACCAAATCGCCAGGTTGGCGGGTGAGCGTCGCGAGGACGAGGAACATCTGCTCGGGCAGCAGCAGCTGCCGCTGTCCGTTCTGCGACAGCTCGCCGGTTCTGGTGTCGAGCGAAAAACCTGCGAAGCGAACGACGTGGGGCGCAAGTGAAAGCATGCTGAAGCACCCAGCGACCATTATCATCCGTTTTCCAGCCGAAAATCACCTCCGGATCATTGAGCCGGCCCGCCTGCGCGCCTAAGCTTGGCCCCCGTTCACCGCCTATCAAAGGAGCGCATCATGAAACTTGCCCGTCTCGTCCTCCTGGCCACAAGCGTGATTCCGATTGTGATCCCCGGGATGACGGCAGAAGCCCGCCAACACGAATCCCACAACCAGCAAGTGCCCCCGCCTTTTGTCAACATCGTTCGCGAGGCCACCGCGCCGTTCCGGGATCCTCAGGTCGCCATCGCTGCCGGCTATGTTCCCAAGTCTTTCTGTGTCAGTGGGCCCGAACAGGGGGCCATGGGCGTCCACTTCGTGAATCCCGCCCTGGTCAAGGACGGCCTGCTCCGACCCGGAAAAGCCCGAGGCGCTGGTTTATGAGCCCAAGGACGGCCGCCTACGACTGGTGGCGGCCGAGTTCATCGTGTTCGCCGATTCATGGCACGCGCACGACGTGGCGCCACCGGCGCTCTTCGGCCAGTTGCTCAACTACATCCCGGCGCCGAACCGATACGGTAACCCCAATTTCTACGAGATCCACGTCTGGGCCTGGAAAGACAATCCGTTCGGGGTGTTCGTCGACTGGAACCCGAGCGTGTCCTGCGCCGACCATCCGGGCGGCCAGTAAACGCACGTAGTCGTGAGCGTCTGCGTGACGGCGTGGGAGTGACGTTCTGCGCTGTCACCCAATTCAGAAGCGGGGGCCGGCCACCGGCGCCGATGGAAACCGGATCGCGGGATCACGCGACGCGCTGTCCGATGCACTAATCGGAATCCCGCGGTTTCAGGTGAGCGGTGACATGATGATTCGAAGCATGTGGTCAGCCAGGTGCAGGCCGAGAGTTGCTGCGCCGCGGCCTGCACCCCACTCAATCGTCGACAGCGGCCCCGGCGTTCGTTCGGTCGAACGCCACTGCACTCCCCGCGTCTGTCAGCTTCGTCGTGTTCCCGTGGCTGTGCTGGCGCTTCAGGGGTCCCGGGCTGGTCGCTGATTCTCGTACGATCTGCGCGCATCCGATGTCTCCGACAGTACGCGCTGGTATGTTCGTGCGCGTCGGCGCAAATGATCATCGGAACGGTGTCAGATACCCCCTAAAACCCCCGGCGAACACCGTGAGTTACGGGGACACGTCGACGCATATTGATGTTGCGGGAAGTGGTTGGTCGGAACTGCGTTGGTGCGACTTGATGTCCGTCAGCACGCACGACCGAAGTCGATTTCCAAGCGTGCTCCTTCAACCACTCGGACATCTCTCCGCTTTAGAATCAACGAGTTGCGAGCGGCAGAAGGTGATTATCGCACACGCCGGCGGCTTCCGATCACTTCCTTGGATCTTGTTTGCATTCAGGGAGTTTGGCGCGCACGACACTGACATACGCGCGAATTGTGTCAGACCTCTGAATGTGCCGCGATCACTTACGGCGATTGGCTCGAGCTGCCTTCGGTGCTGAAAGCCGCGACCTCGCGGCTCGGCATTGAGACCCCGAGACTCGCGGACCGTCACGCGTCCTCCCAGACGCTTTCTGCGCCGCGTCCGACCATCGTGAAGCCTACGTTGCTAAACCAGGCGGTGTCACAGAGGACCTGTTCGCTTGAAGGAGGCGGCCGTCGTTCGGATGCCGTCAGCGTACGGGGTACCGGCGAAGCCAAACTCTCTGGCGAACTTGCTGGAGTCAAAGAGGTACGGCGAATCGCTCTGATAAAGCATCTCGTAGGATTCCGCGACCAGAGGATCGAACCATCCCGCAATCCGAAGTATGGGCCTGCTCAGAACACGATATTTTGGCGCAACGCCAAATTCCTTCGCGGCAAGGGCGACGAACTCTTTTCCTGTAAGCGGATTGGGCGTGGCGGGAACATGCCAGGTCTGATTCCAGGCGGTCGCCCGTTCGGCAAGCTGCACCAGGCTTTGCGCCGCGTCCGGCGTGTAGGTAAAGGAGTGCGGAACTGAATCGTTTACCAGCCATGAGGCTTTCTGCTTCTTGGCGAAGGGCTCGAAGACGAGAAGATTTGGGACGCCGTTCCGCGTGTCGGGGCCGTAGAAATCAGCGGAACGTGCAATCATGGCGACGAGACCGCCTGACTTCCACTCATTGATGAGTGTGGTGGCAATCTTCGCGCGGATTTCACCTTTCTTGCTGCATGGATTGAAGGGGGTCTCCTCGGTCATGGGACCGGTGACCTTCCCATACATGTACACGTTGTCAAAGAAGAGGAGCTTCGCTCGGGCGCGTTTGCAGGCTTCGATCGTGTTGCTCATGACGCGCGGCCACACTTCCTGCCACACTTTGTGATCGTACTTGAGACCAACGAGCAGATGCACAACGCTTGAGCCTGCGACGGCGCGAATGGTCTGATCTTTGTCCGTGAGATCGGCCGCGAGTGTTTCGGTCGCGCCGGGAGTCGGCTTCGGATTGCGGCCGACAAGGCGGAACGGCTGATTCTTCGCCGCGAGAAGTTTGATGAGTTCGTTGCCAATGGCGCCGCCGGCTCCGAGGATAGTGACCATTCAAATCCTTCTCTTGAACGCACAGAACGGTGAGTCCGACGTGCGTGCATCTCCGGGACCCTTCGTCGATTCCCGTTCCAGCCCGAGCCGTTGGCGCGGGCGCTCCAAGGCGTCGTCGCGGAGCGCGCTGCCGTATCCCACGTTAGCCCCGTCCCTTCGCCCACGTTACCACCGCATGCGACCGCGCCCGGACCGATCTGCGGGTAGAGCCTGACGCCAGCGTGACGCAACGGTTGGTAAACGGAACATCCGCCTCTCGAAGTAGCACCGCCCACCGTGCGGCGTCGCCAATCGGCAACCACCGAAGAAGGGCACGATCATCGTCAGCGACAGCGTCAATTATCGCCGACGTTCGTGTGAGATCCCGGCGCTTGGGACAGATCGGGGCGGTGTCATGCTCTTTGTCATTCCTGCCATGACGACGCCCATGATGCGCACGCGCCCCCGGCGAGGGAGAAACATGAGCGCGACCTCGAGGAGTTTGGAGAGCCACCCGGGACGAACGGTGGCGCGACGCCCGAGAGCGTCGAGCGTCGGACCTGCAACATCGTGGGGCGTTTGCGCGAGGCCCATCGTCATCGACGCCCGCGCGGCGAACCCGCTGCGAATCGGGCCTGGCGCGGACGCGATGACATCGACTCCGAATGGTTCAAGCTCCAGACGAAGTGCCTCCGCGAAGGACTGCACGTAGGCTTTCGTGGCGGCATAGTTGGCGGCGCGCGGCACCCCCTGAAACGCCACGAGGGAGCTCATGAGGACGATGCCGCCCCGCTTGCGATCGACGAAGCGCCGGCCGAACGCGTGGCTGAGCGCGGCCACGGCCCGACAGTTGACGTCGATCATCCCCAGTTCTTCATCGAGCGCGGCATCCACGAACGGCCCCGACGTGCCAAAGCCCGCCGATGCGACGAGAAGGCCCACGTCCCGGTGCTGGGTTCGAGCGACGAGTTCGTCGACACCCGAAGATGTCGCGAGGTCGACGGTCACCGATTCCACCTGAACGCCATGGTCGCGAGCGAGCCTGTTCGCCACGTGCTCGAGGATCCCCTTGCGGCGCGCTGCGAGGACCAGATCGAGGCCGGCCTCTGCGAGGCGGCCAGCGAACTCGCGTCCGATGCCGTCCGACGCTCCCGTGATCACCGCCCACGGTCCGTAGCGTTCGCGGAGACGAACCTGTTCTGATGTGAATGGCCTCGTGGAGGCAGGGCTCATCGTGCGGTTTCCTTCATGTGTTCGGCGGTCATCGCCGCCTCACACCGCCCGGTCGCGAATCCAACTGAACGCTCGGGGCGGCTGCTTCGCCATCGCGGCCGCGGTCCGCTCCGCCAGCCGCACGTATCGTTCGGACTGGCGGCACAGCTCCTCTTGCGCCCGCGCCGCCTCGCCCGTCACCGATCGGCCCGCGATGTCCCAGGCCTTGACGAGGTGCTCGATGATGGAGGCGTAGTCGCGCACGGTGTAGACGTTGGTGCGCTGGGCGACGACTGCGAAGTGATCGAACAGATCGGGATCTTTGCCGTCGTCCATGAACCGGCCTGGCATCGCGATAGTGCCGCGGAGCATCGATTGGAACGCAAGAATGCCGCCCGCCGGATCGTGTTGGAGCACCTCGCTCATCATGCGGGTGTAGAAGGCTTCGTGCCGGGCTTCGTCGCCGGCAATTACCCCACAGATCCGGGCAAGGTTCAGGTCGCCGTCCCTGGCAGCCATCCGGCCGACGTTACTGTGCGAGATGCGTGTCGCGCGCTCCTGGAACGAGGTGTAGACGAGCAGGTTGTAGGGATCGGCCCGGCTCTTCGGGTTGAAGCCATTGACGATGAGGGAGTGCACGGTCCGTTCGATCGCGCGCATGTGCACGCGGCCAGTGAGACGGAGATAGGCGTTGAGCAGGTCGCCGTGCCGGTTTTCCTCGGCCGTCCATCCACGCAGCCATCGTGCCCAGGGAGCAGGACCGTTGCCTTCTTCGTCCCTGACCAATCCGTTGAGCGACATCGAATAATTGGGTAGAGCTTCTTCGGTGACCATGTCGCCCACGAGGACCACCAACAGCTGGTCGGAGACGGCCTCGGCCGCCAGTCGGAAACGTTCGACCTCGTCCCGCCAGCTCGCCGACTCGAGACCCGGCAGGTAGTCGGTGGGCTGCCACGCTTTGTCCAGGGGCGCCAGTAGGTTCAGGTTCTCCGCGACCGCATGTTCAATCCCTCGGATCACATCCAGGTGTTCCGACACCGCGTCATGCCGGCGATCGGCTCGGTCGGTACGCTCCATGACCTCGGACATTCAGGCCGCCGATTCACTGGCCCGCACGGCGTGCGGCCGTCTGGCGGGTTCAGACCACGGCTCGTTGAAGAGGACGCGCTGGGCGCCGTTCTTCAGCAGCATCAGCTGGAACAGCCCGGTGTGGCGTTCGAGAAACGTCGCTTCGCACGATCCCAGATACAAGTCCCACATACGAATGAAGCGATCATCGAACCCCAGAGCACGCACCCGCGCGAGGTCGTGGTGGAAGCGGGCGCGCCACGACCGCAGGGTGTGGGCATAGTGAGTGCCGCAATTCTCGGCGTGATACAGCGAGAGCGACGTGGTTCGTGCCAGCGACTTGAGAATCTCTCCGACTGACGCCAGCTCACCGCCAGGAAAGATGTACTTCTCGATCCAGTCGGGGGTGCCGTGGTACTTCGGGAACCACTGATCGTCGACGGTGATCGTCTGCAGGAACATCACGCCATCCGGCACCAGCAGGCGATTCGACGGCCTTGAAGTACTCGTCGTAGTGGTTGAGGCCGACCGCCTCGAACATTTCGATGCTGACGATCTTGTCGAATGCTCCGGTCAACTCCCGGTAGTCGGCGCGCAGCACGTCGATGCGAGACCCGGCCTCGCCCATTCGTGACCGCCAGTCGCTGACGTGGCGGTATTGCTCGTCGCTGATCGTCGTGGTCGTCACGCGGCAGCCATAGTGCGTCGCCGCCCACACGGCGAACCCGCCCCAGCCGCTGCCGATCTCGAGTACGCGATCGCCGGGCGACAGTCGTCAGGGCCCGGCAGATGCGGTCGACCTTGCGTGACCTGCGCCTTCTCGAGCGAATCGGCGGCTGACTCGAAGTAGCCGCACGAATACATGCGCAGCTCGGCGTCGAGAAAGAGGCGGAAGAAGTCGTTGCCAAGGTCGTAGTGCCGGTGGATATGCCGGCGGCTGCCGACCGAGGGAGTTGTCGCGGAGGCGGCGGGCGATGCCGCCAGCCAGCCGGTGCAGCGCGCCCGTCGACGCGGCTCTGCCCGTCGAGCACCCGTCGGTTGCGCAGCATCAACCGCACCAGCGGCACCAGATCGGGCGTCGTCCAGTCGCCATCCATGAAGGACTCGCCGATGCCGATGTCGCCGCCGGTGAGCGCCCGCAGGAAGAACCGCTCGTCGTGGACCGTCAGGGTTGCATCCAACTCGCCGGGCTCCCCGTACCGGTACGTACGGTCCGGGCACTCCACGGTCAGCGTTCCGCCGGTCACGCCACCGAGGCCCGAGAGAAACGCCGTCTTCGCCCACCGCGTCAGCATGCTCCTCACTCCCTCCACGAACCGGTCTGTCCCGCGTCGTCTGAGCCGCGCGTTCTCCCACGCCATCAGCGGTGACACGCGGCACGACGGGCACGCCCTTCCACCACAATTTCAGCGCCTCCCAGTGAATCCCGGCCATCACCCGCGCGGTCATCGCCGGATACCGCACGAGCGCCCGCCGGATCTCGGCTGCGTTCCAGGGCCGGCGCTCGAGCGACAACGTCGCATCGAAGCCGACCGAGCCGGCCTGGCTGGTCTCCATGTGCGCCACCAGGCGGCTTGCCGGCGGGGTGAAGGCGAACGTGTACTCCAGGTCGACCGGCATGAACGGCGAGACATAGAGGGATTTCGTGGCGGCAGCGCGAAACGTGCGCGAGGCCGGATCCGGCCGCAGCCAGTAGCGGTGGCTTCCGCCGAACGTGTTGCTCACTTCAGCGAGGACGACCTGCAACTGCGTCCGCGCGATCGAAGCAGTAGAAAAACGAGACCGGATTGAAGCAGTACCCGAGATACCGCAGGTGGGTCAGCAGGAAGATGGGGCCCGCCGGCAGCTCAATCCCGTGGCGCGTCGCGTCGACGACGAGCCGTTCCCTGAGCGGGCGGCTCGGATCGCCGAGATGATCGCGGTCGTCAAAGCTGGCCCAATTCCACCGGTTGTAGCTCGTGACCGCCGACACGTGCATCAACTCCGACACGCGATCGATGTCGAGCAGCGCCATGAACAGTGGATACGTGAAGGCGTGCGCGACGGGCGCGAACCGCCGATGGCGCAGCGTGCCGACGAAGAGTCCCGAGTCGATCACCACTCGACTCCAAGCGCGCGGGCCACCCTGAGCGCCGAATACAAGCCGTCCTCATGAAACCCATAGCGCCAGTACGCGCCACCGTAGTGCGTGCGATTGACACCGCTCACGTCGCCCCACTGCCGCTGCCCGCGGATGGCCTCGCGCGTATAGAGCGGGTGACGATAGACAAATCGGCGCAGCACCCGCCGCTCGTCGATCCCGCCGTCCGGGTTCAGCGTCACGCAGTACTGCTCGGGAGTCGTCAATCCCTGGAGGCGATTCAAGTCGTAGGTCACCGTCGGCGGTACATCGGCGTCGCTGGCAAGCCGGTAATTCCAGGACGCGCGGGCCCGTGCCTGCACGGGCAGCACCGACCCGTCCGTGTGCAGCCAGGCGGTGTTGGTCGTTGTTGTGAAACACGAGAACACGTCGCGCTCGCGGTCGCTCGGATCGGCGAGGAGCGGCAACACCTGATCCCCATGACACGCGAACACGACTTCGTCGAACTGCATCGACGGCCGATCGCGAAACGTCAGCGTGACCCCATCCTCGCTTCGCCGCACCGAGTGAATCGACGCGCCCTGGTGAATGTCGCCCGACACCTGCGCGATGAGCTTGGGAACGTAGGTGTGGCTGCCCCCGGCCACAACCTTCCACGTCGGTTGCGCATTGAGTGAGAGCAGCCCGTGGTTGTCGAAGAAGCGGATGAGCGTGAACGCGGGAAACGATCGGATCGCATCGAGCGAGGCCGACCAGATGGCCGACGCCATGGGAAACAGATACCGGTGGGTGAAGCGCTCACCGAAACGGCGGGACTCGAGAAAGTCGCCGAGTGTCTGGCGTTCCGCGTCCGGCGACTCGAGCAGCGCCGGGGCCTCGCGGTTGAAGCGCACGATCTCACCGAGCAGCGACAGGTGCGACGGCCGGATCAGGTTCCGCCGCTGCGCGAAGAAGCCATTGGCGCCACGGCTGCTGTACTCGAGCCCGGTCCGCCGGCACGACACCGCGAAGGACATGTCCGAATCGCGCGTCGCCACGCCGAGCTCGCCGAACAGCCGCACGAGATTGGGATAGGTGCGGTCGTTGTGGACCAAGAAGCCGGTGTCGAGCGCGACGGCGCCGTTGGCGCCCTCGACCATCACGGTGTTGGTGTGGCCGCCGAGCCTCGAGCTCTTTCTCGAACACGTGCACGAGGTGGCGGCGGCTCAGGAAATAGGCAGCGGCCAAGCCGGAAATGCCCGCGCCGATCACCGCAACGGTCCTCATGCATGCTTAGGAATATCAGCATCTCTCCGGCTTTGTCAAGTATTTGTCCATGACAAATGATTGACAACGGCGGGCCGACACGATACGCTGAACGCGAGAAAGTGGGGACGATCGATGGGAACGACGATCAAGCTTGCCGCCGTCGGCGCCGTCGCCTTCATGGTGCTCGACGGAGTCTGGCTCGGGCTGCTGATGAAGAACTTCTATCGTGAGCAGCTCGCGCCGATCGTCCGTCTCGCCGACGGCGGCATTGCCCCCAACTGGCCCGCAGCGTTCGTCGTGTACGCACTGCTCGGGACCGGCATTGCGCTGTTCGTCATCCCGCGCGCATCGACGCTCTCGTCGGCGGCGGCCTTCGGTGCCCTGTTCGGGCTGGTCGTCTATGGCGTCTACGACTTCACCAACTACTCGACGCTGCGCCAGTGGCCGTTCGCGCTGACGCTGGCCGACACGGCATGGGGAGCGCTGGCGTCCGCCGCTGCGGCGGTGGTCGTGCGCATCGTGGCCCGATGAGCGGACCACTCGCGGGGCCGGCGCGTTATCCGATCCGCGCCGTTTCCAGGCTGACCGGGATCGCTATCGACACGCTGCGTGCCTGGGAGCGGCGCTACGCCGCCGTCACGCCGACCCGTGACGATCGGGGCCGGATGTACACGGAAGCCGATGTCGCGCGCCTGCGGCTCCTCAACGGCGCCGTCGAGCAGGGACACAGCATCGGGCGGCTGGCCGGGCTCAGCAACGATCAACTGCGCGACCTCTGCGGCGCGGCTGGCGCAGCCGCCCTGCCCGCTGCCGCTCCGACACGGCGGACGCCGCTCGATACCACCGCACTTCTCACCGCGCTGCGCGAGTACGACGCCGTCAGCCTCGACCAGGAGCTCTCCCGGCTGGCCGCGGTGCTGCGTCCGCTCGACCTCCTCCAGGACGTGCTGATGCCGGTGCTCACACAGGTCGGCGACGACTGGCACCGCGGGCGGACGCGCATCGCGCACGAGCACCTGATGTCGGCCACGATGCGGAACCTGCTCGGCGCGTTCCTCCGGCTGTACGCGCGCCGCGAGTCATCGGTCCGCCTGCTGTTTGCGACGCCCTCTGGCGAGCGCCACGAGATCGCGACGCTCGGCGCGGCGATGCTGGCGGCGAGCGCGGGGCTGGGCGTCTCCTACCTCGGCGCCGATCTGCCCGCGCGCGAAATCGTCGACAGCGTCGAGCCCGCAGGCGCCCAGGTGCTGGTGCTCGGCTTGACGACGGCCGCGGCCGACAAGGCGCGCGAACGAGAGCTGAAGACGATCGTCCGCGAACTCCCGGACGGCGTCGAGCTCTGGGCGGGCGGACGTGGCGCCGAGCGTCACGCGTCGATCATCCGGCCGCGCGGGTTGATCCTGTCCGACTACAACACCTACCAGCAGGAACTCGTCCGCCTAGGCGGACGTGTGGCGTGACACAAGTGACACGTTGTGACTTCGCGTTCCATCCGCGCGTCTCGTCTGCGCTGGCCGTCGTCGTGCTGACACTCGTCGCGATATCCGCGGCGGCACAGGACACGACTGGCGTGGGCGCCATCAGCGGTGTAGTCGTGAACGCCGCTGGCCAGCCGGCCGAGGGCGTGCGCGTATGCGCCCTCGATACCGCCTCGTGCGCCACCAGCGACGCCCGCGGCGTGTTTCGTATCGGCGAGCTGCGCGCGGGAGGGTATCGGCTGGAGATTCTGCCCCTCGAAGGCCTGCCTTTCACCACCGACTCGATGGACGTGCGCGCCGGGCTGGACGGCACCGTCGAGATCACGCTGCCCGCGGTGGAGGACTTTCAGCAGACGGTCACCGTGACCGCGCCGGCGTTCCGGGCGCCCGAGGCGGTGAAGAACTCGGGCTTTCTCCTGGAGCCGCGCGAGATCCTCAAGAGCGCCGCGGCCTTGCAGGATGTGTCGCGGTACGTGCAGGGTTTGCCGGGTGTCGTGATCGGCACCAACGACTTCCGCAACGACATCATCGTCCGCGGCGGCAGCCCCCTCGAGAACCTGTTCGTCGTCGACAACGTCGAGATTCCCAACATCAACGCCTTCGCCAACTTCGCGTCGGCCGGCGGCACCGTGAGCCTGCTCGATGCCGAGCTCCTGCAGGACGTGACCTTCCTCACCGGCGGGTACCCCGCGCCCTACATCAACCGCACGTCGAGCGTGCTGCAGGTGACGCAGCGCGAGGGCAACCGCAAGCAGTTCGGCGGGTGGGCTACGCTCGGCTTTGCCGGCGCCGGCGCCATTTTCGAAGGGCCCATCAACGCTGGGAAGGGATCGTGGGTGGTGTCGGCGCGACGAAGCTTCCTGGATCTGTTCACCCAGGACGTCGGGATCGGCGGCGTGCCGGTGGTGTATGCGCTCAACGCCAAGGCCGTCTACGACCTCACGCCCCGGGACCGCATCTGGCTGGTCAACATCGCGGGCGTCGACGAGATTCGGCTCGGCCTCACCGAGTCCACCGACCTCGAAGACGAGATTGCCAACTTCGACATCCGCTACGACGGCTGGCGCAGCGCCACGGGCTTCAACTGGCAACGCACCTTCGGGTCACGCGGCGTGGGCCTGCTCGGCATCAGCCACTCCGAGGCCAAGGTCGGCCAGCAGGTGAAAGACCTGGTGGCGCAGGGCGTGCCGCCGCCGGGTGTGCCCCCCGAGGTCGTCATCGCGCGGAGCCCCGTGGTCTACTTCGAGGACTCGCGCGAGGGCGAGACCACGCTCAAGTACGACCTCACCGTGCACCTGCCGCTGTTCGACACGGTGCAGGCCGGCGGCAGCTTCAAGACGTTCCGCATCGACTACACGGTGGAATCGCCCTACGGCAACGACACGCCGTACTCGCCGGTGGCCGGCATCGACCCGTTCTTTCTCGACACGCGGTTCCGGTCGTATCAGACCGGCGCCTACCTGCAGGCCTCGAAGCAGGTGGCCTCGCGCGTGAACCTCACGCTGGGCGGACGCTTCGACCACTACGCCATCCTGTCGCAGGCCCGGTTCAGCCCGCGTGCGGGCGTCAACGTGCGCCTTGCCGACACGCTGTCGTGGAACTCGAGCGCCGGGTCGTACTATCAGCAGCCGGCGTTCCTCTTCGTGTCGGCGTTTCCCCAGAACGCGTCGCTCGTGCCCTGGCGCGCCAACCACTACGTGACGGGCCTGGCCTGGTCGCCCGACGCCTCCCTACGGGTGACGGCCGAGGCGTATCGGAAGACGTACACCGACTACCCGGTGGCGAGCGATCTGCCCACCGTGTCGCTGGCCAACATCGGCGACACCTTCGCCGTGCGCGAGATCCTGTTTCCGCTCACGAGCGCCGGCGAGGGGTACTCGGAGGGCGTGGAAGTTCTTCGTTGAGAAGCGACTCACCTCGAAGCTCTACGGCCAGGGCAACCTGTCGTTTTCGCGCACGCGGCATGCCGGTCTCGACCGCGTGCTCCGGCCCGGCTCGTTCGACTACCCATTCGTGTTCAACCTCCTCGGCGGCTATCGGCTGTCGCCGGCGTGGGAACTCTCAGCCCGGCTCTCGTTTCTGTCGGGTCGGCCGTTCACGCCCTACGACCAGGCGGTGTCCACGGAACAGCGGCGCGGCGTGTACGACCTCACGCGCGTCAACGCCGAGCGAGCGCCTGATTACGGCCGCGTCGACATCCGCGTGGACCGCACCTTCACCGTGGGCGGGCAGCCGCTGAATCTCTTCTTTGGCGTGCAGAACGTGACCAACCGCCGCAACTTCGCGAGCTACAACTGGAACCGCCGCACCAACACCCAGCAGTTCGGCGAGCAGCAGGGCATCTTCCCGATCCTGGGCCTCGACTGGCGTTTCTGAACACGCATGGACATCCGCATCATCGCCGCCACGCACCGGAACCTCGAGCAGCGGATGGCCGACGGGTACGTTTCGCGAGGATCTGTTCTACCGGCTGAACGTCTTCCCCATCCAGATACCGCCGCTTCGGGAGCGGGTCGAGGACATTCCTCTCCTGGCGTGGCGCTTCGTCGAGGAATTCTCGAAGCGGTTCGGCAAGCACGTCGACGCGATCCCGTGCTGAGAACATGGTGGCGCTCCAGCAGTACGGCTGGCCGGGCAACATCCGCGAGCTGCGGAATGTCGTCGAGCGCGCGATGATCGTGGCGACCGGCCCGCGAGCTGACCATCACCCTGCCCGCGGCTCGGGCGGCCGTCGCGCCAAGCGCAGCAGTCACGCTGGCCGATGTCGAAAAGGAGCACATCCGCGCCGTGCTCGAGAGCGTCGGCTGGCGAGTCCGGGGGCAGGGCGGCGCGGCCGAACGGCTCGGGCTCAAGCCGACCACGCTCGAGACGCGCATGGCCAAGCTGGGGCTCCGCCGCCCAGCCTGATAGTTGTCATTGGCGTCACCTGCTGACCGCATGTCCCGTCCTTTGCGTCGCAGTTTCATCGGAGTACTCGATGTCGACTGGCCACACTTCGAGCCGGCCCCGCGCAGGACTCCTTGCGGGTCGGCGATCGGCTTCCCGTGCTCAAGGGACAGTTCCTGTCGGGCCGCGATGCCGAGCTACCGCGGGCGTCGTCGGGCAAGGTCGCGCTCGTCGCGATGGGCTTCACATACAAGTCTCGCTTTCCAGTCGAGGCGTGGGGCAGCTGGTATCGCGCGACGATCGGTTCGAGGACGGACGTCACCTTCTTCGAAGTCCCGATGATCGGCGGGCTCTCGACGCTCGGCCGGTGGTTCATCGACCGAGGGATGCGCAGTGGCACACCCGTAGAGCTCCACGACCACGTCATCACGGTCTATGGCGGCACAGGCGACTGGAAGCGGCGGCTCTCCTATTCTCCCGAGCACGAAGACGATGCCTACTTGATCGTCCTTGACAGGGATGGAGTCGTGCGGTGGCTTCATCACGGCGGGTTCGACCAGGCGCGAGCCGATGACCTGCGACGGCTTCTCACGTCGCTCGCCGACGGACGTACAACGGTGGCTGATCACGACCTCGCAGATCGACGAAGCGAGCCGTGATGACACACGAACCGCGCTCGCGGGAAGGACCTGCCGTTCTCGTCACCGGCGCGACCGGCTACATCGGGGGACGGCTGGTGCCTGTCCTCGAGGCCGCGGGAGTCCGGCTTCGCTGTCTGGCGCGGCAACCGGCCGCGCTCGCATCTCGCGTGTCGCCGACGACGGAGATCGTCGCCGGAGATCTCCTCGACCCGGCGTCACTCGATCGCGCGCTGACGGGCATCGACGTGGCCTATTACCTGGTGCACTCCATGGGGGCCCACGGCGACTACCGCGACACGGATCGCGTCGCCGCCCGCAATTTTGGCGAAGCGGCGCGGCGGGCCGGGGTTCGCCGGATCGTCTACCTCGGTGGCCTCGCGACGGGCGACGAGCCGTTCAGCAAGCATCTCAGCAGCCGGATCGAGACCGGCCAGGCGCTGCGAGAGAGTGGCGTCCCCGTCGTGGAATTTCGCGCGTCGGTCGTCATCGGGTCCGGGAGCCTGTCGTTCGAGCTGATCCGTGCGCTCGTCGAGCGATTGCCGGTCATGATTTGCCCGCGGTGGGTCTCGACACTGGCGCAGCCGATCGGCATCGATGACGTGCTCGCCTATCTTGCCGCTGCGCTTCAGCTGCCCGACAGCGAGAGCCGCACGTTCGAAATCGGCGGGGCCGATCAAGCGAGCTACGGCGACGTGATGCGCGAGTACGCGAGGCAGCGTGGGTTGAAGCGCGTGATGATCTCGGTGCCGTTGCTGACCCCTCGTTTGTCGAGTCTCTGGCTGGGACTCGTCACGCCCGTCTACGCACGAGTCGGGCGCGAACTGATTGCGGGACTGAAGAACCGGTCCGTCGTCACCGATCCCGCGGCGCTCGCGGTCATTCCCGATCAGACCGGTCGGCCTGCGTGAAGCGATCAGTCGCGCCATTCGCTACGAGGATCGCGCGTTCGCGCTGACGCGGTGGTCGGATGCGCGCTCTTCGGGAGGCGCCACGCCGTCGCCGGCCGACACGCGATTCGGTGGCAAGTTGGTCGACCGACGCCAGATTCACGTGGCGGTCGACGCGGACCGCGCGTTTGCGCCCATCGCGAGAATCGGGGGCGAGCGCGGCTGGTATTTCGGCACGTGGCTGTGGCGAATCCGGGGGCGCGTCGACCTGTTGATGGGCGGCGTGGGGATGCGTCGCGGGCGGCGCGACCCTGACGCGCCGGCCGTCGGCGACACCCTCGACTTCTGGCGAGTCGAGGTGTACGAACCGGACCGACGATTGAGGCTCGCGGCGGAAATGAAGGTGCCGGGCCGCGCGTGGCTCGAGTTCGAGGTGGTGCCGGACGGTGGCGGCGCGCTCGTCCACCAGACCGCCGTGTTCGAGCCGACCGGACTGTTCGGGCTGCTCTACTGGTACGGGCTCCTTCCGGTGCACGCCGTGATCTTCGGAGGGATGCTGCGCAAGATCGCGCAGCGGGCCCAGGGCGGCCGCGAATGATCGCTGACGCCCTGTCATGCCGGAAGGCCAGGCGATCGTGACCGGCATGATGACGGCGCTCGCCGGTCTGGGCGCGATCCTGACGGCTCTGACCCTCGTGTGGCTGCTCAGCGTGAGGCTACGGGATGCCAGTATCGCGGACGTCTGCTGGGGCTCAGGCTTCGTGCTGCTGGCGTGGCTGTACTGCCTGCTGTCGCCGACGTTGACATCGCGGTCCTGGCTGGTCGCGGCTCTGATCACGTTGTGGGGCGCGCGTCTCTCCCTGCACATCTTTCGCCGCAATCACGGCAAAGGGGAGGATCCGCGCTATCAGGCGATGCGCGCCTCGCATGGACGGACGTTCTGGTGGCGGAGCCTCTTCACCGTCTTCTGGCTCCAAGGCGCGATCCTGTGGTTCGTCGCCCTTCCGCTCCTCGTCGCGGTGCGCGCCGCGCGGCCCGCCGCCCTCACCGCCGTCGACGGCCTGGGAGTCGTGCTCTTCGCGGTCGGGTTCGGCTTCGAGGTCGTGGGCGACTATCAACTCGAGCGCTTCAAGGCCGAGCCTTCCAATCGCGGGCACGTGCTCGACCGTGGGCTCTGGCGTTACACGCGGCATCCCAATTACTTCGGAGACGCCACCCTGTGGTGGGGCCTGTATACCATTGCGGCCGCCACGCCGGGCGGATGGCTCACCGTGCTGAGCCCGGCCCTCATGACGTTCTTGCTGATGCGCGTGTCCGGGGTGACGCTGCTCGAGGACGGCCTGAAAGCGTCGAAGCCCGGCTATCGCGCGTACATCACCCGCACGCCGGCATTCTTCCCATGGTTTCCGCGCGTGCCGCGGTGAGCTGTGCGGCGCGCCCATCTGGTCAACTACGCGCTCTACCAAATCGGATGGTTCGCCTGCGTGTTCGGCGGAGCGTCGCATCGTCCGTGGACCGGATTCGCGATTGCGATCATCCTCGTCGGCGTGCATCTGGCGCTGTCTGTGGAACGCTCCCTCGAAGTCCGGCTTGTGGTTCTCGCCACTGCCGTTGGAGCGGTCGTCGAGATGATGCAGATCGCGGCGGGCACGTACCGCTTCACATCGGGGACGGTGCTCGATGCGCTGCCGCCGCCGTGGCTGCTGGCCATGTGGGCGCAGCGCGAGTTTCACGCGTTCACGTTCGTGTTCAACGGCGAGCTCGAAAAACCGTTGCACGATCCATCGCGGGAGCTCGCATCCGGATTCGGCTTCGCGTTCGGCCGGTCGTTCACGCGGAAGGTCGCCGCGATGATCGAGCTGCGCACCGAATCGAGCATCGACTTCCAGCGAGATCGGCTCGTGCTGATGAACGCCGGCATCATCGACGGCGTGCGCAACGTCGTCGTGTACGCGAACATCGGCCATTCGGTGTTCTCCGACGACGGAGGGCATTTCTACGCCGGCGGCGGCTTCAAGGTCGTGATCGGCCGGTAGCCGGGCGTGCTACCATCGACAGCCGTGGGCCGCGACATCAGGCTCGCGCTCAGGCGGCTCGGCGCGACGCCTCTCTTCACAACCTTCGCGATTCTCTCGCTCGCGGTCGGCGTCGCGATCACGACAGCCGTGTATTCGATCGTCGATGCGGTGTTCCTGCGCGGCCTCGGCATCCACGAGCCCGATCGCGTCGCCGTCATCGTCACGCCGTACAGCGGACGGCTGCTGACCGGCACGGTGTCGGAGCCGGACTTCCGCGATGTGCAGACCGCCCAGACGTCGTTCTCCCACGTCGCCGCGTCCGCCACGTTCGTTCGCCGCCTTGCCCTGCCGTCCGTGACGGAGATGGTCATCGGCGAGTCGGTGAGCGGATCGTACTTCGCCACGCTCGGCGTGGGCGCCAAGCTCGGACGCACGATTCAGCCGAGCGACGATGCCGGCGGCGGACGTGTGGTGATGCTGAGCGATACGCTGTGGCGACGGCGGTTCGCGTCCGATCCGCGGATCGTCGGCGCCACCGTGGCGATCTCCGGAGAACCCTTCGAGATTATCGGCGTGGCGCCGGCCTCGTTCAGCGGTCCTCGCGGATGGCTGGTGGGCACGCAGTTCTGGATTCCACTCGGTACCGAGTCACGGTTGAAGGAGTCCCCCCGGACGGCGGCGCCGCGCGCCACAGCACGAGACGATCGACGGCTCACCGTCTTTGGCCGCCTCGCAACGGAGGTGACGATCGCCGCGGCATCGGCGGAAATGCAGACCATCGCCGAGCGGCTCGACGAGTTGTTTCCGCCGCGATTCCGTGGCAAGGGCGTCGGCGCCACGGATCGCCCGTGGCGCGCAAAGACCATGGCGGCGATCTCCGACGACGAGGACTCCGCCGTGCGCCGGTTCGGGATGACGCTCGTGGCGCTCGTCGGGTTGGTGCTGGTCGTCGCCTGCACGAACCTCGGCAACCTCGTGCTCGCCCGCGGAAGTACACGGCTGCGCGAGCTCGCCGTGCGGCGCGCCCTCGGCGCATCGAGGTGGCGGCTCGTGCGCGAACAGTGTCTCGAGAGCGTGATGCTGGCGGCCGGCGGCGCATTCGCGTCCTACGTCATGTTCGAGCTGTTGCGCGTCGTGATGGACACCGAGTTCAGCCTCGCCATGCCTTTCGGCGGCCGTACCACGCTGTCGTTTCATCCCGCGCTGAACGTGCCGGCGCTGACGATCGCGGTCTCGTCGCTCCTCATCGCGCTCGTCGTCTTCGGCCTCGAGCCGGCGATTCAGCTGACGCGCACGCTCGACGTTCGCGGCGCGCTCGCCGGCGGATCGGCCGCCGGACCGCAGCGCGGCCGGCGCCAGCGGCTTCTCCTGCGGTGGCAGGTCGCCATCGCGGCCGGGTTCTTCATCATCGCCACCATGTTCGTGAAGTACTCGATTGCGGAGGCGCGCCATGATTCCGGCATCGACCTGGATCGAATCGGCGTCGCCGTTCTCAATTTCGACACGCCGGAGTGGAACGAGCCTCGCGCACGGCGCATCTTCGACCGGGTACTCGACGAGCTGCGGCGCCATCCGTCGGTCGAGGCGGCCTCACTGTCGAGTGGATTGCCCTTCGGCGTGCCGAGTACGCTGCGTCTGTCCATCTCACCACTGGAACAGACGAGCGCCGCGCGAATGGACCCGCAGGTGGTGACGACGATCGCCGGGGCCCCCTCGATGTTCCGAACGCTGGGGGTGGAGATCCTTCGTGGACGCGGTTTCGACGATCGCGACGGGCCGGCCGCGCCACGCGTCGTGGTCCTGAGCGAATTCACGGCACGGCAGATGTTCGGTACCGCCGACGTCGTCGGGCGGGAGATGGCGGTCGGCCAGACGCGGTCCCCGACGGCCACGATCGTCGGCGTTGCCGCCGATACGGACGTGGGCAGTATCTTCGCGGATCCGCGGCCACTGGCCTACGTGCCGCTGACGCAGCACTACCAGCCGCTCATCACGGTCGTCGCGCGGGCATCCGGATCGGTGACGAATGCGGTGGGCGCGATGCGCGAGGCCATCCGGCGTGCCGATCCGGACGTGGCGGTCGACACCATCGGGACGGGACGATCGGTGCTCGCCGGACCGTTTCAGGTCCTGCGCGGGCTCGGCATGACGGCGGTCGGCCTCGGCGCGATCACGCTGCTTCTCGCCATGGCGGGCCTCTACGGCATCCAGTCGCATATCATTGCAAACCGCACGCGGGAGATCGGCGTGCGGATGTCGTTGGGGGCCACCGCCGGACAGATCAAGCGCATGGTGCTCGTGGACGGCTATCGTCCTGTCCTCGACGGGCTCATCTTCGGGTTGTCGATTGGCCTCGTCGGCCGGGCGATCGCGCGCGCGTATCTCGAGCTGGACGTCGCCATCGTCGATCCGTGGATGCTGGTGGTGACGCCGATTCCGTTGATCTGTGCCGCGTTCTTTGCCTGCTACTTGCCGGCCCGCAGGGCCGCGGCGGTCGATCCCAACGTAGCGCTCCGCAGCGAATAGCCACGCCGGTAGTTTTCTGCCGTTCGTTTCCTATGAAAACTTACAGCAGACACGACTTTACCCGAGAGGAACGCGCGGCGAGAGCCAAGGTTGCGATCAGCGCGGCGTTTGACAGCAAAGAGCAAGCCTTTCTCGACTTCGTGCTCTCTCACTACGTCCGTGTTGGCGTGCAGGAACTCGACCAAGAGAAACTGACCCCATTGTTGCGGTTGAAATACAACAACTCAATTGCCGACGCGGTGGCTCACCTGGGCAAGCCTGAGGACATTGGACGAGTCTTCATCGGCTTCCAGAAATATCTGTATCAGCAAGAAGCGCGTTCGGCCGGAACACCGTTGAACCGATAGTTCGATTAGTCGTCGCCGTCTGGGCCGAACGCTCGTTGCCCATGGCAGATCGGTGTCGATCGCAACGCCCGCCGGATCGTCACGGGTCCACTCCCGATGACGACATCGATCGAAGCCAGCAACTTCAGCATCACAGGCGACGGCCGACGGCTGGCGTTCAGTGCGTCGCGACGTGCCGCGCGTCTGTGGTCGTACGCGCTCGACGCGGCGGGCAAGCTTCAGGAGAATACGCGCACAGCGCTCACTGCGGAGGCCGTCCATACGGAGGCGCCGGACATCAGCCGCGACGGGGAACGGCTGGTCTTCACGCTCGCGCGTCCCGCCAGCCACCAGCAGCGCGAGCTCGTGACGCGCGAGATGTCAACCGGACAGGAACAGACGCGGCGCGTGCTGGACGATGACCGAGGAGTGATGCTCTTCCCGCGCTGGAGCAGTGAGGGCACACGTCTCTCCTACACTCTGGTGACGCGAACCTCGGCCACGACGGCTCAACAGCAGATCGTCTTGCGCGATCTCGCGACGAACCGGGAATCGCCGCTGACGTCGCCGGTCACGGTCGACGCGCTGGAGCAGGCGGCGGGCTGGACGCCCGATGATCGCTTCCTGATCTCGACCAGCCAGCGCTACAAGCCAGGGCACACCGCCATCGCGATGCTGAGTGTGTCGGACGCGCCATCGGCAGAGAGGTCCGCTCGGTGATTACTGCGACGGCGACCGGCTCGTTGAGTCAAGCGTCGATATCGCCCGACCGACAATGGGTGGTTTTTCGGGCGGGAGGGGTGCCCGGGGCACCGAGAGCCCGGCTGGCGGTAGTCCGCGCCGACGGCGGCGAACCGGCGGAGTGGACGATCCTGACAGGTGACGATTTCAACGCGGACAAGCCGCGCTGGTCCGCCGACGGCAGCGCGATCTATTTCACCTCGGACAACGGTGGGCTCATCAACTTGTGGTCGATACCGTTCGACCGCGCTCGTGGTCGCCCCTCCGGCACGCCCCGGCGGGAGACCGCCTTCACCGGCCCCGCGGCGCAGCTGCTACCCGATATCCGCGCGCTCGAGGTCGGCCTCGGTAGAAACCGCGTGGTGCTGCCTGTGGTGGAGCAGACAGGCGGCGTCTGGATCAGCGAACGCCGGCCATAGCTCAACTCGCCAGCCAGGCGACGAAATCCTGCCAGGGCTTGCTCGGCCCAATCACGGCGAACTGAACAGCCCCGGCGACGATCAGCGCGAGGCCGCCATAGAGCGACGCGGGATGGATCCGACCCCGCGTGCGCCGATCGTGCACGATCATCACGAGCAGCACGCCCACACTCCACAGAGGGATTGGAACCGGCACTCGCCAATATCCGGCGATGTGCGTGAGGGGCGCAGTCATCAGCTGTTGAATCAGCGCCAGCGTCATCAGCCGCTTGTGCACCTGCGGTCGGCGACGCAGGACGAGAGCGGCACAGACCAGCACGCCGAAGATGACGCCGTTGCCGAACGTGAAGACTGTCTGCGCCATCGCGCCGCCTGGCCCGGCACTCAGATCGCCGCTCAGGTCGTAGCCGCGCCGCGCCATGGCGACACTGGCCTGCCACGCGGTGACCACGACACCCGCCGCAACGATTGCCGAGCCGGTTCCGAGTGCTTTATGGGTGCCGACGCGCCCGGTGGCCACGAGGGTCGCCTGCACGAAGTACAGCCCGACCCAGGTCGCGGCAAGCGCCGCGTGCACCATGACCAGCGGCGTCATCGGGCCGTTCCGGTGCGAGCCGTCGAGGATCGACGGCGCAAATGCGACAACGCACAGCGTGCTTGCCACGGCCGCCACGCCCACGTAGAACCACCGCCCCGCAGCGGACGGTCGCGAGTGTGTGGGGCGTCGAGATTCCGATGCGACGTCAAGGGAAACTGGAGTCATGCCGCCGAATATCAGGCCGGCACGCGGCCGAGGTCAATGCACGGGAGGTGACGGGCGCCTCACCGGGAGGTAACGACGTAAACCACAGCATCCGAAGGTCATGGTCCAGAATGCGACCGCCATCCTTGGATGGCGCTTCATTCCGATCCTCACCAGACGGTGGGCCGCTGGCCGCGAAAACGGGCGGTTGCTGCTGCTGGGCCTGGAGTCAGGACTGGTCGGGTTGGTCGGACGAACCACCAACTCGAAGGGGCGGCCGTCACGCAGTCGAACGGCTGCGAAGTGACGCACGTCGCGCGTGGCCAGACGACGGATGCCGAGAGACTCGGCGAGCGCTACAACCGACCCATCGACGAGGCCTAGGCCAAGATCCGCGAAGCGTCGGTCCACTTCCATCGCACGTGAGAGCTGACCAACGGTCGGCGGCGCGTAGGTGAAGGCGCCTCTGGCGAGATCCTGCATGAACACGTGCATCGCCTGGCGCTCGTCGCGAAGGAAGTAGTCGACTTCGGCAAGTACCGAGACCAGGGACGTAGCGGGTGCGTGCCTGGTCGATGGCGTTGCGAAAGGGCCTGTGGTCTGCCGCGCTCTCGACGAGGTAGTCGATGAGCGCACCAGTATCGCAGATGAGCGCAGCCGCGCTACCGGCCGGCACCGAACAGCTCGCGCTCGTCGCCGCGCTCCGTCAGCGCTCGGACAATGCCCGCGCTTCGCGGCCTGGGATGCCGGCGGTACTGCTCGAGCACCAGGGCGAGGTGCTGTCGGATGAACTCCGACCGCGAGATGCCACGCTCCCGAGCCGCCCGTGAGAGCAGCCGATCATCCTCCGGATCGAGAGCGATGGTCGTCGCTTTCTTTCTCGATAGTGCCATGGAAGTAATATGACTCGCCGGTTGCCCGCCGTCAAGCCGCGCCGGACACGAGCCGGGAGGTGTCGCCTTGGCTAAGTCGAAGAGGAGATTGTGTAGAAACTGTGTAAGGTCGGCCTGAGATCAACGACGAATACCGACGATCAGGGACTCACATCGAGGAGCATCCTGAAAGCGAAAATCGTTGCATGCGATTGCGAAAAGAAGTGTCTCGGCGTTACTGGGTGAGTCTCGCCAGAATCGCTTTCCAAGCGTGCTCCTTCAACCACTCGGACATCTCTCCGTCTTTAGAATCAACCGTTTGCGAGCGGTCAGAGACCAGAATATCGCGAACTCACCGCGACTGCCTAGCGTTTCTCGATCGCGTTTCGATTCAGCAGCTTACGAGCGAGCGTAGGCACCTCGCCGCTCGAATTGTGTCAGACCGTTGAATCTTGTCCGATCACTTACAGCGTTTCAGCGTTGCCGCCGCAGTGCCCCACACGACCCCCGCTGAGGCGATGCAAGCCGGCTCAGCCCGGATGGCCAGCAAGACGCGTTGAGCGGCGATGCTTGCCGCGTGTTCTTCTTCCAGGCCAGGCGTGTAAGAAAAGCCTCGCGCTGCGCTACTAACAGTTGCAAAGAAGCCAGAAAGGATTTGCAACTCATGACGGTCCACGTGTCCGTGCGCTCGATCTCTGCCTTGCTGTTGCTGAGCGTCAGCCTTTTGGGGTTGCCCGCGGATGCACTCGCGCAATCCGTCGTCGCGCCACAGAAGACCGCTCCCACGCTTGCGGAGCGGCTCGATCGCCTGGCGGCGGAGTTCGATCGCAACCGCATCGATTTGCACGTGCCGGGCGCGGTGCTCGCGATCGTGCGCGGCGAGGAAGTGATCTTCGCTCGAGGATTCGGCGTCGCGGACATCGAGAAGAAGACGCCCGTCACGCCGGATACGCCGTTCTTCATCGGCTCGACGACGAAGGCGTTCACCGCGACGCTCGTCGGGATGCTGGTGGACGAGGGGCGCATGCAGTGGGACGATCCGGTTGAGAAGTATCTGCCCGAGTTCAAGCTCAAGGTGCAGAGCAAGGATCCGAACGATCGCGCCACGCTTCGCGACGTCCTGAGCCACCGCACCGGCTTCACCCGCATGGCGTTTCTCGAAATCAACAGAGGACTGTCGTCGGACGAGATTCTGCGCCGGGCATCGTCCGCCGAAGCCCTTGCGCCGTTCCGGCAGCGATTCCTCTACAACAACGAGCACTACCTCGCGGCGGGATCGGCCGCGGGCGTGGCGGCCGGCACGTCCTGGCACGCGCTCATGAAGGCGCGCATCCTCGCTCCGCTCGGGATGACGGCGACGCGGACGTCGTTGCGGGAGGCGTGGAACGATCCACGCACGGCCCGGGGCTACTCGTGGGACGAGGCGGGTCAGCGGATCCGGCCGCTGACGCTCGAGACCATGGGGATCAACATCGACGGCATCGCGCCGGCCGGTGCGATCAGTTCCACGGCCCTCGACATGACCTCGTGGCTTCGTTTCCTGCTGCGCCAGGGTGTCCAGGACGGCAAAGCGCTCATCAGTCCTGCGGCGCTCACGACCACCTGGACGCCGCAGATTCCGATCAGCGACACGAGCGGCTACGGCATGGGATGGATCGTGCGCAACTGGCAGGGACAGCGGCTGATCGAGCACGACGGCGCGATCGCGGGATTCAGCGCCGATGTCGGTCTGCTGCCTGACTCGAATATCGGATTCGTCGTGCTCACGAACACGCTCTCGGCGCTGCCATCGATCGCCACGCAGCTCGTGCCGCAGTACCTGCTCGGCGAGCTGCCGCCCGCGGCAAGCGATGTCGGCGACCTCAAGCCCTATCTGGGCCGCTACGTCGCCAACTTCGCGACGTTCTCGAACGAGGTCTTCACGATCTCCGAGCGGAACGGCCGGCTCGTGCTCGACATGCCGTCGCAGTTGGAATCTGCGCTGAACCCGCCGCGCGCCGACGGCCGGTGGCCGCTGGTGATGACCGACCAGCTCGCGGTGTCGTTCGACCGCGACAAGACGGGCAGGGTCGTGGGGCTGAAGCTCCACGAGGGCGACGTGGAGTTCGAGGTTCCACGCGAAGGCGTCGTGCTCACGCCGGAGATCCCGCTCAGCGAGCTGCAGAAGTACGTGGGCCGCTATGGCGATGCGGCCGGCGCGAGCGAGTTCACGATCCTCATCCGGAACCAGCGCCTCGCGGTCCGGCTGCCGAACAACACATCGTTCGATCTCCTTCCGCCCGACGCCACCGGACGCCGGGCGACCCGCGCGAACGTGGGGTTCGCCGTCACGTTCGAGGAGTCACCGACGGGCGCCGTGTCCGCCATGAACTTCCAGCGCCCGGGCGCGCTGCCGGTGATGCGGCTCACACCCGTCGCGTCCACCCTGCCGACCGTTGACCGAGATCATGACGTTACGCCGCATCCCGGCGGCGTCCGCCAGCGCCACCATGCGCACGACCGGCAGCGTTCGCTTCCCTCAGTCCGCCGTGGAGGGACGGTTTTCATCCTCCACCGCCGGAGACGACCGACTGCGAACGGACCTTGATCTCGACGGGTCGGTGCAGATTCGGACTGTGCTGAACAAAGGTCGCGCCTCGACGACTGTGAGCGGCGCGAGCGTCCACGGAGCTGACAGGAAAGCAGCTCGCGCAGACGCGACTCGGGCATCCATCGGTGCTCTTCGGCGACTGGCGCAAGTACTACGACACCGTCCGCGTGGTGCGCGCCGGTGAGCTCGGCGGGCGAAAGGTCTATGTCGTCCAGCTCGAGTCGGCCGGTCTGCCTCCCACGCTGGTGGCCGTGGACGCGGAGACCGGCGACGTGCTCCAGACTCAGCAGACGATGTGGTCCCGGAGGCCGGTGCGATACCGACCACGACGACGTACTCGGACTATCGCGAGGTCGGCGGGATGCGCGTGCCCCACCGTTACATAGAGTCCACCGAGATGGGCGGACGCATGATCTTCCAGGTGGAGCGCGTCGAGGTTGGCGTCGAGCTGGCGCCGGACACCTTCACGCTCCAGCCTTCCACCGCGTCGGGTCGGGGACAGTAGAGCCATGCACGACAGCGAGCGGGATCGCATCTTCGGCGACTGGCTGGCGGGCCACAAAGGGATCCTCTTCAAAGTGGTCCACGCGTATGCGTTCGAGCATGCCGACCGCCAGGATCTCTTTCAGGAGATCGCCATTCAGGTCTGGCGCTCGGTGGATGCGTTCCGTGGCGATTCCTCCGTGCCCACGTGGATGTATCGCGTCGCCCTGAACACGGCGATCGCGTGGACGCGCAAGGAGGACAGGCATCAGCGGGGCAAGCAGCCGCTCGAGGTGGTGGAAGGCCTGCTGACGACGTCGTCTTCGGATGGGCCCGACCCGCGCGTGGAGTGGCTGTATCACCAGATCGCGCAGCTCAAGGATGTCGATCGCTCCGTGGCCCTGCTGCTGCTCGACGGCTTCAGCTACAAGGAAATCGCCGCCATCGTCGGCCTCACCGAGAGCAACGTGGGCGTGAAGATCAACCGGATCAAGTCGGCGCTGGCCGGCAAACGTGCGGAGGAAACGGAATCATGAATCTCGACGATTTGATGGCGGTCTGGCAGTCGCAGGACGCGGCCCCGCTGCATGACGTGAACGAGACCCTTCTTCAGCTGGCGCTGCGGCAGGATGAGGCGAAGCTGCAGAAAGAGCGGCGCAGAGAGAGATGGATCATCTACGTCATTAGCGCGGGTATGGTCGCCGCCATGGCGTTGTTCCTCGCCATCATGATCTATTTCCACCGGCACGACGACAAAGTGCTGACCGGTTGGGATTACGCCCTTCCGATCGTCGGCGCGGCCGCCGCCCTGCTCGCGGGGGGCGCGATGTATGTGAGCCACCGGGCGCAGGCGCGGCGCGAGCAACGCTTTGGCGAGTCGCTTCGAGATCAACTCAACCGGCAGTATCGCGCAGCTCGACGACCGGGCGACGATAGCCCGCGAGACGCTGGTCAGTGTGCTGCTGTGGGGGATCTGTCCGACGGCCATCCTCCTCCTCATCCATCGGATCAACGACAAGTCCATCAGCGACGACGGCTATATGCTCGTCACCCTGACCTTCATCCTCGTCTGGTCGGTGGCGAGCAGCGTCTGGTGGTACCGCCGCCAGGTGCAACGGGATGTGTTGCCGCGCAAGCGCCGGCTGGAGGCGTTGCTGAAGGAGCTCGATGCTCCGTAGACAGCAGACTCGAGATGTCCGCGATGAGGCCCGCGACGTCCTGAGTAACGCCGCACTGCACGCGCTATCGCCGTGGCGCCGGCGCGCAGCGAGGAACGGCGGGAGCTCCGGAAGCCACTCGAGGAGAACCGCGTTGCCTGGCGCACGCTCAAAGCACGATCCGATTCACGGAACCGAAGTCCACCCGCAGCCGGCATGAGCGCGGACGAGGTCCTGCAGGATTTCCCGCAACTCGTACGCGACGACATTCGAGCGTGTCTGGCATACGCCGCCGAACGGGAACGACGGACCACCCGAGTTCCGAACACATAGCGCGGGCGATCGATGGCCACCTCCCGCCGTAGAATGGGTCTGACCAGGACGCCACATGGCCGAAGACCTAATCGTCGCCGACCCGCAGATTCTTGACGGCAAGTCGTGGGTACGAGGCACGCGCCTGAGCGTCGAGTTCCTGCTGGAACTGGCCGCCAGAGGGGCCACGTCCGAGCAGATCCTTGCGCAGTATCCGGAGCTCACGCCCGAGGGGCTTCCCGCGGCGTTTCGCTACGCCGCGAATGCGCTCCGCGGTGAACGGACGTGGGACCTGCGGATTACCGCGTGAAGCCGGTCGATTTCCGTTCCTCACAGACGAGAACATTGCCCCTGAGATCCAGAGCCGTTAGCGCTCGCGCGGCCACCGTGTGTCCGGGGGTACCTGTCCCACATACGCTTGCATGTCGCCGAGCGCCACCATGGCGGTCACGCCGCGGCGGTGCTCTCGAGTATGTGAAGGTTGGTTTCAAGCCGCAACTGACCTTCGTGTCGTGTCCGGTTGGTGAAGGTGGTATTGGTTGCTGTGTACAACCAAGAACCGACGACGCTGCTGCATCGTCGCAACGAGGGACTCGGGTGAGCGCGGTTCAGCCCGCCGCTACCAGTGCGATTTGCTTGCGCGCCCGCCCCGCCGAGCCAGAGGCGCTAAGAGACGGCATCTGATCCCAGGTACGACCCTCAAGGGCGCGTCCTGCCTGCTTCTTGTTCTTGCCTCCCCACTGTTTGAAAAAGAACGGTACCTTCGCCCATCGGCACTGATCTCGGAGATCCGTGACCCAAGCGGGATCCATCGGCCTCGCGCGGGGACCTGACTCACCTCCAACAATCACCCAGTCAATGCCTAAAAGGTTGAGAGCCGTCAATGGACCCAGCAGTGGCTCCAAGGACAAGAACTTCACATGCGCTCCCGTGAAGCGAAGGTTGTCGATGCGGAATCGGTACTTGTCGTTCTCAACGCTGACACCCATCCAGATGTTCGGTGTCCATTCAAGTTGCGAGCTGAGTTCGGCCAGACGCTCCGAACGTTTCGTCAGAACTTGGAAACGGTGCCACGACGCTCGCCGCATTACGTCGAAAACCTGTCGGATGTACGAGAGCGGAACCCCGTCATGGAAGAGGTCGCTCATTGAATTCACGAAGATGGTCTGTGGCTTCTTCCAGCGAAGAGGCAGCTCCAGCATGTGAGGCTGCAGCGTTAAAGCAAATCCATTTCGGTAATTTCGCTGGCCCATCGCCTGTAACCGCTCTGCCATCCGCTCCGCGTAGCAGTGCTTACAGCCTGGGCTGATCTTGGAGCAGCCTGTAACCGGGTTCCAGGTGGATTCAGTCCATTCAATGCCCGAGCCCTGTGCCATTACTCGGTTCCTTTCTTCAGGAGATGATTGGCGATGCGCAACGCGATAGGCGCTCCTCTGGGATTGCCGAGCAGCGAAGCACAACAGGTACAGCGGCGAATTGGCAGAATTCCGCAGGACCTTGGGTTCGTCGGCGACAGCGGCAAAGATCGACTTGAGCCTGTTGTTGAAGTACCTGCCGATCGTTTCCGTTGAGGCCTTCACGACGCGTTCCGCCGCTCCGCCGAACAGCGTGGGTGTGCTTTCGGATCGGTAAAACTCCTGGTACCACTCCTCGGTCCCGAGCAGAAGATTCAACCGTCGCCGCCAGGAATCCGGAATGTCGCCTGACTTCGTGAGCAGACGGTTGACTCCGATACCAAGGGGGAAGAGAACCCAAAGGTCAATTGCCTTGGTCCGTGCGATCGCCTCTACGGTGGTCCAGTCGACCTGCATGCCGTATGGGTCCAGGAATAGCACCGACCGTCGCGAGACTTTTTGGACGGCGCAATTACCGACTACAACGGCCAGTTCGGTACCAGCTTCGACACATCCAGCGACAAGTTCCAGAACTACTACAAAGACTTGTCTCAACGCTTGAAGAAACGCGAACTGGATCTCGTGATCGTCGTGAACATGTTTCTCACCGGCTTCGACGCCACCACGCTCAACACCCTGTGGGCCGACAAGAACCTCCGCGCACACGGGTTGATACAGGCCTATTCGCGCACCAACCGCATCCTCAATTCGGTCAAGACCTACGGCAACATCGTGTCCTTTCGCGATCTCGAACAGGAGACCAATGACGCCCTCGCCTTGTTCGGCAACAAGGACGCCAAGGGCATCGTCCTGCTCAAGCCTTATGCCGACTACTACCAGGAGTACCAGCAGAAGGTCACGGAACTGGTCGGGACATTTCCGCTCGGCGGGCCTATCGTCGGAGAGGCCGCGGAGAAAGCGTTCATCAGGCTCTTTGGTGCCCTCCTGCGCCTAAGAAACATTCTCACCGCCTTCGACGAGTTCGCCGGTCACGAAATCCTCAGCGCCAGAGATTTTCAGGATTACCAGAGTGTCTACCTGGATCTGTACGCCGATTTCCGAAGCGCCTCGGATACTGATAAGGAATCGATCAACGACGATGTTGTGTTCGAGATCGAGCTGATCAAACAAGTCGAGATCAACGTTGATTACATCCTGATGCTGGTCGAGAAGTATCTGAAGGCGAAGGGCAGTGGCTCGGATAGGGAGATCCGCGCCACCATCGATCGCGCGATCAATGCGAGCCCCAGCTTGCGCAACAAGAAGGACCTCATCGAGCAGTTTGTGGACTCGGTGTCCACTAAGGCCCGCGTCGATGCGCAGTGGCAGTCCTTCGTCGCCGCCCGGAAGGCGAAGGAGTTGGAGCGAATCATTGTCGATGAGGGTCTCGACGCGGAGGCCACGCGCGCGTTTGTCGACAACGCCTTCCGCGACGGCGCGATTCCGACGACCGGTACCGCCATCACCAGGATATTGCCGGCAGTATCGAGGTTTTCGAAAAACAATGATCATTCGATCAAGAAGCAGACGGTGCTGGACAAGCTCAGCGCGTTCTTGGAGCGCTTTCTGGGTTTGGTGTGATTGGTGTGAGTCGTGTCTTAGACTCGCGCTGACGGGCTTGGCGCGAGGGTCGCGTGGTGTGTACTGGACTGGGCCCGATGCGCACGCCGGGAGTCCCGTCAACCGAGAACCCCAGGTAACCCGGCGACACCCGTCGCCAAATGTGGTCGATTTCAGACCCGCGGCGTGAGGAATCCCGCCAAAATTCCGCCAGAATGGCGGGATGCAGAGCCGGCTGTCAAGCGCAGGGGCACGGCCGCAGACGGCTGATACGCCGGCCATCTGAACTGTTACCTTGTATGGTAACATCTTGAATCGGTGGGCAAGCATCGGCGGGGCGGTACGTCTTCATCACGTGGAAAGGCGATCACCCGCCGCGGCATGTCCACGTGTATCGCGATGGCACGCTGATCGTGAAGTGGGATTTGGACAACCAGAAAGCGATGAAGGGCGCGGCGACGCGGCGCATTCTGGATCTGATCAGCGAGTTGGAAGCTGAGGGCCTGCTGTGAAGATCCGCTCTGTCAGGCACAACAATCGGAAGAAGGTGTTCGAGCTCGGCACCTCGACGAAGAAGCTCGTGTTCCCGTTCTCGAAGGCGGAGCCGACGCCCACGGCCGAAGACCCGATCACGGAGCTCTCCGTTGACCCGGAGACTGGCCGGGAGGCGTTTAGCTACGTCCTCCACTCCGGCCGCACAGGTACGGTGCACGTGGAGCAGGTGCTCGAGTACAACCAGGACCCGACCTACTTTCGCGATCTCCTCTTGTATCGATTGACGCTCGAAGCACAGAAGCGAGTCGCGGAGAGCCCGCTCTCAAAACGCGAGATCGTGCGCCGGCTGGGGACATCGGCCACACAGTTGTATCGTCTGCTCGATCAGACGAACTACCGCAAGTCTGTCGATCAGCTGCTCGCGCTGCTGCAAGTGCTCAACTGTGACGTGGACCTGGTCGTTCGGACGAAGACGGCCTGACGCAACACGCCTGAAGGCGTGCTCCTTCAAGGCAGCGAGCGCTGTGACGTAACTGTGACGTGACCCTGTCGATTCCGCGAGATCTACTGAGGTTTACGGCGATCGATGGAGTAAACGCGATCGCGGTTAAGTGGCTGGCTTCGCAACAGTAATCGAAATCTGTAGCACGCCGTCGCAGATCGTCAGAGCAATTTCCAAGCGTGCTCCTTCATCCGCCTCCGCTCGCGTTTGAGTCCAGCGCGAGCTACGGCGAGATGTCTCGCCGTAGCGGCTTCGCCGCGTAGGCGGACAACCACTCGGACAGCTCTCCGTTTAGAGTCAACGATTTGCGAGCGGTCGAACCAGTTTAACGCAACACGCTGCGTCAAGAACCCAATGTTTCGCGATCCGACTTCTTTCCATCGGTGTACCGGACTTCAGCATGCTGCCGTCGCCAAGATTGTGTAACACCTCAATCTCGTTTGTCCCACTTACGGGTTCCCACGTCGATGAAATCGATCGCGGCCTGGACTCCACTGAGCGCGACAGAACGAGGTGCAGAATCGCGAGACAATGACAGTTCATCAGGTGGCGAGCGGCGACCATCTGGCGTACGATGCGTCGCCTTGCCCTTCGAAACGACGCAGTGGAGTCTCGTGCTGGCGGCCGCCGGGAACGACTCGCAGGCGGCGCGTGAAGCCCTCTCTTCGCTCTGCCAGACCTACTGGTATCCGCTCTACGCCTACCTCCGCCGCCGAGGTCTCGACCCGGAAGATGCGCGCGACCTGACGCAGGGGTTCTTGACATCGCTCATCGAGCGGCAGGACTTCGAGGGGCTACGTCAGGATCGGGGCCGATTCCGCGCGTTCCTTCTGGCGTCCCTGAAACACTACCTCTCGAACTGGTCGGCACGTGAACGGACGCAGAAGCGCGGCGGTGGCTGGCAGATGGTCCCGCTCGAGAACGCTGAGGGCCTGTACGTGGTCGAGCCTGTGAATCACGCCACTCCCGAAACGCTCTTCGAGCGGCGCTGGGCATTGACGGTCGTCGACGGCCTGCTCGCCGACCTTCGCGCGCAATGGACGGCTCAGGGACGCGCGTCCGAGTTCGACGAGCTCAAAGCGTGCCTGCTGGGACAGGCGCCGGCTGGGGGCTACGCCGCCGTGGCCGCCCGCCTCGAGACGTCGGAGGGCGCGGTCAAAGCCGCGGTGCATCGTCTCAGACGCCGGTTTCAATCCCTGTTGCGCCAGCGCGTCGCGGAAACCGTTGCCGATGGACGGGACGTCGACGACGAGATCCGTCATCTCATTCAGGCGTTGAGCGCGTAACCCCGGGCGACGGTTCTGTCTGATCCAGATGAACGGCCGAGATCTGGCCTCAGACGAACCGGGGGATGTGATGTCCGAAACGGTCACCCACCTGTCGCGACGTTGTCCACGGTGCGGACGGCAACTGCCGCCTGATGCACCCGAAGGTCTGTGCGCGTCGTGCCTGCTGACCGCCGGGGCGGAAACGCTCACCGGGTCCAGCGACGCGACCTCGACTGGCGTCGCGTCCACGGGCGATCCATCGCGACCTGGCGCACCGCGCCTTGTGGACGGGCAACTCTGGGGGCCGTATCGGGTCATCCGCTTGCTCGGCCGCGGTGGAATGGGCGAGGTCTACGAGGCCGAGCAACTCGAGACCGGACGACGCCTGGCGCTGAAAGTCTTGCGCGACACGCTGCGGGGCGACGAAGATCGTGCGCGGTTCCTTCGTGAGGGGCAGCTCGCGGCATCGATCAGCCACGCGCACACGGTCTACATCTTCGGCAGCGAAGAAGTGGGCGGCGCGCCCGCGATCACGATGGAGTTGCTCTCCGGCGGCACGCTGAAGGATCGCGTCTCGGCCGAGGGGCCGATGCCTCCATCCGCCGCCGTATCGGCCGTGCTCGACATCATCGGCGGCCTCGACGCGGCGCAGGCGGCGGGGATTCTCCACCGCGACATCAAGCCGTCGAATTGCTTCGTCGACGCGGACGGCGCCGTCAAGGTTGGTGACTTCGGACTCTCCATCTCCACGCTGACACGCGACGTGCGGCACGAGCTCGCGACGGCCGGCTTCGAGGGCACGCCGCAATTCGCGGCGCCGGAGCAGTTGCGAGGCGAGCCGCTCGACGTTCGCGCCGACATCTACGCCGTCGGCGCGACGCTCTACTACCTCCTGACGGGACGGCCGCCGCTCGACGCGCCGGACTTCCGTGAGCTCGTCTCGAAGGTCGCCTCCGAGAAGCCGCCGTCGCCGCGTGTGCTTCGGCGTGACATTCCGCGCGGACTCGCGGCCGTCGTGCTGCGCTGTCTCGCGAAGGCTCCCGCCGGACGGCCACAGTCGTACGCCGAGCTGGCGGATCTCCTGCGGCCGTACGTGTCCGCGGATGAAGCTCCCTGCTCCGCTCGGGGCGCGCTTCATCGCGTGGATCGTGGACGCGATCGTCTTCGCGATCATGACCTGGCTGCTCACTGTCTCGGCGTGGACGGCCGCGACGCTCGGATCCGCGACCACGCTGCTCCAACTGGCGGCGTGGTCGTGGCTCACGCGGGTGATCTACTACTTCGTTCTGGAAGGCTGCTGGGGCGCCTCGCTGGGCAAGCGGCTGATGGGCTTGCGCGTGACGTCGCGCGCCAGCATCGGCTGGTGGCCGCGCGTTGGCCTGCGCAGCGCGGTGTTCCATGTGCCCATGGTCATTCCCACACTTTTCTTGATGGGCGCCACGAGGGGATCGACGGTCCCGGGCGTCGTGTACACGGCGAACGCTGCGCCGAACGGATGGACCTGGAACGCGCCGCCTGACGCCTTGCTGTCGCTGCTGTTGACCGTTCTGCTGTTCTCGACCGCCCGCCGTGGCAACGGATGGACCGGCGTCCACGAGCTGCTGAGCCGTACGCGTGTCGTGCAGCGGAACGTCCTCCGGCCCGTCGCATCCGCCGCTCCGAAGGCGTCACCTGCCGATCTCGTTCCCGCCCTTTCGTCCTTGCGACGCGTCGGACCGTACGCCGTGCACACGATGGTCGGCGAGACCGGCGGCGGACGATTGTTCGTCGGCGTCGATCCGATCCTTCGCCGTCATGTCTGGATTCACGAAGTTCCGCCAGGGCACACCGCCGGTCGACGCGACCCGCCGTGACGTGTCGCGGCCCGGGCGGCTGTACTGGCTCGCCGGCCGCCGATCGGCGACGGAGAATTGGGACGCGTTCGAGGCGCCAGGCGGCGAGCCATTGCTGTCCGCGCCGTCGACATCCGATTGGCGCGAGGTGCATCGTTCGCTCTCGAGCCTGGCGATCGAACTCGACGCCTCGGTTCGCGAAGAGATGGACATCCGGCCCACTCTCGCGCACGTCTGGAAGAGGGCGGACGGACAGCTCGTGCTCCTCGATTTTCCGTGGCCCGGACTGGCCGCATCGGACGCCAATCAGCATCTCAGTCCTGTCGAGCTGCTGGCGGCCGTCTCGAGCGCAACTTGTTGCTCCAACCATGGAGCCGGCCGCGCCGCTGTCGGGCACAACGCTGCTGAATCGACTCGCGAGCGGAGCGCCGCCAGCGCTCGCTGACGTCAAGGCGGAGCTCCTGCGTCTCGCATCGATTCCCAGCCGTCCCTCACGCGTCCGTCGTGCCCTGCCGATGGTGATGGCGACGATGCCGGTGGCCGTACTTCTCCTGATCGTCACCGTGATGCTTCCCATGTTCGCGAGATCCCTCCAGGGAGAGCGGAACATGTTCCGGCAGAGAAACGATTTCATGAGGTGGATGACGTGGATCACTGACTCAGGTGCCGATGCCGAGTTCAAGACTCAAGAGCAGCGGACCGCGGCGGAGCAGTATGTCGCTGCGCATTTTGGCTCGCAGCTCACGAGCGACGAGTTCTGGAACACGCAGGCGCCTCAGATCGAACCGTTTCTCGGCATGAGACGAACGGCGGCGGAGATCGCCGCGCGCTATCCGGCGGTCTCTCCCGACGAGCTCGCTCGTGCCTCCGCCATCGTCGCGCCGCAGATTCAAGAGTTGGCAGACGAGCGCGCAAGGTCGGCGCAAACTTCCCCGCCGGTGGCGAGGCGCTCCGGGGCTTTGTCGCCAGCGGGTTCGCATCCATCCCGGTGTTGTTCTCGATCGTGTGCGGTCTGATATCGGTGCTGGCCGTGCCAGGCGGTCTGGTCACGCGGGCTCTCCGGCATGCGGTGGTGAGGCGCGATGGCCGCGAGATTGGCCGGGCGCGATCGGCGATCCGGTTCCTGGTCGCCTGGTCGCCGGCGCTCGCGTGGATCGCCTGTGTCGGAGTCCCGATGTTCGGCGAGCCGCGTGTGTCTCCGGACGTCGCGGTCGTCGTGGGCAGTCTCGCGTTCTTCTTGATGGCGGCAGGCGTCGTGTGGACCATCGCGATTCCCGGCCGCGGACCGCACGACCGCATCGCCGGCACGTGGGTTGTGCCAAGGTAGGGAACGGTCAGGGAGTAGACGATGCGGATATCAGCGTTGTGTACGGCAGTCGTGACGTACGTGGTGATAGGCCACCCGCCGCCGGCGGTGGCGCAGGTCGATCAACAGCGCGCACAGGAGTACTTCAAAGAAGCCCAGGCGCTCTGCGAGCGCGACGGCGGCCGTCTGTGGGGCGTGTCACTCTGCGCACCACTGGTGATCGCCGACCAGAGAACGCACACGCTCGCCACGAGCCAACCGGCACCGGATGCGCCTTGGCCACGGGTGCTCGGACTCGTCAACGCGCCGATCGAGTGGGGTGGGACGACGTGGGTGTCGTTCAACTGGGATTTCGTCGCTGGCCTTGCATCACCGCGTAGCCGCAGGGAGCTCTTTATCCACGAGATGTTCCACCGCGTGCAGCCAGGTCTGGGACTGATGCAACTCGCGGCGGCGAATGAACACGTCGACGCGATGGACGGCCGGTACTGGCTGCGGCTCGAATGGCGCGCGCTCGCGCGGGCGTTGCAGGAATCAGGAGCGGCGCGTGTGGACGCCGTTCGCGACGCGCTCGCATTCCGCAAGGCGCGGCGCGCGCTGTACGCCGGCAGCGCTGAAGATGAGCGAAAGGTGGAGATCACGGAAGGGCTCCCGAACTACACGGGCATCGTGGTCGCAGCATCGTCTCCCGCCGACGCGATCGCGAGCGCGGTCGATCTACTGCTGGGGACGGCCGGGATACCGGACAGCGTCGTTCGGACGTTCCCGTCGACCACGATTCCGGCCTATGGCCTTCTGCTCGATGCCTCGTCTGACGGGTGGAGGAGACGAGTGCGCAACACCGACGACATCGGCACCCTCCTGATGAATGCGCTCTCCGTTCAACCGGCCGCCAACGCCGCGGCGTCGGCCGCGCGGTATGGGGGTGCTGAGATCCGCCGGTCTGAGGAGCAGCGCGAGCAGCAGCGCCAGGACCGTCTCGCGGCGTTGCGACGGCAGTTCATCGACGGTCCCGTGCTCGTGATGCCGGGAAACGGCAGCGCCGGGTCCAATTCCACGGGTGCGGTGGTGATTCAAGGAAGTGGGACCGTGTACTTTGGCGCCTTCAAGGCGTCAGGCCCGTGGGGGACCGCCCGTACCGTGGACTGGCGAACAAAAAGCGAATATGATATCTGACGCGCGTGGCGCTTCGGACGTGAACGGTCAGCTTTACGGGTTCTTCCGGCGTTCGGCACCCGGTTGAGGTGACGGCCGCATGCGATCTATGAAAATGCGATGAAACGCACGTGGACGATCATCGGCGTACGCGACGTTCCCGGCAGCTTCAAATGGTACGCAATCGCTCTTCGGTCAGCCCGAGACGCCTCCAAGCCATGACCACTTTGGTCAGATCCTGGATACGGATGGAACCGTTTTGCTCTGCATGCACCGGTGGGGCGCGCACGAGCACCCCTCCTTGATGAGCCCCGACGAGGCGTCACCTGGAAACGGGCTCCTCTTGTTCTTCCGCGTCGACGACTACGAGACGGTTCTGAAGCGAGCACGCACTCTCGTCGACCGGTTCGAGGAGGAGCCCCACGTGAACCCGAACACTCAAACGCACGAGTTCTCACTCCGGGATCCGGACGGATACTACGTCACGATCAGTGCGCTCTCTCCGCCCGAGTGAGGGGACCCGCGAGGTGAGCGGCCTGACAAGCGCCTGCAGCCGACGACTGCGCGCGGCCGAACCAAGAAGTTACGGGAAGGCGCACACCCACTGCGAGACGGTCGCCCATTACGCCACCATGCACTGAAGGTCCAGGGCAAAGAGGCAACGAGATGGGTTCCACTGCCACCATTCTCCACGCGGACCTCGACGCCTTTTATGCGTCGGTTGAACAGCTGCTTGACCCTCGCCTGCGCGGCAAGCCGATTGCGGTCGGCGGCGGCGTCGTGCTCGCGGCCTCCTACGAAGCGCGGGCCTTCGGCGTACGAAGCGGCATGCCTGGACGGCGCGCGCGGCAACTCTGTCCCGAGCTCGTGTTTGTCGGCGGACATTTCGACGAATACCAACGGCTCGGCGACGCCGCCATCAGAGTACTGAGCGATTTCACGCCTTCCATCGAGCGCATCTCCATCGACGAGGCCTTCGCCGACGTGGCAGGGTGCACGCATCTCTTCGGTTCGCCGGCAGAGATCGCACGGACGGTTCGGGCTCGCGTGCGCGCCGAGCTTGGCTTGCCGATGTCAATCGGCGTGGCGCGTACCAAGCACATGGCGAAGGTCGCATCGCAGGTCGCGAAGCCGGATGGATTGGTCGTCGTCGATCCAGACACTGAACTCGAGTTCCTGCACAACCTGCCCGTCGCGCTCATGTGGGGCGTGGGCCCCGCCACCGAGGCGCGGCTCGCCAAGATCGGCGTCACTACCATAGGTCAATTGGCTGAGAGCTCTCCTGCGTCCGTGGAGCGATTGCTTGGGCACGCGGCGGGAGGCAAGTTGACGGCACTCGCGTGGAACCGCGATCCGCGGCACATCCAGACGCGCCGGCGCGCGCGCTCTGCCGGCGCACAATCGGCGCTCGGACGACGGCCTGCCATCGAGCGCGTCTTCAAACCGACGCTCCATCATCTCGCCGACCGCATCGGCGCGCGACTTCGCGCCAAATCGCTGGCCGGCCGCACGATCACGGTCCGCGTGCGTTTCGCCGATTTGCGCTCGGTCACGCGCTCGCTCACGCTGTCAGCGCCGATTTCTGCAACGAGGGCTCTCGCTGAGATCGCCGAGGACTTGGTGCGCGCCGTCCTTGCGGATCACCGTGACGAAAGGACGATCTCGCTGCTGGCAATCTCCGTCTCACATCTCGAAGCGCATGCGATCGTGCAACTGGAGCTGCCGCTTGGGCTTGCCGACGAAGGACGCCGTCCTGGCACAAAGAAAGGCCTGGCGCGATCGCGCGCAGACCGGGCCGTCGATGCGATCCGCAAGCGCTTCGGAGGACAAGCGGTGGATTATGGGTCAGCATCGCGGGATGGGCGCTCTGTCCCTGACGAGTTCCGACGCCTTGCTGAAAGAGAGCTGTGAATATCGCCCGCTGCAACACCCGCACGCGACGGTTCACACGCTCGTGCTAAAAAGGAACTGTCGATTTCCGGCAAGCTCGTTCGTCGTCCCAATGAGACGCCAAATGGGCCGGCTCAAACAAGGAGGCAGACGCCAGATGAGCTTTCGACGCCCCGTGACGGGGAGCGCGGGAATGATGCGCATAGCGATCGCGAACTTCAAGATCGAAGGCGAGGAGATCCTCCGCGAGCAGAAAGAGGACTAACCATGGATCAGGACAGGATCACCGAATTAATCAACAAATCTGAAATCACGAGCATAGTGAACAGCTACTTTCGCGCACTTGATGAGAAGAATTTTGACGCCCGGCATTTCGCCTCCATCTTCACGCCTCAGGCAAAAGTCACGCGCCCCAACGGCGCGTCACTGATCGGGCCCGAAGAAATCAGTGCCAGCCATGAGAAAAGCTTCACCCGTTTTGAAGGTTCGCAACACTTTGTCGCCGGTCACGATATTTCTCTCGACGGCAGTACGGCGAACGTCCGGGCCAATCTCATCGCCATGCATATGTGGCAAGGCAGTAAAGCCGACGCTAACAAGCTGGACAACTTTTTCATAGCGGGCGGAGTCATTCACGCGACGCTGATGCAGTCGGACGGCCAGTGGAGAATCTCGCAGATGAGCAATGTTGTCCTCTGGCGTGCCGGAGGCTTCAGGGACATGATGCAGACTGGTAATTTGCAGAACGATGTCGATTTCCGGCAACCTCGTTCGTCGTCCCACTGAGACGCCAAATGGGGCCGGCTCAAACAAGGAGACAGACGATGCGGGTTATGGTGTTCGGGAAAGCCACTGAGGACAGCGAAAAGGGCGCGCCACCCACGGCCGAGGCGTTCGCGGCGATGGACCGGTTCACCGAGGAGCTGGTCAAGGCCGGCGTCCTGGTGGCCGGCGCCGGCCTCAAGAACAGCGCCCAGGCCAAGCGCATCGTGTGCGATGGTCCCGGCCGTACGGTCATCGACGGGCCGTTCGCCGAGACCCGCGAGCTCGTCGCCGGCTTCCCGATCTGGGAGGTCAAGGACATGGACGAGGCGGTGGCCTGGGCGAAGCGTTCCCCCAATATCATGCCGGGCAGGAGCGAGATCGAAATCCGGCCGTTCTACGAGGCGGCGGATCTGGCCGAGTTCATGACGCCCGAGGAGCTCTCGGCGCCCCGTGACGGGGAACGCGGGAAGCTCGGCGTCGCCTGACCCGCCTTCGCTCGCGTGATTCGTAACCGAGCTTCGGCGCGGCAGGCCGGCTTGTCTCCCCTGCGGCCTTGGCCGACAATGCGGTGTGACCGCAGGCGAGACGCACCAGGCGGAAACGCATCGAGCAATAGAGGCGACCTTTCGCATTGAACGGGCCAGGCTCATCGCGGGCCTGGCCCGCATGCGTGCGGAATGTCGACCTTGCCGAGGAGCTGGCGCAGGACGCGCTGGTCGTCGCCCTCTCCGAATGGCCGAAGACCGGCGTTCCGGCCAATCCGGGCGCCTGGCTGATGGCCGTCGCCAAACGCCGCGCCATCGACGCCTTCCGGCGCGACAAGATGCGCGAGCGCAAGCACGAGGAGATCGCGCGGACGCTGCCCGGGTACAGCGACGAGACGCGCGACGGCGCGCCCAAGGTGATCGAAGCGGCGATCGAAGCGGCCATGGACGATGATCTCGGCGACGAGCTGCTGGGCCTCATCTTCACGGCCTGCCACCCCATGCTGTCGCCCGACGCCCGCGCGGCGCTCACCCTCAAGGTGGTCGGCGGCCTGACGACGGACGAGATCGCCCGCGCCTTCCTGTCGAGCGAGGCCACGATCGCGCAGCGTATCGTCCGCGCGAAGAAGGCGATCGCAAAGGCCGGATTGACCTTCGAGGTGCCGCGCGGCGCCGAACGGGCGGCGCGGCTGCCCTCGGTGCTCGAGGTCATCTACCTCATTTTCAATGAAGGCTATGCGGCCACGGCGGGCGACGACCTTGTCCGGCCGGGCCTGTGCCTGGAGGCGCAACGGCTCGGCCGCATGCTGGCCGGTCTGATGCCCGAGGATGCCGAAGTGCTCGGCCTCCTGGCCCTGATGGAGATCCAGGCGTCGCGCCAGAAGGCGCGCACCGGGCCGGACGGCGCCTTCATACCCCTCACCGAGCAGGATCGCGCACGCTGGGACCATTTGCTGATCAGCCGGGGCCTCGATGCGCTGGCCCGCGCCGAAGCGCTGGGCGCCAAGGTGGAGATGCCGGCCCCTATGTGCTGCAAGCCGCGCTCGCCGCCTGCCACGCCCGCGCGCGCCGGGCCGCCGATACCGACTGGCCGCGCATTGCCGCGCTCTATGACCGGCTGCGCGTCGTGGCGCCCTCGCCCGTGGTCGATCTCAATCGCGCGATCGCCCACAGCATGGCCTTCGGGCCCGAAGCGGGCCTCAGACTGGTGGACGAGATCGCCGACGCCGACGCCCTGCGCGACTACGCGCCATTGCCGGCGGCGAGGGGCGACTTTCTGTTCCGGGCCGGTCGACTGGCCGAGGCGCGTTCAGAATTCACGGCTGCGGCCACGCTGACCCGCAACGCGCGGGAAAGGGCATTTCTCCTCGCACGGGCTGACGCCTGCGACTGCAAGCACTGAATCCTGTTTCTGAGGCGGCGTTCAGTGTGCCGATCTCGTGCCCGAGCTCGCGATGCGGACATCGCACAGCTCGTTCTGCTGAATCCAAAGTTTGCGTAGCCGAACCCGAATTGGTTGGCAGGTCCGTACGCACCGTCTGTCAGTGAGGGCGACAAACCTATCGCGTGATGGGTCGGCGCGCCTGGTGGTACACGCGCACGATCAACCGCTCGTCGGGATGCCGCTGGTAGTAGATTCGGAACGGCGGGACGCCCCAACTTCTCACGACAGCACCCGAGCGAAGTCGCGAGACTGGCCCCTCAAACTCCCGACCTGCAAGCGTTCGATGCACTGCGCGATGTTAGCGGCGGCGGTCGGATTCCGTTCGTTGAGGTAGGTGATTGCCTCGACGAGACCGCACGCCCCTCTGGCCCTCCCCATACATCGACTCTCGCGCTACGACAGCCCTTCATTGATCGTGATCTTGAGCCATCGATCCACCTTCGTCGCGGCCTCAATACGGCCGACGACGACGATGGCATCGTCGTCGAAACGTTGTCAAGCGAATCTGCCGCGACATCTACTGTTCTCCGCATGGGCGAAGATATTTCGATGTGTGGTGATCGCTTGCGGCGATCTTTGGTGAGTCAAGACCAAACGTCAGCCCCGGTCGATACACAGGCGCTCGATGGTCGATAGCAGGTCGACGGACGATAGTTTCGATACGAAGGCAGCCGCTCCGGCCTCGAAGAACGCCTGGCTGACGTTCGGATCCGCCACGGCCGTGAACACGATTACCTTCATCTTGGGGTTCACGCGCGTGATCTCGCGACACGCGTCCAACGAGTGGATGTTCGGGAGGTTCACATCGAGCACGATCACGTCAGGCTGGAGTCGGTGTGCCGTCTCCAGCAGTGCGCTGCCGTCCGCGACGCTTCCCACGACCTCGCAGTGCAATGCCAGCAACCGGCTCAAGGCCTTCACGATGTCAGGATAGTCGTCCGCAAGCAGCACACGGGGTCGTGTGGACAAAGGCTGAGCTCCGTTCGGACTATCGATTCCCGAGCGATGCGATGGTGGCAGTCGGGTTTGCAGCAACGACCAGCGGCGGCTTCGACCGATCCATTGCTCGACTAGTGTAACGCGTCCGCAACGACCGTTGACTCCAGGCGCCGCAGCGTCACCGTAAATGTTGCGCCCCCTTCGGAATTGTTGCGGGCGACGATGGTCCCGCCATGTGCGTCGACGATCGACCGTACGATCGTCAGGCCGATCCCGAGGCCGCGCGCTTTGGTCGTGACGAAGGGTGTGAACAGCGTGTCGAGGATATGTGCTGGCAAGCCAGGCTCCGTGTCGCGCACGGAGACGTCGACATCGGTGGCCCTTACGTCGCAGCTGATTGTGAGGTGACGCCGGGCCGCGGCGCACGTCGACTGTCCATATCAGCCGACTCGACGGCACAGTCGACGCTGTTCTACACACCGTTCAACGACGGCATCCAGCGGCAGAGTCCGTATGGCCTGCTTGGCGCCCGGGTCGAATACGGCCCTGCCCATCGCCGATGGACGGTCGGCGCTTACGCCAGAAACCTCACAAACACGGACTACGTCACGGGAACCTTCGGCACGCCGCCCACGGCATTTTCCGGCCGTCCTGGACCTTCGCGTCAGTTCGCTGTCGAGTTCACCGTCCGGCGATAAGACCGAATGACTCGGCCAGCACGCGATGGACAAACGAAATGGCGATCGATCCTTCACCGACTGCCGATGCCACGCGCTTGATGTTGCCGCACCGAACGTCGCCCACGGCGAACACGCCCGGAAGTGAGGTTTCGAGCAGATACGGTGAGCGCTCGAGCGGCCATTGGGCCGCTGCCAGATCTTCCTGCGTCAGGTCCGGTCCGGTCTTGATGAAGCCCTTCTCGTCGAGCGTGACACGGCTATTCAGCCAACCCGTATTCGCCTCGGCCCCGGTCATCAGGAATACGTGCCTGATATCGTGACTCGTCACGGCGCCCGTGCCGTCGCGCCACTGCACACGTTCCAGATGTCCGTTTCCCTCGAGAGCCACGATCTCGGTTCTCGTTCTGAGCTGGATCGTCGGGGTCTCCTCGATGCGGCGGATCAGGTATCGCGACATGCTCTCCGAAAGACTGTTGGATCGGACGAGCAGATGAACCCGTCTCGCCGTCTGCGCCAGAAATACCGCGGCCTGACCGGCCGAGTTGGCCCCGCCGACGACGATGACCTCGTCGCCGTCGCAGAGCTGCGCTTCCTCCATGAAGGTCGCGCTGTAGTAGACACCGGCGCCTTCGAACTGCTCGAGATTCGCGAGCGACGGCTTGCGGTATCGGGCGCCAGTGGCGATGATCACCGTGCGAGCCGGGATGGTCGCGCCGTCGTCCAGCCTCACGCCGAAGGGCTGTCGCTCGCACGTCAGCTCCGTCGCGCCTTTCGCGATCATGACGTCGGCGCCAAACTTCTGCGCCTGGGCATAGGCGCGTCCGGCCAGCTCCTGGCCTGAAATCCCCGTTGGAAATCCGAGGTAGTTCTCGATTCTCGAGCTCGAGCCCGCCTGGCCTCCAGGCGAACTGGCCTCGATGACCAGCGCATCGAGTCCCTCGGAAGCCGCGTAGACCGCGGCCGCAAGACCCGCCGGTCCGGCGCCGACGATGACGACATCGCGCAGGTGATGCCTGGTCGATCCGCTCGTTGAAGCCGAGACGGTCGGCAATCTCCTGATTGCTGGGATTCTTCAGCACGGCCTCGCCGCGGCAGATCAGGACCGGTAGTCTCGGCCGGGTCCACGCGAAAGCGATCGAGCAAGTCCCGCACGTCGGCGTCACGGTCAAGGTCGAGGTACTTGAAGGGGTGGCCGTTGCGCGTGAGGAATGCCTTGATGCGAAGCGTTGCCGCGGAGTGGGCGGAGCCGATGAGCAGCGCGTCGCCAATCCCCTGCGCCACCAGCTCGATCCGTCGATAGATCAGCGCCTTCATCAGCACTTCGCTCATCTCGGCTGTCGGTCTGAATGAGGGCGTGCATCTGGTCGCGTGTCAGCTGGACGACTTCGCCCGACTCGCTGACGCGAAGACGCATCTGCGCGGGGCGACCGAGGATCATGCTGATGTCACCGGTGAATTGATCCGCACGAAGAACGGCGACCAGGAGGTCGCCGAGGCCCGAGGGACGGATGACCTCGATCTCACCAGCCTTCACGCACAAAGAACGGCACGTCGGTCTGGCCGCCCTCGATCAACACTTCTCCGCGAGTGATCGGACGAGTCACTCCGTGGGAGGCAATCCGCGCGATCTGCGCGGACGTCAGCGTCGGAAACATGAGCGCCGCGTCCGCGGCGCTCGTGAGCGGGGTCGAACGTGTCGTCTCGGTCAACGTCGGACTCTGCCTGTGCCTGCAACGAGATCGGGCTCATGTGAACCGCTTGACGAACTCGAGCGCCTTCTCGGCGACCTCCCGCCAGCCGGCGTCGATCGTCAGCGCGTGCCCGCGGCCCGTCATCTTGACGATCTCGGTCACGCCCTTGTTGCGCTTCTGCTTTTTGTAGGACGCGTTCGCGATCGCCCAGGGGACCGTATGGTCCGAGTCGGCCGAGACGATCAGCATCGGACCCCGCTCCGGGTTCATCGAGTCGACCTTCGCCTCTGACCACGGATTGATGTTCGCGGCCGCCGCCTGGAAGAGCGGCTCGCCGGCGCCGGGGACGGAGTAGCCGAGGTACAGCTCCTTCGCCTCGTCCTCGCCGACCACGTTCGCGAAGCTGTAGCGGAACTGCTCGTAGGTGAGCGGGACCGCGCGGTTCCAGTTCGCCGGGTTGCGCAGGGCGACGCTGGCCGTGCGCAGCGCCGCGATCGGCAGCGGGAGCACGCCGCGGAACGGAGCAGGGCTGATCGCGACCGACGCGGCGGCGAGCCCGCGTCCCGCGAGAATCATGGTCAGCAGGCCCCCGAAGGAGTGGCCGATGATCACGGGCTTCCGATCCAGGCGGCGGATGATCGCCTCCTCGTAGTCGGCGATCTCGCCGATCCCCTTGCCCGCGAACACCTCAGGGTGCTCTCTGGCCTCGGCGACCGTCTCGGGATCGTCGGGCCAGCCCGGTGTCACCGCCACGTAGCCGGCCTCCTCGAACAGCGTCACCCAGCGGTCCCAGCTCGAGGGCAGCAGCCAGAGCCCGTGAACGAAGACAACGGGTGTGGCGCTCGAGGCGTTCGCGCGCTCGACCTGCGCTGCTTCGTGGTCAGTGATGGTCGGTTCGGTGGTCGCGATGGTCATCTCCTCCTCCCCGATGCGGATTTACACGACCTGCAGTTTGCCCTGCTGGCAGAACGCGAGCAGGTCGCGGTTGACGAGGTCGGCATGCGTGGCGGTGAGGCCGTGCGGCAGGCCCGGATAGTAGATTTCGGCGGCCCCCTTGATCAGCTTGGCCGACTTCCGCGACGAAATGTCGATCGGCACGATCTGATCGTCCTCGCCATGCATGAGCAGGGTCGGGACATCGAACTTCTTCAGGTCATCGTGGAACTCGGTCTCAGAGAAGGCCTTGACGCACTCGTAGAAGTTCTTCAGGCCGCCCTGCATGCTCCAGAGCCAGAACTGGTCCAGCAGGCCCTGCGAGACCTTGGCCCCCGGGCGATTGGCGCCGTAGAACGGGAGCGCGAACTCCTTGTAGAACTGCGCACGATCGTTGGCGAGCCCGCTCCGAGCCCGTCGAACGACTCGATCGGCACACCTTCAGGATTGGTCGGCGACTTCACGAGGATCGGCGGCACCGCGGCGATCAGCACGGCCTTTGAGACGCGCTTCGTGCCGTGCCGCCCGATGTAGCGGGCGACTTCTCCGCCACCGGTCGAGTGGCCGACCATCGTGATGTCCTGGAGATCCAGGGCCTCGATCACGGCAGCGAGATCGTCGGCATATCCGTCCATGTCGTTCCCGGCCGAAGCCTGGCTGGATCGGCCGTGGCCACGACGATCATGTGCGACGACTCGGAAGCCGTGCTGTACGAGAAACAGCATCTGGCCGTCCCAGGCGTCGGAGCTCAGCGGCCATCCGTGCGAGAGGGTGACGACCGGACCTTTGCCCCAGTCCTTGTAGTAGATCGTCGTGCCATCTTTCGTTGTGATCGTGCTCATGGCGTGTCTCCTGAATGATCCGCCTGCGGAGCGGGATTGCTCGCAGCCCGTGCGCTCGCCGCAACCTCGCCGAAGCTCGAAGAGCGGAGCGGGTATTCGTGAAGACCGGGCATCCCGGCCGGATGTGACAACCCGCGGTCACAGCTCAGTCCGGGTGCATCGCGCGACCTGTCGAGTGTCACAAAACAGCGGCGCGCGCGGTCTCTAACGGCAAAGGCGGAAAGCACGCCGAATGGAGCATCCCCATGAGCTTGTCCTCACCATCAACGTCCGTTTCCAGTCTCGTTGCGGGCGCGCATGACGCGGCGTCGACCGCCGCGCTGGCCTCGCGGCGCAAAGCATTTCGCGCGCTCCACGAGCGAGGATGCTTCGTGATTCCCAACCCGTGGGATGTGGGTTCCGCGCGGTACCTTCAGCACCTGGGATTCCCCGCCCTGGCCACGACGAGCGCGGGGTTTGCGTTCTCGCAGGGCCTTCCGGATTCGGGCGACGACGTCGTCGTGTCTCGCGACCGGAACCTGGCCTATATCGCAGACATCACGGCCGCGGTTGACCTGCCGGTCAGCGCGGACTTCATGTCCGGGTATGGACGCGAGTCGGAGGACGTGGCCGAAAGCGTCACTCGCTGTATCGCGACGGGCGTAGCGGGACTGTCGATCGAGGACGCCACTGGTGATTCCGTCCTCACCCCTCTACGACCTGCCGCTCGCGGCCGAGCGCGTCCGTGCCGCGCGACAGGCGATCGATCAATCAGGTAAGGACGTGCTGCTGACGGCAAGAGCAGAGTGCTACCACGTGGGCCATCCAGATCCCTTCCGCGAGAGCGTCCGGCGCCTGCAGGCGTACGTCGCCGCCGGCGCGGACGTGCTCTTCGCGCCGGGTCCACAGACGCCTGCTGAGATCGAGGCGCTCGTCGCGGCGGTCGCGCCAAGGCCGCTCAACCTTCTCGTGGTTCGGGACATCGGTCTTCGCGTGGATGAGATTGCGGCGCTCGGCGTGCGACGCATCAGCGTCGGTGGCGCGCTGGCATTGGCGGCGTGGACCGGCTTCATGCGCGCCGCACAGACGTTGAAGTCCGAAGGAAGCTTCGCCGGGCTCGCGAGCCTGGTGCCGTACGCCGAGATCAATCGTCTCTTTGACGCCAGTCTTCCCGGGCAACAGGTCCAGCGAGGCTAGAAGCCGTTCGTGCCACGATGCGAACGAGCACTGCGAGCGAGCCACGCGAGCGGAGCGCGCCGCCGCAGCGGCGCGCGAGAGCGCGTGTCGGGGAGTCCGAGGGGCGAAGCCCCTCGGATAAGAACGACAATGAGTGGGGACGATCGGAGAGTCTCGATCCGGACAACGTCGGCGACATCGCCGACGAGGGCGCAGGACACCGCGGGTAAAGGAGGCCTCCGATGAACAATGAAATGGTTACGGACAGCCAGCGGGCGGCTGCGCCAGCGCAGGCTTCCATCAATCGGGACGCCCCACGGACACGACTGATTGCAGGCGTCAGCGTACCTGACGATCCGCTCATCACGGCGGCGATCGACTACGCGCAGCGGCTCTCCGAGCCGTATCTGTTCAATCACGCGATGCGTTCGTGGCTGTTCGCCGAACTGATCGGCCGCACCAAGCGAATCGACTACGATCGCGAGGTCGTCGCGATTGGCACGATCCTCCATGACATTGGCCTCACTGCGGGCGTGTCGGGCCCCAACCGCTTCGAAGTGAACGCTGCCGACGCCGTCCGGTCGTTCATCGCTGGCCGGGGTCTCTCGGATCGCCGCGCGCAACTCGTCTGGGACCTGATTGCGCTCAACTCGACGCCATCGATCGCGCTTCACAAGGAGTCGGAGGTGGCGGTCGGCACGATGGGCATCGGACTCGACTACGGCGGCTTCGGCCTTGACGCGCTCGAGTCAGGTGATGTCGGCCGCATCCTCAGTGCATTTCCCCGCCTGAAGATGAAAGACAGATTCAGCGAGACGTGCTATCGCCGGACACCGGCGTCAACACCCTCACCGGCCAGGGCCTGGCTGAGGTCCTTCACGGCGCGTCAGTGGTCGTCGACGTCTCGAACTCTCCTTCGTTCGAGGAGAGGGCCGTCATGGAGTTCTTTACGACATCCACTCGCAACCTTCTGAAGTACGCGGCAGCAGCGGGGGTGAAGCATTATGTCGCGCTGTCGGTGGTGGGAACCGAGCGGATACCCGACAGTCCCTACCTCCGGGCGAAGAACGCTCAGGAGTCGCTCATCAAGAGTGGCGGAATCCCGTACTCGATCGTTCACGCGACACAGTTCTTCGAGTTCGTCAAGCGCATCGCCGATGAAGCCACTGAGGGAACGACGGTCCGGCTGCCACCTGTACTTATTCAGCCCATGGCGGCTGATGACGTCGCCAAGGCGGTCGGCAGAATCGCCGTCGGGGAGCCGCTGAATGGCACGGTTGACGTAGCCGGTCCCCAGCAGTTCCGTTTCGATGAGCTGATCCGTCAGGGCCTCGGCGCGCGCAACGACCCCCGCGAGGTTGTCGCTGACGCGCACGCGCGGTACTTCGGAGCCGAGCTCAGCGAGCGCTCGCTGGTTCCTGCCGGCGAGGCGCGACTCGGCGAGATCCGCTTCCAGGAGTGGCTGGGCCAGCCGGTGCTTCAGCAGCGGTAACCAGCAACCTCGACACAATCGGGATCGGGCTCGGTGCACGCCTTCGAGCCGTAGGCGCTTCGGCGATCTCTCGCCGTGGCAGAAGGTCGCCGAAGGGCTCATGCTGGGGGCCGAGGAGGACGAACATGTCAGAGACACAGCTGTTCGCGGCCACGACCTTCACCGAGATCTACGAGCGCGTTCTCGTCGGACCTCTGTTCCGGCCATTCGCAGAGCAGCTTGTTGCGTGCGTCGCGGCGAAGCCAGGCGATAGCGTCATCGACGTCGCATGTGGCACCGGCATTGTGGCTCGTGTTGCGCGCGAGCGCCTTGGGCCAGAGGCGCGAATTCTCGGCGTCGATGTCGCGCCGGCGATGCTCGACGTCGCGCGTCTGAATGCGATGGCCGTGATTGGCATGAGCGAAACAGGCAAGGCGATGAGCGAGGCCGAGCGCGGCGAGCTGGCCGGCCGAATCGCCGCTGACAGTCAGGATGTGATCGCCAGAGCCACGAAGAACGGCATGTTCGTGCTCCCGCTCACGACCAACATTGCTACAGCCCGCGCCTGACGCCGGCTATCGCCCAGACGGGAGGGGACGGGAGTTAACGGGTTCACCACGGAGGCACGAAGTAAACGAAGACGCACGGAGGCTGTCGAGGTGCGTCGACCAGCAGACCGGTCGCGTCGCCGGCCAACGGCCGGCGAGTGGCATCGGGAGAGCGATGCCGCCCGCGCTTTGCGCGGCGCGACCGGTCCTCCGTGCGTCTCCCACTGACTGCAGCTCCGTGTCTCCGTGGTGAACCCGTTGTCTCCGTCTCCTTCGTTCCCCCCTCCGGTCCGGCGGACGCGCCATTTTCACGAGATGCCGCGGCCGGGCATCTTCCTCGGCGCTCACTACGGACTCCTCGTTACCGTCCGTCCTGCGTCACGGCGCGATCAGCGGGCCGCGTGCACCTTCCCGAGGCTGCCGGCCACGTAATCGCCGGGCACCGTGCGCGCGGCGATGTTGAGCCGGTTCCAGCCGTTGATCGCCACGATCGCCAGGCTCAGGTGCACCAGCTCGTCCTCGGAGAACTGCTCCCGTACGCGTTCGAACACCTCGTCCGGGACATGAGTCTCGGAGACGAGCGTGAGCGCTTCGGTCCACTCGAGCGCGGCGCGCTCGCGCGCAGAATAGTACGGCGTCTCGCGCCACGCCTCGAGGCCGTAGAGCCGCTGTTCGGTCTCGCCGATCGCGCGCGCATCCTTGCTGTGCATGTCCAGACAATAAGCGCAGCCGTTGATTTGCGACGCGCGCATCCGGACGAGGTTGAGCAGTGTGTGATCGAAGCCCGCCTGGCGAACCTGCCGTTCAAGGCCGAGCATGGCCTGCATAACGCCTGGGTTCACGTGCATGAGATCGACTCGAGCTTTCATGATGTCTTCGACTTCGACGAGATCGCGAAGAACGTCGGCAAGAGCGAGGCGAACACGCGGCAGATCCTCGCGCGGGCGCGGGGCCGGCTGCGCGATGCGCGTCCGCGCTTCACCGTGTCGCGTCCTGAATCGGAGGCGATCGTGCGCCGTTTCCGGCACGCCTGCGCCACCGGCAACGTCGAGGCGCTGATGGCGGTGCTGCACGCCGACGCGAAGCTCGTCTCGGATGCCGGCGGCAAGGCCGCGGCGGCGACGCGCCCGGTGCTCGGCGCGGATCGCATCGCAAAGTTCATGCTCGGCTCTGCCCGCAAGGTGCACTGGCTCGAGTCCGACTTCCAGCTCGTCACGATCAACGGCGCGCCCGGTCTGCTCATGCGCCATCCGATCTCCGGCAACGGCACCTACTCGTTCGACATCGCCGACGGCCGCATTCGCGCGATCTACGTCGTGCGTAACCCCGACAAGCTGCGTGGGTTCCTCGAGCACACGCACTGAGCCCCCTGACAAATCACGGTCAGGCACGAGTCTTTTTCGGCCGATTCGTGCGAGACTGAGCCTTGCGCGACCATCAGTCTGGTCCCGGTGGCATTGGTGGCGTAGCGAGATTGCATGGGCAGCCAAATCGAATCCGCTCCTGAGCGACGCACGATCCTGTCGGCGCTCGGCGTCTACGCCGAGCGCCCGGCGCTCGTCATGGTGGCGCTGGGGTTTTCCGCGAGCCTGCCCTACTTCCTGATCTTCGACACGCTGTCGGCGTGGTTCCGGGCGGCCGGCCTCTCGCTCGAAGTCATCGGCTTCTTCAGCCTGGTCACGCTCGTCTCGAGCTTCAAGTTCCTGTGGGCGCCGTTCATCGATCGCGCGCGTGTGCCCGTTCTCCACGACTGGCTCGGGCACCGCCGCTCGTGGATGCTCGTCTGTCAGGGCTTGATCGTGCTCGGGCTCTGGCTCGTGGCCCTGTCCGATCCTGCGCGCAGCCTCGGAGCGATTGCCGTCTTTGCCGTGCTCGTCGGCTTCTCCTCAGCCACGCAGGACATCGCCATCGACGCCTGGCGCATCGAGGCGGCGGAGACGTCGAAGCAGGGCGCCATGGCCGCCGCGTATCAGTGGGGCTACCGCGGGGGGATGATCGTCGCGGGCGCGGTACCGCTGCTCCTGGCCCAGGCGTACGGCTGGAACTTCTCCTACGGAGTGATGGGGACGCTGATGGGAGTGGGCGTGCTCGCGGTGCTGGCGGCGCCGCGTGAAGAGCGTCACGCCATCCGTCCGATTCAGACCGAAGGTCTGCCGCCGGCGCCCGCACGTGAAGCGCTCGAATGGATCCTCCGGCTCGGACTGGTCGTCGCCGGCGCCCTCGTTCTGGGCTCGGGCCTGGCCGCCAATGCCGGGATCCTCGCGCGCGTGCTCGGCGCCGCGGGCGCGCCCGGCGCAGCCGAGGCCGTTCTGGCGGCCTGGGCGTCGGCCGCCCGTGTCTGGGTGCATCTCGCCGCGGTGGTCGCGGGCTTCGGCGTGATCATCCTGGCGGCAACGCCGCTTCCCGGTGCGCGCACGCGGCCCGGTGTTTATCTGCTGTCGGCACTGGGCGACCCGCTGCGTGACTTCTTCACCCGCTATCGTTCATCCGCGGGCCTGATCCTCGCGCTGATTTGTCTTTACCGGATCCCTGACTTCGTCCTGAACATCATGAATCCGTTCTATCTCGATCTCGGCTATACGCTGGTCGAGATTGCCGAGATTCGGAAAATCTTCGGCGTCGCCATGACGATGTTCGGCGTCTTTGCCGGAGGCCTTGCGGTCGCGCGGTACGGACTTCTGCGCGCCATGGTGATCGGGGCGGTGGCGGGACCGTTGAGCAATCTCCTGTTCATCTGGCTCGCGATGCAGCACCACAGTCTCTGGGCCCTGTTCGCCGCGATCGGCCTCGACAACGTCGCGGGTGGCTTCGCCGGCACCTGCCTCATCGCCTACATGTCGAGCCTCACATCGGCCGGGTTCACCGCCACTCAGTACGCACTCTTTTCATCGCTCTACGCGATTCCAGGTCGCCTGCTGGCGTCGCAATCGGGGCGCATCGTCGAGAGCGCCGCACGTTTCGCGGACAGCGGCGGAGCTCTGTCCGGTCTCAAGGCATTTGTTGCGAATCAGGCGCCCGCGAATTTCGCCACCGCGTTCGAACGTTCGGGCGTCACGCCGGCGGCGCTCGGTGCCGGCTACGTGGTCTTCTTCACCTATTCCGCGCTGATCGGTGCGTTCGCGCTGGCGTTGTCGCTGGCCGTCCTGCGGCGACAGGAAGGCGAACAGGGCCTTCGGTAGGCGCGGGGCCGCAGCTCAACCGATGCCACCAGCGGGATGTCGTGTGAGACGCACCATCCCGGTGAAAGCCTCGACGCGAAGCACGCGGCTTTTGTCCCGATCGAGCACAAGGAGCACACGAATATGACGCCAAAGAACACCATCTGCCTCTGGTTCGACAAGGACGCGCATGAGGCAGCGCGCTTCTATGCCGCCACCTTTCCGGATAGCAAAGTGACCGCTGTTCACAAAGCGCCCGGTGACTACCCGGGCGGCAAGGAGGGCGATGTACTGACGGTGGAGTTCACCGTCCTGGGCGTTCCCTGTTTCGGTCTCAACGGCGGTCCGGTGTTCACGCACAGTGAGGCCTTTTCCTTCCAGATCGCTACAGAGAATCAGGAAGAGACGGACCGTTACTGGAACGCGATCGTCGGCAATGACGGCAAGGAAAGCGAGTGCGGTTGGTGCAAGGACCGCTGGGGCCTCTCCTGGCAGATCACCCCGCGCGCGCTCACCGATGCGCTAGCGGCTGGTGGCGGTGAGGCAAAGCGTGCCTTCGAGGCGATGATGACGATGAAGAAGATCGACGTCGCCACCATCGAGGCAGCGCGGCGGGGCTGACGTGCAGGTTTAGCCGTGCGGGAGGGGACGGAGTTAACGGGTTCACCACGGAGGCACGGAGTTCACGGAGACGCACGGAGGCTGTCGCGGCGCGTCGACCAGCAGACCGATAGGGGTAGGGAGAAACGATTGAGTTCGTTCCCCCCTCCCTCCGAACCGGACTGGCGGGTCTCCCGCATCCGGCTCTCCAGTTGAGAAGTCACCCGCATCGGGACTGACGCAGAGCAACATGGGCGAGTCGCAAGGAAAACAGCCCTTGTGCCATAAAGACGCGAACGGGCCAGCGGAGATGGTCGGCCGTGCGCCGGCGGCGCCGGAAGCCGGCGCGCTCACGCAGCAGGCTGCGCAGGCGCGTGCGGATCCACGCATCGAGGTCCTCGAAGGACCCCTGACTGTGTTTGAAATAGCCAAACCAGCCCACCAGCGTGCGATTGAGGTCGTCGATGATGATGGCGAGGCTGTGCCCGTTGGTGCGACGCGTCTTCTGTCGCACCGCGTCCTTGAGCTTCCGCAGACTCTTCGTGCGCGGCAGACGATAGCGCCGCTCGAAGTGGTAGCCGAGAAAGTCAAAGCCGCCCGGGGACTGCAGGTCCACGAGATGTGTTTTCTCGGGATGCAGCCGCAGCCCTGCCGCTGCCGTCCAGCGCTGCACGACCGCCAGTGCCTGCTGCGCTTCGTCCGCTGTGCGACACAGGACGACGAAGTCGTCCGCGTAGCGCACCCTCTCGAAGCCCGCCGCGACCATCGCGTGGTCGAGCGGGTCGAGATACAGATTGGCGAGCACGGGGCTGATGACCGCGCCTTGCGGGGTCCCCTCCTCGACCGTCCACTGCGCCAGACCCTCGAAGACGGGCTGGTGCAGGAAGGCGTCGACGAGGGCGAGCACCCGACTGTCGCTGACCTTCGCCGCCACCCGCGCGCGCAGCGGTGTGTGCGGGATGGTGTCGAAGTAGGCTTGGAGGTCCGCGTCCACGACGTAGTGGTAGCCGGCGCGCAGCAACGCGTTCACCCGGCGGAGCGCAGCCTTGGCGCCCCGACGCGGACGAAAGCCGTCGCTGTGCTCGGCGAACGTGACGTCGAAGATCGGTTCCACGACCAGACGCAGAGCGGTTTGCACGACGCGGTCCCGCACGGTCGGAATCCCGAGGGGGCGCCGCTCGCGCGGCCCTTTCGGAATCCAGTGCCGTCGAATCGGCTGCGGGCGGTAGGTGCCGTCCTGCAACGACGCCGACAGCGCGGCGAGATTCGCGTCGAGTCGCGCCTCATACATCGCGACCGTCACATGGTCCACCCCTGCCGCCCCACGATTGGCCTTCACCCGAGCGAAGGCCGCCCGCAGCGTCGGCAGCGCATAGACCTTGTCCATCAACGTGTACCATCGGCCTCCTCTGCCCCCCGTTTCGAGGGTCGTCAGCATCCGCTCCGTCCACACCTCAGGTGCCGTCCACACCCACCGGGCACGGACCGCGCCGACCGGGCTAGCCCCTTCGGGCACTGTGGTCGACTGGGTTGTCTGGGTTGCGGCCGTCACGGATTCCTCTTCCTGCGCCCCTTCACTCCACGCCCGTTACGGCGCTTCGTCGCTACTATGGGCGCTCTGACTCCTGCGCGGCGGCTCTTCGGCTCGCGTGAGCATGAACACCGTCCTGTCTCCCGCGCAGGGCTCCCTGCGTCCTGTGCCATGCCGTCGTGACCATTCCGTCTCCACCCACCTGACGTGCCCCGCCGGTGCTTTCACACGCTACCCCTCAGCACCCGTCGGTTCCCCGCCTCGCGGCGGGTCGAGATTTCGCCATTCGACGCAGGCTCATCGCTCACGTCCGGCCGTATCGAGTTTGTCATCCTACGGACTGGTCACTCCCCGTCGATTGCTCTCCACCTCGCCTCGCGGCGACGCAGTTATCGTTGGGTACGGGCCGGAGAGCGTCTGCCCGGAGAGGACTTCCACCTCTCTGTCATGGCACCATTGCAGGCGCACGTCGCACGCCGGCCTTGGCCGGCGTTGGGAGGGAGGTCGGATCGCGAACACGAACACGCCAGAAATGTCCGCGTGCTCGTGTTTCGTGATCCGACCTCCCTCCCAGCCGCGCGAAGCGCGGCGCGACCAGCCCTCCGTGCGTCTCCCGCCGAATTCGGCTCCGTGTCTCCGTGGTGAACCCGTTGTCTCCGTCCCCTTCGTTCCCGGGCGATCAGAAGGCTTCCTGGATCGCCAGGTAAACGCCCTTGGAACCCTGCTTGCCGAAGCTGAAGTCGAGGCACAAGTTGGTCTTCGATCGCTTGTTGATGAGCAGGCGAACCCCGGCGCCCCCTCCGGTTGCGAAGCTGTCAAAGAGGCGTTCGTCGATGGCCAGATTGGTCACCGTGGTGGTGTTGAGAAAGGCGACCACTCCTACCAGGCCGTTCCGCATCAGCGTCCCCCGATATTCGACTTCTCCATAGGCCAGCCTTTCACCGCGGTACTGGCCTCTAGCGTAGCCGCGCGCCGATCGGCCATACGTGTCGCCAGCCGTCGCCGGCAAGTCGAAGAAGGGCGCCACTCCTCCGACGACGAGATCGGCGTAACCCCAGAAGGCGACCCGATGGCGGCGACCGCGCGACACATTCACGTAGGTGCGCACGTCCAGGGTGACGGCTATTCCGACTCCATTGCGGGCAGCGCCTGGACGCCCAAGATGGGCCTTGAAATGAAACTGTCGAACGGTGCGCTCACCTACGTGTCGGCGACGCGAGGGTTCGGTTAGGGTCGGCGTTGTGTCAGAACCATGTCAGATGGCCGTCGAAGCACCCTCGATTATGGTCACTGACGGACGCACATCGAAGGAGATCGTTCTAGAGAAGTGCTTACTAGAAAGTTGGCTGGTGTGGTTTCGGTGTGCGTTACTGCGGCCGCCAGAATTGATTTCCGAACGTGCTCCTTCATCCGCCTCCGCTCGCGGGTGAGCTCGGCGCGAGCTACGGCGAGATGTCCCGCCGAAGCGGCGACTTGTCCGCCGTAGCACGACCTTCCGCGGAAGGAGGACCGCGTCGGTGAACCTGCTGCAGGTCCAATGCGATCGAGAGTAGCTACTTGCTAATATCGAACTATGACATCGAGGGATACGACAGGGCACAAAGCGAGTGATTCTGGTTCGGTCGAATCGTGGCTGGTCTCGGCAGGACGGGACCGGCGTCCGGGTTCGCCGCTCAACGTGCCGCCAATCCCTGCGTCGAACTTCGTGCTGGGCGAACGCCGTTCGTACTCTCGCGATGACGGCACGGCGGGCTGGGAGGCACTCGAAGAGATCGTCGGCGGCCTCGAAGGTGGCGCTTCGATCGCGTTCGCGTCCGGCATGGCGGGCATCGCGGCGATTTTCGATCAACTTCCCGCGGGCTCGGTGGTGGCCCTACCGGACGACTGCTACCAGGGTGTCGCAGCACTCGCCAAAGCCGGCCAAAGCCGCGGCCGGTGGACCGTCCACCGCGTGGCCGTGGCCGACACGCCAACCTGGGTCGAGCTGTGCGGCATGGCCGACTTGATTTGGCTGGAGTCGCCTTCGAATCCGCTGCTGACGGTGGGTGACCTGGACGTTATTTGCGCCGCCCCGCGCAAGCACGGCGCCATCCTGTCCGTGGACAGCACCTTCGCGACACCGCTCAATCAGCGTCCACTCGCGCTCGGGGCGGACGTGGCCGTGCAATCGGTGACGAAGTTCATCGGGGGACACTCGGATTTGCTCGGCGGCGTCGTCACCGTGCGTGACGCCAACCTGCTGGCGGCGCTGCGGCAGGCCCGGGAGCTCGCGGGTGCAACACCCGGCACTCTTGAAACGTTTCTCGCGGTCCGCGGCGCCAGGACGCTGGCACTGCGGCTGGAGCGAGCGCAGCACAGCGCGATGACGCTGGCCGAACGCCTTGCGCGCCATCCACACGTCACTTTGACACGCTACCCAGGCCTGGCGAGCCACCCAACTCACGAGGCCGCGCGGCGCCAACTCAAGGGCTTTGGCACAATCATCTCGTTCGACGTGCGTGGCGACAGCGCCGACGCCGACGCCGTGTGCGCGGGACTGCAGCTCGTCCAACACGCCACCAGCCTGGGCGCGGTCGAGTCCACCATCGAACGACGGGCCAGCATTCCTGGGCAGGAGCATCTGCCCCCGACGCTGCTTCGGCTGAGCGTGGGTATCGAGGCCGTCGAGGACCTCTGGACCGATCTGGATCGAGCGCTGCGTAACGTGCCGCAAGTGTAGGTGCCCGCGTTCCACTCAGCCTCCGTTGGTCAAGAGAGCACCGACATCATGATTTACATTACAAAGTTATTTGCGCCAATGCGCGCGCCGCCCTCGCATCCACGCAGGTCGAGACGGCCGCGCGTACCATGCCCGGCGACACGGTGTTCTGGCACACGAACATCTGTCATGCTATCGGCGACGCACCCTGGCAGGAAGTACGCTGGAGCGTTCATGCTCCGTTGGAGCTGTCGCAGCCGGGCGACTTGCCTTCGTTGCGCGACTCGGACCCACGAGGCGCCGACGAACATGATGGAGAGCCAGGAATCGTCTGGGAGAATCGATGGCTAAGAAGATTGCGATCGTCGGAGCGGGTTGGATGGCGGCCTATCACGTGGCGGGTTTCCGGGCCGCGGGGGCGGAAGTCGTGGCGATTGCGGACAAGAACCCTGCCGCCGCCAAAGAGGCATCGCAGAAGTACGGCGTGGACAAGACTTTCGGCGACGCGAAGGACCTGTACGGCGCCATCAAGGATCTCGACGCCGTCTCGATCATCACCCCGAACGTCTTTCACCATCCCCTGGTCATGGAGGCCCTGGCCGCCGGGAAGCACGTCTTCTGCGAGAAGCCTCCGGGCCTGAACGCCGCCGACGTGGGGCAGATGGTCGACGCCGCCGGAAAGGCCGGCAAGACCCTCATGTTCAACTTCAACAATCGCGCCCGTCCCGAGTCCTACGCGATGCGGGAGTATTTCCGCAGCGGCGCGGTCGGCCGCGTGAATTCGGCTCAGGCCACGTGGATTCGCAGGAACGGCATCCCCGGGTTCGGCGGCTGGTTCACGACCAGGAAGTTTTCCGGAGGCGGCCCGCTCATCGATCTGCTCCACATGGTCGACCTCGCCCTCCACTTCATGGGTTATCCCGAGCCCCGGTTCGTCGTTGGACAGACCTTCAGCGATCTCATCGACAACAAGGAGTTCAAGGGGCCCTGGGGTATTCCGGACGTGAAGGATGGCGTCACCGACGTCGAAGCGTCGGCCCATGCCTTCGTGACATTCAAGTCCGGCCAGGTGCTTTCCATCCGCAACTCGTGGGCCGAGATGAACGAGCGCGAAGTCGTATCCGTGGTTTTCCAGGGACAGAAAGCGGGCGGCAGGATCCAGCGCCTGTTCCGCGTCGACGGCATCGATGCCACCAGCATCGACAGCTGCGAACTCTATTCACAGGAGAACGGATTCCCGGTGAACCGGTCCATCGTCGTGGAGGTGGACGAGACCATGGGACGCACCAGGTCAGCGAAGAACTTCGCCCTTGTCCTGGAAGACACGGAAGCCCCGCTCAACATTCCGAGCGAGGCCCACACACTCATGAAGATCATCGACGGGGTCTACGCCTCGGCGAAATCGGGCCGTCCCGTGGAGCTCGCCTGATTCCGGCGGAGTAGTTCCGGCGAACCAGGCGATGCGCCCGCTGCGAATCGATCACTCGCGGAAGACACAGCCTGCTGTCCTCGTGATCGGCAGTTCGAACACCGACCTGATCATCAAGGTGGCGCGCATCCCCAAGCCCGGCGAGACCATTCTCGGGGGCGAGTTCGCCAGCGCCGGCGGCGGAAAAGGTGCGAATCAAGCCGTGGCCGCCGCCCGGGCCGGCGGCACGGTCACGTTCATCGCCCGCGTGGGCCGCGACCCCAACGGCGACGAGGCCGTGGCCCGGTTTGCCGCCGCCGGCATCGATGTGACCCATGTGATTCGCGATTCGACCCGGCCGTCTGGCGTGGCGCTCATCTTCGTCAGCCAGAAGGGCGAGAACAGCATCGCGGTGGCTTCGGGGGCGAATGACAAGCTCAGTCCGGCCGATGTGCGCACAGCGAAGAGCGCATTCCGCCGCGCCCGGATTGTCCTCTGTCAGCTGGAGACGCCGCTCAAGACCGTTGAGGCGTCCATCGACCTGGCTGCCGCTGCGGGTGTGCCAGTGGTCTTGAATCCGGCGCCCGCCCGTCCCTTGTCCGCCCGACTGCTCAAACGCGTCTACCTGCTGACCCCCAACGAGAGCGAGGCCGAACAACTGACGGGCGTGGCCGTGACGAGCGCGGCGGCGGCCGCCAGGGCCGCCGACAGGCTGTTGTCGCGCGGCGTGCACAACGTGGTGATCACCATGGGATCACGCGGTGCCTTCGTGGCCGGGAAAAACGTGCGCCAGTGGGTTCCCGCGTTTGCCGTTGGTGCCGTGGACACCACAGGGGCGGGCGACGTGTTCAACGGCTCGCTCGTCGTCGCCCTGGCCGAGCGCCAGCCGCTGCTGATGGCCGCCCGTTTCGCCAGCGCAGCCGCTGCCATTTCCGTCACGCGCCTCGGCGCCATGCCTTCAGCGCCGGCGCGCCGGGAGATCGAAGCCATGCTTGCCACGGGACACTCATGAGACACCATCCGTTGTCACATCCGGTCGCGCGCCTGTCGCTCGCCGTGTTCGGCGTGATCCTCATTGCGAGCGCCGGGTTGAACGGTGGCTGCCACAGATCCTCGGACACCAGCGATCACACCTCCGCGCCCGGCAAGCCGAAGGTCGCGCTCATCATGAAGTCGCTGGCAAACGAATTCTTCAGCACGATGGCTGACGGCGCACGGAAGCATCAGGCAGCCAACGCCGCCACCTACGACCTCATCGTCAACGGCATCAAGAACGAGACCGACCTCGCCGAGCAGGTGAATCTCGTCGAGCAGATGATCGCGCAGCGAGGTCGATGCCATCGTCATTGCGCCGGCAGACTCGAAAGCCCTGGTCACGGTCCTCAAGCGCGCCAAGGCGGCGGGCATCCTCGTGGTGAACATCGACAACAAACTCGATGCCGACGTGCTGACGCAGGCGGGTCTCACGGTGCCATTCGTCGGCCCGGACAACCGCGCCGGGGCGCGCAAGGTGGGCGAGGCGCTCGCCAGACAACTGCACGCGGGCGACGAGGTGGCCATCATCGAAGGGCTGCCGACGGCCTTCAACAGCCAGCAGCGCCGGCTCGGGTTCGAGGACGCGATGCATGCGGCGGGTGCGAACATCGTGAGCGTGCAAAGCGGCAGGTGGGAAATGGACACGGCCAGCAACGTCGCCGCCGCGATGCTCAATGCCCATGCGGACCTCAAGGCCATACTCTGCGCGAACGACAACATGGCCCTGGGCGCGGTGTCCGCCATTCAAGCGGCCGGCAAGATCGGGACACGTGCTGGTCGTGGGCTTCGACAACATCAGCGCGCTGCGGCCGTTGTTGGAGAAGGGGCAGGTCGTGGCGACGGCTGACCAGCATGGCGACCAGCTCGCGGTGTTCGGCATCGAGGCAGCGCTCAAAATCCTCAAGGGAGCTGCTCCTCCAGCGGATCAGACCACGACGGTGGACCTCGTGATCAAGTAAGGCTCGCCATGACCACCGCGGCTCACCTTCTGCAAGTCACCAGACTGCAGAAGCGCTACAGCGCGCCCGTGCTGGTGGACTTCAGCTTCGCGCTGAAGCGCGGTGAAGTTCACGCGCTGGTCGGCAGCCAACGGCGCGGGCAAGTCCACATTCGCACGCATTCTCTCCGGGCTGACGTCTCGCGATGGCGGAGACATCCAGCTCGAGGGCCATCCCCACCACCGAGTTCCAGGCGCGAGGCCGAACACGCGGGCGTCATCATGGTGCCGCAGGAACTCAGTGTGATTGGGACGATGAGCGTCGCCGAGAACATGTTTCTCAATCGGCTGCCTCGCCGCCGTGGGTTCGTCCGCTTCGACGACCTGCACGACGCCGCGCGGCGATCCCTCTCCCGCGTCGGCCTCGGCGCCGTCGATCCCTCCAGTCCGGCGGGACGGTTGGGCGTGGGGCAACAGCACCTGGTCGCGATTGCCGGCGCGTTGTCGCAGACCTTGCCGGCTGCTCATCCTGGATGAGCCGACGGCGGCGTTGACCGACCCCGAGGTCGAGCTGCTGTTCGAGAACATCCGTCAGCTGCAAGGTCAGGGCGTGGGGATTATCTACGTCAGTCACCGGATGGACGAAATCCGCCGCATCGCCGACCGTATCACCGTGATGCGCGACGGCCGGTCCGTCGCGACCCACAACGCCGGCGAGGTGACGCCTGCCGAGCTGGTCCGCGAGATGGTCGGACACGATCTTCCCGAGCGAACGCGCGCCACAGAGCGTTCGGCGGGCGACGTGGCCCTGCGCGTGCGGCACGTGCGGGCGGGAGCCGCCGTGCACGATGTCAGCTTCGAGGTGCGACGCGGTGAGATTCTCGGCATCGCGGGTCTCGTCGGCGCGGGCCGCACGGAAACGTTGCGGGCCATCTTCGGCGCGGACGCGAAAGCCGGCGGGGACATTGTCGTCGGCGGGCAACCCGTGGTCATCCGCACGCCGGCGCAGGCAGTCAAGGCCGGCATTGGCCTCGTCCCCGAGGATCGCCAGCACGATGGCTTGCTGTTGTCACAGTCCATCCGGGTCAACACGACGCTCGGCACGGTGGCGCGCCACGTTCGCCGCGGTGGCTGGCTGGACACTGCGGCCGAAACGAGGACGACCGGCTCTTTCTGCGGCCGGTTGGGGGTCCACTGCGCGTCCTACGAGCAACCGGTCGGCGAGTTGAGCGGCGGCAACCAGCAGAAGGTAGTGATCGCCCGCTGGCTCGCGCACGATTGCCGCATCCTCTTGTTCGACGAGCCAACGCGGGGGATTGATGTCGCGGCGAAAGACACGATTTACGGCTTGTTGCGCGACCTCGCCGTCGGAGGGAAAGGCGCTCGTGGTGGTCTCGAGCGACCTGGTTGAACTGATGGCGCTCTGCGACCGGCTCCTCGTGATGTCACTCGGACGCATCACCGCGGAATTCACGCCGGCCACGTGGACACAGGCGGCGATTACGCACGCGGCGTTCAGCGGCTATTCTGACCGGAAGGCAGCCGGCAGTACTTCATGAGGCTCACGCCCAGGAAGTTCGCCGAGTACGCGGCCATGCTCGTGATCTGGCTCGGGCTGGTCCTGCTCTTCGGCGCGTTGAGCGATACGTTTCTCAGCGCCCGCACCTTCGTCGCGCTGGCCAATCGCATTCCCGCGCTGACCGTCATCGCAACGGGCATGACACTGGTGCTCATCGTCGGCGGGATTGATCTCTCGGTCGGTTCGGTGCTCGGGCTCTGCGGCGCGGTGCTGGGGGTGGCCCTCGTGACTTTTCACCTGCCGTTCTGGGCGGCCGTCGTCCTCAGCCTCGGCATCGGTCTCGTCGCCGGCACGCTCAATGGCCTGGTCAGCGTCGTCTTCGGCATTCCCTCGTTCATCGTCACGCTGGGCATGCTGGAGATCGCGCGCGGTCTTGCCTATCTCACCACCGGTTCGCAGACGAAGTACTCGGCAGCGCCGTCGAAGGGTCTGTCCGCGCCGGTCGCCGGTCTGGCGGTTTCGCCCGCCTTCCTCATTGCCGTGCTGGTGGTCGTGGCCGGGCAGGTGGTGCTGTCGCGCACCGTGTTCGGCCGCTATACTGGTCGCGATTGGCACGAACGAACCGGCCGTGCGCCTCGCGGGCATCGACCCCAGACCGACAAGATCGCTGTCTTCGCGCTTGCTGGGCGCTGCTGACCGGGCTCGGTAGCGTGTTTTACACGTCGCGGCTCGGTTCGTCCGATCCGAACGCAGGCGTGGGCCTGGAGCTCTCGGCGATCGCCGCGGTGGTCATCGGCGGCACAAGTCTGATGGGCGGGCGCGGGTCCGTCGTGAACTCGTTCTTCGGCGTGCTCATCATCGCCACCCTGGAGGCCGGTCTCGCCCAGATCGGCGCGTCCGAGCCGACCAAGCGCGTCATTACCGGACTGGTCATCGTCAGCGCCGTCATTCTCGACGCCTGGCGGCACCACCTCGCCGGCAGGAATTCACGCGGCTGAGCAGATTCTGACCTTCACGAGGAAGACGTCGCAACACGTTCGCTGATGCGTCATCCCTGGGGCGTGCGAACTGGTGTGAACACTCGCGCCGCAACGCCGAACGCGTACGACCGGGACAACCAACTCGCCGTGTGCGTTGTGGAGCCTGCTGCCAGTGTGGCACGATGGGCGCGCCGACGAGCATCAATCGGCGACACGTGAATGGAGGTGACCGATGCCCACGTTCTTTCATCCGACGCCCGATGAGCGACGCACTCTCGAGAACCTGGCCGGCGAAATCGGCGGCGTGCAGCGTACGCTGGTCCAGAATCATCCGAAGCTGACGATGCCGGACCGTGGCGCCCACCAACAGCAACTGGCCGGCTCGAAGGTGCTGCTGACGGTCGCCGACGAACTGCCGCGAGAGCTCGACGGCCTCGGGGTCTTTCAGCGTGGGCCGGCCTCCAGTCCGCACGTGGGCATCGGCCGGATCTCGACCGGCCTTGGCTGCCCGCACGCGGAAACCGAAGCAGACTTTCTCGGCTTGATGGTTGCGTTTCGCACAGCCGCCGGACGACGAATCGATTTCGTGACGATCAACGACCCAACGTCTCCCACGGACACGCCAGAAGAATTTCTCGCGCTCCTCAAGGCGACGGCCGACGCCGCTGCAACCGACGGCGTTCTCGCCTCGCAGGCGACGCTGCTCCTGAGCCTCGCGCGGCACGCCGGATTGAGAGCCCCCGCTATCGGCGTGCACGTGACCGGACAAACGCATCGGACCGTGCGGTCCAGCTCGGCGTACCAGCAATACTGGACCGGTGTCGTGAGGGCTCGAGACGTGCTCGGCAAGTTCACGTTTGTGCCGACCGTTCCCGTCGCTGCGAATCCCGGCGCCGGTCGAGGGCCACGGCACTTGACGGAGGACTGGCGTGCTCGCCAGAGCGCGGGCCCGCTCGAGTTCTCGCTGCAGTGGATTCCGTTCGTCAGCGACCACGACACCCCGCTGGACGATTTGACGAGGGCGTGGACAGACGCTCAGAAGGTGCCGGTCGGCACGGTGACATTCCCGCGCGTCGATCCGGAGACCATCGGAGCGAAGCTCACGGCCCTGCTCGCGTCCGAGCTGGGAGCGAACCCGGGCAACTGGCAGGAAACTCCAGACAGCGTTCCTGAACTGCCGGCGACGCGATTCACGGCCGCCCGATTTCTCGCGTACCGCGCCAGTCAACAGAACCGCGGCGTGTTGCCTGAGGAGAGCTACGCAGCGTTCTTCGAGCGGGGCGACATCAGTCCCGATCTGACCAAAGAGCTGATTCGTCGGCTCGACGCGAAACGCGCGGCCGGTCATTGGGTCCCGGATGTCGGCGAACTGCCTCGCGGTTGACCAGCCCGGAACCATACGCGAGCGAGTGATAGCGAGTGAGGAGTCGGATGACCGGGGCGACCGTCATCCAACTTGCGCGATCGTGGCGATTGCAAGGTCACGTCCCGGAGCGCACTCCCAACCGAAAGTCGGCCATCGCCTTGTAAATGGCTCGGCGAGCACGGTTCATGCCGCCGAGCGGCCGGTGCGCCACGAGCGCGTGCCACGGGTCGAAGCGCATGGCTTCGCACGCCTGCGACTGCTCCGCGTCGCTGAACCGCTGCGAGGGTATACGAATCGTCGCGACGCGCTGATAGGGCGAATCGCGCTCCGACCACTCCTCCATCGCGTCCTCGATCGGCATCGTCACCGGGTCCGTCTGCAGCTGCACGCGGAGCTCGAAGGTGGCCTCGCCCGCCGCCAACCGGGCGATGAGGGCGTCGGTCAGGTAGCCGGCTGATGGCCGATGCGGTGGGTCTGGGCTCCGCTGCGCCGAGGTTGGCCAGGCGCTGTACTTGACTGCGCGCCCCTCGCCAAACAAATACGGCGTGGCGCTCCAATACGGGATGTCCAGATGACACGAGTGATGTTTCCTGGCCTGGACCAACATGATGGCCACCTTCGGGTGCCTCAGCAGGTAGGCGCCGGTTTCGAAACCCGGTTCTTCCACGGCCCGCAGGAACTCCAGGAAACCTCGCGTGTCGGAGGCCATCATCACCGGCTGGCTGTTCAGGACGAAATCCTGATCGGACACGCCCGTGGTCAGGTTCTCCCCCGGCACCTGCATCACCTTGATGGACATTCCGCGGATGTCGGCGTCGCTGTCGGACATCGACGTCGCGCTCGCAAAGCGAATGCGAGCCCGGTACGACGCGGGCCGGGCGAAGAGCCCGACCTGCAGCGATGCCGGGAGGTCTCCGGGCACGACGAGCTCCGCATCCACGCAGCCGGCCGCGCGCGTCTGATTGAAGCGACGCACTGGGCCATGGGTCTTCTCGGCGCGGTGAGAGGACGCCTCCTTCAGGAACGCAATGAACTCCTGGACGGCCTGGGCCTCGTCGCTCGCCACGGTCTCTTCGGCCAATCGTGTTGCCATCGAATCCTCACGTCTAAGTTGATGCAGGCCTGGTTACCGCGTCCCGTCTCCGTCGTGGAACTGCTACCCGACCTTCCTCCACGGCTCAAACGCGTTGTTCACGCCCTGAAGGGCCGGCGCCAGACTCGGCACGTGCCGCCGCAGTACGTCGAGCATCGTGGTTTCCTCCACCCACTCGATCCCCGCCTGGGTGTAGATCTCCGGGCGGTAGTCGGCTGACAGGAAGCGGTCGCTCTTCAATCTGCGCGACGCCATCAGGATGAAGACGCGGAACGCCGTGTCGCTGAAGCCGAACCCCTCCGGCAACGGTTCGCACATCAGGCCGACCAACAGATCCACCTTCTCGAGGTCGCCGCCGTACACCCGTTTGATCTCCTGCGCCCATTGCGGGTTGTCGGTGAGCTCCTCGAAGCTCGTCACCGGCTTCTTGTGAAACAGTCGGCGAAACTGGTTGTAACGTGGCACCCCCCGCTCGCGGTCCCGCAGGATGTCCACGGCGGCCATGTCGAACCGCTCACCAGAATCCTTTTGAAGGTTTTGGAGGTGCCTGGGGAAGTTGTGCAGCCGGAGCGCGCCGGGGTTGGCGGTGCCGATCGAGTACCACAGGTCGGCCACGTCGAACGTCTCGATCACCTGCCGCCCTTTCTTGCCGGCCAGCGCCGGAAGTTCGAGCGTGGCCAGCTCCGCCCCGTTCTTGATCGACCGGATGCTGTAGTCATCCGGCAGGAGCGAGTGCATCCGATAAACCGCCGCGAACTCCTCAGTCAAGGAGTACGGAGCGGTATGGTGGTTGGTGGGCGACCCGGGAATGCCGCTAATCAGCTCGTCATCGTTCAGACCGCCGAACACTTTCTGCAACGACGGTAGCAGGCCGGACCAGTTCGTCCTCAGGGCCAGCTTCGTCACCGGGTGTGGCAGGATGGCTGGGGTCCACTCGACGGTGTGGATCTTCGCAATCAGCGCCGCGTTGACGAGCCGAGCCTGCAGGAACAGGCGCTGGTCGTCCCACGCCGCATTGTCTCGCGCCAGGCGATCGCAAATCGCGTTGTGCTCGAGGGCGAAAAGCCCGTGCAGCAAACTCAGGCCGACCCATCCGTTCTCGGTCATGCCTGTGAGCTCGAGGCCGGTGGCGGGATCAACCGCGAGGCGCCCGTCCGAACCGACTCTGATCTTCCCGCCCTTCCCGGTCCGGAGCGTCGTCTGAACCTCGAGCGTGCTGCCGTAAATCTGTGACCCGTCCCACCAGTGGGAGTTGTCGTTCGCGTAGGCCGGCGGCCGACTCGGGTCCGGGCGCGTCTGGGGATCAACCGGCGTCTTCGGCACGCGCATGGGATGGTCGGGCCAGGGATCACCAGACTGCAAGGCAATCTCGTGAGCAGTCTGCGGGGACCCCTTGCGGTGCACGAACCAGTCGTGCGTCTGAAACTGAATCCAGGCGGCGGCCACGACGTTGAGAACCGTGGCCGGCTGGAAACTGTGCCGGGTGAAGAGCTCGACGCTTATCGTGCGGGGGTTGGGCACCATCAGGTTCGCCGCATCGGGGAACGCCTCCGAGAGCGGAATGTTGCGGCCGAAGCGCGTGCCCACGCTGCCCATCATGGGGCACTTGAGGTCGTTGAACGTGCCGTCGGACGTTCGAGCGATCTGCGCCTCGGGCGGGGCCGCCGGGGCGTTCTGCGGATGCGGAGGGTCTTCGGTGTCGACGAGGTTCTTCTGTCGCAACTCGTTGCGAATTTCGATCAGCTTGATAGCCGCCAAGGGCCGGGGTAAGTCGAACCAGTCTTTGTCGCGGGCCATGAGCGTGCCCTCCTGGGCGCGTCGAACCGGAGGCGCCGTCCCCGTGACAGGCCGCCCTGCACTAACGACGCTCGGGTGGACCGAATCGAACGTCGCGGGGCCTGCCGACGAGAAGTATAAACGCCCCGTCCCTCGGTTTGGACACCAAAACGAGCGACGGCCACGAGTTCCAGACGCACCTCCACTGGCACCTCGGCCGTGCAACCACGACGTTTGCGTCAAGCCAAGAGCGGAAGAACGATCCGATGGGCTGGCCGTCGCGAGCTACCGCGCGCGAGGTCAACGACAGCGGCAATCGGGAATCGAGGACTGCGACGAGTTGACGTATTCTTTCAGGCGGCCGCGAGCGAAACGGGGGCGAGTTCCGGCAGCGACAGGGCGAGGTCGAGCGTGGCGAAGAAGCGTCGAGCGCACGACGATGAAGCGTGGAGGAACGCGAAGAAGATCTGCCGGCTCACTGCGCGGCAGGTGGGGATGGCACGCGAGCTCGGCATGAATCCGAGGAAGCTCCCCGGTCTGCGGCCGAACCCGCGGGAACGCTGGAAGCTGCCGGTCGGCGAGTTCATCGAAGAGCGCTACCGCAAGAAGTTCGGCCGCGACCCTCGCGACCATGACCCGCGTGGATGGGATCTGAGCGCGCGGCAGGCTTCAAGCACGGATCGGGATGCAGATGCGTCGGAGCGCGCGCGGGATCCGGCGTGGCTGCTGAGCGATCTGGCCTGCTACTTCATCAATCTCGCCGATGATCTGCAGAAGTGGCTCGCGCACGGGTCGATCGATCCGGAAGTGCTGCCACAGGTGCGTGAGGAGTTGGCGGCGATCATGGCTGCGCTCGACACGCGAGCGCCGATCTCGCCGATCCCGGCGATCACGCTTCCGCCCCGTCCATCGCGACCTTCCTCCTCGCACCGCGGCTATCGGGAACGCACAGTCGACGATGACGAGATCCCCTTCTGATTACCGATCGGCGCGCGATCCTGATACCTTCACCACACCACGGAGGTCACGATGAGCAGCACACAGACGAGCCACGAACACCGCACCCAAAGCCCCACCGCCGCGAAGGTCGATCTGAAGCTCGAGGTCGTCATCATTCCCGTGTCCGACGTCGATCGCGCCAAGGGCTTCTACGGAAGCTTGGGTTGGCGGCTGGACGCCGATTTCGCCGCCGGTGACTGGCGGGGGGTCCAAATGACACCTCCGGGCTCAGCGTGCTCGATCATATTCGGCAAAGGAGTGACGACGGCCGTCCCGGGCTCTGTTCAGGGAACGTTCCTCGTCGTCGGTGACATCGAGGCAGCACGCGCCGAGCTGGTCGGACACGGTGCCGACGTGAGCGAGGTGTTCCATTTCGAGGGCCCCCTCCACGTCGTCGGAACGAACGGACGCGTGCCGGGCCCGGACCCTGAGGGTCAGTCCTACCGCTCATGGGCCTCGTTCAGCGATCCCGACGGCAACAGCTTTCTGCTTCAGGAGATCAAGACGCGGCTCCCCGGACGAGGGCTCAGCAACCTGGACGTCCCGACGCTGACAGAGCTCCTGCGAGAGGCAGAGAAGCACCATGGCGAGTACGAACCGACCGCTCCGAAGCACCACTGGTCGGGGTGGTACGCCGCTTACATCGTCGCGCGCCAGCAGGGAAAGACTCCCGAAGAGGCAGCCAAGGCTGGCGCGCTCCACATGGAGGGCGCCAGCCGATGAGGGCCACCAAGACGGTCCTGCAGGTCGCGCCATGAATCAGCGTCTTGCCGCGGTGCTCGTCATCGTCTTTCTTGGGGGCGTTGCGTTCTCCACCCAGGAGCCAAAGAATCCGGGCGCCGCTCTCCTGAAGAACCCGGTCGCGGCAACACCTGTGTCGGTTGCCGCGGGCAAGGCCGCGTACGACGCAAACTGCGCGGGTTGCCACGGCAACAGGGCCCAGGGCGCCGAGAGGGCCGGCATCGTCATCTCCATCATCCAGGAGCAGGGCGGAAGACAGGCGCCCGATCTGACGGACGACAAGTGGGATCACGGTGCGACCGACGGCGAGATCTACACCGTCATCAAGAGGGGTGTTCCGCCGACGATGATGGCTGGTTGGGACGGCCGGATCACGGACACCGAGATCTGGAACATCGTCAACTACCTTCGAGCACTCGCAGCGAATGCGCCTGTTGAAGCCGCGCCCGCGCCTGCCGCACCGGACGCGCCGCGGAAGACACTGGAGCTGGCTGACTACGTCCAGATGCCGATCACCGCGGACAAGAACGGCGACAACACGCGGGCGCAACTGGCTCGCGTCAACTTCATGCGCGACGAGCCCGGCGGCAGTCGGTTTTTCGTAAACGACCTCAACGGACCGCTGTATATCCTCGACAAGAAGAGCAAGCGGTTCACGACGTATCTCGACTTCAACGGCTTCGCGGACCGGCCGGGCCTCTTCCAGAAGTTCACATTCCAGCGCAACTTCGCGACCGGCCTCATCAATGTCGTCTTCGATCCTGACTATTCGCGTACCGGCGTGTTCTACACGATACACATGGAGGACCCCACCATCACCGCGCCCGTCGACCCGAAGGCGGGCGTCGTGCCAGGTCTCGACCTGTCCGGCTACCGGACCACGCCGGCGATCGTTTCGCCGACGGCGCCGGGCGCACGAATCGATCGCGAAGGGGTGCTCATCGAATGGACCGACCGCGACATCACGAACACGACGTTCGAAGGCACGGCGCGCGAGTTGCTGCGGTTGCAACTGCCATCGCCCATTCATCCACTCGGAGAGATGACCTTCAATCCGACCGCCAGACGCGGTGATCCGGAGTGGCGCGTCATGTATGTCGGCGTCGGAGACTCGGGCACCGGCGAGCAGCGCGACATCCGCCGGCTCAACCCCCAGCGGCTCGACAACCTCAACGGCAAGATCCTGCGCATCGTTCCGGACCTGCGCGAGCACACGGCCACGAGTGCGGTGAGCGAGAACGGGCGCTATCGCATCCCGAACGACAATCCCTTCGTCTCCGTCGACGGTGCGCGCAAGGAGATTTGGGCGCTGGGCCTGCGCAACCCCCATCGGCTGGTCTGGGACGTCGATCCCGCGCAGCCCCGCGAGCCGCGCCTGTTCGCGTTCAACATCGGGCTCACCGGGTGGGAGACGGTCGTGATCGTCAAGAAGGGCGCGAACTACGGCTACTCGTTGCGCGAAGGCCCGCAGGCGATGACGACTGAGGGCATGGTCCCGGTGCCGGCGGACGACACCATACCGGTGCAGATCACGGACACGGTCACGCGGGGCACGATGAAGCCGACCTACCCGGTGATCGCCTACCCCCACACCAACGTCGGTGGCGACGCGATTGCCGGCGGCTTCATCTATCGCGGCTCGCGAATCCCCGGGCTGAAAGGCAAGCTGCTCTTCGGCGATATCACGACCGGCCGCATCTGGTCCGCCGACATGGCGGACGTACTGGGCGCGGATGACGGCAACCCGACGACGCTCGCCCCGATGCACGAGTTGGATGCCGGGCTTCGCCGCATCGTGGAAGAGACGTTCCGCGCGCGCGGCGGATCGGGCGACGCCCTGCCTGGCGCCGCCGCTGTGTCGGGTCGCGGACGCGTGGACGTTCGTTTCGCGGAGGACAACGCCGGCGAGCTGTACCTGCTGACGAAGAGCGACGGCATGATCCGGCAAGTGGTGGGCGTTCGGTAGTCGTGTCGCCGCTGGGCACGCTCCAGCCGCGAGGGCGGATCGTGAGAGGTATAGACTTCCCGAGTGCCGCGGCGCGCGCTTCAGGCCATCGTCGTACTTGTCCTCTGGGGACTGATCACCCACGGGACGTTTGCCGGGACGGGCGACGAACCGCATTATCTGGCGATCGCGCACTCGATCGCGTTCGACGGCGATTTCGATCTCGCGAACAACTACGGGGCGAATGAGCCGCTCATCGGCGGCGGCGTACTCCGACCCGAGGCGCACGTGCAGCCGGGCCTGGACGGCGTGGCCCGGCCGGTGCACGACGTCGGGCTGCCGCTGGTCTTTGCGCCGGTTGTTCGCGTCGCGGTCCCCGTCGCGAACGCGCTGACTCGCATCGTTCCCGAATCGACGATGCGGCGGGTGCGGTTGAACCCGCCGGTGTTGTATCGACAGCTGCTCAGCCTCGCGATGATCGCGCTCGCGGCGGTCCTGGCCGGCCTGCTGTTCGATGCGCTCGTCGCGCTCGGCGCGTCGGCGCGGGCGGCCTTCGGAACCGCGGCATTGCTGATGCTCTCGCCGCCGCTCCTCATCTTCTCGGTGCTCTTCTTCACCGAGTTCCTGTCCGCTCTGCTGTGCTTTCTCGTCTTCTACAGGATTTGTCTGCTCGACACCCGTGGCACTGCGCCATGGTGGTGGCTCGGCTGCGCGACCGGATTCCTGTTCCTGCTGCACGCCCGAAACATCGGCCTCACGATTCCGCTGACGGCGCTCGCGCTGCATCGCCTGCGCGACCCGCTCCGTCGACGCGAAGCAGCCGCCTTCGCGCTTGGCGTGTGCGCGCTCGTCGCGGTCAGAACCGCATTCAACTACGCGTTCTGGGGCACGCTGGTGTCGAGCCCGCACGCGCGGTTCGCCGGCTGGCCCGGATGGGCGACCCTGATTGGCGAGACAACGACCCGCATGATTGGTCTGCTCGTCGATCAGGAGTTCGGCGTGCTGATCTACGCGCCAGTGTATGCGCTCGCGCTGTGGGGCTCGAGTGCCCTCATGAAGACGAGACGGGATGTGGCGCTGTCAGTGTTCCTGACCGCGGGCCTCTATGTCGCGCTCATCATCTGCCCGCTGACCAACGTGCACGGCTGGACCGGCGGCTGGAACCCCGCCGCGAGGTTCCTGACGCCGATCGCCCCGCTGCTCGGCCTGCTGGTGTTCGCCGGCCTGCGCGCGGCGCCACAACCAATCGTGGTTGCGGCCGTGACGCTCCAGATCGCCATCAGCGCCTACGCGTGGCAACACCCCAAGGTCCTCTGGAACGACGGCGACGGCCGCGCAGCGTTCTGCGAGGAGCTCGGAGCCCGCGTGTGTGGCTATCTGCCGTCGCTGGCCAGGCGCTAGCTGGAAGCCACCTCATGAACACGGCCGACGGGGTCAGGCAAAGCCTTCGCGGGCTTCGTGGGCTTTGGGACCGTCGCGAGGGGTTTCCGTTTATGAGACAGCTTCCGGTCTATTTCCATCGAATGCTGTCGTCGAACGACAGCTTGATCCTGGCCGCGGGTCCCGGCGTGACCGGAATGGGCTTGCCGTCTTTCTGGTAGGCGCCGATCGGTGCGCCGACCGGCGGCGGCGCCGTCCCGTCGTAGTTGGCCGCCTCGTCGTAGACGACCGTAACGTAGACCGGACTTGTCGCGACGTCCTTGAACGTCACCGTTCCGCCGCTCTTGGTCGACACCTGCATCGACAGGGGCATGCTGCCGGCCGCCGGCGTCGGGTGGTCGAACAGGAAGACCAGGATTTCGTGCGTGTCGTCGACCTTGCCCTTGCCGGTATACGTGACCGTGACCGACACGTCACCGGCCTGCACGAATCGTGGCAGAACTGCCGCCGACGTGGCCACAGTCAGGCCGATCAGCACAATCGAGGCCGCCAGAAGCTTCTTCATCAGTCCCTCCGTGAGTCCTTCACTCGCCTGTGCTTGGACGAGAGCGCGGGTCCTGGAGTTTAGGCACGGCCAGCGCGCGCCCATGGAGACCTGGCTCACTTCCGGGACGCGAGGTGGGACACATGGGCGGCGCGGGCGGCGATGTAATCCGCGTGGTCGAGCCTCACCTCGGCCGCGACACGGCGGATCTCGTTGTCTTCGACGGTGCGGATCGACTGGTCGATCGCCGACACGGCGAACAGGCAGTCGAGGAGCGCCAGCTTCTGATCGCGGGTGGCAACCTTCTCGAACTCGCGCGTGACGATGAAGTCCTCCGTGCCGCCGTGACGGAGGTTCTGGGTCCTGGCGATGCGAACGACGAGTGCGGCGCGGTCGGAGGACAGGCCGCCGCGCGACGCCACGAGCTGGTCGATGAGCACCGACTCGTCCTCGCTGATCTCGTGGTCGGCACGCGCAATCCGGTGGAGAATGTAGGCAAAACAGGCCAGATAGCGGGCCTCTCGCGGATCGAGCTCGGTCAGCGCCCGCTCGATCTCGCCCACGCTGTCGACCGTCGTTTCGGCTTCCTCCGCAAGGCCGAACCACTTCAGCAGGGACATGCAACCTCCGGTGGGGCCGCGTTTGTCTTCTCGCGCCGTGCCAAGTCTAAACAGTAAGATCCGGGATCTGGCCCCGGTCTGACCCCGGTCTGACCCCTGACGTCATCATATGCGCAGCCCCACATTCGTTTCGCTCGTCGCGGGCCTGCTGATCCTGTCGGGGGCGTTCTGGCTCCTCGAGCGGTGGCGGCCATCCTTTGCGGGCCAGCGCAGGGAGCGCGCGCAGACGCGGACGGATCTGGCGTACTGGTTTTTCACACCACTCGTCACACGGTTCGTCACACGCGTCTCGGTCGGCCTGGTTTTCGTGCTCGTGGCGCTGTGGCAGGGCGCGAGCTTTGACGACTTGCGGCAGACAATCACCACGCGCCAGACGTGGGCCTCGTCGCTCCCGGCGTGGGTCCAGATTCCGCTGATCCTGCTCCTCGCCGACCTCCTGGCCTACTGGTCGCACCGCCTCTTCCACGGCCGGTGGCTCTGGCCGTTTCACGCGATTCATCACTCCTCGAAGACGGTCGACTGGCTGTCCTCGGTCCGGCTCCACCCCGTCAACGACGTGATCTCTCGCATCGTCCAGGTGCTGCCGCTCTACTGGTTGGGATTCAACGGCACCGTGCTCGCGGCGTTCGTGCCGTTGCTGACGCTCTACGCGCTGCTCCTGCACGCCAACGTCAGGTGGACCTACGGCCCGCTGCGTTATCTCTTCGCCAGCCCTGCATTTCACCGCTGGCACCACACGTCGGAGGAAGAAGGGCTGGACAAGAACTTCAGCGGCCTCTTCCCCTTCATCGACGTCGCATTCGGAACCTTCTACATGCCGGCCGATCGTCAGCCGCAACGCTTCGGGATCCTCAACAACGATGTGCCTGAAGGACTACTCGGCCAGCTTGCCTATCCGTTCCGCCCCAGGCGATAGGCTGGCGGTCCTGGCCGCTCACTCATGTTTTGGTCGGTCTCGCAGTCTGGTGGTCGCCCGACCGTCCGCGGCCTGAATCATCAGGAACTCGCCGACGTTGTCCATCGTGACGAGACCGATCACGGCGCCGCGCTCGGTGACCGGCACGGTGAGGCAGTCGCGACCCGGCAGGCGCGCGAGGACGGCCTCCAGCATCTCCGACGCATCGGCCGTCGCACACTCACGCCTCATGTTGTCGCCGACGGTCGCCTGTCGACCGTGCCGTGTCAGTGCCTTGATCAGGTCGCTCCGCGTCAGGAGGCCTTCGAGTCGCCCATCTCCGACGACAGGAAAATCCTGCTGCGAACCGCTCAGGACGAGATCGGCCGCGTCTCCCAGTGTGTTGGCCGGCGTCAAGGTGCGAAAATGCGTGAGCATCGCGCGGCGCACGGGGATGCCCGCAAGCGCTGACTTCATCTGCACCATGCTGGCCTCCTGGCCGGCACCGATCCAGACGAACAGCGCGATGAAGATCAGCATGGGATTCCCCTGCAGTCCGATGAATCCGAACAGGATGGCCATTCCCTGGCCGATGTGTGCCGCGGTCTGGGTGGCCCGCGTGTACTCCATCCGCGTCGCGAGCATCGCGCGGAGCGCGCGGCCGCCATCCATCGGGAAAGCCGGGAGCAGATTGAACACGGCCAGGAACGCGTTGGCGAGCATGACCCGCTCGACGAACGCCCCTCTCGCCACGCCCAACCGATCGACCGGTTGCCACTCCCCCGACGCCTGCAGCCAGCCGAAGAGCAACACCGCGATCACCACGTTGACCGCGGGACCGGCCAGCGCAACCTTCAGCTCCTCGATCGGTTTATCCGGCATCCGCTCGAGCCGGGCCACGCCTCCGATGGGAAGCAGCGTGATGTCGCGGGTCCGGATCCCGTAGCGCCGCGCCGTGAGCGCGTGGCCGAACTCGTGGAGCACTACGCAGGTGAACAGCGCCAGCAGGAACGCGACGCCGTCGATCACCGCGGCCAGGCTGTGGCTCTCGTTCCAATGGAGCACGGCGATCCATGCGACCACCATGAGGAAGGTGGCGTGCACGTAGACGTCGATCCCCGCGATCCGTGCCAGCTTCCACGACCAGGCCATGGGACTCATTATGCGCGCGCCGGGCGAGGGACAACCCGCTCGATCGCAGGCCGGGCGGTCAGGTCAGGCGACCAGGGTCCAGCGCTCGAACGGTCAGGACGGGACACGCCGCTTCACGCACGACTTGCTGCGTCGTCGACCCGAAGAGCGTCAGGCCAAGGCCCCCGCGCCCCTGGGCGCCCATGACGATCAGATCCGGCAGCGAGTCGGCGGCGATGCGAAGGATCTCGCGATGGGCACGGCCGAGCACGACGACATCCTGAATCGCCGCCCAGGTCCGGGGCTCCACGGCCACCAGCGCCCGCACACGCTCCCGCGCATCGTCGATCAGATACTGGCGATACTCCGGGACGTTGAAGTGCGCGCTCGTGCGCGGCTCCTCTTCGGCCAGCCACTCGATGACGGACACCACGGTGACGGCGCCGTCGGCCTGGCGAGCAAGATCCAGCGCGAAACCGAACGCCAGGAGTGACGACGGCGAGAAATCCACCGGACAGAGGATCTTCTTGAATCGCACTTCGGCAGGCGGCGTCGCCTCGACATGCGGGGGCACCGTCAGGACAGGACACGGCGCCCGCCGCAGCACCTTCTCGGCAACCGAGCCGACGATGATGCGCTCGAAGCCGCCGCGGCCGTGCGTGCCCATCACGACGAGATCGGCGGGGATCGTGACCGCCTGATCGACGATCGTCCTGGAGGGGTCACCGGCCTCCGCGGCAAGGACGGCGTCGATCGGTCCAGCGCCGGCGCTGTCCACGACGCGGCGCAGCTCGCGCAGCACTTCCTCGCGTGGCACCGGATAAACCACGTGATCGCCGCCGAAGCTCTCGGACGGCACGGGCATCGGGTCGAACGTCGGCACCACGTGCAACACGGTGAGCTGCGACTTGTACCACCGGCTCAGGGCCGCCGCATATGCCAGTGGCCGCAGTGACGACTCACTCAGATCAACCGGGCACAGAACGTGTGGGAATTCGATCACGTGTGTATCCACCTTTCGCGCGGAGCACAGCCGGCGCGGACCCGATGCCAATCACCCTCAATCATCGCGGCGGCCCCGCCGCGGGCCGGCCGAGATACCGCGTGAACCAGCCGGCGGCCAGCCGCTCGACCTGCTCGAGCGTGCCCGGCTCTTCGAAGAGGTGGGTCGCGCCCGGAACGATCTCGAGCTCCACGTGCGCGTGCATCTGCCGCATGGCATCGCGATTCATCTCGATCACCGGCTCGTCGTCGCCACCGACGATCAGCAGCGTCGGCGCCTTGACGCGCGGAAGCGCGCCGCCCGCCAGATCCGGACGTCCACCGCGGGACACGACCGCACTGATGGCCTCCGGCCGCTCGGCTGCCGCGATCAGCGCGGCGGCTGCGCCTGTACTGGCACCGAAACAACCGAGCGGGAGATCACCAAGTTCCGTCTGGCGGCGCGCCCAGTCGGCGGCGGCACTGACACGCGGGCCGAGGCGCTCGATGTCGAAGCGGTATTGCCTCGTCCGCATGTCGATCGATTCTTCCTGCGGCGTGAGCAAGTCGAGCAGCAGCGTGGCGAAGCCCTGACCGTCGAGGAACTCGGCCACGTGGCGGTTCCGGGTGCTGAAGCGGCTGCTGCCACTGCCATGCGCGAAGATGACCAGGCCGCGCGCGCGCAGCGGGATGCGAAGATCACCGGTCAAGGCGGCCGCACCGGCGGTGATTTCAACGGGTCGAGCGGTGATGGTTCCCATGGCGCAGAATCCTCGGCGCATTCATCGAACAGGTTGTGACGCCGGCTTTCGCGGACGGGTCAGGGCCTCCACCACCATGTCGTCGGTGACCTCCGAGAAATCCTCGAAGAACTGACCCACGGCATAGAAGTCCTCGGGCGAGTGGAGACACACTACCTCGTCAGCTTCGGCCTGCATGCGCGCGAGCGACGGCCGGCGGCGCGACGCCAATCGCGACCACGATCCTCGCTGGGTGGCGCGCCCGAATCGAGCGAATCGCCGACAGCATGGAGGATCCCGTCGCGATCCCGTCGTCGACGATGATCACCACGCGCCCGGCGGGGTCGACGGCTTTCTGCGCGCGTGTGTAGAGCGTCCGCCTCTTGCGGAGGATCTCCTGCTGGGTGCGGACTTCTTCGCGCAGGTAGTGGTCGGAGGCAATCTCGAGATACTGGCCTTTCACGATGGAACCCGCCTCGTCGACCGCGCCGATTGCCAGTTCGGGCTGACCTGGCGCCCGCAGTTTCCGGACGAGTACGACATCGAGGTCTCCATCGAGCGAATCGGCAATGATCCGGGCCATCGGCACCGCGCCGCGCGGCACGCCGAGCACCAGGGGATGCAGTCCCCGATATCCGACGAGGCGGTCGGCGAGCCTGGCAGCCGCTTCCTCACGGTTCTTGAAGCGCATGACATCGAGCTCCTGACCAAGGATGAGTGAGGACAAGCAACCGGACTGCCAGCGGTCCGGCTGGCGCGGGGCCTGCATCAGATGCCACACGCCGGGAAACAGGAGGCAGACGTGGACGACCGACTGAGGGTGTTTACCGGTCCCGCGAGCGTGCGTCTCGGCGCCGAAGTCTGCGAAACACTCGGCGTGGCAACTGCCCCGTACGAATGCCGGCGCTTCCCCGATGGAGAGATGCAGGTCGAGATTCAGGACGCGGTTGGCGGGTGTGACGTCTTCCTGCTGCAGTCAACGGGCCCGCCCGTCGAGCAGCACCTGATGGAGCTCCTCCTCCTCGCCGACGCCTGCCGCCGCGCGGGAGCTGCCAGGCTGACGGCGATCATTCCCTACCTCGGCTACGCGCGGCAGGATCGCCGCGCCGACCGCCGGTCGCTCGGCGCGCGCGTGATGGCCAACGTCATCGCAACCGCCGGTCTCGATCGCGTGATGCTGATCGATGCGCATACCTCCGCGATCGAAGGGTTCTTCGACATCCCGCTCGAACACCTGACCGCCGTGCCTCTGCTGGCCCGCGCTGCCGCGCCCTCGATGCGCGAGCACTCGGTGGTGGTCGCGCCCGATCTCGGCGCCGTGAAGCGCGCGCGCGAGTATGCCCGTCTGCTGCAGGTGCCGATGGCCTTCGTCCACAAGACGCGGCTGAGTGGCGAGGACGTCGAGGCGCACGGCGTCATCGGCGACGTCCGCAACCGCGCACCGCTCATCATCGACGACATGCTGAGCACGGGGGGAACCATCGAGGCTGCCGTTGCGGCGCTCGGTGCCGCCGGCGCCGTCGAACCGATCTCCGTGGCCGTGACCCACGCGCTCCTGGTCGGCCGCGCGCGGGACGTGCTGCGAAGGCTGCCGATCGCGCGCCTCATCGTCGGCGACACCGTACCGATCGAGCCACCGGCCGTGAGCCAGCTCGAAGTCACGAGCGTCGCTCCGCTCATCGCGACGGCCATTCGGCGCGCTGTCCGCAATGAATCGCTGGCCGACCTCTGCGGGCCGGCGTGAGCACGGGCCGGCGTCGAATCGCGACGAGCCGCGACTGCGGCTCGATCGCAGTGACGCCGACTCGTCGCACCTTGAGGTAGCGGGCCAGGCTGCGAAACGCCGCCCGCATCTCTGCATACGTGAAGTTCGCGTTGCGACCGCTCGGGTTTGGCAGGACGAACACCCGCGCGCCGTCAATCGTGACGCGCTGCGCGCCCAGGCGCACCCGCGAAGCCCTTCGGCCGTCCGCAGCACGCGCGGGCGAGACGCCCGAGACCCCCTGTGAGACTCTCGGTGAAGCCCCCTGTGGGGCGACGATCGGCAGAATCGCGCGGTACAGCGTCACGCCCACGAGCGCTACAACCGCAGGCTTGTGCTTCCGAATCTTCCGTTCGAGCGCCCGCCATCCGGCCGTGTATTCCGCGGGACGAAGGTCGCCAATCCCCGGCGTCGCCCGAGGCACGAGGTTCGTGATCCCGTAGCCCCACTCCCCCAGCCTGTCATCGTCCCTGTAGCCTATTGCCTCGGTAACGAGACCGGACTCGTACAGCAGCTTCCAGAACCGGTTCGAGGCCCCCGCAAAATGGTGACCGACAGTCGCCGAGCGCACGCCCGGATTGATGCCGACGAAGAGCACGCGCACCCGGGGCGCAATTCGATCGCGCAGCCGCAGGGACGCCCACTCGACCGCCGGCACCGTTTCAGCCTCGGAGCCCTTGTGCCGTATATTCGACCGTGCGAACGTTCGAGGCTTCACCTTTGACTTCAACATTCACTTCAGCATTCAACAGTCATCGACGGGCTCGGGAACCCTGAGCCTGTCGAAGCAATTCAGCACAGGATCATCATGAGCTGGCTCTTCAAAGAGGAACCGACCAACTACAGCTACGACGCGCTCGTGCGCGATGGCAAGACCACGTGGACGGGCGTGCGGAATCCGCTCGCGCAGAAGCACCTGCGCTCGGTCGCCAAAGGCGACCGCATCTTCTTCTATCACACCGGCACCGAGAAATCCGTCGTCGGCATCATGAAGGCGGCGGGGCCGGCGTATCCGGATCCGGCGGACAAGAGCGGCAAGCTCTATGCCGTCGACGTGGTGCCCGTGAAGAAGCTGGCGCACCCGGTCACGCTGGCGTCGATCAAGGCCGACAAAGCCTTCGCGACATTCGCGCTGGTGCGGCTCTCGAGGCTGTCGGTGATGCCGGTGACCGAACGAGGAGTGGACGCGGATCGAGAAGATGAGCGCGTAGCGGTGGTTCGGGGTCAGACCGGGGTCAGACCGGGGTCAGACCCCAGCTGGCGGCCTCAGCGCCTACAGCGCACGCACCGCCGCCGCGATGGCGTCGGCATTCCCGCTGACCACGTAGGCGATGCGGCCGTCAGCGCCGATCACGTAGACGATGGACGGGTGCGAGATGTCGCCGGTCTGCTGGTTGCGTACGCGCGGCACGCGCCAGCCGTTCAGCGTGCGCTCGACCTCGTCGGGCGCGCCCGAGAGCACGTGCGCATCCGCATCCAGACCCCATTGCTTCGCGATCGACGCGAGGCGGCTGGGTGTGTCGCGCCACGGGTCCAGGGTCACGATGAGCACGCGGGGAGGATCGCTGCCGAGCTGACGACGAGCCGCTCATCACGTCGGCGACGACGAGCGGGCACACGGTCTGACAATGCGCGAATGCGAACGCGACGAGCACCGGCCGCCCGCGAGACGACTCCAGCGTCACCTCCTGTCCGGCCTGGTCGGTGAGCGCCAGGGCAGGCGCGGCGTCATTCACGCGCGTCAGCTGCGCCGCTATCGCTCCCGGACTGGCTGGGAACGGCTCCAGGCCAGCGGTGCGCACTCGGACGACAACGCTTCCGAGCCCGACGACGAGCGAGCGCCGAGACCACGCCGATCGTCAGCTGGCCGGCGACGCGCGACGTGACCAGCGCCATCCCCTCGCGCAGCTCGCGTCCCCACACCACGGCGAGGAGCGCGATCATGCCGGCGGGTTGACCGACGAGCAGCAGCCAGCCGCCGGCGTTCGGCAGGCGGTCGGCCGTCGACCCGAAGCAGACCTCGCGCGTCCGCAGGAGCCACTCCGGCGCGGCACTGTCGACCGGCCAGAGCGCGAGCGCCCACCACGACGCGGTGATCGCGACGATCGCCCCGAGCGCGGCCACGGCGGTCCAGGCGCGCGCGGAGCTGCTCGTCACCCGATTCTCCAGAGGAACGACAGGATCTTCCAGTTCACGAAGAAGTAGACGATGAACGCCGTGAGGAACACGAACGCCAGCACGATCGTGCCGGGCGCGGGTCCCATGACGCCGGGCGCATCCCGGTGCAGGGCGGCGTTCCTGGCGTCGACATCCGCCGCGTGCACGGGCGGATGCGTGAGGCCTCTCGGCACGCCGGCCATCGCCACGCCTTTGACGATCGCGCCGAGGGGCTCGCCGAAGAACACGGACTTGACCGCGATCGCGACGAACAGGAACGCGCCCGTGGCGGCCGCCAGCCCGCCAAACGCCATGACCGCCAGGATGAGATCGACGATCGGATTGAATTGCACGTCGAACGGCGCCTGGCTGAACGTGATGTCCCAGTGGCGCCGCGGCACGCCGAAGCTGCCCGCGAAGGTCATCGACAGCGTGAAGATCAGCATGCCGCCGGCGAACAGGTACGGCTGGATCACGGCGCCCTTCCAGAACGCCACCTTCTTCTGGAAGATCAGCGGGAATGAGGTAGTAGGTGGCGCCCATGAACGCCATCGCCGTGCCGCTCACCACCGTGGCATGGAAGTGTCCGGGAACACGCAGCGTGTTGTGCACGATGATGTTGATCTGCTCGGTGCCGATGGTCACGCCGGTGATCCCCCCGACGAAGCCGAAGACGACGAGCGAGAACACGAGCGAGCTGAAACCCGGATCGCCCCATGGCGCGCGGCGCAGCCAGTCGAACATGCCGTTGGTGAACCCGCGCAGGCGCATGCCGAGCTCCATGCCCGCGGGCACGGTGAAGCCGTGGATCATGGACGCCAGCACGGCCATGTACATGAAGTAGCTGGTGTTCACGACCTTCCAGGCCGGTCCCATGCCGGGGTCGACCAGCAGGTGGTGCGCCGAGGCCATCGAGATGAACAGGATGTAGAGGACGAACGCCGATCGGCTGATCTTCTCGTTCAGCACGACCGATCCGATCGTGAGCGCGCCGAGCATGTACCAGATGGAGACCATCGCGGCGACGTTGATCTGCTGCGACGAGTGGCCGAGCCCCCACCAGATCATCCGGTAGATCTCCGGATCCACGTTCATCAACCCGAGCGACCAGAGGTAGGTCGGGATGTAGATGGCGGCACCGTGGACGAGCGTGATGACGGCGATGATCGCCGCCGTCATCGCGCCGTAGACGACCAGCGGCAGCGATCCCTCGTAGGTCTTCTCGCGCTTGGCCACGACGAGGTTCGCGAAGAACACGCCGACCGTCACGAGCGCGCCGACGGCGAAGAAGATGACGCCCAGGTAGAAGTTCGGATCGGCGCGCAGGGGGACGTAGGACGTGAAGAGGACGTCGGCCCGGCCGGACCACATCATCGCCTCGACGATCAGCGCGCCGGCGAGCATCAGGGCGAAGCCGGCCCAGGAGGTCTTCGGCGCGCAGTTGCGCGCGTTGAGCAGCACCGTGCCGGCGAAGAACAGCACGGCCATCTCGAAGAAGATGATGAAGAAGATCAGCATGCTCATGCCGTGCACGCCGAGGATGCGGTAGAACCAGCTCTGCCGGGAGCAGGTGCACGGCCTGCCAGCGCGTGAGCACCAGCAGCACCGCGGCGATGGCGCCGATGAGCAGCGACACGACCGAGGCGACGGCGTGCACCTTGATCAGACGCTCGGCGCCGAGGTGGATCTGGCGGCCGGTAGACGGGCAGGTCCGGAAACCGGCGGGCGCCGGCGCGAGAGTCGAGTCGCCGACTGGAGGAGTCATCGGGTACCTCCTGACGCCGCCGCGGAGAGCGGCGCATCTTCGACGATGACGCGCCCGACCATGATGTGATGGCCGATGCCGCAGAACTCGTTGCAGATGATGCGGAAATCACCCGAGGCGTTCGGCGTCACCCGCAGGCCGTAGTCGTACCCGGGGACGACCTGGAAATTGACGTTGATCGGGTAGAGCGAGAACCCGTGGTTGACGTCGAGCGACGAGAGGTGGAGCGTGTACTGCGCGTTCTTCTGCAGCCTGATGATCGGGTACCACTGGAACGAGACCGCCGCCAGATACACGTCGGAGCCCGGCGGTGGCGTCACGATGGGCATGCCACGGTCGGTTCCCGTCTGGTACTGCTTGATGAATTCGTCCGACGCGTGCGCCGTATGCCGCCGGCGTCGTGCGGCTCCGGATGCCCGACGGATTCTGCCCGCCCTTCCAGTGCCAGAGCGGCATCATGGCGAAGAGCACCATGCACCATGCGAAGGCGATCCCGACCCAGGTTCTCTCCGACTTGTGCGCGGGTTTCCACCAGATGCCCTTGGGCGAGTCGAGCCCGGTGTGCGTATCGGTGTGCATGGCAACCTCAGCGCAACGGAGCGGCCGGGAGGCTCGTGATCTCCCAGAGGCCCCAGCCGGTGTAGAGGACGAGCATGACGAGGAGTCCAGCTCCGAGCAGGAGGAATACGTTGTCGAAGAGGCGCTGGCCGAGCGGCACGGGCTCGTCTTGAGGGCGCGTAGTCATGTGACTCCCTCGCAGTGAGAGGAACGGGAGCGCGCGACGCCAGACAGCCTACTCCTCCTCCTGCTGAAGCGGTATGATTTTCGTCATATCCGCGGCCGAGACGATCGGTAAAAATCACTCAGTTCATGGCTGCCGTCGCGCGTCCCTCCGAGCGACTGGCGATCCGGCTGCTGACGACGGCGGATACGCTCTGTAACCGGCTGTACGGGCAGCGGTTCAATCCGCTGTACCAGAGCGGCACCATCGTCGTCGCCCTCTATCTCGTCCTGGTCGTCACAGGCCTCTGGCTCATCCTTTTCTACCGCGTCGGCGCGCCCTGGGAGTCTGTGGCCCGCCTGACCGCCGACGTGTGGCTAGGCAACTGGGTACGCGGGCTGCACCGGTATGCCAGCGATCTGTCTGTCGTGGCGACGGCCGTCCACGCCTTCCGCATGTTCGCGCAGGGGCGAACCTGGGGGGCGCGCGCCATGGCATGGATGACGGGGTGCCTGCTCCTGCTGCTGCTCTTCATCTGCGGGTGGAGCGGATACGTGATGGTGTGGGACACCTTCGGCGAGCACCTCGCGCGCGAAGGAGCGCGGATGCTCGACACGCTGCCGATCCTGTCTGAACCGACGAGCCGGGCGTTCACGGGCGAACAGCCCGTGCCGACGGTGTTCTTCTTCCTGAACCTGTTCGCCCACATCGGCATCCCGCTGGCGATGGGGGTCGTGTTCTGGCTCCACGTCAAGCGGCTGTCGCGGCCACACGTGCTGCCGCCGCGGCCGGTGATGTGGCCGGTCATCGCCGCCCTCACCGCGACCGCCATCGTCTGGCCGCTGGAGATGGCGCCGCAGGCAAACCCGTTCGTGCTGCCGGCAAGCGTCCCGGCCGACTTCTTCTTCGCCTTCTGGATGCCGCTCGCGCAGGTCCTGAGCGGCGGACAGGCGCTCCTCGTCGGAACGGGTCTCGGCGTGGTACTGCTCGTCGTACCCTGGCTCACCGCGCGCCGCGGCGAGGCCGCGCCGCCTCCATCGGTGGTCGATGAAGACCTCTGCGTCGGATGCGTCCAGTGCTCTATCGATTGCCCGTATGGGGCGATCACGATGTTCGAGCGCACCAGCCGCCGCTCGGATCTGGTGGCCCGCGTCGACCCGGACCTGTGCGTGAGCTGCGGGATCTGCGCCGGCTCGTGCTCCCCGATGGGCGTCGGCCCGCCCGGGCGGACGGGACGCGACCAGATGGCCGCGGTGCGAGAGTTCGTCGCCGCACCTGCACGGCGCCTCGATGAGATCGTCGTCATCGGCTGCGATCACGGCGCCGGGAAGTTCGCCGCCGACATCGCGGCAGCCGGCGGCGTGCCGTACCCGATCGACTGCGCCGGAAACCTGCACACCTCGGTCGTCGAGATCCTGCTGCGCGCTGGGGCCGGCGGCGTGCTGATCCTGGCCTGCCCCGAGCGCGATTGCTGGAATCGCGAAGGACCGCGCTGGCTCGGCGACCGCATGTATAACGGGCGCGAGGCGGAGCTCCAGCCGAGGGTCGAGCGCGCGCGGGTGCGGATCGTGCACATCGACGCGCGCGAGCGGGGACGCGCGAGCGAGGCCCTGCGCGCGTTTGCCGCCGAAGTCGCCTCGCTCGGACCGCGGCCGGAAGAGGCGCCGGAGGCGGAGGTCCAGTGCGAGCCGGCGCTCGTCGAGAGGAAGCGATGACAGGGCAAGAAGAGCTGGTGACACGACGCGACCGCATCGCGGGCATCGCACTCGCCGTCGCGGTCATGGCTGGCCTCGTCTGGGCGTCGAACGCCCCGATGGCCACGAATCGCGACCCGGAGGCGAGGCTGCGGCTGGCATGGAGTGCGCGGCCCGAGCGCATCGAGAAGTGCCGCCAGCAGAGCGAGGAGGAACTGGCGCGGCTGCCTGCGCACATGCGACAACCCGTCGCCTGCGAGGGCACCACCGCGGAGTATCGGCTGCAGGTGCGAGTCGACGGCGCGCTCGTCGCCGACCGCGTCGTACACGGGGGCGGCCTGCGGCGGGACCGCCGGCTCTACGTGTTCGAGGAGGTCCTGCTGCCCGCCGCCGAAGCGACGGTGGACGTCAGGTTCGATCGCGTGGATTCCAGCGAACCTGGCGTGGCCGCAGAGAAGCGCGAACGCGAAGAAGCGGAGCGAAAAGAAACGCTCACTCCCGGCGCAGCGCGAAGAAGTTCCAGCGCACCTGTCGTTCGCGCGACGCGTTCACCTCCCGTCGCGCGAAGTGCTGCTCGTGACCTATGACCCCGATCGGCAGGAGCTGATGGCGGCGCAAGGCCCTTCACCCGCGACGCGATAGGCACGACCGTCCGTGCGAAGTTGGCGGGAATCCGCGAACGCGTCTACGCCCGTTTCAGCAGCAGGAACCCGAGCGGCGGGAGGCGCAGCACGAGTGAATGATCGTAGCCGTGCGCCGCGACCGGTTCGGTGCCGACGGCACCGCCGTTGCCCACGTTGCCGCCGCCATAGAAACCCGCGTCGCTGTTGACGAGCTCGGTGTACACGCCGGGCTCCGGCACGCCGATGCGATACGACTCCCTGGGGACGGGCGTGAAGTTCATGACCGCGACCACGAAATCTCCACTCCTCTTCGCGCGCCGGATGAGCGACACGACGCTGTTCTCGCTGTCGTTGCAGTCGATCCACTGGAAACCGGAGAAGTCGAAATCGACCTCGTGCAGCGCGGGCTCGGCGGCGTAGATCCGGTTCAGGTCCTTCACGAAGCGCTGCAGCCCCCCGTGCAGCGGTTCGCTGACCAGCCCCCAATCGAGGCCGCGATCGTGATCCCACTCGCGCCCCTGGCCGAACTCGCCGCCCATGAACATCAGCTTCTTGCCGGGGTGCGCGTACATGTAGCCGTAGAGTGTTCGCAGCGTCGCGGCCTTCTGCCAGGCGTCTCCGGGAATCTTGCCGAACATGGATCCCTTGCCGTGCACGACTTCGTCGTGCGAGAACGGCAGGATGAAGTTCTCGGTGAACGCGTAGAGCATCGAGAACGTCAGGTGACGATGGTCCCACTTGCGGTACACGGGATCGGTCTTGACGTATTCCAGGATGTCGTTCATCCAGCCCATGTTCCACTTGTAGGTGAAGCCCAGCCCGCCAATCCACGTCGGCCGGCTGACCGACGGCCATGCCGTCGATTCTTCCGCGATCGTAATCGAGCCCTGCGCTTCTGCGTGCGTCTGCGTGTTGAGGTTGCGGATGAAGTCGATCGCCTCGAGGTTCTCGCGCCCGCCGAACCGGTTCGGGATCCACTCGCCGTGATTACGCGAGTAGTCCAGATAGAGCATCGAGGCGACGGCGTCCACGCGCAGGCCGTCGGCGTGGTACTCCTGCAGCCAGAAGAGCGCGTTCGCGAGCAGGAAGCTGCGGACTTCGGTGCGTCCGTAGTTGAAGATGAGCGTGCCCCAGTCGCGATGCTCGCCCTGCCGCGGATCGGCGTGCTCGAAGAGCGCCGTACCGTCGAACCTCGCGAGGCCGTGGGCGTCCTTCGGAAAGTGACCCGGAACCCAGTCGAGGATGACACCGATGTCGTGCCGATGGCACGCGTCGACGAACGCCTTGAAGTCCGACGGCGTGCCGTGGCGGCTGGTCGGCGCGAAAAAGCCTGTGACCTGATAGCCCCACGACGCGGAGTACGGGTGCTCCATCACCGGCAGGAGCTCGATGTGCGTGTAGCCCATCTCCTTGACGTAGGGGATGAGCCGCTCGGCCAGCTCGCGGTAGGTGAGGTAGCGGTCGCCTTCCGCATTGTCTGTAAGGGGTTCCCCTGGGGGACCCCTATGCGGGACGCGCGCCCACGAGCCGAGGTGCACCTCGTAGATCGCCATCGGGCGCTCGAACCATGACCCGGCGTCGGCGCGACGGTCCATCCAGTCGGCGTCACCCCATTCGTGTCCGGGCTGGCAGACGATCGACGCCGACAGCGGCGGCACCTCGAACTGAAACCCGAACGGATCCGTCTTGATGAGGATCTCGCCCGTCCTCGAGCGCAGCTCGAACTTGTAGCGATGGCCAAGCCGGCCCGACGGTATGAAGATCTCCCAGACACCGCTCACGCCGAGCCGCCGCATCGGGTGGACGCGTCCGTCCCAATCGTTGAAGTCGCCGACGACGCTGACGCGGGTGGCGTTGGGGGCCCAGACAGCGAAGTGAACGCCCTCGGTCGAGCCGATCGTCATCGGGTGGGCGCCGAGCTTGTCGTGGATACGGGTGTGGTTGCCCTCGCCGAAGAGGTAGAGGTCGTAGTCGGTGATGACGCGTCCGTAGCGATACGGGTCGTCGATCTCTGCGACATAGCCGCCCGGATAGGTGACCTTCAGGCGGTAGTCGATGTCTACGCCGGCGTCCGGTGTCTCTGGAAAGGTCGCTTCGTAGACGCCCACCGGATGGCTCCTCGTCATTACCACGGGGGCGACCGGGGCCATGCCGGTGCGGATGACGCTGACGGTTTCGGCCGCGGGGAGGCAGGCGCGAATGACCAGCCGGCCACGCTCGATGTGCGGACCGAGTACGGAGAACGGATCGGCGTGGAATGCGCCGGCGATGGCGTCGAGGACGGAGGTCATAGGGCTGTCAGCAGTCCCGCGCCGGTCAAGGCGAGCGCGGTGATGAGCAGCCATGGAGCATACATCGCCGCGGCATGATCAAGCACGGCGGCTCCCCCACTTGCCGGGTCGGCCGAGTGGAGGGACACGTGCTGCCAGGCGGCAAACGCCGATCCGAGCGCCCCGAGCGCGAAGACCCACCCGGCGCCGAGCAGCACCCGGGGGAGCCCTTCGCGCATGCCCGGCATCAGGACGCCGAGCACGGCGGAGAGGGCCCAGGTACCGACGGCCATGACGGCGACCAGTCTGAGCTGCGCGATCATCCGATCGACCGCCTGCCGCCGGAGCTCGGCGCGGAGAAGCTCCTCGGCGCGCCGGCGCTCGGCGTCGATCTGGGAGCGTTCCATCTCCATGCGGGCGCTGTCGCGGTCGAAGGCTTCCTTCAGTGCCGCCACGACCACCCCGGCAAGACCGGCTTCGAGTTGAGCCGGTCCAGGCGTGCCGGGCGGGTTGCCGGCGAGGCCTTCGACGGCCCCCCTTCCCATGCGCCGCGCCGCCCGAACCAGAGTGCCTGCCGTGTCGATCGCGGCTGCCCATTCGAGGATGCCCATCGGGTGAGCTTAAAGAGGGAGTGCCGGGGACGCAAGCCCGGCCGCAGATCGGTGAGGGGGGCGCGGGCTGGTCGGCGTGGGGTACGGGACGCGGATCACGCGGATCTCACGACACTCAAGGGGGGACGCGGATCAGTCGGACTCGCCTGGCGCCAGTTCCGAAGGCGGCGCACGCACATCTGTACGCTTCGTAGCTGTTGCGCGTTATGTAGAGCACCTGGCCGTTAGAAAAACATCAGATCCTGATGTCAATTCCCCGGGGCCCGGCCGTCGTCAAATAGGAAGCCGGTGATAGCCCAGGTCGTTCCCACCGTGCCTGCGAGGGGTGAGCGTATGGCGGCAGAGAGCTACGAAAAGGCGTCAGGGATGGGGACGGCACAGTCGCAGAGCGTCGCGGCGCCCGTCGACCGCAAACGGAAGTGGACCGTCATGGTGTTCATGGGGGCCGACACCATCAAGGGCAACGAGCCGCTGCGCGAGGCCGCCAAGGCCGACCTTGAAGAAATGGCGGCCGTGGGATCCGGAGATGCGCTGAACGTCTTCGTGCAGGTCCACGGCATGGGAGAGGTCCCTCAGCGGGGCCGAATAAGAGCGGGCGCTTTCCCGCTCACCGATGTGCCCCAGGAAGAGAGGGAGACTGCCGGGGGTCACGCCCTCGAGTGCTTCATCGCCAGGTCCCTCGAGGAGGCGAATCACAGGATCCCCGACGACCACTCGATGCTCGTGCTGTGGGGTCATGCGTACGACTTCGCCATCGGCCGCGAGCGGACGAGAACGGGGACGATTGATGCCCTCGACTTTGCCGAACTGCCAGACGTCTTGAAGCGCCTACAACACCGGTTTGGGTCGAAGGACGCCAAGCTCGATATCCTGGGCTTCGATGCGTGCGATCTCGCCACCGTCGAGATGGCGTGCCAACTCCAGCCGTTTGCGAACTATCTGCTCGGTTCGCAGATCGGCATCCCGATTCCCGGCTGGCCGGACCATTGCATTCTCGACAGGCTTCGGAATCCGCAAGGCGTACTCATGTTCCCGGTGGAGCTCGGTTCGTACACCGTGCGTCGATTCTGCGAATCGTACCCGGCGGAGAATCCGGTCTCGTTGACGCTGCTCGATCTGGTTCGTGCTCCCGAGCTGTTTGCCCGCGCCGAAGTGCTGGCGAGTCAATTGGCACGCGCAATCGAAGACCGTGACACGCTGGAGTGGCTGGCGCAACTGTTCTTGCGTTCGCAGACTGACGAGGACAGGCCGTACGTGGATGTCGCCGATCTCTGCCTCACCTTGGCACGAGAAACCGGGGACGCCTTCATTGTCGAGGCAGCAAGAGCCCTGGGAGACTTTCTCATTGGCCCACGGCCCCCGTTGGTCGGGAAGAGTGCTGCGGGAACTGGACGGCCTTTCGTCGCCGAACATGGGCGCAACGCGGGTCACACCGCGCGGCTGAATGGCATCAGCATTTACGCACCACATGTCGCAGCCCTCGACTTCGAAGCCGCCCGGCCCATGTACCAGAACTTCGCCTTTGCTCGAGACACACGGTGGAGCGAGCTTCGTACATGCATTCGCAAGGCTGACGTAGCCGGTCGTTCGACACAACAGGAGGGATGATGGAGAGCTATGCGAACCGGCGGTTTGATTTGGAGGGGGCGAGGCTGCTGGAGCGCGGTGCGAGGACCGATCGCGGCGCTCGCACGGACCGCGGCGCTCGCACGGACCGCGGCGCCCGCACGGACCGCGGCGCCCGCACGGACCGCGGCGGAGCCACCCAGGTCGCCTCAGATATCTTCCGAATGGCGGCGGGACTAGGCGGGCATCTCATTGTCGCTTTTGTCGCCCCGGTCGGCGGCTCAGCGCAGGACGACGCAATCGCGTCAGCCACCGAGCCCCGGCCACCGTCCGCCATGGAGAATCCTGCCAACGCGCGCGACACGATCGCCCTCTCGACCGCCAAGGCGCTGGATCGAATAATCGCGAGATCTGCGGCAACACAACCATCGCATCCATCCACGCCTGACGTACCGCCCAGTCCCCCTGCACCGGGCACATCTCAGAAGCAGGGCCCGTCCCAGACCGTCAGTCAGCCGGAAGGTTCTGTGCCTGGCACGCCTGCCTGACCGACGACGCAGCCACGTGAGACGCAGCCATGTGAGTGGAGCGACGACCGCCTCGATTCTGCGCGTGAGCCTCGTGATCGTGATGACTGTCGCGCCCGACGGTCGCGAGCGCCTCCAGACCACCAGTCGGGACGCCGATGCCCTGATCGTCGTGGGATTGTACGAGGAAGCCGAAACGGCCGCGCGCGCCGAGGTCGATGTGCGAGCCGGGCGCGGAGACGACCCGCTGCAAGTGGCAAACGCATCAGACGCTCTGGTTCGAGCGCTGATCGTCAATGGTCGGGCTGCAAACGTCGAAACCTTGACGCTGGCCGAGCGCACGCTTCGCACCAGAGAAGCGAGGCTCGGACCCGGGCACCCTGACGTGGTCCCGTCGCTCCTCAATCTCGGCGATGCGCTGATCGCGGCTGCGGAGTTCAACCGAGCAATCACCATCGCCCAGCGTGCCGTGGCCTTGAGCGAGCGAGCGACAGGCACCGATAGCCTCGACGTGGCGCGGGCACTCGACCATCTTGGTCGTGCCCTGTCGGCGGCGCGCCGGAACGACGAGGCTCGAAAGGTCCTGTATCGCAGTCTGACCGTGAAGGGGAAGCGGCTCCCGGAAGCCGACCCGGCCGTCGCACGGACGCTGGAGGATCTTGGGTTGGTACTGCAGCGCGCAGCCGCGTACGACGAGGCGGGTGCGCTTCTGCGCCGAGCCGCGAGGATACAAGAAGCGGCCAACGTGAACCATCCTGCATACGCGACGACCCTGAACCTGATCGCCCAGCAATTCTGGTTCGAGGGCGATTTGCTCGCTTCGAAGAACGCGTCCGAACGTGCGGTCGCGCTGGCCGAGCGCACGCTGCGCCCAGACCATCCAACGGTCGCGTTGTCGCTTCGCTATCTGGCGGGAACGCTCTCCGATCTCGGGGACGCTGTCCGGTCCCGGGCCGTCACGGAGCGTGCCCTGGCGATCGCCTCGCGCAACTTCGGCGCCGAACATCACGTGACGGCAGAATACCTGAACGATCTGGGATTGGCTGAACTGGACCAGGGCGAATACCTGGAAGCTCGACGGCACCTTCGTCAGGCCTTGAGCATTTACGAAGCGCGATACGGCGCGTGGCACGAGTATGTAGCCACAACATCGTCCTGTACTCGCCCGCGCGGATGCCAGCCTTGGCGACTATGCCAGTGCACGACGCGAACAGGCGCGCGCGGTCGCAATTCATTCGCGTGTCGGAGGACCGAACCACCCGTTTGTCGCGACGGCGCTGACAGAGCTCGCAACGGTCTATCGCGAGCAGGGAGTGCCGGCCCAGGCCCTTCCTTTCCTGGAACGTGCCCTCGCGATCCGGGAGAAGACCCTCGTGCGCGACCATCGCGAAGTGGCACGAACGCTGGCGGACATGGGCGCTACGCTGTTGCAGCTCGGCCGTTCGGCGCGCGCGCAACAACTCGCGAGCCGCGCGCTCGGCATCTGGACGCGCATCGACGCGCCCGATGCGCCCGACTACGCGACACTCCTCGCGCTCAATGCCGAAATCCAGGGAAGGCGTGGCGACTACCTGGCGGCGAAGGACTACTACGAGAGGGCGCTGCAGATCCGGGGAAGGGTGTTCGGCGTCTCGCACCCGGCGTACGCCGACGCGCAATCGGGGTTGGGCCTGGCGCTGGCCAACCTGCAAGAGAGCGCCGCAGCGCTCGGCGCCGCAGCTGGCGCGGAGGCGACGGGAAGGGATCACCTGCGACTCATGCTGCGCTCGCTCCCCGAACGTCAGGCCCTCAACTATGCGGCCGTTCGCCCACGTGGCTTGGATGTGATGCTGTCTCTGTCCGGGTCGATGCCTGACGCCGTTCCTGTGGCCACGGACGGGTTGATCCGCGGCCGGGCCCTCGTGCTCGACGAGATTGCGGCGCGACACAGCGCTGGACGAGCGACGGACGAGCGCGCGGACCCGGCGCGAATCGTGCTGCGCTCTGCGCAGCAGCGACTCGCCAACCTCATGGCGCGCGGCCCCGGCCTGCTGTCGCCGGCACAATACGCGTCACTCGTTGAAGCCACGCGTCGCGAGAGCGAACTCGCCGAGCAGGCGCTGGCAGAGCGAAGCGCCGAGTTCAGAGCCGAGCGGAACCGCAGCCAGATCGGCCTGAATGACGTGATGACCTCGCTCTCGGCAGATAACGGGCTCGTGTCGTTCTTTCGCTACGATCGGACACTCTTCGCCGGGCCCGCACGTGCTGTTTCGACCACCGTCCCTTCGTACGCAGCGTTGGTGTTGCGCGCACATCACCCGCCGGTTTTCGTGCCCCTCGGTTCGGTACAGGCGATCGACACGCTGGTGTCGCAGTGGAGAGCGGACATCTCCGCCGAGGCGCTGCAGACGGCGACCGTGGCGGCCGGCGAGCGGGTCCCATCGTCTCGCCGATCGGGTACCGCCTTGCGAAGACTTGTCTGGGATCGCCTGGCCTCGCACGTGGGAGGTCTCAGGCGTGTCTTCATCGTGCCCGATGGGCTGCTGAACCTGGTCCCGTTCGCAGCACTCCCAGTCGGGCAGCGATCGTACCTCCTCGAAAACGGCGTCGTCATCCACTACCTGTCGGCCGAGCGAGACATGGTGGATTCGTCGCATGCGTCGGTTCCGGGACGCGGGCTGCTGGCGATTGGGGGACCGTCGTTCGACGGTCGACCCCTGGTCCGGCGCCGGAGCGCTCCGCCGGTCAACGCCGGGAAACTCACGAGCCCATCGGCGTCGCTGCGGGCGGCCGCGTTGGTCTGCGGCGACCTTGGAACGGCCGGGTTCGCGCCGCTCGCCGGCACGCTTCAGGAAGTGACAGAGCTCTCCGGCCTCTGGCGAGCCAGCGGCGGAATCCGGCGGCGAGCCCACGAACGCGCGCGTGCTGGTGGGCCGCGAGGCCAGCGAAGCCACTTTCAAACAGGAGGCCCACAACTACCGCGTGCTGCACGTCGCCACGCACGGCTTTTTTCTCGGCGCCTGTTCGCCTGGCGGGAGCGGCACTCGCAGCGTCGGTGGCTTGACGAAGGTCGGCGCTTCGACACCGAGTCGGCCGGCCCTAGACCCGTCGAGAACCCGCTCCTCCTGTCCGGCCTGGCGCTCGCCGGCGCCAACCGGCGCGCCTCCGCCGGAGCCGACGAGGACGACGGCATCCTCACGGCCGAAGAGGTGGCCTCTCTGGAGCTCGAGGGTGTGGAGTGGGCTGTTCTGTCCGCGTGCGATACCGGAGTCGGAGAAGTCAGGGTCGGCGAGGGCGTACTCGGACTGCGACGCGCGTTTCAAGTCGCCGGCGCTGCGCACCGTCATCATGAGCCTGTGGTCGGTCGACGATCAGGCAGCCCGGGCATGGATGCGAGCACTCTATCAGGGACGCTTTCGAAACGGCCTCACGACCGCCGACGCCGTTCACGCCGCGAGCCTCAGCGCATTGCGCGACCGACGGGCGCGTGGAGCGAGTGCCCTTCCCTTCTACTGGGCCGGGTTCGTCGCCTCCGGCGACTGGCGCTGACCTCCTGTAACACTTCCGCACACCAGCCCGTTCTCTATTAGAAGGAGGCCCCACACCCCCCGGGGGCGCCGGGAGACGCCCGAAACCAGGGATCCGTGGGAAACCAGCAGCGTATGATAGGCACACTCACGGGTGCAGGCCTGCCCGCGACCGTTCCCGGCACGGGGGCGGTGTTCAGGCAGCCCCTCGTCGACCTGTCCCGGCGCGTGAACGAAAACGAGACGTCGTTCCAGCTCCTGCTGCGGGCGCGTACCGGCGATCCGGACGCCGTTGAGCTGCTCTGTGCCCGCTACCTCCCCAGGCTCCATCGCTGGGCCCGCGGACGCCTGCCCCGCGGCGCGCGCGGCGCGATGGACACGAGCGATGTCGTCCAGGAAGTGCTCATCAGCGTCATCAGGCGGCTCACGGTCTTCGAGCCGCGAGACGAAGGCGCCTTTCAGGGCTACCTGCGACAGGCGCTGACCAACCGCTTCCGCGACGAGGCCCGCAAGGTCAACGCGCATCCCCTGTCCTCGCCCATCGACAGCGCCTGGCCCTCGTCGGGGCCGTCGCCGCTCGAGATTGCGATCGGCCGAGAGAGTGTGGAGCGCTACGAGACGGCGCTCCAGAAACTGAAGCCCGAGGACCAGCGCGCGATCGTCGGGCGGTGCGAATGGGGCATGAGCCACGAGGAAGTGGCCCAGGCGCTTGGCAAGCGGTCGGCCAACGCGGCGCGCGTCGCGATTCACCGTGCGCTGATTCGCCTGGCGAAGGAGATGGCCGGTGGAAGATGACATTCGTGACGACCGTCAGAACGGTCAGGACCGTCAGGACGACATCACGCTGCTCGAGCTGGCGTCGATGATCGACGACGACCGGCCGATCGACTGGGACAGCGAGGAAGGCAGCGTGCGCGGAGAAGGAGAGCGCGCCGTGCTCGCCGAGCTGCGCGTCCTGGCCGCGCTGACGCGCGTCTACCGCGACCCCGACGCGGTCGGGGTCGAGAGCCCCCTCCAGACTGAGGCGATGGAGCTCGCCTCATCCGCGCTGCCGCCGGCGACGTGGGGATCGCTGGCCGTGTTCGAACAGGTCGGCAAGGGAGGATTCGCGAAGGTCTATCGCGCGCGTGACGCGCTCAGTCGCGATGTGGCATTGAAGCTCTTCCCGGTGACGCCCGAGAACGCCAGCGCGCTCTCGAGCCGCGTGCTCCGCGAAGGGTCGCTGCTCGCCAAGATCAGCCACCGCAACGTCGTCGTCGTCCACGGCGTCGAGCGCTCGAACGGCTTCCTCGGCCTGTGGATGGAGTTCATCCACGGCCGCACGATGGAAGACGAGCTGCGCGCCCGCGGTCCCTTGAGCGCCGAGGAAGCCACACCCATCGGTGTGGATCTCTGCCAGGCGCTGGCGGCGGTGCACGGACGGGGCCTCGTCCATCGCGACGTCAAGGCGCAGAACGTGATGCGCGAGGCGGGCGGACGCACGGTCCTCATGGACTTCGGCGCCGGCACCGAGCTGGCGACCGGCCTGCGACAGCCGCTCGACACGGCCGGCACGCCGCTCTACCTCGCGCCGGAGCTCTTCGACGGGCGGCCGGCCACGCGCGCGTCCGACGTCTACAGCCTCGGGGTCCTGCTCTACAGGATGGTGACATACGAGTACCCGGTCGACGGCGCCGATCGGTCGCAGATCGAACAGGCGCATCGCGAGGGCCGAGTCAAACGGCTGAGGGACGTACGGCCAGATCTTCCGAGCGGATTCATCCAGACCGTCGAGCGAGCGCTGTCTCCCGACCCGGCGGCGCGACCGCAGACGGCTGGTGAGCTCGAGGCGGCCCTGACCAGCAAGTCAGCTCCGTCGGTGCCATCGTGGACCTGGTGGCAGCGCGCAGCGGCTGTCGCCGCGGTCATCGTGCTCGTCGCGGTGCCCGTCACGTGGTTCGTGGCGAATCAGACCAACGGCCCGGACAGCACGACGCCATCGTCTGCGACGGCCGTGGAGCGTATACCCGCCACGCCGGCGGCCGCACTCAATCCTTCCTACACCGTTCAGGCAAAGATGTTTCGCACGCGCAACGGCGTCGAAATCCCGCTCGCGGCAGACACCGGGCTCGCTCTTGGCGACAGAGTCTCGATGCGCATCGAGGCGTCGAAAGAGATCTACGTCTACGTGCTCAATACCGATGACACAGGGAAGTCTTACCGCTTGTTTCCGTTGCCAGACCACCGACCGGACAATCCCCTCGCGCCGTCGAAGGAGCACCGGTTGCCAGGCGACGTGGGAGTGAACTGGGCGGTCGATAGCGAAGGCGGGCGCGAGCATTTCGTGATCATGGTCAACACGGCACGAGTGGATGCCATCGAAGCGTTGGTACGCTCGATACCTGCCGCCGCGGAGGGCCGCACAGCGGCAACGATTACCACGCGTGACATCGGCGTGCTTCGGTCTGTCGGGGGGCTCGCGAGAGAGAGGACCATGGTCAAGGCAAGCGAGCCAACGCTGCTGTGGTTCGAGGAGGCCAGCGACCTCACCAGCCAGCAGGAAACAGCAAGCGGCGCGTGGATGCGCCGCCTGACGGTACGCGGCACCCGCAGCCGCTGATCCTGCGACCCGCGAACGCACCTACAATGGACGCGCAGTCACGGTGACTGCCAACCCCCAAGATGATGAGGTGCGCGTTGCCCGACCGGGTCCTGAGCGAGCAGACCGACCAACAGCTGACGGCGGCGCGCCGCCTGCTCGGCGACCTGCAGGTCGCGCTGGCGTCCGTGCCGGCGACGGCCGCGGACGCGTCGACTCTCGCCGAATCCGTCCGGCAGCTCGACGAGCTCTTCCTCCTCGTCGTCGTCGGGGAGTTCAACGCCGGCAAGAGCGCGTTCATCAATGCGCTTCTCGGCCGCGCGGTCCTCGACGAAGGCGTCACACCGACGACTTCGCACCTCCATCTCATCCGCTACGGCGCGACAATCTCGACCGAGGTGCTGGGCTCGGGCATCCGCGTCGTCACGGCACCGGTCGACTTCCTCAAAGACATCCACATCGTCGACACGCCGGGCACCAACGCGATCATCCGCGAGCACGAGCGCCTGACGACGGAGTTCGTGCCGCGGGCAGATTTCGTGCTGTTCGTGACGTCTGCGGACCGGCCGTTCACCGAGACCGAGCGCGCGTTCGTCGAGGCATTCAGGGCGTGGGGCAAGAAGGTCGTCGTGGTGCTCAACAAGATCGACATCTTCGAGCGGTCCGGGGAGCTCGAGCAAGTGCTGACGTTCGTGGGCGACGCGGCCGAGCGCGAGCTCGGCACGAGGCCGCCGATCTTCCCGGTCAGCGCGCGGCTGGCTGGCCGCGCGAAGCAGGGGGAGCCGGCGTTGTGGTCCGCCAGCCGGTTCGAGGCGCTGGAGCGCTTCCTCCAAGACTCGCTCGACGAGGGGAGCCGCTTCCGGCTCAAGCTGTCGAGCCCGCTCGGCGTCGCCGATGTGCTGGCGCGCCGGTATCTCGACGTGTCGGACGAACGCCTGGTGCTCCTGGCGAACGACACCTCGACGCTCGACGACATCGAGCGGCAACTGGCGCAATATCGAGACGACCTGCGTCGTGGATTTGAACTGCGGATGAGCGCGGTCGAGAAGGTGCTGCTCGAGATGGAGACGCGCGGACATCACTATTTCGACGACACGCTGCGCCTGGGCCGTGTCTTCGACCTGGTGAACCGATCGCGCGTGCAGCGGGAGTTCGAACAGAAGGTCGTCGCCGACGCCCCGCAGCAGATCGAGCGGCGCGTCTCGGAGATCATCGACTGGCTGGTCGACCAGGACTACCGCCAGTGGCAGGCGATCTCGGCGCTGCTCGCGGTGCGACAGCGCGAACACGGCGACCGGATCCTCGGCGGCGCCGACATCGGCAGCTTCCACGAAGACCGCACGCGCCTGCTCGATTCGGTCGGACGGGAATCGCAGCGCGTGGTGGAGACGTACGATCGCCGCCGGGAGGCCGAAGCGATTGCCAACGGCGCACGCACGGCCGTCGCGGCGACGGCGGCCGCCGGCGCGGGAGCGCTCGGGCTGGGCGCACTTGTGTCGCTCGCCGCCACCACGGCCGCTGCCGACATCACGGGCTTTGTCATGGCCGGCGTCGTGGCCGCGCTCGGGTTCCTGATCATCCCGGCGAAACGTCGGAAGGCGAGGGCCGAGATCCGCGCGAAAGTGTCGTCGCTCATCAGCGATCTTCGCCGCGCGCTCGGCGCCGAGTTCGCGCGCGCCCAGGATCGCAGCGCGCAGCGCTTCGCCGACGCGATGGGCCCCTACACGCGGTTCGTCCGCGCGGAACGCGAGCGATGGGAGTCCCATCGCTCGTCGCTCACCACGCTGCGCGGCCGCATCCGGCAGCTGCTCTCGTCGCTCGGGTAGTGGCCCGTCCACGGTGAAGAAGGACCAGATCGCGGAGCGCGGCGCCCGGCTGGCAAGGCGCGACGACCGAGAATACTCGAAGTATTTGAGGAAGGAGCAACGCCGCCAGCCGGGATGCCCCGCCCGCGAGGTGGTCCTTTTTCACCGTGGACGGGCCACTACTACTTGAGCTTGTGGATCTCGTTGAGGCGCACGGGCTGCTGCCCGTAGTTCTCGAGGACGAGGTTCTTGGTCTTCGGGTCGATGTAGAGCTGCGTGCCCGCGAGCATCTTGCCCTCGCCCTTGTCTTCCTTGTTCAGTCGCAGCTCGAGGACGGTGAACGGATAGTCCATGCTCCGCGGCTGGTTGCGCGCCTCCCAGAAGCCGACCGGACGATCGGTGCCGACGACAATCTGACGGCCGCCGTCCTCCATTGGGTTCTGCCGCGCGTAACGGAGGTCCCACGCGAGCCTGTCCGGCGTGCGGATGTAGCCTGCTTTCGGCATCTTCTGAAGCGCCTTGAGCAGCGCCTGATTCGCCTTGTACTTGTCCTTCTCCTCCAGGAGGATGCTCAGGAGCGCCTGCCGCTCGGCATCAGTTGACCACCGCTCGATCTGGATATCGACGGTCGCGGTCTTGGGACCGCTGTTCATGTTGATCGCAAAGGCCGTGAACGTTTCTTTGACGTTCTGCGCCGAGACGCCGGATGCCGGCGCACCGAGCGCGGCTGACAACGCAAGGGCTGCCAGGGCAAGTTTGGGCACGAGTAAAGCACGCATGTTCATCTCCTCAATGACCCCCGGCCGAACTGTGGTCACCGGGGTACCGAACATTTTGTACGATCTTTGGCCCTCGTGCAGATCCGGCGTCCGATCCTTCCGCCTGAAGGCGGAAGCCACGGGATTGCCAACGATTCGCCACGGGATGCCAACCATTCTTGAGACTCCGAAGCAACCCATCCAGGTTCCTCGTCGTCAAAGGAACCATGATCGAAGACTTTCTTCGCGACGTCCGCTACGGCGTGCGCCTGCTCTTCCGGACCAAGGCCTTCGCGATTGTCGCCATCCTGACGCTTGGACTCGGCATCGGCGCCGCCACGGCAGTCTTCAGCGTCGTCGACGGCGTGCTGCTCCGGCCGCTGCCCTACCCCGATCCCGATCGGGTCGTACGGCTCCATCAGGTGGACGGCAACGGGCGTCGAAACAACAACGTGTCGGAACCGAACTTCGAGGACTGGAAGTCCGGCACGCGCAGCTTCAGCGCGATGGCGGAAATGTCTGCCGGCCAGACGCCCGTGATCATCGGCGGCGAAGCGACGATGACTCCCGGCGCCGGCGTCTCGCGGGAGTTCTTCGACGTGATGGGTGTGCGACCGCTCGTCGGGCGGAGCTTCCTGCCCGAGGAGCAGCGGGTCGGCGGCACGCCGGCCGCGATCGTCAGCGACCGCCTATGGCGCACCCGGCTCGCAGGCGGGCCGCTCGACACCCTCACGCTGCGCATCGACGGGACCGTACACTCCGTCATCGGCGTCATGCCGCCGGGCTTCGACTACCCCGGCGGCAGCGATTTCTGGACGGCGCGCGAGATGCTTCCACCGCAGACTTCCCGGACCGCCCACAATTTCACCGTCGTCGCGCGCGTGTCGAGCGGAGTGTCGGTCAGGGCGGCGCAGAGCGAGATCGGCGCGCTCTCGCGGACGCTGAAGCAGCGCTACGGCGACGGCACGTGGATGTTCGACGCGGCTGTCGTGCCGCTGCGCGAGTCGCTCACGGCCACGTCCCGCCCGGTCCTGCTGCTGCTCTTCGGCGCCGCGATCCTGCTCCTCGCGATCGCCTGCCTCAACGTGTCGAACCTCCACCTGGCGCGCGCTTCGACGCGGCAGCGAGAGCTGGCCCTTCGGCTCGCGGTCGGCGCCGACCGTGGCCGGCTGACGCGACAACTGCTCGCCGAGGCCCTCGTGCTCGCGGTTGCCGCCAGCGCCGTCGGCGTCGCAATCGCCGTTGCCGGAGTCAGGGCACTCGCCGCGCTGCAGCCGGCCAACGTCCCGCGCATCGCCGACGTGCGCGTCGACGCGGGCGTCCTCGGCTTCGCGCTGCTCGTCGCCGTAGGTACAGCGGCGCTCCTGGCGGTCCTCACCTCGCTCCGCACGTCGCCCACCAGGCTGCGCGAGTCGCTCGGGGAAGGACAGCGCACGATGGGCGGCGGCCGCGGCGAGCGCGCGCGGCAGGGTCTCGTCGTCGCGCAGGTGGCATTGACGATAGTGCTGCTCGTCGGGGCGGGGCTGCTGGCGCGGAGCTTCATGCAGGTGCTGGCTGTCAACCCGGGGTACCGCACCGCCAACGCGGTCGTCCTTGATCTGATCTGGGCGTTCGCCAGCGAACCGCAGGTGCGGCAGCGCCGCGTGGACAGCCAGCGAACGGTGCTCACCGGCCTCGCCCAGCTGCCGGGCGCCGAGCGCGTAGGCCTCATCAGCTCGTTTCCGCTCGGCGGCGGTTTCTTCCCGAATGGCCGCTTCATCGAGATGACCCGTCCCGACGAAATCACGAGCTTCGAGGATTTCGGCAAGCTCGGCGACGCGGCGAAGGCCCGCTTCGGCCAGGCAGACTATCGCATCGCGAGCGAAGGCTACTTTGCCGCGATGGGCATCCCGCTCATCCGCGGGAGACTCTTCGAGGCGAGCGACGGGCCCGACGCTCCGCACGTCGCGGTCATCAGCGAGTCGCTTGCCAAGACCAAGTGGCCCGGACAGGACGCCATCGGCCGCTTCGTGCAATTCGGCAACATGGACGGCGACCTGCGCGGCTTCCGCGTCGTCGGCATCGTCGGCGACGTGCGTGAGATCTCGCCGGAAACGGTGCCCGGGCCGATCTTCTACGGCTACTACCAGCAGCGACCCACATCTCGCGTCAGCATGGTCGTCAAGACCTCGGCACCGTCCGCGGTGACCACCGCGGCGCGGCAGATCGTGCGGTCGGTCGATCCGGAGGTCCCGCTGCAGATCCGCACGGTCGAGGACGCATTCGATCGCGCGCTCGCGGGGCGGCGGTTCAGCCTGCTGCTCATCGGTGTGTTCAGCGCGTGCGCCCTGGTGCTGGCCACGCTCGGCGTGTACGGATTGATGGCCTACCTCGTCTCGCAGCGCACGCGCGAGATCGGGATCCGGCTGGCGCTCGGTGCGGAATCGACCGACGTGGTAGCACTCATTGTCGGACGCGGCGTGCGGCTGGCCGTGATCGGCGTCACGATCGGCGGTATCGCCGCGCTCCTGCTGACGCGGTTCCTCGACGGCATGCTCTTCGGCGTGACGGCGACCGATCCGATCGCGTTCGCGACCGTCATCGCACTGACGCTGACGGCCGTCCTGGCCGCCACCTGGGTGCCCGCGAGACGCGCGTTGAAGGTCGCGCCGATCGTAGCGTTGAGGGCCGAGTGAAGTCAGTAGACGCGATCTCACAAACGGAGACCCTTCACGAAGGCCGCGACCAGCCTACGCTAAAGCTACGGCGGTCCGCCAAAGCCTTGTCCGCCTTCGCGCGAAGCGCTACGGCGAGACCTCGACGAAGCCCGTAGGGCGTAGTCGGGGCGAAGGCGGAAGCTCACGAGGCGCGCGAAGGATTCACCACTCCGGTTAAACTAGGTCAGGCACAACATCGATAACTCAGCTGCGCGCTCGATGTTGTCGTGGCCTGGTCTATGCGGCGTCTTCCATTGCTCGGCTCTGCGCTCGTCGCTGGCGCGTTCACGGTCCTCTCGGCCGGTGGTATCGAGCAGGGCACGGTACACGACCTGCTCCGTGATATCGCGCAGGCGAGCGACGCGGACTGGGCGGCGGTCGCCCGAGGTGAGCCGTTCGCGAAAGTGCTCGGCACCGACCCGCGGGAAATCGCGGTGGCGGGGGCCATCCGGATTGCCGCGTCGAGCGAGCGGCTCGTCGACCGCTACCGCGACGTCGAAAGCCTGAAGCGCAGCGCCATCGTGATCGACATGGGCCGCCTCAGCAAGCCGCCGCGTGCCGCCGACCTCGCGTCCGTCCCCTTCGAGGATTACAGCCTGGACCTCAGAGAGTGCCAACCGGGCGAGTGCCGCGTGCGGCTGGGCGAGCCGGAGATCGCGCGCTTTCATCGCGAAGTGGACTGGCGTGCCGCGGACTGGCGCGAGCGCTCGCAAACGGTCTGGCGAGAGGTCCTCGCGGGCTATGCAGCGGCCTACAGCCGCGAGGGCCGGCGCGCGCTCCCCACCTTTGCCAACAAGCGAGAACCGCTGAGCGTGCCAGCCGAGCTCTCGCTTGTCGTCGACCGGTTCGGGTTCCTCAACGCCTTTGCTCCGGGCTTTCTAGCGTATCTCCGCGAGTTCGGTCCCGGCGGTCCGGACGGCCTGGACGAAGTAATGTACTGGAGCAAGGAGGACTTCGGCGTGCGGCCCGTGCTGCGCCTCTCGCACCAGACCATCTACCGCACGTCGGTTTCCAACACCAGCTCGGGAACACCGCGGGCGATTCTGATTGCCACCAACCAGATCTACGCGGATCACTATCTCGACGCCGGCCTGACGCTGACCATGACGATCGACGCGTCCGAGGCCGGAGGGAAGCCGGCGTTCTATATGATCTCGGTCAGCCGCGCCCGCACCAGGTCGCTCAGCGGCATGCTCCGCTCGTTCGTCCGCTCGACGGTACAGAACCGCAGCCGCGACGCGCTGCGCAAGATCCTGGCGTCGACCAAGACGAGCCTCGAGCGGCACTGACACAGGCTTCAGAGCGGCTTCAGCGACCAGAGCGTCGTCGGGATGAGCTCGGACACGGTGGGATGGATGTGCACGGCGCGCTTGATGAGCGTGTAGGGTGCTTTGGCATACATCACGTCGAGGATCGAGTGCACGACCTCGTCGCCGCCCGTGCCGAGAATCGCCGCGCCCAGGATGTGGTTCGTCTCGGCGTCGACGACGACCTTGATGAACCCGTGGGTCTCCCCCTTCTCCACGGCGCGCTTCACGTCCTTCATGGCGCGCTTGCCGACGAGCGCCGGACGGCCCGACGCGCGCACCTCGGCTTCCGTCATGCCGACGCGGCCGAGCGGCGGGTCGACGAACAGACCGTAGACGGGGATGCGGTCGCTCACGCGACGCGTGTCGTTCTCGAGGAGGTTGGCAACGACAATCTCGGCGTCGTTGAACGACGTGTGCGTGAAAGCGCCCCGCCCGTTACAGTCACCGAGCGCCCAGACGCCAGGCACACTCGTCCGCAGCTCGTCGTCCACGACGATATAGCCGTGGTTGTCTCGAGCAATGCCGGCCAGGTCGAGGCCGAGATCGTCGGTGTTCGGCCTGCGCCCGACCGCCAGCAGGAGGTGAGTACCGCTGACCTCGGGAGCTCCAGACGTGCAATCGACACTGGCGGCGATGTTCGTGCCGTGCCCCGAGACGCTGATGCACTTCGCGTTCAGACGGACGTGGATGCCCTCCCCTTCGAGAATCTCGAGGATGGCCGCCGACACATCCTCGTCCTCGCGGCGAATCAGGCGGTCGCCCATCTCGATGATGGTGACCTTGCTGCCGAAACGACGGAACATCTGGCCGAACTCGAGGCCGATGTAGCTGCCGCCGACGATGATGAGATGCTCGGGAACGAAATCGACGTCCATCATCGAGCTGTTCGTCAGGAAGGGAACCTGCTCGAGCCCCGGCATGGAAGGAATCAACGCGCGCCCGCCGACGTTGATGAAGATTCGCCCGGCGGTCAAGCGGTCCTCGCCCACGTTCACGACCGAGGGTGATTCAAAGCGCGCGTGGCCCTGGTAGACCGTGCAGTTCTCGGTCTTCCGCAGCCCGGCTTCGACGCCGGTGCGGGACTCGCCGGAGATGGCGTCCTTCCGCGCCTTCACGCCGGCCATGTCGACTGTCACCGGACCGCCGATGCCGACGCCGAAGTCCGCTGTGCGGCGAGCCATGTGCGCGACATAGGCGCTGGCGACCATCGTCTTTGTCGGTATGCAGCCGGTGTTGACGCACGTGCCTCCGAAGAGGCCGCGTTCGACGATGGCGACCTTCATGCCGGCCCTGGCGAACCGGCTGGCCACGAATGGCCCGGCCTGGCCTGTCCCAATCACTATTGCGTCGTAGGTGGTCATCGTCACGAGTGCTTTGCAGAGAGCCAGGGAGGCTTGACTCGAGTTCAGGGAGGAGACGAAGACAACGGATTCACCACGGAGGAACGGAGCGAACGGAGACGACGGAGGCTGGTCGGACCAGAGAAGTGCTGGCGTAGTGCTCGACCTAGAGTGCTCGCGGATTCAGACCCGCACCGCGCTTCGCGCGGTGGCAAGCAGTCCCGATCCGACAGGCCGATGCAATCTAGCGTGCGACGCCCTGTTGACGCGGCACAGCCGCAGGCGCCGGACAGCCTCCGTGCGTCTTCGTTCACTCCGTTTCTCCGTGGTGAACCCGTTATCTCCGCTCTTCTCCAAAACATGCGCGCCCCAAACTAACGCGCCGGCGCGCCGCCGGCCGCATAGACGCGGAAGTTCAGCACCGACCATGCCGGTGCATCTTCGGCCGTGCCGGTCTGCGTGACGCGCACGAACTTGGCCTGCACCGGGCGGAACGTTGCGATTGTAGTCGCGGGCGACCCGGCGCCTTGCGCGACGGGAGCGGCCCATGTCTTGCCGTCCATCGACAGCTGGATCTTGTAGCCGATCGGGAAACTGCCAAACGGCGAGCCGCCCCCGCGGCCTCCACCAGGCGCGACGCCGCGCTGCGGCGTGGTTGGCGCAGCGCCAGGACCGGCTGGCGGGGCGGCGGGTGGTGTGGCCGCTCCAGCGGGCGCGCCCGGCGCGCCAGCGCGACCAGCGGCTCCGGCCGGAGGTGCACCTCGGCCTCCGCGGCCACGGCCACCGCCTCCTGGCGCGCCGGCGTCGAACTGCACCTCGGTGATCATCGCCGCCTGCGGCAGCTCGACCTGGAACCACATGTCCGGCGCCTGAGGCATGCCGGACGTCCACGCGGCCAGGGTCAGCCCGCTCGCGGCGCGCTCGACGTTGTGGCTGGCCGTCGCCTTCCACGTCGGATCGACCGGCAGCAGACGCGGCAGCGTGACCTCGAGCTCGGGATACGTCCACATCGTCTTGCGGCTTGCCGTCGCCGCACGCACGCGAGCGACCTCGGCCGGCGAGATGAACGCCGCGGTGTTGCCGAACTCGTTGCGGACATACGACGCGACGTTGGCTATCCACTGGTCGTTCTGCGCGCCCATCGGCAGCATGACCTGCGTGTAGGTCTGGCCGGCGAGCGGGCCAGTCATGCCGTTGAGCAGCGTCTTGATCACGTACTCGCGATGCCCCTGCACGCGCGGAGAGCCCGAGAGCGGCGGCCCCATCATCGACCCGTCCGAGGCGCCGGCGACGGCGACGCCGCGCGCATCCTCACCGTGGCAGGTCTGGCACAGGCTGCGGTAGATGGTCTCGCCCTCCTTCATCTGCTCCTGCTGCTCGGGCGTGAAGCCGGCGGTTGCGGTCGCCGCGGCGGTGGCAATCCGCTGCAGCACCCGCTGGCCGATCTCCTGCACGCCCTTCGCCTTGTTCGACTCCATCGTCTCCTTGATGAGGGCCTCGACGTTCGGGAGCTTGAAGAGGTTGGCGGTCAGGAGTGCCTGGATCGCGACGTCGGGATCGGCGTCCTTCGCCATGGCGCGATAGTCGTCCGCCAACCCCCTCGCCGACGCTTTGTAGAGCGTCTCGCTGGCGCGGATGGCCTGCACACGCATGCGTGGGTTGCTGTCCTTCATCTGCTCGCGCACCAGGGCAAGGTCGAGGGCATTGAGTCCTTCGAGCGTCCACAGCGCGTGAAAGCGCGCCACCAGGTTGTCGGATGTGCGGACGATGCTCTGGAGCGCGGGCACCACGGACTTGTTCTGCCGCTGCACGAGGAGCTGCTGCGCGGTGTCGCGCCACCATCCGTTCTGATGGCTCAGGTGCGCCACGAGCTGTGCGGGCGTCTCCTCGAGCATGCGCGGACGCGTGGGATCGAGCGCGAGCGCGGGCTGCGCGGGAATCTCCGGCGTGGCCTGCGCCGCCGGACCCGCCGGCGTCGCGGGCACACCCGGAAGGCCGTCGAACCGCAGGCGCCAGACGCGTCCGTGCGCGATGACCTTGTCGAGCTGATACTGATCGATCTTGCGTCGCAGATACGAACCGGGCCGCGTCCAGTTCGATTCCTGGATGATGCCGTGATACATGTCCGCGATGTAGATGGACCCGTCGGGCGCCGTCGTGATGTTGACGGGGCGGAAGAGCGGATCGGTGCTCAGCACGAACTCCGACCCCGGGTACACATTCCGGAGCTGCGTCAGCCCCTCGTTCTTCACGATCCGTGCCCGGCGAATCAAGCGGCCGACGGGCTCGGACACGAGCAGGTCGCCGCGCAGATCAGCCGGGACCCGGTGCGCGCGCACGACGTCGGCGCCCGATGCCGCGGTGAAATGGTTCAGCCGCCCGACCGGCATCCGCACGCGGATCATGCCGCCTTGCGTGTCGGACAGGCCCGCTTCCGGCCAGACGATCTCGAACCCGGGCTCATATTGCTCGGGGACCGTGAACGCGCCGTAGTGGATCGGCACCTGGAAGTTCATCGGGCCGCGCTCGCCGCCCGCGTCCATGAACCACATCTTTCCGTCATCGTCCATCGTCACGCCCCACTGCCCGCCGTTCGGCCCGGTCGGCTCCTTGAGGATGCCGGTCGGCGTCCAGCGGATGCGGAAGGCGTTGTAGGTCGTGTAGATCCAATTGTCCAGGCCCCAGTTGAAGCCGGCCTGCTCGTGCTCGAGGTTGCCGTCGCGGCCGATGCCGATGCCGGAGTAGAAGTGCTCGCGCTTGTCGGCGACGCCGTCGTTGTTCGTATCCGTGTACTTGATGATGTCGTCTGACGCCGTCTCGTTGGTCAGGATGCTGTTGCCGTCGAGCGGAACGATCGTGCGCGGCAGCACCAGCTTGTCGACGAAGACCGTCCGCTTGTCGTAAACGCCGTCGCCCTTGGTGCTCTCGAATCGCGTGATGCGGCTCTCGGGCGTATGTTGATTGTTGCCGTCGGCGTCGCGCATGTAGGTGACGAACTCGGCCACGTACATGCGGCCGTTCCCGTCGAAGCGGACCACCGAGGGACTGATGACGTCCGGCTCAGCGAGGACGAGCTCCATACGATAGCCCGGCGGCAGGATGAACGCCTTGGCCTCGTCCTGCGGCGTCCGCGGCGTGATGGGCGCCTTGGGCGAGAAATCCGCACCTGCGTTGGTCGTCGACGAGAGGGTTCCCCCGCCGCCACCGCCACGCCCCGGACCTTGCGGGGGTTGACCAGTCTGCGCCGGAGGTGCGCCCGACTGCGGCGCCGCCGGGGCAGGGGCCTGCGCGAGTACCAGCAGACCGGACATCGGGACCATGACCACGGCGAGCCTGAAGAGCCTGCCGGAAACACCTGTCGTTCTCATCACGCGTTCATCCTGGGTATCGGTTCACGACGGACAGTGGCGAAAAAGTCGGGACCTACCTGAATACGATACACCGCGGGTCGCTGATTACGCAGAAACGGGGCGCGGATCACGGATCACGGGACGCGGATTGCTCGGATCTCGAACTCACGGGACGCGGATCTCACGGGTCACGGCTCACGGGACGCGGATTACGCGGATCACGGACTACCGGGATGCGGATTACGCAGATCACGAACTCACGGGGCGCGGATTTCGCGGATTACGGGCTCACGGGACGCGGATTACGCGGATCGCGGACTGTCGACGGGGCGCGGATTACGCAGATCACAGCCTCACACGAGACGCGGACCACGCGGATTACGGGCTCACGGGACGCGGGTTACGCGGATCGCTGGACGCGTCACGAGACGGAGGAGCTGGTTATGGTGGCACACACGCTTGGCGAGACGAACGGCCGTGCGCGATGATAAAGTTCCACGGTCGGACAGGAGCTCACCGACGGATGGAAATGGGATTCAGTCCGTTTCTGGAGGTTTCGGGCATATCCCGGAACTCCCGGCAATCAGATCCGCATAATCCGCGTCCCGTGAGTTCGAGATCCGCGTCATCCGCGTCCCGTGATGAGATCCGCGTCCCGTTCATGAATCCGCGTGATCCGCGTCCCGTAATAGAATCGTCTAATCCGCGTCCCGAAGAATGAGACCCCAATCCACAAGGATCCCCCATCCGTGATGGAGCGCGGGACCGTCCTTGTCACCGGCGCCGCCGGCCTCATCGGAAGCGCCGTCGTCTGGGCCCTCAACCAGCGGGGGCACGAGCGCATCATTGCCGTGGACCGGCTGGACCGGAGCGACAAGTGGCGCAACCTCGTGCCGCTGCGCTTCGACGACTACCTCGAAGCCGACGCACTCGGCAACAAGATCGAGCTCGGGCTGCTCAACGACGTGCGCTCGATCATCCACCTCGGCGCGTGCTCGTCCACGACAGAGACCGACGGCCGGTATCTCATCGAGAACAACTTCAACTACACGAAGATGCTCGCCGAGTGGGCGCTCCAGCGCGGCATCCGGTTCGCGTACGCCTCGTCGGCCGCGACCTACGGTGCGCTCGAGGGACGGGTGTCCGACGGAATCGACATTACGCGGCTGCGACCGTTGAACATGTACGGCTATTCCAAGCAGCTCTTCGACCTTCACGCGTCAAACCGCGGCTACCTCGATCGCATCGTCGGCCTGAAGTACTTCAATGTGTTCGGTCCGAACGAAGACCACAAGGGCGACATGCGGAGCGTCGTGAACAAGGCCTTCCGGCAGATCCTCGAGACGGGTCGCGTGCGGCTGTTCAAGAGCTACCGGCCCGAATTCGCCGATGGCGAACAGCGCCGGGACTTCCTCTACATCAAGGACGCGGTCGACATGACGCTGCACCTCGTCTATGACACCGGGGATCAAACCGGGGACGGGCCCGGAGCGCACGGCCTCTTCAACGTCGGATCCGGCGAGTCGCACACCTGGCGTGAGCTCGTCACCGCCGTCTTTGCCGCGCTCGGGCGCCCGACCGAGATCGAGTTCATCGACATGCCGGTCGAATTGCGCGCGAAATATCAGTACTCGACCGAGGCCTCAATCGATCGGCTGCGGGAGGCTGGCTACCGCCGCCCGATCACTCGCCTCGCCGACGCCGTTCGCGACTACGTCACTCGATATCTGGTTCCGAACCGTCACCTCGGCGACGAGCTGGCGGGCTGACGGCTGCTCGATTTTGGCTCAAGGCTCAAGGCTCAGGGCTCAGGGCTCAGGCAAGAGCCTTGAGCTCTCAGCCGGTCGATTAGGATCTGAATGCTCTCCCCTGAGCCTTGAGCCCTGAGCCCTGAGCCAAATCGAGATCTCCCCGGCTAGAACGACCACCCCATGGCGGCCGATACGCCGAAGTCGCTCGACTTCTGGTCTGGTGGTGGCTGGCTGTTGTAGCTCTCGAACGCGTTGACGCTCCAGTACAAGTCGCCGACGATGTCGCTCTTGAAGCTGGCATTCAGCTCGGCGCGGAACCGCCCCTCGCCGTTCAGTGCGTAGTAGGTCATAGCCGACGTCGTCAGATTGGTCGAGCGGCCGTCGAAGGTGAACCACTCCCACGACGCTCCAGCCACAGCCTCCGCGATGCTCTGATCGCCCTCCCCCACGTATTTCTCGGTCGTGAATGCCACGCCGCCCACAACCGATGCCTCCGTGCGGTTGGATTGCGACAGGATCCGATCGATGCCGACGCCGAGGAGCGAGCGCAGGTTCAGGGACAGCTCTTCGTTCTGCTGGAACTGGAGGAAGCCGATCGCGGACCACCGCGGGCGAAGAAAGCGCTGCGTCTGCAACGTCAGGCTGTTGCGCGTCTGACGATCCGCGTCGTCGCGCGTGGTCAGCATCGAGTCGCCCGCGAGCTCCGAACGCCACTTGCGGCCGCGATAGCTCACGCTGGTATCGAACGTCCACTGTGTCTGCGAGTTCGCCTCGGCAAAGCTGAAGCCCGCCGAGATGTCCCCATCGAGCCGCCCCCAGAACGTGCCGCCGAGAGGTGTGAGGCGGACGATATCCCCAAGGGCCAGCCGCTCCGTCCGCGAGACGGCGACGATGTCGACCGTGCGCGGGTCCGCGCGGGCGAGCGACCCGAACGTACGCTCGCCGGAGGTCCGCTCCACGTCGTAGCGGGCCGTGCTCACGATGGCGACAATGTCGTCCCATTCGATGGCGATGGTGCCCAGCCCATCGGTCTTGACCGTGAGCTTCCCACGGTCGAGCTTCTTGATCTCGCACGTGATGCGGTCGCCGTTGACGAGCTCAACGATGTCGGTCTTGGCCGCGAAAACAGGCGTCGCTCCCGCGACCAGAAAGGTCAGCGCGAGCGCCACTGGGACGTGGGTGACCTGCATGGCCAACAATCGTATGCCGAGACGGGTTCCTGGTCATTCCACCACGACCCGCCCCTTCATCGTGGGGTGCAGCGTGCAGATGTAATCGAGCGCGCCCTTGGTCACGAGCTTGAGCTTCCAGGATTTGTCCGGTTTCCGGCGACGATCCGGTCGCATCGCTGGCCGGCGAAACCGAAGACGTCGACTGTGGCCGAGTCCATGTCTCGTGCGAGGGCCTCGCGCAGGAGCGCGCGGGCACGGAAGAGGCGGGAGCGCACGGTCGCGGCAGGAATCGCCAGGCACGCCGCGGTTTCTTCGACGGTCATGTCCTCGACCTCGCGCATCACGAACACCGTGCGAAAAGCGACCGGCAGCTCGTCGATACGGCGCTCGAGGATGCGCCGCACCTCGGCGCGCATGGTTCCGTCGGTGGGAGACTCCGCCCGGTCGTCGGCCATGTCGGGCTCCGGGAACGCGGATTCACGCGGATTTCTCAACGGGACGCGGATTGCGCGGATCTCTTTCTGGGGCACGGGACGCGGATTCACGCGGGTTTCGGAGGAACTCTTGAAGCTAACTGAAAAATCCGCGTAATACCGCGTCCCGTGAGAGATCCGCGTGATCCGCGTCCCGTGAGCGAAATCCGCGCGATCCGCGTCCCGAGATGGAGATCCGCGATCTAGAGCAGCCTGAACGCCGCGATCACGATTAGCGTCGCCGGCAGCGCGCCAGCGAGGAGGCCGATGGGCAGGATGGCGCCGTCGAAGAATCGGCCCGAGCAGCGCCTGGCCGGCCGGGTTCGGCGCGTTGGCGATGACCGTCAGGCCGCCGCCGGTCACCGCGCCCTCGACGACCGCGATCTTCAGCGGGTCGTCGAGGTTCGGCACCAGCGTCGCGAGGTACGTGATGAGCGCGTTGTCGTTGAAGGCGGTGAGCAGCGTCGCGCCCAGGAACAGCGGCGTCCTCGACAGGCTGGCGAGGACCGGCGCGATCCACCAGCCCTGCAGTCCGCCGTGGATGACGAGCCCGGCGAGGAAGAACCCGACGAGCAGCGGCGCTTCAGGTCGATGCGGCTCTGGTAGGCCGCGGTGGCGCGCACGAAGCCGAGGAAGAACAGGAAGCCGCCGAGGAAGAGCGCCGGATAGTGCGACGTTAGAGACCGTCCACGCCATGAAAGGCACGTGCACGACGGTCACCCACGCCGGCACCGGCAGCAGAGCCGGTCCGGCGCGGTCGTCCTCGTCGGGTTGCTCGACGTCGGCAGCGCGCGGCCGCGCGCGCCAGGCTGCCGAATTCCTCCCGGAACGCAAGAAGTAGGCCAGCGTCGAGAGGACGATCGCCAGCACGGCGCGCCAGCCGAAGTGGCCGAGCATGAACGGCGTGTCCCATTCCCACGGCCGCGCGACCATCAGCACCGGCGGCGCGGCGAAGTGCGTCAGCGTGCCGCCAATCGACACGTTGACGAACAGCAGGCCCGAGCGTCGCGTACTTCAGCCGCGCGCTCGGCTGCAGGTCGTAGAACTGGCGGGCGAGCAGCAGCGCGCAGATCGTCATGGCCGCCGGCTCGGTGATGAACGACCCGAGCATCGGGCCGATCGTCAGGATCGTCGACCCACCAGGCCGCCGGCGTGCCGCCGCCGAGCGTCGGCCACCCGCCGCAGCGCGCGCCTCGGCGAAGTCCGACGATCGGGCGCGTCGCGGCGAGCGCCATGATGACGACCACGAACAGCGGCTTCGGTGTAGTTCACCGTCGTCGTTGAGGTAGTGCTTCGCGGTGTCCCATCCGGCGTAGCGGCGATCGCGACGCGCCGAGCACGACGGCCCAGAGGCCGAAGACGACTTCCACTTCGCCGAGGAAGTGCAGCAGTTCGGCCGGCACGCTCGGCGCTGGCGCCGGCCCGCGGCACGGCCTGCTCGTCGTGGCGATGCTGGATCGCGTGCGACAGCGCCGTGAAACGCGCGGCGGCGAACGTGTGCAGGATGGCCAGGACGAAGATGCCGGTCGCGACCGCGTTGAAGGGCTCGGCCTGCGCGCGTTCGGTAAGGATCTGGAGGATGGACTGGCCGTTCACCCCATCACCTTATGCGAAGGGCGAGCGATCGACAAACGAGACTCGCGGAGACGACCCGTGGTCTGTGATAGAAAGCGCGATAGGGTCAGGTCTGACATGACCCCTTATCAGCACTCGCCACAAGGCGGCCGTGGCGTGAACCGTCCCGCGCCAGGGTATCCTGTCGCGTGAGCATGACCGAACACGAACGACTCATCGTCGCGGGCCGGGAGATTGCGGTGTCGAACCCGCGCAAGGTGCTGTTTCCGCAGGCCGGCCACACCAAGCTGGATCTCGTGCGCTACTACCTCGCCGTCGCCGACGGCGCGCTCCGCGGCGCGGGCGGACGGCCGAACGTGCTCGTCCGCTATCCGAACGGCATCGACGGCGAGTTCTTCTTCCAGAAGCGCGCGCCCGAGTCGCGGCCGCCGTGGATCGAAGTCGTCGTCGCTGCAGTTTCCGTCCGGCCGCACCGCCGAGGAGGTCGTGCCGCGCGACGCGGCCACGCTCGCGTGGATGGCCAACCTCGCCTGCCTCGAGCTGCACCCGCATCCGGTGCGCGCCGACGATCTCGATCATCCCGACGAGCTGCGCGTCGATCTGGATCCCGTGCCCGGCGTCGCGTGGGACGACCTGCGCGAGGTCGCGCGCGTCGTGCACGCCACGCTCGCCGACTTCGGGCTGGTCGGCTGGCCGAAGACGTCGGGCTCGCGCGGCATGCACGTCTACGTGCGAATCGAACAGACGCTGGACCTTCGACGAGGTGCGCCGCGCGGCGCTCGCGCTCGCGCGCGAGGTCGAGCGGCGCGCGCCGGAGCTGGCGACGAGCAAGTGGTGGAAGGAGGAGCGCCACGGCGTCTTCCTCGACTACAACCAGAACGCGAAGGACCGCACGGTCGCCGGCGCCTACTCGGTGCGGCCGACGCCCGACGCGCGCGTCTCGGCGCCGCTCGCGTGGGACGAGATCGACGCGTGCGAGCCCGGCGACTTCACGCTCGCGACGATGCCGGCGCGATTCGCTGCCGTCGGCGACCGTCACGCCGGCATCGACGCGCATCGCTGCTCGCTCGACAGCCTGCTCGAGCTCTCCGCGCGTCACGAGCGCGAGGGACAGGGCGACGCGCCGTGGCCGCCGCAGTACCGCAAGCAGGCAGGCGAGCCGCCGCGCGTGCAGCCGTCGCGCCGCCGCGTGCCGAGCCGTCCCGCTCGTCGAGATCGGTCGCGCCGCGCTCAAGGAGGATGCGCTGGCGGGACTCGAACGATGGCGGGCACGTCATCCCGAGGCGGCCGCGCACCTCGCAGCCAGCCGACGTGCTCGTCGACGCGATGCGCGGCCGGTTCCGCACGTGGACGCGGATCCGCGTGAACCTGCAGCACGTGCCGGTCGAGCTGCGGCCGTCGCAGGAGGCGCTCGATCCGGACGCCGCGCCGAACGAGTGGGAAGGCGTCAGTCCGGACGGCCCGACGCGCCGAAGACCTTCTCGAGCTCGTAAGGCGCCGTGACCTCGAGCTGATCGTAGCGGCAGTCGGCCGGCTGTCGGTCGGGACGCCAGCGCAGGAAGACCGCCGCGTGGCGAAAACGATCGCCCTGCAGGTGGTCGTACTTGACTTCGCACACGCGCTCGATCCGCACCGGCTCCCACGACAGATCCTTGCCGGCGCTCCAGCGGCTCTGCCCGCCAGGCATCCGGCCCATCCCCCTGCCGCTGGCGTCCGCCCACTCGCGCCACGGATGCCCGTCGAGCGCGCGCTCGCGCAGCGGCGCCGAGCAGCGTCGCCAGCTGCCTTGCGCGCCGCCATCGTGAACGACGACGTCACGCCGACGTGGTGCAGCGTCCCTTTCGCGTCGTACAGCCCGAGCAGCAGCGATCCGACGATGCCCTCGCCGCTCTTGTGCCAGCGGAAGCCGGCGACGACGCAGTCGGCGGTGCGCGCGTGCTTGATCTTGAACATCGCGCGCTTGCCCGGCTCGTAGATCGCCGCGCACCGGCTTGGCGATGACGCCGTCGAGGCCGGCGCCTTCGAAGCGCTCGAGCCATTCGGCCGCGACGGCGCGATCGCGCGTCATCGGCGTCAGGTAGATCGGCGGCGCGATCTCGCCGAGGAGCGCTTCGAGCCGCGACCGACGATCGCTTGCGGCGGGTCGCGCAGATCGCAGCCGTCGACCGCGAGCAGATCGAAGCCGACGAACGCCGCCGGCGTCACCTCCGCGAGCTTCGCGACGCGTGAGGCCGCCGGGTGCAGCCGCAGCTGCAGCGCGTCGAAGTCGAGACCCTTCGACGTGGCGATGACGATCTCGCCGTCGAGCACGCAGCCGGCGGGCAGCCGCTCGCGAAAGACTTGCGTGCAGGTCGGGAAAATAGCGATCGAGCGGCCGCAGATCGCGGCTCTGGATGTAGACGTCGGTCGCGCTGCGAGAACACAATCGCGCGGAAGCCGTCCCACTTCGGCTCGTAGAGGAACCCGTCGCCCGACGGCAGCACGTCGGCCACCTTCGCCAGCATCGGTTCGACCGGCGGCGGGATCGCGAACCGTCGTTGGTGCCGGCGGGGACACTCAAAGGGGACAGTCACGGTTGAGTGTCCCCGGGGCCCTTGTCGCGTTGCCTCGGCCGTCAGCGACGTGCCAAACGGGAGGAGTGAAGCTCCAGGTTTCATAAAATGATGGGCAGACCGCCTGGTACCGCGACGATTGTACGCAGAAACTGTCGATTTCCTCCCTTGACTGTCCCGTTTGACTGTCCCCAGTGACTGTCACCGTTGAGTGTCCCGGTTGAGTGTCCCCGCAGGTCCCCGGCAGTCGTCCCGCGGGATGACGATCTCGCGGCGGCCGAACAGGTAGGAGTCGATCGAGTAGGCGCCGGGACCGAGCAGGACGATCGCCAGGGCGACGATGACGACGAAGGCAATCGTCAGGCCGTCGACGAAGAGGATCGGGCTGGGCGTGGGGAGCTAGCGCAGACCGAGACCGGCGGCGCACAATCCGATCAGCGATCGCCGCCAGCGGCGTCAGCAATCCCGCGAGCAGCGACGCACCACCGGCGACCAGGACGAGGCCGACGGCCAGCGTACCCGGTGACGTCGGGCCGCTGATGGCGATGTACTCGCCACCCTCAACGGCGGCGGTCAGGCCCACAGCTGCGCGCAGCACCAGGAGGCCGACCCCGGGCCAGCGCGCGGGAAACGTCGAGAAGAGTCGTTGCAGTCGGTCTCCTTCGGAGGCGTGTGACATCGCCTGAAGTCACGATAGCCGCTGACGCCGTTCCGGCGAATCCCCAATGCCCGGGACCCTCGGCTACCACGTTCGTGGTACGGACGGACGCGCGCCGGTCACAGCTGGATGATGCCGCGGCGGATCGCAATCGCGACCGCCTGCGTGCGATCGCTCGCGCCGAGCTTCTCCATGATGTGCTTCATGTGGACCTTGACGGTCTCTTCCGAGATGAAGAGCTGCGTCGGCGATATCGCGGTTCCGGTTGCCGCCGGCGACGCGCGAAAGCACGTCGATCTCGCGCGGGCGTCAGCGCTTCGTCGCTCAAGTGCTCGGCAAGCTGCGTCGCGACCTCGCGGCGGGATGCTCTTGCGGCCCGCGTGCACCTGGCGAATGGCCGCGACCAGATCCTTCGGCGGCATGCTCTTGAGCAGGTACCCGCGCGCTCCGGCCTCGAGCGCCCGCTGCATCTCCACGTCCCCTTCGAACGTCGTCAGGATGATGATGCGCGCGTCGGGCGCTTCGGTGCGGATGGCGATCAACGCGTCGATGCCGCTCATGTCCGGGAGGCGCAGGTCCATCAGCGTGACGTCGGGCTTGTGCTCGCGAAACTGCGGATGGCCTCGCGGCCGGTCGACGCCTGCGCCACCAGGACCATGTCGGGCTCGTTGGTGATGATCGCGGCAATCCCTTCGCGCAGGAGCGCATGGTCGTCGACGCTGAAGACACGGATGCGGGTGTCGCTCACTCATGGCTTGATCTCCGACGCTGGTGTGCGACGCGCCTGGCGATCCGGACTGGAACGCCACGTGACCCGGGACGACCAGCTCGACTTCGGTGCCGGCCGCCGGCCTGCTCCAGACCTTGAGGCGCGCCCCGATTCGCTCCGCGCGCTCGCGCATTCCCGAGAGCCCCCAATGCCCTTCGCGTCCGGATTCGGAGCACGGGCTCGTCGATGCCGCGACCCGTTGTCGCGAACCAGGATGCGCACATGCGCCGGCCGCGTAGCCGATCTCGACTTCGATCTTCTCGGCGCCCGAGTGGCGAACGGCATTGACCAGCGCTTCACGGCCGATGCGGTAGACCTCATCGCGGATGACCGGGTGCAGGGGTCGAGGCCGGCCCTCGACGATGACGCGAAACTCCACGCTGTCCTGAACGGCCAGTTCCTGCCGCAGGCGGCAGAACGCCTGCTCGAGGTCATCGACGCCGACGGTTGGCGACCGCAGTCCGCGCACGGCGTTCCGTCCTTCGTCGATGACGCGTCCCATCAACTGGAGCACGCGGTCGAGCGACGGCTTCGCCGGCGAATCCGGCGGCACGTTTCCGGCCACGACATGGAGTTGCATCGACGCGCTGACGAATCCCTGCAGCAGCGTGTCGTGCAGATCCTGGGCAATCCGGGTCCGCTCGGCGAGGCGTTCTTCGAAGCGAACGTTGAGCCGCCTGGCGACCTGGTGCATTCGAAGACGGTACAACCCTGCCGATCCCATGATGATCGCAACGATACCAGCGAGCTGAAACCACGTCGTCTGCCAGACCCGCGGGGCGATCGAAAAATCAACGGCAGCTTCGGCACTGTTCCACTCGCCCTCGCTGTTCGAGGCCATGACGCGGAACCGGTAGGGACCGGGACCGAGATTCGTATACACCGTCTCGCGCGCGGAGACGGGCTCGCTCCAGGCACTGTCGAAGCCGTCGAGCCGGTAGCGGAACCGGACTCGCTCGGGAACCGACAGGCTCAGGCCCGCGTAGGTGAACGTCAGGCGCTGACTGCCAGCGGGGAGCCGAACCGCCGCGCCGCGCACATCGACGGCTCGTCCGTCGACCGACAGTGTCTCGACGTGCGGAATGGCGGGAGTCGAGCCGCGATCGGGACGCCCCGTGTCGATCATCGAGAGGCCGCGGCCAAGCGAGAACCACACCCGCGCCGGAATCCGCGACGACGGACCGATGCCGCCTGACACCTTCGACGCTCTGCAGGCCGTCGGCCACGCCATACTCGCGCACGTCCGCATCGCCGAGCTCGCCGTGCAGCAGCTTGTCGCGATTCGCTCGCAACACGCCATTCGACGTCGCGATCCAGATCGAACCGCGTCCATCGGCTGCAACGCCGGCGATCGGACTCGCGGAGGATCGAGGGCCCGCCCTGAGGCGCCGTGATCCGCCCCGCATCGAAGAACGCGAGGCCGCCGGCCGTGCCGATCCACAGGACGCCCGCCGAGTCGACGACCAGGGCGGCGACGTCGTTCGAAGGCAGGCCGTCCGCCATCAGGTAGCTCCGCCACCGGCCAGCCGTCAGCGCGCTCACGCCATTCGGCGTGCCGAACCACATCGTTCCGTCGACGCCTTCCGCAATCGATGCAATCGTGTTCGACGCAAGGCCGTCGGCCGTCGTGTAGGTCGTGAACCTGCCGTCCTTGAACCTGCTGACGCCGCCGCTCAACGTGCCGGCCCAGACGGTTCCATCGCGGCTCTGGTGGACCGCGTAGACGCTGTTCTGCGCAAGTCCGTGCGCCTGCGGTATAGGTCGTCGCGCCCCAGGAGCCGCCAGACTCGCGGAGATGGGTCAGGCCGCCGCGCTGCCTGCCGATCCACACGTCGTTCACCGGTGCGCCGTTGGCGACCTTGGCGCCTCCGGCGCCGGCGATCGAGTAGACGACATCGCGCGCGAGGCCCGCGTCCGTGATCCGGCCGGATCTGGCCGCTCGGCAGCGAGGCGTAGTAGACACCGCCGTCCGTCGGCGCGAACCAGGTGCGACCTTCCGCGTCGACGTGAATCGGCCCGTTGGCAGCCGACGGCAGGCCCTGCTGGACGGAGTAGGTCGTGAACGCGCTGTCGCGAATGCGCTCGAGTCCACGAGCGCTCCCGACCCAGAGATTGCCGTCGCGATCCTCGAAGATGCGCCGTCACTGCGCCACGAGGTTGACCGTCACGCGCACCGAGCAGCGACACGCGCGCCGGCAGTGACGCGCAGGAGCCCGCTCGTCGCCGTGCCAATCCAGATGTTCGATCCGCGATCTCGAATCATCGACAGCGCCTGGACGCTCGCGAGCGCGGCGGGCACACCGGACGCCGTGATCCCCGTGCCGTTCCATCGCACCACGCCCTTGTCGGTACCGATCCACAGTTCCTGGTCGTCCCCAGGCAGGAGGCTATTGATCTTGCGGTCGGGCAATCCCGTCACGATCTGGGAGACCTGCGCGCCGCGAATGCTCACCAGCCCGGCCTCCCGGGTCCCGAGCCAGACGTCGCCGGCAGGTGTGTCCGAAATGGCGATGACGACCGAGCGCGGCAGCGCCGCAGGCAGCGCGAGTGTCTCGAACCGCCCGTGGCTCTCGCGGATCGTGCCGCTTCCCATCGACGACAGGAGCAGCCGGCCGTCGCGCCCGCGCACCATCGCGGTCACGAGCGCATCAGGTGGGGAGGAGTCCGACGTGACGGAGGAGAACGCGCCATCCCGGTATCGCGAGAGCGTCGGCCCGGCGCCGCGAATCCAGAGACTTCCGCCCGCATCCGCGGTCAGTCCCAGGACGGACCTGATCGGCGGCTGTCCGGGAACGGTCGTCGGCACGAGGCGGAACGTCACGCCGTCGTAGCGGACGAGTCCTTTCTCGGTGCCGATCCACAGATAGCCGTCCGGCGTCTGCGTGATGGCGTAGACGGGACCACCGGGAAAACCCTGTTCGCTGCCCCACTGATCGCGGATGTACTGGGACACGTCGCGAGTGGGATCCATCGCGTGCGCCGTGTGCAGGGCGAACGCACCGATCACGACGGCGACGGGCCACGCGGGAAGCCGGCGCGGGCCGCTACGGCAGGTACTCGAACTTCTCAATGACGACCTCGGCTCCGTTTTTCAACGCCACAGACGCGTAGCCGAAGACATAGAGGTTGATTCGGATCGATTCGCTTCCGGGCGTGGGTACGCCCGACGTGAGGTCGTGCTGGGCCACGGTCCGTGACGCGGCGCCGCCGAGGGCGCCGAGCACGGTCTTGAAGGACACGCGCCCCGGTGCCCACGTGAACGAATGCGTCAGCCTGCCCGCCGGCGCGGTGAATCGGGTGACGTTGGCGGGCACGAAGTACGGCTGGATCACATACTGCGCGTTCTGGCTCGACGGTTCCCCCCAGCGGCTGATCTCGACGCCCAGCTCGCGGTGATTCTGTTCGACGCCGAGGTCGTCCCAGGTGAACATGCCGAATGCCGCCGCGGGCTCGAGGTGCGAGACGTCGCGCACCACGAACGAGTACGTGCCGTAGCCGAGGCTGCGGGTGAGGATCACTTCGGCCGACGTCCACTGTCCCGGGCGGCCAGCGATCTTCAAGTGCAGTGCCCCGTCGTCATCGGTCCAGACGTTTGCGGGATCGTATTCATTCGGGCCGCCACGGTCGCTCGGGAGCTGCCGGACCTGCCACTGGTAGCCGCTGAAGGTCACCGTGCGTGCTGGAGGGCTGGCAGGCCCTTCGCCCTTGACCGTCGCCACCGCCAGCACGGCTCCGCCCTCTGTCGGCAGCGCGTCGGTTCGAGCCGGCGGACGATAGTCAGCGGTCACGAGCAGCGCGGCGTATTCGGTTCCCAGGTGTGTGGAGTTGCGCCAGGTCGCGTCGGGCTCGATGGCCGTGAACGGTTCGTTGACCAGCGGCTGGACCCACCACGTACCGCTCCGCGCGTAGAGGACCACGCGCTGTCCGGGGCGCGAGCCGGTGACTCGACCCTCGATCGTGCTCGAGCCTGCTCGGACCGCCCTCGCCGGCTCTGGGAACCTTGATGAACTGTATCGACGGTGTAACGTCGGCCGGCGGCGCGCCACACGCACCTGCCAGCGCGCAGACGATCAGCAGGGACCGACCGGACCATCGGACTCGCGAGGCGGAGCGCATCGACTCGACCATTCTGCCATGTGGAGAGGGCTCATGGCAGATCTATACTCGGCCATGAGCCTTCTGCTCGGATTCGCGCTCGGGATATCCGCCGGCCTGCGATCGATGACGCCTGCCGCCGTCACTGCGTGGGCCGCACAGCTCGGCTGGCCGGATCTCCGCCAGACCAGCCTGGCGTTCATGGCGTCGCCGATCACAGCCTGGATCTTCACGTTGTTTGCGGGCGTCGAGCTCGTGTTCGACAAGCTGCCCTCGACGCCGAGCCGGCTCGGCGCAGGTCCGCTCGGCGCCCGGATCGTCATGGGTGCCCTGTGCTCGGCCACCGCTGTGCGGCGACCCACCAGTCGATCGCCGTCGGTGCGATCGCCGGCGCCGTTGGCGGAGTGGCCGGCGCGTTCGCCGGCTACCACGTCAGGCGGCATCTCGACGATGAACCTGAAGGTATCTCCCCTGCACGTTGCGGTCGCCGAAGATTGTCTGGCGATTGGCATCGCTGCTTTCGCCGTCTCGCGTTTCCTGTGATTCAGGAAGTCAGCGGTTCAGGCGTTCAAGGTTCAGGATTCAAGGTTCAGGGCGTCTTCGGGCAGGCTCAGTTCATCAGCCACACGCCGTCGCTCTCGAGATAGGCCTCGAAGTCGCGATGGGCCGCGTCCGGCGGCGGATCTGACGCCGCGAGCGTTTCGGCCGAGAACGTCGACGTAATCGCCACGCACCGCATGCCCGCGCTGCGCGCGGCGGCGACTCCCACCGGCGCATCCTCGAACGCCAGGCACGCTTCTGGCGCCACGCCGAGCTCGAGGGCGGCACGCAGGAACACGTCGGGGAACGGCTTGCCGCGCGGCACCGCTTCGCTGCGCGTGATGACGCCGATGCGATCCGCCAGGCCGATGGCCGAAAGCGTGTGGGCGACGTTCTTCTCCGGCGCTGACGTCGCCACGGCCACGCCGATGCCGCGCGCGGCCAGTCGCTCCAGCAGCGTGAGCGCTCCGGGAAGCGGTTGCAGCCGCTCGCGCGACAGCTCGCGATACGCGCTCTCCTTCTCTTCCGCGAACGCGCGTAGCTCGTCGAGCGTCAGCGCGCGCTCGAAGAGGATCGGAAAGATCTCCGAGTTGCGCTTGCCATCGAGCCGCTGGCGCATCGCCATCGTCATCTCGGGCAGGCCGTGGCGGCGGAGAAACAGGCCAAAGGCCTCGGCGTGGCACGCCATGTTGTCGGTCAGCGTACCATCGAGGTCGAACACCACACCCTGAGGACGGAATTCTGACAGCGGGATCATCCGCCGATCGTACTACGAGGAGGGACAGGCGCGGCAATGAGGGCAACCACCTGCGCGGAGTGCTGCCGGCATCACCGCCGGGCGAAGAGCGGCGCGAAGAGTCCGAGGTCGACGGCATTCCCCATCGCCTGATAGCCGGCGCGGTTCGGATGCAGCCGATCGCCCGGGCCACCGGTCGTGCTATTGGGCTGAAAGGCCGCACGCAATCCGCCTGTCCCGGGATCGCGGGTCGCGAGGTCGAAGTCGACGACGCCGTCGAACGCCCCGCTCGACCGGATGAACGCGTTGATCGACTGACGCTCGAGCGTCGACGTCCGGCGTTCCGTGACGCGGTCGCGCTGCCGAGGCTCGTGACAATCGTCGCGCCGAAAATCCTGAGGCCGCGCGCGCGGCTTCGCCGCACGATCTCGCGCATGCCCGCGATCACGGCGTCCGCCTTCGCGCCGCCGGACAGGTCATTGATCCCCTCGAGCCAGATCACCGCCGACACGCCCGACAGCCCCGCAACATCCCGATCGAAGCGTTCGAGCGCCGAGGGACCGCCAGCCACGGGGCTCGCGGCATACGCGGGCGGCGACACGACGCGATTGCCACCGATGCCGGCGTTGACCACCGACACGCGAGCGCCGTGCGCCGCGTGGAGCCGGCGCGACAGGACGTCGGGCCAGCGGTCGTCGCCATTGAGCGTCGACGCGGTGCCGTCGGTAATCGAATCACCGAAGCACGCGACGACGACGGTATCGGACGGCGCGAGCACGTCGATGGCGTCGAGGAAGTACCAGGACGTGGTCGTGAACGCAAACGCGGCATCGCTGTCCTCGGCGCCATGGCTGCCGGATCGCGGTGCCGAGAGATACGAAGTCGTGAGCGCCTTGGCATGCCACGTCATCGGTCCGGTCGACCCGACGGCGTGGAAGCTCACGACGAGCTTCCGGCCGGCGAGCAGCGGGTCAGCGGCGTTGGTCACGAAGCTCAGATCGACAGGATCGCTCGTCTCCGCACCGCCGGCAGGAATCGTGACGCTCGTCCGGCCTCGTTCGAAGAGCACCCGCCGATTCGTTCCCGCCGTGACGTTGCCGCCGCTGCTCTGCAACCCCACGAACACATCGTCGAAGGTGACGGGGCGCGTGCCAAAGACATTCGTCAGCCGCAGGCGCGCGGTCTTTCCCCAGAGATCCGGCTTGACGATCAGCCGGAACGTCTGATCGATCGCGCCGCCGTCGGCGGACTCGAATGCCGCCGAGAGATCGGGTTGGGCGGATGGATTTCCGGAAGGGTATGGCCCGTGCGGCGACGCGGCCCACGACGCCGACCACTTGTCTCCGCGTCCAGGCGTTTGGGCTTCACCGAGCAGAGCGGCAGCGCCGACGAACACGGAGACGCAGATGACCGATAGCACACGCCGCTGATTCATACGGTTCCGATCCTCGTAGTCGGCGAACCGATGATACTGCTGGAGCGCTATCCGTGTTTCTCCTTGGCTACAAGACATCTCATGAACACGATCGACGACCCTTCACGAAGCTCGCGAAGGAAGACTTTCTCCAGAGAATCCTTCGCGCGCCTCGTGAGCTTCCGCCTTCGCCAAGGCTTCGGCGGACCGCCGTAGCTTTAGCGCAGGCTGGTCGCGGCCTTCGTGACGGGTCTCCGTTTGCGAGATACCTTCTAGTGTTGCCCGGAGTCCTGGTTGGCCCTGCTCACCGGCACGCCGACGTGAAACCAGCAGCTCACGGCCTCTCCGCGTTTCCTGGCCGGCACGAATGTCCACTGCTTCACGGCCGCGACGACAGCGTTGTCAAGCGACGGACCAGCTTTGGATCGGCGCAGCAGGTTGACCAGCGACGCGTGACCTGATTGAGTGACGAGGACGCGCACGATGACGACCTCGTTCAACTGACGGTCGCGTAGATCGTCGGGCACCTGCGGTTCGACGCGGGTCGCCACGCGCGGCGTCTCGTTGACGTCTCTCAGTTCGAAGAACGGACCGGCGGGCGCGGGCGGCTCGGGTTTGGGCGCGGGCGCAACCACTGGAGCCGGCGCAGCGACCTCCGGAACAGGGGCAACCACCACGGGGCTCGGTGCCGGCGCCGTCGCGGCCGGGCGCGTGGGCGTCACGGGCCGAGAACCCTTGGGCGGAACGCGCGCGGCGGCGGTACGAGACGCGGGCGGTTTCGTCGCCGGCGCCGGCGGTTTCGCTGGCGGCGCTGCCGGCTTCGGCAGAGTCGCCACGGCCGGCACTACCTTGGGTGGTGCCTGAACTGTGTTCTCGTCGCCGGCAGGCGATTCCGGCGGCGGCGGCGCGACGGGGGCCGGCGGCGTCACTGCAGGTTCGGGTGCTGCGGCCGCCTGCTGGATGGGTGGCGCCGGCTGCGTTTCACGAACGACAGGCGACGTCTCCTGGCCGCCAAGCCACAGCTTCCCGAGCGGGAAGCCAATCGCGGCCACGACGACGACCACTGCGGCCGCTCCGCCGATCGTACGCGCGCGACCCGACAGCGCTGATGGCGACGCGCTCACGCTCGCCACCGGGGCGACGGGCTTCTGCACCTTGTTTCCTGGGGGGCTTCCTAGAGCGTTTCCTGGGACCGCCCTCGCTGTCGCCGGTTCAGCGGGTGGCGCAGCCGCGGGTGCGGGTGTCTCCGGCGCGGGCGGCGACGCTTTTATCTTGATGACCTGCCTGGTCTGAACCGGCGGTGCGGCCTCTACCGCCACGACAGGTGCTGACGGTGTGGCAGGCGCGGGTGGCACAGCTGACGCGACAACTGTCTGGGACACCACCGCGAAGGACGGAGCCGGCGAGGGCTCGACTTCTGGCGCCGGGATTGTCGCAACCGGAGCCGTCGCGGGAAGCGAGCTATCGAGCAGTGAGTGAAACGCATGCTGACACGACGAACAGAGATGGCCGTTGTCAGCCGGTCCACCACAACTCTCGCAGCGAGCCGCCGGAGCGTCGCTGTCGAGATGCGCGGCCGGTACGTCAGCCGGCGGTGCATCAACCGAGAGCGGCATGGCAACGTGCGTCTCGACAACGGGAGGTGCGGGGACCGGCGCAACGGGCACTGGCACGGCGACTGGTGAACCTGGCGCGGCTTCAACCGATGCGTGGCCGGCAAAATGCGCTTCGAGCATCGGATCGATGCCCGCGTGTGGGACAGCGGGAACCGGCGCGTGCTGGGCGGCCTCGAGCGACGCGAAACGTGCGTCGATGAGCGGATCGGCGTACGGCTCGGGAGCCTCGACGATCTCGTCGACGTACGGCTCCGGCTCCGGATTGAAGTGAACGCCGACGAGACGATCGCCGTTCGGGCGCTTGGGCAGCACGGGCGCAGGCTCGCCCCATGAAGTCTGAGAAGAAGGTTGAGAAGACGGTTGACAAGCAGGTTGCGCTGCAGCTCGAGAAGCCTGCCCCTCGTCGAGGGCCTTCCGCTCCTGAAGGGACAACTTGCGGCCGCAGCACTCGCAGTAGTGGCCTGGAGTAAGCGGTTCAACCTTGCATTCGTCGCAGCGCACGAGACCTCCCGGGGCGTTCACACTTGGAGCCCACGGGCGAATTGGCAAGGGGCCTGCCAGCGCCGCTCGATCGTCGTGTGTGCGTTTTGCTAGGAAATTCGCGCGGGCGTCGGGCTTGGCCGGCGACGATGGACAATTAACGTCAATCGGGGGTGCCGGAAATTGGCACTCGAGCCTGCCCGCGACGCCGGTGTCGGATTACCGGCGCCGGGGCAAGGCTGGGAGGTGCGGAGCTACTGAATCACGACATAACGCCAGAGCCGTGCCGTTTCCTTGGCGCCGACGTACTTGCCAATCTCCTTGTCGAACTGCTCCTTCGTCTTCCACGGACGGTATTCCTTGAACTCTGTGACCATGCGCTTGCCGGCACCCGGGATGCTCAGGATGTCCTCGTCGGTGGCCGTGTTCAGGTTGACGGGGATGAAGACGTACTGCTTCAGTCGGTCCGTCTCGGCCTGCCCGACATACTTGCCGATCTCCTTGTCGAACTGCGCCCACGTCTTCCACGGACGGTACTCGGCGAACTCGCGGACCATGCGCTTCCCCGCGCCGGGAATGAGGAGGATTTCCTCCGGCGTCCCGGTGTTGAGGTTCACGTGGACGAACGCCTTGCCGTAGAACTCGGTCACCTGGGCAGGCGTCAGCGACTGGCTCGTCAGGAACGCGTTGAGCTCCACGACGCTCCCGAACGGGCGCTTCTCGAGCAGTCCCTTGACGATGGCCGGCGTCATGTTCGGCAGACCGAGCAGGTCCTTCTCGACAGCCGTGTTGGCGTCGAGGATCGTGCCTTTCCCTACCTGTCCGTTCAGAGGCGAGCCAATGGTGACGGCAAGCACCATCATGGCCGTGGCGGCAATCCGCAGTGAAGAGTACCGAGTCATACAAACACTCCTGTTGTGGTTTATCAATTCCGCGACGGGGCCGAACGATCGAGTCGATACACGCACGCGAGCCCGAGCAGGCCGAGCAGAGCCATGTTGCCGGGCGCAAGCGCCGGCGGAGCCTTGGCCCGAATCACGCTCCAGAACAATGCCGCGCCGTCCAGCGAGGGATCCATCTCGAGCTTGAACTCCATGTTCGCGCGGTAGTGCAGCACGGCGCCAGTCGCACCGCTCAACATCAGGAGCAGCATGGCGCCTCGGAACAGCGGAACGATCGAGGACCGGGCGCCTGTCCAGAACATCACGACACTGGCGACAATCGACAGGGTGAGCACCACCAGGGGGATCATCTGCCACCCGTCCTCATCATGCCCCATGAGGGTCAATTCGGTTGCTGTACCGACGAGCCCGAATAGCAGTATTGCAAGCAGGAGCCGCCTCAGCGTGACGAGCGTCGCAACGGGTGAGGCCTCGGGCATACGCGAAACGGGCATCGGCAGAAACGCGGCGAAACTCTACCACGTTCAGACACGCGGCACGCCTCCTTTATTCCCTCGAACCGCTGTGTCAGTTCTGTGACCTGCGAATTCATCTGTTGTTCATGTTGACGGTGCGGCAGCTGCTTTGGCGACGGCCACCTCGAACGCACGATCCGCGGTTTCGTGTCGATCGAGGGCCCGGTCCGGGAGTCCGTCCAACGTCGGTTGCCTGCGCCGGACTCGCCAGTGTCGTCAACGCGTACTCAAACGGGCGCGACTGGAGCCATTGGCCCTTGGAGTACGGCTCGGGCTGCGCCTTGCACCGGCGGTGTGAAGATGGTCTGATCGAGAACCGTGGCGGCCACCGAGGCACACCGTGCAATCGACGCGGTCTGGAGGATCGAATCACCGAGGCTCATCGCCGGTCTGGCGCGAATCGTCGGCGACGTCGGCGTGGCCGAGGACCTGGCTCAGGACGCACTCGTCGCCGCGCTCGAACAGTGGCCTGGGTCCGGCGTCCCCCGCAATCCGGGCGCCTGGCTCATGGCGGCCGCCAAGCACCGGGCGATCGATCTCTGGCGCCGCAACAAGCGGCTCGAACGCAAGCACGAGGAGCTCGGCTACGAGCTCGAGGCCGAACAGGACGCGGGCCCGAATCTCGAAGCAGCCATCGATGACCGGACTGACGATGTCGGCGACGATCTGCTGCGACTCGTCTTCACGGCGTGCCATCCCGTGCTCTCGATCGAGGCGCAGGTCGCGCTCACGCTCCGCCTCCTCGGAGGCCTGACGACCGAGGAAATCGCGCGGGCGTTCCTCGTCTCCGAACCCACCGTCGCCCAACGCATCGTCCGCGCCAAGCGCACGCTCGCCGATAAGCGCGTGCCGTTCGAAGTCCCGCGGAGCGGCGAGCGTGCCGCCCGGCTCGCCTCGGTGCTCGGCGTCATCTATCTGATTTTCAACGAGGGCTACACGGCGACGGCCGGCGCCGATTGGATGCGGCCCGCGCTCTGCGAGGACGCGTTGCGTCTGGGACGGATCCTCGCCGAGCTCATGCCGCGGGAGCCGGAGGTTCACGGCCTCGTCGCGCTGATAGAGATCCAGGCGTCGCGCTCGCGGGCGCGGGTGGGGCCGTCGGGAGAGCCGATCGTCCTCTTCGAGCAGAATCGCGCGCTGTGGGATCGGCTGCTCATCCGTCGAGGCCTCGCGGCGCTCGAGCGCGCCCGGTCCCTTGGCGGCGCAGAGGGTTCGTACGCACTCCAGGCGGCGATTGCCGCGTGCCACGCGCGTGCGCGCGCGCCGGAAGAGACGGACTGGCCGGGCATCGCGGAGCTTTACGGGCGGCTCGTCGAGCTCACGCCGTCGCCGGTCGTCGAGCTGAACCGGGCCGTCGCGGTCGGGATGGCCTTCGGCCCGGCGGCAGGCCTCGCACTCGTTGATGCGCTGGCCGCGGAACGTTCGCTCCAGGGCTACCATCTCCTGCCGAGCGTGCGCGGGGATCTGCTCGCCAAACTGGGCCGCGCCGACGAGGCGCGCGCGGAGTTCGAGCGCGCAGCTGCTCTCACCCGCAACGCGCGGGAGCGAGAGCTCCTCCTTGCTCGCGCACGGGCGGTCACGGACTAAGTGCAAAACATCTTATGAACACGGTCGACGGCCCGTTCATGAGATACCGTCTGCTGAGAGTTCAGCGCATTGGTCCTGGCTCGTAGCGCAGGTCGATCGTGTCCCCCGACGAGGGCGGCCGGAGCGGCAGGATCCCCCCGCCGCGCCACTGCAAGAAGCAGAGGTGGGGCGAGTCGAGCGGCTCACCGAAATCGAACCGCACCCGCACGGGCGCGCCATCGCGAACCTCGATCACCGTTGCGTCGAGCCCCGCAAGCCGCACGCGTGTGCCTGCCGGAAGCGGGCCGCTGCGGTAAAGACGCTCCCACACGCTTCTCACGCGATCGCCGCCGAGGGTTGTGAGGTCGAAGCCCGTGCGGGTCACGTTGTCGATCCGATGATCGCTCGCCGCCAGGCTGAGGACGCGGAGCCGCTCCGGCCCGCGGTTGCGGAGGGCGAGGGTCGCGGGCACGTAGGTGGCGATGGTCGGGTCAGCGGCCGCGACCAGCACCATCACTCCGGGGCAGGGCGCCATGCGCATCGCCAGATCCTCCTGCTCGCGAGCGAGCCGCGCGAGCTCGACACCGATGACCGCCCTGAACGTCGGCGCAATGACGAAATGGCCGAGCGCGAACCCGGCGATCGCCACGGCCATGAACGCCCGGGTGAGTGTGCGCGGGTCCCGCTGCCGTACCGTGGCGATACCAGACGCAAGGACGACCGCCACGACACCGGTCGCAGGGAAGAGCGCGAGTGTCAGCACCCGGCCACCGACGAGCGCCAGCGCTCCGGGTAGTGCTGCTGCGGCAGCGGCGATCGGCATCCATCGCATCACCGCCGCGTCCCGTGGATCGACATGCGGCCGCGCGAACCTGTAGACAGCCATCACGGCGACCGTCATCGCGGCGCCCCAGAGCGCCGCCGCCGTCTGGACGCGGACCGTCGCGAGCCCGAACGCATCCGACGGCGTTGCGGCGACCATCTCGCCCACCAGAATCAGAAAATGCCGAATCACCGTGAGCGCGTCCGAGCGTCCACCCCCGAACCCCGTGTACGCACCACTGCCACGAGCTCCGTAACCCATCGCGACGTAGTAGCCAAGATAGACCAACGCGAGCGATACAACCGGCAGCATGGCCAGGACACGCTCGCGGATCGAATCACGGCGTCCGAGGATTTCCCACGCGCCAACGAGCGCCACGGCCCCGAGCGTCATCTCTCCGCCCAGCAGGCCCACCGCAAACGCGACCGGGGACAGCCAGCGCCCGGGTCGCCACCCGTCCTCCCGGTCGCGCAGGTGCAACCAGAAGGCGAGCAGCGAGAAGGCCGTGCACACAAGCGTGTGCCGAGCGGCAATCCAGGACACCGGGAGAGCATGCCCCGCCGATATCGCGTAGATCAGCGTCGCCGCGCACCCTGTCGATATCGAGAGGAAGCGACGGTGCAGCACCCCAACGAGCCAGAGGATCGCAAGGAACCAGAGGAGGCTGTGGAGCCGGGAGAGCCAAATCCGCTCTCCGAACAACCTTTCGTCGATCGCGAGCGTCGCGCTCGAGAGCGGCCGAAAGAAGCGGAGCGTAAGGCCGTCGTCAGTAAACCATGGCAGAAGGCCACGGTCGATCATCAGGCTCGCCGGGCGCGTCGGGCCGCCGACGAAGTCGTAGAGCTCGAACGGGCTCCAGTGCACTCCAGGTGCCTTGCCGAGCAGCATCCCACGATGCACCACGTCGTCTTGAAGGAGCGGCGCCGTGAGCGACGGAAGCGCGAGCAGCACCGCGACAACGAATCCGAGGGGCACCGCAAGGCGCGCCAGCCCCGCTGGGCCGGTCATCATCTCCCCACCATGGCCAGGAATTCTACGACGTCAGTAGTGTTTGACCGTCATCGAGTAGGTCACCGCCTCGGTCAGCAGAGACGTGCAGCCTGTTGCTCCAGTCGGGCAGTCGAAGATCTGGACGCAGTAGGTGCCCGGCGACGCGCCATTGGGAGCGAAAAGCTCCTGGCCGAGGGTCGCGACCGGCGTCTGCACCTGGAGCGCGCACGTCGACCCCGAGACCGCGCCGAAACCGACGCCGATGGTAATCCCCGTGACCGGCGTCGAGCTGGCAACGGTGGTCAGGCTGCTGACGATGACGCTGAGATCGGTGGACGACTGCGCGTACACCACGGTGAAGGTCTTGTAGTCGAGGCCGAGCGGCTGAAGCGTGCCGGTGAAAGTCTCGGTCTGGAGTACCGGACTTGGCGCCGTCGGGCTGTCGCTGTTGCAGCTGGAGACGAGGGCGAGAAGGATCGCGCCGAGCGCGATCGGAGAGAGTCGTGCCATGGCGCGCCTTTCCATTGAACAGGCGTCCCTTCTTCTGCTGAAGTCGGGGCGGGGCGCTGGCACGCCAAGCTTCTTAGTCTAGCGCGTCCTCGATACGCAGGGTGGAATTCCTGCCGCGACGGTCCAGGCATCACGACGACGATGCCTGGACCGAACGCCGGATCCGCCCGCTACTGCCGCGCCATCGCGAGCTGGAAGCGCTCTTCCGGCGTGATGAGGTGATCGTGGTCGTCGGTGCCGATGTCGATCTGCACCCAGTGAATCTCGCCGCTGAACGTGTTCCCGCGCGGACCGTAGTCGGGCGATGCGGGTGAGCCGCTGTCGCACCCGACGTCGCAGGCCTCGTCGGCGGAGTAGCCCATCGGATGCGATCTGATCGACCCGGCCTTTGCCGACGGCCTTGCCGTCGTAGTAGAGCGTGACGTCGCCGCCCTTCGCGAGGCCGCCGCCGTCGTACTTGAACTCCATCCGCACCTGATGCTTGCCCGCCGGAATCGGCGTCGTCGCCTCGGCGAAGTAGTAGTTGATGCCGAAGAAGTTGTAGCAGTACTTCAGCTTGCCGTCCTTGGCGTAGAGCGTCCAGCCGCCGACCTCGCCGCCCTGGGTGATGATGACGCCCTTGCGCAGCACTCAGTCGGTACGGTGACTTCAGCCGTGACGGAATGCGACTTGTTCTTCAGGGTCAGCACGCACGACTTCGCTCACACGCATGCCCGGAGAACAGCAGCTGCGTGTTGCCGCGAATGAGCTGCGGCCGCCCGGCGATGTCGGGATTGATCCGCTCGAAGCCGCGATCGTCGAGCGGCACGACGTTGTACTTCACGGCCTCGATCAGCCACAGCCGCTGCAGCTCGGCCAGCTTCTTCGGATTCTCGGCGGCGATGTTCTTCGACTGCGTCCAGTCATCCGGACCGTAGAGCTCCCAGACGTCGGTATCGAACGGCGGCGGCTGATCCGCCTTCCACGGCGTGCGGTGCTTGGTCACCGCCGTCCAGCCCTGGTGATAGATGCCGCGGTTGCCGAACATCTCGAAGTACTGCACGTCGTGCGTCTCCGGCGCCTTTGGATCCGTGAAGCTGGCCGCCATGCTGACGCCTTCGAACGGCGCCTGCGTGGATGCTGTTGACGATGGTCGGCTCGGGCAAGCCCGGCGACGTCGAGGATCGTCCTGGCCACGTCGATGACGTGATGGAACTGCGTGCGGATCTCGCCCTTGCCCTTGACGCCCTTCGGCCAGTGCACGATCGTTCCGTTGCGCGTGCCGCCCCAGTGCGAGGCGACCTGCTTGGTCCACTGGTATGGCGCGCACAGCGCGTGCGCCCAGCCGACGGCGTAGTGGTTGTACGCCTTGGGCGTGCCGAAATCGTCGATCTTGCTGAGCAGGAATTCCGTCGTCTCGATGCCCGGCATGCCGTTCAGCGTCGTCATCTCGTTGAAGCAGCCGTTGAGCGTGCCTTCGGCCGACGCACCGTTGTCGCCGATGATCAGGTAGATGAGCGTGTCGTCGAGGATCTCGAGATCTTCGAGCGTGTCGACCAGCCGGCCGACATGGTGGTCGGCCTGTTCCAGGAAGCCGGCGTAGATCTCCATCTGCCGCGCGAGCACCGGCTTCAATGTTGGCCGGCATCTCATCCCACGCGGGAATCTCCTCGTGACGTGCCGTCAGCACGGCGTCCTGCGGAATGACGCCCAGCTTCTTCTGCCTGGCGATGGTTTCTTCGCGGAGCTTGTCCCAGCCGCCGTCGAACTTGCCCTTGTACTTGTCCGACCATTCCTTCGGCACATGGTGCGGCGCGTGCGTCGCGCCGGGCGCGAAGTACATGAAGAAGGGCTTGTCGGGCATCAGCGCCTTCTGCTGACGCATCCACGTGATGGCGCGATTCGCGAGATCCTCGGTGAGCGTGTAGCCCTCTTCGGGCGTCTTCGGCGGCTCGACGGCCGCGGTCCCTTCGTAGAGGCCGGGATAGTACTGATTCGCTTCGCCGCCGACGAAACCGTAGAAGTGTTCGAAGCCCGAACCGGTCGGCCACTGATGGAACGGTCCCACCGGGCTCACCTCCCAGAACGGGACCTCGTGACATTTGCCGAACTGCGCCGTGGAGTAGCCGTTCAGCTTCAGGATCTCGGCGATCGGCGCTTTGCTCTTCGGCCGGATGCTGTTGTTCCCCGGCGCCGACGTCGCCATCTCGGTGATCGCGCCCATCCCCACCGAATGGTGGTTGCGGCCCGTGAGCAGCGCCTGACGCGTCGGCGAGCAGAGCGCCGTCGTGTGGAAGCGCGTGTACTTGAGCCCTCCCTTCGCCAGCCGTTCGGCGGTCGGCGTGTGGCACGGTCCGCCAAACGCGCTCGACGCGCCAAAGCCGACGTCGTCGATCAGCACGATCAGCACGTTCGGCGCGCCCGCCGGCGGCCGCAGCGGCGACGATCGGCGGGTATTTCGTGTTCGGGATCCTTCGCGTCATACGTCGTCAGGCCGACGTGCGCGGCATCCGGAATCGGGAGGATGTCTCTCTTGACGGTCGGAGTGCTCGGCATTGAGGGCTGTCCTTTCGCGTTCTGTTTGATTGCCGTCGCAGCCGGATGGGCCACGCCGCCAGCCGACCAGCAAAGGACGAGCCACGCGTCCACGGGCGCGCAACTCCGCCAAGGTCCGCCGAGTCGAGAGCGCCGCGAGAAGATCCGCGATCGGTGGCGTCGAGCGATCACGACATGTCGCGGGCAGACCCTTCCGTGAGGCAGTCGCAGCGCTTGTGCACACGCGGCCGGAGTGGCTCAGGGCGCAGAGTCTCAGGGCTCAGGCAAAACCTCGGAACACTTACTCGAAGATCTTGCTTGAGCCTTGAGCCTTGAGCCCTGAGCCGGGCTGATGTCAGTCAGCGCGCAGCGCCTTAATCACGTCGACGCGCGACGCGCGTGCCGCAGGCATCAGTGACGCCACGATCGCGGCCGCGACCAGAATCACGGCCGCGCCGACTATGGGTAGCGCGCCGGGAATGCGGACGTCGGCGATGTAGCTGCCGACGGCGCGCGCGAGGGCCAGTCCTCCGATCGCGCCAGCAAGGACACCGGCGCCAGCGATCACTGCTCCTTCGCGAAGCACGCGCGTCAGCAGATGCCGCGGCGCGGATCCGATCGCGAGGCGGATGCCGAACTCGCGCGTGCGGGCGCTCACCGAGAACGCCAGCACGCCGGCGACGCCGACGACGGCGATGGTCAGCGCGACAGCCGCGAACCCGCCGAAGACGAGCGCGTTCAGCCGATCCGGCGCCAGCACCTCGGCGCGGATGTCGTCGAGCGTGGCCGGCTGCTCGACCGGCTGCTCGGGCGAGAGCTCCCGGATGATGCGGGTGATGGAGGGCACGAGCGCGTACGGGATCGGAGTTCGCGTGGACGAAGATCCGGCCGCCGCCAATCTCCTGCTCGAACGGGTGATAGACGCTCAGGGCCGGCCCCGGCACGACGTTTTCGTCGTCAATGTCGGCCGCGATGCCGATGATCCGCCGCGGCGCGGTCTTCACGTCGATGAACTTCATGACCGGATCGGTCCACATCAGGCCTCGGTTCAGCGCGTCACGCGCCGGGAACATCCGCTGCGCCAGGCTCTGGCTGATGATGACGACCGGTTCAGCGTCGCGACGGTCGGCCTCGGTGAAGTCGCGGCCGGCGATGATCGGCACGCCGAGCGAAGCAAAGAAACCGGGAGACACCGTCCGGAACCGCGCGCGGGGATCTTCCTCGCCGTTGGCCTTCGCGTAACCCTCCACCGAAAACTGAAAGCCCGGACCGAAGGTCCCGGCGTCGCGCCAGGGCACGATCGTGCCGACCGCGGCCCGCTCCACGCCGGGCAGCTCCGAGATGCGCCGCAGCGCTTCCTTATAGAAGGAGGCGACCTGATCCGGAGGACGCGAGTAGGAGATCACGGGCACGTTCAACGCCAGCACGTTGCGCGTCTTGAAGCCCGTCGGCGCCGACTGAAGGGCAACGAGGGCCGTCAGGAGCATCCCGGCTCCAGCGAGCAGCACGAACGAGGCCGCGATCTGGGTCACGGCAAAGAGGCGCAGGCGGCGGTTCGTGCCCGTCGTGATGCGCACGTTACCGGTCGAGAGGCCGAACCCGCTCGACGCATCCGCGGACGGCAGGCGCGGCACGAACGCGAGGACGACCGCCGCGGCCAAAGCCAGGCTCACGCCGACCCACAGCAGGCTGGCATCGACGGTCAGGTCGAGCGCGCGCACCGAGAAGCGCGCGGCATACCGGGCAAGGATGGCCACCATCGGCCGCGCGATGGCGACTCCGAGGATGGCGCCCGCGCCGCACAACAGCAGACTCTCGGCGAGGAGCGTCCGGCGCAGCGCACCGGCGCTCGCGCCGAGCGCCGCGCGAATGGCCAGCTCGCCCTCGCGCCGCACCGAGCGCGCGAGAATCAGGTTCGCGACATTCGAACACGCGATGACGAAGACGAGCGCCGACGCGGCGAGGAGCACCAGCAGGACGGTCCGCGCCGGCGAGACGATCTGATCGCGCAGCCCGACGGCGTCGATGCGGAAGTCCGCCGACGCCGGGTAGGCCTCGGGATGCTCCTTGACGATCGCGCCGTGGACCGCGCGCAGCTCGGCTTTCGCCGCATCGAGACCGACCCCTGGCGCGAGCCGGCCGAAGAGCTCGGTCATCCGATGCACGCGCCCATCCTGCATCGTCGCAGAGAGATGGTGCGGGCTCGTGACGACGTTGGCGATGATCTCGGTCTCCGATGGATACGGGACCGACGGCTCGAGGACGCCGACGATGGTCGCGGTCCGGTCGCCCAGCCTGACCGTCTTGCCGATCACCGAGGCGTCGCTCTGGAGAGTCCCGCTCCAGAAGCGATAGGTCAGCACCGCGGCGCCAGTCGCCTGCGGCCCGTCGTCGGACGGCCCGAGGAGGCGGCCGCGCGCCGGCTTGAGCCCCATCACCTCGAAGTACGAACCGCCGACGACCCCGGCGCGAACCACGCGAGGCTCGCCGAGGCCGATCATCGTGAATTCGATCGTGGAGAAATCGCCGAAGGCATTGAGCGTCCGGACGCGCGCGCGAAGGTCGTGAATCTCCGGCACCGAGAAGACGGCATTCTCGACGTTGATGCCCGGGGCGCTCTGGCGTATGTAGATGAGGCGATCTTCGTCGCGGTTGACGAGCGGACGGAGAAGTACGCCGCGCACCACGCTGAAAATGGCCGCGTTGGCGCCGATGCCGAGCGCGAGCGTGACGACAACCGTCAGGGCCAGCCCCTTGACCCTGGCGAGCGAGCGGAGGGCGAAACGGAAATCGGTGAGGATGCTCATAAACACTCTGTTACGCGTTTGTCTACAAGGTAATCGACTATCAGGTTACTCAATCTTTCGTCCTTACCTATACGTCGAACCAGGGACCCCAAGATCGACACGGCCGCCGAACTAATTTGGGGGGGGGCGGGTCAGACCTCAGGGAACGAGGGCGATAGCGACGGAGATTGCAACGGCCATCGCCACGAGCACGCCGCCGGCCAACCGGTTGAACGGCCTCGTTCCGAGCGCGACCGCGAGTCCGGTTTTGAGGACGCAGTTCGAGAGGATGCCGACGGCAATCGCCTCCGCAGCCACGCCCGCCGCGACGCCCGCGGCGGCAGTGTGCGACATGGAAATCGTGAGCGCGTCGACGTCGCTCAGACCCAGCACCGCTCCGGAAGCCATGAGTCCGCTCGCTCCGAACAGCCGATGCATCCCGGCGACCGCGAAGAGCACCACCTGAAACACGGCAGCCATCTGGAGCGCCGGTCCGATCTGCAGCGGATTCGCCGGCGGCGCCGCACCCTCCCCAACGTCGGCGCCGCGCCGCCACCACGTCAGGACGACGAGGAGTCCGACGAGGAAGGGCACTGCCAGGTAGGGCAGCAGCGCGCGGGCGACGCTCCAGTTGAGGACCGAGGCCGCGATGAAGACGCGCGGAAAGAGCATCGTGCAGGCGGCAACGGTGCCGACGGCCAGGGGCCGGGACAGCGTTGGCTCGCGCCGGCTCAGCCGCGCGAACGTGAACGTGGCGTTGGTCGACGAGACCACGCCGGCCAGCAGGCCCGCGACGGGATAGCCGCGGCCGGCGCCGAACATCCGCTGCGCGATGTAGCCGGCGAAGCTCATGCCGGTGAAAAACAGCACGAGCATCCACAGCTCGCGCGGCCGGATCCCGCCCCACGGGCCGACTGGTCCTTCGGGAAGCAGCGGCAGGATGACGACGGCCATCACCCCGAAGCGGGCCGCCGCCCGCATTTCCTCGTCGTCTATCCGTCCGGCGAGGTCGTGCAGGCGCGACTTCTCGGCAAGAAGCAGCGTGGTCAGAGCGATGACGCCGCTCGCGAGCGCCAGCCATCCCAGTCCAGCGGCAACACCGGCCGCGACGACGACGAGTGCGGCGGCCTCGCTCGTCGCGTCGACATCTCGAGTGCCGGCGGCAAAGTAGCCGGCGATGATGAGCGCAACCGCGCCGGCCGCAAGGACGATCGCGAGCCCCGCGAGCTGCTGGGTCGCGAGCCATCCGGCCATGCCAGCCAACCCGCCGAGCATCGTGAACGTGCGGACGCCGCCGAAGCGCGCGTGCGGACCGCTGGCATGGCCCGAACGCTGCCGTTCGACACCGACTGCCGCACCGCCGAGGGCCGCGACGGCGATTCCCAGAAGGTCCCAGGAGTCAGTCATGCAGGCGTGTTCTCACGGAGACGACAGTCTACGTGACAGACGTGCCGAAGAGCATGCCGACGGCGTAGGTCAATGCCATCGCGAGCGCGCTCCAGATGGTCACGCGCCAGGCGCCAACCCAGGGAGACGCCCCGCCGGCGCGGGCCGCGAGCGCACCGAGCGACGCGAGCGAGACGAGCGATGCCGCACCGACCAGAACTGTCAGAAAGGCGCGCGGCGCGAGCAGCCCGACGACGAGAGGGAGCGCGGCGCCTACGGCGAATGTCGTGGCCGAGGCAAGTGCCGCCTGCACTGGACGGGCACGCTGGAGATCGGTGATCCCGAGCTCGTCGCGCGCGTGTGCCCCGAGCGCGTCGTGTGCCATGAGCTCGTCGGCCACCTGCTTCGCCAGCGGCGGGCTCACGCCACGCGCGACGTAGATCCCGGCCAGTTCCGCGCGCTCGAACACATCGTCGGTCGCGAGCTCCTTGCGCTCGCGCGCCAGGTCCGCTTCCTCGGTGTCGGCCTGCGAGCTCACCGACACGTACTCGCCGGCGGCCATCGACATCGCGCCCGCGACGAGCCCGGCGACGCCCGCGACGAGCACCTCGGCTCGAGGCGCGCCCGACGCGGCGACGCCGACGACGAGGCTGGCGGTCGACACGATACCGTCGTTGGCGCCGAGCACCGCAGCGCGCAGCCACCCGATGCGGTCGGCACGGTGCTGTTCCCTATGAGGCACGGTCGGACTCCTGTTCGACTGCCGCGCGAGGCAGCAGCAGATCCTCGAGGAAAAACGCCGAAAGCTGGGAACGGTTCGCCAGCCCGGACTTACGGTACACCATCAGCGCCTGCTGCCTGACCGTCGCTTCGCTGGTCTGCCTGATGTCGGCAACTTCACGATGGCTGAGCCCCTTGAGCATGAGCAGGCCGACTTCGCGCTCGGCGGACGTCAGCTGCCAGCGCTCGAACTGGCTCTCGATGGCTTCGCCGAGGCCTTGCAGCGCCTCCCGCGCCTCGGCCCGATAGCGCGCCGCTTGCGCACGAGCCGCGTCGAGATCGACGCTCAGCTGCGCGGCCAGTCCCGTGGCCGTGAGAAATTCCCGCCACAGGCCAATTACCCCCACAGTCGCCAGCGCCATGACGAGACCTTCGAGCGCCAGATGCCCCCTGGCAACTCCCGTCTGCGAGTCGGCGGCGAGGTCGACACCGATGAGGACGGCGATCGCGGCAAAGAGCGCCACGGCGAGCGAGACCCGCCGGTGTCCGGCGTCGGTCGCCACGCCTCCGTCCAAGTGCTTGCGTTCCTGAGGCTTGACCATATCGAACATCCGTTCGATGACGATCGACCGCGCGATGGCGTATCCAGGTGTGAGCGCGTCGGTACGACGCAGATTACAAGGAGGCTCTATGGGTTCGATGCCGCTGCACCCCGCTATCGTTCACTTGCCACTGGCACTTGCCATCCTCATGCCACTGGTCGCATCGGGCTTCGCCTGGGCGCTCTGGACCGGCCGCGTCCGGCCACGCGCGTGGCTGGCCGTGGTCGCGTTCCAGACGCTCCTTCTCGGATCCGGTCTCGTCGCGACTCGCACCGGAGAGGCCGAGGAAGATCGCGTCGAGAACGTGATTCAAGAGAGCGCACTCCATCAGCACGAGGCGCTCGCCGATCAGTTCATCTGGGCGGGGGGCTTCACGCTCGTACTCGCAGGGCTGGTCCTCGTCGTCCGGCGACCGACAGCCGCGCGCGCGCTCGTGTCGGGCGTCGTCGCCTCGACGCTCGTGGTCGCGGCGTTGGGCCTGCGCGTGGGCCACGCCGGCGGACAACTCGTCTACGTGCATGGCGCGGCCTCGGCGTACGCGCAGCCGGCGAAGCCCGCCGTCCACCACGAGGACCGGGAATGACGGCTACAATGTCGCGATGGCCGCGGTACCCGGCGAGAAAGACGAGAAAGACACGATCGATGCCGTGCTCCGGATCACGCCTGTCTTCCGGAAGCTGGCTGTAGACGATCGACTGACGGTCGCCGCGGCCGCGGCCATCCGGCGGTACGACAAGGGTGAGGTGATCTTCGAGCAGGGCGCGCCGTCGGACGCCTTCTACACGATCGCGTCCGGGCGCGTGAAGATCTTCAAGCGATTCGCGAGCGGCAAAGAGCTGATCCTCGAAGTGTTCGGTCCGGGCGACCCGCTGGGTGCCATCGCGACTTACGACGGCCGGCCGTTCCCGGCGAGCGCTGCGGCCCTGGAAGAAACGGTGTGCGTGGTCATCGGCCGCACGGCGTTCTTCACGCTGCTCGAACAACATCCCTCTCTCGTGCGTGGGCTCCTGGCCGGCATGACCGTGCGGCTCGTCGAGCTGACCAACCGGATAGGAGAGCTGACCGGCGGGCGGATCGAACCGCGGCTCGCGCGCCTCTTCCTCAAGCTCGGCAGCCAGATGGGGCGCGAGGAACGCGGCGGCATCTTCATCCCGCTCGCCCTGTCGAGACAAGAACTGGCGGATATGACCGGGACGACCATCGAGACGGCCATCCGCATCATGAGCCGCTGGGGCAAGCAGGACGTCGTGCGCAGCGAGAAAGACGGCTTCGTCATCCTCGACCGCAAGGCGCTCGATACGACAGGGACGGAATAGTCCCGCCGCGGAATGAAGATTGCACCACAGAGTCAACGGAGTTAGCAGAGAAAAGCCCGGGGAGCTCACATTGGACCTGCCGGGGTCGCGCCGCGCTTCGCGGGGCGACCCGTACCCGCGGGCTGCTCGCCGGTTGTCTCCGCTAACCCCGTTAACTCTGTGGTGAAAAGTGGTGAAAATCCCTCCGTTCACTCCGTTCTCTCCGCGCGCCGCGCGTATGACGGCCGTCATATGTGACCACGCCCGTCGCCCTGGATACTCGGAGTTGCCGTGAGATCCGGACTGAACGCGTGCGAGCTCGAGATCGATCTCTTCTGCCGCGGCCTGCGCGTGCCGGCCGACGTCTCGCTCGAGGGCGCGCGGGGCATCTCGCGGACGCGCGCCGGACTCGGATCCGGCCTCGAGGTCGTCCTGCCGGCGGCATCGATGGTCCAGAAGGACATCTGGGTCAACGCGCCCGTCGTCGAGCGCTTCGCCGAGAGCTCCCCGTACCGCTTGACCGGCGGACCCGATCGCGGCTACGCCATCGTCGACGACCGCGACCGCGCACGCTACCCGGTGCGACTGCCGGCGCAACCGCGATGGTACTCGCGGCTCACGTCGCGCGACGTGCCGATGGAGCGGATCGGCCAGCTCCAGGGCACGTATCTCGGCATCTACATCAACCCGATCTGCGCGTTCTGGAACTACTCGCCGGCGCTCAACTGCCGGTTCTGCACCACCGGCCAGAATGTCGGCACGAACGAAGCCGCCGTCAAGCCGATCGCCGACGTCATCGAAACCTGCTGGGCCGCGCGCGCCGAGTCCGGCGTCACGTTCGTGCACTTGAACGGCGGGTTTCAAGGCTCCCGAGGCCTCGAGTTCGCGACGCCGTACGTCAAGGCGATCAAGCGGGACGTCGGCATGCTCGTCGGCGTGCAGCTCGCGCCGGAGCCGGTCTTCGCGCGCTACGACGCGCTCATCGACGCCGGCGTCGATCATCTCTCGTTCTGCCTCGAGCTGCTCGATCCGGAGTGGTTCGCGCGGATCTGTCCCGGAAAGGAGCGCATGCACGGACAGGAGCTGTTCGTCGATGCGATGAACTACTGCGCGGCCCGGATGCCGCGCGGCGCGGTCTCGGGCGAGATCATCGCCGGCATCGAACCGATCGAACGCACCCTCGAGGCGATCGACCTCATCACCGAGCCTCGGCGCGTTTCCGACGGTGTGCATCTTCCGGCCGACGGTCGGCTCGGACATGGAGGACTGGCCGCCGCCGTCTTACGACGACATGCGGAAGGTGCATGGCGCACATGTACGACGCGTGCCGGCGTCACTGGCTGCCGATCGGCGCCGCGCCGAACATCGAGGTGAGCCTGGTCGTCAATCCGGACGACGCGGCGCTGCTGGCCGAGCCTGGCGCCGGATACTACGCCTACGAAACCTTCCGCCGCCTCGTCAAGGTCGCAGCCCGGCCGGTGTTTCGACACCGGCATGCGGCCGTACCAGAGCGAGGCGCGTCAGACGACCGCATGACGATCGATGGAGCGATCAGAAACCCGTTATGTCCAGCACACTTCCGCCCGCAGAGGCGTTCCTGCTCGAGTCGCTCATCAACCCGACCGACAAGGGCATCGCCAGCCGCGTGCTGGCACGGACCGCCGGCGGGAACATCACCATCTTCGCCTTCGACACCGGGGAGGAGTTGAGCGAACATACGGCGCCGTTCGACGCGCTGGTGATCGTGCTCGAGGGCGCGTTTGTCCTCACGATCGGCGGACAGGAGGTTCGCGCGGAGCCGGCGACGATCGTCCGCATGCCGGCGAACGTGCCACATGCGGTCCGCGCGACCGAACCGTCACGCCTGCTGCTCATCATGCTGCGGGAGCCGAAGCCGGACTGACGGCATGATCGACCCACTGCGCGGCTCGTCCTGGAGCGCACCCGGTACCGTCGCCGGCTTCGCGCAATCACAGCCAAATGCGACGTTGATGCAATTTGCTGCCGCGGAGCGCGAACGCGGCGCCCGACGCGCGCTTGACCTCGGTTGCGGGGCCGGCCGCAACGCCGTTCCGCTCGCCAGCCTCGGCTGGACCATCGTCGGGCTCGATCTGTCGGGGCCAATGCTGGGCGCGGCGGCCGCGCGAGCCCGCGCGGAATGTCCGGCCGGCCGCATGGACCTGGTGATGGCGCCGATGGAGCATCTGCCGCTGCAGTCGAGCTCCGTGGATCTCGGTGATCGCACACGGCATCTGGAATCTGGCGCGATCGGCGGTGCAGTTCCGCGCCGCGATTCGCGAAGCGGCTCGGGTGGCCAGGCCAGGCGCGGGACTCTTCGTCTTCACGTTCTCGAGGACGACGTTGCCGGAAGGACTCGCGCCCGCGGCTGGGGAGCACTTCGTCTTCACGGAGTTCTCAGGTGAGCCGCAATGCTTCCTGACGTCGCGATCAACTGATCGAGGAGCTCGGGAAGGCGGGCTTCAGTCCAGATAATGCCGTTCCTCTGACCGAGCACAATCGGCCGCGACCTGGCGCGCTTCGCGCCGGCGGTTCGCCCGTTATCTATGAGGCGTCCTTTCGCCTAACAGAGTGAATGTGGGCTGGCCTCGAAAGCACGTCTCTCCTCAGCTCTTGAAACTCCTGTCAGTCTGACCGCGTTCTCCGTGTTGTCCGTGTTGTCCGTGGCTCTACTTTCCTGCGCTCAACGAGCGCACGTAGGCGACGAGCGCGTCGAGATCGGCGCCCGTGATCTGTGGGGGCTCAGCTCGGTGAGCGGCGGCGCTCTTCGGCAGCCGCGAGCCATCCACGCCGGATGTCGCCGGCGGGAACGCTCGAGAGGTACGGCTTGATGTCGAGCACGGGCGTTCCGTCGAGCATGTCGACGCCGCGCACGTGCAGCCGCGCACCGTCCCTTCGCAGCAGCTGCACGACCGTCAGGCCAATCGGGCTCGGACGGCGCGGAGACCGCGTCGCGAACACGCCGTGCGGCCGATCGTCGCTCGGCGGGTGCGCGACGAGGTCGTACCCGCCGGCGCGATGAAAGTGCCACAGGACGTGAAGGTGCGAGAAGCCCTCGATGTCCTGGAGTCCGGCCTCGAACGACGGATCGATCTCGATGACGCCCTCGGCGTCGTGTTTGGCGTCGAGCCCCTTCGGAATCTCACCGGTCGCGCCGAACGGCGTTCGCATCGTGCCAATCGGCGTCATCGTCACATCCATGCCGTTCCTCGTCGCCTCAACTGCCAAAGAATTCAGCCAGTACCGGAGCCAGGGCCTTCGCGCTGACCATGTGCGTCTGCCCCTCGAGCGTATAGTGCTTCGCACTGGGCAGGACACGCGCGAGCGCCTGCATGGCGTTGCGCATCCAGGCGGGGCTCTTGCCGCCGGCAACGACGAGCGTGGGCACCGTCGCGGTCGTCCACCGAGTCAATGGCAGCGGCCTGCCTCTCTGGTTGTCGGACACGATCGTCAGGTCGTAGGGCAGCGTGTGCGCCACGCCTTTGAGCTTCGACCACGCCGGCATGAATCGCATCAAGGCGACGAAGACGGCGGGCACACCGACCAGCTTCATGAAAAGCCTGACCGCGTCACTCCGGCGATCGGCGGCTATGAGGCGCTCCAGCTGCTGTACGACGTCCGCAGGAACCGGAGCACGAGTGTCATCCACGATGAACGGAGCTTCGTACAGGGCCAGCTTCCTGACGACAAGTCCTCGATTCGCTGCCTCGAGTGCCAGACCGGCGCCCGAGGAGATTCCATACACGAAGGCCGATCCGCCGGCTTCCTTGATCAAGGCGTCGATATCCTCGACCTCCCGCTCGACGGCGTACGGCGCCGTGTCGCCGCTGTCGCCGCGTCCGCGGCGGTCGTAGGTTAGAACGGTGAAGTTCGGCGCGAGGAGCGCCGCCAGCGGCGCCATCGGCCCAGACCCTCGATAGCACAGCGCGCCGTCCACGAGAATCAGCGGCGGCCCGCTGCCCACGCGATCGAATGCGATGGAGGTTCCGTCCTTCGAAATCACTTTCCCCATAGGTCCTCCGACGCGTCAGCGTGTCCGAATCGACGGTTACCGTTTCGCGGCCTGCGCGCGCAGCCGCTCCTCCTGCTGACGCAAGTCGTGCGTGAACTCCTCGCCGAAATCCTCCGCCTCGAACACCTGCCGAATCTCGAGCTCGACGTCCCCATCCTCGACGGGCCAGCGCTTGACCCACTCGATGGCCTCTTCCTTCGACCGCACCTGAATCATCGTGAAGCCCGCGATGAGCTCCTTCGTCTCGGTGAACGGGCCGTCGACGACGACCGGCTTGCCGCCGTTCGGCCTGACGCGCGTGCCCTTCGAGCTCGGCTGGAGCCCCTCGCCCTGCAGCATGACGCCGGCCTTCACCAGCTCTTCGTTGTACTTCATCATGGCGGTGAGCAGTTCCTGGCTCGGCAGGACGCCCGCTTCCGTGTTTTTGTCGGCCCTGCGAATGATCATGAATCGCATCGTTTGTCTCCGTTCTGGTCTCGTGCTCATGGCTGCCTGTCTGACAACCGGGGCCGAAACTCCGGGTAGCGGCCTGCTCTACTTACACGTCGAACGGGGACGCGCGGAATCGACAGACGCTCTAGTCCACCTTCCACACCCGGATAACGACGTCGGAAGGGTTGCGTTCGCCGGTGCCGATGAAGATCGACCGGGTCAGCCACTGCAGCTCGGGCGCGGAGGTCTCGAACGTGGGGATCGTCTTGAAGTAAACCTGCGACGGGTCGACTGGCTCTCCGGCCAGCAACTTCTTCGTCACGTCAGGCGGCGCATGCCTGATGCCGGCGTTCTGGATGTAGATCAGTTGGCCGCCGTCGGTCTGCAGCAGATATCGCGTGTCGAGCTCGGCAAGCCCGTCGGCGCGAACGACCTGCCAGTCCGCTCCGCCAGGAACCACCTTCCCGCGAATGCCGGGGCCATCGAACGTGCCACCGAGGATGGGAATGATGCGGCGACGGCCGCGTGGGACCTGGCCGAGCTCGGTCGGCGGGCCCACCTGCACGCGGATGGTGAAGGCCAGCGTCAGCCGGGGCGGCGTTTCGGCCGATGCCTGGGCCGGCGGCCGGGGCACCGGAGAGGCCACCATGAGAGCGACAGCAGGAAGCAATATGCGAAGCATCGGGACTCCTCGAGCGCGGCGATCAGGTTCGTGCAGCCTGGACGCAGTCAAATAGAGCTACATATCTGTCTTCAGGCCGAACGAGAAGCTCGCCTCGGAGTAGTACGCGAACTGCCCGAGAGCGCATAAGCCACTCCGTCACACGAATCGCCGGCATCGAGGTGAAAGAAACACGCCTATGGAAGCCGCGCCGGAAGACCAAAGGCGAACGCCACTTTGCCCAGGCCGCCTTCGACCGATTCCCAGGCGGTCTTCGCGGCAGGTGAGAGTGCACGCCCGGACGTCGATGTGCGCATCCGCGCGGCTGAATCGAGCAGCGCCTTTGCCTCTCCGGACGCGGGCCGGCCATCGCCGACCGTGGATGCGAGCTTCTTCGCATCCTGCTTCAAGCCGTCTGCCTCCTTGACCGAGGCTTCACGCGTCACACTGTCGATCGTCTTGTCCATCTTGAGAGACGAGTCGAGGTCCTTCTTGAATTGGTCGGCGCTCTTCGCAACATCCTCGGCGGCCTTCTTCAGCTCGCCGTCGTTCATCCGCCGTGCCTGCTGGCCGTCGGGCAGCGGCAGGGTGGTCCCGTAGTTCGCGGCCAGCTCTCCCAGGCTCGCGGCCAGCCGAGTCCATTCGCTCGCACCGTCGAAGTTGGGCGGGAGCGTCGACATGTAACGCTGGATGTCGGTGGCCTGACGGAGCACGGTCGTCACTTCCGCGCTGGCGGCGTACTGCGTCGTGAAGCGGTCCTTGAGCTTGTTGACGTTATCCTGCAGGTCGTCGAGGTACCTCTCGACGTCGACCTCGCCGCGATCGCCGCGGATGACGCTGTGCTTCAGCTTTCCATCGAGTTGATCTTCGAAGCGATCGCGTTCGTTGTGGATGCGTTCGAGCAGCTGCTTGATGTCCTTGTCGGGGAGGCGGTCGGCCGATGCGACCTGGGCGATCAGCAGGGCGGTGATGAATGTCGAGCCCGCTATCATCATCAGCCGTGTCGTTCTTGTCGTGACCCTGTCTGCCATAAAAACCTCCTGGCTGTTGCCGCCGCGGCGCGCCACCCTATTGCTCAGGTGGCTGCCGTTCGACGATCAACTCACCTTACACCAGCTGCGGGCTGCTAGTCGTCACGATGGGCGGTTTGTGTTTCCGGAGTGAGGTCACGACCCGCATCTGGTGGGTGCGGCAGTTGGGTGCCCGTTTGACGTTCAGATGCACAATCCACGTGCTCGCGTCCCGCAAGACGCCTGATCCAAGAGGTCCGCCCCGTGAAGATGTCCGATGCGCGTGATCCGCGTCCCGTGAAGACGCGTACTCCGCGTGATCCAGACGTATAACGGTGCTTCATGACACGCATCCTAGCGATCGCGCCCTCGCGGCTCGTCGACGTGCTCGCGGCGCGCGGCCTCGACTGTCTGGCCGTGCTCGATGTCTCAGGCGCCGCACTGCACCGCGGCGCAGGCGCGATTGGGGGCAGCGGCGTCCATTCCCACGTGGATCGAAGCGGATGTGGCCGGCAATTGGTCGCTCAAGCCGATGGACATCTGGCACGACCGCGCCGTGTTCCACTTCCTGACCGAACCCGAGGATCGCGATCGATACCGGTTCCACCTGCGCGAGACGCTCAAGCCCGGCGGCGCGGCGATCGTCGCGACCTTCGCGCCCGATGGGCCCGAGCGGTGCAGCGGGCTGGAGGTGGTGCGCTACTCCCCCGAAACCCTGACTCGGGAGTTCGACGCCGATCTCGAGCTGGTCGAGGCCGCGCCCTACATCCACACGACGCCGTGGGGCGCGACGCAATCGTTCCAGTACTGCCGCTTCACGATCCACTGACGCGCGTGCACGGCGCCTAGACGCGGAGCGCGTCGGCCGGCTTGTCTCTCTTCATTTGGGCTGTGCCGTCACGAACACCAGGTTGTTCCCCTGAAACACCGCGCGATAGTAGTTGACGCCGCAGTGGTAGTACTCCACGCCACTGACCGCCGTGGTAACGCAACCCGCGGGGAGGGTCGAAACGATGGTGCCCAGTGGCAACAATCCCTGGGCAATGGCCGTTTCCTGCTTCGCCGCGGCAGCCTCCTGCTTGGCGGCCGCGGCTTGCTGCTGGGACGCAGCGACTTGCTGTTGGGCGACGGCAGCCTGCTGCTGGGAAGCTACGGCCTGCTGCTGCGCCGCGGCCGTCTGCTGTTGGGACTGCGACATCTGGGCCGCATCCTTAGCCTCGACTGTGCTCCCGACGACGACGGCGGTCCTGCGTCGGGTCGCGCGGTGCATGTGGCCAGCCTGCGCATACGTCACGTCGGGAACGAGCATCAAGGCAAGCGCGCTGGCTGCTGCCGCTATCGTGAGTTTGGTTTTCATGTCTTTGCTCCGGTTGGTGTCAGCGGGAAGACCCGCTGCCTGTCGCAAGGGGCATGAAGGAGATCTTCTTGGCACCTTGGGGAGGCACGAGAGTGAAGCGCGCGTCGGCCACGGCCGGAGCGACGTTCCAGTTGCTCATGACCGTTGTCATGCTCAAGAGCTCGGGGGTACCTGTGTCGGTGACGACATACTTGCGCGGCAGCGGCGGGCCGCCGTCAGTCACCCACACCTGAAAGTCGACACCAGGTCGGCTGAACAGCAAATGAATGCGCGACACCGTCGATGATCTCCTTGTCGACCACCATCGCAAGGGTCACATCCTGCACGAGCAGCGGGAAGCTGTTGCGATAGATCAGATCGGCGACCGGCTGCTCGATCCCGAGCGACTCGCGTGCGAAGCCGAGCGTCTCCTCGATCGTCGCAGGCATCAGCCAACCAGGTGCGGCGGGGAATCGCGGCTACGGTGGATCGGCGCGGCAAGTGCGAGCCGTATCGGATCCCGGTCTCAATCAGCCCGGCGCTGCCGGCAACGTGGGCAGGGATCTCATCCTTCGAGAATCATCGCCCAGATCGGGCTGGGCGCGAACCAGCCGGATGACGCGCTCTATGCCCAGATCATTACCGATACCGATGGGCAACCGCTGAGCGGCGGGAAGAAATACGTGCTGCATCATTTCGCCATGGCGTCGAGAATCTTCTTCTTCGCCGCGTCGTAGTCGCTCTGGCTGATGAGCTTCTGATCCAAGAGCGACTTGAGTTCCTGGAGCTGCTGCTGCGGCGTCTTTTGCGGAGCCGCCGGTTGAGCCGCGGCTTTACTGGCCGCGGCCGCAGCCGCAGCCTGACTGGCCGCCGCGGCGGATGCCGCCGACGCCTGCGACGCAGCGGCCGCGGACTGCGCCGCTGCGGTCTGGTCCGCGGTCTTTTGGGCCGCGGTCGCCTGCTGGACCGCCGCTGACTCCTTGGCGGCGTCGGCGCTCTTGGTCGCGGAAGCGACCACGACGGCCGTCCTCCGCCGGGTCCCGAGAACGGCCTCGCTCGGAACCGCGTACACGAGCAGGACGAGGACGCCCAGCAGGACCCTCAGCGGGAGGGGCATTCGAAACGGGTTTCTGATCATGACATTCCTCCTGGTTCGCGGCTTCACGACTTCCTGCGCGTGTACTGGAGCTCCATCACCTGGACCATCTTGCGCGTTCGGCTCCGCTTGCCACAGCTCTGTGATGTGGTCGCCGTTGGCCAGGAAACGGAGCCTCATCTCGACGGTGACGGGTTTGAGCGTGATCGCGTCGAAGGTCGTCGCGGTCATCTTCGCCGACTTGCCGTCCGGATCCATCGTGCCCGTGAACCACTCCATGCCCGTGCCGCCCGAGTCCATGTAGGTCGTCACGTACTTCTTCGCAACGTTGTCGAACCCGGCGTAGCCGATGACATCGAACGGCTCGCCCAGGGTGAATCCGGACAGCATGACCTGGACGTAACGTTTGCCGAGCACCCACTGGCCGACCGAAACCCCGACCGACTCGATCGGAGGCTGGGAGGTGTCGAGCCACGTCCGGATCTTCACGTCGAACGTTCCCACCAGGCCCTCGAGCCGCTTCTGTCCCTCGCCCGGTTCCATCGCGGCAATCATGGCCTTCACGACCGCCGTGTCAGCTGCGGGCGTCTTGGAATTCTGGGCGCTCGCGCCGGCCGCGAGTCCGAAAGCGATGGCCATCGCCGTCAGAATCCGACTGCAATTTCTCATCGTGACCTCCTTCTCGCTGTCTCGCTGCCGAACGAAGTAGCGAGACCCGTGCCACCCGGCTGAGATGCGACAAACGCCAGCAATCCCGACAGGCTGATCATGTCCTGGTCGCCCAGTGCACGGTGAGGACGGCATCTCGACCCGCAGAAGTCAGGATGCGGACCCGGCGCCGGCGCCTTCTTGCGCGGGTCGGACGATGCCGAGCTTGTGCATGCGGAAGTAAAGCGTGCTCGGCTTTATCGCGAGTCGGACGGAGGCCGAGTCCGGGCCCTTGATGCGCCATCCACACGTCCTCGCAGACCCGCAGGATGTGCGCCCGCTCGACCTCGGCGCATCGTCCAATGGTTCTGGTCGAGTGTCTCGGTGTCGCAGCTACTCCCCGTGTGCCCAGTGCACTGCCGGATGCGAATCGAAGAGCCCGTCCAGCAGAAGCGTGCCGTCGCGCGAGAGGATGATCGCGCGCTCGATGACGTTCTCGAGCTCGCGCACGTTCCCCGGCCAGGCGTACCGGCGTCAGACGCTGCATCACGCTGTCCGGGATGTAGTCGATGATTCTGCCGACGGCCTTGGCCTTCTTCTCGGCCAGATAGGCGACGAGGAGCGGGATGTCCTCCCGGCGGTCTCGCAGGGACGGCACGTGGAGGGGAAAGACGTGCAGCCGGTAGTAGAGATCGGACCGGAACCTGCCGGCGGCAACCGCCTCCTCGAGATTGCGGTTGGCGGCCGCGATGAGACGAACATCGACCGTGACCGTCTGTGTGGAGCCGAGGCGTTCGACCTCGCCGGTCTGCAGCACGCGAAGCAGCTTCACCTGGAGCTCTTCGGGAAGCTCCCCGACTTCGTCGAGGAAGATCGTGCCGCGGTGCGCCAACTCGAAACGGCCGATCTCGCCGGGCCGTCGCCCCAGTGAACGCGCCCCGCTCGTGCCCGAAGAGTTCAGTACTCGACGAGGGTCGGCGCCAGCGCCGCGCAGTTGACGATGACCAGCGGCTTGTCGCGCCGGCGACTCCGGCGATGCACGGCGCGCGCGACGAGCTCTTTGCCGGTGCCGGTCTCGCCGGTCACCAGCACGGCGGAGTTGGTCGTGGCCACCTGGCCAATCTGATCGAGCAGCCGCTTGAGCGCAGGCGTCTGCCCGACGATGTCGTCGAAGTCACGCCCGTCGGGGGCGTCGCGATAACGATGCGGCTCGCCGGCGATGCGCGCCTTCAGTTCGGCGACCTCTTCGAGCGCACGGCTGAGGGCCGCTTCGACTGGTTCGTCTGCCGGCCGAGTGGCTTGGGGAGACCAGGGACATCGTCCCGCCGCCCCGGCTCGGCTGGTCGGGCCGCCTCGAGATGTCCGTCTCGCTGCACCCCATCGGTACGGGCCAGCGGGCATGCTGGGAGAAGCTACGATCGGCATCCGCGCCTCGTCATCGATTGCCGCCACCATCTTTGTTCATGCCGGTGATCCCGCTGACATGCCGCTGACCCCGGAGAGCCGATTGCACCGCTGTACGAGCTCCTCGCCCGCGACGTGCTTGACCACATATCCAAGCGCTCCTTCGGCCAGGCTCCGTTCGACGACGGACACGTCACACTCCACGGTGACGAACACGACCCGGGCTTCCGGGTTCGTCGCGAAGATGCGACGCGCCGCCTCCATGCCATCCATGCGGGGCATGCCGATGTCGCTGACGATCACGTCGGGAGACAGCCGCTTGGCCGCCCTGACCAGTGCCTCCCCGTCGGTGACGCAGCCCACAACGTCGAACGGGCCCTGGAGCAGACTACGCAACAGGTCCGCAGTCTGCGGGTGGTCGTCGGCCAGGAGCACCGTCGGGCGGTAAGTGGACATCGGTCGGTTGCTGGACTACAGCCGATTCTCGACCGGCACAGACGACGATGACCAGCGGAGAACGACCGACCGTCTGGGGAGGGAAATCTGCGGGGGACAGCGGTCCGGAAAACTACGGAGTTGCCGACGACCGCGCGCGGGCCTCAGTCATCGACCAGTCGCTGCTGGATGGCGTATCGCACCAGTTCGGCCGTGGATTGCACGCCAAGTGCCTGCATCATCTCGTACTTGTGTGTTTCGACCGTCCGCGGCGAGAGCTGCAGGATCGCGGCGATCTCCTTCATCCGGCGTCCCTCCGCGACGAGCTTCAGGACCTGGCGCTGGCGGGGGGTCAGCTGCGTCGGCCGGTCCTTCGACGGACCGGACATGCTCGCGATGACGTCTTGCGTCAGCGCGGGGGTCAGGTAGACGCGTCCCTGCAGCACTTCGTGGATGGCGGTCACGAGCTCGTCGCCGGCGGATTGTTTGACGAGGTATCCGGACGCGCCCGCGTGCATGGCCTCGGTGACGACCGCCGCATTCGCGTGCATGGTGAGCAGGATGATCCGCGTGTCCGACCGCAAGGCTTTCAAGCGCCGAAGGGCGTCCATGCCGCTCATGCCTGGCATCGAAATGTCGGTGACGATCACATCCGGTTTCAGTCGGATCGCCTCTTCCACCAGACGGCTGCCATCGCTGACGGCACCAACGACGTCGAAGGTGTCTTTCAACAGGCTCACGAGGCCTTCCATGACGATGGTGTGATCGTCGGCGATGAGGACAGTCGGACGTCGCATAGGTGTTTGCGGGCGCAGGCCCATTCAGGCCCGACCGAGAGCAGGGGCTGGATCATCCGTCGCGGCCCGCGAGACGGGAAGGCGGACCACGACTCTCGTTCCCTCTCCCGGATGCGATTCTACTCTGGCCATCCCCCCGGCGAGCCGCACTCGTTCGTCGATGCTACGCAGCCCCAGCCCGCTGGCCATGTACCGGCCGGATTCGAACCCGATACCGTCGTCGACCACCTCGAGCTCGATCGCTTCTGCGGTTCGCGTCAGTCGCACGCACACCGAGCTCGCGCGCGCGTGTTTGGCCGTGTTCACGAGCGCCTCCTGGGTAACCCTGTAGATGCACAGGGCGGCGGCGCCATCGACCGAGCCCATGTCGTCGTCGGCACTGAACGTGACATCGAGCTGGTGGTGCCGCGCGAACTCGTCACAGTGGGCCTTCAGAACCGATACGAGGCTCGCGTGTTCGAGAACACTCGGATGCAAGTCGTGGGAAAGGTTCCTGACATCGGTGGCGAGCGTGGATGTGCGCTCCTGAAGGACGGCCAATACGTCTTCGACGTCGGGCTGCGAAGTTGACCCGCCCAGCCGGCGCTTGAGGCTGCTCAGCATCATCGCCAGCACCGCGAGCCGCTGGCAGACATCGTCGTGCAGGTCGCGACCGATGCGCGACCGCTCCGCTTCCTGCGAGGTAATCAGGCGGCCAGCGAGGTCCTGATTCGTCACCGCCATCAAGCGGAACCGCTCCTCGCTCACACGCAGGGCGCCTTCGACCCGTTGGCGTCTGACGCGCTGAACGAGCAGGAGGGCAATCAGCGCGGTCTGCGACAAAAGCAGGATGACAGTGCCGATGATGTAGGTCCGGTAACGGTCCCACAGGCCCGGCTCTCGAAACCGAACGGTCGTGCCGGCGGGCACTCGAGCCTCGCTGATGCCCCAGCGCCGGAGCTGCCGCCAGTCCACTTCGGCCACGACCGGGTGGATCTCTTCCACGGCGATACTCCTCGGGCTTCTCGCCGCCCAGGACGCGGAGCGTCAGCTCCGCGAGTCGCGCCGCCGCAAGCTCGACGCTGACGAGCCGGCCGCCGACCACACCATGATCGAACCCAGTCGTGATCCAGGTGTACACAGGCCGGTTCGCGGTGGCCGTCATCCGATCGAACGCGTCGAGCTGAATGAATCGCTGTCCCGTGCCGTCCTCGGCCATTGCTGTCGGAAACACGATCGACTCCGGCGGCAGAGTCGCGAGCCGCGCGAGGAGATCAGACATGGGCAGTCCGGACAAGTACGTGATCGCGACACGATTCTGGAATGGTCGGAATTGCGTCCGGGCGAGATTCTCGTAATATCGGTCGGACGCGGACGCCCCGCTCACGACGAATACCTGCGTCGTCGACGGCTGGAGTTGAAGCGCGAGATCGAGTGTGCCCGTCAGGTCGAACGCGAAGACCTGTCCGGTTGCATGCGCACCGGCTCTGACGCCGGTCGCGCCGCTGAACACGACCGGCACGCCCGGAAAGAGGTCGGCGCGGTAGGCCTCCACGAAGTCGACGGCCGCATTCGACGTCGCGATGACGACGTCGAATCGTAGGCGCCGGTATTTGTGCTTCAGATAGTCCTTCAGGGCCTCTGCGTCGTCCGCGTCGGGGAACCGGGCCACGTCGAGATACTCGCCGTAGTAGTCGAGCGTGGCCCCCAGGCCGTCTCCCAGCTTCCGCTGCAGGACTTGATCGACGACGATCAGTCCTGGATTCTCCCTCCTGGCCCCGTGCAATGCCAGCACCCGACGCTGTTCGGACTGCGCAGCCTCGGCGTGGACCGCCACTGCCAACACGCAGCCGGCGAATGCGATGGCGGCCCTCAGACAAAGCGTCGCCGTGCTGCCCCGGGTGTTTCGCAGCTGGCACCTGCCGATTGCGTCCGTCACGAGCACCTCTGCGGTCATCGCCGGCCGTGGCTGTTCGTTTGAGTCTACCGCCTTGCGAAGTTGAAACGGAAACCGGCAGCATCACGTCGACCCTGACTGTCCCTTGCGCGGCCCGGGCAGATTGACAGCCCGTGCAGACTGACAGAATGGACTGCGCTGAAGCTATGCAGCTCCAAGGTCGAACTCCCGCCCGCGTGCGGCTTGTTGGCGTGTTGTGCCTTGCGCTGGCTGGTGCGGTCGAGGCCCAGGAAACCAGGCCCGCTCCGCCAGAGAAGCCGGCGCAGCAACCAGGCGCAACTCCATCCGTTCAGGAAGTTGGGGGCCGTCTGGTTGTCTCCGGTGAGACGGTGGCCGTGGTGGGCAACCCTGACGAGCCGCCTCGCGACTCGTCCATCGCGACCAAGATTGACACGCCACTCATCGAAACGCCGAGGAGTGTCAGCATCATCGACCGTCGTACGCTCGACGATATGGGGGCGGTCAACCTCACACAGGCGCACGACTACGCGGTGGGCCTCACCCTGCTCGATGAACGTGGGCCGGCGTTCGCGCGCGGCTTTCCGATTGGATTCTACGATCTGCGGCGCGACGGGCTGCGGACCTATGCGTGGAGCGTTCGCGAGCTCGTCGCGGTCGACCGCGTCCAGTATCTCCGCGGACCTGCCGCAGTGCTCTACGGGGACGGAAGCCCCGGGGCTCTCGTCAACATGGTGTTGAAGAAGCCGCTTCCAATTCATCGCTACGAAGTCGGGGTGAGCGGCGGCAACGCCGGGTTCGGCCGGCTCACGGCCGATCTCACCGGGCCGCTCACGGCGGGCCGGCGCGTTCGGTACCGAGTCGTCGCGGCGTCAGAATGGCTCGAGAACGGTTTCGACAACGATGAGCGTCGCCTGACGGTACTGCCCACGACTCGCCGTCGACGTCGGCGCTCGCGGCACGCTGACCGTCGACGCCGAATGGTACGACCAGCGCGGTCGCAACTACCGCCATGCCGTGCCCGCAACCGCCGACGCGCAACGCGGCGACTTCTCGGGGTTCCCGTGGGACCTGAGCGTCAGTTCACCAGACGACGGCTGGAGCGGGAGCAACATCTCGCCGGGCCTGCGTCTGGATCTCGCGCTGGCAAGCAGAGCTCGCTGCACGTCGCGGGACGCTACACGAAGATTGACGGCGACATCGGTGGTCAGGGTCTGTCGGCGCTCGCGGCCGACGGCCGGACGGCCATCCGCTTCCAGTATCACGAAATCAGCACCTGGCACGAGTACCAGACCGACACGTTTGCCGCGACCACTTTCCGAACCGGTCGCCTCGACCACCGGGTCGTCGTCGGCGTGGAAGCGGGCTTGAGCACCGCCGACAGCGACATCGGCATCGCGGCCGCGTCGCCGCTGGACATCTTCGATCCGGTGTACCCGCCAGAGCCCGAGCCGGTGGCCCGGCCGACGCGATACGACATCTCCCGCGTCGGCGTATACGCGGTCGATCAGGTCCGGTTCGGTGAACGGCTGATCGTCGTTCCAGCGCTGCGCTGGAGCAGCCTCGGAATCGAAAACCGTGTCGCCACGACCGGCCAGCCGCGTTCGTCGGAGGACGTGGTCTCTCCAAGCCTCGGCGTGGTGGTGCTCCCCCGACCCTGGCTGTCGCTCTACACGACGTTTGCGCAAGGGTTCGAGCCGCCCACACCCGGCCAGTATCTCGAGGACGGGACGGCGCTGACCCCGGCGGAGCACGACTCCATCGAAGGCGGAGTCAAGGCCGATCTGTTCGACCGTCGCATCAGCGTGACGAGCGCTGCGTTCCGCATTCGCCGGACGAACGTGCCGGAGGCCGACCCGCGTGGATTCTATCGGCAGATCGGTGAAGGAGAGAGCCAGGGCCTCGAGCTCGAAGTCGTCGGCAGCGTTGCGCGTGGACTCGGACTGCGCGCCGGCTACGCGTGGACGACGACCGAGGTCACGCGCGACACGAGCGGGTTTATCGGCCGCGAGCTGCCGAATGTCCCCCGCCACAAGGCGGAGCTGTGGATGCGATATCGCGTGCCGGAGGGCCCGTTGAAGCGGGTGATGCTCGCGGGCGGCGTGGTCCACGTCTCCGACCGGTTCACGGCGCGCGACAACGTGGTCGTGGCGCCGGCCTACACCCGCCTCGACGGATTGGCCTCGTACGAACTGCCGGGTTCGCGCTTCACGATTGGTCTCGTGGCGCAGAATCTCACGAACCGCCGCTACGTGACCTCCGGCTCTGGAGCCGTCTTCATCGCCGGCGCCCCTCGACGCCTCGTGGCACAACTCACGACCGTGTTCTAGGCAGGCTCTAGGGAAGGAGTTCCGCGCAGGGAAATCCACTTCACACATGACACGGACGGTGTACGAGCCGTCGCGGAAAGTGCAGAACCAGGGTTGCTTACAGGATCGCGCCGATGATCCACCTGGCGAGTTCCGACAGCGGCATCAGTGTGGCGACCACGGCCAGCAGGGGGACGCCTGCCGCGACGACGAGCTGTACCACCGCGGCGGCATCGACTGGGACGAGCCGCAGCTCGCGCACGACCTCGACGCTCGCGTTCAGATCCGAGACCGAGGAGGAATCGAGCGAGGCCATGAGATCCGCGCCGCTTCTCGCGCCGCCGATCCACTTGCGCTGGAACGCAAGGTGATGCGCCTGTGCGAGGCGGCCGTAGTCGAGCAGCGCCCGTTCGCGCAACGCGTGGAGCGGGCCGACGAACACGAGCAGGGGGCCGAGGAACACGACCAGGCTCATCGCCAGCCATCCGGCAAGCGCGAACCACACGGTCTCGGGACTGTGTCGCGCCAGGGAGAGCTCCTTCAGCATGGATGACGCGACCACGCAGCTCAACGCGAAGACGAAGCCCCTGAAGATGCTCGGATAGATTGCCAGGAAGCCGAGTCCTGCAGAGCGGTCCGGATGCAGGGGCGTGAGCTGGAGCGGCAGCCTCGAGATGCGGTAGAGCAACGCCGCCCACACGAGGAACCGCCAGATCCAGCGGAAGACCAGGAAGAGGAAGAGGGGCGTGCTCACGAAGCGCGCCATCTCCCCTGCCCAGGACAGCATGACCTCGCCGCCGGTCACTGTCCCATCCCAACCCGAGCCGGCGAGCGCGACGGCGTAACGCGCGGTGAGGCCTGACCAGGCGAGGGCCACTATCACGATGCTCAGTTCCGCGAACCCGGAGCTGGAACGACGGTCGGCGATCACGAGCGCGTCTGCGAATGCGGGCTCGGCGTCGTGCGTGATGAGCCGCGCGTCACGGAACTCTCCGGTCAGAAGGGCGATGCGGCCGTCAGCATTGCGCTCGGTCGCGATCATCACCCAAATCGCGACCAGGTAGCGCGTATGAACGGTCGCATCCGCGAAGAACCCCACGCCCGAATAGTGACCGTCCACGGCAGATTGCGCGAGCGCGAGCAACGCCGGTGGGAGCCACGCGAGCAGGGCCAGGCCAATGGCGGCGCGCCTCCTGGGAAGTTGGTCGGCTCCGGTCAACCGCAGGCGGCGCAGAAGCGTGAGGAAAGGACCACCCGCCACCAGCGAGAACCGTTCGGAGGGATGATGGATCATTTCACGGGTCATCGATCACACGCTCGCGAGCGGAGAGAGCGCCAAGGAGAAGCCGAAGGTGCTCACGTGAGCGTATCAAGTAGCGCGAGCGCTGGGGCGACGCGCAGGCCCTCCGCGCTGACGAAGTCTCTGGTCCCCGTCGCGGAGATCTGCCAGGCCTCCGCCTGGGCGAACTTCGCTTTCAAGTAGCGTCGCCCGCGATCGGCCTCGGCGTCGCCCCACTTGCACTCGACGAGCCGCCGCGGAGCGGTCGCTCGACGACGACGAAATCCACTTCGCGCCCGTCCGTGTCTCGAAAGTACCGGAGCTCGAAGTCGAGACCGAGCGAGTCCTGCTGAAAGTGCACCCATTTCAGCTTCTGCTCCTTCTTGACCGCGCGGATGCGAGGCGCCCCGAGCGGCGGCAGGCGGAAGATCGCGTAGAGCCGTTCGAGGGCGGCGAGCCAGCCGGCCACCGCCTTGTGGCTCACCGGCAGGTCCTCACGCACGGCGTTGATCGAGAGGGGGAGCCGACGAGGTCGGGCAGCCGCAGCATCAGCAGTTCGAGATGTGCAATTTCACCCGTGTCAAAATTCCTCACGGCCAATTTCACCTGACGGTTAAAACAGAGACCTCCGCGTGAACTCGGGCTGACATAGCCAGGGCCATGCCACCGCGTCGATGCGCAACACGCGCTAGATCCCGACGGAAAGAACGCGTCCGATCGCACGACTTCACAGCAAGGACGACATCTGGACCTGCGGAAGTCAGGATACGGACCGCGTAGCCGAGCCCGCAATCGAACCGGCAATCGGTCAACGAAGTGGCCACGCACTGAACATCATCAGCATCAGAGACTTACCCTCCTGCCGCCGCTCGGAGCCCCACCTGGCACGATAGTTCCTTAGCGTAAGCTCACCCCCCACAATGAGGGGCAGATTGAAACGCTCATCAAGAAGGCGCGGACCTTCGCACGGCCCTTCCGCGTCACCGACGGCGTGAAATTCCGCCTGAAGAAAATTCGATCCGCGAGACACGCTTCGGCCTCGGGATGAGCTCGTATGAGGTATATCGACGTGAACAAGGTCCACCGTCTGCTCCCCGTGTGCCTCCTCCTGGTGGCCTCTGGCCCGGCGTTCGCCCAGCCGACAGCGCCTGCGTCCAAGACCGCCAGCACGGTCGCCACACAGACAGCCTCGTCGACCCGGCCGGCGGACGCGGTTCCGGCGCCCAGGGCCAGCCCCGACTCCGGCTACAACTTCATCGTCTACCCAGTGCTGGCCTGGCTTCCGGTCATGGGGGTCGATTTCACGCTTCCCGACAATCCCAATTCCGACGCCTCAACCGGGCCGAGCGGCGCCGCGTTCGTGGCGTTCCGGTGGGAGATGGGCCGCTTCGCGGTGTCCAGCGACTTCAATTGGGCAGGCGCCACGGCGGAGAGAACGTCGCCGAACGCCGTTGTGAAGTTGGACACGGCAAGCGCGGCCATCCTCGGCGGCTTCAAAGTCGTGAACGGCCTGTACGTCGAAGGCGGCGCGCGGTACCGCGGGCTCGATGTCCGGGCCAGTGTGAACGACAATCCTGAAGTGAAGTGGAAGCCAGGCCGCTGGGACCCGGCCGTCGGGGCCACCTTCCGGCCCCAGCTTGGCGGACACTGGCGGCTGTATTCCCACATCGATTGGGCTGGGATGGGCGGCGACAAGCTGTCGACCGTGAACGGGGGTGCGCGCATCGAGTGGGTGCCGCTCAGGCACCTCGCTTTGACTGGGGGATACGCGTTTGCGACCGCGCGCGCCAACGGCGAGATCGGGTCGAAGCCCATTCACCTGCGCTACACGTTCCACGGTCCGGTCGTCGGGTTCGGGCTTCCCTTTTAGACAGGGTCGTAGTGCTCTCGCACTCGACAAGGTGGTGTTGGCCACCGTCATCGCGGGTTGGCGCTTCGCGGCGCCACCGGCGCCGCGATTCCCCCCGCCCTCCGTCTAGTCCTGTGATTGTCTCCGCGAGGCCGCGGATGTCGTCGAAGGTCTTCCAACCGCGATCGGCGCGGCCGGCGGTCTGAACAGGCCGTGCACACGCGGATCCAGCTGCTGCCTGCTCGCCGACACGTTCCACCGCGATCGCCGGTAACGCGTCGCGAGTCAGGTCTCTTCTGGTGCCTCCGGTGTCCAGCGGCGCACGAGCCGCGCCTGCGTGATGGCCCGGTCGCGCGTGACGAGCCGGAGCCCGAGGGCCCGGCAGCTGGCGACGATCAGCCGGTCGGCGGGATCGCGATGGAACGTGTCAGGCAGGCGCGCGACTTCGGCGGCGATGGCCGGCGTCACCGGGAGCACCCGAACCGTCCGCGGATCGGCGGCCGCGTCCAGCCACGATTCCAGCGGTTCGCCGAGCGTGAGTCGACGCAGCGTGACGAGCATCGCCACTTCCCACAGGCTGATGTCACAGAGTCCTGGCCGATCCTCGGGCAGCAACGCATCGAGCGCGGCCACGGTCCGGTGGTCGAGCCGCGGGTCCGCCTGCACCCACCAGACCCACGCGTGCGTATCGAGAATCGGGGCCGGCACTACTTCAGCGCCTTGATCTCGCGCGCGGTGACGACCGGCGCAAACGGATCGCCCTTCCAGCGGGTCGTCTGCGTCCGCAGCCGCAGCCACGGCTTCTCAAGCGTCGTGTCGTCGGGCACGAGCCTGGCCACGACGCGGCCGCGCTTGGTAATCGTGACCGATTCGCGCCTGGCGTGAACCCGGTCGATCACGGCGAGGCACTTTGCCTTGAATTCCGTGGCGTTCATTTTCATATGACCAGTATGACGGACCAGTCACCATGAATCAACCTCCCAATCACAGGCCGTCGTGCCCATACCGTTCGTCCGTGCGGACGATGTTCTCCAACGACTTGTTGCCTGGCCATAGTCCGCTCCGCTGAGTACTCCATCGCTTGTTGGCGAACCGTTCTTCGGGTTCGCCGAGCGGGACGTACCACTCCCAGTCGGCGAGGAGGTCCCGGGCGCCATCGTCGGTCAGCTTCTCCTTGTTCAGCGGCACGAGAAACTCGAGGCGGTTTCGGAGGTCTGCGCGTGTGCCGGCGACGTCACGAACAGTCCCAGCACACCAGCCAGCCAGAAAGGGCACCATCGGGGCGTCATCGAGCGTGTCCGATCACCCGTGCTTCACACTTGAATCTTCCTATTTCAGCTTCATGCTCGGAATCGGGAAAGTCGCCGTCACGACCAGAGTTTCGCCCTCCGTCTTCACCTTGGCCCCCGTTTCCCACAAGTAGCGGACGTTGACCAGGGCGAAGAGCTTCGACTTGCTCGCAACGGGCAGCGTCACGTCCGGCCCGAAGGCGAACACCCGGTGCTTGTTGGGGAAGTCCACATCGATCACCCCTCCGGGCACCACGAACTCGCGCAACTGGTCCTTGGTGAGCTTCCACTGGGCGTAGTAGGCCGCGCCGATGACGAGGCCGCCGCCAAGGAACGACTTCCCGGCGCCACCCTCGAGGCTGAGGATCTCGGCCGACCCTGGTGTTGGTGTCCTTCTTCTCGCTGTGAAACTCCCAGAAGGCGGTCGTGGCGAGACTGGCGGTCCGCTTCTCGTCGAAATAGAGGGTCGTCCCGACGAAGGGCTCGTATGTCAGCATCCCCTTGCCGATGTTGTCGTCGGCGCCGGCCTCGTACCGCCCCGTGGGCAGATAGAACTGCAAGCCGGCGGTCACGTCTGCCCGCTTGGCGTGCCACCCCAGATCGAGCGGACGGACCAGCATGTCCGAGAACCCCCTGCCGACCGTGCTGAAGAGCTCGAAGGCCGGCGCCTCGAGCGACGCGTTGGCCCACGGAAGCACGACGAGGACGCCGTAGTTCGCGCCGAGGACCTTGGCCTTGCTGACGTACCACAGCAACGGAGCGAAGGCGCCGACATCGACACTGCTGGGGGAGTCGGAAAACAGACGGACGGTGTTGCCGTCGGCATCCTTGATGGTGTCGGTGTGGTAGCGGATATAGAAGAACACGGTGTAGAAGCCGGGCGCGGCTTGCGTACCGGCCTCGACCCCGTAGTCGCCGAGGGTGTGACTCCCATTGAGCTGAGCCTTGGCAGGCGCTGCAAGCAGCAACATCATCGTGCCCACCGCGCAGAGTGCAGTCAGTCGTCTCATCGGAACAGTTCCCTTCTGCCCAGTCCCAGCCGCGTGAGTACCCAGCCGTTCGGAAGCCGGCATTGCGGAGGTCATGTCAATTTCCCTTGCGGTTGCGGCGCTCGGCGCGGATCCAGCCGACCGCCAGAAAGATGATCAGGAACACGCAACCGAGGGCCAGGCGCAGATCGGGCAGCTGGAATCGGAGCTTGGTGGGAACAGTCAGCAGCCTCAACCCGACGAGCTTGTAGGGCATCACTTTCAGGTAGGTCGGGTCGCTGAAGAGCTGCAGGATGGTCCGGCGCGCGGGATAGCGGTTGATGTTGATCTCGGTCCACTCGTCGAAGCCGGGGTAGAAGCCCGCCACGTTCGTCTTGTTGGCGATTCCCACCCCCTGCGCTCTGGTGCCGATGGCGGGCCAGACGCCTTTCGGCAGGATCAGCGGCTTGACCGCCTCGAGGTAGATCTCATGCGTCTTCTCGCCGTCGGCCGCCGTCTTGATCTCGAGCCCCGGCCAGATCGCCTTCTGCATTTCCGCCGCGTCGTTGGCGTGGAAGATGTTGGCGAGGTACACCGGCTCGCCGTCGTCGGCCTCGCCCCAGGCCCGAACCCGGGCGATGAACTCGCTCCGCATGGGCTCGGGCATCTGGAGACCCTGCTCGATCCTGGCGATGTAACCCGCAACCTCTTCCTTCGTCATCTTCGGTCCGGCGCTGACGAATTGGACATAGGCCAGCAGGATGGCGAGAAAGACCACGCCCAGGATGATTTCGACTCCATGACGTTTCATTGCTTGCACTCCGTGCGTTGCGGGAGCACCACTGGTCGGTGGCCGCAGGTCACTTCACCTCGTTCGTAACCGTCTGGATCGGGGCCGGTAAATTGTTGGCTTCCGCGTTTCTGCGTCTCTATGACGCAGCGACTGCCAGACTACCGTTGCGCTCGCGGCATCAGGATGACAATCGCCGTGTCACTTTCGCGTTCGCCTACTTGGCCAGCGGACGGTACCCCGCATTCTCGATGACGACGCGGATGTTCTTGGCCTTGGCGTCGAGCGTGGTCTGGGCCGTGTAGCTGGTGCCGTCCGCGAGCGTGGCGAAGCGGACGTTCAGCGTGATCGCGTCCTCGGGCTTTTCCAGATAGGTCGCCACGTTGATCGCTCCGAGGAGGAGAGCCTTGGTGTCCACATCAATACCCAGGAGATCGGAGGCCTGGATGAAGTTCTTGAACTCGACGTGAATGGTCCCCTGCTGCGGCGGGCTCACCGTCATGTTGCCGGCGTCCTTGGCCTTCTGGATGAGCGCGGCGCTCGGCGGCACGTAGGTATGGATCAGTTTCGCGGCCGCCTCCATGTAGTCCTTCATCTCGTCCTTCTTGTTTTCGACGACCTTCTCCTTGACCCGGCCACTGCGTCGGCCCCCGCCACTCGACTCCGGTGGTGGCGGTGCATCGATGGGAGTCTTCGTCAGCTTGCCGTCGGCGCCGTAGAACACGCGCTGCTGCTTGCGCGATTTCTCCTCACCTTTGAGGCTGATGCTCGTCGTCTCCACCCACTGGTACTGGCGGAGCCGCTGCTGGCTCTCCCCGAGGTTCTTCTTCAACGCCGCTACCATCTGGTCCGCTGTGGGCGGAGGTGCCTGAGCCGCCCCGCCCACCGGCAACGCGGTCACCACTCCGACGGTGATTGCCGCCAACATCACTGCGTGGTTGATCTTCATACCGTCTCCCTGCTACCTCGCCCTCGCGAGAAGATGATCGCCGTCGTCGTATTGCCTGCCATGCACCGTCGTGCCTGCCGCCCGAGACCTACGGCTTGAAGTTGCTGTAGGGACCGCCGGCGCGGTCGTAGGTGTTGCCGAAGTCGTCCTGCGTGATGTGCGCGACGCCGTCCTTGTCCGGGGTGAGGATCAGGTCCTGCTCGAGCACCGGCGCCCGGAACTTCCAGCCCGGAGGAAGCTTCAGGCGGCTGCCGAGGGTCCCGAGCTCGTCGAACTTCTGATCCGGATGGGTGATGAGGCTGCAGGACTTCATGACCCACGGGTTGCCCTCCGGGTCATCCAGGACGAATACCTGCTTGCCCTTGTCGAAGCCGAACCGGGTGTGGCGCCCGACCGTGATGTTCTTGTAGGCGGCCTCACCCGGCTTCGTGCTGATGCCCTTCATGTCCAGCCAGTTCACCCAGCGCGCCTTCATGCCGCCGAAGTCCAGCTCCTTGCCCATCTCGACCTCGATCCAGTCCAGCGTCCACAGGCGGGGGCCGTTCTTGTACACGGCGAGCAAATGGTACTGCTCCGCCAGCGCCTTGACGTCGATCTTGTCCAGCAGCGCCGCGGGACAGAATCCCCGGTGGTGTCGCCGCCGTTGAGACCCCAGGTGTTGTAGACGTTCGCCTTGAGGTCCTTGGTGATCCCGTTCCCGCCGATGAGGAACATCTCGGTGTAGCGGTGCCCGCGCGTATCCTTGAACGTGAACGGCTTCGCGTCAGCGCCGTCGTTCGGCAGGGTCACGACCAGCTTGGGATACACGACGATGGCAGCGACGACGATGATGGCGGCGACGATGCCGACCGCCCACTTGATGTTCTTGCTCGTTTCCATGGTTCTCTCCTTGCGTCAGAAGGTTGAGTTGTCGAGATCTCGACGCGTTTTCACCCGTTGGTCGGCGTCCTAGCCGATTCGCTTCCTTATGGAACGAAGCTGAATGCCTTGCCGCCGTCCGAGCCCTGGTAGGCGTTCAGCATGTCGTCCTGGAAGACGTGGGCAAGGCCGTTGGTCCGCTTCTGGTTGACGATCAGGTCGCGATCGAGGACCACGGAGCGGAACTTCCAGCCCGGCGGCAACGTGAGCTTGCTGCCCAGATTCCTGGCGTTGTCGATGGTCACCTCCTTCTGCTTGAAGTTGGTGAACGACTGCATCACGAAGACCTCGCCGTCGGGTGCGTCGAGGATGTAGATCTCGCGGCCCTTGTTGAACGTGTACTGGTTATTTCGAAAGATGTAGCCAGGAACGTAGTGGCCCTTGGTGACCCCCTTCTCCAGCTCCTCGACCGGCACCACGCCCATCCAGGTCATCTTGATGCCGCCGAAGGTCCGCTCGATGCCGTCCTCATAGACATCGAGCACGTCGAACATCCAGCGCCGCGACGGATTGAGGAAGACCTCCCGTGCGCCGGTCTCCTTGATGATCTTCGCTTTGTCGAGGGCGGCGAACTTCTCGGGGGTGCAGACATCGGTCCCCGTCGAGTTGTAGAAATCGGCGATCGCGTTGGCCTTGCTCGTGCCGGTGATCAAGGCCACCTCGCAGAACACGAGACTGTCGCCCTGGTCCTCCACGTGCAGCTGCTTGCCGGGAACCAGGTTCGCCTTCTTGGAGGCGGCCATGTTGTCTTCCAGCCTGGCGCATCCGGTCACGAAGACAACAGACAAGACGGCGGCCAGCACCGCAGCGAGCCGTTCTTCCGACAGTGTCTGCGACGCCCTTCGATGGCGACTGTCGCCCGCTACCTCGCGGCTTGGGCTTGATGGCGGCGGCCGACAGCGGCGTCAGCTTGTACGCTTCTGCAGCGCGTTGACGACCTCGTAGTCCTGCGCGCCGTTCGCGGATCTCGATGCCGCGAATTGGTTGACCGGAGCCGCGATCTCACCGGCCGTGGGCACCGCGGTCCCCGCCGCCTTGGTCAGGTCCATCACGACGAGCGGGAAGCCGTACAGGTACGCCTGCAGGCCGTCGTACCATGCCCGCCCTTCCCTCAGGTACCCGCGACCCAGGATCGCCGCGACGAGCAATACGCCAACGGTGACGAGCGTCCACCGCTTCGCGCGTCGTCCGAACCACGGTTCCTTGCCAGTCATGGTCGATACTCCGATCCTTCAGACGGCCACCTACTCGACGCGCTTCACAGGCGGCGGCGTCCACGAACCGTCGACGATCGAAGGTGGCGCTTTCGTCGGACCATACATGCGCAGCACGAGCATGAACTTGCCCTTGGGCGCCGGCAGCCAGTTGGCTTCCTTGTCCACGCCCGGTGAGTCCGCCTGGATGTACAGGTCGACCGATCCGTCCGTGTTGGTGATGAAGGTGTTGCGCTGGCTCAGCTCGTACCGGTTGATCGCGTTCGGGACGAAGAAGACGTCGGTGTCGTACATCGTCAACGACCAGAACGCCTCGACCGGCGGCATGCGGCCCTTCTCGAACCGCACCGCGTACTTGTATTTGGCGCCGTCGTATTCGTCACCGGCGGCATCCTTCTGCGAGAGCGGATAGATCGCATCCTGCGGGCGGTTCCACCCCGGACCGAGCAGGTTGGCCATGCCCCGCAGCACGTAGTCGGTGCCGAAGTTACCCACTCCGGAGGTGAAGTACAGCCAGCCGTCGGTCGTCTTCTGCTGCTTCAGGTGCAGCGCCATCCTGGCGAGCGCGAGCTTCGGCACGGCTTCGATGGCCGTTCGATCGAGAGCGCCGAGCTTGCTGCCGTCGAAGTCCTGCCCGGGCACGAGCCCGATCCGCGCCATGCGCGCCACGATCTCGGCGTCCTGCGCCGTCGGAGGATTGGTCTTGAGCAGCGTCGCGAGGTATTTGAAGTAGGTGTCGATGTCGAGCGCGTTGACCTGCTTGCGCACGGCCGTCTTCATGTCGAACGCGGGGTCGACCGATCCCGGCGGCGGGTTGTACGGCCTGCCGTAGGCGCTGAGCGGAACGACGGTGAACTGATCCTGCAGGGCGTGCACCGCCGCGTAGTCTTCTGCTGTTCCGGTGCAATAGATGCGGCCGAGGATCCACACCATGGCGGTGGGCGAGTCGACCCGCGTCACGCCTTCCGGAATCGTGCCCGACCAGCCCGGACCGGTGATGGCGTATTTTTGTGCCCGACCCCCGGTCGTGCTCGCGCTCGCGACCTTCACCACCTCCGAGAACCCGTCGAGCATCGGCATGATGTAGTAGCGATCCCCCATCTCGGGGATGCCGAAGATCCAGGGCTCGGCCGAAACGTCCAGCCAGGCGATCGTGTACAGGGTGTCCGCGTTGGGAGCGGCGCAGCAGTGGTTGTCGACCGCCGGATAGCTCCGCATCTTGATCAACTGCCCTGTCGGGGCGTGTTCGCCATCCGGCGCGGCCACGTTGGTCTGCTGTCTGCGGGCCATATCGAAGGTCACCAGCGGATAGCCGTAGATGTACGAATCGACCGCAATCCTGACCGCCTCCTCGGTGTGGAGCGATGGTGCGCGACTCGCGATGAAGAGCGCGGCCACCGTCCCGAGGAGCGCGACGACGGCGATGGCGATTGCGTGTTTGATCCACTTCATCGGTCTCACCTCAGCCCACCGTACCGGTAGTCAACTGAGCCACGCGGCTCTCCAAAGCACACCCGTTGCCAGCGGTTCGGCGGCGCGAACTCTCATCGAATTCCACGCCGAAACCGCAGCTCACTCGGGTCCCCGCCGTCACTCTCGCCCACGGGAGACCGCAGGCGGACTCGCGCGGGTCGATATGTGGTCCCAGCGGATGTGCTGGTGCTGACTCGAACCGTCAGATCGCGAACGAATGCGCCTGCGCGCTCGGAATTCTCGACACGAGGACGCAACTGGGAACTGGCACGGGAGTTCCTTAGAGCAGTTGAACGCCCATGACCTTCCGGATCTCGGTCGAACGTTGCGCGGGCGCGCCGGCGACCTTCAGAGTGGCGGGTCGGCTCGCCGACGACGCAGTTGAAGTCCTGGTAGACGCGTGCGCGGACATTGCCGTGGGCGCCACCATCGATCTGTCCGACGTGTACTACGCCGACGACGCGGGCGTCAGGACGCTCGAAGGGCTGCGAGCCCGTGGAGCGATGCTTCGTGGCCCGAGGCCCTATCTCGCGTTGCTGCTGAAGCAGGAGACGGCAGGTTGACTATTGGGGTTGAAAGAGCTCGTCGGAATCGTTTTTATCAGAGGAGTGTCATGACCAGAACGCCATCACCGTGGCTCGCGGCGCTCGCCGCAGCAGTCGTCCTGCCCGTGTTGGGGCTCGCGCAGTCATCCGAACTCGGCGACCGCGTCGCTGCGCTCAAGCAGTCGCTGCAGAAAGACCAGGCCGAACTACGGAAGTACGAATGGATCGAAACGACGATCGTCAGTTACAAGGACGAGCAGAAGTCGAACGCGCAGAAGCGCTGCTACTACGGCGCCGACGGCGTGCTGCAGAAAGTCCCCGTCGCCAGCACCCAGGCCGACATGCCAAGAGGCCTCAAGGGCAAGATCGCGAAAGGCAAGAAGGAAGACATCACCGAGTACATGCAGAAGGCGGTCGCGCTCATCCAGCAGTACGTGCCCCCCAAGGCTGCCTCGCTCCAGAGCGTGTTCCAGGCCGGACGGACTGGCGTCCAGATTCTCGAGCCCGGACGCCGTACCCGCCTGGATTTCCGCGACTACCTGCTCCCAGGCGACGTCCTGGGTGTCGAAGTGAACATGACGAACAACAAGATCCTCGGCCTGCAGGTCACGACCTACATCGACAAGCCGGAGGACACGGTGAGCTTGACGGTCCAGTTCGCGAACCTGGCCGACGGCACGGGCTACCCGTCGCAGGTCACCCTCGACGCCAAGAAGGAGAACATCCGGGTGGCGGCACAAAACAGCGGCTACCGGCCCATGCAGAAGTGAGCACGTAGCAGAAGCCATATTGCGTGAGGCGTCACACACGAGGGAGATCACCATGCACAGGAGCCTTCGGCATGCGCTGCTGGCGTTGACGGTCGCGGCTCTTGCCGCGTCCGCCTGCTCGCGTGATCCTGGTCCAGGCACGCCGGCGGCGGCAGCCGAAGGCGAGCGTCTCATGCGCGGGATGAGCGACACGCTCGCCAGGGCCTCGACCTTCACGTTCGACACGACCGAGAGTCTCGATCGGATCGGGCCGACCGCAGGCGGGCGCGCGTGGCACTTCACGCGCGTCACCACTGTGCGCCGGCCCGACGCGATGTCCTTCACGCTGGCGGGTTCGGGCGACACGTCGGTCGACGTGTCGGCGTACTACGACGGGACGGCCGTGTCGCTTCGCGACAATCGGCGCGGGGCCTGGACGCAGACCGCGGTGCCTGGCACGCTCGATGAGATGCTGGATGACGTCGCCAGACGATACTCGCTGCCGGTTCCCATCGCTGACGTGATCTACGGTGTGCCGTACGACGCCTTCATCGGCCGGGACACGAAGGGCGGATTCGTCGGACGCGAGACGATCGCCGGCGTCAGCTGTGCGCACCTGGCGTACGGCGACGACTTTATCGGCGTGCAGATCTGGATTCCGTCATCCGGTCAGCCGCTGCCTCGACGCGTGGAGCTGGTCTACAAGCAGGTGCCGGGCGCGCCGAAAGCGCGCATCGACTTCACGCGCTGGGACCTCGCCGCGCGGGTCGCCGACGGCGCGTTCACGTTCCAGCCAAGCGAGGCCTCGAAACAGGTCGCCTTCGAACAGTTCGTGGGTGGCCTGCTCTCCAGTGGAGATCCGACGAGCGGTGCGGCACCCGATCCGTCGATGCCCGGCGCGGCGCCACCCCGATGATGCACGTCCGGTTGGAGGAAGACCAATGAGCGCGACGAAACGCACGACGCGAAGGGCGACGAGGACAGCAGCGTGGATGGCGGCGATCGCCGCGGTCGGTCTGTGGGCGACGCCGGCCATCGAGGCCCAGCGCGATCGCGGTGTCAACCAGCCCGGCGCCGTAGGGAATCGGGGAGGTGTCGATCCAGGCATCAACCAGCCAGGTGCGGCGGGGAATCGCGGCTACGGAGGATCGGCGCGGCAAGTGCGAGCCGTATCGGATCCCGGTCTCAACCAGCCCGGCGCTGCCGGCAACGTGGGCAGGGATCCCGGACTCAATCAGCCAGGGGCCGCGGGCAATCGCAGGTAGTAGCGGCGGCACGCCTCTCGACCATCACCGTTCAGGCTCAGGCATGACGAGAGCCCTCGGGCGCCGCCCGTTCCTGACCGAATGAGCCGCGGGCCATGTCTTCTCCGGGATTCCGGCACGACCGCGCGGTCAAGGACATGGCGTTTAGGCCGTACAGCTGAAGAGCTTCCAATGGTCATAATACTGGAAAAATAGCTATTAATATACTATATTTCATGTATTGTTGGGGTGATCTCACGGCCAACCTACCGCCAGCAAATCCAGGACTCCCTGGCTCGTTTCCGGGTCACGGCCCTGCTCGGCCCGCGCCAGTGCGGCAAGACCACCTTGGCCAGGGCGCTCGCCACGCGGCCCGACGCCTACTTCGATCTCGAAGATCCTCTGGACCTGGCCCGCCTGGAAGCACCTCGGCAGGCGCTCGGCGCACTCACCGGGCTCGTCGTCATCGACGAGATTCAACGCCGGCCGGACCTCTTCCCGCTGCTGCGCGTGCTGGCGGATCGCGAGGGCACGCCGGCCCGCTTTCTCATCCTGGGCAGCGCCTCGCTGGACCTGGTCAAGGGCGTGTCCGAATCGCTGGCCGGCCGGGTGGGCTTCGTTGATCTGAGTGGCTTCGACGGCACCGAAGTCGGCTTCGATCGACTGGACACGCTGTGGCTTCGCGGCGGATTCCCGGAGTCGTTCCTGAGCGACTCCGATGAGGCGAGCCTGCACTGGCGGCAGCAGTTCATCCGCACGTTTCTCACGCGCGACATCCCGCAGCTGGGCATTACCGTCCCCTCGGAACAACTGCGCCGCTTCTGGCTCATGGTCGCGCACTATCACGGCCAGACATGGAACGCGTCGGAGATCGCGGGCTCGCTCGGCGTCAACTACAAGACGGCGCAGCACTACCTCGACATCCTCGTCGGCGCGTTCATGATCCGGTCGCTGCCGTCCTGGACCGAGAACCTCGGCAAGCGCGTGCGCAAGGCACCGAAAATCTACCTGCGGGACAGCGGCCTGTTCCACGCGCTGCAGGGGATCCGCTCGCTGCCGGAGCTCCAGTCCCACCCCAAACTCGGCGCGTCGTGGGAAGGGTTGGCGCTCGAACATGTCCTGCGCGTCCTACGTGTCGAGCCTGGCGAGGCATTCCACTGGGGCACCCACGGAGGCGCCGAGCTGGACCTGTTGCTGGTCCGCGGCGGCCGGCGCTGGGGCTTCGAGCTCAAGTATGCGGACGCGCCGCGCACGACCAAGTCCATGCGTGCGGCGCTGGACGATTTGAAGCTGGAGCGCCTGTTCGTGATCTATCCAGGCGAGAAAGACTACACGCTCGATGACCGCATTCAGGTGCTGGCGTTGCGGAACGTGGCAGGGCTTCGCGAAATGCTGGCCGTTGCCGGATAGCCGCCGGGCTTCCTTGTATTGCCCCTCGACGACCAGGTCGCGGAGCGGATGAACCCGGACACCCCGGCCGTCCGGTGCTTAAGTAGAGCGGCTAAACCACGTTTTCGAGGAGCCCGGTGATATCACCCGACCGCGTGCAGCAAGTGGCGTCCTCTCTGGCATCGTGCCGCGAGGCACCAGCAGACGCCATGTGAAATCAGGGTGTGTTGTTGCGGATGGCCGCCTAGAGAACAGCGTCGTCAGGTACGCCGCGAGGCGCCGAGGCGCGCCGGCGATGAGCACGGCGCCGGAGCCGGAAGTCACGTAGCGACGGTTCGTGAGATTCTGCGCCACCAGACCAATGGTGAAGCGGGAACCGGCGAGCTCGTACGAGGCCGATCCATCGGAGGCGGGTGTAGGCCGGCGCCACGACGACGTTGTCACGGGCTGTGAACCGGTCGGAAACGTGGACCACGCCGCCGGCGAGCATCACCCGCGTCAACGGGCCCTCAAGACCGCGATATCGCATCCACAGCTCCGCCTTGTGCCGGGGGGCATTCGGCAAGTCGCGGCCGACGAATCCGCTGGTGTCGCGCGTGACGTCCGTGCTCGTCCACGCGTAGCCGGCGCAGCCCCAGCCCGCGCGTGACGCTACCGACGACCTCGAGCTCTATGCCACCGTTCTCTCCTTCCCCGATCTGTCGATAGAATCCTCGCGCGTCGGCTTCCGGCACGTTCGTCCGGCGAAGAGGCATACGAGCGCGCGTCCGCCGTTGACGCGTGGGGGCCACCCGATCAGGCTGTGCGGTCAGCGCTCGCGCTGATTCGGTTGTACGTGAGCTTCACGCCTGGCCGGCCCCCGACGACGAAGTCACGGCGCGCGAGGACCAGGAAGCCTGGACACGATTCGCGCGTCTCCGTGCCGTCCTGGCAGATTCGTGTCCCTGATGGCGGCAGACGATCAGTTGCTCGCTGCTCTACGCGCGCTCGCCGGCGCCTTCGGCGAGCTGGGTGCACTGGTGATCTACAAGGCGGTCGCGTGGCGAGAACGGGACCGATCGGACATCGAGCGATTGCTGCTCCGGCACGGCCACGTCGTCGATCTCGGCCGGATACGCACCCTCGTGCGACAGTTCGCCGACGCCCTCGATGAACCCGAGCGCGTCGAGCAATTCGAGGCGCTCGTCAGGCGGACAGTGAAGTAGAGCGGGGCGCGGACCTCCGATCAGGTAGTGCGCAGGCTCCACCCCAGCATCAGCAGGCCAATCGCCGCGATCCAGCAATGCACGAGCGGCTCGCGCCACCACTTGCGCCACGGCGCAGGGCGAAACGCCGAGTTGTTCGTCTGCGTCACAATCACACCCATGGTCGTGCTCGGTCAAGAGACGTACGCGGCAATGAAGCGAGTCACCCGGATTCTTGCACAACGCCGCCGATCCCGCGACGCGCCTCGGGCTCGCCAAACAGCAACTCGACACCGTGTGCCGCTGGAATCGTAAAGAAGACTTTGGTGCCTCGCCCCGGCGCGCTGTCAATCCAGACGTCACCGCCATGGGCTTCGACGATACCCTTGACGATCGGGAGGCCCAATCCCGCGCCGCCGTGCCTTGTCGGGTGCCTTTGCCAGAACCGATCAAACAGATGCGCGCGATCCTCGAGGGCGATGCCAGAACCCGAATCTTTCACACAGAATTGGACGTGGGCGTCTCGCGGTACCGCTCCGACGGTGATCGATCCGCCTGGCGGCGTGAACTTGATGGCATTGCCGATCAGGTTTTCGAAGACCTGGAGCAGTCGATCGCGATCCGCCGAGATCTCCGGAAGGTTGTCCGCCAGTTCAAGCCGTAACTCGAGCGATTCAGCGGACCTGAGCCGCCGCTGCGCGTCGACAGCCTCGATGGCGACGTGCGCGGCAGACACGCGGCTCTGCGCGATCGTCAGGCCTCCGGCGTCGATGGCCGACACATCCAGCAGGTCCTCGATGAGACGGTTCATGTGTGTCGCCGCGCGGGTGATGACCTCCCCAGGCTCTCGAGACGGGCGCTCTGGGTGGGTTTTATCGCGCTGCAAGCTCACGGCCTCCATCTGAATGAGCGACAGCGGATTTCGGAGATCGTGAGCCACGACCCCGAGCACTTCGTTTCTTGCCTGGATCGCTCGTTGCGCCGCGCGATAGAGCCGCGCGTTGTCGACCGCCAGTGCCGCGCGCTGTGCGAACGCGCACGCCACCCGGAGGTCGTCTGGCCCGTGCATGCGCGAGCGATTCGAATAGAGAAGGGTGATGGCGCCCAGGACGCTTCCGGGTGCCACGAGCGGGATGACGACAGCGGATCGCGCCTCGGCCCTGCGAAGCGTTTGCAGTTGGTCTTCGTCCAGAGCGAGCGCCTCGACATCGTCTGACGAGAGGCGCTGCACGACAACCGGCTGTCTGGACTCCAGCGCCGACCGCACGAGGCACGGGCGCGTCTGATGGGTCGAAACCAGTAGACGCTTGTCGCACGTCACAGCCTTCGACGGATCACGGCAGACGATCCTCTGTCGCCGGACCTCGCCCTTCTCATCGACGAGATCGAGCATGCAGCAATCCGCGAGATCCTGCACGGCAATCTCGGCGATGCGGGTGAGCGTCTCCTCGTACTCGAGCGTGGTCACCAGCCGTGCTCCGACCTCCGCAAGGAACCGCTGCTCCTTCTCGAGTCGCTTCTGCTCGGTGATGTCGCGCACGAATCCCTGCCATCGGCCATCCGGAATAATGTTCGCGCTCACTTCGACCGGTACATAGCTGCCGTCCTTCCGCCGCAGCCGCCACTCGCCAACGTGCGGCATGCCCATGAGCAGCAGTTCCCGCGCTTGCCGGAGGCGCTCGACGTCGTCGGGAGGCACGAAGTCGATGATCGCCCGTCCGACGATCTCCTCGCGAGAGTACTCGAGCAAACGGCAGCCCGCCTCGTTCACGTCGATGTAACGGCCATCGATGTCCGCCACGAAGATGCCGTCGGGTGCCAGCTCGAAGAGATTCCTGGTCCGGGTGCGGCTCGCCTCGACGTTCTCGTGGGCGCGGTCGAGGGGCCTCGCAGTGACGACGATCAGCACGAGACTCACGGCGGCCATCGCCGCCGCCAGGATCGCGACGGGGATGGCAACCTCCTGTGCCCCAGAGAGGCGCGTGACAACGAGGCCAAGTCCCAGGGGGACAAGGATGGCCGGCAGTGCCAGGCGCCTGAGCAGGAGGCCCCCTGGGCCCGGCGAGGTGGCCACGCGCATGACCACCGCGGTGGGACGAGCCAGGAGTACGCCGAGCGACGTGAGGAGCAGGCTAATCGCCGTTGGAAGGCTTTGGCCGATGAGCGGGGCTCGCGTCAATCGATAGAGTGGTGCCGCACCGAGGATGATTCCGGTGAGAGCCGTCCAGGCGGTGAGGCCAGCGACGAGGACGAGCCATTCCGACAGGTTCACACGAGCAGTCGCGCGGACGTCGGCGAGGAGCAGTGCGGCGGCGAGGCACGTCAGGGCGAACGCCGTCGGCGGCGATGAGCGCCCCGCGAAAACCGTGGCCTCCCGGTTCGCGAAGAGGTGATCGATCGCCAAGTCGATCCCCAGGCCGTACTCGGCAAGCGTGACAACGCCGAGGGCGAGCACGACGAGCGTCGCCAACAGCGACAACACTTTCCGCACCCTTCCGGTGTCGTCCCCTTGGCGCGCTGCTCCAGCGCAGCCGATGAGCAACAGTGCCAACGCCGTGTTCGGCACCATCGGTGGCAGGCCGGGCACGATAGTCGTGAATAGGCTCGTCCCGCTGATCCAACCAAACAGCCCGAGGGCCCCCAACGCCGCGCCTCCGAGGCACAGCCACGCGCCCGTACGAGCAAGCCGCGTACGCAACAAAACGGGGGCTCCTTCACAGCGGTCATGGCGCAGGTCCATACGCGTTCAGATCAACTGTCGTGCACTACCACGGCATCCCGCGCCGCCGCGATTCCGCCCACTGCCGCCATACCGAACGAGAGGGTTTGTCGGCCTGGGCCGCAACCGTCCGGGGGATGGAACGGAGTTCCGAAAGGTCGGTGCAACCCAGTGCCGATGCGAGCCCCTCGGGGGCCGCGTTGCACAGGCACGCCCACTGTTCGCTTAGCAGGTGGCCCAGCACGGACGGTGTGAGGCCGCCGCGCTGCCGCGCCTCATGCGCCAGAACATCCAACGCCCGAGGCACGGCCAGCGCCAGCAACGCCGAGGACGATCGGATACCGATGCACGCCGACGCGGCCAGCCAGTCGGCGACGCCTGCCCTTGCGCGTGCCGAACAGGGCACCGACCAGCGGCAGGCCGCGCGTCGCGAGATCGATCATGGCGCTTGCGCCGGTCGGGAGCCTCGACGGGGCGCGCAAACCTCGGCCATCGAACCCGCTCGTCTGGATCAACTCGAAGATGTCGCTCCGCCCCTGCGGTGTGGCCGACTTGCTGGCCAGCACTGCGACGAGTGCGGGCACGACGACGCTGATCGCCATTTGGACACGACCCTGTGCTTCGCCAAGGCGGGACGCGAGCCTGGCAAGCCCGTCGCCGGCCAGCTCCGAGTAGAGCCGGTCGACCAGGTTGACGCCGTTGCCCACGTTGCCGATATCTGACGATCGCGATGCTGGCGCGGGGCTCACGGCAGGCGTACCGAAAGGCCGAACGCCAGCCTCACTATGTCCAAGCCGCTCCCGAGCGTTGACTCGAGATCCTTCTTGAAATGGTCGGGCGCTCGACGCGACGTTAGCGATGTCCAGAGAACCCTCGTTGGTTGCCGCGGGCTAGGTCAAGATCTTCGTGGTCTTGAGCAGCGCAACCAGAATGGCCGCACCGGCGATGGCAACCAGCCACGACATGATGGTGCCGGCGGCGGCGATTCCGGCCACCCCGGCCAGCCAGAAGCCGAGCGCCGAGCCGACGATGCCGACGATCACGTTCGCGACGAGGCCCATCTGGGCATTGGTCTTCATGACGATGCTGGCGAGCCAGCCGACGACACCGCCGATGATCAAGGTGATGATGATGTTCATGGTCGTTTCCTTATCCTTCCCTTTAGTGGGACGTTCCCGATTACTGCCGTGCCCATGTCTGCCATGAAAACCACGTGCAGCTCTTCGCAGCCAGTCCGTTTCGCGCCCACCGAACGGCTCAGCGCCGCCGCGTGCTTCCCTTTGACGCCTGGCTCTGCGTTCGCTTGGACGGCGGGCTCTGAGCACGCTGCGGCTGACTCTGCGTGCGCGGGACCTGCCGCGCGGACCGCTCGCGCTCGGCGCCGCGCTGACGCGCCTGATAGTCGCGCTGCACGCCGCTACGATCGATCGACTTCGCTCGATCGCGAGCCGCGGGGCTATCGATGCCCTCCCACTTGTTGCGGTCACGTGTCTGCAAGCCCTCCGGGGACTTGCGCACGACGCTGCCGTCGCGATCGGCCAGAACGTTGTTGTTCGCGCCGCGTACGGGCCTGGCCTGCTGGACGTTGCGCTGCACGGTCGCGCGGTCGGCGTTCCGGGCTCGAGTCGCAGGCTGGTTGTAGAGGTTCTCGTTGCGCAGCCTGCCGGCGTTCGGGTTGCGTTGAAGCTCGTTCCCCACTCGTCTCTGGTTGCCGTAGTTGACGCTGTTGCCGATGTTGACGTTCGTGTGGCTGCTGTAGTGGTAACTGCCGCCCCAGCCGGGACGATAACCGCCGTACCAACCGCCGCCACAGCAACCGTAGCGGCCGCCGCCGTAGTACCCTCGCCACGGACCGTAGTAGCCGCCGCCCCAGCCCATGCCGACGTGCATGAAGCCCATGCCCCAGCTCACCCCGAAGTTCCATCCGGTCCACGGGTTGTACCCGACGTGAAAACCGTAGGTGTACGGACGCGGGTAGTAATAGGCGGGATAGGGTGGGTAGTACCAGCCGGTGCCGTAGACCGGCACGCCGTAGTACGGGAACGACCACATGTAACCCGGCGTGTAGCCGACGTACACGACCTCGGGCGTGGACTGGTAAACGTGCACGTAGGTCGTGTTGTAGGCGGAGGAGCTCGGCGGAATCTTCTGGATCTCGCTCTCGGGTACCGTGTCGGCCACGGCCCACGGTCCCTTCGGGTTCGACGCCACGAACCAGACACCGCTGTCTACCGCGAAGTACCTGCCGCCAATCTCCAGCACCTGGATTGGCGTGTTGACGGCGTGCGCCAGACTCGTGCCTGGAATCTTCTCGAACTTCGGCTCACCGTCGTACTGGACATCGAGCGTCGCTTCGCTCCGCTTGATCGCGGACGTCTGTGGGATCTGAGCGTCGAGCACCGCGTCGTTGGCCTCGTCGGTGCCGGCCACCGACACGCGGACGCCGCCGAGATCCGAGTCCGCCGGGATCTTCTTGAAGCTCTCGGGAAGCTGGTCCGGCCGCACGAACGTCCAAGGGCCGGTCGGCCGCGGCCGAGCGGAACCACCGCCCCGACAGCAGGACGTAGATCTGCTGCGTGGCCAGCTCGCGGACCCACGGGGTCTCCGTGTTCTTGACGTAGAGCATCGAGCCGTCGCCAATCGGCGTCCAGCTCGGCTCGCCATCGCTGGCGACGAGCTCGGTCGGCTCGGTCGCCGTGACGATGGCCGGCGGCGGCGCGGGCACCGGCGAATCGGAATCGTCCTTGGGCACCATTTGAACCAGATCGGCCGGAGGCGTCTTCGTCGGCGTCCAGGGCCCGAGGGGATCCTTCGCCGAGTACCACAGCGCGCCGCTGCTCAGATAGCAGGTCTTGGAGCGCTTGTCGCGCACGACCAGGAACGGCGTGTTGAGCGCGCGCTCGTAGCTGGTCTTCTCCACGTCGCCCCACTGAGGGTTGCCGTCGTAGAGGAGAAGCACCGACAGCTTGTTGGCGAAGATGATCTTCGGCGGGTCGTTCTTGAGCTCGGCCAGGCTCATCTGCTCGCGCTCGGCGCTGGCCAGGCTGGCCGACAGGCGCTCACGCGACATGGTGATGTTCGCCCTGGCGGCGGCAGCGTTCACGACCTCGGTGAACTTCGCCTCGTCCGCGTCCTTGGACTGCGGCCACCGGACCTTGGTGACCTTGATGTCGCGCAGTACCACCGTCCCGGCGGCATCGTCGGAATCGATCCGGCACGTGAACCAGAAGGCGCCGAATATCGGTTCCTTCTGCCCCGGCGCCTTGACCGACATGGCCGCGCGGCCGGCGAGCACGTTGCCCTTCAGCGTCTCCGGCTGCGGCTGGTAGACCACAACCGTACCGGCCGGGTCCGTGATTTCCTGCGGAAAGCTGGTCTGTGCCAGAGCGACCCGGGGGAGCACGGTCAGTACACAGACCGCCGCGAATGCCGTCAAGCGGTGTATTGCCATCATCGTCTCACTTCGTTTCATCGCTTCGTTCCGGTCTTCACTTCATGCCGCTTACTTCTTCGGCTCTTCGAAATGACCTCCGAGCGGCGCGAAGTCGAACAACCTGGCCTCGACAAACTTGTCCGTGGCGTTCCCGCTGTAGGTCCTGCCGCCGACCAGTTCCAGCTTCTTCACCGGCGCGCCGGGCTTCAGGTCCAGATCGTCCAGCCGCACCCAGAAGGTCGCCGGAGTCATAGCCGAATCGAACATCACGATGCGGTTGGTGCTGTCGCTGACCGTGCGCCAGATGGTCGACGATACCCACGGCTGTTCGTCGAGAGAAAAGCCCAGCGGAGTGCCAACGCTCCGCATCACGGACAGCACGGCCATCGCCGCCTGGAAATGGAACTTCTGCTGAGGCGAGCCACTGATGTACTTCGTGTTGCGTCTGGGTCGGGACCGCGTCGAGCAGGTACGACGCCCGGACGAAGCGATCGGCAGCGCGGGAGGTGCCGGGCAGAGATTTCTCCAGCCCCCCGGCTTCCTTCCAGTACTCCATGATGGCCAGTTGCTTGTCGTAGGTGGGCGAGTTGGTCATCACCTTGTACTGCTTGCCGTGATGGATGACGAGCTTGCCGTCGACGTACTCGAAGACGGCCGAGTCGCCGGTCGGATCGGAGACCGCCAGGTGCATGTTCGCGGGCTGGCCGGTGGGCAGCACCACGGTCTGCACGCGGAAGTGCTCTTTCCGGAGGTCGGCGACGGCCTCGGCGACGGTGGCGTGGCTGTCCAGGACGTATTGCGCCCAGGTGCTCATGCAGATGACCTTGCCGCCCTCGACCGGCTTGCCGTAGTCCGACTCGACGAGCGCGAGCAGGCTGACGACGAGCCCCTTTTCGTTCATGCCGTCGCTCGTGCCAATGTCGTAGCCGGTGACGATCAGGCTGCCGTACTTCGATTCCCACGTGATGGTGTTCTTCCCACCCATCCCGTCACGCTTCATTCCTCTGGGCAGCACCCACATGTTGGAATGCAAATCCTCGCCCCAGTCCATCGAACGACCGGTGAGGACCGTCCCGTCTTTCGCCACGTAGAGCACCCGTGTGCACGCCGCTAGCGGGACGGCGTCGGCAGACAAGCCGATTGCGGCGATGAGCGCGATTGCAGTGCAGCGATGTACGGGATTGGTTTTCATCATTGGTCTCATGTCTGGCGTCATTTCATCCCGAACACGGTCACGTCGGCCTTGCCCTTGAGAAAGCCCTTCGTGTCGTACCAGAACTCGATCTTGCGGATGCTCCGCTTCCCGGTGCCCCGCAGATCGATTGCTCGGCTCTCCCCTCCCTGGGGAATGTTCTGGCGCACGTCGATCCGGTCCGGCGCGCCGTTGTCGTAGGTGACGAGCATGTACTGGATGTTCAGCGGCGCATCGGTCACTTTGAACTTGATCTTCCGGAAGTCGTCGAACGGGCCCTTGACGATGAACGCGTCGTGGTCCGCGGCGTGGTCGGCATGCGTCTGCCCAACGAGCTTCCACTCGCCGGCGGCCCCAGGCTTCGGCTGTACAACTTTCTGCGCAAGGGCGGGGACGGCTCCGACGGTAGCCACCGCGAGGACCGCCACCAGTAATAGCGAGGATTTCCCAGTCATTGGATATTCCTTCCGTTGTTTCAAAACCACCGTCGCAATCGATCACCGTTCTTCGCTGCCGATGAAGCGGTAGACCACCGCTCCGAGCAGCGCGCCCGCAATCGGCGCAATCTGGAACGGCCACAGCCGGCGCATGCGTTTACTCCTGGTGCACGGACTTACGGTCGAATGACCCCGCGTGTTTTTGTCTGACCCTTGTTCTGGCTCGCAGCAGTCAGCTCGACATTCACGCTCTCGATCTCGCCCTCGAACGGGAACGGACGCCTGTCGAAGTAGTCGAGCGAGACCGGTGAACCGAGATCGACGCCCACGCCGAACGTCTCGCTGGCGCTGAATGCGGCTGGAACGGTGCGCTTGACGGTGGTCCGGGCGACTTCCTTGCCGTCCACGGTGAGCACGACTTCGGCGGGCGAGAGGGGTCGCGGTTCCGTGATCGTCGTCAACACCTCGATGCGGTGCTTGCCCGGCGCGATCTTCCCTTTGCTCCGCGCCTGGTACCGCTCGATGATCATCATGTTGTATTCGTAGACGAGCTGCCCGTTGTCCATGAAGAGGGCCAACCCACCGGACGCCCCTCCCAACGAGTAGAGGACGCCTGACGCATTCGCCCCGACCTCGACGTCTATCGCGACCCGGTTGCTCTCACGACCGAGGCCTGGCGCGGTGAACTCCGGCATGCGGGTCGTCGACGCGTCGAACTGCCAGCTGGTGTAGGGGGACCTGATACGGTCTTCCGGATGAATGCGGAGCCAGATGCCCGCGCCAATCGGAAACACCTTGTTCTCTTTGGCTTCCTTCAGGAAGAGCGCCTTCATCCGTTCCAGCCGCTTCGGCTCCTGGCTGGCCAGATCGTTGGCCTGTGAGAAGTCCTTCGTCAGGTCGTAGAGCTCCCACACGTCCTTGTTCGAGTCCCACGTCGCCAGCCCGGGGCTGACCGTGAGCCACGGCGTCAGCGGGCCGAACGTGCACGCATACCAGCCCTCGTGGTAAATGCCCCGGCTGCCGTTGTTGTCGAAGTACTGCGTGCCCTTCCGCCCCGGCGCCTTCGGACCGGCGAAGGTGTAGACCATGCTCGTGCCGTCGATGGGATCCTGCTTGTGGCCGTCCACCACCTTCGGCGGCGTGATGCCGAGAAGCTCGTAGATCGTCGGCACGATGTCGTTGACGTGATGGAACTGCGAGCGCGGCGTCGGGTGGGGCTTGATGCGTTTCGGCCACGAGACGGCCATCGGGTTGCGGGTGCCGCCGAAATGCGAAGCGATGAGCTTGGTGTGATGAAACGGCGTGTCGCCGGCCCAGGCCCAACCAGCGTGGTACATGTTGTCGACCTTGGGCCCGCCGAGCGCGTCGAGCCCGCCAATCTTGTTCAGCGCGTCAATCTGCTGCTGAATCGTGTTGGGGATCTGGTTCTGGGCCAGCAGCTCGCTGATGCTGCCGTTCTGCCCCTCGGCGCTCGAGCCGTTGTCGCCCCAGATGTAGAAGATGAGGGTGTTGTCGCGGATGCCGAGCTCATCGAGCCCGTCGACGACCCTGCCGACCTGGGCATCCACGTGCTCGACGAAGCCGGCAAAGACCTCCATCAGCCGCCGTTGGAACGGACGCTCCGACTCCGGGATGCTGTCCCACGCCGGCATGGTGTCAGCGCGCGACGTGAGCTCGGCGTCTGCCGGAATCCAGCCGAGCGCCTTCTGGCGCTTGAAGACGCGCTCGCGCATCGCGTCCCAGCCCTCGTCGAACTGGCCCTTGTACTTGTCGGCCCACTCCTTGAAGATGTGGTGCGGCCCGTGCGCGGCGCCTGGCGCCCAATACATGAAGAACGGCTTGTCGGGAGCAAACGCGCGATGCTGCTTCATCCAGGTCAGCGCGCGATCGGCCAGGTCCTCGCTCAGGTGATAGCGCTCGTCGTGGGGCGGCTCGATCGCGTTGAGATTCTCATAGAGGCGCGGCTCCCACTGTGACGTCTCACCGGCCATGAAGCCGTAGAAGTAGTCGAAGCCGTGCCCGGTGGGCCACCGGTCGAACGGACCCATCCCGGTGGTTTGATCGGCAGGCGTGTTGTGCCACTTGCCGAAAGCGGCGGTCTTGTAGCCGTAGTGGTGCAGGGTTTCGGCGACGGTCGCGGACGTTTTCGGAATCACGCCCAGATACCCGTCCCAGTCCACGGCGCGCTCGGCAATGGTGCCGTTGCCGACACGTTGATGATTGCGCCCCGTGAGGAGCGCCGCTCGCGTGGGCGAGCAGATCGACGTCGTGTGGAACCTGTTGTAGCTGACGCCCGCATTCGCCACACGTGTCAGCGTGGGCGTGCGGATGACGCCGCCGTACGTGTCAGGCAGACCGAATCCCACATCGTCGAGCAGCACGATGAGGATATTGGGCGCATCCTTGGGCAAGTGGCTCTTGTCGACGCGACGCTTGTGCTTCGATTGCTGCAGCGTGGAACCGGCGATGCTGGCTGATGGCGTCGGTGAAAAGGGCAGGATGGAGCCGTCCGCCTTTTTCGTGGTCGTGACACTCTTCTTTTTGGCAGTCATGTCGTTGCTTTCGCTTGAAGTGGGATTCCGCGCTGGGCCTTGCGCCACCGCAGGTAGGGAATCACCGCGACGGTGGAGGCCAGCAGGTAGGCCGCGACGATCGGCTGCGGTCTCGCGTTGGGAAAGTTCACCGACGCGATGAGCAACCCGAGGGCGGGAAAACGAGTCGCGCACGCAACCGCGAGAGTCGTGCGATCGGTCGGATCGGGTCCACCGAGGAGATGGCCGACCGCCAGTGACGCACACGTCATCGCGATGATGAGCGCGAGCGACGGCACCCCTATTCCAACAATGGCGGACAGGTTGGTCGCGACGATGAGAAGGGTCAGGGCCAGCAGGACGATGCCGGCAATGGTGATGAGGGGTTCGCCGATGCGCTCGGCCACTGTCGGCAACGCGTAACGCACCACCATGCCCGCGAGAAGCGGCGCCAGAAACCCCGTCAAGATCACGAAGGCCAACTGCCCGCGAGCGACACTGGTCTCCCTGGGAAAGAACGCGCCCAGGAGACCCAACGAGACCGGCACCGTGACGATCGCGACGAGCGCGGAGAATACGGCCAGACTGTAGACGTAGCGCGGGTTCGCGCCGAGCTTGAGCAGCTTCTTCGGCAGCGCTGGCGCACCGGTCGAGATCGCCATCAACAGCACCGCGATTTCGACTGGCAACGGGGCGTCGACGACGCTCACCAGCAGCACGGCGACGAGCGGCGTGACCACATACATCGCCAGGAGCGAGCGGGCGAACAATAGAGGCCTGTGGGTCAGATACGCGACGTCGTCAGGCGTCGCGTTGAGACCAAGCGCAAACACGGTTGTCAGAACGGAGAGCTTCAGCAGCAACCCTATCATCTGGGCGAGGGACATCTCTACTTCCGCCCGTACAACCGCACTTCCGGCTTCTTTCCCCAGGACGCCTTCTCGTACCAGAACTCGACGTTGGTGATGTCGCGCTCTCCGCCGACCAGATCGAGCGCGGGGCTCGATCCGTTGGCAGCCACGCGCATGCGGAATGGGTAAGCACGGGTCTTGTGGTTGCCGTACTCGACAACGATGCGGTCGAACTGCACGGCGGCTCCGCTCACGCGAAACTGGAGAGCACGGTACGTGTCCTTGCCGTGGACGTTGATCTTGTCGTGATCGACGCGGCCCTCAATCTCCTTGGTACCCAGGTGGTCCCAGGCCCCGCCCCGCTGCGCGTTGACCGAGCTCGCGACACTGAGAATCAGCAGCAGTGCCACGACCGTCGTGACTCGATGCCTCATGACAACTGAAAGAACGCTTCGCATATCTCACTCCTTTTCTAAGGCCGAACTCCGTGGCTACATTCACTTCGCTGTCGCGCGCGCGGCCCGCTCATTTCCCGGGCGTGTACCAGATGGGCGAGCTCCAGACGCGTTCCTGAACTGTGGCCGGTACACCTTCGAGCAGTGGCAGACCGGCGCGGACCGCGTCGTAGGTGCTCCACCGCGGCGTAGGGATTTCGAGGGCGCGCAGGTAATACAGCGCGTGCTGTTTCGGATCGAACTCGGTGTCCGTCCAGCTCCCCATCAACTCGGCGCTGCCGATGGTGTTGGTGTAGGTGGCCTTGGTCAGGTCGACGGTGTTCCCGACCGCGGGGATTGCCGTCCTTGCCGGCCTTGCGGCCGCCCGACCACGCGACATCCACGATCTTCTCGTGGGGCGTGCCGTCGGCGTCGACCCAGCCCTTGACGATCTGGATGCGATCGAGGTTGGCGCCGTCGGGATCCTTGATGGCATAGGCGGCGAATGTCAGTGGCCCCGCAGTCGACGTGAGCGTCGCGCCCATCGGCACGCCTTTCGCGTATCCCTGCTCGACGAGCTCTTTCCCGGTCGTCACGGTGCTCGCCAGGCCGGCGCCGGCGAAGAATCGCACCTTCATCCGGGAGCCGCTGGTGGCAAACGTCTCGCGCCGTGACATGGCGTCCCAGATGTCGCCGCGCGTGTTGGCCGTGGCCCACACGCCGGTCAGGGCTCCGGGATTCAAGTCCTTGCCATCGGCCCAGCCACCCACGCCCCCGACCCGCCGTCGTTCGACCGATCCATCTTCGGGCCCGTGCGCGCCGTTCCAGTCGTTCTCCTCCGTGTCCGAGGGCATCCCGTTGTGGCCGTCGGTGCCCCCGACGAACCCCAGCTTGTAGGGATTCGCGCCGAGCTTCTGCTCCCACGCCAGCCCCTGGATAATCGCGTGGCGCACGAAGTTCTGCTTCTCGATCGTGCGGCCGCTGAACTTGGCGAGCGAGTCGGCGTTCTCGAAGTCGGCGAACTCGTCTGCGCCCCAGAACTTCCGGTGTACTTCCGAGTTGCCCTTGATCTGCATGATCTCGATGAGCGGCTCGAAGTGCTGGCGCCGCTCGGCGTACTCGAGATTGATGGGATCGCCCTTGGCGTCGGTGGCCGCGAACATCATCCCTTTGCTGGCGTTCGAGTTGTGCGGGATGGCCAGCAGCTTCATCCCTTTCTGCTCGAGTCCAGCCATCCATTCCCACAGCGCGTCTTCGCGGTTGGCGTCGACATAGCTCAGAGGGGCATCCGGTACGTTCGCGTCACGAAAGATCACGTTGCGGTGCAGGTTGGCGCCCTTCGGCGCCCCACTCCACTCGAAGGCTGCGAACGCTGTGAAGCGCCCCGGCGCGTTGTGCTCCTCGGCCGCGGCAACCGCAACTTTCCACGCGCCGTTGGTCGTTGCCGGCCCGGCATAGAAGGGCGGGTGCTTGGGGACGTCGCCCCGGTTGTTCTCGATCACGTACTTCTGGAACCACTTCTGCCGGTCCTCGATCTTGGTGAGGCCGCGCAGCTCCACCAGGAGCTCGTGCTCATGGCCGGGCGCACCGTCGACCATGGTCGAATACATCTCGCCGAGGTACTCGGCGTGATCCGTGACCGCCGCCCAGTCGAGCGGCTTGCTGATCCTGTAGTTCTGGCCGTTGACCGTGACCTCGGCGCCCTTGGCGAAGCGGTAGGCGTCGGATGGCGTCAGCCGCGTGCCTCCGAGGTAGGCGTCGAGCGAGTAGGCCGTGTGCAGGTGCTGCTCGCCGAAGTACGCCTCTTTCAGCGGATTGGATGCCGGCTGCGTGGCGGCAGCGGGCGCCTGCGACGCCGGCGGCTGCGGCGCGGGGCCGGACGATGGGCCGCCGCAGCGGCGGCGACCACCATCGACGTTCCGCACCAGCGTGCGCGCGATTCTCGAGGTTCCGTTCGTGGCGCTCATGGCTTTACCCGTCACAATTCCGCATCAGAACGAGTAGGCGATCTGAAACCTGAACAAGCTTTCTTTCGCGTCGCCTTGCTTCGCCAGAATCTTGCCGAGCGTGATCCATGACCCGAAGTGAGGCGTGAGCTGGTAGCCGAGCGAGAATCCGCCGCCGAGCACATTGGTCAGGTTGTCGTCGTCGTCCCCGTCGGTGGTGGTCGTTCCGCCGTACTGATAGCGGAGCTCGATCGAGCTCCAGAACTTCGGCGTGAAGTTGTGCGTCAGGTGGTTCTCGAGGACATACAACGGCGCCTGCGATCGCTCCTCCTTGGGCCCGCTCACATCGGTGTTGTCCGTGAAGAAGTACAGGTTGTTGCTCATCTCGAGGGCGGTCCGCTTCTTCTCGCCAAAGGGGAAGACCGTTCCGATGCCGGTGCGGAAGGACCAGCGGTTGGTGCCCAGGTTGATCAACCGGTCGCTGTCGTAGGTGCCCAGGGGAATGCTCGTGCCCAGGATGGCGACCATCTGGAACGCCTTCGGAAACTTGACGAACTCGCCGAGCTTCAGCGCCGGCGCCCCCACGAGACCGACGTGCATGGTCACCATGGGATCCATGAACCCCGAGCGTCGTCTCTCGGCCGACCTGCGGACACCAAAGATCGGGTCGAAGGCTTCAACTGACGCGTCGAGCGTCGAGAGTGGAGCCACCAGGAACAGACGGCCGAAGCGGTTTCCCAACGCGAACGTCCGGATGTAGGTAATCGGCACGGCCACGACATCGATGTCGGCCCCCGGAACGAGCACCGTCTGCTGCGGGTTGAAGTTGCCGGAGAGCACCAGCACCTGCGGCGTGAAGATGTTGGTGTTGATGGGGATCAGGGGCAGGTTGTGCGGACCGTCGCCTTGCGCGGCCGCGCGACTGGCCGGCAGCACGCACGCACACACTGCCAGGACAACCCACCTGACGACCGATCCAGAAAGCCTCGTTCTCATACTTATCTCTCTCTCCGCTTCAACGTGAACGGTACTTGTGATTACCGAACCTGCGCCTTCACGAGGCGGAATCCCACGTGATTCGTGCCGGTACTCGGTTCGCCTTTGCCCCGCGTGCCGACCATGTAGCGCGAGCAGGTCCTGGTCGGTGCACAGAAAAGACCCACCTCGATGCACGCGCTTCTTCTCTGTCGGCTCGCTGGGGTCGAACGGCGTGTCGGGCCCTTGCGGGTTGCGGACGGTGCCGCCCGAGTCGGCGAGCTGCGCGTAGTAGTCGGGACGGTACCAGTCGCTGACCCACTCCCACACGTTGCCGGCGACGTCATAGAGTCCGTAGCCATTGGGCGCGAACTGCGCCACCGGACCGATGCCTTTGCACCCGTCGGCGCCCGTGTCTCGATCGGGAAAGTGCCCCTGGTGGGTGTTGGCCATGGAACGGCCGTTCGGCGTGAATTCGTCGCCCCAGGAGTAGACCTTCCCGCTCAACCCGCCGCGAGCCGCGAACTCCCACTCCGCTTCGGTGGGCAGCCGCTTGCCGGCCCAGTGCGCATAGGCGATCGCATCGTCGTACGCGATCTGGACCACGGGGTATCGTCCACGACCGGTCAGGTTGCTGGCCGGCCCTTCCGGGTGAAGCCAGTTCGCGCCCCGCACGTACGACCACCATCGCAGGTGATCGTGGAGAGGCACGGCATGGTCGGGAGGCGAAAAGACCACGGCGCCAGCGACCAGGTTTTCCGGCGGCGCGCCAGGAAAGTCCTCGGCGCGCGGTCGGCGTTCGGCGACCGAGATGTAGCCAGTGGCCTTGGCGAACCGCGCGTAGTCATCGTTGGTGACTTCGGTCTCGTCCATCCAGAAGCCGTCCACGTAGACCCGGTGGATCGGCCGTGAATCCACCGTTGCGCTCATGCCGACCTCGTCCATCGCCGGCACGTCCGCGGCGCCCATCGAGAACTCGCCACCGGGGATCCAGACCATTCCGGCTGGCCGTTCACCCTGGGGAGGGCCCGTGTTCTCAACCGTGGGCTGAAACGACGTCGCCGCCGGCTTCATCAGCGCCGGCGCCGGCGCGCGCGCTGGACGCCGGCGATGATGCGGAGCTCCCGCATGCGGCGGCGGCCATCATCGCCAATGGCAGCAGTGCCGCCGCGACGATTGCGTGGATGTCTCGCATCGTCCTATTTCTTCAGATACGAAATCGTCGTCGTGCCGATGGTGCCGTTGAAGGCGAACGGCGCCTGGTCGAAGTAGTCGAGGGCCACCGGCGAATCCAGGTCGATCCCGATATCGAAGGTGGCATTCGACGTGAAGTGGAGCGACATGGCTGCCGGTACCTGGCCCTGGCCAACCACAGCGCCGTTCACCCGCAGCGTGATGTCCATCGGGCCACCGATGCCGCCGGTGAGCTTCGATTCGACCTCGACCTTCACCTTGCCCGTCGGCAGCTTGGCTTTGGATCTGACCTTCGTGCGCTGAACCTCGAACAGGTTGAACTCGTAGTTCAGGAACCCGCCCTTCACGTAGCAGGTCACGCCGCCGGAGAATCCCGCGAGCGCATAGAGCACGCCGTTGGCATTGGGCGGTACATCCACGTCCATGGTCACGAGGCTGCTGTTCTTTCCGAGCTTCGGCGCTGCCGATTCCGGCATGCGGGTAATGGGTGCGTCGAAGGTCCACTCGGTGAGGGGCGAGGCCGGCGCGTCCTCCGGATGGAACATCGCCGTCGACCACAGGCCGCCGCCGATCGGCATGTTCTTGTTCTTCTTCGATTCCTCGATGAAGAGGGCCTTCATCTCCTCGAGCTTCTTCGGGTTCTGGGCCGCGAGATCGTTCGCCTGGCTCCAGTCCTCGTCGATGTTGTAGAGCTCCCACTTGTCCGTCAGCGGCGACCACTCCTTGATACCCTTCGGCAGGCCGCCCACCCATGGCTCGCGCGGGCCCGGAGCGCTCGCGTACCACCCGTCGTGGTAGATGCCGCGGCTGGCCATGATGTCGAAGAACTGGGTCGTGCGCGTGCCCTTGGCCTTGGCATCGCCAAACGTGTAGACCATGCTCACGCCAGCGATCGGATCCTGCTGGAATCCGTTCACCACGCGGGGCGCGGTGATCTTGGTCAGTTCATAGATCGTCGGCGCGATGTCGATCACGTGATGGAACTGAGGCCGGGGCGTCGGATCCGCCTTGATGCGTTGCGGCCACGAGACCGCCATCGGCTGGCGTATGCCACCGAAGTAGGCCCCCATCAGTTTGGTGCCCTGGTACGGAGTGCTGCCTGCCCACGCCCATCCGGCGTGGTACATGTTGTCGGTCTTCGGGCCGCCGAGCGCATCGAGGCCGCCCAGTTCCTTCAGCGCGTCGATGTGCTGCGAGATTTTTGTCGGAATGCCGTTCTGCGCGAGCTGCTCGCTGATGGTCCCGTAGAGCCCTTCGGAGGAGGAGCCGTTGTCGCCCCAGATATAGAAGATGAGCGTGTTGTCCAGTTTGCCCTGGCGCTCAATCTCGTCGATGACCCGTCCCGCGTTGTAGTCGGCGTGCTCGGTGAAGCCGGCGAAGACTTCCATGAGCCGGCGCTGGAACGGTCTCTCAGCCTCCGGAATCGAATCCCACGACGCCATGGACGCGGGACGCGGCGTGAGTTGGGCGTTCTGCGGGATCCAGCCTTTCGCCTTGGCGCGCGTGAACACGCGCTCGCGGTACTTGTCCCAGCCCTCGTCGAACTTGCCCTTGTACTTGTCGGCCCACTCCTTCATGACCTGGTGCGGACCATGGGAGGCGCCGGGCGCCCAGTACATGAAGAACGGCTTGTCCGGTGAATAGGCCTTCTGTTCGCGCAGCCAGTTGATCGCGTCATCGGCGATGTCCTCGGTGAGGTGGTAGCCCTTCTTGGGATGCTGGATGACCGCGGTGGTGTTGCGCGTCAGGGTCGGCTCGTACTGCGACGCCTCGCCCGCCAGGAATCCGTAGAAGTACTCGAAGCCGTAGCCGGTGGGCCAGTACTCGAACGGCCCTTTGGACGTGATCTGCTCCTCGGGCGTGTTGTGCCACTTGCCCCAGGCCCCGGTGTTGTAGCCGTAGTTCTTGAGCACTTCCGCAACCGTCGCTGACGTCTTCGGGATCGTTCCGCTGAAGCCGTCGAAATCGTTGGCGATCGCCGAAATCTGGCCGTTGCCGACAAGGGTGTGATTGCGTCCGGTGAGGAGAGCCGCGCGCGTGGGCGAGCACATGGCGGTGGAGTGGAAGCGGTTGTAGGAGATCCCGGCCTTCGCGATGCGATCGAGCGTTGGCGTGTTGATCTCGCCGCCGTAGGTCGATGGTGTCGCCGGCCCGACGTCGTCCATCAGGATGATCAGGATGTTCGGAGCCCCCTCGGCGAGCCGCTTCGGCTCGACGCGCTTCTTGTAAGTGGAGTCCTGCATCGTCAGCCCCGCGATGGAGCCGGACGGCGCGGGTGGGAACGGCAGGACCTGCCCGGCCGACCCGCTCGCCTCCGCCTGCCCCGGCTGGGGCGCCGGTGCCGGCCCACCGCAGGCCGCGACGAAGGTCAGCGTCGCGCCCAGCGCGATGCCCGCCATCATCCTCACGTCAATGTGCTTCGCGTTCATGTCTTCTTCCTCACTCGAGATCAACAGAGAGTCCCTTCCGGCTGAAGCCGGAAGCCACGAGATTAACGGAGAGCCACTCGAACAACGGAGCGCTACTTCGCCGGCGCGAGCATCGTCACGGTGAACACCACCTTCGACGAGATCACGCCAGGCAGGTCCGCCACGTCCCACTGCGGGTTCACCGAGAAGCGGAACGGCTGACCGCCGAGGGCGCGAACGACGCCGACCTGGAAGCCGAACGGGATCGACACCCACCCGCCGCCCTTCCAGTCGTAGGTGTATTGCAGGTCGCCGGCGCTGAGCGCCCACCCGTGGCCCAGCTGATACGCGACGATCGGCTGCAGTTGCGTCACCGCCACTTCGCTCGCGAAGAGGTTCTGCGAGAAGAGGCCGATGTTCAGCTTCTTCGTGAGGGCCCCGGTACCGCCTACGGCGGGACCGATCGCGAACTTCGATGGCGCGTCGCCGGCGCTCTGCTTCAGGCTCGCCACCGGCCCGACCCCGAGCCGGCCCCATGTCTGCGGAAACACGAAGATGTCGAACATCGACACGTCCTTCAACCCTTCGCCGCCTGGGCCATGCGCCTGATGCGGGATGACCACGCGCAGGATGTTCGCCGTCTTGAACGCGCGGAACGGCACCACCGGCTGAAAGCGGAACTCGAAGCCCTTGCCGTCCGCATCGGTGAACGACGTGCGGACGTCGTTGATGAAGTTGAACGCCATCAACGACGCCGTCGGGTCGGTGGCCTGCTGGCTCAGTTCGTCGGCGCCGCCGGCCGGAGTCTGAGCCGGCGCACCTGGCGCTTGAGCGGCAACGGCCACCGACACCGACAGCAGCAGCGCGAGGACACATCCGGAGGCGGGAAGGCTGCCGCCTCTGACGCGAACCACGCTGCGAGCCCTTGGCACTCGTTTGCCCATCTGACCTTCCTCCGGCTCGCGGACGTCCAGGCCGCTACCGCGGCGCGGTGACGACGATGTAGGACTGCGTCGTCCCGACAAACTGCGGCTGGTACCACACCGTGCCGCACTGCTGATAGGTGAAGCCGTTCACCATGACCAGAGTGCAGGCCGGCGGCAGCGTGTTGACGGTGGATCCGATGACGGCGGCGGTGACGGCTGCCCCGACGACGGCCCCCGCGACGAACCCGCCGCCGCCGTGATAGCAGCACCCGCGGCGATCGACGTCGATGTCGATGTCGCGATCGATGTCGATGTCGACGTCGCGGTCGACGTTGACGTTGCGGTTCACGTTACGGTTGCTGTTGACGTTGGTGTTGCGGTTGACGTTCGTGTTGCGGTTGACGTTGGTGTTGCGGTTGTTGTTGGTGTTCTTGTTGACGCTGCTGCGCGCCTTGGTGCGATCCCCGGCGTGCGCGGGAGGCACCACTGCGCCGCACAGCAGGACGGCCAGGGTGATTGAGATCGACGTGCGAAGAGTTCGAGTCATCGGTGATATCTCCTGAAAAGCGTGGCGTGACTTACTGCTGGCTGCCGCTGACGGTGGCGAGCACGATCTTCGTGGCGTCGGCCGGCGCGACGAACGTGAACGCCGCGTCGTTGTACGACGGCGCCAGGTTCCACCGGTAGGTCGCGCTGTACTGAGGTTTCGCGGCGTCGGTGGTCGTCGTGATCACGACCTTGCGCGGCAACGGGAACTCGCCCTTCTGGATCCAGATCTGGTAGTCGACGTCATCCTGCCGGAACGCATAGTGCTCGCAGCTCGTGCCGTCGACGGCGCCCGGACCGAGATCCTTCGCCACCTTGATGCCGTCTGGGTTCCAGCGTGGAGAACCGAAGCGGAAGAGATCGGCGAGCGGCAGCTCGATGCCGTACTTGTCGGCCAGCACGTCGTCGAGCTCGCGCAGGGTCGCCGGCGCGGGGATGGTGGCGTAGTAACCGATGCGGCGCGCATAGAGCGTGAAGCTCTTGCCGTCGTAGACGTAGCGCCGATCGTTGCGGTCGCTCGTCACGTCGACCCTGGCGCGATTGGGCATCTGGACGAGGAAGTTCACATTCGCGCTGTACTGAACCGCCAGACCGTCTTCCAGCACCTCGTCCGTCGTTGTCGAGGATTCGACCTGAAAAGACTTCAGGCCGCGGAGATGGGCGCTCATGTTCTCGAGCGCCTTGAGAGCTGCGGGATCGACCGCAGGCGCCTGGGCCTGCGCGGTCACCACGAATCCGGCGAGGGCGAGAGCGACGGTACCGAACGTCAGGGTGTTACGGGACATTGACTGCTCCTTCTTTCTTTCTCTGTGCTGGCTGTGAATCGTGTCCGCGACGGGACTGACCGCGGACGGTCCTCGTCATGGGGCCTGTCCGCGAGTCGGGTCGATCAGTCCGGCGCGCCGCACGCGCTCGCGCAGCCGCCTGATCCTGGAAAAGGCTTCCTGCTCGTTCTCGTCCGCCAGGTCGGAGACGATCACCTGTGGCGGCCGGGCCAGCAGCTCCAGCGCGCCGAGCATGATGCCGAAGTCGGGCCCGCAGAAATGCCGTTCGAGCGCCTCGGGGCCGGACCAGTGAGAGTCCAGATAGAAGACGCCGGGCGACTCCACGTCTTCGTAGAAGTGCGACCTCAGGGCCCCCGTTTCGTGCCGGACGGCCGTCGTCCAGGTGAGGAGCGCCTGGCTCAGTTCACGCCGCGCCGGCCCGCTGGCCTCTATGCGGGCCGTGAAGACCGTCACTGCGCCGCTCCACTTGCGGCTCTGCGCGCGTCGATTCCGGCTAGCTTCAACGAATCCATGTTGACCACTTAGCGCAATTGGCTGGCCGTCTGACAACCACCCGGACGGCTGCGTGCCGAAGAAAGCACTTAGAATCAGTGCAGTTGGCGGCACTTTAGTCGCGTCTGCGCGGCGGAGCTACGCATCAGCCTGATGGCCGTCGAATGTGACGAGCCCGTCGAATAGGACGGGGTGAAGTCGTGGGCGTGTTACGATGACATTCCTGCTTGAAAGGTGGCCAGTCGTTCAGCTGCATCCTCGCGTTCGAGTGCTCGGCGGCTGGAGGGCCATCGCGGTCCTGACACTCTTGGTCTGGCCAGGCACTGCCGAAGGCCAGACCGCGACGCAGACGCCATCGGTGGTCATGCTCTTCTCGTTGCGGAGCACGGCGCCGTCGGTCGGCACCGTGGAGACCGCCTTCCGGCGCGCCCTCGAGTCTGGCCTCGGGTCACCAGTCGATTTGCGCGTCGAGTACCTCGACCTGCCCGACGCAACGGCCGTCCCCTACGCCCGGCGGCTGAGCGACCTGCTGATCGACAAGTACGCCGGCCATCGCGTCGACGTCGTCGTGGTGCAGCGAGCGGAAGCGCTGGGGTTCCTCCTCGCAGAACCGGGAGACGTTGTTTCCGGGAGTGCCGATCGTCTTCACTGATGTCACTCCTGACGATCTCCAGCGGCTGAAACCGCCGCCGGATGTCACCGGCGCGGTGCGGATTGTCGAGGGTCAGCGAACGGTCTCGCTGGCGCTCGACCTGCGGCCCGACACGCGTCAGGTGGTCATCGTTGGTGGAGCCTCACCGTTCGATCGGGGGGCGGCCAAGTTCGCGCGAGGCCTCGTCGAGGCCAGGGCGAAGGGACTCACCGTCCTGTCGCTCGACGGACTGCCTCTGGAGGAACAGCTCCGGCGCGTGGCCGAGCTGCCAGAGGACAGCGTCGTGATCTTCACCAGCTACCGCGCCGACACCCTCGGCCGATCGACGGTGGCTCGTGAAATCCTCCAACTGGTCGCCCGCGCCTCGAACGCGCCGACGTTCGGGGCCGCTGACGCCTGGCTCGGCTACGGCATCGTCGGTGGCGACCTCTATCAGTACGACGTCCTCGCCGAACGCGCTGCCGGCCTGACAGCCCGGCTCCTCAAGGGCGAGCCCGCCTCGTCGCTGGCACCCATCGCCGAACCGGCGAGCGCGCCGATGTTCGACTGGCGCGAGCTGCGGCGATGGGGCATCGACGAGGGCCGGCTGCCGGCGGGAAGCATCGTCCGGTTTCGCGAGCGGACGGTCTGGTCCGAGTACCGCTGGCAGATCAGCGGCGCGCTCGCCCTGCTCGTCGGGCAGGGTCTGGGCATCGCCGCACTGCTCTTCGAACGACGGAGCCGAAGGCGGGCGCAGACGGGACTGGCGGAGGCAGAGGAGCGCTACCGCACGGTCGCGGACTTCACCGCGGACTGGGAGTTCTGGAAACGACCCGACGGCTCGTTCGCCTATGTCTCGCCGTCCTGCCTGGCCATCACGGGCTATGACGCGGCCGCGTTCCTCGACCGGCCGGCCCTGTTGACCGAGATCATCCTCGACGGAGGACCTGCCGATCTGGACCGGCCACCGTCAGCAGGCACAGAGCACCGCCAGTCCAGGCTCAGCCGAGTTCCGGATCCGGACGCGAGGCGGCGAGGTGCGGTGGATCGAACACGTCTGTTCGCCGGTCATCGGCCAGGACGGCCAGGACCTTGGCACCCGCGGCTCGAACCGCGACATCACGTCGAGGAAGCAGTCGGAGGAGGAGCTCAGGCGGGCGCTCGACGAGATCCAGCAACTGCGCGATCGGCTCGAGATCGACAACACCTATCTGCGGGAACAGCTCCACCCCGAGATCGGCATCGAAGGCCTCATCGGCACGAGCGATGTCATGCGCTACGTCGTCTCGAAGGTCCAGCAGGTCGCGCCCGACGTCGAGCACGGTGCTGCTCCTCGGCGAGACCGGGGTCGGCAAGAGCTTTGTCGCGCAGGCCATCCACAGCCTGAGCGCGCGCAAGAGCCGGCCGCTCGTGACGCTCAACTGCGCCGCGCTGCCCCCGTCGCTCGTCGAGAGCGAGCTCTTCGGACATGAAAAGGGCGCGTTCACCGGCGCTCAGGCGCGGCGCGCGGGCCGCTTCGAGATCGCCAACGCGGGGACGCTCTTCCTCGACGAGATCGGGGACCTTCCCCTCGAGCTCCAGGGCAAGCTGCTGCGGGCGGTGCAAGAGGGCGAGTTCGAGCGCGTCGGATCCAACGTGACGCTGAAGACCGACGTGCGCCTGATCGCTGCCACGAATCGCAAACTGGACGACGATGTGCGGGCGGGCCGTTTCCGTCAGGACCTGTGGTTCCGCTTGAACGTCTTCCCGATCACCGTTCCGCCGCTGCGCCAGCGGGTCGAGGACATCCCTCTGCTGCTGAACCACTTCATCGAGAAGCACTGCCGCAAGCATGGGCAAGCCGGTGCTCCAGGTATCGAAGGCGACGATGAAGGACCTCCAGTCGAGAGACTGGCCGGGCAACATCCGCGAGCTCGAGAACGTGGTGGAGCGGGCGGTGATCTCGAGCCGGGGCTCCATGTTCGAGGTCAGCGACTGGATTTCGGATCTCATTCCGCTCGAGGGAGCCGAGACGCCGAACGGCGCCCTGACGCCGGCGACGGCGCCGGCGCCGATCGACCACACGCTGGAACAGCTCGAGCGCGACCACATCGTGTCGACGCTCGAACGGCTGCATTGGCGTGTCGAAGGCGAGGGCGGGGCGGCCGCTGTCCTGGGACTCAACGCGAGCACGCTGCGCGGCCGCATGCGCAAGCTCAACATCCGGCGTCCGGGGAGCCGGCCGGTCGCGCCGTCGGCGTGACACGCTGCACTGTCGTGATCTTCCGCCTAAAGGCGGAAGCCACAGAGTCTGATCGCTACTGAGTCTGATCTACTGAGACCTCCTGTGGCTTCCGCCTTCAGGCGGAAGGATCAGCGATCACCTCGCCGCCGTGCACGTACACTTCCCACCCGAGGTAGTTCTCCATTGCCTCGGCGAGGACGGTCGCTGACGTCGAAGCGTTCATGGCCG
>CAVZMJ010000002.1:0-293196 GCA_963776315.1 uncultured Acidobacteriota bacterium
CCTCATCGGCAGATGGCTGCTGCAAGTGGACGGTGTGAGACGAGCCGCTTCAGGCTCGGTAGGCGCTGACAGCTCGCAACTCCTACCGACTTGCATATAAGGAGTTCCGCAGTCTTTGGAACCGCAGCGAATCGTCACACGGCGTATTCAGTCGCGAAGTGATGCGATGGGGTCAACGCCTGCGGCCCGATGAGCTGGGGCATAGCTCGCGACCAGGCCGACGCTGATCAGAAGCACTGCGACGCCCGCGAAGCTGACGGGGTCCGTCGCACTCACCTCATAGAGCTGCCGCCTGATGATGCGCGTCGCCGCAAAGGCTCCCGCGAGACCAAGGCCGACACCACCGAGAACCAAGGCCATGCCTTGCCACACGATCAGCCGGACGACGTCCCGACGGTCGGCGCCGAGGGCCATGCGAACGCCGATTTCGCGCGTTCGTTGTGAGACCAGGTAAGACAGCACGCCGTACACGCCGACGGCGGCCAGCAGCATCGCGATGACGCCGAAGGTGGTGAGGAGCAGTCCCAGGAGTTCCTGACGCCAAAAAGCCAAGCGGTGCACTTCGTCCATCGACTCAACGCCGAACACCAGCAGCGCGGGGTCGGCGGCGTGGATGGCCGTGCGTGCGGAGCCCTCGGTGAACACGGTATCGCCGGCGGTCCTGATCAGCAGGCGCGGGTCTGCGACGGGAGCATGCGGATACGGGAGATAGGCGGTGGGCAGCGGTCGATCGCTGAGATTCCAGTTCGAGATGTCCCGCGACACGCCGATGACCGTGAACCACACGCCGCTCGAGTCGTCAGCCAGGCGGAATCGGTTTCCGAGAGCGTCCTGACCACGCCAGAGCCGATCAGCCATCTTCCTGTTGACGATCGCGACGGCCGAGTGCGTGCGTCCTTCAATCTCGGTGAAGCCGCGCCCATGAAGGAACGGAACGTTCAACGTGTCGAAGAACCGGGACGTCACGCCGCTGTAGAGAATGGGCGCGGCGTCCCCAGGTTGCCTCTCGTTCTCTTCCAGGACAGCGGTCGTGCGGCTCCCGCCCCCACGCAGTGGCATCAGGTTCGACGCTGCAACCGACTTCACGCCCGGCAACGCCTCGAGGCGTGCCACGACATCTTCGACGCGACCCGCGATCGCGTCGCGTGAAACGTACCTGTCGTCGGGCATCTCGAATCTCAAGGTGACGAGCCGCGAAGTATCGAAGTCCCCCTCCGCCTGCAGCAGGTTCATGAAGCTGCGCACAAAGAGTGAGGCCACGACGAGCAGGATGAGGGAAAGACCCACCTCGCCGATGACGAGTACATTCCGCAGACGCTTCTGAGGGTGGCTCGCCGTCGAATCGCGGCCCGCTTCAGTGAGTGCATCGCGCGTCGCGCCTCGGACAGCGTGCAGCGCCGGCGCCAGCCCGAACAGGAGGCCGGTCAGGATCGCGACTCCAATCGCGAACGACAGAACACGTCCGTCGATCGGAAGCGAGAGGTTGTTTGCCTGTTCGGCCGACGCCTGTAGCAACAGGTCGACTCCCCAGGATGCGAGCATCACGCCCACCGGTGCGCTCAGAACGCCCACGATCAGGCTCTCTGTCAGCAGTTGACGTACGATGCGCCCCCTCGACGCGCCGATGGCGGCGCGGATGGCGATCTCACGCCGCCGCCTGGTGGCCCGTGCCAGCATCAGGTTCGCCACGTTGGCGCACGCGATGAGCAGCACACAGGTCACCGCGCCCATCACTAGCATGAGCAGTGCGCGGTTGGTTGCCGACACGGATGTCGCCAACGGTCGAAGGCTGATCCCCCAGCCCTGGTTCTCGGAGCGCTGGGCCTCGAGCGCTTGCGCGATCGCCGTCAGGCGCGTTCTTGCCGCGTCTGGCCTGACGCCGGCCGCTAACCTCGCATACACCACCATCGATCGCTAGTCCCGCCGGCTGTCGTGCTCGACAGGCGTGAGCGGGATCCAAATCTGTCCTGCCCGCAACGGTCCCGGGAGTGCGGCATGCGCGAAGCGCGGCATGATGCCGACGACCGTGTGGGACCTTCCGTCGACCACCACAGACCGGCCGACCACCGCGGGGTCGCCCGCGTACCGCTGCTGCCAGAGGGCTTCGCCGAGCACGACGACAGGTGCGGCGCCGGCTCTGTCTTCGTCCTCGCGAAACCCGCGGCCCATCACCGGCTGAATACCGAGCAACGGGAAGAAATTCCACGTGACGAGCGCGCCGGCGTAGCGCTCCGCCTGCTGCGCATCCGATACGGTCAGGTTGCGAGGGCGCATCGCCGCCATTGCTGCGACCGCCGCACCCTGTTCCTGCCAGTCCAGGAAATTCGCGTACGACACCGGCCGCTCGTCCAGAGGGTTCTCGCGACGAATCTCGGTCAACGCAACGAGGCGATGCGGTTCCGTGAAGGGAACCGGTTGCAGGAGCACGCCATTCACGACGCTGAAGACGGTCGTGGTGGCGCCGATCCCAACCCCGAGACAAAGGACCGAGAGCAGGACGAAACTGGGGCTCGAAGCGAGTGAGCGGAGCCCGTGGCGAACATCCTGAATCAACGATTCCACGTCAGTCTCCTGAGCAATTCTACGCCACTGACAGAAACACGCTCCCTCCGCGCACCACTCCAGCGCGGTGAACCCGACGGTCGCGCGGGCGGCCCGCGGTTCGATATCCAATTTGGTCTCACGTGTTTGCCCATTGTCAGTTGTTGACTGAATTGAAGTGAGCCGCATTTTCGCGAGTTGGAACCAGATCCACGGCTGGCTGAGACGCCTGGAGGGGCTCAGGCGCGCGGCGTGACGCTAATCTTGCGACGCTTCCGCCTGTGGCGGCGAGCTGACCGAGATGGCGGATCAAGCCGAGGCGTCAGACCGGATCACCAGCATCAAACTGACGTATAGGTCGAGCGGCACGTGCGGCAAAGTACCGCTGCGCGTGTAACGGTGCCGTGGTCACCGCGCCTGGCCCCGCACAGCTGATGCCTGGTGGTCGCTACGCGCCAGAGTTTGCCGTCGGCGCCGCCGTCGCGAAATAGTCGACCATCTGCCGTTCGAACGGCAAGTGCGGATGATGGCGCGCGAAGGGCTGCGGGTCGACTCGCAAACGCTCTGGGATCACATTCAGGCGCTGGCACGGCACCTCGAGCCCGCCTACGAGGCGCTCGGCACACGCGCGTTCGCCGCACCGGTGATCAACCTGGATGAGACCCGCTGGCCGCGACTCGGCTCCTCGAGTCCGTCGGCGGGCACGGTCTGGGGTGTGCGCGCGCCGACCGCCTCCTTCTATCACATCCTGCCGGGTAAATCGACCGACGAAGGGTTACGTTCCCTGAAGACCTGCTCGCGTCAACCCTGACCGGGTGAATTCGCCAGCCGCCCCGAGCGGCTCGATTCTTACAGCGCATGGCAGGGCGCGGCAGATAACATCCTACGGTAGCAGCGAGGAGGTGTGTGATGAGGTCAGTGGCCCACCATGTACGAAACGCGGGTGCCGCAGCGCTTCTGATGACCGCTTGTGCTTCACTGAGAGCCGGCGGGCAGGAAGTCGTCACCGCGCTGGACCGTACCCTTCAGAAAACTCACATGCGCCAAGAGGCAACACGCGTGACGCTCTCGACCACACCCGTTTCCGCATTTGCTCCAACGACCATTCAATGCGGAATTCAGACCTGCTCTGTGCGGGTGGAGGTCTCGAGCCAGTTCTTTAACGTCACATCGGGAAATATCGTGAGGATCCATGTGAAGTCCGACGGCAATCCGTTCCCGTCAACGGGGTTCGATGTTGACGGGGGTATCAACCGACCCGTCGCGACTCTGACCACGGCTGCACAGCTCAAGACCGGTCTCAGCCCTGGCTCCCATTCGGTGACCGTCGAGTTCGATATGCGATCACCGGGCGGCACAGCCGAGGCCGGGATACGCACCGTGATGATCCAGGTATTTACTCCGTAGTAATGACTTTGGGCTCCCGGGTGAAACCCCTCGGCGACTCCAGAGCTGTGGGGAAGAGCGAGGAGTTACGTTCAGACCGTGACGATCGAGCGGTGATGCGGTTCGATTCCTTCGCGCGGGGGTCTGGCCGAAGGCCGAAGCTAGAGCGCCTGAGAACGACGCGGCGCAAGCAACTCTCGTAACGTGAAGGCTGGTGAGCCGCATTTTCGCGAGTTGGAACCAGCTCGACGGGTGGTTGCGGCAGGTCGAGTCCTTGAGGCGGGCAGCGGGCAGCGTGACAGGCCCAGTGGTGGATGATATACAATACAAAATGTATATCCTGAGGAGAGAGGAACGTGATGCAGGTCGCCAAATGGGGCAATAGTCTGGCGGTTCGCCTTCCGGCCGCGGTCGTTGAGGCGCTCGATCTAAAAGAAGGCGATCAGATCGAGATCCGAATCGCCGATGTGAGGACGTTCGAGATTCAGCGAGACCGGAGCCGGCAGGACGCGCTCGACAAGCTGCGGAAGCTCCGTCGGCCTCTTCCTCCTGGCTTCGTCTTCGACCGTGACGATGCCAATGCCCGCTAGTCCGTTCCTCGATACCAACGTGTTGATCTACTCGGTCGCCAAGAACGACGCGCGTTCGGAGGTTGCCGAGGGGCTTCTGGCGGCGGGCGGTGTCGTCAGCGTGCAGGTCTTCAACGAATTCGCGGCAGCGGCGCGCCGGAAGCTTGGCATGTCGTGGGACGACATCGCCGAGGCGCTCGATGCGATCCGCATCTTGTGTCCGTCTCCGCGTCCCATCTCGATCGAGACGCACGACGCGGCCGTGAAGCTCGCTCGGACGCACGGCTTCCACCTGTACGACGCCCTGGTCGTCGCCTCTGCGCTCGCGGCGGACTGCGAGACGCTCTACACGGAGGATCTTCAGGATGGCCAGGTCATCGAGGCGCGGCTGACGATCCGCAATCCGTTCAAGGCCTTTGAAGGTTGAGCGACTCCCGTCGACGCGGGACGGTTCGATTCCTGTCTGCGATCGCCGTCGCAACCGACGGCAAGTTGTTGATGGCGCTGGAGAGGAGTGTGGTGAGCCTAAATCTCGTGAGTTGGAACCAGCTCCGCCAATGGCTGAGCCAAGTCGACGCGTTCCGACGAGCCGCATAGTCCGAACTCCCGTCGCTCACCGGCGGCTTGGCGTTGCGGTGCGGCGACTGCGGCCTCGACCGGCTCGTCCCGACGTCCGGCAACTTATAATTGCCCGACCATATGGTTCTCACGACCGGTAGCGACCTCGGCGTCTATCGAATCCTCGATACGATCGGGAAGGGGGGAATGGGCGAGGTGTACAGAGCCCACGACCCGCGCCTCGATCGCGATGTCGCGATCAAGGTGCTGCCCGCCGAACTGGCCGCGAGTCACGAGATGCTCGATCGCTTCCGGCGCGAGGCCCGTGCGGTCGCGGCGGTCAATCATCCGGCCATCGTCACGATCTACTCCGTCGAGGAGACCGACGGCGTCCACTTTCTGACGATGGAGCTCGTCGAAGGCCGGTCGCTCGATCACCTCATTCCGGCGAGTGGGCTGGACGCGGAACGGATCATCGCGATTGCCTCCGCACTCGCCGGTGCCCTGGCCGCCGCGCACAACAAGGGCATCGTCCACCGCGACATCAAGCCCGCCAACGTCATGATCACGACCGACGGGGGCGTGAAGGTCCTCGACTTCGGCCTCGCGAAGATGCGAGGACCCACCGCCGGGGACGCCCCTGGCGTGGACCTGACGACCGGGATGCACACCGAGGCGGGCGTGGTGATGGGGACGAGGCCCTACATGTCGCCCGAGCAGGTCCAGGGACTCCCGCTTGACCAGCGAACGGACATCTTCTCGCTGGGGGTCGTGCTCCACGAGATGGCCACAGGTCAGCGGCCCTTTCGGGGAGTGTCCTCGGCCGATCTCTTCGCCTCCATCCTGCGGGACGCCGCGCCGCTCGTCACCGATGTCCGAGCCGATCTGACCGAGGGACTTGCGCGCGTCATCGACCGGTGTCTCGCGAAGGATCCGCGTGACCGCATTCAAACCGCGCGCGAAGTCGGCAACGAACTGCGCGACGGCGGCCGACGTGCCCTGCCGGGTGCGTCGGGCGCCCCAGCTCGCCGAGGCTCGGCCGGAGGTTCCGGCGCAACCGCCGGCGACGAGGCGTTCTGGATCGCCGTGGTGCCCTTCAAGTGTGCCGGCGCGAGCCCTGACCTCACGGCGTTAGCCGAAGGATTGACGGAGGAAATCGTTGCCGGCCTGTCCCGATTCTCCTACCTTCGGGTGTTGACGAAGGGGCCCTCCGGGGCCCGGTACGTGCTCGAAGGGAGCTTGCGTCAGGCCGGGGGGCAGTTGCGCGTCGCGGTGAAGCTCATCGACACGAGCACTAGCGCGAACCTGTGGGCGGAAAACTACACCCGGCCCTATTCGCCGGAGGCGGTCTTCGAGACTCAGGACAGCCTGGCACCCCCGATTGTTTCGACCATCGCGGAGATGAATGGCGTGTTGGCGCACAGCATGTGGGTCGCGCTCAGGGACCGCGCCCCCGAGACGCTGACGCCGTACGAGGCCATGCTGCGAAGCTTCGGTTTCTACCAGCACCTGACGCTGGACGAGTATCAGCTGGCACTGACCGTCTTGACGCGGGCGATCCATCTGGCCTCCGACCATTCCGGCTGCCTGGCCATGCTCGCCATCGTCTACGCGAACGGCCACGTGCTCGGTTTCGGCATGGAAGAGAAGCAGGCGGATCTCAGCGTGTCCTTCGCCCGGCGTGCCGTGGCGGCCGACTCTTCCAATCATTCTGCGCATTTCGCCCTGGCCGTTGCACACGTTGTCCGGAAGGATATTCCGGCGTTTCGCAGTGCGGCGGAGCGGGCCTTGGCACTCAATTCAATGGACGGGTTCCAGATGGGGGAAATCGCGTTGTGGACGTCGTACAGCGGCGAATGGCAACGAGGCCGCGAGCTGATGGAACGAGCCATGGCGCTCAACCCCCGCCATCCGGGCTTCTTCTGGTACCCCCTCGTCCATGACGCCTACCGTCAGAAGGACTATTCCCGCGCCTTGGACTATGCCCTGCGTGTGAATCTACCCGGGCAGTTCTGGACCCACCTCGTTCTGGCAATGGTGAATGGGCAGCTCGGGAATCGGGACGCCGCCGCAGACGCGCTGCGGGAACTCCTCGCCATCTATCCGGATTTCCCCGATCATGCGAGGCAGGAGCTCGAGAAGTTCTTTTTCCTCGAGCGCGCGCATGCCGAGCACGTCCTCGAGGGGTTGCGCAAGGCGGGATTGACGCTCGAGGACAGAAAACACTAGGCCGGCGAGCCTGCGGGTCCTCGCCTCGACCCGCAGCGCCGGTTGTTCGCGGACATCCTGGCCTCCGCAGAGCGCATTCTGCCGCGCGCGTCAGACCTGTCGGTGCAGGCGTCGCTCGACGACAAGCAGCGGCTGCAGCAGCGGCTGTTCTTTCCGGAAGGAGTCGCGTTCGACGGAAATCGATTCAATCGAACCGCCGCAACGGCGCCACTTTTCAAGTTCTTGGCGCCGAATCCGAGTGCTGAAGAAATTCGGATGTGAGGTCGCCTTCGCCCCACGGGCTACGGCGCGACAGCCATCGCGTGGCTTGCCGAGACGAAGCTCACGCTTCGGCATCGTGACGCGTGAGCGAAGGCTGGTGAGCCGCAGAGGAATCGAACCGACCGCGAGCTCGATGCGTTCCCAAACGGGCTATTCCGAGTAGCCGTGTGAAAGGTATCGAAAGCTCGCCCTGTAGTCGGCCGAGGGGACACCGGACGACATATTGCTGAGGTTGGTGGACCTGACCGGCGCCAGTTGGAACCGCGTCGTGCCGCGGATGCGGCAACTCGAGAGGCTGAGACGAGTGTGATGCGCCGCAGCTCCGGCCAGGGAACGATGCATGCGTGCGCGGCCGGTCGCCTCCGTCCGCATTCCTTCCCGTTTGACAATCCGTCGGCCAGCACCATAATCGGCGGGGCAAAGGGCTGAGTGGGGCCTGACCACCGGGCCCTGCAGGTTGCCTTGGCCAGCGGGCGTTGCCGGTGGTCGCCGAACAGGAGCGGTCTCGGCGGGTCACCCGCGTAGGTGCATTTGATATGAGTACCTCCACCGCTTCGTCGACGGACACCTCACGCAAGTCCCAAGCTTTAAACCGGCGGATTGTCTTCTGGGCCATCACGTCGGCACTGGCGGGATTCCTGTTCGGCTTTGACACGGTCGTCATTTCCGGTGCGGAACAGAAGATTCAGGCGCTCTGGGGGCTCAGCTCCGGTGTGCACGGATTCGCCATTGCCTCGGCGCTTTACGGCACTGTGCTGGGTTCGTTGTTCGGGGGCTGGCCAACGGATCATTTCGGTCGCAAGAAGACGTTGGTGTGCATCGGCGTGCTCTACGTCATCTCGGCGGTGGGCAGCGCGTTTGCCAACGGCATCGCCATGTTCATCGTCGCGCGGGTGATCGGCGGCATCGGCATCGGCATTTCCACCGTGGCGGCGCCGCTTTACATCTCGGAGATCGCCCCGCCAGCCTATCGCGGACGGCTCGCGGGCACGTTCCAGTTCAATATCGTGTTTGGCATTCTCGTCGCGTTTGCCTCGAACGCGCTGCTCGCCGGCATCGGTGAAGATGCCTGGCGTTGGATGCTGGGTGTCGCGACGTTTCCCTCCGTTGCTTACACGGTCATGTGTTTCGGGATTCCGGAAAGCCCGCGCTGGCTGATCGGACGGAAGGGCGATCGAGCGGCCGGGGTGAAAGTCCTGCAACTCATCGACCCGGACGCCACCGCCGCCCAGGTCGAGGCGGATGCTGATGCCATTCTCGCTGCCTCATCCGAGCGCGTCACCGCCGCGACGTTTTGGACGTGGCGGTTGCGGGTGCCCATCCTGCTGGCGTTCCTCATCGCCTTCTTCAATCAGCTCTCCGGCATCAATGCGATTCTTTATTTCGCACCGCGAATATTTGCCATGACGGGACTCGGCGCGGAGGCTGCCTTGCTGCAGTCGGTCGGCATCGGCATCACGAATTTGATCTTCACCTTTGTCGGGTTGTGGCTGATTGACCGGCTGGGCCGCCGCACGCTGCTGCTCATCGGCTCGTTCGGGTACATCGTGTCGCTCGGGCTGACCGCCTGGGCATTCTTCACGGAGCATTACAGCATCGTGCCGGTCTGCATTTTCGGCTTCATCGCGGCGCACGCGATCGGCCAGGGGGCGGTGATCTGGGTGTTCATCTCGGAAATCTTTCCGAACCGCCATCGCGCCGAAGGCCAGACGCTGGGGAGCTCGACCCACTGGGTGTTCGCCGCGTTACTCACGACTTTCTTTCCCAAGATGGTGTCCATGTTCTCGCCGGGCTCGGTGTTCACCTTTTTTGCCTTGATGATGGTGCTGCAATTGGTCTGGGTGACAACGATGGTTCCAGAGACCAAGGGGGTTCCCTTGGAGCAGATGCAGAAGCGGCTGGGCATGGTTTAGGGGCAGATATGAGCTTTAGAGTTGTCGGCATCGGCGAGGTGCTCTGGGATCTGTTGCCGGCCGGTGCGCAACTCGGCGGCGCGCCCGCCAACTTTGCGTACCACGCGCATGCCCTGGGCGCCACGGCCTCTCTGGTGACCCGGGTCGGCAATGATGATCTTGGAAAGACCATCGTCGAGCGTTTCGAGCAGATAGAGATCGCCGCCGACACCATCCAGGTGGACGACGTCGCCCCCACAGGCACGGTCACGGTCGCGCTCTCTCGCGACGGCATTCCACGCTACCTCATTCACGAAAATGTGGCTTGGGATCACCTGGCGGTGACGACGCCGGCGCTCACGGCCGTTCGCGCGGCGGATGCGGTCTGTTTTGGCAGCCTCGCACAGCGCGGCGACATTTCGCGGGATGCCATCCAGAGGCTGGTGGCCGCCGCCTCGGCGACGGCCTTGCGGGTGCTCGACATCAATGTCCGCCAGAACTATTTCTCGCGCGATGTGATTGAACGATCCCTCCGGTTGGCGAACGTGCTGAAGCTGAACGACGACGAGCTACCGATCCTGGCGCAGTTGTTTGGCCTGACCGGTTCCATTCGGCACCAGATAGAGACCCTCACGCAGGCGTTCAGTCTCCACCTGGTTGCTCTGACACGCGGTCCGGCGGGCAGCCTGCTGTTTCAGGCCGGCGAATGGTCCGACTGCCCGTCGGTTCCGACCATCGTGGTGGATACGATTGGCGCGGGTGATGCCTTTACGGCTGCCTTGGTCCTGGGCCGGCTTTGTCACATGCCGCTCGACGTCATCAATACTCTCGCCAACGAGGTCGCGCGCCACGTGTGCTCCTGCGCTGGGGCCACACCGCGACTGCCACAGCATCTGTGCGATCGATACGGCGTCGGCAATGGCGCGCTCGAGACCGTGCCCGGTTCGATGGCTGCGACCAAGGACACCCAACATGACGACAACCGAAACCACAACATCACGTGTCAGGAATCGTCTGAGACGCGCGCTGTCGCACGAGAGACGTCTCGTCCGCGGCGGTAAGTGGGCTCTGGCCGGCCTGTGCGGGGACCTGCGTGGCCGCGCGAGGACGCTGTTTCTACTTGCCGCAGCTCTCGCAGCGGCGCTCGTTTCCGTGGCCGCTAGTCCACAGGGCTTTTACATGGAGCCGTTCCGGCCGCAGTATCACTTCACGCCGGAGAAGAACTGGATGAACGACCCCAATGGCATGGTCTTCTACGAGGGCGAGTATCACCTGTTCTACCAATACAATCCCGCCGGTGACAAATGGGGGCACATGAGTTGGGGACACGCGGTCAGCCCCGACATGGTTCATTGGACGCATCTGCCGCTCGCGTTGGCCGAAGCGGACAATGTGATGATTTTTTCCGGCAGCGCGGTGGTGGATTGGAAGAACTCCAGCGGGTTTGGCAAGGACGGCAGGCCGCCGCTCGTCGCCGTCTACACAGGCTTCCGAACGACGGACCGCGTACAGTTTCAGTGCATCGCGTACAGCAACGACAAGGGTCGCACCTGGACGAAATACTCCGGCAATCCGGTCATCGACATCAAGTCCATGGATTTTCGTGATCCCAAGGTGCAATGGCACGATGCGACCCACCGTTGGATCATGACCGTCTCGCTCTCGGCGGAGCACAAGGTGCGTTTCTATGGTTCGGAGAATTTGAAGGCGTGGACACTTCTCAGCGAATTCGGCCCGGCTGGCGCGACCGGTGGCGTCTGGGAGTGTCCAGACCTGTTTGAATTGCCGCTGCCAGGCACGAATGACAAGCGCTGGGTGCTGGTCGTCAATATGAATCCCGGCAGTGTGGCTGGCGGTTCGGGCGGCCAATACTTCATCGGCCGCTTTGACGGCACACAGTTCGTTGCGGACAGAGATTCGCTGATCCCGCCCAGGCCTGGGCGCTTAGCTTCCGAATCAGCGCACTGGTTTGACTACGGCCCGGATTACTACGCGGCGGTCTCGTGGAGCGACGTGCCGGCATCCGACGGCCGGCGGCTCTGGCTCGGCTGGATGAGCAACTGGGAGTACGGTGGGGACGTGCCCACATCGCCCTGGCGCAGCGCGATGTCCATCCCGCGGGAAGTCGGTCTGAGTCGAACTGCCGAAGGCATCCGGTTGGTGCAGAAACCGGCCCGGGAAATGGAGTCCTTGCGGGACCGACATTTTGCCTTCAAGAGCGGCGACGTGTCAGAGGCAAACGCCTGGCTCAAGGAGAGACATGTGCAAGGTGACCAGCTCGAGCTCATGGTCGAATTTGCACCGCGAAGCTCGGGGACTGAAGGCGTGAAAGTATTGAAGAGCGACACTGAGGCAACGGTGATTGGCGTCGATCGCCAGCGCGGACGGGCCTTCGTGGATCGCACGCAGTCAGGCAACGTGACGTTTCACCAGAAGTTTTCCGGCGTGTATGATGCGCCGCTCGCGGTTCATGACGGCAGAGTAAAGCTGCATCTGTTCGTGGATGCCTCTTCGGTTGAGGTCTTCGTGAACGACGGTGAACGTGTGTTCACCAGTCTGGTGTATCCGTCCGCAGCCAGTCGCGGCGTGGAATTCTTTGGATCAATGACTGGCGCGAGGATCACCTCACTCAATGTGTGGACGTTGAAATCGATCTGGAAATAGCTTCGCTGGCGGCCACGCCGCTACAGGGGAAATCCTTCGCCGGTGTTGAATGTGGGCCAGACGGGGATCGAACCGCTCCCCCTGAGGACGTTCGCTGCGGCTGATTACTCCGGTGTAGTCGCCAAGTATTTTCCGATGCTTCAGTGCGACCGCCCAGCGAACGAGAAGCTGGTTGCAGTGGGTGACGAGGCTACCGAGCGTGGTCAGTTCCGCATCAGGTCCACAACCGCACCCCAATTTTTATTGAAGTTTCTGGTGAGGCCCCTTCAGTGGGGCCGACGGGGAGGTGGCGAGAGCGGGGGAGGATGCAGAGCAGATCAGGGTAGCCCGCCTGACGGCTTCCCCAGGGTGATCACCCTGACCAAGGTGTCCTGCCTCCGGACGAGCCAACCGCGGGAATTCTAAACACTGCGGCGTTCGGGACTAATCATGGGTAACGCTCGTCCGACCTCTCGGCGGTCAGGTGCTGCCGCAAGAACCGCAGTGTCTGGCGAATGATGTCGCGCGATGTTCGGCTGTCGTCGAAAAGATCAAAGGCGTGCGGGCCTTCGGCATGGTTCACGAAGGTAATCGGGAGATTCTCGATAAGTCCGTGACGGATGAAACTGTCGATGGAGGCATTCATCGCCGGAAACTGGTCGCGTCCAGCCCTCGTTATGAGCAGCGGGACATCCCGTCGAAGATCCGCAAAGGTGCGGCCGACGCCCGGGTTTGCGAAGCCAAACTGCCGCGCCGCATTTGCCACGTCCGTCGCGCCATCGAGATCAAGCAGACATCCGCAGCCGAACACCGCACAGGCTGGCGTTCGGCTGGCGTCCTGCATGATGGTCGTGAGGGCTGTCGGGACATTCCCAGACACTGCGATGACCCCGACCCGTGCCGGATCGATCCGCAACGATCGAGTGCATTCGTGAATGTGCTCGAAGACGGCCTGAAGATCCGCGACGGGGTCACGGTTCGTATAAGCGATTGCCACCATGCCAGACAGGGCGATCAACTGGCACATCGAGACCGTCCACCCGATCTCCTTGTGGGTCAAGGTGGTCGGACGCGGTTCCATCGTCCCCGGGTAGCCTGCCACGATGATCACCGCGGGCCAGCGACTATCGTCCGTTTCGTCGGGCGGGTAGTAGACGTCCATGCGAAGACGACTCTCCGGCGGGCCGTACGCGACGTCGCGTCGCACGGTCATGGCGTCCATTCCGTCCAACTGCAGGCACACTCGACGTGTGAAGATGTCACCCGGCGGCGATTGAGTCATCGACCCTCCAAAAGCTGGCGGCTGTTTCGCGAACCGCCCTCACGGTCGCTAGTGTGATTCCTCTTGTGGGCCTTGTGTCCAGTGGGGATAATGAAATCTACTTGCCGGCAAGCCGATGGACCTGCCTTCCCCAGTCCCTTTAAGTTTCAGTCCTTCGGCTCGGTACAGTCTTGGCGCCGCGCGACCCGTAGTCGGAACTGGGTTCCACTATCGCGAGATGCGATTAGTAACGAGCAGTCGCGAAGTATTTTCCGAAATCCGCCCAGCAGGTCGGCAAACCCTTCGGCGTTTTCGGGGATTCACCAGTCACAGGATGCGCGGCGCTGCTGGCTGCCGCGGACCGAGGTACCAGTTCGCCGGAGCGTTTTGTAATCAAGGATATGCTGGTGACGCTCGGAACAGAACTGCCTCGCGGCACGTCACCTGCAACGTCGATCTGCCCGGAGGTAGCCGGATGCGATTGAAGCCCTTCCTGCTCGACGCCTGGCTTGACACCTACGAACACGGAATCGAGTTCAATCTCGCCGCCAGCACGGGTCCGACTTGGACAGCCAACCAGCTTCTCGATCTTGGTGGCGAGCAGGCGCGCGAGCGTTACGTGAATCACAAAGTGGTCTACAGCCGCCCCGCAGGTGCCGACACATTGCGCGAAGCGATTGCCGAGATGCAGGGAGTCGACGTGGACTGCGTGCAGGTGGTCACCGGTGCCTCAGAAGCGCTGACGGTTCTTATGTGGCTCGCCGCCGAACCCGGCGCCAACGTGATCCTGCCCCTGCCGGGCTTCACGACGTTCTCGGCGCTGCCCGAGTCACTGGGCCTCGAGCTGCGTTTCTACGGCGTGCGCCGGGAGAACAACTTCCAAATCGATCTGGACGAGATCAAGCGCCTCACGGATTCGCGGACGAAGCTGATCCTGGTCAACAGTCCGCACAACCCAACTGGCGCCACCATCAGCGACTCTGAAGTGGAGGCACTGCACGAGTTCGCGTCTCAGCGCGGCATTCAACTCGTCAGCGACGAGGTCTATCACCCGATCTATCACGGTCGCGTCACTCAATCCGCCGCGCGCCTGCCGCACGCCACAGTGATCAACGACCTGTCGAAAGCATTCCCGCTCGCCGGAACGCGTACCGGATGGATGATCGAGCGCGACGCCCGGCGGCGCGAGCAATACTGGACCGCGCGCGCCTACTTTTCAGTCTGCAACAACACCCCCGGTGAAATCCTTGCGGAGATCGCGATCCGTAATCACGCCTTGGTTCTCAAAACAACTCAGGACGCCGCGAGCCGGAATCTGGAACGGCTGGAGCGCTTCATGGCTGCTCACGGGGACGTTTTTGGCTGGATCCGCCCGCAGGGCGGAATGACCGGCTTCCCGTGGCTCGTCAGCGGAGAGCACACGCGTTCCTTCTGTCAGGCCGCCGCCGAGCGCGGAATCCTGTTCGCGCCCGGAGACTGTTTCGACGTGCCTTCACACTTCCGCTTGGGCTTCGCCGCGTCCGGAGACAACTTCGGCAGCGCGCTCCACCGCATGGAGGAATTTGTGAAGAGCTGGTCCGCGAAGATGGTCCGAACGTGAATGGAGGCTAGCTTGTTGGCGTCGTTGCGATCATGGTGCACGAACAGCACGCGGCCAACGTCGCCCAGGGCGACTTTCTAGCGATCGCCACTGCCGGCGTCACTGAGGACCGATCCGCTCCTCACACCGCTGCGCTGGTATGATTTGGAGCGACGACGTGTCGCTTCACGATTACATCGGATCTATTCGCGACCCCGATCACGGAGGTTCATAACATGAGTATCGTTGTCCGCTTCAGTCCCATCGCTCTCACTGCCAAGAAGTACGACGAGACGATTCGCCAAATCAAGAACGCCGGCGAATGGCCACCGGCCGGGCTCGACTACCACGTCTGCTTCGGTTCGGATGGCGACCTTAAGGTCAGCGAGATCTGGAACTCGCGGGAGCAGTTCGAGGCCTTCGGCAAGCGTCTGATGCCGATCCTCGCCGACGCCGGCATCCAGTTCACCAACCCGCCGGACATCTTCGAGGTTCACAACATCGTCAAGGGCTGACCATCGGACGCGGCGGCCCGATCGAGAATCGCGAATCGTTCGGGCCGCGACCGCCTCGCCGTCGGCGACCTCCGGTCGGCGGCACACCCACTATTGCCGCTCAAATAGGAACTGTTCCAATAGTCAACGCTGTGAGGCAGGACCGCGGTGCTTGGCCGTCCTCGAAACGCGGGTCTGACGACGACCGACGTCGCGGCGCCTGGGCGTAGCTGCACGGCCACCGCGAGGTCCAAGATAGGGGCTCACAGACGGAGTCGGTGCTAAACTTCGCTCGGTAAACCCGCCAATACCACAGTTTTCGGATCCGAGTTGTCTGGGCACGGCAACTACACCGCGTTGATGCGTTCAAGAATCCTCGCGCTTGCCATCTGCGCCGCCGGCGTGGCGGCTTGCGCGCTCCCCAAGGGCATGAACGATGAGTGTCGGTGGCCGAGCGAGCGGGCGTTTGTACTCGATCTGCAGGATGCCGCTCACCGCCGACATCTCCTAAACGATGTGCGCGTGGCTGAGGAATTGGGGGTTCGGTTCCACGACACGTACCTGAATCGCGGGCGCGGCAGACCCGATTGGCCTCTGACGCGCGATGACTGCGATGCGGCCCTGTTCGAGTCAATCGGCAGGAACCACCACGTCACCATGGACGAGATCCGGCACGGGCGGACGCAATTGTCCCAGCGATGGGATCCATTTACGTACGTGCCGCTCGGGGCGCTGTATTGTGTCGGCGCTTTCGGTCTCAGCCGATGGATCCGTAGGAGGTTCGCGAACGACGAGCGGGCCCCGACACTCGTCGCTGTCCTGTTCGCCTCGATGGTGCTGTCGGGTTGCGTGCTTGCGTTGGGACATCTTTGGGGCGGCGCCGTGGAGATGGTGCGAGTTGGCAACATGCACATGACGTATCGCGCGGACAGGCTCGGCTGGCACGGCTACGCGTCCAGCTTGTTCATCGCCGGAACCGTGGTGTTCTGCGCCGGCATGTTGATCGACACGGTGGTCCGCGCTAGACGAGAACCGACCTGACGTATCCCAAGCGGCCAGTCGCCGGCCGATCCGCTACGCCGACACAGCAGCAGCGAACCGCCGATTTCTTGGGACCCGCCCTGATCCAAACGTGGACGATCCCGTCAGGGACTCAAACCCGTTCGCGAAATATGCGGCCGGTCGCACCAGGACAAATTACTCCTGACAAGTCGCCATGTAGCTAGCGATCTCGTGAGTGTCGACCGGAGCCGAGGGCGCGGCTTATTCCTGTCGAAGGGCGACCATGGGGTCCACGCGTGCCGCCTGAACAGCCGGCCCGGCCGCCGCCATCACCCCGACGATGAGGAACAGGGCTGTCACTGTGCTCACGGCCACCGGGTCGACGGGGGAGGTGCGGACCAGAACCGAGCGCAGCACATAACCGAGAGGGATCGCAATGAGGAAGCCGCCGAACACCCCGAGCCCGACCAGCGTCAGCCCCTGCCGGAGGACCATCTGCGCCACGTCGCGCGGGGTGGCGCCGATGGCAAGCCGCACCCCGAACTCGTGCGTGCGGCGCCGCACGGCGTACGACATCAGGGCAAACAATCCCGACGCGGCCAAGGCGACGCTGAGGGTACCCAGCACGGTCCCCAACCACACCACCTGGCGGTAGCTGCGGAAGGCCGACTGCTGTCGCGCGGCGAGCGTGTCCATCCGCACCCACGGAACGGACCGGTCGACCGCATCGACCGCCCTCCGAATCTGCCTGGCAACCACAGAGACCTGCGGCCCGCGCGCGCTCAGGAAGAGCGCGGTCGGTGGCGCTATGGGCATCGGCAAGAACATCATCGGGACCGGCTCGCCGCCGAGCGTCACGCTGTCGGCCACCACACCGACGATCTGCACGTCCCGCAGGGCTCCATCTGCGTGTGCCGCCCGAACGACCCGGCCAAGGGCCGCGCCGCCGTCGCCGGCGATCGCAGCGGCGGCAGACTGGTTGACCACCGCAGCAGACGCCGATGCGCCGGAACCGAACGATTGGCCAGCCACGAAGCGGAGATCGGTGGCGGCGAACCATCCCGACGTCACATATCCACCCGTGACGAGACGGGACACGTCTGGCGCATCGCCCGGCAGCGCATACCGGACCGCTCCCGTGAACGGCAGGAAATCTGAAAAGCCAGCGGCAGCCGTCGTCTGTCCGTCCAGGGACTCCATCACGCCGCGCACGAACGCGCCCGCCTGCGTAGGGGAGTAGTGCACATCGCGCAGCGCGAACTCCGCGATCACCACCTGATCGGCGCCGCGCGGGAGCGTCGGTGCCAGCGCCTGCAGCGAGGCGAGGCCGAGTGCGCTGACGAAGAGCAGCGCCATCGACGCAGTCACCTGGACCACCACCAGGGCGGCCCGAAGCGCCTTGAAGCGAACCGCCTCGTGGCCGCGCTCCAGACCATGACCCGGAGACAGGCCGCGGGTCGCCAGCCATGCCGGGGCGATGCCGGCGACCGCGATCACGAGAAGCGTCAACGCCAAGCCAAACCACAGTACGGGAGCAGCGATGGCCAGTGGCCGCCCGACATACGGCTCCGCGACTCTCAGGAGCGTGAGGGCGACCCGCCAGCCCACCGTCGCGGCCAACGCGAACAGCACGACGACTTCTGTCGCCAGCAGGCGGACGATACGCGCGCGGCTGGACCCGAGGGCGAGCCGCAGGCGCAGCTCGCGGACGCGCTCGGCGGCGCGGCTGAGCTGTAGGTTCAAGACGTTGAGACAGCCAATCGCGAGCACCCCGACCGGTACGAACAGCCCGAGGGCGGTCACGGTCAGCGCGTCGATGGGCGTGTCGCGCCAGTCGAAGCCGGCCCGGAACGCACGTAGGGCCTGGTTCTTGTCCGGACTCGCTGTGAGGCGAGCGTCTTGGAGGAGCCGGCCGACTCGCGCGGTGTCGGCCCGGGCGGTCGATAGCGCCACGCCAGGACGCAGCCGACCGGCGACCGACAACCATCGCTGCGAGGACGTCCCAGTCAATTGCGCCGGCCTCGTCCTCAGCGGCAACCACAGTTGCGGCTGATCAGCATCGGAGGGGGAGTCATGGAGCGCCAGGCCGGCCATGCGGTCTGGCGTGACGCCCACCACCACTGCGGGCAGCCCGGCGACGGTGATGGTTGTACCGATAGCCTGGGGGGAGCCTCCGAAATTCTCGCGCCACACCCGGGCCCCGAGCAGCGCGACGAGCGGCCCGCCATCAACCAAGTCGGTGGGATCCAGCAAGCGTCCGATCACCGAGCGCGTACCGAGGGTCTCGAAATACCGACTGGACACAAGGGACGTTGTCAGCGTGACGGGGCCTGTCGGGAGGCCGACTGGCATCCGCTGCGTCCCCTCGACAGCGATGCTCGTGAACGGGTCCCCGAACAGCTGTTGGGCCCGGTCCCATTCGACATTGCTCAGCGGCGCATTGTTGTTCCCCCAGCGAACGTGCACCAGGTCGGCCCGCCACCTTATGCCCGGCGTCTCGCCGAATAGGACGGTCTGCATCGTGGAGAACACGGCCACGCACACGGCGAGGCCGCTGGCCAACGCTAGGATCACCGCTGCAATGTGGCCGGGAGCTTTTCGCAGTTGCCGAACCGTAATCCAAAGGTCATTGAGCATCGGTCAACCGGCCGCGCGGCCATGTCGAGGGTGACACTCGGCCTGGGAAGAATTGGGCCGGCAGCGATAGTCGCAAGGGCGCACCATAGCACAGGGGTCGCACATGTGCTATGGTCCGACTGGCATATTCTCTCAGTTACCGAGCAGATGTGACGGAGCGAGGATTCAGCCCGGCCCTGGCCAGATCCACAGTGCGGCGTCACACGTTACGTACCTGCTTTGCTGCGGCATCCCTATAATCGCCACCGCTTTTTAACGCTGGCGCACGCCACTGAACCATCCCAACACAGGCCAAGGCGGGTTCCGGACCACTCTTGAAGGGGAGCGGGGTTCGACTCCCCGACAGGCACCACAACATCTTCAGGATGTCCCGCAACCTGTTTAGGTCGAGTGTTTCATCATGGCCCGGCGGGCGCACAATGTTCGTGCTGTCGCGCTGGATCGTTGTATAAGGATGCACGCTTCCCCGGGCCCCAAGGCTTCCTCTGAGGGTACACATGAGCTGGCGACTCTTGTCCACGCTTGCCGTGCTGGGGTGCACGGTTGCGCACGCCCAGTCGCCTCGCGAAGTCATCGCGCAAGTGGACGTGCACGCGGAAGTGGCCTCTGCGCTCTTTGCCTATTCGGCCACCCAGGCGGCTGACGCGCGGGTCTGGGATGCGAAATCGAGGGCGCAACTAAAAGAGATCGAGCGGTTGACTTCCCAGCTGCGCGCTGGTGCAGCAGAGGCCACGCAACTGAGAGCAGCGCTCTCCGCGGCAAAAGAAGCATACGTGAACGGGCTGGCGGCGCGCGATCGTGCGTTTGCGCAGGAGATTGCTGTCTTCCGGGCGGCGGTCGAAGACATTGCCGCCACTCCGGAGGGCGCAGCAGCTCTGGCGCGCTTCAATGCCGGTGACGAACTGGGGGCACTGAGGGATTTCGACGCGCTGCGCCGGGCGCAGGACGCCGCGGACCAGCGTGGGACGGACCTACGGAAAGCGGCCAGGGCTCGTCACTACGCCACGATGGCGTTGGAAGCACGCGCGAGGGGGAAGGGATCCACACTCGAACTCATCGCCCTCTACGAAGACGTCACACAACTCGATGACGGGGTACAGAGGGACTGGGACGAGCTGAGCCGGCTCTATCAGGACGCCGGGAGATTGATCGATGCCCTCCGGGCGGCCAGAATCGCCGCCACGCATACGACTGACGAGCGTGGCCGCTCTATCGCATTCGGTACGATCGGTGACGTGCTGGTGGCGCAGGGGGACGGACCGGGCGCGCTGGTGAGTTACCAATCGGCGCGCGCCATCAACGAGGGGCTGGCCAAGGCCGACCCGAGCAACACCATCTGGCAGCGGGACCTGATGGTCTCCCACACGAAGATCGGTGATGTATTGGTGGCGCAGGGGAACGGGCCGGGCGCGCTGGCGAGCTACCGATCAGCGCTCGCCATCGCGGAGCGGCTGGCGAAGGCTGACCCTAGCAACACCGGCTGGCAGCGCGACCTATCGGGCTCGCACGAGAGGATCGGTGGCATGCTGGTGGCGCAGGGGGATGGGCCGGGCGCGCTGGCGAGCTACCAGGCAGCGCTCGCCATCGCGGAGCGGCTGGCGAAGGCCGACCCGGGCGACACCCGCTCGCAGCGCGGCCTGTCGGTCTCCCACGAGAAGATCGGTGAGGCTCTGGTGGCGCAGGGGAACGGGCCGGGGGCGCTGGCGAGCCACCAGGCAGCGCTCGCGGTCCGGGAGCGGCTGGCGAAGGCCGACCCAGGCAACACCGGCTGGCAGCGGGACCTGTCGGTTTCCTACAGCAAGATCGGTGAGGTGCTGGAGGCGCAAGGGGACGGCCCGGCGGCGCTGGCGAGCTACCAGGCAGCGCTCGCCATCGACGAGCGGCTGACGAAGGCCGACCCAAGCAACACCGGCTGGCAGCGGAACCTGCTGGTCTCCCACATCAAGATCGGTGACGTGCTGGTCGCGCAAGGGAATGGACCGGGAGCGCTGACCAGCTATCGAGCAGCGATCGACATCGCGGAGCGCCTGGCGAAGGCCGACCCAAACAACAACAGATGGCAGCGGGACCTGTCGGTTTCCTACGGCACGATCGGTGAGGTGCTAGCGGCGCAGGGGGACGGACCGGGAGCGCTGGCGAGCTACCAAGCAGCGCTCGCCATCCGGGAGCGTCTGGCGAAGGCCGACCCGGGCAACACCCAGTGGCAGCGGGACCTATCGCTCTCCCACGACCAGATCGGTGATGCACGTGTGGTGCAGGGGAACGGACCGAGCGCGCTTGCGAGCTACCAGGCAGCGCTCGCTATCCGGGAGCGTCTTGCGAAGGCTGACCCGAGCAACACAAGCTGGCAGCACGACCTATCGGGCTCCCAAGAGAAGATCGGTGATGTACTGGTGGCGCAGGGGAACGGGCCGGGCGCGCTGACGAGCTACCAAACAGCGCTCGCTATCCGGGAGCGTCTTGCGAAGGCCGACCCGAGCAACACTGGCTGGCAGCGGGACCTGTCGCTCTCCCACATCAAGATCGGTGACGTGCTGTTGGCGCAGGGGAACGGGCCAGGAGGGCTGGTGAGCTACCGAGCAGCACTCGCCATCGCGGAGCCGCTGGCGAAGTCCGACCCGAGCAACACCGCCTGGCAGCAGAACCTGGCGGTCTTTCACAGCAAAATCGGTGAGGCACTGGAGGCGCAGGGGGACAGGCCGGGCGCAATGGTAAGCTACCAAGCGATGCTCGTCATCGCGGAGCGGTTGGGTAAGGCCGACCCGAGCAACACCAACTGGCAGCAGAACCTATCGGGCTCGCACGAGAGAATCGGTGACATGTTGGTCGTCCAAGGGGACGGGCCGGGCGCGCTGAAGAGCCACCAAGCCGCGCTCGCCATCCGGGAGCGGCTGGCGAAGGCCGACCCGACCAACACCGGCTGGCAGCGGGACCTATCGCTTTCCTACAGCAAGATTGGTGACAGGCTGGCTGCGCAGGGGGACGGGCCGAGCGCGCTGGCGAGCTACCAAGCAGCGCTCGTCATCCGGGAGCGGCTGGCGAAGGCCGACCCAAGCAACACCGACTGGCAGCGGGACCTGTTGGTCTCCCACGGCGAGATCGGTGACTGGCTGGCGGCGCAAGGGGACGGGCCGGGGACGCTGGCGAACTATCAAGCAGCGCTCGCCATCGCGGAGCGTCTTGCGAAGGCCGACCCGAGCAACACCGGCTGGCAACGAGACCTGTGGGTCTCCCACGTCAAGATCGGTGACGTGCTAGTGGCGCAGGGGGACGGGCGAGGAGCGCTGGTGAGCCACCGAGCAGCACTCGCCATCGCAGAGCGGCTGGCGAAGGCCGACCCAAGCAACAACAGATGGCAGCGGGACCTGTCGGTCTCCTCCGGCAAGATCGGTGACATGCTGGCGGCCCAGGGGGACGGGCCGGGCGCGCTGGCCAGCCACCAGGCAGCCCTCGTCATCGGGGAGCGGCTGGCAAAGGCTGACCCGAGCAACACTGACTGGCAGCGGGACCTGGCGGTCTCCCACATCGATATCGGTGACGTGCTGGTGGCGCAGGGGGACGGTCCGGGAGCACTGGTCAGCTACCAGGCAGCGCTCGCTATCCTGGAGCGGCTGGCCAAGGCAGACCCGAGCAACGCTGGCTGGCAGCGAGACCTACTCCAGAGTCTCGTCAAGCTGAATGACGTTACCGGCGATAAGGCACATGCCGTGCGCGCGCTGGATCTGGCGCTCGTCATGGAACGGCGCGGAATGCTTGGACCGCGAGCTGCCTTGATCCTCGAGGAGTTGAAGCGACGCGCTGGCCAATGAGCGGGCTTTTCATTTCGTACAAGCGTGAGGATGAAGCACGGGTCGGTCAATTGGTGCGCGCGCTGGAACGCCGTGGGCTTCCGGCGTGGTGGGATCGAGGCCTCGCCGGCGGAGAGAGCTGGCGGCAACAGATACAGGGCGCTCTCGATGCCGCCAAATGTGTAGTCGTCGTCTGGACGCATGAGAGCGTAGGGCCGGGGGGAGACTTCGTTCGCGACGAGGCGGCCCACGCGAAGCGCCGCGGCGTTCTAGTCCCCGTGATACTGGACAACGTGGCCCTCCCTTTGGGTTTCGGGGAACTCCAGGCAATCGATCTCACGCGCTGGAACGGCAACCCGCGCGACCTGTTCTTCCAAGACTTGTGCGCCGCGGTGACGGCCAAGCTGGACGGCCACTCCGCTCCCCCAGCCAAAGGCCCGATGAAGCGCTTGCAGCGCCGTTTGGCCTACACCAGCTTGGCGAGCGCGATCGCGTTTGGAGGTGCGGCGTTTGGCGTCAACGCCTTCCGCGTACAAGAGAGAGTGTGTGCCACGCCGCTGCTCCAGCCGCAAATCTCTGACACCTGCGGTGCGCTGGGCCTCGGCCATCGACCAACGGCGGCCGAGCGAATCGCGTGGGAAGGCCGCACTCTCGGCAGCTGTCCCGGCTTGCGTGCGCACGTTGAGCGCTTCCCGGAGGGGGCCTATCGGGACATCGCGGCAGACATGGTAGCCCTCCGGAAAGTGAGTCAGACGGAGGCCTGGATACCAGCGAGACGCAACTTTGACTTGTTCGTCGGCCAGGAAGACGTTTCCTCCACGAGCGCTGGCGCGCAGGCAGCGGCGCTGGCCCGTGGCCGAGCCGCTGCCGAGCGCCTGTGCAGAGGGTTCGCGGCCACAACGTCTTTCAGATTGATATCGGCTACAGCAGCGCCGGAGAGTTGGCAGTGCACTCGCGTCAATGGAGGGGTGACCTGCGCTTTCGCTGGCGATGCTTTGTGCGATGTGGAGGAACGCCGAATGCAGGAAAACGAGACTTGTGGGGACGTAGAGGAACATCGGTCTCGATAAGTCGCGTAGTGTTTAGTAGTCCGCCGAAGACACGCTGGAGCGCCTCTTGAAGCGGAAGACGAAGACGCGATCGAGTCGAAATCAAGCGCAGTGAACTCCCTGACGCATTGGAATGCCCGGACATCCGGGATTGAATCACCTCAATACTGGATGAACAATCATCGTTGGATCGGCTCGCGTGAGGTACCGAGCCTTCGGGGGGCGGCGGACCCTGACGCTTCATGGCTCTGGGTGAACGGTAAGACGGTGCCCGCCGGCTTCCCTTCGAGGATCGCCGTCAGCGTGCGGCCCCATGTCTCGAGTGCGGCGCACTTCTCTGCGTCGTAGCTGTGCCGATCATAGATTGCAGTGACGCCGCGGTCGACGTGGTTCAGCACCTTCGCGATCACCAACCGCTGGACACCGGCCGAGGCCATCATCGAGGCCGCGGTTCGACGGAAATCGTGCGGCCGGACGTCTGGAATTCCGAGATCGTCTAAGGCGCCGCTGCGCTGCCGCTTGCCGCGGACGCCCACGAAGACGTACTCAGAATCATCAGGCTGCAGCGGGCGCACACGTTTCAAGATGTCATGCGCCTGGCGCGAGAGAAACACGCGGTGGGGGAGTTTGTTCTTGCTCGACTCCGCAGGGATGGTCCACCAGTCACCCTGGACGTCGCTCCAGCGCAAATTCAACACCTCGACACCGCGTTGCGCCGTGACCAATCGCAGCGAGAGCGCGGCGCGCGCCAGCGTCGAGCGTCGGCCTTTCAGGCCGAGGAGCGTCGTGGGGGCCTGCAGATGCGCCCAGGTGCGTCGCAACTCCTCGTGCGTCAGCACACGCGATCGTGAGGGTTCGGCGCCCCCCGGGCGTTTGAGCTTCGCCGCGACGTTGGCCTCGACCCATTCGGCGTCAAGAGCGTAGTTGAGTATTCGCCGGACCAGGGCCAGCGTGCGGTTCGCATCCACCGACTTGCCGCGGCTGACGATGGCCTCGAGCAGGTCACGCACGTCCGCGCGCCGGATCGCCGCCACCGGCCGCTCACCCCATACCGGAATCAGCACGTTGCGCAGCCGGCGGTCGTCATCGCGCCACGAACGCTTGTGCCGTTTGGCGTGCTTCTCGATGTACTGGTCCGCCAGCTGCTGGAAGGTATGCGCGCGGGCCGTCTGCTGTTCGGCGCCGGGGTCGCGACCGGCCTGCGCCTTCTGGAGCTCGGCCCGTGCCGTATCGCGCGCCTTCGCGAGCCCGAGGTCGGGATAGCTGCCGAGGGTCAAGCGTCGGAGCTTGCCGCCACTGGCGACGCGGTAGAGCAGTATCCAGCTCTTCGCGCCCGTCGGGGTGACCCGCAGGCCGAAGCCCGGCAGTGTCCGGTCGAAATACTCGACGCGCGCGGGTTTCGATTTGAGGCTCGCCACGCGTCGGTCGGTCAACAGCACGGAAGGCATGTCCGCTCCTGTTTCCGGAAGTCAGGGGCTCTCCGGGGTAACAGGCAGGGTAACAGAAGACAGAAACTCGATGCAATGCGTGGAATGCCGCTGAGCGCCTATTTTACGGTATGCATTGATGGATCGTGTGCAGGGGAGTTCAGCGAATTGCAGCGGTCGGTGACTTTTAATCAGGGTGTCCCGGGTTCGATCCCCGGGCGGCCCACCAGCCTTCGCTCACGCAAGCTTAACGCCGAAGCGTGAGCTTCGGCTCGGCGAGCCAGGCGAAGGCTGCCGCGCTGAAGCCGCGCAGCGGCGGAGGCGGGCTACATCTTGCGCACGACCTTCGTCAGCGTGATGGGCTGTTCCGCGTAGTCATCGATCACCACGCCAGTATCTCCGCCCGGCTTCACGCTGGCGGCGGCGGCCATTGTGCCAGTTCCGAGCCCGGTATCGTCGACCCGCATCTGGATCACGGCGACATCGTAACCAGCGCGCGGTTTTGCGTCGATCGCGCCTCCACCCACGAAGTGGATCGGCTGATCTGTGACGAGAACGATCACCCGGCCCTTCAACCCCGGCCGCTCACGCGCCCATCGAATCGTCCACTTTCGATCTTTGAAGGCGACGGTGCCAACCTCCGGGGCTTTTCGAAGGGCAGCCAGAAACGCGGGATAGCCACCGGACTTCAGGGCTGTCTCGACTGCTGTACGGTCAGCCTCGGGCGTGTACCGCTGAACGTTGATCACGAGGTCAGCGGAGGCGGCGCCGCCTTTTCCCCCTATAGCCAGAAGGTCGGCTGTGAACGTTTCCGGCGCTCCCGCAAGCTGCGAGAAGAGCATGGCCGGCGTGGCCGAGACCATCAACAGAAGAGCAGGCGCCAGCATCTGCACGCGCATGACAGTATCTCTCCTTAACCAAGGCTCCTTCGTATCCGGTGGCCCGGCTTTACAAAAGTGATGCAGTCTACCACCCGGACGGGGAGTTAGCTGGATACTTCGAGGCACTGTCAAGCACTCGCGCGCCGTTTCCGACCCGCCCGTCGCGACGTCTTCGTGCGACGCTGGTCTGACTCACCGAGTTGCAGGAGGCGGCGGGGGAGTCTGCGCTGCCGTCGGCAACGACACCAGCATCACACCGTGCCTGCCGCGGGGAGAATGTGAGTCCGACCGTCATCTCCCGGATCGAGTGTTGCGCGCACGCGCACGCGATGGGTGCGGCGCCGCTCGCCATCGATGCCCAACATCAGGTGGTCCTCAGGACCGTCGCCGCTCGACGGCATCGCACCGCTCCGTCGTCTGATGGCGATCAGGACCAGCGCAAGCCCGATCCCAAGTACTGCCGCCGCGATTGTCGCCAGGCGGATGCGCGGGTCGGTAACGGCGACGGCGACAACAGCGGCAACCATCCCCAACCCGCCTACGCCCTCGATCCGGATATTCGCCATGTTGATCAGCGAGGGCGATGGGCTTTCCAGACGCCGTGACACGACGACGCCCGGGGTTCGCGGCCAATTGATGGCCCGGCTGAGAGCGATGAGTAAAGCCAGGACGAGACCGCCGAGCAGTCCAGGGAGAAGAATCAGCAGGGGTTCCATGAGGCGCCTCCTGTTTTGACTGCGTGGCCGCGGCAGAACACCGAAGCGGTCCAGGATGTGGCCGCCTGCGGGCCGCGGGCCCGGTCGGTTCGTATTGTACTAGTACAATAATACAAGTCAACCAAAACGTGGGATGAGCGAGAGACACCTCGATAACGGCCGGGTGCTCCTGGCGTGGGGCGCAACGCGCCTGCGAGGAATGCGGCCACAAGCCGTGCTCGCGTTCCCGGCCGGTTGGGGGGACAGGCGGCGGACTCCTGGCGAGGAGCCTGAGAGCGCAGTCGTTGGTAGGCAGCCCGGAAGACTACCTACCGCCACTGACGACTGGAACTGTCGACTCAGACTGCCGACCGTGACTCGCGATTGGACGACTGCCGACTGTCGAGCGACCTAACCGACAGTGAAGGGAGCTGTGGCGCTCGTCCCGCCCCACTCGATGCGCAGCGTCGCGCCCTTGGGCGTGTCGTCGATCGAGATCGTCATCATTTCAACCGGCGCCTTCGTCTTGCCCGCGACCATCGGCGTGCGGCCAATCTCGAGCTCCTTCTGGTACGGGACGCCCCACTGGCCAGGTGCGCCAAGTTTGCCGAAGATCAACTGCCATTCCTTGTCGCCAGGCTGAGTGTTGATCGTGTAGGTCCCGGCCGGAAGACTGTAGGCTCCGAACTTCAGCGCCTTGTCGGTCACGAGCACGGTCGCCTCGTCCGCGCCCGTTCTCCACGGCTGGCCGGCCGGCATGACGGCGGCGTCGGTGCGGCCCTTGAGGTGCGGCTGCCCGTACTCGATCGTGATGTTGGCGCCGTCGATCACCCACGCCGTTTTGACGTGCGGGCTTCCGCCCTTGCCTGGGTGCACCGCGGTCGTCTTCTGCGCACTGACCGAAATACCGAGTACCACCACGACGGCCGTGACGAGGGCCGTACATCCACTCTGTCGCATGCGTATTCCTCCTGAGGTGGAAGCGTGACTGCTTTGTCCCACATCTTTGTCCCAGCCTCGGGCCTGGCCCGGTGCCATGGCCCCGATGTGAAAACACGAGGTGTAAACCCCGGACAAGGCGCGAACATTCCCGGCTGCGATCAGGGATCAGGAAGAGCACACTGATCTGATTTGCACAGTTCTCGGCTGTTCCCCGATCTCCGATCCCGGGTCCCCGGTATTCAGATAATTTTCTGTCCGAGCGCCGACATGGCCAGCTCGGCGCCAAGAACGGCCGTCGTGTTGCGGTCGTCGAGGATCGGGTTGACCTCGACCAGGTCGAGCGCGCGCAGCAGCCCGGAGTCGGCAATCATCTCCATGACCATGTGCGCCTCGCGATAGTCGAGGCCGCCCTTGACCGGCGTGCCGACGCCGGGAGCGATCGACGGATCGCACACGTCGAGATCGAACGACACGTGGATGCCGGCGGTTCCGCGGCCGGCAAACGCCAGCGCCTGCTCGACGACGGAGGCGATGCCCGATCGATCGATGTCCTTCATCGTGAAGACGTGAACGCCCGAGGCGCGCACGATCTCTTTCTCGCGGTCGTCCAGGTTGCGGATGCCGATGAGGACGGTGTGTTCGGCGGCGACCTTCGGCCAGACGCCGCCGATCCGCGACAGCTCGGCAGGCTCCGGGCCGAGCAGCGACGCCAGCGGCATGCCGTGCACGTTACCGCTCCCGGAGCTCGCCGGCGTGTTCATGTCGCCGTGCGCGTCCACCCAGACGAGGCCGAGAGGCTTTCCCCGATCGTCGGACGAATTCCGCCGTCGCCGCGACCGAGCCCGCGGCGAGGCTGTGGTCGCCGCCGAGCACGAGTGGAAAGCCACCCTTCTCGAGCACGCCGAGCGAGGTTTTGTAGAGCCGTTCGCACACGCGCGCGATCTCGCGGATGGTACTTCTTCCTCGGATCCCCGAGCGCCTTGACTTCCGGAATCGGCGCGACGAGATCGCCTTCGTCGATCACGGTGACACCGAGCGTGGTGAGCCGCTCGGCGAGCCCGGCAATGCGAAACGCCGAGGGCCCCATGTCGACGCCGCGGCGATTGCCGCCGAGGTCAAGCGAAACGCCGATGAGGTGAACAGGCTGGGCGGGCACCGGCGACGACTGGACTATACGGCACACCCTGCACGCCTCAGGTTGACGACCGCGGTAAACATCAGATAATCTGAGGTTTCTGGCGGCCGACCCGTCCTGTGACGCGGCGCTGAACTGCCGCGCTACCAAGGAGCTCGTTCATGAAGCGGTTCGAGGTTGGAGCCCGGGTCGTAGAACCCACCTACGGTCTGGGATCGGTGGTTGCGGTCGAAGACGCCTACACGCGTGTGCAGTTCGACGAGCACGGGATCAAGAAGTTTCTGACCAGCATGTCGAAGCTCGAGCCGAGCGACGAGCCGGTCCCTGCCGGCCTGCGCAGCGGCAAGCCGCGGAAGAAGCGGGCCCCGAAGAAGACCGAGACGCCTTCCTGAGCGTTCACTGTCCGCGGACGTGACGTCCGCGCTCGTTGCTCCCTACCTCTTGACGGACACCGACATCCCCTCGCTCGACGGCGACACGATCGTCGTCCAGAGCGTTGGCGTCTTCCAGATCGCGTCGAGGAAGTCGCCCATCTCGCTCCGCTTGTTCACGACGTTGTGCGCGACGAAGAGCCCGCCCTTGTTCAGGCGGGGCAGCATCAGGTCGAAGAAGCGTTTGTAGTCTTTCTTCCACGCATCGAGAAATACGAAGTCGAACGAGCCGGAGAGCGCCGGCAGGTGCGCGAATGCATCGCCGGAGACGACGGTCACGATGTCCGAGAGTCCCGCGCGCTTGATGTTTTCGGCGAGCTCCTTCGCGCGCACCGGGTCGTATTCCATGGTGACCAGCGTGCCGCCCGTGTCGCGCAGTCCCATGCCGATCCAGATCGCGCTGTAGCCGCTCGCGCCGCCGATCTCGAGCGCCCGTTTCGCTTTCGACGAGGCGATGAGCACGCGGAGGAAGCGTCCGTCTTCCTCCGACACGGCCAGCTGCCCCGTGTCCTGCGCCTTGATCGCCTCGAGCACTTTCTGAACTTCAAGGCTTTGCGCGTTCACGAGGGCCAGGGCTGTGGCGACGGCGAACGAGGTGACTAGGGTTCTTCGCATCGGTTCAGAGTTCACGGTTCAGCGTTCAGAGTTCTGATTTGAACTTCAATTCAGAATTCAGCAGTCAGCATTCAGAATTTCATCTTACATCGTAAGCCGCGCCCGGGCTCCGGCGGCTCTGCCGTCTGCGACACAATCCGGCACGCCGATCGAGTGGAAGCCGCTGCCGGCGACGAAGAGGCCGGGCAATGCGGCGAGCCGTTCGTCCACCCGCGACATGCGTGCGGCATGTCCGACGTTGTGTTGTGCGCCCGCGCGTCTCCAGCGTTGCACGCGCGCGAGGTGCGGTGCGCCGGTCGCCTGCAGCACGCTCGAGACCTCCCTCGTGGCGATCTCGATCAGGGCGTCATCCGTCAGCTCGACGGCCCCGGGGTCCGACACCCCGCCGAGGAACGCGCGGAGCAGGACCATTCCCGGACGCGCGCGGTCCTGCCACTTCGACGAGACCCAGGTGCACGCTGTGATGCGCAGGTCGCTGTGCTGGCGCGCGACGACGAAGCCGCTTCCGGCAAGGGGATGGCCGACGCTTCCTCGCGGCCAGGCGAGGGCAACGCTGACCGTCGACGCGTAGGAAACCTCGGCGCAGAGCCGCGACAGAACGGGGTCGCACTCGACAACGAGTTCGGCCGCGACGTACGCCGGTGCCGCAAGGATCACGGCGCGTGCCTCGAGTGTTCCCTCCTGGGCGGTCACTTTCCAGGCGCCGTCCAGGAACGAGACCGATCGCGCAGGGTTTCGGACTCGAACGCTTCCCGCCGGCAGCCGGCTCTCAATCGCGGAGACGAGCTCTCCCATGCCGCCACGCAGCGCCCGGAAGAGTCCCTCGCCGCTTGCGCCGCTCGCGGGCGGCGTCTGGAACAACCGACCGGTGCCGGCAGCTGCGACCAGCTTCGGTGCGACGGCGTTGACCGACAGCTTCTCGACGTCACCCGCGTGAATCCCACCGAGCAGCGGCTGCGCGATGAGGTCGACCGTCGCCGGACCGAAGTGCCGGCGGTAGAAGTCGGCGACCGACTCATCGCTGCGCTCAGATCTCGATTTTCTGATCGGCGCCTGGCTCTGCGAGCCGTCGATCAGAAAATCGAGATCTGACCCCGGAGTCTCGCTCGCCTCCAGCGCACGCGCGAGATGCTCGCGTGCGTCAGGCGGCAGCAGGCTGTACTCCGCGATGCCAGTGTGAGTGGTCGGAATACCGAAGACGGAAGGCGACGGCAGCGCGTGCAGCCGGCCGTGCGCGTGCACGAACGCCGTGCGTGGGGGAATGGTCGACATCAGACGGGAGACGAGGCCCAGCTCTTCACAAAGCTCGATCGCGGCGGGCTTGGTCGCGAGCATGGAATCGGCGCCGGCGTCGATCGTGAAGCCGTCGATGCGGTCCGTATGGACGAGGCCGCCGGTGCGGCCGGCCGCCTCGAGCAGAACGAAGGGCACGCGGCGCGTCGCGAGTTCGTAGGCCGCCGAGAGACCAGAGATGCCGCCGCCGATGATGATTACCACGTGGAAAGAAGCCTGACATCCCGACGACGCATCGCGAAGACGGCGAAGCTCACGAAGTCCTCGAAGCCAATCCTCGAAGTGTCTGCTTCGCGAGCATCGCGGTCTTCGCGTTCATCGTGGCGAGCCGTGGCCGTCTTTGACGCCGCTGTCTGCAATTATCCTGTCGGCCCGGTCACCGGCACCCGCGTTCTTGCGTGCACGTGCTCGGCCAGTGCCTGCAGGTTCTCGACGGGCGTCTGCGGCAACACGCCGTGGCCGAGGTTGAAGATATGTCCGGGCCGGCCACCGGCTCGCGCGAGGATCTCGTCGGCGGCGGCCAGCAGACGATCGCGCGGGCCGAAGAGCCGCGCGGGATCGAGGTTGCCCTGGACGCCGCGTGACGCGCCGATCGCCTTCCAGGCGTCGTCGAGCTCCTGGCGCCAGTCCACGCCGATGACGTCGCCTCCGGCCTCGACCAGATCGGGAAGGATCGCCGTCGCGCCGACGCCGAAGTGGATGAGCGGCACGCCGGTGTCGGCGAGGCCTTCGAAGATGCGCCTGGAATGGGGGAGCACGAACTCACGGTAGTCGGCGCGGCCGAGCGCGCCGGCCCACGAGTCGAAGATCTGCAGCGCCTGCGCACCGGCCCCAACTTGAGCGCGCAAATACGTCGTCATCGTGTCCGCGAAAAGCGCGCAGAGCCGATGCCAGCTCGCGGGCTGCTCGTACATGAACGTCTTGGTGCGCAGGTAATCCCGCGACGGCCCGCCTTCGATGGCATACGCGGCCATGGTGAACGGCGCACCCCCGAACCCAATCAATGGAACGCGCCCGTCGAGCTCGCGGCGCAACAGTCGGATCGTCTCGAGCACGTGCCCGAGCGCCTCCGGCTCGAACGTCGTCAGGCGGACGACATCGGCGGCCGACCTGATCGGGTTGGCGATCGACGGCCCCTCTCCCTTCACGAAGTCGAACTCGAGACCCATCGGCGTGAAGGGGAGGAGCAAGTCCGAGAAAAGGATTGCCGCATCGACTTCGATGACGTGAAGCGGCTGGAGCGTGACCACGACCGCCAGTTCCGGCTGCCGGCACAACTCGAGCAGCGTGTATTTCTCGCGGAGCGCCCGGTATTGGGGAAGGTATCGGCCGGCCTGCCGCATGAACCAGACCGGCGTGGCGTCGACCGGCTCCAGCCGGCACGCGCGAAGGAACCGATCGGGCACGCTACGAAACCATCGTTCGGGCGAGGGTCAGGAGGTCCTCGAGGTACATGGGCTTGAACCGGATCGATGCGCCGAGTGATCGCAGTTCGTTCTGTATGGCATCTGCCAGAAAGTAGTCACCCGTGACTATGGCGACTGGCACTTCAACGAGATGCGGCTTGGTCCGGATCAGCCGGAGAAACTGGAGCCCGTTGGTGATCGGCATCCGCATATCGAGGATGATCGCGTCGGGCGCCACGCTATCGGCGATCTCCATTCCTGCCTCTGCCGACATGGCGGTCGCGACCTCGAAACCCTCGAGTTTGAGGATTCGCGCGAAGGTATCGGCCACCGACCGGTCGTCGTCGACGATGAGGATCGTTCGAGTGGCAGACTCCGTGGGATGATTTTCGAGGGACGAAATCACTGCATCATTCTCATGGGAAAAGACATCCACGTCAAGGAGGGCTGGCAATCTCCTGTAACAACAGCTATACAATTGGCGCGGAACCTGTCTATAATTGGCCGTTTCTCTGCAGGTTTTTCTCTGTCCTTCGCCTCCCGGAGGTCAAGTGAGCCCGATTCTGGTGCGTCCCGTTCGCGAACAACTCGAACACGATCGCGTTATCCGGCTCCTGCAGGTCAAGTTGAAGCGGAAACACGAGGTTATCGCGAATATCGGGGAGGACCAGAGCACCTCCATCAAAATTGGCCAGCTTCAGATTTACCCAGACCTCGTCCTGACCACTGCCGACCGCGGCCGGAAGCTCATGGGAACGGTCGAGGTGGAAACCTCTGAGTCGGTCAACCACCTCGAAGCGCGGTCGCAGTGGGCGCATCTCGGCCGCGCGCGTGCCCCGTTTCACCTCTACGTTCCGCTGGGCTCAGTCGACATCGCGCGCCGGTTGGCGGCCGAGAATCAGGTCAACGTGACCGAGCTGTGGAGCTTCCACACCATCGGCGACCAGACACACTTCAGGCTCGTGCACCGTGCGCCTGAAGATACGCGGCGATCGAGCGAACCGCGCGGAATCGTCACGTCCAATCGTCCCGAGCCGCCGAAACCGGCAGCGCCCCCGCCACCGCCGCGGCCGGTAAAGGCCGTCGCGCCTCCGCCTCCCGCTCCGGTAAAGAAGCCCACCGCCGCAGCGCAGAAGCCCGCGCCTGCGCGACCGGTAAAGAAGCGCGTTGTTCCGCCTACGCGCAAAGTTGCGTCCTCGTCGTCGCGCAACTCGGCGCCGGCCCGCAAGCCCAGTCCGGCCCGGGCCCAGAAAAGGAAATAAGCCCTGCCGTATCTGCGGTTCAATCGCGACAAGCAAGGGTACGAGAATACGTTCGTCGTCGAGAGCGAGCGCCGGCGTGGGCGCGCGCGGACGCGCGTGCTCTATTGGTTTCGTACGCCGCCGGGCGTCAAGGTGGGACGCGCCGCGCTCGACGAGGACGCCATCCGCCTGATCGAACAGCTCAACCCCGGCATCGAATTCGATTGGACGCGGATCCTCAAAGGGCAGGGGGCGCCGTCGACAGAGTCCCGGCCTCCGGTCGATGTCAGGCGACAGCGCCCAGACCAGCGTCGGCCTCAAGCACCGCACACGCCGCCGCCGTCGAGGGCAATTCCGTTCGTCAATGTCCCGCCGGCCGAGACGCCGCAGTCCGAGATTACTGCAGTGGCAACCGGCCCCGCGCCGAGCCAGCTCACCGACGGCAATTCGGGCGCTGACTCGCCGAGCGATGCGCTGCCGAACATGCCGAACATGCCGAACATGTCGAACATGGAAAACGACGTGCCGACGCCCGCGCACGCCAGGATCGGCGCCGACGGTGTACAGCGTCTGCGCGCGCGCCACGCCGAGATCCTCGTGCGGATTTCCGAACGGACGGGAGACCCGGCGAGACGGGAAGAGCTGAAAGCCCAGGCCGATCGTCTAAATCCTGATGCCTGGGTGACCGACGACGAGGTCGTCCAGGGGCTCGAGCAGTACGAATCGGTCTTCGCCTCGCTGCGGGAGGTTGTCGGCCAGAAGCGCCGGCGGCGGCGCCGCGGCCGCGGTCCCAGACCGGCTGAGCCGGGCGGGGCCATCAGCAGCAGCACCGACTCGTCCACTGACTCGAGCGCGGGGGACTCGTTCGATTCGGCCGGGGGCCCTGTGGACGACGACGGTCCGGACGACGGCGGTGACGGGCCGCCGGGGGAGACCTGACGCCAACTCTCTGTATAATCGGAGCATGCACGTGAACACTCTGCCTCGACTGATGTGGCCTTGCGCGCTCGGGGTCGCGCTCGTGACGGGCGCAGTCGTTCGCGCCCAGAATCCGCCCGCGAAGCCTCAAGGGCCGCCGAACCAATCGGCACCCGAACAGGTCATTCGCACAGGCGTTGAACTGATCACCACCGACGCCATCGTCCGCGACAGCCGCGGACAGTTTGTCGCCGACCTGAAGAAAGACGAGTTCGAGATCTACGAGGACGGGGTGAAACAGGAACTGGTGTCCTTCACCCTGACGCACGGCGGACGCGTCTACAACGTGGCGCAGCCGCCACCGGCGCCCGCGCAGGAAGGGATCATCCTGCCGCCGGCGCGACCGACGAACGACGCCGCCGGGCGCATCTTCCTGATTTTCGTCGACGACCTGCACCTCGACTTCCGCAACACGGGTCGTATTCGCGAACTCTTCAAGAAGATCTCGAAGGAACTGATTCACGACGGCGACATGTTCGGCATCGTGTCGACCGGCCCCTCGTCGATCTCGATCGACCTGACGTACGACCGGAAGCGCCTCGATCAGGCCATCACGAAGATCACCGGTTCGGGCCTCGCGCCGAAGGACATCCTCGATGTTCCCGAGGGTGCGGAGGGGCCTCCGGAAGTCCGCTACCGCGCGCACGTCGCGTTCTCGACCGCCAACGACATCATCAACAACCTCGCGCAGGTGCACAACCGTCGCAAGGCGTTCATCTACGTGAGCAACGGCTACGACTTCAACCCGTTTCAGGACACGCGGAAGAAGCAGGATCAAGAACGCTACGGTACGCCCCAGAGCCAGCAGGATTCTTCGTCGACCGAGGGCACCGGCAACAACCCGGACAGCGATCCGTTCAAAGTCCAGGGCAACAAGTTCTATCAGGCCGACCTCGTGTCGGAGCTCTCCTACCTGACGCGTGCCGCCAACAAAGCGAACGTGACGATGTACACGATTGATCCGAGAGGTCTCGTGGGCATGCCGGACCTCGACGAGAAGGTCGACATGATGGAGTGGCAGGCGTATGTCCGCACGTCTCAGGACAGCCTGCGGACGATCGCCGAGTTGACGGGCGGCTACGCGGCGGTCAACCAGAACGACTTCGACAAAGCGTTGAAGCGCATCGACGCCGAGACGAGCGACTACTACGTCGTCGGTTACTACTCCAACAATCCGGATCCAACCAAGAAGAACCGGACGATCGAGATCAAGGTCACGCGCGACGGATTGAACGTCATGCACCGCAAGGGCTATACGTTGCAGTCGCGAGGCAGCGGCACGTCCCCATCCAAGTAATCGGAGCGGGCCTGCGCCGCTCTCGTCAAGAAATTGGGAGCGGGTCGGATTCCTCCCGGCGTCCGGCCCACCACCTTGGTCTTTCGCGTGCGGCGTCACGATTTCGTCGCAAACCGTCTGCTATAATTTTCGACCGTCAGGCCACCCTCGCACGTCACAGTCAGAAGGCCGTGCGCTGGCGCGCTTCGACGCGACGTTCGGGCCGATCACCTCCTCCGCTTGGCCCTGTTTGTCTTTCGTAATGCGCTGCGTATTTCGAAATGCCTCTGCAAGTGCTGTATTTCGAAGTGAACTCTCTTGTATTTCGAAGTGAATTGGAGAACAAGACGATGAATTCCTGTACCAAGGCCTTGCGGAGCCTCTCGATAGCCCTGTGGCTGCTCGGAACGGCAGTGGCATCTGCGCAGACCGTCACGACCGGCAGCCTCGCGGGCGTCGTCGTCGACGCGCAGAAGGGGGTGCTACCAGGTGCGACCGTGATCGCCACGCATACGCCGACCGGTACCAAGTACGAGGCCGTCACGGATTCGGAAGGACGGTTCAACATCCTGAGCATGCGCGTTGGTCCCTACACGGTGTCCGCCGTGTTGAGCGGTTTTCGGAAGGAAGAGCAGGCCGACATTCAGGTGACGCTCGGCGAGCAGCGGTCGGTCGCGTTCACGCTGAAGATCGAATCGATTGCCGAGACCATCGAAGTCATCGGCGAGAGCTCGATCATCGACAGCTCGCGCGCCGGCACGGCGGACAACATTTCCTCGCAGGCGGTCCAGAGCCTGCCCACGATCACCCGCAACATCGTCGACATCGCGCGGACGTCGCCGTACTTCAATCCCGCGGGGCTCAACGAGGATCCGCTGGCGCTCTCGGTCGCCGGGCGGAACAACCGGTACAACAACCTGCAGATCGACGGCGCCGTGAACAACGACGTATTCGGCCTCGCCCCGTCGGGGACGCCCGGCGGCACGACCGAGGCACAACCGATCAGCCTGGACGCGGTTCAGGAGCTGCAGCTGGTCGTGTCTCCCTATGACGTGCGTCAGGGCGGGTTCTCGGGAGGCGGCATCAACGCCATCACGAAGAGCGGCTCGAACGCTGTCAAGGGCACGGCGTACTTCTTCGGCCGGAATCAGGACTGGGTGGGCGAGGGGCCCCGAACGCGGACGAAAATCGGCCAGTTCAAGGACCAGCAGTACGGCGGCAGCGTGGGCGGCCCGATCGCGCAGAACAAGGCGTTCTTCTTCGGTAACGTGGACTGGACGCGGAAGGACAACCCGTCGGGCTTCTCGGTCAACGGTTCCGGACAGCAGTTCGGACGTTCCGCCGAAATCGATCGGCTGATCAATATCCTGCGCACGAAGTACAACTACTCGCCGGGCGGCACGGAAGAGTTCATCCGCACGATCGACAGCAGCAAGTTCTTCGTCCGCGCCGACTTCAACATCAATCCGCGCAACCAGCTCACGGTGCGGCACAACTATCTCGATGCGCTGAACGACATCGGCCGGCCGACCTCGTCGCTCTACTACATGCCGGACAATTTCTACCGGATGAAGAACAAGACGAATTCGACCGTCGCTCAGCTGAACAGCACGCTGGGGTCGTCGGTGAACGAGCTTCGCTTCACCTACCAGCGCATTCGCGACCGTCGTGGTGCGGGTCCGGCAGAAGAACGGCCGTTTCCGTTCATCCTCGTCGATCTCAGCGCCGGACAGGCACGGGCGGGTCGCGAGAATTTCTCGACCGCCAACGAGCTCGATCAGGATGTCTACGAACTGACCGACGACTTCACGATGCTGAGGGGGAAGCACACGCTCACCTTCGGCACGCACAACGAGTTCTTCAAGTTTCGCAACCAGTTCATCCGCGACAGCTTCGGCAGCTATCGCTTCGCGAACCTCGATTTGCTCGAGCAGGGGCTTGCCCAGTCGTACGACTACAGCTTCTCGCTGACCAGCGACCCGCTTCAGTCGGCGAAGTTTCGTGTGCGGCAGTTCGGGTTCTATGCGGGCGATCACTGGCGTCCGCTCACGAACCTGGCGCTGACCTACGGTATCCGGGCGGACATTCCGACGTTCCCGGACAAGCCGACGGCGAATCCGCTGACGGTGAGCTCCTATGGTTACCGGACCGACGAGGTGCCCAGCTCCGTGATGTGGTCGCCGCGCGTCGGGTTCAACTACGCGCTCTCGGAGAACAACACCGAGCAGATCCGCGGCGGCGTCGGCCTCTTCTCGGGTCGCACCCCGTATGTCTGGCTGTCGAATCAGTATGGCAATACCGGCATCGAGTTCCGCCGGCTGTCGCTGGCCTTCAACGCGAACAGCCGGATTCCGTTCGTGCCGGACCCCATGGCCCAGCCAACCTCGGTCGGCAACGCCGCGACCAACGAGGTGGATCTGATCGATCCGGACTACAAGTATCCGTCCGTGGTGCGGTTCAACCTGGCCTACGACCGCGACCTCGGGGTGTTCGGGCTCATCGGGACGGCCGAGTTCCTCTACTCGCAGAACGTCAACGACGTGAAGTACGAGAACCTGAACCTGCAGCAGGTGGGCACGCGCATCGATGGCCGTCCGTTCTACGCGCGCAACGTGAACCCGACGATTTCTGATGCGATCTTCCTGACCAACACCGACCAGGGCGACTCGTGGAGCATCGTGTTCAAGGTGGATCGGCCGTTCCGCAACGGCTTCTTCATGGGCGCCTCGTACCTCTACGGCGAGTCGACAGCGATTCTCGACGGCACCTCATCGCAGGCGGCGTCGAACTGGGGCAACGTCTACATCGCCGGCGACCCGAACGACCCGCCGAACGTGCGCTCGAACTTCGACCCGGGTCACCGGATCACGTTCTCGGGCGGCTACGACATCCCGGTTCCCGGCGGCCTGACGCTCACCGCCTCGGCGTACTACAGCGGGCAATCGGGCCGGCCCTGGTCGGCGAACTTCGGCAGCGACTTCAACGCCGACGCGCGCACGACCAACGACCTGCTCTATATCCCAGCGAGCGCTTCGGAGCCCATCACCTACACGAACGGCACCTTCCAGGACCTGATGAACTTCGTCAACGCCGAGCAGTGCCTCGCCGACTACACCGGCAGGTCGCACGTCCGCAACGCGTGCCGCGCGCCCTGGATCAACACGTTCGACATGCGCCTGAACGTCGGCCTGCCGTTCAAGCGGGTGAAGGCCGAGATCACCTGGGACCTGCTCAATCTCCTGAACCTCTTCGATCGCAACTCGGGTCTCCTGGAGTACGCGAACTTCAACGATCTGCTTGTGGTCCGGCCGACGATCGCCGCGAATGGCGCGACAACCTACAATCTGGCCAACCTCTTCCCGAATGGCGTGTTCCAGACGCCGCAGGAGCAGTTCACGCGGAACGACCTGCTGTCGCGGTGGCAGATGCAGTTGGGGGCGAGGATTCGGTTCTAGGGTCAGCGTACAGAAAAAAGGGGCCGCGGGTCCTTTTGCCATACGCAAACAGAACCCACAGCCCCGGCGCACGCCAAGGCGAGGTCGATGATCGATCGACTACGAAGCTTTGGCCGTCATCGCGGTCATCCTGAACCGGGCCGGGGCCAGCGTGTGGTTCCGGCGATGGTCGTGATGATCGCAAGCCGACCCTTTCTCCTCGACGTAGGTGATCTCACGATTGGTCGCGAGCTCCCGGTAGTGACCGGTGACGCAACCGCACGAGAGATTCGTAAAGCCGAGGAGACGGACGAGGCTCATCATCCCAAAATCCTGTCGATGCCCCGGCAGGAGACGCCGCAGACCCTGCGAACGCCACCGCCGGAGATTTCTTCTGAGGCAATTGTGAGCAATTCCTGTACCTGATCGAACTGGATGCTACTCGAGTGAACCAGCCAGCCAGACACCGCTTCAGGCACCGCAGGTTTTTTGAGGGTTTCGGTGCGCTTGCTGAGGAATGCGCACCGAAAGCGTCGAGGCGGGACGCGTCGGCGTTCACTCGTCCGAGGACGCGACTTCTCCGTGCCAGTTGAATTGGTGCGACCAACGCGTTGGATCCCGAGAAACGATAGATGCTGGACGGAACAATACCTTACAGAACTGACGACGTGCAGCGATCGCAGTGCTCACTCGCGCCCGATCTTGTTCGACGCTGTCCAATCGTCCGGCTTCGGCCGCCTCTCGTGAGCGTCCGGCGGACCAGTGTCCGCGTGAGCGGCAGTGGTCCGACCTCGTCACAGCCATGACGGACGCCGGCCAACTCGACTGCCGGACGCCGTCGCTCGCGCGTACGGACTGCAGCGCAGGGACGCTCTGCTCGACACTTGTTGTAGAGGGAACAGCCGGAGGGGGGAACACGCGTCGACAGCCAACTGTATTCTGCTCGATGCGGGACTTCTGTCTGCACCGGAGGCGATACTTCGAACTCTGACATCCCGCGCCGACACCGAAGCGCCATATCGACTGGCTGCGGCGGGGCAGCCGATCTCGCGTACAGGCGGAAAAATGCAAGACTGGTGGGGGCGAGGCCGTCGATTTTCGTAATGTGCCGGTGGCATCTGATTTGAACTTGCGGCCTCGGTCGCGGGCTAGAGCGGCCGGCAGAGAAGGTTTCGGGGTCGATTCTGTCGGATCGATCACATAAATGGTTGCGAACTATGGGGTTTGCTGTTAAACTGCAGGTCGTTCCACGCTTTCGGAAGACCGCGGTTGCCCCAGCCAGCCGGTTTCGTGACGGAGGATTCGTGCGTTTGATCCGCCCGATGGACTTGGCCCGCATTTGCACGGTCGTGCTAGGCGTGGGCTTGGCTGTACCGGCTCCTGTCCAGGGCGCTCCGGCGGCGCAGGCGAAGAAATCCACGAGCACGACCAGCACGACCAGCACGACCAGCAAGACCACCGCTAAAAAAACGACGTATTCAGCCAGCGCCTCGAGCGCCCGCAGGGCGCGGCTGGCGCGGGCGAGAGCCGCGGCGCGCGCGCGCGAACAGACGCGCACGCGTGCCCTACAAACGGCGATGACGCCTCGCTTCAAGCTCGATGCGACGGGCGCGCTCGTGCCCGACATCCGAGCTGCGGCTGCGATCATCCTCGACCCCAGCACCGGTGCGGTCCTCTGGGGAGAGAACGCGCAGGAAAAGCGATCGATTGCGAGCATCACCAAGGTGATGACCGCCGTCGTATTCCTCGAGGATCAGCCGGACCTCTCGACGATGGTCACGGTCGAACGTGGCGACACCTACGCCGCATCAACGACGTACCTGCGCGCGAACGAGCGAATCACGCTCGACAACCTTCTGCACCTGACGCTCATCGCGTCGGACAACGCCGCTGCCCGAGCGCTGGCGCGTCTCTCCCACGGCGGAACCGCCGCGTTCGTCGAGCGCATGAACTCCAAGGCCGCCGAGCTCGGCCTCGAGAGCACGTCGTTCTCGGACCCCTCGGGGCTCAAGGCCGACAACGTCTCGTCGGCTTACGACCTCTCGCGCCTCATCACCTACGCCTCTTCCGACGAGCGCATCGCGCCCATCATGCGGACGGCCGAGTACAAGGTGCCCACGAGCCGCCGCACGATCAGCATCCACAACACCAACCGGCTGGTGATTGACGGCGACGTCACCGTGATGGCGGGCAAGACCGGATTCATTTCGAAGGCCGGCCACTGTCTGGTCACGCTGCTGCGCATGCCGGCGGGCAATCAGGTGGCGGTCGTGGTCCTCGGCGCCACGTCCAACCCCGGGCGCTTCTGGGAGACGCGCCACCTCTTCAACTGGCTGTCGCAGAACACGGCCGACCTGCTGCGCAAAGATCAGCAGCAGGACTAGCCCTTACCGATATCCCTTCTGAATCGCCGCCGCGTCAAGCGGCAGCGTCGCGACTCCATCCACCACCGGCATGACAGGTCTTGAGGCGCGTCGTGCGTCGTACGCCTTGATGTAGCGCTCGCACTCGTCGCACGCATACAGGCGGTACCGACCGTCCCGGCTGGCGAATGACGTGATACGAGAGCGGTCGGCGTTGAGGCAGAAGGGGCAGGTGAGCGGTTCGAAGCGCCAGCGCGCGGCGCAGCGGCCGCAGATGAGGAGCCTGTCGGCCGCGGCGGTGATGACCGCCAGGTCCGGCTCGCCGCCGCAAAGGGGGCAGCTGCCGCGACTCCAGCCGGCGAGGTCGCTGCGCGCCATCACGGCATCTCCCGCCCGGGTAAGGAACGGGCGCATCGCCTGCTGCAGCACCGATTCCAGCCCCTCCAGCTCCGGGCTCACGGGCCCGGCCCCCGGCCGCACGGCTTCGTACCATGTGCGGACGATGCCCGGAAGCCGATCGGCCTGGAGGGCGAGATCTTCCGCACGCCGGTGGTCCACGTCTTCGAGCGCATCATGGTTGCGCATCGCCGTCGCCGTCGCGCGCAGCAGGAAGCGAAGGTCGCTCCAATCGACCGGCAGGTGCTCGAATTTCAGGATCGGACCGGCCGAGAGGAGGCCGTTCAGGTACTCCGTCTCGAGCTTGATGGACGGCAGCGGCACCCGGGTCTGGATCCGCCGCTGGAGCTGAAGCAACTCGATCTGCAGATCGGCGGCCGCGGACAAGTCCGGCTGATCCTGCTTCAGCCGGCGCAATTCGGCGATCTCACGGGACTCCGGCCTGGCGGGAGGAGAGGGAGGGCTCTGCGCGTCAGTCACGCCCGCGATTTTAGCAGAGCTGGCGAGTGCGGCGCCGTCAAGCCTGCGGCGTAAAGCCAGGCCTCCGGCGTAAAGCCGGCGTAAAGAACGACGCTCCGGCTCGAGCGCGAAGGGAAGGCGCGCGGGCGAAAAAACGTGTTAAACTGAGCGTTTGTGTAATCCTCGGAAGGGGCAACCGACAACCGCATGACAGACGAGAAGCCAGAGAAGCCCGGGAAGAAGCCGGAGAAGAAGGCCGAAAAGAAGATCGAGAAGAAGGTCGGCAAGCCGGTCGAGAAGCCGGTCGAGAAGGCCGGTCAGGAAGCGCGCGCCCTCGAAGACTCCTGCCGCGCCCACACCGAGGAAGGTTGCCGCGACGAGGAAGGCGAAGGCCTCGCAGGCGCCCTCGACCTCGGAGAGGACCGAAGTCTGGATGCCCGCGCCTCTTTCGGTGCTCATGGTGGCGTCGGAGGTCCATCCGTTTGCCAAAACGGGCGGGCTGGCCGAGGTTTCGGCCTCGCTCAGCAACGCGCTCGGGACGCTCGGCCACACGGTGACGCTCGTCCTCCCTCGCTATCGATCTATTGCCGTCGACGGCGCCGAGCGTCTCCAGACCCGGCTGCGTCTTGGGGATCGCCTGCAGCCGGTCGCGTTTTACGAGCGGCGGTTGTCGGATCGCGTGACGGTCGTGCTCGTCGACGTGCCCGAGCTCTTCGATCGCGACGGGATCTACGGCACGCCGCGGGCGACTATCCGGACAACGCGTTGCGATTTGCGGTGTTCAGCCGTGCGGCGCTCGAGTATCCGCGGCTGCGCGAGCAACGCCCGTCGATCATCCATGCGCACGACTGGCAGACGGGCCTGGTGCCGGTCTACCAGAAGATGGACCTGTCAGCGACCCGTTCGTCGGCGGCGTGCCGGCCGTCTTCACGATCCACAACCTGGCGTTTCAGGGCGTGTTTCCCTCCTCGACGCTGCCGGCCATCGGGCTCGGCTGCGAGGTGCTCGACGTGCAGGGGCTCGAGTTCTGGGGCAATATCAGCTACCTCAAGGGCGGCATCAACTTCAGCGAGCAGATCACGACCGTCAGCCCGAGCTACGCCACGGAAATCCTGACGCCCGAGCTCGGCTTCGGCTTCGACGGCGTTCTGCGCGCGGCGGGCCGGCGATCTGGCCGGCATCCTCAACGGGATCGACACCGCGCGCTGGAATCCCGCGGCCGATGCGTTCGTGCCGGCGTCGTTCAGTGCCGACGATCTCCGCGGAAAGCGCGACGCGAAACGCGCGCTTCTCGAGCGCCGTGGGACTGCCGTCTGACGACGTCGCGCTCGCACGGCCGGTGATCGGGCTGATCTCGCGGCTGACGGATCAGAAAGGCTTCGACCTCATCGTGGCCGCGGCGGACGAATTGATGCGCTCGACGCCACCTGGGTGATGCTCGGCAGCGGCGAGCGCCGCTACGAGGAGGCCTGGCTGGCGCTGGCGGACCGTCATCCGGATCGCGTGTCGACGACCATCGGCTTCGACGAGCGGCTCGCGCACCTTATCGAGGCCGGCGCCGACATGTTCCTGATGCCGTCGCGGTTCGAGCCGTGCGGCCTGAACCAGATGTACAGCCAGCGCTACGGGACGGTGCCGATCGTCCGCGCCACCGGCGGGCTGAACGATACGGTCCAGGACGTCGACCGAGTCGCCAGAACCGGCACCGGGTTCAAGTTCCGCGAGTACACGCCCCAGGCGCTGGTGCTGACCGTCCGCCGCGCGCTGGCCGCCTTCCGGGACCAGCCCAGATGGACAGCCGATCCAGCAGCGGCGGGATGCGGCTGGACCATTCCTGGGACGCTTCGGCCCGGGAGTATGTCAAAGTGTATAGAGAGCTGAATGCTGAATGATGAATGCTGAAGGGAATGTTGAAGAAGTGGCTTAGAATACGGCACTTCAGCGTCTATTCGGCCTTCGGCCTTTACTTCAGCGATCAGGACCCAGCATTCAGAATTGCAGACAAGGAATCGAGATGGCAACCGAAAAGGTGCAGACCCTCACCGACACGAATTTCGACCAGTCCGTCATCAAGGCCGCCCAGCCCGTCGCTCGTGGATTTCTGGGCGGAATGGTGCGGTCCCTGCCGGCGGCTCGCGCCGACGATCGACGAGCTGGCCACCGACTACGACGGCCGGGTCGTCATCGGCAAGCTGAACGTGGACGAGAACCCCGCGACCGCAGTCGCGCTTCAGCATCCGCGGCATTCCGACGCTGCTGCTCTTCAAGGGCGGCCAGATCGTCGAGCAGGTCGTCGGCCTCGCCGACAAGGACGCGCTCAAGAAGATCATCGACAAGCACGTCTGTAATGTCGAATGCGCGATTGCCGATGGCATTGTCTTTGGCATCTGCATTGACCTGTCTGAGAAACGTCATCATCATCGGGTCCGGCCCCGCCGGCCTGACCGCGGCGCTGTACTCGGCGCGCGCCAACCTGAAGCCGCTCGTCATCGAAGGGCTCGAGGCGGGCGGGCAGCTGATGCTGACCACGCTCGTCGAGAACTGGCCCGGGCTACCGCGACGGCATCATGGGCCCGGACCTGATGGCGGAGATGCGCGCCCAGGCCGAGCGCTTCGGCGCCGAGATCATCCGCGGCAACGTCACATCGGTCGACCTCACCGAACCGCCCTTTACGCGTCAAGACCGCCGACGGCCTCGTATGACTGCCGCGCGCTGATCATCGCGACCGGCGCGTCGGCGCGGCTGCTCGGCCTGCCGTCCGAGCGCGCGCTCCTCGGCCACGGCGTCTCGACCTGCGCGACCTGCGACGGCTACTTCTTCCGCGGCAAGCCGATCGCCGTCGTCGGCGGCGGCGACTCGGCGATGGAGGAGGCGATCTTCCTGACCAGCTTCGCCTCGCACGTCACCGTCGTCCATCGCCGCGACACGCTGCGCGCGTCGAAGATCATGCAGGACAAGGCGTTCGCCAACCCGAAGATCTCGTTCGAGTGGAACACCGAGGTCGAGGACATCACGGACTCGGGCAAGGGGGAGGTCACGTCGGTCGATGCTGCGGAACACCGTGACCGGCGAGCGCAAGGAGCTCGCGGTCGACGGCGTGTTCGTCGCGATCGGCCACACGCCGAACACGGCGCTCTTCAAGGGCCAGCTCGAGATGGACGCGAACGGCTACATCGTGACGCACACGGGCTCGCGCACCAACGTCCCCGGCGTCTTCGCCTGCGGCGACGTCCAGGATCACGTCTACCGCCAGGCGATCACCGCCGCCGGCTCGGGCTGCATGGCGGCGATCGACGCCGAGAAATACCTCGAGGGACTCCCCAGCACCTGGAAGCAGAGTGCAGCACGCTGAAGCTCTGGAACGCTCAAGTTGAACTGCGGACAGTGATCAGAACTTCCAATGTCGATGACGCTTCACTCCAGCAGTTCAGCGCGTTCAGCATCTCGAGCATTCAGTCGATCCACCCGCCCCCAGGACCACGTCGCCGTCGTAGAACACGACCGCCTGTCCCGGCGCGACGGCGCATCTGCGGGCTCGTCGAAGGTGACGCTGCACGCGGTCGCTCGGCGACCGGATCGACCGACGCCGGCGCCTCGCGGTGGCGGTGGCGGATCTGCGCGCGTGACGCGCGTGCCCGACGCGGGCGGCGTCTCCCGGCGATCCAGTTCACGCCGCGACGCCGTCAGCGCGTCGCGCTCGAGCGCCTCCCGCGGGCCGACGGTGACCGACTGCGCGGCCGCGTCGATGCCGACGACGTAGAGCGGGATCGGGCGACGAGAGCCCGAGCCCCTTGCGCTGGCCGACCGTGAAGCGGTGGACGCCGTCGTGGCGGCCGACGACGTGCCCGTCGACGTTCGCGAATGTCGCCGGCGCCGGCACCGCGGCGCCGTGGCGCTCGAGGAACGCCGGCGTGGTCGCCGTCGGCGACGAAGCAGATCTCGTGGCTGTCCGGCTTCTCGGCCACCGGCAGCCCGAGCTCGCGCGCGTGCTCGCGCACGGCGGCCTTGTCGAGCTCGCCGACCGGGAACATGCGCGTGCGCGAGCTGCGCCTGCGTCAGCGTGAAGAGGAAGTACGACTGGTCCTTCGGCCGGATCGACGCCGCGCTTCAGCCGGTAGCGGCCCGTCCGTCGTCGCGCTCGACGCGCGCGTAGTGGCCGGTCGCGACACGACTCGGCGCCGAACGCCTCGGCGCGCTCGGCCAGCGTCGCGAACTTCAGGTCGCCGTTGCAGTGCACGCACGGGATCGGCGTCCGGCCGGCCGCGTACTCGCGCACGAAGTTCGAGATGACCGTCTCGGCGAACTGCGCGCTCGAAGTTGACGATGTAGTGGGGGATGCCGATGCGCGCCGGCGACGCGCCGCGCGTCGTGCAGATCGTCGATCGTGCAGCACGTGCCGAAGCGGACCTCGTCCCTCGCTGCTGGTCGTACAGCTGCATCGACAGGCCGATGACGTCGTGGCCCTCTCGCGCCAGGAGCGCGGCGGCCACCGACGAGTCGACGCCGCCGGACATGGCTACGACGATACGCATAGGCTTCACAAGAGGCTTCTCAGCTGCAGCTCTCAGCTGTCAGCGCTAAAACGCCTGAGTGCTCGAGCCGATTCGTCCAGCGATTCGGGAAGCTGCTCGACTGACAGCTGGCAGCTGAGATCTGACAGCTGGAGCTGATCTACCGCCTCGCCCCCGTCAGCGAGCGCAGCTTCTCCACGATCGCGGCAGCTTTCCCGAGCGAGATAGTCCACCTGCTCGTCGGTGTTGCCGGCGCCGAGGCTGAAGCGGATCGAGTTCTGCGTCCGGTGCGCCGGCAGGCCCATCGCGCGCAGGACGTGCGACGGCTCGAGCGTGCCCGACGAGCAGGCGGAGCCGGTCGAGACGGCGACGCCCTCGAGGTCGAGCGCGATGAGCAGCGACTCGGCCTCGACGCCGTCGAAGCTGATGTTCGTCGTGTTCGGCACGCGCGGCTCGCGCGCGCCGTTGACGGCGGTCCGCGGAACGCTCGCCAGGATCGCGTCCTCGAGCCGATCGCGCAGCGCCGGCGAGCCGCGCCGCCTCCGTCGCCAGCTTGCCGCCGCGAGCGCGGCGGCGACGCCGAGGCCGGCGATGGCCGGGACGTTCTCGGTGCCGGCGCGGCGGTTCCGCTCGTGCTTGCCGCCGGTCAGGATCGACGTGACGCGCGTGCCGCGCTTGATCCACAGCGCGCCGGCGCCCTTCGGCCCGTTGAACTTGTGCGCGGAGAGCGACAGCAGATCGACGCCGAGCGCCCGCACGTCGACGGGAATCTTCGCGACCGACTGCACGGCGTCGGTGTGAAAGAGCGCGCCGCGCGCGTGCGCGATCGCGCGCGAGCTCCGCGATCGGCTGGATCGTGCCGATCTCGTTGTTCGCGTGCATCACCGAGACGATCGCGGTCTCGTCGTGATCGCGGCGGCGAGCGCCTCGGGTGCGACGATGCCCGCTGGCGTCGACCGGCAGGAGCGTCGTCGCCAGCCGCGCCGCGCGAGCGCCTTGAACGTGTTGAGCACCGCCTCGTGCTCGATGCTGCTGGCGATCGAGGTGCCGCCGCCCGGTGGGCTCGAGCGCCTCGGCGACGCCGCGCAGCGCGAAGTTGTCCGACTCGGTGCCGCCGCTCGTGAAGACGACTTCGGACGGCTCGGCGCCGACGAGCTCCGCCACCGCCGACCGCGCCTCGTCGAGGATCGCCTTGGCGCGCTGGCCGAAATGATGGACGCTCGACGGGTTGCCGAAGTCCTCGGAGTACGCGCGGTCATGACGCTCGACGACCGCCGGGTCGACCGGGGTGGTCGCGTTGTGGTCGAAGTAGATCGCGCATCGGATGCGCCGTAATGATAGCATCTGCCCGCTAAGTCTCAGCAATAAAAGGACTAGACAGGGCACTGACGCTTTCGTATACTGGCCGGGCTGCCCAGCCGCGGAGACGCAAAGACACCCTGCGAGGTCAACCTTCGGACAGGTGGAGAGTGCCCCATGTGGAAACGGGATGAAGCGGTGAAGCCGACGGCACCGGCCGGCTCGGGATCGGCGCCGGCACCGCCGGCCGCGCCGCCGGCTGCCGAAGCGGCGCGGACGCACAGTGCCCGCCAGTGAGCCCCAGCGAGGAATGGAGAGGACACTGTGAACATCGGCAAATCGGTCGTCATCAAGGGCGAGCTGAACGGCAGCGAGGATCTGACGATCGAAGGCCAGGTCGAAGGCAAGATCGAGCTGCGCCAGAACGTGCTCACGATCGGGCCGAACGGCCAGATCAAGGCGCAGGTGTTCGCCAAGTCGGTCGTCATCCTCGGCGAGGTCACCGGCAACGTCACCGCGAGCGAGAAGGTCGACATCCGCGACAACGGTTCGGTCGACGGCGACATCGCCGCGCCGCGCGTGGCGATTGCCGAAGGCGCGCACTTCCGCGGCAGCATCGACATGCAGCGAGCGGGCGCGCGGCGCGAAATCCGATCAGAAGGCTGACAAGGCGGACGCCAAGCCCTCCGCGGCAGCGAGCCAGCCAGCGCCGGCGCGTCATCGCACGGGGAGCCCCTCCGCAAGCGCGTCTGGCGCGACTGCGGGCGCGTCCCGGTAACGGCCCGGGACCTACAGTCCGATAAAGAACACGACTGGTGATGATGTCGGGCGCGACGGGCGCCCGGCATGGTCGCTACGGTCCTGTTGTCCAGATCTCACCGTCCAATGTTGTCCGATCTCCTCAAGTGGGGTGGCAAGCGCCTGGAACCGACTCAGGCAGGCGGCCGGAGGTACGCCTGCGCCAGGCGGCGACGAGCCGGTCGTTCCGTCCAAGGCGCTCCCGAAGTTCCTCGCCGCGCTCGCGCACAGCCTTCGCCGGTGCTCCTCGACTTCGGTCCCGTCATCGGCACCAACGTCGCGTTCTTCGGCGAGCAGCTCGGCTGCAAGCTGTTCATCGAGGATCTCGTCGCCGACCTCGATCGGCACACGCGCGCGGGCACGCTCGACGCGCTGCCCGGCGTGCTCGAGACACGGTTTCGTCATGCGGACGCCAGCGTCGACGGCGTCCTCTGCTGGGACGTCTTCGACTTTCTCGACAAGGCCGCGGCGCAGGCGCTGGCGCGCCAGGTCGTTCGCATGCTGCGCCCCGGCGGCGCGGTCATGGGCTTCTTCTGCACCGCGGCCAAGACCGACCACGTGTCGTTCACCAAGTACGAGATCGTGGATGCAGCAATTTCCGCCATCGCCTCCATCCAGGCGTCGGCGGCGCGAAGCGAGCCGTGCAGAACCGCGACATCATCAGGATGTTCGACGGCCTGGTCGTGTCCGATTCGTTCCTGCTCAAGAGCAATACGCGCGAGATCCTGCTGCGGCGGCGATAGCGCGCGGCCGAGCGGCGAAGTCGCGCGAGAGGACGGGGGTGGGGCCCGCGAGCTGATAAAGCAGGCGGGTCGCAGGCGCAAGACGCCACTCTGGCGTTCTGTCTGCATTGATCAATGCGCGGGGCGCGACAAGCGCTCTCGCGCCGCGACGTCGCGCGCGCTCGGGCCGCAGGCGCTTCTCCTATCTCCCGCCTCCTATCTCCTATATTCTGTGGCCATGCGCCCTGTCATCGCGCTGCTGAGCGACTTCGGCACCCGGGATCACTACGCCGGCACGATGAAGGGCGTGATCCTGGGGATCTGTCCCGAGGTCACGCTCGTCGACATCACCCACGATGTGGCCGCGCACGATGTGCTCGAGGGCGCGCTGCAGCTCGCGGCGACGTACCGCTACTTTCCGGCCGGCACCATCTTCCTGGCCGTCGTCGATCCTGGCGTCGGCTCGGCGCGCCGCGGCATCGCGGCCGAGGCTGGGGATTACCGGTTCGTCGCGCCCGACAACGGCGTGCTGACGGAGGTCCTGCGCGAGACGCCGCCGCGCCGGGTGGTCGAGCTGACCGAGCGGCGATACGCAAGGCCGACCGTGAGCCGGACGTTCGAGGGCCGGGATCGATTCGCGCCGGCGGCGGCGTGGCTCGCGAAGGGCACGCAGCTCGCCGCGCTCGGCCGCACCGTGACTGACGTCCACCGCCTCGACATCCCGATCCCGGAGGCGACCGCGACGGCCTTGCGCGGCGTCGTGCTGACCGTCGATCGATTCGGCAACCTGGTCACCAACATCGATCGCAAGACGTTCGAGGGTTTCGCCAAGGGAGAGTTCAGGATCTTGGCGGGCGGAATGCCGGTCGGACGCCTGGTGTCGACCTACGCCGAGATTCCACCGGGCGAAGTTTGCGCGCTCTTCGGCAGTTCGGACCACCTCGAGCTTGCCGCCAATGCCGTGAGCGCGGCCGAGCAACTCAGCCTCTCGAGGCACGCGGTGGTGGAGATAAGTAGAGACTAGGCTCTCGGCTTTAGGCTCTAGGCTTCGGCACAAGCATGCTCGATCCTCGACTGAGATCAGTATGATTTCCGGCCTAGAGCCCGAGAGCCGAGAGCCTTCCGTCCTGCTAAAATGCCCCGTTCTGTCTTTCGTCTTTTCAAGGGACCGCCTTCATGCTTGATTTCGACCTGACCGAAGAGCAGCGGCTGCTCGAACAGTCGGTACGCGAGTGGGCCGGCCGCGAGATTGCGCCGCGGATTCGTGAGCTCGACCGGCAGCATCGCTTCGATCCGGCGATCGTTCCCCAGATGGCCGAGCTCGGCCTGCTCGGGTGTTCGGTGCCGCAGGAATACGGCGGCGCCGGCATGGACTATGTGAGCCTTGGCCTCATCAGCGAGGAGCTCGAGTATGTCGATACGTCGCTGCGCGTCATCATGTCCGTGCACGCGGGACTCAACTGCCTTTCACTGCTGACGTGGGGGACCGAGGATCAGAAGCAGCGCTACCTCGTCCCGCAGGCGCAGGGCCGGAAGCTCGCGACGTACGGGCTCACAGAGCCCGCGGCCGGCAGCGACGTTCGCGGGATGCAGAGCGTCGCGGTGAAGAAGGGAGATAGGTACTACCTGAGCGGCGAGAAGATGTGGATTTCGCTCGCCGACGTGGCCGACAACTTCCTGGTGTTCGCCTGGAGCGACCTCGAAAAGAAGAAGCAGCGTGACCCTTCGGGCATGACCGCGTTCATCGTCGAACGGGGGTTCAAGGGGTTTTCGAGCGGAACACTGAAGGAGAAGTGGGGCATCCTCGCGGGGAACACGGGGTTCTTCAAGATGGAAGACGTCGAGGTCCCGGAAGACAATGTCGTCGGCAGGCCAGGAGAGGGCTTCAAGATCGCGATGTTCGCGCTCGATCAGGGCCGCTTTACGGTGGCGGCCGGCGCCACTGGCCTCATCCGAGCGTGCCGGGACGCGAGCGCCCGCTACGCGAAGGAGCGGCAGACATTCGGCGTCGCGATCGCCGAGCATCAGCTCGTCAAGGAAATGATCGCCCAGATGGAATCCGACTATCAGGTGGCCCGCCTCCTCTGGATGCGTTCGGGTGTTCTCAAAAATCAGGGTCGCCGCAACACGCGCGAGACCGGGCTCGCCAAGTGGTTCGCAACCGTCGCCTCGGAGCGAGCCGCGGGGGATGCGGTGCAGGTGCACGGCGCGAACGGGTATTCCGACGAGTATCCGGTCGGCCGTTTCTACCGGAACTGCAAGGGCGCGGTCATCTACGAGGGAACCCGGGAAATCCACAAGCTGATGCAGGCCGACTACGTGCTGGGCTTCCGGGAGGACCGGCCCACGCGTTGCGAGCTGCCGAAGTTCCAGGCATGAGCTCAGACCTTTCGCTCGAATTCCTCCGCGTCGTCGAACAGGCGGCCATCGCCTGCGCGCACACGATGGGGCAGGGCGACGGCCACAAGGCGGACCAGGCGGCGGTCACCGCGATGCGGACGACGCTCGACAGCGTGCCGATCCACGGAACGATCGTCATTGGAGAAGGCGAGCGCGACAAGGCGCCGATGCTGTTCATCGGCGAAACGGTCGGCACGGCTGCAAAGGAAGGAGGCGGGGGGCTGGGACTGCCCAGAGTCGACATCGCTGTCGACCCGCTCGAGGGGACCAACCTGTGTGCTACGGGCGCGCCGAATGCGCTCGCGGTGCTCGCGGCGTCGAACCGCGGCGGTCTTCTGCACGCGCCCGACCTCTACATGGACAAGCTCGTCGTCGGCGTGAGCTCGAAGAACGACGTCAGCCTCGATGCGTCCGTGGCCGACAACCTCCGGGCGATCGCGGGATGCCTCCACCGCGACGTCGAGGACCTGGTCGTGATTGTCCTCGATCGCCCGCGGCACGAGGGGCTCATTCAGGAGATTCGGGCAACGGGGGCCAGGATTCGTCTGATCTCGGATGGCGATTTGTCCGCGGGTATCGCCGCGGCCGTCGACGGAAGCGGCGTGCACGCCGTGATGGGCACCGGCGGCGCGCCGGAGGGCGTGATCACGGCAGCGGCGATGCGCTGCCTGAACGGCGAGATTTTCGCGCGCCTGGTCGTCACGAAGCCCGAGCACGAAGAGCGCTGCCGGGCGATGGGAATCACCGATTTCCGGCGCACCTACACCTCGAAGGATCTGGCGTCGGGTGACGATCTGGTTTTCGCGGCGACGGGGGTCACCGACGGTACGCTCCTCAAAGGCGTGCGGTTCTTCGGCGACGGGATCCGGACGACGTCGCTCGTGATGCAGACCAACCCCGCACGCGTCAGATTCATCGACACTATTCATATCGAGCAATCCGGCGTGGTGAGGGTCCGCTTCTGAACAGCGGATCGCACGTCTCGTGGCGGAAGAACCTGTTCGCCGTCACGGCAGCGACGTTCATCGGCTTCACCGGCTTCACGCTCGTGATGCCGTTCCTCCCGCTCTATTTCCAGCAGTTGGGCGTGACCGACATCGGCCAGATCGCGCTGTGGTCGGGGTTGAGTCTCGGCGTGACACCGGCCGTCACGGCGCTGATGGCGCCGCTCTGGGGCCGGCTCGCGGACCGCGTCGGCCGCAAGATCATGATCGAGCGGTCGCTCGCGAGCTTTGTCCTCGTGATGGCAGCGATGGGATTCGTGACGGAGGCCTGGCATGTCTTCGCGCTGCGCGCCCTCCAGGGGTTCTTCGCGGGCTACGGCGCGCTGGCGCTGACGATGGCGGCCGATGCCGCGCCGCGGGAGCGGATGGCTTTCGCCATCGGCACCGTGCAGACGGCGCAGCGCATCGGGCCGGCGCTCGGTCCGGTCATCGGCGGCACGGTCGCGCAGATCGTCGGCCTTAGACGGGCATTTCTGGTGACGGCAGGCTTCTACCTGGTGGCCCTGGTGCTCGTGTTCACGATGTATCACGAGCGTCGCGCCCGCGTGCCGAGCGACGCCATAGGTGAGGGGCGCATCACGTTCCGCAATGTCCTCGCGCTCGAGAATTTCGTGCTGCTGATTGCCGTGGTGTTCGGCCTCCAGTTCGTCGACCGCAGCTTCGGACCTGTGTTGCCGCTCTATGTTGCCGAGCTGGGCACCTCCATGGACGCCATTCCGATCCTCTCGGGCATTCTGTTTTCGATCTCCGCCGGCGCAGGCGCGGTCGGGAATCATCTCGCCCGCGGCCTCCTGTCTCGGGCAACCGCGCGCGCCGTCATTGCCGGGTCGGCGGCAGTCGCGGCGGCGGGTACCTTGAGCTATGTCTTTGCCGGCGGGACCGGCGTCCTCATGATCGGCACGTCGGTCTTCGGGCTTGGAATCGGCGCCGCCAGCACGGCGGCGTATACCGCCGCCGGCGCCGTGATTCCGCCGGAGGCCCGGGGCGCAGGGTTCGGGTTGCTCTCGACCGGTTCGCTCATCGGGTTGGCAACGAGCCCGATCATCTGCGGGCTCCTCGGCACGCTCAGCCTCCGGGCGGTGTTCGTGCTCGACACCTGCGCGCTGATCTTTGTCGCGGTTCTCGTCCGCCGCCTGATGGCGATCTCGCCGACGACACCGACGGCTGCGCCGGCGACCGAAGAGGTCTAGTGGCCAGTGCGACTAGGTTCTGATCAGTGACTTGGAGAAGAGCGGAGATAACGGGTTCAACACGGAGTAACGGAGCGAACGGAGACGAACGGAGAGATCCGGGTAGGCAGCAGCCGAACGAGACTGCTTGCGCCGCGCGATGCGCGGCGGAGTCGACGTGGAGTACCGAGATCACAAGCACTCCTGAATCTGACTAGTGCTTGTGATCTCGGTACTCCACGTCGACTCCAGCGCCGGCCTACGGCAGCCACGGCCGGCGCGCAAGCAGTCGCAGCGTGACAGCCTTCGTTCGTCTCTGTTTGCTTCGTGTCTTCGTGTTGAACCCGTGACCTTCGTCACCTCCATCGTGCATCCACCTTCCACAATCGCATCCGGCTATCACTCGCAAACTCTGTAGAATCGCTCATGCTCTTTGATGCAAGAGGAGACGAAGACTTCCGGAGTCGCTAGCGACTCATCGAATTCCGGAAGCAACGACAGGTCATGCTCACGCTCTCAATTACCGCGAATCTGCCCGACGAGACGGTCATCGCCCGAGCGGCTGAGGCGCTGAGGCGCGGGGGGATCGTCGCCTACCCGACTGACACGCTCTACGGCCTCGCCGTGGACCCGCGGCGGGATGATGCGGTCGCGCGGCTGTTCGCGGTGAAAGGCCGCGACGCCTTGGCGGCGGTTCCGCTCATCGCGGCATCACTCGATCAAGCCCAGGAAGCCGCGACCTTTCGTGATCCGGAACTCCGGCTGGCACGTGCGTTCTGGCCCGGACCGCTCACGATTGTGCTGCCTGCGCGCGGCGGCCTCGCGGCTGCGGTGCTAGGGGGCGGGACCACGGTCGCGTTGCGAGTGCCGGCGCACGCTGTCGCGCGCGCGCTCGCTGACGCCTTCGGGTTTTGCATCACGGCCACGAGTGCCAACCGATCCGGTGGGGCTCCCGCGGTCACCGGCGCCGACGTCGCTGCGGCGTTTGCCACCGAGCTCGATCTGCTGGACGTGCTGCTCGATGCGGGTGCCGTAACCGGCGGGGCTCCTTCTACGATCGTCGAGATGGCAGAGTCTGGTCCGCGGCTCGTTCGCGCCGGGGCCGTGGCATGGAACCGCGTGCTAGAATCGCTCGAGTGATGCGTTCCCCGGCCCGACTCCGCTCCCCAGAGCTCGGTCGAGGCTCGCCGAAGCCGCCGGCAGAGTCGGCTGGGCACGAGCGTGCGGCTCTTGTCGGCCTCATCAATCAGTCACGGAGCTCGTCCCGCCAGATCGATCCCGAACATTACCTCGACGAGCTCGCCGGCCTCGCGGCGGCGGCCGGCGCGACGGTCGTCTTGCGTGTTCTGCAGGACCGGCCGAAGCCCGACTCCGCGACATTTCTCGGGAGCGGCAAGGTGAAGACGCTTGCCGCGTCGTGTGAGGAGCTCGGCGCCGATGTCGTCATTTTCGACAATGAGCTGAGCCCGGCGCAGTTGCGCAATCTCGAGGAGGCCGTGGGCCGCAAGGTCGTCGACCGCACGCAGCTCATCCTCGACATCTTTGCGCGGCGCGCGCGTACGCGGGAAGGCAAGCTACAGGTGGAGCTCGCGCAGCTCAAGTACCTTCTGCCGCGGCTCGTCGGCTCGAGCGCCGCGCTGTCGCGCCTGGGAGGCGGAATCGGGACCCGGGGGCCTGGAGAAACAAAGCTCGAGACCGATCGCCGCCGGATTCGTCATCGCATCAGCGTGCTGTCGAACGAGATCGAGTCCGTGCGCCGTCGGCGTGCGCAGCTGCGGGAGCGGCGCCAGAAGGGGGCAGTGCCCACCGTCGCGCTCGTGGGCTACACCAACGCCGGCAAGACGACGCTCTTCAACGCCCTCACGGGCGATCAGGCGATGGCGTCCGACGCGCTCTTCGTGACCCTCGATCCGCTCGTGCGCAAGGTCCGTCTGCCAGACCGGCGCGAGCTGCTGGTCTCGGACACCGTCGGGTTCATCGATCGGCTTCCGCACTCGCTCGTGGCGGCGTTTCGCGCCACCCTCGAGGAAGTGTCGGCCTCGGACCTGCTGGTCCACGTGATCGACGCCTCGAACCCGGACCGTGAGCTTCAGATGTCGGCCGTGAGGAGCGTGCTGGAGGAGGTCGGTGCCGACGAGGTGCCGTCGATCGACGTTTTCAACAAGCTCGACCGGCTCGAACCGGGCGAGCGTGCACGGGTACAGGCGATCTATCCGGGCGCCATCACCATGTCCGCGCTGACCGGCGAGGGCCGGGACGAGCTCATCGCGGCCCTCGAAGCACGGCTGGCGCTCGACACGACGCTCGTGCAGCTCGAATTCGACGCGGCATCCGACAGCGACCGCGCGCGCATCGCGTCTCTCTATCGGCTGGGGCGGATCAGCCGGCACGAATCGTCGGACGGACGCGTTCTCATCGAGGCCGAGATTCCGCGCCGCGTCCTCGACCGTTTCCTGGATCGGCAGGTGAAAGCGTCGTGAGCGCGGCGATGAGAGCCTTCGTGCCGGCGCTCCTCGGCGCGCTGTTGCTGGCGTCGGCGTGCGGTCCGAAGAGGCTCGAGCTGCCGCCGCCGACTGCGGCATCGGCGAAGTATCCCGATTACATCTTCCCGGCCGTCATCGGCGACCTCGGGACACCCGCGGCACAGGAGCGGCACAAGGCCGGCTGGCTGTGGTTGCAGGCCGGCGACCTCAAGGCCGCCGAGCGCAACTTCGAGGCGGCGCTCAAGCTCTCACCCGGTTTCTATCCGGCGGAGGCGGGCCTTGGTTACGTCGGTCTGGCCAGGAAGGACCTCGACGACGCCGCGACGCATTTCGACCGCGCGGTCGTGGCCAATCCTCGATACGTGCCCGCGCTCGTGGGCCGCGGCGAAGCGCTCCTCGGTCTCGGCGATCGCGACATGGCCCTCAAGAGCCTCGAAGCCGCGGTCGTGGCCGATCCGAGCCTCGGCGCCTTGCGCACCCGCGTCGAAGTGCTGCGTGTGCGCGGTCTCCAGGACGACGTGGCCGATGCGCGAAAGGCGATGGACGCGGGACGGTTCGACGAGGCGCGGCGGCTGTACGACCGGGCGATCGGCGCATCGCCCGACAGCCCGTTCCTCTATCGAGAGGCGGCCGAGGTGGCCCGGCGCCAGGGCGATCTGGATGCGGCCCTGCGTCAAGCGCAGAAGGCTCTCGAGCTCGAGCCCGCCGACGTGCGCGCCCAGATTCTGATTGGCGACATCTACGACGCGCAGAAGGAGGCGCTCAAGGCGGTTGCGGCGTACGAGGCGGCGTTGGCGCTCGAACCGAATGAAGCGCTGGAGCGAAAAGTCGAGACGCTGCGCGAAGGTCTCGCGCTGGCGGCGATGCCGACGGAGTTCCAGGCGATCGAGAGCTCGTCGATGCTCTCGCGCGAGCAGCTGGCAGCGCTCGTCGGCGTGCGGCTGGACGGACTCTTCAAGCGGGCGCCTCGGCGCAACGCCGTCGTGATCACCGATACCCGCGGCAGCTGGGCCGTGCCCTGGATCATGTCGGTCACACGTGCCGGTGTGATGGAGGTCTACCCCAACCACACATTCCAGCCGGCAGCCGTCGTCCGGCGCGGGGATCTGGCAGAGGCTGCGAGCCGTGTGCTGTCGCTCATCGCGGCCGAGCAACCGGCACTGGCGTCATCCTGGCGGAGCGCAAAGCGGCAGTTCGTGGATGTGCCGCCCGCGCATTTGATCTACCCGGCGGTGTCTGCGGCGGTCGAAGCGGGCGTGATGCAGCCACTCTCAGACGGCAGCTTTCAGTTGTCGAGGTTCGTCACCGGTGCCGAAGCCATGGCGGCGGTGAGGAAGCTCGAAGACCTCGCCGAGGGCGCCCGGCGATGAACCTGACCGCTGCGAACCAGCTCACGATTCTGCGGATGCTCATCATTCCGGCGTTCGTGATTCTGTTGCTCTATGGCTACCGGGGCTGGGCGCTCGTGAGCTTCTTCGTCGCGGGCATCACGGATCTGCTCGACGGACTGATCGCGCGGCGCACCGGGCAGAAGACGACGCTCGGCGCGTGGCTCGATCCGATGGCCGACAAGCTGCTGCTGGTGACGATGTTCGTGATGCTGACGCTGCCGGGGATCGGCTTGTCGAACCGCCTGCCGCTCTGGTTCACGGTGCTCGTCATCAGCCGCGACGTCGCCATCGTCCTGACCGTGGCGGTTGTGAATCTGGCCGTGGGGCCGCGGACGTTCCGCCCGTCGATCTACGGAAAGATCGCGACGGCGACCTTCGTGTGCACGGGCGTCGTGACGCTGTACTTCAACTACCTGGAACAGGCATCAGGCGTGGTAACCGTCTTCGTGTACGCGTCGCTGGCCATCACCATCGTGTCCGCGTTCCACTACGGCCTGCAGGTGATCAAGCTCGGTCATTGACCCGCCTTCGCTCGCCAGAGGCCGTCGCTACGGGCGAGGCTACGGCGCGGCGGGCCTGCCGCGCCGTAGCCTTGGCGAAGGCGGGGCTACACCTTCTGGCGAAAGTAATCCAGTGTCTTCTGCAGGCCTTCCTCGAGGCCGACTTTCGGCTCCCACCCGAGCAGCGTCCTGGCGCGTGTGATGTCGGGCTGCCGCACTTTCGGATCGTCTTCCGGCAGGGGACGATAGACCAGCTTGCTCTTCGAACCCGTGAGCCGCAGGATCTCGCGCGCGATCTGCTCGATCGTCATTTCGTGCGGGTTGCCGATGTTGACCGGATCGTTCACGTTCGAGTCCATCAGCCGCAGGATGCCGTCGACGAGGTCGGTCACGTAGCAGAAGCTCCGTGTCTGCTGACCGCTGCCGAAGATCGTGATGTCCTCGCCGCGGAGCGCCTGCCCCATGAACGCCGGGACGGCGCGGCCATCGTGCAGCCGCATCCGCGGGCCGTAGGTATTGAAGATCCGCACGATCTTCGTGTCCAGCCCGTGGTAGCGATGATAGGCGGTCGTCATCGCCTCGGCGAAGCGCTTGGCCTCGTCGTACACGCCACGCGGGCCGATCGGATTGACGTTGCCCCAGTAGGTCTCCTTCTGCGGATGCTCGAGCGGGTCTCCGTAGACCTCCGATGTCGACGCCAGGACGAATCGAGCCTTCTTTTCCTTGGCAAGCCCGAGTGCCTTGTGCGTGCCGAGCGCCCCGACCTTGAGCGTCGGTATCGGCAGCTCGAGGTAGTCGATCGGGCTCGCCGGGCTGGCCCAGTGCAGCACGGCGTCGACCGGCCCCTCCACGTGCACGTAGTTCGTGACGTCGTGCTTGATGAACAGGAAGTCCCTGTTCGCGAGGTGCGCGATGTTTGCCAGGTTGCCGGTCAGCAGGTTGTCGATCCCGACGACGGAGTAGCCGCGGTCGAGGAGCGTCGTGGAGAGGTGGGAACCGATGAAGCCGGCGGCGCCGGTGATGACTACTCTGGGCATGGTGATTGTTGCAATGCTGAATGCTGAGTGCTGAAGGAATGTCGAAGTTTTGGAAATGGAACTCAATGCTGAAGGGAGCAATACTCAGAATTCAGCATTCAGAATTGCTAGTACGCATGTTTCTGCAGCCCCTTCAGCAATGTGAGCCACATGATCTTGAGATCGAGCCCGACTGACCAGTTCTCGATGTAGTAGAGATCATACTCGATACGCTTCTCGAGCGACGTGTTGCCGCGCCAGCCGTTGACCTGCGCCCAGCCCGTGATGCCCGCCTTCACCTTGTGGCGCAGCATGTATTGCGGGATGCGGTGCTTGAACTGCTCGACGAAGTGTGGGCGCTCGGGCCTCGGGCCGACGATGGACATGTCTCCGCGCAGCACGTTCCAGAACTGGGGGAGCTCGTCGAGATCGAATCGCCGCAGCCAGCGGCCGAACGGCGTGCACCTCGGGTCGTTGGTGCGCGCCCAGATCGGGCCGGTGTCGTCCTCGGCGCCTTCGTACATCGAGCGGAACTTGTAGACCTGGAACGCGCGCCCGTCGAGGCCCATGCGCTCCTGGGTGTAGAACACGGGCCCGGCGGACGTCCGGCGGATGAGCGCAGCGATGACGAAGAGTGGGATGCCGAGCACGACCAGCGCCGTGCCAGAGATCGCGACGTCGATCGTGCGCTTGAGCAGGCTGTTGAAGCCGCGCAGCGGCACGTCGTTCAGGCTGATGATCGGAACGCCGTCGAGGTTCTCCAGGCGCGCGCGCAGCGCGATGAACTGGAGGAGGTCGGGGACGACGTGCACGTCGACGCCCTCGCGACTGGTCTCTTCGACGAGGCCGAGCATCTTCACGTGCTCTTCGAGCGCGAGTGCGACATACAGATGATCGATGCGCTCCTGCCGGATGATGTCGCCGCCCTCGGCGAGTGTGCCGAGCAGCGGCAGCCCGCGGTACCCGATGTGGTCTCCCGATGCCCGGTCGTCGAGAAAGCCGATGACCTTGAAGCCGAGCTCGCGGTGCTCGAGCAGCTTGTCCGCGACGAGCCGGCCCAGGTCGCCCGCACCGGCAATCAGCACGCGCTTGAGCCCGATGCCGGCACGCCATCGGCGCTCGAGCGCCTCTCGCACGAGCTCGCGCGAGGTGTACGTGAGGATGACGTTGACGACCAGGAACAGCATCCAGACGGGCCGGGAGATCTCGTACACGCCCTGCGTCTGCGCGTCGAGCGAGAGATGCGGTGCGTGATACACCTGGTAGTACAGCGTGCCGATGAGGCCGAGCACGACGGCCAGAATACTGCCGACGAACACCGCGAAAAAGTCGTCGACGCGCGTGCGCCCGCGCCGGAGCCGGTACAGCCCCTGGACGTGAAACGCCAGCGGCACGAGCACGCCGAGCAGCGGCAGCAGGTTGATGTACTGTCCGAAGGGAGGCTGTCCCTTTGTGACTGGAATGAGGTCGGCGAACCAGGTTTCGAACCGCACCAGGTAGGCGATGACGAACGCCGCCATTCCAAGGACGGCGTCCGTGACGACATAGAAGGCCACGAGAAGGCGGTTGTACCGCCGCATCATGGTTCGGCCTCGCGCGTGGCGGCGGCGACTGCCGCCCGAAAGCCAGTCACGAACTGCTCGCGCGAAAAGCGGAGGGCGTGTTCGCGCAGGGGCGCGGCGGGGAACGCGAGCGTGCGCACGCGGCTGAGCCCGTCGGCGAAGGCCTCGGCTGACGAATCGAAGACGAGGACCCCCGTCGTACCGTCAATCACGGTTTCGGCGGCACCGCCCGTGCCCAGCGCCACGACCGGACAGCCGCAGGCCTGCGCCTCGACCGGGACCATGCCGAAGTCCTCGACGCCGGGGAGGAGCGTGGCCGTCGCGTGCCGGTACAACTCGCGGATGTCCTCGGTCGAGCGCCAGCCCAGAAACGTCACGTCCGATCCGGCGATAGCCTGGAGGCGGCCGAGCTCGGGCCCGCTGCCGACGATCGTCAAGGGCGCGCCCAGCCGTCGACAGGCGCCGATCGCGATATCGAGGCGCTTGTACGGCACCAGCGCCGACACAACCAGGAAGCCCGAACGGTTCGGGATCCGGTCGTCATCGGGACGATAAAAGGCTGTATCTACAGGAGGATACACGACGGTAGACTCGCGATTATAGTATCGGCGGATCCGCTCCGCAACATATCTGGAATTGGCGACGAAGCTGTCGACCCGACCGGCCGTTGCCCGGTCCCACCGCGCCAACCCAGCCATGACCGGCCGCAGCAGCCGGCTCCGGCTCGTCCCCACCTCTGCGGGACCGAAATACGCCCCGAACTGATCCCAGGCATAGCGCATGGGCGAATGACAGTAGCTGACGTGCACCGCCCGGCCCGGCCGCACGACCGATTTCACCGCACAATGACTCGTGCTGATGACCAGATCGTAGCCATCGAGGTCGAAGAGCTCGACGGCGGCGGGAAAGAGGGGCAGGAACTGCCGGTAGTGTCGTACCGCCGCTGGCAGCCGCTGCACGAAGGACGTCCGGACCCGATGACGCTCGATGGCCGGCGAGACGCTGCCGCGCGCATGGACCAGGCTGTAGAGCGGAGCATCAGGGTAGAGCTCGCAGATGACCTCGAGGACTTTCTCGCCGCCGCGCATGCCGGTGAGCCAGTCGTGGACCAGTGCGACGCGCGGCCGAGGACGGTCGACGGCCGCGCGAGGGGAGTCGCCGCTCACTTCTCCAGCACCTCGCCGTAGATGTCTCGGACCCTTCGAATCGAGCGCTCCCACGAGAACTGGCGCGCCCGGGCAAGGCCTCGGCTCCGTAGTTCGGCTCTGAGTCCCGAATCGGTGAGGACGCGCCGCATCGCATCGGCGATGGCTTCCGGTTGCAGCGGATCCACGAGCAGCGCCGCATCGCCGACGACCTCGGGGAGCGACGAGACGTTGGAGGTGATGACCGGCGTACCACTTGCCATAGCCTCGAGCGGGGGCAGCCCGAAACCTTCGTAGAGAGAGGGAAACACGAACACCGCGGCGAGCCGATACAGGATGGCCAGCGTTCGATCCGGGACGAAGCCGAAGAACCGCACATGCTTGTGCAGCTTGTGCCGGTGGACCGCGTGCCGGAGCGCAGCGTACTTGGCGATGTCTTTCCCGATGATGACAAACTTGACCTGATCGAACTCTTTGCCTCGGCGGAGCAGTTCGAACGCCTCGATGGTCCGTTCCAGATTCTTGTGCGGCTTGATGTTCCCGGCGTAGAGGATGAAAGGGTGGTCGAGCTGGAAGCGCTCGCGTACGCGCACGATGTCTTCCTCGGCGGGCAGCGTGCTGAACCCCTCGTCGATGCCGTTGTAGATGACGTCGATCTTTTCGGGTGGCACGTTGAAGTAGTCGAGGATGTCCCGCTTGGAGGCTTCCGACACGGTGAGAATGCGGTCGGATTTGTGGGTCGCCATCCAGAGGGAGCCGCGCGCGTACGCGTAGCCCAGCTTGTTCGAGAGGTACTGCGGAAATCGCAAGTGGATGCAGTCGTGAATCGTCACGACCGACTTGCACGGCGTCAACGGCGGGAGCACGTAGTGAGGTGCGTGGAACAGATCGGCGCGCTCGCGCCGAAGGTCGCGCGGGACGGTAATCTGCTCGCGGATCGAGTACCCGGGCGAGCCCTCCGGAACCGCCCGGAAGTTTTCCCCGAGCCCGGCGACGAACGCAAGGTCCGCGTCCTGGCACAGCACGATGTAGTCCGTGGACTGATCGATCCGCGCCAGATACCGCAACAGGTTCCGGACGTAGGTGCCGATCCCGTAGTCGCGGAGCTTGCGGGCATCGATGGCTATGCGCAAGATGTTGGGATCTTATTCCAGCAGAGGCCGTTCGCGAACCGCTCGTCGATCAATTGGGGGATCAATTTGGGGAATCAATTTGGGGGATCAATTGGGTCATCAGTCTGGGAGCGAACCCTTGAGCCGCAGGTAGATCCGAAGCAACGGGGCCCAGAACGGGTGGTGCTTTTCGTAAAACGCAAGCTGGCTGCGACGATACGCTGCGTTCATGACGGCTGGAGCGCTCGCTCGTGAGCGGCCGCGCAGGTGGATGACCTGGGCGGCTGGCGCGAAGAGGATGCGCCGGCCACGGGCGCGCAGCGCGGCGCAGAAATCCACGTCCTCGGTGTAGAGAAAGAAGCGTTCGTCGAGCAGTCCCACCGATTCGGCATCCGCGCGCGAGACGAGGAGGCATGCGCCGCTGACCCAGTCCACGGTCTGTTCCCGCCGGGTCGCGCGCTCGACTGCCGCCGCAACCAGAGGGATGCCGGCGGCATACAGGGCGCCTGTCGCTCTCTGCCGGAGCTCGCCCCACGGCGAGATCATCGGTCCGAACGACAGCTCCGCCCGCCCCGCGGCATCGACCAGCCGCGGACCGGCCGCAGCCGCCGTCGGGTTGGCGTGGAGGCGAGCGACGAGGGTATCGAGCGCTCCGCGAGGCGCTACGGTGTCGCTGTTGAGCAGGAGGAGCAGCTCTCCCCGTGTCGCGCGGATTCCGGCGTTGGTTCCCGCCGCAAAGCCCCGGTTGCGATCGAGGGCGACGACCTGCACACGCGGCCAGCGGGACCGGACTTCGTCGAGTCCGCCCTCGGTCGACGCGTTGTCGACGACGGTGATGTCGTGCGCCATCGCCGGCGGGGCATCATGCAGCGATGCCAGGCAGCGCTCCAGATCTTCGCGCGCGTTGTAGCGGACGATGATGATGGAGAGCGTCATCGCCGCTCGATCCTCTCACCAGTCTTTTCCCCAAGTTTCTCGAGGTGCTCCAGCGTCCGGTCGGCCGCGGTGTCCCACGAATACCGGCCGAGCACGGCCTGCGCGGACGAGAGGATCGGCGCAGCACTCGAAGGCTCCACCAGCAACCGGCGAAGCGCCGTGGCTGTGCCGGCGACGTCGCCGCGGGCCACGAAGACGGCCGCGTCTCCATATACCTCCCGGGCGACCGAGGTATCGAGTACCACCGGCGGCACACCAGCCGACAATGCCTCGAGCGGTGTCATGCCGAACCCCTCGGTACTCGGACAGAAAGGCGAACACCGAGGCGCGTCCGTAGAGATCCACGAGCTCGCGTTCAGCCGCGTAGCGCCGAAACTCGGTTCGCGACTCGACGCCGTGCGCGGCCGCCACGGCGGCCAGGTCCTGGGGCGGCCACGTGCGGTCGCCTCCGACGATGATCAGCCGTGCATCCGCGAGATCCTGACTGGCGAGGGCAAACGCCGCGACGAGATCCGGGAGCCGCCGCCGGTTGAACAGCGTTCCGACGAAGAGCACGACTGGTTCCCGTGCCACTCCCTCGCGCGCGCGGATGCTGCGGTCGGTGACTCCAGGCGGAATCACGACGATGCGCGACGAGTCGACGCGGAGGCGCGTCTCGAGCTCCGACCGGGAGAACTGCGAGTCGGTGAATACGACGGCCGCGGCATGAGCCGCGCGGCGGGTGAGCCATCGGCGACGGAATCCTTCCCTGGCGCGGAACCACTCTGGATGCGCCACGAACGAGATGTCGTGGATGGTTACGGCACACGGGACCGGAATTCCAACTGGGGCCGTGTAGGCGGGCGCGAAGAAGGCATCGAGCGAATCGCGGCTGACGGCTCTCCGGAGATGGGTCTGCTCCCACCACGTCCCTCGCCCGGCGCCGGCCCCGACCAGTCGCAGGTCGACCGTGCCGGACGGAAAGGAGAGCGGCAGCGGCTCGGGCGTGTAGAGGACGAATCGCCGGCGTGCCGCGTCGTCTCGCGCCGTCCACCGGACCAGCAGCTCAGCCAGATAGCGCCCGACGCCCGTCGCCTCGCCGAGGAGCTCCCGGGCGTCGACGCCAATAATCAGCGGACGCGTCACGATCGTGATCGGCGCCTCGCGACCGCCGACCTGTAGGCCTCGATGAGTTGTGCCGCGCTGGCGTCCCACGAGAAGCGGCGCGACTGTACCAGACCTTCGGCCGCGCACGTCCGCGCCAGTACCGGGTCGCTCAGGAGCTGGTGCATCGCGGAGGCGAGCCCTGAGACATCGTCTGGTTCGACGATGACCCCCGCAGGACCCACGACATCAGGCAGAGCGCCGCGAGACGAAACGATCACCGGTACGCCGATCGTCATGGCTTCGAGGGCCGGCAGCCCGAAGCCCTCGTCGAGCGATGGGAGCACAACGATCGACGCCTCGCGATAGAGACGCTCGCGTTCGGGTCCGCTCACATACCCCAGCCGCCGAACGCGTCCGGCGAGCGGTGGACGTGCGAGGTCTTCGAGCAAAGGCTGGCAGGCGGGTGCGAGACGACCCGCCAGCACGAGCGGCGGCGCATCCGGAGCACGAACGATCAGCTCGGCGTAGGCCCGAAGAAGGGTTTCGACGTTCTTTCGGGGCTCGATGGTGCCCATGAAGAGGATGTGGCTGCCGGCTGCGGCCCCGGGCCGTTCGATCGGCGCCCATGCCGGGGCGCCCACCGGGCAAACAGTCACACGGTCGGCACCAACGCCAAGCTTCGACCGGATCAGGCCGGCCGTGTAATCCGAGTTGGTGATGACGGCATCCGCGCGACGAGCGTGCGACCCGGCGAGGGGAGGGTAGTCGCGACGGATTTCGGCCACGGTGTTCTCGGGGGCCTCCAGAAAATACAGGTCATGTACCGTGACGACCTGAGCGGCGCGCTGGGCCGGCATGAGGAGCGGGTGCATCGAGTGCACAACGTCGACCTCGCCGGCAAATGTCTCGATGGGCGGCCATTCGAGCCGGTGCCACGCCAGGTTCAGGAAGGTCACCGGAACCCGGGCGTCGATGACGGATGTGCCGGGAATCGCCCCCGCCGGCAGCCGGTCTTTCCAGGAGCTGGAGAAGAGGACCAGGCTGTCGCCGGGACTCAGGCGGCGCACCATCGCGGTCGCCAGCTGGTGCGCGTATTCTCCGACGCCTGTGCGCGCTCTGAGCGCGGGCCGATAGTCAAGGAGGATACGCACGCGGGCCCATGCTAACACCCGGAATCGGCTGAGGCGGCAAATCCTTTCAGGTCAACATCTTGACACTGTTTTTGCGGCTGTGCTAGCCTTAGAGTTTTGTATCGTCTGGAGGGTGGGGCGAATGAAGATAGCGGTGATCGGGAGCGGGTATGTGGGACTGGTCGCGGGGGCGTGTCTGGCGGAGAACGGCAACGATGTCGTCTGCGTCGACAAGGATCCGGTCAAGGTTCGCCTGCTCCAGCGAGGCAAGATTCCCATCTACGAGCCGGGTCTCGAGGAAATGGTTCGCCGCAACAAGAGCGAAAAGCGGCTGACATTCACGACGGCGCTCGCTCGCGGCGTCCGGCAGGCGCAGATCATCTTCATCGCGGTCGGCACCCCGACCGGAGAGGACGGGTCGGCCGACCTTCAGCACGTGCTCGGCGTTGCCGGAGAGATCGCCCGGGCCATGAACGGCTACAAGGTTGTCGTCAACAAGAGCACGGTGCCCGTAGGGACGGCGATCAAGGTGCGGGACGTGATTCGGCGCGAGACGACGCACCCCTTCAGCGTGGTGAGCAACCCGGAGTTCCTGAAGCAGGGCGCGGCCATCGACGACTTCATGAAGCCGGATCGTGTCGTGATTGGCGCCGAAGATACTCGGTCGGCCGAGCTGATGAAGGAGCTGTACGCACCGTTCACGCGCACCGGTGCACCCATCATGATGATGGACTGCCCCAGCGCTGAACTGAGCAAGTACGCCGCGAATGCCATGCTCGCCACGCGCATCTCGTTCATGAACGAGGTGTCGAACGTCTGCGAAGCGGTCGGAGCCAACGTCGACCAGGTCAGGCGCGCGGTCGCCTCGGACCGGCGCATCGGCCCCTCGTTCCTGTTTCCGGGTGTCGGCTACGGCGGCAGCTGCTTTCCGAAGGACGTCAAGGCGATGGTGCGCTTCGCCGAGGACCGGAACTACGACTTCCAGATTCTCCGTGCCGTGGAAGCGGTCAACGAGGCCCAGAAACGGCGCCTCGTGATGAAGATGGAGTCGCACTTCGGGTCGCTCAAGGGCAAGCGGATCGCCCTCTGGGGGCTCGCGTTCAAGCCGAAGACCGACGACATGCGCGAAGCGCCCGCCGTGCCTCTCGTCAAGGGCCTGCTGGCGGCCGGCGCCACGGTGCATGCCTACGATCCCGAGGCGATGAAGGTCGCCCGCAGCATCTTCGGCTCGAAGATTCAGTACGCCGACACGGGCTACGCAGCACTGACAGGCGCCGATGCGCTGGCGATCGTCACGGAATGGAACGAGTTCCGCGAGCCGGACTACGTGCGGATGCGGAAGCTGATGCGCAGCCCGGTGATCTTCGACGGTCGGAACATCTACAACCAGGAGAGCATGAAGGCGCTCGGGTTCACCTACATCTCGATGGGGCGGCCGTGAGCACGGTCCTCGTAACGGGGGGCGCCGGCTATATCGGGAGCCACGCGTCGAAAGCGTTGCGGACAAACGGCCAATCGGTGGTCGTTTACGACAATTTCAGCCAGGGCCATCGGGCCGCGACGCGGCATGCGACGAGCGTCGTCGAGGGCGACATTCAGGACACCGCGAAGCTCGTGGCGACCATCCGGGAGCACCGGATCGACGCGGTGATGCACTTCGCGGCGATACTGTCGGTCGGAGACTCGGTCAAAGATCCTGTTGGCTACTACCGGAACAACGTCGTCGGCGCCCTGAGCGTTCTCGATGCCATGGTGACGACGGGCGTTCACCACCTGGTTTTCTCGTCGACGTGCGCGACGTTCGGCTCGCCGGAGACGACGCCCATTCACGAGGACCTGCCGAAGCGGCCGATCAATGCCTACGGCGAGACCAAGCTCGCGATTGAGCACGCCCTTCCGCACTACGAGCGCGCGTATGGCCTCCGCTCGATGGCGCTCAGGTACTTCAACGCCGCCGGCGCCGATCCGGATGGGGAACTGGGAGAGGATCATGCCCCGGAAATCCACGTCATCCCTCGCGCCATCGACGCCGCCATGGGCCGCGGGACGTTCCGCGTCTTCGGCAACGACTATCCGACGCCGGATGGGACCTGTCTGCGAGACTACGTGCACGTCAGCGATCTGGCCTCGGCTCACGTGCTGGCACTCGACGCGCTTCGCGGCGGCCGACCGTCGGCGGCGTACAATCTCGGGAACGGCCGGCCGACCTCCGTCCACGACATCATGGCGTCGGTCGAACGCGTGACCGGACAGCCGGTCCCGTTCGATGTCGAGGCGCGACGCGACGGGGATCCTGCAACGCTGTTTGCGTCGAGCGATCGAATCAAGCGCGAGTTGGGGTGGCGGCCTCGCTACGAAGACATCGACTTGATCGTGGAGACCGCCTGGCGCTGGCGGGAGGCCCATCCTGGCGGGTATGCCACGGTGTCTGGTTGACAGCGTGCACTGAGTGAGCGCTTTCCAACGGCTGCTCGAATACGCGCGCCCCTACAGTGGGCGCCTCGTCGCGGCTGTCGCGGCCATGTTGTTCTACGCCGCGGCGTCGGCCGGCTTGGTCACGCTCATCAAGCCGCTCATGGACAGCGTCCTGAGCCGTCGGCTCGACCTCGCCTTCTGGGGCATTCCCGTCGACCTCCGCACCTGGAGCATCGCGGTACTCGCGATTTACTTCTTCAAGGGACTCGGCGCGTACTTCTCGACGTATCTCATGACGGACGTCGGGCAGCGCGTGGTGCGGGACGTGCGCGACGAGCTGTTCGGGCACATCCTGAAACAGTCGGCGAGCTTCTTCAGCCGCCGCACGAGCGGTCAGCTGATGTCGAGCATTACGAACGACGTCCAGCAGATCCAGGTGGCGGTGTCGGAGACGGTCGGGGACCTGCTGCGCGAGGGGCTCTCGGTCCTGGGGTTTGCCTGCCTGATGTTCTACTACGACGCGAGGCTGGCCCTCGTCGTTGTCACGGGCGCGCCTATCGTCGTCTATCCTCTGGTGCGGCTCGGTCAGAGAGTGCGCCGCACGAGCCGGCGCGTCCAGGAGGAGCTCGCCTACCTCTCGCACATCACGATCGAAGCGTTCACCGGCCATCGCATCGTCAAGGCCTTCGGCGCCGAGGCGCACGAGGCGTCCCGTTTCGAGCGGGCGTCGCAGCGTCTGTATCGCACCAATCTCAAGGTGACGAGCACGGTCTCGGTGCTGCCGCCGCTGATGGAATTCCTGGGTGGGGTCGCGGTCGTTGGGTTGATCGCGTATGGGAGCCGCAAGATCGGGTCCGGCGACATGACGCAGGGGGACTTCTTCGCGTTCGTCGTGGCCGCGTTCATGATGTACGGTCCGATCAAGAAGCTGAGCCGGGTCAACACGAACCTGCAGCAGGCGATCGCCGCTTCGGAGCGGATCTTCGAGCTGCTCGATACGCACTCCGAGGTGGGCGAGCGCGAGGGCGCCGCGGCGCTCGTGCCGGTGCGGGACCGCATCGAGTTCCGCGATGTCAGCTTCCAGTACGAGGACGCTTCCGGAAAGTATGTGCTGCGCGACGTGTCCTTTTCGGCCGACGCCGGGCAGGTCATCGCCATCGTCGGGCTGAGCGGCGCCGGCAAGACTACACTCGTGAACCTCATCCCTCGATTCTTCGACGTGAAGGCCGGGGCGATCCTGATGGACGGCGTCGATATCCGCGACGTGACGCTCAAGTCGCTCCGGTCGCAGATCGGCATCGTCACCCAGGAGACGGTACTCTTCGACGAGAGCATCGCCAGCAATATCGCCTACGGGTCGCCGGGGGCGAGCCGGACCGAGATCGAGGCGGCGGCCCGCGCCGCGCACGCGCACGAGTTCATCGTCACGCTGCCCGAGCAGTACGACACGTGGATCGGCGAACGCGGCCAGCGGCTGTCCGGCGGGCAGCGGCAGCGGCTGGCGATCGCGCGGGCGCTGCTCAAGAATTCACCCGTCCTCATCCTCGACGAGGCGACGTCCTCGCTCGACGCCGAGTCCGAGCGCCTGGTACAGGATGCGCTCGCGAATCTGATGCGCGACCGGACGTCGTTCGTGATCGCGCACCGGCTGTCGACGGTCAGACGGGCTGACAAGATCATCGCGCTCGAGCGGGGGAGAGTCGCCGAGGTCGGCCGGCACGAGGAGTTGCTGTCGCGGCCGAACGGCGTGTATGCGAAGCTCTACGCGCAGCAGATTTTCGAACGGCAGTCCGAAGAGGCGACGGCACATCAGCCATGATCAAGAGCATGACCGGCTTCGCTTCGCTCACGCGCGACGACGAGCTGGCGACCATCACCGTGACCGTCAAAGCGGTCAATCACCGGTTTCTCGATCTGCAGCTCCGTGTGCCCTCCTCGCTCGCGGCCTCCGAGACGCGAATCCGCAGCCTGGTGCAGAGCCGTGTCTCTCGAGGGCGCGTGGAGATCAGCGTCTCGATCCAGCAGCGACGCACGGCGGCGGTCGAGGTCGAGCTGAACGAGCCGTTTCTCGACGCCTTGAAGGTTGCGCTCGAGCGGGCGCGCGAGCGCGGCTACGTCGAGGGGCGCATCGGCGCGTCGGACCTGCTGAGGTTCCCGCAGGCGCTGTCCATTCGGGAGAAGGCCGAAGATGCCGCGGGTGGCCTGGACGACGCGTCGCCGCTCGCCGGCCGCGTCGAGGCGGCAATTGCGGCCGCGCTCGATGAGCTCGACACGATGCGAGTCCGCGAGGGGGGCTATCTCAAGGCCGACCTCGACGCCAGGCGCGTCCGGCTCGGCGAGCTCTTCGGTCAGGTGGCGGCGGCGGCCGAACAGGGCATCGCCGGTCTTCAGACCCGGCTGGTGGAGCGCGTCCGCGAGCTGAGGGCCGAAGCGCTCGCCGACGAGGCGCTCGTCGCGCAGGAGATCGCGAAGTTCGTCGGACGGTCGGACATCACCGAAGAGGTCGTGCGGTTTCGGGGCCACCTCGAGCACTGGCAGGCCCTGACGGAGTCGCCCGAGCCCTGTGGCCGCAAGCTCGACTTCCTGCTGCAGGAGATGAATCGCGAGGTCAACACCGCCGGCTCGAAGGCCGAGGGCCCGGCGGTCTCGGAGGTCATCGTCTCGCTCAAGGCCGACCTCGAGAAGATGCGCGAGCAGGTCCAGAATGTCGAGTAGCGGCCCGAATCGACGCGGCCTGCTGCTCGTCGTGTCCGCGCCCTCCGGCACCGGCAAGACGACCGTGGTCGAGCGCCTCGTGCAGGTGACGCCGGACCTGGCGCTGTCGCGCTCCTACACGTCGCGCAGCATCAGGGCGGGGGAAACCCACGGAATCGACTATAATTTCATTACCCGCACACGATTCGAAGCGATGGTCGCGGCGGACGCCTTTCTCGAGTGGGCGGACGTCTTTGGGAATCTGTACGGGACCAGTGCGGAAGATGCCGAGCGCGAGCTGGCCGCGGGACGTGACCTGGTGCTCGTGATCGACGTCCAGGGCGCGCGGCAGGTGCGGGCGAGGTGCCCGGGCACCGTTGGCGTGTTCGTGCTTCCGCCGTCCTACGAGGTGCTCGAGCGGCGCCTGCGCGGCCGGAGCAAGGACTCGGAAGCCGCCATGCAGCGCCGGCTGCGAACGGCGCGGGATGAAGTGGCCGCCTTTGTCGAGTACGACTACGTCGTGGTCAACGACGAGCTCGAGGCCTGCGTCGATCGGCTGCGGGCCGTGCTGACGGCCGAACGGGCGCGGCTGCGGTCGATGCGTGGCGCAGCAGAAGCGATTGTCGCGACGTTTGACGCAAAACAGGATCTACCAGAGGAGAGCTGAGCGTGATTGATAGAAGCCGTACGAACGCATTCGAATTCGTCATCGTGGCCGGAGCGCGCGCCAAGCAGTTGCTGCGCGGCTGCACACCGCGGACGACCTCGTCGTCGAGCGACAAGGTGATCAAGATCGCGCAGAAGGAAGTGCGCGAAGGCAAGGTCGCCAGAATCCCCGTCGAGACCGACTGAGTGACCGCGTGTCGCTGATAGCCCTCGGCGTCACCGGCGGAATCGGCGCCTACAAGTCGGTCGAGGTGGCGCGCGAGCTGCAGAAGCGCGACCACGAGGTCGTCGCCGTGATGACCCGCTCGGCCCTGAAGTTCGTGGGCGAGGTCACCTTCGAGGCCATCACGCGCCGGCGCGTCATTTCCGATCAGTACGCGCCGGGCGCGAACGCCGACATCGAGCACATCGCGCTCGCCTCGAACATCGCCCTCCTCCTCGTCGCCCCGGCGACCGCCAACATGATTGGCAAGTTCGCCCACGGCATCGCCGACGACTTCCTCAGCTCGCTGTATCTCGCGACGCGGGCGCCCGTCCTGATGGCGCCGGCGATGAACACGAACATGCTCGAGCACGAGGCCGTGCGGACCAACATGGAACTGCTCGCGTCGCGCGGCGTGCGCTTCGTCGAGCCCGGCGCGGGCTATCTCGCCTGCGGGTGGATAGGGAAGGGCCGCCTCGCGGAGCCCGACGTCATCGCCGCGGCGGCCGACGCGCTGCTGCGCCGGAAGGGCACACTCCTCGGCCGTTTCGTCGTGGTGACGGCGGGCCCGACCTACGAGGATCTCGACGACGTCCGCTATATCGGCAACCGATCGAGCGGAAAGATGGGTTATGCCGTTGCGATCGAGGCCGCTCGCCGCGGCGCACGCGTCGTCCTCGTCTCGGGCCCGACGCGCCTCGATCCGCCCGCCGGCGTCGAAGTGGTGCGGGTGCGACGCGCGGCCGAGATGCACAACGCCGTGCAGGCCGTGGCGGGCGATGCCGACGTGATCGTGATGGCCGCGGCCGTCGCCGACTACGCGCCGGCCGACGGCGCGCACGCCGGCAAGATCGAGAAGGGGGACGGTCCCCTCGAGCTGACGCTCGTCCGGACGCCCGACATCCTGGCCGAGCTCGGCCGTCGCCGCGCCGGTGCGCCGCGCCCGGTACTCATCGGATTTGCCGCGGAGAGTGGCGATCCCGTTCCGCGCGGGCGCGAGAAGCTGCGCCGCAAGGCCGTCGACATGATCGTCGCCAACGACATCACCTTGCCGGAGGGTGGGTTCGACAGCGAGTCCAACGCGGCGACGATCATCGGCGGCGGCGATGACGAAGTGTTCGCGCTCGGACCGAAGACCGAGCTCGCCTCGCGCATCCTCGACCGCGCCGAGCGCCTGCTCGAGGCGGCCGTCAAGCGGGCGTAGGTCGGCTCAGGGCTCAGGCTTTAGGCTTTAGCAAAACCTTCGAGTAAGTTCTCGAAGATCCTGCTAGAGCCTAAAGCCCTGAAGCCCTAGAGAGCCCTGAGCCTGGCGCAGAGTGTGTGTGGTACGCTTGCCGCAGTCGTGGACAACGCTCACCTCGCAGAACACCTCAGATTCTTTCAGTCGCTTGGCGTCACTGGCGTCAGCCTCGACGCGCGTTGGCGGCGACGCGCGGCCGCTCCGCAGCCCTCGACCGAAGTCGCCGAAGATGTCGTCGCGACGAGCGCGAATCCAGCGGTCCAGCCGGTGGGCCCGCCGGCGTTCAATCTCGAAGAGGCAGAAGTTGTGCCGGTGACGCTGGCGCGGTCGCCAGAGGCGCTGCAGGCGATCCGATCCGAGATCGGCGACTGCACCCGGTGCAAATTGCACCGGCTCGGCCGGCGGCAGATCGTCTTCGGCGTTGGCAATCCGTCGGCCGATCTGATGTTCGTCGGCGAAGCGCCGGGGGCGGACGAAGATGTTCAGGGCATCCCGTTTGTCGGGCGTGCTGGCCAGCTGCTGACGAAGATCATCGAGGCGATCGGCCTCCGGCGCGATGACGTGTACATCGCCAACGTGATCAAGTGCCGGCCGCCCGAGAACCGAAATCCCGAGCCCGACGAGGTCGAGACCTGCGAACCGTTCCTCTTCCAGCAGATCGACCGCATCAAGCCGAAGGTCATCGTCGCGCTGGGCACGTTCGCGGCCAAGGCGCTGCTGAAGACGCAGGATCCCATCTCGCGCCTGCGCGGGCGCGCCTTCGACTACCGCGGCGCGACGCTCATCCCGACGTTTCACCCGGCGTTCCTGCTGCGCAGCCCGGACCGCAAGCGTGATGTCTGGGAGGACATGAAGAGAGTTCGCGCGCTCCTGCTGGAGTCAGCCGGCGATGAGGACTAGTGGACGGGCCACTCGGCTCGCACGGCGAGCATCTGTAAGGTGGGGCGGAGCCCCACGCTGAACATGCGCCTCGTTCGCGTCGCGGTGCCGGTGCCCGCGCTCGACAGCCTGACCTACAGCCTGCCCGCTGAAGTCCAGCCTCCCGCCATCGGCGCCCGCGTCCTCGTACCGCTCGGCAATCGGGTGCTGACCGGCTGCGTCGTCGAGGGTGAGGATCTGTCGGGGAGCGGTTCTGCAGGGGCGGTCCGCGAACCGCCCCTCTCAACCATCAAGCCGATCATCGAAGTCCTCGACGTCGAGCCGTTCCTTCCCGAGGAGGTCGTGCGCCTCGCGACGTGGGTGGCCGAGTACCTACGCCTGCGGCATCGGTTCGGCGCTTGCCGCTGCCATGCCCCCGATGGCCGCGGCCATCGAGCCCGGCGGCGGCGCCAGAGGTTTTCGGACGGTTCGCGTCGCGTCGTTGACGGCGCAGGGACTGGACGTCGCGGGTGAACGGGGAGCGGTGGTTCGGCTGGGCCCGCGACAGCGTGAAGCGCTGACGCTGCTGGCCGGGTCGCCCGAGGGACTCGAGACTGCGCACCTCGCGGCGCGCGGGATTGGATCGCCCGCGCTCTCGCGTCTCGTCACGCTGGGCCTCGTGACCTTCACGCGGCGGCAGGTCGATCGCGACCCGTTCCATGCCGAGGTTCCCGGCGCGCCGTCGGAGCGCCCTGCCCTCGTCCTCACGCCCGAACAGGACGTGGCGCTCGAGCGGCTGCGGTCGCTCGTCGATCGCGGCGAGTTTCAGGCCGCGCTCCTGCACGGCGTCACCGGGAGCGGAAAGACCGAGCTCTACCTCCGGCTCGCGGCCGAAGTCCGGCAGCGAGGGCGCGGGGTCCTTCTGCTCGTACCCGAGATTGCGTTGACCCCGGCGGTCGCGATGACCTTCCGCCAGGCGTTCGGCGAGCGCGTGGCCATCCAGCACAGCGGCCTCTCCGACGGAGAGCGCCACGATCAATGGCATCGCATCCGCCGTGGCGACGTCGACGTCGTCGTCGGTACGCGGTCGGCCGTGTTCGCGCCTCTGCGCGCGATCGGGCTGGTCGTCGTCGACGAGGAGCACGATGGTTCGTACAAGCAGGAGGAGACCCCGCGCTACAACGGCCGCGACGTCGCCGTCATGCGCGCGCGGCAGGCCGGCGCGCTCGTCGTCCTCGGCTCGGCGACGCCGTCGATGGAGAGCTACCAGAACGCCCGGAAAGGGCGCTACGCCCTCGTCACCCTGAATCGACGCGTTCTCGATCGGCCGCTCGCCGACGTCCGCATCGTCGACATGCGCGAGGAGTACGCCGCGGCAGGCCCGGATGTCGTGCTGAGCTCTGCGCTCTCGGAGGCGATGGGGACGACGCTGTCGCGGGGCGAGCAGGCGATCGTGCTGTTGAACCGCAGGGGGTTTGCCAGTTCAGTATTCTGCCGGCAGTGTACGGCCACGCTCGACTGTCCGAATTGCAGCCTGTCGTTGACCGTGCACCGTGCTGCCCACCGAGCGCGCTGCCACTACTGCAACCATTCGATCGTGCTGCCGAAGGCGTGTGCCAGTTGCGGCGGGAAGTTCATCGAGCTCGTGGGTTTTGGCACCGAGCGCGTGGAAGCCGAGGTTCGCGAGCGGTTTCGAGAGGCGCGCGTCGCGCGAGTCGACCGCGACACGATCCGCCGGCGCGGCGCGATTGCCACGCTCCTCGCGAAGTTCGCTGCGCGGGAGCTCGACGTCCTCGTCGGCACACAGATGATCGCCAAGGGCCACGACTTTCCACGTGTGACGCTCGTCGGCGTGATCTCCGCCGATGTCGGCCTGGGCCACGCGGACTTCAGGGCGGCGGAACGAACGTTCCAGCTGCTCACGCAAGTCGCCGGCCGTGCCGGGCGCGGCGAGATCCGCGGCCAGGCGATCGTCCAGACGCTCTTTCCCAATCACTACAGCATCCAGCACGCGTGCCGGCAGGACTACGCCGGTTTCTTCGAGCAGGAGCTGCACTTCCGGCACTCCATGCAGTATCCGCCGGCCGTCGCGCTCGTCAACGCCGTCGTCAAGGGACCAACGCAGCAGGGCGCCCACCGAGACGCCGGCGACCTCGTGCAGGTGCTGCGCACCAACGGCGCGCCTTACCGCGTCCTCGGTCCGGCGCCGGCGCCGCTCAGCCGCCTCAAGGGCGAGCACCGCGCCCAGTTCTTCATGAAGGGTACGCACCGCGGCCCGATGCGCCAAGCGCTCCTCGCCGCGCTTTCCGCGCGGCCGGACATCAAGCGCCGGACGATCGTCGACATCGATCCGATGAATGTCCTTTGATGGTTGAACCTTGAACCCTGAACCTTGAACCCTGAACCTTGAACCCTGAACCTTGAACCCTGAACCTTGGACCGCTCCTAAAGCTGTATCGGAAACGGCGTGAAGCAGAGCACCAGCATCGCCAGCGCGAAGAGGGCGACACGGTAGCGTGCGGCGCCGAGCGGCTCGTACTCGTTCAGGACTGGTGGGTGGCGGGGCCCGAACGACACGAGCATGAAGACCATCAGCGCGGTCATCAGGAGCCAGCTGAGCGAGACGTAGGTCATCACGACCGCGGCGGACACGGTGACGAGCGAGAGGGGCGTCGATAGCCGGCCGAGCGTGGCGTACGTGATGTGGCCGCCATCGAGTTGGCCGAAGGGCAGCAGGTTCAGCGCGGTGGCCAGCATGCCGAACCACGCGGCCCACACCATCGGATGCAGGTTGACGATCGACCCATCCTGGATCGGACCGAAGGTCAGCCAGCGAACCACGCGGAAGAGGAGCGGTTTTCCGATGAACAAGAGATCCGCCGGCGGTGGCGAAACCGTGACGTTCGACATGTACATCCCGAGGAACAGGGCCGGCACCAGCACGATGAATCCCGCGATGGGGCCCGCCACACCGATGTCGAACAGTGCCTTCCGCGTTGGAAACTGCTCACGGATTCGGATCACGGCTCCGAGCGTTCCGATCTGGAGCCCTCCGAATCCAAGGTAGAGGGGAAGGAAATAAGGGAGGGTCGCATCGACCCTGTACCAGCGACACGCCACGTAGTGGCCCATCTCGTGCGCGCCGAGGATGGCGAGAATCGTCGCGCTGTACCACAATCCATGGAGGAGCGCGCTCGGCTCCGACACCGTGAGTTGCGCGCGGCCAAAGTCTGATAGGAATGCAAGATAGCGGAACTCGCCGACGAGCGTCGTCGTGACCAGCGTGACGAGGAAGAGCACGACGTGCTTCCACCAGACGTGCTGGAAGCGTTTGCGCGGTGCGGGCGCGTACTGATAGGGCTGACCCGCCAAGGGCCACTGCGACCGGAGCACGTCGGGTTCAAACACCGGAGCGTCGCCCGGGAGCTCGGACGGGGTAGGCGTGTCGTTCAACGAGTTCTCAGGCGTTCGGAGGGCGATCAGCCGCCGATGTTCTGGAGGTCCTTGCCGGGCTTGAACCGGATCGTTCGTCCCGGAGGGATCCTGAACTTCCTTACCTGTCCGCGGGTTGCGGCCGATGCCGCGCTTGCGGGGCTTCACTTGAAAGACGCCAAAGCCGCGCAGCTCGATTCGCTCGCCGCGCTGCATCGACAGCCGCATCGCATCGAAGACGGCATCCACCGCCACCTCGGCCTTGACCTTGGTGATGTCGGCGATCTTGGACACCTCGTTGACGATGTCGACCTTGATCATGCTTAGACGCTCCTCAGGGCTAATAACTAGTATAAGATTGATACACTTACGCTGTCAATATCAGAGCTAACTAGAGTTTATCGATGTCCCAGAAACGCCCCGAGGATGGTCCGGCCGTGGTCCTGGTCGGACGGCCAAACGTGGGCAAATCAACCCTGTTTAACCGCATAACCGGCGCCCGGCGTGCCATCGTCTCGCCCGTGGCGGGGACAACCAGGGACACGAAGTCCCATCCGACCGAATGGCTGGGAACGCCGTTCACGCTCGTGGACACCGGTGGACTTTTCGGCGCGAGCGACGATCCGTTGCACGAGCTCGTCGTCCAGCAAGGCCAGAAGGCACTCGAGTCGGCCGATGTCATTGTCTTTGTTGTGGATGGCCGGGACGGGCTGCTTCCGGCGGATGAGGAAATCGCGGGGAGCCTCCGGGCGGCGAACGTCCCGGTCCTGATAGCAGTCAACAAGACCGACGACCGCCGGGCCAAAGACCGCGCGCTCGAGTTCTATCGGCTGGGCTTCGAACCGGTTGTCGAGATCGCCGCCGAGCACGGTCAGGGAACGGGGGACCTCCTCGACGAGGTGGTCAAGCGGCTGCCGGCCCAATCGGAACCGACCGGCGAAGCCGAACCTCAAGAAGTCGCGGTCGCGATCGTCGGGCGTCCCAACGTGGGCAAATCGTCGCTCCTCAATCGGTTGCTCAAAGAGGAACGCTCCATCGTCAGCGACATGCCCGGAACGACGAGGGATAGCGTCGACGCGGTGCTTCGCTGGCAACGCCGGGTGTTCCGCATTGTCGACACGGCCGGGATCCGGCGGGCTGGCCAGATCGCGCGGTCGGGCCAGCTGGAAGGCGTCAGCGTCATCCTGGCCCGGCGGGCGATCGAGAAGGCAGACGTCACGGTGCTGGTCATAGACTCGTCCGAGGGCGTCGCCGATCAGGACGCCACGATCGCGGGGGAGGCCGAGAAGGCGGGGAGCGGCATCATCATCGCCGCCAACAAGTGGGACCTCATGAAGGGGCAGGGGCAGGATCTTTACAAGAAGTTCGACGACGAGCTCCGGCGGCAGATCAAGTTTCTCGACTACGCGCCCGTGCTCCACATTTCGGCGGCAACCGGCGAGCGGACCACCAAATTGCTCGAGATGATCGACAAGGTGGCGGACGCCCGTGTGCGGCGCGTGCCGACCGGAGAGCTCAACCGCTTTCTGAAAGACGTGACCGCTGCGCACCCGCCCGTCAGCCCTGGCAAGAAGCACGTGCGGATTCTCTACGCCGCGCAGACGAGCGTCGCTCCGCCGACGTTCGTGTTCTTCACGAACGTCGCGACCGAGTTTCACTTTTCCTACGAGAGATTCCTGGCCAACCAGCTGCGCGAGTCGTTCGGGCTCATGGGGACGCCGATCCGCGTCAAGGTCAGGAAGTCGTGACGCGTTCGCCCTCGCCGTACCTCGCGAAGTAGCACGCGCCCAAGCCGACCGTGAGGAGGAGTCCGACATACCAAATCCCTGTCGTGCCGTGCCAGCTCGAGAAGTCAGTCGTGATCGGCGCGCGTAGCAGGATGAAGTGTGTGAAGAGTGCGACGATCACCGACAGTAACCCCGCCCTCAGGATCGTCACGACGAAGATGGTGGTGATCCCCAGCCCGATCGCGACATCGAGCACGGGTGCGGTCTCAGGGAACATGCCGCTGATGACGACCGGCGTGAAGCACACCACACCGGCCAGGCCCGCGGCGATCGGCCTCTTGAACAACAAGACGAACCCGACGATGCCGGCGACGCCGAGCAGGCCTGAGGTCAGCGCCGCGGATAGTTGCCTCGCAATGGCGGCGAAGATGAACCGGAGTCCGTTGAGGGTGTCCATACTCGGCCCGAACGGCATCGGTTCGACTCGACCGGCAAAGGTGGGGATCAGGTTGTGGGCCGCGTAGAGGATCGTCATTCCCAAGCCGGCAGCCAGGCCGATCATCACGTCGACACCGACGCGCGGGTCCCGCCAACGGCCGCTCACGAGCGTCGTCCACCCCAGAATGCTGTCGGGGGAATAGCGCCGCATGTAAGGTTCGAGCCCGAGGTAGGTGAGCCAGACGACGGCGGTGTCGAACAAAGCCATGCCAATGCCGGCGAACACGCGGCTGACCTCGATGCCGAGCGCGGCAAAGTGCGAGGCGCTCAGTAGCCAGGCGGCAAGGGTCACCAGGAAATTGAACACCGCGACGCGGAAGGCCCCGGCGCGATCTCCCCGGCCAGCTTTCAGGTTGATTCTCGCGAGCACCGCGCCAAGGACCATCAACGCAGGCATCCCGAATGCCGCGAGTCCTTGGACCAGCTGGCTGAAGAATGCGGGCAGGGCCGAGGCAGTACGGGCCGACCGGCTCCACGGGCCCGTGATCGCAAAGTAGACGGGCTTGCCGCGCGAGCGAGGCTGCCTCGATGCGGACGGTGTGCTCCGGGCGATCGGGCAGCGGTCCCTGCCAGGCGCGCCGCTCATCGGCGAAGAACGGCGGCGCGATCGTTGGCGCGCGTCGCGGTGAACTGTTCTTGAGCGAGACCGGCCGCCGCGAAGAGCGGCTTCCAGTCCCGGTCGGCGCGGCAGGCGTCTCCGCGATGATCGGCTCTGGAACGCGATGGAATTCGGAGAGCCTGCCGCTCGCATCAACCGCGACGAGCGTCATTCCTGCGGTCGTCAACGGTGGGTTTGCACGGCCGATCTGGTTCTCCTGTCCCCACGGCACAAGCGGCCGGGGGCTCGTTCGATACCAGTAGAAGAACGTCGTCTGGCCGGACCGTGCGCAAGCAGCTCCCAGCGATCGGTCGCGGTGGACGCCTGCGCGATGAACCGTGCATAGTCGGTACGACAGGCCGACGCCCGACGCGCTGTAGGCGATCTCGGACTGGTTGACGCCAAGCGCGGCGAGCGCATCCCTGGCCCGATCCTCCAGCGCTGCCGGCGGCTTCGGCATCGGCACCCGGTTGAGCAGGATGACCCGCTGGTAGAGGCCGACGATGGCCACCAGCGCGAGGATGATGCCTGCGGCAGACGCGATCGTCGCGCGCGTCGACAGCGCTTCCCGGCTCGCAGCGGCAGCCACCATTTCGGGTGACGGCGTTTCGCCGGCGGCGAGCGCCGCCGCGAGCGGATCGCCGCCCGGCAGCGCGGCGGCGACCGCGAGCGCCGACGCCGGGCGTCCGCCGGATCGGGCTCGAGGCAGCGCAGGATCGCGCGCTCGATCGTCGGATCGAGGCCTTTGACGATCGACGGTCGGCGGCAGTGATCCCGGACTGCTCGCGCTTGCGGATCAGTTCCGCGAGGTTCTTGCCTTCGAGCGCGCGCTGCCCGGTGAAGATCTCGTAGAGCACCAGGCCGAGCGCATAGATGTCGCTCCGTGCCGTGACCTCGTTGCCGGCGAGCTGCTCGGGCGCCATGTAGGCGGGCGTGCCCGCTCGAATCGCTTCGCCGTGACACGCCGGCGAGCCCGAAGTCCGTGATGCGGACCTTGCCGCTGCCGTCGAGCATCACGTTGGCGGGCTTCAGGTCGCGATGGAGGACGCCGCGCTCGTGCGCTGCGGCGAGTCCCGCGCAGATTTGCCTCGCGATTTCGAGCCCGCGGTCTTCGGGAAACCGCCCGATGCGCTTCAGCAGCGACGAAAGGTCTTCGCCGTCGACGTACTCCATCGAGAGAAACGTCGCGCCGTCGACTTCATCGATGTCGTAGACGCGGCAGACGTTGGGATGCGAGACCTGGCGCGCCATCCGGACTTCGGTGTGGAGCTGCGTCAGGCGCGCCGGATCCTTGTCGACGTCCGGCGGGAGGAACTTCAGCGCGACCGGCTGACCGAGCTTCAGGTCGTCGGCGCGGTAGACCTCGCCCATGCCGCCGCGACCGAGGCGTTCGACGATCCGGTAGCGTCCGCCGAGGAGGGTGCCCGGCTCGAAGCGGCCGTGATCGATCGCGCCCGACGAAGAGAGCCAGCCGCGTCGAGGACGGAGGACGAGAATCCTTTGACGAATGAGAGCGGCGGTCGGCCGAGGCCGAGCTCGTCTTCGAGGCCGTTCCGGTCCCGGGCGCCAGGCGGGTAGCATCGTCCATGCCGGGGAGATCCTGGGGCATCACGGTTTCGATCGCGGACTGCGGAAGCGGCGTCCGGCACTTGGGGCAGAACTCGCCGGCCTCTTGCGGCACGATGACCGCGGCGCACGTGGGGCAGGAGAGGATGCTTGTCACTGTCAGCCGGGATTATAGGGCTCAGTCGGACTGCAGGAGTCGTCCGAAGAGTGGCTGACCGCCGCGCGAGGCGTAGAAGCCGAATGTCGTCAGGCCGAGGACCAGCAGGATGACCCAGAACGCACCGGAGGCGTGCGGCATGGACACGTCGAGCGTCATCGGGAGCGTTGGTGACGGCCTGGTTGACGAAGAACGCCACCGCCACGGCGAGGAGCGCCGCAGTAGATGAGCGTGCCGACCATCGGCACGACGAAGGCCGCGACGAAGGCCAGCGAGATCAGCAGTTGATCTCCGCCAATATCGCTGAGCACGAACACCGACAGGATTCCGCCGGCAAGCACCGCGCCGCCCCAGACGCGCTTCAAGAGCGCGCGGCCGAATCCGAACGCGACGGCAACGACCATCGCGTTCTGCAGCGCGTTCGGGATCATCCTGAGAACGGCTCCGATCGAACTTCGTGCGCCAAGCAGGAAGTTCAGGTTCGTCGTCCGCGGAGTCGCCGGCGGTCCGCCGACGAGCGCGGGTACCAGGAAGTTGTATGACAGCCCGAGTAGTGCGCACGCGACGCCGACCACGACTCCCACCAGAATGTCCCGTCCGACGCGCGGGTCGACGAGCTGGCTCGAGAGGACGCGCGTCCACGAAATGAGGATGTCGGGTGAAAAACGCCGCACGTAGGGTTCGAGCGCGAGATAGAGAAGCCAGGCGATCGTCGTATTGAGCAGGGCGTGAGCCAGGAACTCGAAGAATCGGTCGTCTTCGATCTGAAACGTCTGGTAGTGGCGGGCGCTGATCAGCCACGCCGCGAACCAGACAGTCATGGTGAAGACGAAGATCCGTCCAGCTCCGCGTCGATCCCCGCGGCCGGCGCGGAGATTGCCGCGCGCGAGCACCAGGATCGTGAGGAACAGGACGCTGCCGAGGACGTTGGCAGCGACCTGCCAGAAACGGCGGTTCGTTGTCGAAGCGGTCTGTGTGTCAACCGGCGGAGGCGACCAGGGGCCGAAGATCTTGAAGTAGACGGGCCGTCCGCGGTAGGCGGCGGCCTCGATGCGCCCCTTCGTGGCAGACCCTTCGCGCAGCGGACCCTCCCAGGCGGCGCGTTCGGTGGCGTAGGTGCGAGGCAGCCAGAGCGGCTCGACCGGCTGAAAGTGCGCCATCGGAAAGACCTGCGGCGTCAAAGAGGGCCGGCCACGGATCAACCTTCGGAGTGCTCCCTGCTTCGGGCGACACGTCCCCGGGAGGCAGCACGGCTTCGAACTCGAGCAGCCGCCCCACGTCGTCGAGCACCGTTCTTGTCATGCCTGGAACGGCCATCGGCGGGTCGTAGAAGTTCGGCCCCCAGTCTCCCTCGAGCGGCACGAGCATTTCAGGACTCGAGCGCTGCCAGAACTCCATGACGCCCTTCGGGCCAGTCGTCAGCTCATCCCACCGGTTTGCCGCGTGGCTGGTGTTCGCAACGTGGCGGAGGTACTCGCCGTCGACTCGGAGGCCGCGCGCGGTATCCGCCGGCCTCGCAGGATACCCGAGGGATGCACCGATCTCCCGGGCGCGATCGTCCAGCGAATCGAGCGACCTCTGCATCGGGACGCGCGAGTAGAGCAGCTGTCGGTCGGACAGGCCGGCGCACACCAGCAGGCCGGCGACTATCGCCGCGACGAGCGCCAGGCCGATCGCTGGGTTGACGGCGTCGGTGTGGCCCGCGGCCGCGACCATTTCCGGTGAGGGCGTTTCGCCCGCGGCCAGCGCCGCTGCGAGCGGGTCGCCGCCGGGCAGGGCCGCGGCGACGGCGAGCGCCGAGGCAGGCCGCTCGTCGCTCTTGGGCTTGAGGCAACGCATGATCGCAAGCTCGATCTTCGGGTCGAGGGTCTTGACGATCGCCGTTGGCGGCAGAATGCCCGACTGCTCGCGCTTGTGAATCAGCTCGGCGAGGTTCTTGCCCTCGAGCGCGCGCTGACCCGTGAAGATCTCGTACAGCACCAGCCCGAGCGAGTAGATGTCGCTTCGCGCCGTGACGTCACCGCCCGAGAGTTGCTCGGGCGCCATGTAGGCGGGCGTGCCCGCCCGAAGCGCTTCGCCCGACGCGCCGGCGAGGCCGAAGTCGGTGATGCGGACCCTGCCGGTCCCGTCGAGCATGACGTTGGCGGGTTTGAGATCGCGATGGATGACGTCGCGCTCGTGGGCCGCTGCCAGCCCCGCACAAATCTGGCGCGCGATCTCGAGCGCGCGGTCTTCGGGGAATCGGCCGATGCGCCGGAGCAGCGATGCCATGTCCTCGCCGTCGACGTACTCCATCGAGAGGAATGTTGCTCCGTCGATCTCGTCGATGTCGTAGACGCGACAGACGTTGGGGTGCGAGACCTGCCGCGCCATCCGGACTTCGGTATGAAGCTGCGTCAGCCGTGCCGGATCGCGGTCGACGTCTGGCGGCAGAAACTTGAGGGCAACCGGTTGACCGAGCTTCAAGTCGTCGGCGCGGTACACTTCGCCCATCCCGCCGCGACCCACGCGTTCGACGATGCGATAGCGGCCACCGAGCAGCGTGCCCGGCTCGAATCGGCCGTGGTCGATGGCGCCGGAAGACGAGAGCCACCCGCTCGATCCGCCAGACGACGTGCGCGCATCTTTCGAGGCATGACCAGGCGTTCGGTGGTCGGGGCTCGTCTGAGACGGCGTCGAGCCCGCGCCGGCTGTGACATGCCCCGTGCCGTCGATGCCAGGGAGGTCCCGCGGCATCACCGTTTCAATCTGCGACTGTGGGAGCGGCGTCCGGCACTTGGGACAGAGCTCGCCGGCCTCTTGCGGGACGATGACCGCAGCGCAGGTCGGGCAGGAGAGGATGTTGGCCACGCGGGTTTGGGGGTGTAATTATATGACTTCCTGTCTGTTATACTTCGGGAAGCGATCCTGATGGCCCAACTGGAGATTCCCAACCGCTCGCTGTTCCGGCAGCCTGAGGTGTGTGAGATCGCCAGTATTCAGCCCTACGTGCTGCGGTCGTGGGAGGCGGAGTTCCCGGACCTCGGCGTCGTGAAGGCCGAGGGCGGCGCGCGCGTGTATCGGCGGGCCGACGTCGAGCGCGTGCTGCGAATCAAGCAGCTGCTCTACGGCGACGGTCTGACCCTCGCTGGCGTCCGCCGCAAGCTGACCGAAGAGCAGGCCGCAGGCGCCGGGCCGGATCCGGGGCTCGCAAGTATCGCTGAGCTCTTCGGCGCCGACGCGCGCAATCGCATCCAGAACGTGAGGCGGGGCCTTCGAGAGTTGTCGGCCATGCTCGCCCGAGCGCCAGGCGCGCCGGCCGAAGCTGAGGGCGGCGATTTTCACCTGCGCGTCGATGACGTGCCGGCGCCGAAGGCCAAGAGCGCGGTGGCGGTCAAGAAGAAGAAGTAGCGTCCGCCTCCGCCAGGGCTACGGCGAGACGACAGGCGTAGTGTCCGGCTTCAGCCGGACCGTCAAAGTAGTGTCCGGCTTCAGCCGGACCAGAGAAACGGGATGTAGCGCAGCCTGGTAGCGCACCTGACTGGGGGTCAGGGGGTCGCTGGTTCGAATCCAGTCATCCCGACCAATTTCAAGCACGTTGAGACCTTCATGGTAACATCATGGTAACAAAACCATGGTCCATGGAGGTCCGCCGTGAACACCCTTGCCCCTTCCCCTTGCCGACGGTGGGACATCACCAGCGTCTGCGATCGTTACAGCTACGATACAGAGAAGCGGGCGGCACTGGAGTTCTGGAATCGGCAACCTGTCGGCGATCCTCGAGGGCAGGTCCGCCAAGACCGCGCGTCGCTTTTGCGATTTGAACCAGGAGTCAGGAGACTATCTGTATCGACTGATGGCGATGGCCTCGACGCACTCGATAGGTCTCGAAGTCGTTCCGGTCGACCGTGAACACTCGTCGCGTACCGAGCCCCTCGGCGGCCGCAACCAGCGATGCATCCGCCAGATCCATCGGATGATCCGCGTACAACTCCATCAGCTCGAATGCTCGCGTCAGTGCATGTCGGTCAAAGAACCACACCGACAGTCCGCCGGTTTCGATGAAGTCCCTCAGGCGGTCTGACCCGATGCTCGCCGGGCCCAGCATGTGAAACGCTTCGGTGAGCACTGGCGTCGTGGTCATGATCGGCTCCTGGATCTCCTTCAGGGCTTTCACGCACCTGGCGTGCTGCCCGTCTTGGGGATCGAACAGGGCGACGAGTGGCCCCGTGTCCACGAGGATCATCGCCGCAGCTTCTTGCGAAGTGCGGTGGCCACGCCGCGGCGCGTGTCCGTTGATGGCGCGACGGCGTAACCGCCGGGGCCGAGATCGAGTTGCTGATAGAGGTCGTAGGGCCTTCGCCCAGACTCTTCCCCGACGCGTTGCCTCAAGGATTGCAGTCCCTGTTTCAGCGCCTCCGAAATCGGCAATCCCGTGACATCGCGAATCTGCTGGAGCACGGCCTCCGCCTCGTCGTCGAGTCGCACCGTCCGAGTGGCCACCATCCCCTCCTGTATTACTCAGTGTATTACAGGCGTCGCGTTTCGTCAACATCCGCGGCGGCAGCCATTGGACGCAATGACTCCTGAGCGACGTCGATCTGTTCGCGTCCCTCTGGCGTGACGACGCCGACCCGCCTATTGCGCTGACGATCAACGTCGGATTCTGACCGCGTTTCGGAAAAGCCCGCCCCGGCTTTGGCCCCCCGGGGAACAGTCGAGCGTACACGTCAGCCGCGACGTATCTACGGCCTGCGAAGTGGCGGTCCAACTCCACGCCGCGCGTGCTACACGGCCAGAACTCTCACCTCGTCAGCGAGCGGGACGTAGTACGTGATCTCGACTTCCTTCGAGCAGGATGCGACGTGCTCCTGGCACGGGCGTACGTCGATACAAGCGGCCGATGTGTGGAGCGTGGCCGATGACTCGAACGCCGCGGCCACTTCGCCGACGAACAGATCCGGGGAGGCTCGTCGATTCCTCACCACCAGTCGTCGATCTCGCGGATCTGCGCGTCAGCTTCAGGTGTGGTTTTGACCGGCAGGCTCACCGGCGCTGGCGCAGTTCATCGAGGAGTACCGCCGCTGGACGGAGGCGACCCGCCTCGGCCGATTGCCAGGACGTCGTTAGCGCTTCGTGAAGGACGCGGCGCTCCTCGTCGGAAAGGTCATCACCGTCGTCGTCCGCCACCAGGTCGACGACGTCCCTTCGGGCAGGGTTGTCGGCTCGTCGAGAACGAGCCGCCCCTTCTCTACACGTGCTCGGAGAGGGCTCATGCGAACTACTCTACGGCTTTCTGGAATGCCCGGCAAGGGTTCAGGTCGCTCGGCGCTGAGCACATCTAGGCGACCCCGCGGGGACGGCTCTGCCATCCCTCCCCCGATGTGAACGGCAGCGGTTCTGTTGTCCTGCGCGGCGCCAACGGGGGTGCCTCTATTTCGAATCGAGAAAGCCCGTCAGCTCCTATTGTAGAGCTCCGGATTCTGCCGGTGCGCGAACCGGCAGCGTCGATCACCTCGACGACCGCACGCCGGGACTGAGCTTCCGCATCACCAGTAACGACGTTCGCATCGGACGCAATATTGACGAGGGACAGCCGCTCCGGCAATGGCCAGGTCTTGATGGAATGCTCGTGCCCCGCGTGCTACATTACGCGCATGTCGCTCCAGGCCAACGCTGGCGGTGACGGATCTTCCATTGAACAGGTCCGCGGCTATTTCACGATCGAGCGCAACATCGAGGGGCTGAACCTGGAACGTATGGAGTCGGCGCTCGGCTACCCACCGGGTCAGTTGACCGCAGGCGCCCGAGTCCTCGTCCTTCTACACCAGCCGTCGGTTGGCCAGTTCGTCTTCGCGGGATCGACGCTCACTCCAGACGCCGATGACCTGGTGCCGTTGGCGGAGCGGCGGAATTTTCCAATTCCTCATGCATGGTTAGGACAGCGCCTCGTGAAGGTGAAGCCCAATCTCTCGCCAATCAAGGGCGTGCCCTGGCCGCGTGCGAAGACGCCCGTCGAGCAGTGGCAGTTGTCCGTTCCCGTGGCTGCCAAGGAAATCTGCCGGCTCGGCGGGCAGGATGTCTACTGGCGTCGACGCTGAGGCCCGGATCAGGGGTATTCTCGCGCCCGAACGCCTCGGCTACGAACCGCACTCGTGACCTCGATCTCGATCCGCAGCCCGTCGCGATCAACCGGTTCCTGGTTGGTCTCGGAAGTGCAGGCCGCCTTTTGGGCGAGCATGCGTCCCACACCAGCGCCGCCATGCATGACCGGCTGCTCTCACGACGACGGCGAACCAAGCCCAGTGGACACGCGCGAACTGGCGCACTAGACTCCGACCATGCATCGTATTCCGCGCGACGTGCGGGACGAGGCCTTGCGCGCGCCCCGTGACGACGAGCGCGGCCGTGTCGGACGTCTCAGGGAGCGGCCCGCCACGCATACGTGCGAGTGAGGTCAGAAATGACATACAACTTCTACTTGAAGGATGCCGCCACATCAGGGGCCGATTGGGGAGAAGGCGATCGCTATGTCATCGGCGTCGAGCTGAAGAATCTGTTCGATGAAGTCTGCCAACTCTCGTCCTGCCCCTACGATTTGTCCGACTTCTGGTGGGATCCGGGTTCGGTGAGCGACACGTCGCTCCTGATCTACTTCGTGAACAGCCGTAGCAACAGTCTGGTTCGCAAGGTAAGACCCGGGGCATCGCTAGGCGGCGGCGGTACGACGCACATCAGTAACGCTGGCAACCTCTCGGAGGTCTACGTGTCGGCCGCCCTGGAGGATGACAATCCGGCTCGAGCCTGGGCCGTTCTGGCGTTTCATGAAGCGATGCACAACCTGTTGAAGATGGGACAAAACCTGCACGGTGCGGGCGGTATGGGTCTGGCCGCTGAAACCGTGTACTCCAGTTCAAGGCTCACCACCAAGAACAAGGAGTTGGTCGCGAAGGCGATGGGAAAGAAGATTCCGCAGAACACCTCGTTTCTGTAACGTGGAATGCGGTGCGACGTGTCTGCAAGGTTGCCGTCCACGCCTCGCCGGCCATCCTCGCGGTTGATCCACCGAGCGTAGGTGCTCCGCCTCTTCATCGAGTCGCACCGTCCGAGTCGCCAGCATCCACCTCCTGTACTACATGGTGTATGACTGTCGTCGAGTGTCGTCAACATGCGCGGTGGTTGTTCCGAAATGTGGAGGACACGAAGCTCGCTACGGATGGGCTAGGCGGGCCTCTGTTGTGCCACCGACTCAGCGCAAAAAAAAGTTCCAGGCCGGTGCCGCGCGTGGCGCGGACAGGTGTATCCTCCCCACGGCCAACGGTCGCCGCTCCAGGAGGTGTCAGATGGCAGAAGACGTGAAGTCACTTGAGATGCGCATTGCTGCAATCGAGGACAAACTCTCAAAGATGCATGTCACTGAAGAAGAAATGAAAGCGTATGAGAAAGTCAATGCATTGATGGGTGGAGCCGCAGCGGCCGCTCCCCAGGCAGCCCCCCAGATCTGTACCATTTCGAGGAATCGCGTCGTGTTTTGCTGGCCCGGTATCCGTCGTCCCATCATCACGGTGTGCGAATGCCAGTGCGGACCGGGCATCGAGGGCGGTGGCGGCGGCGGGTTCGGCGGCGGGTTCGGGGGGTTTGGAGGGTAGGAGTGATCGCACAGGACCCAGTCGATGGATGTCGTCTTTGCCGTTCTCCCGTTCGCGGATGTGGATCGCCCGGCGATCGGCGTCAGCCTGTTGAAGGCTGAAGCCGATCGTCTCGGCTTTTCTTCGCGCATTGTCTACTGCAACTTCGATCTCGCAGAAGCGATCGGCATCGAGCTCTACAACGAGATCTCGGAGTCGTTGCCCTCTGAGTCGCTCATCGGCGAGTGGTTCTTCGCGGACCTGCTCTTCGGCGACCGTATCCCGGCCGAAGAGGAATACATCAGTAAGGTGCTCGCGCGTTTCGCGCAACCGCGGCTCGTCGCGCAGATCCAGGAGGCGCGTGGCCGGCGCGCGGCGTTCGTCGACCGTGCGGTCGAACAGATTCGCGCGCTCCGGCCTCGGGTCGTGGCGTTCACGACAACCTTCCACCAGACCTGCTCCTGCATGACGGTCGCCGAGCGGCTGAAGCGTCACCCGGATCCGCCCGTTGTGATCTTCGGCGGCGCGAACTGCGAAGGCGTCATGGGGCTGCAGATTCTCAAGTCGTTCCCGGCAGTGGACTACGTGTGCACCCGGGAGGGCGACGTCGTCTTTCCACGGTTCCTCGAGCGGTTGTTGCGGCAAGAGAATCCAGGAGCGATCGAGGGAATCCTGAGGCAGGGCGAATCAACCGAGCTCACCACGCCGGACATGATCCGCGACCTCGACGCCCTGCCCTATCCCGACTACATCGATTACTTCGAGCGCCTTGCCAGATCGCCGCTCGCCCCGAAACTGAAGGTCGATATCCTCGTCGAGACGTCGCGCGGATGCTGGTGGGGCGCGAAGCATCACTGCACGTTCTGCGGGTTGAACGGCGACACGATGGCGTTCCGGAGCAAGTCGCCCGAGCGCGCGTTCGAGGAGATCAAGACGCTCTCGGAAACCTATGGCGTGAAGCGGGTAAGCGCGGTCGACAACATCCTCGATCTGAAGCTGGCCCCGATCCTCTTCCCGAAGCTCCAGGAGAGCGGCCTCGATCTGGAGCTGTTCTACGAGGTGAAGGCGAATCTCCGCCAGGACCAGGTGGCGATGATGCGCGCCGGCGGCGTGAGGTCCGTGCAACCGGGCATCGAGAGCTTCAGCAATCAGGTACTGCGGTTGATGGAGAAAGGGTGCACGGGGCTGCAGAATATCCAATTGCTACGATGGTGCGAGGAATCGGGAATCTTCGCGGCCTGGAATCTTCTCTCGGGGTTTCCGGGCGAGGACCCCGACGAGTACAGCCGAATGGCAGAGCTCCTGCCCCTGCTTGTGCACCTGCAGCCGCCCGCGTCCTGCGCGCCCATCAGGCTCGACCGGTTCAGCCCGTTCTTCACGCGCACAGAGCAGTTCGGCATTCAGCGCGTACGCCCGGCACCTGCGTACTACTACGTCTACCCGTTCGGGCGACGGGAGCTCGCACGACTGGCGTACTTCTTCGACTTCGACTACCCGGACAGCCGGCAGCCGCGAGATTACGTTCTTCCCGTCAAGCAGGCGATCGATCACTGGTATGCCGTACGCAATGCGGACGTGAAGCCGGAGGACTTCCCGAAGCTCGATGCGACGATCGTGGACGGCCACGACGTCTTGGTTGCGGACACGCGACCGTGCGCCGTGTCGAGCGCGCACCTGCTGACGGGAATCGAGGCGCAGCTGCTGCTCGCGTGCGATACGGCACGAACCGTGTCCGCCCTGGCGCGGCAATACACCACGAGCGAGAGCGAGGCGCGGGACGCGCTGGCCTCGCTGCAGTCGAAGCGAATCGTGATCGAGATGGCCGGCCAGTTCGGAAGTCTGCCCGTGCTGCGGAATCGGCAGGCGCGTCTGCAGACAGGAGGGACGCTTGCCCACGCTCAAGTTCCGGAAACCGCGGCTCCCGAGCTCCTACTACGTCTTGTTTGAGCCGCCCGACAGCAAGGGCGACGAGGTCCTGCGCTTCGTCTCCGAGCGGCGCCGGATCAAGATCAAAGGACACTCGTTTCGCGAGTTCCAGGAATACGTCCTGCCGCTGCTGGACGGGCGGCACAGCATCGAAGAGATCGAGCACGCCGCCTCGGATGTCTTCCGTCCCCAGGATCTCGAGGCGGCGCTGCAGCTGCTCGGCGATCACAATCTGCTCGAAGAGGGTGTCGACGCCTCGGCCACGCCCGACGAAGCCATGCTCGAGCCGCAGGCGAATTTCTTTCACGAAGTGAGTGCCGATCCGCGCGGAGCGCAGGCCAGGTTGCGGTCCGCCACCGTAACGGTGATGGGGCTCGGCGGCGTAGGGGGACCACTCGCCCTGGCACTGGCCGGGACGGGCGTGGGCACCGTGCGCTGTGTTGACGCGTTGCCGGTTACCGCTGCCGACACGTATCTGGCGTCCGTGTTCTCGGCTGCTGATATCGGCTTGCCGCGGGCTGGTGTGATTGCCGAGCGAATCAGAGGGGCGGCGCCGGGAACGCACGTGGCGACCTGCGAAAAGGTGCTCGACGCGGATGCCGACGTCGCAGACGCGGTTCGCGGCTCAGACTTCGTCGTCTCTTGCATCGACGCGGCACAGTCCTCCTTGATCTACAAACTCAACAGAGTGTGCCTCGCCGAAAACATCCGGTGGAGCTCATGTTCATCGACCGCCATGGAAGTGATCGTCGGGCCGACGATCGTCCCGATGGAGACCGCATGCTACATGTGCTACAAGATGCGCGCCGTGGCCTGCGCGGACGATCCGGAAGCGGAGTTCGCGTACGAACGGCTGCTCGATCGTCGCAAGCAGGACGACAGCGGGCGGCGCGAGAATCTGAACGTGACCGCGGCAATCGCGTCAAATCTCCTCGGTCTGGAAGTGGTGAAGATCGTGAGTGGCATCATGCCGTCTCAAACCATGGGGCGGATTCTGGTGTTCGACCTACTGGATCTGAGCATCAAGAAATACATGGTTCTGCGTAAGCCCTGGTGTCCGGCCTGTTTCGCGAAAGGACACGAGTAGGATGCTCGAGGCGCTACTGAGCCCTCAAGTAGCTGGGCTACTCGACTTGGTGAACCCGCGGGTCGGCGTGATCAAGAAGCTGACACGCGTGCCGCGCGGCGCCGACGAGCCGAACCCGCCGATCCTGTATCACGCCGTCCTGGCCAACTACGACTTCAAGAAGGCAGAGGCGTCCGCGCGTGCGACGGCGGGAAAGGGGCTGACCGACAGCGAAGCGATAGGCGGGGCGATCGGAGAGGCGATCGAGCGGTACTGCGCTCATCATCCGGCCATCGGGCACATCACGCGGGCCCGCCGCGGCGACCTCGAGCGGCCCTCAATCCCGGTGTCCGATCTCGTGCTGTACGCGGCGTCGCAGTACGCGCGGGCGTCGTTTCCCTACGCGCGCTGGACCGATGACACGGTTGCCGGATGGCTGCCCGCGCGCGAGTTGCCGGGCGATCGTGACATCTTTGTGCCCGCGTGCGCGGTCTATCTCAACTACCTCGGTCCAGCCGCCGAGGATTCCTTCTTCACGCCGACATCAAATGGCCTGGCCGCCGGGCCGAGCCTCGAGCAGGCGACGCTGTCGGGGTTGTGCGAGTTGGCCGAGCGAGATGGATTCCTTGCCCATTGGATGAACCGGTTGCCGGCCGCAGAAGTGGTGTTCGAGGGCGGGATCGCCTCGGAGATACGGGCGCACTATCGGCGTTTCGGCATCGAGACGCGGGTGTTCAACGTCAGCACGGACCTCCCGATGCACGTAATGATGGCCGTGTCGATCGGCGACGGCGAGCGCGAGCCGTCAGCGCTGGTTGGTTTGGGATCGCATCTCGATCCGCGAATTGCGTTGAACAAGGCGCTATTCGAGATTTGCCAGATCCGGCCAGGCGAGCGCCAACGGTTCGCAGATGGCGAAGGCAAGAATCTTCAGCTCTACGCCAGCGTCAAGACGCTTCACGATCACAGTGCGTTCTTGATGCGGCCCGAGCGTCGATCGGAACTCGCGTTTCTGCTCGACAACGGCCGCACTCAATCACTTGACGAACTGCCAAATCGATCGAGTGGCCACACCGACCGCGATCTTGAAACGACGGTCGACGGGCTCGTGAAGGCGGGCTGCCGCGTGGCGTATGTGGATCTGACGACGGCTGACGTACGTCCGTACGGGATCCGCGTCGTCCGTACGCTCGCGACCGGCCTTCAACCGATGCATTTTGGTCACGGCGAGGAGCGACTGGGCGGCCGCCGGCTGTTCGAGCTGCCGCAAGTGCTCGGCTACGGGACGGAGACGCGACAGGAGCGGGATCTGAACCCGTGTCCGCATCCACTCGCGTGAAAGACAGGAACCATGCTACGAACCGACGATGCGTCCACGTTGCCCCTTCTCTTTCACTTGAACACGGAGCCGTGGCTCAACCTGGACGCCTACAACGATCCCGTGCACGAGATGCATTTCAAAAGCGTTGCGCCGGCCGGCTCGCGTGTGCTGCTCGTCAAGCCGGACGAGACGCCGCTGCGGCGACTGATCCGTGAACGGCGATCGTGCCGAATATTCGGCGATCAGTCGATGCCGCTGGCGTGGCTGGCGGGAATCCTCGCCGACACCTATTCAGTGACCGGCCTGACCGACGGTCCAGAAGGGCGCACGATGTACACGAGGCCCGTGCCTTCTGCGGGAGCGCTATATCCGCTGGAGATATACGTCGCGACGCGGTCCGTGGAGGGGCTCGACGACGGATTGCATCATTATCACGCGCTCGAGCACGCGCTCGAGCCGATGAAGACGGGACCGGTTTTGAAGGAGCTCGGCGAAGTGCTGCTCGGGCAGTACTATCTGGAAAGCGCGAATGTCGCGGTGATTTTGACGGCCGTGTTTCAGCGAACGCTGAAAAAGTATGGGCCCCGAGGGTATCGGTACGTGCTCTACGAAGCTGGTCACGCGGCGCAGAACGTGTGCCTGCTCGCGAGTGAGCTGAAGCTGGGCACCATTTGCACGGGTGGATTCTATGACGGAAGGCTGAATCGGTATCTCGAGCTCGACGGGACGAGCGAGGCGGTCCTATATCTCGTCGGCCTCGGCCACAGACTGTAGTCACGTGTGAACCCCGAATGCGCGCAACGGAAACGCACAAGTGAAGCGATCGGCGTTTCCGACAAGCGGGTCGCGACGACCGTCCGTGCCGCGTCGCGAGCACCAACGGCGAGTTCCGCAGCAGCTGCTTTGGGCCACCAATGCTCAACAACTGGGCCACCCGTCCAACCGATTCGACGGGAAGGTGGTTCGGTACCACCGGCAACTGGTATGCCGCCACGTCGAGCGACGGAGGTTTGACTTTCCGTTATCAATAAGGTTACGTGTCTGGTTGAGATGTAGTTGGAAGATCGCGAGGGGATGTGGCGAATCTGCGCTCCGAGATGGGTGACTTTCTGTCCGACTGGCGGACGGACATCAGCGATTCCTGGCGCGGAGCTCTCGACGGCGTCGAGCCGGAGCTCGGTGCAATCGGCAACACGCTCACCCTCGAAGACAACGAGACGATTTTTCCCGGACGCAAAGGACATCCGGCTCCTGGGGCACGTCCTGACTCTCATGTCTTCCGCGCGCTCGACGGCCTGCGTCCCAAGGACGTCCGAGCTGTCATCCTCGGCCAGGATCCCTATCCGAAGTCTTCACGTGCGACCGGCCGTTCGTTCGAACAGGGCGACCTGCCACAGTGGTCGCCGAAGAAGAGCGCTGTCGCCGAGAGCCTTCGCCGGATCCTTCAAGTCGTCGCTCACTTCCGCACCGGCGAGAGCAAGTACGTTGAGGGAGACGCGGCCTGGGCCGGGCTCGTGCAGGACATCGAGTCTGGCGCCCTGGCGGTCGCGCCGCCGCAACAGTTCTTTGATAAGTGGCAGGCGCAGGGCGTGCTGTGCCTCAATGCTGGTCTCACGCTGAGCCGGTTCGAGCCGGCCATCCAGCAGGCGCACTTCAGCCTGTGGCGTCCCGTCGTCCAGCGCATTCTCACGACCGTGGCGACGCGCGCGACAGGCTCGGTTGTGTTCCTGTTGTGGGGCGGGGTTTCTCAGACTACGTTCAAGAAACTCGGCGTTCTTGCGGCGGCCGAAGCGGCTGGAACGCGCGAACGGGTCGCGGTTGCGACCGCCGTTCACCCGGGCGCAGAAGACAGCGCGGGCCAACCTCGATTCTTTCGTTCGCCGAACGTCTTCACCGACGCCAATCAGAAGCTCCAAGCGGCGGGTGGAGAAGCCATCGAGTGGTGATGCCGATCAGAGAAGCGTGGCTCCAAGCCCGAACTGCCGCACACCCGCCAGCTCGGAAGCCGCGTCTTCGTACAGCTCAGTGTAATCGGGCGGGCCGGCCGTTCCCACCGATCGGATGTACTCGTGTCTCCAAAGTGGTCCATCGCACGGTAGAATCAGCGGGATGAACTGCCGCCAAGGCTGGATCGTGCATTCCCTGGACACGATGTGAGCACGGGTGGCGGGGAAAAGCCCACATCGCACGACATCGTCGACTCACTGCGCGCCGAAGTGGCGAAGCTCCGAACGCAGCTCGACGCGTGCCGGGACTCACCCTGGGTGCTGACGCCGGCCGCGCAGTCGATTGCCGACCTCTCGCCCGACAACATCATGGTGCTCGACCTCGAGGGCGTGGTCCGCTACATCAACTGGACCGTGCCGGACCTCACGCGCGAGCAGGTCGTCGGCACACTGGTATTCAACTACGTGCCGGAACACTACCGCGAAGGCTATCGCCAGTGTCTCGCGCGCGTGCGCAAGACGCGCGAACGCGATCGCTACGAGATGGCGTACGTTGCCGCCGACGGCGAGGTCTCGTACTGGGAGTCGAGAATCGCACCGATCGTCAGTCAGGACGAGGTGACCGGCTACACGGTCAACAGCAGCAACGTCTCGGAACGCCGCAAGGCCGCGGCCGATCGCGATCGGTTCTTCAACCTGTCGACCGAGATGTTGGTGATCGCCGACACGGCCGGGTACTTGAAACGCATGAACCCGGCGTTCGTGCGCCTGCTCGGGTACACCGAGGAGGAGCTTGTCGCGCGGCCCTTCATCGAGTTCATTCACCCCGACGATCGAGCGGGCACGCTCGAGGCCGCGAAGGATCTCGCCGGCGGAAACGCCGTCACCGACTTCGAGAACCGCTACCGGCGCAAGGACGGTATCTACAGGTGGATTTCGTGGCGCGCCACGGCCGATCCCGAGCGCGGCATTCTCTACGGCGTGGCCCGCGACGTCACCGACCAGAAGCTCTTCGAGGCCCAGGCCCGCCACGCGCAGCGCATGGATGCCGTGGGCCAGCTCGCCGGCGGCATCGCGCACGATTTCAACAACCTGACATTGTCGATGCTCGGCAACATCGGCTTCGCGCAGCAGGAAAGCAATCCCGAGTTGCGCCGGCAGTTTCTGGAAGAGATCAAGGCCGCCGCCGACCGCGCGGCCGACCTCACCCGGCAGCTCCTGCTGTTCAGCCGCCGCCAGCTCAGGACGACGGCCGTGCTCGACCTCAACGAGGTGGCGGTCGAGGCCGCCAACCTTCTACGACGGGTGATTCCTGCGAACATCCAGATCCGCGTAGTGCAGGGCCAGGACCTCGCGCGCGTGCGCGCCGACTGCGGACAACTGGAGCAGGTGCTGGTCAACCTCTGCCTCAACGCCCGCGATGCCATGCCGCGGGGAGGTCACTTCGAGATCGAGACCCGGAACGTCGTGCTCGACGAGGCGTTCGCGCAGGCCAACCCCTGGGCCGTTCCGGGACGGTACGCCCTCATGAGCGTGCGCGACGACGGCGAGGGAATGTCGCCGGCGGTCAAGGAGCACATCTTCGAGCCGTTCTTCACGACCAAGGCGCCCGGCAAGGGCACGGGACTCGGGCTGGCGACCGTCTACGGAATCGTGCACGGCCACGACGGCCTGCTCCAGGTGCAGAGCGAAGTGGGCCAGGGGACCACGGTGCACGTCTATCTGCCCGTGTGCGAGGAGCCGGCCGATGAGGCGCGAAGCGAAACGCCCGCTCGGGCTCGAGGCGGCCGGGAGACGATCCTCGTGGCAGAAGACCAGGAGATGGTCCGCGCTGTTGTCGTCCGCATGCTCGAGGCTGGCGGCTATCGGGTCCTGACAGCGGCCGACGGCCTCGAGGCCCTGGCGATCTTTCGCGAGCACAAGGACGAGATTGCGCTCGCGCTGCTGGATATCGTGATGCCGAACATGGGGGGCGCGGCAGCAGCGGCTGAGATGCGCGCGATCCGCGTCGATGTCCCGGTGCTGTTCACTAGCGGCTACAGCGACGCGGATCGGTTCAAAGGAGAAGTATCCGGCCCCTGGGACCTGCTGATCAAGCCGTACAATCGCGCCGACTTACTCGAACGGGTACGGGCAGCCATCGACCGGGTGTAGGTTTCGAGGATTTGGAGACTCTAGTAGCCACGGGAATTCCTCAGGTCATTTGCCGCGTGAGCCCGGCGTACCAGCTTCTCCAGGCAGCGGCGTCGCGCGGCAGCGTCTGGCCGGTGATGTCGCGCAACGCTTGATAGACCCACGAGCGTGTCTGATCGTCGAGGGACGGATCGTCGGTGAAGTCGAGCAGACGCGGCACGGTGGTGAGGCGCTGCTGCGCACTCAACATTCCCGATTGCGCGAGGCTGCAGGCGGCCCGCTCGCGGATCATCGGCGACGGGTCGTCGTGGAACACCGCGAGCAGTGGAGCGATCGTGTCCCCGGTCCCCAGATAGGCCAGCCCCTCGACTGCCCAGTAGCGGACGTTCACGTTCTCATCGTGAATGGAGCTCATCAAGATCTGAAACGCGCGGTCGGGCTCGATGCCGCGATTGCCGAGGAGCCCGATACGCCAGAGCGCGTTCGCCCGAGGGCCCTGCGCCCCTGACCGGGCGTCGGGCTCGAGTCCATCCACGGTCGCGGACGTCTTCTTCAGATCCAGCGCGGCGAGATTCAGTTCGATCGCCGCCGCCCGAACGCGCAAGTCGTCCGAGTTCAGCGCGGTGACGAACAGGCCGTTCAACCGCTTGTCGAGATTGATGTTTCCGCGCCAGCCCTCGGCGCGGGCCGCGATCTGCTCGTTCGCGCCCCGATAGTGATTGATCGCGCGCTCCAGCAGGAATTCTGCTTGGGCCTGCGGATCCATTGCATCGAGTGTCTCCAGGTGATGTTCGGAGAGCACGCTGGCCGATGCCGGCTGCGACCGGCCCTGACGCTCGGGCTGCCGATCGCTCGGCGCCCACGCTGCGCTCGCCGCCGCACCCGAGACGATCACGCCAAGTGCCAGCGACGCCATACCTCGTGAGATCAATGGATCCGATTGCATGACGGTCGGCCATCGCAAGCGGAATGCCGTGCCTCGTCCTCCGTCGCAAGTGAATGACGTCGTTGACGTTAGCGCAAAGGGACGAGCTCGGGAGGCCCGCCGTCCCTTACAGGTTTCGTCGGCGCTGAAGCGTCCCGGCACATTCAACGCATGCCGCGCTGGTCCCGTAATCGAACCCAGCGTTGAAAAAGCCCCACTGCCGCTGAATTGTTCGCGTCCCACCCGGGCCGTCCCCAGAATCTACTCACGTTTTTGGACTTTGGCTCTGGCGCGCACATTGCGCTCTTCGTGAGCGATTCACGTTCGAATTACCGCTGGAGGAACACCGTGACACCTATCGACACCGCACTCCCGGAAGCGCCATATGCCCTCGCTCAGAAACGCTCGACATCGACCATGAAGGCGCTCGTGTACCACGGCCCCGGCAAGCGAGCGTGGGAAGACAAGCCGCGACCGGTGATCAAAGATCCTGGCGACGCGATCGTTCGGATCACGACCGCGACGATCTGTGGCACGGATCTCCACATCCTCAAGGGAGACGTGCCGTCGGTCACCGATGGGCGGACTCTCGGGCACGAAGGCATCGGCATCGTCGAGGAAGTAGGCCCGGGCGTGTCGGGCATCTGCATTGGCGACAAGGTGCTCATCTCCTGCATCACCTCGTGCGGCCGGTGCGACTTCTGCCGGAAGAGCATGTATTCGCACTGCCGGAACGGCGGTTGGATTCTCGGCAACACGATCGACGGGACACAGGCGGAGTACGTGCGCATCCCGCACGCCGATACCAGTCTCTATCGCATTCCGGCAGACGCGGACGAAGAGGCGCTGGTGATGCTGAGCGACATCCTGCCGACGGGGTTCGAGTGCGGAGTCCTCAACGGCCAGGTGAAACCTGGCGACACCGTCGCCATCGTCGGATCGGGTCCTATCGGGTTGGCGGTGCTCCTGACGGCGCAGTTCTACTCGCCGGCAGCCATCTTCATGATCGACGTCGACGACAAGCGTCTGAAGGTCGCCAAGGATCTCGGCGCCACGACGCTCGTCAACAGCGCGGACGGCAATGCGGCCGAACGCGTGATGGAGTTGACCGCCGGCGCGGGCGTCGACGTCGCGGTCGAGGCGGTCGGGATTCCCGCCACGTTCGGCATCTGCCAGGCGATCATCGCGCCCGGCGGCCGGATCGCGAACGTCGGCGTTCACGGCAAGCCGGTCGAGCTGCACCTCGAGAAGCTGTGGGATCGCAACATCACGATGACGACCCGGCTCGTCGACACGGCGACGACGCCGATGCTGCTCAAGGTGGTGCAGTCGGGCAAGCTGCAGCCTGGAAAGCTCGTCACCCATCGGTTCGCCCTGAGCGACGCGATGAAGGCCTACGACACATTCGGCAATGCCGCTGCGGAGGGCGCGTTGAAGGTCGTCTTGAAGCGGTAATCAGGAGGCACCATGAAGGTCCGCGACATCATGACGAAGCCGCCGCAGACGTGCAGGCTCGAGACGGCACTCGGGCTGGCCAGCCGGCGGATGAAGGAAACGGATTGCGGCACCCTTGCAGTGCTGGACCATCATGGCCGTGTCGCCGGCATTCTCACCGACCGTGATCTCGCGATCGCGATGGGGAAGGCGAACCGCAATCCTTCGCACATTACGGCCGAAGAGGCGATGAGCAGCCACGTCCACACGTGCGCGCCGGACGAGAGCGTGAAGGCGGCGCTCGAGCGGATGACGGACTTCAAGGTCCGGCGCCTCCCCGTGATCGCGGCGGACGGCGATCTGCAGGGCATGCTCTCGGTCGACGACATCATCATGTGGGGCGTCGAGCACGGCGGGGTGAGCCGCAAGGATCTCGTGCGCGCGCTACGGGCCATCTGCTCCGAGCACGTCCCGCCACCGGAAGCCGCCGAGCCGATCGAGCCGATCGAGGTGTCCTGAGCTCCCGCGCGCCGCAACGGCCCCGCGGCAGGCAATGCCGTGTACGATCGGGTCAGGGTGACCACCAACGGCCCGCACTGGACCGCCGGCGACGCTGACGCGGGCGTTCGCCTCGACAAGTTCCTCGCGGCGCCCGGCCGGCTCGGCTCCAGGGGAAAGGCGGTGGCCGCGCTCGAGCGGCGCAAGATCTTCGTCAACGACGACGAAGCGGACATCGACGACGCGGCGCGCCGCCTCGTGGCTGGCGACGTGGTGCGCGTGTGGGCCGACCGCCCCGGCAGCGCGAAGCGGCGGCCGCGTACCGGCCCCACAGGCGACCTCGACATCGTCTATGAAGACGACGCGCTGCTGGTCGTCAGCAAACCGCCGGGAATCCTCTCGGTCCCGCTCGAGCGGAGCCCTGACGTTCCTTCCGTCTACAACCAGATCGAGCAGCGCTTTCGCTCGCACGGCAAGCGGCGCCCGTTTGTGGTGCATCGCATCGATCAGGACACTTCCGGCCTCGTCGTCTTTGCCAAGGATCCAACGTCGCAGCAGCGGCTGAAGTCGCAGTTTGCCAGGCGTCAGCCGGAGCGCGTCTACCTGGCTGTGGTCTACGGGCATCCGACGCCCGCGGCCGGGACGTGGCGCGACGTGCTCGTGTGGGATGCGAAGGCGCTCGTCCAGAAGGAGACCGACCGGCGCGATCCCATGGGCACAGAGGCGATCGCCGAGTATCGGGTCGTCGAAATGTTCCGCGACGCGTCGCTCGTCGAGGTCCGGCTCCGTACAGGCAGGCGGAACCAGATCCGCATCCAGGCCCGGCTACGTGGACACACGCTGGTCGGCGAGCAGCGCTACGTTTATGGGCCGGACTCGCTTCGGCCGATTGCGTTCGGCCGTCAGGCGCTGCACGCCTATCGTCTGGAATTCGAGCATCCGGCCGACGGGCGTGCGCTGGCGTTCGAGGCACCCCTGCCTCCGGATCTTACCGACCTGCTGACGCGGCTGCGCCGCCCGTAGCTCGAGCCCAAGCCAATGGGTGTAAACTCTGGGGGCCAGCCTCTGCCCCGTCAGGAGTCCGAGCGTGCGATACAGCTCGATCCGTGTGCTTTGCGCGACCGGTGTGCTCGCGAGCAGCCTCGCGGCGTTTGTCGCTGGCCAATCGCAGCAGCCGCCGCCCGAGAAACCGCAGGACCCCGCACAGAAGCCCCCGACCTTTCGCGTCGACGCGAACTTCGTCAGGGTCGATGCCTACCCGCTCAAGGACGGGAAGCCGGTATTCGACCTGAAAGCGAACGAGTTCGAGGTCTTCGAGGACGGCGTGCCGCAGAAGATCGAGACCTTCGAGCACGTCGTCGTGCGCCCAGCCGGACCTCAAAGCGAACGCGTCGAGCCGAGCTCCCAGCGCGAGTCGCTGCAGGCCGCCGCGAATCCCAGAAATCGCGTGTTCGTGATCTTCCTCGACACCCCGCACGTCATGGTCGACAGCGCGCACGCCATCAACGAGCCGCTGATCCGGCTGATCGACCGCATTCTCGGACCAGATGATCTCGTCGGCGTGATGACGCCAGAGATGGCGGCTTCCCAGATCGTGCTCGGGCGGAAGACGCAGGTCATCGCGGACAGTCTGCGCACGAACTGGCCCTGGGGCACGCGCTTCACGTTCCACCGGGACGAGCGTGAGGACGCGTACGACGCCTGCTACCCTAAACAGATGGGCGACACGGGGCAGAGCTCGCCTCTGGCGGCTGAGCTCATCGCCCGCAAGCGCGAACGCGCGACCCTCGAGGCGCTCGAGGACCTCGTTCGCTATCTCCGTTCGGTTCGAGAGGAGCGCAAAGCGATCCTGACTGTGACCGAAGGGTGGCTGCTGTACGGCGAGAATCCGTCCCTCTTGAGACTGCGTACGGATCCACTGACTGGAGCGCAGGAGGCGATACCAGGCGTCGACCCGGTCGGCGTCGGCCTGAACGGCAAGCTGACGACCAGAAACGAACGCAACATGACGGCCGGAGCGCTCACCAAGAACGAGTGCGACACCGATCGCATGCGCCTCGCCTCGATGGACAACAAGCAGTTCTTCCTCGACCTGATGGAAGATGCGAACTACGCCAATGCGAGCTTCTACCCAATCGATCCGCGCGGCCTCCCGGCATTCGACAATCCAATCGGACCTGACGCGCCGCCTCCGATTACCGTCGACCATGCGATGCTCAAGGCGCGAATCGAGGTCATGCGCACGCTTGCCGGCAATACCGACGGCATCGCCGTCGTGAACAGCAACGACCTCGACGTGGGGATGAAGCGCATCTCCGACGATCTGACGTCCTACTACCTGCTCGGCTACTACTCGACGAACGCCAAGCTCGATGGGCGCTTCCGCTCGCTGAAGGTGAAGGTCAAGCAGCCCGGCGTCGAGGTGCGGGCGCGCCAGGGCTACAGGGCAGCGACCGCAGCCGAGGTCAACACGGCCCGCCGCGCGGCCGACGCCCCGGTGCCGGAGGCTACGCGCGCCGTCAACGCCGCGATCGACCGGCTGGGACGAGTCCGGCCGGAGGTGCGGTTCCGAATCAATGCGATCGCTGGTGCAGGCGCCAAGCCGACAATCTGGGTCGCAGGCGAGCTGCAGTCCGCCGCCGCCGGGCGGCCAGACGACTTCGCCCAGGGTGGGACGGCCGATATTCAGGTCACCGCCGGCTCGGCGTCGACAACCGCTCGGGTGACTTTGAAGTCCGGCGAACGCACGTTCCTCGCGACCGTGCCGCGGCCCGCCGGCGCGGCGGGGGAGCTCAGCGTTCGGGCGCGCCTCACCGCGACCGAAGGTGGCGGCATGCCGCTCTCTGACACGCTGCAACTCGAGACCACAACATCGGGCTTGCAGCCGCTGTTTTTCCGGCGCGGCGTCACGACCGGGAATCGCGTGCTGCCCGCGGCTGACTTGCGGTTCAGCAGGACCGAACGCGTGCGTCTCGAGCTGCCCGTGGAAGGCGACGCGAAGGCCGGCGGTGGGCGCATCCTCGACAGGACGGCGCAGCCGATGCCGCTGCCCGTCACCGTCGCCGAACGGGTGGACGATGTCACTGGCCAGCGCTGGATCACCGCCGACGTCGTGCTGGCACCCCTCGCGGGTGGCGACTACGCGATCGAGATCGAGGTCGTCGGCGCCGGCAAGACCCAGAAGGTCGTCAGCGCCATCCGGGTGGTGCGATAGTCATGCGCGCCACTGCATGCGTCGCCCTTGTCGCGGCCAGCGCGATCCTGCTGGGCGCCCAACAACAACAACAACCGATTCGAGTCGGCACAAACTTCGTCCGCGTGGACGTCTACCCGACGAAAGACGGGCGGATCGTGGATGGGTTGCAGGCCGCGGACTTCGACGTGCTCGAGGATGGCGTGCTCCAGAAGATCGACACGTTCGAGCACGTTGTCGCGATGCCCGGTCCGCAGACGGCGCGAATCGAACCCAGCTCGCAGCAGGAGATGGTGAAGGCGCTGACTAATCCCAGGGCCCGTGTATTCCTGCTGTTTCTCGACGGCGCCTTCGTCGACGACGAACATGCGCGGGTGATCAACGCGCCCCTGATCAAGTTCCTCACGACGCACCTCGGCGACGAGGATCTCGTGGGCGTCATGACGCCGTCGATGAGCGCGGCGGAGGTGACGTTCGGCAGGAAGACGGCGGTCATCGCCGGAGGCCTACCTACTGCATTCCTGGGCTGGGGCCGGCAGGACCATCCGCTCGACCCGGTGCTCGACAAGCGCGAGATTCAATACACGATTTGCTATCCGGGCTTCAACGATGTTCCTGGAAAGATGATCGCCCGGAGCAGAGAACGGAAAACGCTCGAATCCCTCCAGGACGCCGTCAAGTTCCTGGCGAGCATTCGCGAGGAGCGGAAAGCCATCATCGCGGTGACGGAAGGCTGGGTGCTCTATCGCGAGGACCGGGACCTGATGCGCCAGCGTGGGACCACAGAAGCTCCGCTGGGGGTCGACAAGATCCGCGTCGGTCCGACTGGACAGCTGACACTCGAAGATACCAAGACGTCGGTCAACGCACTCAATCCGGCGGCATGCGACGGCGATCGCGCCTACCTGGCCGCGATAGACAACGACAAGTACCTGCGCGACATCATCGACGACGCGAACCGCGGCAACAGCACGTTCTACATGATCGACCCGGGCGGGCTGAAGGTCCGCGGCGCGGACAGGAACGGCGCCATGCGGACGCTCGCGGAGAATACCGACGGCCTGGCGGTCCTGAACACCAACGATCTGGACAAGGGGCTGACTCGGATGTCCGATGACATGTCGTCGTACTACCTTATGGGCTACTACGCCTCCAACACCAAGCCCGACGGGCGCTTTCGCACGATCACCGTTCGCGTGAAGCAGCCGGGCGTGGAGGTGCGGGCGCGGAAGGGCTATCGTGCGCCGACGGCCGAGGAGATTTCCGAGGCGCGCAACCGCGTCGCCGCCTCCCCGGTGGCGCCGGGCGCCGCAACGGTGTTGTCGGCGATCGATCGACTGGGCCGGGTTCGCCCCGACGCGCAATTCCAGGTCAGTGCGGTGCTCGGCGCTGGCCCGCGGCCTGGGCTCTGGGTGACCGGCGAGCTTCTGTCCGCCGGATCGCGGCCGGACGAGTTCATGGCGGGCGCGAGCGCCTCGATCGAAGCCGTGTCCGGCGGCGCGTCCACGACCGCTGCCGTGACGCTGAAGCCTGGAGAGCGCACGTTTCTGACGCGGCTCGAGTTGCCCGCCGCGCCGTCGGGGGCCCTCGACGTGCGCGTACGCCTGACGTCCGCTGCCGGCGGCGCGATACCGCTGTCGGAGGCGATCCGGATCGAGGCGGCGGAGGCCGAGCTCCAGCCCGTCATGTTCAGGCGCGGTGTGACGACAGGCAATCGGCTGCTGCCGGCGGGCGCGCCGCGGTTCAGCCGGACCGAGCGCATCCGGCTGGACTTTCCGTTAGGCGCGGCACCGGGCGGCGCCACACCCGTGGGCGGCAAAGTCCTCGACCGTGGCGGTATCGCCACACAGGTGCCGGTGGTCGTCACGGAACGTACCGAGGAAGGAACCGGACAGCGGTGGATCACCGCGGACCTTTCGCTCGCCGCGCTGAGTCCAGCCGACTACGCCGTCGAGCTCGAGGTCGCGGTGGGTGGCTCGCCCCGGAAGATTCTCACTGCCATCCGCGTGGTGCGATAGTCCATGCGGGCCCGTTTCATCGCGGTCCAGGGCCGCCACCGCGCGGCGCTTGTGATGGGAGTGCCGGTCGCGCTGTCCGGGTTGCTTTTCGCCCAGCCCCAGCAGCCGATCCGAGTGGGCACGAACGTCGTCCGCGTCGACGTCTACCCGACGAGAGACGGCCGGATCGTCGATGGCTTGCAGTCCGCCGACTTCGAAGTGCTCGAGGATGGCGTGCCTCAGAAGGACGTCACCGTGGCGCGGCGTGCGGTGGTGAGTCCGGTGCCATCCGAGACGGCAATCTTGGTGAAGGCCGCCATCGATCGCCTCGGCAGCCTTCGCCCGAGCGCGCGACTCCGCATCAACGCCGTCGTCGGGCCTGGCCCGTTGCGATCGGTCTGGGTTACAGGAGAAGTGCAGTCGACGGGCGCCCGGCCCGACGAATTCATGCAGGGCGCCAGGGCCGCGATAGAAGCGATTGCCGGAGGCACGTCGGTGACCGCCAGCGTCACACTGAAGTCCGGAGAGCTGAGCTTTCTGACAAGACTCGACGTTCCGGGCCCGCCCGCTGGCGCGGTAGACGTGCGCGTGCGCCTTGCGTCCGACGAAGGCACGAGAGAGCCGCTGTCCGAGGGTGTGCGGGTTGACCCGGCCACAGGCGCCCCAGCCCCATTGATGTTCCGGCGAAGTGTGTCGACCGGCAATCGTCTTCAGCCGGCGGCCGATCCCAGGTTCAGCCGCACCGAGCGGATGCGACTGGAGTTTCCCGTCGGACCTGGACCGCGGGATGGCAAGGCCGCGAGGCGGCCGCGTGATCGATCGAGGCGGCGTCGCCACACAGGTGCCGGTGTCGGTGGCCCAGCGCTTCGAAGAAGGAACAGGGCAGCGGTGGATCACCGCGGACGTCTCGCTGGCGGCGCTGAGCCCCGGCGACTACGTGATCGAAGTCGTGATCGTAAAGGAGTCCAACGAGGAGCGCGTGCTCACACCGATTCGCGTGGTTCGGTGAGTTCTGGCGGGGGCCAACGCTCAGGATCGGCACACTAGTCCAGGAACCGGACGTGGCCGGTATCGAGCTCGATAGACGGCGCCCACCAACTGCATGATGCCCTGTGCCGCGCGGGCTCTGCCTTCGGGCGTTTCGCGCAGCTCCCGCACCGTCCGTCGCACGCTCGCTTCGACCGCCGCTTCGAGCAGCGCCTTCGCAGGCAAGGCCGGGTCCACGTCGTCGAGGGCTGGAAGGATATTCTCGAGCAGCACCGCGATGCGGCTTTTCTGCTGCTCGCCGTGGAACTTCGAGGCGATCGCGGCACTCACCGCTCCGCAGCCTTCATGGCCCAGTGACGACGAAGAGCGGCGTCTGAAGGTGCGACGCGGCATATTGCACCGTCCCCAGAATCGAGGGGCCGAGCACGTTCCCCGCCACTCTGACCACAAACAGCTCGCCGAATCCTGCGTCGAAGACCAGCTCTGGCGGCACGCGGCTGTCGCTGCACCCGAGGATGGTGGCGTACGGTTGCTGACCCTTGGCGAGCTCCGCCAGTACTTCCTTCTGGACGGTGGGGAAGCGCGCCTGACCGGCCACGAAGCGCGCGTTGCCTTCCTTGAGGCGCGCCAGCGCCCCCTCGGCGGTGTACTTGAGGGGTCAGGTCCGTTGTCATGTACGACATTATGTGCCGAGCATCCGGCGCCGCTCACCGCTCCGCTATGCCGGAGATCTTCCGAACGTTCGGAGGCGACTCAACCCGCCCCTGCCTCGCCGCAACGTTTCTGACGAACAGCCTGCTGGTTGCACCGGGCGGTTCGGGCTTCTATGGCGAGGAAGGTGGTACTGCAGTTGCACGCTTCGGCTCGAACACAACGAGAACGCAACCGCATGAGCTTTGCGAACGTTCTCGCACGCCGGACCTTAGCCGTCGATTATCGTTGAAGAGTGGTCAGGAGGCCGAAAATGGCGAACGCAGAGCAGGATCGACTGGCAGAGGCGCGCACCAAGGGAGTCCCGTGGAAGAAGTGGGGACCGTACCTCAGCGAACGACAGTGGGGGACCGTGCGCGAGGACTACAGCCACGACGGTGACGCCTGGAATTTCTTCACGCACGATCACGCCCGCTCGCGCGCCTACCGCTGGGGCGAGGACGGCATCGCTGGCATTTCCGATGACATGCAGCGCCTTTGCTTCAGCCTGGCCCTCTGGAACGGCAAAGACCCCATCCTCAAGGAGCGGCACTTCGGATTGACCAACAGCGAGGGCAACCACGGCGAGGACGTCAAGGAGTACTACTTCTACCTCGACAGCACGCCGACGCACTCGTACATGAAGTACCTCTACAAGTACCCCCAGGCCGCCTATCCCTACGGCGACCTGCTGGAGACGAACCGCCGGCGCACCCGCGAGGAGATGGAGTATGAGCTCCTCGACACCGGCATCTTCAACGAGAACCGCTATTTCGACGTCTTCGTGGAGTACGCCAAGGGCGCGGCCGAAGACATCCTCGTGCGCATCACGGCGGCCAACCGGGGACCGGACGCGGCCGAGCTGCATCTGCTACCGACGTTGTGGTTCCGCAACGACTGGTCGCAGTGGATTGCCGAATCGAACAGGGCTGCCGAGAAACCCAACATCGAGCAGATCGAGGCACCGAAAGGTGCAATCGCGGTCGCCGCGGCTCATCCGCTGTTGGGTACCTTCATCCTTTCGTGCGAAGGCGACGTGCCGCTGCTCTTCACCGAGAACGAAACCAACCACGAGCGGCTGTTCGGGCAGAAGAACGAGAGCCCCCATGTCAAGGACGGCATCAACGACTGCGTCGTGCAGGGCCGGCAAAACGCGGTGAATCCTGGCAAGGAGGGCACCAAGGTCTCGGCGCACTACACGGTCAATATCGGCGCCGGGCAAACCAGGGTGATTCGCCTGCGGCTCTCCAGCAGTTCTTTGGACCAGAAAGGCCAGGCCTTCGGCAAGAACTTCGACAAGCTCTTCGATGACCGGCTTCGTGAAGCCGATGAGTTTTACCAGTCGGTCACGCCGCCATCGGTGAGTAAAGACGCGGCCAACGTGATGCGGCAGGCCATCGCCGGCATGCTGTGGAGCAAGCAGTTCTTCTTCTTCGACGGCGACAACTGGCTGGACGAGCACCAGTCCAACCCCCTCCATTCCGGATATCGCAATGCCCGGAACTCGGAGTGGTACCACATGCTGAACCAGGACATCATCTCGATGCCCGACAAGTGGGAGTACCCCTGGTACGCGGCCTGGGATCTGGCCTTCCATACGCTCCCGATCTCGATCGTCGATCCCGATTTCGCCAAGGAGCAGATGACGCTGATGCTCCGCGGCTCCTACCTGCACCCGAATGGTCAGATGCCCGCGTATGAGTGGAACTTCAGCGACGTGAACCCCCCGGTCCACGCCTTTGCGACGCTCTTCCTCCATCGCACCGAGCAGGCGCTGCGTGGTGAAGTGGACCTGGACTTCCTCAGGTCGACCTTCAACAAGCTCCTGCTGAACTTCACCTGGTGGGTCAACCGGAAGGACCGCTTCGGCAAGAACGTGTTCGAGGGCGGCTTCCTCGGCCTCGACAACATCGGCGTGTTCGACCGGAGCGCCCCGCTGCCGACCGGCGGCCACCTCGAACAGGCGGACGGCACGGCGTGGATGGCCCTCTTCAGCCAGAACATGCTGGAGCTCGCGGTGGAGCTGGCGGCGCACGACCCGACCTACCAGGAAATGGTCTTCAAGTTCGCCGAGCACTTCTACTACATCGCCGCGGCGATGAACCGGCCCGGGGCCGACGGCATGTGGGACGAGGAGGATGGCTTCTACTACGACCTGCTGCGGCTCCCCGACGGCAGCGCCACGCGGCTCAAGGTGCGCTCGATGGTGGGGCTCCTCCCGCTGTGCGCGACGACGGTGATCGAGAAGTGGCAGCGGGAGCGGATCCCGACGGTCGATGCAGCACATTCATGAACGGCTGCGCCGCATGCCTGAACTGGCGACGACGATGCACCCGACGGGCGAGGGCCATCTCGGCGTGGCTGATCGAGGTGTGCTGGCCCTGGTCAACCCGGAGCGGCTCCGCCGGATCCTGACGAAGATGCTCGACGAGGACGAGTTCCTGAGCCCCTACGGCATCCGCGCGCTCTCCAAGTTCCACGAGCGGCACCCGTACGTCTTCCACGTGGGCGGCCAGGCACACACCGTGGACTACCTGCCGGCCGAATCGAACACCGGGCATGTTCGGCGGCAACTCCAACTGGCGCGGCCCGATCTGGATGCCGGTCAACGCCCTGCTGATCCGGGCGCTCCTGAACTTCCACCTGTACTACGGCGACAACTTCAAGATTGAATGCCCGACCGGTTCAGGCAAGCTGATGAACCTCTTCGAGGTGGCGAAGGAGATTTCGGACCGCCTGACGCGGATCTTCCTGCGCGATGACAGTGGGCGCCGGCCAGTGTACGGCGGCACGAAGACGTTTCAGGAGGATCCCCACTGGCGCGACCATCTTCTGTTCTACGAATACTTCCACGGCGACAACGGGGCAGGGCTCGGCGCGAGTCACCAGACCGGATGGACAGGATTGGTCGCGAAGATGATCCAGCTCTTCGGATCGCTCGATTCGAACAAGCTGCTCGAGGTCGGCAGGGAGGGCGCATTCGCTCGTGGAACGTCTGAGGTGAAGTGAAGACTGGAAGCCATCCCAGAGACACGGCCGACGGCTCATCACGATGACTTCGAAGACCACCTAGACCGCGAAGGGAGGTTTCCTCAGGCGAAACCCTTCGCGGGCTTCGTGAGCTTTGGACCTTCGTGAAGGGTTTACGTTTATGAGACCGCTCTATCCGTCGCTCTATCAGATCAACACACGCGTCTGGTTGACGGCGCTGTCCCGTGCGCTCGGCCGGCGGGCCACGCTGGACGACATTCCGGACGCCGACCTGGACCGCTTCGCCGCGCTGGGTTTCGACTGGGTGTGGTTCCTGAGCGTGTGGCAGACCGGTCCGGCGGCGCAGCAGGTGTCGCGCAGCAACGCCGGATGGCGCAAAGAGTTTCAGGAAACGCTGCCGGATCTCAAAGAAGAAGACATCGCCGGTTCCGGGTTCGCCATCCAGAACTACACCGTGCATCGGGATCTCGGCGGCGCTGCGGGGCTCGCGCGTGTACGCCAGCGGCTCCGGCAACGCGGACTGAAGCTGATGCTCGACTTCGTGCCGAACCACATGGCACCGGATCACCCGTGGATCGACGAGCATCCTGATTACTTCGTCCAGGGCAGCGAGAGCGACCTGACGCGCGCGCCGCGGAATTACTGCCGGGCGCAGACGAAACACGGGTCGCTGGTGCTCGCCTACGGCCGCGACCCGTACTTTGAAGGCTGGCCCGACACCCTGCAGCTCAATTACGGCAACCCCGATTTACAGAAGGCGATGATCGGCGAGCTGGAGCGAATCGCCGGGCAGTGCGACGGCGTGCGCTGCGACATGGCCATGCTGGTCCTGCCCGACGTGTTCCAAAGCACGTGGGGCATTCGCGCCGAGCTCTTCTGGCCGAAGGCCACGGAAGCCGTGCGGCGCAAATATCCCGAGTTCCAGTTCATGGCGGAGGTCTACTGGGACCGGGAATGGACGATGCAGCAGCAGGGATTCGATTTCACCTACGACAAACGGCTGTACGACCGCCTGCACGAGGGGCACGCACGGCCGGTGCGCGAGCATTTGCACGCCGAGTTGGATTACCAGAACAAGATGGCGCGTTTCCTTGAGAACCACGACGAGCCGCGGGCGGCGGCCACGTTCTCCCCGGAAGTCCATAGAGCGGCCGCCGTCATCACCTTCCTCTCTCCGGGACTGCGTTTCTTGCACCAGGGTCAATTCGAGGGGCGAACCAAACGGATCTCTCCTCATCTGGTTCGCGGCCCTGACGAACCGGTCGACGATCGCCTCGAGACAGTTCTACGACCGGCTGCTGGCCGTGCTACGCCATTCGGTCGTGAGAGACGGCCAGTGGCAGCTGCTCGACTGCGTTCCTGCCTGGGACGGCAACTGGACCTCGGATTGCTTCCTGGTGTGTGCCTGGCAAGGCGCTGGTGACGAGCGGCTGGTCGTGACGGTGAACTACGCGCCGAACCAGAGCCAGTGCCATGTTCGACTGCCGTTTGCCGACTTGAGCAACAGTCAGTGGCGCTTGCAGGACTTGCTCGACGACGCCTCCTATCAGTGGGATGGCAACGAATTGCAGGCGCGCGGACTGTACCTGGATGAGTCGCCCTGGAGCGCGCGGGTGTTCGCGCTGACGAAAGTCAGCTAGTCAGTTCACTGGACGCGAGCGATCTCAGTCGCACTCGCGATGAATGAAAAGGAGCCCAAGCGGCATGCCACGAAACACGCGCCTATCGAGTGTTCCGAACCGAATCCAGCCGGAGCCTCGTCGCGATGCTCTGCGCGGCCCTGCTCGCGCCTGGTGAAACGATGTTTCTTGCCCAGGCGGCGCCTCCCGCCACGGCGCAGGCCGCAACGCCGCAGGCTGCAGCGGAAGAGCCGAAGCTCTCCCCGAGCAACTCGACGCCCTCGTGGCGCCGATCGCCCTCTATCCGGACCCGCTCCTCGGGCAGGTCCTCGTAGCGTCCACCTACCCGCTCGAGATCGTCCAGCTCCAGCAGTGGCTCACGAAGAACCCGGGTCTGAAGGACAAGGCGCTGGCCGACGCGGTCGCGAAGCAGCCGTGGGACCCGAGCATCCAGTCCATGGCGGCGCTGCCCGACGTCGTCAAGCGTCTCGGGGACGACATCCAGTGGACGACCGAGCTCGGCAACGCGTTCCTTGCGCAGCAGAGCGACGTCATGGACGCCGTCCAGCGGATGCGCAAAAAGGCCGAGGGAACCGGCGCGCTCAAGACGAACGAGCAGCAGAAGGTTGAGACGAAGGTCATCGAGCAGAAGACGGTCATCGTCGTTGAGCCGGCGAACCCGCAGGTCGTCTACGTTCCCTCCTACAACCCGGTCGTCGTCTACGGCCCGCCGGTCTACGCGTACCCGCCAATTTACTATCCACCCTACTACCCGTCGACGGGCGCCATCGTCGCAACCGGCATGATCTCATTCGGAGTCGGCATCGCCATCGGCGCCGCGTGGGGCACGGCGGCTGGGGCTACGGCTGCGGATGGGGCGGCAACGACATCAACGTCAACATCAACAACAACTTCAACCGGAACGCCAACATCAACCGCAGCGGCAACTCGAACTGGAGTCACAACCCCCAGCACTCGCGGCGGCGCTCCGTATGCGAACCGGGCGACCGCCAACAAGTACGATCGTGGGCCGTGTCGGTGCCCGCGTAGTGATCCATAATCGCTGGCGCAGGCGATGTGGAACCAACATTCGAAATCCCATCCTTCCAGGCCGGAGGTACCGCGTGCTCGATAACGTCCGCGCTCTCCTCGAGCACTCCCCACTGCTGGCGTTATTCGCGGCGATTGGCATCGGCTACGCCGTCGGCCGAATCTCGATTGCTGGCTTTTCACTCGACATCGGGGCGGTGTTGTTCGCGGGTCTGGCACTCGGGGCGATTGCCCCGAAGGCGGCGCCCCCGGCGCTCGTGAGCTCGATCGGCCTCGTCATGTTTCTTTACGGCATCGGCATCCAGTACGGCCGGCAGTTCTTCGCAGGCCTGGGCGGCGCGGGCCTGATGTGGAACGCGCTCGGCGCCGTGGGGGTGTTGTGCTCGCTGGCTGCGGCTCTCATCGCGGGTGCGGCGTTCGGCCTGTCGCCCGCGCATACGCTGGGGTTGTTCGCTGGAGCCCTGACCAGCACGCCGGCGCTTCAGGCCGCCATCGATGCCGCCGGCGATCGTGCGCCGGCGATTGGGTACTCGGTGGCGTATCCGATCGGCATCCTCGCGCCAATCCTGTGCATCTTCGCGTTCACCCGATTCGTCAAACCGAGACTGGCGCCGGCGCCGGCGCCGCCGGCCAGTGTCGAGATTGTGCTCACTGACACGCGGCCGGGCACGACAGTTGGCGAGATCACGGCGGGCCTGCCGTCGGGCGTGCACATTGTGACGGTTCGGCAAGGAAGTACAACAAGCTGCCCGATCCGCAGATTCGGCTCGTTGCCGGAGATGGCCTGTTGCTGTTCGGTGAGCCCGTCGCCCTCGACCAGGCTCGCCAGCAGCTTGGTCGCCTCGAATCCGGGAACGTCGCCAGCGATCGCAGCACGCTCGACATCGCTCGGTACTTCGTCTCTCGGGCCGCGCTGACTGGGGTCCCGATCGGCCGCATGACGTGGCCCGGTGTCGGCGGCGCGAAGATTGCGGAAGTGCGTCGCGGGGATGCCTCGCTGATTGCCGATCCCGACCTGGTGCTCGAGCTCGGCGACCGCGTGACCGTGATCGCCCCGCGGCAGGCCCTTCCGGCATTGCGACAGCACTTCGGCGATTCGATCAAGTCGACCACCGAGGTGTCGTACGTGTCGGTCGGCCTGGGTATGTCGGTCGGCGTGCTGCTCGGCCTCATACCGATTCCGATTCCGGGTCTCGGGCAGTTCTCGCTTGGTGTCGCCGGCGGTCCGCTCGTGACGGCGCTCGTCCTCGGCAGGCTCGGCCGAACCGGTCCGCTCGTCTGGCACATGCCCTTGCCGGCAAACCTTACGCTGCGCACCTTCGGCCTGACGCTGTTCCTGGCAGCCGTAGGTCTCGGTTCGGGTGCGCCGTTCGTTGAAACGCTGGCGAGCGCCGGCGTGCTGTTCCTGGCGATCGCAGCGATCATCATCCTCGCGGCAGTGCTCGTCGGCTTCCTGGCGGGGTCGGCGTTCCGGATGGCCACCGACGATCTGCTCGGCGTCGTCTCGGGGATCACCGGCAATCCGGCGATTCTGGTTTACGCCAATAAGGCGCAGCCGAGCGATCGCCTCGATGCCGCCTATGCGACGATCTTCCCGTCGATGACGATTCTCAAGATCCTCTGCGCCCAGGTCGCGCTCGGAGTGTTGCGCTAATCGACCCGAAGCGCCACCACGGGATCCAGGCTCGCGGCCCGTCGTGCGGGAATCGCAGTCGCCGCCAGCCCTGCGAGGAACAAGCACACCACCGCCGCAACGAACGCGCGCGGGTCGGTCGCCTGCAGCTGGAACAGGAAGACCTGAGCTACCGCGCTCAGATGCCACGCGGCAATCGCACCCACGGCCAGCCCAGCCGACACGAGCGCGCAGGCGTTGATCAGCACCATTCGGACCACGTTCGCACGCGTCGCCCCCAGCGCCATGCGCACAGCGATCTCGCGCGTTCGCTGTGAGACGACGTACGCCATGAGGCCGTAGACGCCGACGGCTGCGATCGCCAGCCCGAGGAGTCCAAACAGCCCGATCAGCAACATGCTGAACTTGCGCTGCGCCAGCCGTCGCGCTACCAGTTCTTCCATCGTCACCACGTTGCGAAGCGGAACGTCCGGGAGAACCGCGTACACGGCGGCCTTCACAGGCGGCAGCACATCGTAGGGATTGCCGGTCGTCTGAATCGCGAGCACGCCGCCCGACACACGCCATTGCACCATCGGGACGTACGCCTCTGTCATCGGTTCGGCTTCGAGGCTCACTTGATGGACGTCACCGACGACGCCGACGACGGTGCGGTCTCCGCGCAGAGAGACCATGCGGCCGATCGGATCTTCGCCCGGGAAGTAGTGCTTCGCTGCCGCCTCGTTGATGATGACGACGCCGGGCGCAGTCTTGCGATCGTGTTCGCTGAAGAGCCGGCCGCTTCGGAGCGGAATCTTCAAGGCGGTGTGGTACTCCGGTGTCACGTATCGAATACCGATGCCGCTATCGGCGTTCAGGTTGATGTTCCTGCCAGGAACCGTGAGGGTCGTCCTGCCGTAATTGCCGGCCAGCGGCACCCCGGGCGCAACCATCGATGCGTGCGCGACGCCTGGAACGCGTCGCACTCGTTCCAGAAGGTCGGTGAACGCAGGTGAGAAATCGGGTTCCTCGGTGGCGGCTCCGACGCGGGGCGAGATCTGCGCTGTGAGGATGTGTTCTCGGATCGAAGCCCGGATCGATCCGGGCAAGCGACCTGAAGCTTTCGATGAAGAGGGCGGCCCCGACCAGGAGGACAACGGCGAGGGCCACTTCGGCGACAACCAGCGCGCTGCGGGTCCGTTGCCGGAGCGAGCCGGCGCTGGATCTCGAGCCATGTTTCAACACGCTCGAGAGATCCGGCTTCGAGAGGTGAAGGGCCGGGAGGATGCCGAAGAGTATCCCGGTCAGGAGCGACAGTCCGGCAGCGGCGGCCATCACCCGCAGATCGAGCGCGATGGCAGTGACGCGCGGCACGCCGTCCGGCATCGACGTGCGGAGCACCTGAACGGCCCACCACGCGACAACGATCGCACACGCGGTGCCGGCAGCGGACAGCAGCAGGCTTTCGGTCAAGAGCTGGCGCACGAGACGCCACCGGCTGGCGCCGAGCGCGGCCCGGATGCCTGCGTCGCGCTCCTGCGCGCTGGCGCGGGCGAGCAGCAGGTTCGCGATGTTGGCGCACGCGATGAGGAGGACGACGCCGACCGAGCCGAGCAGCATCAGCATCCACGACCGGATGCGGGCGCCCACGATGTGATCGACGAGCGGCCGGACGCCAATCCTGCTGTCCTTGTTCCAGATGGGGTTCGCCTTTTCGAGCGCATCGGCCACAGTGCTCATCTGCGCTTTCGCCTCACCGAGCGACACGCCGGGCTTCAGTCGCGCAATCACCTGCAGATACCTGACGCGCATGCCGACATCCCGGATCCGCTGGTTGGGTCGGGACGACATACGGCACCCAGATGTCGGTCGCGCGGGTGGCGCCGACGGGGTAGGCAAATTCCGGCGGCATCACCCCGATGACTTCGTAGCCGCCGCCGTCGTGTGCGGCCGGGTCGCCTTCGAGCTCCTCGAGCGGGATCGCCCGTCCGATGATCTGCGGGTCTGCGCCAAAGCGGCGGCGCCAGAGCCCATCGCTGAGACTGCCACGCGACTGCGGCCGCCGAGCTCGTGTTCAACGGTGAACGCACGGCCGAGTGCGGGCCGGACGCGCAGCACACTGAAGAACTCCGCCGTGACGCGCTGCGGCACGAGCGACTCGGGTTCGGCGCCTGGCTCGCGCAGCGTGAGCCAGCCGCTCGCGATCGCCGCCATTGACTCGAACACCTGCTGTTGTTCGGTCCAGTCGCGAAAGTTCTGCGGTGCGGCCGATGTGAGCGCTTCGGGATCGGCATCGGGACTGGGCGCCTGGCGCGAGCGCTCGCCAACGGCAACGAGCCGATCGTGTTCGTCGAACGGCAGGCCGCGCAGGACCACCGCATCCACGACTGAAAAGATCGCGGTCGTGGCGCCGATGCCGAGGGTGAGGACGATGAGGGCCGGGACCGTGAACCCCTTCGATGACCGCAGCGAGCGAAAGGCCGTGTGGAGGTCGTCGCGCATGGGAGATCAGGGGGCGCGATATGTTAGCACCTCGAGTACGACGCGAACGAGCGCAGCGAGTGAGCCACGCGAACGGCCGCCTTCGCGCCGGAGGCGCTTCGGCGTGCCTCGCCGTAGCCTTGGCGTAGGTGGGAGCGGGGCCAAGGGGTCCCAGCGAGAGAGCGTGTAAGGGGGGGCGGGGGACGAAGTCCCCAGATTAAGATTGAATAGCGCTACGGGATGAACCGATTGACGGTTTTCTAAGTTGGTGATGGCGCGCGACTTCTGGTGACGAGCGCTTGGTCCGCCATGTGTTACAGTGCGCGAATGTGCGCTGCCGTTCGCGTGATTCCCCGCGATTCTCCCCGAGTGTTGGAGACATTCTGGAGACGGGTAGAACTAAGCGGCAAGTCCGTGGAGTTCGCGCACTGCTAACACATTGCGGACGAAGCGCTCATTACAGAAGTCGCGCGAACTCCACTGGAGTCCCCCGCGATTCCGCTCAGTTCTACCCGTGTCTTGGAGACATTTTGGACACGGTCGATTGTCGGGCCGTGGCCGGAAACAGGATGCAGCGCCCTGCATCACCCAGCAACCCAGCACCGCTAGAGTGTTCAATGAGGTCCTCGCCTGGGACTGCGAGTCGGTCGACCTGCGGTGTCACACAGGACCCAATCCGTGACGCGATCAGGTGATATCGCGCGCGTACGTGGGCATCGGCCTGTGCGGCCTGGCTTCTGTAAGAAAACGGCCCTTGCCCGCTACTAACATAGATACAAGGACACGGTGCTGGAACGGGAACGAGACCGAACATTTCGCGACTGGCTGCACGGGCACAGGGGCATCCTGTTAAAGGTAGTTCAGGCCTACGCCTTACGCCGGCCGATGGCTGGGATCTTCTCCAGGAAATCGCGCTGCAAGTGTGGTGCTCCGTGGACGCTTTCCGCGGCGAGTCGGCCGTCGCCACGTGGCTCTACCGGGGCGCTGAACACGGCCATCGCGTGGAACCGGAAGGAGGGAAGCGGCACCAGCACGGCAAGGAGCCGCTGGATGCAGTCAACACCCTGCTCGGGACGGCGTTGCCGCGTCGAGATCCGCGGCTCGATTGGCTCTACGCGCAGATCGCGCAGCTCGACGAGGTGGACCGCTCGCTGGCGCTGCTGATGCTCGACGGCTTCAGCTACCGCGAGACGGCGGGCATTCTTGGCATCACCGAAAACCACGTGGGTATGAAGATCAGCCGGATCAAGATGGCGCTGGCCGCGAAGCTGGCCACCGAGGCTTTGCATCATGAATCTCGATGAAGTACTGGACACGTGGCGATAGCGCGGACCAGGGCCCGCTCTACGGCGTGGACGAAGGCCGGCTGCAGCAGGCGCTCCGCGAGGAGGCGAAGCGGCGCGGGAACTGGTGATCGAGGCGCGCATCACCTACGGTTTCGCCGCCCTGGTGTTTGCCGGCTTGGCGTTGGTATTCGCGCTGATGCTCTACGACGACGATCCGCGCACCTGGTGGGACTTCCTGATCGTGACTCTCGGCGTGGCCGCCGCCGTGTTCGCCGCGGCGAATCTGTACATCGGCCGCACGCGCTTGGCGCTACGCGAGCGCCATTTCGGGGCGTCGCTGCATCACGAACTCGGGCGCCACGTGGCGTTGCTGGACTACGAGCTGTCGCGCACCTGGCGGGTGTCCGCCATCACGCGGACCATGCTGCCGTTCTACTTGTGCACGCTGGCGCTCTACTTGAGTATCTGGCGCATCAACAACGAGCCATTCAACTGGGGCACGGACGGATTCCCGCTCCTTGTGATGGGTGGTGCTATGTGGTACGGCGCGTGGATTGCGCGGCACGCGGCGCAGGACGTGCTGCCACGAAAGCGCCGGCTCGAAGAGCTGCTGGAGAAGCTCGACGCGCGGTAGCCGAGGTTCAGGGAGCACTTCCGGCGTGCCCTGGCTGCGACTCGCTGATTGACGTTCGCCGCGAGGCCAGGTCCTGCGCGACACTACACCGTATCTCTCGCGCCGACCAACGTGCCAATCGTTGCTTGCTGGACTCGGATTTCTCACGAGTAGTCGCAGTGGCGAGTGATCTACGCGTCCGTAAACGGATCGGCGCTACTCAGGATCGACTCTAGGGCGTCTGAATATCAGGGGCTCGAGTTGAGATCCTAGGCCGCTCGCGACGTAGACGGCTCTGCGGTTAGACGTGAGCTTCGCCACCCAATCGAATGCGCCGCCGTCGATGAGCGGAGTCTCGATTCCTTCGCTTGAACGCGCCGCTATCTGAAAGCGCAAGCCTTTGTTGTCAGTACGGATGCTCGAGGACAGCCCGCGAGACCGGGCTGGCGTTGAGCATGTGCAGGACGCCCTCGGAGAACCCCTTGCCGGCGTACACGATGCACCCCTCCATCGGCAGCGCCTCGAGATCGTCGAGCGCCGGTTCGGAATCTTCTCGTCCACAGTGCCGGCGCTGTCTTGGTACCTGAGCGGTTCTTCCGGCGCTGTCCCGGAGCCGAACTCTAGAAAGTCTTCTCTCCGCCAGTCGGACCGCTTCAGGATTGTCGTCGGTTCCAGAAGCGGCGACCCAGCCCAGGCCGCAGCGACGCCGACACTGCCCAATCCCATGAACGGATCCGCGACACCTTGGCCGGGCTGCGAGCTCTGGCCCATGAGCATCTTCGGAGACGCCGTGCGCTGACAGATTAAGTCATTCGGTCACCACCGTCTCACACTTCGTCACCGGGCATTTTCCCGGCGCCCTCCCCGGACTCGCGGAAACGCGGTAAGGTCTTGCGTCAGGAGGAGTGACATGCCGCACCGTTCGCTGCTGGTTCTGTTCGTCGCCGCAATCGCCACGCTCAACGTGCTCACCGGGGCCGCCCAGGGTCAGACGCCGGCGCCGCCGCCGCTCACTTATGAGCGGGTCATCACAGGTACTGGAAGGACCTCCACGACAGGATCCTCGTGATGGCCAAGGACACGGTGTTCCCCGACGACAAGCTGGGATGGAAGCCGCATCCCGATTCGCGATCGATGCTCGAGGAATTCCGCCACGTCACCTTTGGCCTCGAGTTCAGCTCGGCACAGGTGCGCGGCGAGAAGTTCGACTTCGTCGCGCGGGAGAAGGCCGACGCCGGCAAGCCGAAGACGCGCGCCTCGATCGTCAGCGAGATGGAAGCAGCGATCGCGACCTCGTATCCGCTCGTGGAAAAATCTCCCAAGCCGGTGCTCATCGGCTGGATCGAGCACCAGGCCGAGCATTACGGCAAGCTCGTCTCCAACTACCGCTCCGTCGGCATCGTCCCGCCGATCAGCCGCAAGCCCGCTTCGCAGTAGGTCTACCAGTGAGTCAATGACGCATCCGGCCGCCGGTAGAAGTTGTTGCGTCCCGGCTCGGTGACCTCGCCGATCGTCAATCGGCTCATGTCGGCCGTCACGCCGAGGCCGGGCCGCTGGTTCGTGTACACCTTTCCGTTCTTGAACTCCAGGCATTCCGGCAGGTAGTCGATGGGACGGCCGCCGTACTTGTACTCCATCAGCACGGGACCTGAGAATGTCGACAGGCAGTTCACCAGGGCCGCCGCGGCAATCGGGCCGGTGAAATGGGGACGATGCCGACCGCGTGGGTCTCGCAGATGGCGACGAGGCGAACGAGCGGACGCGAGTGAGCCACAGGAGCGGAGCGGGGATCGCAGGGGTCCCCGCGAGCGACTGTGTAGGGGGTCTGGGGGCGAAGCCCCCGATCAAGATTGAATAGCGGGCTACGGGGATCGAACCCGTCTAACTGGCTTGGGAAGCCAGGACATTACCACTATGCTAAGCCCGCCCGCTGGGAAGATCGTAGCACGGCTCAGGGCTCAAGGCTCAGGGCTCAGGCAGAGATCTTGCAGATCTCAATCCTGCGACTTAGATCTGAATGCTTTTCCCTGAGCCCTGAGCCCTGAGCCCTGAGCCTTGGGCCCTGAGCCGTGAGCCCACCCACCGTCAGCTCCGAATAAACGCCAGCACCTCGTCGCGCTTCTCTTCCATCAGCTTCTGCGTCGTCGCCTCGAGGTTCAACCGCAGCATCGGCTCGGTGTTCGAGCCGCGCACGTTGAAGTGCCAGTCGGCAAACTCGGCGGAGAAGCCGTCGAGCGTGTAGGTGCTCCCGGCCTTGGAATAGACCTCGTGCGCCCCGAACTCGGCGAGCTTCTTCGGCACGAGGCTGATGTCGCTGAGCTTCGTGTTGATCTCGCCGGAGATGAAATACTTCTCGCGCAGCGGCCCCAGGAGCTCGGCGAGCGTCTGTCCCTTGCGCGACATCAGCTCGAGGATGAGGAGCGCCGGGATGAAGCCGTTGTCGGCGTAGAAGTTGTTGCGGAAGTAGTAGTGTCCGGTGACCTCGCCGCCGAAGATCGCCCGTTCGTCGCGCATGCGCCGTTTGATGAACGAGTGCCCGACCTTGTTCATCAGCGCCGTGCCGCCGTACTTGCTGGTGATGTCCTTCACCGCGTAGCTGGCCCGGACGTCATAGATGATCGTCTCGCCGGGATGCTTCATCAGAAACGACTCGGCGAGGAGCGCCGTCACGAAGTCCCCGGCGATGAATTCGCCGCTGCCGTCGATGAAGAAGCAGCGGTCGGCGTCGCCGTCCCAGGCGATGCCGATGTCGGCCTTCTCGGCGATCACGCGCTCGACGATGTCGCGGCGGTTCTCCTCGATGAGGGGATTGGACTCGTGGTTCGGAAACCGGCCGTCCACTTCGAAGCAGAGCGTCGTCAACTTCCGCGTCGGAATGCGGGCGAAGAGCTTCGGCCCGACCAGGCCGGCCATGCCGCTGCCGGCGTCGAGCACGACGTTGAACGGCGTGATGGCCTTCTCGTCGATGAACGACATGACGTGGTCGACGTAGTCGTCGAGGACGTCCTGATGGGTGAGCGAGCCTTTCGCGGCCGCCGCGGACGGCAGGGCGTTCTTCGTGACCATGTCGCGGATCTCGCCGATGCCGGCGTCGCCGCTGAGCGGAAAGGCTTCGCGCCTGACCATCTTGATGCCGTTGTATTCCTTCGGGTTGTGCGACGCGGTGATCTCGGGCTCCGCCGTCGTGCCCGTCACGAGCGACGGCGAAATACATCATGTCGGTCGCCATCATCCCGTAGTCGACGACGTCCGCACCCTGCGCGCGCGCCCCCTCGATGAACGCCGCGGCGACCGACGGCGACGACAGGCGCATGTCGCGGCTGACGGCAATGCGCTTCGCGTCGAGGTAGCTGACAAAGGCGCGGCCGATTGCGTGCGCCGCCTCTTCGTTGACTTCCGACGGGTAGAGGCCGCGGATGTCGTAGGCCTTGAAGATGTTGGCGGCGATGCTCATAGCCTGCTGTAGTCGGTAATGACCGTCTTGTCGCCCAGGATGACCGGCGTCTCGAGCACCGCGTTCCGGCCGACATGACAGTTGCGCCCGAGGATGGATCCGCGGACGTGCGCCTCGCGTCCGATCCACCCGTTCGGCCAGACGATCGACGCATCGATCACGGCGGCCTCGTCGACGTGGGTCTGACGCCCGATGACCGAATAGGGGAGGATCTTGGTGCCCGCCTTGACGACGACACCTTCGTCGACGAAGCAGGGGCCGTGGACCTCGACGCCGTCCTCGAGCCTCGCGTCCGGAGAGATCCAGGCCATTCGCTCGGCGCCGTCAAAGGGAGGCGCGGAGTACAGGCCGTCCATGATGTCGCGGTGGACCTGCAGATACTTCGCCGGCGTGCCGATGTCGATCCAGTAGCCGTCGTACACGTACGCGACGAACGTTTCGCCGCGCTCGATGAGCGAGGGGAAGAAGCTCCGCTCGATGGACCAGGCGGTGTCCTTCGGGATGCGGTCGAACGTATCCGGCTCCAGGATGTAGATGCCGGCGTTGATGGTGTTGCAGGTGATCTCGTCTTCGCCCGGCTTCTCGAGAAAGCGTTCGACGTTGCCCTGCGCGTCGGTTTCGACGAGCCCATACGCCCTCGGGTTCTCGACCGGCGTCAAGACGATCGTCGCCTTGGCCTTCCGCTCCCGGTGCAGCGCCAGGACCGCCCGCAGATCAACCTGCGTCAGCACGTCGCCGTTGAAGACCACGACCGACTCGGTCAGCGAGTCGCCCGCGTAGCGGACAGCGCCTGCGGTGCCGAGCGGCATGGGCTCGACGACGTAGCGCAGCTTCATGCCGAGGCCCTCGCCATCGCCGAAGATCTCTTCGATCCGCCGCGGCTGATAGTTGAGGCTCAGGATGGCTTCGTCGATCTCCGGCACCTGCCGGAGTTGATCGATCTGGTAGTAGAGAAACGGCCGATTGAAGATCGGCACGATAGGCTTCGGCGTGTGAACGGTCAGGGGACGCAAGCGCGTGCCCTTTCCTCCGGCGAGCAGGATAGCTTTCATGACAATCCACGATCTTACACTGACTTCAGGCTAGAATTCCCTGGGCCGCCGATCCCGCACATGAACCTGCCCAACGCCCTCACTCTCGCACGCATTTTTCTCGTGCCCTTGCTCGTCCTCGTCCTCGTCACGAAGTTCGAGGGGCGTCTGATTCTCGGGGTTCGGATGGAGCTCGTCGGGGCGGCCATCTTCGGACTGGCGTCGCTCACGGACTGGCTGGACGGTTATCTCGCCCGCCGGCGAAAGCAGGTCACGACGCTCGGGCAGCTCATGGACCCGCTCGCCGACAAGCTGCTCATCACCGCCGCCCTGCTGTCGCTCGTCCAGATGGACCTCGCACCGGCCTGGATGGTGCTCGTGATTCTCGGCCGGGAGTTCGCGGTCACGGTGCTTCGCGGCGTCGCCTACTCGCGAGGCATCGTGATTGCCGCGTCACCGCTCGGGAAGTTCAAGATGGTGTCCCAGGTGGTGGCGATTCTGCTGCTGATACTGGGTGCCGACCACCTGCAGCGGTTCTTCGTGCTCGGGAAGATCGCCCTCTGGATTGCCGTGATCACCGCCGTGGTGTCGGGTATCGACTACTACCGGCGATTCATTCACACGGTGCAGTAGGGTTCACTGAACCTTCTTGACCGGATCGGCCGTCTGCGCAGCCATCTGCGCCTTCAACGCCTCGACGCGTTTCTGCGCCTCCGCCAGGTGCTCGCTCTGCTCGAACTCCTGGACCAGCCGGTCGAAGTACGGCAGCGCCTCGGCCGGCCGGTTGGCCTTCGCGTAGCACTCGCCGAGGTAGAAGTACACCGAATCCCGCCTGGTGAATTGCGGATCCTTGTCGAGGAGATTCTTGAACCGGTCGACGGCGCCTGGACACCAGCGCGATCGATAGTAGTGGTAGCCGACGTTGTATTCGTACTGGCTCAGCCGGTCCTGCGCTTCTCGGAGTTTGGTCTTGCCATCCTCGATCAACGGGTCGTCGGGATAGCGTCCGACGAACGTCGTCAATTCCTTGATCGCCTCGCGCGTCTCGGATTGATCGCGGTCGGCGCTGTGCATCTGGCGGAAGTGCGTCAGCCCGAGCTTGTACTGCGCGTACCCCGCGCTGTCGTGCTGGGGATAGAACGCCAGGAACTCGCGGAACTCGTTGATCGCCAGAACGTACGACTCCGCGGATCCCTCGCCGATGTAGGTATCGCCGATGCCGAGTTTGGCGCCGGCGCGGTAGGAGCTCTGCGGGTAGGTGTCGGTGAGCTCGCGGAAGTACTCGCGGGCCACCAGCCATCGCTTCTTTCCGAGCGACTCGTTGCCGCGCTCGAAGAGGAACTTGTCTGGCTCCGGTGTGCCGGTGGGCGGTTTCACCGAACCTCCGGCGCAGCCGAAGGTCACGGCGGCCAGGCAGACAAGCGCAAGCCACCCTCTGATCGCAATCAGTCTATCGAGTCTCAGCACAGAAAACATCAATCCAGGAAAAGGGTTCATCTCGATTCTAGTCCACGAGCGCTATTGCACGAGCGCGGGAGTGTTCGCCAGCCACCGGTACTCGGCCTCCAGGCCTTGCTCCAGGGTGACCTTCGGGCTGAACCCGAGGTCGGCGCGCGCGCGCGTGGTGTCGGCGAAAGTGTCGCGCATGTCGCCTTTCTGCTCCGGTTCTCGCCGGATCTCGAGGGGGCTGCCGTGAATGCGGGCGATGATCTCGAACAGGCGGTTGACTGACACGCGGGATCCGCCGCCGACGTTGTACGCCCGCCCCAGCCCGCCCCGCTCGCCCGCGGCGACGGTGGCCGCAACAGCGTCGGTCACGAACGTGAAATCCCGCGTCTGTTCGCCGTCGCCGTACAACGTGATGGCATCGCCCCTCAACGCCGCCCGGATAAAGCGGTGAAACGCCATGTCCGGACGCTGCCGCGGGCCGTAGACGGTGAAATATCGCACCGACGTCGTCGGCACCTGATAGTTCGCGTGGTACAGGTAGCAGAGCTGCTCGGCCGCGAGCTTCGTCACTCCGTAGGGCGATACCGGCTGGGGAAGGGCGTCTTCCCGCATCGGGATGCTGACGTTGTCGCCGTACACCGACGAGCTCGAGGCGTAGACGAAGCGGTGCAGGGGACGGCCGACGCTGGCCTCGAGGAGACGCTGGGTCGCGTCGAGATTGTTGTCGGTGTAGACGCGGAAGTCGCGTCCCCAGCTCTTGCGGACGCCGGCCTGCGCCGCGAGGTGAAACACGTGCGTCTTGCCCTCGAGCAGCGATCCGAGATCGGTCGACTGGAGCGCTGCCTCGACGAAGTGAAAGCCCTGGCGGCCCGCGTTCACCTCGAGATTCGCTTCCTTGATGGAGCGTGGATAGTAGTCGGTGAAGCAGTCGATCCCTGTCACCTCCGCGCCGCGATCGAGCAGCGCCGATGCGAGGTGCGATCCGATGAATCCCGCCGCTCCTGTCACCAGCGCCTTCACGCGAAGGCCTCCCGCACCCGCTGCGGCAACCGGCACGGCCGTCCGTTCGCGTCGACGGAGGCATGCGCCGTTCGTCCAGTCGCCGCAACAGCCGATTCCGCGGCGAGCCGCACTTCGTACGTGAACTCCATCCGGACCGGCGACAGCAGGCGGCCGATCGTCCGTATCTCCAGCTCGTCGTCGTAGCGGGCCGGCCGCACGTACTCGCAATGCGCTTCGATCACGGGAAGCGACACGCCCGCCAGTTCCATCTCCCGATAGCTCCAGCCGAGCGCCCGCAGCAGATCCGCCCGCGCAACCTCGAACCACACGAAGTAGTTCGCGTAGTAGACCACACCCATCTTGTCGGTTTCGGCGTACCGCACGCGGACCGTCGACGTCGAGGTAGGGACGACCGTCATCTGGCTCCGGCACCCGACGCGGCTGCGCGCAGGTCACGCGTGGCTTGCGCGGCGTCGGCCTGGCCGAAGATGGCCTGACCCGCGATGAGGATGTCCACACCGGCGGCGACGACGCGCGCGGCGTTCGAGGCGTCGATGCCGCCGTCGATCGCGATCGGCGCCGGCGAGCCAGCCCGGTCGAGCAACTCTCGGACAGCACGCACTTTAGACTCGCTTCTAGGGATAAAGGTCTGGCCTCCAAATCCCGGATTGACAGACATCACGAGGACGTAGTCGACGTCCCCGGCGATTGCTTCGAGGGCGCCCACGGGCGTCGACGGGTTGATGGCGACTCCCGCCAGCGCACCCAGCTTCCTGATGAGATGGACCGTCCGGTGCAGGTGCGGCAGCACCTCGGCATGGACCGCGATCCTGGCGGCTCCTGCCGCGACGAACTCCTCGAGATAGAAATCCGGGTCCTCAATCATCAGATGCACGTCGAGCGGTACGGTTGCCACCCTGTGGATCGCCCGCACGACCATGGGACCGAAAGTAATATTCGGTACGAAGTGCCCGTCCATCACGTCGAGGTGCAGCAGATCCGCTCCACCTCGCTCGACCTTCGCGACCTCTGCCGCCAGCGCCGAAAAATCGGCCGACAGCATCGATGGAGCAATCGACACGCTCACCGGCTGACCTCGATCGAAATCGGCTCGCCCGGCGCGATCTGGAAGCCGGCCTGCGGGCTCTGGCGCAGGACCACTCCGCCCGGCACGCCCGGGTACGGATGATCGCCAACCACCGAGACACGGAACCCACGGGTTCGCAGCAGGTCCGAGGCCCGGTCGCCATTGACTCCGATGAGATCCGGCATGACGTAAGTAGCCCCTCGCTCCCCCCGATTGACGAGCAGCGAAATCGTGTCGGACTTGCTCCTGGCCGGCGGGTTCTGTGCGACCACGGTTCCGGCGGCGTAATCGAGCGAGCGAATTTCGGCTGTGGGCCCGACTGCGAAGCCGTCCTGCGTCACGCGCAGCTGAGCCGTCCGCTCAGATTCGCCGACGAGTGCCGGCACCGTCGTCGAACGCGGCCCGGCGCTGATCCAGACGCGCACGCTCCGCTGCCGCCTCGTGCGCGCGCCGGAGAGCGGCTCCTGCACGAGGATCTGGCCCGCCGGCACCCTGGGATCGACCTTGCGACCTTCTTCGACCTTCAACGTCAGGCCAGACTCCGCCAAGCGCTGCCGAGGCGTCGTTGACGGCCTTGCCCGCAAGATCTGGTACGACCACTTCGCGCGTCTTCAGCGCCATCCGCATTGCCGCCGCCGCGAATAGAACGTAGGTCAGGACCAGCGCGCCGCAGATGAAGAGCACCTTGCCGGCTCCCCACACGCGCGTCGTCAGTGGCATGCAACCACAAATTGTACCGCAAGTAGGACTTAATCACCGCCGGGCGTGGTCGCTGACTGCTGAGCCCGTCAGCTCTTTTCAAGAACGGCGCCGAAGAACGCTTCGAGGCCGTCCCGGAACGGAAACGTCCGCAGGTGTCCGGCCGCGTTGATGAGAGGCGGAACCTGCGAAGGCAGATCGATGGGTGGCACGGGCCGGAACCCACCCTCCGCGACGAACGCGGCGACTACGTCCTCGTTCTCCTCGGGCTCGCTCGAGCAGGTCGAGTAGACGAGTCGGCCGCCTGGCCGAAGCGTACGGGCCGTCTCCCGGAGCATCTGCCCCTGAGCGGCAGCGAGCCTTGGCAGATCCGCTTCGGTGCGCCGCCAGCGGACGTCGGGGTCACGTCGGATCGTGCCGAGTCCAGAGCAGGGAACGTCGAGCAGGACCCAGTCGAAGGAGGCCGTCAGCGGCAGGGCAGAGGCGTCCGCCTGCACGATCCTCACCGACCGGGCCCCGGAGAGCCGAACGGTCCGGGCGAGGAGATCGACGCGCCGGCCGCGGACGTCGGTGGCGACGATGAGGCCCTGGTCGCCCATGGCTGCGGCAATGGCCGTTGTCTTCCCGCCTGGAGACGCGCAGGCGTCGAGCACGCGTTCGCCGCGATGCGCGGAAACCAGGCAGGCGACGAGCTGTGACGCCTCGTCCTGCACGACGAAGAGCCCTGTCTCGGCCAACGGGGTCAGCAGGGGGTTGCCCTTCTGCACCAGCCACGCGTCCGGAGCGAAACGGCCGGGCTCGACTCGCACTCCGTGCGCGCTCAGGGAATCTGCGAGCGACGCGCCGTCGGTGCGCAGCCTGTTGGCGCGAATCGTCAGTGGCGCTGGCTTGTTGTTGAACTGGAGCCAGGCTTCGGTTGCCGCAAAGCCGTAGCGATCGAGCCAGCGAGCCGCGAGCCAGCGCGGGTGGGAGAGTGTGACTGCGAGGTAGTCCAGGGCGGCGTCGCGGTCGCCCGGATCGTCCGGGCGCGGTGGAACGGGCAAGTGGTCCCGCTCGCGGCTGACCCGGCGCAGGAGCGCGTTGACGAGCGGCCCCGCGCTCTTCTTGCCGGCCTTGCGCGTCATGTTGACGGCGTCGCTGACGACGGCCGCGGCCGGCACGCGATCGAGGTGCAGAAGTTGAAAGATGCCGATGCGAAGGAGATCGAGCACTTCAGGATCCAGCCGCGTCACCGGGCGCCGGCTGAACGCGGCGATGACGTGGTCGAACGCCGCCTGCCACCTGAGCGTGCCGGTGACGATCTCGGCGGCGAGCGCCCGGTCGCGCTCGTCGGGCAATCGTGTCCGGGCGCGGGCCAGCGCGTGCGGGAGATCGGCGTTGGCCGTCGAAACCGCGCGGAGCGCTTCGTACGCCGCTTCGCGCGCGGGAGCAATCATCCCCGCTCGACTTTCGTTCCGGGAACGATGTGACGGCCGGCCAGGAATTCGCGCGCGGACATGGCGCGCCGGCCTTCCGGCTGGATGGTGAGCACCCGCAGCACGCGGCCGTCTCCGGCGACGATCTCGAGCCGCTCCGGCTCGGCACGGACGATCGTTCCAGGTGCCTCCGGGCTGACGGCTGGCGTCAGTTCGGTCCGATGAATGAGGACTCGCGCCCCGCCGATGCGGCCAGAGACGAGCGGCCACGGCTGCAGCCCGCGCACGAGGTTGTGAATCCGCTCGGCTGGCAACGACCATTCGACCGCGCCTTCGGCCTTCGTGATCTTGGCGGCGTAGGTGGCGAGAGAGGGATCCTGAGGCGTCTCGACTGCGCGACCATCGGCGATCTCCTCGAGAACCTCGAGGAGGAGGCCGGCGCCCATCTCGGCGAGGTCGCGCTCGACTTCCACGGTCGTCTCATCGGCGCTGATGGCGCGCCTGATCTTCTTGAACGATGCGCCCGCGTCGAGCTCCTTCACGACCCGCATGATCGTGATGCCTGTTTCCCGGTCGCCGGCAATGACGGCGCGGTGGATCGGGGCGGCGCCGCGCCACCGCGGCAGCAGCGATGCGTGCACGTTGATCATGCCGAGCGGTGGAATGCTCAGCAGCTGGTCGGGCAGGAGCTTTCCATATGCCGCCACAACCCCGAGGTCCGGCGTCAGCGAGGCGATCGTGGTCAGGAACGCCTCGTCCTTCAGGCGTTCCGGTTGCAGCACCGGGACGCCGGCGGCGAGTGCCAACTCCTTGGTTGGTGTCGGCGCCAGGCGATTGCCGCGGCCCTTCGGCCTGTCGGGCTGGGAGACGAGGCCGACGACGTGATGCGAAGCAGGCAGGCGCGAGGCTTCGAGCAGTCTGCGCAGGGTCGGCACGGCGAACTCGGGCGTGCCGAAGTAGACAATGCGGAGCCGGCCGCGTGCTCACCATCGGCCGCCGCGCTTCAACTTCTGGATTTTCCGGACGATGAGGTCACGCTTGATGCCGCGCAGGCGATCGACGAAGACCACGCCGTCGAGGTGATCCATCTCGTGCTGGAACGCGCGCGCGAGCAAGGCCTTGCCCTCGACGGTCTGCTCCGCGCCCTGCCGATCGAAGCCCTGCAGGACCGTCCGCGCAGGCCGCACGACGGTGGCATTGAATCCGGGCACGCTGAGGCATCCTTCCTCCTCGAGTTGCATCCCGTCGCGCGCGACGAACGTGGGATTGACCAAGACGATGAGGTCGTTCCGGTTGCGGCCGACACTGATGTCGACGACGAAGACGCGGAGCGGCACACCGACCTGCGTCGCAGCCAGACCGATGCCGGGCGCTGCATACATCGTCTCGATCATGTCGTCGATGAGGCGCTGCAGATCCTCGTCGAACGAGGTCACCTCCGCCGCCGGCTGGTGCAACGGCCGCTCGCCGTAACGCAGGATTGGACGAATCATCGAGAGATGAAGCGGGCCCGAACGGCCTCGCTCGAGGCCGCCACCGCACGCTCGAGACCTGCAACCGTATCGCCACCGAAGCGCTCGACGAGGGCATCGGCGAGCACGAGCGCAACCATGGCCTCGCCGACGACGGCGGCGGCGGGGACGGCACAGACGTCGCTGCGCTCGATCGCGGCCGGGGAGGCGTGCATCGTGGTGAGGTCGACCGACCGCAGCGGCTTCATCAGCGTCGAGATGGGCTTCATCCAGGCCGAGACGCGAAGATCTTCGCCGTTGGTCACGCCCCCTTCAAGGCCACCGGCGTTGTTGGTCGGACGGGCAATCCCGGTGTCGCGGACGCCGGACGTGTCGGGGACGATTTCGTCGTGCACGCGCGATCCCGGCCGTGCGGCAACCTCCGGACCGAGGCCCACGCCGACCGCCTTGATGGCAGGAATCGACATCAGCGCCTGAGCCAGGCGGCCATCGAGCTTGCGATCCCACTGGGTATAGCTCCCCAGCCCGATCGGAAGGCCCTTGACGATTACTTCGAACGCACCGCCCATGGTGTCGCCGGCTTCCTTCGCCCGATCGATGCCGGCGATCATCCGGCGCTCGACGTCGGCATCGACGCAGCGCACGGGGCTGTCGTCGGGGAGAGCGGCCGCCCGCTCGAAGCTGACGATCGTCCCCGCCGGCAAAGCCGCTTCGCCGAGGACGAAGACATGGCTGGCGATGGTGGCGCCCGCCCGGGCCAGCAGTTGCTTGGCGATGGCGCCGGCGGCGACACGTGCGGCCGTCTCCCGCGCGCTGGCACGTTCGAGGACATCGCGAACGTCGGTGCGGCCGTACTTGGCCACGCCGGCGAGGTCGGCGTGGCCGGGACGCGGGCGCGTGACTGGCGCCCGGCGCGCACCGCCGCCTTCGACGGGCAGGTCATGTTCCGCATCGGGGCCTTTGTCTGGACCGACGCGCATGGTGTATTGCCAGTTGGGCCAGTCGCGATTCTCGATCATCATCGCGATCGGGCCGCCGATGGTCTCGCCGGCGCGGACGCCCGACAGCAGATCCGCGCGATCGCATTCGATCGCCATGCGGCGACCGCGTCCGTATCCGCCCTGGCGCCGCCGGAGGTCGCGCGTGATGGCGTCCGGATCGAGAGTCAAGCCGGCCGGGATCCCTTCGAGAATCACCACGAGCGCCCGCCCGTGAGACTCGCCGGCTGTGAGAAATCGCACCATTTGTGGGTTGATTGTATATTAAGTTTCTGCGCACTCCTTGCGGGCTTCCTGCAGATCTCCCAGCAAATCAGGTGCTTTGGTCGTCGGCGGCCAACTTGCACTGATGTGGTCTCGAGACCATGCCCGAGTTGGTGGCGGATCGTTTCGTCGCGTTCGGCCGAACGTGGATTGACGTCGCGAGCGGTGCGCCGGTGCGACTGCGCTTCGTGCACGCCGGCCAGGTTTCCGACGAGATCGTCCGGAACGAGCAGTGGGCGGAACGCGCCAGGCTCCGGCATCCCCTCATGAACGTGCTCCTGGACTACGGTGTCGCCGACAGCAGTCGCATGTTCGAGGCGTACAGCATCGGCGAGCCCCTCGGTGTCGCGGGTCGTGCCGCGGCCGAGTTGCTGCGGCACGCAGGCCGGTTCCTCGAGTCGCGCGGACTGCCGCTTGAGCGCGCACGTCTCGCAACACGCGTTGCGCGACGTCATCGGTGCCGGGGTGACCTCCTCACAACGCCTTCGCTTCTCGAGCGGGAGGGCGCTCGGGCTCATCCTTCAGCCAAGGGCCGTGCTCGAAAGCCTGCACGAAGCCCTCGAGCTCGTCAGTCCCGGAGGGACGACGAGCATCGAGATTACCGGGGGGAAGGGAGTCGGACTCCGCACCGCCCGGCTGCTCGCTGCGCGAAGCGCGCGTGTGGCCGGGTTCGTTCCAGTTGCGAGCGCCGTCCTCGTGCGGCTTCCGTGGCTGCGCGAACGGCTGGCTCGGCGACACCTCTGCATTCTGCTCGACGATCACCCGTCCGCCGAGCGAGCCACGCTCGCGATGTTCCTGGCTCAGATGGGCACTGCCAGCGCACGACGGCACGTCCTGCTCCGATTCACCCGATCTGAAGCGCCGCATCCCGGCGCGCGCCAGATCGATTCGATGGGGATTGCGGCCATGACTTCAATGGTGTTCGTCGACCACGACAACGGGCCATCGTCCGAGGAGCTGTTCGACGCCGCGCGGGGAGCCGCCGGGCGCCCGGGCCTGTTTCTGGAACGACTGCGTGCCGCGCATCTCGGTGAACCGACAGCGCGCATCGCGGTCGTACACGAATCGTCGCCTGCATACGTCCTCGGCTCTCCGTTGTCGCGCCGCTCGCACGGCGCGGGTCGAGTGCTGCGCGACGCGCCGGATCGGGGCGGACGCCTCGCGGCGCGGGGCAGACACGCGTCGGCCATCCGCCTTCTGACGCGCGCGTCGCGCGTGCTCGAGGCCCGCGGCGAACCGGCGCTGGCCGCCGCCTGCGCCGCCGGGCTCGCCTGGGTCCTTCGCGATCGCGGCCAGAGCGAGCGCGCGGTTGTCGAGTTCGAGCGTGCGCGAGCGCTTTCGGGCGACGGCGCAACGGCGATTGGCGCCGTGCTTGGGATAGGGGTCGTGTGGACGGACCAGCGGCGCTTCAGGGAGGCGGAGGCGTCGTTGCGCGGTGCGTGCGCCGGCGCAGCCCTGCTCGGTGATGCCGGTCTGAAGGGTCGCGCCTCGCACGCGCTTGCCCGCTGCCTTTACTGGCAGTCCCGCTACGACGAAGCGGCCGTCGAGCTGTCGACCGTTGCGACGACTGCATCGAGCCCTGCCGGCACAGTCGAAGCCTGGGCCCTCCTCGCGCGATCGCGTGCTGCGATGGGGGACCTCCGAGCCGCGCTCGCCGCAGCGGGAGAAGCGGTCAGCGGCGCTGCCCGGATTGATCTCCCCAGGGTCGCGGCCGCAGCCTTCCGCAGCATGGCCATCGTTCAGCAACTGGTCGGCAATGGCAACAACGTCGAGCAGGTGCGGTTGTGGAGCGAACGCTCTTTGAAAGCTGCCGCGTCCGCGCACCTGCCGCTCGCCGGACTTCGCGCGCGGTGCCTCCTGGTCACGGCTGGTCGGGCCGCTCCTGGTTCTCCCCGGATCGACGGACGCCCCGCGCGGTCGCTTGGCTATCTTCGATCGGCACTGGCGAGTCACGCGCTGCCGCCGTTGCTGCGACAAGAGATCGAAGACGCGTGCAGGCGTGCGGCCGCCGATCCGGGCGAAGTGCAGGTGAGCCTGTCGGATCGGGCGCTCCTCGAGCTTGAAACCCTGCTGGAGATGGCTCACGCGGCGGCAGACGAGAGCGCCGCGCTCGACGCAGTGTGCCACCATGCGCTCGAGCGCCTCCGCGCGGCGAGCGTCCAGATCGTCGCGGGCGCCCCCGGGGCGCTGAGCTCCAAGGCGGTGAGCCCCATGGTGCCGAGGAATGAGCCGCGCACGCTTGCCCGTGCCGGCCGGCCCTGGCAGGGAGACGCGGCACTCGTCGCCCGCGTGATCGCCGGCGGCTCGGCCGGCGCTGGAGCGCCCAGCGAACCGCAACAGGCGGCCGCACCCATCCGGTTCGGTCACGAGGCCATCGCTGTCCTCTGCTGCCGCTGGACGATGGGCACCGTGATTGACGAGGACCGTGCCTCGGCGTTGCTGCGCGCGGCAGCGCTCGCCGCGTCCCCCTGGGTCCGCAGCCTCCTCGATCGGCCGGCGGTGCCCGTGGCCGAGTCCGGTTTCAGCGAGCTTCTCGGGTCGAGCGAGGCGGCCGTGGCGCTTCGGGCGTCGGTGGCGCGCGCGGCGCGCGCGCCGTTTCCGATCCTCGTGGAAGGAGAGAGCGGCAGTGGCAAGGAGCTCGTCGCGCGCGGCGTGCACCGGTTCGGTCCCAGGCGCGACCGGCGGCTGTGCACGGTCAACTGCGCGGCGCTCTCCGACGACCTGCTCGAGGCGGAGCTCTTCGGCCACGCGCGAGGAGCATTCACCGGAGCGGTGGGCGAGCGCCCGGGACTCTTCGAGGAGGCGGACGGCGGCACCATCTTCCTCGACGAAGTCGGCGAGTTGTCGCCGCGCGCGCAGGCCAAGCTTCTGCGCGTGCTGCAGGATGGGGAAGTCCGGCGCGTCGGCGAGAACATGCCGCGCCGCGTCGACGCGCGCATCGTCGCGGCGACGAATCGCCGGCTCGACGAGGAAGTCGCAGCCAGCCGCTTTCGCGCCGACCTGCGATTCCGTCTCGACGTCGTCCGCATCGTCGTTCCGCCTCTGCGCGACCGCGCCTCGGACATCCCGGCGCTCGCGGCGCACTTCTGGACCGAAGCGGCGGCCCGGGTTGGAACCGCAGCGACGCTGACGGTCGAGACGCTTTCGACGCTCGCGCGCTATGACTGGCCCGGCAATGTTCGCGAGCTCCAGAACGTCATCGCGTCGCTCGCCGTCCACGCGCCACGTCGCGGCCGCATCGGTCCCGCAGTGCTGCCCGCCCATATCGCCAGGGGCGCGGCGACCGCCGCGACGACGTTCGAGGCCGCGCGACAGGAGTTCGAGCGCCGGTTCGTGCGAGCCGCGCTCGCGCACGCCGGCGGCCAGCGAGCCCGTGCCGCGCGGACGCTCGGCGTCTCGAGGCAGGGTCTGGCCAAGATGATGCGCCGGCTGCACATACACGAGAAGGCTGGTTGAGTTATCCTCACTCGTCCGATGCTGCGGTATCTCATCCGGCGGCTGCTGCTCACGATCCCGGTGCTGCTCGGTGTCGCCGCGATGGTCTTTGCCCTCATCCATCTCGTGCCGGGCGATCCCGCGCAGTCGATGCTTGCAGTCGTCTCGGTGTCGTCGCTTGTCGGCATGCTGCTCGGTTCGATTGCCGGCTACTTCGGCGGCGTCGTGGACGACGTGATCAGCCGCGCCGTGGACGTGCTGATGGCGTTTCCGGGCATCCTGCTCGCGATTGCGCTCGTGGCCGTGTTGGGCCCCAGCCTGACGAACGTGGTGATCGCGCTCTCCGTGATCGGATGGGTGGGATACGCGCGTCTCGTGCGCAGCCACGCGCTCCGCGCGCGCGAGCTCGAGTTCGTCCAGGCCGCTCGCGCGCTCGGCGCCGGATCTCCGCGCATCGTTCTGCGGCACGTGCTGCCGACGGCCCTGCCGGCGGTCGTCGTGCAGGCCACGCTCGGCATGGCCGGCGCGATCATCGCGGAGGCCTCGCTGAGCTTTCCCGGCCTTGGCGTGCAGCCGCCGACGCCGAGCTGGGGCACGATGCTGACGCTGGCCGCTCGCACCTCTTCGACGCGCCGCATCTGACGATCTTCCCGGGCCTCGCCATCGCGACGCTCGTCCTCGGGTTCAATTTCCTTGGGGATGGGTTGCGGGATCGTGTGGATCCGAAGCTCGCAGGGTAAAAGCGAAGGCCGCGCGGGAAAGCGGATCGCGGCAAGGGGGAGACGCGGATCACTTGGGGATGACGGGACGCGGATTACGCGGATCGCTGAAAAGGGGACTGGATCTCCCAGATCACTCGGGCTCGCGATATGGGACTCGTGAGCCGGCATCGATCCGCGTGATCCGCGTAATCCGCGTCCCGTGACTCTCTTTGCGAGTCTTCCTCTGCTAACTCTGTGCCCTCTGTGGTGAAAAAGCCTCCGCTCCCTTCGCCTATCAGCGTTCTCTCCTACCGCACTCGCCTCAGCAGATTACGTGCGGCGATATTCCCGGGGTTTTTCTCCAGCAGCTTGTCGAGCATCGATCGCGCGGCATCAGGCTGTCCCGTGCGCCAGCGTGCCTCGGCGAGCTTGACCACGAACTCCTCGTCGGCCGAGAGCGTCGGGGCCGCGCGGTCGTACCAGGTCGCCGCGCGAGGGTAGTCGTTCAGGCGCATCGAGAGATCCGCGACGCGGAGGGTGATCGTGGCGCGTCTGCGAGGGTCGGGATCTTCGCCGGCGAGCGCCAGGTAATCGAGCAGCGCCTGGCGCGCGATGCTGAAGTGCCCGCGGCGCTCTGCGGCGTCGGCGAGGTAGTAGAACGCCAGCGGATCGGACGGCAGCTTTTCGGTGGCCTGCTGCAGCATTCGTTCGGCGGGTTCGGCGGCGGAGGCGAGCAGCAGTGCGCGGCCGAAGAGCATGTAGGCCTCGCTCGTGTTCTCTTCGCCGACGGCCTTCTCGAGCGCCTCGAGCGCCTTGTTCAAGTCGACCCGATCCGACCGGGCTTGCGCGGATTCCAGCCAGACCCTGCCGAGCGCGACGTAAATGTGCCGGTAGTTCGGATAGCGCTCCGAGGCGTGCCGCAGGGTGATCACCGCACGATCGGACTGTCCAGCCTTCGAGTAGGCGAGCCCCAGCATCACGTCACGGGCCGGACCAGGGTCGAGTGCCTTCAGCGCTTCAAGTTGGGTGATCCACTCTTCCGTGCGTCCGAGACGGCCGTACAGATCTGCGAGCTCCTCGCGGGCCTGGAGGAGCGCGTCCGCGGGCGCGAGCGCGATGGCTTTCTGGAGCGAGACGAGCGCCTCGGACGGCTGCTGCGCGTCGCGCTGACAGAGCCCCATCAGGTAGTAGGCTTCGGCGAAGGTCCCGTCGATGGCGACGGCCTTCTGCAGCGCCTCGGTCCCGAGCGTGGGCTGTCCCGCGCGATAGCGCGCCAGCGCCAGCTTGTAGAGAACGCGCGGGGAGCGATCGTCGAGGTCGACGTAGGCCTGATAGTGGTCCGCGGCGGGTGGAAACCGGTGCCGGGCGTAGTTGACGTCTCCGAGCAGCTCGCGAGGCTTGGGGGCGCCCGGGTCGATCTCGGCTGCCTGCCGCAGGTCCCGGAGTGCGGCCTCGAGCTCGTCGCGGCGGCGGTAGGCGTCGCCGCGCATCAGATACCCGAACCATCGAATCGTGCTTCAGAGTGATGGCGCCGCTGAACGCCTCGATCGCGGTCGACAGATCGCCGGCGGCCATGGCGGCGTCGCCCCGACGAATCTGGTCCCGATGACCGTTTTCCCAGCGGATCACGAGATAGCCGTAGACCCCCGCCAGCGCGGCGAACAGGAGCAACGTCAGGAGGAGGCGCTTCACCGAATGGATCCTAGCACTTACAGTTCCGTGCGTCGCAAAGGTGGCCGGGGGAACTTCGGGGACCGGCCGGGTTCTAAGCCTTACAGAGCAGCCGTGATTCCCCAGCGGTGGAGTGCTAAGATGGCACAGGGACTGTCTGTGAAGCCGGTTCGAGCCATCACCTGGACCGAGGTCGGAGGGCGGGAAGCCGCGCTGATTCAGCGCTGCGCCGCGCGCGACGAAGAGGCCTGCGCCGAGCTCGTCAACGAGCACCAGCGGATGGTCTATCAGCTGTCGCTGAACCTCCTCGGCGACCACAACGAGGCCCTCGACCTGTCGCAGGAGGTGTTTCTCCGGGTCTTCCGCACGATTCACGCGCTTCCGCGGGCAGTCCGCCCTGCGGACCTGGATCTACCGGATCGTCGTGAATCAGGCGAGGAACCGCCAGCGCTGGTGGCGCCGGCGGCATCGGTCGCAGCAGGTGTCGCTCGACGAGCACATTCGCGATCACGGCGATCCGCCCGAGCGCAGCAACGACGGCTCGCCGGACCGCGTGCTCGGACAGAAGGTCATGGCAGACCGCATTCGAACGGCGCTCGACGAGCTGCCCTTCGATCAGCGGACGGCGCTCGTTCTGCGCGAAATCGACGGGCTGAGCTACGACGAAATCGGATTCTCGCTCGGCATCGCGGTCGGCACGGTGAAATCGCGCCTCGCAAGGGCACGCGAGGCGCTTCGCGCGGGATTGAGGGACGTATGAGGTTGTTGACCTGCGCGGCGGTGCGGCGGCGTCTCGCAGCCTTCCACGATCGCGAGCTGCCCGTCGGCGAGATGATTGCGTTCGAGAGTCACGTCAAGGATTGTCCGCCGTGTGCGGGCGAGCTCGCGGAGCTGCAGAACATCGGGGAGGCCTCCTGAGGTTGGCGGCCGCGCCGGCACCGTCCGACGACTGGACCGGCCTGCGCCCGGCAGTCGTGAGCCGCATGTGCGCCGAGACGCACGAGTCGATGGCGCGCGCGCTCGGCCGCGTCTTCGACGACATGCACCTGGTGTGGATTGCCCTGGCCTCGACGACGGCCACGTTCCTCTGCGGGGCCGTTGCGCTCGGCACGCTGCAGTTCGCGTCGCCCGAGCGGCACGATTCGATGGCCGCGGTGATTGCGGTCATGGCGGCGCCGTCGGGGTCCGACCTGAATCCGGCAGCGGCTCGATAACCGCTACACGTTCCCGAGCGTTCCCAGGACGGCGTGGTGCAGCGACGCTCGAGAGCTCGGCGCTGGCCGACGGTGTATCCGATCTCGATACGATGCTGCGGTGTCCGCGGTCGTGACCCGCGAAGGACGCGTGTCCGACCTCGAGGTTCTCGGGAATGCCCGACATGGCAGTCAGGTGTCGAACTCGTCGACGCCCTTTCGCACGCACGGCTCCAGCCGGCGGAGCTCGCCGGCTCACCCGTCGCGGTGAATCTCGTCTGGCTTCTCGCGCAGACCACGGTCAAGCCCAAGAGCCGGTCGTAGCTCGGCAGACCTCGCCGCCAGTCCTGCACGCCCGAGGCTGGCTACATGCCATCTCAGAACCCGGCCGACGGCTCATTCACGAGGACCACTTTCGCCCGTGCGTTCTTCGCGAGCCTCGTGATCTTCCGCCTTCGCCAAGGCTCCGGCGGACCGCCGTAGCTTTTGCGGAGGCTGGTCGCGGCCTTCGTGAAGGGTTTCCGTTCGTCGATGGCTTCCAGCCGGACCAGCCGTATCGGCGGCGCTACCGCTGCAGCTTCGCCACCGCTGTCGCGACGTTGTTCATCGCGTCGGTCGCACGGATGATGACGCTGCGTCCGGCCTCGCTGTCGTCGACCGTCACTTCGAACTCCTCGCGCCGCGAGTCCGGGATGCCGTCCTTCGGGTAGACCATCCGCCAGCGGCTCGCGTCGAGCGAGTACTCGACACGCTGCACCGGCGACTGGTCGTCGCGAACGGTGAACGCGATCGTCTCATCGCGTCCCGGCACGACCGCGGGCTGCGCCTCGATGCGCGGCGCGGTGTTGTCGATGTCGAAGCTCGCGCTCTCCATGTCGCCGACGAGGGCCGTCGCCGGCGCGTTCGACGGCGTGTCCGACGCGCGACGCTCACGACGTAGGTCCCGTCGGGCACCGACGTCGTGTCCCACACGAAAATCGGATCCGACATGCCGCGGTTCAGCGCCTTCCACGCCGTTTCGCCTTCGCGGCGGTAGAGCACGTCGTACTGCAGGCGATCGTCGTTCTCGTCCTCCGCCTTCCAGACGATCGTCTGCAGTCCCTTCTGATAGATGCGCCGGCCGAGCGGCGGCGGCAGCGCGGGAGCACCGCCCGGACCCGACTGCGCCTGCGATGGCGCGCGTCCGTCAGAGGTGTTGTCCTCGAAGCCGGCGATCTCCACTTCGCTGCCGGAGAACGGACGCTGGAACACGGTGCCGGCCGGGTGCACCGTGATCGAGGAGACCTCGGGCCGGAGGTTGCGCGGCAGATAGGCGGTCGTCACCGAGGTCAGGACCGGCGACGGCGCCACTCTCGGCGCTGAACACGGCGCGCCACTGCAGATAACGGGCGTTCGGGCTGCCGATCTGCTCGCCGTCGGCGCTCGTGTAGGGCTTCGACCACGCGCTCCAGGTTTCGTCCGGATTCGCCGTATTCCCCGTTCGCGTCAGGATCTGCACCTGACCGGCTCGCGCCGTGGCGCGCCACCGGATCACGCCCCAGCTCGCCACCGTGCCGGCATCGCGGACGTCGGACTCGTACGTGCCCTTGGCCGCCGGGCTCGCGGAGAGCGCGAAGAGCTTCCCCGGGTTGCTCGTGGCTCCGACGATGCGCCCGGACGGCTCGCGGAGAAGGGCCGTGACCTGCCGCGCAGTCGCGCGCGAGAGGAGCGTGGCGCGCGCCGGGTCGCCGCTGACGCGGAAGATCTTGCCTTCAGGAGCCGGTGCCGACGAGCAGGCTGCCGCCAGGTTCCACCAGAAGGTCGTACGGCGAATCCTCGCCGGTCTCCCAGTAGGAGTCCCACAGTCCATTCGACCGGATGCGATAGACCGCTCCGCGATTGCTTCGCCTCGACGCTCCGGAAATCACGGGCGTCGCCGACTGCGTTCCCCCCGTATCGACGACGGAGATTGCCGTGATCTCGGTCGAGACCGTCGGCACGGGCGGCCGGCCGGGATCGGCGCCGGCGGGTTGGATCGAGCGATCTTCGGTCACTGAAGTCGAGCCGCTCACAGCCGCCGCGTAAAGCGTCCCGTCGTCGGCCAGCCGGAGCGAGTGGATCTCCTTGAACGGCGAATCGAGGAGCACGAAGGCCTTGCCGGTGGCGTCGATCCGGAACACGCGGCCGGGTGATTCGGTCCCGGCGTAGAGATCGCCAGTCGACGAGAACGCCAGCGACACGACATTGCGTGGAGCTCGTCTTGTAGAAGCGCGTGCCCTTGCCGTCTGGCGTGATCTTGTAGATCACGCCTTTGTCGCCGGTCGCCGCGTAGAGGTTGCCCGCACGGTCGAGCGCCAGCGCCCAGATGTACTTGTCTTCGGGATCGAAGAAGGTTCGCGCCGTGCCGTCGGCGCTCACCTGGTAGATTTTGCCATCGGGCGACGTACCGACATAGAGCCCATTGTTGGGTGCCTGGACGATGGCGTGGACTTCGAGCTCGGTGGCATCGAAGAACGTCGCGACCTTGCCGTCCTTGCCGATCTTGAGGACCTTTCCCTCGTTTCCAGTTCCGGCCCAGAAAGTCCCGTCCGCACCCGCTACCACCGTCCAGAGGAATGGCGCCGCCGTTTCGGCGACGAGCGACGTCGATGGACCGAGGAAGACGCGCCCGTCGCTGTCGATCGACAGGTCCTCGACGTCGCCCTTCAGAAAGTCGATTTGCGTGGCAACCGTCCAGAATGTCGGCATGGCCGCGCCGATGCCCGCGCACGCGAGGGCGACGAGCGCCAGAACCAGACAGGCGCGCCGCCCGGGGTCAGATCTCGATTTTCTCGCCGAACGGGTCCAGCTGAGCAGGCGACGAGAAAATCGAGATCTGACCCCGGTGCGCATAGGTTGAAAAGGTGTGGAAAGGACCGCGGGCGGCATCAACGGCCGGAACCGCTGTCGACTTCGATGGTGAGCAGGCGCGATCCGGTGACGGCCGAATCCATCGGCAATTCCCATTCCCCGACGGTTGCGCTGCGCATCGGGATGAAGCTGCCGCCGTTGCGGTCGCTTTCGAGCACCGACAGCACTGACGGCGGGAGGGCGGCCATGGCCTCGCCGTTGACGACGGCGCCTGGGGTGCCGCTGAGGAGCCGGATGTAGACGCGGTTGTTGCGACGCGTGTCGTTCAGCAGCCGGACGAGCTGTGTCACCGTCTGAGGCTCCAGCGTGCGGCGCACGTCGCGCTGCTCGAGCGCGTTCAGCTGACGGCCGTCGCTGACGAGAATCGACAGACGGCCGGACGCGTTCGACGGAATCTCGATCGGCACCGTCGAGATCTTCTCTTCGCCGCGATAGCTGCGCGTCAGGATCTTGAGCGGCGTCGTCCGGCCCGCCCGCGGCCGGATGTCGTCGAGCCAGACGCGCTCGATGGTCACGCGACGCGGCGTTTCGGCGGAGGTGATCGTGATGTCGAGTCCTTCGAGCGTGATCGGCTCGATATCGTTCGAGAGGAGCATCGTGAGCGGGCCGGCGACCGCGGTCGAGGCGCCGAGGATCGGCGAATCACCCGTGAACACGTCTTCGACGTTCAACGCGTCGTGGCCTTTGATCCGCGCGCGGCTCTTCACGCTGATGGTCGAGGCGCCGAACTGCCGCTCGTAGGAGGCGAGCGTGTTGAACATCGCGACGTAGGCGATGAGCGGCGTGAACATCTGATCGTTGACGAGCGAGTACTTGAAGGTGTGCTTCAGATCCTTTGGCGACTCGAGGGCGCCACCCGCCAGTGTGCTCTCGGCGGACCGCTCGAGCGTGACAGTCATCGGCACGAGCGCCGGGCCCTTGCCGAGCGTTCCGGCGATGGCCGTGGGGCGATCCTGCGTCATGGTCCCGATCGTGTCGCCCATCGACGAAATCTTGAAGGACGTCAGCAGGCTCGGCAGGATCGTGTAGACGTAGGCGCGCGTCATCGGGAACGCGGCGGGGCCAAGATTGTAGAAGGGATGCCCGAACGCGTAGATGCGATCCCCGTCGATGTGGGTCACCGTGCCGGTCGCGCCCATGTCGATGTCCCCGCTGGCCAGCGCGACGCCGATGGCGTCACCCTCGCGGAGCGGGCCGGGCGTCGTCGTTGGTTGCGCACCGGCGGTCATGCCGCTGACCATCGGCGTGAAGCCGGCATCTCGAAAGGCGCCCGAGACCAGGTCGACCGTCTCTGGCTCGAAGCCGCCCATGATGAGCGGCGTCGAAATCGGCCGCAGCATCGCGCCGAGTTGTGCGCCTTCGGACGCGGGGATTCCGATGGACTGCACGTCCGCCGGCCGGCGGGCAAAAGGTGCGAGACGGGCGGAGGCCGCCGCGAGCGCGGCCGCGAGTCCTTCGCGCGTGATTGGCAGTTCAAGCTTCGCCTGTCCGGTGCCCGTGCGGCGGGGCAGCGGCGTCGCTTCCTTCATTTCCGCGATTGGCGTGATCCCGGCGATGGGCTCTTTCGAGAAGGAGCCAATCGAGTACGACACTGCACCGACCAGCCGGCCGTCGATGTAAACAGGGCTTCCGCTCATCCCCTGGGCGACACCAGACTGGGCGAGTCCGGCGCCCTCGAGGCGGGCAAGAATCAGGTCGCGCCGCGGCCCCTGCACGTTGCGGAGCACTCCCAGGATCTGGACCTTGAAGTCCTTGAGCTCGGTCCCTTCGAAGACGGTCCGTCCCACGCCCACCATGCCCGCCTTGACCTCTTCGATTGGCATCAAGGAGGTTGCCGTAGACGCAGGTAGAGTCGTTGCGAGCAGGCCGACTAGAGCGGCTGTAACTGGTAACTTCATGAGTCTACAGGGGGAAGCGAAGACGCCTCTATCAGTTATAAGGAGCAACCGCTTGCAGGTCAAGGAGAAAGGTGTTATGGTTTGCCCTCGGATGACTCTCTTTAGCAGCGCGCTCCGGCACCGTGGGACCAAGTCGTCCTATTGGTGGTGGTATGCGTGCGCTGAGGGGGCAATCCGCTAGCCTGCCGACCGCAGGATACAGGATCCTAGAAAGCCTCCTCAGCCACGTGCTGAGGGGGCTTTTTCGTTTTGGGGCTTTTTCGTTTTGGAGCTTTCTCGTTATTGGATTTGGAAGCGGGTTGGATGAGTAAACGTTGATGGCTGAACCGCAGCTCTGTGTGACCGTGGCGGGGCCGACGATGGAGGATCTCCGGCGCGGCCGGGACGCCGCGTCCGATGCCGACCATGCTGATCTCGTCGAGCTGCGTCTCGATCTCGTCGATCGTCCGGACGTCGCCGGCGCCCTCCAGGGCCGGCGGACTCCCGTCATCGTCACGTGCCGCGCACTGTGGGAAGGCGGACGCTTCGAGGGCAGCGAAGAGGAACGGCGTCGACTCCTCGAGTCGGCGGCGGCGCTCGGTGCGGAGTATGTTGACGTCGAAGCCGCCGCGGCTTTCGCCCCTGCCTTCATTCGCGCGCGCGCCGGCCGGGGCGTCATCGTGTCGTCACACTTTTTGGGCGATCCCCCGTCCGACCTCGAGGCCCGGTACGCGAACCTGCGTGCGACCGGCGCCGAGGTCGCCAAGCTGGCGATTCAGGTGTCGTCGCTCGAGGAGACGCTCCCGCTGTTCGACCTGGCCACCGCAAATCCTGACGAGCCAGGCCGGGGACATATCCTCATCGCCATGGGCCCTCAGGGCGTGGCGACACGCGTTCTTGCGGCACGGCTCGGCAACCGCTGGACGTTTGCGGGCGATGGCGTCGCGCCCGGACAGATGCCGGCGTCCCGCCTCCTGCGGGACTTCCGCTTCCGGCGCATCGCCGCCGACGCGGCACTGTACGCGGTCGTCGGCAACCCGATTATCCACTCGCGATCGCCTGTGATGCACAACGCGGGCTTCGCCGCGCTCGGATTGAATGCGGTCTATGTTCCCCTCGAGGCACGCGACGCCGACGATTTCGTTCGCTTTGCAACGCATCTCGGTGTGCGTGGCGCGAGCATCACGACGCCCTTCAAGATCAGCCTGATGCCGCGTGCCGACGAAATCGATCTGCTCGCCCGGCGTGTGGGCGCGATTAATACGGTCACGATACGAGACGGCCGATGGCTCGGGGCAAACACCGACGTCGAGGGCTTCCTCGCGCCGCTCACGCGCCGCGTTGCGCTCGACGGGGTGCGGGTCACCGTGCTCGGCTCTGGCGGGGCAGCGCGTGCGGTGGCCGTCGCGCTCGCGAGCCGCAAGGCCAGGGTGACGGTTTCCGCGCGCTCGGTGGACGCGGCGCGCACGGTTGCTGCCCTCGTCGCCCGGGATGGGGACGGCCAGGTCGGTCAGTTCCCGCCGCGGTCCTCGAGCTGGGACGTCCTGGTGAACGCCACGACGGTTGGGAGCGAGAAGACTGCCCGGAACACCGATGGGTCGCGCGCCCCTGGACGGAAGAATCGTGTACGACCTGGTCTACGCGCCGGCCGACACCGAGTTGCTGCGTAGCGCGCGCGCCGCCGGATGCCAGACGATTGGCGGCCTCGAGATGTTGATCGCGCAAGCGGAGCGCCAGTTCGAGTTGTGGACCGGACAGCTGCCCCCGGAGGGGTTGTTCGAGAACGCCGCGACGGCAGGCGATCGCCTGGCCGCGGCCGCAGAGGGCCGGTAGTCATCGTACGCAGGGTCCGGCTTTAGTTCGTACGTAGGGTCCGGCTTTAGATTAGCCGGACCGGTCCGCCTGGAGGCGGACACTACGCAGATCTACGGAATGACCTCGAGCCTGGTGACGTGGAGCGCACGCGCCACAGGGCGACTGAGCGAGATATGAAGCAAACCACGTTCGAAGAGTTCGTCGAGTTGGCGAGGCGCGGCACGTTCGTGCCGGTGGTCAAGGAGATCATCGCCGACCTGCTGACGCCGGTATCCGCGTTCCTCAAGATCGCCGAACACTCCGACTACGCGTTTCTCTTCGAGAGCGTCGAGGGCGGAGAACAGGTGGCGCGATACTCCTTCCTCGGAAAGGACCCCTTCCTGGTCCTGCGCGCGCGAGAGGCCCGGACCACGCTCGAGCGGTCGGGAACGACGACCGAGACCGACGAGGCATTCGTGCCGGCGCTGCGCCGCCTGATGGCCGGACTCCAGTCGCCCTTCGTGCCGGGGCTGCCGCGATTCACGGGTGGAGCCGTCGGCTTCATCGGCTACGATGCTTCGCCCATCTTCGAGCCCGCGCTCAAGAAAGCCTGGGCCGAGGCCGCAGCGGCTCGCGTGAACGATCCGGGAGCCCAGGCGGAAGACGATGCCGGCTTCATGCTGTTCGACACGGTGCTCGCGTTCGATCACGTGAAGCACCGGATTCTGATCATTGCCAACGCGCGTATCACGGCCGACGAGGACCTGCGCGCGCTCTACCAGTTCGCGTGCGCCAAGATCCAGTTTCTGGAACGCGAGCTCGAGCGCGGGCTGTCGCAGACCGAGACCGGCGAGCAGCCGGCGCCCGAAGTGCGGTCGAACCAGACGAGGGAGGTCTTCGAGGCGGGCGTCCGATCGATCAAGGAGCGCATTGCCGCGGGAGACATCTATCAGGGCGTACTCTCGCAGCGCTTCGAGACCGACGTCAAGGCCGACCCGTTCACGGTCTATCGGGCGCTGCGCCACGTCAACCCGTCGCCCTACATGTATTTCATCCGCATGGGCGGGCTTGCGATCGTCGGGTCGTCGCCCGAGATGCTCGTGCGCGTCGAGGGACGGCGCGTCGAGACCCATCCGATCGCGGGCACGCGCCCGCGCGGGACGAACGACGAGGAAGACCTCCGCCTCGCCGAGGAGCTCAAGCGGAACGAGAAGGAGCGCGCCGAGCACGTCATGCTCGTCGATTTGGGCCGGAACGATCTGGGCCGGGTCTGCGAATACGGGTCGGTGCGGGTGCCCCAGTACATGGCGCTCGAGCGCTATTCGCACGTCATGCATCTCGTGTCGACGGTCGATGGGCGCCTCGCCGAGGATTGCGACCATCTCGACGCGCTGGTGGCGTGTTTTCCGGCCGGCACGGTGTCGGGCGCACCCAAGATTCGCGCGATGCAGATTCTGTCGGAGCTCGAGCCTACGCGCCGCGAGATTTACGCCGGCGCGGTGGGGTACTTCGACTTCGCTGGCAACCTCGATTTCTGCATTGCGATTCGCACCATCACGATGAGGAACGGCCGGGCGCACATCCAGGCCGGCGCAGGTATCGTGGCCGACTCGAATCCGGCGGCCGAATATGAGGAGACGCGCGACAAGGCGCGGGCGATGCTGCAGGCACTCGCTATGGCGGAAGCGGGACTGTGATTCTGCTGATCGACAACTACGATTCGTTCACGTTCAACCTGGCCCAATACCTCGGGGAGCTGGGCGCGCCGCCGATCGTCCGCCGCAACGACGAGCTGACGGCCGACGAGGTCGCCGGCATGCGGCCCGATCGCATCGTGATCTCGCCCGGGCCGGGCCGCCCCGAGGATGCGGGCATTTCCGTCGAGGTCATCCGGCGGTTCGGCGTGAGCGTGCCCGTGCTCGGCGTGTGCCTCGGGCACCAGGGAATCGGCATCGCCTTTGGCGGCGACGTCGTCCGCGCGGGCGAGCTCATGCACGGCAAGACGTCGGCGGTCCATCATGACGGCGCGGGCGTCTTTCGTGGCTTGACGCAGCCATTCTCCGCGGGCCGCTACCACTCGCTCGTCATCGCGCAGCCGTTGCCGCCGGATCCTCGAGCTGGCGGCGCACACCGAGGATGGGACCGTCATGGGTGTCCGGCATCGCACGTATCCGGTTCATGGCGTGCAGTTCCACCCCGAGTCCGTGCTGACGGGCGAGGGCCGGAAACTGCTGCGCAACTTTCTGGAGATGTGATGTTCGCCGCGTTGATCGAGAAGCTGCAGCGCCGTCAGGACCTCACCGTCGAGGAATCCGCCGCGGCGATGGACGAAATCATGGAGGGCCGCGCCCAGCCGGCGCAGATCGCCGGCCTCCTCGTCGCGCTGGCGATGAAGGGCGAGCGTCCCTCGGAAGTGGTGGGGCTTGCCCGGACGATGCGCGGGCGCGCGACGAAGTTGTCGCGGACGTATCCCGATGTGTTCGATACCTGTGGCACGGGCGGTGACCGCGCGCACACCTTCAATGTGTCGACCGTCGCGGCGCTCGTCGTTGCCGCGTGCGGCGTGAAGGTCGCGAAACACGGCAACAGGTCGGTGTCGAGCCGCTGCGGCAGCGCCGATCTCTTCGAAGCACTCGGCGTCAATATCGCCGCGCCGCCGGCCGTCGTCGAGCGCTGCCTCGACGAGGCAGGCATCGCGTTCTTCTTCGCGCCGACCTTCCATCCTTCGATGCGGCACGCCGGGCCGACGCGGAAGGATCTCGGCGTGCGGACGGCCTTCAACCTGCTCGGTCCCCTGACCAATCCCGCCGGTGCCGCCCGGCAGCTCGTCGGCGTGCCGCGTCCGGAATTGACCGAGCTCGTGGCGCGTTCACTCGGCCTCCTCGGATCGGCGCGCGCGTGGGTCGTGCACGGGGCCGACGGCCTCGACGAGATTTCGACGACCGGCTACACCAAGGTGTCGGAGTATCGCGACGGCGCGGTCAACACTTTCTACGTGCATCCCGCCGACGTGGGTCTGGCGAAGGCCGCGCCTGAGGCCCTGCGCGGAGGCGATGCCGCGGAGAACGCCCGCATCGCCAGCGAGGTGCTCGGCGGCGCACGCGGGGCGGCCCGCGACATCGTTCTGCTGAATGCCGGAGCGTCGCTCCTCATCGCCGGCGCGGCTCAGGACGTGACGCAGGGCATTCGCCTGTCGGCCTCGGCGCTCGATTCCGGTTCCGCCGCCGCGACGCTCGCGCGGCTCGTCGCGTTGTCCAACGCGACGCCGGAGGCAGCATGACCGGCGGGATGGCGTCCGCGCCCGTGTCGGATCTTCCTCGAGACCATCGTGGCCGCGACGCGGTGCACGACCGAGGCTCGAGCGCGGAGAACGCCAATCGATCAACTCGAGCGGCAGGTCACGCGCCGGCCGCAGGGGCAGGCGTTTCGTGAGGCGCTGCGTGTGTCGCCGGCGCCAAGGGTGATTGCCGAGTGCAAGCGACGGTCGCCGTCGAAGGGCATCCTGCGGAGAGACTACGCCCCGGCGTCACACGCGGCAGCTTACGCGGCGGCGGGAGCGGCCGCGATCTCGGTGCTCACGGAGCCCACGTTCTTCGATGGCAGCCTCGAGCATCTTGCGCAGGTGCGTGCGCGGCGGTCGATGCGTCCGCTCCTTCGCAAGGACTTCATCGTCAGCGAGTATCAGCTCGTCGAAGCGGCAGCGTTCGGAGCGGACGCGGTGCTGTTGATTGTCGGCGCGTTGAATGATCGTGAGCTCAGGGCGCTGCTGGCGACCGCTCGTGGACTCGGGCTGGCGGCGCTCGTCGAGGTACACGACGCCGCGGAGCTCGCGAGAGCGGTCGACTCGGAAGCGGACGTCATCGGCGTCAACAGCCGCAACCTGCGGACGCTGACCGTCGATGGCGACGTCCTCGAGCGCCTGGTTCAGGCCATCCCGTCGAATGTCACCGCTGTCGCGGAGAGCGGCATCCGCACGCCCGGCGACATCGCCCGGCTCTCGGACGCCGGCTACAGCGCGTTTCTGGTCGGCGAGCGGCTCATCACCGAGCGCGACCCGGGTGCGGCGCTGCGAGCACTGCGCACCGGGGTCAGACCGGGGTCAGACCGGGGTCAGAGCCGGGGTCAGAGCCGGGGTCGAGCAGAGCCGGGGTCGGAGCCGGGGTCAGACCCCAAGTGACGGAGTGGATGTATGACGCCATTAGGCCCTGACAACAGATGACTCACGTGAAGATCTGCGGCATTCGGCGGCTCGAGGACGCGCTCCTCGCAGCCGAACTGGGGGCGAGCGCCCTGGGGTTCATTTTCTGGCCCGGGAGCCAGAGGTTTCTGGATCCGTACAGGGCCCAGCCGATCATTGCCGCGCTACCGCCGATGGTCACCACGGTGGGTGTCTTCGTGGATCAGCCGGAGCAGTATGTGTCCGGCGTGGCGCGGCTGCTGAGCCTGGGCGCGATCCAGCTGCACGGGCAGGAGCGTGTGGAGAGCTACGCCCGTGGTTCGTTTCGCTTGATCAAGTCGGTAGCCGTCGACGACGGCGGCGACTGTCTGGCTGCCGTCGGGGCGGTTCCCGCGCGCGCAACGGTCCTGCTCGATGCACACGATCCCGTGAAGCGCGGCGGGACGGGCCGGACGATAGACTGGACGCAGGCGGCGTCGGCCGCGAAGGTGCGGCCAATCATCCTCTCGGGAGGGCTGAACGCGGACAACGTGCGCGTCGCTGTCGACGCCGTTCGGCCCTACGCCGTGGATGTGTCGTCCGGCGTCGAGTCGAGCCCGGGCGTCAAGGATCCCGACAAGCTGCGCGCGCTCTTTGCGGCCCTCGGTCAGCACCAGACTGAAACGATATGAACCCGACAGTCACTCCTTCTTCCAGCTCGCCTTCTGGCCCTTCTTCTGGCCCTTCTTTCGGCCGCCGCGACCCGGATGCGCGCGGCTACTACGGACCGTACGGCGGCCGCTTCGTCCCCGAGACGCTCGTCGCGCCGGTGGCGGAGCTCGAAGCCGCCTACCTCGAGGCGCGCGCCGATCCGGGCTTCCGTGACGAGCTCGCGAACCTGCTGCGGCATTACGTCGGGCGTCCGACGCCGCTCTTCGAGGCCCGCCGCTTGTCGGCGTCACTCGGTGGCGCACGCCTGCTGCTCAAGCGCGAGGATCTCGCGCACACCGGCGCGCACAAGATCAACAACGCGCTCGGACAGGCACTGCTCGCGAAACGGATGGGGAAGCGCCGGGTCATCGCGGAAACCGGCGCCGGTCAACATGGCGTCGCCACCGCGACGGCGTGCGCGCTCCTCGGCCTCGCCTGCGACGTCTACATGGGTGCCGACGACATGGAGCGTCAGGCGCTCAACGTGTTCCGCATGGAACTTCTCGGCGCCACGGTGCAGAAGGTCGACGGCGGCAGCCGCACGCTCAAGGACGCGATCAACGAGGCGATGCGCGACTGGGTGGCGACGGTCGCCGACAGCTACTACCTGCTCGGCTCGGTGCTCGGCCCGCACCCGTATCCGCTCATGGTGCGAGAGTTCCAGTCGGTCATCGGCCAGGAAGCCAGGCGGCAGTGTCAGGAGCTCCTCGGCCGGTCACCGGACGTCGTCGTCGCCTGCGTCGGCGGAGGCAGCAACGCGATGGGGATCTTCGACGCGTTCATCGAGGATCCCGGTGTGCGCCTGATTGGCGTGGAAGCTGGCGGGCGCGGGATTACGCCGGGCGAGCACGCAGCCCGATTCGCAGGCGGCAGCTCCGGCGTGCTCCAGGGCACGAGGACTTACGTGTTGCAGGACGAGAACGGCAACATCGAGCTGACGCATTCGATCTCGGCCGGGCTCGACTACGCGGCGGTCGGACCCGAGCACGCGTGGCTGCACGACTCGCATCGCGCGGAGTACACGTGGATCGGCGATGACGATGCGTTCGCGGCGTTTCAGCGGCTGGCGCGCGAGGAAGGGATTATTCCGGCCCTCGAGTCCGCGCACGCCGTCGCACACGCGATCAGGATTGCGCCGTGGCTGGGAACCGAACAGGTCGTGCTCATCAACCTGTCGGGGCGCGGCGACAAGGACGTCATGACGGTGCAGAAGACTCTCGCCACGGCGCGCGACGCCGCCGGGAAGGCTGGGGCGCGCTGATGTCCCGGCTCGCTCCGACGTTTGAGCGTTTGCAGACTGGGGGACGAGGCGGGCTCGTCACCTATCTGACGGCAGGCGACCCCGACGCCGATCGTTCAGTGGCGCTCCTCGTGGCCGTGGCCCGGGCCGGCGCCGATGTGCTCGAGGTCGGCGTGCCGTTTTCGGATCCGCTCGCCGACGGCCCGGTGATTCAACGCGCCAGCGAGCGGGCGCTCGCCGGCGGCATGTCGTTGCGCGGCGCGCTCGAGGTCGTCCGCCGCGTGCGCGCCGAGGTCGAGACGCCGATCGTCCTCTTCACCTACGCGAATCCCGTCGTGCGGATGGACGCGCAGGTGTTCGCGCGGACGGCGGCCGAGGCCGGCGTGGACGGCGTGCTTGTCCTCGACTATCCGGTCGAAGAGGCCGAACCGCTGCGGTCGCCGCTGCGCGACGCGGGGCTGGACCCGATCTTTCTCATCAGCCCGACGACGAGCGAAGAGCGGATCAAGAAGTCAGCCGCGCTCGGCGCGGGGTTCTTGTATGTGATCTCCCGCCTCGGCGTCACCGGAGTCCGGGACAAGCTGCCCGAGGACGTCGGACGCCTGATGGCGCGCGTGCGCGCCTGTGCCGATTTACCCGTCGCGCTCGGATTCGGAATCGCGCACCCCGACCAGGTCGCCGAAGCGTGCCGGGTCGCGGATGCGGCGGTCGTCGGGAGCGCCCTGGTCAATGTCGTGGCGGAACACGCCGCTTCGTCCAACGAGTGTGAGCATGCGAGCGAGTATGTACGGTGGCTGAAGAACAGCCTGTAGACGGCCTGAACGGCCTGCGAAAGAAGATCGACGCGCTCGACGAGGCGCTGGTGCGGCTGCTCAACGCGCGCGCCGCCTGCGCGCTCGAGATCGGCCGCGTCAAGAAGCATGCGGGGCTGCCGATCTATCAGCCCTCGCGAGAGGCTGAAGTGCTCGGACACGTGCAGGAGATCAATCCCGGGCCGCTCGACGATGGGGCGGTGCGGCGGTTGTTCGAACGCATCATCGATGAGGCCAGGCGCCTGGAACGAATCGCGGAGGGCGACCTCCCCGGAGAAGACCCGGAAGTGCCACGGTGAAGCAAGCCCGCTCGAGCCGGCCGGCGGCTGGCCACGATGCGCGCGACCAGCCTCCGCTAAAGCTACGGCGGTCCGCCGGAGCCTTGGCGAAGGCGGAAGACCGCGATGACCACGAAGAGTCTTCGCGCGTTTCGTGAACTTCGCGATCATCGTGGGAATTCCGTGGGCGTGGCAGATGGAGAGACGCAAACGGCTGTCCATGGGGGCCAGCCGCCACAGGCGGTGAAACAATAGAGGAATTTATGGTTGTGGTCATGAAGGAACGCGCGAAGGACGAGCAGGTGCAGCACGTGATCGCGCAGCTCGTGGAGATGGGGTTCGACGTGCACCGGTCGACCGGCGCGCTCAAGACCGTGATCGGGGCGGTCGGCGGCAATCGTCAGTTCGACACTGCCCTCATCGAGGTCATGGACGGCGTGCAGGAAGTCCACCGCATCACCGAGCCTTACAAGCTGGCGAGCCGGAGCTTCCGTCCCGAGAACACGGTAATCACGATCGGGGACCTGCGGATCGGTGGCGACGAAGTCATCGTCATGGCCGGCCCCTGCTCGGCGGAGACCGAGGAGCAAGTCGAGGCGACCGCGGCCGCGGTCAAGAACGCCGGCGCGAAGGTGTTGCGCGGCGGCGCGTTCAAGCCGCGCAGCTCGCCCTACAGCTTCCAGGGCCTCGGCGAAGAGGGCCTGCGGATGTTGCGTGGCGCGGCCGACCGTCACAACATGAAGCTGGTGTCCGAAGTGATGGACATCAGCCAGCTCGAGCTCATCGAGAAGTACGCGCACATCCTGCAGGTGGGCGCGCGCAACATGCAGAACTACACGCTGCTGCGCGAGCTCGGCCACTCGAAAACGCCGGTGCTGTTGAAACGCGGCATCTCGGCCACGATCGAGGAGTGGCTCCTCTCGGCGGAGTACATCCTCGCCGGCGGCAACATGAACGTCATGCTCTGCGAGCGGGGCATCCGCACGTTCGAAAGCTACACGCGGAACACGCTCGACATCTCCGCGATTCCAGTCGTGCAGCAGCTGTCGCATCTGCCCGTCCTTGCCGATCCGAGCCACGGGACGGGCCGCCGGGACAAGGTGACGCCGATGGCGCGGGCATCCGTGGCGGCGGGCGCGGATGGACTGATCATCGAAGTCCACAACGACCCGGACCGCGCACGCAGCGACGGCGCGCAGTCGCTGTTCCCTGCGCAGTTCGATCGGCTGATGGCCGAATTGCGGATCATCGCGCCGGCAATCGGCCGCAGCATCTGCCTCGAGCCGGTGAGCCGGCGGGGTTGGGGCAACTGAGGCTGGCAATGCTGAAGGCTGAATGCTGAAGGGAATTCAGAATTCAGTTCAGCATTCAGCACTCAGCATTCAGCATTGCATGCGAATAGCTATAGTCGGCTGCGGGCTGATCGGCGGGTCAGTCGCGCTGGCGCTGCGCCAGGCCTGGCCGGCGTGCCGCATCGTCGCGATCGACCGGGCGGCCGTCGTCGGCGCCGCGATACGACAAGGCGTCGCCGAGGGCGGAGGTGACGACCTGGCGCTCGCCGAGGGAGCTGACCTCGTTCTGCTCGCGGCACCGGTTCGTCAGAACATCAGCGTGCTGCGCGATCTCGCGACGCGCGTTCGCGGTGACATGATCGTGACCGATGTCGGCAGTACCAAGCGCGCCATCGTGGACGCCGCCCGGCAGTTGCCTCCGCGGCTGCAGTTCGTTGGCGGCCATCCGCTCGCCGGCGCTGCAACCGGAGGCCTCGAGGCCGCACGCGCCGACTTGTTTCGCGGCCGGCCCTGGATCTTGACGCCCGAGCCCGCGCGGAGCGGCGGCGCGGAAGTCGAGCGCCTGAGCAGCCTCGCGTCGGCTGTCGGCGCCCTGCCGCGGATCATGGACGCGAGTGCCCACGATCGCCTGATGGCCTACCTCAGTCATCTTCCACAGCTCACGGTCAGCGCCTTGATGCACGTCGTGGGGGAGCGGGCCGGCCGCGAGGGGTTGAGCCTTGCCGGCACGGGATTGCGGGATTCGACGCGGCTGGCGTCGAGTCCGGCCGGCACCTGGCGCGACGTCACGGCCACGAACGCCGACGCGCTTGGTTGTGCCATCGATGATCTGATGGCGGTGCTGCAACGGCTGAAGGCGGACCTGGCCGCTGGAGAGCAACTGCAGCAGATATTCGACGAGGCCGCGGCGTGGAAGCGGACGCTCGACGATTCCGACGCAGGTGGCCGCGGCGAATCATGAGCGCGGGCCAGACCACCGCGACGCGCACCTACCTCGAGATGACCGACCCGCGCGCGCTGCGTCCCGGGCGCGCTCCCAGTGGGGACGTGCACGTCGCCCGCCGCGATCCGTGCGAGCCGGAGTTCTGGCGCTACTTGTACGCGACGGTCGGCGAGGCCTATCGTTGGGTGGACCGGCTGATATGGAGCGACGAAGAGATCCGCGCTTATCTGACCGATCCGGCGGTCTCGCTGTGGGTACTGACCGTCGGCGAGGCCGTCGCGGGTTACTTCGAACTACGGCGGGAGGCCGACGGAAGCGTGGAGATCGTCTACTTCGGGCTCCTTCCGGAGTTCACCGGCCGCGGCCTGGGCGGTTACCTGCTGACCGACGCGGTCGAGCGCGCGTGGGCATCGGGCGCACGCCGTGTCTGGCTGCACACCTGCAGCTTCGATCACCCGTTTGCCATCCAGAATTATCTCAGTCGCGGATTTACCGTGTTCAAGACAGAGCAGTACGCGGTCGTTGGGGGCAAGCCCCCGGTCTGAGCGCAGTCCTTCTCACGGGACGCGGATCGCGCGGCTTCTGAGGATCTGACTCGGTCGGTCTGCACTGAGCTGGGCGCACGCCGGCCCTTGGGCCGGCGTGACGTCGTTTTCGTTACCTCTTGGATCCGCGCGATCCGCGTCCCGTGAAAGGACAGTGAACGCCGTAACGGCTCTGAAGCGATCCGCGATCCTCCTACAATGACGTATGGACAGCCCGCTCTGGACGCCCTCGCCTGACCGCGTCGCCCGCACCAGGATGACGGCGTTCATGCAGGCCGTCGAATCGCGTTTCGATCTCGAGATTGCTGACTACGCCGCGCTCTACGACTTCTCCATCTCGAGGCCGGAGGACTTCTGGCGGCTGATGTGGGACTTCGGTGGCGTGCGCGGCTCAATGGGGCAGCGCGTCGTCGCCGACCTGGATCGGATGCCCGGTGCGACGTTTTTCCCGGACGCGACGCTGAACTTTGCCGACAACCTGTTGGTGAACCGCGGCTCAGCCGCCGCCATCGTCTTCAAAGGTGAGGACCGGCCGATCCGCACCATCACGCACGCCGAGCTCTATGACGCCGTCGCCGCGTTTGCATCGGCGCTTCGTGGCGAGGGCATCAAGCCAGGCGACCGGGTCGCGGGATATGTCCCGAACCTCCCGGAAGCCATCATCGCGGCGCTCGGCGCGGCAGCGGTGGGCGCCGTGTGGTCGTCGTGCTCGCCGGATTTCGGCGCGCCGGGCGTGCTCGACCGATTCAGTCAGATCGAGCCGAAGGTTCTCGTCGCGGCCGACGGGTACTCCTACGCGGGCAGGCACCATGACTGCACGGCACGGATCGCCGAGGTGGTCCGTGCGCTGCCGTCGGTGCGCCGGACGGTTCTGATCCCGTACCTTGGTAGCGCTACCAGTGCCAAGATCCGCGACGTTGTCGGCTGGGACGAGTTCGTATCCTCGAGACCCGGCGATGGACCAGTCTTCGAGCCGCTGCCGTTCAATCACCCCCTCTACATCCTCTATTCGTCGGGCACGACCGGCGTCCCGAAGTGTATCGTCCATGGCGCAGGAGGCACGCTCCTCCAGCACCTCAAGGAGCACCAGCTGCACTGCGACATCGCCTCTGGCGACCGCGTGTTCTACTTCACGACCTGCGGGTGGATGATGTGGAACTGGCTGGTCTCCGCGCTCGCCTCCGGCGCGACGCTGGTTCTGTACGACGGCTCTCCGTTTCACCCGGATGGAAACACGCTCTTCGATCTTGCCGACGAGACGGGCACGACGCTGTTCGGCACGTCGGCGAAGTTCATCGACGCGGTGGCCAAGGCGGGCCTTGCGCCGATCACTTCGCATCATCTGGAGACGGTGCGCACGATCACGTCGACCGGCTCGCCTCTGGCACCGGAGAGCTTCGACTTCGTTTACGCGAAGATCAAGCGTGACGTCCACCTCGCCTCAATCTCCGGAGGCACGGACATCGTCGGGCTCTTCGCGGGCGGCAACCCGAATGGACCAGTCTGGCGCGGAGAAATCCAGGCGCGCGCGCTGGCGATGAAGGTGGACGTGTTCGACGAAGGCGGGGGGTCAGTGAGGCGCGAGAAAGGCGAGCTCGTCTGCACCATGCCGTTTCCTTCGATGCCTGTCGGCTTCTGGAACGATCCCGGCGATCGCAAGTATCACGCGGCGTACTTCGAACGTTTTCCTGGCGTCTGGTGTCACGGAGACTGGGTCGAGCTGACGGAACACGATGGAGTGATCATCTACGGCCGCTCCGACGCGGTCCTCAATCCTGGCGGCGTGCGCATCGGCACCGCAGAGATCTACCGCCAGGTGGAACAGATCGACGAGGTTGTCGAGAGCCTCGTGATCGGGCAGCAATGGGACGGCGACGAACGGGTCGTGCTGTTCGTGCGGCTGCGCGACGGTCTCGTGCTCGGGCCCGATCTCGAAGCGCGGATCCGCCGCCGGATTCGCGAGAACTCGTCTCCGCGACACGTGCCGGCGCGGATCGTCCAGGTTGCGGATATCCCGCGAACCAAGAGCGGCAAGATCGTGGAGCTCGCCGTCCGTGAGGTCGTCCACGGCCGCGCAGTCCGAAACAGGGAGGCGCTCGCCAACCCCGAAGCGCTCGACCAGTTCAAGAGATCGCCCGGAGCTGCCATCCTGAGCAGGTCTGCGCTTCGATGGCCTCAGGGGTGAAGAGCTCTTGGCGCGCGCTCGACGGGACGCGGATCTGCGGATCAATGGGACTGCGAGTGCCAGCCGCGGCGTCACGACTCAGATCCCGACGAATCCGCGATGCTCGCGACCCGTGAAACGACTGTGATCAGACTGGTGGCTGGTCCGGCCGCGTAGTGCGCTCGTCGAGCACACCGCGAACTTCGTGACTAGATCGTTCGTTGATCGGCGACTGTGCTTCCACCGGTCAGCGTCTCAGAGCAGCCCGCGCTGCGACAGATTCTTCATCAGCGCGCCGGCGCCGAACGTCCACGGCTCGATCTTGTCGCTGTGATTCACGCGGTTGACGAGCGCCCCGAGCCGTGGCGTGGTCACCGTGACGACGTCGCCGACGATGTGGGTAAAGCCCTTGCCGGGGGCGAATCGATCGAGCGTCGGCGCGAACATCGTCCCGAGGAACAGCACCAGGCCGTCCGGGTATTGATGGTTCGGGCCGATCGTATGCCCGACGATTTCGAGCGGATCGCGGCTGATCTGCGACATCGAGCTGCGGCCGGTGAAGGCGAACCCGTCGGGGCCCTGCATGTGCAGCGCGAGATCGCACTGCCTGACGTCGTCCATGCTGAAGTGCTCGTCGAAAAGCCGGATGAAGGGCCCAATCGCGCAGGAGGCGTTGTTGTCTTTCGCCTTGCCGAGGAGGAGCGCGCTGCGGCCTTCGAAGTCGCGGAGGTTGACGTCGTTGCCGAGCGTCGCGCCGACGACGCGGCCGGTGTGGCTGACCGCGAGCACGATTTCCGGCTCCGGGTTGTTCCACTCCGATTTCGGGTGGATGCCGACGTCGGCGCCGGTGCCGACCGCGGACATCGGTTGACCCTTGGAGAAGATCTCGGCGTCGGGGCCGATCCCGACCTCGAGATACTGCGACCACACGCCCTGCGCAATCAGAACGTCCTTGAGGCGCCGCGCCTCGTCGGATCCGGGTCGTATCTCTTGCAGGTTGGTGCCGATGACCGACGTGATCGATGCGCGGAGGCCTTCGGCCTTCGCCGCGTCGCCGCGTGCCTGCTCCTCGATGACCCGCTCGAGCAGGCTCGAAACGAACGTGACACCGCTGGCTTTGATCGCTTGCAGGTCGCAGGGCGCCAGCAGCCAGGGCGTGTCCGCGCGCCGGGTTTCGGCGGCTGAGTTCTCCAGCACGTCGGGGAGCGATCCAATTCGCGGCAGGGGACCAGCGCGACGGATTGACGCGATCGGTTCGTCGAGGTTGAGAAGCTGGCTCGCCGTGGCAGCCACGCCGGACAGGTCGAAGAGCCCACCGTTCAGGACGCGGACGAGCGTCGGGCCCGGGACCGCGGCGTCCGGCCGCCAGATGCGCCCGATGAGCTCAGCTCGCTCGTGGTCCTCCGGGAGACACTTCCCGGCGCTCAGCCAATCCTTCATCGCGTTTGTCATCCTTTCCCCGACCCGTTGAGTGCCTGGCTGCCGGCCGCGAGAACCTTGACGATCGCGTCGACGTCGAAGACGCACCCGCCCCACGTGCCGCCGCTGACGTCCTGCAGCGCCGCCCAGAGCCGGGTATCGTCCGGCAAGGTTGCGTCCGGCGCGAGGTCGGATCTCGGCGCGCGCCCCTCGAGCACGTGACGGCCCGCCTCCGGGCCGGCGAACACGCCGCCTTCGCCGACGAAATCGACCGAGCCCTCGAGCTTTACGCGATCGACCACGATCTGAACGAGATCGCCGTCGCGCAGCTTGCCGATCGGGCCGCCTGCCAGCGCTTCGGGCGAGACGTGTCCGATGCACGCGCCGGTCGAGACGCCGCTGAACCGTGCGTCGGTCAGGATTGCGACGTGCTTGCCGAACGGCAGATATCTCAAAGCGGACGTGAGCTGATACGTTTCCTCCATGCCGGCCCCCATCGGCCCGCGGCAGATGAGCACGAGGACATCGCCCGCCTGAATCCGTCCTTCCTTGATCGCCGACATCGCCGACGGTTCGGTCAGGAACACCTTCGCCGGCCCGGTGAAGCGATAGACGCCGTCGGCCGAGAGGACCGACGGATCGATGGCCGTGCTCTTGATCACGGCGCCATCGGGCGCGAGGTTGCCGGTGGGGAAGCACACCGTCGACGTCAGCCCGCGCGAGGCCGCGACTTCCGGCGCCAGAATCACGTCGTCTGGATCGACGCCGTCACGCGCTTTGAGCTGGGCGCGAAGCCGGGTGCGGCGCTCGGACGACTCCCACTCGTCGAGCTGCTCGCCGAGCGTGACCCCGCTCACCGTCTGGACGCGAGTGTCGAGAAGGCCCGCGCGGCGCAGGTGCAGCATCACTTCGGGGACGCCGCCGGCCAGAAAGACCTGGATCGTCGGATGCTGGCGAGGCCCGTTCGGAAGGGCATCGACGATGCGCGGCACGCGGCGGTTGACGTCGGTCCAGTCGCGCGCGGTCGGGCCGGCGGAGGCCGGCCGCGTGCGCGATCGCGGGCAGGTGCAGGATGAGGTTCGTCGATCCGCCGAACGCGGCGTGCGTCGACCATCGCGTTGTGGATCGCCGCGTCGGTCAGGATGTCCCTCATGGTGACGCCGCGCCGCTCGAGCGTCATCAGGGCACGTGCCGACCGGCGCGCCATGTCCAGCCAGATCGGGTGGCCCGAGGGCGCCAGCGCCGAGTGGCCGAGCGACATGCCGAGCGCCTCGCCGATCACCTGCGAAGTCGCGGCGGTGCCGAGGAACTGGCAGCCGCCGCCGGGAGACGCGCACGCGCGGCAGCCAAGTTCGGACGCCTCCTCCAGCGAGAGCTCGCCGTGGACGAACCGCACGCCGATCGTCTGCACGCGTCCCGCGTCGTCACCTTCGATCGGGAGAAGCGTCACGCCGCCTGGCACGAGCACGCACGGAAGGTCGTGACTGGCGGCGAGCGCCATCATCATCGCGGGCAGCCCCTTGTCGCAGGTCGCGACGCCGAGGACGCCGCGACGCGTGGGGAGCGATCGAATCAGGCGCCGGAAGATCGTCGCCGCGTCGTTGCGATAGGCGAGGCTGTCGAACATCGCCGGCGTGCCCTGCGAGCGGCCATCGCACGGGTCGGTGCAGGATGCGGCGAAGGGGACCGCGCCAGCACCTTTGAACTCGTGCGCCGCAGCCTCCATCAGCAGGCCGACTTCCCAGTGGCCGGTGTGGTAGCCGAGCGCGATCGGCGTGCCGTCCGGCGCGCGGATGCCGCCGTGCGTCGAGAGGATCAGGAATTCCGTGCCGCCGATGCGCGGAGGGCTCCCAGCCCATGCCCGCGTTCTGCGTCCAGCCAAAGACATCGCCGGAAGGCCGCGTGCGCAGCATCTCCGCCGTGAGCGGCAGCGCGCCCACAGGACCGGGCACGTGAGTGGCGACGTCAAGGAGCGACGGGTCGTCGATGTCGAACTGATTGGCGCTCAAGTGGTTGGCCTACAAGGTGCCTGCACGTTCGCCCGAAAGGTGCCAGCCACCTTCTCCGGGAAGGTGCCAGCCACCGCCACCATGGCGGGGCAGGAGAGTCGCGAGTATATCGCCCTCGAACTCGCCGCGGTTTCGTGGTACGCTTCGCGCGGCGATCTTGTTCGTGTCGCAAACAATATGATACCGGCAGATTCCATGCGGTTCCACCCGTAGGCGCGTACTATCTCTCTCGGCTGGAAACGCATTTCGCGACTCGGCCTGACGACGAAGGAAGGTTCATGCGACCCGAACAGTGGGACACATTCAAGCGTGCGGCCCGTCTCGAAAAGCTCGACAAGATCCCGATGGCGTTGATCGTCGACAGTCCGTGGATTCCCGGCTACCTCGGGATCAAGCACATGGACTACTACCTCGATCCCGAGCTCTGGTTTCAGTCCAACCTCAAGATCATGCGGGAATATCCCGACATCATCATGGTCCCGTCGTGGTGGATGGAATACGGGATGGCGGCCGAGCCGTCGGTCCTCGGCGCGAAGATCAAGTTCTGGCAGGACAACACGCCGAGCGAGTATCACACGCTCTATCGCCTCGAGGACATCGACCAGTTTCCCGAATACGAAGTGGAGGCCGACGCCTTCGCGGCGATGACGCTCCATCGGATCGGCATGCACAAGCAGCGCATCCTCGACGAGGGATACATCCTCCCGATGGTCACCTCGCGCGGGCCGCTCTGTACGGCAGGGTTCGTGCGCAGCACGACGAACCTGATGATCGAGCTCGTCGAGAACCCTGAAGGCTGCCACAAGCTGATCGACCTGTGCACGCGCGTCATCATCGACTGGCTCAAGGCGCAGCACAAGGTCATGGGCGACACGGTCGAGGGCATCTTCATCCTCGACGACATCGTCGGCTTCATCAACGAAGAGCACTACCTGGAGTTCGCGCACCCGTACCTGAAGCGGATCTGCGACGCGTTCCCGGCCGACTGGGTCAAGGTCTATCACAACGACGCCGAGGTCGACGCCTGCCTGAATCACCTGCCGGATGCCGGTTTCAACGTGCTCAACTGGGGCAAGCAGAAGGATATTCGCGAAGTGAAGGAACGCGTCGGGAAACGCATGTGCCTGATGGGAAACGTCAACCCGCTCGAGATCGCCGTGCGCGGCACGCCTGAGGAGGTGCGCGCCGCGACGCTCGACGTGCTCGAGGGCTCCGGCGGGGAAGGGATCATCCTGTCGGTCGGCGGCGGCGTGAGTCCCGGCATGCCTCGCGAGAACGTTCGCGCGATGCTCGAGGCGCTGGAGACGTTCAACAATCGCTCATGACGCTCCGCATACGAGGTCTCCGCTGGTGGATGATCAGCCTGTTGATGCTCGGCGCGATCATCAACTACCTGACGCGCAGCACGCTCGCGGTGGCCGCGCCGACCGTCCTCGCGGATCTGCAGATCAGCAAGCAGCAGTACTCCTGGATCCTCGGTGCGTTCCAGGGCGCGATCATGCTGCAGCCGATCTGCGGCTACGTGCTCGACGTCATCGGCCTGAAGCTCGGATTCGCGATCTTCGCCGTCGCCTGGTCGTTCATCAGCATGGCGCACGGCCTGGCGCACAACTGGACGGCGCTCTTCTGGCTGCGCGGCCTGCTCGGGCTCGCCGAAGGCTCGGCCAACCCGGCCGGGATGAAGGCGACATCGGAGTGGTTCCCGGCGCAGGAACGCGGTCTCGCCGGCGGCGTGTTCAACATCGGCGCGTCGGTCGGTTCGATGCTCGCGCCGCCCCTCGTCGCCTGGGCGATCCTCTCGTACAACTGGCAGACGGCGTTCGTGATGACCGGCGCGCTCGGCCTCGTCTGGGTCGTCCTGTGGCTCTGGCTCTACCAGTCGCCAGCCAGGCACCTGCGCTGTCGGACGAGGAGCGGCAGCACATCCTGCTCGGGACAGGAGCAGCACCTCCAGGGCGACGGCACGCGGCCCGTCGATCGGGCAGCATTCTGACGCAGCGCAACTTCTGGGGCATCGCGCTGCCGCGATTCCTCGCCGACCCGACCTGGGGCACGCTGACGTTCTGGCTGCCGCTCTACCTGACCGAACGTGCGGCATTTCGACCTGAAGCAGATCGCGCTCTTCGCCTGGCTGCCGTTCCTGGCCGCCGACCTCGGCTGCCTCACCGGCGGGACCATCAGCCTGGCGCTGCAGAAGCGCTTCGGCATCAGCCTGATCAACGCGCGCCGCGGCGCCTTCACGGTCGGCGCCTGCCTGATGGTGGGCGTGGCGTTCGTCGGCTTCGTCGAGAGCCCCTACGTGGCGATCGCGCTTCTCAGCCTGGCCGGCTTCGCGCATCAGACGCTGTCGGTCACGGTGATCACGATGTCGTCGGACCTCTTCAAGCGGAATGAGGTCGCGACCGTCGCCGGGATGGCCGGCACGTGCGGCAATGCCGGCGTCCTCCTCTTCTCGCTGCTGATCGGGACGCTGGTGACGACGATCGGCTACACGCCGTTCTTCGTCGGTCTCGCCGCCCTCGATCTCCTCGGCGCCGTCCTCCTCTGGACGCTCGTCCGGGAGCCGCGACCCGCGGGTCCGGCCGTTCGCCCGGCGGCAGCGACCGCCTGATCCCATGCCAGCCGCCGCGCCGCGCATCCGCAATCCGATCCTGCCCGGCTTCAATCCGGATCCGTCGATCGTCCGGGTCGGCGACGACTACTACATCGCGACGTCGACGTTCGAGTGGTTCCCGGGCGTGCAGATCCATCACTCGCGCGATCTCGTCCACTGGCGGCTGCTGACGCGTCCGCTCACGCGCCCGAGCCAGCTGAACATGCTCGGCGATCCGGACTCGTGCGGTGTCTGGGCGCCGTGCCTGACCCACGCCGACGGCCTCTTTCATCTCATCTACACCGACGTGAAGCGCTACGGCCGCACGTCCCAGGCGGGCGCGGCCGGCGCCTCGCTTCGCGACTTCCACAACTACCTGGTCACGAGCCCGGCGATCGACGGCGAGTGGTCCGATCCGATCTACCTGAACAGCAGCGGCTTCGACCCGTCGCTGTTTCACGACGACGACGGGCGGAAGTACCTCGTCAACATGCTGTGGGATCATCGGCCCGGGCCAGAATCGCTTCGCCGGGATCGTGCTGCAGGAATACTCGAGCACGACAGCGCGCGCTCGTCGGCGAGCGCCAGCTGATCTTCCAGGGCACGGCCATCGGGTTCACCGAGGCGCCGCACCTCTACAAGCGAAACGGCTACTACTACCTGCTGACCGCCGAAGGCGGCACGGGCTGGGGCCATGCCGTGACGATGGCGCGCTCGCGCAAGCTCCTCGGACCGTACGAGCTCCATCCGGACACCTACATCCTGACCGCGCGCGATCGTCCGGATGCAGAGCTGCAGCGCGCAGGTCACGCGGATCTCGTCGAGACGCAGGCCGGCGAGACCTACATGGTCTATCTCTGCGGCCGGCCGCTTCGCAACCGCGGCCGCTGCACGCTCGGCCGCGAGACGGCGATTCAGCCGATGACGTGGTCCGATGACGGCTGGCTGCGGACAACGGGCGGTGATCGCCTGCCGTCAGTCGACGTGGCCGCACCCGCACTCCCGTCGCACTCGTTTGCGCCCGACCCTATCCGCGAGGACTTCGATGGTTCCGCGCTGCCGCTGCCGTTTCAGTGGCTGCGCTCGCCGTGGCCGGACGAGCTCTTCAGCCTGACGGCGCGTCCGGGCCACCTGCGTCTGTACGGCCGCGAAACGATCGGCAGCCAGTTCCGTCAGGCGCTCGTCGCGCGTCGGCAGCAGTCGCACTGCTTCAGCGCGGCGACCGTCGTCGACGTCGAGCCGCGACACTTCCAGCAGATGGCGGGACTCGTCTGCTACTACAACAGCGCGAAGTTCCACTACCTCTACATCTCGCACGACGAAGCGATCGGCAAACATGTGCGCGTGATGTCGTGCCTGCCGGACCAGGTCCAGTCGGATGTCTTCACGGCTCCGCATGCCATCCCCAGCGGTAGGCCGGTGCAGCTGCGCGTCGAGGTCGACTACGAGCGCCTTCACTTCGGCTATCGCGTCGAGGCGAAGCGACTGGCACTGGCTGCCGCAGCAGTTCGACGCGAGCATCCTGTCGGACGAGGCGACGGCGCCCGGACTCCCGAATTTCACCGGCGCGTTCGTCGGCATGGCGTGCCAGGATCTCGCCGGGACGGCAATGCCCGCCGACTTCGACTACTTCGAGTACGAGGAACGCGGCTATCGCCCGTTCATCGAAAGGCCGAGCGTATGAAGACCACCAGACGAGACTTCGTGTCAACCAGCCTCGCTGGTACGGCCGCAGTGTATGCCTCACGAGCAATACAGATGGATCTGGCCGCCGCAGCGGGCCAGGCGGCGTCCGTGCCAGACGAGGACGGCTACAAACTCTGGCTGCGCTTCGCGGCCCCCGGGGACGCCGCCGCGCGGTACAGCAAAGCGTTTCGCCGGATCGTCGTTGAAGGTAACTCAGCAACCGCGCGCATCATCCGCGACGAGCTGACCGCTGGAACGACCTCCATGCTCGGTGCCCCGATTCCCGTTGCCGAGCAAGGCGTAGTCGAGGGCGCGATCGTCGTCGGCACTCCAACGAACTCTGCGGCGATACGCGGCCTCGGCTGGCAGGCCGAACTGACCAAGGCCGGACCGGAGGGCTACTGCATTCGCAACGCGCGGGTCGGAAACCGCTCGGTGATTGCGATCGCCTCTGACGGCGAGGTCGGCGCGCTCTACGGCGCGTATCACTTCCTGCGACTGCTCGCGACCGCGCAGCCGATCGATCGGCTCGACATCACGGAGCGTCCGAAGGTCCAGCTCCGCATGATCAACCACTGGGACAACATGGATGGGTCGATCGAGCGCGGCTACGCGGGCCGATCTCTGTGGCAGTGGAACGAGCTCCCGGGAACGATGAGCCCCAGGTATGTGGACTACGCGCGCGCGAACGCTTCGGTCGGGATCAACGGCACCGTCATCAACAGCGTCAACGCGAACGTCCTGGTTCTGACGCCGGAGTACCTCCTGAAAGTCGCGGCGCTCGCCGATCTGTGGCGGCCCTACGGACTCCGCATGTACCTGTCGCCGAACTTCGCCGCGCCGATCCGGCTCGGCGGCCTGAAGACGGCGGACCCGCTCGACCCCGGCGTCATCGCGTGGTGGAAGGCCAAGGCCGAGGAGATCTACAAGCTGATTCCCGACTTCGGCGGATTTCTCGTCAAGGCGAACTCGGAAGGGCAGCCCGGCCCGAAGGACTACGGCCGCAATCACGCCGAGGGCGCGAACTGCCTGGCCGACGCTGTGGGCGGACACGGCGGGCACGTGATCTGGCGGGCGTTCATCTACGACGAAGACGTCGATCCGGATCGGGCCAAGCGCGCCTATATCGAGTTCACGAAGCTCGACGGGCAGTTCCGGCCGAACGTCCTCGTTCAGGTGAAGAACGGCGCCATCGACTTCATGCCGCGGGAGCCTTTTCATCCGCTGTTCGGCGCGCTCAACAAGACGCCGATCATCGCCGAGATTCAGGCGACTCAGGAGTACCTCGGGCAGGCGAAGCACCTCGTCTACCTTGGCACGATGTGGCAGGAGTTTCTCGAGTCCGACACCTACGCCAAAGGCAAGGGTTCAACCGTCGGCAAGGTCATCGAAGGCGCCGTCATTCCTCAGCGCGTGACCGGCCTGGTTTCGGTGCTCAACCCCGGCCTCGATCGCAACTGGTGCGGACACCACTTCTCGCAGTCCAACTGGTACGCGTCGGGACGGCTGGCGTGGAATCCAGAGCTCTCGGCGCAGCAGATCGCCGACGAGTGGACGCGGATGACGTTCACCAACGAGCCCAAAACCCTCGAGACCATCCGCACGATGATGATGGGCTCGCGTGAGGCGTTCGTGAACTACACGATGCCGCTCGGCCTGCACCATCTGATCGGCGGCAATCACTACGCGCCCATGCCGCAGAACGCCAAGGCGCAGCGGGCGGACTGGACGGCCGTCTACTACCATCAGGCATCGACTGAGGGGATCGGCTTCGACCGGACGATGAGGGGAAACAAAGCGGTCGGGCAATACTTCCCACCGGTCCGCGACATGTTCGATAACCTGGCGACGTGCCCGGAGAAATTCCTGCTGTGGTTCCACCGCTGCGAATGGGACTACAAGCTGAAGTCAGGGAAGACGCTGTGGGACGGGCTCTGCGAGAAGTATCAGGAGGGCGCGCGCCAAGCCGCGGCGATGCAGACGACGTGGCAGTCGCTGGCCGGGCAGATCGACTCGCAGCGCCACAAGGAGGTCGCCGACCGCCTCGCGATCCAGGTCACCGACGCGGCGAAATGGAGCGACCAGATCCTTCGCTACTTCCAGGAGTTCAGCAAACGACCGATCCCCGCGCCGAGCCCGGCGCCGCGCGGGTAGACGGCGCACCAAGCCACGCGCGACAGCGCGCCGGAGACAACCAGAAGCAATCTCATAAATACCGCCGACGGCTCATCACGATGATTACGAAGATCACAAAGTTCGCAAAGGAAGGATTTGTCAGGCGAACACCTTCACGAGCTTCGTGAGCTTTGAGACCTTCGTGATGGGTCTAACGTTTATGAGACAACCTCTTTGGTGCGGTCGCGACGACCAAGCTGAAGGCAGTCCAGGCCGGACTCGACTACACTAGGCTCGCCAGCCATCCTGCCCAGCTACCGCAGAACCACCGCGGCCTCCCGGTGAGGAGTAGCGATGCGTGTGCGTAGAATCGGCTTGATCGCCCTCCACGTCCTGTCGTCCGTCGGACTCTTGGCGCAGGGACAGAGCGACGTGCCGCAGTTTCGGGCGGGCGTCGAGCTGATCCAGCTCGATGTCACGGTCCTCGACGACAAGCGACAACCTGTGCGCGGGTTGACTGCCGCGGATTTCACCGTGCTCGACAACGGCGTCGCGACTCCCATCCGCGCGTTCACGCCTGTCGAGCTCGCCCTGCGCTCACGGGCAGCCGAAGCGGCATGGGCCACTGAGGTGCCGCCCGACGTCGTCACGAATCAAGCAGGTGAGCAGGACGGGCGTCTGGTCATCATCCTGATGGACCGGACGATTCCCCTCCATCAGCCCACCGTCGTGGCGCGCAGGATAGCCGTCGCCGCGGTTGAGGCGCTCGGGCCTCACGACCTTGCGGCCGTTGTCTCCACAAAGAACGGCGCCGTTCAGGATTCGACCGTCCAGAACCTCACGGCGGATCGCACACGCCTGTTGCGCGCGATCAACGCCGGTGATCCGAGCACGGGCATCTCAGTGGAAGCCCAGGACATCCCGAGTATGGGCAAGCTGAATCCGCTCAACGACGGACAATGCCTATGCGGGGCGTGCGTGCTCGAGACGATTACCCGCGTGGCCGACGCCGTGCAGAGCGCAGCGCGGCGGCGGAAAACGCTCTTCTTCATTGGGAGCAGTGTGATCTGGCAATCGGCCGCCGGAGTCGGAGATGTCGGGTGCGATACCGTGATCAAGAACGCTCGCGCGACGATGTTCGCGGCGGTCGACCGCGCGAATCTGACGGTGCATTCCATCGACCCTCGAGGATTGGTCAACGTCGGGCCGCAGACGCGGGCCACCGCCATGGGGGCGCAACGAGGCGATGACTACGCCGGTCCACGCAGCCGTCTTGAAGGGCAGCGTCAGGACACGAATGATCTAATCGCCTCGCAGGGAGCGCTTCGCGTCCTGCCGGATCGTACCGGCGGCAGGACGGTCGTGGGCAGGAACAACCCGGATGAGACCGTGCCGGAGATCTTTCGAGAGAGTGAGGCTTATTACCTGCTCGGCGTCGAGCGGGGGGCGTCAAATCGGCCAGACAGTCCGCGCTCGATCGAAGTCAAGGTCGGACGCAAAGGTCTCAAGGTGTACGCGCAGCGGCAGTATGTGTTGCCGCCGAATGGAAGCGCGGAGACGGCGATCGCGACAGTCCGCGCCCTGTCGCCTGAGAAGGCTCTCAATCGTGTGCTGCCGAGTGCCGACCTGCCGCTCGCGCTGGCAGTGATGCCCTTCGCCAGCCCGGAGAGCGTCCGGCCAGTCGTGCGCGTGAACGTCGATGTGGGAGCGTTCGCCCGCGAGGATGGGACCGGCGTGCCGCTGCAGATCGCCGTCCTGGCGGTCGATCGCACGGGACGACCAGTCGCGTCAGCACGGCAAACGTCGACGATCACGGCCGTTCGCGCCCGATTCGGCCCGCCCGCAGAGGTGAACGTGCAGTCGCATCTGGAGCTGGCTGCCGGGGATTACGCGGTCCGCGTCGCGGTGTCGGACCCGGCCACGGGCAAAGTGGCCAGCGTGTTCTCCGATGTCACCGTTCCAAAGTTCGAGAGCGCCGCGCTGTCGCTCTCGGGTGTGGCCGTCGACACGGCCGGCGCCGCCTCAATGGCACCGTCAACGACAACGCGGCGCGTGTTTCATCGCAACGAGCGGGTCCGGGCGCTGCTGCAGATCTATCAGGGCACCGAACGCACCGACGCTATCAGCCCCGTATCGATGCGGGTGCAAATCCTCGACGCCAAAGGCGGCGCGGTGCGCGATCAGTCGCTGCCGTTTGCGGAGAATGCGTTTACGAAACGCCGCGCGGACTGCGTCATCACCCTCCCGCTCGCGGCGCTGCCGCCTGGAGAGTACTTGCTGAAGCTGGAGGCGTCGATGGATCGACAGACAAGCGGGCGCGCTCTGCGTTTTGCAGTCGAGTGACTCGGTCCTTACCCCACCGGTCGCCAGAACGGCTCGCCGGCCGGAATCAGCTCGATCGGCACGTCGGTGATGAAGGTCTTCAGCCACTCGGCGCAGATCTTCATCCCTGGCTCTTCGGAGACTGCATGGCCGAGGATGATCACGCCTTTGGGCCGCCCCGATGCCACGACGTCGTGCGCGTAGTAGAGGCCCTCCCATTCCCGCTGTTCGCCACAGATGACGAGATCGGCCTCGGAGAGGAGCCGCATCATGCCCTGCGGCTGACCGTACCCAGGCATGAATCCGACCTTCGCAACGCGGGTCGTCCGCTCACCCATCACACGCATCGCCTTCGCGCCGAGCTTGCTTTCACATAGCTTGGCCACTGCCTCGACGGTCGTCTCCGGCACCGTGATCGTGCGACTTGATGGCTGCATCAGCTGTTCCCAGCCAAGCTCGCGGTAGATGCCCTGCGTCATCGGCTCGGGCCGCCGCATGTGCCAGTGGTCGTGGAACCGCCAGACGACGAGATCGTGTTTCTTGACGAGCTCGGCCTTGCGCTGGTAGGTCGGATCGGTCTCGATTTCGGCCGTGCTGTCGGTGTGGCCGTAGAAGGTCGGCTCGTGGCTGATGACGAAGTTCCGGCCCGCGGCAGCCGCGCGCTCGAGCACCGACATGGTCGCCATGACGGTCGTCGCGATGCCCCGAACGGTCGTGTCGGGGTTGCCCGCCTTGAACGTGTCGACCGTCTCGGTCCGCCACGTCACGCCGAGGTTCGCCTGTATGCGTTCGACCACGCGGCGCGGCGTGACCGCGGTCTGCTGGCCGGCGCCAACAGCCCCGGCGAGAACGGTGCCCGCGCTGGTCGCCACGAACTCGCGTCTGGTCATGTTTCTCATGACCGCCATTCTACCTGTCGCTCCTACCGCGCCGAGGCGGTTGCCTTTGGCGTGGAGAAGTAGCGTTCGGCGAACTGGATGAACGTCGGCCACGTCGGCTCTGGCGTGTGGCCGGCCGTGTGCTGGCGGAACCCGAGGTCGCCTTCGATGATGGCCGTGTCGATCGGCGGGAAGTCGGTCGTGCCGAGGTCCTTCCTGCCGAGCAGGCGGTAGACCGGGCCTGCGCCGACGGCGGCGAGGAAACTGCCTTTGGCATCGACCCAGGCGTCGTTGATCGGCACCGTCCCGTCGGGGTTGACCGGGCCAGGATTGTTCCCGGCGCTCAGGAACACCGGCCGTGGCGCGCAGAGCGCGATGAGCTCGTGCGAATCGACCGGCATCGTGTCCCAGCGCGCGGTGTACTTCAGATAGTTGCCGGCCATCCAGTGGTAGAAGGAGTTCGCGACGTTCTCGATCGTCTCGCCGTACTTGCGCCGATTCAGCTTGGCGCCACCCTGACCAGACGAGCTGATGTAGCCAATCGCGAATCGCTCGTCGAACGCCATCGCGACGAGCGCGGCCTTGCCCGAACGCGAGTGTCCCTGCACCCCGACGCGCTTGGCATCGACGGACTTGTCGGTCTCGAAGTAGTCGAGCAGGCGGCTGGCGCCCCATCCCCACGCCGAGAGCGCTCCCCAGTCGTCCAGCGCGCGTGGCTGACCCTTGTTGACGAGTCCGATGATGCCCGAGGTCAGTCCGGCGCCGCAGTCGGCCTGCACGCTGCCGGTGTTCAGGTTGGCGTAGCCCCAGCCCTTCGCGAGCACTTGCTGCTGCCAAGTGGGCCCCGTGGGACCAGCCCCCGCGCCAGGACCGCGTCCGCCACCCGCCGCTGCGGGAGGCGCCCCGCCGCCGCCGCGTGCTCCGAACCCTCCAGGGGGCGCGCACGGATTGGGTGGGGCCGCTGCGCCGGCGGCCGGCGGGAACCCGCCGCCGCCGAAGAGGATGATCACCGGCACGCCCCCAGTGGCGTTCGCCGGCGTGTTGAGCGTTGCCTGGATCTCGACGCTGATCGCCGGATACGCCGAGTTGTCGACCTTGCCGAGGAGCTGTTTGGTCACGACCGGAATCTCGCCGACCGTGTTGCTGGCCGTGCTCACGACCGACCACGTGACCTTTGGGGTCTTCGGCGTGCGCCCGTAGATTTCGCGCTGGAAGTCCTCGAGGAGCTCCGCGCGGCGCCGGCTGCGCCAGACGGCCGCAGTCGTCACCTTCTGGCCGTTCTTGAGGAGCAGCGGGTCGGGAAGGTTGGGATACGGATTGGCCTCGGCTTCGTTGTACGTCGCGGGACTCGAGCTCACGGCACCGGGCGGAATCGCGGAGATCTTGAGCAGGTTCATGATCCGCTGCCGCTCGGCGTTATTCGCAATCTGCACCGGAGAGGGCGGAGCGGTGGGCTGGGCTTGAGGCGGAGCCGCCGCCGAGCGGTGTCGCCGTCTGGCCAGCCGTCGGAGCCGCCGTCTGCCCGCCCTGAGCGATTGGTGACACACCGGAGGCAACGAGCACCAGACCGATGGACCACAGAATGGAACGGTTCACGTTGACAATCATCACTGCCTCTTCTTTTTCCGGGTCACGCGTGACGCAGGCGAGCTCATGCGGGTCACCGCCAGGGCTCCTTCTGGAGTCTATTTGTTCGCGACGTGGACAAATGCCGACAAAAGCTTAGAATGAGGAGCTTACGAATGCAACAGTGTTCGAGCCCGGTTGGCAGGAGATCACGACGGGATGCCTGACTACGCGTTGATGAATCAGTACCTCTACGAGGGCAAGGCCAAGGAGGTCGAACAGATGACGAAGGACGCCCTGGCAGAGGGCCGGGCGGTCCAGGAAGTCCTCACCGATGGCCTCATCGCCGGGATGAGCGTCGTCGGCGAGGACTTCAAGCACAATGTTCTCTACGTGCCGGAAGTGCTGATCGCGGCGCGCGCGATGAAGGCTGGCATGGCCGTCCTCAAACCGCTCTTGAGCGCCAGGGACGGCGGCACTTCGGCGGTCGGTGTCCTTCTGATGGGTACCGTGCGCGGAGACTTGCACGACATCGGCAAGAACCTGGTGTGCATGATGGCGGAGGGTGCCGGCTTCGAAGTGCACGACATCGGCGTCGATCAGAGCGTCGAGAAGTTCATGGCCGCCGCCGACAAGTGCCAGCCCACCATCATCGGCATGAGCGCGCTCCTGACGACGACGATGACCTACATGAAGACCGTCATCGACGGCTTCGAGGCGGCCGGGCGGGGCCACATCAAGATGGCCGTCGGCGGCGCCCCGATCAGCCAGATGTTCGCCGACGAGATCGGGGCCGATGGCTACGGCCAGAACGCCTCGGCTGCCGTCGACTTGTTTCTGAAGCTGGCGAAGCCAGCCTGAAAGTGGTGGAATTTGCCGGGAGACAGCCGGGGGTCAGGTCTTGATTTTGGCTGTCTGTAGAAAAATGCTGAAAATCAAGACCTGACCCCCAGCAGAGAGCCCAACTGACGCTGTGATCACCACCTACAAGATTCTCTACTGGCAGGAAGTGCCGTCGCAGATCAAGGCCGAGGACGAGCGCGACGAGGTCACTCTGTCTCTCCCCGGGCGATTCATGGAGCGAATCGACCAGCTCGCCGCGAAGCGGGGCCTCCAGGGCGCGGACGACTACCTGGCGCAGTGGCAGTGGAGCGACGAGCAGCAGCGCGAGGGCGCCGCCGGGGACGTCGCCGAGCGCGTCAAGGCCGAGCTCGAAGCCGAGGCGGACTGGTAGAGCCCGATCCGAGCATGCCGGCGGTCACCATCAACGGACATCGTATCGATTCCCCAGCGGGCAGCTCGCTCTTCGACGCTGCCGCGCAGGCCGGGGTACGCGTGCCCACGTCGTGCATCTCCCAGGGCAAGTGCAAGGAGTGCATCGTCGAGATCACGACCGGAATGGACCTGCTCGTCCCGCGAACCGAGCACGAGCGGCACCTCAAAGACCGGTTCCGCCTCTCGTGTCAGTGCCGCATCGCCGGCGAGTCGGGCGCCATCGAATGCCACACGATGCGTCGCGGCCACTTGCGCATCGAGCGGCACGCGCTGAACCTGCCGGCCAGCCGCGAACAGATGCCGCTCGATCCCGCAGTGACACGTGACGGCAGCCGGATTGTCGACAGGATCAGCGGAAAGGTGCTCGAAGAATCGAACGGCCCGATCCACGGGCTTGCGATGGACCTCGGCACGACTACGGTCGTGGTTCGCCTGATCAATCTCGAGACCGGCGAGCTCGTCGCCGACGCCTCGTTCGAGAATCCACAGCGGTTCGGCGGCTCCGACGTGATGTCGCGGATTCATTACGACACCGAGCACAAAGGCAAGCTGCTCAGGCGAACGCTCGCCGGCTATCTGACCCACGCGATCGAAGAGTTTCCCATCGACCCGAGGACGATCTACGAAGTTGTCGTCGTGGGCAATTCCACGATGCGTGATCTCTTCTTCCGTCAGAACGTCTACACCATCGGTCAGACACCATACCGTTCAATCACCGAGATCGAGATGGCGGAAGGACGGCGGACGACGACGAGCCTGACCGAGACGGGGCGCCGCTGCCTGCTGCCGATTCACCCCGCGGCGCGCGTCTACGGCCTGCCGATCATCAGCGGGCACGTCGGGGCCGACGCCGCTGCGTGCATGCTGGCCGTCGGCCTGGGCGAGGACGAGCGGCTGGTCGCGGTCATGGATATCGGGACCAACACGGAACTGATCCTGGGCAACAAGGAACGGATCCTTGCCGCGTCGTGCCCGGCGGGCCCGGCATTCGAAGGCGGCGCGATCGCCTGCGGCATGCCCGGGCTCGACGGGGCGATCGAAGATGTCACCCTGGACGAGGCGGGTGAGTTCAGGCTGGGAGTGATTGGCGGAGGCACGCCGGAAGGCATCTGCGGATCCGGGCTCGTCGATCTGATGAGCGAGCTGCTTCGCACGGGCCGCATGAACGACATGGGCCGTTTCGATGACGGCGCCACACGGTTCACGCTCGACCCCGCCAACGACGTGTACTTTCTCGAAAGCGACGTCAACGAGCTCGCACAGGCCAAGGGCGCGAACGTCGCCGGGCTGCAGGTCGTGTTCAGCAACTACGGCATCTCGTTCGACGAGGTCGACGTGTTCTACCTCGCCGGCGGCTTCGGACGGCACCTGAAGAAGGAGGCGTCCAGACGGATCGGCCTGATTCCGAACCTGCCGGACACGACGATCGTCCAGGTTGGCAACGCCGCCATCGAGGGCGCGTGCATCGCGTTGCTGTCGGTTGCCAGGCGCGATGCACTCGAAGCGCTCGTTACGCGTGTCGAGCACTGCCGTCTCGAGACGCATCCGGACTTCTTCGAATTCTTCGTCGAAGGGTGCCAGTTCAAGCCTGTGGAGTCGGCAGATCGGGTGAGCCGATGATCGAGCTCGTCGACTCCAGCCCCGACGTCACTGTCCAGCCGGCCGAGTACCAACGGCTCCTCGGCTACCCGCGTGAGTGGGTCGTGGGCGAGCGCGCTCTCGAGCTCGTGGCCTGGGCGCGCGACTGGTACGCGCAGCATGGCCGGCCGTGGGCGTACGCCCGCGAGGTCGATGCGCTGGAGATCAGCGGCGCGGAGGTCACGCTGAACGGCGTCTCGTTCGGGAGTACACGACTTGCGAAGACGTTGAGCTCGTCGGCCGCGCACGGCGCCGTTGTCGTCGCGGTCGGCGCCGGGCCTGAGCTCGAGCTCGAGGCCAGGAAACTGTGGGAGGAGGGCAAGCCCGACGAGTACCTTCTTCCTCGAGGTCTACGGCTCCGCGGTTGTCGAGCACCTCGTCACGATGACGGGTGCGCGTCTCTGTGCGTGGGCCGAGGGCCGGCACATGGCCGTTCTGCCGCACTACAGCCCGGGCTATCCCGAGTGGCCGATCGACGAGCAGCCGCGCCTGCTGGATCTCATCAACCGATCCCGCGGGGAGATGCCGCCAGTTCCCGTCGAGGTGCTCGAGTCGGGCATGCTGCGACCGAAGAAGTCGCTGCTGGCAGTGTTCGGCGTGACGAGGCACGTCGAGCGCGTCGAGCGGCTCACCGATCTCGTTCCGTGCGAGAACTGCTCGTTTCTGACGTGCCAGTACCGCCGAAGCCCCTATCGCCGATCGCCGCAGCCGGCGAATCCCGAACTGTCGGCGCTCGGAGCCGGGAAGGTCGACGCGGAAGCGCCCCAGGCGCTTCCGCTGGACCGCGACGCCAAGTACACCGTCAATGGCAAGGCGCTCCAGCGCTGGTGCGACGAGCGCCTGTCGATCGCACGCCGGACCGACGGGACTATCGACGCCGTCTTTCGCTACGAGGGCACGACCTGTACGAACATGGGGCGCGCGCTGCAGTTCCAGTATCGCGTCACGCTCGGACCGCGAGACGAGGGTTACCCGATTCAACAGCAGCAGTGTGCGCCGTCGGAGGGCGATGACGGTCACACCTACATGTGCCGCTACGTGACCGATCGCGAGCAACTGCTGGCCGCGATCGATCGCGACAAGCCTCTCATCGGGCACCGGTTGAACGACGTGCTGACGTGGACCCGTCCCGCCAGCGCGGCGGGGTGCTACTGCGAGGCCGACAGCCGGCAGCACAAGTGGGGCCTGGTCCTCGAGACGATTCATTTCGCGCTCGCGCGAGAGTACGGAGAGTAAGAGCCATCTCATAAACACGGCTTACGGCTCATCACGATGAGCTCGTTCGCAAAAACCTTCGCGGGCTTCGTGAGCTTTGGGACCTTCGCGAGGGGTTACGTTAGTGAGACAGCCTCCAAGGAGCATCGTGGTGAAGACACGCCTGCAGGACAAGGTCAGGGATCGGCCGTTGCTCGGCGACGGCGCGATGGGCACGCAGCTGATGATCGCGGGGCTCGAACAGGGCAATTGCGGCGAAGCGTGGAACCTGACGCACCCCGATCGGGTGCTCGCGATCCAGCGTCGCTACGCCGAGGCCGGTTCGGACTGCATCATCACGAATACGTTCGGCGGTTCGCGCATCATGCTGAATCGTCATGGCCAACTGGACAATGTCGCCGCGATCAACCGGGCCGGCGTCGAGATCGCGCGCGCGGCCTTTGGCGACCGCGAAGGATGGGTGCTTGGCGATATCGGTCCGTTCGGCGGGCTGATGGAACCGTACGGCGACTTCACCGAAGACGAGGTCCGCCGGGCGTTTGTCGAGCAGGCGACGGCGCTCGTCCTCGCCGGCGCCGATGCGCTCATCATCGAAACGCAGACGTCGCTCGAAGAGCTGCTGCTCGCGATCACTGCGTCGAAGGAGGCGGGCGCCACGTGCATCATCGGGTCGATGGCCTACGACGTCACCCTCGACGGTTCGACGTTTCGCACGATGATGGGCATCGATCCCGAGCGCGCGGCGGCGTTCATGGTCGAGCACGGCGCCGATATCGTGGCGCTCAACTGCGGCACGGGGATGGACATGGAGCGCGCGCGGCAGGCTGTGGAGCGCTACAGGAAAACGACCGGTCTGCCGGTCATGGCGCAGCCGAACGCCGGGCTGCCGAAGCTCGTCGACATGAAGGTCGTCTACGATGAGACGCCGGAGCAGATGGTGCGCGGCGTGGTGCCGCTGCTCGATAGCGGTGTCTCGATCATCGGCGCGTGCTGCGGAAGCACGCCGGATCACATCCGGGCGTTCCGGCAGGCCATCGACCAGCACCTCAATCGTGTGGGCTCGGATCGTCAGGGCAGCCACCTGACGGTCGGTTCGAGGAAGACAGAGTGATGAAGACCAAGCTGTGTGACGTCAATCCGCTGGCAGTGGAGAAGCTGCCGCACCTGACCGACGATAAGTCGGGTATCGGCGTGCACTACGTCGACGCGTATCTCAAGCCGATGAACGTCCAACTGCCGGACGGCACGTTCGTCAAGTGCAAGCGGCGCGGGCTGAAGATCGCGCTGTCGGCAGGCACGAGGAAAGGGGAGGGGCTCATGCGGCGTCTCGACGTCGGGGCGAATCCCGTTGTGATGCTGGCAGCGGCGCTGCAGGAGGCCGCCGGCGCGGCGGGTGTCGAGCTGACCGAGGAGGACGGCGCGATCTATCTCACGCTGTGAGAGGGCCGAAGCTACTTCAAACTGTCTTCCCCTATCCCCGACCGAATCTCCACGACCGTCTGGCCCGATCCGACAACCTTGTTCTTCTGTTTCAGGATGAACCTGACGCGGAACTGGGTCGGGCCCGTGGGCGTACCCGCGGTGCCGCCGGTGATGTCGGTATTCAGGGAGCGAAAGGTATGTTCCATGATGAAGCGGCGCTTGATCTCGCTCTTGCCAGCTTCATACGGATCGCAGTCGGCCTTGCTCTCCGACTTGGTGTCGTCTCCCCACTCCCACTCGACCGACGCGCAGTAGAAGTCCTCGTAGTCGTTCGCGCCGCCCTTGATCTCGGCGGTGAGGACGACGCGCAGCGGGGAAAAGCCGACGGGCGGGTTGGCTCGAAGGCTGATCGACGGCTTCTTGTTCTGATCGCCAGATTTCTGCCCGGCGCCAGCATCGAGGGGCCCACAAGTCAGCGCCGCGACCGTCATCGTCAACAGCAGCGCCGAGCGGGAAATCGAGGATCGCATGGCACGCTCCGTGGAATTGAGACGGACTCGTGTTTCCATTCTAGCAGGGGAGGTAGGACGGGGATTCGCCTTATAATCGATCGATGATTCGGTCCGCACTCAAGCACGCAGTGGGTCTCGTGACGTCGGCAGCGGCCGATGTCGAGACCGATCTCATTTTTGTTCCTGTCGTCGAAGGTGAGCCGTTCCTGGAGGCGGTCCCCGGGTTGTCCGACGCGACCTCGGGCGCCGTCGATCGCGCCCTCGCTTCGAAAGAGATTCAAGGCAAGCCATACGAGCTCTTCCTTACGCCGGTGATCAAGGGGTGGAAGGCCGCGCGTGTCGCGCTCATCGGCGCCGGCCCCGCCGCAGACTTTGACCTCGAGCGCCTCCGCCGGCTGGCCACCGCTGCCGCGCTGGCTGCCAGGCAACGGCACGTCCTCCGGATGGCGTTCGTGCACCGCTTGCCAGCGAACGTGCAGATCGACGTGGCCGACGCCGCGCAGGTGATCACCGAAGGCTTAGCGCTCGCCGGATTCAGCGGCGATCGTTACAAGAGTCAGGACCGCGGTGGTCCGGCCCCCGAACAGATGCTGATCGTCGCCCCGGGCGGCAGCGGCGGCTCCGCGCTCGAGCGCGCCGTGGAGCGCGGCTGGGTGCTGGGCGAGTCCTCGAACATGGCGCGCGATCTGTGCAACGAGCCATCGAACATCCTCACGCCTTCGGTCTTCGCGGAGCGTGGAGCGGCGATCGCACGCGAGGCGGGACTGACGGTTGAGATCCTCGACGAGGACGAGATCGCGCGGCTCCACATGGGCCTGCTGCTCGGCGTGTCCCGCGGCAGCGCCGAGCCTCCACGCGTGATCGTCATGACCCACGACCCGGACGGCGCTCCCGCGGGGCCCGTGCTCGGACTCGTCGGCAAAGGCATCACGTTCGATACCGGCGGTATCTCCATCAAGCCGGCCGACGGCATGGAGCGTATGAAGGACGACATGGCCGGTGGCGCGGCGGTGATCGGCGCGATGCGCGCCATCTCGCTCCTGCAGGCGCCCATCAAGGTCATCGGGATCGTCCCGGCCTCCGAGAACATGCCGGGTGGCCGCGCGACCAAACCCGGGGACGTCCTCACTGGCGCCGGAGGAAAGACGGTCGAAGTGCTCAACACCGATGCGGAGGGCCGGCTGATTCTCGGCGACGGCCTGTGGTACGCGCAGCGGCTCGGCGCGACGCATCTCGTCGATGTGGCGACGCTCACGGGGGCTTGCGTCGTCGCGCTCGGCAAAGTCGCGTCGGGGCTCTTTGGACAGCCGGAGGCGTGGGTCGAGAGCGTCCGGCGGGCTTCGGCGCGCGCCGGCGATCGCGCGTGGCCGCTGCCGCTCTACGCCGAGTACACGGAGCAGCTCCGCAGCGAAATCGCCGACCTGGTGAACACGGGCGGGCGGCCTGCCGGCGCGTGCACAGCCGCGATCTTTCTGAAGGAGTTCGCGGGAGGCCTGCCGTGGGCGCACCTGGACATCGCCGGCACTGCCTGGGCCGATGACGCCAAGCCCTGGCAGCCCAAGGGCCCGACGGGCGTTGCAGTCAGGACGCTGGCGGAACTCGCTTTTACGAGCGGCGAGTGGACGTAGCGGAACTTTGAGGGCGCCCGCGGGATCAAAACTGAAGAGGCGGCCTCCGCCGGCCGGCAACGCCCACGGCTCCCATGCAACCCACTGATCCCACGCCCATCATCGTCCGGGTCGTCCAGGAGCCGGTCAAGTCGACGACCATCGTCGACGTGCTCGTGGGGTCGATCGGCCTCGTCGCGGTGCTGGTGCTGGCCGCCGTCTTGCTCGGCGCGCTCCTCGGCGGCCTGCTGATCGGCATCAAGATGTTCCGCGCCCGCTACAACCTGGAGCCCGTGCCGGACTCCGAATCGCTGCGCATCACGCCGCAGTAACCCAAGGCTCAGGGCTCAAGACTCAGGGCTCAAGGAAGGGCATACTGATGAGCCTTGAGCCCTTCAGTATTTCGTCAGTTCTCCCGCGACGCGATCGTCGTCTTCGCCTTCAACGACTTCTGATACTTCACGATCGCGTCGAAGAGCGCGTCGGCGATCTGCTGGCGGTACGCCGAGGTCTTGAGCAGCACGCCTTCCTGCTTGTGGCTCACGAACGAAATCTCAGCGAGGACGCTCGGCATGCCCGCGCCGATGAGCACGACGAAGGGCGCCTGCTTGACGCCCCGATCCTGAAGCTCGCGGTTCCTGGGCGACAGCGTCCGCACCATCGATTTCTGCACGGCGTCGGCAAAGTCCCGCGACTCGTCGATCTTGTTGTTGAGGGTGATGGCCCGCACGATGTCCGGCAGGCGGTGCATCGTCTGACCCGACGCCGAGTTCTCCCGCGCGGCGACGGCTTCGGCTTCAGGGTTGGCGGCAAAGTTCAGGAAGTAGGTTTCGACGCCTCGCGCCTTGACGTTGCGGCTGGCGTTGGCGTGAATGGAGAGAAAGAGGTCCGCGCCCTCGCGATTGGCGATTGCCGTCCGCTGGTCGAGCGGGATGAAGACGTCGGTGTCGCGCGTCATCACCACGTCCATGCCCGGCTGATTCTCGAGCAGCTTCTTCAGCCGGAGAGAGACATCGAGCACGAGCTCCGATTCGTTGATGCCGTTGCCGTGAACGCCGGGGTCGTGTCCACCATGGCCCGGATCGAGGACGATCCGGGAGACGCCAAGACCGAGCTGTCTCGCGAGCGAAAACTGTCCGTTGGAGTTTGCGAGGGGCACGGTCGGCGCCGACTCGCTCAGCGGCGCCACCGGGCGAGACGGTAGCGGCGTGAGCGGGGCCGCACTGATGACGACCGGCGGCGCCGGCTTGGGCTCCGCCTTCACGAACCCCGTCGTCGGCACCGCCGCAAGGACCGGCGGGCCGGGGATGGAAGTCGAAGCCGCCACCACACCCTTTCGCCGGAAATCGACAATCACCCGGTACGGGTTATAGAGCGTGAACACGCTGTACGACTCGACGCCCTCAGTGTCCATGACGACGCGCGTCGTGTTCTGCGGATGCCGGCCGACGCGAATCTCGCGGACGATGTCGTCGGAGAAGCTGAGGGTCTTGTCTCGCAATCCTGGCGACAGATTCGCGTTGCGCAGATCGAAGAACACGCGATTCGGGTTCTCGAGCCGTTCCTGCTTGAACAGCAGCTCGCGATCCATCTCGATGCTGACGCGCACGCCGTCAGGCAGGGGAGTGCGTGAGATGCCGCGAACGGTGACGATGCCCGCGGGAACCGATTCAGCGGGCTCGTCGGCCTTGCCGGCCGGCCGCGGCGCTGCCGGAGCGGGTGGCGTGCTGGCCGCGGTGACGCCGGACGTCGGCACGGCCTTGACTGCGTCGAACCGCGCCAGCGCCTGATCGACCCCCGGCAGAAGTGAGCTCGACGAGTAGCCGGACTGGAGCTGCTTGAGGAGCCGCACGCCAGTCCGCCTGTCCGCCTCGTCGCCGAACCGTTCCCACGCCAGGCGCGCGAGCTCGCCCCCCTGCCACAGTGCGTTGTCAGCGTAGCCGCTCGCTGGATAGCGGCGGACGACGCGCTCGTACGCGGCCACGGCCTGCCGAATCTGACCGAGCGTCGGCGGCTGTCCCGCGTCGCGGACCGCGCGGTCTCGCGCCAGCGCCTGGGTGTACAGGTCTCGTGGGGGCTGCGCGTAGGCGGCCGGCGCCGTTCCAGCCAGAACCGCCAGGAGCACGAACGTTGCTCGCGTATTGAACGTCATAGGTCACCTGAGCTGCGCGTCGACCTCTTCGAAGTAATCCTTCTTCACCAGCACTTCACGCGCCTTGCCGCCGGCGCCGGGGGAGACGAGGCCTTCGGCCTCCATCATGTCCACGAGCCGTGCGGCGCGGCTGAACCCGATGCGCAGCCGGCGCTGGAGATACGAAATCGACGCCTGCCCGCTTCCAACGACGATGCGGGCCGCCTCGTCGTAAAGATCGTCCTTCTCGAAGTCCAGATCACCGCCGGTCTTCTTGTCTTCCTCGGTGATGGTCTCGTCGTAGGTCGGCTTACCCTGCTTGCGCAGGAAGCTCGCGAGGCGTGCGCTCTCCTGCTCTGAGATGTAAGGCCCGTGCAGCCGCACGAAGCGCGACGACGCGGGGGGCAGGTAGAGCATGTCACCGCGTCCGAGCAGCTGCTCGGCGCCGTTGCCGTCGAGAATCGTCCGCGAGTCGATCTTCGACGACACACGGAACGAAATGCGCGCGGGCAGGTTGGCCTTGATGAGCCCCGTGATGACGTCGACCGACGGACGCTGCGTCGCCAAAATCAGGTGGATGCCGACCGCGCGCGCCATCTGGGCGAGCCGGCAGATCGATTCCTCGACCTCGTTGCTCGCCACCATCATCAGGTCCGCCAGCTCGTCGATGAGGACGACGATGAAGGGCAGGGTCTTGACCTCGATGCCGTTCTTGTCGAGGAGCGGCCCCTGGCTCTCGGCCATCGCCGTCTTGATGTTGCGGTTGTACTGCTCGATGTTGCGGACACCGACGGCGGCGAGCGTCTTGTAGCGCTCTTCCATCTCGCGCACGGCCCAGCGGAGCGCGTTCGCTGCGAGCTTGGGATCGACGACCACCGGCGTCAAGAGATGCGGAATCTCCTCGTACATCCCGAGCTCGAGGCGCTTGGGATCAATCATGATCAACCGCACTTCTTCGGGTGTCGCCCGGAAGAGGATGCTCGAGAGCATCGCGTTCACGCTGACCGACTTGCCGGTGCCGGTCGATCCGGCGATGAGCAGGTGCGGCATCGTCGCGAGGTCGCTGACGAACGGCTCGCCGTGGATGGTCTTGCCGAGCGCGAGCGTCAGCCGGGAGGTCGAGCGGCGGTACGCGTCCGACTCGAGCAGCTCCCGGAGAGAGATCTGCTCGCGGTTCGGATTCGGAATCTGGATACCGACCGTGGACTTGCCGGGAATGCGATCGATCAGGACGGACTCGGCCTGCATGGCCAGGCAGAGGTCGTCGGCGAGTCCCGTGATCTTGCTGTATTTGACACCGGCGTCGGGCTTGAACTCGTAGGTCGTGACGACCGGACCGGGGTGGATTTGGACGACGTTCCCCTCGACCGAGAACTCGCGGCATTTCTCTTCGAGCTGTCGGGCGCCATCCATGAGCTCCCGCTCGTCGACCTTCTGTTCGGCCTTCGGCGCGTCGAGGAGCGCGAGCGGCGGCTGCGTCCAGGCGCCGCTGCGTTTCTTCTCCGCCATCTTCTCTGCCGGCAGCTTCTCGGGATCCGACAGGGGCAGCGTCGGCTCCGCCGGCACCGGCCGCTTGATCGAGGGCGGCGTCGGCCGCGAGGCGGCGGCACGGAGCGCCGCGGCAGCCGCGCCGACCATCGCCGCGGTGCGCGAGGGCTTCGGAGCTTCCTCGGGATCGGTCTTCACAGAAGCGACACGGGAGCGCGCGGAAAGGGGAGCCTCATCGTCATCATTTGATGCAGACGCCGACGCCGAGGTCCTGACCACCTTCGTATCTTTTCCCGTCTCCCTGCCCGTCCTGTCTCCGGTCTTGTCGAGGTGCTTCTTGCACCTCGTCCTTATCGAGGTGCTTCTTCAGCACCTCGTCCTTATCGAGGTGCTTCTTCAGCACCTCGTCCTTACCGAGGTGCTTCTTCAGCACCTCTTGGCGCTGTTTCTCGCGCCGGCGTTCCTCCTTGCGGGCGCGCATCGCATCGAGCACGCCCGCCCATCGGTCGCGAGCCATCTGGAACACGACCGCGAAGAAGCGGCCGAATGAGAACTGCGTCGAGAGGACGATCGACAGAAAGAGGAGGGTCAGGATCAGGATGATCGAACCGGTCTTGTTGAGGTACTCCGCCAGGAGCGATGAGAGCACCTGTCCTACGTAGCCTCCGGCGAGGATCTCGCGGTTGCCGACGCGCAAGGTTCCGAACGCCAGCGAGAGGAACGAGGCGACGCAGCCGAACAACAGGCCCGCGCCGATGAGCTTCGTGTAGGTGGCATCGGGAACCCGGCACCAGAAGTAATGCCAGCCGCTCACGACCAGCACCACTGGAGCCAGGTAGGCCGAATAGCCGAGCATCTGGTACGACAATTCGGAGAGGAAGGCTCCGACTCGGCCGCCGAAGTTCAGCGGCTGCCCATCGGCGCCGGTCGTGAAGAAGAAGACCGGATCGGCCGGGCTGTAGCTGGCAAGCGAGATCAGCCAGATCAGCGCCAGCGCGAAGAGCACCACGCCGATGAACTCGCTCAGGCGACGAGAGACGAACGTCTTCCCGGCCACGTCAGATCTCCATGATCACCGGCAGCACGAGCGGCCGGAGCCCGGAACGTTTGCGGAAGAACCGCTGCAGGTCCACGCGAATCTTCTCCTTGATGAGCCCGGGGTCGGTCCGCTCCTCGACACCAGCGCCCTCGATTGTCGCGGCGAGCAGGGCCGGGATCTCCTTCAGCAGCCCTTCTGTGCGCGCGTCCAGCACGAACCCTCGAGTAATCACGTCCGGCGTCTCCTCGAGGCTCCCCGACTGTCGCCCAATCACCACGACCGGCACGACCAGACCATCGCCGGAGAGGTGCCGCCGATCCCTGAGGACCTCGTCGCCCACCTCGCCGCTTCGGGTCCCGTCGATGAGGATCCGGCCCGCCGGGACCTTTCCCGCCAGCCGGCCGCCCTCGCCGTCGAACTGGACCACGTCGCCGTTCTCGGCCAGCAGGACTTTCGTCCCCCGGGACACCCGGCTCGCGATGCGGGCGTGCCGGGCAAGCTGGCGGTACTCCCCGTGTATCGGCACGAAGTAGCGCGGCCTGACCAGGGAAAGCATCAATTTCAGCTCTTCCTCGCTGCCGTGGCCGGAAACGTGGACGTGTTTCAGCCCCTCGTAGACCAGTTCTGCGCCTCTTTTGGCGATATGGTTCATCACCCGGCCGATGGCCTTCTCGTTGCCCGGAATTTCACGCGCCGAGAACACCACGACGTCCTCCGGCTCCAGCCGGACGTGGCGGTGGTCGTCGATGGCAATCCGGGGAAGCGCCGCCTGGGGCTCGCCCTGTGAGCCAGTGCAGAGACACACGACGTCCTGGGCGGGGAAGTTGCGGACGTCGCTGTCCTTGATCTGGACCCCCGTCGGGATCCGGAGATAGCCCAGCCGTTGCGCGATCTCGGAGTTGTCGATCATGCCCCGGCCGATGAACGCGACCCGGCGGTCGAACTGCGCGGCGAGGTCGACGACGATCTGCATCCGGTAGATGCTCGACGCGAACGTGGCGACGACGATCTTGCCGTCGGCGTTCGTGAAGATCTCCTCGAAGGCATCGGTTACGTCGACTTCGGATCCGGTGAATCCGCGACGGTCGACGTTCGTGCTGTCGGCCAGTAGTGCGAGGACGCCGGACGCGCCGAGCTGCGCGAGCCGGTGCACATCCACGCCCTCGCCGTCGATCGGGGTCTGGTCGATTTTGAAGTCTCCGGTGTGGATGACCACGCCGTGCGGCGTCTCGATGGCCAGCGCGACGCAGTCGGGGATGCTGTGAGTGACACGAAGAAACTCGATGGTGAACGTGCCGACAGTGACCCTCTCGCGCGGCTTGACGCGAACCAGCCGCGCCTCGACTCGTGATCGTCGTCTTCGAGCTTGGACTCGACGAGGGCGAGCGTGAATGGAGTGCCGTAGACCGGCCCTTGCACAGCCTTGAGAACGTGAGGCACGGCGCCGATGTGGTCCTCGTGCCCGTGCGTGAGCACGATGGCCGCGATCTTGTACTGCTGAAGCTGCCGAAGGTCAGGAATGATGAGGTCGACCCCGAGGAGCTCCGGTTCGGGGAACATCACGCCGGCGTCGACGAGGATCGCGGTGTCGCCGCAGGCGACGACCATCATGTTCATGCCGAACTCGCCCAGCCCCCCGAGGGGCACAAGCTCGAGCGGTGCGTCAGTACCGTGAGTCGACAGAAGAACACCGTCCTTTTACACGCGTGCTAGGGTGCCAGGGTGCCCGGGTGCCAAAGCCAGAGCCCACAGACGCCACGGCAAATGGAATCGTGAAGGCGCTGGCGCACGCCCCGTCAGGAGGCACGACGACCGGCGAGGACACACCCGGGAGGGTGCGATCGCTCAGGTGCTGCGCGGCAGGGCGCCGCGCGTCTCGTGCCCCACCTGACGTCTGCTGGGACAGGCGGTCAGGGACAGGGAAAATTCGTGCAGACTATAGCACAGCTCATTGAGAAGCTGAAGAAGAAGGCGAAAAAGCAGACGAAACGAACACGTCCGCAAGCCGAGCTAATTCTGTAAGTTGCAGCGCCTCCGGCCGCCGCGTGCCGTCTATCCCGGCCTCGGCGATCGCCAGCCTCGCATCCACGGCGCGCTCCTCGGCAAAGGGTTTGAGCGCGTTGAGGAGCGTCTTGCGGCGCTGGGTGAAGATCGATCGCACCAGGCGCTCGAACGTCGCTTCATCCTTCAACGCCACGGCCACGTCCCGGAACTCGAAGCGCAGGACCGCCGAATGCACTTTCGGGATGGGCCTGAAGGCGCCCGGTGGCAGGGTCATCAGGCGCCGGACGCTGGCGCGGAGCTGTACGAAGATCGCCAGCGTTCCGTAGTCTTTCGTCCCAGGTTTTCCCTCGATACGGTCCGCCACTTCTCGCTGGAGCATCAGGGTCGCATCAATGATCCGGGCGCCCTCGCGGCGCGCCTCGAGCAGCCGGAAGAGAATCGGGGAGGACACGTTGTAGGGCAGGTTGCCGGCGACCCGAAGGTCACGGTCGGCGATGGCGTCCAGGTCGAACTCGAGGAAGTCCAGCTCGACGAGGGAGACGTTCGGAGGCAGCCGCGGCGCCAGTGCCTCGGCCATCTCGCGATCCAGTTCGACGGCGGTCAGATGGGCGACCCGTGGCGCGAGGCGCAACGTGAGCGCGCCTGGTCCGGGACCGATCTCGAGGAATCGATCGGCCGGCCGTGGGGCGATCGCCTCGACGAGCTTGTCGGCCCACGCAGGCTCGAGGAAGTGCTGTCCGAACTTCTTCTTCGCCCGGACGCTCGTCTTGCCGCGCATCACACGTCGTCCAGCGATTCACCGCGCCAGTACTTCTCTTCGATTTCCTCGATCTCTTCTTCGCTCATGCCGAAGTGGTGCCCGAACTCGTGGATGACGGTTTCGGCGACACAGTCGCGGATCTCGTCGTCGTCTTCGCAGGCCTCCTCGATGGGAATCTGATAGATCGAGATGCGGTCCGGAAGCGCGTTGCCGTAGCTCCAGCTGCGCTCGGGAAGGGGAATGCCCTGGTAGAGGCCGAAGAGCGTGTCGTCTGGTCCGACTTCCATCTCCGCGAGCGTGTCAGGCGAGGGCTGGTCCTCGACGACGACCGCCACGTTCTTCATCGCGTTGCGGAACCGGCGCGGGATCTCGCGCAGGGCGTCTTCGACGAGCTCGGTGAAGCGCTCCTTCGTCACGCCTTGCCCCGGGGCTTCGCGGATCGTGGCGGCCGGAGACTCGCCGACCGCGTCAGGTGCGTGTAGAAGTCGCAGTCGGCTCGGATGACGCAGCGATCGCACAACGGTCGCGGCTTGCAGACACGGCGGCCGTGCAGAATCAGCGTGTCCGAAGTCCGCGTCCATGCGGCGCGCGGCATGGACGCGCACAGCTGCTGTTCGACGATTTCCGGATCCTCAGACTTCGCGATGCCGATCCGGTTGGCCACGCGCAGCACGTGGCGGTCGACTGGAAGGCCCGGCACGCCGAGCGCATGACCGAGGACGACGTTCGCCGTCTTCCTGCCGACGCCGGGAAGCTTGACGAGCGCCTCCATCGTCGGCGGGACCTCGCCACGATGTGTCTCGACGAGCTCGGTGGCCATGCCCAGCAGCGAACGTGACTTGGCCCGGAAGAAGCCGGTCGATTGAATCTGGGGTTCGAGCTCGTCGGTCGTGGCGCAAGCGAGCGCGCGGGCGTCGGGATAGCGTGCGAAGAGCGCCGGCGTGACCTGATTGACGCGCTCGTCAGTGCACTGCGCCGAGAGGATCGTCGCAACCAGCAACTCGTAGGCGTTGGTGAAATGCAGTTCGGTGTCGGCGTTGGGATGCTGAGTGCCGAGCCGCTTCAGGATCCGTCGCGTCTCGGCAGGAGACTTCGACGGTGACGGCACGCTCCGACGCGGAGCCGCGCGCTTGGACATGCCGTCAATTGTAGTCTCAGGCTCAGGGCTCAAGGCTCAGGGCTCAGGCAAGAGCTCACTGAGCCTAGTCGCGGCGGCTGAGAATCTGAGGCTCTTCCTTGAGCCCTGAGCCTTGAGCCCTGAGCCTATTCCTTCCGCTCCGTCGTCCCGCGCGGCGGCACCGCCGTCAGCAGCGCAATCAGCGCCCGGCTTCCGCCCTTGAGGCGCGACGTCCCGACGACGACGGTCTCGCCGACGTCCATCGTGAAGCTCGTGTCGATGATGGAACCTCGGACCGCTGGCGCTGGTTCGACGCCTGCGCGCGCCATGGAACGCCCGCGCGGACCTTCGGCAACGCGCGCGCTCAGATCCGCGATCTCGCGGTCGAGTCGCCGGAGCTCCATTTCCAGTTTCGCGACGTCGCTCCCCGGGGCAACGCCGACTTCGTACTTCTTCCGTGCCTCCTGAATCTGCTTTTCGAGCAGCGTTCGCTGGTCAGTCAAATCCGCGATTCGCCGGACGGTCGTGCGCGACATTGCGGAAGCCACCTCGGCGACGGCCTCGCCGGAGCGTCCGCCGCCAAGCAGCGTGAACCGGACGAAGACCCGCCCGCCGTCGGCGCGCGACGTCATCAGCTTCAGCTCGTACTCCTGCTCCTCGGGTCCGCGCAATACTTGACTCAGCATCTGCGTCGAGACATTTACACCCGTCTGCGCGGCAGGCCGCCGATCGACCGGCGCGTTCGATCCCTGCTGGCCGCAGCACATTACCCAGGCGGCGTCGAGCAGCTTGTAGGACTTGAAGGGGAGGAACTCGCGCATGTCGACGAGGGCCTTACGCGCGGCAGGCGGGACATCGTCGGCGGTCGTCGTGCCCTGAATGTCGCCCAGCACCAGGACGACGCTGAAACCCTGCGGCAGCGCACGACGCGACTGGGCGAACGTCGATGCCGAAGGAGGCGGCGTGTCGGCTGGCGGAGTCGTCGACGGCACAGCGCGCGGAGGCGGTGGCTGTTGCTGCGCTTGCTGCGCCATGGCCGATGTCGCCATGGATGCAGCGACCATCAAAGTGCAGAGCGGCAGTTGGAGCGACGAGAACCTATGTGGCATGGTCGTTGGCTCTGAGGCGCCGGGCGCGCAGGTCATGGCATCGACTCCTGAAGACGCAGATTCTGATCGAAGATCCAGATGATTCGTGTGCCGCCGGGCGTCGCAAACTGCAGCTGCCGGCGGTCTCCATCGGCGCTGCTCCCGCCGATCGCGGTCAATGGCTCGGTCGTCTCCGGAGCCGGCACAGGACCGACAATGACGCGATGCCCGGTCATCGTTCCCACGACGACCAACAAAGCTCCGACCGCCGCGACCGCAAATGGACGCAGCCACGGCGTGCGGACGGGCGCCGACTCGAGAGCGGCCGAAACGATTACACGTCGCATCCGCTCCGCGTCGACGGGGGCCAGCCCATCGTCCTCGCGGAGCGGGTCGCCGTCTTTCAGAAGATTGTTGAGGTCAGTCATTGCTGTTACCCAGGGTTCCTGTGCGCCCGTCCACCGCGGCGGCCAGTTCCCGCCGGCCTATCGACAGGTGCCATCGGACGGTGACCGCGGCGACGCCGAGAAGCCGCGCGATCGCCGGGATCGCGACGCCTTCAATCTCATAGAGCACGATGATCGCGCGCCGGCGAGGTGGCAGCCGTTCGAGGGCCTGCCAGATGATCGAGCGCGCCAGCAGGGCCGACTCGGTGTCCGAGGGGACCGGCGTCACGGTAGACGCCGCGTCGTCTGCCCCCCGTTTCCTCACCGCCAGCTGACGCCATTTGTCGCGGGCGAGGTTGATCAGCACTCGCACGAGCCAGGCCTCTTCGTGTCCCGCGCCCTCCGGCACCGAAGCCGCGTGACGGGCGGCGCGAAGGAACGTCTCCTGGACCAGATCGCTGGCATCTTCGGCACTTCTGGACAGACGCCGAGCCAGGCGGTAGAGCCGCTGGTGGTGCGCGTCGAATAAGGTGCCCAGCCGCGCCGAAGCGTCGTCGGTCGGCCGGTCCGCGGTCGCGCTCATGGCGATCGCCTGCCCGGTCATACCCTCCAGACGTCTATCGAGTTCTGTTTGTTGGTCGGCTCAGGGCATGGCTCAGGCTCAGGCTCTAGGCTCAGGGCTCAGGGAAGAGCCTTCAGATCCTAGTCGGTCGGCTAAGCGCTCAAGGCTCTTCCTTGAGCCCTGAGCCTTGAGCCCTGAGCCGACCCTAGTGCACCGGCCCCTTGTCCCAGCTGGCCCCCGTGGACTCGCTGAAGACACGCATGTGTTCCTGGAGGGCGGCAATGAGGTTGGGCAATACCTGGATGGGAACCGCGATTTTCGCACGCACGGGGGCGCGGACGACGTGCGTGGTCTGCGCCTGCTGGATATCGGCGTCCGAGAGGGGGAGAACCTCGCAGAACGACAGCGTGAAATCGAAGGGCGTGTGTGAGATCGCGCAGAAGTTCGCGTAGATCCGAGGAGTCTCGCCCTTGTCGTCGGGAACGATCGTGAAGTTGATCTGCTTGCGTTCATCCATACCGGCTAGCTTAACCGGAATGCAGAGCGCCGGCGACTCTAGAGATCTGTCTCATGAAACGTAAAGCCTTCACGAAGATCCCCAAGATCACGAAGCCCGCGAAGGTTCTTGCCAGACGAAACCTTCCTTCGCGATCTTCGTGGTCTTCGGACTCATCGTGATGAGCCGTCGGCCGTGTTTATGAGATGCCTTCGAGCCTAGTATCTCCGCATGACGCCGACGACGACGCCTTGAACCTGGACCTGCTCGGCGGCGAACACCATCGGCTGCATGGCCGGGTTGGCCGGCTGCAGGCGAATGCGACCTTGCTCCCGATAGAGTTTCTTCAGGGTCACGTCAGACCCGTTGAGGAGGGCGATGACCATCTCGCCGTTGTCTGCGGTCCGGCGATCCTCGACAATGACGTAGTCACCATCGCGAATCTGCTCGTCGATCATCGAATCGCCCCTGACGCGCAGCACGTAGCTGTCGCGCTTGCCCACGAAATCTTCGGGCACGGCGATCGTCTCGCTGCCGACGACGGCCTCGATTGGCGAGCCCGCGGCGACGTAGCCGAGGAGCGGCAGCTCGAGCGCCCGGCTGCCGAGTCGCGTCGGCACGAGCTCGACCGACCGGCTTCGGTTCCAGGCTCGCTTGATGAAGCCCTTCTCCTCGAGGTTCGTCAGGTGTTTGTGAACCGTCGCCAGGGAGGAGAGGCCGAACCGGCGCCCGATTTCCTCGAGGCTCGGCGCGTAGCCGTGCTGCTGGATGAAATCGTTGAGGTAGTCGAGGATCTCGCGCTGGCGCTTGGTCAGTGGGAGCATGTTGCGCGCACTATACGCAAAGGAAAAGCGAAAGTCAAACACCGGGTGCGTTTTACCCTGGCGCCTTCGAGACGGTCTAATTTGAGCAGATGTCACCGACTGTCCCGTCCCGGCCGTCCACCCACCCGTGTGACGTGTCGTGCTGACCCGCGCCTGGATGGGACACGTGCCGCCTGACTGGACCATTCGCCTGGGCGCGGGAGAGGATGCCGTCGCCGTCGACCCGGCGTGGGCCGAACCGACGACCGCGCGCTCGTCGGTCTGTGCCTGGCGGGCCAGCGTGCGGCGTTCGACGTCATCGTCGAGAGGCACCGTCGCCACGTGTATCAGTTGTGCTATCGATATGTCGGCAATCACGAGGATGCGGCCGACCTCGCGCAGGACGCGTTCATTCGCGCCTTCAAGGGCCTCGAGGGATTCAAAGGGGAGTCGAGCCTCTCGACCTGGCTCTACCGCATCTCGGTGAACGTCTGCTTGAACCGGCTGGCGGTCAAAACGCCGAGGGGCCAACCGCTCGAGCGGGCCGAGCTCGTCGACCTTCGCGCCGAGCGTCCGGACGCCGCGCTCCTGCGCGACGAGCGCGCCGCGGAAGTCCGCGCGGCCATCCGGCAGTTGCCCCCGAAGCAGCGCGCGACGTTGATTCTTCGGATTTATCATGAGCTGCCGCACGACGAGATTGCCGGGATCCTCGGCAGCTCGGTCGGCGCAGCGAAGGCGAATCTCTTCCACGCGCTGGCGAACCTGAAGAAGTTGCTGCGATGACGCACTTGACCGAAGCCGAATTCGTTGATCTGGTCGACGCGACGCTTGCGCCGCAACGTGAGGCCCACCTCGACGCTCACCTCAGGGCTCACCTCGCGGGCTGCGACGACTGCCGCGCGGTCGCAGCCAGACTGCGTGAGGCGCTGAGTCGAGCCGCGGCCGTCGAGATGCCGGAACCGTCGCCGCTCTTCTGGGAACACTTCTCCGCACGCGTACACGATGGAGTGCGCGAGGCGGAGGCCGGCGCGGGATCCTCGTGGTTGGCTTGGGCGCACGGCGAGACATTCAAGTGGGCGATGTCGGGAGCGCTCCTCACACTGCTGCTCGTGTCCGTCGTCTGGGCGAGCGTGTGGCGGGCAAGGACGCCCGGTGCGGCGCACAGCGCAGCCACAGCAACGACCGCGTCGAACGCCCCGATCGCGGACGCCGCGTCCGACCGGTACGGCGACGCGTTCGATCCCGACACCGATGAAGCGTGGGCGCTCGTCCGCACGGTTGCCGACGACGTCTCCTGGGACGATGCCGCAGCCGAGGGGTTTGGCGTTCGACCGGGCTCTGCCGAACGAGCGGTGGTGACGCTGACCACTGACGAGCGCTCGGAGCTCGTGCGATTGTTGCAATCGGAAATGAAACAGCCGGGCGCGTAGCGGTGGTCCGGCATCGCGGATCACGGCAATCACGGGACACGGATCACGCGGAATCCGCGGATCATGGGAATCACGGGACGCGGATCACGCGGATCGCGGATCATGCGGACGCGGATCACGCGGAATCCGGGTCTGGAATACGGGACGCGGATCACGCGAGATCAGGTGGAATCGCGGATCCGGAATCACGAGAACGTAAAGGACGACAATGGTGCGACAGTTCTTCTTCGCCGTGGTGATCGCCGGCACGGTCGGTACTGCGGCTGCGCAGCCTCCGGGACAGCCGCCGCAGCGTCAGCTTCCGCAGGGCCGCGGCGAGGAAGTGCCAGGCGACGTCCTGCCCGACGCGGTCCTCGCCAACATGCTCGACACCTACGCAATCGTGCAAGCGCAGCAGGCCCTTACGATCGCCGACGAACGGTACGGCGCATTTGCCGCGCGGCTGAAGAAGCTCCAGGACATCCGTCGCAGAAACCAGCGGCAGCGCCATCTCCTGGTGCGGGAGCTGGCCAGAATGGCCGGGCCGCGAGCGCTCGTTCCGGCCGACGAGACAGCTATCCGCAGTCAGCTCGCGGCTCTTCGCGAGCACGACGAGCGCGCCGCCGTCGAGCTTCGGCAGGCCTACGACGCGCTCGATGAGGTCCTCGACACGCGGCAACAGGCGCGCTTCAGGATGTTCGAGGAGCAGATTGAACAGCGGAAGCTGGACCTCCTGGTCCGCGCGCGCGAGCAGGCCCGCTTGAAGCGGCAGCAGTAGGCGGCTGCGCCGCCGGGAAGAGACGCGCCGGACGTTCGTCACAGGTGGTCCCGTTCCACGCGAGTCTGTGTACAATTGCGATATGGCTTTGCGACTGCGGTCAGGAGTAATGGTCGGCCTCAGTCTGGCGGCGGTTATCCCCCTCATGCTGCCGCTGGCGGCCCAGACACGCCTGACCAAACAGGATGCCGATCGCTGCCAGGGCAAGCTCGGCCGCATCACAGGTTTTGCCAGCGCACCTAAGGCGCGGGCCTCGGCCAAGGGTTCGGCGGGAGCGGCCTCGCAAACCACGCAGCTCACCGATGTGGAAGTGAACGCCTACCTCCACTACAACCTGAAGGACCAGGTACCGGCAGGCGTCGTCGAGCCGACGCTGACGGCGCTCGGGGACGGACGTGTCCGCGGCGCCGCGGTCATCGACCTCGACGCGGTCCGAAAACAGAAACAGCGCACGTGGATCGATCCGATGAGCTACATGACCGGCCGGCTGCCGCTGACCGCCTCCGGGCTCCTCATCACGCAGAACGGCGTCGGCCGCTTCCAGCTCGAAGCCGCGGAGCTCTCCGGCATCGCCATTCCCAAGAGCCTGGTCCAGGAGCTCCTCGCGTTCTATTCCAAATCGCCTGAGAAGCCTTCCGGCATCAACATGGACGATCCGTTCGAGCTTCCCGCCGGCATCGGAGATCCGCGTGGGGAAGGGCGACGCGATGGTGGTGCAATAGATCCCCTTCAATCGCCGCTGCAGTTCCTCAAAGGCGTCGGCCCGCGGCGCGCGGCCGATCTCCAGCGCGTCGGTCTCGCCACGGTCGAGGATCTGCTGTATCGCTTTCCGATCCGCTACGAGGATCGCGGCACCTTCCAGACGATCGCGTCGCTACGTCCCGGCGTCACGGCCTCGGTCGCCGGCGAGGTCATCGGCTGCGGGATCCGGCCGACGCGCCGGCCGCGCTTCAAGATCTTCGAGCTGCTCGTGCGCGACGCGACCGGCGCGCTGCGCGCGATCTGGTTCAACCAGCCGTTCCTCAACGACGTCTTCCATCCGCACCAGCGCGTCATCCTGTTCGGCAAGCTCGAGCTGACGTCGCACGGCCTGCAGCTCCAGAACCCGCAGTACGAGATCCTGCCGGCGGCTGGAGCCGAAGGCCAAGCGGGGGCGCCGGCGAAGCGGGCCACGACGAGGACACGCTGCACACCGGCCGCATCGTCCCGATCTACGAGAAGACCGGCACGCTGACGACGAAGATGCAGCGCGCGCTCGTGCACCAGGCGCTGGCGCAGCTGCCCGACGTCCTGCCGGATCCGCTGCCGGCCGCGTCCGCCAGCGCGCAGCCTCCTCGACCGGCGCACCGCGCTCGGCGACGTGCACTTTCCGCCCGGCGCGCGAACCTCGACGAGCTGAACAGCTTCCGCTCGCCGGCGCAGCGGCGGCTGATCTTCGAGGAGTTCTTCCTCTTCCAGCTGCGGGCTGGTGCTGCGGAAGCGCCGAGCCGACGCCGAGCGCAAGCCACGCTCGGTCGTCATCACCGACGAGATCCGCGAGTCGGCGCGGCGCGTGCTGCCGTTCAAGCTGACCGGCGATCAGAAGAAGGTGATCGCCGAGATCGTCGAGCGACATGAAGCGGCCGCAGCCGATGAACCGGCTGCTGCAGGGCGACGTCGGCTCGGGCAAGACGATCGTCGCGCTGATGGCGGCGCTCGTCGCGATGGAGAACGGCTTCCAGGTCGCCTTCATGGCGCCGACCGAGATCCTGGCCGAGCAGCACTTCATCACGATCCGGCGGCTGCTCGAGTCCTCGCGGTTCCGGCATGGCGCTCCTGACCGGCGCGACGCCGGCGAAGAAGCGGCGCGAGATGCAGGCGGAGCTCGGCGGCGGCTCGATCCATCTCGTCGTCGGCACGCACGCGCTCGTCCAGGATCCCGTCGCGTTCCGCGAGCTCGGCCTCGTCGATCATCGACGAGCAGCACCGCTTCGGCGTCCTGCAGCGCGCGACGCTGCGCGCCAAGGGCCTGCACCCGGACGTGCTCGTCATGACCGCGACGCCGATCCCGCGCACGCTGGCGCTGACGACGTACGGCGACCTCGACGTGTCGGTCATGCGCGAGATGCCGCCGGGACGATTTCCGATCAAGACCATCGCGAAGCCGGAATCGCGGCGCGACGAGATCTACGATTTCATCCGCAAGCAGATCGACCCGGGCCGGCAGGTCTACGTCATCTACCCGCTCGTCGAGGAGTCCGAGAAGGTCGATCTGCGGCGGCGACGGAGATGGCCGATCACCTGCGCAGGACGTCTTTCCGGCCTACCGCGTGGCGCTGCTGCACGGCCGCATGAAGCCGGACGCCAAGGACCGCGTCATGGAGGCGTTCGCGCGCGGCGAGTTCGACATCCTCGTCTCGACGACGGTCGTCGAAGTCGGCGTGGACGTGCCGAACGCGTCGGTCATGCTCGTCGAGCACGCCGAGCGGTTCGGCCTGTCGCAGCTCCACCAGCTGCGCGGGCGCGTCGGCCGCGGGCCGCATCAGTCGTACTGCGTCCTGCTGTATCAGGAGCCGCTGACCGACTCAGGCCGCGCGCGGCTGAAGGCGCTGACCGAGACGACCGACGGCTTCGTCATCGCCGAGCGCGATCTCGAGCTGCGCGGCCCGGGCGACTTCTTCGGCACGCGGCAGTCCGGCATGCCGACGCTGCGCGTCGGCGATCTGGTGCGCGATCATCAGCTCATGGAGGAGGCGCGCCGCGAAGCCGTCGCGGCGCTCGACGACGCGCCGCACGCCGACGCGCTGGCCGCGTTCGTGCGCACGAGCTGGGAACAGCGGTTCGGCTGGTCGGAATCGGATAGCGCGTGCGCGGCATTCGCGGCATTCGCATCATTGCCGGCACACTGAAGGGCCGCCGCCTCGAGTCGCCCGACTGGCCCGGACTGCGGCCGACGTCCGACAAGCTGCGCGAGACGCTGTTCAACGTGCTCGGCGCCGCGGTCGTCGGCGCGCGCGTGCTCGACGGCTACGCCGGCACCGGGGCGGTCGGCATCGAAGCGCTCAGCCGCGGCGCGGCGCACGTGACGTTCGTCGAGCGCGATCCGCGGGCGGCCGCGCTCATCGAAGCGCAACCTGCGGCACTGCGGCGTCACCGAGCGGCTATGCTATTATCCGCGCGGGTTTTGCGGGCGCGGCGGCCGGCTCGCGAGCCGTGGGCCCGACGGCGAGGCGACCGTTCGACATCATCTTTCTCGACCCGCCGTACGGCGCGGGCGAGCTGGCGTCGGCCCTCGCCGCGGCGCCGGGCTTGCACCGGCGGACACCCGGGTCGTCGTCGAGCACGCGAGGCGCGACCCGGCGCCGCAGCAGGCGGGGTCGCTGAAGCTGCGCGCGAGCTGTCGTCCGGCGACAGCGCGCTGGCGTTCTACCGGAGTCTGTAGCAGCACGACCGCTACGCCAGGCGTCACACTGAACCTTCAGAATTCACTTCAGCATCAGCAGTCAGCATTCAGAATCGCAGACCATGTCCGCATCGCTCGCCATCTATCCCGGCTCGTTCGACCCGCTGACGAATCGGCCACGTGGACATCATCCAGCGCGGATCGCGGCTGTTCGACCGGATCGTGATCGCCGTCCTGATCAACTCTCGAGAAGGCGCCGCTCTTCACGGTGCCCGAGCGGGTCGACGATCGCGCGCGAGGTGTTCCGCGACCGGGCCAACGTCGAAGTGGACACCTTCGACGGCCTGCTGGTGGACTACGCTCGACGGCGGCAGGCGAGCGTCATCGTTCGCGGGCTGCGCGCCGTGTCGGATTTCGAGTTCGAGATGCAGATGGCGCTGATGAACCGCCGACTGAACCCGGAGGTCGAGACGGTGTTCATGATGCCGGCCGAGCCGTACACCTACGTCAGCTCGCGTCTCGTGAAGGAAGTCGTCGCGCTCGGCGGGTCGGTCAAGGGCTCGTGCCGGACATCGTCGAACGCGGTTGCGCGAGAAGAAGCTCGCGCGGGAGACGCTGAGGGCCTGACGCATGGGAAGCGCACCAACAACCAGCCAGGTGGGAACGTTCGCGGCGCGTGCCACGCGGATCGCCATGTCGCCGACCATGAAGGTCACCGCCGAGGCGCTGACGCTCAAGGCGAGGGGGTCGACGTCGTCGACTTCGGCGCCGGCGAGCCGGACTTTCCGACGCCCGCCACATCGGCGCGGCCGCGCACGCGGCGATCGACGGCAACTTCACGAAGTACACGACCAACTCCGGCACCGACGAGCTGAAGAAGGCCATCGTCGCGCGCTACAAGACCGACTACGGGATCGAGTACGCCACGAGCGAGGTCATCGTGACCGCCGGCGGCAAGCAGGCGCTCTTCAACGCCGTGATGTGCTCTTCGGCGCCGGCGACGAGGTCATCACGCACATGCCGGGCTGGCCGACGCTCGTCGAGCAGATCAAGCTCGCCGACGCGACGCCGGTCATCGTGCACACGCACGCGGAGGACGGGTTCCGCCTCCGCGCCAGGACATTCCTCGCGGCGCTGACGCCGCGGACGCGCGGCATCATCATCAACTCGCCCGGCAATCCGACCGGCGCGCTGATGTCGGAGGAAGACCTCGAAGCCATCGCGACGGAAGCCGCGAGGCGCGGCATCTGGATCCTGCTCGATCTCTGCTACGAGAAGCTGATCTACGACCCGACGCCGCACAACCTCCCGGGCGTGCTGGTCCGGACGATGCGCGATCGCACCGTGCTGTGCGGATCGGCGTCGAAGGCCTACGCGATGACCGGATGGCGCTGCGGCTGGGCGCTCGCGCCCGCCGCGCTCATCAGCGCGTGCAACGCGCTGCAGAGCCACTCGACCTCGAACGTGTGCTCGATTACGCAGAAGGCCGTCGTGGCCGGCCTGACCGGCCCGCAGGACTGCGTGACGGACATGCTCGACGAGTACCGCCGGCGCCGCGATCAGCTGTGCAAGTGGCTGGCCGATGAGCCGCGGCTGCGCGCTGGTCAAGCCGGCCGGGCGCGTTCTACCTGTTTCCCGACGTCTCGGACTTCCTGTCGCCGGACGGCATCCGGACGACCGCCGAGCTCGCGCAGGCGCTGCTCGACGGACCGCGCGTGGCAGTGACGCCTGGCGAGGCGTTCGACGCGCCCGGCTTCGTCCGTCTCTCCTACGCGACGTCGATGGACGATCTCGAGCGCGGGGCGAAGAAGATCATCGACCACGTGAGATCGGTCGAGCGGCCGCGGACGACGACAACGGCATAGCGCCTTCACTGTTCACGCAAATCCTCCCCGCTGAGCACGAAGCTCGCGAAGAGCGCGAAGAGCACATGGTTCCACTTCTTCGTGGTCATCGCGGTCTTCGCGCTCATCGTGATGAGAGTCGTGACACTGTGAGCGATTGAAGGATAGGCCGTCGCCCGTTGACCCAAACCACTGACATCGTCGTTCAGCTCGAAGCCGCGCTCGGTGCGGACTACGTCCGCACCGACGATCAGTCGCGCACTGCCTACGGCACCGACGCGCTCAAGCGCGGCCACCCCGCGGACGTCGTCGTCTTTCCAGCAAACACCGCGGAGGTCGCGGCTGTCGTCCGCGTCTGCGCGGAGCACCGCATCCCGATGGTGCCGCGCGGCGGCGGCACGGGCTACACCGGCGGCTCGGTCCCGACGCGCGGCGGCGTCGTCATCTCGCTCGAGCGGATGAACCGCATCCTCGAGATCGACGAGGCCAACCTCATCGCCATCGTCGAGCCCAACGTCATCACCGGCGACCTCCAGGACGCGGTCGAGAAGGTGGGTCTCTTCTACCCGCCGGACCCGGCGTCTCTGCGACAGTCGGTCATCGGCGGGAACGTCGCCGAGTGCGCCGGCGGGCCGCGCGCCTTCAAGTACGGCACGACCAAGCAGTACGTGCTCGGCCTCGAGGCGGTGCTGCCGACCGGAGAGATCGTCGAGACCGGCGGCAAGGTCGTCAAGAACGTCGTCGGCTACGACCTGACGCAGCTGCTGGTCGGGTCCGAAGGGACGCTCGCGATCATCACGAAGATCATCCTGCGCCTCGTGCCGAAGCCGCCGGTGCAGGCGACGCTTCGCGGGACGTTCCGGACGGTCGAGGCCGCGGTGGCGGCGGTAGCCGAGATCATCCGTGAGCGCGTCGTGCCCGCGGCGATCGAGCTCATCGACGGGATGTCACTCGAGGCCGTTGCCCGGTACCTCAAGGTGCGATCGCTCGCGCCGGAAGGGACCGCAGCGATCCTGCTCGTCGAAGTCGACGGCGTACCCGCGTCGGTGGCGGAAGAAGCGACGCGCGTCGAGCGCGCGCTCCTCGCAACCGGAGCGACGGAAGTGCTGCACGCGCGCGACGAGGCCGAGCGTCAGGAGCTGTGGCGCGTCCGCCGGGAGCTGTCGATGTCGCTCAAGATGGTCGCCGGGTTGAAGTTCAATCACGATGTCGTCGTGCCCAAGGCGCGTATACCGGCGCTCTTCGAGCTCGTCGAGCGAATCGCCGCGGAGCGCCGCCTGCGTATCCCGTGCTTCGGACATGCGGGAGACGGCAACATCCACGTGAACATCATGGTCGACCCTGCGGACGCCGACGAGGTTCGTCGCGCCCACGAGGCGGAGCGGCTGCTCTTCGAAGGAGTCGTCGCGATGGAAGGCTCGATCAGCGGGGAACACGGCATCGGCTTCTCGAAGGCGCCGTTCATCGGGATCGAGCTGTCGCCGGAGGAAATCGCCCTCATGAAACGGGTAAAGGCGGCCTTCGATCCCCATGGCCTGCTGAATCCCGGCAAGATCTTTCCCTGACGCCCTCCGAGGGGCGATGACTGCCCGGCAGGCGTCAGTCCGCTCCCCGCCACGGGGCCATCCTACCCAAGCCGTTCTCCGCAGTTTCGAGAATCACATCGCCACGAACCCACCGTGGTATTTCAATGTTTCGCGAAATGTCACGGGCGCCCCTGAACCTTCCCACGCTCGCTAAAGCCGTCCCGCACCATTTTCGCTGTAGTATCTGCTAAAGTCTTTGCATGGTCCTGAAGGTCGCAACGGTCACGCTGGTGGCCCTTTTTTCGCTCTCGCCGCCCATCGAGCAGGACGCCGCCGCTTTGAAGCGGGAAATCGACGCCCTCAAGGCCCAGCAGGCCGAGATGCAGAAGGATCTCGACGGGATTCGCGCCTTTCTGCAGCAGATGATCGTCGAAAAGGCCGAGGCGGCGATGGTCAACGCGCCCATCGTCGTGGCCGGCGCGCCGGCCAAGGGAGCGGCCTCCGCGAAAGTGATGATGGTCGAGGTGTCGGACTATCACTGCCCGTTCTGCCGGCGGCACACGCTGGTGACCCAGCCGCAGATTGACGCCGATTACATCAACACCGGCAAGCTGCGCTACGTCTTCATCGACTACCCGATCGACCAGCTGCACCCGGACGCCTTCAAGGCGCACGAGGCCGCCAACTGTGCGGGAGACCAGGGCAAGTACCTGGGAGATGCACGGGAAGCTCTTCGAATCTCCGCCCACGCGCGACAGCGCCCAGCTCGGGCCGCAGCTCTTCTCGCAGGCGAAGGCCGTCGGGCTCGACGTCGGGAAGTTCCGCGCGTGCTTCGACGGCGGTAAGTATTCGACGCCCGTCCGCGACAACGTGGCTCGGATGCAGGCGCTCGGCGTCGACAGCACGCCGACCTTCCTCATCGGCCTCACGCCCGCTCCCGGTCAGCCGATGAAAGTTGTCAAGGTCGTCAGGGGCGCCGTGCCCTATCAGCAGTTCAAGACCACACTCGATCAACTGTTGACGCAGTAGGCCGTTCCTGTCACGACCGGAACGGGAGATCCGGGGATGGCTCTCGGCTCTGGGCTTTCGGCTTTAGCAAGAACGTCGACATGCGCTCTCGAGTTCTTGCTAGAGCCTAGACAAGCAGGGTGCTGAAAAAGGGTCGCTCCGCGCTGCGGTAACCCGCGGCTGGCGGCTCGCGGCTAGCTGTTGCTGGACGTCAGCCACGAGCTCCGAGTGAGCAACCGCCAGCAGCCAGCAGCGAGCCGCGCGCTGCGGTAGGTCTCGGCTTCTGGCTCTAGTGCCCAGAGCCCAAAGCCAATGGTCGCGCGTTCTTAGATCTGCCGCAGGCGCAGATTCCCAGGCACGAATGGCGCCGCGGTGATTTGCCCCTCGAAGGCTGAGCCCCACCGGCCGGGAATTTTCGTCCCGCACTCAGGGCAGCTGCCCGCCGGCGTCAGTCGGTATTCCGTGATCTGATACCCGTCGCGTTCGACGAGCAGTGCGCGGCAGTGATGACACCGCGTGTTCTCGAGATTTCCCACTCGTCCCGGTGCGTTTCCCGCATAGACGTAACGAAGCCCGTTTCGTTGTCCGATCTCGGCGGCAGCCACGAGCATCTCGGGCGTGGTGTTGTCGGGATCGCTCATGCGGTAATCCTTGTGGAACGCCGTGACGTGCCACGGGATGTCCGGCGAGACGCCCGCGACGAAGCTCGTCAGCCGATCGATCTCCTCTGGCGAGTCGTTGAACCCGGGGATGAGGAGCGTCACGATCTCCAGCCAGATGTCCATCTCGTGCAGTGCACGGATCGTGGCAAGGACGGGCTCGAGGCGGCCGCCAAGCTGACGATAGTGCCTGTCGTCGAAGCTCTTGAGATCGACCTTGTAGAGATCCACCCACGGCCGAAGATAGGCGAGCACGCGGGCCGTGCCGTTCCCGTTCGATACGAAGGCAGTCATGAGCCCGGCCGTACGCGCTTCCTTGAAGATGGCGACGGCCCATTCACTCGTGATCAGGGGCTCGTTGTAGGTGCTGACGACGATACGGGCGCCGAGACGGCAGGCCTCGGCGACGAGCGCCGCCGGTGAGGTGTCCTTGGGCAGCGCAACCGCCTGAGGATCGCGCAGCGCCTGCGACGTCACCCAGTTCTGACAGTACGAGCAGTGCAGATCGCACCCGAGCATGCCGAAGCTGAACGCGAGCGCACCTGGGTGGGCATGGAAGAACGGTTTCTTCTCTACCGGATCGCACTGCACGCCGCCGACGTAGCCATACGGGGCGTAGAGAACCCCGCCGCGATTGAAGCGTACGCGGCAGACGCCTTCCGCGCCGTCGGGAATGGGGCAGGCGTGACCGCAGGCATGACAGCGCAACCGGCCACGCTCGATCGCCTCCACGAGCTCGGGCGCCGCCTCGATCGTCCGGGCTTCGAGCACCTCGGCGAGTGTAGCCATTAGTTCATTCTACGCCCGAAGCCGGTAACCCTGTCTTCACGAACGACCTTCACGATGACCGCGAAGCTCACGAGGATCGCGAAGATTTCAACGAGTGGTGTCCTCGCGATCTGCGCGCTCATCGCGAGGATCGTTGGTGGCTTGTGAACCAACGGATTCGAGCCTCGCAGTAGAATCATCCTCGTATGCCACGATCCGTCGCCATCATCGGCGCCTCGAGCGACCGCCGCAAGTTCGGAAACAAGGCGCTGCGCGCGTTCCTCCATCAGGGCTACACCGTGTACGCCGTCAATCCGCACGCGAAGGAGATCGAAGGACATCCGGTGTACGCGTCGGTGCTCGACGTGCCTGGGCCCATCGATATGGCGACGGTTTACGTTCCTCCGCAGGTCGGCGTGCGCGTGATGGAAGACCTCGCCGCGAAGAAGGTCGGCGAGATCTGGCTCAACCCTGGTGCCGACGGACCCGCGGTCGTCAAGCGCGCCAGCGCGCTTGGACTGAAGACGATTCAGGCGTGCAGCATCATCGGAATAGGCGAGAGCCCGAGCAGTTACTGAGCGCGGGCCCCGCCGATCAGCCGGCCGGTCCACACATTCGCCGTCACGGTTGCGCGCTCGAAGACGATGCGGTCGTTGAGCGGCGACCAGGCGGGATACCTGACATAGTCGTTCGGTGTCGAGAACGTCGTGAGTTGCTGCGTGCGGCCGTTTGACGCCGAGACGGTCCAGAGATTCCACACGCCGTCGCGTTCGCCGGCAAACGCGATCCGGTCGTTGTCAGGCGCCCACGAGTGCAGCCAGTGCTGGCCCGAGGACGTCGTCAGCTGCCGGAAAGCGGAATCGTCTCGATTGAGTACCCAGATCTGTGTGTCGCCGCCATCTTCCACTTCGAGTGCGATCCGGCGGCCGTCAGGTGACCACGCGGGGTAGCCCGCCGACAGCTGCGGCGGCGAGAGTCGAATCGGGGTACCGCCTGCGGCGGACACCAGCCACGCCGTGAGACCACCTGAGTCAGTGGTGGACTGGTAGGCAAGGTCGCGACCGTCGGGAGACAGCGCCAGGTTGGCCATCTGCGCCGGCAGGCCAGGCACGTCTTCGATTTGGCGGGTATCGATCGCCACCCGAGCCGGCCGGCGGACGGCGCCCCTGCCGATCGTCATCAACAGGCGGCGGTTGTCTGGCATCCACGACGGAAAGAACTCGGCATCCTTTCCCGGAACGACGATCTCGGTCGCCCGCGTCTGCATGGTCATGAGCCAGAGGTCCCAGGGACTGCCGGGCCGCCAGGTGGAGAAGGCGAGGAACCGTCCGTCGGGCGAGAACCGCGGATACGAATTGCGGCTCGTGTCCCGGAGGAGCGGCTCCGGATCACCGGAGGGCTGACCCGCGGCCGACAGCGGGAGCGACCAGAGATCACTTTCAACCCAGGACGTGGCGTAGGCGAGCATGCCGTCCCGCGCGATCGAGAGTCCCGACACGCCGGCAACGCCCTGCAGCACGGCGACTGGCGCGGGCGGCGTCGCGTGATTCAGCGTCACGCACCAGATCCCGACGTTTGCCGACGGGCCCATCCCGCTCCAGCAGAGCGCGTCATCGGCAGGTGTGAAAGCGAGGCGATCGGCCATCACGCTCGAGGCCACGCGCGTGGCATCGCCGCCGGCCGCTGGCGCAATCCACACGGAGCCCCCAGTGGAACTATCGAACGCGTAGAATGCCACGCGACCGCCGTCGTGTGACCACGCGGGGCTTCGATGCCCGCCCCTCGGCGAACCCGGACGCGTCACCGATTGCGCGACGCCGCCCGCGAGCGGAACGGTCATGATCACCGCTCGCTCGGCAAGCGCCCCCTGGTAGGTCGAGAACGCCAGCCTCGATCCATCAAGTGACCACGCGGGCTCGGACCCGAGCGGGGCCACTTGCTTCGCGGGACCGCCGGACGCTGGGACGACCCAGATGCCACCGTTCGCCTGGGAGTGATAGGCGATGGACTCCCCGTCGGGCGACCAGACCGATTCGACGTTCTGGTGGCCGCCGGTGGTCACCTGGATCGCGTTGCCGTCTCCCACGGGCCGTACGTAGATCTCATTGAATCCGTTCTGCTCTGCGGTGTACGCAATCCGGCGACCATCTGGCGAAACCGCCGGGTCGGCCTCGTAGCCGACGCCGGTGGTGACCTGCACGAGATCGGTCAGCGTCAGCGGAGCGGGCGGCGCCGATCGGAGCCAGGTCCAGCCGGTGAGGGCCAGAAACGCGCCGGCGACCAGCGGAAGCGTGGTCCTCCAGACCGATGGCCTTTCCCCCGGGATCGCGAGTGGTACGACGCCCGATGCCGGCCGGAGACCGGGTTCAGCCGCTGGCCGGACGAGCGACACGTCGGGCAGAAACCGGTAGCCCTTCCGCGGCACGGTCTCGATGACCCGAGCCTCCTGCGCGTCATCGCGGAGCGCTTTCCGCAGCTGAGCGATCACCCGCGTGAGCGCGTTGGGTGTCACGAACGTATCGCGCCAGACGCCGTCGAGCAGCTCCTCTTTCAGGACCATCCGCTCTCGCCGCTCGATGAGGAAGAGGAGCACTTCGAGCGCCTTCGGCTCCAGGCCGAGTGGGATGCCGGCCTTGTGCGCCTGGAATCTGGCGGCGTCGACGCTGACATCTTCGAAGTGATACACGCGGTCTTTCATCAATAACGCACCATCGCGCATCAACAACGCACCATCGCGCATCATCACGCTTTCATCAACGACTCGTCATCCCCGCGTCACGACATGGCCCGCGCACGCGCGCACTCTGGACGGCAGAGGTGCGACCGTGACCGTAGCGACCCTGTTGCTCGCGACGCTCGTCAACCAACTCGTCCCAGGCGTCGGAGCCGGCGTGATGTCCAGTGGCGTCGATGTCCCGATAATGTGTGACGCCAGTGACGCGATCCTCGTTCCCGTGTCGGTTCACGGAGCGCCGGTGCGCCCGTTTCTGCTGGACACCGGCAGCAGCATCACGCTGATCGACGAACGAGTGGCCTCCGGGCTCGCGCTGGCGGCAGCGGGGAGGATAGCATCTCCCTCGGGATCGGACCCACTCGTCACCGCGCAGCTCACCGTCGGTTCCATCGTCCTGCCTCCAGCACGTGTTGTCACCGCCGACGTCAGGCGGCTGGCAAACCTCCTTGGCCACCTCGGCGGCACCGTCGGCGGGATCCTCGGCAGCGATGCGCTTTGGGCAATGGGCTCCACGACGATCGACTATGCCAGATGCCGGCTCACGGTCGGAGGATCGGGCGCGGATCTCGCGCCTGTCGTCTCCGCGACCATTCGAGAAGCCGAGGGTCGCCTCGAGCCGCGTCGATGGGCGACGCGGCTGCCCCTCGAGTGGCACGAGGGCCGTCCGGTGATTGCCGTCGGCGGAGGAGCGCGCATGGTGCTCGACTCGGGCGCAGCGGCGGTGACGCTTTTCAGTGACACGCCGGCCGCCGCCACGCTGAAGTGGAACAGCCGTGCCGTATCCATCGTTCGGATCGACCGCGTCGACGGTCCGAGAATGGGTCGCCTCGGCGAGCTCGCATGCGTCACGATCGGAGACATTGAATTGAAGAACATCGCCGCAGTCGGCGTTCGAAGCTGGTATGACAAACGCGACGCGCGGGCGCCGGACGGCCTCCTGCCTCTGGCCCTTTTTGCCCAGGTGCACCTCTCGCACGCCGAAGGCTACGTCGTGCTCGTTCCCGGTCCTCTTCCGCCTTCTCCTCCGCCTTCCCATTGACAACCCGTTCCACGGGTGCCTATACTTTTCCCCACACACAAGCCTAAGACAACCTCACTCGCCGCGGGGCCTCGCGGGCGCACCACACGCCCGCTCCGATATAGCGCGAAGCCCGGACGCCGGAAACCGTCAGTCAACCAACACTCACACTCGACCACAGCTCCATCGAAGAACGCCACCAGTCCCATGCCAACACCCAACAAGCGCACCGCGCGCCAGCCTGCCGCCGATGTCGACAAGCGCGCCGAGGCGGCCCCGGAACTGACCGACACCCCGACCGCCGCCAAGACCGCCACCAGCACTGCCGTGGAGACCACGGAACAGGAGGTCGCGCCGCCGGCCGCTCTCCCTGTGACTCCTCCCCGAGGGGACAGCCAGCCCCGCGCGGAAGGGCCACCGCGTCGAGAAGGGCAGTCCCGGCAGGATGGGCAGCCTCGTCAGGAGGGCCAGTCGCGTCAGGAGGGCCAACCGCGCCAGGATGGTCAGCAGCGTCAGGAAGGCCAGGGGCGCCAGAACAATCAGGGCGGCGGCGAGAACCGCCGAGGCCAGGGCCTGAACATCACGGAGCTGAAAGACAAGAGCATCCAGCAGCTCACGCAGATCGCCAAGGACCTCACGGTCGCCGGCGCCACGGGCATGCGCAAGCAGGAGCTGATCTTTCAGATCCTCAAGGCGCAGACCGAGCAGAGCGGCTTCATCTTCTCCGAGGGCGTGCTCGAAGTGCTGCCCGACGGCTTCGGATTCCTTCGCGCGCCGGACTACAACTACCTGCCCGGGCCCGGATGACATCTACGTGTCCCCGTCGCAGATTCGCAAGTTCGACCTGCAGACTGGCGACACGGTGTCGGGGCAGATCCGTCCGCCGAAGGAAGGGGAGCGGTACTTCGCGCTCATCAAGGTCGAGGCCGTCAACTTCGAGGCGCCCGAGCAGGCCCGCGACAAGCTCTTCTTCGAGAACCTGACGCCGCTCTATCCGCAGACGCGCTTCGTCCTCGAAACGGCGCCAGACGCGCTCTCGGGCCGCGTCATGGATCTCATGACCCCGATCGGCCGAGGCCAGCGCGGCCTCATCGTCGCGCCACCGCGCACGGGAAAGACGATGCTCCTGCAGAGCATCGCGCAGTCGGTGGCGAAGAACCACCCGGAAGTGTTCCTGATCGTCCTGCTCATCGACGAGCGGCCCGAGGAAGTCACCGACATGCAGCGGTCGGTGCACGGCGAGGTGATCTCGTCGACCTTCGACGAGCCGGCGCAGCGTCACGTGCAGGTCGCCGAGATGGTCATCGAGAAGGCCAAGCGCCTCGTCGAGCACAAGAAGGACGTGCTCATCCTGCTCGATTCCATCACGCGGCTCGCACGCGCCTACAACTCCGTCATTCCGCCGTCAGGCAAGGTCCTCTCGGGCGGTCTCGATTCGAACGCGCTCCAGAAGCCGAAGCGATTCTTCGGCGCTGCGCGCAACATCGAAGAGGGCGGATCACTGACGATCATCGCCACCGCGCTCATCGACACCGGCTCGCGCATGGACGACGTGATCTTCGAGGAGTTCAAGGGCACCGGCAACATGGAAATCCACCTGGACCGCAAGCTGACCGACAAGCGCGTGTTTCCGTCGATCGACATGCAGAAGAGCGGCACGCGTAAGGAAGAACTGCTGCTCGCGCGCGAGGACCTCAACCGCGTGTGGGTGCTCAGGAAAGTCCTCGCGCCGCTGTCAGCGGTCGAAGCGATGGAGCTGCTGCTCGACAAGATGGGGAAGACCAAGTCCAACGGGGACTTCCTGGCGTCGATGCAGAAGATGGGATAGAGTCGGCGGCTCGCTGCTGGCGGTTGGCGGCTTGCGGTTGGCTGCTCGCGGGTCAGGGGTTACCAGGGCCTTACGCGCTTCAGATCGATCGAGCGGACCTCGTTTTCCGAAAGCACGATCCGCGTCGCGGCCTTGGCGAGCCGCTTCAGTTGGCCGGGCACGGTCATCGAAATCCATCCCGGCTCGTCGCCCTCGCGGGCGGCGACAATCAAGTACTCTCCGGCGCGAACCGGCGGCAGGTTGAACGTTCCGTCCATGGCGGTGGCGACAGTGACGACGCTGCCGGACAGCGGTTCGTAGCGGTTGGCCGGATCGACTGGTAGCAGCAGGACGGTCGTATTCCAGTCGTCGCCGGTGCCGTCGAGATCCACGCGGCCGGAAACTGTCGCGGGTTTGCTGGTGAGTACAACCACCAGATCGTTGGGGTCGGTCCCCGCCGTGAACTCCGTCGCCTTGCCGAACACGTCCCGGCCCTTGTACCGGATCGCCTTGACCACCCACGGGCGCATCGACCCGAATGCCTGAATGACCTGCGGTCCGAGCAGGCCGTCGAGCCGGAACGTCAGGTCCTGTCCCACCCGCGTCGCCCGCATCGGCGCGGCACTCGCGATGCCGGTGCCAGCCAGCGGACGCGTGTTGACGTTGACGATTGGCCGGCTCGCTGGCACCTCCCCTTCGAATTCGATGCGCCCGCCGATCGCGACGGCCTTTGCTGCCCGAACGACGAGGCCGGCGACGTCGGAGCCATCGACGCGAACGCTGGCGAAGCCGACCTCCCGTTCGCGCGCGTCCTGCGGGCTCATCGGCCCCCCGATCTCGGCGCGGATCCCATAGTCGCCTGGTGGCAGCGGCGGCGTCGCGAACGGGCCGGTCGAGATATCGACCGTGGCTGGTGTGGAAACGGTGTCCTCGGACCAGCCACACGCTCCCGGTGAATGGCGCGCCGGACGAGTCGATCGCCATTCCTCTGATCGAGAAGAGCCGCCCGCGACGCACCCGGATCTCGACGTCCCCGACGTCGGCATTGGACAGCGTGATGACAGTCGATTCGGATTCGGCCACGGCCGACGGGTAGCACGTCCTGAGCGGACTCTGCCCGTCGATCGGGGGTGGCACGTTCCTCATGATGCTCTGTGCGGGGTCGGCGCAGACGCGATAGTCGCCTGGTCTGAGGCCAGCGAAGCGGAAGGCGCCCCGACTGTCTGTCCGCTGCCGCGAACCGACTAGCGCTCCTGGCACGGCGGCGGGCACCGTTACCACGAACATCTGAGCCAGTGGCTCGCCGTCGTCGCCGACCACACGCCCTTCGATGGAGAGCGCACGCGGCAGCGCGATGTCCAGGCTGAGCGCCTCGGCGTCCTTCAACGCGACAGACGAGAGCGTATCGGATCGGGGATCGAGGGAAGGCGGCTTTCCGTAGCGCCGACTCACGTAGACGGTCGAATTCGCCGGCGGTTCGGCGACCAGAGCGTAGCCGCCGGGCGGAAGCGCGATGAATTCGTAGCGTCCCTCGATATCGGCCGTTACCTGCCGCTGCTCGGTGCCGGGGCCGAGAAAACGCAGGCGCACGATGGCGCGCGCGACTGGCTCGCCGGATTCGCGATCCGTGATTCGTCCGCGGATCGAGCTGCTGCCGCCCTGTGGTGGCGCTTGCTGCGCCGAGAGCGCCATGACGGCGCAGGAAACGATGGCGGCTTTCAGTTGAAACATGCGGGCACTCCGGCGCGGCGGAGTGTACAACAGCCGGAGCGCGGCGCCTGACTGGTCAGCTGCTCGACCGAGAACGCTCGGCCCCTTCAAGCTAGACCGAGCACGCCAGGCCCCTGAGGGAGGAGGAGGAGCCGGAGTCAGCCAGGCTGGCCGCGCCCTGGAAGCCAAACGGCGCGCTACTGGTCCAGAGATTCGGCCGGCTGGCGGCGCGGCGCAATCTTCAAGCGGACCGAGAGCTGGTCGGGTGCGGCCTGCTGACCGTTCAGCGTGATCGGCGGCATCTCGAACGACAGCACTTCCTCCGGGCCAGGCATGCGGTTGATTATGCGGCTGGTGCCGGATGAGTCCGGGGCGCTGTCGCGAGGCGCCTGACCGGGCGCGGTGAGCCCGACGCGCCGGTTCGTCGAGAACACGAGCTGCTCCTCGCCGCTCGTTCCCCGGACTACAGCGAGCGTTCCAGTCACTTGCACGATCGCCTCGCCACGGCTGGTGGTCACCGCGATCGGCGCGAACGAGAACGACGCACCGCTCTCGTTCATACGCAGCAATGAGTGCGTGACCTCGTCGGGCCGGCCCGGCACGGCTCGCACCAGCCACAGGTTGACGTCGAACAAGCCTGAGCCGCCGGCCGAAACCATACCGCCGCCTTCGCCGCCGGCTTGAGAAATAGCGACGCTCGTGCCGACGCTGCCGCCTCGTGCCACCTTGCCCGCGTTATAGGTCACCGGCCCGCTCCCCGGGCTTGCAGCGACACGGCCACCACCTCCACTTGCGCCAACGATGCCTGGGGGAATGCCCCAGAAGCGCGACGCATACCTCGCCTCGAAGCCCACAGCGACTGTCGGGCATCCCGGCTTGCTCTCCACGCCCGCCTGGTCGAGCTGCAGGGATTCGCCGAGCCGCAGGGTCAATTGCTGAGACGACTCGTTGCCATCGATGCGGAGGCCATTGGCGACGGTGCGCCGCCAATCGAGTTGAACCACGGCCTGCTCTGGCGTGATGCTGAGCACCTTTCCCTTGAACTGCCAGACGTCTGTAGCATCCGGCGGTGCCGGTCGATTGCCGGCTCCCATCAGGCATCGCTGCGCGTTCACGTAGACGATGCTGCTCAGATCCGGCGCCGTATCGTGCGCCGAGCTGCCGATCGAACCGTCCGAGCGGTAGCCGTAGAGGCCGACTTGAACGATAGGGTCGTTGGGCGGTAACTGATTCTGCGCCGACGCTACGATGGGAATCGACGTCAGCAGCGCGGCGAATGTAACAGCTCTCATGTCAGCGGCCTCCAGATGTTTCCGTCCAGTTGACGCCAGGCCGAAGGGCGATCACTCGTGTCGGCTCCGGGAGCGCAGGCGCCGCCGGACTCATGACCGCCTCGACGCCCGAGTCCGCCGGCGGCGGCTCCGCCGCCTCGTGCCCGGCGAGGTACCCGGTCGTCAGGCTGAGGACCTGACGCCTGCGGCCGCGGCAAGCCACGACACCCCTCGTCGCCCGCGCGTGCGATCGCGTACCGACCAACGGTGCGGCGCCGTGACACGGACGGCCTCGCGAATGGCGAGCAGCTCCACGAGGTAGTCGCGCGCATCCTCGCGGGCAAGTGCCTCCTTGAGCGACTGCGGGTCGATAGGCTCACCGTCGACGAAGGCGTCGACGACAAGGAGCGCTTCGTCGGGAGGCGGGGGATCGGTGGAATCAACGTTGGTTGTCATTGAGCCTCACTGCCGAAATGCGTGGACCGCTGCCGAGCGCCGGACCGAGAATCGCCCTGAGCTGCTGCCGGGCGCGGTGGAGACGCGACCGGACCGCGTCAGGCGTCAATTCGCAGGCAAGCGCGATCTCGTCGTAGCTCAGGCCGCCGGCCTCGCGCATGAGAAAGACGTCACGATCGAGCGCGGGAAGCGTATCGAGCGCCTCCCGCAGAGCCGCGGCGAGTTCTTGCGTCGGTGCGGTTGGCGCGTCCTGCAGCTCGACAGCCACGCCACGCCGCTTGCCATCCCGTACATGGTTCAGCGCGAGGTTCCGCGCGATGCTGAACACCCAGGCCCTGGTGGCCGCCTCGCCCGAGTCTGGCACTGGACCGCGGGAGACCCGCAGAAAGACTTCCTGCGTGAGCTCACCAGCGTCGCCGTAGCCGACGATGCGGCACAGGTAGCGGAACACCCCGTCCCGATGAGCGGCGAAGAGCAGGTTGGCGTCGGCGATCACGGGCTCTGTTCTCTAAAGACACCGGAGGGCGCCGATCCTCTCATGAGGATTGTGGCAATCGGAAGGCGGGCTATTGCGGCTTCACGACGCGGAGGTCGATTTCGCGTTTCTCGCTTTCGACGAGCACAAGGCGTTCGCCGGCCTGCGCGACCCGTTCGAGCGCGTCTGCATCGGGGAAGGGCGCATACGCCAGGAATTCGCCCGTCGAGGCCACGATGATGTACTCGCCGGCGCGGACGGCGCCGAGCGTGAACGCGCCATCCGACTTTGGTCTCGCGGTCTTCACCAGGCCGACACCGGATCGCCGGCGGGCAGGATCGGCAGAGATCAGGAGTATGTAGCCCGCTGACGTGCCTTTGCCTGCCGCATCGAGCACGCGACCCGACACGACGGCCCCACGTCTGGTCAAGGTGATTTCCAGTGCCGCCGGATCCGTGCTGGTCTTGAATTCGACCGGCAGGTCCGTGACATCCTCGTCCCGGTACTCGACCGACCTGACGACCCAACCCGGAGGCAGGCCTGTCACCGCGATGGTCTGCGGCCCGAACAACCCGGTCAGTTCGAAGGTAGAATCGCTCCCGACCTCAGCGCTCGGCCACGGGCCGACGCTCATCGCGCGGACGGTCGTCGCCGTGACCGCAGCGCTGACCCGCATCGTCTCGCGCTTTTCTGGCGCTCCATCCTCGAACACGACCCGGCCCGCGACCTTGGCGAGCCTGGTTGTGGTTACGACAACGCCCTCGACGTCCCCGCTGTCGATGCGGATGGGCACGTAGCCCAGCTCGCGCTCGCGCTTGTCTTCCGGATTGAACCGAGACCCGATTTCGACATAGATGGCGTAATCTCCGGGAATTACGGCCTTGGCCACGAAGCGGCCGCCAGACAGCATTTCAATGCCGGACGAGGACGAGCTGTTCCTGCCGAGGGTCGACCAGATCGACCTGCGCACGCTCGATCGGCGCGCCGGACGCGTCGATGGCGATGCCGGTGATCTTGTAGGCGCGATTCCGCTGCACGCGGATGTCGATCCCGCCGACGTCGGTTCCCGATAGCACCACGCGTTCAGCGTCGGCGTCGACGGTCGCAGCGGGATAGCAGGTTCGTATCGGCCGATCGCGAAGGTCCTCGGTTGGCCGGAAGAAGTGCATCGCAGGGTTGGCACAGATGCGGTACTGCCCGGGTTTCAGGCCGAACAATCGGAACGCCCCTCGATCGTCGGTCGAGCGCCCGTTGGTTATCTGGATCTGGGCCGAGCCGTCCCCGGGGTGCGCGGTCACCTCGACATTGGCCATCGGCTCCCCGACCTCGTCGAGGACGCGGCCCTCGATCGCGAGCGAGCGCGATAGTGCGCCGTTTACGTCGTTGCGAACTTCACCCTCCTTGAGCTGCAACACCGGCGGCCTGGAACCACCGACGTCGTTGGCCGGTTCAACTTCACCGAAGTATTGTCGTAGATGCGTGCCTCTCATTTCGGAGGGGTCGAAGCTGATGACGTAGGTGCCGGCCGGGACCTGTTTGTACTCGTAGCGTCCCTCGGCACTGGTCAAGGTCATGCGCGGTTCGAACCTGGTTCCCGCACTGCGCGGCGGCCGAGGTTCTTCCCCGGAGAAGTGTGGCAGCAGCACCACCATCACGCGACTGAGCGGCTGGCCGCTCTCGCGGTCGGTCACGCGCCCGCGGATGATCCCGGTTGCGGCCGGCGTCGCCGTGTCCCGCGCGGCGCCATCGCGTGGCGGGGGGGCTGCAGGCGGAAGTTGCGCGGTCCCAGCGAGCACGAACAGTAGCGCCGCGATCGAGGAGTGCATCGAGATCTCCCTTCGCCATGCGATCGAACAATCGCAACACTACAATGCTACTGGTCTCCCCTGAAGCTTCGTTGATCCGCGTAATCCGCGTCCCGTGATGCGTCTAATCCGCGTGCTCAGCGCGCGTCCAGCTTGCGCCCTGCATTGAGGCTGTCGTGGTTGAGGATGGCGTTGAGCACCAGGAAGTAGCTCCCGTGCGTCTCGCCACGCCAGATCGGGTTGTTCGAGAAGAGGATGACGTGGCCCTTGTCGACCGGCACGTCCACGACCATCGGCCGCTGCGCGATCTCGGCGCCGCCGTCGAGCAGGCCCGCGACGAGCAGGTCGCGCGCGTCGCCGTAGCGGAGCACGACGCGAGGCCGCTGTGCCGGAGGGATGATGCTGATGCCGTTGCGGAGCTGCTCGTCGCGAATCGGCGTGGCCTGCCAGGACTCGACCTTCGGGTCCGGCGGCAGCGGATCGGACGGCGGCCGCCCCTGGGGCTGGTCGGGCTCGTCCGGCGTACCGCGGCCGGTGGCGCGGCGCGGTTCAGCAGCGCCGCCACGTCCGCCGCGGCCGCCGAGCGTGTTGCTGACACCGAAAATGGGGCCGTCGGAGGAGTAGATCGACAGGTTCTCCTCGTATCCGTAGGCGATCGGGCTCGCGCCATCGACGACCTTCGAGCGGAGGACCGCGCCGGTGATCTTGAGCCGTTGCGCGGGTGTCACCGAGACGCCGGCTGTGAAACCGTACTGAATCGCGAAATTTGACGTGTCGTCCACCGTCACCAGGACTCCGCCGTCGCGCACGAACCTCTGCAGGTTCGCGAGGCCCTGCCAGCCAAGGCCGGGCCGCATGTCGTCGGTCGAATCGATCTTGCCGATGTTCGGCGTGAGCTCGGTGGTCTTCCACGGGAGCGCATTGCCGTACATCGGCAGGCCGGTGATGATCTGTTGGCCGGCGTTGCGCCCGACGGGTGGAAAGAGGATGACGTCGTACTTCGAGCGGAGGTTGGCCTCCTGAGCGACGTCCTGCGTGTTCATGTAGGTGTAGGGGATGGCGATCTGGTCGAGCGCCAGGCGCCACCATCCCTCGTCCTGGGTGTTGATCCAGGTGTGCAGCACGGCCACCCGCGCCGCCTTCGCCGGATGCGTGGCCACGCTGGGCGCCGCCGGAAGCCCGACGGCCTTGAGGCCGAGGTCGGCGGTCGCCTTGTCGAGATCGGCGGCGGAGACGCCACCGCGGATGATGAACGACCCCCGGTTGAACTTCTGGCCTTCGGCCTCGAACGGCTCTTCGGCCACGTCGATCTGCGCGTCGCGGAAGCGATAGCGCAGCGTCGCCAGCGACGGATCCGCGTTGTGGTTGATCGCAAAGACGCTGCCCGTCCCGCTGACGCTGCCCGCCGCCGTCAGCTCGCCCTTCACGAGCTCGAGCGGCGCCTCGAGCACCTTGACGTCGGTGACGCGCACGACCTTGACGTTGAACAGCTCGCCGAACGTCCAGCCGGTATCGTCGTACGGGTTTCGCTGCGGGTCGTCTGGCGCCCAATACTGATAGTCGAGGAGCGTGTCGGCGATGCGGCTGTAGGGCTGATCCATTCGCAGCACGTAAGTGCCGGCAGGAAACGTCCGGGGCTCTGGCGGGCCCGGTTTATCGGTCGCAGGCTTCTCCTTCTCTTTGTCCTGTGCGCTTGCCCCCTGGGTATCGCCGTTGCCGTTGCCCGACGCCGCGTCGTTGGTCATCTCGCGCGCGGGCCGCTTCTTGCCGGGCAGCGTGACCGTGAACGGCGCCGTGGCTCGAGAGACTTCGCACCCCTGCAGTTGAAGGATGCGGAGGAGATCGGCCTGCGGCCCGAGCCGGGGGTCGTCTGCCGGAAACACGTACGCCGCCGGACCCTCGGTTCTCGCCTTGAGGATCGACCGCTTGCTCTTGAGATAGAAGTTCTTGAGAAAGAGGTTCTTGTTGTCGGCAAAGTGATTGAGCGAGACGAGCAGGCCCGTCTGCTGGTAGTTGTTGTTGTTCCGCTGCGACCATTTGGCCTTGGGCAGCGGCGGGTTCTGCTTGTACCAGGTGCGGGCGGTGTCGTTCGGAGTGAGCGTGCGCTCGAGCGTGTCGGCGCCGCCGTTGCCGAACGTCTCGTAGAGCCGGCTGATCCCGTTGTGCGTCGCCGCGATGAACATCAGATACCCCGGCGTCCAGGTATCGAAGGTGCCGTGCGTGAAGACGCCCGGCATCCCCATCTTGGTCATCTCCGACACGTTGTGCCAGCCGATCATCTGCCATTCGTCGGTCAGGATCGGATCCAGCCAGGCGTTGTAGGGACCGTCGCCGACGGTGTTGTCGTAGAGGTAAGCGACCGACTCGTGCAGGTCGTGCAGGACTTGCGCCTTCCACTCGGTGTAGGTATTCAACACGTTGCGGGTCAGGTTGAGCGTCAGCCCCATGGCGTCGCGGTTGTTGTCGTGCGCGACGTACTTGCCCCAGTAGATGAGCGACGGCCAGTGCTTGTCCGGGTTGGCCAGGTGCCAGCGGTAGATATCGACCTGGCGATCGCGGCCATCGACTTCGACAATCGGCGTAACGAGCGTCACGATGCGGCTGCGGATCTTCTGGATGTACGGGCTCTCGTCGACCGCCAGGCGATAGACGAGCTCCATCAGCGCGGTAGGTGAGCCCGTTTCAGGCGCGTGGATCGCGCCGGTGATGTAGTAGACCGGCACCGACTGATCGACGAGCTTGTCGGCCTCGGCGTCGTTCATCGCGATCGTCCGGGGATCGGCGAGTTTGGCGAGCCGCGCGCGGTTCTCCTCGAGCTTCGCGAGGTTCGCTTCGGACGACACCGCCACCGCCAGCATCTCGCGGCCCTCTTCGGTCTTCCCGATCGAGTACACCTTCACCCGCGGGCTGGCCTTCTCGACCATCCGCATGTACTGGTAGACCTCGTGCGAATAGGGCAGCTTGCCAGGCGCGCCGGCGATGTCGCCGAGCACCGCTGTCGGGGTCGGCACGGTCTTCGACGCCGGCAGGTAGTCCACGAGCGGCGAGGTGAAGAACGTTTCCGTCGTGTATTCCTTCAGCTTCTTCGTGTAGGCCTCGTCTACGGGCTGCTTGGCGTCGCGGACATAGGGGTTCGCGGGCGACTGCATCGTGCCGGTGGAACCGGTCAGGGCGATTAGAGCGCCTGCCAGGACAAGGGTCGCGGTTCGTCTCATGAGAAACGGCCTCGGGCTTGGAACGTCGGTTTGAAGCTCGTGGAGATTTGAGGGATTGTACCCGGGAAGGCGGGGAGGGAGGAAGCTGAGGCCCCGGCCGGTTTTGGGGCGGGCCTGGGTCGCTCAGCGAGGGGACGGAGGTAACGGATTCACCACGGAGACACGGAGCTGAATTCAGTGGGAGACGCACGGAGGACCGGTCGCGCCGCGCTTCGCGCGGGCGGCATCGGGAGAGCGGCACAACTCAAAGCACCGAGAAACACACAGGGTGCTTTGAGTTGCGCCGCTCTCTCGATGCCACTCGCCGGCCGTTTGGCCGGCGACGCGACTGGTCTGCTGGTCGACGCGCCTCGACAGCCTCCGTGCGTCTCCGTGGTCTCCGTGTCTCCGTGGTGAATCCGCAGACTCGATCTTCTCGATAACCCGTGTCCGCTCCTCCTCACCACAAGGATTCACCGGAGCGGACACGACAGATTCAGGGCAACATGCCTTACTTGTGCCAGTCGCGGCCACGACCATGAGGATCATCCCGGTCGTCGTCATCATCGTTGTCGCGGCACTCCTTGTCATGATCGTGACCGCGATCGCGAACTGGCCGCAGGAAGTGATTGAAGGCCTGTGTCGCGACGCGAGTTCCCTCCCTCCGCGCCGCCGTGTCGGCGAAGCGGAAATGAATCCCCATGTAGATGCGAGCCTCGACCACGTCGTCGGCCAGATCCGAGAAGCGATCGTACGTTCGCACATTCGGAACGGCCTGCGGGGCAGTCGTGGTGACCTTGAACGTCACCTTGTCGGCGTCGAAAAAGCGCCTGACGATGGTCGTGAAGGAGCCGGACAGGTTGTTGGCGCCAGACGTGTAGTCAGGATAGGGCGGCGTGGCAATCAGCGGCGTCCATTTCGCATCGGCCTCCGTCAGCGGGTTTCCGTCGTTGTCCTCCGGTAGAATCTGCTGAATCGCCGTGATCGGCCGCCAGAAGTTGTAGTGCTTCTTACTGTTCCAGGCTCTGATGGCGGCGTCGGCGCCCGCCAGGTTGCCCAGGGCGAAGAGCCTGGCACTATCGCCTAGCCTGTTGAGGCTCTTGCAGTACCGCTGTTCCGCTCCCATTTCGCACTCCTCGATCAGTCCCCGGAGCATGCCTTCGAAGAGCGCAATGGTGTTGCCCGAATAGAAGAAACCGATCTGGGTCTGGTCTGGAGTACGGGTCACGCCAGGGTAGCCAACCGGCCCACCCAGGGCCTTCACCTCGTTGTAGGCCTCGGCGTATTCGATGCTGGACAGCGACGGTGGCCGGCGAGCGCGAAACTGTTCGTTGAAGTCCATCGTGAATGGTTCGACGGCACCCAGCCACGGTGTGGAAAACGCCGCGAGCGCCGTCGGCGTTGGCCGCCACTCGCCAGCTCCCGTGCCGCCAAGATCGGGCGGAGGTGGCGGCTGCGGATAGCTTCCGTCACCCGCCCGCCGAGCGATGATCGCGGCCGCGGCGGCCTCGCCGACGAGCCTGCCCAAATCGGCTTCGGTCAACCCATGATTCGTGAGAAAGACGAGGTACTTCGCGTGAATGGTTGCGGTCTGCGCCGGGAACCGGTTCACCAGGACATCGCGCGCGGCCGCGGCAGCGGCGGCCACCCGCGAGCCGGAGGCGTCGCGAATGCGGACGGCATAAGGCTGGAACCGTTTCTCATACGCTTGAACGGCGTCGTGGATCGCCGCGTGGACCATGGCAAAGTCGAGGAGCGGCGACGCCCCGGCTGGACGTGCACCGGGGAAGAAGATCGTCTCCGCCCCGATCATGTTCAACTCGGTGATTGGGTCGGCAGCCGCCGGCGCTGCCCACATCAGACAACTACCAATGATGAGGCCTGTGAATCTTCGAAGCCCTGTCATCGTGTCTTCTCCTTTTCGCGTGTTTCCGCTCTGTCCTCTCGCGGCGATTTGGTTCCAATGCGTCACCGCATCGGCGCCGCTGGACCTACCCACTCTAGAGAGAGCAGCCTACGATCAAGGTCGGCAAGCGACCGAGTCTCCACGTCCTCGTCAACCGCCTCCTTGTGAGAACGGGGGTTCGTCATACTCTCGAGGTCGATAGCCTGGCTCACCAGTCTTCTGTAGTCCTGACGGAATTCTTCGCAGTTTCTGAATTCTGCGGTTCCCCAATCAAACGTGATGGTTTCTGGTTGCGGTCCCGCAGTCCTTTTGCTGCACCGACGGTCTGTCCGGGCACAGAGGCGGGAAGTGGCAGGAGGCATCCTGCGACAAAGGTGGGCCTCCGAACGGACTTCCGACGAATTCTTGAAATCGGCCGGCGGTCGCCGGCGTAGGCGCTGCGATGCGATGCCGTCAGACGACGGGAGGAATCTCGACCGGCACGGAATCGGGATCTTTCGGCGGGGTGGCCCCCATGATCGCCTTGAGCTCGTCGGCCTCGATGACTTCCTTCTCGAGCAACCGCTCCGAGAGGCGATCCAGGATGTCCCGGTGGTCGCGCAGGATCTGTCGGGCCTTCTCGTGGGCGTCGGTGAGGATGCGCTTGATCTCGATGTCGATCTGGAGCGCGGTCTCCTCGGCGTAGTTGCCGCGCTCGCGCCCGAAGGGGTTTTCGATGAACGCCTGCTGGCGGTGGCCGTCGTAGTTCACGACGCCGAGCGCATCGCTCATCCCGAACTCGGTGACCATCGCGCGCGCGATGTCGGTCGCCCGCATCAGGTCGTTCTGCGCGCCGGTCGAGATCTCGCCGAAGGCGATCTCTTCCGCGCTCCGCCCGCCCAGCAGCACCGAGAGCTGGCTGATCAGGTCGCCCCGGGTCATCAGATACTTGTCTTCGAGCGGGAGCTGCATCGTGTAGCCGAGCGCCCCGAACCCGCGCTGCACGATCGAGATCTTGTGCACGGGGTCGAGCCCCGGCAGCACGGTGGCGACAATCGCATGACCGGACTCGTGATAGGCCACGATCCGGCGCTCCTTGTCGCTCATGACGCGCTTCTTCTCGAGCCCGGCAATCAGGCGGTCGATCGCCTCCTCGAAGTCCTTCATCTCGACCGACGTCTTGTCGCGCCGCGCGGCCAGCAGCGCCGCCTCGTTGACCAGGTTGGCGAGATCCGCGCCGGCAAAACCTGCCGTGCGCGCCGCGATCACTTTCAGGTCGACCTGCTCCGCGATCTTGACCTTCCTGACGTGGATCTTCAGAATCTCTTCGCGTCCACGGACGTCCGGCTTGTCGACGAGCACCTGCCGGTCGAAGCGTCCCGGGCGCATCAGTGCCGGATCGAGCACTTCCGGTCGGTTCGTGGCCGCCATGATGATCACGCCCTTGCGCGCGTCGAAACCGTCCATCTCGGCCAGGAGCTGATTGAGCGTTTGCTCGCGCTCCTCGTGGCTGCCCATCGGCGTCTGAATCCGGACCTTGCCCAGGGCGTCCAGCTCGTCGATGAAGACGATGCAGGGCGCCTTGTTCTCGGCCTGGTTGAAGAGGTCGCGTACGCGGGCCGCGCCGACACCCACGAACATCTCGACGAACTCCGACCCGCTGAGGCTGAAGAACGGCACGTTGGCTTCGCCGGCCACCGCACGCGCGAGCAGTGTCTTGCCGGTGCCCGGCGGCCCGACGAGCAGCACGCCCTTTGGAATGCGGCCGCCGATGCTCGTGTACTTCTTCGGGTTCTTCAGGAACTCGACAATCTCGCGCAGCTCGTCTTCGGCCTCATCCACGCCCGCCACATCGCCGAATTTCACCTTCACGTCGTCTTCGGCGGCGTAGACCTTCGCGCGGCTGCGCGCAAAGGACATCACGCCGCCCTCGGCACCGCCCATGCGGCGGAAGAAGAAGCTCCAGAGCGCGACGAGAAAGAGGAGGGGAATCACCCACCCGAGGAGCTCGCCCACCCATCGGTTGGGCACTTCGCCGGTGTACTTCACGCCGTGCTGCTCGAGATCCTCGACGAGCTTCGGATCCTCGATTCGAACGCTGACGAAGCCCCGGCCCTTGGCACCCTCGGCCTTCATCTTGCCCTGGATGCGGTCCTCCGCGACGGTGACTTCCTGAACCTTGCCCTCTCGCACTCGAGTCTTGAACTCGCTGTACGGAATCGCCTCGCCACTGTGCAGCGAGAAGAAGAGGGCGTTGCCGATGGCCAGGAGCATCAGGACGCCGAGCACGTACCACATCGCCGTGCCCGGCGCAGGACGGGGAGGCAGGCGCCGGCCGCGAGGGTTGGGCGCGTTCCCCGGGGTATCTTCGGACATTGATCTGATTGTACGCCTGTTACGCCTGCAGGGTCTTCTCGTCGCGGCTGAACTGGAGGCCGCCTCCAGTGGCGTCGACGCGGATGACGTCGCCCTCCTTGAAGTCACCCTGCAGCACCCGCATCGCCAGCGGATCCAGGATCTCCCGCTGGATGGTTCGCTTCAACGGCCGCGCGCCGTAGGTCGGGTCGTAGCCTTCGGCGATCAGCAGATCCTTGGCGCGATCGGACAGCTCGACGCGGATCTTGCGGTCCTCGAGCCGCTTCATCAATCCTCTGAGCTGGATGTCGATGATCGATCGCATCTGCACGCGCGTCAGCGCGTGGAACACGATGATCTCGTCGACACGATTGAGGAACTCGGGCCTGAACTGCGCGCGGAGCGTGTCGAGCACCTGACGCCGGGTGCCTTCATCGAGCGCGCCGTCATCGCTTCCCGACATCGATCGGGCGACCGCCGCTTCAGCAATGAAGTGGCTGCCGACGTTGGAGGTCATGATGACCACGCTGTTCTTGAAATCGACCGTGCGTCCCTTGCCGTCGGTCAGCCGGCCGTCGTCGAGCAGCTGCAGCATGACGTTGAGGACCTCGGGGTGAGCCTTCTCGACCTCGTCGAAGAGAACGACGGCGTACGGCCGCCGCCGGACGGCTTCGGTGAGCTGGCCGGATTCCTCGTAGCCGACGTATCCCGGAGGCGCGCCGATCAACCGCGAGACGGTGTGCTTCTCCTGGTACTCCGACATGTCAATCCGGACCATCGCGTGCTCGTCGTCGAACAGGAACTCGGCCAGCGCCCGGGCGAGCTCGGTCTTTCCCACGCCGGTGGGACCGAGGAAGATGAAGCTGCCGAGCGGACGATTGGGATCCTGCAGCCCGGCGCGCGCGCGCCGAATCGCGTTGGCGACGGCCGAGATGGCTTCCTCCTGGCCGACGACGCGGTCGTGGAGCCGGACTTCCATCCGCAGCAGCTTCTGGATCTCGCCTTCGAGGAGACGGTTGACCGGGATATGCGTCCAGCGGCTGACGACGTCGGCGATGTCCTCCTCGTCGACTTCCTCCTTCAGCATGCGCTGCCCCTGCTGGAGCGTGGTGAGCCGTGCCTCCTCGTCCTTGATCTGCTGCTCGAGCGCCGGGAGCCGGCCGTACTGCAGCTCCGAGGCCTTCGCGTAGTCGCCGGCACGCTGCGCCCGATCGATTTCGATGCGCACCTGCTCGAGCTCTTCCTTCAGCTTGCGCCCGGCAAGAATCGTCTCCTTCTCCTGCTGCCAGTGGCTCGTCAGCTGGTTCTTTTCTTCCTTGAGATCTGCGAGCTCCTTCTCGAGCTTCTGGAGGCGATCTCGCGAAGGCTTGTCGGTCTCCTTCTTGAGCGCCTCGCGCTCGATCTGGAGCTGCATGATCCGGCGTTCGACCTCGTCGAGCTCCGCGGGCATCGAGTCGATCTCCATGCGGAGGCGCGACGCGGCCTCGTCAATCAGATCGATCGCCTTGTCGGGAAGAAACCGGTCCGTGATGTAGCGGTTCGACAGCACGGCCGCGGCCACGAGGGCCGAGTCCTTGAACTTGACGCCGTGGTGAACCTCGTAGCGCTCGCGCAGGCCGCGCAGGATGCTGATCGTGTCCTCGACGGTCGGCTCGCTCACGACCACGGGCTGGAACCGCCGCTCGAGCGCCGCATCCTTCTCGATGTGCTTGCGGTACTCGTCGAGCGTCGTCGCGCCGACGGTGTGGAGCTCGCCGCGCGCCAGCATCGGCTTGAGCATGTTGGAGGCGTCCATCGCGCCTTCGGCGGCGCCCGCGCCCACGACCGTGTGGAGCTCGTCGACAAAAAGGATCACCTGACCGGCGGCGTCTGCGACTTCCTTGAGGACCGCCTTCAGGCGCTCCTCGAATTCGCCGCGGTACTTTGCTCCGGCGATCAGCGCCCCCATGTCGAGCGCGACGATCTTCTTGTTCTTCAGCCCTTCGGGCACGTCCTGCCGGACAATCCGCTGCGCGAGGCCTTCGACGACGGCGGTCTTGCCGACGCCAGGCTCGCCGATGAGCACCGGGTTGTTCTTGGTCCGGCGCGAGAGCACCTGGATCACGCGGCGAATCTCGTCGTCTCGTCCGATGACCGGGTCGAGCTTGCCCTTGCGGGCGAGCTCGGTGAGGTCGCGGCCGTAGCGCTCGAGCGCCTGATACGTGGATTCGGGATTCTGACTCGTGACGCGCTGCGAACCGCGCACGCTCGTCATCGCCTGGAGGATCGTGTCCTTGGTGATGCCTCGCTGCTGGAGGAGGCGCGACGCCGGCGACCGGCCGCCTTCGGCGGCGATTGCGACAAAGAGATGTTCGGTGCTCGTGTACTCGTCCTTGAGCCGCTCGGCTTCCTGCTCGGCGGCGGTCAGGACCTGGCGCAGGCGAGCGGAGAAGCCCACCTGCGACCCTCCGTGGGCACGCGGCAGGCGGTTCAACTCGGCCCGGACCGCCGACGCCAGCCCGAGCGGGTCCGGGTTCATCTTCCGGACAATCTCGGGGACAACCCCTTCTTTCTGTTCGAGGAGCGTCAGGAGCAGATGCTCGGGGAGGATCTCGGCGTGTCCTTCACGATCGGCCAGCTGCTGCGCGGCAAGAATTGCTTCCTGCGCCTTCTCGGTGTACTTGCTGATATTCATGACTTTGTACTCGCGGGGCCGGTGTTACTTGATTCGCTCGGGTCTGCGATTTCTCAATGCGCTCGGGCCCCCGAGCGCTCTCGCGCCGCGACTCTGCGCGGCGCTCGGGCCGCAGGCGCTGCTGAGTCCGACGCTGTTCCCATCACTCAACATCATCACAGCACGGCCTATTTCTCTAGCTTCGCTAGCGCCTCGTAATGCTCCCGCTGCTCCTTGGTCAGCGAGCGGGGGAGTTGCACGTCGACTGTGGCGTACAGATCGCCGCGCGTCGTCGGGTTTGCCGACGATGGGCATGCCGTGGCCTTTGAGGCGGAAGACCTGACCGCTCTGAGTGGTTTCCGGAATCTTGAGCCGGACCGATCCGGTAATCGTCGGCACCTGCGCTTCGCCGCCGAGGACCGCCGACGTGACGGGCAGCGCGACGGTCGTGTGCAGGTCGTCGCCCTTGCGCTCGAACACGGGATGCGGGCGTGTCTGCACGCGCAGGTACAAGTCGCCGTTGGGGCCTCCGTTCGCGCCGGATTCGCCCTCGCCGGCCGCGCGTACGCGTGAACCGTCCTTGACGCCGGCCGGAATCCGCACGTCGACGCTTCGCGCGTGCCCGCCGTGCTTGATCGAGATCCGGCGCGTGGCGCCGTGAAAGGCTTCCTCGAGCGTCAGCTCGACGGGTGCTCGATGTCGCGGCCCTTCTGGCTGCGATTCGCGCGCCCGGCCCGGCCGCGCCCCGACTCCCGCGCGCCGCCACCGCCGAAGAACGTGTTGAAGAAGTCCGAAAAGGGATCCTGGTTGCCGAAGAGCTCCTGCATTTCCTCTTCGGTCATCGTGCGGTAGCCGCCAGGGCCGCCGCCCATGTTGATGTTCCAGGCGCCTCCGCCGCCGCCCGCCGCGTCGCCGAACGGGGAACCGCCGGGCCACTCCTGACCCTGTTGCCGCGCCTGCTCGTACATCCGCCAGTTGGCGCCGAGCTCGTCGTACTTCTTCCGCTTGTCGGCGTCGCCCAGGACCTCGTACGCCTCGTTGATCTCCTTGAAGCGTCGCCTCGGCAGACTTGTCCCCGGGATTCACGTCGGGATGATGCTTGCGGGCGAGCTTGCGGTACGCCTGCTTGATCTCTTTCTCCGACGAGCTCTTGGTGACGCCGAGCGTCTGGTAGTAGTCCTTGAATTCCATTTTTATGCTCTGGGCTCGCCTCCAGCTGCTCTCGCGCGGCGATCGCGCCGCGCTCAGGCCGCAGGCGCTGCTGTCGCGAACCTGCGAATCCGCTGAACCTTACTCAGTCAGTCAGATCCCCACCGTCGCGGCCGATGCGTTCGATCTCCTGCGCGACGCGCTTCCTGACGTCCGGCCGCGCCGCGCCTTCCTGCATCAGCGGGCGCAGCCGCTGCACGGACTCGGCGATGCTCGAGCAGGCGCTGGACGCCGGCGAGGTTGACGCCGTCGTCTTCGACGAGGCGCTTGATCAGCTTCAGGCGATCGAGCTCTTCGCTGCGAGTAGACCCGCATGCTGCCGACCGTGCGGGTCGGCCGGACGAGACCGAGCCGCTCGTACTTGCGCAGCGTCTGCGGGTGCATGTCCAGCAGCCGGGCCGCCATGCTGATAAAGTAGAGATGATGTTCGACTGCCATGAGTCGCCGTCGCTGCCGGCCCTTCCGAGCGGATCGGCCTCGCCAGGGCTGACGCGGGGCCCCGGTCATCGGGCTCGAAAGTTGCTTCGATTCAAATATAGGCATTGATACGGACCGTGTCAAGGACCCCCGCGTCTAAATGGACTTCCAGTTCGCTGATCTCGTCACCGTGGCGCTCCTCGTGCTCATCGAAGGGCTGCTGAGCGCGGACAACGCGCTCGTCATGGCTGTCATGATCCTCGGCCTGCCGCGGGGCGACCAGAAGAAGGCGCTTGCGCTACGGGCTGGTCGGCGCGTTCGCCTTCCGCATCGTCGCGACGGTCCTCGCCGCGTACCTGATTCGCATCAGCTGGGTGAAGCTCTTCGGCGGGCTCTACCTGCTGTACCTGGCGCAGCACCACTTCTTCGCCGGCGGCACTGCAGACGAACGGGGAAAGCCGAAGCCGGCGCAAGGCTGGCTCGGGTTGTCCGCCCTCTGGGCGACGGTCGTGAAGGTCGAGCTCGTCAACCTGGCGTTTTCGGTCGACTCGATTCTCGTCGCTGTCGCGATGTCGCCGAAGTTCTGGGTCATCCTCACCGGCGGGCTGCTCGGCATCGTCGCCATGCGGGTCGTGGTCGGCCAGCTTCTGGCGATCGTGCGGCGCTATCCCTCACTCGTCGACGGCGCCTTCGTCATCATCGCGTGGATCGGCCTGAAGCTCCTCATCGAGTACCTCGCACGTCCTCGACATCGTCCACTTCGAGATCAACAAGTGGGTGTCGTTCGCGATCGATTGGCGTGATCTTCACCGTCGCGTACCTGTACGCGCGCAGCAAAGGTCCCGTGAAGGACGATGGCGAGGATGATGAGGCCGAGGCGCTGCTGAAAGAATAACTGGAACCATCTCATCTACCAGAAAACAGGCTGAACGCGCCCACGGCCACGGTTCACGATGAACACGATGATCCGATGAACACGAAGGAAACCTCTCCAGGGATCCATCGTGAACATCGTGTCATCGTGCGCATCGTGTTGTGACGTGAGGTCGTGACACACTCATGAGACGGCTCCTAGTACTCGCCAGTCAGCTTCAGGTCGAGCGTCTGCGTCGCGCCATCGCCGAGCGTGAACCGCTTGCCCTTGGACTTCAGGCGGTCGAGGACCTCGGGATCGCCCCATTCGCCCTGCGGCAGATAGTCGACGGCGACCGCCAGGTACGCGCCCGCCGGCAGGTTCTGCACCTTGAAGCGCCCATCCTGATCGGGGCGCGTACCCATGACCCATCGGGTCATCGGCAGCCGCCAGTGCTCGGGCGTCTCCGAGAAGATGACGACGGTGTAGTCCTTGAGGAGCGCGCCGTCGCTCGCAGTGACGCTGCCATTGACGGCGGTAGCCTTGTTCGTGAGCTCGACTTCCAACCCTGACGTCGTCTCGCCGGTCTTGAACTCCGTTCCGGCATCGGTGATGTCCGTGCCGTTCAGCTTGACTGACTTGAGGGTCCATCCGGGCGGCGCGTTCCCCACGCGAATAAGCCTCGGGCCGGTCAGCCCTTTCAGCTCGAACGTTCCATCGTCCTTTGTGCTTACGGAGCCGCCGCCGAGCGATGGCCCATCGCTGTCGACGGCCATCGACGTGATGCGGATCGAGCCCAGAGACGCGGGCCTCGGGCCCGTCGAACACGACGGTGCCGGTCGCGTTGCCGCCCTTGCTCGTGGTCAGCAGGATGCCCGACACGTCTTCGCCGCGACCGAGAGCGGTGTCGATCCGGATTCCGAGTCCCCGCCACCCATCGACGGACATCGCGCGGAAGACCATCACGTTGTCGCCCTGCGTGCTCGTGATGACCTGGACCGACCGGGCCTGCAGCGTGTAGTCGCCGGGCGGGACGCTGTTGAGCGTGAAGCTGCCGTCCTTGGCGGTTCGCGCGGAGCTCTGTCCGAGCAGGCCGCCGAAATCGCGGTTGGCCGGCACGGCCGACACCTGGGACCCTTCGAGCGGCTTGCCGTCCGAGCCGATGACAATCCCCGAGACCTTCGCCAGACGGACGGCGACCAGCGCAAAGTCCGCGCTTGGGGATTCCTGACCGGCGGCGAGCGTAATGCGCTGCGCCTCGGCGACGTTCGGCGTGCCCGGGTAGTACGTCGGGGCGTAGCCGGATTTCGGTGCCGAAGCCGTCGGACCGGCGCTCGTCGACGCGCCGGAGACCATCAACTCCATGTCCAGGATCTCGAGGCCGCCACTGCGAAGCGACGCGCTCACGTAGTACTCGCCCGGCGGCAGGCCATAGATCCGGAACTGTCCCAGGTCGTTCGTTTGCGCGACGCGCCCGGGCGAGGGCACGAGCCGGCGCCGGCCGTTCTGCCAGCTCTGACGCATCGCCGTCACCGAGACGTCGGGAATCGCGTCGCCGAACTCGTCGACGATGCGTCCGGCGATGACGCTGCCGCGCGGCATGCTGATGTCGGCGTTGTCGACGCTCTGCTTGTCGGCGAGCTCGATGGGCTTGCCTGACTCGAACGGCCGCGTCTGTCCGTACTGAACGTTCACGAACCCGGACTTGGTCGCCTGCAGCGTGAAGCGGCCGGCCGGCAGCTCGCGGAACTCGAAGCGGCCTTCGGCATCGGTGAGCGCCGCCTTCGGCGCCACGTCGGGGCCGGAGATGCGGACCTGCGCGCGGCGAATCGGTCCAGCGCCGTCGCTCGCGAGCACACGCCCTCGGATGCGGCCCGTGCCGGTCTTGAACGTGCGCGGTCCGCCCATCATGCCCGGCAGCTGAATCGGACCCGCCAGCCCCGCCGCCTGGTCCGATCTGAATCGTCTGCTCGACCGTCGTCTGCGCCACGGCGAGCGCGGGAGAGAGCGCCAGCGCGATGGTTGCTGCGAGGCAAGTCTTCAGTGTGCGCATATCCAATGATTTTCACACGGAGCTCGACGGTGGCTCCGGGTTTTGTTGTTAAGAATGTAAAAGATCACGAATCATCACGAAGAACACGATGGACGAGACACGATAGAATCCACAGATTCATCGTGATCCCTCACGCCGAGGCAGTGACAGCACGCCTGCGGCCCAGCGCGGCGCGACCAGCCTCCGCCAGCTACGGCGGTCCGCGAAGCTTCAGCGAAGGCGAATTCGCCGCGCTAGCGGTCAGGCTCCGCGAGCATTCGAGCAGTAAGCCAGTCCAATCCGAATGCCACGCTCGAGCGCCGTCCAACGGTTCATTCGCGATGAGCACGATGCGACGATGGACACCATGAAAACCCTCACACATTCATCGTGTTCATCGTTACATCGTGGCCATCGTGATCAAGCCGTAGACCCGTTGGAGCGCCCAGGGATGCGCGCGGAATGGCAATCAGTCGTTGTGTCCAGTGACAACAAACCCCACCGCACTCGCCAGGACGCCCGACACGACGGGCGTCAGCGCCCCATAGCCAGCCCCGCCCGTCGCGAAATACACAATCGCCAGCACCGGCACACCGACCAGGGAAGCCAGGCCTTGACGGCGGGACGTCCGAGCCGCGTACAGCCCCGCGAGCAGCGGGACGAAGAGCGTGACGACCATGACCGCGTAGAACGTGCCGAGCGCATCGATGACCGACCGGTGCATCATCGCGAGTGCAAGACCGAGCAGGGCGCCGGCAATCGCCGAGACGCGCGCGGCGCGTAGCAGATCGCCGTCGGTCGCCCCGGGCCGGAAGCGGCGATAGAGGTCGCGCGAGCCGGATGTCGCGAGCATGAACAGCACGGCGTCGGCGGCGCTGGCCTCGGCCGAGAAGACCGCCGCGAGCGCGAGCGCGCCGAAGGCAGGCGTCAACTGGCTCGCCATGGTGGCGAAGGCGAGGTCCTTGTTGATGTCCGGGTGAAGGGCGCGCGCCGACATCCCGATGAGCGTCGGGAGCGCGGCGAATGCCATCAGCACCACGCCGTTGACGGCGATGCCGGTCGTCACCGCCCGCTCGTCGCGCGCGCCGAAGGCCTTCTGAATGAGGCCGGGAGAGACGACGAACGCCGGGCCCAGGAAGAAGAGCAGCCGCCATCCTGACTGTGGCGAGCCGCCGGCAAAGAGATCCATGCGCGCGGGGTCGCTGGCAACCGCCTCCCAGCCGCCGGCGAGGGCCATCGCCATCGGCGCCACGAGCGCAAATCCGACGAGCTTGACGGCCAGCTGCACCAGGTTGACGTAGGCGGAGCTGAGGAGGCCGCCGGTAACGAAATACACGCTGACGAGCACCGCGCCGAGCAGGCACCCCGTGAACTTCGATGCGCCGGCGACCACCTGGAAGACCGTCGACATGCCGAGGAGCTGCGCCGCCAGGATGGACAGCGTGCCCACCCAGATCAGGATCGCGACCGCGAGGCGCAGGTCACGTCCATATCGCCGTTCGAGAAAGTCCCCGACCGTCAAGTCACCGTGCGTCACCGACTCGCGCCACATGCGCGGGCCGACCGAGAACGCGAGGACGAGGCAGCCGATGCCGGCCGACGCGTTCCACCACCACGCGCTCACACCGTCGCGATAGGCGAGCCCGGCTGCGCCGACGGTCGATCCCGCACCAATGTTGCCGGCAAGGAAGGTGGCGAAGATGAGCGCGGGGCCGAGCGACCGGCCGGCGACGAAGAAATCGCCGGTGGCCCGGACGTGGCGCCCGATCCACAGCCCGATGCCGGCCATGAGCAGGGAGTACGCGACGAGCAGGAGGAGCGTGAGGCTCACCGCAGGTCGCGGGCGGCTGGATAGCCCGGGATGCTGGTGGCGGCGCGGACCGCGCGCACGATCGCCTCGGCCATCGCCTCGGCGGCGAGGGTGCCGATCGTATCCAGATCGTCCGGACCCGTGCGCACGCCGGTCGCCAGCGCGAAGATGGCGTCGCCGTCGGCCGACGTGTGCGCCGGGCTGATCGCGCGCGCGAGGCCGTCGTGGGCCATCTGCGCGATCCGCGTCGCTTGCGTTTTCGTCAGCGTCGCGTTGGTGGCGACGATCCCGAGCGTGGTGTGTTGCAGCGGCTCGGGCAGCGGCAGATCGAGCTCGCCCGACTTGAGGCGCCGCCGGACGTCCGCAAGTCCTTTGCCGTCCTCCGTCCGCATGCCGGCGATGACCTGGCCAGTCGACGGATCGATGACGTCGCCGCGCGCGTTGACCGCGACGAGTGCCGCCACGATGAGGCCGTTCGGGAGCGTGATCGCCGCGCTGCCGATGCCGGCCTTCATCGCGCGGTCGCGGCCGCCCATCTTCCCGACTGTCGCGCCGGCCCCGGCGCCGACGTTCCCCTCAACGACCGGTCCATCCGTCGCGGCCTTCGCCGCCAGGTAGCCGCACTCGGCCGTGGGCCGGATCTTCGGATCGCCGACGCCGAGATCGAAGAGAATCGCGCCTGGCACGATCGGGATGACGGCGCCGCCGAACTTGAAGCCCACGCCCTGCTGCTCGAGGTAGCGCATCACGCCGCTCGCGGCGTCGAGCCCGTAGGCACTGCCGCCGCTCAGCAGGATCGCGTGCACCTGCTCGACGCTCGCCGTCGGCGCGAGCAGATCCGTTTCGCGCGTCCCGGGTGCGCTGCCACGCACGTCGACGCCTGCCGTCGCTCCCTTTTCGGCGAGGACGACCGTGCACCCCGTCGGACGCTCCGTGAGCGTGTGGTGCCCGACCTTGAGGCCCGGCACCGCCGTGAGCCCGCGCGATGCGCCAGTCTGCGCCGACAGCTCCGGGCCCGCGCTCAGTTGCGCGAGCGAGGGCCGTCATCGCGATCGCACCCACTGCGGTTCCAAGCGCAGATCTCGAGGGTTTGCCTGAGCCCTGAGCCCTGAGCCCTGAGCCCGTCTACCCGATTCAAACTTTCGTGTCATACGGCTGGCACCAGTTCCAGTGGCCGCGCGTGCTCGTAACGGCGACAGACGCCGGACACGACGTCAGCCATCATGTCGAGGAACAACGGATGATCGTTGACCGCGTGCGCACGCACCATCGGCAGTCCGATCTCGCGGCACACTTCGGCGGCCTCGACGTCGAGGTCATAGAGAACTTCGACGTGGTCGCAGATGAACCCGACCGGGCTGAGGACCGCCGCGTCGAGCCCGCCCGCACGCGCGCCGCGCAGATAGTCGCAGATATCCGGTCCGAGCCATGGGTCCTCGGGACGGCCGCTCCGGCTCTGATACACCGTCGCATGCCGTTCGGTGCGCCCCACCCGCTGAGCGACGAGCCGTGCGGTCTCCTCGAACTGCTGACGGTAGGGGTAGCGCGCAGCCATCGACTCGGGAATGCTATGCGCCGTGAACACCACCTGCGCATCGTCGCGCACCCGCGATTCGAGCCGGGCCAGCGCCGAGGATACGCACGAGGCGTTGGCTTCGATGAAGAGCGGGTGGCTGGACCAGTCAGGCACGTAGGTGACCTCGACGTCGGGGAGGCCGGCACGCGCAAGGTGGGCCCGCGCGTCCCTGACGTTCTCGCGGTACTGCGTGCAGCTCGAGTAGCTGCGGTGCGCCGCGGCGATGAATCCCACCGCTCGCCGGATGCCGGCCCTCGCCATCGACTCCAGCGTCTCGGCCAGGTACGGATGCCAGTTGCGCATGCCGACGAACACGGGGAGCGGCGTGCCCGCGGCCGCCAGCCGCTGCCTGAGCCCCGCGGCCTGCGCCTCGGTCAACTCGTTGATCGGAGATCGTCCGCCGACGACCTCGTAGTGATGCGCGACTTCCTCTGCACGTCCCTCGGAAACCCGCCGCCCGCGCAAGACATTCGCCAGGAACGGGCGAATGTCCGGCTGAGCCTGCGGACCGCCGAAGGCGATCATCAACACGGCGTCGAAGGGCTGGGGCACGTCTCTCGAGCGATTATACTGGCTCGCCAGCTCACTGACTGTGTGAACAGCCTAAAACGTTGCCTCCGCTGACTCTGTCGGCCCTGTAGTGACCGCACAATGAAAAGAATACTCGTCACCAACGATGACGGCGTGCGCTCCGAAGGCATCCACGCCCTCGCGCAGGCGCTCAAACACCTCGGCGAGGTCACCGTCGTCGGGCCGCAGACCGAAGCGAGCGCCATCGGCCACGCGCTCACGCTGCGCCGTCCGCTGCGGATGGAGCTCCTCGGCGACGGCGTCTACGAAGTCGACGGCACGCCGACCGACTGCGTCAACATCGCCATCACGCAGCTCTACAAGCCGAACGGCGCCATGCCGGACCTCGTCGTCTCGGGCATCAACAAGGGCTACAACCTTGGCGACGATGTGACGTATTCGGGAACCGTGGCGGGCGCGCTCGAGGCGGCGCTGCTGGGGATTCCGGGCATCGCGGTGTCGCAGGAGCGGACGCTCGGCACGTACGATTTCACCGCCGCCGCGGCCGCCGCGGCACACGTCGCCGCGCTCGTGCTGCCGCAGGGACTCGCGCCGCGAACCTTCCTCAACGTCAACGTGCCCTCGGTCCAGCCGAAGGGCATGCGCGCCACCTTCCAGGCCAAACGCAACCACGTCACCGTCGTCGACGTCCGCATCGACCCGCGCGACAAGCCGTACTACTGGATCGAGGAAGGCGAGGACTCCTGGGAGCCGCACGACCAGTCCGACTATCAGGCCGTCAAGGACGGCTACGTGTCGGTCACCCCGCTGCAGCCGGACCTGACGGCGTACGACGAGATCGCGGCGCTGCAGTCACTGCTGGGATAGTGGTTGGCTCAAGGCTCAGGGCTCAGGCAGGCAAAACCTTGAGCTCTTAGCCGCTCGATTGAGATCTGAGAGCTCTTCCCTGAGCCTTGAGCCCTGAGCCCTGAGCTCGTACGGCTGTCCGGACTCTCCCTGAGCCGTCCGGTCCGTCACACCGCGACCGAGTGCTCGGGGTCCATCGACAGATCGCGAATCGCCGGCGACACCTGGAGAAACGCGTCGACGACGTCGGGGTCGAAGTGGGAGCCGCGGCCTTTGAGGATGAACGCGACGGCTTCGTCGTGCGAGAGCGACTGCCGGTACAGCTGACGTGTCGTGCTGGCATCGTAGACGTCGACGATCGCCATGACCCGTCCGGGAATCGGGATCTCCCGTCCGCTCAAGCCCTGGGGATACCCGCTGCCATCCCACTTTTCATGGTGCGTGTAGACGATATCTTTCGCGAGCGTCAGGATCACGTCGTCATGGACGCCGGCGTGATCCTCTGCGTGGACGATGACGTCGCGGCCGTACCCGGGGTGCTTGCGCATCTCCACCAGCTCCTCGGGCGTGAGCTGACCGGGCTTGTGCAGGATGTGATCGGGCACGCCGACCTTGCCGATGTCGTGCAGCGGCGCGAGCCGCGCCAGCAGGTCGACTCGCTCGGGCGTCAGGTAGCTGCGGAAGTTCGGGTGTGAGGAGAGCTGCTGCGCGAGCACTCGCGCATAGGCCTGTGTCCGTCTCGAGTGCTTTCCGGTCTCGGCGTCCCGCACTTCGGTCAGCGAGAGGAGCGACTGCACCATCAAACGCTGCGAGGTGACCTTCGCTGCGCCGGCCTGATCGGCGCGCTGCCGCTCGCTCGTGAACCGGGCGACGGTCATCGCCGCGAGGGCCGTCGTCAGGCCCATCGTGGGGAAGAGCGGCGAGAGGAACACGCCGGTCCGCGACATCAGCACAACGGGGCCGAACCAGACCACGGCGAGCCCCACCACAACGCCTGCCGCGCCAGCGGCAAGGCCGAACCGGCGGACGAGCAGGGCCGAGAAGAGGCCCAGTCCGATGACGATCTGCGTTTCGAGCGCGACTGCGTACTCTGGCCGGTGGATGAAGTCCGCCTGCAGCAGGTTGTCGGCTACCGTGGCCTGCACCTCGACGCCGGCAAACAAAGTATCGAGGGGCGTCGACACGACCTCGCGCGTGCCGAGGGCCGTCGTCCCCACGAGCACGATCTTGTCCTTGAAGGTGTCGGGGTTCGACTGGCCGCGCACGACGTCGACGGCCGACACGTAGGGGAACGTGCGTTTGGGACCGCGATACCGCAGCATCAGGTTGCTCTGACCGTCGAGGGGCACACTTCTGTCGCCCAGCACCAATGTCGACGCGTTCACGTTGGCCACGCGAAGCGAGACGTTGCGGCTGCCGGAGATGGACCCGACGGCGGTCAGCCCCAGGCTCGGATAGACCTGGCCGTCGCGCGCCATCAGCACTGGGATCCGCCGCAGCAGGCCGTCAGGATCGGGTGCCGCGTTCAAGAAGCCGGAGACGTTGGCCGCCTGTGTCAGCACCGGCAGGTTGCAGATCGCGCCGGTCGCCTGGAAGAACGGCTCTTCCGTGGAGTCGTCTCGCCGCATGATGGCGAGACCAAGGGGGTGCAGCACGCAGGGAGCCTGTCCCGCCCGCGGAGGATCGAACGTCATCGCGTAGCCAAGGACGACGCGGCCTTCCCGCAGCGTCTCGGCGAGTTGCTCGTCGGGCGTCTTTCCGGTCCCTTCGAACCGGTCCGGCTCCGCGAACATGATGTCGAGCGCCACCGTGGCCGCGCCGAGATCCCGCAGGCGCGAGATGAGCTGGCCGATGACATCCCGGCGCCACGGCCACTGGCCGATCGTCGTCAGACTCCGATCGTCGATGTCGACGATCACGATCCGGCCGGCAGGTGCGCGGGTGGGCGTGGCGCGCAGGATCGCGTCGTAGGCGCCGTACTCCCAGTTCCTGAGGAATGCGGGTCGATAGAGCGAGAGCAGGGCCGCGACGAGCGTCGGCACGAGGCCGCACAGCACCACGAGGCGGCCGGGCCCGAATGTCATCTGATCGTGATTTCGACGCGGCGATTCCGTGGTTCGTAGGTGTCGTCCGGCGTTCGCACGAGTAGCGCCGCCTCGCCGTGCGACGTGACTTCAATCGACACCGGGTCGAGGCCGGCCTCGGCCAGGAGCGCCCGAACCATCGTGGCGCGCTTCATCCCGAGCTCGAAGTTGCTCGTGGGGGTCCCGGTCGTGTCCGTATGGCCGGTCGCGACCACCTCGGGCACCGGACGATCCTTGACCGCGCGCAGGATGTCGGGGACGAGCGCGCGGCTCTCGGCGGTCAGCTCGTCGGATTCGAAGCGGAAGTAGAGGATGAAATGCTGCGGCGCCGGCGGAAGCGCGGAGAGGAGGCTGCCGAACTGCTTCTGCACGTCGTCCTCGCTGAGGACCGTCACCTTGGTCGCCGTCCCGTTGAGGCCAACGAGCGTCGATTCCCGTGCGCCGGCAAGTTCGACGGACGCCGGCTTGTTCGTGGCTTTGCTGGGGGTCTTGCTCGAGACGGCCGCGCGTCCTGTTGTGGCCCCCCCGGGATCGGGCAGCAGCATGACGAGCGTCGCGGTCTTTGGATCGGGCGGAGGCTCGGGTGTGCGAACCTGCTTCGGCGCACAGGCCGAGAGGGTCGACGCGGCAGCCGTCGCCATCAGAATGGCGACGAGTCGTGCGTTGTTCATTCCTGCGAGGCGCGGATGACCAGCGTAGTCCCGCGCACGCCAACAATAGCGGCTGGCGTTTCAAGTCGAACCGCGTCCGGCGCAAGCTTCGCTATCCGTCCGGAGACGTACGCCGCCACGCCCTTCACGACGCTGAGGACGAACCCGAGACGGCCTTCGGCCGGCGCGTAGGCGAAGCGGTCGAGTCGGATCTCGCTGCTCGGCCCGAGCGACAGGCGAGTGTCGTCCTTGAGGGTCAGCCCCAGTCGCCCATCAGCTCCGGTTCTGAGCGTATCGGCTTCGAACACGACCTGGCCGGCCTGCGCGGGGATGGTCGCCCCCGCGCGAACGATGACCACTGAACCCGAGGCGATCTTGATCCGGCCTGCGGCCGTGGGCTCCTGCTGGAGACGTCCCGCAAGCGCCGGCGTCGCCGTTGTCGCCAGAACAACCAGAGCGAGCGCGATGATCGAGCGCGTAGCCTGCATATCCGATCCCCCTGTCTCCAAGATACGCCCGTTTCGGCCGAGGTAGTAGGGGCTTCTCAAAATGACACACTGACTGACGGAATTGTGTGCGGGGACACACTGCTGGCTCAGGGCTCAGGGCTCAGGGCTCAGGGCTCAGGCAGGATTTTCCCGTCTGCTCGCGAAGGTTTTGCCTGAGCCCTGAGCCTTGAGCCCTGAGCCGACCAGATCATCGGCTCGAACCGGCTAGTTATTTACGCTTTCACTACGCTCTTATCTACGCTTGAGCAATTCCGGGAAGTCTTTCTGAAGGAGCTCGAGCTTCGGGCGGTCGTTGGCGAGGACGTACGGATTCCAAGGATTGCGCCGGATGAAATCCTGGTGCTCGGGTTCGGCGGGGTAGAAGCCGTCGAGCGTCACCACGGTCGTGACGATGCGACGCGGGAAGATCTTCGCGTCGTTCAGCTGCCTGATGTATGCCTCGGCAACCGTCTTTTGCTCAGGACCGTTGAAGAAGATCACCGATCGATACTGCGGTCCCTCGTCCGGACCCTGACGATTCAGCTGCGTCGGGTCGTGGGCGACGGCGAAGAACACTTTCAAGAGCTGACCGTACGAGACCTTCGCCGGGTCGTAGGTGATCCTCACCGACTCCGCGTGTCCGGTCGTGCCCTGGCTGACGACGTGGTAGTTCGCCGAACTCTTGCTACCGCCCGCGTAGCCAGAGACGACGTCCTTGACGCCGGCGAGGGCTTCGAAGACCGCCTCGACACCCCAGAAGCATCCGCCCGCGAGGACCGCCGTCTGCTCGCCAGTCGCTTTCGGGTCGAGGACCGGGCTGGGGAGCTGAGGGGGGCGGATCGCAAAGCTGGTGGACACCAGCGCGAAGCACAGAATCGCCGCGATTGGGGCAGGTCTCATGGTGTGTGTCTCCGGCACTCGGGGTTCGGGGCTCGGCGTTCGAGAGTCGGCAGTCGGTGGCCCGGGGTCGAGGTTCGGGAGCCTGGCCCACGTTTATTATGCGGGAAGTGGCAATTGCAGTAGAATGAGATTCCGGCGCGACGGTTCCCGGCCGTTGCAGGTAGTCGCCGTTACTTCTCGCCTGTCGGGGCGTGGCTCAGCCTGGTAGAGCACTCGGTTCGGGACCGAGGGGTCGGTGGTTCGAATCCACTCGCCCCGACCAATTTCTTGATTTTCCTCAGAGAATCCGCAGAACTTAGGCTGGCTGGTCGCTCGGTTATTGCTTCCACTTCGAGGGTCGAGAACCGAGTGGCCGGCGCTTCAAATCCCTGCTACCGTCCAAATCGTTCGAGATTCTTCGGATCTGTCTCTCGATTCGCGCCTTTTCCTCACGTTTCGACACAAAGTACTACCCCTCGTACTACCCTGATCCCGTGATCGGTGCTGATTCACGAGCTGACGATTCATCAGTTGATCGCCTTCTCGCGACGATGACATCATCGCCCGCGAGATCCGAGGCGAATGAGTCCTGTAGATCAGAGCCGACTCGTGCTGCGTTTTCTCGCCGAGGATCTCGCCAAGGAACTGGACTCGGTGCTCGATGGGATTCTGCGCTCGTTGAGCTCCCGGCGGAGGCGGGCCCCATGGCCAATCCGATCACCGTCGTGCGCGGGAACCGCGCGTGAGCCGCGCCCGACTGCTTCACAGGCGCTTTGGCCAGCGCTGGCGGCCATGGAACACTGCGATGATCTCCAGACGTTCGCCGCGCACTCGGTACGGAATGACGTACCGTGTGCCTGGCACCACGAGCTCACGAGTCCCAGATACCCGACCGGGACGCCCGAGATTCGGTAGCACTGCCAGGCGATCGACCGCAGTGAGCAATGTCGTCGCCGTACGGGCGGCCGCGTCCGGGTCCTCGCGGGCAATATAGGCACGAAGGTCAGCAAGATGGCCGATCGCCCTTGGCGACCAGACAACAGTCACGCCCGAGGTGCCTTTCGCTCACGCTTCTTGCCCCAGGTTCGGAGCCACTTCGACACATCCCCGTGAGCAACGGCGCGCCCCTTATCGAGTTCCTGGAGGCCGGCTTGAATTTCATCCAATTGCCATCTCTCCGCTTCGACATAGGCGGCAATGGCTTCAGCGGCGAGAAATGATTTGGAGCGACGTGCGCGCTTGGCAAGCGCCTCGAGTTGATTCTTCGTGTCGCTGTCGATCCGCACGGAAAGGGTTGTAGTCATGTGTGATCGTACCTAGTCAAATGTATACAGTGTAACACACATCAAGGTGCTCGGCCGGTTGGCTCGCGTCGAGATCGGCGAACTGGAGGGAGAGTCTGAGGTGTCGGCGATGGCCGGCGGAGGTCGGTTCTGGCCGCGTCCCGAGTACTACCCGATTGCTACCCGAATGCCCAAAACCTCAGAATCATTCGGAAACCGTCACGCGAACACTCGGTTCGGGACCGAGGGGTCGGTGGCGTGTCCCGCCGCAGCCTTGGCGGAGGCGGATTCGACTCCACTCGCCCCGACCAAATTCCTCGGACCCCGCCTATTCCGATTTCTTGTACGTCGCCTTCGTCGTGACCGGGGCGCCGCCGCCCTGGAAGTCCGGGCGTGTCGACACCACGACGAGGTTGCCCGACGCGTCGAGCGACATCGCCATCGTCACGCTGACAGGATTGCCGTCGAAGCTCATGGTCGTGTCGACCTTCAGCGTGCCTCCGTCCCATTTCACCTTCGAGAGCTGATCGATGGCATTGCCCTGGAAGTTCAGGGTGTTCTTGCTCTCCGATCCGTCCAGCTTGTAGACGCTCGTCACCTCCCCCATCTGGGTGGTGCGTGTGACCGTCAACGTCGAGGCGTCCTGTTTGATCACTGCCGACTGTCCCAGGCCGCCGCCAGGGCCTTGCTGCGATGGGTCGGGCACGACTGCCCATTTGCCGGTGAAGTTCGGCGTTTGCGCGAGCGTGGCGGCCGAGAGAAGGACGGCGAGGGCGAACGTGTGTGCGTGCGAGCGATGCATGTCAATCAAGCTCCAGGAAAAACAGCCGACCAAGCGGGTGAACGATCGAATGGTATACGAAAAGGTATGCCTACGATACCGGAGTGCCATCATTCGCGCGCGCGCTGGTTCCACTGCCACAGCCCCGCGGTGACGTCTGCAGGCAGGCGGTGCCCCAGTTGCCGCGCCAGCATGACCAGTTGCCCGCGATGGTGTGCTTCGTGTGCCACGAAGTAGCTGAGGAAGTGCGGAAGATCGGTGGGGAAGTTCTGCCAGGTCGCTCGCGGAACGACACCGCCATGAGCAACACCGAGCCGGATCAATCGAGTGATGCCATCGCTGCTTCGCGACAGCGCGCGGAGGAGCGCTGGCGGACGAACGAGGCGGACATCGACGGTGCGCGGGACCGGAATGCCATGGCGCGCGCCCAGCATCTTGATCCACATGCATCGCGCATTGTGGATGTGGGCCGCGATCGTCCCAACCGTCCGGCGCGGGCTGCCTGGAACACTCTGCGACCACAACTCGGGTGGCAGGTGCTCGAGGAGATACACCGTCACGCAGTGGCTGGTGTGCCATGCGGCGATCAGCTGCTTACCGTCCTCGGAATCTCGCGGCACTGTCGCTCGCCTCCAGATCAACGCTTCGCTGACGCCGACCAGTTCTGAGAGACGGCCGACCAGCCGCAGGCAGGCGCGTTGGATTACCGCCCTGCCGCCCACGCGGCCAATACCTGCACGGCATCAGTCCCGGCCTCCAACGTCCGAACCGTAGCGTTCGGCACACTCTTGTACAGGTCTCTCGCAACCACGCCGGCCGGCTCGCCACGCGGTGTGACGGGATTGAGCAGCAGCACCGGCCGCGGTCCAGCCGCGCGCGCCACATCCGGCAGGTCGAATTCCCGCAGGATGCCGTACGCGTAGATGCCGAACGGCTGCGTGTAGCGCTCGGCGACGGCGAGCGAACGATAGTCCGTGACGGTCTGGCGCAGTGCGACGCCGCCGGTGCGCGCATCGAGCGCCGCGGCGTAGAGCGCGATCACTCCGTGCGGCCCGTCGCCCACGAGCGAAACCGGACCGCCGGCGTCCGGGCGCGACCGAAGATAGTCCAGGGCGCGCAGCGTGTCGTAGATCTGTCCGCCGAGGAGCGGCTTGCCCAGCATCAACGTGAACCACGTCAGGTAGGCCTCGTCCGTGATGCGGCTCTGGAAAGTAGAATCGTCCTCGGGCGGGTATCCGATCGCGCAGTCGCCGCGTCCGCGCACGTCGATCACCGCAACGCGGCATCCTCCCTTTGCGCACAGCCGCTCGGCAAACGCGTCCTCGGCGACCGAGCTCCACGCGGCCGCTTCGCCGATATAGAGCAGTGTCGGCGTGGACGGTCCGGCGTTGTCCGGCGTGAGCAGCCAGCCCGGTGTGCGAATCTCCCGATCGCTCGTGAACTCGAACTGTTCGGCCCGATATCCCGGCTTCTTGATCGTGGCGAGGACGCGGGCCGCCAAGGCTGCGCCGCTCGACTCCTCGATGCCGAGCACGCTGCGAATGCGCGCTCGCACATCGTCCGCGGATGTGCGACGCCGGCGTGTGAATCCCATCGGCCATCTGCCGCGTCAGCGACAGCGCCGTTTCGCCGCCGAATGACGTGCGTCACGAAGCCGGTCGGCGTCACATACAGCGTCGCATTCCGGTTCCACCGCCTGCGACGTCTCGTCGTCGTCCGCATTCTTCATCTCGAACCAGCGGTTGAACCACGCGTACGTCGCCCGGCGCATTTCGTACACGTATCCGTGCGAAACGGTCGTGGCCTGAAGCGCGACGCGGTCGCCGGCGCCAAGCAGTCCGTACGCGCGCTTGTACTCGTCGAGGAGATCGCGCGAGCTGGACGACGTACTCAGGTGAATACGTGTGACCGGCATCGTGCAGGGTGATCGCTCATCAGCAGCGGCTTCGGCGCGAACGCGTAGAGCAGGTCCGCCCGATCGATCCCGCGAGCCAGCGCCGGCACGATGTTCTGCTCGGCATCGTCGGCCGATCCGGGCGGCTCGACGTCTGCCTGCGCCAGGTTCTCGGTGTTGCCCATGGAGACGACGGCGACGCGGATGCGACTGTCGAGCGCCGCCAGGAACTGCGTCAGCGTTCCGCCGCCGGACTGGCCGCAGCAGCCGATCCGCTCGGGATCGACTTCGGCGCGCGTCAGCAGATAGTCGATGCCGCGGATGCCGTCCCACGCGCGGAACAGGCCGAAGTTCGCGCCGAGCAGAATGAGGCGGCGTCCCGCGTATTCGTGCTCGCTCGTTCCGCCGCCGAGCGCGGACTGGCCGGGACGGCTTCCCGGATACTCGATGCGTTCGCCTTGCCCGAACGGGTCGTACGCGAGGACGACGTAGCCTTTGCGCGCGAGGTTGGAGAACAGCTTCTGGTAGCTCGGCCACGCCTTGCCGTTCACCGAATGGCCGAGCGGCCCGAGAATCGCCGGGCGGCGTCCGGTTCCAGCCGGCACATAGAGGTTGGCGGTGACGTAGAGTCGCGGCCGGCTCTCGAACGTCAGCTTCTCGATGCGATAGCCCGGCCGCTCGACGGTGCCTGTCACGCGCGCATTGAGGGGCGTGCGATCGAGCGGCCCGCCCAGCATCTTCCAGAGCTCGGCGACCACCGACTTCTGCCGATCGAGCACCTGCTGCGCGCGTCGAGATCGCGTTGATGACACGCTTGCGCCGTTCGCGCGCATCGTTCGCGAGGCGGATCAGGTATCGCTCGAGATCGCGGGAGTAGTCCGGCAGCGCCGCGCCGTCGACGTTCAGCTCCACGCCCGGCGCGCCCGCCTGACGACCTCCCGACGGGGACTGTGCGAGAGGACGGACAGCACGACCGACGCTCGCTGCGGCGGCCAGGGCGGCGGTCGTCTCGAGGAACCTGCGGCGGCTGAACGTCATATCATGTGCTTCGCGCGCCATCTTAGTTGAGAAGCCGTCTCCTAAACACGGTCGACGACCCATCACGATGAGCGCGAAGACACAAAGCTCACGAAGGAAGGCAGAGTGAGACTATTGACGTGGCGCAAGTAGACTGCTAACGTGACGCGACTATTTCTGACTCCTCGAGACCCGTCGATGGCGACTCACGACCAGCACGTCCCTCTTCGCAGCGTCGAGCTCCACATCCTGCTGAGCGTCGTGGATCGGCCGCGTCACGGCTACGCGATCCTGCAGGAAGCCGAGGAGCGTACCGATGGCCGGCCGGGATTTGAAATCCCAACCTTGTACCGCGCACTCCGGCGCCTGCGCGAGGCGGATCTGATTCGCACCACAGAGGCGCCAGAGCCCGACTCTGACGAACGGCGCGAGTACTGGGAGGCCACGGCTCTCGGTCGACGGGTGCTGGAGGCGGAGCTGACGCGGCTGGGCGATGTCGTGGCCATGGGGCGGGCACGCATCGCATCCGCCTCCGCGCTTCGAGCTACGGTGGGTAGGCAGGCGAAGGCTGGAGGCCGGAGGTGAGAGCCGCGAGAACGGCGGCGACACTGACCCGCACTCTCTTGCGCCTTTACCCAGTCGTCTTTCCGAAACGACGTGGGCAACGACCTGGTCGCCGACGTCCGGCAGCGTGCTGAAGAGCTCACGGGTTTGCGAGCCGGCGTGTGGTTGGTCCGTCTTGCAGCCTCACTCCTGGCCAACGCCCTCGCCGCATGGGGAGATGAGGTGAGCGCCTGGCGCCGCGACCCAGGCCGTCGAAGAGCCCGGTCCCGAGCCCGCTCGTCGGCCTTTTCATGGCTCGATCTCAAGCTGGCCCTCCGGATGCTCGTGAAGTATCCGGGCCTGACACTGGTCGGGGGTCTGGGAATCGCGGTGGCTGTTGCGATCGGCGTGGGCTTCTTCGCGCTCTTCCACTCGCGCTTCTATCCCACCATCCCGCTGAGCGAAGGGCGACCGGCTGGTGGGACTCGAGAACTGGGATCAGCGGACGCACCGTGAGGAGCGACGGTCTCTTCACGACTTCGTCCTCTGGCGCGCGGAGATGAAATCGGTCGAGGACATGACCGCGTTCCGGACGGTTGCCCGGAACGTGATCGCCGAAGACGGCTCCGTCGAGAGTCGTGCAGGTGGCCGAAATCACACCCTCGGGTTTCCGGCTGGCCCGCGTTCCGCCCTTGCTGGGCCGACGCCTGTTGGACGGCGACGCGGCCCCCGGCGCGGCCGCCGTGATCGTGATCGGCTTCGACGTCTGGCGATCGCGCTTCGCCTCGGCTCCCGACGTCGTCGGGCGCACTCTTCGGCTGGGGCGACACGGTCCACACAGTCGTCGGCGTCATGCCCGACGGGTTCGCGTTTCCCGTGAACCATCGCTACTGGACTCCGCTGAAGGCGGATCCGTCGGAATACAAGCGGGGCGAGGGTCCATCGATCTTCATCGCCGGACGCCTCGCGCCAGGGTTCGACCTGGCCGGCGCGAACGCCGAACTCACCGTCATCGGAGCCCGCATGGCCGCCGAGTTCCCGGACACTCACCAGCATCTGCGCCCGGAGGTCTTGCCCTACACCTATCCGTTCGCCGGCATGAGCAGAAACAGTTCGGACGGCTTCTGGCCCATGGCCGTCCTCGTCAGCCTGCTCCTGGTCGTCGTCTGCGTCAACGTCGCCATCCTCATCTACGCGCGGACGGCGACCCGGCTGGGAGAGATTGCGGTTCGTTCGGCTCTCGGGGCCAGTCGAGGGCGGATCGTCGCACAGCTCTTCGCCGAGTCCCTCGTCCTGTCCGCCGGGGCAGCGGCCGTGGGACTCGTGGTCGTGAAGATCGCGCTCGACTGGGCGCGCGACCAGTCTGGCGCAGCTCGAACAGTCGAACTTCTGGACGGACTACTCCCTGTCGTGGACTGCCCTCGTCTACTTCGCCGCGCTCACGGTGCTCGCCGCGGTGATCACTGGCGTCATCCCCGCGCTTCGAGCGACCGGCCGCCGGGTGATTTGGAATCTCCATCAATTCAACAGCAGTCCCGGCTTACGCATGGGCCGCACCTGGACGACGCTCATCGTCGTCCAGGTCTCGGTCGCGTCCGCCGCCATCCCCATCGCCATCGCTCTGGGCTGGTTTCAGGTTCGCGACATGTTCAGCGTGCCCAGGTTCCCCGTGGAGCAGATCCTGTTCGCCGAAGTGACCCTCGACCGGGAACCGCCAGCCGGAGAGGACGCGGCGGCGCACCGGACGGCGCTGCCGTCGCGCTTTGCAACCCTGCAGGCGGAGCTGTCCGGGAGGCTGGACGCACAACCCGGCGTCGACGCCTACGCGTTTACGCTCGACTTTCCGACGATGGGCAGAGTCTGGCGTGTGGTGATCGAGAACGCTGACAAGACCTCCACTCCCGCCGCGACGCGCGAGGTGCAACGGTCGACGGTCGATCTGCGCTTCTTTCGAACCTTCGACGTCCAGTTGCTCGCCGGCCGCCAGTTCGCTGCCGGCGATCGAAGCGAGCGCTCGGCCGATGTGGTCGTCGTCAATCGCGCCTTCGCCGATCGAGCGCTGGGCGGCGGCAACGTACTCGGTCGCCGCATCCGTTACGTCCCCGAACACTCACGGAATCCCAGCGACGCCGGAACGGAGCGCTGGTACGAGATCGTCGGCGTGGTCGAGAACATCGATGCGAACCCCTTCGGTCGCGACCTCGTCGATCTTCGCGTCTACCATCCGATGAAGAACGTGGAGGGGAGCCGTGCGCGCCTTGCGGTCCGGATCGATGAGAGCCAGCACCGGGCGCTCGCACGAACGCTTCCGCAGATCGCCGCGGCGCTCGACCCGACGCTTCAAGTCAACGTGGTCCCCCTGACGGAGGCCTACCGCCTGCAGCGGGCCGGCCTGACGACCGCGGCCCTGGCGATCGGTGTCGCGCTGCTCAGCGTGATCCTGATGTCGGCGGCCGGGATCTACGCGCTCATGTCGTTCACGGTCTCACAACGACGCCGCGAGATCGCCATCCGCACGGCGCTCGGCGCCCAGCCCGGCCGGCTTCTGAGGGGCATCTTCGGCCAGGCGCTTCGACAGATCGCGATTGGCGTGGTGCTGGGGGTCGGCGTGGCGCTCCTGCTCGACGCGGCAGGGGATGGGGAGGCACTCGGGGGTCGGCCCGGCCTGCTCCTGTCCTGCACGGTCATGGTCATGAGCATCGTGGGCCTCGTCTGCTGTGCTCGGCCCGGCACGACGCGGACTGCGGATCGAGCCGGCGGAGGCGCTGAAGGGCGAGTAGTAGTCCACCTCGGCCCTCCGAAGTCGTCACCTCCATCGGCGCTGGAGGCATGGGGGAGGCAAGCGGCGGCCGAACCGCGAAATCAGACTGAGCCGCGAATTAATCGCAGCCGCGACGAGCTTCTGCCTGCTGTCCGAACGGATGGTTATGTAGCGCGCTAGTAAATCTGCTGCGTCTTGGCGACGACGACCTTTGGCGGCGTGACGCCCGCCGCGATCATCACTTCACGCACCGCCGCTTCAGTCTCGGCCGACGGCTTGAAGTTCCCGAACCGATACCCGACGGCGATCGCGAGCGGCGTCCAGCCGAACTTGTCCGGCCGATTCCAGAGCTCGATCCGGGCGCCTTTGGCCGCAAGGAACTTCACGGCCTTCGGCAGATTCTTGTAGGCGGCGGCGTGCATGACGGTCTCCCCGTTGTTGTCGACCGCATTCACGTCGGCGCCGAACCCGAGCAGGACCTGCAGAGCCTCCAGCACCTCACTCTCGGTGCCAGCGTCCTCGCCGGGCGAACGCGTGGCGAGGCCCGCCGCCATCATCAGGGCCGGTACTGTTCTCGACGTTCGTCAGCGACGGGTCGGCGCCGAGCGCGGACAGCGTCGTCAGCAGCTCGGCGTCCGCCGTCACAGCGGCGAGGAGGAATGGCGTCGCCCCGATCTCGTTCATGCGCGTGTTGTTCAGGTTCACCTTCCTGGTCATCCTGGCGTTGACGTTCGCGCCCTTCGCGACGAGCTTCTTCACGAGCGCGAGGCTGGTCATCGATCCAGAGCCGTCGGGAGATGGATCGTTGTCGCCAACACCCGGCCGCCGGACAACGGTGATCGCGTGAAGCGGAGTGTAGCCCGTCATGTCCGCGTTGGGATTCGCGCCCGCGTCGAGGAGAGCGGCCGCCAGCTCGAAGTGCGCGTTGGCCACCGCCAGCAGCAGCGCGCTGGCGCCTGCGCGCGGCAGCGGACCTCCATACCCTCGGCGGCCGCGGTCGACTGGAATGGTCTCGTTCGCGTCGGCGCCGGCTTTGAGCAGCACGCGGACGGCATCGAGACGGCCTTCCCTCACGGCAAAGAGCAGCGGCGTGAAGCCGGTCGGCACGCGCACGTGGATATCTGCGCCGGCCGCGAGGAGCTCCTGCACCACCGCGGCGTGGCCTTCCGCGGCGGCCCACATGAGGGCGGTCTGCCCGCGCGACGCGTCTTTGGCGTCGACGCTCGCGCCATGGGAGAGGAGCGCCTTGACTGACGCGAGCGCGCCGGTTCGCGCTGCGGTCATCAGCGGAGTCTCGCCGCCGGGCAGAGGAAGATTCGGATCGGCCCCGCCTTTCAGCAGCATCTCCACCAGGACATCGCTGCCATTGGTGCAGGCGAGCGAGAGCGGCGTCACCCCATACCGGTTGGCCGCCTTCACGCTGGCGCCGGCGTTCAGCAACTGTCCGGCCATCTCCCGATCGTCGTGATAGATCGCCCAGTGCAGGGCCGTCATCCCATCAGCCTGCGCGGCGTTCACATCGGCACGCTGTGCCAGCAGCGCGCGGACTCTACTTCGGTCCGTTTTCTCCGCGGCGTCCGCCAGCGGCGCGGTCGGACCCCAGGCGTACAAAGCGGCTGACGTCAGCAGCAGCGCAACAGCGAACGCGGCAAGACGTTTGACGGTCGTCATGATCTAAAGAGAGAGCAGCTCGTCGACTCTGCCTTTGCTGTCAGCGAACGCATCCAGTCGGACACCGGCTCGCTCGAGCAGCGTCAGGTGCAGGTTCGCCAGGGGCGTCGGCTCCGCGTACCGGATGTGCCGCGCCCCCTTCTGCCGGCCCGCGGCGCCGCCGGCGACGAGGATCGGCAGGTTCACATGGTCGTGCACGTTGGGATTGCCCATGCCGCTCCCATACAGGAACAGCCCATGATCCAGCAGCGACCCGTCGCCCTCCGGGGTGGCCTTCAGCTTCTCCAGGAAGTACGCGAATAGCGACACGTGGAAGGCGTTGATCTTGGCCATCCTCGCGATCTTGTCCGGATCGTTCCCGTGGTGGGTCAACGGATGATGCGGATCGGGCACGCCAATCTCGGTGTAGGTGCGATTGCTCGTCTCGCGCGCCAGCTGGAACGTCATGACCCTGGTGACGTCACCCTGCATGGCCAGCACCTGCAGATCGAACATCAACTTCGCATGGTCGGCGTAGGCGGCCGGAACGCCGACCGGCCGGTCGAGATCCGGCAGCGGCTGATCGGCCGTGCTCGCCTCAGCCTTCTGGATGCGACGCTCCACCTCGCGAACGGTTTCGAGATACTGGCCGACCCTCGTGCGGTCCTCTGGCCCGAGCCTGGTCTGCAGGCGCGTGATGTCTTCGCGCACCGAATCGAGGAGGCTGGCTTTCCGTTGCAGCGCCGCTCGACGATCCGCGGCGCTCCCGCCCTCGCCGAACAGCCGCTCGAAGACGATGCGCGGGTGGGCTTCGGCGGGAAGGGGCGTGGTCGGCGAGGACCACGAGAGATTGTTCTGATACACGCACGCATAGCCGTTGTCGCACTGACCGACCATCTGGAGCAGGTCCATCGACAGCTCGAGCGACGGCAGCAGCGTCTGCTGGCCGAGCTGCTTCGCGGCGACCTGATCGACGGTGGTGCCCAGGTGATAGTCCGTGCTCTCGGTCCACTTGGCTTTGGCGGCGCTCAGAAACGACGCGTTGGACGTAGCGTGCGTGCCGGGGTAGGCGTTCTTGAGCTCCAGGTTGCTGATGACCGTCAGCTGATCCACCACCGGAGCGAGCGACTGCAGGCTCGGCGAGAGCTCCGTCAGACGGCCTTCGCCCGGCGGCGTCCAGCGGGGGAGGTCGCAGCCCATCGGCATATAGACGAAGCCCAGGCGCCGCACCGGATCGGCCGCGGTCTTCGCGAGGGCGGTCATCGACGGAATCATGGCGTCGAGCAGCGGGAGCGCGACGCTGGCGCCGAGGCCGCGAAGAAACGTCCGGCGTGGCAACGCCATCCTGGTGATCATCATCGTGACATCCTCATCTGAAACGGCTTGCTCTTGACCACTCCGAGGACGATCGAAGAGATGCGGAAATCCTGCGCCCGTGCATCCCGGACGATCGTACGGACCGCGGGCGCATCGTAGTACTCGACGCCTCGTCCCGAGGCGTACGTGAGCAGCTTCTCGGCAAACGCGCTGACGAACAACTCCGGCCGTCGCAGCAGCGCCGCCTCGAGACCGTCGACGTCGGCGAACCTGCTCCCGTCGGGAAACCCACCGGACGCATCGATGGTCACGCCGTCTTCGACAGTCCGCCGGCGTCCGACCGCATCGAACTTCTCGAGCGACAGGCCAATCGGATCCATCAGGTTGTGACAGCCGGCGCACACGGCATTGCTCCGGTGCTCGGCGAGCCGCTTGCGGACGGTCAGGCTGCCGTCGACCGTGTTGTCCTTGAGCGCCGGGACGTCGGGCAGCGGCGGCGGAGGAGGCACGCCAAGCAGATTGTCCAGGACGAACTTGCCGCGAACGACAGGCGACGTCCGCGTCGCATACGACGTGACCGTCAGAATGCTGCCCTGACGCAGCAGCCCGCCTCGCTCGCTGCCCTTGTCGAGCGCAATCCGGCGGAAGTGACTGCCGTAGATGTGCGGAATGCCGTAGTGCTTCGCGAGCCGTTCGTTGACGAACGTGTAGTTCGCGCGCAGCAGGTCGAGCACGCTCCGGTCCTCGCGGAGGACGCTCTCGAAGAAGAGCTCCGTCTCCTGACGGAACGCCTGGCGGAGGTTGTCGTCGAACGCCGGGAACAGCCGCATGTCGGGCGTGATCGACGCGAGGTTGCGCAGGTGCAGCCACTGCGACGCGAAGTTGTCGACGAGCGCCCGCGACCGGGAGTCGGCCATCATGCGCCGGACTTCCCGTTCCAGCATCAACGGCTCGTGCAGCCTGCCCGCAATCGCGACGTTCAGCAGCTCATCGTCGGGAATGCTGCTCCACAGGAAGAAGGAGAGTCGTGATGCGAGCTCGAGATCGCTGACACGATACGGAGTGTTCGGTGCGACGCCGGCCGGATCCGGCTCGAGGCGGAAGATGAAGTTGGGATTCACCAGCACGCCCGACAGCGCCATCTCGATGCCGGCGTCGAAGCCGCCGTCGGTCCGTCCTTTCTGATAGAGCGCCAGCGGACCGCGAAGGTCGGCGGCAGTGACCGGCCGGCGGTACGCGCGCTTCGTCAGCGTCGTCAGGATCTGACGCGCGGCGCGGTCGTCCGGCCCCGGGCCGACCGGACCGGCTCCAAATAACCGGCGCCGGCTCGGCGTATCGCCGGGACCCGTCGCGCCATAGGGACCGACGATCGAAATCGAGTAGATGGCCGGCTGGACGCGCGGATGCCGGTAGTAGTTGAAATGCGCCTGGTAGGGCTGACGCGCCGTCTCCAGCAGCAGCGACGGCTTCTTCACGAATGCCACGCCGAGCGCATGTGGACCCGCCTGCACCGGGACACGGATCTTGAGGTGCTGATCCACCGTGGCGTGCTCCGGTTCGCGCTGCGGCGGCTTGACGGTGAACACCTGCAGGCGCGCCTTGTCGAGCAGCAGCTCGAGGTCGTGCGGCTCGGTCAGTCCCTCGACGTGCTCGTCGCGGTCTCGCATCAGCCGAACCTGAATCTCGTACTCGCCGTCCATGGGAAACGTGTAGTCGACGACCGCTCCGCCGCGCGTTCCGATCGGGAGACCCTCGAGATGTTCTTCCTGGGTGAGGTCCGGCGGCATCCTGATGGTCTCGCCGCCGGGCGAACGGCTCGGCAGGCCGACCGCGACGCGGCTGATCTTCTCCGCCGCGGACACATACCGATCGAGCAGGGTCGGCGACAGATCGCCGACCGTCACGTTGTCGAACCCGTAGCTGGAATCGTCCGCGGGGAGCAGCGAGGCCACATCGACGTCGAGCGCGAGGAGATCGCGGATGGCGTTCTGATATTCGGTTCGGGTCAGGCGCCGGATGGTCGCCGTCCGGCCAGGATTCGGATGCGCTGCGGCCGCGCGGTCGAGCGACGTCTCGAGGTAGCGGATCGTCGTGTCGTAGGTGGCTTCGTCCGGCCGTTCCTTTCGCCCCACCGGCGGCATCTGGCGCGCGCGAAGCTTGCGGACGACCTTCTCCCACACCTCCTGGTGCTGAGAGACGTCAGCCGAGACCATCTCGAGCGACAGCCCGCCTTTCTTCTCTTCCTCGTCGTGGCAGGTCACGCAGGTACTCTTCGACGAGTAGAAGGGGAGAAGGAAGGGGAGACGGAAGGGGAGGAGGAAGGTGAGGGGCCCCGTCAGGGGCGCCCATCGAACTGCGGGCCGGGACAAGGGACTGCTGCGCCTGCACCGTCAGGATGACGCCGCCGGCCAACAGTCCCGCCAAGCCGACCCCAACCGATACGCTGCGAGCGCCGCGCACACGCATACACGGCCCATCATACGCGTCAGATTCGCATCAGTCGAGTCGTCTGCCCGGTCACCGCCCAAGGGCCGTCGTGAAAGCGCACGGAGCATCGGCCGGGGCGCGACGACTCGTCAACGGTGCGAACACTGGTGATACACTCGGCTCGTTTTCAGGTCGAGCATCAGAGAGGCGGTCCTATGACAAGGTCTGGCTCAGCCGTCGTCCTCGGCGTGCTTTCGGCGCTCCTCATCGTCTGCGGGGCTTGTGGTCCATCGACTCCCAGACCTGTTCAACAGGAGGAGCCACGACCCAAAATCGGCCTTCTGATGGACACGCTCCAGCAGGAAGAACGTTGGCAGCGTGACCGAGACCTGTTCCTCGAGCGCGCCAAGGAGCTGGACGCCGACGTCCTGGTCGAGGCGGCCGAGCGCGACGATGCGAGGCAGTTGCAGCAGGCCGAGTCGCTGCTCGAACGTGGCGTGCAGGCGCTCGTGGTGGTTCCTCACGGCGCGGAGGCGGCCGGGAAAATCGTCGAAGCCGCCAAGAAACGCAACGTGCCCGTGATCAGCTACGACCGGCTGATCCTGAAGGCCGATGTCGATCTCTACTTGTCCTACGACAATCGGCGGGTCGGCGAGCAGCAGGCTCAGTCCCTGCGCAATCGGGCGCCGAAAGGCAACTACATCCTCCTCGGCGGCGCGCCGACCGACTACAACGCCAAGCTCATTCGCGAGGGTCAGATGGCCGCGCTCGACGATGCCGTCAAACGCGGCGAAATCAAGATCGTGGCCAACCCGTGGACGCCAGACTGGCAGGCCGACGCGGCGATGGCGCTGACCGAGGAGGCGTTGAAGAAGGCGCGCAATCAAGTCGTCGCCGTGGTGGCGTCGAACGACGTGACCGCGGGCGGCGCCATCCGGGCGCTCGAGAAGAACGGTCTGGCCGGCAAGGTTGTCGTGTCCGGTCAGGACGCGAACCTGGACGCCGTGCGTCGGATCGTCAACGGGACGCAGACGATGACCGTCTACAAGCCCCTCAGACCGCTCGCCCGCGGCGCCGCATCCGCGGCCGTGCAGATGGCCAAGGGCGAGAAGGTCGAGGGCACCTCAACCGTCAACAACGGCTTGAAAGAGGTGCAGGCGCTCCTCCTGACGCCCATCGGGGTTCACAAGGATCTCGTCGACCAGATCATCATCAGCGACAAGTTTCATACGCGCGAGCAGGTGTACGGGACTGCTGCCGCGAAGTGAGCTTCACGGCTTCGTCACGCGAATCGACGTGACGCAATCGTTGAAAGGTCCCGTCGGAACTTGCCGGATCGGCGATGGTCAGACGGCGTCGGGAACGGCCTCGTCTTCGGCCAGGGGTAATTCGATCACGAAGATGCAACCCTGACCGGGCAGGTTTCGCAGGTGAATGTCGCCACCGTTCACCCTGACTGCCTTTCGAGCGATCGACAGCCCGAGGCCGAGACCTGTCCGGTCGCTCCGGCGCCGGTCCGCGAAGGTCTTGAACGAAGCCTCCGTTCTCTCTGGAATACCCCCACATTGATCCTCGACCTCGATCCGCAAACGCCGGTCATCGCGCAGCGCCCGGAGGACGACGCGCCCGCCAGGGTGCGTGTACTTGAACGCATTGTTCAACAGGTTCATGACCGCGGACGCGAGAAGCTGCGGGTCGGCATTCACGGCGAGCAGCGGATCCATCTGCTCCATGGCGAATCGCAGGGAGCGGCTTTCGGCGTGAAGGCTGCCGGCAATCGCGATTTCGCCGAGGAACGCGCCTACCTGCACCCGTTCGTTGCGCTGGATGTTGGCGGCCATTCTGGTGTCCGACAGCGTGCTGTCGACCAGGCTTCTCAGGGCCATCAGGCTGCGGCCGAGTATGGTCCCGGTGCTGCCATTGATGGCGACGGTTCCCCGTTTCAGCGTGTGAAACGCGAGGACCGCGGTATTCAAGATGTCGCGGATTTCGTGCGCCAGTCGTCCCGATCGCTCGATTTCTTCCGTCGCTCTCGATTCGGCGGTGATGCGGGCATGCTCGGTCACGGCCTCCGCAATCGCGGCATCAAGGCAGCGATTCAGGACGTGGAATTCCTCGGTCGTAATCGGGAGGTGCTGCTCGACAGCGATTTCGGTGATCGCCTGGCAGATATCACCATAGTCGTGGACGACCTGGGAAATATTGAATCCCAGGGCCCGCAGCTCGCGCCCATGCTCGACGGCGGACGCACCGATGGCTTTCCGCGAGAACGGCGTGGCCGTCATCTCCAACCGGAGAGTTTCGGAGAGCTGCGTCAGGAACAGCGGGACGCCGTGCTCGAGCTCGCTCGTCGACACCAGCGGCCACGGACGATCGGTCAGCTTGTCCCTGGTCCGCGCGATGATCGCCTCACGATAGCTGGTGATGAATTCATGGAGCATTGAAGCCTCCTTGTCTGTCGAAAGACGCCGCCTCGATATTCAACGTCCCTCTCTCCGCGGCGAGCGTGCGGACGCGCTGCGGGGCTTGGGCGCGGGCTTGCTCTTGCCGGCGGCCGCCTTGACCATCACGCCGCGAGTGCCCGCCTGTTTGGTCACCGACATCTCTCGCTCGGCAATCCTCTTCACGACCACGATGGGCACCTGCTCGAAGTGCGTTCCGGGCTTGCGCATGCCTTCGCTCCTTTTCATTACCCCGCAACAGTACCTGTCCAGGCGCTATACGGGTCACCTCTTTTTGGGGAACGAGCGGATCGTTTGGGAGCGTCGTAACCCGCTCGAATTGGTGAGGTATGCCCGGACACGTCGCGTCACCGCGACAGCGGGGACAAATCCTGCGCCTACGCGACCGCGCCCATACTTGCAAGCTCTTCAAGAGAGAGATACGATTGCGTCAGGTTAGTTTAAGGTTTGTGCATACCCGAAGGAGCTGCGCATGGGCGATCGGACCAGGAAGACTCCGATGAACTTCATGGGCATGCGGCAGACTGACGTTCCGCAGGCCCGGAACGGTAAACACAAAGAGATTGTGAGCCGAATCCTCTCGGATCTCGATCAGATCCAGGCTGGAGTGGCGCTCAAGGTACCGCTGGCGCAATTGACCGACACCAAGGAAAAGGTGCGGTCGGCGTTGAATCGTGCGACTCGCAAAAGCAAGCGCAACGTCGCCACCGCCAGCGATGACACCTTCCTGTACGTGTGGAACGAGACGCCGTAGAACGTTCGTTCCGTAGCGCGGCGATCGGATACAGCCCGGCGGCCCACCGCGCGGGCAGCGCCGCGGCCACGAGCGCAACCGCCGTGTCCCGGTGCAGCATCGGCGGAGAAGCCATCTCAAAAGCCTGGACTAGACACGGTCGCGGCGTGCTCGGCTGGCCAACGTCCCGACGCTGCGCTACACTCCGCGTATCGACGTTCCCCTGTCGCCGCTCGAATTCATGCGACGTGCGCGTCGCCTCTATGGCTCACGCGAGGCCGTGGTGGATGGCGGCGTCCGCTTCACGTACGAGCAATTCTTCGGACGATGCGAGCGGTGGGCTGCGCACCTGCAGGCGTCCGGCGTCAGGCCGGGCGACCGCGTGGTCTATATCGCGCCGAATACGCACGCACATCTCGAGGCGTACTACGCGATTCCGATGCTCGGGGCCGTACTGGTCCCGGCGAACTACCGACTCATCGCCGACGACTTTCGCTACCTGATCAATCACAGTGGCGCGTCGGTCGTGTGCGCCCATGGCGCCTACCTCGACGCGGTGGACAGCATTCGCGGCGATCTGCCGCAGGTCCGCCAGTTCGTCGCGCTCGAAGGCGCGCGTGACGGGTGGCTGGACTACGAAGCCGCCGTGGCCGCAGCCGCGCCGCCCGAGCGTCTGCCGCAGATTCAGGAGGGCGACCTTCTGACCATCAACTACACCAGCGGCACGACGTCGCGTCCCAAGGGCGTGATGATCACGCACCGCAACGCCTGGATGAACGTCGTCGGAACTCTCGTGCACCTGCCCATGACGCCGGCGGACCGTTACCTCTGGGCGCTGCCGATGTTCCACGCCAACGGTTGGACGTTTGTCTGGACGGTGACGGCAGCCGGCGCCACGCACGTCTGCCTCCGCAAGACCGATCCGCCCCTGGTGTTCGAACAACTGAGACGGGAGCGGATCACGACGCTGTGCGCTGCGCCGACCGTGCTCATCGGCCTCGCGAATCTGCCGGCGGATGTCAGGGGCAACGTGCCCGCAGGCGTGCGCGTGCTGACGGCTGGTGCGCCGCCAGCGGCCGTCACGATCGCGCGCATCGAAGGCGACCTGGGCTGGACGGTCACGCAGGTCTACGGTTTGACCGAGACATCACCCTTCATCACGGTCTGCGAGCCTCGCCCTGAGCACGCCGACCTGCCCGTGGCGCAGGGCGCCGCGATCAAAGCCCGGCAAGGTGTCGAACTGATCACATCGGGCGAGGTACGAGTGGTTGACGACAGAGGATCCGAGGTGCCGCATGACGGCCAGACGATGGGAGAGATCGTCGCACGCGGCAACGTCGTCATGGCCGGCTACTACAACGACCCAGACGCCACGGCTACGGCGATTCGCGGCGGCTGGTTCCATTCCGGCGACGCCGCCGTCGTGCACCCTGATGGGTACATCGAAATCCGCGACCGCTTCAAGGACGTGATCATCAGCGGCGGCGAGAACATCTCGTCGATCGAGGTAGAAGGTGCGCTCCTCCGGCATCCGGCCGTGCTCGAGGTCGCGGTCGTCGGCCTGGCAGACCAGGAGTGGGGTGAATCGCCGCACGCATTCGTCGTCTTGCGGGCGAATGCGACCGCGTCAGCCGATGACCTGCGCGCGTTTGCGCGGGAGAACCTCGCGCACTTCAAGGTGCCCCGCGCATTCCATTTCGTCGAGGCCCTGCCGAAGACCGCGACGGGCAAGATCCAGAAGTACGTGCTTCGAGGGGGCACGAGCGCGATCGCCCGACAGTAGTTCACCGGGCGGTCGATGTTGAACGTCGGGGAGACATTCACTCCGAGTCGGGATGCGTGCCGAAATGGTCGCCCGGCCCCGACGTTGAGCGAGCGAGAATCACAACGGAGGGACGGAGGGCTGGTGCCCTCCGTCCCTTGCTCCTACAGGCCACAGACAGCTGGCCTGGCGTTATGGTTTGCGAAACTTCAGACTCTTGAACGACAAGTCAGTTCCTCCGTAGGCGCCGAACGAGCCGACGAACCGCTCGTAGGTGGTGCCGAACGCCGAGAGCCACCAGGTCTGCGAGAGATCCGTGGGCCCTGGATCGGCTGTGCCCAGGCCCTCGGTCAACCCCACCAGCGCGTCGCTGCGATTGGTGGCGCCGTACGAGATCTCGACACCTCCTCCTTTATCGAGCTCCACGCTGAAGTAGTTGGTCCCAGTGGTGAGGAACTCGGGCACGCTCACGAAATGCACGAGCAGCTTTCCCGGACGCTCTTCGGCGATCACCAGTCCCTGCGCCTCGCCCGTGAAGAGGTTCGACGGGCTGAGGTCGTCCCAGAGCGGCGCGATTCGCGGTGGGCCGTTCAGGAACTCCGGCACACTCTCGGAGAAGTCGACGTCGCCGGCGCCGAACGTCAGGCTGCCGTTGGCGTTGACCCAGACGCTCGACCATCGTTTGCCCTGGAACGGGAATCGGAACGTCGACAGCGGGATCTCGACCGCATCGTCGTCGCCAACCGAGAGGATCGTTCCGGTGTAGGTGCTGATGTTCAGGACGTAGCGCCCGAAATCGCTTCCCGCTCCGGTGAAGTCGAAGTCGGGCCACGTCGTCACGCCGACGGCGTAGATCCCGTCTGCCGGCACGAGAACGAGCAGGCGTGACAATGCGCCTGCGCCGCCCACGCCGCCGTCATCGTCGAGCGCGATCAGGTTGCCCGCTTCGTCGAAGAGCCCGATCATCGTGTCCATGATGCTGCCCGGAAGCGTCTCGACCGCCAGGATCTCGCCCGCTTTCGCGCGGAATCGATAGAAGTCGACGTCGCCGCCGAGTGGCTCGATTGCGGTGTAGCGATCGGCGGTGTTGAACGGCAGCGTGACGAGATCGCGGGAGCTGTGGCGCGCGCCGGCGGCCGGCAGCGTATCGTTCGGCTCGAACTCGTCGCGGAAGGGTTTCGGCGTGAGCACCTCGAAGCGCTCGTCGTCGAGGTCGTTGTCCTGGGTCGTGAAGAACTCGTACACCGCGGGCTTCTGAAGACCCAGCACAATGGGCAATCGCAGGCTGCTGAGATCGGTTTCGAGCTCGAACCCGGTCGTGGTCTTCCCGCCGCAGCTGTAGCCCGCGAGGCCGTCGGTCGCGCTGAGCGCCCCGTAGTCGAGCGAGAACCGACCGCCGTGGAGCGCAAAGCCCGCGTGCGATCCATCCAGGAGCGAATCGCGGAGCGTAATCGAGAACGAGTTTGCGCCAGTCGCCGGGAACTCGGGTACGTCGGCGAAGCTGACCGTCAGCTTGTTGCGGGTCGTCGCAAAGCTCACCACGCCGCCCGCCTCCGGATTGAGATCGTCAAAGAGCCCGGCAATGCGGGGCGGTCCCGTCAACAACGCGGCGGGGCTGTCCGCGAAGGCCGCACTCGGGGCGCCAAACGTCAGATTCCCGTTCGCGTTGACCCATACAGAGTCGTATGTCTGACCGCAGAATCTGAGCGGGAAGGCCGGGAAGAGCTCGAAGCTCGTATCGTCGCCCAGTGGGATCGGGCCAGGCGGCAGGGCGTTGAAGACGATGTCGATGTTCGTCCACGAAGGCGCCGGCGACCGCCGTAACCGGAGTGAAGACGTCTGGATGGTCCGTGTCGCCGTCTTCGGACTCGAGAGCGCCGTTGTAGAACTCTTCGGGTCCAGGCAGAGCGCGTGGGGGCGTGCTGAAGCCGCCCGCGAGAATCTCATCGACGTAGACGGCATAGCTGGCGCCCGGCGTCAGGCCCCGAAGCGTGTACCGACCCACGAACGGAGCCCCGGGGGTGTAGTCGGTCGTGAAGTCGCTCGAAATGGCGGAGACGGCGTCATCGAACGGGTTGGCCACGTTGCGCGCAATGACGTTCACGCCGGTCAGGAGCGTGCGGTTGTTGGGGGCAAGAATCCGTCCGGTGATCGTGCCGGTCGTGGCGGCAAACCCCGGGGCCGGATAGAGCGTGGAGAAGATGGCAATATCGTCGGCGTGCGGCGTCGCCTGGCCGCCGTTGATGAACAGGAACGGATACATCGTTTCAATCCGTCCGGCGAAAGAGGAAGGCCTCGGGAACGTGTCGAACGGCGTCGGCCCCGTCGCGTCGCCGAAGCCGGCGACCTGTCCGTTGACGACGCTGTGCGCCAGGTTCTGGTAGTGGCCGAACTCGTGGACCTGCACGGACAGGAATTCGGCGATGGGGAACGCATTGGGACCGAGGAGCGACCCGCCGTTCATGAACCCCACGCCCTCCTCGATCACACCAGTCGTCAGGTTGAGCCATTCCGGCCCGGCAAACCCGAGGACACCGGAGTCTGGCCCGAACAGGAGGTCGAAGATGGCGCCAGTCTCGTCATAGACGATCGCGCTCAGGCCGTCGGGGGCGACAGGCGAGAGGAACGGCAGGAAATTCGTCTCGTCGACGTCGACGGATAGCATCCCGGCGTTCACGTGCGTGGCGGTGGCGGATGGGATTGCCTCCCATACGGCGAATGCCGCCGTTGTCTGGGCGACGGCCTGCGCATTCGTGAGCGGCCCCAGACCACCCTGATCGGGGTTGAACGGAATCGCCACGCCGCCATTCGGCCAGCGGAACGGCTGGCCCGGTGCTCTCAGCACCAGGGGCCCGCTCGCCTCGGCCGCGCGCGTCAGGAACAGAAGGAGGAGCCCACACGTGACGATCGGACTGCGTGCCTGAATCATCATGATGACCTCCTCAGCGTCGCACGAGCGACTGGATTTGGCTCGCGAGCTCGGCGTATGTCAGGGGACCCGCGGCGGTGCGCTGCGCCGCGGTACGCTGCGCCGTCGTACGCGCCGCCACCGACGGCACCGCCATGTCGCGGAACAACCCGCCGTTGTTGACTTCGTTGAGGGCCGTCTCGTCCTTGCCCGTCCGCGCGATGCGGAAGCAACCCTGGCCAAGACCCACGGTCGTCGAAAGGCCAATCGTGCTGGGCTGCGTGGTGAAGACGAGGTAGGTCTGTCCCACGACCATCTCGGGCATCCGCGGGAGCGGGCTGGCCGATCGCAGGTTTCCGCGTTGAACGACAGCGATCTTGCCAAGGGTACGAATCTCGGCGAGTCGCACGCCCTTCACGGTCGTGAAGTCGCCTCGGAACACCTCCTCGACCTGCAGGCGGTATGTCACGACGGGGAGCTGCCCGCCTCCGGCGGCGATCGTTCCTGCGCTCGCCGACACGACCGTGCCGCGGTAGATTCGATCGGCGCGCTGAACCATCTCCGCAAGATTGAGCTGCATGACTGTCGTGGCATCGATCGACGCGCAGATCAACACCCACGCCACGACGGAAACCCACACGACGGACCTGGACACTCGCATGACCGACCATCCTTTCGTCCGACAGACCACCGACTCTGCTATGGAAGTGGAATGCGACGCCTTCCCGCTTCTGTCGAGCTGCAGAGGTGAAGTGACCGTTCCTCGAAGACGGCCGACTATATTCCAGCGTGCGCCCGCGGTCAAAGACAGACGCGCTCTTTGGACGAGGCCGATCGCATCTGCCGGCGGCGTCGATGTTCGAGGCGCCGAAGGCGGTGGCCGCGTTTCGCGCGGCGATCGAACGGGACCCGGCTTACGCCGCTGCTCACGCCGGCCTTGCCCTGGCCCACTGCGCACAAGCCGAGCTGCGCGTGGCGCCCCTCTCCGAATCGTACGCCGAGGCCCGGGCCGCGGCGCTTCGCGCGTTGGCCTTGCACGACGCCTGCGCCGATGCCCAGGTCGCCCTGGCCGCGGTGCTGTATCTCAGCGACTGGAACTGGCGTGCGGCGGCGCGGAGCCTGGATCGGGCGTTGGACATCAACCCCAATCACACCGAGGCCTACCTTCTCTGTGGGCGGTTGCTGGAGACAGAGGGCGATCTCGAGCGGGGGCTCGAGATGAAGCAACGAGCCCTCGAGCGGGACCCGTTCTCGCCGGCTGTCCACCTGCAGATTTCGCTCTCGTACTGGAACCAGCACCGCTACGACGAAACCATCCTGTGGGCCAACAAGGCCCTGGAGCTCGATCCACGCCACCCGCACGCGCGCGAGCATCTTGCCGCCGCGTATCTCAAACAGGGCGACATGGATCGCTACATGGCGGAGAACATACGGCACGCCGAGCTCCACGGCGTCTCGCCGCAAGCCCTCGAACCCTTGAGGCGCGCCCTCGCGAGCGGCGGACGCGCCGGGGTGATCGCGTTCGTGCTCTAAGGCGCTGGCGCTCAGGACGGCGCGTCCGACATCATGTTGACGGTGCTCAACGCCGAAGCCGGCCGCCTCGATGCGGCGTTTCGGCATCTGCGCCGCGCGCTGAACAACCGCGACCCCGCACTCGTCCATCTCGCGGTCGCGCCACAATGGGACTCCTTGCGCACCGATCCGCGGTTCGACGAGTGCCTGGCGCGGATGGGGCTGTCGTCCAAGTGGCCTGTATCCGCTGAAGCGGTGCTACCCAAGTCAGGTGATGGAGCGTGATCTGTCGGCCGTGACAACGGAGCGGCCGGTACTGATCCAGTAGATACGGTCAACTGGAGGCTACTCGGCACACCCTGAAGTACTGAGGAAGGACGGCGATCCGTCAGAAATCGACCATCACGCGGAGGCCGACGCGGCGACGATCCGCAATTGGCGACAATCCCACGCGCGTGCCCGTCCCAGCCTCGGGCGTCGCGAATACGGTGGTGCGCTTCCACATGAGCGCGTCGAGGCCAGCCCCGATGACTGCCCCGATTCCGGCCCCAATCAGCATTGAGCGAGGCACGTGCGATCCACAGTCAGGAGGAGGGGAGCCACTGAGGGCGGCGCCCAGGCCACACATGTCCGCTACTTCACCCATAGCTTGAGCGAATCCACCGAGCGCGGCGCCTGAGGCCGCGCCGATGACGGCACCTTGCCAGAGCGGCTCCGGCACGGCAATCCTGGCGGTGTCGCGTTCAAGGTACGGGGACCGTCCTGCCTGACACATTCACGGCGGCGTTCGCTCCGCTGACATGTTCCAGCTTCCCCTCCAGCACTTCTCCGGACGCGGTCGTCACGTACACAGTTCGTCCTGGCTTGAGGCTCTTCTCCAACCCTTCGAAGGTGGTCGCGATGCGGTGCGGAGCACATCCACCGCTGATGATGGCGCACAGCGCGAGAGTGGAGAAGGCGCGGCCAGCCTTGAAGTGCGGGCGCCGCCGCCGATTGCGGAGCTTCGCGAACCGCTGCATCAGATGGTCCTTGAAGCCAGTCGGGACTGCCAAACGCGTGGTTTACGACATCGATGGCAACCCGACGGTCTTCTCCTGAGCGAGCAAAACACATACCCGGACGCGGGCCCGCCGCGGCGCGCGGCACAGTCATTTTGTCCACAAATGTGCCGCTGTACCGTCCTGCGTGTTCCCTGTTGCCGTGGGGTTGGGAGAAATCCCTCCAGACGTGAGAAGGAGTCCTGAAGCGAGACCAATCCGGCCTGGGCCACCAACTGGCGTCCGACGAACTGATTGACATCCAACCCGGATGAGGTAGACTCAGGTCGTATGTCTACCCGAGCTGGTGAGATCACGCCGCGCGACTCGGACGCCGGCGCAAAGGGCCGAATCATCGGGCCGTAGGAGAGTTCCGATGTTCTGGCGGAGACGACGCGCGGACGACGACTTCGCAGCCGAGGTCCGGGCGCACCTGGAGATCGAGATCGATCGCCTGGTAGGCGAGGGCATGACGCCGGAGGCTGCACGCACGGTGGCGCACCGCACTTTCGGCAACGCGACCCGAGCGCGCGAGCGATTCCACGACGCCCACCACACCATCTGGCTCGAACAGTTCGCGCACGATCTCCGCTACGCCTGGCGCGGGTTGCGGCAGAGCCGCGCGTTTCTCGCCACCACCGTCCTCACACTCGCGATCGGCATGGGCCTCGTGACGGTCGTCTTTGCTGTCTTCAACGCCTACGTCCTGCGCCCGTTCGCCGTGCACGATCCGTACAGCCTGTATGCGATCCGCTGGAACGCGCAGGAGGCCGGCGGCGCCACCTTCCGCTGGCGCGACTACGAGGCGATCCGCGAACGCCAGGATCTCTTCGACGACGTGGTCGCCGAGGCGACGCGGACGGTCCAGTCGGCCGGGCAGCAGGTGTCCATCGGATTCGTCTCGGGCAATTACTTCGAAGCGCTCGGCCCGCGTGTGGCCCTTGGACGAGGCCTCGTCGCAGACGATGCGCGGACCCCCGGCGCCGAGCCGGTCGCCGTGCTGACCGATCCCGCATGGACACGCCTCTTCGGCCGTGACCCGGCAGTGCTCGGCCGCGAGATCGAGGCGAACGGCGAAAAGTTGATCGTAGTCGGCGTCATGGCCCCGGAGTTCGTCGGCCTCGACGACACGCCCCGGGACCTGTGGGCGCCGCTCACGATGTACGGGCTCGGCGCCGGAGGGAATCTCTTCGGCGGCACTCAGCCCCGCCAGCTGCGACTCACCGGGCGGCTGAGGCACGAGGTCACGCCCCAGCAGGCCGAAGGATCGATCGCCATCGAGCCATTCGAAACGCGCGTGTCCGGGCGCGTGGACGCCGTCCGGGCGCGCCTGCAACTACAGGCGACTCCGACGCGCGTCACGTTGATGGGGTTCGCGTTCCTGTCCCCGGTGTTTGCCGCGTTCGGCTTGGTTCTCGTGACGGCGTGCGCCAACGCGTCGAACGTCATGCTCGCGCGAGCGAATGCCCGCCACCGCGAGATCGGCATCCGGCTCTCGATTGGTGCGAGCCGCGGCCGGATCGTGCGGCAGCTCGTTACCGAAGGACTCCTCATCGCCATGCTGGCCGGGCTCGCCGGGCTGGCGCTGGCCGGCGCGCTCCTTCGCCTTGGTGTCCATCTCTTCGTCGCGATGCTCCCGCCGACCGTCGCCGCGAGAGTGCGCTTCGTTCCGCTGGACTTCGACTATCGGGTATTTCTCTTTGCCTTCCTCGTCGCGGGCACGGCGACCGTCCTCTTTGCGCTGCTGCCCGCGCTGCAGGCCACGCGAGTGACGCTGACCGACGCGTTGCGAGGGCAGGTGAGCGGGGGCGTCCAGAGCTCGACGCTCCGCAGGATCCTCGTGACGAGCCAGGTCGCGGTTTCGTTGCTGCTCCTCATCGTCGCCGCGACGCTGGTCCGGAACGGGACCGCGATTCAGGCGACTGATCTCGGGCTCGAGACCGCCGGAATCATCTCGGTCCGGCCGCGCAGCACCGAGCGCGCGCTCGTGGGACGCACACACGCCGAGCTGTCGGCCAACCCGGGTATGGGGCAACTCGCGGTGGCCAGCCGGAGCCCGCTGTTTGGCGAGGCGGTGAAAATGCCGCTGCGCCGGCCTTCGGGAATGGTCGTGACGTCGTACGCCTTCGTCTCGCCCGAGTACTTCGCACTGCTGCAGATTCCAATCGTGCACGGCCGTGGATTTTCGACCGAAGAGGCGGCGGGGGAGGCGCCCGTCACCGTTGTCAGTGCCGCGGGCGCGAAGGCATTGTGGCCGGGAGAGGACCCCATCGGAAAGACGCTTCGCGTCCACATCGAGCCACCCGAAAACCGCACGACCGTCGCGGATACCGTCAAGTTGGAGCGCAAGGTACCGGACGACACCGACGCGGCGCCCGGATCTCAGCTCCTGACCGTCGTCGGCGTGGCCGCCGACGTCGTGAACGGCTTCGTGTATCAGGGGAAGGATCCCGCCAACTTGTACCTCCCCACCAATCCCAAGGGAGTGCAGGCGGCGGCGCTGCTGGTGCGACTTCCCTCGAGCGAGGTCCGCATCGACACGCTCAGGGCCGCGCTGCAGCGCGTCAACCGCGACCCCCTGGCGTTCGACGTCCTCGCGCTGGACGAGATCGTGGCGCTCCAGAAGTTCCCGCTGCGCGCCGCGTCGTGGGTAGGGACGCTTCTGAGCAGCGTGGCGCTTGCTCTCAGTATCTCGGGGCTCTACGGAGTCCTGACCTACACGTTCGGACAGCGGACGCGCGAAATCGGCATCCGGATGGCGCTTGGCGCGAGCACGCGCGCCGTAACGCGGCTGGTCGTCGTGCAGTCGGCGCGACTTGCCGCGCTCGGCGCGGCCGTCGGCTTGCTGCTTGGCTTCAGCGTGATGAAGCTCCTCAGCGCCGTCGTCCGGCTCGACAACGTGTCGGTGATCGATCCTGGCGCGTTCGTCGTGAGCATCGCGCTCATCGCCGCCGCGGTGGCGCTCGCCTCATACGGCCCGGCGCGCCGCGCTGTGCGTGTCGATCCGACCGTGATGCTCCGGTCGGACGGATAAGCGCCCTTCCAGACCTCTGCAGCTCGCAGTCCGCCGCTCAGCTTCAGGGCACTCACAGTTGGTAGCCGACTACATCAGGTTGGTGCCCGACGGTCCACCTCCGCCGACCATGTCCACTTGGAACGGCCAGGAATCGCACATTTGTTCGATATCCGGGCTGTGGAACATGGCCTCGTCCTTGCGCAGGTCTCATCGAGTTGGAATTGACGCGACGATGAGTTCGTCGCTGAAGAAGGAGACCATCGTGATCACAATCCTGCTGGTGATTCTCATCCTGATGTTGCTTGGAGTCATACCGGCGTGGCCTCACAGCCGGAACTGGGGCTATGCGCCGACCGGAACGCTGGGCCTGATCGTGCTTATCCTGCTGTTGCTGATCGTCACGGGGCGCGTCTAGCGAGGACCCAGGCAGATAAACCGCTACGACGACGGATCCGATCCCTACATCTTCGACTTCACATACACGCTCGACGGATCGGACGTCGTGCAGACCGATACGCGTCGATCGGATGGCACGTGGACGCAGTACACGTTCAACAAGATCGGGTACACGTCCGAGACGTGGGGCCGCGAGGGCGTGGAGCCGGCGACCTTCCTCTACGAGCGCGATCCCGTCAGCAATGCCGTTGTCTCGCTGAGCCTCACCCGCCCCGACCGCACGGGCCGTCAGCTGCGGCATTCGAGCCTGGTCAGAGCGGGCAACGAGGAATGACTCAAGTGGGATCTCGTCCGGACCCATTGCTCATGGATTGGACGGCGCTGGCGCGCGGCTGAGTGAGAGCCAGTTGGCTCTAGCTAGGCTCTCGCAAGACCTTCGAGAGCACACTCCAAGATCTTCCTCTAGAGCCTATAGCCAAGAGCCTAGAGCCTACTCAGCGCCGCCTGCCGCCGCCCCCTCGCGAGGCACCACCGCCGCCCCGGTAGCTGCCGGTGCTGCGGGGTGTGCTGGCGCCGCTGCGATAGTTCCCGTAGTCGTTCGTGCGCTGCGTGCCCTCGCGGCGCGCGGCGGCATCGCGATTGAGCTGATCCGTGGTGCTGCGATCGACTGTACTGGGCCGCTGACTACCCGTGGTCGATCGATCGGTCGGTCGTGGTGTCTCGCCAGGCTGCCGGTCGGTGTTGGACCATCCGCCGTTGTCGTACTTCTGCCAGGTCCCGTCCTGACTCCGATAGACGTTCCCGTCCTTGCCGGCATAGACATCGCCGCCACTTCCCGCGGCGACCCTCCCGCCCTCCGAGCCCTTGCGACGACGCCTGCGCCCTCGTCGGTCCTGACAGTACGCGTGGTATTGCCAGTTCGGTTGTTGGTGTAGCGATTCGTCTTTGCCCAGTCGTCGCCGCGCTGCACGGAGGTCGAACCCCAGCTGCCGTACACGTTCGAGCCCTGACGCGTCTGCGCGTAGGTCCCGGTCCGGGGGTTGTAGGCCTGCGCCACACCGCGTGAGCCGTACGGACCGTACGCGGCCGCGCCACGCGCGTAGGTGCCGGTGCGCGGGTTGTAGCGCGCGCCGACGCCGGCGCCGCCGTAGGGACCGTAGACGCCCGCGCTGCGCCCGTAGGCGCCGGTCCGCGGGTTGTACCAGGCGGAATACCCGTAGGTCGGGAAGTGCCCGTAGTAGTACGGATAGAAGCCGCCATATCCGTAGTACGGCGGATAGTACCAACCCGATCCCCACACGGTGCAGCCCCAGGCGACCATCATCCCCGTGTAGCCGGCGGCCGCTGCGAGACGCGACCCACTCGTCGTTGTCGTCATCATCCTCCTCGATCGTCACGTAGGTGACGTGATTCGCGGGCGAGCTGACGGGGATCTTGTAGATTTCCTGCGGGACGGAGCTCGCGACCTCCCAGGGACCCGATCGCGCTCTTGCCGACGAACCACACGCCCTGGTAGCACATGTAGTAGGACTCGCCGACCTTGAAGACGTCCTTGTCGGTGTTCACGGCGCGCTGCACGGTCGTCTGCTCGATCGGCGTGAACTGCGGATCGCCCTGGAACGCGACGTCCGGCGCCTTCAGTCTCCTTCTTGTTGACGCGCGCGGTCTGCGGTATCTGCGCCAGGAGCACGGCTTCGGCGGCCTGGTCGGTTCCCGGAACCGACGCCAGCACGCGCGAGCGGTCGTGCTCGAGCGGGATCTTCTTGAAGTCCGCCGGCAGCGACGGCGTGGCAAACGTCCACGGTCCCGCTGAAGTCGGGCGCCGAGAACCACCGGCCCGCCACGAGGTAGTAGACCGGGCCGGTCTTCCCCATCCGGAAGACGTCGCTCTCGGTGTTGCTCACCCAGAGGAGTCCCGTGCCCTGGACCAGCAGGTAGCTCGGCTCGCCGGTGAGCAGGATGAGCTCGGCCGGCTGCTGGCTGACGAAGACCTTCGGCACCGCCGCGCCTTGATCGACTTGCCCGGCAGGTTCGCCTTGACGTCCTTCCAGTTGTCCTCGGCGGGGAGCTTCGTTGAAGCTGTCGGGCAGCTTGCCGGCGGCCGTCCACGGGCCCTTTGACGTCGCTGGCTTTCAGCCAGGTGTCGTTATTGCGCAGGTAGTACGTATTCGTCGGCACGTGCTGGAACAGATCCCAGTTCGTGTTGACCGCGAACTTGCAGGTCGTTCTCCTTGATCGGGCTCCAGATCGGTTCGCCATCGAGGTTCGACGATCACCGCCGGCGTCTTGCTGAAGAAGATGGTCGGCGGATCGGCCTTGATGCCCGTCGACGTTCTTCGGCACGATCGCGCTCTTGTCGACGTTGGCCAGGATGCGATCGAGCGCGATGCACGCGCTCGTCGTCTGGAATGGCTTTGTCGATCTCTGCGACGATCTCGCGCACCTGCTCCTTCGGCAGCGTCTGGAAGTTCGCTTCGGCGATCTTCAGTCTCTGAAAGCTGACCAGCCGATCGTCGAGCGGCGACCTTCGTGTCCGCTTCGATCTTGACCGTGCCGAGCGCCGGCTTGTCGCCGGCCTTGCTGCGGTAGGACACGGCGCTGAAGGCCACCATGTGCGACTGCTTCTCCCAGCTCGCAATCTGCGGCTGATAGACGAGGATGCTGCCGCCGCTCGGCAGGCTGTACATCCGCGGCCAGCCGCCGTCGACGGGCGCGGGTGTGGCCGCGGCCACCGCCGCGAGCGGGGGCTTCGATCCGGGTTGGGTAGGAGGGGCGGCGGCAGGCTTCGCCGGGGGCTGAGCCTGGCTCGTGGCGGCCACCAAGTGTGCCGTCGGTTGCACCAACATGCTCAACGCCGCGACCATTGCCGCAACGCGGTTTGCACGGGTCTTCTGATTCATCGCGTCTGCATCCTTCTTCGGAAGTATGAGCCTTCTGGCTGCGCTCGATTCGATCAGGCCGTCAACCAGGCACGGGCCTCGTCGATGGCTCCCTCGACGAAGAACTCCACTGGAGCCTTCCGCAGGTCGGCGCCGGCGAACATCAACGTCTCTCCCCGCCACCGCTCGGGCCCCACGATCGCAATACGCTCGACCTGGTCACCGTGCTTCACGAAAAAAGACAGGTCGTTCCACTGGGAGTGGGGATCCCAACCCTCGAACCCGTCCAGGACGAACAGCAATCGGGCGGAGCCGGTTCGCACCACTTCGCCGGTGAGACGTTCCTGCGCCTGCTCGAGCTCGGCCTGCCGCAGCACTCCGCGCACGCTCACCCGAAAGAGGTTGTCGCGTTCGTGTTCCAGTGAAATCGGCATGGCAAACGCCGCCTCGTCAGCTCCGTGAGGGCCCGTACCGTGTCGGTGGTTCGGGGCAAAGCTCTGCCTTGGCGGCCAACGCGCCGAGATCGCACGCGGGTGACGCCGGTCTCGGAAGAGCAGGGAACGTGCCCGACGCCGAGAAGCTCCAGTAGAGACCTGAAGTTGCACGCCGTCTGGTCGTTGACTGAAATGCGCCCGTCGATGTCGTCCGGCGCGTCGCCCAACGAAGTCTCCGTTCGACCGGAGATCCTCCGAAATACCGGATGGCGCTTGCAACTCTACCACGTAGATTCACCTTTCCGCGGCGTTGCTGCGACGTGTCGCCGGGCGGCTCGACAATTGCACCTGGCTTCCACCGATTGGAAGACGCTTTGACTCGAAAGGACGGAACATGCGGAAGACACTCGTGATCGCCTGGCACTCGCGATGGCGCTGACCCGCGCGCTTGGCCATGGCCCAGAAGACCAGCTACGACTACGACAAGACCATGGACTTTGCCGGCGTTCAAGACCTTCGCGCTCAAGGACGGAACCAAGGTCGGGCAGCCGCTCATCGACGACCGCATCGTCGCCGCGATCGAAGCGGAGCTCGCGGCCAAGGGCCTCACGAAGAGCGACTCGAACCCGGACGTCTTCGTCGTCTACCACGTGGCATTCGACAAGCAGAAGGACATCTCGACGTTCAGCTCCGGCTATGCCGGCGGCTACGGCGGCGTACGGATGGGGATATGGTGGCGGCTGGGCGGTGGCGGCACGACCACCACGACCGGTCCGGGACATCCTGATCGGCACGCTCGTCATCGACATCGCCGACGCCAAGAAGGGACAGGTCGCCTGGCGCGGCATGGGCGTCAAGGAAGTCAAGACGCGACGCCAAGCCCGAGAAGCGCGACAAGAGCATCAGCGAGGCCGTGAAGAAGATCTTCAAGAACTTTCCGCCGAAGGTGAAGAAGTAGGTCCAGGGTGAAACCGTGGTTCGACAAGTAACGTGCGCGCTCATCGTGCTGCTGGCCGGCAGCGTGGCGGCGCAGGTGCCCGTCCCAGCAGGCCGACGAAAAGGAGACGAAGACGCTCAACCTCACCGCGTATGCCGAGTTGCTCCGCAGCGACGTGCGGGCGCAGAAGGTCGCGATCATCACCGAGGTGATGGGCTTCACCGAGGCGGAAGACGCGGCGTTCTGGCCGATCTATCGCGAGTACGACCTCGAGATGGCCAAGCTCGGCGACGAGCGAATCGCCATGATCGCGGAGTATGCGCGCGACTATTCGAACCTGACGGATGCGACGGCGGAGAAGCTGGCCGGTAAGGCGCTCGACCTGGAGGCACGGCGGCAGGCGGTCAAGGCGAAGTACTTCGATCGCGTCAAGACGGCACTGTCGCCGCGCACGGCCCTGCGTTTCCTGCAAATCGAGCATCAGTTGCTGCTGATCATCGATCTGCAGATCTCGGCCGCGCTTCCCATCGTCAAGTGACGGGAGTCAACCAGGAGATGCACCTCTCAACTGCTCGATGGATTGCCGGAGTGATCGTCCTCATGACGGGCGTGTCGCTTTCGGCCGACCGGGTCAAGCTGCGATCGGGCAAGGTCGTGGAAGGCATGTTCATCGGTGGCGACAGCAAATCCGTGCGTGTGCTCCTCGACAACGGGAGCGTCTCCGAGATTCCGATCGAGGAGGCCGTCACCGTGGAGTTCTCAGCGCGGAAACCCAAGCCGGCACCTCCACCGCCACCGGCAGCTCCTGCTGCCGCCCCCAAAGCGGCCGCCCCGGCTCCAAAGGCCGTGACCGTCCCGGCGGGCACGGCATTGAACGTACGGCTGACGCAGGCGATCGACGTCGACGCTTCGCAGGCCGGCCAGACGTTCAAAGCGATCGTCGACGATCCCGTGATGATCGGTGGATCCGTCGTCATTCCCCGCGGCGCGTCCGCGACGCTGCAAGCCGTCCAGGTTCAACAGTCGGGCAAGATGAAGGGCAGCGACAAGATCTCCTTGAAGCTGAACGCCATCGGCTTTGGCGGATTCGTGTACCAGGTGGCAACCGCGTACGTCGAGGCACAGGGCAAGGGCGAGGGCAAGAAAACGGCACGCAAGGTCGGCGGAGGCGCCGGACTCGGGGCCATCGTCGGAGGTATCGCGGGAGGCGGTGAAGGGGCCGCCATCGGCGCCGCCATCGGCGGCGTGACCGGCGCCGCGGTGTCCGCCGGAGGCGAGGAACACCTGAAGCTCGCGGCCGAAACGCGCCTGCAGTTTCAACTGAGCGCGGCCGTGAACATCCGGCCGTAACCCGAGCGTCCGACAGGCCCCGAACGCGTGGTGTCCGCCTTCAGGCGGACCCTTCAGCAGTTCGGCTAACCAGCTCCGCCAAAGCTACGGCGGTCCGCCGAAGCCTTGGCGAAGGCGGAAGCCGGACGCTACATCGGGGAACACCAGGCCGTCGATGGCCGCACGAGCCCCAGCTTGGCCATCCGCGTCTCGAGCGTCGTCGGCCGGAGCCCCAGGCGTTCGGCTGCGCCGCCCGCTCCTCGAATACGCCAGCCGACGCTCGCGAGCACGTTGCGGATGTGCTCCTTCTGAACATCGATCAGCTTCTCGCTGCCAGCCGTGCAGTGGGTCCCCGAAGCGGGAAGCGTGATGGTCAGTCGCGGGCCTGCCGACACGATCATCGCGCGCTCGACGACGTTGCGCAGTTCGCGAATGTTGCCCGGCCAGGCATGCCGCTGCAGCATGGCGAAGGTTTCGCGGGGGATCGTGTCGATCTGCTTGCCGAACGTCTTCGAGTACTGCTCCACGAAGTGCCATACCAGATCGGGTATGTCTTCGACACGCTCGCGCAGCGGTGGCACATGGATAGGGAAGACGTTGAGGCGGTAGAAGAGGTCTTCGCGAAAGGCTCCCTCGGCAATGCGTTGCTCGAGATCGCGGTGTGTGGCCGCGATGATCCGCACGTGAACGGGGATGCCTGTCGGACTGCCGAGCCGCTCGATCCGCCGCTCTTCGAGAACGCGCAGCAGCTTGACTTGCACCTCGGAGGGCAGATCGCCGATCTCGTCGAGGAAAATAGTCGAGTGGTCCGCCAACTCGAAGCGGCCCATCTGTCGCGCCACGGCTCCCGTAAATGCGCCCTTCTCGCGCCCGAACAACTCGCTCTCCATGAGCGAGGCCGGAATCGCCGAGCAGTTCACGCACACCATCGGCCGCCCTCGGCGCGCGCTCAACTCGTGTATCCTGGCCGCGAACACCTCTTTCCCGGTACCGGTTTCTCCGAGCAGCAGCACCGTTGAATCGGTCGGTGCCACCTGTTCTATCTGGGTCAGAACGCGCTGTACGGCCACGCTCTCGCCATCAACCATGCGTGAGCCCATCCGTTCGTGGACGTCATGACGAATCTCCACGCCATTCCGCCCCACGATGGCAGTTGGGTCCCAACCGAATTGCTTCACCAAGTCTCGTACGGGGTCTCGTCCGGCGTTTCGTCCGGGCGCATCCGTCCCGGTCGCACGTGCTATTTCCACAGGGAACATCTCCGATCAACGCGGCCCCAGCAATTGGGAGCACGAAAGGCGCAGGCGTCCAATGCTTGAGCAATTGGTGTGCCCGACTGATCCGCAATCAAGTCTGCTGTTTGACCGTAGCCAGAAGGGGCATTGCTTGACGAAGGACTGGCAAATGGGCGGGAAAGTCCTCTGCGGTGCGGTGGTTTTCCACCGACCCGGTCGATCGGCTTGTGACGGTCAGCCCACGAGTATTCGTGGGCGCCCACTCAGGGCTGATGCTTCGGGCGAGTAAGCCCCAGCTTGGCCATGCGCGTTTCGAGCGTAGTTGGGGGAAGCCCGAGCCGCTTCGCCGCGCCAGCCGGTCCGCGAATGCGCCAGCCGGAGCTGTCGAGCACGCTCCTGATGTGCTCCTTCTCGACATCCGTCAGCCTGGTGCTGCGCTTCCCGACGGCAGCCGAGGGGGCAGGCACGGCGATGGTCAGCCACGTGCCGGTCGCCACGATCATGGCGCGTTCGACGACGTTGCGAAGCTCGCGGATGTTGCCCGGCCACCCGTACTGCTGCAACGCGGCCATGTTCTCCCTGGGAATGGCATCGATCCGCTTGCCGAACGTCCGGGAGAATTCCTCGACGAAGCGCCAGACGAGGAGTGGAATGTCTTCGGCGCGTTCCCGCAGCGGCGGCACCTGAACGGGGAAGACATTCAGCCGATAGAACAGATCCTCGCGAAATTTTCCTTCCGCGATCAGGCGCTCGAGATCCCGGTGGGTGGCGGCGACAATCCGTGTGTCCACGCGAATGGGTTTCGGGCTGCCGAGTCGCTCGATCTGCCGCTGCTCGAGCACGCGCAGCAGCTTGACCTGCACGTCGAGTGGCAGCTCGCCGATCTCATCGAGAAAGATGGTCGAGCCGTCCGCGAGCTCGAAGCGCCCGACCTGCCGCGTGAGGGCCCCCGTGAATGCGCCCTTTTCTCGGCCGAACAACTCGCTCTCGATGAGTGTGGCCGGAATTGCCGCGCAGTTCACGCGCACCATCGCGCGGGCGCGCCGTGCGCTCAGCTCGTGAATCTGCGAGGCGAAGAGCTCTTTCCCTGTGCCGGTCTCGCCGAGCAGCAGGACCGTCGAGTCGGTGCCGGCCACCTGTTCGACCTGGGCCAGCACGCGCCGGATGGCTTCACTCTGCCCGATGATGACCCCCGTGCCAAGCCGGTCTTTGACTTCAGTCCGGAGGTACACGTTCTCGGCCTGCAGCTGGTCGCGCAGCGCGCTCGACCTCGTGCCTCGCCTGCTTCTCTTCCGTGATATCGATGCACGAGCCGAGATAGCCGGTAAACGCTGCCGTCGGCGTCGTAGTTCGGCGCGCCGTTGTCGAGCAACCCATCGCCATTCGCCGTCGTGCCGGCGGAGGCGGTATTCCATGTGGAACGGCTGGCGCGCGTCGAAGTGCTTCGTATAGATCTGAAGGCACGAGTCGAGGTCGTCGGGGTGGACGTTCGCGGTCCAGCCGTCGCCGAGCTCGTGCTCCATCGTCTGCCCGACGAAATCGAGCCATTGGCGATTGAACCAGGTGCACAACTTGTCCGGACCGCTCACCCAGATCAAGACGGGCGCGTTGTCGGCAAGCGTGTGGAACCGCTGCTCGCTCGAGCGCAACGCCGCGTCCGCCTGTCCGCGCGACAGCGCGCCGCCCAACACGTCCGCGACCAGCCGCATGCGGCTGATGACGCTCGGCGACCAGGAGCGAGTCTCGCGGCTGGAGGCGAAGGAGACGGCCCCGGCAATGCGCCCGCCAACCGACAGCGGCAACGTCACGCGGGACTTGGTGCCGTACTGGCGAACGACTCTCGCGTTCTGTCGCATCCGGTATTTCGTCGACCGCCGAAAAGGCTGCCATTTCCCCGTTGAGCACCCTCGTCAGGGACCAGGGAAACTGGCTCGCAGCCGACACATGCGACGGCGCAGGCGGGAGGTCCGGGTACGCCCATTGATGTGTCAACACGAGATCGTGTTCGCCTGAGAACTGGAACACGGAGCTGCGATCGAGGTCGAGCGCCTCGAGAATACGCCGCTGCGCGTCCACGATGGCAAGGTCGAGCTGCTCCGAGGGCACGTTCACGAATCGCGTCGCCAGCTCACCGACGAGCCGATCGAACTGGACGGCCTCCTCGAGCGCCCGGCGATGCTCGGCCTCCACACGGCGACGCTCGGTGATGTCCACGACCGACGCGAGCACGAACACGCCCGTCTCGGTGTGAATAGGGTTCAGGCCGATCTCGACTGGAATCTCTGAGCCGTCCTTGCGGCGCCCGAACAGCTCGCGGCCGGCGCCCATCGGGCGGGTCTCGGGTGCTGTCATGAAGCCGTGGCGGTGCGCCGCGTGCACATCACGGAGCGCGTCGGGCAGAAGAACGTCGACGGAGCGTCCGATTAGCTCCAGTCGTCCGTAGCCGAATTGTCGCTCGAGCTGACGGTTGACGACGGTAATCGTGCCATCGGGTCCCACGACGAGTACGCCAACCGGCAGGTTCTCGAACGCCAGTTGGGACAGGCTTTCCGCGTGAGATCCGAGCCGCCCAGGCACGGACCCTAATGCATCGCCATCGGTCTCTGGCATGTTCTTCGGATCAAGACCACACTTGGCGGCCGCAGGTCAAATCCAGGACGCCGGATTTACCCCGGAATCGTGGCAAGCTCCGGTATGCCGGAGCGTGCCCGCTATGTCGGAGGCCTCGTCCGTGGCGGCTTTGCCACCGAGAGTCCCGCCACGCCACGCGGCCATCGTTTGCGGAACTTCCACGGGCCGCCGGGACATGGCACGGCAACTGCTGATCCGAACGAGTATTATCTTAGCCGATAGACTCGTCTGTCACCACCCAACCATTCTCGCTGATGGAACGCTGGATCATGGCAAAGATGCTGGAGCACCCAAGGACAGCGGACGTCGCTCGCCGAACCCTCGTCGGGCTGTTCATGGTCGGCCTGTTGCTGCTCGTGCCGTCGGACGCGCGCGCGTCGCTGCTCTCGGCCGAGGCCGAGGACAAGCTGGCGACGTTCATCGCCCTCTTCGTCATCTTCGTCGTCCCGGTCGTGCTCATCGCGCTCTTCTGGATGGTGCACATCCTGCCGGAGAAGATCGCGCACAAGCGCCACCATCCGCAGTTCGAGGCGATTCGCACGCTGTGCCTGCTGTCGCTCGTCTTCGGCGGCCTGCTGTGGCCGATTGCGTGGATCTGGGCGTACTCGAAGCCGGTCATGTACAAGTTGGCCTACGGCACCGACAAGCTTCGTGCGGACGAGTGAGCACGAACCGGGCGACGGATGAGGCCGCAGGCGAGAGCCTTCGCGACCGGCTGGCCCGGCTCGAGGGGCGAGGTTCCAGCGTCCGAGCTGAAGACGCTTCGCGCCGATCTCGACGCGCTCGAAGCCAAGGTCGTGGACAGCGAGGCACCGGTAAATGGAAATCCTCCTGCTCGGCATCTACGTCGTTCTTCGTCTGGCTGATCTTCATCAAGCTGAAGCTGCTGCCGTGGACGACGCCGTGGAAGGTTGCCGTCGCGATCTTCCCCGTGGTGGCGATTGCCATTCTCCTGCTCCTGCTGAACATCTTCGCGCCGACGACGAGCGACGTCCGCGTCGTCAAGTACATCGTGCCGATCGTGTCGCAGGTCAGCGGACGGGTGATCGAGGTGCCGGTCGAGAACAACCGGCCGGTGAAGAAGGGCGACGTCCTCTTCCGGATCGATCCGACGCCGTATCAGAACGAGGTGCACTCGCTCGAAGCCAAGCTGGCGTCCGATGAGGCGCGCGTCGGCGCCGATCGCGCAGCGGCTGGCCGAAGTGCAGGCGCGGCTGGCCGACGCGCAGACCGGCGAGCGCCAGCTGAACGAGCAGTTGAAGGCGGCCACCGGAGCAGGTCGGGACGCTGTCGGCATCGCTCGAACTGGCGCGGACGCGCGTCAAGCAGAACACCGAGCTCGTGGCCGCCGGCGCCGGCAATCGCTTCGATCTCGAGCAGGCGCAGACCAACGTCAACGAGCTCACGGCGCAGCTGGCCGCGGCGCGCGCCGCCGAGCAGCAGGTGCGCGAGAAGCTCTCCGGCCGCGTCAACGGCGACCTCGCGTCGGTCGCCGAGGTGAAGGCGCAGATCGCGACGGCGCAGGCGCAGGTGAAGGCGCTCGCAGGCGCAGTTCGAGACGACGCGCGCGCAGCTCGAGAACGCGAAGTGGGATCTGACGCAGACGACGGTCGTCGCGCCGGGCAACGGCACGATGGTCAACGTGATGCTCCGTCCAGGCTTCTTCGTCGCTGGCATGCCGTTCAACGAGGTCATGACGTTTGTCGACGACGAGTACCAGATCTTCGCGCTCTTCGGCCAGAACGAGCTGCACCAGGTCGAACCGGGCAACGAAGCGGAGATCACGCTCGACACGTACCCGGGCCGCATCATCAAGGCGCACGTCGATTCGATCATCTGGGCGCAGGCGCAGGGACAGGTCGATGCGTCCGGCAATCTGCCGCGAACCGGCTTCAACCCGCCGCCCGGACAGTTCCCGGTCAAGCTCGTCGTCGGCAAGGAGGACAGCGCGCTGTTTCTCGCCGCCGGCGCGCGCGGCGTCCACGGCGATCTACACCGAGCACCTCACGCTGGTTCACATCATCCGCAAGGTGCTGCTGCGGGTGTCGTCGTATCTCGACTACATCATCATCAAGCACAGCATCAGCCTGGGGCACTGATGCGCGACTGGCTCTCTCGACATCGTTCGCACTGGCGCTCCGCGGCTGTCAGCCGCACTCGCGGCCGCCGTGCTGACGTTCTCGGCCGCGTGCGCGTTGAAGAAGCCGCCCGACGCGGCTGCCATCAAGGAGGAAGCGCTGCCGGGCATGACGCTGCCCGGTCAGTGGACCGCGACCGGCGCCGGCGCCGGCATGGTGGCCGACAACTGGCTCGTCACCTTCCACGACGATCAGCTGACCGCCGCCGTCGCCGAGGCGATCGCCCACAACGCCGACCTGCGCGTCGGCGCGGCGCGCGTCGAGCAGGCGCTCCTCTACGCCAAGCTGGCGGGCGCGAAGCTCTATCCGTCGGTTGACTTCTTCGCGCGCGGCGGCGGCAAGATGTCGGGAGACGGCTCGGGTATTCAGGGAGGGGCGCTCACCGCTGAGCTGGGAGCTCGACCTGTGGGGCCGCGTGAGGTACGGCCGCGCCGCGGCATCGGCCGATGCCGCGTCGGCACAGGCCGATTTCGAGTACGCGCGGCAGTCGATCGCCGCACTCGTCGCACGCAGCTGGTTCCTGGCCACTGAGGCGGGCCTCCAGGCGGAGCTGGCCCGGCAGACCGTCGGTCGCGGAGAAGAGCTGGTGCGGCTGGCCGAAACGCGATCGCGCGTCGGCGTCGGCAACGACGAGGATGTCGAAGTGGCGCAGGCCAACCGTCGGCGCCTACCGCGACGCGCTTCGGCAGCTCGAGCTGGCTCGCGAACAGGCGCTCAGGGCGCTCGAGATCCTCATCGGCCGGTATCCCGCGGCGGCGGCCGGCGTCAGCGCGCGGCTACCCGGGCCAGCCCGACGCCGTACCGGCCGGGCTTCCGTCGGAGCTGCTCGAGCGCCGGCCCGATGTCGTCGCCGCCGAGCGGCGCGTCGCCGCCGCCTTCAACCGGGTCGGCGAGGCCAAGGCGGCGCGACTGCCGACGATCTCGCTGACGACCGGCGTCAGCAGCATCTCGAGCGAGCTGTTCGTGCTCCAGGACCACAGACAACCCGGTGTGGAACTTCGGTGCCAGCCTGCTCGCGCCCGATCTACAAAGGCGGCGCGCTCAAGACCCAGGTCGAGATCAGGACGGTCGAGCAGAAACAGGCCGTCGCCGCCTACGCCTCGGTCGGCCTGCGCGCGTTCGGCGAAGTCGAAAACGCACTGTCGTCGGAGATCGCCGCGCGCGACCGGGAGCGAGATCCTCGCCGAGACGCAGTCGCACAACCAGCGCGCGCTCGAGATCGTGCAGACGCAGTTCAAGGTCGGCAGCACCGATCTTCGCTTCGTGACCGAGCGGCAGCTGGCGCTGAACACCACGAGCGCCGCGCTCATCCGCACGCAGGCCGAGCAGCGCGTGCAGCGGGTGAACCTGCATCTTGCGCTCGGCGGCAGCTTCGAGCCAAGCCCACGCCCGCGGCGCCGCCAGGCGGCGGCACGCCTCAGAAATAGGCGCCAGACTGGTGACTCCTTCGCGAGCGTCGCAGCCTTCGTGAAGGGTCTCCGAATGTGTGACGACATCACGTCACAACACGATGCGCACGATGACACGATGTTCACGATGGATCTCTGGGGACGTTTTCATCGTGTTCATCGAATCACCGTGTTCATCGTGAACCGTGGCCGTCGGCGCGTTCAGCCTGTGTTCTGGTTGCTTGTAATGGGTTCTACACTCCTAGTGTCGCTGCCTGATTCCGGCGCTGACGCCTCCGCACGGTTGGCCACATACATCGTCTGCGACGGGAACGCGATGCTGGTGCCGGCCCTGCTGACGATCTCCGTCACGCCGAAGAGGAGCTGCTCCTGGATCTCGAGAAAGTGATTCCAGTCCCGTGCCTGCAGATACGCAAAGACGTCGACATCGAGAGAAAACGACCCGAGCCGCAGGAAGCGCACGCGTACCGACTCGCGATCGATTGCGCCGTGCGACTGGAGCAGTTGGCGGATCCCGTCGAGCACCGCGCGGAGCTGCTCGGGCGTCGTCTCGTAGCGAAGGCCCACGACGTGATGAAACCAGAACTTGTCGCGCGCGGAGATGGTTTCGAGGCTCGCGTTCGCGATCTGGCTGTTGGGGATGCTCACGACCGTGCGATCGAGCGTGCGAATGCGCGTCGAGCGCAGGCCAATATGGTCGACGGTGCCGCTGATGTCGCCCATCTTCAGGAAGTCTCCGACCTGCACCGCCTGATCGAAGATCAGGGACGCGCCCGCGATGACGTTCTCGAGCGTTTTCTGCGCGGCGAGGGCCACCGCGATGCCGCCCACGCCGAGCCCCGCCAGCGCCGGCGTCGGGTCGACACCGAAGTGGCGAAGCGTGGCGAGCAGCGCGACGAAGATCGACCAGCACGTCGACGCCTCTGCGCCCGGCGCGCAGCAGGGACACCGCAGCACCGTTTGACGCGGGAAGCCGGCGACGGATGTGACGCTTCGATTTCTCCGTTGAGGAGCACCAGCAGCCAGGCGACGGCGACGATGGTGAGCAGAATGGCCGCATTGCCCCAGAACTCCCTCAAGAGCAGCGACAGCGGCAGGCGGGGAAGCAGCCAGCGACTCACGAGCGCCAGAACCAGCAGGCGCGCAGGGAGAGGGAGGGCGTTGTTGCGTCTGGACAGGTCGGACTCCCCGAACAGGCGGCGCCACACGAAGTCGGGCCAGGGGCCTGAGCGCACGGTTCAACAGGGTCGTCGCGAAGTAGAGCACGGGGAGCCCGAGCAGAACGGCCAGCCAGTCGAGGAGACGGACACCTCCCAGGTGCGTGTCGAACAGAACGCCAGGGACCGCCGCGTCGGCCCGCCTCCTGGTGACCTGCTCGTACAGCGCGGGAATGGCGTCGAGCGTCTTGCTCGAGAACAGCCAGATCGCTCCCGACTTCCCGCGTTCCACGCGTTCAACGACGATCTCCACCGCGCCCGTATCCCCGGTGATCGTGCCGATGACTTCCTGGTTCGGCGAGAGCGGATTGGCGCGGGATCCCTCAGGCGCGTCGCTCAACTGCGTGAGCCGGGCCGCCAGGCGGGCGTCGAGCACGACGAACAACTGCTGGGCGAGCTGCCTCGGCCGCGTTGTCATTCAGTCTGGTGTTCAAGTATTGACGCGCGACCTCGGTGTCGCCCTTGCGGGCCACGCTCAGAAATCCCAGCACGGTCCCTCGCGGCGTGCTGCGGCCGAGAGGGTCCCTCGGTTGCTCGGCCACCGCGGGCGCGGGCGTCGGCTGGGAAGGAGGAACCGTCTGCGCCCGTGCGACCAGGCCCGCGGCGAGCGCGAGAACACAGGCAACCAACAAGCTCGACAAGTAGGAGCCGGACAATCGCACAGCCACCTCCAGCACGCGCGTAGCACGGAAACGTACTGTCAGCTGCGAACCGCGTGCCGCCCGCGTCCTGCCAATCGTCCGGCCTTCTCGATTCTGACCATCCCTGAGGGTCATCCCCCCAGGGCGATCGCAATCGCGACCAGCACCACGCCCAGAAGCACCACGCTGAAGCCCGCGCGCCACGGGTGGTGCCCGCCATGCTTGGCCAGCCAGTATCCGGCGACGAACATCATCACGATAGCGACCAGATTGGATGCGCGAATCGCGATGCGCACGTTGGTGAACACGAGAAACGGAATCACCACCGGGAACGTCGACAGAAACACGAGCATGAACACGGCGAGCGCCCCGAGCCAGTCCCTCCTGGTCAGCGCCGGCTTCGGCGGAAGATCCGGCAGGCGCAGCAGCCCCTGACGCACCTTTTCGAAGTCTTCCTTCGACAGGATCGACGCGACGAGAGAAGGCAGGGCACTTCCGATGACGCGATGGGCCTCCCCGGGTGTGTCGGCGCGACGCACCGCATTGACCGTGATCAAGTCATGGCCCCGTTCGGTCAGCGAGCTCATGAGGAACATGACGGCGTCGACGAGCCCCCACGCGATGTTGCACCCGATCATCCCGATGAGCAGCTCACGAACGTCCTCGCGACCGGCGGACGCCGCGCTCAGCGTGCCCGTGAAGGTCAGCGCCATGATCAGGCCGAAGAGGATCTCGGACACCCGCGCGATGGGGTCCAGGATCCGCTCCGGCTGGCGCGCACCGGCTGCGTCGAGGGCCGGGCTATTGGTGATCCCCGGCATGGGCCCCGCGAGTGTCCATCGTCTTGAGCCACGTCACTGGACCGGGGTCCAGGACGCGTCAGGATCGTAGCGTGTCATCGTCCTGGCCGCGGCGTCGGTGCCGGCGCCGAGATCCTTCTCACGGACGGAGCCGTCGCGGCCAACGATGAACGTCATGACCCCGGTGAAGTCGTACTGCGCGGGCCACGCCACGAGCGCGAACCCACCCGACATCCTGCCGTCAACCACGTAGTCCTTCGCGCCCCCCGCCGCGGCGGCGCCCTGCGCGGTCAGGATTTTGAAGTAGTAGCCATGGAAGGGTGACGGCTGCGCGCCATCGTCAGCCAACCGGCCGGCTCTCGTCGGCGGCATGTCGCCACGAGGTCACCCAGCGGACTGCGCCTCTGGCCGCGGCCCGCGGGCCAGAAGAGTCCGTTCTCGCGGCCCGGATCGCTCCGGAAGGTCTTCGCATAAACTCCCGCCCGCTGTCCATCGTGTCCTCTCGTTCGGCATAAATCTGCTGTGCGGCGACGTAGGTGCGGCAGATCCGGATGACCTCCAGCTCGTTGCGGCCGATTCGGCGGGCGAGCACTTCCTCTTTTCCCGCGGCCGTGTCGAACCGCCAGCCGCTCGGCGACCTTTGGTCGAGCGGAACCGGAAACGGCCATCCCTCGTTGCCGATGACGAGCACCTTGCGCTCGCTTCCCGTCGTCGACGAGTTGCCAACGCTCGGCGGCCGCGACCACGAACACGTCGCGATTGCGACGGGCGGTCGCCGGATCGGAGGAGTCCGCGAGCTCCTGTCCGTCTGGTCCGAAGATCGCGACGACGTCCTCGAGCGCTCCGGCTTTGGCCGCCTCGACGAGCGCCTTCACGGCGTCCTCCGGCGTGGCGAAGGTTCGGTACGGTGTGGCCGGAGCGGTGCGCGAGCACGAAACGAGCGTCATCAGCGTCAGGCAGGCGAGCGCGACCTCGATCACGATCGTCAACGAGCGTCGGACTCTCATCGGCGTCGCCTCCGCGCGAGCTGCTGCGGCTGCTTTGCCCACGCTGGCTGGCGGCGCGCTCCGACTTTCCGCTCGAATAGCCCGAAAACGCGTCCGATTTCGTGCCGCTTCGGTCCCGGCGCCGCCTTATCCGTGTTGCCGCTGTACCCGCGCGCTTCCTGACTCGTGCCCGCCGTCCTGGTCTGTCCACTTGCCGTCTGGGCTTCCGTGCGCCGCGCGTCGCGCTGAGCCTGCGACTCCGGATTCTTCTGCTGCCGCGACTGCTGGGTCTCGGTGCGCTGCTGCTGCGCGTTCTGCTGGCGTTCGGTTCGCTGTTCCTGCGCGTTGCTCGCGCGGTCGCCGCGCTCGTCGACAATGTCCTCGCGGTGGTCCTGCCAGTCCTCGCGCGCATCCTCGCGCGCGTCGTAGTAGTCGTCCCACGCGTCGTTGTACATGTAGCCGCCGCCGTGCCAGCCGTAGGGACCGTAGTAGTAGTCGTTGTCGATCGCCGCGCCGATGGCGATGCCCGCGGTGAACCCGATCAGCCCCGCGGCGACCGCATTGCCGCTGCTGCTCTCCTGCTGAACGACCACCGTGGACGACGATGGTGTAGACGGTCTGCGGGTTGTATTGCGGCACGTAGACGACCTGCGGGTTGGCCGGCTCGATCACGACGACCTGCTGACCGCTCGACGTCGTGCGTGTCTCGACGTCCTGCTGCGGCGTGCTCTTGAGCTTCCCGGCGTCGCGCGCCTTGACCCGCAGCCGTTGGATGCTGTCGAAGACGGCCGAGCGATCGGCGGTGAAGGCCTGGCCGAGGCTGGGTCGTCGCAGTCCAGATTTCCGGCCATCGCGTTCACGACCTCCGGGAAGAGCGACCAGGGCCACGAAGCTCGGCTCGAAGCCCGGACTTCGTTGCCGCGTCCTGAAGCTCGGTTCCCTTGAGCGTCTGGCTGGCCAGCCACTCGCCGAGCGCGGCGACCTTGCCGGGGTTGCGAGGCGCAGAGGAGCATCTGCGCGAGCAGCTGCATCCGGATAGAGGGCGATGGGCGCGAGCAGGCGGTCGAGCGCGTCGGCCGTCGACGCCGGCTTCCCGACAGGCACCGCAGTCTTCTGCGCAGTCTGCGGTTCCGACCGCAGCCGATCCGATGGGGAGGGCAAGGCCGAACCAGACGAACCCGACGAGCGCGTAAGTGCCAATCACGAGGCTCTGCATGCGTGCCACGGCTCCCCCTTGTAAAGGCTCCCCGAACGACGCCGTGTCTTCGAGAACGGAGGGAGCGCCCCCGCTCCCAAGCCCTCAGTAGCGCTCGCGCACGAATCGCCGGCGCGCGATCGACGCGTCATCGTCATAGGCGCCCTTCGATGACCGCTTGGGCAGCTTGACCTTCGGTTCCTTGAGCTTCTTGTGCGGAATCTGCCGAGAGGATGTGCGCGATGTGTTCAGCCGGGCCGTCTTCTTGTCGTCCGATCGGACGATGTACCAAGGGGAGATGCGCGTGTCGGTCTTCTTCAGCATCATGTCGCGCGCGCGCGAGTAGTCGTACCAGCGCGTGCGCGAAGGAAGATCCATCGGGCTGAGCTTCCACTGGCGCACCGGATCGTCGATGCGCGCCTCGAAGCGGCGCTTCTGCTCGTCGTCGCTGACTTCCATCCAGATCTTGATGAGGATGATGCCGCCCTCGATCATGAACTTCTCGATCTGCGGGACACAGCTCCAGAAACCGTTCGTGCTGCTTTGGCGTGCAGAAACCCATCACGTACTCGACGCCCGCGCGGTTGTACCAGCTCCGATCGAAGATGACGACTTCGCCGGCAGCGGGGAAGTGCTGCACGTAGCGCTGCATGTAGACCTGGCTCTTCTCGCGGTCGGACGGCGCCGGCAAGGCGACGACACGGAACACGCGCGGGCTGAGACGCTCGGTGATCGCGCGGATGGTGCCCCCCTTGCCGGCCCCGTCACGCCCCTCGAACACGACGACGACGCGAAGGCCCTTTTCCTTGACCCATCGTTGCAGGTGGCACAGCCGCACCTGCAGCTTCCGCAACGCCTTCTCGTACTTCGGCGCTTTCATCGCTTTGTCCTCTGGACACGATCCGGTCAGCCGTCCGGATTCAGCGCCGTATCTCGGCACGGATTTCGGCCACGTAGTCGAGCCCCCGTGTGCTCGTGACGAAGTCGAACTGCACTTGCGGCGGTTCCTGGGGGGATTCCATGACGGCCAGCAGCGATGTGAAGCGAGGCGAGCGGACCCGCCGCCGCATGTCGGCTTCGGTCTCCCATTCCTCCAGGTAATGCACGGTCAGAATCGGGGTCTGCCCAGGCGGAGCATCCCCGGCAGCCCGGTTCGAGCCTCGTGCCCGTCATCAGGAAGCGAAGCGCCTCGAGGATGTCCTCTGCGCCCCGCCCTGAATCCGCGCTGAAGGCGACCGAAAGGCGAACCATTGCATGATCGTAGCACTTCGCGTTCCAACGGGCGAAGCGCGGCGCGTGGGCCCTGACGTCGCGGAATGGCCCGAGATCGGATCGATCGCGCCAGGTGGGCGTCGGACGTCATCCCGAAATCTCAGAGGTCCCCCGGAATGCCGGAGCTACTTGACCTTCTTGACCGCTGTCAGCCGCACGAGCTCGGCCCCATAGTCCTCGACGACGAAGACATCCTGCTTCACCGTTACCTTTGCCGCGGGCGCGAGCGTGCCGGATCCGCTGCCCGTGGCGCCGACCTCGATGTCGATGATGGCGAAGTCATAGCCGTCCTTCGGCTTGGCGCCAGGGACGCCGGCGCCGAGAAACAGAATCGGCTGGTCGGCAACGATGGTCAGGAGCCGGCCTTTGTCCGTCACGCGCTCAATCGTAAGCCGTGTCGTGGTTGCCGCTCCGCTGCCTAGCCGCACCGTGCCTGTTGGCTTGACTCCCACCAGCGCTTTACGCAGCGCGGCCGCGCCGCCGGTCTTGAACGCCCCCGTCAAACTGTCGGCTTCGCCTTGCGACATCTTGCGGTCAACCACGATCGTGACGGGTGCGCTGGATGTGGCGCCTCCCGCCGTCTTGACTTCTGCGGTTGCGGTGAATGTCTCGGCCTGGGCCTGCGCCGGCGAGACGAACAGAGTCGATGCCACCAGGGAGAACACGCCGGTCAGTAACGTCTGTCGAAGAATCATGAGAGACCTCTTTCTTGCGGAAATCGCAAGGATCCTGACATGTGCAGCACACGTACCAGAGGGCCTGCAGCCGGGAACGGCCACAGAACCGAGCGGAGGCGCGACGTTCGCTCAGCCTCGCACTGGGGAGCATACCCGATACGGCTCCGACATCGCGGAGAACATCCGGAATACCGGAGGAGCCGACGACCAGCGTGTGCTCATGGGACTGCGATTCTAGCCGAGGGACTGCGATTCTAGCCGAGCCCCTGTCGTGCGCCGGGTCCAAGCGGTGGCACGAGCCGTGCTGCGAAGACCGTCGCATCGGGGTGAGTGTGCTCGACATCATCTGTCTCAGTCTAGTCGAACCGGTGGAGCACGGCCTGTCGCAGAAGGCCGTCGAGATCGCGAGGCCCTTCGGCTTCCCGATCACGAATTCCATGGTCGTGACGTGGATTGTCGCCCTCGGGCTCATCGTCTTTGCCCAGGTGGCGACGCGGCGCATGGCGCAGGTGCCGGGCGGCGCGCAGAACCTCCTGGAATGGCTGGTGGAGGGTCTGTACGGTCTTCTGGAGAGCATCATCGGCCGGCACCTGGTCGAGAAGACGTTCTGGTTCTTTGGCACCATCTTCATCTTCATTCTCGCCGCCAACTGGATCGGCCTCCTTCCAGGCGTCGGCACGATCGGGTGGGGACATCACACCGCCGAGGGCTTCACGGTCGAGCAACCGTTGTTCAGGGGCGCCAACGCCGATCTCAACCTGACGCTGGCCATGGCCCTGGTGTTCTTCGCGTGCTGGATCGTCTGGGCGTTTCAGGAAGTGGGCGTTCGCGGCGTGCTCCACGAGCTGTTCGCGCCGAAGGGTGACACGACGGGCGTGATGAAGGTGCTCATGATCGTCGTGTTCTTCGCGGCCGGCTGTCTGGAGATCGTCTCGATCCTCTTCCGCCCCGTGTCGCTGAGTTTTCGTCTCTACGGCAACGTGTTTGCCGGCGAGAACATGCTCGAGGCGATGGCCACGATCGTCCCCGGCCTGGGCTGGTTGTTGCCGATACCGTTTTACTTCATGGAGTTGCTGGTGGGTCTGGTGCAGGCGATGGTCTTCATGTTGCTGACGGCCGTCTTCACGCTCCTCATCTGTCAGCACGAGGAAGCCGGGCCGACGGCGGCGCATGGTTGACGGTTGGGGACATCCGTTCGCGTGACGGGCGCGGAACGGCGATAGCTGGTGAACGACAGACGGTGAACCACAGAAAGGACACACAAGATGACCGGGAGTCTACACGTCGGCCTTGCCGCTCTGGGCGCGGCGATCGGAGTGGGGTTGATTGGCCAGGGAGCATCGGTAGCCGTCGGACGGAATCCCGGCGCTTCCACGAAGATCATGGTCCAGTCGATTCTGGCCATTGCCTTCGCTGAAGCCATCGTCTTCTACGCCCTGTTCCTCGTGCAATAGCTGGTGCAATCGCTCGGCTTGGACACCTTAGAGAGTGCACGACCATGCATGTTCTAGCGATGCAGACCGTAACCGAGGGTGCCGGACAGCTCGAGAAGATCGCTACCACCTTCGGCGTTGACTGGCCTCACCTCATCTCGCAGATCATCAGCTTCGGCATCGTGTGCGTCGTGCTGTACCTGCTGGCCTACAAGCCGATCCTGCAGATCCTCGAGGCGCGGCGCCAGCAGATCGCGAGCGGCCTGGCCAACGCCGAGAAGATCAAGGCCGAATTGACCCGCATCGAGTCGGAGCGCATCGGTGTGCTGACGAAAGCCGATGCCGAGGGAAAGCAACTGATCGAGGAAGCGCGTGCGGCGGCCGCTCGCGTCCAGGCAGAGGAAACCCGGAAGGCGATCGCCTCCGCCGAGCAGATCCTGGTCAGGGCGCGCGAAGCCGCCGAGCGCGACCGCGTCAGCATGCTCGACGGAGCTCAAACGCGAGGTCGGACGACTCGTCGTGGAGACCACGGCATCGGTCACCGGCAAGATCCTGACGCCGGAGGACCACCGTCGCCTCGCGGAGGAAACGGCCAGGCACCTTGCGAGCTAGCAGGCGAATGCGGCCCGCGCGAGGCGCGACGTGGCCGAGCGCGAGCGAGCGAAACACAGACCAGGGAGACAGGTTCGAGCCATGAGGGCAAACCGGAGGGTCAAGCGCGCGGCGCGGCAGTTGTTTCGACTCTGTCTCGTCGCTGGACGGCTGGACGAGGGCCGCGTGCGTCAGGTGGCGGCCGGCATCGCCACGTCCAAGCGCCGTGGCGCGCTGCCCATCTTGTCGGACTTTCGGCGGCTGGTGCGACTCGACTCCGACCGGCATACGGCCGTCGTCGAGAGCGCCACGCCGCTGGCGGCCGACATGCGGGACGGCATCGAGGCCGGACTCGCGCGCGTGTATGGCCCGGGACTCGCGGCGTCGTTCGAACAGAATCCGTCGCTCATCGGCGGGATGCGGATCAAAGTGGGCAGCGACGTCTACGACGACAGCGTGCGGGCCCGTCTGGCGGCACTCGAGTCACGTCTCTGACACCTTCACGAGTGAGATGACCTATGGGGCCATGTCTGACCTGGTACAGGGAAATCGAAGCGCAAATCGCCGGCGCCAAGACCGCGGCCGCCAAGCAGAGCGTCGGCATCATCCGCGAAATCGGCGACGGCGTCGCCAAGGTCGAGGGCCTTGCGGACGCCATGCTCAACGAGATGCTCGACTTCGGCCAGGGCATCACGGGTCTGGCGTTGAACCTGGACGAGACCGAGGTCGGCGTCATCATCCTCGGCGACTACACGAAACTCCAGGAGGGGCAGAAGTCCGCGCAACGGGCAAGCTCCTGCAGGTTCCTGTCGGCAAGGGGTTGCTGGGGCGCGTCGTCGACACGCTCGGCAGACCGCTGGACGGGAAGGGTCCGATCGCGAGCGACGCCGCGTATCCAGTGGAGAAGCTCGCGCCGGGGATCATCCGGCGCCGTCCGGTCGGCCAGCCGGTGCAGACGGGCATCATGCCGATCGACGCGATGATCCCGATCGGCCGCGGGCAGCGCGAATTGATCATCGGGGACCGTTCGACCGGCAAGACGACGATCTGCATCGACACGATCATCAGTCAGGCTCGCCTCAACAAAGCGGCCGAGGCCGCGGGCGACAAGGCCTACCGGCCTCTGTACAGCATCTACGTGGCGATAGGGCAGAAGCAATCCACGATCGCACGCATCGTCTCGGTGCTCGAGGAGGCCGGAGCGCTGCCGTACACCATCATCCTGGCGGCGCCGGCGGCGGATTCCGCGACGAGTCAATACCTCGCGCCGTTTGCCGGCGCGGCGATGGGCGAGTGGTTCATGGACAACGGCATGGACGCGTTGATCGTCTACGACGATCTGTCCAAGCACGCCGTGGCCTATCGCCAGGTGTCCCTCGTCTTGAAACGGCCGTCGGGCCGCGAAGCCTACCCTGGTGACGTGTTCTATCTGCACAGCCGGCTCCTCGAGCGCGCCGCGCGCGTCGGCGAACAGTACGGCGACGGCTCGCTCACGGCTCTCCCGATTATCGAGACGCAGTCCGGAGACGTCTCGGCCTACATTCCGACCAACGTCATCTCGATTACGGACGGGCAGATTTTCCTCGAGACCGACTTGTTCTATCAGGGGATTCGACCGGCGATCTCCGTCGGCATCTCTGTCTCGCGCGTGGGGTCGGCGGCGCAGCTCAAGGCCATGAAGCAGGTGGCCGGGCAGCTCAAGGGCGACCTCGCGCAATTCCGCGAGCTGGCGGCGTTCGCCCAGTTCGGGTCGGAGCTCGATGCGGCGACGCAGGCGAAGATCGACCGCGGCAAGCGCATCGTGGAGCTCTTCAAACAGCCCCAGTACAGCCCGATCGCGGTCGAAGTCCAGGTGGGCGTGATCTGGGCGGTGCAGAACGGGTACGTCGATGACGTGCCGGTGGAGCGGATCAAGGAGTTCCAGGCCGCCTGGACCGACTTCCTGACGACGCGCAAGGCCGACCTGCTCGCGAAGATCGCCGCGGAGAAAGCGCTGAGCAAGGAGCTGACGGACGCACTCAAGGCTGCGGCCGACCAGTTCAAGCAGACGTGGAAGAAGTAGCTTCCAGCTTCCAGCTTCCAGTCAGCCGACAGGCGAGAGTTGGACGCCGGAACCCGGACACTGGAAGCCGGAAGCTGGAGGCCGGAAGCTGACATGAACTCCCCTCGCGATCTCCGCCGACGCATCAAGTCCGTCAGCGGCACTGCGCAGATTACGAAGGCCATGCAGATGGTGGCGGCCTCGAAGATGCGCAAGGCCCAGCAGGCGGCCATTGCGGCGACGCCGTTTGCGCAGATGTTGTACGAACGCAGGTGCCAGCGCAGCGCCACCGCCCGGTTGAAAGACTTCGCCCATCCGTTGAGTGCAGGCGCGGGATGTGCGGAAGCGCGCGGTCATTCTCATCGCGGGCGACAAGGGACTCTGCGGGGCGCTCAATACGAACGTGTTCCGGCTGGCGGCGCAGTTCGATCCGCAGTCGACGATGTACATCACGGCCGGCCGCAAGGCGGCGCAGTTCGTGGCGCGCACGCGGCGCCAGCTCGCCGCGGAATTCGCCTACGGCGACTCGCCGTCGTTTCCCGAAGCCAGAGCGATTGCCGCGTGTGCCCGCGACCTCTTCCTCAAGGGCGAGGTGGACGAGGTCGCGAATCATCTCGCACGCGTTTCGTCAACACGCTCACGCAGGAGCCCGTGTCCCAGGAGATTCCTCCCGGTGGGCGACCATCACCGATCTGCGGATCCCCGATTGGAGAAGCAGGCGCTGGCCGCGGACACTGAAGAGACGATGTTCGAGCCAGGGGCCGAGGCCGTGCTCGGCTATCTCCTCGGCGTCTATCTCAACGTCTTCCTCTACTACGCATTGCTGAACGCGAAAGCGAGCGAGCAGAGCGCCCGCATGGTGTCGATGAAGAACGCCACCGACAGCGCCGAGAGCCTGATCGACGCCTTGACGCTCGAGTACAACAAGCTGCGGCAGGGCAACATCACGAGGGAATTGCTGGAGATTGCGGGCGGTCAAGCGGGGTGAGCGCTCTCGGCGCTCAGCCGTCACTCTCAGCCTGAGCGCACGAAGTCACAGGACGAGAGCTGGGAGCTGGGAGCTGGAAGCTGGAAGCTGGAAGCTAGCCTAGAACAGGACGCTTATGAACATCGGCAAAGTCGTTCAAGTCGTAGGTCCGGTTGTCGACGTGGAATTTCCTCAGGCGCTGCCAGCCATCTACAACGCCCTGACGGTCGACTACACCGTCGAGAGCCAGCCGGTCAAGCTGACGCTCGAAGTCCAGCAGCACCTCGGAGACAGTTGGGTTCGAACGATCTCGATGTCCGGGACCGAGGGCCTCAAGCGCGGCGTCGCGGTCACCGATACCGGCGGGCCGATCTCCATGCCGGTCGGCGAAGGCGTCATGGGCCGTGTGTTCGATGTCACGGGCAACCCCGTGGACGAGCGCGGGCCCGTCAAGGCGGACAAGTACTACCCGATCCATCGCCCGCCGCCGCCGCTCGTCGACCAGTCGCCGTCTCCTCAGGTGCTCACGACCGGGATCAAGGTGATCGATCTCATCTGCCCGTTCCTGAAGGGCGGGAAGGTCGGCGCCTTCGGCGGCGCGGGCGTCGGCAAGACCGTCGTCATCATGGAGCTCATCAACAACATCGCCAAGCTCCACGGCGGCGTCTCGGTGTTCGCGGGCGTCGGCGAGCGCACGCGCGAGGGAAACGACCTCTACCACGAGATGTCGACGGCCGGGGTCATCAACCAGAAGGACCTGGGGGCGTCGAAGATCGCTCTCGTCTACGGGCAGATGAACGAACCGCCGGGTGCGCGTCTCCGCGTCGCGCTGAGCGGCCTGGCCATCACGGAGTATTTCCGCGACGAAAAGGGCCAGGACGTGCTGCTCTTCATCGACAACATCTTCAGGTTCTCCCAGGCGGGGTCGGAGGTCTCGGCGCTGCTCGGCCGGACCGCGAGCGCGGTCGGGTACCAGCCGACCCTGGCCGCCGAGATGGGCGTCCTCCAGGAGCGGATTACGTCGACCAAGAAAGGGTCGATCACGTCGTTTCAGGCCGTCTATGTTCCGGCCGACGATCTGACGGACCCGGCGCCGGCGACGACGTTCGCGCATCTGGATGCGACCATCGTGCTCGAGCGCGCCATTGCGGAGCTGGGTATTTATCCGGCCGTGGATCCGCTGGCCTCCACGTCCCGCGCGCTGGCGCCGGAGATCGTCGGCGAAGAGCATTACGACGTGGCGCGGCGCGTGCAGAAGGTCCTCCAGCGGTTCAAGGACCTGCAGGACATCATTGCGATCCTCGGCATGGACGAGCTGTCGCCGGAGGACAAGCAGACGGTCTATCGGGCGCGCAGAATCCAGCGGTTCCTGAGCCAGCCGTTCAGTTCGGCGCAGGTCTTCACCGGCCGAGAGGGCAGGCAGGTGTCGGTCGCCGACACCGTTCGCGGCTTCAAGGAGATCCTCGAAGGCAAGCACGACGCCGTTCCCGAAGGCAACTTCTACATGAAGGGCGGG
>CAVZMJ010000003.1:0-553786 GCA_963776315.1 uncultured Acidobacteriota bacterium
GGACGATGTGGCCCAGCTGACCGGATCCCGGGCGAGAGGCACGGCTCCGGCGATAGAGGTTATCGTTCGCGTGCGCCTTGACTGACCACCAGGCCAACCAATTGCTCCGGGTGCCGCGACTGGAGTTGAGGCTTTGCTTAAGAGGCGCCATGTCGAGGAGCACGCGTACGACGTTGAGGATCTCGAGCAGGATCTCCAGACCCTCGAGCGGCTCGAGGCGAGCGGGCGGATGCCGCTGTTGTGATGGCGTGGCTGCTGACACCTCCCCGCTGAATTACCGTGGATTGATATTGATTGCGAACACATCCTGCCGGCGATGTACACCAGTGCGTCCGTGCCGACCGCCGTCCTGGAAGAGGCTCTCGATCACCCGCGAACGGTTGCTGCCGTGCGCGCCTGGCTGACGCAGGTGCCGTCCTGGCTGGTCTGTTCTGACGTCACTCCGAGGTCGACTCGGCGCTCGCGAGACTTGACCCTGGGGAACGCCAAGCCATTCAACTGGCCAGGCAGGAGCACGCCGATCTCTTGCTGATGGATGAAAAGCTGGGCGTCCGAATTGCACGTGAACAAGGGCTTGCCGTTACCGGTAACTCTGGGTGTTCTGGTGCAGGCCACCAGACGCGGCCTGATCGACTTCGACGCGCTTCACGGGATCGACGGACTTCCGTTGTAGCGCTCGAGTCGGTGGCTGGCGTCAGGCGAAGCTGTTCGTCGTAACCGAGTCGCTCGCGGCGGGTGCCGGCTATCGGGGCCCGTCCGACCAGATCCCTCTCTGGCACGCCGTCACACACCACGAACCAGGCAGCGAGGGCGGCCGGTGGCATCGATTCCCGGCGACGCAGGTAGACAGCCAGCGCAACGCCCCGCGCGCCTGTCATGCACATCGTGTCAACCTGTGCGTCGTGAGTGTTGTATACATCCCAGAAGGCTGGCCATCCGATTAGACTCCCCCGCCAGCCACCCAGTCGGAGGTGAAATCGCGGCAGGTTTTGGCATTGGCATTCCCGAGCTCTTGTTCCTGGGTGTCGTGGGCGTCGTTCCGGTCGCGATCGTGGTGTTCGCGATACTCGTCGGGCGGGCGGGCCAGGCAATTTGGATACGTAATCGACGGCGTCGGTCCCTGCGGGCTGCGCCCCGCTCCGATGCGGAAGCGGGACGCGGTCGACCTCGCCCTGAAGGGGCTGGCGGCCTGCATGCTCGGTCTGGCTTTTTTCTGCCGTTGGTCTGGTCGGGCTCATCCCACTGTCTTATGGAGGACGCAAGGTGGTGTACGCATCGATGGGGTTGGGGTCGTTGACGACGCTGACCAGCCTGACGCGTGAGTGCCTTGCACCATGTCGTTCGCGACGTTCGGCGCGACTACGGTGAGGCGTTCGGGCACCTGGTGCGAAAGGACCAAAACCGGCTGTTTGGCTCCGTATTGATGATGGTGCGCCAGGCAGAGGGCGCCGAACAGGCTACCAGGACGCCTTCGTTCGGGCCTACACACACATCCGGCATGATCATGACAACCGCCCGTTCTATCCTGTGGGCCAGCCACGATCGCAGGACCAGGCGAGAAACTGGCTGCGACGTCACGGGCGGACGGTGCGCCGCGAAGGGGCGTCGCTCGAAAGCGTAAAGGAGCCAGGTGAGACGGCGCCCGCGCTGACGGAGCTGATCACGAATGAAAAGCAGCCGCGGGCTGTGGCAGGCAGTGGCCGCACTGCCCTCGGAACGGATGGCTGTGATCCTCGATTACGGACTGGTTGGCCGTGCGCGACATCGCGCGTGCACTAGGCGTCACCACCGGAACCATCAAGACGCTGCTCTTCCGGCACGACGCTATCTCCGCGAGCGTCTCGACACCGCTACCATTTCTCACCGGGAGTCATCGACATGACCTGTGCTCACGCCCAGGGCTCATCGATGCGGGACGCTTCGCCGACTATCCGCGCGCGCACGTGGAGGCCGCCTGGCAGTACATGATGAATCCTGGCGCGACTTGCGGGCCGGCGCTGGAGGCGGCAGCGGCGCTCGACGGATTGTCCTTGCCGCAGCCTGCTGCTCTAGTGGAGCTGGCGGCGGCGTCCCCGCGCGCATCGCGCAGGCCGAGCAGGCGCAGGCCGCTCGTGGCGCCGCGGCCAAAGCTGGTTGTAGTGGTCGCTTCCACTACCCGTGACTGGTCGGCATGGGCCACCACACTTGGTGGTCTCGCTGCCGGAGTCGTCATCGTCCTGTCGATGGTGTCGGAAGCGCTGGTCATCGACATCGTGTCGCCCGAAGTCGGCGGCATGACAGCCGGTCTTGTCGCGATACCCTCGATGACTACACATGCGCTCGTCCTCGCGGCCGGTCTCGGACTCTACGCCGCCGGGCTGTTCGCGCCCCTGAGCCGCCGAACTCGCTCATAAACGCACCGCACGTCGGCGGTCGCTCCCCAGTATCGAAGCGTCTACCTATGTACTGGGCATTCGCCTGAGGTTGTCGTGGCGATTACCAGAGCGCTCATGCCGCGCTCCAGGAGAACTCCAAATTCAGTGGGTTGCGCGCCCCCGCAACCATTTCAACTTGCAGCGAGAGGTCGCCGGTTTCCGGCGACCTCTTCGCGTTTGTGGCGGCCGACAGCATCGCCGCGAGATTCCCCTTCAGGTCGATTCTCAGCTCGCCGGCACTTGGCGTCAGGATGATGGCGTCGATGAGCCCTCGGACGTTGATGCTCAGGCGCGCTGTGGCCGGGAGGTGATCGAGGACGCCGAGGGCCTCCATGAACTGCTCGCCGATCCGACGCTGGTCCGGCAGGGTGTCGACGCTCGTATGTTCTATCGCGAGATTGCCGGAGATGGCCTCGACGACGGATTGGCCTGGATGGTCGAGTCACGCAACCGAAAGTGTCTGCACTCCGCAACTACAAGCTGGCGGGCTTCTCTGTTGAGCGGTTGATGAACCTATTGACGGCGCTCGATCAGGATGTGCAGATCGTGATTCGCCGAAAACCGCGCTCACGGAAGACCGGCCGGATGAGCGTCGTTGCTGCCTGAGTGCCGATATCCATGATCGGCATGGAGTGCTGCGTGCTGAGCGTGACGAGAATGAGATGAAGAATATCCAGGTCGTAGATGGCGCTCTGAATTGCGTTTACGACATATTCCAAGCGAGCGATGACGACTTCACCCAGATCTTTGGCAACGAATCAGATATCGCTTTCGGTGAAGACTTTCAGGGGCGAGACGATCTCCTGCCGGTGTTTGAGCGCGTTTGGCGCGGCCGGGTTCCCAAGGTTCAGGCTCAAGCCATACACGGAATGTACTCTGTCGGCCTCGAACACAAGAAGGCGTACTACCCGACGCGACGCGACGAAGAGGCTGTTAATCCAGACGGCACGCGGCTGCGCTGAGGCCCTCAGTACGTTGTCACGCGGCGCCACTCCACAGCTGCAAGTACCCGCTCGTTGGGAACACGAACAAAATCGGTCGTGTGAATCTCGACTGATGCTGACGGTCCTTCGCTCGAACCGGATTGCGAGCGGTCATCGAGGCGCAAGGCTCGATCGCCGGCGATTCCGAAACCAGCCGATCCAGCGGCGCGCAAGGGAGTGCGTGAGAAGCAAGAGCCCGTAGCCGATGAGCAGCGCTATGGGGATGATCCAGTAGCTGGTGTGGAAGACGAGCCCGTCGCGTACTCCCGGGAAATTGACGCCGCCTGACACGAACATGCCGTCTGGCGTCATCCAGAATCCGACGTTGTTCGGAAAGATCGGCTTCATGATCGCAACGACGATGAACGCGGCGCCGATTGAGTAGCCGACGAACAGTCCGAACGCCGCGAAGAACGCGGTGACGCCAGTCGTCGCGGCATGTGCCAGCGACCGAAGGACCGCCATCAACCGTCCGGTGGTGGCGGCCTCGTCCATGACGAGCTCGAGCGAGTACGCCTGTGCCACGCGCATGGGCGGGCCGAGGCGCTCGAGAATTCCCTCGAGCGCCACCCGCTCGTCCGGAACATCGCCCGCCAGCATCACCGAATCCCGAATGTGCGATTCGACTTCTCGCACGGCATCGGCGGCGACCGCCGGCGACAGGAAGGAACGGAGCGAGCGCTCGAGCACGTAGAGATAGCCGCGGATTCGAGACTCTCCACTGTCGGTGAGCTTCATACTTCTTTCCCCGCTGCCTTCATCAGGCGCTCGATCTTGGTCGTGAACGCGTCGAACTCACGGCACATGTTGTTCAGGCGGCCGCGGCCGGCGGGCGAGAGACGGTAGTACTTCCGCGGATGCGGCGCTTCGTCTGCCACCCATTCGGACGTCAGGAACCCGTCTCGGGCCAGGCGAGAGAGCAGGGGATAGATCGTGCCCTCGGTGAGCACGAGATCCGTGAACTCCTCGAGGTGGCGAATGATCTCGAGCCCGTAGCGCGGTCCACCAGCGACGGAAAGAAGGACCGCGAGTTCCAGGGTGCCGCGGCGGAGCTGTTCGAGCCAGTTTTCCAGCATCGACATGCCTTGTGCTACCTAGCATCGTATACGGCAAGGCCACCTGGCAGGTTCCGATCGTGTCGACACCCGGTCCGTGGGCGATAAGCGTTAGCTTGCCTGAATATCAGAACAGGGATAATCACGACGTGTGGCCGCGCTCCTGACTGCGCGACCACCAGGCCTTTTGGTGCTGAACGAACCCGAGACCAGCCTTCATCCTGACCTGCTGCCCGCGCTCGGACGCTTGATTGCTGCGGCGGCCGCTCGCTCACAAATAATCGTGGTCTCGCATGCAGCGGGATTGATCGACGCACTTCAGTCCGGCCCGGACTGTCATTCAATTCTGTTAGGCAAGACTTTCGGTGAGACGAAGCTCGCGACTGTCGATGAGACGGTTCGTGCGACTTGTCAGTGGCCCGCACGATGACGGCGAGATATGTGCCCCCACGACAGTAAACCCGAACCTGGGGAGATGGTCTTGCTCAAGAGCATTCCGCCGGGACTCGTGGACGGCCTGCCGCAGGACGACCAGAACGCAATCGTGGCGATTATCGGCAAGCCCGTCTTGCTCGTCGGATACGATGACGATGGCAGGGCTGAACTCCATTTCGACGATCCCTTCGACGGTCGGGCCGACGATTACTCACACACTCACGCGATCTTGGTAGCCCCAGTGTTCATTGAACGGCATCGAAAGTAATCGAGAGTGACAAGGTGATCGTCAACCGACGCTTCGCCACAGCTGCAAGTACCGCTGGTTGCGGGCGCCAACGCAGAGAATCAGCAGGAGGATGAGCGGTCGCAGGCGTGTCATGGTGCGTCGATTCTAGCGCGACCCTGAGAAGACGTGCACCGCGGTTGGCGATGGGCTGACACGTATTGAGGCTGGCCACAGTTTCAGGGCCTGTGGCTGGATCACCGTCTTGTTGAGCAGACACGCCGCAGCTGCTTCATCTGCGGCCACTTGCTCCGAACCTAGTCTTCTTCATCGTCGTGACAGAAGGGGTCACAGACGCTAAGGTGTCGAGCGCGTGGGTTGTGGGCTTGAAATCCGAGTCTTGCGTCAGAGATGATGTGATCGGTTGTGGCACATGGTGGGTCTGCTTGAGTCGGAGGTGCGACGATGACGTCTTCAGAACTGATCACCGTCTCGACATTTCGGTCAACGGCGGATGCCCAGATCGCGAAGGGCATCCTGGACGAAGCCGGAATTGAGTCGATGATCCGGTCCGACAACGCAGGCGGAATGTACCCAGCGATTGCCGGAGCTGATCTGCTCGTCAGGGCCGACGATGTTGAGAAGGCAACCGATGCGCTTCAGCGACGGCAGCGGAGATCAAACTGACCGAGTACGCGGGGCATGGCGATAACCAGGACTCCTGTGCTCCATGCTCCTCCGCCGACAGTCATCGACCGCGCCCCCCCGGGACGCGCGCCAGTCTGCGGTCCAGCTCTTCGAGCCGCTGATTGATTTCCCCCCAGCGGGCCTTGTCGCTGGCCACCGGTAAATATTTGTCGGCTGCGCGTCAGTTCCAGTCGTCAGATGGTCTTAGGAGGCGATATGAGAAGTGCGAAACTCTTCGGATTGGTGCTGCTTAGCGTTCTCGTTGGATGGTTCGCATCCGGGTCTTTGGGGGCACAGGCGCAGCAGGTTCCCAGCGGTCGAAGCCTGACCGCGGTTCCAGTGGGGAACCCCGCGACACCCGGTGCCCAAGGTTCGTATTTCCTAAAGGACAGCAAGACCGGAGCCTGTTGGCTGATGGTCCGCTCTCGTGATGACATCAGCGCGGCGCTGGCGCCAGCACCGCGCGAATCGTGTGAATGGTAGGCCGATTGCACCTTCTTTGGAGCGTCTTCCGCGAACTCGCTGGTCAGGGCGAGCGGAGGTTCGCTGGGAATGTCGATACGCCTGCGCACGAAGGTCACCCCTACTCGCTTCGCAACGCTTCGGTGGGATCGATGCGGAGGCCGCGTCGGGCAGGACCCAGCGACGCGAGGACGCCGACGAGCAGCATGAACGCGGCCGCGCCGGGGAGCACGCCGGGAATCGGCAAGCCGCCGATCTGCTCGATCGGCACGTACCGGCCGACGAGGTACGCGGCGAGCATCCCCACGGCCGAGCCGGCACCGATCTGCCAGAAGGCGCGCCTGAACACAGCCGCCACCAACTGGCCCGGCTGGGCGCCCAGGGCCGAACGGATACCGATCTCACGCCTGCGCTGCGCGACCGTGAACGCCATGAGCGCGTACAGGCCGGCGGCCGAGAGCAGCAGTACGCTGCCGGTGACCGCGCCGATGGTGATGGCGCCAAGGTTGTCGCCGAAGCGGTGGTCGCGATAGATCTCGGCCAACGTGCGGACCTCATCGACGTGCAGCGTCGGGTCGACGCTCGCGGCGACGTCGCGGAGGCGTTCCGCGAGACCGGCCGGACCGCCTCTCAGGCGAAGCTGCAGGTGCGCGGGATGGATCTGACCCGGGGCCGCCGGATGGTACGCGACCCGTGCGTCGGTCGTCACGGGCAGATTGCCGACGACGCCGACGACTTCGTACCAGCGGTCCGCTTCCGGGCCGTGCAGCCACTCGCCGTCCATCGCACGGACGTACCGGAAACGGCGTCCGAGCGCGTTGCCGCCGGGGGCGATGGTGTCGGCGAAGTTGCGGTTGACGATGACCGCATCGGCCTCCGCGGCGACGTCGCCCTCGTCGAATCCGCGACCGGCGAGGCCCGGCACCTGATAGATCTCGAAGAACGCGGTATCGACCTGGTTGAACCGGGCGAGGAATCCCGGCAGCCGGCCGTTGAGCGACCTCGGTCGGCGCGTCGCGGCCCTCGATGTCGACGAACACCCAGGGCTCCTCGCCGGGCGGGCGCAAGGCGGCCGCCACGCCGAGGATGCCCGGGTCGGCCAGCAGCCGTCGCGCCAGCTCGCGCTGGCGATTGCCAAAGAGCGCGGCGCGTTGTCGCCGCGCGCCCTCCGGCTCGCTGGCCATCTGCCGTGGCGCCGCATTCTGTCAGGCCTGTCGGCGCATCGAGCACGAACCGGCCCTCTTCCAGCGCGACACGTGCGGTCGCAAACTCCTCGGCGGCGAAGCCCGGGCCGACGAGCGCCGGTTCGCAGCGTGCCCCAGGCGAGTTCGGCGGCCAGCGGCAGCACGCCGACCGAGAAGGCGACCTGCGCGATCACCAGCGTGGTCCACGTGGCGCCCAGCCGCAGGCTGGTCCGTCCGGCGAGCGCGCCGGCGCCGAGCCGCGCCAGGCGCCCCGTGGCCTGGAGCGCCGGCACGAGGCCGGACACGGCGGCCCCAGCCACGGCCAGTCCGGCGACGAAGAGAAGGGTGCGGTACGAAACGTCGAAGGTCATCCAGAACGGCGGGCCACCGGGGATGTCCTGCAGGCGCCCGGCCACCACGACCGACACAACGCGCAGGATCAGCAGGGCGACACCGGCGGCCGCGGCCGTCAGCACGAGCGCCTCGATGAAGAGCTGCCAGACGATCCGCGCGCGGCTGCCGCCGAGGGCGTGGCGGGCGGCGAACTCCTGCTGCCGCGTGACGGTGCGCGCGTAGTTCAGGATCGCGATGTTCGCGCAGGGCGGCAGCAGCAGCAATACGAGTGCGAGACTGGACAGCGACCAGAGCAGGCCCAACTCGCCGCGTTCGAAGTCCCCCGTGAAGGCAAACGTGTACGGCACCACGCGCGCTCCGGTCGCCTCGGCGTTCGGCCGCGCCTCGGATGCGACCCTCCTTCGCGCTGCGCGCTACGGAGGGCAGGCGGGAGGATCCCGAGCGCCGACACCTCCGCGTGCGCGCGCGCGAGCGTCGCGTCCGGCGCGAGCCGGCCGAAGACGACGCCTTCGGGACCGGTGTTGCGCAGCATCTCGTCGGCCTCGCGCCGCAGCGGAACCCAGTACCGGAAGTTGAACGGGAACTGGAAGCCGTCCGGCATGACGCCGACGACGGTGTGCACGTCCTCGCCGAGCCGCAGCTCGCGTCCGATGACGTCTCGCGCGCCGGCGAAGCGCCGCTGCCAGACGTCGTGGCCGATGACGATGACGGGGGCGGCGCCGGGCGCCAGGTCGGCGTCGACGATGACCCGGCCGATGAGCGGCGGCACCCTCGCAACCCGGAACCCGGCGGCCGAGATCTCGGCGACCGCCACGAGCTCGACCGATCCGTCGGCCGTGATGACGTTGCGCCGGATCGTCTGGAAGGCGCCGACATCATCGACCGATTGCAGGCTGGCGCGCCAACGCTCGATGTCCTGCCACGCCGTGTCCCGCCGCCGACCGGCCTCGCGGTCCCACATCTGGATGGCGACGATCCGGTCGCCCTCTTCGAGCGGAAGCGGACTCCACATGACGACGTCGAACGCGGCGAACACGACCGCCGCGATGCCGATCGCCACGGACATCGCCAGCCCGCCGACCAGCGTCAGCCCCCAGTTGCGGACGAGCAGGCGGAGCCCGAGCCTGACATCGAGCCACGACGAGGCGAGCCAGGGCAGGCCGCGCTGTTCGCGCAGCGCTTCGAGCGCCTGGATGCGGCCGCCGGCGGCGGCCCGGGCGAGTCGCGCAGCGTCGTTCGGCGCGTGGCCCTGCCGACGGAGCTCGTCTTCAGCGAGGGCGAGGTGTCCGGCAAGCTCGCGCTGCAGGTCATGGTCGGTCCGACGGCCACTGAGCGCGCCCCATACCCGCCGTGTCCACTCGCGAAGCGAGGAGCAGACCTCCTGGAGCGTCATGCCGGATCCTCGAAGAGCGTGTGCATGACGGACACCATCTGATCCCACGCCTTCTTCTCGGCGGCGAGCCGCCGGCGTCCGGCGGCGGTGATGGCGTAGAAGCGCGCCTGGCGGTTGTTGTCGGTGACACCCCACTCGGCTTTGACCAGGCCCTGCTGCTCCAGGCGCATCAGGCCCGGGTACAGCGTGCCCATGTTCAGCGTGAGCGCGCCCGACGAGACCTGCTCGAGCCGGGCGCCGATGGCGTAGCCGTGCTGCGGCCCCAGCGCAGCGAGCGTCTGCAACACCATCAAGTCGAGCGTGCCGCGCAGGACTTCGGCCTTGGAAGGTTCTTTATTAGACATCCCAATGGACTATACCCGCGTTCCATTCGGAAGTCAAATGAAGACGCGTTCTGGACACATCACCTCGGGTTCCTGGAGCAGATCGAGCAGGAGTCTGCCGAGACGGATCGCCTCGCGGCTGAGTTCGGCGCCTGCTATTTCGGCCGAGTATCCCTCGTTGACGTGGGAGGGACGGGAGTCACGCTCCATTTCTCTTCCCGCTCTCTTTCCGGCATCACCTCACGATCGAAGCTAACGGATTCACCACGGAGACACGGAGCCAACGGAGACGCACAGAGGACCGGGCGGTCTGCCGGTCGACGCGCTTCGACAGCCTTTGTGCGTCTCCGTCTACTTCGTTCCTTCGTGTTGAAGCCGTTGTCTCTGGCCTTCTCCGGATCTCGACTGCGTTTGTGTACCAATCTGTGGAAGAGTCTTTCGCGATGCCCCACAAACAGCCGCTCGCCTACCACGACCAAAGGTTTCTCGACAGTACCGACGCCCGTCCAATCCGCATCCCGGCCGCGTCACTTATTCGATCTGCTTCTTCCGGTATCGCGACCTCTTCGTTTCCCAAAGGGCTTCCAGACGCGCCGTTCCGTGATGCTCCAGGCGAGTTGATCTCGTGCGAAATGTTCTTGGTGCGATTGGAGCTACCGCGCCAGATTCATCACGACGATGTCGGCGTGATTTCGCAGTCGATCGAACACGATCCGCTTGCCATCGGGCGAGATGTCGAAGTTCTGAATCACCGAGCCGCTCTTCAGGTCGAAGCTGGTGAGCTGGCGCTGCTCGCCGGTCTCGAGATCCAGGCGGAAAAAGTTCTGATTGGGCGCCGTGCCCTGAAGCGTGATGAGCGCCTTTCCGCCCGGCATGAAGCGATACGGCGACGCAAACGCCACGGGAAGACGCAACGACGCCACCACCGGTAGAGCGACTGGCGCGCCATCAGGCGTCATCGTCTTGAGGTCGAAGGTCCCGCCTGCGTGCTGCTCGGAATAGACGATGAACCGGTCATCGGGAGACCAGACGGGATTGAACGACAGCGTATCCCGCAACCGGACGGGCGGACCGCCGTCGAGCGGAATCTTGAACACGCGCGTCCCTTCCCCCTGATTCGCGGCCACCGCCACCCACTGGCCATCCGGCGACCAGGACGCTGCGCTCTGCACCTCAATCGACTTCGCCAAGGTCGTCAGACCCGTGCCGTTGGCGTTGATCACGTACAGCTCGGCTCGTCCCTGCTTGCGGTACGAGAAGCAGATGCGATGTCCATCGGGTGAGATCGCCGGAGCCGCGACCACGCCGCCGTCGCCGCCCTTCCAGAGCTCCACCGCCGTGCCGCTCTTGTCGAGCGTCCAGAGCCCGTCGGCGCCGCCCTTGGAGGACAGGAACGCGAGATAGTCGCCCGCATACCGCGGGCTCAACGCGCGCGTGTTGGCGGCCTGAATCGGCGTGACCGCGCTTTCGGGCTCGACGTCGTCCGCGATCGGCACGGTCCACAAGCCGGCGGTGGGATTGGCGACGGTGGCGACGAGATGGTGCGGCTGCACCTCGTCGACCGCGACAGACAGATACTGCTCCGCAATACCCGAGCTCACGCGGTGCGGGATGCGATGTTCGACGTCCATCGCGTAGAGCCACTGCCCCGATCCGTCGTCGGCCGTGGCCGAGTAAATCAAGGTCCGGGCATCGAGCCACGCCGGGTAGCCCACCCACGCATGATGAGCCGTGATCCGCTCCGCGTGACCGCCACCGGCGGGGATCCGCCAGATATCCATGTCGGTCGTCGGCGTGCCCTTCACGAAATAGATCGAGCGGCCGTCGCGCGACCAGATCAGAAAGTGGCAATGCACGCCCGGTTCTGCGGCGAAGATTTGCCGGGGATTGCCAGCGTTCCGGTCGGCGATGAAGATCGGATCGCCGGCATCGGGCGTGTAGTAGGCGAGCGCCTTCCCGTCCGGCGACCAGGTGGGGTTCGACCCATGATCGATGAAGAGCCTCGGAATGCCTCCCATCGTGGGTCCCATCAGCGTCGAACGGTCCCTGCCTCCCGGCTGTTGGCCTTGCGAGAACCAGACCTGTTCTCCGTCTCCAGAGAACCCGGTCTGGCGGACCATCGCCCACGTCGGCGGCCGAAAGTCTCCTTTCGTCAGGTTGGTGAACGCCCCGCTGCCAATCTGGCTGACGAAGACATCGAGCGGCCCGTCGCGGTTCGAGAGAAAGACCGTGAACTTGCCGTCGGGCGAGATCGCGGCGTCGACTTCCTCGCCCTCGAAGTCGGTCAGACGCACGGGCCGCGCGTCGGCGAGCGGGTTCTGCCAGAAATAGTCGGTGACCCACAGGCGCCAGGTGATGGACGAGAGAACAATCGCGGCGATCCCACCGATCGGAGCCCAGCGGCGTGAACGGCCCGGCAGCCGCCGATCGAAGACGCCCGGCGTGCGGTCTGCCGGCGCCGACGCCTCTGTCGGGGCGGCAATCGCATCGTCGATCTCGGTTCGCGCATCGCCGATGTCGCGCAGGCGCCGCCGGACATCCTTTCGCAGACAGCGTTCGACCAGGCGGCGAACGACGTCGGGCGTGGTCTCCGGCACCGCGCGCCAGTCGGGCTCGCGCTCGATCACGTGCGCGAGCGTGTCGGTCAGCGAGTCGCCCGCGAACGCCCGGCGGCCGGTCAGCATCTCATAGAGCACGCAGCCGAACGCCCAGATGTCCGCGCGCTTGTCGACCGGCTGGCCGCGCGCCTGCTCCGGACTCATGTAGGGCGCGGTCCCCAGAATGACGCCCTGGCGCGTGCGCTCGAACGTCCGGGTTGGCAGAGGCGCCGCCTCGACCAGCCCGCCCGCGCCCGCTGTCGCCAATCCGAAGTCCAGCACCTTCACGACGCCATCGGGCGTCATCTTGATATTGGCCGGCTTCAGATCGCGATGCACGATCCCCTTCTCGTGGGCGGCCTCGAGCGCGTCGCAGATCTGGCGCGCGATAGCCAGCGCGTGCGCGGGCCCGAGGCCTCCGGCCTCGATGATCGTGTCGAGTGTCTCGCCCGGCACCAGCTCCATGACCAGGGCCGCGATCCCTTCGGACTCTTCGAAGCCGTACACCTGGGCGATGTGGGGATGATTGAGCGAGGCGAGCAGACGCGCTTCGCGCTCGAACCTGGCGCGGCGATCGGCGCTGCGGGTGAATTCGGGGGGCAGAACTTTGATCGCGACGTCGCGCCCGAGCTTGGTGTCGCGCGCGCGATAGACCTCGCCCATGCCGCCGGCGCCGATCCGCGCCTCGATCTGGTAGACGCCCAAGCGGCGTCCCTGGAAATCCACGATCGATTCGGGGCGGTTGGTCACCAGGCGCGCGACCTCCTCGACGGCAGGCCGCTCCAGAAACGGGTCGTCGGCGTCCCCATAGCGCAGCAGCGACTCGACCTCCTGCCGGAGTGCCTCGTCGCCCGCGCATGCGTCGCGAAGGAACGCCGCGCGATCCGATGCGTCGCGCTCGAGCGCTGCATGGCAGAGCTTGGTGATCTGGCGCTGCCGGTCGGCCGACATCTCTGTTCGCGCCTCGTGCTTTCCGCGGGAAAGCACCATTCTACGCCCAGGGGCTCCGATGCTTCTGGTGCGTTGTGCCTTTTCCGCTCGGGTTCACGCCTCCTTTGACGAGGCCGGTCAGTGGGTGCCACGGCACGCAACGTCAAATCGCGCCGCAGGCGATGAGTCTGCGGCGCCAGAGGAGGTTTCTATGCGAAGCAAAGCGCTCTCGGTCCTGGTCGTTTGTGGGTTCTTGAGCTGGGGGGCGCCGACGCGTGCGGACGTCGTGACCGATTGGAACAAGCTGGCGTTTCGCGTGTCGCTCATAGGCGGCGCTTCCTCGCTGAACGCCGGCCGCGTGGCAGCGATTGTCCAGGCGGCGGTGTTCGATGCGCTGAACGGGATCGATCGGCGCTATACGCCCATTCATGTCGCTCCGCCCGACAGCTGCCTCGGCGCGTCGCGGCGTGCGGCGGTGGTTCAAGCCGCTTACGAGATTCTCTCCAAAGTTTATGGAGCGAGCGCGACGGCGGCCAACCAGCAACCGACACTGGACGGCCGCTACGCGGCGTCGCTGGCCGACATCAGATCGCGCGAACGCGGCGCGTCAGTCGACAGAGGCATCGCGTGCGGACGTGAGGTCGCCACGGCGATTTGGACCTGGCGATCCACCGACGGCTTCAGTACGCCGCTTCCTCCGTTTACCGGCGTCAACGCACCCGGACAGTGGCGCAGCACGCCGACAGATCCGTATCCGGGCGCGGCGCTTCCGATGACCGGGCTCCAGCACGCGACCATGACGACGTGGGTCGTCCCGAATCATGCCTTTTTCCAGATGCTGTCCGGACCGCCGGCGCTCGGCAGCGCGCAGTACCTCCGCGACCTCGTCGAAACGCAGATGATGGGCAGCCGGACGAGCGGGGCGCGCACGCCGGATCAGACGAACAGCGCCTGGTTATGGGCGTCCAGCTCGGCGGCGTACTTGTGGAATACCGTCGCGCAGCAGCTCATCGAGGTTCGCGCTCGCGATCGCCACGACGATGCGGATCACGACGACCGCTTTCGGGGCGACAGCGAGCGTCGCGGAGACGACGGCGATCGGCTGCTGGATAACGCGCGACTCCTCGCGGCGCTGAATGTCGCCATGGCCGACGCGGCGATTGGGTGCTGGGATCAGAAGGTCAAGTACAACTTCTGGCGGCCGATCACGGCGATCCGCGAGAGCGGCGATCCCACGTGGACGCCGCTCTTCGCGACGCCGGCGCACCAGGATTACCCATCAGGCCACTCGTGCATCAGCGGCGCGGCGACGGCGATCCTCGCCGACGAATTCGGCGAGCGAACGCCGTTCACGCTGAGATCCGACGTTCTCGTGGGCGTTCCACGGACATTCCGCCGCTTTTCGGAGGCGCTGGAGGACGTGAAGAATGCCCGCGTCTTCGCCGGCATTCACTTCCGTACGGCGTGCGACGACGGTACCGTGCTCGGTCAAGCTGTCGCGCAATACGTGCTCGACAACGCGTTCCAGCGTCAGCGATAGACGCGCACGCCGGTTCGAAGCGCCGACATCTTGCCAGCGGAGAATCTGTCGCCGCACGGCGAGTAGATCGAAGAAGGGCCCGCGGTCGGCGCGGGCCCTTCCTTCAAGGTGAGCCGGCGTCCCGTCCTTGGCGCAACTGGCGCAGCAGCCACATCTTCGCGAATTTCCAGTCGCGTTTGACTGTCTCACGCGACACGTTCAAGGCCTCGGCCGTCTCCTCGACGCTCAGCCCAGCGAAGAAGCGCAACTCGACGACCCGGCTCTTGCGCTCGTCGACCTGAGCCAACGCCTCGAGCGCGTCGTCGAGCGCCACCACGTCCATCGGCTGGCCCTCGGCGACTTCCAGCGCCTGTGTGAACGAGACCTGCTTCGCGCCGCCCCCGCGTTTCTGGTAGTCGCGCGATCGCGCGAAGTCCACGAGAATGCGCCGCATCAGTCGGGCGGCCATCGCAAAAAAATGGGCGCGGTTCTGCCATTGCATCTGCTTGAGATTGACCAGCCGCAAATACGCTTCGTTGACAAGCGCTGTCGGTTGAAGCGTGTGGCCCGGCCGCTCTCCCGCCATCTGTCGCCGCGCCAACCTTCGCAGCTCCGCGTGGACGATCGGAAGGAGTTGCTGCAGCGCGGCCTCGTCGCCGTCTTTCCATCTGGCGAGGAGATGCGTGACGTCATGGCTGGGCACATCGACCACGGGGATCGGCCTCGAATTCGTCGGGAAACGCATTCTACAGCACGAGACGGCGCAGCCGATGAGCCCTCCGATCGCTCTAACGCCTTCGTCGTAGACGGGCGTACGCTCCTGCTGAAGATGTCGAGCGAGCGACGCGCAGAGCCTATCGCTGGAACGAGCCGTTACTGGCGGGTCGCCGGCGGTTTGGGGCCGCCAGCACCGAGGTATTAGCTCGTCATCGAAGCCACGGATGAGCACACGTTGTCACGCCTATCGGTCCCGACAGAAAATTACTCAGGGTTAACTCCGCAGCTCGACACCTTCGCGCGACAACTGCGCGAGGTGCGCGAACGGGTTATCTGGCGCCGTCTTCTCGCGTCCACGTCCAGAGCTTTCTGGGCGGTGTGCCCGCGCGTCCAAGCTGATAGAGCGCAAGGCCGCCAGGCTTGAACGGGGACACGGCGCCCGACGCGCCCGCTGCCGCGGCACTCAACCGCGGGCGGTAGTTCACACCCGACGCATCCGGAACGAATCTGTCGATTGCGGTGATGGTGTCCGACATCAGCGGCGACCCGTCCGGCGTGACCATGAAGGAAGTCGCCGTTTCCGGATCAACGGCGAATGGTCTGACGGCCTCAGCCACTCGGTCCTGGAGCCGCCTGAGGTCCTGAGGCGCGTCAGTCACGACTGATCCCGCGAGCGCGGCGCGTCCGACCGGGGCGCAGACGGAGTCAGCGCAACGCCCTGCAGCGTCGACGTGGCCATCACGCGCCCGAGGGCGGCAGACAGCAGATGCAGGTCGCTGCCGCGGACGAAGCTCTGGACCAGCGTCACGGAGGTCCGTCCCTCGTTGACCGATGCTGCATCGGGCTCGAGTGCGACGTCGATCGCGACGATGCTGTCGCGGCTTTGGGCGCGACCGTACGACCACGATGCGCAGCCGGTCGCCGCGAGGGCGACCAGCGCGGCGCCGGCCGCGAGCCCCATCCGAGAGCGGAGCAACGAGTGACGAAACGCAGGCATGACGGTCTCCTTCCACACTGACGGGTTACTTCGCGCGGGTCAAAGCGTCCTTCCTCATCTGATCCCCTGCAGTGCCGACGAATGTCTTTCACGAGTGCCTATGGGTCCCCGGAGTCCGGCTCTCGCTCGTCCCCGTCCACATGAGCCGGTTGGCGGCGACGTCCGAAGGTCGAGCCGCCGCCAGTCCGTTTTTGCCACGCATGACAGGCCCGACCCGGACTATACAGCAAGCGCGGTACCGAGCTGTCGTGACGGTGTCCAGGCACGATCGCGGGCTTGCGTCGCGTGTGGTCGTCCCTCAGAGCAGGATCATCCGAAAAACGTCCCTCTGGCGTTGGCGGCGGACACGGCGCGAGCGATAATCAGCCGTGGTGGTCTGGCATTGAACGACCCAGAACTCGAAACGAGAGTGTCCGCCCATAGCCCAGCGCCCGATGCGTTGGACCGTTGGGGACCGTTCGAGGGCCTGCAGTCCGTGGGACGCGGCTCGTTCGGTGAGGTCTACCGCGCGTTCGATCCGACCCTCCAGCGCCACGTCGCGCTGAAGCTCCTTCTGCCTGGTCGCCTCAATCGAGACGAGGAAGTCGGCGCCCTGCTCCGGGAAGCGCGAGCGATCGCACGCGTGCGACACCCGAACGTCGTTCCCATCTATGGCGCGGACCGGCACGACGGGCGCCTCGGATTCTGGAGCGACTTCGTCCACGGCAAGACGCTTGCGGAATGGCTCCCGACGCAGGGTTCCATGGGGCCCCGCGAAGCGGCACTTGTCGGAATCGACGTCTGCAGAGCGGCCGGGGCGGTGCACGCGGCAGGACTTCTTCACCGCGACATCAAGGCCGGCAACGTGATGCGCGAGGAGGGCGGCCGGATCCTGCTGATGGATTTCGGACTCACGTACGAACATGGGACCGACGGAGATTCGAGCGGCACGCCTGCCTACATGGCTCCGGAGCTGTTGCTCGGGCAGCCGGCGACCATCGCGAGCGAGGTCTACGCCATCGGCGTCATGCTGTTCTATCTGCTGACGACGCAGTACCCGGTCGAGGGCGCCGATGCCGCACAGCTGCGCGCGGCGCATGCCGTCGGCAGACGCCGGACGCTACTCGACGTCCGCCCCGATCTGCCCGAGGCGCTCGCCCGCGTGGTTGAGACGGCGATCAGCGCGGCACCCGAGAAGCGTTTCGCCAGCACGGGCCAGATGATCGCCGCGCTGTCCGGGGCGATCGGCTTGGGATCAGGAACGGCGCTCGAACCCCCGTCCGGGAAGCCTCGCGTTCATCGCGCCTGGATCCTCGCGCCGATCGCCCTCGTCGCGGCGGCGCTGCTGCTGATCTTCATGTTTCAGGGACGCGCCGTTCTGCCACGTGCCGTCGAACGAACGCCGTTGGCCGGTCAGCAGGAGGACTACAGGCGCGCGCACGATTTACTGGCGCACTACTACCGGCCGCAGGCCCTCGAAACGGCGATACCGCTGCTCGAGAAGATCGTCGCGCAGGACGCGCAATTCGCTCCCGCGTTCGCGGACCTGGGGCGCGCCAACTTCCTGCAGTTCTCCCAGCAGCGCGAAACGAAGTACATCGAGCCTGCACGGGAATTCTCGTTGCGCGCGCTCGCGCTGCAGCCGGATCTGGCGTCGGCGCACGTGACGCTCGGATTCCTGTACGCGTTCACCGACCAGAACGACCTTGCCAGCCACGAGATCGACAGTGCGTTGCGGCTCGACAAGTTCAACGCCGCGGCGTACGGCGCGCTGGCGGAGTTGCAGACTCGGCAGGGACGCACCGACCTGGTCGAGGCCACGCTGCAGACGGCCGTCAGCCTGGCGCCCGATGACTGGCTCCTGAACATGCAGCTTGGCGCGCACTATCTGGACAACGGCAAGTGGGCCCGGGCGGACGAACAGTTTCGCCGTGCGGTGGAGTTGGTGCCCGACAATCCTCGCGCGTACAACAACCTTGGGCTGGTGTACCGCGGACTGGACAGGCTCGACGATTCCGCCGCCGCGTTCCGGAAGGCCCTCGACCTCGAACCGACGTTCATTCGCTACAGAAACCTCGGTATGGTGCTGGCCGAAGCCGGGAAGTACTCGGAGGCAGCGCAGGCGCTGGGACGCTCGATCGAGATGCGCCCCCAGCAGTATCGGGCGTGGGGGCTTCTTGCGTCCGTCTATTTGAACCAGCACGCCGACGCAGCGAAAGTCAGGGACACATATCTCAAGGCGATTGCACTGGCGGCCGACCTTCTAAAGGAAACGCCGAAGGATGAGTACCTTCTGGCGGACGTCGGCGGTTACTACGCGGCACTGGGAAACGAAAAGGAGAGCCTGCCGCTGCTCGCGCAGGCGGCGGCGCTCGCCCCGGACAATCCGGAAGTCCTCTACCACGTCGCCGTCGGGTACGAACTGCTGCATCACCGCGACGAGGCGTTACACTGGCTTGTAAAAAGCAGAGCTGGTGGCTATCCTCCTGAAGCGATCGCGCGAAATCCGCTGCTGACCGCGCTTCGTGCGGACCCGCGATACGGTTCGACTGCCGCCACAACTCGCTGACAACGCCTGAACAGAGGAGATGAATCGATGACCAATCCCAACGTGGATCGAGCTGCTCCGCCCAAGCCCAAGAAGAAGGCCGCGAAAAAGAAAAGGGCTGTGAAGAAGTCGTGACTCGAGCGTCCGGGAAGCGCGTCTTCAACTGCATCGAATCACATGATCAGCATGCGGATTGGACGCTCGCAGAAGGCGAAGGCTCTTGGGCTGAGTGCCAGGAAGAAGAAGATCCCGGCGGCAAAAGATCTCCGTGAACCCTGGTGGAACATCGGGAATCAAGGGGTCACCGGCTCCTGCATAGGCTGGGCGATTGCCGATTCGTTGTTGCGCTACCACTTCGTCAAATCCGGAAAGCTCCGGAAGAACGAGCACATATCGGTTCGCTACATCTGGATGGCAGCCAAGGAAATGGATCGGGTGTGCTCGTATCCGACGACGTTCATCGATGACGCCGGAACCAGTGCCAAAGCGGCGTTGAGGGTTGTCACGAAGTTTGGAGCGTTGAAGACGATCGGTCCTTCCCTTCGAGGGCAGGTTGGTGAAGTTGAAGGAGAGCAACTTCCTGAAGGTGGCCGGACGCTTGAAGGTCAAGGCCTATTTCAATCTGTGTCGAACACAGTCGGGCAAGCTGGAGCGGTTCAAGGAATGGTTGGCGTTTCACGGGCCGATCCTGACACGCCTGAAATGCGACCCCAGCTGGAACAACATCAAGAAGGATGGCCAACTGCGGAAGTACGACAGGAAGAGAGCCCACGGCGGTCACGCTGTGTCGATCGTCGGCTACACACCTGCTCATTTCATCATTCGAAACAGCTGGGGAACCCGCTGGGGCCACAAGGGATTTGCGTACGCCAGCTACGAGTACGCAATGGACGCTTTTCATGAGGCGTACGGGATCGTGATCTAGCGTCGCCGAGTCGGGAGTCGATTCTGACGTGCAGGTCTTCCCGCGACGCCCAGAGCCTCGAACGACATTCAACCTCGATACAAACGTGGCCATTCGAACGGAGACACTGTGCGACTGCGTGCGCTGACCTGCGTTTACATCACGTTCCTGTGCGTCTGCAGCATTGTGAGCGGACAGTCGCCGACCGAGCTGCCTCCCGTCTGGCCCTACGCTGCCCCGCCGCTCCCGCCAGGCGTCACCCCAACGCAGGCCGACGCGCCGAAGACGCCGGCCATCACCGATCCCAACGCGCCGCCCGCCAACGGCCAGCCGCCCGTACTGCGCCAGGCGGCCGGCTCGAAATTCCAGTTCACGCAGGCGCAGATCAACTTCAGCTATGGGCCCGCGGACTGGTTCCCGGACGATCACCCGCCCATGCCGTCGACCGTGTCGCATGGAAAACCCGGCGTGGCGCGGGCGTGCGGCCTCTGCCACCTGCCAAACGGCCGGGGACGGCCGGAAAACGCCCCGGTGCAGGGGCTGCCCTACGAGTACGTCGTCCAGCAGCTGCACGACTTCCAGCAGGGCCTGCGGCATAGCGCCGAGCCCCGCAAAGCCAACACGCTCGAGATGGAGAACATCGCCAAAACGATGACCGAAGACGAGATCAAGGAAGCCGCGCGCTACTTTTCCTCGATCAAGGTTCCTCAGTACATCCGCGTCGTCGAGACCGAGACCGTGCCCGTCATGCGCATCCAGGGCGAGATCTACTTCCCCGCCGGCGACGATGCCGTCGAACCTATCGGCGTGCGCATCATCGAGACGCCCGAAGACGTGGCGCAGACGCAGATGCGGAACCCGCGATCGGGATTCATTGCCTATGCTCCCATCGGCAGCATCAAGCGGGGCGAGGCGCTGGCGACGACCGGAGGGAGCGGCAAGACGACGCCATGCGGCGTCTGCCACGGGCCGGACCTGAAGGGCCTCGGGACGATGCCCAACCTCGCGGGACGATCGCCGAGTTACCTCGCGCGGCAGATGTACGACATCAAGCTCGGCACGAGACGCGGGGCCATGTCGGCGTTGATGAAGCCCGTCGTCGCCAACCTGACCGATGCGGACATCGTCGATCTGATCGCGTACGTCTCGTCTCGTCAGCCGTGAGAACCCAGGCGACCTCGCATCGGCCACTCACGGGCGCATAGCGCGCTGCAAGAACGGCGGACGCAGCTCTGGTGCAGTATGTTTTCCGAGGCCGGACGGGCGGCCGACGGTCCGCGTAAAGGGTTCAGCCCACCCCGAGTACCTCAGACAGTCAGCAACCCTGACTTCCAGCCCGAGAGACGCGGACGCCGGGCGACAATGGAAGGAAGGGTTACGGCGCGCGCCAGTTCTGCGTGCGCGATCCGGACGGCTACGAGCTCTACTTCATTCAGACGTCTGGCCAGGTGAGCCAGGTATCCACTCGGAGTCGCGAACAATCGGTGTCGTGAATCGCCGCGGTCAGCGTGCGCGGTAACGGGCGACGGTGATACGCTTGTGGCTCGCCGGCCCCCGGGCGGCTCCACACGGATGCTCAAAACTGTCGCGATCATGGTGGTTCGCAACGAAGCGGACCTGCTACCGGTCAACCTTCGCTATCACGCGGCACAAGGCGTGACGGAGTTCCGCATCGTCGACAACGGCTCGTCGGATGCCACCACCAGCCGGCTTCGCGAGTTGTCTCGAAGCTTGCGGATCCTCTGGACCAGAGACGATGGCCCCTACCATCAGTCGGAGATGGCGACCGGGCTTGCCAGAGAAGCATGCCGGGCGGGCGCCGACTGGATCCTGCCCATCGATGCGGACGAGTTCTGGAGCGCCGGCAGTCGCAGCCTGGCCCAGGCTCTGCGGACCTCGACGGCGGGAGCGATCGAAGCCAGGGTCGTCAACTTCGTCCAGGACCGCGCCAGCCGCGATCGTGGAGAGGCCGCGCTGCTCACGATGACGAGTCGGGTCGCGGCACCCTACGCATACCAGCAGTGCCGCGAGTTGGTCGAGTCACGGCAGATCGCGTTCGTCGAAATGGAATATCCGACGAAATGGCTGGCACGCGCGGTTCCTGATCTGCAGATTCTGGCTGGGGCACACGGTCTCGACGGCCCCGTGGGCCCCCGCGCCGTCTCGTCCGATATCCTCTGTCTTCATGCTCCGATCCGATCCAGGGCGGTCCTGGACGCACGCGCGGAACATGGACGGCGCCTGCTCGAAAGCGGGTATTCACCGCACCTCGGCTGGCAGAATCAGCGGTGGTATCGGCTGCAGGCCGAGGGGCAACTCGAGGATGAATGGCAGGCCAACTCGACCCAGGATGGGCATCTCCACCTGGGGCAAAGGCGCAGGCCGGTTCTCTTCGATCCCAGGCTGAGAAACGCCGTGCGGCCGTGGATAGGCGCCCCCCGACCGGACCGATGAAGGGCCTGCCTCTCTTCGGACGCGCCCTGGCGCGCAAGATTCCTCGCATCATCCACTATTGCTGGCTCGGTGGCCGTATGCCGTCCGACGAGATGGTCCGCTGCATCGACACATGGCGCACGCACCATCCACGATTCGAGATCAGACGATGGGACGAGAGCAATTTGCCCGCCGATCCATTCATCGACCGCGCGCTCGCAGGCGGCCACTGGTCGCGCGCCTCCAACGCCGTGCGTCTTCACGCGCTCTATGCGCATGGCGGCATTTATCTGGATACCGACGTCGAGGTGCTTCGCAGCTTCGAGCCGCTCCGCAGACATTCCTGTTTCCTCGGCTTCCAGTACATCCCCGACGGCACGTCCTACAAGCCGTTCGAGATGTGCGTGGCGAGCGGCGTGATGGGAGCCCGCCCGAAACATCCCATGGTTCGGGACATGCTGGCCGAGATTCCCAGATCGATCGAGGGGCCGGCGGCGTTCGAGATTCTTGGGCCGCAAATGGCCACCGCCGTGCTGATCCGGGCTGGTTTGCGCCGATACTCGGATACCGCCGTCACGATTGGAGGGGCCACTATCCTTCCGAAAGAGGCCTTCTATCCGTACTTCTACCAGGAAGCATTCGATCCGAGTCTGATCACGGCGTCAACGTTCTCGGTGCATCACTGGGCAAAAAGGTGGTGACGCCACGCCGGGCGCCAACATCGCGTGAGAAGGGCGCTGCCTTCGTTCCACTGACGGCGAGCCGGCTCTGGCCGTTCGTCGTGGAGACCAACCATGCGAATCAGGCACCGCCCAGGAATCCCCGGCTGCTGCTCTGGTGGGGACTGGCAGAGGCGCTGTTCCAGATCCAACCTACCCAGCCGCGCGAGAACTGGCGCCACTTGTCGCGTGAGCTCCTGGCGACGCTGATGCACAAGGAAGGCGCCGGCAAGGAACATGCGTCCCGCGCGTTCGTGACATCGTTGATCCGACCCGGCGAGAGCGTGCTGGACGTCGGATGCGGAGCAGGCGCAGGATACGAGTCGCATCACGCCGCCGGGCTCGACGCCACGTATGCCGGTGTCGATTCCTCGGAACCCTCCGTTGAAGTGGCTCGCGAGCTGTACCCGGCCGGCGATTTCCGTGTCGGGAATGCGGCAACGCTGGCTTCTCAGTTCGGCCCGCGCAGCTTCGACGTCGTGATCCTGCGGCACGTGCTCGAGCACATGCCCGACTTCGATCTGCCCATGCAGCAGGCGATCTCGGTGGCGCGCCGCCTGGCGGTGTTTGTGTTCTTCCTCACTCCGCGCTCGTTGCCGTTCGGCGTGCGCAAGCTCGATCCCGGACTGAATCGTCCGCAATTCTTCGCCTATATCTATTCGCGGCCGGCGATCGAGCGCTTTCTTGCCCGTCGCGGGTTGCACTGGGTCTGGCACGACAGCCTCGGACTGAGCCGAGCCGGCTGGCTTGTCAACGAGGTCAACAGTGCGCTCGTCGTCTCGACCGCCACGCAACGCGATCCTGCCCGGCTGTCGAGCGGTTCCCTGCCGCGCGTTCTCGGAGCGTCCAACACAGAGATCTCGAGCACGTGACATGCGGAACTGCTCGAGCGCGCGGCCGGCGAAGGCGCCGCGCGGGGCTCTGGACTATGCTTGGGCCCAGCAGTGGCAACGCGGGAGACGACGATGAGCAACGAGGAAGCCCGGTTCCAACCGAGGCGTGCGACCCGCTTCATCTTTGAATACGAAGGCGAGCAGCTGCGACTCGTGACTCAGCAGACCGTGGAAATGGTCGTGGCCGAGACGATCCCAAGCAGCGGCGACGTGCCTGGGTACTACCTCGACGCTCGGGATTCGGGGGAGCGTACGCTCGCCCGCGTCGCCGCGCCCGGTGCGTTCAGCCGCAGTACGGAAGTGTTCCCCGAGCGCCATGACGAACCGATCGCCCGAATCGACGTCCAGCGGCAGCGGGGAGCCTTCACCGTCACGCTGCCGGCGCTCGAGCAAGCCGATCACGTGACGGTGGTACGGGTCGTCGCCGGCGCCGAGCGCGGCGCTGGTCTCGATAGGACCCAGCCGCGCGTGGTCGACCTCGCGAGTTTTCCGCTGAGTGGACGATGAGCGCCGCCGACGGCGTCGTGTTCGGCACGACACAAATCTTTGGCACGGCGCCGAGGAACCAGGCCTTCAATGTCGTGCTGCTCGCGGAGGGCTTTACCAACGCGGAGCAAAATGCGTTCAACGCATCCTGCTCGGCGTTCGTCACGGCGCTCACCGGAACCGACCCCTTCGGCCAGGTCGCGCACGGGCTCAACGTCTTCAGGGTCAATGTCGCGTCAAGCGAGTCCGGCGCCGACGATCCCGTCGCCACGGGCGGTACCGGCGCGACTCCCCACACCTACTTCGATGCGCAGTTCGGGGCGAACGGCCTTCGCCGGCTGCTGGTCTGCGACGACTCCATAGCCCTCCAGGTCGCCATGGCGCAGGTGCCGGAATTCTCCGTCGTGCTGGTGATGGTGAACTCGCAGGTCTACGGTGGGAGCGGCGGCCCCATCGGCGTCTTCTCCCTCGCGCCGGGAGCCACCGAGATTGCTCTTCACGAGATGGGCCACACGGCATTCGGGCTTGCCGACGAGTATGCCTACTATGCCGGTGGCATCGAGCCCGACCACGAGCATCATCCGGCGCTCGACCCGTCGGAGCCGAACGTCACGATCAACACCGACCGTCAGACGGTCAAGTGGAGTTGGGCGGTCAGCACCGCGACGGCGCTGCCGACCATGGGCAACCCGGACTGCGCCTCGGTGGACAACCGACCGAGCCCGGTCCCGGCGGGCACGGTCGGCCTCTTCGAGGGCGCGCACTACTACCACTGCGGCGCGTATCGACCGGAATACGACTGCAAGATGCGCGCGTTGAGCGTGCCATTCTGCGTCGTCTGCCGGCACGCAATCGCCACTCGAATCGCAGCACCAGTCGTCGCCGGCGTGCCGATCGGGACGATGGATACGCCGCCGGCGTCGGCCACGGTCGCGGGCGAAGCGGCGGTCACGGGATGGGCGGTGGACGACAGTGGCATCGCCGACGTCCGCATCCATCGTTCGCCACTCGCCGGCGAACCCGCCGATCCGAACGGTCTCGTGTTCTTGGGCACGGCGGCAATGATCGAAGGGGCAAGACCCGACATCGTGGCGGCGTTCCCTCAGTACCCCGGTGTCTCGCGCGCCGGCTGGGGATTCATGATCCTGAGCAACATGCTGCCGAATGGTGGCAACGGGCCGTTCACGCTGCACGCCGTGGCGAGGTCTCTCGCGGGTGAGACCCGGACCATCGGCACGCGCGACATCGTGGCTGCCAATGGCGCCAGCACCCTGCCGTTTGGGACCATCGACACGCCGGGTCAGGGCGCCACCGTCTCTGGACTCGTCACGAACTTCGGCTGGGCGCTCACGCCACAACCCAAGACCATTCCCTTCGATGGCTCGACGATCGACGTCTACATCGACGGCGTGATGGTCGGCCATCCGTCATACAACCACTTCCGGCCCGACATCGCGGGCCTGTTCCCGGGTACGCGAACTCGAACGGCGCAGTCGGCGCCTACCAGTTCGACTCGACCGGCCTGACGAACGGACTGCACTCGATCTCGTGGGTGGTGCGGGACGATGCCGGCGCGGTCCAGGGCGTGGGAAGCCGCTTCTTCGCTGTGCAGAACTGACGACGGTCCTCTGTTACCCTTGCCGCAGAGCCACGATGGGCCGGACTTTCATCGCTCGTCGCACCGGGAAGTCGCGGGCCGCTGCGGCGACCTCGGGCAGCGCCACGAGACGGTGATGATCGTCAGCGGCTCTGCGGCGGTGACGCCGCAGAGAGCGAAGATTAACATTTCATGAACGCTTCATCTAACCACGCAAAAAACAAAATGGGCAGAACTCGAGTCCTGCAACGCCGCGGGCTCGGTTAGACTCTTGTGTGGTCTCGGCTTGGTGTCTATGGTGGTTATGTCACGAGTGATTGGCGTCCTCATCCTGTGTCTCTGCACGGCTCACGCGTCGAGCGCTCAGCAGGCAGCGACTCCACAGCCGCAACCTTCGGGGCCAGGGCGCGTCGTGGTGACCGCCACGGTCGAAGGGCTGCGAGTTCCCGCCGTGCGCGTCGAGCTGCGCAATGTCGACGGCAACATCGTGGTCGGGCAGACGATAACCGACGTGGTCGGCCAGGTCATGTTTCCCGACGTGTCCGCCGGCCGCTATGTTGTCAAGGGGGTTCGTGACGGCTTCGCGGATGCAGAGTCCTCGCCATTCACGGTTCACGGCGGTTCGACCGAACAGGTGCTGTTGGAGATGCGACTGACCATGGTCCGTGAGACCGTGGACGTCGTCGTGCCCGCCAACTCTCCGACGGAGAGCCTGCAGCCGGTCGCGGTCAGCGACGTGCTGACGGGGACGAAGATGGATATCCAGCCCCTCGCGGGCGATGACTTCCAGTCGCTCCTGACGGTGCTGCCGAGCATCATTCGCGGACCGGAAGGCCGGCTGCGGATCAAAGGCGGCGCCCCGACGACCGGCGCGCTGCAATTGAGCAGCGCCAGCCTCAACGATCCGTCGACAGGCGACTTCGACCTCGAACTCCCGAGCGGCGCGGTCGAGTCGGTCGAGGTGCTCTCGAACCCATTCGCCGCGGAGTACGGCCGGTTCTCGACGAGCGTCACGCAAGTGCGCACCAAGCGCGGGACCAACGAGTGGGTATTCAAGCCCGACAACCTGGTCCCGGGGTTCGGCAAGGGCTTTGCCTTCGTCAACAAGTTCGAGCCGCGGTTCTCGATCTCGGGCCCGATCAAGCGTGACAAGCTGCTGCTCGGCCAGTACCTGCAGTACCGGTTCGTGCGCACGCCGGTCAAGAGCCTGCCCGACGAACCCCAGCTCGGTCTCGACAGCTTCGACTCCTTCACGCGGCTGGACGCGACGTTGTCGTCGCGCCATGCCCTGACGGGGGGCATCATTTATTTCCCGCGCAAGATCACGAACGCCACGCTCTCCACTTTTCGGCCGCCGGAAGCGACGCCGAAGTTCACTCAAGAGGGCTTCTCAGGCGGCCTCGTCGATCGGCTGATTCTGTCGGAGCACGCGATCCTCGAGTCGACCGTCGCCGCGCGCAGGTTCGAGGTCGATCAGAAGACCCAGGGCACAGAGACGATGGTCTACGCGCCGCAGGGACAGAGCGGCAACTTCTTCAACCGGCAGGAGCGGAACATTCACAGCCTGCAACTCGTCGAGGCGCTGACGCTCTCGAAGGACGGGTGGGCCGGCCAGCACATGTTCAAGTTCGGCCTCGACCTCCAGCACTCGAGCTTCGACGGCGACAGCTACAGCCAGATGGTCGACGTGCGGCGCCTCGACGGCTCGCTGGCCGAGCGCACCACGTATGCTCCGCCTCTGACTCACCCGGGGGTCAGCGGCACCGAGTTCGCCGTCTTCGCGCAGGATCGCTGGCGCGTCAACGATCGCTTGATGTTCGAGCTGGGCTTGCGCACCGATCGCGATGACGTCGTGGAGAAGGTGAACTTTTCGCCTCGCGCGGGAATGTCCGTGAGTCTCCTCCCCGAGGGCCGCGGGATCCTGCGTGCCGGGTTTGGCAAATTCTCGGAACGGACGCCGCTCACCGTCGGCGCGTTCACACAGTACGAGGTGCAGACTGCCAGCCGCTACGCCGCTGATGGCCTCCCGCTGGGCGTCCCGGTGGCGTTCACGCACGTCGTCGACGGCGAGCTGAAGACGCCGGAGAGCATCGTGCTGACGTCCGCCTGGGACCAGCGCTTCGGCCGGCGCTTCTTCTTCAAGGCGGCCTACCTCCATCGCAACGGCTCGCACGCCTACATCGTCGATCCCGATGCGAGCCGCGGCCTGCTCACGCTCTCCTCCACCGGCGAGCAACGCTACTGGGAATTCGAGACCACGGGGCGATATCTCGCCAGCGAACACCGCGACCTGACCGTTTCCTACGTGCGATCGCACAGCGTTCGCGATTTGAACGACTACGATCAGTTTTTTGGCAACTTCAGGAATCCGATCATCAGGCCCAACGAGAACTCGCTCAGTCCGACCGACGTACCCAATCGAATGATTGTCCGGGGCACGATTGGCCTGCCGGGCAAGTGGGTGTTCAACCCGATTTACGAGTGGCGCAGCGGCTTCCCGTGGTCGGCCGTGAACGAGTATCAGGATTTCGTCGGCGAGCGGAACCGCACGGGGCGACTCCCGACGGTCTCGTCGCTCGACTTCACGCTGGCACGTCCATGGCGCTTCAAGAAGTATCGCTTCACCGCCGGCATCAAGATCTACAACACCTTCGATTCGGGGGACGAGCGCGACGTGCAGGCCAACCTCACTTCGCCCGACTACGGGACCTTCTACAACCCGATTCAGCGCTCGATCGGCTTCGTGTTCGGCTCGAGCAAGTAGTAGCGTTCCAACATCGTGCTGACGCCAGACCACTTCAGCGCGCGCGGCCGCCCGGGTTACGGCCGGCTGGAGACTCCGCCGACACTCCGGCAGAGAGAGACTCGTGACGGTCCAAGATATCCGGCACGCCGTGCGATTTCTACGCAGCTGGCGTCTGGGGGCGGCAGTGGCCGTCGCCACCCTGGCGATTGGCATCAGCACGACCACCAGCCTCTACGTCTTCCTTGGCGCCGTTCTTGGAACCGCACGTCCGCATATCGAGGACATCGACCATATCGGCCGCATCTACGCTGGTGATCCTGCGCGAAGCCAAGCTGATCGTTGCGGCGATCGCAACCGGCGCCCTTGGAACAGTCGTCGTCACTCGCGCCGTTTTCGCCGAGCTCGTCGCGGTCAGCGGCCAGGACGTGCGACTCTGGGTGGCCGTTGCCGTGCTGTGCGGCGGCTCTGCTGCAGTGGCAACGAGCCGTTGCCACGTACCGGATCGTCCGACTGGACCCCTGGACCGTGCTACGGAAGCCGTAGGCAACCCAGACAGTCAGGGGACGCCCTCATCGACGGCTCGCTGCATCGCCTCCCCCGAGTCCCGTCGGAATCGTGCCTGGAGCAGGCGGGCGATCGGATATCCCAATCGCGCCAGGACGGCCCGGGGTCGTGACGCCGCGCGGATGCGGTAGATCACTTCGTGGGTCTCGGGACGCAGAGACACTTCAAAGATCTCCTCGCCCTGTTCCACGTGGTTGACCAGGGTTCCGTAGGCGAATCCATCTTCCGCGTGATCAGTCAGCGTTCCGTACGCGAAGCCAAAGTTCGGCCCGACTGTTCGATCGCCCACACCGTAGAGGACTCGGCAACCGTTGAGCGACCAGAACCCGAGGTGACGCACGAGCACCGCGACGACGCTGCCCGGATCGATGGATGCGCCCGGCGGCGACACCTCGACCCAGTTGAACTCGTAGTGTTTCCACGCGGCGAGCGCGGCTTTCGCTCGTTCGAAGGCCGCATCGCCACGACCGATGGTCACGAGCGTCTCGTCGATGTCGTAGCCCACGGGCGCCCCCTGAGCCAGTCCGACCTGCTCGTACGAGAGCGGCAGGCCCTGGGAGTCCTTGATGAAACGATCGATCGCCTGCCTCGAGGGCCTTTTTGCGAAGAACATGGATCACCTGCGTGTCACGCGACTCTCGCGCCACTCCGCCGGACCAGCTTCCACCTGCGGCACAGATCGGCCGCCGCGCCGCGCCACTCGGGATACTTGAAGACAAAGCCATGCTCGAGCAACCGGCCGGGGACGACGCGACGGCTCTTCAGAATCAGCTCCGTCTCGGTGCGCATGAACAACGCGCCAGCCTCGAGCATCAGCCGGGTGGCCGGCAACCCGAACGGTCTGCCGGCGGCGTGCCGTAGCACGCGCATGAACTCCTCGTGTGGCAGGGGATTGGGCGCCGCCACGTTCACCACGCCGTTGATTTCGTCGTGCGCGAACAGCCAGCGCACAGCCGCGATGAAATCCTCGTCGTGAATCCAGGAGACGTACTGCCGGCCGTCGCCCGCACTTCCGCCGAAACCCCACGTCACGAGGCCGAGCAAAGTATCGAAGATGCCCCCGGGATCGGGGCTCAACGTGAGCGCGGAACGCATGGCCACTTTCCGCGTGCCGGGAACGATCGCATCGTCGAAGGTCGCCTCCCAGGCACGCGCGACGTCGATGCTGAACTTCCAGGCGCTGGGCGCGCCGGGTTCCACGCCGCCGACCAGGCCCGTCGCCTCATCGTTCGGCGCATCGTAGCGGTGCGCGTAGATGGTGGCGGTGCTCGCCTGCAGCCAGACGCGAGGGGGATGCGCCGCTTGGGCGATCGCCTCCCCGACGATCCGCGTCGACAGCACCCGCGAATCCATGATGTCCCGGCGATTCGCCGCCGTGTAGCGACAGTTCACGCTGCGGCCGGCGAGGTTAATCACCGCGTCGCAGCCCTCCAGTTCCCTCGACCAGTCGCCGCGCGTCACACCGTCCCACGCCAGGACGCGCCAGGGTCGCACCTCGGGCCGCCGGCTGAGCACGACCACGTCATGCCCGTCGTGATGGAGGGCGCGCGCGAGCACGGTCCCAACCTGCCCCGAGCCGCCCGGAATCACAATCTTCAGTCTGGTCATCGCAGCACACAGCCGACGCCCGTCTCCCCCGAAAGCTGGCCGTTGCACACCGGCGCCGGGCGTGCTTTAATAAAGATAAACATGTTTACTGAAAATAGCAAGCCGCGGCCGCGGGGCCGGCCGCCTGGCCGGACGGCCGAGGGCGACGCGACCAGGCGCATCCTGTACGAGACGGCCATCGGTCTGATTGGCGAGCGTGGCTTCGCGGCGACCACCCTGCGCGACGTGGCCGGGCGCGCCGGGGTCAGCGTCGGCCTCCTCTACCGCTACTTTCCGAGCAAGCGATCGATCGTGCTGGCGCTCTATGACGATCTGTCCGACACCTATGCGCGGCAGGCAACCGACATGCCGCAAGGCAAGTGGCGCGACCGCTTCCTTTCCGCGCTCGAGACGAGCCTTCGCGTGCTCGGCCCGCACAGAGTCACGCTGCGAGCGCTTGCTCCGGTGATGGTGGGAGACGTCGAGGAAGGCGTCTTCGCACAGAGCACTGCCTTCTCTCGCCGCCGGGTGCAGGCAGTCTTCCAGAGTGCCGTCGTCGACGCGACCGACGCGCCGCCGCCGCGGCTCGCCGACGCCATCGGCAGCCTGCTTTACCTGCTGCACCTCGCGGTCATTCTGTGGTGGCTGCTCGACAGGAGTCCGGCACAGCGCGCAACCCACGGCCTGGTTGGGCTGCTCCGGCAGGTCCTGCCCTCTGCGGCACTGACGCTTCGGCTCCCGCCTGTTCGCCGCTTCGTGCAGGCGGCGGATCAGTTGTTCAACGACGCCATGCTGGATAGTGGGCGTGACACGGTCCGGCCAACCAGCCTCCGCTAAAGCTACGGCGGTCCGCCGACCAGCCCTCGCCAAGGCTATGGCGGTCCGCCGAAGCGCTTCGGGCGAAGGCGGAAGCCGGACACTGCGACTGGCCTCGCGGGGTCCGGCTCAAGCCGGACACCATGACTGCTTACTTCCAGCCGCTCGACTTGCGCGTGAAACGCGCAGGCAATGCGGGCTTGGTCTCGGGGACGGGTTCCGGATCTCCCGACGCAGCGGCGATTTCCCGCTCGAGGTCTTCGTCGTTGGGGAGACCGGCGAACTGATCGACGAACAACAGCGATTGCTGTGACGGGATCTCGAACTTCTTACCGCAGGTCTTGCAGGTGACCTCGTCGTCCAGCCGCAGCAGATAGTCCCGCAGCTTCGCGAACTTGGCGCGGTCGGCCTCGTCCGCACCACCCGGCGGCCTGTCCTTCTTCGAGCGGCGCACCCAACGTATGCTGTAATCGCCCGTCCGCCGGCACTTCGGGCATTGGTACCTGCCCTGTCGAGTTTCCGGTTTGTCGTTGAAAAAGGCGCGTTCGTCGAGGGCCATGTCTCCATGATAGCGTTTTTCAATCACGGTCGAACCGGCGCGCCCGACCCCCTTCGTAAACGGGAGACAGGTAAGTGGCGTTTTCCCTGTAGAGTAGACAAGGTTCCCAGTATCCGCATGCTCATAATCGTTCGCTCTTCCTTCCTTTCAACCCACATTCACCGGTTCGCGCTGATCTGCCTGCTCGGTGCCGGCGTGGCCGACTCAGCCTGCTCGAGAGGAGCCGGCACCAGTACGCAGCAACCGGCAGCTGACACCTCCGGAAGGGCGGGAGGCCGCGGCGGCGGACGGGGCGGCGGCGCCGTGCCGGTCGTGACCGCCCACGTCGTGTCGAAAGCCGTCCCGGTCACGATCCCCGCGGTCGGCACCGCCGAGCCGCTGCGACCGTCCAGATCCGCGCGCAGGTGACCGGACAGCTGAGCGCGATTCACTTCGCGGAAGGCCAGGAGGTCCGCGCAGGGGCCGCCGCTCTTCACGCTCGACGCGCGGCCGTTCGAGGCGGCGCTGCAGCAGGCGCAGGCGGTGCTCGCGCGCGACACGGCCCAGGCCAAGAACGCCCAGTCGCAGCGCGCGCGCTACGAGGATCTCTTCAAGCGCGGGCTGATCCCCCGCGACCAGTACGAGACGCAGGCGGCCACCTCGCTGGCGCTCGAGGCGACGCTGGCGGCCGATCAGGCGCAGATCGAGAACGCCCGCCTGAATCTTCAGTACACGAGCATCATCGCGCCGATCTCGGGCCGCACCGGCGCGCTCAGCGTCCACAGGGGGATCTCGTCCGCGCCAACGACACGACGCCGCTCGTCGTGATCAATCAGGTCGCGCCGATCTACGTGACGTTTTCGGTTCCCGGCCGCTACCTGCCGGACATCCGGCGGTACCAGGCGCAGCAGCCGCTCGCGGATCGACGCGCGCATCCAGGCCGGACGGCACGCCCGGCGCGCAACAGGCGGCGCCGCCGGCTCCGGGCAGCGCGCCCGCTGACGGGGCGCCGACGCGTCGTCCGACGGTTTCTCCGGACACGTCGACGATGGAGGCCGGCACCGTCAGCTTCATCGACAACACCGTCGACCCGACGACCGGCACGATCAAGCTGAAGGGCACGTTCGCGAACGCCGATCACGCGCTCTGGCCCGGGCTCTTCGTGCAGGTCACGCTGATCCTGCCGCACCGATCCGAACGCGATCGTCGTGCCGGCGGCCGCCGTCCAGGCGTCGCAGGCGGGCCAGTTCGTGCTACGTCGTCAAGCCGGATCGCACGGTCGAGGTGCGCACCGTCACGGTCGAGCGTCAGCAGGGCGACGAGATCGTCATCGCGCACGGCCTGAGACCGGCGAGGAAGTCGTGACCGACGGCCAGCTGCGGCTCACCGCCGGGCCCGCAGTCACGACCGGCACGCGCGGGGAAGGGCGCCGGCAGAGCCGGCGACGGCGAGGGCCGCGAGCGGGCGGGGACGGGAAGACAGCGATGGACGTCGGGGCGGCGGGCGCCGCGGCGGGAATCGGGGGAATCAGTCATGAACTTCGCGGAGACCTTTCATCCGGCGGCCGGTCGCGACGACGCTCCTCGTCCCGACGATCCTGATCTTCGGCATCATGGGCTACCGGCTGCTGCCGGTGAGCGACCTGCCGACCGTCGACTACCCGACCATCCAGGTGCAGGCGAACCTGCCCGGCGCCAGCCCGGAGACGATGGCCGCGTCGGTCGCGACGCCGCTCGAGAAGCAGTTCTCGACGATCGCCGGCGTGACGTCGATCAGCTCGAGCAACGGGCAGGGCAGCACCAACATCACGCTGCAGTTCGACCTGAGCCGCGACATCGACTCGGCCGCGCAGGACGTGCAGTCGATGATCGCGCGGGCGGCGCCGATCGCTGCCGCCCGGCATGCCGTCGCCGCCGTCGTACCAGAAGGTGAACCCGGCCGACTCGCCGGTGCTGTTCCTGACGCTGAGCTCGTCGACGCTGCCGCTGTCGCAGGTCGACCAGTACGCGGAAACGGTCCTCGCGCAGCGGCTGTCGATGGTCAGCGGCGTCGCGCAGGTCAACGTGTTCGGCGCGCAGAAGTTCGCCGTGCGCGTCGACGTCGACCCGACGCAGCTCGCGTCGCGGCAGATCGGCATCGACCAGGTCGCGCAGGCGATCGCCGGCGCGAACGTCAACCGGCCGACCGGCACGCTGTACGGCCCGAAGCGCAACTTCGTCGTGCAGACGAGCGGCCAGCTGATGGCCGCCGAGGAGTACCGGCCGATCGTGGTCGCCTACCGCAACGGCAGCCCGGTGCGGCTGAGCGAGGTCGCGAACGTCTACGACGGCGTCGAGAACCCGCGCAACGCCAGCTGGTACAACGGCACGCCGACGATCTACCTCGCGATCTCAGCGCCAGCCGGGCACCAACACCGTCGAGGTCGTCGACGCGCATCAAGGCGCTGCTGCCGCAGCTCCAGGCGCAGCTGCCCGGCTGCGCTCGCAGCTCGGCATCCGCAGCGACCGCTCGGTGTCGATCCGCGAGTCGGTCGACGACGTCAAGTTCACGCTGGTCCTGACCGTCTTCCTCGTCGTCCTGGTCATCTTCCTGTTCCTGCGGAACCTGTCGGCGACGATCATCCCCAGCCTCGCGCTGCCGTTCTCGATCGTCGGCACGTTCGCCGTGATGTGGGCGTTCGGCTACAGCCTCGACAACCTGTCGCTGATGGCGCTGACGCTCTCGGTCGGCTTCGTCGTCGACGACGCGATCGTGATGCTCGAGAACATCGTCCGGCACATGGAGATGGGCAAGCCGCGGATGCAGGCGGCGCTCGACGGGTCGAAGGAGATCGCCTTCACGATCGTGTCGATGACGCTGTCGCTGGCGGCCGTGTTCATCCCGGTCCTGTTCATGGGCGGCATCGTCGGACGCCTGATGCACGAGTTCGCGGTGACGATCGCCGCGGCGATCCTCGTGTCGGGCCTCGTGTCGCTGACGCTGACGCCGATGCTGTGCAGCCGCTTCCTGAAGCCGCCGCACTCGATGCCGTCACGGCCGGTTCTACAACGCGATCGAAGGCGTGTTCGACGCGCTGGCTGCAGGCGTACGGCTGGACGCTGAAGCAGACGATCCGCTTCAAGGGCCGTGACGATGGTGGTGTCGGCGCTGCTGCTCGTCGGCACCGTCTACCTGTTCCGGATCGTGCCGACGGGCTTCATCCCGAGCGTCGACACCGGGCAGCTCAACGGCCAGATCGAGGCGATGCAGGGCATCGGCTTCGACGCGATGGTCGGCGCACCAGAGGGAGGTCATGGACATCCTCGCGGCCGATCCGAACGTCGCGGCGTTCACCGTCGAACGTCGGCGGGTTCGGCGGCGGCCGCCTGAACGTCGATCTGAAGCCGCGCGAGCGAGCGCACGCTGACGGCGGACCAGATCATCGAGGAGCTGCGGCCGAAGCTCGCGCGCGTGCCCGGCATCCGCGTCTTCCTGACGAACCCGCCGGCGATCCGCATCGGCGGCATGATGTCGCGCAGCCAGTATCAGTTCACGCTGCAGGATCCCGACACCGAGGAGCTGTACCGCGTCGCGCCGCAGTTCGAGGCCGCGCTGCGCAACGTGCCCGGGCTCGCAGGACGTCAACTCGGACCTGCAGATCAAGAACCCGCAGCTCGACCGTCGATCTCGATCGCGAGCAGATCGCGGCGCTCGGCCTGACGGTCGATCAGGTCGAGTCGGCGCTGACCTCGGCGTACGGCTCGCGGCAGGTCTCGCAGATCTTCGCGCCCGACGACGAGTACCAGGTGATCATGCAGGTCGCGCCGCAGTACCAGCAGGATCCGGCGGCGCTGTCGATGCTCTACGTGCAGGCGCCGGGCAGCAAGCTCGTTCCGCTCTCGACCGTCGTCACGACGCGCCAGACGGTCGGCCCGCAGTCGGTCAACCACATCGGGCAGCTGCCGTCGGTCACGCTGTCGTTCAACCTCGCGCCGGGCGTCGCGCTCGGCGACGCGGTCGCGCGCGTCGAGGAGCTGGCGCGCGAGACGCTGCCGGGCACGGTGTCGGGCAGCTTCCAGGGCACGGCGCAGGCGTTCCAGGATTCGATGCGCGGCCTCGGCTGGGTTCTGCTGCTCGCGATCTTCGTCATCTACGTCGTGCTCGGCATCCTCTACGAGAGCTTCATCCACCCGATCACGATTCTCTCGGGACTGCCGTCGGCCGGCTTCGGCGCGCTGCTGACGCTGCTGCTCTTCAAGCAGGACCTGAACATCTACGCGTTCGTCGGCGTCATCATGCTGGTCGGCCTCGTGAAGAAGAACGGCATCATGATGATCGACTTCGCGATCGAGGCGCGCCGCGAGCGCAACGTGAGCGCCGCCGACGCGATCTACGAGGCGTGCCTCGTCCGCTTCCGTCCGATCATGATGACGACGATGGCGGCGCTGATGGGCACGCTGCCGATCGCGCTGGGCTGGGGCGCCGGCGCCGAGGCGCGGCGGCCGCTCGGCCTGGCGGTCGTCGGCGGCCTGCTCGTCTCGCAGACGCTGACGCTCTACGTGACGCCGGTGTTCTACATCTACATGGAACGGATCCAGGAGTGGCTGGCGCGCCGGTCGTCAAAGTCCTCGCTTCGACCGGTCGAACCGATGTTGGAGCCGCAGCGGCTGCAGCGATAGAACGGGTCTCCTGAGTACGGCCGACGGCTTGTCACGATGGCCGCGAAGCGCACGATGATCACGAAGAAGACATCAGGAACGAGCTTCGTGAACTTCGTGAGCTTCGGGCTCTTCGCGATATTTCCGTAACACGATTCCAGCCTAGTGCGGCGCTGGCCTCAGCCGCCCGATCGTGGCCGCCGACACGCGCGAGAGCCAGGCCCTCGCCCCCTCGCCCACGAGGGCCCGCTCGAGGGCGTCGAACTGCACATAGGCCACGGGCACCAGCAGCAGCGTCAGGAACAGGCACAGCGACTGACCGCCGATGATCGTCACGGCGATCGCCGCGCGACCGGTCCCGCCGATTCCGATTCCCAGCGACGTCGGCAGCAGCCCCGCGATGATCGCGGTCGTGGTCATCAGGATTGGCCGCAGCCGGGTCCGGCACGACTCCACGATCGCGTCGCGCAGCGGCACCCCCCTGGCCCGCAGCACGTTGGCGTAGTCCACCTGCAGGATCGAATTCTTCTTGACGATGCCGAGGAGGAGCAGCATGCCGAGGGCGCTCCAGAGGTTCAGCGTGCGGCCGGTCACCCAGAGCGTGAAGAGCGCGAACGGCACGGCAATCGGGAGCACCAGCATGATGACGACCGGCTGGAGGAAGCTCTCGAACTGCGACGCCAGCACCATGTACACGAAGATCATCGCGAGGCCAATCGCCATGATCATGTTCGCCGTCGTCTCGTCGAGGATCTTCGACTGCCCCTGCAGCTTGAAGGACATCGTCGAGGGCATGTTGAGGCCGGCCAGCATCTTGCGAACATCACTGGACGCTTCGTCAAGCGCGTGCCCAGGCGCGACGTCCGCGATCAGCTGGACGGTGAACTGACGATCGGAACGCTGCAGCGTGGTCGGTCCGAGCCCGCGCTCGAGCCGCGCGATGTTGTCGATCCGCACCGGCCCGTTCGCCGACGGAACGGTCAACCGGCCAACCTCCTCGATGTCGCGCCGCTGGCTCTCGAGCACGCGGATCTTGACCGGATACTGCTCCTGCCCTTCCTTGAAGAACGAGATCTGGTCGTCGCCCGAGACGGCGAGGCGCAGCGTGTTGCCGATGGTCGCCATGCGCACGCCGAGATCGGCGGCCCGCTTGCGATCGACGGCCACGTGCACTTCTGGATTCGAGACGTTGAGCCCGATCTTGACCTCGGTCAGGCTGGGCACGGTCTGCGCCGCGACCAGCGCCTTTTTCGAATACTCGACGATGTGCGCAAGATCCGGCCCGAGGATATTGGCCGAGATCGCAAAGCCACCGGTGCCTTCACCGCTGCCAAGCGCTGTTCGCGAACTGATGCTCGGCCGGTTGCCAGGGTGCTTCGCCAGCCGCCGGCGCATCTCCGTGATGATCTGCGCCTGGGTGTTCTTCCGTTCTTCGATCGGCAGCGCCTGACAGAGGAAATGGATGTGGGTAGGCGAACTGCCGACCATTCCCGAGACCGCAATCGACGGCTCGATCTGCGCCACGCCCTCGATTCCTTCCAGCTCCTCGAGCAACTTGAAGGCGATCTCGCTCGTCCCCGCGAGGGACGTGCCCTCCGGCGCATCCAGGTGGACAGTCCATTCACCCATGTCCTCGGTGGGGACGAACTCCCGGCCGACCATGCGGTTGAGCGGCACCGTCAGCAGGGCCGTGATGACCGAAATCCCGATGATGGCCATCGGATGGTCGAGCGCCCAGTTCACCTGCCTCGTGTACCACACGTCGAGCCAGTGGAAGAACCCGCCCTCCTTCGTCTTGCGATCGCTGTCGGCATCCGAGATCTTCAGGAATCGCGAGCTCAACATCGGCGTCAGCGTGAAGCTGACGAGCATCGAGACCATGATCGCGAACGCGATGGTCCAGCCGAACGGGATTGATGAACCGCTTGGCATAGCCGTTCATGAAGGCAATGGGCAGAAAGATCACGACGAGCGACAGTGTCGTTGCCATCACCGCGAGCGCAACCTCTCGCGTTCCCTCGATCGCGGCCTCGAAGGGCGAACAGTTCTTCTCTTCGATGTAGCGGAAGATGTTCTCCAGCACCACGATCGCATCGTCGATGACAATCCCGACGGCGAGCGTGATGCCGAGGAGCGTCATGTTGTTCAGCGTGAACCCCATGATCCGCATCAGCGTGAACGAGGCGATGATCGACGCCGGAATCGCGACTGCCGAGATGAGGACGGCGCGCAGGTTGCGAATGAAGAGCATCACCACAATCGTGGCGAAGAGCGCGCCGAAGATCAGGTGCTCCTCGAGCGACGCGATCGACGCGTAGATGAAGCGCGAGTCGTCGCGGATCACCGTAATCTTGACCGCCGACGGCAGGGAGCGCTCGACGGTCGCGAGCCTGGCGCGCACGCCTTCGATGACCGCGACCGTGTTCTCCCCCATCGCCCGCCGGATGTCGAGCATGACGGCGGGAGTCTTCCCGAGCCAGACGGCGCTCGTCGGCCGCTGGAACGTATCCTCGGCGCCGCCGATGTCCGAGATGCGGATCGGCGTGCCGTTCCTGGTGGCGACGACGATGTCGTTGAAGTCCTGCGACCCATCGACTCGGCCGAGCGTGCGCAGGAGCAGCTGGCTCTTGCCCTGCTCGACCGTCCCTCCCGGAATCTCGACGTTCTCGGCGACCACCGCATCGCGAACCTGGGTCATCGAGAGCCCGTAGGAGTTCAGCTTCTCGATGTCGACGACGATGTGGATCTCGCGCGCCCGGCCGCCCGCGAGGCTCACTTCGCCGACACCGTTGACCGTCTGGATGACGCGGGCGATCTGCTTGTCGGCCAGCTCCGTGAGCGTGCGCAGGCTCATCGCGTCGGACGACACGATGAGCGACAGCACCGGGTCGGCGTCCGGATCGACCTTGGTGATGACCGGCGGCAGCAGCGCCGGCGGCATGTTCCTGACCGCGCTCGCGACCTTCTCGCGGACGTCGTTCGACGCGTCGTTGAGGTCGCGCTCGAGGACGAATCGGACGGTAATCTGGCCGCGGCCCTCGGAAATGCGAGCCGTGATCTCGTCGATGCCCGAGACGCCGCTGATCGCTTCCTCCATGGGCTCGACGACCGACGTGGACATCTCGTCCGGGCTCGCGCCGGGCAGCGACAAGACGACGCTCACCGTGGCCGGGTCGGCCTTGGGAAAGAGATCGACGCCGAGCCCGCGGAACGAAAACGTCCCGAGTACCACGAGCGACATGACGAGCATCGTGGCGAAGACCGGACGGCGGACGCAGAGTTCAGAGAGCACGTCGGTGATCCCTCGTGTGGTTAGGGCTGTTTGGTCACGGCCACGAGCGCGCCATCGGCGAGCGTGTCGACGTCGGTCACGGCAACGCGTTCACCGGCTTTCACGCCGCTGACGATTTCGATACGATCGCCCATGCGCTCGCCGACCGCCAGCTCGCGCATCGCCAGCTTGTCGCCGTTGACGACGAACACGCGGTTGACGCCATACCGGTACTGCAAAGCGGAGTACGGCAGGGTGAGGACCGCGTCGACTTTGCCGCTTTCGATGTGCACGCGTGCGAAGGTTCCCGGTTTGAGCGTCGTGTCGGTATTGGGCACGAGCGCCTCGAACGGAAACGCCCGGGTCGCCGAATTCACCCCGGGACTGATCCGCGAGACCTTCCCGTCGAACGTCTTGTCCCGATACGCGTCGACCTGCAGGCTCACCGGCTGACCGTCCTTGATCCAGGGCGCCATCTTCTCGGGAATCTCGGCGATCACCTTGAGCGGGTCGAGACGCACGACGGCCATGACCGGCATCTGGGCCTTGACGAGCTCACCCAGGTTCACGAGCCGCTTCTCGACGTAGCCGTCAAACGGCGCCCGGATGTCGGTATCGCGGAGCTGGCGGCCCGCCAGCTTCATCGTCGCTTCCGACGCCTGAATACTGGCCCGCAGGTTCTTGGCGTTCTGCAGCGCCGAGTCGTAGCTCGCCTGCTTCGACTGGAGCGCCGTCTTGGCATCGTCGAGCGCCTGCTGCGAGATGAGCGTGCGCTTGAACAGTTCGTTCGCGCGGTCGAACGCCTGCTTCGCCTGGACGAGGTCGGCGTTGGCTTTCTGGACGTCGGGAGTCTTCTCGATGTCCGGCAGGTGCTCCGGGTCTGATGCGCCGTACTGCGCAAGCGTCCGGGCGAGCACGGCCTGCTGCTGCTCGTAGGTGTATTGCTGCTTCTCGTGGTCGAGCTGGATGAGCACCTGCCCCGCCGTCACGCGGTCGCCCAGGTCGGCCAGGATCCGGCTGACTTTTCCGTCGGCTTCCGAGGAGATCGTGACCTGGTCGACGGCGGCGAGCGTGCCGACGACGTCCACGGCCCTGCGGACCGAATCCTGGCGGACGACGTCGATCTGGACCGGCTTGGCGGCGCTTTCCCGGCTGCGCGCCTGGGCGGCGTCTGGCTTCGAGCAACCCGTGGCGCCTAGAGCGAGAGCAGCCGCGGCGGCGACAAGGGACAAGTGACTCATGAGATCTCGGCGCATGCTTTCACAGAATCGGGATGGGGGACAGAAACCATCGGATCGTCAAAGTATACGATCGCCCGTGCCGGACACCGACCTGAAGTCAGACCGCGCCGGCCGGACGCTCGTGCTGCCGGGCCGGCTGGTGGCCGTCTGAGCCCGCCGAGGGTCAGTTCCGCTGAACGAGATGCTGAGCGCACCGGGTCTCGTGTGCCAGTCACCGCCACTTCAGCGCCGTCCAGATATTGGAGAAATCGTCCGACCAGGCACGCGCGCCATCAGGCATCAACCGCACCCATTGCTGCGGGTCGGCTGCTGCTTCAATGGCCGGGAGCGCGCGAGCCATGACAACCCAGTCAGATGTGCTGTAGCCGTGCTCGGCCTGGTCTGTCTCACTGAGCGGATCGACACGGCCAAACGCAACCAGCCCGTGATCGCGCGCCAGGCGCGCCAATACGGGCCGGAGAGCGATATGACGATTTGAGATGTGCAGAGCTATGAGGCCATTCGGCTGCAGATGATCCAGGTAGGTTGCCGCAGCTTGCTTCGTCAGCAAGTGCACGGGAATCGCATCCGAGATGAACGCGTCGAGTACCAGGACGTCATATCGCTCGGTCGCCTCTGCGAGTGACATCCGCGCGTCGCCCAATACGACACGACAGCGATGACCGCAGCGATCGAGATAGGCGAAGTAATGAGTGTCGCGGGCAATCCGCTCCACGGCGGGATCGATTTCGTAGAACGTCCAGGTCTGACCTGCTTTCGCGTACGCGGCCAGCGATCCCACGCCGAGGCCGACAACGCCCACAACCAGATCCTGCCGCAGGGCCTGCGACGCGAGCACCTGGCCAATCGGGCTCCGGGGATGGTAGTAAGTCTTTGCTTCGGGGTCGCGGTCGCCGAGCACCTGCCGGCCGTGCAGCGTCGTGCCGTGATACAGCGAGATGAAGCGTCCGCCCTCATCCAGTGACACGCGATACACACCGAAGAACGTGCGCTCGGTGTAGACCACGCGCCCCCATGCGGCACTCGGCATCGACGCGCCCACCAGGAGCAGCAGCACCACAGAGATGGCAAACCGCGCCGGGTCACGCTTGGTGCTGAAGGCGACGAGCGCGCTGATTCCAAGAATGGAAAGCGTCTGGGCGGGGCCGAGCCGGAGAGACCTGGCGATCGCAAGCGCCGCCACCGCGACGAGGGCCGCGAGTAATGGTCGTACGATCAATCGTGGCGTGGTCAGAACCTCCTGCAGCCGCCGGGCAGGCGCCTGCATGAGACAGGCCGCGCCGATCACGAGCGGATACTCCGAAACATCGGTGAAAAGACGCGGAGCGATGATCGCATTGAACACGCCGGCAAGGACGCCTCCAGTGGCGAGAGCCACATAGAACGCCGTGAGCTGCGCCGTCGGAGGCCGGTCCCTGGCGAGCTGCGCATGACAGAGCAGCGAGAGCCCCGCGAACGTGACAAGGTGGATCGGCAGCATGAACCAGAGGGGCGCGCCTCCTTTACTGGCCATGAGCAGCACCAGTGGCAGCAGCACGATCGGCAAGCGACGCGCAACGGTCCCGGTCGCGCGCTCGCCGCGTCGAGCGAATACGACGACGAACGTGAGCAGATACAAAGCAAGCGGTATGACCCACAGCAGCGGAAAGGCAGCCACGTCTGTGGACAAGTAGGTCGTCACGGCCAGCATCAGGCTGGCCGGAATGAAGCCCAGCGCGATCCATCGCAGTCCACGGATCGGGCTGACCCGTTCGGTCCGAGCGGGTTCCGGATCCGCTCTCGCGCGGTGATAGCGGACGGCCACTGCGGCGCAGATTCCCACGAGCACCGCCCCAAGGACGTACCCGGCAGCCCAGAGTTGCGCTTGCCGCTGGAGCGTCAGCGTCGGTTCTATCACGACGGGATAAGCCAGCAGGCCGGCAAGGCTCCCTGCGTTGCTGGCGGCGTAAAGAAAATAGGGATCCGCCGCCGACCCGTGACGTGTAGAGGCAAACCAGCGTTGAAGCAAGGGAGCAGTCGTCGACAGCACAAAGAAGGGCAGGCCCACCGACATCGCCATCCCGCTCATCAGCCACGCGACGGGGTGGTGTGCCGGCGAGAAGCCGTTCCAGGCGGGGAGCTCGAGCGGGAGCACGATCAGCGGAACCGCGAGCACGGCCGTCTGCAGCGCGACCTGCCACTGGAGCGGCAGTCTCCTTGTCACGTGAACGTAAAGGTATCCCGCCAGAAGGACGCCTTGAAAGAACAGCATGCACGCCGTCCATACCGCCGGCGCGCCACCGAGGAGGGGCAGCATTGTCCTGGCAAACATCGGCTGCACCAGGAAGAGCAGAAATGCATTCGCCAGCAACGCCGCGACGAAGATCGGAACAACCGCCGAGCTCATTCGCTCTTGTGGTTCATCGCTTCTTCACCTGACCACGACCTCTTCGCGATGCTCCGCTCGGCGAGCTTCTCCCCCATGGCCGGCCGGAGGACGCGGGGTTCACCGCATTGTCGATGTGGAGGGATCCTCCATGCGAGATGATACCCTAGGGGGCTTACGGCGATGGACTCTGCTGAGCGGAGCCGGCAGGTAAACGGCGGGCGATGCACCGCCGCAGTCAGGTCGTCACACCCGGGAACGCGTTTCAAACTGGAGGATTGATGAAGCTCGCAGGTCTGCTCGCCGTCGCCCTCGTCATCGCCGCGCCGGCCCGTGCCCAGCACGTTCACGACCAGGGTCCCCCTGCGGCGCCTCAACGCGGCGGCGGGCCGCAAACCCCGCCCATCGACGTACCATGGAACGACGCCATCCCGGCGGGAACCGTCGACCACGCCGCCCGCGCGCTCAAGGAATCACCCCGTCACGGCGAGTGGGTGGATATCAAGATGGCTGATGGAACGGCCCTGAAATCCTGGGTCGTCTATCCCGAAAAGGCCACCAAGACCGGCGTCGTCCTCGTGATCCACGACATTCGAGGGATGGCCGACATCACGCGTGCGGTCGGAGATCAGCTGGCCCAGGACGGCTTCATTGCCATCGTACCGGACTTTCTCTCGGGCAAGGGGCCCGACGGCGGCGGCACGGCCTCGCTCGGAACCGGTGTCGGCCAGGCGATTCAGGCGTTGGCGCCGGCTGACGTCAAGGCTCGCCTTGATGCGGCGATGGAGTACGGCAAGAAGCTGCCCGCGTCGAACGGCAAAACAGGCGTTGTCGGATTCTGCTGGGGCGGCGCGCGGAGCTTTGGCTATGCCGCGTCGCAGCCCAACCTCAACGCCGCAGTCGTGTACTACGGCGACGCCCCGGGAGCATCGGACGGCACCATCGACGCGCAGCTGGCCAACGTCAAGGCGCCGGTGCTCGGTCTTTACGCCGGGAATGACGCGCGCATCGGAGCCACGGTTCCGCCGACGGAAGCCGCGATGAAGAAGGCCGGCAAGAGCTACGAGATCCACACCTTCGAGGGCGCGGGCCATGGGTTCATGGGCAACCAGGCCGGCGCCGGCGGCGCGAATCTGAAGGCCGCCCAGGACTCATGGCCGCTTGCCGTCCAGTTCTTTGCGAAGCACTTGAAGTAATCAACGGCACGGAACGCGCGCAGGGACGGCTTGCCCGACGCTGGCCATTCCAATACACTCAAATGAGCGGTCCGTTGCGCGACATCGCCCGGGCACGCTCAGCGACTCTGAAGGGGCTGCGGCAGAATGCCGCAGCCCCTTCGTTTTGTACACCATCCACACAGGAGGACGTCCCGTGGAGCCTGTGGAGCCCGTGGAGCCCGTGAAGAACGAAGCGCTCGTCAAGTCGTTCGAATCAGGAGAAGCACCGCCGAGTGGATTTCACCACCGCGAGCACGTCAGGGTGGCGTGGTGGTACCTCCGACACCACGCGCTGCCCGAGGCGCTGGCCAGGTTCAGCGCAGGACTTCGGCGCTTCGCCGCCGCCAATGGGAAGCCCGACCTCTATCACGAGACCATCACCACGGCCTACCTGCTCCTGATCAACGAACGGTTGGATGGCACGGCACGCAGCCTCACATGGGACGCATTCGCCGAACGCAACCCGGACCTGTTGTTGTGGAAGCCGTCACTGCTCGACCGCTACTACCACTCCGAGACGCTGAAGTCGGAACGTGCCCGCCGCACGTTCGTGCTGCCGGACCGGCTGGCGGCCTGCTAGAACCAGCTCATAGACACGGCCCACGGCTCATCACGATGAGTTCGATCACCCTGCGCCACAAGCTACGGCGGTCCCCCGAAGCCTTGGCGAAGGCGGAAGACCAGCAAGGTCGCGAAGGAAGGCTTCGTCACGCAAACTGGGCACGACCGCCGCGATCTTGGTTGACACGTGGATGGCTTCCGTGATACCCGTGCCGGGAACTGATGGGCTCGGTGATCCCTCGATGCCATTCCCGATGCGGGCCGCGCAAACGGCCCGGAAAGCGGAGGGACGGCGATCGGGACCATCAGATGTTGAAGTCTGTTCGGGACGAACCTCGCTAACCGGTTAGATTCAGATGGCTGGGATGTGAGCGTTTGTGAACCGATGACTGGAAGAAGACACGCCTGCAATCGCGCCGACCGCACCGCGGACTCCGACCGGATCCTGGGAGCCGCGAGGCCCTGGCCGGCAGCCCTCCTCGTGGCCACGGTGACCGCCGCGACCGCGATGCAGGTGTCGGTGATCGGCCGTACGTACCAAGTTCCCGACGAAGTCTCGTCGCCCCAATCCGCGGGCAGCCGGTCACAGCCGGAGGCTGCCGCGATACAAGAAGTGACAATCCGCGGCCGGCGTGGCTGGAACCTGGCGGCGCCGCTCCGGAAGCTCCAGGCCGACGCGTCGGGCCTGTTCACCCTGGACGCCGAGGAAGTCGACCGCGTCGAGCTGCTCGTCTCCAACGGGTCGAGTGGGGGCGCCGGCACCCTTGCCGGCTATCTCTGGGACGGCACCCGGTTTGGGCCCTTGCCGATCGGGGCGTCGCTCGATGCCGCGCGCGGAGTGTTCACGTGGCAGCCAGGCGTCGGCTTTGTGGGCGCCTACCACTTCGTCTTCCTGCAGGGCATCGAACCGGCCGCCATTCGTCGTGACGTCCGAATCGTGCTGCACCCGAAGAGGAGCGGTCGCGTCGGACCCCAGGTCACCATCGATGCGCCCAAGCGCGGGCAGGAACTCGTTCAACCATTCACGCTCACCGGGTGGGCGGTCGATCTGGACGATTCGGGCGGCCCCGGAATCGAGCTCGTGCAGGTGTGGGCGCACCCGCTGACGGGCGAGCCTCGGATCTTGCTGGGCACGGCGACCTACGGCGGTGCCCGGCCCGATGTCGCGGAGTTGCACGGCAAGACATACCGCGACTGTGGGCTCTGGCTCGAAGTCAACGGCCTCGCGCCCGGCGTGTACGACCTGGCGGTGGTTGCGCGAAGCACGGCGGCCGGAGGCTTCGTTCCCGCGGTGATGGTTCGCGTGACCGTGCGATAGACATCGAGCGTTCGCGAACTCCAGGAAAGGAAGAATAGATGCGCCCCATGTGTGCGCGATGGCGCGCAGGTCTGGCGTCGCTTGCCACCGTGGGCGTGCTCGCGGGCGCTGGCGTCACCGCTTTCGGGCAGATATCCACCGCGCCTCTGTTCAGCTCCGCCGCAGTCGTGGATGAGTCCCCGTTCGCCCGTGACGTAGTCACCGGGCCGGACGCTTCTGACAGTCCTCTCAACACCCCCATCGTCGTCCCGGTTTCCGACAACGCGTCAGAGGTCGTCCCTCCCTTCGGCTTCCTCGACACACCGTTGGACAACGCCACAGGTGTGACCGGGGCTGTGCCCATCACCGGGTGGGCACTCGACGACATGGGCGTCGAAGAAGTCACTATCTGTCGCGCGGCAGTGATCGGGGAAACGGCTCCGGTCGACGCGCGCTGCGCGGGCGCAACGCAGATCTTCATCGGCACGGCCGTGTTCATCGAAGGGGCGCGGCCGGACGTCAATGCGGCGTTTCCCGCGTTTCCCCAGAGCCATCGGGCGGGGTGGGGCTTCATGATGCTCACCAACATGCTGCCCGACGTGGCGCGCGGCCTGCCAACCGGCGGCAACGGCACGTATGCCTTCTTCGCCTATGCCAGGGATGTCGAGGGCCAATTCGTACTGCTGGGCACCAGGACGATGACGTGCGACAACGAACACGCGACACTGCCCTTCGGGACAATCGACACACCGGGGCAGGGTGGCGTCGTGTCCGGCTCCGAGTACGTCAACTTCGGCTGGATCCTCACACCACGTCCGAAGTTCATCCCGTTTGACGGCTCGACGATCGAGGGGTTCGTGGACGGCGCGTCGATTGGGAGCCCTTCCTACAACCATTTCCGGCCGGACATCGCCGGGTTCTTCCCAGGGCTGGCGAACTCGAACGGCGCGGTGGGCTTCATCATTCTGAAGCCGAGGACGTTATCCAAGGGGCTGCACACGATTGCGTGGGTGGGCATCGACAGCAATGGTGCCGTGGCCGGCATTGGCAGCCGCTTCTTCAGAGTCAGGGACGAGACGAACCGGCCGCCGGTGGCCCATGCGGGGTTCGATCAGACCGTGACGCCCGGCGCGACCGTGCATCTCGATGGCAGTGGCTCGAGCGATCCCGACAGTGACGCGCTGACGTATTCCTGGAGTCTACTCTCGAAACCACCGGGAAGCAGCGCGGTGCTTTCGGGCCCAACGTCCGTGAATCCCACCTTCGTGGCAGATGTGCCCGGTGGTTATTCGGCTCGCCTCATCGTCAACGACGGTCAGGACAACAGCGCGCCGGCGACAGTCACGATTGATGCCGGATCGACACTGGGGTGCGGCGCGCTGATTTCAGGGCAGATCGTGGCTGCGGGCGAAGTGGACCAGGTCACCTTCTCCGGGTCGGCTGGCCAACGAGTGACGCTGACGCTGGCGATGAGCGGCTTCCCGTCGTTCGTCGCGGCTCGGGCGATGGTGTTCTCGCCGACGGCGAACATGGTGGCGACCTTTGACGCCAACAGTCAACGACAACTGACGCTGCCGGAAACGGGGACCTATGTCGTGCAGGTGCGCGCCAGCAACCTCGTCAGCACCGGCTCGTACACGCTCGGCCGCGAATGCCTGCTGCCCACGAGCCCCGTGGATGCGACGCTCGCCTGCGGCGGGCTGGTCGCGCGCACGATCGTGGCCCCCGCCCAGGTCGACCAGATCACCTTCGTGGCGCAGGCCAACGACCGGGTGACGCTGACGCTCGCGATGAGCAGCTTCCCGTCGTTCGTCGCGGCCCGCGCGACGGTGTTCTCGCCGACGGGAGGCATCGTCGTCGACGTTCGACGCCAACAGTCAGCAGCAACTCACGCTGCCGGAAACGGGCACCTATGTGGTGCAGGTGTACGCCAGCAACCTCGTCAGCACAGGCTCGTACACGCTCGGCCGCGAATGCCTGTTACCCACGAGTGCCGTGGATGCGACGCTCGCCTGCGGCGGGCTGGTCGCGCGCACGATCGTGACCCCCGCCCAGGTCGACCAAATCACCTTCGTGGCACAGGCCAACGACCGGGTGACGCTGACGCTCGCGATGAGCGGCTTCCCGTCGTTCGTCGCGGCCCGCGCGACGGTGTTCTCGCCGAGGGGAGGCATCGTCGTCACGTTCGACGCCAATAGCCAGCCGCAACTCACGCTGCCGGAAACGGGCACCTATGTGGTGCAGGTGTACGCCAGCAACCTCGTCAGCACCGGCTCGTACACCCTCGGCCGCGAATGCCTGCTGCCCACGAGCCCCGTGGACGCGACGCTCGCCTGCGGCGGGCTGGTCGCGCGCACGATCGTGACCCCCGCCCAGGTCGACCAAATCACCTTCGTGGCGCAGGCCAACGACCGGCTGACGCTGACGCTCGCGATGAGCGGCTTCCCGTCGTTCGTTGCGGCCAGGGCCACGGTGTTCTCGCCGAGCGGAGGCGTGGTGGTGACCTTCGACGCCAACAGCCAGCAGCAACTGACGCTATCGGAAACGGGCACCTATGTGGTGCAGGTGTACGCCAGCAACCTCGTCAGCACCGGCTCGTACACCCTCGGCCGCGAATGCCTGCTGCCCACGAACCCCGTGGACGCGACGCTCGCCTGCGGCGGGCTGGTCGCGCGCACGATCGTGACCCCCGCCCAGGTGGATCAGATTACCTTCGTCGCGCAGGCCAACGACCGGGTGACGCTGACGCTCGCGATGAGCAGCTTCCCGTCGTTCGTCGCCGCCCGGGCCACGGTGTTCTCGCCGAGCGGAGGCGTGGTGGTGACTTTCGACGCCAACAGCCAGCCGCAACTGACGCTGCCGGAAACGGGCACCTATGTGGTGCAGGTGTACGCCAGCAACCTCGTCAGCACCGGCTCGTACACGCTCGGCCGCGAATGCCTGCTGCCCACGAGTGCCGTGGATGCGACGCTCGCCTGCGGCGGGCTGGTCGCGCGCACGATCGTGACGCCCGCCCAGGTGGATCAAATCACCTTCGTGGCGCAGGCTAACGACCGGGTGACGCTGACGCTCGCGATGAGCGGCTTCCCGTCGTTCGTCGCCGCCCGGGCCACGGTGTTCTCGCCGAGCGGAGGCGTGGTGGTGACTTTCGACGCCAACAGCCAGCAGCAATTGACGCTGCCGGAGACGGGCACCTATATCGTGCAGGTGTACGCCAGCAACCTCGTCAGCACCGGCTCGTACACGCTCGGCCGCGAATGCCTGCTGCCCACGAGCGCCGTGGACGCGACGCTCGCCTGCGGCGGGCTGGTCGCGCGCACGATCGTGACCCCCGCCCAGGTGGATCAGATCACCTTCGTCGCGCAGGCCAACGACCGGGTGACGCTGACGCTCGCGATGAGCAGTTTCCCGTCGTTCGTCGCGGCCCGCGCGACGGTGTTCTCGCCGACGGCTGGCGTGGTGGTGACTTTCGACGCCAACAGCCAGCAGCAATTGACGCTGCCAGAGACGGGCACCTATATCGTGCAGGTGTACGCCAGCAACCTCGTCAGCACCGGCTCGTACACGCTGGGTCGCGTATGCTCGCCGTAGCCGAGCTGACTGCCACGATGACCCGCCAGGGCAATGGCAACGGATGCCTCGGCCGTCGCTGAACGCGACCTGCCCGACGGCGGTACGCGGCACTCGAGGTCCGCCGCGTCTGGCGTTTCACCTTTCCCCTGGTTACCACAGCGAGACGCAGGCGTTCGGAGCGGGCACAGGCACGCCCGACCTGCCGCAGCGCGTCGAATTGAGCCTCGCCGTCACGTGAGCCGGTAGAATAGCGGCATGACTTCGACGTGGCGGACGAGGCAATCCCTGTGGCGTGGCCTCACGGCCGGCGTAGTGGCCGTCGTGACGCTCGCCTCCCCTGTCTCCACACAACCTCCGACGCAAGGACCCGAGCGCTATCAGCCGCCGGCGCTCGCCCTTCCACCGGCGGCCGAGCGCGCCTATCGAGCCCTGTCAACTCGCGTGGATGGACTCGCGGCGATCGAGACCGTCCGTTACATGGATCAGTTCTGGCGTCTCGCCGGCAACCCGGGGTTCAACGCCTCCATCGACTACATCCGGGCAAGACTCCTCGCGTCGGGTTTCGCCGATTCACCCGACAAGGGCCGGCCCTTTGTCCGGCCCTTCGTCCGGATCGAGGAATGGGGCCAGGCGCGCGGCTGGGATTATCAAATCGGCACGGTGGCGTTCGCCGACGATGGCGAGGTAGTGCTGTCGCGGCTGCGCGACCGCGTGTCGCTCTGTATCAATTCCTTCTCCACTCCAAAAGGCGGACTCACGGCGCGACTCGTTGACGTCGGCGACGGGAGCCAGGCTGCTCACTACGAGAACCTGGACGTGAAGGGGGCCGTAGTCCTCGGCGACGCCGACGCGGGCCGGCTCTGGCAGAACGCCGTCAAGGCTCGCGGCGCCCTCGGCGTGATCTCGACTCGCGTCGCCCCGTACATTCGCCCGTCGGACCCGAAGCTCTTCACGTCGCCAGACCAGCACGAGGTGTTTCAGTGGGACTCGGTGCCGTACGACGCCGGGGCCAAGGCTTTCGGCTTCAAGGCGAGCTGGCGCGCGGCCTCACGGATGCGCGAGCGGCTGAAGAACGGGCCGGTCCAGGTCAAAATCGACATCGAGTCCACGTTCTACGACGGCCCGAACCGATCGCTCATCGCCGAGATCCCTGGGTCGGTCAAGCCTGACGAGCGCATCGTGCTCGCGGCGCACGTGCAGGAGCCTGGCGCGAACGATGATGGAAGCGGGTGCGGGACGCTGCTGGCCGTCGCGGCCGCTCTTGGCCCGACTGCCGCAGGGCGTGGACTCCAGCCTCCGGGACGCACCATCACGTTCCTCTGGATAGACGAGATCCGCGGGAGCCGCCAGTGGCTCACATCCGATCCCGAGCGAGCCAAGGGCGTGCAGTACATGTTCTCGCTCGACATGACCGGCGAGGACACCGCGAAGACGGGCGGAACGTTCCTCATCGAGAAGCAGGCCGACCCGTCGGCGGTGTGGGCCCGTCCATCTGACCCGCACACCGAGTGGGGCGCCGGCGGTGTCAAGGCCGAATCGCTGAAGGGAAGCCTGCTGAACGACCTCCATCTCGCCGTCAGCCTTCGCCGCGCCAAGGACACCAAATGGGTCGTCCGGACGAATCCCTACGAAGGCGGAAGCGACCACACGGCGTTTGGCGACGCCGGCGTCCCATCGCTCCTCAACTGGCACTTCACCGATCGCTACTACCACACGAATCTCGACCGCCCGGACAAGACGAGCGCGCTCGAGATGGTCAACGTCGGCGTGGCGGTGGCGACGAGCGCGTACTTCCTGGCATCGGCCGACGAGCGCGACGCGATCGGTGTGGCCGACTTGCTGGCTGCTTCCGCAAGCGCACGGCTCGCGCTCGAGCAGAAACAGGGCGCGTCGATCGTCGCGAGCGCGCCGGACCGCGCCAAGGCCGAGGCGACCGAAGCGGCCGTGCTCGCGGCGTGGCGCACGTGGTACGGCGAGGCCCTGGAGAGCGTGCGGCGACTCCCCGTCAAGGGCACCTCGCCGGCGCTCGACGCGCGCATCGCCCAGGCGCAACAGCGACTGAAGCCGGAGTGATCGATGTGGGTGGACCTCGCGGTTCGAGGGTCCATCGCCGCCGCCACGCTGTCGTGGGCCGCGGCTGAATGGCTACGTTGGCGCCGCCCGGCTCGCGGGACGCTGGCGCGGATCTTCTGGACGGCAGGCGCCATCCTCCTCCTCGTCCACGGTCTCGCTGTCTTTCACTACATTCATCACTGGAGCCAGAACGCCGCGCTCGACCATACCGCGCGCCAGACCGCGGCGCTGACGGGCCTCGACTGGGGCGGAGGGCTCTACGTCAACTATGCATTCATCGGCCTCTGGCTGTGGGACGCCGCGGCCTGGTGGGCGAATCCTGATCGCTACGCGCGCCGCTCGAACCGAAGCCGCGCGCTCCTGCTCGCGATCTTCCTTTTCATGTTCGTCAACGGAGGGATCGTGTTCGCGCGGGGCCCGGCCAGAATCGTCGGGGTGATTGCGGTCGGGGTCACGGTCTGGGCTCGAAGCACCTCTGGCTCTCGGCTCTCGGCTCTCGGCTTAGGTAGAGCTTTGGGATCCCACTCCAAGGTTTTGCCAAAGCCTAAAGCCTAGAGCCTGGAGCCGATCAGATCCGCGGCAGGGTGACTTCCCGCTGCTTCAGGTACTTGCCCTTCTTGTCGGCGTAGGAGATCTCGCACGGCTCGTCGCTCTGGAAGAAGAGCACCTGGGCAATCCCCTCGTTCGCGTAGATCTTGGCGGGCAGCGGCGTCGTGTTGGAGATCTCGAGCGTTACGGTCCCTTCCCACTCGGGCTCGAACGGCGTCACGTTGACGATGATCCCGCATCGGGCGTAAGTCGACTTGCCGAGACAGACCGTGAGCACATCGCGTGGGATGCGGAAGTACTCGATCGTCCGCGCCAGGGCGAACGAGTTCGGCGGCACGATGCACACGTCGGTCTTGACGTCGACAAACGATCGCGGGTCGAACTGCTTGGGGTCGATCACGGTGTTGTTGATGTTGGTGAAGATCTTGAACTCGTCCGCGACGCGGATGTCGTAGCCGTACGACGACAGACCGTACGAGACGACGCCGGCCCGGACCTGCCGATCCTCGAACGGCTCGATCATCCTGTGCTCGAGCGCCATCTTCTTGATCCACCGGTCGGCTTTGATCGCCAATGAGCCTCCGTTATCGCCGCAGAAGGGCCAGCAGCAGCGTCAGCAGCACGCTGGCCACAATCGAAGTCACGATCGGGAAGTAGAACGTCGTGTTGCCCCTGCGAAAGGTGACGTCGCCGGGCAGCCGACCGATCGGCACGCCGAGCATCAGCAGGAGCCCGCCGAACGCGACGAGCAGACCGACGATGACCAGCAGTTTCCCCACGACACCCTACTTGTCCTACCGATTCAAGTCGATCCCCGGGAAGAAGTACCCGAGCTCGAACGCTGCCGTCTCCGGAGCATCCGAACCGTGTGTGGCGTTGAACTCGATGGAGGTGCCGAACTCCTTTCGGAGCGTGCCGGCATCGGCCTTCCCCGGATCGGTCGCGCCCATGAGCGTCCGCCATTTCTTGATCGCGTCCGGCGCTTCGAGCGCCAGCACGACAGCGGGCCCCGACGACATGAACGTCGTCAGGCTCGCAAAGAACGGGCGCTCCCGATGGACGGCGTAGAATCCCTCGGCGTCGAGCTTGGACAGATGCCTCAGCTGCATGGCGCGAATCCGGAAGCCCGCTTCCTCGATGCGCTGGATGATCTTCCCGGTGTGGCCCGCCTTGACGGCGTCCGGCTTGATGATGGCGAACGTAGTCTGCATATCCGGTTGATTATATCTGAGGGCTCAGGGCTCAGGGCTTAGGCTCAGGCTTTAGCCCTAGCAAGATCTTCGAGTACGGGTCGAGGCTTACAGAGCTCAAGGTCTAGCCTGAGCCTTGAGCCGCTGAGCCCTGAGCCCTTCGCCGTCCCCCCGGTACGCCTCGAGCGCCGCCAGCGAAAACGTCAGCAAGTGCTCAGTGATCCGTTCGGGCGTGAATTTCAACTTCAGTCGCGCGCCGAAGCGGTCGGCCATGGGGTTCGGGCGAAACAGGAGGATCAGGCCGTGGATGCTGAAAGCACTGAGCGTCACGCGTTCGTCGTGAGGAGGCAGGTCCAGCAACTCGCCGATGACCGTGAAGAGGTATTCGAACCGCGGCTTCAGCGTCCGATCGACCAGGCTGTCGAGGCCGACTGTCGGCTCCTGCATTTCGCGGTGAAGGAGCTGCTGGATCGCACTCGGTCCGCTGGTGGCCAGGATGGCCTCACTGTGGACGTGGATGTAAGCGCGCAGCTTCTCCTCGGCTGATTTCCCCTCACCCGCCCGGATGGCGCGCCCAGTCGTGTCGCGCAGGACTGCGAATGCCGACTCGAGCGACTGGCTGATGCTATCGAGTGGGGATGCGGTAGAGGTTGCGTTGGGTCGTGCCACGATAGAACGCGTAGACACCAGCTGACGGGCCAGGCACTGTCCACGCATCGATCCTCCGCGCTCCCGGTATGCCGGCGATCTCCTCTTCGGAACGAAATCCTCTCGTCGGCGTTCTCGGGAACGGCTCGCCGGGCGGCAATGGAATGATGTAACTCCGGTTCGCTGCAATCGGCCCGTCGGAAACGGATACCGCGTCTCCGCCAGCCGACCAATTCCACCCGATGAAATCGCCGAGGGGCACCGCAGGCGCCCCGCTCAGCGAAAAGGCCTGAACCGCCATCCCGTTGTTGTCTGGAAGACGAGCCCATCCGACGACCCATCGGCCGTCGTGCGAAACGCCGAACAGTAAGGGAATCGCGTGCTCGATCACCTTCAGCATGCCCGAACCGTCCGGGCGAATGCGGTAGACGAAGTTGGAGTTCTCTTCCGCTCGGCGAAAAAAGATCTCGCCGCTGGGGCCAAACCTGGGCTGTCGGCCCTCGACATTCAGGATCTGACGCGGGGGCGAGTGGTGATCGAACGGCACGAGCCACAGCCGATGCTTATGTTCGGCATCCGCAGCCTCCATCACCACCTGCTGGCCGTCGGGCGAGACGTCATAGTCGAGTGCCCGGAAGCCGGAAACCAGCGATTCGGAACGGCCTGATTCCACGTCGGCGACCCACACTTCACCTGGCTGCGGGGAATATGGGGTCGGCGCTTCTTTGACGATGGTATAGCACAACTTTTTTCCGTCAGCTGTGAACTTGGGATTGGCCGCGATGCCTTCGAGCGAGGAAATCTGCCGCTCGCCTCTCGCATCGTGCAGCCATATCGACAGATTCTGCAGGGCCATGGCCGTGACGAACGAGCGGCCGTCCGGCGCCATGGCGATGCCTTGCTCCTCAGTCGGACCTGAGGTCACCTGCTCCGGTTGTCCATCAGGGAAACGCTGCCGCCAGATGTGATGCACTCCGTCTGCGCTCGAGGTGACATACATCCATCGGCCGTCGGGTGACCACGCCCCAGAGGTACAGCCTGCGCCTGATGGACCCACCTGCCGACCCAACGAACTGCCATCCATGGGCAAGAGGCGACACGGCATCCAGGCGTGATCCATGTCCATTTCTACGATCAGCACCCATTTTCCGTCCGGTGAGGCGTAGGACCGATGCGCCATGGCGTGTTCGTGCGTGGGCAGGTAGACATCGCGCGCGCCGATGCCGCTTTCTTCCGCCTCCACGATACCCATGTGCGGGATATTCTTGATCTCCGAAAACAGCACGTGCCGCGGACCACTCCAGACCAGCCCGGAGGCGTTGCGCAACCATTGTTGCGGCTCGCCGCCCGTCACGGGGACGACCCAGGTGTCCCACTCGAAATTCCGCCCAACGGCGGTATACGCGATTCGACTCCCGTCTGACGAAAACACCGGACTCATCTTGGCGAGATTGTCGTGCGTCAGCCGCAGAGGCTCGCCATCGGGAAGCCTCTTGACGTAGACCTCGCCAGGCCCAAAGAAAGTCGCAGGGCCGCGAATGAACGTCACCGAACGCCCGTCCGGGGAAAGTGCCGGTTGGCTGACCGAGTCGGGCAATTTGGTGATCTGCACCCACTCGGAAGGCTTGGGGGCCCGAGCCGGGCCGCGCGACCAGACGGTACTGCCTATGGCCAGCGTCCCAAGCGCGGCTGCCGCAATCGCAGCGACCTGCCAGCGGTTCAACCCACGCCGTGATTGCTCGATTGTTCTCCGGGCGTCCGCGATATTCTCGAGACGCCGGGCCGCGTCCTTGTCGAGACAGCGCCGCAACAGTTGACGGATGCGTGCCGGAGTTCCGTCGGGCAGCGCCTCGTAGTCCGGCTCGCGCTCCAGCACTCCCTCAATCGTGTCCGACAACACCTCGCCTGGAAACGCCCGCCTCCCCGTGAGCAGTTCGTAGAGTAAACAACCAAACGCCCAGATATCGGTCCGCTGATCTACAAGTTGCCCGCGTGCCTGTTCCGGGCTCATGTACGAAGGCGACCCGACAATGTGTCCGGCCACTGTTATCAATCCAGTGCCCGTAGTCAGTTGCCGCGGAAGGTCCAGGCTCTCTTCGATGTCCCTGACAGCTTTGGCCAGCCCGAAATCCAGCAGCTTCACTCTGCCTTCAGGCGTGACTTTGACGTTGGCTGGCTTCAAATCGCGGTGGATGATGCCCTTGCCGTGCGCGGCTTCCAGGGCCGCAGCGATCTGACCTCCATAGTCGAGCGCTGTGTCGACTGGCATCGGACCGATGAGGATCTCGCCCTCTACCAGTTCGAGGATCAAGTGGTCGACGTCGCCCGATTTCTCCAGGCCATAGATCGCCGCGATGTTGGGATGATTAAGCGACGCGAGCACACGGGCCTCGCGGCGGAAGCGAGTCAGCCGCTCGGTGTTCTCGGTGAACGTGCGCGGCAGGATCTTTATGGCAACATCACGACTGAGACGTGTATCGTGCGCCCGGTAGACCTCGCCCATCCCACCGGCTCCCAGCGCAGCGATGATTTCGTAGGGACCTACGCGAAGACCAGAGGTGAGGACTGTGTGGGCGTGCGCGTGGTCCATCGACTCCAGTGGGGCAACGAGAAGATCGGCCACCACGGACTCACTGGCGATGGGCAGCTGATCGAGGAAGCTGGCGTCCGAGGTGTCCGACGTTAACAGCGACTCGACTTCACGACGCAACGCCTCGTCGTCAGCAGTCGCAGCGGCCAGAAAGGCGTCGCGCTCTTCGGTCGGCCGTTCCACAGCGGCCTGAAACAGCGCCTTCACCCGCGGCCATCGCTCGTCGGTCACGGTCGAACCTCGGAGCCGAGCTCACGATTGAGCCACGCTTTCGCGGTCCGCCAGTCGCGCTTGGCGGTCGATGGGGACACACTGAGCACATGTGCCGCTTCCTCGATCGTGAGTCCGCCAAACGCACGAAGCTCGACGATTTTGGCCAGTTCAGCGTCGACCGTTTCCAAGCGATCGAGCGCGTGATCCAATGCGAGGATGGGCATCTCGTTTGACGCGGGTACGTCTTTGGCTTCATCGATCGCCACACAGCGCACACCCTCGCCCCGTTTGCTCGCGCCGTAACGACGGGCGTGATCGACCAGGATGCGGCGCATGACCTGCGACGCGACACCAAAGAAATGCGCTCGATTCTGCCAATCGACCTGGCGTTGGTCGACGAGCCGGATGTACACCTCATGAACAAGGGCCGTCGGCTGCAAGGTGTGGTCGGCCCGCTCCTTCCGAAGCTGGCGCGCGGCCACGCGGCGGAGGTCCGTATAGACGAGTGGCAGCAACTGATTGAGCGCAGTCCGGTTGCCGCGACTCCAATCGCCGAGCAGTGCCGTGACGTCGCGAGGCGAGACCATCGGAGCCTTCCTCAGTCAATTGGGTGGAACGCCACAGCATAGCACCGGGAGGAACACAGGCCTGCTTTTGTCCCGTTGACCCGTTATGGACGCCCCTTGCGCGATCTCCATACAGGGGACGCTCCCAAGGGCATCGTAAACCGCCGGAAACGTGAACAGAAGGAGACGACCATGAGTGTTGCCAGCACGTTGACTAAAAAGAGTCTCATGAAACCCAGTCGTATGCACACCCGCCTCGTCCTGCTTGCGTTCGCTTGCGGCGTCGCGATCCAGATGTCGCCCCGCCTCGCTGCCGGCGGCCCTGGCGCGGGGAACCAGATGTCACCCGGCCTCGTTGCCGGCGGCTCTGGCGCGGGGAACAAGGAGTCAAAGCCCCTGACAGTGACAAAAGAATGCGGCACCGCCATGCTTGCCCCAGGCGAGCTGGGCTACTGCACTGTCACCGCATCGAATTTCCGTCCGCTCAGAGGTGCAAAGATCCGTTATTTCGGGCCCGGGTTTTTCACCGCGACCCATCCATTCCTCGATAGTTGGGTCGTCATCGAAAGTGACCAAGGCGGTGGCGGCACCGCCTTTGGCCATTGCCTGGTGAGAGGGGTCCCGGACGTGCTGGGAGCTTGCCAGTTCACGGGGGGGAGCGGCTCGCTGAAGGGCTTCAAAGCCGACGTCACCGTCACCACCGTGGACGGCACGATCTGGCACTGGAATGGCGCGGTCTCCAGCGACGACTGACATCGCGTGGCCGGAATGTTCGCGATTACTTCAGCGCTCGCGAGCATTCCGGCCCTTGACACGGCCGCGATCCAACGCGGATATCGCCGCTTGCGTGGCCACTCGGCCCTCGGTCGGCATCGCCAACTGAACAGATGAACTAGCTGGGGCTCCGATTGCCACTCGTTGCCGTTTTCAGTGTTGACCCGAGCAGCCGGCAGACTGTACCGTGAGGATCTCGAATGGGTCTAATCTGCCGGTCATGGTCGGCGCGGTGATCAACGTTCGCGTCAGCACGAAGGAGCAGACCGAGAGTCTCAGTCTGCCGACCCAGCTTCGCGCCTGCGAGGAGTACTGCCGCCGCGCCACGGCACGGCATCCTTCGGAGGGCTCGCCGAGCCGTAGCTCATGCTTCGGCGGTCGCTCGCGTGAGCGAAGGATGGTGGACCAGACCAGAGTCGAACCCGCGCGCTCAGCGCGGTTCTGGCGCCTGCCGCGCCGAAGCCGCGACGCGGCGAAGGCGGGCGGCTTCTGACGTCTCGCCGGGCTTGAGGTACTTCTCGTACCACGCGAGATACCGCTCCAGCCGATCGGTGCGATAACTGGGCGTCGAGATGCCGTGATGCTGACCCGGGATAGATCACGAGCTCGCTCGCCACTCCGAGGCTCTTCAGTGCCTGGTACATCTGCTCCCCTCCGAGGAGCGGCACGTTGAAGTCCTTCTCGCCGCCCAGGAACAGCGTCGGTGTCTTGATGCGGTCCGCGTGGAAGAACGGATACGAGAGCTTCACCCAGAGATCCTGGCTCTTCCACGGAGGCCCGAGCTCCTGCTCGTACTGCTGGATGTACTGATCGGTGCCATACATCGAAATCTGGTTGGAGCTCCCGGCACCGCTCGTCGCTGCCTTGAAGCGGCGATCGGTGGCAATGGTGTAGTTCGTGAGGATGCCACCGTAGCTCCAGCCGCCGATACCGAGACGGTCGGGATCGACGAACCCGAGCTTCTCGACATGATCCATCGCGGCGAGCAGATCCACGACTTCCTTGTTGCCCCAGTCGGCGAAGATCGCCTTCTGATAGGCGCTCCCCCGTCCGTTGCTGCCGCGGTAATTTACAGCGACGACGACGTAGCCGTTGGCCGCGAAGAGCTCGCGCTCGAAGTTGAACGAATGCTCGTCCTGTGAGTTCGGACCGCCGTGAATCCGCAGCAGCGTCGGATACCGCCGCCCGGCCGTGTAGGTCGGCGGCTTGACGAGCAGCCCGTGGACCTCGGTGTTGTCTCGGGTCGTCGCGGAAAAGTCTTCGGTCGTGCCGAGCAGCACGGCGGCCAGCCAGGCGTCGTTGTGCGTCGTCAGCTTGCGAAGCCGGCCGTTCTCGAGGGCATGAACCTCCGGCAGCGTGCTCGCTGTCGACGCGAGCACCGCCAACGCGTCGTCGGGCCCGCTCGACAGGCTGGTGACCACGCGACGCCCTTCCGTCAGCCGCTCGACCCGACCGCCAGCCGCTGGGACCCGGCCCACGTATTCCGCGCGATCGTCGACGACGACGAAGCTCAGGCTGCGCCCGTCGGCCGACCACACCGCGCCGGTGATCGGTCGATCGAGCGCATCGGTCAGCGTCCGGGCGTCCCCACCCGTCGACGGAATGATCGCGAGACGCGCCTGGTCGTAGGCGGAGTACTTGACCTCATCGCCGAGCTGATACGCGATCGTTCGCCCGTCGGGGCTCCAGCTGAGCCTGCCACTCTCCTCCGCCATCGTCGTGGTGAGCCGCCGCGGCGCTGCGCCGGTGTGGGCGTCGACGACGAAGACGTCCGCGTTCGGCATCTTGTCGACGTCCCCTGATTCCCGATGGCGGCGGATGAAGGCGATCTGCCGGCCGTCAGGCGACCAGGCCGGCGACGTCTCGTCAAAAGTGCCCGGCGTCAGGATCTCCGGCTTCTTCTTTGCCGGGTCCAGGAGGTAGGCCGCCACGTCGAAAAGATAGAGGTGGCTCCGCTCGCCTCGGAGATAGCCGCCGGCGTCGGACTTGAACTGGTAACGATCGACCACGATCGGCTTGAGAGTCTTGGCCGGCGCGTCCTTGACCTTGTCGTCTTCGTCCGGCACACTCGGATCCGGATCGGAAACGACGAGCGCGAGACGCTGACTGTCGGGCGACCACGCGTAGTCGGCGACCCCGCCCTTGACGTCGGTCAATTTGACCGCTTCCCCTCCCGACCGATTGAGCAGCCAGACCTGCGCGGCCTTCGAGTCCTGACGTGAGGAAACAAAGGAGAGAAATCTGCCGTCCGGGCTCCACCGCGGCCGCGACTCGCTGTCGGGCGTCGACGTGAGCTGAATCTGCTCACGACCGTCCCAACTCGACCATCCAGACGTCGGTGTCGTTCTTGTCTGTTTCGCGGATGGCCCTGGTGACGGTGTACGCCACCCACTTGCCATCGGGCGATCGCTGAGGGTCGCGAACGTCGCGGACGTCGTAGAGATTGGCAACCGAGAGCGGACGCTTGCCTTGAGCTGCACCGAGCGCGGAAACAGAAACAACGACGATCAGCAGGCCGAACCCGCAGGCAATTCGGCCACCAGCGGCACGCAGGACAGTGTTGGTCATGAACCTCTGATGCGGCATACGGCATTATAAGGTCGCGACTCGATGAGCTAGAATCCGCTCGCGATGCCACCGGCATGAATGCGTCCGATATCTGGCGGCTCGAGCGGTTCGAGCCGCCCCGCTCGCTGCTGGCGCGCTTCATCCGCTGGTGAGCGACCGTGGTAAACGAAGGAACCGGAGTCCGACGTCGCCGTCGCCAGCGGAGGGACTAGACATGCTGTCGTACGTTCACGGAACCGGCACCACTCCCCTTCTCGGCCATACGATTGGCGAATCGTTGAATCGGGCCGCCGCCCAGTTTGGGGATCGCGACGCCCTCGTCTCGTGCCATCAGGATGTCCGGTACACCTACGAAGGACTCCTCCACGAGGTGGACCGTGCCGCGCGTGCTCTCCTCGGGCTGCGTGTCGAGCGCGGCGATCGTGTGGGGATGTGGGGTCCCAACAGTGCTGAGTGGCTGATCACGCAGTTCGCGGCCGCCAAGGCCGGAGCGATTCTCGTCAACATCAACCCGTCCTATCGGCTGCGCGAGCTCGAATACGCCCTCCGGCAATCAGGCATCAAGGTCCTCGTCGCTTCGCGAGGTTTTCGAAAGACCGACTATGTCGAGATGCTGACGGCGCTTGTACCCGAGCTGAACGCGCCGCGCCTGGCCTCGATCCGGTCGGAGCGGATCCCCTCGCTTCGCCACGTGATCTACCTCGGAGCAGACTCGACACCTGGCGGGATCGCGTGGACCGACTTCATGACACAGGGCGACGGGGTTGATGCCTCCGCGCTTCGCGCCCGCGAAGAGGCCCTGCAGTTCGACGACGCCGTCAACATTCAGTACACCTCCGGCACGACCGGATCGCCGAAGGGCGCGACGCTGTCGCACCACAACATCCTGAACAACGGCTTCTTCGTCGGAGAAGTGCTGAAATACACCGAGTCGGACCGGATCTGCGTGCCGGTGCCCTTCTATCACTGTTTCGGCTGCGTGATGGCCAACCTCGCGGCCGTCACGCACGGCGCCGCGATCGTCCTGCCCGCCGAATCGTTCGATGCGGAAGCGACGCTCCGCGCGATCGACAGACAGCGCTGCACGTCGATCTACGGCGTGCCGACGATGTTCATCGCACAGCTCGAGCACGCGTCCTTCGGTGACTACTGCCTGGACTCACTGCGCACCGGGATCATGGCCGGCGCGCCATGCCCGATCGAAGTGATGAAACAGGTGATGGACCGGATGCATGTTCGGGACATCACGATCTGCTACGGCATGACCGAAACGTCGCCCGTCTCGTTTCAGTCCACGGTCGACGATTCGATCGAGGCGCGCGTGTCGACGGTCGGCCGGATTCACCCGCACCTCGAATGCAAGATCGTCGACCCTGCGACCGGCGCAGTCGTGCGCCGCGGGGCTACAGGGCGAGCTCTGTACCCGGGGCTACTCCGTGATGCTCGGATACTGGGACAACGCCCACGCGACGTCGGACGCGATCGATGCCGCCCGGTGGATGCACTCCGGCGATCTGGCAGTGATGCGCGAGGATGGATATGTCAACATTTCGGGTCGGATCAAGGACATGATCATCCGGGGCGGCGAGAACATCTATCCGCGCGAGATTGAAGAGTTTCTGTACTCGCACCCGAAGATCGGCGAGGTCCAGGTGATTGGAGTGCCGGACCTGAAGTACGGGGAAGAAGTCTGCGCCTGGGTGCGTCTCCGCGAGGGCCAGGACTGCCACGGAAGACGAGCTGCGGGAATACTGCCGCGGCCAGATCGCCACCTACAAGATCCCGCGCTACATCCGCTTCACCACGGAGTTCCCGACCACCGTCACCGGGAAGATCCAGAAGTTCCGGATGCGGGAGATATCCGTCGACGAGCTTGGTTTGAAGCGCGCGGACGCAGTCGAGACTGCGTAGCGCGCGCTGGTGAGAGGCGCGCGTTAGACACGATCGTCTCTCAGCGCTTGCCAGTGGAAGACGGCGTGGCGCGTGAGAAGAAGGTCAGCGCAGCGAGTCCATGACCTCGTCGAGGACCGACTTGGGCGGCCGCACGCGCTCGAGCGGCAGGCTCGCGAGCGGCTCGTCGACGAGCCCGAGCATGCTGATGAAGTCTTCCTTGTCCGGCTCGACGTAGAGAACGCCGGTTGCGAACTCGCCGCGCCGCGCGGTCTCGTGCAGCAGGCGAAGCGCGGTCATCTTGTCGGTCGGATTGTAGTCTTCGGCAACCTTCTTCAAGTAAAGCTTCGAGCCGTCGTGCATCTCGACAGCCTTGGTCGTACCCGCGTCGTACTCGACGCTGATGTCTTCGAAGTACGGCACGAAGCTGACCTCGCCGAGCACCTCGTCGTGATCCTTGGCATAGGCATAGCTCTTGGTCGACCCTTCGTGATCGTTGAAGGTCACGCACGGCGAGAGAACGTCGATCATGGCGGTCCCGCCGTGGCTGAGCGCCGCTTTCAGGATCGACAGCAGCTGCTTCTTGTCGCCCGAGAAGGACCGCGCGACGAACGACGCGCCGAGCTCGATCGCCAGCGCGCACGTGTCGATGGGCGGCAGCTCGTTGGCGATGCCGTTCTTCGCCTTCGAACCGAGATCGGCGGTCGGCGAGAACTGGCCCTTGGTCAGGCCGTAGCACCCGTTGTCCTCGATGATGTAGACAATCGGCAGATTCCGCCGCATCAGGTGCACGAACTGGCCGATGCCGATCGCCCCCGTGTCGCCGTCGCCGCTCACGCCAATCGCGAGCAACTTGCGGTTCGCGAGCATGGCGCCGGTGCCGACCGACGGCATGCGGCCGTGGACGGTATTGAAGCCGTGCGACGCGCTGAGAAAGTACGCGGGACTCTTGCTCGAGCAACCAATCCCCGACAGCTTGATCACGTTCCGGGGATCGATTCCCATCTCGTAGAACGCTTCGATGATGCGCTCGGAAATCGCATTGTGCCCGCATCCGGCGCAGAGCGTCGTCTTGCTGCCGCGATACGGCTGGAGGTCGAGGCCGATGCGATTGGTCTTCTTGGGAGCGTCGGGGGTAATCGTTGACATGGTGTGCTCTGGTTATTGCGTTGTCAGGCTCTAGGCTTTGGGCTTTTGGCTAGGCTCTCGGCTTTAGGCTTTAGGCTTTAGGCTTTAGCAAACCTTCATTCCAATCTCGAACCTCTTGCCTAGAGCCGAGAGCCGAGAGCCGTCTGTTCCCGCCGCTATTCCCCCCGACCGGCGACGCCGGCGGCCATGATCTCGCGATGGGGATAGTCGAGCGGCTTGTGACCTTCCTGCCCGAGGATGTCGTCGGTGACCGAGCGCGCGTCGATCGGCAGGCCGCTGTAATGCAGCACGCTCCGGAGCTTCGCGATCCGTTCGGCGGAAAGCTCCTGACGCAGGAGCGACAGCATCTGCGCGTCCCGGTTCTGCTCGACCACATAAATCCGCGTATAGCGGTCGAGGAAGGCCGGGAGATCGTCCGTGAACGGATAGGCTCGCAACCTCAGGTAGGCCGTCTTGACTCCGGCCTCGCGCTCGAGCTGGTCGCGACTCTCGTCGATGGCGAAGTGGCTCGTGCCGAAGCCGATGATGCCAACCTCGGCGCCAGGCACGTCCTCGACGACCGGCTTGGGCACGTACTGCCGCGCGGTTTCGAACTTCCGCGATAACCGTTCCATGTTGTGGACGTAGTCGTCCGGCCGCTCGCTGTATTGCGCCTTCTCGTTATGGCCGGAGCCGCGCGTGAAATACGCCGGCATCGATTCGCCAGGCACTGTCCGATACGGGATGCCGTCGCCGTCGACGTCCTTGTAGCGTCCCCACTCCCCGATCTGCTTCAGCGTCTCGGCGTTGAGCCGCTTGCCGCGATCGAGCGCCCGGTCCGGATAAGGGAAAGTCGACGACATCCAGGTGTTCATGCCCAGGTCCAGGTCGCTCATCACGAAGACCAGCGACTGCAGGCGCTCCGCGAGATCGAAGGCATCCATGGACATCGCGTAGCACTCTTCGACCGTCGCCGGCAGCAGCATGATCTGCTTCGTGTCGCCGTGCGACAGCATCGCCGTCGAGAGCAGGTCGCCCTGCGCCGTGCGCGTCGGGAGTCCCGTCGAGGGACCGACTCGCTGAATGTCGAAGACGACTCCCGGGACTTCGGCGTAGTACGCCAGCCCGGCAAACTCGCCCATCAGCGAAATGCCTGGGCCCGAGGTCGACGTCATCGCCCGGGCACCCGCCCATCCCGCGCCAACCACCATTCCGATGGACGCGATCTCGTCTTCCGCCTGCACGACCGCGTAGGTCGCTTTGCCGGTTTCGGGGTCCCTGCGGTACTTCTTGAGGTAGCTGATGAGCGTTTCGGGAAGCGAAGACGAGGGCGTGATGGGATACCAGGCGACGACGGTCACCCCCGCCATCATGCAGCCAAGCGCCGCCGCGGCATTCCCCTCGACCAGGATCATCCCGGCCGTTTTGTCCATCGGCTCGACCCAGAACGGATCGCGTTTGACCAGGTGCTGCTCGGTGTAGGCCGATCCGGCTTCGAGCGCGGCCATGTTCAGCTCGATCGCCTTCTGCTTCTTGCCCATCTGTCGCTTGAGCGCGTGCTCCATCTGCGCCAGATCGATGTTCAGGAGCCTCGACAGCACGCCGTCGTAAATCATGTTCTTCACGAGCCGGCGCAGCTTGGCGTCCTTGCAGACCTCGCCAACGATGCGGTCGAACGGCACCGGGTAGAACACCAGGTCGTCCCGGAGCGCGCTCCAGCTTCAAGGGCTCGTCGTACACCACGGCGGCGCCAGGTCCGAGCGACAAGCACGTCTTCCCTGGCGGTCTCCGGGTTCATCGCTACCAGGAAATCGACCTCTTTCTTGCGGGCGACGTATCCATCCTTGTTGGCACGGATGGTGTACCAGGTGGGAAGCCCCGCGATGTTCGAGGGGAACATGTTCTTGCCCGACACGGGCACACCCATCTGGAAGAGGGAACGTAGCAGGACGAGGTTGGCGGTCTGACTACCGGACCCGTTGACCGTCGCCACCTGGATGCTGAAGTCGTTGACGACGCGCGTGGCGACCGAGTGCGGGGCGGTTTCAGGGACCGCAACATCACTCAAGGACATGGAGCTCCTTCGAGGCGAGGCGGCTGAACTGTGAGGCGAGCCAGATAATATATGATATCGGAAATTATAGCACCGTATAGCCTTACACGCGCAACGACTCCTTGACGGCGGCGCCGATGTCGGCGGGGCTCTTGACCACCCGCACCCCGGCCGCCGTGAGCGCCGCCATCTTCTCGGCCGCGGTCCCCTTCCCGCCCGCGATGATGGCACCGGCGTGGCCCATTCGCCTGCCCGGAGGGGCCGTCTGCCCCGCGATAAACCCGACCACCGGTTTCCGGAAGGTCTTCTGGATGTAGGCAGCCGCCTCTTCTTCGGCCGTTCCGCCTATCTCCCCAATCATCACCACGGCCTCGGTCGCCGGATCGGCCGCGAAGAGTCCGAGGGCATCGATAAAGGATGTCCCGATCAGCGGATCTCCCCCGATGCCGATGCACGTCGTCTGGCCCAGGTCGAGACGCGTGAGCTGGTGGATGGCTTCGTAGGTCAGCGTCCCGCTCTTCGACACGATGCCGACGCGGCCTTCTTTACAGATGTGGCCAGGGATGATGCCGGCCTTGGCCTGGCCGGCGGTGATAAGGCCCGGACAGTTGGGGCCGATGAGTCTGGTCTTCGATCCTCTGACCACCAGTAGTGCCCGCATCATGTCGAGCGTCGGAATGCCCTCGGTGATGCACACGGCCAGCGGCAGCGCCGCATCAGTGGCCTCGAGGATGGCGTCGGCGGCAAACGGCGGCGGCACGAAGATCACGGTCGCGTTGGCGCCCGTCTCCCGAACGGCGTCGGCGACGGTATCGAACACCGGCCAGCCTTCGTGCGTCGTGCCGCCCTTGCCGGGCGTCACCCCGCCGACGACCTGCGTTCCATACGCTGCCGCCTGCCTGGCGTGAAACGTGCCCTCGCGTCCTGTGATGCCCTGGACGATGAGGCGGGTGTTTTTGTCGATGAGTACTGCCATAAGTCGATCGGTCGATTTAGCGTGTGGGGCTGTGTCCGCTTTTCTCAGCGCTCGCGGGGCCCCACCCCCGCTCGCTCTCGCGCGGCGACTTCGCGCCGCGCTCGGGCCGCAGGCGCTATCGTCCCAATGCGACCACCTTTGTGGCTGCTTCATCCATCGTGTCAGCCGTCGTGAAATTCAAGCCGCTGTCCCTGAGCATCTGCTTGCCGAGCTCGACGTTCGTGCCCTCCATGCGGATCACGATCGGCACCGGCACGCCGAGCTCCTTCACCGCCGCGATGACCCCCTCGGCCAGCACGTCACAGCGCAAGATGCCCCCGAAGATGTTGATGAGCACCGCCTTGACGCTCTTGTCCGACATCAGGATCTTGAACGCGTTGCGAATCTGCTCGGCGTTGGCGCCGCCGCCGACGTCCAGGAAGTTGGCTGGCTCCCCTCCCGCCAGCTTGATGATGTCCATCGTCGCCATGGCCAGCCCTGCGCCGTTGACCATGCACCCGACGGTGCCATCGAGCTTGATGTAGTTCAGAGAAAACTTCGACGCCTCGACTTCGAGCGGCGCTTCCTCGGCCATGTCGCGGAGCAACTTGATCTCGGGGTGGCGGTACAACGCGTTGTCGTCGAAGTTCATCTTCGCGTCGAGCGCCAGGAGCGTGCCGTCCTCGGTAACGATGAGCGGATTGATCTCGATGAGCGTGGCGTCGGTCGCCTTGAACGTCTCGTACACGGCGTTCATGAGCTTGCCGGCCTGCGCGACCTGCGGCCCCTTGAGGCCGAGCGCGAAGGCGAGCTTGCGCGTCTGAAAGGGGGCAAGGCCGGCGCCCGGGTGAATGAACTCCTTGAAGATTCGTTCCGGTGTCTCGTGCGCGACTTTCTCGATGTCGACACCGCCATCCTGGCTGGCCATCAGCACCGGCTTCTCCGACGCCCGGTCAAGGACGATGCCCAGGTACAGTTCGCGCTTGATGCTGAGGCCCTGCTCGACGAGAACGCGCTGGACGACCTGGCCGTCAGGACCCGTCTGGTAGGTGACGAGGCGCATGCCGATCATGTCGACGGATGCCGTTTCCGCCGCATCCGGGCCCTTCACGACCTTGACGCCGCCGCCCTTGCCGCGACCACCGGCGTGAATCTGGGCCTTGACCACCACCGTGCCACCGCCGAGCCGGATGGCGACCGCCCTCGCATCGGCGGCGTCGAAGACAACCTCACCCTGCGGGACGGGGACGCCGTGTGCCGCGAGGATCGCCTTGGCCTGATATTCGTGGATTTTCATGAGGCTCTAGGGGTCTGACCAGCGTCGCGCACCTCAGTGCGCGCAACCTTTCAATCATATCTCACGACGCGGCGTTCTTCATCGCGGGCGCTCGCGGTAGAATCCCGGGAGTCCCCATGGCGCCGAATCTTTTTCGGGTGTTTCTCCTCCTCAGTCGGGACCAAGCTTCTCGTCGGCGCGACCGGCCTGCTTCTGGTCGCCTACATGGTCCTGCACCTCGCCGGGAACGCGCTGGTGTTCCTCGGGCGGGACACGTTCAACGAGTATTCGCACATGCTCGTGTCGAACCCGCTCATCGTGCCGATCGAAATCGGGCTCCTGCTCGTGTCTCCTCGTCCACATCTACAAGACCGTGACGATGTGGATGCGGAACAAGGCGGCGCGGCCCGTGCGCTACCAGAAGAAGGAGCTCGCCGGGCACACGAGCCGCAAGAGCCTCGCCTCGTCGACGATGATCGCCTCCGGGCTCATCGTCATGGTCTTCGTCGCGATTCACGTGAAGCAGTTCAAGTTCGGCACCTTCTACCTCGCGTCCGGCAGCGCCACGGTGAGGGATCTCTACCGCACGGAAATCGAGGTCTTCCGCAATCCGATTTGGGTGGGGCTCTACGTGATCGCGACGCTGCTCGTCGGGCTGCACATGCGTCACGGCATCTCGAGCGCGTTCCAATCGCTCGGCCTGGACCATCCGCGCTACACGCGGCGGATTGTGGCGGTCGGCATTGCCCTGTCGGTTGTCGTAGGCGGCGGGCTGGCCCTGATACCGATTTGGGCGTATTTGACGCACTACTGACATATGCTGCGACTCGCGGCTCGCGGCTGGCTGTTGATTCGTCGGCGACTTTTTCAGGATCGAGGTTCGGGGTTCGGTATGTATGGCACTTGATGCGAAGGTTCCGGGCGGGCCGCTGGCCGAGAAGTGGGACCGGCACCGCTTCGATTCGAAGCTGGTCAATCCGGCCAACCGCCGCAAGTACACGGTCATCATCGTCGGGACCGGGCTGGCCGGCGCGTCGGCGGCGTCGTCGCTCGGCGAGCTGGGATACAACGTCCTGAGCTTCTGCATTCAGGACAGCCCGCGGCGCGCGCACAGCATCGCGGCGCAGGGCGGCATCAACGCGGCGAAGAACTACCAGAACGACGGCGACAGCGTCCAGCGTCTCTTTTACGACACGGTCAAAGGGGGCGACTACCGCTCGCGCGAGGCCAACGTCTACCGGCTCGCACAGCTGAGCGTGAACATCATCGACCAGTGCGTGGCGCAAGGCGTGCCCTTCGCGCGTGAGTACGGCGGGCTGCTCGACAACCGGTCGTTCGGCGGCGCGCAGGTCTCGAGAACGTTCTACGCGCGTGGCCAGACCGGCCAGCAGCTGCTCATCGGCGCCTACCAGTCGATGATGCGGCAGGTCGAGCGCGGATCGGTCCGGACGTTCGCCAACCGGGAAATGCTCGACGTGGTCGTCGTCAACGGCCAGGCCCGCGGCATCGTCTGCCGCAACCTGTCCACCGGGGCGATCGAGCGCTACGCCGGGCACGCCGTGCTGCTCTGCACCGGCGGCTACGGCACGGCGTATTACCTCTCGACCAACGCCGTGAATTCGAACGTCACGGCGGCGTGGCGGGCGCACAAACGCGGGGCGTTCCTCGCCAACCCCTGCTACACGCAGATTCATCCGACGTGCATTCCCGTCTCCGGCACCCATCAGTCGAAGCTGACGCTGATGAGCGAGAGCCTGCGCAACGACGGTCGGGTCTGGGTGCCCAAGCGCCAGGGCGACGAGCGCTCGCCTGCCGAGATCCCCGAGCCGGATCGTGACTACTACCTCGAGCGCCGCTACCCGAGCTTCGGCAACCTGGTGCCCCGCGACGTGGCGTCGCGCAACGCCAAGTCCGTGTGCGACGAGGGCCGCGGCGTGGGCGACAGCGGACTTGCGGTGTACCTCGATTTCAGCGACGCCATCAAGCGCCTGGGCGCCGATGTGATCCGCGCGCGGTACGGCAACCTGTTCGACATGTACCGGAAGATCACCGACGAAGACCCGTTCTCGGTGCCGATGCGGATCTACCCGGCCATCCACTACACCATGGGCGGGCTCTGGGTGGACTACAACCTGATGAGCACGATACCGGGGCTCCACGTACTCGGCGAGGCGAACTTCTCGGATCACGGCGCCAACCGGCTCGGCGCGAGCGCGCTGATGCAGGGGCTGGCGGACGGCTACTTCGTCATCCCCAGCACGCTGGCACATTATCTGAGCAGCGCGTCGTTTCCGCCCATCACGACCGAACACGAAGCCTTCAACGAGGCGGCCGCCGCGGTCCAGACGCGCCTCGATCTGCTGCTCGCGGTCAAGGGCACGAAAACGCCTCGCCAACTCCACCGCGACCTTGGTGCTCTCCTCTGGGACGAAGTCGGCATGGCAAGGAACGACGCCGGCCTCCGGCGCGCGCTCAAGCGGATTCCGGAGCTGCGCGACGAGTTCTGGCAGAACGTCTCGGTGCCTGGTCCGGCCAACAATCTGAACAAGAACCTCGAGTACGCCGGACGCGTCGCCGACTATCTGGAGTTTGCCGAAGTCCTCACCCTCGACGCGCTGCAGCGCACCGAATCGTGCGGGGGGCATTTTCGCGAGGAAAGCCAGACGCCCGACGGCGAGGCCTTGCGCGACGACGACCGTTTCTCGTATGTCGCGGCGTGGGAATTCCAGGGCGTCGACAAGGAGCCAGCCCTACACAAGGAGCCGCTGGCGTTCGAGTACGTCAGGCCCACGCAACGGAGCTACAAGTGAGCTTCCAGCTGCCCGCTTCCCACTTCCAGCTTTCGCTGGGGCCGACACCCACGGGAAGCCGGAAGCTGGAAGTCTGGAAGCTGACACATGCGTATTCTCCTCAAAGTCTGGCGCCAATCCGGTCCCCGCTCGCCCGGCGAGCTGGTCGACTACGTCGCCGAAAGCGTCTCTCCGGACATGTCCTTTCTGGAGATGCTCGACGTCGTCAACGAAGGCCTGATCGTCGGGGGCAAGGACCCCATCGCCTTCGACTCGGACTGCCGAGAGGGGATCTGCGGGGCGTGCGGTTTTCTGATCAACGGTGTCGCTCATGGGCCCGACCGCGGCACCACCGTCTGTCAGCTGCACATGCGGCGCTTCAAGGACAACGACCGCCTGGTGCTCGAGCCCTGGCGGGCGAAGGCGTTCCCGCTCGTCAAGGACCTCGTGGTGGATCGCAGCGCGTTCGACCGGATCATCCAGGCGGGCGGATACACGTCCGTCAATGTCGGCGGCGCCCCCGACGGCAACGCGATCCTCATTCCTGGAAACGTGGTCGAGCAGGCGATGGATTCGGCGGCCTGTATCGGCTGCGGGGCCTGCGTGGCAGCCTGCAAGAATGCGTCGGCCGCGTTGTTCACCTCGGCCAAGGTGAGCCACCTCGCGCTGCTGCCGCAGGGCCAGGTGGAGCGCGGCCGCCGGGCCGTCGCGATGGTCGACCGCCACGACGCCGAAGGATTTGGCAGCTGCTCGAACGAAGGCGAGTGCGAAGCGGTCTGCCCGAAGGAAATCTCGATCACCAACATTGCGCGGCTGAATCGAGAGTACCTCCGGGCGACGCTCTTGTAATGCTGAATGCTGAAGTGCTGCAGTGCTGAAGTGAATTCAGCCTTCACTTCAGCATTCAGCATTCAGCATTCAGACTTTGATAACGTCCACCAGCTCTTTGACGGCCGCGGCCGACTTCTTGAGCGCGGCGTCCTCCTCCGGCGTGAGCGTGATCTGAATGATCTGCTCGACGCCGCGGGCCCCGAGCTTCACGGGCACGCCCACGAACAGGTCCTGAATACCGTACTCGCCCTGGAGGAAGACCGAGCAGGGCACAATCTTCTTCTTGTCCTTGAGGATGATTTCGACCATCTCGGCCGCTGCCGACCCGGGCGCGTACCACGCGCTCGTGCCGACCAGCTTGGTGATCTCGGCGCCGCCATCCGCCGTTCGCTTGCAGATGGCGTCAATCCGCTCCTTCGACAGGAGATCGGTGATGGGAATGCCGGCGACGGTCGAATATCGCGGCAGCGGGACCATCGTATCCCCGTGGCCACCGAGCACGAAAGCATGGACGCTCTCGACCGAGACGTTGAGCTCCATCGCGATGAACGTGCGCATGCGCGCCGAGTCGAGCACGCCGGCCATGCCGATCACGCGCTCCCTCGGGAATTTACTCAACCGATACACGGCCTGCGCCATCGCGTCGAGGGGGTTCGCGACCGGCACGATGATCGTCTTCGGCGAGTACTTGACGATCTGTTCGGTGACCGCCTGCATGATCTTGTAGTTCGTGTTCAGCAGGTCGTCGCGGCTCATTCCGGGCTTGCGGGGCATACCGGACGTGATGACGACGACGTCAGAGTCCGCCGTCGCCTTCCAGCCCTCCTCGTTGGCGCCGTAGCCGACGATACGTGCATCGGACCCCTCGATCGGACACGCTTCGAGCATGTCGAGTCCGACGCCCGCCGCCTTCTGGTCGGCCACGTCGATGATGACGACGTCGGCGAGCTCCTTGTCCGCAACCGCACGGGCGACCGTCGCCCCGACGGCGCCGGCACCTCCGACTACCGTGACTTTTCGATTCATCGATCTCCTCGTGGGGTCAGACCGGGGTCAAACCGGGGTCAGACCATGGTCTGACCCCGGTCTGACCCCAGCAGTGCTAGATATTCCTGATCATGGCGTCGGCGAACGCTGATGTCTTGAGCTCGGTCGCGCCGGTCATGAGCCGGGCGAAGTCGTAGGTGACGTGCTTGGCGGCGATTGCGCCGTCCATGCCCTTCACGACGAGATCGGCGGCCTCGGTCCACCCGAGGTAGCGCAGCATCATCTCGCCCGACAGGATGACCGAGCCGGGGTTGACCTTGTCCAGATCGGCGTATTTCGGAGCCGTGCCGTGCGTCGCCTCGAAGACGGCGTGACCGGTCACATAGTTGATGTTGCCGCCGGGAGCGATGCCGATACCGCCGACCTGGGCGGCCAGCGCGTCCGAGAGGTAATCGCCGTTGAGATTCGGCGTCGCGATGACATCGAACTCGTCGGGACGGGTCAGCACCTGCTGGAGCGTGATGTCGGCAATCGCGTCCTTGATCACGATGCCCGCGCCGGGCTTGCCGGCGGGAATCCGGCACCACGGGCCGCCGTCGATCTCCTCGGCGCCAAAGAATGTCTTCGCCACCTCGTAACCCCAGTCGCGGAAAGCGCCTTCGGTGAACTTCATGATGTTCCCCTTGTGCACCAGCGTGACGCTCTTGCGCTTGTTGGCAATGGCGTAACTGATAGCGCTGTGCATGAGGCGCTCGGTCCCGAGGTAGCTGATCGGCTTGATCCCGACACCGACCTGGACGCCAACCTCGCGGGCCGGGGCCCCAATGCCTGCGAGCTGGGCCTGCCATTCCTGCCCGGCCTGCGCCGTACCGAAGCGAATCTTCTTGAACTCCTTCGGAAACTCTTTGGCGAAGAAATCGAGAATCTTCTGGGCCTCGGGCGAGCCAGCCGCGTACTCGATGCCAGCGTAGATGTCTTCCGTGTTCTCGCGAAAGATCACCATGTCCACCTTCTCCGGATGTTTCACCGGCGAAGGCACGCCCTTGTACCACCGCACGGGCCGGAGGCAGACGTAGAGGTCGAACATCTGGCGCAGCGCGACGTTCAGCGAGCGAATGCCGCCACCCACGGGCGTGGTCAGCGGTCCCTTGATGCCGACGAGGTAATGACGAAAGGCCTCGACGGTCTCGTCGGGCAGCCAGGTGTTGAACTTCTTGAAGCTCTTCTCGCCGGCGTAGACCTCGAGCCAGGCGATCTTTTTCTTGCCACCGTAAGCCTTTTCGACCGCGGCGTCGAGCACTCGTACGCTGGCACGCCAAATATCTGGCCCGGTGCCATCGCCTTCGATGAACGGGATGATAGGATCGTCAGGAACGACGAGACGGCCGTCCTTCTTGGTGATGGCAGTCCCGGCGGCAGGCGGATTGAGATTGGAAGAAGTAGGCATGGTCGGATTAGGTCACATCACCGGCGCGACGTTACAGGATCTTCACAGAAACTGTGGAAAACGTTGTTGAAAACTTCCTCGATCCCCTCGAAAACGCCCCGTGAATCCGCACGTTCCAGCGGTTTGCACCATCGTAGTGCGGCAGAGCTCTTTCGCGCGCGAATCGGAACGGCACATTATATCTGAAGGCTTCATTTTCCTCCCCTCATGCACATCGTCATCGCCGATCAATTGCCATCTTCTGCAGTCGAACTCCTGTCGTCGGTGCCCGGTTGGACCGTCGACGCCCGCGCCGGACGCGCGCCGGACGTTCTGGCCCCCGATCTCGCGCAGGCCGACGCGCTCGTCGTCCGCAGCGCAACCAAGGTTGACGAGCGACTGCTCGCCGCCGCTCCCAGACTTCGGGTAATTGCCCGCGCTGGAACGGGAATCGACAACGTCGATCTTGCCGCGGCCAGCGCGCGGGGGATTCTGGTCATGAACGCGCCAGGCGGCAACAGCGTCAGCGTCGCCGAGCACGCGCTCGCGCTGATGCTGTCGCTGGCGCGGTCGGTGCCCACGGCCGATGCCACGATGAAGCGCGGCGTCTGGGACAAGAAGAAGCTGACGGGCGCGGAGCTGAGAGGCAAGACGCTCGGGCTCTGTGGGCTGGGAAGAATCGGGCAGGAAGTCGCCGCGCGGGCACGCGCGTTTGGCATGGAAACTGTCGCGCACGACCCGTTCATCTCGGAAACGGTGGCCGCGTCGCTCGGCATCCGCCTCCTCAGCCTCGATGGCATGTGCGAGGTCGCCGACTATATCAGCCTCCATCTTCCCGCAACGACCGAAACCCGGCACCTTTTCGGCGCGGCGCGCCTGGCGAAGTGCAAGCGCGGCATGCGGATTGTCAACACCGCGCGCGGCGAGCTGATCGACGAGACCGCGCTGGCCAACGCGATCGAGTCGGGTCACGTCGCCGGCGCGGCCCTCGACGTCTTCGAAGTCGAACCGCCGAAAGACTGGCGTCTGGCACAACTGCCACAGGTCGTCGCCACGCCTCACATCGCCGCGTCGACGGCTGAGGCGCAAGAGCTGGTTGGACTCGAAACCGCCGCGGCCGTCCGGGACTATCTGGCGCAGGGCGTCATCCGCAACGCCGTGAACTTCCCCGCGATCGCGGCCGACGAGATGCTTCGCCTCCAGCCGTATCTCACCCTGGCCGAGCAGTTGGGCGCTCTGGTCGTTCAACTGGCCGAAGGCCGCACCAAGGGATTCAGCGTGCGGCTGTATGGACCGCTCGTCGGCTCGAACAGCAGTCTCATCGTCAGCGCGGCAGTGAACGGTCTGCTCCGCCCGCTGCTTTCTTCGGCGGTCACGATCGTCAATGCCCGCGACGTCGCCAGGGAGCGCGGCATCGAGATTGTCGAGTCGCACAGCTCGCGGGCCAGGAACTTCGCCAACATCATCTCGGTCAAGGTCCACACGAGCGAGGGCGAGCGGTGGCTGGAAGGCACCGTGTTCGAACCGGCCCGCCCACGCCTGACGCTGCTCGATGGCATCGAGGTGGAAGCCCCGCTCGAGGGCACACTGCTCGTCATCAAAAACGCGGACCAGCCGGGCGTCATAGGACAGATCGGATCGATCCTCGGCCGGCATTCGGTCAACATCGCCAATTTCGCGCTCGGGCGCGACGACGCGGGCGCGGTTGGCGTGGTCAAGCTCGATGCGACGCCCGATGACGCCGGGTTGGCGGGCGCGCTCCCGGAGATCCGTGCCACGGCGGCGGTAAGGGAAGCCCGGGTGGCGAAGGTTTCCTGAGGCGGGTCAGTCTCGCAGAGCGAGCCGGCGAACGGCTCCCGTCAGTAAATCATTGAGCTCGACCGCGTCGGCCGAGACTGGGCCGACGCGATAGCGCGCGGCGATGGTTTCCCCCTCCTTCACGAGGAACAGTTCCCCGCTGAGCGCCGAGATGATGGCGGTTCGCACCGGACCCTTCGGCGACGCGCTCTCCGCCACGCCGATGAGCTCGATGGCGGGCTCGAGCGGCGGTGCGCTGAGGGCCGGCGGCTCGGCGTCGGCGCGAGCCGCCGTCTCTCGGCGACTGGGGACCGCGCGCGAGCCAAACGCGAAGGGATTGCGGAAGGGCTCCTGTGGCGCGGGTGCTGCGGCCAGTCGACTCTTCAGCCGGAGCGTCTGCGCGTGCACTTCAGCGGCGAGCGTCGTCGCACCACTTGCGTCGACCGGTCTGGCCGGCGCGGGCTCGTCCGGGGTCTGACGCATCAACCCGCCTGCCGACGACAGCCACGCCGCCAGCAGCAACGCGCCGCCGCAATAGCCCGCAGCCCGTTTGGCACTCATGGCATTCTCAGGGTGACTGACGGGATGGTACCACAGGCGACGGCCCGAGTTGACCCGAGCTTCTTGTCAGCATTACTCAGTTTGTCGCGGGGCCCCACCCCCGCGACCTGCCAGCGCTCGCTTCGCTCGCGCCGGTGGCTAACGGCGACAGCCTGCTTGTCGCAGGCTAGGTCTGGGCGGTATTCCTTGTTGTTCGCGAGGTACTGCGAGCAAGCGCCTGCGGCCCGAGCGAGGCGCGACCAGCCTCCGCCAAGGCTACGGCGGTCCGCCGAAGCGTCCGCGAAGGCGGAAGCCGCCGAGCGAGAGCGAGCGGGGGTGGGGCCTCGCGAGCGTTGAAAAACGTGCACTTGTGGTAATATTCGCCGTGCCCCCTGTTTCGTCCCCTGGGCCCTCTTCTTCAAGGCTTCGCACCACTGTCGTCGTCATCCCCGCGCGTTACCACTCGACCAGGCTGCCTGGGAAAGCGCTCGCAGACATCTGCGGCCGTCCGATGATTGAGCACGTCTATCGGCGCGCGAGCGACGCGCGTTCGGTCGCGGCCGTCATCGTGGCGACCGATGACACGCGCATCGCGGACGCCGTTCGCGCGTTCGGCGGCGACGTTCGCATGACTTCGGCCAGCCACCGGAGCGGAACGGATCGGCTCGCCGAGGTCGCTGCCACGATGGAGTGCGATCTGGTCGTGAACGTCCAGGGCGACGAGCCTCTCATCGAGCCGGCGATGATCGACGAGGCCGTGGCCCCGTTCGACACGGAGCCCGACTTGCGGATGAGCACGCTGCGGCGACTCATCGAAGACTCCGCCGACTACCGGAACCCGAACGTCACCAAGGTGGTCGTCGATCGCCACGGCTACGCTCTGTATTTTTCACGCGCGCCGATTCCGTACGTCCGCGAAGACAGCCCCGCCGCTCCGGCGTGGCGTCACGTCGGGTTGTATGTCTATCGACGAGAGTGCCTGCTGATGCTGGCACGGCTCGCGCCGACCGCACTCGAACAGTCCGAAGCCCTGGAACAACTGCGGGCGCTCGAGCACGGGATCAGAATCAAAGCCATCGAAACTCATTACGACTCGATCGGCGTCGACACCCCCGACGACCTCGAACGCGCGAGGAAGATCGTCGGAGACAACGCGAAGCAACGGCCCAGCACAGTTGACCGTGCTGGGCTGACATCTGGATCAGCGCCTGCGGCCCGAGCGAGGCGCGACCAGCCTCCGCCAAGGCTACGGCGGTCCGCCGAAGCTTCCGCGAAGGCGGAAGTCGCCGAGCGAGAGTGAGCGGGGGTGGGGCCCCGCGAACATTATTTAAGGAGCACGCAGACTCACATGGGCGACGTCATCGTGAACCCGGAATCCCGGCCCGCCAGGCCCGTGAAGTACATCCTCGTGACCGGCGGCGTCGTGTCGTCGCTCGGCAAGGGGCTCGCCGCCGCCTCGATCGGCGCGCTGCTCGAGGGACACGGCTACAAGGTGGCCCTGCAGAAATTCGACCCCTACATCAACGTCGACCCCGGGACGATGAGCCCCTATCAGCATGGCGAGGTCTACGTCACCGACGACGGCGCCGAAACGGACCTCGACCTGGGACACTACGAGCGGTTCACCAATCAGGTCACGACCCGGAACAACAACTGGACCACCGGAAAGATCTACCTCTCGGTCATCCAGAAGGAGCGCCGCGGCGACTATCTGGGGCGCACGGTTCAGGTCATTCCCCACATCACCAACGAGATCAAGGACAGCATCAGGGCCGTCGCCAAGAACGTCGACATCGTGCTCGTCGAAATCGGCGGCACGGTCGGCGACATCGAGAGCCAGCCGTTCCTCGAGGCGATCCGCCAGCTGCGCCAGGACGTAGGGCGCGAGAACACGCTCTACGTCCACTTGACGCTGGTCCCGTTCATCGGCGCCGCCGGCGAGCTCAAGACGAAGCCGACACAGCACAGCGTCCGCGACCTGCGTTCGATCGGCATCCAGCCCGACATCCTCCTCTGCCGGACCGATCGCTTCCTCGATCAGGACATCAAGCGGAAGATCGCGCTCTTCTGCGACGTCGACGAGGAAGCCGTGATCACGGCCAAGGACGTCGCGAGCATCTACGAGGTGCCGCTGGTCCTCGCCGCCGAAGGGCTCGACCGCATCGTGCTCAACCGGCTGCACCTTCCACAGACCGAAGCGCGCATGGACGCGTGGGTCGATCTCGTCGATCGCATCCGGCATCCCACCGATGAAGTGACGATTCACGTCGTCGGCAAGTACGTCGGGTACGAGGACTCCTACAAGAGCCTCAACGAGGCGCTCTATCACGGCGGCTTCAAGCACCGGTTGCGCGTCAACATCCGCTGGGTCGAGGCCGAGGCGCTCGAACAGGCCGGCGGCGAGCAACTGCTCGACGGCGCCCACGGCATCCTCGTGCCCGGCGGTTTCGGCGACCGAGGCACGCGCGGGATGATGCGGGCGGCCGAGATTGCCAGAGAGCGCAACATCCCGTACTTCGGCATCTGCTACGGATTCCAGTGGGCCGCGGTCGAGTACGCGCGGCACGTGGCCGGACTGGCGGAAGCCGACTCGACCGAGTGCAGCCCGGACACGCCGATCAAGCTGATCTACAAGCTGCGCGATCTGCTCGGCGTCGACGACCTCGGCGGCACGATGCGGCTCGGGACGTATCCCTGCGCGCTCAGGGCCGGCTCGAAATCACGAGAGCTCTACGGCGAGGACGTGATTCAGGAGCGGCACCGCCATCGCTACGAGTTCAACTGCCTCTACGAGAAGGCGCTGACCGAGAGCGGGCTCGACATCGTCGGCCGCTCGCTCGACGGCAAGTTCGTCGAGATCGTCGAGCTACCGAGCCACCCCTGGTACGTCGCGGTGCAGTTCCACCCCGAGTTCAAATCGAAGCCGCTCAAGCCGCATCCCCTGTTCGCCGGATTCGTCGAAGCCAGCCAGGCCCACGCGCGCGCGGCACGGACACAGCCGGCAGCGTCCGTGGTAGGTTAGGGCGCGTGCAGCCTGTTCAGTTTGCCGGGCTCACGGTGGGCGGCGGTCCGCTGCTGCTCATCGCAGGTCCCTGCGTCATCGAAAGCGAGTCCCACGCGATCGACCTCGCGATCGCGATCAGAGACATTGCGCGGCGCGTCGGCGTGCCCTACGTCTTCAAGGCCTCGTACGACAAGGCCAACCGCACGTCTGGACGATCCTTCCGCGGCCCCGGCCTCGAAGCGGGGCTGCGGATCCTCTCGCGCGTCCGCGAGCGGGCCGACGTCCCCATCCTGACCGACATCCACGAAGCGGCGCATGCGGCGCCGGTCGCCGAAGTCGCCGACGTGCTGCAGATTCCCGCATTCCTGTCGCGCCAGACCGACCTGCTCGAAGCCGCGGCACGGACCAATCGCGTCGTCAACCTGAAGAAGGGACAGTTTCTCGCGCCGACCGACATCCGGCACGCGATCGAGAAGATCACCGCGGCAGGCAACGAACAGGTCATCGTGACCGAGCGCGGCTTCACGTTCGGGTATCACAACCTGGTGGTCGACATGCGGGCCTTCCCGATCATGCGCGCGTTCGGCTATCCGGTCGTGTATGACGTCACACACAGCCTGCAGCTTCCGGGCGCGGGCGACGGCGTGACGGCCGGTCAGGCGGAGTTCATCGAGCCGATGGCATCGGCGGGCGTCGCCGCCGGTGTCGACGGCGTTTTTCTCGAAGTGCACGAACAGCCCTCGAAGGCCAAGAGCGATGCGCAGAACGCGCTCCGGCTCGACTTGCTCGAGCCACTGCTCGAGCGTCTTGTTCGCATTCATGCAATCGACCGGGCGGTCCGGCGAAGTCGGACATCGAGCGGCCCGGTCCGGGTGAAGCGGACACTACGGGCGATCCGGTCCGGCTGTCGCGGGAATGACGGACGTCATCCGGGTGCAGCGGACATGAGCACCGACACGGCTTCCGCGCTGGATCTCGCCAGGAAGGTGCTCCGGATCGAAGCCGCCGCGATCCTCGGGCTCGTCGACCGCGTCGACGGCACGTTCGAACGCGCTGTCCAGCTGCTCTACGACTGTCGGGGCCGGGTGATCGTCACCGGCATGGGCAAGTCGGGCATCATCTGCCGGAAGATCGCGGCGACCCTGTCGAGCACGGGCACGGCGGCCTGGTTCCTGCACCCGGCCGAGGCCACGCACGGCGATCTCGGCGCGATTCGCGATGACGATGTGGTCATCGCGCTCTCCCACAGCGGCGAGACCGAGGAGCTGGTGCGGCTGCTCGAATCGATCCGCCGGCTGGGCGCGCGGTTGATTGCGATTACCGGCGACCCCGCGTCCACGCTGGCCCGGGCCGCCGACGTCACGCTCGACTGCTCCATCGCCGCCGAAGCCTGTCCGATGAATCTGGTGCCGACGGCCAGCACGACCGCCGCCCTCGCGATGGGCGATGCGCTCGCGATGACGCTCCTCGTCCGCAAGGGCTTCCGTGAAGATCAGTTCGCATCGCTGCATCCCGCCGGCAAGCTCGGCCGCCGGCTGATGCAGGTCGAGAACGTCATGGTCAGCGGCGCCGCGGCTCCGATCGTGCAGACGACAACGCCGATGCCGGATGTCTTCCACGAGATGTCGAGCAAGCGGCTCGGCATGACCGCCGTCACCGACGCGGAGGGCCGGCTCGTCGGCGTCTTCACCGACGGCGACCTGCGACGGCTCATGAGCCGGTCGGCCAACGTCCTGGCGCTCACCGCCGGCGAAGCGATGACCCCCAATCCCATCACGATCGGCCGCGGGCTGCTGGCTGTCGAAGCGCTGAGGGTGATGGAGACGCACAAGATCACGTCGGTGATTGTCATCGACCCCCGCGGCGCCGTGGAGGGCGTGGTACACCTCCACGACCTCTGGCGGCTGCAGATGTTCTGATATGTCCGTTCAGGCCAAGGCGTCCCGCATCCGGCTCCTGCTCTTCGACGTCGACGGTGTCCTCACGACCGGCGAGGTCATCATGCACGCCGACGGATCCGAATCGAAGGGGTTCCACATCCGCGACGGCGCCGCAATCGTCTGGGCCCAGCGGGCGGGACTCACCGTCGGGTTGCTCTCGGCACGCTCGTCGGGGGCGACCGCGCATCGCGCCGCCCAGCTCGCCGTGCGCATCGTGGCGCAGGGCGTGAAGAGCAAGATCACCGCCTACGAGCAGATCGTCCGCGACGCGCGCGTCGAGGATGCAGATGTCGCCTACATGGGTGACGACCTGCTCGATCTGCAGGTCCTCGCTCGCGTCGGATTGTCCGCGGCTCCCGCCGACGCCGCACCCGAGGTGCGCGAGCGCGTCGATTGGGTCAGCACGGCCGGCGGAGGGCGCGGTGCGGTGCGCGAGCTCGTCGAACTGGTACTCCGGGCGCAGCAGCGATGGGACGACGTGCTGCGCCAGCACCTCCCTCAGGCGTAATGGACGGCTACGTCGTACTCCTCGGTGCGCTGGTCGCGTTGCTCGCGGGCATCGCGATTGGGAAAGCCTGGGAGCGCTACAAGCTGCGGGACGGCCAGTGGATCGATCGGCGCCGCGCGCGCGAGTCTCCGCACTACATGCTCGGCCTCAACTTCCTGGTCACGAACCAGACCGATCCGGCCATCGACGAGCTGACGCGGGCGGCGGCCGCCGCCGGCGATCCCTTGGAGATCCACCTGATCCTCGGCAACCTGTACCGGGAAAAGGGCCAGGTCGGACGAGCCATCCAGGAGCACCAGAAACTGCTCCAGCGGCCCGACTTGCGCAAGCTCGAACACGCCAACGTCCTGCTCTGCCTGGGCCTCGACTACAAGCGCGGCGGTTTCGTCGACCGGGCGCTCGAAGCGTTCACCGAAGTGCTCCGCCTCGACCCCGACAATCAGTACGCCTTGTCGAACCTCGAAAAGCTGTACGAGGAACAGCACCAGTGGGCCGAAGCGTACGCGACGCGCCACAAGCTCGCGCGCCGCGATGCCGGCACGTCACAAGCTCGGCACCAGGAGATCCTGGCCTTCCTCGAGAACGAGCTCGGCCTCGACGCGCTGAAGCGACTGGACTCCCCGGAAGCCGCGCGACGGTTCGAGGCCGCGATCGAGCTCGATGACCACACCGTCCCCGCGTACCTGAACCTTGGCGACGTCCGGATCTCTCAAGGTGAGGCCACCGCCGCCATCGCGGCCTGGGAGCGCGTGATCGAGAAGTCGCCCGAGCGCGCCTACCTGGCATTCGCGCGCCTCGAAGGCGCGTACCCGAAGGCGAACGACTCCGGCCGCTTCCCCGCGCTCTGCCGCCGCTTGATCGAGGCCAACCCCCAGGACTGGCGAGCCAGGCTCGCGCTCGCCCGCCACCTGTCATCGCACGACGCCACGCCCGAAGCCCTCGAGATCCTCTTCGAAGCGCTCGTCCACAATCCGCACGCGCTGGCGATCCATCAGGCCATCTGGCACACGCTCTCGACGCTCCACCTGCCGCCGGCGCTCGTCACGCGATACGTCGACCTCACGCGAGACGCCGTGTTCTACCTCGATCCGCATATCTGCATCCGCTGCCGCTACCGCAGCACGGAACTGCTCTGGCAATGCCCGCAATGCCACGAGTGGAACACGTTCATCGAGGAACGCATTGCGCCGGCCAAAGAGACTCTGAAGTCTGACGTCTAGGTCCGCCTGGTGCCTGGAAGCTTGCACAACCTCGACCTGAGCCCCAGGCTGGAGAGCCGCCCAGGGGCGGGCAGCACGTTCAGCATCGTGCTCCCCATCGCCAATCGCGGTCTGGACGATGCATCGAGGCGAGCGTCATGACCAAGCGCATTCTCGTCGTGGAGGACGAACCTGGCATCGCGATGGCGCTCGAGGACGAGCTCACCAACCAGGGCTACGAGGTCGAACTGGCGCGCGACGGCGACGCGGCGGTGCTGGCCGGGCGCGAGGCTCGTTTCGATGGCATCGTCCTCGACGTCATGCTGCCAAAGAAGGACGGCTTCGCCGTGTGTCGCGAGCTGCGCGCGCTGGGCGTGCGGACGCCAATCCTGGTGCTGACGGCGAAGACGCAGGAGGCCGACAAGATTCTGGGGCTGGAGATCGGGGCGGACGACTACGTGACGAAGCCATACAGTCCGCCGGAGCTGCGTGCCCGGATTCACGCGCTGCTCAGACGTGGATCCGAGACGATCGGCGACGTCTACCGGTTCGGCGAGCTCGAAGTCAACTTCTCGCGGCACGAGCTGACGCGCAGCGGCGCCGTCGTTCCGCTGACCCCGCTCGAGTTCCGGCTCCTCGAGGTCTTCATTCGCCATCGCGGACGCGCGCTCGCGCGTCAGCGCCTCATCGACGCCGCGTGGGGGTACGACACGTTCGTCACCGATCGCGTCGTGGACAACCAGGTGACGAACCTGCGCAAGAAGATCGAGCGCAATCCCGCCGCGCCCGTCTTCGTGCTGAGCGTGCGCGGCTTCGGATATCGCTTCGACGGGTGACTGATTGATGGTGACACAACCGTGACCAGCCCATGGCAAGACCAGGATCGACCGGTCGCTACAGTGCGGTGCAGGAGGTAGACATGAGCAAGACCGCACTCGTCTCGGCGGCGCTGGTCCTGGCCGGCACGAGCTTCGTGCTCGCGCAGCGCGTCGATGTCAGCCGCACGGACACACCCGAAGTCGTTCTCAAGACCGCAGTCAATCTCGAGCTGGTTGATGGCCAGCCGAACGCTGCTGTCCAACGCTATCGTGAGATTGCGACGCGCTTCAAGGCGACGAATCGCCGGGTGGCTGCACAGGCGCTGCTGCACGCGGCGCGGAGCTACGAGAAGATCGCCAGCTCCGAGGCGCGAGTCGTGTACGCCGAGCTGCTGCGCGATTTCGCCGACCAGCCGGAGGCGGCCGAGGCGCGGACGCGGCTGGGGGCGGTGCGCGGCGCGCGGAGCCAGGTGGACGTCTCGCCGCGTCGGGTGATCGACGGCAGCACGGTGGAAATGTTGGGCGGTCGGCGACGACGGACGCCTGGCTCTGGGAAAGGAAATCGCCGGACTCAACTACATCAACCTCGTCGCGCGCGATCTCCAGTCGGGGCGAACGGCGACGGTCCTGAAGGGCACTCCCTCGGCGTCCTGGTTCCGCCCGCTCCTCTCGAAGGACGGCCGTCGTCGTCGCTTACCGTTGGCTGGACATCGCAAGTGGCCGCGAGCCGCAAATGTCGCTGCGAATCGTCCGCACTGAGGCTGACGTAACACCAGAGGTCATCCTGCCGAAGGTTACTCAGACGACGAACCCAATGGGTTGGTCTCAAGATGGCAAATCGATACTCGTGTCGATCACGCCGCAGGAGCTGGCGTGGGTGTCTCTGGAGAGCAAATCCGTCCAAACCGTCAAGACATTTGAGACCTGGCGGGAGGTGTATGACGCCACGGTCTCGCCCGATGGCCGGTTCATCGCGTTTTCGGCGAAGCCGGTTTCCGGCTCCAATGACAAGTACATCTACATCATGGACGCGAACGGCCAGCGCGAACGGGCGGTCGTCAAGTCCGCAGGCTCCCGCGCTTGGCCCTTCTGGAGGCCGGACGGAACTCAGTTGTTCTTCCGCGGCGATCGCGACACACCTGGGGGATCTGCCTTGTGGTCGATCGGCATCCGCGACGGTGAAGCCGTCGAAGAACCGCGGATCGTGAAGGACGGGTTTACTGATACGCCGATCGGCATGACCTCGTCGGGCAGCCTCTTCTACGCGCGGTATGCCGGCGGCATGCCTCACCAGTATCTGATCCACCGCAACCCTGCGCAGGGCGAATCGCCCCTGGCCTTCATCGGCCAGAGCTGCCTCGTGGTCTCCGGATGGCCGATCGCTGGCGTTCATCAAGCCGAGCGCGACAGGGGCTCCGGAACTGATCGTCCGCTCCGTCGGACACCGGCGAAGAGCGTTCGCACCGGCACGCTGGCATGCCCTTTGTCTCGCCGCGCTGGCTGCACGACGGGTCAGGCGTGATCGTGCCAAATCAACACGCAGGCGGACGGTCGACAGACGAGTGCTTTCCATCTCGTGGACGTCCGGACGGGGACCTTTCGGCGGCTGTTCGACAGGGACGCGAATGGCCGCGGGAGAACTACCGTCGGCACGGTGTCGCCCGATGACAAGACGCTCTATCTGGGTGTTCGGAACAACCCTGGCGGGCCCATCACCGGCATCGTCGGCGTCGATCTGGCGACTGGCGTCGAGAGACCCGGTCCTGACCTTGCCAGGAACCGGCATACCCGGCGGGATAGGCCTTGCCGTGAGTCCGGATGGCGCGACGCTGGCGGTGATGGCCCTGGTGGCGCCCTCGCCGGTAAAGGGAACTCAAGGCGCGTTCTTCGGCCCCAGCGGAGAGGCAAGAATCTTCACCGTCGGCGTCGACGGATCGGGCTATCGAGAGGTGTTCGGGCCATTCGCCAACGGGGCGGGAAGCTTGATTGCGGACAAGATGCGGTGGACGCCGGACGGACGGACCATCGTGTTCGTGGCCTTTGACGCGAACGTCAATTGGCGGCTCATGAGAGTCCCGGCCGAGGGCGGCAAGGCCGAGTTCGACGGACTCGACTTCGATACGCTCGCCTCGCGGCTGTCAGGTCTCCGCATGGTGCCTGGCAGCTTGTCCAACTTCGACTTGAGTCCCGACGGCTCGCGCGCGCTCGTCGGCACACACACCCCGAGCACCAACGAATATTGGGCGCTCGACAATCTGCCGTCGGTCAACAACTCGCGGTAGACCGGCCGGGGTCAGACCGGGGTCAGACCCCGGTCTCGCTCCTTCCAGGCATATCGGGGTGAGTTGACTCGATCGCGGCCGCAGTGTTCCACGCCGCAGCGAGAACTGCGTACGCCTCAACCTGAACCCGTCGCAGATTCTGCGCGCTTTGACCGGCGCCGAACCGGATCTCCAGCAAACTCGCGCGGCACGGCTCTGGCATTCTCGACGATGCTAAAATGCCATGCAGCCGCATATCATGCCTGCTCACGAGCGTTTGGTTACCGCCGAAGAGTTCGCGCGGATTCCCAACGACGACTACCACTACGAGCTCGTCGAAGGGCGGGTCGTTCGCGTGAGCCCGCCGGGGAGCCGTCATGCGGTGCTGATCACCCGCATAGCCAGGCTGCTCGAGCAACACGCCGAAGCCAACCATCTTGGCGCCGTGATGGCTGTCGGTGGATTCAAGATCGCGACGGATCCCGATACGGTACGGGAGCCGGACATCGCTTTCGTTCACCACCGTCGCATCCCCGAGACTGGCGTACCCGACGGCTACTGGCCTGGTCCCCCTGACCTCGCCATCGAGATCAGGTCACCAGGCGACCGGCCATCGGAAATCCGCGCGAAGGTCGACGACTACCTCGCCCGCGGCGTGCGTCTTGTCTGGGTCGTGGATCCGAAGAAAAAGACAGTAACGACGCACGCTCCTCAGTCGACGCCTATCGCGCTCGGTGTAGACGCGGTCCTCGACGCCGGCGACATCGTTTCCGGCTTCACTTGCCCCGTCCGGCGGATCTTCGACTAACGCGCGGCGAACGTTGCCGCCAGGAGCCTTTCGCTCGTTTTGGCTCTGGGCTCTGGGCTCTAGCAAGATCTTCGAATAAGCGGTCGAAGGTTTGCCAGAGCCTGAAGCCTAGAGCCTGGAGCCCGCCTCCTTGCGCCGAACTCTCACCCCTCGGCCTTGAGACCTTGGTACGCCGTCGCGACCGCTCGATCCGTTTCCGCAAATCCCCCGTCCGTGCGGATGACGATGTGGGCGCGAGCGATCTTCTCCTCGATCGGCCATTGCGCGTCGAGGCGGGCGTGGGCGGCCTCTTCGCTGAGCCCATCGCGCGCGATGAGGCGGCGCAGCTGTTCCGCCGGCGCGCACGCGCACACGATGACCACGTCGAAATCATGCTGGTGGCCGGTCTCGAAGAGAAGGGGGATGTCGGCGATGGCGACGCGCGTTCCGAGCGGGAGATTCGCGAACCACTCGCCGACTCGGCGATACACCTCAGGATGGATAATCGCTTCGAGGTCGGCGCGGGCGGTACGGTCGGCGAAGACGAGACGGCCGAGCGCAGGCCGGTCGAGGCTGCCGTCGGGACGAAGAAACCCCGGGCCGAAACGTTCGACGACGTGCGTCAGGCCGTCGCTGCCGGGTGCAACCGCGTCGCGCGCCAGGAGGTCGGCGTCGATAACGGCGGCGCCCAGCGCGGCAAACCGGGCAAGGCAATACGACTTTCCCGTCGCGATGCCGCCGGTCAGAGCCGCGCGCCGCATGGTCACACGGCGCCGGTCCTCGTGACTGCCGCCTTCACGGTGTTCCTCAAGAGGACGGCGATCGTGAGCGGACCAACGCCGCCTGGCACGGGCGTGAGCGACCCGGCAACCTCGGCGACCTTCGGGTGCACATCGCCGACGACCACCGCCCCCCGTCGCTCGAAGTCGGCGAGGCGGGTCGACCCCGGCGCGAAGAGCTCGCGGACCATCGAGGCGTCGGTGACGCGATTGATCCCCACGTCGATGACCGTCGCGCCAGGCTTGACAAACGAAGGCGTCACGAAGCCGGCGCGGCCGATGGCCGCCACGAGGATGTCGGCCTCGCGTGCGACCGACGGCAGATCCGGCGTCTTCGAGTGGCAGATCGTGACGGTCGCGTCGCGCTGGAGCAGCAACAGGGCCATCGGTTTGCCGACGATCTCGCTGCGGCCGATGACGACCGCGCGCGACCGAGCTATCGGGATGCCGTAGTGGTCGAGCATCGCCATCACCCCAGACGGCGTGCAGGGTACGAGGTGCGGCCGCCCCTGCACGAGCCGGCCGACGTTGGTCGGATGGAAGCCGTCCACGTCCTTCGCCGGATCGACGGCGTCGAACACGCGCTGCGCGGCGTGTTTTCCCATCGCCGCCGGCAGCGGTGCCTGCACCAGGATGCCGTCGTGGACGTCGCTGGCGTTCAGCCGTACGACCAGGGCCAGCAGCTCATCGAGGCTCGCGGTTGCCGGCAGGCGCTGGAGGTCGACCCACAAACCGGTTTCGGCGCCCGCCTTGACCTTGTTCCGGACGTAGATTTCAGACGAAGGGTCGTCCCCGACGAGAACGATGCCGAGGCCGGGAGGCCGGCCGGCCGACGCCGTGAACGACCTGACGTCGGGAGCAACGGCCTCACGAATCGCAGAGGCCACGGAGTGGCCATCGAGCAGACGAGCACTCATGGACGTGTCACACCGCCGGATCAGCCGCTCGCGTTACGCCTTCTTCGACGACCGCCCGAGCACGAAGCCGAGGACGACGGCGACGAGACCGACCGCCAGGATCGTCAGGCCGAACGTGTCGGCAATCTCGGGGTTGATGTGGAGTCCAAACCACCGGCCGAGGACCACGTCGAGCTCGTGCCATTTGGCGAGCTCCTCGGTCGTCACGCCCCACTCCGTCATCAGCCCCAGGAGCGTGATGCAGAATCCGTTGAACACCAGCATGTAACCGGCCATCTTCAGGAAGTTCGACAGGTTCTCGACGCCCGACCTCGCGGCTGCTTCCGCCTTGTTCGCGAGCTGGCTGTGGGTGCGGCCGTAGAACCAGTAGATGACCATGCCGATGTCCAGCCAGACGAGGAAGCGCACCCACGTCATGACCGTGAGCGCGATCATCAAGTAGGCGCACGACACAACCCCGAGGACCGGAATGACGTGTCCGCCAGGAACCCGGAAAGGCCGACGCGCATCGGGCCGTTTCACGCGCAAGATGATCACCGCCATCGAGACAACGACGAAGGCGAAGAGCGTGCCGATGCTGGTCATCTCGCTGAGGATGTCAATCGGCGTGAACCCGGCGACGATGGCCACGACGACGCCCGTGATCATCGTCGTGATGTAGGGCGTGCGGAATTTCGGGTGCACCTTGCTGACGCCCGGCGGCAGCAGCTGGTCGCGGCTCATCGCGAAGAAGATGCGCGGCTGGCTGAGCAGCATGACCAGCAGCACGCTGGTAATCCCTGCGACCGCGCCCGCAGACACGAGGCCGGCCGCCCAGTTCTGATTGATGACCGACAGGGCGTAGCCGACCGGCGCATTGACGAACTGCGGATCGTCCTTGAAAGCCACAACCGGGATGATCCCGCTGAGGACCGCCGCCACCGATAAGTACAACACCGTGCAGATGACGAGCGACGCGATGATGCCGATCGGCAGGTCCCGGCTCGGATTCTTCGCCTCTTCGGCGGTCGTCGACACGGCGTCGAAACCGATGTAGGCGAAAAAGACGACTGCGGCCGCGGCTGATATGCCAGCCCACCCGTACGGCATGAACGGCGACCAGTTCTCGGGCTTCACGTAGCCCGCGCCAATGACGATGAAGAAGAGGATCGCCACGAGCTTGACGGCCACGATCACCGCATTGAAGCGCGCGCTCTCGCGCACCCCGATGACCAGGAGGGCGGAAATCGCGAGCACTATCAGGATGGCCGGGAGGTTGACGATGGCGCCTTCCACGCCGGCGGCTGGTGCCGCCGACATCCAGACCGGCAAGTGCATGCCACTCTCCCCGAATCCGGCGAGAATTCGCTGGAAGTAGCCGCTCCAGCCGACCGCGACCGTCATCGAGCCCACAGCGTATTCGAGGATGAGGTCCCAGCCGATCATCCAGGCGAAGATCTCGCCGAGCGTGGCGTACGCGTAGGTATAGGCGCTGCCGGAAATTGGGATCATCGCCGCGAACTCGGCGTAGCAGAGTGCGGCAAACGCGCAGGCCATGCCGGCGAGCACGTAGGACAGCACGATGGCGGGGCCCGCTTTGTTTGCGGCGGCGGTGCCCGTCAGGACGAAGATGCCGGTCCCGATGATCGCGCCGATCCCGAGCAGCGTCAGGTCCATCGCCGTCAGCGTTCGTTTGAGCGCTTTCGCGCCGTGTTCGGCGTCTCCGACCAGTTGCTCGATCGACTTGGTCTTCAGGAGATTCGAATCCATTCACCCTCCAGAAAGGCTTTGGCAAACCTTCGGTCAGCGCCCGGCATCCGCGTGAAAACGGCGTCAGTATACCTTGAACGGCTGCGCCGGCAGGCGCGCGAGGAAGGCCCGCACCCGGGTCTCTGGATCGTCGTGGACAAGAATGTCCGAGATCACGGCGACCGCCGAGGCACCTGCCGCAGCGACCTCGGCGACTCGCTCCAGCGTGATGCCCCCAATCGCCACGATCGGCTTGCCACGGCCGGCCGCATACCTCACAAGGTCCAGGCCACGGGGAGAGTACCCGGTGTCTTTCGTGGCGGTGAGAAACACGGGCCCCACGGCGACGTAGCTGGCCGCGCCTGAAAGAGCCGCGTCGATCTGATCGCGATCGTGAGTCGAGATGCCGACTATCGCGTCGTCCCCGACGATCGCGCGCGCGGCCGCGACAGGCAGATCCGTCTGGCCGACGTGCACGCCGTCGGCATTGGCCAGGCGCGCGATGTCCGCCCGGTCGTTGACGATGACCTGTGCGCCGGCGGCGTGCGCCACCCCGACAATCCGCTCCGCCAGCGTCGTCAGGTCCGCGCTCGACTCGTCTTTCCGGCCACGCAGTTGCAGCAGGCGTGCGCCGCCCCGCACGCATGCCTCGGCGAGGGACACGGGATCAATTCCGCGATCGCGACAGAGAGCGGTATCGATGATGGGGTAGATGATGGGGAAAGTCCTTGGCTCTAGGCTTTAGGCTTTAGGCTCTTGCAAGATCTTCGAGTAGGAGGTCGAAGGTCTTTCCTAAAGCCCAAAGCCGACAGCCTAGAGCCGATCTAGACCGCTTCCGCCAACCGCCCGCCCTCAGGTTTCTTTTCGACGATGTACCGTTCCATGAACGCGGTGTTGAGCCGGCCGGCGATGAAGTCCGGCTCGCTCAGAATTCGCAGGTGGAGCGGAATTGACGTCTTGATCCCGTCGATGACGGTCATCTCGAGCGTGCGGCGCATGCGCGCGATGGCTTCCTGGCGATCGCGGCCGTGCGCGATGATCTTGGCAATCATCGAGTCGTAGTACGGCGGAATCGTGCAATCCGAGTGGACGAACGTATCGATGCGCACCCCCGGTCCGCCGGGGACGCTGAACGCCTGAATCGTGCCGGGCGACGGCGCGAACGTGTCCGGGTCCTCGGCGTTGATGCGGCACTCGATCGCATGCCCGGTGAACGTGACGTCTCCCTGCTTGAACGAGAGCCGCTCGCCCGCCGCGATCCGAATCTGCTCCTTGACGATGTCGACGCCGGTGATGGACTCGGTGACCGGATGCTCCACCTGGATCCGGGTGTTCACCTCGAGGAAAAAGAAGTTGCCCTTGTCGTCGAGCAGGAACTCGAACGTACCGGCGTTGGTGTACTGCACCGCGCGTGCAGCATCGACGACGGCGCCGCCCAGCTTCCGCCGCATCTTCTCGGTAACCGCGACCGAGGGCCCTTCTTCGAGCAGTTTCTGATGACGTCGCTGGATCGAGCACTCGCGCTCGCCGAGATGGACGACGGCGCCATGGTGATCGCCGAGGACCTGGAACTCGATGTGGCGAGGGCGCTCGACATACTTCTCGATGTAGACGTCACCGACGCCGAACGCCGCCTCGGCTTCGCGTTGGGCGGTCTTGAGGGCCTTGCTGAGCTCAGGCGCGGCGCGGATGACGCGCATACCGCGGCCGCCACCGCCCGCGACCGCCTTGATGATCACCGGGAAGCCCAGGTCCCTGGCAATCTTGAGGGCCTTCTCCTCTCCGTCGACGGGGCCGTCGCTGCCTGGCAGGATCGGAACGCCCGCCTTTTTCATCGCGCGACGCGCCCGGGCCTTGTCCCCGAGCAGCCGGATGACGCTCGGCGCCGGCCCGATGAACTTGATGTGACACGCCTCGCAGACCTCGGCGAGGTAGGCGCTCTCTGACAGGAACCCGTACCCGGGATGAATCGCGTCGGCGCCGGTGATCTCGGCCGCGCTGAGCACGGCCGGGACGTTGAGATAGCTGTCGGCGCTGCGAGCGGGGCCGATGCACACGTCTTCGTCTGCGAAGCGGACGTGGAGCGAATTCTCGTCGGCTTCCGAATACACGGCCACCGTCTTGATGCCCAGCTCGCGGCAGGCGCAAATGACCCGCAGCGCGATCTCCCCGCGATTGGCAATGAGAATTTTCTTGAACATGAGTGAGGTTCAGCTGGTCTTGATGGCAAACAGCCGTTCCCCGTACTGGACCGGCTGGCCGTTCTCGACGTAGGCGCTCGTGAGCTCACCGTCGTACTCGGACGTGATCTCGTTCATGAGCTTCATCGCCTCGATGATGCACAGGACCTGGTCTTTCTTGACCCGGTCTCCCACTTCGACAAACGACGGCGCGCCGGGCTCCGGCGACCGATAGAACGTCCCGACGATCGGCGACTTCACGACCGCGAGATCGAGCGCCGGTTCATCGATCGGCGCAGGGGTCGACGGCACCTGCGGCGCCGACGCACTCGTCGGCGGGCCTGAGGGGCCAGCCGGCGGCAGGGCCATCGCGACCGGCGGTGCCAGCGGCACATACCCCGTACTCGTCTTGCGCACCCTGAGCTTCAACCCTTCCCGCTCCAGCTCGAACTCGGACAGGTCGTGCTGTCGCATCAGCGCAAGGATCCGCTCGATGTCATCGAACTCCAATCACCCTCCGTTGGCCGTCAAAACCACGCAACCCGAGTCGGTCACGAGCACATCGTCTTCGATCCGCACGCCGCCGACGCCCTCGACGTACACGCCGGGCTCGATCGTGAACACCATCCCCGGCTGAAGCACAAGGTCCGGCTGCCCCGCCAGGGGTCGCCCAATCCTCGGCTCCTCGTGGACTTCGAGTCCGAGTCCATGCCCGGTGCCGTGCCCGAACGCGTCCTGCAATCCATATCGGCCGAGCGCGGCGCGGGCCGCGTCATCGACCGAGCTTGCTCTGGTCCCAGGCCGAACGGCCTCAATGGCGGCCTGCTGAGCCTCGGCGACGGCTGCGAACAAACGGCGAAAATCTGTGCCGGCGTCTCCAAGCTCAACCGTCCGGGTAGAATCCACGCAGTATCCGTCGTAGACGCCGCCAAAGTCCAGCACCACCCCGTCCCCCTCGGCGAGTACGCGCGGGCCGGGACGGGCATGCGGCAGGGCACTGTTCGGTCCAGAGGCCACAATCGTCTCGAACGCCGGGCGTTCGAAACCGAGCCGTCGCAGTAACACGTCGAGGTCTCCCGCCACGTCAATCTCAGAGCGCCCGACCCTGGCGAGCGACATGGCCTCGACGGTGGCGCGACCGAGCCTCCGTCCGGCCTCCTTCAGCGTGGCAATCTCGACGTCGTCTTTCACCACCCGCTCGCTCTCGACGATTCGCTCCGTCGGAACGAGCGCAGGACACGCGTCAGGGCTGCGAAGGGGTGTCGGCGCCAACCCGGCCAGCGCCGCCGACAGCCGGTTGAACCGGCTGACCGCCATCGACGAGGCCTCGATGCCGATACGCCGTGCGCCGCTCTCGCGCAGGACCTCGGCGAGGGTCTCATCGTAACTCCGGGGCGGCACGACGACGGTCAAGTGATCGCTGAGATCGGGGCTCGACCCGATGAGGCTCCGCGCCACGGTTTGATACCGGAAGTCGACGATGAGCACGCACGTCGCAGGCGTGAGCACGACGAGGCCGGCGGTGCCGACAAATCCGGTGAGATAGCGGATGTTGGGAAGGTGCGACACGACGAGCGCGTCGACGGCGGCGGAGCGCATTCGCTGCCGGGCACGATCGAGACGAGGGACGACCGGGAAAACGCGACCGTTCATCATCAGCTTCGAACCAGAGCCGGGCGCCGCGTCAGCGGACGGCGTGGACGGTCACGTCGCGCCTGGCCCGCTCGATGGCGGCCAGAAACGACTCGAGCTCGATGAGCGCGGGCGGTTCGGGGTGGTTGACCACGTGAGCACACTGTACCGCAAGGGGGACCGGTACGGAAGGCGCCTCGGTGGCAGCGTCCTGGCTGAGCGCCGCGTTGTAGTGGTCGGCATCGGACACCTCGCCGCGACGGCGATGAATGTCCGCGAGAGCGCGGATGGCCGCCAGGTTCTCGGGGGCACTGCGAAGCACCTGCTCGAGCGCGGCGGACGCCTCGTCGTAGTCACCGACCTCGACGAGTGCGCGCCCGAGCGTCACGCGGGCCGAAATGTACGAGGGGTGGCGCAGGAGCCCCGCCCGGCAGGTCTCGATGGCCTCGGTGAACATGCCGAGGCGTCGGTACTCCTCGGCGAGCGCGGCGAAGGAGATCGACGCCGGGTCCCGCTGGACCCGGCGCTTCAGTTCCTCGAGTCGAGGCGTTTCGGTCATGACCGGCACTGACTACGGCGCGATCTGCACGGTCAGGCTGACCGATGCCGTCCGGCCCAGGTTGTCGGTGACGAGCATGGTCACCGTGTAGGTATTCGCCGCCGTATACGTGTGGCCCTGGACCGGACTGCCGGTCGTGACCCGCGGCGTGCCGTCGCCAAAGTCCCACGTGTAGCTGACGATCGTGCCACCCGCCGGCGGACGCGATGCCGACGCGTTGAAGTTCAGGCTCTGCCCGACTCTCGGAGCGGTGGGCGAGTAAACGAACGCCGCCGTCGGCTGCAGACCGGGCGTCACGGTAATCGACTGTGACTTCGACGCGGTGCGGCCGTAGGGATCGACGACCGTGAGCGTGACAATGTAGGTTCCTGCCAACGCGAAGTCATGATCGGTCGTGCGGCCGGACGCGCGTTCGCCGTCCCCGAAGTTCCACTCATACTGTGCGATCGAACCCTGGCTGCTCGAGGCGTCGAACAGCACCGCCTGACCATCGGTCGGTGCCGTGGGCGTCATGGTAAACGCCGGTACCAGGTCGCCGGGCGGGATCACCGGGCCCTGCGGGACCAGCCGAATCGCCGCGCTGCGCCGCGCGGAGTTGTTGTAGTCGGTTCCGAGCGGCGTGACGACGATGTCGACCACCAGGAAGGCGTCGTAGGACACAGCGGGCGAAGGCGGCGCGGTATAGACGAGCGTCGCCTTCCCGTCGGTGCCGGTCACGACACTGCGTGCCGACAGGCTTCCGAAGTCCACCGGAGTCCCATCCACGCGCGTCTCCGTACGCAGCGTCAGGTTGCGAATCGGCTGCGAATCGGCGCCCCGGGCGGTGACGGTGATGAAACTCTGCGAAGCACCGTCCTGTGGGAGCACGTCAGGCGACACCGAGATGACGATCGATTGACCGAACTCGGACGGCCCCGTCAGCGGCGGCGCTTCCTGACTTTTCATGGTGCAGGCGCTCGCAAGAGCCAGCACGCCCGCCACCGTTGCCATGCGTGACATGAATACTCGAGTCATATAGTCCTGATGGGGCGCCTCGGATCGGCTGCCGAATTGTTCGTCTTGCCCACAGTGCTTCCCGTGGCTTCCGCCTTCAAGCGGAAGATCCGCTCGCTAGCTCGGATCCCCGAAATCGCCGAACGATACGAGTAGTTGCCCGGTCACCGAGGCGTCGTGCCCCGTCTGGTCCGTTCCATAGAACGTGATTTCGGCGATGGTCGAGATAATCACCGCATAGTTGCGCGCCAGTGCCCGGAGCGGAGCCTCTTCTTTCGCGATGTGCCTGACCAGTTCGAACGCAACGGTGAGCTCGCTGGCGCTGACGGTCCCGGTGAATGCGCCATCGAATCCATACGGCACGTCCACGCCGGGCGTATTGCGCCCATCGGCGCGGAGGTAGCGCACGCGATAGCGGTTGATCGTGATGAAATTGTTGGTGGTCGGCGACGTCGGCGAGGTCGTCGTGCCGACGTCCTTCATCGCCAGCCTGAGCCGGACCCGGCCGAGGTCGTTGAAGATCGTCGGCACGTCGTCGACGACGGTGAGCACGTCGGAGTTCAGGGTGGCGCCGAACTTGGTTGGATCGGCGCCCGACGCCGCATCGAGCGAGTTGATGATCAGATAGGCCGACCCCGTGCCCTGACGCGTGACATCGCCGCACGAGGCGCTGAGCAGGGTCAGCGCCACCACCGCCATCAGGCGCGCGGCGGTTCCGATGTCCCCACTCCAGACGGCTTTCCGGCTGACACGCTCGCTGACAATTGATCCGCGATTCATACAGAGCCCTTCAGAATGCGTGGTGTGATGAAGATGAGCAGTTCCCGACTTTCGTCCGTCTTGGTGTCGCGCTTGAACAGCCAGCCGAGCAGCGGCAGGCGATAGAGCCCTGGTGTCCTGTCGGCAGTCGACCGTTCCTGTGCAATGAAGATCCCGCCGAGGACGGTCGTGGCGCCATCGATGACCTGCACGCGGGTGGACGCGCGCTGCGTGTCGATCGTGATGCCGCCTTCCACGGGCGCGCCGGGCGACGAGTTGTCCACGAGAATCTGCATGATGACGGTGTTCGCGGCGGTGATTTGCGGCGTCACGCGCATGGTCAGCGCCGCATCCTTGTAAGTGATGGTCGGCGGATTGTTCGCCGTGCCCGGGGTCACGAGCGGCAGCTGCACGCCCTGCGTAATCTCGGCCTCGACGTTGTTCTGCGTCGTGACGCGCGGCGTCGACAGCACCCGGCCTTTGCCTGACCGCTCGAGCGCCGACAGCGCGACGTCGAGATTGAAGGCGCCGTTGACCGAACCGAGGGCGATGCCGATCGCCGAATTCGCCACAGTACCCGGTACCTGGGCCGGCAGGTTGACGGCGGTGCCGTCGCTGCCGAGCCGGCCGTTCAGCGTGCCTTGATTGGGGAACGCGAGGTTCGTCGTGTTGCCGATATCCGGCGTCATGCGGCCGGTGAGCCCCCACTGGATGCCGATGGCACGGGCGAAGTCACGTGTGGTCGTGATGATCCGCGCCTCGATTTCGACCTGCGGCTCGGCGCGGTCGAGCGTCGTGAGCAACTGCCGTATCGCCGGGAACTGCTCCGGCAGGTCCGCGATGATGAGCGTGTTGGTGCGGGCATCGATCTGCACCTGCCCGTATCTCGACAGCCGCAGCGAGCCTTTCAGAAGCGGCGCCAGCTCGGCCGCCTTGGCGTAGCTCAGTGGGAACGTCTCGAACGAGAGTCCGCTCTGCGCCTGCCGTTCGGCGGCCGCCTGTGCCGCGGACTGGCGCGCCTTGTTCTCGTCTTCGAGCGTCTTGATCTTCGAGACGCGGACGATGGTGCCGTCCACGGAGTAATCGAGCTGATTGCCCTTCAGGATCACGTCGAGCGCCTGATCCCATGGCACGTCGGTCAGCTTGATATCCACGGTGCCCTGCACATCGGGGTCGATGATCACATTCAGCCCGCTGACGTCGGCAAGCGTGCGGAGCACCGCCCGCAAATCGACGCCGTCGAGATCGAGGCTGAGGGGGTCGCCCGTGTACTGCCGCGGCTGCTGGCCCGGACGTGTCGTGGTCCCGCCCTGCAGCGTGGGCGCGGGAGGTGCGGCCGGCTGCGTGGCCGGCGCCGCAGACGCACGGGCCTGGAGTCCAGGAACCTGACGCGCCTGCGCCGGCGGCGTGGCGGCCGGCGGTGCCGCAACGGGCTGCGCCGTCGGCGTCTGAGACGGCGGCGGCGCCGTGACGGCAGGCGGGGCGGTTTGACGCGCGGCGGGCGGCACGGATGAACGAGCCGGTGTCGCCGCCGGGGGCTCGCGCTCGACAGGAGCCGGCGGTGTCACCGCGGCGGCCTTCAGCGCCAGCATTGGGTCGATAAGCTCGCCAACCGGCACGGGGTTGGTGATGGCGGCGGCGTTGGCCATCGCCTGTTGCATAGTGATCAGGGGCTCGGGGTCGATCGGATTGCCCGAGACTTCGGCTGGCGTCATCGTGACGGTGTTGGAGGCTTTGGCCGCCGCGAACACGACCGCGAGGTCGCGACCGCCGTCACCGCTGCGCTCGACGTGATAGCTCGTCGTGCCGGCGATCTCCATGACGACGCGCGTGACCAGGGGTTGATGGCTGTTGACGGCGACCCGCACGCGCGTCACCAGCGGGCTGTCGATCGCCGTCTGCGTCGGCGCCTTTGACGACACGTTTGGAAAGTCGAGCACGAGCCGCCGCGGGCGGTCTTTGCTCTCGGTGACCCCAACGGGCGCCAGGTGACCGTTCCCGACGAGCGTGACGGTCGTCGCGCCAGGCGTCTTGCTGGACTTGATTCGCTCGATGATCGTCGCTGACGGCGAGCCGGATTCTGGACCCTTCGCACTCGTCTTCTCGGGGCTCTCGATCGGGTTCTTGGCTGGACCCGGCGCTTGCGGCAACACCACTGAGGTGGGGACCAGAACCGGCACGGCCGGCGTCGGCGACTGTCGCGATGCCGTGACCGGAGCCGATGCCCTTGGAGCGGTCGATGCCACCGACGCGCCTGGCGTGGCACCCTTCACTTCGACCCGGATGGTGTTGCGCGCGCTGCGCACCACGTACTCCGACGGCTTCGCGAGCGAGACGTGGACGCGCGCCAGCGCGCGGCCATCCGCGGCCGACGCCTGCTCCAGCCGTACGCCGGCGATCGCTCCCTGGCGCTCGACGTCTGCGCGCGCGTCCGACACGCTCACGTTCCGCATGTCCACGACGAGCGACAGCGCATCTGGCCTGCTGACCGAGTAGGCCACCGGCTCGGTCGCCTCGATGAGTACCGTGTCGCCCTGGCTGGTCACCCCGACCAGGCGCACCGGCGCGGCCGTGGCGCTCAGGATGATTCCCGCGGTCGCGGCGAGCCCGACACCGATTGTCAGCCTGCCCACGGCCCGCGCGAGCGTCCCTCTATCTTCGCTTTTCGCGATCATCTCGGTTCTCGACTCTTTCGAAGGCATTAACCCCGCCCTTCGGCCTGGCGCACCGGCTTGGGCACTTCCCGCTGCTTGACGAGCGACAGCGGGTCATTCACGTCCTGCGAGAAGATGACCTTCTCCTGGTTGATCGATTTCACGGTGCCGTCGAGGAGCTTGTCGCCGACCCGAACGGTGTAGGTCTTGTTGTCCGGCGCCCGCAACATCGCGAGAAAGCCAGTGCGGTCGCGCACGACCCCCTTGACCGTGATCTCGCCGATGAGCAGCCCCGACAGGCCCGGCGGTCGCGCCGCCGCGGGACGCTGGTCGTCGCCGCGCCCGACCAGACTGATGAACGGATCCCGGCGGCCCGCCGGGTCGTAGACATACGCCGGATCCACCGTCGGAAGCGGCTGCTTGGGCGGCGTGGCGGACGCACCTGGTTTGGCCGTGCCCTGCGCAGGTGCGGCCGGCTTGGCCGCCTGCTGGGCCGCGGGCACGGATTCCACCGACACGGCGAGCGCGGCGGCAAGCCCGGCGACGCGAATGAATCGTCTGGGAGTCATAGCGCGCTCACTTCCCCGCCGACGGCTGCTTCGGCACCACTTTGCCGCCCTTCTTGCCCGGTGCGGCTGCCGCCTCCTGGAGCACGAACGTCGTCGCCACGCACTCGGCCGTGATCGTGGCGCTCGGTTCGGCCGGCGTCTTCGCCCGGATCGTGATGTCGCTCACGCTGATGATTCTCGGGAACTTGCTGATGCGATCGAAGAAGAGCCCCAGGTTGTGGTAAGTCCCCTCAGCCTGAAGCCGGTACGGAATCTCGGCATACATCGTCTGCTGGACCGGGGCCTGCGGCGTGAACCGCTGAATCGACAAGCTGGACTGCGTCGCGAGGCCCTGGATGCGGCGGAGGATGTCGGCGACGTCCTTTTCCTCCGGCAGCACTTGCTTGAGGTTCTCGAGACGCTGCTCCAGTTGGGCGACCTGCGTTTCGAACTCCGGGAGCCGCCGCGCCGTGGCGACGCCTCGGGCGATATCCGCGCGGAGCGCCGTCAGCCGCGTTTGACGGAGCTTGACGTCCGCCGACATCTCGGACACGTAGAAGTGCCAGAATCCGTACGTCGCCCCGGCGCACACCAGGACAAAGGCGCCGATCTGGCCCCACCAGGGAAGTTTGCTGAGCGACAGTTCCATGGATACCCTGTTTGCCTATCGGCGACGTCCGATTCTGCTTGTTGCCAATCGGCCGCACCGCGCTTCGTTCCACTGCACCACTTACGGCCTCGCCTGAACCGAGCGCCGTCCGCTCAGGGCTTCGCGCCTCGAGCCCCGCGTCCGGCCGGCGGAGTCGGCGCGGGCGGCGGCGCCTCCGGATCGTTCAACGCGCCCTTGATCGAGAACTTCACGAGGTCGCCGACCTTCGCGTCGGTCTGGACCTGACTGTCGAGGATCTCGACCGGCCGCTTGAACCACTTCGTGGCTTCGAGACTGGCGACGAAATCCGAGAGCGACGGCAGCGACGCGGTGTAGCCGCTGATGGTGAAATCGCTGCCCACTTGCCTCATCTCGGTCAGCCACAGGCGCTCCGGCAGACTCCTGCTGATCTCGTCGAGCACGTGCACCGGGGCGGACTGGCCGCGGCGCAGCTCTTCGATGAGCGTGACGCGCTGGGTGAGCTGAGCCTTGCGCGCCTCGAACTTCTGCACCTGAGCCAGGACCGATCGCAGCTGAATCGTTTCGGCTTCGGCCTTGGCGATGTCCTGATCGAGCTGAGCCGACCGCTGGCGAAGGGAGAGGAACCACCAGCCGATGCCGAGGATGGTCGCAATGAGAATCAGACTCGCGCCGATCGTGACGCGGTGCGCCGCGGGGATGAGCACCCGGCTCTTCTTCGATGATCGCGCGCGTTCGACAGCGAGGAGGTTGATCCGAATCACCGGTCACCTGCCTTGCGCAGCGCAAGGCCGACCGCGACTGCAGCGGTCGGCGACACGTCGACGGCGTTCACGCCGAACTTCGCAGCGTCGAAGGCGACGCGCTTGAACGGGTCAAAGAGCTCCACAGGCGCCTGAAATCGCTCCGTCAGCAGCTCGACGAAGCCCTCGGCTCGCGACGCGCCGCCACTCACCACGATGCGGGTGATCTTGTCGGAGGCGGCTGACGTCTTGAAAAAGTCGAACGTTTTCTGCACCTCGAGCATCACGTTCTCGGTGACCGCCCGCAGCACCGGCCGCGCATCGTCGAAGCTGACGCCGTCGACGGCGCCGCCGCGCTTGAGCTCATCGGCCTGCTCGAATGGCAGGTTGAGCTCTTTCTGCAGCGCCTCGGTGTAGGCGTTGCCGCCCGTAGAGATGTCGCGCGTGAACACCGACTGATCGCCGTGCAGGATGTTGATGTTGGTCGCGCTTGCCCCGGCGTTCAGCAGCACGACGACCGCCTCCGGTTCGGTGCCGTAGTTGACCTCGTAGGCGTTCTGGAGGGCGAACGCGTCCACGTCGATGACTACCGCGACGCGGCCCGCCTGACCGATCACGCCGGTGTAGTCGGCGATCTTCTCCTTCTTCGCCGCGACGAGCAGGACGTCCATGGTGCTCTTGCCGCCCACATCGCCGCGGTCGAGAATCTGATAGTCCAGGTTCACATCCTGGATATCGAAGGGAATGTACTGTTCGGCTTCCCAGTAGATCGATTCGGCGAGCTCCGCCTCCGTCATCGACGGCAGGGAAATCTTCTTGACGATCACGGCGTTCCCGGAGAGCGACGCCGCCACATCCTTCGTCGAGACCTTCAGCCCGTCGAACAGACGTCTGATGGCGTCGACGACGGCGGTGCCGTCGATGATGGCGCCGTCGACGATGCTGTCGGGCGGAACGGCCTGACTGCCGAATGCGGCGACTTTGAAGGCCTTGCCCGCCGGCTTGAGCTCGATGGCCTTGATCGCGCTCGAGCCAATATCCAGGCCGACGAGGGGTTTCGATCTACCAAACACCGGGTTGTCCTATCCTGAGAGTTGGCCCGCGTGGGCACACCTGCAACCGCTGCTGTAGTTCCTTATCGGCAGAGAACGGGGCAAGTTGGGTACCACGGGGGTGCCTCCTACCAAAACCGGCAGTTTTGCGCATTTTTGGCAGGATGGCAGTCTGACGGACCATCGGGAGATCGACAGAATTGCAATGCTCTGACGGATTTGTAATTGCAGAAACTGCGTACGGCACCAGAAGCCCGAGTCCGGGGCCCTTCCCCAGAGCCGCCGGTTGCCTTGACAACCCTCCGGTTCGCCGGTATCCTCTTGGTTTGCCGTCCTTTGAACGAGGCTGACCGCCAGCGCTACGCTTCGGCGAGTCGGTCGACAGCTGCAGCGACCGCCGGAGCCTGGGCGCCGGCGGAAGGTCGAAAGGGATTTCATGGGTTCGTTTGTCCCCACCGCCGGTACCATCGTCCGGCAGTGGCTCGTGATCGACGCCGACGGTCAGGTTCTGGGCCGTGTGGCCACCGAAGCCGCTCGCCTCTTGCAGGGTAAGCACAAGCCGGTCTACACCCCTCATCTCGACACGGGCGATCACGTCGTTATCGTCAATGCCGCGCGCGTGGTCATGACCGGGCGCAAGGAAGAGCAGAAGCTCTACCGGTACCACAGCGGGTACGAGGGTGGCCTGCGCCAGGAACGGGCGATGGACGTCCGCAAGAAGAGCCCGATTCGCCTGGTCGAAGAAGCCGTCAGGGGCATGCTCCCCAAGACCACGCTCGGCGAAGCGATGTGGCGAAAGCTGAAGGTCTACCCCGATGCCCAGCATCCGCATCAGGCGCAGCAACCCCGGAGCCTCGCCATCACGAGCGGGCCGGGAAAGAAAGTCAAGAAGGACAAGTTGATCAAGCGAGAGGTCGCGTAACGTGGCAGCAGGGATTGAGTACTACGGCACGGGCCGCCGCAAGACATCGACCGCCCGAGTGTTCCTTCGCCCCGGCACCGGGGGCATCGTCATCAACCGCAAGCCGATCGAGCAGGCCTTCCCCACCGAAGCGCTGCGTACGCAGATCAAGCAGCCGCTCGCGGTGACGGAGACGTCGGACAAGTTCGACGTGCTGGCGACGATCGCCGGCGGCGGGATCGCCGGGCAGGCGGGAGCGCTGCGCCTCGGGATCGCGCGCGCGCTCGTCGAATACAACATCGAGTTGCGGCAGCGGCTGAAGAAGGCCGGCTTCCTGACGCGCGATGCGCGCATCAAGGAACGGAAGAAGTACGGACAGAAGGGCGCGCGCAAGCGTTTCCAGTTCAGCAAGAGATAACTGTTCATTTGGGAGGAAGCTTGACCGGCATCGCGTTGAAGGATTTGCTCGAAGCAGGAGTCCATTTCGGTCACCAGACGAAACGCTGGAATCCGAAGATGAAGGCCTACATCTTCGGCGAGCGGAACGGGATCTACATCATCGACCTCGCCAAGACGGCCAAGCTGTTCCGCGACGCGGAGCAGTTCACGACGAATCTCGCAGCCGAAGGACGGACGATCCTGTTTGTCGGCACCAAGCGGCAGGCGCAGGACGCGGTCGCGGAAGAAGCGCAGCGGTGCGACATGTTCTTCGTGAACCAGCGCTGGCTCGGCGGGCTGCTGACCAACTTCACGACGATTCAGCGAAGCCTCTCGCGGCTGCGCGACCTCGAAGCGATGGAGACCGACGGCCGCTACGACACGCTCTCGAAGAAGGAGATCGCGCAGATCGAGAAGGAAAAGCGGAAGCTTCAGAAGAACCTCGAAGGCATCCGCAACATGTCGCGGCTGCCCGATGCCCTCTTCGTCGTCGACACCCGCAAGGAGAAGATCGCGGTCGACGAAGCGCGGAAGCTGAAGATTCCGGTCATCGGCGTCGTCGACACGAACTGCGATCCCGACGAAGTCGACTTCGTCATCCCCGGCAACGACGACGCGCTGCGCGCGATCCGGCTGTTCGCATCGAGGATTGCCGACGCGGTCCTCGGCGGGCGCGGCATCCGCGAGTCGGCCCAGGCCGACGCTGAATCCGACGCCGACGAGCGCGGCCGGCGCGCGCGCCCGGGTAGTCCGGTGCGTCCGGCCCGGCCCGAACAGGCCACATCGACGGCCACCGTCTAGCGAGGCTGCGCCTCAGACCCTGCGGCTCCGCCTCGCTAGGGGCATTGCTTGAAGCCGCTTCGCGGGGCGGCACGCGCTATCGATACTCGCGCCGGCCGGCCTTGTCCGCGCCGGCGTTCTTACGTACAGAGCTATCAGCTGTCAGCTCACAGCTATCAGCGCTCACCTGGCCTCGAGCGGCCTGAGAAGCGATTGCCGAAGCTGAGGGCTGACAGCTGAGCTGAAAGCTGGAAGGCAGGAGATGGCGATGGAGATTACTGCAGCAGAGGTCAAGAAGCTCCGCGACCTGACCGGCGCGGGCATGATGGAGTGCAAGGCGGCACTCACCGAAGCCAACGGGAACATCGACGACGCGACCACCATCCTCCGCAAGCGCGGCCTCGCGCAGGCGACGAAGAAGGCCGGCCGCTCGACCAACGAGGGACTGATCGGCAGCTACATCCACATGGGCGGCAAGATCGGCGTGCTCGTCGAGCTCAACTGCGAGTCGGACTTCGTCGCGCGCACCGAGGACTTCCAGAGCATGGCCCGCGAGATCGCGATGCACATCGCCGCCGCGAGCCCGACCTACGTCCGGCGCGAGGAGGTTCCCGCCGACGTGCTCGAGCGCGAGAAGGAGATCTACCGCGCGCAGATGAAGGACCAGAACAAGCCGGCCCAGGTGATCGACAAGATCGTCGAGGGCAAGTTGAACAGCTTCTACGAGCAGGTCTGCCTGATGGATCAGCCGTCGATCCGCGACCCCAAGGTCACGATCGGACAGCTCGTGCAAGCGGCGATCGCCAAGCTCGGCGAGAACATCGCCGTGCCGCGGTTCGTGCGCTTCAAGCTCGGCGAAGGGGCGCAGTAGGCGGGTCCGATATAATTCCCCCGCCATGTCCGTTCCTGTCTATCACCGCGTCCTGCTCAAGCTGTCCGGCGAAGCGCTCATGGGCGAGCAGCAGTTCGGGATCGACCCTGCAGTCGCCAGCCGCATCGCCACCGATATCGGCGAAATCCAGCAGCTGGGCGTGCAGACCGCTGTGGTCATCGGCGGCGGCAACCTGTTTCGCGGACTGGCGGCGAGCGCCAAGGGCATGGATCGCGCCACGGCCGACTACATGGGCATGCTCGCGACGGTCATCAACGCGCTGGCGCTGCAGGACGCGCTCGAGAAGCACAACGTCGTCACGCGCGTCGCGACCGCAATCGAGATGCGCGCGGTTGCGGAGCCGTTCATCCGCCGCCGCGCCGTCCGTCACCTCGAGAAGGGCCGCGTCGTCGTCTTCGCCGCCGGCACCGGCAATCCCTACTTCACCACCGACACCGCCGCCGCGCTCCGCGCCATGGAGATGAAGGCCGACGTGATCCTCAAGGGCACCAAGGTCGACGGCATCTACACAGCCGACCCGATGCTCGACAAGACGGCGACCAAGTACTCGGAGATCTCTTACCTGAAGGTCCTCGAGCAGGGCCTGAAGGTCATGGACGCTACCGCCATCTCACTCTGCATGGACAACAGCCTGCCGATCGTCGTCTTCAACCTGCGGACGCCAGGCAATCTGAAGCGCGTCATCATGGGCGAGCCGATCGGGACGACCGTCAGAGTCTGACCAGCCAGAACAGACCGGCTGGCGACGTCCGGATGCCAGCCTCGGGAGAACGTATGGACGTCACAGATATCAAAGGGTTGTTTGCCGAGCTCAAGAAACGGATGGACGGACAGATCGATCACGTCCGGCGCGAGTTCGGCGGCGTGCGAACCGGCCGCGCGTCGGTGACCATCCTCGACACCGTGCACGTCGAGGCGTACGGGTCCCAGATGCCGCTCAATCAGGTCGCGTCGCTGTCGATCCCCGAGCCGACGATGATCGTCGCGCAACCGTTCGACCCGTCGCTGACTGGGACGATCGAGAAGGCCATTCGCAGCGCCAACCTCGGGTTGAACCCGACGACCGACGGCAAGGTCATCCGAATCCCGCTCCCGGCCTTGACCGAAGAGCGCCGCAAGGAGCTGTCGAAGCTCGTCCACAAATACGCCGAGGAGGGCCGCAACGGCGTCCGCCAGGTCCGCCGCGACGCCAACGATCGGCTCAAGAAGCTGCTCAAGGACCACAAGATCTCCGAGGACGACGAGCGGCGCGGCCTCGAAGACGTGCAGAAGATCACCGACCAGCACGTCTCGCATGATCGACGACCTGCAGAAGAAGAAGGACACGGAGCTATTGGGCAAGTAGGAATGCTGAGTGCTGAATGCTGAAGTGAATTCTGAATTCAGCACTAGATTCGCAATTCACTTCAGCATTCAGCATTCGACATTCAACATTGCAGATGTCACTATTCACCCACCTCGACTGCTCCGCTCCCTGCGGCGCGGGCCCCTACGATCCCCGAGTCGAGCAGCACTTCTGCACCTGCGGCGCTCCCCTGCTGGCGCGCTACGACCTCGACGCGGCGCGGACGTGGCGCCGGGACTCGCTCGCCGCCCGCGAACCGACGATGTGGCGATACCGCGAGCTGATGCCGCTCTTCGACGGCGAAGTACCCGTCACGCTCGGCGAGGGCTGGACGCCGCTCATCCACGCGAAGCGCCTTGGGCGAGACCTGGGGATGGAGCGCGTTTACGTCAAGGACGAGTCGCTGAACCCGACCAACTCCTTCAAGGCGCGCGGCCTCTCGGCCGCGGTGACGCGCGCGTCTTATCTCGGCGCCAAAACGCTTTCGGTGCCATCGGCCGGCAATGCCGCCAACGCCGTCGCGGCCTACGCCGCGGCCGCGGGCATCCCGGCCAGAGTCTTCATGCCGAAGGACGTGAAGGTCCCCTTCATCCGCGAGTGCGAACTGTACGGCGCTGATGTCACGCTCGTCGACGGCCTGATCACCGACGCCGGGCGCATCGCCGCCGAAATGGGCAGGCCGCTGGGCTGGTACGACGTGTCGACGCTCAAGGAACCCTACCGGATCGAAGGCAAGAAGACGATGGGCTACGAGGTCGCCGAGCAGCTGGGCTGGACGCTGCCCGACTGGATCATCTATCCCACCGGCGGCGGTACCGGCATGGTCGGCATGTGGAAAGCGTTCGAAGAGATGGAGCACATCGGCTGGATCGAACCGGGCAGGCGGCCGAAGATGGTGTCGGTCCAGGCCGAACACTGCGCGCCGATCGTCCGCGCCTTCGAGCAGGGCGCGGAGCGTTCGGAGATGTGGCAGGACGCCCGCACGGTGGCCGACGGCCTGCGCGTGCCCAAGGCGATCGGCGATTTCCTCGTCCTGCGCGCCGTGCGCGAGAGCGGCGGCACGGCATTCGCCGTGCGCGACGCTGACATGGTCGAGGGCATGCGCGAGCTCGGCCGCCGCGAAGGCATCAGCGCGGCACCCGAAGGCGGCGCAGCACTGCAGGCACTGAAGCAGCTCGTCGAGAAGGGCTTGGCGAAACCCACCGACACGGTCGTCCTCTTCAACACCGGCGGCGCGCTGAAGTACCTCGACGCGTTAGTCTCCTAGCGACACGCCGATCGATCGTGCCGCACGCACGACATCGAAGTCGCGGGGCACGGTGCGCGTCCGCCCCACCACTTTCTCGAGCGGCACCGCGACGATATCGGGCGGGTGAAACGCGACCATCGTTCCGAACTGCTCGTCGAGCACGAGCTCGACCGCGCGCGCACCAAACCTCGTGGCCAGCAACCGATCGAAGCTGGTCGGCGCACCTCCCCGCTGCAGATGGCCGAGGACCACGCTCCGTGACTCCTTGCCCGTGATGGTCTCGAGGTCCGCCGCCAGGCGGGCGCCAATCCCGCCGAGCCGTTCGACCGCTATCGCCGACGCTTCCCTGAGCACCGACACCGTGCCGCCGACCGGCTTCGCGCCCTCGGCGACGACGACGATGCTGAAGCGGGCACCGAACTTTTCGCGCACCATGATGTGCTCGGCGACCTTCGTCAGATCGTAGGGAATCTCCGGGATGAGAATGACGTCGGCGCCGCCGGCCACGCCCGCGTAGAGCGCGATCCATCCGGCGTACCGGCCCATGACTTCGACGACCATGACGCGGTGGTGCGCGTCCGCCGTCGTGTGCAGGCGATCGATCGCGTCCGTGGCAAACGCCACGGCCGTATCGAAGCCAAACGTGTTGGTGGTCTCGACGATGTCGTTGTCGATGGTCTTGGGAACGCCGACAATCGGCAGGCCCTGCTTGTGGAACTCGTAGGCGATGGCGAGCGTCCCGTCGCCGCCGATGACGACGAGCGCGTCGAGCGTCAGGTGATGGAACATCTCGACGCATCGCGTCGAGTAGTCGTGCGTGCTGCCGCCGGTTGCTGCGGATAGGCGAACGGGTTGCCGCGGTTGGTCGTGCCGAGAATCGTGCCGCCGATCCGAAGGATGCCGGTGACGTCGGCGGGCGCGAGCCGCCGCCAGCGATTCGGCTCGATCAAACCGTCGAAGCTGTCCTCGAGCCCGATCATCTCGCAGCCGTGGTTCGCGGCAGACTTGACGACCGCCCGAATCACGGCGTTGAGCCCGGGTGCGTCACCGCCTCCGGTCAGAACGCCGATGCGCTTGCCGCCTCGTGCCGTCATCGGGCCCGAGTATATCGAATCGGCTGGCGTGGTCCTTAGTGGTGGAACTCGCGGACGGTCGCACGGTGTCAGTGCCGATCGCGTGGTACCCAGTCTGGCCCATGCGTCAGCCCGAGAGCGCCAGCGGTGGGAGTTGATTGGGCCCGGCGTCGGCATTCACTGGCCCGCGCTTGACGAAGACATCTCCGCAGCCGGTCTGCTGCAGGGCCTGCCTTCTTGTGAAAGCGATGAATCGTGCGCGGCCGTATCTGTTGGCCCGAAACGGCGTGACAAGCGTCCGGCGCCGAAATAGGTCGAACGCAGAAACGAACGTGTTTACGCGCGTTTCTGCATAGTCGTGTGCAGGCCGGTTGTCCGCAAATTGGCCACAAAACCGGGGGGCCTTCTGCCGCTCCAGACCGGTTATACTTTTGGTATGAAGACCGCGGTGTCCATTCCTGACGAGGTATTCGCAAAGGTCGAGCGCCTAGCCCGACGCGCGGGACGGTCGCGAAGTGAGGTGTTCAGTGCGGCTCTGGCGGAGTACGGCTCGCCACGCGCCCGACGAGGTGACGGACGCGATGGACCGCGTCATCGCCGAGGTTGGGGATCAGCAAGACGCCTTTGTCAGCGCGGCCGGGGGCCAAGTGCTGGAGAACACGGAGTGGTGATCTCCCAAGGCGAGGTCTGGTGGGCTGATCTGCCGTCGCCGACCGGCTCCGAGCGCGGTTTTCGAAGGCCGGTGGTCGTCGTTCAGGGAGACGCTTTGAACAGAAGTCGGATCGCGACAGTCGTCTGCGTGCCGCTGACCAGCAATCTGCGGTGGGCCGACGCGCCAGGGAATGTGCTCTGTCCGGCCGTACCACGCGCCTTCCGAAAGACTCCGTCGCGAACGTCTCACAGATCGTCGCACTCGATAGGGCGATGCTGACCGACAGGATGACCAAGCTCTCCGCAGCCAAGTTGGAAGCGCTTCTCGCCGGAATCGACGTGGTTCTCGGTCGATAGAACAGCACAGCGCACGAACTCGTCACCATTTAGTCGCACCGAGGCCGAGACGTTCAGCGTAAGAGCAGAATGAACGAAGAAGAGGCACTCATTCGTGCTTTCGTTGTGAAGGCGAAGGGCGATCGATTCGTTGAGTTCCTGGCCGAGCCCAAACGACGCAAGGACGTGACTGCGACTCTTGCCCACTTCCGCGATCTCGATCCTCGCTGGATAGTCCATCTTCCAGCGCACCAGCATAATGCGCGCGCTGTGGAGCGGGCTCTCCGAAGCCGCGGGGCAGGCGATCTGTGCTATCTCATATCGCAAGAAGCCGACTTGGATCGCAAGCGTCTCCCGCTCGCCGACGCCCTTGAGCAGGCAATCGGACGCGGCAGCGGCACGTTGATCTCTTGCATCCCGGGCTCGCTGGCTTGCAGCCGTAGCTCGCTCTGGCAGGGACAGCCCGCCTTCGCCAGGCTTCGGCGGGCATCCTTCGCGTGACATGAGAGCGAAGGATGGTGGACGGCGCGAGGATCGAACTCGCGACCTCCGCATTGCGAACGCGGCGCTCTCCCAGCTGAGCTAGCCGCCCACTCTGATTGATGTGTACGCAGACGGCAGCGTCCGCTGACTGCATACAATCCAAGATTGTAACACGGTCGACGACGGAATCGGCGCATGCGACCTCTCGCGGGGACGCGTGTCTGCCACGCCCGCGAGCGAGGGACGAGCACAAATCGTCACGAGGCCGGCCAACAAATGACCCACCGTCCGCCCGCCTCGCACGTGAATGTCGTTCGATTACAGGATTTGGATCGATGGTTACGTTCTGGTCACTTCAAGAGTCACACGCCGCGACCCGAGCGAGGCTACACTGCTGAAACACTCGAAAAAACCCCAAGCGAGCAACAGGCACCAAAGTGGGCTGGTGGTGTGCGGGTTGCAGAGTTGTGCGGGTTCCTGCAATGTCGGCATCAGCTTCCGATCTCTCGTCCTCCTCAATCTCGTCTTCGGGCCACATCGATGGCCTGGGGCGGAGGTCTCTGTCCTTCGACCGCGAAACGGGCGAGATGCTCGAGCGCGTGCACGTCCAGCCGGAGCTGGCGGCGTTCGAGTCGCTGATCCGAGACCGCGTCTCGCGGCTCTCGACATTCGAAGACGAGCGCTTTGCCCAGCCCGTCCGCGTTGAGCGCGATCCGGCCACGGGCGAGCTGACGGTCCTCGCTGAGTTCGTCACGGGCAGCCGCCTTTCGGACCTCCTCGAAGCCACCGCCGACGCGGCGATTGTCCCGGGGGTTGATGTGGCGCTGGGTTATCTCCTCGAGGGGCTGCCTGCGCTCACGCTGCTGCACACCATCGCAGACATCACCCACGGACTCATCGATGCGTCGCGCACGGTCCTTACGCCAGACGGTCAGGTCGTGTTTCTCGATCCAGTCTTCGGATCGTCGGTCGAACGGCTCAACCTGTCGCGGCAGCGGCTGTGGGCGAGGTTCGGCGTGGCCTCTCCTTCCGGCGACGGATCGGTTCACCTCGACGCCGCGGCGGACATCGCACAGCTGTCGCTCGGCGCCGTCGCGCTCGTGCTCGGCCGCAACCTTCGGCCCGACGAGTACCCCGATGCACTGCCTTCGCTCCTCATGGAAGTGATCGACGTCGCGCAGATTCGCGGAAGTGCAGGCTTTGCCACAGGCCTCCAGCGATTCCTGCAGCGATCGTTGCCGATCCCGGGACGTCGTCCTTACACGACGGCGGACGAAGCCATCGGCGACGTGCGGCAACTCGTGCGCCGCGACATCGGCGTCGACGTGTGCAGGCAGGCGGTCATCGATTTCGCCGCGCAGATGGACGCCGCGTTCTCCGGCGCGCCGGAGGACGACGATCCGGCCGCACATGACTCCGGTCATGGCCCCGGGCATGGCGACCGACAGCCCGCGCGCCGGAGTGCGGGCTCGAACAGCCAGCGCGTGCCGGAGCTCGACGAGTTCCTCGACAGCTTCGACCACTCGGACGCCCCGACACCGATGGCGCCGGCAGCGTTCACGCCTCGGAACCAAACCGCAGTCGATGTCAGAAAGGATGACTCGCAAGAGACCGAGCTCTCTCTGGACAATCTGGACTCGGACTCACCCGTCGCGCCGGCGCGCAACGCCGAAGAGATCTACGATCTTCCGCCCCTCGACGAGGCCATGGCGGAAGCGAACATGCTGTCGCGACCCACGCCGCCGCGAGTGCCCGTGTACCGCGAGCCGTACCCGATTGCCACCGTCGAGGCGGCCGCGCCGGTCGTCACGGACGAGCTCCCGATCGAAGCGGCAACGCACTATCAGGTTGAGAAAACCGTCGAACCCGTTGCAGCGCCGGAGCCGACGGTGCTGGCCGCAGTGGAACCTGCGCCCCAGCGGAAGCCGGAGCCCGAGCCTCTCGCAAGAACTCCCGGGGCTCCCGCACCGATTGAGGCGCGGTCGGAACCGGTTGTCGAAGCGCCCTCGGTCCCCGAGCCGGCGCCTGCGCCCTCCGTCGAAGCTCCCTCGCTGATACAGCAGGAGGTCGTGGCGGCGCCGGTCGAGGCGGAATCTGAGGCAGAGTCCGAGCCGGAAAAGGACTCGGCCTCGTCTCGGCGGCGCAAGCGCCAGCAACAGAAGTCCGCGCGGGCGCGGAAAGACAAGCTCCGCTCGACGACGGCCGGGCAACGAACGCCGCCGCCTCCACCGGTGCCGGCGTCGGTGCCGGAGCCGCCGCGCCCCGCAAGCCCGACCGGGTGGCTCGTGTCTCCTCAGCGCGCGGCGCAGTTCGACCCTCCGGTGCCCGTGCCACAGCCGGTCCCCCAACCACCGCCGATGAGGCCAGCCCCGGTGCCGATGCCCATGCCGTCGGTGCCGTCGTTCGTGCCGACACCGGTCGGCGCGATGCCTCAGCCCGTCTATCCGTCGGGCGTCGCGCAGACCGCCGCCTACGGAACGCCGTCGGCACCGCAGCCCGCGCCGCCCGGACCGCTTGTACCGAAGCCCGTTCAGCCAGCGCCGCAGGCGGGTGTGCATGTCAAGGTGAAAGCCGAAGCGCCTTCGGGTTTCACGCCGCGCAAGTCGCCACACACCGAGCCGGCGACGGTCCACGTTCCGCCGAATCGGTTCGGCACGCTCGGCCTCGGCCCCAGCGGCTCGCCCGTGGACGACCAACCGCGCGCCTTCCCCTGGAAGCTCGCGGCCGTTGCCGTCGGCGTCGCCGTCATCGCGATCCTGGTCGGTCGCACGTATCTTCCCGGCCGCACCGCGGTGCCTGGTGAACCTGGCGCGCAGGTCGACCCGGCGGCCACGACGACGCCTGCGGCCACACCACCGCCGGCGTCGACCGACGACACGCCGCCTCCGGCGGGACGTGGGCGACTCGTCGTCACCACGCAGCCGCCCGGAATCAAGGTCCTCCTCGATCGCAAACCCGTGGGAGAGACACCGCTGCGGCTCGACGTGCAGCCAGGACGCCGGATGCTGACGTTCCTTACCGCCGGCGGCGAGGTCATCCGGAGCGTGCGCGTCGCCGCGGGCAAGACCGAAACGCTCGACATCCCGGTATTCTCGGGTTGGATTGCCGCCTTCGCACCAATCGTCCTCGCTGTGTCGGCCGACGGCAAGAGCATCGGATCGACCGAAGAGAGCCGTCTGATGCTCCCGCCAGGCAAGCATCAGATCACGTTCAGCAACAAGGAGCTGGGCTACACCTCGACCCAGGAGGTCGACATCGAGCCGGGCGACGTCAAGACCATCAACGTTCAGCCGCGCGGCGCAGTGAACCTCAACGCGATCCCGTGGGCGGAAGTCTGGCTCGACGGCCAGAAACTGGGGGATACGCCGCTCGCGGGAATATCAGTGCCGCTTGGCCTGCGCGAGTTCGTGTTCAAGAATCCTCAGTTCGCTGAGAAGAAGGTCAGCGCGACAATCAAGGCGAGCGCCAACGCGCCCGTCGTCGTCGACTTTTCGAAATGACGGGAGAATACCGTCATCCCCGAGTCAGTTTCGTAATCACTCCACGCGTTCGGGCCGGTGCCCGATGCACTGCGCACGCAACCCTTTAGCGTGAATTGTTCCGTTTCGAGGCCGGTTTTTCGTAAGGCTACCGCGTGTTCCACTGTGGCACCTTCCTTGCCCGAGAGCGCGATGTCGTCGATCTTCAAAAGCAAGGTGTGCATATGTGGAATTGGATTCGCTGCTACGTGACCGGCCATGACTACTGCGTGTCGTGCGAGCGCGGTTCGATGTTCCTCCGCTGCCTCGTCTGCGAACGCCGGTCCCAGGGATGGGAAGTCTCGGCCAAGCCGTCACACACGCACGGCGCCTGAGCGGCGCGCGTTGACACGTCGCGCGGTGGCTGGCGACAATGCGCGAGTGTCTCCATTCCCCGTCACTCGCCAGACTCCTGACAGCGACCTCGAACATCGCGCCGCGCGGCTGCTGCTGACCGGCCGCCGGCCGGCCCAGTGAGCAGAGTCAAGCCGATCACGCTCGGACGCGCCTGGGACCTGCTGGACGCCTGCATCCCCTCGCTCACGACTGCCTGCCCCGAGTTCCAGACACTCGAGCCCGCTGGCGATATCCGCCGCGTCGAGGCGCTCGTGTCTTCAATCGTGCTCGTGGCTTCGGCCGATGATCCGGTGGCTGCAATCGAAACCCTGTCTGCCACCCGCGCCTTCGCGCCCGTGATCGCGCCAACCGTGCGCCAGATCGTCTGCACATTTCGAAACACGCCGATCGAGATTCTGATCGCCGCACCGGAGGACCACGGCTCTGCCCTCTTCCAGGCCACGGGCTCGGCTGCCCATCTGGCAGAGATGGAGCGACGAGGACTCCGGAATGGCTCGCATGCGAGCGAGCAGGCGCTCTACTCGAGCCTCGGGCTGTCATTCATCCAGCCGGAGCTCCGGCACGGCCGTGGCGAGACCGACGCTGCGGCGGCGGATGCCCTTCCGATGCTCGTCGACACGGCGCACATCCGCGGCGACCTGCACATGCACACGACCTACAGCGACGGCCGCGACGACCTCGAGTCGATGGTCGAAGGCTGTCATGCGCTCGGGTACGAGTACATGGCCATCACGGACCATTCGTCCGGCGCCGCCGCGTCGCGGACGCTGGCGCGCGACGACATCGCCCGTCAGCGCGAGGAGATCGACGCCCTTCGCAAGCGCTTTCCAGGAATGACGATCCTCCACGGCGTCGAGGTCGACATCCTGCCGGACGGGCGCCTCGATTTCGAAGACGCCATCCTCGAACGCTTCGACATCGTCCTGGCTTCGCTCCACGAGCACGCGGGGCAGGACGGCCGCCAACTGACCCGGCGCAGCGTCGCGGCGCTCCAGCATCCGCTCGTCAACGTGCTCTGCCATCCGGCCAACCAGCTCGTCGGCTACTCCGACGGCTACGCGCTCGATTTCGACGTCCTCTATGCCACCGCCGCGGAGACCGGGACCGCGCTCGAAATCGACGGCGCGCCAAGTCACATGGATCTCGACGGAGACCGGGCACGGGCGGCGGCGGCCGCGGGTGCGACGCTGTCGATCGACAGCGACTGCCATCGCGCCCCGGCGCTCGCGCGCCAGATGCATTTCGGCGTCGGCACCGCCCGACGCGGCTGGGTCGAGCCACGCCAGGTGCTCAACACGCGCGGGCTGGCGGAGGTACGGGAGTTCATCGGCGCCAAACGGCGGGGCGGACGGCCATAACCCCCAGCATCGGCGGGTGGTAACATGGGCCTATGCGCCCTCCTGATTGGAAGTGAATGTCACTGTCCGCATTTATCAATGCTCGCGGGGCCCGACGTTGTTCACTGCACTTGGGGCCCCACACCCAAGCGCGGACGCTCGCGCTCGTCGCGCTGTCTTTTTTGGGGGTGACGTCAGCACAGACACCCTCGGCGCAGGACGTGGCCGCGTCCGTTCAGCGCAAGTACGACACGATCCGTGACTTCTCCACCGACTTCGTGCACACCCACGAGGGCGGCGTGCTCAAGCGCAAGCGCGAAGAGCGCGGCACGCTGTTCGTCAAGAAGCCCGGCAAGATGCGCTGGAACTACAAGGCGCCGGATGAAAAGGTCTTCGTCTCCGACGGCGTCCGCCTGACCCAGTATTTTCCCGATGAGAACCGGGCCCTGGTAAGTGCGGTACCGGAGGACGATCAGGCGGCCGTGCTCTTCCTCGCCGGCCGCGGAAACCTCACCCGTGACTTCAACGTCAGCTTCGGCCAGGGCGGCGCCGCCGGCACGTGGACGCTGCGGCTCGAGCCCAAACGGCCGCAAGCCGAGTACGACTGGCTCGAGATCACGGCAGCGCGCGACACGTTCCTGATCCAGTCGCTGACCGTCGCCGAGAGGCAAGGCAGCCGGTCGACCTTCGTCTTCACCAGCTTCAAGGAAAACCCGGGAATAGCCGATAAGACGTTCGCGTTCTCTATTCCCCGCGGGGCGGAGGTCACCAATGCCGGACCGGTCAAGCGCTGAGCGTCGAGCCTGGATATCCGTGCTGGGCCTCTGCCTGGCCCTCGCGACCGGCTGTGCAACGGGAGCCGGCCCTGGCCTTCGCGCCGGGGAACGCGCCGAAACCGCCAAGAACTACGACCTCGCCGTCGTGGAATACACCAAGGCCCTTCGCGCCAACCCCGACGACCACAACGCGCGGCTGGCGCTCGACCGGTCGAAGCTGCGCGCGTCGCAGGAACACGCGTTTCGTGGCCGCACGCTCGCCAGTGCCGACCGTTACGAAGAAGCTCTCGGCGAGTATCAGCTCGCCTCGGAGCTGAACCCGAGCGATGCCCTGGTGAATGAAGCGCTGCGGGACACACGTCAGAAACTGCGCACGAAGATCGCGGTCACGCGCAACGGGAAGACCGAGCTCGAATCGCTGATCGAGCGATCGCGCGATCTCCCGCCGCCAGGGCTCGACCTGCCGGCCGACGCCACGCTGCCTGACTCGCTCGTCTTCAGCTCCGCCAGCAGCCGCAACGTCTTTCGATCGATCGCGCAGTTCGCGGGGCTGAACGTCGTCTTCGATCCGGCGTTTCGCGACGAGACCATCAACGCCGATCTGCGGAAGATGACGCTCGCCGACGCGCTGACGTCGGTCACGGCGAGCACGCGGACGTTCTACCGCGTCAGCGCGCAGCGCACGATCACGATCATCCCCGACACCCAGGCCAAGCGCCGGGAGTACGAAGAATCCGTCGTCCAGACGCTCTATCTGAGCAACGCCGATCTCAAGGAAGTGATCGACCTGCTGCGCATTGTTGTCGACGTCCGGCAGGTCACGGGCATGACCGCCATCAACGCCATCTCGCTGCAGGACACGCCCGAGCACATCGCGGCGGCGGCGCGCCTGATTGCGGCCATCGACAAGGCCCGGCCCGAGGTCATCATCGACGTCGAGCTGCTCGAAGTGGATCGGACGCGCCTGCGCGAGTACGGCCTGCAGATTGCCTCACCCGGATCCGACGGGATTTCGGGCGCCATAGACGTGAACCGCGAGGGTATGACGCTGCAGGATCTGTCGAACCTGACGCGAGCGGACGTCTTCGTGACTGGCGTTCCGGGTGTTTACTACCGGCTGCTCAAGAACGACAGCAACACTCGCATCCTCGCCAACCCGCAGCTGCGGACGTCGGAAGGCCTCGCCGCACAGGCCAGATTCGGCGAGCGAGTGCCCGTCCCGGTCACCACGTTTGCACCGATCGCGACCGGTGGCATCAATCAGCAGCCGATCACCTCGTTCAACTACGAGGACATCGGCGTCAACATCGACATCACGCCACGGACGCATCACGACGACGAGGTGTCGCTGACGCTGAAGATCGAGCTGAGCAGCATCTCGGGAACTGGAACTGGCGTCACGTCGGGATTGCCGACGTTCGCGAGACGGCAGATTACGTCGACCATCCGGCTCAAGGACGGCCAGACCAACATGCTCGCCGGCCTCATCCGCGATGAAGAGCGCACGGTGCTCGCGGGCGCGGCAGGACTGATCGACATCCCGCTCATCGGGCGCCTCTTCGCGCGCAACAAGAAGGAATCGCTCCAGACCGACATCATCCTGACGCTGACGCCGCACATCGTCCGCACGCTCGACGTGACCGAGGCAGACCTGCGGCCGTTTCGACTGGGCCGGAGCGGCGCGAGCGGCGGCGTCACGCCAGTCGAGCGTCCCGGCACCCAGCAACCGCCGCGCGATCCCGGTTTGACGCCTGGCGGCTCGACGCCCGCGGCGCCCACGTTCCCGCAACCCCTGCAGCCAACCCTCCCCGGCGCGACCGTGCCGGTGACACCACCGAAGAAGCCCGGCGGCGGGTCGCAGATCTAGTTACGAGACGCGGATCACGGATCTTTTTCACGGGACGCGGATCACGCGGATTTCTTCTACGGGACGCGGATCTCAAGGCTCAGGGCTCAGGGCTCAGGGCTCAAGCAAGAGCATCGAGATCTTGTTTCAATGTTCTTGCCTGAGCCTTGAGCCTTTTGAGATCCGCGTGATCCGCGTCCCGTGAAAAGATCTGCGTGATTCGCGTCCCCTGAAGGATCCGCGTGATCCGCGTTCCGCAAGAAGAACAATCCGCGCTAGCCGACTCGCTCGACCTGCGCACCAAGCGCCGTGAGGCGTTCGACCAGCGCGCCGTAGCCACGCTCGACGGTCTCGAGCGGACCCACCTGGCTCTCCCCTTCCGCGGCGAGCGCCGCGGCGATGAGCGCCATCCCGGACCGGATGTCCCGGCTGTCGAGGTGACGGCCCCTCAGCTTCGTCACCCCGCTGATGATGATGCGGTGCGGATCGCAGAGAAACAGATCCGCGCGCATCGCGCTCAGCTGCTCGAGCGCGAAGAGACGCAGCTCGTACATCCAGTCGTGGACCAGCGTCTCGCCCTCGGCCTGCGTGGCGAGCACGGTTACAAGGCTCACCATGTCGCTCGGAAACCCCGGCCACAGCCCGGTCGTGATGCGCCGCGCCGCGGTCAGACCCGATGACGGCTCCACGACGAACCGCTCGTCATCCCAGGCGCACTTGAGGCCCATCTTCTTGAGCGGCGCCCCGACCACCTCGAGGTCGGTCCAGCGCGCGCCGGTCACCTCGATGCGGCCCCCGGTGATCGCGGCGACGACGCCCCAGCTGCCGGCTTCGATGTAGTCGCCATCGAGCCGGTGTGCGGCGCCTGTGAAGCGGGCCGGTGCCTCGACGCGAATCGTCGACGTCCCTTCGCCTTCGATCGACACGCCCATCGCGCGCAGAAAGCGGCACAGCTCGGCGACGTGAGGCTCCATGGCCGCGTGCCGGATCTCGGTCCGGCCCTTCGCCGCCGCGGCCGCGAGGAGCGCCGTCTCGGTGCCGGTCACCGACGCCTCGTCGAGGTAGAACGACGCGCCGCTCAGTCCCCACGGGGCGTCGAGCGCGTGACCCGGCTCGTCGAGCGGCACGGCGCCCATCGCGGCGAGCGCCTGAAGGTGGGTGGAGATGGTGCGGCGCGCCGGAAAGTCACCGCCGGGCGGCGCGAGGCGCGCCGAACCGCGTCGCGCGAGCAGCGGACCGAGCAACAGGACCGATCCCCGCAAGCGGCCAACCAGCACGGGGTCGGGACGGTCCGTCGTGACCGTCGCACACCGGATGCGGATCGTCGACGTCCCTCGCCCTTCAACCGTCGCGCCGAGGCCGACCAGCAGGTCGATGAGCACTTCCACGTCGCGAATCCGCGGAACGTTCGTCAGCACGCATTCCTGATCGGTCAGCAGGCACGCCGCCAGCAGCGGCAGCGCCGCATTCTTGTTCCCTTCAACCGCGACGCGGCCCTCGAGCCGTCGCCCGCCCTCGATCCTGAGTGTGGCCATTCTTGGTGTCCTGTTCGGGTGGTTCATCAGTTCAAGGTTCACGGTTCACGGTTCAGGTTCAAACCGCAATTCATCGCACCTGTTCGGGCGCAAGCCGACGCCAAGCACCTTGGCCATGAACCATGAGCCGTGAACTTTGAACTTTGAACTTTGAACCCGAACCCTGAACCTGAACCTTGAACTTCAAAACCCCAAATACACAATCTCTTCCCTCAGTCCGACGCCGAACCGCGATCGTACGTCGCGCTTGCACCGTTCGACCAGATCTCGTATGTCCTCGGCGCTCGCGCCGCCTTCGTTGACGATGAAGTTCGCGTGTGTCATCGAGACACGAGCTCGCCCGACGCGCGCGTCCTTGAGGCCCGCGCGGTCGACGAGCGCGCCTGCTGACCACGGGATGCCCTCCGGCACGGCGTCGCGGGCGGGATCGGGGTTCTGGAAGATGCAGCCGGCACTGGCCGACTCGAGCGGCTGGGTGCGCTTGCGGAAGGCGAGCGACTCGCGCGCGATCGCGCGCAACTCGTCCGGGACGCCCTGGGCGACGCGGAAGTCGGCGGAGATCACGACCTCGCGCGTCCGGTGCAGCCGGCTGTCGTCGTAGCCGAACTCCATGTCCCCAACCGGAACGTCACTGATGCGTCCGTCGAGCGTCGCAAGCGTCACGCGCTCGATGAGCTCGCTGATGAGCCGGCCGCGAAAATGCGCGTTGCCGTGGATCGCCCCTCCCACGGTCCCGGGTGTGCCGGCCCACGCCTCGAGGCCCGCGACCCCGTGGCTGATCGTCCAGCGCACCAGTCCGTTGATGGTCACGCCGCCGTCGGCTCGAATGTGCCTCGAATCGATCCGCGCAATCTCCCCGCCGTGGATCCGAATCACGAGACCTCGCAGCCCGGTGTCGGCGATGAGGACGTTCGACCCGCCGCCGAGAACCGTCACCGGCAGGCCGAACCCTCGGGCGATCTCCAGCGAACGGCTGATGTCCTCCCTGCTGCGGGCCTGCACCAGCCAGTCGGCCCGACCGCCGACTTTGAATGTCGTCACGGGCGCCAGCGGCGCATCCTGCTGGACGCGGGTCTCGCCGAGCGCGTCGCGAAGGCGATCGCCGACGTTGCCGCTCACCGCGAACCACCGATCAGCGACAGACGGCGCGAGCTTCAACGCGTCCACCGCGGCCTGCCGCGTGCACGAAACGAACTCGATCCAATCGCCGGGCGCCAGCTGGCCGGCGAGCGGGAGATCGGCGCCGATCGACCACGCCAATCTTCGGGTAGCCCCCTGTTGTCTGTCGATCGGCCATCAGCAGGATCGGCTGACCGGAGGCGGGTACCTGCAGCAACCCGAGCGGCGTCGCATCAGACAGGATGTCCGCGCGCCCCGCATGCGCCAGCGGCTGCCCCGCGAGCCGGTAGCCCATCCGATTCGACGCCGGCGTAATGACGTAGCGTGACCCGAACAGCGTTTCGTACGCCTGCGTCGTGAACAATTGCTCCTGCGGCCCGGCGACGACGCGGAGCTTCGCGCCTCCCGCGGGAAGCGGCAGCGGAACGATTGGCGAGTCGCCGGCAGTCTGGGTAGGGAGCGTGGTGACCGGTGCGACAGGCAGAACATCCCCCGCCTGGAGGGCACGCCCACCGAACGGCCCCATCCGGCTGACTGAGGCTCGTCGCGCGGCTCTCGAACACGGCCGGCACGTCGAACCCGCCCCGTACCGGCGAGCGTCGCACGGGCGCCTGCCGACCGCGCGCCGAACTTCAGCCGGTCGCCGGGACGCAGCGTGAACGGCGCGTGCATTGAAACGGTCGACGCTCCGACCGACAGCGCGAATGTCGCGCCCGCGACCGCGCAGATCATCTCTGCCTCGGCCTGCAGTTCCGGTCCGATCAACGTGACTTCGAGGGCCGCGGCCGACGGAAGATTCCCGACGATTCGGTTGGCGAGCATGTGTGAGTATTCATCCATCGGCCCGGCCACCGGCACGCCGTTCGCTTGAAATCCCCAGCGCCCGAGGTCCTGAACCGTCGTCAACATACCCGGCCGAACGACGGTGATGGCCCGGGTCACGATTGCCGGAGCTCCTGCGTTTCGATCGGACGAAACCGCACGCGGTCACCGGATCTGAAGAGAAACGGCTCCCCGCGGTCCGGATCGTACGGCCGCAGCAAGCGTACGGCCGATGATGTTCCAGCCGCCTGGAGTGACGGCCGGATAGATGCCGGTCTGTCCGCCGGCGATGGCGACCGACCCAGCCGGCACGGCAGTCCTCGGCGATGCACGTCGTGGTGCGGCGATCCTCGGCTCGACCTCGGCCATATAGGCGAAGCCAGGAACGAAGCCGACCATGTAGACGCGATACTCGCGGCCGGCGTGGAGCTCGATCGCTTCCGCTTCCGAACACGCCGCGAACGCGGCGACATCGGCGAGATCGGGACCCGCATCGCCGCCGTAGCAGACCGGCACTTCGATGAGCGGTCCCTTGGGAGCGTCCTCGACATCGACATCGCCGGCGCTGGCCGCGACCTCGCGCTCGAGCCACGCCGCATCGACTCGCAACGGATCGAAGTAGACCGTGACCGAGCAGTAGCCGACGACGACGTCTCGAACGATGGTGCCGAGACGGAACACGAGCGCGCGCGACAACGCGACGCACCAGGCGTTCAGCTCCGCGTCGATGCGCTCGGGGAGCTCCACCACCAGCGCTGCATCACCAGCCGGCAGAATCCTGAACGAGGGTGTCGTTGCGTCTCGAGTCATCGTGTGGGTTCCGGCTACGCAAGGCTCCGGCGGACCGCGTAGCTTCAGCGAAGGCTGGTCAGTCGGAAGGGTGGCACCTGATTCAGCCCTGGCGCTCGAGCGCGGCCAACAGCTTCCGATGGATGTCGTCGAAGCCGCCGTTCGACATGATGACCACGAGGTCGCCCTCCCGGCCCTCGCGCGAGACGGCTGAGACGATGTCGTCGGTGTCGGGGATGTAGCGGGCATCGACTCCGGCCGCGTTGAGGTCGGTCACGAGCTGCTCGGTCGACAGGCGCTCGGCATCCGGCAGCGTGGACCGGAACACGGCCGGCAGGATGACTCGATCGGCCGTCGACAGCGCCCTCGCGAAGTCCGCCTGGAAGACGCGACGGCAGGACGTCGCCGATCGCGGCTCGAAGATCGCCCAGATCCGCCGGTTCGGATACGCGGAGCGGATCCCCGCGAGCGTCTCGCCGATGGCCGTCGGATGGTGCGCGAAGTCGTCGTACACGGCGATGCCGCGCACGGTTCCTCGGTGCTGCATACGGCGGCGCACGCCCTTGAACCGCTTGAGCGACGCCACCATCGTATCCGTGCTCAACCCGACGGCCGCCCCGACGGCAATCGCGGCGAGCGCATTGCGGACGTTGTAAGCGCCGAGCAGGGGCACCTCGAACGTGCCGACAGCCGAGCCGGCCCGGCGGACACCAAACGAGGTCGAGTGACTCATTCACCGACAGATCATGCGCCTGCCAGTCTGACCCGTCGGCGAGCCCAAAGGTCTCGACGCGGCAATGCGCGCGCGATCGCAGGGCCAGCGCGTCGGCGTTGTCGGCGCCGAGCAGCAGGAGGCCGCGGCGCGGGATGAGATTCACGAACCGCTGAAACGTCAGGCGGATGGCGTTCAAGTCCGCATAGATGTCTGCGTGGTCGAACTCGATGTTGGCGACTACTGCGATGTCCGGAAGGTATTTCAGGAACTTCGCGGTCTTGTCGAAGAACGCGCTGTCGTACTCGTCGCCCTCGATGACGAACTCGCGACCGCCGCCGATGCGGAAGCTGCCCGTCGAAGTTCTCGGCGATGCCGCCGACGAGCATGCTGGGATCCGCGCCGCCGTCAGTCAAGAGCCATCCGGTCAACGCGGTCGTCGTGGTCTTGCCGTGGGTCCCGGTCACGACGACCGACCGCGCGGCCCAGAGAAAATGGTCGCGGACAGCCTCGGGCAACGAACAGTACCGAATCTTCCGGTCGAGCACTTCTTCGAGCTCCGGGTTGCCGCGCGAGATGGCGTTCCCGACCACGACGAGGTCCAGATCGGCCGTGATGTGCTCAGGCCGATAGCCCTGGAGGAGGGTAATGCCCTGCTGCACCAGGAAGTCGCTCATCGGCGGGTAGACGTTCTGGTCGGATCCGCGGACGTCGTAGCCCTTGCTTTTCAGGAGCGCCGCGAGCGTCGCCATGGCGGTGCCGCACACGCCAATCAGGTGAACGCGAGTCATGACACCGCCGCCTCCTCCACCACGAGCCGCGGCCGACGGTCCGCAATTGCCGTCGCCTTGACCCCGAACGGCAGCGTCAGCGCCGCCCCGCTCGTGTGGCCGGACGGCAATCCGAACAGCACCGGGCCGGTGAACCCCTCCATGACGTCAGCGATCATGGAGCGCGCCGTCAGATTCCCGTCCGGCTCGTCGCACTTCGGGAGCTCACCGAAGATGACGCCTGAGGCGCGGCCGAGGATGCCGCTCAGGCGAAGCTGCGTCAGCATGCGGTCGATGCGAAACGGCCGCTCGCCGACTTCGTCGACGAACAGCACGAAGCCGGGCGGCGGGTCGAACGCATAGGGCGTGCCGAGCGACGCCGTGAGCTGCGTCAGGGTGCCGCCGAGCAGCATCCCGCTCGCCTCGCCCGGCGCAATCACCTCGACCCGTGGGTGCGTGATCTCGAAAGGCGCCTCTGTCAGGCAGAGACAGCGGTTGAACGTGTCGCGGTCGTATCCCGCTTCCCCGCGCGCCAGGCGTCCCTCGATCATCGGCCCATGAAACGAGACGATGCCGCACAGGAGCGTGAGCCAGCTGAGAATCGACGTGTTGTCGCTGTAGCCGATGAACGCCTTGGCGTGTCGGCCGATGGTGGCCCGGTCGAGCAGCGGAAGCACCTGGACGCTGCCGTATCCGCCCCTGGCGGCGACCAGCGCGGCGACCGCCGGATCCTCCCACGCCCGCACGAACGCGGCGGCACGCACTTCTGGCGCACCGGCAACGTAGCCCTGACGCGCGAAGACGCTCTCCTCGTAGACGGGCTCGAACCCGAGCGCCCGGATCTCGGCGATCCCTGCCTCGAACTCTTCGCGCTTGAACGGGCTGGCGGGCGCCACCACAGCGACCCGATCGCCGGGCCGCAGGGCGCGGGGCTTGCGCATCGGTTAGGCGAACCTCGCCATCTCGGCCGCAATCGCCTGATGTTCGTCGCCGCCGAGCGCGGCGCGCAGCGCCGAGCCGGCGAGCGGCTTCGGCCGCGCCGCCGCGAGGAATCGCTCCTTGACGCGGCGGTGACGAGCGAGCGCATCCTCGACGCGCTTGAGCGGCAGCGTCCCATCCTCGACCGCACGAATCACGGCTTCGAGCGCGGCAAATTGCGGCTCCTGCGAGGTGCCGCACATCAGCACCGCATCACAGCCCGCCGCAATGGCACCCACCGTGGCCTCCGGCACGCCGTACCGGGCGCTGATCGCCTTCATCTCGAGGTCATCGCTCAGCACGAGGCCACCGTATCCAAGCCGCTTCTTCAGCAGGCCGTCGACGATTGCCGGCGACAACGTAGCGGGCCGTTCACCGTCGTAGGCGGGAATCAGGATGTGCGCGGTCATGATCGACGCGACATCCGCCTCGATTGCCGCGCGGAACGGCACGAGCTCGACGGCCTCGATGCGGTCGGGGGCATGCTCGATGAGCGGCAGCTCGTGGTGCGAGTCGGTGGCGGTGTCACCATGCCCAGGGAAGTGCTTCCCGCAGGCCGCAATCCCTGCCTGCTGCAGCGTCGTGATGATCCGCCGGCCCAGCCGCGCCACGTCCTCGGCCCGCTCGGCCAGCGCACGGTCGCCGATGACCGGGTTCGTCGGGTTGGTCAGGATGTCGAGCACCGGCGTGTAGTCGAGCGAGATCCCCACCGCCTTGAGCTCGGAGGCCAGCGCCCGCGCGAACCGCTCGGCCAGCACCTCATCGCCGCTCCGCCCGAGCGTCAGCATCGGCGGCCACACGGTGAAGGGCGCCTTGAGCCGCGCGACTCGGCCGCCCTCCTGATCGACGCTCACCCAGAGCGGGAGCTCCTGCGCGAGCGTCTGCGCCTCGCGCGCGACATCGGCCACCTGATCGGGCGCCACCACGTTGCGCGCGAAGAGAATGATCCCGCCGAGGTCGAACTCGCGCGCGAGCATTCGGAGATCTGTAGGGATGGCATCGCCCGCGAACCCGGCGATCGCAAGCTGACCGATGTGCCGACGAATGTCGCGAAGGGACATGTGTTGATGATTATAGGTGATGAACACGTGGGTGGGCTCAGGGCTCAGAACTCGAGGCTCAGGCGACTCAGTGCAAGATCTAGGAGTAAGTGTTCGAACACTTACTCCAAGATCTTGCCTGAGCCTTGAGCCCTGAGCCCTGAGCCATCTCGTCGACGCCATGGCACGCTCATTCGTCGGGCGAATCGCTCGTGGGAAAGGCGGCAAGGAGGTGACCGAGCGATCGCGCAATCTCTGGAAGCGCGTCCTGATTGACGGCAAAACCGAACTGCAGTCGATTGCCGGCGACATCGACCACTTCGCCGGCCACGCGAACGTGTCCGGTCTCGTCGCCGGTGAGCGACAGGGCGATCTGGCCCTCCATCGTGGTCAAACTGGCCGTGCCGTCGACGGCCGTGCTCACACCTTCGACCTGCTCCATGAAGATCTGGAACTCCTCCGAGCTCACATCTGTCCGGAACCGGCCGTGAAAACCGCCGGCCGAGAGCTCGACCTCGCAATCGATCCAGTTGCCATCCCGCTCGTCGAACAGACCCGGATTGCTCCGCGCCCACGGTCTGATGAGGACGTGCTGTGCGCCAGAGTCGCCGATGAGCACTTCCGTCGTCGCTGCCACAACGCCTCCGATACCCGGCACCCTGCCCGACGGACCGGGTGGCGCCATTATGCGGCAAGAGCGAGCCCCGTGGGCCAGGCCTGATGTTCCCCGGGGCCTCCGTGCTGTCCGTGGTTGATGGCAACCGTGGCGGCCGGCGCTGATGGTTGTCCGCGGCTGATATCAGGCGGCACGCGCACGATTCGTGGCTATAATTTCGAGGTGCACATTGAGTCCTCCGCGCCAACGCGAATTGATTTGGCCGGCGGAACACTCGACATCTGGCCGCTGTATCTCTTCCACGAACGCGCGCAGACAATCAACGCGGCGATCAGCTTGCGCGCGCGGTGTTCGATTCAGCCGCGGAGCAACCGCGGCCTTTCGATCGTCTCCGGCGACAGTGGGCTGCGCGTGGACGTGGCGCACTGGAGCGAGCTTCGAGACAATCACGAGCTGCGGCTGCTCGGCCGGCTGCTCCACTACTTTCAAGCCGAAGGGCTCGAGCTCCACACTCGCTCCGAATCGCCTATGGGCGCCGGCATTGCCGGCTCATCTGCGCTCAACATCGCCGTGTGCGGCGCCCTGGTGGCCTGGACCGGCCAGCGCCGAACCGACGCCGAGATCATGCAGATTGCGATGAACGTCGAGGCCCAGGCGATCGAGGTTCCGACCGGCGTGCAGGATTATCGACCGGCGCTGTACGGAGGCATCTCCGCGGTGGAGCTGAGCGTCGACGGCGTGCGTCGAGTGGCGTTACCCGTCGTGGCGCGGGAGCTGGAGCGCCGGCTGGTGCTGGCCTACACCGGCGCGACGAGGAACTCCGGCATCAACAACTGGGAAGTGACCAAACGCCACATCGACGGCGACCGCGACGTGCAGGACCGATTCGGTCGCATTCGCGATATCGCCGGTGCCATGCGGGACGCGCTCGAACGGGGCGCGTGGGCCGACGTCGGCCGGCAGATCGCCGAAGAGTGGGACAACCGGAAGGGGCTGGCGCCGGGGGTGACAACGCCGGAAATCGACGCGATCCTCGCCGCGGCTCGCGCGGCCGGTGCCTACGGAGGCAAGGTGTGCGGTGCCGGAGGCGGCGGCTGCCTCTTCTGCCTGGGCGAACCCGAGCGCATCCCCGCCATCCGCAATGCCATCGCGTCGACGGGCGGCCGGCTCCTGGACTTCACCATCGAGTCCGACGGCCTGCGCGTCGACACGCGGGTGACAGCATAGGCTCAGGGCTCAAGGCTCAGGCCGGCTCAAGGCTCAGGCAAGAGCCTTGAGCTCAAAGTCGTGCGACTGAGATCGCAAAGATCTTCCCTGAGCCCTGAGCCCTGAGCCTTTGCCTGAGCCTCGAGCCTCGAGCCTTGAGCCATGAGCCTAGATAATCTGGCGATCGCGCGTGTCCTCGCCGAGATCGGTGACCTCCTCGAGATCAAGAGCGAGAACCCGTTCAAGATCCGCGCCTACCGCAACGCCTCGGAAACGATTGCCCACACGGCCGAGCGGATCGCCGATCTCCAGGCCGCTGATCGGCTTGCGATACCCGGCATCGGCAAGGATCTCAACGCCAAGATTACCGAGCTCGTCGAGAGCGGCACCATCGCGTACCATCAGGGCCTCCTCCAGGAGTTTCCGCCGACAATCCTCGACCTCCTCCACCTGCAGGGCGTCGGCCCAAAGACCGTTGCGATGCTCTACCGCGATCTCGGGATCGGCACGCTCGGCGACCTGGAGCGCGCGGCACGCGAGGGACGGCTGCGCGGCCTCAAGGGCATGGGCGCGAAGAAGGAGGCCTTCATCCTGAAATCCCTCGAGGAGCGCCAGCGGTCCACTGGCCGGCGATTGATGGCCGAGTCACACGAGACCGCGGCCGCGCTCCTCTCGGCGCTCCGCGCGCATGCGCCCGACGCGGACATCTCGTCGGTCGGCAGCCTCAGGCGCGGGTGCGAAACGTGCGGCGACCTCGACATTCTCGCCGCCGGCGCGCCGCAGACGCTGATGGACGCATTTACCGGCTACAAGATGGTCGAACGGACGCTGGCCCACGGCGACACCAAGTCGAGCGTGCTCCTCTGGGGCGGATTCCAGGCCGACTTGCGCCTCGTGCCGCGTGAAAGCCTGGGCGCCGCGCTCCAGTACTTCACCGGGTCGAAGTCGCACAACATCGCGCTGCGCGACCGCGCGATCAAGCGCGGCCTCAAGCTCAACGAATACGGGCTGTTCAGGAACGACGACGGGCAACCAGTGGCGGGCGCGTCGGAAGAGGACATCTACCGCGCGCTCGACCTGGCCTACATTCCGCCCGAGCTGCGCGAGAATCGCGGCGAGATCGAAGCCGCGGAGCGCGGAGCGCTGCCGCGGCTCCTGACGCTCGCCGACCTGCGCGGCGATCTTCACATGCACACGACGGCGACCGACGGCCGCGCCGACGCCGAGACCATGGCCCTCGCTGCGCGGTCCGCTGGCTTGTCGTACATCGCCATCACCGATCACAGCCAGGCGCTCGCGATGGCGAACGGGCTCGACGAACGGCGTACGCTCGAGCACGCCCGCCGCATCCGCGAGTTGAACGCGCGCATCGAGGGCATCACGGTCCTCGCCGGCATCGAGTGCGACATCCGCTCCGACGGCACGATGGACCTCGCCGACGACTGCCTCGCCGAGCTCGACATCGTCATCGCCTCGGTTCATTCGGCGTTCTCACAGGATGAGAGCCAGATGACCGACCGGATCCTCCGCGCGATCGAATGCCCCTACGTCGATGTGCTCGGACATCCGACCGGGCGGCGGATTCTCAAGCGCGAGGGCTATCGCGTCAACTTCGATCGGATAACGGAAGCGGCGGCCGCGGCCGGCGTCGCAGTCGAGATCAACTGCCAGATCGAACGGCTCGATCTCGACGAACATCACGCGCGACTGGCGCGCGATCGCGGGGTGAAATTGATCGTCGATTCGGATGCTCACTCGCCGGCGGCGCTGGGGCTGCTCCGCTGGGGCGTGATCGTCGCCAGGCGCGCGTGGCTCGAGCCGGGCGACGTGCTCAACACGCTGCCAGTCGACGCCTTCCGGCAGTCGCTGCGCCGCCACAAGGGCAAGCGCACGCGCGCGCGCAAGCGATGACTCCACCCAAGACCGACCCGCTCGGCGAGATCCGCCGTCTCTACTTCGAGACCAGGCCCGCCACCATCCTCAGAGACTTCGACCGCGCCATCGACCTCCTCAAGTCGCTCGCGACCGAGGCCGAACGCGAGCGCGCCACCGTGTATATGGAAGGACTGGCGGAAATGCGCAAGGAGTTTAGCAAGAAGCGTCAGTAGCGGCCGGCTTTTGGCTCTTGGCTTTGGCAAAACCTCGACCAATGACCCCAAGATCTTACTAAAGCCTAAAGCCGAGAGCCTAAAGCCTGATCCCAGCGAAGCTGCTACCCGTGCTTCGACTTGGTGAGCGTCCTCCGGGCCGCAAGTCGCAACGCCTCGGGGACGTTGCGATCGGTCGTGAGCATCTTGATGTCTTTCTCCGTAAGACGGTGCATCAGCTGTATCGAGATGGCCGGCGGCGTCTTGGGGTTCCGCGTCACGGCGTGGATGACGCCGTAGTTCTTGAGCCAGACCCTGTTCGTCCCGATAATCCGTAAAACATCCTCGGAGACGTTGCCCATCTTCGCGAATGCTTCGACCTCGGATTCAGTCAGCTTCGGACTCGTCAGGACCGCCGTGGCGACGATCCGGTTGGAATCGCGAATGAGCTGCGCGCGCTGTTCGCGCGTTCCCTTGCTCGCGAGCTTCAGCCGCTCGGCGATCGGCAGCGCTGAGACGAGCCGCGGATCCCCGGGGCCTTCGTCGTCCGGCGGCGCCGCATTCGCGGTGCCTTCGTCCGGCGGCGCCGCATTCGCGGCGCCTTCGTCCGGCGTTGCCGCGTTCGCGGCACCCTGGTCTGGCGTTGCCGCGTTCGCGGCGCCTTCGTCTGGCGTTGCCGCGATCGCGGCGCCTTTTTCGTCTGGCATTGCCGCGCGCTCGAGCGCCACGTCGGCAAGAGCCCGCGCTCCACGGGCGGCAAAGAACGCGCGCAGTTCGGCGGGTACGTCGCTCGACAGAAAATCCTCGAGCGCCTCACGAGGCAGGAGAGCGATCGTGGCATTCGCCTGCGCCGCGATCTCCGTATCCGGGTCATCGGAGAGCACCACGAGCAGCGCAATCTGCTCGTGGGCCGGACGGGGCAACAGGCCGCGGGCGGCGAGGAGACGGACGTCCCGCGCGGCCTCACGCCGGAGAAAGAGCTCGACGAGCGGCGAACGATAGCCTGGGTCCATGCGATGTGTTGGCTCTGGTTGACCGCATCTCCTGGATCGGGATCAGCCGTTCCGTTCTCACGGCCCGCCGATAACGCCCGTCACCTGATTTGGTCGTACTGCTTCAGCGGATATGGACCACCGGGCTAGCCCGCCGCAAACGCCAGCCGGATCTGGCCGACGGTGTGTCGAAGCGCCTGTTCCCCGCCAGCCGCAAATAATCCTATCGCAGCAAGGCCGGCGGCGCCGGCCCGCACGATGCCCGGCACCCGTTCGGCGGTCATGCCGCCGATGGCCAGGACCGGCAGAGAAACGGCGGCGCACACATCGGCGAGCGCATCGAGCCCAGCGGCCGCGTGGCCCTCGGGCTTGGTTCGCGATTCGAACACCGTGCCGAACACCAGGTAGTCGCAGCCACCATCGGCCGCGGCAGCCAGGGCCTCGTCGACGCTGTGAATGGACCGGCCAACGAGAAACCCGCCGGGGACAATCGCGCGTATCCTGCCGCACGCCACCGCTGAACCGGGCAGGTGCACGCCGTCGGCCGCGGCAGCGAGGGCGACATCGACTCGATCGTTGACGAGCACGCGCGCGTTCGTCCCGACGAGGGCGTCCCGAACACCTTCGGCGAGTGCCAGCAGCGAAGCATCTTCGAGCCCGCGCTCCCGGATCTGCACGAGATCCACGCCCGCACGCGCTGCCGCTCGGGCCGCCGTTACGATCGCTCGGCACGCACGCTGTTCAGAGCCCGCCTCATACCGGCGGCGATCCGTCACCATCGCGAGGAGCGGGCGCGGCAATGTCCGACCGAACAGGCTACCCCTATGGCTGGACGCTGGGAGGCTCATGGCTCGAGCGGTTGCGGCGGGAAAGAACGCCAGACAGCTCCGCCAGGCCGGCGACCACGGTAATCGCACCGACGCCCGAAACCGCGCCGCGTGCGAACGGGCTCGCGAGTACCTGCTGGAGCACGGGAACCGTGTAGAGGAACAGGTTACGATCCCAGAAGCCCGACCAGGGTGCGACAACGAGAATGAGTCCCGCTTCGAGAAAGTATGCGGCGAAGAGGATCCGCGTCAGGAACGAGATGTCAGCCTCCCGTCTGCACGCGTGCGAGACGATCGATACGGGCAGGTACGTCGCGATAGTCGCCGGCGTCGGCCTGCAGTTCGAGGAAGACCGCCAGCGCCCTCGACGTTTCACCGACATCGTCGAGCAGTACACCCAGGTCGTACAGCACCTGGCGCCCATCGTCCACCGTGGGGGCTGGCGCCTCAGCCGCCCGCTCGAACCATTCGATCGCCAACGCGGGGTCGCCACGGCGCTCGTACACGCGGCCGAGCGCCGCCGCAGCCTCGAAGCGCTGCCGGGGGGAGCGAACCGCCGTCTCCAGCGAGGCGATCGCCTCGTCGACCATCCCAATCTCGAGATAGGTACGGGCGAGCGTCATGTGTTGCGTCGAAAAATCGCCGCCGGTTTCGGCATCGGTGCGGATTCTGGCGAAGGCTCGATCGAGCTTTCCTGCCGGTTCGTCGTCCGGGGGCCGGACGGCGACATCGAGATCGCCCAACTCGCCGGTCAGATCGATTTCGTCGCCGCCCGAGCTCGACACCTTGCTCTTCGGAAGCGCAAGGTCTGCGTCTGGCTCGAGCGACACTGGTGTCTCTTCAGTCGGGGCGGCAGCGACCTGCTCCGGGGGTTCCTGACCGTCGGCAGTCGACTCGGCCCCTTCGGCCGCGGGCGGTGAAGGATCCGGACCGTCGAAAAAAGGATCGTGCGCCATGAAGGGCGCCTGGCCGCTCAACCGTTCGGCAATGAGCGTGTCGGGATCGGAGACGCGAAGCATGACGAGGGCGCGCCGAAAGCGATCGATGTGCGCCGGCTCCCACGGCTCGCGGGCGACGAGATCCTCGGCGATGACGCGCGCCTCGGCGGCCTGGTTCGCGGCCAGGTACGCGTCGGTGAGCTGCTCCTGCGCCACGTACATCGTCTGCTCAAGGCCACCGTCGACGCAGACCTCGACGAGCTTGAGCAGCGCGGGAATCTGCCCCGGCACGCGGGCCACGAACTCCTGCAGGCTGGTCGCGGCTTCCTGAAACTCCGCCGCCGCCGTTGCGCCGTCGACTGCCGCCTCGATGCACGTGAAGGTCGTCTCGGGACCCGAGCTGGCAAACGACCACCCGAGCGCCGTCACGTCGCTCCGACGTGACGGGTCGGCGGCCAGGAACCGGCCCAATAGCATCTTCGCGCGAGCCAACTCGCCCGAGCGCAGCTCGATCTCCGCGAGCGGAAACAGCAGCGCCGGATCCTCACCCGCGCTGTCCTGGTCGAGAAACTCGCGTGCACCGGCCACGTCCCCCCGCTCGAGTGCAAACTTCGCCAGCATCGACCGGGCCTCGCGTTCGAGCGGGTTGATGCGCACGAATTGCTTGAGCGCGTCGATCGCCTCGACCGTCCGGCCCTTCTCGACCAGATCGTCGTGCAGCGCCTTGAACCGCTTCCCGGCCTCCTCTTCCTCGCCCATCTCCTCGAGGGTGCGGGCGGCGGTGAGCCGGGCCTCGAAGTCCGACGGGTCGATCGTGCCCAGGCGGACGACGATCTCGGCCGCGCCACGACGGTCGCCTTTCGCGCGCCGCCGTGCGGCGATGGCGTTCAGGTGGGACTTCGCATCGGCGAGCAGGCCCTGCCGCGCGGAGATGTCGGCGAGCTGTATCTGGGTGGCCTCGTCCTGGGGCTGGAGCTTGAGGATCTTCTTGTAGAGCGCGGCGGCCTTCGGATAGAAGCCCTCGTCGACGAAGTGCTGGGCGATCCGGGCGTACTGGACAACGGCCTGCTGCGGCTGCCCGGCCCGCGCGTAAAGCTCGCCGAGCGTGTTGGCCGTGCTCCAGTCGCGTGAAAACTCTTCGACCACGGACAGGTATTCCGCGATCGCCGGTTCGAGGCGACCCTGGCGGAGGAGCTTTTCCGCCTTCTTCAGCGTAGCGTCACGGTCGATGGCCAACGGGTTTCTCCACGGGCCGGAGACGCGAGGCGCAGCAGCGTGACATGTTCAGCAACGGGTCAGGCCATCCTATCAAACAGCGAAGGCGGTCGGAACGTCCGACGGTGCACATCGGAATAACCGAAACGCGAAACGGCGTCGAGGTGATCCCGCGTGGCGTAACCCTTGTGGCGATCGAACCCGTAGCGTGGATCGAGCGCGTGCAGCTCGAGCATCATGCGGTCCCGCGTGACCTTCGCGACGATCGACGCCGCGGCAATCGCCGTGCATCGAGAGTCGCCCTGCTCAACCGCTCGCTGCGCCATCGGCAAGTCCGGTACGCGGAACGCGTCGACGATGACGAAGTCCGGATACGGCACCAGCCCGAGCACCGCGCGCTGCATGGCCCGCAACGATGCCTGCCGGATGTTGATTCGATCGATTTCCTCGCGGTCGGCGGCGGCGACCGACCACGAGACGGCGGCCTGCGTGATCTTGTCGTAGAGCCGGTCTCGCTCGATCGCGGTCACCGTCTTCGAGTCACAGATCCGGGCGATGTAGCGCTCAGGGTCGAGTACGACCGCGGCCGCCACGACCGGACCCGCCAGGCATCCGCATCCGACCTCGTCCACGCCCGCGACCGCGTTGAACCCCATCCGGCGAATGGAGTTCTCGAGTGTCCGAAACGCGCGAACTTTGACCATGGCTGAAGCGCGGCGTCTGACTCAGGCCTTCTTCTGCTCCTTCATCCTCGCCGCCTTGCCCTTCAAGTCGCGGAGGAAGTAGAGCTTGGCGCGGCGCACGCGCGCCGACCGGGTCACTTCGATGCGGTCGATGATCGGCGAGTGCAGCGGAAAGATGCGTTCCACACCCTGTCCGAAGGACACTTTCCGGACCGTGAACGTGGCCCGGGCGCCCCCCCGGTGCATGCCGATGACCATGCCCTCGAAGACCTGAATGCGTTCCTTGTCGCCCTCGCGCACCTTGACGTGCACGCGAACCGTATCCCCCGGCTTCATCGCCGGGCGCTCTACCATCTGGCCGCGCTCGACGGTCTCTACCGCAGTCATCACATTCACTCCTTCTACTACTGATCAGTCTACAGAATCCCGCGTCGATCTTCGTATCTCGCGCAACAGCTCCCGATCGCTGTCGTCGAGTGCCGCCGTCTCCAACAGGTCCGGCCGCCGGGCCCACGTCCGCGCGAGCGCCTCACGCCGCCGCCATCGCGCGATCGCCGCGTGGTGTCCCGACAGCAGCACCGCCGGGACTTCGTGCCCCTCAAAGAGCGGCGGCCGCGTGTACTGCGGGTAGTCCAGCAACCCGCCGACAAATGAATCTCGCGCCACCGACGCTTCGTCTCCGACAACGCCCGGGACCAGGCGTGCGATGGCATCGAGTATGACCAGCGCGGGCAACTCGCCCCCCGAGAGCACGTAGTCTCCGATCGACAGCGCCTCGGTGGCCAGGTGCTGCCGGACACGCTCGTCGACGCCTTCGTACCGGCCGCACAACATCACGACGTGCCCGAGCTCGCTCAGCCGTTCCGCGTCCCGATGCGTGAAGCGCTCGCCGTCCGGGCTGGTCAGCACGATCGCGTCTGGCGTGCCGCGCTCGCGACGAATGTAGTCGAGGGCGGTGAAGAACGGCTCCGGCTTCATCACCATCCCTGGTCCACCGCCAAACGGCATGTCGTCGACGACGCGGTGCCGGTCGCTCGTAAAATCCCGCAGGTCATGCACGCCGACGTCGATCACCCCTCGCCCAATCGCCCGTCCCACCACGCCATCCGCGAGGGCCGCCGTCACCATCGAGGGAAAGATGCTGACGACGTCGAATTTCATTGCCGCTCGTTCGCCTCAATCAGACCATCCGGCGGATCGATCACGATCACTCGGGCGGCCGGGTCGACCCTGACGCAGATGTGATCGACCAGCGGAATCAGCACCTCGCCTCTCGGCCCTTCGACGACCAGGTGGCAGCGGTCGATCGGCCCGTGCACATCTTTCACCCGGCCGACGATTGCGTCCCCGACGTCTCGCACCTCGCAGCCGACGAGGTCATGCCGGTAAAACGTTCCAGCCGGCAGCGGCGGGATTGCCGAGGCAGGCATCCAGAGTTCGGCGCCTGCGAGGGCTTCCGCGTCGTTCATCGTCACCACGCCCTCGAGCGCCAGGACCGGACGGCCCTGATGAAAGCGTGCCGCCGTGATACGCCGCGACGACTGCCGGCCCGCCGATCCGACCAGCATCACCTGTCCGACGACGAACCGTTCCTCGGCGAAGTCCGTCTCGGGATTTACGATGACCTGCCCGTGATTGCCGTGCGCACGGGCCACTCGGCCAATCAGCAGCAGTTCATCGAGCGAATCATCGGACGTCATGCCGGGCCTTGTCTCGCGGCTCGCGGTTGGCGGCTCGCATCTGCCGCCAGATGCGGATCCCCGATGCCAATCACCGCGGCTATTGCTCGTCGCGGAACTCGATGGTGGCCTTTATGCCTTCGAGCTCGGCCGTCGCGCTGACCAGCGTCCGTATCGCCTGAGCGGTTCGACCCTGCCGGCCAATCACGCGCCCGAGATCGCCAGGCGCCATGAAGAGCTCGACGAGCGTCTGGCCCTTGTGCTCGCGCTCGGTCACCCGCACGGCCGCGGGGTGGTCGGCGAGCGTCCTCGCGACGACCTCGACGACATCTCGTGCGCGGCTCACGACGCGGGTTGTTCAGCCGCGGCCGCCGCCGGGGCTGCCGGCATACGCGCCACGAGCGTTCTGACCGAGTCGGAAGGCTGCGCCCCGACCTTGACCCAGTGCTCGAGCCGATCCCGGTTGAGCACGAGCTTCTCCGGCGTGGTGCGCGGGTTGTAGTGCCCCAGCACCTCGACGAAGCTGCTGTCGCGCGCCGCGCGCGAGTCGGTCACGACCACGCGAAAATACGACCGCTTCTTCGATCCCGTCCGACGCAAACGAATAGCTAACATCAATCCCCTCTCAGCTTCCGGCTTCCAGCTTCCGGCTTCCAGCGGGTAGCTGGAAGCTGGCAGCGGGAAGCTATCTGAACGACTTCGACATCCCGAATCCGCCGCGCTTCCCCATTCCCGCCATCCCGCCGATCTGCTTGAGCATCTTCTTCATCTGCACGAACTGCTTCAGCAGTCGGTTAATCTCTTCGACCGTCGTGCCGCTGCCCTTCGCGATGCGCTTGCGGCGGCTGCCGTTGATCAGCTGATGGTTCGCCCGTTCTTTGGGTGTCATCGAGCTGATCATCGCTTCGATGCGCGCGAGCTGGCCCTCGTCGAGCCCTTCGCGCCCGGCCATGGCCTGCTTGAGCCCACCCATGCCGGGCAGCATCCCGAGGATCTGCTCGAGCGGGCCCATCTTCTTGATCGTCCGGAGCTGCTCGCGAAAATCCTCGAGGGTGAACTCGTTCTTGCGGATCTTCTCCTCGAGGCTCTCGGCATCCTCGAGCGACACCGCCGCCTCGGCCTTCTCGATGAGTGACAGCACGTCGCCCATGCCGAGCACGCGCGACACGACGCGGTCGGGGTGGAACGGCTCGAGATCCTGCAGCCGCTCGCCGCTGCCGGCAAACGCGATCGGCACGCCGACCACACCGACGACCGACAGCGCCGCACCGCCGCGCGCGTCACCGTCCATCTTCGTCAGCACGACACCAGTGACGCCCACGCGGCGGTTGAACTCGCCCGCGCTCTTGATGGCGTCCTGCCCGGTCATCGCGTCCGCGACATACAGCAAGTCTGTTGGCTGCGTCGCGTCCTTGATCGCCTGCAGCTCGACCATCAGCTCGTCGTCGATGTGGAGCCGGCCCGCGGTGTCGACGATGACCACGTCGAAGCCGCTGTTGCGCGCCTCGGCGAGCGCGCCCGTCGCGCGACGCACCGGATCCAGATCCCCGGCTGGGTCGTGCACCCGAACACCCGCTTGCTTGGCGACGACCGAGAGCTGTTCGATGGCCGCGGGCCGCCTGACGTCGGTCGACACCAGAATCGGGTGCTTCCCCTGTTTCGACAGCCACCGACCCAGCTTCCCCGACGTCGTCGTCTTGCCCGAGCCCTGAAGGCCGAGCAGGAGGATCACGCGCGGTCGCGCCTGCGACGGCGGCAGCCCCCCGGCGCTATCGCCGAAGAGTGCCAGCATCTCGTCGCGCACGATCCGCACGACCTGCTGCGCGGGCGTCAGACTCTTGAGAACAGTCTGGTCGACCGCCTTGTCCCGGACCCGGTCGATGAACGCCTTGACGACCTTGAAGTTGACGTCCGCTTCGAGCAGCGCCATCCGGATTTCACGGAGCGCCGCCTCGACCGTCTGCTCGGTAAGGCGTCCCTCACCGCGCAACGACCGAAAAACACCTTGGAGCCGGTCACTGAGCGAATCGAACATGTGTGCGGGCGCTCTAGGAACGTCCTAACCGTCTCAGACGCAAACGTTTATCGTAACAGAGTCGCGCAGGGATTGACAACCCGTGAGCGGACGGGCAGTGGTCAGACGCCGTTCAGTTTGTGCCCGAGTTTTTCCTTTTTCGTGCGCAAATAGCCACGGGAGTGCTCCGACGGCGGAATCTCGAGCGGGATCCACTCGGTCACCGACAATCTGTAGCCCTCGATACCGACCAGCTTGCGCGGGTTGTTCGAGAGCAGCCGCATGGACCGGACACCCAGATCCTTCAGGATCTGGACGCCGATGCCATAGTCGCGCTGGTCGGCCTTGAAACCGAGCCGCTCATTGGCCTCGACCGTGTCCAGACCCTGATCCTGCAGCTCGTAGGCCCGGATCTTGTTCGAGAGACCGATGCCCCGCCCCTCCTGGTTCAGATACAGCAGGATACCGCGGCCCTCGGCCTCGATCTTGCCGAGCGCGGCTTCGAGCTGGAGGCCGCAGTCACACCGGGCAGAATGAAATACGTCGCCGGTCAGGCAGCGCGAGTGTACGCGCACGAGCACCTGATCACCATCGCCGATATCCCCCTTCACCATCGCCACGTGAGTCTCGCGATCGATGATGCTTTCGTAGGCGAACACCCGGAACTGGCCGTGGTCGGTCGGGAGCGCGGCCGACGCCACGCGCCGCACGAACGCCTCGGTGCGCATGCGGTACTGAATCAGATCCGAAACCGTGATCATCAGCAGCTTGTGGCGCGTCGCAAACTTCGCCAGATCCGGCACCCGCGACATCGTCCCATCGTCGTTCAGGATTTCGCAGATGACGCCGGCCGGATAGAGCCCCGCGATTCGTGCGAGATCCACCGCGGCTTCGGTCTGGCCGGCCCGCACGAGCACACCGCCGTTTCGGGCCCTGAGTGGAAACATGTGGCCAGGCCGCGCCAGGTCGGTCGGTCGCGTCCTTGGATCGATGGCCGCCAGCACAGTCGCCGCGCGGTCGCTCGCCGAGATGCCTGTGCTCGTCACACCTTTGGCTTCGATCGGGACGCAGAAGGCGGTGTCGAAGCGCGCGGTATTCTGCTCGACCATCTGCGGCAGGTCGAGCTCGTTCAGCCGGTCCTCCGTCATCGGCATGCAGATGAGGCCGCGGCCGTGCGTGGCCATGAAGTTGATCGCGGCGGGGGTGATTTTCTCGGCCGCAATCGTGAGATCGCCCTCGTTCTCGCGGTCTTCGTCGTCGACGACGATGATCATCCGGCCGTCGCGAATCGCGTCGACCGCGTCGTCTATCGAGGCAAAGACCGACTTGCGGCGTCCGCCGCGTCGCTTGTTGGCACTCATGGTCGACCCCCTACTGGCGCCACACCCCGGTGTCGCGCAACTCGAGTGCGCGCGCCACGTACTTTCCGAGGATATCGCACTCGACGTTGACGGCGTCGCCAGGCCGCGTGGCTTGGAAGCGCGTGTGCTCCCACGTAAACGGGATGATCTGCACATCGAAGCGTGACCTGCCGTCGTCCACAGAGGCGATAGTGAGGCTGACGCCGTCGACGGCGATCGACCCCTTGTGGACGATGAGTGGCAACAGGGGCGAGGGCACCTTGACAGTCAGGCGATGAGACTCGCCCTCGCGCCGGAGATCCTCGATCGTGCCTGTGGCGTCCACGTGTCCCTGAACGAAGTGCCCACCGACCCTGGCATTCGCCCTGAGGGACTGCTCGAGGTTGACGAGCGACCCGGCCGCGAGCGCGCCGAGCGTGGTGACGCGTGCGGTTTCGGGCGACAGGTCGAACAGGATGCCCTGCCGCAGTCGCACCGACGACGGTCAGGCAGACGCCATTCACGGCGACGCTGTCTCCTTCGACCACGTCCGAAGATATCGCTGCACTGACGCGCAGGCGTGTGCCGCCGGGTGCATCCGTCACCTCGACGAGGCTGCCCAACGATTCAATGAGCCCGGTGAACATATCCCCCTGAACCCCCTGAACCTCTTGAACCCCCTGAACCTTCCAAAACAAACCCCTCAATCCGTATATCGTCGCCAACGGGTGCTGCCGTCAACTCGGCGAGCGACGCGATGGAACCGTCCGGCATCGGCGCCCACTCGACGCCGTCCGCGCCGACGGCTCGGGGCGAGACGAAAAGCTCGACGCGATCGACAAGGCCCGCCCGCCAGAACGCACCATGCAGTGCCGGGCCGCCCTCGACGACGAGCGACACGATCTCGCGGCGAGCCAATCGCGCGAGCGCGTCGCTCAGAAACGTCGCCGACGCGACGTCTCCGCTGTCCCCCGGCTCGCCTTCATCAACGAACTCCACGAGCGCGCCAACGGCCGTCAGCGCATCCGCTCGGGCCGGCGCACGTGGTGACGCGAGACTCATCACAATCACCGGGCCCGCGTCCAGAGTCGAGAACAGTCGCGCCGTGGGCGGTGTCCGCAGGCGCCGATCGAAGATCACGCGTACGAACGGTCGATCGCGGTACACGCCCCGTGCGGTCAGGAGCGGATCGTCGACGAGCAGCGTCTCGGACCCGATGGCAATCGCGTCGACTTCGGCGCGCTCCCGATGGACGAGGGCGTCGGCCTCGGGCCCGGTCAACGCCGTTCGTGCGCCGCGCCGCGCGGCGACCATGCCGTCCAGGCTGAGCGCCGCCTTGAGGGTCACATACGGCCGGCCCCGTTCGATGTACGTGAAGAACGGCCGGTTCAATCGCTCGGCCTCCTCGGCCATCACGCCGACCTCCACCTCGACGCCGTGGTCGCGCAGGTACTGCCAGTCCCCGTCCACGAACGCGCGGGTTCGGATCTTCGACCGCGATCACCGCGCGCCGGATGCCCGCTTCGACGACCCTGGCCGCGCAGGGCCCCGTTCGGCCGGTGTGGGCGCATGGTTCGAGCGTGCAGTAGAGCGTCGCGCCGCGCGCCCGGTCCCCCGCCTCGCCAAGCGCGTAGACCTCGGCGTGCGGCTCACCGGCCCGTTCGTGAGACCCGCGACCGACGATCGACGCCTTCGGCGTCCACGACCAGTGCGCCGACCATGGGGTTCGGGCTCGTGTGGCCCCGCCCTCGCTCGGCCAGCAGCAGAGCGCGCGCCATGTGAGCGGTGTCCTCGATCACCACTTCTCCTCGAAGAGCGCGTCGACGTACTCCTCGGGCGCGAACGGAATCAGATCGTCGATGCCCTCGCCGACACCGACATAGCGGATCGGCAGCTTGAGGTCGTGGGCGATCGCCACGGCGATGCCGCCTTTGGCGGTGCCATCGAGCTTGGTGAGGACGATGCCGTTCACGCCGGCGACGGACATGAATTCGCGCGCTTGCGCAAGGCCGTTCTGGCCGACCGTGGCGTCGAGCACGAGCAGAACCTCGTGCGGAGCGCCCTCGACCTCGCGCGCGGCGATGCGGCGAATCTTGTCCAGCTCGGTCATCAGGTTGACCCGCGTGTGAAGCCGGCCGGCCGTGTCGACGAGCAGGACGTCGCGGTTGCGCGCCTTGCCGGCCGCGATGGCGTCGAAGACGACGGCTGCCGGGTCGGCACCTGCGCGCGCGCGGATGAAATCAACCCCTGCGCGCGTCGCCCAGATCTCGAGCTGTTCGACCGCCGCCGCGCGGAACGTATCGGCGGCGCAAATCAGGGGCGTCCGACCGCCGTCCTTGATGAGCCGCGCCAGCTTACCGACGGTCGTCGTCTTGCCGGTGCCGTTGACACCGACGATCATCACCACGTGCGGCCGATGGCCGTTGGCCGCCGGCACATCGGCGGCGCGAAGAATCTCGAGGATCTCGGCTTTGACGAGATCGCGCAGCGACGTGCTCCGGCGATCCCGGGAGCGGACGGCGCCGACGATGCGTTCGGTCGCGGCGACACCGACGTCGGCCGAAATCAGCGCCTCTTCGAGAGCGTCGATTGTCTCGACGTCGATGGGACGGGTTCGCTGCTCGGGCGTATCCGCGCGACGGACGACGTCCTCGAACTTCTCGACGAACTGCTGCTTGGTCCGCGAGAGAGATTGCTTGATGCGATCGAAGAAGCCCATGCCCTTATCTGTCAGCCTCCGCCCTCTGTTTGCGTCCCATCAGGACATCGACGGCCTCGCCCGGCGACCGGCTGGCCATCGAGCACCGCGGCCATCTCGGCGGTGATCGGCAGCTCGATGCCGTGCCGGGCGCCGAGCGCGAGCGCGGCCCCCGTCGTGCGCACGCCCTCGGCGATCATGCGCATACTGTCGAGGATCTCCTGGAGCGAACGGCCACGTCCGAGCTCGAGACCGACGTGACGGTTGCGACTGAGATCTCCGGTCGATGTCAGGACCAGGTCGCCGAGGCCGCTCAAACCGGCGAGCGTCTCGCGCCGGCCGCCTTCGGCGTCCGCGAGCCGCGAGATCTCGACCAGCCCGCGCGTGATGAGCGCAGCCATCGCGTTGTGCCCGAGCCCCAGGCCTTCGACGACGCCCGACGCAATCGCGATCACGTTCTTCATCGCGCCGCCAATCTCGACGCCCGGCACGTCGTCGCTGACGTAGAGGCGAAGCGCGGGACCGCGGAAGCGATCCTGGACGTAGGCCGCAGCGGTCGCGTCGCGCGACGCCGACAGGACGGCCGTCGGCAACCCGCGCGCCACCTCCGCCGCGAAGCTGGGGCCCGACAGGACCACGATCGGCTGTCCCGCGGTTGCTTCTTCGCCGAGCACGAGCGACATGCGCTGCAGAGAATTCGCCTCGAGCCCCTTGGTTGCGCTGATGAACACGGCATCGGATGGAAGAGACGGCGCGACCGCGCGCGCCACTGCACGCAGTCCGTGTGAAGGCACGGCGAAAACGACCAGCTTTGCATCCTGCAACGCCGCCTGCGGCCGCGCGACCGGCGTCACGCGATCGGGCAAACGGAATTCCGCGAGATACCGCGGATTCGCGCGAGTCGCCGCCATCTCGCCGACCAGCTCGGGGTCCCGCGCCCACAGCCGGACGTCGTGCCCCACCCGGGCCAGATGGATCGCCAGCGCCGTCCCCCAGCTGCCCGCCCCAGTACCGCAATCGTTTCGTGCATCGCGTGTCGATCGAGCCCCCGAAGCTGAAATTCTGAATGCTGAATGCCTAGATCCTCCGCTCCGTCCCCTCTGTCAGCCGTCGCAGATTCGCCCGGTGACGGAACAGGATGAGCACCGCCGTTCCGGCGGCGGCGCCGACGACGGCGGCTGGCGCCCCGGTCAGCCAGGCGGCCGGCGGCAGCGCCAGCGTCGCCGCAACAGACCCCAGCGACACGTACCGTGTCGCCGAGACGATGACAAGAAAGAGCGTCAAGGCGATCGCCGTCGCGAGTGGCGTCAGAATGGCGAACACGCCCGCGGCAACCGCAACGCCTTTCCCCCCGTGAAAGCGCAGCCACACGGGATAGATGTGCCCGACGACCGCGGCGGCCCCTGTCAGGGCTGCCACACCGTTGCCGCCAGTCGACGCCTGAGCGAGGCCCACCGCAGCAGCGCCCTTGGCCACGTCGAGCACCATGACCAGAAGCGCCCGCCCGAGCCCCGTGCTGCGCAGCACGTTGGCCGCGCCAACGTTCCGGCTGCCAACTCGCCGCACGTCGATCCCCGCGCGCCGCGCGAGCAGGAATGCGAAGGGCACCGACCCGGCCAGGTAGCCGACCAGGATGCTGAGGCTGGCCATCGGATCAATGGTACTCGCAACGGGACATGGACAGGGGTAAGGCCGATCAACAGCGAAACCGACCACAGAGGTAACGGAGGGAACGGAGGCCAACACGGGACGCGGATTCCGCGATCACATGCCGAAGACCGAGAGCGCGGACTTCTGCCGCTCAATCCGCTGGCTTCGTGGTGAGATTCGTGAGAACCGGTTACTGGTTCGTGGGGCTCTCCAGCAGAAACCGGCGCACCATGTCGAGCCCCATCTGCGAGGCCTGGAACTTGATCATCGAGCGCGAGCCGTAGAGCGAAAAGGTGCGCGTGCGCGTCGTTCCTCCCTCGGACGCGACGGCGACGGCCACGGTGCCCACTGGCTTCTGAGGGGAACCGCCTGACGGTCCGGCGATACCGGTGATCCCGACGCCAAACGTCGACCCCGTGCGCGACCGGATGCCTTCAGCGAGCGCCCCCGCGACCGGCGCACTCACGGCTCCGTGGGCTTCGATGAGTGCGGGCGGCACGCCGGCCAGTTCGACCTTGAGCGAGTTGCTGTACACGACCACGCCGCCGAGCACGTACGCCGAGCTGCCCGGAATGTCGGTCAAGCGCGATAACAGGAGTCCGCCCGTACACGATTCGGCGGCCGAGATCGTGAGCTTCCGGTCGAGGAGGAGCTGCCCGACGATCTCTTCCATCGAACGCCCATCGGTGCTGAAGGCATCGGCCCCGAGTGCGGCCAGGATCTCCTCGCGGGCTGCGGCGAGCGCACGGCCCGCGGCCGCCGGGTCGGCCGATCGCGTCACGAAGTGCAGTTCGATCTGTCCGGGCGCGGCGAGAATCGTCGTTTCGATCGGCGGTGCCGCCTGCAGCCACTTCGAGTAGATCGGCTGGGCCAGTTCCTCGACGTGCGACTCCCCTCTCCCGACGGTGAAGATCGTCGAGCGAAACAGGCGCTCCGGACCGACCCGCGCCGCGAGCGCCCCGGAGACAAGGGCATCCATCATCGGCCGCAGCTCACGCGGCGGTCCCGGCAGAAGGACGACCAGCCGGGCACCCACGTCGACCATCTGACCGGGCGCGGTGCCATTCGGATTCTCGAGGACGACGCCGCCCTGAATCACCAGGCCCTGCCGCCGGTTCACGTCCGGCATCTTCAGGCCCCGGCGCGCAAACCGCTGCACCAACCGATCGACGATCTCGGCATGCTCCAGGAGGGGACGGCCGAGCACGTCCGCCAGCGCATCGCGGGTCACGTCGTCGTCGGTCGGACCGAGGCCGCCGGTCAGGATGACGAGGTCGACGCGATCGAGCGCGCGCCGCAGGTGCTCGGCCACTTCACGACGGTTGTCGCCGACCACGGTCTTCGACCGCAGCTCGATACCGAGCGAGCTCAGACGCTCTGCGAGAAGGAGCGAGTTCGTATCGAGCCGCGTCGATCCCAGCAGCTCGCTCCCGATCGCGATGACCTCGGCTGTCTGCAGCGTCCGCGCGGCGCCGTTCACGCTATCCATGAGGGAAAGAGCGCCATCAGCAGGCGCAGAGACACGTTCGCGTAGATGGCCGCCATCGCGTCATCGGCCATCACGCCCAGGCCCCCGTGCAGCGCCTCGAATCGACGGGCCGGAAATGGCTTGATGACGTCAAAAATGCGGAACAGGACGAAACCGGTGAGCGCACCGCTCAGCCCCACGGAGATGAACGCAAGCGTCATCAGCATCCCGACGACCTCATCGAGCACGATCGGTCCGGGATCGATACCGCCGAAATAGCGCTCTGCGGTCGTTCCGGCCCATGCTCCCGCCGCAAAGAGCGCGAGGATGAGCAGCACTTCGGAGATGGGCTGGAGCGGCGACTGAACCCACCTGAGCGCGGCGTAAACAAGGAGGCCGACGGCAGATCCCACCGTGCCTGGTGCAATCGGAGAATAGCCGGAGTAGCCGGCCGTCGCGAGAAAGACCGCGAGCCGAGTCACGCCTTCACGACACGCGTCTCGGCGAAGCGATCGTGCAGCGCGCGTCCGTCCGCGTCGAAGAGGATGGCGGCGAAGCCCAACCCTGCGGGCAGCAACGAGACGAGACAGGCCGTCGCGCGCAGCACAGCCGCTCCGACGCTTACGCGAAGCCCTGCCGCATCAGCCTCGAGATCCCCGGTGGAACGGTCGGCGACGACCTTGATTCCGGTGAGCATCTTTCCGACGGTCTGCCCTCCAGCCGTCGTGAAGATGGCGAGGTAGCCGCCGTTCAGGAGCAGCAGAAACACCGCGAGGGGCACGGGCGGCAACGACCAGATTCCAGCGAGCGGCAGTTCCACGACCACGAGCGTGAAGTAGAGGACCGCGCCGGTGATCGTTCCGAGGACAACGAGGTCGAGCATCCCGGCCAGGAAGCGGGCGGCGACCGACGCGGTCTCGAGCACTTCCGGCTTCGAAGCGTCGAGGGCGACCTCGCGCGGAAACCTCGCCTCCCTGGAACGGCCATCCCCGGCGCGAGGCACGTGTGGCGAACTGGACTCCGCGTCATCGGAGAGGAGCGCGCGGTCGGAGCGCGGCCGGGTGACCGTCGGCTGACCCCGGCGCACCGACAAGGGCGTTCGGGGAATCGCAGACGGCGTAACGAGCGGCGCGTCGTCGCCTGCCTCCGCAGCCCCGAACAACGGAAGATCGAAACGCGTCGGCCCCGTTGACGGACGCCTGGCGGTCACGCCGGCGCCGAAAGATGCCTGGCCGGTCACCTCTGAGAACACCGACTTCGGTTGCGGCGCAGGGCCGCGTTCCGTCAGGACGAAATCGGCGAGAGGACCCACGGTGTCACCGTCGCTCTGGATTGGCAGATCGACCGGCGGCGCCTCGACCGCGAGCAGGAATTCGTAGCCGCAGTTACGACAGCGGTCGCTGCTGCCGAAACTGATGTAGTGGCACTTCGGACACCTCATGTTGGATCAGTCGTGGATCATGGCGTCTGAAGTGAAGGCGGTCCCGGTTTCGGCGGCGGCGACGGCCGTGGCGCGGCGGACTCGCCACCCGGCGGCGGCGCGGGCGGCAGCCGCGCGGCTTCGAGCAGCTTGCGTTGAATGGCTGCGCGTAGTTCGTCGGCCTCGCGCCTGACCGGATCCGACTCGCCGACGGCATCGAGAACGCCGAGGGCATCGCGCAGCCGACCATCGTCGTAGAGCCCTCTCGCCCTCGAGACCCACGCCTCCGACGGCGAGGGAATCGGGAGGGGCTCTTCCGCCACTGCGGCACGGGGCGCGACAGCGACCGGGCTGAGGGGAAGCCAGTCCGGCCGCGTCAGCGCGATCCACGCGACGACTCCCGCCGTTGCGAGCCCTGCCAGCACGCCGGTCGCAATCCACGCGGCACGCGACGATCCACTCTTGTCGGCAGCGCCCGCGTCCGTGAGCGCGTCGGCGAGCGGCGGTGCGGGGAGCGTGCAGGACGGACCCGCGTCGGCTCGAATCGGTTGAGTCGCTCCAGCAGGACGAGGGCCTCTTCGCTGTGCGCTCCGCGTTCAACGGCTGACGTCAGCAGCGTGCGGGCAGCACCCGCATCGCCGCGATCGAATGCCGCCGCCCCCGTGTGCAGGAGCTCGTCCCCTTCCCGTTGCCGCTCCGCGATCGCACTGCGCGCGCGGTCGATGTACGCCTTGGCCCTGGCGTGGCCCCGATCGAGAAAAAGTACACGCGTCCAGACGCTGATGGCCAGCTCGTGGTGTCCGACAAAATAGTGATCGAGCCCCGCCAGGAGGAGGTCCTCCACGCGCGCGTCGCGCTCGCGCTCGGGCACTTCTCCCGCTTCGGGAAGGTGGTCGGTCCGCAGCGGGTCGGTCATCGCAAGTGGTGGAAGAAAAGAAGTTCCGAAGGATTATGGAACCGCTGGCGTGGCCGCGTCAAACAAAAAGCCGATGGCGGCGCGGGGGTGAACGCCTGTGCTACAAAAGAAGGCGCATGCCGATCATCGAATCCATCCCCAACGTGAGCGAGGGCCGTCGGCCCGACGTCATCGAGCGGCTGGCGAAGGCGATTCAGGCCACGCCAGGGGTGCGCTTGCTCGACCATTCGGCCGACGCGTCACACAACCGGTCGGTCTTCACGCTCGCCGGCGACGCACCGTCGGTCAAGGCGGCCACGCTCGCACTCTTCGCGGCGGCGCTCGACGCCATCGATCTGCGCCAGCACAGCGGCGAGCATCCACGGCTCGGCGCCGTCGATGTCGTGCCATTCGTTCCCATCGAAGACGTGACGATGGCCGAGTGCGTGGCGCTCGCCCGGGACGTCGGCGCCACCGTCGCCGAGCGGTTTCGCGTGCCGATTTATCTCTACGAGGAAGCCTCAGCAAATCCGTCACGGAAGAACCTCGAGGATATCCGCCGCGGCGAGTTCGAAGGGCTGGCAGCGAAGATGGCGTCACCGGGGTGGGCGCCGGACTTCGGCCCCGCGACGCCGCACGAGACCGCCGGCGCGTCCGTGGTCGGCGCCCGCATGCCGCTCATCGCCTACAACATCAACCTCAACACCGACCGCCTGGATGTCGCGAAGAAGATTGCGGCCGCGATCCGTCACAGCAGCGGCGGGCTGCGCTACGTCAAGGCCATGGGCATCAGGATCGACGACCGGAACCTCGCCCAGGTGTCGATGAACCTGACCAACTTCGAGAAGACGCCGGTATTCCGCGTGTTCGAGATGGTGAAGCGGGAGGCCGCCCGCTACGGCGTGTCGATTCTCGAGAGCGAGGTGGTGGGCCTGGTGCCCTCGGCCGCTCTGGTTCGTTCCGCCGAGTACTACCTGCAGCTCGAGCGATTCAGCGATGAGCAGATTCTCGAGAAGAAGCTGCGGGACGGTTGACGAAGAGGGACGGAGGCAACGGGTTCACAAACGAAGCAACGAAGTCAACGGAGACGCACGGAGGCCGTCACGCTGCATCAATCAGCAGACCGGCCGAGTCGCCGGCCGAACGGCCGGCGAGTGGCATCGGGAGAGCGGCGGAACTCGAGACACCTCAAAACACACCTGGTGTCTCGAGTTCCGCCGCTCTCCCGATGCCGCCCGCGCTTCGCGCGGCGCGACCGGTCCTCCGTTCGTCTCCGTTAACTCCGTTCCTCCGTGTTGAACCCGTTGGCTCCGTCCCCTCCCTCTAACACCCTACGCCGGCTCCTCCTCTTCATCCACGCGCCGCGCGGGCGCGATGCCGAAGGACTTCATCTTGCGATAGAGGTTGCTGCGCTCGACGCCCAGCGCGTCGGCCGTGCGCGAGATATTGCCCTGCTGGCCGGCGAGCGCCTTGAGGATGTAATCGCGCTCGAACGCGTCGCGGGCCTCGTGCAGCGGAACGGACACGGCGCCCTCCAACGCCTCCACGCTCGTGGCGCCGTCGAGAAACGACAGATCGGAGTTGGCGATGGTGTCGCCCGGTACCATGATCATCAGCCGTTCGAGCACGTTGCGCATCTCCCGCACGTTGCCCGGCCATCGGTAGCGCTGCAGCGTACGCATCGCCACCGGGTCGAAGGTCTTGCGCCGCCGCCCGTACTCGCGCGCGAGGTCCGACATGAAGTACTCGGCCAGACGCGGCACATCGTCTGCGCGGTCGCGCAGGGGCGGAACGAAGATCGGGATGACGTTCAGGCGGAAGTAGAGATCCTCGCGAAAGCGGGACGCCCGGATCTCGGTCGGAAGATCCTTGTTCGTCGCAGCCAGCACGCGCACGTCGACCTTGACGCCCGCCGCGCCGCCAACGGGTTCAACCACCTGCTCCTGCAGCGCGCGCAGCACCTTGGCCTGCGTCTTGAGGCTCATGTCGCCGATTTCGTCGAGGAAGAGCGTCCCGCCGTCGGCGAGCTCGAACTTGCCCCGCCGATCCAGCATCGCGCCGGTGAACGCGCCCCTGACGTGGCCGAACAACTCGCTCTCGATCAGCTCCTCGGGAATGGCCGCGCAGTTGACCTCGACGAACGGCCCGCCGCGACGCCGGCTCAGGCTGTGGATCGAGCGCGCGACGAGCTCCTTGCCGGTGCCGTTCTCGCCGTAGATGAGCACGCGTCCGTTGGTAGGCGCAGCCATCGCCACCTGCTCGCGGAGCTGCGTCACCACGTAGCTCTCCCCCACCATGGTCAGGCGCCGATCCACGTGGGCCCGCAGCGCGCGGTTCTCCGCCTCGAGCCGGCTCTGACGGACGGCATTGCCGATCACCAGCACCGTCTTCTCGAGCGAGAGTGGCTTCTCGACGAAGTCGAACGCGCCGAGCTTGATCGCCTTCACCGCCGACTCGATGTTGCCGTGGCCGGAGATCATGACGACCGGCGAATCGACGCGCCGCTCGCGCAGGCGCGCCAGCGTCGCCAGCCCGTCCATGCCGGGCAGCCAGATGTCGAGCACGATGACGTCATAGGGCGCGCGCACGACGCGATCGAGGCAGGCCTCGCCGCTCTCGACGGCGTCGACGACGTAGCCTTCGTCGCGGAGCACGCCGCTCAGCGCGCTGCGCACGCCGGCTTCGTCGTCAACGATGAGGACGGTCGTCTTCATGAGCGCTGCACGTCAACTCTTGTCACTGTTCCCGGACTCACTCGCGAAGAACATTCCACAGGTATCCTTCGTGGTCTTCGCGGGCCTCGTGACCCGTCGTCGTGACGGGTGTTGTTCCACTTATGTCGGCAGATCGATCGTAAACACGGTCCCGTTCGGGACATTGTCCGCCACTTCGATGCTGCCGCCATGCTCGGCGATGATTCGACGCACAATCGCGAGCCCGAGCCCGCTGCCCCGCCGCTTGGTCGAATAGTAGGGCATGAACAGCTTGTCTCTATCAGCGGCCGAGATGCCCGGGCCGTTGTCCGACACGAGAATCCGCGCGACGCCATTCCCCGGATCGTGGCGCGTTTCGACAACGATCGCCGGCGGCGCTCCGTCCGGACGGGGGCCGGCAGCGCTGCCGCCGAGCGCCTCGACCGCGTTGTCGACGAGGTTGATGACCACGCGGCGCATCTGCTCGAGGTCGACGCGCACCGGCGGCAACGCCGGCACGAAGCGCTGTTCGATGCAGAATCTCTCGGAAGAGGCCGTTGTAGAGCGCCAGGGTGTCGGAGAGGGCCGCGTTCAAATCGGCCGGCGCGGCGCGGGGCGCCGGCATCCGGGCAAACTGCGCGAACTCGTCGACCAGCGCCTTGAGCGATTCGACTTCCCCCACGATCGTCGAGGTGCACTCCTCGACGAGCGCGCGTGCCGGGGCCGGAGCCGAGCTGAACTGGCGGCGCATGCGTTCGGCGCACAGCTGAATCGGCGTCAGCGGGTTCTTGATCTCGTGTGCCAGCCGCCGCGCCACGTCGCGCCACGCCGCCACGCGCTGGGTCCGGATGAGCGGCGTCACGTCGTCGAAGACCAGGACCGCGCCGCCGGCGGTGCCGTCGTCCCGCAGGAGCTGCGTCGCCGCCGCGGCGAGGTGCAGCTCGCGCCCTTCGCGCAGGAGCGCGACTTCCTGCACGGCGGGCGCCGGACCACCCGAACGTGTCTGCGCGAGCAGAGTCTCGAGCGGCTTGAGATCCTCGCGCCGGCAGACGTCTTCGGCCCGCGCGCCGATGACCGACCGGTCCACCTCGAGCAGACGGAGCGCCGCGCCGTTGATGGTTTCGATCTGCCCGTCCGTGCCGAGCGAGACGACGCCGGTCGCGATGCGCTCGAGCACCGTTTCGATGTATTGGCGCCGCTCGTCGAGCTGCTGATTCTTGCGTTCGAGGTCGAGCCGGGAATGTTCGAGCTTGCGCTGGCTCGCCGCGAGCTCGGCGGCCATGGTGTTGAACGCCTCGACCAGGGCGCCGAACTCGTCGCGCGTCTCGGGCTCGATCCGGTGATCGAGATGGCCCGCACCGATCTCGCGGGCACCCGCCGCCAGCCGCTGCACCGGACGCGTGATGCGCTTGGCCAGATACAAGCCGGTCCAGGTCGCGCTGACCATGATCATCAGCGACATCATGACGAACAGGGTCAGATACACGCCGCGGATCGGACGACGGAGCGCGTGCAGCTGGCTCCGGTTCTGATAGGCCTCGATGATCTGCCTGGCGTGGGTCGCGGACTCCCCCGACAGGTAGTCGCTCGCCAGCACGACGCCGACGACGTGGCCGGACGCGTCGCGAACCGCCGCCCCGCCGCGCACGAGCTCGCCTCCGCCCTCGAGCGGCTCCGGAGGGTACGACTCGCTGCCGCCGCTCGCGACGAGCGACGCCAGGTGATCGGCAGAGGCGCGGACGCCTGGCGGCAGGCCGGATGATTCGACCGCCACGAGCGGCACCACGTCGGCCCGCTGCCCAGCCTTCGATCGGGAGCTGTACACCTCGACCAGTCCGACACGGCCTTGCGCGACTTCGGCCTCGATCGCCCGGCGCACGGCGACGAGATCTCCTGACTCGACCGCGGCAACCGGAATCTCGCGAGCAATTCGCTCCGCGTGGCTGTTGACGCTGCTCGCGCGGTCACGGTAGTAGTCCTGGGCAATCTTGGTGGCCGCCGCGAGGACGTCGTCAATCGGCTGGCTGAACCACTTCTCGGTGCTGCTGCGAATGAGCTCGCTGCCGACGATGAGCACGAGGACGCACGGCACGAGGGTCAGCCCGAGAAACGCCAGCACGAGCTTGGCCCGGAACCGCGAAAACGGCAGCCCCCGGCGGCGCTCCACCACGAGCTTGACGATGTTGCGCGCCAGGAAGAAGACCAGGGCCACGAGCATCGTCAGGTCGGCCGCGGAGAGCGCGTAGAGGACGACCTCGGTCAGAAAATCCGGATTGAGCTCGGTCGAGCTGTCGGCGAAGCGGACCATCGCTATGAGCGCAGCGATGAGCATCAGGATGCCGAGGAGGATGAGGCGCGGATTGTCTCGGAACGGACGTCGTTCGGCGCGCGTGTCCGCGGGGCGGGCGGGCAGCGTCGGTCGAGTCGCCTCGCGAGTGGTGCTCATGTGGCTGGGGGCGCTGGCGCTGAAGGCACGGCGCCGGCGCGCACACTACCGGAGAAACGTGAACTTGGCGAGCCCCGCGATGCCACCTTCCCACGGCCACACGAAGGACGCGTCGCGCGGGGTCGTATGGGCTCGTACGCGCAGGTAGTATTCGGAGTTGCCCTCGAGCGCCGCGCTGCTGAAGAGCGGCAGCTTCTCGAACTCGGTGAGCCAGGCGCGCGCCGCGTCTTCGCGCTCGATCGTCTCCGACGACACCATGCGCCCGTCCTCGCGGCGCGTCGCCAGGTAGCGCTGGGTGAGGATGTCGTACTCGACCGTGGCCGTGACCGTCGCCGCAGCAATCGTCCGATCCACCCAGAGCGCGGTGCCGCGCTTGAGCTCGATGTCGTAGACGAACGTAATGCGCAGCCCGCTGTGCATCGCGGCGCGTACGTTCTCGGTGAACACGTCGTTCATGCGCAGCGAGACGAGGATGCGCCCGTCCTTTGGGAGCGGCGTGACTTGGACGCTCTGCGCCGAGCAGACCGCGACCGCCGCCACCACGAATACGACCGCCAGATATCTCGACAGCACGCTCATTTCACTTTGGCCTTCACGTCGACTTTCTGCAGCTCGTCGACTTCGCGCTTGAACTGGCCGACGTCGCGGAACTGACGGTAGACCGACGCGAACCGCACGTACGCCACCTGGTCGAGTTGCTTGAGCTCCTGCATCAACCGCGCGCCGATTTCTCCGGTCGTCAGCTCGCGGTCCGGCCGATCCTGCAGGTCCACCTCGATGCGGTCGGCGATGGCCTCGAGCTCCTGGACGCTGACGGGCCGTTTCTCGCACGCGCGGAGAAGGCCGGCGATGAGCTTCTGCCGCTGAAACGGCTCGCGGTTCCCGTCCTTCTTCACCACACGATACTCGATTTCCTCGATGCGTTCACGGCTGGTAAAGCGCTTGGCACAGCCGAGACACTGGCGGCGCCGCCGGATCACGTCTCCCTCGCGGCTCTCGCGCGAGTCGACCACCTTGTCGCCCAGGTGGCCGCAGTACGGACACTTCATCGGACGCGGCCTTCTGCGCGGCGGACATCCGCCGGCGGCGTGCCGGCGTCCGCTCCGGTGGGCCGCTCCGCTTCCTTGGGCCGCTCGGCTTCCTTGGGCCGCTCCGCTTCCTTGGGCCGCTCCGCGGCCATGCGTCTGGCCCCAGCCAGCGTCACACCATCGCGCGCCATGAAGTAGATCCCCAGGAGCGTCACCGGGACAAACGAAATGGCGTGCAGCACGATCGCCGCGCCCGCGGCCCGATCGGCCGGCACCCCGAAAAGCGCCACGGCCGCAAACTGATACGCGAGATGAAACCCGCCGACCGCCCCCGGCGTCGGGACCGCCACGCCCACCACCAGGACAGTGGTCACCAGGAACGAAGCCCGGAAGGGGAACGTAATATGAAATGCCTGCGAGGTCAGCCAGATAGCGGACGCAATCGCGAACCAGAGCGGCACCGAGAGCACCAGCGCGATGAGCATCCGGCGAGGCTGCCGCATCACCGCCAGCCCTTGCGAGAACATCTCGACGAATCGCGCGACAATCTGTGCCAGCCGGGCCGGGAGCACGCGCTCGATGCTGAGGGCCAGACGGCCCATCCGTTCAGGGTGCCCTGCCAGAATGAACAGCATCGTCGACCCGGCCAGGGAAGCCCCGGCGGCGACGAGACCGAATAGCTTGATGCGAGCGAACTGCGCCGGATCGCCAGTCACGTCGCCGGGCGCGGCGACGAGGACGAACCCCGCAAACAGCAGCAGCACCGTGATGAGATCGAGGAGGCGCTCGATGATGATCGTCGCGAACGCCGCCGTTGCGTTGAGGCCCTCACGGCGCGCCAGCAGGTACGGCCGGATCACTTCGCCGGCGCGGGCCGGTAACAGAAACGTCGCGGCAAAACCGATAACCGTGGTCCGGAATGCCGTACTGAAGTGGGTCGGACCGATGGGGGCAAGCAGATACTGCCATCGGAGCGCGCGCACGGCGTAGGTCACCCCGGTGAAGGCTACCGCCAGCAGCAGGAGCCACGGGTTGGCCCGGCGGGTTTCGCCCCAGACCTCGGCCACGTTCACGCTGCGGAGGAAGACGCCCAGCAACCCGAGGGTCAACAGGAAGATGAGGGCGTTGCGGACTCGTGGCTGCATGCGCCGGGTTATGGTGAGTCGGGATTAGAATCGGTGGACGGTCCAGGTTGTTCGATCGCGGCAAGGGTACCACAGGAATAGCTCCAAGTCTATGGGAAAACGTGAGTTACTGCTGATCTGCGCCTTTGCGTCGGTCGGCGCGCTCGTGTACTACGCGACCGCGCCTGCGCCGACCCCTGGCCAGCAGGGCTTCTCGATCGCCAGGATCGTCGAAGCCATGAGGCGCGAGATCCACGGAAACCGCTCCTCGGCCGAGGTCGCGACCACGACGACCATCCCCATCAAATCCGGCATCACCGAAGTCCGGTTCGAAACGGGGAATGCCCCGGTCACGATTACCGGCGAGGACCGCGCCGATCTCCTCTGCGAGCTCCGGGCGTGGTCGAGCGGCTACGACGAAACCGAGGCGAAGAAATACGCCGCGGAGACGGCGCTCAGGACGACCGAGGCGGGCGCCAGCCTGGTCATCGGGATCAAGTATCCGGAGCCCGCGACGCAGCGTGCCACCCTCATGGTCCGGATGCCGAAATCGATGGCGGTCAGGATTCAGCCGAGCCGGGGCAAGCTCGAGATTCACGACGTCGCCTCGGTCGAGCTCGTCGAAGCGCGGGGCCAGGCCCTGATCGGCCGAATCCCTGGTCGCGTGACGGCCACGCATCGCGGCGGCGCGCTCACCATCGAAGGCGCCTCGGCGGTGAAGCTGAACACGCGCGGCAGCACGGTTGTCACTGAAAGACATCAAGGGCGAGGCCATGCTGCAGGTACAGGCCGGCGAGCTCCGCAGCCAGTCGCTCACGGGACCGGTCGAGATCGAATCGAACGGGACACGCATCACCCTCGACGATTTGACCGGCACGCGACGGTCCATCCGCGTCAACGCGGTGGGCGGGAGCGTGACCATGAGCGGGCTCCGCAGCGACACGCGGATCGACGGCCGCGACACGCGCATCGACGTCACGATCGACCAGCCCGCGCCGGTCGCGATCTACAACGAGGCGGAGGAACCGATCGATGTAACACTGCCGGCCGGCGGCTTTCAGCTCGACGCGCTCACCACCGATGGCCGGCTGAGCGTGCCCGAAGGGCTGGTCGAGGTGAAGACGGCCGAGAACGAGCAACGTGCGTCAGCCGCCATCGGCGGCGGCGGCCCGACGCTCATGCTGCGTGCGAAGCGGGGGAACATCACGATCAAGGCGAAGCGGCGCTCGATAGCGCAGCCCTCAGCCTTCAGCTTTCAGCTCTCACTTATCAGACTTCAGCTTCAACTTCGACTTCGCACTTCTTCGCGTTTCCAGTTCGAACTTCAGCCTTCGCCTCAACTCCCCTCGACTTTCAGACTTCAAACTTCAGACTTTCTGTTGTAACGTCCCCCTGTGCTATCCGCTGCTCCGCTCCTCGAAACCTCCCTCGCTGGTCTGACGCTGCACCGTCGCGGCAAAGTGCGCGATGTCTACGAGGTCGGCGACGACCTGCTCATCGTCACGACCGATCGCATCTCGGCGTTCGACTACGTCCTCGGATCGGGGATCCCTGACAAGGGCAAGGTCCTGACCCAGTTGTCCGCGTTCTGGTTCGAGCGCATGGGCGACCTCGTACCCCATCATCTGCTCACCACAGAGGTCGCCCGCTTCCCGGAGACGCTTCGCGGGCACGCGGCGGTCCTCGAGGGCCGGTCGATGCTGGTGCGCCGGACCGAACCCGTGCCCGTCGAATGCGTGGCGCGCGGCTACCTCTCGGGATCGGGGTGGAAGGAGTATCAGCAGGCTGGCAGCGTGTGCGGCGTTCAGCTGCCGAAGGGGCTGCGCGAATCCGACCGGCTGCCGGAGCCGATCTTCACCCCTGCGACCAAGGCCGAGAGCGGACACGACATCAACATCAGCGAGGCCGAGGCGGCGCGGCTCGTCGGTGCCCCGCTCATCGGCCGGTTGAAGGCCCTCACGCTCGAGATCTACCGGCGCGGCGCGGTCCTCGCGGAATCGAAGGGCATCATCGTCGCCGACACCAAGTTCGAGTTCGGCCTGGTGGGCGCCGGGGATCCGGCGACCGACGTCGTCCTCATCGACGAGGTCCTGACTCCTGATTCATCGCGCTTCTGGCCGAGAGCCCAGTACGAGCCCGGCCACGGGCAGCCGAGCTTCGACAAGCAGTTCGTGCGCGACTACCTGGAAGAGATCCGGTGGAACAAACAGCCGCCGGTGCCGTCCCTGCCAGACGAGGTCGTGCGCCGCACGCGCGACAAGTACGTCGAGGCCTACCGGCTCCTGTCGGGCCGCGAGCTGCGTAGACCCGTGCGCGACCAGCTCGAAGCGCTCGTCCAGGAAATGCTCGATCGGGGCGTGCTCTACGAGGACGCCCGCCAGGAGTTCGAGAAGGTCTTCATCACGCGCGCCCTGCAGCGATCCAAAGGCAGCGTCGGCGACGCGGCCGAGCTGCTGGGCCTCCATCGGAATACCGTCGCTCGGAAGATGACGGAGTACCGGATCAAGACGGAAGACGTAGTTCCAGAACGCCGTAGTGCCAGCATTTTGTCTGCATTTATCAATGCTGGCGGGGCCCCACCCCCGCCAGCTCTCGCGCGACGACTTCGCGCCGCGCTCGGGCCGCAGGCGCTCCTTCTGTCTCCTGAACTCCTGGCTTCTACCTCCTTCGTTAGCACTCCCCCCCATCGACTGCTTGACATCCCCCCGACCCTCTCCTGTAGAATTAGCAGTCGTCAGGGCGGATTGCTAAGCCGCCTGGACCCCAGGCTTTGATTTACACCGTGTTTACCCATCACCAACCATCTCAACCACCATCCGGGAGCTAGATCGATATGGCTACACAGACGACAGTTCGGATCCGTCCCCTGCACGACCGCGTCATCGTGCTGCGCCTCGAAGAAGGCGAACAGAAGGTCGGCGGGATCATCATCCCCGACACGGCCAAGGAAAAGCCCCAGCAGGGCAAGGTCATCGCGGTCGGCAAGGGCAAGGTCGAGAAGGACGGCAAGATCACGCCGCTCGACGTCAAGGAAGGCGACACGATTCTCTTCGGCAAGTACTCCGGCCAGGAGATCAAGCTCGACGGTGAGGAGTACCTCATCATGCGCGAGGAAGAGATCCTCGGCGTCATCAACAACTAAGAGCCGTCCGGCTCAAAGCCGGAGCACTACGACAGAGCAGGCCGGCGGGCCGGACGACTACGAAGAACAGCAAACGAACGATAGCTGACAGCTGAAGCTGACAGCCGGACACGGAGATCAAGAGCAATCATGGCAAAGCAGATTATTTACGGCGAGGAATCGCGGCAGGCCATCCTGCGCGGCGTGAACCAGCTCGCCAACGCAGTCAAGGTGACGCTCGGCCCGAAGGGCCGCAACGTCGTCATCGACAAGAAATTCGGCTCGCCCACCATCACCAAGGACGGCGTCACCGTCGCGAAGGAAATCGACCTGAAGGATCCGCTCGAGAACATGGGCGCGCAGATGGTCCGCGAGGTCGCCAGCAAGACGTCCGACATCGCCGGAGACGGCACGACCACCGCGACCGTGCTCGCCCAGGCCATCTTCCGCGAGGGCGCGAAGAACGTCGTCGCCGGCGCGAACCCGATGGAGCTCAAGCGCGGCATCGAGAAGGCGGTCGAAGTGATCGTCGCCGAGCTGAAGAAGCAGGCCAAGCCGATCAGCGGACAGGCCATCGCCCAGGTCGGCACCATCTCGGCCAACAGCGACGAGACGATCGGCAAGATCATCGCGGAAGCGATGGAGAAGGTCGGCAAGGACGGCGTCATCACGGTCGAGGAAGCCAAGAGCATGGAGACCTCGCTCGAGGTCGTCGAAGGCATGCAGTTCGACCGCGGCTACCTCTCAGCGTATTTCGTGACCGACCCGGAACGCATGGAAGTGGTCATCGAGAACCCCGTCATCCTGATCCACGAGAAGAAGATCAGCTCGATGAAGGACCTGCTGCCCCTCCTCGAACAGGTGGCGCGCGCAGGCCGTCCGCTGCTCATCATCGCCGAGGACGTCGACGGCGAGGCGCTCGCGACGCTCGTGGTCAACAAGCTGCGCGGCACCCTGCAGGCGGCGGCCGTCAAGGCCCCCGGCTTCGGCGATCGCCGCAAGGCCATGCTCGAAGACATCGCGACGCTGACCGGTGGCCGCGCGATCACCGAGGACCTCGGGATCAAGCTCGAGAACATCAAGCTCGAGGATCTCGGTAAAGCCAAAAAGGTGACGATCGACAAGGACAATACGACGATCGTCGAGGGCGCCGGCGCGCAGAGCGCGATCGAAGGTCGCGTGAAGCAGATCCGCACCCAGGTCGAAGAGACCAGCTCCGACTACGACCGCGAGAAGCTCCAGGAGCGCCTCGCGAAGCTCGTCGGCGGCGTGGCCGTCATCAAAGTCGGCGCGGCAACCGAGACCGAGATGAAGGAAAAGAAGGCGCGCGTCGAGGATGCGATGCACGCGACCAAGGCCGCGGTTGAAGAGGGCATCGTCGCCGGCGGCGGCGTGGCGCTCATCCGCGCCGGCAAGGCGCTCGACGGGCTGAAGCTCGAAGGCGACCAAGCCGTCGGAGCGAGCATCATCCGCAAGGCGATCGAGGAGCCGCTGCGCTGGATCGCGTCGAACGCGGGCCAGGAAGGCTCGATCGTCGTCCAGAGGGTCAAGGACGGCAAGGGTGAGGAAGGCTACAACGCCTCGTCCGACAAGTACGAGAACCTGGTGTCGGCCGGCGTCATCGACCCCGTGAAGGTCGTGCGCACCGCGCTCCAGAACTCGTCCTCGATCGCGTCCCTGCTGCTGACGACCGAAGCGCTGGTCTCCGAGATCCCCGAGGAGAAGAAAGACGCTCCGATGGGCGGCGGCCACGGCGGCGGCGGTGGCATGGGCGGGATGTATTAATCAGTCGGCAATCGACGCAGTCATCAGTCGCCAGTCGAGTCAGTCAAGTCGGCAGTCCGGCCGGTCAGGAGCAATCCTGACCGGCTTTTTATTTCAGCGCGGACAGGAATTTCTCCAGCTCCCCTCCCCAGATCTGGGGCAGCGAATGCGTGCCGTGGCCGCGCGTCTGGTCGGAGGTCGGAATCAGCACGAAGCGTCCCTGCTTCACTCGCTTGATCAGGGTCTGCATCATCGGCAACTCCGGCGGGTTGACAAAGTCGTCGGACGAGTTGATGGCGAGCAAGGGGCGCACGATCTCGCCGAGGTGCGGCTCGGGGTTGTAGTCCTCCGAGGCGCGGAAGTAGTAGATCATGTCGTTGGCGTCGGTCGTCTTGGTCCGCGCTGCGATCTGCGAGGCAAGGTACTTGTCGGCGGCCTCCGCGGTCGGGAACTGTCGCTGCCATTGGAGCGGCACACTCGTCGCCATCAGCAGCAACCCGATCGCGCTCGCCATGCCGCGCGGCGGCGTGGTGTAGTTGCCGCCGTTCCATTCCGGGTCGGTGACAATCGCGTCGACGAGCGCCTTGCGCCAGATGCGGTTGCGCCCGGCGATTTCGACAGGGTTGCTCGCCAGCGGCACGAGGCCATCCGCGAATTCCGGAAACATGTAGCCCCACATCCAGGTGTGCATGGCGCCCATGGATGTGCCCATCACCAGGCGCAGGCGCGACAGGCCCAGGCCCTGCGTCACGAACAGATGCTGCAGCTTCACCATATCGGTGTAGCGGTACGTCGGGAACGCCATGCGCAGCCCGTCGCTCGGCTTGGATGAGTCCCCGTGGCCGAGGTTGTCTGGCAGGATGATGAAGTAACGCTCCGCGTCGAGCAGCTGGCCCTTGCCGAAGAGGCGGCCGGCATAGCCCTCGGTCAGGAAGCCACGACCGGTGCCTCCTGTTCCGTGCAGAATCAGCACGGCGTTGCGCACGATGCCATCCGGATCTTTCTTCGGGCTGCCCACCGTCCGGTAGTGGATCTTCACGTCCGGCAAGGTCTCCCCTGTCTCGAAGCGGTAGTTCCTCGCGATGAAATCCGCTTCCACCGGGGTGGGGTACGACTGCGCCAGAAGATCGGATGCCGAACAGGCCGCCACCAAGAACACCGAAAACACGAGCCTCAGTATCGCCATGGGCAGAGTATAGCTTCCAGCTTCCAGCTTCCAGCTGCCAGCTTCCAGCTTGCCCAGCCGCCAGCTTCCAGCTAGGAGCTGCTGAAGCAAAGCTTCGCGATCGTGATCTGCAGATTCTAGCCGGGAGCCGGAAGGTGAGAGCTGAGCGCTGGAAGCTGCGCCCGGCTACCGCAGCGTGAAGGACATCTCGATTTCGATCAGCACTGGCACGGGCTGCCCGAGGCGGGTGCCGGGGGCGAAGACCCACTTCTTGACGGTGCGCTCGGCTTCCTGGTCGAGGCCAAACGTGGGATCGAGTGATCGCGTGACGCGGACCTGGCCGACCGAACCGTTTTCCATGACCACCGCTTCGAGCCATACCACGCCCTGAATCTTGGCGCGCATGGCGTCTGCAGTGTAGTTGGGCTTGACCTCGCGAATGAGTTTCGGGTTCGTGACACCGTTGCCCGGACGATAGGCGCCGCCTCCGAACCCGCCCCCGTAACCAGGCCCGAGACCCGAACCGTCGCCCGGACCGCTGCCCGTGCCGCGCCCGGTCCCTGAGCCGCCGCCAACCCCGCTCCCCTGTGAAAGGGTCGGCGTGATCATCTGCGTAATCGCGCCCGGCAACTGCTCGACGCCCGAGGCGACCGGCTGGGCCGGAATCGTGAGCTGTTGCTCCTGCTTGGGCGGTTCGGGCGCCTCGAGCTTCGGCACCTTCGCCACGGGAACGGTGATCTTCTGCTTATCGGGAAGCTCGGCCTTCCGCGGCGGGTCCGGCATCTTGTTGCCGCCGCCTCCGCCACCGCCACCGGGCCCCGGAGAGGCGATCCAGACGATGTCTTTCAGCGAGAGGGCGTTCTGGCTATCAGGCGTCGGGACGACCGGCAGCGAGATGACGAACAGGATCAGGAACGCAATCGCGATGTGCGTGGCGAGCGATACGCTGAACGCGTTGCCGACACGCACTCCGTTGCTCTGACCGGCATCGATGGACCCGGCGAGCAGGCGTGCGTTTGGGCTGGAGCCCTGGTAAACCTCTGACATGTCTCTTAGTTGCGAGTGTGACCTATAGCCATTGTGGCTGACGACGTCCGGATCCGCAAGTTGCAAGATGTGGGCCTGTGCGAAGGGCCGTCAAAACGTTCGCCCGCACTGTCCGTCTCGACCAGTTGTCCACCATGTCGGACACTTGTTCTACGATCGCCGCAGACAGTCCGTTTCGATCCGGTCGCACTCGAGGTTTCGCCGTTCGAAGCGATCGAAGCCGGTCCAGGTGGTAGAATCAACGTCATCCTCATCCTCAAGCAGGCGAAGGAGCCAACATGGGTCTCGGGATTCCCGAACTAATCGTCATCCTCTTCCTCGTCATCCTGATCTTCGGCGCCAGCCGTCTGCCCGAGATCGGCCGCGGCATCGGCAAGGGCATCCGCAACTTCAAGGAAGCGTCGAAAGAGGGGCGCGACGAGCGCTGATTCTTGTCGGCTGCTGCCCGTCCCAGTGCCTCACAGGTCGTGCTAGAGCACTATCCGGTTCTCCCCCAGTCGCCGCGTGATCCGCTCCCGATCCAGGTATTCCAGTAGAGGAATCGCAAATTTCCGCGTCACGTCGTAGCGCACCTTGAACGACGCAACGTCGACCTTCGTGGTGCCCCCGGCCACGCCCTCGTCCTTCAGACGCCGGATGTCGGCCTTCAGACTGTCGAGCGCGGCCGCATGGAACAGCAGCGTATCGAGCTTCACCAGCGTGCGCGCGCGAACGAGCAGCGAAACCATCCGCTCGGCCACGGCCACCGTGGTACCAGCCGCGGCGGCGGCCGTCGCGATGTCCGGCGGCGTCAGCGTCGCCTCCCGGTAGACGCGCTCGAGCGCGGACTGGACGCGGGCCTCCTCGGTCGACAACGACACCTGACGTCCTTCGAGCGCGAGGCGGTCGCGCGCCACCACGCGACGGGCTGACACGAGCGAGTCGACGACTGCATCAAAAACCGCCGGCGCCACTCGCCGGAACAGCCGCTCGCGCGCTTCCTCGCGGGGCATCCCTCCGGAGAGCGGCTGCGCTTGGTGGTGCGCCTGGAGGGCGGCGATTAGCCGGGCACCGAGCTCGGAAACGACACCGGACGACACCAGGAGATCCCCGACGAGGGTGGCGATGCCTCCCCGCCTCAGGCGCTCCACCGCCTGCTCGGACTCCGTGTATGACAGACCGGCGCGACTGACGAGCGCCCGCCGCGGAAGGCCGGCTCCCTCGCTGTCCTTCACGAACACTGCGAGCGCGGCGTCCCGATCGGCACTCTGCACGTCCAGCCGGCGAAGGCGCTCGAGGCCCGTCGCGCTGCGAATCGAGACGCGCGGCGGGCGAGGATCAAGGACGACGCCGCCGCCGATGGTCGCGGGGGGCGAATACGCGCGGAGGATGAATCGATCGCCCCTCGTCACGACAGCAGGCGCCTCGAGACGCATGCGCGCGTAGATCTCGCCGAGCGCCGCGCGCTCTTCTTCTCCATTCGCACTCTCTTGCACTGGCCCGGCCAACGCGACGCGGCCGAGGAGCTCTGCGGTGCCACAGTGGAAGCGCACACGCGCGCCCTGGCGCAGCGAACGCGCGCCTGCCAACAGGTCGAGCCGGACATCCAGCCGGCGCGTCGGTTCGAACGCGTCGCGATCGACGAGCGTGTGCCCACGCGCCACGTCCGAGACCTCGACGCCGCCCAGATTGACCGCAACTCGGCGACCGGCCTCGGCCGATGCCTGAGGCTGGCCATGCACCTGCAAGCCACGGACTCTGACGTCGCGCGGCTCTGGCAGGATGACCAGTCCCTGCTCGGTCTCCATACGACCCGACACGAGCGTGCCCGTGACGACGGTGCCGAAGCCCTTCATCGAGAACACGCGATCGATCGGCAGCCGCGCCGGTCCGTCCGCCCGGCGCACGCGGCACCGACGCCGCCAGGGACACCAGCGTGTCTTTCAGGCGCTCCAGACCGTCGCCGGTGCGCGACGACACCGCGACCACAGGAGCGTCGGCGAGAAACGACCCCGAGACGAGCTCGCGCACGTCGAGCCGTGCGAGCTCCAGGGTTTCACGGTCGCTCAAATCGCTCTTGGTAAGAACGATGAGGCCTCGGGGGACGTGCAGCAGCCGGCAGATGTCAAAGTGCTCGCGGGTCTGCGGCATGACCGACTCGTCGGCCGCGACGACGAGCATCACGAGATCCATACCGGCGACTCCGGCGAGCATGTTCTTCACGAAACGCTCGTGGCCCGGAACGTCCACGAACGCGAAGGTCACCGCACTGTTGACGTCGGCGGTGTCGGCGCCCTGCCCCGCCTGCAGGTGCGCGAAGCCGAGGTCGATCGTGATGCCGCGCTCCTGCTCTTCCTTCAGGCGATCCGGGTCGGTGCCGGTCAGCGCGCGGACGAGGGCGCTCTTGCCATGATCGATGTGACCCGCCGTGCCGATGACGATCGAGCGCACGGCGGTCAACGCCGCTTGCGCGCGGCGCGTTCCTTCTTGCCGGGCCGCTGCTTGCCCTTCGGGCTCCGCTGGGCGCGCCCCGGCTTGCCGCGGTCCTCTCTCGGCTGGGCCTTGCTGCGGCGAGGCCCCCGGTTCTCCTCGGACTGGCGCACGGCGTCGAGGATCTCGACGAGACCCAGGTCGACCTGCCGCCGCTCCATGTCGACCTTGACGACCTGAACCTTCACGCGATCGCCGAGGCGGTAGACCTTCCCTTTGTTCTCTCCTCGCAGCATGTGCGAGCGCTCGACGAAGCGGTAGTAGTCGTCTGCCATCGTGGACACGTGCACCAGCCCCTCGACGAAGTGCTCGACGAGCTCGATGTAGAGCCCGAACGCCGTGACACCCGTGACGTAGCCCTCGAACTCGTCGCCGACCTTGTCCGCCATGAAGCGGACCTTCTTCCACTGCACGAGCTCGCGCTCGGCGTCATCGGCGCGGCGCTCGCGCTCTGACGTGTGACGCGCGACTTCGGGAAGCTCCTCGGTGAGCTCCGCCTTGCGCTCCTCGCTCATGCTCCCCTGGCGGAACTCCCGCAGCGTCCGATGGACCACCAGGTCGGGATAGCGTCTGATGGGCGACGTGAAGTGCGTGTAGCTCTCCGCCGCCAGCCCGAAGTGGCCGAGATTGGACGGATCGTACCGAGCCTTCTGCATCGTCCGGAGCATGAGGAACGCGATCGGCTTCTCTTCCGGCGTGCCGCGCATCCGCTCGACGAGCTTCTGAAAGTCCCGCGGCGTTACCTTCGAGGAGACTTTGCCCAGGCTGTAGCCGAGCGTCGAGATGAACTCCTCGAACTCTTCGACCTTGAGCGGATCGGGCTCTTCGTGGATGCGGTAGAGGGTCGGGACGTCGTGGGCGTCGAGATGCGCGGCGACGGTCTCGTTGGCGAGCAGCATGAACTCTTCGATCAGCCGGTGCGCGATGTTGCGCTCGGCGGCGATAATCTCCTCCACCATCCCCTCGTCGTCGAGCACGATTTCCGGCTCCTTGAGGTCGAAGTCGATCGACCCGCGGCGGTGACGGCGGCGGTTCAGGATCTCGAAAAGGTCGCGCATCATCTCGAACTGCGGGATGAGCTCGCGATAGCGCGCGCTGACGACCTCGTCGTGGTCGGTGAGGATCGCGTTGACGTCGGTGTACGTCATGCGCGCGTTGCTGTGGATGACGCCGTCGTGGATTTCGTAGCGTACGACCGCGCCCTTGCGGTCGACCTCCATCAGGCAGGACTGGACGAGCCGGTCGACGTCGGGATTGAGGCTGCAGAGGCCCGTCGACAGATCCGAGGGAAACATGTGGACGGCGCGGTCGGGAAAGTACACCGACGTGGCGCGCTCGTAGGCCTCTTCGTCGAGCGCTCCGCCCTCGGGCACGTAATGCGCGACGTCGGCGATGTGGACGCCAAGCCAGTAGTTACCGTTCTCCAGGCGCTCGATGGTGATCGCGTCGTCGAAGTCACGGGCGTGCTCGCCGTCGATGGTGACCGTTACCCGGGGTCGGAAATCGGTACGCCCGGCGAGATCCCTGTCGCGAATCGCTGCACCGAGCTTGCGCGCTTCCTCGACAGCCTCCTCGCCATGCTCGTCGGGGATGCCGTGCTTGCGGATGATGATCTCTGTGTCAACGCCAGGGGCATCGATATCGCCGATCACGTCGATGACCTTGCCGACCGGCCCGCGCGCCGCCGTCGGCCATCTGGTGATCGCGGCCGAGACCATGTCGTTCGACTTGGCGTCGCCCTGATCGCCGGGAGGAATCTGTACGTCCATGATCAGCCGGCGATCGAAGGGGACGACGAAGCCGGCGCCCAAGCCGTCCGCCTCGAAGCGTCCGACGATCGTCGCGGCGCCCCGCTCGAGGATGCGCAGGATGCGGCCTTCCGCGCCCTTGTCCGTCACGCGCTCGACGCGCGCGACGACGCGGTCCCCGTGCATCGCCTGATTCAGGTTGCTGCCGGCGACGTAGATGTCTCCGCTGACGCCGTCGACCGGGCGGTCGGGCACGACGAATCCGAACCCACGCGGGTGGGTCGTAATGCGCCCGACGATGAGGTTCATACGATCGGGCAATCCGTACCGGTTACCCCGGGTCTCGACGAGCTCGCCCTGGCTGACGAGGTCCTTGAGCAACCGTTTGAGCGTCGGACGCTCGTCTCGCGGTATCTTCAACCGCTGCAGGAGCTCCCGCGGCGTGGCCGGATGCTCGACTTTCTCGCGAATCAGCTTGAGCAGCTGTTCGTGGTTCAACATCTCTCCATCCTATCTTCGGGGACACTCAACCGGGACACTCAACCGTGACAGTCACAGGGGACATTCAAGGTTGAGTGTCCCCGCCGCCTTGGGCCCGAAAGAGGCGCTTTCCCTCGTCCCGGGAGACATTCGGGACTTGAGCAAGACCAACCCTCGATTATCGCCTTGTCATAAGGGTAGCCAAGAGCGTGATCCGCGGTGCGGGGACACTCAACCTTGACTGTCCCGGTTGAGTGTCCCCGCAGTGTAAATTCTTCTTGAAGATTCTCCAACCGCCCATCCTGTGCCTGAGTCTACTGACTGTGTGACCGCAACCGAGCCGCGGGTGCCGGGGGAGGCCGCCTCCGACCCCGACTGGAACCTCGTCCGACGGGCCCAGGGCGGGGACACCGACGCGTTCGGCGAACTGGTCGAGCGGAACCGGAAGGCCGTCTTCCGTGCCGCCGTGGCGGCGCTGGGCTCGACGACCGATGCTGACGATGTGGCGCAGGAGGCCTTCGTCCTGGCGTACCGGAAGATCGGCAACTTCCGCGGGGATGCGGCCTTCCGCACCTGGCTGCTGGCGATCACCTGGCGCAAGGCCCTCGATCGACGCAAGAGCGTCGGCCGATGGCTGCGGCTGACCGTGACCCCCGACGATTCGGACGCGGACAGGACGAACTGGATCGAGCAGATGCCCGCAGACCAACGATCGCAGGAAGACCACCTCGCCGCGGCCGAGCTGCAGCAGACGATCAAGCGGCTGATCAAGACGCTTCCGCGCAAGCTGCGTGACGCGCTGCTGCTCGCCGGGTCCGGTGAGTACAGCTACACGCAGATTGGCTTCATCCTCGGCGTGCCGGTGGGCACGGTGAAATGGCGCGTCTCGGAAGCGCGCCGGGTACTCAAGGACAAGATGACGGCCCTGGGGCACGCCTATGACGGATAACCGCCGCGACGACTCGCATCTCGATGCGGCGATCGACCGCGCCGTGCGCGACCTGATGAGCGTCGAGCCCCGCGGCGGCCTGCGCGAGCGCGTGCTGGCCGAACTCACCGGCGAGCCGGCGCGTACGGCGTGGTGGCCACGGCTCGCTCTCGGATCCGCCGCAGTCGCCGCCGCTATCGTCCTGCTGATGCTGATGGTCAATCGTCCGGCCGAGCGGCCGGAGGCTAACCGGACCCTCGCAGGCGCAGTGACGCCAGCAGCTGAACCTCGCAATACAGGCAATCCGCCCGAGCCGGACAAACCGACACCGCCCGTGCGCGAGGGTGGACCGCCCGTCCGAACGTCTGCACAAAGAGCTGTCGTGGAGGATCGGCTGGTTCAGGCCGCGTCCATCGACGCGAACGAACCGATTGCCATCGAACCGATGACGGCCGTCGAGCGGCTCGCGCCCATCGACCCGATCCGCATCGCACGGCTCGAGACGCCGGCGGGTGCGGACATCAAGCCAATCACGATCGCACGCATTGAAATCACGCCGCTGACGCCGACGTCGCCACAGCGATGAGCGGCCCCCGAGCAGAAGACGAGGAGAGCACATGGTGAGACGAATGTTTGCAACCGCCCTGACCGCCGCGCTGATGGTGGGCCCCGCCTACGCGCAGCTGGCTCCGCCCCCAGCCGCGCCAAAACAGGAAAAGCCCGCACCGAAGCCTCCGGTCCCGGAAGGGCTGCCGAACAACATCAAGGTGGAGCTGACGATCACCGATCAGGCTGGCCCCGGGGAAGCCACTAAACGTACCGTGAGCATGATCGTCGCGGACAGGAAGAACGGAAGCATCCGCAGCTCCGGACAGATCACAACCCCGAGTGGTGGCGGACGATTCCCTGTCTCCCTCAACGTCGACGCGATGCCGGTGATCATCAAAGACGGCCTGATGCGGCTCGACTTGAGTCTGGAGTACGTCCCGAAGCCCGGCTCCGAGAACGCGTCAAGCGGTGAAGGCCGAGGCTCGCTCAACGAGCGGCTGTCTCTGCTCGTCGAATCCGGCAAAGCCCTCATCGTCTCGCAGGCGTCGGACCCGACCTCGGAGCGACGAATCACGGTGGAGTTGACGGCGACCGTCCTCAAGTAGCCCTACTGCGACGACGCGACCCGGATGGCTTCGAGCGCGTCGTTGGCTTTGGCGTTAGCGGCCTGATCCAGCTTGCCGGCGAGCCGCTGCCCTTCGTCGATGTGCTCGAGCGCCGCCGCGATGCTCCCGGCAGCGGCGTTCTTGCCGATGTTCTGATACCGCTCCCGCACGCGGCGCAGCGGCGCCTTCGCCTCCTCGAACTGGCGGCTGGCGTCGCCGAAGTTCACGTTGTAAAGGCTCACGCGGGCGTCGAGGAGCGCGACGCGGGCGTCGGCAAGGTCGAGTCGGCCGCGAGCGTCATCGAGCGCGTTCTGGAGCGTGAAGCGGCCCGAGCCACCCATGGCGTAGCCGATACCCAGCGCGACGACGAGCGCCGCGAATCCCGCTAGTACCCATTTCGTCGGAGTCATATTGTCAATGCTCGCGGGGCCTCGCCTTCGCAACGCTTCGGCGGAGCTCGCCGTAGCCTTGGCGGAGGCGGCCCACCCCCGCTCGGTCTCACGCGGCGCCCGCCTACGCTCTTCGAGCTTCGGCGAGGTCTCGCCGTAGCCTTGGCGCAGGCGGAACTACGCGCCGCGCTCGGGCCGCGGGCGCTTCAGCCCACCAACAGGATCTGCACGTCACCGACGTTCGTGCCGGTCGGCCCCCAGACGACGAGATCGCCCAGCGGCTGGAAGAAATGATACGCGTCGTGGCCGGCCAGCGTCGACTCCCAGTTGACGCCCGCCTGGCGCGCCCGTTCGAGCGTCGTCGAATCCACGAGCGCCCCGGCGGCATCCGTCGGACCGTCGATCCCGTCCGTGCCCGCGCTCGCGAGGACGGCTGGCCTGCCGAAGGACGTGATCTCGGCCGCTGCGGCCAGCGCGAACTCCTGGTTGCGGCCGCCGAGACCGTTCCCGGTGACCGTCACCGTCGTCTCGCCGGCCCCGACCACGCACTGCCGCGCACCGCCGGCGCCTGAATCCGCAATCGCCTGCCGGGCGTCGCGGAGGAACGATAGCGACGCGTCACGCGCCTCGCCCTCGATCGCGTGCGGCAACACATGCACGGTGTAGCCAAGCGCGCGTGCGGACGCCGCCGCCCCTTCAACCGCGGTCTGGCGATTGCCGATGACATCGTAGGCGGAACGCGACAGCCTGGCGTCATCCGGCTTGATCGTCTCCGCCAGCTCGCCGCGCGCCCCCCGTTCGAGATACTTGCGCACGGCCGCCGGCACTGCGTCCACTCGCTGCACGATGGCGAGCGCTTGCGCGAACGTCGTGGGGTCGCCGACCGTCGGCCCCGACCCGATGACCGACGGGTCATCCGCAATCGGTCCGTGAACGTCCGAGATCGCCAGCGTGATCGTCCGCGCCGCCGCCGCGGCGAGCCGGCCACCCTTGATCTGCGAAAGGTGCTTGCGCACGCAGTTGAGTCCATCGATGGCCACGCCGGCGCGCATGAGCGCCCGGCCGGCGGCCGTCTTGTCCTCGAGCGTGATCTCAGGAACGGGCGCGGCCAGCAGCGCCGACGCGCCCCCGGATAGCAGAACCACGAGCCAGCCACCATCGGCGGATTCCCGCGCAAGGTCGAGCGCCCGCAGACCCGCCGCGACGCTCGCAGCATTTGGAAACGGATGGCTGGCGGCGAATGATTCGAACGCGGAATGGAGCGGCGCCAGCGTTCGAGACTCGTCTGATGGTCCCGCGACGACGCCGCGGCGGATCGCGTGGCCTTCGAGCCCGGCAAACGCGCGCGCCATAGGCCATGCCGCTTTGCCTGCAGAGACGACGAACAGATCCTCCGACGCGCCGGATCGCGTCCGGCGCGCAAGCGCCGAGCGATGATACGCGCTCTGGAGCCGGTCTGCGGGATCGACGGCGTCAACTGCGGCGCGCAGGATGCGGCCGGCGTGATCGCGTAAATCGGAAAGCGTGGAGGTCAGTGCAACTGCGTCGGGTCGGACCAGCCGGAGAGGCCGGTGACCGCGTTGAACTTGCGCAACAAGTCGGCGATCACCTGCTCGGCGTCGTCTTGCGCGCACAGTTGCTCGAGCTGGTTGATGACCCGCGCAAGCGCCTCGTCGGCGTTCGTGATCGCGCGCTCCGAGAAATACTCACGTTGCGCTGCGAGGCATTGGCGATGTCTGGTGAACTCGGCCCGATAGAAGTCGGCGTGTGTGCCGAACGGAGCGCTCAAAACCCTGGCGTGGCTGACGACGCGTGCCATGCGACTCCTTGCCTGGGACATATGAGGGGTAAAACGAGTGTAAACGCGGGTCTGAATCGGTGTCAACACTGGACTGACCTCGACCGCCCGATTTCCAGGACCTCCTGGCCCCGCCCGAATTTACCGGACGGTCCTGGCGACGATGAGACCGCCGACACACCCGAGCAACATTCCGCCCGCCACCAGGGTCAGCAGCACCCCGACTGGCAGAAACGTCAGGGTGGTCAACCCGAGGCCTTCGAGCGCCAGGTGCCCGTACCATGCCCTTCCCGTGAGGAAAATGGCCCACAGCAGCACGATTGCGACCACGGCCCCGGCCCCGCCCTGCAAGATCCCCTCGGCGACGAACGGCCCGCGAATGAACGCGAACGGCGCCCCTACGAGCTGCATGATTTCAATTTCGTCACGACGGGCATACGCCGCGAGGCGGACCACGTTGGCGACCGTCAGGGCGGCGGCAACCGCGAGGAGGGCCACGATCACCAGGCCAACGGTGCGCACGAACCGGACCGCCGAGCCGAGTCGGCTCAACCACCGCCGGTCATACCGCACGTCGGCGACACCGGGCTCAGATCCCAGCCGCGCGGCGAGATCGTCGACGGCCGTCGTGGCGGTCCGCGCCTTCGGTCCGAGCCGCACTTCGAGCGAGGCGGGAAGCGGATTCCGTTCGAGCCGTTCGGTCGCTCCCGCCAGGTCGGGAAAGTCTTCGCGGAATCGTGTCAGCGCGTCGGCCTTCGACAAGTACTGCCGCCGGTCGGACAGGCCGCTCTGCTCGATGAGCGCCTCGAGCGCCTGCACCTGCTCCCGGGTCGCGTCGTCCTTGAGGTAGACCGACATCTCCGCCGCTTCGCTCCAGCGGCCGACGACGCGCTGGAGGTTGTTGTTCACCATCAGGAAGAAGCCGAGGACGAAGAGCCCCGCGGCGATGGTGAGGATGGCCAGCACCGCCGATCGCCAGCTGCGCAGCAGGCTCTCGGCCGCTTCGTTCAGAAAGTACTTGAGCGCGCGCATGCCACCTCGTCAGAGCTTCAGCCGGACCAACACGTCAATTGATCTCAACGATGTGTCCGTGATCGAGAGTGAGCGCCCGGCGGCCGACGCGGCGAATGAGCTCCCGGTCGTGAGTCGCCACCACCACCGTGGTGCCGCGGGCGTTGATCTCGCGAAAGAGGTTCATGATTTCGAGCGAGAGGTCCGGATCGAGGTTGCCGGTCGGCTCGTCGGCCAGGATGATGGTCGGGTCGCTGACGAGGGCCCGCGCGATCGCGATGCGCTGCTGCTCGCCACCCGACAGCTCCATCGGAAACGCGTTCATTCGATGCTGGAGGCCGACCCACTTGAGCACCTGAAACGTCCGGCGCTGCTGCTGCGTCACGGCCATGCCGAGCACGTGCGGCACGAAGGCGACGTTCTCGAGCACGGTCTTGGTCGGCAGCAGCTTGAAGTCCTGGAACACGAATCCGAGCGAACGCCGGTAGGTCTGCACCTCGGTTGTGGTCAGCGACGCCAGGTCGCGGCCGTTGACGACGAGCTGCCCGTCGGTGGGCACGTCGCGACGCAACAGCAACCGGAGGAGCGTGGATTTGCCGGCGCCGCTCGGCCCGGTGAGGAAGACAAACTCGCCTTTGTCGACGCGCATCGACAGATCGCGCAGCGCGTAGACACCACGGCCGTAGAGCTTCGAGAGGTTGATCGCCTCAATCACGATTGGTCGAGTGCCTTTTTCAGAAGATCTTTCACCAGCGCCGGGTTGGCCTTCCCGCCCGTCGCTTTGATGACCTGTCCGACCAGGAACCCGAAGGTCTGGTGCTTCCCCTCGCGGTACTGCTTCACGGCCTTGTCGTTCGCCCGAATCACCTCGCCGATGTGGACCATGAGCGCGCCCGCATCGTCGATTCGCCCCAGCCCCTCGGTTGCGACGATGTCGTCGGCGGCGCGTCCCGATGCGTACATCTTCTCGAACACATCCTTGGCGATCGGCCCGCTGATACTGCCCGAGTCGACGAGCCGAATCAAGCCCGCAAGTGCGCCGGGCGTCAACGTGACGGCTCCGACCCCGATCCCGAGCTCGTTCATTTTCCGTGTCAGATCGCCCATCACCCAGTTGCTGGCTGATTTGGCGCTGCCGACGAGCGCCGCCGTCGCCTCGAAATAGTCCGCAAGCGCGGGAGACTGCGTCAGGACGCCGGCGTCGTACTCGGGCAGGCCGTACTCGGTGACGAACCGGCGGCGCCTGGCATCCGGAAGCTCGGCCAGCGACAGTCGAATCTCCTCGACCCAGGCCGGATCGACTTCGAGCGGCGGGAGGTCGGGCTCCGGGAAGTACCGGTAGTCGTGCGCCTCCTCCTTGCTTCGCATGGACACGGTGCGGCCGGCCGCGACGTCCCACAGGCGGGTCTCCTGCTCGACGCGTCCGCCGGCGGCCACGACCTCGGTCTGCCGCTCGATCTCGTACTCGAGCGCCTTCTGCACGTGCTTGAACGAGTTCAAGTTCTTGACCTCGGCCTTCGTGCCGAAGGGGACCGTGCCAGCCGGCCGGACCGAGACGTTCGCGTCGCAACGGAGGCTCCCCTCCTCCATGTTGCCGTCGTTGACGCCGATCGCGACGAGGATCTCTCGGAGCCGGCTGAAGAACTCACCCGCGTCGGCCGCGGATCGCAGGTCCGGCTCGGTGACGATCTCGAGGAGCGGCACGCCGCTGCGATTGAAGTCCAGGTAGGTACGGCGATCCGAATCGGCAAAGCCCTCGTGCAAGGACTTCCCGGCGTCCTCTTCGAGGTGCGCCCGGGTGATTCCGACTCGCCGCAGCGTGCCAGCCACCTGGTACTCGACGCTGCCGCCGGTCGCGATGGGTCGCTCGTACTGCGAGATCTGGTAACCCTTCGGCAGGTCCGGATAGAAGTAGTTCTTCCGCGCGAAGATGGAAACCGGATTCACCCGGCAGCTCAGGGCGTGTGCGACCCGGATGGCCAGTTCCACTGCCCGTCGATTCAGCACCGGCAGCGCGCCCGGCAGCCCGAGGCAGACGGCGCAGACGTTCGTGTTCGGCGGGGACCCGAACCGGGTGCTGCAGCCGCAGAAGATCTTCGTCTCGGTCAGCAGCTGGGCGTGAATCTCGAGACCGATCACGGGTTCGAACAATGTTGAATGCTGACTGCTGAATGCTGAAGTCAAGGTTGAATGTCGAATGTAGAACGGAATGACGAGTTGGGCAAGGACGCAGTCAGCATGCCAGTCAGGTGCTTTGCGGCTGCCTGGAAGGGGATCGTACCGAGAGCGGACGTGGGAAGTCAATCGTGCAGCGCTTGGCTCCGCTCAATCACGATCGACGACCGACATGAAGGCATCGACGACGCGGGGATCGAACTGTGTCCCGCGACAGCGCTCGAGCTCGGCGAGGGCCGCCACCGGTGTCATCGCATCGCGGAAGACTCTGGCCCGCGTCATCGTGTCATAGGCGTCGGCGACAGCAACGATCCGCGCGGAGAGGCTCAGCTCGTCTCCCCTGCTGCCATTCGGATACCCAAGACCGTCGACGCGTTCGTGCGCGTCCCGAACGACCGTCGCGGCCAGCGTCAGGTAGGGAACCTGCTCGATGAGCTCGCTGCCGATTCGGGGATGGAGGCGGATGAGCCGCTGCTCCTCGACGGTGAGCGGCGCCGGCTTGCGCAGCACCGCGTCGGGAATCGCCAGCTTGCCGAGATCGTGCAACAGTGCGGCGCGCTCGAGCGTCGCGACCTCGGCCTCGGACATGTCGAGTACGCGCGCGACACTGGCCGAGAGCGCCGCGACGCGGTAGGCATGAGCGTAGACGTCTGGGTTGGTCGCGGTCAGCGTCGCGAACAGCACGTCCAGATCGTCGTCCGAGTCGACGAACTGCGAGGCGATGATGTCCTCGAGATGCGAGCGCCGCGCCAACATCTCGTCTTCCAGTTGCTCTCGCCACCGCCGGGAATCGCAGGCGGATCGGTGCCACTCCACGCCCCGCGAAACGGCTTCGCACAGGCGGTCTCGTTCGAACGGCTTGGTCAGGTAGTCGACGACGCCCTGGCGCAGACTCTCGACCGCCGAGCTCACGTCGTTGACCCCAGTGGCGATGATGACCGCGGTGTCGGGATGCTCACGGCGCAGCTGATCTGCCAGCCAGAGGCCATCGTGACCCGGCATGCGAAGGTCGCAAAGCGCGACGGCCGTGGGCGTAGCCGCCAGCACCTCGAGCGCTTTCTCGGCGCCCGGAGCCACGACGACGGCGTAGCCGCGAGATTCCAGCCACCGCCGCATGAGATGTCGGACGCCGGGCTCATCGTCGACGATGAGCACCGAACGCTTTGCCTCGGCGGCGGGCGGGGACGCCGTGGCAATTCTGGCCCGTCCACAAGTCGCGCGCAATTCCGTCACGTCAGGCCTCGAGCATCGCCGACTGCCGGCGGCGGGAGATGGTCCCCGAGAGCTCGAGCCGCTCGAGCCGGCGATAGAGCGCCCGCCGGCTGAGCCCGAGCATCTGCGCGGCGGCCTTTTTGTTGCCGCCGGTCCGCACGAGCGCGCGCTGGATGTGATCCCGCTCGACGTTGACCAACAGATCGGTCGTGGCTTTCTCGGGCGCAGTTCCGGCGGCCACCGGCGGCGGCGCGGCAATCGTCACACCTGGCGGGGGCAGGCAGACGGCCAGCTCGCGCTCTGTCACGAACTCACCATCGGCGAGGATGCAGGCGCGCTCGACGACATTTCGCAGCTCGCGCACGTTTCCGTCCCACGTCGAGTCCGTCAGCCTCGCCTCCGCGCCGGGCGTCAGCCCCTGCAGCGGCTTCTGCAGGCGTTCGGCGATCTCTCGAACGAAGGCGGCGGTGAGGTAGGGAATGTCCTCGCGCCGGTCCCTGAGCGGCGGCAGCTTCACTTCGACGACGTTCAAGCGGTAGAAGAGGTCGCCCCGGAACCGGCCGGCGGCGACTTCCGCACGAAGGTCGCGATTGGTCGCGGCAATCACGTGCACGTCGACTCGTCGCTGGTCGAGCGCGCCGACGCGGCTGACCTCGCCGAGCTCGAGCACGCGCAGGAGCTTGGCTTGCGCGGTCGGCGGCAAGCCGCCGATCTCGTCGAGGAACAACGTGCCGCCGTCGGCCAGCTCGAACAGGCCCGGCTTGTTGTCGGTGGAACCGAGGAATCCGCCGCGCACATGTCCGAAGAGCTCGCTCTCGAACAGCGTGTCGTTGACCGCGGAACAATTGACGGCGATGAAGCGGCGATCGCGCCGCGGGCCGATGGCGTGGAGCGCGCGCGCGACGAGCTCCTTGCCGGTGCCGGTCTCGCCGGTCACGAGCGCCAGCCGCACGTGCGGGGCGAGGCGCCGGATCATCCCGAAGAGATCCTGCATGCGCGGGCCGCGGCCGATCATCCCGTAGAACTCGAGGCGGCGCGCCAGATCCCCTTCCATCGAGAGGACGCTGCGCCGGCGGTCGATCTCCTCGCGCACGCCGGCCAGCAATTGATCGAGCCGGCCGAAGTCGAGCGGCTTGCTCAGGTAGTCCATCGCCCCGAGCTTCACCGCCTCGACGGCGGTGTCGACCGACGCGTAGCCGGTCATGAGCACGGCCTGGCAGTGGGCGTCGACGTCGCGGATGGCGCGCAGGATATCGAGGCCGCCGACCTCCGGCATCCGCAGATCGACCATCACGAGGTCGGGTCGGCGCGTCGTGATCAGCGTAATCGCGGCGCGACCGTCGGCGCAGGCCGTGACGTCGAACCCGGCGCGTTCGGCGAAGCGCGATACGACGTCGAGGATGCCCTGCTCATCGTCGACGATTACCAGCAATGGTCGTGCACTCGTCATGCGCCCCCCACACTGTCGAGGATCACGGCCGCCAGCGCCGTCCGCAGCGCCGGCAATTGGAACGGCGGCACCAGCAGCGCGCTCGCGTGCTCGTGCCCGAACTGCCCGGCCTCCCCTTCGTCTGCGGCCGTCGACATGACGACGATCGGCACTGGAGCGGCGTCCGGTGCATGCACGCCGCGCCACGCCTCGAGATTGGCCGCGAGAATCCGGCGGTCGACGAAGGCGACGCGCAGGACACCGCGCCGATAACGGGCCAAGGCATCGTCGGCGCGATCGGTCGAGCTCACGCTGTAGCCCCAGGCGGTCAGCGCAGCCGAAATGAAGTCGCGATCCGTGTGATCGACGTGCGCGACAAGGATGCCGGCGTCGGTGTCCGGCGGCGGGTCGATGCGCGCCGGCAGCAGGATCGAGAACGTCGTGCCCACCTGCACCTTGCTCGACACGGCAATCTGCCCGCCGTGATCGCGGACGATGCCGTAGCAGATGCTCAGGCCGAGGCCGGTGCCCTCACCCACTTCACGGGTGGTGAAAAACGGGTCGAAGATGCGGCTCAGATTCTCGTGATCGATCCCATGGCCGGTGTCGGCCACGAAGAGCTCGACCGCGGCGGCCCGTGGATCGAGACGCGCCCCGACGGTCAGGCGGCGCGTCGCGCGGCCGCGCATGGCGCGCTCGGCGTTCAGGACGAGGTTGAGCAGCGCCTGCTGCAACTGGCTGCCGTCGGCGACGACGGGCGGGAGCCAGGGCTCGAACTCCGTGACGAGCTCGATGCTGCTCAGCCGGAACTCGTAGGTCCGGAGCGAGAGCACGCGCTGCACCAGCTCGGTCACGTCCTGCGGTGCGCGCGCGGCGGTCTGACGGCGCGCGAACGCGAGCAGGTTGCGGACGATGCTCGCCGCACGGCCCGACTCCTCGGCAATGCGGCGCAGATCCTGGCCGACTTCTTCGGCCGGACGGGCAGTGTCACCCGATCGCAGCTCGCTTTCGAGGAGCTGCGCGAAGCCGATCACGCTCGTCAGCGGATTGTTCAGCTCGTGCGCAACTCCGGCGACGAGCTGCCCGATCGCCGACAGCTTCTCGGCCTGGAGCAACTGGGCCTGAGTCGACTTGAGCCGATCCACCGTTGCGGTCAGCTGGGCGTTGGTCTTCCCCAGCTCGTCGCTCATGTGCCGCAACCGCCGTGCCGAGCGAATCTCTTCCGTGACGTTCTTCGCAACCTGCACCACAGACGCGCCGGGCGCGCCAGGGTCGACGGCCGGAAAGGTCGTGACGCTGAGGATCTGCTGATCGGCGAGCGTGATCTCGGCGCGCTCGGCGCGCGCGAGCGTCACTTCCGCGCAGGCGCCGTCCGTGTCCGCCCGCTGCGGGCCGTCGTGCGACAGGGCACGCCCGATCGCACACGCCGGGCACCCTCCTCCGCAGAGCCCCACTTCGCCGCACGTCACGCCGCGAATCTCGGTCACCGGCCGGTTGAGGAGCGCCGCGAGCGCGGTGTTCCCGCGCAGCAACCGCCCGTGCCGGTCGAAAACCGCGATTGGATCGCTGATCGCGTCGAAGGTCCGCTCCCACTCCTGCTTGCCGCGGCGGACCGAGTCGTGGAGCCGTGCGTTCTGAACGGCGACCACGATTTGCCCGGCGATGATGGCGAGCAGCCGCTCGTCGGCCAGATCGAACCGCGAGGGACTCGATGCGCCGACGCTCAGCACGCCGAGCAGCTCGTCGGCGGCAAGCAGCGGCAGGCTGATGCCGCTGCGCATCATGAACTCCGAGCGGCTCGCAGCAGAGACGCCCGGCGCGAGATCTTCGACCACCACGGCCGTGCGCGTGGCAATCACCTGCTCGCTCGGCCACGAGGCCGGGCCGTTCCAGAATCGCTGCACCCGCGACGGCCCGACCGACGCTGTCATCTCGTAGCGGCCGGTGCCCTCGTCACGCAACCGGATCGACGCGCCCACCGCGTCGAATGCCCTCACGATCCGCTGCAGGGCCCCGGTCAACACGTCGTCGAGCTCCAGCGACTGGCTGATGCCCTCGGCGATCTCGTTGATCGTCTGCAGCTCCCACAGCAGACGACGGTTGTGCACCGTCATCCGGTCGACGAGGAGCGAGGCAGGTGTTTGCGACATGGATCAGTCGTCAATCGCGCGTCGACAGTCGTCCGTCTGGAGGCGACGAAGGTCAACGACGCGAAGGCTGAGGCAAGACCCGCGCCGCAACCGCACACGACCGGTCGCTGCTGTGCGGAACCGTGAAGAGTCAGCGGGTTAGGGGAGAAGACCCCTCTCGTGCTGGGACCTGTGCGGCGGGCGATGTTTCAGAAATGAAAGACGGCGATGTTGCGTGGGTGAAACAGCGTAGGGGTTCTCGAACCGTCCCTACTCGATACCGTGCTTCTTCATCAACCGCCACATCGTGGTGCGGCTGACCTGAAGCTCGCGGGCCGCGGCGCCTATCTCGCCGCTGTGCTTCGAAAGGGTGGCCACGACCATCTCGCGCTCGGCCTTTTCACGCGCCGCGGCGACCGTTCCTTCGGGGGCCGCTGCAGTGGCTGGCTCGGCCATCAGCTCTTCGGGCAGGTCGTCCAGCGTCAGCTCGGACGAGCGCGCGCTGGCGACCGCCCGCTGGACGAGGTGTTCGAGCTGACGGACGTTGCCGGGAAATGCATAGCCGACGAGGACCTCCATTGCGGCCGCTGCGCACGCGGTCACGCCCGCGCCGGTGCCGTATCGCGCCAGGAAGTGGTCGACGAGCAGCGGGATGTCATCGCTCCTCTCGCGCAGGGCCGGCATGTGGACGTGGTGGACGTCGAGGCGATAGTACAGGTCGCTGCGGAACTCCCCGGCCGCCGTCGCGGCCTTGAGATCGATGTTCGTCGCGGCGACGAAACGGACATCCACCGAGCGGCTGTCGTTCTCGCCGACGCGGCGCACCTCGCCCGATTCGAGCGCGCGCAGCAGCTTGGCCTGGAGCCCCTTCGACAGCGTCCCGATCTCGTCGAGGAAGAGCGTGCCGCCTTCGGCGTGCTCGATGAGCCCCTCGCGGGCGCCGGACGCGCCGGTGAACGCGCCTTTCGCGTGGCCGAAGAGCTCCGCTTCGAGCAGCGACTCGGTCAACGCCGCGCAATTCACCGCCACGAAGGCGCGCGCCGCGCGAGGACCGCTGGCATGAATGGCGCGGGCCGCGAGTTCTTTGCCCGTGCCGGTCTCGCCGGTGATGAGGACCGTTCCCGGCGCGGCCGCCGCGCGCCGAATCAAATCCCTGACCCTGGTCATCGCGCGACTCGCGCCGACGAGCGCGTCGAGCGACGCATCAGGCTGAATCTGCCGCTGCAGCAGCACGACCTGGCGGGCGAGCTGCCGCCGGTCGGCGGCGGACCGCACGCGCATCAGCAGCTCATCGCGAAAGAACGGCTTCTGCACGAAGTCGACGGCGCCGAGCTTCATCGCTTCGACGGCGGACTCTACCGTGCCGAAACCCGTCATGATGATGAACGATGCGTCGACGCGAACGTCGCGGAGCTTGCGCAGGACGTCGATCCCTGACCACCCGGGCATCCGCATGTCTGACAGGACCACGTCGAATCCGCCGTTCTTCGCGAGCTCGAAGCCTTCCTCGCCGGTGGCCACCTCCTGCACCGTGTAGCCGGCCGAGCGCAGCATGCGTCCGGTGCTCTCACGCACGCCGGGATCGTCGTCTATGAGGAGGATTCGGGCCATGAACCGCGCTAACTTTACCATCGGGCCGAGCCGATACGAGGGAGGTGAAACGTTTTGCTCTCGGTGCAGTGCTGGTGTGGTCGAGTGCCGCATGCGTATCGGGCCCGGTCGCCCCCGCGGTCCCGTCGGCGGGCCCCGTCCTCCCCCGCTTTGTCCGCGTGCAAATCAGCGAAAAGGGCGCTACGGCTGCCAGCGGGGACATCCAGGATGTGCCGCTCGAAGACTACGTGCAGGCCACGGCCCTCAGCGAGGTGGCGCCGGCGGCCGGTGAGGTCGAGGCGGTCGAGCGAATGCTCGAGGTGCAGACCATCATCAGCCGCACCTACGCAGTCGCACATCTGGGACGTCACGCGCGTGAGGGTTTTGACCTCTGTTCGACGACGCATTGTCAGCTGTTCGATCCCCGGCGCCTGCGGACGTCACGGTGGGCCGCCGCATCGTCGGTCGCTGTCGCCCGTACGGCAGGCGTCATCCTCACGTTCGATCGTCAGCCGGCGCAGGCGCTGTTCCATGCCGATTGCGGGGGCTATACCAGCACCTCTTCGTCCGTGTGGGGTGGCATCGATCGACCGTACCTCGTCGCGCGACCCGACGAGGGCGTCGCGAAAGACGCGCATCTTGCGTGGCAGTACGAGGTTGGCTTGACTGACCTGACCGCGGCGCTCAACCTCACCGGCCGCCTCGACGCCATCAGCGTCGTGAGCCGTGACGACGCCGGGCGGGCCGAGCGCATTGCCGTCCAGACGCTTGCCGGAAACAATGCGGCTTCGGCCCGTACCACGGTCGTCCGCGGTGACGAATTTCGACAGCAACTGACCCGCGCGTTCGGACCGCGCGCGCTTCGCAGCACGCGATTCGACGTCCGCCGAACCGGCGCGATGTTCGCGTTCTCGGGCCGCGGGTACGGTCACGGCGTCGGCCTGTGCCAGGCCGGCGCCTTCGCCCGTCTGCGCGCCGGCGCCACGCCCGCCGACGTCGTGCGGTACTACTATCCAGGGGTGGTCCTTAGTCGGGGCTCGGGGTTCGGGGCTCGAGTCTCGGAGGCCCCTGACTACCTCGCCGAGGTCTCTCTCGAGCCCCGAACCCCGAGCCCCGAACCCCGACTGAAACTCAGCTCGTCATCGCATACACCACCACATTGACGCCGAACTTGGTGTTGTCTTCGCGCTGGAATCGCTTGTTGCGCCAGTCGTAGTCCCACTCGCAGCCATAGTCCTTGTTGCTGTAGAGCACACCCAGCCGACGCGCGTGCTCGATGCCGCGCAGGTAGTCGTGCACGATTCCGTCACCCCAGCCGTTGAGCTCGTGCGACGTCGTCGGAGGGCCGTCCTCGAACGTGAAGAAGCTGCGATAGACCGGATGCCGCTTTGGAAGCTTCGGCATCGCGCCGTTGGAGAACGTCGACTTCATTTCCTCTTCGAAGCTGCGAGCGTACAGTCCATTCACGTCGTGGTTGCAGTCGTCCGAGAAGAGGAGCCCGCCGTGCTCGACGTACCGCCGCAATCGCTCCCGTTCATCGCGGCTGAAGCGGACCAGCTTGTGGCCGGTCATGAAGAGGAAGGGAAACGCCATCAATTCATCCGAGGATGGCGCGATGACAACCTCCTCTGGATAGACCGGGATGGTCGTGTATTCCACGACGGAATTGAGGATGTTGGCGGCGACCTTGGGGTTGTAGTCCCAATCGCCGGATTCGTAGCGGAGCCGGGCGAACACGAACTCCGAGGCGCGCGGGCGGCCCTGGGGGACCAGATCGGGGTGCACCTGGCTATTCTAGCTGTCGCAAACTGGTCGGAGGGGACGGAGGTCACGGGTTCACCACGGAGGCACGGAGCGCACGAAGACGCACGGAGAAGACCGGCCCCAAACTGCCGCGGGAAGCACAAGGACAACCACCGTACGGTTCGGCTGGTCGCACGCCGGCCCCGGCCGGCGTGCCGGCTGACGGGAGGGTGGCGGATCTCAAGCACGATTCTAGATCCAGAGAGTGCTTGAGATCCGCCACCCTCCCGTCAGCCGACCGCGCGAAGCGCGGCGACCAGCGTGTCTGTCGGTAGGAGCTTGTTCTCTCCGTGCGTCTCCGTGCGCTCCGTCCCCTCGTCTGACGACGCTAGCCTCCCCGCCGCACGAATCGACCCGCCGCCAGGAAATAGGACAGCGCCTGCGGCCTGAGCGCGGCGCGACCAGCTTCCGCCAAGGCTACGGCGGTCCGCCGAAGCTTCAGCGAAGGCGGAAGTCGCCGCGCGAAAGCCGGCCGGGGTGGGCCGCCTCAGCCCAAAGGCTTGTGGCGCGTCGCCGAAGCTGCGCAAGGGCGAGCCCCACCCCATTGAGGTTTGTCCCGTATAATGGACGCCAACGTGGGTACCCGGTAAACGGTGGCTGGCGGGAAGCGTAATCAGATGACAGGAGCTCAGGCTGCGGGCCTCCCCACCCGCGAAGCCGACAGCGCGGCTGCCTCTGCGGTCAAGGCACTGCAGGCCGAGGGCCGCCACGCCGAGGCACGCGAGCGCTACGCCGAGCTGGTGGCTCGCCATCAGCGGCGCGCCGGCCGGATCGCGTTTCACTATCTGCGCGATTCGGCGGAGGCGGACGAGGCGGTGCAGGACGCGCTGGTGAAGGCGTATTCGCACCTGTCGTCCTTCCGCGAGGAGTTGCCGTTCGAGGTCTGGTTCACGCGCATCCTGATCAATGGATGCCTGGATCGGATCAAAGCGCGAACGCGGCGAGAGCGGTGGCTGGTGCCGATGCCGGAGTCGCCGCACGGACAGCGGGACTTCACCGATCGCGTCGCGAGCAGCGGTCCGTCGCCCGAGGATCAGGTCCTCGGCCGCGAGAGGCGAAAGAAGCTGGCAGCGGCGCTCGCGCGGTTGCCGGAGCGTCAGCGATCGGTGTTCATGTTGAGCCACTACGAGGGCTGCACGTCGCGCGAGGTCAGCGTCCTGACCGGGCTCAACGAGTCGACCGTGCGCGTGCATCTGTTCCGGGCGATTCGACGGTTGCGTACACTGCTCGCCGAGGATGGGGCGAGCATCGGAGTCGGGGGAGAAAAGCGCCGTGTCACTTCTTAGCTCACGTAGGGGCTCACGCAGGGCGACCCGTCATCTCAGTGACGACCGGTTCGCAGACATCTGGAGCGCGGCCGTCGCCGGCGGCGAGCCCGTCGCCGACCCGCACCTGGCCTCCTGCGCGCAGTGCCGGTCGCGGTACGCCGAATTCACGGACTGGCTCGAGAGAATCCACGACGACGCGCGGACGGATGCGGAAGAGGCGTTTCCGCAGGAGCGGCTCGCGGCCCAGCAGGCGCAGGTGATGCGCCGCCTTGAAGCACTCGAGCGTCCGGCTCGCGTCATTGCCTTCCCGCGCTTCGCCAGGCCCGTGACCTCGACGCAGGGCCACATGCAGCGCTGGGTGGCCGCATCGGCCGCAGCCGGCCTGATCATCGGGCTCGCGGCAGGCCAGTTCTTCGATCTCCGGCACGCCCTCACGCCGCTACGGTCGCCGGCCGGCACGCAGACCGCGAGGCTCGCTCCATCCCAGCCGGCGCGCGTTCCGTCGGTGGTTCCCGCGTCGACTTCGTCGGTATCCGACGAGGCGCTGTTCTTCGGCGCGGACTCGACCCGCACCAGTGAGAGGCTGTCGATGCTCCGGTCGATCGACGACATCACCCCCCGCGCGCGCGACATCGAACGGTCGCGGTAGCACGTTTGGCTCCGACGCCCCAGACCAAGCCCCTCATCTTCCGGAAAGGCCTCGACATGAAGGAGGCGGTGGCCGGAGAACTGGCCGCCGCCTACCACAGCGGCATCGTCGAGGACGTGCGGGCACACGACTTCCAACACCAGGTCGGCCGGCTGACCGTGCACCTGGCCCGCGAGTTCGGGTTCTGCTACGGCGTCGACCGCGCGGTCGACTACGCCTATCAGGCGCGGCGGCGGTTCCCCGAACAGAACGTGTACCTGACCGGCGAGATCATCCACAACCCCCACGTCAACGAGCGGCTGCGGGCGGCCGGCATCCGCTTCCTCAGCGAGTCGGCCGAGCCGTGGGAGACGCTCGGACCGAAAGACGTCGTGATCCTGCCGGCCTTTGGCGTCACCGTCGGCGACATGGCACGTCTTGCCGACCAGGGCTGCACGCTCGTCGACACGACGTGCGGGTCCGTCCTCAACGTCTGGAAGAACGTCGTGCGATACGCGCAGGACGGCTATACCGCGGTGATCCACGGCAAGATCAGGCACGAAGAGACGCGCGCGACGGCGTCACAGGCGCTGAAGTATCCCCAGGGGCGCTTTCTGGTCGTGCTGGATCGCGAGGAAGCGCAGATCGTCTGCGATTACGTCCGATCAGGGGGCCGCGCGGCCGACTTCCTCTCCCGGTTCGGAGACGCCGTCTCGACGGGGTTCGATCCCGACCGCGACCTCGAGCGGATCGGCTGCGCCAACCAGACGACCATGCTCATGTCCGAGTCGCTCGAAATCGGTGAAATGCTTCGGGGGGCGATGATCGACCGGCACGGGGAGGCTGCGCTCCCCCACCACTTCCGGGCATTCGACACGATCTGCAGCGCGACCCAGGAGCGTCAGGACGCGGTGCTGGCGCTCCTCGATGCCCAGCCGCTCGACTTGATGCTCGTCGTCGGGGGGTACAACAGCAGCAACACGTGCAACCTGGCCCGGATCTGCGCCGAGCGCGTGCCGACGTTCCATATCGCCGACCCCGACTGCCTCGTTTCGGCCGACGAAGTTCGGCACCGGCCGGTGGGCGCGCCATCGACAACCGTCAGCCCGGAGCAGGTGACTCGCGGCTGGCTTCCCGCCTCGACTCCGCTCACCGTCGGCCTCACGGCCGGCGCCTCGACACCGAACAATATCGTCGGAGAGGTCATCGAGCGGCTGGGTAGCTACGCGTCCTCGTAGCTGTCACACTTTTGTCTCGAAACCCTCCGGCCGGGAATCCGTAAAGCAAGCTATCTGCCAGCGATTTTCTGGTGTATTCTCAGCAGCTTACAGAAGCTCGACGAGCCGGAACCATCGGCCGCCGCCGCCCCTGAACAGTAAACGAGGGGTAGAAAGGGGTCGTATACGCCTGCGTAGTTTTTCTGGAGAGTACGATCGCATGTCCAGGCATTTTGTGTGGGTCTTTCTGGTAGCGTTTCTTGGCTCGGCCGACGCCGGCGCGGCGGGTCTCTGCGAGCAGCAGCGTGGGGACGGCAAGAAGCCAGAGGCGGCAGCGACTCAGGACGAGGGACCGCCCCGATGGAAGTGGTGGCTCCACCCCGAGACGCGGAAGGAGCTCCGCCTCAGCGACCAGCAGAGCAAGAAGATCAACGAGGTCTGGGAGTCAACGGCACCCAAGCTGCGTGAGAAATGGCACGAGCTCGAAACGCTGGAAGACGCGCTCGCTGCAACCATCAAGGCGTACACCGCCGACGTGACGATCGTCGCGCAACAAGTCGAGAAGGTCGAGAAGCTGCGCGCTGAGCACGACGCCATGCGCACGGTGATGATTTACCGCATGCAGCTCCTGCTGCTGCCCGAGCAGCGTGTCAAGGTCGACGAGATGCGCGCCCGGATGGACGCAGAGCGAAAGAAGCGGGAAGAAGAACGCAAGCGCCAGGGACGCGGCGACAAGCATTCACCCGATATTTGACATCACGGGATCGGCGGCATCGCGCCACGATTTCGACCGCAGTACGTTTCATCTGGAGGCAGTTCGTGAGGAAGATCGCATCATCACTATTCGTTACAGCAGCGCTGACCCTCGCGGTCGCCGCTCCGGCGGGCGCGCAGGCGCAGGCCGCCCCGAATTCCGAACACGTCAAGGCCCTCATCGAGCAGGCCATGGTGAGGCTCAACACGACGGCGACCGACGGCGCGCAAGCGCAGGCGGCGGCGCAGGGAGCTAAAGTCGATCTGACCGCGGACGAAGCGGTGGCCCGCGCGCTCGAGCGCAACCTGACGCTGGCCTCTCAGCGGCTGACGCCGCAGACGTTCGACTACTCGATCGCCGCGACGCGCGCCTTCTACCGGCCGAACGTGAACATCGACGGGCAGCAGCAGCTCAGCGACGCAGCTCGGCCGCCTCACGACCGACGGCGGCGACAAGACCAACCAGGACACCAACGTCTGGAACGCGGGCATCACGCAGCAGGTGCCGTTCTACGGCGGCAACTACAACGTGAACTGGACGAACAACCGCGTCGAATCGACGCTGAACACCGCGACCTACAATCCGGCCTACACCGCGAACTTTCAGGCGACCTACACGCAGCCGCTGCTCGCCAACCGCAAGATTGACAACAACCGCACGACGCTGCTGACCACGGCGATTCAGCAGGACCTGGCGGAACTCGATCTGCAGGCCACCACTGCGAGCACGGTGGCGCAGGTGCGGAACGCCTATTGGGAGCTCGTCTTCGGGATCCTGAACCTGGAGAACCAGCGCGCGTCGCTGGACCTGTCGTCGAAGCTGGTGCAGGACAACCGCGCCCGCGTCGAGATCGGCACGATGGCGCCGATCGACATCGTGCAGGCGCAGGCCGAGGAGGCGACGCGCCGCCAGAACCTGGTCAACGCCGAGGCGACGCTGCAGAACACCGAGCTGGCGCTCAAGCGGCTCATCGTGAGCGGCACCGACGACCCGCTGTGGACGGCGACGATCAACGCCACCGATCGTCCCTCGCCGAGCACCGAGGCAATCGACCTCGAGGGCGCCGTGCGCAACGCGCTGACGAACCGGACCGACCTCCTCACGCCAAGAAGAACATCGACTCCGCCAACATCACGCTGCGCAGCCTGAACAACCAGACGATGCCGACGCTGAACCTGTCGGGCATCTACCGGCTCGACGGCCGTGGCGGCCAGCCGACGTGCCGCGACAGCTTCCTCCCACGAGCTGGTGGGACGCGCTCGGCGGAATCGGCAAGCTTCGACGCCCCGACATGGACGGTGCAGCTCCAGTTCACCTATCCGATCGGCACCAGCGCGGCCGAGGCCAACAAGGCGCGCCAGGAAATCGTCATTCGCCAGCAGCAGGCCTCGGTCAAGGCCACCGAGCTGCAGATTGCGACGGAAGTCACCGCGGCGGCCATCGCCATCCGGAGCTCACTCGAAGCGATTCAGGCGGCGACGGCCGCGCGCGAGCTGTCGGTCAAGCGCGCCGAGGCGGCGCAGAGCAAGCTCGACGTCGGCATGGCGACCAACTTTGAAGTGGTCCAGGCGCAGCGCGACCTGGCCGACGCGCGCAACCGCGAGCTCCGCGAGCACCTGAACTATCGCCGCGCGCTCGTCGACTTCCAGCGGACGCAAATCAGTCCGAGATAGGACAGTCGAACGCAGTCGTCGGTCGTCAGTCGCGCGAAGTCACAGTCGACATTCGACAGTCGGCAGTCAGCAGTCGGCAGTCGGCATCGGCGAGCAATAAAACGGAGCCTCCGAGAGTCTAATGCGCAGAACCATCGCGGTCGTCATCGTGGCCATCGTCGGCCTGGCGGGCGTCCTGGTCTACAACCGGGGCGGTGACGCGCCCAGGCGACCGGCGCGGGGGCCGGCGGAGGTCGGGCGTCGAGGCCGCCGATGCCGGTCGAGTTCGCCACCGTCAAGCGGGCGCCGGTCGCCGAGGAGATCCTGGTCGTCGGCAACCTGATCGGCGCCGCGACGGTCGAAGTCGTGCCCCGCGCCAACGGCCGGCTGCAGGTCGTCAACGTCAAGCTCGGCGATCCGGTGCGCGAGGGGCAGGTCATCGCCCGCGTCGAGGACAGCGAGATCCGCGAGCAGGTCCGCGGCGCCGAGGCGTCCTATCAGGTCGTCGCAGGCGACGATTCGCCAGCGCGAAGCGGATCTCAAGCTGGCGCAGAACAACCTCGATCGCTCGCGCAGTCTCTACGAGCGGCAGCTGCTGCCGCAGCAGACCTTCGACGACATCGATGCGCGGCACCAGGCGGCGGTCGCGCAGCTCGATCTCGCGCGCGCGCAGTTCGAGCAGACCAAGGCGCGGCTCGACGAATTGAAGATCACTCTGACGAACACGCAGATCGTCTCGCCGGTCGACGGCTTCGTCGGCAAGCGCTATCTCGATCCGGGGGCGTTCGCGAGCCCGAACGCGCCGGTGGCCTCGGTGGTCGACATCCGCACGGTGCGGATGGTCGCCAACCTGGTCGAGAGGGACATGCGGCGCGTGACGGTCGGCACGCAGGCCAACGTCGAGGTCGACGCGTATCCCGGGGAGACGTTCAAGGGCCGCGTCAGCCGCGTCGCGCCGGTCTTCGACCCGGCGACGCGCACGGCGGAGATCGAAATCGAGGTGCCGAACGTCGGCTACCGTCTCAAGCCGGGCATGTATTCGCGCGTGCAGCTGACGATCAGCACGCGCAGCGATGCGATCACCGTCCCGCGCAACGCGCTCGTCGACCTCGAGGGCAAGACCGGCGTGTTCATCGCCGCGCCCGCCGAGAAGGCTGAGGGCACGCGCGGCGGTGGCGCCGCCCAGAGCGGCCAGAACGTGATGACGGCGAAGTTCCTGCCGGTCGAGGTCGGCATCCGCGACGGCGAGGTCATCGAGATCACCACGGGCCTCGACAGCGGCGTGCAGGTCATCACGACGGGCGCCAGCGCGCTCAAGGATGGCGATCGGATCGTCGCCGCCGGTCAGGGCACCGGCCGGGACGGTCGGGCCGTGGACAGGGCCCTTCGACAGGCTCAGGGCAAGGCTGCGACGGGTACAGCACCTCAGGGGAGCGGCCGATGAGCATTCCGCGTCTCGCAATCCAGCGTCCGGTCACGATGTTCATGCTGTCGGCCGTGATCATCCTGATCGGCGGCTTGTCGCTGTTGCGGCTGCCGGTCGACCTGATGCCCGACGTCTCGTTCCCGAGCATCACGGTCCGCGTCAGCTACGCCGGCGTCGGTCCGCTCGAGATGGAGGAGCTCGTCACGCGCCCGATCGAGCAGGCGATGAGCGCGGTGGCCGGCCTCGAGCGTCTCGAGTCGACCTCGCAGGAAGGGCTCGGCCGCGTCACGCTGAACTTCGCGTGGGGCACCGACCTGAACGAGGCGGCCGACGACATCCGCAACCGGCTCGATCGCGTCCGCGGCCGGCTGCCCGAGGAAGCCGACGCGCCGGTCATGTTCAAGTTCGACGCGAACGCCGCGCCGATCATGGGCGTCGGCGTCGAAGGCGACTACGACCGCGTCAAGCTGCGCGAGATCGCCGAGCACGACCTCTCGCAGCGGCTCGAGCGCGTGCCCGGCGTCGCGGCGGTCACCGTCGAGGGCGGCCTGCGCCGCCAGATTCACGTCGAGCTCTCGAAGGAGAAGATCCGCGCGCTCGACCTGCCGGTCGACCGCGTCGTCAACCTGCTGCGCACCGAGAACCAGAACATCCCGCTCGGCGAGATCGACGAAGGCGACCGCACCTACCTCGTCCGCAGCCAGGGCCAGTTCGAGAACCTGAACGAGATCCGCGATCTGGTCGTGATGACGCGGCCGGGCGTCCCCGTCTACATGCGCGACATCGCCGAGGTCAAGGACTCGACCGAGGACTTCCGCTCCTTCACGCGCATCAACGGCAAGCCGGGCGTGCGCCTGCGCGTCACGAAGCAGTCGGGCAAGAACACGGTCGAGATCGCCGACGCCGTCCGCGCCGAAGTCGCGAAGATCAACCGCGAGATGCCGAGCGTCACCATGACGGTGCTCGACGACAGCTCGATCTTCATCAGGCGCTCGATCGACGCCGTCCAGGAGCACGCGCTTGTCGGCGGCTGCCTCGTCATGCTCATCATCTTCCTGTTCCTGCGCAACCTGCGCGCGACCTTCATCGTCTTCACGTCGATTCCGATCTCGGTCATCGGCACGTTCGCGCTGCTCTACTTCGACGGCTACACGCTCAACACGATGACGTTCGGCGGCCTGGCGCTCGGCATCGGCATGATCGTCGACGCCTCGATCGTCGTGCTCGAGAACACGTTCCGGCACATGGAGCACGGCAAGGACCGGATGACGGCCTCGATCGACGCGAGCGAAGAAGTCTGGTCGGCCATCCTCGCCTCGACGCTGACGCACATCGCCGTCTTCGTGCCGCTGCTCTTCCTGACCGGCGTGTCGAGCATCCTGTTCAAGCAGCTCTCGGTCGTCGTCATGTTCTCGCTGACGATGTCGCTGTTCGTCGCCGTGACGATCGTGCCGGTGCTCTGCTCGCGGCTGCTGAAGCTGCCGCCGCCCGTCGACGAGCGGCACGGCCTGTCGGGCCGGCTCTACACGTGGAGCGAACGGTTCCTCGACGGCATGGACGACAAGTACAGCCGGCTCATCCACGTCGCGCTCAAGCACCGGCCGACGGTGCTCGGCGTCGGCACGGCGTGCGTCGTCGCCGCGGTGCTGATCCTGCCGACCATCGGCTTCGAGCTGATGCCGCAGACCGACGAGGGCGAAGTGCAGGTGACCGCCGAGCTGCCGGTCGGCACGCGGGTCGAGCGCGCGGAGGACGTCGCGATGCGCCTCGAAGGACTCGGCAAGGAGTACGTGACGGAGGCCGAGGACATCATCACGCAGGCCGGCGGCGGCGGCGGGTTCGGGGGCGGCGGCGCGCAACCGCGTGCAACATGACGCTCCGGCTGGTGACGAAGGACAAGCGGACGCGCTCGAGCGAGCAGATCGCGCGCGACCTGAACCGGCAGCTGCCCGGCATCATCCCCGGCGTCATCATCACGACGCGCGCGTCGGGCGGCAACCAGCAGCAGAACCGCCTCTTCGGCGGCGGCGAGTCGCGCATCTCGCTCGAGATTCACGGCGACGACCTGGCAGATCTCGCAGCGCGTCGCGCAGGGCGCCAAGGGCGTCATGGACCGCATGCCGGAGATTCGCAACGCCCGCGTCGGCCGCGACGACGGGCGGCCCGAGCTCGCGATCCAGGTCGATCGGCCCAAGGCGGCGCTGCTCGGGCTGTCGGTCACCGGCGTCGCCAACTCGATCCGCACCAGCGTCGGCGGCACGCAGGCGGCGTTCTTCCGCGAGGCCGGCAACGAGTACCCGATCATCGTCCGGCTCCGCGAAGAGGATCGCGGCCGCGTCGAAGACATCAGCGACATCCTGCTCAGCACGTCGCAGGGACAGGTGCTCCAGGCCAAGAACCTGATGACGGTGCGCAACCAGTCGGGACCGACCGAGATCCAGCGCAAGAATCAGGAGCGCATCATCCGCGTGACGGCCGAGCCGCAGACCACGCTGAGCGACGCGCTCGCCGCCGTCAACGCGCGGCTGTCCGAGGTCGCCGTGCCGCCGGACTTCCCGGTCGGCTTCGGCGCCGAGGCCGAGGAACAGGCGCGGGCGTTCTCGCAGCTGCAGATGATGCTGATCCTCGCGATCCTGCTCGTCTACGCGGTCATGGCGTCGCAGTACGAGTCGCTGCGCGATCCGTTCATCATCATGTTCTCGGTGCCGCTCGCCGCGATCGGCGTCGTGCTCGCGCTCAAGCTCACGAACACGACGTTCAGCCTGCAGGCCTACATCGGCGTCATCATGCTGGCCGGCATCGTCGTCAGCAACGCGATCCTGCTCGTCGACTACACGAACATCCTGCGCCGCCGCGACCACATGCCGCTGCGCGAGGCGGTCGAGACCGCGGGACGGACGCGGCTGCGGCCGATCCTGATGACGTCGCTGGCGACGATGCTCGGCCTCGTGCCGATGGCGCTGGGGATCGGCGAAGGCGCCGAGCTGCAGGCGCCGCTCGCGCGCGTCGTCATCGGCGGCCTGCTCGCGTCGACGCTCATCACGCTCGTCTTCGTGCCGACGGTCTACACGATCTTCGAAGAAGGTTGGAAGGGACTGCGCTCGGGGCATCAGGAGCCTCAGCATTCGTAGTCGGTAATTTGGGACGTCCGCCTTCGCGCACGGCGCTACGGCGGACAACCTTCGCGTGTCGGGTACTTCGCTTGGCTTGCCAACCGAAGCTCGCGCACGCGGCAGGCGAGCGAAGGTTGGATTCGACATCATGAAAAAGTTCATCGCATTCTTGGTTCTCCTCGCGGCGCCGGCACAGGCGGCTGGGCCTACTACCAGAATCGCACCAGGCCGGAGCCGACGGTGTCGACCGTGCCGGTCAGTCGCGGCGACGTCGTCGAGCGGGTGCAGGCCACGGGCACGCTCGAAGCGGTGACGACCGTCGACGTCGGCACGCAGGTGTCGGGCGTCGTGCAGGAGCTGCTCGCCGACTTCAACTCCATCGTGAAGAAGGGGCAGGTCATCGCGCGGCTCGATCCGTCGATTCTGCAGGTGCAGATCGAGTCGCAGAGAGCCAACGTCGTCCGCGCTGAAGCGGACCTCGAGCGCCTGAAGGTGTCGCTCGCGGACGCGAAGCAGAAGCTCGAGCGCGCGAAGGCAATGTTCAAGAAGGAACTCGTGCCCAAGACCGACCTCGAAGCGGCCGAGCTCACCGTCAAGAGCGCCGACGCGCAGATCAAGTCGTCGGAGGCGAGCTTGACGCAGACAAGGGCCAGCTGAATCAGGCGACGGTCAATCTGGGCTACACCGTCATCACCTCGCCCATCGACGGCATCGTCATCTCGCGCAACGTGGACCCGGGTCAGACGGTCGCCGCCAGCATGAACGCGCCGACGCTCTTCGTCATCGCCGCGGACCTGACCAAGATGCAGGTCGTCGCGAACATCGACGAGTCCGATGTCGGCAGGATGCGTCCCGGACAGGTCGTCTCGTTCCGCGTCGACGCCTTCCCCACCGATACGTTCATCGGCGCGGTCCAGCAGGTGCGCCTGCAGCCGGCCGTCGTGCAGAACGTCGTCATCTACTCGACCGTCATCTCGGTGCCCAACCCGCAGCTCAAGCTGAAGCCGGGCATGACGGCGACCGTCGGTATCGAGATCGCGCGCCGCAACAACGCCCTGCGCGTGCCGACTGCGGCGGTCCGCTTCCGCCCGACCGAGGCGATGTTCCCCGTCCTCAACCAGCCCGTTCCGCCCGAGGTGCAGCGCGGCGCCGGCGGCTTCGCGGCGGCCGCGGACGCGATGGTGGCGGTGGCGGTGGGCGCGGTCGTGATGGCGCCGGCGGCCAAGGTGGACCAGGCGCGGGAGCCGGCGCACCGCAAGGCGCGCCGCAGGCTGCACCGCAAGGGGGCGGCGCGGCTGCCGCTCCGACACCACAGGCCAGAGCGCCCCAAGCGACGGCTCAGCCTCCTGCCGGCGGCGGCCGTCCGGAGTCACCCGAGGCCCGAGGCGGCGGCGATCGCATGGCAGCCGCGCCCGGCGGAGCCCCTGGCGGCGGCGAAGGTGGCGGACGCGGGTTCGGCGGCGGCGGCGGGCGAGGCTTCGACCCGAACATGACGCCGGAAGAGCGCCGCAAGCGCATGGAAGAGCGCATGGCCAGCATGACGCCCGAGGAGCGCGAGCGCTTCCAGGCACGCATGAAGGAGCGCGAGGCTCAGGGTGGCGGACGCGGCGCTCCCGGCGGCCAGCCAGGCGCGGGCGGTCAGCCTGGTCAGCCTGGCTTTGGCGGGCGCGGTGGCCAGGGCGGTGGTCGCAATGCGAACGCGAACCCCGCGCAGGCCGGCCGGACCGGGCCCGGTGGCCCTGCCAATGCGCCAACGCCTGCAACGATTGCGGGCACGCGCACGACCATCGACTCGCTGTTCGGGCCGCTTCAGACGACCGAGACGCGCGGCCGCGCCTGGCTCTATGAGAACAAACAGCTGAAGTCCGTCCGGCTCCGGCTCGGCGTGAGCGACGGCACGTTCAGCGAAATCGTCGACGGCGAGCTCAAGGAAGGCCAGGAAGTCGTCATCAACATGCTGACCGGCCTCGAGCCGTCGTTCGCCCAGGCCAGCCGGCAGCCGGAAACCCGCTCATGGGTCCGCAGCGCGGCGGCCCCGGCGGCGGTGGCGGCGGGCAGCGTGGCGGTGGCGGAGGCCGAGGGTTCTAGGTCAGCTTCCGGCTGCCAGCTAAGAGCTGCCAGCTAAGAGCTTTCAGACCTCAGTCGCAGGACTGAAGTCAGAAGGCGATTGGCTGGCCCCTAGAGACTGGCAGCTGGCAGCTGGAAGCTGGTAGCAACAAATGCCTGTCATTTCTGTTCGCGACCTCGTCAAGACCTACACGGTCGGCGAGGTCACCGTCCGCGCGCTGCGCGGCGCGGACATGGACGTCGAGGCCGGCGAGTTCGTCGCCGTCACCGGACCGTCGGGGTCCGGCAAGTCGACGCTGATGCACATCCTCGGGTGCCTCGACCGCCCGACGAGCGGCCAGTACATCCTCGACGGCAAGGACGTCTCGCGCATGTCGAAGGACGAGCTGGCGATCGTCCGCAACAGGAAGATCGGGTTCGTGTTCCAGGGCTTCAACCTGCTGTCGCGGACCACGGCGCTCGACAACGTCGAGCTGCCGCTGCTCTACAACGGCGGCGCGAAGATGAAGTCGGCCGAGCGTCACCGGCGTGCGATGGACGCGCTCAAGATCGTCGGGCTCGGCGAGCGCTTCCACCACTTCCCGAACCAGTTGTCGGGCGGTCAGCAGCAGCGCGTCGCCATCGCGCGCTCGCTCATCAACGAACCGTCGATCATCCTGGCCGACGAGCCGACCGGCAACCTCGACACGCGCACGAGCATCGAGGTCATGGACATCTTCCAGCGGCTCAACCGCGAGCGCGGGATCACGATCATCCTCATCACGCACGAGATGGACATCGCGGAGCACGGCACGCGGCTCGTCCGCTTCCGCGACGGGAAGATCCAGATCGATCAGAAGATCACGAACCGCCGGAACGCCGGCGAGGAACTGGCGGCGCTGCCGCCGCCGGAAGACATCGACGCGGCCCACATTCCAGCCGATCCCGCCCCGGCGGAGCACGGCGGCGTCGCCTAGGAGATCACCATGTCCATAATCATGACGCTGCGCATCGCGCTGAAGGCGCTCAACCGCAACAAGATGCGCACGGTGCTGACGATGCTCGGCATGATCATCGGCGTCGGCGCCGTCATCACGATGGTCGCGCTCGGCCGCGGCGCGCAGGCGACGATCGAGGAGCAGGTCAAGTCGGCCGGCACGAACGTCATCAACATCAACGCCGGCAACTTCACGCAGGGCGGCGTCCGGCAGGGCCAGGGCATGTCGAGCTCGCTCACGGCGGAGGATGCCACGGCGCTGCGCAGCGTGCCCGGCGTCCAATACGTGTCGGCGGGCGTCAACTCGCGCGGGCAGATCATCGCCGGCAACCAGAACTGGTCGAGCCAGATTCAGGGCGTCGACGTCGACCTGCAGGCCGATCCGCAGCTGGCCGACCAAGTACGGCAGCTTCTTCACCGCGCAGGACGTCACCAGCGCGGCCAAGGTCGCGGTCCTGGGCACGGTCGTCGCCGAAACCTGTTCGGACCCGACGTCGATCCGACCGGCGAGATCATCCGCATCCGCAACCAGCCGTTCAAGGTGCTCGGCGTCATGTCGCCGAAGGGCCAGGGCGCCTTCGGCCAGGATCAGGACGACACGGTCTTCGCGCCGTACACGACCGTCCAGAAGAAGCTCCAGGGTCAGACGCACATCAACAACATCACGGTCGCGTCCGAGACGCCGGACACGGCTCCTGTCGCGGCCGCGATCACCGAAGCGCTCCGGATCCGCCACAAGCTGATGGCCGGGGACCCAGACGACTTCACGGTCCGCACGCAGGAAGAGATCGCCAGCCTCCGCACCGAGACGACCCGGACGATGACCGTGCTCCTCGCGGCGATCGCCGGCGTCTCGCTCGTCGTCGGCGGCATCGGGATCATGAACATCATGCTCGTCTCTGTCACGGAGCGGACACGCGAGATCGGGCTGCGCATGGCGATCGGCGCCCGCGGCCGCGACGTCCTTCTGCAGTTCCTCGTCGAGGCGATCGTCATCAGCCTCTTCGGCGGACTGATCGGTATCGCGCTGGGCTTCGCCCTGTCGATGGGAATCGAGCGGTTTGCTGCGTGGCCGACGTCGATTCCCGCCGACTGGATTGGCGTCGCCTTCGGCGTCGCCGCAGCAACCGGTGTGTTCTTCGGGTTCTATCCCGCGCGAAAGGCCGCGCGGCTCGACCCGATCGAGGCGCTGAGGTTCGAGTGAAGCTTCCAGCTCCCGGCTTCCAGCTTCCAGCTGGCTCAGCTGGAGTTCGAGGCTGGAGCTGGAAGCTGGAAGCTGGAAGCTGGAAGCTGACAGTTGACAGCTATCTTGCATACAGATGGGAAGTGGCTCGGGGTGGTTCAGTTCATTCTTCAAAGGAGTCTCATGATGAAGCGGGCAAGAATCGGAATCATCGCGACTGCCGTGCTGGCGGTGGCGACCATCGCCTTCGCGCAGGCGAAGCCGGACTTCTCCGGCAGCTGGGCGCCGGAAGTCGATCCGGCGGCGGCCGCGGCTCCAGCCGGCGGCGGTGGTGGCGGACGCGGCATGGGCGGCGGACCGATGACCGTCAAGCAGACGGCCACCGAGCTGACGTCGAGAGACAGGGCCGCGGCGGCGCCGTGACCACGCGTCTACAAGCTCGACGGTAGCGAGAGCAAGATCCCGATGGGTCAGATGGAAGCCACGGCGACGGCGAAGTGGGACGGCGCCAAGCTCGTCATCACGACCAAGTCCGAGCGCGGCGAGCAGACCCAGACCTGGTCGCTGGCGGGCGGCGTGCTGACCATCGACCGCACTGGCGGCCGCGGTCCCAGCTCGACGAAGTACAAGAAGACGACGTAGTTCGACCGAAGAACGCTAGTCGAGGCCCGGGGGTGCACTGCTCCCGGGCCTTTTCTTTCTACCGGCGTTCTGTCGGCATTTCTCAGTTTGTCGTGGGGCCCTCCGCCTCCGCGCGCCAACTATCCCGCGCGCTACGGCGAGACCTCGCGGTAGCTGGTCGCGTACGACTCTTCGCAACCAGCGAAGGCGGGCACCCCCACGACCTGCCAGCGCTCGCTTCGCTCGCGCCGGTGGTTAGCGGCTACAGCCTTCCGGGAGCACGCTCAGTCGGTGTCGGGCGTTGCCTCTCTTGCGCCTCCGAGGCGCTGCCCTCCTGTTAGCGCAGTTCGTCCCTCAGCAGGCGTTTCAGCAACTCCGCCACGCTCTCCCCGGTCACGGGATCGCGCAGGTCTGGCGCGATCTCGGCGAGCGGTCCGAGGACGAAGAACCTCGTTCGGAAGCGCGGATGCGGCACCTGTAGGCCGGGCTCGTCGATGATCTGGTCGCCGAGGAGGATGAGGTCGAGATCGAGCGTGCGCGCGGCTCCAGCGTAGGGGCGTTCGCGGCCGAACTCGCGCTCGATCGCCAGCAACTCGTCGAGCAACGCGCGTCCATCGAGCGTCGTCGTGCCGGTGACGACGGCGTTCAGGAACAGCGGCTCGCCGGCGAGGACTTCCCCGGCCAGTCCCTCCGGGTCGGTTTCGACGATGTCTGAGAGACAGAGATTGGAAAGGATGCGGGACAGGCGATCCATCGCGAAGGCCATGGCGGCCCGCCTGTCCCCGAGGTTGCTGCCGATCGCGATCGCGACCGGCCGGTCGGCGACGCTACTGCTCGATCCACCGGGTCGGCAGCACTCCGCCGCCGGTGCCGGCTCCTTCCAGGCGGCGGCCGAGCAAGGTCCGTGCGTCCGGCCGCGGCCTGCTCGAAGAAGCGCTTGTGCTCGATCGTCTCGCCGACGATGACGTCGAGCATTGTCCGGTGGCGCGCGTGGCTGAGCGACGCCACTCGCGGCCGCCACTTGTCGACGAATGCCTGCGCCGCATCGCGGTCCTGAGCCATCAGCGCGCTTTGCGCATCGGCTCCCTTGCCCGACACCTGAATCACGGGTTCCGACGCGTCCTCGGCCAGTCCGCCGGCGGCCTGGTTGGTCTGACCGCTCACGTCCAGAATGGCGTCGCGCACCCAGCTGACGTGCATCTCCTCGCGGGCGATGACGTACTGATAGGTGTTGTTGAAGTCGTAGTCGCTGACGTGCCGGGCCGAGGCCTCGTGACGCCGGAGCATCGCCAGCTTGTCGCCGTGGAACTCACGCAGGAAATCGACCAGTTCTGTGGCTTTCACGTGCTTTGCTTTTCCTTGCAGGTGATGCAGACGCGCGTCCAGGGAATCGCGTTGAGACGTGCCGGCGCGATCGGCTCACCGCAGTCGCGGCAGACGCCGAACGTGCCCTTTTCCATGCGATAAAGCGCTTCCTCGATGGCTTGCAGAATCTTGGCGTCGGTCTGCTTCAGTTTGAGCTGGATGTGGACTTCGTTGTTGCCGCTCGCCTGGTCCGCCAGATCGCCCTGACGCGAATTGGTTTCGGCCGACGTGGTCAGCGGCTTGACGCCACCGCCCTGCGCCAGGATCTCGCCACGTTTCCTGAGAAGCGCATCCTTATACGGGGAACTCCATGCTTCCTCTCCGCAGGCACCTTTTTGCCTCTCCCGGCAAAACTCAATATTAACAGATTTCTCGCCGGCGGCTCTCGGCCGCAGCCCCGACCTCCGGGAACGCGGATCATCGCTACCCCTTACGGGACGGGGACCTCGGGGATCACGCTTCCTACGGGACGCGGATTGCGGGGATCACGCTTCCCGGCGGGACGCGGATTGCGCGGATCGCGTCTTCTCACGGACGCGGACTCGCGGATCATACGCGGATGCTCCCAGACTCACGGGACGCGGATTACGCAGATGGCTCAGGTCCCACGGGTCGCGGATCACGCGGATCAGCGGCAGAGGAACCTCGGAGCATGCCGACCTGCGCGCCGAACCTGAGGAAGGTCCGCGTGATCCACGTCCCGCGGGAGCCGAGCAATCCGCGCTGATCCGCGTCCCGTGAGAGTCCAGCAAATCCGCGTAATCCGCGTCCCGTGAAATCTGCAGCTACGGATCCGTGTGATCCGCGCTCCTACTCGGCGCGCAGCGCCCCGAGCGGCTTCTGTCGCAGGACTTCGGCGCTGGCCAGCACGCCAACAATGGCGACGAGAAGGGTCGTCAAGATGGTGCCGGCGACGAGGAGAATCGGCTCGGGCTTCCAGGCGATGTGGAGCAGGTATCGAGTGACGGCCCAACTGAGGCCCAGGGCGCCAACCGCCCCTATCAGTCCCGCGAGGAGGCCGAGCGCCGAATACTCGAGCGCCACCATCGTCGTGAGGAGGCGCGTGCTGGCGCCGAGCGTACGAAGAATCGCCGCTTCGTAGACGCGCTGAAACTTCGTCATGGCCACGGCGCCGACCAGGATGAGCACCCCGCTCGCGAGCGCGATGCCCCCGACGATCGAAATGGCCAGGACGACGTTGTCGACGACCGACTGGATGCGGGCAATGACGTCGCGGGCGTCGATGGCGCTCACGTTCGGGTACTTCGAGACGAGGTCGTACTGAAGACGCGCGCGTGCGTCGGCCGCGGCCGGGCCACGCACGAAGCCGACGAACGTGTGCGGCGCCTGCACGAGCGCGCCCGGCCGGAAGACGAACATGAAGCCGCCGCTCCGCGAGTCTTCCCACCGCACGCGACGGACGCTCGTCACCCTGGCCTCGAAGGTGCGTCCCGCCACGTCGAATCGCATCCGATCGCCGACGTTGATGTCAAAGCGCTCGTGGATGCTCTGCTCGATCGAGACCTCCTCGTCGGCGGCCGCGGTCACCATCGGCGCCGCGGGCCAGAAGCGGCCGCTGGTGATTGCCTCGTTGGCTTCGAGGGCGGGCCGGTACGTCACCGTGTACTCGCGGGCGAGCGAGCCGCGTCCCCGTACGTCCGCATAGCCCTCGAGGTTGACATCGCGCCCGCGCACGCCGGTGACCCTCGCCCGCAGCGTGGGAACGAGCCGCGCCGGCGTCGTGCCCTCCTGCCGCGCGTCCAGCATCGCCCGGATGGGCTCGACCTGATCCCGCTGGATATCGATGAGAAAGAGATCGGCGCCGCCCTGCCGCACGCCGATGACCGATTCGGAGATGAGGTTCTGCTGAAGCGTCCTGACGCCGAGCACGAAGAAGCAGCCCAACCCGACCGATAGCAGGATGACGCGCGTCTGGTTGCCAGGCCGACCGAGGCTCAGCACGGCGTGTCGGAGCGGAAACCAGCGGGCGCTTGCGAGCGGTCGTGCGGCGCGGACGAGCAGCCAGGCGGCGCCGTAGAGTACCAGGGCGATCACCGTGAACCCACCCGACACGAGGAGTCCGGCACGAACCGACCCCGCCTGCCACGACGCGATCGAGGCAAGGCCAGCGGTCACGAGAATCGCCGTTCCTACCTGCACCCAATCGATGCCCGCCATGCGAGCCCGAACGCCAGGGCGCTCCAGCCTGATCTTCGGAAGCGGCCCGCCGTCTCCTCCCCGCAGGAGCAGCATCGGCTTGACGCGCCTCACTTCGAGGAGTGGCACGAGCGCGAAGAGCAGCGAGACGAGCAGCCCTACCGCCACGCCCTGGACAATCGCCGATATGGTCACGCCGTAGGTCACGCCGCCGAAGGTCGCCGAGAGCGACGCAGGAATCATGCGGATGGCGAGCCCGGCGAGGAGCACGCCGGTCAGGCCGCCGGCGAGGCCGAGCAGCGCCACCTGCGCCACATACGTGGCGAGGACCTGCGCAGTGGTCGCGCCAAGACACTTGAGGATGGCGACGCTCTTGATCTTCTGGCGCACGAAGACGCGAGTCACGCTCCACACGCCGATGCCGCCGAGCACGACGATCACGAAGCCGACGAGGCTCAGGTAGTTTTCGGCGCGGACGAGGTCGTCGCCGATGTCATCCTCGAGCGACGCATAGGAGCGAGCCGACACGAAGTTGCCGCGCAGGTCCTCCCGCAGCCGGCTCGTCAGCCGGTTCACGCCGTCCTCGCGCACCTTCAGCAACCGCTGGTAGCTCGCGCGGCTGCCGAACCCGAGCAGGCCTGACTGACGGAGATCCCCGAGATCCACGATCACACGCGCGCCGAAGCTGAACGCGCCGATGCGGCGGCCCGGTTCCTGGGCGATCACGCCGCGAATCGTGAACGGCTGGCCGCCGATCATCAACCGATCCCCGACCCGCATTCTCAACTGGACGAGGAGCTCCGGCCCGACGAGGGCGCCACGGTCCGAGAGCAGGTCGTGCGTGTATGGACGGCCGTCAGCAAGGGCGAGCGTGCCGTAGAAGGGAAAGGCGGCTTCCACGGCCCTCAGCTCCACCATGCGCGCGACGGCGGCACCTTTCTCGGCACGCACCATCGTCGGCGTCTCGACCGATGCGGTCTCGGCGAGGACTGGCGCCTCGGCCAGAATCGCATCGACCTTCGCGCGAACCTCGGGCGTCCACTCGCGATTGGTCTGCACGATGACGTCCGAGGCGATCATCATGCGCGCCTCACGCGTCAGCCCCTGGCGGAGACTCTGAATGATGGACCGGAGCGCGACAATCGCGCCGACGCCGATGGCCACGCACAGGAAGAAGAACACCAGCCGCCGCCACGAGGCACGGAACTCGCGAATCGACATGCGGATTATGAAGAGCATGTCAGTCGGCAGTCGGAATGGCGGGTCAGTCGAGTCACGGTCACAGTCGGCAGTCCGAGTCGGCGGTCGTCGGTCTGCTCGCTCGACGACACCACTCGGCCGTCGCGCAGCGCGATCGTCATGTCGGCGATTGCGGCAATCTCGGGGTCGTGAGTCACCAGGACGAGGGTCGACTTTCGCGATCGATGAATCTGCAGCAGCAAGTCGATGACGTGATGCCCGGTCGTGCTGTCGAGGTTACCGGTTGGCTCGTCCGCCAGCAGGATTGGCGGATTGTTCGCCAGGGCGCGCGCGATGGCGACGCGCTGCTGTTCCCCGCCCGACAACTGCGACGGATAGTGATGGCCGCGGTCCGAGAGGCCCACCTCGGCGAGCAGTGCCTTGGCCCGCCCCGCGGGATCGGCGCCGGCGGCAATCTCGATCGGGACGAGCACGTTCTCGAATGCGGTCAGCGACGGGAGCAGATGAAAGAACTGGAACACGAACCCGATGCGGGTGCCTCGCAGCCGCGCGAGGCCGTCTTCGCTGAGCGCGGTGATATCGACATCATCGATCACGATCCTGCCGGTCGATGGCGCGTCGAGACCGGCGATGAGCCCGAGCAGGGTGGACTTGCCGCTCCCCGACGCGCCGGTGATCGCCACCACGCGCCCGCCGGGGATCACCAGATCGAGCGGGTGCAGGATCGTCAGCATCCCCGTGCCGCTCGGCACGGTGCGGGACACGCCTCGCAGCTCGATCACTGAGCGGTGCCCATCTGGTCCAGCACCGACCGGAGCACGGGCCAGACGGTGTCGGCGACGATGCGCGTACCTTCGACGTTGGGGTGAATGCCATCGGGCTGGTTCAACGACGGCTGGCCGGCCACCTTGTCGAGCAGGAAGGGAAGCAGGAGCACGCGCTCCTTGCCCGCGACCTCGCGGAACGCGTTGCGGAACGACTGCACGTATTCGGGGCCGTAGTTGGGCGGCGCTTCCATCCCGGCGAGGATAACGACGATGTTCTTCTCGCGCGCCCGGTCGATGATGGTGGTGAGGTTCTGCTTCATCTCGGCGATCGACAGCCCGCGCAGTCCGTCGTTGGCGCCGAGCGCGAGGATGAGGATGCGAACGTCGCCCTCGAGTGCCCAGTCGAGGCGGCGCAGGCCGCCCGCCGAGGTGTCTCCGGATACGCCCGAGTTCACCATCTCGAACGGGTAGCCCTCCTCGTCGAGTTTGTTCTGGAGGAGCGACGGGAACGATTCGGTCTCGAGGAGCCCCAGCCCAACGGTGAGGCTGTCGCCGAACGCGACGATCTTCGGGCGCGCAACCGGCGCCGTCGGGTCGGCGGACGCTGTCGCGCCAGCGGCCGTGGTCGCAGGTTCCGAACCGGCACCAAAGATGAACCCGCATCCACCCGTGCTGCAGGAGCTCGCCAGAAGGCACACGGCGAGCGCGGCGAGCGGCGCGAATCTCAGACGAAGCATCGTGTATGGCTATTATATAGACCGCCGGCGCGGGCCCACGGTTCCGAGAGGGCGCAGGCCCAAGGCTCAAGCAGCCGATCACCTTCGCCCACGACAGCGCTCAAGCCATGGCCAGAGGCTGGGAATCCAAGTCGGTCGAGGCGCAGCAGAACGAGGCGTCCCGCGATCGCGTCAGCAAGCCACAGCTGACCGCCGAGCAGCGCACGATCGCCGAGCGCCGCACGACGCTCCAACTGACACGTGCGCGCACCGCCGCAGACCTCGAGCGCGCCACCGCGGCCCATTACCGCAGGATGCTGGAGCAGGCGATTGCCGCTATCGACAAGCAATTGGCCCAGCTCGGCAACTGAGAACAACGCGGGCAATTCGGGCAAAACCCCGAAAATGCCAGGGAGCCGGCTTCTGGGGGCTTCCAACCTTTCAGGTGCACCTGCCCGTCCAAGCTTATGCAGGAGAGGAGCTTGGGAGCCCTGGATGTCATGACGGTTACGCAGGCGGCGGTGCTGCTGCCACCGACCGAGGCAGCCCCAGCCTGCAGGAGAGGGTCTCCACTGCGGTCTGAGGGGTCCGGACAGGCGGTCCGAACGGGAATCGACTACGTGGCGAGCGCCGCGGCGGGTGACGTGTCAGCGTTCGAGCACCTGTACCAGACGCATCTGCCACGCGTGCACAGCCTCGTGCGGCGGATGACCGGCGGACGCGATGCCGACGAGCTCACCCAGGACATCTTCGTGCGCGTCTGGCAGAAGCTTGGCAGCTTTCGAGGCGACTCTGCCTTCGCGACCTGGCTCCATCGTCTCGCAGTCAACGTCGTGATCGAGCGATTCCGTCAGGACGCGACGAGGCGCCAGCGAATGCACGAAGGTGAGGAGATCTTCGAAACCCTGTCGGCACCGGTGCGGTCGCGGGACTTCTCGATGGACTTCGAGGCGGCGCTGCTCTCGTTGCCCGACGGCGCGCGCGAGATCTTCGTGCTCCACGACGTGGAGGGCTACAAGCACCACGAGATTGGGACGCTCCTGGAAATTTCGAGCGGCACGTCGAAGGCTCAGCTCCATCGTGCCCGGATGATGCTGCGGCGGTACTTGAAACGCGAGCGCTAGAACAACACCATGGCTACCGAGGACCTGTTTACCGATCGTCTCTCCGACTACCTCGACGGCGAGGAGCTGAGCGCCAGTGAGCGCGCCGCCATCGAGGCGCACCTCGCCACGTGCGACGTGTGCCGGACCACACTGGCCGAGCTCGAGGCGGTGACCGCGCGCGCCAGGTCGCTGACTGATACCGCTCCGACGGCGGACCTCTGGGCCGGTGTGGCCGAGCGTCTGACGCCACCGAGCACCGTTCTCCCGTTCGCACGGCCGCTGCACCGACGATTCTCGTTCACGTTGCCGCAGCTCGTGGCCGCGGGGCTCGCGCTCATGGTGCTCTCGGGCGGTCTCGTGTGGGTGGCTCGCCTCGGCGATCCCCGCGCGAGCCTGCCGCCGGCAGACGCGCAGGTGGTACACGAAGAGACCGAGCCGATCGCGCGCGTCGGCTTCGCTGACGCCAACTACGATCAGGCGATCGCCGATCTCGAGAAGATGCTCGACGACAACCGCCAGCGGCTGGATCCCCAGACGGTCCAGATTCTCGAAGACAACCTGCGGACGATCGACCAGGCCATCGAGCAGTCGCGGAAGGCGTTGCGGGCAGACCCAGCCAACGTGTATCTCAACAATCACTTCGCCGCGTCGCGCAACCGCAAGCTCGCGCTGCTGCGTCGCGCAAGCGCGCTGGCGATGGCCCAGGATTCCGCTGGAGGCAGCTAGGCACATGATCAGACACGCAGTACGGGTTGCGGCCGCGATCGCAGGAGCGCTGGCCCTGGCGGCCTCGGTCGCCTCCGCGCAGGAGCGCGCCAAGCGCACGCCGCAGACCGATCGGACGGTCACCGTGACGAAGGGCGCCCGCCTGAGCGTCAGCAACGACGCGGGCGAAGTCGTCCTCCGGACCTGGGATCGTGATTCCCTTCGCGTGCAGGCGTCGCACTCCGCGCGCGTGACCGTCGACATCCAGACGACCGGGAACATCGTGACCGTCCGGTCCCGCGCGTCGGGAGGCCCTCCGGGAGGCGTCGACTACGAAATCACCGCCCCCGTGTGGCTACCGGTGAAGGTGAGCGGGACGTTCATCTACATCGGCATCGAAGGCGTGCAGAACGAAGTGTCCGCCGAAACTGTGCGTGGCGACATCGTCGTCAAGGGGGGATCGGGGTCCGTCACTGCGAAGTCGATCGATGGCGAGGTCATTGTCGAGGACGCGAAGGGCCGCATCAATGCCAGTTCGGTGAACGAGGGCATCCGGATCACCGGCGCGAGCGGCGACGTCACCGCGGAATCGACCAACGGCGACATCGTGCTCAGCAAGGTGGATGCGAAGAGCCTCGACGTGAGTACCGTGAACGGCGATATCCGCTATGAAGGTTCCGTCGTCATCGGAGGCCCGTACCGCTTCTCCACCCACAACGGCGACATCACGATGGTCGTGCCCGAGAGCACGAACGCAACCTTCACCGTGAGGACTTACAACGGCGACTTCAGCAGCAACCTGCAGACGAAGGCGGTCGGCGAGGTGCGCCGCGGCCGCCGCGCCACCTACACGCTCGGGAACGGGGGCGCCGAAGTCGAGCTCGAGAGCTTCGGCGGCACGATTCGCCTGCGCCGTCCGGGAACGGAAAAGCCCACGCCGCGGGGCGACAAGGGCAAGGACCAGCAAAAGCAGGAGTACTAGGCTGGAAGCTGTCTCACAGACCTGATGCGCTTTCCAAGGTGCGAGCGAGCATTGCGAGCGAGCCACGCGAACGGAGCGCGCCGGCGAAGCGGCGCGCGGAGCGTGTAGGGGAGTCCGAGGGGCGAAGCCCCTCGGAAAAGACTAGTCCGCGCGCAGCGCGGTCATGGGATCGACGTGCGCCGCGCGGACGGCTGGTGTCGCCGACGCGGCGACGGCCGTCAGCGTGAGGAGGACGGCCACGGTCCCGAACGTCAACGGATCGTACGGTCGCACCTGAAACAGCATGCCAGCGACCGCCTGCCCCATCACGAGCGACACGGCGCCTCCGATCGTTACGCCCTTGACCGCGAGCACGAGCGCGCGTCCAACGACCATCCCGACGACCTCGCGCCGCCGCGCGCCGAGGGCCATGCGGATCCCGATCTCGCGCGTGCGCTGACCGACCAGGTATGCCAGGACTCCGTAGATCCCGACGGCCGCCAGAAACAGGGCGAGCACGGCAAAACCGCCAACGAGCTGAATCGCGAACCGGCGCGACGCCGTGCCGGCGGCCTGCACCTCGGTCATCGGCCGAACCGCAAACGTCGGCAAGTCGGAGTCGACGGCGCGCACCGCGCGCCCGAGCGGCACGGCCAGCGACAATGGATCGCCGCTCGTTCGGATGACGAGCCCCATCGACAGCGTCGAGGCCTGCGTGAGCGGGCGATAGATCATCGGGCGAGGGCCGATTTCGAGACTCTCGCTCAGCACGTTGCCGACCACACCGACGATCGTCATCCACGGTGGCGTCGGGCGTGGCGGGCCGAAGTGCAGGCGACGCCCGATCGGATCCTGTCCAGGAAAGTACCGCCGCGCAGCCTCTTCGTTGATCACGGCCACAGCCCCGGCGTTGTCCGAGGGCTCGAACACGCGGCCCTGCCGCACGGGGATTCGCATCAGCGAAAAATAGTCGGTCGAGACGATGTTGCCTTGAATGGTGGGGATCGCAGTCGACTGGTCCTGCACCGAACCGTCGATGGTCATCGTCGTGAAGTTGCGCTGGCCATCGAGCGGAATGCTCTGGACGACGGCGGCGGACTCGACGCCGGGCAGCTGACGCACGCGGCGCAGGACTTCGTCGAAGAACGGCACACGTGCCTGGTGCGTGTAGTAGCGCCCCGCCGTCGGATCGTTCGGCTGCGGCAGCCAGAGGCGCGCCGTCAGCACGCCGTGTCCGTCGATGCCGGGGTTGACGTCCAGCACGCGCGCGAAGCTCCGCACGAGCAGCACCGCGCCGGTGAGCAGCACCATCGCCAACGCGAGCTCGGCCACGACGAGCGCCGACCGCACGGACTGCCGCGCCGGCACCGACGCGGCACGCGCATCCTTCAGCGCGCCAAGAATGTCGGGCTTCGAAAACTGCCATGCCGGCAGCAGCCCGAAAAGGACGCCGGTCACTGCCGACACCCCCGCCGCGAACAGGATGACGCGCGCATCGAAGCCGACCTCGTTCAGCCGCGGCAGCGCCGCCGGCGCGAGCGCGAGAATCACATCCCTGGTCCAGACCGCCAGGAGCAGGCCCGCCACGCCACCGCCGCTCGCGAGCAGCATGCTCTCGATGAACAGCAGGCGTGCGAGCCGGGCGCGCCCGGCACCAAGCGCGCGGCGGATGCCGAGCTCGCGGTAGCGGCCCGCCGATCGCGCGAGCAGCAGGCCCGCGATGTTCGCGCACGCGATGAGGAGCACGACGCCGACCGAAGCCAGAGTCAGCACGAGCGGCGTCCGCGATTCCCCCACCACGTCGTCGTGCAGCCCCACGAGGCGCGGCGTCCAGCCGACCCGCTCGGGATAATCGGTTGGGTATTCCGCGCGCAACCGCGCTGCGAACGCCGCGAGCCGCTCCTGCGCGTCAGCCAGCGTCACCCCACTTTTCAAGCGGGCAAGTCCACCCGTGAGCGGATACCGGCCGCGCGATCGCTCGAGCGGCTGAAACGGCGCCGCCCGATAGCCGGCTGGCGCCCACATGTCCACGCCCGAACGGAGGACCCGGCCCGGGTGATCGAACCCGGGAGGCATCACTCCGACCACTTCGTACCAATCGCTGTCGATGCGCAGCTTGTGGCCAATCGCATCGGCGCGGCCGCCGAAGCGGCGCTTCCACAGGCTGTCGCTGAGGACGACGACCTCGGCAATTCCGGGGGCATTGTCCTCTTCCGGACGGAACACGCGGCCGAGTTGGGGCGGCACGCCGAGCAGCGAGAAGTACGACGGGCTCACCAGGAGCACTTCGACGCGCTCTGGCTCGTCGACCTCGGTGAGGTTGGCGTCGATCGGATAGATGCCCGAGATGTCCTCGAAGATGCCGGAGCGCTCCCGATACGCGTAGAGCTCCGGCGCCGACAGGCCGATGTCCTGGCTGCCGAGCCCGACCATGTCGGCGGTCACACGGACGAGACGCGTGGATTCGGGAAACGGGAGCGGCCGGAGGATGACCGCGTTCACCACGGCAAACATCGCCGCGTTCGCGCCGATGCCTAGTGCGAGCGTCCCGACGGCTACTGCCGTGAACGCGCGGTGCTTGCCGAGAGATCGCAGCGCGAACCGCAGGTCTTGCAGCATGGTGCGGGACGATCAAGATCCGCACCAACAAGAAATGCTGAATGCTGAGTGCTGAATGCTGAATTCAGCCTTTACTTCAGCATTCAGCGCTCAGCATTCAGCATTTGTGGGACTCGGCTGCCCGGAATCGAACACTCCGCCGGCACCGGCCCAACGGCCGCCCAATGCGCTTTCCTACCCTTTCGCCCGATTTCAGGCCTGGACACCTTCGTGGCACGCGCTTTGGACCAACGCCGGCGGCCATGAACTCGACCTGCGCCGTCCAACCACGAATCCTGGTCGCCGACGATCAGCCCGATCTGATCGATGCGCTCCGCCTCCTGCTCAAGCGGGAAGACATCCACGTCGACTCCGTTGGCTCCCCGGAGGCGGCCCTCTCGGCCATCGCAGCCGGATCGTTCGACCTTCTGCTGATGGATCTGAATTACACCGGCGACACGACGTCTGGCCGCGAGGGCATCGACCTGCTGTCGCGCGTCCAGGCGCTCGACCGCGAGCTCCCGATCGTCGTCATGACCGGCTGGGGGTCGGTCGACATCGCGGTCGAAGCGATGCGCCGTGGCGTGCGCAATTTCGTGCAGAAGCCCTGGGACAACGCGCAGCTGGTCGCGATTCTGCGGACGGAAGTCGAAGCCGGCCGCGCGAGGCGGCAGCAGGCTTGCGATCGAGCGGCGCGATCTCGATGAAGCGCGGCGCATCCAGCGCAAGCTGCTGCCCTCGACCATGCCGCCGATCGAGGGCTGGGAGGTTGCCGTCTCGTGGCAGCCGGCGTCGGGTGTCGGCGGCGACTGCTTCGACGCCATCGCCTTCGGCCCGGCGCGCGTCGGCCTGTCGATCGCCGACGTCGTCGGCAAAGGCATTCCCGCGGCGCTGCTGATGTCGAACCTGCAGGCCGCCGTTCGCGCCTTCGCCACCAACACCACCGAGCCGGCCGAGCTCTGCCAGCAGGTCAACCGCATCCTCTGCGGCCACATCGCCGAGGGACGATTCATCTCGTTCTTCTATTGCATCGTCGACAGCGATGAATCGACGCTGACGTTCGCGAACGCGGGCCACTACCCTCCCATCCTGATTCGCGCGGACGGCGCCGTGGAGCGGCTGGGCACCGGAGGCGCCGTGCTCGGCGTATTCCCTGATCGCGGTTACGAGCAGGGCTCGGTCGCGCTGCGCAGCGGCGATCGAATCGTGCTCTATACCGACGGCATCACCGACGTCTGCAATGCCGCAGACGAGGAGTTCGGCGACGGGCGGCTGGTCGACCTGGCCGTGGCCAATCGGGGCTGCAGCGCTCCCGCGCTGCAGGCCCGGCTCGCTACCGCTGTCGACGCGTTCTCGGACGGCCGTTTTCAGGACGATGCGACGCTGATCGTCATGGCCGCGGAATAAATTCACAATCGGACGGGACGAGTGACGAAATGCCGTCTGCCAGGTACCAAATACACTGACGAGTGACGAATCCCTGCCGACGTTTTCTGACCTGGAAGAGTCCATTCGGAAGTTGTAACTCATCCCTTGACGAATCTCGTAACTGCTCGGATAGTTGTTAACGATGCAAAGTACCTGGACACCTCCGCTCAGGTGGGTGTTCGCCGCCGCCACGGTTCTCGGTCTCTTCTCGACGCTCCAGGCGTATCGACTCACAACGTTGAACCTCCGGGACCCGATGGACATCGAGGTGGGCAAGCTGCTCCTCCTCAACCTGGTCTACTGGTACATCCCCGCGTCGCTGGCGTCAGTCGTCTTCCGGCTCGGACATCGCTTCCGGCTCGATGGTGCGCACTGGATTCGCGCGCTGGGCGTCCACGCCTTCGCCGCCGTCAGCTACTCCGTCATTCACTGTGCCTGCATGGTCGGCATGCGGTTTCTGTTGTGGGACTCCGGCGGCAGGGCGCCGAACGTCGCCTGGACGCTGTACCTGCAGCGGCGGTACCTCGATAATCTCGATTTCACGCTGATGACCTACACGACGGTGCTGGGACTGAGCTATGCCCTGCACTACAGCCGCGAGTCGCAGGCGCGCGCGGTCAAGGAAGCGCAGCTCGAAACCAGCCTGGTCCAGGCGCGGCTGCGCACGCTCGAAGCCGAGTTGCAACCACACTTCCTCTTCAACACGCTGCACGCCATCTCGTCGCTCGTGCACACGAATCCCGACGGCGCCGATCGCATGATCAGCCGCCTGAGCGATCTGCTCCGCCTCACGTTCGACCGATCCGGCGCGGCTCGCGTGTCCCTGCAGGAGGAGCTGGAATTCCTGCAGAAGTATCTCGAGATCGAGCAGACGCGCTTCCACGATCGTCTGTCGGTCCGGTTCGACATCGATCCTGAAACGCTCGACGCCGAGGTGCCGCGCCTGATCCTGCAGCCGCTCGTCGAGAACGCGATCAAGCATGGCGTGTCGCCCAAGCCCGGCGCCGGGCTCGTGCAGATTTCGACGCGGCGGCAGGGCGACAACCTGTGGATCGAGGTCAGCGACAACGGCGTCGGATTGAGCGCCGGCGCGCGCGCACGCTTGCGCAGCGGGGTTGGCCTGTCGAATACACGCGATCGACTCGAGTGCCTCTACGGCGCCGCGCATCGCATCGAGTTCTCGGACGAAACCAAGGGCCTTGCGGTCAGGCTCGAGTTCCCCTTCCGCCAGGCACCCGCGCCGCCGGGCGAGGCCGCGTTCCAGGTCGCATGACGAACGGCAAGGTGCGTGTGCTCGTCGCCGACGACGAGCCGCTGGCCCGCGAGCGGCTGCGCACGCTCCTCGCCCCGGAAGACTGGCTGGAAGTGGTGGCCGAATGCCCCACCGGCACCGACACCATCGACGCCATCGGACGCCTGGAACCGGATCTGGTCTTCCTCGACGTGCAGATGCCAGGCGCCAGCGGCTTCGAGGTCATTGAAGCCGTCGGCCCCGCGCGCATGCCGCTCGTCGTCTTCGTGACGGCCTTCGATCACTACGCCCTGCGCGCCTTCGACGTGCACGCGCTCGACTACCTGCTGAAACCGTTCGACCGCCAGCGCTTCCACGACGCGCTCGTCCGTGCCCGGCAGCACCTCGAGCGCCCGTCGAACGGCGATCTCGAACGGCGCCTCCTCGAGCTCGTCCAGGACCTCAAGCCAGCGGCGCAACGTCTCGAGCGGTTCGTCATCAAGTCAGGCGGCCGCGTCTTCTTCGTGAGGGCCGACGAGATCGACTGGATCGAGGCCGCGGGCAACTACGTCAAGCTGCACGTCGGAACCGACGCGCACCTCTTTCGCGACACCATGAACGCGATCGAAGCGCAGCTCGATTCGGAGACCTTCTTCCGCATCCACCGCTCGCACATCGTCAACATCGAGCGCGTCAAAGAGCTCCAGCCGTGGTTCAACGGCGAGTACGTGGTGTTCCTGAAGAACGGCGCGCGGCTGACGCTGAGCCGCAGCTACCGCGACAAGCTGCAGGAGAGGCTGGGGAGATCGTCTGTAGGCTTCACGGCTCAGGGCTTCACGGCTCCAGGTACAGGCTTCGAACACGTGCTCGAGATCATGCAACGCCTGAAGCCCTGAGCCTTAGAGCCTACGTCCTTCGGCCTCGGGACACAACTGCTCGAACTCGTCGACGTGCGCGGCGCGCGCGTGGGCGTCTCGCCAGTCGACGATCCCATCCTTGACGAGTCGCGTCAGCGACTCCTCGAGCGAGAACGATCCGTGGCGCCGGGTGATCGTGATCTCCTGGTGCAGGTGCTGCAGCGCATTCTTTCGAATGTGCTGCCGCGCGCCGTATCCCACCATCAGCAGCTCGGCGGCCGGCACGAGTCCGCCGCCGTGGCGCGGCAGGAGCGTCTGGGTCAGGACCGCCGCGAGCGCCATCGCCAGCTCCTGACGGATCGTGTTCTGGCGTTCGGGCGGGAACGAGTCCGCGATGCGGGAGACCGACGACGCGACGTCGGTCGTGTGGATCGTCGAGAGGACCAGGTGGCCGGTCTCGGCCGCGGCCAGCGCGATTCGCATCGTCTCGGGATCGCGCATCTCGCCGACGACGATGACGTCCGGCGCCTGACGGACGGCGGCGCGCAGCGCCGTCGGAAAGTCGGGCGCGTCGACGCCGATTTCCACCTGCTCGATCAGGCTGCCGTTGTGCTGGTGCTCGTACTCGATGGGATCCTCGATCGTCACGATGTGCCGGGCATCGCGCCGGTTGATTTCCTCGACGAGGGCCGCGAGCGTCGTGGTCTTGCCCGATCCTGTCGGCCCGCCGAGGAGCACGAGCCCGCGTGGGAGCTGCGCGAGAAGCTCGACCGTCGGCGGCAGGCCGAGTGTGGACAGTCGCGGCACTCTGGTCGGCAGGAGCCGAACCGCCGCCGCGGCGCGGCCGCGTTCTCGATGCAGGTTGACGCGGAAACGGCCGATGCCAGCGATGCGGAACGACGCGTCGGCGATGCGCGCGTCGCGATACTGCCGCCGCGCGTGAGGCGCCAGTGCCGGCAGCACCGCCTCTTCGATGTCGAGCCCGTCGAGCGGCCCCTCGGCCAGCGGGATGACCTTGCTGTCGACGCGAATGGACGGCGGCGCACCGGCCACGAGCAGGAGGTCGCTCCCGTTCCGTGAGGCCAGCAGGCCCAGCCAGCGTTCGAGCCGGCTGCTGTCCCCCATTGCCGGCGACGGCCCTGACTGAACCGTCGAATGCAGCTCCAGGATGAGGCGCTCGATGTCGTCGGCGTCGGACACAGGCGGATGATATCAGGGCTCTGGGCTTTCGGCTCTGGGCTCTAGACTAGGAAGACCTTCGACTACCCACTCGAAGAACTTCAGCCCTGAGCCTAAAGCCCTGAGCCTATTCGTCCCTCAACACCACCATCGGATCCACCCGCGTGGCCCGATGGGCGGGCAGGTAGCACGCGACGAGGGCGACGGTGGCGATGAAGGCGACGACTGCGGCGAGGGTCGCCGGATCGGAGGGCTTCACATTGAAGAGCTGCGTCTGCAGAAACCGTGTCAACAGGAACGACGCGCCGACTCCCACGACCAGGCCGGCGAGGGCGAGCAGCATGCCCTGACCGAGCACCATTCGCAGCACGCGCTGCCGCGTGGCGCCCATCGCCATGTGGATGCCGATCTCTTTCCGGCGCTGGCTCACCGAGTACGACAGGATGCCGTAGGTGCCGATCGCCGCCAGCGCGAGCGCCAGGCCCGCGGCTATCATCAGCAGCTCGGCCAGGAAGCGCGGCCGCGCGATCGTCTCCGCGAACACCTCGTCCATCGTGCGCAGCTTCACGAGCGGCAGCGTGGGATCCATCCCGCCGACGATGCGCCGGACGTCTGCCGCGAGCGCCTCGAACGGCAGGGGCGAGCGGATCACGATGTTCATGCTGCGCGGCGCAAAGCCGACGGCTCCCGGCCCCTGGTCGGCAAGAAAGTAGACCTCGGTGCCCGTCTTCGCCGACACGCCGCCCTGCTTGACGTCTCGCACCACGCCGACGATCGTGAACCATGGGAGCTTGTCACCAAATCCCGGCTTCAGCCGGCGGCCGAGCGGGTTCTGGTCGCGGAAGAATGTCTTCGCCAGCGTCTCGTTGACGAGCGCGACGGGTGGACCGCCGATGTCGGATGCCGTGAAGTCCCGGCCGTCGACGAGCGGAATCCCCATCGTCGTCAGATACGTCGTCGTGACGTTCTGGTAGTAGTCGATGTTCTCGAACGGCCCGTCCGGTGGCGGCATGTAGTTCTCGAAGTCCGTGTCGTTCGCATTCACCTGCCGCTGCGGCGGCAGCCCCTGCATGGCCGCGGCGCCTTGCACGCCCGGCAGTTGGGTCAACTGCGACTGGAGACGCGAGAAGAAATCCACGGCCGACTGCGGCGTCTGATAGGTGGCGTTCGGCAGGACGAGGCCGAACGTCATGAGGCGGCTGCGGTTGAATCCGGCATCGACGGTCATGAGGTTCCAGAAGCTCCGCAGCAGCAGTCCCGCACCGATGACGAGGACGACCGCGAGCGCGACCTCGGACATCACGAGCGCGCGCCGCACCCAGGTGCGGGCGGCGGACGCCGTCGACCGCTGCCCCGACTCCTTCAGCGAGCTGTTGACGACGTGCTGGCGCAGGTGCAGCGAGCGGCGACAGGCCGAAGATCACGCCGGTCAGCAGCGAGATCAGCAACGCAAAGATCAGCACGGCCGGGTCGAGGGCAATCTCGCCTGCTCTCGGCAGGCTCTCGGGATTGGCGGCAAGCAGCGCACGGAGCCCGCCAAAACCCAGGGCCGCGCCGAGCGTGCCACCGACGATCGCCAACACGATGCCCTCGGTCAGAAACTGCCGCAGCAGGCGCCAGCGCCCGGCGCCCAGCGCCGATCGGATGGCGAACTCGCGCTGGCGCGATTCGGCGCGCGCGAGCATGAGATTGGCCAGGTTCGCGCACGCGATGAGGAGCACGAAACCCACCGCGCCCTGCAACACCCACAGCGCCGTTCGAAGGCTGCCGACAAGATCGTCCTGCAGGCCGTCAAGGCGCATGCGGTGCGTCTTAGTGTTCGGGACGTGCCCGCCCTGCGTGCGCTGTGGCCACTTGACGAGCAGCGACTCGAGATCCACCTTTGCCTGCGCCAGGCTGACGTCATCTTTCAGACGGCCGACCAGATAAAGAAAATGACCGCTGCGATTGCCGGGATTCGCCGGATCCAGCGTCAGTGGCAACCAGACCTGCACGCGCTGATCGTGAATGTCGTATCCCGGGGGCATGATGCCGACGATCCGCGTCGGGGCGCCGTCGATGGGGACTGTGCGCCCGACCACCGATTCGTCGCCGGCAAACGCGCTGCGCCACAGACTCGGTCGACAGGACGGCCACGTCTTCGGCTCCGGGGAGCGTGTCCTCGCGCGTGAACTGGCGGCCGCGGATGGGGGCCACGCCGAGGACCGGCATGAGCTCGGAGGTCACCACGGCAGAGTTCACTCGTCGTGGCTGATCCGGCGTTCCGAGGTTGACCGCACCCGCTCGATACGCGCCGACCTGCTGGAAGGAGCGGCTGCTCTCGGCGAATTCGGTGAACTCCGGGGCGGAGACCCAGAACTGGTCGAAGCCCAGGCTGGGAAACTGACTGGTGATGAAGACGAGGCGTTCCGGCGCACGGTACGGCAGCGGCTTGAGGATGACGCCGTTCACGACGCTGAATATGGCGGTGTTGGCGCCGATCCCGAGCGCCAGCGTCAGAATCGTGACCGCGGCGTAGCCGGGGCTCTTGCGAAGGCTGCGAAGGGCGTAGACGAGATCCTGACGCATGGAAGGCTACCTCTGGGACCGTGCGCCCATCCGGGTAACGTTGCTGAACGGGCCGACCGCCAGCTCACACGATGAACACGATGGAACGATGCTCACGATGGGTCGTCCCTAGAAGAACAGATCGTTCATCAGAACAAATCGTTCATCGTGACCATCCGCCTTCGCGTAAAGCTTCGGCGGACCGCCATGGCCTGGCGAAGGCGATCGTCTCATCGTGCCCATCGTGAATGCCCGTACGTGTCGGCAATTACTCCCTCAACCCAACCAGCGGGTTGATCCTCGACGCCCGCCACGCCGGGATGACGCAGGCGGCCATCGCGCTGGCGATGGCGACGGCGGCGACCGAGCCGAGCGCGATCGGATCTCCAGGAGACACGCCGTAGAGAAGGCTCGAGACCTGGCGGGCAATCGCGTACGCGGCGGCGACGCCGATAATGCAGCCAGCCACCGCCAGCAGCAGGCCGTCCCTGAGGACCAGCCAGCGCACGCCGCCCGGCTGCGCGCCAAGCGCCATCCGGATGCTCAACTCCTGGTGTCGTTCGGTGACAGCATACGACAGCAGCCCGTAGATCCCGAGAGCGGCAAGCGCCGCCGCGGAAGCCGCGAAGACACTCAGCATGAACATCAGCAGCCGAGGCCGCTCCACCGAGGCGCCGATCACCGCTTCCATCGGTCGCAGCTCGGGCGCCGGAAGTCCGGGATCGCCCCGGCGTACCGCGTCGCGAATGGCTGCGCCCGCGCGCGCCGCGTCGTTGCCTCGCGCAACGAGGTAGACGTGCCTGAACGGAAACTGCCTGAGGCTGTGATACAGGGCCGGCTCGGCCCGGCCCTGAAGCGAGCTGTTCTTCACGTCGCCGACGACGCCGATGATCACGTGGTCGCGGTCCTTCATGAGCGTCGCGCCGAGCGGCCCGATGTTGGTCGTCAGTGAGGCCACCGTCTGCCCCACCGGATCGGTATCGCCGAAGTAGCGCCGCGCGAGGGCCTGGTTGATCACCACCACGCCGCGCGATTGCGCCGTGTCGTGCGCATCGAACAACCGGCCGCGCAGGAGCGGAACGCCGAGCGTTTCGAAGTACCCCTCCGACACGCTGTGATACTGGGCGGTCGGCTCGTCGCCGCGGGGCGCTGGAGGCACGCCCCGCTTGAGGAACGGAATCCGCCAGCCGGGCGCGAGCGGCAGGAAGTTACTCGCGCCCGCGGCCTCGATCCCGGGCTGCTGCTGCAGCGCCTGCACCAGCGCGGAGTGAAATTGCTCGACCTGCGGCCAGCTTCCGTAGGCGCCACCGGTGAGCTGGACGCCAGCCGTCACGACGTTGGCTGGCCGAAGGCCGGCATCCTCTCCAGTCAGCCTCGCCACGCCGCGCACGAGCAAACCTGCCCCGGAAAGGAGCATGACCGCCAGCGCGATCTCCGCGGCAACGAGCACGTAGTGCGCACGGCGCCCGCCGCGGCCGCCCGGGCTGCGCCCGCCCTCCTTCAGCACGCGCTGCAGATCGATGCCTGACAGGACGAGCGCCGGCAGCAGCCCGAACGCCACCGCCGTCGTCAACACGAGTGCAACAGCGAAGAGAAGCGCGCGCCCGTCGAGCGTGACGTCGGCAAGCCTCGGGATGTCGAGCGGCGTCGCCGCCACAATAGCCTTCAAGCCCGCAATCGCGAGGCCGACCCCGATGATGCCGCCCGCTCCGGCCAGCACGAGGCTCTCGGTGAGGAACTGTCGAATCAACCGCCGGCGCGTGGCGCCGATCGCGGCGCGCACGGCAACCTCGCGCGCCCGCGAGGCGGCGCGAGCCATGAGCAGGCTCGCGATGTTGATGCAGGCGATGAGCAGCAGGAGGCCCACCGCGGCGAGCACCACATAGAGCGCCGACCGGTAGTGGCCGACGACTTCGTCGTGCAGACGTACCGCGCGCGTGCGCCAGCCGCGATTGGTCGACACGAACTCGGCCGAGAGCCGGCCGGTCAGCGCGTCGAGCTCCTGCTGCGCGACCGCCAGCGTCACGCCCGGCTTCATCCGCGCGACTGTTTCCATGAAGTGCGCGCCGCGGCTGTGCCGCGTCAGATCCCAGGTCAAGCGCTCCCAGAGATCCGTATCGCCGGGAAAACCGAACCCGCGCGGCATCACGCCGGCGACGGTGAACTGGTCGTCGTTCAGGCGGATGGTCTTCCCCACGATCGTCGCGTCGGACGAGAACCGCGACTCCCAGAGCCGATGGCTCATGAGCACCAGCCGATCTCGTGAATAGAACACGTCCGGCGGGAATCCCGCTCCGAGGGTTGGGCGCACGCCCACGACACCGAGGAAGTTGCCGCTGACCTCGACGGTGTTGACCCGGACCGGCTCCTGATCCTGGTTGCGCAGCGTGATCTCGGGCCGCCACCAGGCTGCCGCATCGGCAAAGACCTGCGTGAGCGCCCGATAGTCCATGAAATTGACCGGCGAGACTGGCTCGTGGTCGAGGTTCTTCTCGTGGTTGACTTCCCAGAGCGCCACCAGCCGTTCCGGCTCGCCGTAAGGCAGCGGCGCGAGCACAACGGCGTTGACGACGCTGAAAACAGCCGTCGTCGACCCGATGCCGAGGGCAAGCGCCAGGATCGCGGCCGTGGCAAAAGCGGGAGCCTTGAGGAGGCTCCGAACGCCGTAGCGCAGGTCTTGGAGCAGGTCGGGCATGATTGGGCCGGGGACGGTGACCAGCGCTCGGCGCTCGAAGAGGCTTATCGATCCTAGCGCCGAACGCCGAATGTTTCGACGGTCGCGACTCAGGTTTGGTTTACGACCCGCTGCTGGGACTTCGCGAGCTCACCGCGACGCAGCTGGCGGTACAAGTCCAGCGCCTCCCGGATGATCCGAACCGCGTCGGACATGCCGAGCAGGTCTTCGACGACGACCTGCTTGTGCTCGAGCACCTTGTAGTCCTCGAAGAACCGCCGAATCTGCAGGAACATGTGCGGCGGCAACTGACCCTTGTCGACGTAGTGCGCGAATGCCGGATCCCGCACGCTGACCGCGACGATCTTGTCGTCGATGCCCTTTTCGTCACGCATGCGCATGACGCCGATGGCGCGCGCTTCGACGATGGTCAGGGGATGCACGGGCTCCTGCGACAGCACGAGCGCATCGAGCGGATCCCCGTCGTCGCAAAAGGTGCGAGGGATGAAGCCGTAGTCGGCCGGATAGTAGACGGCGCTGTAGAGCACGCGATCGAGGCGCAGGAGGCCCGTCTCCTTGTCCAGCTCGTACTTATTCGTGCTGCCTTTCGGGACCTCGATGACCACCGGAAATGCCGCTTCGACCAGCGCGTCGTCTACGTAGCAGTCGTGCCAAGGATGCATGTATCAAGGTAGCACGAACGCTCGTGCCGGCCGCTATTTGGGCCGGTTCGACAGGTTCCTCGGCGATCGTGTGTTGAGCAGATCCAGGAGCGGCAGCGCCTCGCTCGGCATGGCAAGGTTCCGGCCTAGCGCGATCTCGCGAGCCTCGATTTTACGGCCGTAGAGACGCTCGTTGGCGTCGCCGTCCGACCTGAGCGTCGATCCTTCGAGCGACACGCCGGCGAACAGGCCGCGCGCGCGCGAGTAGGTCAGGATCTCGGCCTGCATGACGATGTCGGTCGATGCGCCGGCCGTCCGCCCCTTGGGTCCAGCCGCCGCTGACGCGTCGGCGCCGAGCTTGACCTTGCTGCTCATCACGGAATTCGCGCCGCGGTCGTTCATCACCAGCAGGATGAAGTCGGTCGCCTGCGCGCCGAGCTGAAAGCCGATGCTGGCACCCTCGAGGGCGAACATCGCCGGCGGGCCCCAGTGGCCATCGAAGGTACTTCCACCCCGGCACGAAATGACACCGCGGCCATAGCTCCCGCCGACGCCGAACGCAACCTTCTTGACCGAGGGAAACACGATGACGCACTCGGCCTTGTCGAGCAGATCCTGGGGGATCGCGTCGGGCATCCCGAAGATCTCCTTCAATACGGTCGCTGCGTTGTGCAGCCGATCGCTCTCCTTCTCGGTCTGCTGTGCCGCGACTGCCCCGCCCATCGACACCGCACCGACCACCAGCAACCCGACCACGACATGCCGCAGCTTCACGTGTGACTCCTTCAAATCGACGCCAAGGCTCTTGGCTCTAGGCTCTGGGCTCTTGGCTTTAGGTTCTAGGAATTGGTCATCGAACTACCCCGCCCGCTTGAGCAGCGCGACCCCGAGAATGATTGAACCAACACCCGCGACCCGGATCACGCTCGCAGTCTCCCCGAAAAGGTACACGCCGAGCACAGCCGTTCCCGCGGCGCCGCTGCCGGTCCACACCGCGTAGGCGGTGCCGATCGGCAGCGTTCGCGACGACCAGGCCAGCAGGCCCATGCTGAGGGTCATCGCCAGCAGCGTCCAGACGCTCGGCCAGAGTTTCGTGAAGCCGTAGGTGTACTTGAGGCCAATCGCCCACCCGACTTCGAGGAGCGCGGCCAGCATCAGCAGTGTCCAAGCCATGTCCGGATCCTATCGCGCCCATCTCCGTGCAGTACCGTGAAGCGCCAGGGGCACACTCGCGCTACAATTGAGTTTGCCCTCCCCCGCACCTCCGGCTACTGGAGCTGCACGCACATGACACCCCATCGACTCTTCGGAATAGCTCTGCTCAGCTGCGCCATCGCCTCGCCCGCGCACGCCGACGTCACGCTGAAGAGCAAGGGAAGCGGAACGGGCATGGTCGGAGCCGTGGCCGGAGACATGACGCAATACGTCAAGGGCCTCAAGACTCGCACCGATCAGACGAGCGGCGCGGGCAAGCAGACGTCGACGATCGTCGACATCGCGGCGAAGCAGATGATCGTGCTGAACCACGACACGAAGGAAGCCGACGTCATCGACATGACCAACCTGTCTGAATCGCTCGCCAAGGCCGGCGCGACGGACATCACGGCGACCATCACGCCCACGCCTCAGACCCGGCAGATCGCCGGGCAGGCCTGCACCGTCCACGACCTCAAAGTTGCGGTGCCGGTACAGACCGGAAAGATGCAGATGACGATGGTCATGAGCGGGCCGCAGTGCCTGGTCAAGAACGGACCCGGTCAGGCCGAGTTCCTGGCCTTCTATCGTGCCGCCTCCGAGAATGGCGGCTTCCTCGACGCAACCCAAGCCAAAACCCGCCCTGCGGTGGCGAAGGCCATGACGGATATGTATCGCAAGATGTCCGAGCTGGGCGTGCCGTTCGCGACCGAGATGAAGATCAGCATGGAAGGCGAGGGCCCGATGGCCGAGATGATGAAGAAGATGGCCACCACCATCTCGACGGAAGTCATCTCCGTCTCGACTGCGCCGATCGCGGCGACGATGTTCGAGGTTCCGGCGGGCTACAAGGTCAGCAAACGGTAGCGTCGCCTGCACCCGTACCACGGTGTCCCCGCGCACGCTGCGGACTGCCCCCGGCGGCAGATGATGGGCGGCGGCGCGCGCGGCGCCGCCTGACGGGAATGCGCTGGAATGAGCGGGACGGCTCGCCGGAAACAGGCCGGTCGCCCCGCTCGGCGCGCTCGGCCACGACGATCTCGTCGGGACCGAGCGGCATCCGGCCGCCGCGTCGATCGGGCTCGACGTGCGAGCGGGTCGAGGCGTCGTCCGTCGACGGTCCCTGGGCTCCGACCGAGCCCGTTCCGCGCCGGTCGATGACGACATTGAAGCCGGTGTGCCCCCGGAACGCGAACGACAGCAGGTCGAGAAGCTCGGCATTGCCTCGCGGGACCACGATCAGGTAGTTCGCCATCCTACCCGTGTGATATCGGCGGATGGCGGGCAGGCCAGCAGTGGATGGCGAGGACGGGACCTCAACTACGGCTAACCGGCAAACGTGCCGAGAGATCGACCGTGCTCTATTTCTACGAGAAACAGGAAGCCCTGCTCCAGTGTGAGGTCCGCAACACTGCAGTCCCGGACACCTACGCCATCGTGCTGACGGATCCCGACGGCCGTGTTCGTACGCACTACGTCAAGGGCTCGAACGACGCACACCGCCTCTGGCTCGCCCTCGAACAGCAACTCCGGCTGACCGGCTGGACGGGCCCCGTCGGCGAAGACCTGACCGTGCGCCGCGACTGAGGGTTGGATGGCTCTCGGCTCTAGGCTCTGGGCTCTAGGTAAACCTTCGAGAGCACGGTCCAACGATCTCGCTTGCCGGAGCCTTGAGCCCTGAGCCGAGAGCCGAGATGAATTTGACACAACATCCCTGCATTCATTACTGTGTAACCGTATGGTTACTCACACAGTGGCGCGGAACAGGAGCATCTTCGGCGCGATCGCTGATCCCACGCGCCGCGCGATCCTGGACCGGTTGAGAGCAGGCGAGCAACCCGCGGGAGAGCTCGCCAGTCAGTTCCGCATGAGCCGGCCAGCCGTCTCGCGACACATCCGCATCCTCAAGGACGCCGGTCTCGTCCGCGAGTCTCGCGCCGCGCAGTCGCGCCGCTACTCCCTCAACCCGGGGCCCCTGGTGGAGCTCGATCAGTGGCTCGCGGGCTACCGCGTGTCCTGGGCCGCACGTCTTCACGACCTGACGCAATACGTCGAAGAGGAACGAGCGAAGGAGACTGAGTGATGCGGGGTCGTCCGCTCACTGGGTCAATTCGAATGTTGTTCGCGTCTTCCGTGCTGTCCAGGCCCTCGCGCGCGACAGCCGTGCTAGTCTGGCGGGCGTGACGACGCCCCCGACACCGGTGCAGAAACTGGCGGTCCTGCTCGCGTTTGTCGCCGCGGCGCTGAGCTTTTCGGTCCTGGTGTTCAGCTTCGTTCGCACCGGCGCGATTCAGGCGACACCGCTTTTCGGCGGTCTCCTGATGCTGGCGCTCGGCCTGGGCGGCTACTCGCGCATCCGGCAGCCTCCGGGCTGAGCGCGGCTACGCCTCGGCGGCCACGGCCGCGATGAGCGCCTTGATGTAGCCGATGGCGAACGCGAATCCCTGCAGGTTACCGGTATCTCCCTCGATCGACGGCACGTGGTCGGGCATCATCATCCCGTCGTACCCGATCTCTTTGTAGACTCGCATCGCCTCGAGCATGTCCACATCGCCATCGTCGATGAACGTCTCGCGGAAATCGAGGAACCCGCCGGCGATGTTGCGGAAGTGGACGTTGAAGATCTTGCCGCGCGTGCCGAAGTAGCGGATCACGTCGAAGATTTGCTCGCCGGGCTTCTCGAGCATCTCGGACACTGTGCCCTGGCAGAAGTTGAGGCCGTGATACGGGCTTTCGGCGATCGTGATGAACCGCTTCAGGCCATCGACGGAACCGAGGACCGTCTCGACGCCGCGGTAGCCCTTCCCCTTCGGCATGCCCGGATCCTGCGGGTGACACGCGAGCCGGACTTTGTATTCCTCGGCGACCGGAACCACGCGCTCGAGAAAGTACGTGATCCGCTCCCAGTAGAGATCGGCATCGACTGGGCCAGCGGCGGTGAGCGGTGGATCCTGCTTTGCGCTGGCATAGACGAACGTGCTGTACCGGGCTTTACCGCGGCCGGGCGTGGACTCGGTGCGTGGAACGCCCAGGAACGTCAGGTTGTATTTGGCGGACGGAATCCCGGCCCGAGCCGTGTTGCGCAGCATCTGACACATGTCGTCGATCTGGCGATCGCGCTCCGGGGCCTTGCCCAGCATGATCTCGGGGTTCTCGCTGCGCGAGATTTCATTCGAGCTGAGCGGCAGCGGCACCATGTCGAGCGTCAGGCCGAACGACTCGACCCGCTCCTTCAGGCGCGTGAGCGACTCGACCGACCACTCGGCGTCGAGCTTGGCCGACGGCAGGCGGCTGCAGACGTTGTTGACGCCGAAGCCGGCCATGGCGCGCAGGATCGGATCCGAGTCGCCGTGCTGCGTGCCAGCCTTCATGCGTGCCTTTCGCGCCGCGGTGGGCTTCGACTTGGGCTGAGCCGTGACCTCTTCGGCGACCACTTGCTCGGCGATCGCACCGATCGCCATGCCGCTTCCCGTGAGACGCACGAATTCGCGTCGATTCATCGCTGGTTCTCCTAACCTTTGGGCTCAGGACTCAGGGCTCATGGCTCAGGTAAGGGCATCAAGATCTCACTCCAAGGGTTTTGCCTGAGCCTTGAGCCCTGAGCCTTGAGCCCTACTGTCCGCCGCAGAAACGCCACCGCTCTCGCAACGCGGTCCGGCGCGAAGAACTGGTTCCCGCCGTGCGCCGCCCCGTGCACCACGTCGAAATACACGTCGAGGCCCATCTTCTCGTACGCGCCCTGCAGCTCATGCGACTGATTGATCGGCATCTGTGGATCCTGATCGCCGTGATAGATCAGAAGCGGCGGATCGCTCGGGTCGACGTGGACGACGGGGCTGGCAAGCTCCGCGAGCCGCGGGACCTGATCGGGGAGCGCGCCAAGCAGCAGCTCGAGCGCCGGCCGGCGCATGTTCACGCCGAACGGCGTCGACTGCGCCAGAATCGTCGTCAGGTTCGATGCCCCGTAGTAATCGAGGATTGCCGCCACGTCAGATGACTGATTCAAGTAGCCACCCTCGGTCCCCTCGAGCTCCTTGTGACCGTTGGTGACGCCGACCAGCACGGCAAGATGGGCGCCCGACGAGGATCCGGCGATCGCAATGCGGTCCGCGCGGTAGCCGTACTCAGAAGCCTTGGCGCGCAGGAATCGGATTGCCGCCTTGATGTCGTGGACGTTCACCGGAAACCGCGCCTCGCCGGACTGACGGAAGTCGAGGCTCGCCATCGCGAAGCCGTTCTCGACAAACGCCAGCGGCGGATTCGCTTTCGTTCCGGACCTCCACGCGCCGCCGTGCACCCAGACGACAAGCGCCGGCTTTGTCACACCGGCGGGCATGTAGAGATCAAGACCGAGGTCCTTGCCGTCGACTGTCGCGTAGACGACGTCCTTCAAGGTGCGTGCAGTCTGTGCGTGCGACGGGCGCATCGCGAGCGCCGCGTATGCGACAACGAGTAGCCACACCATCGTCGACGATCGGTGTGCGCCACGGCTCTCAACGATACTCGATGGACTCACTCGACGACCTCCATCAGTCCCCTACCGTGGATGTCTCAACATCGGGATCATCGGCGGCGACGTGCCTACCTGAATCCTGCCGAGCGCCTTGAACCCGTGCCGTTCGTACAGACTGATGTTCCTGGGATTGGTCGACTCGAGATACGCCAGGCGCCGGTCGCGATCGCACTGTTGGAGTGCGTGCGTCATCAGCGCTCCACCATAGCCGCCGCCTTGGCGCGCGGGATCCACGCCGATCATCGGCAAATACCAGTGCGGCTCATCCGGATGGTACGCCGCCATATGCTCCAGCATCGTCATGAGATCGCCACGAACCGACGCCGCCACCGTCTGCTCGACAATCTTCCCCAAGGTTTCCTCGTCTGAGTGCGCGCCCGGAGGAAGCCACAGGGCGGCGCCGGCAAGATCCTCGGTGCAGTAGGCGCTGTTGTGCGCAAACGCGCCGCCTCCGAAGGCCCGCGTAAAGCGCGGCATGCTGGCCAGATACTGGTGCGAATCCGGCCAGCACCAGCGCGCGATGGGATCGCCGCCAAACGCCAGAACGACAGTGCCAATCGCGCAGGGTTCATCACCGGACGTCGCCACTCGTATCGTCGGAGTCGTCATGCCGGCCTCCAATCCACGGGCGAACCGCCCCGTCGGCATGTGATTCTAACCGCGAGAGGCGGGCCTTGAACTCTGTCCCACTTTGTGGCGGTGGAGATGACACGAGGTGAATTGACATTGCCGCGCAGGAGGACGACCTGGTGTGGTCGGGAGAAGGCGTTCGGTTAGTGTCCAAGGGTGGTACCAATCATGCCGTGTGCACTCCAGCCAGTGAAGGGTTGTCGGCCAGTTGCCAGGGGATCATGGCGCCCTGGCAGAGCTTGAGTATCGAGCCAATTCATTGAGTGCTCAAAAAGAAACGCGTGTTTGACGAGGGCCGGTGACGCGCGTTCGGTCGCCCAATCGATGCCTTGCAAAAGTCTGCTCCTGCCAAGACTTCCAGTCGCGTGTGTACTAACTTCCCGGCGTCGGTCATAATTCAGAGTCGGCCTTAACTCAGCCTTGGCTCATCGAGTCAGGTCATCGATCGGCATGTATCGTCACGCGCGTCCGGTTACCCGCACACAAGGAACAGAATGAAACGAGCGCTGCTGCTAGCTATCATCCCGGCCCTTCTTCTTCAGCAGGGCGCCCCAACGATTGCCCAGGCGCCGGATGCCCTGGGCTTCTTCAAAAACTACTTCCTCACCGGCGACTACGCAGTTGGCGGGGTGGGCCTCCACGACCTCGGTGTCAACGGCATCGCTACCGGGTCAATCCCGATCGCTGGCGTGCCGGCGGATGCCGACGTCCTGGCCGCCTTTCTGTACTGGCAAGTCGTCGCGAAGGGTTCGAGCGGTTCGGATGCCGGCAGCGTCGGCGTGACGTTCCGGGGCTTCCCGCTCAGCGCGACCGGCACCGAGCCATTCGGCAAGGTGCTGGGCACCGGAACGCCGCCGTGCTGGAGCTCGGGTGGCGGCACCGGATCGTCGGGCGGCGCCCACAAGACCTACACCTATCGGGCCGATGTTCTTCGCTACTTCGAGATCGATCCGCTGACACGGAAAATTCAAGGTGAACGGCGCGCATCAGGTTCAGCTACCGGATGGCGGCGGACCGATTGCGCTCGGCGCCAGCCTGGTCGTGATCTACCGCGATCCCACTGCACCCCTGAGCGCCATCGTCCTCTACGACGGCGGATACACGATGGACCAGACCACGGAGGGAATGTCCCAGCGGCTTCGCGGTTTCTACGACGCCGGCGCATCGGCCAGGATCACGCATATCGTCGGCAGCGGGCAGGCCAACAAGTCCGAGATTCTGCGGGTCAACGGAACGCCGATTTCCACCAACCCATTCAGGGCTGTTCAGGGACCCAACTGGGACAATCCGACGTTCGCGCTGGACCCAACGACGTTTCCCGATCTCCCGAACCTGACTCAGGTCACGACGTCCGTGGATCACGAAGGCTTCAACACCTTCGATTGTCTGACCTGGGCAGCAATCGTGTACCGGACGCCGGTCAAGGACCGGGACGGCGATGGGCTTCTCGACATCTGGGAGTCGTCTGCAGTGCCCATCCTGGATCCGAACGGCCAGGCGCTGCCACCTCTCAGGGCGATGGGTGCGGACCCGGACCACAAGGATGTCTTCATCGAGCTGGGGTACATGTTCACGGAAGACGACCCCGATCCAGCGATCGGGCCCCCGAGTTATGGTGGCGTCCCCAAACCGGCGCACACGCATCTGCCGGCACATCCGGCGCTGAAGATGATGGGCGACGCCTTCGCGAACGCGCCCGTGGCCAATCCCGATGGCCGTCCCGGGATCGCCCTCCACATCGACGCGGGCAGTTCCTACCCAGCAGGCGACGCCGATCCCTACATCATTCGCGGTGCGGGTCTCGCGCGCGGTGGAGAGGCGATCAACGAGCTGGCCACGGTCTGCGCCCGCGGTGCGACGGATCCGCCCGGCGTGTGCCAGTTTTCGGATTTCCCCGGCACGGTCGGCTGGAAGACCGGCTTCAGGTTCCTCAGGGACGAGGTCCTCAGTGGTCCGTCAGTCCCGCCAGGGGCAGACGATCCTTGCGATCAGCCTGGGAGCACGTGCGTCCGACGGTTCGATCGCAACCGGACCGATACGTTCCACTACGCGCTCTTCGGCCACGCCATCGGCTTGCCGAAATCCGCGCTGGCGTGCCTGGATGACGCCGGCACCCCGGTGCCGGCAGACAGCACGACGGAACGCTGCACGCTGCCCCTCCGGGACAATCCGCAGTTTCATGTTCCGCGAACCAACACTGGCGTCGCCGATTTCCCAGGCGGCGACATCCTGATCACGCTCGGTGCCTTTCCTGATACGGACGGAAAGCCTGTCGGCACGCCGTTCATGCAGGCTGGCACGTTCATGCACGAATGGGGGCACAATGCGGAGTTGACGCACGGCGGCAAGGCTGGCGACCCCAACTGCAAGCCCGCTTACGTCAGCGTCATGAACTATCTGTACCAGCTGCGCGGGCTGCTCGATGACACCGGCCGGCCGCACCTGGACTTCTCGCGCGACGTCATCGAACCTGCACTCGACGAAACGCTCCTCAACGACGGGCCGGGCGCGATGCCCTACCGGATCGGTTGGTACGCTCCCTGTTCGGCAGCTATCTCGAGGGCCGGGGAACGGCCGCCGCGAAGCACTGCGACGGCGGTAACCTGACGGCAACCGATGTCCCGATGGTTCGCATCGACGCGCGCACAGCGGCGGGCCCGATCGACTGGAATGCCAACGGTAACGTCACCGAGGCCGGCTACACGCTCGACATCAACTTCAACGGGCGTACGACAGCCACGCCGACGGGCTCCTCTCCCGAGATCCTCCGGGGTTTCGATGACTGGTCCAACCTTCGCTTGAACCAGGTCGGTGCGAGACGGAACGTGGGTGGGCCGTTCTTCGATAGGGAAGGCCACCAGGTGCTGGGGCCCTTGTCGATCTCGATGGGCCGCTGGGACTTCGGCCGGTGGGACTTCGCCTCGTCCGATCTCGGACGGTGGGATTTTGGCGTGGGCGATGCGAGTCGAGGCGACCTGGGCCAGGGCGACTACGGCCGGTGGGACTTCGGCCGCTGGGACTTCGGCAGGTGGGATTTCGGCCGATGGGACTTCGGTCAGCCGGCATCCGGTCGCGGCGACGATGCCAGAGGGTATCTCGGCGGCGGCGACCTGTTCGTGGGCGATCCGAACAACACCGGAGGCGAACTGGACTTCGAAACGGCCGCAGATCTGGCCAAGACACCCGCGAACGAGTTCACAGCCTGTGTGATTGGCGTCGACTGCCCGGGCATTGTCTCGCCGAACCACAGCGTTCGCGTGAGCTGGACGGCAACCAACGTGGGCGGCGTCGCCCAGTACTCGGTTTATCGCGTCGAGGGCGCGACGTTGCTGCCCGGACAGCCCTGGACGCTTGTCGCGACAGTGGCGGCCGTGCCTGGGCAGAACGACTACTCCGTCATCGACGGCGCGCAACTGGCAAACGGGGCGTTGTACACCTACTTCTCGCTCGCGCTCTACAGCGACGTGCAGAGCGATCCATCCAACCTCGTCACGATTACGGCCGTCAACGAACCGCCGGTTGCCGGCAATGACGGCTACTCCATCGCCGAAGACGCCACCCTGAACCAGGCGTCGCCGGGCGTGCTCGTCAACGACGATGACCCGGACACTGACAGCACGCTGACGGCGGCGCTGGTCACCGGGCCGTCACACGGAACGGTCGCCCTGAACGCCAACGGCTCGTTCGTCTACACGCCCGCGGCGAACTACAACGGACAAGACTCGTTCACCTACAAGGCCAACGACGGAACGGTTGACACCAACACCGCGACCGTTACGATCACGGTTACGCCCACGAACGATGTCCCGACCGCCACCGCCGATGGCTACTCCACGGCAGAGGACACGCCGCTCAACGCCGGCGTGCCGGCATCCTCCTGAACGACGCGGACATCGACGGTGACGTGCTGACGGCGATCCTCGTTGCCGGACCATCGCACGGGACGCTCGTCCTGAACGCCAACGGCTCGTTCGTCGTACACGCCCGCGCGAACTACAACGGGCCCGACTCGTTCACCTACCGCGCGCAGCGACGGCATCGCCGGCAGCAACGTGGCGACTGTCACCATCACGATCACGCCAGTGAACGACGCGCCGACGATTTCCGACATCGCCGACCGAACCATCGACGGAAACACCAGCACCGGAGCCGTGAGCTTCACCGTTGGCGATGAAACACCGGCCAGCGTCACGGCGTCGGGCAGCTCGAACAACACGACGCTGGTGCCCAACGCGAATATCGTGTTCAGCGGCTCCGGGACCGCGCGCACCGTGACCGTGACCCCCGCTCCGAATCAGAGCGGGACTGCCACGATCACCGTCAGGGTGACCGACAGCAGCGGCCTCACAGCCAGCGACAGCTTCGTGCTGACCGTGCGGCAGGTGAACTACACCTTCGTCGGCGTTCAGAACGTGCCGCCCCCGTCAGGCAAGACATTCAAGGCGGGAAGTTCCGTGCCGATGCAGTGGTTGTTCAAGAACGGCTCGACTGTCGTGAACAGCTCTCAGGTCGCTCATGTGGTGACGGTGCGCGGGCCGCTCCCGCCGGACCGGTCCGCGTCATCACGAACACCGATCCAGGGAGCAGCTCGTTCCGGTACTCCGAGCCAAACGTGGCAGTTCAACCTGCAGACCAAGGATCCGAACGGGCAGAGCTATCCGGTGGGCCTGTACGAGGTCACGATAACCCCGTCGACGCCAGGTTACTCGCCAAGTCCGACGTTCCAGATGCAGTTGGTGAAGTAAGAAAACCAGGATGGCGGCTGGGTCGAACCCGACCCGGCCGCCGAGCCCTCGAGGGGAACGCCCGGTTGCCGGAATCTCTGCGCCGTTATCGCGGAACGCTCGCAGCCGCGCGCCGGCGGACTTCGGGGACGAGAGGATCTTCGGTGGACTGTCCGCGAATGTCGAGATAGGCGCCGTACGATTCCGCCAAACTTCGTGCTCTTGAGTCCTTCCCTGACCCGGCCCTGATAGTAGTAGACCGTCGGGAAGGAGCCGTAGGTTGGCTCCTCGTCGAGGAAGAGCGCCAAGGCTTCGCCCCGGCGCTTGATGCAGCGGTCGAACTCGGAGTCCGCTTGCGGGAACGCCCCCGCCTCCAGGTAGGCTCGACCGAGATAGAAGTGGCCGATCCACGTGTCGAGGAGTCCGTTGGCGGCCGTCAAGGCCTTGATGGCCTGACGGGCGTCTCCAGCATGCAAAGCGGTCAGACCTTCGATGATTGACGCATACGCCTGTGGCTCCGCCTGAAGCTCGGCGGCGAGACCGGCTGCGAGCGTTTTCGCGCGGGCGGCGGCTCCCGCCTCGAGAAACACCCGTGCGGCCAGGAACCGGATCTTGACGGCCTGACTGTTCGACAGCGCTTTCTCGGCGGCGGCGGCTGCGGCAGCCTTCTGTTGCCGCAGGAGTTGAACCTCGGCGAGCGTGGCGAACTTGCGGGCAGCCTTGTCGGGCGTCTCCGCCGTGAGGTCTGCGGCGGCGCCCTGCGCGAGCATTCGCTCGGCGTCCGAAAACCGCCCTTGGTAGATTGCCAGATCTGCCAGACCGGACGCGGTGAAGGACGCTCCTTCCGGGCCGACCTTCCCGAGTCCCTCGTAGGTCTTTGTCGCCTCCGCCACCTGGCCCTGACCCACCTGGGCAAACGCCAGCGCGAGCAGGGCAAACAGGCCCGGGTCCGGCATGCGCTCGCACTTCCTGTTCGGCGGCCTGGAAATCCCCGCTGTAGTTGGCGTACTGCGCGAGATTCTGGCGGTACAGGGCACGGTTCGGCAGGATCTTGACGGCCTGCCTCATCTCTTCGACCGCCTCCGGCATGTTCCGCAGCTGCGTCAGGCAGAGCGCGCGGTTGTTCCGCGCCGCCGCGTCGGCCGAATACCGCGCGATCAGATCGCCGTACTCCTTCACGCAGGCCTGATAGTCGTTGGTGATGGAGTAATAGAAGCCACGCACGCGATATCGTTCGCGCTCCGTCATGCTGTCCAGATGACGGATGGCTTCCTGCGCATACTTCTCGGCATCCTGCTGCCGGTCCAGGTTCGCTGACGTCGCGGCCATTGCGCCGTACGCGACGCCGAACTTCGGGTCCAGCGCGACCGCCTTCGAGAAGCTCTGGAGCGCTTCGTCGAACTTGCTGCCCGACATCGCCTCCATACCTCGCGCGTACTCGCGGACCGCATCGAGCGAGGTCGCCGTCAGCGTCTCCATCGCAAATCGCTGAGCCGAATCGGAGGAGTCGTCGCCGAGCGCCTCGCGCACTCCGGCAGCCAGTGTCGTGGCCAGCGACAGGACCTGATCTTTCCTCGACGTCCTGTTCGTCGCCGTGGCGATCACGTTTCCCGTGACCGCCTGAATCGCTTTCATCGACACGGCGTACCGGCTGCCTTGACGATCGACCGAGCCGGCAAGCACGACGTTGACGCCCTGCTTCACGGCCAGCTGCCAGCGCGGCCTGCTCGTCGAGCTTCTCGGGAGGTCGGACACCGAGGCTCCGGCGAATCGCCGTTCCGGTCGTACGCGCTGATGAAGCCGGCGCCCTCCATCGCGAGCTTCAGAATCGGCTCGAGCGTGCCGTCGAACGTCGGATCGCCGGTCCCGTTCTGGAAGTCGGCGATCAGCACCGAGACCGGCTCGTGCGCGACAGGCACGGGCGGCCCTTGCGCGAACCACCACGTCAGGCCGAGCAACGCGAGGAACACACCGAGGACGCCGGCGACAAGCCGCCGCGTCACTCGTCGCACGACCGGAAGCAGCTGCCCGCGGTCATCCAGCCGGTTCAGCGCGGCGACCAGCTGCGGCGTGGTCTGGAACCGCTTGGCGACGTCGGGCTGGATGCACTGCGCCACCAGTCGATCGAGTGGCTCGGGAATGTTCGGATCAATCGAGCGCGGCGCCGGCGGAGGCGACTGCATGCGCCTGGTGAGCTCCGCGATGGCGGTGTCGGCCCCACGAGCCCGCTGCTGATTGAGCAGCATGTCATAGACGATCAGTCCGAACGCGTAGATGTCCGCGCGCTGGTCGACTGGCTCCGCCCGCGCCTGTTCGGGCGCCATGTACTGCACCGTCCCGACAACGGCGCCGGCCATCGTCTGGCCCCCCGCCCCGCCCGCGAGCTGGACGTTCCCGGCGATATCAGGTGAAGCAGGGTTGGCGCCCCCTGTGGACCGCGCGATGCCGAAGTCCATGATCATGGCTTCGTCGCTCTTGTCGACCATGATGTTGGCCGGCTTCAGGTCGCGGTGCACCACACCGGCGGCGTGTGCAGCCTCGAGACCCGTGGCAATTCCCCGAGCGATCCTCATGACGCGCTGGATGGGGAGCTTTTCCTGACGCCGAACGATCGGTGCCAGTTCCTCGCCTTCGATGAATGGCATCGTGATGAACTTGATGCCGTCGATCTCGCCGAGGTCGTAAATGCGAACGACGTTCTTGTGGGTGACCTGCCGCGCCAGGAGCAGTTCCTGCTTGAAGCGGCGCTCCAACATCGCAGCCGCCCCCGGGTCGGCCGCCACTTCGGGCCGGATGACTTTCAGCGCAACGACGACGCCGAGCTCGGCGTCCCACGCCTGGTAGACCGCCCCCATGCCGCCGATCCCGAGAAGACTTACGATGTGGTAGCGAGGGCCGAATGAATGACCTGGGGACAACGGACCTGTGTACGAGCGGTCGGGCCGCACTCCCGAGCCGGTTCCCGGGCGTGTCGAATCGGGATCGGTGCCAAGTTCCGACTGCGTTTCCGCCTCGGCGGAGAAGGCGCCCGCATCGGTTGGCGTGTCGGCCAGGAATCCTGGCCCGGTCGCCGCGTCAGGGGGAGACGCGGTTCCTCCGAACAGGTTGGACTCGAGCCCCGCGGCCTTGGCTGCTGCGGCATCGAGGGCGCGCGTCCACACGTCGTCTCGCGCGGCAGTGCTCGTCGCAACGCCGCAAGTCTGACATCGCCCGTTGGAGACCGTGGCAAGCCCGCCGCAACTCGGGCAGTTCATGAAGGAATGGGGTCCGACCAGTGATGCCATGATTATGACCTCGTTGGCGGCCCGACACAAAGAAAAAGGCGTGGCAATGTGGGTGACAAACCATGACAGACTCGGCACTGCGTATCGTCGAACGTCAGACCGGCGACGTCGCCGTGCTGGCCCTCTCGGGCCAGATGCTCCTCGACGACGGCGACCTGGTGTTCGGGCGGAAGATCCGCGACCTCATCGACCGCGGCTGCGTCAAGATCGTCATCGATCTCGGCGGCATGACCTATATCGACAGCTCCGGCGTGGGAATGCTGGTGGGAAAGCTCAACAACGTTCGTGCGAAGGGCGGCGACATCCGTCTCCTCCACGTGACGACCCGTGGGCAGCGCCTGTTCGGGATGTTGAAGATTCTGACGGTCTTCGAGACCTTCGAGGACGAGGCGCAGGCGGTCCGCAGTTTCTCCGCCCGGCCTCGGGGATAGGCGGGCGAGGGCCTGTCTGATGACGACAACCCGGCAATCGTCAGCAGTATCGCGGGTGAGGCTGCATCCTCGGCCCGGCTAACGATCGATCGACAGCAGGTTGGCCAGCAGCCGATACGCGCCTGGTACGCCATACGGCAACTGGCGGTGAAACGCATACGCGAAGTAAGTGTAGGAGCCCTTGCCGTACCTCGCCTGCAGCCATCCGCCCTGCTGCGGCGCCTGACCCTTGTCCCAGGTCGCGATCATCGCCGTGTAGCGTGGATCCCACGCCGTCCAGAACTTCGAGCCGCGTTGTTCGACCCAGCCGTCGAAATCGGCGCGCGTGATGCGGTTCGGTGTGGTGAGGACCGCGGCATCGGGCGAGAGGATCTGGACCGGCGAGTCTTCCTCCGAGACCTCTTCGGCGTTGCGCGGCAGGTCCGCGGGATACGGCGCGTAGAGGTTCGGCACGAGCTCCTGCGTGTTGTAGAGGACGATCAGATTGCCGCCCGCCTGCACGAAGTCAAGGAGACGCCGGTTGTAGGTCCTGAGATCGCCGCGGACGGCATACGCGCGGGTGCCGGTGACGATCGCGTGGAATCGGCTGAGATCGCCGGTCGCCAGGTCCTGCTCACCTAGGAGCTGCACGTCGGCCCCGAGCTGCGCGATGCCGGACGGCACATCGTCTCCAATCCCCATGACGTAGCCAACACGCAGGCCGTGCGCGATCCGGACATCGATACCACGCACAGTCGTGACCGCGTCTCTATAGAGGTAACGCGTCTCGAGATCGCGGTGTCGGATCGTGGCAAAGCCTTCTCGATACTCGCGGCCACCTGATTGGGCGATGGCTTCGATGCGAGCGGCACGATCGTCGGCCGCCGCAGCGCTGACCTCGAACCGCTGGAAAGTGCGCTCACCGGCCCGCGTGAAACTGAACGGCTGCGAAGCGGGCGAAACCGCCCATCCCGCCGGGACCTTCAGCGTCAGCACGCCCTCGGACTTCCCCTCGAGGTTGCTGAGCACTTCGGCCGTAAGAGTGACTGTCTTCGATGGAGCGTTCAGCGCCAGGACGGCATGCGAGGGAGTCAGGCTGACCGCGATCGCCGGGACGACGGCCAGCGTCCGCTGGTCGTAACCGTACGGCAGGTTGGGATCGAGCCGTGTGACGGGGCGACGGATCTCCACAGGAACGCCGGCCACTTCGTAGCGCGCCACGGCTTCGAGCTGGGGCGCGGCCACGGGCCGCGACATCGCCGACGCATCCGCGACGGTGTACTTTGCGTCATGGCTGTACCTGGCGTCCTGAATGGACGCGCGGTAGAAGTGTGGCCGCGTGAGGTGGGCGTCTGTCAGAGATGCCGTGAACGTCTGCACGAGTGGCTGATTGCGCGGCGCCTCTTGCGGAGCGGGCGAGCCGCCCGATACCTGGGCGCCCTTCCCTTCGAGCGTGATGCGCACGCCCTTCACCTCGAGGGGGCTCGGGTTGACGAACGTCGCACGGACGGCGAATGTCTGCCCCGGAACGACCGGCGGCATCGGCAGCGCACCCGCCCCGAACCCCGACGCCGGCGCCGGCGCCGGGACACCCTCCGGCTGTGCCATCGCCGACAGGTTGATTCCGAGCGTCGCGTGGATGGCCTCGACGAGCTGCCGCTGCTTCACGCCCAGCGCGACCGTCACGTCGAAGTCATCTTTGGCCAGGCTCATCGCGTCACCTACGGCCACGAGCGCCCGCGCGAGCGCGGGCGCAGCCGCGGACGGGTCGGTGAGCGTGAAGGCGGTCGCCGCCTCTTTGATGTTGCGGTCGATCACCGTCAAAGCGCGGGCGGCGCCGGCCGGAGCGGTTCTGCCAAACGCGCGATAGAGCCCCGGAATCGTCGTGTCGATGCCATCGAAGAACGACTGCTCTTTGACCGGCACGTCGAGGCCGGGCGCCACTTCGAGCCGCTGGTAGTAGGACAGGGACGGCCCGGCCTGCGGGCTGAAACGGCCGCCATTCTGCGATCGCTCGAAGCTCAGGCCGAGTCGCGCGAACGTGTCATACGACTCGCCCAGGACAGGGTCTGTACACTCCGGTATCGACCCGCAGGTTCCAGTCTTCGTTCGCGCGCACCCCACCCATGTACAGCTTCAAGGGCTGCCACGGGTGCAGTCCAGCCACGAGCTGCTCCGGAAACGTTTCTGGGTCCCCCGCCATCCTGAACGCCTCCCGCGTCAGGAGACCCGCGGCCTCGTGGTTGCCGTGGCCGTCACGTGAGTTCCCCTGGAACCGCGAGATGACGACCATCGGACGATCCGTTCGGATGATGCGAACGATGTCGCGGAGGACGTATTCGCGCCCCCACTTCTCGAGCGCCTCGTCCAGGCGCTTGGAGAAGCCATAGTCGGCGACGCTCGTGAAGTACCTGGTCGTCCACGCCGTAGTAGCGATCGGCCACCAGGAGCTCTTCGGTGCGGATGAGCCCCAGCGCATCGAAGAGCTCCGGGCCGATCGCGTTGTCGCCGGACTCTCCGCGCGTCAGCGTCAGCAGGGACACCCTCGCACCCTGGCCACGACTCAAGAGCGCGAGCATCCCCCCGTGCTCGTCGTCTGGGTGCGCGGTCGTGTGCATCGCGCTCGCGGTCGTCTGCAGCTTGCGGATCTTCTGCCAGGCGCTGGTGGCGCCGTGGTCCTGCGCGGGCAGCTGCGCGCGTCCGCCGAATCTCGCGAGGCACACGAGCATGGCGACGAGGATGGGGATCAGCGTGGAACGCGCGCGATCCATGACAGGCCCTTACTTGATGCCGACCACCATGGAGTCCGGCCCGACCAGCGGCTCGACGCGTGTGGCGGAGAAGCCCGCCTCCTTCATCCAGCCCGCGCAGTCGGCGCCCGTGTAGTCGAAGCCGCCGGGCGTCTCGATGAGCATATTCAGGCTCATGAGCAGTCCGAACGCGTTCTTCGAACGGTCGTCGTCGATGATCGCCTCGTAGACGATGAGCGCGCCTCCGGCGGGCAGCGCGTCGAACGCCTTCTTGATCAACATCTTCTTCGTCGGCAGATCCCAATCGTGCAGGATGTGCCCCATCAGGAGGACGTCGGCTTTCGGCAAGTCGTGCTCGAAAAAGCTCCCTGGCTGGAACCGGAGCCGGCCGGCGACACCGACCGACGCCACGTACTCTTCGAAGATCGGCGCCACCTCAGGGAGGTCGAAGCCGATGCCTTGCAGTTGCGGGTTGGCGAGGGCAATCTGCGCCGCGAGATCGCCCTGTGCCGTGCCCACGTCGACGAACGTGCGGTAGTCCTTCCACGGGAACAACCGCGCGATGGTCATGTTGGCCCCGTGGCTGATGCCCGTCATGGCCGCGAGGAACTGCTTCAGCCGCGCCGGATCGGCGTAGAGCGTCTCGAAGGTACCGGGACCGCCGGCCTTGACCTCGTTCTGTGGGGCGCCGGTGCGCAGAGCCTCTGTCAGGTGCGCCCAGAACGGGTATAGCCGATGATTCGCCATCTCGAGGATGCCGCCCACGTAGGTGGGTTTCTTCCGGTCGAGGAAGAGGTCGGTCTCCGGCGTATTGGCGTACTGGTCACCGTCGCGCTGCAGGAAACCAAGCGCGACCAGCGCATCGAGAAAATCACGCGCCGAACGGGGATGCAATCCAAGGCGCCCGCTCAACGCCTCGAAGTACTCGGGGCCGCGCGAGAGCTCGCTGAAGAGGCCCATCTCGACCGCGCTGAGCAGGGTCTTCGAGGCCCAGAAGGCCAGGCCGGTCTGCAGAATCTTTTCTGGATTCAGTCGCTCGCTCAATTGGTGTCTCCTGGTCGGCGGGGGGGAATGGTGGCCTGTTGTCTGGAACGAATTCTGGAGCAACGTAGAGGCGGCGTCAACGGGGTTGCGGGGGACAAGGCTCAGGGCTCAAGGCTCAGGGCTCAAGGCTCAGGGCTCAAGGAAGAGCATCCAAATCTCAGCCGCGCGACTAGGATCTGAAAGCTCTTGCTTGAGCCCTGAGCCCTGAGCCTTGAGCCTTGAGCCTGTCTACCGCCCGATCGTGATCTTGTCCTCTACCCGACGGACGCCGTTCGTCTCGCGCGCGAGCGCCAGCCCGCGGTCACGTTCGGCTTTGGATTGAACGGTTCCCGTCACGGTCACGACTCCGTCAACCGTATGGACACTGAGATCACGCGCCTTCACGGTATCGTCGAGCGCCATCTTCGCTTGATCTTGGCCGTCAGCGCGCCGTCCGTCAAAACCTCCCCGGCGGTCTTGGCGGCCTCGGCGGTCTTCTGGGAGATTTGTTCGCCGGCGCGCTTCGCGACCTCGGCGCCGGTCCGGCCCGCGGTCGCGACCGTGTCGCGGTCAGGCAGCGCCGTCCCAGCACCCCACCACCCGAGCACGTACCCACCGACAGCGATCAGGACGATCGCAAGAATGAGCAGTTTGAACAAGGCCTTGAACATACGCACCTCCAGCTGTCTCGTATATACGTGCGGCGTCTGCGCCCCGGCACGCCGGAAGAATCAGCGGCTCGCGCCGGGCGCGCATTTCGCCGGCTCATCTCGTTCGGTTCACCCCACGAGCGTTGAAGTCGGGCTACAGTGGACCATTCGACATGGTAACCAGAACCTACCACGCCCGCGGTCGAGTCTTTGTCGTCACGCTGCCCGGGACGCCACTCGCAAACGATACGGTCGTATGGACGGCCCAGTCCATCACCGAGAACGGCAACCACGTGTCGATCAGCCTCGACGGCATCGCCAGTTCCTCTCAGGATATCGCGTACGCGCAGGTGTGCGAACGGATCGATACGCTCGTCGAGTGCGAGGCGTTCTGCGGCACCTTTCTGAAGTACTGGACGTGCTATCAGGGGTTCACGAACGGGCAGAGAGCGGAGCAGTTCGACAAGCTTCTGCACGTGCATGCCGCATGGTCCTCGCTGACACCGGAGGACGACGCCACAAGACAACTCGGTCGTTGGCTCAAGGACGTCGCCGCGCACAGAATGGCTCACCCCAGCAGCCCGCACGTGAGCCAGGCCAGGCTGGAGGAACCGCGCCGCCACTTTCGGGTTCTTACCCAGATCGTGAGTGCTCGAGGGCGGGAATTTCCCGCAAGCTTCCGGAACCTGGTGCGGTTGTGCGGGGGTGTCACTCCGCCGGGCCTGGATGTCCCGATCGATTCATAGAATGCCAACGTGGGGCGACTTCGGCCACGGTTCATCTCATGACACGGTCGACGACCCATCACGATGATCGCGAAGACCACCAAGCTCACGAAGGAGACTTTCACCAGTGAATCCTCGCGAGCCTCGTGAGCTTCCGCCTTCGCCAAGGCTTCGGCGGACCGCCGTAGCTTTAGCGTAAGCTGGTCGCGCCCTTCGTGAAGGGGTGCAGTTTCGCACGACCAAGACAACAGCCATCGAGAACCACAGAAGGCGGTGCCCGTCACGGCTCCAGTCGGTTGTGGTTTCGGTCATGCCTACGGTGAAGATCGAGAAACAGTCGGTATTCGCCACACGAGACGACGGTGCAGCGGTAGATTGACAGCGCATCGAGCACGGCCTTTTCGCATTCCGGTCCGTGCAGTTCAATGCAGAGGTGACGAACGCGATCGAGCCATCCGGTATTGAGCGAGAACAGGGCTTGTTCGCTGCCCTCGATGTCTATTTTCAAGAGATCGATCGGCTCTTGCGTAAGGCTATCGATGTCGTAGGCCATGGTGTCCGGCGTCTCATCCGCTCGTGCAGAGCGTACCTGCGTGGCCCACTCGCGCCCATCGCGGAAGGCGCCACGCACGAGCATGAGCCCGCCGCTGGTGTGCCAGACCCCGCCCTCAATGAGACGGGCGCGAGAACCATACGGTGCGAGGTTGGCTCGGCAGATGGCCGCATTGTCGGGATCGGGCTCGACCGCAATGACCTGGGAGTCGTGGAATGCGCTCAGAAATCGCGCGCTGGCGTAACCAACGTTTGCTCCGAGGTCAACGATCGTGCGAATGTCGGAAAGCGACTTCGCGAATGCAAGCTCATCGGCAAGAAACAGCTGATCGAAGACATCAAGGTCGCTGCTGGTGCCCATGCGCACCGTTATGGGATGGTCGAGCTGGGAGGGGTGCACTCGAACGCTGTTACTGATCCATCCGCGGTAGTTCGCGGACCGCAGGAAGGTCCAGCGTGTTCCGCAGGCGAACCCGAGCGCGCGCTGGTTGGCGAGCAATAGGCGCAGGTCCATGTTCGTTGCCGTTGGAGCTCGAGCGGACGATTGACGCCGGCACGCCGTTCCCGTGGCTAGCAGCTGCCGGACGGAGACCCAAGCGGCCGTCGTGTCTGACCCAGATGCAAGCCGTTTGCCGTCTGGAGACATGCTGAAACGCCGTCAGCAGTGACGCCGGGCTACGGGGCTCCCACCACCACCGTCCGCAGCGGCGAGTAGAAGACCGCCCGCCCGGCGCTTTGAATCAAGACCTGCGTTGGGATGATCTCTCGCGCGAACAAGTCGACCAGAAGGTCGAAATCGAAGAGATCGCGCGCAGGGATCAGCGTCCGTAGGTGCTGCAGCCGGCGATCCTGCAATTCCGGAACGATCACCTCGTAGATGTCAGGTCGAAGCGCCATGAGATAACTGCGCTCCGCGACGACCGCACGAGACGTCGTCTGGTGCTTGTCGGCGAGTTCAACCCAGAGATCCGGCCCGAGCAGATTCTTGAACGAGTGTATGTCAAATGACGGGGCTGGTGAAACCTTCACGCAGGCGAAGGCAACCGTGTTCGCAACCGTACCGGCAACCTGTTGATTGGTGAACGGCAAACGCCGCACGCCGTCCCAGGCGCGCGCGACCGAGCGCTCGACAAAGCCGGCCCACTCGTCTGGAATCTCCCTGACTGTCGATGTGACCTTGAACTCAACAGGGCTTTCCCTCACAACCTGCCCCGCCGTCAGCAACTCGAGCACGAGGCGTTCAAGCGCAACCGCCGTGTCCGCCGGCGACGCGGTATCGACGGCCAGACGAACAACACTTGAGGATCGAACGTCCTCGAACGTCTCGATGGGGTAGGCGGACCACTCGGCTGGAACCCGGGTCCACGACGCATGCGCACGGCTTCCGGGCACGAGCCATCGCTCCGAATCGTGCCCTTCGTAGTCGACCCACTGCTTGTGAGGGTTGTTGAGCGAGTTGAAAAACCCGCGGAATGCTCGCTGACCGTCGACCATGAGGTCGTGCGTGAAGAACTCGTCGAGCCGTTCCTCGAGCGCGCTCTTCCGCTCCGGATAAATGTCCGCTTCGTCGAACGCGGGCGTCGATCCGTCGTGCGGAAAGACGATGCGATCGACCGGCGCGATGCTCTCGACGTTTCCGACTGGCAGGTAGACGAAGTGACCGGACTGTGCCTGCAGCCGCCAGAGATTCGGCACCTGAACGCTGATCTTCTCGGACCAGTTGTCGCGCGGCATCGACTGCATGGCGGCGACCTTCCGGAGCCTCGCGACCCAGGCATCAGGATCGATGCCGATGATGCAACCGTACGATCCCGATGCGATGTCGTTCGGGTCGCCCATTCCAGCGAAGAAGCCGGCGACGTGAGGACTGGTGGTGAAGTCGAGGTAGTGCGTTGGAACACCGTAGTGCTGGAGGACGGCAAATAAGGAATGGACGTGAGGCTCGTCGAGCAAGTATCCGAGATCGGAATCGCCGCTCAGCCAGTTGCAGAAGCGGTCACGTTGCTCCTTGGCGGCGTGCTTGTCTTTTGTTCTGGCCAGACTGGTCAGCAGCGGCCAGCTGACCTGATTGTGTCCTCTAAACCAGGTGTGAGATCGCGAACGGCGCCAACTGTCCGCCATCTCGATCGCGTCGCCCAGGCTGCGAACTTCGTAGTCACTCATTCGCAGCTCCTCGCCCAAACTGCAGCACGATGCCGGCCGCCGCGCGCAGGTTGTGCTCCATGCCGAAGCGAAAGATTGTCGTCCGGCTGTCCAAGCCGGCATTTCCGATTTGGCGCAAGCGGAAACCCGATCAGCGAGTGGCTGAGGCGGATCGATGGTCTACGTCAAGTTACTCGCGGGGATAGTATATGGGTCAAGCGGGCGGGCCGACCGGTCGGCATCAACACCCTCGAAAGAATCCGACGTAGGTCGGTCGAACGGGCTCCAAATGACACCCAGGCGCACTCGCAACCACGTCAAGGCTTTGCTGGTCGTACTTGCCACGTCGGTCGCCTTGGCGCTGTCGTGCGACCGGGGAGCCAGCCCACAACAAGTCGCCGACCTGATCTACTTCGGCGGCGATATCGTCACCGTGAACAACGCGCAACCCACCGCCGAGGCAGTGGCCGTGAAGGATGGCCATATCCTCGCAGTCGGTGCGAGAGCAGCGATCGAAGCCGCGCACAAGGGCGCGCCGACTCACGTCGTGGATCTGGCTGGCAAGACCCTGCTTCCGAGCTTCCTCGACGCCCACAGTCACTACATCAACTCGTTGACGGTGGCCAACCAGGTGAACGTGTACGCACCACCCGCAGGGCCGGGCAAGGACCCGGCCAGCATTGTCGCCGAACTGGTGAAGTTCCGCGATCAGAAGAAGCTCCCGAAAGACGAGGTCATCCAGGCCTACGGCTACGATGAAAACGTGATGCCGAACGGCGTGTTGCTCAACCGTGACGATCTCGACAAGGCGTTCCCCGACAATCCGGTACTCGTCGGGCACGTGTCGATGCACGGCGCCGTCATGAACTCGGCCGCGATGAAAAAGTGGAATCTCTCGGCAAAGACCCAGACACCGCCCGGCGGCGTCATCGTCCGGAAGCCTGGCACCAACGAGCCGTACGGCCTAATCATGGAGACGGCGTACCTGCCGATCTTCGCCTCCCTGCCCAAGCCGACGCGCGATCAGGAAATCGAATGGACGCGGGCCGGGCAGATGCTGTACGCCGAGGCGGGCATCACGACCGCGCACGAAGGCGCCACCCACGCCGACGAGATTGCCATCATGCAGCGCGCCACCGACGCTGGGGCCAATCTCATCGACATCGTCGCGTACCCGTTCATCACCGACCTCGACAAGGTGCTGGAGGCCAGCCCGGTCAGCGGCTGGGGCCGGTACGTCAAACGTTTCAAGATTGGCGGCGTCAAGATCACCATCGACGGCTCGCCGCAAGGCAAGACCGCCTTCTTCACCACGCCGTACCTCACGGGCGGGCCTGGAGGCGAGAAGAACTGGCGGGGCGAATTGACGTTTCCGGAAGAAACCGTGAAACAGATGGTCAAGCGGGTCTACGAGCTCGGCGTGCCGCTCAATCTGCACGCCAACGGGGACGCGGCCATCGACATGTTCCTGAAGGCCCACGAGTTCGCCGCGGCTGGCGACCTGACCAAGGATCGACGCGTCACCCTAATCCACGCCCAGTTCATTCGGCCGGATCAGCTCGACAAGCTCGTGCAGTACAAGGTCGTCCCGTCGCTCTACACGCTGCACACGTACTATTTCGCCGAGGCCCACATCGCCAATCGCGGCAGGAATCAGGCAGTGTTCATCAGCCCGATGAGAGCGGCCATCGACAAGGGATTGCGCCCGACCAACCACACCGACTTCGTCGTCGCGCCGCTCGACCAGATGTTCATGATGTGGTCGGCCGTCAACCGTGTGTCACGCGCCGGCGAGGTGACTGGCGCGGACCAGCGCATCACGCCACTCGAGGCATTACGAGCTCAGACGATCAATGTCGCCTACCAGTACGGTGAGGAGGCGTCCAAAGGGTCGATCGAGGCCGGCAAGCTGGCCGATCTCGTCGTGCTCGACAAGAATCCCCTGAGGGTCGATCCGAACGCGATCAAGGACATCAAGATCCTCGAGACCATCAAGGAGGGTGTGACCATCTACACAAGAAAGTAGTGAGCCTCAGAGGAATCGAAACCCACGGCGAGGCCGACGCGTTCGCATAGTCGGATTACTCGAGAGTCGTCCAGTGTCGACCGAGGGGGCGCCCGCGGCAAGTTCGCTGCATCGAGCAGAACAGGCTCAGAACAGGATCAGTCAGCCGTTCTTAACGACTTCGGCGAACACGCGTCGATCGAAGACTCGCGAATTCCTTTAGAAACGTGGTGCCGGGGCCGGGAATCGAACCCGGACGATCGTTACGACCACGGGATTTTAAGTCCCGAGCGTCTGCCAGTTCCGCCACCCCGGCGCCGACTCGATTCTACGCCACGTGATGCCGGCCACTTGTTCAAAGATGCATTCGCGCTTGACACGGTCGCGGAGGCCCTCTACGTTACTGTCGTTCCAATCCATAGGAGGTCCGATGCACCGCACTGTCCTTCGGTCCAGCATCCTCGGGCTCGCGCTCCTTGCGTCGGCTTCCGTCTCCGCAGATTCGCAGCTCTCGCTGAGCGGCCTCGTCAGCGGCGTCGAGCTGTGCGAGCAAGCCGTCTGCGGCTCTGCGATCTTTGTCGCCGGCTTTGCCGGCGAGATTGCCGATCGCCCGGCGGTCGGCCTCGCGGTCGGCGGCATCCTCCACCAGCAACTGCCCGTCGCGCCGGGATGTGTCGATCTTCTCGGTGGCGAGCTGGTCGATTCGCACGCTGCGCCGGACGGTCGCCGGCACGGTTGAACCTGGGGGCGACCTCTGCTACGTGGATGGCACGAAGTACCTCATCCGCATGACGATGAACATCACGGATGGGGGAAGGGGCGCCGCCACCTTTACGGCGGTCCTGGATCATGGACCGTTCCCTCCCACGATCAAGGGCGTGATCACACAGCCCTGAGGCACGTGCACCAGCTGCGCCGTTCACTCGGCCAGCGCGCCAAGGGCCAGGAGCGCTCGCGCCGCGCCAATGGCTCACGGCCGCGTGGGCGAGACCGGCGTGCAGTCCCTGCCCCAGACGCCGACGTCACCCACATAGCCGACGGGTTCGGCGTTGCTCGAGTGCGACTGAGCGAACACCCGATAGCGGCCGGCATCGAGCGTGAGGCGGGCACTCACGGCGCCTGGCGCGACCGGGCCGATGTAGGTGCGACAGAGCGCGGAGGCGCCCGGATACGTCCCGTCGAACAGCTTCTCGCAGTCGGCGGGCACGAGCCACAGGTCGACGCTGCCCGTGACGGTTGGAAAACGGGTGTTCGCGAGGTCCACCTGGCGGCCTGAGCCGTCAGGGATGGTGACATCGTGCCGCGCGGATGCCCCGCAGCAATCGAGGGCGCCTTTGATCGTCAGCCGGTCGAGATTCCTGAACGGGCAGCTGTCGCAGCCGCTCCAGGTCACGGCGGCACAGAGGAGGCCAAGGGCAGCCCCCAGTCGCACGACCAGCATGGTCATCTCCCAGTGACACCACGATCAGTCGAATTGGGGCGAATCGAGATCGCTGAAAGGCGCTGGCGCTCGAAACTGTAGCATGAGGACGGCCGCGGCCGAATGAGAGTGTCTGTCTGGCCGGCTGAATCTGCCTGGCCGCTGAATCTGGCGGGAACACGGCGCAGGGAATCCGCTCGAACCTGCGGATCCCCTGGCCGTGCAAGAGAAACGACTTGCGCTATTCCAGGCGGGCCTTGGCGGCTACGAGCTTGGCGGTCGTTGCCTTGACCGCCATCTCCGTCGCCTCGCCGAGAATCGTGTCGCGGAAGTCGGACGAGCCGAACGACAGGCCGCCGAACCCGCCACCGCCGCCGCCACCGCCGGCGCCGCCGAGCAGCAGGCCGCTGCGCTTCGAGGTACCGTCGCCTTTGGCGCTCGCCATGATCTCCGCAGTCGTGATGTGGATGATCCTGGCGGTAATCGCGACGTTCGCCTTGCCCTTCGACGTGCCCACCGAGCCCAGGCCGAACGCGCTCCCATAACCGCCCGCGCTGATGCCCTTATTGCTCTGCTCGGTGCCGAACTTCGTCACCGACCCCACGACGAGGTACTGGACGCCGAGCACTTTGCCGAGCTGCGCCATGGTCTTGGCACTTGGGTCGGCGCGCTCGCTGTTCGAGAAGTTCTGCTCGGCGAGAATCGCGTCGAGGCGCTTGCGCTCGATGACGCGGAAGCTGCCGTCGTTGACGAGCTCGTCGACGATCATGTCTGAAATGCCCTCGCCGATGTCCCAGGTGCCCGCGCCCCACCAATGCTGAATCGTCCCATAGTCGAACGAAAGGACCGCAATCGTCGGGCGCTTGCTCTGGGCGGCCATCGGCGCGCCCGCTGCCGCCACCATTGCCACTGCTGCGAGACCGAGCGCTAGAGTACGGACCAGTGCACGCACGTTTACCTCCGGCAGAAAAAGGCTGGGGTGGATAGTGTAACCGAAAAGCGCTTGGCGTGAGCGGGAAGGTTCTTCCGTGACTGCACCACGACTGCGGATTGGATGGGCTTGCACGGGATTTCACGCCCGTGCGCGTCTCGCACCTTCGTTCAGATCAGCGAAAACGGCGGCCACTGCCTGTCCCGCTCGGACAACGTCGGGGTGGCGATCGGCCAGTCGATGCCGAGCGCCGGATCGTCCCATCGAATCCCGAGCTCGAGGTCGGGCGCGTACTCCTCCGTCGTCTTGTAGATTACTTCGGCGTCGGGGCTGACGACACAGAAGCCGTGCGCGAAGCCCGGCGGGATGTACATGGACGTGCGGTTGTCCGCCGAGAGCGTCACGCCGACCCACCGGCCAAACGTCGCCGAGCCCTTCCGGATGTCGACCGCGACGTCGAACACCTCGCCGCGGACGACCCGCACCAGCTTGCCCTGCGCCTTCGGCTCCCGCTGATAGTGCAGCCCGCGCAGGGTCCCGGCGCTCGAACGGGAGTGGTTCTCCTGCACGAACGTCATCGGCAGCCCTGCCGCCTCGAACTCGGAGCGCTTGTAGGTTTCCATCAGGAACCCGCGAGCGTCGCCGAAGACCTTCGGAACGGTGATGACGACGCCGGCGAGGGAGGTCGATTCGAACGTAGATGGCATACGTGACGGTCTCAGCGGTCCTCGTCGAGCACGTGAAGCAAGTACTGACCGTAGGTGCTCCCGCGCATCGCGCGCGCGAGCCGTTCCAGGTCCTCTGCGGTGATGTAGTGCATCCGATAGGCGATCTCCTCCAGGCATCCGACCATCAGCCCCTGGCGCTCCTCGACGGCCTGGATGAAATTCGACGCCTGAACCAGCGACTCGTGCGTGCCGGTGTCGAGCCAGGCGATCCCTCGTCCGAGCCGCTGCACACGCAGCTGTCCCCTCTTCAGGTACTCCAGGTTGACGTCGGTGATTTCGAGCTCGCCGCGTGCGGACGGTTTGAGGTCCCTGGCAATCTCGATCACCTGGTTGTCGTAGAAATACAGCCCCGTGACCGCAAAGGATGATTTCGGGTGCGCCGGTTTTTCCTCGAGCCCGATCGCGCGCCCTGCGGCGTCGAACTCGACGACGCCGTACCGTTGGGGATCGCGGACCTGATAACCGAACACGGTGGCCCCGTCTTCGTGGGCCGCGGCGCTCTGGAGCGCCTCCGAAAAGCCCGCGCCGTAGAAGATGTTGTCGCCAAGCGCGAGGGCGACCGAGCTCCGGCCGACGAACTCACGTCCGATGATGAACGCCTGGGCGAGGCCATCAGGGCTCGGCTGGACGGCGTACGAGACCGAGACGCCAAAATCGCGGCCGTCCTCGAGCAGCCGCTCGAAGCTGGCCCGATCCTGCGGCGTCGTGATGATCAGCACGTCGCGGATTCCCGCCAGCATCAGCGAGGACAGCGGGTAGTAGATCATCGGCTTGTTGTACACGGGCAGCAGCTGCTTGCTGATGCTCCTTGTCAACGGGTGCAGACGGGTGCCGGACCCACCGGCGAGGACAATGCCCTTGATCATCGAGGGCCATTCTACTGCTGGTCCACGCGTGCACACGCCCGGACGCTATAATCGCGCTGATTCTCCGAAAGGACACTTTGAGCTCCGAAGCGCCCCACGCCAATCCCATCACCGAGTTCACCAGGGCGATCGAACGAGCCGAAGCCCGGGGCATCGATACGACAGTGGTCGCGCTCGCGACGGCGGACGCGAGCGGCCGGCCGTCAGTCCGCATGGTACTGCTCCGCGGTGTGGACGAGCGGGGATTCGTGTTCCACACGAACTACACGAGCCGGAAGGCACGCGAGATCGAGGCCAACCCTTTCGCCTCCCTGTGCTTCCACTGGCCAACACTCGAGGAGCAGATTCGCATCGAAGGATCGGTCGCGCGCCTGCCCTATGACGAGTCAGACGCCTACTTCGCCGGCCGCCCACGCGGGAGCCAGCTCGGGGCGTGGACCTCGGCGCAGAGCGAGATCCTCGAATCGCGCGAAAAGTTCGACGAAGAGTACGCGGCCACCGAAGCGCGCTTCGAAGGCCAGCCCGTCCCCCGCCCGCCGTTCTGGGGTGGGTTCCTCATCGCCCCCTCGCACATCGAGTTCTGGTATGGACGCACGGACAGGTTGCACGACCGGATTCTCTATGTGCGCGAAGGGACGAGCTGGAAGGTTCAGCAGACTGTATCCATAGGCAGGTTCAGGGTTCAGGTTCAGGGTTCAAGGTTCAGGGTTCAAGGTTCAGGGTTCAAGGTTCAGGGTTCAACTTCAGGACGTTCGAGACTTCGGATTCATCAGAACGCTGAACTTTGAACCTTGACTATGAACTTTGAACCGCCCTGAACCGGTGAACCTGGTTCAACCTCGCGTGAACCAGTAGAACACCGGAATGCCAGCCGCCAGGAGCAGCGCCCCTCGCCACGCGCTCGACGGGTCGGCCCGCACCACGCTCAGCACGACGGCGGCGGCGACGACGACGAACGCGATCTGCACGTACGGGTAACCCGGTGCGCGGAAGGTTCCGGGTGGACGCGTTGAAAGCGGATAGGTTCTCCGGAACACCAGCAGCGTCGCGACGGTCAGGCCGAAGAAGATCCAATCGGCGAAGACGACGTAGTTGAGCAGCTGCTCGTAGCGCCCGGTGAGCGCCAGCACGCACGACCACGTCGATTGAATAAGGATCGCGATCCACGGCGTCTGATACGTGGGGTGCAGCCGGGACAGCGCCGGCAGGAACACGCGGTCGGCGGCCATCGCATAATAGACGCGCGTCGGCGCCAGGATGGCCAGGTCGAGGAATCCGAACGTCGAGATCGCGATCGCCGCGGTCACGAACCGATCGCCGAGCGCCCCGAACATGAACGCCGCCGCCTTCGACGCCGGCGTCGTCGTCGCCGCGAGCCCTTCGAGCCCGAGCGCGCGCAGGTAGACCACGTTGACGGTGACGTAGATCACGACGACGGTCAGCGTGCCCACTAGCAGGCTCAACGGAAGATTGCGGCGCGGGTTGTCGATTTCCTCGGCGATGTAGTTGGCGTTCTGCCACCCGCCGTAGGCAAAGAGGATCGGCACGAGCGCGGCGCCAAACGCGACGAGCACCGAGACCGGCGCCGGATTCGCGCGCGCCTCGGACCACCAGCCGGCCGAGGACGGCGCGAGCGCGCCGGCAACGATGAGGACGGCCAGCGCTCCCACCTTGAGCACGACGAGCACGTTCAGCACACGGCTGCCCGGCTTGACGCCGAAGTAGTTCACGACCGACAGGGCGGCAATGGCCGCGATGGCCAGTGGCACCGGCGCCGCGCCGGGCCGGCCCGCAAGTCGTAGCGCATAGCTGGCGAACGTGATGGCCACGGCGGCGATCGCCCCGCTCTCGATGAGCAGCAGGAGCGCCCAGCCGTACATGAAGCCGACGAGCGGATGCCAGCCGTCCCTGAGGTAGACGTACTGGCCGCCTGCCTTCGGAAAGATGGCGCCCAGCTCTGCGTAGGCGTAGGCACCGGCCAGCGCGATGACGCCGCCGGCGACCCAGGCGCCGAGCACGAGCGCGCTCGTGTCGAGGCGTTGAGCAACAATATAGGGATTGATGAAGATGCCGGAGCCGATGATGCCGCCGATGACCACCATCGTCGCGTCGAATGGCCCCAGCGCGCGGCGGAAACCCACGCGGAGAGTCTATGCGATTTCACGCGCCCTACCTGGAATGGGCGAAGAAGCGGCCGTCGGCACGGTTCGACCTGGCCGGCAGCAACGTCTCGAGCTGCACGACCGACGACCTCGCGGGCGCGCGCGATGCGTTGGAATTGTCGGGCGGCAACGACAACGGCTACGAGCCGCTCGTCGAGGCCATCGCACGGCGATACGGCGTTGGCGCCGTCCAGGTGGCCACGGCCAACGGCGCCGCCGGCGCGAACTTCCAGGCTTTCGCCGCGGTGCTCGAGCCGGGCGATGACGTGCTCGTGGAGCGCCCCGGCTACGATCCGCTGGTTGGCGCCGCGCGCCTGCTTGGCGCGAACGTCGTGCGATTCGAACGGCGCTTCGACGAAGGCTTCGCGCTCGATCCGGACGAGGTCGCGCGGGCGCTGACGCCGCGCACGCGCCTCATCGTCGTCACCTCGCCGCACAACCCGACGGGCGCGCTTGCCGATCGCGCGGCGCTCGAGGCCATCGGCCGCCTCGCGCTCAGCGCCGGCGCGCACGTGCTCGTCGACGAGGTCTACCTCGACGCCGCAGGTCCGGAACTGCAGCCGGCGGCGCTCCTCGGCGAGCCGTTCATCTCCACCAGCAGCCTGACGAAATCGTACGGCCTCTCGAGCCTGCGCTGCGGATGGTCGCTGAGCTCACCCGCCGCCGCCGAGCGCATCCGCCGCGCGCGCGACGTCATCGACGGCTCGGGATCGATTGCCGCAGAGCGGCTGGCCACGCTCGCCTTCGCCCAGCTGGATCGACTCGAGGCGAGGAGCGCGGCGCTCCTCGCCGTCAACCGCCCGCTCGTGCATGAATTCCTGCGCAGTCGACGGGAGATTGAGGTGATGCTGCCCCATAGCAGCACGGTCGTTTTCCCGCGTATTCGCGGGGTTCAGGACACGAGCGCTTTTGCCGAGCGCCTGCTCGCCGAGCGCGGCACGGCGATCGTTCCGGGACGTTTCTTCGAGGCGGCGGCGCATTTCAGGCTCGGATTCGGCGGCCCGAGCGAAGTCGTGCGGGCGGGGCTCGTACATCTCGGGAAGGCTTTGGATGGCCTGGATTCGTGAGCCATGACCCTTGACGACGGCCTTTACGTCAGCATTTCTCAACGCTCGCGGGGCCCCACCCCCGCTCGCTCTCGCGCGGCGACTTCGCGCCGCGCTCGGGCCGCAGGCGCTGCCGAATCCACCTTCTGCGCAAGCTTCGCCGACAATGCGGCACGACCACTGTGCGGTGTGTTGTCTTCGGTCTCCAGTCTCCTGACTTCAAACGGAACCCCACTCCCCTGCTAAACGTCTAGACCGCAGATGGATAGCCTGCTGAGCGACCTGCGGTTTGCCATTCGTGCGCTCATGGCGCGGCCGGGCTTTTCGGCTCTTGCGGTCCTCACGCTCACCATCGGCATCGGCGTCAATGCGGTCGCCTTCAGCGCCGTCAACGCGCTCCTCTACAAACCGCTGCGATTCCCCGGCGTGGAGACGCTCGGATGGATCCAGACGCGCTCGCCGGGGAATCCGTACTCGCAGACCTCCTGGCCCGACTACCAGGATCTTGCGAGATCCGCCCGCAACTTCGAATCGATCGCGGCCGAGGGCCGCATGCCGCTCAGCATGCACGACGGCATACGGACGCGACAGATCTGGGCGCTGCTCGTTTCGGGCAACTATTTCTCCACGCTTCGCGTGACGCCGGAGATTGGCCGCGTCTTCACTGACGCCGACAGCGCCGCCGCGTCAGAAGTGCCCGCCTTGGTGAGCGCAAGGTTCTGGTCCACCGAGCTCGGCGGCGGCAGCAGCATCGCCGGGCGCACGCTCACGTTGAACGGCCGCCTCGTGTCGATCGTGGGCGTGCTTCCTGACGGATTTCAGGGCCCGGGTGGATTGTACGAGCCGGACGTCTGGATTCCCATCGATCGCATGCAGACGCTCAACATGCTTACCATGGCCTCGAGGCTCTCCGAGCGAAGCCAGCCGTGGCTGACCGTCGTCGGTCGGATGGCCCCTGGCGTCTCCGCAGCGCAAGCCGGCGCGGAGTTGCAGAGCGTGGCGGCCGCGCTGGCGGTCGATCGCGCGGTCACGGAGAAGACGCGCACGCTCGTGTTCGCACCGATGGTCGACGGCAACCCCGAGGTCAGGACCCTCGCGCCATTCGCCTGGATCGGGCTTGCGATCGTCGGCCTGGTGCTGCTCATCGCCTGTTTCAACGTGGCGGCGCTCCTCCTCGCGCGTGCCGCGGACAGGCAGCGCGAGATCAGCGTGCGTTCGGCGCTCGGCGCCAGCCGCTCGCGGATCATCCGGCAGTTTGCTGTCGAAGGACTGCTGTTGGCGCTCGTCAGCGGCGCGGCGGCCGTCGTAGTCGCGGGATGGAGCGCCGATCTGCTCTCGGCCTTCAGCCTTCCCTCCCCCATTCCTCAGCGCCTCCACATCGGCGTCGATCGCCGGCTGATCGCATTCACCGTGATGCTCGTCGCGTTTGCGGGTGTCGTGCCGGCGCTCCTGCCGGCATGGCAGGCGACGCGAGTCAACCTCGTGGCGTCGATGCGCATGGAGAGCGCGCTCGGCCCGCGCCGGTCTCGCTTGCGCAACGTCTTCATGGTCGCGCAAATTGCCGGCTCGACGCTGTTCCTGACGACCGCCCTGCTCTTCGTGCGCAGCTTCTGGACACAGGCCAGCACGAACCCGGGGTTCGAAACTGCGCACCTCCTGGTGCTCGAGCTCAGGCCCTCCGACTTCAACTACGACGCGCCGCGATCGCGGATCCTCTTCGACAACCTGGTCGAGCGCGTCCGCGCCCTGCCGGGCGTCGAGCGCGTGGCGCTCGGCGATCGGATCCCGTTCTACGTCGGCTTCCCCAAGGCGACGAAAGTCTCGGCCGACGGGACCGACTGCGCAACGGTCGACTGCAGAGACGTCTACGTCTACGGCATCGGTCCAGGCTACATGTCAGCACTCGGCGTGCCGGTCGTGTCGGGTCACGAGTTCGGCGCGCAGGAAATCACGGCGGGAGACAGCGTCATCGTCAGCCAGAAGCTGGCCGCCCGGCTGTGGCCCGGCCGGAGTGGGGTTGGCGAGTGGATCCGCGAGGGACGAAACGGCCGGCAACTCCGGGTCATCGGCGTAGCCGCCGATGTCAAACACCACATGCTCGGCGAAACGCCGCGGGAATACCTCTATCGACCAATGCTGCCGAGCGAGTACGGCGACACGGTCACGCTCCTCGTCAGGACGGTGGGTGATCCGGGCACGTTCCTCTCGGCCGTTCAGGATCAGGTCCGCGCGCTCGACACCAGCCTGCCGCCGGGGTCGATCAAGACGATGGAACAGCGGATGGAGATGCCGTTGTGGCCGGCGCGGACCGCGGCCGGTTTCCTCGGCATTTGTGGAACGCTCGCCCTGATCCTCGCCACCGTCGGGCTCTTCGGCCTGACCTACCTGACGGTGAGCCAGCGGACGCGAGAGTTCGGCATTCGCGCGGCGATCGGCGCCACGCCGCAGCGAGTGATGAGGCAGGTGCTCGGTGAAGGGATCTGGCTGACGCTGCCGGGAGTGGCGCTGGGATTGGGGGGCGCGGCCGTCGCGGGCCGGCTCCTGTCGAGCGGACTCGTCGGCGTCAATGCCGCGGATCCGTCAACCTACGCCGCCAGTGCCTTCCTTCAGGCTACTGTCGCCGTTTTCGCGTGCCTGTTGCCGGCATATCGCGCGACGAGGGCGGACCCCATGCTCGCGCTACGGGTCGAGTAGGGGCGGTTCGCGAACCGCCCCTGCCGCGTGTTCAGCCCATCAGAACCGGACGCCCGCCATCACCGCGATGACGCGGTGTGTGACCTTCTCCGGGTCGTCCTCGTCCTTGCCGAGGCCGCTCAGACCCCACGTGTAACGGCCGTCGATCGTGAGCCGGCCCGCTTCCCAGCCGGCGCCGAATACGACGCCGTAGTCGAAGCTCTCGATGACATCTCCGATGTCTTCGTTGGTGGTCTGTCCGCCGGACTTCGCGGTCGAATGCGCGCTGAGTTTGAAGCCGAGTGACGGCCCACCGAAGAGCACCAGCCCCTTGCCCGACGAACTCAGCTTGTAGCGCACCAGAATGGGCGCAACAAGCGAGTCGAGTTTGATGGCGATCGACTCGAAGCCAGGCTCGTCGAACGTCGCGCCCTGCTGGCTGAAGAGCACCTCAGGCTGGACGTCGAAGCGCGCGCCGATCGGCCAGGTGAAAAACCCGCCCGCGACGACGCCGATCCGGTACTTGAACTCCGAGCCGGGATCCTGATCGGAGCTGAGCGTCGCGAAATTGACGCCTCCTTTGACGCCCCAGCTGACCTCCTGGGCGAATGCCTGCGATCCGCACAGCAAGACGAGCACGAACACTCCCGACAGAACACGCATTCGTCACCTCGCGAGGGCCGACTGGATGGATGGCCGAGGAAACCGCCGTCAAAGAGTACGTCAATGTTAGGATTTGCGCATGGTCCTACATTCATTCGCCCTGTCCATCGTCGCGCTCCTCTCGACTTTCCAGGTGCCGGCCGCCCCAGGCTCGCTGAAGTTCACGGCGCCTACAGGCTGGCAGACACGTGCCGCGTCGTCCACGATGCGCGTCGCCGAGTTCGTGCTTCCCGGACGCGACGCCGCGGCCGAGAGCGCAGAGCTCGTGATCTACTACTTCGGCGGCGGCGGCGGCAGCGTCGACGCCAACATCCAGCGCTGGCTCGGCCAGATGCAGCAGCCAGACGGCCGGGCGACGAGCGACGTCGCCACGAAGGACGCGAAGACCATCAACGGCCTGAAGGTCTCGCTGCTCGATGTCTCCGGGACCTACGTCGCCGAAGTACGCCCGGGCGCCACCGAGAAACACAACAGCCCCGGCTTCCGCATGCGCACGGCCGTCGTCGAAACGCCACGCGGCCCGTATTACCTCAAGCTCGTCGGACCGTCGGCAGTCGTCGAGACGTGGAACAAGAGCTTCGATGAGTTCCTGGCGAGTCTGAAATTCGTGCCGTGAGTCACAGAGATTGGCTCAAGGCTCAGGGCTCAGGGCTCAGGGCTCAGGGTGGCTCAAGGCTCAGGCAAGATCTTCGAGAGTATGGTCCGAGGTTTTGCTTGAGCCCTGAGCCCTGAGCCTTGAGCCTTGAGCCCGCCCCATCTCAGTAACCCACCGTCGCCAGAAACGTCGGCGGCTTACGGTGCTTCGTGGCCTGCTCGAATGCGTAGGCGAGGGCGATGAGCTTCTGCTCGCTCCAGGCGCGGCCCATGAACGCCAGACCGATGGGCAGGCCGTGGACATCGCCGGCGGGCACGGTGATGCTCGGGTACCCGGCGACGGCGGCCGGCGCCGAGCTCGCGCCGAGAAAGTGATCGCCGTTCAGGAGATCGGTTGGCCACGCCGGGCTTCCTGTCGGCGCCACGATCGCATCGAGGCGGAGGCGCGTCATCACCGCATCGATGCCAAGCGAGCGCGCTCGCGACTGGCACGTCGTGAGCGCGCGGCGATAGGCGGGGGACGTCAACGGCCCTTTCTTCTCCGCCCTGACGAAGAGCTCCTGACCGAAGAACGGCATCTCTCGGCTCTTTTCGCGCTCGTTGAACGCGATCACATCGGCGAGTGAGCGCACCTTCGCTGACGGCCCCAGGCCACGCAGATAGGCGTTCAGATCGGCCTTGAATTCATACAGCAGGATCTCGAGCTCGCAGTCATCGATGGTCCCCGCAGTCGGAATGTCGGCGGGATCGACGATGACCGCTCCGCGGGCCTTCATCTCGGCAATGGCGGCGTCGATCACCTTGTCGGCGGCCGGGCTGTAGCCGAAGTAGCGCTTCCGGGCGACGCCAATCCGCGCGCCCTCGAGCGCGCCGGCGTCCAGGCCCTTTGCGTAGTCGACGGCCTTCCCGGCCGACGCCTTCGTCGCCGCGTCGCGGGTGTCGACGCCGGTCATCGCCGACAGCAGCACGGCTGCGTCCGCGACGGTCCTGGTCATCGGCCCCGCCGTATCCTGCGAGTGCGAAATCGGGACGATCCCAGACCGGCTGACCAGCCCCACTGTCGGCTTGATGCCCACCAGCCCGTTGATAGATGACGGGCAGACGATGGAGCCGTCAGTTTCAGTGCCCACGCCGAGCGCCGCGAGGTTGGACGCGATGGCCGCGCCGGTACCCGAGCTCGAACCGCAGGGATTCCGGTCGAGCGCATAGGGGTTCTTCGTCTGGCCGCCGCGACCGCTCCACCCGCTCGATGACTTCGACGATCGGAAGTTGGCCCACTCGCTGAGGTTGGTCTTGCCGAGGATGACCGCGCCGGCCGCGCGCAGCCGCTGGACGACGAACGCGTCACGCGCCGCAATCGACCCCTCGAGCGCAAGCGAGCCCGCCGTCGTCATCATGCGATCGGCCGTGTCGATGTTGTCCTTGATGAGCACGGGGATCCCGTGGAGTGGACCGCGCGTTCCACGCGCCTTGCGCTCGGCGTCGAGCGCGTCGGCAATCGTTCGCGCCTCGGGGTTGACCTCGATGACCGATCGCAACGTCGGACCGGAGCGATCAATCTGCTCGATCCGCCCGAGGTAGAGATCGACGAGCTGCCTGGAAGTGTAGCGGCCCGTCTGCATCCACTGCTGAAGCTGCTCGACAGTCGCCTCGTCGAGTGGAAATGCGGGCGGCTGGGCCTGTTCGATGGCAGCGACGGACAACACGGCGAGCAAACATACGACGAACCTGCGCATTCGCAGAGCCTAGCATGACTGGGACAGTCGGCCGTCGGCAGTCGGTAGTCGTCAGTCGCAGTCGTCAGTCGCAGTCCTCAGTCTCAGTCCTCAGTCCCAGTCGACAGTTCCAGTCGACAGTCCAAGTCGTGAGTCAGTCAGCTGCGACTGAAGACTGACGACTGGAACTGGCGACTGAGACTGACGACTGTGACCGACGACTGCCGACTGCCGACTGTCGCGTCTCTCCCCTATGCCGAGAGACGGTCCACTATCTCGCGCCAGGTGCGGGCCGCGGGTGTGGATTGGGAGGCGAGCGCGGCGCCGCACACGAGCGCACCGGGGATGCGCCCGGACGACCAGACCGGCTCCACCATCAGATGGAGGTTGAGGCCCGATACTTCGACGTCGAAGAGTGCCGGCACCGCGTCGGTCGCGGGGATCTCGAGGCAGAGCCCCCCGTAGCTGACGTCGACGACGGCGGCCGGCCGGCCTGCAGCCGTCACACGGAAGCCGCCGAGGACGCGCTTGCGCGGCCAGCGCCGCTCGCGCCGCACGCTCGACGCGCTGCGCCGCACGGCGTCGAGGAGGTCCGCGGACTTGATCGGCTTCTTGAGGAACTGCGCACTGTAGCGGCTGGCCTCGAGCTGCATCAGCGGCTCGTCATACCCCGTCATGATGATGACGGCGGTCTCAGGCGACTCTTCACGGACCTTCTTGACCAGGTGTATCCCGTTGTAGCTGCGCAGACGGATGTCGGTTACGAAGAGGTCGTACGTGGTTTGGGAGAGGATACGCTTCGCGTCTTCGTACGCAGACGCAGGGGTAACGTCATACCCGCTTTCCGACAGCAGTTCGACGATGCCCGCGAGTGCGTTCTCATCGTCTTCGAGCACCAGCACGCGGTACTGCAGCTTCATGATCCCGTCTATCCATAGACCTCGAGTGTATTGAGGGGACGGGCAAGAGGAATGCCGGTGCCTGGCCGGTCGAAACCTCAGCAAAAAGCTGAAGTCCGGAGAAACGCGTGACCAGTTTTGTAATGGGGTTCCGTTTCTTGTCGCCCGGCCGGGCCTCAGAAACTCCACCACAGAACTGACGGAGCCAGCGGAGAGCCGGACCGCCTTCCTCCGGACTCTGTGAGTGATCGCTTTCGTCGACTAGTGGACGACGGTCTTCGTCTCGCGCGCCGCGTTGAGCACGCGGGTAATCATGCCGTCGAGTCTTGGCTGAGGGATGTCAAACGGGCCCGCCACGGCGGCGCCGCTCGGGATCTCCATGGCGATGACCACGCCGCCGTCGGTGGGCTCGACGATCCAGCTGAAACCACGCAGGCGAACCTCCCGGCGATCCTCTCCAGGATTTTTCGCACGGTCGATTGCGAGCAACATCGACTTGAGCACGCCTTCGACGTCGATCTCGGTCCAGTCGGCTGGCGGATTGCCTTGATGGTGCACTTCCTCGGTGACCGCGTAGTCACGCTCGCGCAGGACGATTTCTACGGTGTATAGCATGGGCCTCTTCCACTGTTCGACTGAGTTTAGCCTCTCTGTGATGAAACCTAGCGGTCGTGTTCGTCACAGCTGGGCCGCGAGTGCGGTCGGGTCGGTCACAGGCTCGCGGCACGTGAAGTCGCGGCACACGTATGCCGTCGCGCAGTCATCCCGCATCCGCATCGAGCCCACAAACGGCATCAGTCTCGACAGCGCCTCCTGCGTCGAACCCGGTCGTACCGGAACGACCACGGCAAACGGACGATACCGCCGGGCGACCTCCCGCTGCAGCGCAAGCGTATCTTCCCGGTCGGGCGGCCCGACGATGACGACCTGTGCGTGGTCGGCGTGCCAGGCGGAGAGCCCCGCGAGCATCATCGGCACCACGCGCCCGGCGGCGCCGACCTTGGGACCAAAGCGCGCCAGCGTGCGCTCGGCCCTGCCGATCCAGGCGCCTCCTCCCACGAGCGACTCGAGTGCGAGGAGATTCAGGACGGACACGGATCCGGCCGCGGGCTCGGCGCCGTCGTAGTCCTCCTTGAGTCGAAGGAGAACGCTGGGATCATTGCCGGTCGTGCTGAACCACCCGGCGTCGGCGTCATCCCAGAACAGACGATCCTGCACGGCCTGGAGCGTCGTCGCCCACTCGAGCCACGGCGGATCGCCGTCGGCCTGAAAGAGCTCGAGCAGGCCATGGATCAGGTAGGCGTAGTCCTCGGCGTAGCCATCGATGGCGGCCTCGCCGTCGCGGTACCGCCGCAGCAGGCGCTGGTCGGACTCGACCCACAGCGTCCGCCTGATGAACCCGGCGGCGCGGCGCGCGGCGGCGAGATAGCGCGCGGCGGCCGTGCTCCCGGCCAGCACACGCGCCGCGCGCGCGACGGCAGCGATCATCAGACCGTTCCACGCCGTGAGCACCTTATCGTCGAGATGCGGTCTCGGTCGATGTTCGCGAACGGCGAAGAGGCGCGCGCGCGCGCGACCGAGGGCCTCGACCACCGCTTCAGGTGTGTGCCCTGTCCGAACGGCGATGTCGTCAACGGGCTGAGCGACGAAGAGGAGGTTGCGCCCCGTGAACTCCCCCTGCGGATCCTGCGGCGCGTTGCCGTCCGGCTCGATGCCGAATCTCCGGCGCACGATCGCGGCATCGTCGCCGGTGACCTCTCCAATTTCGGCATCGGTCCAGATGTAGAACGCGCCTTCGGACTTGTGCGCCGACGAATCGCCAGCCTGTTCGGGCGGCACGCTGTCGGCGTCCTCGGCCGAGTAGAACGCCCCCTCAGGATCGGTCAGATCGCGCATGACGTAGGCCAGCGTGTCTTCGGCCACAGTCGCATAGAAGTCGTCGGCCGTCGCCTGCGCCGCTTCGAGGTACGCAAGCGTGAGCTGCGCCTGGTCGTAGAGCATCTTCTCGAAGTGCGGGACCCGCCATTCGGCGTCGACCGAGTATCGATGAAACCCGCCGCCGATGTGGTCGCGCATGCCGCCCATCGCCATCGCGCGCAGCGTGTCGGTCGCCATCCGCAGCGGCGACTGGCTCAGGTCGCCGGCGGCCGTGCGACGTGCGTACTCCCTGAAGAGGAACAGCAGCTCGGAGGGTCGCGGAAACTTCGGCGCGTCGCCAAAGCCGCCATGCCGCTGGTCGAATGCCTTCTGAAAGCTCTCGACAGCTGCGTCGAGCGCCTCCGGCCCCGCGATGGTGGACTCGCCGCGGCCATGAGCGCCCGCGCCGGTAACCATCTTCAAGCGCTCGAGCAGTTCCGTTGCGGCCTGTTCGACCCGCGGCCGGTCGTTCTTCCACACGCGCGCGAGCTCGCCGAGGAGATCGGAAAAGCCCGGCCGGCCCCATCGCGAGGCGGGGGGGAAATAGGTCCCGCCGAAGAACGGCTTGAGATCGGGCGTCAGAAACACCGTCATCGGCCAGCCGCCCGACCCCGTCGTCGACTGCACGAACGACATGTAGACGCGGTCGACGTCGGGCCGCTCTTCGCGGTCCACCTTGATCGACACGAAATCGGCGTTCAGGAGCCTCGCGATGTCGGCGTTCTCGAATGACTCGTGCTCCATGACGTGGCACCAATGGCACGTCGAGTAGCCGATCGAGAGAAAGATGGGCTTGTCCTCGCGACGCGCGCGCTCGAAGGCGTCGGCGCCCCACGGATGCCAGTCGACGGGGTTGGAGGCGTGCTGGAGGAGATAGGGGCTGCGCTCCTGCGCGAGACGATTCATACGGTGATCTCATCGTACGTGGAGTGCCCGCGAAGCGAGAAGCAAAAAGGCGGACGCGCCGGGATACAATTCGGCGCGTGGAACTGGCAGTAGAGACGCACGGGCTCACACGCGACTTCGCATCGCTGCGCGCCGTCGACGGCATCGACCTCGCGGTGCCCGCGGGCAGCTTCTTCGGCTTCCTGGGACCGAACGGCGCCGGCAAGTCGACGACGATCAAGTGCCTGACGGGATTGCTTCGGCCGAGCGCCGGCACGATGCGCATCCTGGGGATGGACCCGCTGGCGGATCCCGTCGCCGTCAAGCGCCGGATTGGTGTCGTGCCCGAGGATCTGGCCCTCTTCGAGCGTCTGACGGCGCCCGAGACGTTGACGTTTGTCGCCGAGGTGCACGGGCTGGATGCCAGAACCGCGAGGGATCGCGCCGGCGACCTCCTCGAGTTGATGGATCTGAAGTCCGCGGGCTCGTCGCTCGTCGCCGACTTCTCCCACGGCATGCGCAAGAAGCTGTCGCTCGCGGCGGCGCTCCTCCCCGCGCCGAAGCTGCTGTTCCTCGACGAGCCGTTCGAGGGCATCGACGCGGTGGCTTCGCGGCAGATCAAGGACCTCCTGCAGTCGTTCGTGACGCGCGGCGGAACGATTTTCCTGACCTCCCACATCCTGGAAATCGTCGAGCGGCTGTCGACGCACATCGGGGTCATCGCAAAGGGCCGCCTCGTCGCCCAGGGGCCGATTGCGGAGCTCCGCGCCGGGACCGGTGCTCCACACGCGGAGTCCCGCAACGCGGGCGACGCTTTGACATTGGAAGAGCTGTTCATCAGCCTGGTGGGCGGCGACGAACGCGCGCCGGTCGCGCTCGACTGGATCTGATCGTGCTCAGAACCCTGCGGGCGTTCGCGTGGATGCGATGGCGCGTGCTGCTGAACTCGCTCGAACGCACCGGCGCGCGCGACACGCTCGAGCGGCTGTCGCTGGCGGTCGAACAGATCGGGCCGATCATCGCGCTCGTCCTCCTTGTCCCCTCGGCCGTCGGCCTCGCCGGGCTCGGCGGCTACGCCGGCTACTGGCTCGCCGCCGGCCAGCCGGTGATGACCTTCGAAGCCTTGCGAATCCTGCTGCTGGCCGCGTGCGGCTTCGCGGTCGTCGGTCCGATGATCATGCCGTCGATGGAACCGACGGCCGTCGTGCGGCTGCTCCTGCTGCCGATTCCGCGCCGGACGCTGTATGCGGCGCAGGCCGCCGGTGCGATGAGCGAACCGTGGGTCCTCATCTCGCTGCCCGTGGCGCTGTCGGTGCCGCTCGGGCTGGCTGCCGGGGGCGCGTGGTGGGCAGCAGCTATCGCCATCGTCGCGGGCCTCCTGCTGATCCTTTGCCTCGTCGGCCTGTCGACACTCTCGACGCTTCTACTCCACCTCGTCGCGCGCGACCGCCGCCGAGGCGAGCTGCTGGCGCTGCTCTTCATAGTCGTGGTGCCCGCCGTGGCCATGCTGCCCGGACTGCTGGCAAGCAGAAACGCGGGACCAGCCAGCGTCCAGCACAGCAGGCGCGGCGCGACGCCGATGCCTGCATGGGTCACGCGGAGCGGCGAAGTGGCGTTCGCCGTCGTTCCTTCGGAGCTCTTCGTGCGCGCGACACGGTCCTCCGCACGGCACGAGCCTGGCGCCGCGGCCATGCCGCTGCTCGTCCTGCTGACGTCGGGCGCGCTCCTCCACGTGCTCGGCAGCCTGACCTTCGCGCGCCTGCTCGACGCTCCGTCGGCTGGAACCCGGCGCCGCTCGGTCGGCTCGGCGGCATCCACCAGCCTCCGACTGCCGTTCCTTTCGAGGGGGAGCGCCGCCGTGGCACAGGCGCAGCTCCGACTGACAATGAGGACCCCGCGCGGACGATCGATGCTGCTGGGACCGTTCGTCGTCTTCGTGATGTTCGCAATCGCGATGTACCGCCAGGGCCCGATGGAGCTCGGGTACCTCAACCTCACCAACGGCTTGAACATCGCCACGTTCGGTTGCGTGACGTGCCTGCTCGCGATCCTGCCGTTTGCCGTGAATCAGTTCGCGATCGACCGGTCGGGACTCACGATGGCATTGCTCTCGCCCCTCGAAACGCGCGAGCTGCTGACGGGCAAGGCGGTGGGTATTGGTCTCACCGCCGCACTGCCGGCGGTTCTCGTCATGCTCGTGGCGTTTGTCGTGTTTCCGGGCGGCTCTCCGTCACTGTGGGTGAGCCTGGCGCCCGCGTTCGTTGCCACATACGCGCTCGCCGCGCCGGGTACCGCGGCACTCTCCGCGCTCTTTCCACGAACGGTCGACCTCAACAGCGTCGGCCGCGCCAGCAACGCCCACGGCTTCGCGAGTCTCGTGGGCTTGCTCGTGTTCGTCGCCGCCGCCGTGCCAAGCGTCCTCCTCGTCTTCCTCTCCGGCCTCGCACACATCCCGGCGCTGACGCCGATCGCGCTGCTCCTCTGGTGCGGCATCGCCCTGCTCGTCAGCCGGGCGCTCTTCGGTGGGGTCGCGGTGCTCTTCGACAAGCGGCGGGAGAATCTGGGGATTGTGGCGTCGTAATTGGTTCAGGGTTCAAGGTTCAGGGTTCAAGGTTCAGGGTTCAAGGTTCAGGGTTCAGGGTTCCGCGTCGCAGTGGTGAAACCCAATGAACCGTGAACCTTGAACCCTGAACCTACAGCGATATCCTCCGATCCGCCCACCACCACATGGCGAGTGCGGACATCAGCAGCCCGGCGGCGGCGACGTACGTGAGGAGCATCGGCGCGGCCGTCTGGAGTGCTTGTCCACCGATGGCAGCCATCACCCCCCAGAGCGATCTGGCGGCGCCAAGCACGGCGTCGACGTTGGTCAGTGCCGCGATGCTTCCGATCACGAGGAGCACGGCGACCACGATGGCCACGTTGAAGACGCGGTCGACACGCTCTTCCGATCGCCAGCGCTCCTGGCGAATCCTGCCGAGCACGCTCTGCGTGAAGCGCGCTGGCGCCTGCGGCTGGGGCCGTGCCTTGAGCGCCGACTCGAGACGGCGGGCAGACGCGAGCGCCGACGCGCACCGCGGGCACGTTTCGAAATGCGTCCGAACGGTGTCGTCGATCTCGAGATCGCCGGCTGCGATCGCCTCCACGAGGTGCAGCGCGTCGGTGCAGGTCACGTGTCGAGCAACTCCCTCAAGCGCCGCTTCGCGCGGTACAGGTGCGTCTTGACCGTTCCAAGCGGGATGTTCATCGATTCGGCCAGCGTCTCGTACTGCACGCCGTCCAGATAGTGCGCCGCGATGAGCAGGCGCTGCGGCTCGGGAAGCTGCGCCATCGCCTTCTCGAGCCGGTCGCGCAACTCCAGATCGCCGAACGCCCCGTCGGCGGCGCCACGGTCGAAGCGGCGGCCCGAACCATCCGTCTGATTCGAGCGACTCGTCTGGCGCGCGGCGGGATCGGGCCTCGGCGCAAACGTTCTGCACAATGCGATAGATCCAGGTCGAGAGCCGCGCCTCGCCGCGAAAGTACGGCAGCCCGCGATGCACCTTCAGAAAGACATCCTGCGCCAGGTCGTCGACGCGCGACCGATCGGACACCATCCGGTACACCAGTCCGTACACGAGGTTCTTGTGGAGATCCACGAGCTCGCCAAACGCCGTGTCGTCGCCCGTGCGGCAGCGGTCGATGAGCGCGCGTTCATCGTCTTCGTCGTGTTCCGCCGGCACTCACCCCGCACCTTTCAACTCACGCCGCCTGGCCCTGGCACCCTGGCCTGGCACGCTGGCCCATGGCACCCTAGCACTTGCGTTAGAACCCCCCTCGCGCCGTTTTGTTTCACCCGGCCCTGAAACAATCCCTGCTACCGCTCAGTCTAAACCACGTATGAAGAGGCCCGGAGGTTAACGTGGAAGCTGAGGAACTCATCGTCGTCATGATCAGTACGCTCGGGATTCTGTCTGGAGTGGCCGTCATCTGGATGGCGATGCAGAGCCGGCGGCAGATTCGGGAGATGGAACATCGCGAGCGGCTGGCGATGATCGAGCGAGGCCTCGTGCCGGCGCCCGAGGTGGATCCCGCCGCCTTCGAACGAAGGTTCACCAGCCCGCGCGCAGCGGAATCGCCTAGCGCCGTTCGCGCGAGGAGCAGCGGCGTCATCATGATCGCGTTGGGGCTCGCCTTCATGTTCATGCTGTCATTCGCCGCAGGAGCACCCGGCGTCGGCATCGGCATCGGTGGCGCTTTCGCCCTCGTCGGCGCCGGGTTTTTCGTCAACTCGATGCTGATGAGCCGTTCCGAGGTCTATCGGCCGCAGATCGCGAGCCACGTCGAGCCACCGAAGCCACCGCTCTAGCTAGCGGTGCGGCGTTGTGCCACACACTGTGTCAGGGATTGCTCACGCATCGCCTCGATGGGGTTCGGATTGCCCTCGATCGCCTGAACATCACGTAGTTTCGAGTGGCGCAGCGTGGCATACGTGTTGCTCCCAAACTGGCGTCGGGACGCTGAAGCGAATCCCGGCCGCCGCTCTGGCGTTCCAGCCGGAGCAACCGCCTCGCCTCAACTTTCCCGCCATAAGGCGCAGGGAGGGTCATCAGTGACCTCCCTGCCCTGCCATGTACGGGATCGTCGCTCTTCCGCCTTCAGGCGGAAGAACACCGGTTCGGCATCGATCGCGCGGGCGGCAGCTGACTCAGCCGTGTATGGACCTGGCGCAACCGGGTACTGTCCCGCCGTCCGCCTGAGATGTGCCGGAACTCGGCCCGCAGCAGGTCCGCGCGTTCGCCCGGTGCGGGGCCACCGCACTGATCGATAGACGCATGGCGCTGAAGACTGACGACTGGAACTGTCGACTGAGATTGTCGACTATGACTGGCGACTCCCGACTGCCGACGTCTCATTCCCTTGGCGTCGGCGCGGCCGGCAGCGATTCAGCCCGGTGGCGCCGAAGTCGCGCGTACGCAGCCGTCACCTCCACGCCGTAAAGCAGGATGACGGCCGAAACGTAGACCCACAGCAGAAACACGATCACCGCGGCGATCGACCCGTGCAGCATGTTGAAGCGCGTGAGATCCCGCACGTAGATCGAGAAGAGCGCCAGCGCTCCACGCCAGAGCAGTCCCGTCAACACGGCGCCGACCCACACATCACGGAACCGGACCTTGGCGTTCGGGACGAAGTAGAAGACGAGTCCGACGACCAGGATGAAGAGGACGGTGGTCGCCCACCGCACGGCGAGGCCCTGCAGGACGAGGAGGCGCGGCGTCGCCTCGATGACGCCCGCGAACCAGCGTGCTTCGGCGACGTTGATGGCGCTGACGGTGAGCAGGCCCAGCATCAGGAGCACTCCCGCCACGACGAGCATGACAAACGAGATCAGTTTGTGCTTGAGGTAGCTCGGCTGCCTGTCGACGCCCCACGCATGGTTGACCGCCGACGTCACGGCGCCGAAGACACCCATCGCCGCCCACACCAGGAGCACGCTTCCGGCGACGCCGAGACGGATCTGGGCACGTTGCAGCGCTTCGAGCTGCACCGTGACAAAGTCGAACTGACGCGGGAAGTAGCGAAAGACGAATCCGAGGACCGCGTCGCGATCCGCCTGGCTGTCGGTGACGAGGGCGACAATCGAGAGGGCCAGCAGGAAGAACGGGAAGAGCGAGAGCAGGGCGTAGTAGGCGATCGAGGACGCGAAGGTCAGGTCGTCGCTGTTGTAGACGCCCGTGATCCCCCGCCAGATCGCCAGCGCCGCCAGCCGGATTTCGACCCACGCGCGGGTCAGCGCTCGCCGCCCTCGCGGCGTGCGCCGAGGGGCCTCCGCAACCACGCGCTCATCATATCTCGCGGCGCGCGCGCTGACCCCCGCCTCCCGCGCGCCCGGCGCCATCTTGGCGAGCCTTTACGCCGGTCCGCGCAGTCAGAGCGTCGGAGTCGTACCCTGCGTCTTGGCGCGGTCGTAGGCATCCCGCCCGCGATCCACGATCTTGCTGACTTTTTCAGAGGCCTGTTCGATCTTCTCCGACGCCTGCTGCGACGCCTGACTCAGTTTCTCCGACGCCTGCTGAATCGTGTCGGTGGCGGTCGACCGGAACCGCGTCGCCTGCTCGGACAACTGCTTCCGCACGTCGGCTCCGGCCTTCGGCGCGAACAGCATGCCCAGCCCTGCACCGAGCACCGTGCCCGCCAGCAGCCCCATCAGAAACGATCCCCCACTGTCTTCCCGTTCCACGCGGTCGTGTTCGTACGCCATTGAACCCTCCTGGGTCACCGACTTCGCTTCCAGACTGTGCTGCCGGCCCGGGCCGGCAGCTGGATGGCAGGCTCGGGTCGTCTGGAATGACGCGATCGTGTCACGCCGACCATCGCCCGCCCTGTCCGCTCGTGATGTCGCTGAGGGATCGCCAGCCCTCGTTGGCGGCCGTCCGCGCCTTGTCGACCGTGCCGCGCACGCGCGTCATCTCTCCGATCAGGTCGTCGAGCCTGGGCTCGATCTGCGAGCGGAGACTCCGTCCGCTCTCAGTGAGGTAGAGGTATCCCCACACACCACCGGCGACCGCTCCAAGGCATGCGGCCATCAAAACACGTGAGCGCTCGTCCACGTCCGCCTCCAGGTTCATCTGCCCGAAACTTCAAACTCCGTGCCAAGCGCGAACCACGCTCGAGCTTGCAGCCCGACTACGCCTGCGCTTCCCGCCTGGCGTGCTTCCCGCCGTCCTGAATGTCGTGCTTCTTCATCTTGCTGTAGAGCGTCGGCCGATAGAGGCCAAGAATCTGCGCCGCTTCCTGCTTGTTCCAGTTCGTGCGCTGCAACGTCTGCAGGATGGCCATGCGCTCGATCTCGGCCAGCGTCCGGTGCGGCGGCACCACGAAGTCCACCGGCCTGGTCGTCTCGGTGCGCATCGACTCCGGCAGGTCACTCACCGCGATCTCCGACCCCTTCGCCACGAGGACCCCACGCTCAATGACGTTCTCGAGCTCGCGAACGTTCCCCGGCCACCGGTGGCGGATGAGCAGGTGATACGCCGCCGGCGCGATGGACTTGACGTGGCGCTGGTGACGCTCGCGGTACTTCTCGAGGAAGTGCTCGCAGAGCAGGGGAATATCCTCGGTCTTCTCGCGCAGCGGCGGAACCCGCAGCGTGATGGTGTTGATCCGGAAATAGAGGTCCTCGCGCAGCTTGCCGTCCCGGAGTGCGACGTCGAGGTCGACGTTGGTCGCACAGATCAGCCGGAAGTCCACACGCACAATCCGATCGCTCCCGATTGGCCGGTATTCGCGCTCTTGAAGAACCCGCAGGAGCTTGGTCTGCAGGTAGGGCGGCATCTCGCCAATCTCGTCGAGCAGGAGCGATCCGCCTTCGGCCATTTCGAGAAGGCCTTCCTTGTCGTTCTGCGCGCCGGTAAACGCGCCCTTCTTGTAACCGAAGAGCTCGGATTCGATCAGATCCTTGGGGATCGCGGCACAATTGATTTTGATGAACGGCCCCTTCGCACGCTTGCTGTTGTAGTGCAGCGCGTTGGCGATGAGCTCCTTGCCGGTGCCGTTCTCTCCCTGGACGAGGATGTTCGCATCGCTGCTCGCGACGCTCTCCACGAGCTCGAGCACCTCGTGCATCTTCTTGCTCTTGCCGATGATGTTCCCGAAACGCAGTCCCTCGAGCTTCTGCTTGAGGAGCTGGTTCTCCCCCACCAGCTCGCGCCGCTCGATGGCACGCTCCAGCATCGTGAGCAGGGTGTCGGGCTCGATCGGCTTCTCGACGAAGCTGTGCGCGCCGGCCTTCATCGCCTCTACGGCCTTGGGCACGCTGCCGTGTCCGGTGACCACGATGACTTCGGTCGCCGGATGCGTCTGCTTGAACTTGCGCAGCAGCTCCAGCCCGTCCGCGTCAGGCAGCATCATGTCGGTGACGACGACGTCGGGCTTCCACGCCCGGAAGATCTCCTCGCCACGGGTCCCGATGAGCGCCGTCCGGACCTCGTACCCCTCGTGCTCGAGCAGAATCCTGAGCCATTCGATCATCGACGGCTCGTCGTCTATGGCGAGGACGCGACTCTTCTTCTTGGTGAGGCTCATAAGTGACATCCGGAGATACGGTTGCGCTCAAGTAATGTATCCGGAAAGTATACACTTCCAATCTTGACTATCCACATTTTGACATTTGTAGTGTTTTTATACAGTCAAGTAACTGAGTGGACGGCTCAGGCCCAGCCGTACCTGCCGACGAGAGGGACGAAGACACATCCTTCCCCTTCGTGCTCCGTGTAGGCGTCTCCCTGACGCTCGATCACGATGAGCCGCTGAAACGTTTCGAGACCGACGGGCATGACGAGCCGGCCCCCGTCGGCGAGTTGTGCCCTCAGCGGCTCGGGAACCGTGGGCGCCCCGGCGGTCACGAGGATCCGGTCGTAGGGAGCCTCCGGCGCGTAGCCGTTCGATCCGTCTCCGACCACGATGTGGACGTTGAGGATTCCCTGCGCGGCCAGCGTCGCTTTCGCTCGTGCGGCGAGCGATGGGTGCCGCTCGATCGTCACGACCGATCGCGCCAGCCTGGCCAGGATGGCAGCCTGATAGCCCGATCCGGTTCCGACCTCGAGCACGCGATCGGTGGCACTCGGCGCGAGCGCGGCGCTCATCGCCGCCACCATATAGGGTTGCGAGATCGTCTGGCCCTCGCCGATCGGCAGCGGCCGATCGTCGTAGGCGTCGCGAACAGCTGCCTCGGGCACGAACAGGTGGCGCGGCACTTCGCGCATCGCCGCAAGGACGCGCGCATCCGCCACGCCGCGAGCGACGATCTGCGCCGCCACCATCCGCTCCCGGGCGTCACGAGGATCCATCGACTTCAGCTTATAATCCTCCCCGATGCCGGAACCGATCAAACCTGTTCTGCACAACCAGCGCGCGCAGCCCATCCGATCGAACCTGCCGGCCACGCCGCCTCTTTGTGTCGACACAGGAGACGAAAAGGTCTTGTGCGAGCGCTGCGGCACCGAGATGTTCCGCATGCACGCGGTGTGGCGATGCCCTGCATGCCGGTTCAAAACTGATTGCTGCGGGTGGTAGACCAGAATGCTGAATGCTGAATGCTGAAGGTAACTTTGAATTCAGCATTTATTTCAGCATTCAGCACTCAGCATTCAGCATTGCCATGGACACCCTCCCCTCTCACATAGACACCACATCCGAGACCTTCCGCGCCAACAGCGCGCGGATGGAACGGCTCGTGAGCGACCTCGGCGAGCGCCAGCGCGTCGTGCGTGAGGGCGGCGGACCGAAGTACCTCGAGCGTCATCGCGCCCAGGGCAAGATGCCCGTACGCGAACGCATCGAAAAGCTGCTCGATCCCGATTCGCCGTTTCTCGAGCTCTCGCCCCTCGCCGCCTGGGATGTCTACGAGAACGAGGCCCCGGCCGCGGGACTCGTCACCGGCATCGGGCGCGTCTCGGGGCGCGAAGTCCTGATCGTCGCCAACGACGCGACGGTCAAGGGCGGCACCTACTACCCCCTCACGGTCAAGAAGCACGTTCGTGCGCAGCAGGTCGCGCTCGACAATCGTCTGCCGTGCGTCTACCTCGTCGACTCGGGGGGGGCGTTCCTGCCGCTCCAGGCCGAGGTGTTTCCCGACCGCGACCATTTCGGCCGCATCTTCTACAACCAGGCGCGCATGTCCGCGGAGCGGATCCCCCAGATTGCGGTCGTCATGGGATCGTGCACCGCAGGCGGCGCCTACGTGCCTGCGATGTCCGACGAGACGATCATCGTCAAGGGCACGGGCACGATCTTTCTCGCGGGGCCGCCGCTCGTGAAGGCGGCGACGGGCGAGGAGGTGTCCGCCGAGGATCTGGGCGGGGCCGACGTCCACACGCGATTGTCCGGCGTCGCGGACTACTTCGCGGAAGACGACGCCCACGCCCTGCACCTGGCGCGCACGATCGTGAGCACGCTCCATCTCGTGAAGCGCATGCCGGCGGACATCACGACGCCCGAGGAGCCTCGCTACGATCCGCGTGAGATCTACGGCATCGTCAACGCCGACACGAGGCAACCGTACGAAGTCCGCGAGATCCTCGCCCGCCTTGTCGACGGCTCGCGCTTCGACGAGTTCAAGGAGCGCTACGGCGCGACGCTCGTCACCGGCTTCGCCCGACTGCAGGGCCTGCTCGTCGGCATTATCGCCAACAACGGCGTGCTCTTTTCGGAATCGGCGCTGAAGGCGACGCACTTCATCGAGCTCTGCAACCTCCGCGGCATCCCGCTCGTCTTCCTGCAGAACATCACCGGCTTCATCGTCGGACGCCAGTACGAGCGCGCCGGGATCGCCAAGGACGGCGCCAAGATGGTCCACGCTGTCGCCAATTCGGTCGTGCCGAAGTTCACCGTGGTTATCGGCGGCTCGTTCGGCGCAGGCAACTACGGCATGTGCGGGCGCGCGTACGAGCCCCGGCTGCTGTGGATGTGGCCCAACGCGCGCATCTCGGTGATGGGGGGCGAGCAGGCAGCCGGCGTCCTCACGACGGTGAAGAGAGATCAGCTGGCGCGCGACGGGCAGGCACTCTCTGCCGCCGACGAACAGGCCATCCGCCAGCCCATCATGGAGAAGTACGAGCGCGAGGGCTCGCCGTACTACTCGACGGCCAGGTTGTGGGACGATGGCATCCTCGATCCGGTCGACACACGCCAGGCGCTCGCACTCGGACTCTCGGCAGCGTGCAACGCACCAGTTCCCGAGCCGCGGTTCGGCGTGTTCCGCATGTAGGTCGACGGTCTCATGCCCGTCCTCACCATCACCCGCCGCGAGGGTCCACCGGACCATCACCGTGTGCTTCGCGTCAGCCTCAACCGTCCCGAGGTCAGGAACGCCTTCGATGAAGAGGTCATCGCCGCGCTGACGGCACTGGCCAGGGACGCGGCCCGGGATCCGACGTTGCGGGCGATCGTCCTCTCGGGTGAAGGCGCCGCGTTCTGCGCCGGCGCGGATCTCGGCTGGATGATGAGGGCAGTCGCCTACACCCGACAGGACAACCTGCGCGACGCCGAGGACCTCGCTCGCATGCTCGAGCTCCTCGACTCGCTGCCGGTGCCGCTCATCGGCCGCGTCCACGGCGCCGCGCTCGGCGGCGGCGCCGGCCTCGTCGCCGTCTGCGACATCGTTGTCTCGAGCGACGATGCCGTGTTCGCGTTCAGCGAAACGAAACTGGGAATTCTGCCGGCCGTCATCTCGCCCTATGTGCTCGCCAAGATCGGCGCGTCCGCGGCACGGGAGTTGTTCCTCACCGGCGCGCGATTCGACGCCGTCCGCGCGCGCGAGCTCGGACTCGTCCATCGAATCGCGCCCGCGGCGTCAGTCGACGAGGTCGTGGACGCCTATCTCCGCGAGATCCTCACCTCGGCGCCTTCGGCGCTCGCCGCGGCCAAAGACTTGATCAGGGAAATTCATGGCAGGCGGCCGGCCGACGTTATCGGGGTGACGACACTCCGCATTGCGGAGCAGCGCGTCTCGGCAGACGGACAGGAGGGAATGCGCGCGTTTCTCGAGAAGCGAAAGCCGAAGTGGGTGCCGTGATTCATCGCGTGCTGATTGCCAACCGCGGCGAGATCGCGGTCCGGATCGCCCGCGCGTGCCGCGAGGCGGGGCTCGAGAGCGTGGCGGTGTACTCCGACGCGGACGCCGGCGCGCTGCACGTCCGCCTCGCCGATCGGTCCGTGCGCATCGGGCCTGCCGCGCCAGCGGAGAGTTATCTCTCGGTGCAAGCGTTGATCGAAGCGGCCGGCGAGACGCAGGCCGACGCCATCCATCCCGGCTACGGATTCCTGTCCGAGCGCCCCGACCTTCCGCGCGCGTGCGAGAAGGCGGGCATCATCTTCGTCGGTCCGCCGGCAGAGGTGATGGAACAAATGGGCTCGAAGATCGGCGCGCGCGCGCTCATGCAGGCCGCGGGCGTCCCGATCGTGCCTGGCGACACGCCGCGCGATCAGTCCGACCAGGGCGTGCTCGCCGCCGCGCGCGGCCTCGGCTATCCGGTGCTCGTGAAGGCCTCGGCGGGCGGGGGCGGCAAGGGTATGCGCACCGTCCGACACGACGGCGAGACCGTCGAGGCGATCGCGGCCGCGCGTCGAGAGGCGACGGCGGCATTCGGCGACGGCACGCTCTACGTCGAGCGGCTGATCGAACGGCCGCGACACGTCGAGATCCAGGTCTTCGCGGACGCGCACGGCAACGTCGTCCACCTCTTCGAGCGTGAGTGCTCGGTGCAGCGCCGGCACCAGAAGATTATCGAGGAGAGTCCGTCGCCGGCCATCACCGCCGACGTTCGCCGGCGCATGGGCGACGCAGCCGTCGCCGCGACGCGTGCCGCCGGATATCGCAACGCCGGCACGATCGAGTTCCTCGTCGATGGCGAAGGCGAGCACGCGCAGTTCTACTTCCTCGAGATGAACACACGGCTCCAGGTCGAGCACCCGGTGACCGAAGCCGTGGCAGGAGTCGATCTGGTGCGGGCGCAATTCATCGTGGCCGACGGCGGGCGCCTGCCGTGGAGACAGGACGAGCTCGTACAGCGCGGCCACGCGATCGAATGCCGTGTCTATGCCGAGGATCCTGCCCACGGGTTTCTGCCGCAGGCAGGACCGCTTCGCCTCTATCGCGAACCCTCGGGTCCGGGCGTCAGGGTCGACTCCGGCGTCACCGAAGGCGATCACGTCGGCGTCAATTATGACCCGCTCCTCGCCAAGCTCATCGTCCATGCCGAGACGCGCGAGGCCGCGCGAACGCGCGCGGTGACCGCGCTACTGGGTTATCCAGTGCTCGGCACGCGTACCAACATTCCGTTTCTCCTCAGAGTGCTCGAGCTGCCGGCGTTTCGCGCCGGCCGTCTGCACACCGGCACGATCGAGGAACACGCGGCCGAGCTCGCCGCGCCCGATGGCGTGCCGCCCGAGGCGCTGATCGCCGCCGCGCTGGCGACCGCGCCCGCGGCCGGCACCGGACGCGCCGACATGGCGCCGGCTGACCACGACCCGTGGTCGACACTCCGTCGCTGGGGACGGTAACGCCATGCCGAGCCGAACCATCACCCTGGTGCAGACAGACGACGACCGGGCCCATCCCGTCGAACTGGTCGACGCCGGCGATGGAGGCCGGGCTGGAAGCGGGCAGACGGTGCGCGTCGCGCAGCGTGTCTATTCAGTGACGCGTGACGGTGACGGCTCCATGCGTATCACGTCGGAGGAATCACGTCGGGGAACGATTGCGTGGAGCGTGGCGGTCGGTAACGTGCGGTGGGTCTTCGTCGACGGCCGGGTCTTCGAGCTCGCCGAGGCGCGGCCGCTCGCGCGTGCACGCGGCCGGCACCACGGATCGTTGATGGCTCCCATGCCGGCAACCGTCAGGCGGGTGCTGGTCAGCGTCGGTGATCGCGTGAAGCACGGAGACTCGCTCATCATCCTCGAAGCCATGAAGATGGAGCTGCCCGTCCGGGCCGACGCGCCGGGCCTCGTTCGCGCGGTGCACTGCCGACAGGGCGAGCTCGTTCAGCCGGGCATCGCGCTCATCGAGATCGTCGAGGGCTGATGCGAGTCACGATCGTCGAAGTCGGCCCCAGAGATGGCCTGCAGAACGAGTCGTCGATGGTGTCGACCGCCGACAAGGTCGCGTTCGTCGACCTCCTGTCGGCCGCTGGGCTTCCGGCGATCGAGGTGTCGGCGTTTGTCAGCGCCAAGTGGGTCCCCCAGATGGCGGATGCGGGCGAAGTCTTCGCCGGCATCATCCGGCGACCGGGCGTGCGCTACACGGCGCTCGTGCCGAACCTCGCGGGCCTCGACCGCGCCCACGCGGCTGGCGTCACCGAAGTCGCAATTTTCGCAGCGGCATCGGACACGTTCAGCCGAAGGAACATCAATCAGACAATCGACGCGTCGCTCGTCAGCTACCGCGAGGTGTGCCAGAAAGCCTCGAGTCTGGGGGTCCGGGTGCGGGCGTACGTGTCGACCGCGTTCGGATGTCCATTCGAGGGACCGGTCCCCCCCGAACGCGTGGCGGCGGTCTCTCACGCGCTCGTCGAGATGGGCGCGTTCGAAGTCTCGGTCAGCGACACGATCGGCGTCGCGCACCCAGGGCAGGTGCCGGTGGTCGTCGGCGCAGTGGCCGCGCGCGTGCCACTGGCGAAGATCGCCCTGCACTTTCACGACACGCGCGGCACGGCCCTCGCCAACGTCCTCACTGCGCTCCATCTGGGCGTGACGACGTTCGACTCGTCGGCCGGCGGCCTCGGCGGCTGTCCGTATGCACCCGGGGCGACCGGCAACCTGGCGACAGAAGATCTGGTCTACATGCTGGATGGTCTCGGAATCGAGACCGGCGTGAATCTGGACGCGCTCGTGCAGTCGTCCGCCTTCGTCGAGACCCGGATTGGACACCGCCTGCCCTCGCGCTATTATCGCGCGGTCAGGAGGTAGGCTGCTGCCGCACGAGCTCGCGCGCCGTTCGTGCGAGCGCTTCCGGCAGGCACGGCTTCTCGAGCACACTGTTGCACCCGACCTCGCGCGCCCGCTGCTCGTGCGCGCGTCCGCCGTGCCCGCTCAAGCAGATGACCGGCACCAGCCTGGTGGAATCATTCCCGCGCATCTGGCGTATGAGCTCGAAGCCATCAATGCCTGGCAGGGTGAAGTCCGTGATCACGAGCGCCGGCACGCGAGTCTCGAGCAGTCTGAGCGCCTCGCTACCGCTGGCCGCCGACACCACGTCGAACGACGCGCTCAGAAACTCCGCGTACATCTCACGCGTGTCTGCGTAGTCCTCGACGATCAGGAGAAGCGGCCGTGGATTGACGTCTGCCATCCGGCGCTGACACTCCTTCCAGAGACGACTCGTGGTCCGTGCGACTGACAGGTCCTTCCGCCTGAAGGCGGAAGTTACGGCGAACGAACCAGAACAACGTGGCTCCCGCCTAGAACTGCGTGGCTTCCGGCTTCCGCCTTCGCCAAGGCTTCGGCGGACCGCCGTAGCTTTAGCGGAGGCTGGTCAGGCGGAAGGACCTCTACGAACTCGCCGCATTACGGGAGCTTCAGTACCTGACCCGGCTGGATCTTGTTCGGATCGCTCAACTGATCCTTGTTGACGTCAAAGATCTTCATGTAAGCGCCGGCGTCGCCGAGCTGCGCCTTGGCGATGGCACCCAGCGTATCACCGGCCTTCACCGTGTACGTCTTGGCAGCCGCCGCGGCACCGGCTGGCGGCGCGACGACCTTGATGTCAGCGACGATGTCGGTGCGCCAGTCGGGAATCGTTTTGATGGCGTTCCAGATCTCGTTGGCCTCCGCCTCGGATTTCACCGATCCGGCGAAGTACAGCTTGCCGTCTTTTTCCTGTGCGCTGCCGTCAAACTTACCCTTGGCAGTCTGAATGGCATAGGCGTATTTGTCCCGCAAACCCATAACAGCACCTCCGTGCGGTTTGAGAGCTCTGCAAGTCATATACCGGCAACGGCAACCCCAGGTTGCGCCTGGTCTGGCCCGGCCTCAGGGCGTTTGCGCGACGAGGGCGATTCGGTCCACTTTCGGGCTGATGGCCATGCGCGTAACCGTACGTAGTCCCAGCGGCGCAAGATCAGCTACCTGGCCTTCGCGGGTCGACAGGGAGGCGAGGAAGATCTCGGTGTCGGGGGGCGGCGTCGCCGCCTGCCCGGCGAGGGCGATGGCCAGGATCCACACTTTCATTTGCATGCGGCAGTCCCCTGCAGGCTGATCCTAGCTCATCGCGCCGTCCCACGGAGGGTCGTGGCCCGGCCACGATCCTCCGTCGATTTCGTCCAAGCCCGTTCGTCTGTAGATCAAATACGCTGGCGCGTCGGCGCGCTGGCGACAAGGGCACGAAAACAAGGACAAGAGGATTAGGAGGAGGAATCACGATGAAGGCACTCGCTTTTCCGGCGAAGTTCGGCGTCGCGGCGCTGGCGACGGTCCTGATGGGTCCGCTAGTTGCGGGACGCAAGGCCGACGTCGACGCGGTGGCAGCATTCGATCGGCTGAAGGCACTCGAGGGAACCTGGGAAGCAGCGCCAGTCAACGGCGCAAAGGCGACGACGTCGTTCGAGCTGACCGCCGGCGGCACCGTGCTGATCGAGCGCTACAGCAACCCTGCCCTGCCGGGCGGCGGGCACATGGTGAGCGCGTACCATCTCGATGGCACGGCGCTCATCCTCACGCACTACTGCATCGCGAAGAACCAGCCAACGCTCAAGGCCGACCGCTTCGACGCGAAGGCCGGCGAGATCCAGTTCGAGTTCCTGCGGGGCACGAACATGGCGAGCGAGAACACCGGCCACATGCGCCGCGCCTTATACCGGCTCGCGGATGCGAACCATTTCACGACATCCTGGGAATTCTTTCAGGACGGCAAGAAGACGATGACCGAGCTCGAGACGTTCACGAGGGTGGGAAAGTGATTCACGATCAGCTGCCAGCTTCCAGCTTCCAGCTTCCAGCTTCCGGCTTCCGGCAATACGATCGACTCGGTAGCTGCACTGGAACTGCGGCTGAGCTGGGCAGCTGGAGGCTGGAAGCTGGAGGCTGGAGGCTGGAAGCTGGAGGCTGGAAGCTGGTAGCTGGTAGCTGCAGAAGAGTAGGAGAACCGATGCCCAAATACATGCTGTTGCTGCACGACAACCCGGCGGCGTTCGCCAACGTCAGCCCGGAGCAGATGCAGAAGGTGGTCGAGAAGTACATCGCGTGGGGCAAGAAGCTGCGCGAAGCCGGGGTGTTGAAGGCCGGAGACAAGCTGACCGACGAACCGGGGAAGATCATGCGCCGCAAGGACAGTCAGGTCCGGGTGACCGACGGACCGTACAGCGAGTCGAAGGAACTGCTGGGCGGCTACTACATGATCGAGGCCGCGAGCTACGACAAGGCCATCGAACACGCGCGCGACTGCCCGCAGCTCGAGTACGGCGGCACGATCGAGGTCCGGCAGGTCGAGGTAATGTGATTCGGATCCATGTCCTCGCACCAGCTGGTCGACCATCTGTTCCGCAGCCGCGCGGGACAGCTGGTCGCCTGGCTCACGCGCATCTTCGGTCCTGCGCACCTGGAGCTGGCGGAAGAAGTCGTCCAGGATGCGCTGCTCAAAGCGCTGCAGCAGTGGCCCTACACCGGCGTGCCGCAGAACCCTGCCGGGTGGCTCCTCCGCGTGGCGAGAAACGGTGCGCTCGATGTGCTCCGGCGCCACGCCGCATTCGCGGCGCGCGCCCACGAGATCGCCTTCGAGCTCGAGCGGACGTCAGGCCGCGAGCTGGCCCTTGACGAGGCGATGATCGAAGACGACGAGCTGCGCATGGTGTTCATGTGCTGCCACCCGTCGCTCGCGCCGGACGCGCGCGTGGCGCTCAGCCTGAAGACCGTCGGCGGGTTCAGCGTCGCGGAGATCGCCCGCGCGTTCCTCACCTCGGAGGCGACGATCGCGCAGCGCCTCGTCCGCGCCAAGCGCGTGCTTCGCGAGCAGCGCATCGGACTCGACCTGCCGGAAGGCTCTGATCTCGGCGCCCGCACCGACTCGGTTCTCGAGGTCATCTATCTCCTCTTCAACGAAGGCTACAACGCGCACGCGGGCGAAGACCTGATCCGGCAGGACCTCTGCGGTGAAGCGTTGCGGCTCGGACGCCTGGTCGCTCAATCGCCGCACGTGGCACGAGGCGCCCCGCCGGCCGGACCCGCCGCGCATGCCCTCGTCGCGCTGATGGCCTTTCAGGCCGCGCGCCTGCCGGCGCGCGTGGACGGCAACGGCGAGATGGTGCTCCTCGAGGACCAGGACCGATCGCGCTGGGACCGTGGCCTGGTCGCACTCGGGTTCGCGCACCTCGAGCGCAGCGCCGAGGGTCCGCAGCTGACGGCCTACCATGCGCAGGCGGCGATTGCTGCGGTGCATGCCGGCGCCGAGCGCGCCGAGCTCACTGCGTGGGACCGCATCCTCTCGCTCTACGACGACTTGATCGTCCTCAACCCATCTCCGGTGATTCGGCTCAATCGCGCCGTGGCACTGTCACGCGTCGCCGGTCCTGCCGCGGCGCTGGCGGCACTGCGGCCGCTCGAACACGAGCCCGCACTCGCCAATTACTATCTGCTGCCGTCGGTCATGGGACGGCTGCTCGCCGAGCTCGGCGATCATGCGCGCGCCGTCGAATGCTTCCGGCAGGCACTCGACCGTCCCTGCAGCGAGCCCGAGCGGCGATTTCTTCAGAGAAAGCTGGCGGCAGTGCTGACTCGGTCCGCCTAACGAGACTCCCGTCTCGGTCCGGCTAACCAGCCTGCTGAAGCTACGGCGGTCCGCCGAAGCCTTGGCGAAGGTGGAAACCGCGCATCACGATGATCGCGAAGACCACACGGAGACTCCTCACGAAGGCCTCGAAGATCACGAGGCTCGCGAAGGATTTGGGCCTCGATTCCGTCCCCTTACTGAGCCGGAAGGACTAACATGTAGCTGGTGGAGACACCCATGTCCGAAGCCCCCAAGAGCTCGTTCGAGCTCGCGATGGAGAAGCTCAAGAAGAAAGACGTCGAGGCCGGCGTCGAAGCGCAGGTCCTGACCGACGCCCAGCGCGCGGCGATCGCGGAGGCGAAGAACGTCTACGAGGCCCGGGTTGCCGAGCGCCGCATCCTGTATCAGTCGGCGGTGCTTGCGGTCTTCGACCCGGCGGAGCTTGCGGAACGCGAGAGCGAGCTGCGGCGTGACTTGGAACGCTTCGCGTCCGATCGCGACGCCAAGATCAAGAAGATCAGGTCCGAAGTGTAAACTGCGGGGCGCTGCCGCGCGTCCAATCCGCCGTGACCACTCCTACGCCCCCACAGCAGCACTTCGAGGCAGCCTGGCTGGACGTCCGGTACGCACGCCGCGTCCTTACCGGAACCCCGGCGTTCACCCTGACTGCCCTCGCCACGCTCGCCCTGGCCATCGGCGTCAACACGGCCGTGTTCGCTCTGGTCAACGCCGTGCTCCTCGAACCCCTGCCCTATCCCCATCCCGAACGACTGAGCCTGCTCTCGTACTCGGTCCGGCGGGACAGCCCCTCGGACGGCAATACCTCAGTCGACGGGCGAACGTGGGAGCTCGTGCGCGATCGCGCCACTCGCGTCGACCGCGCGGTGTTCTCGAGCTGGACCACAGGCGTCAACCTCGTCGTGCAGGCCTCGACCGGCCCGAATCAGGCGCTCTTCGTCCAGCAGCAGCGCGTCGGCACTCGCTTCTTCTCCGTGCTCGGCGTCTCACCGCTGATCGGCCGGGAGTTCACCGCCGACGAAGATCGTCCGAACGGCCCCGCCGCGGTCGTGCTGAGCGCCGAGCTCTGGCGCACGGCGTTCGGTGCCGATCCAAACGCCGTCGGCCGGCCGATCGCGCTTCGGGGTGAGGCCTACACCGTCGTCGGGATCATGCCGGACGGCTTTCAGACAGGCGCCCGCGCAGACCTCTGGACGCCGCTTCGCCCGTCAACGACAGGCGAGGGCGGAGGCTCGAACTATCAGGTGGTGGTTCGTCTCCGAGACGACGGCTCGCGGCCGCAGGCGCTGGCCGAGATTGCCGGCATCGGCGAGGAGCTCCAGCGGCAGCGTCCGGCCGGCAGCGAGGGTCAGGTGTCGCTGTCGCTCGTCGGGCTCCAGGACGGGATGACTTCCGAGATCCGACCAGCGCTGCTCATCGTATGGGCAGCCGTCGGAGTCGTGCTGATCGTCGCGTGCGTGAACCTGGCCGGCCTGATGCTGACGCGCGCCGCGAGACGCCGGCGCGAGATGGCGACGCGCCTGGCCCTCGGGAGCGGAAGGGCCGCGGTCGTCCGTCAACTGCTCGTCGAAGCGGGCCTGCTCGGAATCGCGGGCGGGACCCTGGGTGTCGTCGTTGCCGTCGGCGCGGTGCAGGGCCTCTCGTGGCTCTCGCGCGATGCGCTCGATATCTGGCAGACCGTTTCGATCGGCGGGCGCGAGGCCGCGGTCGCGGCGGGCCTGTCGATTCTCGGCAGTCTGATTTTCGGTCTCGGCCCGGCCCTGCAGGCATCTCACCAATCAACGCAATCGAGCCTCCTCGCCTCCGGACGGTCCGTGGCCGGTGCAACCAGCCATTGGCCGAGACGCGTGCTCGTCGTCGCGCAGGTGGCGCTCGGCGTGCTCCTCCTGGCGGGATCGGGACTGCTGCTGCGAACCTTCACGCACTTGAAAGGCCTCGACCCGGGATTCGATCCTCAGCAGATCGTTTCGGCGTCAGTGTCTCTGGAGGATGCGCGCTATCGCACAGCCAACAGCGTCGCCCGACTGATGGAGAACACGCTCGCGCGCGTCCGACAAGAGCCCGGCGTTACGTCGGCGGCTGTCGGTCTCGGGCTGCCGTACGAGCGATTGCTCAATCTCGGCTTCCGTCACGCGGATGGTCCCGAGGCCTCGGATACCCGAAGCCTCATCACCAACGCTACCTACGTGACTCCGGGATTCTTCGAGGTCCTGCGCATCCCTATCCGACAAGGCCGGCCCTTCGACGATCGCGACCGCGAGGGCTCGCCGCCGGTCGTCATCGTCAACGACGCGCTGGTGCGCACGTACTTCAAGGGCGCCGATCCGATTGGCCGGCACATCAGGCTCTCCGGCACCGTCCGCGAAATCGTCGGCGTCGCAGGTGACGTCCAGATGAAGCCCGGGTGGGGCGACAACGGCCCGCTGTCGGCGATGGCGCTCGCCTACGTGCCGATTGGCCAGCTCACCGACGGTTTCGTGCGGCTCGTCCACGGCTGGTTCATGCCCGCGATCGTCGTGCGATCGTCGATGCCTGCTGCCCAAGCCGGTGGCGCGATCCGGCGCGCGGTAGCGTCGGTCGACCCGTTGCTGCCCCTCGCATCGGTCCGAACGATGAGCGAGGTGCAATCGGCGTCGCTCGGCCGGGAACGCCTTCTCACGATGCTGCTGGTGGCGCTCTCTGCCGCCGCGCTGCTCGTGTCTGCCATCGGCATCCATGGCCTCATCGCCGCGTCGGTCACCGAGCGTACGCGAGAGATGGGCATCCGGCTGGCGCTCGGCGCCACCTTCGGTCAGGCCCTGCGCACGCTCGCGCTGCCAGGGATCGTCCTCGCCGGCACGGGAACCGTCGCCGGGCTGATGGGTGCCGTGGCTGCCGTACCCCTCATCCGCCACTTCGTCTGGGGCATCAGCCTGAGCGATCCGCTGACCTACGCGGGTGTCGTCGCCGTCCTCCTGGCCGTCGCGACGGCCGCGAGCGTCACTCCGGCACTGCGGATCCTGCGCCTGGATCCGGCGACGACGCTCCGGCAAGAATAGAGGGCCAGGGTGCAAGGGGGCCCGGGTGCCTTGGTGCTTAGAGTGCCAGGGGGCTGGAGTGCCTCGGTGCCGGAGTGCCTATGTGACCTACGACATCTGGCATCCCCGCACTGAGCACCAAGGCACCCTGGCAGCCTCGCACCCTGGCACCCTAAGCACTGAGGCACCAGGCACCCTCGCACCCTGGCACCTTTTTGGCCCTTGACCGTCCGTAGCCCCCCCGGCAAGAATGGTCCCGGCACAGGCCTCTAATCCCCAGCATGGGCAACGTTATTGCCTTTCGGCGCATGAACGACGCACACGAGCAGCGGCGCGGCCCGGATCGACGCTCGACCCGGCGCGGTGGCCGGCGCGACGGTGATCGGAAGGGCTACGCTCCGCTCGTGCTGCTCGTTGACGACAACGAAGACAGCACCTCGCGCTGCGAGGCGATCCTCGCTCGGCTGCACTTTGCCGTCGCGCCGACCAGGAGTGTCGAGGAGGCCCGCCGCGTGATGGACGCGCTGCGGCCCGACATAATCGTGGCCAGGCTCACGGACGCGGCCACCCTCCGTCAGGCGACCGCCGCCGATCTCCCCATCGTGCTCCTGGCTGACGACATGCTCGATCCCGAAGTGCTCGTCGGTGAGATACGGCGGGAGCTCCGGGCGCACAAGATGAAATAGTCGGCAGTCGGCACTCTTCAGTCGGGAGTCACAATCGACAGTCTCAGTCGGCAGTTCGAGTCGGCAGTCCCAGTCGTCAGTTGCAGTCGCTGTAGCCCCACCCCGTCGCAATCCCATCCCCTCTCCGCAAGCTCCGCTAACCGCTGTGGTGAGCCCGATCTCCGTTCACTCATGTTGAGCACCTCCGCTTCCTCGCTGCCGTGAGCCGGTCGCGCAGCGGCCTGCGCCTTACTGGTCATGAGGGGCATACACGCAGCGATCGCGGCGGTGGTGCTACTGGCAGTCGCTCCGGCTGCCCTTGCTCAAGGGACGGCCGCGCCGGTCTCTCGGGCCGACGCGTCCGGCTCGTTCGGGTGGCTCAACGCCGACAAAGGAGAGATTGACCCGAACCACGGCCGGGACGACTGGTACAACCAGAGTGCATACGGCGGCGTCAGTTTCGGGTGGTACTGGACCGATCACCTGAAGACTGAGATCGACGGCGGCGTCAGCTCTCCCGCGGATCTGATGGTTTACATCCCCACGGTGATCGACGGCCGCCAATCCACGTTGTACTCCACCTACACGTTCAGCACCAGCCGAGTTGCCATCGGCCAGCAGTATCAGTTCTATCGAAACGTCTGGTTCCACCCGTTCGTCGGCGCCGGCCTCGACGTGACGTGGGAACGTACTCGTCGCCGCGACGAAGTCTACTCGGCGCAGCCCGTTCGCACGGAGACCTTCCCGGGGCGCACCGAGCTGCTCGTCAGGCCCTTTGCCACGGTTGGCTTCAAGGCCTATTTCACACCGCGGGCATTCTTCCGGACGGACATGAAGCTCGCCTTCGACAAAGGCGTGGACGAGGCGCTCCTGCGATTCGGCCTGGGAGTGGATTTTTAGTCGGGCTCTAGACTCAGAGCCTGGTCAGAAATGTAGAGTCCGGCTTCAGCCGGACCAAGACAAGTCCGCCTGAAGGCGGACACTACGCACGATTCTTCACAGGCTCCCAGGGCTCAAGAATCAGGGCCCAGGGCAGGAGGGCTCACGTTCCGTTCATCTCAGACGGAGACACATCATGAAGCGCTTCATTGCATCGGTGCTGTGCGTGCTGCTTGCGGCTCCAGGCTGCGCGACTGGCATGGCACGAGTACAGACGACACCGACCGTACCGGTCAGGGCAGCCGACCCCAGCGTGCTCGGCGATTTCGCGCGCCAGCTGCCCCTCGGATCGCGCATACGGGCGACCCTCTCCGGCAATCACGTCATCCGCGGCACGCTCCTCAAGCGGACAGACCAGGCGCTGGTGATACAACCGCGCGCCCGCATCGCCGAGCCGCCGGTGGAAGTGCCGTTCGCAAACCTCCTCGCCATCGAACAGGAACTGCCGTCGAGCGGCACCGGCCGCGCCGTGGCCATCGGTGTCGGTGTTGGTGTCGGCGCGGCGCTCGGGGTGCTCTTTCTATTGGCGGCGTTGCTGGGAGATTGAACAGTCGTCAGTCGTCAGTCGTCAGTCGTCAGTCGTCAGTCGTCAGTCGTCAGTCATCAGTCGTCAGTCTCAGTCGTCAGTCTGTCGTCAGTCGTCAGTCGTCGTCAGTCGCCAGTCCGAGTCGTCAGTCGCAGCCGGTGCCGATCTGGGGCCAACGACTGGCGACTGGGGCCGACGACTGACGACTCGGACTGACGACGGTGACTGACGATTGACGACTGGAGACTGACGACTGTCATCGCCGTCTGTATTCCGCGGCGACACTTTCTATGAGCGCTTCATCGTCCCTATGGCTTCCCGCGGGTAATTCGAGCCGCGTGCGTATGCGGTCGGCGAGCTGGCTGGCGGTGCGGCCGCGCAGGTAGTCCGGCAAGTCTCCGCGCCTGATCAGGAACGTCTGGATGACCTCGACTTCTTCGATGGTCAGTCGCGCGGCGCCCAACCGCGTCGCGGGCATCGCCGTCGATTGCACGTCGTCGTGCGGCTGTGGCAGGCCGTGCTCCTGCACGACGACGGTACCGGCGACGAGATCGCCAAGCCGCTGGTTGCGGGCGGTGAAGAAGATGGACAGCACGCCGACCGCATAGATCCCGGGCAGCTGGTCGACGATGCGAAGGAGGTTGCGCAGCAGCGCGTCGAACGTCGTGATCGGCTGGCCGGTCACCGAGATGACGCGAAGGCCAACCGTGCGCTTGCCGGGCGTCTGGCCTCCCCAGAGCGACTCGAACGCGGCGAAGTAACCGTAGTAGAGAACGAAGCCGAGCAGGACGAGGACCGCGAAGATCCAGGTCGAAAGTGACTGGTAGCCGCGGGATCGGAACCAGAGCGCGAGGAACGCCACGAGCGCGAGCACGAGGAGGATCGCGATCTGCACGAACGTATCGATCGCCAGCGCGAGGAATCGGCTGCCTGCACCCGCGAGCGGGAACTCGAGCGCGACCTGCTCCGGCGTGTCGATGGTAAGCTTTTCCGGTGGCCGCACCGGCACTCTCCTCGCACTGGATTGAAAAGCGCAGGGCCCACTGGACCCGGCTCGAGGCGCTGCTGGCGCTCGGCCAGCGCGGCGTGTCACGGCTCACGCACGACGAGCTGCGCGAGCTGGCGCTATTGTATCGTCAGACCGCTGCCGACCTTTCCTCCGCCCGCGAGCACCGAGCGGACGCTCAGCTCGCGCGGCACCTGAATCGGCTGCTCGGCCGCGCGCACAATCTCATCTACTCGGGCAAGCCGCCGAAGCCGCGCGGCGTCGTCGGCTTCTACGCGCGCACGTTCCCACAGACCTTTCGCGCGACGTGGCGGTATTCGCTGGCGGCGACGGTGCTCTTCCTGATCGGCGCCATCGTCGGAAGCGGCGTGTCGCTGTCGGATCCGGGCTTCCAGCGCTTCATGCTCGGCGGCGCGATGATGGACACGATCGAGCGGCGCGAGATGTGGACCCATGGCATCGTCACCATCAAGCCGCTGGCCTCGAGCGCCATCTTGACCAACAACCTGAGCGTCGCGTTCGCGGCATTCGCCATGGGCGTCACCGCAGGCCTGGGCACAGCGTGGATGATGGTCCTCAATGGCCTGCTCATCGGCGTCGTCGGCACGGCGTGCTTCCGCGCCGGGTTGAGCCTGTCGCTCTGGAGCTTCGTCGCACCGCACGGATCGCTCGAGCTGCCCGCGATCTTCATCGCGGGCGGCGCGGGCCTGATACTCGGCCACGGTCTGCTCGATCCGGGCATGCTTCCGCGTCGCGAGGCGCTCGCGGCCAGCGGCGGACGCGCCATCCGGCTGCTCCTCGGAGTGATCCCGATGCTCATCGTGGCGGGCGCCATCGAGGGCTTCATCTCGCCCGTGGCGCTGCCGCCGGCGCCGAAATTCGTCATCGGCGCCGCGCTCCTGGTTTTGCTGACTCTCTACCTGACCCGCGCGGGACGGTCCGCTACAAGAGTCCCCGTTCCTTGACTTCGAGATAGCGGTCGACGAGACCGCTCGAGAGCTCGGAGGGCGAGACCTCCAGCACGAGCGCACCATGCTGGCGCAGGCCGTGCAACAGCGATTCGCGCCGGTCGAGGGTCTCCTGCGCGGCCATGACGCGGAACATCTCCGCCGGCGATTCCGGCTGTGCGGCCGAGAGCGACGCGACCTCCGGCTGGCGCATGACCCCGAACATCACCACGTGCGCGGGCGCCATCCGCAGCGCCTGCTCGATGACGTCGGGAACACCAGCCGTATCCGCGACGTCGGTGAGCCAGACGACGAGCGCGCGACGCTTCTGCGCGGACATGACTGCCGCCGCGGCAGCGGCGTGGTCGGCCTCGGCGCCGTCCGAGCGCACGACCGCGAGTGCCTCCACCAGGCCACGGAGATGCGTGGATCCGCGTGCCGGCGCGACGCGCTGCTGCAACCGGCGCCCGTATGCGAGCAGCCCGACGCGGTCGCCCGATGCCAACGCCACTTGCGCGAGCGTCAGCGCGGCGGTCACGGTTCGATCCAGCATCGTCTCGGCGCCGATGCGCGCGCGGAGGAGGCGGCCGGCGTCGACGAGCAGCCACACCGTCTGGCTCCGTTCGGGCTGGTAGACCTTGGTGACGAGCTTTCCACGCCTGGCCGACGCGCTCCAGCATACGTCGCGCCATTCATCACCGGGACGGTAGTCGCGCAGGTTGTCGAACTCGCGTCCCGTCCCGGCTCGCTTCGCGCGCCGCTTCTCGATCGCCACCTGACGGCTGCGAATCAGGTAGAGGGTTTCCTGCCGGCCTTCGTGAAGATCCGGGTAGACCCTCACCGTCTGCTCCAGCGGAGCGAGACCCCATCGCTCGACGAGCCCCCAGGCGCCGCGCCACTGCAGGACGACACCGCCCATCGCCGCGTCTCCCCGCTCGCGCGGCGTCACCTGGTAATCCGCCTGGCCGTGGCCACCCGCTGGAACGGTAATCGCCATCTCTGGCAGTTCCGTTCGAAGCGCGCCGTTGACGTAGTCCGACAGGCGAACGTCGATGGTAATGGCACCGCGGTTGTGCACGTCCACCGTCACCGTCGCCGACGTTCCGAGAGTCAATGGCCCTCCCCAACTGCGTGAGACGATCAGCAGGGGCGGTGATGGCAGCCGTCTGAGGTCGAGAAACACGAGAGCGATGACGATCGCATCCCACAAGAGCATCATGCCGAGCGCCCGCCGATCGATCCACGCCAGGCCGATCCACAAAAGCGCAGCCGCGAGCAACCAGAATGCGCGTCCGGTGAGGCCGAAGGCCGCGCGGCGGGCCGCGCGCGCGGCGGCGACGATCGGCGGCGGAGCCAGGCGGGGTGTCGTCACTTCGGAACTTCGACGGCAGCGAGGATGTCGGCGGTGATCTGGTCCGACGAGAGGCCCTCGAGGTCGGCCTCGGGCTTGAGAATCAGCCGATGGCGAAACACTGGCGGCGCAGCGCGCTTCACGTCGTCTGGAAGGAGAAAGGTGCGTCCCTCCAACGCAGCCATGGCCTTGGCGAGCTGCATCAGGTGGATCGCACCGCGCGGGCTGACGCCGAGCGTCAGCGACGGCCACTCCCGGCTCCGCCTGGCGATCGCAGCGATGTAGGTGAAGAGGGGCGCCTCGACTGCCACGGACTGCACTTCCCTCCTCGCCGCGGCCAGCTCGTCGAGATCGAGCGGCTCGAGAGTGAGGCCATCGATCGCGCGCGCGTCGAATCCGCGATGGTGCCGCTCGAGGATCGCCTCTTCCTCGCCGGCCGCGCGGTCGGGATATCCAAGGCGAATCTTGACCAGAAAACGATCGAGCTCGGCTTCGGGCAGCGGATAGGTCCCTTCGAACTCCACCGGGTTCTGCGTCGCGAAGGCGGTGAACGCCGGCGAGAGCCGGTGGCTCGTGCCATCGATCGTGACCTGACGCTCCTCCATCGCCTCGAGCAGCGCGGCCTGCGTTCGCGGCGGCATCCGGTTGATCTCGTCGACGAGCAGCAGATCGGTGAAGACCGGTCCCTGATGCAGGGTAAAGGCGCTCGTCGCCATGTTGAAGACGTTGGCGCCGACGATGTCGGCGGGCATGAGGTCGGGAGTGCACTGCACGCGCTGGAACTGCAGGCGCATGATGTTGGCCAGCGCCCGGACCGCCAGCGTCTTCGCCAGGCCGGGCACGCCCTCGAGCAGCGCATGCCCGCCGCAGACGATCGTCAGCAGCAGCAGATCGACCATCTCGGCCTGCCCGACAATGACCTTGGCGAGCTCGCGGCGCGCCTGGCCCGTGATCCGTTCGAGTGTGCTCATTTCCTTCTCTGTCCCTTCTCAACAACGCCGACACGGGCGGCGAATGCCTGAAGTTCCGCGACGATGGGCACGGCCTGCGCCGCGGTGAGATTCGGATTGACCGCGGCGGCCCGCGCGTTGGACCACGCCGTGGACAGCTCGGCCCGATCGAACGCCAGCCGCGCCGCCGCGGCCGCGACGAGTCGTTCGTCATCGGACGCAATCGGCAGCCCGAGCGCCGTCAGCAGACGACGCCGGACGTGCGCATGCACGGTGGAGACGGCAGCGGCCGACGCGCGCGCGCGTTCGTAGAGACCGCCCATCGTATCGATGAACTCGAGCGGTGACGTGCGCGGTTCGACGACGCGCTCACGGATCGGACGCCGGCGGCGAGCGTACGTGAAGAGCGCGATTCCGACGATCGCCGCGAGCTGCAGCATGGCGAAGAAGAATGGGGTGTCGGCCACGTACGACCAGAACGATCGGGTGTGCCCGTGATAGAACTCGTCCCACAGCACCGTCCGCGTGCCGGCAGAACCGAGGGTGTTCACCAGGAGCTCGACATGACTCGGTCGCCCGATCCCGCCATTGGCGAGCGGGGCCGACCCCGCCCACCACACCGCCCGCCCCTTCCCGAGGCGCGTCATCAAGACCGCGGGCGCCTGTTCGGTTCCGTACATCACGACGTAGGGCGAGTCGAGGGTCAGCGGCGCGGTGGCCGCCGGCATCTCGATCGACTCCACGCCCTCAGTGATCGCGCCGGGCAGCGCTCTGTCCTGTCGTCGCGCGCGCGCGACCCGCGGGCCTGACCCGGCCCCGCTCTTCTCGCTCCCCTGTGGGACGCCCGGCAGAAAGGCGGCAGCGGCCGGACCCGTCGCAAGGACGAGCCCTCCGCGCTCGATGAATGTTCGAAGCGCGCGCACATCCTGCTCGGAGGGGACCGCTGACGGGCTCGCGAGCACGAGTATCGTTTGCTCGGGCGCGTACCTGATAGCGGCCACCGGCTCGAACGACCGGTCGACACGATAGCCAAGTCCCTTCAGCAGAAGATACGCGGCCCTCGCGCCGTCCGGGTGCGACGCGTAGCTCGACCCGTCGTTGCGCGGCAGCGCGTCGGGAGGGGCCACCAGAAATGACGCGGCGGTCAGCAGCACAGTAACCGCTCCCGCGACGGCGAGAACGGTCAGATCGCTCGTTCGCCAGGACGCAGGCATCCAAGAGTCTCCAGGTGATCCGTCACGCGGCGCGCGTCCTCGTCGGCGGCCGCACGGTTGCCGTACCAGATCTGCTCGAAGCGCCGGGTCAGATCGAGCATCACCGGGTGGCGGCTGTCTGCCGCGGACAGCATCGGCAGGTACTCGCGTGGCGTACGCGCATCGTCGAGGCGCCAGACGCCCTGCTCTTCGAGGCGTATGAGCGCCGCGCCATACGCGCACCGGACGGCATCGCGCGTCTGCCCGAGGCGCGCCGCCGCGAGCGCGCGAAGGGCCAGGTCGCGTGCGCGGGGACGCGCCGCGGCGCCGGAGCCGAGGTCGAGCGCGGCGCCGCGCGGGTGCTCGGCGATGGTCCGCGCCAGCCAATACCCCAGTCCGATCAGGGCGGCAATCGCCGCCGCCCAGGCGAAGGCGAGCGCCGTGCCGCGCGCCGCGCCACGCCCGGCGCCGAAGCGCCCCAGGAGATCCTCGAACCATTTCCCGACGCGTTCCTGCAGCCGCTCGCGCCACCGACTGGCGGCACTCTGCTGGAATTCGCTCCCGGCGAGGATCGCCTCCACCGCCGCCCTCGCCTGAGCGCGTGACCGGGCGCGGCTGGCGTCACCCGTCGACTCGATCTCGTCGCCGATGCCCTTCAGGCGGCGAACCAGCGCGGCGCGGGCAGCAGGCCACACCTCGGGCTTCGCTGGTGCCGCGACAAGCGCGGCGATGAGCCAACGGGCGCTAACGTCGACGCGCTCGTCACCGTCGACCACGCGCCACGATTCGGGGAGTCTGCCCGCAAGCGCCGGCGCGTCGGCCGCACGGCCCAGCGCCGCGATCTCTGCGCCGAGCGTCTCGAGGTCGGCTGGAAACTGGCTACGGGCCACGTGCTCGATCTGGGTCGCAGCAGCGGCCCGCGCCTCGAGCTGCGCGGACGCGCCTGCAACGGCGAAAACCGCGGCCGCCAGGTGGAGACCACAACAGAAGCGAAGGGAAAGGTAGCGGGACAAGCGGGCGCGACTCTACTGGCCCTGGCCGGGCAGCATCGCAGGTGACACGGGCGTGGGGCTGCCGCCCGCCGGCTCGAGGCTGGCCAGCATCAATTGAAGGTCGAGTCCTTCGTTGCGCACGCGGAGATCGTAGTAGAGAACCGCGAACGCCACGATCATGAGAGGCGCGGTGAAGGCTCCGCCGGCCGAGCCCGCAATCGTCCCCAGGAGGTTCATCCAGAAGAACGTGGACGACTCAGGACCAGCCATCGTCGCGGCAAAGATAAACGGCCCCTGGAACACCGCCAGCACGGCATAGGTGATGACCATCGTGAAGGCCAGCAGGGCGAACACGCGGAGGAGGCTGCCCCTCGTCAGGTCGATGCTGCGGACAATGGCGTCGGTCGCGGTCTGATCCTCGAGCACTGCGGCCGGGACTGAAACCGCATAGCGAAGGGCGATCCAGACCCACAACAGGATCCCCGCACACGCGCCGGCGAAAACCACGAGCGCCGCGAGTATCGGAAATCCCGCTGCCCCGAGTGCTCCCCCGATCCCAATGAAGACGAACGTCAGAATAAAGATGCCAAAAAGCCGGATCGAAACAAGGACCAGCAACAACGCCAATCGGCCCACGCGTCCGCGCAGGGGCGTGTAGGCCTCGCGTATCGACGTGGGACGACCCATGTAGAGCTGCGACACGGCCACCGTCGTCGCTCCCAGGGCAACCGCATAGGTGATGAAGTAGACGATGAGCATGCCGATCATCGCAGCGCCGAACCACAACAAGGCGCCGAGGATCTCGGCGGGATTGGGCTGCGCCGCTACTGATCCCGAACCCGGCGGCTGCGGATTGAAGAGCGCGACGAGCAGGCCGAACGCCAGTCCCAGGAGCGAGGGCAGCGCCATGATGCCGACGAAGAGCCAGAAATGCCGGCGGTAGAGGCTGAACGATCGGTCGAGCAGCTCGCCGAGCGTAAGCGGGCGGAGATCCAACGACATAGGTGTCTCCACAGGGGTGTTCCAGGAACCTGGCTGGGGTAGGGGATCGTAACACAGGGGGCTAGGGTGCCAGGGTGCCTTGGTGCCCGGTGCTTAGCGTGCCAGGGTGCCAGGGTGCCCGGTGCTTAGGCTGCCTGGGTGCAGGGGGCCAGAGTGCCAGGCCTTGTACAGCTTGTGCAGAAGGTGCACTGCTAGCTCGGTGATTTGCCGCGCGCTCTGGCACCGATGCACTGTGGCACTTGCACGAGGGCGCCTGGCACCCTGGCACGCTAAGCACCGGGCACTAGGCACCCTCGCACCCTCGCACCCTAAAGACCGAACGTTGCGGCGAGCCGCTTCCCGATGGTCTGCTTGACCGTCACCAGAGCGCGCCGGGCGGCGGCCGTGGCAAAGCGAACGTGACGGCGGCGCACGTGGCGCGGGATCATGGTCTTCCCCGTCGCGGGACTGGCCGGCATCCATCCTTCGTCGATGAGCCGCTGCTGAATGGTCAAGGCGCGCGTAACCAGGCGAGCCGCGGTGTCGAACTGCTCGATTCGCTCGGCCCCGTCAGGGTAGGTGACTGCCAGCGTATAGGCGCCCGGCTCGCTGCCTCGGTGCACTTCGACATCAATCTGGGCCTGTCCCCTGGTGAAGAACCAGATCATCAATACCTCGCTCGGCGGAGATATCGGCTCGAGAGCACGGCTACATGAGGTTCGGGGCTCAGAGGCTCAGGGCTCAAGGCTCAGGCAAGAGCTTCGAGTGTTTGGTCGGAGGTATTGGACCTGAGCCCTGAGTCTGAGCCCTGAGCCTGATCCTCCGGCCCGTCCCGGCAGTAACGTCTGGCGACCTTCGTCCAGACAGCGGGCCGGCGCCCGGCCTGGCACATAATACGAACGCCGGAATGAGGATTACCGACGCCAAGGTCATCGTCTGCAGCCCGGGCCGCAACTTCGTCACGCTGAAGATCGTGACTGAGGATGGCTTGACGGGGCTCGGCGATGCCACGCTCAACGGGCGCGAGCTTGCCGTTGCCACCTACCTCGCCGAGCACGTCGTCCCGTTGCTCGTCGGCCGGGATGCCAGGCGGATCGAGGACACGTGGCACTACCTCTATAAGGGCGTTTACTGGCGGAAGGGCGCAGTCACGATGACGGCCATCGCCGCCGTCGACGTGGCCCTCTGGGACATTGCGGGCAAGGCCGCCAACAAGCCGGTCTACCAATTGTTCGGTGGCGCGTCTCGCGAGGAAGTGCTCGTCTACAGCCACGCCAACGGGGCAACGATCGAGCAGACCGTGGCGGCCGTGGCCGAGCACGCGAAGGCCGGGTATCGGGCCATTCGCGCGCAGTGCGCGGTTCCGGGACATGCGCACAGCTACGGCGTCAGCAAGGCCGGCCGTCATTACGAACCCGCCGAGCGTGGCGGACTGCCGTCAGAGAGCACGTGGAGCACGGAGCCCTATCTCCAGTTCGCGCCCGTACTCTTCGACCGTCTCAGGCGCGAGCTCGGGTCCGAGATTCAGCTCCTCCACGACGTGCACCATCGGCTCCGGCCCATCGAAGCCGCGCGCCTCGGCAAGAGCCTCGAACCGTATCACTTGTTCTGGATGGAAGACCCCGTGCCCGCCGAGCTCCAGGAGGGATTCCGGACGATTCGTCAGCACACGACGACGCCGATTGCGGTCGGCGAAGTCTTCGACAGCATCTATGATAGCTATCGCCTGATTCAGGAGCAGCTCATCGACTACATCCGCTCGAGCGTGGTGCATGCGGGCGGCCTCACCCACCTGCGGAAGATCGCGACTCTTGCGGATCTGCATCACGTGCGGACGGGTTGCCACGGCGCAAGCGATCTGAGCCCGGTGACGATGGCGGCGGCGCTGCATTTCGATTTGAGCGTCCACAATTTCGGGATACAGGAGCACATGGGCCACACGCCAGAGACCGATCTCGTATTCCCGCACGCCTATGCGTTCAGGGACGGAGCGATGCACCCGGGGGACCGGCCCGGCCTCGGCATTGAACTCGACGAAACGCTCGCCGCGTCGTACCCTTACCAGCGCGCCTATCTACCGGTCGCGCGGCTCGAGGACGGGACGGTCCATAGTTGGTGAGCGCTGTCAGCCGAGGGCGCCTGCGGCCCGAGCGCGGCGCGGAGTCGCCGCGCGAGAGCGAGCGGGGGTAGGGCCCCGCGAGCAGTGAGGAGCGCCCGCGGCCCGAGCGCGGCGCGGAGTCGCCGCGCGAGAGCGAGCGGGGGTAGGGCCCCGCGAGCAGTGAGGAGCGCCCGCGGCCCGAGCGCGGCGCGGAGTCGCCGCGCGAGAGCGAGCGGGGGTAGGGCCCCGCGAGCAGTGAGGAGCGCCCGCGGCCTGAGCGCGGCGCGGAGTCGCCGCGCGAGAGCGAGCGGGGGTGGGGCCCCGCGAGCATTGATAAAGGATGAATCCATGAGGACGAATCTGACGCACTACATCACGCCGGCCATCGCAGCGGTCGCGACAGCGGCCTCGCTCGCGTCGGCGACCATCGCGCAGACACCTGCGGCTGAGGCCGTCAATCAACTCACCGCTCAAGAGAAGCAGGCCGGCTGGACGCTGCTCTTCGACGGCAAGTCGCTCAATGGCTGGCGCGGCTACAAGAAAACCGATGCCACCGACAGTCGCTGGAAGGTCCAGGATGGACTGCTGACGGTCGATCCCGGCACGGGGCAAGACACACACGGTCAGCGGGACATCATCACGACAGCCCAGTACGACCGCTTCGACCTGACGTGGGAATGGCGCGTCGCCGAAGGCGGCAACAGCGGACTGAAGTACTTCGTCCTCGAGGACCAGCCGTCGGCGATCGGCCACGAATATCAGCTGATAGACGACGAACGGCACGCCGACGCGAAGATTGGTCCCCACCGTCAGACGGCCGCGCTCTATGACGTCCTCCCCGCTCAAAATCGTCCGCTGCGGCCCGCCGGCCAGTGGAATCAGAGCCGGGTGGTGTCGAACGGTACGACCGTCGAGCACTACCTGAACGGCACGCGCGTGCTGCAGTACGAGCTCAACAGCCCTGCGCTCAAGGAAGCCATCGCGAAGAGCAAGTTCAAGGACATCGCGCGGTTCGGCACGCTGCAGAACGGGTTCATCCTGCTCCAGGATCACGGCGACCGCGTCTGGTACCGCAACATCAAGATTCACCGGCTCGCCGCTGGCGCAAAGGGCACTCAGGCCGCGGCCAAGGGCATCCAGCTTGTCGCCGACGAGAGCGGCAAGCGAGTCGATATCACGATCGACGGCAAGCCGTTCACCTCTTACATCTGGCCTGACACGCTCAAAAAACCGGTGCTCTATCCTATCCGCACGGCTGCCGGCACGCTCGTCACGCGCGGCTTCCCTCTCGACCCGCGGCCGCGCGAGCGCTTCGATCACCCGCATCATGTTGGCCTCTGGTTCAACCACGGCGACGTGAACGGGCTCGACTTCTGGAACAACTCCTACGACATCCCGGCCGACCGGGCGCCGAAGATGGGAACCATCCATCACAAGCGCGTCATCGAGGCCAAGGGCGGCGCCGATCGTGGCGAGCTGGCGGTCGAGATGGAGTGGGACACGGCCGAGGGCGTCGCGCTCCTTCGCGAAACGACGCGCTTCGTCTTCCGCGGCGCCGGTGATGCGCGGAGCATCGACCGCATCACGACGCTCACGGCGCTCGGCCGTCCAGTCGTGTTCCGCGACAACAAGGAAGGCTCGCTTGGCCTGCGCGTGACGCGCGAGCTCGAGCAGCCGGCCGAGAAGCCGGAGCTCTTCACCGACGCAACGGGTCAGGTGACGAAGGTGCCGGTCCTCGACAACACCGGCGTGACCGGCCTTTACACGAGCAGCGAAGGACTCAAGGGCGACAAGGTGTGGGGCACTCGGGGACGCTGGTGCATGCTCGCGGGCAAGATTGGCGCGGAGCCGGTGACCATCGCGATGCTCGACCACCCCTCGAACCCGAACTCCCCCACCTACTGGCACGCGCGGGGGTATGGGCTGTTTTCGGCGAACGTCTTCGGCCGCAACGTCTTCGATCCCAAACAGGAAGAGCTGACACTGACGCTCGAGCCTGGAAAGTCCGTGACGTTCCGCCACCGCGTGCTGATTCTCGGCACGTCCGCGACGCCGGAATCGATCGAGCGCGAGTTCAAGACGTTCGCGGCGGTCACGTCGTCGCAGCGATTCTGACACGGCGCATTCACGATGGTCACGATGGCACGATGCTCACGATGACGAGTACCCAAGGATTCATCGTGGCCATCGAGCCATCGTGCCCATCGTGGGTGTGGCCGTTGGCTCGTGGTCCGCGAAACTCGGAGCGTAGCTAGTGTCAGGACTTTTATGAGCGTCGTCGGACGGGGCGTCGTCGAAGGACATCTCACGCCCGAGGAAGTATCGGATCTCGCGCGGCAGGGACTCGCGCGCCTGCCGCTCGACGGCAAGCGAGTCATCGTGCTCATCCCCGACGGGACGCGGACGATGCCGATGCCGCTGATGTTCGAGATCCTCGAGCGGGAGCTCGCCCCGCGCGTGGCCGCGCTCGACTTTCTCGTCGCCCTCGGCACGCACACGCCGATGAGCGACGAGCAGCTCAGCCGCCTCATCGGGCGGACGGTCGTGGACGGCCGCGCCGGGGATCGACGGATCTTCAACCATCGCTGGGACGACCCCACGACGTTTGCCACGCTCGGCACAATCCCGGCGGCCGTGATCGAGGAGCTCAGTCTCGGACGCTTGAAGCAGGACGTGCCAGTCGCGCTCAATCGGCTGGTCGTCGAGTACGACCACGTCCTCATCTGCGGCCCGGTGTTTCCACACGAAGTCGTCGGCTTCTCGGGCGGCACCAAGTATCTCTTCCCGGGTATTGCGGCGTCGGAGATCATCCACTTCACGCACTGGCTGGGCGCCCTGATCACAAGCTCGGACGTGCTCGGCACGATCGACACGCCAATCCGCGCGGTCATCAATCGTGCCGCGGCCCTGCTCGACACGCCGCTGTCGCTCCTTGCCGTGGTCGTGACCTACGAGGGCGTCGCTGGTGTCTATTGCGGCGAGGGCATGGGCAACCATGATGCGTGGCGGCAGGCGGCAGCACTGTCGGCCAGGCGTCACGTCGTCTGGCTCGACAAGCCATTCGATCGTGTGCTGACGGTGATGCCCACGATGTATCAGGACCTGTGGACGGCCGCGAAAGGCGTCTACAAGACAGAGCCTGCCATCGCCGACGGCGGCGAGGTCGTCGTCTACGCGCCGCACGTGCGCGAGGCCAGCCACGTGCACGGCCACGTGATCAATCAGATCGGATATCACTGCCGGGACTATTTCCTCGCGCAGTGGGACCGATTCGGCCGGTTCCCGCTGGGCATCCTGGCGCATTCGACACACGTGAAGGGGCCGGGCGCATACGACGCGCCTACTCACGTCGAGTCGCCGCGCATCAAGGTCACGCTCGCCACGGGTATCCCGCGCGAGCACTGCCAGCACCTCAGTCTCAATTACCAGGACCCGGCCGATGTCGACCTGACCGACTGGTCGAGCGACATGACGAGCGGCGCCTACAAGGTGCCGCGCGCCGGCGAACTGCTCTTCCGCGTCGGGACACCTCCGGACGCCGCTACAGAGGTCACTTCGTGAAATACGCGATGGGTGTCGTGGGCCTCGGCGTGATGGGCGCGAACCTCGCGCGCAATATCGAGAGCCGCGGGTTTCCGGTCGTCGGCTACGACCTCGACGCCGCCAAGTCGCAGGCGTTCGTGAACGGGCCGGCGAAGGGCAAGGCCGTGGCGGCGGCCGACAGCCCCGCGAACTTGATGGTCATGCTGGAGCGACCGCGGCGGATTCTCGTCATGGTCCCAGCGGGCAAGCCCGTCGACAGCGTGATCGCTCACCTCGAGCCGCACCTCGAAGCGGGCGATATCCTGATTGACGGCGGCAACTCGTTCTTTGTCGATACCGATCGGCGCGCGGACGAGCTCGCGTCGGCGGGGTTTCATTTCGTCGGCGCGGGCGTGTCGGGCGGCGAGGAAGGCGCGCTTCACGGGCCTGCGATCATGCCGGGCGGTCCGCGCGCGGCGTGGGACGCGCTCTCCCCCATCCTGCGCGCCATCGCGGCGAAGGCCGACGATGGCGAGCCGTGCGTCGCGTACATGGGGCCGCGTGGCGCCGGGCACTACGTCAAGATGGTGCACAACGGAATCGAGTACGGCGACATGCAGCTCATCGCCGAAATCTACGATCTCCTGCACCGCGGCGCAGGCCTCTCGGCGTCGGAGATCGCCGATATCTTCTCGGGGTGGAACGAGGCCGAGCTCCGTTCCTACCTGATCGAAATCACCGCGCAGGCACTCCGGCACATCGACAAGGACACGGGCAAGCCGCTCGTCGACGTGATCCTGGACGAGGCGCAACAGAAGGGCACCGGCAAGTGGACGAGCCAGAACTCGTTCGACCTCGGCGCCCCGATCCCGACTGTCAATGCCGCCGTCGAAGCGCGCCAGATTTCCGCGCTCAAGACGGAACGCGTGGCGGCAAGCCGCGTGCTGAGCGGGCCGACGGACACGTTCGCGGGAGATCGGCGGCAACTCGTCGATGCGGCGCGCCATGCCCTCTACGCGAGCAAGATCACGTCGTACGCGCAGGGCATGTCGCTCCTGCGCATGGCGTCCGTCGAGTACGAATACGACATCGATCCCGGCGAGGTCGCCAAGATCTGGCGCGCCGGCTGCATCATCCGCGCGGCGCTCCTCGGCGACATCCGCGAGGCCTTCAAGCGGAACCCGAACCTCGTCAACCTGCTCATCGATGACGCGTTTCGCGGCACGATCGGACAGCCCGCCGTCCAGAGCGGCTGGCGCTTCGCCGTCCAGACAGCCGTCGGCCTCGGCATTCCTGTTGCGGGCCTCGCCGCCTCGCTCGCCTACTACGATGCGTACCGGAGCGCACGGCTCCCGGCGAATCTTACTCAAGCGCAGCGCGATTTCTTCGGCGCGCACACGTACCGTCGCATCGATCGCGACGGCGTCTTCCACACCGACTGGACCCCCGGCAGCTAACTGAACACCCATGACCAAGGCGTTGCAGATTCGACCTGACGGCGCACTCGACTTCCTCTCGCTCGGCGCACTCATCCATCGTCTCGATCCGGGCGTCGTCCCGTTCCGCAAGGCGCACCACTGCGCGATACACGTGAGCGGTGGCGAGTTCAACACCGCCGCCAACCTCTCCGATTGCTTCGGTATGCGCACCGGCATCGCGAGCGCGATGGTCGACTATCCGATTGGCGACCTCATCGCCGAGCGCGTCCGCGCCATGGGAGTAAAGCCGTTCTACAAGCGCTTCAAGCACGACGGCGCCCGCGGTCCCAACATGGCGACCGTCTACAGCGATCAGGGCTACGGCGTCCGCGGCCCGGTGGTGTTCTACAACCGCGCGAACGAGGCCGCTGCCCAGCTGAAGCCCGGCGACTTCAACTGGAACGAGATCTTCGCTGACGGTGTCCGCTGGTTCCACAGCGGCGGTATCTTCGCGGCCCTCTCCAATTCGACCTCGGAGCTCATCATCGAAGCCATGGAGGCCGCCAGGGCGCATGGCGCCGTGGTCTCGTTCGACCTCAACTATCGCGAGAAGCTCTGGACCGTGTCCGGCAGCCCCGAGCGCGCGCCGTCCGTGCTCGGACGCATCGTCAAGCTCGTCGACGTGCTCGTCGGCAACGAAGAGGATCTGCAGAAGGGCCTCGGAATCCCCGGCCCGGAGGTCGCCGCGAAGTCCAAACTCGATCCGACCGTGTTCGTCGGCATGATCGACAAGGTCGTCGAGAAGTTCCCCGACATGAAGGTCGTCGCGACGACGCTGCGGGAAGTGCACTCGACCAATCGTCACACGTGGGGCGCCGTGGCGTGGATCAACGGCAAGGCGTACCTCTCGCCGATGTGCGAGCTCGACGTGCACGACCGCGTCGGCGGCGGCGATGGCTTCGCTGCCGGAGTCTTCTACGGCCTGATGAGCGGCGAGACACCCGAAGAGGCCGTCAAGCTCGGCTGGGCACACGGCGCGCTTATCACCACGTTCCCCGGCGATACGACGATGGCGACGCTCGACCAGGTGCGGGCGTTTGCCAAGGGCGGGTCGGCACGGATTCAGCGGTGATGCCCGACGGCGCCGGCTGACGCGCCCGACGCCGGGTCGCAGACTCGCCTGGCCTTCCGTTCTGTCCTGGGCCCCGATCGGTATCGTCGCCTTGCTTTTTAAGCCAGGACGATGCCATCGTCGTCGTAGCCGGCCATGACGGACGGACGACCGAAGCTGCTCGATCGCGTGCGCGGGGAGATTCGCGCGCGGCACTGCAAATTTCTCAGCCGTGGAGTCCCGTTTTCAGTGCCCAGGACAGATCTCATCCACGGATGGGTCGCGCCCCATAATCGTCTACCTAAAACTCCAAGAATATCGATGGTGGGTGGGCCTTTGGAGCGACTCAAACGCCGCTGTGCATTGAGGTTCCCAATACGTACGTCGACTGTTTTGGAAACGTCAAGAAGGTCGGCGATCAGTACCAGATCTTTGACTCTGCGAACAAGCGCAACGGCAACTTCTCCACTCTGAGCAAGGCGCTCGCAATAAATCTGCCCTTGAAGGTGCAGACAGATTTCTTCGATGGCAACTGCAGCAAGAGCGATTGATGCCCAACAGCGGCATGCAGCCGACGCGCAAGAAGCCGCGCGCGGCTGATGCCGGACGTTAGCTGTATGCGCTTCTTGCCATCCGTTGTTCGAGCCGAGTATCGTGGCGGATTTCGCATTCATTTAGCGTTCAACGACGCGTCCGAGGGCACCGTCGATTTCGAGGCGTGGCTCGATGGACCGGTGTTCGAACCCCTGAAGAACGTTCGGGTACTTCCGTCGCTTCTTCGTCGAGGGCGGGACTGTTGTGTGGCCGAACGGGGCAGACATCGCGCCGGAAAGTCTGTACGCCGCCGCACAAGCCACGCGGTCTAACACCGCCTTGCAGCCGACGGCGCCCGCTGCGATCAAGAGGGGCCGCGGCTGAAGCCGAATCGTTCGGCGACAGGAGGTCCGGGAGCACTGACCCGTCACCGGGCGCGAGATCCATGGACCTGGCCCACCTATTCGTAGATGTGGGCTACTGATCGTAGTGAGGCAATGCTCCACGGTTCGCACGATGTAACTAAACTAGAAGAGGATATCTCCGATGACCGTTTCCGAAGTCCTCGCTCTGCTCGACGCTGAACGCGACGAGCGGGGCATGAGCAACTGGGAGAAGCTGGGCTCGAGCACCGCAGGGATGAGGAGTTACGGAATTGGGCTCACACGGCTGCGCAAGCTGGCCAAACGGATTGGGCGCAACCGGGAGCTCGCGCACGCGCTCTGGAAGACCGACGTCTACGAAGCCAGAGTGATCGCGCTTCTCGTCGACGACCCCGCGCGAATCACCCGTGACCAGGCCGAGAAACAGGTCGAGGAGTTGGCCGGCGGCATGCTGGCGTACGTGTTTGCTTCCTGCGACGCAACGCTCGCGAAGACGTCATTCGTGGTCGAGCTTGCCGACCAGTGGGTCAGGAGCGACGACCCCGTACGCCGCGATTGCGGTTACGGGCTGCTCTATGAGGCGTCGAAGTTCTCCGGCAAGAAGGCGCCGAGCGAGGAGTTCTTCCTCGCCCATGTCGAGCGCATCGCGGACACGATCGGGACGGAGTCGGAGAAGGTCCGCCTGTCTATGGGTGCGGCGCTGATGGGGATCGGAAAGCGGAGCGCAGTGTTGAACGAGGCGGCTCTGAAGGTTGCGCGGGATGTGGGGCCGATCGAGTTCACCTCCGCCAGCGGCGAGTGCGAGCCGTTCGACGTCGTCAAGCATCTGACCACCGACCGGCTGAAGGAGAAGTTGGGGGTGTAGGTGTGGCTGGAATGGCATTACCGACGGCCTCGGTCTGAGCGAGAACGAGTAGGGTGTTGCTCCTCGTGAGTCGTCGCCGAACAACAGCATGCAGCTGACGGCGCTGCGCGCCGCAGCTGATGCTGAGCGTTAGCCCGCTGAACGATCTCAGATGTTACCGAGAGCTCTTGAAGGCGCCGCCACAGTTTGAAACGGCTCGACTCATTCTGGCCGCACCGACAGCCGCCGATGCCGACGCGGTGTTCGAACGGTACGCCAGCGATCCGGAAGTGACGAAGTACTTGGGATGGCCGCGACATCAGTCCGTGGCCGACACGCGAGCGTTCTTGACATTCAGTACAGCAGCGACTGGGCGCTGCGCCAGTGGGGCCCTATCTGATCCGGCCGCATCAGTGGGTACGCTTGCTCGGAAGCACGCGCTTCTACGGGGTTGGGCGGCCAGGCGAAGCGATGACGGGCGATCGTCTGCGCAGGACGCGGCTGAAACGCAGGCGTTAGCCGGACGAGACGATCATGATTCTTCCGAACATGCTCTTGCTGTTTGTGCTGAGCACTGCCGGCGCGCAAACCGGTGCGCCGCGTTGCCAACCGCAGCCCGGTCGGAAGGCTGAACAAATCCAAGGCGAGGTCAGAAGAGGCGACAGATTCAGCCGGATGACGCCGGCGGGATGGATTCTCCGACTCGTGCCTGGCCCGGAAGGCTGGTTTCTCGAAGTCACGACCAAAGACTGGGCGCCGGCCGAATCCGCGTTCTACATGCTGTACTGCTACGCGAAGAACGACCAGGGCGACCTGACGCCAGCGCAAGCCAAGGCCCTCGGCCGGCTCGTGCGGGAGGAATTCAAATGAAGGACGAGGCCTTTTCGGAATTGGTGACGAGCATCCGACAGGCGGGGCGGATCCGCCGGGGCACGACGAAGCCCTCGCGCGTCACGACTTTCCGGCCGGCGGATGTCCGTGCGGTTCGGGCGAAGCTCAAGGCGACCCAGGCGGAGTTCGCGTTGCTGATCGGAGTGAGCGTCGCGACGTTGCGCAATTGGGAGCAGGGCCGGCGAACCCCGGACGGCCCGGCCTTGGCTCTGCTTCGTGTGGCCGCTCGGAATCCGCGGGCCGTGGTGGCGGCTCTTCATGGGACATCGCGCGGTGCAGCCTAACCCGCGATGGAGCCGACGGCACGGAACTGACGCTGACGCGCCGCGGCTCATCGCGCACGTTAGCCGGCTTCGTTCGCCGCTGGAGGTCGCTTCGGGTCTGTTTCAAAGAGGGTAGTGAAGATGACGCTCCTCTTGATCGCTGCGTTGGGAATCGTCCTATGGCACCGGCTCGGAATGGCTCGCGGTGTGTTCGTGATGATGGCCCCGATTGTGGGCATGTCAGGAGCGCACGGCGGTCATCTTGCCGGTACCAGCGCTCGCCTCTGGAGTGATTATCGACTGCCGAGTCGTCGCTTCCGCATGGCAGCAGCCTCCGCGCTGCTCGCCTGGGGTGTTGCGGCGGGAATACTCGTGGTTCAGTCTCAAACTGTTGTCCCTCCAAGTCAGACGGTCGCAACTCCAGGATCGCCATCGGACGCAGAGTTCCATCTCAGACGCGGCGAGGACTTCTCCAGCGTCCAGGACTACGACCGCGCGATCGCCGAGTACAACACCGCGATCCGGTTGAAGCCGGACTATGCCGAGGCCTACAACGACCGGGGCTTTGCCTACTATCTGAAGGGGGACGCGGAGCGCGCGATCGCCGATTACACCCGAGCGATCGCACTGCGGCCCAACTACCCGAAGGCGTACAACAGCCGCGGCGTCGTTTACATGGCGCATGGTTACGGTGGGGCGAAAGCCGTTGCTGACTTCGATCGCGCCATCGCGCTGAAACCGGATTTCCGGTATGCGTATATCAACCGCGCCAATGCGCGTCTGCTGCGGCATCCCTGGCTCGCGCTGGACGACTTTCATCGGGCTGGCATGTATCCGGAAAGACCGGTCGCCATGCTCGGCGGCGCGATCCTCGCGGTGGTCGCCGGCATCGCTCTGGTCAGGCGAATACGGGTCCGCCGTGGCAGCGATTCGGTCTGACCCCAGCCAACACCGAAGGCATGGGGCGCCGGCTAACCACCGAATGGAGCCGACGCGCCGACTGTCTGGTGCAGTCATGTCGCCGCCAGCGCGCGGCTCATTCGGAGCGTTATGCCGGCAAGGCATAGTGAATGCAGCACAGACAGGAGATTGACAATGAGGTCTCTGGCGGTTCTCGCACTGGTCGTCTGCTTCACGGGTGGCGCGGCAACCTTGCCGGCCCAGCGTGACGGTGCTGCGGTACCAACGGCGGGTACAGGTGCAAGCCGCTGTGCCGCGCTCGCGAACGTGATCCTGCCGGACCTGCCCGATGCGCCGACGCGAATCGTGTCCGCCCGTCTCATGGACGTGCCGGCGGCAGGCCTCGACAGGGGGCGAGGAGGCGCGCCGATTGCCACGCGCATCAAGCAGGTACTGCCAAGTGAACGGCTACGTCGCGCCGCAGAACAAGTTCGAGGTGCGGCTCCCGATCCCGGCCGACTGGAATCAACGGTTCTTCTTTACTCCCTGCGCCGGATTCTGCGGCGGCGTCAACGGCGAGGCCTGCAATCCGAGCCTGGCGCGCGGGTACGCCTCGGTGACGCACAACGGCGGGCACGACGGGCTCCAGGGGTTCGACGGCGTGTGGGCAGCCGGCTCCCCCCGTCTTCAGGAGGATTTCGGCTGGCGCGGCGTGCACATCGTCACGATCGCGACCAAGGCCATCACGACGCAGTATTACGGGCAGCCGATCGTGCGGTCTTACATTTCCTCATGCTCCAAGGGCGGGCAGAGCGTTCTGAGAGAGGCGCAGCAGTTTCCCGAGGATTACGACGGATATCTTCCAATCGCGCCCGTCTACGACTTCGTGGGGCGAGCGATGGCGGGCGCCTGGTTCGCGCAGGCGGTGAACGACGGCCGCGGCGGATCGGTGCTCGATCAGGCGGCGGCGGCTGCGGTGCACAAGTCGGTGCTCGCCCGCTGCGGGTCGCAGGCGGGCGTCGACGAGGGATTGGTCACCGATCCAATGACGTGCGACTGGCGGCCTGAGATGATGGCCTGCACGTCGGCCAATGCCGATTGCCTGACGCCACAACAGGTCGCCGCCGTCACGCGCCTGATGAGCCCGGTCGTCAACTCGAAGGGCCAGGTCGTCTATGCGTATCCGTACATCGCCGGCACCGAAACCGAGTGGGGCGGATGGAACTATCTGCCGGCCGGTCCGGTCATCAACAACCTCGTGAACGATCAGTTCATGAAGTTCATGGCCGACGCCACACCTCGCAAGAACGTCAACCCGCTCGGGTCAGACTTCGATCGCGTTCCCGCCACGCTCGCCCGCGCGCGGTCGATCTACGACGCCACGTCGACGGACTTGCGCGCGGTGAAAGCGCGCGGCGGCAAGATCCTGATGTGGCACGGCCTCGCCGACGGTGGCATCATGGCGAGCTCGTCAGTCGGCTACTACGATAGCGTGGTGAAGACGATGGGCGGCCGGCCATCGACGGAGGACTTCTTCCGCCTGTTGCTGATCCCGGGCGTGCATCACTGCGGGGGCGGGCCAGGGCTCACCGACTTCGACGCGCTCACGCTGCTCGAAGACTGGGTCGAGAAAGGGCAGGCCCCGGACGTCCTGATCGCCCGCCGGTTGGCGAACGGCGCAGTGGAGCGCTCGCGCCCAGTCTATCCGTATCCGATTCGAGCCCGGTACTCGTCGGGCAATCCCAAGGACGCGTCGAGTTTTGTGCCGTTCGACCCGGCACGCCGGTAGCGCGAAGTCCGTCACACGTGGTGTCGCCGGTCAAGATCGAGCCACTCAGGTAGTTGAATGGCGCATCCGATCTTCCGCATCACAGGGTTCGAGATTGTCGGGCCACACCGGCTCGCGGTGAGGTTCAGCGACGGCACCCAGCAGGACATCGACTTTCGGCCGGTGCTTCACGGTGCGATATTCGGCGCGCTCCAGGATCTTGCCAACTTCAATGCCGTGGTCCTGGATGCGGAGGCCGGCACGCTGGTATGGCCGAACGGCGCGGACTTCGATCCTGCCACCCTTCATGACTGGCCGAGTGTCTGCAATGAACTCGCCGCCCGGGCGCAGGCGTGGCCAGACGCCTCGGTGCCAAATGGGCAGCGGGCTAACAAACGAATGGAGCCGACGCGCCGCTGAACGCCCGCGTCGCGCGGCTCAACGCGAACGTTAGGCTGCCTAATCACCGGCGCTTTGAACTGTGGCTCCGAATCCAATCGGCGAGTGCTTCTTCTGAAACATCGCCATCGGCGTGGGCCAGGATCTCGCCCACGACTTCGGCTTCAGTGGCCGAGAAGTCGTGGGCATTCACGCCGAGAAACGTCACCATGGCCAGGAAGCCGATGCGTTTGTTGCCATCGCGGTACGGGTGGTTCTGCACGAGCCCAAACGCGTACGCCGCAGCGAGCATCGGCACGTCAGTGCGATCCGAGTCGTGCCACTTCTGATGCGGCCGGGCCAGAGCCGATTCGAGAACGTTCTCGTCCCGAATTCCTGGCAGGCCTCCGTGTTCGCGGAGTTGATCATTGTGGATGGCGTCGACGACCATTCGGCCCAGCCACTTGGGCTCGGGCCCACGACGCTTGGCCACTGGCTACTTCGCCAACTCTCGAAGGGCGTTGCGGTACTTCTTCGCAGCTTTGGCGGCGACTCGCAGGGCCCGTTCGGCGTCAGGGTCGTAGGGCGTCAGGAGAATCCCACGATCTGTCTCGACCGCCAGGACGCGGTCGCCGGCCTCCAGTCGCAACCGGTCGGCCATGTCCTTGGGTAGCGTGGCGCTCACCGAGCCCCCGGCCTGACGCAGGGTCACTTCCTTGGTCATACCGTATGGTAGCATATTAGTGCTACGGCAGCCCCACTTCTACGCTTTGACTGCAACGCAGCCCATGCATGTGCACGTGCATCGCGACCGGCAGCAGGCGAAGTTCTGGCTGGCGCCGGTTGTCTTGGCCTGGAACCGTGGGTTCAGTCCGCGGGAATTGAATGAGATTCGCCGCCTGATCATCGAGCACCAACAATCAATCATCGAGGCATGGCATGAACACTGCGGTGAACGTTGAATCGCGGATTGCACGGGTGGGAGTCACAGATGAGACGATCACTGCGCACCTGGTCGATGGTCGCGTGATCAGTGTCCCGTTGGCCTGGTCGTGGCGACTCTCGGACGCGACGCCGTCGCAGCGCGCGAACTGGGAACTCATCGGCGATGGTCACGGAATATACTGGCCAGATGTCGATGAGGACATCGGCGCAGAGGGCATGCTCAGCGGGATCCCCGCCGCCGTCCCCAGAGCGTACCTGGCAGAGAGGCAACGCCGGCTTCCAAGGCGCTGCAGCCGACGAGCCGCGCTCGGCGCGGCGCCAAATCGAAGCGGCGTGCACGCGCGGCTCGCAGCTGAGCGCCAATGAGTTAGAGCGGCATGGCGACCAAAGAGGGGTATCGCGCGCGACGACGAACCTCGACCGCGTCTGAGATTCAGGCGGTGTTGATCGTGTTGTCAGAGACACCGAACCGGATCGCCCGCATCGCTCGCGGACGCAGTCAGCAGCAACTTCACCGCAAGCCCGAAATGAATGCCTGGTCTGCGCAGGACATTGTGGCCCATCTGCGCGCATGCGCCGACGTCTGGGGAAGCAGCATCGATCGGATGTTGACGGAAGACCACCCGACGATTCGCTACGTGTCGCCTCGGACCTGGATCAGGAAAACGGATTACCTCCAGCAGAGCTTCCGCTATTCCCTGCGCGCGTTCTCGCATCGGCGCGCCACACTCGTCGAGACCCTCAACCGCCTGGACGCGACGGGCTGGTCGCGGCGTGCGACATTCACCGCGACCACCCTAGGGCGTGAGGCCACCGTTCTGAGCTATGCAACGCGCATCGCCGATCACGAGGTTCGGCATTTGAGCCAACTGCGCCGCACGATCGGAGCATCACGCGAGTCAGCGCAGTGAGGCCACAGCTGCCTCACCCGCGATGACGCCGCCGACGTTCAACAGTTGTGCACCATCCACGCGGCCGTTGGCCCGATTTCTGAACTTACGATGCAATGGTTAGCCGGCATTGACGCGCCAACGATTCTCATGGACGATGGCCTGTGGGTGTCACGGTCATCGGCGACATCGCCGACGTCGACACTCTCGCGCTCTACGATCACCTGTCTCGCTTCAACAAGGAGCCTTCAATGGGTGACAGGAACAAGCTCTTCATAAGCTACAGCCACGAGGATTCGAAGTGGCTGGATGCAATAAAGGAGCAACTGGCGGTCCTCGAGGCGGAAGGCCTGGTCTCCATGTGCGACGACACCCAGCTGGAGGTCGGTGAGGACTGGTTTCGGCAGCTCAATGAGATGATGCTTGCCGCCCGACTTGGGCTGCTTCTGATCTCCGCCCCGTTCCTGACTTCCAAGTTCGTTCGTGAAGCGGAGATACCCCGCCTTTTCGATCGGCATGAAGAGGGAGGAATGAAGATCTATCCGCTGCTCGTACAGCCTTGCCCTTGGGAACAGGTCGCATGGCTCGCCAAGCTTCAGCTGCGACCCCAGGACGGAAAGCGAAGAGCCAAGGCGCTATCCACCTTCGGTGGGGCTGTCAGGAAGCAGAAACTCGTAGACGTCGCTAACGAGATCGCCGGCATCGTCAAGCAGTGACGGCAACCTTCGTGGCACCGGACTCGCGTTCGGCGAGCCGGTGAATTGGTGCGAGACACCTTCCCTCGAGAGAGAGCAGGTCCGTAACGGAGCTTGACGACTCGGCGGGTAAGACGATATCTTACTCGAGTGAGAACGACCATTTCCTCGAAGGGGCAACTCGTCCTGCCGGCAGAATTCCGCCAGCAGGACCGAATCGAGCCTGGTCAGGAGTTCGACGTCGAGCGCATCGGGCCCGGCGAATACCGGATCGTGCGGCGCGCGCCGCGGCAGAACGACGGCGCCGTCGACTGGCTGCTCGCCTGCCCGACCAAGGGCTTCTTCGTCTCCATCGAGTCCGAATCGACCGACACGTTGTGACCTACCTGGTCGACGCCAACGTCCTGAGCGAGCCGACGAAACCGACGCCCGAACCTGCGCGTCGTCGCGTGGCTCCGCACTCACGAGCGTGACATCGCCGTCGACTCGATCGTGCTTGGCGAGCTGCGTTTCGGGATCGCTCTGCTGGAGAAAGGCAGGAAGCGGACCGCGCTCGAAGCGTGGTTCGACCGGGGTGTCAAGCGGCTGGAGTGCGTGCCGTGGGACGCCGACACCGGGCTGACGTGGGCTGAGCTCGTCGCGCGCCTTCGACGAAAGGGGCTCTCGATGCCCATCAAGGACAGCCTCATTGCGGCGACCGCGCTCCTCCACGACCTGACGATTGCGACCCGCAACGTCGCAGACTTCAAGAAGACAGGAGCGAGAGTCGTCGACCCGTTCGAGGGACGCTGAGGTCGAACACGGGGTAACGTTTTGAACGCCACGCGGCGCGGCTGGGCTGCGCTATCCTCATTCCATGGACTCGGCGTGACAATCTCGCGCATTGGAGATGGAGCTCCGCCACGCTGAGTTGGCGTGCTCAACGTTCATTTCAGTACTCCGAGCCTGTGAATCATTCTCCCGTGGCGATTGCTTCACAAGCTCTCAGCATTCAGTATTGCCATATGCACCCGGAAAGGTACCAACGTGACTCGCGACACCATTGCTCTCGAGGATCTGTGGGGGGTCTATTCCGTCCCGCCGCTGCCGCGCAAGGCCGACGGCCGCCGCAGTCTTGATCTCGACGCGGCCGAAAAGGTCGCCAGGCACATCGCCGATGGCGGGATCACTCGCTTCCTCTACGGCGGGAACGCGTTTCTCTATCACGTCTCGCTCGCCGAGTACGAGGTTCTGCTCGACTGGCTGGCTGACTTTCCCGCTCCTCGCTGGCCGATCCCCAGCCTCGGCCCCTCGTTCGGCCGCGCCATCGATCAGGCCTGCCTCCTTCGCCGCCATTCCTTCCCCACCGCGATGGTGCTGCCGTGCGGCGATCCGCGCGACCCGCGAGGCACTGAAGCCGGCATGCGCGAGATTGCCGACGCGGCGGGCATGCCGCTCATCATCTACCTGAAATCCGAGGACGGGTTCGGGTCCGACACGAGACAGTCGCTCGACGCGATCGGCCGGCTCGTCGACGATGGCGTCGCCATCGCCATCAAGTACGCGATCGTGCGCGATGACCCGGGGAAGGACGCGATGCTCGACGGGCTCTTCGAGCGCGTCGATCGCCGCCGCGTCATCAGCGGCATGGGAGAACGTCCGGCGGTCGTGCACCTTCGCGACTTCGCGCTCGGCGGGATGACCACCGGTTCCGGGTGCATCGCGCCGTCTCTCTGCAGCGCGTTCCTGATGGCGTGCGCCGACAGGAACTGGATCACCGCCGAGAGCCTTCGCGCCGAGTTCATGCCGCTCGAAGACGTCCGCGACGCCTGGGGCCCGGCGCGCGTGCTACATCACGCGACCGAGCTCGCCGGCATCGCGTCGGCTGGCCCGATCCCTCCCTACGTCTCCCCGTTGAACGCGCAGCAGCTGACCGAGCTCGCGCCTGTCGCGCGCGGCCTGCGGGAGCGCGACGCTTGATGCGCCCACGCAAGACGCCCACCGACCTCCGCAGCTATCGCTGGTTCGGCAAAGACGACCTGCGATCGTCCGGTCACCGCTCGCGCGCGCGGCAACAGGGCTACACCGCCGACGACATGGCCGGCAAACCGGTCATCGCCATCCTCAACACGTGGAGCGACGCCAACCCGTGCCACGCGCACTTCCGCCTGCGCGCGGAAGACGTCAAGCGCGGCGTCTGGCAGGCCGGCGGCTTCCCCATGGAGATCCCCCTGCTCACGCTCGGCGAGACCTTCATGAAGCCGACGACGATGCTCTATCGCAATCTGCTGGCGATGGAGGCAGAAGAAGCGCTCCGATCGTATCCGGCCGACGGCGCCATCCTCCTCGGCGGCTGCGACAAGACGGTGCCGGCGATGGTCATGGGCGCGACGAGCGCGAATCTGCCGTTCATCTTCGTGCCGGCGGGACCGATGTTCCGCGGCAACTGGCGCGGTCAGGCGCTCGGCTCGGGCACCGACGTCTGGAAGTACTGGGCGGAGCGCCGCGCCGGCACGATCGACGAATGCACGTGGCGGGAGATGGAAGAAGGCATCGCCCGCTCGTACGGCACCTGCATGACGATGGGCACGGCCTCGACGATGGCTGCGGCCGTCGACGCCCTCGGACTGACGCTGCCCGGCGCCTCGTCGATTCCCGCCGCCGATTCCGGGCATGCGCGCATGGCATCCGCCGCCGGCCGTCGTGTCGTCGAGATGGTGTGGGAGGACGCGCGCCCGCGCGACATCCTCACGACCGCCGCGTTCGAGAACGCGGTCACGGCGGCGATGGCGCTCGGCGGATCCACGAACGCGATCATCCACCTGATTGCAATGGCTGGACGCGCGGGCGCCGAGCTCGATCTCGATCGATTCGACGCGCTGTCGCGCCGGACGCCGTTCCTCGCCAACATCCGGCCGTCGGGCGCGTTCCTGATGGAGGACTTCTTCTATGCCGGCGGGCTGCGCGGGGTGCTCGATCGGCTGCGCGATCTGCTGAACGTCGACTGCCTGACCGTCAACGGCCAGCCGCTCGGGAAGAACCTCGACGGCGCGTTCGTGTCGAACGACGAGGTCATCGCGCGGCGCGAGAGCCCGATCGGACCGGAGGGCGGCGTCGCGGTGCTGCGCGGGAACCTCGCGCCGGATGGCGCGGTCATCAAGCACACGGCCGCTGAGCGCCGGCTCCTGCAACACACCGGCCCGGCCGTCGTCTTTCGCAACTACAACGACCTCGAGGCACGAATCGACGACCCGGCGCTGCCCGTCACGGCCGACTCGGTGCTCGTGCTGCAGGATGCCGGACCGCTCGGCGCCCCCGGCATGCCCGAGTGGGGCATGCTGCCGATCCCCAAGAAGCTTCTCGCGCAGGGCGTGCGCGACATGGTCAGGATCTCCGACGCGCGGATGAGCGGGACGGCGTACGGCGCCTGCGTACTGCACGTCGCGCCGGAGTCATTCGCCGGCGGTCCGCTCGCGTTCGTACGCGACGGCGATGCGATCGAGCTCGACGTGGCTGGACGCCGGCTCACGCTGCGCGTCCCGGACGATGAGCTGGCACAACGGCGTGCCGGCTGGCAGCCGCGTCAGGTGGCCTATCCACGTGGCTTCGGCCACATGTATGCCCGTCACGTAACCCAGGCCAACCGTGGGTGCGATTTCGATTTCCTCGAGGGCACGGCGACGATCGAGGAGCCGGAGATTCACTGACACGGGGCTCAGGGCTCAGGGCTCAGGGCTCAGGCAAAACCCTCGACCACCTACTCCAAGATCTCCTGGCTGAGCCCTGAGCCCTGAGCCATCGTGTCACTGCTCCACCGGATACCCCGCCTCGCGCCAGTGCGCCCAGTGCCCGGACAGGCAGGCGATGCTCGTGAAGCCACAAGCGCGCAGCGCGGCGCGGGCCAGACCGGCGCGGGGGCCGTGACCGCAGTACACGACAATCGGATCGTCGCGCCGGGAGCCGAGCTCGGACGCACGCCACGGAACGGCCCAGAACGGAATGTTGATCGAGCCTGGAATGTGGCCGGCCGTGAACTCGGCAGCCGATCGCACGTCCAGTATCACCGGTGGAGTCTGAGACAAACACTTCAATAGATCGTCCGCCTTCATGTCGGTCACGGCCTGCCCCGCCGTCTGTCGAGAATTTTGAGGAACGACCGGCCCTGCAGCTCCTCCTGCGTCAGGCCGGTCTCGCGAGCCTCGTCGAGCGTCAGCGCCCCCGAGTTCAGGCCTCGCACGAAGAAGTTGAGCAACCCCTGCCCTGTCGCTGCATCGTCGAACACGTCGCCGACGAGCGTCGCCTGCGCGGCCTTCTCGACGAAGTTGCGCAGCCTCGCCGTAGCAGCCGGGCGCGCGGACAGGAAGAACGCGTAGAGGGCGGCGTAGCGCGTCGGCAGCTGCGCGGGATGCAGGTCCCATCCCTGGTAGAAGCCGTTCACCAGCGAATGCCGCGCGTCGTCGAAATGCAGCTTCCATGCGCGATGGACGACCTCGCGATTCTCGCGGCGCTGCTCAGGGGTTAACGAACCGCCCGGGACGGCGCGATGCGGCGCGATGGGCATGATGTTGGTCGCACCGTCCGACAGCCAGACGCCTGATTGCGCGAGCGCCACCTGCATCATGTGCTTCGCGAAGTCACAGGCCTCGTGCCGCATGTGCTGCCACGACGCCGTGATGCCGCAGAGCGCGGTGTAGTCGTAGGTGCCGAAGTGCGCGCCCCTCACGCGGCCGCCGCCCGCGGCGACGAGCGCCCGGAGTGCTGACGATCCGTCAGCGGCAAGGATCGACTGCGGCGTTTCGATCATCAGCTCGAGCGCGATTGTTCCGGGATGGAGCTCGAGCGTCCGCTCGAGCGCCGCGCAGGCTCGAGCGACGGCTGAGACGTGCCCCGGCCCCATGAGCTTCGGAATGGTGACGACAAAGTTCGGCGGGAGCCGCCTTCCCGCCGCGCGCGCCAGCGTCGTCACGAACAGATCGAGCGTCCGCAGGCTGCGCGCGTGCAGTTCCTTCGACATCGGCTTGATTCGGATGCCGATGAACGGTGGAAGGGTGCCCGCCGCAAGTCCCGCGGCGACCTCCTCGGCGACCGACCGCGCGTGACCGTCCTCCTCGGCATCAGGCCTGATGCCGTAGCCGTCTTCGAAGTCGATCCGGAAGTCTTCGACCGGCTCGCGTCTGAGCTTGTCGACAACGCGTCTGCGAATAGTGTCGGCAAGACTGGCCTCGTCGGCCGCCAGATCGAGTGCCGCGGCAAACGTCTCCGCGTCCGGCGCGTACTCGTCGAGCACCGACAACGCGACAGCGCCAATCCTCGCCGCCGAGTCGGCTTTGAACAGATGCGCGCCGCCGTAAACGCTGTGCACGGGCTGTCGATCGCCGCTCTCGCCCGGATAGGCGCGGCTTGCGGCGAAGTTGGTCCGGTGGAGCCACGAGAGAACGGGTTTCAGCGACCGCGCGTCGAGCGATCCAGTGTCCGGCACAGCTCGTCGTGTGGGTGGCATGTGCGGCCCCGGGGAGCGTTACGTGCCCCGATACGTCGTGTACCCGAACGGACTGAGGAGCAATGGCACGTGGTAGTGCGCCGCATTCCGCGCCCCGTCGTCGGCGACTTCAAACGTGATGATGACCGACGGATAAAAGGCGCGGACCCCGCGGCCGTCGAAATAGCGCCGGGAGTCGAATACGAGCCGGTAGAGGCCGGCTTCGAGCGGCGCCTCTCCCGCCATCAACGTGCGACATCGTCCGTCCGCATCAGTCTCGCCATGTCCAACGACTTGCCATTCGCTCGCCTTGCCGCCCCGCTCGAGGACGACCCTGACGCCCGTGGCAGGGCGACCTATCGAGGTGTCGAGCACGTGGGTGGTGATGGCGCTCACGGGGGGATTGTATCCTCTTGGTTCAGGGGGTTCAGGGGTTCAGGGGGTTCAGGGGGTTCAGGGGGTTCAGGGTTCAGAGGTTCAGGGTTCAGGGTTCGGGTCGGCTCGCGGCTCAGAGTCGCGCCTGCCGGGACGCTCGCGAAGTTGCCTCGGTCGAACACAATCGCGCCCTTGAGAATGGTCGTGATCACACGGCCCCGCACGCGGCGTCCGTCATAGGGGGTGACCGGGTGCCGGTGATGGAGAGTCCTGGCGTCGACGACCCATTCGCTATCGGGATCCCAGACAACCAGGTCGGCGTCGCGTCCGACGGCGATCGCGCCTTTCGCGGCGAGGCCGGCGAGCTTGGCGGGGCCGGTGGCCATCCATCCCGCGAGACGTTCCAGCGGAAGCCCGCGCTCGGCGGCGCCCGTCCACACGACCGACAATCCGAGTTGCAGCGACGCAACGCCTCCCCACGCGCTCAGGAAGTCGCCATCGTCGAGGTGCTTCAACGCCGGCGGCGCGGGCGAGTGGTCGGTTGCGACGAAGTCGATGTCGCCGGCGATCAGCGCCTCCCAGAGCCGCTCGCGATTGGCTCGAGAGCGGATTGGCGGCGCGCACTTGAACGCGGTCGCACGGTCGCCGATGTCTTCGGCGGCAAACGTCAGGTAGTGCGGACACGTTTCCACGCTCAGCCGAGCGCCGGCCGCGCGGGCTGCGCGGATGGCCGGCAACGCGACCGCGGACGCAAGATGCACGATGTGGATGCGAGCGCCGTACTCGATCGAGAGTCGCACGAGCATCTCGATGGCGGCCTGCTCGCTGGCGTCCGGGCGACTCTCGAGCCACGTGGCGTAGCGTCGCGGGTCGACGGGCGTTCCGTGCGTCGACGCCGTAGGATTCCGCAGCAGCGCCGGCAGCTCCGCGTGCGCCAGCAGCGGGAGGTCGAGCGCCGCAAGGATCGGGAGGGCTTCTCGGAGATCCGATTCGCCGACGTACCCGAATTCGTCGACGCCCGACGGGCACATGAAACACTTGAAGCCGGGCACGCCTGCCATCGCGAGCGGCGCGAGGTCGCTGGCATTGCCTGGAACGACTCCGCCCCAGAACGCCACATCGACGTGGCAGCGGCCGCGGGCCGCGACGCGCTTCTGCTCCAGTGCTGCGACGCTGGTCGTCGATGGAATGCTGTTGAGCGGCATGTCCACGAGCGTCGTCACGCCACCGGCCGCAGCCGCGCGAGTCGCGTGCTCGAATCCCTCCCACTCGGCACGGCCGGGATCGTTGATATGAACGTGCGTGTCCACCAGCCCCGGAAGCACGACATGCTCGCCGACGTCCAATTCCGGCACTCCCGCAGGTCTGTCGTCGTACTCACCGATGGCGACGATGCGGCCGTCGCGCGTGTGGATCGTCGCCGGCCGGACGCCAGTCGGGCAAGACGACGCGCTGACTGCGGACGATGAGGGCCATTCGGGCGGCGTCAGCGGATCAGCGACGCCTCGATGAGGCCGTAGGGCTCATCGGTCGGCACGAAGATCTCGTTGCGGTTCTCGAGCCCGAGGCGGGACAAGTCGACGGGCAGATGATGCTTGTTCGGCATGACGAGCCGGACGGCGGTGACCGCGTCCACGTTGTCGAGGACGGCCTGACCCATGGCGTGAAGCGTGTGTTGCACCGAGTGGCTGTCGTGTTCGGCGAAGGTCTCGAGCATCGTGCTGCGCACGGCGCGCCAGGTGAGGTTGAAGTCGAGGTCCGCCGTTCGATAGCGCCACGTTGCTGTCATCGCCGTCGCCAGGATGCGGTCGGCGACATCCGGGAGCGTGGTGTACGCGTCCCGGAGAAACCCGGCAAACCCCGAGCGCGACGACTTCAGGATGACGAGATCGCGAATGCCGGCGCCAGTCGTGAGCTGATCGCCCTCGCCCTGGACCGTCGCCGTGCGCGTCTCGGCGCCCTGACGGACGAATGCCTGACCATGCTCGCGAGCCCCGACGCCAATCCTCCCCCACGGCTGCTCCGTCAGGTCGATGCGAACGCGGCGCAGCCGTGGATTCCGCTCGAGAAAATGCTCCGCGAGCAGGCGGCCGAACGCTTCAGGTTCCTCGACCGACTGCCCCGCGGCGAGCGCGTAGACAGTATTCTTCATCGTATCGGTGGGCAGGACGTCCCGATTGTCGCCGTCCGTGTAGGATCGGTCGTACTCGCCTTCAAACCGGATGGCGATCGTGAGATCCTTGAGGTCGTGCCGATCGCCATGTCGCGATACTTTGACGAGTCTGACGCTCGATTTTCCGTAAGCCGTCTCAGCAAGCATGGGTCACGACCCCTCGCATCACCATCCAAGGACATCGACATCAGTGGGCGCCGATCATAACACCGCAACGTTGACCCCTTCGTTCACGGCCCTCGCTGATCTCGCCTCGGCGCGGGTCGGCGGCCGCGCGATCGCCGCCAACGACGAGTTCTTCGCACCGAAGTCGCACCTCCTCAAGCCCGAACCCGCGATTTTCACTCCCGGCAAGTTCACGGCGCGCGGCAAGTGGATGGACGGCTGGGAGACGCGGCGGCGGCGGACTCCGGGCCACGACTGGTGCGTCATCGCCCTCGGCATGCGCGGCGTCGTCCGGGGCATCAACGTCGACACGCGACACTTCACCGGGAACTACCCGTCGCACTGCTCCATCGAGGCGCTCGACAGTGCCCGGCAGCCGGCGCCAGGCGTGTGCGCGGCCGAAGGGGCGCCGTGGGTCACGCTGGTGGCGAACTCGCCGCTCCGGGGCGACAGCGACAACTTTCTCTCCGTCGGCGACGTCCGTGCCTGGACGCACGTCAGGCTCAACATCTTTCCCGACGGCGGCGTGGCACGCCTGCGCGTGTACGGTGACGTGGCTGTGGACTGGTCACGCGTCGCCCGCACACGCCGCGCAGTCGATCTCGCGTCCATCACGAACGGCGGGTTGGTCATCGGCGCGAGCGACATGCACTTCGGCGCCAAGGACAACATGATCATGCCCGGGCGCGCGACGAACATGGGCGATGGGTGGGAGACTCGGCGGAGACGGGGTCCGGGATATGACTGGGCGATCGTGCGGCTGGGCACGACCGCCTACGTATCGAAAGTCGAGATCGACACGAACCACTTCAAAGGCAACTATCCGGAGAGCGCCTCCCTGGAGGGCTGTCGCGTGCCGTCGTCATCGCTCCAGGACCTGGGCTCGGCCTCGTGGATGGAGATCCTGGCGCGCACGCCCCTCGAGCCGCACCACCGGCACTACTTCTCCCGCGAGCTGGCGAACGCCGGCCCGGTGTCGCATGTCCGGCTCAGCATCTTTCCCGATGGCGGCATCAGCCGGCTGCGCGTCCATGGACACGTGGCGGTCGATTGACGGCGCGGCGCCCGAGGAGGCGCGCCGCCTGCTCGCCCGTGCTTGCGGCTCGTCTCGCTGGATCGACCGAATGCTCGGCCGCCGGCCGTTCGGCAGCCGCGAGGCGCTGCTCTCGGCCGCTCGCGCCGAGTGGGACGCTCTCGACGAACGCGACTGGCGCGAGGCGTTCACGCACCATCCGAAGATCGGCGACCGCGAAGCGCTGCGTGAGCGATTCCCGTCGACGCATGCACTCTCGGCTCGCGAGCAGGCCGGCGTCGACGGCGCATCCGATGCGGTCCTCGACGCTCTTGCCGAGGGTAATCGTCGCTACGAGGAGAGGTTCGGCTACATCTTCATCGTGTGCGCCTCCGGGCCTGAGCGCGGCCGAGATGCTCTCGAGGCTGAATGCGCGGCTTGGCAACGACCCGAGCCGCGAGATCCGGATCGCCGCCGGCGAGCAGGCGAAGATCACGGCGCTGCGGCTGGGCTGAGCCGTGGTGGGAGAACGGAGGAGACGGAGGTAACGGGTTCAACCGAAGGAACGGAGACGAACGAAGACGAACGAAGGGGGTTCACGCTGCGGACTGCTTGCGCGCCGGCCGGAGGCCGGCGTCGTGGTCGATTCGAAGGACTGCGATCGAAAGCACGTCATGATTCCGGAACGTGCTTTCAATCGCAGTCCTTCAAATCGACCACACCGCGCTCCGCGCGGTGCAAGCAGTCTCGTATGCTGAACTCAGCCCGACTCTCTCCGTGCGTCTCCGTTGCTCCGTTTCTCCGTGTTGAAACCGTTACCTTCGTCACCTTCGGGCTGAACTCGACGCTTCGAATCAGCGCTACCGGCACCCGGGCATACGAAACGCGCCGATCTTGCTCGAGTAAGTCGCGGCGCCCTTCTTGATGTAGTCGCCGACGTACCAGATCGTGCAGTCATCGACCGGATCGACGGCGGTCTGCGTGTAGTCCTGCCAACGCATGACGGTCTGAATGTCCTCGCCTTCCACTAGCACGGTTTCGCGCAGCGTCAACGTGCCAGCCGGATCGTTTGCGAGGCGGCCGGCGAAGCGCTGGCCGGCGAAGTGCGGCGGACCGCCGAACGAATAGCCGATGCCGATGTTGCCAAGGCGGTCGATCGCGGGGCTCGCCATCCAGCGGAAGAGCCCTTCGGGCGCGTACGTCCCCTGCTGATGCAGCGTCACGCTGCGGTTCTTGTCAACGCGGAACTCGTACCACCGGACCCCTCCCCCGCCGGCCGTCGTATTCACCGAGTGGACCCCGACGATGGACTCGCGATCGCCGATTCTGCGATAGACGAGGCGCGACATGATCTTGTCGCCCTGCGAGTCGAGGCGACGGTCGGTGCCGGGCTGCGGCACGCAGTTCTTGAGCTGGCCGTCGCACAGATAGTGATACGGCGCGACGGCGATCTTCTCCGGCCCCGTCACCTTCGTATTCGCCGCGTTCTGCCAATCGACGGAAACCTTCCAGACATACACGCCATCGTCTTCGAGGACATTCTTGAGCTGCGAGCCGCCGGCGGCCATCATGATGTTCGGTGCACCTGACGGCGGCATGGCCTTGCCATCGACGTCGGCGTTGTTCAGGAACCCCACGCCGTCGATGACGATGCACTGCTCGATCGCCGGCTCGCCCTTGAGCATCTTGTCGCGCTCGACGACGCATGCGTGCTTCTGGATGAAATCGTCGCTCGTGCTCGTGGGCACGTAGTAGCCGTCGCGCCAGATCGCGGGGCGGGGATAGTCGGGAAAGAGCGGGCGCAGGAACTCGTAGCGATAGTACGAGCCCATCGGGTCGTCGCTCGCGCTGATGGCGTAGCACATCGAGTACGGACCCTGCGGACCCTGTCCGCGGCCGGCCTGGCCGCGGCCCCGCTGGCCCGGCGCAGCCGGTGGCTCAGGTGGAGGCGGCGGGGGCTGGAAGAGTGGCGCCGCCTTCCCCGGTTGCCCCGGCATGCCGACAGGGCTCACATACGCCTTGTCACTCGCGGTCCAGACCTCGGGCTGATCGGGCCGAACGGGCCCGCGCCGGAACAGTGGCATGACGACCAGCCATCGACTGGCGATCTGGTCGTAGCGCACGACCGCATCGCCATTGTTGGTCGCCTCGCACTGGCCGCCGAAGCCCTTGAAGAAGTTCGCGGTAGGCACGGGACCGTACAACGCGCGCCCGGTTGTGTCGAACTTCCTGCCCTTCTTCGTGAAGATCGCTGTCTGACTGTTCACGATCTGGACGATGTGATTGGGGCCGACGGCCAGCGTGTTGTCCGAGGGGTTGCGAAGATTGGCCGTGCCCTGGGGGCCCTCGAAGCCGACGCCAAGCCCGTCAAAGCTCTCGACGAGCACCGCCCCTGGTTTGGGGCCATGGGTCGTCTGTTCGACGGCCGCCGAACCGGACGGCGCCGTGATCACCGGCGGGACGACCGGAGCGGCGGCTGGCTGCTGCGCCTCCTTCCCCTCGTCCTCGGCGTCTTCACGTTCGTTCTCCGCTTCGGGCGGCGCCAGCCGCTGCCCCGGCGAGCCTCCAACGTGCGACACGATGATCGGCGCGCGAAGCCGTGCACTCGAGTCGACGAGGCCCGCCGTGACGAGCGCGAGAACGAGGCTGATTCCCAGGGTTCGCTTCATGTGATGGAGTCTCGCTGAGGTGAGGTGAGCAGCGAGCATCATACCGGCGCTTGCCGGTATTACCTCATAACAGGAATTGATGGCCCGTGAACCCTTTGAACCTCCTGAACCTCCTGAACCCTTTGAACCTCTTGACTCTAGGAAGGCCCCGCCCCCTGCGTGTTGACGTAGACGGCGTAGAGCGACTGGCTGGCCGCCATGAAGAGGCGGTTGCGCTTCGGCCCGCCGAAGCAGATGTTGCCGCACACCTCGGGCAACCGGATTCTGCCGATCAGCTTGCCCTCGGGATTCCAGACGGTGACGCCGTTATAGCCGACCGCACGGCCGGCGTTGCTCGAGCACCAGACGTTGCCGTAGACATCGCAACGCACACCGTCGGGTGCGCACGTCACGCCGTCGATCATGAAGTCCGAGAACCGCCTGCCACCCGACAGCGTCCCGTCGCCGACGTCGAACACGTACATATCGCCCTTCCCGCCCGGCCCGGCGTCGCCAGGTCCCCGACCCGTGCTCGCGACATAGAGCCGCTTGTAGTCGTGCGAGAACGCGAGACCGTTCGGATCGGGCACTTGCTGTTCGGTCGCCACGCGTGTGACGCGGCCTTTTTGATCGACACGGTACACGCTCGTCGGCAGCTCGCGCTTCATCGCGCCGGACTCGACGGCCTGGCCCAGTCGCGGATTCAATCGGCCAGCGGCGTTCGTCGGCCCGCCGGCGGCATCCGGCTGACCCTCGTACAACTGGCCGCCGTACGGCGGGTCGGTGAACCAGTAGCTGCCATCAGGATGGGCAACCACGTCGTTCGGGGAATTGAGGCGCTTGCCTTCGAAGGCCTCGGCGATCACCGTGATCGAGCCATCGTGCTCGTATCGCACGACGCGGCGGCTCAGGTGCTCGCACGACAACTGGCGTCCCTGAAAATCGAACGTGTTGCCGTTGCTGTTGTTGGAGGGGTTCCGAAACACCGTCACCCGGCCATCGTCCTCGAGCCAGCGTAGCTGCAGGTTGTTCGGGATGTCGCTCCAGACGAGATACCGGCCCAGTCCACTCCACGCCGGCCCTTCCGCCCACAGCGCGCCCGTCCACAACCGCTTGATCGACGAGTTGACCTGGATGAGACCGCCGAAGGCGGGATCGACGACCAGGATGTCGGGATCGGTGAAATAGGTCGTGGGCGGCGCGTTCGGACCGAAGTCGCGTGGCGGATTGGTGACGGTACTCGGCGGGCCGATCGGAGGCTGTATTACCTGAGCCGAGGCGATACGCGGGACGGCGATGGCCGCGCCAGCCGCGACACCAAGCGTCTTCAGCAGACTTCGCCGCGACACTCCACTGACGGTGTTTTCGTGTGCGCTCATAGGTCCTGTTCCTGAGAATCTCGAGGCTGCGGCGCGCATGTTACCATGCACGTCATTCCCAAGCGCCATTACTACAGTGTGCCGAGAACACGGAGCAGTGTGGTCTTCTCGCGCGCTCGGCGTCCGCAGCGGTGAGAAGCTCTTGGAAAGCTGACCGTGATTCTCCGTCATCTCCTTTCCATCGCCATCCTGCCGTTTACGGTTACGGTGGTCATCCCGCTCTGGCTCGCCCGTCGCCATCAAGTCAACTTGTCGATAGGGACAACCGCAACGGAGCTGGTCGTGCAGCTGGTGGGAGTAGCGAGCCTCGGCCTCGGCGTCGTGCTCTTCGCCGCGTCGCTGCGGCAGTTCGCGGTTCGTGGAAAGGGCACGCTGGCGCCGTGGGACCCGCCACAGCACCTCGTCGTGCAGGGTCCCTACCGATACGTGCGAAACCCGATGATTTCCGGAGTGGTGTTCCTGCTTTTTGGTGAGGCGCTCACGCTGGAATCCTGGCCGCACGGACAGTGGACAGTGCTTTTTCTCGCCATCAACCTTATGTACATCCCGCTCGTCGAGGAGCCGCAGCTCGAGCGGCGGTTCGGCGCGTCATACCGGGAGTATCGGCAACACGTCGGCCGGCTTCTTCCCCGCCTGCGGCCCTGGCAGCCGCCCGGCCCCAGGTAGCTCCGCGACCGGTTGATCCAACTCTTGGTCAACCCGCGTCACCTTCGAGAGGACGGCTTCGAGCACGGGCGTCATCTGGCGAAGCTGCCGCAGACGAATCACCACGTTCCACGCGCGCTCGAACTTCTTCCACCCTGCGGAGTAGGCAAAGTGTTTCGCCTGATGCTTCCACGATTCGTGTGACAGGGCCGCGCGGGTAATCGAGGACCAGCGGTAGAACTCCCGATACGCCCAGTGATAGCCGGCCTCGAGCGCTTCCGGTGTCAAACGCGACGGCCGGTACACGACGTGGCGTGTGTCGTAGAGGTCCCAGTCGCGAGACGTGATTCGGCCCTGCTGCTCCATCTGCGCATACAGCCGCGTCCCCGGATACGGTGTCTGGATGTGGAAGGTCGCGGTCGTGATGCCCTGCTCGACCGCCCAGTCGACGGTTCGCCGGAAGACGTCCTCGTCGTCATCGTCCATCCCGAAGACGAAGCTGCCGTTGATCATGATGCCCAGATCGTGCAGGCGCCGTGTGACGGCCGTATAGTCGCGTCCGAGGTTCTGGCGCTTGTTGCTGCTCGCGAGGTTCGCGGGCGTCAATGTCTCGAAGCCGACGAAGAGGCTGCGGAGCCCTGCGTCAGCCGCCCGCTCGATGAGGTCGTCGCGCAGGATGGAGTCGACCGTCGCCGCGCCCTGAAACAGCCGGTTCATGCCTCGCATGCCCTCGAAGAGCGCACGACCGAACCGGCGATCCCCGAGGAGGTGATCGTCGAGGAAGTAGAGGTGACGGCCAGGCAACCGCGCAATCTCGGCCAGCGCGTCGTCCACGCGCTGCGTGTAGAAGGAGCGGCCGCCGGCAAAGAACGCGTCCTTGTAGCAGAAGTCGCAATGCTGGGGACAGCCGCGCGTCACGACGATCGAGTTCGGGACGAGATAGCTTGGCCGCGAGATGAGGTCGCGCCGCACCGGCGGAAGCCGGTCGAGCGTGCGTCCGGACGCCGATTCATACCGCTGCGCCGGCCAGCCGGCGCGGAAGTCCTTCAGGAACTGCGGGAACGTCTGCTCGCCCGGGCCGAGAAAGATCGCGTCGGCGTGAGGAGCGGCCTCGGCCGGCAGCGACGTCACGTGCAGGCCCCCGAGGGCCACGAAGCTTCCAAGGGCACGATACCGGTCGGCCAGCCGGTAGGCGCGGTAGGCGTTGGTGATGTAAACCTGAATCACCACGAGGTCTGGCGCGTCGTCATCCAGCGACGACAGTGGCCGGACGTGCTCGTCTTCGATCACCGCGTGATCGTCCGGCTCCAGATAGGCGGCCAGCGTGGCGAGCCCAAGGGGCGGGAAAAGCGAGTATTTGACCGGACGCCAGAAGGGGCTCGTGGCTTCGGTCAACGCCGGCAGGATGAACTTGACTCGGAGCGGGCGGGTGGGTGGCATAGCTTTGTATTGTAAAGTAATCTGCCGTGGCGCGCAAATACCGGCTCCGTCTGGCGTAGCATGGATCATCAGAACCTCAGGCGGGAGAAGCGCCCATGACTCATCCGATCGAATACAGCGCGACCGAGCGATTCTGGCTGTGGGTGCTGGCGACGTTCGGCTTCGTCGCCGTCAACGGCGCGTTCCTCTACGGCGTCTTTGTCCGGCCGGACATCCTGGTCGCCGCCGAGGACAATCCCCTCGCGATGGCGTTCGTCGTCGAAGCGCTGGCACTGGTGGCGGCCCTGGCCTACCTGCTCCCCAAATGGGGTGTCACCCGGATGTCGTGGGGATGGTTCGTGGTGCTGTCGCTCGCCGGCAGCCTGGCGTTCTCGCTGCCGGTTGCCCTGCTGTGGAAGCAGAAAGGGGACTAGACCGTTACAGCCGCCGACAGCTCAGCAACGGGACCGCTCATCGTCAGTCCGTGTCGTCCGTGGCTGTTACTGTGTCTTCGGCGCGCCCTCGATATCAAGGTAAGCGATGGGCGCGACGTTGGTCCCCTTGAGCGGCCCTTCGATCGACGCACGATCGCCGACGATCACGATCGCGAGCCGATCGATGTCGATGTACTGCTTCGCCACACGCAGGACGTCCGCCTTCGTCACTGCCGCGACGGCCTTCGTGGTACTGCTGGTAGTAGTCGTCTGGCAGCCCCTGAATCCAGAGCGTGGTCAGCGCACCGTTGATGGCGCTCACCGAGGCGAAGGTGCCAGGCAGACGCTGGATCAGCGAGTCCTTCGCCGTCGCCAGTTCCTCGTCGGTCACCGGCCGCGCGCCGAGAATGCCACGCAGCTCCTTCATGAACTCGACGAGCGCCGCATCGGTCTTGTCGCCGACGATGTCGCCGCCTGTTCGAAAGGCGCCTGGGCCTTTGCCGTACGCGAAGCCGGAGCTCACACCGTAGCTGTAGCCCTTCTCTTCCCGGATGTTGGCATTCAGGCGCGATTGGAACATACCGCCGAGCATCGTGTTCATGACCTGCAGCGCGTAGTAGTCTGGCGTGCTGCGCGGCGGCCCCGGATGGCCAATCGCGAACGGTCGACTGCGCCGCGCCAGGCCGGTCGACGAGGAAGATCGTCGTCTTCTGACGCTCGGGCAGCGCGGGATACGAGAAGGGCGGCCGCGTCGCCAGCTTTGGGCCACGCCGACAGTGCCTTATCGACGATCGGCTTCACTCCGGCCGCCGTCACATCGCCGACGACCGTGATGAGCGCCCGTCCCGGCTGAAAGTACTGTGAGTGGAAGGCCACGATGTCGTCGCGCGTCACGGCCTTGATCGAATCTTCAGTGGCGACGCGCCCGTACGGATGCCCCGGACCGTAGAGCACTTTCGGAAACACCCGGCTGGCAATCGCTCCCGGCTGCGCCCGGGCTTGCGTCAATGCCACCAGCCGCTGCGCGCGCAGCCGCTCGAGGGCGTCGGCCGGAAACGTGGAATTGAGCAGCATGTCGGCCAGAATGTCCATGGTCTGCTCGAACTTGCCGGTTGTGGACACGAAATTCATCGCGCCGCTCTCGCCGCCGACCGATGTCGACACCGACGTGCCGAGCAGCTGCAGCGCGTTCGAGAGAGCCTCGCCATCCCGAGTCTTCGTGCCCTCGCTCATCATCGCCGCCGTAATGCTGGCGAGCCCCGTCCGCTCGGCCGACTCGAACTGATTCGAACCGCCGAGGAACGTGAGGCTGAACGAGACAATCGGCAGATCGTGCTTCTCCGAGACGATGAGGTCGGCCCCGTTGGCCAGCGTCGTCTTCGTCCAGGTCGGCACGCGCAGGTCTGGCGTCCGGCCAGGAGCCGGCGTTTTCGTGCGGTCGAGCGCCTGGCGGGCGCTGAGGTCAAACGACAGCGCCACCATGAGCAGTGCCGCGACGCTCACGATGGTTCGACGCGTCAGTGTTCTCAGCATTATTGCCATGGTCCCTCCGCACCTGACGCCGCCGGGGCATCATCGGTGACCTTCTTGCTTTCCGCCGGCTTGGCCGCCTGATCGAGCTTCCCTGTCGGAACGACGCTGAGTACGACGCGGCCCTTCGTCAGGTACTTGTTGGCGACGCGCTTGACGTCGGCAGCCGTGACCGACTGTCCTCTGGCGTACTCGGTGCGGAAATACCCGGGATCGCCATGAAAGCCGGCGCCATCGGCGAGCCGCATGGCCTTGCCGAGGTTCGACTCGAGCCCGCGGACGAACGCAAGCTCTTCGCCAGCCGTCGCCTTCTGAATCTCCTCGGCCGTCGGCCCCTCGGTCTTGAGCTTGTCGATGACCGCGTCGGCCGCCTGCTCCAGGTCGGTGAGGCTGTTGCCAGGCCGCGGCGTGATCGTCATCACGAAATCGCCGACGTCTTCGTTCGTGCTCTGGCCGGCCGAGACCGACGCCGCCGTCTGCTTGTCGTAGACGAGCGCCTTGGTGAGCCGCGCGGTGCGCGGGCCGGACAGGACGGCCCCGAGGACGTCGAGCGCGAAGCGGTCGTCGTGGTTCTCCCCGACCGTTGGCCACGACACATAGAGTCGCGGCACCTGCACCCGGTCCTCGTAGACGAGCCGGCGCTCTGCGTCGAGCGTGACCGGCGCGACGGTCGGCCGCGTGATCGGCTTCCCGCGCGGAATGTCCCCGAAGTATTTCTGGACCCAGGCCTTGGTCTGTGCCGGATCGAAGTCCCCGACGATGGAGAGAAACGCGTTGTTCGGCGCGTAGTAGAGCCGGAAGAAGTTCTTGACGTCCTCTTCGGTCGCGGCCGACAGGTCCTCCATGCTGCCGATGACGTCCCACGAGTAAGGGTGCGACGCCGGGTAGGTCGCCTGGGCAAGAATCTCGAACGCCCGGCCATACGGCTGGTTGTCGACGCTCTGCCGCCGTTCGTTCTTGACGATGTCGCGCTGCGCGTTCAGCTTGGCGAGATCGAGCGAGTCGAGCAGGAAGCCCATCCGATCGGCTTCGAGCCAGAGCGCCGATTCGAGGTAGTTCGACGGCACGGTCTCGTAGTAGGTCGTCCGATCGTTCGACGTCGTGCCGTTGTTCGAACCGCCGACGCCCTCGGTCAGCTTGTCGTGCAGCGCCGTAGGGCACGTGTCCCGACCCGGTGAACATCACGTGCTCGAAGAGATGCGCAAACCCGGTGCGGCCCTTCACTTCGTTCTTCGACCCGACGTGGTACCACATGTTCACGGCGACGGTCGGCGTCGTCCGATCGATCGACGTGATGACGGTGAGGCCGTTCGCGAGCGTGTAGCTCTCGAAGGGGATCTTGATGGATGACGAGCCCTGCGCGGCAGCGGTGCCGGACACGAGGCCGGCTGGGGGGGCCAGCGCCATGGCCGCCGCGATTGCGAGAATGCAGAGGGCCAGCCCTCCAGTCGATCGAGCGTTCCTCATCTCAAGTATTCCTTTCGTCACCGGAAGCCAGCATTATATTCTGCAGTGGCACCGGAGGACGGTCGGCCACCCGACACCCATCAACTTCTTCTCTGGAAAGCTGCGAGCAAATGACGAGCATGAACCGTGTGACGAGCGTGAAGTGCGTCAAGTTGGCCTGGTTACTGCCCCTGGCGGTCGTCGCCGCCTGTTCCGGGCCGAAGGAGTTGCAGTTTACCCAGACCGACGCGACCCAGATTCGGCAGCGGACGCAGGAATACGAGGCGGCATTCAACGCCAAGGACCCGGCCAAGGTGGCGGCGTTCTATCCCGGCGAGAGCGTCCTCATGCCCCCCAACGCGCCCACCATCCGCGGCCGCGAGGAAATCCAGAAGTTCTACGTCGACCTCTACGCGCAGGGCGGAACCGATCTCGAGATGGACACGAAGGACGTCAGGGGACATGGGACGCTGGCGTACGAGGCCGGCGCCTACTCGCTCCATCGCAAGCCCGCCAACGGCACCGCCATGCGCGACCGCGGCAAGTACCTGTTCATCTGGAGAAACCTGAACGGCGTCTGGAGCATCGAGTACACCATCTGGAGCAGCGACCTGCCGGAGATGGTGCCGATGGGGAAGTAGGCAGGGTCCGGCTGCTCGCGGCTCGCGGCTCGGCGGCTCGGCGGGCTGGCGGCTGGCGGCGGCGGTTGGCGGTTGACTCTTACTCGGGTGTGGGTCTTATCAACAGCGAGCCGCGAGCCGCGAGCCGCGAGAATCATCCCAGCAACCGCTGCAGCTGCTGCCAGATCGTCAGCGCGGCGAGCAGGCCAAAGAAGCCGGTCGACCAGATCAGGGCGCCTGCCCGGTACGAGCGCACCTTGATCGCCTCGGGCAGGCCCCGCCGGTTCAGCACGAACAGCAGCATCGAGTAGAGGCACATCATCGTGCCGCCGACCGATGCTGAAATCACGAGCAGGACGAGCGGCTGATCCATGCCGATGAGCAGGATGAGCGACCCCAGGGCCACCAGACCCCACACCAGCCAGAAGTAGAGCCGGCTCTCTGACACTGGCGACGATCGCAGGTACGTCGACTTGAGGATGTCGGCCATCAGACGGCTCGTGTAGTCGGCGATCCCCATCGCCGAGGCAAAGAGCGAGAACGAGCCGATCCCCCAGAAGAGCAGGCCGAACCACGGGCCGACGATTTCCTGCAGGCGCCGGCCTTCGATCTGCAGAAACGCCACCGTCTGCGGCAGGCCTGGCGTGCCGAAGAGCGTCGAGTGCGCCAGCATCGACGTCAGGCAGATCGTCAGGACCGTCACGAGCACGAACGTCAGGAACTGTTCGACGTTGGCGAACCACCACCACCGCCGCCAGCGCGCCATGTTGGCGGGAGTCGGCTCGAAGATGAAGGCCGACGCAGCCGGGGCGGCCGCCTGCTCCGCCCGTCACGGCACTGACCAGGCGCGGCACGTACTGCCCCATGCCGAAGCCCTTGTCGCGAATCCAGTTGCTCTGGCAGAGGTTCTGTCCGCCGCCGGCGCCGGCAAACGCGACCGCACCGAGCACGAGCGCGAAGCCGAGCTCGAGCGGCACGTGGCCGACGCCGACGAGCCCGCCGGGCAGCGCCCGCCACGTGTCGGCGGAGATCGCGAACGCCACGCCGAGCGCCACGACGACGCCCACGGCGGCGACCTTGACGAAGATCAACCGCTCGAGCGCCACGTAGACGACCGGCGCCAGCGTCAGCGCCGCACCGATGACGAGCAGCGCGCACACGGCGATGTAGCGCGGGTTGCCGCCGAAGATGTAACTCGCCAGCGTCGCGGCGCTCAGCACCCAGCCCGGCCACAGGTTCGCGAAGTACACCATGATCGCCAGCACGAGCCCCCAGTGCTTCCAGAACCGGTTGAACCCCGTCAGCGCCGTCTCGCCCGTGGCGAGCGTGTAGCGCTCGATTTCCATGTTCAGGAAGAACTGCGTCACGACGCCGAGCACCGCGCCCCAGAGAAAGATGAGGCCAGCCTGCGAGGCAATGAACGGCCAGAGGATGAACTCGCCCGACGACAGGCCGACGCCGGCGGCAACGATGCCGGGGCCGACGATGCGCCAGAGATTACGGGGAGGATCAGGAAGGTCGCGGACGACGAGGGGCTGGAGGGGCATCGGGTCGGGGTTCAGGGTTCGGTTCAGGGTTCGAGGTTCAGAGGTTCAAGGTTCAGGGTTCGGGACTCTGATTGTCGAAGGTCTGTGAAGGCCGCCTAAGAATAGCCCAAGACCCAACTGCCCCTGAACCTGGTGAACCCCGAACGATGAACTCTGACCGATGAACCGTGAACCCTGAACTTTGAACCGTGAACCGCTAGAAAACCATCTTCATCCCAATCTGAATATTCCGCGGCAGGTTGTTCTGGCTCGACACCTTGCCGAAGTCGGCGCTGTTCGGGGTCAGGTTCGGTGTGTTGTAGAACACGCTGTTGAAGGCGTTGTAGAGCTCGATGTTGAACTGGGCGCGGACCCGACCGAACTCCAGCCCCTTGACGAACGACATGTCCCAGTTGACGTACTCCTGCCCGCGCAGGCCGTCCCAGCGCGTCGGGATCGTGCGGATGTTGCTCGCGAGCTGAATGCGCTGGTCGGCGCGCTGCTTGGCCGGGTCGTCGACGCCGTTGGTCTGGACGGCGGCGTCGTGGAAGTAGAAGCCGCTCGTGTCGAAGACGGGCATGCGTCGGGTCGTTCGAGTACTTCGTCTTCAGCTGCGTGATGTCGCCGTTGTAGTAGACGTTGCCCATCGTCAGGTTCGGGCGCCCCGACTGCCAGTTGTAGATGAACGAGACGCTCCAGTTGCCGATGAGGCCGTTGACGACCGCGTTCGCGTCGCTGCCCCAGCGCCGGCCCTTGCCCGAAGGGCAGCTCCCAGATGCCGCTGACGACGAGGCGGTGCGGCAGGTGGGTGTCGTTGAAGCGCTCTTCGTAGTCGGGATCGGTGTCGTTCAGCCGGGTGACGCGCTCCTTGAAGTCGGACCAGGTGTAGGCCGCGTCCGCCATGTAGCCGCCCTTGAAGCGCTTGGTCACGCGGAACTGCGCCGAGTCGAAGCTGCTCGAGCCGTCGTAGCGCCGCGTGTCGATGTTCTGGAACTGCGGGAACGGCCGCAGCAGCTGCTGGCGCTGCGTCGTCGCGCTGTTGAGCCCTTCGCCCGGCAGCAGGCCCGCGAACGGGTTGGTGACGTTGGCGGTCAGGAAATTGATCGTCGGCTGGTCGCGGACGTTGCTCGTCGACAGGTACTGCCGCGGGCACGGGGTTGGCGTTGAAGTCGGTCGTCAGGTCGTAGCTGCGGCTGGCGACGTAGGCGCCCTCGACCACCCACTGCCCGGGCAGCTCGCGCTGCATGCCGATCGACCAGCGCATCGACTGGCCGTTGACGTAGTCGAGGTCGTCGTTGAAGCGCCCGATGCGCGCGGCCGACGAACGTGTTGGGCCCAAGGCTGGCCCCCGGAGGCTCGGCGACGCCGTCGGGGAACGGATTGGCCAGCGTCGCGCGAATCGTCACGCCGGTGTCGAGCGACGGCACGATGCTCGTCCCCTGCGAGAACCCGGGCTGATAGATGCCGCTGATGTCGAAGAGCGCCGGCACCGCGTAGATCGCCCAGCCGCCGCGCACGACGGTCTTCGCGTCCAGCTGATAGGCGAAGCCGACGCGCGGCTGGAAGTTGTTCAGGTCGGGATTGCAGGGTTCCGCGGTCGGTCGTCGCTCGCAAACAGCAGACCGCCGCGGACGCGGAAGGCGGACGGCGGCATCTCGGGAATCGGGTTGGCCGCGTAGGCCGCCTGCGCCGCGTTCGTGATCGTCAGCGCCGCGTCCGGATCGAAGCCGCGCACGTTGCGGTTGATCGCGCTCGGTCGGCGCGCCTTCGTACTCCCAGCGCAGGCCCAGGTTGACCGTCAGCGCCGCGCTGACCTTCCAGTCGTCCTGGAAGAAGACGCCGCCGTAGATCACCTGATTGAAGCGATCGGCGCTGCGGTCGATCGTGCCGCCGCTCGGGTAGCCCGAGCAGCATGGCGGCCAGGTCCTGGCCGATCGCCGCGGCCGGCGAGTTGTCGAGCTGCCGCGTCAGCACGCTCGCCGCGCGCGAAGTCGTAGCGCCCGGCGGAGTGCACGCTCGGGAAGCTCTCTTCGCGGTAGACGCGGAAGTCGACGCCCGAGCGAAAGCTGTGCTTGCCGCGAAACAAGCGTCCAGGTCGGCTGGAACGAGTAGATGTTCGCGTTGGTGCCGCCGGAGAACGAGTCGCCGAGATCGCTGAACGACGCCGCGTCGTCCATCTCGAAGCGCGGGAAGTACAGGTTGCTGCCGAAGTACTGCGTGGCGGCCGTCGGGAAAGCCGAGGCTGGCCGGATCGAAGATGCCCTGGTTCTGGCGGATGCTCGGCTCCTGGAAGCGCGACCAGCTCGCCCGCACGTTCAGCAGCGACGAGTTCGACATCGTCCAGACGTGATCGACGTTGAGCGCGTCGTTGATGCGGTAGAGGAAGTTGCCGGTCGGCTTGATGCCGTTCGATCTCGCCGGTCCAGTTGCCGCGGTTCTCGACGCGGTTGTTGCGCGAGTAGCGGACGAAGAAGCGCTGCTTGTCCGTCAGACTGTGATCGACGCGGTAGTTCATCGAGTAGAAGTCGTCGCCGCGCGAGTTGGCGGTGATGTAGTTGTTGCGGCCCTGCGCGTCGCCCGGCCTGGTTGGGCATCGGGTAGTAGCTCATGTAGTTCGCGGCCAATCGGGCTGATGCGGTTGGCTGGGAATGATGTTGCCGGGGAACGGCTGGCGCTCGACGCGGCCGTCGGCGCGGCGCACGCGCGGTCAGCGGATCGTAGATGACGATGCCCTGCGAGAGCAGCGCCGAGAAGTCGCCGTTGCGCTGCGCCGCGGTCGGCACCGTGAACTGACCGGGCTCGGGGAACGTGTCGTAGAGCCACTCGAAGGCCGTGAAGAAGAAGGTCTTGTCGCGGCCGTCGTAGAGCTTGCCGAGCGACCACCGGGCCGCCGGCGGTGAAGCCGTAGCGTTTGTAGCCGGTGTCGTCCTTGGGCCGTCCGGCGCGCTCGAGGAAGAAGTCGTTCGCCGACAGCACCTCGTCGCGGTAGTGGTAGTAGGCGTCGCCGCGGACCCGGTTGGTGCCGCTCTTGAGCGTCACGTTCACCGTGGCGCCCGCGGTGTGCCCCTGCTGCGCGTCGAACGTCGCCGTCTCGACCTTGAACTCCTGCACGGCGCCGGCCGGCGGCACGAACGCGACGCGGCGGCCGTTGGCCATGTTGGGCGAGCCGTCGAGCGTGAACTCGTTGCGCGCCGGGACCGCCGTCGGCGGTGAAGTCCGACGTGCCGCCGTTGTCGAACGGGCGCGAGAACTTCAGGTCGCCGTGGTACGACGACGCCGGGTGCGAGCCGCGCGAGCACGAACGGGTTGCCGTCCGAGAGCGGCATCAGCGCGATCTGCTTCTCGTCGATCACCTGCCCGGCCGAGCCGGTGCGCGTCTCGAGCAGCGGCGTCGTCGGCGGCAACCGACACGGTTTCCTCGAAACTGCCGACCTCGAGGCTCAGTGCGAGCTCGAGCCGGTCGCCGATGCTGACCTCGACGCCCTCGCGCGCCGCCTTCTTGAAGCCCGGAGAGCTCCACCGTGACCTTGTAGGTGCCTGGCGCGAGGTAGGGAAACGCGATAGCCGCCGTCGCTGTCGGTCGTCGCCGTCGAGGCGACGTTGGTGGCGACGTTGGTGGCGGTCACCGTCGACGCCCGGCAACCGGCCGCCCTGGGCGTCGGTGACGCGCCCGGTGATGGCGCCACGGAAAGTCCTGCGCGTCAGCCGCTGGCGCGCAGACCAGAAGTGCGAGTGCAAGCGCGGCGAGACTCACATACCGTCGCATGGTTCCTCCCCCTTAGATACCTGGACGAGGCGCGAGGACTGCGACATGGGCGTGCGCGCCCTTCGAGCCGCAACAGTCGGGAAGGTGATACTACGGTCAAGCGCAGCCAGTAAACGGCCGGGGGGTTACTCGAGAGGTCTGACCACTAGGGCGAAGGGACGGACCGCGCCGTATCGCGGACGGATGAAATCGATTGCACGCGCGCGGGACCAGCCCAGCCGTTACTCTTCGATGCGATAGACGTGGGTACGCGTCCGCAGATAGAGCGCGCGCCCGTCGACCGCGGGCGACGACATGAAGCCGTCGTGCGAGGAAATTCTCGGCCAGCACCTTGAACTCGCGTCCCGCCTCGAGCACAGTGGTCTTACCATCCTCGTTGAAGGCGTAGATGCGCCCGCCGGCCGCAATGGGCGACGCGGAGTAGGTGCCGTCGATGCGGCCGCGCCAGACCATCTCGCCGGTCTTCGCTTCGAGCGGCCCCGACGATCCCGCCGTCGTTGACCATGAAGATCAGGTCGCCGACCAGCAGAATCGACGGCTTGCTCGGCGCCCCCTTGCCGAAGCGCCACGCGACGTGCGACGCGGCGACGTCGCCCTTGCCGTCGGGCCGGATGGCCAGGAGCTGCGCCGCATCGAACCCCATCGGCACGAAGACCAGCCCGTGCCCGGCGACCGGCCGCGTGCTGCCGGAGTGGCTGCCGCGCTCGACGACCCGCCAGATCTCCTCGCCCGGTCCGCGGGTCGTAGCCATAGACGCCCTTCGATCCGAGGCTCACCATGATCGGACGGCCGTCGACCGTCACGATCTGCGGCGTCGCGAACGCCTTGCGGAAGTCACCGTCGGCCTTCGGCTTGCCGTCGGGATTCAGATCCTGGAAGTCGATCGACCGGGGCGTCCGCCACACGGTCTTCCCGGTGTGCTTGTCGAGCGCGACGACGTACTGATGGTCGCTGCCGTCGAAGTGCATGAGCAGCAGGTCGCCGAACAGGACCGGCGACGAGCCGGCGCCGCGAAAATGATTGCACTCGAAGTCGCGCCGCTCCCAGAGGACCTTCCCCGTCTTGGTGTCGATCGCGGCGGTTCCCGGCGACCCGAACGTCACGTAGACGCGGCCCGGCTCGATGACCGGCGTCGGCGACGCATACGTGTTGAACGGGTGCGCGTACTGCGGCGTCGCCACCTGGAAGAGCTTCAGGTCGAACAGGATCTTGCCCGAGTCGCGATCGAGCGCCACGGCGAAGAGCTCGCGGCCATCCTCGGTCGCGGTCGTCATCCAGATCTGGGAGCCCAGGATGACCGGTGACGACCAGGCGCGGCCGTGGACGGCCGTCTTCCAGCGGACGTTCTTGCCTTCGCGCCCAGGTCAGCGGCAGATCGGCGCGGGACGAGTTGCCCGTCCCGTCGGGCCCGCGAAACTGCGGCCACTGCGCGAGCAGCGGCAGCGTCGAGAGCACGAGGGCGAGCAGGATCGTCGGCAGGGTTTTCACGAGGTGAGCCTCGGACGTCGGGTCTCACGGAGTCCTCGGCGTGGCGATCTGCTGGGGCCGGTGCGCCGTCGCTCGCGCCATTCCGACGCGCCGAGGGCACCGATGTGGGTCGAGATCTCGCCGAAGCCGTAGCGCACGTGCGCGCGCATGAGCGCGTCCGCCTTCTCGGGATCGCCCGACACCAGTCCTTCGGCCAGCAACGAGTGAAATCCCGGCGGCAGCGGCGTGCGGCGGCCGGTGATGTCGAAGATCCAGTTCAGGATGAGCACGTGCTTGCGCTCGATCATCTGCTTGAGCAGCTGACTGTTGGCGTGCTCGGCGATCCACATGTGGAACTGCAGGTGCTGGCTGTGCACGGCAAAGCGGAACCCGTCGTCTTCGCCGCCGCCCGCCAGCCGCTCGAAGAGCGCGTCGACGTTGCCGGCGAGGCGGAGCAGCTCGCGGCGGTGCACGGCCGTGGCGCGCTCGGCGAAGAGCCGCGCCGACTGTGTTTCGAGCGCCTCGCGGAGCTCGTACAGCTCGCGCACGTCGGTCCGGGTCGGCACCTTGACGCGGGTGCCCGCGCGCGCCCGCGTCTCGACCAGGCCGTCCTCTTCGAGCCGCTTCAGCGCATCGCTGACCGGCAGGACGCTCATGCCGAGCTGCTCGCGCCAGACGCCGCCGCGACAGCGGCGTGCCCGGCCGAAGCTGGCCACGAAGGATTTCGTCTCGAACTGCGAGGTAGGCCTCGTCGGCGAGGCTCACCGCCATATGTGCATGTGCTCTGCAGGAAGCGTGGCAAACGCTCCGCGGGAAGTCAAGCGGGCTTCGCGCGTTCGCGCCGTCGCGTCCCGGCTCGGCCGGCAGCGCAGCGTCATCACCAGCACCGCCTCGAACGACGAGCGCCGCCGCCAGGACCAGCAGCCCGGCCGAGTACGAGCCGCTCACGTCGCGCAGCCACCCCATCGCCGTCGGGCCGACGAAGCCTCCGAGGTTGCCGACCGAATTGATGAGCGCGATGCCCGCGGCCGCCGCCGTGCCGCCGAGGAAGATCGGCGGGATGGCCCAGAACACGCCCTGCACCGATCGCTGGCCGAGCTGCGACAGGGCGAAGCTGAAGACGATGAGCGGCACGCTGTCGTGAAAGCCGGCGGCGAGCACGAGCCCGAGCGCGCCGGTCGATCGCACACGCCGCCACGTGGCCCTTGCGCTCGCCCGTGCGATCCGAGTGCCGGCCGATGAGCACCATGCCGACGAGCGCGACCACGAACGGCAGCGCCGTCACGAGGCTCAGGCGCCAGCCGCGATAGCCCGACGCATCGCGCAGGATGCGCGGGAGCCACAGGAAGACGCCGTAGGTGACGAGCGTGTTGAGGAAGTAGATGAAGCAGATGAGCAGCACGCGGCCGTTCAGGAGCGCCTTCAGGTGCGACCCCTGGTGACGGCCTCGCGCTCGGCTCGCTCGCGCGCCATGACGCCGCTCAGCCACTCCCGCTCTGCCGGCCGGCAGCCACTGGGCCTGCTCGGGTCGATCGGTCAGGAACGACAACGCGATCACGCCGAGGACGACCGCCGGAAAGCCTTCGACCAGGAACAGCCATTGCCATCCCGCCAGGCCCAGGTCCAGCCGTCGAGGCCGAGCAGCGCCTCTGACACCGGCGCGCCGATGAGCACGGCCACCGGCGCGGCGGTCATGAAGAGCGCACCGGTCTTGCGCGCGCTCCGCCGCCGGCACCCAGTAGGTCAGGTACAGCACCATCCCGGGAAAGAACCCGGCCTCGGCGATGCCGAGCAGGACGCGCATCGCGTAGAAGCTCCACTGCCCGACGACGAACATCGTCGCCATCGAGACGAGGCCCCAGCACGATCATGATCCGCGCGATCCAGATGCGCGCCCCGACACGATCCAGGATCAGGTTGCTCGGGATCTCGAAGAGGCAGTAGCCGAGGAAGAACAGGCCGCCGCCGAGCCCGTAGGCCGCGTCGCTCAGCCCGAGGTCGCGCTGCAGCTCGGTCGCGGCGAACCCGATGTTGACGCGGTCGATGTAGGCGACGACGTAGCAGAGGAAGATGAACGGGACCAGCCGGCGGACGACGCGCGCGATCGTCGCGCGGCTCTGCTCGGCATCAATGTCAGTCATCGTGTCTCTGCCGGCATCGGCACCGGCACGAAGGGCCATCGCGAGATCCGAAGCCACGAAGCGCACGGAGACTCGTAGAGTCCTCTTCGCGATCATCGTGGTCTTCGTGAGCATCGCGATAAGCCGTCGGCCGTGTCATTCAGATAGGTTCTGGTCTCCAGCAGGCGGGCCACCCTAACATAGGAGCATGGCGATGTCACCAAATGAGCTGCGGGCGAAGCTGCAGGGCGTGATCGGGTTCCCCGTGACGCCGTTCAACGCCGACCTGTCGCTCGACCTCGAAGGGCTTGCGGCGGAACCTGCGCGCGATGCTCGCGCACCCGCCGGCGGCGATCGTCGCCGCGGGCGGCACGGGCGAGCTCTACTCGCTCTCCCCGGCCGAGCACCTCGCCGTCGTCCGCGCCGCGGTGGAAGAAGGCAGGGCGGCGGTGCCGGTCATCGCCGGCGCCGGGTTCAACGGCCCGATCGCCGCCGGCCTCGCCCGGCAGGCGGCCGACGCGGGCGCGAGCGGGATCCTCGCCTTCCCGCCCTACTACCCCGGCGGCGAAGACGAGGGACTGCTCGCAGTACTACCAGAGCATCGGCAACGCGACCGGGCTCGGCCTGCTCATCTACAGCCGCGACTGGTTTCATCCGTCGGCGGCGCTCGTCGAACGGTCGACGAGCATTCCCACCCTGATCGCCTGGAAGGACGGCCAGGGCGATATCCGGCGCCTGCAGATTCTGCGGTCGCACGTCGGCGACCGCCTGCACTGGATCGGCGGCGCCGGCGACGATCTCGTGCCGGCCTACTACGGCATCGGCATCCGCGCGTTCACGTCGAGCGTCGCCAACGTCGTCGTCGCAGGTCGCGCGGCAGCTGCACGAAACCGCCTCGCGCGGCGACGCCGCCGCGCTGCAGGCGCTGATGTCCACCTACGTCGTGCCGATCTACGTGCTGCGCGCGAAGCGCCGCGGCTACGAAGTGTCGGTGATGAAGTCGCTGATGGACCTGCTCGGACTGGCCGGCGGCCCGGTGCGCCCGCCGCTCGCCAATCTGCGTCCGGAGGAAGTCGAATCGCTGCGCGCGAGCGCTGCCGGCGTGGAAGGCGGTCGATTTGATAGGCTGGCTCAGGGCTCAAGGCTCAGGGCTCAGGCAAGATCGTCGAGTACGCGGTCGAAGGTTTTGCCTGAGCCCTGAGCCTTGAGCCCTGAGCCTTCATCCTGAACCTTGAACCGCCTGAACCTGAACCCTGAACCACCTATGCCCACCCGAATCGGCATCCTCGGCGCCGGAAGCATCAGCGACACCCACGCGCGCGCGGCGAAGGCGATTCCCGGCGTCGAGATCGCGGCGGTCTACGGACGCAACGTCGAGAAGGCGCGGCGCCTCGCCGAGCTGTTACGGCGGCGTGGCGTACGACAGCCTCGAGCGCTTCCTCGATCACCGGCCGATGGACCTCGTCGCCATCGGCAGTCCGTCGGCGCTCCACGCCGAGCAGGGGATCGCGGCCGCCGAGCGCGGACTGCACGTCCTCGTCGAGAAGCCGCTCGACATCAACGACCGCCAGGGCCGACGCGCTGATCGCCGCGACCGACCGCGCCGGCGTCAAGCTGGGCGTGTTCTTCCAGGACCGCCTCAAGCCCGACGTCGTCAAGTTGAAGGCGATGCGTCGACGCCGGCGTCGCTCGGCCGGCCGATCCTCGCGTCGGGCCGGGTCAAGTGGTACCGCCCGCCGGAATACTACGGCGGCTCGCGATGGCGCGGCACGTTCGCGCTCGACGGCGGCGGCGCCCTCATCAACCAGGCCATACATACGCTCGACCTGATGCTCCACCTGTGGGGCCCGATCGTCAGCGTCGACGCGCGCGCCGGCACGCAGCTCCACACGATCGAAGTCGAGGACACGGTGGTGGCGACGCTGCAGTTCGAGAACGGCGCGCTCGGTGTGTTCGAAGCCTCGACGGCGGTCTTTCCCGGCTACGCGCGACGCGTCGAGCTGACCGGCTCCAACGGCACGCTCACGATCGAGCACGACAGCCTCGTCGGCGTCGATCTCAAAGTGCCCGACCCGCGCTTCCCGTCCGCGCCGGTCGGCCGCGCGCGACGGCGCGGCGGTCAACGCGTCGTCGCCGACCGTCTCGGACGCCACGCCGCACCGGCGCATCATCGAGGACTTCCTGCACGCGATCCGCACGTCGGGCACGGCCGGCCTGCGACGGACCGGAAGGCCGCCGCAGCGTCGTCGTGATCGATGCGATTTATGCCTCGGCGCGGGCGAAGGGACCGGTTACAATCGAGTAGGCAGGGTTTTCGACGTGCTTATTGATTTTCTCGCGCTTCCGCTGGCTTCGCTTCCGCTCGTCATCGGCTTCGTCCGGGGTAAGGACAAGTTCGTTCCGAGCATTCTCGAAGACGACATCGACAAGGACTTCTCCGGCATCCGCTGCCCGTCGTGCAAGTGGCGCCCGACACGCGAGGATACGTGGGCGTGCTCGCCCGGCTGCGGCGAGGTCTGGAACACGTTCCAGACGCACGGCGAGTGCCCCGGATGCCAGCGCCGGTGGCCGAGCACGCAGTGCACCCGGTGCGGCGTGTGGTCCGACCACGACGCCTGGTACGAGGAACGTCCGCAGCCCCGCCGGTAGCCCGGCCCGCTCGGCGCCGCTTCGACCTCGAATGCCAGCACCTCGTCGGCACGATTCAGCGCATCCCCGGCAACTCGCGATGAAACGCGAGGGTGACGCGTGAGCGCGCAACGTTGCGACGAGCTGCGCCTGACGGGTTCCGGCGGCGCGAACCGGGTCATGGAGGCGGAGTTCAAGCGTCTCGTGATGCGCTCGCCGTTCGACGTGCGCGTCGAGAAACCGAAGCGCGAGGGGGAAGCGACGCTGCTCTATCCCTTCGACGCGCGCGTCGCATGGGTGGCGGCGTGCCATCACCGCACGTCGTCGCGCATCTCCTGGGATCTCTGCTCGAGCGCCGCGGTGCGCCTCGAGCCGCTCTTCGACGACCTCCTGCCCGCGCTCTCGTCGGACGACAGGCTCCCTGGAGGCGCGCACCTGCGCTTCTCGGTCGAGGTCGGTCCCTCGTCCGACTTCGAGGCTTCGCCGCTCCAGCTCCGCGGCGTCGTCAAGAACGCGATCGTCGAGGCGTTGACGTCACGAGGCGTCGCGGCCGACGTCGACGCCGACTCGCCTGACGTCGTGTTCGTCGTGCGCCGCGCAGGAACGCCTGAAGCGCGCCGTACGGTGGTCGGCATCGACATCGGCGGCGGAGCGCGGCATCGCCGTGGCGCGCGCGTGGCCATGGGGCCTGCGCCGCTGCGCGAGACGATGGCGGCGCAGCTGATCATGCTGTCGCGCTGGGACGCGCGCACGGAGCCGCTCGTCGATCCCATGGCTGGAGGCGCCACGATTCCGATCGAGGCGGCCGGCCTCGCGGTGGGCGCCGCCATTCGTCGCCCGTCGGATCTCCCGCTGCGCCATCTCGCCGCGTTCAAGGATCTGCCGCACGAGGCGCCCGACCTGTTCCCCGGGACCGTGCCGCAGATCGTCGCGCTCGACGTCGATCCGGAGCGCATTCCGGCGATGGTGGGCAACCTTCGCGCCGCCGGGCTGACCGGTCCCGCGTACGAGGACTCGATCGTCATCGCGCAACAGGACGTTCGAGCGCTGACTCCGGATTACATCGAGCGCATGCTGCCCGCCGCGCGCGACATGAAGCCGGGCGTCTTCTGCTTCAACCCGCCGTATGGCGTGCGCATCGGCGCGGAGCACGGCGACGAGGCAGCTGCTCGCGCTCTACTCCGACATGGGCCGCGCCCTCGCGCGCTTCAGCGGCTGGCGCGCGGCCTGTTTCGTCGCGAACCCGAACTTCGTGGAGGCCTTCGGCCACGCGCCGATCATGACGAAACCTGCGAGCAACGCAGACCTCCGCGGCGCCTTTCTCGTGTTCCAGCTGTGATCCGGCGGCGTCGTGTCGACATCGCGGGCGCACGCGACGGTCACTTGGTACCGGAACGTCGCGCGCGATCTACACCCAGCGAAACGGGCGACGGAGGAGAAGCGTCCATTGCTTTTCCAGACGGGGATGCAGGAGGGCGGCGGCTGCCCCAGTGCAGAATGCCGTCACGTAGGCGGCAGTGGTGACTTCTCCCAACAGGATGTGTGAGGTTGCCACACCCAGAATCCCCCAGGTGACCACCTCGTTCACGGTTGCAATCCGTTGCGTCCAGGACGGACGAGCCGCGCGAGCGATCTGCCGCAGGACCTCCACACGCCAGGCTGGAGACGGTGGGTCGAGAAGCGCCGTTGCCAACAGCACTTCGTCCGCTACCGCGGCGTCGAAGGCCGCCCGGCACACCTCACAGACAAACATGTGCCCGGCCATGTCGGTCGGTACCGGGCCTCGACCGCATTGCGCCGCGCGGGCGTCGTCGTCGTACAGGCGATCGAGAAATGCTTCGCAGGTCACGGCGTGCCCAGTTCCTTGCGCAGCATCTGACGTCCCCGATGGAGGCGCGTCTTGACGGTCCCCTCCGGAATCTCCAGCGTGCGCGAAATCTCCGAAACTGACATCTCTCCCAGATAGTAGGCCAGAAGAACGGCCCGCTCGGGTTCCGCCACACGGGCCAATGCGCGTTTCACGCGGCGATCCTCGTCGCGCCGGACTGCCTGCTCGTCTGGAGCGAGATCGGGAGTCGCGACTGGGGAGCGCGGAAACGAATCGTCCCCCGGCCATCCAGACGGCACGTCGCGCCGCTGCGGAGAACGGAAGTGGTCTGCCACGCGCCGCAGCGCCAGTGAATAGATCCACGTCGAGAGGCGGGACGTCCCGCGATACCGCGGCAGGGCGCGGAAGGCGTCGAGCAGGACTTGCTGAGCCACGTCCTCTCGGTCCGGCCCAACGATGCCGCTGCGCGCGCAGAGCGAGTGGACGAGTACCGGCGAAGCGGTCGACGAACGCACGCTGGGCGGCAGGGTCACCGTTTCCGCACCGTCGGGCCAGTTCGAGGTCCTCTTCATTGCTCCGGACCGAGTGATGATCAGGCCTTGGGGCCATCGGCCGAAGCTGAGGCAGAGGCCAGGGCCTTCAAACACTGTACGTAGGCTTGGTGCATCTCCTCATCCATGACCCTCTGACGCTTCCATTCGTCGCTGCCTGCAACGAACCAGTGGGCGAGCCCTGCGATCCCGAAGGCGGACACCACCATACCCCAGACACGGTGGTCCGGTGAGAGCCCGACCCAGAGGGCAATCCCGACGGCAAGGACTGAAAGAGTGGGCTTGAGGGGATGTCCGGCGCGTACAGGTGGTTTAGGGAGCTCCGGCTCACGCGGTGGAAGCGGGACGCCCTTCTCTATCGCCGCGACACGCTCCTGGGCGAGTGCCTGCAGTTGAGCGATGGCCATGCGCGACTGGATGTACCAGCCCGCCACGAGCATGGCGAAGACCCCAAGGGGGACCAAGACTCCAGCGTCCACCGAGCACCTCCGTTCGCGGCGGAATCCGATGCCGCTATGGTATGTGTCGGAGTAGTCGCCCGTACGGTTTTCTGGCCGGCTGGGAACCGGCCTAGAGCGTTCGGCGCGGAGCCGTCACTCTCCTCGCAACGCCCCCACCGGATGGACTCTGGTCGCGCGACGCGCCGGGACGTAGCTCGCCAGAAACGCGACCAGCACGAGGAACGCGGCCACGGCGCTGAACGTGAGCGGGTCGAACGGACTCACTTTGTAGAGCAGCGATCGCGCGAGCGGCATACCTGCGGCCGAGAGCGCCAGCCCGGCGCCGATGCCGATGCCGGCCAGCAGCAGGCCGTGACCGACGACGAGACGGAGAATATTGCCGTGGCTCGCACCGAGCGCCACACGCACGCCGATCTCCTGCGTCCGCTGCGAGACGGAGTACGACAGGACGCCGTAGACACCTATCGCCGCGAGTAACAGCCCCATCACGCCGATCGTCCCGAAAATCCAGCCGTAGAGCCCGTACTGCCAGTAGCTCAATCGCCGCGCTTCGCTGATCGTGCGCGCCTGGAACATCGGCAGGTTCGGGTCCGAGCCGCGAATTGCCGCGCGTACCGCCGACGTGATTGCCGTCGGCTCACCTTCCACGCGCACCGTGAGGCCCGTATTGAGCAGCTGCTGATACGCGAACGGAACGTACGCGACTGCCGGCGGTTGCTCGTTGGACGGATCGATGCCGAAGACGTTGGCGTCGGGCGTCACTCCGACGACGGTGAACCACTCCGACTTCTGGTCTTCGGCGAGTCGGAACCGCCCACCCACCGGATCGCGATCGGACCAGAACCTGGTCGCCATGGTCTGATTGATCACCGCGACAGGCGTGTGCGACCAGCCTTCGGCTTCCGTGAAGTCGCGCCCGCGCGTCGTCACGAGCCCGAGCGTCGCGTTGAAGTGCGGCGTGACACCGATGAAGGCAATGCCGGCGCGTTCGTTCGGTACTACGGGCCGCCCGTCCACGACGACCGTGCCGCCGCCTCCGCCATTGCTGAGCGGGACAAGATTCGAAGCGAACACGGCGCGCACGCCCGGGAGCGCCTCGACCCTTCTCACCACATCCTCAACTCGCCGGAGCTTCGCATCCTCGGGCTCGTACACCGCACCTGCCATGAAAAACCGCATGCTCATGAGCGGTCTCGTATCGAACCCGAGATCGGATGCGCCGAGATTCATGAACGTCCGGACGAACAGCAGTGCGCCGACGAGCGACACGAGCGCAAACGCCACCTGCACGACAACCAGCGTGCTTCGCAGCGGCGACCGGGCGACGCTGTTGCCGCGCGTGCCTTCCTTCAGCGTCTCGTGCAGGTTTCCGCGCGAGGCCTGCAACGCCGGAAACAGTCCAAACGCGAGCGCCGTCGTCGCGGCGACGGCCACGGTGTAGGCGACCGACCGCCAGTCCAGCTCCCACCGCACGTAGTACGGCACCTGGTCTGGCGGCATGCCGGCGGCAATCAGCCGCGTGCCAACTGCGGCCAGCGCGATGCCGAGGGGCACGCTGATCAAGCCCAGCACGACACTTTCGGTCAGCAACTGCCGGACAATGCGGCCGCGGCCTGCGCCGAGCGCCGTGCGCACGGCGATCTCGCGGCGCCGGCCCGCGGCCCTCGCCATAAGGAGATTGGCGACGTTCGAGCAGGCGATGAACAGGACGAGCGTGACGCCGGCCATCATCAGATAGAGAACGAGCGGCACCTCCTCAGGCAAGAATGCTTCGCGCAGTGTGCGCAGCTGCGAGCTCCAGCCTTCGTTCGTCTGGGGATACTGAGTAGCGAGACGACCGGCGATGCTATCGAGATCCTCGCGCACCCGTTGGATGGTGACGCCCGGCTTCATCCGGCCAAACGCGAACAGCCCGCGCGCGCCGCGCGGATCCTGAGAGACGATGGGCGTGAGCGGAATCCAGAGCCGTTGATTGTTGGGAAAGGCAAAGCCGGCCGGCATCACACCGACCACGACGTGCGGCTTGCCGTTGATCGAAATCGATTCGCCGATGATCTGGGAGTCCCCGCGGTAGCGGCGCGTCCACAGATCGTACCCGAGCAGCACCACCGGGCCGGCGCCGGGCCGATCGTCTTCGGCGCTGAAGCCACGACCGAGAATTGGCAACGTTCCCAGCAGTGGGAAGAGATCCCACGAGACGCCGGCGCCGAGGTAGCGCTCGGGCTCGCCTCCACGGTCCGAAATCGTCAAACTCCGTCCCGCGACGGCCGCAATCGTGGTGAAGACCGAGTTGGCCTCCTTCCAGTCCCGCATGTCGAGATACGACAGACCGGATTGACTGTCGGTGCGCTGATTCTGCTCGCCAACGACGAGGATCCTGTCGGGATCGGTGTATGGGTATGGCTTGAGCAGGACGCCGTCGATAACGCTGAAGATGGTTGCGTTCAGGCCGATGCCGAAGCCAAGGCACAGAATCGCGACCGTCGCGAATCCCTTGCTGTTCCAGAGGCTGCGGACTGCGTAGCGAATGTCCTGGAGGAGCACTTATGCGTTATACGGCCGGGGCGCAGCGCAGGTTGCCGGTCTTTTGACCTTCCGGCTGAAGCCGGAAGCCACAAACAGCCTACCCCTTCCATCCTCCGTCGATGGCGAACGCCGATCCCGTGACGAACGACGCCTCGTCGCTCGCCAGGTAGAGGGCAGCCGCAGCAATCTCCTCGGGCTTCCCCATCCGGCCCATGGCTTGTGTGGCGGCCATCTCCCGATAGGCCTTTTCAGGATCGGGGTACTCGCGGACCCGGGCGGACACCCAGGGCGTCTCGACGCGGCCTGGACAGATGCAGTTGATCCGGACGCCGTCCGCCGCGTGGTCGAGCGCCATGCACTTGGTCAGACCGACGACCGCGAACTTCGTCGTCGCGTAGGCCAGCCGATCCTGTATCCCCACTAGTCCGGCGACAGACGCCATGTTGACGATCACGCCCTTCTGCCTCGCCACCATGTCTGGCAGGTAGACCTTGATGACGTTCAGCATGCCACGGACGTTGACGGCGTACAGGCGGTCCAGATCGGCGCCGGTGGTCGTCAGCGCCGTGCCGACGTGCCCGATGCCGGCGTTGTTCACCAGGATGTCGAGCGGCCCGGTCTGGCGCGCGATCTCCGCGCAGGCGGCCTCGTCGCGAACGTCCAGTACGAGCGGAGTGGCCGTTCCCCCTGCTGAGCTGATGCGCCCGGCGGTCTCGCTGGCCGTGGCGAGTTGCACGTCGTGACGAACACGTGCGCGCCGGCGCGCGCGAAGGTTTCGGCGATGGCCGCGCCGATGCCGGAGCCGGCACCGGTCACAAGCGCACTCTTTCCCTTGAGCTCGAATATCATGTGGAGTCCGTGGTGACGTGATGACTGACCTATTGTAGTCAACGATCTGGGTCTTCCGCCTGAAGGCGGAAGCCACGATGGACGAGATCGGACCGGAGAGATGATGAAGCGTTCCTGGTTACTCGTCGCGACTGTCATCGGCCATCGTCGCCGCCGCCTGCTCGGAGGCGGCGCGCCGGGCCGCTTGTCGATCGCGGTGATTCCGAAGGGCACGTCCCACGCTTTCTGGCAAAGCATACACGCGGGTGCGCTGAAAGCGGCCTCGGAGCTGAACGTCGATATCGCCTGGCGCGGGCCGCTGCGCGAAGACGACCGCGACGCCCAGGTCGCCGAAATCGAAAACGCCGTCGGCCGCGGCGCCTCGGGCATCGTCCTCGCCCCGCTCGACGACGCGGCCATGGTGGCGCCGGTGAGCGCGGCGATGCGGCAGAAGATCCCGGTCGTGATCATCGACTCGGGGCTCAAGGGCGACGACTACGTCAGCTTCGTCGCCACCGACAACGAAATCGGCGGCCGGCTGGGCGGCGAGAAGCTGGCGGCACTGCTCGGCGGAAAAGGCCGCGTGATCCTGCTGAGGTACGCCGAGGGCAGCGACAGCACGACCAAGCGCGAGGAGGGCTTCCTGTCGGCCATGCGCGCAAATCCCGGCATCGAGATCGTGAGCTCGAATCAGTACGCAGGCGCGGACGTGGAAGGCGCCTACAAGAAGGGCGAAGCGCTTCTCAGCCAGCACAAACGCGCCGATGGGAGCCTGGCGATCGACGGCATCTTCTGCGCGAACGAGAGCAGCACGTTCGGCATGCTGCGCGTACTCCAGGACAACGGCTGGGCCGGCAAGGTGAAGTTCGTCGGCTTCGATGCGTCGGACAACCTGGTCAAGTCCCTCGCCGACGGCCTCATCGACGGACTCGTGGTGCAGGACCCGATGAACATGGGCTACCTCGGCGTCAAGGCGGTCGTCGCGCACATCAAGGGCGAGCGCGTCGAGCGGCGCGTCGACACCGGCGTCCGCGTCATCTCGCGCGCCGACATGGACACGCCCGAGGCGAAGGCGCTGCTCAAGCCCGACCTGGACCGCTGGCTGAAGAACAACAGGTAGGGGCGGTTCGCGAAACGCCCCTGCAGACCACGACATGGGTGAAACCATCGCAGGAACGCCCCGCTTCGAGATGCGCGGCATCCGGAAGGCCTTCGGGGCCACGGTCGCCGTCGATGGTGTCGACGTGTCGGTCGCTCCCGGCGAGGTGTGCGCCATCGTGGGCCAGAACGGCGCCGGGAAGAGCACGCTGATGGCGATCCTGTCGGGCGCGCTACAGCCCGACTGCGGGGCAGATGTCGCTCGACGGTGCGCCCTACCAGCCCGCCCACCCGCTCGACGCCCGTCGAGCCGGCGTGGCGATGATCTACCAGGAGCTCTCGCTCGCGCCACATCTGACGGTCGCCGAGAACATCCTCCTCGGCATGGAGCCGTCCCGTTTCGGACTGATTCGTCGCGACGAGATGCGGCAGACGGCGAAGGACGTACTGGCGACGGCTCGGGCATCCGGAGATTTCCGCCGACGCGCCGGTGGCCACGCTCTCCCCCGCCGCCCAGCAACTCGTCGAGATCGGCCGCGCGCTCGCCGTCGGGTGCCGCGTGCTCGTGCTCGACGAGCCCACGAGCAGCCTGACGCAGGCGGACACGCGGAGGCTCTTCGTGCTCATCGCCGAACTGAAGCGGACCGGCCACGCCATCGTTTACATCTCCCACTTCATCGAGGAAGTGAAGGCGGTGGCCGACCGCATCGTGGTGCTCCGCGACGGCAAAGTGGCGGGCGGAGGATCGACGACGGACCTCTCACCCACCGAGATCGTGCGGTTGATGGTCGGCCGGCCGGTCGAGGCGCTCTATCCGCGCTCGCCGCGCCGGCGCGGCGCCGCCATCCTCGAGGTGTCGGACTTCGGTCCATCCGGCGCGACGTTCACGCTGCACCGCGGCGAGATTCTCGGGATTGCCGGACTGCTCGGCGCTGGACGCACGCGCCTGATTCGCGGACTCTTCGGCCTCGAGCCGGTGCGCACGGGGCGCGTGCGCCTCGGCAGCTGGTCGGGCACGGCTGCGCCCGACGCGCGCTGGCGGATGGGATGCGGGATGCTGAGCGAGGATCGCAAGGAAGAGGGCCTGGCTGCCGCGTTGTCGGTCGCCGACAACATGACGCTGTCGAGACTCGAGGGGCTCGGGCCGGGACCGATGGTCCTCCCGCGCGCCCAGGACCGCGCCGCCGCGCGCTGGATGGAGCGCTTGCACATCAAGTCCCGCAGCCCGCGTCAGGCAGTCGCCGAACTGTCCGGCGGCAACCAGCAGAAGGTGGCAATCGCACGGCTTCTCCATCACGACGTCGACGTGCTGCTCCTCGACGAGCCAACCCGCGGTATCGACGTGGCGAGCAAGGCGCAGATCTACGAGCTCATCGACGAGCTCGTTTCCGAGCGTCAGGCGACCGGCGCCTCCGAACGCACGGCCGACGGCAAACCGCGCGCCGTGCTGATGATCAGCAGCTACATCCCGGAGCTTCTCGGCCTGTGCGATCGCGTGGCCGTCATGTGCCGCGGCCGGCTGGGCGAACCGCGCCCGGTCGCCGACCTGACCGAGCACGGGCTGATGCTCGAGGCCACCGGAGCCGGAGATGCGTAGGTGAAGCCGCGCGCGCTCCTCGAATCGGCGGGGCCGCTCATCGGCCTGGCCTTCGTCGCGATCATCTTCGGCTTTCTCGTCGGCCCTCAGTTCTTTCGCGGCAACAACCTCGAGCTCATCGCCAGGCAGACGGCCATCGTCTGCACGGCGGCGCTCGGGATGACGATGGTGATCGTGGCGGGCGGCATCGACTTGTCCGTCGGATCGATCGTCGCGCTGACGACGGTCGTCGTCGCACTGGTGCTCAGAGCCGACCACGGTCCGCTCGCGGCAGCCACGGCTGGGATCGCCGCCGGCGCGATCTGCGGCCTCATCAGCGGGCTTCTCATCACACGCCTCCGCGTCGTCCCCTTCATCGTCACGCTGGGCATGATGCTGCTCGTGCGGGGCACAGCCAAGGGCCTGTCCGGCGAGCGCCGGCTCGAGGCACCCGCCACCTGGCTGAACGACATGCTCCGAACGCTCGAGCCGGGACGCGGTTTCCTCGTGCCTGGAGGCATCTGGGTGGTCGCCAGCCTCGCGTTCGCCGTCGCGATCACGCTGCAATACACGCGATTCGGCAGGCATCTCTTCTCGATCGGTTCGAACGAGCGGACCGCGCGCCTGTGCGGCGTGGCCGTCGATCGCACGAAGGTCGCCGTCTACACCCTCGCCGCCGCGCTCACCGGTGTGGCGGGCGTCCTCCAGTTCTCGCGCCTGTCGGTCGGCGATCCGACCGTCGCAGATGGCCTCGAGCTCGACGTGATCGCCGCCGTCATCATCGGCGGCGGCAGCCTGTCCGGGGGCCGCGGCACCGTGCCAGGCACGATACTCGGCGCCGCGACGATGGCCGTCATTCAGATCGGCTGCGCACAGCGAGGTCTGCCGAACTGGGTGCAGCAGATCGTCACCGGCGCGATCATCGTGCTCGCGGTGGCGCTCGATAGGTGGAGGCAGAAGACATAGGCTCGCGGCTCAAGGCTGCTCAAGGCTCAGGGCTCAGGGCGCAGGGCTCAGGGCTCAGGGCTCAGGGAAGAGCATGCTGACTCAAAGTCGGACGTTCGATCCTAGGTCCTAGGCCTTCATTCATCCACCAGGGTCCAGGGAATCTATAAGCGCTTTCAGGCTGGCGCAGAGTTCTTTGTATCCGGCCTCCAGCCTTCGGCAATCCGGAGCCACGATGAAGGTGAGCCGGCCGCTGACGTCGACGAGGTAACGGGCCTCCGCAGCCGATCCGGCCGCGATGTTGAGAAAATGTAAATACTCTCGCTCGTGGCGGCGCGCACATCCTTCAACAATGTTGGCCGCTGAGGAGACCGCGGCCTTTCGAAGCTGCGCTTGAAGTCCATAACGCTCGGACGCCGGAAAATCCGAGGATGCTCGATAAACCGCGAGTACGAGCTGATCCGCGAGCGTGAAAACTCGAAGCTTCCTATGATCTCTACTCATGATCGCCTCGACTCAGATCATCAAGATCTTTGCCATGCCCTGAGCCCTGAGCCCTGAGCCCTGAGCCGAATGAAAATCACCTTCCTAGAGACATTCGATCTCCGCTTCCCGACGTCGCGTACGCAAGACGGCACCGACGCGATGCACACGGATCCGGACTACTCGGCGGCGTACGTCATTCTCAAGACCGACGGCGGCCACGAAGGCCATGGATTCGCATTCACGATCGGGCGTGGCAATGACATCTGCGCGGCGGCGATCGAGTCGTTCCGCCACCTCGTCTTGGGACTGTCGCTCAACGAGATCACCGAGGACTTCGGCGGCTTCTGGCGGCGGCTCGCGAGCGACTCGCAGCTCCGGTGGCTGGGGCCCGAGAAGGGCGTCGTCCATCTAGCGCTCGCCGCGATCGTCAACGCAGTGTGGGACCTCTACGGCAAGGTCGAGGGCAAGCCGGTCTGGAAGCTGCTGGCGGATATGACGCCCAAGCAGCTGGTCTCGTGCATCGACTTCCGTTACATCACCGACGCGCTCACACCGGAAGAAGCCTTCGAAATGCTCGACCGTCTCGCGCGGACGAAGGGCGAACGCGAAGCCGAGTTGCTGCGTACCGGATACCCGGCGTATACCACGTCGGTCGGGTGGTTGGGTTACTCCGACGACAAGGTGCGCGCGGCGTGTCGTGACGCCATCGCGGACGGATGGACACACTTCAAGGTCAAGGTCGGAGCCGATCCCGCGGATGATGCGCGACGAGTCGGCCTCGTGCGGGAGGCCATCGGCCCATCGCGGACACTGATGGTCGATGCGAACCAGCGGTGGGATGTGGGCGAAGCGATCGCGCGCATGCAGGATCTGGCGCGGTTCAACCCGCTGTGGATCGAAGAACCGACCAGCCCGGACGATGTCCTCGGGCATGCCGCGATCGCGCGGGCGGTTCGCCCGATCGGCGTCGCGACCGGCGAGCACTGCGCCAACCGCGTGATATTCAAGCAGTTGCTCCAGGCCCAGGCGATCAGCTTCTGCCAGATCGATAGCTGTCGCCTCGGCGGTGTCAACGAGAACCTCGCGGTGATGCTCATGGCCGCGAAGTTCGGCGTGCCGGTCTGTCCGCACGCCGGCGGCGTCGGCCTCTGCGAGCTCGTCCAGCACCTGTCGATGTTCGACTACATCGGCATTACCGGAACGATGGACAATCGCGTCACCGAGTTCGTCGATCATCTGCACGAGCACTTCGTCGACCCGGTGGTGATCAAGCGGGCCCGTTACATGGTGCCCGAACGTCCCGGTTACAGCAGCGAGATCAGAAGAGAGTCGCGCGTTCAGTACCGATACCCCGATGGGCCGGTGTGGAGCGCATGAGGGCGTCAGTTCGTTTGCACGGCAACGGGGCATCACGATGGCTCAAGGTCAGGGCTCAGGGCTCAGGCAAGATCTTCGAGTATGCGGTCGAAAGGTTTTGCCAGAGCCCTGAGCCTTGAGCCCTGAGCCCGAGAAACGGTGCCAGAGAGGTGCGAAAATGTTGAACCGTCGTTCGATCGTGCTGGTGGCGGCAGTCGTTGCCGCGTCCTGGTCGCAGACGTCGGCCGTGCCACAGACGAAGCCCGGTGGCTACATCCTCGAGCGCGACGCCGACGTCGCGAAGAATGAGCCGGGCACGCACAAAGGCGGCGGCGAGACGATCGGCTACTCGTTTTTCGCCAAGGCCCAGGGCCTGAAGATGGTGTTCCGCAAGCGCGCCCTCAAGCCGGGCTCGGGCATCGGCTATCACGAGCAGAAGGAGGACGAGATCTACTACGTCCTCAGCGGCCGCGGCGTGATGACGATCGACGGCAAGAGCTTCGACGTCACGCCGGGCACGGCCGTGCTGACGCGCCCGGGCAGCTCGCATGGGTTGAAGCAGGCGGGGGACGAAGACCTCGTGATTCTGATCAATTATGAGCAGCAGACAAAGTAGGTCATCCGGAACTTCTTCATCCGTCAGCCCGTGTTGTGGGTGAGCTCATGAGATACACCGCCATCGCTGCCGCCGCCATCCTGACGATCGCGAGTCGGCCGAACGTAACCGAGACGCTCTCGGCGCAGACGTCGGGCACACCATCGGCGATAATCCAGTCCGAGTTCCTGTACGAAACCGCCTCGTTTCCGAGCGTGCACGCGTCGACGATCGTCGACACCCGCGCGGGCCTGGTCGCGGCCTTTTTCGGGGGGACTCGCGAAAGCGCGCCGGACGTCGGCATCTGGGTCTCGCGCCACGTGAAGGGGACCTGGACGGCACCGGTCGAGGTCGCGACCGGCGTGCAGGCGGACGGGACGCGGCATCCCTGCTGGAACCCGGTGCTCTTCGAGATGCCGGACCGTTCGCTCGCGCTCTTCTACAAGGTCGGACCCGATCCCCGCAACTGGTGGGGCATGGTGCGCGCGTCCTCCGACAACGGCCAGACGTGGGGTGAAGCGCGACGCCTGCCCGACGGGATTCTGGGCCCTGTCAAGAACAAGCCGGTCCGTCTCGCCGACGGCACGATCATCAGCCCGAGCAGCACCGAGTCGAACGACAAGCCGAGCCTCTGGCGCCTCCACTTCGAACGGTCGGCGGACGCCGGCCGCACGTGGACGATCGCGCGGCCGTCAGTTGTCCCCGGCGCACCCGAGCTCCACGCCATCCAGCCGAGTATCCTCGTGTATCCCGACGGCAAGCTGCAAGCCGTCGGACGAACGCGATCGGAACGCGTCTTTCAGACCTGGTCCTCGGACGGCGGGAAGACGTGGACGCCGCTGACGCTGACGGCGCTGCCCAATCCAAGTGCGGGAACCGACGCGGTCACGCTGCGAGATGGGCGGCAGCTCATCGTTTACAACCATACGGCGAAGGGGCGAACCCCTCTCAACATCGCCATCTCCCGCGATGGCACGGCTTGGGAAGCCGCGCTCGTACTCGAAAGCGAACCCGGCGAGTATTCCTACCCGGCGGTCATCCAGGCGGTCGACGGAAAAGTGCACGTTACCTACACGTGGAAGCGGCAGCGCGTCCGGCATGTGGTGATCGATCCAGCCAGGCTGACCTCGGTGCCGATGGCAGATGGCGTGTGGCCTCAACGGGAAGAGCCGTAGAACGTGGCGAGACCCCTGTCCGTCAGCGGTGCCCTCGCCGCCGGCACGCTCATCGTCGGCACACTCGACATTCTCGACGCGTTCGTCTTCTTCGGTCTGCGGGGCGTCAAGCCGATGAGCATCCTGCAGAGCATCGCGTCGGGCGTGCTGGGACGTCCCGCCTATCAGGGCGGGATGACGACGGCACTCCTCGGCCTGCTGCTTCATTTCTTCATCGCGTTTGGCGTGGTGGCGACATACCTCGTGGCGACCCGCCTCATCCCCGCGCTCAACCGGCGCCCAGTCATCTACGGGATGCTGTACGGCCTGGCCGTCTATGCGGTGATGAACTTCGTTGTCGTTCCGCTGTCGAATGCGGCGCTCGGGTCCGGGCCGACGCCAGGTCGTCGTCCGCGTCAACGGCGTGCTGATCCACATGGTGGGAGTGGGACTGCCGGCGGCGCTGGTCGCGGCGCGGGCGGGCCGCCCCCCAGGCAGCTTGGTGTCAGGCAGTGAATCGTGAATTCACCCTTCACTGGCCTGACACCAATTCACGATTCACGGCATCACCCTAGGTGGCGGCCGGACCGCCTGGTTTCGCATAGCGAGACGCGCCCACGAACGTTTGAAACTGAGCTGACGAACGGTCCTACAATCCTGTAAGATTATCGGCTCATGCCCCACGCGAGTGTCAGTCAGGCGAAGGATCACACCAACGAGACGCGGCGGCTGGCGACGCTGCTCGAGATCAGTCAGGCGCTTTCGGGCGTGCTGAACCTCAAGGCGGCGCTCCACTCCGTACTCGACATCCTCGAACGGCGCCACCAGGTGGCGGGCGGCGCGGTATTGCTCGTCGATCGCGACAGCAAGGACCTCAACGTCGAGGCGGCGGGCGGCATCAAGCTGCCAGGGCAGCGTGGACGGAATCGCGGCGAGGGGAGCGGCGTCACCGAACGGGTGCTGGACTCCGCCAAAGCTGTCGTGGTGCCAAGGGTCAGCCAGGAGCCCAATCTGGCGCCACCCCCCACGGAGCGGTCGCGCGCCGAACTGCGCGAGTTGTCGTTCGTGGCCGTGCCCATCATCCTCGGCCGGCGCCCAGCCGGCACGCTCGAGGTCGTGTTGCCCTTCAAGTCCGACCGCGACTACCAGCGGTCGCTCGAGTTCTACCGGGTCGTGGCGTCGATGATCGCGCAGGCCATCAAGGTCAGCCGGATGGTCGAGGCCGACCGGCACAAACTGGCCGAGGAGAACGAGCACCTCCGCGACGAGCTCCGCGAGCGTTATGCGTTCCGCAACATCATCGGGAACAGCGCGCCGATTCAGCAGGTCTACGAGCAGGTCGCGCAGGTGGCACGGACCAATACCACGGTGCTCATCCGCGGCGAGTCGGGAACAGGCAAGGAGATGATCGCGCACGCGATCCACTACAACTCGCCGCGTGCCAAGAAGCCGTTCATCAAGGTCAGCGCCGCGGCGCTGCCCGAGTCGCTGATCGAGTCAGAGCTCTTCGGCTACGAGCGTGGCGCGTTTACCGGAGCACAGGCGACCAAGAAGGGCCGGTTCGAGCTGGCCGAGGGCGGGACGCTCTTTCTCGACGAGATCGGCGACCTGAACCCGTCGACGCAAGTCAAGCTGCTGCGGGTGCTGCAGGAACGCGAGATCGAGCGCCTCGGCGGGACGACGTCGATCAAGATCAACGTCAGGCTCATCGCGGCCACGCATCAGCCGCTCGAAACGCTCATGGAGGAAGGCCGGTTTCGCGCCGACCTCTACTACCGGCTGGCCGTCTTCACCATCTTCGCGCCGCCGCTCCGGGAGCGGAAGCCCGACATCATGCTCCTCGCCGACCACTTCGTCGAGAAGTACGCCCGCGAGCACGGCAAGCGCATCCGCCGGGTGTCGACGCCGGCGATCGACATGCTGACGTCATACCACTGGCCAGGGAACGTGCGCGAGCTCGAGAACACGATCGAGCGGTCCGTGCTCGTCTGCGACGGCGGCGTCATCCACGGCCACCATCTCCCGCCGACGCTCCAGACGGCGGAGGCCTCCGACACGGTGCAGCGTCAGTCGCTGACCGACAGCGTCGCGGCGTTCGAGCGCGACCTGCTGCAGGACGCGCTCAAGACCACCCGCGGCAACCGGGCCCACGCGGCGCGCCTGCTCGACACGACCGAGCGGATCTTCAACTACAAGGTGCGTCGCTACGCCATCGACGCGCGGCGGTTCAAGTAGGCACGGACATTGATCAGCTTTCAGCTTTCGCTTTCAGCTCTCAGCTTCAGCTCGCCCAAACCAACGGGACACATCCATTCCGGTACAGCTGGAAGCGGTGCCCTACGCCGCTTCCACCGGCACGAAGCGCGGCACGTAGCTCCCCTTGGGCACTTCGATCCGCACCTTGGCCTCGGTCAGCTCGTCGGCGTACACCCGCTCGAGCTTCTGCCGCAGGGCATACGCCCGGCGGCGGACGCTCGAGTCGTCGTCGGTCGAGTAGGAGCTCGGCAGCCCCATCGCCTCGACCGCAATCAGATACTCGTGCAGCGCCGCGGCCCGCCCCGCCAGCTCCATCTCGCAGATGTAGCGGAGGAAGTTGCGGACCTGGCTGGCACGAAGGAAGGTCGCACTCTGGAGCACCTGCTCCATCGCCGCGCGTTTCTCGACGTCATCAACGGTGTGTACGGCATTCATGAGTTGCTCCCCCACGTGGGTCCCCTGTCGAGGACCGGTGCTCCCGTGACTTGCTACGCTCCCGACATCCGTCTGCTTCCGATTCATCTCAGCCCTCTTGGCCGCGCGTGTCACTACCAGCCCGGCCGCTACGCGACGACCGGCGCCGCAAAAGCCGGTGCCGTCACGAGCGCGGCGGCGCCCTGCAGTCGCGGGTATTCCGTGGCGGCGACCGGACGAATCTCTGTTGCGGCGGCCGCCGGCGTCAGCGCGCGCTCGGCGAACGCCGTCCGCACGTCTTTTTCGATGAGGTCCCACGCCGTGGTGATCTCGCCGCCGACGTAGACCCGCGTCGGGTCGAAGACGTTGACGACCGACACGAGCCCGGCGCCGAGGTAACGCCCGGTCGCCTGAATGGCGGCGCGCGCCTTCGCGTCACCCCGCCGCGCGCGCGAGATCAAATCTTCCACGGTGAACGTCCGCTCGTCGGCCGGGACGGGCTCGTCGGACTCGGCGGACCGTCCGAAATAGCGCGCCAGCGTGGCCCGGTTCGAGACGTACGCTTCCCAGCACCCCATCGCGCCGCACGAGCAGCGCGGGCCGTCCATCGTGAGCGGCACGTGTCCGAACTCTCCGGCCACGTTGTGCCGGCCGCGGAGCAACTCACCGCGCACGATGACCCCGAGGCCGAGCCCGTCCGACACGCTCACGAACACGAAATCGCCGGCCGAGGTGGACGTGCCTCCGTGCATTGCCCAGAGCTGTGCGAGCGCGCACGCACGTCCGGAATTCTCGATCTGGACCGGCAGACCGATCGCCGATACCAGCAGGTCGCGAACGTCGACGTTGCGCCAGCCGAGTGTCGGAGCGTGCAGCACCCGCATCGTCGAGTGCTCGATCATGCCGGGGATGGCCACGCCCACGCCTTCACACGCCACGATCCCGCCGTGATCGGCGAGCAGCGCGCGAATCCTCACGCCGAGCGTTGCGGCCAGCGCCTTCGGATCGCGCTCGGTCGGAAAGCCAACCACACCGCTGAGCGGCTTGCCCAGCAGGTCGGCGGGCATCAGGTAGGTCTGGCTGGCGCGCACATCGACAGCCACGACCGTGCGGCGGCGGGAGTCGATGTAGAGGAACGTGGGCTTCCGCCCGCGCACGGTCTTGCCGGTGGCGCCCTCGACAATCAGGCCGCTCTGCAGGAGATCGCTGACGAGCAGGCTGACGCTGCCACGACGAACGCCCATGGTGCGCGCGAGGTCGGCGCGAGAGATTGGCTGGTTCGCGCGAACGAGGTTCAACACGATCTGGCGGTTGATCTCGCGCGAGGTGCCCTGCGTCGCGACCTGAAAGCGAACGGGATCGATCTTTCGCATTTAGTCTTAGATCTGAACTAATTGCGCCAGGAGCCAAGCCACAGGCATTTCAGTAACGGCCGTCGGACGTATTTTCAATCTGGACGGGCGCCTCATTTGACCAAAGTCAGGACAAATTAGTCTCCTGGGCCATCTTTGTCAAGCGAATCGGGGCCGTCAGACAAATTTGTCCGTACTCACGGGGACCGCAGACCGTCGCCGATGGTCACCGTCAGGTTCTGGAGCTCGAGGAACGCCGGCAGGTCTGATCCCTTGACCCGCGCAGGACACACACTCGCCCCGCATCCCTGCCGATTCGCGGCACACGCAAGCGAACCTTCGCGCACGTCGCAGCGGGCTGCGGCACAGGCAACAATCCGGCCTGCTCCTTCGCCTATCGCGGGCCCGGAACCGGCGCCTCTCCCCTGCCGACCTACCTGGCCTACTTCGCCAGGATTCCCGCGTCGCAGGCGGGTAATGCGGCCGCCTACTCCGGCGTCACGCAGTTCACCAACAGCGCGTGGACAGGCCACCTCGGCGAGTACCGATCCGGATCCCGTCGACGCCAGCAACGATCTGCACGCCAACGCGACGTTTCGCGCCAACGCGTTTGCCGCGGGCCTGCCCGCCAACTTCTTCGTCATGAACCCCGACGTCGATCAGGCCAACATCACGCGCGATGCGGCCACGACGAAGTACGACGCGTTCCAGATCGACTTCCGCCGACGGCTGTCGCGCGGCCTCACGGCCTCGATCAACTACACCTACGCCAAGACGTACGAAACCGATCTCGACACGCTGCGCCGCGACCGCGCCGTCGTCCTCGCCGGCGATGGCGTGCCGCACGCGCTCAAGACGACGTGGTACTACGAAGTGCCGGTCGGACGCGGCCAGCGATTCGGCGGCAATATCAACCCGTGGCTGAACGGCCTCATCGGCAACTGGGAATTCTCGGGCACCGGACGGCTCCAGGTCCGGGACTTCCGCATCGACGACGCGTCGCGGCTCGTCGGCATGACCGAAAGCGAGCTGGCGAGAGCGTTCAAGGTGGAAAAGGTTCGAGACGCCTCCGGCTCGATCGTCGTGTGGAGCCTGCCGCGAAGGAACGGCGTTTCAGATCACGAGCGGATATACCGACATCAATGCGACGTTGGACCCCGGTGGGCGCATTGGGCAGATTGTGTGGAGGCTGAACTGGTGAAAAGGGGTGGCTCTAGGCTCTAGGCAGCTCTAGGCTAGGCTTTAGGCTTTAGGCAGCAGATCTCCGAGTGCGCGGTCGAGGGTTTTACTAAAGCCTAAAGCCCTGAGCCTGCGTCACTACCGACTGATGGCCCGCGTCGCGAAATCCACCGCCGTGAGCGGCGTGTCCCAGTGCGCTTCGAGCAGCTCGAAGCGGCGCTGCTCCTCGCGGCGGAACTTGGCCTGGTCGGGATAGAGCTTCTTCACGATCTCGGCTTCGGTCGGCAGTCCCGTCGACCCCGGACGCTCGACGAGCTCGACGGCGAACGTCCAGTCGGCGCGGCCATCGCCGTGATAGCGCGGTGTATACGTTCTGATCGACGAATAGTGCCCGGCGTCCATGCGCGCCTTCAGAACCGGGTAGTGATTCCGCTGAAAGAGATCCAGGAACTCGTCCTGGGACCCCCACTTCACCGTGTAGAAGTACCACGTCCGCACCTCGGCGGCGCCGGCCGGTGCCTGCGCCGCGGGAGTGTGACCGACACCCGACCCGGTCAATCCGGAGCCGAGCAGAGGAACCGTCAGCAGCACAGCGAGAGCCGACATCTTCCGTCTGAACGTCATCATCTCCATCGCTACCTCTTCTTTCCACCTTGAATGCTCCACACGCCATTGCCGCGGGCCGCGACATACAGGAACAGGAAGCAATAGAGCACGGCGAGCTCGCCGCCGTTCTGCACCGGCCAGAATCCCTGTGGCGCGTGCGTCCGGAAGTACGCGACCGCCATCTCCCCGCTGGCGATGAATCCGATCGGGCTGGCGTACATGCCCGCCGCGATCATCAACCCGCCGACGAGCTCGATGATGCCGGCCAGGCCGAATTGTGAGGTGAGGGCAACCTGACGGCCACCAAGCGCCCCGAAGAGTTTTTGCGCGCCGTGCTGGGCAAAGAGCAATCCTGCGACGATGCGCAGGAGCGCGTAGATGTGGGGGGCAAAGCGCCCCAGGATTCCGTCCATGACACCTCCGTAGTTGGCGCTAACACATTAGCGTGTTTCGCCGCCCCCGTGCTCGTGAGCCGAGCTGCCGTTCGAGATCTCGGAGGAGACGGAGCAAACGGTTTCAACCGAAGGAACGAAGACAAACGGAGACGAACGGAGGACCGGGCGCGCCGCGCGAAGCGCGGGTGGCATCGAGAGAACGGCGCAACTCAAAGCACCGAACAACACACAGGGTGCTTTGAGTGGCGCCGCTCTCTCGATGCCACTCGCCGGCCGGTCGGCCGGCGACGCGACCGGTCCGTTGGTCGACGCGCCTCGACAGCCTCCGTCCGTCTTCGGTGACTCCGTTCCTCCTTGTTGAGCCCGTTAACTCCGTCCCCTCCGGTCGCTCTCCTGATCGCGGATGCTCTATCACCCAGCTTGGAACGCAAGGCCGACGAGATCTGAGCCAAGAAGGGGACGGAGCAAACGGTTTCAACACTAAGGAACGAAGACGAACGGAGACGAACGGAGGACCGGGCGCGCCGCGCGAAGCGCGGGTGGCATCGGGAGAGCGGCGCAACTCAAAGCACCGAACAACACACGTGGTGCCTTGAGTTGCGCCGCTCTCTCGATGCCACTCGCCGGCCGGTCGGCCGGCGACGCGACCGGTCCGTTGGTCGACGGCCTCGACAGCCTCCGTGCGTCTTCGGTGACTCCGTTCCTCCGTGTTGAACCCGTTAACTCCGTCCCCTCCCAACACTAGGCGGCGCTCCACGCCGCGAACAACCCCGGCAAATCCCGGACACTGAGCGGATCCGGTGCCCGCGTCAACCCGGCAAGCGCGGCCGCGCGGCCGATGACCTGCGCTGCTGTCCAGCCGGCCGCCCTCAAGTCGCGAATGCCGCTGTCTCCATCGGACTTGCTCAGCTTCTGCGTCGCTGACTTCATGATGAGAGGATGATGAACGAACACGGCCGGCGCCGGCCGGCCGGCCAGCCGTGCCAATCGGATCTGGCGCCCGGTCGACGACAGCAGATCGTGCCCACGCACCACAAGCGTCACTCCCTGCACCGCATCGTCGATTGCCGCGACGCACTGATAGGTCCAGTTACCGAGTCGATCGCGGAGGAGCACATCGCCACACTGGGCTGACGGATCCTGCTGTTGCGGCCCCAGAAGCGCGTCGTCGAACGTTTCGACGCCGGGCTCCAGCCGCAGCCGCCAACCGACGCCATTTCCGGTAGGAATACCCGCCTCACGGCACGTGCCGGCATAGCGCCGTTCAGGCTGATGACCGGGACCTGACGGCTGTCCCGGATCCGGCGCCGCCTGAGTCGCCCGCGAGCACGTGCAACCGTAAACAAGTCCGGCCGCGACGAGCGGCGTCAACGCCTGCCGATAGACGGCGTCGCGCTCGCTCTGCCGGCCGTCGCAAGAACCGCGTCGATAGTCCTCCGACGGATAGACGTCGGCCGCGAATCCCAGCCAGTCCAGATCGTCCAGCATGAGGCGCTCGGCCTCGCCTCGCGCGCGCTGACGATCGTGATCTTCGATGCGAAGGAGGACCCGCCCGCCCAACGCCCGCGCCAGGCCCCAGACGTACACTGCGTTCACCACGTGACCAAGATGCAGGTCGCCCGTCGGCGCCGGTGCGAACCGTGTCAGGGGATCCGCCGGAAGCCTGGCCTCGAGCGCCTTCGCGACCTCGGCTCCTGACCGCGAAGCATGGTTCGAGGCGAATACGTGTTCTGGCGCAGTCATTCTGCTGCAGTACTTTGCTTCCATCACGTGCCGCGAGACAAGAGGCTGCAGCCGGACACGGGCTCTGGGCTCTGGGCTGGGCTCTGGGCTGGGCTCTAGGAGATCTTCGAGTACTTGGTCGAAGGTTTTTGCCTAAGCCCAGAGCCCAGAGCCTAGAGCCTAGAGCCTTGGATGTAGGATGAGTCACGCACGTAGGCACATTGGAGGACCCTCATGAGCACTCGCGTCTCCAGGCGGACACTGCTGCAGGCCCTCGGCACCGCTGCCCTCGCATCGTCCGCGCGAAGCGCGGCCGCCCAGACGCGGCCGACGTTTTCCCGCATGCCGTCCGAGAGCAAGGACACGCCAAAGATCTGCCTCGGGTTCTGGGCGACCGTCGACGAGCCCAACATGCGGCGCGTGAAGCAGATCGGCGTCGACCACGTGCTCACGGGCGGTCCACGCATCCCCTGGGACGAGGCCGACATCCGTGGCCGGATCGATCGCTTCCACGCCGGCGGCCTCACCCTCTACAACATGATGATCTCGGGCTTCGACGACGTGATCTGGGGCCGGCCCAATGCGGACGCGCAAATCGCCGACGTCATCACGTCGATTCGGGCCGCCGGCAAAGCCGGCCTTCCGGTCATCGAATACAACTTCTACGCGAACCGGCTGATGGAGGGTTATAAGGAGGAGATCGGGCGGGCCGGCGCAGGCTACACCGCGTACGACTACACGCTCTCGAAGAGCCTCCCGCCGAAAGACGGCGTCGGCACGCACACGCGCGCGGATCAGCTGAAGCGCGCGGAACACTTTCTGAAAGCGATCGTGCCCGAAGCCGAGAAAGCAAACGTCCGCCTGGCCCTCCACCCCAACGATCCGCCGGTGCCGCTCAGCCGCGGGTCCGAACAGATCATGGCGACGTTCGAGCATTGGAAGCAGTATCTGAATCTGGTCAAGAGCCCGTTCAACGGCATGACGTTCGACTGCGGCGTCACGCGCGAGATGGGGGAAGACCCGGTCGCCGTCTGCCGCTACCTCGCGGAGCGCGACTGCATCAACCACGTCCACTTCCGCAACGTCGTGGTCCGGGCACCGTACGTGGACTACACCGAAGTGTTCCTCGACGATGGACAGGTGGATATGTTCGGTGTGATGAAGGAGCTCGTGCGGCAGAAGTATTCGCGGACGATTTACCCCGAACACCCGCGAGCGATCGACGTCGACCGCTCGCTCGGCCCGATGCGCGGTCAGTATCCGGGAGGCGGCGGGTTCTCGGGCGAGATCTACAACGTCGGATACGCGAGGGCGATGTTGCAGGCGGCGCTCACGAGGTAGGTCGGCGTTCGGTCAGCCAACGGGCTTCTGCCCGGCGAGGAACCGATCGACGCGGCCCGACACGTCTTTCAGGTAGGCCGCATCGCCCGCGGCGAGCTCGGTCGTGACGTAGCCTGCGTAACCGATGTCCTGCAGCGCCCGCCGCACCTCCGGCCAGTCGATGTCGCCTTCGCCGAGATTCTTCCAGGCGAAGCGCCCGTTCTGCCGATCGAAATTGAAGTCCTTGAGGTGAATCTTCACGATGCGCGCGCCGAGGGTTCGAATCCAGTCTTGCGGAAACGCGTACAGGACGACGTTGCCGACATCGAAGTATGCCCGCACCACCGGCGACTCGAACTCGTCGACGTAGCGCGCGAACTCCAACGGGCTCAGCAGGAACTTGTTCCACACCTCTTCAACCGCGATCACCACTTTGGCATCGCGCGCCACCGGAAGGAGCCGTTCGCGAATGACGCGCTGCGAGCGACTCCAGGCGTCCTTGTATGACGTCGCGGCGTCGACGACGGCTGGAACGAGCAGGACGGTGTCGGAGCCCCACAGCTTCGCATTGCGAATCGACGCCTCCATGCCCCGCACGCTCCGATTGACCGCCTCCGGGTCGCTGCTCGAGAGCGGCGACCGCCAATGCTCCTCGTTCATGACGGAATGCACGCGAAGCCCCGTCTTCTGAGATGCCTCGCGGATCTCGGCTGCCTCTTCGTCCCGGGTCACCGTGCGCATCTCGATGGCTTCGAAACCTGACTCGCGCGCGATGGCGAACCGTTCCGCGTACGAGCCCTCTTTGGGCAGCATCGAGATGAGCGTCGATTTCCGGATGACCGGGGGCGCGGCCGGAGCCTGTGCGCCCTCCGAGAGTGCTCGGTCCGGCGAGTGACGCGCGAAGGAAGTGTCGGACCGGCCGGCTGTGCCGACGGTGACGGCCAACAGCTTCAGGAAGCTCCGACGGTTGCTCATGCTATGCACGGGACGCGCCTCCCACAATCACTGGACTGCGGCTGATGTGTCGCTATATTACCCGCGAACGAGGCTTCTAGTTCATTCGCAGTATTGAGCCGCCAAACGGCGCGGCCTACACTCCCGCCTTCGGTTTCAACGTCAACTGGGAGCGGCTGTGCCACACATCGCGTCACCGGATGGGCCGTCGCGTGGCGAAGGAAGGTTATGTCCGTCCCAACCCGCAGCGTGACGCCGCTCGCGCTTCTGTCCCTGTGCCTGTGCGTGTTCGTAGCGGCCCGGGCGACTGCCCAGGACACGACCGGCACGATCGAAGGAGCGGTCACCGACAAGACGGCGAGCGCCATTGCGGGCGCGCACGTCGTCGCCCGAAACCTCGACACGGGCTTCACGAAAGAGGCGACGGCCGCGGGCGATGGATTCTACCGGCTCCTGCTGCTGCCGGTCGGGCAGTACACCGTCACCGTCAACGCGCCGCAGTTCGCGACCCTGGTGCGCGCGCCGATCCAGGTCAACGTGAGCCAGACGGTCCGCCTCAACGCGCAACTGGAGCTGCGGTCGCTCGCCGAAACCGTGACCGTCACGGGCGGCGCGCAGCTCGTCGACACGACGACCAACGCGCTCGGCCGGATTGTCTCGGGCCGCGAGCTCGTCGATCTGCCGCTCAACGGGCGCAACTTCACGCAGCTCGGCCTGCTGCAGACTGGTGTCGCGCCGCTCACGGGCGGCGTCGCCACAGCCGGGGGAAGCCTGCGGCAAGGCCAGGCCTACGCGGTCAATGGCATGCGGCCGGAACAGAACATGTACCTGGTCGATGGCGCGCAGAACGTGAACCGGATGGACGGCGGCTACGCGCTCAAGCTGCCGGTCGAGGCAATCGCCGAGTTCCGGATACTCACGCAGAGCGCGCCTCCCGAGTACGGGGGCACCGGCGGCGCAACGACGAGCGTGGTGACCCGGTCGGGCGGCAATCAGTTCCACGGCAACCTGTACGAGTTCCTGCGCAACGACCAGTTCGACGCGCGCAACTTTTTCTCCGCTGAAGTCGAGCCGCTGAAGCAGAACCAGTTCGGCGGAACGATCGGCGGTCCGGTCAAGAAAGACAAGTTGCTCTTCTTCGGGTACTACGAGGGCTTTCGCAACGAGCAGGGCACGACGACCACGGCCACCGTGCCGACTGCGCAGGAGCGGCAGGGTGACTTCTCCGGCATGGGAACGCCACTCATCAACTTCGCCGCCGGAGGCGTGCCGATTCCAGGGAACCAGATTCCCGAAGGGGCGATCAACCCGGTCGCGCGCAACGTCGTGAATCTCTATCCCCTCGGCAACGTGTCCCCATCCATCTACCGGGCGACGCTCGTCGGCACCAACGTCCTCGATTCGGCCGGCGGACGACTCGACTTCAACGTCTCGCCGAACGACCAGATCTTCGGACGCTATTCGTACTCCGGGGGCCACAACATCAACCCGATCTCGGTGCGGGGGACGGACGTGCCGGGCTTCCCCACGCGCGACGACCTCTCGACGCACGCGGCGACGCTGTCGAGCACCCACATCTTCTCGCCGTCGCTGACCAACCTGGTCCGCGGGACGTTCCTGCAGCACGTGTTCTTCTTCGATCAGCGCCTCAACCGGACGCCGCCGAGCGCGCTCGGATTCGGCTACACCTCGTCGAACGAGGTTGGGCAGGGGCCGCCGTTCTTCAACATCAGTGGCTACACGCCGATCGGCGGGGCGATCACCGGACCACGGAACACGACCCAGAACACTTTCGAAGTGCAGGACAGCCTGACGTGGACGAAGTCGTCGCACCTGATCAAGCTTGGCGGCGAGATCCGGCGGACCGGCATCGAGATGTTTCAGTCGATCGCCCCCAATGCGTTCTTCGTTTTTGCCGGGACGTTTCCGACGAACAACGCGATGGCGAACCTGCTGCTGGGGGCGCCGGTGACGTTCTACCAGGGCCTCGGCGACTTCGGCCGTCAGGTCACCGTCTCAGGCCTCGGCCTGTATGGGCAGGACGAATGGCGCGTCGGGCCGCGTGTCACGTTGAACTACGGCCTGCGCTACGAGCGCATCAACCCCTTTACGGAGGCAGAGGACCGCCTGAACGCCTTCATCCCGGGTATGAAGTCGACGGTCAGACCGGACGCGCCGGTCGGGCTCCTGTTTCCCGGCGATCCCGGCATCGGGCGTGGGATTGCGCAGAGCGCCAACGCCTTCATGCCGCGCGTTGGAATCGCATGGGATCCCACGGGCCGGGGCCTGTGGTCCGTACGCGCCAGCTACGGCCTCTTCTACGACCAGTTCCAGAACGGCTCCGGCACCTCGTCTCAGGTAGCGATCAGCGCAACGCCGTGGGCGCAGTTCAATCAGTTCAGCGGTGCAGGGCTCAACTTCCAGAACCCTTACCTGGGGCGCCCGCTTCCGGCGCCGAACACGTTCGTCCGCCCGTCGACGGTCTTCGCGCTCGATCCGGAGGCCAGACCGCCGTCGGTGCAGAACTGGAACGTGGGCGTGCAGCGCTCGCTTTTCGAGAAGTACCTTGTGGAGGTCCGCTATGTGGGCGCAGCGGGACGGGACCTCCCGCGGAACGTCGAGGCCAACCCGGCAGTGTACGGCCCAGGGGCGACGGCACAGAACGCCGACCGGCGGCGCCTGTATGCCAACTGCCCTGCCGACGGCGGCACCTGCGATTTCTCGACGATCGCGATGCTGCGCAACATCACGAAGTCGTCGTATCACGCGGGACAGGCGAGCATCTCGCGCCGCTTCGGCGGCGGCATCGCCTTCAACGTGTCCTATTGGTATTCGAGAACGTACGATTACCTGTCGGCGATGAATCTCTCCGGCGCGGCCGCCAAGCCGCTCGCGGGCGAAAACGATCTGGCGCAGAACCCGTTCGATCTCGACGCGGAGTACGGCCCGTCGCTCTTCGACGCGCGGCACCGCTTCGTCGCGAGCGCGAGCTGGAAGCCCGCGATCTCCGAGCGCGCGCCCGTGGTAGTGCGGGCAATCTTCGGCGGGTGGCAGCTGAACGGCATCGCCACGCACAACTCGGGGACCCCCTTCACGGTATCGGATTCGGCCAACGTCGCTCTCCAGGCCAACAGCCCGCCCATCTCGGGCTTCCCTGCCAGCCGGCCCGACCTTGTCGGCGATCCGAACGGGGGACCGCGCACCGTCGACGAGTGGCTCAGCCGCTCCGCGTTTCGACGCCTCAACATCCAGACCGAGGCCGGCCAGTTCGGAAACGCCGGCCGGAATATCGCGCGCGGGCCGTCATACACGAACGTCGACATGTCGCTCGTGCGCGACTTCCAGATCTCGGGCGAAGTGCGCGTGCAGTTCCGCGCCGAGGTGTTCAACGTCGCCAACCACCCGAACTTCGGGCTTCCCGTGGCCGACCTGAACTCGGTGAACTTCGGGCGGATCTTCTCGGCCGCCGCGCCGCGGCTCATGCAGTTCGGGCTCAAGGTGATTTTCTAGGCTTTCGGCTTTAGGCTTTCGGCTTTAGACAAGATCTTCGAGTAAGGCGTCGATGGTTCGCTAGAGCCGAGAGCCAAGAGCCGAGAGCCTTGAGGCCTTGCATTACTACTACACCTATAGTAGATTCAGATACAGGCGTAGGAGGCAGCACGCGATGACCGTCCGAAGACTGAGCAATCTGGAGCTCCGCATCATGGATGCGCTGTGGGCGCGCGGCCCGGCGTCGGTCCGTGAGGTTCAGGAGACCTTTCCCGAAACCGACCGGCCGGCCTACACGACGATCCAGACCACCATGTATCGCCTCGAGTCCAAACGTGCGATTCGACGCGTCAAGAAGATCAGCAACGCGCACATTTTCGAGGCGGTCGTGTCGCGCACCGCCGCGCACCGGCGGATCGTCGACGAGCTCCTGAGCGTGTTCGGCGGACGCACCCAGCCCGTCATGGCGCACCTCATCGAAACGGGCAAACTGACGCTTGACGACCTGCGCGAAGCGGAAAAGACCCTACGGCGCCTTGCACCGAAGGAGCGCTCGAAGTGACCATCGCCACACATCTCCTACAGTCGACTGTCTGCGTCGGCATCGCGGCGCTGCTCGCGTTCGCCCTGAGGCGCGCGCCGGCGCGAACACGGTACGCCATCTGGCTCTTCGCGTCCGTGAAGTTCCTCGTGCCGTTCACGGTATTGGCCGCGGCAGGCAGCTACCTCGGCGCGCGGGCGTCGGCACTCACGACGCCGAGCGTGTCGGTTGTCGTTCGATGGCTCGACCAGTCTCTATCGTTCTGGGGTCTCGACGCCGCCGCGGGCGCATCGGCCGCCAGCTTTCCGGTCGCCGCCGACCGTCTGGCCCCTCTGGCGCTCGTCGTGTGGGCATCCGGTGTCGTCGGACTGACGGTCTGGCGATGGCGGCAGTGGCGCGACGTCTCGGCAATCGCTCGTGCCCTGCCCCATCTCGAGCACGGCCGCGAAGCCGACGCCATCAGGCGCGTGACCCAAACGGGGGCGCGCACGTCCCACATCGCGATCCTGCAGGGTCAGGCCAGCGTCGAGCCTGGCGTGCTTGGCGTGCTTCACCCGAAGCTGCTCTGGCCCGACGGCCTCTCCGATCGCCTCACCGACGCGGAGCTCGAGTCGATCCTGGCGCACGAGGTATGTCACGTCGGGCGCATGGACAACCTCAGCGCCCTGCTGCACGTCGTGGTCGAGACGCTCTTCTGGTTTCATCCGGCCGTGTGGTGGGTGGGATCGCGGCTCGTGACCGAACGTGAACGCGCGTGCGACGAGGAGGTACTGCACATGGGAGCGGACAATCGCAGCTACGCCGAAGGCATTCTCAAGGTCTGCAACTTCGGCCTTCGATCTCCGGCGGCCTTTGTGGCCGGCGTCGGGGGACCTCGACTGACGGAGCGAATCGAGTGGATTCTCGGACGTCCGATGCCAGCGACGCTGAAGGTGTCGACGCGCCTGCTCCTCGCCGCCATCGTGGCCGTGACGGCAGGAACGCCTATCGCCGCCGGAGCGCTCGGCGCGCGCCGGGGAGTGACGAACGGGAGTTCGGCGACAGTAGCCTGCGAGGCGACGATGCCAGTCGCGGAACGGCCGCCAGACGACCCGAACGCGTCCCCGTTCCTCGGCGACTGGTACGTCAACGCGGATCGAACCATGTGGGCGTCCGGCGGCAGTCCGGTACCGGGAACGCTCCGCACCAAAGTGCTCTGGGTCCGTCCCGTCGGCTCAGAATTGACGATAGACGCCCGGCGCCTCGACGGCGACGCCGAGCCGGTCGACATTGCAGTTCCGAGCGGCTATCGATGGACGTATCAGGCAAGCGGCCTGACCTTCTCCACTCCGGGCTGCTGGCAAATCACTGGAAGAGCGGACGGGAAAACGCTCCGGTTCACCCTGAACATCCCGAATCCCGACAGCGCGCCAGCCGAGCGAGGCACGCCTGCAGCCAGCACGTCACCTCAGTCGGGCCAGGACGCGCCACGAGTCTATCGACCGGGCGAAGGCGTGAAACTGCCTCGGCTCGTGACCGAGGTCAAGCCGAACTACACGCGCGAGGCCATGGACGCTCGCATTCAAGGAACCGTGCGACTCGAGGCCGTCGTCCTCACCACGGGCGAAGTGGGTGACGTCGAGGTGACCCAGTCGCTCGACGCGGTCTACGGCCTGGACGACGAGGCCGTCAAGGCCATCAGGCAGTGGCGCTTCGAGCCTGGAACAAAGGACGGCAAGCCAGTCGCCGTCCGTGTCGAAGTAGAGATGTCGTTCAAGCTGAAGTAAGGCCGTCTCATTAGCGTGTCACGGGATCACGTCACAACACGATGGGCACGATGACACGATGTTCACGATGGATCCGTAGAGAGGTGTTTCTTCGTGTTCATCGGATCATCGTGAACCGAGGCGGTCGGCGCGTTCAGCCTGTTTCTGCGAGCGCAAGGACGGTTTCCAACTGTCGAAGCTGTGCGTCGGTCATCGATCCGGCGGCGCCTGCTGCTTCGGCGCCGCACCGGGCTTCGGCACGTTCACCGCGAAGACGAAACGCTGCCCGTCGGGGCTGCTGACGTTGCTGAGCTGCGCTGGAGCGCCAACCGGCGTCGGCAGCTCGAACAGTCGCTGCGGCGTGCCCGCCTGAATCCCGCCGCCCGTCGTCACATCCACGGCCATCACCGTCTGGCGCGGCGGCTGCGACAGGTAGAACAACTCCCTGCCGTCCTTGCGCCACATGATGCCGCCGATGCCGCCGTCGCTCGACACTTGCGACTGGGCCGGCGCGGCTCCGGCCAAGGCCGATGGGTCGAGGGGGCTGACGTAGATCTGAAAGCGACCCGACCGGTTCGAGTTGAATGCCAGAAAATGCCCGTCGGGCGACAGCCGCCCGCCGCGCCCGAGGAACGCGTCGCGTCCGAGCTCGATCGGCTTGCGTTGCGCGGGGTCGCCGGCCAGCGGCAGGATGAACATCGTGTCGCCCGACCAGAAGCAGAGGAAGCGGCCGTCGGCCGACCAGTCGGTCAGAACGATGGATGCCGCCGGTCGCGTGTTGGTACAGCTGCTCCTCGGCGCCCTGGCCGGAGGACGCACGCCGGTACACTCCGTGCGTGTTGTCGCGGATCGACACGTAGGCGATCTGTCGTCCGTCCGGCGACCAGACCGGAGCCGCATCCGGCGCCGAATCCGACGTGATGGACGTGCCCTTCCCTGTCGCGACGTCGAACGCCCAGACATCCTGCGCGTCGCTGTCGGGATCGATCTTGATCACGGCGAGCCGCGAGCCATCGGGCGAGAACGTCGCCTGCGCGTACGCCCCAGGCTCCCCGACGCGGCTCACCACGGTCCCCTGCCGATCGAAGACCGTCAGCTGCTGCAATCCGCGGCTCTGTCGTTGCTGTCGGGCGAGAAAACGCCCGAGCGTGCCATTCTGCCCGCCCGCGGCAATCGCCGCCTTGTTGCGCGCGGCGAGCGCCGCCTGGAACGCCGGCACATCGGGCTTCTGCAGGACCTCGAACGTGAATCCCACGGTCCCCATTTCGTCGAACGACTGCTCGCCCCACAGCGCACGCCGCGGCGGGTCGATGGGATTGCGTGGATTGTCGGCAGAGTTGTCGTAGCGTCAAGCGTGACGTCGATGCGCGTGCCCTTCGGGCAGGGTGAACGGCTCCTTGTAGACGTAGCTGTCCTGCCAGTTGAAGTCCCAGTCGTTGATCCAGAGCAGCGGCGCGTCGACCCGTCGGGCAGCGTCGCCGTCGCCTTCATCTCCCTGGCCAGATAGTGCGCGTGCGCCATCGCCGAGTAGACGCTCACGTCGCCCGGCAGCGTGAACGAGTCCCGGATCGGTGAAGCTCTTGTCGCCGGGCGGGATGTCGATGCCGGCCCCGACGCCGAAGAGCGCGGGCAACTCGACCGAGAACAGGTCCTTGTCGGGCGCGCTGTCGGCAAAGTAGATCCCGATGAGCGACTTCTCGGTCTCCGGCTTGCCGCTCAGGTGAAAGTGCATCTGCAGGAGGAAGTCCGATCCCTTCGGCAGCCGCGCCGCGATGCCCTCGGGAAACATCCGTCGGCGTCGCGCCCACGGCCCATCCGCCGAGGCCTCGCGGAGTCGCCGCGATCGTTGACGACGCCGACCGCCTCCATGCCGCCGAAGCCCGGCCGTCCGTCGGCGCCGTCCCGCGCCGCCAGGCTTCCACCGGCCACCTGGGCGAAGATCGCATGGTGCACGACCTTGCGAGCGCTCGGACGAAACTCGATGCCGCGCACCCACTTGTCTTCGGTCAGCCCGGTCGGGATGACGAAGTTGCGAAACACGTCCGGTCCGCTCGCCGGAAGATCGAACGCGGCCGGCATCTCGAGGATGAGATCCGGCTGACCGAGGCGCCAGCCGTCGGCGGGAAACGCCGGCAGCTTCGGCATCTTCGCGTCGTCGCCGCGCGGCATGCCGTGCTGTCACCCAGGCGCCGATCACGGCGATCTGCGCGTCGCTCAGCCGGCGCTCGCCGACGAACTCGCCGTACCCGTGGCGCCGCGTGCCACGGCGGCATGTACTTCGTCGCCGGTCACGCGGGCGATCAGCTTGCCGCGCTTGGCGACGTCCTCGTAGGAGATCAGCGAGAACGGCGCGACTTCGCCGGGTCGATGACACGTCACGCAGTTGGCGTACAGAATCGGCGCAATCGTTTCGGTGAACGTGACGCGGTGGGCGCCGCGCGAGCCTGCGTCCCACGTCCGCCACTGCGGTCCTGCGAATGACCGGTCACGCCGCCGAGCAGCACGGCGACCGAGAGTCCAACGAATAGGTGTTTGCGCATCGCGAGCGTCCTCTGCCTGCTTCCTCGACCTACTTCCTCAACGCTGCGGGATCGACGATGTAGCAGCCCACGGCTTCCGTTTCGGGCTTCGGCACCGTCCGTCCCGACAAGGACGGCGTCGAGCGCGTTGCGCAGGTCATGCTCGGTGACCTGCTGCCGCGGCTTGCCAAGCGCCGCGTAGAAGTTGTCGATCCGGCCGCGGTAGCGGATCTCGCCGGCGCGATCGATGACGACCGCCTGTGGCGTCACCGACGCGTTCGCGCGCTTCGCGACGACTCGCGAACGATCGACGGCGGCGGGAATCCCGTTATATCCGTACTCCCGCAGATGCGTGCGAACCTGCGCCGTCGACGTCGCGTCGCCTGGCGCGGCAGGTGTCTCAGACAGTCCTCGTACATCGAGCGAGCACGCCACGCCGCTGCGATCCGTACTCCCGGCACACGCGCTGGATCTCCGGCGCGTAGGAGTTGGAGACGGGACAGTCGGTCGCGACAAAGAAGATGAGGCTCGCCGCGCCGGCCGGCTCGAACGGCTTCAGCGGGCGACCGTCGATGTCGAGGATCTGCGCGGGCGCGATGCGCCCTGCCGCGCCGAGCGCAACACCGGCGACCAGCAGGCTGCTCCACAAGAGAACTCGAATCGACCGCATCACGGGCTCCCGACGAGTGTCGATAGTCTAGGCATGTGAATTGTCGATAATCGAGGCATGGCTTGTCAAGGGGCGACGGACGGATTGCCCTGACTCGCCGGGTAGGCATCCGTTTACAATAGGGCCGTCGGATCGCATGCTCAGCACCGACTCTCCGGCGCGCGTCTCGTCGCATCGCGGCAAGCGGTCTGCTGCTCGCCGGACCGGTGCTCGCCTGGCCGCAGCAGCCCGTCTTCCGAACGGGCGTCGATCTGGTGACGGTCGACGTGACCGTGCTCGACGGATCCGGCGCGCCGATCGATGGGCTCGGCGCCGACAGCTTCGATGTCCGCGTGGACAACGGCCCCCGGCGCGTCGTCTGGGCCGAGTACGTTCGTCAGCTGGCGACGCCCTTCCCGGGGTCGGACCTGCGCGGTCATTTCGATACCAACGAAGGCAAGAATGCCGGCCGGCTCATCCTCGTGGCCGTGGACCAGATGCACGTGCGGAGGATCGAGGGACGCGCGGCGTTGCGGGCCGCCGCCGACTTCATCGACGCACTCGAGCCGGCCGATCGAGTCGCCGCCGCCCCGTTGAACCACGGCGGCACGATTCAGTTCACCGGCGACCATGCGAGCGTCAAGAAATATCTGCAGACGTTGACCGGCGAGGCGTCGTCGGTTCCTGCGCACTTCAACATCGGGCTGGTCGAAGCGCTGGCCATTGCCGACGGCAGCCGCACGCGGCTGGACCAGGTCGTGTTGCGCGAGTGCGGTCAGCCGCTCGGCCGCTACGAGAATCCTCGCCGCCTGGCCGAGGCGGAAGGCGCGCGCGATCCGTGCCCGGTGCAGATCGAGCAGGAGAGCCGCGCGATGGCGCAGCTGGCGCGCACCGACGCGCGGCTGTCGCTCGATGCACTGCAGCGCCTCATCGAACGCCTCGCCGAGATCGACGGTCCCAAAACGCTGGTCCTCATCTCCGAAGGACTGGTGGCCGAAGCCCAGCTCGTCGATCTCACGGCTCTTGGTGCGGCGGCGCAGGCCGCCCGTGTCACGATCTATGTCCTGCAGCTCGAAGTGCCAGTGTTCGAGGCCGCAGAATCGAAGCTCTCGCCAACCTTCTCCGCAGACAGCCAAGCCCGCGCTGATGGTCTCGCGAGGCTGGCGAGCAGCGCGCGCGGCGCGCTCCTGCACCTGGTCGGCGCCGATCCGTATCCCTTTCGCCGGATCCTCACCGAGCTCCAGGGCTACTACCTGGTGGCCTTCGAGGCGGCCGAGACCGACAGGGATGGGCGCGCCCATCGGATCGACGTGTCGACGCGAGCGCCGGGCCGGACAGTACGCGCGCGTCCCAGTTTCAGAATTCCCGCTGGCCCGGCAGCCGCGGGCGGCGACGCCGGCCGGCTCGAACGGCTGCTTCGCAATCCGCGGCTCACCACAGAGCTCCCGCTCCGGGTGGCGGCGTATACGATGCGTGATCCCGAGGGCAAGGGACTGAAAGTGCTGGTGACGATGGAGACTGACACAGCCACCACCGGGCGCACGGTCACACTCGGGTTCGTACTGGTCGACGAGCGCGGCGTTGTCGTCACGAGCGGCGGCGGGCCGACGGACACGGGCCGCTATCTTGTCCCCGTCGGGTTGTCGCCCGGACGCTATGTCCTGAAGGCGGCTGGTGTCGAGCCTGGAGGCCGACAAGGAAGTGTCGAGCGACGGTTCGTGGCAGAGCTCCCGTCTGCCGGCGATTTTCGGGTGAGCGATTTCATCCTCGCTGTGCCGTCAGATGTGGTGATTCCATCGATCGTTCGTGCAGACGGCAGTCAGATGCTCGGCTATCTCGAGGTCTACGGCCCCGCCGGCTGGACGCCACCCGAGGAGTTCGCAACCATCGTCGTCACGACGCCCGACGGATCCGATCCCCTCATCAGTGTGCAGGGACGCATCGCGCCGGCAGGTGCCGGCCGCTGGATCGTCCGCGCGGATGTTCCCTTGACGGATCTCCCCCCCGGTGCGTACGTCGCGTCGGCCCGACTTGCGATAACCGGCCTCTCGACGGACCGGCTCACGCATCCGTTTGTGGTGGCGGGAGAAGATAACGGCTGGTTCGGGGTGGGTCGGGGATCGGGATCGGGATCGGGGCTCGGGACTCGACCTCCAATCCCGCCATGACGAGGCCGATCCCGATCCCTGATCCCGAACCGCGAGCCGCGAACCCCGAACCCTGATCCCCGAACCCCGAGGTTAGAACTCGTATCGCAGCGCAAACTGCATGCAGCGCCCGGCCTGCGCGTCGCACGTGGCCAGCGTCGAGGTGTACTGGCCGAACGTCGTCGCGCGGTCCGGCGTCATCGCCGAGCCGTTCACATCGAACTTGGGTGTGTTGGTCAGGTTGAAGACATCCCAGCGGAAGCGCACGCGGTTCTCGCCGAACGGGAGGTGCCACGCCTTGCTGACGCTGAGATCGATGGTGAAATAGCCGTCGCCGCGCAAGGCGTTCCGCACCCCGGTTTCACCCGGCAGCGAGAAGCGATAGAACTTCAGCGCCGCCGCCGGATCCGGGAACGGGCTCGGGCGGTGATCGACGACGTCCATCGTGGTTTCGGTGTCCGGAAGCTGGCCCGGATTCACGAGACTGGCATTGCCCTGCAGATTCCAGTTGGTTGGCCAGCAGGAACGGCAGTTCTGCACGTTGAAGGGGAATCCGCTCGTCCACCGTGTCAGCCCGGCGATCGACCAGTCACCGATGAACTGGTTGACGAAGCCGTTCACGTTCGCGCCGTAGCGGCGCGTGCGACCGAACGGGAGCTCGAAGATCCCGTTCACGTTGATCTGGTGCCGCACGTCGAAGTCGGAAATCCCGTAGTTCGCTTCCGGATCGAAGGAGTTGATCAGGAACCCGGAGTAGCCGCCGGCGCCGAAGTTGCCAAACGCGCTGCCGCGCTCCACATTCGATCCCATGTCCTTCGATTCCGACAGCGTGTAGTTCACGTCGAACTGGTAGCCACGGCTGAAACGCTTGTGCAGCGTCATGATCATGGCGTTGTAATTCGACCGGCCGAGCGAGCTGATCGAGGCCAGCGAATCGTACTGGTCGGCAAAGTACGCGAACGGGCCGTAGATGCTGCAGGACGGCGAGCACGACTCGTCCATGTCGTAGATCGCGGTGATGTAATCGGGCGCGTTCCGGTTGAACGCTCTCGCGATCGCCTGCGTCGCGCTGATGCCGCTGCCTGCCGCGCCCGGGAATAGATTCTCCCAATACGGGATGTTCGGAATCACGCCGTAGGCGGCGACGGCCGCGCCAGACGGTATGCCGGCCGCCTGGGTCGCGCGAATCAGCGTCTGCGCCGCGGTGAAGTAGTCCATGCCCGATTTCGTGTCCACCAGGTTCAGCGGCATGGCGATGTCGCGGCGAATCAGGAGGTCCCGCCCGAAGCGTCCGACGTAACCACCCTCGATGGCGAAGCCGCCGGGCAGTTCGCGGGCGACGATCGCGTTGAGCATGTGCGCCGACGGCGTGACCAGCGTGTCGTCGATGCTCGTCGTGATGATGCCCGCGCGCTGGGGCGGTGTCTGCGGGAATCCGCCAGCGGGTGGCGTCGGCAGGGTCGGCGGCAGCGTGGACGTGTTGACAAAGCGGGCCGCTGGGTTCTGCTCGTACGGCAGGCCGAACGGACTGCTGATGCTCGTCGACATGCCGAACGCGAAGCCCGAGTCGAAGTTGAGCGCCAGACCCTGACCGATTCGGTCGAACACTTTCGAGTAGCCTCCGCGGATCACCATCCGGTCTCCGCCGGTCAGCGTGCCGAGCAACCCCGTGGTCGCGTGCGGGTTCCAGGCCACGGCCAGGCGCGGCGCAAAGTTGTTCTTGTCCCACTCGTAGTAGCCCTTGCCGCCGTTTTTCGGGCCCGCGAGATCGAAGGTGACGATGGGGCTCTGGTTGGAGGGCACACCGCGCAGCATCCCCGCCGCGCGCTGCTCGAACCACTCGCCCATGCTGATCGTTGGCGCCACTTGCATGCCGTTCACTTCGTAGGGCGGTGAATAGAGACCGTAGCGCAGGCCGGCGGTGATCGTGAGGCTCTGCCCCAGGCGCCAGCTGTCCTGCGCGTAGAAGTCGTACTCGTCGGACGCGTACTCGCGCGAGATCGCCTGACCGACGGGCAGAATGTTGCCCTCGCGGTCGTAGTTCGCCGAGAGGTTGGCCTGCGAGAGCACGCCAAGGATGTTGAGCCACGAGTCGGCGTAGCCGGCGGCGAACCCGCTGGCGACTGCCGGCACCTGGCTGCACCCAGGCGTGCTGCAGTTCGCCCCTCCCGGAGCGAACGTGCGGCCGATGCCCGACACCCACGAGGGGTTCACCGTGGCCGTCAGCCACGAATTGCTGTCGCGTGTGGAGGGAATGCGGCTGAACCGCAGGTTCGCTCCGACCTTGACCGTGTGCTTGCCTTTCAGCCACGACAGGTCGTCCACGATATTGTGCGTCGGGCTCGTGCGAGCGGTCGTAAAAGTCGGCGCGTCGAACGAATCGATGAACCGGAACGAGGTGTAGTTCGACTTGACGAGGCCCACCGACGAGGTATCGATCTTCGTCAGCCCGTAGCGGAGGCTGTTCACCATGGTGCTCGACAGGACCGTGTCGTAGCCGATCGCCAGCCCCACGTTGTCGGTCAGCGTCGAAGATCGCGGCGAGAGACCGGGGTACTGCGGCGCCGCATTGATGGTGTCGTCCTGCAGGTTGAAGCGAGCGAAGAGGGTCTGCTGCGTCGTCAGCCGGTAATCGACGCGGCTGATCAACGTGTTGAAATCGTTCTCGATGGGCGCCGCGAACCGGAACGCCATGAGGTTCTTGCCGTCGGTTCCCGTGTCATTCGGCGAGGGGAACTGCTTGAAGTACTGCGACGCGGCGCGGCTGGGCCCGATGGCGAGCGGGTCGATCGCGGCAATCTCGGAGGGGTTCAACCCGTACCAGCCGGCGGGCACCGCGTGCGACGAGGAGAATCCCTGCGCCGACCCACCCGGACACGCCGAGGCCACGGCGCACTGATAGAGGAGCACACCATCGCGCATCGAGTCCGATGGCACATTTCGGACGACCGGCGTCTCGCTGCTTTCGCGCAGCGCCTCGTAGTTCGCGAAGAAAAAGAGTTTGTTGCGCCTGATGGGTCCGCCGGCCGATCCTCCGAAGGTATCCTTGTCGAGCTTCGGCGCGACACTCGGCTTGCTTGCGAGGACCTGCGTGAGCTTGAGGAAGTACTCGTTGCTCGACGTCGCGGTACGGCGTGTCAGCCAATATCCCGACCCGTTGAGCTCGTTCGTCCCGCTCCTGGTCACGAGCGACACCTGCGGTCCACTCGACCGGCCGGCTTCCGCGCCGTAGTTACTCGTCGACACACGGAACTCCTGCAACGCCTCCTGCGTCATGCGGACCGCGGTCGTGTACGCCGACTGCAACTGCGGATCGTTGACGTCGACGCCGTCGAGCGTGACGTTCTGCTGGTCGGCGCGTGCCCCCGCCACCGACCCGTACCGCGGATCGGTCGTGTTGGGATTGGTCGTCGGGATGAAGACGGCACCTGGCTGCAGGCTGAGCAGGTGCACCACGTTGCGCCCTTCGACCGGAAGCGCGGCGATGGTCGCGCGGCTCATCGTCGAGCCAACGCTGGCGTCGGTTGTGTTGATGACGCGCGACGCTTCAGTGACCGTGACGGTTTCGGCGACGCCGCCGATTACCAGCTCGGCGTCGGTGCGCGTGACGGAGTCGACACGAAGCTCGACATTCTCGTGCTGGTGGGTGCGAAAGCCACTGAGCTCAATCTTGAGCGTGTAGACGCCCGGAGGAAGACCAGGCAGATTATAGGCGCCTGACGCATTCGAGACCGTCGTGCGGGTACCGCCCGTCGCGGTATTCGTGGCGGTAATCGTCGCGCCCGGGAGGACTGCCCCCTGACTGTCCTTGACCGTGCCAGTCAGGCTCGCCGTCCCGGCCTGCGCCGACGCGAGGCGGGTAACCGCCAGAAGAAGCCCGAGGACCACTGCTGCCGTGGCGCCTGATCGTCGATGACAGACTCGCACGTTCCACCTCCTCGGGCGCGGCCGCTGAGGGTTGGCACGGCGGCATGCGCCCTGAAAACGAGCAACCGCAGCCCACTGGCACTTGTGGGACCAATGGTGGGACGTGCGGTACGGCGGAGTATATGACAAGTGCGCGCTGCATTGACGCGTTCATGTCACGCCCGCCCGAGGAGGTGGAGGTCCGACGCTCGTTGCCGTCGTCCTATCGTTTCTTCACGGACTTCTTCGTCGTCTTCTTGCCCTTCTTCGCGGCCTTCGCGCGCTCACTGGTGCTCGTTGTCTTGAGGTCCTGGCGGTGCGCGCGTTCGTAGGTCTGGATGTCCTTGAACTTTCCCGAGGCATCCCGGACGGCGTACAGTTTCTTTCCGGCGGAGCTGCGGTGCGTGGTGCGTTGGCTCTTGGCCATGGTCGTCACATCCTTTTCCGATCGCTCTGTGCCCGTCCCGGCTCGGGTCAGCAGATGCTGCGGATTATAGCCTCTGATCGACGGATGACGAACCAGGTAATCGAGCGCGGATGGGCGTGATATACAGGGATCCCGGCCGATGACCGTGGAGGAACGTGACAGCATGAAGGAGCAACGGATGAGACGGAGAGTCGCTGGCATCGCGGGCGCCGCGCTGTTGATCGCGCTGCAGTCCGGGATCGGATTGCACGCGCAGGCGCCGACCGACGGCGAGTTGCGGCGCCTCGCTGATGCCTACGCGCAGGCGTGGGCCAAGGGCGATGCCAAGGCTCTGGCCATCCTGCACGCAACCGAAGCGATCCGCATTGGCGCGGACGGCAAAGTCGCCGTGGGGCGCGCCGCGATTCAGCAGGCCATGCTCGAGGCGCTGACCGGTCCGTACCGCGGAACGAAGCTCGGCGTCACCGCCGGCCAGGCCACGCGCGCCGGACAGGATGTCTATGTGACGGAGGGGACGTATCAGATTGCCGGCGGCATGCCGCCCTCCGATGTTCCGACACGATGGCGCTACCTCCAGACGCTCGTGCGCATGAACGGACGATGGCTGATCGCGGGAGATGCCGTCATCGGCCCGCCGCGCCCGCCCAAGTGAGCTCGGCCCGCTTCATCACAGCGTGGTGAGGAGGGGCACTGTTCGGTTTCCGGGGGTCCCCCGTTATGTCAGTTGGACGCCTGCCCAGATACACGTGGTAGGCGGCCCGGGTGGACTTATGATTAGCGACATGTCAGGCAGCACGAACAACGGCTCGCCCGGCGGAGGGCGCCCCGGCGACGACCTGGCGAGCACGCTCGACCTGCTGGAGCGCTTCAAGCTTGGCGACGACCAGGCCGTCGACCTTCTGGTCGAGCGCTCGATTCCGCCGCTGCGGCGCTGGGCACGGGGCCGGCTGCCCTCGTGGGCTCGCAGCCTCGTGGAAACGCAGGATCTGGTCCAGACCGCGTTGATTCGCGCGCTGCCGCACCTCAAGCAGTTCGAACCGCATCACGCAGGGGCCCTCCAGGCCTATCTGCGACAGGCGGTCGCAAACCACATTCGCGACGAAATCCGCAAGGCAGGCAGCCGGCCGTCCACCGAAGTATCCGAGGCGCAGGTCGATCAGAGCCCCTCGCCACTCGAACGGGCAATCGGGCGAGAAGCCATCGAGCGCTACGAGGCCGCGTTGGCGAAGCTCCGGCCCATCGATCGCGAGGCCATTGTCGCCCGGGTCGAACTGCAGCAGAGCTACGAGGAAGTCGCGCTCGCGCTCCAGAAGCCGAACGCCAACGCAGCGCGGGTCGCCGTGGCGCGCGCGGTCAAGAACCTGGTGAAGACGATGGCCGACGATGCTGCCGAGAAGGAAGCGGGCCAGGCGGGAGACAAAGCGATGTAATGCACGGCGAGCGCGACGACCTCGGGTATGATGGCGCTGGAGTCAGGGCGCAGCCCGATCGTATCGTCCGACCGCCGCCCGATGCGTTCGGAAATGAGCGAATCGATGCGAACTCCCACGAGGTACGAGGTGCCTGTCATGGCGCCAAGGTATGAGTGGCGAGATCGACCCTCTCAGCAAGCTGAGCGCATCGATCGCTGATGGCGAGCCGATCGACTGGGATGCCGTCTGCGCGCTCGTCACGAGCGACGATGACATCCGGCGACTCGTCGATCATCTGCGCATCGTTGCCAGCGTCGCGGAAGTCCATCGCTCGCAGGTCGACGAAGCCGTCACGCAATCGGGCGATCTCCGACAGGACCTGGCCGCGACCGCTCCGGACACGCAACCGCCGGCGCGCTGGGGCCATCTCCTGCTCATTCGGAAGATCGGTGAAGGCGCCTACGGCGAAGTCTACGAAGCGCTCGACACCTGGCTCGATCACCCACGCGCGCTGAAGCTCCTCAAGACCGCAACCGCCAGCCGCGCCTCTGCCCCGCAGATTCTGCACGAGGCCCGCAAGCTCGTACGCGTACGGCATCCCAACGTCGTCATGGTCCACGGCGCCGACAGTCACGACGGTCGGGTCGGCTTCTGGATGGATCTCGTCGAAGGGCAGACGCTCGAGCAGCGTGTCCGCGAAGGCCGTCTCAGCGCCGGTGAAGCGATCTATGTCGGCAAGGAGTTGTGTCGTGCGCTGGCTGCCGTCCACCAGGCGGATCTGTTGCACCGCGACGTCAAAGCCCAGAACGTCATGCGGGCGTCGGACGGCGGCCGGATCATCCTGATGGACTTTGGCGCCGGCGAGTTCCGAAGCGCGCCGAGCGCCGGGCGGACGCAGGGCACGCCGCTCTACCTTGCGCCGGAGCTCTTCACCGGTGCGGCAGCGACAGTTCAGACCGACATCTATGCGCTCGGCGTGCTGCTGTACTACCTCGTCACAGGCCGGTTTCCGGTCGAGGGTAAATCGTTCACCGACCTCGCCCTGGCACACGCACAGCACACCCGCCGCCACCTCAGGGATGCGCGCACCGACCTGCCCGATGCATTTGTCAGCGTCGTCGAACGGGCCATCGATCCGGATCCGTCACGGCGGTTCCGCTCGGCCGGCGATCTCCACGCCGCGCTCGAGGAACGCGACGCCGTCAGGCAGGCGCCCGATACGTTCACCCCACCGCCGGTCCCTGCCCCCCAGCCGTCCCCACTGGTACAGCGTCTGGGTCATGCCTTGCTCACGGTGGTGACCATTCTGGCCTTGATCGAGGTCATGGGATTTGTCGCCTGCAGAACCTTCGACGTGGCGTTCCACGTCGACTCGGGATTCGCCGTCGGTCCTGCGGAGTATTTCAGGGTAGGCGCGGAGGGCCTGCTGCCGTTCGCGATTATGTGGCTTGGCTGCACAGCGCTTGTCGCGGCGCTGGCAGCAGTGCGGCTCGTGCTTGGTCCCGCCGTCAGGCGATTCGCCGCACCGTACCTGAAGCGTCTCGAATCAGTGCCGGCGACGACGCTTGCGACCCTGATTCCGCTTGGCGGCGCGCTGTGCTGGGCGACGATTCTGTGGGTCTACTGGCCGCTCTTTGCATCGCTGTCCGCACTTCGCCGCGCCACACCGACCGACATCCCGGACGCCGCCATCCTGGGCCCGGCGTTTCTGGAGCTGCACGTCAACTTCAGCAACTTCTCAGCCTGGCTCAGTTTTGCGCTCCTCTTTGCCGTCTGGCGCTGGTGCCCACGCCTCGAACAGCGGGCTGACGACGTCTCGACGGTCCGCCGGATGAAGTGGGCGACGATTGCCCTCGCCCTCCTCGTGGTCGCGTGCGCGATGGCTCCACGACGGATTTCCTACGATCGATTTGATGTAGTGTTGTACGAGAATCGCCCCGCGCTCGTTATTGGAACCAAGGGTGAGGGAACCAAGAGCGAGGAGTTGCGGCTCTATTCGGCCGACAAGATCGATACGGATCGCCGCCGCGTCCGCGGCGACGCACCCGGACTGATCCCGACCAATACCACACGAAAACTGGTGGAACGGTAGCCGGTCACGCGGCCTGCAGCGCTCCGCCAGGTCTGGAGGGCTTGACGATGGTGCGACGGATTGCGGTGCTGGGGGTGTTTCTGTTCGCGGTGCTCGGCGTGCCGCGCACGGGCCACGCTGCATGGTTCGAGTTCATCTGGGAGATGAGCGGCCCCCGAATGATCGGGGCCGGCCTCTCCTGTAGCTATTCGTTGAAGTTGCAGCGGCAGGAGTGCGAATGGGTCAAACAGAACCCGGGGCACGAAACCACCGGAAGCCGTGGTCCATTCATCGTTCTCCGTGGCGCGTACATGTTCTCGACCGATCACGACTCGAAGACCCAGAACTATGATTGGTTCGACGCACAGATGGTGGCCGTAGAGCCGGAACTGACATTCCGCAGCAAGGTCGGAACGCCTGGAGGCTTTCGCATCTCTCACGGGGCTGGAATCTCTTACGACGTTCTGTTTGGCAGTGATTTCAGTACCTTCGACAAGTTCGGGTTCACGATTACTCCGGTCGAGCTGTCGTACAAGTGCGTGTCGATCGCTGCGAGGATACGCGTCTACCCGAATGGCTTTACGGACGACGAGTTCGGGTTTGGACCCCGTGTGAACTTCAACAGGCCAGCAGAAGCAACGTACGGCTTCGGCCTCGGCATCAACTTTCGTTGAAGGACAGGACCCCTAATCCGACCCGACCGGACAGCACGCCCACGCTCCGAGGATGGTAGAATCTCTCCGCCAGCCTTTGTCCCCGTCAGGAGTCCGAGCGTGCCAACCAGCTCGATCCGTCCCCTAGCCCTGAGCGGTCTGCTCGCGGGCGCCGTCGTCGTGTTTCTCGGGGCCCAAACGCAAACACCGCCGGAAAAGCCTCAGGATCCCGCCCAGCAGCCCCCGAAGTTCCGCGTCGAGGCGAACTTCGTCAGGGTCGACGCCTACCCGCTCAAGGACGGGAAGCCGGTGCTCGACCTGAAGGCCGAGGACTTCGAAGTCTTCGAAGACGGCGTCGCGCAGAAGATCGAGAGCTTCGAGCACGTGGTCGTGCGTCCGGCAGGCCCCCAGGACGGTCGCGTCGAAGTCAGCTCGCAGCGCGAATCGCAGCAGGCCGCCGCGAATCCGAGGAATCGGGTGTTCGTGATCTTCATCGACACGCCGCATATCCAGTTCGCGAGCAGGAACGCCATCACCGAGCCGTTGATTCGACTGATGAACCGCATCCTCGGACCCGACGATCTCGTCGGGATCATGACTCCCGAGATGGCGGCGTCGCAGGTCGTGCTGGGCCGGAAGACGCAGGTCATCGAAGACAGCCTGCGAAAGAACTGGGTCTGGGGCACGCGCGACATGAACCTCAGGGACGAGCGGGAAACAGCCTACGACATCTGCTATCCCCCGAAGCCAGGCGAAGGCATCGAATCGGCCGTGACGAGGGAGATGATCGCGCGCAAGCGCGAACGGGCCACGCTCGACGCGCTCGAAGATCTCGTCCGCTACCTGCGAACGATCCGCGAGGAACGCAAGGCCATCCTCACGATCACCGAAGGCTGGCTGTTGTACGGCGAGAACCCTAAGCTCATCGAAGGGGCGACCGAGGACGGCCGGGTTCCCGGCATCGATCCCATCACCGTTGGTCCGAACGGCAAGCTGACGACCAAAGACCCGCGCGACATCTCACGCGGCCCGCTCAATCCGAGCGAGTGCGACGGCGATCGCATGCGGCTCGCGATGATGGACGACCGGCAGTTCTTCCTCGATCTGATGAACGAGGCGAATGCCGGCAACGCGAGCTTCTACCCGGTCGACCCGCGCGGCCTCGCGGTGTTCGACACCGCGATCGGGCCTGACCAGGCGCCTTCCATCGTCGCCGACATGGGCTTGCTGAAGAGACGCCTCGATACCCTGAAAACACTCGCCGGCAACACCGATGGCATCGCCGTGACTGACAGCAACGACCTCGACAAGGGGCTCCAGCGCATCTCCGACGATCTGACGTCCTACTACCTCATGGGGTACTTGTCGACGAACTCGAGGCTCGACGGCAAGTTCCGCACGTCTCAAGGTCAGGGTCAAGCGGCCGGGAATCGAGGTCCGCGCCCGTCGTGGCTACCGGGCGGCGACGGAAACGGAAGTCTATGCAGCGCGCCGAGCGGCGGACGCCCCGGTCCCGGAGGCCACGCGCGCGGTCAACCAGGCACTCGAGCGGCTGGGCCGCGTGCGATCGGACGTCCGGTTCCGGATCAATGCCGTGAGCAGCGCCGGCAGCAAGCCGCAGCTCTGGGTCGCGGGCGAACTGCAGGGAACTGCCGGACGGCCGGACGAGTTCGCGCTCGGTGGAACCGCCGAGATCGAAGCCACCGCCGGCTCGTCGTCCACGACCACGAAGGTTCCCTTGAAGCCGGGAGAGCGCACGTTCCTCGCGGGGATGCCATTGCCCGCCGGGGCCACCGGCGAGCTCAACATCCGCGCGCGACTCGTCGCAACCGACGCGACTGTCCTCCCGTTGTCGGACGTGCTACGAATCGAAACGGCCTCGTCCGGCCTGCAGCCGCTGCTCTTCAGGCGCGGCGTGACGACCGGCAATCGCATGCTGCCGGCGGCAAATCTGCAGTTCAGCAGAACGGAGCGCCTGCGGCTCGAGTTGCCGGTTGAGCCCGACACCAAGCCAGGGAGCGGGCGCCTCCTCGACAGGACGGGCCAGCCGCTCCAGGTCCCGGTCATCGTCGCCGAGCGGCTGGACGAGGCCACGGGCCAGCGATGGATCACCGCGGACCTGGCCCTGGCGGCGTTGAGCGGCGGCGACTACGCGGTCGAGATCGAAGTTGTCGGGACCGACGAAGTCGCAGCGAATCGTCACGGCCGTTCGCGTCGTCAAGTAGCAGTGGACTAGAAGCCGTCTCACTGAAAAACCTTCCTTCGCGATCTTCGTGGTCTTCGAGCTCATCGTGGTGAGCCGTCCTACAGTGTTTGTGAGATGCTTCCAGACTAGAGTCGCTGCAGCAGGGCGCGGGTGTAGCGCACGCACGTTTCCAGATCCTCGATCCGTTGCTGCCCGGCCGTCTTCCCCTCCGCACGCGGGACCGCCGGCTTCGGCGTGCCCTTCTCGGCCACGGCGAGGAAGCGGCCGAGCTCCCACGCCGGCATCTGACGCCAGTTATTCCAGAACTGCGGGTCGTAGATCTTGTGGATCCGCGGGTTGGCGGACACGAGGTTCTCGAAGATGATCGGCAGGCCCGGCTTGGCCTGGATGAATTTCGCGATCCAGCCGTCGATGTCGACGTTGCCGTCTCCCATGTTCACCCACCGGACGGCAATGCCCTCCGGCACCTTCCAGACGGCGCTGTCCCGCACGTGGCACGTCTCGGCGTAGGGAATCAACATCTCGAGCGTCATGTGCGGATCCTCGAGCATCCACACGGGGTTGCCCGAGTCGAGGCACACGCCACAGACATCGCGGCCGATCGCCTCGACCATCATCTTCATCTCGCGCGCCTGGAGGTCGCCGCCGTGGTTCTCCACCGCCAGCTTCACGCCGGAATCGAGAATGCGCGAACGCAGCGGGCGGACGGCCTTGATCATGTTCTCGATGTGCATCTCGATCTGCGGTCGCTCGGGATCGCCGCCGAGGACGCAGCGCATGCACGTCGCGCCGAAGATCTGCGAGGCCTTGAGCGCGCGCGTGACCTGCTCTTCGACCGTCCCCAGCTGGGCGTTGAACGACCGCGCGCTCGGGCACACCGAGCCATGCGCGAGCTGCAGCTTGATGCCCAGCCGGTCGGCGTGCTCGCGGATCTGGCGGATCGCGGTCTCGTCGCCGACGACGGCAGGCGGGAGCGAGATCATCGCCCACGTCAGCTTGATCGAGCTCAGGTAGTCGAGAAACTGCGCCGGCGTGAATTGATTGCCGCCGACGCTGCCGTCGATCGACCCGAGCTCGACGGCCGCGGCCGACCACGCCGACAACCGGAAAGCGCTGAATGACGCGGCTGCGGTCCCGAGCACGAACGTTCGTCGATCCATGCCGATTCTCTTGTGAGGGCGCGGCCTATTTCGTCTGCCGGGGATTGCACTGATCCGGTCCGCCGTCGTTGGCATCCCAGACGCACGAGTTGTCGCCACCCTTCTTCCACCGTCCCTTGGGCGGCCGGCACTGATCGGCGCCGACGTCGTTCGCGTCCCACTTGCACGAGTCGTCGCCGCCCTTCTTGAAACGGCCCTTGGTCTGCGGCGTGCACTGGTCGGGGCCGCCGTCGGCCGCATCCCACACGCAGTTGTCCCCTTGCTTTTTGTAACGACCCTTCGCCTGGACGACGGAGCTCGTGTCGCCGGCGTGAGGGCTCGAGGCAGTCAGGACGGCGTTGTCGGTGAGCCGTGCGCCACCCGGCAGCGGTCCCGAGGAGGCGGCGATGGCGAAGGCCAGTGCCGGCGTGAGCATCAAACCGTAGGATGGACGAGTCATCAGGCGCCCCAGAAATCGGTGCGCGACACCATGCCACGCGACCGGGTCGAATTATACGCCCTGCGAATGGAGCCCGCTGGACCCTCGACCCGATCCTGCGCGAGAATGGCAACGTCGGAGGTGCGCCATGCGTCGCTCGATCTTTGCGGCCGTCGTCATTGCGGGCGTGTTCTCACAGCTTGTGTCTGGAGCCACCTCTCCCAGCCAGTCGGGAGGGTGCGCGGTGACGGCACCCAATCAGAATCCTCTGCCCGACATCGTCCGAGCAAAGGCGGGCATTTCAGCCGATACGACGCCCTGGCGCTTTTACGGAAACGGCGTGATTTGGACCTCCCTCTGGCCGGAGGGCACCGTCGTGTTCAAAAAAGGTGGCCCTGGGTTTGTGTTCCCAGACGGATCGCTCAAGATGAAGTTCCTCTGGGTGATGGCCAGTGACGGCCCGCTGACAGTGGAAGGGCGGCGCGTAGACGGACAGGCAGGCCCGCTGCGGGCGGAGATTGCTGACGGCTTTGTCGGAAGGGGCTTTCAACCGTCATATCTCATCTTTGCGACGACAGGCTGCTGGGAAGTGACCGCGAAGTCCAACGGCTCAGCGCTGACGTTCGTAACCAGGGTGACAACCGAAGGATACTAACGACGGCCGAGACCGGCGCGCAACGCGTCGAGCAATCGCCCGTCGTCGTTCGACAGCTCCCAGAACATCGCGCCGACGAGATCCTGCGCAGCGATGTACTCTCCCTTGAGCCGCATGGACTGCGGATCCTCGTAGCTGATCCACTCTTTTCGTGTCGGCGTTGTACAGCCACGGCACTTTCGCCACATCGTCCCAGTAGCGCGCGTAGCCGGGCGTCTTCAGGAATGTTTCGGCGATGTTCCTGTAGCCGCCGACCTGTAGAGAGCCGGTGCCCGTCGCCCCAGACGTCAGGCGACTCGACGCCGCGCCAGCCGCGCCCGTAGAACGGCACGCCCGCGACGAGCTTGCTGCGCGGCACGCCCTTGGCGAGGATCGCCTGCACGGCGTCATGGAGATTGAGCCTGCGGATTCGACGGATCGTCGTGGTTGTAGAGCGCCGAATTGAAGCCGGCGCGCGTTCCGCCGGTGTGAAAGTCGTAGGTCATGACGCTGACCCAGTCGAGCGACGCCGCCATCTCCGGGTACTCGAGCGGCTCGATCGCCGCGGGGACTCGCGCTGACGGCGACCGTCAGGAGCTTGTCAGGCCCGATCGCGCTGCGAAGCGCGGCGAGCAGCAGCACGTAGTTGTGCGCGTCGCGCGGCTGACCTGGCTGCAGGCCGCCGACCACCGGATGCTCCCAGTCGATGTCGATGCCGTCGAACTGCGGATACGTCTTCAGGAAGGCCGCGCACGACTCGACGAACGCCTGCCGGCTCGGCTCGGCGGCGGCCATCTCGTAGAACGGGCCCGAGTCGGTCCAGCCGCCGACCGACAGGATGAATTTCAGGTGCGGATGTTTCTCCTTCAGCACCGTGATCTGGTTGAAGAGACCGTGCGGGCACCCCGGATCGCTGCAATCTCCTGGATACGCTTGTTCGAGAGCCACGCTCGCGTTCCAGGTCAGCCGGTTGTCGGCGCCGATCTTGGCAAATGCATAGTTCACGTGCGTGAGCTTGTCGGCGGGAATGTCGGCGAGCGGATATCGGCCGGCAGTCCAGTCGGCGTAGTAGCCGATCACGTTGAACGTTTTTTGCGCCGGCAACGGCGCCCGCCAGGCGCCTCCGGCCATGACGCACGCGACGAGCACTGCGGCGATGCGAACCATGACCATCTAGACTCCAACCGCCGGATCGCCCGGCAATCCTGTTGCTATACGATAGCGCCGGTCACCGCAGCCTTGGAATGATTGTGGTCACAAGCGAGACCCTTCACGAAGGCCGCGACCAGCCTACGCTAAAGCCACGACCGTCCGCCGAAGCCCTGGCGAAGGCGGAAGCTCACGAGGCGCGAAGGATTCTCTGGTGAGACGCACGGAGGCGCTATGAAGCGTTGGATCGCCGTGTTCCTCGTTGCATCGACCGTCACGCTCGCAAGCCGCGCGACGGGAGCGATGACGCCCTCGGCGGGTGTCGCCGAAGTGACGAGGCAGGTTTACATCTCGGCCGTCGACTCGGCGGGCACACCAGTCACCGACCTGACGGCCGCCGACATCGCCGTCAAAGAGGACGGCAAGGAACGGCCCGTTGCCGACCTGCAGCCGGCGGTCGCGCCCATGCACGTGGCAATCCTGGTGGAGGATGGCGGCCTGGGATCGTTCCAGCACGGTGTCGCCCAGTTCCTGCAAAGGAGCATCGGCCACGGGCAGTTCAGCATCACCCTGCTCACCCCCCAGGCGTCGCCGGTCGTCGACTTCACCGACGACGCCGCCGCGCTGAAGAGCGCCCTCGGTCGGCTGGGCGTGCGCGGACGGGTGCAGACCGACGGGGACCAGCTGCTCGACGCGATTGCGCACGCGGCAAAGTCGCTGCAGCAGCGAAAGGCCGAGCGGCCGATCATCCTGGCGCTGACCGTCGCTGGAGGCCAGCCGCAGTCAATCGAGCCGAGGGACGTGCTCAGCGACGCTTCGGTCGAGCCGCACAGCTTTGAACGTGCTGTTCGTCACGGGCGCGGACCTGGGCATGGTGCTCGGGGACGGACCCAAACAATCGGGCGGCCGCATCGAGCAGGCCGGGACGGTAACGGGGATCGCCGCCGCGCTCATCAAGATCGCGGACGCGCTACAGCGGCAGTATCTGCTCACCTACACGCTGCCAGACGGCGTCAAACCGTCCGAACGGCTCAGCGTGTCAACATCGCGCAAAGGCATAACGCTGACGTCGCCGTCGCGCATCGCAACGAAGTAACCGGTTCTCTCTGGCGAAGGGCGCCGGAGGCCGAGCTACATATCAATCTTCAGACCGATCGAGAAGCTCGCTTCGGAGTAGCTGTAGAACTGACCAAGGGGCACGCGGCCGTCGTACCACTGCGCAAATAACCGATAGTCATGTCCTGCGGACCGGCTGACCAGGCCTCCCTGCAGCACGGTGTCCAGCCGCCATCCGCGCTCCTGGAGCGCCGAGAAGTCGGCCGCGCCGTACCAGGCCATCCTGCCTCCGAACACGGTGGGGCGCGCCTCGTACTCGATGCCAGACTCCCAGCGCCACCGATCCTGGCCTTCGCTGCGCATGATATACGCGATCCCCGCTTCCCCATACGCGCGCCAGCGCGGCCGAAATCGCCAGGCAACGCCGAGCGCCAGCTCTTCGCGTGTGTAGTTGATGCGATGGATGCCCGTCCGCTCCTGGTACTCGTCGCCGAGGTGCGACGAGAGGTGAAGCACAGCCACCTTGAACGCGAGCGGCGACGTCGAGGTCGCTGTCGTGAATGTCAATCCGTAGTTGCCATCCCATCCGATGGCGTCGTTCTTGACCTGCGAGTCGAATTGCGCATCGAGGCCGGCGTCGATGCTGACCTGCCAGAAGCGGCCACCGGCCGCGCGCGACTCGATGCGCAGCATCCCGAAGTGACCTCCGCCCGCGAGAAACGTCCGCGGCGAGCTCGTCTCCGGCAGGCGGGTGCGTACATAGAAGCCCTCGACCACAGCATTCGTCGGCCTGTGCGGATCCGCAACGTAGACCGGATAGATCTCCCCCTGCGGGAACAACCGGACTACGCGAGCCGGCGTCGCGTCCCACGCCGGCGGCTTCTGCGCGTCGAGCGGGCTGTCCGGGCGGCGTCGTCTGGGCTGTGGCCAGCCCGGACGACGCGCCGACGAGCGACCCGATGCATATTAGGGTGCGGAGACCGGCCGATAGGCGAGCCAATTCGCGCGTTGGGGACAAGCGTGCTCTGGACCGAAGCGCTTACGGGAGCCGCGCCGGCAGGCCGAACGCCTGGGCGACTTTGTCGAGGCTGTTCTCGACCGATCCCCACGCCGTCTGCGCCGCTGGTGACAGCGCCTTGCCCGACGCGGCCGCCCGGATGCCCGACGCGTTCTGGAGCAGCGCCTGGGCCTCGCCTGACGCGGGCTTGCCATCGCCGACCGTCGAGGCCAGCTTCTGCGCGTCCTGCTTCAAGCCATCGGCCGCCTTGACCGACGCCTCACGCGTTGCCTTGTCGATCGTCTTGTCCTGCTTCATCGACGAGTCGAGCTCCTTCTTGAAGCGATCCGCGCTCTTCGACAGGTCCTCGGCAGCCTTCTTGACTTCGGTGTCGTTCAGACGACGCGCCTGCTGGCCGTCCGGCAGCGGAAACGTCGTCCCGTACGCCGCAGCCAGCTCGCCGAGGCTCGCCGACAGGCGATTCCATTCGCTGGCCCCATCGAAATTCGGAGGCAGCGTCGCCATGTAGCGCTGGATGTCGGTGCCCTGGCGCAGGACGGTGGTCGCTTCCGCGCTCGCCGCGTACTGCTGTGTGAAGCGATCCTTCAGCTTGTCCACGTTTTCCTGGAGGTCGTCCAGATACCGCTCGACATTCACTTCCCCGCCCGGCCCGCGGATGATGCTGCGCTTCAGCTTGCCATCCAGCTGATCCTCGAAGCGATCGCGGTCGTGGTCGATTCGCTCGAGCAACTGCTTGACGTCCTTGTCGGTCGGGCGTTCGGCGGCTTCCAATGGCGCCGCGACGAGCGCGGCCATGAGCACGCCGCAGGCGGCGGCGAAACGCGTCGTGCTGAACCCGAGCATCTTGAAAATCTCCTCAAGTCCGATTCGCCGACCGGCTGGCGGCTCGCGCCTCGCGGCTTGCTGTTGCTAACCCCTACGTTCCGGACTGGCAACCGCCAACCGCCAGCCGCGAGCCGCAAGCCGCAGTGTGAGTCCTCACCTTGGGGCATTGACGACCACGTACGTTGTCGTGCTCCCGGCCAGCTGTGGCTGGTACCAGACGCTGCGGCATTGTTGATAGGCGAAGCCGTTGACGTAGACGACCGAACAGGCCGGCGGGAGCGTATTGACCCTTGAGCCTACCACAGCTGCCGTCACCACCGCGGTCGTCGCCACGGCGGCCCCGGTTCCCCATCCGCTGTGCCTACTAGAAATCGCGGAACCGTGAAATAGCACGGCGGGGCGGCCACGTGGTACGATGCCACTGCATTTCGCGGGCAGAATCATGGCTAGAGAACGACGACGGTCTCGCGGGCCGCGGTCGGCCCTACTACTCCTGGCATTTATCCACCTCGGTGTCGCCGTGCCTTCCGGCCAGCAGCACCTGGGGTCCAGGCCCTCCGTCCTCCTCCTCATCCCCCTGCCGACAGCGTCACCGTTGGCACAGAGCATCGAGTCAGCCTTCCGGCTCGGGCTCGCCGCCGACTACAAATCGCCGGTCGACGTTCGTGTAGAGTACCTTGACCTTCCGGACGGGCAGAAGACATCGTATCTGCCGCAGCTCACCAAGTTCCTGTCGGCGAAGTACGGCGCGCACCGGTTCGACGTCGTAGTGGCACACCGCTCAGAAGCGCTCGAGTATTTCCTGGCAAACCGGCAGGCCGTGTTCCTGGGGGCGTCGTTGGTGGCCATGGATCTTTCGCAGACTTACCTCGAGAGTCTGGGGAGCATCCCGAATGCCACGGGTGCCCTGCTGGTGTATGACAGGTCGCGGGCGGTTCGACAGATGCTGGCTCTCCGGCCCGGAACCAGGCACGTGGCCCTTGTCGGGGGAGGCTCGGAGTTCGACCGACAGGCGGCAGAGCTCATGCTCCACGCGTTCAAGGAGCAGACGCCACCCGTGGAGGTCCTGGCGCTGAACGGCCTCACCCTGGACGAACAGCTGCGGCAAGTCTCGACGCTTCCGGAGCAGAGCGTGGTCTTCGTGACGAGCTACCGGGCTGACTCGCAGGGCCAATCGATGCTGTCAGAGGATGTCGTGTCGGCCGTTACCGCTTCCGCCAACGCACCAACGTTCGGCTTCAGCGCCCCCTGGCTGGGCAGCGGCATCGTCGGCGGTGATCTCCTCCAGTACGATGTCCTGGCACGGCGAGTCGCCGATCTGACCGCCCGGATCCTCAAGGGGCAGGCAGCGTCGTCAATTCCATACAGTGCCGAACCATGGTCAGCCCTCATGTTCGATTGGCGGGAGTTGGAACGCTGGAAGATCGACGAGAGCCTGCTGCCGGCGGGAAGCACGGTGTTATTTCGCCGGGCGACGCTGTGGTCGGAATACAAGACGCAGGTCATCCTCGGCATCACGATCGTGGCCGCGCAGGGTTTGCTCCTCGGCGCCCTCCTCTTCGAACGGCGCAAGAGACGTCGAGCGCAAGTCGGGCTGATCGAAGCCGAGCAGCGCTATCGCACGGTCGCCGACTTCACCGCGGACTGGGAATACTGGATGATGCACGACGGCTCCTTCGCCTACGTCTCGCCCTCGTGCTTGCAGATCACAGGCTATGAAAGCGCGGAATTCATCCGTCATCCGGGCCTGATGTTGGAGCTCATCGTCGAGGACGACCGAGCCGCCTGGACCCTGCACCACCGGCTCTCGCCACCGATCACGGCGCCGCTGAACATCGAGAGTCGAATTCGGACGAAGAGCGGCGAGGTCAAGTGGCTCGACGTGGCAGTCTCGCCCGTCGCGGCTGCCGACGGCACCAGCCTGGGGATCCGAGGGTCGGCTCGGGACGTCACCGCGAAGAAGCGATCGGAAGAGGAGCTGCGACAGGCGCTCGACGACAACCGGCGGCTACGCGATCAGCTCGAGATCGACAACACGTATCTGCGCGAGGAAGCTCAGCGCGACTCCGGCCTCGACGGCATCCTCGGTTCGAGCGAGGTGATGGGACATGTCGTCTCGAAGGTCCGGCAGGTGGCGCCCACGCCGAGCACCGTGCTTCTCCTCGGAGAGACGGGAGTCGGCAAGAATCTGCTCGCGCAGGCGCTCCATCAACTGAGCTCGCGCCGGGCACGGCCGCTCGTGACGCTCAACTGCGCGGCGCTGCCGCCGTCGCTCGTGGAGACCGAGCTCTTCGGGCATGAAAGGGGCTCGTTCACCGGCGCCCACGCGCGACGCATCGGTCGTTTCGAGATCGCCCACGGCGGGACGCTCTTTCTCGACGAAATCGGCGAGCTGCCGCTCGACTTGCAGGCGAAGCTGCTGCGGACGGTACAGGATGGCGTCTTCGAACGCGTCGGCAGCAACGTCGCGCAGAAGACCGACGTGCGGCTGATCGTGGCCACGAATCGTCAGCTCGACGTGGAGGTGCAAGCCGGGCGCTTCCGTCAGGACCTGTGGTACAGGCTCAACATGTTCCCGATCACGGTTCCGCCCCTGCGTCAGCGTCCCGAGGACATCCCGGTCCTCGTCGCGCACTTCGTCCGGAAACATTGCCGTGAGCTCGGCCGGCCGGTCCTCGAAGTCTCGCGGGCGACCATGGGTAACCTGCAGGCGCACACCTGGCCCGGCAACGTCCGCGAGCTCGAAAACGTCATCGAACGCGCCGTGATTCTCAGTCGTGGAAAGTGGATCGAGGTGAGCGCCGAGGATGCGCGGTCTTCGGAGGTCATCCCCACCGCCTCCCCGAGTCCGCCGGCCGCCAAAAGCAACCGACTGACGATGGAGGGCGTGCAACGGGAGCACATCCTCTCCGTGCTCGCAGATGCGCACTGGCGGGTCGAGGGGCCAGGGGGCGCGGCCGAATTGCTCGGCATGAATCCCAACACGCTCCGAAGCCGCATGCGCAAGCTCGGCATCCAGCGGCCGGGCGGTCGAGCCACCGCTGACTACCGCCCGGCGAATACACCGCCGGGGAACGCACGGTCGTAGGCGAAGAACCCGTAGACCTCCCTCAAGACTCCACTGGCGACGCTCCACACGCGAACGGGTCAGCGCGCTGCACTCTCGCCAATTTTGCGCTTCTGCCACACCTGATACGGAATCCCTATGAGCAGGCTCACCACCAAATAGAGAAGGATGGTTGCGCCAAGAAACGGCTCGTCCGGGAAGTTGGCCTTCGCAAGCGCCAGCGCGATGGCCGGATGGCGGCTGGCAGTCGACAGCGCCAGCACGAGCCTGTTCTCGGCGTTCGGCCCTCCAAGCACATGCCCGACGCCAAGGCCCACCACGACGAATGCGGCCATGGCGATGATGCTGCCGTTGCCGGCCATTGCCAACATTGCTCGGGCCGCGCCCGCGAGAAGCGCGACCACACCGATAGCGAGCAGCACTTTCGCGATGAGCTCGACCGGCTTCGCGATTCGCGCCGACACTGCCGGCCACACCGCGCGAAACACCATACCCGCCGCAAGCGGAAGAAGCGCGGCCTTCAGAATGATGTCGGCGATGGCGCCAGACGACATCGCCAGCGGCCGCGTGAAGTATCGGCTGAAGATGTCCACCGCGGCCGGTACGATGAAGATCGACAGCGCCCCGACGATGGCCATGAGGCCGAGCGCGAAGTTCGCGTCGCCGCCGGCCTTCTGCTCTCTCCCTGGCAGCAGCGGAGGAATGGGAGAGATGGCCAGTGCCGCGAGCGCGATCTCGACCGCCGGCCTGAGCTCGAACGCTCTCGCCATCGCGATCGCGACGATCGGCATGACAACGAACATCGCCACCAACGACCGGCCGAGGAGGAGCGGCCGGCGCACGACGCCGAGCACGTCGTCTGGCGTGGTCCTCAGGCCGAAGCTGAAGACCGTCATGAGAATGCTGACCTGCAGGGTCAGCATGATCGCCTGCAGTAGCGTCATGTGTGCTCTTGAAGTGTCGCGTCCGTCTGTTACCCGGACGATCCTAACTCAGGTTGTTAGGAGAAGGCCTTCCCGGAGTGCCGGCCTGAGGCTTCAAACGTTTCGTCGAGACTACGAGATAACACGGCGGTTCCGGGGCTGGCGCGCAAGAGCCGGAAAGGGGTAGCCTATCGGGGTACTGGGCCAGTCGAGTTCCGCCACAGCCCTGGACCGAAGGAGAACCGGCATGCTCTACACAAGACGGGAGCTCGCAACCCTCGCCCTCGCGGCTCTCCCGGCCGCGCGCCTGCTCCCGACTGCGTCGGTCTCGGCCTTTCAGGCCAAACCGAATTCGAAGGTCCGGGGCGTGATGATTGGGATGAACGTCCCCTACAACTTCGGGGGCCGGACCATGCCCGTCGACGAAATCATCCAGAACTGCGTGAAGCTCGATGTCAGCGGCGTGGAGCTGCGCACTCAGCCGGTCGAGGCGTTTCTCGGCGTCCCCGAGAATCTCGTGACCGCAGGAGGAGGCGGTGGCGGACGCGCCGCTGCTCCGCCTACGCCCGAACAGGACGCGGCTCGGAAGGCCAACGCCGAGGAGCTGCGCAAGTGGCGGCTCTCGGTACCGATGGAGAAGGTGCGGTCTCTCCGCAAGAGGTTCGACGACGCAGGCGTCTTGGTTGAGATCGTCAAAGTCGACGGCATCTTTGCGATGACGGATGACGTCGTGGACTACGAATTCGCGCTGGCGAAGAACCTGGGCGCCCGGGCCATCTCCACCGAGATCGCCGTGCCCGATACGAAGCGTCTCGGACAGTTCGCCGACAAGCACAAGATGATGGTGGGCTATCACGGTCACGCCACGACGAGCGCCGCGGACTTCGAAACCGTGTTCAGCTATGCCGCGCACAACGGCGCCAATCTCGACATCGGCCACTTCGTCGCCGGTCAGAACACGTCGCCCGTACCGTTCATCAAGCAGCACCACGAGCGGATCACACACATCCACATCAAGGACCGGAAGATGAACAACGGGCCGAATGTACCCTTCGGACAGGGGGACACGCCCATCACGGAAGTACTGCAGCTCATTCGCGACAACAAGTGGAACATTCAGGCAACGCTCGAGTTCGAATACCCCGTGCCCGAGGGCTCCGACCGGATGACCGAGATCAAGAAGAGCCTGGACTACTGCCGCGCGGCACTCGCGTGACGGTCCGCCGCGAGGCTACAAGTCATCTCATAAACACGGTCGACGACCCATCACGATGATCGCGACCAGCCTACGCTAAAGCTACGGCGGTCCGCCGAAGCCTTGGCGAAGGCGGAAGCTCACGAGGATCGCGAAGGAAGACTTTCACCGGTGAAGGCTCTCCGTTTGTGAGATGGCCTAGTCAGTGCAACCCCAGGCCGTTCGCGGCGGGCCGTTGCATGTACAATTCGCGTGGCGATTGGCAGCCAGTGGAGGCGATATGTCAGGTGAGCAAACACTACGAAGGTTGGTTGGCGCTGTCTCGGCAGCTGTGCTGGTGACCGCCCTGGTGCCGGCGCGCGCGCAACAGGCGGGCGCACCACAGGCGCCTGCGGCCGCGGCGCCTCAGGCGCCGGCCGGACGCGGTGGCGGTGGTCTGAACGATGCGTGCGGCGGCCGCAGCGCCAACCCGCGCGAGGCCTGCCCGAACGACGTCACGAAAATGATTGCGACGCTCGGCCTGCTGCCGGACAAGCCGCCAGCCACGCCGCAGAAGCCGCGCAAGGTCCTGATCTGGTCGCGGATTCCGTCGGCCGGATTCCAGCATTCGTCGATTCCCCTCGCGGCGCGAACGATCGAGGAGATGGGCAAGAAGACCGGCGCCTGGACCTCGACCACGTCGTGGGACGTGAACGACATCAACGCCGAGAACCTGAAGCAGTACGACGCGATCTTCCTCTCGAACACGACCGGCACGTTCCTCGACGACCCGAACGATCAGGCCGTGACAGACGCGCGCCGAAAGGCGTTCCAGGACTTCCTGATGAGCGGCAAGGGCGTGGCGGGCATCCACGCGACCGGCGATTCGTACCACGGCGGTCGACGAGGCGCCGGTCGTGGGGCCGGTGCGGCGCCGGGGCGGCGGCGGCGCCGGGAGCTGGGGCACCGGCAGGAGCTGCGGCGCCGCCAGCGGCGGCTCCACCAGCCGGAGGCGGCCGGGGCACACCGATGCCGTGCTCGGTCTCCGAGGCGCAGAAGCAGGAGCGTCCGGCCGAGCCGCTCTGGCCGTGGTGGGACGAAGCGATCGGCGGCTACTTCAAGTTCCACTGGCTCTATCCGACGCCGATCACCGTCAAGATCGACGATCCGAAGAGCCCGCTGACAGCCGCGTTCCGCGGCAAGTCGTTCAACACGATCGACGAGGTCTACACGTTCAACGAAAGCTCGTTCTCGCGCGAGCGCGTGCGCGTGCTGACCAGCATCGACTACAGCCTGATGAGCGACTGCGACAAGGGTCTCGAATCGGCGCCGCGCAAGGACCACGACTTCGCGCTCAGCTGGATTCAGAAGGTCGGGCCAGGGTCGCGTGTTCTACGAGGCGCTCGGCCACCACGAGTCGATCTACTACAACAACCCGGACATGCTGGCGCACATCCTCGCCGGCATGCAGTACGCGCTCGGCGACTTGAAGGCAGACGACAGTCCGAGCAAGAAGAAGTAGTTCCGCTATCGCGCTGCGTCAGGACTGAGGGCTGAGGGCTTCAGTCCTGCCGCAGCGACTCCATCAGCTCGACGCGGCTCGCCCGCAGTGCAGGCACCAAACACGCGGCGAGCGCCACGGCGCCAAAGGCGAGCGCCGCCACGCCGAGCGCCATCGGATCCGATGGTGTGACGTCGAAGAGCAGTGTCCGCAGCAGCCGGCCGACCATCACGGCGACGATCGCGCCGAACACGAGCCCGCCCGCCACGAGCTTCGAGCCTTCGCCGACGACCAGCTGCACGATCTGGTGGCGCTGCGCGCCGACGGCCTTCCGCACGGCAATCTCCTTGATCCGCGAATTCACCGACAGCGAGAGCACGCCATACAGGCCGACGAGCGCCAGCACCGTCGCGACGACGGCAAAGCCGATGAGGAGACGCATCGCAAACGTGCGCGACGCCACCGACTCCCGGCGGATCTCGGCCATCGTCGTCATCCGCTCGACAGCGGACGTCGGATCGATCTTGCGCAGCTCGCCGCGCACCAGCGCCGCAAGCACCGTCGGATCGCCGGACGCCCGGACGACGAGGTGCTTCGAGAAAGCGCCCGACTGCCAGAATGGCAGGTAGATCTCGGGCTCCGCCGGCTCACTCAAATCCTCGGTCCGCGTGTCGGCGACGACGCCGACGATCTCGAGCGGCTTGTCGGCGCTGCCGGCAAACGCGAGGTGAGCGCCAACGGCGTTGCGTCCCGCGTAGTAGCGTTTCGCCAGCGTCGCGTTGACGATCGCGACACGCGGCGCGTCCGCGACATCCGAATCGCGAAACGCACGCCCCTCGGCGACGTGCATCCCCATGACGTCGAAGTAGTTCTCGGTGATCGAGCGCAGCGGCAGGTTGATGCGGTCGGTCAACTTCGAGGAGCCCGGCTCCCCCGGGAACTCGATGTCGGCGTCCCACTTGTTGCCGGTGAGCGGCACGCCCCACGCGAACGCCGCGCGCGTCACGCCGGGCACCGCGGCGACGCGCTCGAGCGCGAGCTTGTGGAACTCGGTCGACTTCTGGCGGTCCATGGTCGTCACCGTCGCCGCCAGGATGTGTTCGGTGTCGTAGCCGGGCTGCATCCGATCGAGGTTGCGGGCCGTGCGCACGAGGAGCGCCGCGCCCGACAGGAGCGCGACGGTCAGGACGATCTGCAGCGTCGCGACGGCGCCGAGCAGCCGCCGCTCGCTGCGGCCCGCGGTCGTGCGGCTGCCCTTGAGGCCCTGGAATCGATCGGGAAGCGATGCGCGCGCCGCCGGCAGGAGTCCCGCAACACCGGCCGCAACCACTGCGGCGAGCAGACCGAAGACGAAGACCGGCCAGCCGACGTGCACGGCGTCGGCGCGCGGCACGGCCTGCCCGGCGATCGCCTTGAGCAGCACGATGATGCCGGTCGCGAGTCCCGCGCCGAGCGCGGCGCCGGCAATCGCCAGGACGAGACTCTCGGTCAGCGCCTGACGAAGAAGCCGCCACCGCCCGGCGCCGAGCGCCGACCGCATGGCGTACTCCGGATGACGCTGCAGGCCGCGCGTGAGGAGCAGTCCGGCGACGTTCGCGCAGGCGATGAAGAACACGAGCGCCACCGATCCGAAGAGCGGGACGAGCAGACGGCGGCCGTCGCGGTTGAGGACGTCCTGCACCGGCACGACGGTGGCGGTGATGCCCTCGAGCGACGAGTCGGCTTGCGCCAGCCCAGCCGACAGCGCCGCGATCTCCGCCTGCGCCTGGGCGAGCGTCGCACCGCCGCTCAGCCGGGCAACGGCATTCCCCGCCCCGGCGGTCGGGCCGCGACTCGTCGGGCGCGACGCCGAACCAGAAGTCGACGTGCGCGTTCGAGGTCGTAGTTGGGCTCGCTCGACGCGCCGGGATCCGGCAGGAATCGAATGCCCTGCGGCATGACGCCGACGACGGGAAGCGGGCGCCGGCATGCGACTCATGCGGATCGTGCGTCCGACAATGCCCGGGTCACCGTTGAACTTGCGCTGCCAGAGGTTGTAGCCGAGGATGATCGCCGACGGCGGCACCTTCGGGCGGGACAGCTCGGCGTCGGTGAATTCCCGGCCCAGGATGGGCCGCAGCCCGAGGACGCGGAAATAGTTCGGCGTCACGACCATGCCGCCCATCGACTGGCTGCCGTCGGGCAGGACGAGGAAGTTGAACGACCAGCGGTACACCGCCGGCGGCTCGATGGACTTGGCCTGCCGCCACGAGACCCACTGGCCGATCGTGGCGCCACGCGTGTAGGGCCGACCGTCGGTACGCGCCGGCGAGATCAGCACGACTCGGCCAGGGTCCGCGTATGGAGGCGGCGACAGCAGCACGCCCTGGATGAGGCCGAACATCGCCGCGGCCGCGCCGATGCCGAGTCCGAGCGTGATCACCGCGATGGCGGCAAACGCCGGGTTCTTGCGCAGCTGGCGGAGCGCAAAGCGGAAATCGTCGCGCATGCAGATCCTCGAGGTTCGGGCCGCCAGGCGAGACGTCCCTGATGATAAGACGAAGGAAGGGCGTGAGAAGTTGGTCACTACAAGCGATCTCATCCAGTAAATCCTTCGCGAGCCTCGTGAGCTTCCGCCTTCGCCCGACTACGCCCTACGGGCTTCGTCGAGGTCTCGCCGTAGCGCTTCGCGCGAAGGCGGACAAGGTTTCGGCGGACCCCCGTAGCTTCAGCGTAGGCTGGTCGCGGCCTTGGTGAAGGTCTCCGTTTATGAGATGGCTTCTACTCGACGACAAAGCGCAACGCGCGTCCGGCTGTCTGTCGTTCCATCGAGGCCTCGAGCTTCAGCAGGTACTCGCCAGGCGGCAGCTTCGCCAGCGGGAGGGTGATGACGCAGTCCGCGCCGGCGGTTCGTGAACGCCTTCTCGGTGAACGGACAGCGACTGATCGCGCACGGCGCCGCCTTTCGCGTCGAGGATCTGCACGCGCATCGAGACGGGTGCGATGGCGTCGGTGCGGTCGGTTCCCTGATAGATCTGTAGCACCGCGCGAACCTGATCGGTCCGGCGAAAGGCGCGACGCATCGTCGCTGCCGGTTTGGCGGTGGGCGCACTCGCAAGATCCACGTTCAGGCTCGACAGCGAGAGCCGGGCGGTGTCGAACTGCGGCACGGTGACCTCGGAGAACACGCTCGCCACCTTACCCGTGACCGGATCGGAAACAGCGACGCGGATCCCGTAGTCACCGGCCGCGAGCATCAGGTGCGACGCCACGTAGACTTCGACGGGCCCATCGCCTGCCGGGCGGGCGCCGGAGATCGTCGACGTCTGCCGGGCCGACGCGAGTGGCCGTCCTGTCCCATCCACCGCCATGACGGCGATCTCCAACGGCACGGCGGTGCCATCGGCGTGAGCGAACGCTCCCGCGTCGACGCTGACGCGGACGATGGCCTTGGTGCTGTCGGGGCTGTCGAAGGCCGTGACGGCCAGCGCGAGCGGCAAGCCGGCACTCGGGAGCAACCGGCTCAGCGCGTCCTGAGTGGACGTTGGCGCCGGCGCCGCCGCGGCGGCTGAGACAATCGGTTGGGCAGACGGCACGACATATTGACGTTGCGCGAACACGCGAAGGTCCTTGCGTCCGACCTTGACTTCGATGGACCGGGGCCTCTCCGGCCGATCCGACACGCCCCGTTCGATGCCCAGAACGTAGTACGCCTCGCTCTCCCGAAAGATCGCTGGCACCACCGCCTCGGGGTTGTTCTGGCCCACGACCGTCCGGCCGCCGGTGCGCTCGGGCAGAACCTGGAGATTCTGTCGGCTGGTCAGTGAATCAGTCGTGTCGACCTGCTGCTGCCTCAGCCGTTGCGCCGGCCCATCGTTGAAACCACCCCGGCCCCGGCGCGAGTCTGCGGTCCGAGATTGACCAGTCCCTGCGGATCGATCGAGTGCACCGTCAGATTCGCACGGTCGACGGCTGCGAACATCGCGTTGCGGGCATCCTTCAATGGAACCTCGCAGCCCGTGTCCGAGCCAGCCTCCGCCACGGGACGAGACGACTGCCAGATCATGCTGCTGCCGATGAAGAACAGGACTTTCCGCCGCCGCGGCGTGTCCTGCACGGCCTCGGCCACGCGGGTGATCGTCTCGAGCACGCACAAGCCGCACAGGCAGCGTGGGTCGCTGAGCGGATCCAGCTTGCCCATGATCACTTCCTGCTCCGGGGAAATGCCCGTGCTCGGATCCCCGTGGTTGATGGCGCGCAACAGTCGAGCGCGATCCGCGGTCAGATTCTGCACGGCGCCATTGCTCGTCGATACGACGGCCGCCAGATCGTGGGGCCCGAGCGCGTCAACGGCGGCGGCGGCAATCCTACGCGCGACGATGGTCGGCTGCTGCAACGGGATCGAGCGATCCATCAGGATGATGACCAGCCGACCGTCCTGCTGGCCAACCTGGTTCGTCGCGACATCCGGCGGCACGTCCGCTGCCCACACCGCCTCGGTCGAACGCGTGCGCGCGACGAGCTCGATCGGGGTGAACGCGCGAATGGGTCGCGCGACGCCGTTCTCGAGGACCGTGAAATCCGCCACGCTCAGCCCACGCACCGGCTGCCGCTTGTCGTCCAGGTACTGCCACATCGAGCTGGATCAGTTCGACGCCGGCGCGAAACTGAGGCAGGTCGCCCTGCCCCTGAGCCAGGAGGCCGGCCGACGAGAGGACCTGAAGAACGATCAGGCCGATTCTACGCACACGCATCGCTACTCCTCGGGCGTGGAGGCCGCGGTGGTCTGCGGTTGCTGGCGGGGTTAGTGTAGTCCAGACGGGTTCAGGGTTCAGGGTTCAAGGTTCAGGGTTCAGCGTTCAGCGTTAAAGGTTCAAGGTTCAAGGTTCTCTGGGCTCTGGGCTCTGGGCTCTCGGCTCTCGGCTCTCGGCTCTGGCAAGATCTTGGACTCTTTGGTCCAAGGATTGCCTGAAGCCAAAAGCCTAGAGCCGAGAGCGCCGTGAGCCCTGAGCCTTTCGAGTTACTATGCCCGCGCCGTCGATATCGAGCCTGATCGAGAAGCGAATCAAAGGAGCACCCGTGCGGATGGAAAGAGCCCGACTCATCACGCTGCTTGTCGCCGCCACGCTCGGCTTCGGACAGATGGCCGCCGGCCAGCCGCCGCCGGCACCGGCAGGCGGACGCGGACAGCAGGACACGCTCGTCAGCCCTGAGGTCCATCGCGGACCGCACCGTGACCTTCCGCATCCGCGCGCCGCAGGCGACGACCGTGACGCTGACCGGTGACTGGCTGGCGACGCTCGCCTCATCCACCGGCGGTCCGACGCCGATGACCAAGGACGCCAGCGGCGTCTGGAGCGTCACGACTGCCCCGCTCGAGCCGACGGTGCACCTGTACTTCTTCACCGTCGACGGAATGAACATCGCCGATCCGATCAACCCGAAGCTCAAGCTGCGCGTTCGCACGTCGGCCAGCCTGGTGGAGGTTCCCGACACGCCGCCCGCCGTGTGGCAGGTGCGCGACGTGCCGCACGGCAGCGTGGACTGGAACTGGCACCAGTCGACGGCGTACAACGACACCCACGAGTTCCTGGTCTATCTCCCGCCTGGCTACTTCACCAGCAAAGCCCGCTACCCGGTGCTGTATCTCGTCCACGGCGCGGGCGACACGGCCCTCGGCTGGACGACGGCGGGCGCGGCGAACCTGATTCTCGACAGCCTGATTGCGGAGAAAAAGGCGGTGCCGATGATCGTCGTCATGCCATTCAATGGCAGCGAATGCGCCGCGCCGGCGCGCCGGCGCTCGCGGCGCGCCGCGGCGGTGCAGGTCCGGGCGACCGGCGCCCTCGCCGTTCGAGGACTACATGGTCAAGGAGCTCATCCCGTACGTGGACGGCGAAGTATCGCGTCGCGCCGGGTCGTCAGAATCGCGCCATGGCGGGACTCTCGGCGGGCGGCGCCGCGACGTACAACGTGGGCTTGAAGCACCTCGAGCTCTTCAGCAGCTTCGGCATGTTCAGCGCCGCCGGCGGCGGCGGTGCGGACTTCGCGACGCGTTATCCGCAACTGGCCGCCGATTCGAAGGCGGCCAATGCCCGCATCAATGTCTTCTGGATTGGGTGCGGCACCGAGGATCCGCTGGTGAAGCCCGCCAAGACCTTCGATGCGGAGCTGACGCGGTTGCAAATCAAGCACGGCTACGCCGAGCGCGCGGGCGGTCACGTCTGGCCGATCTGGCGGTGGGCGCTCGCGGAATTCGCGCCGCAGCTGTTTCAGAAACGCTGATCACCGCCCACCCTTATCACTGCTTCATGAAAGGAGCGCCGATCGTGACTCGGAAATCGTTCGCATTTGCGGCCGCGACGATCGTGATCATCGCGACCGTCCTATCACGGGCCCAGTCGGCACATGACCCGCTCGATCCGGTGAAGGTTGCCCCGGACACGCACAAGGTGGCGTTCGAGAATGTCTTCGTGCGTGTGCTCGAGGTCCACATTCCTCCCGGAAGCATCGAGCGGCGGCACCGGCACCCGAACGGACTGAGCGTGTACTTCAGCGATTGGGACGCCAAGGTCACCGTGGATGGCAAGGAGCCGCAAGTCAATCACAGGAAGACGGGGACGTTCGCCTGGGGCGACGCCGTCGTTCACACCGTTCAGAACGTCGGCAAGTCGGAAGGTCACGTGCTGAGGATCGAGCTGAAGCATTAGAGGGGTGAACGCGCCCTACAGGCGGTTCACGATGGGCACGATGGTACGATGGTCACGATGGGGAAAACCAACAATTCATCGTGTCCATCGTCGCATCGTGACCATCGTGGCGAGGCCGTCAGCCTCCGGGAGGGCTCAGGGCTTTGGCCGGCTTTAGGCTTTAGGCTCTAGCCAGCGCGTCGAGAATCAAGTGTCACTTCGCTCCAGACCCGCAGGCCCTGAGCCTGGCGGCGAACGGCCGCAGACCCTCGCTGTCGATGAACCAGGTGCGCGACGTCGCGGGCAGCGACGCAAGATTGGCACAGAACGCATACGTCTGCTGACTATTCAGGTACACGCCCACATTCGAACCGTAGAAGGCGTGCAGGCGTTCGCGATGCGCGCGGAGGTAGTCGCTCACTCGACGGATGGCGGTCCGCCCGGCAAAGTCCCCGACCACGGGCAGGATCAGGTTCCGCGATTGCAGGTCCTTCACGAACATGAAGCCGTCTTCGGTCGCGAGAAAGCTGCGGCGTCGGCCGAAGATGTCCTTCGCCGTCATCAACTGCCGGTAGGACGGCCGGACGGCGTCCACAGCGCGAGGGCCGTAGTAGTCGATCTTCGGCCCGTCGGCGTGGAAAGCCCTGAGGACGCGTTCGATCCACTCGATATCGGCCTCTGTCAACGGCAGGCCGTGCGTGACGCGGAGGCGCTGGCGGACGAGCGTCGCGGTGTTGGTGAACTGCTCGAGAGACGGAGCCACGGCGTCATACCGTTCGAAGATTTCGTCGACGCTCGCGCTCGATTGGAGACCTGCCGGGCGCGGGCGCGAGAAGAGACGTGAGACGAAATCGGCCCGATCGGTGGACAGCTCGAACAGGGCCTTGTACAGGAGCTGCAGGTCGAGGTTCTCGCGCCGGATGTCGATGATGAAGGCGATCGCCGGCTGCAGTGCGGCGATGTAGCTGAAGTTCTGCTCCGGACCGACCCCGATGTAACCGCCGCCCGTGCGACGAAGCAGCCTGACCGAATCGGCAAAGCGCGGTTCGTTCGAGACGACGTTGTCAGACAGCGTAAACGTCCCGGCCGGCTCCGAGAGCCCCTCGATCAAGCTCCAGAATTCCTGATCGCTCAACGCCGCAGGAAGCGTGGATCGCCTGACGCAGGCATTGCTTGAAAGGACGAGACAGCACAGGGCCACGACGAACGACGCGCTCTTCCCTCCTTGACCGAGCACAGCACATTGTAGCCAGCGACCGGGCGCAAGCGATCTGTGTTCCGTCTGGCGTGACATTTCGTGGGCCGCGTCTGATCGTCGAGGGCCGCCACTGTGGTGAACGGCGTTTCAGCGACGGGGATCTGGTGGTCCCTTGGCTCCGCCAACGTCTGCGGAATCGTTGAGCGAACCGGCTGCCGCGACGCGACGGTCCGCGGGACATCCCGCGACCCATGGCGGTCCACGGCAAGTGTTAGCATGCCGCGATCGATGGGTAATCCGACTCTACGCGAGGTGGTCTGTGACGCGCATTCCTCCTGATCATGAAATCGCATTCGAGATGGCCGCCTCGAACGTGCGCTTCGGCGCCGGCGTCACGCGAGAGGTCGGGATGGACCTTGTCGACCTGGGCGTGCGCAGGGCACTGGTCGTCACCGACCCGAACCTGACGCGGCTGGCGCCCGTGCAGACGGCGCTCGCCGCGCTCGAGGCCGCGGGTGTCGAGGCGGTGCTGTACGACCGCGTACGCGTCGAGCCGACCGACCTGTCGTTCCGCGACGCCATCGAATTCGGCGCGTCGTCTGGGGTCGACGGGATCGTGGCCGTGGGCGGCGGGTCGGTCATCGACACGGCCAAGGCCGTGAACCTCTACACGACCTATCCCCCCGCGGACTTCCTCGACTACGTCAACGCGCCCATCGGGAAGGCGATGCCCGTGCCGGGCCCGCTCATGCCGCTCATCGCCATTCCGACGACGGCCGGGACCGGCAGCGAGACGACCGGCGTCAGCATCTTCGATCTCACCGCCCTGCACGCGAAGACCGGGATCGCGAGCCGCCGCCTCAAGCCGACGCTCGGCCTCCTGGACCCCGACAACACGCGGTCGATGCCGCCGCAGGTGGCCGCGTCGAGCGGGCTCGACATCTTGAGCCACGCCATCGAGTCGTTCACGGCGATCCCGTACACCTCGCGTCCACACCCGGCGAGTCCGGCGACTGCGTCCGGCCTACCAGGGATCGAATCCGATCAGCGACATCTGGGCGCTGCAGGCGCTGCGCATGGTCGCGCAGTACCTCGTCCGGGCCGTCGACGATCCGTCAGACGAGGAAGCCCGCGAGCAGATGATTCTGGCCGCGTCGTATGCCGGCGTGGGCTTTGGCAATGCGGGGGTGCACCTGCCGCACGGCATGTCCTACCCCGTGTCGGGCCATGTGAAGACAGTTCCGCGCGCCCGGTTACCCGAGCGACCACGCGCTCGTGCCGCACGGAATCTCGGTGATCCTCAATGCGCCGGCCGTCTTCCGGTTCACGGCGGCCGCCAATCCCGCACGGCACCTCCACGCGGCCGAAGCGCTCGGCGCCGACGTCACCGGCGCGAACGCGGCCGACGCCGGACGGATCCTCGCGGATCGCATCACCTGGTTCATGGAGCGGCTTCGCGTTCCCAACGGGCTGAAGGCCGTGGGCTACACGTCGGCCGACATCCCCGCCCTCGTCGAGGGAACGCTGCCGCAGCACCGCGTGACGAAGCTGTCGCCGCGACCAGCGGGACCGGACGAGCTGGCTGCGCTCTTCGAAGAGGCGATGGTCGCATGGTAGGCGTCGCCGACTAGTCCCTTTGAGCATCCGGTGACACACGGAGAGCCGCGTTGACATCCGGCGGGCGTGAGGGGACGATGACCTCATGCTCCGCGCGCTGGTTCTCGCGACGCTCGTCATCCTCATGTCGCCCGCGGCCTCAGGCCAGGCGCCCAGCATCCTGCACATCAAGATTGTCTTGGTCGACGCCGAGCGGACGGCGACGCCGGTGCCCCGCCATCCGCTGCTGATCAGCGACAATCCGGCAAGCGCACCGCCTCGACTGATCGTCACGGGAGTGGATGGTACGGCTGACGTCAGGCTGCGTCCAGGGAACTACACGGTGGAATCGGATCGCCCGGTCGCCTTCCACGGCAAGGCCTATCAGTGGCGGCAGACCGTGGACATCGTCGCCGGCCGCGACGCCGTGCTCGACCTGACCGCGGACAACGCCGCAGTCGAGCTCGTCGGCCCAACGACCCCAGCGACATCAACGACGTCCGGCGCGCCGCTCGAGGCCGATCCCGCCTTCCTCTTGCCTAAGTGGCGGGACAGCGTCGTCGCGCTCTGGACGTCGACCGCCCACGCATCCGGATTCGTGATCGATGCGAGTGGGCTCATCGCGACGAATCAGCGGGTCATCGGCACCGCGACGTCGGTCGAGGTGCAACTCACGCCGGCCGTCAAGGTTGCGGCGAGCGTTCTAGCGGCGGATCCGGTGCGGGACGTCGCGATCCTCTGGATCGATCCGAAAACCGTCGCTTCGGTGCGTCCGGTGCCGCTGCCGTGCAAGCAGGCGGACAAGCCGGCGGTTGCAGCTGGAGAGGAGATCTTCACCATCGGCGTTCCCCTCCGTCAGCAGACGGGGATGACATCTGGGGCGGTGAGCCGCGTGGACTCGGACAGCATCGTGTCCGACCTCCTCCTGCCGACTGGCAGCGCCGGTGGGCCCGTCTTTACCGCCCGCGGCGACCTGGTTGGGATCACTTCGACCGCGGACGATAACGATCGCCGCAGCCGCGGCAACTCCCGAATCGTGCGCAGCGAGGCCGCATGCGACATCGTGGCTTCTGCGGAGAAGAAGATGAAGACCACCGCTCCGCCAAGCGATGACCATCTCCCCGTGGAGCCAGATCGGCCGTTTCCCGTGGACGCGCTCAGGGTCGCTGTGGAGCGTCGCACGAGCACCGTGAGCCCGTACCAGATCACCTCCGCCACGTTCGATGTCGCCTTCATCACGCCCGTGCTGACCTATGTCGCGCTGTATCAGTCGCAGCAGCCGCGCCCACGCACGACCAGCAAGGACACGAGGAAGCCGGAGCCGGTGTCCGAGCCGGCGCTCGCGCGGCCGCTCATGGACTTCAGCAACTGGTCCGACTACGTTGGCGACTTTCCACCGGTGCTGCTGGTCCGAGTGACGCCGAAGCTCGTGGAGGGCTTCTGGACGACCGTCGGGCGCGCCGCCGCGCGGACGCAGGGCGTCTCGATCCCTCCGATCAAGCACTTCGCCTCGGGCTTCTCGCGGCTGCGCGCCTTCTGCGGCGACGTCGAGGTCACACCCATCCATCCGTTCAAGCTCGAACAGCGCGTCTCTGAAACCGACGCCATCTTCGAAGGTCTCTACGTCTTCGATCCCGGCGCGCTCGGACCGCAGTGCGGCGGCGTCAAGATCGTGCTGTATTCGGAGAAGGAGCCGGACAAGGGGGACACGCGCGTGGTCGATCCGGGCGTGGTGCAGCAGATCTGGGACGACTTCGCGCCGTATCGAGCGCAGGGACGCTGAGGATGGGATGTCCAAAACAGACGAAAGCGTCGCTCGATTTTCTTCCTCGACCCGGCCGGTAACGTCGTCGAGTACACCGCCCGCCACGATCTCGAGAACAGTCTTGGTCCACAATGGGAGGGGCGGTCTCACACTCAGCCCGGTCGGCGGTCTCGGAGGGCAGTATGTTCGTCATGACTCACGCGCGGCCATTTCTCGGCGTCGGATTCGCAGGAACGTTGTTTCTCCTCGGCAACAGCACCATCGGATCTGCCTGCGAGCCGCCGAAAATTATCCGGGAGGCCACGCCTGCTGAAATCCGCGCGTATTTCAAGGGTCAGCACAAGACCGTCTTGACTCTCCTCGGCTACTCAGCCGCCGACTACGAGGACAAGGCGGCGCTCACCGCGCACGTGACCGAGGTCCTCGATCGCGCCGATCCCAGAACCACCATCGTGAATATCGGCGCAACGCCAGACGGCATCGGCGTGGTGTACGAACTGGCCAAGAAGAGGGGCTTCACGACAAGCGGCATCGTCTCGACCCAGGCGCGGGAGAGCAAGGCCAGCCTCTCGCCGTGCGTCGACGTCGTGTTCTTCGTCAAGGACGCGACGTGGGGCGGATTCGTCGAGGGGACCGAGCGCCTCTCGCCGACGTCGACGGCGATGGTCGATGTGAGCGATCGGCTCGTCGCTATCGGCGGCGGCGAAGTAGCCAGAGATGAGCTCATCGCGGCAAAGCGAGCGGGCAAGGACGTCAGGTTCATCGCGGCGGACATGAACCACGCCATCGCGCGTGAGCGCGCGCTGAAGCGAGGACAGCCGGCGCCGACCGACTTCCGCGGCGCGGCGGCCGCGGCACTCGGCGGCGCGCCGCGCGTACCTGGGAAATGACAGGTCCTCCCGCCTACGCCTTGTGATATGCCTCGAGAAACGCGCGCCAGGCGTTCGTCTTGGCGAAGTCGAGCAGGCGGTAGGCCTTGTTGACGGGCCCCCGCGGGAAATAGATGGCCACGCCGTTGGCGTTGCTCACGCCCGCCCCCTTGTGCCGCTCGGCCACCACGAAGCCGTCGTCGGCCGTCAGCGCTTCGATTGTGGCTTTGGTCGCCGACTTCACGTCCTTCGCCGCCGACCGCTTCGACAACTCCTGGCAGAAGTGGCCGAGATCGACGAAGTCAGGAGTGTCGAAGCGCTGCGTCGCGTTGAGCGCCTTGGTGACCGCCGTGTAGTCCGGAGACTTCTTGATGGCCTTGGTCAGTGCCTTGGCCAACGTGTCGATTGATGCCGCGAGCGACGTCAGCTTGGACAAGTCGACCGCCGCCTGCGTGATGCTCCCGCTCTGGTACGACGCGACATAGAGCTCGACGATTGCGGTGCCGAGATCGGCAGGAGACATCTCCGGCCTCGCCGCGAGCGCCTTGAGCACGCGATCGTACGGCCAGCCATCCCCCGGCTCCAGCTCCTCGGAGCCGACGACCATCTGCGCAGTACCCCTCATCTGATAGGCGATCTCGATCATGCTCATCAGGCACGCATCGAAGCCGAGCACGTCGAGCTCGCGCCCGGTCTGCCGCTTGACTTCGACGAGCACCTTCTTCAGCTCGACGTTGTCGAGAAAGTCCTTCGCCGAGTCGTCGAACGCGATAGCGCGCTCGTGGGTTGCCTGCGCGACGGTTGACTGGAACAGGGCCCGGTGATGACGGCCCGACAGCGCGCGCTTGAGGAGCTGATCACCCTCCCCACCGCCACGCGTCCCGCTCGCGCGTGCCCTCCGATACACGTCGGTGTCGTCGATGCCGGCGCCATGGTTCCAGATGACGCCGAGCAACCGGTCGGCAGGATAGCGACCGATCGCCCACCTGAAGAAGTCGGTCGCCACCACCGGATCGCCGGTGTTCGTTTCGCCGAGCTCCTCGACGATATCGTCATCCGGCTGACCGCCGGCGCGCACAAAATAGCGCCGCGTGTTGTCGTCGCTCATGCGGTCGAGCTGCACGACGACGTTGATGTCGTCGTTCGAGCCGATGCGCTTCATCTCGGCGATGTCGCGGTCGCCGAACTCCTCGAGGTCGTTGTCGCCGGCCATCCACACCATCACGGTCCACTTCTTCCGGGCCGTCGCGGCTCGAACCGCTGGCGCGCCAGGCGACCGTCTCGTGGCCGACCGCGGTGCAGGTTCGACCGCGTCGGTCCGGACCGCTCCGACCGCCGCACGGTCGAAGCCCGGAATCGTCTCTTCGAAATAGTCGACAACGGCCGTGGTGTCCGGGACGTCGAGCACACGGCGGACGACGCTCGTCATCGTCGCGACGTCGTTGTCGAACCCGCCATGTGTGATGGACTCGGACCGTGCGGTCAGCGGAACGCCTGGCGGCGTCTTCGAGAAGACGATGTCGGCGACCTTCTCGGTCCCCGCCAAGCCGAAGAACCGAATCAGCTGCAGGTCCTGCTTGAGACTCTTCTGCAGCCCGAGAATCTTCGTGGGCACGTCGTCTTCGAACGAATTGCTGACGAGATACAGCAGCGACTTCCCATACGGCTTCATCGAGTCGTCGTCCTGCTCGAACTCGTCGGTCATGGTGTAGGTCGCGAGGCTCGTGATCGGCTTACCCGAGCCGATCAAGGATTTGAGGCGCTCCTTGAAGAGATCGCTCGTGACGGCCGGCGCCAGCAGGTGCAGCGTGCGGACGCTCGACCGCCGGCACGCCGGCCGGACGCTGCGAGACGAGGAGCGGCAGGAAGTAGCGCGTGGAAGATCGCGCCGGCGCTGTGACCGAGCGCGTGGAACTCGACCTCGCCCTTGGAGCGTCTTCCACAACGTCGCCTGCCAGCTCGGCGATCAGCCGCGCGCCGCCCCCGTTGCCGGACGCGTTTTCGGCGCTCTTCTTCATCTGGCCCCAGACCGGCTTCCCGCCGGGCCGCGCGAGCGTCTCGATCGCCGCATCACCGAGCGCGCTCCTGGTGGCCCGCGCCGACCTCGTGGCGCCGCCGATGATGTCCGTCAGGGTTTCCCGCAGGCCGGTCTCCCAGACGAAGTAGACCGGGTACACCCCGTTGAGATCCCAGAATCGCCGGCGCGCCAGCACCGGCAGGAGGCCCTCGCGCTCCTCGACGAGGCCGCCATGCGCGTAGAACATCACGCGCGGAGTCATGCCCCTCGCCTTCTGCGCCGCCGCGTACGCGGGAATCAGTTCGGCGAAGATTCGCTCGACCTGCTCGGGCGTCGAGCTGAAGCTGCCCTCGGCCGAGAGCTTGCCCTTGCGCAGGTTGACGACGTGACGCGAGAAGACGTCGCGCTCCTCCGCGGTCCAGTCGCGCTCCTCAGCGTCGGCCGGGCCTCTGGCCCGCCCGCAGCGAAGGCGACCGCCCGGGCCGCGCGAACGCCGCGCGACACGGGCGCGGCTGCCGCCGCCACAGCCACGCCCTCGGCTTCGGCGTAGCGAGCGGCGAACCGCGTCGAGATGATCGTGCCCTCGAGCGTGCCCAAGACGCGAGGCCGCCGCGTCCATGGCGATGACATCCCAGGGATCGTCGAAGCGCGCCTCGGTTGTGGCGACGACGCTCCCGAGCGCCTCCGACAGTTTGTTGCGCGCCTTCACGAACGCCTGATCGGCGGCGAGCGTCTCGGCCTTGCGCTGCCCGAGGAATGTCCGCATCGCGGCCAGCTCCGTGGCCGCCTTGCTCATCGCCTTCGCCCACCACACGACGGTGAAGACGTCGCCTCTGCACCACGGCAAGCCTGAGCTCGTTGTCCCGGATGTGGCTCGGAAGGGCGTGGTCGATGGCGCTCCCCATCTCGCGGACGCGACCCCAGGTGGCGTCCGATTCGAGCGCGAACCGCCGATACGACCGTGCCGGGTCATCGGCCGGAATCAGGGCCAGCAGTGCCTGCCTCGCGATCCGCTCGTAGCGCTCGGCCCCGTGCGGCTGGCCGGCCGTGTCGAGAAACATCGCGTCGCACGCGGCCGAACTCGAAGCGGTTCTCGATGACGAACGTGGAGCGGCCGAACTCCGGATCGGTCGCCAGCCTCGCGTCGCGTTCCTGCGCGTCGCACAATCCGAGCGCAATCAGCACGCGGTAGTGATCCTCGAGGTCGCTCCGCTTCGTGCGCCCGCGCTGCTCGAGGTAGGTGTGATCGGCGGTCAACGACAGACTCGACCCAAGCACCCGGCTCGCGTGATAGGCCGCCGTGACCATCAACGACTCGAAGAGCACCTTGCTGCAGCTTTTCCGTGTCGCTTTCGAACGGCTTCTCCTTGATGCGAATCCGCCGCGCGCTGACCTTGTCCGCCGCCGTCAGCATGCCGCTCACCGGATCGAACGTGACGGTGCCCTCGCGCACGAGCTCGACGAAGCTGGCGACGTTCACGATCCCGAGCACGTTGATCCGCCAGGACGTCTTGCGTTCGCGGAGCTGCTTTGCGGCGCTCGCGATGAGCCGAATCGGTCCGCCCGCCGCGTCGGCCGCCTGGCCAATCGCCGCCAGCCGCCCGTGCATCGCGTCGGCCACCGCCGCCTTCCCCGCTCGGTCCAGGCGCGAGAGGTCGATGTCGTACGAGAACAGCGCTTCGTCCTCCCTCAGCGCGGACAGCTGGAACTGGGCCGACAGCGTCAGCGACCGGTCGATGCTTGCCGCGACGGCCTGCTGAATGGCCTCGATCGACTCGTCGTCGAGGCCCGCGTTGACGAGCGTCAGGAGATCGGCTTCGGGATTCGAGCTGATCGCCTGCATCAGCGCCGCGAGCAGGTCGCGGCCCCGGAATTCTGCCGAGACCCCGGCCAGCGCCGTCGCGGACACGGTCAGCGAGCGTCCGCGCCGGCGATAGAACGACAAGCGGACTTCGGTGGCGGACGGCTTGGAGACGCGCAGCTCGAACTCGCCGCTCGCTGTCCATTTGGCGGCGACCGTGACCGAGGCGGCCTGCACCAACGCGACGGTGCCGACGATCGGCAGGCCCGGCGTCGCGAGGAGGTTCGTCGTCGAGCTCAGAGATGCCTGAACGTTGAACGACAGCTCGCCCTCGCCCGCAAGCGACGCGAACGCGCCGACCGGCAACCGCGACAGGTCATCCGTGTCGGCAGGGAACACCGCGGCCGACAGCATCGTCTTGATGGCGCCGCCCACGGTTTCCGAACTGCCCGCGATGTTGAAGGGATGGAAGTAGGCGTAGCGAAGCGCCGTGCCGACTTCGAAACCGAAACCGACGTTTCCCTGCGTTCCCGCCAGCCCAGCCTTGAGGAGGGCCTCGAGCGTGATCGAGGAGTACGCTGTGCCATTCGGCACGGTGACCGGCGCCTGCAGGTCCGAACCGGCGAAGATGGTGCCACCCGACGGATGCACGCCAATCGTCACACTCGCGCCAGCGCTGATCGAGAGCTCGCTGTTCTTGCCGACCGGCACTTCCTTCTCGAGCGCGAATTGGAGCTCGCGTCCGCCATCGCCGTCGGCGAGCGGCTTCGAGAAGGCGCGCGCCAGGGGCAGACACGGCCCTGAGCTGCGACGCCGCCTTGATGTATTTGCCAAGGCCCTCGCCAGACAGGTTGGAGGTGAGAAGCTCCGCGCCTTGTTCGTCGCGGATGGTGATGGTAGGCATGGATTCGTTCCTTTGGCAGCTCAGCTGGAGACTCGCCTGCTCGAACTCCAGAGGTCCCGGACTCGAATTCCGAGGACGGACCGGCGTCGGAGGGGCGACGCGCTGATTGTTCGGATGGGCATGGAGCGCCCGCGAGAGATTAACGTTGGATTGATAAGAAACGAACAGTGCGGCCGATCGGGGTCGTTGGCCTCAGTCTGTACCGCGTTTCGATATGCGGCGTTATCTCATCGAGTCGTGCAGCGTGTCAATGCTCATCAGCATGATTTGTGATGGCCTATCCGCGCCGGTTGAGCGATTATGACCGCGTCTGGTGGCATCAGGGTCGGCCATGGGTCAGTGAGCGACGCACCAATGGGCGCATGCTGAGCTGGCGGCTGTTCGCTCTATCCGTCGGTAAACGTTCTTATCGAATGGGGCGGCTCCAAGCCGCCGTGGAAACAGGCGATCCGGCCAACCGGTCTTGGGAGGGCCCCGAGCCGACCGTGATCGGAGCTACACCGATGCGAAAGCTTTCAACGAATCTGTTCGGAGCAGCGGTCGTCTTCGTCTGCGGCTCCTCGGGTCACGTGCCGCGGATTCCGGAACCATTCCTGCCGGGTAACGCACATCTGGCGACGACGGCCTTGACCAGCCGCGAACAGGACCCGCCGCCGCAACCGCCGCCACCCGCGAAACGACCCGATCAACGTGTCAAGGGAAAGGTCGTGGATCGCGACGGCAAACCAGTGGACAGGGCAGAAGTGACGCTCGAGGGCCCGAAGAAGGGACACGTCTGGACAAATTCACGGGGTGAATTCTCGTTTACGGGACCGACAGGAGACTACACGATTACGGTGAAGGCAGGCGAAAGGCAGCAGAACTTCGGAGTGAAGATTGAGGATAATCAGCTGAAACCTTCGACGCTGATCCTCGAGCCAGAAGTGGCCGGGTGAGCGGCGCACGACGTCTGGAGTGCACCCATGCAACGGCTCGCATACGTTCTCTTGCTTCTTGTGGTCTGCCTCGTCGGCGGGCTGTCGGTTCACGCCCAATCGCAGCTTCGGGGCCAGGTCGTCAACCGTGATGGCGTGCCCCAGCAGTGCCAGGTCGATTTCTTTCCGGGAACCAGCACGGAGCCTCAATATCGGCAGACGTCAGACAAGCAGGGCTATTTCTACCTGAACAATCCCAAGCACGGAACCTACCGGGTTGTGGTCGCGCAGGGCAATCGACGGGACGAGTTCAAGAAAGTGACCATCGATCCGTACGGTCTTCATCCGTCAACCCTCGTCGTGCGGTGGTAATCATCGCGGCGAAGGACCAGCTGCCGTCGAGTTGCCGGCAGGGCGCGGCTGTCCGACCGGTGTTCTACCGTACCGGCCCTCACACGCCTCGTAGCGAGACCGCGCTTCTGCTTCGGACTCGGCGAGGAACTGCACACGCGCCCTCGGAGCGATGCACGCTGTGGTCGCCTGACTCAAGTAGCTCTTCAACGCCGGCAGCGTGACGCGCCAAAGGCGAACGACGCCGTCCGCGGTGCCGGTGACAACCTGAGCATCGGCGCTGTCGAACGCCGCAGCTCGAACCCACTCCGCCCCATGCCTGAGCACGACCCGTTGGCGTCCATCCGCGGCGCTCCACAGGCCAGCCGTACCGTCCTTGGACGCGGTGACAATCCATTCCCCGCGGGAGCTGAAGACGGCTTTGTTGACTTCCTGGGCGTGACGCAACTCCATCGGTTCGTCCGAACTCTCCCACCGCAAGATGCGGGCAACGCCGTCGGCTGAAGCGGTGACGATCTGTGTCCCGTCCGGGCTGAAGGCTGCGCTGAACACGGTGGTTCCCTGCGGATGAACGAACAATTTCACTGGGTCGTCCGAGCTGCGGTCCGGGGCCCAAATCCTCACGGTTCCGTCCCTCGAGGCGGTGACGATCTTGGAGCCATCGCTGCTGAACGCGGCGCCGAGCACCCAGTCGGCATGGCGAAGCTCCACGACCTCGGATTGCCCTGACGTTTCAAGGGGACGATCGCCGCGAACGAGCGAGCTGCGCTTCCACACACGGGCCGTGTTGTCTCTGACCGCCGTGACCACGCGTTCGCCAGCGCGATCGAACGCGGCCGTGAAGACACTCTCGCCCTCTTGCGAGACTCTGCTCGCTCCAGGAACTGCCAGATCCCAGAGCCGCAACGTGCCGTCCTCGGACGCGGTGACCAGTTTCCTCTCGTCCGCGGGACTGAAAGCGGCGCTTCGGACCCAGTGATTGTGACCCACCAGCCGCTCAGGTCTCGACGCGCCGTCGAGACTCCAGATTTGCGCGGTGCGGTCGTCGGACGCGCTCACAACGTACTTCGCGTCGGAGCTGAAGGCGACGCTCTCGACCCGGCCATCGTGGAAGCCAAGAATCCTCGGCTCCCTCTGGTCGGTCCACCAAAGCCTGGCTGTGGCATCTGCGGAAGCCGTGACGATTCTCGTGCCGTCTGGGCTCACGGCCGCAGCCGCGACCGTGGCGTCGTGTGTCAAGACCGTCGGGGAGCCGACAACTCTGAGTGACATCGGCTCCGCGCTCCCTGCACGAGGGTGAATCATCCAGACCTGCGCGGTGCGGTCGTCGTATGCCGCGATCACCTTCAACCCGTCCGGGCTGAAAGCCGCGAAGGTCACCCGTGTCGTGTGCGGCAGCACGAGCGGCTCCCCGACGCCCCTCTGAGTGCTCCTCAGGACCCTGATCTCACCACTCTCGTAACCGCTCAGCACCCAGGCTCCGTCCGGGCTGAACGCGACTCGTGTGACCGGGGCGTCGCCTGTGAACCTCACGCTGCGTTTCGCGCGATCGTGGAGACTCCAGATTCGCGTGTCCCAGTCCCAGGAGCCCGTGACGACACGCTGGCCGGCCTCATCGAAGTCGATGCTCAAGATCGGAGCGGCGTGCGCTCGAGCAATCTCGAAGAACGCGTCCTTCAAGAGGCCCTCGCTCGTGCCATCGAGCCGCCAGATACGAACGCGAAAATCGCTGCTGGCGGCCGCCAGCTGCCGCCCGTCTCTGCTGAATGCCAGTGCCGACACGGTCACACCGTCCGCCGTGCGCGTCGCGTCCGTGGCGGCTACGGGATTCGAACCGGGCGAACGGTCGCTTCGGCCGACCCACACCGCGCCGCTGGCGAGGCCGGCGGCGACCCACTGTCCGTCAGGGCTGAAAGCGGTGGCAGTCAGCGAAGGGTGAGCTCGATTGTCGAGCTCGACGATCTCGGTCTTCTCCCGGTCTCCATGGCCGTCGCTGCGCCACGACCAGAGCGTCCCATCCGCCAACGCAACCGCCGCCTTCCCGTTACGGAGGAACCCGGCACCGACGACTGGTTCGTTGTCGGGGTATTGCAGCGCCGCAAAAGGAATGGCAGCCGCGGCAGCTTCCTGGTAGATGGCCAGATGCTCCGGGCGCGCCGCCTCGCCGAGCTCGGCGAGCAAGAGCGCGCGCAGGTAGGGATCCCGGACCAACGGCATGGATGCAATGAGGGACCGGCGGGAGGCGTCTCGAGCCTCACGTACTTCGTTGACCTGGGTTGTGTACTGATCGTACCCGTAGCTGCCCAATCCCCCGACGATGGCGAGCGCCGCGACGGTTACGGCAATCCTCAGGCGACGCCGTTCCCACCGCTGTCGAACTTCACGCGCGCGCGTCTGCTCCGTCGCTTGCGCGGATGAATGCCAGAACCTTTCCAAGCTCCTCTTCCGATGCGTAGTGAGCCGCCCAGGCTGTCGGTCGGGTTCCGCGTGCGGTCCCACTCGACGGCGTCGGCGAGGTCGAGGCCGATCAGCAATTCTCCCCCCTTCGCATTGAAGTTCCGGGCACGCTCGGTCAAGTCGAGAAACGTCTTCGCGGACTTCTGCTCGTCGGGCAACCAGTCGTCGCGCAGCCTCTTCCACTGCCGGATGAGGCTCTCGTGGGTGATGTCGATGTAGGTGTCCGCGCCGATCGCTCCGTCGCGCGGGACCAGGAAGGTCGCTTCGCCGCGCCGAAAGTGGTCGACGACGGAGGTGACCTGGGCCTGCCGCTCGGGAGTCTCCGCGCCGCACACGCCCCAGAGCTCGGCGAGCCGTGCCGGATTGCGGCGCTCGCGGCTGCCACGTCCCTTCGCCGTCAGACGCTTGAAGATGGCTGCCGTGATGTCGGTCGGCACACCCGCGAGCAGCTCGTCGGCGTGCTGGTTGAGGGCGTCCTCGAGCCCGCCGATGGCCTCGTAGTCCTGCAGCTCGATGCGGCGCTGTCTGATCCGGGTCGGTCGGTGCCAGTGGTTCCACGTCCGCATGAGGGCGTGCTGGAGGACCGGCAGCTGGTCCGGCTCGTCGCCCGCGTCGTTGAGCAGGCGCTGCACCAGGATCGGCGCGATCTCGACGCGCCCCAGCGGCCCTTCGATGGCCTCCTTGCGCTGCTCCCGGGTCATGCGCGGAATCAGGTACTGGCAATCGTTCAGCGCTTCTGGAAGATCGCGAAACTCGGCGCAGTCTCCCAGGTAGTCCGAACGCATGGTGAGCACGACGTAGACGGGAGGCTGGTAGCGGCTGGCCGCCAGCAGCAGCTGCACGAACTCCGCCGCCTCTGCGGCGGACGCATCGTGCCTCCGCCGGGCGTCGTCGCTCCTCAGCACGGCCTCCTTGTAGCGAAACAGCTCCTCGAACTGATCGACCACCACCAGCAGGCTCTCGTCTGCCGGCAGTTGCCGCGCCGTTTCAATCAGCCCATGGCTGCTGTCGGCGAGGCCGGACGCATCGAGGCCGGCGCGTCCGAGATCCGCGGCCAGGCACTCGAACGGCGCGCCGGCCGGACGGGTGACGACCATGCGCCAGCGGCGTCCGGCGTCCGACACATGGACGCGCTCGAGCGCCGGAATCAGACCGGCCCGCACGAGCGAGGACTTGCCGCTGCCCGAGACACCCACAACGGCGACGAGCCGGTTGCGCTCGAGGCGGCCGACGAGCTCCGCCACCTGCTGGTCGCGCCCGAAGAACAGATGTGATTCGTCGGTTTCGAACGGACGCAGTCCCGGATACGGGTTCTCGAGCGTCCGCAGGCGCTCGACGACGGAAGCGAAGCTCACGGCGCTGCTCCTCCCGAGCGTCGCAGCAGCGGCGTGAAGAACGTCGCCAACCGGGCTGGATCGAACCGGCCGAATTCCTCGCCGATGTACAGATCGCCGAATTCCTTGCGAATCTGCTCGACCGCGGCGGCCTTGCTGTCGACCGGGTCGAACAGGCACAGGCCCCGCGCCCCGTGCCGCCGCGACGTCTGCACCATCTCCATGAATTCGCGCGAGCACCAGTCCTCGTCCGCGCTTCCCCACACGAGCAGGACACCGTCGGAACGCGAGAGCCGCAGCGTGTGCTGGGCCGGATCGTCTGGATGTTCGAAGTGCACGTCTTTGCGGAAGTGAAAGCTGATCAGGCCGGCATTCGCGCGCTCGATGCGGTCGCGCGCGTTGTAGACGAGATACACGCGCGGCTTGCCCGAGGTTTCGGGCAGCGCGCGCGGATCGGGCCTCAGCAGCCAGAGGACTTCCTCTTTCAGCTTCGCCGGCAGGATTCCGCTATTGAGGTAGGTCTTGCTGGCAGAGTCGAGCTGCTCGAGATACGCGCAGAAGCCACTCTGATCGGCCGAGGCGCGTCTGCTCCGCGGCCGGCGAGCACCAGACCACCCACGGCATCTCTTTGCGGACCGTCGACAAGGTCGGCGAGCTCCCGAGCACGATCGTCATACTCGGCGCCGAGCAGGAACACGGACAGAGACGCCTCGCGCAAGTTGATCGGGAAGGTTCACCGTGCGATCGGGCAGGATCCGGTAGCTGTGCGCAGAGAGCTCGGCGGCGAGGGCGTGTGGGCACCCAGCAGCTCGGGGCCGGGGTTGGGCGGGTACAGGAACACGGCCGTGCTCTGGTTCCGCATGCGCTTCAACAAGCCAACGAGCTCGCCTACGAGTCGGCGGAACACTCGCCTCGAACTCGGCGACTCGTAGTGGGAAACGTCTCGAATTCGTCGCAGAAGGCAATGTCGGTGAGGCCGGGGAAGAGCGACCAGTGCTCGTTCTTCTCGATGGGAAGAATCGGACAGCGCAGCGCGAACAGGTCGTTGGCGAAGGCCGCGCCGAACCGAGCCCTGCGGCCGGCGATCGTGGCCTCGAAGACGGTGCACTCCTGTTCGACGCAGTACCGGGATCGGATGTAGGTCGGCGACGGCAGCAGGAGAAACACCGCCGAGCTCTTCACGCTGTCGGGAATCTCCTTGGAGAAATCCCGCGACTGGCGCAGCTTGTCCTCGTCGATCCAGATGCTCGGCTTGATGCCGAGCCGCTGCTTGAGCGCGGGCTCGAGGCGATCGAGCAGGCGGTTGATCCAGTCGCGATCGTCCCCGTGCGCGTAGCTGATGAAGAGGTCGTGCTCGTAGCCTGGGACGTAGGCCATGGACACGCCGAATTTAGCACGTTCGCTCTCAGGCCGGCGGACAGATCGCATCGGTCTTGATGACCGACGGCGTGGCGCCGAGCTCCTTCGCGCGCACGAGAAGATCGGCGGTGCCGCCAGGCCCGTCGCCTGCCTTCCCGTCCCACAGGGCCATCACGGTCAGCCGCGCCGGTGCCTTGCTCAGCGCGTACTCCAGCATCCAGAGGTTCGCGCGGTTCCAGATCGAGTAGCCTGGCTTGCGTTGCAGCCATCCAGGCAAATCGTTTGCGTCTCCGAGCGGCGCGAATCGGTTCTCCCCTCGCTTTCGTTCGACCAGCGTCCAGAAGCGTTTGACCCACTGCGGCCCGGCATCGGCGACCGACTCGTTGACGAACAGCTGCGGCGGCATCGCGAGGCGGAGGTCTGTCGGGATCCCTAGGTCCGCGCAGGTCTCGTGGAACAGGATGTCGCCTCCACTCGCGGCGGCTGCGATCCCGACAGTCGGCTCGAGCTCGGACAGACGCCGGCGAATCTCGTCTCGCGCGGCTCCTGCGCACGATTCCGGGAATCGTGGTGGCGTTCGCCCCTCCTTGTCGATCATGTGGCCCGTGAAGACGACCGCATGCGGGAGCGGCGTTGACGGCGGCCCAGCCTCTGCAAACATCGCCAGGCTATCGGCGATGCGGTCGCGCTTCAGCTGCAGGTCCGCAAAGATCTGCAGCTGCCGCCTGGCGGACGCCGAATGAAACTGCTTCTGTCCCTTCAGGGCCATGCGGTACGCGGCAATGGCCATTCCGGGTTTCTCGGCGACGAGAAACTGGTAGTCCGCCCAGCTCACCGCGTACCACTCGCTCGTCTGGTCTGCCTGGAGTGCCAGGCGGACGGCGCCCGCAAGCGCGGCAAGGTCTCGTTCGAGCGCCGCGCGGGCGACTGTTTCCTCTGCCTCGGTGGCGAACTCCTGGCTCCACAGGGCGGGGTGCCTGTCGATCAGTTCCTTCCTGATCGTCAGCAGCGAGAGCGCGACGAGCCCCGGGTAGAACGAGTTCAAGTCCTGGCCGAAGGCCTTCTCGTAGCTCTCGAAAGCGGCCAGAAGGAACGGCGAAGCGAGCGCCACCTCGCCACGTGTCGCCGGGTCCACACCGGCCCACGCGTCGACCCATTGCACTTTTTCGTTGCTGCCCTTGAGAGCGAACGCCTCTGACTTGTGCCGTCGGGTGGCCGACGGATGCGCGAGCACACGGTCAAGGGCCTGATCGGAGGCCGTGAGATTTCCCAACCGTTGATACACCGTTCCCAGCCAGAGGTTGGCCTCCAGGTCGTTCCCATCGACGTCCCGAATCCGCTCGAGCGTGCGTCGAGCGGTCGGCCACGCGCTGATGTCGAACAACATTTTCCCGACGGTGCGCCAGCCTTCGACCTCCCAGGTGAAGCCCGCTGCCTCCGCGGCCAGAAGCCCGAGACAGGCGACATCCCTGCTGGTCGATGCCTTTTCGGCCTCTTCAGCGAACTCTCGCGGGACCGGCGAAAAGCGCGACCGATCCTGCTCCAGGAGAGAGGGCAGCGACAGGAAGACCGGGCTGTCCGCGCGCTGGCCCTGCCTCGTCTCGGTCAGCGCACGGATCAGCTCGGACAGTGACGCCGCGGGATCGGTATGGTCGTACTCGAGGTAGCGATCGGTCCGCAGATCGAATGGCACTTCGTCCTCGCCGGTACGCTCCGGGCGCGGCTTGGTCACCTTTGCGCGGATCAGGATCGTCTGGCGCGCCCGCAGCGCATGACGGATGCCGAGCTCGTAGAACACGTTGGCGTTGTGCACCGAGATGTCCGCAACGACGAGATCCGCGAGGAGCAGCTGCTCGAACATGTCGACGCGGATGTTTCCGGCTTCGAAGAACTGTTGCGTCGTGTCCCCGGCGATTCTCGCTTCAGACAGCGCCGGATCGATGAGCACCTTCTGGACGAGGTTGAAATCGATGTCGCCGCGCGGATTGAACGGTCTGACGATGAAGGCGCGCATGGCTGGGCTCCGGCTAGACGAAGGAGCCGAAGTGAGCCTTCTGGATCTGGCGTGCCGAGGCTGTGCCGATGGCGAGCAGGGTCTCGATGTTCTCCGGCGTCGCGTTGTCCATCTTCTGCACCGATTTCGGGTCCACTCGATCGAACCCCAGCGTCTTCAGATTGTCGCCGCTGAGGTCCACGTTGTAGCGCGCGTACAGGAACTGTCGCCCCTGGCTCTGCGAGAGCGGCGTGATCGGGCGCCGCAGGCGCTCGTTGAACGAGCCGGCCGCCGGTCCAGTCCGCGGAATCATGTCGAGCAGCTCGCGATCGATGAGCTCGCCGTACACACACCGACCGACCGCGCGGCAGTTGATGTCCTGATCGACGAGGGATCCGTACATGAGCGCCGAAGGAATTCCCACGCCTGTCGAGAGCATGTTGCTCTCGGCGTCGTCCGCGGTCGCTCCCAGGTCTGCCGCCGCACCAGTGCCCACCGAGATCAGGAGAAGCTTGTCCTCGCCCTTCTCCCATTCCAGGTTGTACGCAGGCTCGGTCGCAAAGCGGTACAGCAGGAACGCCGGATTGTTGTAGGGCGTCACGCCGCCGTCGACGAAGACGAAGGCCTTCTTGGCGTTGCCCGGCTCGTATTCGATGACTTCCGGGGGAAAGTAGATGGGTGCGGCCGTGCTCGCGCGGACGAGCTGCCAGAGACGCACGTTCAGGTTGCTGTCCGGGCGTGCCGGATCGTTGTAGCACGCGTCAGGGTTGGCGCTGATCGGCCAGGGAGAGTCCGTCGTGACGTTCCTCGTCACGATCAGAACAAGGGTCTTGAGCCTGCCGGCGCCGCCCGCAGGCCGCTCGACCCCCTCCAGCCGCAGATCGGTGTCGATGCCGAACGTGGTTTTCAGCTGCTGCTCGAGAGCGCCGTTCTGATACAAGCTGCGCAGGCGGGCGAGATAGCGCGTCCGTTGGAACATTTCCGGACCGGAGGCGCGATAAAACGCGATCAACTGATCGGCCGTCATGCCAGAGGCCAGTCCCGCCGCGATGATCGCGCCCGTGCTCGTACCGGCGATGTAGTCGAAGTACTGGTGCAAGGGCTGACCCACGATGTCCTCGATCCTCTTCAGGAACGAGAGCGTCAGCACGCCGCGGATGCCGCCGCCGTCGAGCGCGAGCATCTTGCGCTTGGGTTTCGGCGCGAACCGCTCGGCCAACGTGCCCCATTTTGCGGAGTCTGTCATGCTGCCCTCCTCGTCAGTCACCCATCGACGTCACGGCTCGCTCGTGGCAGTACCGCTCATGCGAGGGCGTCACGGTCATTGGCGGAGCGTGCGGGTGGGATCTCCGTAGTGCTGATATGCCGCCCACACCGTTCCGACTTCGCCCCAATTGCCGCGCTGATCGTACAGGGCTTTGCGCGCCTCTTGAACCGCGATGCCCAGCGTGGCGCCATTGGCCGGACGTCCGGCCGGCCTGTCACCGAGGAGCGCCTTGTAGAACTTCTCGGCAAACATCTTGGCCGGCAGTTCCGGAACCTCCCATGCGGTGCCGATGTAATCGGCAACGCCGCGTCTGAAGAACTCGTCCGCCAGGCTCGCAACGATTCGCGCATCCCCCGGACGGCGTGCCCGGGGCTGCGCCCCCGGCGCGTTGGCCTCCGCGGGAGCGGCGGCGGGATCAGGAGACAGCCCTGCGGATATGCACGCGTTGGCGACGATGAGGCGCGGCGGTCGGTCGACGTTCTCCAGTTTTGACGCGGTGAACAACTCGTTGTTGGCGAACACCCAGCCACTCCGGTCCGGATACTCGGCATGGAACACCGCGTGCCCAGAGTAGTGCACCAGATCGAACTCGCCGCTCTGGAGCAGCGTGATGACGTCGAAGAGATCGGCCGGATCGGCACCGTACTTGCCGAGACGCAGCTCGTCAGGCGGGCCAAGGCGGAGAACGACCTCGATCCCGCGCCGGCCGAGAATTTCCGCGACGGCCTTCGCCTCGGCGCGCGCATACTCCAGCGAATCGTCTGGGTCGCCGATCACGAGCGCCTTGAGCCGGCCCGGGGAAGCCGGGTCGGCCGTGCGCGGGCTGTATGTCGTCCGAAGCTGCCGCGCGACCGGGCGGTACACCGCGAGAGGAAGGCGGCCGGGGCTGCTGTCGTGGATCATCTCCCACGGCACGCGGGCCAGCGTGCGATCGACTTCGATGACCAGCGGTCCTTCCGACAGCAGCTTGTCCCTGAGATCCGGATGAATCAGGTGGCTGTACGCCTGCACCGACCGTTCCTCGGCTCCCTCAGGCAGCGCGGCGTAGAGGTCGTCGACGATCCGATCGATCCACGCGAACTGGATGGCCAGCGCGCGCTCAGTGACCGTCGACATGTTCGTGATGGCCGCCGTCCGAATGGTGGTCCCGTCCTGCGAGAAACTGACACGGTCCGGGATCTCGCCAGCCCGCGGCGGATCTTCCTGACCGAGCTTGAACTTCAACCCGAGACGCCGGAGGTTCCGCTCGCTCCCGCGTGTCTGCAGGTCCTTACGGACCTTGTCGCGCAGGTGGTCGGGTAGCTCGGCGACCAGCGCTTCGGCCGTCTTGTGCAGACGGCTGCCCTTACCCTCGAAGCACGCCTGCGCGAGTGAGGCCAGCATCAGCGAGAACCCAAATGGGATCGGAATGACGCCGCCGGCCGTGTCGCGCTCGAGCACGTCGGGCACGACCTCGATCTTCAGCCCGCGCTCTTTGGTGAGGCGATCGGCGTTGTCGATGACCGTGCCGAGAATCTCGTACGCCTTGTCGAGGTTCCGTTCGACGATACGCAACCGACCGACCTCCAGCGTAGGATCGGCCGACAGCGCCTCGGCGATCCCCTCCAGGAGGCCACTCACCGACTCGTGCACCTGGAGGTTACCGTAGCCCGACCCGATGAGCACTGCGCAGATCGTCGGACGCTTCATCACGCGGCCCACCGTTTCCGCGAGGCTTCGCGCGAGCTTTTCTGAACTGAGCCTCACCGAACGTTCCCGGCCGCCCCATACCCGCGAGCACGATTTGCCTGCCATCCGCGCGCGGGAAGAAAATGACATCGCCCAGTGCCCCGCGGATGACGCCGCGACGCGTCAAGTCCGTCAGCACCAACCGGGACGGTTCCTCCGTGCCCGACAGCGCACGGTCGAGCGCGAGCTCGGCGTTCTGCGGCAAGACGCCGACATAATGGCCGACGACGAAGACATCTCCGTCCGCCCTGACGATATCGGCCCACTCGACGTCGACTACGAGCGGGACTGCGCCGGGTGGGCTCGATGGCTTTTTGCGTCCCCGCCGCTGCGGCTGTTTACGCCCGGGGCGCGCCGCTGCCGCGTCCGGCGCCCCGACGGGTTGTCGACGACGGTTCGCAATGTCGGGGCTCATGGTTGACTCAGGGCAGAGTGACACCAGGGAGGCTGTCGATCCACGCGCGATAGCGGTCGAGGCGCACGTAGATGCCGCCATCGCCGCAGTCGTTGGGAGCGCTGTTGGTGGCGCGCGACGTCGCACCCGCGATGACCCACGCCCCGTTGTCGTCCTCGAGGTAAAACGGTCCGCCGCTGTCGCCGGTGCAGCTGTCCTTCCCGAGCAGAGGCTTCCCAGCGACGAACTCGAGCCCGACGTCGCAGCCGTACGCGGTTCGATCGGATTCCCCGTCCACCGTCCCCCGGCAGGCCGGCGAGGCGACCGGAACGTCCACCTGGCGCTTTACGCCGTAGCCTGCCGACCCCAGTGGGTCGGTATTCCCGAAGCCCACCACGCGCCCGTCGGTAGCCTTGTCAATCAGCGATTTGGTCGCCAGGGCGCGCGGAGGGATGTTCTCCACGCGCGTGGCCAGCAGCAGCACCATGAGGTCGTTCTGTTTTCCCCCCTGGCGGTATTGCGGATGGCGGACGCGCTGCCGGACCTTCACGACTTTTCCCGGCTTCGAAACGTCAGGGCCGAAATAGACGCGCGTGGCAAAAGACGCGCAGTGCCCGGCCGTGACGACCACGTCCGGGGCGATGAGCGTGCCCGTACATCCCCAGTCGACATCGTTTCCAACGGCTACGCAGTCCAGGAAGCCGTTTTTTGGCACGCGCACGCCGCCTATGACACGCGTACCGCCCTGCGTCCGCCGCGCGAGCTCGCGCGCATTCCGGAGATACCGCGCATCTTGCATCAACTGCTGCGCCCGGGGGCTCCGGTCGCGCGGCACCGCCACGGCGCGAAGCGGCACGCCGCCGCGCAAGCGCAGCCCACTCCGGTTCTTGGCCGCATAGCACTCGTTGAGCAATCGGACGAACTCCGCATCGTCAGCGGCGTTCTTCTCGGCGCGGGCGATGCAATCGAGAATCTGCTGCTGGTCGGCGTCGACTGGGACAGCCGTCGCCCGAGATAGCGCCATGATGCTCTCCTCTTTCCTTCTTCTCTTCTCTTCGGCCCTTACATTCGCCCGGCAGACGGACCGGGCTGATCGTACGCGAGCCCGCGTACTATAACGCCGGACAGATGCAAACCGTACCGGAGCCGCGGTTCCGCCAGCAAGGGATCCCGCAGGGCGGAAATCGGCTAATGTCTCCACTGACGGCAGCGGCGACTCGGACGAGTAGACGCCAGGACTCGACGTCTGGCCGTGGAGACATCGGGGTCTTCTCTTATCGAAACATGAAAGGAGCAGGTCATGGAACGACTGAACAAGGATTGGACCGACGACGAGTTGCTGCGTGAGATCCGGCGGCGCGAGCGGCAGGCGAGGTCGGGACAGCGCGCGGTTGCGGCTGCTCCGAGCGCCGGGCGCGCTCGCGATCTCGCCGGCGTGCCGACGGGTGAGCTGGTTCAGGCCGCCAAGGGCCGCCAGCGTGTCATATACGGCACGGACAACCGTCAGGATCTGTACCAGGTCACCAAGGCGGCGGTGCGCCGCTCCGCGGAAGCGGTTGTGGCGCTCGTCAAAGCGTCCGACCTCAGCGAAAAGGCCGACGGCACGTTCGACTTGGCGACCGAGTCGTTCAAGGACGCCTACGATCTGTGCAGCAGCGAGCCCTTCGTCTCCCAGCCCACCGGTTGCTTCTGCACCGGCTTCCTCGTCGGCCCCGATGTCGTCGCCACCGCGGGGCACTGCGTGAAAAGCACAGCAGATCTCGCGACGATGCGCTTCGTGTTCGGCTTCCGCATGAGGAACGCCACCACGCCGCAGACGACGTTCGCCGCCGCCGACGTCTACAAGGGAAAACAGCTGCTCGGACGGCAGCTGGCGAACGACGGGACGGACTGGGCACTGGTGCGTCTGGATCGCGCCGTGGTCGGGCGCAAAGCCGTATCGGTTCGCACGACTGGAAAGATCAAGAACAACCAGGGGCTCTACGTGATCGGCCACCCGTGCGGATTGCCGCAAAAGTACGCGCCCGATGCACAGGTCCGCGACAACAATTCCGCTCCCTTCTTCGTGGCCAACCTCGACACGTATGGAGGCAACTCCGGATCCCCGGTGTTCAACGCGCAGAACAACAAGGTCGAAGGCATCCTGGTCCGTGGCGAGACCGACTTCGTCAGCAACGGCCAATGCGACGTGTCGCTGGTCTGCCCGAGCACGGGCTGCCGCGGGGAAGACGTGACGCGCGCGACCGTGTGGATCGCGAAGGTTCCCAAGTCGACCCGCAAGAGCGGGTCAACGCCGAAGGGCGCGCGGGGAAGGCGCCGCTGATAGCGCTACGCCGGGAGTGGCGTCGGAAATGGCCTCACAGCCGCAGCTCGAACTTGTTGAGCAGCGCGGGCGTCACGCCCGGTGCTGGAACCTCCTCGCCGAAGCCGAGCACGGACACGTCAGCCGCGGTTGGACTGATGAGGGTAATCCTGGTGACGCAGTACTGGTCCGCGTCCTTCCAGTCAGGTGAGGAGCCGAAGAACGGCTCATCGTGGCCCGCGCCGCCAGCGCCGTTGACGTGCACGAAGATGCCTTTCGCGACCGGCACGGCGGCCTGACCTGGATTGTTCCTGGGCCGTGGTTGGTACCAGCTCACGTTGTGATCGTGACCGGCCACCGTGAGCGCAACGAGCGGCGCCGACGTCACCGGGTCGAAGAGATCCCGCCACAGCGGATCCACTTTGTCGACGTCGCCATGCTTGCCCTTGCTCAACCGGCTGTGGTGCGCGAACACGATTTTCGCGCGACCGGGCGTCTCAGTGAGCACCCGCCGCAGCCACGTACGCCTCGTTTCGTCTGCCATCGGCCATTCCTTCTTCTTGCAAGGCCCGGTGTCGACGAAGATCAGGCGCCATCCGCCGATGTCTCTGACGTGGTCATATCGGGCGCCGCCTCGCGCGGCAGCGTTGATGGGCTGCTGCGACTTGGGCGGAGCGAAGCGGCCCCAGAACGACTCGTATTCGGTCGGCACGCTGTCGGGCAAGTCGGCGCCGGAGTGAGTATTCCAATCGTGGTTGCCGGCGACTTCGCAGAGATCCGAGACGTTCCGGTCCATCTGATTGAAAAAATCTTCGAACTCACCGGCCGTACCGTTGTTGTAGACGTCGCCGCCGTAGACAACCAGATCAGGCGTCTGCGAACGGATCCAACGGATCAAGGCGGTGGATGTCGCCTCGACTTTCCCCACGCCGTCGGCAAACCAATAGATGCCAGCCATTACTTCACCGCCCTTTGCGGCGCCGGCTTCGCGTATGGCTTTCCGACGGCGCGTGCTCGAGCGCCTGCCGGTGCCGGTGGACCAACGACAATCACTCCTCCGGGGACTTTGCCCTCTGCGACGAGCTCGCGCGCGTCCTCGATCAGATGGTCGGGGGAAGGAAACTGAGACGACAGGAGCGATAGCTTGCCCTCGTCATCCTCGAGACTCAGCTGCCAGTAACCGGTGTCATCCTGGCTGATGTGCAGTTTCGGCATGCAATTCCTCCAGATTCTTCCCGATACGTCCCTGAAATCGAGCGTGCCGCTGCGCCGAGTCCGGCATCCGACGCCTGTCTGGCTGCGTGTTGGGCTCGCTGAATCCAACGTGGAATCATCATAAGATAAGGCTGCCGCGTTGCAATCTATATCAGTGGCGTCGGATTTTGTAGCTGTCGCCAAACGTTTGCAAGAGAATTCTGCTCTTGAAAAGGTGGCTCATGAAGGCTCCGAGACATGTCTGGTTGCTCAAGGTTGGTTGTGCTGTCGCAACGTGCGCCGCGTTGATGGTGCCTGCGCCCGCGGTGACGGCGCAACAATCGGCAGCCACTCCTCCTGTGGCCACTCCTCCTCCCGCGACCGGTGCGGCACAGGCGCCGCCCCAGTCCGGCGGCGCGCCGCCGAACCCAAACGCCGCAGCCACAGCCGCGGATCACCGGGACATGATGGAGCAGCTCGGGATCAAAGCGCTGCGCCCGGGGCCGAGCGGCAACGAATCGGCACCGAACCACGCCAACTACGATGAGGCGCTGGCCAATCCGTACCCGAACCTTCCGGAAGTCCTGACGCTCAAGAATGGCAAGAAGGTCACAAGCGCCGGCGCATGGTGGAAGCAGCGGCGGCCCGAGATTGTCGAGGAGTTCGATCGCGAAGTCCTCGGACGCGTGCCGGCGAACGTGCCGAAAGTCACCTGGGTCGTCAACCGCACCGAGAACTTCACCGTCGGCGGACGGCAGGTCGTGGGCAAGGAGCTCATCGGCAAGGTCGACAACTCCTCCCATCCGGACATCACCGTCGACATCCAGATGACCGTCGTCACGCCAGCCACTGCCACGAAGCCGGTGCCCGTGATGATGATGTTCGGCGGGCGATCCGGGATGCCGCCAGCGCCTGGCACTCCCCCACCGGCCGCTCGCGGGTTCGGCCCTGGCCGCGGCGCGCCGCCAAATCCAGCAACGCCTGCCGACCCTCCGGCGACCGAGCAACTCATCGCCGACGGCTGGGGCTACGCGACGATCAGCCCCGGCAGCATCCAGGCGGACAACGGCGCCGGGTTGACCGCGGGGATCATCGGCCTGGTCAACAAGGGCCAGCGCCGGAAGCCAGACGACTGGGGCTCGCTGCGCGCCTGGGCGTGGGGCGCCGCTCGCGGGCTGGATTATCTCGAGACCGACAAGGCCGTTGACGCAAAGAAGGTGGGCATCGAAGGCGTCTCGCGATATGGCAAGGCGGCGCTCGTGACGATGGCCTACGATCAGCGGTTCGCCGTGGTGCTCGTCGGCTCGTCTGGCGAAGGCGGCGCCAAGCTGCACCGTCGGAACTTCGGCGAGGCCGTCGAGAATCTCACCGGCTCGGGTGAGTACCATTGGATGGCGGGCAACTTCCTCAAGTACGGCACGGCCGAGTCCACGTTCGGCAGCAAGAACGCCGGGGACATCCCCGTCGACGCGCACCAGTTGATCGCGCTCTGCGCTCCGCGCCTGACCTTCATCAGCTACGGCGTGCCCGAACGCGGCGACGCGAAGTGGCTCGACCAGCAAGGCAGCTACATGGCGACAGTGGCGGCGCAGCCCGTGTTTCGTCTCCTCGGGGCGAAGGATCTTGGCGTCTCGGACGACTACGCGAAGGAGAAGATGCCAGCGGTCAATGTCAGCATGCTCGACGGTCAGCTGGCCTGGCGCCAGCACGACGGCGGGCACACCGACGGGCCGAACTGGAAGTACTTCATTCCGTGGGCGGACAAGTTCCTCGAGCATCCGCCGGCAGCGAGCGGGAGCAGCGCGCAATAGTGCAGCGAACACGGTCCCGGATCGGCCTGCAGCTGGCGATCGTCGTGCTCGCCTTCTGCGTGCTCATCGTGTCGCCGTCGCGACCGTACGCACAAACGCCGGCGCAAGGCGTTCCCCCCGCATCGCCCGCCGGGCCTGCGGACCGAGCCGCGCCGCGCACCGATCAGAACTCGATGACCGCGCACGCGCAGTTGCTCGAGAAAGCGCGGACGGGCGGCATCGATGTCTACTTCGTCGGCGATTCCATCACGCGCCGCTGGGGCGCGACCGACTATCCTGATCTCCTGGCCAACTGGCGCCAGAACTTCTTCGGCTGGAATGCCGGCAACTTCGGGTGGGGCGCCGACCGGACCGAGCACATCCTCTGGCGGCTCGAGAACGGCGAGCTCGACGGCGTCAACCCGAAGGTTGTCGTGATCCTGGCCGGCACCAACAATGTCGGAGCGCAACCTGGCGACGCGACGAAGGTGGCAGGCATCACGCGCGGGCTGGCGGCGATTCTCAACGTCTGCCGACAGAAGGCGCCGAACGCAACCATCATCCTGACGGGCATCTTTCCCCGCAACGACAACATGGCGGTGATGCCGGAAATCGATCAGATCAATGCGAACCTCGCGCGCCTGGCCGACGCGCGCAGCGTCCGCTACCTCAACGTCAACGACAGGCTTGCCGACAAGGACGGGCGGCTGTTCGCGGGCATGATGCACGACCGCGACAAGCTGCACCCGACACTCCAGGGCTATCAGGTGTGGGCGGACGGTCTCAAACCGATCCTGACGGAGCTGCTCGGACCGCCAGCTTCGAACGACCACGCGCCTCCGCCGACCGGCGACCCGAGCGCGCAACGCAAGTAGCTGATGAGCCGGGGGCGAGCCTCATCGCCTGGACGACGTTCGGCGATCACTGCGCGGCACCTGACTGTGCGCGCCGGAGTGACGCAGGCGGGTGTCTGGAGGTGCCCAGACGCGTGACCTGAACCGCCGATGCCTGCCGTCATGCTTGCCGATCACAGCGGCACCTGACTGCGCGCCGGAGTGACGCAGGCGGGTGTCTGGGAGTGCCAGACGCCAATCTGAACTCCGAGGTCGCAAGGAGGCTGACTGGCCAGGGCCCTCGTCTTCGGCTGGAGCGAGCCGACGCGCTGGGTAGAGGGAACGCGGCGGGAGCGATTCCACGCGTCGCGTTCCCGGAACTACTCGAGTCGCACGGCGGCCATCGGATCGATCGACGCCGCGCGCCTGGCCGGAGCAAGACACGCGAGGACGGCGACAACCAGCAGCAGGACGGTGACGCCGCCGAGGATCAGCGGGTCGCGCGAAGTCTCGGTCACCCACCGCGAGGCGACGCTGTCGAAGGCCAGACACAAGAGCACGCCCGCCAGCAGCCCCACACCAACGTTCCAGAACATCCCCGAGAGCACGATGTGCACGATATCGCGCGCTCTCGCCCCGAGCGCCATGCGGATGCCGAATTCGTTGGTCCTGGTAGCGACGCCGTAGGAGACGACGCTGTAGAGGCCCACCGCCGACAGCGCCAGCGCCAGCATCGAGAAGATGCCGAACAACCTCGCCACCAGGCGCTGCTGCGCGTACTCGGGAAGATTCGTGATCCAGCCCTGGAGATCGCGCACGCGCATGACCTGCTGCTCGCGGTCGACGCGAACGAGCTCCGCGCGCACATCGCGCAGGATGGAGAGCGGGGGCACGCGCGTGCGCACCAGAATCTGGGTGAACATCCGCATCTTGAGCGCGTACGGCACGTAAAAGGCCGGCTTGATCGGGTTGCGCAGACCATCGTTTCGCGCGTCGGCGACGACGCCGATGATCTCGAGCCATCCGTCGGCGCCCGCGGAGGCGGGCGAGTACGGCGCCTCGTCTTTCATGTTCGCAAACCGGAACTGACGGCCGACGGCGTTGCCGTTCGGCCAGTATTGCCTTGCCATCGCCTGGTTGATCACGGCAAGGGCCGCTCCTCGCATCGTTTCGTCACGGCTCCAGACGCGTCCGTGCATCACGGGAATGTGAAGGAGCGGGAAGTACTCGGGGCTGACGAAATTGGACCGGGCGACAGGCTTCTCGAGCGAGCTGCCGTGAATCTCGAGCGCGCTGTCGCCTCCATTCGACGGCGGCGTGGCGTTGGTCGAGATCCCGGCCGCCACGACCTGCGGCATGGCGGCGACTGTTGCCCGAAGCCGCTCGAAATACTCCGAACGTTCCCTCCATGTCTGGTACGTCCCGTCGTGAACGGGAATCGGCAGGGACATGGTGTTCTGCGGGTCGTACCCGAGTTCCGCGTTCGCCAATCTCAGGAAACCCCTGCCGGCCGCTCCCGCCGCGGTCAGCATCAGCAGCGTCAACGCGACCTGGACCGCGACCATCACGCGATGGACTCGACGACCCTGCGCACTGCCGATCACGCGTCGAGCGCCGGCCTGCGCCACGCGGCCGAGATCGGGACGCGAGAGCTGGAGCGCGGGCCAGACGCCGAACACGATCGCGGTCACGACCGCCAGACCCGTGCTGACCAGGAGCACCGGCAGGTTCATCTCGATGACCGATTCTGCGGCGAAAGAGTTCGTGGGCACCCAGGCAACGATCAGCGCCAGCCCTCTCCACGCGATCAGCAGACCCAGCGCCGCGCCGATTGCCGCGATTACTCCCGCCTCTGTCAGCAGTTGCCGCACGATGCGGACGCGTCCCGCTCCCAGCGCCGCGCGCACGGCGAGCTCCTGCTGGCGGTGCGCTCCCCGGACGAGCAGCAGAATCGAGACGTTGGCGCACCCCACGAGCAGCAGCGACGTCACGGCGCCGAGCAGCAGGAAGAGCCGCGGGCCCATCGGCCGCGCAAACAATTCGACGATGCTGCGCAACTGCACCCGGAACGCGTCCGGGTAGCGCCCCGGTGACTGCTTCGCGAACTCCTGCAGGATGGGTTGCACCTCGGCATTGGCGTCCGCAGTCGAAACGCCCGGTCGGATCTTGAGGGTGACACCGTAGTAGATGTTGGGTTCGATCCTCACCTTGAGCGGCAGATAGATGTCGGCTTCGCGCCAGCGAAAGCGCGGCGGCATCACGCCGACGATTTGATAGTCCTTGCGAACGAGTTGAAGCGTGCGGCCGACGACGGCCGGATCGCCCGAGTAATATCGTTGCCAGAACTGATAGCCAAGCACGACGACGCGCGCCGGGTCCTGACCAGGGAGGGCGTCCGCCGGAATGAGCCATCGTCCCATGAAGGCTGGATTGCCCCAATGGTTCGGCGCATTCGGAGCGATGTAGGACGCGACGACATCTTCGGGGATATCGCCGTCGGTCGTCGTAAGGTTCCATCCATCCTCCGCCACGACGCTCTCGACCGCCCGGACCTGTCGAAGCAGCTCGACCTGAGCGCCGCTCATGCCGATGCCCCTGAAGCGGCCGGCAGCATCGACAAGAGAGATCTGCATCATGCGATCGGCGCCCACGTAGGGGAAGGGATTGATCAGGACGCCGTAGACGACGCTGAACACGGCGCTCGTGGCGCCAATCCCCAACGCCAGCGAGACGACCGCCGTGAGGGCGAACCCCGGACGGCGGCGCAGTTCCCGAGCCGCATAGCGAAGATCGGCGAGGACCGAGCTCATACGCTGGCTTTGACGAGCCCAGTGGTGAAAGGGTTGGTCTACAATCCAGCCATGCGCGAACTGCTGCTGCTTTGCCTGTTGGCCGCGTCGGCCATCGCTCAGACCGGAAAGTTCGGCGTCTTCACCAATTCCGACGACGTCGGCGCTCCCCCGCTCAAGGGATCGGCGGAGTTCGACGCCGCCACCGGCAGTACAAGATCACCGGCACCGGGCACCGATATCTGGGGCAAGGCCGATCAGTTCCACTACGTCTGGCGGGAAATGTCCGGCAATTTCGCGGTCACCGCGACAGCGAAGTTCCTCACCGACGGCATCGCGCACCGCAAGGCCGTCGATCATGCTGCGCAAGAGCCTCGACACCGATTCGCCGTTCGTCCACCTCGCCATCCACGGCGACGGCATGCCGTCGGTGCAGTTCCGCAACACCAAGGCCGACACCACCAACACGGTCGATTTTCCGATCGAAGGTCCCGGGACGTGGACGCTGAAGCTGGTCCGGCAGGGCACGACCATCACGGTGTGGATCGCCAAAGACGGCGCGCCCCTGAGGGAACTGGGACATACCGTCAACCAGCTGGGCAGCCCGGTCTTGGTCGGACTCGGCGTCAGCTCGCATACGCAGGAGGCGATCAACACGGTGTTGTTTTCGGACGTGTCGGTCGAACAATTGCCGCGGCCGCCCCGCCGCGGTAAGTAGAACTGCCGGACTCACAGGACACTGATGATGTCGACGATGCGTCACCTGCTGCTGGTCTGCCTGCTGTCCGCTTCGACTGTTCGCTCAGAGCGGAAACCTGGGCGTCTTCACCAATTCCGGCGACGTCGGCGGTCCGGCGATCAAAGGGAGCCACGGAGTTCAACCCTCCAGCGGGCAATACCGGATCACCGGCTCCGGCGCCAACATCTGGGCCAAACAGGATCAGTTCCAGTATGTCTGGCGGGAGATGACCGGCAACTTCACGGTCACGGCCACGCTGCGATTCCTCGGTCAGGGCGCCGAGCACCGCAAGGCCGGCATCATGGTCCGCCAGTCTCTGGACACCGATGCGACCTACGCCGACGTCGTGATCCACGGCAACGGCATGCCCGGACTTCAGTGGCGGAGCAGACAGGGCGAGGACACCAACACGTTCGATCTCCCGTTCGACGGTCCGGGGACGTTCAAGGTGAAGCTGGTGCGAACCGGTGTCAGGATCTACATGTACATCGCGAAGGACGGCGCCGAGCTCAAGGAAATCGCCCACACCGAGGTGTCGTTTCAGAACCCGGTTCTGGTCGGGCTCGCCGTCTGCTCGCACGAGGCCGACGGCGTCGGACACGGTCGTCTTCTCGGATGTCTCGGTGGAAGCACAAGCGCCGCCGGCGCCCAGGGAACAACAGTCTGCGGCGACGGTGAAAGTTACAAACACAGGCCGATGCGATGCGACTACGGTCTGGGCCGCCCGGTGCGACCGGTTGGGTCAGAGTCGGGCGCTACTGTCTGTTCGTGTGGCGCCGCTCGTCGTTGAAGCCGAACGCGTGCAGCGTGCCGTCCTGCATGCCGACGTAGATCTGCCCCAGGCCGCTCCACAGGCTCCCCGGCGAGGCGGATGTCGTCATCGCCTTGCCGCTCGTCCAGAGCGGCTTGCCGGTCGCGCCGTCGTACGCGTGAAGAACGGCGGCGGTTCCTCGTCCCGTTCCCGTCGAGGGCACGCCAGTCGCAAGCGTGAACACGACGCCGTTGACGATGAGCGGTGTGGCCGGCGACGAGAGGTCGTGCGAGACCCAGCCAGGCTCGAGCGACAGCGTGCCGCCCGCGTCCATCAACTTCAGCGCCACCACCCCGCCATTGCCAGCCTCTTTTACCGTGGAGAGCCGCCCTCTGGCGGGGAGAAGAATCCAGGACGTGCCGGTCGACTCTTGCCATGTCGCCAGGGCGTCTCCGCTCACGGAGCCGCCTGCGCCGAAAACGGGCTTCGATGCAAGAAGCGGCGTCGCGTGATCGGATCCGCCAAGCGATCCTGCATCAAGCAGCAGGACGCGTCCGTCCTTCGTCGCCGCGGCCACGATGTTCCGGTTGTCGTGCCGGAGGATCGTCGGGCCGGTGACGAACTCCGCCGACGGCTGAGAGAACCAGTCCTTCAACTGCAGCGTCTTGGGATCGAGCGCGACGATTGCGTTCGCCTTGCCGTCGCCGGTTGCCTGCCCGGGACCGATCGCGGCGATGAGCGTGCCGTCCGGCGTGAACGCCACGGCGCCGACCACTCCTCCGCCGTTCGTCTTCCAGGACACGACCGGCTTCGCGTCGCTGTCCAGATCGATCGCCCACACGCCATCTGGTGCGCCGCCGCACTTCCCCGATGTCGCCGAGTAGAGCGTGGTGCCCACCGCCACGGGCGCGGACCACTTCGAGCTCGCGGGGAGGTACGGCGCAGGGCGTTGAAGGTCCTTGCCGGAAGAAAGACCGAGCACGTGCAACATGCCGTCGCTCGACACCACGTAGCTGACGCCGGAGGGCCGGAACAGAAAGCCAAAAGGACTGGCATTCTCTTCCACACGCGGCGAGCCGGGAATGCGCTCGACCGCCTGATTCGCCGCGGCACCCGGAGCCGCACCGCGTCCCGCGCCGCGAGCGGCGCCCTGCTCGACACCCGGAGGCGCGCCCCGCCCGCCCGGCGCGGCACCAGATGGATCGCCCGCGCGTCCCGGACCGGCCGCGCGCCCTTCGGCCGGGACACCCTCGCCAGGCTCACCGAGCAGGCTGCGGTACCCGGCGCCACGGGCCCTGCCGCCGCCGAACCCGGACGCACTCGCAGTAGTCGGCGAGTCCAGCCTGACGATGCGCGTTGCCGCCGACGCGATCCCACCGGCGCACGCGGCCGTCGCCGCGGGAAGGGCGGCGTCGAAATGCCGCCGCCACACGACGTGGCCGAGATCGTTGTCAATCCCGTAGACGTTGTTCGAGCTGCCCGCGACGATCGACATCGGCACGAAGAGCGTCACGCCGCTCGCCGTCACGCCCTGGGCGAGGCCGTGCACGCCGCGGGGCTGGTTGTCGAGCTTGACCTTCCACTGCTGCTCGAAGCCAGGCTTCGACAGCGCCGCGACCGAGATCTTGTCGTCGGCGCGGACCCACGACGTCCGCTGCGCGTCCGCCAGCGCGGTGAGCCACTGCGAGCCGCCGCGTCCCGGCTGCGCAAACGTAATGCTCCCCGCCAGAGCGCAGGTAAGAACAGCAGCGAGGACCACGAACATCAAACGTCGACCGCGCATGAGGAACCTCCGCCTACCTGGCGACGCCGAAGCAATAAAGGACGCCGTCGAACGTGGCGATATACGCGCGGCCGTTCGCGACAGTGAGCCCGCTGAAGTGGTTCCACGACTCAATCTGGTTGCCGCTCGACCAGAGCTCCTTCCCGGTCTGGCCGTCGAGCGCGTAGAGCGCGGCGTGGCGCGAGGTCGGAATCCGGCGCGCAGGGCCCGAGCTGAGCCCACCGCCGTAGACGGGTCCGCCCGGCTCGTCCCACGCGCGGTCGGGCATCACCTGCGACGCGTCCTCGCCTGCCGCATACGCGAAGACCACGCCGTTGGCCGTCACCGTCTCCTCCGCGAGATCCATGTCGCGCGAGAGCCAGGCGGGCGTGAGCTGCCACTTGCCGGCGCGCTCCTCGAGCTTGAACGCCGCCACGCCGCCACCCGCCGGGCGCGCGTGCTCGATCGGCGCCTTGAATCCCGTGCTCACCGGTCCCCAGAACGGCGCGAGCACCCACTGCGTGCCTGCCTCGTCCTGCCACGCGCCGAGCGCGCCCCAGATCCCCCGGGCATCGAACGCCTGCGCGTCGTTGCAGATGAGTGGCGTCGTGTGCACCGTCGTCCGGTGATCCTCGCCCCCGAGTCCCTCGCGATCCAGCAGCCAGAGGCGGCACTCCTTGCTCGTGCCGACAAGGAACTTGCGCCCGCGGTAATCGATCGCGACCGGCGTCGTATTGACGTCCAGATCGCGCCGCCAGAGCCAGTTCGCATTGGGCGCACCGAAGTAGTCGGTGAGCTGCAGCTGCTTCTTGTCGTCGAGCTTGACGCCGACGATGCCGTTGCCGAGCCGCCGGGTCAGAGGATCAAATTCCGCGTCTCCGGTTCCGAGGTAAACCCTGCCGTCCGGATCGATGGCCGCGCCCCGCCGTCCCCACAGTCCGCCACCTGCGGGAATGAACGCGCTCGCGCGACGCGTGGCGAGGTCGAACGAGTAGAACGCATTCGTCAGGCCGCCGCAGCCCTGGGCCGTGGCGGTGTAGATGACGTTGTTGTGCAGGTTCAACGCGTAGGGCTTGCCGCCGCCGGGGATGAACTTCTCGGGCGGGACGACATCCTGACCGTCGGCCAGGTTCAGCTGCCGGAGTCGTCCATCCCATGACACTGCGTAGACCGTGTACTTCCCGGGCGACACCTGCGCCATCGTCGGCACCGCGGTCTGGCCGCCGGGGCACAGCGTGTCGTTCGTGCCGCCCGGATTGGCCAGCGTGCTGTCGAAGCGGCGGTGCCAGATCTGGCGGCCCGAGGCGACATCGATGCCAAACACGTCGTCGGACACGCCGGCGACGACCGCGAGCTCACTCGTGCCTTGCGCGGTGGTGACACGCTCGGCGACGAGCGGCGCAAACAGGTTGTGCATCGCGCGCGGTGTGCTCTCGAGCTTCACCTTCCACAGGAGCTTCATGCTCCCGACGTTGGCCTTGGTGAAGACCTTCTCGTCGCGAACCCAGCCCGTGCGCGCGCTGTCGACGCCTTCGGTGAGGAAGTCGGAAGCGCCCGTCACGGCCGACAACAGCAGGATGAGCGCGCCTACCCTGACCATTCGCATGTCTATCGCCCTTTTGGATGTGAAACGAACCGTATCTTACGATGAAACGCGTAGTGTCCCGCGCGTCTGCTGTCGCTTGCGGCGGACGAGTCGCTATTGTGGCCCGACACCGGTGACGCGCGTCTTGACCGCGTACAACCCCGTGCGTGCCGTGATGAACAGCGTCTGCTTGTCCTTCCCTCCAAAGCACACGTTCGAGGGTGACTCGGGCACCGGAATGGCCTCGAGCGGTTTGCCGTTGCGATCGAAGACCTGCACAGCGCCCCGCGTCGTCAAGTAGACGTTGCCTTCCGAGTCGATGGTCATCCCGTCCGATCCCGACTCGCAGAAGAGCCGCTTGTTGGTCAGAGTGCCGTCTTCAGCGATGTCGTAGGCGTACGTCTTGCGGGCACGGATGTCGGCGATGTAGAGGACTTTGCCGTCGGGTGTTCCAATAATGCCGTTCGGCTGCACAAGATCCTCGACGAGGCGGCTCAGCTTCTTGTCGGAGGGAGAGTACACGTAGACGGCTTCAGGGCTCTCCTTCGGTCCCCGGCTCCACCACTTCCGTTGATAGTAGGGATCCGTGAAGTAGATGCGCCCTGACTTCGGATGCACCCAGACGTCGTTCGGACCGTTGAGCAGCTTGCCTTCGTAGCTGCCGAAGAGCACGGTCGGCTTTTTCGACGCAACGTCAATCGCCCACATCTCGTTTTTCTCGTCGGCAGCGGCGATCAATCGGCCGTCGTTATCGAACGTCATCCCGTTCGAATAGTTGCTCGGCTGCATGAATGTGCTGAGCGTGCCGGACGTGTCGTATTTGAGAATACGGTTGTTGTCCTGATCGACGAAGAACACGTTGCCGTCGCGATCCGACGTCGGCCCTTCCGTGAAGATGAAATCACCGGCAAGCTTCTGGACGCTCGCGCCCGGCGCGAGAACGGTCGAGGCGGCAACGGCATCCTGCGCGTCGACGGTCGGCGCGAGGCCAATCACAACCAGGAAGATGGCGATCGAGGTGGTGGTCGCTGTTTGCATGTTCGAGCCTACTTCGGGGTCCAGAACGGCTCCCCCGCCTTGACGAGTTGAACGGGCAGCTCCGGGACGAATCCTTTGATCCAGTCTGCCATCTCGAGCATGCCGGCCTCCTCCGACACGACGTGCCCGAGCATGATCCACCCTTTGGCGATGCCGAGGGTCACGGCGTCGACAACGTACGCCGGGCTGTCGAACCCTCCATCCGATTCCTGCTGCTCGCCGCTGATGACGACGTCCACGTCCGGCGTGTTGACGGCGGGCGTCGCATAGCCCACACCCAGTTGAATCCGGCTCACCTTCGCGGCCGGATCGCCGACCACGCGAAGCGCGCGCGCGCCGGTCCGCTGCTGGATGCCGGCCGCCAGCGCACCGAGCGTCGTCTCGGGAATCACGAAGCGATGAGATCCGGGCGCGGTCTCGTATCGCGAATCGAGACCGACGTCGCGCGCTGAACCGACGTAGGTGAAGTCCGGACGCTGGGCGTGCATATGGTCGTGGATGCGAAAGACGACGATATCGTGCTTGCGCAGCAGGTCGACCTTCGTCGAGTACAGCGGGTCGCGAGCGACGACCGTCGTGTCGTCCCGATCGTTCCAGAATGTATCCTCGTGCGGAATGATCATGTTGAGGCGGGCGGCAGCCGCGCGCTGAATCACCTCCAGCGTCACGAACGCGCTCGTGGCGATACCAGTGACGACCGTCTCCGGCCCGCCGGACTTGTAGGTGTCGCGGTACGTCGTGTCACGCCAGGCGACACCCAGGTTCTTCTTGATGCGATCGACCACTTCCCCAGCGGTCATGCCGGCCTCCAATAGGGATCTCCGGCGGCGACATGACGGACGGGAACTTCCGAGACGAGCGTCGCGAGCCATCGTGCGCACTCGCGCATCCCGCCCTCCTCGGACACGACCCGGCCGAGCAGCACGAGGCCCTTGCGCCGGCCGGAAAACGCGACGTCGCGCGCGTACTCCACCGATTCCCACTCGCGAACTTCACCCGCCACGATGACGTCCGCTGACGGAAGCGCGTCGAGCGCCGCGGCAATGGGTGTCGATCCAGGCAAGAGCGCAACGGTCTGCACCTTCGTTTGCGGATCTCCCACGATACGGATCCCGCCGCGACTACCGAGCTTTCGTTTGAGGTCTTCCGCAAGAGCGCCAAGCGACACAGCGCCTATCGAATACCGGGCCGCATCCGGCGCCGCGTGACGGTTGGTCCAGCCGAGAGCGCTGGCCAGACCCTCGGCGAATGGGTCGGGCCGGCGAAGCCGCCAGTGCTCGTTCAACCGGAAGATGACGAGCCCGTTCTTGTCGATGAAGGCATTCTTGGCGGCGTACACGGGATCTGCGATCTGGGACACGTCGAGAGCGCTGGCGGCCCCACGTCCGCCGCCCCTTCCTGCGGGCGGGGTCCGCGCGTCGCTCCTCGCGTAGAACGTGGGCTCGCAGGTGATGACCAGGTTCGCACCAGCGTCCACGGCTTGTCGCAGCACGCTCAGGGACGCCATCGCCGTGGTGACGACGCCCGAGACCAGGGTGGCGGAATCCCCGGCCTTGATCGTGTCCACGGTGTCCGCCTTCCACTCGACACCGATGTTCTTCTTGATCCGCTCGACGATCTCCGCGGCGGAGAGTGGCGCGACTGCGGACACGCGCCGTGTCGGCACGAGTGGCGCGGCAACGGCAGCGACGGTCAGCGCGCCGAACTCTCGTCGAGATAACTGCGTCATGCTGCTCCAGTGGCGTCGTGGCACGTCGTCTTCTGTGGCTGTCCTGGCTGAGCTCCAGGCCTCGCTGAACTGGCCGACGGCTTATCTCACGATGGACACGATGGTACGATGTTCACGATGAACCCCTCTGACGACGGTCGACACCTATCACGATGACCGCGAAGACCACGAAGCCCGTGAAGGAAGACTGTCACAGTGGATCGTGGCATATGTGCCGGACGGGGCGCTAGCGCAGGTGCCGGCGAAAGAACTCGCGGGCGACGGCGAACACGCCGTCTCGCTCGACCCGTTGCACTTCAGGCCCGCCACGGGGATGTTCGCGCACCTGCATCTGGAATGGTCCCGCCACCTCGTCCAGGTCGGAGCGATTGAAGAACGTGTGCGGCAACCCGTCGACCAAGCGAAGGGTCACGTCCTGTCCCGCCGCTTTCAGGGCGTCGTACAACAAGACACTCTGGCCATGCGGCACACCGCTGTCCGCGAGGCCGTGCATGATCAGGAACGGCGGCGCGTCCTTTCCAACGTAGGTGATCGGACTGGCGGCGCGCACGCGATCCGGAACGCTCTGAACTGCTGCGCCCAGAAGCCGCGATTCAGGTGACGCCGGGTCGTCGTGCGGCACTGCGCCGCGTCCTCCGCCTGGGGCGCCGCCCCGCGCGCCCACCGCCGGCGGCCCGCCGGCTCCCCGCTCTCCCCGCGTGCGCCGCCCGGCAGGCTGATGGTGACGACCGGCGTCTGCAGCGTCGCGCGCTCCTCCTGCGTCTGTGCATCCATGCGATCGAAGCGCGTCGGCCCGTAGGCGTCCAGCACGCAGCGCACCGCGCTCGTCCGATCCGCATTGTCGCTGCCCTCGAACATGCCGCGCGGCGCGAGCGCCGCAACAGCGGCCAGATGTCCGCCGGCGGAGGTGCCCCACAGGCAGATGCGGTCCGGGATCCAGCGCGTGCGCAGCGGCGTTCGCCTTCAGCCATCGAACAGCAGTGCGGACGTCCTCGACGTTGGCGGGAAACGTGATCGACGGCGTGAGGCGGTACTCGATCGACGCCATCGCGAACCCGTCCTGCGCGAAGTAGCGCTTGAAGTCGGGACCGGTGGTCCGCGTTCCGCCGGACCACCCGCCCCCGTGGAGGAACACGATCACCGGCGCTGGGACGACGAATGGGGCTGGCGGGCAGATACAGGTCGAGCAGGAGGTCGGCGCCGTCGCGCGATGCGTAGGTCAGCGTGCGCATCTTCGGTGGCTTTCGTCTCTTGAACGGCGCTCACGGTCGCACTCGCCGATACGGCGGCCGCGAGACAGCACGTCAGCCGCGGCACGTCTGGTCAAATGAAATCCTCCGGCCGGGGCTTGAGCGCGAGCGCGCGCCGCAGTTCGGGAGTGATTTCACGACTGATCGGCACGCCGCAGATCGCCTGCGCGTGCGCGAGCAGCGCTGCGCGATCGGACAGCGCCGACGCCGCGCTCTTGGTCCAGATCGGATCCTGCGGCGGCAGCGGCAGCTTCGGCGGGTGTACGTCGAGCGGATAGCCGTCGGGACCGCGGCCGCTCATCTGCAGCGCCCTGAACATGTCGGGCGCGCCGCCGGCGAACGCGCCACGACCGCGACCCTCGCCGTCGCCACGGCCGGCCGGCGGCCCATCGCCGCGACCCTCGGCGCCGCCGCGGCCGCGGCCGCCCATCATGACGAAGAAGCTCTCGAAGATGCCCGGGGTCAGGAACGCGGCGAACCGGTTGTATTGCCTGATTCAGGCGGAACCCGTGCAGATTGCGCGGCGGCGCCTGGAAATAGTCGCCCGTGTGCAGCGGCACGGCCTTGCCGTACGCCCACCCGAGCGTTTCACCGTCGAGCGCGAAGAAGTTCTCGAAGTGCCGCGCGTGGAAGTGCGCGCCGACGCCCCCGCCCGGACCGCCTTCCGTGATGATGAACAGGAACTGGCCGGTCGTATTCGCGTTCCGCGCGAGGAAGGTGTTGCCGCCGAATCGCTCGCCGCCGCCGTCGGCCAGCACGTACGCGCCTGGCGTGAGCGGCAGCTGCTTGTTGGTCACGCGCACTGCCGCCCCTGCAGGAGCGGCCGCGGGCGCGAGCTGGAAATCGCCCGCGGCAGCCGCACGCGCCAGCGCGGCTGCCGGCACTTCGTGCGGCGACGTTCGCCGGAACCTGCGGTCCGTCCTGCCGCTCGCCCATCGCGGTGAACGCCGCGCCTACCCGATGGTTCATCGAAAAGAGCGCCAGCTGAGCGCCGTCGGACTTCATCGTCCAGCCGTGCGGCGTCCCGGGCGGCAGGTTGGCAAAGTCGCCGCGCATCATCGTCCAGCGGTCGGCCGCCAGCTCGAGCTCGATTTCGCCGCGCATCACGAGCACGGCAGCGTGGCTGCTCAGATGCGCGTGCCGCGGCATCGTCGCGCCGGTGTTGCCGGTGAAGGTGGCGAGCTCGTGCACGTCGCCGGTGTCCTCTCGACGCGCGATGCGCTTCATGACCTGGCTGCCGACGCGGTGATACTCGCCGGCGTCGTTCGGCAACACGTACATGCGCTTCTGGCCAGGCAGCTTTCCCATCACCGGCTCGGCGTCCGCGCCGCTCACCTCGACGGGGTTGAGAATCTCGTCCGGTATGCCGGCAAGCGGATTGCTGCGCGAGCAGGCCACTCGAGCCGAAGACGTTCCATCCGGCCAGTCCGCTGCCGGCAGCGACAGCCGCCGTGCTGATGAACCTGCGCCGATCCCACTGATGTCATCACTACCTCCGTTGTGGTGCTGCTTCGCTGTCGGCCGCGGCGTACGCTCGCTGCCCACGTCTCACGACATCGAACAACTCGTCAGGCCGCCAGGAGTTCGACGGGAATATCCGCATGACGCGGCCGTCATGACCGATGACGGCTGTCGTCAGTGTATGCGTGACGAAGCCGTTGTCTGCCTGGTACCCGACGCCGAAAAACCTCGCGACATCTTCGATCTGCGCGTGCAGTGCCGCCCGCCAGCGTCCAGTGGTCGAACCTGTCGGACCCCTTCAGCACCGATTCGCCATACGCGCGGAGCACAGCCGGGCGTGTCGACTACCGGGTCCAGCGTCACCCCGAGCAGCGCCACACGACCGGGGACGCGTTCTTCGTTCGCGCGGCGTCGCACGCTCTCGAGATGCTTGACCATCAATGGGCAGAAGTCGGGCAGCGGACACCGCGTGTAGATGAACGTGATGACGAGGACCCGTCCGGCAAAGTCGCGCAGGGTCAACGTCCGGCCGTTCTGATCGATCAGCGGGAAGGCGGGCACGACCACTCCGGGCGCCGCCCGCCCTGCGACCGCCACCCCCGTACGCTCGATGCCCCCACTCGCAGTGATCTTCACGTCCTCCAGCCAGCTACGGCTGTCGGTCACCACCAGCGTGGCCATTATACGGTCACCTTCGTGCATCGCGGCCGAGTCGCCACGGACCTCGAAGGGCATGCTCATGGCCGGCATCAGCCCATTCACGGCATCATGGGCGACGACGACGCGAGACGAGGCCTTGTCGAACCCGGAGACGGTGCCCGCGAGCTGGAACCGGCGCACGTCGTCGCTCTCTCGCGGCGAACACGCGGCAACGGCCAGCACGAGGAGGATGACGAGCGCGAATCGCGCCTCTGCACGAACGATTCTCCGGCGCGCCCGGTGACCGTCGTGCAGGAAGGGACCCTGGACTTGGCGTGAGGTGGGACCCGCCGCCCTCCGGCGGAACGGCGACATCACACGCGGAGGGCTCCATTCGGGGGCCCCATCGTGGCATGCGTCTTGTACTCGGCGAGCGTAAAACCGTGGCGCTTCGCCATCGCCGCGAGGCGGTAGACGTGCTCCGCTGGCAGAAAGCCTGTGAACGTCGCGTCGCGAACGCCTTCGAGACCGAGCAGCATCGTTTCCGCCATGCAGCCGTACACCTGCCCAGGCGGCAGCGGAAATCCCACGATGCCGTGGGCCTCGCCAAACGGCAGGCGCGCAATCCCGCCGCCGATCAGCAGCAGGTCGGGTCGCGCCTCCCTCACGTCGGGACGCACCGCAGCCGGCACCGACAGGTCGCAGACGATGGCACCATCGGCCAAAGACGTCGGCCGTGAGAAACGGCGTCGGGGCATTCGCGGCCGCGAGCACGACATCCGCCTGCCGCAGCGCCGCCGCGTCGGCATCGATGCGCGCCCGTGGGAGACGGGCCTGCAGATCGGCCAGACGACGCAGTGCGGACGGCTTGCTGCTTCCGAGCAAGCACGGTCCCGCCGAACCGCGGCGCCAGAATCTCGGCGCAGGTCTGTCCGATGTTCCCCGACGCACCGACCACGGCGAGCGTCGCCGCCGCCGTGATCGAGGCCGCGTTCGCTGAGAGCCCGCTCGATCGCTTCGAGCGCGAGCGCGATGGTGTAGCTGTTGCCGGTCGTCAGGCCGACGTGCGGCAGCTGCAGCGTGGTCGCGTTCCTGGTCACGATGGACGTGTACTGGCCAAGGGCGATGACGTCGCAGCCGATGAAGCGCGCCACCTTGATCGCCTTGTCGATCGAATGACGGACGCGGAAGAAGTTCGCCTCGTCCAGCCACTGCTTCATCTGGTTCGACGTGAACGGCAGGGCGATGGCATAGAAGCGCACTTTGGCGCCGGTCGATCGACTGCACGTCGAAGGAGCTCATCACCAGCGGATTCGAGCGCGGCGCGAGGTGGCGCAGGTACTGCTCGCGTTCGTCACACGTCAAACGGGCCGCGTCGGCCTCGAGCGACACGAGATCGTCCGCGTCGATCATGTGGAACAGCCACGCCACCTTCAGCGGCGGCGGATCCAGCTCCCGCTGCCAGTACGGCGGCTCGTCGTGAATGAAGAACTTCGTGTCGGACGTGACGCGCGTGCTGTCGTGGTCCGCGCGTTCGTGACCGTCGATGAAGTACCGGGTCAGCCCGATCGCATCGTGCGCCCGCAGTTTCGCGCAGACATCGTCCAGGGCGGCCATACAGCGGTCGATGTCCTGGTCGGTAATCAGGAATCGACGGCTCGAGCCGCAGCGTCTGCGGATCGCTCAGCGTCGGCGCCACCCGGATGCGGTGCACGTTGAAGAGGTAGCCGACCAGCACGAAGATGAGATCGTCCTGATTGCTGAGCAGCCGCAGGAGGAAGCTCGAATCGTCCAGGAATCGCCGGAACTCGACGCCGACCATCAGTCCGCGGCCGCGGACGTCGACGATGACGTCGGGGTATGTCGCCATCAGATTCCGCAGTCCGTTCAGGAGTCTGTCCCCCTTCCGGCGGCACTCGGCGAGGGCCGCCTGGTCCAGCAGTTCCAGCGCCTTCAGCGCCACGCCGCTGGAATAATCGTCCTCGGCGTAGGTGCTCGTATGCAGCACGTCGAACTTGTCGACGTGCCGCTCGCGACGGATCAGGGTCGCCGAAATCTTCGCGAGGCCGCCGCCGAGCGCCTTCGAGAGCAGCACGTAGTCAGGCGTGACGCCGAGCGCCTCGCACGCGAGAAACGTCCCGGTCCGGCCCATGCCGGTCTGGATCTCGTCGGCCATGAGCGGCGCGCCGCGCGCGCTGCAGAGGGCTGCGGCGCGCTGGGCGAACTCCGGCGTGATCTCGCGAACGCCGCCTTCACCCTGAATCGGCTCGAAGATCAAGCCGGCGAGGCTGCCGGTCCGCGCGAACGTCTGCTCGAGGTGCGCGATGTCGTTGATCCGGACGCGGTGAACCGTCAGGCCGTCGATCAGAAACGGCTCGCGGTAGTCCTGATTGGCGGTCAGTTGGACCGCGCCCAGCGTCTTGCCGTGAAATCCCTTTTCGAGCGCGATGAAGGTGCGCGATCCCGTTTCGAGGATCGCGTGCTTCATGCCGGCCTCGACCGCCTCGGCGCCCGAGTTGGCAAAAGACGACCCGATAGTCGCCGCCGGCGCGGCGCGACAGCTCACGCGCCAGTCGTCCGGCCAGCGCGTGGCGCGAGCCCTGCGAGTGAATCGGACGGCCCTCGGCGAGCAGCCGCTGCGCTTCGGCCACCAGCACGGGGTGGTGATGACCGAACAGCAGTGACCCGTAGCCGCCCACGAGATCGAGCACTGCGACTTCCTCGCCGTCGCGGCGGTGATAGAGATAGTCGCCCTGCCCTCGCTCGAAGACCACGCCGATGCGCAGCAGATCGAGCAGCCCGCAGAGCTGCGGCTTGATCATCTGGTAGAAGTCGTCCGATGCGACCGGCTCCATGTTGGGCTCCCTGCTTTCACAAGGTGATGCACGTGGCGTCGATGAGACCGCAGCCTTGGCGTTCGGGTCTCGACGCGGGGACGCGGCAACTTCCACACACGAGCCGCCTGGGCGATCTGGCGGACCGCTGGACAGAGGCGGGATGTTAACTGGATTGAATGGGCGAGGCAAGGGCTCGTGCGTTATGCTATGGCGCTCCGACGCCACGGGAACAGCGATGATGCATGAACGCAACAGCCCGTTCGAGACGCTTGAAAGCGCCCACGGATTCGTCAGTCTCTTGAGGGAAGCCGTGGACGACGCCTACGGGTCGATCCTCGACGACATCGCCAACGCGCAGGCCACGGGCGCCGAACGACGCCTTGACGCGTTGCGGCTGGTGGACCATAAGCTGAACAGCCTTCGCCAGAATGTGCTCGCGAGCCTCATTCTGCTGAACGACCTGCGCACGCTGCGCCGGCTGCTGCTCGGAGAGCGACAGGGCGTAGGTGCGGACGCCGAGGAACCGTGATCCCGGCGGCTGCCCATCTGGTCGAGGGCCTCTCGACGTAAGCTCGGCCGTAGGAGGGGACAGCTTCGGAAACGGCCAGCGGGTTTTGCGGTCAACGCAAGACGGCGTCGTGAGCCCCTCGGCTGGTGCATGAACATTCGCGCCCTCGCGGCGTTTTATCGGATAATCGGGCGGGTCATTTCCGCCGGGACGACGGTCCGACGGTCGAGGCTGCGAACCGGCATCGAAGGACAAGACGATGACCGACACCCTGAAGCTCCTTCGTATCTACACTGGGGATCTCGGAATCCGGATCATGGCCGTCATCGCGGTGGGCGGCTTGACTCTCGCGATGGTGCAACGCGATCTCGCCGCGCTCGGGCTCTTCGCGCTGGGATGGGGACTCTATCTCGTCGAAGAGTATCTGATTCACCGGTTCATCTTCCACGCACCGGCGCCGCAGGGTCAGTTTCTGTTCGACCTGCTGTATCGCCTGCACTACGGACATCACGACCAGCAGCGGAACAAGCATCTGCTCTTCACGCCGCTCTGGTTTGCGCTGCCGATGGCGCTGACCACCACCGCCCTCCTCTGGATCGTGCTGCCCCTCCGACAGGCCCTTATTGCCGTCCTCGGCGGCGGCGTGTGCGGTTATCTCGTCTTCGAGTGGCTGCATCTGACGAGTCACTTCAGAACGGAGAAGGGTCGCCTCGGCCGCTATATCACGCGCCGCCACGCCAAGCATCACAACATCGACTACCGGTACTGGTACACCGTCAGCCCCGGCGGCCAACTCGTTGACGGCGCGTTCGGCTCCGATCCGGCTCAGTACAGCGTCGTGGCGAACGTCCTGACGTGCGGCCTCGATCGAAATGATCCGCGGTTCGTGAAGAGTCGACGCCGGTTCGGATTGGATGCGAGCCTGAACAACAGTTCCGCTGCGCCTGTGCGGATGCATTCGGAACAGGCCACCTGACGATCCTCGCGGACACAATCGATCGGCGTGGCAGGTATCGGGTCGCGGCAACGCTCGCTGCCGTTTTGTCGGTGCCGACTGCCAGCCTCGCCGGCCAATTGTCGGTGTCGTCCGAGTTTCAGGGTGCTCTTTACCCTCGTGAGCCCGTTGGACGGCCCGCGATCGACGAGGAAGTTCGCGGCTGGGCGTCGATTGCATACGACCGCGCGCTGCGGAAGAACATCGATTTCAGCGGCGACCTCATCGTGTACCCGTCCAATAGTCGTCGCGCCGTCGTCGATGGTGAAGCGAAGTTCGTCTGGCGCGGGGCCAAGGCCGCGCTGGCCGGCGGCCTCCTTCGCGAACGATGGGGACGATTTACGGACTCTTCACTCGATCCCCTCGGCTCGGCCAATACGCCGTTCTCGCTGGTTGCACCCGAGCTCCGTCTGACTGAGCCGACCATCCGAGCCTCGGCGTTCTTCGACGGCTTGTCAGTCGATGTGTACGCGCTCGGCGGCGGGCGCCGGCAGCCGCTGCCCGAGCGCGATGGCCGGTTTGGCTTCGGCGTTGACACCTTCGACGTCGAACGGCGGGGCAACATGGGTGATCTGGGCGTCGCGGTTCGCGTCTCGAGTACCCGGACTCGACCTCGACTGGGCGGCGCACGTCTTTGGCGGGCTCAACCGGCGGCCGACGTTCGTCCCGCAATTCATGCCCGACGGGCGACTGGCGGCGGTCGACGCGGTCTATACCGAGATCCTGCAACTGGGCGGAGAGCTGGAGACCACGCGGGCGGACTGGCGCTTCCTCGCGGAGGGCTTTACCCGCCAGGGCGGTGTCGACGTGACAGGACGAGAACGGACCTACGGCTCTGTGACCGCTGCGGCCGAATACCAGCGCCTGGGCGCGTTCGACGGCGCCTACAACCTCATTCCCCGCTTCGACGTCATGGCCGACACGCGTGGGGACCGCGCGGACATCCCCTTTGCCTCCGGCACCAGAGCGGCCATGCGGATCGCCCAGACGCAGCGCCTCCCGCTGCAGGTCGATTTGGCGTATTCGTACGACTGGGCGTTTCGTGGCTACGGAGTCCTGGCCGCAGTCGAGAAAGGCCTCGTAGAGTCTCCGACGTTGAATCTCGGTTTCAGGTTCACGGCATTCTCCGAGGGCCGCAAGCCGAGCGTGCTCGATATCTGGCACGATGACCTCGAGCTGTATAGTTACGTGCGAATCGAGCTGTCGCGATGAGGATGCGCCGTTACTTCCGCGCAGAGTGGGTGCCGCACGCGATCGTGGCGATCGACGTCGCCTTGATGCTGACGCTTGGCGTGCATCTCTACGGCGGCGGTGCCATCGTCAACAATGCCATCGACATCTGGTTCGATCGCTCGGATCCGACCCTCGGCACCCTCAATGAGGAGCGCCGTCTCTTTGGGTCCGATACCTGGATGCTCGCCACGGTGTGGATGCACGCCGACCGCGTCAACGACGCCAGTGATGTCGCCCGCACGCTGACCGAGGAGCTCGAGCGCATCGAAGGGGTGAGCCGCGTCATCTCGCCGACGAGCCTCGAAGTCCTGCAGCGCAACGAGCAGGGCCTGTTCTACGACGAGCTCGACCGCGAGGCCTGGCCTGCGCTCCGTGACAGGCTGCTGCGCCATCCGTTCGCCGGAGATTTCCTCGTCTATGCCAAGTCTCCGGAACTGTTCTCTCTCCTGATCAAAGAGCACACGGGACCCACGACACCTGGAGTGGTCAGGCAGCGGCTGGTCTCAGAGGTGAGGCGCGTGCTCGATACGCATCCGGCAGTCGCGGCATCGGCCGTGGCCGGGACGGCGGTCATCAATGCCGACCTCAACCGGCTGTCCTGGGGCGACTTTCTGCTGCTGGTGCCGCTCACCGTCGTCGTCGCGTCGGTCGTCCTCTTCGCGATGATGCGTTTCCGCTGGCGCACGACGATGGCGATCCTGGCGCCGGTCGGCCTGACGACGGGGGCGCTCATCGCGGCCATGCTCCTCAGTGGCCGGCCGTTCACCATGGTCACCATCGCGCTGCCGGGCCTCTGCTTCACGCTCGGGATTGCCTCCAGCCTCCACGTCACGAACTGGATCGCGAGCTGGCTGCGCGAGCGGCATGGCACGGCGACTGACGTCACGCGTGCGACCTGGCGCGAGCTCGCCCGCCCGATCATCGTGTCGAACGTCACGACGGCCTTGGGTTTCGGTCTCCTCGCCGTCATTCCAGTCACGCCGGTCCAGGAGATGGCGCTGTTCGGTGCGGCCGGAGAGCTGCTGTCGGGCCTGCACGTGGTGTTCGTGCTGCCGAAGTGCCTCTTCTGGTTTGGCGCCACCGAGGAACTGACCCGCAACCGCACGATTTTCGCGGGCGAACGCTGGACGGCCGCCGCCCTCGACGCGCTCGCCGCCTGGCTCACGCGGCTGCAGCGCATCCGCTTCCGGCTTGCGGTTCCAGTGGTCGCCGCGTGCGCGGTGATCGCGTGGTTGATTTCGACGGTGAGCTACGACTCGACGTATCTCAACATGATCCAGCCGACCGAGCGGTTGCGCGTCGATTACGCGCGCTTCGATGCCGCCGGCCTGCCCAGCGCGCAACTGAGCATCGTCATCCGCCGCAACCACGACTCGCCGGTCGTCGATGCCGCGTTGAACGCCGCCATCATCAATGCCACTGCGGACATCGAGGCCCTGCCCGAAGTGACAAAGGTCATCGGGCCGGCGTCGATCTTCGCGGAGGTTGCGCCGGCGCTCGCCGGCGACGAGTCCCCCGCGAGGTTCGCGGCTGACGATTCCTCCGTGACAGACGCGTATATCTTCGCGCTCTCTGGCGGCAACACGGAGATCCCGAGCTACGTGCACGACGGGCTCGGAGCGTATCGGTGCGTCGTGTTCTTTCCCTATCTGGACAACGCCGGGCTCGAGCGACTGACGAGAGAGGAGATTCCGGCGATTCTCGAGAAGCACTTCGGCAAGATGCCCGACTTGTCGGCCAGGATATCCGGCGTCACCGTGCTCTGGGCCAACATGGACAACGCTGTGTCTCGCGGTCAGATTGCGAGCGTCTTGATCATGGCGGTGGCGTGCTTCGCGACGTTCTTCCTCTCGCTGCGCAACTGGACGCTCTCGGCGAGCGCCATGTTCGTGAACGTGCTGCCCGTGGCGTTCGTCGCTGCGGTTCTCGGCGCCACCGGCCGGCCGATCGACATGGCCACCGTGTTCATCATGGGCATTTCGCTGGGCATTGCCGTCGATGACACGAGCTTCTTCGTTCACGAGTATCTCGACCGGGCACGCCTGGGAGACGGCGCCCTGGCGTCGGCGCTCAGTCACACCGGGCCGTCGATGATCGCGACCTGCGTCGTGATCGTGATCGGCTTCAGCGTGCTGCTCGCGTCGGCCTTCACGCCCATGCGCACCTTTGGAGGGATGACGGCCATCGGTCTCGTGCTGGCCATGCTGTGCGACCTCTTCATTCTGTCGTTTCTGCTCCTCGCGTTTCCAGGCAAGACGAACGGACTTCAGTATGCGAAAAACGCTGTTGCTGGCACTGTCGTCATGGATGCTCACGGCGGCACAGGCTCCTGAAACGGGGCGGGAGATTGCGCAGAAAGCGCAGACCGCTCAGTTCAGCTTCAAGACGCTCAAGGCGCTGGGCGAGATGACGCTCTCCCGCGGGAGCGAGTCGATCGGCCAGCGCAGTTTCTCGGTCGAGCTCATCGAGCACGAACCCGAGACTGCGCACGATCAGGCCCGTATCGTCATCACCGCGCCCACCGCGCTGAAGGACACGCAACTGATCTCGTGGTCCAGCGGCAGCGGTGAGGATCAGCAGTGGCTGGTCACTCCACGTACGCAGCGCGTCCAGCGTATCGCCGACCGCGGACGGCAGGCGGCATTCGTCAGCAGCGACTTCTCGTACGAGGATATTCTGAAGTGGCAGGTCGACGACTACGACTACACCCGCGTCGCGCAGGGCGCCTGCCCGGCCGGCACGTGCACGATCGTCGAAGCGAAGCCACGGAACCGGTATTCCAGCTACACGGTGCTGAAGGTGTACTACGACGACGGGCATCGAGTCAGCAAGGTCGAGTATTTCGTGAGTGGCGCCGACAAGCCGCGGAAGACGCTCGTCCACAGCGGCTACAGCCGTCAAGGCGCCAGCTGGCAGCCGTCCCGTTCGGTGATGACCAATCACGAGACGGAGACGTCTACGCAGATTGTCTGGTCCGGCTACCAGATCGACACCCCGATTGATGAACGGATCATGTCGCCGTCCTCGATCGGTCGCTGACCGGTTGGCTTACCCGGAAGGACTCGTGCAATGGCTCCCCAGGTAAAGAACGACAACGTGCCGGCGGCCGGCAAGGTACCGTGTGCGCCGGCCCGCCTGCCGATCGCCGGGCACATCCCGCAGTGGCGCAGGGATCCCGTCAAGCTCCTCACGGAGGCGGCACGCCATGGCGATCCGGTACGGCTCGCCTTGCCGGGCGCGACGTATCTGCTCAGTCACCCCAGGCACGTGAAGCACGTCCTCCAGGACAACCATCAGAACTATCGCAAGGGGTGGGTCTTCGATCGCATCAAGCCATACTGGGGCGAGAGTCTGCTCACGGCCGACGGTGACACCTGGCGCCAGCAGCGTCGGCGAGTGCAGCCCTCCTTCAAACGTGAGCACACAGTGGAGTTCGCGCCGATCGTTACCGCCCGTACCGCCGAGATGCTTGCTCGCTGGGAGAAGGTCGCATCATCGCGGCAGGAACTGGCGCTCTACCACGAGATGACAGAGCTCGCGCTCGTGATCATCGGGGACGTGCTGTTCGGGGTGGACCTGTGGGCAGATGCCGCGGACATGGCCAGAGCCGCCCAATCCGCGCTGGCCGTCCTGAAGAAGCGCGTGGCCGCGCTGGCACCCTTGCCGCTCTGGATTCCAACCAGCGACAACCGCCGATTCAACGGCGCGATGCGCATGCTCAACGACCGGATCTCGGAGATCATCGATCGGAAACAGAGCGCCGGAGACGATGGGCGAAGCTTCCTCGCGATGCTGATGGCGGCGCGCGATGCCGAGACCGGCGCGGGCATGTCCGACAGACAACTGCATGAAGAGATTCTCGGAATGCTGCAGCAGGGGCACGACACCGTGGGCGAGTCGCTCGCCTGGACGTGGTACCTCCTGTCGCTGCACCCCGAAGTCGAGCGCAAGCTCCATCTCGAAGTCTCTCAGGTCATAGGCGATCGTGTCCCCGTCGTCGCCGACCTCCCACAGCTCCACTACGCGAACATGGTCCTGCAGGAGTCGCTACGGATGTATCCGCCGGTCTGGGTCATCCCCCGCGACGCCATCAACGACGACCAGATTGGTGGCTATCGCGTGCCTGCGGGATCCACAATCCTGCTGAGCCCGTACTTGACTCACCGGCATCCCGACTTCTGGGAAAATCCGGAGGCGTTCGACCCCGAGCGTTTTCTGCAGGCGCGCGCGCACGATCGACCCCGCCATGCCTATTTTCCGTTCGGAGGCGGGCCGCGGCTGTGCATGGGCGTGGACATGGCCATGATGGAGATGATGCTCATCATGGTGATGGTCGTGCAGCGGCACCGGATTCATCTGGTGTCGTGCCACCGCGAGGAGCCCGAGTGCATCCTCGACATGGTGCCGCGTTACCGCGTGCGAGCCACGCTTCACGCGCAACTCCCCGTCTCCGGGCCGCCGCGCGAGGAGCCCGCCGTTGTGTCACAAGGGGCATGCCCCGGGATGAGCGCGCGTGCGGAATCTGTCGACCCTGCTCCCACACCTCATGGGAGCAATTTGGGTCCTACCTCACACAAGTAGAGCCGCCAGTTCTCCCAGGTGTGGCCGCCCGGCGTTTCCCACCTGTCGATGCGGACTCCGTGCGACTTGAACTTGTCGATCACGGCCAGCCCATTGGCACGTGCGATGTCGGTCTCTCCCCACCCCCACCAGAACAGCTTCAGCGCCGAAGTGAAGCCTTGACGGAGACTGCATGAGCGCGACGTCTCGCGCGTTCCGACGTACGCTCCTGACTGGAGGTTCCGCCGGCGCACTCGCCACACCGGGGCCCATCCGTCGATAGCGAGTGCAGCCGCGGCGTGCTCTGTCATGTCGCCGACGTCGCCGTCAGGCATGGTTTCATCCACTGCAGTCGGCCTTCTCGGAAACGATCGCAATTGACCCTGGGTGCAATCGAACCCGACTGTGAATCACACTTGGGGTGCGGAGTGCCTCCAGCGCGTCTCAGGGCGTCGGTACCGCGGCACCGATCGCCGTGATGATCACTCAACCGCCGAGCCAAATGCCAGCGCCGAAGGTCGGAGAGAGAGTGACAGGAGGTCGCGCATCGGCAAGTGAGGGTCTTCTGACGCGGCAGGACACAGGGTAGAATCCCACGATCTGACCCGGCCGCCGGGCCTGCCACAGTTCGCGTGCGTTGGATGGAGTCGAAACATGAGCGGTGCGATCCCCGGTGGGCCGTCGCGCGTCCTGGACACTCACGCGCTCCTCGAATTTGCGCTGGAGATCGATCAGCACATCGAGTCTCATCGGGTCGCCGAGCTGACCATTCGCGCCGCGGTCAATTTGCTGGCGGCCGGTGCCTCTCGCCTGTCGCTCGTTGCGTCGACGAGTGGAGCGTCCGCCCGAACAACCTGGGAGACTCCCGACCTTCCTGCGACACCGGCCATGGCGGCCGCACTGGACACTGTGGCGGTGCAGGCGGAACATGAACGTCGATGTGTTCACGCGACCGCCGCGGACTGTGCAACCACAACGGCCGGGTGCTCGTTCATCCTGTGTGCACCCGTGCTGGCGAACGATCGGCTGCTGGGGAGCCTGGCGGTTGCAGCGACTGCACCGTATTCCGACGACGCGGAACGTTTTCTCCAGCAGCTTGCCGCCCAGACCGGACGGGCGCTATTGCGAACGCGAACGTTCGAGGCGTTTCGCGATATCAGCCGCGAGACGGTCCAGTCCGTCCGCGTACAGCACTCGCTCGAATCCGTGTTCACGGAGCTCAAGGAGCGTGGTTTCGAGTTCGCGATCATTTCCGCCGTGGACCAATACCGCGGCGTGATCGAGACCATGAGGTGCCTGAACATCCCTCCGGAATGGACGCGGCGCGCGAGACATACGCTCGACTCGGACGATATCCAGTCATTCATCGTGCGGACCCGCCAGACGGAGGTGGTCGTCGGCCAGCATCCCAGGCTCGACCGGGACATTTTCGAGCGTTTCGATCATGGGAGCCTCGCGCGTGTCTTCGTGCCCGTCATCGACGCAGGCGAGGTGGTCGGCACGATTGAAGCGGGCTGCCCCGGAGGCCGGAAGGATGAGGTCCTCACCGTCGCAAATCTCGACGCCGTTGAAGCGATCGCTGTCCGCCATTCCAGGGCCATCGCGCAGGCACGACCCTACGTGCTCTTGAAGCTCATCGCCGGGCACGCCATCGACGTCCTCGGGGCGGACTCCGCAAGTCTCCACGTGTATGAAGACGATCGAGAGCTGCTCGTCGCTGGAGCCGGGCGGGCGACGGTCGACTTCCTGCGCCGTTTCGCACCGCGACCGCGGGGTCTCGGGCGGCTCGCGATGAGCACTGGCGAGCCGAGGATTCAGACCGAGGCACAGCTGATGAACGGTCATCCGACACTCTTTCGTGAAGGCGTTCAGGCCATGGTAGCGGTGCCCCTGTTGATCGAACCGAATGTGCTCGGTGTTCTCTATGTGCACTTCTGGCAGCCGCACCGGTTCACGAGTCCGGAAGTAGAGACCGTGAAGGTGCTGGCGCGACACATGGAGGTGGCCATTCAGAACGCGCTGCTCATGCGACGCGTGCTGGAGATCACCGAGCGCGTCTGGACGTTTTCGCGCCTCCAGAACGTCATCCAGGCGGTGGCCTCGGGCGTACAGTTGCAGCAGGTGCTGGAAAATGTCGCCCAAACCGTGCTGTACGCCTTCGGCGCCGACAACGTCACGTTGTATCAGTATCTCGAAGACGAAGACAAGTTCGAGTTCCCGCCGGTCATGAAAGGCCATTTCGTGGATCGCGAGTCCATGCTCGCACAGGTGCGTCCTGACGACGTGGTCTGGCACACCGTCAAGAGCGGCGAAGCGCGCTTCACAGACGACGTTCGGGCCGATCCGATGCTGTGCGGCCAAAGAACCGATGGCGTTGACATGCCTCGGTTCGTGGAACGCGAAGACGTTCGGTCGAGCGCAGCACTCGTGCTGCGGAGCGACCGGGAGAGGCTCGGCATCATGTTCGTGAACTATCACTCTCCGCACACGTTCGGCCGCGAAGAGCAGGCGGCGATGAACGCCCTCGCCTCGTCGGCCGCCATCGCGATCAAGTCGGTGCGCCTGCGTGAGCGGGTGGACCGCGAAGCCGGCCGCCGGATGAAAGCGCTCGAGGCGATGAAGGCGGTGCTCGAGCAGATTGCGCTGCACAAAGGCGACGTCGTACAACAAGTGCTGGACCTGCTGCTGGACAAGGCGCTCGAGATCATCGGTGCGCGGATCGGGATCATCATGTGGTACAACCACGCCCGCGGCGTGCTCGTGTCGCGCTCGATGCGCGGGTTCCCCCCAGAGCATCAGACGATCGTGCAAAGCGTCAATGAGGGCGTCGTGGGCGAGGCAGCCCGGACCCTCAAGTCCATCCTGGTGCCCAACGTCAGGGACGAGCGCTGGCGCTCCATCTACAAGCCCGTCGTCCGGGAAACGGTCAGTGAGCTTGCAGTGCCGCTCGCCGACGAGACCGGTCTTCTCGGTGTGCTGAATCTGGAAGATCCGAAGCCTCGCCGGTTCAGCGAGGAAGACCGGGCGCTGCTCGAGGCCCTCGTCACCCAGGCGGCGTCAGCCGTCCACTCGGTCCGGCTCTATTCACGGCTCGAGCGGCAGATCCAGCCACTCCAATTCCTCGGGCTGATCGCGACGCGCGCACGCGGTGACCTCGACATGCGTCTCAGGATGCTGCTGACCGGCATCACGGCGAAGCAGGGACTTGGGTTCAGCCGGGCGATGTTGTTTCTACTGGATCCGAGCGCGTTCCGCCTCGAGGGGATGATTGGCATCGGCGCGCGGACGGGCGCGGAGGCGGACCGGGTGTGGCGGGAGGTCGAACGGTTGGAGCGCGATCTCGTGGCGCAGAACCGCAACTTTCCACAGGCATTGCTCGACTCTGCCGAACAGCTGAGCAACGACATACGAACCGGCCGAGCCGCCGACTCTGAATTCAGCAATGTTGTTCGTTCGATTGTGATTCCGGTGGACGACACCCATGAAGCCGTGGCAAGGTGTGTGCGCGAGAAGCGCACCGTCGTCGTCCGGTGCGACGAGGCCGATCCGCTGCGGCAGCGGTTGCACCCTGAACCGGAGGGGAAACCGGTGCCGCGCGCCTTCGCGTGCGTCCCGATCATGGTGGAGGCACGTGCGGTCGGCGCACTCGTGGTCGACAACGCGTTCCTCCCCTCAGAATGCGACGTCGACAAGGAAGCAACGACGAACCTCGAAGCATTCGCCGAGATCGCAGGCATGAGCATTGCGCATTCTCGAGTCGAGAGACTCGAGAGCTGGCGGACGTTCATGCAGGGCACGGGGCACCTCTTCGGATCGCGCATCGCCATCATCAGCGCGGTCGTACGAAAGCTCCGCGCGTCGCTGTCGCTCCAGCATTTCACTGAACTGAATGACGGGGTCTCGCAGATGCAGCGGTTGCTGGCGGACTTTGGTCGCTTCATCGGCGACTCGACACCCGCGTTCCAGACCTTGGACGTGGGGCCGCTGGTGAGGGCGACGGTTGGGGCGCACAAGGCCTCGACGACCGTCCCGATTGAGCTCACGGTGACGGGGCGTCCCCTGCTCGTCTTCGGCGACCATCGGGCGCTCGCCAACGTGCTCACCGAACTTGTCGAGAACGCCGAAGAGGCGATGGAGCAGGCGAAGAGCCCGAGTCGGATTATCAGAATCCGGGCGGCGTTCGCGCGTCCTGCGGCTGGCCAGGCCATGGCGGAGCTCGAAGTGGCCGATACCGGGCCCGGGATTCCGGACGAGCACAAGAAGCTCATTTTTCAGCCGTTGTTCACAACCAAGGAACGCGCCAGCGGTTTGGGTCTGATGGGGGTCTGGGACACCGTCGAGCAGCACAAAGGCACGATCGCCGAAGTCGGCGTCCCCGGCACTGGTGCGTGCTTCGTCGTGCGCCTGCCACTCATCGGCCAATAACTGCGCCGCGACCGAAGGAGGTTGCGTGGGCCGCATTCTCATCGTCGAGGACGTGCTGGAGCTGGCGGAAGAGATCGCACGGGCCGCGCCTGCCGGCCATGAGGTCGTCACGGCGGTGACGACACATGAGGCACTCCGGATGCTCGAGCACGACCGCGTGGACCTGGTCGTGACCGCGCTCGTGTTGGAGAGAGACTTTCAGGACGGACTTCAAGTGGTACAGGCCGCCCTGAAGGTGAGTCCGACGTGCCAGACGATCATCGTCACGTCATACGGCACGCCGGACACCTGTTTGAAGGCCATCCAGGCTCGGGTATTCGACTACATCGAGCGTAACTCCCCAGGCATAGACTTCATCGAGCTCCTTCGCTGGAAGATGTGCCTCGCGCTCTCATTCGGCGACGACCGTCGCAGTACGACGCGGCTGACAGAAGGCCCGACCTAGCCACGATGATCTTCATCTCGTCCTCTCACCGGGACTCGAGGGAGCTGGCGCTGCGCCTCTACGCGGACCTGACCAAGGACCAATACGAAGTGTGGCTGGACCTCGACCGTCTTCAGGGTGGTGGGAGCCCGCTCGAAGAGATCGAACGGGCGATCGATCGTTCCCATGTGATGCTGGCTCTTCTCAGCGACCACTCATTCCGGTCGCCAATCTGCCGCAGTGAGCACGGCCGTGCGCTGCGCAAAGGCAGGCGCGTCATTCCGCTTCGCGTGCAGATTGACGTCGACAGCCCTCTCTATTTCGAGGAACTGCTCTACCGCGACTTTCACGACGCGCAGCACTACGCCCGGGACTACAAGAGGCTGCGCGAGGACATCGACTCCACATCCGACCCGGTCCACAGAAGGCCGTCGCCAACACCCGTGAGTGCCCCCGAGCTGCCGCCGGGCTTCATCGAGCGACCGGATCTGACAAGGACGCTGCGGAACGCGGTGCTCGCCGACGCTCACGAAGACCCGGTGGTGCTCATCCCGGTCGGCGGTGCCGCGGGCGTGGGCAAGAGCCTGCTCGCCCTGCGGCTCGCTCACGATGAAACTGTTCACGCGGCGTTTCCCGATGGAGTGATCTGGCTCCAGATTGGCCCCGAGCCGGTCAATCTTGCTGAAAAGATGCGCGAAGCCGGCCGCGCCCTCGGCGATCGCGATGTCATCGCGTACGAGACGGAACCGTCGGCGGCGACCCGGCTCCGATCACGGCTCGCCGATCGGGCCGTGCTGTTCGGTACTCGATGACGTCTGGAACATGCGTCAGCTCGAGCCATTCCTCGTGCGTGGCCCGCGAACGCGCACGTTTTTCACCACGAGGAACCTCACCATCGCGTTTACGCTCGGTACGAACGCGATCCACATCGGGGGATTCACCAGGGAGCAGTCGCTGACGATCCTGCGGCAGGCAGCAGGCGATCATCGAAAGTTGAACGAGATAGCCGCCCGCCTCGGCGACCTTCCGCAGGCGATCAGAATCGCCGGCGCACAGTTGCGGGCGGGCACGTTGCCGGACGTCTGGCTCGACAAGTTCACTGGTCTTCGTGATCTGGCCATCTGGGCGAGACAAGCGGACGCACGGCTCGACCTGGAAGCCTGTCTGCAGGTGACCGTCAATCAGCTCGAGGAGTCGGAACAGAATCGTTTTTTTTCACTTGGCATCTTCCCGCCGTCAACGCGCATTCCGATCAGGGCGGTCTCGCGCCTCTGGAAGCAAACCGCCAAGAAGTCGGACACTCGAACCCGGCTCGTGATCGACAAGCTCGCAAACTACAGCCTCCTGCATCTGAATCGCAACGAATCAGTCGAGCTGCACAGCCTCGTACGGGACTACGTGCGAGACCAGCTGGGCGCAGATCTGTCTCGCGCGCATGCGAACTTCATCGAGTCCTACCGGTCGCGGGATCAACCGTGGCCAAGCCTGCCTGATGACGGGTACCTGCACAGTCACCTCGCGTACCACCTGCACGACGCCGGCCGGCACGACGAACTACGGGCCCTGCTCCTCGACTTCGAGTGGTACGGCGTGCGTCTGAAAGGAAGTGGGATTTCAGACCTGTTGTCCGATTTCGAATTCATGACCGACGATGCCGAAGTGCGACTGATGCAAAGCGCCATCAGGCTCTCGGAGAGTGCTATCGCCGCGGATCGGGAGCAGCTTGGCCCGCAGTTGATCGGACGGCTGTCGCCGGCCTCCGGACCACGCATTGCCGCGCTGCTAGAGCGAGCGGCACGTGTGGACGGAATCTGGCTCCGGCCCGTCGTGCCGACGCTCAACGCCCCTGACGGCGCGCTACAGAGAACGCTCAGGGGCCATGCGGACGGTGTCGCGGCCGTGGCGATCAGTCCAGACGGCCGGACCCTCATCTCGGGCTCCGACGATGGCACCACCAGGATCTGGGAGTTGCCATCGGGCGCCGAGCGCTCGACGATTGTGGGAAACGGCGCCGGCATCAAAGCGGTCGCGCTGTCCTCGACACGCGGGTCGTGCGGTTCCGACGACGGCACGGTGAAGGTATGGCAGCTGGAGAACGAGCAGTTGCCCGTCATCCTGGAAGGCAGCGGTGTTGGCACCAAGGCAGTGACCTTCACTCCTGACGGCACGCACATTGTCGCCGGCTATAACGATGGTGTGCTGCGCAAGTGGGACGTGGAGTCCCGGGCCGATCCAGTGGTCCTCTCCGGCCATACGGCCGCGGTCACGGCTGTGTGCGTGACGGCCGACGGCAAGAGGATCGTGTCCGGCTCCGAAGATGGCACGGCTCGGGTGTGGGACCTGGCGACGTGCCAGGAGCTCAGAACCGTCAACCTCCACTCGGGGCCCGTGTCTGACGTCGCGTGTGTCGGTTCCGACAGAGTCATTTCTGCCTCGTGGGATTGCACGATCAAGGTGTGGGCGTTGGACACCGGCGCGGAACACGAGACCCTCAAAGGCCACACCAACCTGGTGAGCTGCATCGCGACGACTGCTGATGGCGCGCAGGCCGTATCGGGTTCTGGCGACGATACCCTGCGGATCTGGAACATCGGCCGCGGCGTCGACGACTCGAGATCCCTGATCGGTCATACCCGCTGGGTTCGGGACGTGGCCCTGGCCGAGGCCGGACGAACTCTGGTTTCGGCGTCAGACGACCGCACGATCCGGCTCTGGAATCTGTCGCTTCCCGGTCCAAATGTCAGGCGTACGGGCCATCGAAGCTGGGTCACTGCCATGGCGCTGCTCCCGGAGGGTGCCGGTGCGGTGTCCGCTTCTGCGGACTCCACGCTGAAGGTGTGGGACATCCTCACGGCGTCGGAGCTGGCTACCCTCGAAGGTCACACGGGCCGGGTCACCGCAGTCGCGCTCGATGGCGTCCAGTCTCGGGTCGTATCAGCATCGGACGACGGAAGCCTGAGGGTGTGGACATTGGACCATATGACGCGCCCCGAATGCGTCGCCGTTGTGAAGGGGCATGCAGGTCCCGTGAATGCCGTCGCGACCGGCGGTGGCCTGATCGTGTCGGGCTCGTCGGACTACACGCTTGCGACGTGGGACGTGGAGACCGGCATGAAACAGCAAGTCCTCACCGGACATACCGCAAAGATCCGAGCGGTCGCCTGCACGATCGATGGAAGGTTCGCGCTCTCAGGATCCGCAGACGGGGCGCTGATTCTGTGGAACGTCGCGAAGGGCTCGCGAACGATCCTGAGAAGCTCGGGAGTCGGAATCAAGTCCGTTACGATACTTCAGGAGCGGCGGTTGGTGGTCTCTGGTGCAAACGACGGATCAATGGCGCTCTGGAACCTCGATGATGGACGGTTGCTGCGAACCTGGCCAGGGCACACTCACCGGATCGATGCGCTCGACACCACCGGAGATCTGATCGCCTCGGCATCGTCAGACAATACCCTGGTTGTCTGGAAAGTGTCTTCGGGCGCGGACCCGGACGTGCTGAAGCTTGCCACTTTCTACGGCGATAGCGAGATCTACGCCTGCGCTGTGGCCTCTAACGGCGCCGTTATCGCCGCAGGCGACGCGTCGGGCGCCGTTCATTTCCTGGCGCTCGACGGCACCTAGACTCGCTGGACCTGGCGAGACGAAGCGTATTCCCTGGCTCGTGATGGTGCACGAGCACCTCTACTATCCGGCCGGGTCAGGCCTGTACGGTCACCTCGGCGAGAGCTTCAGCCGCCCCTATCTTTGAATCTGCCTCATACGTGATGGTCTCGATCGTGATAATTGCGGGCTTCTGACTGACATCAACGAACAGATTCAGCACGATGCCTCGCGCTCCCTCCGCGGTCGCCGTGATCATCGGGGTGAGCGGGGCATGGTGGACCGTCGACGGTTTTCGGCCGCGGACGAACTCGAGCAGGGCTGCCCTGCCCACACGATCGCCGAACGAGCCGTCCTCAGTGAAGAGGTCGGCTTCCAGGACCAGGAACATGTTGCCGGTGATGTAAGCTTACGCCACCGAGGGGGGACCGACAAATCATGCTGCATCGCAGGTTCGCCAGCCATCCAATCGCCACACTTGTCGTCGCAGCGATGACAGTCGTCGTGGGTGTGTCAGGGCAGGCACCCGCGCCGGGTGCTCCCCGCCCGTGCGCGGGTTGCGGCATCGCGCCGGAACCGATCGATGACCAGGACGTCACCGGCTGGACACAGATCTTCGACGGCAAGACGCTCGAAGGCTGGGACGGCAATCCAGACGTCTGGAAGGTCGAGAACGGCGCGATCACGGCCGAGAGTCCAGCCAACCGGAAAGTCGGGACCACGTACCTCATCTGGCGGGGTGGCGAGCCCGCAGACTTCGAATTGAAGCTCGAGATCAAGGCCGAGTCCGACATTCATGGGGGTGTGTTCTATCGCGGCAAGGTCGGTCCGGGTGCTCCACGCGGGGCCGGTTCCGGTCGAAGCGCTGGCCCCGGCGGCGCGCCGCCGGCAGGAACGCCGCCACGCGCTCAGCCAGCGCCACCTGCGGTGCCATCCGATCCCAGGTGGAATGTCACCGGATACGCCTTGGATTTCGACTACGGGCCCGACAACGACGGCAACGTGCAGGACACCGGCGGACGGACGGAAACGCAGATCGTCTGGCGAGGCCACATCGTGCGGATGGATGCGGGAAAGCGGCCGCGCTCGATTGGATCGCTTGGCAATCGCGACGCGCTCATGGAGCGCATCAAGCCAGGGGACTGGAATCAGCTCCACATCATCGCGCAGGGCAACCAGCTCACGCACATCGTCAACGGTCAGGTCATGGCGATCCTCGTCGATGACGATCCCGTCGCGCGGAAGACGAGCGGCGTGATCGCCCTCCAGATTGAACAGTATGGAACGGGAAGGATCAATTTCAAGAATCTCTGGGTGAAGCAGCGCCGTTAGATCGGGCACGAACGAGAACACCCCTGAGAACGGTCAGTGCCCGCCGCGGCGGCCGCCTGGTGCGGTCGGCGCATCTCCGCCGCCTTCCCCGCGCCTGCCTCGTCCACCGCCGCGCACGGGCGCGGTGCCGTTCACGAGCGTCTCGACCGGATAGTGGCCGGCCCAGGCGATGGCGCGCAGGAGCATCCCCTCGATCTGGGGGTTCTTGAAGTTCGTGTAGGTGTGTCCCTGCATCCACACGAATGCCCGGAACGGCTGTCCGCCGAAGATCGTGCGTTCGTAGGTCCACATCTGCGGCACCACCTCACCACCTGCGGGCATCGGCGCGGTGGCGAGGACGTGGACCTCGGGCGATTTCGCCCACGTGATCTTGAAGAACGCCTCGTCGTTGATCTCGAAATCCGACATGCCCTTCATGATCGGCGAGGCCTTGTCGACGATGGTGTATTTGATCGCACCCGACGAGAAGTTTCGCTCCCCGTGCAGCTTGGATCCGCCGACGATCGACGAGTAGTACTGCGGGTCGTCGCCACAGAGCGTGTCGTGGATGCTGATCAGCCCGCCGCCCTTTTTGAGGTAGTCCTCCATGACCTGACGCTCTGAGGCGGTCATGTAGCCGGCGTCGCCCTTGTACATCACCATCACGTCGGTGTTGGCGAGCTCCTGCGCGGACGGAAAGTGAAACGAGCCGTCGACGAGCGCGCCTTTGTCGGTGAGGAGCTTGCTCCAGTCCGCGCTGAACTGCGGATAGTCGTGCGCGCCTTCGCCGTGCGACTTCAGGCCGCCCCGGATGTACACGTGCAGGGGACGTGTGTCGCCCGCCTGCACCGTTGGCGCCGCGGAGGGCACGGGTGCCGGCGGCTGTTGCTGCCCCTCGACGGCGCTCGGGGCAGCCCTGAGCGTGCCGTCGCTCGACGCTGCTCGGGACGCCTCTGAGCCCGTCGAAGGGTCGAAGGGCTGCGCGACCACACTTGCGCTGACGGCAGCCGCCAGCATCACTACCCAGATCGTTCGAGCCATCATGACTGCTCCTTCTCCCTCTCAAATCCCTTCGGTCGCGCTTTCTGCGCCTGCAACCTGGTCACGACCGCGTCACGGCACATCGAAACGGGCGAATCGTGGACACGCGGCGTGTCACAGTCCCCCACCACCACGCCCGCCGCGACCGGCGGCCTTCAGTTCGTCATCGGACCAGGGCTTCGTCCGGCCCTTCGACAGGCCGCGCACTTCCATCACGTTCAACGGATCGACGGCCGCTCCGGTGTGGCCCCACGCGCGCCGGACGTAGGTGAGCGCCGCCGCGATCTGCTCGTCGGTCAGCGCCGGTCCGAGCGGCGGCATCAGGCCGATCGGCCCTTCCTTGCCGCCGACCAGAATCCGAATCATCGCCGACGCGTCGGCGGCGGTCACATACGGCGAGTCCACGAGGTTCGCGCCGAGCTTCTCCTTGCCGCGCCCGTCTTCCTGGTGGCAGCCCACGCAGATGTTCTTGTAGATCTCGGCGCCGGCATCGAAGCGTTTCTGCTGCTCGGCGGTGAGCGGCGCCGCCGTGATGACGGGCGCCGGCCGGCCGGGCCAGTCCAGCTTCGCCGAAACGTTCTTCGCCAGGAGCGCGATCGCGTCCGATCCCGCCGCCAGCTTCGTCAGCGCCGACAGGCTCGGCGGGCAGCGAGACGCCGCGACCCGGCACCACCGCGACGCGGCCGCCCGGCGCGCTCAGCCCGGGCAGGCCACCGCCGCCGCCACCGCCACGATTCGCCACGTCCGCCGCCGCCGCGCCGCGCCAAGCGCCGGCAGGCCGGCGTCCAGCCCCTGCAGCAGCGCCGTGCCGCTGCCACGCCGGCTGCGAGGCATCGGCGATCACGTCGATCGCGCGCTGGACGGCGGCCACGTCGCCGCTCTTCGCGACCGCCGCCGTCAGCATCGCCACGGCCTCGGTCGGCGCTGCGCCGCGACAGTCTTCGCCTGCATCACCGCCGTCAGCACCTCGCTTCGAGCCCCTTCAGGCTGCTGATCGTCGCGTCGACGATGATCGGATCCTTGCCGTCGCGCGTGAGCAGCGTCGTCGCGGGATCGACGCGATCCGCCGCCGGCATCTCGCCGAGCGACGCGGCCACCTGCCGCCGCACGTTCCAGTTCTTGTCGTCCAGCAGCTTGAGCACCGTCGCCTCGAGCGCCGCGTCCTGCCCGAGCCAGCGCTCCGACAGCCGCACGCCGGACGCGCGAACGTCCGCGTTCGCGTCGGCGAGCGCCTTCTGACACGGACGCCACTTCGATCGCGTCGAGGCCGTCGAGCGTCCACAGCGCGTGCAGCCTCGTCCGCCAGTCGGGCGCGCTCGCCGCCAGCGTCTTCAGCGCCGGCGCGACGGACGTGTCGCCACGCTCGACGAGGAGCCGCTGCGCCGTGTCGCGCCACCAGCCCTTCGGATTCGACAGCGTCTGCACCAGCTGCTGCGGCGTCGCCTTCGAGAGCGCCGGCGCCGCCGGACGCCGCGCGTGCGCTGGCCCCGTAGCACGACGCGCCAGATCCGGCCCCTGCCGACGGGCAGCTCCATGTCGTGCGACTTGATGTAGTCGGTCAGGTACGCGCTCCAGATGCCGCCGGCCTGCACGACGCCGCGATACATGTCCACGACGTAGATGTTGCCGTCGGGCCCATCGAACGAGGCTCACCGGACGGAAGCGCTCGTCCGACGACGCGAGGAACTCGCCCTGCGGCGTAGCCGTTCTTCGCCGTCAGCCGGCCCGATCCATCGTCGGTGAGCACCATCGCGGTGCACGAGATTGGTCGGCGAGTCGGGGATGAACGCGTTGCCCTGCAGCTCCTTCGGATAGACGTCGCCGCGATAGATCGTCGGCCCGCTGGCGCCCTGAATGACGATCGACGATCTCGTCGGCGCGGAAGAACGGATCGCGATAGCCGCGGTTGACGCCGCGGTTGTTCCGCACGGGATACACCGTGGCGTCCATCTGCTCGATCAGCAGCTCGTACAGGCCGCGCGTCCGGGCGCCGTTCGGATTGCGGAGGAAGTAGCGCGACGGCGTGTAGTCGACGAACAGCGGCGAGTCGTTCACGTTGCGGATAGATGCGCCCCGCGTCGTCCTGCGACACCTGCCACTGGCCGCGGCTGAGCGCCGGCAGCGGATTCGAACTTGCCGTTCTGCCAGCGCAGGTCCCAGACGTGTTCGGACGAGTACATGACGTTGTCCATCGCCCAGAACAGGCTGTTCGCGTTGTGCTCGATGCCGCCGTTCGGGTTGCCGTAGGTGTTGACGACCGACGTCCTTGGTGTCGGCCTTGAGATCGCCGTCGGTGTCCTTCATCAGCCACAGGTTCGGCGGCTCTCCGACGAGCACGCCGTGGTCGAGCACCTTCAGCGCGCGCGGCATCGGCAGCTTGTCGGCGAAGACGGTCTTCTTGTCCATCTTGCCGTCGCCGTTCGTGTCTTCGAGCACGCTGACGCGATTGAGCGGCTCGCGCGAGTCCCGGCCGGACGTGTCCGGCAGGAAGGTCAGCATCTCGAGCACCCACAGCCGGCCGTCGGCATCGAAGTCCATCAGGATCGGCGACTCGATCATCGGTTCCGAGGCGACGAGCTCGACGCGAAATCCCGGCGGCAGCGAGAAGGTCTTCATCTCCTCTTCGGGAGACAACGCGATGGACTTCTCCATCTGCTTCTTCGCCGGGCGGCCAGATGTTGCCGGGCACCTTGGCGGTGCCCTGCGCCGCGATCGCGACCGCGAGACCGACGACGCCAGTGGCGACGAGAGCGAAAACGATAGCGTGTCCGATTCATGATCTGACTTAATACGACAGCGTGGAACGTGACGTCTGCTATTTCTGTCCGCCGGCACCAGTCGAATGACCATGCCTGGCGTCGACGCGGCCAGCCCGAGTCCCGTGCCCGCCCCGGTCGGATTCTGCAGCAGCACATAGAGCAGGCCGTCGGGTCCGGTCGTGACGGCGCGGACGCGGCCGAACTGCTCGAACACGACCTCCTGATGCGATCACCTTTCGCCCGCTGATTTCGAGGCGCCGCAGCTGCTGTCCTGCCAGCGCGGCGACGAACAGGTTGTTCTTCCAGCCCGGATACTTCGAGCCGGTGTAGAACCCGATGCCGCTCGGCGCGATCGTCGGCGTGTAGTAGACGATCGGCTGCTCCATGCCTTCATGGCTGCGCTCGGTGATCCCGTTCTGCACGCCCATCGAGATCACGCCCCAGCCGTAGTTCTTGCCCTTCTCGATGATGTTGATTTCGTCGCCGCCGGTCGGACCATGTTCGGATTCCCACAGCAGGCCGGCCGGATCCCACGCCAGCCCCTGCGGGTTGCGATGCCCGTACGTCCAGATCGACGGCAGCGCGTTCGGCGTGTTCACGAACGGGTTGTCCTTGGGAATCGACCCGTCGTCGTTGACGCGATGGATCTTGCCGAGCGGCTTGGACAGATCCTGCGCGTTGGTCATGTCGCCGCGCTCGCCCAGGCTGTAGAAGAGGTGCCCGGTCCTTGTCGAACAGGAACCGGGTGCCGTAGTGCGAGCCGCTGGGCGTGTACAAGCTCGGCAGGCGCGCGGTAGATGAGCTGCTCCTCGACCCAGTGGTTGTTCTTGTCGATCTTGCCGCGGACGAAGACCGTCATCGACGGCGGGCTGGGCGGCCCGCCTCGTCCCCTCCCCCGCGCCGCCGGTGGCAGCCGCCGGGATCGGCGGGCGCGGCCGGCGGCGCCGGCGGCGGCGCCACGTAGCCAGGCACCACCTCGGTGTAGGCGAGATAGATCCAGCCGTTCTTCGCGTACTGCGGATGAATCGCGACGTCGAGCATCCCGGAGTCCTGCCGCTCCCACACCTTCGGCGTGCCCTGCACGGCGTCCGGTAGGAGCTTGCCCTTCTCGATGATGCGCAGACGCCCGGGACGTTCGGTGACGAGCAGGCGTCCATCGGGCAGGAACGCGAGGCCCCACGGCGTCTCGAGCCCCGGCGCGACGACTTCGATCCGGAACGTCTGCTTCTCGGACTTGATGATCTGATTGTTCGGATCGGGGACGAAGACCGGCTTGTCCTTCAGGTTCGCCGCCGTGCGTGCGGATGTAGGCGACGAGCTGCCAGATCTGCTGCTCGTCGAGCGTGTCCTTGAACGGCACCATCGCCGTGTTCGGCACGCCGTCCCTGATCTTCGCCGACGAGGGTGTCGTCGTCGTTCGACGCCAGCAGCCGTTCGGCGAAGAGCGTTGGCGCGCGGCCGCCGGCAAGGTCGGTGCCGTGACAGGGCGCGCAAGTGGTGCGAACAGCGTGGCCGCGGCATTGCCGCGGCCGCCGCCACCGGGCGCCTCCGGGCGGCTGTTGACCAGCAGCAGGCGGAGAGCCAGCAGGCGGCGAACCGGCAGGCGGGGGCTGCTGTCCGGCCGGGGCGGCGCCGATGTTGGCGCACAACGCTCCGAGCAGGAACACGATCGACCGGGAAAACCTTCATCGCACCTCGATCCGCGGCCGTTGCGGCAGACGATACGCCGTGACGCACGGCGCACGAAACTGGCAACGGCGCGAGCGGGAACTCCGCGCCGTTGCCTCCAACTAGACTACGTCAAAACGAGAATCGGAGCTGCGCCTGAATCGTTCGCAGCGGCTGCGCACCCGTCACTGCGCCAAACCCTGCACTCGTCGTCTTCAACCGATTGGGATCCACCGTCCCGTCGGCGAGGAATTGTGGGTTCCGGATGGTCTGGTTGGTTGGGCTGACGAGCTGCAACTGCGTCTGCCTGGCGTTGTAGACAACAACGTTGAAGGCGTTGTACAGCTCGATCCGGATCTGAGCCGTGCGCGCACCTCCAAGCCTGAAGAGTCTGGCGAACGCCAGGTCCGTCGTCTTGTCGGGGCAGCCGATCATATAGTTGCGGCCGGACTCGAGGCCCAGGCTGTTCGGAAGCGGCCCCGAAAAGGCCGCCGTGGTGAACTGACGGAAACGATCGCCGCTGCAGCCATTCCCAGGGTCACCGGTGATCACCGTTCGAGCCGCGTAGTCCGGAGAACCTGTCAGGTTCACGTTCGCGCCGTTGTTCTGGTACTGGTACGTGATGTCATACCTGGCGCCGGAGCCGCCGGTGAAGATCCCGGACAGCTGCCAGTCGTTGCTCTCCCGTGGCCTCCGCCTTCAGGCGGAAGCTCAATCGTGCTTCAGCGGAAGCCCAATCCTGGCGTTCGCGGCGGGGATCATACACCTGGATTGAACGCTTGTGCAATTGGAAGGGACGGTGCTGGTGCGGCGCGACGAAGAACGCGCCGCACCAGCGCTCGCTAGCACTACGAGGGCGGCAGCGGTGCTCTACGACTTCGCCGGCGGCTGGAACGCGACCTGGGCGTACTGCGCCAGGAAGTCGCGCCACAGGAACCAGTAGTGACGGCCAGGAATCTCACGGTACGTCGTATTGAAGCCGTCCTTCTTCACGAGCTCCGACAGGTTGACGGTTCGCTCGCGCGCCGTGTCGGTCGTGCCCGCGCCCAGCCAATAGAACTTCACGCCGCCTGCCTTGACGGCTTCGATCTGCTTCTGGACCGTCTCGTCGATCGCTTGCGGGCCGGAGCTGAACACACCGATGTAGGCAAACGTGCCCGGATTGTTGTTCGTTGCCGCCAGCGTATGCCCGCCACCCATCGAGAGGCCCGCGATCGCACGGTCGTCCTTGGCGGCCAGCACGCGGAAGCGCTTCTCGACAAACGGAATCACGTCCTTGACGAGACTTTCGGGATACGAGCCGGCGTAGGGCTGCGGCGCTCCTCCGCGTCCCCCGCCTGCCTGGCCGCCCTGCGCCGCCTGGGCCGCCTGAACCGGAGGCGGCGCCGGCGCCTGTACCGGCTGCCGGGCCGGCGTCGGGCCGTAGCCGAACCCCTGCGACACCGACTGCGTCGCGTTGCCGTTGGGCATGACGACAATCATCGGCTTCGCCTTGCCGGCGGCGATCAGGTTGTCCATGATGATGTTCGCGCGCCCCATCGTCAGCCACGCGTCCTCGTCGCCGCCGCCCCCGTGCAGCAGGTAGAGCACCGGATATTTCTGCGTGCTGGTCTCGTAGCCGGGCGGCGTGTAGACCATCATCCGGCGGTTCGCCATTTTCAGCGTGGGCGACGGATACCAGACGGCCTGGACGCTGCCGTGCGGCACGTCCTTGAAGTCCCACCATTCGGACTCCGGCCCGGAGATCATCAGCAGGTTGTCGTATCGGGATCCGTCGCGCTGGGTTTCGCCGTTGTTCGGATCGAGCGCCTTGACGCCGTCGACTTGGAACCAGTAGCCCCAGAGCTGCGGGGCGAGTGGGCCGATCGTCGTCGACCAGACGCCCGACTCGTCCTTCGTCATCTTCAGGTCGGTGCCGTTGTCCCAGCTGCCGTTCAGCGTGACCTCGGTCGCTCTGGGCGCCAGGAGCCGGAACGTGACCGTGCGATCCGGGTGAATCTCGGGTGACTTGAGCGGCGCGGGACGGGCTGCCTGCGCCGGTGCGGCAGGCGGTGGCTGTTGTCCGGCGAGCGGCGCAGTGGCCGTCGTGTTGATGACGGCGACGACTACGGCCGCGGCGAATGCTGGGGCAAGACAGTTCTTCTTCATGGTTACCTCTCTGACGCGCGCACCATACCTCACTCCTGCACGCCTGTGCAATACCTGCGAGCCACGAGACGGGGACTTCCGCCTGAAGGCGGAAGCTACGGGAAGCAGACGACTTTCGCCGGAAGGCGCAACATGACTCGGCAGCCAGCTGCGAGCCGCCAGCCGCGGAATGCGCGCTACGCCGGAATCCGCAGCAGCTTGTGGACGTTGCCCCAGACGATCTTCTGGAAGATGTCGGGTGACGAGGACCGCTTCAGCAGACTCAACGTCTCGCGTGCGACGCACTTCCCTGCCAGTCGTGCGGCGGCAGGGTTGTTGTTCTGACTGACACCGCCGCCATGGCCGTCGGTGCAGCCGCAGTCGCTACCGAAGAACAGCTTGTCCTGGTGACGCTTGAGGAAGTCGGCCGTGAACTCAGGATCCCGTGACATGGCATTGTTGCCGGAATTCGCCGACATGTCGGCGAACAGGTTGGGATGGTCGCCCAACCACTTGTCCGTCAACCCGCCCCGCTTGATCGGGCCCGCCGGATAGGCCGCTTCGTTGTGATAGTCGGCGCTCACGTTTGCCCAGAACGCGTCGGCATGGCCGATGAAGGTCGTTTTCGGATAGGCCTCGAGGACCGACGCGAATGTCCTGGCAAACCCGGTGCTCCACGTGCCTTCGTTCTCGAAGTGATCCACTTCCTGGAAATGAATCAGGATCGGCACGCGGAGGTCGGCGGCCACTGCGTAGATGCGGCGCAACTCCGGACCGTCGGCGGCGACGTGAAACTTCATCTCGCCGAAGCCCTGTGCTCCATCCTTGACGGCCTGCGTGAGCACCTGTTCGGCCGAGGGTTGTGTCACGTCGTAGCTGTTGAACCAGGTGAAGCGACCAGGTGCGGTGGCCTGAAGCGCCTTCACCTGTTCGAGAGCGGCGCCGCGCGTGAGGAGATTCGCCTTCGTCACGCCTGCGCCGTCGAGATGCGCGAGGTTGCTCGCCGGCTGTTGACGAAGATGGAAGTGCAGGTCGAAGACGGGAGAGCCCCACTCGTCCGCGGGTGCCCCCTGGCGAGCGAGCGCCGGCGAAACAGCGGCGGCCGTGACGGCTGCGAGGAATTCACGACGATTCATGACTGGCCCTCCGTTCGACGACAGTATGTGGTCGACATGTTGCGTTGCTCGCCGTAGCTGGTTGTTCATCGGGAACTGGGTTCGGGCACCGGAGGTGTACCGTGCGTGTGAAACGTGCTCACCGTCTGCAGACCCCACGCCTGTCCCTTCGCGCGTTCCGCCTGCGTCCAGATCACCGGCTTCCAGTCCGGGTCGAGGATCAAGTAGCCGCCGGCCCCGATTTCGAAGCGATTGCCTCCCGGCTCGTAGCAATAGAGAAAGAACGTCTGTCCTATCGAGTGCTTGTGCGGACCGGTTTCAATAGGCACGTCGGCATCACGCAGGATGTCGGCCGCGCGCAGCACGTCTTCCCGGCTGTCCATCATGTAGGTCAGGTGGTGCAGGCGGCCCGGGGCGCCGCTGCGGTCGTGAGTGATGGCAACGTCATACGATTTGTTCGTCGCCGACAGCCACGCGCCCATCTCGGTGCCATCGTCGATGATGATTTGCTCCGTCAGCCGAAGTCCGAGCACCTCGTGAAAGAAGCGGCGAGTCGACGACACGTCCCGCGCGAGGATGTTGAGGTGGTCGAGCCGGCGCGGCGCGATGCCGCGTGGGACGTAGCGCTGCGGCTGATTCTTGAAGGCGGTCGCGACGTCGGGAGTCGCAGTGAACCGACGCGTCTCCCAGTACAACTCGACCGCATGGCCATCAGGCGTCGCGCACCGGTACGCCGGCCCGTGCGCGACGTCCTCGACCCACTGACCCGGCACCTGATGCGCTTCGAGCCGCGCGACGAAATGGTGCAGGGTTGCCTCGTCGCGAACGCGCAAACCCAGGTGACCGATGCCTGAGGTCGTGTGCGCCGTCAGCTTGAGCGTGTGCCATTCGTAGTCGCCCCAGCCGCGGAGGTAGACCGAATCACCCGACCGTCCCGACTCGTGGAGGCCGACGACCGACGTGAAGAACGCCAGGCTCTCTTTGGGCTTCGGCGTGAAGAGCTCGACGTGGCCGAGATGCGCGACGTCTCCAAAGCGCGGAAATGACGGGACGGTCATTGATGGGTTCGTCCTTCTGTAGAGCGTTACTGAAGGGATGCGACGACATCGGTGACGAGATCGCCGACGGTGAGCGGACGCGCCAGGAGACCTTGCGCGTCCGCGACGGCGATCGCCACCTCGAGATTCCGGCGGTTCGCTTCGAGTCCGAGCGGCGTCGACAGAGGATCCGCCGCCGTGCCCGCGAGCTCCCGGCTGTCACGGAAGAGCCTGAACAGCTCACGCACGGCCTCGTCGTCTTGCGCGAGTGACTCGCGGACAACGATCACGTGGTTGAGCGTTCGAGCGCCATGCCGGTGCCGCCAGGCGCGGACCGTCGCCTCCGGATCCGGCACCGCTGGAACGAACCGCGGACCGGCGGGGACGGGATCCACAATGGCGGCATCGATGTCGCCGTCGCGCAGCATCGTCATCAGGTCGGCGCCGGAGGGGGCGCGGCGGACCGTCGGCGGATCTGTGACGCCTGCCACATGTCCTTCCTCGATCGTGATCCACTTCACGTCGTCGAAATCGACGCCGAACTGATCGCCGATCAGGGCACGAATCCACACCGCAGTGGTGGTCGTGTACGCAGCGCACCCCGATGCGGCAGCCGGGCAACTCGTCCGGTGTGATCCGGCGGCGCTCGACATCGAAGACGAGATGCGGAAGAGGGTTGCGGCTGAACACGACGACCGGCAGCAACCGCAAGGGTACGTCACGGGAGCGCGCCATGAGGAACGTCATGAGCGCGAGCTCCGCGACGTCGAAGTCGAGGTCGCGGACCACCCGTTTGAAGGCCTTGTTCGGTACCGCCACATCGGCGAAGTCGAGTGGCACGACAGGCGAGGCCAGGGCACCCTGCCGCAACGCGTGCGTCGTGGGATAGTCGCCGAGCAGTGTGCGCAGTGGAACGCGCACGGCGACACGTTCAGTCGTTGACATCATCCGCGCGCTTTCGCTTTGCTGAGCGCTTCGCGCTGGCTGGACTCTTCGCTTTGACCGCGCGCCGCGGCAGCCCCGCCTTCGCGCCTGGGATATCTGCGGCGCTTCGGCGCGGCACGCCGGGGCGGGTGACGGCCGTGGAACGGAACGCTGCAGCGAGGAACGGCACCAGGTGCCGCACCGTCGCTTCCACATCACCGGGATCGCAGCGTCCGCGCGAGAACGCCTTGATCCGCTGTGGACTGCTCGCGGAGTAGTAAATCGTCCCCAGCATGAAATGGAATCGCCACAGGACCTCGTCCGCGGGCAGCTCCGGCACGCACTCGCGCAACGCGGCGACGAACGTGCGGCTCGATTGGTCGAAGTTGTCGGCGACGAGCTGGGCAAAAAGCGGGGCGTCTTCCGCCGCCAGCATGGCGCGCAGGCGGGAGTACTGATTCCGCCCATCGGCGCCTTGAATCTCGGCGAGCGCGGGGCGGACGAACGCGTCGATCACGGACTCGAGCCGCAGGCCGGCGCGCCGCGCCTCGGCCAACAGGCGCAGGCGCTCGGCGTTCAGCGTCGTGCAGTGACGTCTGTACACTTCGGCGAGCAGTCCATCCTTGCCGCGGAAGTAGTACCCCACCAACGACCAGTTCACGCCCGCCTCGGCCGCAATCGTCCGTACCGAGACTCCCGCGAAGCCGCGTTCGGCGAACAACCGCTCGGCGGCGGCCAACAGCTGCTCGCGCGTTTCGGACGTGGCCGGCTCTTGGGGAGACCAATGGGATGCGGTGCGGGGAATCGTGCTCACCGCCGCAATCATACTGCCGGATTGCACAGTCGTTCAATCGGCCCCTATAATCGGTCCGGTCTCACGCCATGAATCCGCTCCACAACCGTGCTCGTGTTCAGCGCCCACGCTGCCGACTTCGTCTGGCGTGCGGGCGGCGCGATCGCGCTCTACGCCTCGCGCGGCTGCCGCGTGCGCATCCTGTGCCTGTCGTACGGCGAACGTGGAGAAAGCCAGGGCGCGTGGAAGGAGCCGGGCATGACCGTCGAGCGCGTCAAAGAGATTCGCCGCGCCGAGTCGGAGCGTGCGGCCGGTCTCCTCGGCGCGGAGGTGCGGTTTTTCGACGCCGGCGACTATCCTCTGCGCCCGACCGACGGCCTCGTCGAAGCGCTGGTTCAGGAGTACCGCACGTGCCGGCCGGAGATCGTCCTGACCCACACCTACAACGATCCGTACAATCCGGACCACCCGGCGGCGAATCAGATTTCGCTCCAGACACGAGTCTTCGCGCAGGCCGAGGGCTACCCGCTGCCGGGGCCGCCGCTCGGGGCACCGCCGGTGTTCATGTTCGAGCCGCACCAGCCGGAACAGTGCGACTTCAAGCCCGACGTGCTGCTCGACGTTACACCCGTCTGGGAGCGGAAGCGCCAGGCCATGGACTCGATGGAGGCGCAGAAACATCTCGTCGAGTACTACTCCGACCTGAGCCGCCGCCGCGGCACGCAGGCGGTGCGCAACTCCGGACGCAAGGGCATTACGCACGCCGAGGCGTACCAGCGGGTCTTCCCGCAAGTGACCGGCGAGCTGACATGACACCGACGATTGTTCGCACGATTGCCCGCGCCGATCCCGGGGATATCAGCCGGCTCGGAGCGGCAGGCGTGGCAACCGTCCACGAAGCGCAAGGCAGGAGTGGGCTGCTTCGTCCGTATATGCGCCCGATCTACGGCGCGGCTCGTGTCGCCGGAAGCGCCGTCACGGTGCTCTGCGGTCCCGGCGACAACCTGATGATCCACGCCGCCATCGCCGTCGTTCAGCCCGGCGATGTGCTCGTGGTGACGACGGTCTCCGAATCAACCGACGGGATGTTCGGCGAGTTGATGGCGCAGTCGTGCCTGGCTCACGGCGTGGCGGGCCTGGTGATCGACGCAGGCGTGCGGGACACGACCGAGATCACCGCCCTCGGCTTTCCCGTCTGGTCCAAAGCCGTGTCGGCACAGGGCACCTCGAAGACCATTGCGGGCAGCGTCAACGTCCCGATCGTCTGCGCCGGCGCGGCCATCTCGCCTGGCGACGTCATCGTCGGCGACGCCGACGGCGTCGTGGTGGTGCCACGCGACTCGGCGCAGGCTCTTGTCGCGGCGGTCGATCAACGGCTCGCGAAGGAAGACCGCACGCGCGAGCGCCTGAAAGCCGGGGAGCTCGGGCTGGACATCTACGGCCTGCGGGACGTGCTGGCAGAGCGCGGCGTGGTGTGGCGCGACTGAGGGGCGACGCGATGAGGAAGCTGGGCGTCGAAAGCACTGGTGGGTCCGTGACCTCTGCAGAGCTTGTGAAGGAATCCCTGTGATTGATTCACAGGCCCTGCACCGCTCGGAACCGTCCACAATGAAATGACTCACGTTGTGGATGTCTGCAGCTCTCCGGTCGGAGATTTCGTGTCGGGCTGAGCGCCTGTCGCGGCACCTGGTGTGGCGTCGCAGAAAGACAACGACACCGTCAGTCAAGCGGCCGCGACAGGCATCCGAACCCCTTCCACCAGGAGTGCAGCGCGTGCGCAGGCGTTGCTACGTGCGCAGCTTCTTCCGCGAGTACCAAATCCCGTGGGGGCGGCCGGCGCCTGGATACGCCCACGTCGCCACGACCTTCCGCGAGAGCACGTTGACCACGGCCACGCCCCCCGTGCCGGTGACTCCGGCGTCGAACGTGGCGTACACGTACCGGCCGTCGCCGGTGATCACCGCCAGGTCGCCGAACGTGGCGGCCCCGCCGATCTGGACCGTGCCGGTGAGGGCGAGGTTGGCCGTATCGACAAAGGCGAGAGTGGCCGGGCTCCCCCGCAGGCTCACTACCAGCGTGCGCTCGGAAGGCGTGAGCATGACCGACTCGGGTTGGACGCCGACAGGCACCGAACCCGTGATGGTATTGGTTCGAAGGTCGATGCGCTTCACCGTTCCGTCGCCACGAGACGACACCCAGAGCTTCCTGCCGAACCGGGTGCCGATCGCCTCTTCCGCCCGCAGGATGGGCCCGATGCTGAAGTCGATGTCGCCGGTGTCGGTGTCGATGCCCGAGACCTCGTCGCCCAGATCGTGCGCGACGTAGACCGTCTCGCCCTCGAGCGATGGATGGGGACCGTGTGACCGGGCCGCCGGGTTGGCGCTGGTCGTGGTGAAGCTGACGGAGTTGTCGTCGGTGTCGATCGCCGCCAATTGCGGCGCTCCCACCGTGCTGGTGTGCGACGCCAGGCTGACATAGATGGTGCGGCCGTCGTGGCTCGGCTCGATGTGGTGCGGCAACGGGCTGACGTCGATCGATTCGGTGGCCAACGTTTTGGTATCGACCGTGGTGACGGCGTTGACCGTCTCGGCGGTGATATAGGCCTTTCGGGCCCGCTCGGAGATGCAGATGTCGTGCGCTCCGGCCCCCACCAGCAGGGTGGTCAGCAGCCTCCCGGTCTCGGCGTCGAAGACCGCCAGTTCGCCCCGGTCGCGGTTGACGACCCAGACGCTTCCCTTTCGGCTGTCGTCGCCGTGCCCGCCGTGACGGCCGCTGGCGAGATGCCGCGTGGAGACAGCGTCTGCGACAGTCGCCGGTGTGGCGGACATCGAGACGGCGAAGGCCGCGCTCGCGAGAACGAGGGGCGTCCAGCGCGTCACGCGCTCGTCGGATTCGAACGTCGAGATGTCGTCATGGAAAGCTCCTTCCGGGCCCGCTCTTTGTTGTTGTCAGTCGGCATCCAACATCCTCTGCTCGAGGAGGTGCGTAAGGTAGGCGCAGGCGCGTCGACAAAGCGATAGCCGGCGCCTGAACTCTGGGTGAACTCGAGGTGAACTGTTAAATCCTGTCGTTACGGTCACTTGCAGCACCAAGAACCAAAGGCAAACGAATTGACGGTCGAGCTCGACCCAGCTAGACTCCGCAAATCGGCGCCATGCAGACCCACTCCGAACACGACCGTGTTCAGTTCGGGAGGTTCGAGCTCGATAGAGCGGCCGGCGAGCTCTACCGCGATGGTCTGCCGGTCAGACTCCAGGAACATCCACGACAGGTCCTCATCGCGCTGATCGAACGGCCGGGCGAGGTCGTCACGCGCGAGGACCTGCGCACGCGACTCTGGAAATCGGACACGTTCGTCGATTTCGAACACGGCCTGAATACGGCAGTCAAGAAGGCGCGCCAGGCCCTTGGCGATTCAGCCGAGGCGCCGGAATTCATCGAGACCCTCGCACGGAAGGGCTACCGGTTCATCGGGCACCTCGATCCGGTCGACACACGGAACGTACCCGTCAGCGCGTTGACGGCCGACGTCATCGCCACTTCGGTTGCAGAGCAGCGACCCAGCAGGAGCCATCGGCCGGCGTATTGGGGCACCGCAGCCGCCCTGGTCCTTGCCGCAGCGGGCGCTGGCTGGTTCGCACTGCCGCGCGCCACTGCTCCCCACATCGCGGTCATGCCGTTCAGCGTGCTCTCAGAGTCCGCGAGCGATTCCGAGTACCTGGGGATCGGCATCGCGGACGCGATCACCACGCGCCTCGCCAACACACGTCAGATTGCCGTGCGTCCCACCTCGGCGGTCCTGCCCCTCAAGGACGCGCAGTCCAATCCCGCACGCCTCGCGTCGACGCTCGGTGTACAGCACCTTCTGATGGGGAGCATTCAGACGACGGAGCACGGCTACCGGATCAGTCTGCAGCTCGTCGGTGCCGATGGCGTGGCCGTGTCGGGTTGGGTCATTGACGAACAGGCGGCCGGATTGGTTCAGCTGCAGGACCGCATTGCCGAACAGGTCGTGGAGAGATTGCGGGTCAGGCTCACGCCGCCCGATCGCGCACGCCTGCACGTCCGGTACACCGATAATCCCGCCGCTTACGACATGTACCTTCGGGGACGCTCCCTGATGGTCAATTACACCGAAGCGAAGATGCACGAGGCGATCGGGTACTTCGAGCAGGCGCTGAGGATCGATGAGAACTACGCGCTCGCCAGGGCGGCGCTTGCCACGGCATGTGCGTGGTTCAGCGTGCGTTATGCGCACGAGCCCGAGGCACTGGCCTGGGGCAAGCGCGCCGACGAAGAGGCGCGGCGGGCACTCGAACAGGACAGTTCGCTGGCGGACGCGCATTTCGCGATCGCGAGCGCCGCGGGCACGGAATATGGTGGCTTCGACTGGAGACATCGTTCTGGAGCGGACTGCCACGGCGCTGGCGCTCGACCACTCGCTCGACCTCGCACACCTCGCCCGGATGCGCGTCTACTATCACCTCGGCCTCTTCGACGAAGCAGCGCAGGGAGGGTCGACTCGCACAATCGCTGAACCCCGGCCCCAACGCCGAGTTCGAACGTTTGGAAGTCGCCTCGCTGCTCTTTACCGGTCAGTTCCGCGAGGCCCTCGAGCGGGCAGAGTCGCAACTCGCGCGAACCGATATGCCTGCCGTGCCCCACTATCTTGGACTCGCACGCTACTACACCGGCGACGGCCCCGGCGCGCGAGCGGTGCTGGGATCCATTACCCGCCGTGGCACTCCTGATGTCCGGGGTCAGGCGTCACTCGCCTCGGTCGAAGCCGCCCTCGGACTGCGGGACGAGGCTCGCACACGCGTCAATGACATCCTGCGCGGTTCGGGACTGGACCATCACGTGGCGTACAGCCTTGGCGCGGCATTGGTGCAACTGGGCGACTTGAACGCCGGCCTCGACTGGCTCGAACGGGCGGCCGATACAGGATTCCCCTGCTACCCGTGGTACCTCCGGGACCCCCTGCTCGAACCGCTACGGCGTCACCCGGGCTTCGTGCGGCTGCTCGACAGACTTCGCGAGGGACACGAGCAGGCGCGCCGCCACGCGCGGTGAGATAAAGATGAGAATCATTGAAAATTCCGCAGCAAGCCTGGGGCTGGCTCTCAGCATTCTCGCCGCCGCAGCCGCGCAAGTGGCATCGGCTCCGCAGGGCCCTCCTCCGCAGCCCGCAGGGCGCGGCGGCGGTCCTCCCGTGCTCTCCGGACCGCCACCGAGTCATGCCGATTCTCGAGTACGCGCCAGCGGAGCCCGCTGGCAGTAACGGGCACAAGCTCGATCTGTATCTGCCGAGTGGCGCGACACGGCCCTTGCCGGTGGTCGTCTGGACTGGCGGTTCTGCGTGGATGGCGGACACCGGCAAACGCACCGCGCCGGGCCTGGCAGCGCAGCTCAATCCCGCTGGCTACGCCGTGGCAGGTGTGTCGATTCGTTCGAGCTCCCAGATCCAGTTCCCGGGTCAGCTGCACGACATCAAAGCTGCGATCCGGTGGCTCCGCGCCAATGCGCAGAAGTACAACCTCGATGCCGAACACATTGCCATCATGGGCGACAGCTCGGGAGGCTGGACGACGGCGATGGCGGCGCTCACAGGCGATGCACCCGAGATGGAAGGGTCAGTCGGGACGACCGGACCGTCGAGCCGCGTGCAGGCAGCGGTCGCGTTCTATCCGCCTACCAACTTTCTGACCATGGACTCGTGGGCCATCAGCAAGTGCGGGCAACCCCGCTGTCACGACGACGCGACGTCGCCGGAATCTCGCCTGGTCGGCTGCGCCATTCAGACGTGTCCCGACAAAGTTCAGGCCGCGAATCCGCTCCGCTACATCACCGCCGCAGATCCACCCATCATGATCCTGCACGGCAATTCCGATCCCCTCGTCCCGCACAATCAGGGCGAGCAACTCTACATGGCGTTGAACAAGGCGTGTCGCGACGCCGTCTTCATCAGCCTGCCGAAGGCGGGACACGGCCCATGGAATGGTTTTCTCACCGACGACGTCATCCGCGAAGCGGCGACGATTCGGTCGACGAGCGCCGCCGGTTGCACCGTGACGAACCCTTCCCCGTTCACGCCGACCTGGAAGACCGTCATCGAGTTCCTCGACCCGCGCATGAAGTAGATTCCGGCCGACGCGCCATCAGCGTAGACTTCCTACACAATATTGTGTAGCCTGTCTATGACATGAGTCACAAGCCGCCTACTCGCGTCGAGCTCCTGCGCGGCACGCTCGACCTGCTGATCCTGCGGACGCTCCTGCCCGGACCGAGTCACGGCCACGCCATCGCCAAGCACATTCAACGGACCTCGGAAGACCTGCTGAAAGTCGAAACCGGTTCCCTCTACCCGGCGCTCTACCGGCTCGAGGCCAACGCCTGGGTCGCAGCGTCCTGGGAGTTGTCCGAGAAGGGCAAACGTGCCCGCTACTACCGCATCACGACGTTGGGGCGAAAGCAGCTGGCCAGCGAACAGTCGAAGTGGGACGCGTTCGCTCGCGCCATGGGGTTGCTCCTGAAGCCGGTCGACCAGGAGGGACGATGACCTCGCTCTTCCGGAAGTTCTCGTGGTGGTTGCAGCGGCGGCGCAGGGAGCGCGAGCTCCGCGAGGAGCTGCAGTTCCACCTGGTGGAGGAGGCGGGTGAGCGTCAGGCCGACGGGCTGTCCGAAGACCACGCCAGATGGGCCGCTCGCCGCGACCTGGGCAACGTGACGCTGCTGCAAGAAGACGCTCGCACGCTATGGTCGTGGATCCTGCTCGAGCAGTTGGCGCAGGACGTCCGCTACGGGCTGCGGGCGATGTCCAAGAACCGCCTGTTCACGGTGCTGGCCGCACTGTCGCTCGCGCTGGGCATCGGCGCGAATACGGCGATCTACAGCTTCATGGACTCGATCCTGTTACGCTCGCTGCCGGTGTCGGACGCGGCATCGCTCATCGTCGTGAAGTGGCAAAGTAAGCCCATCAACCGCGCCGCGGGGAACGAGTTCGTACTGCACTCCATTGACGGGAGGTACCTACCCCGACCGTTCGGGCGTCACCGCGGCCATCTTCCCATTCCCGGCGTTCGAGCGGCTGCAGGAAGTATCGGCACCGGTCCTGTCGAGCCTCTTCGCGCACAAACCGGCTGGCCGCGTCAATGTGATGATCAAGGGCGAGGCGGAGCTCGCGCAGGGCGAGTACGTCTCCGGCGACTTCTTTCGCGGCCTCGCGGTGCCGCCCGCGGCCGGGCGCCTGATCTTTGCCGACGACGATCGCGCCGGCGCCGCGCCGGTCGCGGTCCTGAGCTTCGGCTACAGCGAGCGGCGCTTCGGCAGCGCGCCCGCCGCGATCGGACAGCCGATTCTCGTCAACAACGTGCCGTTCAGCGTGATCGGCGTCGCGCCGGCGGAGTTCTTTGGTGTGGATCCGGCCGCCGCGCCGCAGGTCTTTCTCCCCATGCACGCCAGTTTCCTCTTCGACCCGGGTGCGGGGAAGATGTTCGCCGACCAGAACTACTACTGGGTCGAGATGATGGGACGGCTGCGTCCCGGCATTGACCTCGCGCAGGCTCGAGCGGCGCTCGCTGGGCCCTTCGCCCAATGGGTGGCCCCGACGGCGACGAATGATGCCGAGCGCGCCAACCTTCCGGTGCTGCGCCTGGAGGAAGGGGCCGGTGGCCTCGACAGCCTCAGGCGCCAGTACTCGAAGCCGCTCTATGTGCTGCTGGCGATGGTCGGACTGATCCTGGCGATCGCGTGCGCGAACACGGCGAATCTCCTGCTGGCGCGAGCGGCGGCTCGCAACCGTGAGATGGCCGTGCGGCTGAGCCTGGGCGCGGGACGCTGGCGTATCGTGCGTCAACTCCTGACCGAAAGCGTTCTCCTGGCATCACTCAGCGGCGCGCTCGGCATCTTCATTGCCGTCGCCGGCATTCGTGTGCTGACGGTGCTGCTGGCCAACGGGCAGGAGGGATTCACGCTGCACGCCGAACTGAACTGGCACGTGCTCGCCGTCACGCTGGCGCTGTCGTTGCTGTGCGGCCTTGTGTTCGGCCTGGCGCCGGCGTTGCAGTCGACCCGTGCGGCGTTGATGCCGATGCTCAAAGACAGGTCCGTCACCGCGCCGGGCGCGCGCCTGCGGGGCAGGGTCCCCCGCTTGAGCTTGACGCAGGTCCTGGTCGTGGCCCAGATCGCGATCTCGCTGTTGTTGCTCGTCGCGGCGGGCCTGTTCGTGCGGACGCTCTCCAATCTCCAGTCGATTCCGCTGGGGTTCAATCGCGAGAGCGTGCTGCTGTTCGAGTTGAATGCCCCGCAGGCCGGCTATCCCGAGTCCAGGGTCGCCGCTTTGTATGCCGACCTCCGGCGGCGCCTGAGCGAAGTTCCCGGCGTGCGCGACGTGACGCTGTCGCATGCCTCGCTCATCAGGGCCGGCAGGTCACACCCGATCACCGTCGGCGGCCGGCCGACGGAGCGCAGCACACGGATCCTCTATACCGGGCCTCGGTTCTTCACGACCATGCAGATTCCGATGTTGCAGGGACGGGAGCTTGCGGAAGGCGACCGCCTGGGAACGATGCCAGCCGCCGTCGTGAGCGATCTTTTTGCCCGAACCAACTTCGGTGACGCGGACCCCGTGGGGCGGCACATCGAAGTGGGCGGCAGCCTGAAGGTCGATGGCCTGCCCATCGTCTTCGAAATTGTCGGAGTCGCTGCTACCGCCCGATACGGCGGGCTCAAGCGGGACATTCCACCGGTCGTATATGTGCCGTACGCGCAGGTTCCCGCTCCGTCACTGCGGGAGATGACCTACGCGCTGCGCACCGACGGCGACCCATTGCGCTACGCCAGCGTCATCCGCCAGATCGTGCACGAGGCCGATGCCCGCGTGCCGGTAACCAACTTCAAAACCCAGGCCGCCGACATCGACCAGACCATCAATCAGGAGATCGTCTTCGCCAGACTGTGCACGGCCTTCGCGATCCTCGCCCTGGTGATCGCCTGCGTCGGCCTCTACGCGACGATGGCCTACGCGGTGGCGCGCCGCACGAGCGAGCTCGGCCTGCGCATGGCCCTCGGAGCCGGCCGCGGCAACGTCATCTGGATGGTGCTGCGCGAGGTCTGTGTGCTGACCGCCATCGGGCTGGCGATCGGCGTGCCTGCCGTCCTCGCCTCGTCGCGGGTCATCGAGTCGTTCCTGTTCGAGATGAAGCCGAACGACGCTCGCGCGCTGGCGCTGGCCGTGGCCATTCTGCTGGGCGCGTCGCTCGTGGCCGGCTACGGACCGGCGCGGCGAGCGTCACGAGTCGATCCGATGATCGCCCTTCGCCACGAGTGAGCGGTACTCGGCGCGAACGGCTCTCGACACCTCAGCGGCCATGCGATATACAACTTCCAGACAACGCTGCGACCCACTACGCTCAGATCCGAGCTGACCTGAAGAAGCGCGGTCAGATGATCGGCGCCAACGACCTGTTCATCGCCGCGCATGCACGCAGCCTCGGGTTCAAGCTGGTCACGAACAACGTCGCCGGGTTCGGTCGCGTGAAAGGGCTGAGCCTGGAGAACTGGACACGTCCAGTTCCTCGGAATCGCTCGAAAGGCGATGAATAGCCGCCGGTGCCGAATCGGATTCTGTGCCCCGCTCACCGGTTCCGCAGCGCGACGGCGGGGTCGATCCGCGCCGCACGCCACGCCGGTCCGACGATCGACAGCGCGGCCGTGATCGCCAGCACGGCCGTGACCAGCGACGAACGTCGTCGGATCGAGCGGCCGTACTCCGAAGAGCATCGTCTCGATCAGGCGGCCGCTCATGGCGGCCAGCACGAGTCCGATTGCTGCCCCGGTACCGACGACGCGAAGCGCATTCGTCAGCACGAGCCGAAGGACGTCGTGTGTCGTCGCGCCGAGCGCCCGGCGCACGCCGAAATCACGCACGCTCTGCTGGACCGAATAGGCGAGAATCCCGAAGACCCCGACCATCGCCAGGACGAGCGCCAGCGCCGCAAAGGCCATCACCATGACGGCACGGAACCGATGACGGCCGGTGGCCGCCCGCGCGATGTCTTCGAGCGTCATGACGCTCCTCACGCTGACCAGTTGCTCCTTGTCCACGCGCGAGATGGCGGCACGGACCGACGGCGCCAGCGCCTCCGCCGCGCCGGACTTCGGGGCCGCACGACGAGAAAGATGTCGTCCGAGAGATCCTGCGCCATCGGCACGTAGAGCTGAACGAAGTCCGCGGTCTCATCCGGGCGTCCCTTCACCTGCCGCGCCACGCCGACGATCTCGCGCACGACCGGCTTGGCTTCCGGCGACGACGTCGGCCGCAGCGCCACGCGCTGGCCGATCGGTGAACGTCCGCCGAAACGTCCGCGCGAAGGCCTCGTTCACGATGCACACCGGCACGCCCGTCGCGCGTGTCGCGCCGATCGAAGGCGCGTCCGGCCAGGATGGGCAGATCGAGCGTCGAGAAGTACGTCGCGGCTGACGACCTGATACGCCGTGCTCGGCCGCTCCCGGTCGTCGAGCGGAGGGTCGCCCACGATCTCGAACGAGATCCCGCCGGCATCGAAGAAATCCAGCGGCCGATCGCTCGCCCACGCGACGCCCGCGACGCCGGGAACGGCGGCGATCTCCGCCTCGACCTGGTCGTAGAACTGCTGCAGCGCTTCGTCGGTCGGGTACTTCGAGCCCAGCGGATCGACGAGCATCGAGAGCACGCTGCTCGGCGCGATACCCGCGATCGAAGGCTTCGACGGCGAGGAGCGTTCGAAGCAGGAGCCCCGCACCGACGAGCAGGAAGACCGCCATCGCGACCTCGCCGATGACCAGCAGCCCGCGCAGCCGTCCGCCGCTGCCGGTCGTCGTCCGGGTGTCGGACCCGATCACCTCCGCCGTCGAGAATGCGGTCGCCTTCCACGCCGGCATCACCCCGAAGAGCAGCCCGACGAACAGCGCCGCGGCAGCACAGAAGGCGACGACCCGCACGTCGAATGTCAGCGAGACGCTCGCCGGCAGCAGACCCTCCGGAATGAGCGATGGCGCCACGCTGAGAATGGCGGCGCCGATCGCCGTTCCGAGCGCGCCGCCAATCAACGCCAGCACGAGGCTCTCGGTCAGCAGCTGCCGGACGATGCGCCGGCGTCCGGCGCCGAGCGCGGACCGGACCGCCAGCTCGCGCATGCGCACGCGTGGCGCGGGCGAGCAGCAGGTTGGCGACGTTGGCGCAGCAGATGAGGAGCACGAATCCGACGACGCCCAGGAACAGCATCGAGGTGAGCCGCAGATCGCTGCCGACGATCGAGTCGTGCATCCGCTCGAGCGTCACGCCGCGGCCCTTGTTGGTCTGCGGGAACTCGCGCGCGAGCCCGTCGGCGACGGCTCCGAGGTCGGCCTCGGCAGCCTCGATCGACACGCCTGGCTTCAGGCGTCCGACCACTTGGAGCATGTAGGCGGCGCGGGCGCGCGGCGGAAGGTTGACGAGCGGCCGCATCGCCCAGATGCTGCTCTGCCCCATCAGCTGAAAGTCTTTCGGCACGATGCCGACCACCGTCCACAGCGATCCGTCGAGGCGGATCTCGCGACCGACGACGCCCGGATCGGCGTTGAACCGCGTGCGCCAGAACGCCTCGCTCATCACGACCACGTTGGCGCGGCTGGCTTCGTCCTCTGCGGAGAACGTCCGGCCGGCAATCGGCGTGACGCCAAGCACGTCGAAGATCCCGGCCGTGACCCACTGCCGCGACACCGTCTCGGCGTTGCCGTCGGCGCCGGCCATCACCATGCCGCCGACGCTCGGCGTGAAACCGGCGACCGCTCTCGAACGTGCGGCTGCGCGTCGTTCCAGTCGAGCATGTTGAGCGGCGACCCGTAGCTCCGCGGAATGGTCGCGGTCTTCTCCCAGATCGACACGAGGCGATCGGGATCGCCATACGGAAGCGGTCGAAGCAGCGTGGCGTCGACGAGCGCGAAGATGGCGCTGTTGGCGCCGATGCCGAGCGCCAGGGTCAACGTCGCCACCAGCGTGAAGGCGGGCGAGCCTTTCAGCTGGCGGATCGCGAACTTCAGATCGTCTCCGGAGCTCGTCGAGCCATTGCGTGAGGCGCATGTCGCGATCTCTCTTTCTGCCAATGGTCGTCATCGTGCGTTTGAGGCTCGCGACATCGCCGAGCCGGCTGAGCGCCAGTTCGCGTGCGGTCGCCGGATCCATGCCGCGCTCGACGAGCTCGCGCGTGCGCATCTCGACGTGCAGGGCGAGCTCTTCGTCGACCTCGCGCTCGAGCGGCACGCGCCAGAGCCACGAACGCAGGGAGCGCTTCATGTGGACAGCAGAACCTTGGAGACGCCGGTGGTGAACCGCCGCCAGGTGGCCAGCTCCGCGGCGAGTTGTTCGCGGCCGGTCTCGGTCAGGCGGTAGAGCTTCGCCCGCCGGCCGAGCTCGGACATGCCCCACTCGGCTTCGACCCAGCCCCGCCGCTCCAGGCGGTACAGGGCCGGATAGAGGGACCCGTCTTCGACCAGGACGGCATCGCCGGACGTCTCCTCGATGAAGCGGGCGACGGCGTAGCCGTGGCACGGACCTCTGGCTAACGTCTTGAGAATCAAGGCATCCAGCGCACCGTGAAGGAGCGCGTTTGGGGGTTTTGGCGGCATCGGTCTGGTCGTCAGATTACCCAGATATTCTGGGTAACAACAGCCTTTGACGGAGTCTGCCGCGGAAAAGTTTGCTCGGATGTCAGAAGGTGACGAGCTGCCACGTCACGTTGAACGTGTTGAAGTCCGATCCCCGCCGGGTCGTTGCGCCGGGTACTGTCGACGAACTTCAGTGATTGTCGGGATGAGATCGGGATCGAGAGAGTGGCGCCCAGGCGGCTGTTGCGCTGCAGGTCGCGGCTCGGCACGCGTTCGATTCGCGTCTGGCCGCCCGAGAACCAGGTGCCATTGAACGAGAGCCACGCGCGATGCGGCAAGGCGTAGGTCACGTGCGTCTGCCACGCGATGATCGGATCCTGCCGCCTGACCGCCCGCCCCGGATAGTACTCGTCGTTCATGGTGAAGTACCAGACACCAGCGTAGCCGTCGAGCGTCCAGCGTCCGATCTGGTGTGACACCCCAACCTCCGGCTTGAACGCCCAGCGGTTGAAGCCGAGATTCACCAGCTCCGCAGCTTCCGCGTGGTCAGTTCTACTCACTGCTCAGACGCTACGGCCTGACGGACGCCCGACGCTGAACGCTCTGATCGACGTCAGGCTCGCGGCGCCCTTACCGCCGCCGCTCGGGATAAGACAGGATGAAATTACCCCGATTGGGCATCTGGACCTGCGGCAGGGTCTTCGCGTCCATCACCGCATCTTTCGCGATAATCCCGTTGAGGCTGAGCAAGTACACCGTCAGCGCGTACACCTCGGGATCGGTGAGCGAATGCGGCGCTGGATACGGCATCGCGCGGCGCACGTAGTCGAACACCGTCGTCGCGTACGGCCAGTAGCTGCCAATCGTCTTGATCGGCGCCGGGCTCGCGAGCGTTCCCTGCCCGCCAACCAGCCGATCGTTCACAACGCCCGAACCTTGCGGCCCGTGGCAGGCGAGGCACTTCGTGCCGTAGATCGCTTCGCCTTCTGCCGGCGTGCCGGACCCCGGCGGCAGCCCGGCGCCGTCCGGTGGAATGCTGACGTCGGCTGACGCGACTTGGGCCGCCGTGGCTGGAACTCCCAGTCCCGGCCCTTTCGGCGCGACCTTGGGCGCCGGGGCGGGAGGCACGGTCTTGCGTTGAGTGGTCGTCGCGGCGGGCACGGCCTGTCGGGCGGCGATCGTTGCCACGCCGATGACGCCGGCGAACAGGACCGGCACCGCCACCGATGCCCGCACGCGCGCCGTGAGCGCGCGACGGTTACGAGTAGACATTCCGTACCTCCCCGGCCGCGTTCACACTCCAACTGGCGATCGCGTGATAGTGGTAGCGGTGTGCGGGTCCACGCGCCGCGATGAACGACCGATGCGACATCTGTGCGGCGCCCGTTTCGTCGACGGCCCGGCTCATCAGGACCGCGGGACCTCCATCCCACCTCCACGCCATGCGGAATCGCGTCAGAGCCTTCGACAGAACCGGATCCGACATGGCCGATGGTGCCCACGTCTTGCCACCGTCGGCGGAGACATCGACACGGCGGATGCGCCCGGCGCCGGTCCAGGCCACACCGGAGATTTGATAGAGGCCCGGTCCCTGCATCGACTGACCGCCACAGGGCGACGTGATGACCGATTTCACGCCCATCGAAAACGTAAACTGCCGCGCCTGTCCGTTCGGCATGAGGTCGGTGTACTTCGACGTTTCGTCTTTCGTCATCACGGGCCCGGCAGTCACCTTCAGCCGGCGCAGCCACTTCACGTTCGCGTTGCCTTCCCAGCCGGGCAGCAGGAGCCGCATCGGATACCCGTTCTCCGGACGCAGGCGTTCGCCGTTCTGATAGATCGCAATCAGGGCATCGTCCCACGCCTTCTCGATCGGGATGCTTCGGCTCATCGCCGCGGCGTCGGCGCCCTCGGCCAGCAGCCACTTCCCCGCCGGCCGCACGCCCGCCTCGTCGAGCAGCGTCGACAACGGCACGCCCGTCCAGTCGCTGCACGACAGGAGACCGTGTAACGCGCCGGCACCGCCTTGCGGCGGCTCGGCCGCATAGAGACCGGCGCTGTTGCCGGAACACTCGATGAAGTGAATGCGCGAGACGAGCGGGTAGCGTGACAGCGACGCCAGGTCGAACGTCAACGGGCGATCCACCAGTCCATGAATCAGGAGCCGGTGCTCCCCGGGGGGAATGTCGGGCACGCCGCTGTGATGCCGCTCGAAGTGCAGCGCGCTAGGCGTGATGATCCCTTCGAAATGTTCGAGCGGTGAACGGGATGCCCCGGAACCAGTCGTCCCGGGCATCGCCACCACAATGCGTTGCACGGCCGACTCGTACGGCGATCGTTCTCCATACGGGCGCAATCCTTGCCCTGGACTCTTCATCCACGACGGCACGTCCTGTTGCGCGTCCGCCGGGCGCGCGCGCAACAAGGCGAGGCCCGCCGCACCCACGCTCGACGACAGAAACAGCCGCCGGTCCAACAGGCCTCCACCGGCCACTGTCTCGAAATGCGTGTTGTTCATCGTCGTCACAGCTCCCGCCAACTCGTCGCTGACCTCGGCATGCTCCCGCGTTCACGACAACCGACCGCCGACTTCCGACAAGGCACACTTTAAGCGAAACTGATGTGGATCCGCGTCTCGGTGGTCGTTTTGACTTGGCGCGCGGTCCGGAATAGGATGGCCCTGCGCTCCAGGGCGCACCCCGTCCGCGGGCAGGGCAGAGTCCACCTGGGTGAAGTCGGCATCAGTACTTCGATCTTCTTTCAGCCCGATGTGCGGACACGGGCGCGTGAAAGGAGATCCCATGTCCCGCGTTCTACCCGACCGCCCCTCGCTTCAGCAGCTCCGCAAACAAGCCAAGGACCTCCTGCGTGATGCACACACGGGGGATGCGAGCGCACTTGCGCGCATCACGGCGACGGCTCACGCTGACTCCGGCACGCGGATCACCCTCGCCGGCGCGCAGCTCGCACTCGCGCGCGAGTACGGATTCGCGAGCTGGCCGCAGCTCGCTCGCCACGTTCAGGCCGTCGTTGGCGGCGGCTTCGTGCGTCGACCGCTCATCCGGCCGGTAGAGCTCTCACCCGGTCGCCGCTGGACGTTCGCCGATGGCACCGACGCGCCGACCGACGACGTCTTCGCGATGTTCGTCGCGGCGCGTGACGGCGACATCGCGGCCGTGAAACGACTCATCGCACGTGTCCCCGCGCTGGCGACCGTCGAGTACAACTACACGCCGCCGATCCACTTCGCGGTTCGCGAAGGCCACCGCGATGTCGTGGAGCTTCTCCTGGACCGCGGGGCGGATCCGGCCTACCGCAGCTATCCGTTTCAGGAATCGCTGCTGACATTCGCTGAGGACCGCGGCCACGAGGACGTCGCCGAGCTGCTGCGCAGGCAGCTGTCGCGCCGGTTCGCCGTCGCCTCAGGCACGCAGGCCATCATCGCGGCAGCGGCGAAGGGCGATCTCGCGGCGGTCGAGACCGAGCTCGCCGGCAATCCAGCGCTCGTTCGCGCGAGCAACGAGACCGGCGATACGCCGCTCCACCAGGCGGCTCGGCACGGGCATCTGGCCATCGTCCGGGCGCTCGTCGACGCGGGCGCAGACGTGGACGCGGTGCGCGGCGATGGCTATCGACCGCTGCACTGCGCGCTGATGCCCAACTGGTTCTTTCAGGTCGAGCTGGGAACCCGCGAAGGAGATCGCCGACCTGTTGCTGTCGCGCGGCGCGCAGTACACGATCTTCGTCGCCGCCCTGCTCGGCGACGAGCCGTTCGTGCGCGACGCCCTCGCCCGCGACCGCTCCCTCGCCAACTTCGAGGACACGTGTCATCATCGCGTGCTCTCCGCGGCGGTGCGCCGGGGCGACGTCGACATGACGCGGCTGCTGCTCGAGCACGGCGCGGATCCGAACCTGCCGGAAGAGGGCGCGCCGCGCGGTCTGTCGCTCTGGATCGCCGTGAACGATCGCCAGCGATGAGATCGTGCGACATGCTGCTCGCTCGCGGCGCCGACCCGAACGCGCGAGGTGGAGTCGAGCGGCACGCCAATGTCGCAGGCCGCGCGCGACACGGAGCTGACGGCGCTGCTCCGCGCGCAGGGCGGCCGCCAGCCGACATCAGACCGCGATCGTGTCGGACAGCTCGTGGAGGCGGGACACTTGGAGGAGGCGGAGCGACTGCTGCGCGCCAATCCTCAATGGATCCACGGCGACGAAGCCGGCTGGGGAGACGGCATCCTCGCCGGCCCCGCGCGCGACGGACGTCACGACGTCATCGCGATGCTCCTGCGACTCGGCGCGCGTGTGCCGCCGGTCTCGAAGTGGGCGCCGTACTACTACTTCAAGCACGAAGCGACGGCGGCCTTCCTGCTGGAGCACGGCATGGACCCCAATCACATGAACTGGCACCGGTTCACGCTGCTCCATCACATGGCCGCCGAGGGCGAGCTCGGCAAGGCGCGGCTGCTGCTGGATCACGGCGCGGACATCGACGCCATCGACGACGAATACCGCTCCACGCCGCTTGGCGTTGCCGCTCGACGAGGTCAGGAAGCGATCGTAGCGCTCCTGCTCGAGCGCGGCGCCGACCCGGTCGCGGCGGGCGCGCCGTGGGCGGCGCCGCTGGCGTGGGCGGAGAAGAAGGGGCACCAGCGAGTCGCCGATTTGTTGCGGTCTGGAAGCGGTGGGACGATCCGGTAGCGACACCCGGCGCTCCGGCTCATCAGTCCCTGCTTCATCGAGTCCATCGCCTCATGACGTCGAGGGGGAGCCCCGGCGAGGAGCGATGGGCAAGCGGCGCCACCGGCCGTGGGCCACGAAGGTCGCGATCAGCAACAGCACGAACGTGGTTGCGGCCGAGGCGTGCTCGCCACGGGACAGATGCAGGATCGTTGCGCCGACCATCACGACCATTACCCCGACCGCCGCTGCCGGCACGAGCCCCGGCAGGATGCGCGTCAGCCCGGGCAGCGTGAGGCCCACGGCGGCGAGGACTTCCGCCACGCCCAGAAACAGCTGGAACCAGCGCGGCAGCATTGCGTTCATCAGCAGCGCAATGTCGGGCGGCGGCGCCAGGAACATGAGGCCGTGCGCCAGGAAGACCAGCGCCAGCAGCGCCTGCAGGATCCATAACGTGATGTTCATGTTCTCCTCTGCGCGCGTCGGTCAAGGCCGGCTACGAGGAGCGCACCGGGCGATCGACGAACGCGTTTATCTGTCAGCCATCCGGGGGTGCGCAGGTGATCGCGCTGGATCGATTGCCGTTGCTGGAGTAGACGGAGGGGGCGGAGGTAACGGGTTCAACACGAAGCAACGAAGTAAACGGAGACGAACGAAGAGATCTGGGTAGACAGCAGCCGAACGAGACTGCTTGAGCCGCGCGGTGCGCGGCAGCGTCGACGTGGAGTACCGGGATCACAAGCACTTCTGGAATCTGACCAGTGCTTGTGATCCCGTATCCGCGTCGACGCCAGCGCCGGCCGACGGCCGGCGCCGCAAGCAGTCGCAGCGTGACAGCCTTCGTTCGTCTCTGTTCGCTCCGTTTCTCCGTTGTGACCCCGTTACCTCCGAACTTCTCCGTTCCCCTACAATCCACATGCCATTCACACCCACGCTCCTGAGGGCCGCCCTCCTGCTGATTCCTGCTACGGCCGCGGCGCCGACTCGACTCGCGCCCATACTGACACGTCGAACGGGCGACGGCCATACGACAGGCCTCGCGCTGGCCCACACTCCGCGTCAGTCGGAGCGCAGAGCCACCATGGTGTCGAGCAGACTCCTCGCCGCATCGATCGACAAACTACTTCGCCTCCTTCTTGGTCGCGGTGCCCGACATGACATACGCGCCGCCCGCGAAGTCGATCTGCGCGGTCGTCTTGCCGTCGGCCGCCGGCGTCAGCGAGACGACTGCAGAGACGGCGTTGCCCTGGTAGTCGAACGAGTAACTCAGGACGAGACTCTTGTCGGCCTTGGTGACATCGGTGATGGCCTGCGGCGGCAGCTCCCCGCCCTTGATCTCGCCAACGACTTTGTCCTTCTCCACCTTGACGGACAAGTCGAGGTTGGCGGGACCATTCTGCCCCTGCAGTGCGAGGGTCCAGTCGCCGATGAAGGGCGCCGCATCGGCGGCGGTCACCTGAGCGGCCGACTGTGCAACACCGGCGGCCACGTCCGAAACCGTGAGCAGCCCCGCAATCAGGGCCGTGCCAGCGATGACCGTTCGAATCATATGACCTCCATGAATGGCGGACCTGCCGCCGCCGCGGGTTCTCGGAATGGTATCGCCGATTGGGCGTTCTCGGTCCACAGGAGCATATCGAAGAAGGGGAAACTTCCCTGAAGGGCCTTTTCAGCTGAGGTCCAGGTGGTCGTGCCAGCATTCTCTCCCGCGGGATTTGGGAGTAGGATGCTGCGATGCGTTCACCTGTTCAAATCGTTTCGACCGTCCTGGCCGGCTTGTTCGTCGCCGTCGCTGCGACGGGTTACGCTCAACGCAGTGGGACTTCGCCCGGCACTCCATCTGACACGACGGCGCGCATCGTCGCCGCCGCGCAGGCGCTTCTGACCACGCTGGACGAGGCCGGCACGGCCAAGGTCCAGTTCCCCTTCGAGGGACCGCAAAAGACGAAATGGTCCAACCTTCCGAGCCCGATGTTTCAACGCGAGGGGTTGCGGTTGGGAGACCTGACGCCGGCGCAGCGCAGCGCTGTCAGCACGCTGCTCGCAGCCGCGCTGAGCCAGGACGGGCTTCGGAAGGTCACCGACATCATGCTCGGCGACGAGGTGCTCCGAAAAGGACAAGCTGAGGGGAGGTCGGCGCACCCGGCGGTGGGCGCGGCCGGGGCGGTCCCGGCGGGGGTGGTGGCGTCCGCTTCGGCGAGGACGAGTACTACCTCGCCTTCGTGGGCACGCCGTCGGTGACGGCGCCGTGGATGCTGCAGTTTGGCGGTCACCATCTCGCGATCAATCTGACGATGGCCGGGAGTCAGGCGAGCATGGCGCCCAGCCTCCCCGCGGCGCAGCCCGCAACCTTCACGTTCGAAGGCCGGACCGTCCGGCCGCTCGGCAACGAGAACGACAAGGCGTTTGCGCTGATCAACGCGTTGAATGACGCCCAGCGCACGCAGGCCATCCTCGGCTCTCGTGTCGCCGATCTCGTGCTCGGACCGGGTCAGGATGGCCGAACGATTCAGCCCGAGGGCATTCGCGCGTCGGCACTTTCGGCGCCGCAGCAGACCATGCTGCTCGATATCGTGCGCGAGTGGACCGGCATCATGAACGACGCGTTCGCCGAGCCGCGGATGGCCGAGATCCGGACGACCCTCCCCGACACGTACTTCGCCTGGAGCGGCCCGACGACCGAACGGTAGCGCCGCGTATTTCCGCATTCAGGGGCCAACCCTCGTGATCGAGTACGCGCCGCAGGGCAGCGTCGACCACATCCATACCATTTATCGCGATCCGACCAACGACTACGGTGCGAAGTTCACGCGGAAGTAGCCGTGCCGCCTGCGTGCTGGCCCTGACGACGGCAATCGTCGGCGCCGCCGAGGTGTCGGCGCATCGACGAGACGAGTACCTCCAGGCCGCGCGACTGGCCATCGACCCGGGTCGCGTGCAGCTCGAACTGGACCTGACGCCGGGGATCGCTCTGGCCGAGTCGATCATCGCCGACATCGATCGCAACGCGACGGGTCGCTGTCCCAGGACGAGCAGCGGGCTTACGCGAGCCTGGCGCTCAGCGCGCTGACGATCGAAGTCGACGGTACGCTCGTTCGAGCGCAGCTCGGCGCCATCAGTTTTCCCGATGCCCGAGGCCGTGAGGCGAGGTGAGGGCACCATCCGTCTTCAATCGACCGCAACACTCCCCCGCCTGTCATTGGGCCGGCATCAGGTGCTGTTCCGCAACGGCCACCATCCGGATCGCAGTGTCTATCTTGCAAACGCGCTGGTGCCCGAGAGCGATCGAGATCGCGGTGACGGCGCAGCGGCGCGATGGCGAGCAGACGGAACTGACCATCGAGTACGTCCTGCGTGCAGCACCGTCGACCTCCACGGCCACGTGGCTGCTCGGCAGCATCGTTGCCGCGACGGTCCTGTCGGTGATCGGGATCCGACGATCACGATCCGTGTTGAAGCAATCAGTCAATCGCGAAAGCGCGGAAGCGATCGAAACTTCTCCTTCGGTGAGTCTGTCGCGGAATCAAGTATCGACAAGGAGCACACATGTGCGATCAGGATCATTTTGACGAGGATCGACAGGAATATGAGGCGCTCGGATTGGTGACGCGCCGGCAGTTCGGCGTGCTCGTGGGAGCGGGCATCAGCCTGATGCTGCCGCAGGTTGCGAATGCCGTCGCCGTGACGGAGTCGGACGTGAATGTCACGACGCCCGACGGAACGGCTGACTGCTACTTCGTGCACCCGGCGAGCGGCACCGCTGCGGCGGTGCTCGTGTGGCCGGACATCTTCGGGATGCGCCCCGCGTTTCGCCAGATGGGGAAACGGCTCGCCGAATCCGGCTATTCGGTGCTCGTGGTGAACCCGTTCTACCGCGTGAAGAAAGCCCCGACCGCGGCGGCCGGGGCGGCCACTCCCATCCCCGAGCTTCGGCCGCTCGCGCAGGCCTTGAACGAGACGACCCAGATGACCGACGCGAAGGCGTTCATCGCATGGTTGGATCAGCAGCCCTCGGTCGCGAAGAACCGAAAGGTCGGCACGCAAGGCTATTGCATGGGCGGCCCCATCGCGTTTCGCACGGCGGCCGCGGTGCCCGACCGCGTCGGCGCCGTCGCGTCATTCCATGGCGGCGGCCTAGTGAACGATACGCCGAACAGTCCGCACGTCCAGGCCGCCAGGACCAAGGCGCAGTTCCTGGTTGCGATCGCCGCGAACGACGATGCGCGGTCGCCGAAGGAGAAGGACGTGCTGAAGGAGACCTTCGCCAAGGCGAATGTCGCGGCGGAGATCGAGGTGTACGAGGGCGCGGCGCACGGGTGGTGTCCGCCGGATTCGGGAGTCTACAACGAGCCACAGGCCGAGAAGGCGTGGAGCCGTTTGCTCGCGCTGTACGGAAAGGCTCTGGCCTAGCGGCGAAGACGACCCAAACGGATCCTTCGCCGATTGGAACCCGGCCGTGTCGTGCGCGCCGTGGGGAGGCTCGAGGATCTGAGAGAGCACGACTACGTCATTGAAAAGCGCCGTCGCACAACTTTCACGTGTCCTGCTTCGTCCTCGACAATCTTATGCGTCGCTCCCGCGGGCAGTCTGCCCTGTTCATCGGGCCGAGCGGCTTCGCCGGAGGCAATCAGCGTTTCCACGAACGCTGCCTCCTCTTCGCACGCCGACGGCTCGCTTGTCGCGGAGGTCCGCGGTAATGGTGCGGCACCGGCCTTTGCCTTTCTCTTCGCTGCCGGTTTGCTCTTCCTCGTCGTCACGGCGGCCCTGGCTCTGGTGCTTCTGCTCTTGGCGGTCGAACGGTTCTTGGGAGACTTGGTCACGGTACAACCTCTTGCGAGATTGTACCGTGACCGCCGGTCAGCAGCACTCGAATGCGATCCGCTTCAGTTCGAGCGCCTCATCGGCTCTCTTGTTGAGGTAGTGCGTCGCATGCTTGCGTCCCTGCGACAGGCTCGCGACGAGCCCGCGGCGCGCCCCCTGCGGCGGGTGGCACGCTGACTCGGCCGCGAACGATCAGGGCTTCGACAAACGCCTGGATGTCGGTGACGCGTGGCATCGCAAGCGTCTCGCGCGCGGCGGCAGCCCGCCATCATTGACACCGGCGCTGCGCTGGCATCGTCTACCGGCGGCGCGCTGACGTACAACGTCTTGACCGCCAGGCCCAACGCCGCCCCGTCGATGGCCACTTCGTACCGGTGTGTCCGACGCCGCCGCCGCGGCGTGGAGTGCGTCCCGCTGCCGCCGCGGAGAACCGGACCGCTGCTGCCGCCGCGCGCGCGGGCGTCGCACCCACGGCGTCGGGGGCGGCCAGTGATCGCACCGACATCAGTCCTCGTCGGATGAAAGCCGTGGTCAACGCTTCTGCGTATTTTCCGCCGAACAGGCTGCCGTCGACGAGCACCATCTGCTCGGCGACGGACTGGAAGAACTTGGTGCTCACAGGTGCGGCCGCGGCGTCGCCTGTGCCAGGAGCCGCCCCATGTCGAGGCTGGCCTGCTGAACGTCGTCGACGCGCGGGCGGGCGGCCAGTCGAGTCACCATGCCGCCAAGCGCTTCGAGAAAGGCTCCGGTGAACACGCGCGAGAAGTTGTGAGCGGCGCGCGTCAACTGCGTGGCCGGGCCGCTGGACGGCAGCGTCAGCGGATCCACGTAGACGAACGAGTTCGCCGCGTTGCGGAGACTGTCGCGATCCACGCCCGCGGGATTGCGCTGCCGAATCGCGAAGCCAAGCTGCTCGGCCACGCGCGACACCGACGAATTGCGCCGCAGGTTCCCGTCGGTTTCCTCGAGAACCGCCTGCCGCACTGACGGCAGCTGCAGCGCCGTGAGGATCGCGCTCATGTCGCCGAACGACTCGTGAAACGCCGCGGCTTCGATCGAGGCGAGCTCGAACAGCGCCGGCTTCAAGCTGTCGAGCACGCGCGTGACCGAGCTCGTGTGCGACGACGTCGGGACTCTCGCCCGAGAACACCGTGATCTGTCGGCCGGTGGCGACATCGCGGACGGTATCGTGGAAGAAGGAGAGGCCCTGCTTGATATCCTCGGGCGGAAAGTCGTTCCGCGCGTAGTACGCGTTCAGGTCGATCGCCGTCGTCCAGGCGAACTGGAATCGACGCGCCGACATCCGGATGCCAGGCTCTCGCGCCGGCGGTGGCCCAGAACGCCGCGGTTCGACGGAGCGCCTCGGCGGCCGTCCAGTAGCGGAACCCGTCGGTTCCGAGCGGATGGACCTGGGCAACCGGCGCCCGTGCCGGCGCGATGATGCGCGTGGGCAGCGTGTGCTCCGGGCATTGCCGGCACCGCCAGCTGCAACGGAGGAACACCGCCCATCGGGTCGGTCGGCCACCCTTGGATCGCGGGTGCCGCTGCGGCTGCACCACCCCGGCGCCTCGACGCTCCGCGCGGTGCCGAGGATTTGCGCGCAGCGGTACCCCTCGTTCCGCCTGCCGCCGGCGTTCGCTTGGATGACGGTTTCTGGGACTTTCGTGCGGCTTTCCTTTTTGCCATGCTGGCCTCCTCTTGTCGCGAGACAGCATATAGTCGAATCGTCAACGCCGCACATGTTCAATTCAAGGCCGGGTCGTCGCCGGCGAGGCGGCTCAGCAGCGCGAGAATCGTTTCTGCAGGTACCGGCGCGTCAGTCCACGCGCAGGGCGGCAATCGGATCGACGCGGGCGGCCCGAAGCGCAGGAACCAGGTTCGCGAGCACGGCCGCGGCGGCCAGCGTCGCCGCGCCGGCGGCAAGCGAGAACGGATCGCCGGGCCTCACGCCGAACAGCATCCCCCCGAGTGCGTCGCCGGCGAGAACCGCGACGGCGGCCCCTGTGACGAGCCCGGCGAGCACCGGCGCCAGGCCGGTTCGCAGGACCAGTGCAATCACTTCGCGGCGCGAAGCCCCCAGCGCGGCGCGGATGCCGATCTCCCGCCGCCGTGCCGCCACCGCCGCCGCCGAAACCGCATAGACGCCGACCATCGCGAGCAGCAGCGCCGCGGCGGCAAATGCCGCGACCAACTGCAGGTTGAAGCGCCTCGGCGCCAGCGTGCCTGCCATCCATTGATCCATGCTGCGCACGAATGACGCGGGGACGGCCGGATCGACCGCGGCGATCTCGCGCCGCACGGTGCTGGCAACTGCCAGCGGCGCGCCGTCGGTGTGCACCACCCAGTACATGTTGTTGGCGAGCCAGATGGTGGTCGGGTCGGGCACCTGGGCGATCGGCACGTACGCTTCGATGGTGACCTCTTTCTCGAGACCGAAGTGCCTCACGTCGCCGACCACGCCGACGATTTCCACTTCCCGAGGAACCTTTTCGCCATCGTCCAGGCGCATGCGGCGGCCGACCGGACTGCGGCCCGCGAAGTACCGCCGCGCGAACGTCGCGTTGATGATCGCCACCGACGCCGCGTCGTGGCGATCGGCGGCGGTGAAGCTGCGACCCTCGCGCAGCGGAATGCCGAGCACGCGGAAGTAGTCGGGGCTGATCATCCGGTAGTGTGCTTCGGGCGCATCTTTGGCGATCACGCCGTCCACGAAGAATGGGGTCGTCGCGAGATAACCGTTCATGGGCACGACGTTGGCGGCCGCCGCGCTGCGAACCCCTGCGAATCGACGCGAGGCGTGGCTGCACCTGGTTGTAGAAGCTCTCGATTGCGGCCCGCCCGTTGTAGCGGGCGCGCGGCAGCGACAGCCGGACGGTCAGAACCTGCGCCGGACGGAAGCCTGGATCGACGGCCTGCACCTGCTGGAAGCTGCGCGCCAGCACCGCGGCCGTCATCAGCAATACCGTCGAGAGCGCGACTTCCGCAAACACCAGGACGGTCCGCACACGATGGCCGCCGCGGCTCGACCCACGTTCGCCACCCTGGAGCGCGCCGCGAAGATCCCCCCGCCAGGCTTGCACCGCCGGCGCGAGTCCGATGAGGACGCTGGCACCGAGCGCCGCCAGCAGCGTGAAGCCGGCGGCCGACCACCCGATCCCGATCTCCGCGACGCGCGGCAGGTCGGCTGGCCCGATCGCGAGAAGCGCCGCAACCAGCATTCGCGCGACGAGAAGGCCGGCCGCACCGCCAAGGACGCCGAGAACCGCCGCTTCGCCCAGCACGTGCCCGACGATGCGCGAGCGCGATGCACCGAGCGCGGTGCGCACCGCCAGTTCCCGCTGCCGCGTCGTGGCGCGGACGAGGAAGAGGTTGGCCAGGTTGGCGCACGCGACCAGCAAGACGACGACCACGGCGCCGAGGAGCATCCAGAGCATGGGCGCGGACCTGCCGCTGATCTCGTCGTGCAGCCGGGCCACGCGCACCGCGGTGTCGGTGCCGTGCGAGTCCGGGTACTCGTCACGCAGCCGTCTCCCGATCGCGGTGAGATCGTCGGCCGCCTGCGCGTCCGTGGTGCCAGGCTTCAACCGCGCGATCACCCGCAGGAATCCCTGCGCGCGGTTGCCGCGCCGTGCATCGACCGCCGGCGAATAGGGCACGACGAGATCGACGTCGCGGACCAGCGACACGAAGTCCGGCCGCAGGATGCCGATGACGGTGAAGGTCTCGCCGTTGAGAACGACCGACGTCCCGACCGCATCCGTGCGCTCGCCAAACCGCCGCTGCCACATGCCGTGGCTCATCAGCGCAACGGCCCGCCGCTCGTCGTCGGGCTGTATCGCCCGCCCAAGGTACACACCCGCGCCGGTGACGTCGAAGTAGTTGGCGGACACGCGCATGGCCGTGAGCCGCTCGGCCTCGCCCGTGCCGGTCAGGTTGGCGCTCCATCCGAACAACGAGGCGATCCCCTCGAGCGTCCGGTTGGATTGGGCAAAGTCGGCGAGATCGGGCAGGGAGAGTGGCTGACGGTCGGTTCCCGGACGGACGATGCTGAAGGTGAGGAGCCGATCCGGCTCGCGGAGTGGCAGCGGACGGAGCACGATCGTCTGCACCAGCGTGTAGATCGCGGTGTTGGCGCCGACCGCCAGGGCCAGCACGCCGATCACGCACGCGGCAAACGCCGGCTGGCGGCGCCAGGGACGGAGGGCGTGGCGGAGGTCCATGAGGGTCATGCCTGCGAGCATACGAACGGACGGCTCGCAAACAAAGCTCATTCTTTTGCTAGAATAGATGAATCCAATTCATGGACATCGAGATCAGGCATCTGCAGATGATGACGGCGGTGGCCGCGTCCGGCAGCGTGACGCAGGCGGCCCGAGACCTGCACCTGACGCAGTCCGCCGTCAGTCATCAGCTGCGCGCCATCGAGGCCAGGCTGGGGACGCCGCTGTTCCTCCGCGTGGGCAAACGCATGGTGGCGACCGCCGCGGGCGGCCGCGTCCTCGAGACCGCCCGTCGCGTCCTTGACGAGATCACGGCGGCCGAGGAAGACGTGCGGCGGCACGGCGCCGGTGAAGCCAGCGTGATCCGTGTCTGCGCCCAGTGCAATACCGGGTATCACTGGCTGCCGCCGCTCATCGACGCCTTCCGCCGGAAGCATCCCGCGGTCGAGGTGTCGATCGCGGTCGAGTGCACGATGCGGCCGCTCGAGGCGCTGCTCGACGGCCTGCTCGACGTCGCCATCGTCACCGACACGGTCCGCAGCAGCCACGTCAGGACACGGCCGCTGTTCGAGGACGAGCATGCCGCGATCGTCGCGCCCGACCATCGCTTCGCCGCGCAGCCCTTCGTCAGCCCGAAAGACCTGGCCGACGAGCGGTTGCTGCTCTATTCGAGCTCGCCCGACGACAGCTTCACGATCCAGAAGATCCTCAAGCCGGCGGGCGTGGTCGCCAGGCGCGTGTCGTTCGTCATGCTCACCGAAGCGATCCTCGAGATGGTGAAGGCGCGGCTCGGCGTCAGCGTGATGCAGACGTGGGCGATTGCGCCGGCGCTCCGCGCCGGCGACGTCAAGGCCATCCCCATCACCGCATCGGGCATCCGCCGCCAGTGGCGAGCGGCAACGCTCGCGCAGGCGGGCCGCGTGCCTCACGTGGACGCGTTCATCGACCTCCTGGCCGCGCGCGCCATGCCGGCCCTCCGCCGGCCGCTGGCCGTTCCCCGCGCGCGCCGGCGATAACCGACCGCAGCTGTTCAAGCGCAGCCTACACCGGCCTCTGGGACCTGAAATCAGCAAACGGGTGAACCGCCGCTGAATCCCGACGCGCAACAGCCGCGCTGAAACCGGCTGAGGTGAGGGACGGAGTGTTGAGCTAGCTGGTCCGAAGAATGGCAGGCAGGTCACGGACCATTCCGCAGATGATTGATTGAGGAGGTCGCGATGCCGAATCCCGGATTGCCAAACCCTGCTACTGTCGTCGAAACGCGCGAACTGGTCATCGAGCGACCGGATTCCCCGCCCGGTCCTCCACAGACCATCCGGATTCTGCGAACGAACCAGGCTGACGTGTATGAACCGGAACTCCCCTTGACGGCGGTCCTCGCCAGTAGACTGGCGGTGGTCGGTGATGACTTCGGGGGAACGGCCCGCAGGGTGGCCAAAATCTCGATAGCCGATGCGGCGACCGAGGACTTTGAGGATCTCCAACACCTCATCATCAGCTTGACCTCCGACCGGGACATGATCAGGCTCGACCTGCCGGATGACCGGGACTCGGATCGTGTCAAAGAAGAGCAGCGAAACGTGCGGGTTCGCGCGTTCATCTACGCCGCCAGCCGTGAGGCTGACAATGATTTTCACGTGATCATTGGACGCGACCCAGACCAGTCGCGTTTGTTCATGAATGTCGAGGTGTCGGGGCTCCCGCCTTCAAGCAGCCCGCATCGCGCGACACTGAATGCCGTGCGTGATGGCTACAAGACCTTCTTCAAGAATCACCCTGACAACCTGCCGGGCACGTCGTATGATTTCTACGATCCGCCGATTCCAGTGTTCATCGGTGGCTCGCTCTTCTTCGACGTGACGCACGCCAGTGGTGGAAAGCCTGGACCGAAGGATCTTCGAGACGACATCCCCACGATTTGGGAAATCCACCCGGTGACACGCATCGAGTTCGAGCCCGAATGACCTGATCCGGCTGTGCGGAAGAACGTGAGGCGGTGGTGAAGAAGAAACGTGGCGCCCCTCGAACCAAACGCCCGTCACCTTCGAAGACGATGCCCACCCGCTCGTCGGTCGTCGCTGAGTTTACATTCACGTCGCCCAAGGGACTGGTCTATCGCGTCCGACGAACAACTCAGAAGGACGAATACGAGGAAAGACCCGACACGCCGCCGGATGATGAGCCCGGCGGCGAGTCCTGATGCTGAGTCGTTTGCACACGGCTCGGCTTCACAAGCGAGGGCCGCTCGCGGCAGGCGGCGGAATAGGATCCGCGGGATCGGGCCAGTACACTCGCGACAAGTAATGCAGCGCGATACCCACGCCCCAGCGGTTGGGGGCCGTCCAGAGCAGTAGCGCTACCAACACCACCAGCATCCCCGGGCCCAGGACACGATGCGAACGCACCACTCCGAAATAGATCAGGACGATCATCGCGGCAAGTGGCAGCCGATCGCCGATGATGGTAAAAGCCCACGTATCACCGGGATTGCGTGCGAAGACCAAACCGCAGACTGAACAGCGCTCGAAGTGGGACCACCCGGAAAACAGCCGCCCCTCACCGCAGTGCGGGCAGCGCTTCCGAAGTCCGCGCCCAAGCGCCGTGCCGATCAATTTCGAGCGGGAAGGCTTCATAGACATGTCACGGGCGCAACGGATGTTCGACCTGGTCGGGGCCCTGGCCGGACTGGCGGCGTTTACTCCGGTGATGACGGTGATCGCGGTGGCGGTGTGGATCGATGACGGTCGGCCGGTGATCTTTCGGCAGAAACGAGTCGGGTACCAGCGCCGGCCGTTCCACATCCTGAAGTTCCGATCGATGCGCGCCGGCCGGGTCACGCGGGTGGGACGGCTGCTCCGCGCCACAGGCCTCGATGAGCTGCCGCAGTTCGTCAACATTCTTCGCGGCCACATGAGCGCGGTCGGCCCGCGGCCGCTCACCGCCGACGACGTCGCGCGTCTCGGCTGGAGCGGGGCCCAGTTCGACTTTCGCTGGGCATGCCGCCCTGGGCTCACGGGGCTGGCGCAACTCGTCGGCGCCCGCCCGGATGACGACGCCCTGGCAATGGATCGAGTCCACGCCGAAGGATGGAGCCCGTGGCTCGACTGTCAACTCATTGCATGGTCCTTCGCTGTCAATGCCTTCGGCAAGACACGAATTCGACGATGGCTGCGACATCATTACTCGATCCGCCCGAGGGTGCAGTCGGTGCGTTGACGGACGCCATGGGTCGTCTCGACGATCGTGCGAAGGCTTCAGGTTCTCTAGAGGTTATCGGGGTCGATTATAGGGGCAGAGCCGGCGTGAGCGGATGGGACTACTCATCGCCGCAGTGACGAGCAACGCTGGGGCGTCCCACCAGTTGCCACGGCGCGACTGAACAGGAATAATCTCCGGCACTACAGGCATGGGCGAGCTTCCTCGAGTTCGGCCGAAATCTCGCAAGGCATGGCGGGACTGGCTCGCGCAGAATCATGCGTCGTCTACAGGTGTGTGGCTCGTCTACGCCAAGAAGCACTCCCGACTCCCGTCACTGACCTACAACGACGCCGTTGAAGAGGCGCTCTGCTTCGGATGGATCGACAGCAAGATCAATCCGATTGACGATGACTTCTACAGGCAGATGTTCACACCACGGAAGCTGAAGAGCGCCTGGTCCCCGTTGAACAAAACGCGTGTCGAACGACTACTGGCTGCTGGCCTGATGACGCCTGCTGGCCTTGTAGCGGTCAAGGCGGCGAAGAACTCGGGCACCTGGGACGCGAGTGAAACACGTCGAGGAACTGACCGTGCCGCCGGATTTGGAGAACGCGCTCAAGGCCAACCCGGAGGCCAGCCGCCACTGGGTGTCTTACAGCGCGAGCCGGCGGAAAGGCGTTCTCTACCGCCTGGCCGGCGCCAAGCGGCCCGATACCCGAGCGAGGTACCTTCAGGAGATCATCGAGAACATGGCCCGCAATCTGTCCCGGGCCGAGCGCATGGAGAGGGCCGGCTTTCGACCGAAGCCGAAGCCCTCACGACCGGCGAAGCATTGACGAGCCCCCGCTCGGACCGAAGCACAACAGGCGCGCAATACGAACGGGTAGCTCAATGGCCCAGATGATCAAGCCCACGCTGTTCAGGCCGGATTCGCACACCCTTGCCTCCACCGCAGTCATTACGGGCGCCGCGAGTGGCATCGGCCGCGCGCTGTTCGCGGCATTTGGTCGGGCAGGCTATCGAACCATCGGCATCGACTGCGCACCGGCAGAAGGCGTGGAAATGTTGGACGTGACCGACGCTGCAGCAGTCACGGCATTTACGGCGAACCTTGATGTCGTGAGCGTGCTGGTCAACGCCGCCGGCGTTCTCCGACTGCGTCAGGAGTACGACCCAACGGAGTTCGCGCGCGTTGTCGATGTGAACCTGACCGGGACCATGCGGATGTCAGTCGGCTGTCGCGCGGCCCTGGCCAACGGCAAGGGCGCCATCGTCAACATCGCCTCGATGCATGCCATCTTTGGCGCGCCGCTGTCGCCGGCGTATGCGGCATCAAAGGCGGGCGTCGTGCAGCTGACGAAGTCGCTGGCCGTCGCGTGGGCGGAGGACGGCATCCGGGTCAACGCGATCGCACCGGGCTGGATCGAAACGCCGATGACCGCGCCCGCTCGCGCCGACGCGGCGCGCAACCGCGCGATTCTCGAACGCACGCCGCTCGGCCGCTGGGGCACGCCGGACGATATTGTCGGACCGGCATTGTTCCTGGCGAGCGAGGCCGCCCGCTTCATCACGGGCGCGGTCCTCGCCGTCGACGGCGGCTATTCCGCGAAATGAAGGAGAGAGCGAATCATGCCTGTCCGCGATGACGACGGCGATGCACGGGTCGCCTACCGCAAGCCGCAGCCCGCCGAGATGGCACTCGACCTTCTGGTGTCGCCGGTACTGCCCTCCGATGAACGAATCTGGGTACCTCAGGCGCCGAACGTCTGGTTCCGGCCGCTCTGCCTGTCGGCAACACAGGGCTACTGGGTCAATCTTTTGAAGGTCACGCGCGCCGGGGTCCTATCCCGCCATCGTCATACGAATCCTGTGCACGGCTACGTACTGAAAGGCCGTTGGCACTACCTGGAGCACGACTGGGTGGCGGAACAAGGAGGGTACGTGTATGAGCCGCCGGGGGAGACGCACACGCTCGTGGTGCCGGACGACGTCGAAGAGATGATCACGCTATTTCAGGTCAACGGCATCATGCTCTACGTCGATCCCGACGGGAACGCGTTGGGCTACGAGGACGTGTTCAGCAAGATCGCCATGTGTCGCGCGCACTACGAAGCGTGCGGTCTCGGAGGCGACTATGTGGAGCGCTTCATTCGGTGATGCCGCGCGCTTGAATCTGCCCGGTCGGTTGCGTTGAGGAGCGCGGCGATTCGCGCTTCTGCGCCGGCGATGACAGCCTCGTCGATATCCCGATTTCACTGGCTACTCAGATCGGCCGGGGCCCGTAGTCTGATGTTGATGCGAGCGCGAAGGATTCACTAGGGAGACGGAAATGCAGAAGCGCACATTGGGTAAGGGCGGGCTCAAAGTCTCGGCGCTCGGCTTCGGCTGCATGGGCATCAGCTTCAGCTACGGACGGCCCGTGAGCCGGGAAGACGGCATCGCAATCATTCGCGCGGCGGTAGACGGTGGCGTCACATTCTTCGACACAGCCGAAGTGTACGGGCCGTTCGCGAATGAAGAGCTCGTCGGGGAAGCGCTCGAGGCTACAAGGTGATGAACGAGTTCTGAAGGATCATGGCGGACTGTCCAACCGACGATGACACCATGAACATGACCGATACGTTTGAGCCCAGCCCCATCCGGCCTGAGATTTCCGTGGATCACCTGCAGCAAGTCGATATCCGCGTCGGCCGCATCGTCGCAGTCGACGAAATCCCACAGTCTCGCAAGCTCATGAAACTGACTGTGTCGTTCGGCTCGCATACACGAACGATCGTCGCCGGCATCAAGCAGGAACGACCGCAACCGCAATTGCTGGTTGGCATGCAGGCGTTATTTGTCGTCAACCTGCCGCGGAAAACGATGGCCGGCGTCGAGTCCGAGGGCATGTTGTTCGACCTCGGCTACGCCGATGGACTCCTTCCCTGCCTGGCGGTTCCGGAAAGGACCGTGCCTGACGGCACGCGAGCAAGTTAGCCTGCGGCATCATCCGTCTGTCAGCGACATTCATCGCTTCCCGTACTCCGTGAACACGTAGTCTCTCGTCTTGGCCACCGTGTGGCATGCAAACCCGCATTTCGCGTCGTTCCCCTGCGGCGGCGTGCCAGCTAACGTGCCGGGCGTGAACGTGTCGGACGAGGCGTTGTAATCGAATACGGCATATCCCCATCCGCCACTGTCCGCGAACCTTTTGCTGTCCTTCACCATGAAGTCCACATTCAGCAGGTTACCCGGCACCGTCGCATCCGGGAAAAACTGGTTCGGTTTGGGGATCCAGTGGATTTTCGCCATTTTGGCGCCGTCCGGGACCGGCTTCCCATTGGCGGGAATGCCGGCCTGGTAGGCTTCGATCATCACGGGATTGCCGAGGATCACAGCCATCACCTTCTCGTTGCGACTGATGGAGATCGTCTGCCATGCCTCGTATCCCTTGAACTCTGAGAACGCGAGCCCGCCCGGCACTTTCACGGTGTACTTGTCCTGCGCGGAAATAGCCAAGCCCAAGACGACGAGCCATACCGTCGCCATCCCAGCTATCAGCATGCTCTTTCGATTCATCGCAGCATCTCCTCTAGCGTGTTGGTGTCCTCACGTCTCTCGCGAGGAGCCATATCCTGTCCAACCGAATCGGACGCGACAGGACAGTGGACACACCGCACGATATTTGGCGTTTGGAACCGCGTCAATTGGACGAAAGTACCGGCCGAGTCCTTTACCCTAACCCGCAGGACCACGGCCGGGCACGGTTGTTGCTCGGTGACTGCTAACCAAGTGGCCACACGGTCAAGGTCTAGGACCAATCCCTGACTCGCTGCCGGGTTAGCGGCTCAGAATGTCGCTCCCGCCCAGTGGCCGAAGACGACGACGCTCCAGTGGCTGCGACCCCGGCGGCCTGGGCGCCCACTCCGTCCCTGAATGTGCTCGGGACCTACGACGACAGCTCCGGCCGAGGTGGCGTCTGACCGACCCGGACAGACGCGACACGGAAACCTTGACCACGTTCAGGAAGTCGCGCTAGCGTAGTGTCGCGCACCAGGGCGCAACCGTCCGCCAAGGACTGAGTCCACCTGCTCTCGGACAATTCACCGTACGACCTTCTTTCGGCCTGTTGGCGGACATCAGGCGAGTTTCGGAAGGAGGTCCGTGTGTCTGCTCGCTGTCTGCCCCCTCGTCCCAATCTCAATCAGCTCAAGCGTCAAGCGAAGGAACTGCTTCGGCGCCAGCCGCAGCTTGGTCGTCTCCGGGATGCGCAGCGCACGATCGCCGAGGAGTACGGCTTCGCCTCGTGGGACGCGTTGCAAAGACAGGTCGTGTCACTCGTCGGCGCTGTCTCCATCTCGATAATCAAGCCGCCCGAGCTCGACTCCGAGGAGGGCGGCGTCGTCTGGAACGCACTCACCGCGTCCGACGACGGCGACGTCGACACGCTGCGGCGGTTGCTCGAACGAGACCCGCGACTCAGCCGCGCGGAATACTGGTACACCCCGGCGATTCACTTCGCCGTGCGAGAGGGACACCTGGAGGCGGTCCAGCTCCTGCTCGACGCGGGCGCCGATCCCGAATGGAACGGACTGCATGACGTCAGCCTGATCGCCATGGCGCGCGATCGGGGTCATTCTGAGGTCGCACGGTTCCTGGAAGAGGCGCGGGATCGCCGCGGCCGCGTCCTGGCCGGTTCCGATAGTCATCCCATTCATGCCGCGATCACCCGCGAGGATGTGAAGGAGGTCCGCCGGCTGCTCGACGCACATCCAGGCCTCGTGGACGTCGGCAACGAGATCGGAGCATCGCCGCTCCATCGAGCGGTCGGCCGTGGCGTGCACAAGCTCGCCGCGCTGCTGCTCGATCGCGGCGCCAACGTGCATGCCGTTCTCAGCTCCGCGCGCGGCCTCGGCGGAGGGTTCTGGACCGATCTTCAGGCGATCGATCTCGCCATCTGGGACGGGCGTCGTCCCGGAGACCGCCGCATGATCCGTTTGTTGCTCGAGCACGGTGCGACGCGCGATCTGACAGTTGCCGCGGCTCTCGGCGACATCGAACACGCGAGGCAGATCCTCGACGCGGAACCGGCGCGAATCCGGGAAACGCGGCCAAGCGGACGACGACCGCTCTCTGCGGCCATCGAAGCCGGCCATGACGCGATGGCGCGTCTGCTTCTCGAGCGTGGCGTCGACCCGAACTGGAGTGAACCCACGGCGCCGAGGGGTCGATCGCTTCAGGTGGCGGCGGGCGCCGGCAAGCGCGAGTTGGTGGAGCTACTCCTCGCGCACGGCGCGGATCCGAACAGCAGCGTGGACTCCTCCGGCAATGCGGTCTCCGCGGCGGCCACACCTGAGATCCGCGCACTCCTCGTGGCGCGCGGCGGGACGCCCGATCCGTACGACACGAGCTGGATCGATGACGATGAGGAGCTCCGGCGCGTGGCGGGAGATCCTGCGGAGACCGTACGCGTGTCGGCCGCCTTCGCGATGGTCGTCGGAGATGGACGAAGGGATCGACTCGAACGACTTCTGACCGCCGGGCTCCGCGTGCCAGCGGTCCTCACGGGCTGCCAGAGCTATCTGCTCACACACTCGGACATGCTCCGCACGTTGCTGGCGCACGGCATGAGTCCCGACGTGATGAACTGGCAACGCCAGACACTCCTTCACCACATCTGTCGCCAGCCTGAGATGAAGCGATGGATTTCGTCCGGGGCCGACGACGCCGTCCGGAAGGCCGCGATTCTTCTGGACGCGGGCGCGGACATCTCCGCGCGGGACGAGGAATACCGCTCGACGCCGCTCGCGTGGGCCGCGCGCACCGGCGCCGTCGAGATGGTGAAGTTTCTACTTTCGCGCGGGGCCCCGACGAACCTTCCCGACGATGAACCGTGGGCCACATCGCTCGCGTGGGCCGAACGGCGCCAACATGCGGAGATCGTGTCAGTCCTCCGTCAGCATGGAGCCGACCGATAGCGGCGATGATGCCTGGGCCGTCAGGGACACACGACAGATGCAGGACATTCTAGGGTCGCGCGATCACTGCCTGGCGTCTCCAGTGGAGCCGGACGGACCGGCGCCTTGCTTCTTCGCCAAGAAGTACAGCGTCGCGAACGGCGTTCCTTCCTCCTGCACAGCGAAGCCGTGCTCCTGAAGCAGTGCGCGCCACGGCTCCGGATTCTGCGACGGGTGGTGAGCGAGCAGCGGGGAGACAAGCCAGGTCTTCCAGTCGACATGGATGATCATGAGGAGGAACTCGCCGCCCGGTTTGAGGACCCGCGCCACTTCGGCAATCGCTTTCGGGCGCTCCGCTCGTCGCAGATGATCGATGGCGTACGAACTGACGACGCCATCGAACTCTCCGTCGCCGAATGGCAGCTGCCGCATGTCGCCGACGCGGGCGGCGGCGCGCTCGGCAACGCCGGCAGTCCGCGCGTTCCTCATGAATCGCTCCGGCGTGTTCTCGTCGATGCCCCAGTAGCCGCTGTAGATGTCCACGCCCATGGCCGTGGTGTTCGGCCTGGCGAGGAGCACACCGATGGCCGCGCGGCCGGATCCGGCGCCGACGTCGAGCACCCGTCCGGATCCGGATGTCAGGAATCGCTCGGTCGGCAGCGCCATGGGACGATTGAGCATCACGTTCAGGATCACGACTGCCGCGACCGCCCACAAGGCGACGAGGATTATCGGGATGTACGCCCAGCGTGACCAGGACCGCAAGACGGCGAGACCGGCAAGACCCGCCGCGAGGACGAGCGGGACGAGCATCGCGTAGCGGAGCGACCAGCTGTAGCCAAAGTCGTAGGTGAAGACGTTGAACATACCGATACACTAATCAGTAATTCCTGAACCGGCCCTGAACGGCGGTTTCGCTCACGGCCCGAACATGCCGTATCTCTGAGCCGACTCCGACTGCGGAAGACGTGACCGCGGTGATCTCGCAGGTGCCGTGGATCAACGCGTCTGAGGCTGACCATCATCCTGATCATGGCCGCGACCGGGATGGTGACGGAGGTCCTGGAGCTAGCCTGTCGAACAGAATCATGGTCCTCGTTCACTCGGAGGTCCGTCGCCTGTACGCTCAACCCGGCGGAACCGTTCCAACCCGGTTATCGCTTCGCGGATCAGGAATTCCAGCGACGGGCGACGAGAATCGGGCGGTCGGAGGTCATCGCCGCGTGGTCTCTGCAGGCCAGTTGAGGACGACCGTGATCGGTTGCTCGGAGCCGCGACTCTCGGACGAAATGGAGAGAAACCGCTGTCCGTCAGGCGACACCGCGAAGTCGCCCCACGACGCCCGCTCGGACACGGCGAAGAGCGTTGCCGGCGTTCCGAACTCGAGCACCGGCGTCGTCCGGATGGGCACCGCTACGAGATGCCCGTCGTTTGCGAGATAGAAGAGCTCCCGTCCGGCCGGGTTCCACCGTGGAGAACGCCCTCCTCCCGCCGATACCCGTAGCTTTGGCGTCATCGCCGGGAAGGGCGCGACGTACACCTCGTATCGTCCTGATTCGTCAATGAGGAACGCCACCGTGTGCCCGTCCGGAGAAAACCGCAGCTGAATTTCGTCGAAGCGCGAGCCGAGCAGGACGGACGGCGCACCAGGAGCCTCGAGGGAAAGCGTCAATATGTCGTAGTTGCCGAGTGGCGTCCTCTGCTCGAAGGCCAGCGTCTTCCCGTCTGGCGATACATCGGCCGGCCGTTGGTGTCGTCCGGCTGGGAGCAATGCCTCCTCGGCGCCCGTGACGCGTTTTTGCGAAAGAGATGCGGAGAGCCAGCCGCGATCGGCCACGAAAACCACACCTGCGCCGTCGTGCAGCCACACCGGCCAGGACTCACTGGTCACGTCTGACGTGAGTCGCGTCTCGCCACCGCGCACGAGGTCAAGCACCCACAGATCCATCGTCCCGATCCGTGGCTCCCTCCGATCGAAGAGCACGCGGCCACCGTCGGGCGAGAGCCGGACGGTTTGGTAATTGCCGGGAGAGCCGACCTCTCCGGTCATGGCCCCATGGCGATCGCTCCACGTGAGTCGGGCCGCGTCAGTATGTGATTGGTACGCGACGTTGCCAGTCCGCGACGTGGCGAACTCTGCCCTGGCGGTCGAGTAGTTGTAGTCGATCGGTTCGGCGATGGAGAACGGTTCACCGACGACGCGTGCGGTCGCGAGCTCGAATCGCTGTCCGACGAGGATGCCGTCCCGCGCGAACACCAGGTAGTCGGGATCCACCCATTGGGCGTTCGAGACGGCGGAGAGGATCGGTCGAGACGGGCGTCCTCGTTCTCCAACCGTGAGCTGACCGCTGCCGTCGCGCAGGCGGCTGAGATAGAGGAATCGCCGGCCATCCGGCAAGAACCAGGGCCAGTTGACGCGCACCTCTCCCCGTGATGGATCTCGTGTGATCAGCGCAGTCGGCGCTCCGCTGCGGGTGGAAACGCCCATGATCGCGTCGCCCTCGACCGAGGCGAACAAGATCTCGCCGTCGGCACCCCAGGTGCCGGTCAATCCGATGCCTTCCGCCACGTCGCACAGCGGCACGGCAGCACCATCCGGGAGATCGAGACGCTTCAGCTTGTTGCCGGCGAAGAACGCCAGCGCTCGACCGTCAGGCGACCAGAAGAGCGAGTTGGCCCCTTCCGTGCCCGTGAGCGGACGGGGCTCGACGCCCGAGACTGGTCGCAGCCAGATGCGCCGCACGCCGCCCGACACTCCGGCGATGAACGCCAGTTGGGACCCGTCTGGTGAGAAGGCGAGATGCGTTCGTTCCACGTCGCTCTGAAACCGGTTCCCCGGAGGCGGCGAGACCGAAAAACGGACGGGAATCGGGCGTGCGTCAGACACTGGTCGCGACCACACCGCGATCCCGATGCCGACGAGGCCTATGGCCGCGACCGCCGCAGCGGCGATGGCGGCCACCGCGCGCCCGCGCAGGCGCGGCGGTCGAGCGGTCACCAGACCGCGAGCCAACGTCTGTGCGACGGATGACGCGGCGGGTGTCCGATCGATGTGTCCGAGTGCCCATTCCAAGTCGGCGGCCGATTGAAAACGCGCGGCAGGCGCCTTTTCAAGCAGACGCATCACGATGGCCGTGAGGTCGGGCGACACCCCAGACGCTTGCAACAGATTGGGTGGGTCATCGTGCAGGATGGCATGGAGCGTGTCGATCGTGTGCTCGCGCGCGAACGCGCGGTGGCCAGTCGACATCTCGAACAGCATCGATCCCAGCGCGAAGAGATCCGTCCGGCCGTCGACGGCGTTTCCGCGAATCTGTTCCGGGGCCAGGTAGCCGGCCGTCCCGAGCAGCACGCCCGTCAACGTCGCGAGGCCGTCGGGAACGGCAGGACCGTCCGTCAGTTTGGCGATCCCGAAATCAAGAATCTTGGTCACGCCCGATCGAGTCAGAAAGACATTGTCTGGCTTCAAATCGCGGTGGACCAGGCCGGCCGCATGCGCGACAACAAGACCGGCGGCCACGTCGCCGCCGATCCGTCTGGCCTCCTCCGCCGCCAGCGGGCCGCGCCCGAGTCGTACACGCAGGGTCTCGCCGTCGAGGAGCTCGGCGACCAGGTACGGCCGTCCATCGAGCACCCCCACGTCGAAGACCTTGACGATGTTCGCGTGGTCGAGCGCAGCGGTAACGCGTGCCTCCTGCAGGAACCGTTCGATGCGCTGCGTGTCGTCCGAGCCGGCGTGGGCCAAAAGCTTCAGAGCTACGTCCCGTTGCAGGCGCACGTCCGTCGCGCGGTAGACGTCGCCCATGCCCCCGCGCGCCATCAGGCCGACAATTCGATACGGTCCGACAAGGGTATCGACGTCCAGCAGCGGGTCATCCTGGGCGAGATCGTGGGCCGCGAGCGTTAGCGCAGGCGTTTCGAGGAAGCCCCGCAGCCCCGCACTAGCCGACGCCAGGGCGTCAGCTTGCCCGGCTAAGTCGGGATGGCCTTCGACGAATTGCCGACGCAGACTGTCGCGTTCGTCGGCACCGGCCGCGAGCCATGCATTGTGCCATTCGGACAGCAGCTGCCATCGGTCGGTGCTCATCCTGCATCTCGAGCTGTCAGCTCGTGGCGGAGCCACGCGCGCGCAGTGTTCCAATCATTGATCACTGTGCGGACCGACACGCCGAGCGCCTCAGCTGTCTCTTCGACGCTGAAGCCGCCGAAGAAGCGCAACTCAACCACCTGGCTGGGCCTCGGGTCTACCATCGCGAGGGCCGTCAACGCATCTTCGAGCGCGAGGACGTCCACGAATGGTTCTGGCGCCGCGATGTCTATGCCCTCGAGCGACGCGGCGTCCACGCCGCGGCCGCGCTTGACGGCGCGTCGCGCACGCGCGGCGTCCACCAGTACCCGCCGCATCATTCTCGCGCTGGTCGCGAAGAAGTGCGCTCGGTTCTGCCAACGGACGACGCGCCAGTCGAGGAGCCGAACGTAGGACTCCTGGACGAGGTCTGTCGGCTGCCACCCATCGGCCTGACGCTCACGCGACAGCATCCGCCTCGCCACGCCGCGAAGTTCGACGTGCACGAGCGGGGCGAGCTGTTCCAGAGCCTCCGCGTCCCCACGGCTCCAGGCTTGCAACAAGCCGGTCAGGTCCGCGACACCCTTGGTCACTACCGACAGTCTACCGGGACCAGAGAGCGGTCGCTTGCACTTTGTTCCTTCGGATTCCGCCTGTGTAGGGGAACGCACCCCTGAGCAGTCTGCTCAGGGCGCTTCGAAGGAGGGCATATGCGACGCATGGCTTGGGTAGCGGCAGCGATCGTCACGGTGGCGGTCGGAATAGGCGGCGCGCGCGTCATCGGCGCCGATGGTCAAGACGACGAGCGTGGGCGCTCCAAACCGTGTAGCGAGGCCACGGTGCGCGGCGACTACGGCATTCAGATTCAAGGCACCAGGCCCGCGCCTGGAGGACTGACCGAGGCGGTCATCGGTATCGTCTTTCGCACCTACGACGGCGAGGGGAACTTCAGCCAGGTCTCCAATCTAAAGGGCTCGATCACCGGAACCAACCCTGATGCGCAGAGTTTCGGCACGTATGAAGTGAACCCCGACTGCACGGGCATCATTCGGGCCCAGCCACTTCCCGGTGTTCTGATCGAAGAGCGGTTGGTGATCGTCGACAACGGCCGTGAAATCCGGGCGGCGGTCATGGCGCCTACGGCGGTGGTGATCACCAGTGTTCACCAACGGATCCACCGGCGCTAACTCTACCCACGTCATTGGCCGGCGCGACATCCATGGTGGAGCGCCGCTCATCGTCAGTAGGTGTGTGCACTCGCTCAGTAGCTTTCTGCATGCGGGTGGAGGTTCTGGAGCCTCCACCCAGTCACGTCGGATCCGTGGCGCTGACCGCGCGGCGGCCACCGCCAGAGATGATTACGTGATCATTTCTTTTCCGGAGCCCAACCGGCCACCGCGTCTTCCCATTTGTTGTCGGTCAGCTGGCGGACGCCCGATCCGTCGGCATGCATCACAAAGAGTTCGCCGTACGGTTGCGGAACGCCCTCACTCATTACCATCTCATCCTTGAATCCCTTGCGCCCGCTGGTGAACAGGATCCACTGGCCGTCGGGCGACCACGAAGAATGGGCGCTGCTGCCTTCGACGTTGGTGAGACGCCTCACATCAGTGCCATCGGGACGCATGGTGTACAACTCGAAGCGGCCATCGCGATCGCTGGTGAACAGGATGCGATCGCCCTGCGGTTGCCACTTGGGAAAATTGTCGTAGTAGGCGCCATCCGTCAACTGGATGACGTTGCCGTCGGCAAGAGTGCGGCGCACCAGATGCTTGCCACGCTTGTAGACGATGTGCTTGCCGTCGGGCGACCACGTGGGAAAACCGTTGTTGACGCCGTCGTCGACGATCGGTGTGAAGCCAGTGCCGTCCGGCTTGATAGTCGCGATCTGCGAAGGCGGGATGCCGGGCGCACGGAAATAGTGTCCGATGCTGAACAGGATCAAACCGCCGTCAGGCGACCAGTTGGGATCGAAGGCGGAGGAGCCCGGCTCGCGATACAGCGTCCTCTTGCCGCTGCCATCCGCGTTCATGATCTCGATGCTGGTCTCGGAGGTACTCATCCCGTCGTTCGAATACTGGCTGTAGAGCAGCCCTGTGCCATCGGGCGAGAACGTGGCGAAGGGTTCGCTGAGGTAGAGCTCGAATTCCGGATCGATGCTTCCCGTCGGGATCAGGTGTTCGGTCATGGCCTTTCTGAGCGCACGCTCGTAAACCATGTGTGCGCCATCGGGCGACCAGCTGGGTCCGCGCACGGCTCCTTTCACAACGTCCACGATGCGGAGGTCGGGATTCCAGATCTTGATACCCTCCTCGGCGGCGCTGGCGCTGCGGACGGCATAGCCAATTCTGCCGCCGGAGAGGAACTTCGGCGACAGCTTGGTCTGGTTGGATGCGGTGTAGAGCGTCCGCTTCCCGGTGCTGACGTCGACGGACACGAACTCCGTCCGCGAACGTGCGGTCTTGGCCATGTACGCCCCGACCTCGTCGGTTTCGTAGAAGAGGATCGCCTTACCGTCTGGAGACCACGCCGGGCTGCCCGCGACACCACCCGGCTTGGTGATTCGGCGCAAGCCGGTTCCGTCTGGGTGCATGACGTAGATACCGGTGGACTGCAGGAGCTCCCAGTGACCCGGATTCACGCCTGTCGTGCCTTCACGATCGGAGCTGAACGCAATCCAGGCGCCGTCGGGCGACCACGCCGGACGGAAGTTGCCGCCCTGGGCGTTCGTCAGGTTGGTGTACTTCCTGGCGGTAAGGTCCAGGAGCCAGAGATTGGCTGTGCCCGACCCGCGCGTCGAGATGAAGGCGAGCGTGCGCCCGTCGGGTGACAGCACACCCTGGTCGTCGAAGGCCGGGTCGTCGGTGAGTCTTTCCAGGCCGCTGCCGTCGGGATGGATTCGGTAGATATCGGAGAGCCCCGCCGTCTCTTTGGTGAAGACGACCCACTTCCCATCGGCTGAATACGACGGTGAATATTCGAGTGTGCCGTGCGGAACCAGCGGCCGCTCGTTCTTGCCGTCTGCGTCGGCGATCATGATCGAGAGTTCCTGCAGCCGGAAGCGATTGAAGAAGACCTTGTGCTTCGCCGGGGCGGTCTGCGCGAACGCGGTGGCGAAGGCCAGGAGCGTGGTGAGCAGGAACCTAATCATCGCGAAAGAGTATGACATGCACCCCATCCGCGCTAGAATCCGGCCTGTTTGCCACGTCTGACGCTCTCGCCCGGCACGCGACTCGGCCCCTACGAGATTCTGTCGGCCCTCGGGGCCGGAGGCCCCGCCGCCGCTCGCGCAACTCGCAACAAGCGCGAGCTATGGCGAGGTCTCGCCGAAGCCAAGGTGGGGCGATGCAGATAGGCACAACAATCGGCGCTTATCAAGTCATCGCGAAACTTGGCGAAGGCGGCATGGGCGAGGTCTACCGCGCTCGCGACCCGCGACTCGATCGTCAGGTCGCCATCAAGCTGCTGCCAGGCGAGTTGGCGGCTGACCCGCACGCACGCGAGCGTCTGCGCCGCGAGGCGATGGCGGTGGCCGCGCTCGATCATCCCTACATCTGCAAGATTTTCGAAATTGGCGAACACGGCGATGCCGTGTTCCTCGTGATGGAGTACATCGCCGGCGAAACGTTGCACCGCCGGCTGCAGGACGGCCCATTGCCGCTGTCCGACGCCCTGCGGTTGGCCGGAGAGATCGCCGAAGCGCTCCAGGAAGCCCATGCCCGCCGGTTTCTGCACCGGGATTCTGAAGCCGGCCAACATCATGCTGACCGAGCAGGGGCACGTGAAGGTCATGGACTTCGGCCTCGCCAAGCGGGTGGAGGTTCTCCCGTCGCCCGACCAGGGGACGCGCGAAGTCGGGGCGACCCAATTGACTGCGCATGGGTCCATCGTCGGCACGCCGGACTACATGTCCCCGGAGCAGGTGAAAGGCGACACGCTGGATGTGCGCTCCGACTTGTTTTCCTTCGGCGTGATTCTGGCCGAGATGATCAGCGGGCGGCACCCGTTCCGCCAGCCATCGATGGCGGAGACACTCTCTGCGGTGCTCCGGGAACCACCTAATCTCAGCGGTGACATCCCCCAGGGTCCGATGGACCTGGTGCGCCGTCTGCTGGCCAAAACGCCTGAGGATCGCTACGCGTCGGCCGCAGACGTGCGCGCCGATCTGGCACGGCTGGCCTCGTCGTCTGCAACCATCGTGGCGGAGCCGACGGCAGACGGTAAGGCCGCTCGGTGGAAACGGTTGGTATGGAGTGCGTCGGCGCTCGGTCTCGTGCTCGTGGGCTACCTGATCGTGACGTCCGGACTTTTGCGCCCGACTTCGCGCGCGCCGGGCGGCGCCCCTGCTATTCGATCGATTGCCGTGCTTCCACTCGACAACTACTCGGGCGATCCCAACCAGGACTACTTCGCGGAAGGGATGACCGATGAATTGACCGCCAACCTGGCGACCATCAGCCAGCTTCGCGTCATCTCGCGCGGATCGGCGATGCAGTTCAAAGGCAAGGATCGGCCGTCGACGCCTGACATTGCCGGGAAGCTCAACGTCGACGCGATCGTGGAAGGTTCGGTGTCTCGAGCCGGCGACACAGTGCGGATCACGGCACAATTGATCGACGCGCGGGCGGATAAGCATCTCTGGGCCAAGACCTTCGAGCGCAGCTCGCGCGACGTGCTGGCGCTCCAGGCGGACCTTGCGTCGGCGATCGCCCGAGAGGTCAACGTGCAACTCACCTCGAGCGAGCAATCGCGGCTAACCGCTGCGCCGAGCGTCAATCCCGAAGCGCACGATGCGTACCTCAAGGGTCGATACTTCTTCAATCGCCCGAGCGACGAGAACCTCCAGAAAGCGATCGCGCAATTCGAGGCCGCCGTCAGGTTCAGTCCAACGTTTGCTCCGGCGTTCTCTGGACTGTCGGATGCGTACCTCTGGGCCGGGTACAACGAAGGATTCCTCACCGCCAGCGAAGCGAGGCCCAAGGCCAAGGCCACAGCCGAGAAGGCCGTCGAACTGGACGGCAATTCCGCTGAAGCGCACACCTCGCTCGCCGTCTTCAAACTGTTCTACGAATATGACTTCGCTGGCTGCGAGCGCGAATTTCGACGGGCACTCACGCTGAACCCCAATTACGCGTTCGCTCACGATCAGTTCGGCATGGCGTTATCTTTCCAGGCACGGTACGACGAAGCGATCGCCGAGGGCAAGCGCGCGATCGAACTGGATCCGTTGTCTCCCCAGGTCCTGATCGACGCTGCCGTCCCGTTCATGTTCCAGCGCAACGCCGCGGCAGCCAAGGAACTCGCACGGAGGGCCGCAGAACTCGATCCGATGTACTTCTTCCCGGTGATGATCGACGGGTGGGCCGATCTTGACGTGGGCAAGTTCCGTGAGGCCATTCCAACCTTGAAGAAAGCCAAGGCGATGGAGTCGCCACCGTTTGTGACGGCGTATCTCGCGTTCGCCTACGGCGCTGCGGGCGAGCGGGCCGCGGCGATGGCGGAGCTGGCGGAGCTGAAGAAAATGTCCCGCAATGGCTCGGTGCTGCCGTTCAATCTGGCGCTCGTGTATCTCGGTCTTGGCGACCACGGGCGCGCGCTCGACAACCTCGAGCGGGCCCTTGCGGCCGATTCGCAGATGATGGCGTGGATCAGCCGTGATGCCATCTTCGATCCCATCCGCTCCGAGCCACGCTTCGCGGCGCTCTTGGAGAAGATGGGCGTGAACCGCTGACTGGCGCGAGATTTCAGCCCGCCTTTCGACTAGTAAGTGAGCCCAAACTTGAATGGGTACAGCGTGTCGGCGGCGCGGTACCCTGGCACGTCAGGCTCGTTGTCGATCACGGCCTGTAAGGTCCTTGCCAGAGCGAACGGGAGCTTGCCACGGGGCTTGAACCGGCCGCTGATGACTTCGAGGAGAGCCGCGTCGCTAACGCCGAAGCTGGCCAGGATGGCGCCCGCCTCTTTCAGCCGGCTCTCATCATCGAGCACGTAGGGACTTCGGAAGTAGATCGCCAACACGGTCCTCGTGGCGCCGACCTCCTTCATGACAGCCTGAATGCTCGCCAGCGACGGCGTGATCTGCCAGGACTCGGAGGCCGCCATCGTCGTAAACGAGAGGTGATTGGCCTCCCACGGCAGGGCCCCTCCAAAAAGAAGTCCCCGTGCTGGCCCCTGCCCTACTTGACCGTCATCGGCGCAGACTTGATTGATCTCCGGAAACAGAACACAGGGGTCTTCGGCACCCCACGTCTTGCCGGTCAGCGGGTTGAGCCTCGTCGGATTGGCGCCCGTGGCGAGGTCTCTGGACCGATATCCTTCAGTGTTCGCGTTGCGCACCTGCACCCGGATGATGGCGATCTCGCTGCCTGCTGCGCTGGGGCGCGACTGGCCCGGCGCAGTATTGCCGTCGATGACGGTGAAGCCGTACCGTTCGACGTCCGCCTTACCCATCCCGATCGTGTACACCGTCGCGCCTCTCCGTAACGGCAGGAGCTTGCCGCTACCCGCCTGGCTCTGGTTCTGCAGCAGCACGATGGACTGCTTCTGAACTTCGAACGCCTTTGCGCGATTCGTCTCACTGCCAATGACGCTCGGCGCCTCGCTCGCGTCCACGTAAGGATTCTCGAACAGGCCCAGACGGAACTGCTCGGTCAGCAAGCGTCGGACGGCCTCGTCGATCCGCCCCCCGGACACAAGGTTGGCCCGAACCAGATCCGTGATGGTCGTGTTCGAGTTGAATCCAGAGAGGATGTCGGTGCCGCCGTTGATGGCGGCCGCCGCGCGCTCCGGCACGGTGCGTTGCTCGAGTCCCCACGCACGGTCGCTGATGATGCCCGTATCCGAGTTGACGTATCCGGCAAAACCGAGCTTGCCTCGCAACAGATCGGTCACGATCTCTTTCGAGAAGGCGAAGCCCGTCGGACCGTAGGTCACACCCTTATAGGTGACGTTGGTCGGCACGCCGTAATACGGCATCACCGACGACACGCCCGCGTCGATCGCGGCCATGAACGGTTTGAGGTGGTACTCGAAGCGCCCGCCTGGGTAGACCTGCCGCTTCCCGAACGAGTAGTGCGGATCGAGCCCGAGTTCCTGCGGACCGCCGCCGGGAAAGTGTTTGATCGTCAGCGCCACGGCGGTCGACGGGCTCACCGGTCCGCCCTGGAGCCCCTTGACCAGCGTCTTCATGATCTCTGCATTGAGGTCGGCGTCTTCCGTAAATGTCTCCTGAACGCGGTACCAACGGGGCTCCGTCGCAAGGTCCGCCATGTAGCCGTACATGCCGCGCAGTCCAATGGCCCGCCATTCGCGGCTCATCACCTCGGCGAGTGCTCTGACTGGCGACATGTCCCCGACGCCAAGGGCAGCCGCCGCTACGCCGGCCTCCTTCGGAAACTCAGTGAAAGCGCCGGCGCCGGCCGAAATACCGAAGCGGGGATCCGTCTCGTAGTGGTTGCGTGCGTTGTCCTTGAAAAGGACGGGGATGCCAAGGCGCTGGGATTCCGCCAACTCCTGCACCGAATTCGTGAAATCCGCCATTTGCCGCGGCGTGACGACGAAGCCGTTGCGGGCAGGGGTCACGCTGCCGTCGCACGGATCCGCAGTTGCCTTGACGACGTTGCGCAGGATGAAGCGAGCCATCTTCTGCGTCTCAATCAGGCGCCTCGCGGCGGCCGTCAGCGCGCCACCACAACCGGCGCCCATCGTGTCGATGAGCATGAGCCCGGCCTTCTCTTCGAGCGTCATGCGCGAGACCAGGTCGTCGACGCGCACCTCGACCGGGAGTCGCCAGTCTTCGTAACGGTCGACCGTTCCACTGCCGTTGGCGTCCCTGAACTGACGGCCATCGACGGTCAGCACCGCGCGCGATCGCACCTGAATGTCAGGCTGCTGCACGGCCGCGCCGCCGCTCCCTACCGGCGCGAGAGCACTGGCTGACAGGCACGCGATCACGAAGCGCAGCGACCAGGGACGCAAGGAACGACCGAGTATTGACAAATCGTGGCCCTCCAGGTGCCGCACAGGTACATCGTCCCGCCAGGTCGCGTCGCTGTCAGCGCTCGTCGGTGCGAGCTCGCGCTCGGGATCAGCGCCGTCACGGTCATCTACAGCGTGTTGCGCAACGTCGCGCTCGATCCGTTTCCTTGCTCCCGCTCGGATCGCCGTGTCAATGTCGTTCTACATGACGCGGAGGAGCAGAGCCTCCACCAGAACTGGACAGGTCAACGGCCACGGATTCTACTTTCGGCGTGTACCAACGATGCTCGCATCGCCGGGATAGAGCACGAAATGGCTGATCTGTTTGTTCGCGCTCCAATGAAACCTGATTGAAACGAGCGCATTCCCCTCGAACGCAAAATGTAAGCCTCGGGCCGGCATAAGACCGTAGTCCTTTGGATCTCCGGTCGCACGATAGATCAGTCTGCCGTCGCGCACAGATATCGCCACGGAAACGGTTGGCGTCAAATCATAGGTGCCGGCCAGAAGCGCAAGAGTTGCCGCATCTGGCGGAGGGCCGTCGACGCGGGCGCCATGCACCACCGCTTGCGGCAGTATCAGATACAGCGCGTCGACGTCACCCGCATCGTCCAACCGAAACTCCAACGTTACCCCGGGAATAGTTGCTGACGTGTACCGGCGCCCGCCTGACGACACGAGCGTGTGCACTGGATTCCCCGCCTGGATGTACTGGAGTCCGGCTGGCGACGACTGAATCTTGACCATCGCGCCGCCAAGGTTGTACTCACCGACGAACTGCGCATCGCCCGAACGCAACGTCACCGGCGAAAAGAATTCCGCGGACACGCGCATGATGTCGTCCATCTGATAGACCTGCCCTACTCCCCCGTCCACCGATAGGAGCATGCCGACGACGACGCCATTGACCAAGAGTGAACCGCCGCTCATGCTCTTGCTGATTTGATCGTCTGGTCGAGTGGGACGCACGAAGATCATTTCATCGTCGATGCCACGAAAGGTCACGGGCATTAGCGTCTGGCTGCCGTCGGCTTCCCGCATGCTGAGCGTGCCGGCACTCTGCCCGCGAAGCAGCGCCGAGAGATCTTCCGGAGGGGCCCAGTCGGCACACGGCAGCGCGCCCGCGGTGTCCACTCGGAGGATCGCGAGGTCTCCAGGCAGTTGCCTCAGCACTTCGGCCTTCGCCTGCGACGAGCGGCCCCCTACCACGCGCACCGCTCCGGTCGCGCCCTCGACAACGTGATAGGGCGTGACGACGAAACACTCCGCCCCGCGTCCACGAAGCACGCCTTGCCCAGTCTGACGCGCCTGAATGTAAACGCCGGCCTCACCAGCCGGCCTCGCGGACTGCGCGGTCGCGAGCATCAATAACATCGTCATCATCGTCGGTAGTACGAACATCACTGATCTCCCGATTGGACGGCCTGCGCTCTGCCGCTGCCCTGCGGCTGCGCGGCCGACGCGGGTAAATCATTCGACGTCGCTGCGGCCTGAATCGTGACCGCGGCCACCGACTGCTCGCCAACGACTCGCTCGTCGTCACCCTTCGGTGGCAGCGACGGCCGTGGAACAGACGCCTCTGACGGTCCCGAATCGGCTTTCAGGCTCGCGGCGAGCTGACCAACGGCGGCGAGGCCAGCGAGAAGCACCAGCACCCACGAGAGCATCTGAAAGAACTCGTCGCGCAGAATGCGCTGAGATGTCGTCGCTACCACGTCGTAGCCTCCACCGCCCGGTCGCTGCCGATAGCCGCGGCCGCCACCGACGCGATAGGCCGCCGTCAACGCCGGCCGCTCGTCAGCGACGACGAAACCATCCGTCTGATTGCCCGGGTCGGGATCCACGATACGAAAGAGATCGCCTGCTTCGAGCGGCTCGCGGTGAGCCTCGAATCTATCTGTCCCGAACGCGGTCTCGACGAGTACCGCCACTGATCCCTCGCGCAGGATGGCCGTCGATCCGAGAGTTTCGATACCCACTTCGCGCCCTGGTGTGATCGTGCCTGACAGCGTCAGCACGGTCGTGATCCCACGCTCCGCCGCTTGTTTGACGTTCCCGATCCAGATGTCTAGTGTTGGTCCGGCGACGAAAAGCACCGCATCCTTGTCGCTGAACACGCGTCCGACTTGGCAGGGCGGCCGCGACGTGCACTCGACGTGGACCCACAGCGGCCCCTCTCCGATTCGCTCGATGAAGCCACGCACCGGCGTATCGAGCTCGATAGAACCCGTGAAGCTTGGCGTAGTATTGCCGGCCGTCTCCAGGCGCGCGCCTTGAAAAGTCCACCTCTGCTGCGAGGGGATGGGGCGCTCGAACGACAGACGCTCGGTGGTGACCGTCACATTGAAAATTGCGCCGGGCTTTCGCTTGACGGCAATCAAGCCGACCACGCAGACGATCATGAAGGCCACCATCACGAGGGCCAGGAGAACTCGTGGCCAGAATGAGCGGTCGCGCGGCGTCGTACTCATCTCCCCACGTTCAAGGGCAGGGGTACGGTCACCTCGCCACGTCCCCGCTTCTGGCGGATGCCGAGAGCGACCTCACCATCGACCAGATGCGGTGGCAGATCACACCGCAAGTTATACGCAGTCGTTACGCCATCGAGTTCCGTGCACCGCACTGGGGCGCCCGCACCGACAATGGTCGTTGGCACCCTCGAATTGAGCAGGACAGCGATCGGCTCGCCAGGCTTGGCAGGACCCCACGAAGCCACGAGATAGACGGCCGCTGATTGAGTTCGGCAGTCGTTGCTGAGACTCGCCAGGATCGCTACGTCCTCGGCAGCGGCGGTATTCAGCTTGTCGAGATCTTGTGCGTCGACCAGCGCCCTGATCTGGCCGGCAGGCTCGTTCGCGATTCGGTATTCGAGGAGCGCGGTGTAACGTCCATCGCGAGAGCTGATTTCTACGCAGAGCCGCTCGGGCAGTTGAGATAGTTCGGGTAGTGTAGATGATTTGGGTGGGAGCTTCAGCGCCAGCTCACGAGGATTGAAGCGCCCGGGCTGCCAGACAACCACGCCGACGCGGATGCCGCCCGAGACGGGTACCCGCTCCTGCCAACGGCCGGTTGAGCGTTCAGGCTTGAGAGTACGCGTCTGGGCAGCGGGCTGCGTGCCAGCACAGAGGGCCACTGTCACGACGAACGTACCTATCGCCGCAAGGCCAAGCCTGCGACGTCGTTCGCGGGTCGACGCCATCGTCCCATCTCCCAGAGTGGTCAGCGGGGCATCCGGCGCCCCGGAGCGACGCCCTGTCTTGGATTCGTTGCGGAGTAGTCTAATCGACCTCGCAACCGATCACGAGTGAAAGTGATTTCGCCGGCCGTCATCTGATTCAGGCGTCGCAGAACGGATGCGCCTCACTGCAAGGAGATCCTCGAGGCCCGTCGATTATCGCTGCACGGCCTTGTTCGTGCGGCCGTCGATCACGGTCACCTTGTCGCTCAGGCGATTGGCGACGTAGATCATGTTGGCCACCGGGTTCACCGCCACGGCCCATGGCCCTTTGTCCGCGGGCACCGTCGCCGCGACCGTATTCGTCCGGCCGTCGATCACGGACACGCTGTTCGCGTGTGTGTTGACGACATAGATCATGTTCGTCTTGGTGTTGATCGCAATCTGCTGCGGCCACAACCCGACTGTCACCGTGGCGATCGGCCGGTTCGACGCGCCGTCAATGACCGTAACGTCGCTGCTGGCGTAGTTCACGACGTAGATGCGGTTGGTGACTTCATTGACCGCCGCAGCCATCGGCACGCCCCCGGTCCCAACCATCGAGACACCGCTCGTCCGCGTGTCGATGACCGTGACCGCATTGTTGTTCGGCGTCGGCAGATAGAGGCGTCCGTTCGTCTCGTTGAAGGCTGAGTCCCACTGATGAAAACCAGGAACCTGGATCCGCGCCGCCTCGTTGGTGACGCCATCCACGACGGTCAGGAAGTTGTCCTCGTAGCCAACGAAGTAGATCTTGTTCGCCTTGACGTTGACCGACAGCGCGTTGCCTTCCGTGCCGGCGTGGATCGTCGTCGAAAACTTCGTCGCGAGATCGATGACGGACGGATCCGTGCCCGTGCTGGCCGACACATACAGCTTGTTCGTGACGGGATTGAGCGCCGTCAGACTACCGCGATCGGCCTTGAGCGAATCGGTGATCGCGTCGCTGTCAGGATCGATGACCGAGATGGTGCCGGGCCCGCGATTCATCGCGTACACCCGGCCGCTGCGCGGATCCAGGGTCAGATTCTTGACGTTGGCGCCAGTCTTGAGCGTGACGACCGGCCCCGCGGTGCCAGTGACGATTTTGACGATGCCGAGGTCGGGAAACGCCGCATACGCCTTGCCGTTGCGCGTGTTGACGACCACGCCTTTGGGTCCGTCGGTGACGCCGACCTCTGCCCCGACTTGAGCAACGACCGCAGCGGCCAGACCCAGGAACGCGGCCAATGCGATGGCCGGTCGGTGCGAGGTAGTATGTCGAGTCATGCGGCGAATCTTACTGGCGATCGGCTGCGTTGCAGCAACCCTTCTTGTCCCGCCATGCCTGCTCGCGCGGCAACCCCCAACCGCGCCTCCGAAGGTGCTGGCGTTTTTCACGCCCGGCGGCGAGCTCGATCACGTCCTGTTCGCGCAGCAGGCGATGCGTGCGTTCGGCGCCGGCGCGCCGGCGGGCGGCTACGCATTTGCCGCGACCAGCGATTGGGATGCGCTGAACGAAGCGAATCTGAGGGATGTCCGTGTCGTGATCTGGCTGAACGACATGCCGCACACGGTGGCGCAGCGCCTGGCGTTCGAGCGGTACATGGGGAGCGGAGGCGGCTGGCTCGGATTCCACGTCTCCGGATTTGGTACAAACGCGTGGCCGTGGTTCACCGAGTTCATGGGGGGTGGCAGGTTCAGCGCCAACAACTGGCCGTCTATGCCGGCGCGCGTCAACGTCGACGACCCGGCGCACCCAATCCTGAAGGGCGTGCCGGCGACGTTCGTCGCGCCAATCAACGAGTGGTACTCATGGACGCCGAGCCCGCGCGCCAACCCCGACGTCAAGGTCCTGCTGACGCTCGACGGCTCGAACTTTCCGCTCGGCGTCAAGAACACATTGAACGGCGGCGATATTCCGGTCGCATGGATCAACACCAACTACCGGATGGTGTACGTCAACTACGGTCACGGCGATCAAATCTACTCGGCGCCGCCTCTACCGGCGATGATCGACAACATCCTGCGGTGGCTGCTGTCGCGGTAGACCGAGAGCACCATGGTCGAACGACCAAGATGACTTCCAGCAAGACCTCATCTCATTTCGCTCAGCTCCTGGATTTTCTTCCCGACGTGCTGGCGTGGGTGAAGGATCGGCACGGGCGTTATCTGTGGGTCAATCGAGCCTTCCTCATTCAATACTCTCTCGATCACCCGCAGTGGGAATGCGTTCGTCACGATGGAGAGTATTCTGGGCAAAACCGACTATGACTTGTCCCCGGCGTTCCTGGCCGACCAATTCCGGCACGATGACGAACAGGTGCTGGCCGGCCAGCGCATTGTCAATCGGCTCGAACGATTAGGAGAGTCTCGCGGCACGACGGTCTGGAACACGACCGACAAAATCCCCGTCGTCGATGCGAAGGGCGCAATCATCGGCACGGCCGGGATTACCCGGGCCGCTGGACCCGCGAGCAGCCTCGAGGCCACCGCCCCAGGGTTCGGGCCCGCGCTGGCCCACATGCGCGCCCGTTTCCATCACGAGATCACCAATCGGCACCTCGCGTCTCTGTCGAACATGTCGCTCCGCGCGTTCGAACGGCAATTCCGTGCCGCCTTCCATCTCACCCCACAGAAATTCCTGCGAAAGCTTCGGTTGCGCATTGCGACTCGCGCCTTGATGTACACCGATGAATCGTTGTCCGCAATCGCCTTGAAATGTGGCTTTGCCGATCAGAGCCACTTCTCGCGTGAATTCCGGCGGCAATTCGGACGCACACCCCGCGATTATCGCGAGCACTACAAGCTTTAGCCGAGGGGCTTCGCCCCTCGGACTCCCCTACACGCTCTCTCGCGCGCCGCTGCGCCGGCGCGCTCCGTTCGCGTGGCTCGCTCGCTTTGCTCGCTCGCACCGCAGCAACCAACGTTCCTGACGTTCCTGTCACAAAAGCTGCCGCTTCCATGCAATCACTCGTTGTTGACACGCGCTGTCATATGCTCACAGGTAACCATGAAAAGCCGTCTCTCACGGGTGGTGATGATCGTGACGTTTGTCGCCGTGGCAGCGGGCGTCGCGGGCTGGGCGAAGGTGTCCGGCGCGCAAGCGCAGGCGCCCGCGACCGCGCGTTCGGTGAATGTTCCCACCTACTCGAAGGACGTCGCGCCCATCGTCCAGAAGAATTGTCAGGTCTGCCATCGTCCCGGTGAAGCCGGCCCGTTTTCGCTGTTGACCTATGAGGACGTGCGCCGCAATGCGACCAAGGTCGCGGACGCCCTCGTCGAGGGGAAGATGCCGCCCTGGGGCGCCGATCCCCACTACGGCAAGTTCTCGAACCAAAGGGGCCTGACCGCGTCAGAGATCGACACGATCGTGAAATGGGCGGATGGCGGCACTCCGCAAGGCGATCCGCGCGATTTGCCGAGGCCGACGGAATGGGTCGAAGGTTGGGGCATCGGCAAACCGGACATGGTGTTCGAGCTGCCGATGCCTTTCGAGGTCCCGGCGCGCGGCGTCATCGAATATCAGCACGCCATCGTCCCGACGAACTTCACTGAAGACCGCTGGATTCAGGCGGCGGAAATACGTCCCACCGAGCGGGAGGTCGTGCATCACCTCATCGCGTTCGTCCGCGAACCGAAATCGAAGTGGTTCCGAGGCCAGCCGGCCGGCATCTTCTTCGCGGCGCCGAAGGTCAGCGCTGATGAAGAGACGGAAGCCGGCGCGCTGCCCAGCGATTTTCTCGTCGGCTACGCACCGGGCCAGCCGGCGGAGATTCTCGAGCCCGGGCAGGGGAAGCTCGTCAAGGCCGGATCGGACATCGTGTTCCAGATGCACTACACGCCGCACGGCCATGCGCGGACCGATCGCACGCGGCTTGGCATCGTCTTCGCCAAACAACCTCCGAAAGAGCGCGTCCTCACGCTGTCGGCCGTCAACGACAAGTTCAGGATTCCGCCGGGTGACCCGAATCATCGCGTCGATGCGAGCTTCGAAGTGGGCACGGACGTCAAGCTCGTGAGCCTGCATCCGCATATGCATGGACGCGGCAAGGACTTCGAGTACCGCGCCGTGTTTCCTTCCGGCAAGACCGACATCCTGCTCAAAGTGCCCCGTTTCGACTGGCACTGGCAGCACTGGTACAACCTCGAGCAACCGATCGCGCTGCCGAAAGGCACCAGGATCGATTGCACCGCGCACTTTGACAACTCACCGAAGAATCCCGAGGCCGCCGATCCGACGAAGGAAGTGACGTGGGGCGACCAGAGCTGGGACGAGATGATGATCGGGTTCTTTAACCTGGTGTTCGACGCCAGCCTCCCGGTTGACAAACTGTTCGTCAAGAAACCAAAGGCGGAGATCGCGGGGGGCACCGAGATCGCGGGGCGCACCCGTCGAATCATCGCCCTGGCTGAACCGGGCCAGACGATTCATCAGCCGTTCGCTGACGCGGCGCTGCGGTGGCTGCAGGAGACGGCGCCGAAAGAAGGATTCACGGTCGACTACATCCGCACGACCGATCCGATCGACGACGCCTATCTGGCGGCCCACGACCTCTTCGTTCAGGTCAACTATCCGCCGTACCGCTGGACGCCGGTGGCCGAGGCCGCGTTCAAGACGGCGATGGAGCAAGGAACGATCGGGTGGGTGGGCTTCCACCACGCGTCGCTGCTCGGCAAGTTCGACGGCTTCGAGATGTCCCCCTTCTTCCATCAGTTCATGGGCAACATCGTGTTCAAGAGCTACATCCCCGACTTCGCGACCGGGACGGTCCGCGTCGAAGACTCAGCGCATCCGGTGGTCAAGGGACTGCCGGCGGCATTCACGATTGAGAACGACGAGTGGTACACCTACGACCGATCGCCTCGACCCGACGTGCACGTGCTCGCCAACGTCGACGAGAACGAGCTACGTGCCGGCGCGCACCGTGAAGATGGGCGATCACCCGGTTATCTGGACGAATCCGCACTACAAAGCGCGGAACGTGTATTTTCAGTTCGGACACAAAGCCGATCTGTTCCAGAACAGCGCGTTCAAGGCGCTGGTCCTCAACGCGATTCGCTGGGCCTCGGAGCGATAGCCGCTTCGTGACGGCTCACCGCCGCACGACCGTTGGGATCTCGGTCTGCGGCCAGTCGAGGTCCCAGGGCATCGTGGTTGAGACTCAGTCAGTCGTACATTGGACCCAAGTGTGACAGGAGGAATGCTCTGCGTTTCGTTTTCATCCTCGAGAGTGACCGAGCGTGACAATCAACATCGCGCCAATCACCATGACCAGCGAGCCGAGCAGACGACGTCGAATGTTGCGCTCCTGGAAGTAGCGATGGCCGAGATACACGGTGATGAGTGTCGAGAGCTGGAAGAGCGCGAGCGAGTAGCCAACCTGCAGCTTCTCGAATGTCAGGATGGTCGTCAGGGCCATCAGCGCGGTCGTGGCGGCCAGCCACAGCAAGGTGCGCCATTCGCTCCTGAGGCGCGTCACTTCCGTCACCACGTCCCTTCGCAGGAGCACCGCGGCCGTCGCGGAGATTGCGAAGCAGAGCACCGTCCAGATGAGGAACGTCGTGATCGGGGACGACAGCAGCAGGGCACGCTTGACGAAGACCGACTCGGTCGCGGAGCAGATGAGAGCCGCGAATCGCAGCTGAACACCCGGCTCCCGGGTGAACTGGCGGAATGCGCTGCGGTGCCCTTGGCCCGGCACACGGTCGATGACAAAGTAGCTGCCGGCCACGACGAGCGCCACGCCGACGAGACCGAACAGGTTCGGCACCTCGCCGATCAGGACCACGGCCAGGAGCAGCGCCAGGACAGCCTTGTAGGCGTTAATCGGGCCGAGAACCGAGAGGTCGGTGGACTTCAGCGCGTACCAGACGAACACGTAGCCAGCCACCGACAGCACGACGGCGGTCAGTATGTTGGCCCAGAAGTCCAGGCCGAGCGCGGCGACCGGCATTCCAGCCAGGACTGCGAGCGCGAGCACCGTCAACAGCCCATGGGTCGCCACCATGGTGACGAGCGGTTCGGCCAAACGCTGCGCGAGTTGCTTCTGAAAGACGCTCGAGAGCGGGTTGGCGACGATTCGGATGAGGACAGCCAGGGCTGTGAGCATCACGTGAGTCAGAGCGAACCGGGCGGCAGCATCGGCCCTGGGCCGTACGGTGACGGTCGCGTGGAGTTGGTAATGTGCAACATCGCGTTCAACCCTCACCGCCCGGGACGGGCCGCCTCGCGCGCTCCTCGAGACCGGTGTTAAGCGCCGCGCGGCGGGTCACGAGGTCGCCAAACGTATATCGTTGACTCGTCCTGCTTTCTAGTATCTGCCAAACCATCGTCTTACCCCGTGTTTGGGCTGTTTTGGACCCACAGTGGACCCAAGTTTCGGTGGAGGTTTTCATAAGGTCTTGGGCGAAGACCGCACGTCATGTAGCCAGTACCCCTGCGGTCTCATCCGCCGCAACATGGCACACTTGACACCCTTGCACCATGTGGTCACAATGACCACATGGCACGCAACGTCGTTGGCGCCCGCGAGCTGAAGACACGCCTCGGGACATACCTCCAGCGGGTTCGGGAAGGCCGGACGCTGGTGGTCACCGATCGCGGTGAGCCTGTCGCTGAGCTGCGACCACTCCACTCCGACGACTCGTTGCCTTCGGCCCTTCTCAAGTTGTCGACAAAGGGCACCGTGACGTTGCCAACTCGTAACGGTCTGCCGGCGTTCCGACCAATCCGTAGCCGCGGCGCATCCGTCGCCGACGCAGTCGGCGAGGATCGAGAGGACCGGTTCTGATTCGCTACTTCGACGCCAGCGCCTTGGCCAAGCGCTACGTCCAGGAAGCCGGCAGCGCCAGTGTCCGTCGGCAGCTCAGAACCAGTCGTATCGCGACGAGCCGCCTATCTGCCATCGAGGTTGCCTCTGCCCTTGCCAGGCGCGCACGCGAAGGCGCGTTCACGGCGACCGAGCGCGATCGTGCGCTGAAAAGGCTCAACGCCGATCTCGCCGCCTGGATTCTCGTGGAACTCACGGCGGAGCTGACCGCCGAGGCCCAGAGGCTGCTCGTCCGACACAGTCTACGGTCAGGCGATGCTGTGCAACTCGCCAGCTGTCTATACCTGCAGCGCGAGACCGGCGAACGGATCTCGTTCGCCGCGTTCGACGATCGTCTCACCACGGCGGCGCATGCTGAAGGATTGGCCCTCGTTTCCTTTTCCTGATGTCGCCGCCACCATGAACGAAGGTCCGAGCACGGCTCCAAGAAGATTCTGCGCCTGCTCAGCCCGCGTGCGGACGAAAGGTGGCCGTAAGTGAGGGACATGCCGTGAGTGAAAAGAGAGTGTGGCTCATCACCGGCGCGGGTCGAGGTCTGGGCGTCGACATCGCCAAGGCCGCCTTGACGGCCGGCCACGCCGTTGTCGCCACTGGCCGCGATGCTACAAAGGTCGCGGCGGCGGTGGGCGGCCACGACAACTTGCTGGCCTTCAAGCTCGACGTGACGCGCCCGCAGGATGCGCAGGCGGCCGTTGAGGCCGCCTCGCGAAGTTTGGCCGAATCGACATTCTGGTCAACAACGCGGGTAATTTCTTCGCCGGCTTCTTCGAAGAACTCAGCCCAGAACAAGTCCGCCATCAGATCGAGACGCTCCTGTTCGGTCCGATGAATGTGACTCGCGCCGTACTGCCGGTGATGCGCCAGCAGCGCTCCGGCCTGCTCGTCGCGATCTCTTCGACCGCCGGCATCGCCGGCCAAATGTTCTGCACGGCGTATGCTGCGGCGAAGTTCGGCCTAGAGGGGTGGATGGAGTCCCTTACGCCGGAGATCGCCGGCTTCGGAATTCGCACAATGCTGGTCGAGCCTGGGTTCTTTCGTACCGAACTACTCAGCAACGGCTCGACTACGTACGCGCAGCCCACCGTTGACGGCTATGCCGAACGGACCAAGGAGATCGTCGCCGCCTGGAAAAGTATGGATGGGAAACAAGGGGGCGACCCCGCCAAGCTCGCCAAGGCCCTCGTAACGCTCGTCGGGCTCGAGGAGCCGCCAGTCCGTTTTGCTGCCGGCGCCGATGCAGTGCAGACGTTCGAGGCCAAGGCCAACGCGCTGCTCGCCCAGGCGCAAGCCCATCGCGAGCTGTCCGCCTCCCTCGCACACGATGACGACCGATAACGAATGGCACCGATCGGTCCAATCCTCCATCGCCGGCGGACGTCAAGTTGAACAAGTGCCTTGCGACGTGGCACTTTGGCCGACATTTCCCGCGAAGCCGTTTTGGCGTGGGGTCGGTGCCGTGTTTTTTCGCAATTTCACCCTTTCCGCTCAATGGGGCCGTCTCAACGCCAACGGCGGCGTCTTGCGCGCTGCCGATGGGTCCACACTGTCCGTGCCGGTGACCGGGCCGCTCGGAGGGACCACCCTGCAGGGGGACGGCTGGAGCGCCACTCTGAACTCCGGGTGGGTGGTGCGTCCGGCAGCGCGCCCTGGCTCATTTGCGATCGTGCGCGAGAACTGATCGCGTTGCAGATGGTTTACGGTTTGGCTTGGACACTCGGCTCGGACGAGCAGTGGCGTGCTTCGAGGTTGATCGCGCCGAATTCGTTCATCGGCACGGCGCGACTGCACGAAGTCACGAAGTATTGGTAAACGACGCGCGCGCTGGCTGGCGGCACTCACGGGATTTCCGTTAAAGACCGAACCGTTGAGGTAGAATCTCGCATCCCATCCTGGCAGGAGCGAACGATGCGATATTGGGATTCGCGGATCGCTGGTCGAGCTCTCTTGCTGTTGGGGCTCTTCGGCGCGTCACCTGATGCCAGTGCGCGCCAGTCGGGAGCACCAGCAGCTCCCTCGCCCGCGGCGCAAAGCAGTGACGCCTCGCTGCTCGCATCCCTTGCCGGCGAGTACGAGGCGGGGTCTGTCACCATCGTCGTGACTGCCCAGCCGGACGGGACGCTCACCCTCTTGATGCCCGGTCAGCCTCTGTACCATCTTCAACAGCAGCTGGGACTCCACTACTTCATCAAAGAACTGCCCGCATTCGCCGTGGAGTTCGCCCGGGACGCGAGCGGCGCGGTGACGCAGATGCAGGTCATCCAGCCGCCGCCGCAACAGAACTTCGTCGCGGTCCGCAAAAAGATTCAGCAGGCCGCGGCGACGCAGCCAATGCTGACGCCCACGCTGCTCGCATCCCTTGCCGGCGAGTACGAGGCGGGGTCTGTCACCATCGTCGTGACTGCCCAGCCGGACGGGACGCTCACGCTCTTGATGCCCGGTCAGCCTCTGTACCATCTTCAACAGCAGGTGGAACTCCACTACTTCATCAAAGAACTGCCCGCATTCGCCGTGGAGTTCGCCCGGGACGCGAGCGGCGCGGTGACGCAGATGCAGGTCATCCAGCCGCCGCCGCAACAGAACTTCGTCGCGGTCCGCAAAAAGATTCAGCAGGCCGCGGCGACACAGCCAATGCTGGCGCCCACGCCGATCGCGTCGCTGGCAGGCGAGTACGAAGCGGGATCCGTCACCATCGTGGTGACGGCGCAGCCGGACGGGACGCTCACCCTCTTGATGCCCGGTCAGCCTCTGTACCATCTTCAACAGCAGCTGGGACTCCACTACTTCATCAAAGAACTGCCCGCATTCGCCGTGGAGTTCGCCCGGGACGCGAGCGGCGCGGTGACGCAGATGCAGGTCATCCAGCCGCCGCCGCAACAGAACTTCGTCGCAGTCCGCAAGAAGAAGCAGTAGGCTAGGCACGTTCAGCGCAGGAACGCCGAACGGCTTGCCAGCATTGTCAAGCTTCAGTTTCGTTCCGAAACCGCCGCGCTCCTGCAGGAAGGCACAACCACAGTCATGGTCGGCGACGTCATTCGCGACTTCAAGTACGCGATTCGCTCCTTCGTCCGAAGACCGCTGTTCACGGCGGTGATCGTCCTCACCCTGGCGCTCGGCATCGGCAGCAACGTGGCGATGTTCAGCGTGGCGAACGCCGTGCTGCTTCGTGCGCTGCCGTACGATCATCCCGAGGAGCTGGCGCTCGTGTGGACGCGCCTGCAGGCGACCAATGTCGAGCGCTCGCTCGTCTCGGGACCGGATCTCGGGGACTACCAGACCCAGACCACGCGGTTCGAGGGCTTCGCCGGGGCGGCGGCCGTCCCCGGCACGCTGACCGGCGACGGCCAGGCCGAGCGCATCGTCAACGGCTACACGACGTGGAACCTGTTCGAGCTGCTCGGCGTCCGGCCGCTCGTCGGTCGGACCTTCCGAAGCGACGACGCGATCACGATCGATCCCAAGCTGTTCGCGAACCCCAATCCCGACCTGCCACCGGGCAAGGTGATGTTGAGCTACGGGCTGTGGCAGCGGCGGTTCGGCGGCGATCGGGACGTGATCGGCCGCACGATCCAGATGGATGGCTGGGGCTCGGTCGTGGTGGGCGTCCTGCCGCCGACGTTCCGGATCTACCTGCCGGCGGACGCGGCGATGCCGACGAACGTCGATGCCTGGGGCGTGCTGCCGCGCAACATCTCCGACTTCGCGCGGGACGCGGCCTGGCTGACGGTGGTCACGCGGCTGCGTGACGGCGTCACGCTGGAACAGGCGCAGCATGAGATGGACGCGGTCGCGACGCGGCTGCGCGAGGTCCACCCGTTCCACAAGACGCAGAACCTGCAGATCAGGGTGAACGGGACTGCACCGTGACGTCGTGAACCACGCGCGGCCCGCCCTGCTCGCTCTCCTTGGCGCCGTCGGGTTCGTGCTGCTGATCGCGTGCGCCAACATCGCGAACCTGCTGCTGGTCAGGGCGACCGAGCGTGGACGCGAGATCGCGGTGCGGGCGGCGGTCGGCAGCGGCCGCGGCCGCATCATCGCGCAGATGCTGGTCGAGAGCGCCGTGCTCTCCTGGGCGGGCGCCGTGCTCGGCGTGCTCCTGGCGTGGCAGGGCATCAGGCTCATCACGGCGTTGAGTCCCGGCAACCTGCCGCGCGTCGAACGGGCGGCCATCGACCTCGCCGCGCTCCTGTACACCGCGGGAGCTGCGTCGGTCGCCGCGATCCTGTTCGGGCTCGCGCCGGCGCTGCGGGCGGTCGCCGGCAACCTGGTTGACGCGCTGCGCGACCGGGGAAGCGACACCGGCGGCGTGCGCGGCAACATGCTGCGCAGCGCGCTCGTCGTGCTGGAGGTCGCGCTGTCGCTCGTGCTCCTCGTCGGCGCCGGGTTGATGGTCCGCAGCTTCGCCCAGATCCAGCGGGTCGACCCGGGGTTCGACGCGCGGAACGTCGTCACATTCAATGCGCCCGTGAAGATACTCAAGTACATCACGTCGGCATCGCGGGCAAACTTCGCCAACGAGCTGGCCGATCGGCTTCGCGCCATCCCGGGCGTCGAGCGCGTGGGCGGCGTCACGCCGCTGCCGCTCGCGGGCGGCGAGCAGGTACTCGGTCGGGTCGTACGGCCGCGTCGGCGGCTCGGACGACGCCTATCGGGCCAACAAGGCCGACTACAAGGCCGTGCTGCCGGGGTACTTCGAGGCCATGGGCATCAAGCTGCTGTCGGGCCGCACCTTCGAGCGTCTGGACAATCGGGAGGAAGCGCTCGACGTGGCGATCATCGATCGGAAGCTCGCGAAGCGCGTCTTCGGCGAGGAGGATCCCCTCGGCGCCGACCTCCTCGTCGACCACTTCAACGAGAAGACGTTCTCGCTCGAGCGACTCCCCGTACGGATCGTCGGAGTCGTCGACAACGTGCGGTCGGCATCGCTCGCCGCGGAGGGTCGCGAGACGGTCTACGTCCCGTACATCTTCAACTCGTTCCTGCCCCTGACCTACGTGGTGCGCACGGCCGCGGATCCCGCGAGCCTGATCGCGCGCATCCGCGCCGAAGCGGCGGCCATGGACCCGGACGTGCCGATCGCCGAACTGTCAACGCTCGCGTCGTACGTCTCGAACGCCATGTCGCAGACGCGGTTCCTGCTGGCGCTCATCGGCGCGTTCGCCGTCCTGGCGCTGGGCCTGGCGTCGCTCGGCCTCTACGGCGTGATCTCGTACTCGGCGAAGCAGCGGACGCGTGAGATCGGCGTGCGTGTCGCCTTCGGTGCGAGCGAGCGCGATGTCATGCGGCTGATTCTCGGACAGGGCCTGGCCGTGGCGCTCGCCGGTATCGGGCTCGGCCTCGCTGGCGCCGTCGCCCTGACCCGCGTCGCGAGCTCCTTCCTCGTGGGCGTGAGCGCCACCGATCCGATCACGTTCGCGGGCGTGCCGGCGCTCCTGCTCGCCGTGGCCATCGTCGCGTCGTTCGTCCCGGCGCGGCGGGCGAGCCGTGTGGATCCGAACGACGCGCTGCGGGACGGCTGATCGTGTCCGGGGCGGGCGGTAAACAGCAATGTGAATTTGGGGGCCGGGGATGGAGGTTTTGCAGTTCCCGGTGTTTGGGCACTTTTGGACTCCAAGTTGGACCCAAGTTTGGGTGGAGGTCTTTCTTAGGTCTGTGTCAGGGGGGCCTGGGTCGGATAACGGGGGTTCCGTTACCCTCGACAGCCCGCTAATGTTTCCTATCGTCCTGGGGCTTGTGGCGATGGCGCTGATCGTGGCGGTGTTCGTCCCGAGTATTGGCGTGTCGCTGGCGATCGCGTCCGTGCTGGGAACGGTCCTTGCGATTGGACTCATTCTCTGGCGGAGGCGAACCGGTCCCATGCCGTCGAGTGGCCGGCGTCCGGGCGCGAACACGATGCTCGCCATTGAATCGCCCGAGAGACCGTCAGATGACGAGCGCGACGAGCGCGACCTGCGTCGTACCGCGACGCCGGACCCTCGGCCGCTCGCAGCGCTGTAACGAGCTGAGCGCGCTGCGCCATTCGCGATAAGCCATGACCGCGTACGCGTTGGTAATTGTCGCGGGCGTCCTTGCCCCAGCCACCGGCGCCCTCGCCGGAGGCGGTGGCCATCGACGCGACGAAGAAGGCGATCGTGCGGCAAATCGATCCGGCGCTGCCTCGCACGACCTTCGAGGCGTAGCTGCGGGGCCTGGTAGGACCGCAAGCGGTCACCAAGTGGGAAGTCAACGACTGCGGGGAGCAGACCGGCAACCCTGCCCTGGATAAGGACCGGGACTTTCCGATGTGCGCGCAGGTCCAGGTTTTCCTGGATGGCAAACGCGAACTCCACTTGTCGCACGCGGTCGGAACGCGGCGGCATGGTGTGACGGCGGCGCCGCCGGCGTTTTTTTCCGGGCATCTCACCGAGTCCGGCGGTCCGCCGAGGTGGATCAAGAGCCTGGCGCAGGTTCCGGCGGTAATCCGATCCGGCCGCGGCCGCTCGAACTCCTCTTTGAACGGTCCGCCATCGAGGACATAATGACGCAGGGGAACGTCCGAGACGATGGCCGACGAATTCGCCCGCCTGATGCAAGCGCTCGCCGGCCGATACCGCGTCGACGGTGAGATCGGCCACGGCGGCATGGCCACCGTCTACCTCGCGCACGACATCAGGCACGATCGCACCGTTGCCGTCAAAGTCCTCAGACCCGACTTGTCGGCGCTGCTCGGGTCCGGGCGATTCCATCGCGAAATCGTCGTGACTGCACGGCTCGACCACCCCCACATCGTGCCGCTGCTCGATTCCGGCGACGCCGATGGGCTCCTCTATTACGTGATGCCGTACGTGGACGGCGAGTCGCTGCGCGACCGGCTGCGTCGCGAGCGGCAGCTGCCGGTGCCGGATGCGGTGGCGATTCTCCGCGAAATGGCCGACGCGCTGGAGTACGCGCACACCCTGGGCGTCATCCACCGGGACATCAAGCCCGAGAACATCCTGCTCGGCGGCGGACACGCCCGCCTGGCGGACTTCGGGATCGCACGGGTCGTCACCGCCGCGCACGCCTCGTCCCGCGAGGCGCTGACCGCGACCGGAGTGGCGATCGGGACGACGGTCTACATGAGTCCCGAGCAGGCGGCCGGCGCGGCGGGAGCTCGATCGTCGAACCGATATCTACAGCCTGGCCGCCGTCGCCTACGAGATGCTGGCGGGCCAGCCCCCGCACGCGGCCGCGACCGCTGAAGCGATGCAGGCGAGAAAGCTGCGGGAGCCGGCGTCCAGCCTGAGGATCGTCCGCGAGAGCGTTTCTCCGCGAAGTCGATGACGCCATTCGCAAAGCGCTGGCGAAGGTCCCGGCCGATCGATTCTCGACCACCCGGCAGTTCGCCGAGGCGCTGACGCGCGGACCGGAGTCCGGTGGAGCCGCGCGGATAGCCGAGCCGCGTTCATCCGAGCTGACGACGGCAGCCGTCACCGCGGTTCCGGCAAAGCGCAGCGCGCGATTCTCGGGCGCGGCCTACCTGCTGACGGCTCTCATCGCCGCGGTGCTGGGTGCGGTCGGGTTCTGGTTTTTCTGGCGGGATGCCGATGCGCGGTGGCTCGCGAGCGACGCCCTGCCGAAGATCGAACGGTATCTGGATGTCGCGGACTTCGAATCGGCGTTCGCGCTCGCCAACGAGATCAAGCGGCGGCGTCCCGATAGTCGCGAGCTGGCCGAACTGTGGCCGAGATTCTCGTGGAAGGTGACGATCAAGTCGGAGCCCGCCGGGGCGAGGGTCTTTCGACAGGCGTACAACGCCCCTCGCCGACAAGTGGGAGGACCTTGGACAGACGCCGCTCGTGGACGTTCGCTTTCCATGGGGATTGTCACGGCTGCGCTTCGAGCACCAGGGTTACCGGCCGTTGATCCGCGCGATTGGCGGCGCGCACTTCAACTGGGCGGAATTGACCCCCGGCAATCCCGACGGTCTGCTGGTCGGGCCCGAGACGTTCACGCTCGACACCGAACAGACGCTGCCGGCCGACAAGGTTCGCGTTCCTGCGCTGGAAGTTCCCGGATCGCGGGCAGACGATCGACGCGAGCGACTTCCTCCTCGACCGCTATGAAGTGACCAACGCCGAGTACAAGAAGTTTGTCGATGCCGGCGGCTACCATCGGCGGGAATGGTGGGAGCCGGTCAAGGTGCGTGGTCAGGGACCTGACGTGGGAAGAGGCGATGCGGCTCTTCGTGGACCGTACGGGACGTCCGGGTCCGAGCACGTGGGTGGCGGGCGACCATCGCGAAGGCCAGGGCGCGTGGCCCGTCTCCGGGCTGAGCTGGTACGAAGCGGCGGCCTACGCGCGCTATGCCGGCCAGGCGCTGCCGACGGCCCATCATTGGCAGGAGGCGCTGGCCAACTCGATGTTCCCATGGCTCCTGCCGGCCAGCAACTTCGGCGGATCGGGACCGAGGCCCGGCAGCGAAAGCCGGGCGATGACTCACGTCGGAGCCTTCGACATGACCGGCAACGTGCGCGAGTGGACGTCCACCGCGATCGGCGCCGAGCGCATCATCCTCGGAGGGAGCTGGAGCGATCCCTACTACGTCGCCGGCACGGCCGACAGCTCGGCGCCGCCTGAGGATCGCTCGGAGAGCAACGGCCTGCGGCTGATGACGTCGCATGACGAATCCACCGTGGCGGTCAGGCTCCGAGCTCCGATCGAGCGCACCACTGTGTCGCCCGACGGCGGTCATCAGGCCGTGTCCGATCCGGTGTTCGCCGCGCACGGGCGCGTGTTCGACTACCGCCGCGGAGCCGCTCAACGCCTCGGTCGAGACCGTCGAACACTCCCGAGTCTGGACGCGCGAGCGTGTGCGGTTCGACGCCGGATACGGTGACGAGCGCATGCTCCTTCACCTCTATGTGCCGACGACGGGCGCGGCGCCCTATCAGACCGTGGTCTATTGGCCCGGCTGGGACACGTTCTCGCTGGACGACATCGACCAGTACTTCGCCAAGCAGCTGGACTTCATCGTGAAGAGCGGCCGCGCGGTCGCGTTTCCGATCTACAGGGGCATCTTCGAGCGGAGGGTCGGCAACACGCGCCGGCGGCCGGCTTTCAACACCGCCGACTACCGCGACAACACGATCGATGGCGTGAAGGATCTGCGACGCACTCTCGACTATCTCGAGACGCGGGCCGACATCGACTCGAAAGCGCTGGCCTTTTTTGGTTACAGCTGGGGCGGTGTGAACGGGCCGATTGCGCTCGCGCACGAGCCCCGCCTTCGCGCGGCGGTGATTGACATCGGACTGCTGCCGCCGATGTCGGCCACGCCTGAAGTCGATCCGGTCAACGCCTTGCCGCGCGTCCACCAGCCGACGCTCATGTTCAGCGGCGAGTTCGATTCGATCGTGCCGATCGCCAACGCGAAACGCTATTTCAGCTTGATCGGAACGGCGCCGGCCGAGAAGCGGCACGTGATCGTCATGGGCGGTCACTTCGTCCCACGCGAACTGCTGATTCGCGAGGTCCTGGACTGGCTGGACGCGCGCCTCGGGCGGGTCCGGCGCTGAACGTCTCGAAACCTATCGGCCGCACGGCTGGACCCGCACCGTACCGAGCGGCTGCTCCCAGGTGATGGTGCCGCTCGACGTGAGGGTCGGTGGCGCGAGGCGCCCATTACTGCCGATCTGCATCGACGTCGTCATCGTGCAGTCGTAGCGCGCGCGCCCTGCGACGCCGGCTGCGTCGAAGCGCAGGCCGCCGGTCATGCGCGTCGTAGAGGTCATGCTCGACGGGACATTCCCTGTGCCCGTAGCCGCTCCGAACGTGTAGGTTCCTTCCATCAGGATGGCCGGGTCGCCGTTGATCGTCACGGTCCGGGTTCGGCAGTCGGTGAATTCGTGACGTGAGGACATCGTGATCGTGCCGGACGTGACAATGCTCGTCGGGTTGTGACGATAGGAAGCATTAGAGGGCTGTCGAAGATCACAGAACGCCCCCTATCGGACCCCCGGCCCCCGCTTGCACAGCTTCGCCCAGATCCAGCGGGTCGACCAGGGCTTCGACGCGCGGAACGTCGTCACATTCAATGCACTTCAACGAAAAGACGTTCTCGCTCGAGTGGCTCCCCGTACGGATCGTCGGCGTCGTCGACAACGTGCGGTCGGTATCGCTCGCCGCTGAGGGCCGCGAGACCGTTTACGTCCCGTACATCTTCAACTCGTTCCTGCCCCTGACCTACGTCGTGCGCACGGCCGCGGATCCGGCGATCCTCGTCGCGCGCATCCGCGCCGAAGCGGCGGCCATGGACCCTGACGTGCCGATCGCCGAACTGTCAACGCTCGCGTCGTACGTCTCGAACGCGATGTCGCAGACGCGGTTCCTGCTGGCGCTCATCGGCGCGTTCGCCGTCATGGCGCTGGGCCTGGCGTCGCTCGGCCTCTACGGCGTGATCTCGTATTCGGCGAAGCAGCGGACGCGTGAGATTGGCGTGCGTGTCGCCCTCGGTGCGAGCGAGCGCGATGTCATGGGACTGATTCTCGGACAGGGCCTGGCCGTGGCGCTCGCCGGTATCGGGCTCGGCCTCGCTGGCGCGGTCGCCCTGAGCCGCGTCGTGAGCGCCTTCCTCGTGGGCGTGAGCGCCACCGATCCGATCACGTTCGCGGGCGTGCCGGCGCTCCTCCTCGCCGTTGCTATCGTCGCGTCGTTCGTCCCGGCGCGGCGGGCGAGCCGTGTGGATCCGGTCGACGCGCTGCGGGACCGCTGATCGTGTCCGGGGCCAGGCGGTGAGGTCTTACTTCTAACTTCCAGCGCGCGTGATCATCTGGATGGCGAACGTCGTCGCAATCAGCGGATCGTCCTCCTTGACGCGGCCGCTGGCGTTGCGAAAACTGCCATCGACTGCCTGCTCAGGCAGTCGAACGCGCTGCTGAGGCCGCGCGCGTGCGATCGCGGCGGCGTAGTAGAAGCGCAGTCCTGTTCTCCACGAACCCTGCGGACCCTCACCCTCGTCGAAGCCCGGCACGCGGTCGGCCTGGTGATTTCTGTCGAGCCATGCGATCGCTCTGGCAATTCGGTCGTCGCTGTCCGGAAGTCCTGTCGCCCTGAGTGCCAGCACTCCATCGGCCGTGGTCGTACCGTAGCTGACGAACCCTTCGGCGCTCTGGCCCGCCTTATTGAGCGCTGGCGTCACGGGTGAGAAGAAGAATCCGCCGTCGTGATTCTGTGACCGCTCGAGAAACACGTGCGCTCGAGTCATCGCCGGATCCGAGCCGTCGACACCGGAGGCGCGCAGCGCTTCGAGCACGAACCGCGTCATCGACAGGTCCACATGGCCGGCGTCGGGCGGACGACGAATCGCGCCTCCCATTCCCCAACCGCCGTAGGCCGTGTGTTCCGGTGTCCAGCCGTTGGCCTCGCTGAACTGCTGCGCTCGCAGTTGCGCGACCATCGGCGCGATATCCGCCGTCCACGAACCCGCCTTCGCTCTATGAGCCACGGCGGGCAGGCGGCGCTCGGCCGCCACCAGGGCATCGACGGCGAGCGCCGTGGCGTAGTTCGGATAATCCGCATCGCCGCCTGTTACGCCCACGGCCCCGTCGACGCTCGTATGCCTTCTGATGAACGCAATCGCACGATCGACGGCGCCGGCGGGGGCGGGCACTGTGGCATCGGGAACGCGCAGCAACGCACCGAGTACGAAGGGCGTCAACGACTGGCCGGAACGAAGCAGTCCGTAGGTGGCGCTGTGGAAGCCTCCGTCGGCTGCCTGCTGTGCCCAGAGATAGTGCGCAGCCCGCGTAAGCGAGCTGCGCTCACGTTTCCACGAGCACGCGGCGGCAGCCGCCGCCGTCAACAAGAAGGCGCGGCGGTCAACGCGCACGATCGACCGTGAGGTTCAGAATCGCCGCACTGGTCATCGCGACCCTTCCAGTGATGCAGTGGTGACCGGCCCACGTGCCATCGCTGTTCTGCAGGCCGAGAATCTTCTGCGTGATGTTCGCATGCCATTTCGACCAGCCGTCGCCGCCGACGCGCTTCATGCTGTCGCTGATGTTGAGATAGGAGAAGAACTCCTCGCCGCCCATCGACCCGAATCCAGCGACGAAGGCTGCATCGGCGAGCTGACTCTGAATCGCGCTGATCTGCTTGGCGTTCTGCGCTCTGTCCGCCGAGGTACGGCTCAACTGCTCCAGCGCCTGCGCACTCTGATACAGCGGGACGCCTGCGGCTTCGGCGGGCGCGGCGAGCGCGGTACCGGCTCCTCTGCCGGCAGACCGCCCACCGGCCACGGCCGCGGGCGGCGGAGGGGCGCTCAGGGCGCTCACCGTGTAGGTCTCGGCACGCGCCATGACAGCGGCATCCACCGCGACGCCTCTGTTTTTAGCCTCGAAGAGGCTGCGCGAGGCCATCGACGTGCCGAGCACCGGCGCCCAGCCGCCGGCAATGTTCCAGCTTCCGTCCGACTGCTGGTGCTTCTCGATCTTCGCGACCGTCTTCTGCAGCGCCTTGCGGACCCGAGCGTTCAGCGCCAGCGTCGACGCGCGTCCGTCAACCTGCGACATCAGCATCGACGCGAGAAACGTGTCGATGCACGGGCCCAGCTTTCGCTGGATCTGCGTGCCCTGGCGATCGGTGATGGCCAGGCCGTCGGCTGGACTCGCCTCGATCCGCTGCAGGACGAATGCGAGTGCGCGCTCCACCTGCGGCTGGTACTGCCTGCCGGCCTGCAGGAGCGCAAGGGCCGCGACTGCCGTGTTGGCGACGTCGTTGCCGCTCGATTCCAGCCGCTCTCCCGGCCGCGCGGAGGACGCCTCGCCTCCGTCCTGGCCCCACCCGCCGTCGGCGCCCTGCACGGACGCCAGCCACCGGGCCCCTTTGTCGACCGCAGTCGACACCGGCGCCGGCGCAGTTTTCGGTTCGGGCGTGGTGCGCTGGGTCTGCGCACCGCCTGCCGCGCCCGCCACCACTGCCACTGACATGACAACGGCCTGCAGTCTCATACGGTCTCCTTTCGCTGATTCCTGTGCTTCCTTTGGACGATGTTCCGGCGATCACCGGGGTGTCAGGCAGTGAATCGTGAACGTGGGGTGTCAGGGCGTTCACGATTCACTGCCTGACACCCGTGATTGACACCCGTGATCGGGCCTCTCTGGTCCCGACGCGTAATGACACTGCGGCAGCGACGTGTTCCGGCCACCTGCGCCTTGTAACAGTCAGAACGAATGGACCCGGGAATCTTGCACGCCGCCGGAATCCGTTCGTAATTCAAAGCGTCATCGGCCCAAGCTCGTGCTTCGGACGAGTTCGTAACAACTGTGCTTCGGTGGATGTCTGGCCACTCGGCCTCGAGGACCCGATAAATTGGATGGGAGAAAGTGCTCGTACCGTCAGGCGAAAAAGAGAAGATCCTGCCGGCGTGCACCGGCGCGAGAGCGACTCACCCGCCGGATCTGAGCACGACGTTGTCGAGTGCGCCCTCGTCGGGTCCGGTGTGGTACTCGCCGCGGATTTCGAGGCTCGTCGGATTGGCGAGCACGCTATGGATCTGTTCCTGGCTCGCTCGCGCGTTCCAGTTCCAGCGCCATCCGGCCGCGGCCGTGAGCTTCACCGAGAAGGGCGTCCAGCCGGTGCCGGGCGACGTGCCGAACCGGAACGAGAGCCGGCCTGCGGGTCCCACGATGATCACGTCGTCATCGAGGAAGCCCGGATCGTCGGTGGACTGCTTGAGGCTGTAGCTCAGCGTGCCGTTCTCGGCCGCCGCCAACTGCCTCAACACGCTGGCAGGTGCACGGAAGTACCACGTCTCACCAAGGGCTTCGTCGACATGCGAGATATGACCTCCCGGGCTGCCATCCGACGGGTGGAACACGGGCTCCGTCTGGCCGGTGTCTCCGGACACGAGCCATCCCTGGGCCGACGCCGTGAAGTCGCACTCGACGAGCGTCCGCTCCTGCGGCGACGCCTGCGCGTGAAGGCCGATGAGGCCGGCGAGCAGGGCGCCAGCGATGGCCGTCGGTCTCGCGATGGGCATGCGGGCGTGAACGAGAACCCCGAACCGACCTCGACGATCGGTTCGGGGTGTCTGAATGACGCGCCGGCACGCCCAGACTAGGTCCAGCGGTACCCTTGATTGTCCAACGGCAACGACCGGATTCGAACGCCTGTCGCCGCGAAGATGGCGTTTGTGATTGCTGGGACTGCCGGCGGCAGAGACGGCTCGCCGAGCCCGGTCGGATCGAAGTCCGTTTGAAGGAACCGCACCTCGATGCTGGCCGGGGCATGCGACATGCGCGTCGGCTGGTACTGGTGGAAGTTCCGCTGGACCACGCGCCCCTTGTCGATCGTGATCGCCCAGGACATCAGATGGCTCATCCCTTCGATGAGGCCGCCGTGCACCAGGTTCTCCGACTGACTGGGGTTGACGATCTGCCGGCCGATGTCCACGGCACACCACGCGCGATTGACCTTGATGGCCTTGTTCGCGTCGACTGAGACTTCGATGACGTAGGCGACGTAGCCCGCGTGCGCGAACTGGAACGCGACGCCCTTGCCGGTGCCCTTGGGCAGCTGACTCCGGCGATCCCACGCGGACATCTCGCGCACGGCTTCGAGCACGCCGCGCGCCCGAACGGGATTGAATCCGCCAGTGGCGCCGGCGCCGACCGGGTTGTTCAGCAGATCGATCCGATACTGCAGCGGATCCTTGCCGGCGGCGATCGCGATCTCGTCGATGAAGCCCTGCTTCACGAACGAGATGCCGTTGGTGGGCGGCGCGCGCAGCGCACCGACGGGAATGCCGAACGGCGTCACGTTCTCGGACGTGACGAGCACGTTCTCGACGAAGCCCCGCGGGAACTCGTTCGCCGGCACGACGGAATTCGTGCTGGCGACGAAATCGCGATACGCGATGAGCTTGCCGCTCGCGTCCAGTCCCGCCTTGAAGAAGTGGTATCCGGTCGGGCGGTACTGGTCGTGCGCCATGTCGTCTTCGCGGGTCCACAGCAGCTTGACCGGGACGCTCGGCAGGCCTGCGGCCGCCCGCTCTTCGGTGACGGTCCGGGCGATCCGCGCCACTTCGATGTCGTACTCGCTCACGAGCCGCCGGCCGAATCCGCCGCCGGCGCGCACGAGGTGGTAGGTCACGTTCTCCGGTGGGATCCCGGCGCCGAGCGCCGGATTCTGCTTGGCCGGAATCTGGCTCGGCGACCAGATCTCGAGACGACCGTCGTGATAGTGAGCCGTGGCGTTCTGCGGCTCGAGCGGCGCATGCGACAGCAGCGGGAAGAAGTACTCGGCTTCGATGGTCTTCGCCGCGGTGCGGAATGCGGCGTCGACGTCGCCGATCACGGCGCTCGGTGGACCGCCGGGGCCGCCGCGCCCCCCGCCCGGAGCCGGTGCCGGCGGCGGCGTGGGTGCAGGCGCCGTCGCCGCCTTCGCCGCCAGGTCGCGCGCCTGCGACAGATACCGCTCGCTACTCTGCGCAGCAACTGCGCCTTCGTCCCAGACGACCTTCAGCGAGCTGCGCGCGTCGTTGGCTAGCCACCAGCTGTCGGCCACAATCGCGACGCCGGAGGCGAGAGAGTTGTTGCCCTGCCCCACCGGCTCGACGATGAAGGCGTGCTTGATGCCCGGCAGCTTCTTGATCTCATCCAGGTTGGCGCTGACGGCCTTCCCCCCGAAGACGTCGCACTTCACCAGCACCGCATGGAGCATGTTCGGAAACGAGACGTCGATGCTGAACGCCGGACGACCCGTCACGATGTCCAGGTTGTCGACGCCGCGGATCCGCTTGCCGATGATCTTGAAGTCGCGCGGGTTCTTGAGCGCGGCCTCGATGGCGGCGGATTCCGGCACGGGCAGGCTCGCCGCCGGCGACGAGAGCGACGCGTAGGTCGCGGTGCGCTTGGTCGCGCCATGCGTGACGACACCGCCGGCCGTGGTCAGCTCGCTCTGCGGGACGTTCCATTGCTGCGCCGCCGCTGCCAGCATCAGGAGCCGGCCGCCCGCCCCGACCAGACGCATGTTCTGGTAGTTGGACGGAATTGCACGGCTGCCACCCTCGATCTGCCCGCCGTACTTCGGGTCCAGGTCGGCCTGCTGGATCTTGACCTGCGCCCAGTCGACGTCGAATTCATCGGCGATGATCATCGGCAGCGCGGTCCTGATGCCCTGCCCGGTCTCCGGATTCTTCGCGATGATGGTGAAGGTGTTGTCGGGGTGGATCGTGATGTAGGTGTTCGGCGCGAGCGACGCCGCGGGGCCGCCCGGACCTCCGCCGCGCTGCGCCAGCACGTCGGGTGTGTAGAGTCCGATGAGCAAACCGCCGCCGGCCACCGCCGACACCTGCAGAAACGCACGGCGGTCGAGTTTCGGATCCTTCAGGGTTCCAGCCATGACTAGCCCCTCCTTCCGGCGCTCGCCGCCGACTTGATGGCCTGCTTGATTCGAAGGTAGGTGCCGCAGCGGCAGACGTTGCCGCTCATCGCCGTGTCGATCTGTTGGTCGGTCGGGTTCGGCGTGGCCTTGAGCAGCGCCGAGGCCGCCATCAGCTGGCCCGCCTGACAGTAGCCGCACTGCGGGACGTCGAGCTCAAGCCAGGCGCGCTGCAGCGGGTGGGACCCGTCGCGCGGCAGGCTCTCGATGGTCGTGACCGCGCTGGTGCCGATCGAGGAGATCGGCGTGATGCACGAGCGGATGGGCTGGCCGTCGAGCAGCACCGTGCAGGCGCCGCACTGGGCCACACCGCAGCCGAACTTCGTGCCCTTCAGGTCCATGGCATCCCGCAGTACCCAGAGCAGGGGCATGCGCTCCGGCACATCGACGGTGCGCCGCTCCCCATTGACGAGGACTGTGTATTTCATCTTCGAGCTCTCCGGGAGCCGATTCCTCGGCTCCGTTGGTATCGTCTGCGACGCAGGCGGGACAAGCCGTTCGACTCCCGCCACTCGATCCAGGTCAGTTTGACCTGGACCTATGGTAGCCGAATTGTCCGCCGGTCACGTGAGGAGGTCAAATTGACCCGCTTCTCGCACGAGCATCGTCGCGATCACCTCGGCGTCGTGGCTTTCGGCGTCACTGGGGGGTGAGCAAACGGGTGAACGAAACCGAGCCGAGCCTCCACACCCCGTCGACCTTGACGTAGACCTCGGTCACGTTGAACGGATTGACGACTTCGTTCCCGCCGACCACCGCGACGAGGCGGATCCTGTTGAGCAAGATCGCCGTGCCGCCGACGAAGCGGACCGAGACCTCCTGGATCTGCGCGTCCTTGTACTGAATGGTTCCGCTCTTGATGACCTCGAGTTCCTGGCTCTTCGACATGGTGGCGCCCATGTGCACGAAGATCGCTTCGGGCGCGAACAGCTTGTCTAGCGCCTCCACGTTGCGCTCGGCCATCCAGCGCCACTTGTCTTTCGACAGCGTGACGATGTCCTGCTCCGCCTGCGTGACGGTTGCCTTGGTGTCGCCTTGCGACGCCGCCTGCGCGAGGCCCGACGGCACGATCACTGTCAAGAGGCACACTCCGAGCATGAGCAGTCCTGCCTGCATTTCTTCATCCTTTTCTGTGATTGGCGCCGCACCGGCTTGAAGCCGGCGTGCGCCCTTGCGCACCGTACGGTGCACGTGACGGCGGAGCGATCCGCGACGCCGTGATTACTTGTACGAAAACTTCAGCACGGCCTCGGGCAGCCGCGCACCATGCACCTCGATCTGCGCAGCCGCATCCTCGATCACGCGCAGATCGTCGAGCGTGAGCTCGACGCTGACCGCACCCAGGTTCTCTTCGAGGCGGTGCAACTTCGTCGTCCCGGGGATAGGCACGATGAAGGGCTTCTGCGCCAGGAGCCACGCCAGAGGCAATCTGCGCGGGTGTGGCATGCTTCTGCTCAGCGATCTGCTTGACCAGGTCGACCATCGCGACGTTGGCGGCGCGGGCCTCGGCGGTGAATCGCGGCGAGTAGGTGCGGAAATCCGCGACGTCGAACGTCGTCTTCTCGTTGATGGTCCCCGTGAGAAAGCCGGCGCCAAGTGGCGCCCAGGGAACGAACCCGATGCCGAGCTCTTCGCAGATGGCGAGGACGCCGTTTTGCTCCACGTCGCGTGTCCACAGGGAATACTCACTCTGGAGCGCCGCAACCGGCAGCACGGCGTGGGCGCGACGGATGCTCTGCGGTGCCGCCTCCGACAGGCCGAAGTGCTTGACCTTCCCCGCCACGACCAGGTCCTTGACGGCGCCGGCGACATCCTCGATGGGTACATCGGGATCCACGCGGTGCTGGTATAGCAGGTCGATGCAGTCGACTTTCAGGCGCGTCAACATCGCGTCCACGACGCGCCGGATGTGATCCGGACGGCTGTTCAGCCCCCCGGTTCGCTGGCCGGTCTGCTGGTCGATGTCCCAGCCGAACTTCGTGGCGATGGACACCTGATTGCGGATGGGCGTGAGCGCCTCGCCCACGAGGACCTCGTTGGTAAAGGGGCCGTAGGCCTCGGCGGTGTCGAAGTGGGTGACGCCACGCTCGACCGCGGCGCGAATGAGCCGAACCCCCTCCTGACGATCCGTGGCAGGGCCGTAGACCGCCTCGAGGCCCATACATCCGTAGCCGATGGCCGATACGACGAGACCGTCTTTGCCGAGTGTGCGCGTTTCCATGCGGTCAATCTCCCCTTAACTTGCGAAGTGTTAGTCCAGATGACGAGCGGACCAGACGCCGAGGCGATCGGCTATCTGCCGAGCGACGTCGTGACCGCCGCGA
>CAVZMJ010000004.1:0-393007 GCA_963776315.1 uncultured Acidobacteriota bacterium
TTCGCGCGCGGCGTTGATTCCGTCGTTGAGGACGACGAGCACGCCTTTGCCGCGGGATTGCGGCTCGGCCGCCACGCGAAACCCTTCGAGCAGGTTGGCCGCGCCCTCGTAGCCGAGCGTGCTCGGGTTGCGCATCGACCCGACAACGACAACGGGCCGGTCGGCTGCGAACGGTGAGGTTCAGAAAATAGGCCATCTTTTCGAGCGTGTCGGTTCCGCTCGTGACGACGATGCCGGCGAGTGCGGGATCCTCGGCGAAGAGCGCGTTGATGCGGCGCGCGAGCGCGAGCCACTGGTCGAGCGTCAGCGCGGCGCTCGAGGTGTTGGCGATTTGTTCCGACTCGGCGCGGGCGTATCGCTCGATCCCGGGCATCGACGCGATGAGCTCGTCCGACGTCAGCCGTCCGCCGGAGCGATTGGAAATGATGCCGCGGTGGCGATGCAGCCGAACTTTTGGCAGCGGCGCCGTCGATTGGGCGCTCTGTCGGGGCTCGAGCTGCAGGCTTGGGCCGAGCGTCAGAATCGTTGCGAGTGCAGCCAGCGAGGCGAACGAGCAACGGCTGATGATGGCGGGCACGCTCGTCAATATAGCGCAGTCTCAGCGCTGCTTGACGCCGTGGGCGAGTGCGAGCCACCGGCTCAGTTGTCCGGCGGCCTCGTCTGGAGTCTTCCCGTAGAACGGCATCAGCGCTGCTGATCCGCCCGGCACGCGGGCGATTTGCGCCCGCCACTTGTCAGACGCCGACGCTCGATACCTCGATGAGGTAGTCGCGCCCGTTGATGTTCTCTGCGAACCGATGCACGTTCACGTTGTTTGCGCCGCCGGGTGTCGAAGCCGAAAATGGAATGAAAGGACGGTGAAGGCGAAGAGCATTCTAGCGGGTGTGCAAAGTGCGACAAGCGAAAGAACTGACGAAGGCGCACTCACATAGGGCGCCTCCGGGGATCCGCACGCGGTTCTCTATGCGAAAAAAACTTCGCGTATCGCCAGTTCCACAGCCTATCCACGGATCTTCCACAGCTTTTCCACACCGCCCGCCGACTTGTGGTCAGATCTCGATCTTCTGATTTTCAGGATCCGCACATCAGAAAATCGAGATCTGACCCCGGCAGTGCTTGACGGGGTTGCGAGGGCCCACTAGGCTGGGATCTTCCATGTTGCTGCGAAATCGTGCCACGCGAGCCGCGCGTGCCATGACGTTCAGAACGGCCGTGCTGTTTGCCGTGGCCGTGTCGGCAGGCGTTGCCGCGGTTCCGACGCCGGCGCGCGCCGCCGACGCGGTGTTGTACCGCATCTTTCTTCGCGACGGGTCCACGCTCGTGAGCTACGGCGACTTCGCGCGCGTCGCCGACCGCGTCGTCTTTTCAATCCCGATCGGCGGGCTCGACGGGCCGTCGCCGGCGTTGCACCTCGTCAGCATTTCTGAATCGTCGGTCGACTGGGAGCGCACCGATCAATATGCCGAAGCGACCCGGGCGCGCCACTACGCCGCGACGCACGGCGAGATCGATTTCGACGCCCTGAGCACGGAGGTCGCGCGCGCCCTCCACGACGTAGCGACAACGAAAGATCCGACGCGCCGGCTGGCGCTCGCGACAGATGCGCGCCGCATGCTCGGGACCTGGCCCGCCGCGCACTACGGATACCGGGCGTCCGACGTCGCACAGCTCACCTCGCTACTCGACGAAGCGGTCGGCGAGCTGCGAGTGGCGGCGGGACTTCCCCGACTGGACCTGACGCTCGTCGCCACTGCGAGCCCGCTGCCCCCCGTCGTCCCCGAGCTTCCTCCTCCCACGCTGCGCGAGAGCGTCGAGCAGGCGTTCAGGGCCGCGTCGGTCGCCGACGATCCGGCTGAGCGCGTGTCCCTGCTCGAAGCGATTGTCGCGGGCCTTCGAGCGCCGGAGGGAAGGCCCGCGGAGAAACCCTCCGAGGCGGCGGCCTGGACGACGCTGCTGCACGCCCGGGCCTCGGCCGCGCTGCAGCAGGAGCTCAAGACAGACAGGAGCTACCGCGAGCTCGTCTCGCGCATCGTCACGTCGGCCGACGAGCGAGCCCGTCGGGCGGATGTCGGTGGCATCGAGAAGCTCGTCACGACGGTGCTCAAGGCCGACGACCGGCTCGGCCGACGCCGGCCGCAGACGACGGCGGCGTTGCTGGCGACGCTCGATGGCCGGCTCGACGCCGCACGACGCCTTCGGCTGGCGCGCGACGCCTGGGCCATGCGCCGTGATGGCTTGTCGGACTACCAGCGGCGGATGCGCCCCGCGATCGACCGCCTGCGGCGATCCTCGGCGGGCCTCGAACAGATCCGTCAGCTCGCCGGCCCTTCCCCTGACGCGCTGACGCCGCTCGCCGCACGCGTCACGGACGCCTGGCGCGAGGTGAAGAACATCCGGCCTCCCGCCGAAGCCGAAGCCGTGCACAACCTGTTCGTGAGCGCACTGCAGCTGGCGATTCGCGCGGCCTCGTCACGCCGGCTGGCGATTACCGGCTCCGACATGAACACCGCGTGGGAGGCCTCGGCAGCTGCGGCCGGCGCGCTGCTCATGTTCGAGCGGGCCCTGGAAGATCTGCGCCGGCTGGCCACGCCCCCCGGATTGTGATTACACCCCGCGCCACACGCCTGCTGCGCGTGCCCGACCTGCAGGCCATGCACCGGGTGCTCGCTGACTGCGCTGCCGATGACGCGGTGACGCCGCTGGCGATCATCGTTCCCACGTCAGGGGCGGCCGAAGCGCTCGACCGGACGTTCGCGCACCGTGCCGTGCCGCGAGGCGGGTTCGATTTCCTCACCCGTGACGAGCTCTATGCGCGGCTGCACGAGCGGCTGCCTTCGGCTCCGCACATGCTCACGGCATTCGAGCGGGAGGTGCTGCTCACGCGTGCGGCTTCCATCGCCACCTCGAGCGGAACGCCGGCGCCATTCAAGCTCCGGCCTGGCCTCATCGTCGAGATCCTTTCGTTCTACGACGAGCTGCGCCGGCGCGATCGTCACAGTGGAGGACTTCGATCGGCTGATGATCGACAGCCTGCAATCGAGCGTCGAGATCGATCGGGGCGCCGAGCGGCTCTTCCGGCAGACCGAGTTTCTGACGGCGACGTTCACACGCTTCGAAGCGCTCGTCGAGGCGAGTGGCCGGCTGGACGAGCACGCGCTGCGCCGGTCGCTGCTGGCTCAGCACGGATCCGTGTCGTACCGACGAGTGGTAGTGAGCGTCGCCGATCAGGCCGCCGATCCGCGCGGGCTGTGGACCGCCGACTACGACATGCTGGCGAGGCTTCCAGGCCTGGCCTCGCTCGACGTGATCGCGACCGAAAACGTGCTGGCCGCCGGGTTCCACGAGCGCGTGCACGACGTGCTGCCAGGCATCGAAGAGGAACGCCTGGGCGCCGGGGGCATCAGTGCCGGTCCTTGTGACGCCTCTGCATACGGGCGGAGAAGCACCGACCCGCTGGTTCGTCAGCCGCGACAGGGAAGAGGAGCTCAAGGCGATCGTGCGCGAGATCGGGCCCGCTGATGCGGGGCGGACGGCCGTGGTATTCCAGCGCCCGCTTCCATATCTCTACCTGGCGCGTTCGGTATTCGCCGATGCCGGTCAGCCGTACCAGGCGCTGGACTCGCTGCCGCTCGCCGCCGAGCCATTCGCTGCGGCGCTCGACGTGGTCTTCGCATTCATCATCGCGGCAGCCAACCGCGCATCGATGGTCGATCTGCTCGGCTCGCCGCACTGGCAGTTCCCGGAGCTCTCCGGCCCGCACGTGTCGGTCCGGGCACGCGTCAACGCGCTCGATGCGCGGCTCCGCGAACTGAAGTACTTCGGAGGTTGGGACCGCCTCACCGCGCTCGCCGGGCATTCCGCGTTCGGGACGGACGAGAAGTCGATCAGCCAGAGGCGCCGACGCCGCGCCGGCGCCGGAGAGGCGCTGCGGGCCGCAGTGGCGGCCGCGGAGGCGCTCCGGCCGGTCCGGGAGGCGGCCACGGCGTCGGGCCAGCTTCACGCCTTGCTCTATTTCATCCATGCCCACGAGCGTCAGCCGGCGGCCGAGGACGCCTGGGCGGCTCGACACCAGCGGGCGCGCGCCGCCGTCATCGGCGCCATCGAGTCGCTGGCTGAGGCTCAGGCCCGGCACGACGATTCGCCCCTTGCGGTCGATCGCCTGTCCGGCGCGGTGCGCCGGTGGATTGACGGTCAGACGTTTTCGCCGCGCACGGGACCCGACGGCGTGCTGCTCCTCGACGCGCCCGCGGCCGCCTACGCGGACGTGGACGAGCTACGTCTGGTCGGGCTGGTCGAGCGCGACTGGCCCGAGCGCGTGCGCCGCAGCATCTTCTATCCGGCCTCGCTGCTGTCTCAGCTCGGCTGGCCGAACGAGACCGACCGGCTGGCTGCGGCGCGCGCACGGTTTCACGACCTGCTCAGGCTTGCGCGACGGCGCGTGTCGGTCTCGACGTTCACGCTGGAGGACGACGCGATTGTGTCTGGTTCGTCCTTTCTCCAGGAGATCGAGGTGAGCGGGCTACCGATCGAACGGGCGGAGTGGGGGCCCTCCGAGCAGGCCGTCAGCCCGGTTGTCGCCTCGTCCTGGGGGGGCGAAGCTGCCGCGTGGCTCGCGCTGCGCGCCGGGCGGTCGCCGGAGGACAGCGAGGCGTACCACGGCGCGGCGGGTGCACGCGCCGCGGACGTCTACGCGGTCAGCCACGTCGAGCGCTATCTTGCGTGTCCGTTCAAGTACTTCGCAGCGCGAGTGCTCGGTCTGGACGAAGAACGAGACGACGAATCCGGCCTGAGCCCGCAGGAACGTGGACAGCTGCTTCACCAGGTGTTCCAGACGTTCTTCGCGCGATGGCAGGAGCGTGGCGGCGGCGCGATAACGGCCGGCTCGCTCGCAGACGCGCTCGAGCTGTTCACGTCGGTTGCCGAGTCGACGCTCGCGCACCTCGGCGAGGCCGACCGCGCGCTCGAGCGGACGTATCTCCTCGGTTCGGCGGTCGCGTCGGGTCTAGGTGAGCGGGCGTTCAACTTCGAGATTGAAGAGGAGACCCCGGTGCTCGAGCGGCTGCTCGAGCAGCCGCTGGAGGGCACGTTCGAGTTCAAAGGGGCCGGCGGTCCACGGGCGGTCGGCGTCCGGGGGAAGGCTGACCGGATCGATCTGCTCGAGGACGGGACGCTCCGGGTCATCGACTACAAGCTGGGCCGCGCGCCGAAACCAGCCCGCGCGCTGCAGCTTCCCGTCTACAGCATCTGTGCCGAGCAATCCTTGAAGGGCCGGCACGGACGCTCATGGACAATCTCGAGCGCGGGCTACGTCGCATTCAAGGAAAAGAACCCGTTCGTGCCGCTCGGCACGTCGACGTCGTCCATTCGGGGGCTCGAGCAGGCGCTCGACGATGGTGCGGGGCGTTTCGTGGCGGCGGTCGAGGGCATCGAGCGCGGGGAGTTTCCCGTCCGGCCGGAGGAACCGTTTCTCTGCACGTGGTGCGGCTACTCGGGCGTCTGCCGGAAGGACTACGTTGGCGACGAGTAACCCGCCGCGCTCGTCTCAATTGTCGCTCTTCGACGGGGCTGCCGTTGAACCCGAGGCGGCCGGCGGCACGCCGAGGGCTGCGGCCGCCGCGCCCGATACGCCAGCCATCGCGCGCAGCACACGTGCTGACGCGCCCGAGGCAATTCCCGTCGCGCCCGATCCCGACGCGAGCGCGCGAAGCTTCGCCGTCGAGCCGGACAACAACGTCGTGCTCGAGGCTTCGGCCGGCACTGGCAAGACCTCGGTCCTCGTCGCGCGCTACGTCAACCTGCTGAAGCGCGGCGTCGCCCCGGCCAACATCCTCGCGATCACATTTACGCGCAAGGCCGCGGCGGAAATGCGCGAGCGGATCGTGCGCGAGCTCGGAGAGGCGGCCGCCCGATCCGAGCTCGATCGCGCCCGGTGGATCGAGCTCCGCGACCGCCTCGGGGACATCGCGATCAGCACGATAGACGCGTTCTGTCTGTCGCTGCTACGGGAGTTTCCTCTCGAGGCCGATCTGGACCCCGGTTTCGACCTCGCGGACGAGACGGCGGTTCCGCGCCTCATCGAGACCGCCCTCGACCAGGCGCTGAGGATCCTGACGAACCAGTCGCGCACCGATCCTGACGTCGCACTCGTGTTCGCGCAGCTCGGCATCGCGCGAACACGGGAGGGTCTGGCGTCGCTGCTCGAGCGGCGCCTCGTGGCGTGGGCTGCGCTCGACCGGTTCCTCGCGAAAGGGCCCGCCGACCTCACCGCGAGCCGCGTCTGCCAGGCGTGCGGCGATCGGCTGCAGGCGGTGCTGGGCGCAGCCCCCGGAGGTCTCGCGCGCTTTCTCGAAGACGGCCCGGTCAGGCACCAGCGCTACCAGCTGCTCGTCCGCGAGATTCAGCGCGTCCCCGGACTCGCCCAGGCCGGAGACGCGGCGTTCCGTGCCGTCCTCGACCGCATCGCCGCCCATTTTCTGACCGCCGACGGGCGCGCGCGCAAGAGCGGCGCCATCAACCCCTACCGCGCACACCACTATCGATCGGAGGATGCGGCCAGGCGCCATCGGGCTGCCGTGTTCGAGCTGTCTCAGGGCATCGCGGACGTGGTGTTCGCCTTCAAGCGTGACCTGAACGTCGTGCTGGCGCGCGGCGTCAGGCGCATGTTCGCCGTCGCCCTGGCCCAATACCGCCAGGTCCTCGACGAACGATCCGTGCTCGACTTTGCCGACGTCCTCGACCGCGCGCTCGATCTGTTGCGGCGGATGGACGAATTCTCGCAGAGCCGGTTCCGACTCGAGGCGCGGTATCACCACGTGCTCGTGGACGAGTTCCAGGACACCAGCCGCGCCCAGTGGGAGCTCGTGGCTCTGCTCATTGAGTCCTGGGGTGAAGGCACGGGCGTCACCACGAACCCGTCGATCTTCGTGGTGGGGGACAGGAAGCAGTCGATCTATCGCTTCCGTGACGCCGAGGCGGCCGTGCTGCAGGAGGCGGCGCGTCACATCCAGGCACTCCGCCCGGCCGGCAATCCGCGCCGGTCGATCACGAAGAGCTTCCGTGCGCTGCCCACGCTGCTCGCGTTCGTCAACGAGCTCTTTGCCGAGATGGCAGACGCGGAGCCGGGAGGGGGGCGTTTTACCTACACGGAGAGCGACCGTTTTCCGGTCACCGCCACGGACAGACGCGGAGATCACGCGGATCAGGGACGGGACGCGGATCACGCGGATCGGGGATGGGACGCGGATCGCGCGGATCGGGGGCGGGACGCCGATCACGTGGATATCGGACGGGACGCGGATCGCGTGGATCCGGGACGGGACGCGGATCACGCGGATAACAGACGGGACGCGGATCGCACGGATCGGGACGATCGATTCCAGCTGGGTATCGCAGCAGCCAACGACCCTGTGGTGTGCGCGGGCCTCGTGGCGGACGAGATCCAGCGGATCTTGCGCGAGGACAGCGTTCGCGACAGAAAGACGGGTATGCCGCGGCGCGCGGGTCCGGGCGACATCGGGGTATTGTTCCGGTCGCGCGCCAGCCATCGGGAGTTCGAGCGGGAGCTCGAGCGCCGCTCGATCCCCGCCTACGTCTACAAGGGGCTGGGCTTCTTCGACGCCGACGAGACGAAGGACGCGATGGCGCTCATCCGGTTTCTCGCCAATCCGGCGTCCGACCTGCGCGCGGCGGCTTTTCTGAGATCGCGTTTCATCCGCCTCTCCGACGCCGCCCTGGCCACGCTCGCGCCGCGGCTCGCGGGCGCGCTGTTCCCCGATGAAGACAAGAAAGACGAGCCGGGCGTTGCCGATGAGCCGGACGAGGACCTGCAGGCGCGCGTTGCGGCCCTCGGCGAGGAGGACCGGCACGTGCTTGCGCACGCGAGGCGTTGCGTTCCGCGCTGGGTGGCTCAGGTGGATCGCGTGCCGCCGGCCGAGCTCTTCGAGACGATTCTGGCCGAAAGCGCCTACGCCTACGAGTTGCGGGGGCCACGTCTGCGACAGGCCCGGGAGAACGTGAAGAAGATGCGGAGCCTCGTGCGCCGGATCCAGAACCACGGGTACGCGACGATGCCGCGGATTGCCGATCACCTCGACTCGTTGACGGCCGGTGACGAGTCGAACGCGGTGCTCGAAGCGCTCGACGCGGTCAACTTGATGACCGTGCACGCGTCGAAAGGGTTGGAGTTTCCGATCGTCTTCGTCGTGAACATGGCCAAGGGGGCGAGCGGCCCGCCGCGTCCGATGCGGGTCGTCGTCGACGCGGACGCCCAGGGCGACGAGCAGGCGTCGGTCACCGTCGGGCCGTTCGTGTCGGAGATGGACGAAGCCGAGCGTCAGCGCGAGAAGCACGAGACCAAGCGGCTGCTGTACGTCGCGGTGACACGCGCCCGCGACCGACTCTACCTTGCGTCGGCCCTCAAGGACGGGGTGATGGCTCCCGGTCGCGGGAGTCTTGGGGAAGTGGTACCCCAATCGATCAAAGACCTGTTCGGCAGGGCCGCCCTGTCGACAACTGCCGATCCCGCCGTCACCTGGAGTTGCGCGTCCGGAGCGCGCTTCGAATGGCGTGTCTGTCAGGAAACCGCGAGCGATCCGGCGGCTCCCTGACCACAAGTTGTCACTCCTGACATTTATTGTTCATTGACGGCCCCCGTCGACGTGATGTGAATCAGGAGATAAGTCAACCTGGCGCAGTAGTTTAAGTGCGCAAGCTGCCTCAGCAGGTCCCCGGAGGGTGTCCGGTGTAGCCGCTGGATGTCAGCCGAGCCGTTCGCGGCTGGCGATACGATTCCACGTCCTAACTCACGTGTTCCAAGTCGCTTACGAAAGGCAGGAACCAATTCATGCCGCTGTTTGTCTAAGGTAGGTAGCTGGCGTCAGGATTGCATCTGGCGGTCGGCAACGGGGGTGCTGTATGGCAGTTCCTGCTGGGTCGCTCAATTACGTCAAGCCGACGCCGACTGTCTTCGAGCTCGAAGCGCTCGAGGGGCTCCCGTGCGGCTGCGTAGCTGCCGCGTTCCGGGCGCGCCCGTGGGACGTGGCGGTCGTCTCGCTCGAGGCGAAGGGCCCGCATTGCATCCTCGCGGGTCACACCAGCGGCCAGGTTCTCCGACTCGGCGACACCTCCGAGTTCGACGAGGAAGAGGACGACGAATAGGCAGTTTGCGCCCGAAGGCCCCTCCCGTTCTCGCCACTCCGTGAGAAAACCTGCGCAAGATCCAAAGATCTTCATTGCGTCGGGTAAACGGTTACTCGTACAATTCAAAGGTTTGAAGAGGAGCCCAACTAGATGGCCTTGACCTGTCCGAGCTGCGGGAACGACCGGAATTTTCTGGTCAAAACCCTGCAGATGCACGTGGTGCAGGTGCGCGACGATACCCGAGTAGAGGCGAACGAAGAAGGTCGCCCGGCGGTGATTGAAGTGCTCTGCGACGAATGCGAAAAAGAACTGAATTTCTCCGATTTTGATGAGAGCGTTCGGAACGAGCTCCTGCTGACCCTCGGCGCCCGGTGACCGCGCGCTACCCCTCGCCCGCTTCTGCCTCCTCGAAATAGTCGCATTCCGGGCAGATCCACTCGCGCAGCAGCTTGACCGCGGAGTCCACGCCGGGGCGATCTCGGACTTCGCGCACGTGCAGCCGCATCGACTCGCCGCAGAGAGGGCATTCCTTCATCTCCGCGATTCTATCAGTCTGTCCATAGCCAGGCTCAAGGCTCAGGCAGGAAGATCTTCGAGTAACTGGCCGAAGGTCTTGCCTGAGCCCGAGCCCGAGCCTTGAGCCTTGAGTCCGTTTCTTGACTTGGCTTGGTCGAGCCCCTATCGTAGCGAACAGGGACGTCGCCTCCGGCGACGTCCCCGACCAGCCCCATGCGTGATTACTACGACGTTCTGGGCGTATCGCCGGATGCGGGCGCTGACGAGATCAAGCGCGCCTACCGGCAATTGGCCCGCCGGTATCATCCCGACATTTCGGGAGACGACCGCGCGGTCGCCTTTCTCGAGGCGGCCCGCGCCTATGAGATTCTGGCCGACCCACGCCGGCGGCGGTCGTACGACGTCGAGCGTTCCGCGTCCCCAGGTGGCCCGGCAGGCCGGGGCGAATGGTTCGCTGACGAGGTCGCCATCGATTTCCCCGCAGTGTCCGACGTGCTGGACCGGATGCGACACGCATTCTTCGGCGCGAATGCCCTCGAAGAGCTCTCCGCCGAGATCGTCCTCACGCCCCACGAAGCCTTCAAGGGCACGACGATTCCGATGGGGATCCCCGTGCGCCAGACCTGTCTTCGGTGCGGCGGCCGCGGCGAGACGTGGCAGGAATGGTGCGAGCTCTGCGGCGGCTGCGGCGACGTGCGGGCGCTCCACGACGTCGAGCTCCGGGTCCCGGCCGGCGTTCGCGCCGGCACGCGGTTCCGCTTCTCGGTGATGCCGCCAGGGGCACCGCTGACGCGAGTCGACGTGCTCATCAGCATCCGGGACACGCCGTGAACGCCCACGTCAAGCTGCTCGGCATTCTGCAGATGGTCTGGGGAGCGATTGGCCTCCTGCTCGGCGTCTCCACGTTGATGCTGGCGGTCGGCGCCGTCGCTGTCGGCATGACCTCCGGGGGACGCGAGATTCCCGCCGGCGTCACCGCGGTCGCCTTTGGGGTCTTTGCAACGGCGCTGCTCGCCGCCGGGGCGGGGAACGCCTGGGCCGGGTCCGCTATACACCGTCGCGCGGCACACGGACGCCTGGCCGCGCTTGGGCTCGCCGTTCCCAATCTCTTCGTGCTGCCGTTCGGCACCGCGCTCGGCATCTACGCGCTCTGGGTCCTCCTGCACGACGAGGCGCGGAAGATGTTTCTCACAGTGACAGAGGCCGGGAGCTAGGGCGCTGGACAACCTGAAAAAGACGTCCCTCGGGCTCGACGAAAACGTGGCGGGCGCACTGGCGTACGCGCTCGGATGGATTACAGGACTGGCGCTCCTGCTGACCGAACGGGAGAACCGCTTCGTCCGCTTTCATGCCATGCAGTCGACGATCGTGTTTGGCGTGCTCTGCGCGCTGTGGTTCGTCGGACTCTCGATTCCACTCCTCGGCTGGTTGATTTCGTTCATCCTGATTCCGCCGGTTTCGGCCGTCCTCTGGCTCCTGCTGATGTTCAAGGCCTACCAGGGCGACCGGTTCAAGCTGCCGTTCGCCGGCGACATCGCCGACGCTCGCTCCTGACCATCTGAAGCGGCCCGTCCTGATAAGATAGCCTCGTGGCCATACCAGAAACCGCTGTTCTCGATGCGCTCAAAGCCGTACGCGATCCCGATCTCAACCGGGACATCGTGTCGCTCAAGTTCATCAAGAACCTGCGCATCGATGGCGGAGCCGTCGCCTTTTCGATCGAGCTCACGACGCCCGCGTGTCCGGTCAAGGATCAGATGCGCGATCAGGCCCGAGCCGTCGTCAGCGCGATCCCCGGCGTGACGAGCGTCGCGATTGAGATGACGGCGCAGGTGCGCGCGGCGGTCTCGCCCGACGGCGCCAAGGCCGCCGTTCCGGGGGTCAAGAACATCATCGCGGTCGGCGCCGGCAAGGGCGGGGTCGGGAAGACGACGGTTGCCGTGAACCTGGCCATCGCGCTCAGCCAGTCGGGCGGACGCGTCGGCATGATCGACGGCGACATCTACGGTCCCAACGTGCCCATCATGCTGGGTCTGCAGACGCAGCTCTCCACCGACGGCCAGAAGATCGTTCCGGCCGAACAGTACGGGATTCAAGTCGTTTCGATGGGGTTCCTGACGGGCGACGATGCGCCGGTGATCTGGCGCGGCCCGATGCTGCACGGCGTCATCCAGCAGTTCTTCCGAGAGGTCCGCTGGGACCGCATCGACTATCTGATCGTGGACATGCCGCCGGGAACAGGTGATGTGGCGCTCAGTCTGAGCCAGACCGTGCCCGTCTCGGGCGCGGTCGTCGTCACGACGCCCCAGACCGTGTCCCTTGCCGACACGCGGCGCGCCGTGCGGATGTATCAGAAGCTCAACGTCCCGATGCTCGGTCTCGTCGAGAACATGAGCCACTTCGTGTGCCCGGGCTGCCAGATGGAGAGCGACATCTTCGGGAAGGGCGGCGGCGAAACGCTCGCGCGCGATCTGTCGTTGCCGTTCATCGGCAGGATTCCGATTTACGAGCCCATTCGCGTCGGCGGCGACACGGGTGTTCCGATCACGATCGGCGAGCCGCAATCCCCGGCCGCGCGCGCGTTCCGCTCGGCGGCCGAGCAGCTGGCCGCGCAGTTGTCCATCGCCAGTTACAAACGTCCGATTCCCCTCATGCCCGTTTCCTGAATTGGTTCAAGGGTTCAAGAGGTTCAAAGGGTTCACGAGGTTCAAGGGTTCAAGGGGTTCGGAAGGTTCAGTGTTCGGAGGTTGCGTCATGAGGATCGCCAGGAAGCTTGCCGTCGCCGTCGCCGGCATCTGTATCGTGTGGTCAGTCCAGGCGGTTCAGGCGTCTGATGCGATGAAAGCCATCGTTGGATCGTATCTGGAGATCCACGCGCGGCTCGCGAGCCGACAAGATCGACGGCATCAAGGCGCCGGCGGCGGCGCTCGCCGCGCGGGCGGAAGGGTTGGGCGAGGCCGGAGCGGCCATGGTGAAGGCGGCCAAAACCGTCGGCGATGCCCCCGACCTCAAGGCGGCGCGCGAGGCGTTCGGAGGCCTGAGCGACGCAGTCGTCGCCGGGGCGAAGGCGGACGGCTGGAAGGATCTCGGCGACGTGAAGCTCGCCTACTGTCCCATGGTCAGACGCTCGTGGCTCCAGAAGGACGAGAAGATCAGCAATCCGTACTACGGCGCCGCCATGCCCACGTGCGGCGAGTTCAAGAAGCCCTGACGGCCAGCCCGCGCGTCGCAACTGCCCCGAAGATGGGGTCAGGCACGAGCCACCCCATGAACATTCCCTTCGTCCATCAGAAGCTCGCCAACGGCCTCGACGTGATCGTCCACGAGGATCACGACTGTCCGATTGTCGCGGTCAACGTGTGGTACCACGTCGGCTCGAAGAACGAGCAGCCGGGCCACACCGGATTCGCGCATCTCTTCGAACACTTGATGTTCGAGGGGTCCGGGCACCACGATGCCGGGATACTTCAGACCGCTGCAGGAAGTCGGCGGCGTCCTCAATGGATCGACCAACGCCGATCGGACCAACTACTGGGAGGTCGTGCCGTCGAACGCTCTGGAGGTCGCGTTGTGGATGGAGTCCGATCGCATGGGCTACCTCCTGCCGGCCTTGACCGATGCCAAGTTCGAGAACCAGCGCAATGTCGTCTTGAACGAACGGCGTCAGAACTATGAGAACCGGCCGTATGGGTTTGCAGGGATGTCGCTCGTGGCGGCCCTGTATCCACCCGCGCACCCGTACCACTGGATGACGATCGGCGCCGCGGAGGACTTGAAAGCCGCGCGCCTGGACGATGTCCGCGCGTTTTTTCGGACCTACTACCGGCCGCGCAACGCGTCGCTGGCGCTCGCCGGCGACATCGACGCGGATCGCGCGCTGACGCTGGCGGCCGAGGTACTTCGGCGACCTCGACGCCGGTCCCGAGCCGCCGCCAGTCCATGCGCCCGAGGCGACGCTCACCGGCGAAACGCGCCTCGTTCTCGAGGATCGCATCGAGCTGCCGCGGCTCTACCTCGCCTGGCATTCGCCGGCACTGTTCGCCGAAGACGACGCCGAACTGGACCTCGTGTCCGAGGTGCTGGCCGGCAGCAAGACGTCGCGGCTGTATCGCAGCCTGGTCTACGAACAGCGCATCGCGACCGAAGTCGCCGCGTCGCAGGGCTCGCGCGAGCTCGGCAGCTTCTTTCAGATCGTCGCGACCGCCGCGCCGGGCCGCACGCTCGTCGAGCTCGAGCAGGCCATCGCACGCGAGCTCGCGCGGCTCCATGCCGAAGGGCCGGCGGTTGCGGAGCTGGAGCGGTGCCTGGCGCAGGCCGAAGCACATTTCCTGCACCGGCTGCAGACTGTAGGCGGCTTCGGCGGGAAGTCCGACCAGTTGAACGCCTACAACGTGTACCTCGGGACGCCCGGGTACTTCGACGAAGACCTGGCGCGGTATCGGCGGGCGGACGTCGCAGGGCTGATGCGAGCGGCGGCGCGATGGCTGGGCACCGGGCGCGTGGTGTTGAGCGTCGTGCCGCACGGCCGCACGTCGCTGGCCCTCGAAGGCTCGCAGCCGGTCTCGGTGTCCTGATGCCTGTCGATCGATCGCGCCTGCCGCTCTTGGGTCCGGAGCCCGCATTCGCGTTTCCGGAGATTCGCCGCAGGCGGCTGTCGAACGGCCTCGACGCGTGGACGGCCGTACACCGCGAAGTGCCACTCATGTCGGTCCTGGTGCTCGTTCGCGCGGGTGCCGTCGTTCGATCCGGCCGACCGTCCAGGGCTCGCGGCCATCACCGGCGACCTCCTCGACGAAGGGTGCGGCGACCGCGATGCGCTCGCCCTGCACGAGGCGATCGGTCGGCTCGGCGCGCAGCTCGATACCGAGGTCGGTGCGGACGCGACACTCGTCGGCCTCACCACGCTCGAGCGCTCCGCGACGCCGTCGTTGACGCTGCTGGCCGAGATGATCGTGCAGCCGAGGCTGGACGCCGCCGACTTCGAACGCGTGCGCGATCTTCGACTCAACCGGCTCCTGCAGATGCGGGAGATGCCGCCCGCCGTTGCGGAGCGCGTATTTACCGAGCGTTTGTACGGCGCCCACCCCTACGGTCATCTGCCGATCGGGAGCGAGACATCGCTGCGGGCGATGAGTGCCGGCGAAGCGCGCGGGTTTCATCAGCAGATGTACGACCCGACACGCGTGACGGTGATCGCCGTCGGGAATGGCACGCATGACAGCCTCGCCGATGCAATCGAGGCGGCGTTTGGCAGCTGGAAGGGCGGCACCACCGGTCCGAGCCATGCGGACCCGGCGGCGCTGCCAACGCCGCAAGGACGGGCCGAGCTCCTGATCGTGCCGAGGGTCGGTGCGCCGCAATCGGAGCTCCGCATCGGTCATGTAGCCGTCGCGAGGAGCTCGACCGACTACCACGCGCTCGTCGCGCTCAACCTCGTGCTGGGGGGGCAGTTCGTCAGCCGAATCAACAGCAACCTGCGTGAGCGCAAGGGTTACACCTACGGCGCGCGGACAAGCTTCGATTTCAGGCGCGGACGCGGCCCCTTCGCGCTGCACGCGAGCGTGCAGTCGGATGCCACCGCGGACGCCGTCCGTGAGGCGATCCTCGAGCTGCACGCGATCCGCGGCGATCGGCCGGTGACGCCGGAGGAGCTGGAGCTCGGCCGCGCGCCGTTGACACGCGGGTATCCGCGAGGCTTCGAGACCGCCGATCAAATCGGCCGCGCCATCGCCCAGATCGCCCTGTACGACCTGCCGGACGATTACTTCACGACGTTCGTGCCCAAGGTGCTGGCGCTCACACCCGAAGACCTGACGCGCGCGGCCGACGCGCACATCGATCCCTCACGCTTCCTCGCCGTCATCGTCGGCGATCGCGACAAAATGGGGCCGATGAACGATCTGGGATTGGGAGAGCCGACTGGTGTGAACACGGACGGGTGATGGCGAGCTGTCCCCGGTTGCTCGCGCCCTCGACGCCTGCGGCGATCGCGCCGCGCGGTCGCGAAGTGTGGCCGGCGACAATCGGGACGGTCCTTCTCGTCGTGCTGATCGGGGGGGCCGGTTGTGCGGCGCACCCGCAGCCACGCGCCCCCACAACGGTTGCGGGCCGGACGTTCACGACTAGCGTCCTGCTGCACGGTAAACCGCTCGAGCTTCACGTGTCCACGCCGATCGGGGCAACTGCGCGGGACGTTGTCGTGGTGTACGCGAGCGGGGACGGCGGCTGGTTTGGCGCTGCCGTCGACATGTTTCGGCAGATCGCCGACGCCGGGTATCCGGCCGTAGGTTTCAGTTCGCGATCGTTCTTGAAGATCGAACGTCCGCGCGGAGCCTTGGTGAGCGCGGCGCAGCTGGCAGACGAGTACGACGTGATCGTCGCGCAGGCGCGCGTCGCGCTTGGGCTCGCGGATGCGAGCCGCGTGGTACTCGTCGGCTGGTCTCGAGGTGCCGCGTTCTCGGTGCTGGTCGGGTCCGAGAGTTCGGCACAGCGTCACCTCCTCGGCGTCATTGCCATTGGCCTCGGCGAAGGCGAGGACCTTCAGGCCAACGGGGAGGATGACGACGGGCATGCCACGGCGGAGAAGCGCCGCTGGCCGTTTGATACCTACGCCCGGATCGCCCAGTTGGACCCGTTGCCCTGCGCAGTGATTCAGGCGACCGGGGACAATTACCTTCCCGCGGCGAACGCCCACCAACTCTTCGGGCCGGACACCCCGCGACGCAGGTTCTACACCATCACTGCCAGAAACCATCGCTTTTCCGGCGGGAAGGCGGCGTTCGACGCGGCGCTCCTCGACGCGATTCACTGGATCGTGCCGCAGTCCCTCCAGCCTGTCGGGACGGCTGTGCAGTAGACTCGCGGTATGCCCACCCCGGGTGCATTCCAGCGCACCTTTTGTGTCGTGCTGATCGGCTGCGCATTGGCCGCGAATCATGAGGCGCAGTCGCAAACGACTGAGACGGTCACGGTGCGCGGGCAGGCACAATCTCTTCGCCTCTATGGCACACGCGGCGCTGCACCGGTAATTGTCTCGAGTGGCGACGGTGGCTGGATTCACCTCGGGCCACACGTGGCAGAGATGCTGGCGGCCAAAGGATTCTTCGTCGTGGGCTTCGACGTGAAGGCGTATCTCGAGGGCTTCACGTCCGGCAGGACCACGCTGCGCTCCGAGGACGAGCCGGGTGACTACAAGGTGCTCGCGGATTTCGCCGCTCGTGGCGCGACGAAGAAACCAATTCTCGTCGGCGTGTCCGAGGGCGCCGGTCTGTCGGTGCTGGCGGCAACCGATCCGCAAACGAAGAGGTCCATCGCGGGAGTCATCGGACTGGGCCTCCCGGACCTCAACGAGCTCGGCTGGCGCTGGAAGGACTCGTTGATCTACGTGACACACGGCGTGCCGAAGGAGCCGACCTTCAGCACGGCCGCGATCGTGGATCGAGTCGGTCCGACGCCGCTCTGCGCGATCCACTCCACTCAGGACGAGTTCGTATCGCTCTCGGAGGTGCAGAAGGTGTTCGACAGAGCCACGGAGCCGAAGAAGCTGTGGATCGTCAAGGCCTCCGATCACCGATTCAGCGACAACCTTCCGGAGCTCGATCGCCGGCTGCTCGAAGCGATTGCCTGGATCGCACAGAACGCCGCGCGCTGAGGTCCCTGTGCCAGAACGGCTGCGTCGCGTCATCCCGGTCGCGATCGGACTCGTCCTGTTCCTCGTCGCTCTCGAAGTGCTGCGCGTCGAGCTGCGCACGGTCACGTGGCACGAGCTCACCGCCGACATCCTACGGACGCCGCCGTCGCAGCTCGGCCTCGCGCTCCTGCTCACGGTCCTCAACTACGCGGCGCTCACCGGCTACGATTTCCTGGCGTTCGCCTACATCGGCAAGACGCTTTCGCCGGGGCGCATCGCCGTCGCGTCGTTCCTCGCATACGCGATTTCCAACAACGTCGGGTTCGCGATGCTGTCCGGCGCGTCCGTCCGGTATCGCTTCTATACGCGCTGGGGCGTCACGGCCGAGGACCTCTCCCGCATCGTCGTCTCCTATTCGATGACGTTCTGGCTCGGCCTGCTCGGGTTGGGCGGTTTGAGCCTCGTCGTCAGCCCGCTGCCGACCGCGCGCGAGCTGCCCGCTCAGGGGCTTGTCGCGCCGATCGGCTGGCTGCTGATGCTGACGCCACCGGCCTATCTCCTGGCCACGATTCTGAGACGACGGCCGCTGCGTGTCTGGAACTTCGAGCTGCCGGTGCCGTCGCCGGCGATTGCCGCGGGCCAGTGGTTGTTGTCCGCCGTTGAATGGGCGTTGGCTGGCGCGGTGCTGTACGTGTTGCTGCCGTCTGGCTCGCCGCCGTTCCTCGAGTTCATCGGCATGTTTCTGGTTGCGATCCTGATTGGAATGGCCAGTCACGTGCCCGGCGGCCTTGGTGTGTTCGAGGGGCTGATGGTTCTGCTTCTCAAGCCCTACCTCACGTCCGGGCAGGTGCTGCCGGCTCTCGCGGTGTACCGGGCGGTGTACTACCTGCTCCCGTTGGTCATCGCGGTGATTGGGCTCGTCGCTGACGAGGCCCGCGAGCGCCGCGCGGCCGCGGCACGCATCGGCGCGGTCCTCGGTCAGCTCACGGAGCAGCTCACGCCGCGCGTGCTGGCCGTCTTCACGTTTCTCGCAGGGCTGGTACTGCTCTTCTCCGGGGCGACGCCGGCGGCGGCGGGGCGGCTGGAGCTGCTCAATCGTGTCCTGCCGGTCGGTGTGATCGAGGCGTCCCATCTCCTTGGCAGCGTGGCAGGCGCGGTGCTGCTGATCCTGTCGCAGGGTTTGGCGCGGCGCCTCGACGCCGCCTACTACCTGACGTCGACGACGATTGTCGCGGGAATGGCGGCGTCGTTGTTGAAGGGCTTCGACTACGAAGAGGCTGTCCTGCTGTTGCTGGTCCTCGTCGTCCTGCGACGCGCGAGGCCGGCGTTCGATCGGCGCGCTGCATTCTTCGACACGCGCTTCACACCCGTATGGACCGCGACCGTTGTCGCCGCGCTTGGTGCTTCCGTCTGGCTGGGTCTGTTCGCGTTCAAGCACGTCGACTATTCGCACCAGCTGTGGTGGCAGTTCGAGACCCGGGCCGAAGTGTCACGATTCCTCCGCGCATCGGTTGGCGCCTCCGTCGTGTTGCTCCTGTTCGGATTCGCCCGCCTGATCGGGTACGCGCCTCATGAGGCGCCCGTCGCCACTGACGCCGATCTTGACGACGCAGGGAAGGCGATCGCGGCGCAGACGGCGACCTACCCGTTCCTGGTGTATCTCAGGGACAAGGCGCTTCTCTTCAACGACGATCGAACGGCGTTCGTGATGTACGGTGTTCAGGGCCGCACCTGGGTGGCCATGGGCGATCCCGTCGGCCCCGACGAGCGCCTCAGCGAGGTGATTCGTGGCTTTCTCGAGCGGTGTGACGACTTCGGTGGCGTGCCTGTCTTTTACGAAGTTGGCAAGACGCACCTGCACCGGTATGCCGACTTCGGCCTGACGTTCGCGAAGCTGGGCGAGGAAGCCAAGGTGGACCTGACGGCGTTTACGCTCGAAGGCAGCCAGTCGGCCAAACACCGGCAGGTCATTCGCCGCCTGGAGAAGGATGGTGGGTTCTTCCGCATCGTCGACACGACGGGCGTGCCGGCGATCATGGCTCAGCTTCGCGCGGTGTCCGACGACTGGCTCGACGCCAAGGCCACCGCGGAAAAGGGATTCTCGCTCGGATTCTTCGACGAGGCGTACGTGTCGCGGTTCTCCGTTGCCGTCATCGAAGTCGGCGGGCGGGTGGTCGCGTTCGCAAACATCTGGGCGGGCCCCGAGCGGATGGAACTGTCGATCGACCTCATGCGCTATCACCGCGACGCGCCGAAGAGCGTGATGGAGGCCTTGCTGGTGCACGTGATGAAGTGGGGCCGGGAACAGGGCTACCGTCGATTCGGGCTGGGCATGGCGCCGCTCTCTGGCTTCGAGACATCCCCGGTCGCGTCGCTCTGGAATCGTCTCGGCGCGTTTCTGTACGAGCACGGTGAATCGGTCTACAGCTTCCAAGGACTGCGGGCGTACAAGGACAAGTTCAACCCGACCTGGGAGCCGCACTATCTCGTGTATCCGGGGGGACTGCGCCTGCCACGAATCATGGCCGATGTGTCGGCGCTCGTGGCCGGCGGTTATCGGCAGATCTTTCGGAAGTAGGTTGGTCCCCTGCATGGGCGCTCCCGGGCAGGAATCGTTGTCCGCAGGCTCGTCGTCATCGCCACATCCCCGACGGTCGCGATCGGGCGGGCAAAACACGGCGCCACGCTCATTCGAGCCTGAAGCTGACGAACATCAGCCGGCCTCCGCGCTCGATCTGCAGCGCCACGGGACTGCGGGGCGCGAGCGCGTCCATCGCCGCGTTGAGATCCTGGAACGTCGACACCATCGTGCCGTTGACGGCGTGGATGACGTCGCCGGCGTCGATCGACACGTCGGCGCCGCCCGAGCGCTGTGACCGCCCGAGGACGATCACGCCGGATGGCAGGCGAAGGTCCGGCAGCAGGGCGCTCAGCTTGTCGTCGACGGACAGGCCGAGGATGTTCAACCGCTTGATCGAGTTACTCTCGGGATCGAGGTCGTCGACCAGCCGATCGAGACGATCGGCAGGCGCGCCCACCACGATCTCCGTCGAGAGGGCCTTGCGCCCTCGCAGGACACCGAGCCGGAACCGCTCCCCGGCTGCTCTGGCATACGACTGGCAGAACATCGCGAAGAAGCTGTCGATCGGCTTCCCGTCGAAGCTGACGATCACGTCCTGCACGCGAAGGCCCGCGGCAGCGGCTGGACTCCCGGGCCTGATGTCCGAAATGACGACGCCGAAGTCTCTGGGCATGTCGAGGGCCTGTGCCAGCTCCGGCGTAATCGACTGCATCTCCAGCCCGAGCTCACCCCGATGCAGGTGACCGTAATTGCGAAGCTGAGGCCACGCGACGTCGACGACCGCGCTGGGGACCGCGAATCCCAGTCCCTGACTGCCGCCGGATTCCGTCACGATGAACGTATTGATTCCGACGAGCTCGCCCGCCACATTGACCAGGGCGCCACCGCTGTTGCCGGGGTTGATCGGGGCATCGGTCTGGATGTAGACCATCGGACTGTCCATGTCGGGCTGCCGGGCCACAGCGCTGACCACGCCCATCGTGACCGAATTGCGAAGTCCTTCGGGGGTGCCGAATGCGAAGACGATTTCTCCCTGATGCAGCGCGTCGTAGTCGGCGAGCCGCAAGGCCGGCAGCCCGGTGGCCTCGACTTTCAGGACGGCCAGGTCCACTTCCTGCGCCACGCCGACGATTCTGGCGTCGAGCGTGCGGCCTCGTCCGCTGACCAGGGACCGAATGGGCGAGTCGGTGGACGCAGGCGAGGGCAGCGTGACCTGCACCTGCTGCGCTCCGGCGACGACGTGCGCGTTGGTCACGATGTAGCCGTCTGGATCGATGATGACTCCCGATCCCAGGCTCCGCTGCCGGCCGATGACGACGTCGGCGTTGTTGCGCCCCGAGCCTTCGACCGGGCCGTAGCCGGACACGGCGACCTGCACGACGCTTGGCGAGACGCGCTGGACGAGCGACGCCACGGACTGATTGAGCCGCTTCAACGGGTCGGCATCCTGCGAGTCCTGGCCCGCGGCGAAGCCCTGAGGGCCGTAGAGGGCGAACACGGACAGGAGCGCAGCGACCCGAAGGATCACGTTCGACTTCAACCGGCCGTCACGAACAGCGCACAACATGGCCTTCCTCGAGTCACGGTGTCTCATCGATCACGTCCATCATCGAGGAGGGGAAACCGCCACGATCCCCGCGTGTCGAAACCGAGGGTCGTCGATCCGCGCCGCGGCATTCGTTCACGCTGCTGCGCCATCTCGCGAGCCTCTTCGCAATCCTTGCAGCGGACCGCGAACGGCAGCGCGCGCAGGCGCGCTTCGGCGATCTCGCCGTCGCACTCGAAGCAGTGGCCGTAGGTCCCGTTCTCGAGGCGCGACACGGCTTCGGTGATCCTCCCGAGCGTCTCAGCTTTCATCTGGATGAGGGCGAGCTCGATGTCTTCCTGGACGTCACCCTCGGAGGTCTCACCCGAATCCCGGACGTCGCGCGGCTTCTCGGAGCCTTCCGCCCGCACGTCGCGGATCTTGTCCTTCATGTCGCTGAGGATTTCGCGCTGACGGGCCTCGAGCATCCGCTTCTGTTCATCGTACCGGGCGCGCGTGGGCATTGCCGCTGCTGTCCTGCGTAACGTCTTTGCGTTGGCCATGATGTTGAACCGCTCCTTCTGTCCGCCAGATGTCGCGCTTGTTGGCGCGGAATGACATCCGAATCACCTGGTGATATTGACGTGAGGCGCGTGAAGCGTTCCTGAAGGGCAGATTAACTTCTGCTAATGGAGATGAAGGACCGATGACACGTCATGACGTCCTCCCACGAGGATCCGAGTGCTCGGTGCACGCTTCAAGAAGGGCAGATTTCGACGGCGGCTTTGCGGCTGCGGGCAGCTTCGGCGGCGTCGCGAGGATGGCGGTTGCCACCTGGCTGCGTCCCTCGGTACGAAAGCGAATCTGTACCGCGGCACCGACGCTGATAGCCCCTTCGCGCTGTGTGGCCGGGTTCACCACGAACGTCATCTCGGCAGGATGCTTGCCGGCCCGCGTAATGACGAGCCTCGTCGCATCGACGGACTTCACTACACCGCTCAACGCATGATCCGGCACGGACGTCGGCGGCCGCGGGGACTCCGCAGGTTTGGTGGACGAGGTCGCCTGATTGGCTTCTCCGCCGCGTGTCGCTGGAACCGCCGAGAGTGCGCTGACGAGAATCGCCGTGAGAATTCCGGTACACACCTGAGGTAGCCCCATTTCCCCTAAGGTTTCTGCCTGCAACCACGCCCCATGACCCCGATGTGGCATGTCGCCGCCCTTAGTACCTTGGCGGACTGGCCTGCCAGCCGTGGAACCCTATTCCCCTCGGCTACAGAGCTTGCCGTTCGCCGAGTTAGTACCGCGATCCGAGCAGATGGATCGGGCATCGTCACAGCCACCGACGAACGCGACGGGTGTAGGCCTCGTAATCGGTGCCGAAACGGCGCCGGAGATATCGCTCTTCTGGCAGAATGACAAACTGCTGCACGATCGCGAGGGCCGGCACCAACAGGACGATGGGCCACCATGTGGCCAGGAACAGCCCACAGGCGATCGTGAGGAGCGCCAGACTCACGTACATCGGGTTTCGTGTGTAGAGGTACGGGCCAGACAGAACAAGCGCTGCCGCCGCGCGAATTGGGACGATGCTGGTATTCGAGCGGCGAAATCGATCGATGCTGGGGAACGAGAGCGCCATCCATCCGACGACGAAGAAGACTCCCGCAATGGGAGCCAGCGGACCAGCGGCGATTGGCCAAGGCCAGCGACGGTCCAGCAGGACGCCGATGAGCACCGCGAGCGCATACCACAGCGGCGGCGGAAACCACACGCCGGGGTTGTCGGATCGCTCCGTCACAGCCGGGAGACCTTTCTGAAATTCCAGGTGACCATCCTTCGGGATCAGCTTACGGACCCGCCCTCGCCCTCCCACGTGCCGCGGGCGTCGACAGGCGGTTCGCTGAGGCCAACGCCGACGCTGGCGCCCAGCACGTCGATTTCGTCAACGACGACGGCGCCACTCTCCGGAGAACAGAAGTTGGTCAGGTCGGCGACCATGCGTCGGCCTTGCCTCGAGGCGAGCGCGTCCTCCAACATCGCGCGACTGTCGAACCACATCTCGCCCAGCCCGTCGCAGACGGGATCCGCCGAATGAAACCCGATCACGGGGTAGATGACGTAGCGGCGGATCCCTGGAAGCGCGCTCACCAGGGGCGCATGGATCTGCCACCAATACGTGATGAACTCATCCTCTGTCATGTCCGCACGTTTACGTCCGACAAAGATCATTTTTGTCATGCTGCACCTGCCTCGCCCGAGCGTGACGACGATCGAAAGTGAATACCCACTCGAAGGATGCGGCGTCGCACCTTAAGCAGACGTGGGGCGTCGGTTAATTCCGATTAATCGGCGCCGGCGCGTCTTGACGTGCGTCACGATGTGCGCACCCCACCCGCTCCGGTCCGTTCGCTCAGCGCCTCACATCCTTGGCGGACGGCAGTTGCGACGCGTCCCATCCGCCGCCGAGGGCCTGAACCAACGACACGCTCGCGACCAGGCGTCTGGTCAGGATGTCGACTGTCGCCCGTTGATTCTGCAGGAGGCTCGTCTGCGCGGTGATCACCTGCAGGTAACTCGCGAGGCCCCCGCGATACTGGATCGTCGAGATGTCCAGCGACTGCTGCGCGGCCGCGACCGCCCGGGTGACGATCTCCGCCTCGTCGGCGAGGATACGCAACTCCGCCAGCCCGTCCTCGACCTGCTGAAATCCCGTCAGCACGGTCTGCCGGTAGTTCGCGACGGTGGCGTCGTAGGTGGCCTCGGTCAGCCTGACCTGCGCGCGGCGCTTGCCCGCGTCGAAGATCGTCTCGGCCAGCTGCGCGCCCACGGACCAGAGGCGGGTCGGCGTCGAGAGCAGGTCGACGATCGCGGCGGCCTGCGCGCCCGCACTACCACCGAAACTCAGAGTGGGAAAAAAGGCCGCCTTGGCGATGCCGATCTGTTCGTTCGCGGCGGCGACCTGACGTTCGGAGGCGGCGATGTCTGCCCGTCGTTCGAGGAGCGTCGACGGAAGTCCGACGAGCACGGGCGGCGGGGGAGACTGGGCCGACACCGCGGGCATCGAGAACAGCGACGGCGGCTTGCCCGTCAGCACGGCAATCGCGTGCTCGAACTGGGCCCGCGGGATGCCGAGATCGGTCAACTGTGCACGGGCGGTCTCCAACTGCGTCTGCGCCAGAGCCACGTCGCCCATCGAGGCGACACCGCCGTCGAATCGGTCCTTGGTCAGCTGCGCGTATTGCTCGTACGACTTCACGGTCGCGTCGAGCAACTGCCGCTCGGCCTCGAGTCCCTGCAGCTGGAAGTAGTCGGCGGCAAGCTCCGTCTGGTACAACAACCGGGCATTCTCCAGGTCCGCGGCCGACGCCTGCGCGACGGCGGCATTCGCCGCGACGCTGCGCCGGATGCTTCCCCAGACGTCCGCCTGGTAGGTCACATCAATCGGGAGCGTGTAGTAACTGCCAGCTGCGCCGGACGCTGGGCCACCCGCCCGCGACGCGGTGAGCGCAGCGCTGACCACGGGGAACTGGCCCGCCCTGGCAATGCGCACGGACGCGGCGGCCGCACGGAACTGCGCCTCGGCGGCCAGCACATTCTGGTTGGAGATGTTGACCTCACCTTCGAGTGCGTCGAGCCCGGGGTCTTTGTACGCACTCCACCACTGGCCGCGAGGCGCGCGCGTCGTTGGGCTGCGCATCCTGCCACCCGGCGGGCGGCACTTCCCTGAACGCCGGGACGGCCGGCACCTCGGGACGCTGGTACTTCGGACCGATTGCGCAGGCGTTCGACACGAGCAACATGAACATCACGGCACATGCGACGGAACAGTGACGGATCCGTTCATTCATACCGCAGCGCCTCAATCGGATTCAGGAACGCGGCCTTCCGTGCCGGGTAGTAGCCGAAGAACACGCCCACCAACGCCGAGAAGAGAAACGACGTCAGGATTGACAACACGCTGACGTCCGTGGACCACTGCGCGAAGTACGAGATCAGGACCGAGGCGGTCACGCCCGACACGATCCCGATGATGCCTCCGAGAAGGGAGAGCGTGACGGCCTCCACCAGGAACTGCGAGAGGATATCGTGGCGTTTGGCGCCCACGGCGAGCCGCAGGCCGATCTCCCGTGTGCGCTCGGTGACCGAGACCAGCATGATGTTCATGATCCCGATGCCGCCGACGACGAGCGACACCGACGCGATCGCACCCAGCAGAATGGCCATGACGTGCGCCGAGGTTTCCTGCGCGGCAAACACCTCAGCGAGATTGCGGATCGTGAAGTCGTCGTCGAGCCCCGGCAGGATCCGGTGGCGCTCGCGCAGCAGCGCCTCCATCTCCTGGATCGCCTGGTCCATGACCTGCGGGCTCATGGCCTGGACCATCAGCGAGCCCACTGCCTGGGCGTTGGCTTTGTTGGCGCCGAGAACCTTCTGCGTGGCAGTGGAGATCGGCAGCAGGATGACGTCGTCCTGGTCCTGACCCGTCGGCGACTGGCCTTTGGGTGTCAGCACACCCGCGACGGTGAACGGGACGTTCTTGATGATGACGACCTGACCCGTGGGATCGCTGTCGCCGAAGAGATTCCGGACGACGGTCTCTCCCAGGACCGCCGTCTTGGCGGCGGCGTCCACGTCCTGCGTCGTGAAGAACTGGCCGGACAACATGGTGTAGTCGCGGAGCGTGACGTAGTCCGGCGTCACCCCCTGGACGGTGGTGGCCCAGTTGTTGTTGCCGAAGACGACCTGCACGCCGCCGCGCACGGTCGGGGCGGTGAGCGCCACGGACGGGCACTCGGCCGCGATGGCCTTCGCGTCGTCTTGTGTCAGCGTCGCGACCCCGCCGGAACCGAGCCGGACGCCATTGCTGCTGATGCTCCCCGGCAGCACGATGATCAGGTTGCTCCCGATGCTCTGAATCTGCTCCTGGATCCGTGCGGTGGCGCCCGCGCCCACGCCGACCATGGCAATGACCGCGCCGACGCCGATGATGATTCCCAGCATCGTCAGCGCCGACCGCAGGCGGTTGACTTTCAACGCGCGTAACGCGATCCGAATGCTGGTGGCGAGCTTCTTCATGCCGACGCGAGCTCCTCCGCTGGCGGGAGCCGTCTCGAGATCCGTGCGGGCATCACGCGGCTGCGCCATCCGTTCATCGCGCTGCAGCCGGCCATCCTTGAACTGCAGGGCACGGTTGGCATAGGCCGCGATGTCCGGGTCATGCGTCACCACGATCATGGTGATCCCCTCATCGCGGTTCAACCGCTGGAAGATCGCCATGATCTCGATGCCGATTCTCGAGTCCAGTGCACCGGTCGGCTCGTCCGCCAGGATGATCCGGGGATCGTTCACCAGCGACCGGGCGATGGCCACGCGCTGCTGCTGGCCTCCGGACAACTGGCTGGGCTGATGATCTTCGCGTCCCGCGAGGCCGACCGCCAGCAGCGCCTTCCGCGCCCGCTCCTGGCGCTCGCGCGCGGGCACGTCGGCATACAACAGCGGCAGCTCGACGTTCTCCGTGGCGCTCGTGCGCGCCAGGAGGTTGAACTGCTGAAAGACGAACCCGATTTTCCTGTTGCGGATCTCCGCCAGTTGGTCGCTCGTCGAGCGCTCCAACGCTGGTGCCGTCCAGGACGTAGCTCCCGGATGTGGCCGTGTCGAGGCAGCCGAGAATGTTCATCAGGGTGGACTTCCCGGAGCCGGATGGCCCCATGATCGAGACGAACTCCCCGCGCTCGATCTCGAACGAGATCCCTTTCAAGACGTGAACCGGCACTTCTCCCAGTCGAAAGTCCTTGACCAGATCCTTGATGTCAATGATGGCGGCCATGGCACTGCCTTAGAATCCAGGTCCTCTGCCGGACGCGGCGGGACTGCCGCTCGATGCGGGGGCGGCCTTCGCCAGGGCCGCGACGACCACGCGGTCGCCGTCCTTCACTGCGCCCGTGGTCAGTTCCGTGTAGGCGCCATCGGTCTCGCCCGTCGTGACCACGACACGCCGCGGTTCGCTGCCGGTGTCCAGGACCCAGACTGTCTTCTCCGGTGCGACGCCCTTCCCCAGGCCCTTGCCGGCACTGGCGGCAGTCCCGGACGCCGGGTGATACCGCAGGGCGGCGTTGGGGACCCTCAGCACATTGGGCCGCCGATTCACGAGGATCTTCACATTGGCCGTCATGCCCGGAAAGAGCTTCAGCTCCGCATTCGACACACCGATCACCGCGTCGTACGTGATCACGTTCTGCACGTTGATCGGCGCCTTGCGGATTGAGGTCACGGTGCCCGAGAACATCTGCCCGGGATACGCATCCACGGTGAACGTGGCCGGCTGATTCACCCGCACGCGCCCCACGTCGGCCTCCGACACGTTCGTATCCACCTGCATTTTCGTCAGGTCCTGCGCGATCAGGAACAACGTCGGCGCTGCCAGGCTGGCGGCCACCGTCTGCCCGACGTCCACGTTCCGTGACACCACGACGCCGTCCACGGGCGCCTTGATGTTCGTGTGATCCAGATCGATTTGCGCCGACTGCAGTGCCGCGGTGAACTGTTGCACCTGCGCCTGGTTGGCGGTCACGAGGGATGTCGCCACCGTCAGCTGCGCCTGTGCGACCTTCACGCTGTCTTCCACCGCTTGCTGCTGTGCCACGAGGGCTTTGTGATCGGCCACCGCCGACGCGTACGCCGTCTGGGCGGTTTCGAGATCTTCTTTGGCGTCGGCGCCCTGCCTGACCATGATCACGCGCCGATCGACCTTGACTTTGGCATCCTCGGCGATCGCTTGTGCCTTCACGACATTCGCACGGACGGCGGCAAGAGAAGAGTTGGCGGCCTGAATGCCCGCCAGCGCCTGCTGCACGACGGCCTGGCTGTTGGCAACCGCCGCACGTGCGGACGCGACGGTCGCCTGGGCCTGATTGACCTTCGTCTGGAACGGGGCCGGATCGATCTGGGCGATCAACTGGCCCTTGGTCACCTTGGTGTTGAAGTCAGCGAACAAGGCCAGGATGTTGCCCGAAACCTGCGACCCCACCTGCACGGTGACGACCGCGTTGGGGTTGCCGGTAGCCGAGACGGTGACGTTGAGGTCGCCGTGCTCGACAGTCGCGGTACGGAACTGAACAGTGGATCGACCGTCGAGCCACACCCACGTGGCCAGGCCGGCGAGGATGCAGGCGACTCCGCCAGTCAGGACAATCGTCTTCCTCGGTATGCTCATAGCTTGGTCACTCGGGGGATGCCACGCGGAGCATCGCGGCCAACCACCGGTTCGTTAGAACACAGCAAGTCGTTGGCGTCCCGACTATTTGACGCGAGGAGCCTGAGCGGGACATGAGGCGCGAATTAAATCCGGTTAATCCGCCCGAGGACAGGTCTCAGTTAGGAATCGGATGTTCCGGGCAAGCTGGCAAACGCCACGACGGTGCGGTCATCTGCCCACCTTGCGACGCCTGGCGGGCCAGGCGCTCGGCGGGCCGTGTCGAGGAGGGCCCGGCAGGCCTGTTCCGGCGTCAGTGCGGGCAGGTTCGTAAGCGCGGCGCGGAGTGCCGCCGGAATGCCGTCGCCGCTCGCGTCGATCGCGTCGGTGATGCCGTCGGACACCATGACGACGAGGTCTCCTGGCTCCAGCGCGACGCGTTCCTCGTCATAGTGGGCCGCAGGAAAGAGACCAACCGGCGGCCCGCCGACGCCGAGTGCGTGCAGACGGCTTCCCTTGCCCAGAATGACGCCGGGGGGGTGCCCGGCGTTGGCGTACACCATCGTGTGTTGCGCCGTGTCGACCATCGCGACGATGCACGTCACATAGAGGTCGCTTCGATCCAGAAGGAGGATCTCGGAGACAGCGGCCAGCACGCCAGCTGGTGTCGACCCTTCTCCGCGCGCGACCGATCGAAGCACCGCACGCATGTTGGACACGAAGACGGCCGCGGGCACGCCCTTTCCGGACACGTCCGCAAGGACGACGCACATCCGGTTGTCGCCGAGGACAAGGAAGTCGTAGTAGTCCCCCCCAACCTCGCCAGCCGCCTCCATGACCGCGTGCCAGGTGATGCCGCCCCCCTGCTCCGGGATGGGCGGCAGCAGCGCGCGCTGCACCTTGGCGGCGACGGCCAGTTCCGCGTGAATCGTCAGCCGTTTGCGCTCCAGGTCGGCAATCGCGGAGCGAGCCAGCCGGAGCCGTGCCCACAGCGTCGTCACGACCAACAGCGCCGCGACCATCAGCGCCTCGCTGATCCAGGTCCACTCCTCGAGATCCGGGCGCAACACCCGGTTGATGAAGAGCTCCGTGGCCTGCGACGCGAGGAGGGCAGTCACGAGGACGGCGGCAGCCAGACCAGTGACTCTCAGTCGCGATGTCGGGTGGCCTGCCTGCGTGCGTTCGCCGCGGTCCTGCTCCGCCATCACGGCGAAGTACTCGGACGCCATCGGTGGATCGTCACGATCGTGAGTTACGCTCGGTCACTGTCAGCCGCTCGAGGCAGCGTTTTCCATTCTGGTCCCACTACGAACGCTCCCTGTCATGAGAGCATATTATCAGGCGACGCCAGGCCGTTTCGCCGGAGGCAGCGATGGGCGGCGGCGAACGGGTTGGGGGTGCGTATGCGCGTTCTCGTGATCGAGGACGATCGGAAGGTCGCGAGTTTCATCCAAACCGGACTCGGCCAGGAGGGCTATGCCGTGGACGTCCTGAACGACGGTTCGGACGCCGGCGACCAGGCGCGCGCCATCGACTACGACGCCGTCGTGCTCGATCTGATGCTGCCGGGCCGATCCGGATTCCAGGTGCTCCGCGACATCAGGGCGAAGAAAGCGTCGCTGCCCGTGCTCATTCTCACGGCCAAGGACTCGCTCGACGAGCGCGTCGCCGGGCTGGATGCCGGGGCGGATGACTACATGACGAAGCCGTTCGCGCTCGCCGAGCTCTCGGCGCGGCTCCGGGCGCTGCTCAGGCGCGGCGCGCCACGCGAAAGCGTGCTGCGAGTGGCGGACCTCGAGATGGACACCGTCCGGCGAAAGGTGCGACGGGCGGGCACCGCGATCGACCTCAAGCCCAAGGAGTACGCACTGCTCGAGATTTTGATGCGGAACACGGATCGTCCGTTGACCAAGGCCCTGATCATCGAGCATGTCTGGGACATCCATTTCGACAGCATCAGCAACGTCGTCGAGGTCCACATCAACTCGTTGCGAAACAAGATCGACAAGGGATTCGATGTGCCCTTGATTCACACCATCCGCGGCGTCGGGTACGTCTTGACCGACACGCCGTCATGATTCTGACGCTGCGTGCCCGGCTGGCCGCGATCTCCACGATCGTGTTTGGCCTGTTGCTCGCAGCGCTCAGTCTGGTGTCGTACGAAGTCCTCTCCCGGCGACTCGACGCTGACGCCACGGAGCGCCTCACCGAGCTCACCGACGGTCTCCATGGGTACCTGCATTTCGATGCCGACACGGCGTCGGTCGCGTTCGATGCCAGCGACAACGATCAGGCGGCGTTCGTCCATGAAGCGACGCGATACTACCAGGTCTACGACGCCGGAACGGGCCGCCTCCTTGCCCAATCGAATGGGTTCGCGCCTCTCGCTCTCCACCTGACCGCTGGTGAGGTCCAGGCGTTTCGGGCGGAGCCGAAACCCTTCGACATCGGAACCGAGTATGGCCGACTGCGTATCTCCAACAGCGTGAGGACGGTGGCGGACAGCCGAGAGTATCTCCTTCAGGTGGGAGTATCGCTGGCACCGATGGATGCCGCGCTCGCCAGCTATCGCGGTCACCTGTTGTGGCGTGTGCCGCTGGCGCTCCTGGTCGCGGTGATCACCTCCTGGTGGCTGTCGGGGCTCGCCTTGCTCCCGCTGTCGCGGGTGGCCGCGGCGACGCGCGAAATCACGGTGCAGACGCTCGAGCGGCGGCTGCAGCGACGCGGCGCAGGCGATGAGCTCGATCAGGTGATCGACGCCTTCAACGGCACGCTCGGACGACTCGAGCATGCGGTCGGAGAGATGCGCCAGTTCAGTGCGGCGCTGGCGCACGAGCTGCGCACGCCGTTGGCCGCGCTTCGCGGGGAGATTGAGCTGGCCTGGCGCGCGCCGGACGCGAATCCCGACGTACCAAGACCGGTGTGCCAGCCAGCTCGAGGAGATCGACCGGCTGACGCGGTTGATTGACCACATCCTGACGCTGGCCCGCGCCGAGTCCGGGCAGATCCGGCTGACCATGGCGCCGGTCAAACTGACCAATCTCGCTGCCTCGCTCGTGGAGCAGCTCGAGCCGATCGCGGCGGCGAGGTCGATAGAGTTGCGCGGAGAGTTTTCAGATGCAGTGGTAGTCCGTGGCGACGCCGGCTGGCTCCAACGGCTGTTGCTGAACCTGGTCGACAACGCCTTGAAGTACACCCAGGAGCACGGGCAAGTCGTCGTGCGGATCACCCGCGAGAGAGACGACGCCCGGATCGATGTGCAGGACACCGGCGTGGGCCTGTCGCCAGCCGATGCGCACCTGGTCTTCGAACGCTTCTTCCGAGCCGACCCGGCCCGTTCCTCCACCTCCGCAGGCGCCGGGCTCGGTCTCAGCCTGGTCCAGTGGATCGCGGGGCAGCATGGCGGAACCGTCACGGTTCACAGCCGGCTCGGCGAAGGCTCGACGTTCACGGTCACGCTGCCGATCAATCGGGGCTGACCGCCAGGTCGGCTTCAGCGTTCGCGCCGCACACTGCTCCACCGCACGGGTTCTCCGCGCGCATTAACGGAGATTAATCGCCAGTTCACCTTCGTCTCACAACGTACGCGCCAAATGTACTCGATGACAGGACGTCGTTCAGCGCGTGGTGACGCGCAAGAGGAGGCACCGGAACTTAATCTCCACTTCTGACGGTGTTCGAGTGTTTCGATCAGGAGTCGGCGGCGCTGGCCAGCTTCGAGCGGCGGCCGGTGGCATCGTGAATCTCGGTGAGGACGGTCGTGAATGCCGTGCGGGTCAGCGCTGGGCCGGAGGATGCTCCTGGGGCCAGCGCTGGCGCTTCACCCTTGGGCGCTGTGACGAAATAACTGACTCAATGCTGCCGGGCCGTCACGACGGCTGGTCGTACTCCACGCGACGGCCTCGACGCTGCCGCCGCCGGGCGGGCCGCCGCAACCGCTGGATCACCGCCTTCCGGTGATACCCCGTCACGTCGCACACGTCATCCAATAGGCCCCTTTCGCCTCTCGTCCCGCCAGCTCATATCTCTCGCGCATCCGCGGCAAATACTCGCGTGTCGCCTGTGGTCCCACTCGGGTCGCTCCCATGAATCCGTCCTTTCGATGAGTAACCCGATTTCTGGCGCGACGATGAATCGCTCGGCAACCTTTGGCATGGCGCGATATCTGGCACTCGAGCACCTGGCCCTCTGGCACTCTAAGCACCAGGCACCTGAGGCAACCCTGGCACCTTGCACCCTAACCACCAGGCACCAAGGCACACTCGCACCCTGGCACTTGCCGGAGCGCTACAGATACTTCAGCAACCCCGCCAGCGCGTCGTACAGAGCTGAAGCTATCGCCTTCGCGAGCGGAGAGTACTCGCCCTTGGCCACCGAGTCGGCGACCATGACCGGCTGCGTGATCATCAGCCAGATGATGCCTCCGGCCAGCGCCACGGCCACAACGCCGGCGATTCCGACCAGGCTGAGGCTGATTCTGGCGAAGCTCATAGGATCGGCTCAGTGTACAACGGTCGCCTACAGACAGAAGACGACCGTCAGCATCGCAGGGTTGGTTCCGAGTCTCAGAGGTTGGACGCTCGACCCTCCTGGACAGTTCCTCCACCCCCCCGCCGCCCGCCGGCAGCACACCGCCGTCCACCGACGGTTCTCAATCCAGTCGTGACATCCGGCCTGCGAGGTCCGGCTAAAGCCGGACACTACGGGTGTCAGGTTTCGGTTCAGTCGTAGTGTCTGGCTTCACCCGGACCTCACAGACGTAGGGTCCGGCCTTAGCCGGACCTCACAGATTCCTGGAGAGAAAACGGCACAATGTCAGTCCGTCGAGCCACTTGAAGGGAGTGACACCTGTGCTGTAGTGCCCGCAGGGCAGCACCGCGAGCTCGTGTTCGATTCCGCGATTCCTGAACTCCGTCACGAGCATCTTCGACAAGTCGACCGGGAACGTCAGGTCGTAACGGGCGTAAACGAGCAGCAGCCGCTTGTCCCGCATCCGCTCCAGGTACGGGTACGGCGAGATCGGCATCCAGATACGCCTGAGGCTCGCCAGGTCGATGTGGCCGTCGAGTCCCTGTCGGACGTGGCTCGTGGAGAGTCCCGTCCAGACGACATCGGCGAAGTAGGGTGAAATGTGATTCAGCGCAGCTGCCCGCAGGCGGGGTTCGTGGGCAGCCGTGAGCATCGCCAGGCAGGACCCCAGGCTCGTCCCGAGGATGCCGATCGACTCGTAGCCCTGCGACGACAGCCACTCGATCCCGCGCCGGGCGTCGAGCACAGCCTGCCGGCAGACCTGCGCGGTCCGGCCGACGTTGGAGCTGACGATGTAGTCGGCGCGACGCAGTTCCGGGGGCTTGCGCTCGTCGTGGTAGGGGAGGCTGAGCCTGAGCGAGCTGATTTTGAAGCGGTTGAGGAGGCGGCAGAGGCCGACGTGTCCTTCCGAGTCGGCGTTCCACTGCGGCAGCACAATCACGGCCCGCTTGCGGCCGGCCGGGGAGCTGTCTGGAAAATATCTCGCTCGCACCAGGTTGTTCGCGGCGTCCGGTGTCTCCACGGCACTTGGATACGACAGCCATTCACCCTCGATCGTGAACTCCGGGCTGGGAGGGAGTGCAAAGAACTGCTCGCTCGAGGCGACCATCTGGTCCGCCCACTGTTCAAGGTGTGCCCCGGGCGACGCCGTGCCGCCGGCACCATGCACCCATGCATCAATCTCCTGAGAGATCCAATCGAGTCCCCACTCGAACGGCCGCACGACCCGATCCGTCGATACCGACGCCAGCCGCCGTTCCCACGCGTGAAAAACACCGCTCAGCACGCCGGTTGCCTCATCCTTCCCTGTTGTCCGTCCTTATTGTCCCTCCTTTCCGATCAGGGAGCCTGCAGGCACTGCTCGACCGCGCCGGCGATGGCCAGCAGCCGGTCGGTCTGGTTGCGTCGCCCCACGACTTGCACGCTCCTGGGCAGGGCGTCGACCGCCTGGGGCGCGGGGAGGGCCAGCGATGGATGTCCGGTGAGGTTGAAGAGTTGCGTCAGGCGCAGCATCGCCGCGCGGATGGGCTCCGACGCGCCGTCGATGTCGACCGTCGTGGCACCGAGCACGGGCGCCGGAATCGGGAGCGTCGGCAGGAGCAACGCGTCGCACGCGTCGAGCGCGCGGTCGACTTCTGCCGTCAGCACCCGCCTCAGGTGCATGGCGCGAACGTAGTCTTCCGCGAGGAGATATCTCCCCATCTCCAGCCGCACGCGGACGCCAGGGGAGTAGAGCGACGGCGAGCGTTCGAGATAGCGCGCGTGATAACGCGACGCCTCGGGAAGGACGATGTGGAGGTAGACGTCTGGTGTCCACGCGGCGTGCTCGACCACGAGGTCGCGGACGGTGTGTCCGGCGGCGGTCAATGCCTCGCAGGCTGCCTCGAGCGCCTGCCTGACGCCGGTGTCGATCCGGTCGCAGAAGTAGGGGCGCGGAACGCCGAAGACGACGCGCTCGCTGGCTGCCGCGGGTAACCCGCTCGAGGGCCGCCCGGTGAGCACGGCGAAGAGCAGCGCGACGTCCGCGACGCTCCGGGCCATCGGTCCCAGGTGGTCGAGCGTGGTGCTGAGGGGAACGACGCCCTCGCAGGAGATTTCGCCGGTCGTCGCTTTGAGCCCGACCGTGCCGCAGGCCGCCGACGGGATGCGGATCGACCCGCCCGTGTCGGTGCCAAGCGCCCCGAAGCACATGCCAGCCGCGAGCGCCGCGGCGGCGCCGCCGCTCGATCCCCCGGCCGACCGAGACAGGTCGTGCGGATTGCGAACGGGGCCGAACGCCGATTCCTCGCTCGTCGTGCCGAAGGCGAACTCGTGGAGGTTCGTCTTGCCGATGATGACGGCGCCGGCCGCTCTCAGCCGCGCGATGGCCGGCGCATCCGACCTCGCGTCACCCGCGGGCTGCGCCGAGCCCGACGTCGTCTTCACGCCGGCGACGTCGATCAGATCCTTCGCCGAAAGGGGAATGCCGTGGAGCGGACCTCGGTAATGGCCGTCACGAATTTCCCGGTCGCATTGTTCCGCTTCTGCCAGGGCCTGTGCGTCGAGCCTGGTGATGAATGCGTTGGTCTCGGGCCGGGCGTCGATCTGCGCGAGACAGCCCCGCACGAGCGTGACGGGGGAGAGGGCGCCCGACTGCACCAGGGGTGCGACGTGGACTATCTGGCGGAGATCCGGATTCATGACGTGGGCACGTCGGGCATCGAGCCGCCCGGGCCTCGGGCGTCGGCAGGAGCACGATCGTCGACTGTCAGGTCTGCCGCACGCAGCGACGCCGTCGATCGCGCGAGGGATTCGAGGAGCGGCTTCAGCTCAGGCAGTCCACGACGCTCGGCGTCGGCGCACGCGGCGGCAAGCCAGGTCGAGATGTTGGAAGTCATCAGTCGTCAGTCGTCAATCGTGAGTCACAGTCGACAGTCACGGTCGGCAGTTCCAGTCGGCAGTTCCAGTCGGCGATCCGTGCATCGTGCGTCGGCTATCGACCACGCAATCGCCCGCCAACGAATCTACAATGTAACCCAAAGTGACGACACCCATTCTGGCAGCGGTCATGCCGGCCCCCCGGCAGCCGGTCGAGGTCCGCGAGTTTTCTCGTCCCGATCTTCCTCCCGGCTCGGCGTTGTTGCGGACCACGCGCTCGGAAGTGTGCGGGACCGACGTGCACCTCTGGCACGGCCGGCTGGCGGGCGTGCCGTATCCGATCATTCCTGGACACGTGTCGGCTGGTGTGCTGGAATCGATTCGGGGGCCGCTTCACGGGCTTGACGGATCTCTCTTGCGAGAAGGCGATCGCGCCGTGTTCTTCGACGTGCACCGGACGTGCGGGCAGTGTCGCGCCTGCACCGTCCACCACACGCCGACCCGGTGTCCGGCCAGGCGTGTCTACGGCATCACCGACTCCGCGCTCGAGGGCTTGTACGGTGGCTGGTCGCAGCACATTTTTCTCGAGCCAGGCGTTGGCGCCGCGCGTCTTCCTGACCGTGTCAGCGTGGACGACTACATCGGCGGCGGCTGCGGTCTGCTGACGGCCGTCCACATCCGCGAGCGCGCCGCTCTCCGCCCCGGCGACAGCGTGCTCGTCCAGGGTGTGGGCGCGGTGGGTCTGTGCACGATCGCGTTGTGCCGGCTCGCAGGCGCGTCGACCGTGTTTGCCGTCGGCGATCCCGCGTCGCGGCTGACGTTGGCGCGCCAGATGGGCGCCGACGAGGTGTTTCCGCTCGGTTCGACGACGGTCGAGGAACGATTCCAGGCGGTTCGCGACCGCACCCACGGCGAAGGCGTCGACGTTGTGATCGAGGCCGCGGGTTCGGCCCGCGCGGTCGAAGAAGGCGTGACCCTCGTCCGCGACGGCGGCCGCTACGTCATTGCCGGACATTACACCGACGTCGGCCCGAGCACCATCAACGCCCACCAGCACATCAACCGTAAGCACCTGGAGATCCGCGGCTGCTGGGGAAGCGAGTCCCGGCACTTCCTCGAGGCGCTCTCGATTCTGGTCGAACATTCCGAGGTCCCCTGGCGAGCGATCGGGGCGCGGACGTACGCGCTCGGCTCGCTGAACGAGGCGCTCGCCGACGCGGAAGCGATGCGGATTCCGAAGGCGCTGGTGGATCCGTGGGCGTGAGCCTTCGCTGCCGGCTGCTCGCTGCTCGCTGTCGGCTGCTGCCAACCCGGGCTTCCGAGATCGCAACGGCCAGCCGCGAGCCGCCAGCTGCGAGCCGCCAGCCACTAATGTCTAGCCTCCGTCTCCGTCTATGATGCGCCACACCAAAATCATCGCCACCATCGGCCCGGCCTGCTCCGGCCGCGACGTCATCGAAGCGCTCGTCGTCGCCGGCGTCGACGTGTTCCGGCTGAACTTCTCGCACGGCACTCACGAGTCCCACGCCGAGAGCTACGCGCGCATCCGCGAGATCGCGTCGAACGCCGGACGGCAAGTCGGCATCATGCAGGACCTGAGCGGGCCGAAGATCCGCACGGGTCCCCTCGACGGCGATACGCCCCTACCGTTGAAGGAAGGGGAGTCGCTGGTCCTCGGCGCAGGGCATGCACCGAGTCAGCCCGGCCGAATCTTCACGCCCTACGCCGAGCTCGTGCGTTCGGCGCAACCCGGCAACCGTCTGCTGCTCGACGATGGGCGAATCGAGCTCGAGGTCGTGGGCCGATCGGCCGCGGGGCTGAACGTCGTCGTGATCAACGGCGGCTTGCTTGGCGGGCACAAGGGCATCAACGCCCCGGGCGTCGCGCTCCCCCCGTCCGCGCTCACCGACAAGGACGTCGAGGACCTGCAGTTCGGCCTGCGCCTGGGCGTGGACATCGTGGCGCTGAGCTTCGTGCAGACGGCGGAAGACGTCGCGCGTGCGCGCGACATCATCGACAAGGCCGGCCGCTCGACACCCGTCATCGCCAAGCTCGAGCGTCCGGCGGCGATCCAGAACCTCGACGCGATCCTGCGGATCGCACACGGAGTGATGGTCGCGCGCGGCGATCTCGGCCTGGAAATGCCCCTCGAACAGGTGCCTCGTGTGCAGAAAGAGATCATTCGCCGTGCGCGAGCCGTGGGACGTCCCGCGATCGTGGCGACGCAGGTCCTCGAGTCGATGCGCGTGGAGCCGAGGCCGACACGCGCCGAGGTCAGCGACGCGGCCAACGCCGTGGACGAGGGCGCGGACGCGATCATGCTGGCGGGGGAGACCGCTGCCGGCGCGTATCCGGTGAAGGCGGTGCAGATGCTGGATGCCGTCATCCGCGACGCCGAGTCGATGCTGCCGCGTGGACTCTCTTTTCCCGGCTCTGGAAATGCCCCGCCGGCGATCGACTCGGCCAGCAGCCGGCACGGCCAGGCGCTGGCCCAGGCGGCCGTCACGCTGGCAACGACCGGTCAGGCCGACGCCATCGTCGCCGTCACGGCGGAAGGCCGGACGGCACGGCTGCTGTCGGCGTGTCGACCTGCGGCACCGATTCTGGCGGTCACAACCGACGAGGCCGTCGCCGGGCCGCTCTCGATGCTCTGGGGCGTGTTGCCTCTCGTCACCGCCGAGCGCAACATCGATCGGCTGACCGCCGAGCTCGTCGAGCGCCGGCTGCTCGCGCCAGGCGCGGTGGTCGTCTTCATCAACGTGAGCCCGGAACAGGATCGCATCGACGCCAACTTCCTCCACGTGCGCCAGATCAGCGCTCGAGGTACTCCGTGAGCGAAATCAAGGACGTTTGCCAGCCTCTGGCGATGACCGCGTAGTAGCGCCGCCAGCGCAGGGTGTCTTCGAACCCGCTCTGGCGCACGCGCAGGCGGCACGACGCGCCCTCGAGCATGCAGCTGACTTCGAGCGCCATCGGGCCGATCGGCTCGTCATCGGGCGGGAGCCACCACGCGTCGGCCACGAAGAGCTCGCGCCCCGGCAGGTACTCCATGACGGTGCCGTGGAAGACGCCGCCGAGACGTCCGAGCAGGTCGTCGCGTTCGACCGTCGGTTCCCACTCGACCGCGTAAACACCGAGCGGCCGTGGGGTCGTCACGGACCGACGCGCCTGCCACCACACCGCGAGCGCCTCGGGCTCGAAGAACGCCGCCATGACCCGCGTCGGCGCGCAACGGATGAGCAGGATCTGTTCGAAGTGCGTCGGGGGAACTGGGTCGGGCGTAGCCGGCACGCGGCCATTCTAGCGTGGCTCACGGTGCAGGGCGGCTCTCGGCTCTCGGCTTCAGGCTCTAGCAGGATCTTCGAGTATGTGGTCGAGGGTTTTCCTAGAGCCGAGAGCCGAGAGCCGAGAGCCGTTATCGTCGTGACAGGAGCTAGAATGGTCGCATGGTGACAGAAACTTCGACTGCGCCATCGGGCAAACCTCAGCCGGACGCACACTGGGATGAGCACTACCGCGACGAGCGCGACGCCGCGTTCCTGTATCGTGCGATGGCAACATTGGAGGTCAACGGCGAGCGGCGGCAGCTGTTCGACCGCCTCGCGAGAGTCGAGGATCGGCACGTGCAGCGGTGGACGCAGCTCTTCGAGGAAGCTGGCCGTCCGTTGCCGTCGTACAAGACCGCGCTGCGCACGCGCGCGCTCGCCTGGGCGGCGCGGCGATTCGGGAACGACCTGATTCTGCCGCTCATGCTGGCGGAAGAAGGGCGCGAGGTGCAGGCGTACCTCGGCATGGCGCGGCAGTCGACCGACCGGCTGACGCACGCGGCGGCGGTCGACATCGCGTCGGATTCGGCCATGCACGCGCGCGAGCTCTCGGCGGCGATGGGCCGCGTCGGCGAGCCGTGGCACGCAGGCGGGTCGGGCGGGTACCTCCGCAGCGTGGTCTACGGATTCAACGACGGGCTGACCGCGAACTTCGGACTGGTCGCCGGCGTCATCGGCGCCAGCGTCGCGCCGCACGTCGTCATCGTCAGCGGCATCGCCGGGGCAATCGCCGATGCGCTGTCGATGGGCGCCAGCGGCTATCTCGCCGCCAAAAGCGAGGCGGAAGTGCAGGCGCATCAGATCGAGATGGAGGGGCACGAGATGCGGCTCATGCCGGATCTCGAGGAAGACGAGCTCGCGGTGATCTACGAGGCGAAAGGGTTGACGCCGGAGCGCGCGCGCGAGACGGCGCACGCGATGATGAAGGATCCCGCGCAGGCGCTCGACGCGATGGTCCGCGAGGAACTGAACATCCATCCGGCCGACCTGGCGCCACTCAAGGATGGGATCGTGACGGGGGTGGCGACGGCCGTCGGGGCGTTCATCCCCATCGTGCCGTTCGTCACGATGGAGTTCGGGGGCGCGGTTTGGGTGTCGCTGGCGATCAGCATGCTCGCCCACTTCGCGATCGGCGCCGCGCGCAGCCTCTTCACTGGACGCAGCGTGTGGGCGAGCGGCCGCGACATGTTCCTAGTCGGCTTCGGCGTCGCGGCAGTCGGCTACGCGATCGGTGAACTGGTCACGAAGTTCCTGTGACCTCGAGCTGGCGCAGGGTTACTTCTTTCGCAGCGTCTGCACGTAGGCGACGACCGACCAGACCTGCTGTTCGGTGAGCTCGTCCTTGAAGGCTGGCATTTTCGGCTTCCGGCGTCCGTTCGAGACCTTGAAGAACACCACCCCGTCCGAGTTGCGATCGGCCCGCTTCGGGTTGGTCAGGTCCATGTCCTCGCGATGCTCGGGGTCCGCGTCCGGACCGTCTCCGAGGCCGCCGGTACCATGGCACTTGACGCACTTGTCCTTGAACACTGCCTTGCCGGTGGCGAGGATTTTGGCGTCGACCTGCAGCGGGCTCTTCTTGGTGTCTGCATCAGCCGGCAGCTGCCAGCCGGTTCCCGACGGGTTCTGGCCGTCGCTCGTTGCGACTGCCGCCACGACTGACGACCCGCATGACAACGCCACACGCCACGATGACACCACACCCCATGATCACGAGCCGTTGAATCATTACGCTCCCCCCGATCGCCGCGCGACCTGACACACACCAATATCACAATTCTCTCGCGGCGCAGGACGCTTTTGAGGTGACGAAGGCAACGGGTTCAACACGGAGGAACGAAGTCAACGAAGACGCACGGAGGCTGTCACGCTGCAGCCTGCTTGCACGCCGGCCTACGCGGTGCAAGCAGGCTCGATCGACGGGTCGACCAGCAGACCGGTCGCTCTCAATACCACCCGCGCGGCGCACGAGCTCTTGAGGTGACGGAGACAACGGGTTCAACACGGAGAAACGGAGCGAACGAAGACGCACGGAGGCTGTCGAGGCTGGGCTGCTGGGAACAATAGGCGCTGTCGCACGGTAGATTGCGTCGGCCCGTCCTATCGAGACTGCTTGCACCGCGCGGAGCGCGGTGGAGTCGATACGAGGGATCGGATCACAAGCACTCACTGAACCTCGACGAGTGCTTGTGATCCGATCCCTCGTATCGACTCCTACGCCGGCCAAGGCCGGCGTGCAAGCAGTCCGTAGCGTGACGGCCTCCGTGCGTCTCCGTGTGCTCCGTTCCTCCGTGTTGAACCCGTTACCTCCGTCTCTCTCCGAATCTCGATTGCGTTTGCGTACCGATCTGTGGAAGAGTTTTTTGCGATGCCCCATAAACAGCCGCTTGCCTACCACGACGAAACGTTCCTCGACAGTACCGACGCCCGTCCGATTCGCATCCTGGCGGAGTATCTCGATCCGCTGCGGCGATTCCGCGACGAGAACATTCAGGACACGGTTGTCTTTTTCGGATCTGCGCGCGTTCACAGCCGAAGTGTGGCGCAGCGTGCGCTGCTGCGGCTGACGAGCGCGGCGACGCGCAAGCGCGCCGGCCACGCGGCGGCGCTCAAGCGGAGCCGGAAGGCCGTGGAGTGGTCGCGCTATTACGAGGATGCCCGGCAGCTGGCGCACCGTCTGACCGAGTGGAGCCTGTCTCTCGACGAGGCGCGGCGTCGCTTCGTCGTGTGCTCGGGAGGCGGCCCCGGCATCATGGAAGCCGCCAACCGGGGCGCGTACGAGGCCGGCGGCAAGACGATCGGGCTGAACATCCGGCTGCCCTTCGAGCAAGGGCCCAATCGTTACATCACCAAGGGCCTGCACTTCGAGTTCCACTACTTCTTCATGCGCAAGTTCTGGTTTGCCTACCTCGCGAAGGCTCTCGTGATCTTCCCAGGCGGATTCGGGACGCTCGACGAGATGTTCGAGCTGCTCACGCTGGCGCAGACGAGAAAGCTCTCGAAGAAGCTGCTCGTCATCCTCTACGGAAGCGAGTACTGGGACGCCGTGCTCGACGTCAAGCCGCTCGTGGAATGGGGGGCCATCGACGAGCGCGATTTAGGGTTGCTGTGCCGTGTCGACACGCCCGACGCCGCCTTCGAGGCGCTGAAGACGCACCTCATCAAGCACCACATGGTTCCCGCGACGAGGCAGGAGAACCGCGCGCCGGGCATTGCGAAGACGCGCGGCTGAAGCGTGAAGTCCGACTTCAGCCTTCCCCTAATACAGCAGGAATGGCTCGCGCTGGCGGCGGAACCGCTCTTCGTCCGCGCTCCACGATTCGATGAGGGCGGCCACGCTTCCCCCGCCGTCCAGAGTGCGGCGCAGGCGATCCGATCCGTACAGGATGTCGATCGGCTGCTTGTCGTGCTCGTACTCGTACGGCGGCTCCCGCCACGCAAACCGCGCCGGATCTTCGCGGCGGAACTCCTCGATGAGCTCCACGGCCGCGCGTAGAGGCTCAAACGTGCGGCGATCGACGACGTGGATCTGGCAGCCGCCGCAGGTCTGGCGGGCGTGCTTCTGGAACGTCGGCTCGAAAAACACGGGCCGGAAGTGGACGCCGGGCAGTCCTCTCGCGTTCATCGCCGCGGCCAGCCGTTCGCCGTCGATCCATGGCGCGCCGATGAGCTCGAACGGCCGCGTCGTCCCGCGGCCCTCGGATAGTTTCGTGCCCTCGATGAGGACGGCTCCGGGATAGACGATGGCGCTGTCGAGCGTCGGAAGGTTCGGCGACGGGATGACCCAGGGAAGACCCGTGTCGTCGAAGTACATGGATCGCCGCCAGCCGTCGAGGGGGACGACCTCGACTCTGGCCCCGATACCGAAGGCGTCGTTGAAGAGCCGCGCGAGCTCGCCGATCGTCATGCCGTGTCGCATCGGGATCGGGAATTGCCCGACAAACGAGCTGCACGTCTCCTCGAGGCACGCGCCTTCGACCTCGTCGCCGCCAATCGGGTTCGGCCGATCGCAGACCACGACCGGCAGGCCGTGGCGCGCGGCGGCGCGCATGCAGTTGGCCATCGTGTAGATGTAGGTGTAGACGCGGGTGCCGACGTCCTGCAGATCGATGACGAGCACGTCGAGGCCCGCGAGCATGTCGGCGGTCGGCTCGCGCGTGTCGCTGTAGAGCGAGAACACGGGCACGCGCCGGCGGCAGTCGTCGGCGTGCGGCGTCTCGATCATGTTGTCCTGCAGGTCCGACCGGAAACCATGCTGCGGTCCGAAGAGCGCGGCGAGCGTGACGTCCGGGTCTTCGTGCAGCCGGTCGGCGGTGTGCGCGAAGCTGGCGTCGACCGAGGCCGGGTTGCAGACGAGTCCGACGCGGCGGCCGGCAATCAGGCGGCGATCGATGGTGAGCAGTCGATCGATACCGGGTGTGACGACCCGGCGGCCGACAATCGAGGAGGCAGGCATAGGAGATTGTAGCGCCCGCCAGCGGGCCGGCGGCTAGCTGCCGACGCGTCCGCCGCGTGCGCGGCGCGCCAGCGTCCGGGCCAGGAGCCCGGCGCACAGGGCGTCGGCGAAGACGTTGCAGCGGAATCGATGGAACGTCTCACGGTCGTGCCGGACGAGGATGACGTCACGTTGCTGCTGGATGACATCGGCGACCGTGTGCCAGGGGAGCGTGAGCGCCCGTGCACCACCGGCAAAGATCGCGCGCGCGCCCGTGAAGATGAGCCGTCCGCTCGGCTGTGCCGGGTCGTCCGGCATGGACGAGGGCGCGCTGAAGTGGCAGGTCTCGGTGCCGACGACCCGGTGGCCCGTTTCGACGATCGGCAGCCCATCGGCCGCGAGCGCCGCGGTTAGACTGCCAGGCCTGGTCGAGCCCGTCGAGCATCTCGCGCTCGATCTCGATGTCTTCTTCAGGGAGGGCGAGATCGTCGAGATCCGCCGAGAGCGACGCGACCGCCGCCGCCTCCGGCGCGGCCGCCGCCTCATGCCATCGTCGCCGCCACTCGTCGAGCTTGTCGCTGCCGCCATTGGCGTGGCGCTTTCTCAACCATCCGAACATCGGGAGAGATGTTATCAGTCGTCAGTCGTCAGTCGGCAGTCGTCGAGTCGTCAGTCTCAGTCGTCAGTCTCAGTCGTCAGTCAGAGTCGTCAGTCGACAGTCCCAGTCGACAGGCGGCGTCCTCAATCGACAGACCGTGTGGTCCCCACCTCAGGGCAGTCACGCGAATGCCAGCCAGTCGACCGGCTCAGAACGACTGTGAACTGCCGACTGCGACTGCCGACCGCCGACTGCCGACCCTTCGACGTGCTCAGGGTCGCCCTGAGCTTGTCGAAGGGCGACTCTGATACAGTTCTCCCCACCCCATGCGCAAGATCGATCTGACGAACTTCCAGGTCGCCACCAGCGAGACCGCGCGGCAGATCAACCGGCGGATCACGCTGAATTTTCTCCGGCATCACCAGCCGATGTCGCGGGCGGACCTGTCGCGCCGCTCGGGGCTCCAGCGCAGCACGGTTTCGGCCATCGTCGACCAGCTGATCGATGAGGGGTGGGTCACCGAGGGAGCCATCGGCCGGCTGCCGCGCGGACGGCGGCCTCGATTTCTGCACCTCAACGTCGAGCGCACCGGCATCGTCGGCGTGAACCTCCGGCCCGAGACGACGACCGTGGGGCTGGCGAACGTGGACGCGCGGTTCGAGGCGCAGCGGTCGTTTCCGACACCGGGCGATCCGGCGGTGTTCGTCCGCTCGGTGGCGCGGACGATTGCCAGCCTGCGGGCCGCGCATCCGCGCATGGTGTGCGAAGGCATGGGTGTGAGTCTGCCCGGACGAGTCGATGCGGCCGGACGACTCGTCTTCGCGCCGAATCTCGGATGGCGCGACGTGGACCTGCGGCAGATGCTCGAATCGGCGACCGGGCTGCCTGTCAACGTCGAGAATGCCGCCAATGCGTGCGCGCTCGGCGAGGTGTGGTTCGGCCGTCACGACGAGCACCTGCGGCATCTCGTGGCGGTGACCGTGTCAGAGGGCATCGGCGTCGGCGTGATCCTGAACGGGCAGCTGGTGCACGGTGCCAACGCGATGGCCGGGGAGTTCGGGCACATGACGCTCGACGAAGCGCGGCCCGCTGTGCTGCTGCGGCAAGCGCGGATGCTGGGAACGCTACGCCTCGAACTCGGCGGCCGTCGAGTACTACACGAGCGGGGGCCAGGCCGAAGCGCGGTCCATCGCAGCCGGGCCTACGATTCGAGGAGCTCCTGCGACTTGCCGACGGCGGCGACCGCGCGCCATCGAGACGCTCGATCGCATGGCGCAGTTCCTCGGCGCCGGACTCGCGACGATCGTGACCGGTCTTGCGCCGCAGGTCATCGTCGTCATCGGCGAGGTGACGAGCGCCTGGGATCGCGTGGGCCCGATTGTCGCCGATGTGCTCGAGCGCCGGGCGCTGCGCGAGACGCCGACCCGCATCATCCCCACCGACCATACGACGCAGCCACGACTGCGCGGCGCGGTGACGCTCGTCGTCCAGCAGCACTTCGGCGTGCCGAACGTCGCGTGAGCGCTCGTCACCCGATAGCGAGAGCAGGTCACGAGGCCAGAACGTCGACGGTCTCCGAATCCAGGCGATTCATCGTGTCATCGTGGGCATCGTGATGACGTCGTCAACCCTGACGTTGCTGGAATTCGAGACACCCACCCCGCAACCGGCGCGCGGCCTGGCGAGATCACAATTGCCGCGTTGAGCGCGATTGCGGCGAGCTGGCCCGCAAACGTGGCGGCCATGATCCAGGCCGGAACTGCCAGCGGTATCGGACCGCCGTCGAGGACCACCATGGCCGCTGCGCCCGCGAAGACGAGGAAGATCCGTCCGCGCGCCTGCCAGTGGCCTTCGGCCGCGACGAGCGTCAGGAGCCAGAGCGTGCCGACGAGGGCGTAGGCATCCGGGACGAACGGACTCCTGAACGATGCCAGGCTGAGGAGGCCGAGCCACACCTGCGCCTTGCGGAGGCGCAGGCGCTCGGGATCCACGGGCCCGGACGCGAGCGCGTGCAGTCGCCACGCGGCAACGAACGCCAGGGGCACGAGCACGACCGCGTAGAGACTCGCTATGCGGCTCGCTGCCACGGGTCCTGTCCACGGCAGACCAAGAAACCGAAGCTTGATGACGAGGCCGTGCACGCCGTAGTTGATGGCGGCCGCATCGGCGGCTTCCATCCATGGAAACGCCTGGCCCGATTCGATGCGCGGCAGCTGATACCGGAAGAAGTCTACGAACGGTACGCTGCCGACCATGAGCCATGCCGCGGCCGTGAAGGCGGCGCTCCAGACCACCGTCCAGGCGATCGCGCGCCACCGGCGCTCGACGAGCAGCAGCACGCCGAGCACGCCTGGAAAGATTTTGCTCACGACGGGGAACCCCAGTGCCACGCCGCCCCGTCCGGCGCGCCCGCGCTCGAAGGCGATCATCGCGAGCACTGCCAGCGGAAACGCGGTGAGTTGAAAGTTGCCGAGTTGCAGACCGAGCCTCGTCGTCGGCGAGAGCCAGACGATCGGCACGAGCAGCAGCACGAGCAGGCCGCTCGATCCCCCGATCCACCTCGCCAGCTGCACCATCGCCGCGAAGAGCACGACGCTCTGAATCGCGAACCACACCCGGCGGATGGTGAGGAACTCGAGGCCCGCGGCGACCGCCGCCCGCGGCAGGACCAGAAACGCCGGCGGGTACTGGTAGAGATCGACTTCGAAGGTCCCGATGAAGCGCGCCATGTTCTGGCCGGGACGCGCCGGGTCCGAGTACTGCGCGACGTCGAAGATGTTGGCGCCGGTTGGCGCGAGGCGCGCCGCTTCGGTGTATGCGCTCAGACAGCTGTGCGCGCGAAAGAACGCCCGGTTGGGCAGAACCGACAAGTCGACGCGGGTCTCGTCGAGCATGAAAGTGCTGAGACGGGCGGTATAGATCGTCGCCGCGCCAAGCACGGTGAGCACGGTCACGACGGCGGGCCACCGCAGTCGTTGATATCCGATCGTGCGCGCCTGACGCGCGGTCCGCAACAAGACGACCACGCCACTGCTTGCGACGAGCGCGGTCGTGATCTGCCACGGCACTCCGACTGCGGCGAGGCCGACGACGAGCGGTGGTCCGGCCAGGCACGCCGCAAGCACCAGGATCAGTGTTCCCATCGTGATCGCGGATAGTATCCCGTAACGTGCATTCGGACGGGCTCGGCCCAACCGACAGCGACGCTCCTCGGACGGGTCTGGCGCGGATCGCGCCAGGGCTCGCGATGATCAGAAGCGCTTTATACGGAGCAGGCAGTCACGCTGGCGGTCCTGTCCGGCGCGGGGTGCATCATCGCCGGCATCTTCCGCTGGGATTCCCGGCCGACTTCCTCGGTAAGCCCGTGCTCTCCGGCTTCATGAACGGCATCGCCATCAGCACGTCCTCGGACAGATCGGCAAGGTGTTTGGTTTTTCAATCGAGTCGGGCCGGATTCTCCCACGACTCTTCGAGTTCGCGTCGAAGCTCCTGGTTTCGGTCGCGGCCATGCTCGGCGTCGTGACGCTCGGCGCCTTGCAGGGCATCTACGGAATCCGATAGCGGGCCACGAGCACCGTGATGTTGTCCGGTCCCCCGCGCTCGAGTGCCAGATCGACGAGCGCCTGGCACTGCTCCACGAGTGGCTGATCGGCGCCGGCGCGGAGCACGCCGGCAATCGTGTCGTCCTCCACGAGATCGGTGAGGCCGTTGGTGCAGAGGAGCACCACGTCGCCGTTCATCAGCAGGTAGTTCTGGATCTCGATGTCGGGCTCGCCGGCGTAGCCGCCGATGGCGTCGGTCAGCATGTGTCGCAGGTCCTTCGCAGCGAGCTCGATTGGTGCCATCCGTCCCGTCTCCGCCCGGCGCTGCGCGAGCGTCTGATCCCGCGTCAGGCGCGTCAGCAGCCCTGCCCGATACAGGTACGCACGCGAGTGCCCGACGTGGACGACAAACAGCTCGTCGCCCGCGCTGCAGGCCGCCGTGAGGGTTGTGCTCATGCCCGCGAGCGCTGGGTGCTGTTGCGACGCCTCGGTCACCGTTTCGTCGACCTTCTGGTAGAACCGCTCCGCTCGCTGGACGATTTCCCAAGCCGTCCGTTCGTTGACTCGAACGTTCCATTTGGCGAAATGGAGCACGAGCTGCATGAGGGTCGCGAGGGCGAGCCGGCTCGCGATCTCCGGTCCGTCAGGGCCCATGCCATCGGCGACGACCATGGCGTACGCCCGCTCGTCGAACCTGTCGGGCACGGCGCCGTCGGGAAGGCTCGTCGCGATGATCTCCTGACTGCGCCCGAGCTGAACGATCAGGAAGTGGTCGTCGCTCGTCGTCCGCCGGAGACCGGGATGGGTGACCGACCCGAACTCCACGTCAACCAGCGATGACAGCGGGCGGAACGGCTTGTAGCTTCCGAGCGAAGACGTCTTGGCAGACGACAGATCCAGAGTGTCTTCGTCGTCATGCTCCAGCCGACGCGGGTGGTCCATCCCGGATCTCCGTATGACGGGCTCAGTACATCGCGAACGCGTACAACGTGTCGCCGACCGCCACGAGCACGTGCTGGCGGCCATCGATGCTGTAGGTCTGCGGCGCGTTCGAGATGTTGCCGATCCGGGTGTGCCACAGCGGCTTGCCGTTGGTCGCATCGAACGCCGCGAAGTTGCCGGCGCCGTCGCCCGAGAAGACGACTCTTCCAGCCGAGGTCAACAAGCCGCCACCGCCGCCACCGGGGAACGGGTGGCGCCACGCAACCTTTCCAGTCTTGGGGTCGATCGCGGTCAGGAAGTCGCCAAGCGATCCGAGCTGGGCGACGGTCTTGCCGCCGAGTCCCATCGACCCGCGAGGATCCGGATCGGTCAGGTAGAGGAGGTTGAAGCCGTTGTGCTCCTGGACGTAGAAGAGGCCCGTGTCCTCGGAGTATGCCGGCGGGGGCCAGTTGGTCACGCCGCCTTCGACCGGCGACACGAGCGAGCCGGGGATCGTGGCTTCCTTGGCCGGGTTGGGATCGATTTCTCCCGTCGGCCGCTGGCTGAGCGCCCAGTTCGTGGTCGTTCCGTACTTGCTCGTGACGAGATGTTTTCCGGTGACGCGGTCGAGCGTGTAGAAGTAGCCATTTCGAGCCGCCGTCGACACGAGCTTCCGCGGCTTCCCGTCGATCGTCGTGTCGATGAGGACGGGCGTCTGCGCGGAATCCCAGTCGTGCGTGTCGTGCACGGACGTCTGGAAGTACCAGGCCATCTTGCCGGTGTCGACGTGCACCGCCATCAGCGTGCACGTGAAGAGGTTGTCACCCTTTCGCCCGGCGCCGGTGTAGCCTGGCGTCGGATTGCCGGTGCCGAAAATGTAGAACTTCGTTTCGGGATCGTACGAGCCGGGGATCCAGACCTGCCCTCCGCCGTGCCGTGCGGTATCGAGGTTCGGCCACGTGTCGAGGCCGGGATCGCCGGGCTTCATCGGCACGGTGTAGAAGATCCAGTTGCGCTTGCCGGTCTCGGGGTCGTACGACTGGAGGAATCCTGGCGAATCGAGGTCGTTGCCGGTTCCGACCAGCACGTGATTGTCGATGACGACCGGCGCCATCGTCGAGAAGTACTGCTGATCGAAGTCGGCGATCTCGACGTGCCAGCGCTCCTTGCCCGTGCGCGCGTCGAGCGAGACGAGGTAGTTGTCGGGCGTTTCGAAGAACAGGTAGTTCCGCCACATGGCGGCGCCGCGGTTGCCGATGTGGGTGCCGCCCTTCGTCTTCCAGTAGTAGCGCCACAGCTCGCGGCCGTCGCGCGCGTCGATCGCCCAGACGTTGTCGGGCGCGGTCACGTAGAGGATGCCGTCCACTTGCAGGATGGCGCCCTTGACCTGTGCGGCGCCGCCGGCCGCGAACTCTCCCGTGCCTTCGCCGCCGACGATGACCGGCGCCGCGACGCCTCCGCCGAACCCGCCGCGTCCGCCGAACCCGCCGCGTCCGCCGGCGGCGGCCGCCGCGGGATCACCCGCCGTCAGCCGGGACGTCCATGCCAGCGTGAGGTTCTTGACGGTGGTCTGGTTGACCTGTTTGAGAGCGCTGTACCGCCTGCCGGTGTAGTCGCCCGAGTAGGTCGGCCACGTGTCGGCGAGCGGCTTGCGGATCGACGCGGGGTCCAGGCCGCCTTGCGCCTGACCCGCGAGAAACACGGGCGTCAGCATCACGGCTGCGGCGGCGGCAACCGACGTCGTCCAGATCACTCTCTTGATCGTCATTTCAGTGTCACCAGGTAAGCAGTCACGTCGTGAATATCCTTGTCTGCATAGAGCGGCAGCAGCTTGCGGTGCGCTTCCCGCGGGTCGCGCACATCGACCTTGGGGACATCGCCGTCGCGTCGAAACGATCGCGACGTGCCATCAGCCAGCGCCACGACCACGCTGAAGTCGTCGAGCCGGACCAGCCGGCCCTCAGTCTTCTGACCCGAGGCGTCGGTCACGATTGCCGTCACTTGCGAGGGCGGGGCGCCACCGCGGCCCCGGCCGCCGCCGCCGCCCACCCAGTAGTTCTGGAGCGCCATCGGATCCGAGACGCGCGTCGCGATGCCCTGCATGTCGGCCGCCGAGTGGCACGACGCGCAGGTCGTCGTGAAGTAGGCCTGACCTGCCTTGGCGTCGCCGACGACGATATTGAGCGCGATCGGCGGACCTTCGGGCGGTGCGCCCTGACCACGGGCGCTCGCCGTGACGCTATGAATATAGGTCGCGATGGCCTTGACGTCCTCGGGCGGGATGGGCAGGGGCGGCATGACGGGCATGCCGGGGTTCTGCCGTCCCTGCTGGACGACCGGCAGGATCAGTTCGCCCTCCTGGTCGTTCAGCACGAGCTGCGATCGCAGGAGATTAGGGCCGCCCTGATCGCCCCCGCGCAGGTCAGTACCGTGGCAGGCTCTGCAGTAGACCCCGTACAGCCCGTTGCCGCGCTTGATTGCCTCGGGATCACCGGGCGGCCTCTGCTGGGCCGGGAACGTCGCCGGCCCACGCCCTCGGCCTTGCGGTGGGCCGCCGGCGCCTTGCGGGCCCCCGCGCCCAGCGGCGCCCGGGGGCGCGGCCGGCGGCGCCTGCGGCGGCGCGGCTTGCGCGCCAAGCCGGACGGCGAGAGACGCCAGCAGGAGGAAGGCGGCTGGCGCCAGCAGTGTCTTCAGTCGCATCGACTCACCTCGACGATAGGGCAAAACGAAAATGGTCTCCAATGATACGCGTTTCCCCGCGCAAACGGTTACACGGGGGGTTTGTTAAGCTGACAGCTGATGGCTGTGAGCTGAGGGAGATCGTGCCCCCCAACCCATTCTCGAGCTTCTCGACGCGTCGGTCGTCAAAGGCGATCGCCGTGTTCTGAACGGACTTCGGCTGACGATCCGCGAAGGCGAGCACACGGCCATTCTCGGTCCGAATGGCGCCGGGAAGTCCGTGCTCGTCAGCCTGCTGACGCATCACGAACGGGCGCTCGTGTCCGCCGACGGGACGTCCGGCCGTGCGCGTCTTCGGCGAGGGCCGCTGGAACGTCTCGGAACTGCGCGCGCAACTCGGGATCGTGTCGGCAGACCTCCATCAGCGCTTCGTGTCGGGCAACAGCGAGGGCAGCATCACAGGTGAGGCGGCAGTCTTGTCCGCCTTCCTCGTGTCTCACGGCATCCTCCGCTACGGCGTCGTGACCGACGACATGCACAGCCGCGCCGCCGAGGCGCTCGACTCCGTCGGCGCGACCCACCTCGCGCGGCGCACGCTGGATCAGATGTCGAGTGGGGAAGCGCGCCGCGTCATGCTCGCCCGCGTGCTGGCGACCTCGCCCCGTGCCCTGGTGCTCGACGAGCCGACCACGGGGCTGGACCTTGGGACCCGGCACGCGTTCATGGAACAGGTCCGCGGCATCGTCCGGAACGGGACGACCCTTGTGCTCATCACGCATCATAGTGAGGAGATCGTCCCCGAGATCGAGCGCGTGATCCTGCTGCAGGACGGCCGCATCGTGGCGGATGGCGCGAAGGCGTCGGTCCTGACCGGCGAGCGTTTGACGGCGCTCTTCGGCCTGCCGATTACCGTCGAGCAGGCAGGGGGCTACTACTACGCCCGGCCGACCGGATAGGCGGATGCCGTGGCCTTGTCAGGTGCAGTAGACTGACAGCGGATGCGGTACCACGGGATCCATGCGTGCGCCCTGGCGGCCTGTTCGCTCGGCCTGGCTCTGGCCGCGGCCACGAGCACGACGGCGCGTGCGGCGGGGCAGGCGGCTGTGCCGCCCATCAGCTTCAACCGCGACATCCGGCCCATCCTCTCCAACAACTGCTTCGCGTGCCACGGTCCCGACGCAACCAAGCGCGAGACGGAGTTCCACTTCGACACGAAGGACGGTGCGTTCGCGGAGGACGGCATCATCGTGCCCGGGAGCGCCGCCGGCAGCATGCTGGTCAAGCGCATCACCAATCCCGATCCGAAGAAGCACATGCCGCCGCCCGACTCCGGGCACGCGCTGACCGCGCGGCAGATCGAGTTGCTGCGCCGGTGGATCGACGAAGGCGCGAAGTGGGACACGCACTGGGCCTACACGGCGCCGGTCCGACCCGATCTACCGGCGGTCGGGAAGGCGGAATGGGTCCGCAACCCGATCGATCGGTTCATCCTCGCGCGGCTGGAACGCGAGGGGTTGAGGCCGTCGCCCGAGGCAGACAAGGCGACGCTGCTGCGACGGGTCACCTACGACCTCACGGGCCTGCCGCCGACGCCGGTCGAGCTCGACGCCTTTCTCGCCGACCGCGCGCCCGACGCGTACGAACGACGCGTCGACGCGCTCCTGCAGTCGCCGCACTTCGGCGAGCGCATGGCCCTGCCGTGGCTCGACGCGTCACGCTACGCCGACACGCACGGCTACCACATCGACAGCCAGCGCGGGATGTGGCCGTGGCGCGACTGGGTCATCGCGGCGTTCAACCGCAATCTCCCGTACGACCAGTTCACGGTCGAGCAGCTCGCGGGGGACCTGATCCCGGACGCGACGCGCGACCAGAAAGTCGCGTCGGGCTTCAACCGCAACCACATGATCAACTTCGAGGGCGGCGCCATCGCCGACGAATATCAGGTGGAGTACGTCATCGATCGCGTCGAGGCCACGTCGACGGCGTTCATGGGCCTGACGATGGGGTGTGCGCGCTGCCACTCGCACAAGTTCGACCCGATCAGCCACAAGGAGTTCTACCAGTTCTTCGCGTTCTTCAATAATGTCCCCGAGCTCGGACTCGACGGCCGGCGCGGGAACGCCGTGCCGATGATCCTGCTGACGTCGCCCGCGCAGCAGAAGATGCTCGACGAGCTCGACGCCGCGATCGAGGCCCACGAGTCGGCGCTCGACGATGACATCGTGGCGCCGCTTCAGCGCGAGTGGGAGGCATCCGTGGCCGGGAAGCTCGCACAGGCGGCTCCCGATCTTCAGGACATCGACCGCAACGGGCCTCGCGGCGCACTACGAGCTGGACGGCAGCTTTTCGGACATCTCGGGTCGCTTTCAGCACGGCCGCACCGTGACCGGCGATCCGACGTTCGACGCCGGCCAGATCGGCCGGGCGGCGACGTTCGACGGCGACACGGAGGTCAGCTTCGGCAATGTCGGCAGCGTTCGACCGCACGGACGCGTTCAGCCTCGCGGTGTGGATGCGGCCGCGGGGAAACCTGCCGATGTCGGTCTTCCAGAAGCTCGACGACGGGCAGCATCGTCGCGGATACGAGTGGCGTCTCGACGATCTGCAGCTCTACGACATCCAGCGGTGGGCCGCGCGCCTCACCATTACGCTCACCTCCGACTCGCCTGCCAACGCCATTCAGGTTCGGAGTCGCGAGCGCCTCAAGCTCGGAGAGTGGACTCACGTCGTGATGACCTACGACGGCTCGGGCAAGGCTGCCGGCCTGGCCGTGTTTGCCAGCGGCAAGCGGATGGACGTTGACGTCGTCCGCAACGCGCTGACCGGGCCGATCGCGACTGGTGCCCCGCTGACGCTGGGACGCGGCGGTGCTCGGGCCGGCATTCCTGGGTCAAGTCGACGACCTGCGTCTCTACAATCGCGCGTTGACCGCCGGCGAAGTCGAGGATCTGGCGATCAACTACCGGTCGCGCGCCATTCTGTCGGGTGTCAACGGCAAGCGTTCGAAGGAGCAGGGCGAATACCTGCGCGAGTACTTCCTGACCTACGCCGCGCCGGAGCCGCTGCGCGCGCTGTACGGCGAGCTCGAGGCGCTGCAAGAAGCAGAAGGAGGCCGCGGAGAAGCCGATTCCGACTGCGATGGTGATGTCGGAACTGAAGAAGCCCCGCGAGACGTTCGTGCTCGCGCGCGGCGACTATCGGAACCACACCGAGAAGGTGCAGCCCGGCGTACCGGCGATGCTGCCTCCGCGTCGAGGCCGGTGCGCCGCTCAACCGGCTCACGCTGGCGAAATGGCTCGTGCAACCCGGGCACCCGCTCACCTCGCGCGTGGCGGTGAATCGTTTCTGGCTGATGTACTTCGGCCAGGGCATCGTCAAGACGCAGGAAGACTTCGGCGTCCAGGGCGAGCCGCCGGTGCATCCCGAGTTGCTCGACTGGCTGGCGACGGAGTTCGTGCGCACGGGCTGGGACGTGAAGGCCATGCAGCGCCTGATGGTGACGTCGGCCACGTATCGTCAGTCGTCGAAGGTGACGCCGGCGCTGCTCGAGAAGGACCCGGAGAATCGCCTGCTCGCGCGCGGGCCCCGGTTCCGGCTGCCGGCCGAGATGATTCGCGATACCGCGCTCGCCGTCAGCGGCCTCCTCAACGACGAGATCGGCGGTCCGAGCGTGCTGCCCTATCAGCCGAAGGGACTCTGGGAAGAACTGGCGTTCGGCGACGGCTTCTCGGCGCAGACCTACGAGCAGAGTCACGGCAAGGACCTGTATCGCCGTGGCATGTACACGTTCTGGAAGCGCACCGCGCCGCCGGCGTCGCTCTCGACCTTCGACGCGCCCGATCGCGAGAAGTGCACCGGACGCCGCGCGCTCACCAACACGCCGCTCCAGGCGCTCGTGCTCCTCAACGATCCGACCTACGTCGAAGCCGCGCGCGCGCTCGCACAGCGCACGCTCCTCGAAGGCGGTACGGACGAAAAGGACCGCGTCACGTTTGCTTTCCGCCTGGCCACGGCGCGCAAGCCAACGGGCAAGGAGACCGGCGTGCTGCGCAAGCTGCTCGAGACGGAACTGAAGTCCTTCGCGCTGAACCCGCAGGCGGCGACGAAGCTGCTGGAGGTGGGGGAGTCAGCTCGCGCCAAGCGACTGAACCCCGTCGAGCTCGCCGCGTGGACGACCGTTGCGAGTGTGATTCTGAATCTTGATGAGACGGTGACGAGGCAGTAGGAGTCAGAACACAGACAGCAGCGCCTGCGGCCCGAGCGCGGCGCGACCAGCCTCCGCCAAGGCTACGGCAGTCCGCCGAAGCTTCAGCGAAGGCGGAAGTCGCCGCGCGAGAGCGAGCGGGGGTGGGGCCCCGCGAGCATTGAGAAATGCAGACACAGTCGTGCCCCAAGCAGGCTGTAGCGTGTAGACACCGGCGCGAGCGAAGCGAGCGCTGGCAGCGTCGTGGGGGTGGGGCCCCACGACAAACTGATAAATGCAGACCCAGCCCCTGAACTTAAGACTCGGCTCAACAAGGTCCCGTCATGACCATCCAGCGCGACATCGACCTTCACCTCACGCGCCGGCAGCTGTTCGGCCTGACCGCGCGTGGCATCGGAGCGGCGGCGCTCGGATCGTTGCTGTCTCCTGAACTGCTCGCGGCCAGTGCCCTCCAGGACGCGCGCGATCCGAAGACCGGCGGCCTCACCACGCTCCCGCACTTTGCGCCGAAGGCCAAGCGCGTCATCTTCCTGCACCAGTCCGGCGGGCCGTCGCAGCTCGAGACGTTCGACTACAAGCCGAGCCTCGCCAAGTTCCAGGGCACGCAGATCCCCGATTCCGTCCGCCAGGGCCAGCGCGTCGCCCAGACCATGGGGCAGTCTCTGTTGCCGGTGGCGAAGTCGGCATTTACGTTTGCGCGCTACGGGCAGGCGGGGACGTGGGTGAGCGAGCTCCTGCCGCACACCGCGAAGATCGTCGACGACATCACCGTCATCAAGACGATGTACACCGACGCGATCAATCACGACCCGGCGATCACGTTCATCCAGACCGGCTTCCAGCAGCCGGGCCGCCCGAGCATGGGCGCGTGGCTCAGCTACGGGCTGGGCAGCGAGAATCAGAATCTGCCGGCGTTCGTGGTGCTGCTTGTCGCAGGCGCACGCGATCACGACCGATCAGCCGCTCTTCTCGCGCCTGTGGGCGAGCGGCTTTCTGCCGTCGAGCTACCAGGGCGTGAGGTTTCGCGCCGGCGGCGCGCCGGTCCTTTTTCTCGAGGACCCGCCGGGCATCACCCGCACGACGCGGCGGCAGATGCTCGATGCCGCGGCCAGGCTCAACACGATGCAGCATGACGCGTACGGCGATCCCGAGATCGAGACGCGCATCGCGCAGTACGAGATGGCCTACCGGATGCAGTCATCGGTCCCGGATCTGACGGACCTCTCGAAGGAGCCCGATTCGGTCTTCGAGATGTACGGCCCGGAGTCCCGCAAGCCCGGCACCTACGCGGCGAACTGTCTGCTGGCGCGGCGCCTGGCGGAGCGCAATGTCCGGTTCATCCAGCTCTACCACCGCGGCTGGGATCAGCACGGCAATCTGCCGCGCGACATCGCTCTTCAGTGCAAGGGCACCGACCAGCCGACCGCGGCGCTCATCACCGACCTCAAGCAGCGCGGCCTGCTCGACGACACGCTCGTCATCTGGGGCGGCGAGTTCGGGCGCACGGTGTTCAGCCAGGGCAAGCTGACCGACGTGAACTACGGGCGCGACCACCACCCGCGCAACTTCTGCATGTGGGTCGCCGGCGGCGGCACCAAGCGCGGAGCCGTCATCGGCGAGACCGACGACTTCAGCTACAACGTCGCATCGGATCCCGTCTCCGTCTACGACCTCCAGGCGACGATCCTGCACTTGATGGGGATCGATCACACGAAGCTGACCTACCGTTTCCAGGGCCGCGATTTCCGCCTGACCGACGTGCACGGCGAGGTGGTGAAGCCGATCCTCGCGTAATTCAACGCGCGGCTCGGCCACGCCGCGCCTTTTTCTGCACGGCCATGAAATAATCCGCACCAGCCACGGACTCGGCTCACGGTATGTCGTGAGCTTTAGTCCGCCGGAATCAGCGACGGCCGGCTGTTCCTTGGTTTCCATCGCGTTGTTCGGCGCTCTCACGAAGTGCAGCGTTGGCCCTGGGCTTGCTCTGGCACCGGCTGACGATGTCAACGGCGCGTCGCCATGCCCAGCCAGAGAGAGAGAACCTGACGGAGACTACACCGACCCTCCCACTCCCACCGGGCGCCCCGCCTGGGTTTCACCTCTTGGCGAAACCGAGCGGGTCTACGTGCAACATCGATTGCACCTACTGCTTCTTCCTGTCGAAGGAAGCGCTGTACCCGAACGACAAGCAGCGGATGTCCGAGGCGACGCTCGAGACGTACATCCGCCAGTTGCTGGAGTCGCACCGCACGCCGCAGGTCACCGTGGCGTGGCAGGGCGGCGAGCCGACGCTGATGGAGCTCGACTTCTTCAAACGCTCGGTCGAGCTCGTCGAGCAGTACCGCCGGCCCGGGCCAGGCCGTGCAGCACACCTTTCAGACCAACGGCATCCTGCTCGACGACGAGTGGTGCGCGTTCTTCAAGGCGAACAACGATTTCCTGGTCGGCCTGAGCGTCGACGGCCCGCGCGAGCTCCACGACGCCTATCGCCTCGATCGCGGCGGACGCGGCACCTTCGACCGGGTGATGCAGGGCTGGCGGCAGCTGCGGCAGCACGGCGTCGACTTCAACATCCTGTGCACCGTCAACGCCGCCAACCAGACGCACGGCCGCGCGGTCTATCGCTTCTTCCGCGACGAACTGGCGCGCCACGTGGGTGCAGTTCATCCCGATCGTCGAGCGCGCCACTGCGGAGACGCTCCAGATCGCCAACCTCGGCTGGGGCGATCGACCGGGCAGCAAACGCCTGCTCTACACGCAGACCGGCGAACCTGGTGACGGAGCGATCGGTCGGGGGCGAGCAGTACGGGCGCTTTCTCGTGGACGTCTTCGAGGAATGGGTGCGCCACGACGTCGGGCAGGTCTACGTGCAGCTCTTCGACGTGACGCTCGAGGCCTATTTCGGCCGCCACCTGCTGTGCATTCACGCGCCGACGTGCGGATACGGTCCGGCGCTCGAGTCACAACGGCGATCTGTACTCCTGCGATCACTTCGTCGAACCGAAGTTACCTGCTGGGCAACATCCACAAGACGCACATGCTGACGCTGGTGGCGTCGCCGGAGCAGCGCAAGTTCGGCGAGGACAAGCGCGACACGCTGACCGCGCAGTGCCAGCAGTGCGAGGTGAGGCCGCTCTGCAACGGCGGCTGTCCGAAGGATCGCTTCGCAGCTGGCGCGCGACGGCGAGCCGGGCCAGAACTATCTCTGCGCGGGTCTGGAGCTGTTCTTCACGCACACCGCCCCGACGAGGCGGGCGATGGCGCAGCTGATTCAGCAGCGACGCTACCCGGCCGAAGTGATGATGCGCGTTGCTGAGGAAGACAAGAAGTGCGGACCGTATCGACCGTGTCCCTGCGGGAGCGGACTGAAGTTTCGCTTCTGCCATGGCAACCGTGCACCGCGATCGGAGTTCAGCGGGGTTGAAGCCGCTGCTGTCGATCGTCCAGGCTCTCTTCGAGGCGACCTGGCGCCTGGCTCAATGGAAAGGTAGACATGGCGACGAAGAAACCGAACATCCTCATCCTGTGGGGCGACGACATCGGCCAGTTCAATATCAGCGCCTACAACCGCGGCATGATGGGCTACCAGACCCCCAACATCGACCGCATCGCCAATGACGGCGCGCTGTTCACCGACTGGTACGGGCAACAGAGCTGCACGGCCGGGCGTGCCGCGTTCATCACCGGGCAGTCCCCGATCCGTACCGGCCTGACCAAGGTCGGTCTACCCGGCGCCCCCGAGGGCATGAAGATCGAAGATCCGACGATCGCCGGACTGCTCAAGAACCACGGCTACATGACCGGCCAGTTCGGCAAGAACCACCTCGGCGATCGCGACGAGATGTTTCCGACCAATCACGGCTTCGACGAGTTCTACGGCAACTTCTATCACCTGAACGCCGAAGAAGAACCCGAGCATCCCGACTACCCGAAGGAGAAGGACTTCCCGAACTTCAAGAAGAACTTTGGCCCGCGCGGCGTCATGCATGCCTTCTCCGACGGCCGCGTCACCGACACCGGGCCCCTCACGAAGAAGCGCATGGAGACCTTCGACGAAGAAGTCAGCGCCAAGGCCATCGACTTCATGGAGCGCGCCAAGAAGGCGGACAAGCCGTTCTTCCTCTGGTGGAACTCGACCAAGATGCACGTCTTCACGCACCTGAAGGAAGGGGTGGCGGGCAAGACGGGTCTGGGCATCTACGCTGACGGCATGGTCGAGCACGACCGGCAGGTCGGCCAGATGCTGGACAAGCTGAAGGAACTAGGCCTCGAGGACAACACCATCGTGATGTACTCGACCGACAACGGCGCAGAAGTATTCACCTGGCCCGACGGGGGCACGACGATGTTCCGCGGCGAGAAGAATACGCCGTGGGAGGGCGGCTACCGTGTGCCCTGCATGATGCGTTGGCCCGGCGTCATCAAGCCCGGTTCGCTCATCAACGAGATGGGGGCCCACGAGGACATGTGCGCGACGCTCCTCGCCGCGGCCGGCGAGCCGGACGTGGCGGAGAAGCTGCTGAAAGGGCACACGGCCATGGGCCGCGACTACAAGGTGCACCTCGACAGCTACAACCTCATGCCCGCGCTCAAGGGCGAGGCCGCGTGGCCGCGCAAGGACTTCATCTACTGGACCGACGACGGCAGCGTGGCCGCGTTGCGCTACGGCAACTGGAAGATCTCGTTCCTCAAGCAGCCCGCCCACGGTCTGCACGTCTGGATCATGCCGTTCGAGGAACTGCGCGCGCCGATCCTGACCAACCTGCGCATGGATCCGTTCGAGCTCGCGCAGGAGATCGGCATGGATTACGGCCGCTGGTTCGCGGAGCACATGTTCCTGTTCGCTCCCGCTGGCGCGTTCGTCGGTCGCTGGCTGCAGAGCTTCCGCGAGTTCCCCCCGCGGCAGAAGCCGGGCAGCTTCAACCTCGACCGCGTGATGGAAGCGGTGACCCAGCCGCACAAGGGCGCCAACTAGGCGCTAGTGTTCTCAAACGACTGGCCGGCAGCCGAACCGGGCTGCCGGCCGCACTCCTGGAGATCGTCGATGAAAGGCATCAAGCTCATCGTCCCCGTTGTGCTTGGCGCCGCCCCGACCGCAGCGTGTCAGGCGTCCGATCAAGCGGGCAAACCGGCAGTAGAGCGATGACGAAGACATTTACCATCCTGCATACCAACGACATTCATTCCAATCTCATCGGCGTCGGCCCGGCGTCTGGAGTACACGCCGGCGACGACGAACGACGACCGCACGGTCGGCGGCATCGAGCGCATCGCGACGCTCATCGCCAATCGCAGGCGGGCTCGCGACACCGAAGGACCGGTGCTCGTGCTCGATATCGGTGACGCCAGCGTTGGCACTCCCTTCGGAGGCGCATTCCAGCAGACTGGCACCGAGCTGCAGTGTCTGTCGATGGCGGGATACGACGCGACCACGTTCGGGAACCATGATTTCGATTTCGGGCCCGCCGCCCTCGCCAACGCGATCGCCGCCGCCCGCGACGCCGGCCGCGTGCCAGCGATTCTCGCCGCCAACACGAACATCGATGCGGCTGACGCCGGCCTTGCCGGGATGAAGGCGCTCGGCCAGGCCGGAACGATTCGCACCCACATGGTGCTCGAGCGCGGAGGCATCCGGTTCGGCCTGTTCGGCATGATGGGACCCGACTCCATTCAGTGGACCATCAATCCTGGCGCCCTCACCTTCCCCGATCCGATCGCCACGGCTCGGGAGATGGTGAAGCGCCTGCGCGCCGAAGGCGCGGACGTGATCATCTGCATGAGCCACGGCGGCGTGCGGGAGCCGCCGACCGGTCCGATCACCGAAGGCGACGACGTCAACCTGGCGCGTGCGGTGCCCGAGATCGACGTCATCGTCGGCGGTCACACGCACACGTTCATGCGAACGCCGGTTGTCGTGAACGGCACGCCGATCGTCCAAGCCGGCTGCTACGGGCAAGCGGTCGGAGAGCTCGTCATCCGGATGGAAGGACGCGACCGGGCGGTCGTTTCCTACGAGCTGCATCCGGTCGACGACACCATCCTGGGCGATGCCGACCTCACGCAGGAGATGAAGGCGTTCGCGGCCGAGACGTCGCGGATCGTGTTCGCGCCACGCGGTCTCCGGATGGACGAGCCGATTGCCATCATCGACCGCGACTGGCCGAACACCTTCTTCGACCTCGATGCCTCGCGACCACTCGGCAACGTGACGGCCGATGCCATCCGCTACGCCACCGGAGCGGATGTGGCGTTGAACGCCGCGGGCATGGTCCGGGCCGGCTTGACGAAGGGCACGTCCGGCGTGCAGACCGCCTACGACATCTTCCTGCTGGCGCCGCTCGGGATTGGCGTGGTAGACCAGAGCGCGGGCGGGTCGCTGGTACGAGCGTACGTCACGGGCCGCGAGATCAAGAACTGCCTGGAATTCCTCCTCCCGGGCAATCCGAACCTGCCCGGCCAGTACTATCCTCGCGTCTCCGGCATGCGTTTCGAGTACGACCTGGCTCGACCGCACTACGACGCGGTGACCGCGATCGAGCTCGGCTATCTGGCCCGCGGCTATCGCGCCATCGACATCTCCGGGACGTCGCAGGAGCTCTATAGCCTGGCGTGCAACCTGTACTTCGGCATCGTGCTCGCCTCGATACCCAGGAAAACCAACGGGGCGCTGGCGGTGGCGCCGAAGAGGAAGGACGGCACGCCACTCGCCTCGCGCGTGGACGCGCTGCCGGCCGAGCAGTCAGGCCCTTACTTTCTGCCCCCCAGGGGCACGGTGGACGGGGACGAGGCCGTGCCCGACACCGGCGCCGCCGGATCGCTGGAGATCAAGGAATGGCAGGCCATCATCAACTACCTGAAGAGCCTGCCCACGAAGAACGCCCAGGGTATGACGGTGCTCGCGCTGGACGAGCACACCAACGAGAATCGATCGAGCGACCGCGCCCGTGGCATCTGAACGCGGCGAACCATTGTTGACGCACCTTATCTGCTAGGCTTCTGTCATCCCCATGCAATTCACCACGTCTGTGACCATCGCCACACTCCTGCTCCTGCTCGCGCCGCCGCTTGGTCGCAGAGCCGAAGCGCAAACGCCGGCCGCGCCGCGGCCGAAGGTCGGCGTCGCCTTCGGCGGCGGGAGCGCGCGCGGCATCGCGCACGTCGGCGTCATCCGCTGGCTCGAGGAGCACCACATCCCCATCGACGTGGCCGCCGGCACGAGCATGGGCGGGCTCATCGGCGGCTCGTTCGCCACCGGTATGTCGGCCGACGAGATCGAGACGATGCTCGCGGGCGTCGACTGGGACGCCATGTTCGGCAGCTCGAACTTCGAGTTCAAGAACGTGCGCCGCAAACGGGATGCTCGCGACTATCCGTCGCACCTCGAGTTCGGGCTCAAGCGCGGCGGCATCAAGGCGCCGACCGCGCTCAACAGCGGCCAGCAGGTGGAGCTCCTGATCAGCCGGATCACGGCGTCCTCCTACGCGCTCACCTTCGACGAGCTGCCGACGCCATTCCGCGCCGTCGCCGTGGACCTGAGAACGGCGAAGTTCATCGTCCTCGATCACGGATCGCTCGCGACGGCCATGCGGGCCACGATGTCGCTGCCGCTCATCTTCCCCCCGGTCGAGTTCGAAGGGCACGTGCTGGTGGACGGCGGGGCGATGAACAACGTCCCCGCCGACGTCGCGCGCTCGATGGGAGCGGACCGGGTCATCGCCGTCAACGTCGGCGACTTGACGGACCTCGCCATGGACAAGATCAACTACTCGATGCTGGGCCTGGCCGGCGAGACGCTCGGCGCCATGATGCGCGCCAACAGCCTGAAGGCCCTGACCGGCGCCGACGTCGTGATCGACGTGCCGCTTGCCGCATATGGATCGCTCGACTGGCGGCGTTACCGGGCACTCATCGCCGAGGGCTACAAGGCCGCCGAGGCGATGCGCGATCGCCTCCTGCCGCTCGCGGTGGACGACGCGGCGTGGCAGGCCTGGGTGTCGGCACGGGCCGCGAGGCGCAAGGCGACGCTGCCGACTCCCGCGGCGCTGGTGGTGGAAGGGGCGGGGACCTCGGACACCAAATTGATGCGGCAGGTGCTCGAGGCGCACGTCGGGCACCCGCTCGACCTGCCCAAGCTCGACGCCGACCTCACCATGCTGGCCGGCCTCGACCGCTACCAGACGCTGACGTGGCTCGTCGTGCCAGCTGCTGACGGCGACCGCCTCGAGGTACGGGCGACGCCGAAGCGATACGGGCCGCCGTTCGTGTACCTCGGGATGAGCCTCGAGAACACGACCGCCGACGACGTGAGCTTCACCTTGTCGAGCCGCTACCTGGCGTACGACGTCGCGAGTTCCGGCTCCGAGTTCCGGTTCGACGCGGCGGTCGGCTCTCAACCCTCCGTGGCGGCGGCGCTCTACCTTCCGTTCGGCAGCACGCCGTTCTTCGTCGAACCCTTCGCGGGCATCGACAAGGGAACGCTCAACTACATCCAGGACGACCACATCGTCGCCTCCTACGGCCAGACGCGCAGCGCCGTCGGCTTCGATGTCGGGGTCAACGTCGGCCGGCTCGACGACGTTCGGCTGCGCACGCGCGTCGGCCGGCTCGATGCGGGCGTCCAGGATCGGCGACCCCGGACTGCCGGATGTGAGCGGCAAGGAGACGGTGTTCTCCCTGCGGTGGACCCACGATGGGCAGGACAGCCCGGTCGTCCCCTCTCGCGGTATCCGTTCACGGACGTTCGTGAACTACTTCGCGAGTGCGCCGGACCTGCCGCCGGGTTATTCGAGCACGCGCACAACTGAGGGCGTCACGCAGGCGCAGTGGATCGCGTCGTCGGTCTGGTCCATTGGCACCCGCGACAGGGGTCGAGTCTTCCTGTCGGGAGGCGCCGGCACATCGTTCGACGGGCACCCATTGGCGACCGAGCAGTTCGCACTCGGCGGCCCGTTCCGGCTCGGCGCCTACAACGTGGGCGAGCAGCGCGGCGACCACTATCTGCTCGCGACCGGCGGCTACCTCCGGCAGGTGATGCGCCTGCCGGATTTTCTAGGCGGTCCCCTCTTCCTGGGCGGATGGCTCGACAACGGCGCGGCGTTCGACGAGTGGGACGACGCGAACTGGGCCTCGCAGGTCAGTGTCGGCGTCATCGCGGACACCTTGCTCGGGCCAGCGTTCGCGGCCACGAGCGCGGGGTTCGATGGCCGGTGGCGGTTCTACATCGGCCTCGGACACGTCTTTTGAGCGCAGGCAGCGTCTGACGGATCCTACCGTCGCGGCGCCACCGGCCCTTGCGCGGTCAGGTCCGATGCACATGGATCGGCGGGCGAGTGGCCCAGCCCAGGTCCACCAGGAGCCGTCTCACAAATGCTGTCACGAGACCACGCTACAACACGATGAGCACGATGACACGATGTTCACGATGATCCCTAGAGGGTTTCCTTCGTGTTCATCGTGTCATCGTGTTCATCGTGACGCATAGCCGTCGGCGCGTTCAGCCTGGGGTCTGGTTTATGAGATAGGTTGTGGACACGCCCGGGACCGTTCCGAGGCCAAGGCCGCGACGTTCCTACTGACCGACGTCTGGCCAAGATCCGTGTGAACCTAACACGTGTGACAGATTTCCCCACACGATCTACCGAAGTGATCGTCGTCGAGTTGAAAGCGACGTCAAGAGGTAGGCGCGGCAGCGGTTCGGCACGGGCGTACGCGCAAACAATCCGCCAGACCGGCCCTGCCGATGTGACACCATGTTACCCGTCATCCGAACGCCCTGAACCGCCACGCGGGAGCCGACGCCCAGATGCCCCACCCTCGCTCGCTCAGTGTTCAGTCGAAGCTGATCGCCGCCTTCGTCCTTCTCACCCTGGTGTCGATCGGCGTGGTCTCCTGGATCGGCTATGCCAGCGCCCGCGAGAGCCTTCGACTGAGCGCCGAGCGAGAGCTCGTGGGTCTGCAGCGGTCGAAATCCGCGCTTGTCGAAACCATTCTCAGGTCCGCCCGCAACGAGGTCCTCAGCCTGTCGGCGTCGCCGACCGGAACCGAGGCCGCCCGGCAACTCCTGGCGGCGTACCGGCAGCTCGGCAAAGAGACGGTCACGCCGGAGATGCAGGCGGAAGTCCGGCGCTTCTACCGCGAGGAGTTCGAGCCGGCACTGGCGAAACGCTCGGCGATTGCGCCGCCCGAAGACGGGCTGCTGCCGACGACGCCGACGGGCTGGTACCTGCATTACCACTACATAGCGAGTGGAGCAAAGCCGTACGGCGAGAGACGGGTGACTCGCTCGGCCACCGACAAGAGCGCCTACGGGCAGGCCGTGGCCCGCATATCGCCCCAGCTGCAGGCGTACATTGATCGGCTCGAGCGGGAAGACATTCTCCTGGTGGACCCGGAGACGCTCGAGGTGTTCTTCAGTCTCGAACAGTCGTCGATTCTAGGCACCAGCCTGACGAACGGTCCCTATGCCTCGAGCAACCTGGCGAACCTCGCGCAGAATCTGCGCACTTCGCAGAACGTGGACGACTATCGCGTGGCGGATTTCGAGGCGTATCGGCCGGCACTTGGAAGCCCCAAGGCCTTCGTCGGCACGCCCGTCTTCGACGGTCCGCGCATGAGCGCAATCATGGTGCTGCGCATGCCAATTGAGCGCATCAGCCATGCGCTGTCGGGCAACCGGCAATGGGAGGCAGAGGGCCTGGGGAAGACCGGCGAAGTCTATCTGGTCGGCCCCGACCAGACGATGAGGACCGATTCGCGATTCCTGATCGAGGATCGGGCCGCGTTCGTCGCGACGCTGCGGCGTTCAACGTTCACGAGCCGTACCGTCGACACGGTCGAAAAGCTCGATACGACGGTCCTCACCCTTCCCGTGAAGCATGACGCCGCCGGCGCGGCGCTGCGAGGCGAGAAGGGGGTGATGGCGATCAACGACTACCGTGGCGTTCCGGTGTTGATGGCGTACGGACCGGTCGACCTGGACTCGCTGCGCTGGGGTGTCATCGCGAAGATCGACGAGGCCGAGGCGCTCGCGCCGCTCGGCGCCTACGCGAGGCGCGTGCTCGGCTGGGGCGTCGGCTTCTCGCTGCTGGCCACGCTGATCGCGCTGCTGCTGGCCCAGGCACTGACGCGGCCGATCGCCGCACTGGTGCAGGCGGCGAGACAGGTGACCAAGGGCATCCTCGACGTCAAGGTCAAGGTGGACGCTCACGACGAGTACCGCGAGCTCGGCGAGGCGTTCAACGAAATGGTGTCGAGCCTTCTTACGAGCCGGCAGGAGCTCGATCGTCAGGTACAGGAAAACGAGCGTCTGCTCTTGAGCCTCCTGCCAGCGTCCGGCGCGGCGCAAGTGCGCGAAGGGAATGCCGAAGCGCGCCAGTCCTTTGCCGACGTCACGGTCGCATACGTCAACCTCCTCGGGTTCGAGTCGATGTCACCCGACCTCGGCGAAGACGACTCGATGGCGCTGCTGAGCGACGTCGTGGCCGCATGCGATGAGGCGGCCGAACACCACGGCGTCGAGAAAGTCCGCACGATCGGGTCGTCGTACCTTGCCGTCTCCGGGCTGTCGGTGGAGCGTCCCGACCATACCGCACGCATGGTCGAGTTCGCCCGCGAGGTCGTCCGCATCGTGAAGCGCTTCAATGCGGAGCGCGCCGTGCGGCTCGTCGCCGAGATCGGCATCAACGCCGGACCGGTCGTCGCCGGCCTCGTGGGCCGTCGCAAGTTCATCTACGACCTGTGGGGCGACACGGTGAAGCTCGCGAGGGGCATCGAGTCCGACGGCGAGACATCGATCCTCGTGACACGCCCCGTCTACGAACGCGTGCGCGACCTGGTCAGCTTCGGGCCGGCGACGAGCGCCGAGGTACGCGGCATGGGCCCGGTCGAGCTGTTCTCGGTTCTCGATGAGGCCACGGCATGAGCGAACTGCTGAATCTCGTCCGGGAACAATGGCCGTTCGCGCTCGCCCTCGTCATCGGCTTTCCGGCGGTGCTCATCGTCCTCAACGAGCTGGCGGTCGCTCTGGCGCGTGCGGGCCTGCCCGTCGCCGCGTCGGTACGATACGTGCGCACCTGGGTCGCGCCGCTCGTCGCCCTCGCGCTCTTTCTCCGATGGGTGGTCCTGCTGCCGGGCACGAGCCTCTCGGTCCGGTTCGCCGAAACACTCTGCTGGGCGACCGTGATGGTGGCCATCATCGGCCTCGTCAACAACGTCGTCTTCGAGTCGGCTCAGTCGGGCAGCTGGCAGCGCAAGGTCCCCAAGCTGTTACGCGACCTGCTGCGCCTCCTCCTCGTCGCCATCGGTCTCGCCGTCGTCTACTCTTTCGTCTGGGGACGGGAAATCGAGGGCGCCCTCGCCGCGCTTGGCGTCACGTCGATTGTCGTTGGCCTGGCGCTTCAGGAACCCCTGGGCAACCTGTTCTCTGGACTCATGCTGCTGATGGAGCGCCCCTTCGAGGTCGGCGAGACGATCGAGGTAGGCAGCGTGGCTGGCGAGGTGAAGGAGGTCAACTGGCGCTCCGCGCACATCGAGGCGATTGGCGGCGCCATCATGGTCGTCCCCAACTCGACGCTGAACAAGGAGACGATCGTCAACTTTTCGCGGCCGCGGCCGGTCCGCATGGAAATGATTGAGGTCGGGTTCAGCTACCAGGATCCGCCCTACAAAGTCCGCCAGGCCCTGACCGACCTCATGCGGGAGACTGATGGCGTCCTCGAGCACCCGGCACCAATCGCCGCGACACTCGGCTACGGCGATTTCAGCATCACCTACCGGTTGATCTACCGCACCAGGGAAGAGGATCGGTGGCCCGTCAAAAACGAACTGGTCACGCGGATGTGGTACATGGCGAAACGCCAGGGGTTCACCATGCCCTACCCCGTGCACGTAGCCCTGCAGCACCAGCAGGAGCAGCCGTTCAAGGCCGCGCAGCCCGAGCCCGCGGACCTGCTGGGCCAGTTCGCCCGCCTGCCAAAGGTCGTGGCCGAGGATCGTGCACGGACCCGGACGCTGGTACTTCGGCGCCGGCGAACGGCTGTTCGACGAGGGCGACGATCTCGATGGGGTGTACTTCGTCGTGTCGGGGGCCGTCTCTCTGCAGATAGTCAGGGACGGCGACTCGAGTGAGATCGCGACCGTTGAGTCAGGTGAGTTCTGTGGAGAAGCGGGGATGCACGGCCATCAGGTCTCGGACATGCGGGCGGTCGCGCTCGAGGATACCGAAGTCGTGCTCATCGCACCCGACGCGGTCCGGCACCTCTTCGAGGCGAGCCCGCGGCTGGCGCGGGATACCGGGCATACGCTCGAGGTCCATCGCAAGGCCCTGCAATCAGCGCGGACGGCACTCCGCCCGCGCTGACGCCTCGATTCTGCTCAGAGGTGCACCGCGAGCTAGTGAAGCCGATCCTCGCGTAGAGCAGGACGCGGCCGCGCTGCGCGAGCGCATCGGCCTGAGGATGAGAGCTGATATGCCGGTGCAGAAGTTTCGCTCGATCGGGGAGATGAACCGGGCGCCCGTGGTCGAGACGACGAACAGATCGGCGAGATGCTCAACAAGCTCGACGCGCTGGGCATCGCCGACAACACCATCGTCATGTACTCCACCGACAACGGCCCCGAAAACGACACCTGGCCGGACGGCGGCAACACGCCGTTCAATGGCCAGAAGGACAGCAACTGGGAAGGCGCCTGGCGCGTGCCGTCGTTCATGCGGTGGCCGGGCAAGATCAAGGCAGGCACCGTTTTCAACGGCATCTGCTCGCACCAGGACATGCTGCCGACGCTGCTGGCCGCGGCGGGCGATCGATCACACGAAGCTGACCTATCGGTTCCAGGGCCGCGATTTCCGGCTGACCGACGTGCACGGCGAGGTGGTCAAGCAGATCCTCGCGTGATCTGCCACGTCATGCTGTTTTCAGCTTCCGCAGCCTCCAAAGTGTCTTCAATCACCGCAGGCCGCGATCGACCTCGACACGTATGACTCATTCTCACTGTTCAAAATTACTCATGTGTATGTGAGCCCATGAGTAACAATGCACATGAGCCTGGACGTGGCCTCGACTTCGTGTTGCTGGCAGAGTTGTTGCGGCCCATCGGAATCGCCCTGGCAGAGTCGGCCGCTTTCACAGGCCCGACGCGCCCCGGATGGACCATCGATGTCCGATGACGCCTGAGGCTCTGACGCCTGCGCGGGGAGCCGGCTCGCGCAAGGCGTCGTTCGCAGGAGGCAGAGAATGAGTAAGCAGCTTCGTGTGTTGGGGATTGCCGCGGCCATTGGCGCCGCACTCGTGTTCGTGGCGCCGCTCGCGGCGCAGCAGCCGTCCGCCGTGGCCGGGACGCCGAGCGAGGTGCCGACGAAAAAGAATCCGCTGCGCTTCACCGCGTTCAACGTCAGCATGCCGACCGGCGTCGCCGGCGTCACGGAAATCATCATCGAGCGCTGGACGACCGCGGCGGAGCGCGCGTCGCTCCTCGAGTTGGTCGAGACGGCGAAGTACGGCGAAGGCGGTCAGCGAAAGTTGCTCACCGCGCTTCAGAAAATCAAGCCGCGCACCGGGTACATGCGCACGCCCAACAGCATTGGCTGGGACCTCCGGTATTGCGTCGAGAACCGGCTGGAAGATGGCACACGTCAGATCGTCATCGGGACCGACAAGGCCGTGAGCTTCGGGGCCGCGGCGAGTCAGGCGCGAGTCATGGACTACCCTTTCACGATCATCGAGATGCGAATGAAGCCCAACGAGAAGGGCGAGGGCAAGATGCTGGCCGCGACCTCGATCATGGTCAAGAACGGCCGGCTCGAGCTCGAGAACTACGGCCAGGAGCCCGTGCGCCTGACGAGCATTACCCAGGAAGAAAGTAAGAAGAAGTAAACTGTGAAGAGCGGCGTTCAGGGGCGCCAGGCATGCTGCACACGTGCTGCCATGCCGGGTGCCCAGCCCCCCAAGTCGTGACGACGACCGGCCGGCACCCGGCTGGCAATTCCGAAACCATGAGGATGCTCGAACGATGACGATGAAATGGATTGGTGTGCCCGCGACAACCGTCGCCTGCATCTGCGCGCTGAGCCTGCTCGCTCCCGCGTGGGTGTCGGCGCAGGCCTTGCCGCCCGCAGGACCCTTGGCAACGGTCCTCGATGACGGGACGCGGACACCGGGCAGAGGGGATGCGCAAGCTGCGACGCAGCCGTCGCAGGCCCCAGCGACGAAAGACCCGAACGACTTGAAAGTCGCGATCTATCCCCTGCTCGTGTGGGTGCCCACCTTCGGCGCCAACGCGGACGTGCCGTCGTTTCCGGACGTACCGGGTGGGCCCGATCTGCCCGGCGGATCCGGCTCGACGTCGTCGAGCCTCGAAGGAGCAGCGCTGGCTGGCTTTGCGCTCCAGAAAGCCTGGTGGCGCGTCGACATGGACGGTATCTGGGGGGCGATGACGACGACGCGCGAGACGCCTCTCCTCGAGGTTGATCTGGACATCATCTACTGGCGCGGCGCCGGCAGCGTGAAGGTCTACAAGGACCTGTACGTGATGGCCGGTGTACGGCGGCTGACCCTGAAGTACGACATCAAGCTCGGAGCACGTCCGTCCTTCATACGAAAGCCAGGCCTGTGGGATCCGCTTGTCGGCCTTGGCTGGCATGGAGATCTCGGACCCAAGTGGGAAGTGCACTTGACCGGGGAGGGCGGCGGGTTTGGAGTCGGGGCAGACGTGGATCTGTCCGCCGTCGCGCGCGCGGACTGGAAGATGGCCCGTCACGTTGGCTTGACCTTTGGCTACTCCGTCCTCTACCTGAAGGTCAGCGACACGGTTGGCCAGCGGACCCTGACGGTGAAGCAGACGCTTCAGGGCCCGATTGCAGGGTTGGGACTGTATTTCTGACGCGGCGTCACGCGCCCTTCACGCGTTCCACGAAGCTCCGGATGATCGTGAAGAGCGTGTCGGCGTCCGCGCCGGGCTTGAGCTCGTAGTCGGCCACCGCCAGCGGCGCGCCGATCACGACGAGCGACGCTCCAAGCGCCGGGCACTGCGCCGCCTGATCGATCGAGAGTCCACCGACGGCCTGGAGCGGAATCTTGACCGCCGGCCTGACCTTCTTCAGATCATCGAGTGGGGACTTGCCCACCTCCGCATGGCGTTCGTCGAGTCCCGTGTGGACAATGACCACGTCGACGCCCATCGCCTCCATCTTCCTGGCCATGGCGGCTTTGTCGGGACAGAGCATGACGTCGCCCATCACGTAGCCGCCATAGTCCTTCGCGGCGCGTACAGCCTCGCGGATCGTGTGTTCGTGGGCCTGTCCCATCACCACCACGAACGACGCGCCGTTCCTGAACATCATCTCCGCTTCGAGGTAGCCCGCGTCCATCGTCTTCAAGTCGGCAACGATCGGATGGCCGGGGTACTTCTGGTGCAGCGCGGCGACCGCGTGGAGCCCCTCGCCGAGGATGAGCGGCGTTCCGACTTCCAGCCAGTCGACCCCCGCTCTGACAGCAATCTCCGCCGTCGGCAGCGCGTCGGCCATCGTCTGCAGGTCGAGCGAGAGTTGGACCCTGGGCGTGCCGTCGAGCAAGTTAGCCTGCAAGCTGGATTCCTCCATTCATGCGCAATGGACAACGGATTTCGGCACGATGACCACGATGGTACGATGAACACGATGAATCATTTCGTTCGCGCATCCCATCGTGACCATCGTGTCATCGTGGTCATCGTGCCAACGTCGTGACGTTTTCCGGACTGCAGGCACTACGTCAGGCCTGATCTCTGCGGCGCGCCAAGCGCACCCGTCGGAAATTGCTCGAGCTCGATCACCTGACCGCTGAAGGGTGCGCCCCGGTCGGACGCCAGGAAGAGGGCCACCTCGGCGACCTCTGAGGGCTTCAGGATGCGTCCGAGCGGCCAGCCCTTTCCGGCCCGGTCGATGAAGTCCGCGGGGTGTCCCAGCTGCTTCATCATCGCCCGCTCGCCTTCGGTGTCCATCCAGCCGCAGTTCACGCAGTAGACGCGCACCCTGTCGAACTTGAGGTAGTTGGCAAGGCTGCGTGACGCCGTCTGCAGCGCACCCTTCGACGCGGCGTACACCAGGAGCGACGGCTCGCCCATGAAGGCGTTGATGCTCCCGATGTTGATGATGACGCCGCGCCCTTTCCGGAGCGACGTGATGGCGTGGTGCGCCAGCAGGAGCGGAGCCCGGAGGTTGAGCGCGAAGATTCCATCGAAGACCTCAGGCGTGACGTCATCAACCGTGGCGCGCGTGGCGTCGACGGCGTTGTTGACGAGGATATCCACCTTGCCGAACCGCTTGATCGCGACCTCGATCAGCCGCCGGCAGTCGTCGACGCGCACCAGGTTGGTTTGCTCGAAGACGGCGTTCCTCCCGAGCTTCTTCGCGAGCGCGGATCCGTCCTTGGACGACAGCCCGCTCAGGACTACCTTTGCGCCCTCTTTCACATAGAGCGTCGCGATCGCGGCGCCCAGTCCCTGGGTACTGCCGGTCACGACCGCAACTTTTCCCGTCAGGAGCTTACCCATTTGTCCCCCTCAACATGCGACCGGCTTCCCGGAGTCTTTGGTGACGCCTTACAACCTATCTCACAAATCAAGACCTGGCTGAACGCGCCGACGGCTGCGGCTCGCGACCAGCCTTCGCTAAACCTACGGCGGTCCGCCGGAGCCTTGGCGAAGGCGGATGAACACGATGGCCCGATGAACACGAAGGAAAACCTCTGGGGATCATCGTGCACATCGTGTCATCGTGCTCATCGTGTTGTCAGCGTGGTCTCGTGACAGCATTTGTGAGTGAATTCACAGCACTCCCTCGCGACGCAGCGCCTCGGCGGCCAGTTCGACGGCGGCCAGCGGCGGCATCGAATCGTCACCGATCACGCAGCTGACGAACACCCAGGAGCGGCGCTCGCGGCTCACGTGCCCGACGAGCCACCGCACGGTTCGGCCGCTCCTGTCCGTTCCGTTGCCGGTCTTGGCGCCGAGAACAGTTCCCGGCGGCCACGCGCCGCCAAACGCATGTTCGCCCGTGGCATTGACGACCATTCCGGCTGGTTGTACGAGCACCTCGCGAACCGTGCGCATGGCGTGCTGGGTGACCGGCAGCTCGTTGCCGTACAAGCGGAGCAGGAACTGCGCTTGTTCCTCTGGTGAAATCGTCAGCGATCCGCCAAGCCAGAAGGTGGTGAGGCCGCTGGAGGGATCGGCATTGCCGTAGTCGAATCGTCTTAGATACTCGCGCTCGCGAGTGGCGCCCAGCCGCTCCGCGACGCGCTGAAACCACCAGACGACCGAGAACCGCATCGCCGACGACAGCGTGTGATCTCTCCGCCACGCCTCGAACGATTGTGTCGATCCGTCGTACGAGAAAGATGAGTCTGCTCCGGTGATCACGCCTGCGTCGAGCGCGGCCAGCGCGTGCGGAATCTTGAAGGTCGATTGCGGTGAGACGCGCGTGCGGCAGGCCTCGGCCGGTGCGCGACGAACCTCGCCGACGCCAATCTCCTGGAGCAGGAAGCATGAACCCGCTGCGGGCGTTCCCGCGACTTGCGGCGTGGCCGCGATGCCAGTCAGCATGAGCAGCGCGAGCGGGAACGGCGTCAGTCGGAGAGTGCTCATCATGCTCATCATGCTCACCATGGTCACCATGCTCACCATGCTCACCATGGTCGACCGTCGGCCAGCCCGAAGTACTGCGCGCGCTTCTTCTTGAGAAACGCGACCGACCGGCGCAGCTCGTCCAGACCGTCCATGCCATCTTCGACCGAGATCCAGCCCGTGAAGTTGACCGATCGCAGGATGCGGAAGATGGCGTCGTAGTCGTTGCTGCCCTGACCCGTCTCGCCGTGCTTCATCTGGTCGGGATAGCCGATGGTCCCGTCGTGCAGCCGCAGGTCGTCGAGCGAGGTTCCCGGCACCAGATATCGATCCGACGCGTGCACCGTCACGACGCGGTGCTTGACCTTCTCGAGAAAGGCGATCGGATCGAAGCCGCCGACGACGGCGTTCGATGGATCGTACTGGACGCCGAAGTGTGGCGAGTCTGGAATGGCTTCGAGCAGGGCGAGGAACGGTTCTTCCTGCTGCGCGAACTCGGGGTAGAGCCACTGGCCGACTTTGTAGTGGTTCTCGAGGCAGAGGACGACGTCCCGCTTGACCGCGTACTCGAGCGAGCGCGCGATGCACTCGGCCGCGCGGGCCACGCCGTCGGCAATCGAGAGCCCGGGATACTTCTGGCCGCTGAGCGTGCGGCAGTGACGCGCGCCGGTGCGGACCGTCAGGTCGATCGCCCGTTTCTGCCGTTCGACCTCGCGCGAGCGCTCGTCGGGATCGGGATGGGTGAAGTCGGGCGAGAAGCACATCATCGACGAGATCTGTCCGGTGGCCGCCATCGCATCCATGACCGGCGCCACGTCGCGCTCGTCGTAACTCCGGAAGAACTCGTCGTAGTGCTCGACGCCTTCGCCGCCGAGCGTGGCGGCGTCGTGGATCCACGCGACGTAGTCGCGCCGGCCGTCGACGAGCTCGTCGACGTAGCACTTGGGAAAGACCGAGATGGGCGGAACGGGCATGCGCTATTGCCAGCTCCCATACATGGGATTGGGCAGCATGAAGTACCTCACCCCGAACGGGTCGAGCGTGGCATCGGCCTTCTTCGCTGCCGCCTGACTCAGATTCGGGAAGTCCAGGATGTTGTCGCCGACAAACGCCACGACGTCGAGCGGTGGGCCGCCAGCCTTCGTGGTGCCGGCCGCCACTGCCAGGAATCGAGGGTTCTTGTCGGACGGCCCGCCGTCGGGGCGGCAGAGCATCATGTCGTACGCGAGGCGATGCGTCTTGAAGACGGTCTCGGTGTCCCCGCACTCGGACTCGAGCCGGTTGGTGACGATGGCGATGCGGCCACCCAGATCCCGGACGCGGGAGAGGAACAGTGCGGCTCCAGGCATCGGCGTCGCTTCGCGTCGCAGGACCCAGGCGTGCCACGTCTCCTGAGTGAAGGGAAGCCCTGCCTGTGCGCGTTCGATCTGATACTGCAGGTTGCTGATCACGGTCTCGTCCGCATCGAGAACGACGGCCCAGGAACCAGCCTGCCGGCCCTGCACGATGGCGCCGACGCTTGTTCCAGCGGCGCGATACGTCTGGAGGGTGGCCGCGCGGTATTCGGCGCTGTCGCGCACCCAGCGAACGCTGTCGGGCAGGGTCGGAGCTGCCGCTGCGACGGGCTGCGGCGGCCGCACGGCCGGGGCCGTCGTCGACCGGCAGCTCGCTCCGGTCAAGAGGGCCGCGGTCGCAATCGCGACAAGCAAAGGCTTGGTCATGTGTCGTTTTGTGAGAAGTCGAGCCTACAGAGTATTAGAAGGTATCTCATAAACGGAAAGGCTTCCTTCTTGAGCTGGTCTTCGCGATCATCGCGATGAGTCGTCGACCCTGTTTCATGAGAAGGCTTGAAGCAAGTGAGCGGGACTGGCGACGACTTCGCGTAAGATTCCTGAGGCGATGCACGCGATGGATCGGCGCGATTGGCTCAAGACCGCGGGTGGCCTCGTCGTCGGGTTCTCTCTCGGCGGCCTGTCGGCGTTCGGCGAGCAGGCGCCGGCAATCCCGCTGAGCAGCGATGGACGGCCGCTCGACCCGCGCGAAGTCGACAGCTTTCTCTCGATCAACCCCGATGGCACGGTGACGGTCTACACGAGCAAGGTGGATGTCGGGACCGGCATGCGCATCGCCATCGCACAGATGGCCGCCGAAGAACTCGGTGTCGACACCGCGCGGGTCACGGTGATCGATGGCGACACCGCCCGGTGCCCCAACACCGGTGGCACTGGCGGGAGTACCGGGCTGACGCGCGGAGGCACGGCGGTCCGTCTGGCGGCGGCGACCGCTCGTCAGGCGCTCCTCGGCCTGGGCGCCGAGCGGCTGAAGCGCCCGGCTGCCGACCTGACGATCGTCGCCGGCGAGGTGCGGCCCGTGACCGGTGGCCGCGGCGTCGGAATCGGCGCGCTGGTCAGCGGACGCCGGCTCGCGGTGCCGGTTGACGCGAAAGCCACGCTGGTCTCTCCGTCCCGCTACACGAAGGTCGGTCAGTCGCCGTTGCGGCCCGATGTTCCTGCCAAGTGCACGGGACGGTATCAATTCATCCAGGACTTCAGCGTTCCGGGCATGCTGCACGGCCGAGTCATCCGTCCGCCCGCGCTCGGCGCCACGCTCGTCTCGGTCGACGAGGCGTCCGTCTCGCGCCTGCCCGGCGTGCGGGTCGTCCGCGTCGAGAGTTTCCTCGCTGTCGTGGCTGCGGACGAGTGGGCGGCGGTGCGGGCGTCGCGCGAGCTCCGAGCGACATGGACAGAGTGGCGCGGGCTGCCCGGCCACGACAACCTCGAGCGATATCTCCGTGACGGCGTCGTCGATCGCGAACAGGCGATCGTGCACCGCGGTCCGTCCGGACCGATCGGTGAGGGCGACGCGGCCGGCGTGGCGCTCGAGGCGGCGCTGGCGTCGGCAACGACGAAGATGGCCGCGACGTATTTCTGGCCGTGCCAGAGCCACGCGTCGCTCGCGCCGTCCTGCGCCGTCGCTGATGTCCGCGGCGACGCGGCCACGATCTGGACCTCGTCGCAGGTGACCTACGGCCTGCGCGCCACGCTGGCGCGCGTGTTCGGACTCGTGCCCGAGAAGATGCGCGTGGTCTTCATGGAAGGATCGGGATCGTACGGCACGAACGGCGCCGATCACGCGGCTGCCGACGCCGTGCTCCTGTCGAAGACCATCGGCAAGCCTGTTCGCGTCCAGTGGTCGCGTCAGGACGAGCATGCCTGGGACCCCAAGGGACCGCAGCAGTTGCTCGACCTGCGCGCGGGCCTCGATGCCGCGGGCCGGATCGTGGCGTGGGACACGCAGATGTGGATTCCCACCAATCGTCGCGGCGCGAGGATCCTGCTCGCGGCGCAGTCAGCCGGCATTCCTCAGGACAGCGGGCGCGACGCCGCCGGCGTCTTCGAGAACGGCGATCCGGCGTACGCCGCCGACTACGTCAGGGTGCTCGCGCACTGGATGCGCGACACGCCGCTCAACCCGTCGAACCTCCGCGCACCCGGAAAGCCGGCCAACGTGTTCGCCGTCGAAGGCTTCATCGACGAGATCGCGGCCGCACTGCGCGTCGATCCGCTCGAGTTCCGGACGGCTCGCCTGACCGATCCACGCGCGCTCGAGGTGCTCTCGCGCGCGTCGAAGGCGTTCGGCTGGCAGCCCAGGCCGTCACCGAATCCCGCCGGCCTCGCGAACGGCTGGTTCGCCGGGCGTGGCGTCGCCTACACGCGATACAAAAACGCCGAGAACTACGTCGCGATGTTCATGGAGGTGGCCGTGGAGCCCTCGAGCGGCCGCATCATCGTCAAGCGCGTCGTCTGCGCGCATGACTGCGGGCTCGTCGTCAACCCGAATGCGCTTCGGAATCAGATCGAGGGCGGGATCGTCCAGACGATCAGCCGGGCGCTCCACGAAGAGGTGCAGTTCGACGAGTCCCGCGTCACGAGCGTCGATTGGGCGACCTATCCGATCCTGAAGTTCCCCGAGGCGCCAACGGTCGAAGTGATCCTCGTCCCGCGCCCTGAGCAACCGTTGTGGGGCGCCGGCGAGGCGTCGACCGTGACCGTCGCTGCCGCGCTGGGGAATGCCGTCTTCGACGCGACGGGTGTGCGGCTGCGGCGCGTGCCGTTTACGGCTGCGAGGGTCAAAGCTGCGTTCGCGGCTCGGGGTTGACACCCACGGGACCCGCGGCGCCAGACCCTTCGCGCGCCGCCAGGTCCCGATCCACTGAGTCAGCGCACACTCACTTCTTGGGGTCGTCGCCCCCCGCCCACGCAATGAACAGCCAGCGGCCGCCCTCCTTGACGAGGACATCCGTGTACCGGCCCGTCACCGTTTCGCGCTCCTTCTTGTAGTTTTCCCTCGCTACCGAATAGCGGTACTGGGCGACGGCGATGTTGCCCGTGATTGTCATGGAAATGGGGAAGAGCTCCTGTTCAAGCACAGTCGCGTTGGAGTTGTTATAGCGGTTCCACCGCGCCAGCGACGCCTTGTTCTGTGGGGCTGGCTGGTCCACGTCCCAGTAGCTGAGATTGGCGTGCACCATCTTGTCGATCCAGCTCAGGTCCTTGTCCTTCGCCATCTGCCACTGCTGCTCCTCGAGCTTCCAGACTTCCTGCTGCTCAGCGTTCCACGTTTGAGCGAAGGAAAGCGTCGGGAGCAACACCAGACACAACAGGCCGACAAACACGCGTCCACTTTTCATAACAGCTCCAGTTGGTTTGAAAACCAGGCTGGTGTCTCCAGCCGGCCACTGGAGTGTAGTGCCTTTCGCCCGCAATCGTCCCTCGTTGAGTGCCGGAACCCGGAGCTGGCCCTGACGAGAGCCGCTGACGATTGAACTCGCGGCGCGCTCCGCCCGCCAACCATCACGACTGATGCGTGACTGGTCACATTCCCTGCCCCGGTGACACGATTCCGTTTACGCTGCGGTTCAGGAGATTGGACGATGCGGCTACACCCTGTCGATTCTGGTCGGCGCGACGCTCATGGGTTCCGCGATGTCGTCGCAGACATCGATCCTGAGTCGCGCAGACGGAAAACTCCGCACCTGGTGGGAGTTTTCGCGGCGCACGCGTGAGCGCATTGGCCGGATTCCGGTCGAGGTTCAGCCCTGGGCGGGTCCGCGCGGGCACTCCGGCGGAGGCACGTGAATTGCGGCTCATGCGATCGTGCACGGACACGCGGGAAGCTCGCTAGTCGCTGTTGCCGACCCTGTCGCCGACCCAGCCGTCGATCTCCTTGCCTCAGAGCCGGCGGTTGTCTTCGATCACGTGTCGTTCGCATTCGACGACAACATCGTGTTGCGCGACATCAGTTTCACCATCCCGCACGGAAGCATGCGGATCCTGCTTGGCGCCAGCGGGTCGGGAAAGTCCGTCGTGCTCAAGCTGATTCTCGGCCTCCTCCGGCCCGACACGGGCACCATTTCTGTCAACGGCCAGCGAATCAGCGGCATGTCCGAGCGCGATCTCCTGCGAGTCAGGGCCGACGTCGGCATGCTCTTCCAGGAGAATGCGCTGTTCGATTCGCTGACGGTCGACGAGAACGTGGGTTATCGGCTGTACGAGGAAACGGACATGCCGCGGCCGGCCGTCCGCCGGCGCGTCGAAGAGGTGCTCGGATTCATCGGCCTCGGGGAGTTCATCGACCGGATGCCATCGGAGCTCTCCGGTGGTCAGCGCCGCAGGGTCGCCATCGCCCGGGCGATGGCCGCGAAGCCGAACCTGCTGTTGTTCGACGATCCCACGTCCGGTCTCGATCCCATTATTGCCACGACGGTAGACGACGAGATCGTCAAACTGCGCGACCTCCATCATGTGACGTCGATCGTCGTGACCCACCAGATCCGTGACGCGGTGTACGTGGCGACGCACCAGGCTATCCGCGACAACGGCGCGCTTCGGATCGTTGCCGTCCCGGAGGCCGACGCGACGCACGCCCGCTTCATGGTCCTCCACCATGGACGGATCTGCTTCGAAGGAACAGCCGCGGAGCTACGGGCCTCCGGCGACGCGTTCTTGCGGGAGTTCCTCTTCATGACGCTGCCGCCCTGGTAGTGCGACCACGACATCGTCACTCGGAGTTCCGGCCGTCGCCGGCTCGGCGTCTTAGCGCGCTCGTGCCGGCCGCAGGCTCCGCCACGGCTCCTCGTCGTAGCAGTCGATCAGGAACGGTCCCTTCGCTCTTGCCGGCGACAGGATTGCGAGAAACGTCATCGGCTTCTTCGACGAGTTGAAGATCGCGTGCACGACCTTCTTCGGGATGAACGCGCATTCGCCCGCCTTCAGACGTTGCTTCTTCCTGTCGACCCACTGCTCGGCCACGCCGTCGACTACGTAGATGATCTCTTCGCGCGTGGGGTGGTAGTGGAAGCGGTGACCGGTGCCAGGCCGCATCGTGACGCGCACGAGGGTCAGCAGTTTCGTCCCCGTCAGCGTCGGCTCCGACAGCCACCAGTGCTTGCCCCACGGGGCGCGTTCCACGCGCGCCGTCTTCGACGTGACGAACCGGAGCGCCTTCTTTGCGGCGACAGCTCTTCACTGGGCACCTCCTTTCGCAATCCGCGTCGAAGGCAGGCGAATGCCCTTGAACGTCTTGATTTGATCGGCGATGGCCCGCTCGGCGGGGAGGCGCTCGACCGAGCTCGCGCCGTAGAAGCCATCGACGCCGCGGCAGTGTTCGATGATGTATGCGGCATCCGGCGGCTCCGAGATCGGGCCGCCGTGACAGATGACGAGCACGTCCGGGTTCACGCCGCGCGCCGCATCGGCGATGTCCTGAATCCGCGTGACGCAATCGTCGAGCGTCTTCGAGCTCTTCGCGCCGATCGAGCCGCCGGTCGTCACGCCCATGTGCGCGACGATGAGATCGGCGCCGGCGTCGGCCATGCGCTCGGCTTCGGACGGATTGAAGACGTACGGCGTCGTCAACATGTCGAGCTGGCGCGCCAGGCGGATGATGTCCACTTCGAGCTGATAGCTCATCCCGGTCTCCTCGAAGGCCTGCCGCATGTCGCCGTCGAAGAGCCCGACGGTGGGGAAGTTCTGGATGCCCGCGAATCCGAGCGCGCGGAGCTCCTCGAGGAAGAGCTTCGGGATGATGAAGGGGTCAGTTCCGTTGACACCCGCCAGGACCGGCGTCTTCTTCACGACCGGAAGGACCTCGTAGGCCATCTCCTTGACGATCTGATTGGCGTTGCCGTAAGCCAGCAGGCCCGCCGAGCTGCCGCGGCCAGCCATCCGGTAGCGGCCCGAGTTGTAGACGATGAGGAGATCGATGCCGCCCGCCTCTTCGCTCTTCGCCGAAAGGCCGGTGCCCGCGCCCCCGCCGATGATCGGCTCCCCGCGCGCGACCTGCTCGCGGAATCGCTTGAGAATGCCCTGCCTCGAATGGTCGACCGTCACGAAGTCGCCTCCTGAACCCTGAACCCTGAACCTTGAACCTTAAACCCTGAACCTATTGAACCCCTTGAACCCCCTGAACCTTTTGAACCCGCCTCATTAACTCGAGCAGCTTACGCGCCGCCGCATCGGCAAACTCCGGATCGTTGATGTGGAGATCCAGCTCCATGACCTCCGCTCCGCGCAAGCCCGAGCGGATCGCGTCGTGGAGCGCGCGGCGCGCGGCGGGATCGTCGAAGGGCTGGCCCTCTCTGTCGATGGCCGATACCCCGCGCGCGGGGAGTAGGACCGATAGCGGACCGGTGGAAACGGACAGTTTCCGCGCGATGTCCGCGCCGATCCTGGCGTTCTCGTCAACGGTGGTGCGCATCAGCGTGACGTTCGCGTTGTGCCTGTAGAACGTCCGATTCGCGAACTGCGCCGGCACCGACTCGGGCGCGTAGAAGTTCACCATGTCGACCGCGCCGGTGGACACGACCTGCGGGATGCCCGCTCTGGCGGCCGCCGTCAGGCGCGCTGGTCCGGCTGTCAGGAATCCGCCGACAAGCTCGTCGGCGAGCTCGGTCGTCGTGATGTCCAGCACGCCGGCGATGAGGCCTTCGTCGATGAGCGACTCCATGGCCCGGCCGCCGTTGCCGGTCGCGTGAAAGACGAGCACCTCGCACCCGGCACGCTCGAGCGTCTCCCGCGCACGCTCGACGCACGGCGTCGTCACGCCGAACATCGTCGCGGCAACCAGCGGTTTGTCGCTTGCTTCGGCCGCCGGCCCGGGCCTCGACACCAGGCCGGCCATCGCACGCGCCGCCTGCGAGAGGACGGGGCGGCTCACCCGGTTGAGCCCGGCGATGTCGACGACCGAGTTGAGCATGAAGATGTCTTTGTCGCCGACGAACTGCCGGACCATCCCCGAGGCGAGCGTGCTCAGCATGACCTTCGGCACGCCGAGCGGCAGCACTTTCATCGCGGCAGTACCGATCGTCGTCCCCGCCGAGCCCCCGAGGGCAAGGACGCCGGAGACTTCTCCGCGCGCGAAGGCCTCGCGCGTGAGCCGGGCCGCACCGTCGGCGGCCTTCGTCACGGCCTCGCCGCGGTCGGCATGTTTCCGGACCACGTCGAGTGTCGTCGCGGCCAGCTCGAAGATTCGTTCGCGAGGGATATCGGCGGAGAGGGCCGGCGTGCCGAGCGCGCCCACGTCGACGAGGGTCACCGGGATGCCCCACGAGACGAGAAGATCGCGCACGTAGGCGGCCTCGCGGCCCTTCGTGTCGAGCGTGGCAAAGAGGTAGACGGCGGGCACGTCGCTGCTCACTGGGGGGTCACTATATCCAATAACGAAGGCCCCGGAACGCGTTTGACGGAGCGCGCCGCGGCTCGGTATAGTCCGGTCTGATCCGCGACCGCTCCACACGCACGCCTTGAGTCCGACATGGTGACCATGAGACGCTACTTTCTCCTCAGCTTCCTGATTGCGTTGGGCCTGGCGTCGGCGCTGACGACGTTCGGCACCGCCGCGCAGAGCCAGCAGCCGTTGCGCATCTTCATTCGCTCGGGGCCGAAGTCGCATGCGCCGGGCGCGCACGACTACCCGCGGTTTCTCAAGGAATGGATACCGCTCTTGAACGAGCGGGGCGCCAGGGCGATCGGCGCCGACACGTTCCCGACCAAGGCACAGCTCGACGAGACCGACGTCCTCATCCTGCACAAGCAGGAAGCCGGCAACATCGAGGAGGCCGAGCGGAAGGACCTGAACGATTACCTGGCGCGCGGCGGCGGCCTTGTCGTCATCCACGCCGGGCTCGTGTCGCGCGATCCGGACTGGTTCAAGACGATCGTCGGCGGATCATGGCGCAACGGCACGGCGAAATGGCTCGAAGCGCCGATGCAGCTCTACTTCACCGACCGTGACAGTCCGATCACGAGTGGCGCGTCCAACTGGGAAATGGACGACGAGATTTACTACGACCTCGAGATGATGCCCGAGGCGCGGATTCTTGCGTCGGCGTATACGCCGAAGCCCGCCGGCGCGCGCAACGCCAACTTCCAGCGCCGCGCCGACGAGATGACCGGCGGCGGCAAGAAGGTCGGCATCTACGACATCCAGCCGCAGATGTGGACGTACGAACGGACGGTTCAAGGCGGCAACGCGCCGTATCGCGCGTTCGCGTCAATTCCCGGGCACTGGTACGAGAACTTCAACCGCCCGAACTACCAGGCGATTCTGATGCGCGGGATTGCGTGGGCCGGCAAGCGGGCCAATCTCGACGAGCTCAACATCAGACCTGGGATGAGCCGGGCCGAGCTCGCCGACGCCCTTCGCTATCCCGAGGGCGGCCCGACGGCGCCGGCAAAGGCGGCGGCGAAGATTGAAGTGCATCCGGAGTTCGATCTGTCGCTCGTCGCTGCCGAGCCGCTCATCGCCAAGGCGATGAACCTCGACTGGGACGAGAAGGGGCGCCTCTGGGTCTCGGAAACTCCCGAGTATCCCAATGGCCTCCGCGTCCCGAACACGACTGCCTGGCGGGATACCGGATCGCTCAAGCCGCGCCAGAACCGCGATCCCGAGGACACCATCTCGATTCTGTCCGACACCAACGGTGACGGCGTCATGGACCGCAAGCACGTCTTTGCCGACAAGCTCGAGCTCGTGACGGGGTTCGTGTTCTACAAGAACGGCGTGATCGCCTCGACGTCGCCGGACATCTGGTATCTCGAGGACACCAACGGCGACGAGGTCGCCGACAAGCGCACGAAGCTCTACACAGGACTCGGCATCTACGACACGCACGCGGTCATCAATAACCTCCGCTGGGGACTCGACGGCTGGATCTACGCGACGCACGGCTACAGCGTCGGCAACGTGACGTCTCCCGATGGCACGAAGTCCTTCGGCCGCGACGGCAGCGGCGTCGTCCGCTTCAAGCCGGACGGCAGCGCCTTCGAGCAGTACAGCAGCCGCGGCGGCAACACGTGGGGCCTCGACATCACCTGGGACGGCCAGGTCTTCTGGACGCAGCCGACGAGCGGCACCGTGTTCTTCCACACGATCCTCCCCGAGTCGGTGCTGGCGAAGGGACGCGTGGCGGGGACAACATCGTGGAAGGGCATGATCACCGGGCAGACGACCTATCCGCGGATGTCGCGGCCGGAGCAGGCCTACGTCCAGATCGATCAGGTCGGCCAGTTCACGGCGGCGGCCGGCTGCGCGATCTACGACGGCGGCGCGTGGCCCGAGAGGTGGCGTTACAGCTACTTCACCGGCGAGCCGACGCTCAACCTCGTGCACCACCAGTTCGTGAAGCCCGACGGCGTGAGCTATACGACCGAGAAGGAGAAGGGCCGCGAGCAGACCGAGTTCATGCGCAGCGGCGACATGTGGTTCCGGCCGATCGAAACGCGCGTCGGACCGGACGGCGCGCTCTACGTGATCGACTTCTACAACCAGGCCGTCATCCACAACGACACGCGTGGACCGCAGCACGGGCCGGCCAATGCCGCCGTGCGGCCCGACCGCGATCACTTCTTCGGGCGTATCTGGCGGGTGCAGCACAAGCAGGCGGTGAAGCTCGACGTGCCGGCGCTCAGTCGGACGGACCTGACCGGACTGTTGCGCGCGATCGAAACCAGCCCCAACGCGCAGGTCAAAGAGACCGCCTGGCGCCTGGCGCAGGAGAACTTCGCCAGCGATCCGCGCGTGGTCGCGATCAAACGGCCGATGGGCAGCAGCGTGCAGGCGCTCTACGACCGCGCCCGTGGCGCCGCGACGGACGACGAGCGTAAGGCGTTCCTCGACACGTTCTCCAAAGCCAACGACAACTGGACGCGTTCGGCGGTTGCGGCCGCCGCCACCGAACAGCCGCAAGCCTGGGTTGCCGCCGCGCTCGCTTTCGAGCGGCCGCAGGCATTGACCGACCTGGTCGCGATCGCGGCGCCGGCCGCTCTTCCGGCCAGCGCCGGTTCGCTGCTCGTGGCCGCCGGTAACGCCGGGCCCGCAGGCGTCGGCGCTCAAGGCCGTCGTCGTCCGCTCCGTCGGCGCGCATGGAGGGCGGAAGCGTGCCGATGGACGCGCCGACGACCGCGGCGTTGCGGAAGCTGCTCGACGATCCCGCGACGACGGCCGCCACGCTGCCCGTCGTCGCGCGCTGGGACACGGCCGGAACGCTCGCCGCAAGCGTCGACCGTCATGCCGTGGTGCTATTGAAGGAACTCGGTGATCCCAAGGCGAGCGACGATCGCCGCGCCGAACTGGCCGCCAGCCTCCTCGGCGTCCCGAAGCGACGGCCGCAGGCGCTGGCCGCGGTCGCCCCGATGCTGACGGACGCGAGCGTTTCGGATGCGCTCAAGGGCAGGCTCATCACCACGCTCGGCGACAACCCCGGGGCGGACGTCGACAAGGTGATGGTCGCGGCGTTCGCGAAGTCGAGCTCGACGCCGCTGTTCGATCAAATCATCCGCCGTCCCGAAGCGACGGCCGTGCTGCTCGCGGCGATGAAAGCGAAGACCATCACGCCGGCGATGCTCGGCCCCGCCAACGTGGCGCGGCTCCGCACGCATCCGAATCGACAGATTGCCCAGCAGGCGCTGGCGCTGCTCGATACGCTCAGCCCGGCGGCGAAAGCGAAGAGCGACATCATTGCCACGCTCACGCCGGAAATCGAGAAGCCTGGCGATGCGACGAAGGGACAGGCGCTCTTCACGGGCACGTGCTCGAGCTGCCACAAGCTCGGCGCGATTGGGAAGGTCGACGTCGGCCCGCCGCTGAACGGCATGGGCTCACACGGCCGCGCGTCGCTGCTCCAGCACATCATCGACCCGAACCGCGAGGTCGATCCGAGCTACTGGCAGTGGAACGTCACCACCAAGGCCGGTCAGACGCTGACCGGCGTCATCGCCGGCGAAAACGCCTCGAGCGTCATCCTCCGCAACACGAACGGCGACGTCGAGATCAAGAAGGACGAGGTGGCCAGCCGCGAGAACACGCGGCGCTCGCTCATGCCCGAGGGCTTCGAGGCGCTCGGGGCCGAGACGCTCCGCGACATCCTGACGTTCATGGTCGGCGACAACCAGAAGTTCCAGGTGCTCGATCTGCGCGCCGCCTACACCGCCGACACCCGCCGCGGACTGCGCCGCGAGGACGAGCGCGACGAGACGGTCACGCTGCATCGGTTCGGCGACGTCACCGTCGCCGGCGTGCCGTTCTTCGTGATGGATCCCGGCGCGGTCGGTCAACGGCGCGAACCTCATCGCGCTCAAGGGCGGGCCCGGCGCGAACAGCATCGCCGACGAGTTCCCGAAGCGCGTCGAGATTCCGGTCGCAGTGACCGCCGCCAGCCTGCACTTCCTCGGCGGCGTCGGCGGATGGGCGTGGCCCGTCGGGGGTGACGCGGCCCGCGGCGCGCCGGCGATGAAGGTGACGGTCCAGTTCGCCGACGGCACGAGCGAAGAGCACGTCCTCAAGAACGGCGAGTACTTCGCCGACACGTTCACGCGTGCCAACGTGCCCATGAGCGTCGATGCGGGCGACTTCACGCGACGCGGCCAGCTTCGCTACTTCGCGCTCAATCTGAAGAAGAAGGCGCCGCTGTCGAAGATCGTGCTCGAGAGCTACGACACCGATCTCGTGCCCTGCACCGTCGCGATTACGGCCGGCGCCGATCCGGCGGCGTTGACGACGGCACCCTCGACGTCGCAGACTCCGGCGCCGCAGGCCGCAGCGCCACCGACTGACCGACCAAAGGAAGGCGGCAAGGGCGACGCCCCGCTGCCGGAGACGAAGCCGATCGTGTGGGCACCCGGCAAGACGAAGGTCCTCATCATCGGCGGCGGCAGCTCGCACAACTTCGGTCAGTTCTTCGGCGCGAACGGACGGCGCCACGCTCAGCGCCGCCGGATTCAGCGTGAACTACACCGAGGATCGCGACCAGGCCGCCGCCGAGATCGGCAAGGCCGACGTGGCCGTCATCAGCGTGAACCGTCAGTTCTTCGACACGCCCGAGTATCGCAAGGCGCTCTTCGACTTCGCGGCCGCCGGCAAGGGCCTGGTCATGCTGCATCCCGGCACGTGGTACGGCTTTCCGCAGTGGCCGGAGCTGAACGCGACGATCGTCGGCGGCGGCGCGCGCGGTCACGATCGCATCGCGGCGTTCTCGGTCAACGCCGTGAAGCCCGAACATCCGGTGATGAAGGGCGTGCCGGCGTCGTTCACGGTCGAGGACGAGCTCTACTACCTGAACGCGGAAGCGGACAAAGTGCCGCAGGGCACCGCCGCGATCGACGTGCTCGCCGAGACCTCGCCGAGCGTGAAGTTCATGAAGCCGCACCCCGCGGTATGGGTCACGAGCCACCCCACGGCGCGCATCGTCGGCATCACGCTCGGCCACGACCAGCGCGTGCACGACCTCGAGGCGTTCAAGACGCTCCTCGTCAACGCTGTGAGGTGGGCTGGTCGATCGAAGCTGTGACGAAGGCTTCGAGCGGCTCGCTGTTCTCCGTGGCGGCTCTCAGTGAGTTGACCTGATCGCGGGTCCTGTCCGCCTTCGCGCGAAGCGCTTCGGCGAGACCTCGCCAAAGCCCGAAGGGCGACGGCGGGTCGCCCGGCAGCCCCACCCGTCCTCGGCGCCAAAAGCGATGTCGACGGGAGAGGCGCCTGCGCGGCGGGCGGGGCGGCCCCGCCGGGCGCCACCCGCTCAACGCGTCAACTCACGTGGCTTAGGGTTCAGTCTGTCCTCAACGCGACCATCGGATCGAGGCGCGCGGCGCCCTGCGATCGCCTTCGCCTGCCTTTGAGGTACCCTTCGGTTGCCGAGGACGGCGCGACATGGCGAAGACGTCCAACACCACGACAGTCGGCGAGCCGATCGTGTTCATCTCGTCGACCTCCGAAGACCTGCGTGCCTTCCGCGCGGCGGCCGAGCACGCGGCCAAGCTGGCTGGCTTCCGGCCCGAGATGATGGAGTACTTCGGGGCGAGCGGACGGCCTAGCCTCGACGAGTGCCTGCAGCGCGTGTCACGCGCGCACGTCGTGGTCGCTATCACCGCGCATCGCTATGGCTGGATCCCCGAGAGCCAGCCCCCTCCGGGCGGGAAGAGCATCACCTGGCTCGAGTGCGGGCACGCGGACGCCAAGGAAATCGAGGTCCTGCCGCACGTTCTCGACGACCAGGCAGACTGGCCCGTGGAGCACCGAGACCAGTATCGATTGGATCAGGAGCTCCAGCGAGGCGCCGCTACGGCGGAACTGTTGAGCGAGGTTCAGCGCGATCTGACCGGCCTCCGCGACTTCAAGGCCTGGCTCGGAACGCGACCTCGCGCGACGTTCTCGTCGTCGAAGGATCTCGAGATTCAGGGTACTCGACGCGCTGCACAAGTGGCGGGCACGGCACCCGGAGTTCGCTCCAGTCGCGCCGCCGGAACGAGCGGCAGCGCTTGACAGTCGGCCGACTGATGTCCCAGTCGCCTATCGCGAGTGGGTCAAGAAGCAGCACGGCGGCGTGGATCTGCTCGGCCTGCAGCTCAAGAAGGGCAGGCCGCCGTCGCTGAGCGCGATCTACGTGCCGCAGACGACCACCGCGGCGGCGCCTCCCGAGGAGCGCCCCGGTCGCAGCGGTCGACGGCGACCAGAGGTCGACGTCGACGTGCCCGGCCGCGAGCGCGAACGCCACACGCTGGCGCTCAACCGGCTGGCGACCGAGTCGCTGTACGTCTCCGGCGCGCCCGGCACGGGCAAGTCCACGTTCTGCCGCTGGGTCGCGTGGCTGGTGGCGGAAGGCGCCATGCCCGTCGCTCGACGTGCCGCCGCCGGACGAGTTTGCCGAAGTGCTGGACGACGGGCTGAAGGGCCGGCTGCCCGTGCTGCTCCGGCTGCGCGAGTTCTGGGAGTACCTGCCGCCGAGAGCCGGCGCGAGCCTGACGGCGTCCGATCTCGAAGATGCGATCGGCCACTGGGTGGACAAGAAACGCCCCGATGGCCTCGACTCCGCGCTGCTTCGCGCGCACCTCGCGCACGGCTCGGCGCTGCTCGTGCTCGACGGCATGGACGAAGTGCCGGTCAGCAGCACGCAGCGGCGCCGGCAAATGGCATCCGCGCCAGCAACTCCTGTCCGCGCTCGCTGACGCGTGCCCGAGCATGGAGCGCGGCGGGCAATCGGCTGCTGCTGACGAGCCGTCCCTACGGGCTCTCCGGCGGAGCAGGCCGCACACACCACGCTCGGGCCCGCGCCGCTCGCAGCCCCTGCCGCGCGAGCTGCAGTCGCTGCTGGCGCATCGCTGGTTCGCCGTGCTGTCGGGCGAGCCGCAGGCCGGCGCCGAGACGGCGGCCGATCTCTTCGCCAACATCGACTCGCAGCCCTGGCTCGTCGAGCTTGCCGCCAACCCGCTCCTCCTCACCGCCATGTGCATCGTCTTCGACGAGGGCAAGCGCCTGCCGCAGGACAAGCACGAGCTGTACGAGCGCGTCGTGGCCACGGTGCTCTACAGCCGCTATCAGGATCCCGCCGACATCGACAAGGCGAAGCGCGAGCTGGGTGTCATCGCGTACGGCATGCACACCGGCGGCGGGCTCGCCGACGGCCGGGCGACGCCCAAGGCCGAAGCGACCTTCCACGAAGTGGAGCGGTGGCTGCAGGACTATCAGGATCGCAAGGACTACACCGAGCGGGCCGAGGCCGGCGCGTTCGAGGCGCGCGAGGCGCTGCTGTCGCAGAGCGGCCTGTTCCTCTCGACCGCGCGGCGACCGCGCCGGCTTCACGCACCTGTCGTTTCAGGAGTTCTTCGCCGCGCAGCGCTCGTTCACCGTGGACGAGGCACGGCTCGCCGACGTGTTCCTCGACCGCGCGGCCACGCCCGAGTGGCGCAACACGCTGTCGTTTCTGTTCGGACGGCTCGTGGGCATGTTTCCAGAGCCGAAGAAGGCGATCGACTTGCTGGAAGCGCGGCTCGACGGCGTCGAGCGCGAGCGACACGGGCCTGCTGATGGTGCTCGCCGACGCCGCGCAGGTGCTCACGGGCAAGGGGATCACGCTGCGGGCCGACGAGTCTCCAGCGCTTGCAGCGCCTGCTCCTCGAGGCCATGACCGGGTCCGCGCCCATCGCGACACGGGCCGACGTCGGGTTCTGCCCTCGGCCGCCTTGGCGATCCGCGCTTTCGAGCGGATCGATGGTGGCTGCCGGATGAGGAGCTGCTCGGGTTCATCAAGGTCGAGGCGGGTCCCTTCACGATGGGGAGCGACCCGTCGACAGGATCGCATACGCCCAAGACGAGGAACAGCCCCAACACGTCGTCGAGCTGCCGGACTACTACATCGCGCGGTATCCGGTCACGGTCGCGCAGTTCCGAGCGTTCGTCGAGGACGCGAAGTTTCGAGGTCGGCGACCGGGACTGCCTCCGCGGCGTGCCGAATCATCCGGTGGTTCGGGTGTCGTTGCACGAGGCGCTCGCCTACTGCCGCTGGCTGACCGACAAGCTGCGGTCGACGCGAGTCGACGCCGTCGCCGCTGCGCGAGCGGCTGACGCGATGGCTGGGTGATCACGCTGCCGAGCGAAGCGGAATGGGAGAAGGCGGCGAGAGGGCAGGATGGGCGGATCTATCCCTGGGGCAACGAGTTCGACGCCTCGAATGCCAACGGCTGCGACACCGGGCTCGGCACGACCAGCGCCGTCGGGCTGTTCCCGGACGGCGCGTCGCCCTGCGGCGCCCTGGACATGAGCGGCAACGTGTGGGAGTGGACGCGGAGCCTGTGGGGAGAGGATTTCGACAAGCCGTCTCACGCGTATCCCTACGAGCCACGACGATGCCGAGCGCGAGGATCTCGAGGCTCCAGACACGATCCTGCGGGTGTTGCGTGGCGGGTCGTTCAGCGCTACGCTCGAGCACTACCTGCGCGCCGCCTACCGCGGCAGGTACGCCCCCGGCGACCGCGACGACGACGTCGGTTTTCGGGTGGTGTCCTCCCGTCTTCGCCCTTGATCCTCTGATCTCTGGCGTCTCTGGACTCTGATCGCGCGCGCAGCCTCGAGGGTGGAGACGCCGGCTGGCCCGAGTTGAACGCGGTCGCCCCTAGTCGTCATCCTGCACCGAGCTCAACCCCCTCGCCATCCACGACCGCCGCAGCGTCGTGACGACCAGCACGAGCAGTCACGACCAGGATCGCTGCGGTCAGCGGTCGAGTCACAAAGATTGACGAGCGACCCGTCGGACAGGATCAGCGACTGTTTGAGCGAGGTCTCGAGCGTCGGCGTCAGCACCGACGCCAGGACGACCGGGGCGAGGGGAAAGCCGGTCTTCCGCAGGGCGTAGCCGATGATCCCGAAGAGCACCGCCATCCAGACATCGAACAGCAGGTAGCGAACGCTGTAGGCGCCGATCACCGAGCACAGAAGGATGATCGGACCGAGGATCGGAAACGGAATCAGCGCGATGCGCGCCCACAACCCGACGAGCGGCAGGTTGAGCGCGAGCAGGATGACATTCCCCACGTACATGCTGGCAATCACCGTCCACACGAACTGTGGATTCTCCTGGAACAGCCGCGGGCCCGGCTGAAGCCCGAACATCAGGAGCGCCCCCAGGAGCACGGCGAGTGGCGGACTGGACGGGATACCGAACGCGAACAGCGGCACGAAGCCGCCGCTGCAGGTCGCATTGTTGGCGCCTTCCGCGGCCACCACGCCCTGCATCGCGCCGCGGCCGAACCGCGACGGGTCCTTTGCGAGGCGCTTCTCGACGTCGTACGCGATGAACGTGGTGACGGCCGGGCTGAACCCGGGCAACAGGCCCAGCGCGAAACCGATGCCGGATGCGCGCACCATGGTTCCCATGCTCTCCCGCAGATCCTCGCGCGTGGGAAGCCAGGTCCCCAGTTTCCTGGTGTCGTAGATGTGCCGCACCGACTGCTCGACGTTGACGAGCAGCTCGCTGATGGCAAACAGGCCGATGACGACGCTGACGAAGTTGATCCCGGCCATGAGCGTGACGGATCCGAACGTCAGCCGCCTCAAGCCGGTGACGGGATCGAGGCCGATCGTCGCCGTCAGGACACCGATGACCAGCGCGACTGCGCCTTTGACGAGGGCCCGGTCCGACAAACTCACGGCGAGGATCATCGACATCACCATGAGCGCAAAATACTCGGGCGGTCCGAAGGCCAGCGCGACGCCGGCCAGAAGCGGCGCACAGACGGTGAGGCCGATGAGGCTGAGCGTTCCGGCGACGAACGACGAGATCGCAGCCATCCCGAGCGCCGCCCCGGCCCTCCCTTGCTTCGCCAGCTCGTATCCATCGATCGCCGTGGGCACCGACGAGGCTTCGCCAGGAATATTGACGACGATCGCCGTCGTCGAGCCGCCGTACATCGCGCCGTAGTAGACGGCGGCCATCATGATGATGGCGGACGTCGGCGGGAGCACGGTGGTCAGCGGCAGAAGGATCGCGATGCCGGACGTGGGACCGATCCCCGGGAGGACGCCGATGAGGGTGCCCACGAGACACCCGACGAGCGCATAGAGCAGGTTCTCGGGTGTGACCGCCTGTGCGAAGCCGTGTGCAAGGAGATCGAGCGACACAGACATGTGCGGTGCAGTCTCTCGATCAGTAGTCGAAGGGACCCGACGGGAACGTCAGGCCGAGGGCGCGCATGAAGAGAAAGTAGACGACCGCTGCGGAGACCAGCCCGGCTGCGACCGGAGTGTGCCAGCGATAGTTGCCCAGGTACCAGACCTCGAACGAGACGACCAGGAACGTCGAGATCGGCATACCGAGGACGTCAATCGACAGCACGTACGCTGCGATGCTGGCCAGCATGATGGCGACACGGATGGCTCCATGTCGGTCGGGCCATTCGACAGTCACCTGCGCCGGCGTTCGGAAGGCCGTCAAGGCGAGCCCTCCGCCCGCCACGATGAGCAGCCACCCGACGAGCGAGGGAAACAGCTTGGGCTGGAACGGCGCCGCGAGTCCGACACGCATCTGGCTCACACCGACGAGGACGGCCAGGCCGAGCAGGCAGAGAGTGCCGCTCGCGACGGAGTTCCGCCAGTCGAAGAGAGCGCCATCTCATCGTTCGCCGTCCGTCAGTGCCGTTCGAGGTCGTTGAGCAGCTGTTTGTAGTACTGCGTCCGCTCGGCGATGTACGTCGCCGCTTCCTGGCTGCCCATCGCAAGCGGGACGAACCCGTCGCGCACCTGCGCATGCTGGATGGCCGGATCGTTGGCGATCTGCAGGAAGACCGATTCGAGCTTGCTGACGACCGCCTCTGGTGTTCCCCTGGGCACGGCGACTCCGCGATCCACGGTCGCCACGAGATCGAGCCCGAGCTCGCGAAACGTCGGTACATCCGGGAGGGCGGGGAAACGAGTCTCGGTGGCAATCGCCAGGATGCGCATGCGGTCGCGATACCTGGTGAGCTCGTCCGAGAACGCGAAGTTCGCCGTCGTGTGCCCGCCGAGGAATGCCGTGATGGCGGCAGCACCGCCCGAGAAGGGCACGTACTTCGTTCGTGCACCGGTCAGCCGATCGAGACGCGCGGCGGCCAGATGAGCGGCCGAGAACGTTCCTGAGCTGCCGATGGAGATCGTGCCGGGACTGGCCTTCGCGGCCCGGACGAAGGCGTCCAGTGTTTGGTATGGACTGTCCAACGCGACGGCGAGGGCGATCGGCGTGCGCTGGAAGAACACGATGGGGAAGAGCTGATTGGTCTCGTAGCCGGTGTCCTGCTGGAGGGGTTGCAGGATCACGTTCGGGACATTGATCCCCACGATGAGATACCCGTCGGGCCTGGATCGCGCAGCCTCGGACCACGCGAGCGCCCCACCCCCTCCGGCCTTGTAGTCGATGACCACCGTGCGCCCGAGGTATTGCTGGAGGAGCGGCTGCTGGCGCCGCGCCTCGCGGTCGGACTGGCCGCCGGGATCGAACCCGATGAGGTAGGTGACGTTGCGGGTCGGGTAGCTCGCAGCACTTTGATTGCCGCACGCCGCCACCATCAGAATGACGATCACGGTTGCGGCGATCCGCATGTGAGTTCAGCGCATAGTACTCGAAATCAGAAAAACCTCGTGCTCGGCGTTCAGGATGTCCCACCGCCGCGTTCACGACCGGCCCATCCACGACGCTCAGTCATGTCTCAGCGCGACCATCGGATCCACGCGGGCGGCACGGACCGCCGGCAGGTAGGCGGCAACGCCCGCGACGGTGGTCAGCACGAACACTGCGCCGATCATCGTCACGGGATCGGTGGTGGTCAGGCCGAAGAGGAGGCCCGACACCTGGCTCGACGCCAGACGTCCGGTCAGCAAGGCGATCGGCACCCCGACGATGAGGCCGATGCTCACGAGGAGCAGCGCTTCCCGCAGGATCATCCGTACGACGGTCGGCCTGGCCGCGCCGAGCGCCATGCGCAGGCCCATTTCGCCCGTTCTTTGCACGACCGAAAATGCCATGAGGCCGTAGAGACCCACAGCGGCGAGCAGGAGCGCGACAACACCGAAGAGGGTCGACAGAGTCGCGACGAGGCGTTCCCGGCTGAGGAGGCCATTCATGTGATCGCCGAGCGTCTGAATGGCGAAGAGCGGCATGTCCTTGTCAATCCGCTGAACCTCTTCTCGGATTCTGGACACGACGCCCGCTGAATCGTCCGCGACGCGGACGTGGAGGGTCATCTGCCCACGGCCGGTCTGGGTCTGAAGAAACGGCTGGTACATGAGCGGTGGCGTATCTTCTTTGAGGCTGGCGTATTTCGTATCCTTCACGACGCCGATGATCTCCCGGACCCGCTCTCCACGCTCGACGGCGATCCGCTTGCCGATCGGGTTCTCGCCGCCCATGATCTGCCGCACGAACGCCTCGTTGACCACGCCGACGAGCGGCGCGCTCTCGTCAAGGTCCCGTTCCGAGAAGTCACGCCCCGCACGCAGCGTGAGATTCATCGTCGCAAAATAATTCGGGTAGACCATCATCTGCGGTACGCGCTGAAAGGTACCGTCGGCGAGCTGGACAGGCCCTGAGTAGCCAACGCGGCTGGTCGGACTGTAGTGCGCGAGGCTGGCGGCTCGTACTCCGGGGATCGACTCGACCCGCTGGAGGAGATCGCGATAGATCCGGTCGAGCCGCTCGGACGTACCAGGAACGCCCCGCTGGTCGCTGCCTCTCGGTTCGATTCGGACGATGAGCACCGTGTCGCGATCGAAGCCGGCATCCTGGCCGTCGAGCGTCTGCAGGCTGCGGATGAACAACCCGGCGCCGAACAGGAGCACCAGGCACAGGGCCACCTGTGAGACGACGAGAATCCTGCCGGGCCTGAGCCAGTGATTGCCACCGATCGACCCGCGTGCCTGACCCTTGATGCCGGAGACCACGTCGACGCGGGACGCTCTCAATGCGGGCACGAGACCGCACATCACACCAGTGAGAGTCGAGACGACGGCAGTGAACGCGAGGATCCTCGTATTGGGCTCGAGCCCGAGCACGATTGGCGTCCTGCCCGACGACATGAACGTCACGAGGATGCCGGTCGCCCACCTGGCGAGCAGCAGGCCGCCGCAGCCCCCGATGGCGGCGAGGATCACGTTCTCGACCAGCAGTTGACGGACGAGCCTCCAGCGGCTGGCGCCGAGGGCCAGGCGCATCGAGAACTCCGGCAAGCGCGACGCGGAGCGGGCGAGCACGAGGTTGGCGACGTTCGCGCAGGCAATCAGCAGGACGACCGCGACGACAGCCATCAGGATGAGGAGCGGCTGGGAGAACTGCTGCCGCAGGCTCGAGATGCCTGTTGCGGCCGGGCTGAGCCCCAGTTGCTCGGGAATCAGTTGCGGGCGCTCACCGCGATTGGCGGGCTTGGTCATCAGCGGATCGAGCACGTCGAGACCAGCCAATATCGATTGAGCCTGTGGGAGTGTGTAATCAGGTTTCACCCGTCCGACGAGCGTGAGCCAGAAGTTGCGAGACATGTGCTCGCCCAGCCAGTTTTCGGCGGCTGGCATCACGGTCGGCTGCATCATCAGCGGCACCCAGATGTCCGTCGCCCGTCCGACCTCGAGCCCGAAGAACTCCCGCGGCGCGACACCGATGATCGTGAACGGTGTTCCGGACACATGGATCGTCCGGCCGACGACCATGCGGTCGAGCCCAAACCGTCGCCTCCAGTAGCCGTGACTGATGACGGCCACCGGATGTCCGTTCGGATTCACGTCGTCGGCTTCACCGATGGTCCGTCCCACGACGGCATCGACGCCGAGGAGGGGAAAGTAGGTGCCCGAGACCAGCTGTCCTTCGGCTGTCGGCTCGGTGCTGCCGTCCACGCTGACGTTGAGCCGGGTCGTGCCATAGGCCGCGACGTCGACGAACACCGGGCTTGCGGCGCGAAGCCGGCGGAACTCCGGATAGTCGAATCCGCGCGTGTCCCCGCTCGCCTGGCGCGGGACGACGAGCTGCAGGCCGGCCGGATCGCGGACGGGCAACATGCGAAGCAGCACCGCATCGATAAGGCTGAAGATGGCCGTATTGGCGCCGATGCCGAGGGCCAATGAGATCACGACGACGAGCGCGAAGCCGGGTCTGCGGCGAAGTTGGCGCAGGCCGTAGGAAACGTCCTGGGCGGTCGATTCGAGCACGGCCACGCCGCGCGCCTCGCGGCATTCTTCCTTGACCTGCTCGACTCCGCCGATCGCGAGTCTGGCGCGCCGCAAGGCCTCGTCTCGAGGCACGCCGGCCGCGACAAGCTTCGCGGCATGTTGTTCGCAGTGAAACTGCAGCTCCGCGGCGAGCTCGTTCTCCATCGGCTTGCGACGGAAGATCGCGCGCAGCCGGTACTTGAGGTCGCTGAACATGCTCGACATGCTCGGCAAGGTGCCTCCTCAGGCGATGTCCAGTATCTGGCCGATCGTGAGGGACAGCGTCCGCCAGTCCGCGGTCTCGGTCTCGAGTTGCGTGCGGCCCGCCCGTGTCAGCTCGTAGTACTTGGCATTGCGGTTGTTGTCCGACGGCGCCCACTCGGCCTCGATCCAGCCTCGTCGCTCGAGCCGGTGCAGGGCGGGGTAGAGCGACCCTTGCTGAACCTGCACGACGCCCGTTGAGATCTGGTCCAATCGCTCGGAGATCGCCCAACCGTGCTGCGGGCCGAGTGACAGAACCTTGAGGATCAGCAGATCGAGCGTGCCCTGCGGCAGGACTATCCGTTTCTCTGCCATGTCTGGCTACTCCCCTATTGCTTCGACAAAAGATACCCCTCTTTATGTCGAAGCGCAAGGGGAGCCACTGGAAACCGACTGAGCCTTGACGCTTCTTACATAAGCATGATAAGTTGACATTACGTATGACGACCATGACATCGCCAGGCATGACCGTGTTGGTCGCGACTGGACGACCGGTCGCACCGGGGCTCGCTGACAGCATTCGCGCGACACTCGTCGTCGAGCTCGAGATCGACCGGGTGCTGGGCCGGGCGAAGACCGTTCAGCCCGACGTGATCGTGATTGATGCCGCTCTGGTTGAGATCAACTGCGGGGAATTCATCGCGGCGCTCAAGACGGTCGCGCCAGCGGCGGAGCTGATCATCACCCACTCGGTCGACACGCGTCTCGAGCAGATCCTGACCCCGCGACGTCGGCTGCCGAGGCGTGCCGCGCTGGCCGCTCTGGCAGACGTCTTCGAGCACATGGGACTGAGCCAGGCCGAGGTCCGCGATGTCGCCAACGCGTTCTGCGGAGCTGCACGCCTCACGCTTCAACCGTCAGTGGAGGATCGCGAGATCGCCGAACGGATCGCGGGCCCTGCGCCGGGGCCGGGCGCGCGCGCGCGTCTGGAGCTCGAGGGGCTCGAGCGCTACTTTGGTGCGCGGCGTCAGGTGCTCGAGGGCAGCCTCTCCACCGAGCAAGTGGCCTCGCTGCTCGGCACGTCCAGGCAGACCCCACACGATCGCGTGCGCGCGCGAACCTTGCTGGCCGTGCAGGACGGTGGACGGCTGCGCTTCCCCCCGTGGCAGTTCGATCCGGAAGCCGATGACGGCGTGGTGGGAGGCTTGCCCCAGGTGCTGCGTGCCATGCGCGTGAGCCCGCTCGCGGCCGCGCGGTGGTTGACGCGAGGGAATCCGGTCCTCGAGGGTAGGGCGCCGCTCGAAGCGCTCCGCGCCGGAGAAGTGCGCCGCGTCGTAGCGGAAGCGGCCGGTCTGGGCCCGGACTGAATCGCTCGTCCAGAGACGCGTGGTCCTCATAGCCAAACCGCCGCCTTCGCGTCAACCGAAGCCTGTCCGTTCGACGATCCGTGCCGGGACCGAGTGGGTCCGAATCTACAACCCGGACTGGCTGGGGCCCGTGCAGTTCACCGGCTTCGGGCCGCGCCACCGCTTCGATCACCACCGCGTCACGGGCGGTGGACCGGCCGAGGACCCGAATCGCCGTATCTACTACGCCGCCAACGACCTCAAAGGGTGTGTGGTCGAAGTCTTCGGGGACACCGGCGTCATCACGGTTGGTGATCTCCGTGTCGCGCTCGTCAAGTTGAGTCGTGAGGTGCAGCTGCTCGACCTGCGGGGTGACGGAGCACTCGCGGCGGGATCCGTCGCGGCACTCGCCGCGACCGCGGATCGGTCCCTCAGTCAAGAATGGGCGCGATGGTTCTACGAGCATCCCGCGGACTACGGCGAAGTCGACGGAATCGCGTATCTCAACGCGCACAACTACGACCCCGCCTACGCGCTCGTCGAACGGGCGGAGGCCGCCGTGGAGGCCATCGGGCACCTGCCGCTCGCGCATGACCTGTTCCGCGCCCACCTCCTCACCATTGCGGCCTCATGCAACATGATCGTCGAGCCATATTGATGGTGACGGCACGACGCGCTTCGACAGGTCACTGCTCCGCTTCACGGCCGCGATTCCCTGGTTGACATACAGGGGGCCGAGCACCGCGCCACAGCGATCGAGGTGTCGAAGCAGCGGGTGGGTGAACGTCAGGGTGAACGGAAAAGCGTGGATGCCGACGTGTCGAGTCAGCGTGCCACCGTGCGCCTGCACCCATCGGTCGAGCATCCACCAGCCGGGCCAGTTCTCGAGGCCACGGTACGGACGAAGATGGAGTGCGTTGGCAATCGGGACCGACCAGCGCCAGGCGCGATTGGGACAGGTTAGTGCCAGCAGCGCCGCCCGTGCGAAGCACGCGCAGCATGTCGGCGACACTCCGTTCAGGTTGCGCCGTGTGCTCGATGCACTCGGACGAGATCACGAGATCGAACGACGCGTCAGGGAAAGGGAGCGCCGCGGCGTCGCCCGCCACGGGCCGTGGAGCCCCTTTGTCGCGGGCGCGGCGAAGCAGCGTGACGCCGATATCGACGCTGACGATCCGTGCCCCGCGCCGAACGGCGGCCAGCGTAAAGGGGCCCGTGCCGCAACCGACGTCGAGGACGGTCAGTCCGGTCAGGGGCCGTCCGCCGAGGAGGTCCTCGAACACCACCTCCAGGCGTCGCTGGAGGTCGTAGGGGTTCATCAGCGCATCGAGCTGACCCGCGATGGTGTCGTAGAACCGCTCGGGCGACGTCACGGCGTGGCTGCCGGCACACGCTCCTGCACCGACCCGGTCTGCTCGCGAATGACGAAGCGGGGGCGGTTCAGGCTCGAGAGGAACAGGCGTCCAAGGTATTCGCCGACGATGCCGAGCGTGAGGAGTTGAATGCCGCCGAGCAGGGAGAGGAGCCCGGCAGTGGAGGCCCACCCCGTCACCACGCTGCGCACTGTGAGCCAGATGACGACGACGTAGACGAGATACAGAAAGGACGCGATCGAGACCGCAAGGCCGACCGCAATGGCCGCGCGGAGAGGAACGATCGAGAAGCTCATCACGCCGTCGACTGAGAGCTGCACCATCTTCCGCCAGGTGTAGCTCGTGCGGCCGGCGACGCGAGGCGGCGCCGTGAACGGCACGAACGCCGTTTCGTAGCCAAGGTACGGAACGAGCCCCCGCAGGAAGAGGAGATGTCCTGCGCTGTTGAGCACTGCGTCAACGACGGGTCGACTCAGGAGCCGGAAATCGGCCGATCCGGTCGGCACGTCCACGCCCGAGAGCGAGTGAAGCACGCGGTAGAACAGCCGCGAGAAGAAGCTCTTGATCGGTCGCTCCGGGCCGGTCTCGCGGATCGCCTGCACGACCTGAAATCCGTCTCGCCATCGCTCGAGCATGATCGGGATGAGCCCGGGCGGATGCTGGCCGTCCGCGTCCATCACGATGACGGCATCGCCCCGTGCCGCCAGCAATCCGGCCAGGATGGCCGACTGGTGGCCGAAGTTTCTCGTGAAGCGAAGCCCACGCACCGCGCGATGCGCCGTCTGCAGGATCTGGATCTGCCGCCACGTTCCGTCGGTGCTGCCATCATCCACGATCACAATCTCGAGGTCCGTCGATGTGGCCGCCGACACGATTGCGTTCACGACGAGCGGGAGTGCGGCCTCCTCGTTGTGGGCCGGCAGCACCACGGACACCAGCTGGCTGCCAGTCCTGATGTCCGCGCCGTCAGTCATCGTCGCCATGCCAGGTGAGCGCGTCATCGGAGCACGTAGACGTCGAACGGCTCGAACCGTCCGAGAAGAACATACCGGTGTCTGACGGTCGCCATGATTTGCAGAGAGCGTGGCGTGTTGTATTTGTCGTCCCGGTTGAACGTCACCAGCCGTGGCGGATCGTCGCGCAGCGTTCGTTCGACGAGCGGCAAGTTCCTGGTCGGTTCGAACGCCAAGTGCCGTGTTGTAGAACCTGAACGCATTTCGTCGCTCGGCCATGAAGTACAGCTCGGCGTTGCCTGGCACGGCAAAGATCGCCGCGCCCGGCGGCACCTCGCGGCGAATGAGCTCGACGAGCGACGCGTACCGACGTTCCTCCTCCGGTTCGATTCTGAGGCTGTTGTGGGGCAAAGTCGAGGCACGGGTCGATTGCACGCGGTCACCGCGGAGGAGACCTGCTATGCCGCGCGACGCCGGTTGGCCGGCGTGAAAGTAGACACCCGTCGCGGCCAGCACCAGCGCGAACGCGATCGACGCCCGCGCGGCGAGCGGCGAGACGAGAGGCGCGAGCCACAGCAGCGATGCGAGCGAGAGCCCGGCCGTGTAGTAGAGATACACCGGAATCTGGAAGTGTACGGACACGATGGCGTAGAAGAGCGACATGACCGGCAACGCCGCCGTGGCGTTGTCGGCGCCACGTCCGAGCAGGCGCAAAACGATGAATCCGTTGGCCGCGGCCAAGAGCGGAAGCGTCGCCCAGAAGAGACCGTTGAGCAGCGAGGGCACACTGGGGCTGGTCACCATCTGACGTAACGCATGATAGACGAGGGCGGCAAAGTTGCTGCGGTCGAAGAAGTCCAGCCGCGTGAGCGCAACTGCCGCCGGCCCGACATCCTGCGCCCATGCCCGCAGGGATCCGTGCCAGAGAAGGTAGGCCGCCAGCGGGAGCGCCGCCAGACAGATGCCTGCCGCGATTGTCCCGGCGATCCGAGCGACTTCGCGGTTGGGCGCCTGCGGCCGGAACGCCAGGCGTGCCAGGAGTGCCAGCGGCCAGATCGCCGAAGAGCACGACGCCGCTGATGTCTGTGGCCAGCGCCAGGTAGGCGGCCAGGGCGCCTGCCATCGTTGCCGCCAGGGCTCTTCCCAATAGCGCGGCGTGGCCGCGCGTGCCATCAAAGAGCGCGGCGTGCCCGCGCGTGCCACGCTCGCCCGCATCCCACAACAGGAACGCCATCGTTCCGACACCCACGAGGAATCCCGTGAGCTGACGGAAGAGGATGATGGCGCCGATCAGGAACCCGACGGCGACGAGGCGTCTCACCGATCGCGGATGCGGCCCGTGCGCAGTCCCAAGTGTGGCGACCAGTATCGTGACGAGCGCCAGGCAGTACCAATGAGCGGTGGGGTTGAGGAACTGGATGGCACCGAGCGCCGTCAGCGCGATGCTGGCGACCGCTGCGCGCCAGGGATCCTGCGCGCGGAAAGACCGAGAAGAGCACCGCCGCCTGCACCAGGCCCGCGAGAACGAGCGGGTATCGCATGCTGACGAGATCGACCCCAAACAGGCGGAGCGCCGCTGCGTTGACGAAGGTGATGTACCCCGGGTGCACGTCCTGCACCTGCAGATTGAGTGTTTCGCCGGAGAGGATCCGCTGCGCGACGTGGGCGTAGTTGCCTTCGTCAGGCGGATACCAGAACCTGTCGTAGAAGGAGTAGAGGAGGCACGACGTCGCCAGCAGGGCGACGACAGCGGCCGGGACCCGCTTCGCCATCCGCGCGCTACGCGTGCGCGGCCGCAGCCGGCCGCCGGGGACGGCGCCAGATAATCGCATCGACGACGTAGTGGTGGAAATTGATGGTCATGTACGCGAGCAGCGACAGCGGCAGGACGCTCTGCGAGAACAGCCCGAGGACGCCATCGATGTTGAAGTACAAGCGCGGTGCCGAGCGCCCAGCACACGCACGCGTAGAGGACGACGTTCCGGGGCTGGCTGATGGTCGAGAGGAATCGACGCTGCGGCTCGACGCCCTTCGCGAAGCGGTTGGCATTGAACATCCACACGATGAGCACGTACTGAAGGTTGTGCCAGATGTTCAGCACGAGCCACCCGGTGTTGATGTCGGCAATCAGCAGGTACCCCGCAGAGAAGATCGCGATGTGGCTCGCCACGTACGCGCTGTGGGGAGCATCCGGCCGCCGGCGGCCGAACACCCGCAACTCTCGCGCGACCCACAGCACCACGCTGACCGTGGCCACGATCCCGACCACGTAGAGCAACCAGGACGGGACCGGGAAGGTGTAGATCGGCAGGCTGAGAAACGACGTCGGCTGCTGATGCGACCGGGAGAGGATGCCCCAGAGCGGCAGCGCGTAGATGACACCGTCGAGCACGAAGTCGCGCGAGGCGGGAACCGCGCCGGCCTTGCGCAAGTACATCCGCGAGATGCCGTAGCTCTGACGCGTGTAGTGGAACCACTGCGCGTAGAGATACACCGTGGCGACGAGCCATTCACCCACGACGAGCGCGATGCGCGATGGTGAAGGCCGCGACGAGGATGGGAAGCGGGATGAGCAGCAGCCGGTGCTGACGGAAGCTCTCGCGGTCGAACGCCAGGCGCGTGAACGTCGAGACGACGTGCGTGTAGCCGAGCAGCCACACATCCAGGAAGAGGATCGGCCAGAACAACGACGGCTCGACCACAATCGCGGCGCCAGCCGCCAGCGCCCAGCTGGCGACGACGACAATCAGGGTGAAGTCGAAGTGGGGATTCCTGAGCCAGGCGAGCGCCGGCGCGTGGGAAATGGGCGAAGGGGCGACGAGTGTGCCGGTCGCGCTGGTCATGCTGGTGTCGGGTTCAGGCTATTCTAGCAAGTCATCTCCCAGTGGTGTTCCTGGAGTAATCTGACCCGCCTATGCCGATGAATATCCACGTGAAGGCGAGGGCGGCCCTCCCCCTCCACCACCTCCTCCCCGTCCTTCTCCTCCTTGCCGTCTCAATCACCGGTGCGGTGGGGCAAACGTCGCGCGAGGGTGACTGGCGGTTCTTCGCCGGCGATCCGGGCGCGCAGCGGTTCTCGCCGCTGAGGCAGATCACCAGACAGAACGTGGCCAGTTTGCAGCAGGCCTGGGCGTTCGACACCGGCAGCCGTGACCTCCAGGTGACGCCGATCGTCATCGACGGCCTGATGTACCTCACGGGCGGTTCGACTGTGTATGCGCTCGAACCGGAGACGGGCAAACCGGTCTGGACGTTCGAGTCCACCGGCCCGGTGAGCAAGCGGGGCGTGGCGTACTGGCCGGGCGACGCGAAGACGCCGGCTCGCCTGTACTCGGGCGTGCGAGAGGGACGGATGGTGGCGCTCGACGCGAAGACGGGCCGCGTGGTCCCTGACTTCGGCGAGAAGGGGCTACATCGATTTGAAGGCCAGCATCCGCGGCGACGTGGACGGCGCCTTCATGCTCGACTCGCCGCCTGTGGTCTACAGAGACATCGTGATCACCGGAGGCAGCAACGGAGAGGGTTCGCCGAGCAGCGGCCTCTATGGGGACATTCGAGGCTGGGATGCGCGCAGCGGGAAGCTGCTGTGGTCGTTTCACACCGTGCCGCGCGCCGGCGAGCCTGGCGTGGAGACCTGGGAAGGCGAGAGCTGGAAGAATCGCTCGGGCACGAACGCGTGGTCGTACATGACCGTCGACCTCGAGCGCGGCCTGGTGTTTGCCCCGACAGGGTCACCGACGTCGGATTTCTATGGCGCCGATCGCAAGGGCAGGAACCTCTACGGCAACTGCCTCATCGCTCTCGACGCCACGACGGGCAAGCTGAAGTGGTTTCAGCAACTGGTGCACCACGACATCTGGGACTGGGATCTGCCGGCCGCGCCGATGCTCCTCGACATCAATCAGAACGGCCGCCGCGTGCCGGCCGTCGCGCAGACGACGAAGATGAGCCTGCTCTTCATCTTCAATCGGGAGACCGGCGAGCCGCTCTTCGGGATGGAGGAACGCCCCGTGCCGCAGAGCGACGTGCCAGGAGAGGCGACGTGGCCCACGCAGCCGTTCCCGGTCAAGCCTCCACCGCTGTCCCGGACGACGTTCGATCCCGCGAAGGACTTCTATTCGCTGACGCCGGAGCACGCCGCCTACTGCAAGGAGCTCTGGGACACGCACAAGATGTACACCAAGGGCATCTTCACGCCGCCCGGGCTCGACGGCACGATGGTGACGTTTCCGAGCACGCTCGGCGGGGGCAACTGGAGCGGGCTCTCCTACGACCCGGGCCGCGGCCTCGTGTTCACGAACATCATGAACCTCGGCCAGGTCGCGCGGATGGAGCGCCGAACCGATGCGAAGACCGGCACATCGACATTCGAGCGAACCACGCCGTGGAATCGGCCCATCGGACGCTTCTGGAACCTGGAGACGCGGATTCCGTGTTCGGCGCCGCCGTTCGGGGAGCTCGTCGCCGTTGACGTCAACACGGCAGCGATCGTCTGGCGTGTCCCGCTTGGCGTCTTCGACGATCTGAAAGCGCGCGGCTTCGACAAGACCGGCGCGCCCAGCATGGGCGGCACGATTGCGACCGCCGAAGGGCTCATCTTCGTCGGCGGCACGATCGACAGGCGCTTCCGGGCGTTTGACGCGGAGACCGGCGCGATGCTGTGGGAAACGATGCTCGAGGCGAGCGCTCACGCCACGCCGATGACCTACCTCGGAAGAGACGGGCGGCAATACGTCGCGATCGCCGCTGGTGGCGGCGGCATCCTCAGGTCAGAAGCCGGTTCGAAGATCGTGGCGTTCGCGCTGCCGGTCACGAAAGGCGCGCGCGCTCCATAGTTCTGTCATGTAGAAACGCGCAGGTCGTATCGCGGCGCGACGGCTGAACCGCGTAGCTCTTCCTTAAACGGCAGGCAAACCAGAAGGTGGTCGAATCCAACCTGGCCGCCGCATTGCACACCAGCGGTTCAGGGGTTCGCGGTCGGATCTTCTGCTCAAACCCCTGGTCAGTCGAGGACCTGCGACCTCCTGACCGCCACAGCGAGCGCCTCGGGGGTGACGGCGTTCAGATGTTGCAGCAGCGATCGTGACCGCGAACCCCGCGTTCATCGTCGGGCATGTCGAGGGGACTCGACCTTCCGGGCGGACGGTTCTGCTCATCAGCTCACGAAGCTGTAGTCGTACGGCTTGCGCATCACCCGCGCCAGGTGTTTGTTCGCCTCAGTCGCGTTCGGACCTACGAATGTCTCGGCGGCCGGATCCCATTGCAGCGTCAGTCCCGTCCGCAGCGCAATCACGATGAGGTGGCCGACGACGGCCGACTGGTGACCCGCCTCGACGGGACTGATGGGATCCTTGCGCGAGCGCACGGCGGCGAAGAAGTTGCCCATGTGGTCGTCGCTGACCTCGAGACGGACGGCCGGGTTCTCCATGGGCGTGTCGAGCATCGCCTGATCGCTGGCTTCGATGGTGCTGCGATTGACCCAGATCCATCCGTTCGTGCCTTCGAGCTTCACCCCGTTGCGCTGACCGTCGGGCTTGATGATGGCTCCGAACGGGCTGTCGTCGGGCGTCGTCTTGACCACCTGCTTCACGCCGTTGCCCCAGAGAAGCGTGGCCTCGAACTCCGGCGGTGTGGTGTAGCCGCCAGGAATCGGTTCGATCGGCGCGCGCGCCTGGATCGCCAAGGGTCCGTCGAGCCCGATGGCCCACCGAGCGATATCGTTGTGATGCGCGCCCCAGTCGGTGACTGGACCACCGGAGTAGTCGAACCACCACCGGAAGGTCGAGTGGCAACGTTCCTTGAGGTAGTCCACCTGCGGCGCCTGTCCCAGCCACATATCCCAGTGAAAGCCATCTGGCACTGGTACGGGTGTGAACGGACCCTCGCGCAGGCCGGCCGGGACGTACACCGACACCTGGGTGAGCTTTCCGATGCGCCCGTTCCGCACGAGCTCGCACGCCAGACGGAAGAGCTTGTGGCTGCGCTGCTGCGTGCCGGTCTGCAGCACGACACCCTGTTTTCGCACGGCCTTGACCATGCGCTTGCCTTCGTCGATGGTCAGCGTGAGGGGCTTCTCGGCGTAGACGTCCTTCTTGGCTGAAATGGCCGCCAGGTTGATCAGCGTGTGCCAGTGATCCGGCGTGGCGTGGACGATGATGTTGACGTCCTTCCGCTCCAGCACTTTCCGGAAGTCGGTGAACTGCGCCGGGACCTTCTCGCCCTTCGTGAACTCCTTCGCCGCGGCCGCCGTGCGCGCCTCGTCGGCGTCGCACACTGCGACGATGTCGCCGAACCGGCTGGCGCTCTTCGTGTCGCCGCGGCCCTGGCTGCCGCATCCGATGAGGGCAATGCCAGGACGATCGTTCGGCGAGGTGACTGCTGGAGCCTGCTGTGATGCCTCCAGTTCGCGCTGCACGAACCACAACGGCAGACCGGTGGCGGCCGCGATGGTGGCGCAGTCCCTGACGAACGTCCGGCGGGAGATATTGATTGTCTTTGGCACAGCCACATTGAACGTCAAACGCTGATTTGGCGCAAGCGCGGACGGGGGAGGCGGTGCGGCCGCTGTGGTTTTCAAACGGGACGCGGATCGCGCGGATCATAACGGGACGCGGATTCACGCGGATTTGTTCGGCGGGACGCGGATCACCACGGGACGCGGATCACGCGGATGCTGGACGGGGCGCGGATCACGCACGGGACGCGGATCACGCGGATTGCTCGACGGGACGCGGATCACCTACGGGACGCGGATTTCGCGGATTGCTCGACGGGACGCGGATCACGCACGGGACGCGGATCACGCGGATTACTACGAGACGCGGATCGCGCCAGGTACTTGGTGCGGCGCAGCCATCGGTCTCGGTGGGCGCTTGCGTCAACGCACTTCGTGTCCAGCTTGCTGTACGGAGTGAAGCCGACCGACTAGGCCGCCTTCCACGGTGCGACGTCCTGTTGACAGGCGTTGCGTTGGTCGCTGGATTGTTCCCAGCTATGCGAGCCTCGCGCATCGATCCGATGACGGCGTTGCGCTGCGAGTAGGCTGACCGCTGGAGCGACGGCGGTGGTTCAAACCACACCTGGGCAGGACTAGCTCCTGGCTGCTCGCATGAAACACATGAGTTCTTCGTCGCGGCAGAAAGAGATCCGCGCGATCCGCGTCCCGCGAGAGAGATCCGCGAGATCCGCGTCCCGTGAAGAGGGATCCGCAAGATCCGCGTCCCGGTGAACAGAGATCCGCGAGATCCGCGTCCCGTGAACTAGATCCGCGTCTCGTCGGTGATCCGTGATCGGTGAGCCGTGCCACAATGACGCGGTGCGCGCCATCCGCACCATCAACGTCACACGCTACGTCACCCCGCTCAGGGAAGGCGGATCGCTTCCCGCGATCGTCGAGGCCGACGATGATGGGCTCTACGTCCTGAAGTTCCGCGGGGCGGGACAGGGTGCGAGGGCGTTGATCGCTGAACTGGTTTCCGGTGAGATCGCGCGGACGCTGGGATTGCAAGTCCCCGAGATTGTGTTCGCCAACCTCGATCCGGATCTGGCGCGCACCGAGCCCGATCCCGAGATTCACGCGCTCATCCACGACAGCGCGGGGCTCAATCTGGCGCTCGACTTTCTGCCCGGGGCAGTGACGTTCGACCCGGTCGTGGTCCAGAGCCTTGACCCCGCTCTCGCCTCGCGCATCGTCTGGTTCGATGGATACGTCACCAACGTCGACCGGACGGTGCGGAACACGAACATGCTGATGTGGCACCGCCAGCTCTGGCTGATCGATCACGGCGCCACGTTGTACTTTCACCATTCGCCCGGCTGGGAAGCAGAGCCCGGACGTGCGCGCGGCCCGTTTCCGGCAATCAAGGACCACGTGCTGCTGCGGCACGCGAGCCTGTTGCCAGAGGTGGACGAGGCGCTTGCGGGCGCCCTGACGAGCGACGTGATCGCGGATATTCTCGCGGTTGTCCCTGACGCGTGGCTCGGCATCGACGGATCCGCGTTGCCGCCTTCGGAGGTGCGGGCGGCGTACGGCCGGTATCTCGCCAACAGGCTGACGGCGCCACGGCCGTTCATGGAGGAGGCGGCGCGTGTCCGCTGAATACACCTACGATTACGCGATCGTCCGCGTCGTGCCGCGCGTCGAGCGCGGCGAGCGGATGAACGTCGGCGTCATCCTGTCCTGCCCGGACCTCGACTACCTCGATGCGCGCATCGAGCTCGACGAATCACGCCTGCTCGCGCTGGATCCCCACGTCGACCTGGACCTGACGCGCGCCAACCTGGCCACGATTCCGGCGGTGTGCCGCGGCGGTGCCGACGCCGGCCCGATCGGAGAGCTGCCCACGCGGGGGCGATTCCGGTGGCTGGTGTCGCCGCGGAGCACGATTATCCAGACCTCGGCCGTTCATACCGGCCGGACGGGCGATCCGGCGGCCTGTCTCGATCGATTGCTCGACACGGTCGTGAGGATGAAGACTAAGTAGGATTGTCATAGCGCTCATGGACACGTTCGCGCGCGACCTTCGATACGCCGCAAGGGCGCTGCTGAGGATGCGCGGCGTGGCCGCCCTGGCCATCCTGACGCTCGCCCTCGGTATCGGCGCGACGACGACGATGTTCAGCGTCGTCTATGCGAGGCTGCTCCGGCCGCCCCCATTTCTCGACGCCGACCGGCTGGTCATCCTCTTCAACACCAGCGCCACCCCGTCCGAAGGCCTGGTCCGCCTGCGTTGGTCGATGCCGAACGTCGCGGCGCTCCGGTTGTCGGCGGCCTCGTTCGAGACCGTCGCCTCGTTCACGGGGGCGCTGCTCTCGATGAGCGGCCAGGGGGATCCGGAGCACATCGAGGGCGAGGTGGTCTCGTCGGACTATTTCCGGACGTTGCGCGTTGCACCGGTCACCGGCCGAGGCTTCCGCGCTGAAGAAGACACCGTCGCCGGCGCCCAGCCCGTGACGATGATCAGCTGGCGGCTGTGGCGGCGGAAGTTTGCCGGTGATCCCGCCATCATGGGCCGCACGATCGTCATCAACGATGTCCCGTTGACGATCGTCGGGATCCTGCCGGAAGGGTTCACCGGTCTGACGGGCAAGGCAGAACTGTGGATTCCGCCGCCGATGGCGGCGCGGCTCACCTATGCGGAGTACCTGACGACGCCACAGAACTTCATCAGCGTCGTGGCTCGGTTGAAGGAAGGTACGACCCTGGCCCAGACGAACGCGGAGCTGGGGGCGATCGGGTCGCGTTTCATCGGCAATGGGTCCGCGCCGGGTACCGTCTGGAGTGCGGCGGGTGTGCCGCTTCGCGAGGCGCGAGTTGAGCCGACCCAGCGGCAATCAGCCCTGATGTTGCTTGCGGCTGCGGCCTGCGTGCTCGTCATCGCGTGCGCCAACGTGGCCAGCCTGCTCTTCGCGCGGGCGCGCGTCCGGCGCCGCGAGATCGCGGTACGGCTGGCGATCGGCTCGGGCCGGCGTCGGCTCGTGCAGCAGATGCTCACCGAAGGGTTGGTGATGGCCGTCGCCGCTGGCGTTTGCGGCACCCTGCTGGCCTGGTGGGGCGTCGACGTCTTCGCCCGTACCGCGCCCGCGCTGATTCCGAGCGGCCGTAACAACTACCTGGCAATCGGCAGCCTCGGCGCGCCGGCGCTCGATCCGGCCGTGCTCATCTTCGCCCTCGCGGTCGCGGTGATCACGACGCTGCTGTGTGCGCTCGTGCCGGCGCTCGCGGCGTCGCGTCTCGAGCTGGTCACGGCTCTCAAGGAAGACAATCGCGGCGGCGGCCGCCGCGGCCACGCGCTGTCGATTCTGGTCGTGAGCGAGGTGGCGATCGCATGCCTGCTGCTGACCGCCTCGGGACTGCTGATCGAGAACTTCGCGCGCATCCAGAGCCGGCGCAGCGGTTTCGTGGCCGACGACGTGCTGACGTTCTGGGTTCGGCCTCCCGGGTCGCGGTATCCGGTGGCGTCCGGTCCGGCCACGGTTGACCGCCTGCTCACGCGCATCCAGGCCGTGCCCGGCGTCGAATCGGCGGCGGTCAACCGGTGCACCCCGTTCAGCGGTTGTTCGCGAACGATCCTGTTCCTGCCCGGCCGTCCAGTCGATCCGGCGACCGCGCCTGGCGTCGGCCGTCACTACATTTCCGCCGACTATTTCCGCACGCTCGGCATCCCGATCCTCGCCGGCCGGGCCATCACCCCCGCCGATCGCGCGGGCAGCCCGCCGGTTGCGATCGTGAACGAATCGGGAGCGCGCCGGTTCTGGCCCGGCGAGAATCCCATCGGCAAGCGCGTCTGGTTCGGCTCGACGACGGGACCATTCTCGGATCCGGCGCGTGCGGTGGAGATTGTCGGCGTCGCGGGCGACGTGAAGTACGAGGGCGTGGACCAGCCCGACCGGCCCGACCGGGCCGATTTCTACACGTCGTATCTGCAGTTCTCCTATCCGGACACGATGCTCATCGTCAAGGCGCGCGGCGCGGCGACGGCGCTCCTGCCCTCGATGCGGACGGCAGTCGCGTCGGTCGACCCGGCGCTTCCCATCTACGACGCGATGACCCTCGACGATCGCATCGGCGCCGCTGTCTCGCGGCCGCGGTTCAACGCGACCATCCTCGGATTGTTTGCCGGCGCGGCGATGCTGCTGGCGGCGATCGGCGTGTACGGCATGCTGTCGTATTCCGTCTCGTCGCGGATGCGCGACATCGGCGTCCGCCTGGCGCTCGGCGCGGATTCTGGGCGGGTGCTCAGACTGGTGATCGGGGAGGGCCTGCGGCTCGCGGCCATCGGAGGCACGATTGGCCTCGGTGCGTCATTCGCGTTCGCGCGAGTTGCGCAGCGCCTGTTGCCCGACGCGCCCGCCTGGGATGCGCGCCTCGTCGCCGTTGCTGGGATCATCATGCTCACCGTGTCGGCGGCGGCCGCGTTCGTCCCCGCGCGCCGCGCCAGTGCGGTTGACCCCATGGTCGTGCTCAGGAACGACTGAGGAACCGATGACGACCGACAGCACCGCTCCTGCCGAACCGGATTTGCGCGGAGCACGGCATTGTCGACGACCGAGACGAAGGGCAATGTCCGCCTGATCTCTGGTGGCGCTTCGAGCGTCCGGAGTACCACCGTTGGTCAGGCGCACCCGCGCGCGCCGACGCCGGACATGGGGCGGTCCAGTCGGCTTGCCCTCTGCCGCCGGTCAGCTCGATTTGCAGGGCCGTAGGGCCGTCCGGTGCATAATCGTTCCCGTGGACGCCAATCCGACCGATCGATTGACTGCTGAGCAGCGCGCCTGGGCCCTGCATTCGGAGGCCCTCTGGCGTCGAGCCCAGGAACTGGCCCGGCAGCATCCCGGCGTCGATCCCGGGGATGCGTATCATGCGCTCCGCTGCCTCGCACTCTCACCTGCCGCCAGACTTCGCCAGGGCCTGAGACGTGGAAGACTTCGCACTTACGCCCGCTGAGCGGCGCCTGTTCCACGCCCTCACCGTCAAGGGTGTTCGTTTCATCATCATCGGCATGGGGGCGGCCGTGCTCGAGGGCGCGCCGTTCGCCACGCAGGATCTCGACGTGTGGTTCCCGAGTATCGACGACGAGCGCATCCGCGAAGCCGCTCGTGAGGCAGGAGGTTTCTGGGTGTCGGGGTTCGGCATGCAGCCGCCCGCGTTCGGAGGCGACGACCTGTCGCGAATCGACGTGGTTCTGACAGCCCATGGACTCGACCCGTTCGACGTCGAGTACGAGCGGGCCATCGAGCGCGAGATCGAGGGAACGGTTCTTCGCGTGCTCCCGCTCGAGCGCGTGATCGCCAGCAAGCGGTCGACCGGCCGCGCGAAAGATCTGGCTCAACTGCCGGTACTCGAGACAACTCTGCTGGCTCGTCGGGCGATTCGGGACGAGCCGTAGTCGAGTCCGACTATGCCGGCACAATCGAGAAGCGCCGGCGGCGTCCGGGTCGGTAGAGCGAGAAATGCGTCCGGTCGAGCGTGAAGACGTCGGTCAAGGAGGATCGCTCGGCGACGCGAACGAGGGCGGCGTCGGCGAGGTCCATCGGCAGATCGCGGTACTTCTCCATCAGCTCCCGCATCCGCGGCGCATCGCCTTCGTCGAGCGGCGCCAACGCCAGCGCACCGGTCTCGAGCCGGCTCCAGAGCGCCCTCTGGCCCTGCCACGATCGGCCGAGCAGGTACATCGCTTCGGTGAATGCCGGCCAGACGGTGACGAGCGGGCCGCGCAGTGCCTCGAGCGCGGCGACGCACGCGTCGTGGTCCGGATCGGCCCGGTCGATCAGCGCGACCATCGGGCCGGCGTCAACGAGAATCTCGGCCACGGTTCTTCCCGGAGACGATCGCGGTGAACTGCTGGCCGGTCGTCCGAGCCGGGTCGCGCACCCCGAGCGCGACGACGCCGATGACGTCGAGCCAGGCGTCGTACGGGCGGCCGCCGGCGCTCGCGTCGCTGGCGGCGTGATACTGCTCGATGGCCTCACGGACGACATCGGAGCGCGACAGCCGACGCCGCTTCGCCAGCGCATTCAGCGCACGCTCGGTTTTCGGGTTGAGCCGGACGGTCAGGGCCACGCACGTCTCCGTATTACAAATAAGTAATACACAGATGGGCGATCGCCGTCAAGGTGTGCCCATTGGGACAAGATTGAACGCACCGGCGTGCTGCTCGGCCACGTGACGGCCTTCACATGCGCCGTCCTCGATGTAGAGAAAACCCTTAGGCGGACTGGTCCTGGTCCGGCTGAAGCCGGACACTACATCATCTCTTCACACAACTTCAGCATTCAGTACTACAACAGCGTGCCCCTCAGAACAACCATGGCCACCGTGAAATAGATCACGAGGCCCGTCACGTCGACGAGCGTGGCGACGAACGGCGCCGACGACGCCGCCGGGTCGAAGCCCAACCGTCGCATCAGCAGAGGCATCAGCGATCCGGTCAGCGTGCCCCAGAGCACGACCCCCACGAGCGAGATGGCCACGGTGATGGCAATCAGCAGCCAGTGCGCGCCGTACATGTCGGAGAACGCCGACCAGAGGGCGATGCGAAGGAACCCGATCCCGCCGAGGATGGCGCCGAGCGACAGGCCGGCCAGCAGCTCGCGGCGCATCACGCGCCACCAGTCGACGAGCCCGACCTCGCCGAGCGCCAGGGCGCGGATGACCAGCGTCGCGGCCTGCGAGCCGGAGTTGCCGCCGCTCGAGATGATGAGCGGCACGAACAGCGCCAGGACGACGGCTTTCGCGATCTCCGCTTCGAAGGCGCCCATCGCCGTCGCGGTCAGCATCTCGCCCAGGAAGAGCGCCGTCAGCCAGCCGGCGCGCTTCTGGATCATGCGTCCGAACGCGATGACCATGTAGGGCTCGTCGAGGGCCTCCGATCCGCCGATGCGCTGGATCTCGCGCGTCGCGGTCGCCTCGGCCACGTCCAGCACGTCGTCGATGGTGACGATGCCGATGAGCATGCCGGCGGTGTCGGTCACCGGCAGCGCGGTGCGGTCGTATTGCCGGAAGACGGCGACGGCCGCCTCCTGATCGTCGGTGGCCTTCAGCGCGACGAAGCGCCGATCCATGAGGTCCGCGACGAGGTGCTCCAGAGGCGCGAGCAGGAACTCGCGGATGCGGATGTCGTCGATCAGCAGCCCCTGCTCGTCGACGACGTAGATCACGTTCAGGGTTTCGCTGTCCTGGCCGTGCGTGCGGACGTAGTCGAGCACTTCGCGCACGCGTCCAGTGCTCGCGCACGGCGACGTAGTTCGGCGTCATCAGACGGCCGATCGAGCGCTCCGGATAGCCGAGCAGGGTCAGCGCGACCGTGCGTTCTTCGGGCGTCAGCAGCGTGAGCAGTTCGCGCGTGGCGGCGGCGGGCAGCTCTTCGAGGAACATGGTCCGGTCGTCCGGCGCCATGTTGTTGAGGAGCGCCGCGACGTCTTCCTTGGCCATCGCCTTGAGCAGGGTTTCCTTGGCGTCCTGCGACAGGTATTCGAACACCGCGGCGGCGTCCTTGCGGGGCAGGACGCGAAACACCACGACCTGATCCTCGAGGCTGAGCTCGGTCAGGAGCGCCGCCACGTCGCCCGCGTGGCGGTTGCGCATCATGTCGCGCAGCCGTGCGTAGTCGCGGGCGCGAAGGACCGGGGTCAGCTCGTCGGCCAGCCGGGCCATCTGGCGGATCGCGGCGAGCGCGTCGTCGCGCTGTGGTCCGTTCAGTTGCTGTTCCATTTGCGTAAGCGCTGCCCTGACGACGTCGTGGTGGTGCACGTGCGGCCCGATGGCCTTGGTCGCGTCGAGCCAGACGCGGTGAATCAGATCGAGATCGCCGGGCGAGAGCGACGGCGGGTGAGCGCCGAGATGATAGGTGTCGGTGCGGCCGCTGCGGTGATGGACGACGAGCCGGACGTCGAGCGGTTCGGGCTTGGCGGCCCTCTCCCACGCGTCGCCGAGCAACCGCGCCTGTTCGTCCGCCGAAAGCGTGGACGACTCGCCGACGTGCACGTCGGACGATCGGAGGCGCAGGATCGTCGCGACGATGGCCTCGAAGACATCGTGCGCCGGGACGACGAGGAGGCGCACCGGCCGGTCGTGGCGCTCGGCCAGGGCCGACGACTTCCGAGAGCAGCCGCCGCTCGGCAGACGTCGGCGCCGCGTCGCTGAAGCCGTCGGCGCTGACGTCGACGCCGAGCAGCCGCACCGTCATGACGACGACGTCGCGGTCGCGCGGCGTCTGGAGCGCGGCGGCCACGTGGGCGAGCGAATGCGGATTGCGGACGAGCACCAGGACGCCGCCCGGACGAACGTCCATCTGGTCGAGCGAGAGCTCGGCGGCGGGCAGGAGGTCGAATACCTCGGGGTCGTCGGCGATCGGCGGCGGCAGCGGTCTCCCGTCCGACCCCGGTGAAGAGGACGCAGGAGGCCGCCCATCAGCGCGAACGCCGCGATGGCCGGCGGGTCGCGTGCGACGACCATCGCCACGGCTCCGGCGCCGACCAGGAGCGTCGACGCCATCAGCCCGAGCGGGATCTCGCGGGTGCCGACGTGCAGGTTCAGCGGGGCCTGGAACGGTCGCGCCGCCGGCCGGAGCCGTCGCAGCCGGACGAGCGCGGCGATCTTCAACGCCAGGGTCGCGACGATGGCGACGGCGTAGGCGTGCGCGAGCCATGTCACGCGTCCGCCGCTGACGAACATCACGAGGATGGTTGCAGCGGCCGCGACGTCGATCGCGCGCGACGGCGTGCCGAACCTGGAGTGCAGAAAGGCGAGCCGCTCCGACAGCGCGCCCTCGACCGACAATCGCTGGAGCAGTTGCTCGGCGTCGCCGAGCGCGAGGTGCGCGGCCGGCACCAGAAGCAGGGCCGCGGCCCCGACGAGCGCGACGGCGACGACATCCCGCGCCCACGCCGGTCCGGCAAGGTGCTGCGCCAGCCCGGCCAGGGGCGAGTTGGTCCAGAGGGCCTGATCGGCCGCGGGCACGAGCAGGACGAACAGAAACGCACCGGATACGGTCGCCAGCCACCGTGAACAGCGAGACGAAGAAGCTCGTCCGTTGCAGCGCCTGAAGGCGCGGCGGACGCAGTTCGTGCGCCGCTCGCGCAACGGCATCGCCCCCGCCGATGGTGGGGAGCGCAAGCGCGAAGCCGAACAGGTAAACGAGCACCGACGTCGAGCATGCGCCAGCCCGTCACGGTCGCGTGGGAGGGCGGCGAGGCCAGCAGTCCCCAGGGCATCGGGCCCCTCGCGAGCGTGATGAAGCCCCAGACCGTCACGAGACGTCAGGATGCCCACGGCAATCCAGACACCTCTCGCGATCCGGTCGGACGTCAGATCCAAGCCGATCCGGGCGCGGAGCCACAGGAGCCCGATCAGTGACACCGCCACCACGGTCGCGAAGTCTTCGGGCCTCAGGAAGCCCGTCGAGGCGCCAGCCCGCGATTGCCGTCAACGTCACGGTCGACGCGTACTGGCCGATGACGATGCAGGCGAGCGCCGCGAGGAGGAGCCGTTCGACGAGGCCCGCCGCAGCCGCGGCCTTGGCCGCCCGGGGGCCGAACGCCTGATGGACCCGTGCCACTGCGCCGCCGGGGATGAGCAGCGCCCAGCTCTCGATGTCGATGGCGCGGACGAACGCGCCCACGACCGCGGCCGCGAGCACGAACCAGGCAGCTGAATCACCGAGCGACGATCGAGCGATGCCGGCGACGAAGAACGCGGCCACGCCGAGCTGTGCGATCGCCAGCGCGGCCGCCTTCCGCACCGACATGAACGAGAGGAGCGCCGTCGACGAGAGGACGACGCGAATCTGACGACGCGGTGGATGTTGAAGTGGGACGGTCATCGTCTCGAGCTACCCCTCGGATGATAGCCCGAACGCGGGGACGCGGGGCTCAAGGCTCAAGGCTCAGGGCTCAGGCAAGAGCACGCTGTCAAAAGAAGCACGGGCCACCAGCAAGCTCTTGCCTGAGCCTTGAGCCCTGAGCCCTGAGCCGACCCTATCGCCCCGCCTTCGACACGACGACCATGATGGCTCGCTGGACGCCGATCGAAGACACTGCCTCGAAGCCGGCGTCCTTCAATTCGCGAGAGAGCGTTTCCGCGGTAATGCCGTGCATGCCGTCCCTGCCGCGATCGGCCGGGCACGCGGCTTCGCTGCCGGGCGGCGGCGTGAAGTCCACGATCGCCAGGTGCGCACCAGGCTTGAGCGCGGCCGCGATCGACGCGTTCATCGCCGCCGGGTCCGCGAAGTGGTGGTAGACGCTGCGCATGAACAGCGCGTCGCAGGCCGCGTCAGGAAAGTTCGTCCGCTGGCGTCGCCGGCGACGACGGTGATCTGCGAAAGATGGCTGCCAGCCAGCTTCTCGCGCAGCGCTTTCACCCGGTCGTCGCCAAGCTCGCTGGTGTAGACGCGACCGGCCGGTCCGACGAGTCGCGCGGCGGCGAGGGTCAGCTCGCCGTCGCCCGCGCCCATCTCGCACACGGTGCCGCCATCGCGGACCCCGATGGCTTCGAAGATCTGTCCGTTGGTGATACCTGATGCCTGGGCCGAGGCGGTGGCTGGGACGAGGAAAGTGACGAGAAGCAGCGCGAGCGCCGAGCGTGAGGTGGGTGAAGAAGTCATAGTCGCTTAGACGTGCGAGCGCTGGATTGGGTCGTTGGAAGGCTCAAGGCTCAGGGCTCAGGGCTCAGGCAAGAGCATGCTGTCACGAGACGGACAGGCCGATCAGCTAGAATGAATGTTGTCAGCCTGACCAACCGATCCGGGAGCGTGCCGTGAGCCGACGACCCTGCCAATGGCGATCGTTCTTCACTTTTCTTACCGTGGGCCTCACCGTGGGGACGGCGCTGGCCGTCGCGGCGCCATTCTACGCGTCGGCAACCGCCGAGGCTGCTCAGGCCAAGAAGCCATCCATCAGCCTCAGGGCCAACCCGACCTCCGGCTTTGCTCCGCTACGCGTCGTCGTCACGGCCGAAGTGAAGGGCGGGCCGAACGACTACGAGGACTTCTATTGCGCGTCGGTCGAGTGGGATTGGGGCGACGGCACCAAGTCCGAGAGCAAGGCCGACTGCGATCCGTACGAGGCTGGCAAGAGCGAGATCACCCGGCGCTTCGTGCAGGAGCACACGTTCCGCTCGGGCGGGGTGTCGACCACTCCGTTCAGCCCGAGCGCCAGCACCGCCGACGCTGGCCTCTCCAGCCAACAGCCGTCAATGCGGTACCAGGTCAAGTTCATGCTCAAACAGAAGGGGAAGACCGTCGGCTCCGGTCAGACGGGTATTGAGATCCGACCAGGGTTGCGGGACGGCGGCGAGTGAGCGTTCCCTTGATTCCACGACGGTCCTGCCTCCGCCTCAACACATGATTCGATCCGCTTACGTGCGACTCGCATTCGCCCTGCCTTGCATTGGCGCGGTCGCGGCAGTCATTCTCGTGGGAGCGCGGACGGGGACGGCGACGCTCGCCGGCCAGACCCAGGCGCCTGAGGCGATCCGCCTCGTTCCGCCCGACCTGCAGGACGCATCATGGCTGCTCAAGCTTCGCGACGAGCAAATCAAGTCAGCTGCAGGCGTCGCGGCGTTCCACGACTTCCAGTTCACTGACCGCCTCGCCGAAAGCGGCATCGCATTCAGGCACCGCGTCGTAGACGACGCCGGCAAGACGTACAAGGCGGCGCACTACGATCACGGCAACGGCCTCGCGATTGCCGATGTCGACGGTGACGGCCTCCTGGACATCTACTTCGTCAACCAGGTCGGGGCCAACGGCCTCTGGAAGAATGCCGGCGGCGGCAAGTTCCAGGACATCACGGCGGCAGCCGGAGTAGCGGTGCCAGGCAGGGTCGGCGTGTCCGCGTCGTTTGCCGACATCGACAACGACGGGGACGCTGACCTCTATGTCACGACCGTACGCGGCGGCAACGTGCTCTTCGAGAACGACGGCAAGGGACGCTTCCGCGACATCTCCGCGGCGTCCGGCCTCGGCTACGTCGGGCACTCGTCGGGCGCCGTGTTCTTCGACTACAACCGCGACGGCCGGCTCGATCTGTTCCTCGTCAACGTCGGCAAGTACACGACGGACACGATTGCCGGCGCCGGCTATCAGTACTACGTGGCGTACGAGGATGCCTTCTCCGGTCACCTCAAGCCGGAGCGGTCCGAACCGAGCATCCTCTATCGCAACGAGGGCGGCAACCGCTTCGTCGATGTCTCGAAGGAGACGGGTCTGGTCGACACGTCGTGGTCGGGCGACGCCAGCGCGGTCGACGTCAACGACGACGGCTGGCTCGATCTGTATGTGCTCAACATGCAGGGCGACGACCAGTACTACGAGAACGTCGATGGCAAGCGCTTCGTCAGGAAGAGCCGTGACGTGTTTCCGCGCACGTCGTGGGGCTCGATGGGCATCAAGGTGTTCGACTTCAACAACGACGGGCGCCTGGACATCTTCATCACCGACATGCACTCGGACATGAGCGAGATGGTCGGTCCCGAGCACGACCACATGAAGTCGAACATGAAGTGGCCGGAGTCGTTCCGCGGCGACGGGACGACGAGCATCTGGGGCAACTCGTTCTTCCTCAAAGATGGTCCGGGGAAGTACCGCGAAGTCTCCGAGGCGATCGGCGTCGAGAACTACTGTCCGTGGGGGCCGAGCATCGGGGACGTGAATGCCGACGGCTTCGACGACGCGTTCATCGCCTCCGGCATGAATTATCCGGAACGCTACATGGTCAATGCGCTGAAGCTCAACGACGGCGGCCGGCGCTTCGTCGACGCGGAGTTCGTTCTCGGGATTGAGCCTCGGAAGGGCGGCATCGTGACGCCGTGGTTCCTGCTCGACGCGTCAGGCAAGGACAAGGATCACCGGGATGCGGCCGGCGCGACGGGACGGCTCGGCATCTGGGGCGCCCGCGGCACGCGCTCGTCGGTCATCTTCGACGTCGACGGCGACGGCGATCTCGACATCGTCACCAACGAGTTCGGGACGTCGCCGATGGTGCTGGTCAGCAACCTGAGCGAGAAGACGCGGGTGCGCTACCTTGCGGTGGCGCTCACCGGGACGACGTCGAACCGCAACGGGCTTGGCGCCGTGGTCCAGGTGACGCGCCGGCGGGTCCACCTACACCAAGGTCCTGGACGGGAACTCCGGGTACCTGTCGCACAGCCTGTCGCCCCTGTACTTCGGGCTCGGCGCGGCCGAGGCCGTCGACAGCATCGAAGTCCGGTGGCCGTCAGGCAAGAAGCAGATCGTTCGACCGCCGTTCACGATCAATTCGCTGGTCGAGGTGCGCGAGCAGTAAGCGCGCCGCGTCGCTACTGCGCTTCCGCGTAGGCCGATCGCGCCGCGGCGGCAAGGCCGTTGGCCCGTGGCCACTCCGGATGCTGCGCCTGAAACTCGGCCTGCACCGCCTTCGCTGTGTCGTCCGCCGTCTTCCCCTCGGCCTTGAGCGCGCGCGCGCGCGCCTGGACGCCCAGCATGATGGTGCGATTGGTGGCGATGATCGTGCCCGGTCCGACTTCCCCATGGGCCGGAACGACAGTCTGTGGCTTCAGCGCCTCGAATGTGTCGAACGCCGCGAGCCACGCCTTCATGCTCGAGACGGGGCCCGCCGCGAGAAACGAGTTGTTCATGACGACGTCGCCGGCGAAGAGGACGTTGTCGCCCTCGACGAAGAAGCCCGTGTCGCCCTTCGTGTGGGTCGGGCCCGACCACCATGAACCGCACCTTGACGCCCCCGAGGTCGAGCGTATAGGTGCCGTCGAACGTGATCGCCGCCGGCCGTCGCTCGGCATCCTTCAGGATGTCGGCCGTCGCCTCGGATCGTTTCGAGAACATCTGCACCATCTGCATGCCGCCCTGCTCGAACTCCGCCTCCTGCACGTCCGAGTTGACGTATTTCGCGGACGGCGGAAATGCGATGTAGCCGGTCGTGTGCTCGGCATGGAAATGTGTCGACGCGATGTAGAGCTCGGCGTTCTTGCTGACCTTGGCGACCTCGCGCAGGATCGTCTCTCCGTTCCTGCGCCCGAGGCCTGGGATCGATCACGAGCGTCGCGCGGGAGCCGACGACGATGCCGACGTTGGGGACGAGGCCGACGTTGCCGTCAGGAATTACGTAGGTGTGCGCCGCGAGCTTGACCGTCGTGTTCTCCCTGACCAGCGGGTCCGGAGCCGGGCCGCGCTGGGCGGCGGCAGTCGAGACGGTGCAGGCAACAGCAGCGATCGACAACAGAGAACGAGAGAGAATGCGCATGATCAGGTTCCTCTGACGGACACTATGGACGAACGCTTGGCGTGGACGGCTTCACCGGACGATATCCCACTGCGGCATACTGGGACGCTCGAGGAGCGAATTGCGCATCGAAGCGGGGATCGGGAGGATCGAACGTATTCGCGTCCTTGTTGATTCGTCCGCGGAGATCGTTGATGTCGCCGTGAATGAACGATCCGCGGACGCCGGAACCGTCCGTGATGTCGAGCTCGTAACGGGAGCCCGATGAGATCCCTCCCTTGAGCGTGTTCTTCCAGAAGATCGAGTCGACGTAGGTGCTTCCCGTTCCGTTGTCGTCGACGCCGTTCCAGTTGCCCGTGAACGTGCATCGGCTCACGGTGGCACGAGACCCTTCGAACACCGTCAGGGCGCCGGAGCCGTTCTCCGCAAGATACTCGGCGCCGCCCAGCAGGCCGACATAATCGACGCCCATGTTGGACACGTTTCCGACGAACAGGCAGTTCTCGAGCGTGGCGGCGCTGCCGTGCAGCAGATCGAGCGCCGCGCCGGTCGTTTGAGTCAGATTGTCGCGAAAGATGCAGTGCCTGAAGAGGGCAGAGTCCTGCGTCTGCCCGAGGTGCTCGACGGAGACGCCGCCCCCGCACGGGCTCGCGTAGTTCTCGTAGACCTCGACCGATTCAATCGTCGGATACGACCGGGCGTAGATCTTGATGCCGCCGCCGTCGGTATAGAAGAACGCTGTCTTCCGCAGGTCATCCGACTCGATCGGCGACTTCTCTCCGGAGCCCGTCGTGAAGTTCCTGGCGCCGGTAATCTTGAAACCGCGAAAGACAGTTTTTCGCGACACTCCGTCGCCGAAGTACACGACATGGTTCACGACCGCTGGATGACTCGGCGCTCGAGTGTCCGAAATCTCGGGGTTGGCGGCGGTCAGGATGACGTCGCCGACGGCTTCGAGCGTGATGCCGTCGTGTCGGGCGTTGAACCAGACGAGCGCTTGTCCCTTGACGCGTGGGCGGTAGGTTCCCGCATGGACGAAGACCGTCTTCCTGGACGGATCCTTCGCCGCGGCTTCGAGCGCGTCCTGGATCTGGGCCTTGGGGTAGACGTGATACCCGTCCGCTCGTGCTTCGATTCCGGCGAGGCTGACGGCGCGATGGCTTTGTCCTGCCCAGCCACGCGGCGGACGGGCACGACGCACGCCGCCAGCAGGAGCTGAAGGAACGTGCGCCGCTCGTCCTGCCTCGTCGTCATTGGAGCTGGTGTTCCGGGGCCACGTGACGCCAATTTAGCATGAGACGGCGAGGGGCTGTCCCGCGGCTGGCGGCTCGCAGCTGGCTGTTGCTAGATCGAACCGCTTGCAGCTCGGGGCTGGGGCAAGCAACAGCGAGCAGCGAGCCGCCAGCAGCTCGCGCCTCGCGCCGCTTGCCAGTGACCGCCAGGTTGCTAGCCCCAGCCCTGAGCTGCCAGCCCAGCCCCGAGCCGCAAGCACAAACGCGAGCCACGAGCGGTTTCGACTTAGCAACAGCCAGCAGCGAGCAGCCAGCCGCGAGCGGTTGTCAGGCAGGGTTGTCAGGCAGCAGCTCGTGCCTCGGGGCCAGCAACAGCCAGAAGCGAGCAGCCAGCCGCAGATTCGAATCGGCAGTAGACTGACCACCGACCCGCAAAGGAGCAAGCGTGACAGATTACACGCGACGAGAGTTCGGTCACACGGTGGCCGGTGCGGTGGCGGCGTCACGCGTGCGCCGCGCTGCGCAGACGCCTGGGACGACCGCAGGATCGCTGACCGATGTGCCGGGTCTCAAAGTCGGTCACTTCACGGACACGCGGCGTCCGACGGGCTGCACCGCCATCCTCTTTGACACGGCTGCCGCTGCGGGTGTGGACTACAACGGCTCTGCGCCTGGCGAATCGCAGGTCGTCATGCTGCAGCCGGTCAGCCCCGTCGAGCGCATCCACGCGCTCTTCCTGACCGGCGGCGGCATTTTCGCTCTCCCGGCGGCGGGCGGGGTGCTGCGCTTTCTCGACGAGCGCAAGATCGGCTTCGACTGGGGCACCCCAGACCTCAGGATTCCTATCGTCGTCTCGGCGGTCATCGACGATCTCGCGGTGGGCAACCCGCGCATCCGGCCCGACGATGATGCCGCCTACAAGGCGTGCGCCGCCGCCACGACCGCACCCGTGCCCGAGGGCAACGTCGGGGCCGGCGCCGGAGCGACCGTCGGCAAGATGCACCGCGGCCGCGGTCTGGGCGGGATGAAGGGCGGATTGGGAACGGCCAGCCTCAAGCTCGGCGACGTCGTCATCGGCGCGCTTGCGGTGGTCAACGCTGCTGGCGACATCCTGGACTGGCGGAGCGGCCGAATCGTCGCGGGCGCGCGCCGGCCCGACGGCAGCTTCGCCGACAGCGTGGAGGCGATGCGCGCGATCGTCACGCGCGCGCCGGGTGCGGCGCTCGAGGATCCAGCGCTTCGCAGCACGACGCTCGTCGTCGTCTCGACGAACGTCGACTTGAACAAGACCATGCTCACGAAGCTGGCGATGATGGCCAACTGCGGCGCGGGCCGCGCCATCCGTCCGTATCACACGACCGGCGACGGCGATCAGCTGTTTGCGGTCTCGACGGGCCGCCTTCAGCGAACTGATCTTGGAGTGACGATCCTCGGCGCGCTGGCCGCGGATGTGGTCGCGGAGGCGATTGTGCGCGGCGTGCGGGCTGCTACGGGTGTCGAGGGGTGGCCTGCCGTGCGGGATCTCTGACGTCTGCCCGGCGGTGCCCAAGAGCTTCTCACCGCGGAGGGCGCAGAGTTCGACTAGTACGGAGCTACCGCGGATATGCCGCCAGGCGCGCCCGCAAGTCGGCAACCGTCGCGGCATGCCGGGGATCCGCCGCGAGGTTGGTTGTCTCGGCGGGATCGTTCTGCATGTCGTAGAGTTGCGCGCCCTCTGTCCCTCCATCCCACTCGATGTATCGCCAGCGATCGGTGCGGACGGCATAGCCGTTTCGTGTCTGGGAGAAGGCCGCATCTTTCACCGTGGCCGAGGGGTTGGCGAGCATCGGCGTCAGACTGACGCCGTCGAGTGCCGCCGGTGTCAGGCCGGCCAGGGCGGCCAGCGTCGGATAGAGATCCACCAGTTCCACGACGCCACGAGCCGTCTGTCCGCGCGCCGCGCCCGTCGGCGCGGCGATGATGAGCGGCACCCGCGCGCTGCGCTCGAACAGGCTCTGTTTCTGCCACAAGCCATGGTCGCCGAGGTGGTAACCGTGGTCGCTCGTGAAGACGACGATGGTGTTGGAGGCGAGTCCAAGGCGATCGAGCGCGTCGAGCACGTGTCCTACCTGCGCGTCCATGAACGTCGTCGACGCGCGGTACGCCTGGATGGCTTCCTTGCGCTGACGATCGGTCGCGGCGTCCTGCTCGTTGAGCGCGCTGCGATACGCGGCGGCCGGCGTGCGGGATCGATCGGCCTCTGAGAGCGCCGGCAAATCAATCCGATCGGCGGGATACATGTCGAAATACTGTTTCGGCGCGACGTAGGGTGTGTGCGGCCGATAGAAACCGACGGCCAGAAAGAACGGCTGGCTGTTCCGCTTGAATCTTTCGAGCAGTCGGACCGCTTCGGCGGCGCCAATGCCGTCGGTATAGTCGGCATCTTCGCCTTCGTCGGCGAGCCAGCTCAGTGTGCCCCCGAACTGTCCAGGTCTGAGGGAGAAGATGCGGTCGTGGATGTCGCGATCGCGTCCGCGCGGGTTGATCGCCAGGTCCCACGAGCGATAGTCGTCGAGGCTCGACGTGCCGATATCGTTCGGCACGCCGTAGTGATAGAGCTTGCCGACGCGCGCAGCGAACCAGCCCTGGTTGCGAAAGAGCTGCGGCATCGTCACTGCGTCCGGCAGACGCTCCCGAAAGTGAGGCGAATTCGGATTCTTCAACGGGGTTGGATTCGCCAGGACGCCGGTGGCGTTCGGCCGTCGGCCCGTGAGGAACGACGAGCGGCTCGGGCTACAGAGCGGGAACTGCGTGTAGGCCCGCTCGAACTTCACTCCGCGCGCCGCCAGCTTGTCGATGTTGGGGGAGCGGACCGAGGCGCCGTAGATGCCGAGGTCGTTGTTCAGGTCGTCGGCGATCAGAAACAGCACGTTCGGCCGCGATGGCTGCGTCGAGACGTGGCCCCCGGATACGAGCAGGATCGCGAGAAATGCCAAACAACGCAGGGTCGGAGGCATGGACACCTCGGCGGAGTGATGAGGCGCTACTTTAGCGTACAAAGGGGCACTGGACGGCTTGTTCGGCTCGCGTAGCCGGAGCACACGTTTCTGTAGAGCGGCAGGACCGAGTCACCACTGGCGGCGAGGAGGCCTCCCGATCTGTCGGAGAACCGGCCCGCGCCGCTCGCGTCGAGCGAGAGTCCACGGGACGGCCAGCGGCCGCGGACGGTTCAGTTCCGCATCAGGATTCTCATCAAGTAGAAGGACAAGGTCGTCAGGTCGGGGAAGACGACCGTCGAGATTCAGCGGGGATGGGGTGTCCAGGCTGCTGAAGTCCTGCACGGTCAACACGTGCTGACCGTGCAGCTCCCATCCGGCCATCAGTTCGCCGTCAACGCGCGAGCAGCGGCGTCGGCCACGATGGTGTGGCCGGCCCGCGTCGGGTGAATGCCGTCCCAGAACAAGTAACGGTTCGGCGTCCGGCAGAACGGGTCGCGAACCACGCCGAACGTCAGGCAGGCGTCCTCGGCGTTGGTCAGCCCCACGGCTGCGGGGTCACTGACGATGGCCGTCAGCAACGCGTCGACGTCAAGGCGCACAAAACGGATGTCGGGAAGGCCCTGGCCGAGTGCGTCCAGCGCCTGTTTCAGCCCCGTGTTGTAGGCGTGTGTAAGAAACGTCGCACCGGCTTCCGCAGCGGGACCTGCTGCCCGGACGGCGGGGGTTAGCGCGAGGTTCGGAATGTTCAGGACCAGGAAAGTCCGCGCACCCGAGAGCCACAGGGACTGGATGTTGGTCGCGACCGATCCGAGAGCGTCTGCGAGGATGGCCTGGCTCGTCGCCCCCGTTGTGTCAAACGACAGGGCGTTGAGCGCATCGTTGAGGTCGTTGGCGCCGATCCAGATCGCGTAAATGGCCTCCGGTGGCGCGACACCGTGGAAGTCGCCGCGGAGCCTGCCCGTTTGCGTGGAGAGATCGAAGTCCGGGAACACCGGTGCCCCGGCGCGGGCGCGGGCTCGGCCCACAGCGTAGTTGGTGAAGACGCCGCCCGCGAGTAGCGCCGGTAGTCCGCTTTTCGGGCTGTGCAGCATCCCCGCGAGCTGCTCCGCCCAGGTCGCGCCGTTGCTGAAATGCAGGCCGCCAACGGCGTATGGCGCGTCCGGAATGGGCTCGAACGGCCGCTGCGAGATCTCCCGAAAGGCGATGAAGTAATTTCCGGAATCCGAGAGGCTGTCTCCGAAGAAGAACACGCGCAGGTTCTGGTGCGCGGATATCCTCGGCGCCGGAGACAAGAGGAACAGGAGCGCCACGAGCAACGCCGACAAATGAACGCGGCGAGAATTCATGATTCGCCTCCTTGCCGTGCGCACTGCAGCAAATGGGGTACCGCCGCAAGCCGAGTACCACGTGGAGGGATCGTTCGGGCCGATCCATTGCGGATCTGCGAGCAGCTAAAGATTTGTCACGGCCGCGTGGACGTGCGGCGCCGGTTGGCGTGTGGTTGGCGGGCTCTTTGGAGCTTCGCCGGTGCGCACTCCTTCGGAACGAGTGCGGGTTTTCAGGCGCACTGGAGTGGCTGAGCTTCCGCGCAAAGCTGCGGCTGGCTTTGTTTTGGCAGAACAGTCGCCCAGTTCAGACCGGGGCGGATCCAGATCCGCTGGCCTTCCCGGCAGCGTTTCCGGCGACGAACTTTGGACCGTACGTAATCGAGGGGTACTCGCCCGTCATTCGCCGGAAATCGTTGAGCGACCGCTGGAACTGCAGCGTCTTCACGACGTTGTCGTGATTCGGCATGATGCGGGCGCGGTTGTAGAAATCCCTGTCGAGCAGGTCCAGGACGTCCATGGCCAGCGAGAGCGGCGCCGTGATTTTCACCATCGGCGACGCGGGGCTGGGCCGGTAGTAGGGCAGATCCTCAGTCGGGTCCGCCAACATCTCCTGCCAGATCGCGTCCACCACTTCGTCCATCTTCTCGAATCGGCGCAATTTCTCCCACCCACCGCTTGCTTCACGGTCGAGCAGGAACAAGCCGTCTTGATTGTGGAGAAACGAGTTGCCGGCACGCGGCGCCGTGACGTGTATCAGGCGGGGCTGCCTGCCTTTCTTGACACGAAGTGCCGCAGCCTGCCTTACCAGCGACAGATCGACCGCCCACACACCGAAGCGCTCCGCACCTTCCACTTTCTTCGGATCTCTGGCGTCGTCGGCCGCAAAAAAAGCGGCGATGAGCGCATTGTGCGTGATGTCGAGAAGGCGCGTCGGTACGCCGTGGTGCTGAGCGATGGCCAGCGTCTCGAGCACGTCTTCCTGCGGCCAATCGTCACTCGTCCAGCGCTTGTCGGTCGTGGGCGGAAGTCTGAAGTGCTGCGCGTCACCGGGGACGGAGAGACCGACCCGGTCGGCGAGGTACAGGAAATGCTGAATGAGCTTGAATTCGCACCAGTGCTGATGGCGAAGTTCCGAAATCGGCGCCCTGAACGTGGAGTTGGCATAACTGAGGAGGGTCCCGTCGCGGAAGGCGGATGGGAGGAGATCCCACTCGGCATTGCCCTGCCCGCGGAAGCCCCAGTCCCACGCAGGTTGACGGCCCCAGAGTTCGTGCGTGATACGGAGTCGCTCGACGAATTCCGCCGCCGTCCTGCATGCGATCTCCTGCATGACTTTTTTGCTCCGGCGCGAGAATAGCACATTGGGCTCGGACCGAATGCGTTCAACAAGGTCGCCGGTTCGGGCAAGACGACCGTCGAGATTCAGCGGGGGACAAACAGAGGAGAGCAGTGCGACATCATCCCTTCGCTCGAATCAGGGTTGCCCGGGAACCGCGTTTCCTTTGTCGACTCTTACTGAGTTGCTTCAGACCATCTCGATTGCCTGAAATCAAGGCGTCTTTCTTACTTCTACTCCAGCGCTTCAGCTGACGCTCTCGCGCTATGGCACTGTCTGTCGAGGGTGTTGTTCGGAGTAGGCGAGGCTGACCGGCCGTCGCACGGCAGTGTGTCGACTACCTAGACCATCGTTATGCGACTGGAGCCTGTCGACGATGTCCGTCGTGTGGCCAATGTAGAGCGTGTCGTCTGAGCAGCGAAGGATGTATACCCACGCCATGAGACGACGATGCCATCGTCGGACCTCTTGGGACAAGTCCTTCGGCTCGCTGCGCTGGATCAGGAGTTCGGGGAGGTAATGTCACGAGCGAGGAGCCCTTCGACTCGCTTCGCTCGCTCAGGGCATTCGACCCGTCAGATGGCCTGCCATGAGCGAACCTGGCGGTTCGCCGTGAGGCGGACCGTCAGGTGAGTCGAATGGTGCGAAAGGGGGGATTCGAACCCCCACGCTCTTGCGAGCGCCAGCCCCTCAAGCTGGTGCGTCTGCCAGTTCCGCCACTTTCGCGAGGGAGGGTGACTCTTCCGCCCAAAGGCGGAAGCTACGGTGCTCTCTTCCTACTTCTTCTCCGGCGTCTTCTCCGGCGTCGGGGCGGCCGGGGCCTGTCCGCCGAGCGTTGGCGCTGATGGCGCCTGTCCGGTTGGCGTCGAAGCCGCGGGCGCCGGAGTCGGGGCCGGCGTAACGGGTGCCGGCGCTGTCACCGCAGGCGGGCCGGCGACGCCGCTCATGATCGACCCTGGGCCCTGTCGGCCGATGATGCCGAGGACGATCGCGCCCAACATGAACAGGACGCCGAGCACACTCGTCGCGCGCGTCAGGACCGTGGCGCCGGCGCGGGCGCCGAACGCGGTCTGGCTGCCGCCGCCGCCGAAGGCGCTCGCCATGTCGCCGCCCTTGCCCTGCTGCAGGAGCACCACGAGCAGCAGCATCAGGCAGCTCAGGACATACAGGGTCGCCAGCAAGTAATAGAGCATAACGAGTGATTATACCGCGCTCGTGCGGGTCTTGACTAGTGCGCCGGTCTTTTACTAGCACGCCCGGCTACGCCGGTCTCCTACTGGTACGCCCGGCTACGCCGGTCTCCGCGGCTTTTGGCCACAATGTCGAAGAACCCCTTGATATCGAGGCTCGCGCCGCCCACGAGCGCTCCGTCGACGTCAGGCAGCGCCACCAGCTCGCGGATGTTGTCGGCCTTGACGCTGCCGCCGTAGATGACGTGGCAGTGGTCCGCCGCGTCGGCCCCGAACCACTGGCGGATGCGCTGGCGGATGTGCGCGTGGGCCTCGCCGGCCTGCTCGGGCGTCGCGTTTCGGCCGGTGCCGATGGCCCACACCGGCTCGTAGGCGATGACCAGCCCGGCGATCTGCTCGCCGGTCATGCTGTCGAGCCCCACCTTGATCTGCCGGTCGAGCACGCTCAGCGTGAGGTTGCCTTCGCGTTCATCGAGCGTCTCCCCGATGCACACGATCGGCGTGATCTTGGCGCCGAGCGCGGCAACGAGCCGGCGGTTGACGAGCTCGTCGGTATCGCCGAAGAGGCGCCGCCGCTCCGAGTGCCCGATGATTACGTACTCGCAGCCGGCCTCGCGCACCATCTCGGCGCTGACCTCGCCGGTGAACGCGCCCTGACGCTCCCAGTGGAGGTTCTGCGCCGCGACGCCGACGTTCGAGTTCCTCGCCGCTTCCGCCACGGCGTGCACGGCCGTGAACGGCGGCGCTACGACGATCTCGACGTCGTCGATGTCCTTCACCATGCTGCGGAACTCTTTGACGAACACGACCGACTCGTGGACGGTCTTGTGCATCTTCCAGTTGGCAGCGATGAAGGGGATTCGCATTGTGCTTGTCGTTTCTGGCAGCTCGCTGCTCGCGGCTGGCTGTTGCCCGGTGGTTGTATTTGGCAACCGCAAGCCGCTAGCCGCGAGCCGCCAACCGCGTCCCTATTTCAGCGCTTCCACCCCCGGCAGCTTCCGCCCACCCAGGAACTCCAGCGACGCGCCGCCGCCGGTCGAGATGTGGGTGATGCGATCGGTCACGCCGGCCTTGGCGACGGCCGCGATCGAGTCGCCGCCGCCGATGACGGTCGTGCCCTTGACCGAGGCCACAGCCCTGGCGACCTCGAGCGTGCCGTTCGCGAACGCGTCGATCTCGAAGACGCCCATCGGCCCGTTCCAGATCACCGTCTTCGCGCCGGCGATGACCGTCCGGTAACTCTGCACCGTCCGCGGCCCGATGTCGAGCCCCATGCGCTCGCCGATGGCCGGGTCGCCGACCTCGAGCGTTTCCGCCGGGGCGCCGGCCTCGAGCTTCGGGGCGACGACGTGGTCGGTGGGGAGCTCGAGGCGAAGCCCGCGCTCCTTCGCTCGCCGCTCGACGTCGCGAGCCGTGTCGAGGAGATCGGCCTCGACGAGCGACTTGCCGACCGGCACGCCGCGCGCCTTGAAGAACGTGTAGGCCATCGCGCCGCCAATCAGGAGCGCGTCCACCCGCGGAATCAGGTTCTCGATCACCTCGAGCTTGTCCGACACCTTGGCGCCGCCGAGGATTGCGACAAACGGCCGCTCGGGATGTTCGAGCACGCGCCCGAGGTATTCGACTTCCTTCGCCATCAACAGGCCGGCCGCGGCCTCGGTCACGTGATGGACGATGCCCTCGGTCGACGCATGCGCGCGATGCGCGGACCCGAACGCGTCGTTGACGTAGACGTCGGCGAGCGCCGCAAGCTGCTTCGCAAAGGCCGGGTCGTTCTTCTCTTCCTCGGCGTGGAAGCGCAGGTTCTCGAGCAGGATGACTCCGCCCTGGCCGGCCTTGGCAATCGCACGCTCCGCCGGCTCGCCGATGCAGTCGTCGGCGAACTCGACGGGCCGGCCAAGGAGCTCCGACAGGCGCGCCGCCACCGGCCGGAGCGAGTACTCGGGATTCGGTTTCCCCTTCGGCCGGCCGAGATGCGACGCCAGGATCACGGTTGCGCCGTGATCGAGGGCGTAGCGGATCGTCGGCAGGGACGCGCGGATGCGCGTGTCCTCCGAGATCCGCCCGTCCTTGATCGGAACGTTGAAGTCGACCCGGATGAACGCCTTCCTGCCCGAGAGGTTCAGTGCCGTCACGCTGCGAGCGGCCAAATCAGAGTCCCTTCTTGACCATGAAGCGCAGCAGGTCCACGCAGCGGCTCGAGTAGGCCCACTCGTTGTCGTACCACGACAGGACCTTGACGAAGTCGCCGTCCATCACGCTGGTGTAGGCCGCGTCGACTATCGACGAATGCGGATTGCCGCGGAAGTCGATCGAGACGAGCGGCGCTTCCTCGACTTGCAGGATGCCCTTGAGCGGTCCGTTGGCCGCTGCCTTGAAGGCGGCATTCACTTCTTCCTTCGTCGTCTTCTTGTCCAGGATCGCCGCGAGGTCGACAACTGAAACGTTCGCCGTCGGCACGCGCATGGCGATGCCATCCAGCTTGCCCTTGAGCTGCGGCAGGACCTCGCCGACAGCAGACGCGGCACCCGTCGTCGTCGGGATCATCGACAACGCCGCCGCGCGAGCGCGACGCAGATCCTTGTGCGGCAGATCGAGCAGCTGCTGGTCGTTCGTGTAGGAGTGAATGGTCGTCATCCAACCCTTCTTGATGCCGAACGACTCGTGCAGCACCTTGGCGAACGGCGCCAGGCAGTTCGTCGTGCAGGACGCATTCGAGATGATGTTGTGCGTCTTGGGGTCGTACTTGTCGTCGTTGACGCCGAGGACGACCGTCAGGTCCGGGCTCTTGGCCGGGGCCGTGATGACGACCTTCTTCGCGCCCGCCGCCAGGTGCTTGGCCGCGGCGTCGCGGTTGGTGAAGAGCCCCGTCGACTCGAACACCACGTCCACGCCGAGCGCCTGCCACGGCAGCTGCGCCGGGTCCTTCACCGAGAGCACCTGGAACTGGTCGCCGTCTACGGTGATCCGGTCGCCGGTCGACGAGATGTCCGCCTTCAGGTTGCCCAGGATCGAGTCGTACTTGAGCAGGTGGGCGAGCGTTTCCGCGTTGGTCAGGTCGTTGACGGCGACGATGTCGATCGAGTCGTCGCCCATTGCCGCGCGCATGATGTTCCGGCCGATCCGGCCGAACCCGTTGATCCCTACTTTGACGGCCATTCTCAGGTCTCTCCCTTAACGAGCGACAATTGATCCCGCGGGTCGTTCGCGGGGACGACGCCCGCTCCGCTCGCCAGACTCACTCGCTGCCGCTCGTTCGCGCTCCGACACGCTCTCTCGCGTGCGCAGGCGCGATTCATGCCGAACCTTCTAAGCCGGCAACGCAAGTGTAAACCGTTGATTCTAGTGAACCGAAGCACTCGGTCAAACGCCGTGTTACATTTACGTCGGTTTCGAGCATGTACGCGGTCTACAGCGTCCTCATCGTGGCGTTTTTCCTCGTCGTGTCTCCTTATCTGCTCTACCAGGCGATTCGATACCGGAAATACATCGTCAGCCTGCCTCAGCGGATGGGGTACCTCCCGGTGTCCTTCAACCTCGACGGCGACGAGTCCATCTGGATCCACGCCGTCTCGGTCGGGGAAGTCCTGACGGTCCGGGCTCTGCTGCCCCAGCTGCACGAACGGTATCCACGCCTGCGCCTGTTCGTCTCGACCACGACGATGGCCGGGCAGCAGGTGGCGAAGAGCAACCTGCCCTACGTCGACGAGGTGTTCTACTTTCCCTTCGACCTGGGCTTCATCGTCAACCGGACGCTGCGGCTGGTGCGGCCGCGGCTGTTCGTGATGATGGAAACCGAGATCTGGCCCAACATGCTGCGGGCGTGCCACCGCGAAGGCGTGAAGACGGCGCTCGTCAACGGGCGCATCTCGGCGCGCTCGTATCCCCGCTACCGCTTCGCCCGGTTCTTCTTCCGCCGCGTGCTGGCCCACGTCGGTCGCTTCTGCATGCAGAGCGAGGAGTCCGCGCGCCGCATCATCGAGATGGGCGCCGCGCGCGAGCGTGTCATCGTGACGGGCTCGCTCAAGTTCGACTCGCTCGACTTTCCGGCCCCAGAGACGCCGCGCAGCTCGTTTTCACCCTCCTTTGCCCCGGCTCCGGCCGTGCACGACGTGCACCAGCACGGGCGGACGCGCGTGCTGCGGTACTTCCGCATCAGCCCGGCGCGTCCGGTCGTCATCGCCGCCAGCACCCTCAAGGGCGAAGAGGAGCACGTGCTCGAAGCCTTCCAGCGGATTCGCGCGACGATGACGAACGCGCTGCTCATCATCGCGCCGCGCAAGCCCGAGCGATTCGACGACGTCGAGCGCCTGGTCCGGCGGTCGGGATGGAACGTGGCGCGCCGCAAGGAGCTTCGCGTCGACGCCGAACCACGCAACGACGTCGTCATCCTCGACACCATCGGCGAGCTGGCGCAGCTCTTTCAGGTCGCGACCGTGGTGTTCGTCGGCGGCAGCCTGGTCGACGCCGGCGGCCACAATATCCTGGAACCGGCGGTCTTCGGGAAGCCAATCGTCTTTGGTCCGCACATGGACAACTTCGCCGAGATCGCGCGCACGTTTCTCGACAACGGGGCCGCCGTCCAGGTTCGCTCGGGACGCGAGCTCGAGAGCACGCTCCTCGAGCTGCTCGGCGATCCCGTGCGCCGCGCCAGCCTGGGTGCCGCCGCCCGCGCCCTGGTCGAAGCCAACCGCGGCGCGCGCGGGAAGAGCCTCGCGGCGCTCGCCGAGCTCCTGCCGCCGGACACGGCCGGGAACGTCAGGCCTTTCCGGATTGTGCATTGAGAGCTCGTGTCCGGATCCTTCCGCCGAACAGGCGGAAGCCACGAGAAGCCGAAGCGAGTTCTAGCTTCCGTCTTGCAGACGGAAGATCACGCTCGCACGGGTGAAAGATCATGCTCGAGCGATCATCAGGACCAGGCAAGACTGCCGGAAGCCGGAAGCCGGAGGCTGGAGGCCGGAAGCTGAGTGCTGAGCACGCTCTACGCGGCGATTGCGCGGCGGCGTCGCGAGTTCTACGCGGCGCGACCGGATCTGCGGCGCCGGCTGCGTCGTCCGGTGATCAGCGTCGGCAACCTCGCGGTTGGCGGGCGGGGCAAGACGCCGACGGTCGCGTGTCTGGCGCGCGAGCTCGTGGCCATGGGCGAGCGGCCGGCGATTCTGAGCCGCGGCTACGCGCGCCGGCGGGCGGAGGACGGCGTGGTCGTCGTGCGCGACGCCGACGGCATGCGCGCGGATCTCGATCGGTCGGGCGACGAACCGCTGATGCTGGCGCGGCAACTGCCCGGCGTCGCGGTCCTGGCGTCGAGCGATCGCTACCTGGCGGGCCGCCTGGCCGAGCACCACCTTGGTGCGACGGTCCACGTCCTCGACGATGGGTTCCAGCACCTCGCAGCTCGATCGGGACATCGACCTGGTGATTGTCGCGGGAGAGGATCTGGAGGCCGGCGCGAGGACGCTTCCTGGCGGCCGCCTGCGCGAGCCGCCCGACACGCTGCTCGCGGCCGACGCCATCCTCGCCGCCGACGACCAGGTGTTGGAGCTCGGCCCGAGGCCGCGGCACGCGCCGTTCGAGGTGTTCCGCGTGCGTCGCACCATGGGTGCCGTCCAGCCAGCTGCAGCCGCAGATCGCGGGACGGAGTTGGTCCCGTCGGTCGCCATCGCGGGTATCGCGCGACCAGAGGAATTTTTCGAAGGGCTGCGCGCGGCCGGACAGAACCTTGTGCTGACTCGAGGGTTTCGGGACCACCACCGCTACTCGCGCGCCGACCTCGAGCGGGTGGTCCGCGCCGCCCGCGCCGCCGGCGCAGTCCGGGTGCTGACGACCGAGAAGGACTACGTGCGCCTGCTGCCGTTCCGGCCGTTTCCCATGCCGCTTGCGTGGGTGCCGCTTACAATGGAACCAGATCCCCTGCCAGAGTTCCGACGGTGGCTGGCCGGCGCGCTCGCCGGCGCCCGCGACCTCTGGCCAAACCCTGTTGACTGAAAGACCACCGTCCCTCCGGCATCGCGTCGAGTACTTCGCGGTCATCACCGTCGTGGCTGGTGTGCGCCTCCTGCCCATGCCGGTGGTCCTCGCGCTCGGGTCGCTCATCGGGCGGGCGTTCTACTGGTTCGACCGGCCGCACCGCCGCCTGGCGATGCGCAACCTCCAGGCGGCGTTTCCGTTGCGGAGCCGTGCCGAGTGCCTGGCGATCGCGCGGGGGATGTTCTCGCACTTCGGACGGCTGCTCACCGTCTTCCTCAAGTTCAGCACGATGACGCCCGACGAGATGCTGGCGCGCGTGACCTTCGAAGGCGAGGAGCGGGTCCGCGCCGCGCACGCCCACGGCAAGGGCGCGCTCCTCTTCACCGGACACTTCGGTTTCTGGGAGATCAACGCGCTCGTGCACGCGGTCGCGCTCTGGCCGATGTCCGTGCTGGCGCGGCCGCTCGACAATCCGCTGCTTCATCATCTGCTCGAGTCGACGCGGATGAAGACGGGGAACTCGGTGATCTACCGGCGCGGCGCGATCCGGCGCGTGCTGCGCGCGCTCGAGTCGAACGAGGCCGTCGCGGTGCTCATCGACCAGCACATTCAGACCGCCGACGCGGTCTACGTGGATTTCTTCAACCGGCCCGCGGCCACGACTTCCGCGCTGGCCGCGCTCGCGCTGCGCACGGGCACGCCCGTCGTGCCGGTCTTCGCGCTGCCGCTCCCCGGCGGCCGCTTCCGCATGGTCTACGAGCACGCCGTCGATCCACCGTCGGCCGAGGATCCGGACGCGATTCGCGAGTTCACGCAGCGCTGCACCGACGTCCTCGAGATGTACGTCCGGCGCTACCCGGAGCTGTGGCTGTGGATGCACCGCCGCTGGCGCGACGAGGCGAAGGACGACGCGATTGGCGGGATGTTCCCGGCGGCGTCGAGCGAGGAAGGCACGCCGTGAATCGCCTCGTCATCCGCGCGCCGAACTGGCTGGGGGACGCGGTGATGGCGCTGCCGGCGATGGGCGCGCTGCGCACCGCGTTTCCCACCGCACACGTGGCCGTCGCCGCGATACCGGCGGTCGCACCGCTCTTCGATGAACAGACGAGTGCCCGGCAGGACAGCGTGATCGTGCTGGCCGATTCACACGCCGAGGTCGCGGCGCTCGGGGCGGGCGGGTTCGACGCGATTGTGCTCCTGCCGAATTCGTTTCGCTCGGCATGGTCGGCCCGGCGCGCGAAGATTCCCGAGCGATGGGGGTACTCAGCCGGCTTTCGGCGATGGCTGCTGACGCGCGCGATTGGCCGGCGGCGCGAACGCATTCACCAATCCACGTACTATCTCAATCTGGTCTCGGAACTGGGCGCCCCGCAGGGCGATCCGTGGCCGAGCGTCTCTGTCCGGCCCACGACGCTCGCCCGGGCCGACACGCTGCTGGCCGCTCACGGCGTCGCCAGGGATGCCGCCTGCGTCGGGTTCGCGCCCGGCGCCGCCTACGGCCACGCGAAGCGCTGGCCGCCGCGCATGGTGGCCGAGACGATTGTCCGACTGTCGCGCGACTCGCGCGTGCAATGCCTCCTGTTCGGTGCGGGCGGAGACCGTGATTCGGGGCGTGAGATAGAATCGTCGCTGCCGGCGGACATTCGCGCGGTGAACCTCATCGGGCGCACCGATCTCGGCCAGCTCGCCGGCGCAATCAGCAGGTGCTCGGCGTTCGTGTCGAACGACTCCGGAGCGATGCACCTGGCGGCCGCGCTCGGGGTTCCGGTCGTCGCGATCTTCGGTCCGACCGACGAACGCGTGACGTCTCCCGTCGGCGGTCAGGCCGGGGGGGAGCTCGTGACGCCCGACGTGCTGACCCACCCTGTGTTCTGCCGGCCCTGCATGCTGCGCGACTGCCCGATCGATCACCGTTGCATGAAGGGAATCACCGTCGACTCTGTTGTCGCCGCGGTGAGCCGGCGGCTCGAGGCACGTCGGCCGCAGTCGGCAAGGAACTGCGAAGCAGTGACGATCAATCAAGGAACTGCGAAGCAGTGACGAGGCAATCAAGGAACGGCGAAGCAGTGACGATCAATCAAGGAACGGCGAAGCAGTGAGGGGCAATCAGGGCGCAGATCGGGTGGCGAGATGAAGCGGGCCGTGTTTCTGGATCGTGACGGCACCCTCATCGAGGAGATGGGCTATCTCGATCGTCTCGACCGGGTTCGCTTCTTTCCGTACAGCATCGATGCGGTCAGGCTGCTCAACCGCGCAGGATTCGTGGTGATCGTGGCGACGAACCAGGCCGGTATCGCCCGTGGTTTCTTCGACGAAGCGTTCGTCGACGCCACGCATCGCTCGCTCACCGGCACGCTCACGGCCGGCGGCGCGCGTGTCGATGGGTTCTATTTCTGTCCCCATCATCCCGAGGGCGTCGTCGAGTCCTACCGGCAGGCCTGCGAGTGCCGAAAGCCGCAGCCGGGGCTGCTGCGGCGCGCGGCGGCGGATCATCAGATAGACCTTCGACACTCGTTCGTCGTCGGCGACCGCGTGCACGACATCACGGCCGGGACAACCGTCGGCGCGCGCGGCGTGCTCGTCCGCACCGGCCACGGAGATCAGGCCGAACGCTCCGGCCACGGCGCCGCGGCCGTCACCGACAATCTCATCGGCGCCGTTTCCTGGATTCTCAGACAACCGTGACCCGACACCTGCCTCACAACCGACGCGCCACTGCTGAGTCTGTCGTCGACCCAGGACGACTGCTGGAACTTGTCGACCAGTTCGCGCGCGCGTCGCGTCGCCGTCTTCGGGGATCTCATCGTCGACGAGTTCATCTACGGCGAGCTGTCGCGCGTCTCGCGCGAGGCACCGGTCCTCATCCTCGACTACGACTCGACAGACATCGTTCCCGGTGGCGCCGGCAACGCCGCGACGAACGTGGCCGCGCTCGGCGGTGCGCCGGTCGCGGTTGGCGTCGCCGGCCGCGACGAGGCAGGCCGGCGGCTGCTCGACGCCATGCGTCGCAGCGTGGACGTCAGAGCAGTGGTCCGCCCAGCCGGTTACCGGACGCCGACCAAGACGCGCATCCTCGCCGGCGGCGTGCACTCCGCCAAACAGCAGGTCGTGCGCATCGATCGCGCCACGCGACCGTCGTTTTCCGAGGCCGATCGTCGGACCATCGAGTCACGGCTGATGCAGGTCTGCGCCCGCGCCGATGCGCTCCTCGTCTCCGACTACGGCACGGGACTCGTGACGCCCGCCGCCGTCGCGCGTGCGCGCCGCAGGCTCACCCGACGGTCCGGGGCGCGTCCGACGCTGCTCGTCGACTCGCGCTACGCGCTCGTCCGCTTCCGTGGCATGACCGCCTGCACGCCGAATGAATCCGAAGTCGAGCATTTGCTGGGCATCCGCATCGGCGAGAACCTCAGGATCCTCGAGAAGGCGGGACGCGAGCTGCTGACGCGCACGCGCGGCCACGCCGTCCTCGTCACGCGCGGCAGCCGCGGGATGGCGCTCTTCGAGCGCAATCGGCCGACGATCCACATCCCCATCTTCGGTTCGGACCAGATCGCGGACGTCACCGGCGCCGGGGACACCGTGATCGCCACCATGACGCTCGCGCTCGCCGCAGGCGCGACCTTCCACGAGGCGGCGCGCCTCGCCAACTACGCCGGCGGCCTGGTCGTCATGAAGCGCGGGACCGCGACCGTCTCTGCCGACGAATTGCGGCAGGCGATACTGTCGGACACGTAGTTTGAATCCTCCAGATCCGGCCGACGGCCAATCACGATGATCACGAAGACCACGATGACCGCGAAGCATTCTGAATGGACCTCCTTCGCGATCCTCGTGAGCTTCGCGACTTTCGTGAGTGATTCCGTGACAGCGAGCCCGGCCCGATGATCGTCACGCGTGAACAACTGGTGGACGTCGTCAAGGCCGACCGGCAGGCCGGGCGTCACCATCGCCTTTGCCAACGGCTGCTTCGACCTCCTGCACGTCGGCCACATCAGGTACCTACAGGCGGCCGCCGCCGAGGCCGATCGGCTGATCGTCGCGGTCAACGACGATGGAATCGCGGCGGGGAAGGGCCCTGGCCGGCCGATCATGGCGGCGGCGGACCGCGCGGCGCTGGTGGCGGCGCTGCGCGGCGTCGACTACGTCGTGATCTTTCCCGAGCCGACCGTGACGCCGCTCCTGACCCTGGTAAGGCCTGACGTCCACTGCAAGGGGACCGACTACACCATCGATACAGTGCCTGAACGAGAGACCGTCCGCGCCTACGGCGGACGGATCGCCATCGTCGGCGACCCCAAGGACCATTCGACGCGCGACCTGCTGGCCCGGATCCTCGGCGACCGTCAGTGATTGGAAGCTATCTCATCAACGGAGTGCCTCGAAGGCCGCGACCAGCCTCCGCTAAAGCTACGGCGGACTCGCCGAAGCCTTCGGCGAAGGCGGTCGTGCCCTCGTGTTCGTCGTGCCGAGACCGTCGGACTGACCCCACGCCTGAGCGCGGGCCCAAACGATGAACATCCTGATCGTTCGTCTTGGCGCGCTTGGAGACATCGTCCATGCCATCCCTGCGGCGGCTGCGCTGCGTGCGTCGATGCCCGGCGCCCGCATCGACTGGCTGGTCGAGGCCAGGCATCGGCCGATCGTCGATCTCGTCACCGCGGTCGACCACGTGGTGCCTCTCGAGGGGCCGACGATCCGAGCCTGGGTCGATGTCATCCGTCGCCTGCGACAGGTGCGGTATGACCTGGCGTTCGACTTCCAGGGATTGATGAAATCGGCTGTTCTCGCCCGTGCGTCGGGCGCTGCCCGAGTCGCGGGGTTTTCGATCTGGCATCTCCGCGAGAAAGGCGCCCGGCCCTTCTACTCGGACACGAATGACGGCGACGATGATGACGCGCACGTGATCCAGAAGAATCTTCATCTCCTCCGCGTGGCGGGCATCGAGACGTCGCGCGTCGAGTTTCCGATCGCGGATGCAGGCTCACCCGCGCTCGACGAAGTCCGCGGCGCGATCGGCCCTGGCGCGTTCGCAATCATCAATCCCGGCGCGGCCTGGCCGAACAAGCGATGGCCGCCGACGCGCTTCGGAGAAGTGGCGGCGTTTCTTCGCGAGGTGCGCGGGCTGCCGTCGATTGTGTTGTGGGGGCCTGGCGAGCAGACGCTCGCGCAGGCGGTCGTCGACGCATCGAATGGCGCCGCCCGATCCGCTCCGCCGACCGAGGTGGCGGATCTCGTGGCGCTCTCCCGGCAGGCTGCGCTCGTCGTGTCGGGTGATACCGGTCCGCTGCATATCGCCGCCGCCGTCGGCACACCGGCGGTCGCGCTCTTCGGGCCGACCGATGGCAGGAGGAACGGGCCGTGGGCGGCTGATGACGTGACCGTCTCGAGGTACGAGACGTGCGGCTGCCACTACGAGCGCCGCTGCCACCAGGCCGCATGGTGTCTCGACAGCATCGGCGTGGCCGAGGTGACGGCTGCGATTCAGCAGCGGCTCGGACGCAGCATCCCGATCGAACCGGGGCGGGCGGAACGCGATGTCTGAGCTCGTGCTCGGGCTGGCGCGGTATCGCGTCCGTCTCGGATTCATCGCTGCGGCCGCCGCGCTGTGGCTGGCGCGACCGACGACGCGGAGCCTCGCCGCCGGGGCCGCGGTTGCTGTCGTCGGGGAGTTGCTGCGGATCTGGGCCGCCGGACACCTCGAGAAGGGTCGCGAAGTGACCGCGTCGGGTCCGTATCGCTTCAGCCGGCATCCGCTCTATCTCGGCTCGGCGCTCATCGGGGCGGGGTTTGCCGTGGCGTCCGCGAGCCTGCCCGCCGCGGTGCTGGTCGTCGTCTACCTGGTGCTCACGTATGGCGCCGCCATCCGGAGCGAGGAAGCACACCTGACGGAGAAGTTCGGTGCGGCGTATCCGGAGTACAGGGATGGCCGTTCGAGGCAAGCCGAACGCCGCTTCAGCCTGCAGCGCGTGATGCGGAACCGCGAGTACCGCGCCGCCGCGGGGCTTCTCCTCGTCCTCGCGCTGCTCGCCTGGAGGATTGGCTGACCAGGCGCGCTCGGACCGCGGCCTGGGAAGGAGTGCATCCCCTGTGCTTGCGCTGCTTGCGTGGAAGGTTCTATAATCCGGTGTTTGGGGTGGGTAGCCGGCGGGCACGTCAGGGCTTCGCCCGGCCGACTGGGGCTTGCCTGCCGAAGCGCGAAGCGCAAAGCGGGCCTGCCGCGCCGTAGCGCGATAGCGCGAAGGCGGGCGGTTAGCTCAGCGGTAGAGCACCGGCTTTACACGCCGGCTGTCACAGGTTCGAATCCTGTACCGCCCACCAACCTTCGCTCGCATGCCAGGCGAAGGTTGCCCGCCGTAGCGCACGCGCGAAGGCGGGCTGCACTACGGTGAGCAAGCTTCGGCTGGCAAGCCAGAGATCGTGTTCGCGCAAGTTTCCAATACGGGGTCGTAGTTCAGTTGGTTAGAACGCCGGCCTGTCACGCCGGAGGCCGCGGGTTCGAGTCCCGTCGACCCCGCCAACAAATCCAGTCATATCAATAGTCTGCACGCTGCACGATCGGGTGGTGACAGCCCGATCCTAGGGGTGCATTGGCGGCGCGCGTTCAAAGGTGTTTGCCAAGAGAACAGATGCGTCAGGTGGTCCCTGAGGGCCACCCGGTTACCAACCCGAATCCGCCAGCATGTCGGCAGTCCCTTGACGCCCTCCACGTCGACGCCGGCGAGCTTCAAGGCGGCACGATACTTGAGGGATCAATCACGGAGTCATACTGATTCGTTCCGTTACGGCTTCAGCTTGGCGAGCTCGTCGGCGGTGAACGGATCCTCGCCCTTTTCGAGCATCGCGATCCACCGTCGCCGCGGAGCCCTCTGGTCCTCCGTGTACTGGGCGTCGTTGGCGAACGCCCGGAAGTCCTCGATAGCTCCTGCGATATCCCCCGTGCGGGCACGGTTGAGGCCGCGGCTGTCGCGGTGGCCATTGAGATATTTTGTTCCGGCGCCCAGCTGCACGGCGGCGGCGCAGGCCTTCCGCACTTCGGGGTGCCTCAACAGATCGGCGGCGCCGAGACTGCCGCGCCAGCATAGGGAATTGGCCGTGAGGTGTTCGGTGTCGAAGGGTGTGCGCGTCGCGCCAGCCGCGCGGAGCTTCGCGACCGTCTCGAGCGCTTCGCTCACCCTCATGGCCTGAAGTAGCGCCAATGCGTGGCTGACCGTGACGCTCTGCACGAGCGACACCGTCTCGGCGTCGATGTCGAAGGTCTGCGACGGGTCGTAGTCGCGCACGAGGCCGAGCAGCATACGAATGCTTTTTTCGTCGTCGCCATTCCTGGCCGCGGCCTGCGCGAGCTCGCGAAGGCTGGCGGTCAGGTCCTCGCGTCCGCTCTGCTCGAGCGTCTCCGTGCGGTTACCGAAACTAGACGCAGAATCGAACCGCTCGAGCAGGTTGCGGCCCTCTTCGGTCCGCGCCGCGCGGGCGAGCACTTCCGCCTGCGCGACCGTGCCGTAGAGGTCCTGGCGACCGGCGGCGGCGATGGTTTGTGCGCTGATCGCTGCCGCATGTTCGGCGGGATTCAGCGCAAGTCCCGGCAGCGTCCGCTGCGCGGACGCGAACTTTGCTGTGGCACCCTTGACGTCGCCCAGTCTCGCCAGCCGGTTGCCTTCCATGACGTCGCCGAACGCCGCACTCAGCGCATCGCACCAGGGGCCCTCGCATTCGTCGTCCTGAAGGTTGCGGGTGAGCGCCGTCAATCCCGCCGGCAACTGTCCGGCGAGGCGCGCCGGCAACAGGCGAACGATTCCATCGTCGCCGGCGACGATGACGGCCGCCGAGTCGTCCGTGAAGCGGATTCCGGAAATGCCGCTGAGACCTGCGACGCTCGTCACCACATCAGTGTCGAGCTGTGGGGCATCCAGGTTCCAGACCCGCACGGTCTTGTCATAACTGCCGCTGGCCAGCAGGTTGCCGCCGGCGCTGAATGCCAGGGCTTTCACCGACCCGCCATGGGCCGACCACGTTCGTTCCGTCGGCTGGACGGAGCCATCGAAGCCCGCGAGATTCCAGATCCTGATGTTGCGGTCGCTGTGCCCCGCCGCCAGGCGCCGGCCGTTCTGAGTGAACGCCAGGCTGAGAACCGGCGACGACGTGGACGCGAGCAATGCCGGTGGCGGCAACAGCCGGTCCTTGAGCTGACCGAGATAGATCCTCCCGTCCATCAATCCGATGGCGATCTGTTGGCCGTCGGGGCTGAACACCGTCGCGGACACGTTCTGGCCGGCCGAGCGCGTCGGGCTCATCGCCGGGAGCGAGATCGGTGCACCGAGCGGCATGGCGGACGAGACGTCCCAGAGCTTGACGGAATCACGTCCCGCGGAAAGCAGGACTGTTCCGTCGGGATTGAACGCAAGGCTGTCGCTCACGCTGGTCTCTGGAAGGACCCGCTCGAGCTTTCGAGCAGCTGTCTGGTAGATGGCGATGCTGCAGCCATCCGTGCAGACAGTGAAGGCTGCCCGTGATCCGTCAGGACTCACGACGGCCATGCGGGCGCCACGCACCTCGAACGCACCAACGCTTTCGCGTCCGGGTTTTGCGAGGCTCCAGAGCCGGACTACGCCGGTGTTGCTGCCTGTGACGAAAGCCTGACGTCCGACAGCCGAGAGGCTCGCGATCGGTTCGGTGCTCCACCCGAGAATCGTCCCGGATCCCGGTACGAGGTTCCACAGGCGGACGCCGCTGGATGATCCGGTCGAGGCGAGCGTCGCCCCGTCCGGACTGATCCGGAACATGCCCGCTTCCCGTGCCGGCAGCGCGAACTGCGCGGCAACGGTGAGGCTGCCTGCGCCAGCCGTACTGCGCAGCAGCGTTCCAGCCGTACGCGCGGCTCCCGGCCCGACGGTGAGCGTCGTGACGATCCCGTCGGCGCCAATCGCGAGCACGCGGCCTTCACGCGACACGCCGATTGCCCTGACGGCTGTCGGCAGCTCGTAGCGCGCGACTTCCGCCTCGGTGTTCCTGGACGAGAGCGGCAACGGGCGCGCCACTCGCACCAACCGATCCTCGCTCGCCGTGATCAACCGCTGGCCGTCGGGATGGAACACGAGATCGGTAACGCCGGGCTGGTCGACGACGTTCGCGATGTGCTCTCCGGTCTTGGCGGCCCAGATCTTGACCAGGGGCCCACCGCCTGCACTGGCAATCAGCGCGCCGGTCGGGCTGAACGCGACGGCTTTCACGGGGCCGTTCTTGTCGTGTTCGAGCGTCCGATAGGCGTTCGCCGACAGCGCCCACAGGTGCACGTCGCCGCCGGCACCGATCCCGGCGAGATAGCGGCCGTCGGGACTGAATGAAAGACGGTCGATAGCGGGCGATGGATCGGCGAGCGCGCGGATCGTCGCGCCGGTCTGCGCGTCGAGGATCTGCAGCGCCTTGCCGGCGACCGCGAGCTGCCTGCTGTCCCAGCTATAGCCGATCGCGGCCGGTGAGGCTACGGCAAACGACGCCACCCGTCCGCCGCTTGTGGCGTCGGAGATGGTGATACGGGTTGGGCTCGCGGTTGCGATCCGCCGGCTGTCGGGACTGAAGGCCACCGCGACTACGTCGGACGAACCGGGTAGCGCGAGACGCAGCCGATTCGCCTGGATCACCTGGTGAAGCGTCGACGCCACCGACGGCGGAAGCGCCTGCCCGTTCAGCTCGAGGAGCAGCGCCGCCTGCACCGCGAGCAGGATGGAATGTTCGGGGTCGTCGCTCAGCGACTTCTTCGCCGCGTCCGCCCACGTCGTCGCGTCGAACAGACGGGCCTTGGTCCGGTCTGCCGCGAGCAGCTTCTCGATCTGGATTTTCTGCGCGGCGATCAGCTCTGCCCGCCGTTGGGCCGTACCCGTCGCGACTTCAGCCCGGTTCTTCGCATCGAGGGCGTCCTGTCGCGCCCGGTCAGCGCGTCCTTCGGCAGCCCGCGCGTCGATGAGCGCCCGGTCAGCGACCTCCTTCGCATCGACTGCCTTTTTCGTCTCCTCGCTGGCGAGGTTCCAATTCCAGAGCGCAGCGTGCGTGCTGCGGTTCGCCTCGACCATCCGCGTGAACGCGAACACGGCCAAGGCCACTGACACGCACGTCATCGTCACGAGCACACGCCGGACGCGGCGGTGACGCCGGCGCGCCGCATTGGCTGCTGTGCGGCTGGCCTCGACCAGGGCCCGCAGGTCGTCGCTGACCAGCGTCGCGGCGTCGGGCGATGCGAGCCACGTCTCCGCCTCGAGCAGGGCCACACTCTTCAGCAGCCCGGCTTCGCCGCGGCCGTGACGGATCCATTCCGCCGCCTTGGCCTCGAGCCGGCGCCCGGTGGTGATTCGCTCACGATCGCGATCGAGCAGCATCACCAGTCGATCCCAGTTGCGCACCAGCGCTTCGTGCGCGATCTCGACCTCGGTGTCTGCCTCGGAGTCGCCAGTCAGCCTGATCAGGCGGCCCTCGATCAGCCTGTCGAGCACGCGGTTCACGTGCTGGCACGGTCCGATGTTGTAGAGCGACTGCCGCCGCACGCGGTTCGCCACGTTGTCCTGGCCGTTGCCGGGACGCACCAGCCGCATGAAGATCCGATCGGCCATCACCCGGTCTTCCGGCACCAGGCTTTCCATGAACTTGTCGGCCGACCGCGTCAGCGCCAGCCGCCCGCCGCCGAGTTCGCGGTAGGCGTGCAGCGTCACGCGGTTGTGCTCGCGCCGCTCCCACAACTGCAGCAGCGTGAACTGCAGCAGCGGCAGCGCCGCCGGCTCGCCCAGGATGTCGTGCACCAGCGCCTCGACGACGCCCTGCTCGAACTTCAGGCCGATCTGCTCGGCCGGCCGTTCGATGGCTTCGCGCAGCTCCGCGGCGGTCAGCGGCATCACCGGCTCGAGCGCATTCTCCAGCAGCCGCTGCAGCTCGGGCTCGCGCGCCACCGCGCCGATGAAGTCGTTGCGCATCGTCAGCAGGACGATGTGTCGCGAGTCGGGGTGGCTGGCGAGGATGGCCAGCGCCTTTTCGAACGCGACGCGTGCCTCCGAGTCCTGCTGCAGGGTGGCGACTTCCTCGAACTGATCGACGACGAGCACCACCGGCTGGTCGGAGCGCTCCTCCAGCATCGCCAGCAGCGCTGCCGGATCGGCCTTCAGGATTTGCGCGATGTCGGTCGTGGCCGCGCCCTCCGGCCATCGACGCTCGATCGTCTGCTCGAGGTTGGCGAGCGGATCCACGCCCGGCACCATGCGTCCGAGATAGGTCCAGCGCTCGCTGCCCGGGAGCGCTCCCGCCTTCAGTGCCGGGATCAGTCCGGCCAGCACGAGCGATGACTTGCCGCTGCCGGAGGGCCCGATTACCGCGACGAGCTTCTCGTGGCGCAGGCGCGAGACCAGGCTGCCGATCGCCTGCTGGCGCCCGAAGAACATTCCGGTCTTCTGTTCCACGAAGGAGTCGAGGCCGACGTAGGGTACCGCGCTCTCGTCAAGCGTGGGCGCCAGCGCGGGATCGAACGGGGCGAGCGTGGACTCGGGCACCGGCCGTTGGGCGCGGTACAGCGTGGTCGCCCAGAAGTCGAGCAGGCTCTGCGCGGCCGCCTGGTCGTGCTCGTCGTCCAGAATGGCGCCGGTGGCGACGCCGCGGCAGATGAACGTCTCCATCTGCGCAAAGGTGTCCGAGGCCTCGGGGTCGTCCCGGTAGATCTTCTGCAGCCGCCGGTGTTCGGCGCGGAGCGCCGGCAGCGACGCGAACGCGGTCTCGACGTCGCACGTAGTCATGCCGTTACCCTCAGCACACTGCTCAACGGCTCCCCGACGCTGAAGAGCTCGTCGCACTGGTTCTTGAGATCGGCGTCGGTGTTGTAGAAGCGGATGCCTACCTGGCGGCGCAGCAGCCGGAAGCCGCGCGAGACCTTGGCGGTCTCGCCGGCGTTGATCGCGCTCTGCAGGCCGTCACACTCGGCGAGGAACGACGGCATCCACGGCACGCCGCCGTAGCTCTCGGCGATGCGCCCGACCAGCTCGTGCACGTCGGGCCACCAGGCGCCGAGATCCTCGAGGTTCTTGTCCATCGCGCGCAGCTGCGCGTCGAACTCCTGCCACATGTCGTGGCGGTGCAGCAGCGAGCTGAGGTTCTTCTCCATGCGGTCGAGCGCCTCGACGCCAGAGCGGAACTGCTGCAGCCGGGGAGACTCGCTTTCCACCGTCGCGGCGTAGTCGCGCAGGTCGCTCAGCGCCTTGACGAGGTCGGGCAGCCTGAGGGCGCCGGCCGCCGCGGTGAGGCGGTTGTTGATCTGCGGCAGCCGCAGGGTGAGCTGCCGGTTGACGCGGCGGATGACGTCCTTCAAGAGCGCCGGATCGTCCTGCGCCAGCGCCCGCCGCAGATCGTTCAGTGCCGCGTCCAAGACCTCGATCCACTTCGCTTCGGCCTCGGAGAACTGCCGGGCGATCTGCCGCAGCTGCTGGGTGACGTCCTCGAAGATGATGCGGTACTCGTCGAGCTCGGCCTTTGCCTCGTCGTCGTCCGGGAAGTCGGCGGCCACGCGCTCCATCGGGTCCTCGACCTTCTGGTGCAGCTCGTGGAGCCGGTCGTGGAGACCCTTGTAGCCGGTGACCTCCACGATTTGCTTACGCGCCGTCTCGAACACCGCGCTGAAGCGCAGCGCCATTTCCTTGATGCGGTCGTCCCTCGTGAGCTTCGACAGCGCGCCAAGACCCGCGACGACGGGAGCCGAGGACACCGGCACCGGCGCCTTCGGCGTGGCGATCGGCGTCGGCATCGCCGGCACAGGACGATCCGACGGCGACAGCGCCCGGATGACCCGTGCGAACTCGCGCTCGTAGCCGTCGGGGTCGACGAAGTTCGCGCAGGTGGTGATCGACAGACGCCGCGGGAGCTCGGTCGGCGCAATCAGGATGGGCAGGAGCTTGCGCCGGCGGCCGTCGGGATCGATCGACTGCGCGAACGAGAACTCGAACCCCGACCACTCGCTCTCAATCCAGTTGGGACTGACGACGAGCACGACGTGCTGGCTCGCGTCCACGAACCGCTCCATGTTGTCGCGGGCCAGCGAGCCGATGTCGAAGTCGCGATAGTCGATCACGACGCGCAGCCCGGCCTGTTCCAGCACCGGCAGCAGATAGGTGTCCACCCACGCCCGATCCTTGTGGCTGTAGCTGATGAAGGCGTGGTACTGGTGGGTGCCGTCTATCGACGCCGTTGGTGGCGGCGGTGGGCCGGGGTGCACGGGGAGGTCGGTGTTCAGCATCGGCGACGAGCCTCTTGCGGTGCCTTGCTGCTCCGCGCCCGGGCGTCCCCGCGCACATCGCGCGAGAAATCCCGACCTGCGCGGTTGTCGACGGCAACGCGTTCAATGTTTGCAGGTCGACGTGCAACGCATCGCAACGGGCGTGCCTGCTGAGATCTGGAAGGGAGCGCGGGCGGTAAATGCTTGCAGCGAAACGTCGAAAGGAGCCTGGAGATTGACCGGGCGTTGCCCGCTCCGGAGCCGGAGTCGCTATCCGAACCGCTAGTCCGCTATCCGAATGGATAGGCGCTGGGGCGCTGCGGCGGATCTTCTGGTACTGTCCATGGACCAGCCTCCCTCGCAGATCTGGCCCACGTTCTTGCGGAATCACATTGGCCAGATCCTGCGGCAGTTCGCGTCGAGCATACGCCGAGGCGCCAGGTCTCTGAGATAATCAGGCCCGTCCGGCGTCTAAGAGCGTCAATGAATGAAATGCCGGTGTCGGTTCGGCCAGCCCTTCGGCGGCTCGCGCGGCGTCTCGCCATCGGCCTCTTTCTGGACGTGTGGCCGGCGTGGGCGGTCGCGAGTCTCACCAGAGTTCGAGCCGCGGCCGGATCCCGACGAGGGTCGGACAACGCTGCGCGAGATGGCGCGGGTCACCGGCGGCATCGAGCGAACGACGTGGGACGACGTCTTCAACACGGCCCATCTTCGGAGCCGCCAGCTGCGCGATCTGGTGATACCGCTCACGCTGATGCTGCTGGTCCTGCACGTGGCCGAGATCGGCGGACGGCGACTGTTGCTGTTTGCCGCCGCACGCGGGTGGCTGGGAACCGTGAGGTTTCCAAGGCTGCCGGGTGGATGGACCCGCGCAGGGTCGCGGCCGGTGGTGGTGTCCCAGGATCCTGACGGGGAAGGTGCGCCGTCTGGTGAGACTACACGTGTCGCACCGCCAAGCCCCGCGACGTCGCCGCTGGCGCGGGCCAAAGCAAAGGCGCGCGATCGGATGGGACTCTGAGTGCGCCAGGCATCCTTCGCCTCGACCTGGACGAGCACACGCTGCCGGCGCACGCGACGATATCGAACTCGCCATTCCTCGTCGTTCTCACGATGGCGCCGCGATTCTCGAATCACCCGACGTCTCCGAGGAGCGTTGTCACCGACTGCGAGTCGCACGCGGCTCGCGGACCTGCGCTGCTTGCGGTAGACTGCCGAACAGGGCAGGACATGATTCTCATTTTGGAGGCGACCGGGCCGGAGGCCTCGCAGCTCGGATCTGCGAGCCGGCGGGAATTCCCCGCAGAGGGCGGCATCATCGGTCGCGACAAGAGCAGCGACTGGGTGTTGCCGCATACGAAGGTGTCCGGCCACCATGCGCGGATCACGTTCCTGCACGGCCTCTTCCATATCGAGGACACGAGTCGAAACGGCGTCTTCCTCAACTCACCGAAGAATCGACTGGATCGCGGACGGCCGTACGGACTGAAGTCCGGCGACCGTATCTACATCGATCCCTATGTCATCGACGTGTCTGTTTCGAGCGGACGGAACGAGTCGTCTGGTGAGCACTACTCGGACCTTCCCGGTCTGGCCGATCCCTTTGCGCAACCGGGGTTCCATTCCCCCACACCCCCGATCCGATCGGCCAGACGAGACACTCGTCCCGAGGTTGCCCCCGGTCAGGAAGTGGATCCGCTCAAGTTGCTGGATCCAGCGCTGAATCTCCCCCCTGCACGCAAGGCCCCCAGCGCTCAGGACCTGGAACACGGTTCGCCGTTTGCCGGTCACTACAAGCCACCCTCGATTCCCACGCCACCGCCGCACGTACCCGCGCCGGGCGCGCCGGTGATTCCGCCGGACTACGATCCGATGAGTCCGGATGTCCCCGTCATCGAAGCCCCACCGCGCTCGGTGCCGCGAGAGGACTATCGATCGGTGGCTGAATCGCACATCGATATCGATATTCCTCTGCCCACCGCGCCACCGCCCGCGCGAATCGTTCACACACCGACGCCGCCTGCTCCTGCCGTCGTCAGAAGAGCCGCCGAGGACGCACGCACTCCCGCAGTCGACCGCGAGTCTCACACGTCGGCGCTGGCGGCGGTACTGGCGGGCGCCGGGCTCGACAACGTCGCCGTCACCGACGAGTTCGCGAGGGACTTCGGCGAGATTCTGCGGGTCGTGGTATCGGGCGTCATGGACGTGTTGAGGTCCCGCCAGCAGATCAAGGACGAGTTTCGGATGCGCCTGACGCAGTTCAGGCCTGCCGACAACAACCCGCTCAAGTTCTCCGCCAACGTCGACGATGCCCTGCACAACCTGCTCGTCAAGCGCAATGCCGCGTATCTGGCGCCAGTCGAGGCGTTCGAAGACGCGTTCGACGACTTGCGCCATCACCAGATCGCCATGCTGGCCGGCATGCGCGTGGCTTTCGAAGCGATGCTGGCCGCGTTCGATGCGGACCATCTCCAGCAGGAGTTCGATCGTCAGCTCAAGAGGGGCTCGTTGCTCGGAGTGACCGCCAAGCTTCGTTACTGGGATCTATACTCCGACAAGTGCCGGCAGCTCTCCAAAGATCCGGACACGAGTTTTCGCAAGCTGTTCGGCGAAGAGTTCGCCAAGGCTTACGAAGAGCAGCTCACGCGGCTCAAAGGCGAGAGTCGCGCTTCCGACGGTGTGGCCAAGCCGTCGGAGTAACCGTTGGCGTCTATTTGAGATAGATTGTCAGCCCATCGCCTCTCCGCGGGCGACGTGCCGGCCTCGGGGATGTGTTCAACCTGGACGCCTGAGCGTGCCCCCGACCCATCGAGTTGACGGTTCCGAACTGCATTGAGGAATCAGAAGAGCGCCGCATGTCAGCCTACAACAAAGTCGTGTGGTCTGAGGGACTGTTCCTGCAGCCTCAGCACTTCCAGCAGCAGGACCGCTATTTCGAGCGCTACGTCGAGACCCGGTGTCATGGGCTCATTCCGCACAGCTGGGGTTTCACCGAGATCGAGATCGAACGTGACTTTCTGAGCATCGGCAAGTTCGGGCTGAGGCGTCTCGCCGGCGTGTTCCCGGATGGCACGCCGTTCCGCATGCCCGAAGACGATCCGCTGCCGGAGCCGATTGACGTCACCACCAACACCCGCGATCAGGTCCTCTACCTCGCGGTACCGCTGCGTCGCTCCGGCGAGCTCGAGGTGGACCGTGCGGCAGACTCGGAGGGGCTGGTCCGTCATGACATCCGGGAGCTGCAAGCGCGTGATTCAACCGCCAGCGGCGGAGACGGCGCGCTCCTCGAAGTCGCCGCGTTGCGCACACGCCTCCTGCTGGCCAGCGATGTGACCCAGGCCTATGCCTGCGTGCCGCTGGCGCACCTGGTCGAGTGTCGGGCAGACAAGCAGGTGGTGCTCGACGAGGGGTTCATTCCAACCGTGTTGCATGCACGGGCGGCCAGTCGCCTGGCCACGTTCGTGACCGAGCTCCACGGGCTGCTGCACCAGCGCGGCGAAGCGCTTGGAGGCCGGGTGATGGCAACCGGCAGAGGTGCCGCGGCCGAGTTCGCCGATTTCCTGATGCTGCAGGCGATCAATCGGTGCGAGCCGGTGTTCACTCACTATGCCGAGTCCGGGGCGCTGCATCCGGAGGCACTGTTTCGCGCGTGCCTGTCGGCTGCGGGTGAGCTCGCGACGTTCACGACGACCTCGAAGCGGCCTCCAAGGTTTCCGGACTACCGCCACGATCGGCTCCGGGAATCGTTCGAGCCCGTGATTGCGTCGCTGCGGGCGTCGTTGAGCGTGGTGCTCGAGCAGAACGCCATCTCGATTCCGCTCGAAGCCAAGAAGTTCGGCATCAGCGTGGCGATTGTCTCCGACCGCACGCTGTACGACACCGCCGTGTTCATCCTGGCGGCGCGCGCCGACCTCCAGGCCGAGGAGCTGCAGGCGGCGTTTCCCCGCGCAGCTCAAGGTCGGACCGGTCGAGAAAATCCGCGATTTGGTGACGCTGCAGCTTCCCGGCGTGCCAGTGAACCCCGTGCCGGTGGCGCCGCGGCAGATTCCGTTTCACGCCGGTTTCGCCTACTTCGAGCTCGACCAAAAGACCGAGCTCTGGGATAAACTCAAGACCTCGGGCGGGCTCTCCCTGCACGTAGCCGGCGAGTTTCCGGGACTTGCGATGGAGCTCTGGGCGATTCGCACCTGATGCCGGACGCACCTTATGTCGGACCGCGATCCATTCGATCAGCCGGAGGGGACGCGGCTGAGGCCGCGCCCCGGCGCGGGCCGGCGCGGCGGCCCCGAGGCGGCCCGACCACGTTCTCCAGCCTCACCGTTCACCGCTGGGCCCGGCGACGCGGATCCGATTTCCGACGCGGCGCGCGACGCTGCTCGGCATCGGGTTGAATCCGCTCGTTCGTGCGGCGAGTCCGCTCGTGCTGCTCGCGGGCCAGTTGCGCGGCGCGCTCGCGCCCATGGACATCGCAGGGCTTCGGCGAACACGCGCTCGAGGAGATTCGCCGGTTCGAAGAGCTCGCACGCGGCGCCGGCATCCACAACGACGTCGTCCTTGCCGCGCGCTACGTGCTCTGCGCGGCGCTCGACGAGTCGGTTCTGTCGACGCCGTGGGGAGCGCAGAGCGAGTGGGCGCAGCACCCGCTCCTGGTGGCGCTTCACCGCGAGGCCTGGGGCGGTGAGAAGTTCTTCGAGATGCTGGACCGGATCTCGCAGGATCCCGCCCGCTATCTCGACCTGATGGAGCTGCAGTATCTCGCGCTCGCCCTGGGCTTTGCCGGCAAGTATCAGGTGCAGGAGCGCGGGCACGAGCGTCTGGCCGCGATTCAACAGGACCTCTACCGCAAGATCCGCAACCACCGCGGCCAGCCGCAGTCGGAATTGTCGCTTCGGTGGCGCGGCCTCGAGGATCGGCGCAATCCGCTCATCCGCTACGTGCCCTGGTGGGTCGTCGGAGCAGCTGCGCTGGCCATCCTCACCGTCGCGTACACCTTTTACTACGCCAGCCTGGCGAATGTCGCCGGCTCCGGTCCACGCCGAGCTGGCCACGATCGGCCTCGAAGGCTTTGCTACGCCCGTCGCCGCGCCTCGTCAAGGGTCTGAGGCTCAAACAGTTACTTGCCCCTGACGAAGCCAACGGCACGATGCGCGTCGACGAAGACGGCGGCCGGACGAGGGTGACGCTCCTCGCGTCGCGACCTGTTCGCATCGGGCAGCGCCACGGTCAACCCCGCGCACTACCAGACCCTGCAACGCCTGGCTGCAGCGCTCAATCAGGTGCCGGGCCGAGTCCTGGTCGTCGGGCACACCGACGATCAGGCGGTCAAGTCGCTGCGCTACCGGGACAATTACGAGCTGTCACGCGAGCGCGCCGTGGGTGTGGTGAAGGTGCTGCAGCTCGGCATGGAGAATCACGCCAGGGTGACCTGGACCGGTGTGGGCTCGTCCGAGCCGCGCTATCGTCCCGAATCCGATCCAGCGAACCGGTCGCGCAACCGGCGCGTGGAGATCATTCATGTCTTCGGTGGTTGAGATGCCAGGCCGCTCGACGGTCCGGGCGGATCCTCCATCGTCCGTAGTTGACGCCGATGATCAAGTTTCTGAAAAGCCGCGCGTTCCTGACCGTGATCGGCTTTCTGCTGCTGGGCCTGTTCATCTGGTTCGCCGGGCCGTATTTCGCCTTCGCCGACTTTCGTCCGCTCGAGTCCGTCATCGCCCGGATTGTCGCCTTTGCGCTCGTCTTTCTCGTCTGGCTCGCCGTAGGGCTGCTGAGGCAGCTGCGCGCCTATCGCGCGAGCGATCGGCTCGCGGCCGCGGTGGTGCGAACAGGCCGTCGCCGAGAAGGGCCGGCCGAGCGCCGAGGCGGCGCAGCTGCGTGAGCGGTTCGAAGAGGCCGTCGCGACCCTCAAGCAGACGCGCCGCACCGGCCACAGCCTCTACGACTTGCCGTGGTACGTCATCATCGGCGCGCCCGGGTCGGGCAAGACGACCGCGCTACTCAATTCAGGCCTGAAGTTCCCGCTCGAGCAGCGGGTGCGGCAAGGGCGCGCTGCGCGGCGTCGGTGGCACGCGCAATTGCGACTGGTGGTTCACCGACGAAGCGGTGTTTCTCGACACCGCCGGCCGCTACACGACGCAGGACTCCGACGCCGCCGCCGACAGCGCCGGCTGGGCGGAGTTCCTCGGCGCTGCTGCGCAAGTACCGCAAGCGTCGGCCGGTCAACGGAGTGATCCTCACCATCAGCGCACAAGATCTGATGGTGCAGGGCGACCGCGGCCGCGAGGGTCATGTCGAGGCGGCGCGCCGCCGCCTGAACGAGCTCAACAAAGAGCTGCACATCCAGCTGCCGGTCTACGTGATGGTGACGAAGTGCGACCTCGTCGCCGGCTTCAGCGAGTACTTCGACGATCTGGCGCAGGATGGCCGCGCGCAGGTCTGGGGCGTCACGTTCCCGTACGAGCAGACGATCCATGGCGAGGTGACGCAGGCGTTTCCGTCGGAGTTCGACCAGCTGATGGCGCGTCTGAACGCGCGGGTGTTCGCACGAATCGAAGAAGACCGCGACGTCCGGCGCCGGACGAAGGTCCTGGCGTTCCCGCAGCAGATGGCCGCGCTGCGCGACGCACTCGCGCAATTCGTCGCGCGAAGTCTTCGCCTCGACGCGGATGGATCAGCAGATCCTGCTGCGCGGCGTGTACTTCACGAGCGGCACGCAGGAGGGCACGCCGATCGACCGCCTGTTGGGCGCCATCGGCCGCCGTTTCGGCGTCGCCGCCGACGTGGTCGCGCCGACAGGCCGCGGGAAGGCCTACTTCGTCGAACGGCTGCTGCGGGACGTCCTCATCGGCGAGTCCGGACTGGCGGGGGTGAACCGGCGTCTGGAGGTGCAGAAGGCGGCATTGCAGCTGGCCGCCTACGCGGCGATGGCCCTCATTGCGGTCTTCGGCGTCATTGCCCTGTCGGTCAGCTTCAATCGCAACCGTGCGTACCTCGCCGAGACCGCGGCCGCGATCGCCAAGCTGGCCGACGTACCGCCGGTCGCGGCGACGGCCCTGCCCGAGTTGCTCTTGCCGCGGCTCGATGCGATACGCACCGTGGTCGATACCGCCAACCGGTATCGAGAGCGTCCGCCACTCGGGATGCGGTGGGGCCTCTATCAGGGGACGTCGATCGGCAATGCGGCGCGCGATGCCTACGTCCGCGAGCTCGATGGCGTGCTGCTGCCTCGGGTCGCCGCGCGCTTCGAGGAACGCCTGATCGAGTACGCGCCGGAACCTGAAAAACTCTACGAGTACCTCAAGGCGTACCTGATGCTGGGCGAGACCAAGCACCTCGACAAGAAGCACCTGCAGTTTGTCGCGGACATGGAGTGGCATGCCGCGGACACCACGGTTCCCAACGCTGCCGCCTCGCTGTCGCAGCACTTCCAGAGCCTGCTGGACTACGGGGATTCGCTGCGGCCGATCGCGCTGAACCCGTCGCTCATCGCGCAGGCGCGCAGCACCATTCGACAGGCCTCCATTCCGCGGATTGTCTTCAACCGCCTGAAGCGGACGTTCCCCGACGACAGCGCGCGTGCCGTACGGCTCGATCTGGCCGCCGGCGTGGGTGCGGAAAAAGTCCTCAGACGGAAGGACGGCAAGAGCCTCGCCGAGCCGGTGCCCAGCTTCTATGCGCGTCCCGTGTTTCAGGAGATCACCAGCAAGAACATCGGCGAGCTGGTGAAGCAGTTCGCGGCGGATGATTGGGTCTGGGGCGAAGGTGGTGGATTTACCGGCGGATCGACCCGGCTCGCAACCGAAGTGACCGGTCTCTATGAGCGAGACTACATCGCGAGGTGGGAGGCGATCCTCAACAGCCTCGAGCTCGTGCCGTTCACATCGTCGGCACAGGCGATCGAATCCCTCGGCATCCTTGGCGGGGACGGATCGCCGCTGCGGGGTGTGTTGTCGGCTGTGGTCGACAACACGACTCTGATACAGCAGCCGGCAGCCGCCAAGGATCCCAGCCTGGCGGAGGCTGCCAAGGAGGCCGCCAAGAAGAGCATCACCGACCGAGTTGGCGGCGAGCCGATCAAGGAGGGACTCGGTGGACTCTTCGGCCAGTCCAAGGATGCCAAGTCCTCGTTGTTGCCGGGCGCGCTCGTGACCGCACACTTCCAACCGATTCACCGCTTGATGGCCGGCGGACAGGGCAATGCTCCCATTGATCGGATCCTGGTTCGAATCGGGCAGATTCAGCATCAGCTCAGGTCAATCGGACCTGGCCAGAGAGGCGTCAATCCCATCGATGGCCTGTCGGATCCGGGCTTGCGCGAGATCCTCCAGTCTTTGCGCGATGAGTCCGAGTCGCTACCGCCGGTCCTTCAGGATCTGGTCGGGCAAATCGGTCGCAAGTCCGAAGTGACCGTCGTCGCGGGCGCGAGCACCGAGCTCGAACGGCGCTATCGATTGGAAGTGCTGCAGGAGTGCACGCATCTCCTCGCGGGTCGGTATCCCTTCACCGCGGGCAGCACGATCGACCTGCCCGTCGACGATTTCGCCAAACTGTTCGGCTACGGCGGCGTGTTCGACGGTTTCTTCAAGCAGAATCTGGATCCGCGTGGTTGACCGGTCGCAGAGTCCATGGACGTGGGCCTCTGGCGCGGCGCACGGGCCGCGCGCCATCCTGGATCAATTCGAAGCGGCGCAACAGATCCGCGACCTGTTTTTCCGCCGCGGCACCAGTGCCCTGGAAGTGCGATTCCATGTCACGATCGCCGAGGTCGATGCGGCCGCGATTCGATTCGAGCTCGAGGTCCACGGTCAGCACATCGAGTATCGGCCGCCTCCGCGCGGGCTCCTCACGTTCTGGCCCGGGCCCCAGCTGATCCCGGGCGCGGCGGTCACGTGGGACGAACGGTATGGGGCCAAGCCGCGCCAGGCATTCCCCGGCCCCTGGGCCTTGTTCCGGCTGATCGACTTTGCGCAGCAGAAACCCGAGTCCGACGTCCGCATCGAGCTGACGTTTCAGCTTCCGGGGCACTTCAGCCGCGTCATCCTCGAACCGACGAACGGCAGTCAATCCGTTCTCCAATCGGAGTTGGCAGCGCTTCCGCTGCGAGTTTTGAGTGTCGTGATGGATTCGCCCCTCGTTGCACGGGCAAATCCGGGTGACGCCACGTGGAAGTAGGTCTGTTCGGAAAGCTGCCGAGCCATGGCGATTTTCTCCGGCGGCGCGCGTCGGACGCGTTCGTGCGCGTCTGGGACGCGTGGCTGCAGGACTGCATGGCGGCGAGCCGGTCGGCGCTGGGCGATCGCTGGCTCGACGTGTACCTCACGAGCCCGGCCTGGCGGTTTGCCGGCGCCGCGGGGAGCGCCGGTCCAGCACCACTGCTCGGCTTGATGGTGCCCAGCGTCGACCGGGTTGGACGGTATTTTCCGTTGACGATCGTCGCGGAGCTGCCGCCGCAGGCCAATCTCGTCACGGCCGTCACGGACGCAGCGACGTTTTTCGACGCCGCCGAGCGGCTGGTCGATCGACACGCTCGCCTCGGAGCTCGTCGATTTCGAGGGCTTCGACGAGCAGCGTGCAGAGCCTGGCCGACACGCTGGATTCGGTCGGCCTGCCGCCGCCCGTGGTGTTCGATCCGGTCGCCGCCGAGGTTCTGAACGGCCGCGCACCGGCTGGCTGGCACCTGCCGATCGCGTCACCACGCCAGCTCACCCGCGTGTTCGATGAGCTGCTGTGGCATCGCTTGTCGGCCACCTACGACCCCTGACGTTGTGGTGGACCGAAGGATCGTCCATTGTCGAGCCCAGCTGTCTTGTCGTGCAGGGCTTGCCCGACCCCGATGCGTTTGCGGCGCTCCTCGACGGCTCGTGGTGCAGGCGCTCGGTGGCGGTCGGTTCCGGCGGACGTCGAAACCGACGCGACGCGGGAGGAAGCCGCCGTTGGCGGACGCCTCGATGCTGCGCTTTCGTTCGGCGGCGGCAACTGACGTCGGACGGGTGCGACAGATCAACCAGGACGCGTTCGTCGAGCGGCCCGAGGTCGGTCTCTGGGCCGTCGCCGACGGCCTCGGTGGTCACAGCGACGGCGAATACGCGAGCCGGATGGTGTGCGACGCGTTCGCCGACTTCGCGCCGAGCCCGAGCCTGGACGACATGGTCGACGCCGCGCGCGAGCGCATGCACGAGGTCAACGACCACCTGTTTCGCACATCGACACGCTCGCTCCTCGCCGACCGCAGCTGCCAGCACCGTCGTGGCCCTGCTGACGCGCGGCGAGCGATGCGCCGTCCTCTGGGCGGGCGACAGCCGCGTCTATCGCTGGCGAACGGGCCGGCTCGAACAGCTGACGCGCGATCACAGTCCGGCCGAATCGAACGGTCCGCTCGGGGCAGAAGGCGTCGAACACCGTCACGCGTGCCGTGGGCGTCCATTCGAGCCTGACGCTCGACCTCCATCGCGATCAGGTTCGCGCCGGCGATCGGTATCCTGCTGTGCTCGGACGGCCTGACCCGGGCCGTCCCCGACGCGCGAATCCAGGCGGTGATGGAGAGTCCGGATATCCGCCTCGCCGTCGACGGGGCTGATCCAGTCGACCCTGGAGGCCGGCGCGCCGGACAACGTCACGGTGCTCATTGTCGAGGCGTTCGAGGAGTCTGTCGGACTGCCGTGAGTCATCGACTGACTAGCTTGGCGGGTTCTGGTCAGTTTGCGATTTCGACCCGCGGAACATCGGTGTAGAATGCCGACTCGCCAGCTCTCGACGAGACTCGGCCGGCCGTATCAGGCGCGGTTGAGTGTCGCCCGGGCTCGTAAGTCGAGCGTCTCGACGCCAGAACGTGCGGCTGTATGAATGCGCTCATGGGACGGGCCGGGAGTTACTCCGAACCCATCACGGCCGACCAGCCGTGCGGGGAGAACCTCGAAGACTCGCCTCTGCTCGCCTCGTTCGACGCCTTCCGGTTGTTCGGCCGAACAAAGCCGCTCGACGCAGTCGTCGGACTCAGACGAGAGGAGGCCGAAGACACTCGAGGATCGCGACGAGCGCCCGCCGGAATGGGCGGAGATCAAGAGCAAGTCGCTCGAGGCACTCGGCAAGAGCAAGGACCTGCGCCTGCTGGTGCACCTGGGGACCGCGTTGCTGAGGACCGATGGACTCCCCGCGTTCGTCGAGACGCTCACGATCGCGTCTCACGTGGCTCGAGACGCTACTGGGCCGAGACGTATCCGCTCGTCGACGAAGACGGGATTCTCCGGCGCAGCGCGCTGAACTGCTTCGCCGATCCGATCGCCGTCGTCGACGGGCTGCGGCGTGCTCCGCTCGTCAGCAGCCGCCAGCATGGCCCGTTCAGCCTGCGCGACATCGACATCGCCACGGGCCATGTTGCCCGCCGGCAACGGCGACGCCCGGCCGGACGAGGCGCAGGTCAATGCGGCCTTTGGCGTCGCTGCCGCTCGAGGATCTCACCGGGCTTCAGACAGGGCATCGGACGGGCCCTGACGTCGCTGAAGAACATCGATGCGAAGATGCGCGACGGAGATCGGGACCGAGGCGACGCCCGGCTTCGACGCCCTTGTCGGCGCAGCTCGCAGAAGCTGGACCAGGTGCTGCGTGCGCAGCTGGCCGCGCGCCCGTCCCGACGGCGACCGGGCGCTGACGGTGCGGCGACGCGGCGCGTCGCGGCGCGTCGTCGCTGGGCGCGATCCGATCGCGCGAGGATGCCATCCGTGCGCTCGACGCGGTCGCCGACTTCTTTCGCAGGACCGAGCCGTCGAGCCCGATTCCGCTGTTCTGCGAGCGTGCGAAGCGTCTGGTGTCGAAGGACTTTCTCGAAGTGCTGGCCGACATCGCGCCCGAGGCCTTGACGCAGGCGCGAGCGGCGGGCGGCTTGCGAACAGGCGAGTAGCGGTCAGACCGGCTACTGGAGGTGTTCCGTGGCGAAGGCAAGCAGTCAGAAATTCATCGCGCGCAACCGCGCGCCGCGCGTGCAGATCGAGTACGACGTGGAGTTGTACGGCGCGGAGAAGAAGATCCAGCTGCCGTTCGTGATGGGCGTCCTGGCCGATCTGTCCGGCAAGCCGGCCGAGCCGCTTGCCGCCGGTCGCCGATCGGAAGTTCCTCGAGATCGACGTCGACAACTTCGACAGCCGCATGAAGGCGATGAAGCCGCGCGTCGCGTTCCAGGTGCCGAACACGCTGACCGGCGACGGCAACCTCAACGTGGAGCTCACGTTCGAGAGCATGGACGACTTTTCGCCGGCCGCGGTCGCGCGCAAGGTCGATGCGCTCAACAAGCTGCTCGAGGCCCGGCAGCAGCTGGCGAATCTGATCACGTACATGGACGGCAAGACCGGCGCCGAGGAGCTGGTGAGCCAAGCTGCTGCAGGATCCGGCGCTGCTGCAGACGCTTGCCGCGACGAAGAAGGACGCCGGAGAGCCGCCGGATCCTGACGATCGTGACCACTGAGCGGAGAACACTTATGGCTGACCCGAACTCCCAGCAGATCACTGCGGCGACGGGCGGAGCGCTCGAAGCCACCGAATTCGATTCTCTCCTGAGAAAAGGAATTCAAGCCGAAGACCGACGAGGCGAAGGAAGCGGTCGAGCGGGCGGTCCGCACGCTCGCCGAGCAGGCGCTCGCCGGACACCCAGCTCATCAGCTCCGACGTCGTCCAGTCGATCGAGGCGATCATCGCCCAGCTGGACAAGAAGCTGACCGAGCAGATCAACCTGATCCTGCACCACGAGGACTTCCAGAAGCTCGAGGGGGCCTGGCGCGGACTGCACTATCTCGTCAACAACACCGAGACCGACGAGATGCTGAAGATCCGCGTCTTGAACATCAGCAAGCAGGATCTGGGCAAGACGCTGAAGCGGTACAAGGGCACGGCGTGGGATCAGAGCCCGATCTTCAAGAAGGTCTACGAGGCCGAGTACGGTCAGTTCGGCGGCGAGCCGTTCGGCTGCCTCGTCGGCGACTACTACTTCGACCAGAGCCCGCCGGACGTCGAGCTGCTCGGCGAGATGTCGCAAGACCTGCGGCCGCGGCGCACGCGCCGTTCATCGCCGGCGCCAGTCCGACGGTGATGCAGATGGGGTCGTGGCAGGAGCTGGCCAATCCGCGCGACCTGACGAAGATCTTCACGACGCCGGAGTACGCGGCGTGGCGATCGCTGCGCGAATCCGAGGACTCGCGCTACATCGGTCTGGCGATGCCGCGCTTCCTCGCGCGGCTGCCCTACGGCGCCAAGACCGATCCGGTCGAGGAGTTCGACTTCGAAGAGGACACCGGCGCCGCCGATCACACGCAGATACACCTGGGCCAATTCCGCCTACGCGATGGCGACCAACATCACCCGCTCGTTCAAGCTGTACGGCTGGTGCTCGCGCATTCGCGGCGTCGAGTCGGGCGGCGCGGTCGAAGGCCTGCCCGTCCACACGTTCCCGACCGACGACGGCGGCGTGGACATGAAGTGCCCGACCGAGATCGCCATCAGCGACCGGCGCGAGGCCGAGCTGGCCAAGAACGGCTTCATGCCGCTGCTGCACCGCAAGAACTCGGACTTCGCCGCGTTCATCGGCGCCCAGTCGCTGCAGAAGCCGTCCGAGTACGACGATCCGGACGCCACCGCCAACGCGAACCTCTCGGCGCGGCTGCCGTACCTGTTCGCGTGCTGCCGCTTCGCCCACTACCTGAAGTGCATCGTCCGCGACAAGATCGGCTCGTTCAAGGAGCGTGACGACATGCAGCGCTGGCTGAACAACTGGATCATGAACTACGTCGACGGCGATCCGGCCAATTCGTCGGAGACGACCAAGGCGCACGACCGCTGGCCGCCGCCGAGGTCGAGGTGGAGGAGGTCGAAGGAAATCCGGGCTATTACACCTCGCGGTTCTATCTGCGCCCGCACTACCAGCTCGAAGGACTGACCGTGTCGCTGCGGCTCGTGTCGAAGCTGCCGTCGGCCAAGGCCGGCTGAGCGCCGGGTTCACCGAAACCGTGAAGTTGCAACTGCAGCAACCTTCAATCGGCGCCAGTGCGCGCAAGGAGAGAGTCAGTGGCAAGCGACTATTTGCTCAAAATCGAAGGCATCAAGGGGGAGTCGACCGACTCCAAGCACAAGGACGAGATCGAAATCGAGAGCTTCTCGTGGGGCGCAACCCAGCCCGGGACCTTTTCCACCGGCGGCGGCGGCGGCGCTGGCAAGGTGAGCTTCCAGGACCTCCACTTCACGAGTCGAGTCAGTGTGGCATCGCCGAACCTGATGGTGGCCTGCGCCAGCGGGCAGCACATCAAGGTGGCCACGCTCACCGTGCGCAAAGCCGGCAAAGAGGCAGCAGGAATACTACATCGTCAAACTCAGCGACAATCTGGTGAGCTCGTATCAGAGCGGCGGATCCGAAGGGTCCAACGCCCTTCCGGTCGATCAGTTCTCCTTGAACTTCGCCAAGATTGAGTTCGAGTACAAATCGCAGAAACCGGACGGCACGCTCGGTGCGCCGGTCAAGGGCGGCTGGGACCTCAAAGCGAACAAGAAGGTCTGACCGCGGACACGACAAGTCGGCGAGGCGGTGATCGGTGGCTCACCGGACATGCTCTTGCAGTTGGCCGGCGTCGTTGGCGAGTCCCACGACGCCGAGCACAAGGAGTTCATCGACGTGGTGTCGTGGTCCTGGGGTATGACCTCGCCCACCGACGTGAGCACGGGCCAGCCGTTCGCGAAGGCGAAAGTCGACAACTTCAAGATCGTGAAACGGGCGGATCGCAGCTCGCCCGTCTTCATGCAATACCTGAAGCAGAACACCGTCATCAAGACAGGCAAGATGCTCGTGCGCAAGGCAGGCGGGAGCGGCAAGCTGACCTACTTCGAGGTGGAGTTCAAGAACCTGCGGGTGACGTCGTTTGCCACGGTCTCGAACAACGAGGATCTGACCGAGACGGTGACGCTCGCTTTCGAACACGCCACGTTCAAGTACACGCAGCAATCCGCCACGGGCGCAAAGGGCGGTGGGCAGGTGGAATATACCGTCAGTGCCTACGACCCTGAGCGATGAACCGGCCGTCACGAGGTGTGAACGCGCGTGACTTCTCTAGAACTCGCCGAACAAGCCGTACGCGACGGCGATCTCGCCGGCGCGCTGCAGGCGCTGCAGGACCAGGTACGCCGGAATGCCTCTGACGCCAAGCTGCGTGTCTTTCTGTTTCAGTTGTTGTGCGTGCTCGGACAGTGGGATCGCGCGCTCACGCAATTGAACGTCGCCGCCGATCTCGACGCCAGCGTGCTCGTGATGGCGCAGATGTATCGCGAGGCGCTACAGTGCGAGCGCCTGCGCGCCGACGTCTTTGCCGGAAAGCGGTCGCCGGTGGTGTTCGGCGAGCCGCCCGAGTGGATTGCGTGGCTGATCGAATCGCTGGCGGTCCGTGGCACCGAGCGGAGCCGCGAAGCGCCGGCGCTGCGCGCGCGGGCCTTCGAGGCCGCGCCGCCGACGGCGGGATCGATCGACGGGCAGCCGTTCGAATGGATTGCCGATGCCGACATGCGCCTCGGCCCGGTCTGTGAGGCCGTCATCAACGGGCGCTACTACTGGGTCCCCTTCGATCGGTTGTCGAGGATCGATCTCGAGGCGCCGACCGATCTCCGCGATGCCGTGTGGATGCCGGCGCATTTCCAGTTTGCCAACGGTGGCGAAGCCGTGGGGCTCGATTCCGACGCGATACCCCGACTCGGAGTCTGGCGACGACGCGGTCCGCCTGGCCCGGAAGACCATCTGGCGCGAGGAAGCGCCGGACATGTTCATCGGGCTCGGCCAGCGCGTGCTGGCGACCGACGCGGGTGAGCACGCGATCATGGACCTGCGCACGATCGTGCTCGGCGCGGCTGCCGGCGCCGGCGAAGGCCCCTCGCATGCCTGAGCTCACGCCTCAGGAGCGGTTGCAGCCGGCGCTGCTCGATCGCCTGACCGACGAAGAACCAGAGCAACAGCAGGAGCCGCGCGAACGGCGAGTCATGACCAAGAGCCGGTTACGCCAGGCCGTGCTCCGCGATCTCGCCTGGCTCTTCAATTCGACTCGCCTCGAGAGCACGATCGACTTGAGGGGGCTCACCGACGTCCGCCGTTCGGTGATCAACTACGGATTGCCCGCACTCGCCGGGCGCGCGGCATCGTCGATGGACGTGACGGCGCTCGAACGCGCCATACGACAGGCCATCCTCGACTTCGAGCCGCGCATCCTCCCGGATACGCTGCAGGTGAGGGCCTTGATCGAGCCGCGCTCGCTCGACCACCATAACGTCATCGGCGTCGAGATTCGCTGCGAGCTCTGGGCGCAGCCGGTGCCGCTGGAGCTGCTCGTGCGCACCGAAATCGATCTCGAGACCGGGAGTGGTCCAGATCGCCGATCTCACAGCAGCGCGAGTGGCGTGATGGATCCGCGCCTGCTGGAGTACTACAACGTCGAGCTGCAACATCTGCGCGAGATGGGCGCAGAATTCGCGCAGCAGTTTCCCAAGATTGCGGCGCGGCTCGGCATGAACGGTCTCGAGGTTGCCGATCCCTATGTGGAGCGGCTCATCGAGGGCGTCGCGTTTCTCGCCGCGCGCGTTCAGCTCAAGCTCCATGCCGAGTTCCCTCGCTTCACGCAGGCGCTGCTCGACATCGTCTATCCGCATTACCTGGCGCCGACGCCGTCGATGCTCGTCGCGCAGTTGCAACCGGACGCCGGCGATCTGAACCTGGCGATGTCGAAGACCGTCCCCCGCGGGACGTCGATGACGGCGATGATGGGCGGCGACGATCAGACCGCCTGCGATTTCCGCACGGCTCACGACGTCGTCCTGTGGCCGCTGCAGGTCGTCGGCGCCAGCTACTTTTCGTTCGCGCCCGATCTCCCGTTGACCGCGCTCCGGCTCGCACGACCCATCAAGGGCGGTGTCCGCATCCGCCTCAAGACGGCGGCCGAGCTCACATTCGCGAAGCTGCCGCTCGATCGCCTGTCGTTCTACATTTCAGGGGCGGAGGACACGGCCAACAAGCTGTACGAATTGTGCGTGGGTCAGACCCTGGGCGCACTCGTGCTGCCGGCGAAGGGCGCGTCGCGCAGTCATGCGTTCCTGCCGGCCGGCAGCATCCGGCCCGCCAGCTTCGCCGATGGTGAAGCGCTGTTGCCGGTGACGCTCCGCGGCTTCCAGGGATATCGGCTTCTGCAGGAATACTTCGCGTTTCCGCAGCGGTTTCGCTTCGTCGATGTCGTCGGCCTGGCGGACGCCGTCAGCCGCGCGGGGGCCGTGGACGAGATCGAGCTCGTCCTGCTCTTCGGCCGCGACGAGCCCGGCTTCGAAAGCGTCGTCGACAAGACGAGTTTCTCGCTGTTCTGCACGCCGGCGATCAATCTGTTTCCGAAGCGCGCGGACCGGATCCACGTGTCCGACAACACGCACGAGTACCACGTGGTCGCCGATCGAACGCGGCCGATGGATTTCGAGATCTACGAGGTCACTGACGTCCTGGGGCACGGAGGCGGCCCGGACAGCCAACAGCGATTCCTGCCGCTCTACACCGCGTACGCCAGCCATCGCGACCGGGAGCAGGCGGCATACTTCACGGTTCGCCGCGAGCCGCGCCTCACCTCGTCGACGCAGAAGCGGCGCGGCGCGCGTTCGTCGTACACCGGCACCGAGGTGTTCGTGTCGCTGGTCGATCCGGCCGAAGCGCCGTTCCGGAGCGATTTGCGGCAGCTCTCGATCCAGACGATGTGCACGAACCGGGACCTCGTCCTGCAGATGCCGGTCGGATTGGGCGCCTCAGATTTCACGCTCGACGTTGCCGCGCCCGTCAAGACCATTCGCGTGGTGAGCGGTCCCAGCCGTCCGTACGCCCCGCTGACAGACGGCGCCGTCGCGTGGCGCGCCGTCAACCATTTGGCGCTCAACTACCTCTCGCTGGTGAACGTCTACGGCCCACGAGGGCGCGTCGGCGCTGCGCGAGCTGCTCGACTTGTATGTGCCTGCGGCCAACGTGGGCGTGAAGAAGCAGGTGGACGGGGTCCGCGCGATGTCGGTACGGCCTGTCGTGCGACGATTGCCCGACTCGCGTCCGATTGCGTTTGGACGCGGCCTGGAAATCACTGTGACGGTGGACGAGCTCGCGTTCGAGGGTGCGAGCGCCTTCCTGCTCGGCGCCGTGCTGGCGCGCTACTTCGCCGCTCACGTCTCGATCAACTCGTTCACGGAGACCGTTCTGCGCTCGGACAGGCGGGGCGAGATTCACCGATGGGTGCCGCAGTGGGGCGCGAGACCGACGCTTTAGCCTTCCTGGCGCGGCTCGCCGAGGCGCCGTACGAGCTGCGACTTCTATCAGACGCTGCGCCGGATCGAATGCTTCTACAGCGACACGCCGCGGTGGGGAGAGGCCTAGCGTCCGTTCGACGAACCGGTGCGGTTCGGGCAGGAGCCGGATCTGTCGTTCGCACCGGCTCCACTGGCCTGGTTCGGGCAGGAGCCCGGCGACGTGAAACCGCGTCTGCAGGTGCGGCTGTTTGGACTCCTCGGGCCGAACGGACCGTTGCCGATTCATTTGACCGAGTACGCGCGCGAACGGCTGCGCAATGCCGGCGACCGGACGCTGAGCCGTTTTCTCGATGTGTTTCAGCACCGCTTCGTCGCGATGTTCTATCGTGCGTGGGCGCAGGCGCAGCCCCACGTCAACCGCGATCGCCCCGATGCCGATCGCTTCGGCGGCTACGTGGCATCGTTCCTGGGCGTCAGGCCCGCGGTGTTTCGCCATCGCGACACCGTTCCGGACGTCGCCAGGATGTTCCACGTCGGCGTGCTCATTCGCCACGTGCGGAATGCCGACGGGCTGCGCTCGGTGCTCGAGCATTTCTTCGGTGTCCCGGTCCGCATCGAGCAGTTCGTGGCGCATTGGCTGGCGCTCGCTCCCCGAGAGCGCACGTACCTGGCGCGCGAAGGCGCCACGCTGGGACACGGCGCGGTGCTCGGCGCGCGGGTGTGGGACGCCCAGCACAAGTTCCGGGTGCAGGTCGGACCGTTGACGCTTCCGCAGTACGAGAGTTTCCTGCCGGGCGGCGACCGGCTCGGCAAGCTCGTCGACTGGATCAAGTTCTATCTGTCTCTCGAGCTGGATTGGGACGTGCGGTTGATCTTGAGGCACGACGACATCCCCCGGCTGACGCTCGATCGCACGCGACGCCTCGGATGGACGACATGGCTCGGTACGCGGCGCACGACCCGTGACGCCGCCGACTTGTGCCTGAACCCCGAAACCCTGGTTGCGAAGGCCGGAGGATCCGTCTGATGAGTGAGATTAGTCGCGTCGACCTCTTCAGCAAGCTCGACAGCCTCGCCTACAAGGCGATCGAGAGCGCGACGGTGTTCTGCAAGCTGCGTGGGAATCCGTATGTGGAACTGAGCCACTGGATTCAGCAGATTCTGCAGACACCCGACTCGGATCTCCATCGCATCGTCCGCCATTTCGAGATCGATGCGTCCCGGCTGGCCAGGGACATCACCGACGCGCTCGATCGCCTGCCGCGCGGCGCGACGTCGATCTCCGACCTGTCGTCTCATGTCGAAAACGCGGTCGAGCGCGGGTGGGTGTACGCGACGCTCATGTTCGGCGAATCGCGCGTGCGCACCGGCCATCTGGTGGTCGGCATCATGAAAACCCCGTCGCTGCGCAACGCGCTCGTGGCCATGTCGCGGCAGTTCGAAGCGATCAAGCCTGACGTGCTGACCGACGATTTCGCGCGCATCGTCAAGGGATCGGCAGAAGAGACCCTGATGACCAGCGAGGGTCCGGCCGCCGCGCCGGGCGAAGCGAGCAGCGCCATGCCGCCGGCGCAGCTTGGCAGGCAGGAAGCGCTGAAGCGGTACGCGACGGACCTCACGGAGAGAGCGCGCAAAGGTGAAATCGACCCGGTCAGCGGGCGCGACGAAGAGGTTCGGCAGATCGTCGACATCCTGATGCGGCGGCGTCAGAACAATCCGATTCTCACGGGCGAGGCGGGCGTGGGAAAGACCGCGGTCGTCGAGGGATTCGCGCAGCGGCTGGTGCGCGGCGATGTGCCGCCCGTCTCTCAAGGACGTGTCGTTGCTGACGCTGGACATCGGCCTGTTGCAGGCGGGCGCGAGCATGAAAGGGGAGTTCGAGAATCGTCTTCGCCAGGTCATCGATGAAGTGCAGGCTTCACCGAAGCCGATCATTCTCTTCGTGGATGAAGCGCACACGCTGATTGGCGCCGGCGGCGCGCAGGGTACCGGTGACGCCGCGAACCTGCTCAAGCCCGCGCTGGCACGGGGAACGCTCCGGACGATCGCCGCCACGACCTGGGCCGAGTACAAGAAGTACATCGAGAAAGACCCGGCGCTGACGCGCCGGTTTCAAGTGATTCAGGTCGCCGAGCCGAGCGAGCACAAGGCGATTCTGATGGTAAGAGGCGTCGCGAGCGTCCTCGAGAAACACCACCGCGTCCAGGTGCTCGATGAAGCCATCGAGGCGGCGGTGCGACTCTCGCATCGGTACATCCCGGCACGGCAGCTTCCCGGATAAGGCCGTGAGCCTGCTCGACACCGCCAGCGCGCGCGTGGCGGTCAGCCAGCACGCCGTGCCGCCGGAGCTCGAGGATGTCCGTCGTAAGATCGAAGCGTTGCAGATCGAGCTCGAGATCATCGGGCGCGAGGAAGCAGTCGGCATCGACGCGACGGCGCGGCGAGGCCGGGCCAACGCGGAGCTCGCGGTGGAAGAGCAGCGGCGGGCCGCGCTCGAGGAGCGGTGGCAGAAGGAGCGCGAGATCGTCGACCGGATTCTGGCGATCCGAGCCGAGTTGCGCAAGGGCAGCGACCGCGTGGAGGGGACCGGAAGCAAGCTGGAAACGGCCGCGGCGGCGCAGGCAAGCGCCGACCCTCCCGACACCGGGCCGCTCTCACCCGACGCGCGCGCGAGGCTTCTCACGGAGCTCTCGGAGCTGCAGGCCCGGCTGGTCGGCGTTCAGGGCGAATCGCCGCTGATCCTTCCGAGCGTCGACGAGTACTCCGTAGCGTCGGTTGTGCAGGACTGGACTGGCGTGCCGGTCGGGCGGATGGTCAAGAACGAGCTCGAAGCCATCCTGAATCTTGCGGACACGTTGAATCAGCGTGTCGTCGGTCAGCGCCACGCGCTCGACATGATCGCGAAGCGCATTCAAACGTCCCGCGCGCGCCTGGATAACCCGAACAAGCCGATCGGCGTCTTCATGCTGTGCGGCCCATCCGGTGTTGGCAAGACCGAAACCGCGCTGGCGCTTGCCGAAGCGCTGTATGGCGGCGAGCAGAACGTCATCACGATCAACATGAGCGAGTTTCAGGAGGCGCACACGGTGTCGACGCTCAAGGGCGCGCCTCCCGGCTACGTCGGCTACGGCGAAGGCGGCGTCCTGACCGAAGCCGTCCGGCGACGTCCCTACAGCGTCGTGCTGCTCGATGAGGTCGAGAAAGCGCACCCGGACGTGCACGAGCTGTTCTTCCAGGTCTTCGACAAGGGCTGGATGGAGGACGGCGAGGGACGTCGCATCGACTTCAAGAACACCATCATCCTGCTGACGTCGAACGTCGGCACCGATCTCATCGTCGATCTGTGCAAGGATCCCGAGCTGATGCCGGAGCCGGACGGCATCGCCAAGGCGCTGCGCGATCCGCTGCTGAAGAAGTTTCCCGCCGCGCTGCTCGGCCGGCTGGTGGTGATTCCGTACTATCCGCTCAGCGACGCGATGCTCACCAACATCACGCACCTGCAGCTCGGGCGGATCGCGAGACGCGTCAACGAGCATCACAAGATTCCGTTCACCTACGACGATGCGGCGTTCAAGCTGATCGTGAGCCGGTGTGTCGAGGTCGAGAGCGGCGGGCGCATGGTCGACTCCATTCTGACGAACACGGTGCTGCCGACCATCAGCCGTGAGTTTCTCAACCGGACGATGGCTGGCGAGCCGATGAACCGGGTGCATGTCGCCGTGGCCGACGGCGATTTCAGCTATCAGTTCGATTAGCGAGGGCTGAGATGGAACCCCTGCCGACGACCGAGCACGACGTCACCGTCGGTGAAGCGATGCAGATGGCCCTCGTGTTCCAGAGCGCGGGCAGCTCGACGACGCGCTGCAGGTGTATCTCCGGATGCTCGCAGTCGCACCCGACCATCCCGACATCGTCCACTTCTACGGCGTGCTGCTGCATCAACTCGGGCGGAGCGACGAAGCGATTGCGATGATCGAGCGAAGCATCGAGCTCGAGCCGGATCACGCCGAGTGGTACAGCAACCTCGGTATCATCCTGCGCGCCAAGGAGCGCTACGATGAGGCGGTGGCGGCGTATGCGAGGGCAATCGAGGTCGATCCCACGCACGCACACGCCCACAACAACCTCGGCGTGCTGCGGCGCTTCAGCGGCAGACCGGCGGAAGCCGAGGCCGCGTATCGCAAGGCGATCGAGCTGAATCCAGGCTACGCGGAGTGTTATCACAACCTCGGCGTGCTGTTGACCGGACAGAAGCGTCATCGAGAGGCGATCCTCTGCTACTTCAAGGTGCTCTCGACTCGAACCTGAGCGCACCGAGGATCGCCGGCTGCTCGCGATTGCGCTATTGCGAGATCGGCGAACGGGAGAAGGCGATCGAGATCTTCGAGAAGTGGATCGACGAGGACCCCGACAGTCCGGTGGCCAGGCACATGCTGGCGGCGGTGTCGGGCCGTGACGTTCCGGCGCGCGCGTCGGATGCGTATCTCGAGCTGAGCTTCGACGGCTTCGCGGAGTCGTTCGAACGCAAGCTCGAGCAGTTGTCGTACCGGGCGCCGTGGCTCGTGGCGGCCGCGCTCGAGCGCGGCGATCGACAACCGGCGGCGCAGCTCGACGTGCTCGATGCCGGCTGTGGCACCGGCCTCTGTGGACCGCTGGTCAAGCCCTATGCGCGCCGCCTGGTCGGCGTCGATCTCTCCGTGGGCATGCTCGGCAAGGCGCAGCAGAAGCAGGTCTACGATCAGCTGGTGAAGAACGAGCTGACGCAGTCCTCCTGAGCAGCGCGAGGCGAGTTCGATCTGATTCTGTCGGCCGACACGCTGGTGTACTTCGGGGCGCTCGATCAGGTCGCCGACGGCGGCCGGCCGGCGCGCTGCGTCCCGGCGGCCTGCTGGTCTTCACCGTCGAGGAGCTCGTCGACCCGCCGGCCGGCGTTCAGTACCACATCGAGACGCACGGCGCGCTACAGTCACACCCAACCGTACGTCGAAGACGTGCTCCGGCGAGCCGGATTCACGACCGACATCGCGCACGCCGACCTGCGGACCGAATCGGCGCTTCCCGTGGCCGGCCTCGTGGTTCGCGCCACGAAAGGGACTGGACACGACGATGCCGACAGCGTCTGAAACGCGCGAACTGACGACGCCGCTTGGCGATGAGCTGTTGTTCCACGGCATGCACGCGCAGGAGGAACTGAGCCGCCTCGGCGAGTACCAGCTCGATCTTGATCAGCAAGAACAAGGACGTCGACCGCGACAAGATCCTCGGCGCGAAGGTCACGATCAAGGTGCTGCTGCAGAACGACAGCGTTCGCTACTTCAACGGGTTCGTCACCCGCTTCAGCGCAGGCGACTCGCTTGGCCGGTACTCGCGCTACCACGCGGTCGTGAGACCGTGGCTGTGGTTCCTGACACGCACGGCGGACTGCCGCATCTTTCAGGACAAACGGTCTCGCCAGATCGTCGAAGAGGTGTTTGCCGATCACCCAGGGGTCGCGGACTTCGTGTTCGAGCTGACCGAGGATTACCGCACCTGGAACTACTGCGTGCAGTACCGCGAGACCGACTTCAACTTCGTGAGCCGGCTGCTCGAACACGAGGGCATCTACTACTACTACCGTCACACCGACGGGCACCACACGCTGGTGCTGACCGACTCGATCGACAAGCACGAGGCGATTCCCGGCTACGAGACGCTTCAATTCATCCGCCGCGGAGCTGGTCAAGGCCGGGCATCGAGCACGTCAGCGCGTGGGAGTTTCGCGAGAGGTGCAACCGGGCGTCTACGTGCACGACGACTACGACTTCGAGCGGCCGAGCGTCGATCTGACCACGACGAGAACGTTGCCGCGCGACTACACGCCCAGCGAACGTACGAGGTCTACGACTATCCCGGCGTGCTACGTCCAGAAGCCGCATGGCGAACGCTACGCGCATGTGCGCATCGACGAGTACGGCGCACAGTTCGAGACGGCGCAGGCGGCGACGAATTATCGTGGCGTGAGCGTCGGCTCACGCTTCACGCTCGAGGGCGCACACGCGACAAGGTGAACGGCGAGTATCTCGTCATCGGCGCGACGCAGCCGCTCGAGACCAGCCAGTACGAGTCGGCAGCGGCGACAGGCGGCGCCGAGTTCCGGTGCAGCTTCACCGCGCTGTCGTGCGGCCAGCAGTTCCGGCCGCGGCGGATGACGCCGAAGCCGTGCGTGCAGGGGCCGCAGACGGCGGTGGTGGTCGGCCCGGCCGGCGACGAGATCTACACGGACAAGTACGGCCGCGTGAAGGTGCAGTTCCACTGGGACCGCGGGGCAAGAAGGACGAGAACAGCTCGTGCTGGGTGCGCGTGTCGCACCCGTGGGCGGGCAAGGGCTGGGGCTCGGTGCGCGACGCCGCGGATCGGCCAGGAGGTGATCGTCGATTTCCTCGAAGGCGATCCGGATCAGCCGATCATCACGGGCCGCGTCTACAACGAGGAGCAGCAGCCGCCGTTCGGGTTCCCGGCCGGCGCCGTGATCAGCGGGATCAAGTCGCAGACGCACAAGGGCGCCGGGTACAACGAGCTGTCGATGGACGACACGGCGGGGAAGGAGAAGATCACGATCCACGGGCAGTACGACATGAACACGACCGTGGAGCACGATCAGACGAATACGGTCAAGAACGACATGACGAATACCGTCTGGGCAAGTACACCGAGACGATCACCAAGGACACATCGATCACAATCAAGACCGGCAAGCTTGAACACAAGGTGAACACCGGCACGGCAAGCTACTACGTCAAGGCGGCCGTGACGCAGAAGTTCGACAACATCTGGGATTCGAAAGTGACGGGAAAGGTGTCGATCAAGTCCAACAGCGACATTCTGATCGACTCGGACACCAAGATCACGCTGGTCACGGGTGGGAGCATGCTCGTGATGGAGAGCAGCGGCGCGATCAGCCTGACAGGTGCCAAGATTACCGTCATCGGCAAGGATTTGGTGAACATCGCCGGAACGACCAAGACAGAGGTCACCGGCGGCGCCGAAGCGAAGTTCGGCACCGGCAATCAGAGTATTGTCACCAACACATCCAAGACGGCTATTTCAGGTGCAGCGATCAATTCATCGGCTGCCGGGATGCATGAGATTACCGGCGCAGTGGTGAAGATCAACTGAGCGGCGCACGCTTGGGCACCGCGTTACAGGCGCCGACTACGCATCAGTCCCGCGGTGATTCCCCAAAGCGAGCCACGTCCGGCGGCGCGGTCCAACTCCTCGTAACGAGCCAGATCTCCCTTGCGCGCAAATGCGGCGAGCGCGTGCGGCACCGTCTCGGCCAGATCGTGCGGAACAGGGCGCGCGTCGAACACACGTTCCCAGTGCTCGACGGCGCGCTCAGCGTCGGCTTGCGCGAGGGCAGTCGCAATCGCATCCTGAACGTATGGATCCGCGTCTTTTCCGTAGCGCTCGATCAGGCTGGCTTGCTGCTCGGGGTACGCGCGAAGCAGGAATGCGAGCCCGTCGCTGCGGCAGAGCATGCGCGGATTGATGAGCATCCGCTCGGCCAGTTGCCGCAGCGCCGCGAATGGTGGCGCTCGACGGAGGAGCTGCCAGACGAAACGGTACGAGCGTCCGTCGAATTCGTTCGGGTCCTCTGCCAGCTCGAACACCTTGTCGTAGAGCCGTTCCGCATCGGAGAGGGATAGCAGGGCATTCTGCGAGCGAAGCTCCACGATGATTGCGGCAAGCGCGTCCGCCCGGCGGTCCGGATTATCCTCGCGCAGCGCGTCTTCGAAGGTTGGCATGACTACGAACCTCCCGGTTTGAGCGGGATGTGATTCTGATTGAAATCGCTCGGCTTGGTCTGATCATGGTTGTCGTTGAACGGATCGAAGACTCCAGGCGTGTAGCCGTTGTTATAGGCGTCAGCGGCGTCCGCGTTCGATGAGCCCGGTGGCAGGACTGGCCTTGGCGGCGTCCCCGGCGGGTCATCCCGCCTCGGCGGGAAGGTCGCACCGTCGCGGCGTGCCTGGTCATCGGGAATGAACTCGAGATGGGCATGCGGCGGGTCGCCCGCGAACGGCGACACGTTGGGCGGCGGGTTATGGCCGTGAGGGTCGATTCGGACGTTCTCGTAACTGCCGTCGGCGTTCTGCCGCATCCAGATCTCGCTGCCTCCCTGTCCGTCCGTGCGCGTGGTCGTTCCGCCATCCTTGTTGGGCACGTCCACCGTACGTTCGTTCTGTGTCTTCGAGAAGCCGGCCTGCGCGAGAATATCGCGTACCTCTTCCGGGGTCTTTCCCTGAAGCGAGGGGAGGTCGTCGAACGGCTTGTTCTTGCCGCCTGCAATGTCGCGTTCTGAGGGCTCGAGGGCGCGCGGCGGCGTCGTCTCCTCATCCGCCCCTGGTTTTTTCGGCCCAGCCTCTTCTTCGGTCTTCGGTGGATGAGTCAGTCCAAAGATATCGACGGTCGTCAGCGGGTTGGCGGGATACGCGTAGAGATTCGTCGTACCGGGGATACCCAGCGGGTCGGACTGCAGGTAGCGCCCCAGCGTGGGACTGTAATGCCGAAAGCGATTGTAGAAGAGTCCAACCTCGCCGTCGTCCTGATGCCCTGGAAATCGCATCGTCAAGTCGATCCTGTTGCCTGGGCGGACGTGCGTAACGCCGTAGGCGTCCACTGCCGACTGCCAGACGGTCTCACCCAGGTCATCTTCGACGTGGATGGGCGTTCCGATCTGATCGGTCGAGATGAAGTATCGGCGCCCCGACCTGACATCGGCTGCCTCCGACTCGTAGTCGACAAACATGAATGGAACCAGTGCCGCCGCATCGACGTGTATGTAGATCCGCAACCGGCCATCGGATCCTCGTTCGGCAGCCAGGCGGTTGTCATCCCAGTAGTATTCAGTAGTGGCTCCTTGCCACGTCTTCGTGATGCGTCGGCCGAACGGATCGTAGATCGACTGCCACTCGCCAGCTGGTGTCACACAGCGGATCAGTCGATCGCACGAGTCGTATTCGAAGTGTGTAAGACCGTGACCGTTTGCGCGGGATGCGATGTGATCGCGATCGTTATAGGTGAACGTTTCTCCGTTGGCGGCGGCCAGGCGGTTTCCCGTGTCGAGAACGACACCAGACAGCCCCTTCTGCATCAGCAGGTTACCGGCAGCGTCGTATGCGAAGTGAACTGTGCCGCCGTCGGGCTGAACTTGGCCCACTAAACGGTGCGCGGCATCGTACTCATAGGTCGTTCTGCCGGAATAGCTGTCGAGCACGGACAGGAGGTCGCCCTCGGCCGAATACGCGTACTCGCGCCTCCACGTCTGTCGCGTTCCCCTTCGCACCCGGGTCTTGGCCACGCAACGGCCGCTCGAATCGTAGCGACGTGTCTCTGTAGTTCCATTCGAGGCCTCGAGAAGGATCGTGCCGTCCGGCCGTGCGCTGAAGCTGTGATTGGCGCCCGTCGGATCGGTGATCGTGAGTGTGCCGTCTACGCCGCGCGTGTACGCGACGGCGTACCGCTCCAACACCACCAGTCGCGTTCGCCTCGCCCCGGCGAAGCGGTGCCGGACACCGCGGCCGTTTCGGATGTCGCTCGTAGGGCGGCCGTCGAGTCCATATGCGATTCGCGTCTCGTGCAGATCCGTGGCCGCCATGCTCAGCCGTCCACGCTTGTCGGTACTGGAAGCGATGACTCTCGCCCGACGCTAGGCGGCGCAGCATCATCAGATTGCCTGGGCCAATCTCGAAGCTCAGGAGCGTTCGCCCGGATCCGTCTCGCTTTTCGATCAGGTTGTCAGTCGCGTCGCGTAGATACTCCTCGCGTACCTTGCCGTGCCTGACGATTTGGACGACGTTGTCGCGCAGATCGTAGGCGTACTCGCTTGTGGTGCCGCCTGGATCAACCACTCGCGTGACACGTTCCCGAGGTGTGTACGCATATTCCGTGACGTTGCCCAGCGGATCGATCTCCCTCTGCAAGAGATTCCACGAGGCGTACTCGTAACGTCGTGTGCCACCGTCGGCGTCCTTGTAGGCCAGGATGTTGCCGTTGCCATCGTAGGCCCAGTGCCGTTGCACGTTTTCGCCCAGTCGCTCTTCACTCTTTCGACCCAGCGCATCGTACGCCGCGTCAATCGCCTTCGACGGACGGATGCGCTCAGGTCGCGCAAACGCCCCGTGTTCCCACGCGAGCGGAGTAGACAGCGGGAAGAGGGCGAGCCGATTGCGGCGTCGAAGATCCGCTAGATCGGTATTAACGTACCCGAACGGATCCTGTCGGCCGATGACACCACCTGCGGCGTCATGCAGGATGTTGTACTTGTTACCGGCCGCGTCCACCTCGGTGACGACTCGGCCCAAGGGGCCAACGATGCGGTCGCGGGGTTTGCCGTACGGGTCCACGATCCGCGTGATGGTCCCGTTCTCGTCGTAAAAAAAGGCCCAGACCCCACCGTCGGCGTGCGTGGCGTGAGTACACCGGACGTCTTCCAGATAAGTCAGGTGAACGTCGTACAGGCCATCTTCTCCCCAGGTGTGCACGCATCGTCCCTTCCCGTCATACGCATAGAGGTATGAATACCCGCGGCGGTCTCCTTTCCTGGTGAGCCGGTGATGGTCGTCGTAGTCCAGTGTGGCGGTGTGTCCGAGCGCGTCGGTCCACTCGACGAGATTGTCGTCGCGGTCGTAGTCGTAGGAGACAACCGCTGCTCGTGACCGTTGATCCCTTGGAACTGTCAGGTGCTTGAGACGACCACGGGCATCGTATTCGAGCTGTATTGATGGGTGGCTGGCCCCGCGAATTCCAACCAGGCGCCAGAGCCGATCGTAGGTGAAGCGAACCTCGCTGCGCAGGGTGAATACACGCTGCAAGCGGCCCCGATCTCCGTCGGCCTCGATCACGAATTCCTGTGTTGCAGCGCCCACACGCTCCAGCCGATACGTGAGATTGTCGACTCGATGGAGCGTCCAACCGTCCCTGGCCGCGGAAGCCCCGTCGGAGCCCAGCTGCGGGAATGGAACCGCTGGACCCGTTCCGGGCACGTAGAGAATTCCATCGAGGTCAAATCGCAGTTCCCGCTGCAACTCGTGCCGCCAGCCCCAGCCGAGAGGGCCGCGTTCGCCCTTGCGCGAACTGTCGTAGTACCGGCGCCACTCCAATCCGAGGTCGGCACGCAGAGGCAGGTCCGTGCAGGCCTCCAGATTTGCGCCGGTGACGACATCCACCGGCTCGCCTTCCTTGCCGCAGCCGCCGTTCGATGCAGGCGCCGCCGCCTTGTATCTTTTCAACCTGTTGAGCAGCGCCCCTACCGGATCGGGGATGTTGATCATCGGGAACCCCCCGATGAGCACCAGCGCGTGACTGGGGTCGATGACCGCGCCCATGCTGCCAGTCGGCGGTAGCGTCGGGTCCTTCCACATCATCTTCTCGACGGCCATCTTTGCCGCGTCCGCGGCCATCTGCACGGAGGCCATGGCAGCTGAGAGCGCCTTGCCGGCCGCGACGGCGCCATCGTCCTCGACGGCCATTTCCGCCACGTCGGCGGCGATTCCGAGACCGCCCGCCACGACGCCAGCGACGGCCATCGCCGAGCTCGCCACGCCCGCGGCCTTGCCGATCGCAGCCATCACTTTGCCCGCCGGAATGTCGGGCGGGTCCGGAATGTTCTTGCAGGCTTTGCAGATGTCGAGGAGCCGAGCGGCACGAGCACCGCCGATGAACACATTGGAGGAGCCTGTCTTGATCCGGAACCAGGCCGGCGGAAGGCCCATGCAGGTCGGTGCCAGCCCGATGTCTTCACAACGAGCAGCCGGCATGGAGTTGATGAGCACACGCGGACTGACGCCCGAGAAGGGTCATCCCCAGGCTTGGACAAGGCGTCGGTGGGATGGGTGGGGGCCCGCTGGGCGGATGCAGTGGCGATGTGCGTGCGGCGTTCCGAGATAGGGCGACATGATGGTCGCGGCAGGGAGACTGGGAAAGACCGCCGCGATTGGCGCCGTGAGATTGGCGAAGCCGACGTCCAGCGCATCTTTGAAAAGGCCAAGGCCGCCCATAATGCCGCCGATGGTTCCCTGCGCTGCTCGAAGAACGCGAGCCGCGACCTCTGCCTTGGTTGCCGGACGTTCGTTCGGCTGACCCTTGTTCGCCGGGGCGTTGATGTTGCTCCACGCCGACGCAGTCTGGCCCACCGAATCGGACCATCGTTTGCCGACGCCCAGCATCTCGCCGGGGGTATTCCCAGCACGAGCCCAGGGCGAGGTCTGATCGCCCGTGACGCCGCTGGCCTTCTGGTTGACGGCGAGCCGCAGGTTGCCCAATGAAGGTGAACCAGGCGGCGGCATCGTGTCACCCGTGCTTCGGCGCGCCGAGCATGGCGAGCTGCTCGGCACGTTCGCGCTCTTTCGCGTGCTGTCCCGTCTGGGCGTAGTGCTGGCGGAGTCGCGCGACGAGGGTGCGGCAGAGGTCGACCTCCTCGAGCTGCGCGGCGATGACAGAACCGTTGTACCAGCTCTCTTCGGCCTCCTCGAGCTTTCGCTGACGCTGCTGGCAGAGACCGCGAAAGTCGAGTGCCTTCACTCTTGTGGGACCGTCCCGCGCGACTGTGGCGAGCTGCTGGGCGACGTCGTAGTAGCCCTCGCTTTCGTCCCACCGCTCCTGACCAAATCGCAGGTTCGCCAGGTTGAGGACGACGTTCAGGAAAACCGGAATTGGAGGGGGATCACCTTGAGTGGCCGGAACGAGCGCGGCCTGGTAGCTGTCGTCTCGCCCGCTCGAGGTCACCCATCTTCTCGTAGGCTTCACCCATGCCGTTCAGCGCGACGGCCGCCATCGTGTGGTTGCCCATGGGTGCATGGTACTGGAGGAGCAATTCATATTTTTCGAGCGCGTCGGGGTAGCGCCTGTTGGCGTGGTCAGTGCCCGCGAGCACCATCAGATTGAGAAGCCGTTCCTCGACTGGCAGGCTCCCATCCTCGACCGCTTCTTCCGTGCTGCGCTGGAATGCTTGAACACTGAGATCAGGTTCATACCAGCGCGTGCGCGGCGAGTTGGCGAGCACGCTTCGCACCGCCTGGTCGCCTGGATCGTCGCGAATGATGAAGCGGAGGTGATGACACCACGGATTCGGGAACTCGTGCTCCAGCACTTGCCTCATCAAGCCGGCGAATCCGCTGGGGTCAGACACCTCGAGCGGATAGAAAGTCCAGATCAGATTCCCGCCGTTCGGAATCGACAGCAACTCGCGCGAAAACGCCGCGAGCTCTCGAAGTCGCTGTGCCGGTGGGAGGACCTCCCTCGAGAGGATTCGCGAAGGGACGGGCGGCCACGGTCTCATGCCTTCTTTGTCGAGAGCAAGCGTAACCGCCTGGTGCGTGGTCGCGAAAGCCTCCACCACCGTATCCGCGTACCCGCGCGGCTCTGTGAAAGAGTCCGTAAACGTCCAGAAGAGGTCCGACGCACTGGCCGCCTCCAGGCCTTCGAGGAGCGTGAGGATAGGCAACGCGTCAGTCACCGGCGAGCACAGCACCAGTGCCACATCGTCCCGTTGACGGATGAACGCCTTCAGGCGATCGCCAACTTGTTGTAAGACTGCGCGCATGACGGCTCAATCCCGTCTTTTCACGTCCACGACGTAGCTGCGTCGCCAGAATGGGGCTATGCCGCGCACCTGATACTCAACGTCGACCTGCTGTCCGACGTCGAAGGCTGTCGCCGCCGTCGTATTCACGGCGTACGTCAACGCGGTGGGTTGGCCATCCAAAACGATCTCGAGGACGTAGTGTTCCGCCATCGGAATCCTGGCTGGCGCCCGGAAACCGCTGCGATCACCAGCGGGATACTGGACGTACTCCCCGGCGGCCTTGAAGGTTTTGCAACGGATTACACCCCTGGCCGTTCTTACCGGCACCGGGCGCAGAAAAGCGAACCAGAGCACGAGCGCAAGGCCCAGGAACACTGCGGCCATGATGAGTTCTTTTTTCATGGATCAACGTTTCAGTCGACCTGCAGAACCCTCAAATGCCGATTCCCCGGTTGAACCTCACCCTTCCGCGTGACGACTCGACGTGGGCGAGCGATGTGACCAGGCGATCTTCATCCTCCCGCTCGGTCCGCCGCCAATACTTTATCCTGAGTAGGTGGCCGGTCAAGTTCGATCGAGGTCGAGCTACTCAGCAGCACGCCAGCCCGAGCAAGGTCCGCGATCGTCTTGTCGAGCGCTCGCGACAATGACACTCCCATCTCTTCGGGCTTGTCTCCTTCAACGTGTTTCGCCCGCACGAGTTCACCACTCTGCACGAATTCTGCGAGAGCCTCGACGACTTCAGCCCTGCTCCGGATACCGTCCAAGAGCGGCAACACTTTACGATCCAGCGAGTCGAGCGTGATCATCTCGTGACACGCGTTCACGACCAGGTTCTGCGTTTCGCCCTGGTAGGCGGCCAGTCTATTCGCCCGTGGCGCGTCGGAAGGGTTGATCGCGCAGGGCGGCTGGAACGTATGAAGCTCAATCAGCCCTGATACGAAGCATCGAAACAAGTCCTCCATCAGTGGCCCACGATTCTGCTCACCACCACCTGCGCCGTTCGACGCTGCCGAACTTTCCAAGGCGATGGTGCACAGCTGGTCTACTTCGACGGTTCTCGGCCATTGCTCGACCAGGTGTGCCAGAGCGACTTTGGCGGCAGGTGCTTCTACTTCCACTCGACACCCGCCCTGATGAAAGACGGTTGCGGTGCCTGGCGCCAGGTCGATCGCGAGTCCCTCGACCGTCGCGCGAGACGAGGCCATAAGCCGGTGAAGAAGAGCCGGGCCGAGAGCCCGTTGCGGCCGCAGGGTATCGTGGCAGAGCAGAGTCTGGCGGAACAGACGGTTCCGGACGAAATCCATGTACTGCTCGAGATGCAGAATATCGGGGCTGATGCGTTCGAGGATCTCAGCGACCGGCGGGGGGAAACGTTGGCTCAGCATCGCCGGCAGGTCGGCTTCGGACAAGTACTGAAGCCCAACGCGTCTAGCACGTTCTATGAACTGGTAGAAGTACAGGGGACTGTTCGTCGGCTCCAAATGCTCGTGAAATAGGTACCAATCCATGCTTGCGCGCACTTTCTCTAATTCTGTATTCAGGAGCTGACCGTACGCGTCGTTGTTCGCGGATACAGACGCGGCCAGAAAGTCGAGTAGCGCTCTCGCCTGCGTGATCTGCTCGGACGGTTGGTGGAACCGCGAGGCGTGGTAGCGCATCATGTGCCGCACAGACTCGCGCATGTGCCAGCCGGGGTAGGTGTTATAGCTCACATACGCGACTCCCGCGGGCGCGAGATTCTCGGCCGCGATCTCCAGAATCTTTTGCTGCACGTTCCCATCGACCCAGGAGAACACGCCGTGACAGATGATGTAGTCGAACTCGCCCCAACTGCGGTCGATGTCCGTAATCGAGGCATGTTCGATTCGGATGTTCTCAAGCCCAACCGCGCGAATCGTGTCGCGGGCCGCTTCGACGTGGCGCATCGACAGGTCGACGCCCACGAACCTGCTGCCGGGCAGATTAAAGGCCATGGGGATGAGATTGCCACCGCTCGCACAACCGAGCTCGAGGACCGAGCATTCCGTGACATTTGGCGGAGACAAGCCAAAAATGCGCGCCGATGTAGCCAGACGGTCGGGATGTGTCTGAGCGAAAGCCAGACTTCCATATGGAACTTCGTCGTACGAAGTCGTCATTGGTAATCGCGAGCTGAACGTGAAGGCGCCGCAGTTTCGGTGTTATGCCGAGCGTGCGCGCCAACCACAGGCCATCACGATGTCGGCCGCCAACAATCGTAGCCCGTGAGCCGTCGGATGGGACACGAACGGTCCAGGGGTTCGGAACGGACCGTTGCCACAATCAACGGCGGGGCAATAGTAATCGGTTTGCAGTAGGATCTGGCCAGCGCCCCCAACACCAGGAGCCGCACCATGGCCAACGGTCGCCCTCCCACCTCGCTCAACGATCTCGGCTCCCCAATCCTGATAGACGACGGCACCCTCTCGCGCACCGAGTCGCCCTCCCCAGGGCCGATCGGGCTCAACGCCAAAGGCAGCGGCTCGAAGCAGGCCCAAGCCAGCATGGCGGACCAGATCGTCGCCTATGCGCGCCAGCAGTTGGGCAATCAGGTGGGCGACGGCGAGTGCTTCACGCTCGTCGACCGCGCGCTCCGAAACGCCGGGGCGAAGAGCGCCGCGGACTACGGCACGGTCGTTCCTGACGCCGACTACGTCTGGGGAGTATCGGTCAGCCTGTCCGGGCTTCGGGCGGGCGACGTCATCCAGTTCCGCAACTACCGCTACGATCGCACCATCGACACGGCAAACCCTGACGGGTCGGGCTCCACCGCCACGGATTCCCAGGAACGGCCGCACCATACGGCGATCGTCGAGCGGGTCGAGAGCGGCGGAGCCGTCGTGGTGCTCGAGCAGAACAGCCCGCAAGGTGCTCCGGTCACGCGCCATCGGCTCTTCTTTACCAGCAGCACGAGCACGAGCGGCGGCCAGACCACGACGATCAGCGTTCAGGGCACCTTCTGGTTCTACCGTCCCGAGGCGCCCTGATTTCTGTCGGGACGTCCGGACTGGAACCACGAGGTCGAGTGGTCCGCCTACGGCGGCTCGAACAATCACACGTCGCACATCCACATCGAATGGCCCAAGTCTCGGGCGAGACGAGCGGCTACATTGCCGACATGGAGGACGACCTGATCGATTTGCACGACCGCTGGATCAACAACCAGTCGCTTCCAAACGAGTGAAGTGATCGGCTGACGTGCGGCGCCTCCATCGGTGTCGGCAAACGGGACGCCATGGCGTTCGCTGGGTGTAAGATGGCTGCGGCCAGACCCAGGGTGTACGGTCCTCACTCGCTCCGCAGACCGACCTGCTCCCTGACGGATGGCGTCTGTCGATTGCCGACCGAGACGCGTGTTGGATGTTCGATAGGGGAAGTCCAGTGTCAGACGATCTTGAAGCGTGGAACGAGACCTACAAAGACGATACGTTCGTCATGCTGGCGCTGGTCCTCGACGGAGAATCCGCCAAGCTCAAGCTGAAGTTCAAAGCTGAAGAAGAGGCGTGGTTCTGGGCGGCCAAGAAGGGGCGCAGCTACGTCTTCGACTTTGGCCTCGGGGAAGAGGAGTACGACGAGAAGGATGTGCCGAACCCGATCAGGACGCTGATCGCCAGTCGCGGCGGTGGGCCAGGCGGGAACGCCGCCAAACTGCCCGCGAAGAAGTTGATGATTCGTGGCCTCCGCCGGCGACCGTACGCCGAGTATGCCTCGGACTGGAAGTCCCGAGGGAGGCGCGCCGACGAGTTCCTGCCGCAGGGCCTCTACGTGCAGCTGGCGAACATGTACCTCCGCGCCATGGGTGTCCCCGCCTATCTGTGACGCGACTCAAAACAGCGACGACCAACCTCCCAATGCGTCCTCAATTCCGGTCGTCGTCATCGTTGAGCATCGACGTCGGAGCTTGGGACGGGAAGGGAGCCAGGTTATGGGGCAAGTGTCTTTCAACGTACCGCTGATTGCTCAAGGGGACAATCCGATCTGCTGGGTCGCCTGTGTGGCGATGATTACTTCCTTCAAGAAGCACATGAGTGTCGGTATCGGCTCGTTTACCGGCGGATTCGATCCGAGCAACGCGTGCATTCCCAATCCGGCAGGCAGTTGGGCTGCGCTCGAGAGACAGCTGAACGGGTTTGGTTTCACGATGGCCGGCGCCAATCAAACGCTGACTGCGGCCTTCATCGAGCAGAACCTGCGACGTCACGGCCCGCTCATGATCATCGTCAACGCCGTGGACTTTCCTTTTTCTGGAGAGGTGTGCGAAAACATCGGCGGCACACACGCCCTGGTACTGAGCGGCATCGACACGACACGAAAGAAGCTCAAAATCGTGAACCCCTGGGGGACCAATGTCCCGCCCGTCGACCTTGGTGTTGGCCTCAGGTTACTGCAAGATCTCTCGGACACAGGGTCTGATCCGATAGCGTTCATGCGGTGAACGTCCGCATGCTCGTGCCGCACGCGCGGCTTGGTTACGGATCGAGGGAAGTGCGGGCGGTACTAGGTGTGAATGCGCCAGTCACAGGTCGGGGGGCTGCCATCGACCGACACGGCAACCGTCGTCAGCGCGACACGAGCTCGGGCGCCTGCTGTCGGACGATTTCGAGCAGCCGTTCCTTCAAGCCATCCGGGAGCCGCGACAGCTCGCCGACGTTGACGACTTCCTCGAAGGCGTCCATGCCTGTCAGCCCGGCCGTTTCGAGCACGATCGCATCTGATGGACGCTCGGTCGAGATGTCGACGCTGATACGGGTGATCGGGAGCTCGCCGAACTCCGCCAACTTGCCGTCGTGACGGGGAAGTGCAGCGCGTTGAGGATCTGGAGGACGCCAGGCTGGTTCGTCGTCACGACGTGCAGGATGAGGTAGCTGAGGACGAACTTCTGCAGTTCCTCGGTCGACCTCAACTTCGTATCGAGGAGCTCCTGCAGCCGCGACGGCGCATACCCTGTGTAGGTCAGCGCCCACGTCAGAGGGCGACGCACCATGATGGTCCGGGTATCCGATCCCGATTGTGCGGCGTGTGCGTAGTCGTGCGGCGTGATCTCGAGCGTGGTGGTGGAGAAACTGAACGGTGACGTCGAGCTCGCGAGGCAGATTGTACGGCTTCGCAGTGGCGACGGCCTCGTAAAGCGTTTGCAGTTCCTTGAAGGCCTTCTCGGTCTTGCGGGTCGGCTCCTTCTGCGCACCCTTGATGTAGTCACCGAGCACGACCGACGGCCGGAAGAGCGGCGTCAGCGTCGACAGGTATTCGGTCATCTGCACTCGGACCGCGTCGGTGATCGCGCGCGTCAGTTTCCTGAGCACCAGAAGCGATTGAGTGCTGTCCCGTCCGGTCATAAGAGACGGCTCCGTTTCCTGGTCGGGTACGCTGGAGGCCCGGCAAACCTCATCGACGGGCTCAGATTAGCGGCCAGCAATCGGGTTGTCAACGCATAACCCGTTCCAATAGAAGCAGATCGGACCTGCTACGATCATGGCGTGGCTCTGAGACGTCCGCGGCGCTGGCACAACATCCGCGTGTTCTTCAGGCCACTGGTTTCTATCGGATGTTTCGGCCGACGGGAACAGACCAGTTGGGGCGGCCGGGGCCAGGATAGGAACGCTCAGGTGGTCCCTCGTCGTCTATTCCAGTGATCTCTGGCGGGGCAGTCTTTTGCCACCTGAGCGCGAGACTTTCGGGGTTCGTGGCGCATTTTCAGACGGCCTCGGGCTTGCACCCACACGGCCGGCGAACCCGGTGCTGCCGTGCTAGCATTTCTCGCAAAGCAACTATTCCTGGGCCATGTTCCCTCTTCCATCCCGGATCAGCCGCTACGAGATCAAGACCCTCATCGGGGCCGGCGGGATGGGCTCGCTCTATCTCGCGCGGGATACCAATCCAAACACGAATCGACTGGTCGCGCTCAAGCTCCTCCTGGCGAACATCGATTCCGGTGACCTGCGGGAACGCTTTGCGCGCGAAGCCCGAGCGCTCGCCGCGCTGAATCACCCGAACATCGTCGACATCTACGACTCCGGCGAGTTCCAGGGGTCTCCGTTCATCGTGATGGCGTACGTGCGCGGCGAAACGCTGGCCGAGAAGATCAAGCGTCGGGCGCCAATGACGCTGGCCCAGAAGCTCAAGCTCATGGTCGAGTTCTGTTCCGGACTTGGACACGCTCACGAGGCTGGCATCATCCATCGCGATATCAAGCCCGCCAACCTGATGGTGGATCAGCACGGGCGCCTGAAGATCCTGGACTTCGGGATCGCCCGCGTGTCCGAAGGCCTGACCCGAGCCGGTGTTCAGATGACACAGCTGAACATGCGGATCGGCACACCTGGCTACATGTCGCCGGAGCAGATTGAAGGTCTCGAGATCGATCGGCGCAGCGATATCTTCGCGGTGGGCTCCGTGTGCTACGAGCTGCTGGCCTACCAGGAAGCCTTTACCGGGGCCAACACCAGACGGATCGAGAATCAGGTGCTGCAGGCGCAGCCCGCGCGCCTCACGTCGCTCATCGAGGGTCTCGATCCCGAGATCGAAGCGATCGTCAACCGTGCACTGGAGAAGGATCCCGACAAGCGTTATCAGGATGCCCCGTCGCTCGAAGAAGCCTTCGAGCGCCAGCGGTGGCGCCTCGGGCCTTCTGAGACGCCCGTCCCGGCTGGCCGGCCAACGCCCGTGCCGGCACCGGGGCAGCCACGCAAGTCGAACGACTCCAAGGCCGATGCGGCGTACCAACGCGCGACTGGCGGTCTATGACGAGGGTGCGAACGAGGCCGCCCGGCGATTCGCGATTGAGGCACTGGCGGAGGATCCGAACCACGAGGGTGCTCGCGCGTTTCTCGAGCGTCTGGAACCGAATCGGTGGCGGACGGTTGCGCCCATCTCCGGTGCATTCGTCGACGACCGCCCCGACATCGCTCAGCACAGAGTCCCATCGCCTCGCGGAGTTCACCGATGCACCGACGGTTCTCAGTACCTCGACTCCTCATGCCAGCGGGGCATCGCCGACGGTCACGCGCCGATCGCGATCGAAGTGGCGTCGATATGGACAGATAGGTTGCGCGATCGTCGCCGGAATCGGCGTCATCGTCGGCATTGGCGCTCTCGCCGCTCTCTGGTTCTGGCCGCATGGTCAGACCCTGACCGTGACGCCGCCGCTTGGCGGCACCATCACGGGCAATGGCATCGCCTGCGGGACAGGACGGGCCGACTGCACGGCCACGATCGCCAAAGGCACCACGGTCGAGCTTCGGGCGGAGCCCGATGCCGGATTTCTCTTCGGCGGCTTTACCGGCGACTGCGTGCAGGGCGGCAGGACGACGATGTCGGTGGCCAGGACGTGCGGTGCGACTTTCAGCAAAGTCGCCCGACGTTCCAAAAGAGGTGATGCACGTGCTGACGGTCGTCAAGCCTGAGCACGGCACGGTTGTCGGTCCCGGTATCCGATGCGGCTCGTTTGGAGACGACTGCTCGTCCGAGCATCCGCTGGGAACGGAAATCACCCTCAAGGCGTATGCGGACGACAACTACAGGGCCGCAGGATTCACCGGGGATTGCAAGAAGAACGGCGACACCGTGATGACGGGGGCGCGCCGGTGTGCCGCGACCTTCAATCAATCTCAGGTCGCAGCGAGCGGGCCCTCCGGGGGCGGGGATCCGGGCCTCACTCCCCGAGGTACGACTTCGTCGCGCCCCCCGCCGCCACCGGCGCCCAACACGCCGGATCCGATCGACGGGCGCGTCTCCGCCGATCCACCGACACCGAGGCGCGACCCGGACGGCGAGGGGAAGCCGAGCCCACCGGTCGTAGCGCGGCCCACGGCCGAGTCGATAGCAAAGGACGACATCAAGAAGCTGCTCGCCGAGTATCGTGAAGCGTACGAGCGGCTGGACCCGGAAGGGGTGAAGCGTTTATACCCAACGGTTTCCGTGAGCGGCCTGCGGACGGCCTTCCGTGACGTCAAGTCCCTGGAGTACACCTATACGGGCGAGCCTGAGTTCGTCGATCTCAATCCGGCGCTCGGGACGGCGACGGTCAAGGCGCCCGCGCGATTTTCCCCCACCTACAAGGGCCCCAAGACGCCGCCCCAGAATCTGATTAACACGTTCGAGCTGAGCAGATTCGACGGCACATGGACCATCCGCAGCCTGAAGGTCGCCCAGAAATAGGTTCGGCTGTCCCCGTCGCCCGACAGTCCTGTGATAAGGTGTCGCGACACGGCGCCCGAAAGGGGGGCTGAGCATGGGATTCGATCGACGGCTCGCTGCACAGATCACGCGTTCCACTCACCTCGGCGCCGCTCTCCTTCGGTCCACGATTACCCGTCCCGCCGCGCCCCTCAAGCTGAATTTCTGCCTGACCTACTGGTGTCAGTATCGCTGCAAGACGTGCAACATCTGGCAGCGGAAGCCGACCGACGAGCTGACGACCGACGGAGGTGCTCGCGTTCGTTCGCGAGAACCCGAACGTCACCTGGGCCGATCTCACGGGTGGCGAGATCTTTCTCCGACCCGACATCGACGAGATCCTCGACGCGGTCGTCACCGGCTGGCGGCGCCTGGCGCTCCTGCACTTTCCCACGAACGGTTTTCTGACCGATCGCATCGTGCAGGAGCGTCGAACGGATCGCCGGGCGAGGGCCTGCGCAGACGATCGTCACCGTCAGCCTCGACGGCGACGAGCAGACCAACGACGAGATTCGCGGGATCAAGGGCGGCTTCCGGCGGCAGGTCGAGACGTTCAAGGCCCTCCGGCGGATTCCCGGGATTCAGACCGTCTTCGGGGTGACACTGTCGGCCTACAATCTCGGGCCGGTTCGCCCAGACGTTCGACGCCTGTGCGCGCGAATGTCCGGGACTGACGATCGACGACGTCCACTTGAACGTGGCCCAGGTGTCCGGGCACTACTACGACAACGGCGGACTGAAGGCCATGCTGCCGGACCCGGCGCGGGTTCGGCAGGAGCTCGACGCGTATCGGCGGCTGCGCGGCCGTCCCCGGTCAATCGCGCAGCTGCTCGAGAACACGTACCTTGGACACCTGAACGAGTTTCTGCAGACCGGCCGGACGCCCATGCCGTGCCACGCCTTGCGCGCGAGCTGCTTCATCGACCCCTGGGGCGTCGTGTATCCCTGCATCACCTACTCGAGACCCATCGGCCGTCTCCGCGACACCGGGATGCGGCTGGATCCGATCTGGAATGCGCAGGAGACGCTGGCGCTCCAGGGCGAAATCTGGGAGGGGCAGTGCCCGCAGTGCTGGACCGCCTGCGAGGCGTATCAGAGCATCCTCGGCAACGTCCTGGCCGGTCGGCTCCGGAGTCCGCGCGCGATTCCCCTGCTGCCGTCTCCAGGACCGTCAACATCGTCCGGGTCCGCGCGATGAACGTCACCTGCTTCACCGACGCCACGATTCAGGCGCACCTGGACAAGGTTCTGGCACGTCACGTCGCCACCGACGTGTCCGCGGTGATTGCCGCCAAGCAGGAGGCGCCGAGCATCGCCGATGTCATCCGACGGGCGCGCCGTTATGCCGACGAGATCATCGTCGTCGTCGGTCACTCGACCGACGGGACTCCCGAGCTCGCCGAGCGAAGCGGTGCCACGGTCCTCTCCGACGGCGGCCGCGGCAAGGGGGAAGCCATCCGCCGGGCGATCCCGCACATCCGCACGCCGATCACGGTGTTCCTCGACGCCGACGGCTCGCACGACCCTGAGGATATCCCGCTGCTGGTCGAGCCGATTCTGGCCGACCGCGCGGATCACGTGTCGGCGCTCGCGGCTCAGGGGCGGGTCGAGCGAGCTGCACGGCGGGTTCGACGAGTTCTTCCGTCTCACCGGCAGCTCCTTCATCACGGCGTGCATCAACTGGCGGTTCGGCTGCCGATTGAGCGACAGCCAGAACGGCTTCCGCGCGATCAGGACGAGCGTTCTCCGCGAGCTCGATCTGCGCGAGGACATGACGACCATCGAACAGGAGATGATCATCAAGACGCTGCGCCGCGGGTTCCGGATGGCTGAAGTCCCGAGCCACGAGCATCCTCGCGCGCATGGCGCGTCGCACATTCGCGTCTGGCGGAGTGCGCCGCGCTACGGCTTTTCGCTCGTCAAGTATCTGTTCTTCTGAACGTCTCGTGACAGCCGACGCGCACACTCCATCGTGAACGTACTTGGCATCTGGGACGGCCACGACTCGGGCGCCGCGCTGCTGCAGGACGGCCGGCTTCGGTTCGCGGTGAACGAGGAGCGGCTGACCCGGCGCAAGCTCGAGGTGCGTTTTCCTGACCCGTTCGATTCGAGGCCTGCCTCGCGCACGCGGGCCTGCGGCCCGACGAAGTCGATGTCGTTGCCGCGTCCACCTTCGATCCCGCCAAGACGCTCGGCCGGTGGTGGCCGGGAAGCAAGGAACGGTACTACGCGGTGCGTCGACGCAAGACGATTCCGGGTCCGCTTGTCAGGACTGACGCGCGCGGTGAAGTACCGGATGACCGAATGGTCTCCGGGACCGGTCTCGAAGGCGCTCAGCCGGATCGCCCTTCGACGCCAACTCGCTGCGGCACGCACTCGCGCGAGCGGAGCTCACACTCGTCGATCATCACGAGGCGCATGCGGCGGCCGCGGCGTGGGCGTCAGGCTTTTCCTCGTGCGCGGTGCTGACGATCGACGGCCTCGGCGATGGCCTGTCCGCGACGATTTCGGTCTTCCGCGACGGACGGCTGGAACGGGTCGCGGCGTCGCCGGCGCGGTATTCGCTCGGCGTGTTCTTCGAGCACGTGACGAACCTGCTCAACATGCGCGAGCTCGAGGACGAGGGCAAGGTGATGGCGCTGGCCGACTACGCGGCGCCGATTGCCGACGCACGACAATCCGCTGCTCGGCTGGATACGCGTGCGCGACGGCGTCATCGAGACCGTGCGTCCCGGGCACGCGCTCCGGCGGCCGCTGGCGCGGATCCACTGGCAGTACGCGAACGAGCAGTTCGCCTATCTCGCGCAGCGCATCGTCGAGCACACGTGTGTCGCGCTCGCGCGCGACGCCGTTCGGCTGACCGGGCTCAGGCGGCTCGCGCTGGCCGGCGGCGTCGTGTCCAACGTGAAGGCCACGCGGCGCATCCGGCTGCTGCGCGGCGTGGAGGACGTCTACGTGTTTCCGCACATGGGCGATGGCGGCCTCGCGCTCGGCGCGGCTGTGGCGGCGGCGTCACACCATCGGCGAGCCGATCGACGTGAATCTCGGTCGTCTCGACCTCGGGCCGGACTTCGACACGGCCGCCATCGACGCAGCCCTTCGGGCCGCCGGGCTCGTGGCCGAGCGCGTGGCGAACCTCGCCTCACGCGTCGCCGACCTCCTTGGCGAGGGTCGCATCGTGATGTGGTTTCAGGGGCGCATGGAGTACGGTCCGCGGGCGCTCGGGCATCGCAGCGTGCTCGCGCGGCCGGACCGGCCGGACCTGCGCGATCGCCTGAACCTGGTGCTGAAGCGACGCGTCTGGTACCAGCCGTTCTGTCCGAGCATGCTCGAGAGCGAGGGACCACGCGTGCTCGCCGATTGGACCGGCAGCCGGAACCGTTCGATGACGATGGCGTATGAGGTGGCGGCGTGTTATCGGGACGCCTGGCCGGCGTGATCAGCGTTGACGGCACGTGCCGTCCGCAGTTCGTGCCGGACGACGAGACCGGCGCGTACGCCGAACTGCTGCGCGAGGCGCGCCAGCGTTGGGGCGTTGGCGCCGTGCTCAACACGAGCTTCAATATCCACGGCGAACCGCTCGTCTGCTCGCCGACGGAGGCGATCGACGTGTTTCTCCGGTCCGGCGCCGACGCGCTGGCCATCGGTCCTTTCCTGGTCATGCTGCCGTCCCACGAACGCACAGGCGACAGTCAGTAGGCGAGCGTGCGACCCGTGAACCCAGCCGGTTTCGACGTGCGACACTCGCCGCCGGCATGGGGTCCAGTCACGCTTGCCTGGTTGTCGGCTCTCGCCACGTTGCTGATCTGGGTGCAACGTGACACCGCTCGCGACGCTTCGCGAGCAGCTGAAAGCGCTTCAGTTCTGGTCGCTCGAGATCGTGCGTCGTCCTCGGCGTGCTCTTCGGCGCCATGCTCCTTGCGGGAAATGCAGGCGGGACCTGGACCGCGTCGACGGGCGGCGGCTGACGATGCTGGCGCTGGCGGCCGTGGTGCTCACGCTCTGCGTCGCGCCCCGCACGAATCGCATCTACTACGACGAGCAGATCTACCAGAGCATCGGACAGAATCTCGCCGATCTGAGGCTGGCGCAGATGTGCAACGACGGCACCGTCGAGTACGGCCGGCTGCAGTGCTGGAGCGGCGAATACAACAAGCAGCCGTACGCCTATCCGCACCTGCTGAGCCTCGCGTACCGGGTGTTCGGCGTCGGTGGGAGCGACGGCGTTTGTCGTCAACGCCGTCGTGATGGCGCTGACGGTCTGCTGCGTCTACCTGCTCGTCCTCGTGCTCTTCGCCGATCGCATCGCGGCGTTCTTTGGCGGCCTCCTCATGATGCTGATACCCCATCAGCTCATGTGGTCGGCGACGGCAGCCGTCGAGCCGTCGGCCTCGCTGGCCTCGGTCTGGCGCGCTGCTCTGCGCCGCGCAGTTCTGTCGATCGAGGAGCACAGTCGCGCTCGCCGCGACCGCCGTTGCGGCGGCCTATGCGGTCCAGTTTCGACCCGAATCCTTTCTGATTGCTCCCGCCGTCGGACTGCTCGCTGTGGCATCGCGCCCGGGACGAATTCGACGCGGCCGCGGCTGTGGTGGGTGGGACTGCTGGCCTTGGCGCTCGCCGCCGTCCACGTCGGCCACGTGTTTGCGGTCCGAAACGAGGGGTGGGGCACGAGTCAGGCCCGGCTGTCGTTGCATATGTCGCGATCAACCTGCGGGTCAACGGCGGGTTTTACCTCGGAGACGAGCGATTTCCGGTCGTCTTCACCCTCCTCGCGGTGATCGGGTTGTTCGACCGACCGTTCCGGACGGGACGTCTGTGCGTAGGGGCGTACTTCCTGCTGTTCTTCGGGATGTATCTCTCGTTCTACGCCGGGAGCTACAACTACGGTGCCGATGTTCGCTATTCCCTGATGACGTATCCGCCGCTGGCGATCCTCGGAGGGCTGGGTGCGGCGCGGGTGGCTACCTGGATCGAGCGAGTCAGGCTCGAGCGCCTCGGGGCCGACACGCCGGCTCAAGGCCTGGTGACGGCGGGCTTGGTGTTCCAGTTCCTCTGGTATGCGCCGCTCGTGCGGGCGACCACCGAGGAGGCCTGGGCGGCACGGGCCGACGTGCGGTTCGCGCAGTCGCTCGTGCCCGAGCTCCGAGGAAACACCTACGTGCTTGACCCACAACCCCGGGATGTTCCACGTGTGGGGCATCAACGCGGGGCAGATGTCCCTGATCGTGACCAACCCGCGCCATCTCGACCTCCTGGCGAGTCGCTACCGGGGGGCGTCTACCTGCACTGGAACTTCTGGTGCAACGTCCAGGATCCGATACAACGAGAGTTCTGCCAGAAGGCTCTTGCCGGCCAGAAGGCCGAGCTCGTACGCGAGTACTACGAGCGGGGGCAGCGGTTCGCAATCTACCGACTCAGCGTCTTCGTCCATGTGATTCCGTAAAGCGCGAAGAACGCTTGACTTAAGGGTGAAACGATGCTATTCATCCGACCGCACGAGACTTCTCTGGTGCGAGCCCGATTCCGTGCGGCCCTTGGAGCGTCACGAATGTCCATCAGGCGCGTCGCGAGCCTCCTGACCTGGTTGCTGGTGGGGGTGTGTGCCTCCGCATCAGCTCAGTCGGTCACTACCACCGAGGGACTGTCGCTCCGTGCCACGCTGACTAGCTTGACATGTTCCGGTGACCGCTCCGTCAGCAGTCAGCGAAGCCATCAACCTCGCGACCGCGCTCGAGGTGGCGAACGCACCGCTCGCGACCTCTGCCGGTGGTTTCGTCTTCAAGCTCGATCCCGCCACGGGGTTGCGGGTACGGACGGCGACAACCTTTGGTCCGTCGTTCGCGGAGCGGGCGCTGACGTCGGGCGAGGGCAAGATCAGCGTCGGCGCCAGTCTGACTGTCGCCACCTACGACAAACTCGGTGACATTCCGCTGTCGCGGATGCCTCTCACGACCGTTCATGCTACGACGCCCGCCGTCGCGCGACAGGGAATCACGAGCCTGGTGCTGTCATCGGAGACGGTCGCCATCGCGGGCTCTATCGGCGCCACGGACAAAATCGACATTGTCCTGGCTGTTCCTCTGGTGAAGGTCAAGCTCGACGGCATTTCCTTCGTCGAGACCGGAGATGACCAGATTCCGATTCAAGTCGCCGGTCGCGGGATCTCCTCGGGCTTGGGCGACATCGCGGTTGGCGCCAAGTTCCGCCTGCTTCGATTTGGCAAGGACGAGCCCGATCCCGGCGGCCTGGCCTTCATTCTCACCAACCGGCTCCCGACCGGTAGCCGCGAGAACTTCCGCGGGTTGGGCATCTACCGTTCGCTCGGCTCCCTAGCGGTGTCCGCGGGCCGAGGACGCTTCCGGCCGCACGCGAACGGCGGGTTCGAGTGGTGGAGCGATGGGATCACCGTGGTGTCGGACCCGATGCGCAACGCCTCCGTGACCGTTCGACACCAGTGGCTGTACGCGGCGGGGATCGAGCTCGAAGCGTCGCCCAAGCTGACACTCTTGGTCGACGGCATCGGACGACATATCCGAGGTGGCGGTCGAGTGGGATTCAGAACCGAGAACCCTCCCAATAATCTCGGGGTCACCGCCGTCGATCTCGCCATTACGCTGCCACAAGGTATTCAGAAGTTCACGCTCGCTCCCGGCGTCAAGTGGAACGTCAAGGGCACCTTCGTACTCGCGATGAACGCCCTTATTGCGATCAAGGACAACGGGCTGCACGACCGCTTTACACCGGTCGTGGGCCTGGATTGGACTTTCTAGGCGACGGAGTACACGGAAAATGCGCAAAATACTGCTGGCCGGGCTTGTTGTCTCTGCGCTGCTCGTCGCCTGCGAAACCAAGACGCCGGTAGGTCCCGGAAAAGTCACCGTCACGGCAACCACCACGTCGACGACATCCACGACGACTTCGACCCCGACGACGACCACCTCGACCACGTCAACGACGACGACCGTGCCGGGCGGAGCGTCCCGGCGATACGTCGCCTTTCAGCCTCCACCCAACCTCCCGGGTGACATGACGTTGTTTTTCGAGCTGATCTTCGGGGCGAGTCCCGTATCGTCGCTCCTCAGCGGTCGAGCGATCTTCGGGCCCAAGGCGACCGAGAACGAGTACAAAGTCACTGGCGTCTACATCATGGGGAACGGCACGACCGGGGATGTTGTTGGAGAGCTGGGAGACTCGCTCAATCCTCTCGAGACCGGTGGTGAATTTCGACGGGAACACTCACAGCCAAGCTGCCAGGATGCACGGCCGAGCGGCAGTTCGCGGGCGGTTGACGAGTCAGACGCTGCAATGGACCGGAGGCCAGACCATGCGCGATTGCGCGTCAAGTCCACTGTCGTTCCCCGCATTCACGATGCTGCAATCCGACACGCCGCTCCCGACGACGACCGTTCCTTCGACGACCTCCACGTCCTCGTCGACCTCCTCTTCGACCTCGACGACGTCGTCGAGCATCCCATCGACATCGACTTCTTCCTCGACCTCGACCTCGAGTTCGACGTCGACCACGACCACCTCGACCACGACGACCACGACGTGCTCCTACGCGCTCAACCCGCCAGGGCCTCTGGCCGTCTCTGCCCTTGGCACCACAACAGGTCGGGTCTCGGTGGTGACGCAGGCGGGGTGCGGGTGGACGGTTCAGGAGCAGGTACCCTGGATTACTGTCCTGACGCCGCCGTCAAGCGCAGGCAGCGGACCGCAGGATGTCACGTTCAGCGCCGACTGTTACCTCGATACGTCGGGCGAGGCCCCGCCGAGAACAGGCAACATGACGATCGCTGGTCTGCCGTTCCAGGTGACCCAGGACCCGACGCGTTCATGCAGTCCCGGTACGGTCACGGCGAAGAGCGCCGCAGTGAGGCGCACGGCGCCGGTTACGGAGATCGGAACGCGCTGACATCGACATCCTCGGGGACGCAGACCTTCAGGCTCGCCTTCGCTGCGATCGTCCTGGCGTGGCTCGGCGCGCGCGTTGCCTACTGGAACGGTTACTACACGGAAGACGCGCCGGGCTACGTCACCGACGCCATCTGGATGGCGCTCGGTGAATATCACGCCAGAGATCACGTCAACGGCCTGAATGTCGGTACGTACCTGCCGGTGGCCCTGCCGGTCGTCCTCTTCGGCAAATCCGAAATCGCCCTGAGTCTCTGGCCGCTCTTCTGCTCGCTGCTGGGCCTCGTGTCGCTGGCGGGAACCACGTCACTCTTGTTCGGGCGCGCGTTTGGTCTGCTCGCCGCGCTTCTCTATGCGACGTATCCGGGCGACGTCTTCTTCTCGACAGTGGTCATGCCGGATTCCATCCAGGCCGGCTGGCTGAGTTTCTCCGTCTTCCTGATCGTTCTTGCCTTTCACGGTCCCGCCAATCATCGCTACCGCTGGCTGATCGCCGGCGGCATCGCGATGGGGGTCTGCCATCTCATTCGCGCAAACGACGCGATCCTGTGTGCCGATTGGCGCTCGCGCCACCGCGATCCTGTCCCGGACTGGAGGCGCGACACCTTCGCCACGTTGCGCGCGGTTGCCTGACCTATCTCCGGGTTGGTTTCTGGTCAATGCCGTGGAGGGACTTGGCGTATCTGTGGGCCACGGGCGATTTCCTTGCATCGCTTCCGCGTCGTTCACGTCACTATGGGGCACTGGCGTCGGTCCGTCAGTGGGGATTGAACACAGAACTTGACCACGATCCCCTACAGCATCTTTTCGCCTCTGTTGTGGTGGAGGATGGGCGGATGGGGGCATTTCAATCAGGATCAGGCCTATCATGCGCTGACTTTCAGCGCTGCCCTGACGATGGTCCTCATGGGCTTCGTCAGCCTCGCCTTCACGCGAGGACAGACGTCCAGCCGCGCCGTGGGTGGATTCGCTGTCGGCGTCATGTGGTTCTCCTGGCCGCTCCTGTATCACCAGTTCGGATCGCAGAGCCTGACACACTTCGTCCCGATCCATCGTTTGTCCAGACATCTCGTCGTGTATGCACCTGGCGCTGTCTTTGCGACCGTGGCCGGGTGTTTCCTGGTGGTGGCGGCCGTGTCCTCCTGGCGCCTCGGGAGCGTGTGCGAAGGACCGTTGCGGCAATCGCTGCCGCCGCGGTTCTCGCAACTCAGCTGTGCTTCAGCTGGAGGGGTGAACAGGTCGCCTATTCCGCGTATCATCGGATCAAAGACACCTATGTGAGGATTCGCGAGCACCTCCCGCCAGATGTGCGCACCATCGTTGCCGACCCGGGCGACTTGTGCTTCCTCGATTTCTGGCTGAATCCGCTGGGAGTCGAGCGGGTCAAGATCATGGCATTCGCGAACTATTCACGCTGCGACGAGCTCCCGAGCGGCGTCGTGCTGACCCATTCCAATCCGGGGTGGGAAGGACTCAGCGCGCCCGTGATCCAGGAGACGGTCGGGCGGTTGCCGTGCCTGATCCGGCCGCCCGCGCACTGGCGGATGCTGTACGAGGGCCATCCGGAGAGGGTGTACCTCATCGATGCGGAGCAGCGCGGAAGAGAACGTCCATGAAGCCGTCTGATTCGCCGAACGTTCCCGTGCTGCACGTTCGCACGGCCGACGGCCGTGTGTTTCGGTTGACGCAGCCGTTTCACATCGGCCGCGATCGGGACTGCGAGGTACGAGTCGAGGACGTCCACGTGAGCCGGAAGCACGTCCGCGTGTCGTTCGAGAACGGCCGTGTGGTCTCTCAGCGATCTGAAGAGCGCCAACGGCGTGTTCGTCAACGGCAAACGGGTGGAGACAGCATCCATCCCCGACGGCCTGGCGGCCACGCTGGGCGTTGACGGTCCGTGCGTGACGATGGAGGTGGAGCAGCGAGGTCAGTCGAACAGCCGGCCGGGTCCGCTGCCGCAAACCGTCGAACGCCGGGGCAGCGAGACGAAGCTGCTCGCCAGCTACGCGGAACGCTATTTCGGATCGGGAAAAACCGAGGGGCCGTCGGCGGACGGACGATGATGATCCGCAGGGCGTTCCAGAGCGTTCAGAAGAAGCAGCAAGCGCAGGCACATGTGGATCGTCGCGCTCGTGGCGGCGGCGGGGCTGGCTGCCGGCGGCTACGCGTATTACAAGCACCGGCAGGTCGGTCGCCAGCAGATCCTGGCGGAGCAATTGTTCTACCAGATCAAGTCGCTCGACGTCGCCCTGGCCGATGTGGAACGGAAAATGGCGACATCCGGGAACGCGAGCGACAAGGCGTTGGTCAAGACCTATCTGGCGCGCCGTCGCCAGATGGAGACCAACTACGACGAGTTCCTGTCCGTGCTCAAGTTGTACGACGAGAAGCTGAGTGAGGAGGATCGGCTGATTCTGCGTGTGACACGGCTGTTTGGCGAGTGTGAGCTGGCTGCGCCGGCGGAGTATCGCAAGGTTGGTCAAGAGCTATATCCAGCAAGTTGCAGTCGACGAACCGTTTCGCGACGGCGGTGAAGCGCGCGCAGCAGATGGGGTACACGAAGACGATTGCCGAGGAGTTCATGGCGCAGAATCTGCCGCCGCAGTTTTTCTACCTGGCGATGCAGGAGAGCGACTTCGACGAGTTCACCAGCGGCGAGCCGACCTACATGGGGATCGCCAAGGGCATGTGGCAGTTCATTCCGGACACCGGCAAGAGATACGGATTGAAGATCGGGCCCCTTGCGAAGTTCCGACGGCCTGATCCCGAGGACGATCGGCACGACTGGCAGAAGGCCACCAAGGCGGCGGCGCGCTACATCAAGGACATCTACGCCACCGACGCACAGGCCTCGGGCCTGCTCGTGATGGCGTCCTACAACTGGGGAGAGGGCCGAGTCATCAGGCTGTTGCGGAGCATGCCGGAGAACCCGCAGGACCGCAACTTCTGGCAGGTCCTCGAGAAACACCGCAAAGTCGTGCCGGGCGAGACCTACAACTACGTGTTCTACATCGTCGCGGCCGCGGTGATCGGCGAGAACCCGCGACTGTTCGGGTTTCCGTTCGACAGTCCGCTGGCGTTCGTCGAGAAGCAGTAGTCAGCCGCGCGTGGGCGAAGTTACGGCGCCGGCGCCACCGAAGCGGCCGGCAGCCTCGCGCCGCTTCGGGCAGGCATGGGGAGATCGGGCATCGGCCTCGCGGCGAACAGGCGCCGGCACGGTATCGCGATCAGGCGGGCCCACCGGTTCGCGCGATTTACGCGGGCGCTGTCGGTCGCAATCCCGGTGTTCGCATACATCTGCCGGTACAGCTTCGAAATCAGCACGAACGCCACCCGCGAGCGCAGGGATTTCAGGCACCCGGATCGCGCCCACACACGCGGCAGGCTGTAGAACTTGTCCCACACGGCCTGGGTTCTCGCCCGGATCTCGTCGCCGGACATCACCGGATGCGGGGTATAGACCTTTGGACGCTGCGCCTGCGGAATCAGCCAGTGACGCGTGACCGGGATGTCCCCGATCTTCAGCACATCCTCGCCGAGTTTCTTCTCCCATGCGGCGAAATCAATGGTTCCCGGGTACGGCGTCAGCATCACGAACTGCGCGAAGGTGAGGCCGGCGCGGTCGGCGATGTCGGCCGTGGCCTCGAACGTCGCCGGGCGGTCGCTCGGCAGGCCGAAGATGAAGGATCCCAGGACGTGCACGCCGCGCTCGCGGAACATGCGCAAGCGCGTGACCAGCGCTTCGCCCGAATCGTTGAACCCCTTGTAGACGTCCTTGAGGCCTTCCGGCGTGACGGCTTCGACGCCGACGAGCGCGCCCTTGATGTGCGCGCGCCGCATCGCGTCGAGGAACGCATCGTCTTCGGCGGCCTCCATGGTGATCTGGGTGAAGAAGACCATGTCCGAGGGAAGCTCCGCCAGCTTGTCCATCAGTTCGAACCGCTCCGCGCGCAGCGCCTTCAGCTGCTCCAGGCGTGGCGCATTGTGCTGGCGCTCGGCCATGGCCAGATCGGACAGTGTCACCGGGTAGAAATTGTCGTCGGCCAGGGCGACGAAGCGGAAGCCCCGGCGCCGGAGCTCCACGATCTCGCCGACGACCGCGTCGACGTGCCGCTGCCGCGGCTTCTGGCCGTCGGTGCGCCAGACCGAGCAGAACGAGCAATGTTTCGGGCAGCCCCGGACGGTCTGCACCGAGCCCCACATATAGCGTCCCTCGGGGAGCAGGTCCCATCGCGCCGGGACGAAATCGTCGGCCTCGATGCGCCCTGCCTCGTACACGGACTGGAGGGTTCCCCGCGAGGCGTCGTCGAGGACGATCGGCCAGATCTGATCACCGTCTCCCTTGACGACCGCGTGCGCGCCCCCGAGCTTCTGGGCTTCCTCGGGATAGAGCGTCGCGTGGATGCCGCCGAAGACGACCACCGCGCCTCGCGCCCTCGCCTCGATGCCGATTTCGTATCCTCGGAGCGCGTTGCCGGTATGGATCCCGAGGCCGACCACGTCGCCCGGCTGCACCTTGTCCAAATCGAACGCCTCGAGCGTTTCATCGGTAATCCGCGGAACGCCGTAAGCCTCCGGGGTGGCGCCGGCCAGGACGAACAGCCACCGCGGCGTGATCACGCCGACGCCAAAAGACAAATGACTGGGGTTGACGAGGTGGACGGTCGCTCTGCCAGGCTGGACGCGAGTCGTGGACATTCCGTGGTTACGGTACGCCGGATCTTCGAGTAGTGCTGTTCCATATTGCACAGGCCTTGACGACCCGTTCAGTTCTTCCACAGAATCACCTTTCGAGTTGCGCAAGACGGGCGATCGCCTTCTGCTTGAGCGCGGCCGCGTCGTCTGCGATTTGGGTCTCGCCCTCCCGTTCGAGATGAGGGGTTCGGCTGTCCAGCGCGTGAATCAGTTCGCGTAACTGCTCGATCAGCCGCTCACGACCGAGGTCGGTGTGTGTGTGCGTGGCAGTCATTTCGATGCCTTTCTGCGGGGCCCTCGGATGTGCCAGCGGGCCCCGCATACAGCGGACGAGGGTATCTCATGGCAAAGGTCAGAAAAAGATCGCGGGGAGGCCGAGGCGACGATTTCGTCGAATCGGCGGGTGTCTCCAGCCGGGCGGCCGACTACAAGGACGGCGGTGTCATCTTCGCCCAGGGCGACCCCAGCACGTCCGTCATGTTCATCAAGAAGGGGACCGTGAAGCTGTCGGTCGTCTCGAGAACCGGCAAGGAGGCGGTCGTCGGATTGCTCAAGAGTGGCGACTTCCTCGGCGAGGGCTGCCTGGCCGGACAGAGCCGCCGCATGGCGACGGCCACCGCGCTCTCGCCGACGAGGATCCTGATCCTCGACAAGGACGAGATGACGGCGCGGCTGCACGACAACGTCCGCTTCTCGGATCGCTTCCTCTCCCACATGCTCGCGAGGAACATTCGCATCGAAGAGGACCTGGTGGATCAACTGTTCAATTCCAGCGAGAAGCGACTGGCGCGGGCGCTGTTGCTGCTGGCGCGGTACGGCGAACGCGAGCAGCCGCAGCGCGTGCTGCCCAAGCTCTCGCAGGAGCTGCTGGCGGAAATGATCGGCACCACGCGGTCGCGGGTCAATTTCTTCATGAACAAGTTTCGCAAGCTCGGATTCATCGAATACAACGGCGGCCTCAAGATCGACAGCTCGCTCCTGAGCGTCGTCCTCCACGACTGAGGCCACCTGGCTAGAAGAGGCGGCCAATCCAGAGCAGAAGCTGCACGGCGAGCACGATGGGCATGCCGAGACGCCAGAATAACGAACGGAATCGACAGGACCACGACGAGCGCCTGAATTACGTCCCGCAAACGGAACCCCTTCCTCTTCCGGCACCATTCCGGAACGGCCTGACACGACTCTGGGGAGCGAGAGCGGCCGCAGGGAGGTCCCCGACCTGCCCACTTTGATGAGGCTGGCGGCTGTTGCGGGCCGGGAGGCTCAGGAAAGACCCTCCATTATACTCCGGCTCTCCGGGCGAATGAGGCGTATCATCCAAAGAACACCATGACTGACACTCTTGTCCCAGGACCCATCATCGTCCCCTCGCAATGCCCCAAGTGCCGCTCGGAAGAGGTGACCACCGTGAGCAAAGTTGTCACGGCGGATAGCTACTGGCGATGTGGCGGCTGCGGGGAGGTCTGGAATGCGGGACGGCGCCGCGAGCAGACGGGCTACCGGCCGGCCCGGAACGGGTGGCGCTGAGGGCCCCTGCCGCGTGAGAGAACCCGCGTCCCGTGGCCTACTGCCAGTCAGCTGACCCGGGCCGGTGCACGATCGTTCCACGCTTCATCACAAACGACACGCGCTCGAGCACGCGGACGTCCTTCAACGGATCGCCGGGGACGGCGATGAGATGGGCGAGCTTGCCCTCCGCGCTCGCTTCGGCATCACGCCGACGTGGTCAGTGCGTCAACGGCTTGCGCGAGCCGGTCGTCGAGCGTCACCAGGTCAGCACCGAGCGACGCGGCCAGCCAGAGGTAGCTCGCGTCGTACGCCGTCGTGCCCGTCGCGTGCGCGAGCAGAACGACGTCACGCGGCGTCGACGTCCTGCCAGATGAGGCCGGACCTTCTCGTCGAGCGCAATGGAGAGGGCGGTCAGAATCTTCGCCGCGTCGGCAGGCTGCCGCTTGATCTTCTTCCACGCGGTGTTCGCGAGCTCGTAGCGCAGCAGCTCCGGTGCGAACACCGCTGCCCCATCGAGTCGCAGTCGTACGCCGTCGCCCTCGGGTTCCTGAAACACAAGTGCCGCGAGTGCCGATGTGTCGACGACGACGCGAGTCACCGCGTGTCGCGATCCTCGCGTACGAACCGCGTCGACTCTTCAGGGGTCGTCAACCCGAGGGCCTGAATCTGACGCCAGAGTGCGCTGGCCTGAAAAGGCTGCGGACGGACGGCTGTCTCGAGGATGTGCATGAGCTCGCCCTGCAGGGACCGATGATGCCGTGCCGCGCGCTCCCGCAGGGAGTCGGCCAAGTCTTCGGGGACGTTCTTGATGGACAGGCTCACCGTGGGCATAGTGGTTTCATTATAGCTCCACATTGGCGCCATAGCAAGATGACGGCAATGGAACTCGCGCGCTCAAGACGCGAATGCCTGTCGCCCTCGCGACACCCGTGACGCGTGTCAAAAGCGGACTGACTTCGCCGGATCAGGCTAGTCGCCGCCAGCGTGCCCGCGCTTCGCGCCGCGAGGCTCGATCCTGTCGGTGCTCTCAGGCCGGGGTAGGAAGGACCACCCAATCCCAACCGCCGGCGCAGTCATGAGGACGAGCGCCAGGCAGAACAGCGACCAGTTGAATGAGGTCGGCAGAACGCGGATGGTCGCTTCGAGACCCTGCGGCAACGCCTGGATCGCATCGGTCATGAACACGTAAAGCGCGAGCACGATGCCGAGTCCGTTCAGGGTCCAGAGCATCCACGTGAAGGAAGCCGCGCGGGCGCGGTCGGTGGACTGGGTAACGACGGTTCCGAGCGCGATCATGAGCAGCGCGATCGAGACGGGCGCGAGCACGGGTCCCCACCAGGGCAGTGGCAGCAGAAAGAGAATGTCCCAATCGAACAGAGACGTCGGCCAGCCGGAGATCACACGTAGAAACACGTAGTAGAGGATGTCCCAGGCGCCAAAGGCGATCGCTGTATAGCCCAGCCGCTGTCGCCATGTCCGCCCGGCCAGCAAGCCGACCGTCAACAGCATGACGAGCGTCGCCGCTTCCCGCACCAGCTCGACCGAGCCCATTATTCCGGCAACCGGCAATGGATTCGCCTGGTATGGAACCACTCGATCGACGACGACGCGAAGGTAGTACACGCTCGCCGCCTCGACCCACGCCATCCCGACGGCGAAGAGAACGACGACGAACCAGACTCGTTTCGCGGGAGCAAGCGGACTCATCGGCCTCCCTCCGCGGCGCCTGCCGTGCAGCGATCCGGAATCGCGGCTGACAGTTCCCGGATGCGCGATTCTACGCGATCGATGACGTCGTTGGGCGTTGAAGTCCCCGCGGTAATGCCCACCACGTCCGCGCCGCGGAACCAATCAGGCCGAAGGTCCGACGCTGTTTGAACGTGGTGCACCCGCGAACAGGAGAGCCCGCAGGTGCCGGCGAGCTCGCGGGTGTTGTTACTGTTCGCACCGCCGACGACGATGACGACATCGGATTGACGCGCCAGGTCGCGCGCGGCGTTCTGGCGATCCTTGGTCGGCCGGCAGACCGTGTCGGTGAACCGGACGTCGGATTGGGGAAACCGCTTTCGAATCAATCCGACCAGATACCGCACTCTCTCGATCGACTGCGTCGTCTGGGAGGCAACCCCGATGCGGGGACGCGGGTCGAGGCGGGCGACGTCGTTTTCGTCCAGCACGACATCGAAATCGTCCAGGTCGTCGGTGATTCCTCGAACCTCGACGTGGGCGCGGTGGCCGACGATGACCGGGTGATAACCATCGCGCACGAGCGCCTTGACCGCCCGATGCGCCACGTGCACGAGGGGACAGGTTGCTTCGACGACCGTCAGGCCGAGAGCCCGGGTGTGTGCCAGCGCCCGCTCCGATGCGCCGTGCGCAGTGACCATCACTGTTGGCGTCAGCACCTGCCCGGCTTCGTGCGCGATCGCTATCCCTTTGTCGCGCAACCCGTCGAGCACCGCCGTGTTGTGTACCAGGTCGCCGAGGATGGTAAGCGGCCCGGCTTCAGCCTGCCGGACCGCCAGCGCGATGGCGTCTCGTACGCCGAAGCACATGCCCAGGGATTGTGCACGGATGATTCTCATCGGATGGCCCTTCGCGCTCTGCACAAGAGCGAACTTTGCTATGCAAAGTATTATAGACCACAGCGCCAGGGCCCTGTCAATCGTTGACTGGAAGCCGTCTCATGAAGGTGTCAGGACATCACGTCACGATGGGCACGAAGACACGATGGATCCCCAGAGAGGTTTTCTTCGTGTGCATCGGAACATCGTGTTCATCCGCCTTCGCCAAGGCTCCGGCGGACCGCCGGAGCTGTAGCGAAGGCTGGTCGTGAATCGTGGCCATCGGCGCGTTCAGCACGTTTCTGGTTCATGCGCTAGAGCGACGGGAGCCGGAACAGCCGTTTCGCGTTCTCGAACAGCAGCTTGCGCTCGATGCCTCTGGTCGCCGCCAGACGGCGAATGACCGCTATGGTTTGTGCGCCCTGGCACCGGGGGCCGGCGCCCTCGTGATCGCTGCAATCACTGCCGTACACCAGCTTGTTCTGGTGACGCGTCATGAAATCGCGAGTAAAATCCTCGTCCCGGGTCAAGGCGTTCAGCCCCGAGCCGGCTGAGAGATCGCCGAACATGTTCGGGTAGTCGGCCAGGTAGCGGTCCGTCAGGCCGCCTGGCGCGACCGGGCCCTTGGGATAGAGGACCGACTGATCGCGGTGGTTGCGGTCGATGTTCGCCCACCAGGTTTGCGCGTGACCGAGAAAATTCACCCTCGAGGTACTTGTCGAGCATCTTGTGGAACCGCTCGAAGCCATAGTTGTACATGTCGAACTGCCAGTGCATCAGCACCGGAACCCGATAGTCTGCGGCGAGCGCATAGAGCTTCTGCATCTCCGGCGCGTCGCACTCCACACCGAACTTCTGCTCGGCGATGACCACGGCGCCGCGCTTCAGATACCGTTCGATCTCCCGCGTCGCGCCCTCGATATCCGGCACCTCGTTGGCGCCGTAGCGAAATGCTTTCGGATGGGCCCGCGCAAAGCGCAGGCATGCGTCATTGCCGAGCGCCTGCGCCTGCAAGCCGTTCGACACCCCCGCGTGCGTGGAGGGGGTGTTCACCGACCGGCCGGCGGGCAGGAGAATGGTCGTCGTCACACCCATGGCCAGCTGATGCGAGAGCAGCACGTCATCGGGCCGGCCGCTGTAGCCGAGATGCTGATGGATGTCGATAATCGGGTCGGCCCCGGCCGCCTGCACCGCCGGGCCTGAAGGCGAGCTCAACCCTTGCACCGCGAGGCCGAGCAGGGCGACACTGGAGCCCGACAGGAACTCGCGCCGCGACGTCAGAGCGTCAGTCACGGTAGCTATTCTGCACGATGCCGAGCCTCGTCCATATGTTGCCAGCACGACTGAGCGCCGTCGCCCTCCTGATGGTGACCATTGTCGTCACCGGCCATGGGTATCAGAGCTCGCCATCCAACCGCCCGTGGCCTCCGGGAGTCCTGAGCGTGTCGGATGCATCTCCGCCGCTGTCGCCGCAGGAGGCGCTGAAGACGTTCTACATGCCACCCGGCTACCGTCTCGAGCTCGTCGCGAGCGAGCCGTTGATTCAGGAGCCTGTCGCGATCGACTGGGACCTCGACGGCCGGCTCTGGGCGGTCGAGATGCCTGGGTTCATGGCCAACATCACCGGTTCGAATGAACACGAGCCAATCGGCCGCGTCGTCGTTCTGGAAGACACCGACGACGACGGCCGGATGGACAAGCGCACGGTCTTCGCCGACGGCCTGGTTCTGGCGCGGTCGTTGAAAATTCTCGACCGCGGTGTGCTGGTCGCCGAGCCGCCGAATGTCTGGCTGATGCACGACACCAACGGCGATCTGCGAATGGACACGAAGGAGCTCGTCACCAATCAGTATGGGCGGCGGGAAGGGGACCCTCAGGAGAATGCGAACGGCTTCGACTGGGCGCTCGACAATCGAATGCACACGGCGGGGCAGGCCGACATCGAGCTCCGCCTGAAGGGCGGTGCCTTCGAAGTCCAAAGGACGTTGCAACGCGGCGAGTGGGGCGTGACGCACGACGATGCGGGACGCACCTACCGGAATACCAACGAGTCCGCGTTACACGCCGACCTGGTGCCAACCGCCTATTTCGCGCGCAATCCGAACCTGTTGCGCACGCGCGGCAGCTACGAACGGCTCGCCGCCGACAGCGGCAATTCAGACCAACTGAACATCATCTGGCCCGTGCGCCCGAATCCAGGGACCAACCGCGCGTACCAGACCGGCATCGATAGAGCCGACGGTTCGCTGGAGAGGTTCACGTCTGTTTGCGCGCCGCTGGTGTACCGGGGCGACCGCCTGCCGCAAGATCTCTACGGCAATGTGTTTGTCGCCGAGCCCGCCGCGAACGTGGTGAGCCGGCTCGTTCTCAGCGACGATGGCACGACGGTCCGCGCGCGCAAGGCCTACGAGCGCGGGGAGTTTCTCGCGTCTACCGACGAGCGTTTCCGGCCGGTGTACCTGTCAAATGCGCCAGACGGGATGTTGTACATCGTCGACATGTATCGCGGGATCATCGAACATCGCTTGTCGCTCACCGTGTATCTGCGTAACTACATTCTCGCGCGGACACTCGAGCAGGCGACGGGTTTCGGCCGCATTTACCGCGTTGTACACGACACCAGTCGACCCGACACGTCCTCGAGCGACAGGCGAGCGCTGTCGACGGCATCACCGGCGCAACTCGTCGCGGCCCTGTCGCACGCAAACGGCTGGAGACGCGATACCGCGCAGCGGCTGCTCGTCGAGCGTTTCTCCGGGCGTTCGACGAGGGCCGACGGTGGCGTCGTTCCGGCGCTGATGAAGCTGGCGGCGAACGCACCGGATCCACGTGCGCGCCTTCACGCGCTCTGGACGCTCGACGGGATCGACGCGATCGAGGCAGCCACCATCGAGAAGGCTCTGGAAGATGCGTCCAGGGATGTGCGCGCATCGGCGATCCGCATCGCGGAGCGATGGCTTGGCGATGTGAATCATCCGATGCAGGCGGCGGTGCTGAAGCGGCAGGACGATCCGGATTGGGCCGTGCGATACCAACTGGCTGCCTCGCTCGGCGCGCTGACGCCGGGGCTCCGAGACACAGCCGCCGTGGATCTGCTCGAACGACACAGCGGCGATCCAGTCGCTGTCGACGCCGTCCTGAGCGGGCTGCGGGGCAGCGAGACGGCTGTGATCGAGCGGATGCTGCAGGCCGACGGGCCGCAGACGCCGAATCGGGAAGCCGCCATCACCATGCTCGGGGCGACTGTGGTGCGAAGCGCACAGGACGCTTCCGGACAGACTCTGTTCGGATGGATCGCCGACAGTCGCCGGGCGGGCTGGCAGCGAGCGGCTCTCCTTCGCGGTGCCGAAATGGCATGGCTTGGTGCGCCAGTGCCGGGTGCGCCGACTGGACGACGGGGTGGAGCGTCGTCTGCCGCATTGCCGTGTCCGACGTGTCCCGGCGGGCGAGCCGGTCCTGGCGGCGCCTACGCGTACTCGACGCCGGAAGACTTCGTCGTGGCATCCGGCGGGCGTGCGGGTGGTCGCGGGGGCACTCGTTCGGTGCGGCTGAACCGCGAACCCGTGCAGTTGCTGGCACTGGCCGCAGGATCGGACCCGCTGAGCCCACGGGTTGCGGCCTTGCTCGAGCGTGTGGCCTGGCCGGGCAAGCCTGGTGACCGAACGCCGATCGCGCCACTGACGGTCGAGGAGCAGCAGCGCTCTGACGCGGGACGTGAGGTCTACAGAAACATCTGCCAGGCCTGCCATCAACCGGACGGTCGTGGTCAGGACAAGCTGGCGCCAAGTCTGATCGACTCACCGCTGGCGCTTGCGCCGGCCGACATCACGGCGCGCATCCTGCTGAACGGCAAAGAGGGCACGTTCGGACTGATGCCGCCGATTGGCGCGACGCTGAGCGACGAACAGATTGCCAGCGTGTTGACCTACGTTCGCCGGGAATGGGGACAGACTGGCACACCTGTCGATCCAGCGACGGTGAGGTCCGTGCGGGCGCTGACGTCGGGCCGGACTCGGCCGTGGACGAATGACGAGTTGATGTCGCTCGTGGCGAAGGGCCGCTGATGCGTGCGTTCGGTGACGAGTCTTACACCGGCAGTCCCAGCTCCTTCGCCGCCTCTTCCTGTGAACTGTCCATCGTCACGAACCGTCCGATGCGGGCGTCGCGATGAAACCACAAGGCGGTCCGCAAGTGAGCAAGATCGAGTGATCGGGGCGTGGCGATGGCGGGAACGAGATTGGATTCGCAGAGGTCCAGCGTGAGGTCGCGCAACACGAACAGCTGCTGGTCCTCGTCCGCCCGATCCATGCAGGTCTTGTACTGCGCGGGCGTCAGCGCGCCCTCCCTGGCCAGCCGGACCAGATTGCGCCGCGTTTCGAGAACGAGCAAGACGCTTGACAGCAACTCCGCGCCGGCCGTCTCCGCCGACAGGCGATCCGCCCCGTCCTCGGCCAGCAGCATGCAGAGATAAGCCGACGTGTCGACATACAGACGACGGCGCTCCGGCGGCGCTGCTGAAGCCGGCCTCACCGAGCGCCCCGGTCTTCGAGCAGCACGGCGAGGTAGCGGCCTCTGGTCCCGCGCTTCAGGGCAGGGTGGATGCGCCCCATCCCGACCCGCGCGCCCTGGTGCACGTGTTCCCTCCGCGCCGGACCGAGCTGCGCCACCGCTTCGTTGTGGCGCGTGATCACGATCGTGCGGCCCGCGTGGGCCTCGGCAACGACCGACGACAGGCGTGCCTTGAGGTCCTTGATAGAGACCATTTTCATGACCACTATTGTACGCTATTCTGACCTGTGATCGGGACCTCCAACGCGGTCGGCGTATCGTATCCTCTTGACTACCGCGCTGGATGGCGCCCCGGCGATCGCGCTGCCGACGACCGGAATTCCGAGGCAACGAAAGTAGCAACGCCGAGCTCTTCACATGAATGCCAGAGCGTCTCGTCGCGTGCAGTGGGGCGTGGCCGTTGCCGGAGCGGTCGTCGCCGTCGGCCTCTCACTGACGGCTGACACGCCGAGTGCGTCCGGAGGACAGGCTGCCGCCCCGCCGCAGGGCGGCGGGAGGAGCGCCATCCAGACACCGACCGGCGGGCGAGGGCCGGGCGCTGCACCGGACGCAGGGGACCCGGCAAATGCGAACGCCGATTTGTCGCCGAAGCCTCCCGTGCTGCCCCTCTCGCCGGCAGAGCAGATCACGCGCTTCTGGCTTCCGGCTGGCTATCGGCTCGAGCCCGTGCTCGCCGACCCGCTCATCGATTCTCCCGCCCACATCACCTTCGACGGCAACGGCCGGATGTTCGTCGTCGAGCTGCGTGGCTACGAGCAGACGGTGGACGGGATAGATGCGATCTCCCCGGTTGGCAGGATTTCCAGGCACGAGGATCGCAACAACGACGGTGTCTTCGAGCATCACACGGTGTTCGTCGACCGGCTGCTGTTTCCGCGCTTCGCAATGCCGCTCGGCGCCGACACCATCCTGACGATGGAAACCAATGGGGACGAGGTGTGGAAGTACACCGATACGAACGGCGACGGTGTCGCGGACAAGAAGGACCTCTTCACCACGGACTTCGGCCGCGGCGGTCACCTCGAGTCGCAGCCAGCGGGTTTGTTCTGGGCGATGGACAACTGGATGTACAGCACGGTCAACGCGTTCCGCATTCGCTGGACGCCGACCGGGCTGCGGCGCGAACCGACAGGACCGAACGGCGCCCAGTGGAGTGCCACTCAGGACAACGACGGCAAGGTCTGGTTCCAGCACGGGGCCAGCGGCCTGCCCGGCTATTTCCAGTTTCCGGTCCATTACGGGAACTTCGCGCCGCCTGCGTCCGAACAGTTCGAAGCAGACCTCAACATCACCTGGGGTGCCCCCACGCTCATCGGGGATATCCAGGCTGGCCTCCCTGGCACGCGCATGCCCGACGGTTCGCTGATCTACGCGACTGCCTCGGCCGGCAACGAGGTCTATCGAGGCGACCGGCTGCCCGAGGATCTGATCGGCGACTACCTCCACGGCGAAGTCGTCGCGCGCATCGTCCGGCGCCTGCGACCTGTCAAGACGGACGGGTTCACGCAGCTGAAGAACGTACATCCGTTCTCCGAGTTCATACGATCGCTCGATCCGCTCTTCCGCCCGGTCGACATCGCCACCGGCCCCGATGGCGTGCTCTACATCGCGGACATGTACCGCGGCGTGATCGAAGGCGCGCCGTGGGCGATGAAGGGCACGTATCTGCGACAGAAGATCGAGCAGTACCAGTTGGACAAGGTCCTCGGTCACGGGCGCGTCTGGCGGCTGACGTACGATGGGATCGCGCGCGATCGCACTGCACCGCGGATGCTGAACGAGACCGCGGCGCAGCTGGTGACCCACCTGGGGCATCCGAACGGCTGGTGGCGAGACACGGCGCAGCAGCTGCTCGTGTTGAAGCAAGATCGGTCGGTCGTCCCGGCCCTCCAACGGATGGTGCGCACGCAAGGCAATCTGCTCGCTCGCTTCCACGCGCTCTGGACGCTCGAAGGGCTGGGCGCGCTCGACGCCCCACTTACGCGCGAGGCGCTAAAGGATCCGGAGCCGCGCCTGCGTATTCAGGCCATTCGCGCGAGCGAGTCCCTGTACAAGGCCGGCGACAAGTCATTCGCTCGGGACTGGCGCGCGCTGGCCGCGGATACCGACATCGATGTCGTCATCCAGGCGATGCTGACGATGAACGTCCTGAAGGTGGCCGATGCTGCCGCGACCGCGACGTCAGCCATGGCCCGCCAAGCCGCGCGCGGCGTGCAGTTTGTCGGCAACCGGATTGTGAATCCGCCGGCGACTGTTGCCGGCGCCGGGCGCGGCGGTCTGGCGCTGACCCCGGAGCAACAGGCCATCATCGGGCGGGGGACCGCGATCTATACAGAGCTCTGCTTCTCGTGTCACGGCGAAGACGGGCGCGGAACCCCGGTCCCCGGCGCACAGGCTGGCATCGTGATGGCGCCGTCTTTGTCCGGATCGGCCCGCGTCAACGGGCACCGCGACTACGTCATCAAGCCGCTCCTGCACGGGATGTCAGGGCAGATCGATGGCAAGAGCTATCCGCAGGTGATGGTGCCGCTCGGCTCGAACACTGATCAGTGGATCGCCGACGTCGCGAGTTACGTTCGCAACAGCTTCGGGAACTCAGCGACAGGGGTCACTGCGGCGGACGTCGCGCGCGTTCGCGCCGCGACTGCGAGCCGCAAAACGCCATGGACGCTCGGTGAGCTGGAGGCGTCGCTCCCGCGGCACGTCATTCACGACACGCGGCCCGACGCCCGGTGGCAGGTCACGGCCAGCCACAACTCCAGCGCCGCGTCGGGCGCGCTCGACTACACCCGCTGGACGAGCGACGCGCCACAGCAGCCCGGGATGTGGATCCAGGTCGCCCTGCCGCAGCCCATCATGCTGACCGAGATCGAGTTCGATTCACCGCCTGCCGCCGGCGGGAGGGGAGGGGCATCGACGGCAACGTATCCGCGCGCCTATCGTGTCGAGGTGTCCATCGACGGCACGACCTGGAGCGCACCCGTCGCCGAGGGTCAGGGCAGCGGCCGGACCACGTCGATTGCGTTCGCGCCGGTGCGCGCGAGCTTCGTTCGTATTACCCAGACTGCAGCTATGGAGAATGCCCCGGCGTGGACCATCGAGCGGCTGCGGCTCTACGAGGCACCAGTCAGCCGGTGAGTCGGACCTTCGCTACGGCATCTCGAAGATCGATTTCAGAGGCAATTGGAGGTGCTACACCCTCGCGTCGAGCACGGGTACGTCGTAGTCGTCGAAAGCGGCGTCGGCGGTCATGAGCGTGAGACGCTCGAGACGAGCCTGGGCAATGAGCAGCCGATCGAAGGGATCCCCGTGGTGCGGCGGGAGGGCGGCGACCGCAGCGGCATGCGCAACAGTCACGCTCAGCGTGGCGAACCCGTGCGCCTCGAGCGCACTCTGCATCCAGACGTCGAGGGGATCCTTAAGCCTGAGTCTGCCGATGCTCGACTTGATGGCGATTTCCCAGACACTGGCGGCGCTCACGGACACCGTCGCGGCTTCCGCTCGATCGCCGTCCGCGCGCGGCGACCGAGGCGCCGACTGCCGTCCCGCCACCAGAGCAGCGCCTGCGTATCCAGCAGGAGATTCACGGCTTCGAGCCGAACGCCCGCAGCAGACCGGCGGGCAACGGCGCGTCGAAATCGGCAGCGATCCCGATTCGCCCCTTCAGGTCGCCGAACCCCGTACGCTCCCCGACCGCACGGGGACGAGACGGACCATGGGCTTGCCCGCCTTGGCGATCACGATGTCCTCGCCCGCCGCCGCCTGGTCGACGAGCCGCGAGAGGTGGGTCTGGCCGCATGCAAGTTCACGGTTGCCATGGACTAAGTTTAGCTAGGTCACACGCTCGCTGCAACCGCCCTGTCCGCCTGAGGGCATTTCGAAAACGGTCGGCCCGCAATCATTCCAGCTTCGCTCGTCGTCTCTCGAGCTCGTCGAGGATCTCGGGCTCTTCCTTGAGCTCCACGAGAGGCGCCAGCTGGGAGTGCAGATGCGGCCAGTCAAGCCCTCCCGCCTGACGAATTTGCTCAGGAGTCCACCCCGCGAGTCTTGACGGATCCGATCCCACGCGCCAGGTCAGGAATCGGTTGAGGACGGCAAGGATCGCGGTGCCGCCATGGGGGCCACATGTGGAGGTCGCCGACGCGTCAGAGGCTGGCGTTGTGGACGTGGAGCTCACCGTGCCCTGACGCATAGTCGAGGATGCGGGTATCGCTCGTCAGGAAGGCCGCGTCGAGCTGGCGGGCCGTGGCCAGGAGCAGACGATCCAGCGGGTCGGCGAGCGCCGTTCGCGGAATGGCGCCGGCGTCGATCGCGATGGCCGGCGTCAACTCGGTGAGGCGCACGCCTGACACGTGCAACGATTCCCGAATCCACTGCTCCGGCGTGCGGGTCAATCGGATGCGCCCGAGCGTATGGAGAGCCGTGAGCTCGAAAAGCGTCACCGTCGACACTCGGACAACGCCCTGCGATTCAGCGCGTGACAACAACCGCCGCGCGCGCCGCCCGAGGCGTCGCTCATCACCGTCGACGGCCCAGATCCAGACGTGCGTGTCCAGCAGCAGCACAGGTCAGCCGCGGTTGATGTCGTACTCGCCGTCGATCGGATCGAATGGCCGGTCGTACTTCAGCACGGTGCCTTTCATCGACCCGAAGAGCGGCTTGCGGTCGGGCTCCTCGTACGGCACCAGTCGGGCGACGGGCTTGCCATGTTTCGTCACGATGTACTCCGCGCCCGTCTCTCGTACGCGATCCATCAGCTCGAGGCAGGTGGCCTTGAACGCCGCCGCTGTGAGTCGAGTGCCGCGGGAGGGGGCACGCGCCCGACGCGTCGCCGCGACTCTACCTGTTCGACCCATCATGACCACAATTTTATGACCGGATATTGGGAAGGTCAAGAGGCCCGGACGGCGGCGCCGGCGTCGGGAACGGGTCACACGACCATCGCGGCTTTGTCACGCCTCTGTCAGCCGCTCAGGCGCCGCCGCGCTACAATGACCATTCGCGCGGGGATCTGCTTCGATATGCAGGCCGCGCTGGAGCAGTGGGTGGAACACGGTGTCGCGCCCGACCGGGTCGTCGCGACCCGTTCAGTCAACGGGGTCGTCGATCGCCTGCGTCCCCTTTGCGTGTACCCGAAGGTCGCGGCCTATAGGGGCACTGGCGACACGAACGACGCCGCGAGCTTCGAGTGCCGCGATCCGGGAGCGTCGCGCCGGTGAGACAGGTGATCGTCAGGCAGGATTGGTTCGCGCCTTCTCCCGCTCGATGAGCACGCGACGCAGGATTTTTCCCGAGGCTGCCTTCGGGATCTGCTCGATGACCTCGACGCCGCGCAGCTTCTTGTAGGGTGCGACACGCTCCGCGACGTAGCCCATGATCTCCTCCGGCGTGACGTCGTCGCGGAGGACGACGAACGCCTTCGGCACCTCGCCGCATTCCTCGTTCGCGACGGGGATCACGGCCGCGTCGGCCACCAGCGGATGGGTCAGCAGCACGGCCTCGAGCTCGGCCGGGGCGATCTGCATCCCCTTGTACTTGATCAGCTCCTTCAGCCGGTCGACGATGAAGAAGCAGCCGTCCTCGTCGGCGTAACCGATGTCGCCGGTGTGCAGCCAGCCGTCGGCGTCGATCATGGCGGTCGTCGCGTCCGGTCGATTCAGGTAGCCCTTCATCACCTGCGGCCCGCGCACGCAGATTTCGCCCTCCTGCTTCGGTCCGAGCTCTGCGCCGGTCGTGACATCGACGACGCGGACCTCGGTGTTCGGGACGGGCGAGTCCGATCCCGCCGACCTTGATCGGTCCGTCGTGCATGCGCGTGGCGTGCGTGACCGGAGATGTCTCGGTGAGGCCGTAGCCCTGGATGACGCGGCAGCCGAGCCGCGCGCTGGCGACGGCGGCCACGTATTCCGACAGCGGCGCGGCGCCCGAGAACAGCGTGTGCACGCGACTGCAGGTCGTACTTGTCGACCAGCGGGCTCTTGGCCAACGCCAGCACGATGGGCGGGACGACATTGGCGAAGGTCACGCGATATTTCTGGATCGTCTGCAGGCACTGCTCCAGGTCGAACCGCGGCATCGTTACGACCGTGGCGCCGAGGTGCATGCCAAGGTTCATGATCACGACCATGCCGTAGATGTGAAAGAAGGGCAGGACGCCGAGCATGACGTCGCGTTCGCCTATGCTCAGCACCGGTGCCGACTGGAGCATGTTCGCCACCAGGTTGCGGTGCGTGAGCATCACGCCCTTCGGCAGGCCCGTGGTGCCGCTCGAGTAGGGAAGAACGACCACTTGCGTGCGCGGGTCGATCGCGACGGCCGGCGGATCGCCGTCCGACTCGAGCAGCACGTCAAACGGCGTCGCACCGGTCGCTTCGCCGAAGACGAAGACCTCGCGCACGCCGGCCTCGCGAGCCGCGTGCGCCGCCTTGTCGAGGCAGGGCGGAACCGTGACCAGTGCGCGCGCGCCGGCGTCCTCCAGTTGATGGCTCAACTCGGCCGCGGTGTAGGCCGGGTTGATCGTGGTGACGATTCCACCGAGGAGCGAGACCGCGTGGAAGGCCACGGCGTACTCGGGGAGGTTGGGACTGTAGATCGCAAAGACGTCCCCTTTGCGGAAGCCCCGGCCCGAAAGCCCGGCCGCCGCCTTGCGCACGGCGCCGGCCCACGCGCGGTAGGTCAGCGTCCGCCCCGTCGGCCCGTCGATGAAGGCCGCCTTGTCGCCAAGCGCCGCCGTGCGTTCGAGGAGGAACGGCGTCAACGCGACGTCGGGAATGATGAGATCAGGCTCTGGAGCGCGGAAAATCATGGCGTCATCCTATCCCAGCCCTGCAGTTATCGTCGTCTGCGTACGCTCGTCGGTCCTCCGGAGGCTCCCCGCTCGGCGCCATCTTGACGAGGCGGGTCTTCCTGGCCATTGTCCAGTGCCTGTCTGGCACCGGGACGTGCGCCGATCGTATATGGGAATATGGTGAAGTTCCTGCTCTGGCTGCTTCTGCTGGTGGTGTGCTGGCCGCTCGCGCTTCTCGCGATCCTTCTCTATCCCATTGTCTGGCTGTTGCTGCTGCCGTTTCGGCTAGTGGGCATCGTCGTCGACGGCGTGTTCGAGTTCCTGAGCGCGCTGATCCGGCTGCCGGCGGCGCGCGTTGGCCGGGAGGGTCTAGGTCGAAAGGGCAGACCCTTGGTCCGCTTCTGCCGACCGAAGTCTGCCTTTTGATGGTTTTGGTTTGCGAGGCTACAGACGGAAGTGTAATTCGTGCAAGGAGTTGCAGCGGTTCATCGCGCGAGGGGCTCCGCTGGGTCGCGGACGCCTATCGCTACGCGTTCACACACTTACCGCAGGATGGCTCGGCGGTAATCTCCGGCGTCATGGAGAGGCGCGGTCGCACTGGCCTTGAAGTTGCCATTTGATGGTGACGACAAGGAGCAGACGAACCAATGGAAAGCAAGAAGAAGAATTTCGTAATTGCCGGAGTGGTTGCCGCTGCGTTGTCCCTCGCCGTTGGGACGGCAGCCGCGCAAGACTACTTCTTCCCGCTGTTCGGCGCTTACGTCGACCACGTGGTCCCCGGCGACTCGCCCTGTGGCGCGACGCCCATCCGCACAATCACTCCGTCTACGTATGAAGAGACGGTGATGTTGTGGTACCTCTGCGAGGACAACCGCGTCATCGCGCGCCGGTTCTTCCGCTCCGGTGGCACTTCGGATGTTCCCAAGCCCGTCTATCTCGTGAATCCACCGGATACCACGTTCTCTACGGGCGGGACGCTCGCACCAGGTCTGGTGCCGGCACCGAATTGCCCGGAGGGGTTCGTCCCGGCCAACACCGGCGACGGCTGCGTGCCACCGGATCACCCGTTGGCTCGAAGGTAAGGTCGGTGCGCGGGCTTGCCCTCGCGCGCTGATCGTCATCGCTCATCTCCCCCGAGAGAGCCCACGCCCGGCATCCAATCAGGATGCCGGGCGTTTTCTTTTTTGCTGTACCCTTCTTCTGTAACCTTCTTCACGATGATCGGCGTCAACCTCACCTGGAGATGTTTCGTGAGCGAGCGCATCGGTTTCATCGGTCTCGGCGTGATGGGGAAGCCGATGGCGCGCAACCTTCTCGCGCGGGGATTCGAGTCTCGTCGTCCACAGTCGCAGCCGTGGGCCGGTCGACGAGCTGGTCGGCGCCGGCGCTCGGGCCGCCGACACGCCCGCGGCGGTGGCGCGTCAAGCGACGCTCGTCGTGACGATGGTGCCGGACTCGCCGGACGTCGAAGCGGTGCTCGAAGGACCTGACGGCGTGTTCAGCGCGCTCGCTCCGGCAGTCTCGTCGTCGACCACAGCACGATCGCGCCGGCCGTGGCACGCCGTCTCGCGGCTCGCGCGGCGGCGCTCGGATCGGCCATGATCGACGCGCCGGTGAGCGGGGGAGAAGTCGGCGCGATCAACGCGTCGCTTTCGATCATGATCGGCGGCGAGGCGGCGGCCGTCGAGCGGGCGCGTCCGGTGCTCGACGCGATGGGCAACCCCGAACGCATCGTGCACATCGGCCCATCGGGATCGGGTCAGCTCTGCAAGGTCTGCAACCAGATGGTGATCGGGGGCACGCTCGCCGCCGTCAGCGAGGCGTTCGCGCTGGCGCGCAAGGCCGGCGTCGATCCCGCGCGCGTGCGCACGGTGCTGCTCGGCGGCTTCGCGAGCAGCCGCGTGCTCGACGCCCACGGCGAACGCATTCTGCAGTCGAACTACGTCCCGGGCTTTCGCACGCGGCTCTTCGCGAAGGATCTGGGGATTGCCTCCGACACGCTCGCCGAATATCAGACGCCGGCGCCTGTCGCCGCCGTGGTGCAGCAGCTCGTCAGTGCGCTCATGGCCGCCGGTCACGCCGACACGGATTACTCCGCGCTCGCAACCGTCCTCTTCGACCTCGCGGGCCTCGACCGCTGATTGCTGACGACGGACTACGAAGCTCAACCGTAGGATCGTCAGCCATTTTCGCAGACAGAGACCGTTCGCTTTCCCACGACCCGGCGTTATTCTCTGTGGGCACGGTACGAGGTGTGACCAGCCCCTCGTGCCGTCTCCCGACGCTTTGGGTGTGAGGGCTTGTGCTCCGTGTTGACCGCACGATCGATGTATTCACGGCGTGCCCCTGCGCGCCGTCCGGGCGGACGCGTGATCGAGATCTGACCCCGGAATCGGCCCCGACGAAAGGGAACCATGATTTCTCGTAGACGCGTGATCGAGACGATGGCGGCGGCGATGGCAACGGCGCGGCCGTTGAACGTCGCGGCTGAACCAGCCGGCGACGTCGGGCAGGCGCCCGCGGCCCAACCGGCGGCGGGGCCAGGCGTGGCGCTCTATCCACAGCTCTTCTCACCGCTGACGTTCAGGAACCTCACGGTGAAGAACCGCGTGTTTCGATCGAACGTCGCCGGTCGCTTCGACAACTTCGACGGCTCGGGCAACCAGGCGCGGATCAACTGGGAGGTCAAGTTCGCAAAAGGCGGCGTCGGCGCCGTGATCTCGTCGTTCGTGCCCGTCGCGATGCGCGGCCGCATCATGCCGAACTACGCGACGATCGATCGCGACGCGTGCATCCCGTTCTGGAAGAGGCTCGTCGAGCAGGTGCACGGCGAGAGCGACTGCAAATACATCGTGCAGCTGAGCCACGGCGGCCGTCAGCGGGACGTGCCCGGGATCGAGTTTGCCAAAGGCATCAGCTCCACCGACGACAAGGATCCCCTGCACGGGTTCGAGTGCGAGCGGGCGACTGTCGAGCAGATTCAGGAGATCGTGCAGGCGTTCGGACAGGGCGCACGGCGTGCACGCGAGGCCGGCGCGGACGGCGTCGAGCTGCACGGCGCGAACGGTTACCTCATCACGCAGTTTCTCAGCTCGGCGATCAACGACCGGAAGGATGAGTACGGAGGAGAGCTCAAGAACCGCGCCCGCTTCGTCATCGAGATCGTCCAGGCGATTCGCGCCGAGGTCGGCCGCGATTTTCATCTGCAGATGAAGATCAGCGCGATCGAGTACAACGACGCGCTGCTCGACGACGAGCCGAAGGGGAACACGCTCGAGGACTCCGTCGAGGTCTGCAAGCTGCTCGAGGCCGAAGGCGTCGACGCCATCCACGTGTCGAGCGGCAGCTTCTTTCCCCATCCACGCAACCCGGCGGGCGACCTGCCCATCGAGGAGCTGCGGAAGACGTACGACACGCTCATTTCGAGCGGCCTGCTGACCAAGCGCAACTACGTGCTCTTCACCGGCCGCCTCACAGGCAAGTACTTCAAGAGCCAGTGGGAGAAAGCCAGGGGCGATGTCAGCCACATCGAAGGGATGAACCTCCCCGACGCGCACCGCATCAAGCAGGCCGTGACCATTCCGGTGCTGTGCACCGGCGGATTCCAGACCGCGACCGTCATCGAGCAGGCGCTCGCCGACGGTCTGTGCCATGGCGTGACGATCGCCCGCCCGCTCATCGCGAACAACGATCTCGTCAAGGTGTTCGCAGGAGGCGCCGCGCGCGCCGAGAAGCCCTGCACCTACTGCAACAAGTGCCTGGTCAACGCCGTCGAGAACCCGCTCGGGTGCTACGAAGAGTCCCGCTTCCCGTCGCGCGACGAGATGGTGCGCCAGATCATGTCGGTCTTCGACCCGCCGCCGTTTTCGGGAGGTGCGTAGCGATGCCTCGTCTCCGATTCCCATGGGCGGCAGTCGCCCTTGTCGGTCTGATGTGCACGATCGCGGTCAAGGCGCAGACCGTGCCCGATTCGGAGTCGTTTCCCGACCCTGACGATCACTTCAAGTACGGCTCGATCGGCACGGAAGAACGCGTCGGCCTTCCGTATTGGATTTGGAAGGTATTGCCGACCGTCTTCGAAGACAAGCTGCCGAAGCGACCCGGGGTCGGGTGGGAGCGCATCGGGTTCCTCGTCGACGCGAAACACCCGCGCCCGATGGGGACGTCGTACAAGTCCGGCCGCGTCGCGCGCGTCGGCCTCAACTGCGCCACCTGCCACGTTGGCACCTATCGCGAGAGCCCGACGGGTCCCCGCCAGGTCGTGTCGGGCATGCCCGCCAACAACATGGACCTGCAGGGGTACGCCAACTTCCTGACCGCCTGCGCCAACGACCCGCGCTTCAACTACGGGACGCTCATGGCGGCCATCCGCAAGGAGAACCCGAAGATCGGGTGGTTCGACCGCCTGATCTACAAGCTCTTCGTCGTCGGCGCGACGAAGAAGGGCATCCTCGAGCGCGCGCGTGACAATGCGTGGTTCGACAAACGCCCGCCGTTCGGTCCCGGGCGCGTCGACACGTTCAATCCCTACAAGGTCATCCTGAAGATCCCCATTGACGATGTGGTCGGGACGGTCGATCTGCCGTCGCTCTGGAACCAGCGCATGCGGGCGCGGATGTGGCTGCACTGGGACGGCAACAACGATTCGCTCGAGGAGCGGAACAAGAGCGCGGCTATCGGTGCGGGTGCGACGCCGGACTCGCTCAATCTCGAATCGATGAGGCGAATCGAGAACTGGATTCTCGATCTCAAGCCCCCTGCGTTCCCCGCGGCGCGCATCGACTCGGCGCGAGCCGCCGAGGGACGCCGCGTCTGGGAGCAGGCGTGCGGGAGTTGCCATTCGGTCGAGAGCCCGCTCATCGGGCAGGTCACCAGCCTCGCCGACGTGGGCACTGACCCCGAGCGCCTCAACTCGTTCACGTCCGATCTCGCCCGCGGCATGAACACGATCGGCGAAGGGAAGCCGTGGCGCTTCAGCCACTTCCGCAAGACCGACGGCTACGCCAACATGCCGCTCGACGGCCTGTGGCTCCGCGCGCCCTATCTGCACAACGGATCGGTGCCGACGCTCCGCGCGCTGCTGTTTCCCGAGGAGCGGCCCGCCGTCTTCTATCGCGCGTACGACGTCTACGACTGGACCAACGTCGGATTCGTGTCGAGCGGTCCGGAAGCGGAAGCCGGCGGCGTGCGCTTCGACACGTCCCTCAAGGGCAACAGCAACGCGGGTCACGTCTACGGCGCGAAGCTGTCACGGCAGGAGCGCGAGCTGCTCCTCGAGTACTTGAAGACGTTATGAGCGCGCGGCCTGGTTTCGGGTGCTCGTGTCGTGCTGTTTACGATCCTGCTCGTGTTGGCTTCTTCTCCGAAGGCGAGCAGGCGAAACGCACTGGGTTCCATTACGACACCAGCCTTCCCGGCAATGGCAACGCCGGTCACATGTACGGCGTCGAGCTCACACCCGCCCAGAAGAAGGCTCTCATCGAGTATATGAAGACGCTCTAGGGCAGGCTCAGGGCTCAGGGCTCAAGGCTAGCAGCCTTGAGCCCTGAGCCAAACCAACCGTTGCCCCCCGGGCCGCAAGCGGCAGATAATCAAGTAGTTCGCCCGCCGGCGGTGACAAGCTGATCCGGCGCGTCTCTTGCGATCTGTCAGCCCGTCATGCATCGCCTTTTGCTTCCGCTCCAGAACGCGCTCCGCAGGCTCCAGCAGCGTGCGGCGACCCTCGCTCGTCGGGCGTTCACGGGGCGGCCAAAGGCACTCGCCGCGACGATCGGCATCCTCGCGATCGCCGTGCTGTTCTCGGCCGGGTGGGTGGCCTGGTTCGCGTATGACCTGACGAGCGGCCTTCCCAACCGCCAGGCGCTGCGAGACATGGGCGACATGGTCCAGTCGACGACCATTTTCGACGCGAGCGACCGGCCGGCTTTCACGATCTTCAAAGAGCAGCGGATCGAAGTTCCTCTCGAGAAGATGTCCCAGAACTTCCTCAAGGCCGTCGTCTCGGTCGAGGATCAGCGGTTCTTCGATCACGGCGGCATCGATGCCGTCCGGATCGGCGGTGCGTTCCTGAAGAACCTGCAGTCGGGCCGCCGCTCCGAGGGCGGCAGTACCATCACGCAACAGCTGGCGCGGCTGATGTTCCTGAACCGCGGCAAGACTTACCGTCGCAAGCTCAGGGAAATGATCGTGGCCGCGTACCTCGAGAACCTGTACTCGAAGCAGGAGATTCTCGAGATGTATCTCAACAAGGTGTACTTCGGCGACGGCCTGCACGGCGTCGAGGCGGCTGCCCGCGGCTATTTCGGGAAGCCGGCCGCCGAGCTCCAGGTCGACGAGGCGGCGCTGCTCGCGGGCCTCATCCAGTCGCCGTCGAGCTACGCGCCGAACGTCAACCTCGATCGCGCGATCGCGCGCAGGAACGTCGTCCTCCTGACGATGGTCGACTCGGGGGCGATCGACGCCGCAACGGCGGAGCGAGCGAAAGCGGCGCCGGTCAAGATCATCAACGCGCTCGAGATCAAGGAAACCTTCGGCCTCTATTTCAAGGAGCAGGTGCGTCGCGAGCTGGTCGAGCGTTTCGGCTGGCAGCGCGTGTACCAGGGTGGCCTTCGGGTGTACACGACGATCGACAGCGACCTCCAGAAAGCGGCCGAGGCCACGCTCGAAGAGGGGCTGCAGGACGTAGAACGCCGGCCCGGCTTCAAGCACCCCAAGCGCGCAGCTCCGGCGGCGGGCGCGCCGACCTCCAACGACGCGCCGACGTACCTCCAGGGCGCCCTGATGGCCATGGACCCCGCGAACGGCCACGTCAAGGTCATGGTCGGGGGCCGGGACTTCGGCGAGAGTCACTTCAACCGTGCCGTGCAGGCGAAGCGCCAGTCCGGGTCGGCGTTCAAGCCGTTCGTCTACGCGGCTGCGCTCGAGGCTGGGCTATTCGCCGGCGTCGCTCATCACCGGCCTCAACGATCCGATCCTGACCGTCAAGGGCGCCTGGCTCCCCGAGGACGATCACTCGGCCGGCAACGAGATGACGATGCGCTCGGCGCTGCGGACGTCGAGCAACCGCGCGGCGGTGCAGATGCTGGCGTCGGTGGGGATTCCGAAGGCCGTCGGCTACGCCGAGAAGCTCAACGTCGGCAAGCCGCCGAGCGTGCCGTCGCTCGCGCTCGGCGCCAGCGACGTGACGCTTGCCGCGCTGACCGCGGCGTACGGCGCCTTCGCCGACGGCGGGATCGTCCGAACACCGATTCTCATTCGTCGCGTCGAGGACAGCGATGGGGCGGTGCTCTACCGGGAAGAAGACAAGTCGCACCGCGCCGTGAGCGAGGCGACCGCGTTCCTCATGGCGAGCATGCTCTCCGACGTCATCAACGCCGGAACCGGCGTCCGCGCGCGGCAGAGCGGATTCGCGCTGCCGGCGGCCGGCAAGACCGGCACCACGAACGACTACAACGACGCCTGGTTCGTCGGCTTCACGCCGCATCTGGTCACCGGTGTCTGGGTCGGCTTCGACCAGCCGCAGACCATCGCGTCGGGCGGGTACGCCGGCGAGCTCGCAGTGCCGATCTGGGGCGCCTTCATGAAGCGCGCGACCCGCGGCGACAAACCCGACTGGTTCGAGCGTCCGGCCAACGTCGTCGGGGTGAACGTCTGCCGGATGTCGGGCAAGCTGCCGGCTGGCGGTTGCGACAGCGTGCCGGTCGTCAACCGCGATGGCCTGGTCGAGAAGCGCTCGATGGTCTACACCGAGTACTTCGTGCGCGGCACCGAACCCGCCGAACTCTGTCCGCTCCACAGCCCGTCGTTCACCGATCGTCTGGCCGGCATCTTCGGCAAGGACGTCCGGCGTCCCGGTCTCGGCGGACGACGTGGGCCTGCCGCCGCCCTCGGCGAGCACGTCGGGCACGCCGGCAAATCCGGCCGTCGCCTCTGCCGAAGCCGCCAAGGACGGCAAGGTCGAGGAGCCGAAGAAGAAGCGGGGGTTCTGGGGACGGATCTTCGGTCGCAGTGACGACGAGAAGATGAAAGAAAGAAGACGAACGGAAGAAGGAAGAAGAGGAACGGAAGAAGGCCGAGGAGCGCCGGAGAAAAGGGGGATAATGCCGTTTCGTGACATCGTCGGGCATCGGCACCTGCTGGATCTCGTCGCCGGCGCGGCGGCGCGGGCATCGCTGCCACCCAGCCTGATCTTCGCAGGTCCCGAGGGTGTGGGGAAGCGGGCGGCGGCGCTGGCGTTGGCCCAGCTCGTGAACTGTCCGACGCGCGTTCAAGGCCCAGGTCTGGCCGCGCCAGATCCGGTGAGAAACGACGCCTGCGGCACGTGCGCGTCGTGCACGCGTATCGCGCGCCTCGTGCACGCCGACGTCTTCCTCGTCGAGCCCGGGGACACCGGAGTCATCAAGGTCGATCAGGTACGCGAGGTCGTCGAGCGGACCGCGTATCGGCCGTTCGAGGGGCGCCGCCGCGTGGTCATCGTCGACGAGGCGGACGCGATGCTCTCGGAGGCGCAGAACGCGCTGCTCAAGACGCTCGAGGAACCACCGTCGGCCTCGATGTTCGTGCTCGTCACGTCGCGTCCCGACGAGCTCCTGCCGACGGTCCGGTCGCGCTGTCAGCGGCTGCGGTTCGGGAGGTTGTCGCCAGGCGACATCGCAGCGGTGCTGATGCAGGCACACGGCTTCTCGTCAGCCGACGCGCACGCCGCCGCTTCTGCCGCCGATGGCAGCATCGGACTGGCGCTCGAGGGAGGGGCGGCCGCGCTCGTCGAGGCCCGCGAAGCAGCAGCCGAGGTGCTGCGGCACGTCGCGGGGACCAGCGACCCGCGCCGGCGGCTCGACAGCGCCAAGGTTCTCTCGGGCGGCGGCGATCGGGACGAGCTTCGGCGCCGTCTCCGCGCGCTGGCGTCGATGGTGCGAGACCTCGGTGTGATCGGGGCAGCGCGGCGTAAACGAGCAGTGCCTCGCGAACGCCGACCTGGAGGAGCCGCTTCGGCGGCTGGCAGGGTCGTTCGACCGCGAGCGGGTGTCGAGCGCGTTTGCCGCGATCGATCGCGCGCTCGAGGCGATCGATCGAAACGCGAGCCCGAAGATCGTTGCCGATTGGCTGGCGTTTCAGTTGTAGTCGGTTCCGTTCCGAGCTGGCCACCGCGCCAGGCCTCGGTTGACCCCACGGGGCACTGGCGTCGCCGGTCCCCGGTTGAAGAGATATAGAGGCCTTATGCATGAAGGCCGGGAACGTCCGTTCGTCAGCGTCAAGTTCACGCCGGTCGGTCGCACGTACACCTTCCTGCTGCCGGACCTGGCCCTCGATTCGGAGACGGCACGCGGATCTCCCGCCGATCGCGACACGCGGGTCGCGGATCACGAGACGGGGATCACGGATCACGGGACGCGGATCGCGCGGATCGCGGATCACGGGACGGGGATCACGGGTCACGAGACGCGGATCGCTTCTGAGGCATGGGACGCGGATGGCGCCGACGCCACGCGTCGGGAAGCGACCCCGGGGGGGGCGCGCACGTTGGTCCCAGGCGACACTGTCGTCGTCAATACGGTCGAGGGTCCGGCAGTCGGCATCGTCACCCGAGCGATTCCGAGCCTCGCGAGCCGGAAGCAACCCCCTGCCGATTCGTCCGATCGCGTCTGTACGGAAGGCGACGCGCGACGACATCGTCACGCGCCTGAAGCACCAGCAGCGCGAGCAGGACGCGCAGCGCATCTGCCTGATGAAGATTCGCGAGCGGGGCCTCTCGATGAAGCTGGCGCGGGTGGAGCAGATCTTCGACGGTTCGCGGCTCATCTTCTACTACACCGCCGAGGGCCGCGTGGATTTTCGCGAGCTCGTCCGCGATCTGGCCGCGCACTTCCGCGCCCGTATCGAAATGCGCCAGATCGGCGTGCGTGACGAGGCCAAGATGCTCGGCGGCTACGGTTCGTGCGGCCGCCCGCTCTGCTGTACCACCTGGCTGCAGTCGTTCGAGCCGGTGTCGATCAAGATGGCCAAGCAGCAGAAGCTGAGCCTCAATCCGTCGAAGCTGTCTGGCATGTGCGGCCGACTCAAGTGCTGTCTCCGCTACGAGCTGCCGAACGGCAAGGGCGTGAAACACGGCGGGTGCGCCGACGAGGGCGGATGCGGAAGCTGCGACAACCCGACGGGCCCTGGCGGGGGCTGCGGATCGTGCGGGAGCGGGGGCTGCGGGAGTTGCGGCCATTGATGACGCCGGCCCCGGCGGGGTTCCTGCGCAGGCTGGACGGTGACCAGCGGGCGAGAGCAGAAGCGCTTTGTGCGAGGGCGGACGATCGCTGATGATGGCGCAGTCGCGGCCGGTCATCGGCATTACCGTTGGAGATCCGGCCGGCATCGGCCCGGAAATCGCACGGAAGGCGGCGTCGGACTCGCGCGTGCTCGACGTGTGCGTGCCGGTGCTCTACGGGCCGCGAGAGGACGAGTCGTTTGCGGTCGGGCGTGTCTCGGCGAAAGCGGGTCAGGCCGCATACGACGCCATCGTCACGGCCGTTCAGGACGCGCGGCAGGGTCGGATCGCCGCCATCGCCACCGCGCCGATCAACAAGGAGGCGTTTGCCGCGGCGCGCGTGCCGTGGCGCGGGCACACCGAGCTTCTTGCGCACCTGACCGACACACCGCGCGTGGCGATGATGTTCTATTCCGACGTCCTGCGCGTCGTGCTGGCGACGGTCCACATCCCGCTCGCGGAGGTCTCCCGTGCGTTGACCCGCGAGAGTCTGGAACAGACGATCGCGCTGACGGCCTCCGAGCTGCCGCGATTCGGATGGCCATCGCCCCGGCTTGCGCTCGCCGGATTGAACCCGCACGCGGGCGAGCACGGCCTGATGGGGCTCGAAGACGACGCCGTGCTGGCGCCGGCGGTCGAAGCCAGCCGCGCGCGCGGCATCACGATCGATGGCCCGCTTCCGGCCGATACCGTCTTCGTTCGCGCCATGCGCGGCGAGTTCGACGCCGTGATTGCCTGCTACCACGACCAGGGGCTCATCCCTGTGAAACTGGTCGCCTTCGGTCACGCGGTCAACGTCACGCTGGGATTGCCCATCATCCGCACGTCCGTTGACCACGGGACGGCCTTCGACATCGCGGGGCGCGGCGTGGCCGATCCGTCGAGCCTGATCCACGCGGTGTTGCTCGCCGCGCAGCTGGCCGCGTCGCGCAGTCATGCCGTGTAGAGGGGACGTGGACGGGGAGAGGACGGAGTGAACGGGTTCAACACGGAGGAACGAAGACGAACGGAGACGCACGAAGCAGAGAGAAATAACGTTTGTAGTCTGTGACCCGTCGCGTCGCCGGCCGAACAGGCCGGCGAGCCGTGTCGGGAGGATCGCTGACAGAAGAGCGCGCGCCCATGTAAGTGTATCGGAGACTCAAGCGCTCTTCTGTCAGCGATCCTCCCGACACGACCCGCGCGAAGCGCGGTGCGACGGGGCCTTCGTGCGTCTCGGTTTTGGCTCCGTGCCTTCGTGTTGAACCCGTTACCTTCGCCGTCCTCCTGCTTACGCACAAGTCAACGAGCCAGAGACCGACAGGATGAAGACAGAACGTGAGCTCGCGCAGCAGAACATTGCCGAGAACCGAAAGGCGTTCCACGACTATCACATCGTGGAGACCTTCGAGGCGGGCGTGGCGTTGCTTGGCACTGAAGTCAAGTCGATTCGCGAAGGCAACGTGAATCTGCGCGACAGCTTCGCCCGCGTCGAGTCAGGGGAGATCTGGGTTTACAACGTGCACATCAGTCCCTACAGCCATCGCGGCTATTCCGACCACGAGCCCGACGCGCCGCCGCAAGCTCCTGCTGCATCGGCAGGAGATCCGCAAGCTGATTGGCAAGACCGTCGAGAAGGGCATGACCCTGGTGCCGACGCGCATGTATTTCAAGAACGGGCACGTGAAGGTCGCCATCAGCCTGGCCAAGGGCAAGAAGGCCCACGACAAGCGCGAGACGATCAAGCGGCGAGATGCTGAGCGCGAGACGCGCGCCGCAGTCAAGGAACGCCGCGGTCGCTAGCGGCGTGACGCCCGACAAGGCCCGCCGCGGTCGCCAGCGGCGTGACGCCCGACAAGGCCCGCCGCGGTCGCCAGCGGCGTGACGCCCGACAAGGCCCGCCGCGGTCGCCAGCGGCGTGACGCCCGACAAGGCCCGCCGCGGTCGCTAGCGGCGTGACGCCCGACAAGGCGCCGCGGTCGCGCGGCGTGACGCCCGCCGCGCTCGCTAGCGGCGTGACGCCCGACAAGGCCCGCCGCGGTCGCTAGCGGCGTGACGCCCGACAAGGCCCGCCGCGGTCGCTAGCGGCGTGACGCCCGACAAGGCCCGCCGCGGTCGCCAGCGGCGTGACGCCCGACAAGGCCCGCCAAGTCGAGGCCCTTGTGGTAGATTGATACGTTTCTCTGGAGGACTGCGACTGATGAAAGGCAATCGTTCGCTCTTTATTGCGGTCGGCGTGATAGCGGTTTTGATTCTCGGTTGGTGGCTTTTGAGGCGCGGCGGCGGGTCGGGAGCCATCAGCCTCGTGGATCGCTTCGAGGCGGCCGGGAAGCGTCCGGATGCCGGCGTCTTTGCCGTCGAAGACGTCACTATCAATGGCGAAGCGAAGAAGAGCATCTCGGTCAAACCCGGGATAATGGGCAGCCGCCTCATCTTCAAGACCCGGATTCCTGACGATGGGTGGCTGCGACTGTCCGTGGCGTTGAAGCAGGAAGCCTGGACGCAGGAGGGCGACGGTGTCCGCTTTCAGGGGGTCGTCTCCGATGGCCGCGCGTCCGATGAGCTTTTCCTGCAGGACGTCAACCCGTTCTTGAATCAGACCGACCGCAAGTGGGTTCCCCTGATGCTCGACCTGTCGGCCTACGCCGGCGAAGAGGTTGACGTCATCCTCAATACCTACGGGAGCGCGCCGGGGAGAGGCGCTGACCTGCGCAACGACCTTGCGGTCTGGGGTGCGCCGGAGATTGTCGTCCGGTAGCTGCCGGGCGTCATTTTCGGGGCACCGGTTCATTGCCGGCCCCACACACCACATGACGGTTCACACCACGGTGCCTCTCCTCGACCTGGAGGCCCAGTACCGGCCGATCCGCGACGAAGTGCTGGCGGCCGTCGTCCGCGTCTGCGACAGCCAGCGGTTCATCCAGGGGCCGGAAGTCGAAGCGCTCGAGCGCGAGCTGGCCGACGCCCTCGGCGTCGCCGAAGCCATCGGCGTGTCGTCGGGTACCGACGCACTGCTGGTGGCGATGATGGCGCTCGGGATTGGCGCAGGCGACGAGGTCATCACGAGCACGTACTCGTTTTTCGCGACTGCTGGCTGCATCGCCCGTCTCGGCGCGATTCCCCGGCTGGTCGACATCGATCCCCAGACCTACAATCTTTCGCCGGCAGCGGTCAGGTCCGCGCTCACAGCACGCACCAAGGCAATCGTTCCGGTCCATCTCTACGGTCTCTGTGCCGATATGGATCCGTTGCTGGCGATTGCCGCGGAAGCGAACGTGCCGATCGTCGAGGACGCCTGTCAGGCGATTGGCGCGACTTACATGGGCCGGCAGGCCGGATCGATGGGGGCGGCGGGGTGCTTCTCGTTCTTTCCGAGCAAGAATCTCGGCGCGTTCGGCGACGGTGGCCTGGTCACGACTCAGGATGCGGCACTTGCGCGCGAGATCAGACGGCTCCGGAATCACGGCTCCGAGACGAAGTACTACCACCAGCGGATCGGTGGCAACTTCAGGCTGGACGCGCTGCAGGCGGCGGTGCTTCGCGTGAAGCTGCCCCACCTGGCGTCTTGGACCGCCATGCGCCGTGAAAATGCCGCACGATACCGACGTCTCGTCGGCGATCTCCTGGGCCACGCGGCGATCGTCCTCCCGGTCGAGCCCAGCGGCTCCTTCCACATCTACAATCAGTTCGTCATACGAGTGCCCGAACGCGACCGTGTGCGTGCGTTCCTGACCGACCACGGCATCGGCACGGAGGTCTACTATCCCGTTCCGTTCCACCTGCAGGAGTGCTTTGCCTCGCTTGGCTACCGGCGCGGCGAGTTTCCGGCCGCCGAATCGGCGGCCGCGTCCACGCTGGCTGTGCCCATCTACGGCGAGCTGACCGCCGCTCAGCAGGAAACCGTTGTGCGGACGCTCGCCCACGCGCTCGGCGGCCACGCATCGCAAATGTCGCAGACGTCGCAAACGTCGAAAACGTCGAAAACGTCGAAAACATGACGCGGGTGATGGTGACCGGCGCCGCCGGTCAGCTCGGGTCCGCCGTCGTGGCGAGGCTGTCGGCGAGTTGCGACCTGGCCGCGTTCACGCGAGCCCAGCTCGATCTTGCCGACGCGACGGCCGTGCTCGACACGATGACGACGTGCTCGCCAGACGTGGTCATCAACTGCGCGGCATACAACGACGTCGACGCCGCGGAAGACAACGCGCATGCGGCGATTAGCGGCAACGCACTCGCGGTCCAGGCGCTGGCCCGGGCAGCGAACGCCCTGGGCGCGACATTGATTCACTATGGCACCGACTACGTGTTCGACGGTACTGCGGACCGTGCGTATCTCGAAACCGACGCCTGCCGGCCGCTCAGCACCTATGGCATGTCGAAGCTGCTCGGCGAGTGGTTCGCGCTCGAGGCGACAGGCGCCTACGTGCTGCGAGTGGAGAGCCTGTTCGGCGGGCGTCCCGCAAACAGCAGCATCGACAAGATTCTGTCAGCGATTCACGCCGGCCAACCGGTCCGCGTCTTTGCCGACCGGACGGTGACGCCGAGCTTCGTCGACGATGTGGCTGCGGCGACCGAGCAGCTGATGGCCAGCCGTCCCGCTCCCGGCGTCTACCACTGCGTCAATGATGGCGTGACGACATGGCTTGGCGTCGCCCAGGAGATCGCCCGGCTGCTCGGCCGTGACGCCGAGCTCGATAGCGGTCAAGTCGTCCGAGGTCAAGCTCAAGGCCAGGCGCCCTGTCTACTGCGCGTTGTCCAACGAGAAGCTCAGGGACGCAGGCATCTCGATGCCGACGTGGCAGGACGCGCTGAAACGGTATGTGACAGTCGGCGGTCGCTAGTCGTCCGTCGTCAGTTGCGCGGCTTTCGAAACGCCTGGATCAGCTCGCCCTGCAGGATGTAGCGTTCCTCCTCGAAGCGCAGGCCACGCTCGCTCATGATCTGGACGAGCTCGCGGTTCGTGTAGTGCGAGATGTGCTCGTCCTTGTACCCACCCGGGACCATACCGTAGAGCTTCTCGATGTACACCCACTGCCAGTGGGCGTAATCCGGTGTGCCCAGTACGAGACGTCCGCCGGGCTCGAGGACGCGGCACAGCTCGTCGAGTATGGGCGACTCCTTGGGAACGTGTTCGATGACCTGCGAGCACAGCACGCACGTGAATGATTCGTCGGGGAACGGCAGCGCGAACCCGGAGGCCGCGGACGAGGGGCTTCTTGAAGCGTCGCGCGTAGCGGAGCTTGCGCTGGAGGACGTCGACGCCGACGCTGCCTGGCGGAAGGCCGCCGATGATCCGGCTCGAGCCGCAGCCGATGTCGAGCACCGCGCCCTCGCCGGCGATGAGCTCCATGACGTACCGATGACGCGAGCGCTGCCAGTAGCGCTGCAGGAAGATTCGGCTGTCGTGTGCGCGGTCGTCGTAGTCGGCGGCGAGGATCGAGTTGCGCAGCATCCACAGCTGGCCGAACGTGCGCAGGCAGGCCATGCCGACACGCAGCACGCGGGCGCTCGAGCTTCCATGTTCGCGCGGCTGGTAGACGAAGGGGACCTCGCGAACGCGCCAGCCCTCGGCGAACGCCTGGACGAGGATCTGCTGCAGGACGTCGAAATCGCGGCTCGTAATGCGCTGCTCGCGCAGCATCGCGCTGCGATACAATCGAAATCCGCTCGACAAATCGCGAATCGGCACGTCCAGCCCGCGCGAGAACAGGGCATTCAGGAGCCGGCTGAGCGCGTAGCGATACAGCCCCATCGTCGCGCGTCCGCCAGGCACGTAGCGGGACGCGACGGTCACGTCGGCGGCGTCGCGCTCGTTCCAGAGCCGCTCGACGAATGCCGGCGGGTGCGACAGATCGGCATCCATGGTCAGCAGGTAGTCGCCCGAGGCGCGCGCGAAGCCGGTGATGAGCGCGCCGCCGTATCCCGGCTCGACCTGTTCGACGATGCGCGCGCCATGACGGCTGGCCGCCTCGCGCACCAGCTCGTCGGCGTTCCGCGTGAGGAGGAGGATCTCGTGCCGGATGCCCAGGCGCTCCAGGATGTCGTTCAGCTGCGGGAGCAGGATCGCGAGGTTCTGCCCTTCGTGGAGCGCCGGAATGAGCACGCTCAGATCGACGGTCTCGGCAGGGACTGCTGCGCGGTCCTGCGAACGCGTGTCAGTGGTGGCGCTATCCGGAAGAGCCGACCCGGTTGGCATCGGTGCCCCATTATAGGATGACCGCCGGCCCCGCTATGCGCGCCTCTCACGGATCATCGGGCCGGCGCGGCCGACTCTGACGGCGGCGACCGGCCGCGATGACACGCCCGCTCGTGCAGACCAGCAAGGACCGCAAAGTTCTCGCCTGCGTCGCTCTTGGAGCGCTGACTGGCGTCGCCATCGGCCTTCAGGCGCTCGACCCGCAGTTCATCCTCGGTACCGGCGGCAAGTGGGTTCGGCCCGAGAACGACTTCGTCGCCTATCTGGTCGCGTGGAACTACTACATCGTCGACAGCTGGCGTTTTCCGTTGTTCAGCATCCCCGCCATGAGCTATCCCGAGGGCGGCAACGTGCTGTTCAACGACGCGCTCCCGTTGACGGCCCTTCTCACCAAGATCGTGTATCAGCTGTTCGGTGTGCAGGTCAACCCGTTCGGCTGGTGGGTGTTGCTGACCTACGTGCTCCAGGGGGCATTGGCCGCGCGGCTGGTGTGCGCGGTCGGCATCCGTTCGCTACTGGGCGTCGGCGCGGCCGCGGTGTTCGCGATCGTCAACATCGCCTTCGTAGCCCGACTATGGCACACGGCGCGTCTCGAGCCACTTCCTCCTGTTGTGGGTGCTCGCGCTGCACTTCGAGAGCCTCCGCCGCGGCCGGGCGAAGGTCGTGGAGCTCAGCGTGGTCCTGACGCTGACGCTGCTCGTCAACGCCTACCTGTTCGCGATGGTATCCGCGCTGGAGCTCGCCACGCTGCTGGCGCTGTGGTCCCGCGGCGCAGCTCACGCGAAGAGATGTCACGAATGCGGCGCTTGGCGCGGCGGCGACGGTCGCGGTGGGTCTCGCGGCCGGGTACGGCGTGCTCCTGACCAACCCCACGACGATGAAGAGTCAGGGGTTCGGGCTGTATTCGTGGAACCTCGTGGGATTGTTGCTGCCACCGGAAGGTCTGTTCGGGTTCCTGGCCGGCGTGCCCCGCGACGCGACCCATGGGCAGTACGAAGGCGAGGCGTTCATCGGCAGCGGCGCGCTCTTGTTGCTGGTGCTGTGCGTGGTCGTCATGCCGCACCAGGTCGTCGCGTACGTGAGGCGCTATTGGGTGTACGTGACGACCCTGGCTGTTTTTGCGGCTTACGCTGCGTCGAATCTCGTCTACGCGAGCGACGTGCTTCTGGTTGCGTACCACCTTCCACAGCCCGTCGATCGATCTGGGCAACTACTTCCGTGCGACTGGCCGCTTCATCTGGCCGCTGGCATACAGCCTGATGATTCTTCCGGTTGCGTGCATCTTCCGCTGGTGGCACCCCGCGGCGGCGATAGCCGCCGCGCTGCTCGCTGTCCTTCTCCAGCTGCAGACAGTCTGGCCTGCAGTGGCGTATCGCCGTCAGCAGATGACCCATGCGTACGACGAGCTGATCGACACGCCGCGGGTCGACCAGCTGGCTCGCGCAGCACGATCGCCTCTGGCAGGTTCCGTCCTGGGATTGTGGCGGCCTCGGACCGAGGCGGGTATGGGGGAGCCGAGCGGCCAATCGTGAGCTGCAGGTGCAGCTCGACGGCCGCCAGGCTGGCCGTTCCTACAAACAGCGTCTATACGTCGCGGACGTTCAAGGACTGTTCGCCCGAGCTTGCCTGGGTGTCGAATCCGAAACTGGACGAAGGCACGCTCTATCTCCTCGGGCACGAGACTGTTCGATCGTCGGCGCCGCTCGCCGAGATCGCACGGTCGAACGCGTGTATCACACTCGAATGGGCGATCGTGTGTTCGGCCAAATGGTCCGCGATGGCGAGCGAGCGGCCTGCGGGCCCACAGGGACCTGGCAGGTAGGCGGTCGCCTCCCGGCAGTCAGGCCTGTGCCTGGACAATCCTCGCGACGTGCCTGGCGATGGCCAGGCATGAGGTGAGGCCTGGGGAATCGATTCCGGCGACCTGCACGAGCGCTGGCACCTTCGCATCCCGACGGATCATGAAATCGGCGAACGACTCCTCGGGCGGGTGGAACTTGGCGCGGATGCCGCTGCCAGCGAGGCGGAGATCGGAGAGCGTGACGCTCGGCAGCAGCTCGCGCGTCGGCTCGAGGAAATCCTCGAGCCGCAGCCGATCCGTCTCGTAGTCATCCTTGCGCGGCTGGAAACGAATCGTCGGACCGAGGAGGACCGATCCCCATGTGGTCTTCGTCGCGTGGACGCCGAGTCCATGGCCTGACGCGTGCGGCAGCGGGTACACGGGTCCGTTGACGAGGTTCCGCTTCGCCGGTGTGAGCTCGGCGTATTCGCCCCGGCAGGGATAGATGCGGAACGTCTCCCCGCCGAACATCGCCGACACGTCATCGGCGTACAGGCCGCCGCAGTTCACGACGGTCGCGGCCGTGACGCTCTCGCTCGGCGTGCGCACGACCAGCCGGTCGCCATCGCAATCGCCGCCAACAGCCGCGCTTCCGACGACCAGCATGACGTCGCGCGCATCGCACACGTGCTTGAGCGCGCGCACGAGGGCCTCAGCCTCCACGATCCCCGTCGATCCCGACCAGAGCGCGGGCGCCGCGCGCACGTGGGGCTCGCGCGCCCGGACGAAAGCGGCATCGACCATCTCGAGATCCTCGACGTCGTTGGCCAATCCCCGCGCATGGAGGGCCTCCAACTGCGAGGTGTCGCTGGTCGAGGAGGGCGCCAGAATCAGTTTGCCGCTGCGCTTGTGAGGAACGCCGTGTTGTTCGCAGAACTCGTACATCAAGCGCTTGCCTTCGACGCAGAGTCTCGCCTTCAAGGTTCCTGGCGGATAGTAGATCCCGGCGTGGATGACGCCGCTGTTGTGCGTGCTCGTGTCGAGACCGGGCCTGGCGTGCCGCTCGAGCAGGCAGACCGACTGGCCCGCGGCGGCGAGCTCCGCCGCGCACGCGAGGCCCACCACTCCCGCGCCGATGACGACGGCGTCGACCTCTGAACTGGACACGATCAGGACCTCCGGCTCCGAACGAGACGTTTCATGAATGCCAGCCGCACGCGCAGACCGGCGTAAACGAGCGGGGCGAGCAGCTGGGCCACGCGGCCTGCGTGCTTGCGATAGAGGCGATAGGCGCTGCGGTGGAACGCCTCGAGTGACGCGTCAGCGGCGTGCCGACTGCTGCGTCCGCCGACGTGCACGGCGCCGGCCGTCGGAACGTACATCGTTCGCCAGCCGGCGTGCTGCAGTCGCCGGCAGAAGTCGGCGTCTTCCCAGTAGAGGAAGAACCCTTCGTCCATCCCGCCAACCGCCTCGAACGCATCACGACGAACGCACAGGCAGGCGCCAGAGACCCAGTCGACCTCGACTGGCGTCGTGTCCGCCGGGTCGCGGGCGGGCAGGTTGCGTCGTGACATGGGGTTGCCCGGCAGGACCCTTGTCAGAAATGAGCTCCGGCCGGCGATCGCCGTGGTGAAATCGGGAAAACGCCGCGCCGAAGGCTGGATGGTACCGTCGGCGTTCCGGATGCGCGGGCCCGCCACCGCGACGTCGGGATGGCCCTCCAGCCAGTCCGCCAGACGACACACGGCTTCGGGCTCCAGGACGCAGTCCGGGTTGAGCAGCAGGAGAAATCGGGATGAGGTAGAACGGACCCCGCTGTTCACCCCAGCGGCAAAGCCGTGGTTGCCTGCGACGCGCTGCAGCTGAACGTCCGGAAACTTCTGGCTCAGGAGGTTGGCGGCGTCCGCGTTGCTCTCATGATCGACGACGATCACGGATACGCTTCCGCAGGCCCGTTCGATTGACGCCAGGCAGCCGTGGAGCTCGTCGTAGCTCTGGTAGTTGACGATGACGACCGCGACGCGGGCCGCCTCCCGCCGAATGCTCACATGGGGATCATAGCAAGGCTCAGGGCTCAAGACTCAGGGCTCAGGGAAAAGCATGCTGATCTAGTTTGATCAGAATGCTCTTGCCTGAGCCCTGAGCCTTGAGCCCTGAGCCTACTTGAGATCTACCGCCGCTCGTCGTCGCCGGTCTTGGTCGAGATGCGGACGCTGACCGGGATCCGGGTCTTGATCCCGTTTGACCCGGTGCGCAGGAACACGAACTGGTAGCGACCGATGAAGCCGGGACCGGGCTGCCAGGTGAAGGTCCCGGTGCTGGTGTTGAGAGACGAGCCGATGGGAAGCGGCCGCATACGGCCGCCCATCACGACGTAGCCCTCGTAGGTCGCCTCGCCGTCATCGAACTGGCTCCCGAGCCGCACCTCCACCTGCTCGGTTTCAACGGTGCGGACGCGAATCTCGCCCGACCACTCGGGGAAGACCATCTCGGGCGTCTGGTCGTCGGAGGCTGGCTTCGTGACCTGCGCCACCGAATAGTCGGGCGGCACTTCGGACACGAGCTCGATGGTCTCGCCCATCACGGACGCGCCGGCCACGGCCGAGCCCTGTACGGCCTTGGTCAGTGCGCCGGAACCGTTCTGGACGGTGAAGAACCGGCTGCCGATTCCTTCCGTGTTGTTCTGGTTGTCGGTGACCGTCCAGGAGATCGTGTGGGTGCCGTTGGCCAACGTCGTGGTGTTCAAGATGAAGTAGCCGATTGCACCGTTCGAATTGGCCAATCCCGGGAACAGCGTCGCAATGTCCGAACGGTTGTTGTTGTAAACCGGATTCCCCCTCGCCACGCCGTCGATGTAGACAGTGATGGTCGATCCGTTGGTGGGAATCGAGGCTCGCGGCGACAGCGCCCACCCGAACACAACGTAGGCGGATCCAGACACGGTGCCGCCCTGGGCCGGCGTGTCGATGGTGCCGAACGGCTTCACCGACGCGGCGTTGTTGGCCGTGATGTTCTTCGCGCCGAGGTAGACGGTCTGCGACTCCGCGTCGATGACGTAGGCGTGCAGTCTATAGGCGCCGTTCCCGCCCCGGGCAGCATGTTGGTCAGCACCATGAAGCCCCAGCCGGTGCGATAGTTCAGCGGCGAGGTGGGGTAGCTACTCTCGATGTCCGGCCTGGCCCCGGCGATAATGGACGCAGTTCCAAGGAAGACTTGGCCGGTCTCACCGCCGATCGGGTCCCTGTAGATGTCGACTCTCGAGACCGCCACGTCATCGACGCCCCAGCCCGTCACCGGGATGGCGCCCGCCACGTTCGTGACGCCGTTGACCGGCGTGTCAAAGGAGCCGACCGGCGGTGTGTTGGCGCCGGGCGCATAGACGCGCGTGGTAACCGGGATGTCGAGCTGCGTCGAGCCGGTCGTCACACGCACCGTGTTCGTGTAGGTGCCGGCCGCCAGCGACGTCGAGGCGAGGGTTATCGTCAGGGCCGCGGTTCCGCTGCCGCTTGCCGGCGAGACCGTGAGGCGGTTGCTGTCGGCACCGACGCTCGCGGCCGTCCACGCGACGGGGCTGCCGCTGGCGGTCTGGGTGACCATCACCCGCTGTGCAGGCGTTTTCGGTCCGAGCGTCGAGCCGCTCGACTGCACGGCGCCGTAATTCAGAGCCCCGCGCTCGAGCGCCAGCCCGCCTCCAGACGGTGGGGGTGGGGTGGTCGAGATCGTCGTCGAAACCTCATTGGACGGGGCGCTGCGTACGCCGGACGTGTTCTCGGCGAACACCCGGAAGAAGTAGGTGCTGCCGGCGGTTGCCGATGTGAACGTCCACGTCGTGACCTTGCCGACGTCCACGACCGTCTCCGATCCTGCGGCAGACGTGCGGTATCCGACGTAGTATTTCGCGATATCGGACTCTGGGTTGGCATCCCAGGCCAACGTCACCGTAGCGGCATCAACCCGCCCGGAAAACACGACGAAGATGCAGCAGGCAACGAGGAAAGTGCGGATGAGTCGTGACATGGGTGCTGACGCTGGCAAAGGACGTGCCGCAGGGCTTTTGGCCTGTTTTCCTAGAATGAGTGTGCCAACGTTGACCGCTATCTTACAGAAATGCGTTGGGAATTTCATGCCTGCCGGCAGAAACTCGGCCGTATTCGGTGTCGGTACCCGGTCAGGCGTGGATTGGCGGGCCACGACCATCCGGCAGCCACATCGACGTCGGCTCAGACGCTCACAAGCTGATTGACGGTCCTCGCAGCACGCAGAGGAGAAAAATTTACCAGATATTCTCCAACAGATGTTGGTGGCTCTGCAAAAAATGCCTGCGGGCATCACCTGGACCACACTTGCAGCTGCTTGTCCCGCAGATCCTTTCGATTGCGGTAATCCTCCCGCGACAGGTACTTCTCGAGGTAGCAATAGAGAACGATGAAAAGATAGCGGGAGCCCATTTCTTTGATCTTGAACTTTGAGACGCCATCCGTGCGATTCAGCCACGATGTCGGGATCACGGCGAACCGGTAACCGCGCACGATCGCCTTCAAGGGGAGTTCGACCGTCAGGTTGAAATGGTAGGCGAGCAGCGGCTGGACGCCGGCGATCACGGTCCGCCGGTACATCTTGAACGCGTTGGTGACGTCGTTGTACGACATCCAGAACAGCGTCCGGATGAAGAAGTTGGCCAGGCGGTTCATCAGCAGCTTCGGCCACGGGTAGTCGACGATCCTGGCGCCGCGCATGAAGCGCGAGCCGAACGCGCAGTCGTACCCTTCTTCGATCTTTCGATAGTAGGCCACGAGGTCTTCGGGTCGGTCCGAGGCGTCTGCCATGACGATCGCGACGACGTCGCCCTTGAAGGCCGCCAGGCCGGCGCGTACCGCGAAACCGAACCCGTTCGGCGGCGTGTTGTTGACGTAGACGAGCGTCGGGACGGTCGACTTGAGATCCTTGAGGATTTGCTCGGTGCGGTCCTGGCTGTTGTCGTTGACGACGAGGATTTCGTGCTTGATGTGCGCCGCGGTCAGGTGGGCATGGATGTCGCGGACGGTTTCGGCGATGCGTCCTTCCTCGTTGTGCGCCGGGATCACGACCGACAGGAGTCCGGGCACCCCATCGGCCTCCCACTCTGCCAGAGAGCGAACTTCGAGCGGCATCAGCGGTTCCGGGCGTGGCCGCGCGCGCGACGACATCTCGTCGAAGATCGCTTCGATGGTCCGTTCGAGCGAGTAGGTCAGGGCCCAGCCCGGATAGTGCGTGGCAAATTTTCGAATGTCGCTGACCCACCAGATGTGGTCGCCGGCTCGATTCGTGTCGCTGTAGGACCACAGCATCGGACGCCCCGTCAGCCGTTCGACGATGGCGATGGCTTCGAGCATGGAGCAGTTCGACGCCGGTCCGCCGCCGATGTTGTAGACCTCGCCGCTTCGCGGGGCGCTGAAGAAGGACCAGAACGCGTTGACCAGATCGAAGGAATGGATGTTGTCCCGGACCTGCTTCCCCTTGTAGCCGAACACCGTGTACGGCCGCTCCGACACCGCGCACTTCACCAGGTACGAGAGAAACCCGTGCAGCTCGGCGCCGGCGTGGCCGGGTCCCGTGAGGCACCCGCCGCGGAAGCACGCGGTTTTGAGTCCGAAATACCTGCCGTACTCCTGCACCATCACATCGGCCGCCACTTTCGAGGCGCCGAACACGCTGTGCATCGTCTGGTCGATGCTCATGGTCTCGTCGATGCCGTGGACGGCGAACGGGTGACCGTCGTCGACCACCCACCGCGTCGCCCGCTCGACGAGCGGGAGCCGGTTCGGCGTGTCGCCGTAGACCTTGTTCGTGCTGGTAAAGATGAAGGGCGCGTCCGGCGAGTGGCGCCGTGTCACCTCGAGCAGGTTCAGCGTGCCGTTCGCGTTGACTGTGAAGTCCGTGATTGGCTCGCGTGCGGCCCAGTCGTGCGACGGCTGGGCCGCCGTGTGGATTACGAGGGCGATATCGCGGCCGTAGCCGGCAAACAGCCGATCCATCGCGCCTTCGTCGCGGATGTCGGCATGCTCGTGGCGGTAGCCGCGAAGCTCCTGCTCGAGCCGCGCCCGGCGCCACGCGGTGCTGCCCTCGTCGCCGAAGAAGTACCGCCGCATGTCGTTGTCGACGCCGACGACGTCGAAGCCCTTGCCGACGAAGAAGGACGCGGCTTCGGAGCCGATCAGGCCCGAGGCACCCGTGATGAGGACGACAGGCATGGTTCAGGACGCCGCTGGCGCGGTAACCACGGGCGTTGCGCCTGAGAGCACGGGCTCGAGCGTGCCGCGATGTTCCCTCAGCCACGCGAAGACGTCGTCGAGGAGCGTCTCGACCGACCGGCTGGGCGTCCAGCCGGTGGCAGCCGTGATGGCGGCGTTATCGGTGATGTAGTACGGCACGTCGGCGTCGCTTGTCCGCGCGTCGGAGGCGATCGGTACGCTCCGGCCCGCGCGCTCGCGGCAGAGGGCGGTCAGTTCGGAGAGCGACACGCTCTGCGCCCGGCCGCCGCCGACGTTGTGGACTGCGCCGGACTGACGCTCGATATCGGCCATCTGCCGTCGAATGAGGTCGTAGAGATCGGCGACGTGCAGAATGTCGCGAACCTGAAGCCCTTCGCCACCGAAGCCGATGTAGGAGAGGCTCCCACCGTAGAGGTGCCTCGCCGCCCACAGGACCAGGAATCCCTGATCGACCTTGCCCATCTGCCACGGGCCCGAGATGACGCCGCAGCGATTGACGATCGTCCGGAGGCCGTACATCGCTCGGTATTCCTCGATCAGCAGCTCCGAGGCGAGCTTGGTGGCGCCGTACATCGAGCGGTACCCGGACAGCGGAAACTCGCGTGTGATGCCCCGCGACGACCATCCGGTCCCCGAGGCATGGTCGGCAATATCCAGCCGGGCGCCACGACGCTCGAGCGGTAGCCCCCGGAGGCCCGCGATCGGATACACGCGGCTCGTCGAAAGAAAGATGACGTCGGAGTGGTGCCGCCGCGCGGCTTCGAGGCAGTTCATCGTTCCGGACAGGTTGGTCTGCAGCACGTAGGCCGGGCTACCCTCATAGCCGGCGTGGACTGACGGCTCGGCGGAGCATTCGACGAGCAGGTCGAACGCCCCCGCCTCGGCCAGGTCGTCAGGCGAACGGACGTCCCCGTGCACGAACTCGACGGCATGAGCGCGGAGACGGTCCAGGGCGAGCTCGCTGCCGCGACGCTTGAGGTTGTCGAAGGCGCAGATCCGTAGGTCGCCGCGGTCGCGCTTCAACATCAGCGCGAGGCTGGATCCGACAAAGCCGGCACCGCCGGTGATGAGGACTCGCATGGACGCGTCTGGAAAACGACTCGAGGTCGCGCGGACACGCTATGATATCCGACGCATGCTGAAGCTGCGAGTCATCCCTTGAGTCTCGACACGCTCTACGCCACACGCTTTCCCGAGGCCGATCGAGACGCCAAAGACGCCATCTGGCGCGTCCTGTGCCCGCATTTCTTCCAACGCTACGTCAAAGCCGACGATGTCGTGCTCGATATCGGGGCTGGCTTCGGCGAGTTCCTGCGTCACATCCGGTGCGGACGGCGTATCGCCGTCGATATCGAGCGCCTCTCCGGACGCACGCTGCCGCCGGGTACGCAAGAGGTGTTCGCGCCCAGCCATCAGCTGTCCTCCCACGTTCCGGCAGACTCCGTCGACGTCGTCTTCTGCAGCAACTTCTTCGAGCATCTTCCTGACAAGGCGACGTTTCTGGCGACGCTCAAGGAAATCCACACGGTGCTGCGACCCGGCGGCCGTCTGCTCGCGCTTCAGCCCAACATTCGTTATGTCGGCGGCGCGTACTGGGACTTCGTCGACCACCACCTGCCGCTGACCCACGTGACGCTCGTCGAAGCCGCCGAGAGCCTCGGCTACGAGGTCGTGGAAGTGATTCCACGGTTCTTGCCCTATACGACGCGGAGCGCGATTCCCCAGTCGCCGTGGCTCGTTCGGTTGTATCTCGCGGTGCGTCCCGCCTGGCGGATCATGGGCCAGCAGACGTGGTTCGTGGCGCGCAAGCCACCTGCGTAACCTCCAGCGCCGGACTGCCCGGTGGAGTACCACGCCTTCGGCGCGACTCGAGTAGCGCCACCAGAGCGACGAGCACTGTCGCGCTTGCCAGCGTGACCGTCAAGCCTGCTGTGAGTCCAGGCGGCCAGTAATGGAACTCGATTCGCGAGAGGCCCTCGGGTACTTCGACGGCACGGAATGCGTAGTTCGCAGGCATGATGGGGACGTTCTTGCCATTGACTGTTGCGGTCCAGCCGTCGAAAAAGCTGTCGGCCATGTAGACGAGGCCCGGGCGAGGGGCATCGACGCTGAGTGTCACCGAGTTCCTGTGATACGCGTCCACACGAACGGCCGGATCATCCGAGCGGTCCGGCGTGGATGCGAAGGCCGGGTGACGCTCCAGCAGGATCTCGCGCGACGGTTCCTGGTTCATCGCGTTCAGCACTGCCGGTCCACGCAGCACCCGATATTCGCTCGAAAAGCGAAAGCGTGGCAGGGTCGGCCTTTCGAAGAGCCAGGCGTATCCATCGTTGAACCGCACGGCGTAGCCGCGGGCCTGCGCATCTTTTACGACCTCCGGGAAGGCATCGCGGATCGCGAGGAAACCGATGCCTGCCCGGTCGAGCACGGGTTCGGGCGGGATCCGTTTGGCCTCCCTCAGGAACAGCCACGCAGGAGGTTCTGTGTAGCGACGGTACAGCTCGTAGGCGCGCGGGGGATTGATGGTCATCAGCGAATCGAAGCTGAAGATCTCGAACGCGGAATTGAGGTTCGCGCCCATGGCTCCGAACGGCAATACCCGCTTCATACCTGCGTCACGCTGGAGGACCTGGACGTATGGGACCGGGTGCTCGAAGATCTCGAAGGCAGCGGGGCTTGGGTACGTGTTGTTGAAGATCCCTTCTGCAGACACCAGGACGAGCAGGGCCGCCGCCGATGCACGTCTGAGACGCTCGCGAAACGCGCCAATCGTCAGGGCGATCACCGATAGGACAGTTACGCCGTTCAACACGAGCCAGTCACGAACCCAGTAGCCGGCGGCCGACAGCTTGAGCACGTCGAACCCGTGAGCGAACCACCACACACTTTCAGTCGCGGCGAGGGCGAGACCTGTTGAGACCAGCGCTCGGAGCGGGCTGATGTCGCTGCGCAACAGGGCATCGATGCCCAGGGCAGCGAGAAATGCGATCAGAAAGCTCAGGGAGATGCCGAAATAGTGGGCGTAGTGGATCTGATTGAAGACGGGCAGGTGCGCGATCCAATGGACTGGTGGAATCCCGAAGATCTTCATCAGGATCACCAGCGCACTGAGCGCGCTCGAGTAGAACAGTATGCGCGCTCGCGGACCTGCCGACGGATTCGCGAGCAATGCCGCGACGAGCGCGACGATGCCGACGTAGGGAATGTGGGAGCCCTGTCCCATCGGCATCGGCGGATTGAGGTAAATCTGGACGCCGCCCATGAGCGTCGGCGAGAGCAGCTGCAGCAGCCGCACGAGCGGTATCGACTGCAGGCCCGCACCCTCGTAGAACGTCACGACGTAGGGCACTGACCTCTGCAGTGTCAGCGCTGGAACGTACAAGAAGGCGACGAGCCCGACCGCGAGCGCCGCGGCGCTGCCCCACTGGAAGGCCAGGCGGATACGCGCGGAGCCGTCGTCAGCGCGCGTATCGAGCCACATGGCGAGCAGCGCATAGCTCGCGGTGATGCCGAACAGCCACATGAGAACAGGGGGAAAACTGGCGAGCGCGATGGACGCGTAGGTGACCGAGAGCATTCCCGTTCGCCAGCCTGTCGGCGCATCCAGAAACCGCCGCGTCACGTACAGGGCAATGGGAAGGCATGCCGCGGCCTGAAGCACGATCGTGCCGATGTACTGATTCAGCCCACCGCTCATGATGACGGTGATTCCTGCGAACAATGCGCTCACGAACGACAGCCCGTGGCTGCGCACGAAGAGGACGGTGAAGAATCCAGCGCACCAGAGGAGCAGGAGGAAATAGATGTTCTTCAGCGGAACGGAGCCACCCAGAAACACCAGGGCAGTGTAGGGTGGAAAAAAGTACGCCGGCGTCATGTTGGCCATTGCCGGCGTGCCAGTTCCCACATACGGATCCCAGAACGGCCACTCGCCGATCTTCATGGCGCGCCGCAAGAACTCCCCGTCGGGCTCCCATTGCGCCCACGGACCTGACGGGTCGCTGATGTTCGCAAACGAGATGAGGTTGCGGCTGCTCCACACGTCGGCAGGAACGAGATCGTCACCGTAATTCTGTGGAAGCGGCCGATAGTCCAAGGGGTTGAGGTGATTGGTCAGGACGAGCGATCGGCCGAGAAAGAACACGTCGTAATGCACGACTGCAAGAAGACACAGGAGCAGAGCAGCCGACAGGCCTTTCTCGCGTCGGGATACGACTCCGGGGATGTGCATGGTGACCTTTCAAGGCCCGAGGAGCAGGACCGCTGCTGCCGTCCGGGCCTCGGCGCTGAACATCGTAGACTGGTTCTCGATCGGACGATGGGGTAGAGCTCCCTGGAGTTCCGCAGCCAATGCGAGACATGACCCAATCGCTGCGATATACTTTCCGCTTGGTCTGTTCGATAGAGGACAGCCCCCCGAGTTGAAATGGCCAAGACAGCACTTATCACCGGCATCACGGGCCAGGACGGGTCGTATCTGGCGGAGCTTCTCCTCGAGAAGGGCTACCAGGTCGTCGGCGCCGTGCGCCGGGCCAGCACGACCAACTACTGGCGCATCGAGCACCTGCTCAATCGGGTCACGCTCAGGCCAGCGGATCTCCTGGACCAGCTCTCCCTCATCCGCGTCATCGACGACGTCAAGCCGGACGAGATCTACAACCTGGCGGCGATGTCGTTCGTGCCCGCATCGTGGGACCAGCCGATGCTGACCGGTGAGTTCAACGCCCAGGGGGTGACGCGGGTGCTCGAAGCGGTGCGCCACACCAATCCCAGGATCCGTTTGTATCAGGCCTCCTCGAGCGAGATGTACGGCAAGGTCCGTGAAGTCCCGCAAACCGAGCTGACGCCGTTCTATCCGCGCAGTCCCTACGGCGTCTCGAAGGTGTTCGCGCACTACATCACGGTGAACTATCGTGAGAGTTACGACCTGTTCGCCGTGTCCGGCATCCTCTTCAACCACGAGTCGCCGCGGCGCGGTCTGGAGTTCGTGACCCGCAAGGTCACCGACGGCGTCGCGCGTATCAAGCTCGGTCTCGCGGACTCGCTCAGCCTTGGCAACCTCGACGCCCATCGGGATTGGGGCTTTGCCGGCGACTATGTCCGCGCGATGTGGCTGATGCTCCAGCAGGAACGCGCCGACGACTTCGTGATCGCGACCGGCGAGAGCCACTCGGTCCGTGAGCTCGTCGAGGTGGCGTTCGGGCACGTCGGGCTCGACTGGCAGAAGCATGTTCGGCTCGATCCGAAGTTCCTGCGGCCCGCCGAGGTCGATCACCTGATCGGGGATTCCGCGAAAGCGCAGAAGGCGCTCGGCTGGAAGCCGGAGGTGGATTTCGCCGGCCTCGTGAGGATGATGGTCGACGCCGACCTGGGGCGTCTCTCGCGCGTGCCGGGCACGCCCGTTGGGGTCGAATCGCGGTGATGCAGTTAGGCTCCTATCTTCGGAGCCGCGGACGCCGGGGATGGGGGATGTCATCGCTCGGCCCGAACGAGGCGCGCGTCCTGTTCGACCTTGTCCTCGCCGTTGGCGCCTCGACCGCCACCCTCGTGTTCCTCCGCACGTTCTTTCCCGGAACCCCGGCACCAATCCCAGGCACGATTGTATTCCTGCCGGGAGCTTTCCTGGTTGCGAACGCGGCGCTTGGGATTTACAGCTACCTCAAGCTCGCACCGTCTACTCGGAAGGGCCTCGCGCTCGCCGGATCCCTGGCCATCGTTGCTGGGCTCGCGTGGCTGGTGGGGTTTCCTCCTGAGGTGATCGCGCTCTGGTCGCTGCTGACCCTCCCGACAGCCATCATCGCGCGCCTCCTGCTGGGGCTTCCCTACAGCCGGCGCGCGCCACTGCAGACGCTTGCCGTGACACGTCATGGACCAGTCCTGGTCATCGGTGGCGCCGGCTACATCGGCTCGCTGACGGTCGAACGCCTGTTGCAGCGGGGGCACCGCGTCCGGGTGCTCGACCGGATGATGTACGGGTCACAGCCCCTGGCCGCCTTCGCCGGCTCGGCGAACTTCGAGCTGCTCGAGGGCGATGCGACCGACATCTCCAAGTTGACCGCCGCCATGCGGCACGCCTCGTCGGTGATCCACCTCGCCGGCCTGGTCGGAGATCCCGCATGCGCGGTCGATCCCGACTTCACACGGCACGCCAACATCATCGCGACGCGCATGGTGAAGGATGTGGCGAAGTCCCTCGGGATTCACCGGTTCATTTTCTCCTCGAGCTGTTCGGTCTACGGTGCGTCAGACAAGGAGATGCGGGAGGGCGACGACCTCAAGCCGGTGTCGCTCTACGCGCAGACCAAGATCGACAGTGAGGGTGAGCTGCTGTTCTCGGTGCCGGACGATTTCTTCGTGACGGTGCTGCGGTTTGCGACCGTGTTCGGGCACTCCAACCGTCCTCGCTTCGATCTCGTGGCAAACCTCTTTGCCGCGCAGGCGATGATGAACGGCGTCGTAACGGTCATCGGCCCCGATCAGTGGCGTCCGTTCATTCACGTCCGTGATCTCGCCCGCGCGATCGTGATGGTCCTCGAGGCCAGGCCCGAGGTCGTGCAGAGCCAGATCTTCAACGTCGGCGACACCCGGCTCAACATGACCATCGGGCAATTGGGAGAGCTCGTCCAGCGTACAGGCCAGCCCCTACCGGGACGTGCGGGTTCAGGTCTCGGAGGGGGAACAGGATCGCCGGAACTACCGGGTGTCCTTCGAGAAGATCAAGGACACGCTTGGCTTCACGGCCGAAACGACCCTCGAAGACGGTGTGCGGGAAATGGTGGAGGCGTTGCGCGCCGGCGACTACGGCGACTTCCGCGACCCCATCTACAGCAACGTGGCGACGACGCGCGCCGCGCTGCACGACTTCTACGAATCGAACGCCCTTTACGCGCCACGGCGCGCCAGTTGAGAGTGGCCACGGTCAGCGGGGGAGGCTCAGCCGGAATGGAACCAGTGGTACACAACGGTGGGCTCGCGGTCGATGACCGTGGCGAGGTCGGATTCGTCAATGGGTTCGACTTTGCGGGCGTGAAACGCTTCTATACCGTCCGCAACCATCGTGCCGGGTTCGTACGGGCGTGGCACGCGCACCGCAGGGAAGCGAAGTATGTCACCGTCGTCTGCGGTGCCGCCGTCCTGGGGGCCGTCCGCATCGACGACTGGGAGAAGCCGTCGCCGTCGTTGCCGGTCGTGCGCCACGTGCTGGCGGCCGCTCAGCCCAAGGTGCTCTTCATTCCCGCCGGACACGCCAACGGATTCATGTCCCTGACCGACGACACTCGCCTGATGTTCTTCTCCACTTCAACCCTTGACGAGAGCAAGAACGACGACGTCCGCTATGACGCCAGGCACTGGGACATCTGGACCGTCGCGGAACGATGAGCCCTCGCGCGGGCTCCCGAGCTTCGCGGTCGTCGTCCCGATGTACAACGAGCGCACGGGTGCGGAACGCTGCGTCCGCGAAATCTCGAGGGTACTGTCCGCTGTGGCGAACCGTGCCTCGCTCATTGTCGTCAACGACGGGTCGGCTGATGGAACGGCCGATGTGCTCGCTGCGATGTGTGCCCAAGAGCCAGTCCTCGAGGTCGTGACACACTCGTCCAATCGCGGTTACGGCGCGGCGCTGGTGACCGGCGCGACGCGCGCCGCGAGCCTCGGTTTCGACTACGTGCTGTTCATGGATAGCGATCTGACCAACGACCCGAAGGACATTCCGCGGTTCGCGGAGCAGATGCGCGGCGGCGCCGACGTCATCAAGGCGACCCGCTACACGGCGGGTGGGCAGATGGTCGGCGTGCCGTGGCAGCGTGCGCTGGTCTCACGCGTCGGAAATGTGCTCGCCCGCGCGTTGTTCCGACTGCCCCTGCGAGACTGCACCAACGGCTTCCGGGCAGTGCGGACATCGTTGCTGACCCGGATGGACCTGCGCGAGCGCGGCTTCCCCGTGATCATGGAAGAACTGTATTGGTGCCGCTTCCTGGCCAGGTCATTCGCCGAGGTTCCAGTCACTTTGACGAATGCCGGCCGGGCGTCGAGCTTCCGCTACCGGCCGTCGGTTCTTGCGTCGTACCTGCGCTATCCGTGGCGAGCCTTTCTGGGTCAGGCCCCGACCGGGCGCCGGGACGACCTCGAGAGATGAGGGCATGAGGCAGGAGTGTCGCGGGTGTGGCGGGCGGTCGCTTGAAATCGTGTTCGACTTCGGGCGTATCCCGCTTGCCGGAGGATTCCTATCGGGCCCCGAGGCGATTGCTGGCGAAGAGCGCTTTCCCCTCGAGGTGCATGTCTGCGAGACGTGTGCCCTCGTGCAGATCCTCGACCCGATCGATCCGGACATTCTTTTCCGGGACTACGCGTTCTCGTCGAGTACTGTTGGTCCGCTCGTCCAGCACTTCGACTCATATGCCGAATGGCTGGTGCAGCGGCTGAAGCCGGCGCGGGTCATCGAGTTCGGCTGCAACGACGGTATTCTGCTGGCGCCGCTTGGCCGGCGAGGCGTGACGGCGCTCGGCGTGGACATTTCCGAGAACATTACGGCGATGGCGCGTGACAAAGGGCTCGACGTGGTGACAGGGTACTTCGATGTTCCCACGGCCCAGGCGATTGTTTCGACATCGGGCCACGCCGATGTCGTCACCGGCAGCAACGCCTTCGCGCACAATGATCGGCCGGACGTCATTCTCGAGGCGGCCAGTACGGTGCTCTCCGACGAGGGTCGATTGTGTCTGGAAGTGATGTACGCGGGGGATTTGCTCGAACAGCTGCAGTGGGACACGCTCTACCATGAGCATCTGACGTTCTACAGTCTCTCGTCCCTGCAGGTGTTGCTGAAACGCTACGGCTTCGAAGTCGAGCACGCGGAACGCCTGTCGATGCATGGCGGGTCGCTTCGCGTGTCGGCCGCTCGCCGGGGCAAAGTCGCGCCGGCGGCCTCGGTTGCGGAGGTGCTCGAATACGAGCGATCGTCCGGGATCGACCGCGCCAGCACCTGGCTTGATTTCGGCAAGCGCATCGTCAGGAAAATTGACGTCGTGAAGCGGACGTTCGGCGAGCTTGGACGGACGAAAACGAATCTGGGGCTACGGCGCGGCAGGGAAGGCGACGATGTGGGTCAACGCGTGCGAGATGGACTATCTGCAAGGGATGGTCGATGCATCGCCGCTGCGGGCAGGGAAGCTCATGCCCGGCACGCATACGCCAATCCTCTTCCCCTCGGAGTTTCAGAAGGCCAATCCCGATTACGTGTTCATCACCGCCTGGAACTACGCCGGCGTCATCACCGCGAAGGAAAGCTGGTACACCGGTATCTGGTCCGTTCCTCTGCCCGATCTCCGGTTCTTCTGAGCATGACTACACGCGCGGCGGTTCTGGTGCTCGGCCGGTCCGGCATGCTCGGTTCGACGGTCTTCCATCGGCTTCGCACCCGTCACGCCGATTGGCGAATCGACGGGACGGTACGAAAACCCGGCGACCGATGGATGTTGGATGCCGAGGCCGGTCGCCCAGGTCTCGCCGACCTGTTCAGGCTGGACCGCTATGACTATGTCATCAACTGCATTGGCGTGTTGAAGAATGGCATCGACGAGCAGAGCCCGGAAAGCGTGGAGGGGGCCATTCGGGTGAATGCGCTCTTTCCGCACGAGGTCGCCGATGTCGCCGCTCAACACGGAGCACGGGTCATTCACGTATCGACAGACGCGGTCTTTTCAGGACGCCTTCAGAACCCGTACACGGAGGCGAGCGCTCCGGACCCGATCGACGCGTACGGCGCGACGAAAGTGCTCGGCGAGAGTCCCGCGCCGAATGCCCTGAATGTGCGGTGCTCGGTTGTCGGCCGCGACCGCAGACAGCGGGGTCTGCTCGAATGGTATCTTGCTGCGAAGACGCCGTCCGTGGTCGGCTTCGTGGACCATGTGTGGACGCCGATCACGACGGTGCAGTTTGCCGACTGGTGCGGAGCGATGATGGCAGGCGGTTTCGAGCCGGTGCGATCCCGAGGGCACGTGCTGCACCTGGCGCCCAATCCGCCGCTGTCGAAAGCCGATTTCCTTCAGGCACTACGCGACCACGTGGGCCGGGGACCGGCGATTGAGCGTCGTCCCAACCCCGCGGGTCCGTGCTTCAGAGTTCTAGCCTCGCGCGAAGACGCCGCCGTGCCTTCGCTCGCCGGCGAGCGGCGCTGGTCGACCGTGATTCCGGATTTGTTGGCTGAGTTTTCCACGAGGGGTCTGTAAAGCGTTCATGAAGCACAAACTCGCGTTCATTCTCGGAATCCGTCCCGACGTCATCCGCGCAGCGCTGGTGATCAATCAGCTTCGCCAGTACGACGACATGGAGATGGTGTTCATCTGGTCAGGCCAGCACTATTCCGACAACCTGAAGTCGATCTTCTTCCGGGAGCTGGACATCGCGCCGGCAGAGATCGATCTCGGATGCTCGGGCGACACGGATGCCGCGGTGGTGGCTTCGGTCGTGTCTCGGCTCTATCCGGTGCTGGAGAAGCTCCAGCCCGTGGCCGCGGTGTTCCTTGGAGACACCAACACCACGACCGGCGCTCTGGCCGCCGCGCAGCTCAACATTCCAGTCGTGCACATCGAAGGGTGCATGCGGTCGTACGACTGGCGGATGCCGGAAGAGAAGTACCGGACGACGATCGACCACCTGGCCGACGTCATCTACACGTATTTCGACGAGTACAAGGAGCAGGGCGTCCGCGAGGGGTTGAATCCGGCCAACATCGTCGTCGTCGGCAATCCGATCGTGGACATCCTGAACCACTACTACTACTCGCGAAAGGCGAAGTTCGATGCGATGGCGACGCCCGAGTTCTTCGCCTCGCGGGGGCTCGAGAAGGGCAAGTACTATCTGATGACGTGCCACCGTCGCGAGAACGTGCACATCCCTTCGTCGCTCTCGCGCGATCTTCAACCTGATCGGTCATGCGCCGCACCCCGTGTACTTTCCCGCCAGCTACCGTACGCAGAAGGTCATGAAGGAGACCGGACTCGAGGTGCCGACAGACGACGAAGGTCGTCGATCCCATCGGCTACGACGAGATGCTCTGCCTGATGGTGAATTCCCGGGGCATCATCACCGACTCGGGGACCGTCGTCGAGGAGACGTGCGTGCTTCAGGTCCCTTCGCTGCAGATGCGGAAGTCGACCGAGCGCCCGCAGGTGTACGACGTCGGCTCGAGCGTGAAGTTCGATCCCGCGGAGCCGGAGAAGTATCCGGCCGCGGAGTATTCCGAAAGCTGGAGTCGCTCATGGCAGGACGTGGACTCACACGCTGGGCGACGGCCAGTCGTCCGAGCGCATCGCCGAGGATCTGCACCGACGGATCGTGGACGAACGACTTTTTCCGGCACAAGCCCGAGCACTATCACGTGCCGACAGCGCGATCGTTCCGAGGCGATGGAATCGCGTGATGTCTGCCCCCGACGTTCCAGGTCGGGCGCACTCGCACGACGTCGCGCTCGACGACCAAGCACGAGGGAGCGTCAGGCAAGTGCTGCTCAGGCCGGGTGTATTCGTAGCGCACGTTGCAGTGACCGGTGCGCTGGGGCTTCTTGCCTGCCTCTACTCCCCGATGCCACAGCCGGCCAGAGTCGAAGTGGACCTGTCTGTCTCTGCTGGCACACGGGTCGGCCTGTATGTCAACAAGCGCAAGTTCCGCAAACGCAAGCAGTGGTTCCGGGAGAGCGACGGAAATACATCTTCGACGGCATCGTCGAAGACATCACGATCTTGCGGGTCGATCCGACGGACGAGACGGCCGAGTCGCAAGAAATCGTATATCATGTAGCGATTTGCCCATGGCTCAGCCGCCTGCGAACGACGTAGACACGAATCTAATCCCCCCGAAGGAGATGCTGTACGACGGGTCGTCTTCGCCGGAGGAATTCGTGTCGCTCGGTGAAGGCTTCCATCGATTCATCCTTGTGCAGCGCGCGCAGTTGTCCCCGAACGCAGCGATTCTGGATCTCGGTTGCGGAAATGGCGGGGTGGCCAGAGCGTTGACGCGGTACTTGCAACCGTCAGGGCGCTACGAGGGCGTAGACGTACATGCCAGTAGCGTGGACTGGTTGCAGGAGCGCTATCGGTCGTATCCCAATTTTCACTTCACTCACGCCAGCGTGTACAACCAGATGTACAATCCCGCCGGCCAGTCTGCCAGCTCGTACCGTCTGCCTTTTGACAATGCGAGCTTTGACGTCGTGATGTTGAAGTCTGTGTTCACACACATGCTGCCCAATGAGGTTCATTGGTATCTCCAGGAGGCCAGCCGAGTCCTCAAGCAGGGAGGCCGCTCGGTCATCACGTATTTCCTGTTGAACGACGAATCGCGTCGTTTCATCCAGCGTGGCGTGGATCCGTTTTCGTTGAAGTTCGAGTACGCAGGCGATCCGAGTTGTCATGTCGCCGATGTTGCCTTTCCGGAACGCGTGGTGGCGCATGATGAGAAGCGGATCCGCGACTTTTACGCGGGCGTCGGCTGGAGCCCGATTGAGTTCGTGTTCGGAAACTGGTGCGGCCGCCAGGCGCTGATAGGCTTGCAGGATTTGGTGATCGCCATTAAGGACTAGATCCCGGTCGTGACGTGAGAGCCAACCGAGTTCAGCGTCTGGGGGACCCTTGTGCAAATCGAGCTTGACTATGTCGTCGCGCCGCGACCGCGTTGGGGGTACGGGCACCCGCCACACCCGCAGTTGTACGCGATCATCGACGAAGGACGAGCGCGCTACGCTGATCGCCTCGAGCAGTTTCTCGCGTACCGTGAGGCTCTGAGTCGAATCGATGTCGAGGATTCCACCTCGGCGCCGATGGAGCCTGCCTGGAACAATCCGTGGTTTGGCGGTCTCGACGCCGTCGCGCTGTACGGGTTGCTCCGCTTGGAACGGCCCCGGCTTTACATGGAGATCGGATCGGGCACGTCCACGAAGTTCGCCCGGCGTGCCATTGCCGACGGGAACCTGTCGACGCGCGTCCTATCGATCGACCCACAGCCGCGCGCCGAGATCGACGGGCTCTGCGAGGAAGTCATCAGACAGGGCCTCGAGGATGCGCCACTCGAGACTTTCGACAGGCTCCAAGCCGGCGATATCCTGTTTCTCGATGGTTCCCACCGCGTGTTCACCAACTCGGACACGGTCGTCTTCTTCTTCGAGATCCTGCCGCGACTCGCGCCTGGGGTTCTGATCCATATTCACGACGTGCTTCTGCCCTACGACTATCCTCCGGAGTGGAACGCTCGTTTCTATTCCGAGCAGTACCTGCTCGGAGCCTTTCTGCTGGGCGGCGGTCGTTCGGTGCAGATCGAAATGCCGAACGCATTCGTCAGCTTTGATCAGTCACTGCGGGCGATCGCCGAACCATTGTGGAGCGAGCACCTGAAGGGAGTGTTCCAACTCGGTGGTTCGTTTTGGTTGAGAACCACCGGATGGGCATAGTCCACGCCGGGACGCTCGACAGGTCCCCTATGTGTCAGGATCTTGCCGGCTGAGCAATCAGATCTTCTAGAACTACGATGAAAATCCTCGACGTGCGGTCATTGGCCATTCCAGAAGTCAAGGTGATACGCTTCGCCCGTTTCACGGATCACCGCGGTTATTTCGCCGAACCGTTCAGGCGCAGCGACATCGACCAGCATCCAGACCTTCGCGAGTTGTCCAGATTGCCGATAGTCCAGGCCAACGAGAGCTTCTCGAAGCCTCACGTCCTGCGTGGCCTCCACTATCAATGGAATCCCTTCATGGGCAAGCTTGTCCGTACACTGAGCGGACACATGGTGGATTTGGTTGTCGACATACGAGTGGGTTCACCCACACTGGGCAAGGGACTCATGCACGACATGCCCGCCAGCAACGATGCGAATGCGAGCGAGTGGATTTGGGTTCCCCCCGGGTTTGCTCATGGCAATTTCTTTCGTACTGAAACCTTGATCGAATACTTCTGCACCGGCGAGTACAGTCCCGGCTGTGAGGCCGGGATCACGCCCGTGGCGAGCGACATCGATTGGGGCCTGAGCCCCGCTGAGCCTCGAGCCTGGTTTGCCGCATTGACCAGTGATTCCCGCCTCGCGCTGAGCGACAAGGATCGCGGGGCCGTCACGCTGAGCGGATGGCTCGCCGACCCGCGTTCCGCGGAGTTCGTCTACGGCACCGTGTAGCGCGAGTTGGGCAGACATGACCGAAGCGGAGCGTTCGGAACCTCTCTGGTGTGTGGACATCGTCAACGCTGATTCGGTGTCGGGCTGGGCTATCGTGCCAGCCGGCCGATCTGCGCGAATAGAGGTTCACGTCAACGGCAGATTGGTCGGAGAGGCCATTCTGGGACTTCCGAGGCCGGATGTGGCAGCCGCATTTCCTGACGCCGCGGGCGCGGCCGAGAGTGGGTTCAGCTATCTGTTCCCAAGCAATTCGCTGGGGGACGGTCCGACGCAGGTCGACGTGGAAGTCCACCTGCTCGGAAACTGGGACGCGCGCTCCCATGTGGCTCGCGTGCCGGTGCTTCCGCTCCACGCCGTGCCAACCGATCGTGTACACGGACCAGTGGCCGCGCCGGTTCTCGCATTGCTGCAGCAGATCAACCCGGCATTTCGCACATCCGAATGGAACGCGGCGCTGACGCTTTCCGCGGTGCAGAATGTCGGCTACCTCGCCCGCTCCGCCTCCAGGCGTGTCCAGGGGCTTTTCCCCTACCTGGGATATCTAGCCGCCTGTGATCAACATGCCCGGCTGGTTGAAAGACATTTTCCTCGTACTAACGACGCCAGGCGGCCATCCGACAAGGATTTCCCCACCGTGCAGTCCTCGGGCTTCGAGATGCTCGCCATCGCGCACCATCTCTGGGTGCTGGCCAGTCACGGTGTGGAGGGCGCTGTGCTGGAGTTCGGATGTTTCAAGGGGTTCAGCACCTCGGTGCTCAGCTTCGCCTGTGCGCTCCTCGGCCGTCGGCTTCATGTGTTCGATTCTTTCGCAGGCCTGCCACCATCGAGTGACGGCTTCTATCAGACTGGCGACTTTGCCGGCTCGTTTGATGAGGTCGTGGCCAACGTGACCCAGTTCGGCCGCCCCGACGTGGTGTCGTTTCACCGAGGTTTCTTCGAAGAGTCCGTACCGCGGTGGCAGCCCGAGCGTGTGGCGTGCATCTGGATGGACGTCGACTTGGAATCCTCGGCCCGCGACGCACTGCAGGTGTTTCCCTGGCTATCGCCGCGCGGCGCGTTGTTCTCGCATGAGTGCGCCGCGACGAGTTTTCGCGACGGCCAGCCGGCGCCCGTACCCGGGCCCACGGACGTGGTCCAGCCCATAGTCGATGCCTTTGCAGCTTCCGGACGTGTCCCGACTGGCCACTTCATCGCCGGCAATACTGGGGTGTTCTGGGACGCTGCGCAGGGTCTCCCCGTCCTCACCCGAGAGGCGCTCGAACACCTCGACGGGATTGCCCGCTCTCTGAGCGCGTGAGCGTGTGCCTGACGACGATACCGTGCGAATCCTGACCATCTTCGCCCGTTACGGGACTACGCGTTTCGCCGACGCAGAGGCGAGACTCGGGCAGATCTTTGCCGTGCAGCTGCCCGATGTCGAACGCGACGTAGTCGTCGTGGATTCGGCTCTTCCGCTCGGGGTTCATGAGACGAGCCAGGGGCGCACCGTCTGTGGCGGCGACAACAGCGGCCGTGAGTTTTCGGCCTTCGAGAGTGCGTTGGAGATAGTGGGGCCGGCGGTGTGGGACTACGATCTCGTCAACCTGGCGACCGCCGCATTCAGCGAGATGTATGCGGCATACCTGGAGCGCTTTCGCCAGCCCGTGCTGCAGGCAATCGTCGGGCAGCCCGTGTGCCTCGGTCACGTGGATTGCTACAATGAGCCAATCGAGGTCCTCGGCACGACCAGCCAGCACTGGCTGAGAACGTGCTGTGTCTTCCTGCCGCCAGCGGAACTGCGGATTCTCGGCGCGCTGCAGTCGACGCGAGACCGCACGACCTGGTTCAGCGGAATCCCGGAACGACCATTTCTGTCCGATGCGCCTCTTTCTGAGAACTACCGGCAACTGCTCATCGGCTGGCTGACCGGCCAGGATATCGGCCAGGGGGTCAAGTGGCACTCCAGGCTGCGCCTCGATCCGACCGGTCTGTCGGAGTTCGAGCAGAAGGCGATGGCGATTTTGAACGAGCACTTGTTCGGTATTCGCCTGCGTGCCGCGGGGTGTCACACGGTGGACGTGACCTGGCTGTCGAGCGTGCTGGGTCGGTCGGACTCCTGGGAGTGGGACACTCCCTGGTGGGAGCAGCTTGCGGGACGGGACCAGGATCAGTTACACGTGATGCCGGGGATGACCCGCTGAACGACAGTATTGCCATGACTTCTCTTGACCAGACACGACTCCTCTTCACGGGCGGGAGTGGCCTGCTCGGCCGTGCGTTCCGCCGTCTCGTGCCCGAGGGCATGTATCCATCGTCATCAGAGTTCGATGTGACGAATTCTGCCCAGATCGGCGACTGGTCGCGCCAACGGGATATTGACGTCATCGTCCATGCAGCAGCCTTCACATCGCCACCAAAGATCGACCGAGAGCCGGCGAGGGCTCTCGAAGCGAACATCATAGGCACGGCAAATATCGTGCGCCTCGCGATGAGTCTGAACGCCAGGCTGGTCTATATCTCGACCGACTATGTATTCCGGGGGGATCGCGGGCAGTATCATGAAGACGACGAGCTGTATCCCGTCAACAGATACGCCTGGTCGAAGCTCGGTGGAGAGTGTGCGGTACGGCTCTATGAAAACGCGCTCATCATCCGGACCAGCTTCGGTCCTGACGAGTTCCCGTACCCCAAGGCGTTCACCGACCAATGGACGTCCCGGCAGAGCGTCACCGCAACGGCGCGCGACATCCTGCGCGCGGTTCGCAGCGGCCTGACGGGAGTGATCCACGTGGGTGGCCCGCGACAGTCGGTATTCGATTACGCCAAGTCCCTGGATGGCACACGGGACGTCGGCGGCCTGTCGAATCAAGGATGCGGGTTTTGCCGTTCCCGTGGACACATCGCTCGACACCGCACGGTTCCGGCGCGAGGTCGGCGAGTAGACGAGCGTCCCATTCGAGGCACAGTCACATGCGCATTCTCGTTGCTGGCGGCGCCGGATACATCGGCTCCCGGTTGGTTCCTTCACTCGTCGAGCACGGGTACGAGGTGGACGTCATCGATCTGCTGTGGTTCGGTAACCACCTGCCGACCGAGATCAAAGTGCTCAAGAAAAGTCTCTTCGAGTGCGGGCCCTCGGACTTCGAGCCGTATGAGCAGATTATCTTCCTCGCCGGCCTGTCCAACGATCCGATGGCCGAGTTCGACCCGGCCGAGAACTTCATTCAAAACGGAGCCTTGCCCGCATTTCTTGCCTTCACCGCGAAGAAGGCGGGCGTTCGCCGGCTCATCTACGCCTCGTCGTGTTCGGTCTACGGTTACACGCTCGACAAGCTCTACGGCGAAGACGCTCCGGTCACCTGTGACTATCCCTACGGCATCTCCAAGCTGCAAGGCGAGCGGGCTGCGCTCCAGCTCGCGGATGAACGGTTCTCGGTCATTTCGCTCCGGCAGGGCACGGTCAGCGGCTGGAGTCCGCGAATGCGGTTCGATCTGATCGTCAACACGATGTTCAAGTCAGCCTTGACCGGCGGAGTGATCACCGTGAACAACCCGTCCATCTGGCGCCCCGTGTTCGACATACGCGACACCGTCAGCGCTTTCACACGCGCGGTCCAGGCGAACTACGGCCTCAGCGGCGTGTTCAACGTCGCGAGCGGCAATTTCACTGTCGGCCAGGTCGCTGACTACGTGAAGGAAGAGATTGAAGAGCTGGCGGGCCGCCGTGTCGGCCTGGACATCCGGAACATCACCGACTTTCGCAACTACAAGGTCAACATCGACCGCGCGCGAGTGGAACTCGGGTACGAACCTCAGTACTCCATCAAAAGCATCGTCCAGGATCTCTATCGCCATCGCTCACAGTTCGGCGACTTCGATCAGGACAGCTACTACAACGTCCGCGTGTTCAAGGCGATGGCTCGCGTTTCCTCGAGTCTGACCCGCTGATTCTGTGACGCTCTCAGGAGCTGACCGAGGCCACGGCCGCCGCGAGCGAGCGCAGTTGCCGGAGCTGGTTCGTGGGCGCCACGCTCACCAGTTGCTGCAGGAACCCTTCGATCTGCGCGGCGGCCTCCACCCAGCCGTGAACCGGTTGGTCAGCGCCGGCCCCGAGCGGCAGTTGCGGGACCTCCTGTGCGTGGACCAACCGCCCCAGCAGGTCCACGAGGTCCGTGTCGCTATCGAAGACGAGGAGCCGCCCAGGTCCACGATAACGCTCTGCGAGCTCACGTACCAGATCGGAATCTCTCGCAAGGACGGTTCGTCCATATGCCAGCGCGTTCACCATCGGCAGGCCGAATCCCTCGTAGAACGAGGGGAAGATGACGATGTCGGCACCAGCGTAGTGCGCCTGCATGACGCCTTCGTCCGTCGACCCGCTCTGCAGGTGCCGAACGCGGGACGACCGCCGGGCGGCTCGATCCCCAAGGGCGACGAACGTTCTCGTGGGAAATGCCCCGCACAGCAGGTCCAGAGTCGCGGACACGTGCTTGTGGTCGTAGCTGTTGCCGACAACGAACCAGAAGGGGTCTGACGACGCCTCGTGGGTCGCCGTGCCGTCGACATAGTCGCGCGGGTCGAGAGAGAGGTGTACTACGGCGGTCTCCACGCCTCTCGCCGGCGGGAATCGTCGCACGAACCGCTGTCGGGAGAACTCCGAAATGAACACGAGACCGTCGGCGGTGTTCGCGGCCAGCCGCCATACGGTGTCGAGTGCTGGCGGCGCAGTGTACAGGACGTCCCAGGCAATGGAGTCCAACATCAGAAAAGCGCAGACCGCGGCCGCATCGTGCAGATCGAACACCTCAGTGATATGCCAGGGCTGCGACAGGCGCAGCGCAGCAGCGAAGCATCGTGTCGGGCGTGGCCCGGTCTCGACGTCCCAGGCAGGAAATCGCGCGCTGATCCGGTGATAATCGGCCGCGGCCTGGTGAGCCCAGATGGTCGCTGGACATCCTCCGCGCACGCGCCGCAAGCCATCAATCAGGCCGAGGATCGCTTTCGATGTGCCGTTGACCATCGGATTCAGGTTGCGGGCGTCGATCAGCAGCGACCGCGGGGACTCGATCAGGCAGGCGATGCGCTGCTCCGCCTTCGCGGTCTCGCGCGTTCTGAGAAAGAGGCTTCCACTGACCGCATCGGGAAGCTCAGCTCGAATCCGGCCAAGGTCGGATGGGTTGGGCTCGAGGGCGGCGACTCCGCGCCCGGCCAGCGGTACCACGACGCGGTTGGACACGATCGATCGATAGCCGAGACGGCGGCCGCGCACAGCGTACTCGGTGAGTAATCCAGACAGCTCGCGCCACGTACCGCTCGCCGGCGCCAGGTTGACCACGAGTTCACGCCGGATCAGGAGGCAAGGGCCGGCCAGCTCCGGCACGAAGTACACATCGGGTAGATGTTCGAGCACGCGCTTGCTGACCGTCGCCGGTTCGAGATGCGGTTCAACCGGTACTGGGTACAGACGGCCGTCCTCGTCGCTGTAGCGCGGGTGCACGATCCCGAACATCGGGTCGGACTCGAGCGTGGACACCAAAGCCGCGACGTCATCGCGAGACGCGATGCCCCGTGCGACGAGCAGATGTGCGCCCAGCGTGGTCGCGGTCCCGAATGCCCGCGCGCAGGCGACCTGCCACGAGCTGTCAAAGGAACAGAGGCCGTGCAAGGAGGTGGGCGGCGGGCACCCGTAGACTACGGCACGTGCTACGGAATCGCCCAGCAACCCGGCAAGATCCTCGAGAAACGCGTGCCGCGCGTCCGCCGCAACTGGCGAGGCGTCAATCAACGCGACCACTGGGGCTCCAATGGCCGCCCTCGCGTTCTGCCCGGGTGTGGTTGCGCGCGGATCGTCAGGCGAGCCTGTCGCAATCGGTACGTGGGTCAGGAGGCTCACGTCTTTGATCGCTGTTTCGGTTGCACGGCCCCGCACGGTTGAAAGCGCCCGTCCGACGGCGCGCAACTCAGCACGGAGCCGCGCAATCTCTCGAGTCTGCTCATCAAGGTTGGTGAGGTGACGGTTCGGCACAGATGATGTTTCCTGAAACCAGATCGTGTGTTGGTCGGTCCCGGTCGCGACCGCCAGCCCGTTCGTCTTCTCTACTTGTCAGTCGACGTCAAGTGGCGACGAATGCGAATCGCGCCGGGCGTCGCCGGACGCACCCGCATGCGCGGCGAAGAACGCGTGAATAGCCCGGCCGACATCGGCGTAGACGTGATTCGGGGCGCCTTCGTTGCGGAGGAGATCGCGATCGCTCGCCGAGAACCACGATGGCCGATCGTCTGTCAGCAACTCCACGACGAGATCGGAGAAGGAATACCAGTCGTCGGCCGTTCGGCACAGAGCAGCAAGCGCAGGACTGAGGCCGTCCACGCCGTTCGGCCACGTGACGATCGGGCGCAGATGTGCCAGCGCTTCGATGGTCTTGATCTTGAGACCCGTTCCTGCGACCGCCGGGTTGACCACGACCCGGCACTCGCGGTACACGCGGCTCAAGTCACCGACTCGTCCGGCCACGGTCACGCCTGCGGGGACAAGGGCGAGCGTTTCCCCGACCGGCCCCACAACCATGAGCTCGGCGTCCGGCACGCGTGCCCGCACTCTCGGCCACGCGAACTTCAGGAAGTCCGTCAGCGCACGCCTGTTGATCGCGTTGCCCGAGGCCACGTAGAGAATCCGCGGCCCCAGTGGTGTGCCCGGATCGGCCACGAGATCGAAGTCGACGCCGGCCGTCACGACCTGGAGCCCTGGCGCGAGCGCTTCCAATTCCGCTCGTTCGTTGTCCTGGATGGCCACCACCAGGTCGGCACGCTCGAGGCATCGTCGCTCAGCGTCGCGCGAGATCGTGAGCTCCTGAATGCCAAATTGACCGACCTTTTCCTCCCGCGTCGAGAATACATCGTGTGTGTCGATGATCTTCAATGCCTGCGAGCCGATCAGGGGCAGGGCCCGACTCATCCAGATGTACTCAGCCAGCAGGACGAATGGCCCCAGCACGGACTGCAGCCGCAGGACGGTGGCGAGCAGCGCGTCCGTGCAGTAGGTGCGCTCGATCTGGAGAAGCTCGCGCTCCCGCTTGCTCGTGCGAAGATGCTCGCCCAAGACAGCCGCCCAGTCTCGAGGCGTCTCACCGTTCAACGATTGCAGCACGTCGGGAACGTCACGGAGCACGTACTCGACTCGGCCGTCCGGCGGGCAGACGACGGCATTCCCATACTCGTCGGCCAGCGCGCGGAGCTCGGCGCGCGTCGGGCGAGTCCCGTCGGTCGGCGCGACGATGGGAATCACCACGTAGCCGGCGTCCCGCATCCAGCGGAGCATACGGTGAATGCGGTATTCATTGCCGGCACGTGGGGGTACAGGCATCACGTGCGTCAAGCAGACAATCGCGCGCTCGGTCCGCCGAGCGCCGTCGAGATTCGAGGCGTGCAGCCGCAATTGGGCGTCGTGGCCCCGCACAGCGCGCAGTTCCGGCGCCTCTGGCGCGACGATTCGCCCTTCGGCCCGGCCATGTTCCAGGTAGTGAACGAGCGGATTCGTCGTGCTGCGCGCGACGTCCGCATAGCGGCCCAAATACGCGGCCGTATCGAAGTTCGGGGAAGGATTGCGGCGCTCGTGCCAGCCGTGCCGGACGAAGTGCACGAGCGGGTTCGCCCCGCTTCGTCCCACGTCGCTGTAGGTGCTCAAATACCAGGCGCTATCGAACTCGGGTATCGGCCGTCGCCCTTCGGCGCCACCAGTCACGACGAAGTGGGTGAGCGGTTCGACCCCCGCAGCAGCGACATCGACGTACGCCCTGAGATAGAACGCCGGGTCGAAGAGCGGATGCGGCCGGCGCGTTCGGGATGGAGCGGATTGGAGGTAGTGAAGTAACGGGTTGAGGGCTGATTCCTTCAGCTCTGGAACCTGGGCACGATAGTACTCGGTGTCGAAGAGCGGATGTGGGTCGAAGTTCGCTGCGGCGCCAGTCTCGAGGAAGTGCACGAATGGGTCGAGGGCGTCGAGCACATCCCCATAGGTGACCACGTAGTACTCGGGATCGAACAGCGGGTGTGGCGAGCGTCCCTCGAGCGCTCCGTGCCGGACATAGTGCTGCAGAGGAGTGCCGCCAAGCGCGGTGGCCGCTGGAACCTGCGCTCGATAGTGAGGCGTCGAAAACAATGCGTGCGGCTCGCGCGCCTCGTGTGCCGCCGTTCGGAGGTAGTGCGCGAGCGGGTTGATGCCGCTGACCGCGACGTCCTGATAACGGGCCAGATACCACGCCGAGTCGAAGAGCGGATGCGGCGAGCGGCCTTCGACACCGCCCGACAGGACGAAATGAGCCAGGGGACTGAGTCCCTTCGCCGCGACGTCGGGCGATCGCTCTCGGTAGCGGGCCGCATCGAAGATCCCACTGTGCGCGATGAGATGCGCGTCGCGGATCGCTCTCGGGTTGAGCGCGAGGCGAAGCAGCGTTCGGATGCTACTGGGCTGTCGCAAGACAGCGCGTGGCGACGCACCGAGAGACCGCAGAGTGGCCACCGCTCGCGTGATCCGCGTCGACGCGGCCCTGGGCGCGCCGGACGGTACAGACGACAAGGAGCGGACGCGTGCCGTGAGCGCCCGCATCTGCGCCGTCGCCGCGGCGAGGGATTGCGCCGACGCGAGGGACAGTGACTCCTGAAACGCTCGCGCGCGTGCGTGGTGCAGCAGTTCGTTCGAGAGCTCCGAGAGCCGAGTAAGCGCGTCGACGTTGGCCTTGGCCCGCGCGGCGAGCTCTTCGGCGCGACGTTTCTCTTCGTCAGTCGCGCGGCCCAGCAAGACGCCCAGGACAGCGATCTGTGCGTCACGCGCGCGCAGTTGCGCGCGTGTCTCCGCCGCTGCGCTGTCCACCGAGACGCCCAGGTCAGCGATCTGTGCGTCTCGCGCACGCAGCTGCTCCGTGAGCTCTGCTACTCGCCCTGTCAGCTCAGAGGCGTGAAGATGGGCGTCCGCGAGCGTCGTTTCGAGCCCCGAGCGTTTCGCGTGCAGCTCTGCCACGCTGGCGTCGCGGAGCGACAGCGAGACGTGCGCCTCGGCGAGTGCCGCCTCCGCCGCTGCCGCCCGGTAGTGCGCCAGGATCGTTCCGCCAGCTCGAGCGAAGACCTCGCGCACTCGTGCGATCGAGGATGGTTGCGTCGCGTCCAGACCTGCGAGCCAGGCCAGCTGCGCCGGAACCTCGGCGCCGACCGCGAGCACTCCAAGCCCGTGTCCATGCAGGAACGAGAAACTGGGATGCGTCGCCCGAAGCCTTTCCCAGACCTCCCACGCGCCGAACCCTCTCTCGCGGACGTTGATGTCGTGCAGGAGTACCACGCCACGCGCGCTCATTTTGGGCAGCCAGGTGTGGAAGTCGTGATTCACGGCCTCCGTCGTGTGGTAGCCATCGATGTTGAGGAGGTCGACACTGCCATTGGCGAAATAGCCGACCGCTTCGTCAAATGTCGAACGAACCAGCCTCGAGAACGACGAGTACCGGCGGTCATGGTAGTCACGCCACTCCGTAAACACGGACTCATCGTAGAAGCCGGCGTGTGGATCCCCTTTCCAGGTATCGACCGCGTAGCCCGCCGAAGTCAAACCCAGCTGCTGCACGGCCTGTGCGAATGCCGCGTAGCTGTTGCCCGAGTGCGTGCCGAGCTCGACGAAGACCCGGGGACGTAGCACGTCCATCAGCCAGAATGCGAAAGGAATGTGTTCAATCCAGGAGGGGGGCCAGACCAGTCGATCCGGTTCGAGAAGAACCGCTGGGTGGCTGACGAGCTGTGCGAGGGCGGCCGCGTCCAGCGGTCCCATTTGCTCCGTATTGTCAGTGATGTGCAACGTCGAACGGTTGTGGATGGACACGAGCCGTGGTTACAGGGTCAACGCGTCGCAAATGGCCAGACGTCGCGCATTGTACCCGTCAGAATCTGCTCGGCGCAACAGCATCCTATCCTGCGTTGGATCATCGCGTGTCTCCAGACTCGCTGCCCCGCAACGCGCGAATCTATGTCGCCGGCCACCGGGGCCTGTTGGATCGGCCCTGATGCGACGCCTGGCCGATGCCGGGTTCTCCAGGCTTCTTGGCGCCACGCGCGACCAGCTCGATCTCCGCGACCAGGCGGCGGTGAACATCAACGTCGGCACGCGGGACGATCTGTCGATTCGCGAGCGTGCTCGGCGGCACTCAGGCCACGAGGTGTTCGTCGGGCCGCGTGCTGAGCGATTGCGGGGCGACTGCCAGGCCAAGCACGATAAGCGCGCTCACCCCGGTTGACCACAACCCGGACGACAGTCCCGGGGGCCAGTAGCGGAACTCGACGCGCGCCCGCCCCTGTGGCACCACGACCGCACGGAACGCGTAGTTGGCCGGCAGGATGGGCGCGGGCGATCCGTTGACCGAAGCGGTCCACCCGTCGAAGAAACTCTCGGACGCATACAGCAGTCCCGGGCGCGGCGCGTCGACGACGAGCCGCGCGGAGTTGCGATGGTACGCCTCAACCGTCACAGGTGGGTCGTCGAGAGGAGTGGAGATCGAGTCGAAGCCCGGGTGAGCCTCGAGGATGACTGCATGTGTCCCTGCGACTCCGACGGCCTCGAGCCCGGCCTCCTTCGGCAGAACCAGAAACTCACTCGAGAACCAGAATCGCGGGCGCGTCGCGCGATCGAACAGCGAGACGTAGCCGTCATCGAATCGAAGGCGATACTTCCGGTCGCGCGCGGCGGTCAGAGCCCACGCGAAGGCATTGCGAACGCCGATGAACGACACATTCATCCTGTCCAGCACCGGTTCGGGCGGCAGCGAGGCCGCCTCGCGCATGAAGACGCCCGGCGGCGGGTTCGCATACCGCCTGTACAGCTGGGACACTCGGGGCGGATTGAACGCCATGAGGGAATCGAGCATGAAGATGCGGAAGGCTTCATTCGTGTTTGCGTACGGCGCTCCGACAGCGAAAACTCGCGACGAGCCGGCTTCCTTCTGGAGCACGTGAATATACGGTGCAGGGTGGCGGAAAATGTCCCAGGCCGCTGGACTGGGATAGGTGTTGTTGTAGATGCCCTCGGTCGCGGCGAGACCCAGCAGACAACAGGCGGCGGCGTGCGCCAGCGTTCTTGGGTGGCGTGCGATGCCTGTCATCGAGACGGCCGCGGCGGACAAGGCCGCGATCGTTCCAAGCACCTGCCAATCTCGCAGCCAGTCGTTCGCCGCCAGCCGGTGGAGCGCCGGCCCCGCCAGCCACCACAGGCTTTCCACCGCGAGCACGCTGAACGCGAAAGCTGCGGCTAGTCGCCACGCTCGGGTGGTCCCTCGCAGCACGGTCTCCACGCCGAACGCCCCCAGGAATGCGAGGATGAAGCCGAGGGGGACGCCGAAGTAGTGGGCAAAATGGATCTGATCGAAGAAGGGAAGCGATCCAATCCACTGAACCGGCGGGATGCCGAAGAGCTTGAGGAGGATGACGGCTGCCCCAATGAGACTCGTGATGAAAAGGGCCCGACCGTGCCGCGTCGTCGACGACCGGGCAAGGAGGATCGAGAAAATGGCCACCATGCCGACGTAGGGAATGTGAGGGCCAGCGACCGGCGTAAACGGCCCGTTCAGGTAGACCTGCACGCCTCCGAAGATGGTGGGGGAGAGCAACTGGAAAGCGTTCACCAGCGGCATGGCCTCGAGCCCCACGCCCCGATACATCGCGGCCACCTGGGGAACTGCGCGGCTGAGTTGAAACGCGGGCCCATAGTAGAAGCCCACGAGTCCGACCGACAGGAGCGCGGCGGCCGCCCAGCGTCGCGCGGTGAGCGCCCGGTCATGCGGGTTGCCGTCGACCGTGATCGCGACAAGGACGTAGAGCGCCGTGAGCCCGAAAATCGCCAGCAGCAACGGTGGAAAGCTGGCGAGCGCCGTTGTCGCGTAGGCCAACGCCAGACCCGCTGCCCGACGGTACGTCGGGCGGTCGAGGAACACCCGCGTGGCGTAGAACGCGAGGGGAAGGCACGACGCCGTCTGTCCCATGAACGAACCGAGATTCTGATTGAGCGCGCCGCTCATCAGGACGAACACGGCGCCGCTGAGGCTCGCCGTGACGCCCAGTTGGTGACGTCTCAGAAGCAGGAACGTCACGAAGGATGCCGCCCAGAGCAGAAACAGATAGTAGGCGTTCAGCAATGCAACGGACGCCCCCAGCCAGACCACCAACGCGTACGGCGGGAAGAAGAACGCGGGAATCATGTTCGCCATCGCTGGGGTTCCCGCGGCGACGTAGGGATCCCAGAAGGGCCATTCGCGCTGGGCGATGGCATCGCGGAGGAAGACGCGGCTTGGCTCCCACTGCCACCAGGTCGCCCCGGGATCTCGGATGTTGGCATAGGGCCACAGATTGTGGGCCATCCACCTGTCGAGCGGCACCATCCGGTCCCCGTAATTCTGTGGCAGTGGCCGGAAGTCGATCGGATTGTGGAGATTCGTGTGAAGGAGCGACCGGCCGAGGAAGATGACGTCGTAGTGCACGAAGGCCATCAGAACGAGCAGCACGGCGGCGGCCAGCCAGTTTTCGCGTCCGCGCGCGCGCGTCGTCCGATGAGGTCCCACCGGGTCTGGCATCAGGGCTTCCTCCGGAGGTGAATCGTCCACTGGTATCCGCGGAGGGCAGGCGCCGTCATGCAATCGACCTCGAGCCCCGCCGCCTCGAGCGCGCCGGCGAGCCACGTCCGGTCGAAGATGACGGCGTTGGTCGGGTCGAAGTCGCTGATGTAGAGCGCGTTCTGGAAGTCCTGCATCATCGGGAAGTCGGCCTTGTCGAACAGGAACCAGGTCGTCACCGCCACGCCGTCGGGCCTGAGCACGCGCGAGAGCTCGCGCAGGTAGAACTCCGCGTCCGGCTGCAGCAGGTGCGTGAAGACCGACCAGGCCAGGAAGAGGCTGACCGTACCGTCCGTCCGCCGGCAGCGGCAGCTGCTCGAAGGTGCCGTCAGGATTCATGAACTCCTGGAAGACGTCGTGGTGGCGGAACTCGAACTCCGGGGCGCGCGGCTGATGTTGACCCGGCACCACTCGACCATGCCGCTGTGCGGGTCGATGCCCAGGTAGCGGCGCGGCCGCGTGTCCCGGCTCGCAGCAACTGCCGGGCCAGCCGCCCGCAGCCGCAGCCGTAGTCGAACACGAAGTCGTAGACGTGCGCCGGGAGCTGCTCGAAGATTCGTCCGGGCGACGGGGTGTCGAAGTCGCGGGGCGGTTGGGCCGACCAGGTGACGGAACTCCAGTGGCGGCAGAGGCAGGTCGATCAACGACGGGTTCCCGATGAGTGCCTTGCGTCCCAGCGAACGGGTAGGCAACACTATGAGGCTGTCGCCCGGCCGCCATCCATGCTGAACGCGTGCACAATCATAGCGTGTAACTACTTTCCGTTCGCGAAGGTGCTCGCCGATTCGTTTCTGGCGCACCATCCTGACGGCCGGTTCACGGTCCTGCTTGTCGATGACGAGCGGCGAGGGTTTGCGCCGAGCCCGCCCGTCGACAACCGGGTCATCTGGCTCAGGCTGAGCGACATCGGTCTCGACCCGGCCGAGATCGGCCGCCTGGCCGGCATCTACAACGTCACGGAGCTGGCGACCGCGGTCAAGCCGCTGCTGCTCCGGCGCCTGCTCGACGACGGTGGGCGCGAGGTCATCTACCTCGACCCCGACATCCGGATTTTCGACTCGCTCGAGCCCGTTGCCGATCTCGCCGCCGCACACGGCATCGTGCTCACGCCGCACACGATGCGGCCGTATCCGAACGACGAGCGCGACATCGACGGTTTCTTCGTGCTGGCCGTCGGCGTGTACAATCTCGGGTTCGTCGCGGTCGGCCAGTCGTCGCGGCCATTCCTGGACTGGTGGTGGCAGACGGACGCGACGCGAGGCCCTGGTCGACGTTCCGCGCATGATGTTCACCGATCAGCGGTGGGTGGATTTCGCGCCGTCGTTCTTCGACCACCACATCCTCAAGGATCCCGGCTACAACGTCGCGTACTGGAATCTCCATGCCCGCGAGGTCCAGAGCGACGGCGGTCGGCTATCTCGTCGACGGCGTGCCGCTGCGGTTCTTTCACTTCAGCGGCTTCGACTCGCGCACGCCGTGGCTGCTCAGCAAGCACCAGGGCGAGCGGCCGCGCGTGCTCCTGAGCGAACGGCCGGCGCTCGCCGCAGCTCTGCAAGGACTACCTGATGCGCCTCGAGGCGGCGGGCATCCACTCCGACAGCAGGCCGCCGTACGGCTGGGGCATGTTGCCGTGTGGCATGCCGGTGACCTCGCGGATGCGGCGCGTCTATTGGAGCGCGCTTCGCTGCGCCGAACGCGGCCGATGCCCCGAGCCGCCGGGACCTTTTGACGACGGCAGCCCGCATGCCTTTCTCGATTGGTTGAACGCGCCGGCCGAAGGCGGCCCGAGAGGCGTGTCTCGTTACCTCTACTCCCTCTACCGCGACCGCGTCGATTTGCACATCCACTTTCCCGACATCTTCGGCGCCGACGCGGCCCGCGGTTCTCCGAGTGGATCTGGAGCGACGGATGGCACCTCGAGCCTATGCCAGTCGAGCTCCTTCCCGACCGCGCGCGAGTCGAATCGTCCGCCGAGCACGCGGGACAACCCGGGAGCTGCGCGAGGGCCTCAATGTCGCCGGTTATTTCCGCGCCGAGCTGGGCATCGGCGAGGCCGCCCGCCAGCTGACCCACGCGATCGAAGCCGCGGGCATCCCGTACTCGACGACCATCTGCGACGCGACGCTCAGTCGGCAGGCGCATCCCTTCGTCGAGCGGGCACCCGCCGGCGTCTCGTACGACATCAATGTGCTGTGCGTGAACGCCGACAGCACGCCGCGGTTTGCGCGCGATGTCGGCCAGGCGTTTTTTGCCGGCCGGCACACCGCCGGCTACTGGTTCTGGGAAGTCGAGCAGTTTCCTGACGAGATGCGCCCCGCGTTCGACGTCGTCGACGAGGTGTGGACCGCGACAGACTTCATCGCCGGAGCGGTGCGAGCGGCGAATGCCAGGCCGGTGTTCACGATACCGTTGCCCGTGCCGGTGCCACAGTACTCGCCGAGCCTGACGCGCGCCAGGCTCGGCCTGCCGGAGCGCTTCATCTTTCTCCTCGTGTTCGACTTTCTGAGTATCGTCGAACGCAAGAATCCCCACGGCCTCATCGACGCCTTCACAAGGGCCTTCACGCCTGATGAAGGACCGGTGCTCGTCCTCAAGAGCATCAACGGCAACCTGCGGCTCGCCGCGCTGGAGCGGCTTCGCGCCGCCGTTGGCGATCGGCGCGACGTCAGGATTGTCGACAGCTACTACACCGAAGAAGAAAAGAACGCGCTCGTCGGGGCGTGCGACTGCTATGTCTCGCTGCACCGGTCGGAGGGACTCGGCCTCACCATGGCCGAAGCCATGGCGCTCGGCAAGCCGGTCGTGGCCACGGGCTACTCGGGCAATCTGCACTTCATGACGCCGGAGAACAGCTATATGGTCGACTATGTCAGGACGCCGGTGCCTCCGCGGGTGCGATCCGTATCCGACGAGCGCGTCGTGGGCCGATCCCAATCTCGATCAGGCAGCCGCGTACCTTCGTGAAGTGTTCGAGCGACCGGAACTGGCCGGGGATCGCGCGCGCCAGGGGCAGACAGGATGTGCTCGAGCGTCACAACCGGCAGGCGTCCGCACGCGCGATTTTCGCGCGCGTGCGAGGCCATCCGGCGCGAGCGCCGGAGCCGTATCGTGGGCCTGCCCCGCGCGTCCGAGACCGCGACGACCGGCGCGCTTCCAGGTCTGCCCCCGCCGGTCAGCGTCGACGAGCTCGAGTCGGTGCTGGCGCCGCTGGCCGAAACGTCGACGCTACGGCTCAGCGCCGAGGGTCGCTCGCTGAGGGGCCTTCGGTTGTTCGCGCAGCGCGCGCTTTTTCGCGTGCTTCGGCCACTGTGGTTCCAGCAGCATCAGTTTCACGCGCAGCTGATTGCGGCGCTTCGGCTGACGGTTGGCGCCATCAGGACCGAGCAGCAGGCGCGTGAGATCGTCGACGCCAGGGTTCGCGAGCTGACGCGCAAGCTTCTGTCCGCGAGGCGAGAGACGAATCGGCTGGAGCGGCTGGTGGCACGGATCGAGCTCGAGCAACGTCCGGCTTCCGCCGGTCTCTCGCAGCCCACCGCGAATGAGGCCGCCCTCAGCGGCAACCCGCCGAACGAGGAACAGCGCGGCTAGCTGCAACCGGCACCTCCGCGCGGCGTAGGGAGGGCGAGGTGCATGATATCGTAACAACTGGGCCCACGGAGAAGATTCCATTGGAACCGCAGCGTGCCGCAGGCGCGGGGCTTCGAGCCCCCCAACCACCCATATCGACGGCCACTAGCAGGGTCGAGGTCGCCCCTGACACACCGCTCGGAGCGGATGGCTCTGGCATTGGCCCGCTCGAGTTCATGCTGCCACACCTGGAAAAGATGGCGACGGTGCAGCAGAGTGCCGAGGGAGCACTGGCCGGATTTAGGCGCGCCGCCCAAGGTGTCTTGTTCCGGCTCCTGAGGCCTTACGCCTTCCAGCAGCATCAGCTCCAGATGCACCTGATTGCCGCTCTTCGGCAGACGACGATCGCCCTGCGGCGACAGCAGCAGGTCCATAAGTCTCTCGACACCCGCGTTCGTGAGCTCTCACGGGACCTCCTGGCGGCGAAAAAGGAAATCCAGAGGCTCGAACACGATTCTGCTGTGCGCAACGATCCCTCGCGCTAACGCCGTCGCGCGAAGCAGAGGAGCGCATCCTGCCGTCCTGCACGTTGTAGGCGCCGGGCCAGTCGAGTCCCCCCCCCACGTACGATCCACTCGGTCAGTCTGGCGCGCAGCCCGCCTGGAGCATGGGTGTAGCGGAAGTTGATTGTCTCCTGCGGCCCCCACATGACGTGTTCCCGGACGAAACGCACGTCGGAGAACCCGGTTGCCTCGAGCAGGCGGCGAAGGCTGTCCTCACTGAAGTAGTAGACGTGCTCGAGCGGGCTCAGGACGGCCCAGTCGGTGCCCAGGAGGTACCTGCTCGCTGAATCGACGTTGGGCGTGCTGATGACGAGCGCGCCGCCAGGGGCGAGCGCCCTGGCAATCGCCGCGAGGACGGCGCGTGGATCGAACAGGTGCTCGATCACGTCGAACATCGCCGCCGCATCGAATGACGCCGGCTCAATCGGCGCATCCTCGGCGCGCTCCCGCCGGATCGAGAGCCCGAGCCGTTCGACGGCAAAGCGCGATGCCTCTGCTGACAACTCGATGCCCTCGACGCGCCAACCTGCCCGTTCGGCCGCCTTCAGGAAGAACCCGGCGCCGCACCCGACCTCGATCAGGCGTCGTCCCGGCGCAGCGGTCGCGAGCATCTGCAGGACCGACGCGTGGCGCGCATCGAATCGCGTCAGGTCGAACGTTCCGTCGACGACGCCGAGCGAAGGCAGGTACTCCTTCCAGAAGTAATCCGAACTGTAGCGGCCCAGGATGGTCGACTCGGGGGCGCGTGGGTTCGCGTAAACCAGACCGCACCGCCGGCATCGACCTATCGCGTAACCGGACTTGACGTAGAGCTGGTCGGTCGCTGTGCCGCCGCAGATCGCGCACGGGACGTCGACACCGTCAGCAAGGGGAGAGCCTGAACCCATTGTGGCTAGCGGGATTGGACTTCAACGCCCACGAAGTCGCTCACGATCCGGGGTGGCGCGGGCCTCGTCCACCATCCTCGCGCAGTCGATCCCAGCGACAGGAGCACGAGCACAGCCGCCGCCCACCCGATTAGCTTGGAGCGCTGAATGAGCGATCCCGCAACAGCCGACCCGAGCGCGATCTCGGCGGGCTGTCTGAACGCGAACCATGATGTCGGCGACGAATCCACCGCCACCACTGTGAATGGTCCCACCGGACATCGGACAGCGATTGCGGCCCATCCTACTGGAGCCAGCCATGGCGGGCCGACCGTGGTTTCCTCCCCGGACTCGACGCCCTTGAGCGATAGTCGCAGGCCCGACCAACTCGCCGAGCTGGCGACCTCGAATCGCAGATGGCTTTGTGCCCGGCACGTGACCGACTGGCTCTCGAAACGAGCCTTTCCGCTGGCGCCACCGGCCACATAGGAATCGAAAACCGGTGGTGGTTGTGGAGGCAGGCTCAGGGAGCCGGTCTCGGCCGACGCGGATGGCGGCCGGATGTCGAGCGGTTGCCGAACGGCCGCCGGCAGGATCTGCCGGATGTAGGGGTGTTCGAGCCATGTGGCGAGCATGGACGGGGTGTGGTACGGGACTTCCTGGGGGCCCTTCAGCTCGACAAACTCCCGGACGTTGTCCGTTATCAGGAACTGACGGACGTTTGTGAGGTGCTGGCGCGTCCACTGGTGATGCAACGGCACATGGACGGTCAGCATCTCCTCGGTTACACGCCTGATCCCCACGGCCGAGACCGCAAGCCAGGCCACGAGCCCGACCGAGCAGGCCGCGACGACTCGCCGGCCCGTCCGCGGAGTCAGCCACGCGAGGATTGCGGCGGTGTTGGCGAGAAAACCGAACGCCACCACGTCGAGGTAGCGCGAGGCGGGGGCTGCACCGTTGGCGCCGCGGGAATACGCCATCGCGGCGCATTGCAGGACCACCCAGACGCCCATCGCCAGCGTGACCTGCTCGATCGGAGTTGCCCGGAGGCGGCGCCACAAGACCATCAGTCCCGACACCGTGAGCGGCAGCCACATGAGGATTGTGGCCCGCGGGTAGTTGATCCATGGGAAGGCCAGGCTGCGCGCGAAGGCGATCTCAAAGTTGCGCACCGTTCCGGCTTTGAGGGCTTCGTGGGCCGCGATCGGGGGCGGCAGGGCCCCGTACCCGACCGCAGCCACGACCGCCAGTGCAGCCGCGCTGGCGACGAGCAGGCGCCACCCCCAGCGATCGGCAACCGCGCGCAGGAGGTTCATGCCCGCGATGGCCGGCAGGATGAGGATGCCTCCTGCCACCGTGAAGGGACAGCATAGGGCGAACAGCCAGCCGAGAAACCACTGCGCGGTGCCCGGTCGCGATGTCCCCATCAGCCACAGGGCAAGCATCGAGAACAGCACGAGAAAATAGAACGCCGATTGAAACCCGGCCAGCGAGTTCTCGATCCCAAACGGAGGGGCGAATACCAATCCGACGGCGAGAATGATGCCAGGCAGGTGACGTCGTCCCATCGCCAGCCAGAGCACCGCCGCGACGACGAGCGCCGCCAGCGAATCGATGAGCGCGTTCACGACGATCTGCAGGTGCGGGTCCCATTGCCCGTTCGTGACGAGCAGGGTCAGCGCGAGCAGGCGGCTGAAGAAGATTCGATGCTCGTTGTGAAACGTGAACATCTGGCGCCAGGTCACGCCGTGGTCTGCCCAGGGGATGTAGAGAGGCGACGCCTCACCATCCCATTGATCCCAGAACGGTACCGGTACGGGGTTCTGTTGAAGCAGGGCGAGCTTTGCCCAGACCAGCGTGAGGAGCAGCGCCGCAAACCACAGCGCCTCACGTCTCGAGATCGGCCCGGCACGGATCTCGCGCAGGATGAACGCGAGCCCGGTCGAGATCAGGACGAGGATCGCGGTGGCCATCCACGCAAGGGAGAGGGGCGTGACGAACTGCAGGCTGTACCATCGCGGCGCTTCGACGAGCCAGCTGCTCTTCAGTATCAGCATCGGATCGTTCGCGTCAGGCTTCGTGACGATTCGCACGCCATCGGGCTCTGGTTTCACGAAGGCGATCTGATGGAGCGGCACCATCACCAGCGGGTTGACGACCCGGACCGTTCGCCGCCGATCGTCGACGACCCGCATTGAGCGGATAAGAACCTCGCCCGGGCCGTCGAGTGGATCCAGGCGAAGGAGCTCGAGGGCTCTATGCGGCAGCGGAAAGCGCAGGGTGTCGACTGCGCCGTTGCCCTGGTGCAGCATGGCCATGCTGGACTCGCTCGGGCTCATGGCGAAATCGCCGCTCCAGAAGATCTGCGCGTAGCTTCCGCCCTTGGCGGCCAGCTCGATCTCGAGCGCGCGCCCGCCAGGCAGGAACAGCCGCGTGCTGGCGATCGCGACGGTCACGAGCGGCACGACAATCAGGCCGACGAACAGCACGATGCCGATCCGGCTGGCGCGCGGGCCGCGGCGGCGCGGGCCGTCGAAGTCGATATCACGCATCGCGTTCACGCATCGAGCCGATAATCCGGGAAGTCTCGTGTCAGATTGGGATTGTAGTACGGATCGCGGTCGATCGCGTCGGCCCAGCGGCGGCGCATTTCGGCCAGCCCTGCGAGGTCCTGCCGTCGCACGCCGAAGCTGGCGGATTCGTGATGGTACAGTTGCGCCCACGGCGTGAAGACGATGCGGTATCCGGCCCGGCGCAACCGAAGACAGTAGTCGACATCGTTGAAGTCGATGGGGAACCGTTCGTCGAATCCACCGACCTCGTCGAACACGCGCCGCCGCGTCATCAGACAGGCCGCGGTGACGGCCGAATAGTTGCGCGTCATGATGGCGCTCCCGGAGTATCCGGTCGAGACGCCCGGGTGCTGATGGAACGCATGCGCGGCTAGTCCGGCAACGCCGAGCACCATGCCGATGTGCTGCAGGCGGCCGTCCGGGTAGAGCAGTTTTGCCCCAACCGCTCCGATTGCCGGCTCCTGTGAGTATTCGAGCATCGCCGACAGCCATTCCGGCGAGACGGCTTCGAGATCGTCGTTGAACAACAGCACGTGCTCGCCAGACGACGCCGATACGCCCGCGTTGATCTTCGCCGAGAAGTTGAACAGCCCCAGCCTCGCGAATGTGAGTACCGTGTGGCGCGTTCCCTCGAGCGCTCGAGTGGTGGTCGCTGGCACGCCGGTGTCGTCGGCCACGATGATGAGCTCGTACGCGTCGTACGTGGTCTTCTGGACGACGCTTCGGATGGCGTTGGCGAGAAGATCCACAGGTGTGCCGTTGACGTCTCGCAGGCGGCCAGCGGTCGGAATGACGATCGATACGAGGGGGCGACCCCGAATCCGGCGCCGGACGCGGTAGAGGCCCGGCAACCCGCCCGGCAGCACGTCGGCCTCGATGCCGTTGCGCCGCACGGAGTCCTCGATCGCCAGCCGGCCGGCATCGAGCGCCCATGGCTTGGCCTGTCCCGCGCTCGCCGTCGACTGGGGCAGTTTGCGCCAGTGATACAACACGCGAGGGATGTGGTCGATCCGCTCGGTCCGTTCCATCAGGCGCAGAAGCAGGTCGTAGTCCTGCGCCCCTTCGTAGCCGGTCCTGAATCCACCGACCTCGGTCATGAGCCGCCGTCGAACGACCATGAGGTGGCACGTATACATGCACGCGAGAAAGTGCTCAGGTGACCAGTCGGGCTTGAAGAAGGCGTCACACCTCGCGCCTTGCAGGTCGAGCTTGTCCTCGTCCGAATAGATGACATCGACGTCCGGATGCGCGTTGACCTGTCGCACGACTTCGGCCAGGGCGTCGGGCGCCAGCTCGTCGTCGTGATCGAGGAGCGCGATGAAATCGCCGCGCGCGAGCCCCAGGGCGAGATTCGATGCCACGGAAATCCCGCCGTTCACGGACGCGTAGCGAACCCGAATCCGTGTGTCGGGCTGGTACGCGCGCAGCGCCTGCACGGTCGCCGGCGTTGACGAGGCATCGTCGCAGAGGCACAGCTCCCAATTGGGATAGGCCTGGGCGCGGACCGACTCGATGCAGGCGCGCAGCCACTGCGGATCGGTGTTGTAGACCGGGACGATGACGCTGATGAGCGGCTGGGCGGGGAGCGCCGCGATTTCCTGCGCGAGCGTGGCGAGCTCCGCCTCGGTGCGTGTGTGCCGGGACACCCAGCGCTGGTACGCCTCGGGGTCCTGCGTGGTGATCCCGGCGGCGGTCAGCAGCTCGAGCGAGGACCGGAGACCGTTGGTGCGGACATGGCTGGCGAACGTCGCGACCGACCGACGCACCTCGGCTGTGCTCCGCAGCCACTCGAAGCGCGGTTCTCCGAAGATGGCCCACGCGTTCTCGACGCCGGCGCCGCCGGCCGCGCGCGTCGACAGCGTGACAATGACCTCGAGCGAGGCGCCATCAGCGGGAGGAAGATCGATCGACACCGTGTGCCAGCGCCGGTCGGTCCAGATCGAGCCGGGATCGATCGAGACGGTAACCTCACGGCGCCACGACTCGTCTCGAGGCGCGGCCGGGTCGATCGGGGTAATCGGCACCTGCACGACGATCGAGAACTCGATTCGAGGCGGCTGCTCCTGCCAGACCTGGGGCGAGAGCGCGCATTCGCAGACGAAGCGGGAACCCACAGGGACCGTCATTCGGTACTCGACGCCGGCCGGTGCGTGGCAGAGCAGGGCCTCGAGCGATCGGTGTCGCAGGTTGACCGGGCCGATCCATCGGATAGCGAGCGATTCCTCGCCGTGTTCGAACCATCGGCGCGTGGGCGACGAGAGCCGAAGCGGCAGAGACCGCTGACGCAGATGGCTCAAGGCACGCCTGGCGGTTGCCGGGCCCTTCGCTGCGAGAAGGCCTCGCACGACGGTGCCCGTGGTCCAGATCGGATGGCGAACGGCTCGCGCCGCGCGCGTCCCACCGTGACGAATCCCCACGAGCCACCGGCGTCCGCTGGACGCGGTCATCTGGTCCAGCTCGCGATGGAGGCGCTGATTCGTGTCTTCGGCGCGTGTCAGAGCTGTCTGGGCATCTACCAGCGCGTCGCGGAGTCGCTGACGGAGCGCGGCTGCTTGCGCACGCGGATCACCTACGGGACGCGGATCACGTGGATCACCTACGGGACGCGGATCACGCGGATCCTCTACGGGACGCGGATCGCGCGGATTATCTAGCGGGCGCGGATTACGCGGATCATCAACGAGACGCGGATCTCTCGGCTCGTTCACGAAGCGCCCCGTGGATGATTCACGCGATCTGTACCACGTGAAAGATCCGCGTGATCCGCGCGATCCGGGTCCCGTGAAGAATCCGCGCGATCCGCGTCCCGTGAAAGATCCGCATGATCCGCGTCCGGTAGGTGATCCGCGAAATCTGCGTCCCGTGAAAGATCCGCGCGATCCGCGTCCCGTGTGTAATCCGCGTGATCCGCGTCCCGTGAATGATCTGCGTGCTCCCCGTGTCGAATCCTGTTCAGGCGTTGGCGTACGATCGCGCCGGTCACGGCCGGGTCTCGTTCCTGTGCGATCTGGCGTTCGGCTCGCTCGCCGCGCGCCCGGGCGAGCTCTGGGTGCTCGACCACGAGCCGCATCAGGCGTGCCGCCTCGTCGAGGTCCGGATCGGCCCAGGACGCGCCGCGCATGTAGGGGCCATAGTCGCGCGCCAGTGTGACCAGCCGATAACTGAGCGGGAAGCTGTTTTCCGGGGTCATGAAGTCCATGTTGCCCGAGTACGCGGTGGCGATGACGGGCTTGCCGAGGCGCATCGACTCGAGGATCGTCAGGCCAAACCCCTCGGATCGGTGCGGCGACACGTAGCAGTCGGCCGCGTTCAGCAGCGCCCAGAGCTCGGCGCGATCCATGTAGCCATCGAGCAGCACCACGTTGAGGTCGGCCGACTCCTCATGGAGGCGGCGGACCGCGTCACGATCGTACTCCGCGTTCGTGAACTTGAGCACGAGCACCGCCTGCTCGCGGTCGAACCCGGCACGGCGGAACGCCTGGATGGCGCCGAACGGGTTCTTGCGCTCGGCCTGGCTCGATACATCGAACATGTAGAGGAAGACTGTGCCGATGGCGGGAATTCGGAAATGCGATCGTCCGAGCGCAGGAATGGGCGGGAGCACGATCGGCAGCGGCATACGGACGATCGGAACCGGCGACCTGGCGGCGAATGCCTGGCGCATGAACTCGCTCGCCGCCCACACCTCGTCCACGAAGCCAAAGAAGGGGAGCCATTCCTCCCTGAACTCTGACAGCTCCCAGAACCAGTACCCGATCGTATACCGATGGCGGAAATACGCGGCGCCCTGGCCGGCGGTGAACCAGCCCATGTTGTCGGCGTTGAGGTGCACCAGGTTGAACGGATGCGGATTGTCGGTGATGAATGACCCGGCATACGACAAGTCCTGCTTGCGCAGACGCGACACCACGTTGTTGAGCGCGAAGGGAATGCCCGCCGCCTCGAGCGATCGGATGCTGCCGCGGGCCGCTTCGCCCATCCCGCTTTCGGTATCGAGATACCCGGCGACGTTGACGCCGAGCGGGGCGTTTTTCACGAAACCGGGCACGCCTGCCTGACGCCGTCGGGGGCGGGCGAGCCCGCTGAACCCGCCATCAGGGCCGCGCTGCAGGCCGAGTGTTGTGCGTACGCGCCGGAGCGCCGAGATGGCGCGCCACGTATTACTGGCGCGGATCGCCGCCATGCGTGACTGCGTCGCGGCGGAATCCTGCTGGACGTCCTGATACCGGGCGATCAGTCGGCGGAGGTCCTCCAGCGCCGCATCCGACTCGGCGCAGATCGCGCCGAGCTCGCGGGCGAGGCTCTCGGCTTCGGCGCGCGCGTCGGCGAGCTCGCGCTCCAGCGCGCCAGGATCACGCGTCTGGCGAACAGTATCGTCGGTCACGTGCTCCCTTTACGTCGACGAACCTGTCCGGGGCGAGACGAGCATGATCGCCTCACCGCGCGGGTGGGAACGGTCTTCGAGTCGCTCCGCCCGGCCGCCGACGGCCTCGACCAGACCCGCCAGCATCGCGAAGCTGTAGTGGAACGGTTCGCGGTCGCTGTAGGTCGTGGACCCGTCTGCATGCACTATCGGCTCGAACCCGAGCGGGTCGGGGTTCTCCGGCCACGTCGCGAAGAAACGCCCGCCGGGTGCGAGTGCCCGAATCACGCTCGCCATCGCGCGCGCGACGCTGTTGAGCGAGAGGCGGCGAAAGAGCGAGCTGGCAATGGCGACGTCGAACGCGTGCGGGGCTTCGGAGAAGTCGAAGTCATCATTGACGATGAAGTGTCCGAGCTCCGCACGCACGCCGGCGCGCGGCAACTCGATCTGCGCACCGGCGATGTACAGCTCGATGCTCTTCTCGAACCCCCAGTAATGGTGCGGCTCCATGTAGGTCAGCAGCCGGCTCGCGGCCGAGAGGCTGCCGCAGCCGACGTCGAGGACGAATTGTTCGGGCCGCAACCCCTGGCGCCGCAGGAAGTCGAACACCCAGGCGCCCTCCTCCGACCAGCGGCCACCGCTCGCCAGTCGATGCCACGCCAGATCGGCGTCCGACGTCGTGCTCGACGGGGTCATCGCGGCCGCGTCGACCGGCCCGAGCGCCTCGTGCGGCGATGCGGCGGTCAGCCGGCGGTACTCGGTCATGCCCCCGTCGACGGTTCCATCATACAGAAGCTGGCCGCGATGGAGCAGGCACGCCCGATCGCAGATTGCCTGAATCGCCGTCGCCGAGTGTGAGACGAAGACGATCGTCTTGCCGCGGGCTTCGAATGACCTGATCGTCTCGACGCACTGCTTCTGGAAATCCTCGTCGCCGACCGCAAAGATCTCGTCGAGCAGGAGGACATCCGGATCGAGCGTCGCCGCGATCGCGAATCCAAGCCGCACGTGCATGCCCGACGAGTAGTTCTTGATCGGGACGTCCATGAAGTGCTGCAGGCCGGAGTACGCCACTACCCGGTCGTAGATGGCGAGTGACTCCGCCCGCGACAGGCCGTGAATGGAGGTGTTCAGCATCACGTTTTCCTGGCCGGTCAGCTCGGGATGGAACCCGGTGCCGAGCTCGATCATGCTGCCGATCCGCGTACCACGGGCGACGAGCAGCGCTCCACTCGTGGGCCGATGGATGCCCGCCACGACCTTGAGGAACGTGCTCTTCCCCGAGCCGTTGCGGCCGATGAGCCCGACCGACTCGCCCTGGTGGATCTTCAGCGACACGGACTTGAGCGCCCAGAACTCCTCGACCTGTTGACGGCGAGACAGATCGATCAGGCTGAGCAGCCTGACCTTCAGTTCGGCCGCGGCGTTGTGCCGGAGGAAGAAGCGTTTGGAGAGATCCCGCGATTCGAGGACGACGGACAAGTCAGATTCGCTCCGCGAAGCTGTCTTCGTGGCGCACGATCAGCCAGAGACCGAGCATGAGTGCGACGACGGCATACCCGACAGCGGTGAACCACGTCGTGGCCTCCGGCCACTGCCGGTGGTAGAAGATGTCCTGGTAGGCGCTGATATAGGGCGACATCGGACTCAGTCGGATCACGCTCCGCAGGCGAGGGGACATGCCGTTCACCTGGTACACGATCGGGGTCGTCCAGAAGAGCACGGCGAGGGCCACCTCGACGAGGTGCCGTACGTCGCGGAAGAATGCGGTGCTCGTCGCCAGGATGAGCGCCACGCCGATGGTGAAGAGCGCCTGCAGGCCGACGAAGACCGGGAAGAGGAGCATCGGCGCTGCCGGCGCCACCCGGTAGTAGATGATCATCAGCGGCAGGAACACGAGCACGGTCAAGATGTATTGCGCGAGGTTGAACAGCACGGTTGCCGTTGGCAGGATGGCGCGCGGAAACGAGACGCTCTTGACCAGCCCGCCGTTGTCGACGATCGCGCCGGTCGACATGGCGGCCGAGCTGGCAAAGAACGTCCACGCGAGAAGTCCCAGCATCAGATAGAACACGTACCCTTCCGACCCGGTGCGCATGATCTTGGTGAACGCCACCGTGTAGACGACGGCCATGATCAGCGGATTGGCGAGCGACCAGAGGAAGCCGATGACCGACCCGCGGTATTTCAGCTTCAGGTCCTTGAGCACGAGGTTGCGAAGGAGATGACGATACTGCCGCAGGCCGGCGAGCGTCCGCCGAATCGACGGCGCGTCGGCTGCGCGGTTCACCAGGGTGCTCACAGTCGGGTCACCGACTCTGAACATGACGGAGGGCGGGAACCGGTCCGATGTCCTCGAGCGCAAAGCGCATCGATCGGATCGTGACGCCACGATCGCGGCAGATGGCGGCCGCTTCGGCGAGCCGCATGCGGTCGATCGCTTTGATGCTCACGACCAACTCCGTGACGTCGTGCGCCGCGAGGAGCGCCGGCAGGTTGTCGAACGTGCCGAGGACCGGCACGCCCTCGACGTGCAACCGGCGCTTCGCCGGGTCATCGTCGATGAAGCCGACCGGCAGCAGCGAGAACGTTCGGTCCTCGAGCAACGCGTGGAGCAGGAGCCGGCCCCCGGCACCCGCACCGTAGATCAGGACCCGCCGGCCGCCGCCACGCCGTGTGCGCAGGTACGAGTCGAGCGAGGTGATGAGCAGGCGGCTCCCGAGGACGAGGAACATCAGCACGGCTGCGTCGATGACGAACACCAGGCGCGAGAATCCGACGAAGCCGTACATGTAGAGCATCAACAGCGCCGACCCCGCGAACCCGATGGCGACGCCCTTCAGGATGCCGATAATCTCGGGTGCGCCGAAGTCGCGCCACACCTGCCGGTACTTTCCCGCGACGGCCAGTCCGCCAAGCTGGCACGCCAGCACGAGTGGAAATGACGTGGCGAAGTACGGAAGGAAGTGCGTGAACGCTTCACCCTGGAACCGGAATCGGAACGCGGCATAGTAAGCGAGCGCGAGGAGCGAGAGATCGAGCAGCACCTCGAAGGCGCGGTTCTGGTACGCCACCTCCGATACGAGCGGAGGGCTCGGACGATCGGCATCGAGGGTGTGCGCCTCGACGTGGCCGAGCACGATGCCGATGGCGGCGAGCAGGACCAGATAGAGAGCAATGAGCAGCGCCGCGTACCCGCCGTCGGCGTGCTGCAGGCTGAGCGCGATGAAGCCTCCGAGCGCCGCCAGCATGTAGAGACCGATCACCGCCCGACGTTCGTCGATACCGAGCGCGACCAGGCGGTGCGAGAGGTGGTCGCGACCGCCGAGCAGCGGGCTGCGGCCGGCCAGACGGCGAGTGACGCTGACGAACGCCGTGTCGAAGATCGGGACGAGCAGGATGAACAACGGAATCGCCGCTGCGGGGACGACACCTGCCTTGAGGTCCGGCGCCGCCAGCAAGGCCGCCCCGCCGAGGAACGAGCCAAGGAACAGGCTGCCGCTGTCGCCCATGAAGATCGAGGCGGGCCGCGCGTTGTAGATGAGGAATCCCAGGCAGGCGCCGATAAAAGCGGACACGGCCAGTTCGAGCGGCGCTCCGCCCGCCGGGCCGAGGGCCGCGAGAAAGAACGTCCCCGCGATCGTGGCGATGCCGGCCGACAGGCCGTCGATGTTGTCGAGCAGATTGAACGCGTTGGTGATGCCGACGATCCAGACGAGGGACAGCAGCCCGTCGACGGGCGCGATGCCGGTGATGTGCGCCGGGGGCATGAGGAAGACGACAACGGCCGCGATGATGGTCTGCGCGACGAGCTTGGTCGTGGCCGAGAGGTGGGCGAGATCGTCGAGCGCTCCGAGCCCGAACATCAAGCCGGCGCCGACGAGCAGCGGCGCCAGGGGCTGAAGCGGCGTGCTGAGCAGCGTCGCCACGAAAAAAGCCGCGGCGATCGCATAGCCTCCGAGAACCGGAATGGCGTCTGGATGCCAGCGATCCCGCTGCGGCTGCGCCAGGTATCCGCCCCGGTGGGCCAGCAGGCGCACCAACGGCGTGAGCGCGGCCGCGAGCGCAAGGCTTCCGAGAAACGTCAGCAGGGTGGGCGTCACTTTCACGGGATACGAGGTCGTCGGACGGTCGAACGCTCCGATACCCGTCGTAGCATTGAGAGAATACACCAAACTGTTGCGCGAAACCCAGATCAAAAGGGCGCATGGATTCGTTGACGACCGCTATACTAATGACCGACGACATGGCCCTCGACAGCACTGCGCTTTCGGCCGAGGAGATCCGACGCCGCGTATCCGACTACGAGTGGTATCACGCGATTGACCTGGGGCACGGCATCACCACACCCGGTCAATACGACCTGGCGCCGCTCGTCGAGCACTATGGCCTCCCTGAATCGCTCGAGGGGCAATCGGTCCTCGACGTCGGGCCCGCACACGGATTCTTCTCTTTCGAGTTCGAGCGCCGTGGCGCCGCGAGGGTCGCGACCGCGGAGTTGCCCAGCTGGGCCGAACACGATGCCAGCCCGGTGCTGCGAGATGTGTTCGGGAACTACCCAACCTCGCCCGACGACTACCATCGTGGCGCGCTGGGATTTGCCATCCAGGCCCGCCAGTCGCGCGTCGAACGTCAGTTCTGCAATGTCTACGACCTGACCCCTGAGCGTGTCGGCGTCTACGATCTCGTCTTCTGCGCCAGCGTGCTGCTTCATCTGACCGACCCCCTTCGCGCGCTGTTCGGCCTGCGCCGGGTCTGCACCGGCGAAGCGATCATCTGCACGGCCATCGATACCCACCCCCATGTCATGAACGAGCCGCGCGCGCTGTTTGTCGGAACCCTGACGGAGCAGGCGTTCTGGCTCCCGACCATGCCGTGCCTCGAGAAGATGGCACTGGCCGCCGGATTCGCGCACGCGGAATGGGTGTCGACGTTTGCGCTTCGAAGCGCGGATGGGAGGTTTGATACCCCGCACGGCACCCTGCGGGCCTTCGTCGCGTGACAATAGCCGAGAGTGTGCAAGAATCTTCCCAGGCTGTCAGCGGCCTGGTATGACTCGTTCCTGTCCTGAGACGGCCTCGCCCCTTACAATTCGTGCCGGATTTGCTCCGTTCTTGGACAGCCGCCGGGCACTCTTCTCTGACAATTCGGTTCTCGCCCGAGTGGAGACGCGGCTGAACCCTCTTCCGCAGCCCGACTCGCGAAAACCGAGCCTGCACTGGCCGCGCTCTTGCAGCCCGACTCATCCGAGGTTCCCACCGATGAGGCGGATCGTCTGTCTGGGTTGTCTCGTGATCGTGCTCGGCGCCACGCGCGCCGCCGCGCAGATCTCCGTGACGGCGCCGTCCGGTGGTGCCAATGCCGTCGCTTCCGCCAACGACTTCGCCACGCAGGTCCTGCAGGATCCGTGGGATATGAACGAGCGGAGCGACGCGGGCTGGTGGCTCAATAGCGTCGACTTTCCTTTGAACGGCTTCTCCATCGCCAATTTCAGCGGCGGTCTCTTCAGCGGCACGATCGCGGCCGATCCCAACGTCTGGCTGCTCGAGACCAACGCTCCGAACCTTCCGCCGATCGGGAAGAACGGCAGCGCGTTTCCGATCAACGCCGACCTGTACCGAACGGTTGCGATTCGGATGCGGACGCCGGCCGACGGGCAGTACATGCTGTTCTACTGGACCACGAACACCATGTACGATCCGCCCGGCATGCAGATCTCGAACGTGGTGTACACGACACCAGGCTGGCGCATCTATTTCGTCGACCTGGCGACCCTTGGTCTCCTGAGCGGCACCGAGCCGTGGAACGGCACGAAGCGATCGCTCAGACTCGACCCTGCGCAGGACCACGCGGCGGCCGGCGGTCAAATCGATATCGACTGGGTGCGGCTCGTCGAGAATCAGCCTGCGCTCTTCAGGACCGTTACCTGGAACGGCTCCGCATCGGTCAACATCCACCTCGACAACGATCAGAACGCGAACAACGGAACGCTCGGCGCGGTCGCGCTTGGGGCGCAAGGCAACAGCTACTCCCTCAACGTCGGCGCGCTGGCCCCCGGGAACTACTACGTGGCGATCCAGCCCGCCGCGGGCGGCAGCTTTTCGTATTCGTCGGGTTTCTACCAGGTCAACGCCCCGGCGACGCTCACCGTGACGGCTCCGTCCGACGAGGGCAGCGCAGACGACTTCGCGACGACGCACCTCAACGATCCGTGGGACATGACGAGTGCGACCGACATCGACCACACGATCAACCTGTCGAGCGTGGGGATCGCGACCGTTCCCGGCGCAGAGACCGAATCGGGCACGGCGCTCGGCAACATCACGACGCTCTTCGGGACGAGCGCGCTCGGAGACTTCTCGAACCCCGCGCTCTGCATGCAGTTTGCCAAGCCCGTCGTGTATCCCCTGCACCGCAACGTACGCGGCGCGCTGCACCACATCGATCCGAACAAGTACCGCATCGCCACCGTGGAGATCGGCCTGCCCAACAAGCCACGCGACCTCTGCGGAGGGTCGATCGTGCGTGTCGTGTGGCACGTCGCGGGCGATGCCAACGAGAGTTACAGCTGGGGCATCACGCTGAACAGTCGCGGCGGTGCCAACGTGCTCAATCGTCTGAACTTCGACATGGCTGCGATCCCCATCGACCCAGGGAGCCCTTCGCAGACGGGTTGGGTGCCGGGCATCAGCTCGTTTCCCGGGATCGCGAGCTTCCGGATCGACCCGCACGAGTTCGCCAATCCGACGTCGTTCTATATCAAGCGCATCAAGCTTGCGTCCTTCGAGACGGCTCACACCAGCTACACCGTTCGATGGACGGCGAGCAAGACCGGCGGCACGGTGCGCGTCTACTACGACACCGACCAGAATCCATCGGTCAAGACCCTCATCGGGTCCACCAGTGCGTCGTCGGTGAACGGCAGCCTCAACTGGAACACCGGCAATCTGCCACAGGACGCGCAGTTTTACGTGTACGTGGAGTTCGATGACGGAAGCAACGTCAACGGCGCCTATTCGAAATGGCCGATCCGGATTGACCACTCGGGATCGAGCACCGCGCGACTGGTGCTCAACCGGTCGGTGCTGAATTTCGGCATCACGGCCGGGACGATAAAGACGCCGCAGCAGAGCGTGCGCCTGTCCACGGTCAACGCTGCCGCCGGTCAGCCCTGCTGGACCGCGACCGCGGATCTGAGCTTCCTGACGGTGAGTCCGGCCTCCGGATGCGGCGCCGCGACACTGACCGTGAGCCTCGTCGACCAGAGCTATCAAGGCGTCGGCGAGTACACGGGAACCATTCGCGTGACGTCGAGCGGCGCCATCAACTCGCCGCAGGCCGTTCAGACCGTCGTGCGCGTCCTCGGAACGACGACGCCGCCATCGGGAATAATGGACACGCCGGTGAACGGCGCGACAGTCACCGGCTCGGTTGCCGTGACCGGCTGGGCCGTCGACGACGTCGGCATCGCGCGGGTCACGGTCTGCCGCAGTCCCGTCGCCGGCGAGCAAGGAGGCCATCCCGCCTGCGCGCCGAATCAGATCTACCTCGGCGACGCGGTGATGATCGACGACGCGCGGCCCGATGTCGAGGGCATCTACGGGACCTCTGCGTTCCAATACCGCGCCGGCTGGGGCTTCATGGTGTTGACCAACATGCTGCCGAACCAGGGGAACGGATCGTTTACGCTCCACGCGAACGCCTTCGATCTCGATGGCCGGTTCGCCGCGCTCGGCTCGCGCGCCGTCACGGCGCTCAACGCGACGGCGACCGAGCCATTCGGCGCCATCGACACGCCCGGGCAGGGTGAAACGATCAGCGGCAGCTACGCGAATTTCGGATGGGTGCTGTCGCGCGTTCGTCGCGCCGATCCTCCGGGCGGCGGCACGGTGACGGTCTTTGTCGACGGTGTGGCGGTCGGCAGCCCCGGCGGGTGGAACCGGCGGTCGGATCTCTCGGCGGCCTTCCCGGGGTATCCCGGCATCAACACCGCGCTTGGCGTGTTCGGCCTGAACACGGCAGGATTCGCCAATGGCCTCCACACGATCGCGTGGATCGTGACCGACAACGGCGGCGTGACCTCTGGCATCGGGAGCCGGTTCTTCTCCATCTTCAACACCGGGTCGCCGTTGACCGAAGCGGCGATGCGTCCGATCGGACCCGACCTTGGACGGAGACTGGGCGAGTTGAACGCCGGGCCGAGCAGCGACCCGATACTGATGCGCGCCGGATTCAATCTGACGAGGCAAACCGAAGCGGTGGCGGCCGGCCTCGGCGGACGCCGATATGTGCGGGCGATCGAGCGCGACCGCGTGGAGATCCGCCTGGCGCGAGCCGGCAGCGGCGTGCGCGACGGCGAGTACGAGGGCTATCTCCTGGTGAACGGACAGCTCCGCGAGCTGCCGAAGGGAGCCTCGTTCGATCCCGATCGTGGCGCGTTCTACTGGCAGCCCGGCCTGGGCTACATGGGTGACTACGACTTCCTGTTCGTGAGGACGCTCGCTGACGGCAGTCGAGAGCGGATTCCCGTTCGGGTGACGCTCGAGCCACGGACGTCCACTCGGCTGGCCTCCGCGCTCTCAGGTCCCTGGGCGCGCGTCACCTTCACGCACTGAGCCGCACACATCTCCAGAGGCACTCTAAGCACTCGGGCACCGGGCCCCCTGGCACCTAGCACCTTCTAGCTCTACCTGACCGTCACGCGGACGACCTGCGCGGCAGAGAACGAGTTCGTCACCATACTGTGCGAGAACACGACGACATCGTAGGTTCCTGGCGCCAGTCCCGAGGCCGCCATGTTGTAGCCGCTCGGCGTGAAACGCGAGTGTCCGAACGCCGCAGCGACGTCAGGTCTTGCACCACCGAGCGCAGGCAGGCCGACGAATACCGGAGGTCCACCGGTGACCGGGTACGCCCAGACATGGATGGTATCGATGCCCGTACCGCTCGGGGCAGACGAGTCGATCGACCATCCCGCCAGGTGGAACGGCTGATTCACGGTCGAGTTGTTCGGCGGGATGTCGATCGTGAGCCGCGTGCTCGCGACAATCGTGACGTCCACTGTCCGGACGATGCCGAACCCGCCCCTGGCATCGACCCACCCGAACAGCCGGAATTGATAGGCGCCCGTGGGGAGCCCGGATACGACGAGTCCAAATCCCGACGGTGTGAACTGAGCGCCGAACGCCGCGCCGACATCCTGACGGTTGCCGAAATTCGTGACGCCGACGAATCGCGGCGCTGCGCCTGACCCCTGATTCGGAAACGCCCAGACATGGATCGTGCTGATGCCGGTGCCGCTCGCGGCAGTGGCGTCAAACGCCCAGCCGGCCAGGACAAACGGCTGCGTCACGACCGAGCCCTGGGCTGGCAGATCGATGTTCAGCAGGGGAGTGGGTGTCGTGACCGCTGGGCGGATCCGGTGCACAACGCCGTTGAAGCTGCACAGGTACATCTCTCCGGACGCATCGACGCCGAACGAGGCGATGTTGCCGAGAGCGGTTACGCCACCAAGCTCGTCGGTGTGATCGACCAGCCCTGAGGCGGTCGCTTCACCCGTCGCTGGATTGATGCTCAACGCGAGCGACCAGATGCGGCGCGAGCCGAAGTCCGCGAAGAAATAACGGCCGCGGTACGTCGGCCCAAGCGCGGTGCCGCGATACACGATTCCGCCGGTGACGACCGTGCCCGAATTGCGGTCGTAATCGAAGATCGGATCGGTCAGCGGGAGAAACGCCGGCGGACGGTCGGTGACGTTGTCGAGCGTACCTTCACGATTGCGCCATCCGTAGTTCCGTCCGCCGCGACCTGCAGGCTCGTAGTCGATTTCCTCTCGTGCCCCTTGCCCGACGTCACCGATGACCATCGCTCCACTGCCGCCAAGCGCCGGAGTGTCGAAGCTCCAACGCCAGGGATTGCGCAGACCGACACTCCAGATTTCACCGAAGTATCCCGCCCGCCCCACGAAGGGGTTGCCTGCCGGGACGTCGTAACCCTCGGGGTCGGAGTCGGAAACCGATACGTCGATTCGCAGCATCTTTCCGAGCAGGCTGGCCGGGTTCTGTGCGAGATGATCGGGATCGTTGCCGTTCCCGCCGTCACCCATGCCGATGTAGAGGTATCCGTCCGGCCCGAACGCCAGGTTGCCGCCATTGTGATTCCCGAAGGGATGAAAGATGAACCGCTGGCCGCCCGGCCAGACGAGGTCGAATCGGGATGCCGCATCGGCCACGAGCGGATTGCCGGCCGAGCGGCGAAACCTCGCGACGACGATATTGCCGGCGGTGTTGGTGAAGCAGACGTAGAACCGGCCGGACGATCCGTAGTTGAGCGGAAATGCCAGGCCAAGGAGTCCCTGCTCGCCGGCGCTGGAGATCACCCCCGAAATGTTCAGGAACAGCGTCGGCAGGACGGTTCCGTTCTCGACGACCCTGATGCGGCCCCCTTGCTCGACGACGTACTGAAGCGTCGCGTTCGAGGGATCCTGGACGAAGGCGACAGGACTCGAAAGCCCGGATACGTAAACAGTCGATCGGAGTTGGGCGGTCGCTGGTGCGGCGATGAGCAGGACCGCCAGGCATGCTGCCATGCGTCGACGATGATCGAACAGATTTGACATCCTTGTGTTCTCCAACCCCCTTAGTATGTGCGCGTGGATCAGGCCTGTGCGCCGGCGTGTGCAAGCAGGGTGCCGCAATGCTGATCGCGTGGCGGAGGTGTCTGGTATTTGAGTTCGGTCCGGCAAGCTGGCAGAATACCGCTCTCCCCAATGTTTGCGGTGTCGCGCGGAACGCACGCGAGAAAACGTCGTCGTGCCGTCTACTCCTGAGGATGCCGATCATGCGCAAGTTCTTCACGCTTGATCCAATTACTGGGGTTCGCGCTCGTCTCGCAGCCCCTGTTGGCCTCCACCATTCTCTATCGGACCGACGCCGAGCTCATCGCGCTCTCCGAGCGGGTGGTGCATGCGCGGGTCGTGGCGCAGCGCACGGCCTGGGGCGGACCCAATCTCGATCGCATCTACACGGTGACGACGCTCCAGATTCTGGAGGACCTGACCGGACGGCCCGGAGATCGGGTTGAGGTCTGGGAGATGGGAGGCGTGATCGGCGACAGCGCCGAGTACGTGGGCGGACAGGTCAGGTACGAGCTCGGCCGGGAGGTGGTTGTCTGTCTTGGGCGAGGTCCGCAGGGTCTGCGCAGCGTCGCGATGGGGTTCTCGAAGTTCGACGTGCGCCGGTCGATCGCCGGACAGGACGCTCTGGCCAGAAATCTTCGCGAGACACTGGTCGTGGGCGCGCCGTCGCGGATCGCGACTCGAACCCTGGGCGAATTCCGTCGCCTTGCGGAGCAGGTGACCGGCCGTCCCTCGCGCCGTGTGCAACAAACCGGAGGGGACCAGGTTCAGGGCGTTGAAGCCTCGTTCACCCTGTTGGGGAACTTCAGATGGGTAGAGGCGGACACGGCAACACCGGTGAGTTGGCGGCGAAACCTGACCGCGACCTCCCCGCTGACGTCCGGCAACATCGACACCGAGATCGGCCTCGCGCTGGCAGCCTGGACCAACCCGCCGAGCGCATCTCTCATCCTTCAGTTCGCCGGCACAACGACGCAGGTGAATCCCAAGTCGGGTTTCACGGGCGGCGTCATCACCTTCGAGGATCCCAACGACGAGATCGATTCCCCGGTCCTGGCGATCGGGGGCGGCGCGTGCTCGGGGTGCACCACCTCCATCGTCAACAACACGGTCTTCACCAACTTCACCCGTGGGTACGTGATCTTCGACAACGCGGCCACACTCGACCCCGAGTTCAGGACGCCGCCAGACTTTACCCGCGTGCTGGAGCACGAGATCGGGCACGCCATTGGCCTCGGGCATACCGACGACGATCCGATGGTGGTGAATCCGGAAGCCAACATCATGGACTCCCAATGCTGCTTTCCGCAGACACCGATCCCTCCCGCTATCGGCCCTGACGATCTTGCGGGCCTCAACTTCATCTACCCGTCGAACGTGTCCGGTCCGGTGATGGCGCTGGACAAGACGACGGTGCGGTTCGGCGCGGTCACGAACGGGGCCGCGTTTCTGTCGCAGACCGCGACGCAGGTGGTGCGGCTGACGAAAACCGGGACCGGCACGGTGACGTGGACCGCGACGTCGAGCGCGCCGTGGCTGCAGGTGAGCCCGGCGTCGGGCAACGGGGCAGCGAGCCTGTCGGTCAGCGTTGTGTCGGCCGGTGGGCTGCCGCCCAATGGGACCGTAGCGGCGACGATCGCGCTGTCGTTTGTCGGCGCCTCGAATTCGCCCGGTCCGATCACCGTGACGTTGACGCTCTTTCCAAACGGAACGTCGGCAGGTCCGTTCGGCGTTGTCGACACTCCACTGGACAACACGACCGGGGTGACCGGCGCGATCCCGTTCACGGGGTGGGCGCTCGATGACGTCGAGGTGACGCGCGTGATGATCTGCCGAGCCGCGTTCGGCGGAGAGGTGGCGCCGGTGGATCCGAACTGCGGCGGGGCGGCGCAGATCTTCGTGGGGTTTGGCACGTTCATCGACGGGGCCCGGACCGACGTGGCGGCCGCGTATCCGGCGATGCCCGTGAACACGCGCGGCGGCTGGGGGTTCATGGTGCTGACGAACATGCTGCCGAACCAGGGAAACGGCACATATCTGTTCTACCTGCACGCGCAGGATCGGGATGGGCATACGACGCTGTTGGGCACACGGACAATGACGTGCGCGAATGCGAGCGCGACGAAACCGTTCGGGGCGATCGATACGCCGTCGCAGGGCGGCCCCGCCTCAGGGGCGGGCTTCATCAACTTCGGGTGGGCGCTGACGCCGCAACCGAAGATCATCCCGATCAACGGGTCGACGATGACCGTGATGGTCGATGGTGCGCCGCTCGGGCCGGTGGACTACAACCACGAGCGTCCGGATATCGAGGCACTGTTCCCGGGATTCCAGAACACGGCTGGAGCGAACGGAGCGGTCGGGTTCCGCGTGATCGACACGACGTTGCTGACCAACGGGCTGCACACGATTTCGTGGACGGTGACCGACAGCCTGGGGGTCACGGAGGGGATCGGGAGCCGGTTCTTCAACGGTGACGAACGGGGCGGGGGCCGTGACGGCGGCCGAGAACGGTGCGATCAGTGCGGCTGCGGCGCGCGCGCGAACCACGCTTGCTCGCCCCGAGGACATCGCGGCGGCGCCGCAAGACGATGCGCCGGTGCTGGCGCGGCGCGGGTGGGACCTCGAGGCGCCGTGGCGGTGGTATGGCGTCGGCGGCGCCGGGCGCGCGGTCATCCGCGGAGAAGAGGTCGATCGGTTCGAGCTGGCGCTCGGCGCGCACGCGGGCGCGCACTACACCGGGCACCTGCGCGTGGGTGATGAATTGGCCCAATTGCCGGTCGGCTCGCAGCTGGACGCGGCCACCGGCCAGTTCACGTGGGCACCGGGCGTGGGCTTTGTCGGCCGTTATGACCTGGTGTTCGTGCGGTGGGAAGGGCACGCGGGCGGTAGCGCGGCACGAAGTGCGGGTGATCCTGGCGCCGAAGGGGAGTGGTCACGTCGGGGTTCAGGTCGCGATTGATACGCCGCGCGCCCAACAGGACGTCGGACAGCCGTTCATGCTGGCGGGCTGGGCGGCGGATCTGGACGCAGCCGTGGGAACCGGGATCGACACGCTGCACGTGTGGGCGTATCCCGCGACGGGCGGCGCGCCGGTGTTCGTGGGGACGCCGACGCTCGGCGGCGTGCGGCCGGATGTCGCCGCGGTGCACGGCGATCAGTTCCGGGAGGCTGGCTTCGGGCTCACGCTGCAGGGCCTGATTCCAGGTACGTATGACCTGGCGGTGTTCCCGTGGAGCAACGTCACCGGCGCATTCGCTCCACCGAACGTGGTGCACGTCACCGTCCGGTAGAGCGATGCTCACATGCTGTTCTCGCTGGAGACGAATCACCGGGCGAACGAACTGGGTCGTTGTCATGGCGCTGCTATGCGCGAGCGATGCAGCCGCCCAGAGCCCGCTGACGAACGCCGGTTTCGAGCAGGACAGCGTCGCACCGATCGGATCGCCCGACGGCTGGGCTCTTTCCGCGTGGATTCCGTCTCTCGTGTGCGACGACGCTGGATTCCAGTGTCAAACATGAGGGGAATCGCAGCCTCAGAGTGAATCTGACCGCCCACATGCAGATCTCGGGCGGTTGGGAGCAGCCGGTCGCGCTGGAGGCGAACAGGAACTATCTGTTGTCGGGGTGGATCAGGACTGAAAACGTTGCTCCCACGTTCGACCCGTTTGGCGAAGTCGGCGCACACCTGGCGATTGACGGCAGTGCCTTTCGAACGCAGCCGCTCGTAGGGACGAACGACTGGACATACGTCCGTCTGGTGTTCAATTCCGGTCAAACGGGATTGGTCACTGTCGGAGCGGCGTTGGGGAACGTATACGGCCGCACCCAAGGCACGGCCTGGTTTGATGATGTGCGGGTCGAGCCGATCTCTTCGACCGCGCCACATCCAAGCTGGAAGATCCTCGTCCTCATATATGAGCGCACGGATCTCACGTATACCGACAGCAGCGGAACCCACCGTCTCGTAGGTCAGATGACCGGCGCGCAGATGTCGGCGGCAGCAGCCTCCGCCACACGCTTCGTGCACAATGACATTCCTCTGTTGACGAGCGGGCAGATGATTCCTCGTCTGACGATTCGCTACCCGGGGACGTTGACCAAGGCGTCTTTCTACGCTGGCGGCTGGGCCCCCGATTCGGGCGATACGGTAGCGGATCGCGATCCGGCGTTCGACAGCATCATCGTGATCTGGCAGCCCACAGTGACGGATCAGTCAACAGGGCAGTCCCGCTGGATCGCGAACGCAGCCGGCCGCGGCGGGTTCGGCATCGGGCAGACCTACTGTTGGCTCGTCGTCGAAGGGGCCACGTCGTATGGTCATTTGAATGTGCTCAAGCACGAGTGGGGGCACTCGATTCTGGCTCACTTTCAGTTGGCGGGCACAGCACCAAGGCCCACGATCGACAATCACAGTGACGGCTCCAACTACGTCAATTGCCGAACCGGTCAGCTCTACGTCTGGAAGGACGAAACCGACGCTGCTCCAATCCCGAACTCGATTTACAACAACCTTTCTGGATTCACACACGACTACTACTCGGGAACGACGGCTCTCGTCTCGGACCCGACACGATGTCTGGGTGTCACCGCCGAAGCGTGGGCCGCAGGCGGCCCAGTAAGTCAGGCTGGTGAACCTCCACCAGTGGTGTCCGTCAGTCCGGATCTCTTGCGGTTCGGTGCCGCGAGGACGGCCACCGCGTTCACGTCGAAGACATCGAAGCAGACCGTTCGGCTGACGCAGGCCGTCGGGGGGGCCGCAACCTGGACCGCGAGTACCAACCAGCCCTGGCTGAGCGTCAGTCCAACCTCCGGTTCTGGATCCGGCACGCTGGACGTCGACGTCATCTTCGCAGGCGGTCTGCCCGTTTCCGGGATCGTGTCCGGCGCCGTCACGCTGTCCCTTACCGGCCCGGGCATCTCTGCAGAGGGATTCCCAGAAGACGGTCGAGGTCGTCCTCACGTTGAAATCGAGCGGCACGTCAACCGCGCCGTTTGGCGTCGTGGACACACCCCTCGACAACACGACGGGTGTCACAGGCGCAGTGCCGTTCACCGGCTGGGCGCTGGACGACCTGGAGGTCGCGAATGTCTTTGTCTGCCGCACCGCAGTGGCGGGAGAAACGGCTCCGGTGGACGCGAATTGCGGCGGTCAGTCGCAAATCTTCGTGGGGACGGCCGTATTCATCGACGGCGCGCGGCCGGACGTACAGACCGCGTTTCCTCTCTACACGAGGGGCAGTCGCGGCGGCTGGGGCTTCATGGTCCTGACGAACATGCTGCCCAACCAGGGGAACGGCACGTATCAGTTTTTCATGCATGCTCAGGACCGGGACGGGCACACGACGCTGCTCGGGACGCGAACGCTGACGTGCGCGAATGCGAGCGCGACCAAACCGTTTGGCGCGATTGATACGCCGACGCAGGGCGGCCCCGCGTCCGGGTCGAGTTTCCTGAACTTCGGGTGGGCGCTGACGCCGCAGCCGAAGATCATCCCGATCAACGGGTCGACGATCACGGTGATGGTGGATGGCGCGCCGCTCGGACCCGTGGACTACAACCACGAGCGCCCGGACATCGAGACGCTGTTCCCCGGGTTCCAGAACACGGCGGGGGCGAACGGGGCGGTCGGGTTCCGCGTGATCGACACGACGACGCTGACCAACGGGCTGCACACGATCTCGTGGACGGTGACCGACAGCCTGGGGGTCACGGAGGGGATTGGGAGCCGGTTCTTCACGGTGGCGAACGGGGCGGGGGCCGTGACGGCGGTGGAAGGCGCGGCGTCGAGTCGGGTGCGGGCGACGGCCGACGATCATCGGAGGCGGCGCCACAGGATGACGCGCCGGTGCTGGCGCGGCGCGGGTGGGACCTCGAGGGGCCGTGGCGGTGGTACGGCGTCGGCGGCGCCGGGCGCGCGGTCATCCGCGGAGAAGAGGTCGATCGGTTCGAACTATGGTTGGGGGCCCAGAGCGGCGCGCATTACACGGGGCACCTGCGTGTGGGTGAGGCGTTAGCCGCGTTGCCGGCGGGTTCGCAGCTGGACGCGGCCACCGGCCAGTTCACGTGGGCGCCCGGCGCGGGCTTCGTCGGCCGCTACGACCTGGTGTTCGTGCGGTGGGAGGGAACGCGAGCGGTGGCGCGGCACGAAGTGCGCGTGATCCTGGCGCCGAAGGGCAGCGGCCACGTCGGCGTGCAGGTCGCGATCGACACGCCGCGACGCGCTGCAGGACGCGGAGCAACCGGTCATGCTGGAGGGGTGGGCCGCGGATCTGGACGCGGCGTCAGGGACAGGGATCGATGCGCTGCACGTGTGGGCGTATCCGGCGACCGGCGGTGCTCCGGTGTTCCTGGGGACGCCGGCGCTCGGCGGTGCGCGACCGGATGTTGCCGCCGTGCACGGCGATCAGTTCCATGACGTCGGCTTCGCGCTAACGGTGCAGGGGCTCGCCCCGGGCACGTACGACTTGGCCGTATTCCCGTGGAGCAACGTCGCCGGCGCGTTCGCTCCGGCGCGCACCGTTCGTGTGACCCTTCGGCCATAGCGCGGGCTCCATCGCCAAGTTTGGAGGCCGAGTCGAGACGGAGGCGGAGTCTCCCGGCTGGTAACCTTCGAGAGGCGTAGCGCTCGAGAAGTTCCAACGCGCGGAGACTTTCCCTCACGCTTCGATACTGTGCGCGCAAATATTTTCGATTGACCCACGAAAGCCGCGCGCAGTCAGTGTATCGTTGGCACGCCGGTTCCCTTCAGGCGCTCAGTCACCACCATCGTTGCTCGACGGAGTTCACGTGCGAATCGCCACGGAGGCGTTGGCGACGCGTGGCAATCAGCACGCGTGGTCTTCCTGCCCCATCACTCACGGCGCACCACCCGCTGCGACCGCGACAGAGGGTCGCGGTGTGGTCCGGCCCTCGCGAATGGCCAGGGTCGTTCCCGTCCTGATGCTGATCTGCGTCCTGGAGGGAGGGCTGTTGGCCCGCTCCGCATCGGCGCAGCTGGTGGCGAGTGGCAAATCGCTGACGGTCACGACGTCTAATGCGGTCGCGACCTTTGCCGGGCCCGATCTCGTGGGCTTCGTCAACTCCCTCACGGGTGAGTCGTATCTCACCCACCCGAGCACGGGCGAGCTGACGACGGTCAACACGATGACGTCCGTCGGACAGCCGCTGCAATCGTCGAACTGGACGATTGGGTCGGAGCCGATCACCGGCCATCCGCTGGCGACGACGACGGGGCAGGATTCCGGACGCTTTTTGACGCTGACCGTGAAGGTAGATCCGGTCAGCCAGGAGATCGTGCTCCGATTGAGCGCGAGCACGTCTCCCGCGGGACTGCGGGATGCCGCGTGGAGCATCGCCGGGCTGAACCTCGACACTGGCCGGCTGATCCTGCCGTCCGATACCGGCATCGTGCTCGACCGCGCCCATCCCAACCTCGGCCCATGGGCCCTGTCGTATCCCTACAACTGGCACGCGCAGATGGCGGTGTACGAGGCCCCGCACGGCAGCTTCGTGGTCTATTCCACTGACACCCAGATGCGGTTCAAGCGGCTGCGCACGTCGACGCGAGGATCGTCGACGATCGATGTGGCCCTGGCGACTGAAGCGGTCGCGCCGTTCTCGTCGGCGACAGCGGTGCAGACTGTCGAGTGGCGGCTGAAAGCCTTCAGCGGCGATTGGCGCGCCGCGGCCGGCGTCTACCGCGACTGGCTGTCGGCGAATCGTCCGCCGGTGTCGAACGCCGCCCATCCGTGGGTGTCGAACATCCGTGCCGTGGTTGGCTTTCCGTCCGACACCACGCTGCTCCCGGCACTTGCAGCGGTCGTCAACCCATCCCAGACACTGCTGTATGTCTACGACTGGCGCCAGGTCCCGTTCGGTATCAGCCTTCCCGACTACACGCCTCGAGCTGGTGAGGCGAGCTTCATCAGCGCTGCCCACGCGCTCGGATTCAAGGTGATGCTCCACTTCGACTCGATTGGCGTCACACCGTCCAATCCCGATTATGCGGCGGTCAAGCAGTACCAGGCCAGGACCGCCGACTCTCTCGACCTCATGGGCTGGAACTGGGGCGCCGCGCCTGCGGCGCCCGGGAGTTATGCCTTCATCAATCCTGCGGCGCCGGCGTGGCGAAGCCTGTTGATCGCCAGGATGACTGCGGCACTCCAGGGACTCGGAGCCGACGCGATACATCTGGATCTCTCCAGCAGTCTGTTCAACGATGGAAATGGACTGATCGGCGGACTCAACTACGCGCAGGGCATGGCGCAGTTGCATCAGGAGATCGTCGCCGCGTTTCCTGCGATGGCCATTGGCGGCGAGGGTGAAACCGACGTCACGTATCGCTATCACTCATTCGCACAATCGTGGTGGCTGCCCGATGGACCGACCGAAGGCCATCCGCTTGTGAGCTTTCTGTTCGGTCCACAGGTGCTGTTTTACGGCCACCTGGGTCAGACAGCGGCCCGGAACGCATCATTTCGGAATTGGATGCTGCAACTGCAGCGCCGCGCGATTCTGCCTCAGGTGAAGGTCTGGGATAGCGGCAGATCTCGATCCCGCGAACGCCGACAATGCGAGGTTGTTCAGCCTGATCCAGAGCTGGCAGAGCCATGCCTTCAAGCCGGCATGGACCGCCGATTGGACCGGCGCGGTCGTTCGTCACGAAGGACTCGCGGGTTCCACTGCCGCCCTCACCGACTCGGGCAGGCTGACGACGTTGACGGCGGCCGGAACCACGCTCTTCCAGATCGCCCACGACGTCAGTGAAGTCTCGACGCCGTCCACCGCGAGAAACTGGCCGGCGTTCGACGCCGCCACGATTTACGGCCTCGATCCGGCGAACCGCTACTTTCTGGATCCCGTCGCGCGACCGCTGATGACGCACGTGACGTCGCTCCCTTCCGGCCATCGTCTGGGGCCGGGTACGCTCGTGGGGCCTGGATTCGCGCATGTCGAGGTGCTCGCGCCGCGCGCGTCATCGTTCGATTTCGAGGCGGAAAGCGTGGCCGCGACCTTGGGTGTGAAGTATCAAGGCACCGACTGGCCGCTCGCCAACGGCGCCGTCGTCGTACCACGGCAGACGATCACCGCTGGTGGAGTGACGCGATCAGGATTCTTCATCCACCCACCATGGCAAGGACAGGTCGGCGGTGAGACCTTCGCGGAATTCTCGCTGCCGGTACCGTCAGGTGGAATGCTGCAGTTCTCCGTCGGCGTTGCCGACAATGCGACCTGCACTGATGGGGTCACGTTTCGCGTGACCGCAGGCGGTACGGAGATGTGGCGGCAGCACGTGCTGCGGACCGGCTGGCAAGATGCTTTGGTGAACCTCGCCAGCTACTCCGGAACCACGGTTCCCGTTCGATTCGTCAGCAATCCTGGACCGGCCGGCAATGCGGGCTGCGACTGGTCGATCTGGAGCGGCGCGAAGCTCGTTGTCGCGCCAAGCGCCACCATTCCAATTTCAATACCGCTGGCGTTGTCGAGCGGTTCGGTGGAGTCGGGATTCGACGGAAACGGAACCTACGCGTCCACGGGCACGCTCGCCGGGACGGTGACGAACTTCAGCGTCCCCGGGCAGTTCACCCTGTTCACACAGAACGGCGTCGCCGTATCGAACGGCACGAACCTCGCGGCGCTCCCTTTTCAGAAATGGATATGGGCGCACGGCGACATCGCCGAACCTGGGGCGTGGACCAACGCTGGAAGCACTGGCCCGGTCACCATCGGTGGCGTCACGAAGAATCCAGGAATATGGTCACCGCCGCCCGAGGGAGGAGCGACGAAGTACTCCTGGCTGGTTCGGCTGCCGAACACGACGAATCTTCGACTTGGATTCAGTGCTGGGATTATCGACAACGCGTTCACCGAGGACGGAGTTGAGTTCGTCGTTCGGGTCAACGGCGCGCCGTATTGGCGATTGACAAAGAAGTCGATCGGGTGGACTCCGGGAAGCCTCGACCTGTCGCAGTGGAGGGGGCAGAACGTTCTCATCGATTTGGCTACGGATTCCCTCGCCACGATCGCCTTCGACTGGTCTGCGTGGGGGGATCTCGTTCTGGCAACGAGCAGCACGACGTGCTCCTACAGCATCCCGTCAGGTGCATCGGTCGGCCAGAGTGGGGGTACGTTTTCACTCAACGTGACCGCGACGTCCACGTGCGCGTGGAATGCGGTCAGCAGCGCGCCGTCATGGCTGACGCCGGTGTCCCCATCCGGGAGCTCGAACGGTACGGTGACCTACACCGTCGGTCCGAATCCTGGGCCTGCTCGCACGGCGACGCTGACCCTCGCCGGGCAGACATTCACGGTCACGCAATCGGCTACGCCACCGACGATGACGCTGGACAAGACGTCGCTGCGCTTTGGCGCCGTCTCCAACTTGGTGACTCTCAAGGGCCTGTCGACGATCAACCTGATCCCGCCGTCCCCCCAGATCGTGCGGTTGACGCAGAGCGGAAGTGGTCCGGTCACGTGGACAGTGACAACCAACCAGTGGTGGCTGGGCGTCAGTCCCGCGTCCGGCAGCGGCTCGGCCGACTTGGCGGTCAGCCTGCAAGGCGGCATCGGCCCACCCTTCGGGAGTCCCGCGACGGCTATCGTGACGGTCGCGTTTACCGGCGCAACGAACGCCACTGCAACCGTCGAAGTTACGCTGACGCACTTCCCCCCGACAGCGTCGCAGGGCCCGTTCGGCGTCGTCGACACGCCGCTGGACAACACGACGGGAGTGACCGGGGCGGTGCCGTTTACGGGCTGGGCGCTCGACGATGTCGAGGTGACGCGGGTGATGGTCTGCCGGGCCGCGGTCGGCGGCGGAGGTGGCGCCGGTGGATCCGAACTGCGGCGGGGCCGCGCAGATCTTCGTGGGCTTTGGCACGTTCATCGACGGGGCCCGGACTGACGTGGCGGCGGCCTACCCAACGTATCCGATGAGCGGGCGTGGCGGCTGGGGGTTCATGGTGCTGACGAACATGCTGCCGAACCAGGGGAACGGGACGTATCAGTTCTACTTGCACGCGCAGGATCGGGACGGGCACACGACGCTGCTGGGGACGCGGACGATGACGTGCGCGAATGCGAGCGCGACGAAACCGTTCGGGGCGATTGATACGCCGACCCAGGGCGGCCCGGCGTCCGGGGCGAGCTTCATCAACTTTGGGTGGGCGCTGACGCCGCAGCCGAAGATCATCCCGATCAACGGGTCGACGATGACCGTGATGGTGGATGGCGCCCCGCTCGGCCCGGTGGACTACAACCACGAGCGCGCGGACATCGAGACGCTGTTCCCCGGGTTCCAGAACACGGCCGGGGCGAACGGCGCGGTCGGGTTCCGCGTGATCGACACGACGACGCTGACCAACGGGCTGCACACGATCTCGTGGACGGTGACCGACAGCCTGGGGGTCACGGAGGGGATCGGGAGCCGGTTCTTCACGGTGGTGAACGGGACGGGGGCCGTGACGGCGGCGGTGGAAGGGGCGGCGTCGAGTCGCGTGCGGGCGACGGCCGAGATCATCGCGGCAGCGCCGCAGGATGACGCGCCGGTGCTGGCGCGGCGCGGGCTGGGATCTCGAGGCGCCGTGGCAGTGGTATGGCGTCGGCGGCGCGGGACGCGCGGTGATCCGCGGCGAAGAGGTCGATCGGTTCGAGCTGGCGCTCGGCGAGCACGCGGGCGCCCGCTACACGGGGCACCTGCGCGTGGGCGAGGCGTTGGCCCCCTTGCCGGTGGGTTCGCAGCTCGACGCGAGGACGGGTGCGTTCACCTGGGCACCGGGCGTCGGGTTCATCGGGCGCTACGACCTCGTGTTCGTGCGCTGGGAGGACACGCGGGCCATGGCGCGGCACGAAGTGCGGGTGATCCTGGCGCCGAAGGGGAGCGGCCACGTCGGGGTGCAGGTGGTGATCGACACGCCGCGATCCCAAGAGGACGTCGAGCAGCCGTTCATGTTGGCGGGCTGGGCGGCGGATCTGGATGCCGCGATGGGGACGGGGATCGACACGCTGCACGTGTGGGCGTATCCGTCGACGGGCGGTGCGCCGGTGTTCGTGGGGACGCCGACACTCGGTGGCGCGCGACCGGATGTCGCCGCGGTGCACGGCGATCAGTTCCGCCATGTCCGGCTTTGGGATTCCGCTCCAGGGGCTGATCCCAGGCACGTACGACTTGGTCGTGTTCCCGTGGAGTAACGTCACCGGCGCATTTGCGTCGCCGAACGCCGTGCGCGTGACCGTGCGATAGGCTCCCGCGCCCAACCAGCTGGTCCCGGCTGGTTGGCCGTCAGATCGACGACGAACCGGAGCGTCCTACGGCGTCGCGAGGACAAGCCGTTGAGTCATTAGTAGAACTCTGAGATCAAGTGCGTGAGCGTCAGGGGTCGTCAATGAAGTCTGGCAGCGTCTCCAGGAGATTGAATGTGACCCGATCTTTCGCGCTCGCGAGCGTCGGCGCCGCCCTTGTCGTCATCGTCGGTTTCGTCACCACGCAGCCAGCTCGCGATTGGCGGCGATCTCCGCCGGAATCTTCTCCGCTATCCCAACGCGTTGTGCTGCCGGCGCATCACGACGGTCCGAGCCCAGTGCCCGGGAGAGAAGAGATCCTCGGTGAGCCTGCACGCGTCGACACGCAACCATCCGCACGCGATCGCGCACGCAGGATACCGGACACGGTAGTCGCGAGGACCTGGGAGGGCCCGATCGGCATTCAGGTCACGACAGCGGGCTTGATGGCGGGACGTCGCTCCGTGGGCTCAGATCCGCCGTCGCGCGGCTCGTTGCATGAAGAGAGAGAGTCCGAATCAACAGGCGAGATCTGTCACGGCACTCCGGAAGTGGGCTGCGGGGCGCCACAGCCGTCGTCCCGAGGGAACGCGGTCGATGTGGACCCGGCCGTCCACAGCACAGACGGCGCAGCGAGTTGCGCCGCCCGGGCGTGCCGAGGCTGCTCTGGCCGCCCAGAAGGTGGGTTTGACGTTCATCGCGTACACCGCGGCCAACAACGGCTGGCCTGACACCATGGGGGCCGCTGGTCCCACCCAGATTCTCCTGACGATCAATCAGGCCGTCCGCAGCTTCAGCAAGACGACGGGCATGGCGGATGGCGTCATGGACATGACGCTGACCGATCTGTTTCAACCCCTCGGCAACATCTCCGCGGCGGATCCGAAGGTTCGCTACGACCGGTTCACCGATCGCTGGTTCGTCGTTGCCATGTCGATTCAGATCACCCATCGAGTCGTATTGGCCGTGAGCAACACTGGCGTCCTCACGAAGTCCACGGTTTGGACGCTGTTCGAGTTCACGGCCGGCCAGGTCTTCGGCCAGACCACATTCTGCGGCGTCGACTACACCAGGATGGGTCTCGACGTCCACGCGATCTACCTGCAGTTCTTCATCGGCGCCTGCGGGAGCATCACCCAGGCCGTGTTCGTGATCCGAAAGTCCACAGCGCTCGGAAACGGTCCGCTGGTCATCACCGGTCTCGCCAATGCCGGAGGGTATCCCGTGGACAACATGGATCCGAGCCCGACGTTTGGATACCTCGCGACCACGGCAGGGATCTACCGGATTGCCGACCCCGGTGGTACGCCCACGCTTTCGACCCTGCAGTTCTACAACCCGTTCGGCCCCTTCAATCCCTCGGGGATCGCACCCGTCAGGCACAAGGGAAACACACGAGAGAGCGGCGTCGCGAGCGACACCAGCGGCAGAATGTTTCTCGCGAACTTTGACTCGCACGCGATCCCCATACGCAACGGACGTCTGTGGTACGCGGCGCTCGCAGGCGTCGACAACCTCGGCAATCCATCGGCGGCGGTGAGAACACGCAACGGTATTCAGTGGATAGAAGCAGGAAACCTCAACGCCGCCGCCCCGACGGTTGTTCAGCGCGGGCTTCTCTATACCGCGTCGCCGGCCAACGACTACGACCAGCGGAACTTCTTCATCCCGGCATTGGGCCTCTCCGGCCAGGGACACATGGCCCTCGCGTCGAGCGCCGCCGGCACCTTTGAATACATCAACGCAGCCGTCGCCGGACGGCTGGCGACCGATCCGCCGGGAACGATTCGCGGCGCGATCCTCTACACGAACAGCCAGGCCGCCTACAACCCGACTCCGGGCCGCCCGCCGCTGCAGGGATGGGGCGACTACTCCCACATCAGCCTCGATCCGTGCGACGACATGACGATGTGGGCGTTCCAGCAGTACCACGTCGAGCGCCGACCGGTGGAGCGTCGCGGTGGCGCAGATCAAGGCGCCGCCCCCGCCCGCGGTCGCGACTCTCAGTCAGACGGTGTTGCCGTATGGATCTCCCTCGATCGATCTGACTATCACTGGCACCCCGGCCGATGGGGAAGGATTCTTCGACCCGGGTACTGGCTTCGGATGCCGACTCGCGGCCGCCATCGACGGCGGGGTCGTCGTGAACAGCGTGACCTATACGAGTCCAACGTCGATTACCCTCAACGTGTCCACGCTCGCCGCGTCCGGCGGGTCCAGGCGCGTGACGATCATCAACCCGGACGGCCAGATGGTGACTGACCTGGGTCATCTCATCGTGTCGCCGCCTCCGGCCGGCGTCCCGGTTCTGACCCCGCCGCAGAACCAGCGAGCCGTCGCCGGCCAGTCCGTAACGTTCTCGGTCGCGGCCTCCGGAGCCGGTCCGTTCACGTATCGCTGGCAGGTATCGGCGAACGGCACCATCTGGCAGAACGTCTCCGACGGCGCCACATACGCGGGCACGGCAACACCCACGCTCGTCGTCGGCGCGTCAGCGGGACTGGACGCGTCCCAGTACCGATGCGTCGTGACGAATGCGATTGGCGGATCGACGAGCGAGGCCGCGACCCTGACCGTCACCGTCGTGACGATGTCGCTGGATCGATCGACACTGCGCTTTGGAGCGGTGGCCAATGGCGCAGCGTTTCTGTGGCAGACATCGGCGCAGCTCGTGCGACTGACGCAGACCGGGACGGGGACGGTGACGTGGACGGCGACCTCGAACCAGCCGTGGCTGCAGGTGAGTCCGGCGTCGGGCACCGGCTCCGCAGACCTGTCGATCAGTGTGGTGGCCGTCGGCGGCCTGCCGGTGGGCACGACGGTCACCGGAGCGATCGCGGTGACGGTGACGGACGCGTCGAACACGCCGACACCCCTCACGGTCTCGCTGAATCTCATCCAGCCGGGAAAGCAGGCGAACCCGTTCGGCGTCGTGGACACTCCCCTGAACAACGTCGCGGGAGTGACGGGCGCCGTGCCGTTTACCGGCTGGGCGCTCGACGACGTCGAGGTGACGCGCGTGGCGGTCTGCCGGGGCGCGTTCGGGTCGGAAGTGGCACCGATCGATCCGAACTGCGGCGGGGCGGCGCAGATCTTCGTCGGCTTTGGCACGTTCATCGACGGGGCCCGGACTGACGTGGCGGGGCTCTACCCGACGTATCCGCTCTTCCCGCGCGCCGGGTGGGGCTTCATGGTGCTGACGAACATGCTGCCCAACCAGGGTAATGGCACGTATCAGTTTTTGATGCATGCGCACGACCGGGATGGGCACACGACGCTGCTGGGGACGCGAACGATGACCTGCGTCAATGCGAGCGCGACGAAGCCGTTTGGCGCGATTGACACGCCGACGCAGGGCGGCACGGTCTCCGGGGCGAGCTTTGTGAACTTTGGGTGGGCGTTGACGCCGCAGCCGAAAATCATCCCGATCGATGGGTCGACGATCACAGTGATGGTGGATGGCTCGCCGCTCGGGCCGGTGGACTACAACCACGAGCGCCCGGACATCGAGACGCTGTTCCCCGGGTTCCAGAACACGGCCGGGTCGAATGGAGCGGTGGGGTTCCGGGCGATCGACACGACGACGCTGACCAACGGGCTGCACACGATCTCGTGGACGGTGACCGACAGCCTGGGGATCACGGAAGGAATCGGGAGCCGGTTCTTCACGGTGGTGAACGGCACGGGAACCGTGACGGCGGCGGTGGAAGGGGCGGCGTCGAGCCGCGTGCGAGCGACCGCGGAGATCATCGCGGCAGCGCCGCAGGACGACGCGCCGGTGCTGGCGCGGCGCGGGTGGGATCTCGAGGCGCCGTGGCAGTGGTATGGCGTCGGGGGCGCGGGGCGCGCGGTGATCCGCGGCGAAGAGATCGATCGGTTCGAGCTCGCCCTTGGCGCGCACACGGGCGAGCACTACACGGGACACGTGCGCGTGGGTGAGGGCTTGGCGCCGTTGCCGGTGGGTTCGCAGCTCGACGCTATGACAGGGGCGTTCACCTGGGCGCCGGGCGTCGGGTTCATCGGGCGCTATGACCTGGTGTTCGCGCGGTGGGAGGGCACGCGGGCGGTGGCGCGGCACGAAGTGCGCGTGACCCTCGCGCCGAAGGGGAGCGGCCACGTCGGGGTGCAGGTCGCGGTCGACACGCCGCGCGCGCAGCAGGACGTCGGACAGCCCTTTGTGCTCGCGGGCTGGGCCGCGGATCTGGACGCGGCGACGGGGACAGGCATCGACACGCTGCACGTGTGGGCCTATCCGCTGGCGGGCGGACCGCCGGTGTTCCTCGGCGCGACGAGCTACGGCGGCGCGCGGCCCGACGTGACCACGGTGCACGGTGCCCAATTCGAGGCGTCCGGCTTCGGACTGCAGGTGCAGGGACTGACACCCGGCCACTACGACCTGGCCGTGTTCGCCTGGAGCACGGCGCGCGCCGACTTCGTGCCGGCGAAGGTCGTCCGCCTGACGATCCATTGAGGAGAGCCCCATGCGACCCCGCTTTTTTCAGGACCGCTTTCAATTCACGAACCTTGGAGTGGCGCGATGATTCGGAGCAGACAGCTGCTTGCAGTCGCAATGGCGGGCGGGCTTCTGTCCTTTCCGGTCGCAGCGAATCGACCGGGGGATCTCACGGAGAATCGAACCTCGATTCCCGCCTCGCCGTTACACGTACCCGGCCTTAATGTGTCATCGAGCGTCAATCCTCTGATGGCACGAGCGGAACTGCCGCAGGGGTACGACGTGTGCGCATTCGAAGGCGATAGCGCCAGCGTCGGCAGCGCGGTTGCCTGCGATCCGTACACCGAGTGCGATGTAGATCGGTACACGTGTCGAATGAGAGTCCGATCAGGCTATTACTACGCGGCCTATATGGCCTTCTGCAGTACATGCCGCGGTTCCATCTCCGCTGAGCCCGCGTTGGGTGGACACCTCGTTTCGGCTGAGGACACACAACCGACAGCCAGTTATGACATGGAATTGCGCACCCGTCAGGAGGAGTCATGACTCGTCGGGACAGACGTCAGTTCGTCGTGGCTCTCGCCACTGTGACGCTGTGGCCAGCCATGGTAGGTGCACAGCCAGGTCAACTCGATCCGACGTTCGGAAACGGGGGGCGGCTCACGACTGGTTTCGCCGGTCGAGAGGGCGCGGAGGCGGTCGCCATCCAACCCGACGGCAAGATCGTTGTGGTCGGGCGGACATTGAGCACCACTGATGCCGCGACCAGTGACTTTGCAATCGCGAGATACAACTCGAACGGAACGCTGGACGCAGCCTTTGGATCGGGCGGCAAGATAACGACCGACTTCTTCGGCCTCGAGGACGGAGCGACAGCAGTCGCCTTACAGCCGGATGGGAAGATCGTCGTAGCGGGTTTTGCGACTGCTCCCGGTATGGTAGGCGATGTCGTGCCGAATACAAGGATGGCCTTGGTGCGTTACCAAAGCAACGGAATGGAGGATCCGGCATTCGGCACAGGCGGACGATCAACTCTCGACACAGCATATTTCCAACTTTTCTCCTGCCCACAACCCATCCGCGTTCGGGGTGCCGCCGGTCTTCGGATCCAAGGCGACGGCAAGATCGTCGTGGGGCTCAAGCTCTTCAGTTTCAACTTTGGCGGCTGGTTCGGTGTGGCTCGGTATCTCGATTCGGGTATACGCGACTTGAGCTTTCGAAACATCCCCACGCTCTGTGGGATCGAGCCGGGTGGTATGGTGATCACGCAACCGTTGCTGGATGTCGACGGCTTTGGCGTGGCGGTGCAACCCGACGGCAAGATCATTGTGGCGGGCAGCAGGAACGGTGATCAGGAAGTCGCCCTTGCCCGGTTGACGTCGTCAGGACCGCTCGACACCTCGTTCGGGAGCGGTGGTTTCGCTGTCTATCCCCCCCCCGTACAGGCCGTGAATGAACAGGGTCGCGCCGTGGCCGTCCAACCAGACGGAAAGATTGTCGTGGTGGGTTCGATCTGGCGACATAACTTCGGCTCCAGCTATCGGGATGCGCTTGAAGTCAAGCGGTACAACGCCAATGGGACGCTCGATGCGTCCTTCGGATTCGAAGGCTCGGTTGAAACCTATGTGGAGAAGGCGGATTTGAGTGCCGGAGCGGTGGCCATAGACACGGTCGGCAATGTTGTCGTGAGCGGATACCAGTTTGTGACAGGCGGGGCTTCTGGGGTGGATTTCCTCATAGCGAGGTACACCCCTCAGGGCGTTCTCGATCCCACGTTCGGTGGCAACTGGAACGTGACTGACTTCTTTGGCCTTGGGGATGGTGCGACGGGCCTCGCGCTCCAGAGCGACGGCCGAGTCGTGGCGGTAGGAGCGGCAACTTCGCCCGGGGCCGATCAATCCGACTTCGCCATTGTACGCCTCCTCGGCGGGACGGTGACATGCAACTTCACGATCTCTCCAACATCCTCCACAGTCGGAAAAGCAGGCGGATTTGGAACGGTGACAGTCACTGGCCCGATCGGCTGCCCGTGGACGGCGCAAAGCGATGTGTCCTGGGCGATCGTAAACCCGTCTGGAAACGGCACCGCGACCTACGTCTATACGGCGAACGCAACGCAAGTCGCACGAACGGCAACGCTGACGATTGCCGGTCAGACCTTCACATTGACACAGGCATCCTCTTCCAGTCCTAGCATCCAGACGCAACCAACGAACGCCAGTGTCCTAGCAGGCCAGACAGGCCAGTTCACGGTTGCAGCGACAGGTGATCCACTGCCGACCTATCAGTGGCAAACCTCCTTGGATGGTGTTACGTGGACCAACGTCAGCAATGTGGTTCCGTACGCGGGAGCCACGGCCGCAACACTAACGATTACAAACGCTCCTGCCAATCTCAATGGGCACCGGTACCGAGCCATTGCCACCAACCAGGGGGGCTCAGCCACGAGCAACGCTGCCATCCTGACTGTGATCGTTCGGACCATGGCGCTCGACAAGACATCGTTGATTTTTGGCGCCGTGACAGACGGCTCCGTGTTCTTGGCGCAGACCGGGGCGCAAGTCGTCCGCCTGACCCAGAGCGGCGCGGGGACGGTCTCTTGGACCGTCGCCGCGAGCCAACCGTGGCTCCAGGTGAGTCCGGCATTTGGCAGCGGGTCGGCAAACCTGTCCATCAGCGTCGTCTCGATCGGCGGCCTACTCACCAGCGGGACGGTCACCGGGGCAATCACGTTGACGCTGACCGGCGCGTCGAACACGGCAGGCCCCATCACGATCTCGCTCACGCTTATCCCCAATGGGACGACTGGCCGTCCGTTCGGCTTTGTCGACACGCCGCTGGACAATACGACCGGGGCGACTGGGGCGATTCCGTTTACGGGCTGGGCGCTCGACGATCTCGAGGTCAATCGTGTGGCCGTATGCCGAGCGGCCGTCGGGGCGGAAGTGGCGCCGGTGGATCCGAACTGCGGCGGCGCCGCCCAGATCTTCGTCGGCTTTGGCACGTTCATCGACGGGGCGCGGACTGACGTGGCGGGGCTGTACCCGGCGTATCCGATGAACACGCGCGGCGGCTGGGGGTTCATGGTGCTGACCAACATGCTGCCGAACCAAGGGAACGGGACCTATCAGTTCTTTATGTATGCGCAGGACCGAGACGGGCACACGACGCTGCTCGGAACGCGGACAATGACCTGCGCGAACTCGAGCGCGACCAAACCGTTCGGAGCGATTGATACGCCGACCCAGGGCGGCCCGGCGTCCGGGGCGGGCTTCATCAACTTTGGGTGGGCGCTGACGCCGCAGCCGAAGATCATCCCGATCAACGGGTCGACGATGACCGTGATGGTGGATGGTGCCCCGCTCGGCCCGGTGGACTACAACCACGAGCGCGCGGACATCGAGACGCTGTTCCCCGGGTTCCAGAACACGGCCGGGGCGAACGGCGCGGTCGGGTTCCGCGTGATCGACACGACGACGCTGACCAACGGGCTGCACACGATCTCGTGGACGGTGACCGACAGTCTGGGGGTCACGGAGGGGATCGGGAGCCGGTTCTTCACGGTGACGAACGGCGCCGGAGCCCCCGTGACGTCGTCGGTGGAAGGCGCGGCGTCGAGTCGCGTGCGAGCGACCGCCGAGATCATCGGCGGCGCGCCACAGGATGAGGCGCCGGTGCTGGCGCGGCGCGGCTGGGATCTCGAGGGCCCGTGGCGGTGGTACGGCGTCGGCGGTGCGGGACGCGGCGTGATCCGCGGCGAGGAGGTCGATCGGTTCGAGCTGGCGCTCGGCGAGCACGCGGGGGAGCACTATACGGGGCACGTGCGCGTGGGTGATGACGTGGCCCCCTTGCCGGTGGGTTCGCAGCTCGACGCCAGGACGGGCGCGTTCACCTGGGCGCCGGGCGTCGGTTTTGTCGGGCGCTATGACCTGGTGTTCGTGCGGTGGGCGGGGACGCGAGCGGTGGCACGGCACGAAGTGCGCGTGATCCTGGCGCCGAAGGGGAGCGGCCACGTCGGCGTGCAGGTCGCAATCGATACGCCCCGATCGCAGCAAGACGTCGGACAGCCGTTTGTGCTCGCGGGGTGGGCGGCGGATCTGGACGCCGCGGCAGGGACGGGGATCGACACGCTGCACGTGTGGGCGTATCCGTCGACGGGCGGCGCGCCGGTGTTCCTGGGGACGCCGGCGCTCGGCGGCGCCCGGCCGGATGTCGCGGCCGTGCACGGCGATCAGTTCCGCGCGTCCGGCTTTGGGCTCGCGCTGCAAGGGTTGATCCCGGGCACCTACGACCTGGCGGTGTTCCCGTGGAGCAATGTCACCGGCGGATTCGCGCCGCCCAGCATCGTGCACGTGACCGTGCGCTGACAAACCCGGAGCTGGCAGCTGCGCGGCTCGCGCGGCTGCCAGACTCCGATGGAGCAACGTGACCGGCGCGTTTGCCCCCCCGAACGTGGTGCGGGTCACCGTGCGCTGAAGCTTGCCAGAGCCAGCGCGCGGTCTTCGCGTCGTGACCGCGACCGCCCGGCACCGTCGTTTTCGGCCTCGACTGTACGATCCGGCGCGTCCATTCGTTACTCCCTGCAAGCTCCAGAATCGGTCGAGATTGAGATTGGCCCTTTCCGAGCCGCCGAACCACGATTCAGTCCTGGAGACGACAGGATGATCCGGACCTGGCGCTTCACCCTCGCGGCCTCTGTGGTGGCCTTGCTCCTGGGGCGCCCGTCAACTCCCCTGCACGCGCAGTCGGCCCTCGATGGCTTGGATCCGGGCGCGGACAATAGCCACATCATGCCGCTGGCGCCGTACGGAGATGCTGTGCTGACCGGTACGACGAGCTCGGCGTCGGTGGCGGGTGGAGACGACTCCTTCTTCCCCAAGAGCGGTACGAATTCGCTGCCGACGATCTACGGTCTCTCTCCGGCCAGTGCGACTCCAGGTGGTCCCGGTTTCACCTTGACCGTCTACGTCAACGCCTTCATGACTGGAACTGAGGTGCGTTGGAACGGCGTCGCCCGGACCACGACCTTCACCATGCTGGACACCGGGACCGGTGTCGGCGAGGGGGCGCTGCTCGCGGTCATTCCGGCCGCCGACATCGCGACCGCCGGTACAGCGTCCGTGACGGTCTTCATCCCAGGGCCCGAAGGTGGCACGTCGACTCCGGTCCTCTTTCCGATTGCACCGACGTCACCGACGATGACGCTCGACAGAACCGGCGTCCAATTTGGGGCGGTGACCAAGGGGGTGGCTTTCGCGTCCCAGACCGCGGCTCAAGTCGTACGACTGACGCAGACCGGGGCGGGGGCGGTAACGTGGACGGCGACGTCGAGTCAGCCATGGCTGCAGGTCAGCCCGGCGTCGGGCAGCGGGTCAGCCAACCTGTCCATCAGCGTCGGGTCAACCGTCGGATTGCCTGCGAGTGGGACGATAACCGCGGCGATCACGCTGGTGTTGACCGGTGCGTCGAATACCGTGCGCCCCATCGATGTGCGTTTGACGCTGGTGCCGGACGGCACGTCGGCGATCCCGTTCGGCAACGTGGACACCCCGGCGAACAACCTGGCCGGCGTAACCGGCGCGGTTCCATTTACCGGCTGGGCGCTCGACGACATTGAAGTGACGCGGGTCATGATTTGCCGCGCGGCAGTCGGGTCGGAAGTGGCACCTGTCGATGCGAACTGCGGGGGCGCGACGCAGATCTTCGTCGGGTTCCCCGTGTTCGTCGATGGAGCGCGGCCGGACGTCCAAGCGGGCAATCCCCGTGTGCCTCTGAATTCGAGGGCGGGGTGGGGCTTCATGATCCTGACCAACATGCTCCCGGATATTCCACTGGGGTTGCCGGCGGGTGGCAACGGGCAGTTCCAGTTCTCGGTTTACGCGCAGGACCGGGAAGGGCATACGACGCTGCTGGGGACGCGGGGGATGACCTGCGCCAACGCGAGCGCGACGAGACCCTTCGGGGCGATTGACACGCCGACGCAGGGCGGCGCGGCCTCCGGCGCGGGCTTTGTCAACTTCGGGTGGACGCTGACCCCGCAGCCGAAGTTCATTCCGATCAACGGGTCGACGATCACGGTCATGGTGGATGGCAATCCCCTCGGGCCGGTGGACTACAACCATGAGCGCGCCGACATCGAGGCGCTGTTCCCCGGGTTCCAGAACACAGCCGGGGCCAACGGCGCCGTAGGGTTCCGCGTGATCGACACGACGACTCTGGCGAACGGGCGGCACACGATCTCGTGGACCGTGACTGACAGCCTGGCGTTTACCGAGGGCATTGGGAGCCGGGTCTTCACGGTGTCGAATGGGGCGGATGCTGTGTTGGCACCTGTGGAAGGGGCGACGAGCGAGGCTCCGGCGCGCGTGAGAAACACGCTTGCCCGGGCAGAGGACATTGCGGCCGCGCCGCGGGCTGAGGACCCAGTGCTGGGCCGCCGCGGGTGGGATCTCGAGGCACAGTGGCGGTGGTACGGTGTCGGCGGCGCGGGACACGCGGTGATCCGTGGGGAAGAGATCGATCGGTTCGAGTTGCAGTTCGGCGAGCAGGCTGGCGCGCACTACACGGGGCACCTGCGCGTTGACAATGAGCTCGCGCCCTTGCCGATCGGCTCGCGGCTGGACGCGGCCACCGGTCACTTCACGTGGGCGCCTCCCGCGGGTTTTGTCGGACGCTACGACCTGGTGTTCGTGCGGTGGGCAGAGTCGCGGGCGATGGCGCGTCACGAGGTCCGCGTGATTCTCGCGCCAAAGGGCCGCGGACACGTGGGCGTGCAGGTCGCGATCGATACGCCGCGCGCGGGGCAGGAAGTCCTCCAACCGTTCGTGCTCGCGGGCTGGGCAGCGGATCTGGACGCAGCGGTGGGAACCGGGATCGACACGCTGCACGTATGGGCGTATCCGGCGACGGGCGGCGCGCCGGTGTTCCTGGGCACGCCGGCGCTCGGCGGCGTGCGGCCGGATGTGGCGGCCGTGCACGGCGATCAGTTCTTCGCGTCCGGCTTTGGGCTCGCGCTGCAGGGGTTGATCCCGGGCACCTACGACCTGGCGGTATTCCCGTGGAGCAGTGTCACCGGCGGATTCGCGCCCCCCAGCATCGTGCAGGTGACCGTGCGGTGAGTTCTACTCTTGAGATCCCTTTTCGCTGCTCGGGAGTGAACATGCTGTGCGCCTAGTTCGCCTGGCGTGATCCGGCTGACGGCATTTTTGTTGCTTCGGCCGGCCGGTTGACCTCAACAGTGCTCGACTATTCAGGAGACATGATGACGCGAACCCGACGCTTCACCCTGGCGGCAGTATTGGCGGCGATGGCTGTCGGCGTGATCTCGGCACCCGCGCACGCACAGTCGCCGCTCGACGGTTTCAACCCCGGAGCGAACAACGACGTCTATGCCATCGCGGTGCAGGCGGATGGGAAGATCCTGGTCGGTGGCACCTTTACGGGATTGGGTGGGGGGACCGGAGCGACGGCACGGCAACGTATCGGCCGACTCAACATCGATGGCACTGTCGATGGCACGTTCAATCCGGGCGCCAACGCCACGTCTTCGCCTTGGCAGTGCAGCCAGACGGAAAGATACTGGTCGCCGGCGCGTTCAACAACTTGGCTCGGCACCGCGCGCAACTTTATCGGGCGCCTCAACCCGGACGGCACGCTCGACATGACGTTCAATCCGGGCGCCAATAGCGACGTCCTCGCCGTGGTGGTGCAGCCCGACGGCAAGATTCTGGTCGCCGGGTCGTTCACGCAGTTGGGTGGCGGCGGGACCGGCACCACGCCACGCAATCGGATTGGGCGGCTCAATGCCGACGGCTCGCTCGACACGGCCTTCAATCCGGGGGCGGACAACACCGTCAACACCTTAGGGCTGGAGCCGGATGGACAGATCGTGGTGGGCGGCGCCTTCACGATGCTGGGGGGCGGCGGGACGGGCACGACGACCCGTAACCGCCTCGGACGGCTGCACGCGAACGGCTCGCTTGACTCGACCTTCAATCCGGGCGCGAACGACGTCGTCCGAACGTCGGCGGTGCAATCGGATGGAAAGATTCTGGTTGGCGGTGACTTCACGATGTTGGGCGGCGGCGGGACCGGCACGACGACGCGTAACCGAATCGGGCGGCTCAACGCGGACGGCTCGCTCGACACGACCTTCAATCCGGGCGCGAACGACGTCGTCCGGACGTCGACGCTGCAATCGGATGGCGGGATTCTGGTCGGCGGTGACTTTACGATGTTGGGTGGCGGTGGGACCGGCACGACGGCCCGCAATCGCATCGGGCGGCTCAACCCCGATGGCTCGCTCGACACGGCTTTCGGTCCGGGCGCGAATGACTCGGTGTTTGCCGTGGCGCTGCAGCCGGACGGGAAGATCCTGGTCGGCGGCCACTTTACGCTGCTGACCGGTGCCGACGTGGCAACACGCAACCGGATCGGGCGGCTGCAGGGCGACGGCTCGCTCGACGTCGACTTCAATCCGGGCGCGAACAACGTCGTCTATACCATGACGGTGCAGCCGGACGGGAAGATCCTGGTGGGCGGCGAGTTTACGATGCTGGGCGGCGGCGGTACGGGTACGGTCGTGCGCAACCGCATCGGGCGGCTCAACCCAGACGGCACCGTCGACACACCCTTCAATCCGGGGGCGAATGGCCCCGTGGTCGACATCACGGTGCAGCCGGACGGGAAGATTCTGGTCAGCGGAATATTCACGACCTGGGTGGCGGCGGGACCGGCACGACGGCGCGCAGCAACATCGCACGGCTCAACGAAGACGGGACGGTCGATACGTCGTTCAATCCAGGTGCGAACGGCCTCTCCAGGGCGTTGGCGGTCCAATCGGACGGCAAGATTCTGCTTGGCGGTGACTTTACGACGTTGGGGGGCGGTGGGACCGGCACGACGACGCGCAACTTCATCGGGCGGCTCAACCCCGACGGCACGGTCGACACAACCTTCAATCCGGGCGCGAACAGCAACGTCTATGCCCTGGGCGTACAGTCCGACGGGCAGATCCTGGTCGGCGGCTTCTTCACGAGCCCTGGGCGGCGGGACCGGCACTACGATGCGCAACCGGATCGGACGGCTCAACCCGACCGGCACGGTCGACATCACCTTCAATCCGGGCGCAAACAATTACGTGCTAAACCATCGCGGTGCAGTCCGACGGAAAGATTGTGGTTGGCGGCGGCTTCACTGGGCTGGGCGACGGGACCGGCACGACGACGCGCAACCGGATCGGCCGAATCAACCCCGATGGCATCGGTCGACACCACCTTCAATCCGGGAGCCAATAACATCCTCTACTCGATAGCGGTGCAGTCCGACGGGCAGGTCCTGGTCGGCGGCAGCTTTACGGCGCTGGGCGGCGGGACCGGCCTGGCGCAAACGCGCAACCGGATTGGTCGGATTAGCCCCGATGGCACGGTGGACCCCACTTTCAATCCGGGAGCCAACAGCGATGTCTACGCCCTGGCAGTGCAGTCCGACGGGAAGATCCTGGCCGGCGGCACCTTCACGGCCCTGGGCGGCGGGACCGGCACGACGACGCGCAACCGGATCGGGCGGCTCACGAATACTACCGCTGCGATCCAGCGCCTCACCGTGACGTGCCCTGGCTGCGTCAAGGGAGTCGGACCCAGCGTGAACGCCAGTCTGACCTGGGCGTTCGACGGCGCCTGGCCGGATGTGCCGCGTGTGACCTTCGATTGGTCCAGTGATGGTGTCTCCTACAATCATGCGGGCGACGGCACGCGCGTGTCAGACGAGTGGCGGCTGACCAGCGCGACCGGCGCCTTGGGCCAGAACTTCTACGTCCGCGCGCGGGGCTACTACACGACAGGGATCTTCACCGGGTCCGGCTCGATCGTCGAATCCATCCGGAAGGTGAATATCGCCTGCCCGACGCTGTCGACGACGCCGCTGCCCGCGGGAATCGCCGGCGTGCCGTACAGCACGACTTTGACCACATCAGGCGCCCTCGGCGTCGTCACGTTTGCTACGGCGAGCTCGCTCCCGACCGGGGTCACCCTCTCGAGCGCAGGCGTGCTGGCGGGCACGCCAACGCAGACGGGGTCGTTCCCGCTGACGGTGACGGCAACCGACGGCTCGAGCGGCTGCGCTGGCTCCCAGGCGTACACGCTCACGATCAATCCGGCGACGCCCCTGACGCTGACGCCCGACAAGACGTCGCTACGGTTTGCGGCGCTGACGACGGGGGCGGCCTTCGTGTCGCAGACGGCCGCGCAGGTGGTGCGGCTGACGCAGGCCGGTAACGCTCCGGGGACGGTGACGTGGACGGCGGTGTCGAACCAGCCGTGGCTGCAGGTCAGCCCCGCGTCGGGCAGCGGGTCCGCCAATCTGTCAGTCAGTATCGTGTTCGTCGGCGGGTTGCCGATCGGGAGCAGCGTGACCGGGGCGATCACGTTGACGCTGGCGGGCGCGTCGACCACGGCGGGCCCGATCGCGGTCACGCTGAACCTCATCCCGAATGGGACGTCGGCCAGTCCGTTCGGCTTCGTCGACACGCCCCTGGACAACACCACGGGGGTGACCGGGGCGATGCCATTTACGGGCTGGGCGCTCGACGACGTCGGGGTGGAACGCGTGATGGTGTGCCGGGCGGCATTCGGCGCAGAGGTGGCGCCGGTGGATCCCAACTGCGGCGGCGCGGCGCAGATCTTCGTGGGCTTTGCGGTCTTCATCGATGGGGCGCGGACCGACGTGGCGGCGCTCCACCCGACGGTCCCCCAGAGTACGCGCGCAGGCTGGGGCTTCATGGTGCTGACGAACATGTTGCCGAACCAGGGGAACGGGACGTATCTGTTCTACATGCACGCGCAGGACCGGGAAGGGCAGACGACGCTGCTGGGGACGCGAACGATGACGTGCGCGAATGCGAGCGCGACGAAACCGTTTGGCGCGATCGACACGCCGACGCAGGGCGGCCCGGCGTCCGGGGCGGGCTTCATCAACTTCGGGTGGGCGCTGACGCCGCAGCCGAAGATCATCCCGATTAACGGGTCGACGATGACGGTGATGGTGGATGGCGCGCCGCTCGGCCCGGTGGACTACAACCACGAGCGCCCGGACATCGAGGCGCTGTTCCCGGGGTTCCAGAACACGGCCGGGGCGAACGGCGCGGTGGGGTTCCGGGCGATCGACACGACGACGCTGACCAACGGCTTGCACACGATCTCGTGGACGGTGACCGACAGCCTCGGGGTGACGGAGGGGATCGGGAGCCGATTCTTCACGGTGACGAACGGGTCGGGGGCGGTGACGGCGGCCGTGGAAGGCGCGGCGTCGAGTCGCGTGCGGGCGACGGCCGAAATCATCGCGGCGGCGCCACAGGATGACGCGCCGGTGCTGGCGCGGCGCGGGTGGGACCTCGACGGGCCGTGGCAGCTGGTATGGCGTCGGCGGCGCAGGGCGCGCGGTCATCCGCGGCGAAGAGGTCGATCGGTTCGAGCTGGCGCTCGGCGCGCACGCGGGCGAGCACTACACGGGGCACGTCCGCGCGGGGGAGGCGTTGGCCCCGTTGCCGGCGGGCTCGCAGCTCGACGCGACGACGGGCGCGTTCACGTGGGCACCGGGCGCGGGCTTCATCGGGCGCTACGACCTGGTGTTCGTGCGATGGGAGGGGACACGGGCCGTGGCGCGCCACGAAGTGCGCGTGATCCTGGCGCCGAAGGGCAGCGGCCACGTCGGCGTGCAGGTCGCGATCGACACGCCGCGGTCGCAGCAGGACGTCGGGCAGCCGTTTGTGCTCGCGGGCTGGGCGGCGGACCTGGACGCGGCGGCAGGGACGGGCATCGATACGCTGCACGTCTGGGCGTATCCGTCGACCGGCGGCGCGCCGGTGTTCCTGGGAACGCCGGCGCTCGGCGGTGCCCGACCGGATGTCGGGGCCGTGCACGGCGATCAATTCCGCACGTCCGGCTTTGGGCTCACGCTGCAGGGCCTGACTCCGGGCACGTACGATCTCGCCGTGTTCCCGTGGAGCAATGTCACCAGTGCGTTCGCGCCGCCCAGCATCGTGCACGTGACCGTGCGCTGACAAACCCGGAGCTGGCAGCTGCGCGCGGCTCGCGCGGCTGCCAGACTTCGACGTGTCGACTTCATCCATTCCCTGCCCTGCGGCTGCGACGCATGGCAGGATCACCCCCGATCCGGCGACCCCCGAACGATCTCTGGTGAACTCCGTCTCAGTCGAAAGGACACGCGCGCGATGATGCTCTCCAGCCGCGGCCTCCTGTTGTCCGGTACGGTGCTGCTCACCACGCTCTTGTCACCACCTCACCCCCCTGCACGACCGCGCGCGGCAGATGCCAGTACCGCCACGGGCTTGTCTGCGGGGGAGTCGGCGTCCGCTCCGCCCGCAGGTGTCAGAAGGAGTTGATTCTGACCACGCCTCAGACGTTGCGCTGGTTGATACGTGCGGTGGTCCTTGCGATGGCTTTGGTCCCCGTCGCGGCTGATGCCACGACAACGGGCACGGTCCGCGTACTCTACCTGATTCCTCAGGACCGCAGCTTCCGTTCTGACTACTTCTCGGCCGTGCGGAATGCAGCGCTCGATTTGCAGTCATGGTACCGGGCGCAACTGGGCGGCGCGACATTCTCTCTCTATAGTTCTCAACCCGAAGTCTGCCAACTGCCAAATTCAGCGAGCTATTACGCGTTCGACTCATGGTCCAAGGTACTGGCGGACGTGCAGAGCTGCGCTCCGGTCTCGTACAGTGGCTCTACCTACACCTGGGTGCTGTACGTAGACATCGTTCACGCCTGCAATGCTCCTGGTCGACTGGGCGCGGGAACCACTGGTCTGACGATGATGCCAAGGCAGGATCTTGACGGACTGGTCGGCGCAAGGGTCTCCGACGATTGTGGTATGGAGTGGATCCAGCCTGTGTCGCGGTGGATTGGGGGTGCCGGACATGAGCTTGGGCACGCCTTCGGATTGGGCCACCCACCCGGCTGCGATGCAGGCTCCTCGACGTGTGACTACAACGCCCTGATGTGGGCCGGGTATGCACAATATCCAGCCACTTATCTTCGACCCGACGACAAGCAGATCCTGCGGGCATCGTCGTTTTTTGACGTGCCCCCCAATTCGGGGGCTTTCTCGAAGATCAGCCCCACGAATGCTGCGTCCTCCATCTCAAGCCCGGCCACAATCAGCTGGGGCGCGAGCGCTGGCGCAACCGGCTACCAGTACTGCGTCGACGGTATCAACAACTCGACGTGTGATTCGGGTTGGGTCGAAACCACCAGTCTTAGCGCGGTCGCCAGCGGTTTGACGTCTGGCGCGACCTACTACTGGCAAGTCCGCGCGACTGCCGCCGGTGGTGTGACCGACGCGAACGGCGGTGTCTGGTGGAACTTCACGGTAGCGGCGAATCCATTCGGCGCGGTGGACACGCCACTCAACAACACGACGGGAGTGACCGGAGCCGTGCCATTCACCGGCTGGGCGCTCGATGACGTGGGTATCGCCAGCGTCATGATCTGCCGGGCGGCGTTTGGCGGCGAGCTGGCGCCGGTGGATCCGAACTGCGGCGGGGCCGCGCAGATCTTCGTCGGCTTTGGCACGTTCATCGACGGGGCGCGGACAGACGTCGCGGCCGCGTATCCGACGTATCCGATGAACACGAGAGCCGGCTGGGGGTTCATGGTGCTGACCAACATGCTGCCCAACCAGGGGAACGGCACGTATCAGTTCTTCATGTATGCGCAGGATCGCGACGGGCACACGACGCAACTCGGGACGCGGACGATGACGTGCGCGAATGCGAGCGCGACGAAACCGTTCGGCGCGATCGACACGCCGACGCAGGGCGGCCCGGCGTCGGGGACGAACTTCATCAACTTCGGGTGGGCGCTGACGCCGCAGCCGAAGATCATCCCGATCAACGGGTCGACGATGACGGTGATGGTGGATGGCGCCCCGCTCGGCCCGGTGGACTACAACCACGAGCGCCCGGACATCGAGGCGCTGTTCCCCGGGTTCCAGAACACGGCCGGGGCGAACGGCGCGGTCGGATTCCGCGTGATCGACACGACGACGCTGACCAACGGGCTGCACACGATCTCGTGGACGGTGACCGACAGCCTGGGCGTCACGGAGGGCATTGGGAGCCGGTTCTTCTCGGTGGTGAACGGGTCGGGGGCGGTGACGGCGGCGGTGGAAGGCGCGGCGTCGAGTCGCGTGCGGGCGACGGCCGAGATCATCGCGGCGGCGCCGCAGGATGACGCGCCGGTGCTGGCGCGGCGCGGGTGGGACCTCGACGGGCCGTGGCAGTGGTATGGCGTCGGCGGCGCGGGGCGCGCGGTGATCCGCGGCGAAGAGGTCGATCGGTTCGAGCTGGCGCTCGGCGAGCACGAGGGCGCGCGCTACACCGGCTACCTGCGGGTAGGCGAGGAGCTGGCGCCCTTGCCGATCGGCTCACAGTTGGACGCGACGACCGGCCAGTTCACGTGGGCACCGGGCGTCGGGTTCATCGGGCGCTATGACCTCGTGTTCGTGCGGTGGGAGGGGACGCGGGCGGTGGCGCGGCACGAGGTGCGCGTGATCCTGGCGCCGAAGGGCAGCGGCCACGTCGGCGTGCAGGTCGCGATCGACACGCCGCGGTCGCAGCAGGACGTCGGGCAGCCGTTTGTGCTCGCGGGCTGGGCGGCGGACCTGGACGCCGCGGCAGGGACAGGGATCGATACGCTGCACGTGTGGGCGTATCCGTCGACGGGGGGCGCGCCGGTGTTTCTGGGCACGCCGGCGCTCGGTGGCGCCCGGCCGGATGTCGCCGCCATCCATGGCGATCAATTCCGCACGTCCGGCTTTGGGCTTACGCTGCAGGGGCTCGCCCCAGGCACGTACGACTTGGCGGTGTTCCCGTGGAGTAACGTCACCGGCGCGTTCGCGCCGCCCAGCGTCGTGCAACTCACCGTGCGCTGACCTCGCTCCTTTTCCTGATGGCACTGGCCTGCTTGAGATCGTGTGAACCTTCTGACCGTTTCTGGCCTCGCCGATGCCGCTGTGCCTCCTTTCAAACCTGTAATCGGCCGTCCAGAATCGAGTCTTCCGCAAGGGACAGAACGGTTAAGCTGTTCGAAGGACGGGCTTTCCCCGCGCGGATGGCGTCTGGCGTCCGATTTGCTGAGTACCCAGCTTCTATGAGGTGCTCGCGCCGCGCCACATTCGCGTTTCTGGCCTGTTTCTGCGCCATCGCACACCCCGTAGTGGCGTCAACGGTCATTTTCCGTACGGATGCGCAGCTCGTCGCGCTCTCGGAGCGCGTCGTCCATGGTCGGGTCGTGGGACAGCGGACCACACGCGGCGGGCCGCAAGGGCTCCGGATTTACACAGTCACGACCCTCCAGATCATCGAAGACCTCACGGGCGTGGACGGCGACACGGTCGAGGTGTGGGAGCTCGGGGGCACGGTCGGCAACGAGTTCCTGTATGTAGGCGGCGCCGTAGAGTACCGCATCGGCGAGGAGGTTCTCGTCTGTCTCGAGCGCGGCCCGCAGGGGTTGCGCAGCGTCGCCATGGGCTTTTCGAAGTTCGACGTTCTGCCCGCAGTCAACGGCGAACGCCGGCTTCGCCGCAACCTCCGGGAAACGGTCGTCGTTGGGGGCGCGGTGTCGCGCGAGCCGTTCCTCTCGGAGCTCCGCTCGCTGACGACGAAAGCGACCGGCCGGCCATCGAGTCCCGGCCGCGCGCCGCGCGTCGGGGCCGAGCTGCAGTCGGTCGAACAGCCGTTCACACTCCTGGGCGGGTCGCCTGGCTGGCGATGGGTGCAGGCGGATTCGGCCACGCCGGTGACCTGGTACAAGAACACGAGCGCGCCAAACCCGCTCTTGAGCGGAGATGCCCTCAGCGAAATCCAGACGTCGCTCGCTGCCTGGACCACCCCCGCGTCGGCGTCCATCATCCTGCAGTATGGCGGCACGACATCGCAGAGCACGCCGACGGGACCGTGGCCGGGCCTGCCCGCGGCGAGCGCCCTCATCACGTTCGAGGATCCCAACAACGAGATCAGCGGATCGGTGCTGGCCATCGGCGGCGGGAGCGGCTTTGGGGGCGGCGGCGGAACCGTCAACGGCGTGACCTTCAACGGTTTCTCACGCGGCTACGTCATCTTCCAGAACGCGGCCAACTTGAGCTCGTCGTTCAGACAATCGCCCAACTTCACGCGCGTGCTCACCCACGAGATCGGCCATGCCATCGGGCTCGGACACACGCAGGACGATGGCAGCATCACGAACGCGACCTCGAACATCATGTATCCGTCGTGCTGCGCGAGCGCGACGCCGACGCCGCCAGCGATCGGCCCCGACGATCTCGCGGGGCTCAATTTCATCTACCCCTCCGGCGCAGCGCCGGCCTGCACGTACAGCATCAATCCGACCAGCGCGTCGGCATCAGGCGCCAGCAGCAGTGGCTCACTCTCCGTTTCCACGCAGGCCGGCTGCAGCTGGACGGCCGCGAGCGCAGCCGCCTTTCTGGGCATCAGTTCGGGCAGTGCGGGAACCGGATCAGGCAGCGTCGGTTACACGGTCGCGGCCAATCCGGCCGCCTCGACCCGGTCGGGCACGCTCACGATTGCCGGTCAGACCTTCACCGTCAACCAGGCGGCCGGGGCCTGCGGCTACGCGATTACGCCTCAGGCCGCCAGCGTACCGGCTGCCGGCGGCACCGCGACGGTCAGCGTCTCGGCCACGACGGGCTGTTCGTGGGCGGCGGCGAGCAATGCCGGCTTCATCGGGATCACGTCATCCGCGACCGGGAGCGGAAATGGTACCGTCAGCTACAGCGTCGGCGCCAACGGTGTGTCTCCGCGATCAGGAACGCTGACGGTGGCGGGGCTGACGTTGACCGTGAATCAGTTCGGTACCGGGCCGATGGTGACGCTGGACCGGACCGCGCTTCGCTATGGCGCGACTCTCAGCGGCGCAACCCTCACGGCGCAGACGGCGGCGCAAGTCGTTCGATTGACGCAGACCAGCGGGGCCGCCGTCACCTGGACGGCCACGGCCAGCCAGCCATGGCTGCAGGTCAGCCCGGCCTCCGGCAGTGGCGGGCGCGAGCTGACGGTCACCGTGAATCCATCCGGGCTGGCCATGTCGACCACCGTCAGTGGCACCGTGAACATCACGCTCAGCGGTGCAGGCAACACGGCCGGACCCATCGGCGTGACGTTCGTCACCATGCCGACAGGTACATCGGTGAACCCCGTCGGCGTCATCGATACGCCTATCAACAACACCACCGGCGTGACCGGTGCGATTCCGGTCACGGGCTGGGCGCTCGATGACGTGGACGTCGCCAGCGTGTTCATCTGCCGTGCCCCGATCGCGGGAGAAGGCGCCGCCGCCGATGGCCGTTGCGGCGGGCTGCCCCAGGTCTACCTTGGCGAAGCCGTGTTCATCGAGGACGCGCGGCCCGACGTGCAGACGGCGTACCCGACGCTGCCGCGCAACTATCGCGGTGGTTGGGGTTTCATGGTGTTGACCAACATGCTGCCCAACCAGGGCAACGGCGCGTATACGCTCTTCGCGCACGCCATCGATCGTGAAGGACATTCGTTCGCGCTCGGCTCGAAGAACATCACGTGCGCCAACGCGAGCGCGACCTTGCCTTTTGGCACGATCGACACGCCCGGGCAGGGTGAGACTGTCGCAGGGGCAGCGTACGTCAACTTCGGATGGGCGCTGACACAGGCCGGCAAAGTCATTCCGGTCGACGGATCCAGCATCTCCGTATTCGTCGATGGCGCGTCCGTCGGCACGGTGTCGTACAACCACTCTCGATCCGACATCGCCACGCTCTTCCCCGGACTCGCGAACAGCAATGGAGCCGTCGGGTTCCGCACGATTGACACGACCGCCCTTTCGAGCGGCTTGCACACGATCGTGTGGACCGCCACCGACAGTGCGGGAGCCACCGCCGGCCTTGGCAGTCGCTTCTTCCGCGTCGCGAACGGTGTGTCCGCGCCTGCGATCTCGTCTGATGAACGTCTGGCGTCGGAGGCCCTTGCCAGTGCAGCCGGCGATTCTTCACCCATCGTGGCCCGGCGGGGCTGGGATCCTGCGGCCCCCTGGCGCCTCTATGCGGTCGGCGCTTCCGGACGAGCGGTGATCCGAGGCGAGGAGCTGGACCGCTTCGAATTGTGGTTGGCCTCGGCGCCGGGGACCCGGTACACCGGAGGTCTGCGCTTCGGTGACGCGCTCGGCGCCCTGCCCGCCGGCTCGCAGCTCGACCCGGCGAGCGGCATCTTCACGTGGTCGCCGGGGCTTGGCTTCGTCGGAACCTACGATCTCGTGTTCGTGCGGTGGGCTGGCGAGCGCGCCGTGGCGCAGCACAACGTGCGCGTCATCTTGCGTCCGAAGGCGTCGGGGCACGTCGGCACCCAGATCGAGATCGACAGCCCGCGGGCCCAGCAGGACATCGCGCAGCCGTTCAACATCGTGGGCTGGGCCGCCGACCTGGATGCCGGCGGCAGGAACCGGTATCGACACGCTGCACGCGTGGGCCTATCCGCTCGCGGGCGGACCGCCGGTCTTCCTGGGGGTGCCAACCTCTGGCGGCGTCCGGCCCGATGTCGCCGCCGTTCACGGCGATCAGTTCCGCGACACGGGGTTCTCGCTCGTCGTCCAGGGACTACCCCACGGCAACTACGACATCGCTGTGTTTCCGTGGAGCAATGTCAGCGGGGCGTTCGCCCCGCCGAAGATCGTGCAGCTGACGGTGAGGTAGGCCAGTCTTCAGTCGGAGGTCGGGAGTCGGGAGTCTCTGTCGACAGTCTCAGTCGGGAGTCCGGGTCGGGAGGCCTAGTCGGGAGTCACAGTCGGCGGTCTCAGTCACCAGTCACGGGTCGGCAGTCAGCAGTCGGCCGTCTCAGTCACCAGTCACAGGTCGGCTGTACAGTTACCAGTCTCCACGGTCGCCAGTCCCAGCAGCCAGTTGCCGGACTGCCGGTGGGACTGCCGACTGCGACTCCCGACTGAGTGTCACTGCGACTCCGACTGAGACTGTCGACTGCGACTCCCGACTCCCGACCTCCGACTGACGACTGGCCTACCTCACCGTCACGAACACGACGCCGACCGCATCGAACTGGTGACTCACGCTGCTGAACGCATAGACGACTATGTACCATGAGCCTGGCGGGAGCGCGGTCACGGCAAGTCCGTAGCCCGCTCCCTGGAACTGGGCTCCGAAGGCTGCAGTGACGTCGGGTCGATCGCCGAACGACGGCACACCGAGAAAGACTGGCGCCGCCCCGTCCGCAGGGTACGCCCAGATGTGGATCGTGTCGATGCCTGTGCCCGAGGGCGCCGCGCGATCGATCGCCCACCCTCCGATCACGAACGACGAATCCACGGTTGAGAAGTTGCCGGGCGCATCAATCGCCACTATGCCGGCCGGCTCGATGACCACTGGCACCGTTGCGACCACGCCGAAGCCCTGCATGGCGTTGACCCACCCGTACACCGCAATCGTCCAACCGCCCGGCGCGAGGCCCCTGACGTTGAGGTGGTAACCAGTCGGACCAAACTGCGCGCCGAAGATCGCCGCGACGTCGGCGCGGTTGTCGGCATAGTTGGCCACCCCGAGGAACTGCGGCGCGGCACCCGACGCTGGGAAGGCCCATACGTGCAGCGTGGCGATTCCAGCATTCGGCGCGGTCGCATCAAGCGCCCACCCCGCGAGGGCGAACGGCTGCCGGACGACGGCTCCCGCGGCAGGCGATTCGATACGGATCATCGGCGCCGGGGCTTGGGCCGCGCTCAGCGCCACGATCGTGCCGTCGCCGTAGTTGACGACGTAGAGCTCGCCGGCAGCATCCACGCCGAACGAACTGATCATCCGGACGGACGCGCTGGCGTTGATTTCTGCCGTGTGCTCGCGCACGTCGGATGCGGTTGCCTCGCCACTGAACGGATCGCGCGTGAGCGCGAGCGACCAGATGCGCCCGCGCACGAAATCGCCGAAGAAGTAGCGCCCGGACATCGATGGAACGGCGCTGCCGTGGTACACGTAGCCGCCGGTGATCGAGTGGCCGGTGGCGTGGCCGTACTCGAAGATGGGATCGGTCAGCGGTTCGAAGGCCGGCGGCAGCGACGTCTCGTGCATGTTCGAGCCTTCGCGATTCCTCCAGCCGTAGTTGCGCCCGCCGCGGCCGGCAGGTTCGTAATTGATTTCTTCGGTGGCATTCTCCCCGACGTCCGCGATGAGGAGCGCGCCGGTCCCCCCACGCTGGGGATCGTCCAGGCTGAACCGCCAGGGATTCCGCAGACCGACCGCCCAGATTTCCGGCGCCGCGGAACTGCCGACGAACGGGTTGTCGGCGGGGATGTCCAATCCTTCTGGATCGCTGTCGCTGACGTTGACATCGATCCGAAGCAGCTTGCCGTGCAGCTTCGCAAGGTCCTGCGCCTGGTGCGACGCATCGTTGGTCTCGCCGCCGTCACCCGTACCGATATAGAGATACCCGTCGGCACCGAATACGAGGTTCCCACCATAGTGGAGCGACTCGGGGTGTGAGATGAAGCGGTCGCCGGTCGACCACTGGAGGTCGAATCGCGTGGCCGGGTCCGCGACGAGCGGATCAGGCGAGCGATAGAAGCGTGACACGACGGTGTGACCGTCGGCGTTCACGAACGTCACGAAGAAGCGGCCCGACTCCGCGGCGCCCGGCGGGAACGAGAGGCAGAGAAGTCCACGCTCGCCGCCAGTGGCGACCGACTCGCTCAGATCGAGAAACGCGGTCGGGAGCAACGTGCCACCCTGAACCACGCGAATCGTCCCGCCCTGCTCGACGACGAACTGTACGGCAGCGTTCGAGGGATCTTGAACGAACGCCACCGGGTGCGTCAGACCCGAGACGTAAACCTGACCGCGAAACTGTGCCGAACCGGGAGACGCTACGAGCAGCAGCAGAGCGAGTGCGGCTACCGCACACTTCAACGAACGGGGAAAGCGCATGTGTGTTAGACCGCAGGCAGAGGCATTCGATACACGTTTCGGTCGATGTCGACCTGTCCTGTAGCTCCCAGCCAGGTGAGGTGATGGTCGAGCTGGCTCGTGGCTGCTAACATAGCCCCGTGCCTCGCATCGGCTTCGACGGCCGCGCCCTCGCGTCGCCGGCAGCCGGCGTGCGCCGATACGCGCAGGAGCTCTTTCGTGCGCTGGCACTGCTGGAGCCATCGTTCTCCCTCGTGGCCGTCGGCACTCCGACCGGGGTGTCGGTGCCGACGGGCATCGAAGTTGCCGGCGCTGCAAGGAGCCTGCCGACCAATCTCGGCTGGATGCTGACGGGCCTGCCGCGAGCAGCCCGACGTGCCCGGCTCGATCTTTTTCACGCGCCGTCATACACCGCGCCCGTCGGCGGGCCCAGGCCACTCGTCTTGACGATCCACGACATTAGCTATGAACGAAATCCGGAGTGGTATCCGTACAGGCGAGATCCGGTGCGCAGAGCCTTCTATCGTTACAGCGCGCGAAGCGCCGACCGGGTGATTACCGATTCAGAGTTCTCCAGACGCGAGATCCTCGACGTCTACGCGCTGCGGCCCGACTCGATCGCCGTCATCCCTCTCGCCGCCGCCCCGGCGTTCTGCCAGGGGCCGCCTTTGCCGCTGCCGGTCGAGTGGCCGCGCCAGTACGTGCTGCACGTCGGCGACCTGCACGTCCGCCGCAACCTGCCGATGCTGGCCAGGGCGGTTGCAGCAGTGCGGTTGCGCAAACCGGCGTGGCGCACGCTCGGTCTGGTGCTCGCTGGGGTCGACCGTGGGACCGGCGCCGATCTTCAGCTTCTGAGCGACAGGAGCGGTGGCCCGGCGCCGCTCGTCACGTTTGCCGGCGCGACAACAGAGCCGGTGCTGCTCGCGCTCTATCGCTCGGCCGCCGCGCTCGCGTATCCATCACGCTACGAAGGATTCGGCCTGCCGCTGCTCGAAGCCATGGCCTGCGGCACACCCGTGATTGCCGCGCGGACGTCGTCGATTCCGGAAGTCGTCGGCGACGCGTCAGAGCTGCTCGATCCAGACGACGAAGAGGCGTGGATTGCCGCGATAGAGCGATTACTCGAGGATGTCCCTCACCGTGCACGGTTGCGGGATGCTGGACTGACCCGCGCCCGCACGTTCACGTGGCAACGCACCGCGCAGGAGACCGCCCGCGTTTACAGCGAGCTCCTCATGTTGTCCGGTGGTCACTCGTGACTCCTCGCATCTCCGTCGTTGTCCTCAACTACAACGGGCGCGCGTGGCTCGAGGCGTGCCTCTCGGCGCTCGCGACACAGGCCGGTGCGCCGCCCTTCGAGATTCTGCTCGTCGACAACGCCTCGACTGACGGGTCGACCGCGTGGGTCGCCGCCCGGTTTCCGTCCGTGCGAATTGTCGAGAATGAACGCAATCTGGGGTTCGCCGCCGGCAACAATGCAGGCGCGCGCGTGGCTCGTGGCGAGATTCTGGCGTTCCTGAACAACGACACGGTCCCTGCGCCGGACTGGCTGGCCCGTCTCCACGCGGCAATCACTCGACGCCCCGGATCGGACACTCGTCACTTCACGGATCGTGTTTCTCGACCGTCCGGACATCGTCGACAGCGCTGGTGACGGCTATCTGCGCGCGGGCGGCGCTTTCAAACACGGCCACGGCGCCCATACCCGAGGGTTCATGACTTCGCGTGAAGTGTTTGGTGTCTGTGGCGCCGCCTTTGCGATTCAGCACGAACTGTTCGAACGGCTGCGCGGCTTCGACGAAGATTTCTTCATGGTCTACGAAGACGTCGACCTCTCCTACCGCGCGCGGCTGGCAGGATGTCGCTGCTGGTACGTGGCCGATGCCGTCGTCGGGCACGCGGGGAGCGGCACCTTGGGGGTCATGAGCGCCGCCGCGGTATTCCATGGTCAGAGGAATCTGGAGTGGACGTGGCTCAAGAACACGCCGCTCGGCGCTCCTCCTCCGGACACTGCCAGCGCATGTCGCCTACTCGGTGGCCGGCGTGGCCCACTATGCCGCCAAGGGCAGCCTCGGCCCGGCTATGAAGGGCAAGATCGCCGCTCTCCTCGGCCTTCCGCGGTACTGGCCAAGAGACGAGTCGTCCAGCGCGAGCGTCGCGTGGATGCCACGGGCTCGAAATTCAGCTCGAGACGGGCTGGATTGCCTTGAAGCGCGCGGAGAAAGCGAGATCGCGCGAGCCCGGGTGATCGTCCAGCACTCAGCACGCAGCATTCCCGTTTGTCCTATTTGGGCTCCACTCAATCCAATCGTGAGGACACTCTGCGGGCGGTGGAGCGCCGGCGAACTGCAGATCGAGCCCGCGGCCCGTCACCGCAGTCATCGAAAGGAGCGGGTATGAGGACGCGAGCTCCTGAGGCTTCCCCGACGTCGGCGGTTTGTGACACCGAGCGGTTACGCGCTATCCTTGTGCCGTTGTGCGCTGGTGCGTTCATCTGATTCACGGTGTACACGGGAGGGCCGAGTTCATTCGCTGCAACGGCGCATGGCTCATTCGTACCCGATGACCCGCGGTTCAGTTGCGTAGGCGGCGTCACCACCATCACACCGCACAGCCCTGCGCGACGGCCGATCACCATTCAGCCTGCATCTGAGTCGCACGAAGGACCAATGGCTGTTGGAAGAGCCGAAAACGGGCACGCGCGCCTGGACGGGCCGGAACACGGAGCCACGGTGACTATTGGGCGCGATCGATTCCGGCACTTTGCGGCGGCGAGCGCGTGGATCACCGTCGTGCTGCCACTTGCGGTCGTGCTCCTGTCCGTCGCCCTCTCTCCGGCGAGCAACTGGACGGTGCGAACGGCGCTTGCCGGATTCTGCCTCCTGGCGATCGCTCGACCGGACGCGGCTGTCCTCGTCAGTGTCGCGTTGGTCGGTTTCGGGATCATTCTCTCTCACCTCGCTGGCGTTCCAACCCTCCGTGTTACGGAGGTCCTCGTCGTCGCGTCCCTTGCAGGATGTTGTGTCCGTGCGCTTCGGCACGACTCCGACCTTCGACCGGCGCTGACCGGCTGGATGTCCGTGCCGATCGTGCTGTTCGGGATTGCGGCCGCCGCGTCCGCCGTGGTCTGGCAGTGGGTATACCTGTCCGAGACGGGATACCCATCGGCATATGTCCAGGCGTTGCTCCACTTCGCGAGCCGCGACTACTTCGTCCAACCTGGCGCTTTCTGGGTGCTCGCCTCGACTGCCGTCATCTTCGAAGGACTCGCGCTCTACGTCGCCGTGGCCGCGCTCTGCCAGGTGGACTCCACGTTCTTCGAACGAGCACTGCGCATGCTGACCCTGGGCGGCGCCGGCCTCGCGGTGATGAGCGCCGTTCGCCTGGGGGAAATCCTGCTTCGGAATCCAGCCGCCGTCGAGGCACTGCGCGCAACCTCCGTCGGACTCCGAATCTCGCCGCAGATCCCCGACTACATCGCTGCCGGGTCGTACTTCGCGTTGTGCTGGCTGGTGGCACTGGGCATGGCCATGGCGTCACGCCGCAGCCGCCTGTTGTGGGTCGCTGCGGGTGTGCCGCTCATCACAGCGCTCTACCTCACGGGGTCGCGGTCGGTCATTGCTGCCGCGCTCATAGGACTCGTGTTCCTGGCGTTCGTCGTTGTACGCCAGAGGACGGCGGCGGTTCGAGGCGTCGTTGTCTTTGCCGTCCTCGCGGTCGTCGTCATGATCATCAGTTACTCGTGGATGAGCGGCCGCGATTTTGCGGGAGAGATGGCGAGACAATCGTTGACGGTACGGAGCGAACTGGTCCGGGCGGGCTTACGTGTCATCGCCACACGACCACTGTTCGGGGTCGGCATCGATCGGTTTTATCTCCTGGCCGGAGGGCTCGCGTCGCCAGAACTGCACGCCCTGTGGCAGGGACGCATGAACCCGCACAACGATTTCCTACGCTTCGGTGCGGAGTTGGGCCTCGTGGGCCTCGGGCTGTTCCTCTGGATCCTGGCTGGAGCGGGCACACGCATCTGGAAGGCGCTCCAGAGGACTCGCGACGCCCGGCTTGCGGGCCTCGCTGCCGGGCTGGTCGCTTTCCTCGTCACGAGCCTTGTCAGCAATCCCCTCATGCTGCGCGAGGTGTCGTACGTGTTCTGGATCGCCCTCGGGCTCGCGGTCGGGCACTCCGCAAGACTCGGGACGCTGCGCGACGCGCCCGAGCAAGCGGCATCCTCACCCGCCAGGACGAGGAGTGTGTCCCGGTTGCGATGGACGATTGCACTGCTGCTCGGGGGCTTGCTGATCTTCTCGGTTCCGTTTCGCGCCAGGCAGGAGCTTGCGACTGTAGATCTGACCCGCGTGAGCTACGGCCTGTTCGAGTGGGGCGTGGAGCCCGATGGCACGCGATGCCGCTGGTCTGGTCCGCGGGCCACGCTCTTCGTGGACGGACGCGCCCGGCTCGTGGAAATCCCGTTGGGCGGCACGGCACCTTCGGGGGGACTCCAGCAAGTGGAGATCCGGGTTGACGGTCGGCTGGCGAATCGCATCGAGGTCGGTCCCGAGTGGCGCCGCCTGCGCACGCTCCTTCCCGACGGTCCCTCGACCATGCCCCACCGCATCGATCTCACGGTTTCGCCCTCCTGGGTGCCCGCCGAGGTGATTCCCGGCAATCAGGACCGGCGTGAGCTTGGCGTGAGAGTAGGAGAGCTCAACGTCATCATGACTCCCAGATGACGTCGCCTGGCGCGATCAATCCCTGACGAACTGGCCGGAAGCCGGGCCGGCAAACAACATATACGTCCCGACGTCCGGGCGAGGGTAGTCGGGTTCGATCGAACGACGCCGTGTCGCCACGAGCTTCCATGGGGCCAGCCACGCTTCATAGGTCGCCGCCAGGCGCCCGCAGGTGTATCCCAAGTGGGAATTTCCCCGGTCGCCTGCTTCGAGGGTCGCGATCTGTTTCCTCGCACAGCAGCAGATAGCCGTCCGGCCTGACAATGCGTCGCAGCTCGTCGATGACGGCGCGAACTTCAGGTTCCGGAACGTGCTGGAGGACCGTGAAGACGAGACCGAGATCGAAGGACGCTCGGTCGGCGGTGAGGCACTGCAGGCTTTCGATCGGACGGAAGTCGATCGACGGCTGCAGGGACCGCGCGATGCTCAACAGTCCTGTTTCGCGTTCGAATCCGACGACTCGCTCGGCGAACTCGGTCAGGACGGGCGTCAAGCGCCCGAATCCGCAGCCGACATCGCATGCCGACGCGAACGGGGTGCCGGTGCTGACGCTCGCACACAACTCCCGGACGTCACGCTGTTCGAGATACGCGCGCAGCATGGCCCGCGGACCGTCGACGTCGACCACTTCATGCGGAGTCCAGACTAGACGGTCCATCTGATGAGCCACACCAGCCGGTCAGCGCGCCCCGATCACCGCGTAGTCGAGGTGAGTGAACAGGCGCGCGTTGAGCTTTTCGACGTTGGCATTGAAGGCTTCGACGAGATCCGCCAGCTTCTCGTCGGCGCTGCCGGGAAGCGCGATAGCCTGCAGGCGATCCTCGGGGGCGACCGGCGAGCGATATTCGAGATCGGCGCGCGTGAATCCGCTCGCCAGGACCAGATACTTCAACGTTTCGGGGTGGAGCGGCCACACGTGCGTGATGTCACGGATGTAGCTGTCGAAGAAGGCGACCCAGCACGCCGGGTTCAATGTCTCGAGAATCACGCGGCCGCCCGGGCGGACCTTGTGAAAGGCGAGCTCGAGGAATTGGAGCAGGTATCCGGGCTGCAGATGTTCGACGACCTGCGCGGCAAAGATGCCGCCGAGCGACGCGTCTGGAAGCGTCGACAGGTAGCCGACGGCGTCGGCCTCGGTGACATCGAGCCCCCGCGAGCGACAGAGCTCGGCCATCTCATGATTCAGGTCGATGCCGCGCGCGCGGATACCGGCGCCCGCCAGCAGCTCGAGAAACTCGCCGCGCCCGCATCCGATGTCGAGCACGTCGGCGGCGCCGGCAAAGAACGGCAGATAGCTTTCCAGCCGGGCCCGGATGACCTCGCGCGATCCGCGAAACTGGTCCTCGAACCCGACGTACTTGTAGCTGTCGAGCGACGCGAAACAGCGTCGGGAGCAGAACACCGAACCGTCGCTTGTTCTCAGCGCTCGCGGGGCGCTGAACCCCTTGAACCTCCTGAACCGACAGAATCTTCTCCACTTCCCGTTTCAGCGACAGGGACGCCTGCTGCACGACGCCGATCATGGCGCGCAGCTCGTCCTGTCCGGCCGTGAGGGCGGTCGCGCGGGCGTCGGCGCGCTGGTCGCGCACGCTCAGCGACTCCCAGCGCTTGTCCACGTTCTCGGCCAGGCCGCTGAGCGAGGCGTTGAGGACCAGGGCGCCGCCTGCCGCGCGGCGGTCGCGCGTGTCGACGTACGCGGTGATCTCCTGCAGATACTGAATCGTCCGCGCGTGGAATTTCGCCAGACGCGCGAACTCCTCTCGCAGCCGTACGGTCGTTTCTTCCGCTCGGAGGTGCGCGTGGCGGGCGTTGGCAGCACTCCGATTCAGGTGGTCGACGAGGTGCGAGTTGAAAGAGGCCTGTCGCTGCAGATAAGGTCCGACCGTTCGCCAGATGAAGCCGGCGAGACGTCCACGCCATCCGGACTGGCCGCGTGGGCGCGAGCGAGGCGATGTCCCACGCGCTGTTGATGTCCTCGAGCTGGGAGTCGTCTGCTATCGCGTGTGGAGATGGCCAGTCGCCGGGCGTGGGCACGGCGCGATCGAGCGCGGTCAGAGCGTCGTTGTAACGCCGATCGGCCTCGCTCGCGGTCCTTGTCGAGGCGCTGCAGCGTCTGTTCGAGTGACTCCATCAATTCCGAACCGCGGACAACACAGGTGGCCTAGCCACGGACAACACGGATAACACCGTTTCGACTGCTCAGACGCCGCGCGCCGTGCCGGCGAGCGCCGCGATCTTGCCGTCGGTCGGGCTGCTGGCGGAGGCGTGAGAGCGCCGCGCGATGCGTCCGGCGCCGTAAGCCAGCCGGCCCGCTTCGACCGCGAGCTTCATGGCGGTGGCCATCGCGACGGGATCGCCCGGCCAGCGCGATCGCGGTGTTCATCAACACGCCGTCGGCGCCGAGCTCCATCGCAATCGCCGCGTCCGAGGCGGTGCCGACGCCTGCGTCGACGATCACCGGCACACGGGCCTGCTCGCGGATGATCAGGATGTTGTTGGGATTCTGGATGCCGAGGCCAGACCCGATCGGCGCGCCGAGCGGCATGACCGCTGCGGCGCCCGCTTCCTCGAGCTTCCGGCAGATGACGGGATCGTCGTTCGTGTACGGCAGCACCACGAACCCTTCGCGCACCAGCACGCGGGTCGCTTCGAGCAGGGCGATGTTGTCGGGAAAGAGCGTCCGCTCGTCGCCGATGACCTCGAGCTTCACCCAGTTCGAGAGCCCCACTTCGCGCGCGAGCCGCGCGGTTCGGATCGCGTCCTCTGCCGTGTAGCACCCCGCGGTGTTCGGCAGGATGAAGATCTTCGACTGATCGATGTGGTTCAGAGAGCGACTCGGCGCTGCGGTCCGTCGACAGGTTCACGCGCCTGACCGCGACCGTCACCATGTCCGCACCCGAGGCGCGGTGTGCCTCGGCCATCACGGGATGCGACGGATACTTGCCCGTGCCCGACAATCAGGCGCGAGCGGAAGGTTCGGTCGGCGATGGTGAGAAGGTCAGTGTTTTCCATGATTCTTCGCGGTCATCGTGGTCTTCGTCGGGCCTCGTGGTCAGCCGTTGTGCCGGATCGCCGGAGACAGACGTCGTCAGCCTCCACCCACGAAGTTCACGATCTCGATCTCATCCCCTTCGCGCACGACGACCGACTCGTACTTGTCGCGCTTGACGACGAGGAGGTTGTGTTCGACCGCCACCAGGCGGGAGTCGATTGTCAGGCCGGCGAGCAGGCCGCTGATGGTGACAGGGCCGGCGATCTCGAGCGGCTCACCGTTCACGCGAATCGTCACAGGATACCTCATTGAGCAGATTGCATGACTGAGCAGATTACAATGAGCAGATCGCACGAGCGAGGAGACCGATGCGCGCACCGTTCCCGAGCGGCGAGGGCAGTCCGAACGGTTCGAGCACGCGAGCCAGCGTTCCGCTTCCATCGTCGAGCGAGATGCGCCGGAAGGGCAACGGCCGGCGCCGGGCGGCTCGAGGGCGTCGGCGATGAGCGAGCGGTAGTCGGCCACCATCACGTCGATGGAGTGGTTCTGCCGCCACCACGTGCGTGCGGCTGCGCCGAGCGACGCACGGAGGACCGGGTCGGTGCCGAGGCGCCGCATCGCGAGCCGGAGCGAGTGGTCCTCGTCGAGGATGTCGATCGCGACGGCGCAGGGAGGGAGGAGGCAGGAGGCGGAGGCAGGCGTCAGGCGGAGGTTGGAGCACGTCGCGGTCCGCGGCGGAGCAGACGACATTCGGCCGCCACGTCCGCGGGTCGAGGGTCGGAACGTCCGTCAGGTGCGCGAGATCGACGATGACCGTGGGCTTCCCGGCGGCCAGGCAGCGCAACCACGGGCCCGACACTTCGCGCGCGGTGGGCCACCGCAGGTTCAGCGCGACGTCGCACGCGGCGATGCAGTCGGTGAATGCCTCGTCGGACTGCGAGGTAGCCTGTGAGGATCGCGCAGTCGTCGAGGCCAAGACGCTCGATGTCCGCGTCGGAGGTCGTAGTGCTCGGGTACCGCACCCGCGAGCAGCAGGTGCGCGCCGGGGACGTAGGCGCAGCGTCGCGGCAAACGCGGCGAGCACCTGCGGGAGGCGCTTGTCGGGCGACAGCCCGCCGTAACAGCCGAAGACGACGGCGTCCGGGCGAGATGCCGTAGCGGGCGCGCGCGCGGTTCGCGAGCGTCGCCGGCCTCTTCGACCGACAACGGCGTGCCCTGACCAAGCCGGATCGCCGCGACTGCGGCGTCCGGCGACTCCTCCCGCAGGCGGGCTGCGAGCGCCGCGCCGTGGACCGCGACGAGCCTGGACGCGCGAGCCACGAGCCGCGTCATCGGCCAGGCGTAGTAGAGATGATTGTCGAAGCCCGCGACCGCCAGCTCAGCCAGGTCCGGGTTGACGTCGGGATGATTCCACGCGAACTCGGTGCGGTAGTCGCCGGCGCGGAACGTGCGGAGCAGAGCGCGCGGCCCGCGCGTGATGCAGGTGCGCGTCGTGCAGCACCGTCAGGCCGGGATACCTGAAGAGGTAGGGCCACAGGTAGTCGTGGTGCGACGAGTTGCCGACCTGGTAGACGGTCAGGTCGTAGGGCTGCCGCTGGTGCCGCCACACGAAGTCGTGGGCCGAGCGCGTGCCCGGCGCCACGCGCGCGACCGGCTCGTCCACGAAGAGGTCGATCTCGTGCTCGTCGCCGAGCGCCGCGACGAGGTCGGCGCTGCACGCCGCGACGCCGGTTGGCACCGGCGGCATGGGGCTGAACCAGGCGAGACGGGCCATCGGCATTCTAATCGGTTCAGGATCAGGGCTCAAGACTCAGGGAAGAGCTTGGAACCAGAGTTCGCAGGTTTTTGCCTGAGCCCTGAGCCTTGAGCCCTGAGCCCGCCCCATGCCTGTGATAGCATTCGGTGCTTAGAATGGTCGTGGGCGGGGCCGCCTGCGGCTGCGGGACGCGTCGGAGTGGCGACGCGCCTTTTTTTGCGACGGGCTTGAGAAAACATTCACAAGCCGGTCTTCTGCTGCGGGACCTGACATGCACGGCTGGGTGCCTATCCTTATTATGATCGGCCTCGGGGCCGGGTTCGGGGCGTTCAACATCATCGCCTCGCACCTCATCGGACCCAGGAAGCCGACCCCCGAGAAGCTCGCCCCGTACGAATGCGGCATGCCGCCGGTCGGCGACGCGCGCGAGCGCCATCCGGTCAAGTTCTACCTCGTGGCGATGATCTTCCTGCTGTTCGACATCGAAGTCGCGTTCCTCTACCCGTTCGCCCTGGCCCTGCGGTCCCTGGGCTGGACCGGCTTCGTGCAGATTCTGGTCTTCTTTGCCATCCTGCTGACGGGTTACGTGTACGTCTGGCGCAAAGGCGTGCTCGATTGGGGACACGAGCGCGCGTAGCCTTCCTATCCTTATGAGCGACAACGATCTTCCCATCCTGACCACCACCGTCGAGAAAGTCGTGCAGTGGGCGCGGCGGTCGTCGGTCTGGCCGGTGACGTTTGGCCTCGCGTGCTGCGCCATCGAGATGATGGCGATGAGCGCGGGCCGCTACGACATCGCGCGGTTCGGCGCCGAGGTCTTCCGCGGATCGCCGCGGCAGTCGGACCTGATGATCGTGGCCGGCCGCCTGTCGCGCAAGATGGCGCCGGTGCTGCGCCGCATCTACGATCAGATGCCCGAGCCGAAATACGTCATCTCGATGGGCGCCTGCGCCTCGGTCGGCGGCGTGTTCGACAACTACGCGATCGTGCAGGGTGTCGACCAGGTCGTGCCCGTCGACGTCTTCGTGCCCGGCTGCCCGCCACGTCCCGAAGCGCTCATCTACGGCATCGTCCAGCTCCAGCGGAAGATCGACAACCAGAGGTCGTTCGTCTAGGCGCCTCCGGCGGCTACCGACCCAACTCTATGCAAGCGACGGCCATCATCGAGGTATTGTCTCGCGCGCTTTCCGCGGACGCCACGCGGTTCGAAGCCGTGGAATCACGCGACGGCATGCCGACGATTTACGCGCCTCTCGATCTCCTCGTCGAGACGTGCCGCGTGCTGCGTGACGCGCCGGAGCTGCGGTTCGTCGTCCTGGCGGACGTGACCGCCGTCGACTATCATCCGCGGGATCCGCGCTTCGAGATTCTCTACATGCTGGCGTGTCCCGGGCGTGGCGGGCTACGGCGACACGCCCAAGCGGCTGCGCCTGAAGGTGCGGGTGCCCGAGGGCACGCACGTGCCGTCGGTGTCGAGCATCTGGCAGTCGGCGAACTGGGGCGAGCGCGAGGTGTACGATTTCTTCGGGCTGCACTTCGACGGTCATCCCGACATGCGCCGGATCCTGATGCCCGACGACTGGGAAGGGTTTCCGATGCGCAAGGACTACCCGGTCCAGATCAACCAGCGGGTGAAGACGTACGAGCCGCTGCAGGTGTCGGAGGACGAGTTCGTGGCCAACATGGAGGCGGCGCGGCGCTCGGCGCGAGATCCCGGGCGTCCTGAGCCCGTCGAAGGGCGCCGGACGCGCCAGGACTGATGCCGCCGATCGATGTCGGCGCGGCGGTCTCGACCGTGACCCGCACGCTCGACGCGGCGATCGACACGCACCGGCGGGTGCGCGGGCTCGATCTGACGGCGGTGGCAACGGCGGCAGCGACCATCGGGAGCGCGCTCGCGTCGGGCCGGAAGCTGCTGGCGTTCGGGAACGGCGGGAGCGCGGGCGACGCCCAGCATCTGGTCGCCGAGCTGGTCGGCCGCTTTCAGATGGAACGGGCGGGATTTGCGGCGATCGCGCTGACGGCGGACACGAGCCTGCTGACGAGCGTCGCGAACGACTACGGGTTCGAGCGCGTGTTCGCGCGACAGGTCGAGGCGCTGGGCGCAACGGGTGATGTCGCGTTTGCGATCTCGACGAGCGGCACGTCGCCGAACGTGATTGCCGCGCTCGAGGCGGCGCGGGCGCGCGGGCTGCGGACGATCGCGCTGACCGGCCGCGACGGCGGGGAAGCGGGCCGCCTCGCGGACGTCCATGTCAACGTGCCGGACGACTGCACGGCGCGCGTGCAGGAAGTGCACATCACGTTGATCCATGCGATCTGCGAGATTGTGGAGAAGGTGTGACGAGTGGCCACTGAACTGCGCACGGAAACGATGACCGTCAACATGGGACCTCAGCATCCCAGCACGCACGGCGTGCTGCGGCTGGTGCTGGAGTTGTCGGGCGAGACGGTCGTCTCCGCGGACACCACCGTCGGGTACCTGCACACCGGCATCGAGAAGACCGCCGAGCAGAAGAAGTGGCAGCAGGTCATCCCGCTCGTCGAGCGGATGGACTACCTCGGGGCGCAGTCCAACAGCCTGGCGTTCTGCCTCTCGGTCGAGCGGCTGCTCGACGTCAAGATGCCCGAGCGCGTGCAGAACATCCGCGTGCTCATCGCCGAGCTCCAGCGTCTCGCCAGCCACCTGGTCTGGCTCGCGACCCACGCGCTCGAGATCGGCGCCGTCTCGGTGATGATGTATTGCTTCCGCGAGCGGGAGCAGCTCCTCAACGTCAACGAGATGCTGGCCGGCTTCCGGATGTTCCCGAGCTACATCCGTATCGGCGGCCTGCGCGAGGATCTGCCGAACGGGTTTCACCAGGCCGTCAAGAAGTGGCTGGACGACTTTCCGAACAAGCTGAGCGAGTACGAGGACCTGCTCACCAAGAACCAGATCTGGCTGAAGCGCACGCAGACTGTCGGCGTCATCACCAAAGACGAGGCGATGACCTACGGGCTGGTCGGCCCGATGGCGCGCGCCGCCGGCGTCCCGTACGACGTCCGCAAGGCGTTCCCGTATCTCGGGTACGAGACGTACGACTTCGCCGTGCCGACCCAGACGGCAGGCGACGTCTACGCGCGCTATCTGGTCCGCATCGCCGAGATGCGGGAGAGCACCAAGATCGCCCAGCAGGCGCTGGCGCGGATCACTCCGCGCGGCGTCTTCGACATCCAGGACTACAAGATCGTTCCGCCGCCGAAGGACAAGGTCTACAGCGAGATGGAAGCGCTGATTCAGCACTTCCTGGTCTACTCGCAGGGCTTCAACGTGCCGGCCGGCGAGTCCTACGTGCCGATCGAGGGGCCACGCGGCGAGCACGGGTTCAGCATCGTCTCGGACGGCACCAACCGGCCGTACCGCATCAAGCTGCGCGCGCCGTCGTTCTATGCGTGCCAGGGACTGCCGAAGATGCTCGTCGGCGGCATGATCGCCGACGTCATCGCGGTGATCGGCTCGACCGACGTGGTCATGGGAGACGTGGATCGATGAGCTTCCATCCGTTGATGGTCTACGACCAGCGCTTCCAGAAGTCGGAGCGCAAGGTCCGACGAGGGACCGGCGTTCACGTTCACGCCCGAGCGCCGCGCTGCGCTCGACGACATGCTGACGAAGTATCCGCCCGACCAGAAGCGCTCGGCGATTCTCGGTGCGCTGTACCTCGTGCAGGAGCAGCAGGGGTATCTCACCGCCAACGGCATGCGCCACGTCGCCGGGATTCTCGACATGACGCCGGCCGAGGTCGAGGATGTCGCGACCTACTACGTGATGTTCTACAAGGAGCCCGTCGGCAAGTACGTGCTCCAGGTGTGCCGGACGCTGTCGTGCGCGCTGATGGGCGCCGAGCGCGTCACCGAAGCGCTGTCGGAGAAACTCGGATTGAAGGTCGGCGAGACCGACGCGTCGGGTCTGTTCACGCTGGGGGAGTTCGAGTGCCTCGGCGCCTGCGATCGGGCGCCGATCGTCATGGTGAACAACGAGCACTGGCACGAGAAGGTGCGACCCGAGGATGCCGGCAAGCTGGTGGACGAGATCCACGCGAAGGGCGAGAAGGCGTTCACCGGGTGTCACTCTGGACGTGGAACGATGAAGCTCCCAGCTTCCAGCTGCCGGCTTCCAGCCGGGCCAGCCAAAGTCGATGACGCCTGTGAGAAGCCAGCCGGAGCTGGAAGCCGGAAGCTGGAAGCTGGAAGCTAAGATGGACCCCATTCTCACCAAATACGTCCGCGAGCCCAACAGCTACACGCTCGAGTTCTCGCTGAAGCACCAGGCGTACGAGGGCCTGCGCAAGGCGCTCGGGATGAAGCCAGCCGAGGTCATCGATCTCGTCAAGGCCTCGGGATTGCGCGGACGCGGCGGCGCGGGCTTTCCGACGGGACTCAAGTGGCAGTTCGTCCTCAAGGACTCGCCGCTGCCGAAATACATCTGCTGCAACGCCGACGAGAGCGAGCCGGGCACGTTCAAGGACCACGTGCTGATGGAGCGCAACCCCCACTCGCTCTTCGAGGGCTGCCTCATCGGGTGCTGGGCCATCGGCGCGAAGGTCGCCTATATCTACATCCGCGGCGAGTTCTACCACGTGCAGCGCGTGCTCGAAGCGGAGCTCGCCAAGGCGTATGCCGCAGGGTACGTCGGCAAGAACATCTGTGGCACCGGCTTCGACTGCGACATCGTGATCCATCGCGGCGCTGGCGCCTACGAAGCGGGCGAGGAGACCGCGCTCATCGAGTCGCTCGAAGGCAAGCGCGCACAGCCCCGGATCAAGCCGCCGTTTCCGGCGCTGTCCGGTCTCTACAACTGTCCGACGGCCGTCAACAACGTCGAGACGCTCTGCAACCTTCCGCCGATCCTCATCAACGGCGCGGAGTGGTTCACGGCGCTCGGTCCCGAGAAGAACGGCGGGCCGAAGCTCTTCTGCGTCAGCGGGCACGTGAAGAAGCCGGGCGTCTACGAAGCCGCCATGACGACGACGCTGCGCGAGCTGATCTACGACTACGCCGGCGGGCCGTTCGACGGGCGGAAGATCAAGGCCGTTATCCCCGGCGGTTCATCGGTGCCGATCCTTCTCGACGACCAGCTGAACATCCCGGCGAGCTTCGACGACGTGGCGAAGGCGGGGTCGATGCTGGGCTCGGCCGGCATCATCGTGATGGACGACACTACGTGCATGGTGTGGGCGGCGAAGAACCTCCTCTACTTCTACAAGCACGAGTCGTGCGGCAAGTGCACGCCGTGCCGCGAGGGCGGCGACTGGCTCTACAAGATCCTGACGCGCATCGAGAACGGCGAGGGTGAGATGCGCGACATCGATCTGCTCGTCAGCATCGGGAACAACATCGTCGGGAAGACCCTCTGCGCGTTCGGCGATGCCGCCGCGACGCCCGCGCTGACGACCGTCAAGCACTTCCGCGCCGAGTTCGAAGCCCACGTGCGCGAGGGCCGCTGCACGGTGCCGTCGCCGTGGCGCGCATCCAAGGCTCCGGTGGGAGCGCACTGATGAGTTGGTTGCCTCCGCCCGCGATCCTCGCGCACCTTGGCCTCATCTTCGTCGTCTTCCAGATGCTCGTGCTGTCGGCCGCCTTCATGGTCTGGATGGAGCGGAAGGTCTGCGCCTACATCCAGGATCGACTCGGGCCCAACCGCGTCGGCTACGCCGGTTGGCTGCAGCCGTTTGCGGACGTCATCAAGCTCATCACCAAGGAGGAGTTGCGGCCCAAGGCCGCCGACGCGCTGCTCTTCTCGATCGCTCCGGTGATCTCCGCCGCGGCGGCGTTCGCGGCGTTCGCGGTCGTGCCGTTCGGCACCTCGACGACGCTCTTCGGGTTGCTCGACGAGCCGATGCTGCTGCAGGTGACCGACGTCAACGTCGGCGTCCTGGTGCTCTTCGCGATCACCTCGATGGGCGTCTACGGCATCGTGATCGCCGGGTGGAGCTCCAACAGCAAGTACTCGCTGCTCGGTGGGCTCCGATCCTCGGCGCAGATGATCAGCTACGAGCTGTCGTACGCGCTGGCGCTGGCGGCCGTCGTCATGCTGGCCGGGTCGTTGTCGCTGCGAGAGGTCGTGCTCGGGCAGTCGGGCTACTGGTGGGGTTTCATTCCGAAGTGGTACCTCTTTCTGCAGCCGCTCGGCTTCCTCATCTACATGTGTGCGGGCGTGGCCGAGACCAACCGCGCGCCGTTCGATTTTCCGGAGGCGGAGCAGGAGCTGGTCGCGGGATACCACACCGAGTACAGCTCGATGAGCTTCGCGTTGTTCTTCCTCGCCGAGTACGTGAACATGGTGACGGTCTCGGCCGTCGCGACGAGTCTCTATCTCGGCGGCTGGCTCGGACCGTTCCTGCCTGATTGGCTGGCGTGGATCTGGTTCCTCATCAAGGTCTTCCTCCTGCTCTTCTTCTATGTCTGGATGCGTTGGACGCTGCCGCGCTACCGCTACGACCAGCTGATGGAGTTCGGATGGAAGTGGCTACTGCCGGCCGCGGTGTATCTGCTCGCCACAGCGGCACTCGTTCTGTGGTCGGGTGAGAGGAGCTAGGAGCTGGAGCTGGGGAAGCCCTGGCGGCGCGCTTGGTCGTGCCGGGATGAAGTTGGATTGAGAGCGGGGTTGGGGCCCGCGAGCATAAAAATGGAAGCTTTCGCCTTCTACGTCTTCGCCGCCATCGCCGTCGTCGCCTCGCTGCTCGTCGTCGGGCAGCGCAACCCGATGTATAGCGTGATGCTGCTCATCACGTCGTTCGGCGCGCTCGCCGGGCTCTATGTGCTCCTCGATGCGCCGTTCACGGCTGTGACGCAGATCATCATCTACGCCGGCGCGATCATGGTGCTCTTCCTCTTTGTCGTCATGCTGCTCAACGTGCCGCGCGAGGAGCCGCTGCCGAGCGCCGTCGCCGGCCTGCTCGGGCCTTCAGGCATGCGCCTCGGCGCGGTGCTGTCGGCCGTCCTGGGGGCCGAGGTGCTGTGGGCGCTGTCGCGGCTCGCGCCGGGCACGTTCTCGCCCGAATACGCCGATTCCGTGAGCTCGGTCGCCAACATCGGCCGGATGCTCTTCACGCAGCACGCGTTTGCCTTCGAAGTGACCTCGGTATTGATCCTGGTCGCGATGGTCGGCGCTGTCGTTCTGGCGCGGAAGGAACACTGAGCCATGGTGCCGTTGAACCACTTCCTTTTCTTGTCGGGCATCCTCTTCGCGATTGGCACGGCGGGCGTCTTCCTGCGCCGCAATCTGATTACGGTCCTCCTGTCGATCGAAGTCATGCTCAACGCCGTGAACCTGACGTTCGTGGCCGTCGGGCGCTTCCAGGGAACCGTCGACGGTCAGATCATCACGTTCTTCGTGATGACCGTCGCTGCGGCCGAGGCGGCGGTGGGTCTCGCCATCGTCATCGCGCTCTTCCGGCATCGCGAGACGCTCAGCCCGGACGCCTTTACGTCGCTCAAGTGGTGACATGCTGCTCCTGATTCCGCTCCTGCCCTTCTTGGGCTTTCTCGTGAACGCCTCCTTCGGGCGACGGCTGCCGAAGTCCGTCTCCGGCGGCCTCGCCTGCATCGTGATGGTCGGGGCGTTCCTCGTGTCGGTCGTTTCGGCCTGGCCGCTCTTCGGCGACGGCCATCCAGTCGAGCAGGTCGTCTTCAACTGGCTGACGTCGGGCGCCCTGCGCGTGCCGTTCGCGCTCAGAATCGACCAGCTCTCGGCCTTGATGATTCTCGTCGTCACCGGCATCGGGTCGCTCATCCACATCTACTCGACCGGCTACATGCACGAGGAGACCGACAGCGAGTACGCGCGCTACTTCTCGTATCTGAACCTGTTCGCGTCCTTCATGCTCGTGCTGGTGCTCGGGTCGAGCTTCCCGGTGATGTTCGTCGGGTGGGAGGGCGTCGGCCTCTGTTCATATCTCCTCATCGGCTTCTATTACACGAAGCAGTCGGCGTCGGACGCCGGCAAGAAGGCGTTTGTCGTCAACCGAATCGGCGACTTCGGGTTCATCCTCGGGATGCTCCTGATTTTCGTGACGTTCGGCACGCTGGACTTCCAGGGCGTCGCGGCGGAGGCGGCCAAGCGTGCGCCCGAGACGCTCGGCATGGGCGTAATGACGATTGCCACGCTGCTGCTCTTCGTCGGGGCCACCGGCAAGTCGGCGCAGCTCCCGCTGCACGTGTGGCTGCCCGACGCGATGGAAGGGCCGACGCCGGTGTCCGCGCTCATCCACGCGGCGACGATGGTTACTGCCGGCGTCTACATGATCGGCAGGAACGCCGTGCTCTTCTCGCACGCGCCGATGACGCTCGAGGTCATCGCCGGCATTGGCGTGGCGACGGCGCTCATGGCGGGAACGATCGGCCTCGTCCAGAACGACATCAAGCGCGTGCTGGCGTACTCGACGGTCTCGCAGCTCGGGTACATGTTCCTCGCGATGGGCGTCGGCGCCTATGCCGCGGGCATCTTCCATCTTTATACGCACGCTTTCTTCAAGGCGCTGCTGTTCCTCGGCTCGGGCGCCGTCATCCACGCGCTCGCCGGCGAGCAGGACCTGCGGTACATGGGAGGGTTGAAGAAATACCTGCCGGTCACTTACTGGACGTTCATGATCGGCGCACTGGCAATTGCCGGTGTTCCACTCCTGTCAGGGTTCTTCTCGAAAGACGAGATTCTCTTCAAGACTTTCGTCGGCACTCAGTACAGCCACGGCAGCAAGCTTTTGTGGGTCATCGGGGCGATTACCTCGCTGCTGACGGCGATCTACATGTTCCGCCTGGTGTTTCTGACGTTCCATGGTGAGCGGCGGACGGCCGCGGCGTCACACGAGGCGCACGGCCACGGAGGGCACGGCCATGGCGATGCGCACGGACACGGCACCCCTCACGACGCACCGCCGTCGATGGCGATTCCCCTCATCGTCCTGGCCATCGGATCGGTTCTCGCGGGCTACGTGGGCATTCCGCACGCGCTCGGGGGCCACAACGCGATCGAAGGGTTCCTCGAACCTGCCTTCGAAGTGCACCAGACCGCTGCAGGCGAGCCCGCGGCGGCCGAGCCCGTCGCTACGCCTGCCGAGGGTAGTCCGGTCGCGTTGGCCGGCCAGGGCGAGGGCGCGCACGCGCCCGGCGCCGCGGTCGGAGACGTCGCGACCGAGGGCATGCTGATGGCGATTTCGACCGGCATTGCGGCGGCCGGCATCGGCATCGCGATCTTCTTCTGGCTCCGGCGCCCCTCGGCGGCCGCGGCCCTCGAACGTCAGTTCAGCGGCGTCCACCGCCTGCTGCTGAACAAGTACTACCTCGACGAGATCTACAACGCCGTGATCGTGCAGCCGATCAAGCAGCTGTCGACCGGCGCGCTCTGGAAGGGCGTGGACGCCGGGCTGATCGATGGTTCCGTCAACGGCGTCGGCGCCGGCGTGCAGAGCTTCAGTACGTCATTGCGCCGAGTGCAGACGGGCTCGATCCGGACCTACGCGGCCTCACTCTTCTTTGGCGCGGTGCTGGTTCTCGGATGGTATCTGTGGAGTTGATGTCGGCCGCCTGGCCACTGTCGACGGGAAGAGATTTCGTGCGTTCCGTGTTTCGTTTGCGATTACAGACATGCTCTCGCTAATCGTTTTTCTTCCTCTCGCCGGCGCGGTTCTGGCGCTGCTCGCCGGCGGTCGCGGCGATCGGCCCGAGCGTGAGCCCCTGGTGCGCAACATCGCCCTGGCGACCTCGCTCCTGACGTTCGCGGCGACGCTGGTCCTCTGGTGGCGGTTCGATCCCACCAGCGCCGACTACCAGTTCATGGAGACCCACGCCTGGATGCCGATGTTCGGCATTCAGTACCTCATCGGGGTCGACGGCATCAGCCTCTTTCTGGTGGTCCTGACCGGCTTCCTGACGCCGCTCGCCCTCCTCTCCTCGTGGGAGTCGGTGCACAAGAACGTCAAGCTGTTCTCGTTCTTCCTGCTGGCGCTCGAGACTGCCATGCTCGGCGTGTTCGTCTCGGTGGATCTGTTCCTCTTCTACATCTTCTGGGACTTCATGCTCATCCCGATGTACTTCCTCATCGGGATCTGGGGATACGAGCGGCGCGTGTACGCGGCCGTCAAGTTCATCCTGTACACGATGGCGGGCAGCGTCCTGATGCTCATCGCGATCATCGGCCTGGCGTGGACGTACGCCGAGACGAGCGCGACGCGGCTGCCGAGCTTCAACCTGCTCGACCTCTACGGCCTGCAGCTCACGCCGCAGATGGAGAGCTGGTTCTTCCTGGCGTTCGCGCTCGCCTTCGCCATCAAGGTGCCGCTCTTCCCGTTCCACACCTGGCTGCCGGACGCGCACGTCGAGGCGCCGACCGCCGGCTCGGTCATCCTGGCCGGCGTGCTCCTCAAGATGGGCACCTACGGGCTGCTGCGGTTTGCCTTTCCGTTATTCCCAGGAGCGGCGCTGGCGTCGGCGCCGATCATCGCGCTCCTCGCCGTCATCGGCATCATCTACGGCGCGCTCGTGGCCATGGTCCAGCCTGACATGAAGAAGCTGGTGGCCTATTCGAGCGTCAGCCATCTCGGGTTCGTCGTACTCGGCCTGTGCGCGATGAATCTGCAGGGCGTTCAAGGTTCGCTCTACCAGATGCTGAACCACGGCGTGAGCACGGGTGGGCTCTTCATGATCGTCGGCATGCTCTCGGACCGCCGTCACACGCGCCTCATCTCGGAGTTCGGCGGCCTCAAGGGCGTCACACCACGACTCGTGGCTGCGTTTCTGATCGTCACGTTGTCGTCGATCGCCCTGCCGGGCCTCAACGGGTTCGTCGGGGAGTTTCTGATTCTCGTCGGCGCGTTCGAGTGGAGCCCCAAGCTGGCCTCGCTCGCCGCCACTGGAGTCATCCTTTCCGCGGTCTACATGCTCTGGATGTTCCAGCGCGTGAACTACGGACCGATCACGAACGAGAAAAACCGGACGCTGCCGGATCTGACGCCGCGGGAGTGGGCGCTCCTCGTGCCGACGATCGCGATGGCGATCCTCATGGGCGTGCTTCCGGGCATGTTCCTGCGGCCGATGGAGCCGTCGGTCAACCGCCTCATCGAACGCGTGACCGCCAGCCAGCCGGCGCGTGTGCGGCTCGATAACGGCAGCATGCTGAACTCCGAACCCCGAACCCCGAACCCCGAGCCCCGAACGGCGAAGAACGACCCGAGACCATGAGCGAATACACCGCCATCATCCCGATCGTCATCGTCGTCTTGTCGGGCTGCGCCGCTATGATCGCGGAGGCGTTCCGCCAGCGCGGCGAGCGCATGCCAATCGCCGGATTCGGCCTGATCGGTCTCGCCGGGGCGGCGCTCGCGACCGTCTTCCTCTGGGGCAGCGACGCACAGAGCTTCGGCGTCGTCCGGTCCGACAATTTCGCGCTCTTCATCAACCTGGTCCTCTGCATCATCGGCGTGCTGACGATGCTGTTCTCCGACGAGATTGTCGAGCGCGAACAGCTGCCTCCCGGTGAGTATTACGCCCTGACGCTTTTCGCGATCAGCGGCATGATGTTGATGGCCGCCGCGACTGATCTGCTCGTCGATCTTCCTCGCGCTCGAAGTGCTGTCGCTCTCGGTCTACGTTCTGACAGGCTTGCGGCGCTCGAGCGCCGCCGGAGCTGAAGCGGCGTTCAAGTATTTCCTGCTCGGCGCCTTCTCGAGCGCGTTCTTCCTCTACGGCGTGGCCTTCGCCTTTGCCCTGTCCAAGTCGACCCGGCTCGACGAGCTGGGCGCGGTCCTCTCGGCGCAGGGCGCCGGGCAGCCGTCGACGATGGCGCTGCTGGCCCTGGGCCTCCTCGTGATCGGATTTGCCTTCAAGATCTCGGCGGTGCCTTTCCACATGTGGACGCCGGACGCCTACGAGGGCGCGCCGACGATCGTGACCGCCTTCATGTCCACGGGTGTGAAAGCCGCTGCGTTCGCCGCCTTCGTCCGCGTGTTCCTGTCGCCCCTCGAACCGCTGCAGGATCAGTGGATTCCGGTCCTGAGCGTGATCGCCGCCGCGACGATGATTCTGGGCACCGTGGTCGGCGTCGTGCAGACCAACATCAAGCGGATGCTGGCCTACTCGAGCATCGCGCACGCCGGTTATCTCCTCCTCGGGCTGATCGCGACGACGGACACCGGAAAGGCGGCGGTGCTGTTCTACCTGCTGGCCTATGCCGTCTCCAACCTCGGAGCGCTCGGGATCGTCGCGCTGCTCGGCACCGGTCAGCATGGCCACGACGAGCTCCGGGACTTTGCCGGGTTGTCGAAGTCGCGCCCGGGGCTCGCCGCGCTGATGACGGTCTTCCTGTTGTCGCTCGGTGGCTTCCCGCCGATGGCGGGCTTCATCGGCAAGTGGTACATCTTCAGCGCGGCCGTCGAGCGGGGCCACTACTGGCTCGCCATCATCGGTGTGCTGACGAGCGTCGTGTCGGTCTTCTTCTACCTGCGCATCGTCGTCATGATGTACATGACCGAAGGCAGCGACATCGTGCGGCCGCGAGTGCCGCTTCCTGCCGCCGCCGGGCTCGCCCTGGCCACGCTGGCCGTGTTCTATCTCGGGATTCTGCCGACCAAAGTGATCGAGCTGGCGCTCGATTCGATTTCGACGATCTTTTAGAAGGCTCAGGGCTCAGGGCTCAGGGCTCAAGGGAAGAGCATTCAGATCTCAATCGCACGATTGGGCTCTGAATGCCCTTGCCTGAGCCCTGAGCCCTGAGCCGTTTCCCTACCGCGCCTTGGCGTCGTGACGCGTGTGCGCGGCATGAGAATCGATGGCTTCGGCTCCGGTCGCCGTCGACGCGTCCCACACCTCTCGCAACACGAAGGTGTCGCCCTGCTTGGCGAAGATCACTTCGTCTTGACGCGGCCCAGCCACGGGGCTGTCTTTCTCGGTGAGCATCAGGACGGCGGAACGACCGCTGCGGAGCTCCAGCAGCGCGTGGTCGCCTTCGAGGGGCGTGACCGTATAGGCTCCGGCCGGCATGGAGTGGCTGCCGACCATGAACGGAAATGTCGTCGTGAACTTCATCGTGGTCGTAAGCTGCGCGCTCGCCGTTCCGGCGCTGGCAATGACCAGGCCGGCCGCGACGAGAGCGCTTCGAAACAGGATCTTCATGGCTGACCTCCCAGGTCACCCTTTGGTTGATGTCTTCGCCGCCGAGGACGATACCCGTATCGACTCGACGCTTTTCTCACCGGCCGATTCCTTGTAGCGGACCGTGGCCTTGTGCCCGGCGAGCTTGCCAAGGTCGTCGAGCGTGATTGGGTGCGACGAGTCCTGCAGGTGGGCCGAGGGGCTGACGGTGAAGTGTTGCTCGCCCTTTGACGTCGAGAGCGTCAGGGCCTGTCCGGTTGTATCGAACTGGACGATCTTCCCAGTGGCGACGAGCGTCGTCGGCGCCGGTGACTTCGATTTGGCCGGCTTGGCCGAAGACGCGCTGGTCGCCTGGGCCGTGGACTGTGGCTTCGCTGCGGGGGACGACGAGGCAGCGAGCGCTGATCCGGCGAGCGACAAGGCGGCCACCGCCAGGACCAGCGGACGGATGACTGTTTGCATGTGCGAACCTCCTGAAGAAATGTCCAACGCTGGCAGACGTATGATCAACGAGCGTGCCGCGTCCGCCGCCGCGATGGACATCGATGGATACGGGCTAAACGTTGCGTTCCATGCCACTTACACAATGAGTGCTCGATTCTACGGACAACCTCGGCGCGGCATGGCCGCCCCAGCGCGGCGAAATTGATCCTGCCGCTGTCCCTGCGCGCTCGTCTGCTGCTGCTGGTCGCGATCGTGGTGACGGCCGTGCTCACGACCGCCGCCTACCTCGAAGTGCAATCGTTCGAGCGGTCGGTCGAACGCCAGCTGCGCCAGACCGCCGACAACGTCGCGCGTGCCGTCGTCGAGGACCTGAAGTCGCGGCCGGTCGAGTTCGACCCGGCCGACGTCCGCGACATCCTTACCGAGCTCACAGAAGCCAATCCCGCCATGCAGTCACTGTCCATATTCAAGGCCGACCAGCAGACGGTTGCTGTCGTGGCCAGCACTTCCTCAGAGGAGCGGGCAGAAGCCATCGAGCTGGCGCGCGAGGCGATGTCGAGCGGAGCCGACCGTTCCGACACCGACGCGCGGCGCGTGGCCGTGGCCGTCCCACTCCTGCGCGGTGGCCGGTCGCTCGCGGTCGTGGCCTCGGTCTCGATGGCGGGCGTGGAGCAGGCGCGCTCGCGGGGCCGTGACGTGGCCCTGAGGTTTGCGCTGCCGACCGTGCTGCTCGTGACCCTCCTCATCGACGCCGTGACGCGGCGGGTCGTGCATCGGCCGATCGCGGAACTGCAGAAGACCATCCGGCACGTATCCGACGGTGACCTCACGTCGCGCGCGGCGATCCTGCGCCGCGACGAGCTGGGGATGGTGGCCGCCGGGCTCAACGACATGCTTGGGAGGCTGGAGCAGGCGAGCGATGTGCTCCAGCAGCGCGTGCGGGAGGCGACCTCGGAGCTCCTCGTGCGCAACGCCGAGCTCGAAGACAGCTATCAGCGCGTGCTCGGACTGCAGGAAGCGCTCGCGCGAGCCGAGCGCATGGCTGCCGTCGGAGAAATGGCCGCCAGTGTCGCGCACCAGGTGGGAACCCCCTTGAACCTCGTGTCGGGCTACGTGCAGATGATCCGGGAGGATCCACAGACCCAAACGGGCGTGCGTCAGCGGCTCGAGATTGTCGAGGCCCAGTTATCGCAGGTCACGCACGTGCTCCGCACGATGCTCGACGAGGCGCGCCAGCCGACGCCGAAGGTCACGACCAGCCTCGCCCCCATCGTCGATCGCGCATGCGCGATCGCGCGGCCGCGCCTCGCTCGCCTGGGCGTGCACCTCGAGGTGAAGCTGGACGAATCGCTGCCCGACGTCGATGCCAACGCGCCGCAGCTCGAGCTCGCGCTGTTGAATCTCATCACCAATGCCGTCGACGCGATGCCCGACGGCGGCACGCTCGCGATCCACGGCGCCGCCACCGCGAAGGGTATCCGTCTCGAGGTGGCCGATTCCGGCCCGGGGATCCCGGCCGATCTGCTGCCGCACCTTTTCGAACCGTGGGTGACGACCAAGCCGGTCGGGCACGGGACGGGCCTGGGGCTCTCCATCGTGCGCGAGGTGCTGTCGGCCCTGGGAGGCGAGATTCGCGCCGCCAACCGTGACGGCGGAGGGGCGGTCTTCACCATCGACCTGCCGCGCAGCGAGGCCAGGTCGCCGTCTTCGGGTCCGGTCGGGCCCTGATCGGTTCACCATGCACACGATTCTGGTCGTTGACGACGATCGCGAGACCTGCCGTTTCATTACCGAGCTCATCGCCGCGGACAACCGCCGCATCGTCTCCGAGCAGGACCCGGCGAGCGCCTTGCGCCTGCTGCGGCAGGAACGCGTCGACTTGATGGTGTCGGACATCAACCTCAACGCGTCCCAGTCCGGCCTCGATCTGCTGCGCGCGTTCAAGGTCGAGAATCCCGACGGTCAGGTGCTGCTCATCAGCGGCTTCGGCACGCTCGAGACGGCGATCGAAGCGGTGCGCGCAGGCGCGTTCGACTACATCAGCAAGCCCTTCAACATTGCCGAGGTCAAGGCCATGGTGAATCGGGCGCTGACCCACGTCGGTCCAGCCGAGTCGGTCGCGACCGCGCATCATGCGGTCAAAGCCCCCGGCCTCATCGGACGGACGTCGGGCATGCTGGCCGTCTACAAGCAGATTGCCTACGCCGCCGATTCGGCGGCTCCCGTGCTCATCCTCGGCGAAAGCGGCACGGGCAAGGAACTGGTGGCCCGCGCGATTCATGGCAATGGCCCGCGCGCGTCGCGGCCGTTTGTGGCCATCAATTGCGGCGCGATCCCCGAGACGCTGCTCGAATCGGAGCTGTTCGGGCACACCCGGGGCGCCTTCACCGGTGCCGTGGCGGACAGGAAGGGCATCATCGAGCAGGCGAGCGGGGGTACGGTTCTGCTCGACGAGATTGGCGAGACGTCGCTGGCCCTGCAGGTGCGGCTGCTCCGCACGATCGAAGAGGGTGAGGTCCGTCCGGTGGGCGCCGGTCGCACCGTGAAAGTGGATGCGCGGGTCATCTCGGCGACCAACCGCGACCTCGAGAAGGAAGTCGCCGCGCAGCGCTTTCGACAGGATCTGTACTACCGGCTCAGCGTGATCGTGATCACGGTCCCGCCGCTCAGAGAACGCCGCTCGGACATTCCGCTCCTGGTCGCCCAGTTCCTTCAGAACGCCTCGGCGCGCGCGGGCCGGACCGTCGAGCTCGCGCCGGAGGCGCTCGGTGCGCTGACGGCGTACGACTGGCCGGGCAACGTGCGCGAGCTCGAGAACACCATCGAGCGGCTCGTGCTCTTCAGCCGCGGTTCGTCGATTCACGCGTCGGATCTGCCGCCGGCGATCAGTGCCGTCGGCGCCAGCACGCAGTTGCACGAGCACATGTTCGCCGACTTGCCGTCGCTCGACGAGCTCGAGCGCCGGTACCTGCTCCACGTCCTCCACGCCGTCGCGGGCAACCGCACACGGGCGGCCGAGGTGATGGGCATCGATCGGCGGACGCTCTATCGGATGGCGATACGGTTTGGGCTCAATCTGCCGCAGGCGGGGGAAGAGGAGTAGGACAGTCGACAGTCGTCAATCGTTAGTCGGCAGTCACAGTCGGCAGTCCGAGTCGGCAGTCCCAGTCGGCAGTCGCGAGTCCATGTCACGGAAACAATGTCGCCGCGGCTGATGTGACGAGCGCCGCGAGGTCATCGTCCTGTTCTGGCGGGACGGTTCGGAGGTCGAGGACGACCCGCTCGTTCTCGATTCTGGCGATGACTGGAGGGTGCTGCGCGCGCAGGGCGGATTCGAGACGTGTGGCAGGAAGGGTGATGGCCACGAGCCTTGTCGGCAGGCGCGTTCCGGGGGCGCTGCCGCCGCCGATGGTCGAGAATCCGTCGATGGCATCCGCGCGAACGCTGGCGGCGGAGAGCTGTTCTGCCAGGGCTTCCGCACGCCGGGCGATGGCGTCCACCGACAGCGCGATCATGCGGACGACCGGAATCGAGTCGACCGCGCGGCCGGCCGCGTGCTCCTCGAGCGTGGCCTCGAGGGCGGCGTAGGTCATCTTGTCCGCCCTGACCGCGCGCATCAGCGGGTGTCGACGCACGAGGTCCACGGCGTTGGCGATGCCCGCGATGATACCGGACTGCGGTCCGCCGAGGAGCTTGTCTCCGCTGAACATCACGAGGCTCACGCCGGCGGCCACGCTGTCGACGACCGACGGCTCGTTGCGGAGGGCGGCGACAGCGGCCGGGAAGCCGAGGTACCCGCTGCCAAGATCCTCGACGACCGGAATGTCGAAACGCCGGCCAAGGGCGACGAGGTCGCGGACGCGGGGGCGCTCGGCGAAGCCCTCAATGGTGAAGTTCGACGGGTGGACCCGCAGAATGAGCGCCGTGCGATTGGAGATGGCCGCGGCGTAGTCCGAGACGCGGGTCCGGTTGGTCGTGCCGACCTCGCGCAGGGTCGCGCCCGACTGCGCCATGACATCCGGCACGCGGAATCCGCCCCCGATTTCGACGAGCTCCCCGCGTGAGATGACGACCTCCCGCCCCGTCGCGAGCGCGGCCAGCGAGAGGAGCGTTGCCGCGGCGTTGTTGTTGACGACGACCGCGGCATCCGCGCCCGTGAGCACGCAGAGCAGGCGCTCGGCGTGCGTGTCGCGCCGTCCCCGGCCACCCCTGGCGAGGTCGTATTCAAGGTTGGCATAACCGGAGGAGAGCTCGGCCACGCGCGCCGTGGCGGTCCGGGCGAGTGGTGCCCGGCCGAGATTGGTATGGATGATGACGCCCGTCGCATTGATGACCGCCACGAGCGAGGGAGCGTATCCCGCATCGAGCCGTGCCTCGACGCCGCGCTCCATCTTCGTCAGCATGTCCTCGGGGGCGGCGTCCGGATCGCTGGCGCCGGCGAGCCGTTCCCGCATCGCTGCCGCTTCGGCGCGCAGGGCATCGACGACCGCCGTCCGGCCGTACCTGGTCTCGAGATGACGCATCGCCTCGCGCTGGCGCAGTTGTTCGATCGACGGAATGCTCCGAGGGCGGATCATGCACGCAGATTGAACCACGAACCAGGGAAGAGGCGAAGCCTTGTAGAATAGATTCGCTCATGAAGCCTGCCGATTCCCGTGCACCGGTGGATGACGGTGCGCCTCCTGCCGTGGAGGTACCCGAATATCGTCCCCTCGAGCGTTTCTGGCCGTATCTCGATCTGCCGGAGCAGCCGACCGACGACGAGCTGGCGAACCTGGATCCCGCGCTGGCCGAGGCGCTGTTCGGGAGGCCGCGGCGGCCGTTCTCGGTCTCGCTGCAGTTCCCGGCATTCGAGGGACCGGATTATCCTCGTGCGGTGGAGCTTGCCCGTGCCTCTGCCGAGTATCTCGAGATCGGCAGCGGCGCCGCGCTCCGTCATCGCGCGCGCTTCTATTCGCCCGACGCGCTGCAGCTGCGGGCGCTCTTCGAGATTGTCGGGCGCTTCGACGCCTGCGAGGTGCTCATCGACGACCGGCCGCTGCCCTACGCGCGAGAGCTCTGGCTGCCGCTTGTGTGGTTTCTGATCTCCTGACGATCGGGTCGTCCCTCAGGTATCCGCATGGCCGAACAGACAGACATCCAGAAGGACCTTCAGCTCCTGGCGGCGGATCTCAAGCGCCTCGAGGGTGAGTACAACATGTTCTTCTCGGGTCGACTGCCTCGTCCGCCGTGGGAAACGCGCGGCCGGGTCGAAGCGATGGTCAAGCGCTACGATCGCGGCGTCAGCATGGGCACGAGCGATCGGTTCCGGTTCGAGATGCTCCAATCCCGGTTCCAGTCGCTCGTGGAGCTCTGGGACCGCGGGATCCGGTCCCGCGAAGAAGGGCGTCCGGGGCCGTTCGCCCAGCCGTTGCCCAAGGCCACGCCGAAGGCGGCAAAGCCGGCGGGAGGCAAAGTGGTGAGCGTCACCGCGTTCACCGATCCCGTCCGCGAGATGGACAAGCTGCACTCGCTCTACGATTCACTCATGGATGCGCGCCGCCAGCACGGCGAGGAGGTCGTGCCGTTCCACAAGTTCGCGGCGCTCGTGAAGAATCAGGTCACGAAGCTGAAGGACGAAGGGAACCCGGAAGTCGCGTTTCGCGTTGCGGTGAAGGACGGGAAGGTCGCGTTTACGGTGAGGCCGATGAAAGAGATGAAGGATTTGAAAGAGTCGAAGGAGTGAAGAGGGGGGAGAAGCCGGGGGAACTGGAGACCGGAACGCCTTGCGGCGTCCCGGTCTCGTGCGAGGACTTAGCTGGGCTTCGTTACGTTGCCCGCCTGCTGGCCTTTGGGGCCATCGACGATCTCGAACTCGACCGCCTGACCTTCTTCGAGTGTCCGGAACCCATTGCCCTGGACTGCCGAGAAGTGGACGAACACGTCCGCCCCGCCGTCACGTTCAATGAAACCGTAACCCTTCGCGTTGTTGAACCACTTGACCTTGCCTGTGATACGCATCGTACTTTTCTTCCTTGCGAAGCCGCGGCGCATGACGCCGCATGAGACCCATCCGCGGCACGTTGTGGCAACGGCCGTGGACACAAAAAAAGACCGCGAGTGTGCGGCCTCGACTTACGATAGCTGGCCTCCCAGCCAAGCGCCATACTAGGGAATTTCCCTGTAAATGTCAAGTAAACAGCCAATTATGCGCGCAATTTTGAGTGTTTCGGACAAGACCGGGCTGGCCGAGTTTGGCCGGGGCCTGAGCGCCCTCGGGGTCGAGCTCGTTTCGACCGGAGGGACGGCCACGGCGCTCGCGGCGGCCGGTCTCCCGGTCGTGAGCGTGTCGGACGTGACCGGGTTTCCCGAGATGATGGACGGCAGGGTCAAGACCCTGCATCCGGCCATTCACGCCGGCATCCTCGCCCGGCGCTCGCGGCCCGATGACCTCGCGGCGATTGCGCGCCACGCGATCACGCCCGTCGATCTCGTCGTCGTGAACCTCTATCCGTTCGCCAAGGCGGCGCAGAATCCCGAGACGCCGTTCGACGCCCTCGTGGAGGAGATCGACATCGGCGGGCCGAGCCTGGTCCGTGCGGCGGCCAAGAACTTCCGCGATGTGCTCGTCGTCGTCGATCCCGGGGATTACGCGCGCGTCCTCGAGCAACTGGGCCGCGCCGGAGGACCGGAGCTCGAATTCCGCTTCCACCTGATGAAGAAGGCGTTCGAGCATACCGGCGTGTACGACTCGATGATCGCGATGACGCTGAAGACCGTCGATTTTGCCGGGGGCGCCATGAACCGGCCGGCGCTGCCGACGCGCCACCCGGCGCCGAAGGATCTGCGCTACGGCGAGAACCCGCATCAGAAGGCGCAGTGGATACCGAACCAGGCGCCGTTCCTGCCGCCCTGGGAGATTCATCAGGGCAAGGAACTGTCCTACACGAATCTCCTCGATCTCGACGCCGCCTTGCGGATTGCGCTCGAGTTCCCTGAACCGGTTGGCGTCGTCATCAAGCACACGAACCCGTGCGGTGTGGCGCTCGGCGCGACGCTGGCCGAGGCGTACCTGCGCGCGCGCGAGGCCGATCCGCTCTCCGCGTTCGGGGGCATCGTCGGGCTCAACCGCCTGCTGGACGCCGAGACCGCCCGGGCGCTGACGTCGACGTTCATCGAGGCGGTGATCGCGCCGGCCGTCGCCGACGAGGCGAAGCCGATCCTGGCGACGAAGGCCAACTTGCGCGTGGCGACCGCCGACTTCGTGAAGCTCGGGGCCCTCGACAACCTTTTTGCGCGAGACACGCGGACGTTCCTTGGCGGCCTGCTGATGCAGGATCGCGACGTGGTCGTGGAAGCCCGTGCGCCCTGGCCGCACGACGAGTTTCCGAAGGTCGTGACCAGACGCGCACCGACGCCCGAGGAATGGGATGCGCTGCGGTTTGCGTGGAGGGTGTGCGGCCACGTGAAGTCGAATGCCGTGATCTTCACCGGCGCCGATCGGACGTTGGCCGTCGGCGCCGGGCAGATGAGCCGCGTCGACGCCGTCAAGGTCGCGGTCATGAAAGCCGGCGGCGCACTCGCCGGGTCTGTCGTCGCCTCCGACGCGTTCTTCCCGTTCCGCGATGGCCTCGACGCCGTCGCCGACGCGGGCGCGACCGCGGTCGTGCAACCGGGCGGCTCGGTCCGCGACGCCGAGGTCATCGCCGCCGCAGACGAGCGCGGACTGGCGATGGTGTTCACGGGCACACGACACTTCAGGCACTGACGATTGCAATGCTGAATGCTGAATGCGGAAGTGAATCAGGAACGAACGAATTGGGAATTGAAATGACGAATGAGGCAATGACGAAGTGACGCCAATTCGACATTCCCTTCAGCATTCAACATTCAGCATTCAGCATTTCCTGTTGCTCTTCCTGGCAGTCTGCCCATATTTCGTGGACCTTGATGGCTCGTCGATCTGGGATGCGAACGAGGCGTTCTACGTGGAGACGCCGCGCGAGATGATGGAGCGCGGTGACTACATCAATCCGACATTCAACTACGAGCCGCGCGTCAACAAGCCGGTCCTGAGCTACTGGATCGTCGCAGGTTTCTATCACCTGTTCGGCGTGTCGGTCGGCGTGCAGCGCATCCCGATCGCGATCGGCGGCATCGCCCTGATCGCGACGGCTTTCTTCCTGGGGCGGGCCGCAGCGCCAGCGGGGCAGTCGAGCGCCGCCGCCTGGTGGGCGGCCCTGGGCCTCGCCGTGTCTCCCCGGTTGCTGATGTTCGCGCGGCGCATCTTCATCGACATCTACATCTCGATGTTCATGGCGCTGACGCTGCTGTTCTTTGCGCTGGCGGAACGCTATCCCGCGCGGCGCCGGCTGTTTCTGATTCTGATGTACGTCTGCGTGGGACTCGGAGTCCTGACCAAGGGCCCGATTGCGGCACTGCTACCGGGCCTCGTGTTCGCGGCGTACCTCGCGCTTCACCGTGAGCTCGGTCGAGCGCGCGACATGTTCGTGCCGGTCGGAACGGTGATCGTCCTCGCGATCGTCGCGCCGTGGTACGTGGCGCTCTATGCGCGATCAGGCTGGGAGCCGATCGCCTCGTTCTTCTTTGGGGAAAACGTCGCACGCTACATGGAAGGTGTCGGTGTGAACGCCGATCGCCCGTTCTGGTGGTACGCGCCGGTCTGTACTCAGCGATTCCTTCCCCTGGTCGATCTTTCTGTTCCCGGCGGCGGCCCTGTGGCTCCGCAATCGCCGGCGCGCCGCCGTGGCTGACCCGGCGTTCCGCGTCCAGACCCTGCTCTGGATCTGGATCCTGGTGATTGTCGGTTTCTTCTCGCTGTCGGCGGGGAAGCAGGACCTCTACATCTACCCGATTGTCCCCGCCATCGTCGCGCTCGCCGGCGTGGTCATTGCCTGTGCGCTCGAGACGACCTCGCCAGACAGCCCGCGTATCGGTCTGGCGACCGGAGTGATTGCCGCGGTCCTGGTCTTTGCCGGCGCCGGCTTCCTGGCGCTCTTCAACAGCGCGATGGCGGTCTACGTGCTCGCGGGGTCTTCGCTCGTTGGCGCTGCCGCGATGGTCGGCGGCTCGGCGGCGCTCCTGCTCGCGCGACGCCGGACCAGGGCCGCGCTGCTGACGATCGTCGCGACGCTCGTGTTCGTCAACTGGGTGTTCGTGTGGCGAGTGTTGCCGAGTTTCGAGGCGTACAAGCCGGCGCCCGGACTCGCCGCGGAGCTCAAAACGCGCGCCGGACCAGACGACCTGCTCGTCACCTACAACGTCGCGCTGCCGAGCCTCGTGCTACTACCTGCAGACGGCACATCGAGGTCTTCTACGACCACGGCCCAGTGCTCGACTTGCTGCACTCGCGCCGCCCGCTCTATCTGATGGTGTCGAGAGACGACTACGACCGCGCCATCAAGCCCGTCACGCCCGTCCCCCTGTGCCAGGTCAGCTCACAGCCCACGTTCGACGTCAGGCTGCGGAACGTGCTGTCCCGCGAACGCATGCCGGAGATCTTGCTGCTGACGACGAAGTGCGGGGAGTAGGGATCGGGGTTCAGGGGTTCAGCGTTCAGGGTTCAGGGTTCAGGGGCGCAGAACCGCCGTTTGCGACGAAGGGTGTATCACCTTGCCGTGGTAATCGTGGTCCCTGGTATGCGGCGCTCTATCAGCAGTCGGGATGGGCGCCAATCAAGGCGTTCCTCTTCATCTTTCGGCTCGCGGGGACACTCAACCGTGACTGTCCGTTTGAGTGTCCCCGGGGAACGTCCCGTGACGCCGGCGTTTCCCCGTGAACCAAGCCGGGAGGGGAGCCCTGATGGGGGCGCGGGTGGGGTCCTGTCGGTTGCTTTGCCCGGCAGTGTGACCTACTCTTGTCGTGTCGTGAAACAGCCATTCATCAATGTGGACGAGCGCATTGACCGCTTCGTGGGCCGTCGGACTGGGACGCCCGATCCGCTGTCACTGGAATCGAGCCGCAAGGCGGATGCGATAGCCTGGCGCCGGGCCTTCGGCGGCGTTCGTGTGCCACGAGGAGTCTACCGGTTTGCGACGCACGAAGAGGCAGACGAATGGCTGTGGAGGATGATCTCCCGTCCGGTCCAGACCTAGCGCCGCGTGAACCGACGCTGGAGGATCTGCGGGACTTGTGCCGCGGGCTGAACGAACGCGGCGCCCGCTACGTCGTCATCGGGGGTTTTGCCATCCGAGCTGCCGGGTACAACCGCCGCACGATGGATGTCGACCTCATCGTGGCCGATGATCACGACAACGAAACGCGAGTGTTTTCCGCATTGGCCGCCTTGCCCGACAACGCGGTTCGCGATCTCCAACCCGGCGAGCTCCGGCAGTACAGCGTCATTCGCGTTGCCGACGAGATTGTGGTGGATCTGATGCGCGCCGCGGGCGGCATCGACTACGCCGAGGCGGCAAAGGACGTCGTCGTCCACGAAGTCGAGGGCGTACCAATTCCGTTCGCGTCACCGCGCCTGCTCTGGCGCATGAAAGCGATCACATATCGCGAAAAGGACGCGGGAGATCTGGTGTTCCTCCGGCACTGGTTTGCCGCACGCGGCGAGGAGCCGCCTCGCGTGTGACCGGTATCACACTTCGGGGCGACACGCTCGATGTCGATAGCCGACTGTGACTGTCGACTCAGACTGCCGACTCAGACTGCCGACTAACGACTGCCGACTGCCGACTGTCGCAATTCATCAACTGTCACCGTCGCCGGCCCGAACTTGCCGACGACGATGCCGGCGGCGCGGTTGGCGAGGCGAGCGGCGTCGGCGAGTGATGCGCCGGCAGCGGAGGCGAGCGCCAGGGCGCTGATCACGGTGTCGCCAGCGCCGGTGACGTCCGCGACCTCGCGCGCCTCGGCGGACAGGTCGATCTCGATATCCTGTCCGTTCCTACCATCCGGGCCGCCGGGGCCGAGCAGCCACATCCCGTGCTCGCCTCGGGTGATGAGCACGGCATCGCTCTTCGCCCGGTCGCGGAAGCGCCGCGCGGCCTCCCGCGCGTCGGCGGCTGTCCGGATGCGCATGTGCGTCACCGATTCCGCCTCGTGGTGGTTCGGGGTGACGACCGTCGCGCCCGCATAGCGCTCGATGTGCGGGACCTTGGGATCGACGAGGAGCGGGATGCGGTGCATGTGCGCCGCGTGCGCGGCAGCTGCGGCGACATGGGGAGTGACGACGCCCTTGAGGTAGTCGGAGATCACGATCGCGTGCGCCGCTGCGGCCAGCTCGCCTATCCTGCGGATCACTGTGGTTTCGGTGGCCGAGGTGATGTCGGTGTCGGCCTCGTAATCGATCCGCGCCACCTGCAGGTTGCGCGTCGTCACGACCCGCAGTTTTCGCGTCGTGCACCGCGAGGGGTCGCTGATGATGCCCGCCGTGCCGATCGAGCGCCCGGCCAGATCTTCCAGCAGGCGCGATCCGTCGGCGTCATTCCCGACCACACCGATCGCATCGACGCGCCCGCCGAGCGCGACCACGTTGTTGGCGACATTGGCCGCGCCGCCGAGCCGCCACGTCTCGTGGTCGAACCGCACGATCGGAACCGGCGCCTCCGGCGAAATCCGGTCGACCGTGCCGATGACGAATTGATCGACCATCAGGTCGCCGATGACGAGGATCGAGCGACCGCCGAGGCGATCGAGCAGCTGGTCGAGTCCCGGGAAGGAGGTCATGAAGCAGGCATGCGCTACGCGGCCTTCCGTTCGGCGGCCGGTGCCGGCACGCGTTCGGCGGCATAGGGGAGGGTGACCAGCACGAGGAACAGCATCAGGAATTCCGAGTCGCCGAAATTGTATTCGAACATCCCCGCGGCGATCATCGCCACGACGACCGCAATGCCTGCAGTCGCGAGCGAGGGCAACGGCGACGTCTTGCGCAGCCGCAGGAAGTCGACGAGCAGCGTGCCGACGAACCAGCACCAGAGGCCGAGCGCCGGCAACCCGCGCTCGGCGGCAATCTGCACGGGCACGTTGTGGAGATGCGACGTGCGCTGGTTGACCGCGGTCGGCTCGCGGTAGCCGGGATAGACCTCGATGATCATGTCGGGTCCGACCCCCGTCAGCGGGTTGTCTCTGATGATGCCGAGCCCACTCTTGATCATCGCGACCCGGTCGCGGTTCGACTGCAGCGTCGACGTGCTGGTCACGCTGTCGCCGACGGTAGCCTTGAGCGACAACGATGAGTACAACCGATCGCTGATCGCCGACGGCGCAAATGCGATGAGCAGCCCGAGCACGACTGGGACCAGCGCCGCCATGCGGAACACCGTCCGGAGATCCCTCAGCAGAAACAGCGAGCCGATGCCGGCACAGGCGCCGACCCAGGCGTTGCGGCTGAGCGTGAGGACCAACGCGACGAGCACCGCCGGGAGGACGAGCGCGGCCCAGATCCGCTCGCGGCGCCGGAACATCACGCGCGCGACGGCGATGCACGCCACGAGCATGATGACCCCGGAGTACGTCATGTAGTGTCCGAGGTTGCCCTGCACGCGCTTGGCGACGTTGTCGAAGTCCAGGATGCCGTACTGCACGATGCCGTACACGGCATTGAGCGCGCCGACCGTGATGACCACGTCGATGACCGTCAGGCTGCGCTCGCCGCGGAACAGCCGGTACGTCATGGGCACGATCGCGAAGAGCACCAGCTGCTTGCAGTCCGCGAAGCTGATCGCCGGATCGACCGAGAAGAACGACGCGACGAGCGTCGCGCCCGCGTAGGCCGCCAGCGGCCAGAACATCCGCGGCACTTCGATGCGCTCCCGGTTGACGACCACGACCGCGATCCACAGGAGCGCCGAGAGACCGAGGAGAATCCCTGAGGCGGCAATCGAGAACTGCGGCGCCGCGGCGAACCCGAGCAGCGAGACATAGGCCGCGCGCTCCAGGCCCGACATGCGGTCTGGCGCCGAGTCGTCCGGAAGGCGGGCAGCGACACTCATGAGTGCACCCTGACGTTGGCGCGTGCGGGCGCCCGCGCGAGCGCACGCTCCGCGGCCGCGATCACCGCCTGCGGCTCGATCCGCGTGAGGCAGCGGAAATCGCCCGGAGCGCAGACTCGCTGCCCGCACGGACGGCATGGCAGGCCGTCGATTTCGACCGATTCGGTCGGGATGGCCGGATCCCGCCAGGGCGCCGACCGTGCCGACAGCGTCGGGCCGTAAATCCCGACGACCGGGGTCTGCGTGGTCGATGCGATGTGCAGCGGTCCGCTGTCGCCACCGACGAAGAGAACGCTCCGCTCGATCAAGGCGCGCAACTCCGCGAGATCGATATCGCCGAACTCGAGCACCTGGCCCGCGCGCGTGGGCCCCAGTTGCTGCCGGGCCGTGCGGGCGATGCGATCGGCCGCCGTGCGATCCGACGGGCCCGAGCTGAGGACGATGCGCCGGCGGGCGTCGCGGGCGGCCAGCCCTTCGACGAGCGCCGAGAACGCTGGCTCCGGCCATCGCCGAAATGGGTTTCCCGCGCTCACGTGGATCACCATCACCTCATGCCGCTGGTCCACTCCCGCCGCGCGCAGACGTTCCGCGATCCGCGCATCCACGTCGGGATCGAGCGCCATCTCGGCCGGGTTCCGCGACGGATCGGGCAGCGCGCCGGACCATCCCGACACGGCCGTCAGCAACGCCCACTGGTTGACGACCGAATGTCTCGGCTCAGCAGCCCGCGCGGCCGATGTACCGTCCGGGTGTATTGCCAGCCCCGACCCGGAATGTCGTAGCCGATACGCTCGGGCGCGCCGCTCGCCCAGGTCAGCCACGAGCTGCGCGGGCCGCCGTGAAGGTCGAAGACGACGTCGAACCGCTCCGCGCGCAGGCGCCGCGCGAGGCGAAGGTCATCGCGGACACGCGCCAACCCGCGCGTCCGCGGGACGACGATCACCTGGGCAAGGTGCGGGTTGCCGGCGACGACCGGCGCGGCGTCGCGTTCCACGAGGTAGGTCAGGCGGGATTCCGGGAACGTCCGCTCGAGGGCCCCGAGAAGCGGCGTCGTGAAGACCACGTCGCCGATGAGACGCAGACGGATGAGCAGTATCTTCACGTGTCTGCCGCGCGCCTGGCACGCCTCGGCTGTCCTCCCGGGACTACGGCTCGACCGTCGCCTCGTCGAGCAGCATGACCGGAATATCGTCCTTGATCGGGTAGACGCGCTTGCACTGGCCGCACTTGAGCGCGCTGCCGTTCTTGACGAGCTCCACCTTGGTCTTGCAGCTGGGGCAGGCCAGTATTTCGAGCAATTCGGGATCGACGGGCATACAGCTGGCTCCGGACACCTTGGGCAGGCAATCGTTGCCTGCGGTTGCACTATACCAGATGCCGTTTGCGTCCCGCGGGCGGCTGACGTCATTATAGTCAGGTAGATGCGGCCTTTTCTGCTCACGGCGCTTCTCGTTTCCGGTCTCGCTGTCGCTCCTGCGGCGGCGGGCCAGCTTGTGCAGCCGGGTGCCGAGCAGGGCGACGCCAGCTACTACTTTCTGCTGGCGCGTCATCTCGAGAGCATCGGTCGGGTCGACGAGGCCATCAAGGCTCACGAGCGCGCGATTGCCCTCGACCCCGGGTCGGCCGAACTCCGCGCGGAGCTGGCGGGCGTCTATGCGCGTCAGGACAACGCCCTCGACGCTGTCGCGAACGCGGAGGCTGCCCTCGCGCGGGATGCCACGAACCAGGAGGCGAACCGGATCCTCGGCACGGTCTACGCCGCCTACGCCGAGCGGCGTCTTTCGCTGCGGGAGGGCGACGATCCGGCGACCTATCCGGCTCGCGCGATTGCCGCGCTCGAAAAGGCCCGCGGGGAAGGCGACGTCGGGCTCGATCTGGTGCTGGGGCGCCTCTATGTGCAGACCAGGGCGTTCGAGAAGGCCGTGCCGCTCCTCAGTCGCGTCGTCGAGAGTCAACCTGCCCTCGTCGATGCTGCCATCCTGCTGTCGACCGCTCAGGAAGGTGCCGGACAGACGGCCCCGGCCGTCGAGACGCTCCAGAGAGTGCTTGCCGACAACCCCGGTTCGTTCAGGGCCCAGATGCGTCTGGCCGACGTTTACGAACACGACGAGCAGTGGAGCCAGGCAGCTGACGCCCTGGCCCGGGCGCAGACGCTCAACCCCCGTGCGCAGATGATCGCGCGGCGGCGTGCGGTGGCACTCCTCTCGGCCGGGCGCGCTCCCGAGGCGCGCGACCTGCTGGAGGTGACGATCGGCTCCGACCGCGCGGACGCGAAGGACCCGGTCCTGCTGTACCTGCTGGCCGAGAGCCAGCGCGTCGCGAAGGATCTCGACGCGGCGCAGGCCACTGCAGAGCGGCTCATTGCGGCAAACCCCGACGACGTCCGCGGGCTGCACGTGCTCTCGCTCATCCTCGAGGACAAGGGTGACGTCAAAGGCGCCGAGAAGACGCTCAGGGAGTTGATCGCGCGTGACCCGATGGATGCCAACGCGCTCAATTCGCTGGGCTACATGCTCGCCGAGCGTGGCGATCGACTCGCGGAGGCGGTGACGCTTCTCCAGCGTGCGCTCAAGATCGAGCCGGGCAATCCGTCGTACCTCGACAGTCTGGGCTGGGCCTACTTTCAGCAGGGTCGCCTGGACCTGGCCGACAGCCCGCTGACCGAAGCCGCCGACAAGCTGAAGAGCAATTCGGTCGTGCAGGATCATCTGGGAGACCTGCGCTTCAAGCAGCGCCGGTTCGCCGACGCCGCCGCCGCATGGGAGCGGGCGCTCGGCGGGGACGGCCAGTCGATCGACAAGACGAGGATTCAGAGCAAGATCCGCGAGGCTCGAGGCCGGATGTGAATCGCGGGAGTGGTGGCCCGTCCACGCTGAAGAAGGACCACCTCGCGGGCGGGGCATCCCTCCTCCACCCCAACGCGCGGAGCGCGTCGGGGGCCCCGGGGCTGCCGGCGTTGCTCCTCCCTCAAATACTTCGAGTATTCTCGGTCGTCGCGCCTTGGCAGCCGCGCGCCGCGCTCCGCGATCTGGTCCTTCTTCAGCGTGGACGGGTCACTCGCCTGCTTCCGGCCGTCCTCTGCCTCGCTACCGCCTGCTGCGCACCACGGCTCGTCACGCTGCCGTCTGGCCCTGGCACCGCCCTCCCTGATTACGCCCGCACCTATGAGCTGGCGACCGAACGCTGCCGCGGCGTGCGGTCGATGGCCGCCGTGCTCTCGATTTCGGGCAAGGCAGGTGATCATCGTCTTCGCGCGAAGCTCGATGCGGGCTTCGAAGCCCCCGCGCGCGTGCGGCTCGAGTTCCCGGCACCGGGAAAGCCCATCTTCGTCTACGTGGCGATTGGCGAGGACGCCACGCTCGTCCTGCCGCGTGAGGGACGAGTGCTTCGCGGCGCGCCTCCGGCCGCAACGCTCGAGGCGCTCGCAGGCGTTGCGATCGGTCCCGAGGATCTCCGGACGATTGTGGCTGGGTGCGGGTTCGCAGCCGGCGCCGCCACAGCAGGCCGCGCGTTTGAGTCCGCGTGGGTTGCCGTTGACTCGGGCGGCGCGACGAGCTGGCTGCGGGAGGTCAATGGTGCGTGGCAGATGACCGCCTCGGTACGTGGCGCGGTCGAGGTCCGATACGCCGACTTTCAGGTGGGAAGGCCCGCCACCATCCGGCTGCGCGCCACGGCGGGGCGGGGAGATGGGCAGGGCTCCACGGTGACCGACCTCACGATTCGGCTGTCGCAAGTCGACATCAATGAACCGCTCGGCGCGGACGTCTTTCAGGTCGAGGTGGCGGCGGATGCGACGCCGATGACGCTCGAGCAGCTGCGGGAGGCGGGTCCCCTTGGCCGCTAAGTCGCCGCCCTTCAAGCGCGTGCGCGTGCGCGTCCGGGCGTATGCAAAGGTCAACCTCGATCTGCGGGTGCTCGGCGCACGGACGGATGGCTACCACGAGCTGCGCACGGTCTTTCAATCGGTGGCGCTGCACGACACGCTCCTCTGCGTGACGCGGCCGGGGCCCTTTGCGCTGAGGTGCCGGACATCGGGCGTGCCGCTCGACGAGTCGAACCTCGTCTGGCGTGCGGCGGCGGCGCTGTGGACGGCAACGGGCCGCGCGGGCGCTCCTGCCGACATCGCCATCTCGATCAGGAAACAGATCCCGATGCAGGCGGGTCTCGGCGGAGGCAGCGCAGACGCCGCGGCAACGCTGCTCGCGCTCGCGCGGGTGTGGGGCGGCGTGCCACTTCCGATCATCCGCGACGTCGCCGGCGCGATCGGCGCCGACGTCGCGTATTGCCTCTCCGGCGGCACGGCGCTCGGCCTCGGGCGGGGCGAAGAAATCTATCCGCTCGTCGATCTGCCGACGCACTGGGTCGTGATCGTCCAGCCGCCGTACGGCATCTCGACGGCGGAGGCGTACGCCTGGTATGACGAAGACCGCACGGCCGGACTGCGCGAGCCGCGCGAGCCGCAGATGCTGCCGGTGCCGTGGCCGACTCGCGCCGCGCAGATGATCAACGATCTCGAGCCGCCGGTCGTGCGGCGTCATCCAGAAATTGGCACGCTCAAGACCGTGCTGCGCGAGGCGGGGGCCGTTGCGGCGGCCATGTCCGGCAGCGGGTCGGCCGTCTTCGGCTTGTTCCGGACGCAGGCGGCCGCCGTGCGGGCGCTCAAGCCGGTGACCCGGGCCGGCGCCCGTGCCCGGCTGACCAGGACGTTGAGCCGCGCCGAACACGAGCGAAGAGCCCGGCCGGTTGCCACTAAGTCGCGCTCGGTGTAAACTTACCCCTTTGCGGACAGGCCCGCGGGACGCGCCTGAGGAGCGGCGCGTCACGAGCGCGTGGCTGCCCCCTGGCGGAAGTTGATCGAGAGGCTCCCGTGGACGTCCGGCCGATGGGGCGTGGCCAAGCGGTAAGGCGCGGGACTTTGGCTCCCGTATTCGGAGGTTCGAATCCTCCCGCCCCAACCAGTCCTGAGTCGCGCGAGGCCGACGGAGCGAGCGGGGGGGGGCCGCGAGCATTATTTATGAGTCGCGGGCAGCTGAAACTGTTTTCGGGGAGCGCCCATCGGGCGCTCGCGGCCGAGATTGGCGAGTTCCTCGGCGTGCCGCTGGGCCAGGCGCGGCTGCTGCGTTTTCCGGACACGGAAGTCTCGTTTCAGATCGACGAGAACATTCGCGGTACCGACGTCTTCGTCGTGCAGCCCACGAGCGCGCCGGTCGATGAGCACCTCGTCGAGTTGTGCGTGATGATGGACGCGTTCCGCCGCTCGTCGGCGTCGCGGATCACGGCCGTCATCCCGTACTACGGCTACGCGCGGCAGGATCGGAAGGACAAGCCGCGCGTGCCGATCTCGGCCAAGCTCGTCGCGAACCTGTTGAGCGCCGCGGGAGCGAACCGGGTGCTGACGATGGATCTGCACAAGGCGCAGATTCAGGGCTTCTTCGACATCCCGGTCGATCACCTGTTCGCGGCGCCGGTGATCATCGAGTACTGCGCCCGGCTCGGGATGCCGAACCTGACGATCGTGTCGCCGGATGCGGGCGGCGCCGAGCGCGCCCGGGCCTACGCGAAGCGGCTCGATGCCGAGCTGGCCATCATCGACAAGCGCCGCAGCGACGATGGGACGGCCGAAGTGATGAACGTGATCGGCGACGTCGCCGGCCGGACGTGCATCATCCAGGACGACATCATCGATACGGCGGGGACGATTGTGAAAGCGGCGAACGCGCTCAAGGCGAACGGGGCCGAGCGCGTCATCGCCTGCGCGGTGCACGGGGTGCTGTCCGGGCCGGCGGTCGAACGGCTCGAGTCGGCGCCGATCGAACAGGTCGTCATTACCAACACGATTCCGCTGCACTCGGACCGCGCGCGCGGCTGCACCAAGATCCGGCAGCTCTCGGTGGCGCGCCTCCTCGGGCAGGCGATTCGGAGCATCAACGAAGAGACGTCGGTATCTTCGCTGTTCGTATAGGGGCTATCAGCTGTCAGCTATCAGCTGTCAGCGGTCGATGTCAGTGGCGAGGCAAGTTTGGACAAGTAGGCTCGAGGCCCGTTGCGGGCTGAGAGCTGAAAGCTGAGAGCTGAAAGCTGTTTTATGGCTGCAACACTGAAGTTCGAGACGCGTGAGGGTCGTGGCAAGAACGAGGCGAGGCGGCTTCGGGCAAGCGGGCGCATTCCGGCCGTGCTCTACGGCGCCGAGAAGGGGAAGGCGTTCGAAATCGCCGTCGACCCGAAGGCCCTGTCGAAGATCCTGCACTCGGAGTCGGGTGTCAACACACTCATCGGCCTGGAAGGTGTGGCCGACGGGAGTCGCGACACGCGCGTGCTCGTCAAGGAGTACCAGCTCGACCCCATCGACCACAAGCTGCTCCACGCCGACTTCTACCAGGTCGCGATGGACAAGATGCTGACCGTCACGGTGCCCATCGTGCTCAAGGGCGAGGCCAAGGGCGTCAAGCAGCAGGGCGGCATCGTCGACTTCGTGAACCGCGAGGTCGAGATCGAAGTGCTGCCAGGCGACATCCCCGAGAACATCACCGTGGACATCAGCGAGCTGATGCTGAACCAGGGCGTGCGCGTCCGCGATCTGCCGACCGCCGATGCGAAGTGGACGGCAGTGAGCGACGCCGACATGATGATCGTGCACGTCGTGACGCTGAAGGTCGAGGAGGAAGCGCCTGCGGCCGAAGTGGCGGCAGTCGCAGCGCCCGCCGCAGCGGCCGAGCCCGAGGTCATCAAGAAGGGCAAGACCGACAAGGAGAAGGACGAGTAGGTTCTCGCGGATTCGGCTGATTGCAACGGCTGGCGATGAAGCTCATTGTTGGTCTGGGCAATCCGGGTCGGAAATACGCCGGCACCCGCCACAACGTCGGCTTCGAGGTCGTCGACGCCCTGGCGAGTCGTCATCGGCTCGAGTGGGAGGCGGCGCCGGCCGAAGCACTGATCGCGAAGTGGCGCAGTGCCGGGGCTCTCATTGTCAAGCCGCTGACGTTCATGAACCTCAGCGGGTTTGCCGTTGGCGACCTGTTGCGCTACTTCAAGGTCGATCTGGCGGATCTGCTGGTCATCGTCGACGAAGTTCAGCTGGAGCTGGGCCGGTTGCGGACGCGGGGCAGCGGATCGGCTGGAGGGCACAACGGTCTGAAGTCGCTCATCGAGCAGCTGGGGACCGAAGAGTTCGCGCGGCTGCGTTTTGGGGTGGGCCGCGGTGATTCGCGCAGGGACCTGGCCGATCACGTGCTCGCCACCTTCGACAAGGACGAGCAGCCGATCGTGACCGAAGCGATCGCGAGGGCGGCTGATGCCGCGGAAGTGTTCGTCAGCGACGGCCTCGGGCCGATGATGAACCGGTACAATCGGCGGGAAGATGACGAAGGAGCTAGAAGTTAGGAGCTAGGAGCTGGAAAGACCGGTTGCCCGTGCCGGGCTGTCGCCGACAGTTGGGAAGGTCGTGAACCGGCAGCGCCTGCGGCCCGAGCGAGGCGCGCAGTCGCCGAGCGAGAGCGCCTGGGGGTGCCGCCGTCGCCAAGGCTACGGCGAGCCTCGCCGAAGCGAAGCGGAGGCGGGGGGCCCCAAGCGCATTGAGTATTGAGTAAAGAAGACGGGAACACACAATCCGTTTTCTCCTTGCTGCAACCAGCTTCCAGCTCCCAGCCGCCAGCCGCCAGCATTCGTGCTGGAAGCTGGTGGCTGGAAGCTGGCAGCGAAGAAGCAGCCATCAGTCCACAAGGAGAGTCATGAGCGCAAGCAGACAGTACGAGCTCGTCTACCTCATCACACCAGATGCCTCCGAACAGGAGGTCACCGATCTGCACACGCAGATCGAGCAGATCGTCCAGCGTTTCGCCAGCAGTCACGCCGTGCTCGAGAAGACCGAGAACTGGGGCCGGCGCAAGCTCGCCTACGAGATTGGCCATCATCGTGAAGCGACCTATGTCGTCGAGACGATCAACAGCACGTCGGGCGACGTGATGAAAGAGATCGATCGGCGGCTGCGCGTGACCGACCAGGTCATCCGGCATCTGGTGGTGCGCGTGGACGAGGAGATTCGTGTGGCGGACCGCACGCGGGACGCGCGCAAGGCCAACCAGGCCCGACGCCGGGTCGCACGCGGGCTTCCACCGGAGCCGGCGCCGGGCGAGAAGCGCGGCGACCAGGACTCGGATGACGATCGCGATGGCATGGAGGTTCAGCGATGAGCGGCGAACGAGGCGGAGGCGGCCGCGGCGGCCGGGGCGGCGACAAGGACAAGGACAAGAACAAGGACGGCGCGCGGCGCGGAGGCGGGTTCTTCCGCCGCCGGCGCGTGTGCAAGTTCTGCGCGGAGAAGATCGACTACATCAACTACAAGGATGTGCGGCTGCTGGCGCCCTTTCTGCCCGAGCGGGGCAAGATCCAGCCGCGCCGCATCTCCGGGACGTGCGCGCTCCATCAGCGCAAGTTGCAGACCGCCATCAAGCGCGCGCGGCAGCTGGCGCTCGTGCCGTATGTAACGGATTGATTGACAGCCTTGCCGGCTTCCAGCTCCCCGCTTCCAGCCAAACACGTGGAAGCCCGGTAGCCGACTGCTGGAAGCTGGAAGCCGGAAGTCGGAAGCTGGAAGCTGTCTTTGAGAGGCGATCTAACTATGGAAGTCATTCTCAGAGAACACGTCGATAACCTCGGCCGGCGCGGCGAGATTGTGAAGGTCGCGAACGGCTACGCTCGCAACTTCCTCCTGCCGCGAAAAATGGCGCTCGCCGTCACCGAGGCGAACAAGAAGCAGATCGAGCGCGAGCGGCACGCGGCCGAAGCGCGCGAGCTCGAGGAGAAGGCACAGGCCGAAGCCTACGGTCAGCGCCTCACCCAGACCGAGGTCGAAATCGCACGCCGCGTCGGCGAGAACAACACGCTGTACGGCTCGGTCACCTCGGCCGATATCGCGCAGGCGCTCGTCGCGAAGGGATTCGAGATCGACAAGCGGAAGATCCATCTGCCGGAGCCACTCAAGGCTCTCGGTGAAGTCACCGTCCCTGTGAAGGTGCACCGCGAGGTGACCGCGCAGGTCAAGGTGACGATCGTCGCCGCGCAGCGCTAGCGGCCGGCGCCGACGACGCATCTTCGGGTGATCGACAGAGTCTTCTGTCGATCACCTGGCTCGACGGATCTGGTATTCTTTCGCCGGTTCCACCGATGCCAGACGTCGCCGCCGAACGCACGCTTCCCCACAGCCTTGACGCCGAGAAGTCCGTCCTCGGTGCGGTCCTCATTCACAACGACGCGTTCAATCACGCCGCCGAGCTCATCGACTCGCGAGATTTCTTTCGCGACGCGCACCGGCGCATCTTCAACAGCATGGTCGTGCTCAGCGAGCGCAACGACCCCATCGACTTCGTCACGCTTCGGGAAGAGCTGTCGAAGACTGGTCAGCTCGACGAGGTCGGGGGGCCGGCGTACATCGCGTCGCTCGCCGATGGCGTGCCGCGTTCGGCCAACGTCGAGTACTACGCGCGCATCGTCAAGGAGAAGTCGACCCTCCGGAACCTGATCCACTCGGCCAACAAGATCCTGACCGAGGCCTACGAGGCCGAGCAGGAGCCCGACCTCCTCCTCGACGAAGCCGAGCGCGCGATTTTCGCCATTGCCGAGGATCGCATCCGCGCCGGCTTCGTGCCGCTGCGCGACCTCGTGCAGAGCAGCTTCGCGACGATCGAGAAGCTGCAGCAGCACAAGGGCCTCGTCACCGGCGTGCCGACGGGTTTCGTCGATCTCGACGAGATGACGTCCGGCCTCCAGCCGTCGGACCTGGTGCTGGTCGCCGCCCGGCCGGCGATGGGCAAGACGAGCTTCGTGCTCAACATCGGGCTCCACGTCGGCACGTCGACCGACATGACGGTCGGGCTGTTCAGCCTCGAGATGTCGAAAGAGCAGCTCTTCATGCGCATGCTCACCGCCGAGGCCCGCATCGACGCCCATCGATTCCGCAGCGGCTTTCTCAGCGAGAAGGACTACGGGCGCCTCTCGCATGCGCTCGGCACGCTGGCCGAGGCGCGCGTCTTCATCGACGACTCGGCGTCGATCGGCGTGCTCGAGATGCGCGCGAAGGCGCGCCGGTTGAAGGCCGAACACGGGCTGCACCTGCTCATCATCGACTACATTCAACTCATGCAGGGCCGCGGCCGGTTCGAGAGCCGCCAGGCCGAGCTCGCGTCCATCTCCCGATCGCTCAAGGGCCTCGCGAAGGAGCTGAACGTCCCGATCATCGCGCTGTCGCAGCTCTCGCGCGCGCCGGAAACCCGCTCCGATCACCGTCCCCAGCTCTCGGACCTCCGCGAGTCCGGCGCGCTCGAACAGGACGCCGACGTCGTCATGTTCATCTATCGCTCCGATCAATATCGCGACGATGATGGGCAGCCGAATCAGGAGGCGCAGGGCGTCGCCGAGATCATTATCGGCAAGCAGCGGAACGGACCGACTGGCACGGCCAAGCTGGCCTTCATCAAAGAGTTCACGCGGTTCGAGAACCTCGCGCACGGATCGCCATGATCCGGCCGACCGTCGCCCGCGTCGATCTCGACGCGATTCGCAACAACTGTCGCGCGATCGCCGCGTACCTCGAGTCTGCCGACCGGCCGGCGCCGGCCATGATCGCCGTCGTCAAGGCCAATGCCTATGGGCACGGCGCACCGCAAGTCGCGCGCGCGCTCGAAGAGGCGGGCGCCGCGATGCTCGCCTGCGCGGACATCGAGGAGGCGGTCGAGCTGCGACAGGCTGGCGTGCGGGCGCGGATCCTGGTTTTTGGGGCGTTGAGCGTCAGCCACCTCGACGGTGTCTTCGAGCACGATCTGACCCCCACGATATCCACGCCTGGCGCTGCGCGCGCGCTGCAGGCCGCGGCCGCGGCTCGCGGCGTCGTCCTCCACTCCCACCTCAAGATCGACACGGGGATGAACCGGCTGGGGTTCCGCCACGACAACCTCGATCGGACGCTGCCCGAGGTCGCGGCGAGCTCCAACCTCAGGATAGATGCGGTGTACACACACTTCGCGACCGCCGACGATCCCGACCACCCGCTCTTCGGCGAGCAGCGGACGCGCTTCGAGGCGTCGCTCACACGTCTCGCGGCGTTTGGCATCGACGCCCGCGTTCGTCATGCGGCGAACAGCGCAGCGCTCCTCCGCGACGAGCGCGTCTGGTACGACTTCGTGCGCCCCGGCCTCCTGCTCTACGGCGTCGTGCCCCCACCGCTCGCGACGACGATCGCACTCCGTCCAGCCTTGTCGCTGCACAGCCGGATCGTCGCGGTGAAGGGCATTCGCCCGGGCGAAGGCACGGGCTACGGCATCAAGACGACCGTGACCGAGCCGCGGACGGTTGCCGTCGTGCCCGCAGGATACGCCGATGGTCTTGACCTGCGGCTCGCCGGCCGTGGATTCATGCTCGTGCGCGGCCGCCGCGTGCCGATCGTCGGCTCGGTGTGCATGGACATGACGATGATCGACGTGACGGGTACGGACGTGGCGCCCGGCGACGAAGTCGTGATTGTCGGCCAGCAGGGTGACGAGTCGATCGGCGTGCGCGAGATCGCTGCCTCGATCGGGACGATTCCGTACGAGCTGCTGTGCCGCGTCGGCAGCCGGATTCAGCGGGTGTATGAATAGACAGGCTTCCAGCTTCCCGCTCCCAGCTTCCGGCCTCAGCTGATTCCTACGATTCACTCCAGACGGTCGACTATGATCGAGTTGACATTACCTCTCTGCTCTCGAGTCAGAGATGGCAACCGATCGGCTGAGCACTGAAAGCTCTTAGCTGGAAGCGGGCAGCTGGAAGCTGGCGGAGCGGGCAGCTGGAAGCTGATATGAAACAGAAGACCGTCTTCGCCTGTCAGGAGTGCGGCGCGCAGTCGGCCAAGTGGCTGGGCCGGTGTCCCGAATGCGGCGCGTGGAACTCGATGGTCGAGGAGCGTCCCGTTCCAGCGAGCGTGACGGCCGGGTCGACCGAGAAGCGCTATGCGCTGGCGGGCGCCGCGGGGCCTCAGCTCTATGCCGACATCGATACGGTCGTCGCCGAGCGGCTGTCGACGGGCATCGGCGAGTTCGACCGCGTGCTCGGCGGCGGCGTCGTCCCCGGATCGCTCGTGCTCATCGGCGGCGAGCCGGGCATCGGCAAGTCGACGCTGCTCTTGCAGGCGGCGGCGCACTTCGCGAGAGCGGTTGGCCCGGTGCTCTACTGTTCGGGCGAGGAATCCGAGCACCAGATCAAGTCCCGCGGCGAGCGTCTTGGCGTCGAGCGCGCCCCGTTGTACATCCTCGCGGAGACCTGTCTCGAGCGAATCCTCGAGGAGATCGCCAGGCTCCGGCCGGCCTTCGTCATCGTCGACTCCATTCAGACGGTGTTCTCGCTGAAGTTCCAGTCGGCGCCCGGCAGCATCGGCCAGGTGCGCGAATCGGCGACGCAATTGCTCTTTGCCGCCAAGGGCCAGAACATCCCCACGTTTCTCGTCGGACACGTCACGAAGGACGGCAACCTTGCGGGGCCGAAGGCCCTCGAGCACATCGTGGACACGGTGCTGTACTTCGAGGGCGAGAAGCATCATGCTCATCGAGTGGTCCGCGCGGTGAAGAACCGGTTCGGCGCCGTCAGCGAGCTGGGCGTCTTCGAGATGACCGGCACCGGGCTCAGGGCTGTGCCGAATCCGTCGCAGCTGTTTCTCGCCGAGCGGGCCGCGAGCGCGCCGGGGTCGGCTGTGCTGTGCTGCGTCGAAGGCTCGCGCCCCCTCCTGGTCGAGGTGCAGGCGCTCGTCAGCACCAGCTCTTACGGCAACGCCAGGCGGATGGCGAGTGGCCTCGATCAGAATCGGCTGTCGCTCCTGCTGGCGGTGCTCGAGAAGCGGGCCGGGCTCAACCTGATCGCCGAGGATGTCTTCGTCAACGTCGCCGGAGGGATGACGGTGGACGAGCCCGCGGCCGACCTGGCCATCGTCGCGGCGGTTGCCTCGAGTGTCCGCAATCGGGCGATCCGGGCGGCGACCGCAGTCTTCGGCGAGGTCGGCCTGGCTGGAGAGATTCGCGGGACCAGCCAGTCCGCTCTGCGCGTGCGGGAGGCGGCGCAGATGGGCTTCACGCGCTGCGTCGTCCCGGAGGGCAACCTTGCCCCGGCCGAGGCTCCGCGGGCTGCGAGGTCGTCGGGGTCAAGACGGTATCGGAGGCGCTCGATCAGTTGATCGATTGGTAGCGAGCTGGGGCGGTATCATAGGGTACGTCTTCATACCCGGGTTCTTTATCTTCGCGGAGCTCATTCATGCCCTGGCATCTGATCGTCCGTGTGCTGTTCGTGCTCGCTGTGACGTATGCGGCCGTGCTCGTCCGGCCGTTCACCACCGATCTCTGGACCAACGCACTGGTCGGCGCGCTGCTCGGCCTGGTCATCATCGGTGTCGAGGCACGCCTGCGCGAGGCCGAAGTCACGGACCTCCTCGGCGCGCTCATCGGAGGCGCCATCGGGCTCGGGCTGGCCAAGACGATCGGCGCCGCACTGTTCTGGGCAGACGCGAGCGATCCCCGCGTCGCGTTCCTGCACAGCTTCACGCTGCTGGTCTTCCCGTACCTCGGGATCGTGATGGGCGCGCGGAAGGGCGAGTGGCTGCAGCCGGCGCGGCTGGTGTCGCTCTTCCGGGACGCCGGACCGCAGAAACGCTACCGGCTGCTCGACACGAGCGTCATCATCGACGGACGGATCGCGGACGTCTGCGAGACCGGCTTCCTCGACGGCACGCTCGTCATTCCGCAGTTCGTGCTCAAGGAGCTCCAGCTCGTCGCCGACTCGGCGGACTCGCTCAAGCGCAACCGCGGCCGGCGCGGCCTCGACATCCTGCAGAAGGTCCAGAAGATGTCGGGCCTCGACGTCATGATTTCCGACATCGACTTTCCCGAGGTGCGCGAGGTCGACCTCAAGCTCATCGAGCTGGCGCGCACGCTGCAGGGCAAGATCGTCACCAACGACTTCAACCTCAACAAGGTGGCGCAGCTCCGCGGCGTCCAGGTGCTCAACATCAACGAGCTCGCCAACGCCCTCAAGCCGGTCGTGCTGCCGGGCGAATTCATGAAGGTCTTCATCCTCAAGGAAGGCAAGGAATACAACCAGGGCGTCGCCTACCTCGACGACGGGACGATGGTCGTCGTGGACAACGCGCGGCGGATGATCAGCAAGAACATCGACATCGTCGTCACGAGCGTGCTGCAGACGACCGCCGGCAAGATGATCTTCGGGCGCTACATCGAGGGACCGGGCGCGCAGCCGGTGCTCGGACAGGTCGTCGTCCCCGCGTCCGGCCCGGCGCCGGGGATTGTGTCGTCAGCTGGCGGGGCGAGCAGGGCCCAGCCGAACGCGAAGTGATTCCGCCGTATCACTGGTGGCGGACGGTCTTCTTCCTGATTCCCGCCATCGGCGTTTATACGATCGTCCTCGGCACGATTTCGATCCTCTCGTCGCTGGTCGATTCGAGCGGAGACTTCGGCCACCGGTGCGCGCGCGCCTGGGCCTGGCTCATCTTGCGCACGACCGGTGTACGCGTCACGATTCGAGGCGTCGACAGGCTCGAGGCACACCGCAGCTACGTGTTCGCGTCGAATCATCAGAGCATCTACGACATCCCGATCGTCTTCACGTCCATCCCCGTCCAGCTGCGGATCGTGGCCAAGGCTTCGCTGGGGAACTTTCCGTTCCTTGGCTGGCACCTGCGACGAACCGGTCATCTGCTGGTCGATCGCAAGAACCCGGGCGCGGGGGTCGTGAAGAAGATGGCCAGGCTCGTCGGCGGGGCCAGGTCGCTCATCGTGTTTCCCGAAGGCACGCGCAGTGTTGACGGGGCGGTCGCGCGCTTCAAGGGCGGCATGTTCCTGGTGGCGATCGACGCCGGCCTCCCGATCGTGCCCGTCAGCATCGCCGGCAGCCGTCACGTGATGCTCAAGGGTCGCTTGATGACCTGTCCCGGCGACGTGACGGTGACCATCCACGAACCCATTCCGACGACCGGCGTCGGGCGCGCAGGCGCGCGGGAGCTCGCCCAACGAGTGCGCGATGTCGTCTGCCGGAACGTCGACCAGCCGCAGGCTGCGATATAATGAGTCGTTTGGCCACTCGCGCAAACTCATCGCCTGTGCAGGTCACTGCCATCATCGCGGCGGGCGGCAGCGGTCGACGGCTCGGCTCGGCCGTGCCCAAGCAACTACTGGAGGTCGGCGGCAGGACACTCCTCCAGCGCTCGATCGATGCCTTCCGATCCCATCCCGAGGTCAGCCGTGTGATCGTCGCGCTGCCCGCGGCCCTCCTGGCCGCGCCGCCGCGATGGCTCGACGGCGTGCCAGACGTGCTGCTCGTGGCGGGCGGCGAGCGCCGGCAGGACTCCGTCGCGAACGCGTTCGCTGCCGTGGCCGAGGATGCCGAGATCGTGCTCGTCCATGACGCCGCACGACCGTTTGTCACGAGCGACGTCATCTCGCGCGCGATTCAGGGCGCGGTCGCGCACGGCGCGGCCATCGTCGCGTGTCCCGTCAGCGATACGGTGAAACGCGTGGAGGACGAGGTGATCGTCGAGACGCTGCCGCGTGAGGAAATCTTCCTCGCGCAGACGCCGCAGGCGTTCCGGCGCGGCGTGCTCGGCGCCGCCATCGACGCTGGCCACACCGCGGAGACCGCCACCGACGAGGCCATGCTGGCCGAACGTGCCGGTCACCGCGTGCACGTCGTGGCGGGCGATGCGGCGAACGTCAAGATCACGACTGCGGCCGATCTCGATCGTGCGCGTGGCCTGGAATCATCAGCCGCCTCGGGGCGCGTGGGCGTCGGCTACGACTTGCACCGGCTGGTCGAGGGCCGGCCGCTCGTGCTCGGCGGGGTGACCGTGCCGTCCGAACGTGGCGCGCTCGGTCACTCGGACGCCGACGTCGTCTGCCACGCAGTGACCGACGCAATCCTCGGCGCCGCCAGGGCCGGCGACATCGGCCAGCACTACCCGGACACCGATCCGCGCTGGAAGGGCGCGTCGAGCGTCGCGCTGCTGAAGGAGGTCGTCGGCCTGGTACGGGGGCGCGGCCTGGCGATTGAGAACGTGGACGTGGTGGTGATCCTCGAGCGCCCCAGAATAGGGCCACACCGCGAGGCCATCCAGTCGCGGCTGGCCGAGGCGCTTGGAGTCGACGAGAGCCGAGTCAGCGTAAAAGGCAAGACCAACGAGGGCGTTGACGCGGTCGGCCGAGGCGAGGCCATCGCTGCCCACGCGGTCGCGCTGCTGACGCGTCTGGCTCCCGACTGACGACTGCCGACTGAGACTGACTGACTGCGACTGACGACTCACGACTGCCGACTGACCTATGCGTGTAAGGTTCGCCCCCAGCCCGACCGGTCAGCTTCACGTCGGGAACGCTCGGTACGGCGCTCTTCAACTGGCTCCTCGCCCACGGCAAGGACGGCACGTTCGTGTTGCGCATCGAGGATACCGATGCCGAGCGGTCGACGCGCGAGTCCGAGCAGAGCATCCTCGAGGATCTGCGCTGGCTGGGGCTCGACTGGGACGAAGGCCCTGACGTCGGCGGACCGCACGGACCGTATCGCCAGTCCGAGCGGCTGCACCTCTACGCGTCGTACGCGAACGAACTGCTGGCGAGCGATCACGCGTACTACTGTTTCTGCTCGCCGGACAAGCTCGACGCGGACCGTCAGGCCGATCTGGCGGCCGGCCATGCCGCCGAAGTACCACGGGACCTGCCGCGGGATGCCGCGTGACGAGGCTCAGGCGCGGATAGACGCCGGGGAGCGTCCCGTCATCCGGTTTCGCGTGCCGGCAGGCGAAGAGATCCGCTTTCAGGATTTGGTGCGCGGTGAGGTCGTGTTCAGCACGGAGGTCATCGGCGATTTCGTCATCGTGCGATCCGACGGGCGGCCGCAATACAACTTCGCCGTCGTGGTCGACGATGCACTGATGGAGGTGACGCACGTGATTCGCGGCGAGGATCACATCTCGAACACGCCGCGTCAGATCCTGCTCTATCAGGCGCTCGGCTTCGCGCCGTCCGAGTTCGCGCACCTGTCGCTCGTCCTCGGGCCCGACCACACGCCGTTGTCGAAGCGGCACGGCGCGACGTCGGTCGCGGAGTTTCGCGCGCGCGGCTATCTGCCGGAGGCGCTGGTGAACTACCTGGCGCTCATCGGCTGGTCACCCCGGACCGATGGCGGCAGCGGCGACAACGACGCCGAGCTCCAGCCGGTCGACGAGATGGCGCGCCGGTTCGCGATCGAGGATGTCGGGCACGCCGCGGGGATCTTCGATCTCGAGAAGCTCGCCTGGATGAACCGCCACTACATGAAGGCCGCGGCGCCGGCCAGGCTCGCGGCCGAGTCGCTGCGCTACTTCACCGCGCGCGGATTCGTCACCCGGCGCACCGACGAGGCGATGGAGTTCGTCGCGCTCATCCTGCCGATGGCGGTCGGGTCGGTCGATCGGCTCGAGGAGATTCCCGATCGGCTCAGGTTCCTCTTCGACTTCGACGTCGCCGCCGCCCTGGCGACACACGAGGTCGCCGAAGTGATGGACGCGCCGGGCGCCCGCGAGGTCGTGGTCGCGCTCGCCGACGAGCTGCGCGGGAACGGGCGGCTCGATCGCGAGGCCTTTCGCGCCGCGGCCGCGCGCGTCCGGCAGCGCACCGGCCAGAAGGGGCGGGCGCTGTTCCATCCGATTCGCGTCGCGCTGACCGGCGAAGCGGGCGGGCCCGAGCTCGATCTCGCCGTGCCGGCGATCGATCGCGGCGCCGAGCTGCCCCGGTCCGCGGGCGTGGCGCTGGTGCTCGGCTGTCGGGAGCGCGCGGAGATGTTTGCGCGCCTGCTCGGGTAATCCCGCGACCGTGATCCCAACGATGATGTTGGTGCCAGCATGATCGTCTACGGCCTGAACCCCGTGATGGAAGCGCTGCGCGCGGGCCGCGTCCGGAAGCTGCGCGTCGGCCCGCGATCGGACCAGCGTGTCGAGGACGCGATTGCGCTCGCCCGGAAAGCGGGGGTGTCGATCGAGCGAACCGATGCCGCGTCGCTCGATCGGGCGGCGAAGGGTGGAGTCCATCAGGGAGTCGCCGCGGAGGTCGAGGCGCCGCGGGACTACGGGATCGACGAGCTCGTCTCGGCGGCGGCGCCGCAGCCGGCGCTCCTCGTCGTCCTCGACGGCGTCGAGGATCCGCTACAACGTCGGCGCGATTCTGCGGAGCATCGACGCGTCGGGCGGACACGGCGTCGTGCGGCAGGCGCGCCACGCGGCGTCGCTCGACGGGATCGTGGCCAAAGCGTCGGCGGGTGCCGTCGCCACGGTGCGAATTGCCACGGTCGTGAACATCGCGCGCGCCCTCGACGAGCTCAAGGAGGCCGGTGTCTGGACCGTCGGCCTGGCTTCGGAGGCGACGGACAACTACGACGAGATCGACCTGACCGTGCCGACCGCGATCGTGCTCGGCGCCGAGGGAACGGGTCTTCGCCGGCTCGTGCGCGAGCGGTGCGACCGTCTGGCCGCGATCCCGATGAAGGGACGGATAGAAAGCCTGAATGTGTCTGTAGCAGCAGGAGTTATGCTGTTCGAAGCGGCGAGGCAGAGGCGGCGGTCAGATGGTGTATGATTCCTTTTTCCCCTTGCCGGTAACCCTCTACGGGTTCATGAGCTTGCGCCCGTGGCACGCGGTGTGCTACAAATATCGTTTTGTCTGGGCTGGCGTAGCTCAGTCCGGTAGAGCAGCTGATTTGTAATCAGCCGGTCGGGGGTTCAAATCCCTTCGCCAGCTCCACGTTTCCCGCCGAAAGCGAGACCCGAGCACGAGCGAAACCCGAGGCAGCCCAAGACAGAAACGACAAGCAGGACGGCACGTATCGCGAGCGGCGCAAATCCTGACAACAGATCGAGCATCAACAGCGTTAGCCCCGGCGCGTCCGCCGGTGGATATCGGCGAGGTAGCGAAGCGGTCAAACGCAACAGACTGTAAATCTGTCGCCCCAGCGGCTTCGAAGGTTCGAATCCTTCCCTCGCCACCAGCCTTCGCTCGCCGCTTCGCGGCGAGCTTCGGCTGGCAAGCCAGCGTCGATAGACACGGGGCGCGGCGAGCTTCGGCGGACAGAGCCAGCGGATAGCTGCAGAGTGCGGCGGGCTTCGGCGACCGGTGAAGTGGGTCATGAGTATTCGGGAATACGCGGCAGGGCACGTGAACGAGGCTGGAACGCACAGGCGGGCTTGCCCGCCGAAGCGGCAACAGCGAAGCGAGCGAGCCGCGAAGGCGGGAGTAACTCAGTGGTAGAGTCACAGCCTTCCAAGCTGTTGGTCGCGGGTTCGATCCCCGTCTCCCGCTCCAGCCTTCGCTCGCCCTCCGGGCGAGCTTCGGCTCGGCAAGCCAGCGAGCAGCGTCGCGCGAAGGCTGTCGCGCCGCTGCGCGCAGCGCGAAGGCGGACAGTAGCCGCGCCGCAAGGCTGTGGCGTACCGAGCGCGAAGGCAGGGCGGGCCGACGTGTCGGAGCGACAGAGCGCGAAGGCTGGCGCGCCGAAGCGCGGAGCGCGAAGGGCTTGCCGCGCCGAAGCGCGGAGCGCGAAGGCGGCGGGCCGACTCGTCGGGCCGTAGCCCGAAGGGCGAAGGCCGATGTAGCTCAGTTGGCAGAGCGCGTCCTTGGTAAGGACGAGGTCACCGGTTCAATCCCGGTCATCGGCTCCAGACTTCGCTCCTGGCTTCGCAGACGAGCTCGTCTGGGCAGGCCAGTAAGGAAGTCTGTCGCGCCGTAGCTCCGAAGGAGCGCAGGCGGACCGAGGGTTGAACGACGACGCCCGGAAGCGAGTTCTGGCAACGAGGCCCAAAGGCGGATGACACAACGTCAGTAGAGACGCAATCGAGGACGGGATAAACGACATGGCAAAAGAGAAATTCGATCGATCCAAACCGCACGTCAACGTCGGCACCATCGGGCACATCGACCACGGCAAGACCACGCTGACGGCTGCACTGACCAAGGTCGCCGCGGACAAGGGCTGGGCGAAGTTCGTTCCGTACGACGAGGTGGCCAAGGCCTCCGAGTCGCAGGGACGGCGCGACGCGACCAAGATTCTGACGATCGCGACGAGCCACGTCGAGTACGCCACCACGAACCGGCATTACGCCCACGTCGACTGCCCGGGTCACGCCGACTACATCAAGAACATGATCACCGGCGCGGCGCAGATGGACGGCGCCATCCTCGTGGTCAGCGCCGTCGACGGCCCGATGCCGCAGACGCGCGAGCACGTGCTGCTCGCCAAGCAGGTCAACGTGCCGTACATGGTCGTCGCCCTCAACAAGGTCGATGCGGTGGACGATCCCGAGCTGGTCGACCTCGTCGAGCTCGAGGTGCGCGAGCTGCTGTCGTCCTATGGCTTCCCCGGCAACGACATCCCGGTGGTGCGCATCTCCGCGCTCAAGGCGCTCCAGGGCGATCCGGACGGCGTGGCGGGCGTCCTCAAGCTGATGGATGCGCTCGACACCTACATCCCGATGCCGCAGCGCGAGATCGACAAGCCGTTCCTGATGCCGATCGAAGACGTGTTCTCGATCTCGGGCCGCGGCACCGTCGTCACCGGCCGCATCGAGCGCGGCAAGGTCAAGGTCAGCGAGGAAATCGAGATCGTCGGGTTCAAGCCGACCGAGAAGAAGGTCGTCACCGGCGTCGAGATGTTCCGCAAGCTGCTCGATGAGGGCGTCGCGGGCGACAACGTCGGCGTGCTGCTCCGCGGCGTCGAAAAAGACGACGTCGAGCGCGGCCAGGTGCTCGCCAAGCCGGGCTCGATCAAGCCGCACACGAAGTTCAAGGGCGAGGTCTACATCCTGTCGAAGGACGAGGGTGGACGCCACACGCCGTTCTTCAACGGCTACCGTCCGCAGTTCTACATCCGGACGACGGACGTGACCGGCTCGCTCAAGCTGCCCGAGGGCGTCGAGATGGTGATGCCGGGCGACAACACGAGCATCACCGCGGAGCTGCACGTGCCCGGTCGCGCTCGAAAAGGGCGCGCGGTTCGCGATTCGTGAAGGCGGCCGCACCGTCGGCGCCGGCACGATTTCGGAGATTATCGAATAGTGCCGGGCGCTCGGCGGCTCGGGGCTCGGGGTTCGAAGATCCCGAGTCCCGAGTCCCGGATCCCGAGCCCCGACAGGGTTCAACGCGATGAGAGACATCATTTCGCTGGCGTGCGGCGAGTGCAAGCGCCGCAACTACAGCACGACGAAGAACAAGAAGAAGACGAGCGAACGGCTGGAGTTCAGCAAGTTCTGCCGCTTCTGCCGGAAGCACACGCCGCACAAGGAAACGAAGTAAGGCTTCCAGCTGCCAGCTGCCGGCTGCCAGCTCGATAGAGGAAGCAGCTTCGAAGCTTCCGGCCGGAAGCCGGAAGCTGGAAGCTGCAGCATTTAGGACAGTAGCTCAATTGGCAGAGCACCGGTCTCCAAAACCGGGGGTTGGGGGTTCGATTCCCTCCTGTCCTGCCAGTGAGACGGTTATGGCGGCTCAGGGCTCAAGACGTGAGGTCGACGGCGGTTATGGAAGCGAGCGCTCGAGCGATCGCCGGAGCCCGAGCCTGAGCCTGACCGACAAGGATCAGGAGATGAAGACGGCAATGGCGGAGCACGAGGACTCAATCGGTGGTCGTGCCCGGGACGGCATGATCGGGCTGGTGGACGGTCGCGCGAGGCGGTTCCTCGCCGAGGTCCGCAACGAAATGGCGCGGGTCACCTGGCCGACCCGGCGCGAGGTCTACGCGACGACGCTCGTCGTGATCCTGACGTCGATCTTCTTCGGCGTTGTATCTCTGGCGACGTCGACATGCATCCTCAACAGCCTGATCGGTGGATTTACAGAACGTTCGGTGTGGCGTGAGCATGGCGAGCATGACCGACGATCGCGACGAAGCAGTGGTACATCGTGCACACGTACTCTGGCTTCGAGAACAAGGTGAAGGAGTCGCTCGAGCAGCGCGTGCAGGCCTACGGCCTGCAGGCCGAGATCGGCGAGATCCTGATCCCGACCGAGCAGGTCGCCGAGATGCGCGGCGGCAAGAAGGTCGTGAGCTCGAAGCGGTTCTTCCCCGGCTACATCCTTGTCGAGATGCACATGTCCGACAACGCGTGGCACGTGGTGAAGAACACGCCGAAGGTGACCGGCTTTGTCGGCGCCGGCGCCAAGCCGACGCCGCTCTCGCGTGAAGAGGTCGACCAGATTCTCAATCAGGTCACCGAAGCCGCCGAGAAGCCGAAGCCGAAGTACACGTTCGAGAAGGGCGACCAGGTCCGGATCAACGAGGGCCCGTTCACGAGCTTCAACGGCATCGGTCGACGAGGTCAACCTGGATCGCAACACGCTCAAGGTCATGGTGACGATCTTCGGCCGGTCGACGCCGGTCGAATTGGATTTTCTGCAGGTGGAGAAACTGTAGCTTCCGCCTCCAGCTTCCAGCTTCCAGCTCTGGTTCACGGAGCGGTCAGGAGCTGGCAGCTGGCAGCTGGTAGCTGGTAGCTGACAGCGAGCTCAAGAATCATGGCGAAGAAAGTACAGGCAATGGTGAAGCTCCAGATTGCGGCGGGGAAGGCGACCCCCGCGCCGCCGGTCGGGACCGCGCTCGGTCCGCACGGCGTCAACATCATGGACTTCTGCAAGAACTTCAACGCGAAGACGAGCAAGGACGAAGGGCTGATCATCCCCGTCGTCGTCACGGTCTACGCCGACCGGTCGTACTCGTTCATCACGAAGACGCCGCCGGCGTCGATCCTGCTTGAAGCGCGCGGCGAACCTGGCCAAGGGATCGGCCGAGCCGAACAAGAACAAGGTCGGCACGGTGACGAAGAAGCAGGTCGAGGACATCGCCGAAGCTCAAGATGCCGGACCTCAACGCCGAGTCGCTCGAGGCCGCGTTCAAGACGGTCGCGGGCACGGCCCGGTCGATGGGCATCGACGTGGTGGGATAGCTCCGGCTGACAGCTCTCAGCCATCAGCTTCAGGGCGGTGGAGCTGGCTGATAGTGATTGAGCCGGCGTGCTATCAGCAGCGCTGCGGCCGAGCGAGGCGCGAAGTCGTCGAGCGAGAGCGCTTGGCGGCTCCAAGCGCTCGAGAAATGCAGACGAGCTCCACAAACTAGAAACGTGGGAGGCCGCTCGTCGGCCGTTAGCACCACCGAGGTAGAGCATGCGTAAGACAGGCAAGAAATTCGCTGCCGCGCGGCAGCAGGTCCCAGCGCGTCCGCACACGATCGAGGACGCGATTCCCCTGATGCAGAAGGTCGAAGTACGCGAAGTTCGACGAGACCGTCGAGCTGTCGCTTCGCCTTGGCGTCGATCCGAAGCACGCCGATCAGATGGTGCGCGGCACGGTCGTGCTGCCGCACGGACTCGGCAAGAGCAAGCGCGTGCTGGCGATTGCCGGCAGCGACAAGCAGAAGGAAGCGCAGGAGGCCGGCGCCGACTTCATCGGCGGCGAGGAGCTGGTCGACAAGATCCAGGGCGGCTGGACCGACTTCGACGCCGTCGTCGCGACGCCGGACATGATGCGCGCGGTCGGCAAGCTCGGCAAGGTGCTCGGCCCGCGAGGCCTGATGCCCAACCCGAAGACCGGAACGGTCACCGTCGACATCGCGAAGGCGGTCAAGGAAATCAAGGCCGGCAAGGTCGAGTTCCGCGTCGACAAGACCGGCATCGTGCACGCGCCGATCGGCAAGATCTCGTTCGCGTCGCAGAAGCCTGATCGACAACGCCCACGCGCTCGTCGACAGCGTCGTCAAGGCCAAGCCGTCCGCGGCCAAGGGCAAGTACCTCCGCAACGTGACGCTGTCCTCGACGATGGGCCCGGGGATCACGATCGATACGGCGCACGTGACCGACGTGGTGAAACACTAGCGCCTGCGGCCAGCGCGAGGCGCGAAGACGCCGAGCGCGCGCGAGCGGGGTGGGCCCCGCGAGCCGTTGAGAGAAGTTGACAGATTATGGCAGTCACTCGAGCATTCAAAGAAGAAGAGCTGCAGCAGCTCGAACAGTCGTTCAAGGGCACCGACAGCGCGATCGTTGTCGACTACAAGGGCCTCAAGGTGCCGGAGGTGACCGAGCTGCGTCGCCAGGTGCGCGGCGCCAAGGGCCGGTACAAGGTCGTCAAGAACACGCTGGCCCGCCGCGCGCTCAAGGGCACGACGTTCGAGCCGCTGACCGAGTTCTTCAGCGGCACGACGGCCGTCGCCTACAGCGGCGAGGATCCGGTCGCGCTCGCCAAGGTCCTGACGACGTTCGCCAAGACCGCGCCGGCGCTGAAGATCAAGGCCGCCGTCGTCCAGGGCCGCGCGATCAAGGCCGGCGGAGGTCACCGACCTGGCCACGCTGCCGGGCAAGCCCGAGCTGTACGCCAAGCTCCTCTTCCTGCTGCAGGCGCCGATGGTCCAGCTGGTGAGCGTGCTGAACGCCGCGCCGCGCGATCTGATGAGCGTGCTCGTGCAGGCGGAGAAGAAGAAGAGCGAAGCGGCGCCGCAAGAGAGCGAAGCGGCCCCGGCGTAGGCGTGGCAGCCTGACAGCAGAGCAGCCCTGAGCGCGCGAGCGGCGGCAGCGGAGTCGCCGCGCGCTGAGAAACGCGACAGAATCGCTGGAATCATCAAGCAAACAGAATCGCCGCAATCATCAAGGTACGAGGAGCAGAGAGACATGGCACTGACGCAGCAGGACGTAGTCGAATACATCAAGGGGATTTCCGTGCTCGAGCTCTCGCAGCTCGTCAAGGAGCTGGAGAAGGAGCTCGGCGTGTCGGCGGCCGCGGCGATGCCGATGGCCGTGGCGGGCGGCGGCGGTGCGGCGGCTGCGGCGGCGCCGGCGGAAGAGAAGACCGAGTTCTCGGCGATTCTGACCGAGGTCGGCGCCAACAAGATCAACGTCATCAAGGTCGTCCGCGAGGTCACCAGCCTCGGGCTGAAGGAAGCCAAGGATCTCGTCGAGGGCGCGCCCAAGCCGATCAAGGAAGGCGTTCCCAAGGACGAGGCCGCGGCAATCAAGAAGAAGTTCGAGGAAGTCGGCGCGAAGGTCGAGATCAAGTAAGTCGGCGGCGCTTGAGCGTCGCCTCCGATACCGGGGCTCGGGATTCGGGGCTCGGGGTTCGCAAGACCCCGTCCGCACACCTGAGCTCCGGGCGCTTTTCCGAGTCCCGAGCCCCGAGTCCCGAGACCCGATTCAGAGGGTTTTCACAGCATGTACAGCCTTCCCAAGAACGTCTACCGCGAGCGCATCGACTTTTCGAAAATCAAGACGACGATTCCGATCCCGAACCTGATCGAAATCCAGAAGAAGTCGTACCGAGCGGTTCCTGCAGATGAACCGGCTGCCCTCGGAGCGCGAGGACGCCGGCCTGCAGTCGGTCTTCAAGTCGGTCTTCCCGATCTCGGACTTCCGCGAGAACTCGTCGCTCGAGTTCATCGAGTATTCGATCGGGAACTGGGAGTGCAAGTGCGGCCGGCTGGCCGGGCTGCACCACCTGCGCAAGCCGTGCGTCAACTGCGGCCACACGCTCGTGGCCGATCCGTACGGCGAGCACGAAGTGCTCTGCCCGCGCTGCGGCAAGCCGAACGACGCGCGCGGCGACGTGTGCGACATCTGCGGCAACACCGTCGGGCTGAAGCTGAAGTACGACGTCGACGAGTGCCAGGAGCGCGGCATGACCTACGCCGTGCCGCTCAAGGTCACGATCCGGCTCGTCGTCTGGAACAAGGACCCCGAGACCGGCGTCAAGACCATCCGCGACATCAAGGAGCAGGAGGTCTACTTCGGCGACATCCCGCTGATGACCGACAACGGGACGTTCATCATCAACGGTACCGAGCGCGTCATCGTGTCGCAGCTCCACCGTTCGCCGGGCGCCTTCTTCCACTCCGAAGACAAGACGCTCTACATCGCGCAGATCATCCCGTATCGCGGTTCGTGGGTGGAGTTCGAGTACGACACCAAGAACCTGCTCTACGTGCGGATCGACCGCAAACGCAAGTTCCTCGCGACGGTCTTCCTGCGCGCGCTCGGGCTGCGCGGCGCCGACGAGATCATCCGCACGTTCTACTCGGTCGACCGCCTGCAGTTCAAGGGCGGGACGATTCAGTGGGCGGTCAACGACAGCCTGCAGGGGCTGCGCGTCGCCAAGGACGTGACGTCAGGTTCCGACACGCTGGTCCACGCCGGCAAGAAGATCACCTCGAACGGTCTCGCCGCGCTCAAGAAGGCGAACGTCGAGTGGGTCGAGGTGGCTGACGCCGAGCTCGAGGGCGCCTTCGCCGCCGGCGACGTCGTCGATCCGTCGACGGGCGAGGTCATCCTCGAGGCGAACGAGGAGCTGACGCCGCGCGTCATCTCGATGGCGCAGGAAAAGAACGTCGACCGGATGGAGATCTTCTTCCCCGAGCGCGACGAGATCGGACCGGTGCTGTCGGCGACGCTCAAGAAGGATCCGATCCACACGCACGAAGAAGCGCTCATCGAGATCTACCGCCGTCTGCGGCCGGGTGATCCCCCGACGCTCGACAGCTCGCGGTCGCTCTTCGAGAACATGTTCTTCAACCCGCAGAAGTACGACTTCTCGCGCGTCGGCCGGCTCAAGCTGAACACCAAGCTGAAGCTGAACACGCCGCTCGACGAGAAGATCCTGCACCCGCAGGACTTCTACGAGGTCATCAAGTACCAGCTCAAGCTGCGGCGGAATCCCGCCAACGTCGACGACATCGATCACCTCGGCAACCGGCGCGTGCGCTCGGTCGGCGAGCTCCTCGAGAACCAGTTCCGTATCGGCCTCGTCCGGATGGAGCGCGCGATCAAGGAGAAGATGTCGGTCTACCAGGAAATGGCGACCGCCATGCCGCACGACCTGATCAACGCGAAGCCGGTCATGGCCGCGATTCGCGAGTTCTTCGGGTCGTCGCAGCTCTCGCAGTTCATGGACCAGACCAACCCGCTCTCCGAGGTCACGCACAAGCGCCGTCTCTCGGCGCTCGGGCCCGGCGGTCTGTCGCGCGAGCGCGCCGGCTTCGAGGTGCGCGACGTGCACCCGACGCACTACGGCCGCATCTGCCCGATTGAGACGCCCGAAGGCCCGAACATCGGCCTCATCTCGTCGCTGTCGTGCTACGCGCGGATCAACGAGTTCGGGTTCATCGAGTCGCCGTACCGCAAGGTCAAGGACGGACGCGTCATCGACTACGTGATGATCGTCAACGCCGGCGGCAACACGAAGTACAAGGTCGGCGACATCGTCGAGGCCAACGACGTCGGCGCCGATCCGAAGGACGTCGAGAACAAGGGCGGCCGCCGCCGTCGCGGCCTCGAGTACGAGCCCTACTCCTACTACCTCTCGGCGTGGGAAGAGGATCAGTACGTGATCGCCCAGGCGAACGCTGCCGTGGACGAGAAGGGCCGTTTCACGACCGACCGCGTCAACGCCCGTCAGGCCGGCAACTTCATCCTGACGCCGCGCGACAAGGTCGACTTCATCGACGTCTCGCCGAAGCAGCTCGTCTCGGTCGCCGCCTCGCTCGTGCCGTTCCTCGAGAACGACGACGCGAACCGCGCGCTGATGGGGTCGAACATGCAGCGGCAGGCCGTGCCGCTCCTCCGCGCCCGGGCGCCGTTTGTCGGCACCGGCATGGAGTACATCACCGCGCGTGACTCGGGCGCCGTCGTCGTGGCGCGCCGCTCGGGCACGGTGGACTTCGTCGACAGCCAGCGCATCGTCGTGCGCGTGGAAGGGGAGACCGAGGCGACCTCGCGCGAGATGGGCGCCGACATCTATCCGATGACGAAGTTCAAGCGGTCGAACCAGAACACGTGCATCAACCAGAAGCCGATCGTCCGCGTGGGCCAGAAGGTCCACAAGGGCCAGGTCCTCGGCGACGGGCCGTGCACGGAGCTCGGCGAGCTCGCGCTCGGACGGAACGTGCTCGTCGCGTTCATGCCGTGGCGCGGTTACAACTTCGAGGACGCGATTCTCGTGTCCGAGCGGATGGTCAAGGACGACTACTACACGTCCATCCACATCGAAGAGTTCGAAATCGAAGCGCGCGACACCAAGCTCGGGCCCGAGGAAATCACGCGGGACATCCCGAACGTGGGTGAAGGCTACCTGCGCGACCTCGACGAGAGCGGGATCATCCGCATCGGCGCGTCCGTGAAGCCGGGCGACATCCTGGTCGGCAAGGTGACACCGAAGGGCGAGACGCAGCTCACGCCCGAAGAGAAGCTGCTCCGCGCCATCTTCGGCGAGAAGGCGGGCGACGTCCGCGACGCCTCGCTCATCTGTCCCCCG
>CAVZMJ010000005.1:0-153393 GCA_963776315.1 uncultured Acidobacteriota bacterium
GCCGGCCGGGTACTGGCGAGCAGCTCAGTCACCAGGCGTTCGAGATCGGCGACGCGCTGACCGAGGACCTCGCGAGATCCACCCTTGCAGTTCCGATGTTCCGCGACCTGAAACTCGCCGATGCCGATCGTGTCATCGAGTGTATCGAGGCGAGCTGACCGAGGCCGTCCCAAGACGCGCGGGCTCTACGTTCCTACCGGCAACGTCGATTTGGGCACCTGTTCATCAAGGTCTTGGGAAGCCGCGCAGTGAACAACGAAGTCGACGATGACCTTGATGTCGTTCACGAATATCGGGTACTTTTCATTTACTTGCACTGGTCCCGAAGCCCCGTGAGCGGCTGGTCCTGGGCCCGACCCCATGAGCAGGAGCGTTGCGCCGCAGCTCTTCCTGTCGTACGCGCGAGGTGATGCCGAGCGGAACCCGTTCGTATCGGTGCTCCATGCGGCGCTGAAGCACGCCGGCTTCCGTGTCTGGTGGGACCAGACCGACATGCCCGGCCGCGGCCTGACCTTTCACCAGGAGATTCGCGACGCCATCGAACGCTGCGATCGGCTCGTGCTCCTCGTCGGCAGCAAGGCCCTCCAATCCGACTACGTTCGCGCCGAATGGCAGTATGCGCTTGCTGCCGGCAAGGTGGTCAATCCTGTGCTGCTGACCGGCACGCACAAGCTGCTGCCTGGCGAGCTGAAAAACCTCGAATGTCCCGTCGCCGGCGGCCGCCGGACCGGACGCGCCGCGATCGCGCACCTCCTTCGCCTGCTCAGCCAGCCACTCGCACCACTCGGAACGCTGAAGGGCCCGATTCCCGAACCGCCGCCGCACTTTCAGCCGCGTGTCGATGAAATCTCGATGCTCGCCGACCGCGCGTTGCCCGATACGCGGCACCGTGGGGCTCCGAAGCCTGCGGAGCGCATCACCGTGGTCCACGGCATGCCCGGCGCCGGAAAGTCGGCGCTCGTTGCCGCCTTCGGACGTTCAACGGAAACGCGGCGGGCGTTTCACGACGGGGTCATCTGGATCCCGGTGGGGCAGTCGGCCTCCGTGTCACGTGTGGTCCAGCTGGCCGCCGAAGCCGCCGGCGGTGTCGGCGCGCGCATTCGTCGGCGGGAGAACGATGACATCCGGCTGCGCAACGCGCTCGAGGGGAAAGCCTGTCTGATCATCCTGGATGATGTCTGGTCGCTCGACCACGTGCTCCCGTTCAGCGACGCACTCGGCCGCCGATCGCGGCTCGTGCTCACCACGCGCATCGCCGGCTTGCAGTCGTCGCTTGGTTCGGCGGCTCTTCTGATCGGTGCGGTCGATGAGCAGACGGCCCTGCGCCTCCTGGCCGACTGGAGCGGAGAGCCGGTCGACGGGCTGCCCCCGGCCGCCACCGAAGTGGCGAGGGAATGCGGTTATCTGCCGTTCGCATTGGCGCTGTGCGGCGCGATGGCGCAGACCGGCCTGCCGTGGGCCGATCTGCTCGCGAACCTCGCGTCAGCGAATCTCGCCTTTCTCGAAAAGCGCGTCGGCAAGTATCCCTACAGCAACCTGCTGCGGCCCATGGCTGCCAGCCTTGCTCATCTTGCGCGGGAGCGGAAGGACGGCGCGCGCCGGTACACCGAGCTCGCGGTCTTTCCGCCGGGACAGCCGGTTCCGGTCGCGGCGGTGACGACGTTGTGGAGGCGAACCGGCGGACTCGACGCCAGCCAGTCGCGGTGGCTCCTGTCGATCCTCCAAGGCAAGTCACTGCTGCGGCTGGGGCCGGGCGGCAGCAGCCCGCTCGACCGGATGCAGCGGGCCGGCACGCGATCGCATGCACCGCGCCCGGCAACGCCGCGGTTTCCGGAAGAGAGCGCGACGGCCAGCGTCACGCTGCACGACCTGCAGTGGGACTATCTGCTGGCGACTGGGGCCAATCGGCCTCGGCTGCACCGGCAGCGGTCGTCGCCGCGTATGAGGCACGGTACTCAGACCAGTTCCGCAACGCGCCACAGGGCGACTACATCATCGAGCGGGCCAGCCTGCACCTGTCCGCGGCCGGCGCCCGCACGAAGCTCTATCGCCTGTTGCGACCTGCACTGGTTCGACGCAAGTTCTCGGACGAAGCGCTCCGCCGCTCCTTATCGACGACGTTGATTGCATGATTCAGGTCGCGAGGGCACGGGGCGCCCGCGATCTCGACCAGCTCGTGCGCGGCCTGTCTGATCCGTGGAAGCATCGACCGGGTTGCCGTCGAGGCACCGCCCGCCGCGATCTTCGTGCTCGCGCGTTGCGGGGAAATCGAGCGCGCGCTCGATGCCGCAAGGCGGGGGGACGGGTGGTCGCGGGTGCTGATGTACTCGAGCGCTGCAAGGGGGCTCGAGGCGCGCGGCATGAAGGACGAGGCCGGGCAACTCGCTCTTCAGGCTGCGGAGCACGCGGCAACCATCACGTATCAGCGGGCCGCGCACTCGCATGGGTGGCGTCGCTTCTGGCCGAACTGGGTCGTGCCGAGGCGAAACAATGGGTCCGGCGCGCCTGGGCCGCCTGCCTCGCCGATGCCGGCAAGTACGATGTGGCCGGGATCATGACCCGAACAGCGCTCGCCGCGTTCAAGAGTGGACGCGTTGGTGACGCCAGCCGGATGATGGGCGTCGCTCAGGACCACGCCCGAGGCAGCCGGGGCTGGTGGGACTTCGAGGATGACACATTCCTTCACGTCGCCGAGGGTTGGATCCATATCGGACAACGACAAACCGCCCTGCGGTTGGTGAACGATCGGCTGAAATCGATCCGCAAGCGCGCCGGCCGGACGTCGTCGGCCGAAGCCCCTCTGCTGGCGCAAGCGGCGCTCGCATGTGCCCGATCGCTCTGCGCCTCAGAAGCCGAGCGCCTATGGGTGCAAGCCAGACGCGCAACTCGTCCTCCCCGGAACTTCGACCTCGCCTCGTACGGACTCGTGATTTCGGCGCGGCTGGGCCGACCTGCGGACGCCATCCGCTGGATTCGACGCGCCGTCGCGCGCACGCCGACCCAGGGCCGCAACGCTCGTCGAGCCGAGGCCTACGCCACGGCAGCCGTCGAGCTTTCAGCGGCCGGCCGCCGCCGCGAATCGGGTGCCTTTGCGCGCCAGGCGTTGCGTTCGCTGCGAGCTGGAAGCCATCCGCAGGTGCGTCACCGTTCGGAGATGGAGTGGGAACTCGACACGCTCACGGCGGTGGCAGAGGCGCTCGCCTGCAGCGGCGATGAGGCGGGGGCGGTTTCACTGGCGCTCGAGGCGCTCGCCCGGACAACCGCGTTCCAGTGGAACCCGCGGAGCACCGGCGACGCGAAGGGAGCCATCGCCGAAGCGCTCGCCGAGCGGGGACGACACGCCCGTGCCTGCGCTATCGCCGCCGACATCACCGACAGCTTCGCGCGCGACATGGCCTTCACGAAGCTCGTCCGGGGGCTGGCGATCGCGGGCCGGTACGCCGATGCGGTCAGCGTGGCTGGACACATCGACACGTTGTTTCGATCCTCGGCGATCGAAAAAGCGCTCACATCGGTTCCTCGGCTGCAGCTGGCCCGGGCTGCACCGGCGCTCCTGCCGGCGGTTACGGCGGACGAGGATCGCGGCCGCGTGCTGTGCTGGCTCGCGCGGCACGCGCCGGTTGCGTGGCTGGAAGCCGCGCAGGCGGCCTACGCTCGCGCCCCGTCGGGCGAAGCCGCGGTGGCCCTTGCACAGGCCTTGGATCAGCACGGGCTGCATGAACGCGCTGCTGCCCTTGTGGATGAGCGGTGGCAGGCCCTGCCGAAGCCGGAAGGCTCCTATCGGATGGAGGCGATCGAGTGGCTTGCCCGTCTGCTGGCCGTCACAGGACAACGCGGAAAAGCGCTCGCGTTGATCGAGGAAGCCGACCGCAGCGAGAACCTGTATCGGGGCTCTGCGCTCGGCCGGACGGCATGGGCGTTCGCGGAGGCCGGATGGAGGAGCGAGGCCGAGCAGGCGGCTCGTCGCGCGGGGGCGCGCGCGGCCCCGACTCGCCAGGACCAGCGTCACGGCGCAGCGGATGCCCTGATGCGCGTGGCTCACGCCAAGGCGGCGTTGGACGACCGCGCCGGCGCCTGTGAATTCGCGCGGCGCGCCTTCGCGGCGCTCGATCAGGCCAACTCTTCGTTGTGGGACGCGCCGGAGAAGATTCGGCGTGCGCTTGGGATGTTGCTCGGCAGGATCATGGAGCCGCTGGTGGCGCTGGACGCTATCTGCGCGGAGGTTCCGGGCTGGGAAGCGAGGGACTCGATCGCCGCTCTCTATGAGCAAGTCCGTTCAGAGCGCGGTGTCCGCGCGACGGACAGCCTGGAGCAGGCAATCGCCTCGCGTCATCCGCCGTCCAGCTGGCTGTTTGTACGAATGGCCACTGCCCGGCATCGACAGCGCGACTTCGCTCGCGCCCGCACACTCCTGATCCAGAGCCTGGATCTGACGAGCCGGGGCAACGGCGATGTGCTCGACGTCATCGAACACGGTGCCTGTATCATCGGGACGATCGACGGGGGCCGCATGCTCGAGCGCGTGCACACTGCCCTCATCGACATCGAAGGCTGGAGCAGTAGCGGACGCGCCTCGCGACGAATCCCTTCGGCTGAGGCTGGATGGTCCGTGTAGCGCGTGTGCTACAATGGTTGGGTCATGCGTCGACAGATCACTCAGCGAGAACTTCGCAACGAAAGCGGCCGAATCATGCGTGACCTGGACAAAGGGAAGGCGTTTGTCGTCACGCGCAACGGCGTACCCGTTGGAGAGCTGAGCCCGCTGCGTCAACGCGTGTTCGTGCCAGCCGACGCCGTGCGTGCCGCGTTCGTGGGCGCACCGCGCATCGCTCGTGTCCGCTTCCGGAGGGACGTCGACGCCGTCCTCGATCAGGATGCCACGCCCCGTGGCTGAGCCGCATCCCTCGCGCGGACTCATTGACACGTCCGTCGTCATCGACTTCGCGGGGATCGAACTCGACCAGTTACCCGCGGAAATCGCGATCTCGGCGGTCACCTTGGCAGAACTGGCGGCCGGTCCCCATGCAACCACCGACCCCGCGGAACGCGCCAAACGCCAAGACCGGCTGCAACGGGCTGAGGCCACGTTCGAGCCGCTGCCCGTCGACGCCGCTGTGGCGCGTGCATACGGCCGTGTTTACGCGGCGGTGGCCGCGTCAGGGCGCAAGGCGCGCGGCCGGCGCGCAATGGATCTGCTGGTCGCTGCCACGGCGGTTGCTGCAGGCCTTCCGCTGTACACCCGCAATCCAGACGATTTTTCCGGCCTTTCCGACCTGCTTCGGATCGTTGGTGTCTAATCCGAACGCCGGCGTCGACATCGTGCCTGGCGCTGGAGTCGTCCGGCCGGTTTCATGCGAAGCTCGAAGAGCGGCGTATCGTATACTCCACGCATGAGCTTGCGGCCCGGAGCCGTGATCGGGCACTACCAGGTGCTCGACGCGATCGGTGCGGGCGGCATGGGCGAGGTCTACCGAGCCCGCGACACCAGGCTGCAGCGCGACGTCGCGCTCAAAGTGCTCCCCGACCTCTTCGCCGGCGATCCCGACCGCCTGTCGCGCTTCGAGCGCGAAGCCACGACGCTCGCATCACTCAATCATCCGAATATCGCCCAGGTCCACGGCCTCACGGACGGACCGGTCGCGCTCGTCATGGAGCTCGTCCCCGGCGAGGACCTCGCGCAGCGCATCGCTCGAGGCGCTGTCCCGATTGACGACGCGATCACGATCGCCAGGCAGATCGCCGATGCGCTCGAGGCGGCACACGAGCAGGGCATCGTCCACCGCGATCTCAAGCCAGCCAACGTCAGGATCCGGCCGGATGGGACCATCAAGGTCCTCGACTTTGGCCTGGCGAAGGCCATGACCGCGGCCTCGGCCGCGAGCGGCGAATCTACGCAGCTCCACTCTCCGACGGTCCTGTCCCCCGCGATGACCCAGCTCGGCGTCATCCTCGGCACGGCGGCGTACATGTCGCCGGAGCAGGCGCGCGGCAAGCCCGTCGATCGGCGAGCCGACGTGTGGGCCTTCGGGTGCGTGCTCTACGAGATGCTCACGGGCGCGGCGCCCTTCCGCGGCGACGATGTGTCCCTGACGATCGCGGCCATTCTCACCAGGGATGCGGACTTCACCACACTTCCGGCAGACGTGCCGCCAGCCATTCGTCGACTGCTGCGGCGCTGCCTCGAGAAAGATCCCGCGAAGCGGCTCAACTGGATTGGCGACGCCCGCCTGGAGCTCGACGAGGCGAGGATCGCACCTCCTGATCCCGTCGCCAAGCCACGCTCATCCAATTTGACGACGATTGCTGCGGCCATCGCGGCCCTCGTTGTCGGCGCCGCGGCAATGTGGCTGATCGCCAGCCGCGGGCACCTGCGCCAGACCGCGGATGAACCCGTTGACTTCGTCCTGCGACGCCTGACCGAGCTGCCCGGAGCGGAATCGGCGCCCGACATCTCGCCCGATGGCCGCCAGATTGTATTCGCGAGCCGCGCATCGGGCCAGTCCGACGTGTATCTGTTGCGGGTCGGCGGCGCGCGTGCCATCAACCTGACAGAAGGCTCGCCCGCCGACGATCGCCAGGCGGCGTTTTCACCGGACGGTGAACAGATTGCCTTTCGCTCGGAACGGGACGGCGGCGGCATCTTTGTGATGGGCAGCACGGGCGAGTCGGTCCGTCGGGTGACCACGACGGCTGACGATCCCGCCTGGTCGCCGGACGGCAAGCGCATCGCCTTCGCCACCGAAGGCGTCCTCGACCCCTACGCGCGCAACAGCATCTCGGCGCTGTGGACGGCGGATACCGCCACCGGACACGCCACACGGCTCTTTGCCGGCGATGCCGTCCAGCCTGCGTGGTCGCCCGACGGTCGGCGCATCGCGTACTGGGCAAACAACAACGGGCAGCGGGATCTCCTGGGCGATGCCCGCCGCTGGCGGAAGTCCCGTGGCCGTCACGTCCGACGCCGCAACCGACTGGTCGCCGGAGTGGTCGCCCGATAGCCGCTGGCTCTACTTCTCGAGCGATCGCGGCGGACACATGAATATCTGGCGCGTCGCCATGGCTGCGGACGGGACGCCCTCGGGTGCGCCGCAGCCAGTGACTCGCAGTCTGATGGGCGTCGGTTACGCGCGGCTCGCTTCCGACGCCTCGCGGATGAGCGTCATGGCGTACAGCCGCTCGGTACGAAGTGTCCGTCGCAGCGTTCGACGTCGGCACGGGTCGCATCGGAGCTGCGTCCTCCATCAGAAGCACGTCGCTCGGATGGTGCTCACCCTCGCCCACCGCTGACTGGCTCGTGTGCACCGCGCGCGGGGCGCAGGAAGACATCGTCCTGATGCGGCCCGACGGTTCCGAGACCGTCCGGCTGCTGGACGACGCGCCGAAGGACAGGAACCCGACGTGGTCCCCGGATGGAAGCCGCGTCGCGTTCATGTCGACGCGCAGCGGCGGCTGGGAGCTCTGGTCCGTGCGCCGCGACGGCTCGGACCTGCGGCAGATGACCGACTTCAAGTCCAGTGTCTACGAAGCCGTCTGGTCTACTGACGGAAAGCGCGCGATGACCGCCGATACGGTCTCTACAAGCCTCGGCCAGGCACGCACGTGGCTCTTCGACACCGACAGCCTCGCGACGAAGGCCAACGCTCAGCTCATCGCCCCGGCGTCGACGGATCCCTTCTCCGTCGAGTCCTGGTCGCCCGACATGACGCGCGTGGCTGGTGCGATCGTCGGGCCAGACGGCCTGGCCCGGGCGGCGGCCTGGCTGGACCTCGGGACGAAGACGGTGCGGCGAATGGACGTCCCGGTTCTGCCGGGGCAGGATTACCGGATCATTGCCGGCTGGCTTCCCGATTCGCGACGATTCCTCATGCCCACCCCCGGCGGACTCGCCATCGTCGATGCCGACACCGGAAGGTGGACGAGGGTCGAGGGGCCGCCGGCGGGCACGCGGTACCGCCTGAGCGGAGATGCGCAGAAACTGATGGTCGAGCGCGAGGTCTACGACGGCGACGTGTGGCTGCTCGAGATGAAGCCGGACCGATCCAGATAACGATTTCGTAGAATCTGCCCCGATAAACCCCGACGTGCCAGCGCCGGTGTCTCTGGACTGACGAGGAGGATTCGTGTCAGTGCTGAACCGTGCGCAGCAGCTGCTGCAAGTATCTGTTGTCGCCTTCACGGCGTGCGTGGGCCTGTCGTGTCGCGCCGAAGTCGCACGGCCCGAGCAGGGTTACGCGGGCACCTGGGTGATGACGCTCGGGCAGCGCGTGTTCATCGTCCTGACCATCGAGCCGCACGGCCAGGCCTTTACCGCGCGAATCCAGGCGCCGGCATCGTTTGATCTGCCGGCTGCCGGTAGCCCTCTTCGGTACTCGCACATCCAGCTGCCGATCAAAGATCGGCGCAGCACTCGCGCCACCGTTGACGGTGACCATCTGCGGATCGTCATCGAGGATCCGGCGAATCCGGGCGAGCCGGACGAGTTCGACCTGACGTTGAGCGATCCGGAACACGCCTCGCTGCAGTTCGCTGGGGTTCCCGTCGCACCTATGCCATTTACGCGACACGCCGGACCGCCGCCGGCGCCGGCGGCAGACTGGGACTCGAACCGCACCTACGCCGTCCAGATAGAGTCGACGACGGCCAACGGGGAGATGGCGAGTATTTACGAGGACGACCAGAAGGTTCGACAGAACGGTCCGGCGACTCGCGCCGATTGGGACGCGATCGAAAAGGCAGACCGGGTGCGACGTGAGCGCGTGGCCGCGCTGCTAGCGGCAGGCGCACTGCACACGGCCGACGACTATCGCAAAGCCGCATTCGTCTTTCAGCACGGCGAGCGGTCTGATGACTACTTGCTTGCGCACACGCTCGCGTTGGTCGCCGTGGCCAAGGGTGATCAAGGCGCGGCGTGGATTGCCGCGGCCACGCTCGATCGCTACCTGCAGTCCGTGCGTCAGCCTCAGATCTACGGCACCCAGTTCCTCGGCGCCGGCGCGGCGACGACGCAGAAGCCCTACAACCAGCAGCTGATCTCCGACGCGCTACGCACGGAGCTTGGCGTGCCGACTCAGGCGTCACAAGCGGAGCAATTGAAGGCCCTGCTGTCGCCGGCGCCCGGCAAGTAGCGTCGCGCCACGTGGTCAGTTTTGCGGAATCATTAGAAACACTGGCTGTGTAGATCGCTCGATTCGGCTCACAATCTGGGCGGCGCTCGCTCGGATTCCCCTCAGGTCATCGCGCCAGCGGAAGAACTCGCGACACGAGCTGGTCGAGAAACGTGCTGGACTTCATAAACACCGCGAAGTGCCCGCCTCCCTCGATCGGGACGAACGCCTTCGCTGGCGCCCGAACGGAATCGACGAATGCGCGCGCGAGACTCGTGGGGGTGGTGAAGTCTTCAGCGCCCTGAATCACGAAGACCGGAACAGCGAAGTCACCGGCGAGCGTTCGCGCGTCGAGCGCGCTCGTTTGCGGGACCAGGCGCTCGGCACTGACACCCTGCCCCGCGAACCAGTCGTTGACATCGCGCAGCGTGTAACCCGGCGCAGCGAGAGCGAAGCCGACCATGGAAGAAATGAACGCGTCCGCGCCCTCGAAGAAATTCGACCATTTGCGCTGCACGCCGTACCCACGGCCGTCCGGATATGGCGGCGGCCCAACCTCGCGCAGCTCTCGAATGGCGCGGTCGTCCTTGAGCGTTTCCGCCTTCCTCAACAGGTCTCTGTAGGCCACGGTGTAGCTCGTCGCCGGGTCAGCCACCTGGCCCGTGCCCACGAACGCGTAGAAGAGATCGGGGCGCGCTTTCACCATGTGGACGCCCAGGATCGATCCCCACGAGTGGCCGACGAGGATGATCTTGTCCTTCCGCAGTTGCTTGCGCAACATCTCCGCGAGCTCGACGCCGTCCTGCGTCATGCGCGCGACGGTAATGGCTTGCGGCGAGCGCATCCGGGTTCTTTCCGAATGTTCTACCGGCGCCGCGCTGATCCCATTGGACCACGGTGAAGTGCTTCAACCACAACCTGAACCCGGCGTAGCCCCACGGGTTGGTCGCGTCGCCCGGTCCGCCGTGAAGAAAGAGCAGCACCGGGTTGTTTCTGTCTTCTCCGCGAATCGTGATCCACTGCTGGATGCCGCCGACCTCGACGTACCGGGCCTCGTCGATGCCGTTCGGCGTGGCGACAGCGTAGTCGCGCGCGTTCCGCGCGCGCAGGAATGCCCATGCCGCTTCGAGCTTCTGGGCGTCGGCGCTGGCCGGAGGATTTTGCCCGGCGGACGCGGCGGCGACGCCAACAAGAAGCAGGAGTGGCCACAATCCGGTGGTTGCTCGTCTCATGATTCGCCAGCCCACACGCGTCGTGACATTATGGCCGCCATGCCGAACGATGACCACACCGTGCAACGTACCCGATTCGGGTCCGGATGGTCTTCGAACACGCCGGCAACCATCCCTGTCGCGACGATTGAACTCCGGACGGGCGCGCCAGGGTACTCGTGGCTTCGCATCTACTTCTACGCTTCTTCATTGACCGCCCGTGAGCGCGCGAGTGCGACGAAGGCTGATGTTGAATCGATCAAGAGGGCAGAAATACGGATTTCCGCCGCGAGCCAATCGGGCGTAGCATTCCTGCCATCAGTTCCGCGTACATGGTCGCAACGTGCTCGTTTCCGAAGGAGCCGCCGATGTCGCGCTCGATGCTGTTACTGCTTGTTGCACTCTTGCTGACCTCGGGTCACACGCCGCGGTCGCAGGCTCCCCGATTCCCGTCGCATCCCGATTTCAAGCCGACGCCCGAGGCGCCAGCCATGCCGACGGCATTGATGAAGTTCCCCAGGACGCCGATCACCCGGGCCAGGTTTCCAGCGGTCGACTTCCACCTTCATGGCCGTGAGCTCAAGACCGCCGACGACTATCAAAAGATGATCAAGGTGATGGACGAGACCGGTCTGGGCCTGATCTGCAACATGGACGGCGGATTCGGTCCGGAGTTCGACCGCAACATGAAAGTCGGGGAGCCGTTCCGCGATCGGATCATTCACTTTGCGAGACTCGACTTCAACGGGATCAACGAGCCGGGCTGGTCGGCAAAGACCGCTGCGGAGCTCGAGCGCGATTTTCTGGCCGGCGCAGCTGGCTTGAAGATCAACAAGGTCCTCGGCCTCGATCTGAAGAACACCGACGGCACCTATATTCAGGCCGACGACAAGCGGTTCGATCCGGTGTGGGAGATGTGCGCGAAACACAACAAGCCGGTCATGATCCACATCAGCGATTCGTACGGCCGGTTCCTCCCCATCGGCCCCGACAACGAACGCTATGAAGCGGGTCTCTGGAGGAGCAACCCCGAGGGCAACTACTACAAGACTGGCCAGCCGACACCCGACGTCATCGAGAAAGCTCGCGAGAACATGCACGCGAAGCATCCGAAGACGCGCTTCGTCAACGCGCACATGGCGATGCTCTATTACGACATGGACAAGGTCGCGGCACTCCTGGACAAGTATCCCAATGCTGACGTCGAGCTGTCAGCGACGGTTCAGGATCTCGGCCGCGCGCCGCTGATGATTCGCAGGTTCTTCCTGAAGTATCAGGATCGCATCCTGTTCGGATCCGACGGCAATCCGGGGCGCGGCGTCGAGGAGTTCTGGGTGCCGCACTGGAGGTTCCTCGAGACGTATGACGAGTACTTCGACCACCCCGCGCAGCTTCGCTCTCCGACCGGCGCTCCGCTCCACGGCCGCTGGCGAATCTACGGGATCAGCCTTCCAGACGATGTGCTGCGGAAGGTCTACTATGCGAATGCCTTGCGATACCTGCCGTCGGCTCGCGCGTCGATCCAGAGGCAGTTGGCCGCACCCCGTTAGACGTAGGGGACAACACAGACAACCCTAAAACAAGCCGCGAACCGCGAACCGCGGGCAGCGATGGCATCGTGAGACAGCTTCTTGTGAGAAACCTGATCCTCGTTTATCTGTGCGTGGCCGCCGCATTCGCGCTCGGTGGGATCACGCTGGCGCAAGCCCCGTCGCCCAATGGCTTGCCGGTCACGTATGAACGGCTCCTGAACGCCACCAGGGAGCCGGGCAACTGGCTGACCTACAGCGGCGACTACCGAAGCCATCATTACAGCAGCCTGAACCAGATCACGGTCGACAACGTCCATCAATTGCGCGCCAAGTGGATCTACCAGATGCATCGTCAAAAGGTCGAGACGACGCCCATCGTGGTGGATGGCATCATGTACGTGACGCGGCCGCCGAGCGACGTGATCGCGCTCGATGCGGAAACCGGACGCGCGCTCTGGACGTACGAGCACAAGCTGCCTGGGCGTGTCTACGTCTGCTGCGGCGAGGTCAATCGCGGCCTGGCCATCCTCGGCAGCACGCTCTTCCTCACGACGCTGGATGCGCAGCTCATCGCGCTCGATGCGCGCGCCGGCCGCGTGCTGTGGACGAAAGCGATCGCGGATCCGTCACTGAACTACACGGCGACCGGCGCGCCGCTGGCGATCAAGGACAAGGTGATTGTCGGCATCGCGGGCGCCGAGGGAGGCATTCGCGGATTTCTCGATGCCTATGACGCCAGGACGGGCGACCGGATCTGGCGGTTCTGGACGGTGCCCGCGCCCGGCGAACCGGGGTCGGAGACCTGGGGAGGCGACTCGTGGAAGAACGGCGGCGCCTCGACCTGGCTGACCGGCTCCTACGATCCCGAGTTGAACCTGCTCTATTGGGGCACGGGCAATCCGGGGCCCGACTACAACGGAGACGTTCGTCCGGGAGACAACCTGTACTCCTGCTCGCTCCTGGCGTTGGATCCGGACACGGGCACCTTGAAATGGCATTTCCAGTTCACGCCGCACGACACGCGCGACTGGGACGCCACGCAGGTGCCGGTACTGATCGACTCGACGATGGATTCGACATTCCGTGGCCGGAAGCTCGTCGTGATGCCAAGCCGCAACGGCTTCTACTACGTCCTGGATCGGCGGACAGGCGAATTCCTTCTCGCCAAGCCGTTCGTGAAGCAGACCTGGGCGAAGGAGATCGACAAGAAGGGCCGGCCGGTGTTGAATCCCGGCCAGGAGCCGACGGCTGAAGGGAACGAGTCGATCTGGCCGGGCGTCGATGGCGGGCACAACTGGATGTCGCCCAGTTACAACCCCAATACGAAGCTGTTGTACTTCAACGCGCGAGAAGAGCGCCGCCGGTTCTTCAAGACAGACGCTCCCGAATTCCGGCCCGGTGAAGCCTTCTTTGGCGGTGGCGGCGGAGGAGGCGCGAGATTCCGCCCGGAAGAGAGCTGGGGAAAACTCATCGCCATGGCACCGGAGTCCGGCGAGATCCGCTGGGAGCACCGCATCCTGTCGCCGCCCTGGGCGGGCGTGCTTTCCACGGCGGGCAACCTCGTGTTCTCGGCGACGCCGACTGGGAACTTCTACGCCCTGGACGCTCGCACGGGCAAGGAACTGTGGCGATTCAATGGCGGGGATCGTGTGTTTGCCAGCCCGATTACTTTTCTCAGCCGGGGCAGGCAGATGATCACGATCCCGATTGGAGACGTGCTGATCGCGTTCGGACTCGAGTGATGCGAAGGCTGCTCCTGATTGCGTGCTGCGGGATCTCCTGCGTCGTCTCGATGCGTGCACAAGACACGGCACGGCAGCCTCGGCCGGTACCTGCTGACCTGCCCGAGACCAATCCGTATGCCTCGGCGGCCGACCTCGACATCGGGCGCCGCCAGTACAACGGTCGGTGCGGCCATTGTCACGGCCAGGACGGCGAGGGGGGACGCGGGGCCGTGCTGAACGCGGGGCAGTTTCGACGCGCCAGCTCCGATCGCGCCTTGTTCTCGATCATTCGAAACGGCATTCCGAATACGGAGATGCCGGGCACGTTCAATCTTCCCGATCTCGAAGTCTGGCGCATGGTGGGATACGTCCGACAATTGAACCGGCAGGGTGCCGTCGAGCCGAGCACAGGCAACGCGACGGCCGGCGCGATCGTCTACCAGAACAGCGGCTGCGCCGTGTGTCACACCGTCAACGGGACGGGAGGCTTCCTCGGACCGGACCTGACCGGGATCGGAGCGAAGCGCGCGGTGCGGCACATGCGGGAGTCGATCGTCAACCCGAACGCCGACATTCCGCTCGACTATCGATCGGTGTCGGTGACCGATCGCGCCGGGACAACCATCAACGGCATCCATCTCAACGAGGATGAGTACTCCGTTCACCTTCGTGACGGGAGCGGCAACCTGCGATCGTTCATGAAGAGCGATCTTGCGCAGATCGCGCTGCCCCGCCAGTCGCTGATGCCGCCCTTCGCCTCGCTCTCGACTGCCGATCTGGAGAATCTCGTCGCGTATCTCAGCGCCCTGCGACCGGAGAACGCAAAATGATCGTCGGTTCCACGGCTCGCTGGGCGACAGCGCTGGTGGCGATCGCGGCCGTCTCCGTAGTCGCGCCAGACGCTGCTTTTCTCAATGCTCGCGGGGCCCCACCCCCGCTCGCGCTCGCGCGGCGACTACGCGCCGCGCTCAGGCCGCAGGCGCTACCTGCCCAGATGACGACAATCTGGTCGTTCGACCGACTCGACAACATCGGCGGCCACCGCACAACCGTGTCTCGGCCAGCCGCGAGTCATCGACTCACCCGTCGGCAAGGCCGTCGAGTTCGACGGCAACGACGATGCGCTGTTCATCGACAACCATCCGCTGGCCGGCGCCGAGGCGTTCACGTGGGAGGCGATCTTCCGGCCCGATGGAGGCGAGAAGGAGCAACGGTGGTTTCATCTGAACGAGCGCGATCCCGTGACCGGCGCCGACACCGAGAACCGGATGCTCTTCGAGATCCGGGTCGTCGACGACCAGTGGTACTTCGACAGCTACAACCAATCGGGAGCAGCAAACAAGGCGCTCATCAACCGGATGGCACTGCATCCGCTCGGTGCGTGGTACCACGTCGCCGCCGTGTACGACGGCAAGGAATTCAGCAACTACGTTGACGGTGTTCGCGAGGGCGCGGCCGAACTGCACCTGGCTCCTCACGGTGCGGGCCATGCTTCGGTTGGCGTGCGGATCAATCGGGTGTTCTATTTCAAGGGAGCGGTCCTCCTGGCGCGATTCACGCGCCGAGCGCTCTCTCCTTCAGAGTTTCTCAGGATCCCTGCCAAGCCATAGCTCGACCTCCGGCTCTGGGCCGCAGGCTCGAACGCGAGTGCAGATTGGATTAGACTGCGGCGTGGCTCACTTGCGATCCTTCCTGTTCCTCCTGAGTCTGACGGCCGCCGCCTGTCACGCGACTACGGTCCCCTCGACGCGCCCATCGACACCGGCGTCAACAGACCGGCAGGCCTGGCTCGATCAGTTCGCACGCGGATACTTCCCCGGCCGCAGCGGCCAGCTCTTCCTCGTCCCGCGCGAAGGAGACTTCGTCGTCGATCGCGATCCGCTGTACGCGTTCATGCACGGCTCGCCGTGGACGTACGACACCCACGTGCCGCTGCTCTTCCACGGAGCGCCTTTCGTCACACAAGGCGCGTCGAACGATGCCGTGACGCAGCAGGACGTCGTGCCGACGCTCGCGGCGCTGCTCGGCACGGTGCCGCCGGCGACGGCGGTCGGCCAGCCGCTGCGCCAGGCGCTCGCGGAGACGACGGTGCGGCCGCGCGTGCTGGCGTTGTTTGTTCTCGACGGCACGCGGCCGGACTATTTCGACACCTACGCCGACGTGCTTCCGACGCTCTCGCGGCTGCGGCGGGAAGGCGCGTGGTTCGGCAACGCCCGTGTGACGTCGGTGCCAACACTCACCGCGGTCGGCCACGCGAACCTCGGGACCGGTGCGGAGCCCCGCGTCCATGGCCTGGTCGTCAACAAGCTGTTCAATCGTGTGAGCGGAAAGTTCCAGGAGGCATACGACGGCCTGAACCCCGGCGAGATGATGGCGCTCACCCTCGCCGACGTGTGGAATATCGAGACCGAGGGCCGGGCGATCATCATCGGTCAGGGCGGCGCTATCCGCGCCACCGCAGGTCTCGTCGGGCATGGCGCCTGCGTGCTGAACGGACGCCGCGTGCTCGCGGCCAGCTACAGCACGCGCGACGCCGGGTGGGAAACCAATCCGGCATGCTACGCGATGTCGGAGGCGCTGAAGCCGTTCAACGCGCGCAAATATTGGGAAGAGGCGTCGGGTACGTGGATGGGGCACGACATCGCCGACGCGACGAAGTTCCGCCATTCCGCGGTCTTCCAGCGCTTCGAGGGGGACGCCCTCGCGGCCGTCCTCGAGCACGAGGCCATCGGCGCGGATGACGTGACCGATCTCGTGTTCGTCAACCTGAAGGGACCCGACTACGTCGGACACGCATACGGACCGGCCTCGGCGGAGATCAAAGAGGAGCTGGCGGAGCTCGACCGCCAGCTCGCGCGCGCGCTGGCCATCATCACGCGCAAGGGTGGCGACGGCCGCTTCGTCGCGGCGTTCACGGCCGACCACGGCATGCCTGGCGAACCCCGCGCCGGTGGCCGCCACTACATGGACGAGATCAGCGCGCTCATCGACAAGCGCTTCTCACCGTCGGGCGGGACCGTGGTGCAGTACTACAGCGACCCAGCCAACAACGAGATCTATCTCGACACGGCAAAGCTCACATCCCTGGGGATCGCCTTGAAGGACGTGGCGTCTTTCCTCGAATCACAGGGGTTTTTCGCCGCGGTCTACACCGAGGATGACGTGCGCCGCGCGCAAAGCCGACTACCGCTGCGCGCGCAGTGAACGAGTCGAGCGACGCAAAGCGGTATTTCGGTCCAGCGCTAACCTCATCCGTGATACTGTCCGCTTCGCCCTGGCGTTCGGAACAGGCCAACAGAATCCTCCAGCTTCAGGCTTGATGTTCTGAGCGCTCGAGCATAGGAGGTTCGATGAGATCCACCGTTGCCTGTCTCGTCGTATTCGCCGGAGTCGTCGCTGCGACGACGGCCTCGGCACAGAACACACCCGCCCCGGCCGCGGGCACGGACGTGTACCACGTCCACTTCGCCAAAGCCGCGCCTGGACAGGCGGCAGCTCTTGGCAAGTCGCTGATGACCCCTGACAAGACCTCGTCGATGCCCGAGCACTTCGTCGTGCTGCGGCATCAGGAAGGTGATGACTGGGACTATGTGGTCATCCAGCACCTCGGGCCGAAGGCAGAGGTGACGGCGGCGGGGACACCGCCGCCGGCTTCCGATCCCACGCGCGCCCTCAATGCGTGGCACAACGATACGTTCGTGAGCGGACCCTCGTGGGGCGAGTTCACGAAACAGATGGGGGTCGGCGGATCGAATGCGGCGGCCATGGTGTACATCGTCGGCGTTCAGCGCGCCGTCCCCGGTCATCGCGACCAACTCATGAAATCGCTGACCGCCCCAGGCGCGGCGAGCAAGATCGAAACAGGCAACGTCTTCCTGCAGCACCTCGAAGGCGGCGACTGGACGTTCGCGACGATCACCCGGTACAACTCCTGGCAGGACCTCGCGAGCGACCGCGTGGCCGCGGCGTCGGCCGGCGATGCACGGCTGGCGGCTGGGCCGATATCCGTCAGCATTCCGCGTTTCATCGCGACACGATCGCCGATCGGATCTATCCGGCCAAGTAGAGAACCGCGTGTCCGGGTGGAGGTCGGGGCCGGGCCCCGACCTCCCCCGACACAGAACCGCGGGCTCGAATCACGATCGCCCGAGAGGGTAACCCGAAGGCGCGAACCAACGGCTCAGGTGCAATCGGCGACCGACCGATGTCCTCAGGCGCATCTCAGTCCAAAGCTCGAAGCCAGGCCGTCGTGTGGTTCACAACTCGCCCAACTGCGGCTCACCAGCCTTCGCCCCGTGATATCAATGAGTTGCAGTCGGCGATTGTGCCGACCGCAGACGGGAATCGAACCATCCGCGGCGGGCCCGCGCCGGCGCTTGCTGGCTGGCCAGTTCTCGGATCGGCTATTCTGGTCCCATGAACGCCAACGTCAGTATCGAGGTCGACAAGCGTACGGCGGACGTGCTTCAGGTGCGGGCGACCGAACTTGGCGTGACCGTTCCGCAACTGATCGCCGAACTGGCAGCACTCGACAGCGCCCCGAGGGAAGCGGACGCCGACGAGCTCGCGGAACTCGATCGTCGGTCGGCCAGCGCCACGGAAGGCTCGCGCGTGCCACATGACCGTGTGGTGCAGTGGCTTCGCACGTGGGGCACGCCCGAGTTCCGACAGTGGCCGGGCCAGTAGAGATCGAGTGGTCGCTCGATGCCCTCGCCGACCTCAATCGATTTGCCGCATTCCTCCACGAATGGTTTCCTGACCTCGAGGCGCGCGTCGCGAGCGAACTCGTCGAGCGGGCTGAAGTTCTCCGTCGGCATCCGAAGCTTGGGCGAGCCATAGCAGGTCGCGAAGAATACCGCGAGTATCCTCCTCCGAGTGCTCGGCGGCACATACGCGCTTCAGTCTACCGGTACGATGGCCGCTCCATTCTGATGCTCCGCGTCTTCCACGGGCGCGAAGCGAGGTAGAGCGCCAGCCCTGCGATCACGCCGCACCTCGAAGCCCGTCGAGGTGTCGGAGCCAACCAGCGATCTGGTTCCAACTCGTGAAGGTTAGGGTCACCAGGATCACGAATTCGTCGTCGCGGACCGAATCGGTCAACGGCCCTCGCGTAAACGGGAGCTATCCGACGCGAGGACTGGAACGATCGATGGTTTAGGATTTGCAGCGTCCAGGCGGATGAGTTCGCTCGTTCGCCCGCCGGTGGCCTGCCTGATGGCTGCCGTGATTCTGATGTCTGCCGGGCTGGCTGCAGCACAGACACACGAATCGCCCCGCGGAAACCTGGTCGCCGCGCTCGAGGCGCTCATCGCAGCCGGGCCGAGTGGGCACACAACCCACGATGCCGGCGAGTGGTTGCAGCTGGCCGTGAGCGATGCCATCAAAGGTGGCGACCGCGAAATCGAACGGCTCGCTGTTCGGGCGGCATCTCCGCTCAGAGCCCGCATCACCCGTCCGGTCAGCTCGACGGACGCTCTAGCGGGGCTCGAGTTCAACGCTGATGCCGTCCTGCAGGTTCCTCGCCCGATCGGCTACTCAGCGCAGATCCTCGTCTCGCTCGACGGCACGGCGTTCGTTCCGGTGCATGACGTTCGCTCGGGGAGTAACGAGTCGTGGCGTGTGGATACGGGGCTCGGTCGCGCGGCCGGATTGCCTGGCGTACATGTGCTGCGCGTCAAAGCGAGTCTCACATTCGGCAATCCCACGCGAGACGCCCGCACGTCGTGGACGGAAGTGCGCGACCTCCCCGATCTCTTCTATGCGGTCTACGACCTCACCGCAGAACCTCCAACGGGATCCCTGGATGTGCGCGCGCTCGTGTACGGACCGGCGTCGGTCGCGGCGCGCGAGCTCGATCCGGCGCTCGGGGATGAGCCATTCGCCGTCTGGTTGTCCGGAGTGCTCTCGGCGCGTCGCACCGGGAAAGAAGCCCCACCCGACTGGATGTCGCAATACTGCAGCGAGCGGACATCGGAAGCCGGCGTCGCTCCCGTGTCGACGGCCATCTGCTCGGTGGTGTACTTTGGGGTGCGCGGTCATATCGGGCGGGTCTGGTTCCGGACAGCGGACATCCACATCACCAGCGCCGGGATCGAATGGAGGCGAGTGACGCCGCCGCGGTTCGAAGGATTCGAAATCCTCCAATCCGCGCCAGAGAGCCAGCGGCTCTCCATGCTGCCGGTGGTGCTCGACACCGATCCTGCGCTGAGACCGGTCGGCGACGTCGCGATCAGTCCCGACGACATCGTGATCGTCCCCTCGGATCCCAAGGCGGGCGCACCATTCTCCGCCACGATCACCGTGCGCAACCAGGGGTCTGGCGACCTGTTCAAAGTGGCGGTTCACGTCGCGCTCGCGACGAACCCGAGCGACAGAGGCGCGTCGCGCCAGTTCGTCGTCGATCTGCCGGCGCAGGGATCCACGGACATCAAGTTGGAGGGCGCATTTCCGCAGGGCTACGGCGTCGTCCTGGCCCACGCGCTGCAAATGACGGAACACTCCCCGTACGACAACCCGACGCCAGATCCGACACCCGAAGACGCCTGCGCGTTCCGGATCGTCAACCCGCGCGCGGCGCCTCCCCGATACTTCGAGTCCGTCGACGTTGCCGCCGGCCTCTGCCGCGGGAAGTAACAAACCAGGCCACCGTCTCCCGCCTTCGCTCGTCCAATGAGTCGATCATCGACATTCCTGCTCAACCTCCAGCGAGTCGATGCCGGCGCGCGCATCGACAACGTGATCACGATGTCGGCCGACCTGTCGCTCACCGCCTACACCGTCGCCGTACTTCGCAGCGAAGGGTGACCGCCAGCCGGCGCCGGCCCTCGTCTTCGTCCCCTGTTTCGTCACGGCAGAATTGCGCGAACGAGGAGCCCGACCCAGCGACTCATGAGACGATCCGTCGATGGAGGCTCTCATGTGTGATCTGACCGTTGGACCGCCGTCGCCGAGGCTTCGGCGCGCCAGGCTCACCAGGCGGATGTCTTGCGCGACTGCGGCGCTCGTCGTCGCACTCAGCACGTTGACTGCGGCGGCGCAGTCCGTCCACGAAGCGCCGGCCGGATCGCCCTCGCGCGGCCTCGTCGTGCCGAAGGGCGAGCCCGGTCAGCCACTGGCCATCAGCGGCATCGTGGTCGGACCTGACGGAGCGCCCGTTGCCGGCGCATCCCTCTACGTCTACCAGACCGACCACGAGGGCTACTACGGCGTCAAGCCCGTGAGCGACAACCGCAATCCACGCCTCAAACTGTTCCTGCGCTCGGACGCGCGCGGTGCCTGGGCGTTCGACACCATCAAGCCAGGCTCCTACCCGAACAGCCGCATTCCCGCGCACATCCATGTCGAGGTCTCCGCGCCTGGCCGGCCGCCGAAGATCTTCGAGATCGTGTTCGAAGGCGACCCGTTCGTGACCGACGAGATGCGGCGCAATCCGGCGTTCTCGGTCAGGCCCGTCGCAAACGGCGCGGTCATCGAGCGAATCGTGCTTCAGTAGCGAGCAGCGGCTCGCCGCACGTGGCCATCGGCACGTCCAACGGTCGACGCGAGCCGCCATCCAGGCATGCAGCGCGCGGCCTTTGACGTACGAGGCCCTCTGCTCGCACAATTCAGCATCATGCACACCCGATATCGAACCTGGCTCATCGGCCTGGCGTTGCTGGCGCCGGCCGTCTCCCTCCACGCGCGGCAAGCGGCACAAGCCAAACCACAGGACACTGAAGTCTGGACCCCAGAACCCAAGGTCATCACGCCCGGTGCCACGCCTGGCGCCGCGCCATCCGATGCCATCGTCCTCTTCGACGGCAGGAACCTGGACGAGTGGGTGTCGACGCGCGACCAGTCGCCGGCGGCGTGGACGGTTGCCGACGGCGTGTTCACGGTGAACAAGAAGTCCGGCAACATCGAGACGAAGCGCCGCTTCCGCAACTACCAGCTGCACATCGAGTGGCAGATTCCGGCGGACATCGCCGGCGAAGGCCAATCGCGCGGCAACAGCGGGCTCTTCCTGGCATCGACGGGTACTGGCGACGCTGGCTACGAGCTCCAGATTCTCGATTCGTACAACAACAAGACCTACGTCAACGGTCAGGCGGGCAGCATCTACAAACAGGGGATCCCGCTGGCGAACGCCATGCGCAAGCCAGGCGAGTGGCAGGCCTACGACGTGATCTGGACCGCGCCGACGTTCAACGCGGACGGTACCGTCAAGACGCCGGCGGCCGTGACGGCCTTCCACAACGGCGTGCTCATCCAGAACCATTTCACGCTGAAAGGCGAGACGCTCTACATCGGTCCGCCGACCTACAAAGCTTTCGACGGTGCGCCCATCAAGCTGCAGTCGCACGGCGATCCAAGCAAGCCGATCAGCTTCCGGAACATCTGGGTGCGGGAACTTTGATCGGAGGCGGGATGACGCGCCGTAGCTTCGTCATCGCAGGCTGTGTTCTCGCGCTGCTGTCCACCTCCACGGCTGCGAAGCAGGCCGGTAAGGTGCTCGTCGGGTACTGCGTCGGCCTGAAGGGACTCGAGACCGCGAAAGCGGTCGGGTTCGACTACGTCGAGCTTGGCGCGTCGGAAATCGCCGCGCTTTCGGACGCGGAGTTCGACGCGGCGCTGGAGCGCGTGAAGCAGGTCGGCATCCCTACGCCCAACGCCAATCTGTTTCTCCCCGGCACCATCAGGCTGACCGGGCCAGAGCCGACGAATCCCGAACAGCAGATGGCCTATGTCAGGAAGGCTTTTGCGCGCCTCAACCGGCTCGGCGTGAAGATCCTCTGCTTCGGAAGCGGCGGCGCACGGCGAGTACCTGAGGGGTTCCCGAAAGAGGAAGCGTTCCAGCAGCTCGTGGCCTTCGGGAAGCGCATCGCTCCGGAGGCGCGCGCCAACGGCATCACGGTGGTCATCGAACCACTCCGCCGTCAGGAAACCAACATCATCAACACCACGGCTGAAGGGTTCGAGCTGGTGAAGGCGGTCAGCGACCCGAACTTCGAGCTGCTGATCGACTTCTATCATCTCGCCAGCGAGAAGGAAGACCCGGCGATCATCCTGGAGGCCCGCGACCACATTCGCCATCTGCACATGGCCAACCCGCAGGGCCGCGTGTTTCCGCTCAAGTGGGAGGAGTTCGACTACGCGCCCTTCTTCGCGAACCTGCGCACGATTGGCTATGCCGGCCGCATCAGCATCGAGGCCTCGAGCCCGGACATGCCGGCGCAAGGCCCGATCGCGATTGCCCTGCTGCGGCGGGCCTTCATCGACCCGCCACGATAACGGCTCGCACGCGAGCCTTCACTGCACCTCGAGCGTGGCGCGGGAGCCCGGCAGCGCGTCGACGAGCGTCAGCCACGCCATCTCGACGCGCTTCGAGTTGTTCGACAGCTCGCCGCCGTACCAGATCGCCTCGCCAAGGGCCTGCGGCGGGCACGCAGTCCACAGGCGGCGAACGTTGAGCGCCACGCCGAGCAGGGGGACGGCGACGTCGAACACCGGAGGCGGCGGCGCGGCCTTCGCGGTGCGCGGAATCTCGAGGCGGATGCCTTCCTTGCTCAGGTCGATGATCTGCGACGGGACGCCCTGGACGACGACGGCGACCCGGGCGCGCTTGCGCTCGGATCGGCGGACGGGCCGGCTCTCCATGATGGCCATCGACACCGTGCACACGAACAGGGCGCGGTCCACGGGGCGCGTCAGGTAGACCGCGCCGCGCGCCATCGCCTGGGACTCCGCGACTGGGTTGGGCTCTCCGAGCACGACGATGGGGACCTGAGGATTCCGGGCGCGCACGGCGTTGATGGCCGGCCCGGCCAGTCCAGCGTCGACGACGAGCACATCGAACCCGCGGTCCTTGAGCTCATCCGTTACGCGAGTCTGGTTGGATAACCTGAACGGCTCGAATCCTTCTGATGTGAGCCAGCCTTCGATGGACCGGCACTCGGCGGTGAGCGGACAGGCGAGAGCGATTCGCGGACGGAATGGCATCGCTGGCCCGCGTGCAGCGTGCATGCCATAGCGTGAGCCTCGTCGGGCGCGCGATTGATCGCACGGCGCGCCTGCGGCGCCCCCGAATCGAGCGACCAATCTGAATGCGAAAGACGGGAACCGTAATTGCTGTTCAGCTGGACACGCCGATTACAATCCTACGGCGTGATGCCGCGCGCGCCATTCCTCGCGCGACTGCCCCCAGATGTCCACCACGTCGGCCTCGAACGGCGGCGGCAGTTGTCCGCGGCCCAGATTCCGCGATCCGAGCCTCTGCGCGACGCGCTGCGACGGAACGTTCTCTGGCGCGATCGAGTGAATGATCTCGGTCCACCCAAGGGTATCCAACGCCCAGTTCGTCGCGGCAATGGCTCCTTCGGTGGCATAGCCGCGGCCCCAGCATTCCCGCGCGAGGGCCCAGCCGATTTCGCTGCCCGGCCAGCCCTCGGGCTGCCACGGCCCGAGGCGTCCAACCCAGCGTCCGGTGCTCTTTTCGACGACCGAGAACATCGCAAAGCCCTGCGCATGCCACGCCCCAATCATCGTCATGACCCCTCGCCAGCACAGCGCGCGGGGTATCACTCCACCGATGTAGCGTGCGGTGTCGGCATCCTGCATCATCGTGGTCCAGGCATCGAGGTCTTCGGCGCGAGGCGGACGCAGCAGCAGGCGTGGCGTCTCGAGGCGCACATTGTCGATCGGGCAAGTCAGCGGCATCCTGTCGGCTCCACGTAGTCCGGGGTCAGATCTCGGTTTTCTGATGCCCGGCGCCAACGATCCGAGAATCGAGATCTGACCCCGACGCGCAGGGCAGGCTACCGCCTCCACTCCGGGGCGTAGTCCCGATTGCTCATCCGTCGTTCGACGGCAAGGCTCAGCGTGAACAGCACGAAGACTTCTCCCAGCCCGATGGACGCATAGATGGCGAACCGCGCGAACGCGCTCGGTTCCGGCCAGCACGTCGTGCCGGCGTCGATGCACGCCTGCACGGCGCGGTCGACCTCGACATACTCGCGAAAGATCAGGCTGATCGCCCAGACGAAGATGACGGCCGAGCCGAAGATGTTGCCGAAAATCATCTCGGCCTTGCGCCAGAACGGAATCGTGACGAGGAGGCCCATCAGTGGCGCCGCCGTCAGCTGCCAGGTAATCCAGTACCAATTCAATCCGTGCACGGTCGCTCATCCTGGGTCATCCTGAGGCTACCTCCTGAGGCGCGGGATGCGCTTCGTCTCGGCGCCGGCGGCCGCGCTCCACGAGCGCAGCGTCACCCGAACCTCGCCAAACACGATCTCGTCACCATCGGACAATTCGACGCGCTCGCGTACGGGCTGTTCCCGGAGCTCCGTGCCATTCTTGCTGACCAGATCGTCGAGCGACACGCGCCGTTGCGGGCTGTCGACGACGATACGGGCGTGGCGCCGGGAGACGCTGTCGGAATCGAGCCAGACCTCGCACTCCGGATCGCGTCCAACGATGTTTTCCCCCTCGGCGAGACGGAACGTGCGGTCCTTCGCGACCACCCAGCACGCCGTCAGGCGCGCGGGCGCCGGCCTCTGGTCACCCTTCGCGTCGACGGCGCTGCCGCAGAACGCATAGCCCACGCCGTGTACCGTCCGGATGAAGCGAGGCTGCCTCGCGTCGTCCTCGAGCGCCCGGCGGATCTCGCCGATGAGCACGTTGAGGTTGGCGTCCACCACGTAGGTGTCCGGCCAGAGCCTGGTCTGCAACTCGGTCTTCTCCACCACCCGGGGCCGATGCTCGACGAGCGTCCACAGCAGGTCGAAGGCCTTGGGCGACAGGTGGAGCTCCGAGCCCTCGCGAAGGAGCTGCCGCGTGTCCGTGTCGACGGTGAACTGGCCGAATCGAAGTCTCACTGCCCGCCTTCGCCCCGGCTTCGGCGCGCCAAGGCTCAGAACTTAGGAATTTCTTCACTGTTCCTTGGGACTTGCAGCCGCTGCCTCTGCGATAGTCCAAGCGATCCTAACCGGTTTTTCCGGAACATCGACGGGCAACCGCCAGTCTTAAGAGAGACACGGTGCACGAACAGGCTTCAGATCCCCGCCTCCCCCGAGGATATGCCATGTCTTCGCCGCGGGTCAGCTCCGCCGGCGAGGCGCCGCGGCGGCCGGCTCGCGACATCATCGACGCGGTGGTCGACAACATGCGGAAGAACCTCGAGCCGCTGAAGTACTCGACGCTCGCGCCCAGCCGATACACCGTCTACCTTCACGCATCGGAATTCGCACGGCTGGAAGGCATCATTCCGGTCCTCCAGGAGCAGACCACGAGGGCGCTGACCGACGAGCTCCGGAAGCTGAACCAGCGTTCGCCGCTGCGGCGATGGGCCGACCGGTGGCGCGGCGAACCGGATCCGGAAATCCGCAACGCCGCCGCCGACTGGCAGGTCGAGTTTCTCGCCGACCCGGACGGCGACCTGAACGAGGGCGACTTGCTCATCGACTCCGAGTTGATCCTGCCCGCCAGCCCTGATTTGGGCGTCGGCGAACGCACGCGACGCATCACTACGGTTCACGCCGGTCCGCGGACATCGACGCGCGAGCAGACGGTGAACCGGACGGAGACCACGCCGGCGGCGGCCACCCTCGCGCGCATCGAATACGACGACGACGCCGGTCACCATGTGTACGAGCCTGACCAAGGACTCCATCACGATCGGGCGGGGCGGCGTCGCCTATGCGGTCGACATCCGCATCGCGTCGTCGCCGGACGTGTCGCGGGAGCATGCCCGCCTCCGCCGGGACGCGAAGACCGGCCGGTTCCATCTGATCGATCTGAGCTCGCTCGGCACGACGTTGAACGGACGCCACGTTCCCAGGGGGTATGACGATGTCGACGGCACGAAGCGGGAGAACGGCACGGAGACCGCCCTGCCCGACGCCGCCACCATCGGTCTGGCGGACACGGTCTTTCTCCAGTTCGGGATGAAACAGTGATGACCGCGCTCCTCTGGGCGCGTCCGATCTTCGCGCTGATCCTGCTCGCGCTTGTCGGCCTCTGCGTGTGGACGGCGTGGGAGGCAAAGGACGGGGCCCCGAGCCAGGCCAGGCACCAATCCGGAAACCAGGAATGACCGGCAGGGCGATGGAAGCTCTGAGCATCGTGAGAGCCGCCGGCGACACCGATCCGGGACGGCAGCGCGAGGTCAACGAGGATCGATTCCACGTCGACGCCGCGCGCGGGCTCTTCATGGTCATCGACGGGGTCGGCGGACAGGCGGCCGGCGGCAAGGCGGCCGATACCGCGGTGCGCATGCTCAGGGCCCGCCTGGAGCGCGAGACGGGCCCGGTCGCGATGCGCCTTCGCGAGGCGATCACGATCGCGAACAACGAGATTCACCGGCTCGCGGGCCTGCGGCCCGAATGGACCGGCATGGCCTGCGTGCTGACGGCCGTCGTGATGGGCGACGGCAGCGCGATTGTCGGCCACGTGGGAGACACGAGGCTCTACAAGCTCCGGCGCGGCCTCATCGAGAAGGTGACGCGCGATCACTCGCCGGTCGGCGAGCGCGAAGATGCGCGCGAGCTGTCCGAGCTCGACGCCATGCAGCACCCGCGGCGCAACGAGGTGTACCGCGACGTCGGCTCCGAGCCGCACGAGCCCGCGGACCTCGATTTCATCGACGTCCAGGAGATCTCGTTCGAGCCCGATGCCGCCTTGCTGTTGTGCAGCGACGGCCTGACGGATCTGGTCGACTCCGCGTCGATCAACCAGATCGTCCGGCGCTCGGCGGGACGGCCGCTCGAGGTCGTCAAGGCGCTCATCGCCGCCGCCAACGATGCGGGCGGCAAAGACAACATCACCGTCGTCTATGTCGAAGGAGAGCGGTTTCCGCCGGCGCGCGTGGAAGAGCCCGCGTCAGGAGAGGAGATCACGCGGCGGCTCGGCACGGCGGACGCGCGCGGCACGACGCGCCGGCGGCTGGTCCGCATCGGCAACGTTGCGCTCATCGCGGTCGTGATCCTGCTGACGTTCGTGCGGTCCGATATCGTCGCGCCTCTGACTCCCCCAGCAGAGGTGACGGGCGTGGGCGCCGAACCGGCCAGAATCGTGGTGCAGGCGACGCAGTCGATCGCGCAGGCGCTGCTGGAGGCGCAGCCCGGAACGACCATCGTGGTGGAACCCGGCGAGTATCGCGAGACGCTCACGCTCAAGAGCCACGTCCGGCTGCTGAGCAGCGTTCCATCTGGCGCCACGCTTCGACTTCCAGGAACAGCGTCCGAACGCGCGGCGGCGGTTCTCGCCACGGGGATCACCGGCGCCGCGCTCGAAGGCTTCCGCATCGTCGGCGACGCGGCCACTCCGCTGGGCACGGGCGTGCTGACGACGGACTCCGAGCTATCGATGTCCGAAGTCGAGATCAGCGGCGCCGCCGCGGTCGCCCTCGACATCGGCAGAGGATCGCGCGTGCGGGTCGTCGCTGGCGACATCCGCGACAACCCGGGATCGGCGCTGGCCGTCAGGTCCGGCGCGATCGCGGCGATCTCCCACAGCGTGTTCGCGCGAAACGGTACCGCCGCCGGGGCGCAGAAGACGGTGATCGTCGAGGAGCAGGGCGCCGCGGAGTTCAACGCCAACGTATTCGTTGGCGGCGGCGCGAACGTCTTCACCGGCTCGAGCGACGCACGCGCCGCGTTCGCTCGAGGCAGCTGGTTCGTCGAGACGCGAGCTCCGGGCGCGCCACGGCCGTCGCCGCGCGATCCCGCCGGTCCCCGCGTTGATCCCCGCGTTGGCCCCCGCGTTGATCGATGATGACGACCGTCTTTCACCGTGTCGGCCGCTACGAGATCCACGAGCAGATCGGACGCGGGGGCATGGCCGTCGTGTTCCTGGCCACCGACACCGAGACGAACCAGCGCGTCGCCCTCAAGCTGGTGACGATCGAAGCCGATCGGGACGGCCAGGACGTGCTCGAAGCCGAGCGCTGGGGCGCGAAGCTGCAGGAAGAATTCTGCCGCGAGAGCCGCTACGTGCCGGCCGTCTACGAGCACGGCACGCACGGTCAGTACTTCTACATCGCGATGGAGAACCTGGACGGACGGAACCTCTCCGAGGTGATCGGCGAGGGACCGATGCCGGCTGCACGCGCCGTGCATGTGGCGACGCAGCTGTGCGAGTTCCTGCAGGCCGCGGCGGCCTTCGAGCGCACGCTCGACGGCCGCACCTTCAATCTCCTGCTGCACGGCGACCTCAAGCCGAGGAACATCCGCGTGCTCGACGGCGACGAGATCAAGGTGTTCGACTTCGGCATCGCCAAGGCGCTGTCGCTCAGCCGCAAGGTCACGCGCAACGACTTCGGCAGCATCGCCTACCTCTCGCCCGAGCGGCTCGAATCGGGAGAGATCGACGTCCAGGCCGAGCTCTGGGCCGTCGGCGTGCTGCTCTATGAAATGGTCAGCGGCGTCCAGCCCTTCCGCGCGGCGGACACCCGACGGCTGGAGCAGCGTATTCGTGCCCGCCTCCCGCCGGCGTCGCTTGACGGCACCTGCCCCGCGGGACTCCAGGCGATCGTCGCGAAGCTGCTGGCGCCGGCCTCGACCGACCGCTACGACAGCGCAACCGCCATTCGCGACGATTTGCAGCGGTTCGCGTCGGGAGCGGCGACTCAGGCCGAGCGCGAGGGCTGGCCCGATCGCCGGCACGACGAACCCGCCACACGGCGGACGCACCGGACAGCCATCGCAAGCCCTCCCGATGACGAGGTCACGCGGCGGACCGTGCGCGATCCGCGCGCCTCGACCGCCGCGGCGGCAGAGGCAGTGGCCGCTCAGAGCATCACGCCCGCGGCCGCGACTCAGCCCGTTCCCGCGACGCGACAGCGCCGATTGCGGTGGCTCGTGCGGCAGGCGCTGACCGTCATCGCGATCGTCATGGTACTGAACGAGATTCGCGTCTACATCATCGCCGGTGCACTGGCCGAGAACGTGCCGGACGAGGTCGGAGGCGTGATTCAGATGTGGAATCAGGAGCACGCCCTCAATGCCTGGAGCATGAACCTGGGCGTACGTCCGCTCGAGCGAGCGCTGGTTGGCCGAGTCTCGGTGCTCTCCGAGCGGACGTTCGCTCGCTACCGGACGGCCGGCGCCACGGTCTTCGAAAAGGAGTGGCGTCAGACCCGGGATGCGCTCGGTTTCGCCGCCGGCGCCGACCCGCTCGACTCGCAGCTCCAGGCGGCGTTGCGCTATTGCGAAGGGCACCTGCGACGGATCGACGGCGAGGCACGCCTCAAGACCAAACAGGTCGCGGCGGCACAGCAGGAGCTGACGCTCGCCGTGGCGGCCTTTCGCAGAGCGGCCGAACTGCGGCAGAACTGGCCCGATCCGTTTCTCGGCCTGATGCGCGCCTTCATCGCCATGGAAGAGATCGAGCGGGGAGCAGACGCACTGGCACAGGCGCAAGGCTACGGCTATACAGCGGGCAATCGCGACTGGGCCCTGCTCGGCGAGGGCTATCTGACGCGCGCCGCGAAGCTCGCCGAGAGCGAGGAGCTCGAACCCCTGACTCGCGCCGTGGACGCGTACTCGAAAGCCATCGAGCAGTTCTCGAAGGCGGCGTCCTTCGGCAATGTCGCGCAGAGGCTGCGCGAGGCACAGCGCCGCCTCAGAGAAGTGCAGGACCGCATCGAGAAGCTCTCGGAATCCACGGCTGACGAACACCCGGCATGAGCGTCACTTACACGACGGCCGCGGACCGCGACGCACACCGCCTGTGGCGGGAGACCAGGCACGGATGGCCGGCGCCGCTGCTCGCGGTCACCTCCGCAGTCGCAGCACTTGCGATCGTACTGGCGTGCACAGGCCGGCTCCGCGCGTTCGACGAATCCGAAGCCGGCGGGCGCGTCGTGAACCTGAATACCGTGCGCGGCGCACACGAACTGGAGCCCGCGCTCGCCGCCGCGTTCGAGAACCCGAACGACCGCCGTTTCGCGGCCGTCCAGCTTTTCCGGTTCGTCAGCGGCGATGGAAGCGAACGTCGCGCGTTGCCGAACGTCGGCGCCATTTCACGGGCGACGGTGAGCACGCGCGCCGTCCGGGACGCGAAGGGCCTCCAGGCCTTCGCCGAGCACGTGCGAACCCGTCAGGGTGCTCTCCCCCTCTCCATCCCTCTCTCTCTCCCTCTCCTCACACCGTCGGACATCTCGAAAGTGAAGCCGTTCCTGACCGTGCGGACACACGACGAGTTCCGGCGCAAGGTATGGTCGTTCGGCGCGCTGTATGTCATCGGCTTTCATGCCGTTGCCCTTCTCTGGCGGCGTCGGCGCGTGCGGACCGACCTTCTGCTGCTGACCACTGTTCATCTCCTGACCGCCATTGGCTTTGCCGTTCTTCTGAGCCGCCCCGACCCCCTGCGCGACAACCTGCTGTTCGTCCGGTATGCGGAAACCGTTGCGTTCGGGCTGGCGCTGATGGCGGCGCTGTCGCTCGTGGACGTGGCGGCGATGGGATTCGTCTCGCTGAGCTACCTGCCCTTGATCGCTGCGCTGTCGCTTTCCGTTCTCCTGATCCTTTTCGGAAGTGGACCCGGCAGCAGTTCGGCCAAAGTCAATCTCGGCCCGCTCCAGCCTATCGAAGGGATCCGTCTGCTCCTCGCCCTCTTCCTCGCCGGATATTTCGCGCGGCGATGGGAGCTGCTGAGGGGTGTTCGCAGCGACGTCATCCGCGAGGTGCGAGTGCCGCGGTGGATCAACCTGCCGCGAGTCGAGTACGTCCTTCCGGTCCTCGTCGGCGTCGCCGCCGCCTTGATGTTCTTCTTCTTTCAGAAGGATCTTGGCCCCGCGCTCTTTCTCTGCTGCGTCTTTCTCGCCGTCTACGCCGTCGCGCGCGGGCGAGTGGGCATGGCCGTCACTGGATTGGGCCTCCTCGCATCCGGCTTCTATCTGGGCTACCGTCTTCAGATCTCCGCCACGCTCGCCGACCGCGTGCGGATGTGGCAGTCGCCGTGGGACAACGCGGTCGCCGGAGGCAATCAGGTCACGCACGCCATCTGGGCCCTGTCCACGGGCGGCGTCTTCGGCACCGGCCTTGGGCTTGGCGACTCGCGCTATCTCCCGGCTGGCCACACCGACCTGATACTCGCGGCCGTTGGCGAAGAGCTCGGTGCGATCGGGCTTGTCGGGGTGGCCGGCCTCTTCGCCGTCGCCGCATGGCGTGGCTTCCGCATCGGCCGGCTTGCCGCAAGCGACTACGGATTCTTCCTGGCCACGGCCTTGACCCTCTTCCTGATCTTCCCCGTGCTGATCATGGCCTCGGGCGTCATCGGGCTCACGCCGCTGACGGGCGTCGTCACGCCGTTTCTGAGCTATGGCGGCTCGGCGATGCTCGCGAACTTCGCGGCGCTGGGCCTGCTTGCCGCGATCCACGCCGACCGTCGTCCCGCGAATGATTTCGAGCCGTTTCGCGTGCCGATGAAGTATCTGGGCGCCACGCTCGGGTTCTGCGCGCTCGTGCTCGTCGGTGTCGTCGTTCGCGTCCAGGTTGTCGCCGCCGACGACTACATCGTCAAACCGCACCTTGGCGTGCAGGCGGATGGTGGCCGGCGCTTCGAGTACAACCCGAGAATACTGGACCTCATCCGGCGGCTGCCCCGCGGAACCATTTACGACCGGCGAGGCCTGCCGCTGGCCACTGATGACGCGCGCGAGCTCGCCGGCGCGCGGAAGAGCTACGAAGCGCTCGGTGTATCGATCGCCATCGCGTGTCCCAACCCGGCCGAGCGGTGCTACCCGCTCGCCGGCAAGGCCTTTCACCTGCTTGGTGACGTGCGAACGGGCCGGAACTGGAGCGCCACGAACACGTCCTTCGTCGAGCGTGACGCCGACGCCCGGCTGCGCGGCTTCGACGACCACGCATCCACTGTCCAGACGCTCGACCGCACCGGACGGCCGATGTACACGATCCATCGTGATTATCGCGAGCTGATACCCGTGCTGCGTCATCGCCGCCAGCCCGAGCACCCGGCGGTCGCGGCGTTCAGGGATCGGCCGCGTGACGTGCACCTGACGGTCGACGCGGGCCTGCAGCTCCGGCTCGCGGCGATCGTGGCCACGCAGGCGAAGAAGGCACAGGGCAAGGCCGCGGCCGTCGTGCTCGATCCGGACACCGGCGCCGTTCTCGCGAGCGCCAGCTATCCCTGGCCGGTTTCTCTCGACGCTCGGGCATCCGCGACCAAGGGTGAGGCGGACGCCTCATCCGCCACGGAGGATGAAGCAGACGTCTGGCTGGATCGGGCGCGGTATGGCGCCTATCCTCCGGGGTCGACATTCAAGCTCGTGGTGGCGCTTGCGGCGTTGCGCGAGGGCGCCAGTGGTGGACGCTACACCTGCGCGCGACTGCCCGACGGCCGCATTGGCGCCAGGATCAGCGGCTGGGCGCGACCGGTGCGCGACGATGTCCTGGACACGCACCCGCACGGAACGATCGACATGCACGAGGGGCTCGTCCACTCGTGCAATGCCTATTTCGCGCAGCTCGCGGCAAGCCTCGGGCCGCAGCCCATCATCGGGGTGGCGGACCAGCTGAAGATATCGCTGTCGGCGAGTGGCAATTCCGCCTCCGCAGTGCGCCAGACGCTGCCGCAGGTCGGATACGGCCAGGCACAAGTGGTGGCGTCGCCGCTGCGGATGGCGACAGTCGCGGCGACGATAGCTGCTGATGGCTTTCTGCACCCACCGGGCATTGTATCAGGAGGCACGCGACCAGACTTCACGCGATCAGGATTCACGTGGGGAATCTCGGGGCGAGTCCGTCGTCGATCCGGCGGCCGCGCGCCAGCTCGGGGGCTTCATGCGGGAGGTGGTGACGGACGGTACGGGCCGCAGCCTGCGACATCATCCCTGGCCGATCGCCGGGAAGACCGGCACGGCCGAAGTGTCCGGCGGCGCGTCCCACGGCTGGTTCGTCGGGTTTGCTCCGTACGGACCGGGCGCCGAAGGGAGCCCCAGGTGGATCACACAAGCGGATCGCATTCGCCATCGTCATCGAGCACGCGGGTTACGGAGGACTCACGGCGGCGCCCGCGGCTGGTGACATCGTCAGCGCCGCGGCGGCGGCAGGCCTGATCGGAGCGCCCGCAGCGGAGAAAGTGAAGGACATGGATTTTCTTGAGAAAAGCCAGGGACCTCGAGGCCAGGCTCGATCGCACGGTAGGCGGCCTCGTGCGATCCGGGGCACGTGAGCCGCTCGAGATCGTTCACGCGATTGTCGAGGCGGCGCAGGAGGAAGTTCAATCGAGCGGCCGTGGGCGGCGGGTCTTTCCGTTCAACGCCATCACGGTGACCATCCTCGCGTCGTCACGTGATTCGCGGGCACGCTTTGAGGCGGTGTTTGCCGACGGTCCCTCGCTGCGCGACCGTATCGTCGCGCGCCTGGGATCGGCGGACTGTCCGTCGACGACCTCGACGTCGCGGTCCGTTACGACAGCCGGCCGCGGAAAGGCTGGCGCAGTCCGGAGTTCGATATCGAGTTCGCCCGCGTGCCGAGGTCGGAGCGGCACGCGCCCGAGGCCGACTCGACACCGCCTCGCGTCGAGGTGACGGTGCTCCACGGCGCAGCGGAGCGACGCACGTATGCGCTCCCGGCCTCGATGCGCATCGACCTCGGCAGGTGCGCCGACGTGCGGGACAGCCGACATCGCCTCATTCGCACCAACCACGTGGCGTTCCTCGAACGAGCGGGCGACGTCAACCAGAGCGTCTCGACGGCGTCATGCGCACATGTCGTTCGAGCCGGCCACCAGGTGTTTTCGAGTGTTCGACGACGGCAGCGAGCATGGGACCGGCGTCGTCCGGCATGGACGAACGCTCGCGGTGCCTCGCGGCTCGCGCGGCGTCCGCCTCGAGTCCGGTGACGAGATTGTTCTCGGAGAGGCGCGGGTTCGGGTGAGGTTCGCGGACAGCGGCGACCGATCCGCCTGCTGACAGGCTCTCGCCGCCACCATCGATGTGACGCCGGATCACCGATCTGGCGTTCGACGCGCTGGTGATGTAGCGTTAGCGCTCATGCGGCTCTGGAGATTCTGTCTTGTCCTGACGTTCGCGCTTCTCCCACTGCAATTGGGCGTCGCCCAGTCGCCTGCCCGAAACGTCGTCGTCATCACCCTGGACGGGCTGCGGTGGCAGGAGATGTTCACGGGCGCGGATCGCGCCTACTTCAAACAGGACAAGAGCGGCGAGCCCGGCGCATCCGAGAAGCGCTTCTGGCGGCCAACGCCGGAGGATCGGCGCACGGTCCTGATGCCGTTCATGTGGGGCACAGTCGCCACCAAGGGACAGATCTTCGGCGATCCGTCGAAAGCAAGCCGCGCCCACCTGACCAACGGCCTGTGGTTTTCGTACCCGGGCTACAGCGAGATGTTCTCCGGCGTCGCTGACCCCCGCGTCGACAGCAACGACAAGGTTCCCAACCCCAATGTCACGGTGCTCGAGTGGCTCAATAGCCGGCCAGGCTTTCAGGATCGTGTGGCGGCGTTCGGGTCCTGGGACGTCCTGCCCTTCATCGTGAACACCGGCCGCAGCCGCATCCCGGTCGGCAGCGGCTTCACCCCCGTGCCGTCGCCGAAAACCGAACGCGAGCGCGCGATCAACGAGCTCGCGGCGGATCTGCCGGCGTATTGGGAGTACGGTCCGTTCGACGCGCCGATCGTTTACGCCGCACTCGAATCGCTCCGCACCAGCCGGCCGCGCGTGCTCTACATCATGCTCGGCGAAGGAGACGAGTGGGCGCACGCAGGCCGGTACGACTTGTACCTGGATGCGACGTCGCGTGCCGATCGGTTCATCGAGCGGGTCTGGAACACCCTGCAATCGATCCCCGAGTACGCCAATCAGACAACGCTCCTCGTCACGACGGATCACGGCCGTGGCGCGACGACGAGCGACTGGAACGATCACGGCCGGAAGGTGCCGGCAGCGGAGTCGACGTGGATGGCAGCGCTCGGCCCTGGCATCCCCCCGCTTGGCGTGCGGGCGTCAGTGACCGTCACGACTTCGCAGCTGGCTGCGACGATCGCGGCGGTGGTGGGCGAAGACTTCGGTCGTGCCGCGCCGGCGGCCGCACCACGCCTCCCGCTTGACCGATGAGCCTGGCCTGATGACGAAGGGATCGGGGACTCACTCGTGCCGAAGAGCGATGAGCGGATCCACGCGCGACGCGCGGCGGGCGGGAAGATAAGCGGCCAGCTGGGCGGCCGCCGCCAGCGCGATGATTGCGCCGGCCATCGTCGCGGGATCGCCCGGCGTCAGTCCATACAGCATCGACCCGACTGATCGCGAGGCCGCCCACGCCACCGGAAGGCCCAGCGCGATTCCAGCGATAACCAGCCGGGCCCCGTTTCCGAGCACCATCGCCACGACTTTCGTTCCCTGGGCGCCGAGCGCCATGCGGATTCCGATCTCTCTCGTGCGCTGAGCCACGCTGTAGGCCAGCAGGCCATACAGTCCGACACAGGTCAGCGTGAGCGCGAGCAGCCCGAATCCGGTGGCGAGCGTCGCCATCATGCGCTCCTGGACCATGGTCGCCTCGACCTGCCTCGACAGCAGCCGTACGTCGATCAACGCACCCGGCATCGCCGATTGAAGCGCCCGCTGAATTGCCGACGCCGCTTGCCCTGATGGACCGGTCGCCCGAACAGCCAGCGTCGTCGGAAAGTCGCCCTGCTGCTGTGCATATGCGACGTAGACGGTCGGCGGTGGCGAGACCCGGAGGCCAGCGGCATTCGTGTTCTTGACGAGCCCCACGATCTCGAGGTCTGTCCGTCGGCCCCTCACGTTCGCGGAAAGGTGCTCGCCGACGGGACTCTGATTGGCAAAGTGTCGAGCCGCGAATTCCTCGTTGACGATCGCGACCGGCACACTATTCGCCGAGTCGCGATCCGTGAACTCTCGTCCCGCCACGAGCCCAATCCCCATCGTCGGGAAAAAACCAGGGCCGGCGCCGACGAAGAACGCGTTGTCCTTCTCGGGGATCGGCTGTCCCGCGGGAACCGCGGGCTCGCTCCAGACCGATCCGTTGAGCGGCGTGTGGGTGGACAGGCTCGCAGAGAGCACTCCCGGCAGCTGCTTCACGGTCTCGAGGACATCTCGAGGAAGAGGTGTCCGGCGGCCCTCCGAATCGACGAGCAACACGCCCTCGGGACTGAAGCCCGGATCGAGGCTCTGGAGATTCTGCAGCGTGCGGACGAACAGGCCCGCGCCGGAAATCAGGATCAGCGAGAGCGCCACTTGTGCGATCACGAGCGAGGGAAGCAGCTTCGACCGCGAACTGCTCGTCCGTGCGTCTTCCTTGAGCGTCGCGGAAGGTCCGGCCGCCGTCGTCTGCATCGCAGGTGCGAGACCGAAGACGATGCCGGTCACGATCGCGAGGCCGCTGGTGAACGCGAGGATGCGCCAGTTCGGCGTCAGGTCGAACATGAGCTGGTCGGCATCGCTCGAAATCAGGCCGACGAGAAGACGCCCGGCAACCCCGGCCAACACGATCCCGCACACCGCCCCGACGAGCGACAGCAGCGTGCTCTCGATGAGGAGTTGACGCACGATTCGTCCGCGGCCGGCGCCGAGCGCCAGACGCACGGCCATCTCTTTCTGCCGCGTCGACGCGCGCGCCAGCAGCAGGCTCGCGACATTTGCGCAGGCAATGAGCAGCACCAGTCCGACGACGGCCATCAGCACCAGCAGCGGCTTCCGGTAGATGCTCCTGAGATACGACCAGCCGGTGCCGCCCGGGAGCAGCTGGAAGACCGAGTCGGCCATCGCTTTTCGGCGCGATGCCGGCCAGTGCGCCGCAATGACCTGGTCAGACATCCCCGGCCAGGCCGCATTTAGGCGTGCGGCGGCTTGCGAAACAGACTGGCCCGGCTGCGGTCTCGCGAGGATGCGCAGCCAGAAGTTCCCCGGACCAAGGAGCGGCGCTGCGCTGGCGTCTATTTGCGGAAGAGTGGCGACCGCCAACGTGATGTCGGCGATCGACCCGACGTTTGCGCCGGTGAAGCCGCGCGGGCTGACGCCGACGATGGTGACCGGGAGCCCGTTGATCTGGACCGTCTGTCCGACCGCTCCAGCGCCGCGCGCATACTGGCGCTCCCAGTACCCCTCGCTGATCACCGCCACCAGGGGCGCGCCGGGCTCATCGTCTTGGCGGCCGAGGAGGCGACCGGCGGCCGGCTGCAGACCGAGCGTGTCGTAGTAGCCTCCAGTGACGAGCGCGCCTGGGGCTCGAGCGACCGAGCCCTGGGAACCGACATCGAAGGTGAAGCCGCTGAAGCCCGCCACGCCGGCAAAGATCTCGCGCTCGCCGGCCAGCGCGCGGACGATAGCATAGGAGAAACCGGTCCCTGGATCATCCTTCGGACTCGGGGGCTGGAACGCGACCTGAACCAGCTCCTGCGGATTCCGCACCGGCAGCCACCGCAGCATCAGCGCGTCGATCAAACTGAAGATCGCGGTATTGGCGCCGATCCCGAGTGCGAGGGTCACGACGACGATCAAGGTGAAGCCAGGATTCCTGACGAACATGCGGAAGGCATAGCGCAGGTCCCGGCCAATCTCGTCGAGCCAGCCGCCGTGACGATAGGTGCGGACCTGTTCCCTCACCTGTTCGATGCCGCCGAGCTCGAGCCTCGCCAGGCGCCGCGCCTCTTCGGGACGGACACCGGCGCGCACCTTCTCGGCAGCAGAGATCTCGACGAAGGCCTGCAGTTCCTCGACCAGTCGCTGTTCGGCCCGCTGGCGATGGAGGATCCAGCCGACCACGGACGCTACCCGGCGCAACAGCCTCATGCTCCCTCCAGGACGCTGGTGATGGCGAACGCGATCCGGTCCCATCGCCGTCGATGTTGCTCGAGCTGACGGCGTCCGGACGCCGTCAGCCTGTAGAACTTGGCGTTGCGATTGTTCTCGCTCGGCCGCCATTCGGCCTTCAGCTGCCCGTCCTGCTCGAGGCGGTACAACGACGGGAAGAGCGAGCCTGGATTGACCTGGAAATTGTCGTGGCTGAGGGCGGCGAGGCGCTGCGCGATCCCGTAGCCGTGCATCGGCTCGCGGACGAGGATGGTCAGAATCATCAGGTCGAGCGTGCCCTGGGGGATGTCGAGCTTGTCCACGTCAGCCTCTGGTCCGGGGTACTCCCTTTAGGACGCCAAGATGAGACATCGTAGCCCGAGCCACCTTTAGGATGTCAAGAGGAGAGGACAGCCTGGCTGCCTTACGCCCAGAGCGGCCAGAGCCGCTCGGCTTTTCGCTTCACCTCCGAGTACGGCACCTCGGCGCTCTTGGCCTGATCATCCTCCGCGCGGGCTCGGGATGGACCGACTACTTCCTCGCGACGGTCCAGGTGCCGCTGGCGAGCACGTCGCCGCCCTTCTGACGCGCCGACCACGTTCCCTTCGCGGTCCCGGCATCGATCGTCGCCGCGAGGACGACTTCCATGGACTCGTCGGGCGGAAAGTCGTAGGTTGCACTGAGCGCCTTCCCCTCGACAGAGAGCGTTTTGAGCGTGGCCTTGTAGGTCGGCTCGCCGGTAACCGACACGCGTCCGCCGAGCGCGCCGTCCTTGCCCTTCTCGAGCGTCAGCTCGAAGCCGCCCGAGCCCGCATCCCCGCCTTCCCAGGTGCCGGTCCAGACACCCGTGAGGTCACCGGACGACGAGCCGTTGGCGCCGCGCTGCGCGGCTCCGGATGACGCCACGCCGAGGATCAGCAAGAACACGCAGATGCAGAATCGTCTTGTCACGCTCCCTCCTCAGATGTCGGTGTGCTGTTCAGTGAGACAACACGTACACGAGAACGTTGAGACCGACGGCGTAGCCGGGTGGGGAGAACTGATAGAAGTATCCGGAATCTTCTCCTTCGCGTTCCCACGAATCGCCGAGATCGGTATTGTGCGTCATCAGGACCATGATCCGGCCGTGCGCGTCGCTGATCGCGCGCGTGTGGACGTCGATGCTGTCAGCGCCGCGCTCCGATGTCTCGGTGCCGCCGGATGCGCGCCAGAACTGGATGTTCGTGACCTGCGGCACGTGTGACACAGGAGCAAAGGTGCGGAAGATTGGATGCGTCGGAGGCAAATCGACGATCGGGTACTTATTGAGGTCGAAGACCTTGCTCATTTGACTGACCCACTGTTCCCACGCGTCGGTGCCCCAGAAATCATCGACCCAGAGGAATCCCCCCTTGAGCAGGTACTCGCGCAGCCGCGCAGCCTCCGCGTCGCTGATGCCCATCGTGCCAACGTCTGACGCCACGACCATCGGACACTGGAACAGGGCCGGGTCGGTCAGCCTGACCACCCAGGGGTACGGATTGTGGCTGGCGTCCCAGCTGACGTGAATCTTCGTCAGCTCCGACGCGCGGATCATCAGGTTGACGGCCGCATAGGGATAATCGGTGAGCCAGCCGATGCCCCATTGCTCGCGCCGCACCTGGGTGTACATCAGCTTGCAGATCGTAAAGCCGCTATCGGCAAAGTCTTCGGGCGGGAATTGCGGTGGGAAGCTCCCCTCGCGGAATGAGCGCTGTCCATATCCCCGCTGCGCGTGCGCGGCGGAGACCACCGCGATCGCGCACACCATCACGAACAGCGCGACGCGCGCGGGCGGAAGGCGCACCGACGTCATAAGAGCGCAGTGTAAATCAATTCGCCCTCGCGGCAGAGCGGGGGGGCACTGCGTCGCGTCCCTTTCGAGCCGCCCGTTGTCCGCAGCCGGGGGGAAGAACGAGATCATGTGCCAGCAGAACCCGCGGCGTTGTCTCCCGTGTGTCTGGCGAGCCGCAGCTCGAGGTGCCGCCGCACGTCCGGCCACTCGGCAGCAAGAATGCTGTACACAACCGAGTCTCGCACGCTGCCGTCGCGACGTGCAGCGTGGTGGCGGATGACGCCATCCTTTTTCGCGCCGAGCCCTTCGATGGCGCGCTGCGAGCGAAAGTTGAAGTTGTCGGTGCGCAGGCCGACAACCTTGCATCCGAGCGTATCGAAGGCATGCGAGAGCAGGAGCAACTTGCAGGTTGTGTTGACGTGCGTCCGCTGGCGGCTCTGCGAGTACCACGTGTAACCAATCTCCACGCGATCGATCGCGGGGACAATATCGTGATAGCGCGTCGAGCCGATGACGGCGTCGCTCGTGACGTCTCGTACGATCCACGGAAGCATGTGGCCGTCGCGTTGGCCCTGGAGCGCCGTACTCAGGTAGGCGCGCATGCCGCCGGGGGCAGGCACGGCGGTGAACCACAACTCCCACAGGCGGCCGTCGGCCGCCGCAGCTTCAAGCGCGTCGTGGTGGCCGTCGGTCAGCGGCTCCAGCCGGATGCCGCCTCTTTCGAGAGTCACTGGTCGCACATCGATCATGCACACGAGGCTACATGGAAAGTCGCCTTGCTGGTAGGGCCAGGTCGAGAATGGTCGGAGGCGGACGAATCCGCGTCACGGTGCGCTCGGCGTCGTGTGATTTCCGCACTCGCCAGCAGCAAGCGGGCGGACGTTGTGGTCACGATGGGCCTCTCGAAGCAAAAAAGAGGAGCAGCCGTCTGCGCAGCTGCCCCTCAAGAACGTCACCGTCGTGTGTTTTCGGACTTAAGAGTCCGGTGCTTGGGCGACTCGTTCAGTCAGCCCTTGATTTCGACGGTGCGTTTCTTCACCTCGGGGATCGGAATAGCCGGCATCTCGATTTCAAGCACGCCGTTCTTGAACGTCGCCACCGCGGCCTCGGCCTTGACGTGCTCCGGAATCTCAATGCGGCGGAAGAACCTGCCGTAGGTACGCTCTGTGCGATAGAAACCCTTTTCCTTCTCCTCCTTCTCGAACGTTCGTTCGCCCTCGATTGTCAGCTCGTCGTGGGTGACTGCGATCTTCACGTCCTCCTTGTTGAGACCGGGCAGGTCAACGTAGACGAAGAACTTGTTGTCACGCTCGAAGACCTCGATCTCGGGCGACCAAGTCTTGGCATAGAACTCCGGCTGCCCAGGGATGTCGGATCTCAGCCCGAACGCGCGATCGAGTTCCTCACTGACACGTCGCATGAAAGTGAACGGATTCGTCTCTTCCTTCTTCTGCAGGAACTTATACATTACTGGCTCCTTCCGGTATGAACTCGGTCGGTGCTTGGCGACTCTGTCTGTCTCACGCGCACGCCGCCCGCAAACGACCGGCCTCTCTCAGAACTTGCGATGCCATCGGATTTGTACGGCAATAGTGATGCCACTTCCAACAGCGCACTTTCATGGGTTGTGGCCGTTGAAGCCCCGCCGGGTTGGCGGAATATCCCGCGCGACACTAGGAAGAGTTCCGCAGGCGGAATGCATCGCAGAGACAGTGGCGGGGAACCTTACGCAGACGAAGAGGTGTACGCGGCCGTCGAGGTCGTCACGTCGCTGCTCAAGGATCCGCTCTTCGATCGCGTGCGCCAGGCCGGTCGCACCGGCCGGTGCGACCGCGGGCTGCCGATCGTTTGGAAAGCTCCTGACCGACAGGATTCGACCGCACCGCAAGGACCGCACCGCAAGGAATTGACGCGGGCCGCCAAACCCGAGAAGATGCGAACGATGACGGTCACCCTCCGGGCGGATCGAACCGGAAATCGGGCACGGCTCGTGCCGGCCGGCGCCTTTGACCTGGCGCACGCCAGCACCGTCGCCGCGGCGGTGGCCGATGTGCAGCCGCGGCTCGAGGGGTGTCACGCGATCGACGTCGACCTCTCGGGGCTCGATCGCATCGACGGCTCGGGGGCCGCCCTTCTGGCGAAACTCCTCGACCGGCTCGACCCCGACGGCGGCCGGACGCGCGTCGTCGAGGGCGGCAATCCGGAAGCGGCGCGGTTGCTTGCGCTCTATCGGGGGCACGCGGCGCGGGATACGCTGGCCGTGCCGAGCCCCTCGGCGCTCGGGCGCGTCGGCGCGGCGGCGGCTGCGGTCCCCGGTTCGATCGTCGCCGCGTTCGACTTCCTCGGCCGATCGGCCGTCGCCTTCCCGAAGGCCATCGCCGCGCCCCGATCGGTCGACTGGGGCTCGCTCCCGAGGCTGCTCCAGGAGATTGGCGCCGATGCGCTGTTCGTCACGAGCGCGGCCAACCTGCTCATCGGCGTCATCATCGGCTTCCTCGGCGTCTCGCAGCTCGGGCGCTTCGGCGCCGTGGCCTTCGTCCCCGAGCTCGTGGTGGTCGCGCACTTCCGCGAGCTCGGTCCGCTGGTGACCGCGATCGTCGTCGCCGGTCGATCCGGCGCTGGGCTGGCCTCGGAGCTCGCCACGATGCAGGTGTCGGAGGAAATCGATGCCCTGCGTGCCATGGGCTTCGATCCCGTGCGCTGGCTGGTCGTGCCGCGCTGCCTCGCGCTCGCCATCGTCCTTCCCCTCCTCACCTGGATCGGTGACGGCCTGGCACTCGTCGGCGGCCTGGCGGCCACGACGGTGATTACGCACATGACGCCGCGGGCGTACGTGCTGGCGACGGCCGACGCAATCACCGTCGGCCACTTGCTGGCGGGACTCGTCAAGAGCCCGTTCCTCGGCCTCGCGATCGGCCTCATCGCCTGCGGTCAGGGGCTGGCCGCGCAGGGAGGCGCCGCCGCGGTCGGCGCGCGGACGACGAGCGCGGTCGTCCTGGCCATCTTCGGCATGATCGTGATCAGCTCGCTCTTCACGCTCTTCTACGTGTTCCTGGGCATATGACCGCGCCGCACACCAGGCCGCACATCATCGTCGACGACCTCCGCATCGGCTGGGGATCGCGAGTCCTGATGGAGCATGTCAGCTTCGACATCGCCCGCGGATCGACGTTCGCGATCCTCGGGGGCTCGGGGTGCGGCAAAAGCAGCCTGCTCCGCCACCTCATCGGGCTTGGCCGTCCGCAGTCTGGACGGATCGACATCGATGGCGTCGGCGAACCGCACCTCTACGAAGGGACGCCGCCGTTCGGCGTCCTCTTCCAATCCGGCGCGCTCTTCAGCTCGCTGACACTCGCGGAGAACCTGGCGCTGCCGATGAAGATGTGGACGTCGATTCGCGGTGAGACCAAGCGCGCGTTGTGCCGGGCGAAGCTCGACATCGTCGGTCTCGGTGGCTTCGAGGATCACCTGCCTGGCGAGCTCTCCGGCGGCATGAGGAAGCGCGCGGGCATTGCCCGCGCGCTCATGCTCGAGCCCGATCTCCTCTTCTTCGACGAACCGTCCGCCGGACTCGATCCGATCACGGCCGTCGAGCTCGATCAGCTGATCATCACCCTCAGCCGCGACCTCGGCATCACGATCGTGATCGTCACCCACGAGCTGCCGAGCATCTTTCTCGTCGCCAACAGCTGCATCGTGTTGGATAAGTCGGCGAAAGGTATCGTCGCGCGCGGGGATCCGCGTCGGCTGCGCGACGAGTCGACGGTGCCGTTCGTGCACAGCTTCTTCACCCGAACCTCACCTGATGTGCCCGCAAATCACGGAGCGTAACCGATGGCTGTCGAGAAAAGCTACGCGCGGCTTGGCCTGTTCGTCGTGGTCGTCGTCTTGACCGCTCTCGCCACGGCCGTCTTCTTCGTCCAGCGCGTGAGGAGGCAGGCGGTGATCGGGATGGTGACCTACACCACCGACAACGTCAGCGGCCTGGATGTGTCGAGCCCGGTCCGGTACCGGGGCGTGGCGGTGGGCCAGGTGACCGAAGTGCGGGTCGACCCGCGAGGCGACATTGCTGTTGTCGAAGTGGATTTCGACTTGTTTCTGGATCGCCTCAACACGATCGGCGTGAACGTCAAACGGATCCGCCAGTTCACCGATCTCGGCGGCATGCTTCCGAACCTGCGGGCGCAGGTAGTGGGGAACCCCATCACCGGCGAGGCCTACCTGCTGCTCGACGTGCCAAAGAATCCGCCGCCACCGCTCGCGCTTGGCTTCACGCCCGATCGGCCGTACGTGGCGTCGGTGCCGTCGGTGATCGGCCAGGTGCAGGATCGTCTCCCGGAGGTCCTGGACACAGCGCAAGCGACACTGCAGACGCTGCGCGACATCGTCGCGCGTGTTCCCGGCAGCCTCGATCGGAGCGATCGGTTCTTCACCAACATCGAGCGAATCTTCCGCGAGAGCGATCTCCAGGCGTTGAGCACCGACTCGCGCAAGTTCTTCTCGACGACGACCGCACAGATGGAACGGATTACGAACGAGCTCCAGGGACTGGTCGGCACCGAAGGACCGGTCGTGACGTTCGTCGAAGAGGCGCGGACGGCGATGCGGGAGGCGGACCTTCCCGCGGCCACGCGGTCGTCGCGCGAGGCGATGGAGCGCGCCAGCCTCGCCGCCGACGATCTCCGCCGATCGCTGCCGGCGATCCGCCAGTCGCTCGACGAGCTGCGCGATCTCGCGCGGCAGATCCAGGAACAGCCCGAATCGGTGATGTACGGACCGCGACCACCTGCCACGGGGAAGAAACGATGAGGAGAGTGCTTCACGGTGGGCTCGCTACGCTCGCCATCCTGTCAATCGCCGGCTGCCAGCTCACGCTCAAGCGGCCTGATGTGGTCCCCGGCCGGATGATCGAGCCAGAGCTGGTGGAACCGGCGGCACGACCCGGGCGCACCGGTGACGCCATCGCGGTGCGGCTGGTGGAGACGCAGGCGCGAGGACATCTCGGCCGGCGCGTGCTGCACCGGGAGGCGGGGGGCGAGCTCACCCAGGATCCGGTGTGGCAGTGGTCCTCCGCCCCCGACCGGTACCTGGACACGGCGCTGCGGGTCGAACTGGCGGCGAATGCCGGCGTGCGTCTCGTGGACTCGGCGGACGCCTCGACGGTTGGCGTGACGCTGCTGGCGTGGCACCTCGAGTCCGCGGGCGCCGGGAATCAGCTCATCGGTGCGGTCGAGGTGCAGGTGACATCGCCCGATCATTCGGTTCGCACGGACGTCGTCCGCGCGGCGGAGCCCGTCTCGGCAACGCTGCCCGGCGACCTCGCGGCGGCCGCCGGTCGGCTGCTGCAACGCCTCGCCAGCGAAGCGCTCGCTCGCGTGTCGCGCAATCGTTGATGCGCTCCCGGCTGCACAGTGGCTACCTGACGCGTACGTGCTCGATCCGCCATCCATCCGGAATCTTGCGAAGGTCGAACGCCCAGTATCGCTGGGCGTTCTGTTTACCCCCGCCGACCCTCGGCTCCCAGACCGCGTTCCCAGCACAGGTCGCCAGTCGTCTATCATCAATCTTCATGATGTCGCACGAGCCAAGCGAGATCCACTGCGAGAGGAGACCGCCGAATGCGCGATCTAGTGCCGCGCGGTTTACGCCTGGCCACACGGAACTGGCCGCGCTGGCGTCGAGACGGTTGTAGGCGGACTCATATCGTCTGAGGACGGCGCGTATTTGTGCGTCTTCGTCGCGGCGTCCCTCCTCGCTCGTTCGCGACGCAGCCGGCGGGAGAGGAATAGAATCGAGCGCGAGTGTCGCATTGACGCCAGTCGTCGCGACGGGAACCAACGCTGGCGCCGCAGACACCATTGATTCCGGAACGACGATACGACTCTCTGTACTCACCATTGCGGGCATCTTCCGCGGATCCGCCTGCGATGCCGGCCGCGGAATGGAACGCGGCGCAACCGCCTGAAGAGCGCCCTTGCCGGATGGCAAGCGGGACGGCCTGCCTCTCGGCTCACTGCGGCCCGCGTCGGCTTCAGGGCGATTGACGGCAGTCGATGTTCGTCGAGTGGGAGCTGATGTCGCCTGCCGGACCCCTGGCTTGCCTTGTCGAGGCGACGCCTTCTCGCCCTCCGCCACTCCTGGCAGGTCGAACGCTTGCGCTCGTCCGACGCTCACCTTGATGTCCGCCAGGCGCGTGAGCGTTTGACCACTGTCCTTTCCGAGCGACCGGGGATTGAGGATCTCGTAGACCTCGACAATCCTTCGTCCACCGCCGGCTACCATCAGCGTCAAAAGAACGACGGCCAGCCCAGCCGCTACGAGCGGTTTCGCACCTCGACGACCCTGTGCGACGAGCGCGAGATCGGAACGGACGAGCTCGCCCGGATCCACAGTGTACGCACCATCCTCCGGCTCATCCAGATCACTTGGATTGCCTCCCCCATCCAGTACGAGCGGAAGCTCGTCAGGTCCCCCCGAAACCGGCGACATCGCCACGGCGTTGCGCGGCTCGGTCAGTCTGGCTTCGAGCACAGCCACTTCAGGGGCGTCGGGAGATAACTGACGCGCTTCGTCAAGCGCTGCACACGCGTCCTCGTCGGCACCGGCCTCGATCGCGTGCTGCGCCCGAAGAACGCAGCGCCTGAAGCGCCTGCGCCTCATAAGGGCCTCGAAGTCGGCCGCCCCGGCTGTGCCGGGCCCCCACCCGTGAAGCTTCGGCATGCGCGCCCCTGTTGCAAACTTCACGCCTGGAATGAGCAGCCAAAGACAGCGAGACGGACCCGATCGGCTACTGGGGCTGGTACGGCCTCCAGACCAGCTGATTGTGAACGATCACCGACCTGGCGAGAACGCCACCAGCTCGAGCGACGGAGCACTGGCCGATCGCCACACCGGATACCTCAGGTCCCGCCCATCGGGCGACTGGCCGTCGTCGTCCCTCAACAGATGCGCGTGTACCTGAAGCGGCGCGTCGGTCTTGAAATACTTCCGGTAGGCGGCGACCCAGTCACGCGCGATGTCACGCTGAGCGGTCTCGAGCCGCACGCGGCCATCGCACACGAGCCGAGGAAGCAACTGCTCCAGCTGATCCTTGACGTGGGCGTTCCACATTTGCGACGCATAGGGCTGCGGCCAGAGATTCCGCGGGTCGGGCGCACCCCCGAGCTCGGGAGTAATCAGGTAGTCCAGCTCGTACTGATCCGGCGGCACGGCTTCCATCGTGTAGCTGCGCAGGACCTGCTGGCGAACCGCAACCGGGATCTCGCGCTGCTCGCGCGTGCCGGCCGCGCAGAGCTCGCCCACACTGATGTTCCAAGTGACGCCTGGAGTCAGCGTCGCGGATGGCAGCGCACCGCGTTCAAGAGCCGCCGCGTGCGACGCCTCCCTGATGCGCGAGGGCGCCGTTACCTGAATCAGCAGCGCCGTGGCCACGAGCGCGGCGCCGGTCATCGCCCAGCGCGGCATCGACATCAAGCGGCCAGATACCGGCCAGGCCGACCGATTGTCTCGCGCGCGTCCGAGATCGTTCAGCTGCGCGCGCAACCGTTCCCGAGCACGACCATGGAGCGCGGCTGGCACCACGAGATCGCTCTGGTAGAGGGCCGCGCATCCGCGAGCCGCCTTGTCGACCTGTTCCCGTCTCGTCCGGCACTCGACACATCGATCGAGATGGACCTCGACGGAGGTACGCTGCCAGCCCGGCAACTCCTGGTCGAGCGACAACAGCAATTCCTGGTCGGTCAGGTGACGATCGGAGCCGCGCATCGGCTTACCCCCTGTCGGCATTGGTGAGGCGCGTGATGGCGCGCGTGAGCGACTTGGCCACCGACCCGAGCGAGATGCCCAGGGCACGTGAGATGTCGCGATAACACAGACCTTCCGCACGCAGGTAGAGACATCGTCGATCGCGCTCCGGAATGGCCCTCAGGACCGACTGGAAGCGGCGCCGGCGCTCCTCGTCCGCGAGGCGTTCCTCAGGATTCGCGGTCGGATCAATCGCCCGATCGGCGAGCACCGCGTCCCAGTCGCTTTCGGTCTGCTGTCTCTTGAAGCTCTTTCGGCGATGCTTCAAGGCAAGATTGTGCGCGACTCGAAAGAGCCAACCCTTCAGGTTGCTGCGCGGGCGCCCGAGTTGAAGGTGACGAAAGAGCGACAGAAAGACGTCCTGAAGGACGTCCTCGGTGGCCTCGACCCCCAGGCCGAACGACCGCACGTAGCGGCGCAGGCCCGCAGAACATTGATCGAACAACACCAGCACTTCCGCCTGGAGCGCAAGCGACGATGCGGACTCCCCGGCGCCCTCGACGTTGGCCCGGACGTCGCGAAGCGCTAGCGGCAGCGTCAGTTCGATGGCGTCGTGAAGCTTGGACGATGACATGGCTGTCGGATCGCGTCACGCGATTCTACACGCGTCTCGTTGCGGCGCTGCGCCTCGACGCTGATCACAGGCACGACGGCGAAAAGCGTGAACAGAACGCCGGGTCGGGGAATATCTCCGGTAGATGGTGTGTCCGTCCCGATTTCGTTGCATTCCCGCCGCGCTCGTCGTCGCATGGTCGTGGTCACCGTTTGTCGCGTCGGCGCAGACTGGCGCCGCGGCGCCGGCCGCCGCCCAGAATCCAGCTCCAGCGCAGACCGTGCCGACACCGATCTTCACGGTGACCGTAGTCGGCACCGCGCCGTTGCCCGGCGTCGAGTTGCCGCTCGAGATGATCCCGACGCCGGTCCAGACGGCCTCCGAACACGAAATTGCCGGAAGCGGCGCGCTGGATCTCTCGGACTTTCTCAACCGGCGCCTCAACGGCGTCCACGTGAACGAGGTGCAGGGCAACCCGTTCCAGCCCGACATCAACTATCGCGGCTACACCGCTTCGCCGCTCCTCGGGACGCCGCAGGGCCTGTCGGTCTACATGGACGGCGTGCGCCTCAACCAACCGTTCGGCGACGTCATGAGCTGGGATCTCTTCCCCGTGATCGCGATCGCCTCGACGACGCTGATGCCGGGGTCCAACCCGTTGTTCGGGCTGAACACGCTCGGCGGGGCCCTGTCGATCCAAACCAAGAGCGGCCAGACGATGAAAGGCACGACGGTCGAGGCGATCTACGGCAGCGACGAACGCCGCGCCGTCGAGTTCGAATACGGAGGACGCAGTGCCGCGGGCCTACATTGGTATGTCGCCGGCAACCTCTTCGCCGAAGACGGGTGGCGCGAGGACTCGCCCTCCGAGGTCCACCAGTTCTTCGGCAAGCTCGGGTGGCAGCGGTCGACGCACGACGTCTCGCTCACGCTGGCGCACGCGGACAATTCGCTGATCGGCAATGGCCTCCAGGAAACGGGCTTCCTGGAACGTGACTACGGGAGCGTCTATACGAAGCCGGACATTACGGAGAACCGTGCGACGTTCGTGAACCTCACGGCGCGGCACGGCTTCGGCAGTCGCGCGGTGTTTTCCGGGAATGCCTACTACCGCGACATCGGCACGAACACGCTCAATGGCGATCTCAACGAAGACTCGCTCGACCAGGCGATCTATCAGCCGAGTGCTGCGGAGCAGGCCGCGCTCACGTCAGCCGGATATACGGGGTTCCCGACGAGCGGCGCGAACGCCTCGAACACACCCTTTCCGTTCTGGCGCTGCATCGGCAACGTCCTCCTGAACGACGAGCCGGCCGAAAAGTGCAACGGCTTGATCAATCGGACGCACACGCTGCAGAACAACGCCGGCGGCTCCGGACAGCTCACGCTGCGCGATGCATCCGGGCGCAGCAGGAACCAGTTCACCGTGGGCGGAGCCTACGACTGGAGCGACGTCAGCTTCGGACAATCCACCCAGCTTGGCTACCTGAATCCCGACCGCAGCGTAACGGGCGTCGACGCCTTCGGCGATGGGGTGACGGGAGGCGAAGTCGACGGCGAGCCGTTCGATACCCGCGTCGATCTCGATGGCTCGATCCACACGTGGAGCCTCTACGCGACCGACACGCTTTCGATCGGCGGCTGGAACTTCACGGTGTCCGGCCGCTACAACCAGACGTCGATTCGGAATCGCGACCGCATCGAGCCCGGCGGCGGGCCGGGATCGCTCGACGGCGATCACGCGTTCCGGCGGTTCAATCCCGCCGCGGGCGTGACGTTCAGCCCCTCGCGTTCGGTCAATCTCTACGGCGGCTACAGCGAGGGCAGTCGTGTCGCAACATCGATCGAGCTCGGCTGCGCGGACCCCGACGAGCCGTGCAAGCTGCCGAATGCAATGGCCGGCGACCCGCCGCTCAATCAGGTCGTCACGAGAACCTGGGAGGCGGGCGGGCGCGGTCAGTACCGACGGGTCAGCTGGAACGCCGGAGTGTTCCGGGCGGCCAACCAAGACGACATCCTCTTTGTCACGTCCGAGCAGACCGGCTTCGGTTACTTCAGGAACTTCGGCGAGACGCGCCGGAAGGGATTCGAGCTCGGCGCGAGCGGACGGTTCGGACGAGTCACTCTCGGCGCGGGCTACACGTGGCTCGCCGCGACATTCGAAAGTGAAGAGACCGTCAACGGCGAAAGCAACAGCACCAACGACGCCGCAGAGGGCGGCGAGCCAGGGCTCGAAGGCACGATTGAGATCGAGCCCGGCGACCGGATCCCCTTCATTCCTGCACACACGCTGAAAGCGTACGCCGACATTCAGGTGACGTCGCGATTCTCGCTGGACGTGAACCTGATCGCAGTGTCGAGCTCGTTCGCGCGGGGCAACGAGAACAACGGGCACGAGCCCGACGGCGAGTACTACCTCGGGCCAGGCGAGGCGCCTGGCTACGCGGTCGCCAATCTCGGCGGCACCTACCGGCTCACACGCTGGCTGCAGGCGATCGCGCAGGTCAACAATCTGTTCGATCGCCGCTACTACACCGCCGGTCAGCTCGGCCCGCTCGGATTTACGGACACCGGCGCCTTCATCGCCAGGCCATTTCCACCAGTCAACGGCGAGTTCCCCGTCAGGCAAAGCACGTTCTTCGCCCCCGGCGCCCCCCGGCGCATCTGGGCGGGCGGGCGCGTCACGTTCTAGAACCTGTCTCACGAACGCACCCAGAGATTCGGGGAAGATCGGTAGCAATCTTCCACTTTGTGCACTTCCAGTTCGACGGTACCATCCAAGCTCGTCGACATCGCCACTCGACGCCAGGCGCGTTGCGCGGCCTGGCGGCACTGGTGTTGCTAGTAGCGTCGGTCCCGACGCCGTTGCCTTCCTCTGAGCGGAGTCGACGCTGGGTCCCCGGCGCGTTGGCGTATTGGGTTTGGAGGCGTACGGCGGAGGTGGTTCCATGCGCGCTCTGCTAGCGAGGCACGTCAGCTCCCTGGGGCAGTGGATCAGCAACCGCTTGATTGGAGACGTGCCCGAAGATCTCGCCCAATGTGAATTCGAGTGTCACTGTTTGGAATGCCGGGAAGACGAGTGGAGAACGTGCAAGAACCGGCTGCGTAATATCGATCCCACGAGAGAAGGCAGGTCTGACAAGACTTGACGTGATCCTCAGACCGCCCGCGCCCGCGCAGCTGGGATTCTATGGCACCGCCGGTCTCGACGGTTCGCTTCCGGTATCGTTCCCGCTCAAACGCCTAACGTCGGTCGCTCGCACTTTCGTCGTGCTGGTCTTCGCTGCGGCGTGGGCACCAATTTTTGTCTGTCTGACACGTCACGATCTGGGATGGCCAGCGACGAAGATAAATCCTGCTTCGATGCCCGCCGCTTGAGCACCGCGCCTCGCCCGGGCATCTGAGGAGACGTCAACTCATGGGCGAGAACCGCCGATCTGCGAGCAATAGATCACAGGCAGAACCGGGTGCCTTGCGCTGCGCCCTCAGAGCACTTCGCCAGGAACTGTTGGGCTTCCGTTTTTCCTATCCACTCGAGATCGACGAGGACGCGGGGCCTCGCGATTCACTGCATTACTACACATACAGCAACGCGTTGGCCTGGAACGCGTTGCGACTGGATAGCGAAGGAATACCCATGGCGTGGTATCGCTCGACCGGAGCGGCTTACTGGCCAGCCTATATCGCTTGGTATGGGCTCGTGCACCTAGGACACTATCTGAGGAATGCGCGGAGGCAGGACTTGGACGTTTTCATGCGACAGGTTACCTGGCTTGAAAAGAGCGTCACCGTTCGGGAGGATGGCGCCGCAGTCTGGACAATGAATTTTGATTATGACGTTGGAACCACGCGGTTGAGCAATCCCTGGATTTCGGCGCATGCGCAAGGCCTGGTGATCAGTGCGCTGATTCGTGGGTGGCGACTCACTCGCAGTTGGCAACTCTATGAGTTGCTTGCCCGTTCGACACGAGTGTTCGAGCTCGACGTTGAAGACGGCGGCCTTCGAATCACCACTGGGCGGGGCGTCTTATACACCGAAGTCCCCGGCGGACCTCCTCCTGGAATTCTCGATGGATTCCTAACTTCGCTACTCGCCCTCTACGACACGTGGATAGAGTTCGAGAGCATGGACGCGAAAGAGTTACTGGACCAAGGACTTGATGGCCTCGAATCCCATCTGCCGTGTTGGGATTTTCAGGGAAGATGGAGCTGGTATGGCTGTCGTGAGTACCTCAGCACGCCCGCGTACCACCACCAAAACCGGATTCTCTTGGATATTCTAGGGCGCCTGGCAGATCGTCCGCTTCTGTCCACCTACGCCAACGCCTGGAATTTGCAGAATCACACCAGCTTCGACAGAGTTCTCGTATTTACTGCCTTCACCCTCACCAAGAATGCTTCGAGATTCAGGCACAAGACCTGGCGCGAGGGTCACTGACTCACAATTCTGACGTTCTTGGCCTCCTTGGCCTCCGGTGGGAACTTTCTCGCCGCGCCGCGTAAACCTCCCCTATCCTCTTCCCTGATCTGCGAAGCATCAGGCAAAAGTCTCGTCTCAGCGGCGCTGGGCTGGCACCGGGGTTGCTCAGCCGTCTAGATCATGGTTGCAGGCGCGGGAGGCTGACATGGTTCGCTTCAAGCAGATTCTCTGCCCGGTTGATTTCTCGGCATTCTCGCGGCACGCGTTCGATCGCGCCGTCGGGGTCGCACGTTCTTATGACGCCAGCATTGCCGTCCTGCACGTCCTGCCCATTCCGGCGGCCGTGCATTCGATACCGTTCGGCCCTGAGGGGCCGGGCCCATTTGGATTCGAGGTCGTCGACAGACAGCGCGTGTTGCACGAGCTCCCGCGATTCCTGGGGCTCGACCAGTCGATTGGCGTCCCTGTCACCTACCACGCGATCGAAGCGCCGTCGGCGCACAAGGAAATCCTCCAGCAAGTGGGGAGACTCTCAGCGGATCTCGTCGTCCTCGGAACTCACGGCCGCTCTGGATTCGAGCATCTCCTGCTTGGCTCGGTGACCGAGAAAGTTCTGCGCACGTCGCCCGTGCCCGTACTGACCGTTCCACCACACGCGGCTGATGTCGTACCAATCGGCCGCGGCCCGTTCCGGCGCATTCTCTATGCGACGGACTTCTCACCTGGCTCGGAAAACGCGCTGCGGCACGCCGCATCATTGGCGGAACATGCAGCCGCTCAATTGACCCTCCTGCACGCCGTCGAGCCCCTGCCCGTCGGGTACAACCCGATCGTCGTGATGCCGTTCGACGTCACGGCGTACAACACATCGCTCGAGGAAGCTACGAAGGCGCGGCTCCGGACATTCGTGCCTGACGCCATCCGGCTCGGGTGTGACACCGACGACGTGGTGACCAGCGGGAAGCCGTATGTGGAGATCCTTCGCGTCGCAGCGGAACGGCAGATCGATCTGATCGTACTTGGTGTTCACGGCCGGAGCGCGCTCGACAGGCTGGTCTTCGGATCGACGACCGAGCACGTCGTCCGGCGCGCCACGTGTCCCGTGCTCACGGTTCGCGGGAACGAGCCGGCCGAGAATTGATCCGATCGGCGTTCTGGCACCGGCCTCGGCCGAGAAGCCGGTGCCGCATTCAGCGTGCGCGCAAGCTGCAGGCCGTTCCCCGCGCATCGAGCGTGTGCTCCGACATTCGCTCGAGCATTTGCGTCAACGGACCACCTCGCCGCGCAGACGTTTTCAACCGGCACGTACCGTCCTCGACATACTCGGCACAGATGATCCTGAGCACATTCCCTTCAAGGTCCGTCACGCAGCCGACCTCCGCGCCGAGCACCGGGCATCGGACGGATGTCATTCCCATGGGATCCTCTTCACTCTGGGCCTGAGCCGACGGCACGCGTGCGGGTCTAGGACGACTTCCCGCAACGGACGCGCGAGCCGAACGCGAACCCGATCATGCAACCGGCAAGCGCTCCAGCGCCCGCGGCCACAGCGATCGCGGTCACTGGGTGACGTCGTACCTGCAGAGCTGCCGCCGCGACGGCGTCCTCTGCGGCGTACCGGCCCTGGACGATGGCTCGGCGGGCCTGTCGCACGTTATCTTCCAGCGTTTCCGCAGCAGGAACGAACCGCTCTTTGATGGCTTCAGCGGCCGCAGTAGCTCCAGCGGCAATCGTCATGACACACCTCCGCCCTTTGCTCCCGCAAGGACCGGGCCACCGGGCGGACGCCGCGACATCAGCCGGCACGCCGCTTCTTTTCAGATGAGGCGCCGATGCGGCGGGTAACTTCGCTCACTCGCGAGTAATTTTTCGCGAACCTCTCCGCCGCGTAGGTCTCCAGTGCACTACACCTTCTTCGTCTTATGGGAAGGGCTTCTAAGACCGTGGATATCGCGCGGAAGTCACGGGCTAGAACGTCACCATGAAGTTGCCAGTGATGACCCTAGTTCCGGTGACGGCCTTAGAGAAAGGGACGAGACTGAAGCTGAACGTGCCTGAGGCACTTACTGCCGTCACGGTCGTGAGGATGACCGCCCCGCTCCCCATGAGGGTTGATGGTAATCCCAAGAACGCTGATTGTGCGCGCCACTGCAGGATGTCGTAATCGGGTCCTGGACCCAGGCCTGGTAGTGAATAATAGGCGACCGTCCGCGGGGTATCAGCCTCGATCGAGTACGTGGTGGGGCCCTTCGCAAGCACGTCGGTGAAGACGGTAAAGTTGAAAAACGCGCAATCGAGGCCGCCGGCACTGACGCCAAACTGGTTGCCGCTGAGACCCCCTTCTACGCCACTCAGGGCCCACGGAGCTCCATCAATGGCGACGCTCATCGTTCCGTTCGGATGAGGCCAGTCGCAAGAGGGCAACGGGCTCGGACTGGAAGGAGAGTGACAGCCCGCTGCCGCCAGCAGAATGGCGATGGCTACGGGAAGTCTGTGCAGCATTTGCTCCACTTCTCAGGCAACTTCGATGCCACACATCAAGCGAAGAAGTGGCAGAACGCTCGCCAGCTATGGGATCGTGATTCCGACGGTGAAAGTCATGACGTTCTGCTTGTGGTTGACCGCGAAGCCTTCCCGGTGACTTCTGCTCACGTCCAGCGTTTCAGGACGCACGCCGCCGTACACGGCCGTATCGCGGGGACGTTCCCCGCGATACGGCGATCACAATCCGCGTTACCGACGACCTCGGTTCCCTACTGTTGGATGGACTCCAGGTACTGCACGAGATTGCGGATGCGGAGCGTCGACAGTCCCTTGTCTTCGCCGCGAAACACGTCTCCCCAGATTGGCATGGTGTCGACGCCATGTGCCGGCGTCGATATCTTGCCGGATCCCTTGACGATGAGCTCGATGGCGAGCGCATCGAACTTGCCCTTGTTGCGCTTCGCGATGGTCGTCAGATCGGGGACTGGGACTTTCATGGCGGGCGCCGCGGGACCATTGCCTTTGGCGTCCGGCCCATGGCAGACGGCACAGTACGCGGCAAAGTTGTCGACTCCCTCTACCGATCTGATGGGAACGGCACTCGCAGTCTTCACCTTCGGCACGGTCTTCTGCTCCGGCGGCGTCTGCGCGGCCGCACCAGCAGCCAGCGCACACGCGACGACGAAGAAACCGGCGGCACGAACGCCTCCAAAGTAACTCGCCATACGCACCTCTCAGGTTGTTCGGCTTGTTCAGCGCGACGTCCACGTTCTTCGAGAGCGGGGGCGGCCTGAGGGGTGATGGCAATTCACGTACCTTCGGACACGTGGCCAATACGTTGACGTTCCGCCAGATCGGCTGGCGGCGAGGTCGAAAAATCCCCCGGCCCGTGCGCGATGAGGCGCAGAAACCTCGCTCAACGTCCCATGCGATCGCGGGCCTTCGCCTTGGCGCGCGACAACGGCGACGTTGCAGGTCTTGGCGGTGCAACGTGGGGTATCTGACGGTTTCGAAGATGGGTCGTCTTGAACACGTCGTCCCACGTCGTCCGTTCGATGCCCCCGGTGACGCGCGCGATTTCGCGCAGCGTATTCCGGCCCTCGCCGGGATCCGGCCGCCCGTGCCTGTCCAGGGCGATACGGGTTGTGACAATACCCTCTACAGGCCGGAGTTGAAGCTGCGCTGGAACGGCGTGGCCGACCTGTCAGTGGGAACGATAGATTTCCAGCGTTTGGACACCGCGAATCACCGCCCCTGCACAGAGGCACTTGCCGACGACATCTTCATCAACGAACCGCTGGCCAGCACGCTATTTTCCGAACGGATTGGAGCGCCGTCGGGGGCCCAGCCGCATCAGATTCTCGACGAGCCCCCACGCGACGAGGAGCGGCATCATCATCGCCGCCGCGTAGATCGCAAGCGTCGCTCCTCCGGGACCGGTCAGCATCGCCCCGATGCGATTCTTGAACGGGTCGTCGTTGATGAGGTACGTCCACGTCGACGACGGCGCTTTGAGTCCGGTCGCGCTGAGATCGAGCGCACCTCCGGCGATTCGCACCTTGCCCAGGGCCGCCAGCACGGCTTCATCTATCGCCTCCTCGATCCGCGAAAACGCCCGGATGGCTTCACTCGTAAAATGGGTGAGCGGATCCTGACCGCCCAATCGCACCAGGTGAATGCCCTCGCGAAGATCTGCGCACAGCCCGAGGTGGTCCTGCCACGCGCGATCGATGCAGCCGAGCGTCACTGTACGCTCGGCGTCCACAACAGCGGCCTCGCCCGCCGCCTCGACGAGCGCGGCGCGGCGATCCGGCGCGAGCTCCCAGATATCCGGAGCGTCGGCACCACGCAGGATCGCCTGCCGCCGCTCGATGAGCTGGCGATGCTGCTCCTCGACGACGGCGGCGTAGCGCGCCAGGGTCCGGCGAATCTCGAAGTTCTGGCCCTCGATGATGCGCTGCGCGCGGGCCACCTCACGCCGGACGACAGGATTGTCGATCGGCTCGTCGGACTTGTCGGGAAGGAGCCGCGCCGGAATCAGGCCGTGGATGCCGTATCGCACCAGCAGGTCGTCCTCGAGGCTCACGAAGAACCGCGACTCGCCCGGATCGCCCTGACGTCCGGCCCGTCCCCGCAGCTGTAGGTCGACGCGGCCGCTCTCATGCCGGTTCGTGCCGATGACGTACAAGCCGCCGAGCGCAGCCACCCGATCGTGGTCGGCGTCGGACTCGGCCGCCCCGCGCCGCTTTTCGCCGCCCAGGCGGATGTCGGTGCCGCGACCGGCCATGTTCGTCGAGATCGTGACGGCGCCGGCCTCGCCGGCGCGCGCGACGATAAGGGCTTCCTCGGCATCGTTCTTCGCATTCAGGACTTCACACCTTACGGCCGCGGCACGCAGCCGCGCGGCCAGCGTCTCGGACTCCGTCACCGAAGAGGTCCCAACGAGCACGGGCCGTCCGGTGGCATGCGCACGCGTGACTTCGAGGACGATGGCGCGATGCTTCGCCTCACGATGCGTGAAGACGAGGTCCTCTCGATCGACGCGCACCATGGCGCGGTGAGTGGGAATGACCACGACATCCAACCCGTAGATCTGCTTCAGCTCGGCGGCCGACGCCTGCGCAGTGCCGGTCATACCGCACAGGCGTGGATAGCCGCGCAGGAAACGCTGCAGCGTCATCGACCCGAGGATGCGCCCGTCCGGCCGTCGCTCGAGGCCCTCCTTCGCCTCGAGCGCCGCCTGCAGTCCGTCCGGCCAGTGACGATCCGCAACGACGCGGCCGGTGAACTCGTCGACGATCTCGATGCGGCTGTTCCGGACGATGTAGTCGACATCGCGCCGGAGAAGAGCGCGGGCGTGGAGCGCGCAGTTGAGCTCGGTCAGGAGCGCGACGTTGTCGCTGCTGTGCAGCCCGCCACAACCGAGGACGCGCTCGATGTGCTCGATCCCCGCCTCGGTCAGCTCGATGTCCCGGCCGTACTCGTCGGTGTCGAAGTGGACGCCCGGCGAGAGCGCCGCGACGAGCGCCGCCAGCCGCGGCGCGAGCGAGACGTCGCGTTCGACACTGCCGGCAATCACGAGCGGGACGCGTGCCTCGTCAATCATCAATGAGTCGGCCTCGTCCACGAGCGCAAAGTGAAACGGCCGGTGCACCAGACTCCCGACATCCATCGCCAGGAGATCGCGGAGGTGGTCGAAGCCGGCTTCCTTCGCGGTCACGTAGGTGATGTCCGCGTGGTAGGCCGCGCGCCTCGCGGCGGGCGGCATCCCCTGTTGAACGTGACCGACCGACAGGCCGAGCAACCGATAGACCGGGCCCATCCACTCGGCGTCGCGCCGGGCCAGGTAGTCGTTGAACGTCAGCACGTGCACGCCGCGATCGGTGAGGGCGTTGAGCGCCGCGGGCATCACCGCGGTCAGCGTCTTTCCCTCGCCCGTGAGCATCTCGATGACCTGCCCCTCGTCGAGGGCGACGGCCGCGATGAGCTGGACGTCGAAGGGCCGCTGCCCGAGGACGCGGTGCGACGCCTCGCGGGCCAGTGCAAAGAGCGGGACCCGCAGGGTGTCCCGCGATTCGCCGGAACGCGCGCGGGCGCGGAGCGCCTCGCTGCGGCGAAGCATGTCCTCATCGGACAGACTGCGATACTCGCGCTCAAGCTCCGCAATGGCGGCCACCGGCGCTTGGTAGCGGCTGAGATCGAACCGAACGGTCGAACCCTGAAGGCGGCGGATGTAGTCCTTGAGACCTGGACGGTGCGTGGCGGTCTTCATGAATCCCCCTGCACTGGCCGCCTGACGGGAGAGCGCATCGAGATCTGCGGCGCGCACCCTGGATCGGATACGCAGGCCGTGACCCGCCGCTCAGACCCGTGGACGGCGACGTTGAGAAATCTGAATGACGAGTGTTCAGGCGAGGGGGCGAAGCGGAGGAGCGCGGGAAGCGACGAGAGCGAGCAGTGGAGCGGGCTGTTCGTCGCACGACGTGACCGGGCGGTCGACGGCGACGGTGACTTCGTCAGGGATCAGGACCCACAGCGGCTCGAACAACACGTGGTCGAGCGCGCAGACTCCCGGCAGGAACGCCGCCAGCACGAGGACGGCGATGCAGAAGCCGGCGACAGACCGATTGGGCCTGAGCATGAGTCCTCAGTATTCTAGCGGTTTCCCCGGCTCCAGCCAACACGGCCACGAACCGTGCATCTCCCCCACGGCCCGTCGTGAGGCGGAATCTCGATCCGACGTCGGTCACATGTCTCGTCGGTCACATGTGTTCGAAAACTGGAGCAATAGTCAGCGAACGCCCCCTCTGGTGTCGCGCCAGCGCGAACGCCGGGGCGGCAAACTTCTTGCCCCCTCCGTTGCCCTGAGCAGACGGCAACACGGACGAGTAGGAAAGAAATGGGGGACGGTATGAATAGCAGCCTTGTCGGATTGCGGCACGTCATCGCGCAACACTGGTGGGTACTGCTCCTGCGAGGCCTGGTGGCAATCGGGCTGGGCCTGATGGCATTTTTTGTGCCCGGTATCACGCTCGCCTCGCTCGTCCTGCTGATCGGGGTGTGCTGCCTTGCGGACGGGATCGCCTCGATTGCGGGTGGGCTGCGCGGCAATTTCTGGCAATCGACGCTCATCGGTGTCGTGAGCGTCCTCGCGGGCCTGGCCACGTTCTTCTACCCGGGACTGACCGCGATCGTGCTGCTCTACCTGATCGCGTTCTGGGCGATCGCCCACGGCGTCCTCGAGATCATGGCCGCGATCGAGTTCAGAAAAGTAATCGAAGGCGAGCTCCTTCTCGGTCTGGCCGGCCTGTTGTCGATCGCCTTCGGCATCTTCATCGTCCTGAACCCAGGGGCGGGTGCCCTGTCAATCGTGTGGCTGCTCGGTGCGTACACGCTCGTGTTCGGCGTCACGCTCGTCATCCTCGGTCTCAGGGTCAAGGCCCTGGCATGAGCACAACGGAGTGGACGGGCGCCGAGCCCGGTGAGCGTCGACGGCCGGGCTCGGCTGCCCGCGATCTGCCCAGCAGGCGGCCGAGCGCCGTATAGTCGACCTTCGCGTTGTGCCGGTGGTCGACTGGCACATGGTCGACGATGATGACGTCGTCGAGGCGTGCCCAGGCCAGTCGTCTCACCAACGCCTCGCGAACCTCGAGCGCCTTGTGCTCGACCTCGATGACGAGAACGCGACTGCCCTTGTGCCGCACGAAGGCGCTCCGTCGCAGTTCTGGCACGTCGCTCGCTGCACATTCGACCGCGAAGGGATACAGGACGCCATCATCGTCGCTCACCCTGGCCTCGCAACGCCCCAGCAGCCACAGCCGACCGCGCCGGTCGATGTAGCCCGCGTCACCGGTCCGGTGCCAGACGCGATCGCCCGCGAGGATCTTCGTCTCCTGGTCACCCGCTCCATTGAGGTAGCCGCGAGTGACGTGCTCACCCGACACGACGATCTCGCCGATGCCCATGGGCGCGAGCGCCTGGCGTTCGAGCGTCTCGCGGTTCCGCGCGCTGACCGGAGTCCCCCACTGATCGGGCAGGATGCGAACCTCGACTGATGGCGCCGGTTGACCTGCAAGCACGCCGGCGCCCTTCTGCATTGCGACGCGATCCTCGGCTGTCATCTCGCGCCACTCGAGTGCGGCGATCGGCTCGGCCTCGGTCGATCCGTAGACCGCGACGACAGATGCGGCTGGCGCGACGCTCGCGACCTTGTCGAGCAACGCCGGGAACACAGGCGCACCTCCCGTGTAGATCCGCCGGAGGCTGTCCAGCCGCTCGCCGCGGCGCGCCGCACACGTCATGAGCCGCTCGAGCAGCGCGGGTGTCGCCACGGTCCGGGCCGGCAGCCACTGTCGAATCTGATTCAGGACAGGCTCGGGACGAATGGCCCCGGGCGCCCGTAGGTCGGCATCGGCAATGATGCTGGTGACGCCTGATGCGAGGTTGGCGAGGAGCACAATCGGCAGCGTGGTCAGATCGACCGCGCCCGGCTCGAGCGCCAGGCTGGCCGCGAGCGCGCGGTGCTGCGCGAGGAGGAGACGGTGGGTTCTGACCGCGGCCTTCGGCACCCCGGTTGCACCGCTCGTGTACGTGATGATCGCGGGCGTGTCCGGATCGCAGTCGTCTTGCGATGGTGCGACGCGCAACGCGGACGACACGTCCGCGATCGCACTCGACGCGAGCCGCCGAAGCGTCATCTTGATTGGGACGGAGCGCAGGGCCGGCGAGGCCAGGCGCAGCAGGTGCGCGCGCGGCACGGCGATGAAGGCATCGGGCCTGACCGTGGCGACGCAGGCCGTCAGGTGATCGGGTCCGGCGGATGGATCAGCGAACACCGCCGTCACCTGCAACCGGAACATGCCGACGATCGCGATGTACAGGTCAATTGACATCGGGCTGAAGACGAGCGCACGCATGCCTGGCGCAAGACCTGCGCGCGCCAGCCTGACGGCGGCGAGACCGGCAGCGCGATCCAGCTCCGCGAAGCTGATCGTCCGGCCACGCTCGATGATGGCCGGCTGGTTGCCGCGGCGCATCGCCTGTTCGTGTAGCATGCTTGCAACATTCATGGCACGAGCGACCTCGACAGCAGGGCGTAGCGTCTGAAGGTCTGGGCGTAGCGGTCGCTGATGCGGCGCGACCGATTGGTCTCGTGCATGAGCGCGTGAACGGCGCGCCGGAACCCAAGTCGGCTGGCGCTTCGCTGCGCGAGGGCGACGAGCACGCCGCCCAATCCCATCCCCGATACGTCGGGATCGACTCCGACGGTCTTCACGATCACGGTGTCGACGGCCCTGCCCCGTCGCGCCTGAAGCACATCCGGGAGCGCCACCACGACGCCCACGAGGTTCCCCTCCCGTTCCGCGAGCAGAATCAGCTCGGGCCGCACACACGGCAGCAGCACGCGGTACTGTTCGACGAACTCGCCCTCCGCAATCGGACTGTAGAGAAGGTTTCCGCTGAAGCTCCGGGTCGACAACCTGAAGATTCGTCGGAGCTCCGCGTCCGGCTGTGCCGTATCGAATGCACGAATCGAAATGCCCGCGGCGGCGAGACCGCGGGACGGGGCGACCGAGCCAGGGTCTCCGGCGTTCAAGTCGTGGGTAACCGCGGAGGTATACGACGCGAGCGGGGAGAACCCGGCGCTCGCCCAATGCGCGGGCCAGCCTGGGGGATTCTGAGGCTCGAGGAAGAACGGCGGCTCGCTGCCGCCCTCGACGATGAAGCGATAGGGTCGCCACGTGGTCCCGTCCATCGGGCCGACGGCGACCGTGCAACCAGCTCCAGCGAGCAGTTCGCAGGCACGCGACAGCACGGCCATTCCTGCGTCTTCATCGGACGCTTCGTAGTGGCCGAGCACGCCGGTCCGGGCACCGTCAAGTGAAGCCGTCTCGCGCCACCAGCACGAACATCTGGCAACGAGCGATCCCTGGCGAACGGCGAGCACCGACCGGTCCGGAGCGTGTCGGACGCGGTCAACACACGGCATCAGCGTAACGCCGCGGTCACACCGAACCGCCGGATCGTCTTCGCCGCGCGACAGCTCGACGATCTCGTCCGGAGTCATGTCCTTCATGTGCAGATGGACCGACGCAAGCGCCTGCGCCGCGCCGCGCGGGGCTTGCCTCGGACGGGCTGCGCACACATGGAGCAGGGTGATCAGGAACACGAGTGCTACCGTCAGGACCAGACGCGCCAGGAGCGCGGCGGTGTCGAGTTCCAGCAGGCTTCGCAGGAGCAGGTAGCCGCCGAGCGGGACCACGAGGTTGTCGAGCCCGCGCGACGCGCTGCCCTCGAGCAACATCTCGAGGAGCGCCAGCGTCGCCGCCACCAGCATGGACTCCGTCCGGCCGGCAGCGCTCCAGGCGAGCAGCGGCGCGTAGACGCAGGAGAACGCCACGATCGCAAACGCCACCGAGCCTTCGATACTCTTCCGGCCGCCCGAGTAGTGCGTCCGACCATAGCGCGTACCGACCACGGCACTCGCGGTATCCGCGAGCGTGAGCACGAGCACAGGAATGATGAACAGCAGCGGCTCTTCGCCGCGCGTCAGCGAGAACAGAATCGCCACGGCCAGCGGGAAGTAGAGCTCGCCGAACGTCGCACGGTCGACGCGGCTGGCCACGCTGCCGAACCGTGACCGAACGGCCGGCACGAACCTGGCCGCCGCGACGATGAGGGCGCTCGCCCCGGTCAGCAGGACGACCGGCCAGCTTTCGTGAAAGAGGAACGGGAACGGAAGGGTGAAGAGGCCCGAACCGGTGTGCAGGAGCTTGCGGGTCGTCTCAGGCCGCACGGAAGCGGTCCGCGTCAGCAGCTGAAGGGTGACAAAGAGCAGCAGGAACGCCGCCAAGGAGGCGGCCATCGCGAGCCATGTGGTCGCCGCGAGCGAGGTGACGATGCCGCTCAGCACGTCCGACATACCTCCTCCACGCGGATTGCGCCGTAGAAGAACGCGCGATCGGAGGCGTGCAGCCTGCCGGCGAGATCCTCGAGCGAACGCAGCCTGTCGGCGAAGTGATCCGGCCGGCGGCGCGGCACGAGCATGTTCCAGTAGACCAGGCGCGCGCCCGCCCGGCTGCACCGGTGAATGGCTCTCAACAGCTGCTGATAGTGTCCGGCCGACATGTACTCGAAGACGTCGCTGAGGTTGAATCGATCGAACTGGCGTGGGCGCGACCGCTCCATGAACTCCTCGATCGAGACCCGGTGCCATTCGAGCCTGTCGAGGTTCGCGCGGATGGTCTCGAAATGCTCGGGCCTCAGCGCGCAGGGCAGTGATTGGCCGTGGGTGCCGGTGAGGATCCAGTGCACGTACGGGTTCGCCGATGGATCGAGATCGGTGAGGGCGTGCCTCGTCCTCTCGAGCACGGCGTCCGCGACGGGCGACGTCACATAGCGGAAGCACTCGGGATCCCGCCCGAGTCGAGCCATCACGGCTCGGGAAAAGAAGACACGGAAGAGCAGCCGCCAGCGCCAGGTGTTCCACCGCGTGTCGTAGAAGTGGCGGCGCGCGTCGGCACTCTTGGGCCGCAGCAGCTCCATGACCGTCGCCCGCCGGTGCACGAGCGGCAGGACCACGCGGCGGAACAGGGCGAAGTACCTTTCGAACTTCCCCGCGCCGCCGATGCCGCAACGGACGTCCGCGGGCCGTCCATCCCAGAACTCGCGCGTCCTGACGCTCAAGACCGGTCGGCAGCGCGCGTAGAGCTCGGGCCGCCGGCTGGACGGCCGCGAGCCGACCAGCTCCAGCAGCTCGGCATGAGTCAGCGTTCGATACGCGGCGACGCGAAGCTCGAGGCAGGCGAGCTGCGCGGCGCTCAAGTCGAGCGCGATCACGCGTGATGGCTGCTTCGTCAGCAGCGCCAGCGTGTTGTCGCCGGCGGAGGCGATGGACACGCACACGTCGCCGGGCCGGACGTCGAGCCCGGCGAGCAGGACGTCGGCATCCTCCCACGCCTGCGCGTAGCGGATGGCGCTGAAGTCGATCCGCTCCGCTGCTTCGCTACGCATGCGCCACCGCCTTCCCGACGCTCGCGCCGGTCGCGGACCTCCGGGACTGGCGACGCGCCGGACAACACCCGTTCCCCCGTCCATCTCGACCCAGTCGCCGTCGCGGAGCCATCCCGTGACGCCCGGTAGCGAGACGACCGCCGGAATGCCCAGCTCGCGCGCGACGATGGCGGCGTGCGAGAGCAGGCTGCCGCGCTCGCACGATCACGCCGCGCGCGGACGGAAAGGCCATGACCCATCCAGGATCGGTGTGTTCCGCGACGAGGATCGGGCGGCCGCTCAGATCCGCGGTGCGCGGATCCATCACGATTCGCACCGGGCCTCTGACCACGCCGGGGCTGCACCCCAGGCCGTGACGCTCGTTGCCCGTTCGGACGGCCGCGGGCCGCGCGCGACGGTAGTCGTGGCCCTGGTAAAGCGGGCCTCGCGTTTCAAAGCGGCCTTCGGGCACGGTACCGTTCTCGTACCCGCGGAATTCCCGTCGTCTCAGTGCCGCAACGGCGCGAAGATTGGTGCACGTCGAGCGCCCGTCAACGAATGCCAGGACCTCATCGACTTCGAGGTACAGCACATCGCGCGCATCGTCCAGCAGATCGCACGCACGCAAGCGTCGTCCGAGCTCGAGGAAGATCTGGCGGACACGCGCGAAGAGTCGCGTCCGTTCAAGGCGCAGATTCTCGCGATCGCGGACCCGGCGGCGCGCGTGCCCGAGAACCCACGTGAACAGCAGGCGCCTGACCGGGTGCCCCGCGAGCGCCTTCGTGACGCGCGCGCGCGCCTCACCGCGCAGCCTGTCGCCTGATGAGGAAGACGGGGTCTCCCGATCGGCCGGAGCCGCGGCGATCTGCCGGCCGAGCGCCCCAATCGCGCGAAAGAGCGGAAGCGGGTCATCGTGAAGCGACACGCTCTCGAGCTTGAGCTCGTTGACCGTGCGGTCGCCGAACTTCGCGAGGTAGTCCTGGCATGCCTCGAGCAGCTCACCGTGGCGATCGAGGTCCGCTCGAATCGCGTCGACACTTCCGGTGCTCAGGCGCTCGACGAGCGCCGGGCTGCGCGCGGCAAGCCGCGCGAGGCGCTGCATCAGAACGGCGGGCTCGGCGCTGACCATGCCGCCCTCTCCGCCGACCAGATCGTTCTGCAGCGTCCCTCCGCTGATCGCCGCACCAGCGGATCACCAGCTGGCGCAGCAGCCCGTAGAACACCATGGCGAAGAAGTCATTGACGAGCGGCGCATCCCAGTTCAGGAGGAGCTGGCTGCGAAGGTCACGATAGTGCGCCACCAGTTCGTCGGGCCGGCGGTCCTCGAGCGGCGGCGATGGCGGCGCGAGCACGATTTCGAGGCGCGCGTAGAACGCCGTGACGCGCCGATTGAGCGTGAGGTGGTTCGCGAGCAGGCCGGCCAGCGTGCGCGTCAAGTGAGCCAGGCTCGGCCAGCGCGGCCGCTCTTCGGCCGCCGCGCGATTTCCTCCGCGAGATCGTCGGGAAGGGCTTCCTCGACGCCCATCATCTGCTCCATGAACCGGCGGTTCGTGTGATACCCCGGCAGTAGCGAAAGGATGCGATACCAGTTCAGGAGGTTGTAGTACAAGCGGCCGCGGACAAGACCCAGCACGTTGAGGAACGCGTCGTCGTGCGCGGCAATCACGCGCTCGGGCACGCCCATCATCCGGCAGAATTGACGGTAGACCGGCGGGTAGATTTCGCGCGTGAAGGAAAACGTGAGGGGCGTCGTGACGCCGCTGTAGCTCTCGACGATGTTGCTGTTGTCCCAGATCGCGAGGGACCCATCGGGGTCGGCCATGGTGCGAATCGAGGTGACCGGGCGCGATTGCAGCAGCACCAGCCGGTCGGCGATCGCCCACTCGATATCCTGAGGGCAGCCGAACAGGCGTGCCGCCTGTCGAGCGAGCCGGGCGACGGCGCGCACCTGATCGTCGGTCAGAACAGCACTCGACGGCTGCGCCGCCACAGTCCGCTGAAGGATCTCGCCGCCTCGACCCACGCGCCAGGTGTCGGCGTCAGCCAGTCCGGCCACGAGCGCATCCCCGTATCCACGCACCGCGCTCACGACCGCGACGCCACGCCGCCCCGACACGGGATCGGCGCTGAACGCGACGCCCGCTGCCTGCGGCGCCACCATCCGCTGCAGGATGACCGCAGGAGGACGCGGTGAGGAGCCCAGTCCGTGCTCGCGGCGATAGGCGAGAATTCGCGCGCTGAATGCCGACCGCCAGACATCGAGCACGCGATCGGGAACATCTCCAGGCGCGACATTCAGGAAGCTCTCGAGCTGGCCGGCGAAGGAACACGCGTCGCCATCCTCATCGCTCGCCGACGATCGCACCGCGAGAAGCTCGCCGTGCGGACAGAGATCCCGGACGGCGGCGTCAATGTCAGAACGAACTGCGCCGCTCATCGACACGCCCTCGGCGGTGCGCGGAAGGGACAATGAGTCGGGGTGGAGCATCGCGTACAGTCCCGGCGCCAGGCTGTCGTAGAACGCCGACTCCGAGAGCACGACCCACGCGGGGACGTCGAGTCCCTCCCGCTGGGCCCGTGCGAGCGCGCGTGCCTTTGCGCCGGCGTGCGGCAAGTCGATCGCGGCCGCCGGATCGATGATCCACCGCGTCATTTCGTCTCCCGCCACAATGTGATCGCCAGTGGCGCTGCGCCAAGGCTGAGATACATGAGCAGCGTCCAGACGCCGGCCATGAGCTCGAGCGACTTTCCACTGCCCCTCATTGATTTTCCGCTGCCGCTCATTGATTTTCCGCTGCCGCTTCTGGCGCTCCGCACGAAGCGAAGGGCGCTGGCGCCGCACGCCACGATCAGGAGCCCCAGCATCACGACGGTTGGAGCTTCCATCCCGATGCGCCTCGACGCTTCCCACGCCGCGGCGCCCGTCAGCAGGACGGCGAGGAGCCATGCCCGCGCCGCGCCTTGCGCGCCCCACAGTGCGCTGTATGTCTCGACGCCGTGTTCTTCGTCAGACGGGGCTCTGGTCTTGCGTCCGATCTCGATCACGACCCCGTTGAGGTAGCTGACGACGAGAAACCAGTACAGGCCAGCCGGGGCGTTGACTTCACCCGCCACGCGCCAGTCGCACGCTGTCGCGTACAGGTCGACGAGCGGGAGGATGAGCATGTGCGACGCCATGTAAATCACCGGGTGCGCTCGCAGCCACCGCGGCGCGAAGAACTCGCGCGTCATCAACGCGAGGTACGCCCACGACGGCACGAGCAGCCCGACGAGCGACGCGTCGAGCCAGAGCGCCAGCCCCAGCTGCAGCGCTCCGCCCGCCACGCCGACCCACGCGAGCTCGCGGAGTGTCACGAGACCGCGTGGCACTGGCCTGTAGGGCCGGAAGCGCGTGTCCTCTTCGAAATCCTTGAACTCGTCGGCGATCCGCAGCTGCAGGAAGAACAGTAACGAGGTCATGAACGCGACGAAAAGCGCCGCCGGCGAGGGCGCGGCCAGGTGACCGCGGACCAGTGACGAGAAGCACACCGCGGACGCGCTGAACGCCGCCACGAGCGGGGCGTGCGCCGGCCAGCGGAAAGCGCTCGCGTTGATACGTGACCCAGCGGTTCATCGTCGTCCCCTGCTCCACGTCCATGCCGCGCGCCAGGCGCTGGTGGGCGCGCGTGAATTCGCCCGCGGCAAGGGCGCCGGTGATCGAGAGCTCGCCGGCCAGTGCCACCGCCGCCGCGACCTCCGCGAAGGCACGGGCCTGACCGGATCCCGCGAGACCCATGATGTCGAGGCACGCTCGCTGCGACGGCAGTCGCGTCCCGCCGCCGACCGTGCCGACGATCAGGTTCGGCAGCGTCACGGCCGCATAGAGTCCACCGTCGCCGCTCGGTTCGAACCGCGTCACGCCGACCGCCGCTTCCGCGACGCAGGCGGCGTCCTGGCCGCACGCGATGAACATCGCGGCCAGACCGTTCGCGTAGTGCCCCTGCACGCCGATGCTGCCGCTCATCACCCCGCCGACGACGGACATGCGCCAGTAGTCGAGCATCCTCTCCGCCGTCGTGTGGAGCCGGTCCTCGAGCAGCTCCCGTGACAACACGACCTCGGCGCTCACCTTTCGGCCCCGTACGCTCATCAGCGACTGCATCGTCGCTTTCTTGTCGCCCGACAGATTGCCCTCGACAAACCAGTGGCGCCACGGGATCGGCGTGTGGGCCTCGATGAAGCGGCAGATCGCATCCGAGGCAATCGTCGCCATGTTCTGGCCGGACGCGTCGCCGGTCAGGAACTCGAGGATGAGGTGGACGTGATTCCCCTCGACCGCGACGCGCATGTCCACGAGCTGCCCGTGCCGCGTCGTTGCACGCGCGGCGTCGGCAAACGCGTCAAAGGAGCGAGATGCCCAACCGGCGAAGAGAGCCGCATCCGCGAGGGTCGCGAAGGCGAAACCGGGCGCCCGGCTGACCCCTTCGTTGAGCACGATGGCGGCGCAGCCTCCGGCGTCGGTCAGAAGCTGCGCGCCGCGCGAGTAGGACGCGACGAGCGCCGCTTCCGTCGTCGCGAGGGGCACGTAGAAGACACCGCTCGCGTGGAGTCCGTTCACGCGCAGCGGTCCGGCCAGGCCGACCGGCACCTTGACCGTGCCGATGAAGTTCTCGGCCGTTCGCGCGTAGGACTCGCGTTCGGCGAGCGTGCAGGAATCGGCGAGCGCGTCGCGCGACTCCCGGGTCAGGCCCGGGAGCGCCCAGCGCTCGGACATCGCGTCGTCTGTCAGCGCGCAGCCGCCGGGAACGTGCGGCGGCGATGCCGTGTCGTGTCGGGGACGGAGAAGCGGTGCGTCATCCTCCAGCGGGCGATTGCCGAACGTCCCGCAGAAGTGGTCGGCGATGCGGCGGTAGTGGGCTGCCATAAACGGTCCGTCGGGCTCGCGCACCGAAGCGGGAACCCCTTGAATCCGCATGAAGCTCCCGAGGCCCTACGTTACAGACAAGGCGAGGCCGGTGTCCTGATGGAAGCATGAGAAGTGGTGAAGTATCCGTGAGGGGGGTGGGACTCAGGGTGTGCGCTCGCGCGATCTCGTTGACCGCGCGAGCGTTATGGCTGTGAGGCGGGAAGTCGCGCGTCCTACGCCGCGCCGAACTTGAACACCGCGAACACCGCGCCCTGCGGGTCCTGGACGATGGCAAATCGCCCGGTACTCGGAATGTCCTGCGGCGCCGACCATCACCTTCGCGCCGAGCTCTCCGGCCTTCGCCGCGGTGCGCGTCGCAGTCGGCCACCTGGAAGTACGGCATCCAGAACGACGGGACGCTCGGCGGCATGTGGGCGGGCATCGCCATCATGCCGACGCTCGGCTGGCCCTGGACGCTGAACTCCGTGTATTCCATGACCGCGCGCCGGCGCGCTGTGCTTCGGCGTCCAGCCGAAGAGCGCGGTGTAGAACGATTCGGCCGCCTTCGTGTCGCGCGTCGTGAGCTCGCTCCAGCAGAGCGCGCCTGGCTCGTTGAGGATCTTCGCGCCGATGCTCCTCCCCGCCTGCCACAGCTGGAACACGGCGCCGGTGGGATCCTGCAGGACAGCCATCCGGCCCGCATCCATCACGTCGAACGGCGGCGGCGAGCACCTTCGCGCCCAGACTCTCGGCGCGCTTCGCGGTCTCGTCCACGTCCGCCACCGTAACGTAGAGGTTCCAGTGCGGCGGGACGCCCATCTTGCGCTCGTCGGGCTGCATCGTGCAGGCGGCGCCGACTTCCTGCCCGCGCATCGTGAACATCGAATACACCTCGGTGGGCCCGATCGGCTGTTCTTTGACGTCCCAGCCGAAGAGTGTCTTGTAGAAGGTGACGCCCGCCTTTTGATCGATGGTCGCGAGCTCGACCCACGAGAACGTGCCGGGAATGTGCGACGAGATATCAGCCACGGAAACCTCCTAACACTGAGTACCAAGAGCGCCAGCGAGTGAGTATAGCTCCGCTTGAAATCCGCGCACGTAAGACACATCGAATTGACGGTATCGTCGTGCGCTCGTGCGGGGCGGTCGGTACAACCGTAACTACGAGGGCGATCGACGCGGGTACTTCATGGCGACCGTCACGCCACAGCGTAGGCGGCTCGGCCTTCGCTTCATGACCAGCGGCGAGAACCCCATGGGCTCGGGCTACACGGAAGGATCCTGGGGCGTCGAGGACGGTCAGGCCGGCGCCTTCCCGGGATAAGCCGCTGCGAGCCGCGAACACGCCTCTCGAAGCCACGCCGACTGGGATAGAGCGATGGCCTTCGAGAGGCGTCAGGCCGACCGAAGTCGCTTGACCGCTGCTCCGACTGCACCGCCAAGGGTGCCGACCACGACTCCGGGCAGCACCAGCATGAGCGGCATCGTGAACACTTCACCCAGGCCGCCGCTCCCGCGAATAGCCGCCATGGTCGCCGGATCGTGCCAAATCGCGAGCAGCCCACCGACCACGCCGATGCTGATGAATGCGGCGATGGCGGTCGTCGCCACGCCGGCGATTGTGCCAGCGATAACTGAGCCTGACCGCCAGGCCGACCAGCTGCCGGCCGCGAGCAGGATCCCGACGCTAACAGCGGTCGATACGGCGGATCTCGTCTGGAACTGCTGCGTAGGGACGAACCAGTCGAGTGCGGTTCTGGCGGTAAACACGGCCGCGAAGAACGTGGCCCACACTCGAGCGGCGCGCCAGACAAATCCGAATACCTGCGTCGCGTACCACCAGTCCGCGCGGCTCTGTCCGTACTTTGGGCGAATGCTGTCCCGATACTCTTCCAGAAGATCCCCCGATACGCTGTCGAATTCGTCTGGCTTGAGGCAGACTCGCAGCAGGTCGTCCGCCCAACCAGGAGGTGTGATGTTCATACTGGTCCTTTCAGCGGCACACTCAGGCCCCGCCAGAGGCCGTCGACCGCAGTCCGGGTGTCGTTGAGCGCTCGCAACCCCTTGGGTAGCAGACGATAGAATCGCCGTGCCCGCCCGGCCCTGACCGGCGTCCCGGATCCGAGGCGGGAGGTAATGAGGCCCTTGGCCGCCAGCCGGCCGAGGGTGGCGTGCACGGCACCGGCCGCCACATTTCGCTCCAGCCGCTCCCGCACTTCCTTCCAGATCGCACGACCGTAGGCATCGTCGCGGAGCCGGACGATGGCGAGCAGCACTGCCTGTTCGAATGCCCCGAGGAGGTCAGCCATACATGTAGCCTACATTGTAGTCTTCATTGTGTGGCCACGCCAAATCGATTTTGCGAGAGAATTCGATACGACGCGACGGTTCGGCCTGCGGCGGTACTGCGGCGAGAAGCTACTCGAGGTGCAAACCAACGCCATGAAACCAAGACCCCGCGCGAAGTTCCGCCTGCTGTTTGTCTTCATCCTCACCGCCAGTGTCGCGGCCGCACCGCCGGGCAAGACGGCCGTGAGTATCGTCGGCGAGGACTTTCACATCAACGGCCAGCCGACCTACGCCGGGCGCTCGTGGAAGGGGCATCGCGTCGAAGGCTTGCTGCTCAACTCACGCATGGTGCAGGCGACCTATGACGATCTCAACCCCGAGACGGCGCACACGCTGGGCTTACGCGGATACCGGGAAATGGGACGCGGAACGCAACGTGCGCGAGTTCATCGCTGCGATGCCGGAATGGAAACGGCACGGCTTGCTCGCGGTCACGGTGAACTTCCAGGGGGGATCGCCAGAAGGCTACTCGGGAACCCAGACGTGGGAGAGCGGCGCCTTCACCGCTGATGGCGGGCTGCGTCCCCAGTTCGCGGACCGGATGCGGCGCGTGCTCGATGCGGCGGATGCACAGGGGATGGTCGTCATCATCGGCTACTTCTACTTTGGACAAGACCAACGGCTGCGCGACGAGGCCGCCGTCATCCGCGCGACGGACGAAGCGACGCGCTGGCTGCTCGACGGCGGCTGGCGCAACGTGCTCGTGGAGGTGAACAACGAGACCAATGTCAAGGCCTACGACCACGACATCCTGCGGCCGGCACGCATTCATGAACTGATCGAGCGCGTCCGCAAGACCGAGCGCGATGGTCGTCGCCTGCTCGTCGGCACCAGCTACGGCGGTGGGGCCATCCCACAGGAAAATGTGGTGCGTGTGTCGGACTTCCTGTTGCTGCACGGTAACGGGGTGAGCGATCCGCAGCGCATCACCGAGATGGTGAGGCAAGCTCGTGCGGTGCCCGGCTACAGGCCAATGCCGATCGTCTTCAACGAAGACGACCACGAAAACTTCGACCAGCCCACGAACAACTTCGCCGCCGCTATCGCCGAGCACGTCTCCTGGGGCTGGTTCGACTATCGGCGCAAGGGCGAGGGCTTTGACGAAGGCTACCAGTCTCCCCCAGTGAACTGGGGCATCAGCTCTGCGCGCAAACGCGCGTTCTTCAACTACCTCGCGGAAATCACCGGGTCCAAACGATGAACTGCCTCGTCGAGCACGAGCCGCTCCTCGATCGGAAGGAAGCCCGAGGGTCGTCCGCAACGCCGCCTACGCGCGTTCGGCGCCCCCGCAACGCGTCACCGAGTCGTAGAGACCTCCGCCCTCTTCCGTGTCTCCAGGAACCCCGACACCATGCGGAGCTCGCGAAGCATCGACCGTTTCTTGTCCTGGTGGCCGTGCATCCGCCGAAGGATATCGTCGAGCACGTGCACGGCGTCCATGACGTACGGCCCTTTGTTGAGCATGACGCACTCGGCGCGATGTGACATCGCTGCATCGGTAATCTCGGCGCGCGAGGGTTGACCGTCCTTGGCCAGATTCTCGAGCACCTGCGTCGCCCAGATCACCGGGGCGTGTGCGGCCTCGCAGATCCACAGGATCTCTTCCTGCACTTCGGCCAGCCGCTCGAACCCGCATTCCACGGCGAGGTCGCCCCGCGCAATCATCACGCCGAAACGCGGCGCCTTCATCGCTTCGAGCAGCATCGCGGGAAGATTCTCGAAGCCCCGCTTGGTCTCGATCTTGAGTACGATCGCGGGTTGGCTTTCGCCAAACGGCGTCAGAAGCTCCCGGAGCGTTCGCACGTCCTCGACGGTGTTCACGAACGACAGCGCGACCATGTCGGCGTGGCGCGCGACGAAGGCCAGATCGGCCCGGTCCTTGTCGGTCATCGCCGGGAGGCGCAACTCACTTTCGGGAAGGTTGATGCCTTTGTCTGCGTTGAGCCTGGCTCCTCGTGCCCGCGTGTGGGTGATGCGAACATGGAGGCGATCGGGCTCCTTCCGTTCGATGACTCCTCCAATCCGGCCATCGTCTATCCAGACCCGCTCCCCGGCCCGGACGTCGTCGAAGATCTGCGGCAGCGTGCATCCGATTGTGGCCGGATTCAACACTCGACCGGCGCGGTCGCACGTGGCGGCGCGTCCTGGCGTCAGCTCTTGCGTCAGGATGAGCGAGTCGCCTGTCGCGAGCGGAATTGGTACATGGGTGGGAGCAATCCCACTCACAGTCGCCTCGGCCCCGGTGCTGGCGCCATCGCGTTCCGCGCTCAAGCGAGTGTCGCTGCTGAAATAGCAGGTGCGCTGCGACTCGGCCCAGCAGCCGTCAGGACCTACGGCGGCGATGTCGAGTACGCGTTTCGAGCTCCGCGCATCCGTCAAGCGGAGCTGGTCACCGAGGGCGAGGGACTTCAAAAAGGCGGGCGGGACCTCCAGGCTGGCGTCCGCCGGAGCGGGCGCCTTGCGCGGCCCGTCGTGGGGCGAGAACCATATGCGCGCGGGCCGAGTCACGCGGCCAAGGGCGTCCCTCGTCGGTCTGACCTTGACCACGCTCGGACCGGACTCGAGCGGGCCGGTGCGGAGCTTGGGTCCGGCCAGATCCATGAGCACCCGACACTTCCGGCCAGTCGCCTGCTCGGCCCGCCGCAGATGCTGAATCATTCGCCCCCACGCTAGCGTCGTCATCGTGCGCGCAGTTGACTCGCATGCAGTCCATGCCGTGCTCGACCAGGTGCTGGACCAGACTGTAGTCGTCGGACGCTTCGCTGGGCATGGTGACCATGATCGCCACGCCACGTTCGGCCGGCACCGACCCGAGCACGGCCTCGGTATGATCACTCAAGAGTCCCTGGCCTCGTTCGAGATCGACGGAAGGCTCGTCCGGCATTTCCCTCTGCCACTCGCGTCCGAGGGCGCGGTGAAGAACGGTCAACACGGCATCAATCGCGGACAGAACGTAGGATTCGGCACGCCCGAGGGATGAGATGCCCGCCCGCGCCAGTTTCGTCTGCAGCGGCCTGAGGTCACGACTCCGCAGCGCAACATAGTGAAGCAGGTTTACGGCGCTCTCACGCTGGCTCGCGTGGACCTGCTCGAGCAGGTCAGACGACGCGCTCGGCAAACGAACGAGGGCCTGGCGGATCTGAAGGAGCTCGTCGATCAGCTCCTGGAATTCAACGTCGGAGGGTTCGCCGGAGCGGGCCGGTGATATTGGCACGCTCCCTAGTTATCACACTAGTACGACCGTGGAGTAAACGCCGGCGCATCGTGGCCCGCGCAGCGGCTGGCGGCTCACCTTGCCCGGTCGCGTTTGCCGCGCGGCAACCTACGCGCACTCGAACGTAATCGTCTGATCGAACGGCGTGAACCCCGTGACGTAGACGCTCTGTCCCGGCAGCTTCGGCTCCGCACCACGAAGCTGCACATATCGATGCGGCGCGCCGCCGGGACCGAACCGGATCTCGTTCTTTCCGGCGCGGTAGATCCCGGAGCCACGTTCCAGCACGAAACTGCTGGGGGTACCAGGCACGGGCGTGCATCCCTCCAGCTGGCCACCGTCGCGAAAGGCGATCTCGATCGCGAGCGGAACGCCGGTCGTACCGCTTGCCCTCACCCGGACGCGAACGCCTCTGGAGATCTCGGCGATCTCCGCCACCTGCTCGAGGCGATTGATCTCGGACTGCCGGCGCTCGAGCCGGGTCGGAGCCCACGTCTCCGGCGTGATCGTCCGCGCCAACGGCTGGTAGTACGGCGCCTCGAGCGACTGATGGAATAGGTAGGCGCTCGCCTGCTTCCCGGTTGTATCCGGAATGAATTGCCCTTTGCCGAAGAACGACGTCGCGAAGCGGACGCCCTCGACGACCGCGTCGCCGTAGCGCAGCGAGAGCACGCGGCTCGACCCGCCGAGCACCAGCGTGGCGCTGAGAGGGCCCCTGCGGATGCGCGTAATGCCGATATCGGAAAATGTCTTCTCGTAGTCGGACGGCAGCGGCTGCGATGCCGGCAGCGCCTGCGACAGCTCGGAGTATTCCAGCAGGCCCGAGAGGCGGACGCCGTCGGCCGCCTGACGAGCCATCGCCGCGAACGCGCCGTCGCGGTCGGCCACGGCCAGATAAGTGGCCGGAAACCAGTAGCCCGCCAGGCCGCCGCGCGTGTACTGATCCTGCCGTCGCGAGATCTCGGTCACGACTTCGCCATCCGCATGAAGCAGATACATCAGCGCGCGTAGGTTCTGGCGGACCGGATCGAGCAGCGCCGGCCGCTTCAGCTTCGCCGCCAACACCACGAACGCGCGGTCGGTGACGATGTTGTAGGTGAGGGTGCTGCGCTCGGTGTACTGACCGTCGCGATCGATGTCGATGCCTTCGGCCAGCCACTCGTCGATCCGGCGCGCGAAGCGTGCGTCCGGAAACAGCTCGTTCACCTGCGCGAGCGCGGAGCTGATGACCCAGCGGTGGTTCGGGGTGTGGACACCACCCTCCGCCATCCCAGCGCCTGCCTTCACCAGGAACGGCCGGAGCGCCGCCGTGATTTCCAGGGCGCCGTGCAGCAGGCCGATCGCCGCTGCCGTTGCGACGTTGTGAACGACGAACCCGGTGTCAGGCGGCGAGTTGAAGTTCGTCGTGAGCAGATCGATGTTGCCTTGAAGGCTCTGGGCGCGCTCCAGGAATGCCGCGGCGAGGCGAATGCGTTCGAGGAGCACGCTGTCGTGATGGAACCGCGATCGCGGGTGCACGAAGGACGCCGCCAGCGTCTCGCTTACACCGCCGGCGGATCCCGCCGAATGCAGGCCGACCTGATCGGGCACACTGCCCCGCCACGGGCTTGCCTGATCGGTGATCTGGGTCTGCAGCAGCGATTGGACGGCAGCGTCGTTCCGCTCGACAGCCGTCGCGAGCAGTGCCTCGGTCGACTGCCGTGCGTCGAGGTTCGCGCTCTGGCCGGCACGCGCACGCAGGCGAACGCCGCTCAGGCCGAATGCGCCTCCTGAGGCCAGCAGGGCCAGGGCGTCCCGGCGTGTGTAGTCCATTTTGCGTCACATCCCAAAGGCCCTTCGCACGTGTTCCAGCGTGACGTCATCGCACCACATCTTGCCCGAGTTGGTGCTTCCGTAGAAGCCAAGACGACAGGCAACCTCCACGCGCGGCGTGTCGGCCTCGAAGTTGACGCAGTGCTGCGTCCAGTCGAATGTCCCCAGCAGGCCTTGCGATCGCACAAAGCCTCCGAGCAACGAGACATTCGCACCCACGACGCCGCTGCCGCCGATCTGTTCACCCTTGAGCCAGCCACAAAGCATATAGCGCTCTCGTGGAACGAGCGTCGAGACGACCTGGACCCACCTGATGTCGTTGTCGTTCGACGTTCTCAGGTGAGCGCTGGACGCGCCCGTCAGCGCATTCGAATCGGGCCACACGAACATGTTCGGCATCGACACCCAGACGTCAGTTCTCCACAGGTCTGGCAGTCCGTTCCGGCCGGTTTCAAACGACCCGTTCGCGAGCAGGTTCGATGACGGCTGCGGCCCGGAGATGATGACGTCAAACGCCAGACCGTCGTCAAGCCAGCGCACGTTGTCGACCCGGAGTACTTCCTGGTGGTCACCGAAGTACGAGTAGAGAACGATCGGGTAAATCACGGCCGGGTTGTCCGGAGACACGAAGTCATGCGGATCCACGGGTTGACTCGGTAGAATGGCTCCGTCGGCGGGTTCCAGCTTCAGGATCGGCGGGTCCTGCGACATCGAGGATCCCTCGAGCACGTGGTAGATCGCGAGCCCATTGAAGTTGTTGTCGACGGCTCCATAGCCGCTCGACGGCCGCCGCCGGTACTCGATGAGGAAGTACTCAGATGGGCGGCTCGTCGGGACCTTCACCGCGGCCAGCTTGTCGTGTGCCGACGGCAGCCACACGCCCTGCGTCGTCTGGCTGACGACCTGCGGCGCGAGCCAGCCAAGCTTGACCCGTTCGAACGCGCTGAAGTCGGGCGGGGGAACGGGCCAGCTGAACGACATGACGGTCAGAGCACTCATCGTCCCGTAGGTGCCGTACATGTCAGGAAGTCCGAGGCAGTGTCCCAATTCGTGATTGAAATTCCCGGTCGCGCCTGCCTGGACGCTGCCGCTCGCCTGGCCGTCCATGAACAGGTTCGCACCGGCGTTCCGGCTCGTTCCGCCGATCGCGTATTCGAGGGGTGCGTCGCCGCTCGAGACGATCACCCAGGACGCGTCGATAATACCGTCGCTGTCCACATCGTAGTCGCGCGTGTCGATCTGCTGCCGAGCAAGCGTGATCACGCTATCGCGAAACTCGCCCCAGCCTGAATATGCCCCGGACACCGCTGGCCGAGGAAGCTGGACACGGAGGATGTCCCAGCGAAAGTTCTCCAAGCCCCGGCTGAGCCAGGCCCAGTGATCTTCCATCTTGCGAAGCTGCAACGAGACGTCATCGACGCTCTTCATGCCTGGGCCCGTCCAATCCTCCAGCCCGCGATCGGCGAAGTCGGTGATGATGGCCAAGCCCTTTCGGACGGGCGCCGTGTACTGAACTCGCACGCTGTCGGAGACGTTTCCAACGCGTCTGACCAATTCGACGTACAGCGTCCGGCCGCTCAGCGGAATGTGGCTCACGCTGTGTTCGATCGCCGGTCCGAGGGACGCACTCGCGTACAGGTCAGCTTGTCCTGGCGCACTGCCGATCGTCAGCCAGAATTCGTCGCCTGTGCCTTCCCATTGAAACAAAACATCCGTTGTGCGCAGCGTCGCGCCGGGAGCGGGCGCGGTAATCCTGAATGGTGAGGATGTCTGTTCCGGCTCGACCCGTATCCAGTTGAAGTTGCCGACCGCACCGCTGCTCCCGACCGAGTCCATCACGAGTCTCAGTATCTGACGCCCGGAAGCAAGCGGAACCGACGCTCGACTGACCGTGGCCCAGCTCTGCCAGCCGCCCGTGTCCGGTATCGCGACCGCTCCCGTCACATCGATTCCGTTCACCTCGAGATGGCACGTGCCCCCGAGGCCGGGAGAGGCGACCCGGAGCTGTACCGTAAAGAGTCCAGCAGTCGCCACGTTCACGCTGTAGTTCAACCACTCGCCGGCACTCACCCAACCGATGTTGTACCCGCCGCCGGCGTCGCTCGTTCCCTCGAGATCCACATTGGTCGCCCGAAACGCGCCGCCGCTGTTTCCTGACGATGCATCGTGATACGCAACCCCCTCGCCGCCATCGTCGAAGTGCTCCGCCTGGACCAGACCTGGCAGCGCTGCCGCCGTACCGCCGTACGGCGTCGATGCACCGCTCGACTCCAAGCTGGCGGAGATCCAGTTGAAATTGCCGACCGCACCGCTGTTCCCCACCGAGTCCATCACCAGCCGGAGTACCTGACTCCCGGCGGCCAGAGGGACCGACGATCGACTGACCGTGACCCAGCTCTGCCAGCCGCCCGTGTCCGGGATTGGAATCGCACCCGTCACGTCGATCCCATTCACTTCGAGATGGCACGTGCCCCCGACACCGGGGGACGCGACCCGGATTTGTATCGTGTAGAGTCCCGCCGTTGCCACCTGCACGCTGTAATTCCACCACTCGCCGGCGCTCACCCATCCGATGTTGTACCCGCCGCCGGCGTCGCTCGTTCCTTCGAGATCCACGTCGGTCGCCCGATACGCACCACCGCTGTTGCCCGACGATGCATCGTGATACGCGTGTCCTTCGCCGCCGTTGTCGAAGTGCTCTGCCTGGACGAGGCCTGGAAACGCTGCCGCCGTGCCGCCGTACGGCGTCGATTCGCCGCCCGGCTCCGATGTGGCCGAGACCCAGTTGAAGTTGCCGACTGCGCCGCTGTCCCCGACCGAGTCCATCACCAGCCGGAGTTCCTGAGTCCCGGCAGCCAGCGGAACCGATGGCCGACTGACCGTGACCCAGCTCTGCCAGTCGCCGGTATCCGGTACTGCCAGCGGCCCCGTCACGTCGATCCCCTTCGCCTCGAGGTGGAACGTGCCTCCGATGCCGGGCGAGGCGACCCGCACGTCTAGGGTGTAGAGTCCAGCCGTAGCTACCGTCACCGTGTATTTCAACCACTCGCCGGCGCTCACCCAGCCGATGTTGTATCCGCCGCCCGCGTCGCTCGTCGCCTCGAGATCCACATTGTTCGCTGGTTCGCGCACCCGACCCACGCCGCCGCTGTTGCCCGGCGACGTGTCGTGGTAGGCGATTCCCTCGCCTCCGTTGTCGAAGTTCTCTGCTTCGACAAGGCCTGGCAGCGGGAACGGCTCCTGCAGGACGATCATCTTGTTGAAGTTGCCGACCTGGCCGCTGCTCCCGACCGAGTCCATCACCAGCCGGAAGACCTGAGGTCCGGCGGCCAGCCGAACCGATGCCAGACGGATATAGCCCCAGAGGCCGCGGGTATCCGGGATCGCGAGCGGCCCTGTCACGTCGATCCCGTTCGCCTCGAGATGGAAGGTGCCCCCGGCGCCGACCGACCCAACCCGAAACGACATCGAGTACAACCCGTCCATCGGGACGCTGACGGTGTAATTCAACCACTCCCCGGCACGAGTATCGGTGATGAACCAGAAGTCTTCGGGGTGGCTCAAGTCGGTCGGCCCCCACGTATCGACATCTGTATCTGGCCCCGGGCGAACCCAGCGGCCGCTGTTGCCCGGCGACGTGTCGTGATAGGCGATCCCCTCGCCACCATTGTCGAAGTACACCGCGTCGATCAGTGCGAATTTTAGGTTCTCATCGCCGTTACCTGGCAACGGCCATGGGCCGCCGAAGAACCCCGTGCTTGCCGTTTGCGCCGGGGCAGCTGCAGCGGCCAGAACCACCACAAACACGCCGCACGTGAGAACGTCGCGTGGTTTCATCATGATGTCTCCCGCGGATCCAAGCGCAGCGCTCGTCGTCAACTCATCAGCTACGTGTCCGCGGACGTAAAGTGCTATTTGTCGGGGCACGACGGAAGCAAACAACGACGGCCCGCTCGTCAAGCCGCCTGGCTGCAAGAGACTCGCCTGAGTCGTCTACCAAAGACCCGACACATTCAAGGGGTCTGACACTTCAGCTGCGTGCGCAATGAGGACTTTTGCTTAGGTGGCGGGAAATCTTTCCTGAAGCCGAAGCACCGTCGGCACGGATCGATCTGAGCAGCAGCCGATCACCGTTGTGCGCAACTGGGTCCGCCAGGATCACCAGGTGCCGGTGATTCTCACCGGTGATGGTGTCACTCAACGCGACAGCGATGAGCGGCGGCCAGGCACCTCTCGTGTTGTCGGGCCGAACCTCAAATCACGCCCTGATCTGAGCGAGCGTTGCGAGCGGTTCGCTACTTTCCCAGGTCGAATGCCAGCAGGACGTTGCCTGGTTTGCCGCGCCACATGCCGTACCCCGAGTTCGTCAGCAGCAACCCGCCCGCGATCACCGGGCCAGCCGCGTCGATCGACCCACCACTGGCCTTGACGCGATTCACCGTCTCGAACTCGCGCGCGGTGTCGTAGTCCCAGAGAATCCGGCCGTCAACTGTCGCGTACGCACGCAGGTGTCCATCGACCGATCCGGAGAAGACCACCCCGGGGATCGCCGAGACGGCCGCGGATTGCGCGCCCGTGCAGCCCGGTCCCTGGCAGGTAACCGCCGGCGCCGGCGCGTGCCAGACCTTCTCTCCATCAGCGAGGCGCAGCGCGAAGAGCCCACCGGCCTCCTGCGCCGGTAGGAGCACATCCGAAACCGGCACATAGACACGCCCGTCGTCCGCGGCCATGCCCCATTCGATGCCACCGAGCGCTCCGCCCTGACCCGCCCGGAACTGCCAGACGATTGCGCCCTCCCGGTCCGGATCGAGGCCGTAGGCGACGCCGGACTTCTGGCCGACGACGAGGATGTCGCGTCGAGCGGAGATCGACCGCAGGATCGGCGACGTGCCAATGTCGAAGTCGGGACCAACCGTCTCCGGACAGTTCGCGGCGCCCGCTTTGCACCCCATCACAAACACGTCGTTCGGGGTCAGCTGGCGCGACCAGCGAATCTTCCCCGTCGCGAGGTCGAGCGCGAGTACCGCGTTGGTCGTCTCGGCGGCAGGCTCGGAGTACGCGTTGCCGGTCCCGACGTAGATCATCCCTCGTTTCACATCGATGGTCGGCGACGACCAGATCGCCGCCCCGGCCGGCCCCCACAGCTGGACGCCAGCAGCTGTCTTCCTGGTGGGCCGAGGCTCTGTGGGGATCGCAAAGGCCTTCCAGACGACGGCACCGGTGGCGGCGTCGAGCGCCACGACGCTGCCGCGAAATCGGCAGCACTCGTACGTCGGCCTTCCTCCGGCTGCCTCCTCAATGGACGACACCGGAACGTAGAGCCGTGATTCGTAGAGAACGGGCGTTCCGGTCACACGCGCCAACGGATGATCATCGACGCGCACCTGCCACAGCTTCTCGCCGGTTGCTGCGTCGAGCGCGTAGACATTGGCCGCGGTGTCGCCGAAGAACACCGCCGAGCGCTCGGCCGCGGCCCGGTTCATCGGTCCAAACGCGATCGCCGTGCGCACGCCTGCTGCCGCCATGAACGACCAATGCGCACAGCCCGTCGCCGTGTCGAGTGCGTAGACCGTGCCCTTCTGACTGCCCACGAAGACGCGACCGGCGGCGATGGTTGGCTGAGCGGACGCCTGCGTCGCCTCCGGAAAGCCGAACGCCCACTTCAGTTTCAACCGGGGCACGTCATCGACGGCGATTCCCGCCGCCTTCAGCGGCTGAAATCGCGTGTTCGCGGGATCGGCGCCCCAGCCGATCCAGCGCGGTCCGGCCAGTGGGCCCGCAAACGGCGTCGTCGCGGGCGGGCAGACGCCCGTTCCAGGCGCCGTCGACGATGTTGCGGGATCCGGCGGGCTGCCTAGATACTCGGCGACAGCACGCTTGTCGGCTACGCTCAGATCGCGGACCACGACCGACATCGTGCCGCTCACGAGCGACGCCAGAATCGCATCGCGCGTCCTGAGACTGAGCGTCGCGCGATCTGGCGCTCTCGTCGCGGGCGAGTCGTGGCAGGACGCGCACTGTCTCTGGTAGATCGTGGCACCTGCCGTGGCTGCGCTGGCGCTCTGACCGACGTATGCCTTTGCCTGCCGGCCGACGATGTCGAGCAGGTTGCCCATGCCGAGGTGGAAATCGACGAGGTGCAACCCCCACATGCCCGCCGTTGGACTACCGGCGCCGATATCGCCCACGATGTCGTCTGCGCGCGCGTCCGCAGGGTTCCCGTGGACCGTCACCTCGAGATACGTCGCGTGCTCGTTGGTCGCGCATCGCGCGGTCAACATGTCGCTATTGGGAGTGGCGTCGGTCGACACCGTCGGGTAGACATAGAAACAGTCGACTGGTGCGTTCGGATCGGCAGTCCATGTCTCAGGAGTCAATGTGCCGTCTGGGGCGACAATCGTGGTGGACAGATCGACGGTACAGGCGTCCGTGCGGCCAGGCCGGCACAGCCAGGACTTCACGTCGGCGTAGTCGTTCGGTGCCGGAACCGCGACAGCGGTTGGCGACTGCGCCGCGGCCCCCGTTCCGTCTGACGGGCCTCCAGCCGCAGCCAGGCCCGCGGCGAGAACGATGACGGCGACCCGGTCTCTGGCCACGATGCCTCCTGTTGGAGAGCGATGCTAGGGGCTGCGACCTGCAGGTGTCAACACGGGGCTTATCCGCGGCTCGCGGTTCGTCGTTCGCGGTTCCCAAGTGGTACCGACCTTGCGGTAGAATCCCCCCGACCCAATGCAACACACCATGTGGCTCGTTCTGCTCGGCGCGCTGTTGCCGCGGGCTGCAACCGCGCCGCGCCTCCGCCGGCACCGCTGCCGCCGCCCCGTTTCGACCGGTCGCCGACGTCAAGCAACTCATGGCGTCGGTCGTCGAGCCCGCGGCGGACGTCTACTGGGACGCCGTGGGCATCGGTCGTCGACAAGAATGGCACCGTCGAGATTCGAGCCGAAGACCGACGAGGAGTGGATCGCCGTCCGCAACAGCGCCTATGTCGTCGCCGAAGCCGGGAATCTGCTGATGATGAACGGCCGTGCGAAGGACAGCGGCGACTGGATGAAGCTGTCGCAGGCGCTCGTCGACGTCGGGCAGCGAGCCATCCGGGCGGCGGAGTCGAAGAGACAAGACGGCCGTGTTCGACGTCGGCGCCGAGGTCTACGACGCCTGCGTCGCCTGCCACGCCAAGTACGTCACGCCGCAGATGAAACCGAACGCCGCGGCAGGCCGGGTTCTTGAGACCGCCCCTGCATCTGGCCATGTCGCTGCTGAGCGTCATCGAGTGGCTGGCGAGCACCCGCTGGAGCATCGCGCTCCACGAGTCGCTCTATCTCTATCCCCTCATCGAGTCGACGCACGTCCTGACGCTTGGCCTGTTCGTCGGTCTCGCGGTGATGTTCGACCTCCGCCTGCTGGGCCTCACGATGCGGCGTGTGCCGGTCTCGGAGGTGACCGCGCGACTGCTGCCGTGGACGAAGGCCGGCTTCGTGGTGATGGTCATCACCGGCGCGCTGCTCTTCTACGCCATTCCCGTCAGGATCGTACCAGAGCGTCTTCTTCCGCGTCAAGGTCGCGATGCTTCTGCTGGCCGGACTGAACGTGTGGCTGTTCCACTCGCGCGTCGAGCCGTCGCATCGTCGGAGTGGGATCTGGCGCCGGTCACACCGCTCCGCGGCCCGCGTGGCCGCCATCGTCTCGCTCGTGCTCTGGGCGGGCATCGTCGTCGCGGGCCGGATGATCGCCTACAACTGGTTCGACTGCGACATCCAGCCACAGTCCGACTTCGTCAACTGGGCCGCCGGCTGCGTCGTTCCCGCTCAGGTAGAGCCGGTCCATGGACACATCGCTGCTGTCGCTGTTCGAATGGTGTGAGGCGACCGCGATCGGCCACGCCATCAAGGACTCCGTCGTGGCTGTTTCCGGTCATCGAGGCCGCACACCTGCTCGGGCTGTGCGTGCTGGGCGGGTCGCTGCTCGTGGTGGATCTGCGGATGCTCGGCCTGGGACTGCGCCGTCAGGCGATTGCCGAGCTCGCAGCAGGACGCCCGTCCGTGGCTCCTCGGCAGCATCGCGGTGATGCTCGCGACCGGCACCGCGCTCTTCCTGTCGGAATCCGTCAAGTGCTACTACAGCCAGGCCTTCTGGGTGAAGATCACGACGATACCCATCGCCCTGCTCTTTACCCTGTTGGTACGCCAGCGGGTGGCGATGGCTGGCACCCTCGAGACGACCGGCGTCACCAGGCTCGTCGCGTTGCTGTCGCTGGCGTTGTGGTTCACGGTCGCCGCCGCGGGACGCTGGATCGGGTTTTCCTAGGCGCCGCCTCGCCCCTTCTTCGGATCGGTCGGATCGCGGCCGTCGTTCGGCGCGCCGGTTCCTGACGAGCCCATGAAGATCTTGCGACCGTCGGTGAACGTGACGTCGCGGCCGTTCGCCCGCTTGAGCGAGTGGTCCTTCGTCTGGTAGCCGTCGACGATCAGCTCGGTGCCGTAGGTGAGCGAATCACGCGTCAGCCCGCGGCGCAGCAGCGTGTTCGGCGTCCCGCCTTCGACCATCCAGACTTCGGTCGTGCCGTCCGGCTTCTTCACCTCGATGTGGATCCAGGCGTGCGGGTTGACCCACTCGAGCTTGACGACCTTGCCCCGCAGCCTGATCGGCGCATCGGGATCGAACTCGGCGCCAAACGCGTGGTGACCGGCCACTGGTATCGTGGCGGCCAGCAGACCAGCAGGCGGTAATCAGTATCGAGAGTGTTCTTCGCATGGGATCACCTGTTCGGCTTCTACTTCTTCGTCGCCTGCTCGCGTTCCTTCGCGCGCTCTCCGCTCAGGATGTTGGAGAGCGCGTAGTTTCCCTCGTGGCACGCGTACTCGTAGATGAGCTCGTCTGTGCGCCTGAACGGGCACTTCGCCGCTCCACGGCCGGGCGAACGTCGTCGGGTCGTCGATGGTGAACTTGTAGAGAATCGTATCGGCGTCCGCGCGCGTGAAGCGTTCGGTCACCTTCAGGTTCTCGGACGCGCCGCGGAAAATCTGCAGCGGGTGGAAGTTGGTGGTTTCGACGACCAGCGTGTCGCCTTCCCAGCGCCCAATCGAGTCGCCCATCCAGGGACGGATGTGCTTCGGGAGGCGCTCGCCGCCCATCCGGATGATGCGGACGTCGTGGACCATCTCCGACGAGGATCATCACGTGATCCCTGCGTCTGCACGATCTGGTAGTTGTTGTTGTAGAAGTAGTTGGGCAGCATGGGCGGCCCGGCGTTCGAGCCGAACGACATGATGCAGCGCTCGCCGAGCGGTCGGAACTCCGGGTGATCGTACTGACCTCGGCCGCGCATCGCGCGCCAGCGCGGGCCGCGCTGCGCTGCCGCGCCTCCGGCGTCAGGGCCGGGACCTTGCCGTCCGGCGGATCCACGATGAGCGAGCTTCGCCACTCGCCATTGACGATGGCGACCCGGTCGCCGGGGTCCAGCCAGAAATTGTTGTAGCCGCCCACGTTGCCTGCCGCGCCGGTCGATCCATCGCCGCCCTTCGGCGGGGCCGGCTCTGTTCGGATCGCTCGGCTCGTCGAGCCGCTTCGAGCGATCCTCGAAACCCTTCTCGAGCCGCGGCGACCTCGTCTTTCGACAGCACCAGACTGGCGCCGTCCGGGCGTTCGAGCGGCGTGATCGTGCCGTTGCTCCAGGTGCCCTGGAGGTCCGGCTGGCCGTCCGGCGTGCGCGGCATCGTCCACGGTTTCGCTTTGGCAGCTGGGGCCTTCGCGCCGGCCGGCGCGGGGGCCTGCGCGAGTGGCTGGCGTCAACCCGACGACGGCCGTCATGACGCGCGAGTCGCCAGCGGTCCGATCGCCCTACTTGACGGGTTCCTTGCGAAGGTGGCCATACATCAGCTCTTCGACGAACTCGACGCACTTGAACTGGCCGAGCCGCGCGTCCTTGTTGACGTGCCGGTACAGCGGCATGCTGATCGTCCACGGACGGGTGAAGACTTTCGGATCGTCGATCGTCGCCTCGTACTGAATGTGGTCGGGCCCGGTCATCGTGTAGCGCTCGGTCACCTTGAGCGCTTCGCTGTGGTGGTTGCCCGCGCGGTCGAACCAGCTCTGATCGTGGAATCCGTTGGTCTCGATGACGAACGTGTCACCCTCCCAGCGTCCGACCGACTGCCCCATCCACGAATCGACCTGCGGAGGACCTGGATCCTTCAGGTAGACGTTGCGGACCGCGCCCGCATACTCGTACGCGATGACGAACGCCTTGTCGCTCTGAAAGATCTGAAACGGAAACGGCATGTAGGTCGCGCGCGGAACACCGGGCAGGTAGCACTTGATCTCCGGATCGCGCGTCCAGCCAGTGTGTCCTGATTCTCCTTCTTCTTCTCCAGGGCTGCGGGCTGGTACGGTATCGCTCCGCCCACGACCACGCCCATGCCGCCTGGAACGGATCCGACGGCGCCGAGCGCGATCACCTCCTTGGCGGGCACGGGGATGACCGGACCTGGACGCATCGCCATGGCCGGGCGGGCCGCGTGCGCCTCGAGATCGTAGTTGGCGGTATTGAGGGCCTGCCAGATCCCGTTCAGATTCGGCTTGCCGTCCGCTGTGCGTGGAATGCTTGGCGCGGGCGCCTGCCCCGCCGCCGGGGTGGCGGCATAGAACGCTGCTGCGGTCGCCGCGGCGCCAGCGAGGGCGATCAACACATCCCGTACCGTGCGCGGCATCTGTCGGCCACCTCCGGCCCGCGTGATTGTGGTGCCTCCCCCAGAGACTGTCAAGGCGGTCCGGAAGGGGGTCCTGTTACTTCCCACCAATCCGATACAGCCGTTCCGCCGTCCGCACAATGAGGTTCCCCTGCGCGATCGCCGGCGTCGCCATCGTCATCTCGCCGAGCGAGTTCTTCGCCAGCAGCTCGTACTTCGGCCCGGCCTTGATCACATACGTATCGCCGTCCTCGCTGATCGCGTAGAGGCGGCCGTTGGCCGCCCACGGTGAGGCGGTGAATCCGACACCCGCGGGATCGATCCGCTGCCGGCCGTACACCTCGGCTCCCGTGCGCGCGTCGTGCGCGGTGAAGAACCCGCGGTCGAGCAGCGTGTAGTAGAGCCCGTCGTACACGATCGGCGATGGGTTGTACGGCCCCGCCTGCGGCAACGACCACGCCACAAACGCGTTGCTCGTCTCTCCCGTGCTCAACGTGATGTCGCCAGTCGCGCCGGGCTTGATCGCGTACACGGGGCGGACCTGGTCGCCGACATAGCCCGACGCGACATACAGCAGCCCGCCGCTCTCGAAGGGCGTCGGGATGACGATGCTCGACATGCCCCGCAGCGTCCAGAGCCGCTTGCCGTCGAGGTCGTAGGACTCCACGCCGTGCGTCGCGGACACGACGATTTCGGTCCGCTGAGCGTGGCGCCAGATGAACGGCGTGGCCCAGTTCGTCTCTCGTGCACGATCGACCCGCCACACGTCCGAGCCCGTCCGGGCGTCGAGCGCCACGAGCGACGACTGTTCGTCGTTGTCGTCGAGCACGTAGAGGCGCCCCGCATGCAGCACCGGTGATGCCGCCGCGCCCCAGCCGTACCGCGTCGCCCGCGCGGGCCACATCCGCTGCCACACCGGCGCGCCGTCCATCGTGAAGGCGAACACGCCGATGTTGCCGAAGAGGACGTACACGCGCTCGCCGTCGGTGGTGGGCGTCTCGGACGCGTAGCTGTTCTTCAGGTGTCGCGGGTGTTGCGGCGCGCCGCGATGCGCCTCGCGCTGCCACAACACTCTGCCGCTGGTGAAGTCCACGCCGAAGACCATCCACCGGTGCTCATCCGACGGCGTGGGGCGCTCGCCGCCGAAGTACAGGCCGGGCTTCGGTGCCTCGCCCGCCTGCGCGCGAATCACCGACGTGACGAAAATGGTGTTGTTCCAGACGACCGGCGACGACCAGCCGACGCCGGGAATCGCCGCCTTCCAGACGATGTGCTCGGTGGCGCTCCAGGTGTCTGGCAGGCGCAGGTCCGCACCGACGCCGGTGGCGCCGGGTCCGCGAAACTGCGGCCACTGCGGGGCTTGCTTCGCCGTCAGCGGGACCGCAATCAGCACGAGGGAGACCAGCAGGAAGCGGCGCATGCGGCATGCTACTGCAAAAGGCGCCGGGTTCATGTTCTCGACGCGACTGCCTGGGTACTGGTGCCGTGGGTGGCTAGTATGCCAAAGTGTCGCGAGACTGAACGCCGCGACCCGCAGGATGCGTGATCGCGGCGACGTCCAGACCATGACGGGGCACGAAATCCGGCTCGCCGCGCGGCCCAAGGGCTGGCCCACACTCGACACCTTCGTCCACGCGGCGGTCGAGCTACCGCCCGTCGCCGACGGTCAGGTACTCGTCCGCAACCTCTTCATGTCGGTCGATCCGTACATGCGGGGCCGCATGAACGACGTGAAGTCGTACGTGCCACCGTTCCAGATCGGACAGCCGCTCGAAGGCGGCGCCATCGGCGAGGTCGAGGAGTCACGCGCGCCGAACATCCATGCGGGCGACGTCGTGCACTCGATGCTGGGGTGGCGTGACTGCTTCGTCGCCCCGGCCAGTCAGGTCCGCGTCGTTGATGCGCACGTGCGACCGCTCTCCGCCCACCTGGGCGCGCTCGGCATGCCCGGTCTGACGGCCTGGGTTGGCTTGAAGCTCGCCGGGCTCAAGGACAGCGATCGCGTGTTCGTGTCGGCGGCCGCCGGCGCCGTCGGCAGCATCGCCGGCCAGCTCGCGAAACAGCAGGGATGCACCGTGATCGGCAGCGCCGGTTCCGCCGACAAGGTGCGGCGGCTCACGACGGAGCTCAGCTTCGATGCCGCGCTCAACTATCGCGACGGCGAGGTCAGGAAACAGCTGGCCGCGGTCGCGCCCGACGGCATTGACGTCTACTTCGACAACGTCGGCGGGGACCACCTCGAGGCGGCGCTCGCCTGCATGCGCGAGCATGGCCGCATCGTGGCCTGCGGCGCCATCTCCCGCTACAACGACGAGACGGCGTCGCCCGGACCCCGCAACATGTTCCTGTTCGTGACCCGGCGCCTCACCATGCGCGGCTTCATCGTCTCCGATTGGAGTCGCGAGATGAAGACGTTCCTCGCCGAGGTGAGCCCGCTCGTCGCGAGCGGTCGCGTGAAAGCGCTCGAGACGGTGATCGAGAGCCTGGATCAGGCGCCGGCCGCGTTTCTCAGCCTGCTGAGGGGCGGCAACGTCGGCAAGATGATCGTGAAGATCACATGAGCTGACCGTGTGGCAAAGATCTCGGGCAGGCGCTGGACCTTGTCGAACACGATCAATCCGGCGAGCGGCCGCAACGTCAGCAGCGGATCGGCCAGCAGCGCCAGGTCTTCCGCGCTCTCGAGGTCCAAGGCGCGTGACGGCCCCCTCCAGCTCGCAGCGAGTTGTCGCGCCAACGTGGTTTTGCCTACCTGGCGAGGCCCCAGTAGCGCGACGACCGGGAACCGACGCTGCAAGCGGTCCACATGCGCACGCTCGGCGTGCCGGTCGATCATCGGGCCGAGCATCACATGAATATTGAGTGTCAGACGCTCAATATTCATGTTTCGTTCACCGAGGAATGAACGCATGGCCACTGGCCGTTGACACATCGGACGGGTCGCCAGTATAAGGCGAGCGCACATGCCTTCCATCCAGGACTTGTTCAATCTCTCAAGCCGCGTCGCGATCGTCACCGGCGGGTCACGCGGTCTCGGCGAGGAAATGGCCGAGGGACTGGCCGAAGCCGGCGCCGCGCTCGTGCTCTGCGCCCGGCGCGCCGAGTGGCTCACGCCGACCGTCGAGCGCTTCAAGGCGCAAGGCGTCCGTTGCGAGGGTCTCGTCGCAGACGTGGCCAGGCCCGCCGACGTGCAGGCCGTGGTCGACACGGCGATGCGGGCCTTTGGCCAGGTCGACATCCTCGTCAACAACGCCGGCATCACCTGGGGTGCGCAGCCCGAGGAGATGCCGCTCGACAAGTGGCAGAAGGTCCTCGACATCAACCTCACCGGCGCGTTCCTCTTCGCCCAGGCGGCGGGACGCGAGATGCTGAAACGGCAGTACGGCCGCATCATCAACGTGGCGTCGATTGCCGGTCTGCACGCATCGGTGCGCGGGCCGCACTATGCCGGTTATTCGGCGAGCAAGGCAGGGTTGATGGGACTCACGCGCGAACTGGCCGCCTCGTGGGGGCGCGACGGGATTCGTGTGAATGCCATCGCCCCTGGCTTCTTCCACTCGCGACTGGCGGATCCGGCGATCCCACTCGTCGAGCCCTCGATCAAGGCCTCGTGTCCCATTCCGCGCGTCGGCGCGGCAGGCGAGCTCAAGGGCGTCGCCGTCTTTCTGGCCGCGGATGCGTCGAACTACATGACCGGGCAGGTGATCGTGGTCGATGGCGGCCGCACGATCGCCGGGCACTGAGAAACGGGTGCGCGCTTGAAAGCCAGCGTGCTGCGCGGGCTACGCTTGTGACCGACGGTGCCAGGAGGCCCGAGTTTACCCGCGGCTTCGCGGTCTACTAATGGTTATGCCTCGGAATTCACCAACAAGCTTGACGCGAAGAACCCGACATGGGACTCTGATTTCGTGACGAAAGCAACGCAGAGACTGCTCGACGAATTTGAGGCGCTCCCGGATCGGGATCGGTCGGAGCTCGTCGCGGAGCTCGCACGTCGAGTGGCCCTGACCCCGCACGACTTGCCGCAAGACGATGACTTGGTGGTGGCCGCCGATCGCCTGTTTACCGAACTGGATCGTCGCGAGCAGCCTGAATGACATCGCCGCGCCGGGGCGAGGTCTGGTTGGTGGACCTCGGCATGGCAGCGAAGGTCCGGCCCGCGCTGGTCATCAGCATCCCGGCTGAGGACACCGATCGCGCTCTGGTCACGCTCGTTCCGCACACCACGAGTCCGCGCCAGTCCCGATTCGAGGCGGTAGTATCCGTCTCGTTTCTACGTGCGGGCGTGTTCGACGCGCAGAACCTCATCACGATTCCGCACGCAAAGTTGATTCGTTCGTTGGGACAACTGGGCGGTACTCAGTTGGCGTCCGTCGAACGAGCCGTGTGTCTGTGGCTCGGGTTGCCCACAACCAGCTCCGAGGCATAACGAGCAAATGGAGCCGACGCGCCTAACGACCTGTGCGATGCTGTCAGCGCGGCGCGCGGCTCATTTGCAGCGTTAGCCGGACTACTGACCGCTTTCACAATTGTCGTCACTTCGGGCTCTCCCCGAATATTCTAAGGTTCGGGGACTTGACGTAGGTTGTCGTGAACGCTGGCTTTGTGGAGGTCACCGTGTCCATCGCGAAACATGCACGAGGGGTGATGAATTCCGCGGTCGGCGCTCTGGGCGCTCTGCTCTTCGGCGGCGGGGTCGTTCTGGGTAGTGCCTTCGCGCCTCAAACGATGGCGCAGGAATCAACCGTCAGCGCGCAATGCGGCACATCGTCAGCAGCACAACTGCGCACGACACTGTACTTTGGTCTCGCACGGCCCAAGGGTTCGGTCAGCGAACTCGAGTGGCAGATGTTTCTTCGCGATGAGGTCACGGCTCGCTTTCCAGAGGGGCTGACAGTGTGGGAGGCGAGCGGGCAATGGCGTCGTTCCGACGGCCAAATCGAGCACGAAGGATCGAAAGTGCTCCTGCTCGTTCACCCGGATACTGCGGCTGCGCGTTCGTCAGTCCAGGCCGTCATCGCACGGTACCGTCAGAAGTTCGATCAAGAGTCGGTCCTGTGGGAGACCGCTCAAGTCTGCGTAGCCTCATAGCCGGCAACCAGCCGCTGCAGCCGACGAGCGGTAGATGGTCCAAGCCAACGTGACGATAGTTGACAAGGCGAGACGAATCGCCATGATTTTGGCGCCAATCGGTCTTATCGCTTTTTCTCTCTCGCACGGGACGCTCAGCTGGTCGGAAACGCAGCATCTTCGGAACGCGGGCCTCGACGAATGGATTCAACACCTCACGAATATTCAGGGGCGCTGGCTCGCCGCCCACATCGGCGGTGTTGCGCTCTTTCCGCTGATCGGCATGACGATATGGTGGATGCTGCCACAGCGGGGGATCGTGAGCAGCGTCAGCAGGATCGCCTTGATCGTGTACGCGCCGCTCTACATTGCGGTGGATGCCGTACTTGGAATCGGTTCATCCATCCTCATTCACTATCGCGAAGGACTGGCCCCCTCGGATCGCGCCGGCGTGGACGGTGCATTCGAGGCATTATTCTTCGCACCCTCGGCCATCGACTGGCTCGATCACGGCGCCAGCATTGCCTTGGAAATCGGCGCAGTGGCTGCCGCCCTGGCGCTTTGGCGAGAGTACGGTTGGCGCGTGTCGGTGCCGCTGGCCTCGGCGGGATATGTGCTGGCCCAGAGTCACTTCCCACCCTACGGCGCCATTGCCGGGCTCGCGCTCGGGATCGCGGTGTGGCAGTACCTGGTACTCAAGCAGAGCGTTGGCGGACAAGCGCCTCCGCCTAACCCGTCGGCGACCTAACCTCGCGCTGCAGCCGTCGGGCCCGCAGTCCGTGCGAGAGTGTCGCCGTAGCGCGCGGCTGAGCGCGCGCGGTAGGCCGCTGAGCGGACGGCAGGCACACTCGAGGAGGCAACAACCATGACGCATGGGCATCGCGCTGAACCATTACGCCGCCAACTCCTGCGAGATGCAGCCGTCACGCTCGCCACGGTCTTGCTCGCGTTCGCGGCGTTCGATGACATCACGGACACTGCCACGACATTCACGTTCGAATGGGTCGGCCTTGCGGCGTGCGGCGCCTGGCTGCTCATTGTGTCCTGGCGCTTGCTCCGGAGCGAGCATCGGTGGCTCGGCTCCGTCTCGGTGGTCGCGCTGGTCGCTGCCGTCGGCGCCGGATCCGCGATCAGGCCAGGCACTGGTCCCTTCCAAATTGAGTATCTGCCGACCATTGCGGGGTTGCTCTGGTTCCTGGGGCTCGTTGGGATTCTGACATGGCACGCGTGGCGGCGGCCGATCAACACTCGGCCTAACCCCACGATGGAGCCGACGGCGCGCCGTCATCTTCCGAGAGCTCCAAGGAACGAGCGCGCCGCGGCTCATCGCGCAACGTTAGATGGCCGGGCACTGAGAAACGGGTGCGGCTGGCCGCTACAGCTGGCCCTGTGGAGACCGGTGTGCAGACTTTCCGAGCTCCAGCTTGGCAATCGCCTCGAGGTGGACCTCATCGGGACCGTCGACGAGACGCAGCGTGCGCGCGTGCGCCCAGGCCTCGGCCAGCGGGAAGTCGTTCGACACGCCGGCGGCACCGTGCGCCTGGATGGCCCGATCGAGGACACGTAACAACATCCGCGGCGCGACCACTTTGATCTGGGCGATTTCCGATCGCGCGGCCTTGTTGCCCACGGTGTCCATCAACCACGCGGCGCGCAGGGTGAGCAGCCGCGCCTGATCGATCTCGAGCCGCGATTCAGCGATAGCGGCGCGGATCGTTCCCTGCTCAGCCAGCGTCCGGCCGAAGGCGACCCGGCTCCTGACGCGCGCACACATGGCCTCGAGCGCGCGCTCGGCCACGCCGATCGACCGCATGCAGTGATGGATGCGGCCCGGACCGAGGCGGCCCTGCGCGATCTCGAAGCCTCGGCCCTCGCCGAGGAGCATGTTCCCGGCCGGCACGCGAACGCTGTCGAACACGATCTCGGCGTGTCCGTGCGGCGCATCGTCGAAGCCGAACACCGGCAGCATGCGCTCGATGCGCACACCTGGAGTGTCCGTCGGAACGAGGATCATCGACTGCTGCTGATGCTTCGGCGCATCGGGGTTGCTGCGACCCATGACAATCGCGATGCGGCAGCGCGGGTCGCCCGCGCCGGAAATCCACCATTTGCGGCCGTTGATCACATACTCGTCGCCGTCTCGTCGAATGCTGGAGCGGATGTTGGTGGCATCCGACGAGGCGACGTCTGGCTCGGTCATCGCAAAGCAGGAGCGAATCGTGCCGGCGAGCAACGGCTCGAGCCACTGCCGCTTCTGTTCGGGCGTGCCATACCGCACCAGCACTTCCATGTTGCCGGTGTCAGGCGCCGAACAGTTGAACACCTCGGGCGCAAATCCCGAGGAGCGTCCCATGATCTCGCAGAGCGGCGCATACTCGCGATTCGTCAGGCCGGCGCCGTATTCGCTTTCCGGCAGGAACAGGTTCCAGAGGCCGTCGGCTCGCGCCTGCTGCTTCAGCGTCTCGACGATGACGGTCGGCTGCCAGCGATCGCCGTCGGCAATTTCCGTCTTGAAGCGCGCCTCGTTCGGATAGATGTGCGCGTCCATGAATGCGGCGAGACGCGCCTGCAGCAGCTGCACCTTCGGTGGAAACTGGAAGTCCACGACACGCATGATACTGTAGCGGGCCAGATCTGAGCTGGTTCACGACGAACTGACCAGGGACACACCGACACCGTTCACGATCAGCCGTGCCCTCCGATACCCGCGCGGTTCGCGACTCCGAACAGCTCGACTGGCCGAGCGTCGAAGCGTGGCTCCGCGCGCACCTCGCGGAGGCCCCTGTCACGGGGCTCGACGTCACACAGCCGTTCGCGGTCGAGCAGTTTCCTGGTGGGCACTCCAACCTGACCTATCTGGTCCGCTTCGGCGAGAGCGAGCTCGTGCTGCGGCGTCCACCGCTCGGTCCGGTCGCGCCGACGGCGCATGACATGGCGCGCGAATTCCGGTGGCTGTCGGCGATCCATCCGGTGTACCCACTGGCGCCACGTGCCTACGCGCTCTGCGACGATAGGTCGATCATCGGATCGATCTTCTATCTCATGGAGCGCCGGCACGGCATCGTCGTTCGGCACGAGGAGCCGCCCGCCATCAGCAATCGTCCCACGGTCCGCCACGCCGTCAGCGCCTCACTCGTCGATGCGCTCGCCGATCTCCACGCCATCGATCTCGTGCGTGCGGGGCTCTTGCACCTCGGCAAACCCGCCGGCTTCGTGGAGCGCCAAGTCCGCGGGTGGACCGACCGGTGGCAGCGATCGAAAACGAGTGAGATTGCGGAGATGGATCGCCTGGCGCAATGGCTCGTGGCCACGCTCCCGCCGAATCCGGAGCGTCCCACAGTCGTCACACGGCGACTTCAAGCTCGACAACCTGATGCTCGACGCGAATCATCCCGAGCGGCTCGTCGCGGTGTTCGACTGGGAGATGAGCGCGCTCGGTGATCCGCTGGTGGACCTGGGGATCCTGTTGGCGTACTGGACGTCGATCGCGCCGGCTGACGGTGACGCCCTGACGACGGTGACGAGCCGGCCCGGATGGTTCACGCGCGACGAGCTCATCGATCGGTATCAGGCGCGCACCGGCCGAGATCTGTCGACGCTGCGTTATTTCGAGGTATTCGCGCTCTTCAAGATCGCGGTGGTCATCCAGCAAATCTACCACCGCTTCGCGACGGGGCAGACCGACGATCCGCGCTTCGCGCGCTTCGGGCATCGGGTGCTCACGCTGGCTCGTCAGGCCTGCAGCCGCGTGTAGCCGGCCCAGGCCGGCTCCAGGCTCGCCGCTGCCCTTGAGCGTGGTCTGGCAGTCTCCGAGCGCGTGTCGCGCGGTGCGGCGCCGCTTACTCGCCCGATTTCGGCAGCACGGGAAACATTCCGTACCATTTTCGCGAGCGCGGCCCGGAACCGCCGGCGTCGGCTGCGCGGCACGCGTCTCCGCAAGCCACTTCTTCGGCTCGGGCCTGACCGACGCATCAATGTCCCTACGGGCTCGTGCTTGTCCAGTCCCCAGCCATCAAAACGATGACGCTCGGTCTCCAACTCCCCGTCTCGCTAAACGCGCCGTCGTTGCGTGTCACGGTCAACGAACCAGGTGTCGTCCAGATTCTCGCCAACGTGGTGCACGGCGGAGCTCTGAGCGCTCCGGAACTCAGCAGACTTCCAGGAGGTCAGGAACAGCTCCTGACCTCCTGGCCTCCGAATCTTCTGTCTCCGTGCGACAAGCGCACGAAGCCGATGCCAGCGGCCGCGGGCTCGCATCACCGTCCAGCCGATTTGACTCCAGATCGAGGGAGCGCGACACTTGGCGGTGTCGACAGCGTCTGAACAGGCTCCGAGTCAGCCATTGTTGTCGACGGCGACGAACGCTCCGATGAACCGATCGCACTAATCCGAAGCCTGGCTCTTCTTGTTCAGCTTCGTTCTGATCGCCGGCTGCGGAAGCAGCGGCCCGACGACACCGACAACCGACTTCATCGCGGTCGACTCGATCGTTCCGGCCGCAGGAACATCGCTCACGGCCGGGGACCGCGTCACCTTCACCGCAGTCGTCACCTGCACCATCGTCAGCTCGAATTCTGGTTTCACCGCGATGGTCATCCAGGATCAGTTGAACCGATCGCTCATTCCCGCCGGTGAGACTCCGCCACAAGCCGCCCTGGTCAAGGGCACCACGACCGTGACGCTGAGCCACACCATAACGATCCCGCAAAGCGGCAGTACCGTCACTGTCGCGCTGCCGATCTTCGTCAGCGAGAGCACCAGCACCCGCGCGGTGGCGTTGCGGAACTATCCGGTTCGCTGACCGGTCGTCGCGTTTCCGGCTCTATTTGCCGCCCTCCTTCGGCAGGAAGGGAAACAGTCTTCGGATCATCGCCTCGTCAGGCCGGGTGCCGTACTCGCAGATCTCGAAGGCCTCGGCGTGGCGCACGGCGTTTCCCGTGGCGGGACCGTACCATTTCACCAGGCTGGCCCTGACGGCAGGAGTCGGTTGACCCGCGCGCGTCTCGCGGAGCCACTTCTTGCGCTCCGCCGCGCCCTTCGGCACTGTCTCCAGATTGCCGGCGACCCACGGCAACCACTCGTACATCTGCGACACGTGCGCATCCAGCATGTCGATCTTCTTGTCGATCACATCGTCGATCGAGATCGCTACGTCTGGACTGAACGGATTCGGCCGCTGAAAGCCGTCCTGGAAATACATGAACACCGGATTCTTGCGCAGCGCGGGCGTGTCGGTCGCGACGTTCGGCACGACCACCATGTACGCGGCGTCCTGCACCAGCACGCCGGTATAGCGATGGTCGGGGTGATAGTCGTTCGGCCGCGGCGCCAGCACCAGGTCGGCATTCCATTGGCGAATCTGGCGGATGATCTGCTCGCGGACGTTGACCGATGGCAGCAGCTCGCCGTCGTGGTTGTCGAGGACGACGTACTCGACGCCGATGCGGCGGCCGGCCTCTTGCGCCTCGGCCCTCCGCCGCGCCGCGAGCGCGCCGCCGCCTTCGGTCTGGTGACCCGCATCGCCGTTGGTGACCGCGACGAATCGCACGCGATGACCAAGCGCCGCGTACTTCGCCGCGGTTCCGCCGGCGCGCATATCGCAGTCGTCGGGATGTGCGCCAAACGCGATGATGTTGAGCTTGCCGTCCGTGCTCGGCGCCTGCGTGCGCTGAGGCGCCGGCTCGTTGACGGGCCCGGCCGCGAGCCGGGTCGCGCCGGACGGGGTCGCGCCGGAAATGGCAGCACGCCCCACAGGACGATCGTGTATGCAGCAAGTCTCTTCATCATGACCTTCATGACACCTCCGTCTGAACCGGATGCCGGGATTCAAAGGGCCAGCGGCGCGAGCGCCACGACCACACCAGGAAGCACACGATACCGAGCGCGAGCGTACCGAGACCGAGCGCGATGAGGAGCCAGCCCGGACGTGAGGAGAAGAAAGATCCACCCGGCCAGCGCGACGATCGCGGGCACGGGATAGAGCCACATGAGAAACGGCCTCGGCATGTCCGGCCGCTTCGCGCGGAGGAGCATCACGGCAAAGACCTGCCCGATGAACTGCACCAGAATCCTGGTCGTGATGAGGGCGTCGATCACGAGGCCGAGCGGCAGCAGGCTGCACAGGATCGAGATGCCGCCCAGGACGATCAGCGACACGTGCGGAAATCGCCGGGTCGGGTGCAGCCGGCCGAACACGCTGAAGAAGCATCCGTCCTGCGCCGCCGCATACGGAATGCGCGAGTAACCCAGGAGCAGCGCGAACACGGACCCGAACGCGGTCCACAGGATGAGAAACGTGAACACCGTTGCGACCCGCGGTCCATAGAGCCGCTCCATGAACGTCGAGACGATGAATTCGGACTGGGGGTGCGCATCGGCCGGAACGAAATCGCGCCAGGGGACAACGCCGACGATCGAGAGGTTGATCGCCAGGTAGATCGCTGCCACCGCGACGATGCTGATCAAGATCGAGCGCGGGATGACGCGGCCGGGATCCTTGACCTCGTCGCCGATGTAGCAGATGTCGTAGTAGCCCAGATAGTCGTAGATGCCAACCCGGGACGCCGCGCCGAGGCCGAGCAGGAAGCCGAGCGAGAAATCGAACGCGCCCGGGGGGAAGTCGAACGCCAGCGCCGCGTCGAAGTGGAGCGCGCCGCTCGCGATCACCGCCGCGGTCGTCAGCATCGTGCCGATCCAGAGGCTGACGGTGAGCGTGCCGATCGCCTCGATGCGCCGATACAACAGGACGACGTTCAGCACACCGACGCCGGCTGCGACGAGAAAGACGTGGCCCGACGTGAGGTCCGGCCAGATGTACCGCGCGTAACGCGAGAACCCGATGTAGCCGGACGCGATCTCGAGCGGTCCGCTGAGGATGAACTGCCAGATGAAGAGGAACGCGACCAGCCGGCCGAAGCGCTCGCGGCCGTAGGCCTCGCGGAGATACCCGTAGCTGCCGCCGGAGGCCGGCATCGCAGCGCCGAGCTCGCTCCAGACCAGGCCGTCGGGAATCGTCACGAGCACCGCCACGAGCCACCCGAGCAGGGCCTGCGGCCCGCCCAGCGCCGACATCAGGATCGGGATCGTGATGAAGGGACCGATCCCAATCATGTTCGACATGTTGAGCGCGGTCGCCTGCAGCAGGCCGAAGCGCCGGGAGAGAGAGACGCTCATCGTTCGTCAGCAGCGCGCCGGGCAGAGTCGCTGGGCGGAGGAGTCATCTCCGTCACGATGAAGTCGTGGCCGTCGACGCTGGCCACGTCGTGAATCGCGCAGATGTGAGGATGGTTCAGAGCGGCAGCGGCCCGTGCTTCACGTTCGAACCGCGCGCGGAATTGGGGAACGTCGCCCATGCGATCCGACGCCAACTTGAGGGCGACGATGCGGCGCAAACGGGTATCGCGGGCTCTGTACACTTCGCCCATTCCACCCGCACCCGCGAGTTCGAGGATCTCGTGCGGCCCAAGTCGGGTACCCGACGGGAGCGACATGATAGGGAAGATGTCGCGAGGAGCTTGTCAGCGGCGCGCGATGCTGTCAAGTAGCACGACCGGAGGGACGGAGCGGGCGTGCGTGCGTGCCGAGATTACACCTCAGCGCCGCTTCGTGCCCGCCTCGATGATGAGGCCGGTGCCGAGCTCCCGCTCGGTAAGTTCGAGCTGGGAGTAGCCGAACATCTCGGTCAGCACTGCGGCCGCCACGAGCCGTGGCAGAGCGCGGTCGATGTCTTTCTTCTTCTTGAGAGCCTGGAACTCCGCGACTGGCGACCTCGTGATCTGTGCCAGCCTCGCCTTCATCTGCGCGAGCGTAACGACCCGCCCCTCAAGTGGCGCTGGCTCCAGGAGAACTTCCGTCATGTCCCCGAACTCGACTCCGACGAGCTTCTTCTGACCTTTCATGAACGAGACCTTCGCTGCCTCTTGTTTCAGCCGATTGCTGAAGGCAAGCACTGCCGCACCCGGCTCATCGGCCGCGGCGAAGAACGCTTCGTACGCGACCCGATATCCCAGGTTGAAGACCGAGTAACGCGGAGTTCGGCCGTTTTGCGAGACCAGCTCGATGCTCCGGCTCCCGTTGTCGATCACGGCGTATCCGTCCTGCCCGAGGGACCCAACGAGGTACGCGAGCTCGGACTCGCGCTGCTCGGTCGCGATTTCCATCGAGAAGCCGTGTGTCGCGGCAATCTCGATGGCCCTCGAACCGTTTGGCGCGTCCCTGAAGGCGGCGGTCCCGATCGCGACCAGGGGCGCCGCGCCATCTTTCGCGCAGGCGATCTTGAACGCGTGAAGCGCCGCATCTATCTCGGCCAGCTTGGCGTCGCTGATCCTTCCGTGCAGGGCGACGTCATCACCCACGCCAAGCGCCTTTTTCTCCAGGTTCCTCTGATCGTACCGACCACTCTCGAACGATCCGACGATGCGTCTGAACGTGTTGCTCCCCATGTCAATCGCGCAGGTCGGCTGCGGCGCCTGCCTCGCCGCACCAACGGGCAGGGAGGCCAGTACCGAGAACGAACACAGAAACCAGCCGCCTCATGGCTAATCCTTTCGCAGCGAATGACGGACGATACGCCAGCGGAACAAGCACGGGCTCTCAGCATTCAGCATTTCGGAAAGCTGGCAAGACAGATGCAGCAGTTTCACCCATCGGGTGACCATTCGTCATTCCCCCGAAGGAGAAGTGGCCATGAAACGTTTGTTCGTCGTTATGCTTGCCCTCGCCTCATTCCTCGTCCTGCAGCCGTCGTCGGCACTGGCGGGGGCGTCCAAGCCGGTACAAGCGGCCAAGCCCGCGCACGCGCCAAAGCCCCCGGCGCCGGCCAAAGCCGCTCCGCTCGATCTGAATACCGCCTCCATGGAACAGCTGCAGGCGCTGCCGGGCATTGGCGATGCGTACGCGCAAAAGATCATCGACGGACGGCCGTACCACGCCAAGAACGACCTCGTCACGAAGAAGATCGTTCCTCAGGCGACCTACGACCAGATCAAGGGGATGGTCGTCGCCAAACAGGCGCACAAGTAGTCGTCTGCGCCGGCGTCCAGCTGTGACGCGGGGTCGTTCTTGCGAGCTCCGTGGTGTGGCGGTCTTGCAGGCCGGTGCAAGTCCGCCACACATCGGTACTACTCCTCCCGCAGGGCGATGACCGGATCCACGTGCGTTGCGCGCAACGCGGGCAGATAGCACGCCACGAGGGCCGTGGCCGCCAGGACCAGTGGAACCGCCGCGAACGTCACGACGTCGGTCGCGCTCACTCCGAACAGCAGACTCTGCATCACGCGCGTCAGCGCGACCGCGCCAATCAGCCCGAGGACGATGCCCGCGCCGGTGAGCTCGAGGCCCTGCCTGACGACCATCCCCAGGATCGTGCCGCGCTGGGCCCCGAGCGCCATCCGCACACCGATGTCGTGAGTCCCCTGCGTCACCAGGTAGGACATCACGCCGTACACGCCGACGGCCGCCAGAATCAACGCGAACACCGCGAACGCGCCGAGCATGATCGTCGAGAACCGCTGCCGGGCCATTGAATCGTGCATGCGATCCTGCATGGTTCGAATGTCGTACACCGGGATGGTTGGATCGACGGCGTGAATCTCTCGCACGATCGCGGCGGCGACCGCGGCCGGTTCTGAAGATGTCCGGGCGACCTGGTAGGTCAGCAGTCCTGGCGAAGGACGATACACCACGATACGGCCGTCGATGTCGAGCCCGTACTGCTTGACGGTCCCGACAACGCCAACAATCGTCATCTGTCGCTTGGGATCGTTCCAGACGTGCCTGCCGATGGGATCCTCGCTCGGCCAGAAACGCTGCGCGAACTTCTCATCGACGATGACCACGGGTTCCGCGTTCGTCGCCGTGTCGAAGTCCGAGAAGAACCGTCCCTTGACCAGGGGGATCGCCATCGTCTTGAAGTAGTCGGGCGTCGTGGCACGCTGATCGACCTGCAGCTCCTGTCCGGGCTGCGGGATGAATCCTTCGACGTTGATGCCGCCCCAGCCAACCGACGACGTGAATGGAAGCGCAGTCACCGCGCCCCTGACCTTCACGCCTGGAACGCCGGCGATGCGATCTCCGAACTGGCGGTAGAACTCGACCGCCGCATCGCGATTCGGGAACTGGCGGCCGCTTGCGCCAAGGCGCATCGAGATGACGTTCTCGGCGTCGAAGCCGGGAGACACGCGCTGGAGCCGAACGAAACTGCGCACCAGCAGACCCGCACCAATCAGCAGCATCAGCGAGAACGCAACCTCGGACACCACGAGCAGGCTGCGCAGACGGCGGCGAGACGAGCCGAAACCGCCGTCGCCCTGTGTGTTTCGGCCGCCGGCCTTGAGGCCCGTGTTGAGATCGACCTTCGCCGCGCGCACCGCAGGCGCCAGGCCGAAGACGATGCCGGTCAGGACCGAGACGATGAAGGTGAAAGTCAGCACGGTCCGATCGAGGCCGAGCACGTCGAGTCGCGGGATGTTGCCGGGATTGACGGTGCGAACCACGTAGAGGCTGCCCCCGGCGATGAGGAGCCCCGCGGCGCCGCCCATCACTCCCAGCAGGACGCTCTCCATCAGCAGCTGCCGGACCAGACGCTGCCACCGGGCACCGAGCGCGGTGCGGATCGCCACTTCCTTCTGGCGAGTCGTCGCACGAGTCAGCAGCAGGTTCGCGACGTTCGCACACGCGATCAGCAGCACGAGCGCGACCGAGCCCAGCAGGACGAGTACGGCCCGTCGAACGTCTCCAACGACCTGGTCGAGCAGCGGCACGACGCTGATGGTAAACGTACGATCGCGCTCGTCCTTCTCGCGAATGCGATCGGCAATGGCCGTCACGTCCGCCTGCGCCTGCGCCATCGTCACCCCAGGCTTCAGGCGTGCCATCAGGTTGTAGTTTTCGTCGCCGCGGCGGGTGACCGCGTCCGCTCCGAGCGGAAGCGGGAGAAAGAGATCCATCCTGGCGATGCTTGCCACGGTCGGCATCACTTCGTCGTTGAGCATGAAGTCGGGCCGCAGCACGCCGGCGACGGTGTACTGATTCTTCGCTTCGCCGGACCCGACGGCAACGCCGTTCATCGTGATGCTCCTGCCAACCACGTTGGGATCGGCATTGAACAGCCGTCTCCAGAAGGCGTAACTCAGGACGACAACCGGCTCTTTCCCTGGAACGTCGTCTTCCGGCAGCAGCAGGCGGCCGTGGAGCGGGCTGGCGCCCAGCAGATGAAAGAGGCTCGAGGACGTCCGCAGCGCCTCGACGCGCTCGGGCTGATCCAGCCCCAGCAGCGTTCCGGTCCGGCCTTGCGAGATGGACATCTCTGCGAAGGACCGATTCTCGGTCCGGATGTCGATGTACTGGCCGGGCGAGGGCCAGTCCCGCGGGATGTTGATCCCCGGCGAGCGCAGCCACAGGACGGCCAGGCGATCAGGATCCGGATATGGGAACGGCTTCAGCAGGAGCGCGTTGACCACGCTGAAGATCGCGGTGTTGGCTCCGATGCCGATGGCGAGCGACGCGACAATGAGCAGCGTGAGGCCCGCGCTTCTCTTCAACGTACGGAGCGCGTAACGGAAGTCCTGCAGGAATGCGTTCATGGGGGCCTTGTGGGGTCAATGCTAACATCGCTTCGTGGTGACGGAAGTGGCGCGGGTCGACCGGGCTGGGGAGAACAGCTCACGTGGCTCCGCGAGTCCGGCGACCGAACCCTCGCTTACGGAGAGCGCGCTGTGGCTGCTCGCCGCCAAGGTCTTCAGCTTCGCGTTCGCCATCGCGTTGCCTCTCATCCTGACGCGCAGGCTGTCGACGACCGACTTCGGCACCTACAAACAGGTCTTCCTGGTGGTTGGAACGGCCGTCGCTGTACTTCCCCTCAACCTGGGCCTCAGCGCGTTCTACTTCCTCACGAAGTATCCTGACCGACGGGGCGCTATCGTGGCGAACGTGCTGCTCTTCTACCTAGCGATCGGTTCGCTTGCGGCGCTGGCAATTGCCATGTTTCCGAGTGGTCTTGCCTGGGCGTTCAACGCCTCCGAGGCCACACGATTCGCTCCGGGAATCGCGCTGCTCGTGTCCCTGTCTGTCGTCGCCTCATTCCTCGAGATTGCGCCTATCGCGAATAAAGAGTTCCGCCTGGGCAGCGCACTGATTGTCGGCACCCAGCTCACCAGAACAGCCCTGCTCGTGGCTGCCGCACTCCTGTCTGGCTCGATTGCGTGGCTGCTGACTGCTGCCATCGTGTATGCCGTTGTCCAGACGCTGGTGATGTGGACGTATCTGGGGACGCGGTTCCGGCACTTCTGGCTTCAGGCTGACCCGTCCCTGCTGTGGCAGCAGTGCATCTATGCACTCCCGTTCGCGTTTACGGGAGTGCTGTGGACGGTCCAGACCGACCTGCACCAATACCTGGTATCGAGCAGGTTCGGAGCCTCTGCATACGCGATCTACGCCGTCGGATGTTTCCAACTCCCGCTTGTCGGTCTGTTGCTGGAATCGATCAACTCTGTCCTCCTGCCGCGATTCTCCTCATTGGCCCATGCCGGCGACACGCACGAGATCTTCGCGCTCACCGTGTCGGCCAGTCGCAAGCTCGCCCTCGCGATCTTCCCTTTGTACGCGTTTCTGGCGGTCTTTGGCCGAGAGTTCCTGGTCGTCCTGTTCACGGCGCAATACCTGGCGAGCTGGCCCGTCTTTGCCATCAACATCACGACGCTCATCATCTCGGTCGTGCCGCTCGGCCCCATCTTCCGTGCCTATCCGGAGCTCAGTCGTTTCTTGAGCGTCATCCGCATCGGCTCCACGCTCCTCCTTGCCGTGTCCCTGCTCCTGGGCGCTCGCTGGTTTGGCGTGCAGGGGGTCATCGGCGCAGTGGTGATGACGATGGCGATTGAAAATGTCGTGACTGGGTGGCGCGCTGCACGCCATCTGCGGTTGACGGCACAGGACATGGCCGCGTTCAGACCGCTGGCGTCGGTCGCTGCGGCGGCGGCGATCGCAACCCTCGTCGGCCTGCTTGTCAGGCAAGGGCTGCTGGCGCGACCACCGTTGGCGGTTCTCGTCGGGGGGGGACTTGCAATGGGATCTGTCTATTTGTGGGCTCTCGTCGGCTTCGGCGTTCTGAGCGCCGAGGAGAAACGGCTGCTTCCCGAACTGGCCGGCGACACGGCCAGGCGCATCGGGAGCTATCGTGCGAAGCGGGCGCGGTAGTCGCTTCGATCAGGGACTCTCCTTCTCCCGAAACGCTGCAATCGGGGCCGCGTGTGGTGAGGTTGGCGCGCGCGGACAGCCAGCGGCCGACGCTTCACCGGTCAGCATCGCGCGCATGCGGGCGACGACCAGTTCGCGGCCGTACAGGGCGCGCACGCGCTCGCGTCCGAGCGCGCCCAGGCGCGTTGCGCGCTCCGGGTCCGCGAGCAATTCGGCGCACGCCGTGGCCAGCTCGTCGGCACTCCGTCGCAGGACGATCTCGCGCTCGGGCGCCATCTCAATCCCCTCGGCGCCGATTGGCGTCGAAACAACCGGGATGCCGTAACTGGCTGCCTCCAGGATCTTGAGGCGCGTCCCGCCGCCAGACTGGACGGGACAGCAGAACACGCGCGTGCGCGCGTACAGTTCCTGGAGGTCGGGGACGAAGCCGAGGAACTGAACACCGGGGGGCGGTCTGCGAAAGCTCGGCAGTTTCTCCGGATTCGGTCCGGCGATCAGCAGCTTCGCTTCCGGCCGCAGCCGCGACAGGCGCGGCCAGATCTCGCGCACGAGGTGCTCGGCCGCGACGCGATTGGGCGAGTAGCCGTAGGTGCCGACAAACAGGACGTTGGGCTCGGAGCCCTGCGGATGGTCGTGCACGTGCGGGGCAGCGTTGGGGATCACGCTGACGTTGCTGACGCCCATCGTGCGCCTCAGGTACTCGCGGTCGACGTCGGAGCAGACAAACGCCCGATCGCAACGGGCGATTGCCGCGCGCTCGCCCCACCAATGCGACGGGACCCACAGGTAGCGCAGCGGCTTCAGCAGGCTCCGCGGCGGTTGCGAGATCTCGCGCATGAACTTTCTGTGTTCGACGTCGGGAAGGTCGAGGAACACCTTCATCTGCCCTCGGCGCGTCCACCGCGTCGTGGCCCCGCGCAGGCCGAAAAAGAAGACGACGTCTGGCAAGCGCGACAAGCAGGAGGCCATGGCCTCCTCCTGCCGCTTTCCGGCGAACACCCAGAAGTCGGCATGATGGGAGAGGGTGAGCATGGGCCGCACGTAGCGCGCGAAGACACCCCGGATGTTCTCGATCGGCTCGCGCCGGCACAGCACGACTTCGCTGCGGATGCCCCACTCGTCCTCGAGCGCGCGCGACACGCGGGCCGCGTTCTCGGGGCTCGCATCGGCGTCGCTCGCCGTGAAACAGAGCATCTCGAGCGTGGCGCCCGAGAACTGGATCGCGTCCAGCCACATACGCATGCGCTGGTAGACCCCGGAAATGCTCCGCGACAGATCCTCCGGGAAAGTAGTACGGCGTGACGAAGAGGACCCGCATCGGGCGCTCCTCGCCAACCGCGGGACTACATCGCGAACCAAGGCTCTCGCCAACGCCATCGTCAGCGGTCGCCCGGGTGAAGCCAGCCTTTCCAAGGGCCGCTTCCTGGCGGAGTGCCTGGCCAGGGCCAAAGTCGGTGGGCAAGTAGGCGGAGGCTCGTCCGCGCCAGGTCGACGGGCGGCTGGGCAGGCGCCTCGGGGCGACGCGGGACCCCGTCGATCTTTCCCATCGTCTGGCCAAGTCCGAGGACCGCCGCAAACGGCAGGAAGAAGATCATGTTGCGCGAAATGTCACTCGAGTGGCCGAAAAATCCGCCAATCGCCCCCACCACGCATGCGTCGTCGAAAAAGTCGAGGCTTCTGGCGCAAGCGATGACGGCGCGGGCGGAGAAGTACATGGTAGAGACCACGACTACACTGACGAGTCGCGCACACCGTTCGCGTGTCGTCACGGCGCTGACGATCAGGGCAAACAGGGAGATGACTTTGGCGTACAGGTTCGTAGACACGCTACTGCGCTACCCGGCGACACCGAAAACGGCGCCGTCACTAGCATGACGGCTGCCAGATCGAGAACCGCACCGAAACGGGTGAGCAGCCATCCTCGTACCGCAGGAACCTCCGGAAACACGCGACAAGGACTGGATAACGGGAGTGGTGCGTGTCCTCTGGCGTTCCGTTTACTGCCCTTTTCACCTCAGCATTTCCCCTTTTAGCCCTACCTCCACGTTGGCGGCGGCCCCTCTGGAAGCTCATCAGTGCTTGACGGAGAATGACACCCCGGTCTCGAAGCGCTTGAAGTCGCCGTAGGTCGCGGTGGCGGTCACCACGGAGGGAGCCATGGCGGCGACCTCCTCCGGGGCGACGGCGGCAAGAGGGGCGGCGCCGACCGAAGGAACACTGGGCGGCCGGCGGACCCGCGCCAGGATCGCCGGCCCGGTCGACGCCTCGTGGCGCTCGGTCATCTTCGAGGGCAGCCAGAGCTTCAGCCGGGCGTCTCGCGCGAAGTGACGTCGACGGTCGCGCTGCTGGCCGGTCCCACGAATCCGCGAACGGTCAGCCGCGTGCGCAGGACGGTGCCGTCGGCAGGAACCACCCAGATCGTGCCGTCCGACACCATGTCTCGACCGTCTGTCGTCCGGATCAGCGTCGGACTGCCCGTTTCGTGAAAGTCGATCTCCATCGCCGTCACGCCGTTGACGGCCGTCATGCCCTTTCGCGTGAAGGTGAATCGCGTTTGGTGGACGGGCGTGAAGAAAAAGAGCGCCGCGGTCGGCTCATTGAAGTTCCGCCGCGTCGGACCGATGTTGAAGCGCGCGCTCTCGTCGGCGATGCGTCGCGCCTCGCGGACGTCCGGCGTGCTGCTCCGGAGGAGCGCCTGCAGCCGATCCTGACGATCAGGGATCGGCTTGCCGTCGACGGCAATCACGTCGCGGAACCCTACCCAGCCGGTCGAGTCGCTGGTCTTGAAGAGGGCGAGCTCCGCCAGCAGCTTGCGCTCGCCTCGTTCGCCTGCCGGGGCGTTCTGATAGCGCTGCTCATAGCGCTCGACGCCGACGATGAGGGACGCTTGTTCCCCGTAGCTCGCCACGTAGCGGCCGACGCGCTGCAGCACGTCTTCGAGCGCCGGGTCCCGGATGGTGCTGGTCTTCGGCGATGGCGGCGCCGGCGTCGATTCAACACTCGCCGGCACGGGACTCGCCACACCGGGCACCACCTCGACGAGGCGGCTAATCCGCGCAAACGGAGTGCCGCTGCGATCGAGGACGGCGCTGGCCATGTAGGTCCCCGGAGCCAGCCCCGAGAGATCGAGTCGCGCCTGGGCGGCCACGACGGTGTCATTCCGTGCTTGCGCCCTGAGCTCGAGCATCCCCCGCACGGCAGGCTGGGCGGTGCCCGCGCGCGTCAATTCGACGACGCCGGTCGTTCCAGTGAGCGGTTCGGCGGAGCTCAATTCGAGCAGCGCGACGCCGTGGTCTCCCTGCGTGAGGCGCGCCCGCGGCGCAACCCGCCCGTCCACGGGCAATCCGACGATCAGATCGCTTGCCAGCACGGCGCCCGCGGCGCGCAAACCGGCGTCCAGCGGGCCTGCCGCTGTTCCAAGAGCCTCGACGAACACACCACCTGTCCTCGACGCGATGTCACCGAGGCCGGTGGTGAACTCGCGACTGCTGAAGACCGTTTCAACCATCCGATCCGACGCGTCGAAGGCTGGTTGATCGAGATGGACGACGAAGATCGAGACCCGTGCTTGCGCGGCCTTGGTCGCGAGATCGCGATACCTGGACAGCAAGTTGACGTCGAAGGCAATGCCGCCCGAGAAGAGCACCAGGTGTTTCGGCGCTCGCACCGTCGTCAGGTTGTCGAGCAGGTCACCGAGTCGCGTCAACACAGTCTGGGCGTGCTCGTGCCCCATCCGCACCATCTCCCGTGCCTGATCGAACAACTCTCGTGAACAATCCCGATTGGAGGGACTGACGACACTGTTGAAGGCCGAGCACTCACGCTCCACAACGAGCATGATTTCTTCCTTGTTGCCGTTGTACAACTTCAAGCGCTTCGCGCCACGACAGTCGGTACCGCCATTGCACCGAGGGACGCGTCCCCGTCATGAGGCGGACGGCGGCAGCCGCGGCCGCGTGGTCCCGGGTCGGATCGATGCCGCCCACAGGCAAGCCGAGGACGCCGACCGCATCGGCTGGAGAGAACGACGACATCATCGCCGACGCGGTTTCGAGGACGGCCTGCTCGGAACCGCTGCGGATGGAGTCGCGGTCGACAGCGAATATGACGAGGCGGCCGGATGCAACGTCGGAGGCTCGCGTAAAGCGCGGCGCGGCCGTTCCGGCCTTTGCGACCCGGACGTCGTCGGTGCCGAACATCCGCGCGTTGAGCACCCGCCGTGGCTCGCCGTCAATCAAAACGACGAAGTCAGAGGGCTGCAGGTCCGTGACGGGACGCCCGGCCGCATCGCGCACCGACGCCTCGACGGTCAGGATCTCGAGGCCGCTCTTGAAGGGAGCGGCGGGCGTCTGCTGCGACGAGGCCGTCGACCACGCGCATGTGGCAATGACGACCGCGACACCGAGCGTCTTCCTCATCACTTGACCGAAATCGACGTCGACGTCTCGAAGCGCTTGAACTCACCGTAGGTCGCGGTGGCGGTAACAACCGCATCGGGGACGATGACTCGGTTCGGCAGCTGCGCGAGGATTGCTGGCGCCTCGTGTCGCTCGGTCATCTTCGCCGGCAGCCAGAGATTGAGCCGCGCATCGCGGGCGAAGGTGACGTCGATCGCCGAGCTGGTGCGAGGACCGCCGAATCCGCTGACGCTCAACTTCGTGCGCAGAACCGTGCCGTCGGAAGGAATGACCCAGATGGTTCCCTGCGACGCGACGTCGCGGCCGTCCGACGTCCGGATCACGGTGGGACTGCCCGTTTCGCGGAAGTCGATTTCCATGGCCGTCACGCCGTTGATGGTCGTCATGCCTTGCCGATCGAACGTGAATCGCGCCTGGCTGGCCGGGAGCAGGAAGAAGAGCGCGGCCGTCGGCTCGTTGAAGTTTCGGCGTGTCGGGCCGATGTTGAAGCGGGCACTCTCGTCGGCAATGCGCCGCGCCTCGACGACGTCCGGCGTGCCGGCGCGAAGCAGCGCCTGCAGCCGATCCTGGCGATCGGCGACGGGTTTGCCGTCGACCGAAATGACGTCGCGGAAGCCCACCCATCCGGTCGCGTCCCTGGTCTTGAACAACGCAAACTCGGCCAGCGAGCTTACGCTCCGACCGCTCGCCGGCGGGTGCATTCTGGTAGCGCTGCTCGTAGCGCTCGACCGCGATGATGAGCGACGCCTGCTCCCCGTAGTTGGCGACGTAGCGGCCGACACGCTGGAGCACGTCCTCGAGCGCGGGATCGCGAATCGCGCCGGCTGACGAACGCGGCGGCGCCGTGGCCGGTCCGGCGGGCGCCGGCGCGTGCGTCGCCTTCACCCGGCACCACCTCGACGAGGCGGCTGATCCGGGCGAAAGGTTGACCGCCGCGATCGAGCACGGCGCTGGCCATGTACGTTCCTGGAACCAGCTGCGAGAGATCGAGCGATGCCTGAGCGGCGACGACCGTCGTATCCTTCGCTCGCGCCCGGAGCTCGAGTGCGCCCTTCACCGCGGGCTGCGCGGTACCCGCTCGCGTCAGTTCGACGACGCCTGTCGTGCCGGCCAGCGGCTCGGCGGAGCTCAGCTCGATCATCGCGACGCCCGCGTCACCCTGACTCAGGCGCGCGCGCGGTTCCACCCGTCCCTCGGTCGGCGTTCCGACGATGAGATCGCTCGCCTGGACCGCGCCGGCCGCGCGAAGGCCGGCGTGCAACGGAAGATCGAGCCTCGCCAGCCGGCCGTCGGCGGCGATGAGCGCGGCACGAATCCGGTAACGGCCGATGGGCACCACCAGGCTTGCGGACGAGGCCCATCGCTCGGGCGATGTCAGCGTGATCTGTTCGTGGCTGCCACCGAGCACCTTCCCGCCGTCGAGCACGAGATACCCCCACTCCGCCGGCACGAACCCCGGCGACTCCGGGACAGTCACCGACACGATCACCCGCACCTTGTCGGGCTGATCGGCGTGCGTCACGTATGTTGCGACCTCGAAGGGCACCTCGGCCGTGTCGGTTGGCTGAGCCAGCGCGCTCGTCACGGCCTCGTCGGTCGACGACTTCGGGCGTCGCGCCGCGGCAATCTCCGCGGGCGCGCGGACCGATACCTTCGGGCGCGTCACCTCGACCTTCACCTTGTGCGTTCTGCCGTCGGCGTCGGTGGGCTGCGCCTCGACGCCCAGCTGATAGAAGTAGTTGATGTCCGAGACGATGCGGTCCAATGCGCCGGCGGCGGTGCCGACACCGTTGAAGAACGCGCCTCCGGTGCTCGACGCGATGTTCCCGAGTCCCGTGGCGTATTCGCGCCCACCGAACACCGTCGCGATCCTGGTCTTGTCCGCCGCGTCGGAGCCTGCCTGGTCCAGATGGACGACGAAGATCGCCACGCGCGCCTGCGCCGCCTTCGTCGCGAGCTCGCGGTACCTGGACAGCAGTTCGAGATCGAATGGGATGCCGCCCGAGAACAGCACCAGATGTTTTGGGCGCGCGCATGTCCGCCAGGCTGTCGAGCAGCGCGCCGAGTCGCGTCAACACGGTCTGCGCGTGTCCGCGACCCATGTTCAGCATTTCCTGCGACTGATTCCGCAGCTCGCGTGGACACTCCCTGTCGGATGCGCGACATTCGCGCTCGATGACGCGGGCAATCGCGTCCGATCGCCCTTTCGTAGAAGCGACCGCCTCATCCCAGGACAGGTTGTATCGCCAGGGCACCGAGGGACGCGTGCCGGTCATGAGGCCGATGGCGGCGGCCGCGGCGGCGTGATCCCGTGTGGGATCGATCCCGCCTACCGGCAGCCCGATCACCCCGACGGCATCGGCGGGAGAAAACGACGACATCATCGCCGACGCGGTGTTCAGGATGGCCTTCTCCGAACCACTGCGGATGGAATCGCGATCGACGGCGAACATGATGACCCGGCCGGGAGTTGCGTCAGAGGCGCGCGTGAATCGCGGCACCGGCGTCCCCGCCTTCGCGACACGGACGTCGTCGGTGCCGAACATCCGCGCGTTGAGCACGCGGCGCGGCTGGCCGTCAATCGAGACGACGAAATCAGAGGGCTGCAGATCTGTGATCGGACGGCCGTCGGCATCGCGCACTGATGCCTCGACCGTCAGGATCTCGAGGCCGCTCCTGAAGGTCGGGGTGGGCGTCTGCTGTGTCGAGGCCGTCGAGGACGCGCAGGTGAGCGCGACCGCCACGGCAACGACTGTGTGCTTCATGTTTCGCGGACGTCGGCAGGCTTCGGCTGGCGGGGGCAGTATAGCAGTCGACAGTCGGCAATCGGGAGTCGAGAGTCGCAGTCGGCAGTCGCAGTCGGCGGTCGGCAGTCACAGCCTACATGTCACGACCTCTTCACGATGAGCACGATGAGACGATGAACACGATGCTGCGTTTTCGAAGGCTTTCATCGTGTCCATCGTGACATCGTGCCCATCGTGTAAGAGAGCCGTCGGCGCGATTCACCAGAAGTCCCTCAATTCCCGACATCGATTGCCGACTCACGCGCCCTCCGCTGCCCGTCGCACGCGCCACGCCTGCCAGAGGTGACGGCGTTCGTGCGCGGTGATGACGTGGAGGCCCGTGGCCACGCTGAAGCGGACGCCTGGAATGAACGGGGTTCGGGAATCGCACGCCGGCCAGATCCAGGTCGGCGTACGCGCGCAGGAATGCGCGCACGTCGCTTTGTGAGACCGCGAAGGCGGCGAATGCATCCGACAGCGGTGGCGCCGTGCGCGGCCGGATGGTCCGTGGCGCCTTTCCCTTCAATCGCGGCTTTACCGGCGGCTCGAGCCAGCGCACGAACCAGCGGCCGATGATGCCAGGCACCACGGGGCCGCGTCGTGCCCTCCCCTCCGCCCTCGCGCGGACCGCGGGCTCGTTCATGGCGCGGAGATAGACACGGTTGGCCGTCGCCAGATGGTCGAGGCACTCCGCCACGCTCCATGAACCCGGCTCGGCGCGCCACGCGCCCTGCTGCTCGGTCAAACCAGCGACGAGCTGCTGCGCATCACGCTCGGCGGCATCGAGCTGGTCCTCGAGGTCTCTGATGTCGCTGGTACGTTCGCCATGACCAGTCGCGGAGATTTTGCCACCGAAGCGGCGACGGACGAACGCTTCCGGGAGTGGAGACGAGAAAGGCCCGAGCGGACGCCTGCCGCTTCACTGACGCCCGGCCACCGCTTCGACGATCCACTGCCCGGCGTCGAGCAGCACCCCCGCAATCAGCTCGGAGCCGAGTCGGATCTCGCCAGGCGTGCCGGCGCGGCCGATGCGATAAAGCGAGTTCTCGTCCACCGTGAACCACTCGGGGAACTCGTTCAGGCGGACGAGGTTCTGCTGGAGGTTCAACACGCGCCGGTGGCGGGCGAAGTCGAACTGGATCCGGCGCGGCGCGGGTGTCGTCACGGAGACGACGAGGCGATTGCCGTCGCGGACGGACCCGACCTGCACGCCCGGTTCCCAGCGGACGGGACGTACACCGAGGCTCTTCATATAGGCATAGAGCAGCGCCGTCCGGTTGAAATTGCCTTCGCCATACCAGTCTTCGATGTGCCCATCAGCACGCTGCATGCCGAGCATGACCTTCATCTCCGATTCGATCCAGGCCAGGGCCTCGGGCACCGGCTCGCGGTTCACGAGATAGATCGCGCTCTCGATCGAGTCGGCATACCCGTCGAACGATCCGAGGGGTGGATTGCGCCCGGGCTCCCACGGGTAGTTGCGGTAGGCCGGCAGGCTCGCCAGCACGCGCCGCACGGCGTCGCGATACTTCGCTTCGCCGGTCACCTGGTAGTAGGTGTAGACCGCGCCGTAGACATAGCCCCAGTTGTCCGAGAGGCGCGTGTCGATCGGCGCGAGCGTCTCGCCGTTGACCTCGTTGTAGAGCATGCCGTCGGGCGCGGCCGACTGCAGGATGCGATCGAGCATGCGCTGCACGGCGGAGCGGTAGCGCGGCGCGCGATCCGATCCGAGCTGCTGCTCGAGCGCAAAGAGGAGCGTGAGGCCGACCACGGTCTCGTTGCCATGATCGCGGAGGCGAAGGCGATGATCGCCAGTGTGGGCGGCGAAGTCCCACTGCATGCCCGGCACGCCGAAGTTGCCCGGCAGAACCTCGTCGATGTACGCATCGCCGATGCGGCGCGCCCATTCGAGGAAACGGTTGTCCCCGGTCATTGTGACGAGGCGCGTGAGCGTCTGCAGGTAGTCGCCGTTGAGCTCCGTATCCGAGGCGGGAAGCTTCCCGAACCGTGTGGTCACGGGCGCCTGCGCCATCGCGTCGACCATGAGGTCGACCATGCGGTAGAACCAGGGCGTGCGGCCCAGGTACTCGGTGACGCTGACCAGGCCGTCCTTCGCGTACTCGCCGGCGCCAAAGAGGCTGGGCGGACCGAGCACACCGGTCGCGAACGTCAGGTTGCCGGGAACCGATGCCTGTGCCGACGTGAACCGGATTTCGTTGCGCAGCATCTCCATCATCCGGCCCTCGTAGATGGCGGGATCGGTGAGCTGCGCGGTGAGGACGAGGTACGGATAGAGATCGGCCCCCGAGTTGTGGGGCGTGTACAGCCACGTGCTCCGATCCGCGTCGAGCCGATCGGGGAGGAGCGGGTTCGTGCGTCCGCGTGAGCGAGCCACGCAATCAGCAGGCGTCTCGTCGCTGCGACCGCCTGCTCGAACTGCACGCCGTTGGCGAGGGCACGTTCGATTGCCGCCGCTGGAGGGCGGGAGCGATCGTCGTCGCCTGACTGCCGGCGTGCCCGTCGGCACGAAGCACGACGATCGTCGTCAGACCCAGGGCGGCAAGCACGCATGGACGCATGCCGGAAGTCTAACGCCGTTCGTCGTGACGCGATATCGCGAGGGTTACGCGTTCGCCGCGCGCAGCACGGCATCGATGATGCGCGTGTGCGTGCCGCAGCGACAGAGATTCGTCGCGAGGCCCTGCCTGACCTGCTCCCGCGTCGGGTGCGGCGTCTGACGCAGCAACGCCGTCGCCGCCATGATCATCCCGCTCGTGCAGTAGCCGCACTGCGCGGCCTGCTCGGCGATGAACGCGGCCTGCACGCGATCGGGCTTTTCCGGCGTGCCGAGCCCCTCGGGCGTGATGACGGTCCGGCCTGCCACCTGCCTGACGGGCGTCAGGCACGAGAAGGACGGCGCGCCGTCGATGAGCACCATGCACGCGCCGCACTGGCCCAGGCCGCACCCGAACTTCGCGCCATGCAGGTTGAGCTGATTGCGAAGCAGGTAGAGCAGCGGCTGGTCGGGATCCCAGGACTCCACGCTGGCGCCGCGGCCGTTCACGCGAAAGGTGTAGGTCGGCATCGGAATCCGCGGGCACGAATGTACCGCTATGGAGTGCCGAGTGCAATCGCGCCCCGGGATCTATTGTTTCGGCGCCGGCTTGGCGAACACCTCGTCTGCGACGGGCGCGTTGATCTTCACGTCGGTGAACTTCTCGGTCGACACCTGATTCCAGGTCGCGTGCCGGACCGTATGCGCCACCTTGAGGCCACCGACGTCCCGGTAGTCGCTGTAGTCGATCTGCTCGGGCAGATTCATGATGCTGTACCCGACGCCGCCTGAACCCGTGGTGATGACGCGCCGGAGCAGCAGCCCGCTCTCGCGGTCGAAGCTCAACTGCTCGGTCACGTTCGGATACGTGCTGCCGGTGATGACGACGACCGGCTTGCCGTCAATCGTGTCGTAGGCCTTGTTGACCAGGAGACTCGAGTACCGCGTCTTGAGGCTCAGCGGCAGCGTGAAGTCGGCGAGGCGCAGCCCTTGCTGCATCTGGAAACCTGCGAGGTCGCGCGCCTCGCCCGGGGCTCCCCCGCCGCCACGGCCGCCACCGCCGCCGATCGCCCAGGCCGCCGTCCCGTTGGTCGCGCGAGTCGTCGGGTTCGGCTGCGTCGCGATGTCAATGCGATAGGCGCCCGGCGCCTTTTCCTGAACGGTGACGTTCGACGAGACGAGGTCGCGGGTCGTGACCGTGCCGGTCATCACGCGGGTCTTCGCGTTCTGCACGACCTGCTGTCCGCCGAGCGCCTGTACGTACTTCGCGACGATGTCATCGACGGACTCGGTCGGCACAGGCGGCGGTGGAGGCTCAGCGAAGCCACGGCCCTGACCGCCCGGTCCGGCAGGCGCCGCCGGGCCCACCCGGGCCGCCAGGTCCACCCCGGCCCCCGGCCGGCCGCCGCCGCGCCGCAGCCTGCCCGGTCGTCATGTCAATCGCGAGCGGCGGCGTGCGCACCGGCTTCGCCCGGCCGTTGTGGCACGACGCGCAGCTCACGCGCGGCTTGCCGTCGAAGAAGGTCGCGTTGAGCTTGTCGACCATCTTCATCATCTCGCGCGCGACCTTCTTCGTCTCCTTGTCGTCCGAGTCGTTCTGCCCCTGCACGTGGCAGTAGTTGCACTGCACGCCGAGCGACGCGGCGATGTACTGCATCGTCAGATTGATCTGGTCGGGGGGAACGTCCTTGAGGACCTGGATGTTCTTCGGAGGCGGGCCGCCGCGCCCGCCGCCGGGCGGCTGCCCGGGGGCCTGGGCCGCCGGGGGCTGCGGCTGCTGCGCGTGGATGGCACCGCGGCCGGCGAACAAGAAAAGCAATGGTGCAATCAGGACAGGAGCGCGCGAGTGCAGATTCTGACCATAGGTCTGAAACGGTATCTCGGACTGGGTGAGGAGGGTGTGACAAGTTGGTGAAAAACAGGTCTTAGGCGGGCCGCCGGCTTCGATCGGAACTCTGTCAGCATTAATCAAAGCTGGCGGGGCCCCACCCCCGCCAGCTCTCGCGCGGCGACTTCGCGCCGCGCTCGGGCCGCAGGCGCTGCTGTCTGTATCGCCTCTCCTAACTCCTAACTCCTAACTCCTAGCTCTTGACCGTCAGCGCCGTCCTGCAGGTACTCGACGCACTTCTTGACTTCCTGCACGGCGTCCGAGCCTTCGGGGATGTCGTACTCGAGCTCGATCGACCCCGGGATCTTCCACTTGTTCTTCTTCACCATCTGGAGGATCTCCTTGATCGGCGTCTCGCCGGTGCCCCACGGCAGGTTGAGCGCGCAATTGGCGGGCGTCGTCCGATCCTTGAGGTGGAAGCTCGAGATGCGCGCGTGGAACTTCTCGAGGAACTGCATCGGCGTGCCGCCGACGTTGCCGGCCGCCACCCAGTGCCCGAAGTCGACGTTCGCCATGTTGCCCTTCGACAACGGCGAACGCCTCATCGAACGCGGTCATGTTGCCCTGCAGGTGCGTGTGGTAGGCCGCGTAGACCTTCTTCTTCATCGCGAAGTCGCCGAGGCGCTTGAGCGCCGCCGCGTCGGTCGGAAGCTCGAGCGTCGTGTGCGTGCACCCGAGCGCCTCCGCGACGTTGAAGATGTATTCGTACTCCTCGTCCGTCATGTTCGTGCTGAGCTGCTTCCACGCGTAGATCGTCACGCCGGCGTCGTTGTACATCTTGCGCAGCTTCTTGAAGGGTCCATCGAGACGCTCGTGCGCCACGCCTTCAGCTTGTCGGTCTGCTCCTGCTGGGCCGCCAGCTGCTCGGGCGTCATCTCGCCGCGCCCGCCGCCGCCGCGGCCTCCGGGCCGCCCGGTCCACCGGGCCCGCCCGCGCCGCCGGCCGTCCGGCACGCGCAGCACGGCTGGCCGTTCCAGGAACCCGTCATCGGTGGAGCGTGGCGGCCGCGCAGCCCCGCCAGCGCCCCCGCCCGGCCCCCGCCGGTCCGCCCGGCCCGCGACCGCCACCACCGCCGCGGCCCGCCGCCGTCGGCGCGCCGGCAAAGCTCTCGACCGGACCGCCCATCAGCTCGATCCCGCTGATGCCCGAGTCGACGATGTACTTCAGCGTCGCTTCGGCGCTCTGATCCGTCATGCTGCGGTAGCTGTAGGTGATGGTGCCGATCTGCACGCCTTCGATGAGCGAGTTCGGCTTCGCCTGCGCGCCTGCGCCGAAGATGGACTCGCTTCTTCCGAGGATCGTCGCCGCGGGCACAGCCAAGGCGAGCTTCCCCAACTCACGTCTGGTCAACATAATGTTCTCCCTCGCATTGCTGCGTCTGCCATCGTCCACGCGACCCAGGCTCGAGTCGATGATATCCGACCTGTTGGACCGTCTACGTGACGGGCTTCAGCTCCCATCCCTTGCGGTAGACCGGCTTCACGTACCTGGTGGCTTCCTTGTTGTTGGTGAACTCCATCTTCGTTGGATCCCACATCAGCTTGCCTTCGAAGTGAACGGCCGCGGCGCCGAGCACCAGCCATTCGGTGTAGGGCCCCGCAACGCTGAAATTGGAGCAGGCGGGCTCGCCGCCCTTGCAGGCACGCACCCAGTCGCGCGGATGTCGCTGGCGAGCGCGCCGGCAGTTGCAGGCGGCAGCTTGTATTCGGCCCAGCGCGACCCGGGAAGCAGGCCGACGCCTTCGCCGCGACCGCTGGTGCCTAGGTAGCCTTTCGATCCGACGAACACGGTGTTGTAGCCGCTGCCCTGGCTGCCGCCCGCCAGGACCGCCCGCCGCCGGGGCGCCGTGCGCACCGGCCTGAGCCCCGGCGGGAGCGCCGCAGCCGGCGCTCGCCACCGGACCCGCGGACGACCCCACCACGTCCGGCCGCCGGCACCCACCTGCGGGCCCGGGCCCGGAATCTTGCGCGCGACTTCGTCGACCGGCATGCCAGGTGGCAGGTAAGCGTCGCCACCCGCGTGGTGATACCAGTAGATCGACACGGGCGGCATGCCGCGACGCTCGGCGAACTCATACTCGGATCGCCCGCTCATCGGGGAAGGTGAAGCGGGCAGCGAGTTCTTCTGCTTGATGCACTCGACGCTGAGCCGGACTTCCGAGCCTGCAGGGCCCAGTTCGCAGGACCGAGGATGATGCACGCCCCAGTCGCCGATCAGGCTGCTGCCGAAATCGTAGAAGCCACGCCAGTTGAAGGGCAGGTAGAAGCCGAAATTCTGCTGGCTGCCACCTCGCGCCACTGCCGGGACGCCGTCGGCGGACCCGGAGCGTGGAGCGGCGCGCGCTGCGCCGCGCCCGCCGCAGCCACGAGGTTCCAATCGAGGCGTGTCGGGCGAGGCCGGGCAGTGGCGCCGCGCCAGAGCCGTCGAGCGTGTCGGGCATTGCCCTGGTGGCCATCTCTTGCGCCGCTCGCCGCCGGTCCAGGCGTGGACTTCTTTGACGTCGCCGATCTCGCCGGACCAGAGGATTTCGCACGCGACGCGCGTGGCCTCGTGCGAGTAGCCCTGGTTGCCCATCTGCGTCGCGACCTTGTACTTCTCCGCCGCCTGCGGCGAGGAGGCGCGCCTCCCACGGCGTGGCGGGTCAGCGGCTTCTCGACATACACATGCTTGCCGCGCTGCATGCAGGCCAGGGCGCAGGTGGCGTGCATGTGATCGGGGGTGACCGACGATCACGGCATCGATGTTCTTGCCCTCCTTGTCGAGCATCTGGCGGAAGTCCTTGTACTTGGCGGCCTTCTGGAAGCGCTTGAAGGCCTTGCGGCCGCGGGCCCAGTCGACGTCGGCCAGCGCCACGATGTTCTCGACTCGCGGCGCGCGCGCAGGATCGCTCATGGCGCGCCCGCCGGCACCGATGCCGGCGATGTTCAGTTTCTCGTTGGGCGACTTGTAGCCCAGCGCCTTCAGCGACGCGGCGACGCCGAATCCGCCGCGCGGGATGACGCCGGCGAGCAGCGTGCCGAAAAAGAAATGTCGCCGGGAGATGCGTTTGGACATCGTGGCTCCTTTTCTTCGCACTTAGGCGAACGATAGCGCCGAAGTGGCTCGATGTCGAGCGTCACCGTGACTTCACATGCTGATAGATGGAGAAGTTCGGGCCTGGACGCCCGACGTCGGTCGCGCACGTCGCCAGGATTCTGCGCGGTTCTAGCGCGCCGCCTTCAGGAACGCGAGCAGAATCCGCCAGCTCCAGATGCGTGAGCAGCTCGCCGTAACCAGGCGGCATGAGCGACACGGTGCCAGGCTCGATCTCGGCGATGTCCTGACGCGGAATGCGCACGTCGGGTCCGGAGACAAGAGACAGCACGACCTCGTCAGGCGCGTCGCTGCGCAACACTCCGCCGTGCAGCTGCCCGGTGCGGGTGCGGACGACGACCGGCTCGAAGCCGCGCGCGAAACTGGCGTTCGGAAAGACGACGGACTCGAGCAGGTCACGTTCGCTGCGAACCTGGCCGACCCTGGTCAGGTCCGGACCGACCCGGCCGCCGATGTAGCCAATCGCATGGCACGTGAGGCAAGCGGCCTTTGGACCGTTGAAGACCGTCTGTCCCCGCGCAACATCGCCGTTTTGCGCAGCGTTCAGGAGCTCGTCCAGGCGCGCGGCCTGCTTCGCCGCATCGACATTGACTGCCGCCAACAGGGCCTCGCCTGCTCGCTGCACCGGCGCCGGGTACTTGGCGAGCGCCGGACGGAGGATCTCGGCGCGCACCGTCGACCGCGCCTTCGAACGGTCGAGGCCGGCAACCAGAGCAAGCCCGACCTCTTCGTCTCCCGAGTTCTCGAACGCCACAACGAGCCGCGCGAGCTCGAGCGGGCCAGCCGTCTCGAGCGAACGCGCAAGCGCGATCAGCTGTCTGCGATCCAGTCTGGCCTTCTGCAGCACGGCTGCGGCTGACGCGCGAAGAGGCGCCGGGCGGGCGGGCTCGAGGCTTGTCTGAAGGAGCTCGAAGGCATCCGCATCGAGAGTGGCGCCTGCCGGGCGCGCCGACAGCGCATCGACGCGAACGTCGGCCGGCCGGGTGCGATCGCGAGCCACGTACAGCAAGGCTGTCTGCAGCGCGTCGCCCGCGCCCTTCCCTGCTGGAATCGCCCGCGCGACCGACACAGCCTGTCTCGTCACGTCGTCATCCGTTGACGTCAACGCGCGCGTCAGGGCCTCGGCCCAGACGTCAGGCAGCTCCTTCATGCGTGTCGCCGGGGGGACCGACGATGAGGCTGCGGCGGCCATGGCGCGAAGCGCAGTGAGGCGCGCGCCGGTCGATGGTCCGCTCGCGGCCGTTCGCGCCAGCAGCTCCTGCACTGCCGGGGCACCGGCGAACCGTGTCAGCCTCTGCACGACATCGTCGCGTTCTGCGGCGCCAAGCTCTCGAGCCGACAGGCGCGTTTCGAAGAACCCGGCAAGTGCGCCGCCCCACTCGGGGTGCCGCTCGGCGATCCACCAGGCTGTCTGCGTCAGCACCGGATCGGACGACGTGAAGAGCGGAATGAGCCCCTCGGGCTTCAGTTGACCGCCCTGAATCTGATCGAGGGCGATGAGCGCGGCACGTCTCGAGCCGGCAGCGGACGCTGCCAACCCGGCAGCGGTGGAAGCGGAGTCACCGATCTCGATGAGCGCGTAGGTCAGCGAGTGTTCGAGCACGCGGTCGGCCGGAGACGCCGAGGCTTCGATCAAGTTGGGTACGGCCCGCGCGTCGCCGATCCGTCCGAGCGCTTCGGCGGCCGCACGCTCGGCGGCGGGCCGACCTGACTTGAGGGCTGCCACGAGTTGCGGCAAGGCCCCACCGTCGCGCCACAAGCCGGCGGAGTGGAACGCCGTCCGTCGAACGCTCTCGTCACGGTCGCCGAGCGCCGTTCGAACCGTCTCGCGCGCCCGCGCGCTGTCGATGCGTGTGAGCGCCCAGACCGCGTTGCGCCGCGCCTCGGCCGAACCCGACTTACCAACGACGGCCGCGAGCGCGGGAATTGCGGTCTCTCCCACTTTCGCGAACTGGCGAAGCGCCCGGCTCACCACCGCAGGCCTCGCATCGTCGAGCAGCTTCGTCAGAATCGGGGGGTGGCATCGTGCCCCACGCCAGCTTGCGTCCGCGGGGGTCGGCAATTGCCGCAGATCCCTTGCGGCGGACGCGGTAGACGGCGCCGAGAACCTCTGGCTTGGCGAGCTGGGACGTCGGACAACAGAGCTTGTACCAGGGTCCCGTGTCGACCACGAGGAGACTCCCGTCGGCATCCTCGATCACGTCGGTCGGATGGAAGTCGCGATTGTCCGAGACAAGAAAATCGGAGTCGCGCGTCTTGAACGTCGCACCGTCGGGCTCGAGCTCGTGTCGCGTCACTTTGCGCAGGTTGAACATCGCCGCGAAGAAGCTGTCGCGATAGTCCGCTCCGAAGACCTGAGAGGCGTAGCGCGTGAGGCCAGCCGGAACGGCCGGGCCCAGCTGGCACATGACGGGCATGAGATCGCCCGTTCGCGTGTGGCCGTCGAGAACGTTGTGCGGCTTGCCGTACACGCCGCCGTAGACGGCGTGTATCAGCGCGTCGCGCCGGCCCGCCTGTGGATGCTCGAGGAAGGTCGCGCTCAGGATACGCTCGCCTGACGGCGTGAAGGCGACGTCGACGGGATTGTCCATCCCGCCCGTCATGACCACTTCGATCGCGGAATCGCCAGGCCGCCGGCGCAGGATGTGCGCGGCGCGGCTTACCAGCGCCGGCTTGCCAGCGCGCTCGCGCGTCTGCGGGGCGAACGCTCCCTTGGTCCAGTAGATCCAGCCGTCAGGGCCGAGATACGGTCCGTGCAGATCGTTCGCGCAGCCCGTGAGCGTTTCGCCCTTGTACCATTCCTCTCGCGCGTCCGCGACGCCGTCGCCGTTGGTGTCGGTCAGCTTCCAGATGCTGGGCGGCGCGGCGACGTAGAGCGAGCCGTCGAACCACATCGTGCCTTCGGGGAGCATCATCTTGTCGGCGAAGACGACGCTGACATCGAACCGGCCGTCGCCGTTCGTGTCTTCGAGCCGGACAATTCGATGAGGCCTGTCGGCGAGCTGCTTCTCGACGCGGTCGTTCGATCCGGACGAGTCGGCCACGTAGAGTCGGCCTTCGTCGTCGAAGTCCGCGACGATCGGGCGGTCGACGAGCGGTGGGCCGGCCACGCGCTCGACCTCGAAGCCGGCCGGTACCGTCAGCATCGGGGCGAACGGCCGTGCGAGCTCCTGAGCGCGCGGCAACACGAGCGCAACGAGGAGGGCAGCGGCGAGACCGCTGGCGAGCCCGCCGAATCTGGCGCTTGATGTCATGAGCTCAACGTCCTGTCTTCAGCACAACGCTCCCGACGAGATCCGCGGCGTAATCGTAGACCACGACCTTGACGGCCTGCACTCGCTGCGGCGCGGGCACCTGCAGCGTCGCGGTGTAAGGAACGCCGCCGGCGGCGAACTTCTGATACGTGGCTTCCGAGAGATCCAGTTCCACGCGCTGCCACAGATCGGCGACCTGCCGCTGACCGCCGTCGATCGCACACACGACCACTTCAACCGAGCCGACGTGGCGTCCGTTCCTGAGTTCGAAGGCCAGCCGTGACGTGTCGATCGTCACGTCCACGCCAAGCTGGCCGGCGCCGCTCGAGTCTTTCTGTACCGTGACCCCACCGCGGACCTTGATGTCCTCGATCGCCGGCGCGTACTCGAACGCCCTTGAGACTCGCGCGTAGGACAACATCTCCCGTTTCCCGAGGGCGGGGAGCGGCGGCCGCGCGTAGTAGCCGCCGCGGTGACCGAGCGTCAGATCGCGGCGCGTGGTGCGGACCTCGATCTTCCGATAGTCCCCGTTTGTGTCACGACGCGAAGAATAGTAGCCGAGGGTGTATTGGAAGCGCGCCCCCCCGTCCATCGAGGCGAGGTCGTCAGCCACCATTCGATAGCGGTTGGCGTTGAACACCCCTCCGGTCTCCCGGGCGACTCTCCGCGCTGTCTGGGCGCTCGCGATCGTCGTCCCGCCATAAAGATAGGCGTCGAAGGGGTCGGTTCCAATGCCCATTCTGGAGGCGATGGTCTGAGGCTGCGCGGAGTTGCCGCGATACTCGATGCCCCCGGTGTGCACGATATCGAGGGCGACGCGGGCGTGGCTTGCGGATCGCGCGACGCCATCGAGCGTGCCGACGAACCCACTCGTCTTGAACCCACCGTAGGCAACGTAGATCAGGTGCTTCTCCCCTTCGACGTGTCGAAGGTAGTTGATGCCGGCGTTGATATTGCCGATGTCGAGTCCCTCCTTGACACTCGTCGCGACGAACGCATCGAAGGACATGCCTTCGACTGCGGCTTCGGTTTTGTCCGACAGGCTCACCGACGGATCTCCGATCAGGGCGCTCGCGACGCGTCGCCGGTAGTCCGCGTCCGTTCGATCGCGCGCATCGCTCTCGAGCGGCATCGTCCGGGCGCCAGTCCCGTCGAAAATGCCGTCAACTTTGGCCTGGAGGAAGGCCGGAATGCCCGGCGGTCGATAGAGGCCGGCGAGGCCGCTGAAGTGCAGCGCCAGCCTGACCTCGATGTCTTCGTGGGCTTTCTTATAGCGCTCGAGGATTGGCGCGAGCGACGCGTGGTCGGTCGTGAAATCGGTGGCGCGGTTGTAGGCGAGGATCGCGACCCTGTCCTGTGGCAGCACGCGATTGCGGACGAAGTGCAGCACGCCGTCGATCCCCTGGTTCGGCACCTGGAGCCGGCCGCGGCCGAGCACGATCAGATATACACGCGATGTCTGCTGCGGAATGGGTCGCGTGGCAGGAGCGCTGTCGCCGGACGGCCCGGACTCGGCGATCGCAATGGTCTGGCGTTCGACCGGTCCGTCCGGAGTGAACGTCAGCGTCGAGAAGTGCGCGATCCGTTGCGGCACGCCGTCTTCGAAAACCCGGAAGTCTTCCGCCGTCAGGTCGGTCACCGGCTTGCCCTGCCGATCGAACGCGCGCACGTCGATCGGCACCATCGTGACCCCGCCGCGAAAGACGTCCTGCTGTGCGCGCGACGTCTCTCGGATCGCCGTCAGCACGACAGCCGCGGCGAACAGCGACGTCATCCATCGTGACGAACCCCTCGCCACAGGAGCGCGATTCATCTCTGTACAGCGCCACTAGCCGACGGCAGCCGCGTGAACACGGTGCGCGTTTCGGCGCTCTCCTTGTATCCGTAGCGAATGGCTTTCGCTCTCAGCGTCATCGGCGCGTCGACGCGGATCGGACCGGTGTAGAGCCGCCATCGCGGATTCGGCCCGTCGTCTGTCGTGTAGCCGATCGACGCGCCCTGCGTCGGCACGTAGATGTTCACCTCGGTCGGAAACGCGACCGCCATCGACGGGCGCCGGCTGACGTCAGCGGTCTCGCGGCGCGGAACGATGTAGGGCTGCGCCGTCTCGGGCTGGACGCCACCCGGCCACATCCGCTGGATCATCTCGGGCTCGTTGACCAGGCCCTGGTCCATGGCGCGCGACATCCACTCGGTGACCGCGGCGCGCATCCGTTCGAGCGTCGTCCGCATCGCTGGATCCGTCGACAGATTCCGGATTTGATGCGGGTCGGCTTGCGTGTCGTAGAGCTCTTCGGCGGGCCGCGACGTCCGCATCCACAGCGCCGCAGGGCCGGTCAGCTGACCGGCGGCCTGCAGGCGAAACCATTCCTGCATGATCGCGCTCTGGTTGCGATAGATGATGTGACCCGGCGTACGGCAGCTCGGGCTGGAAGTTGCGGATATAGAGGTAGCGGCCGTCACGCGCCGAGCGCATCATGTCGTACTCCGCGTCCATCCGATCGCGCGCGGCAAACACGAACGGCGGCGCCGGCGTGGCCCTCGGACCGACGAGGACGCGGCCCTGCAGGTGCGCGGGAATCTCCGCGCCCGCGAGCGCGAGGACGGTCGGAGCCAGATCGAGGAACGTCACGAGATCGTTGACAACGGTCCCCTGCATGAGCCGGACCGCCAACCGACGCCGGCCACCGAATCATCAGCGGCACGCGCAGCCCCGAGTCGTAGAGCGACCGCTTCGCGCGCGGCACGCCGTCGCCGTGATCGCTCCAGTAGAAGACGATCGTGTTCGACGGCGAGCCCATCGTCTTCGAGCTGCTTGAGGATCTCGCCGACCTGGGCGTCCATGTCGGCGATGTTGTCGTAGACGCGCGCGAGCTCCTCGCGCACGAGCGGCGTATCGGGATAGTAGGGCGGCACCTCGATCGACGCCGGGTTGGTGACGAGCGGCTTGCCTTTCCGCGCCGGACTGCTCGGAAAGATCTGGCTCTCGTGCGTGACCATCAGGTTGAAGACGGAGAAGAACGGCTGGCTCTTGTCGGGCCGGTTGCGCCAGTGCGCCTTGTCGCCGAGGTCGTCCCAGATCGTGAACGGCGTGCCGAACTGATAGTCGGTCTTGGCGCGGTTCGACGTGAAATAGCCCGGCCGCGCGCAGATACTCGGGAAACGCTTTGACGTAGAACGGCGGCACCGCGAGGTACGGTCCCGGCAGCTCGGGCACGCGATCCTCGGTCGTCCGCATGTGCTGAGCGCCGAGCGTCGTCTGGTACATGCCCGTGATGATCGCCGCGCGGCTCGGCGCGCAGACCGGCGCCGTCGTGAACGCGCGAGTGAAGCGAATCGATTCGCCGCGCGAGCCGGTCGAGGACCGGCGTCCGCGCGAGCGTGTCGCCGTAGACGCCAAGCCGCGGGCTCATGTCTTCGTTCGAGATCCAGACGATGTTCGGACGGGTGACCGGCCGCGCCGCTGGCTGAGGCACAGGCGCGGGGCGCGCCGACGGGCGGACGGGGTGCGCGACCGTCAACGCAATCGCAAGAGCAGCGGCGATGCGGCTCGTCTGCACGGCAACCTCCGACGGGGACGAGTGGGGGCTGCTACACGTAGCGCAGCCACGGATGCGTCCGGCGCGCCTTGACCTCGGCAAACCATCGGCAGGCAACGTAGAGTATCGCGACGACGATCGCAAACACGAGATAGAGCAAGGGCAGTCCCCATCGCTCGGGGGCGGGGATGCGAACGTACGGCGCGGTCGCAAACCGTGCGGCGCCGGCAGTGCCGTCACGCAGGAACCACACCACCAGCGCGACCGCGTGAATCAGCGGGATGTGCAGCAGGTAGTAGAACATCGGCACGCGGCCGAACGTCGCGCAGCACGTCGGCGACCCAGCCGCGTGCGCGTTCGGCGAGCGGCAGCAGCGCGATCGTCGGCCCGAGCGTCATCAGCAGGAAGAGCAGCGACGCCGGGTACTTCCGCTGGTTCAGCATCCGGAAGAGCGCCGGCGGCGCGTCGGCCGGCGCGGGACTGCAGCAAGCACGCCGAGGCCCGCGGCGACGAGGAAGAGCGCGGTCGCCGACAGGCCGATCCTCAGGCAGAGCCGGTCGCGCGCTCGCGGGCTCGCGCACCATGATCGCGCCGAAGGCGTAGCCGGCGGCCATCACGCCAATCCACGGGACGATCGATGTAGAGCACTGCGACGACGGGCCCGTCTGGCCGAGCTTCACCTCGGCGCCGACGGATAGACGAACTCCCAGAGCCAGCGCGACGATTCCGGGCAGCGGCACGGCCGCGGCAGGCGCCGAAGACGTTCTGCGCAGACGATGATCACCAGGCCGATGATGCCGATCGCTCGCGTCGGCAGCCAGCACCAGCGCCGCCAGCAGCACCATGCACCAGCCGAGCATCCAGATCACGCCGGCCAGGATGAACTGCGAGTAGTCGACGCCGAACGTCCACGACGACGCGGATGACCGTCAGCTCGAGCACCACGAGCAGCAGGCCGCGCGTCACGAGGTACCGCGCCAGCGCTCGCGGGGCGCCGGTGACGCGGCCGGAGCTTGCGGCCGTACAGAAACGCCGCACGTGCCGGCGAAGAACACGAACGCCGGCGCGCAGAAGTGCGTGACCCACCGGGTGAAGAAGATCCCGGCGGTCGGGCCGCCGGCCGGGAACACCCGAGTAGACGCGCACGTGATCGATGGCCATCAGCACCATCACGAGCGCCGCGGACGATATCGATCGAGGCGATACGTGGGCGAATGGTCATCGCGAACGCACCAGCAGGAGCCTCGGGGTGCCCCGGCGACTCCATGTTATCGTGTGCGGAGCTGGTGTCCAGTCTGGAGAACCGACCATGCGCCTGATCGTCCGCCTCTGCACGCTTGTCACGCTCGTGGCCGCACTCGTCCTGCCGCTCGGCGCGCAGGGTCGCGAGGGACTCATGGGCGATCTCATCCGCGACGTCACCGAGGTCGAACGGAAGATCGTCGGCTTGGCCCGGGCGATTCCCGCGTCCGCGTACGACTGGCGCCCCGGCACGGGCGTACGCTCGGCTGGCGAAGTCTTCATGCACGTGGCTTCGGACAACTATTTCCTGCCGGCGGCCATGGGCATCAGCGCGCCCGCCGAGACGGGCATCAACGGCAAGGACTATCAGTCCGCGGTCGCATTCGAAAAGCGGACGCTCAGCCGCGATCAGATCATCGCGGAGCTCGAAAAGTCGTTCGCTTTCCTGAAAAAGGCGATGGCCGACACGCCGGACGACAAGCTGGACGCGACGCTCGATCTCTTCGGCCGGAAGACCACGAGCCGAGGCCTGTGGATTACGACCACCACGCACCTCCACGAGCATCTCGGGCAGCTCATCGCCTACGCCCGCAGCAGCAACGTCGTTCCGCCCTGGAGCAAGTGAGCCGGCGACCGGGCGTCGCGCCGCCTCGGCTCAGCGCTTGCGCAGGATCCGGGCCTGGTTGCCCAGGATCTTCGCCTGGTTGGCCTTGATCGCCTTCTGGCCAGCCAGCAGCGTATCGAGCTTCTGTTGATTCCCGATCAGCTTCTTCTGATTGGCGAGAATCCGAGCCTGGTTCCTGAGGATCGCTTTCTGATTCGACAACACCTGTCTATCGGCCATGTCACGCTCCATGAAGACATGAGGAGAGGAAGGAAACGGCCCCCATACTATCCCCATCCGCGGCCATGGGTCGTCGGGAGCACGGGAATGGACGGCAAGGCACGGGCGTGCGCCGGTGAGCCCGCCGTCTTGCTAGAATCGAAGGAAGCATGTCTTCCATTGTGGCATTGGCCGATGCGCTCTACCGCGAAGAAGTCGCTCGGGCGCGCCGCATGGCGCCCGGGGACAAGCTCCTCGAGGGGCCTCGACTCTTCGACCGTGCCTGCCGATTGATGGCAGAAGGCATTCGACATCAGCATCCAGAGCTCGACGACCAGGGTGTCCGAACGATTCTCGCCGCCCGGTTGGCGCACCTCCACGAACTCGAACGCTCGTGACGCCCGATAACGCGGTCGTCGCGGTCGTCGATGCACTGGAAGCGCTCTCCGTTCCGTACATGATCGTTGGCTCGCTCGCCTCAAACTTCCATGGAATCCCCAGGTCGACTCGCGACGCAGACTTCGTCGTCGAGCTCGCTCCGGGGAGCCTGGAGCGCCTCGCAGACGCTCTGCCCGCGGACCTGAGGCTTCAGCGGCAAGGCTCCTTTGAAGGCGTCACCGGCACGACACGCCACATCATCGAGCTTGCGGGCAGTCCGTTCGTGTGCGAGCTCTTCGTGTTGAGCGGCGATTCGCACGATCAGGAGAGGTTTCGACGCCGGCTTCGCGTCCGCGTCCTGGAGAGATCCGCATTCATAGCATCGGCGGAAGACATGGTGGTGACCAAGCTGCGCTGGGCACAGGAAGCTCACCGCGCGAAAGACATCGATGACATCCGGAACATCCTCGCGATTCGAGGGCCGGATCTGGACTGGGGATACCTTCAGCGCTGGTCGACAGAGCACGGCACGTCGGCACTGCTTCAGAAGGCTCGCGATTCGATCCCTCCGCTGTAAGGCCGCACTCTCACCGCGGCGGCGGCAGCGTCGACGACGGCGCGGGCTTGCCGTCGACCGTATCAGGCTCCATCAGCTCGACACGAGTGCCGTCGGGGTCGAACAGGTTGACCTGGCGCTTACGGTTGATGCCGGTCCGGATCTCGACCGGGCGCGTATAGCTCGCCCGCGACGGGCGCGCGTTGAGCGCCGCGACGGCCTTCTCGGCATCGGGCACGACGAGGCAGAGGTGGTGCGCGGAGCCGCGCCGGTCAGGTACCGGGATCTCGTCGTACAGCATGAGCTCGATGTAGTCGGTCCCGTCAGGGACGCGCATGTTGACCCAGCTGAGCGTCTTCGAATTCGCGGCGCTGCCGCGCCAGAACTCCTGGAAGCCGAGAATCCCGTTGTAGAACTTCGCCGCGGTGTCGAGGCTGCCGACCAGGATGCCGACGTGCATCGCGCGATCCGAGAGGCGCGATGCTGGTACGTGCGCGCCTGCGTCCTTCGCCGTCCAGCTGTCGGGCTGGTACTCCACGATCTCGACATTGTGGCCATCGGGATCCTTCACCATGAAGTTCTTGTTGCCCGTACAGGCCCTTTCCCACGCGCTCAGGAACCGCGACGCCCTGCATCGCCAGGTAGTCGCGCATGCCGTCGGCATCGTCGGTGTAGATGGCGATGTGATTGAGCTGGCCTTCGCCAGCCGACGGCTCGTTGAAGAGCTCGATCCACTGCCGATCGTTGATCTTGACGAAAGCGATCTGGACCGAGCCGTCCGGCTTGGGCAACGTGAACGGCTCGTCGAAACCGAGGAGGTCCCCGTAGAACGCTCGAGCTTTCGGAAGATCGCTGACGAAGACCGCGAGGTGCGCCACGCCGAGAATCTTCGGGCGCGCCACGAGCCGCTGCGCTGGCAACACCGGGGACAGACACAAGGCCGCAGCGACGAGGGCCGCAAAGAGCGTCTTCATCCGCCGTAGGATAACCGCGGATTGAGTCCCTGGGATCAAGGATCAGGGATCAGGGGCCTCAGGCCATCCCACCAGCTGGCATAACTCGACGGTGCGGCTCAGGGCTCAGGGCTCAGGGCTCAGGCAAGATCTCGAGTACGTGGTCGAAGGTTTTGCTTGAGCCTTGAGCCCTGAGCCTTTCGTCTAGAACCGCACCCGCGCCCCGAGCTGAATCGCTCGTGTATTCAGCTGCGACGTGACCTTGCCGAAGTTCGAGTTGGCCAGATCCGTGACCGGGTCCGACAGGTTCACGCGGTTCAACGCGTTGAATGCATCGACTCGAACCTCCGTGCTGACTCGCGGCGTCAGCGCGAACTTCTTCGACAGCGACAGGCTGACGTCCGCGTAACCGGGTCCCCGGTAGGCGTTACGAACCAGATTGCCGTTCGTGCCGGGCGCCGGCACCGGGAAGTCGGACACCTTGAAGATGCCGGCCAGGAACTCTTCCTGACTCCAGCCACTCGTCTTTACGCTGCTCGCCGGCGTGTTGGGCCGATCGCCGCCGTTGCCGTCGGCGTTGTAGTCGCCGGTCGGGAACGAGCCGCCGCGGGTGATGTTGATCGGATTGCCGGTCTGGAAGATCGCCGAGCCGGCAATCTGCCAGCCGCCGAGCAACGTGCGCGTCAGGCCGGTGTTGTCCTTGAAGAACGGCATCTCCCACACGCCTAGCAGCGCCAGCTTGTGCCGGACGTCATAGCCCGCGATCGCCCACTCGGCACCGAGGTCCGCGGCGTCCTGGAAGTTCGTCGTGCCCACGGCGATGTCCGCGTCGTTCATCGCCTTGCCGAACGTATACGCCCCCTGCAGCGTCCATCCCTGCAGGAAGTTACGGCGCAGCGACACGGTGCCGCCCTGGTAGTTCGATTTCGACGTCGACGTGACCATGTTGATCTGCTGGAAGCTCGGGTTGAAACCGGTGAAGGTGCCGTCGACCAGGTCACCGACGAAGCGATTCTGGTTGTAGGCGTTGTACAGGTTGTGGCCAGAACTTCCGAGGTAGTTGAGCTCGGCAACGACGTTCCATCCGATCTCGCGCTGCACGCCGAGGAACCAGTTGTGCGTGTACGGATTGCGCAGGTCCGGATCGACGGTCGTCAGGTTGACGCGCGCGCCCTTGACGCCGTTGCGCTCGTCGAGCCCGACCTGCAGGGCTGGGTCGACGGGGTAGCCGAGATAGGGCTTCGACGGATCGCCCAGGCTGTAGGTGAACTGCGGCGTGCCGAAGAACTGGCCGAGGACGACATTCGCACGAAGCGGCGGGCTGTGACGATAGTTCTCGGCTGGGAGGTTCATCAACCGGTCGTAGGCGAGGCCGTAGCCGCCGCGCACCGACATCTTGCCGTCGCCTTTTGGGTCCCACGCAAACCCGAGCCGTGGGCCGAAGTTGTTGTTGTCGGTCGGATAGAACTCTTCGACGAAGTCGACGCGAGCAGAGGCGAGCCGCTCGTTGTACGACGAACCGGAGCCAAAGATCAGGTTGCGCAGCGTGTCGTCGGTGTCCTTGAAGGTCCCGTAGTTCTCGTAGCGCAAGCCGATGTTGACGGTGAAGTTCGACCGAACCTTCCAGTCATCGTCGATGAAGAGCGCCCACTCCAACTGCTGCAGCTCGGATACGCCGTGACCGGCTCGCCCGTACGCGGATCGACATAGCGACTCATCTGCAGCGCTTCGTCGTCGGCGAAGTTGAGAAGGCTGGTGAACGAGTACGCCGGGATGTAGTTGTTCGTGTTCGTGGCCGAGCCGAACATCTTCCGCAGCTCACCGCCGACCTTGAGCAGGTGGTTCGACTTGACGATGGTCAGGATGTTCTTGAAGTCCCAGTTCGTCTGCCACCAGCCGTTCGGATAGCCGGACTGGCCGAAGCCCGTCGCGCCAGTGATCGTAATGCCGGGAATCTCCAGGTGCGCGGGCGTATCGGGCAGGCCCACGAGCCGCATCACGCCGCCGCGGAACTCGTTCACCATCGCGTTGCTGAAGGTGCGCGTGTAGTTGAGGTTGCCGAAGTGCGTCGTGTTCGGCGTCGGACGGTTGAAGGGGGGGACGGATGCCGCCGGTGACGGCGTACGAGTTGGTGCGATAGAAGTTGCCGTAGAGCCGATCCTTGCCCGGACGCAGCTCGTAGTCGCCACGGATATTGAACTGGTTGCCGCGCCGCCAGCCCTCGGGCACGAAGAACGCGGTGCCGACGTCGAGGATGCCGTCCGCCGGGCCGATCGTGTTCGCGCCCGGCGCCGGACTGCCGAGGTCGCGGAAGTCGGTCGTCGGATCGACCGCCGGCGCGAAGTTTCGCAGCAGCTGCGCCGCGATGCTGTTCGGCCGCGTCGACTGGATGAAGTTGCGGAACTGCGGCGTTTCGACGACGAACGACGAGCCGCGCGCGCCGGTCTGTCGCAGCCCTTCGTACGACGTGAAGAAGAACAACTGATTCTTGACGATGGGACCGCCGAGGCTGTAGCCGAACTGGTTCTTGTCGAACTTCGGTACCGACGACTCGAACACGTTCTTCGCCGTCAGCTGGTCGCCCTGAAAGTAATACGAGCCGCTGCCGCGGAACTGGTTCGTGCCCGACTTGGTGATCACCTGCACCTGCGCGCCGGGGCTGCGGCCGTCGACGGCCGAGAAGTTGTTGGAGACGACACGCACTTCCTCGACCGATTCCGTATTCGGCGTAAGGTTGGTGATGCCGCCGCGCGCCACGCCGTTGGTGCTCGTCTGGTCGACCGTGTAGTTGTTGGCCTCGTCACGCTGGCCGCTGGCGTTGATGCGCGGCGCGGATTCACCGGCGAACGAGTCGTCGGCGCCGCCGCCGCCGCTGATCGACGCCGACACGCCCTTGCCCGTGACGCCCGGCTGCAGCGCGATCAGGTTGTAGAGGTTTCTGCCGCTGAGCGGCATCTCCTGGAGCTGCAGGCGATCGACGCGGCCGGATACGCGGCCCTGCTCGGTCTCGACGAGCGGCGCCTGGGTGTTGACGGTGACGGTTTCCTGGACGCCCGACACCTCGAGCGTGAAGTCGAGGCGGACGGTCTCGCTGATGCCCACGTTCACCGACTCCCGAAGGGCGTTGAGAAACCCTGGCTTGACGACCTCGACGCGATAAGCGCCCGGCCCGAGGCTCAGGACGCGGAACACGCCGTCGCTCGTCGTGGTCGATTCACGCGTCACACCGCTCTGGATGTTCGTCACCATGACGACGGCGTCGGCCACGACGGCCTTCTGGGCGTCGACAATCGTCCCTTGGAGAACGCCGCTGAACTGCGCGCTCGCGGGGCGCGGCGAGAGAAGCAGGAGCATCAGCGGCAGCAGACACACACAGAGACGCGCACGTATTTGGGGCATGGCATTCTCCTCCTCACGACTTACGCGGCGTTGGGGGACCGGTTCCACAAAAGCGTCTAGGTTGTACAACGTGTAGGAGAGCCCAGGCAAGGTCGTTCCACTGATGGAACCATAAGGCCCCGCAGGGATGAGCTGGGGACGAATGTCGTCCGTGTGGTCCGAGCTCTGCGTGGTTCTATTCGTTTCGCAGCGCCGCGACGGGATCCATCCGGCTCGCCCGATGAGCTGGCAGCCACGCGGCACACACAGCCACGAGCACCAGAACCGCCACCGCACCGGCGAGCGCCAGGGGATCAATCGCGCTCACGCCGAACAGGAACGTCTGGATCAATCGAGACGACACCATCGCGAGGATAAGACCGAGGACAGCGCCGACGAGAACCGGGCGCAACGCTTCTCCGAGCGCGAGCAGGACCACGTGCCCCCGTGTCGCCCCGAGCGCGACGCGGACGCCGAGCTCGCGCGTGCGCCGCGCAACCGCATACGCGACCACGGCATGAACGCCAATCGCGGCAAGCAGGAGCGACACGCCCGCGAAGATCCCCGTCAGCTGCGCGGTCAGCCGCTCGCGCCAGAGCTCGTCGGCCACCACGTCGCTCATCGTGCCGGCGTCGGTGACAGGCACGCTCCGATCGAGCTGGGCGACCTCTCTCGGAATCGCCGCGGCGACACTCGCGGGATCCACGCGCGTCCTCAAAACGAACGTCAGCGTGGCCAGCCCGAACTCCCCCGCACGCTGAGCGTACGACAGATACACCTCATCATCCGGCGCGGCAGTCCAGTCGGATTGGCGCGCGTTGGCCGAGACACCGACGATCGTGATTGGCGCCTGCACGTTACTCACCCCGGGGAGCGTGATGCGCCGGCCGATCGGGCTCTCACCCGGCCATCGGCGATCGGCCATGGCCTTGTTGATGATGGCAACGTGCGGGGCCGACGCGGCGTCGGCCATCGTGAAATCGCGGCCCGCGAGGAGCGGCAGCTCCATCGTCGCGAAATAGCCAGGCTGGACGATGCGATAGACCGCCGCCGAGCGCTCGCCGGGCGCAGGTAGCGGCCGGCCTTCGATGGCGTAGCCGAGCGTCCACGTGTCGCCGGCGAGGGGCAGGTGGTTGATGGCGCTCGCCGACATCACGCCGGGAAGGCTCGCCAGACGGTCTCTCACGCGCAGGAACATCGGATCACGCGTCGTTCGGCCGGCGTGGGGCGTTCCGGCAAGCGATACGTTCGCCACGGCCAGGTGATCGACGCGGAACCCAGGATCGACCGCGCTCAGCTTCAACATCGTGCGCCCCATCAGGCCGGCGCCGACGAGCAGCACCAGCGCGAGCGTCACTTCGCCGGTGACGAGCAGGCTGCGAATGCGCATGCGGCCGGAGCCCTCGGTCGCGCCCTTCGACCCATCCTGAACGCCGCGGCTGATGCTGGTCCGCGCGAGCTGCAGCGCGGGCACCAGGCCAGTCGCCACGCCCGTGATGAGCGCGGCCATCGCGGCAACCACGAACACGCGGATGTCGAGGCTGACCTCCTGCTGACGTGGAAGGCTACCCGCCGGCAGGAGCGCGAGAAGCCAGTTGATCCCCCAGACCGCAAGGAGCAGGCCCACCACGGCGCCCGCCAACGCCAGTAACACGCTCTCGGTCAGGAGCTGGCGGACGAGCCGCGTGCGGCCGGCGCCGAGCGCCATTCGCACGGCAATCTCGCGCTGGCGGCCTGACGCGCGTGCCAGGAGCGTGTTCGCGACGTTGGCGCAAGCAATCAGCTGCACGAACGTCACCATCGTCAGGAGCGCGACGAGCGTGCCGCGGATGCCGGCGACGACTTTGTCGAGAAGCGGCCGGACCATGATGCCGAGATCGGTGTTGGTCGCCGGATACGTGCGCGCCAGCCCTGCGGCAAGGCCCGTCATTTCGGCCTGCGCCTCGGCGAGGGTGACGCCGTCTGCGAGCCGGCCGAACAGCCGGAGCGATCGGCCGCCGCGATCGTCGAGCCTCCTGGCGAGCGAGAGTGGAACCCACATCTCGGCTCGAGTCTGCCAGAAGGGGGCGAATCGAAAGCCGCGCGGCATCACGCCGACGACGACGTATGGCTCGCCATCGAGGGAGATCGCGCGACCGATGATGGACGTGTCGCTGGCGAACCGGCGCTGCCACAACGCGTGGCTCAGCACCACGACCCGATCGCGGCCGGACTCGTCGTCACCCTGCACGAACGTCCGACCGGCGAGCGGAGGCACACCCAGCAGGTTGAAGAGGTCGGCCGAAACCTGTAACCCCGTCACCCGCTCCGGCCGCTCCCCATCGCCGAGCGTGGCGCCCCACGCCTGCGCTGCGCTCAATCGCTCGAACGATCGGGCGCTGCGGCGGTAGTCGAGGTAGTCGGCCGGCGACACTGGGCCACTCGCCGCCGGACCATGCAGCGTCACCACCAGACGTTCGGGATTCCGGTAGGGCAGCGGTCGAAGCAGGACCGCGTCGACAACGGTGAAAATCGCCGTCGTGGCCCCGATCCCAAGCGCGAGCGCGAGGACGGCGAGGAGCGTGAAGCCGGGCTCTCGCACGAGCATCCGGCCGGCAAAGCGAATATCTCGAGCCAGCGCGTCCATGCCCCGGTTGGACGAGATGCGAGGCCGGAAGGTTAGCCACCCGCCATGGCGCCGACCACGAGCAGGGGCTCGTCGCCCATCGCGACCGCGTCGGGAAGCGGAGCGTCGGGCGAGTCATGGGACAGGTCCCGCTCGCACGCGAAGAACCGCACGAACGGCCGGCGCTCGAGCGTCACCTGATCGCGGATCGTCCCGCGCAGCATCGGATAGCGCGACTCGAGCGCGTCGAGAACAGCGCGCAGCGTCGCCTGACGCTCGACATGGATCGAGACCTCACCGTCGGCGACGCGCGAGAGCGTCCGCAGGTGCGCGGGCAGGACAACGCGGATCATGGAAGCGTCTGCACCTCAACGGAAACCACGGCAGGCAGATCGCGGACGATGGGCGTCCAGGTGTCGCCGGCGTCGGCCGAGCCGTAGACCTGTCCGCCGGTCGTGCCGAAGTACACGCCGCACGAGTCGAGCGAGTCGACGGCCATCGCGTCGCGCAGGACGTTGACGTAACAGTCGCGCTGCGGCAGGCCTTTCGTGAGCGGCTCCCACTCGTTGCCGCCGGACCGGCTGCGATAGACGCGCAGCTTGCCGTCGGGCGGATAGTGCTCCGAGTCGGACTTTATCGGCACGACATAGATCGTGTCGGGCTCGTGCGCGTGCACGTCGATCGCAAAGCCGAAGTCGCTCGGCAGGTTGCCGCTGACCTCGCGCCACGACTCGCCGGCGTCGTCTGTGCGCATGACGTCCCAGTGCTTCTGCATGAAGAGCACGTCGGGGCGCGATCGGTGCATCGTGATGTGATGGACGCAGTGACCAACTTCGGCGTTCGGGTCCGGTATCCCTTCGGATCGCAGGCCGCGGTTGATCGCCTGCCACGTCTTGCCGCCGTCGTCGGTCCGAAACGCGCCAGCCGCGGAGATCGCAACGAAAATCCGGGACGGGTTGCGCGGATCCACGATGATCGTGTGGAGGCAGAGCCCGCCAGCGCCGGGGGACCAGTGGGATCCCGATCCATGGCCGCGCAGGCCGGGTTGCTCCGCCCACGTCTGGCCGCCGTCGGCTGTGTGGAAGAGCGCGGCATCTTCGACCCCGGCGTAGACCGCGTCGGGATCGGTCAGCGACGGTTCGAGGTGCCAGACGCGCTTGAACTCCCACGGATGGGGCGTCCCGTCGTACCACTGGCGCGTACCGGGAACACCTTCGTACGCGAATTTGTTCCCCGCCGGCTCCCAGGTCTTCCCGCCGTCATTGGATCGCTGGATGATCTGGCCGAACCAGCCGGAGGACTGCGAGGCATAAAGCCGGTTGGGGTCTGCAGGAGATCCCTTGAGGTGGTAGATCTCCCAGCCACCGAAGTGGGGCCCGGTAACGTCCCACTTGTCGCGCGTGCCGTCCGACGTCAGGATGAACGCGCCTTTGCGCGTGCCGACGAGTACCCGTACGCCGCTCATTGTCGTCATCCTTTCCTATCTGTTTGCCGCTCCTCAGCTCGCCGACGTGGCCCCTGCCCTTTAGACGATCGGCGGGGACCAACTTCGACAGGGCCTTCAGTCCCGCTGTCCCAGGCTCTCTTAAGCAACTTCCGTGCGTATTGTACAAGTGAGCGGCTCGGCACGAGAGCTGTGTTTGTTGTGACTCAGCGTTTACGAATAGATTGGACCCGATATGCTTCCAGAACTCGTCTATTTACTGATCGCGGGTATCGCCCTTTTCGCACAGGCCCCCGCAGATCCCTCGGTTTCATTCTGGAACGTCTCCGTCGTCGATCTCGATGCGGGTATCGCGCGGCCGGGCATGATCGTCGTAGTGTCGAAAGGCCGCATCACGCGCGTCGCGCCGGCGACGGGCCCGAAACCAGGCAACGCCACGATCATCGATGGCACGGGCAAGTTCCTGATTCCCGGATTATGGGATGCGCACGTCCACCTGACGAAGCTGGGCGCGCCCAGCCTGCCGCTGTTCCTGGCCAACGGCGTCACTTCGGTGCGCGACATGGGCAGCGATCTGGCGGAAGTCTTGCGATGGCGCAAGGAGATCGAATCAGGCGCCCGTCCCGGCCCGCGCATCAAGACGCCAGGACAGATCCTGGAGTCACGCGCCAATGTTGAGCGGATGAAGCGCGAGGCCACGGTCGAACCGGTCGACCGGATCCGTCTGCCCGTAGCCACGCCCGAGGAGGCACGCGCCGCGGCTGCCCGGCTGGCCAGCGCCGGCGTGGATTTCTTGAAGGTGCGCACGGTCTCCGACGCGAGCATCCTGAAGGCGCTCGGCGATGCGGCCCGTGCCCGCGGGCTCAAGCTGACCGGCCACCCCGTCGGCCCGCCGGATGCCTTGATCGATGCGGGCTTGGCAAGCGTCGAGCACGCGCTGACCTTCGGGCCCCTCGAGTTGTCTCCGGAGCAACGTCGCGAGCTGTTCACCCGGATGCGTGACGCTGGCGTGCGGATGGGCACGACGACGGTGAACCTCGAGAACTCGGTGCTCGTGCCGTACGAGGCGGCTGTCGAGAAGCTCGAGACCGATCCGCTGCGGCGCTACGTCAATCCGTATCTCGCGTCGGATTGGGCGGAACAAGTCGCGGAGAAGAAGGGGCCGGAGGCCAGCGCAGAGCTCGACAGCGTTCGAAAGCTGCTGCCGTCGCTCTTCCGCGACTTCCGCGAGATGCACGCCGCCGGCGTGAAGTTCCTGGCAGGCAGCGACGCCGCGGTGGTGTTCATGCACCCCGGCGGCAGTCTTCACGGCGAGCTCGAGAACCTTGTCCGCAACGTCGGACTCACTCCAGCCGACGCGCTGCGCGCCGCAACGGTCAACCCCGCCGAATTTTTCGGATTGGAGCGGGAGCTTGGTGCCGTCAAGACAGGCTACCTGGCCGATCTCGTCCTGCTGGATGGCAACCCGCTGTCCGACATCACATCGACGAGGCGCATCGTCGGTGTCACGCGCGACGGACGATGGCTCGACCGCACGGCGCTCGATGGATTGCGCGAACGCGCCGCACGAGAGGCGCGTCAATAAGGCCGGCAGGGAGCACACCCGGTCGATCTCTGGCAGGTCTCCTCGAATCTCAGAGACGGGGTGCTGTTCTCGTCACCGAAGCTGTCATCATCGCATCTCTCCTTTGCGGGCGTTCCTGCGTGCGCAGGGGTTCCTGCGCACTGCGGATGAACGATGGCCGCGTCAAAATGCGTACAAGAGGCGGGTACGTGCTACCCTTCCGTCGCCATGGCCATGATCCGACTGACTGCAACGGCAATCTGCGTGCTCTTCCTCATGGCGTGCACTTCAAGTTCCCCTGCGGCAGCTCGTAGCGACACCGACAGAATCATCGCCGCCGACACGGAGCCGGGCAGCTGGCTCACGCACGGCCGCACCTACGGTGAGCAGCGCTTCAGCCCGCTCACCAAGGTCAGCACCGAGACGGTCGGCCGGCTTGGCCTGGCGTGGACCTACGAGATGCGGACCAACCGCGCCGCGTCGGCGACGCCACTTGTCGTCGACGGCGTCATGTACGTGACCTCCGCCTGGAGCCTCGTGTACGCCCTCGACGCGGTGACGGGCCAGGAGCGTTGGGTCTACGACCCGAAGGTCGATCGGGCGGTTGGCGCCAAGGCGTGTTGCGACGTCGTGAATCGCGGCGTCGCCGTCTACGAAGGCAAGGTGTTTGTCGGCGTCATCGACGGCCGGCTGGTGGCGCTCGACGCGAAGAACGGTTCTGTCGTCTGGGAGACGGTGACGGTGGATCAGTCGCAGCCGTACACCATCACCGGCGCCCCGCGCGCCGCCAACGGTCTCATCTACATCGGCAACGGCGGCGCGGAATACGGCGTCCGCGGCTACGTCTCCGCTTATGACGCCAAGACCGGTAAGCTCGTGTGGCGCTTCTACACCGTCCCGGGCGATCCCTCCAAGGGGCCGGACCATGCTGCCTCCGATCCGATCATGGCCAAGGCCGCTGCGACGTGGAACGGCGAGTGGTGGAAGTTGGGCGGCGGCGGGACCGTCTGGGACGCGATCGTCTACGACCGCGATTTCAACCAGCTGATCATCGGCGTCGGCAACGGCTCACCGTGGAACCAGCAGCATCGCTCGCCAGGCGGCGGCGATAACTGGTTCCTCTCGTCGATCGTCGCGCTCGATGCGGCAACCGGTGCCTACAAGTGGCACTACCAGACGACGCCGGGCGACACCTGGGACTACACGGCCACGCAGCCGATCATCCTCGCCGAGCTCCCCATCGACGGGAAGCCGCGGAAGGTCGCGATGCAGGCTCCGAAGAACGGGTTCTTCTACGTCGTGGACCGGGAGAACGGCCGGCTCATCTCGGCGCAGCCCTTCCAACCGATGTCGCCGACGAAGAGCACGCCGCCGGGCGTGCCCCTCAGTTGGGCATACGCCGTCGATCCCGCGACGGGCCGCCCGGTCGAGAACCCCGAAGCACGATACCCTGGCACATCTGCGCTCGTACGCCCCGGACCGCTCGGCGCGCACAACTGGCAGCCGATGTCGTTCAGTCCCCAGACCGGACTCGTCTATTTCCCGGCGCAGGACATTTCATTTCCCTACACGCACGACGCGAGTCCTGTGACGCGTGAGGGGTTCTACAACATCGGCGTGGTCCTTGGTCCGCTTCCCGACGACAACGCTGTGCGGGCGGCCATCAAGAGCGCCTCAACGGGCGCGCTCCTCGCGTGGGATCCAGTGACACAACGCGAGGTCTGGCGTTCGGAGCGACGCGGGCCGTGGAATGGCGGGACTCTGGCCACCGCCGGCGGTCTCGTGTTCCAGGGCACGGGAGACGGCCAGTTCCTGGCCCTGGACGCGAGGACCGGGAAGACGTTGTGGTCCATAGACAATCAGGCTGCGACACTGGCGGGGCCGATCACCTACGAAATCGGCGGCGAGCAGTACATCGCGGTGGTTGGCGGGTACGGCGGCTCGTTCTTTCTCGTCTATGGCTTCGTGGCCGCCTCGGAGGGCCATCCGATCAACAGTCGAGTGTACGTCTTCAAGCTGGGCGGCACGGCGCCGAGGCCGGCGCTCAATCTGCAGAAGGCCCCGGTCGCCAAGCCGCCCGTCATCGCGGTCAGCACCGACGCCTACAATCGCGGCGGTCGGCTCTACGAAAACAGCTGCACGGTGTGCCACGGCGTGGCGGCCGTCACCGGCGGCGTCCTTCCGGACCTCCGGCGATCGCCCCGCCTCCAGGACGCGGTCGCCTGGCGACGAGTGGTCGTGGACGGGGACCTTGCGGCGTCGGGGATGCCGCGCTTCGGCAAGTACGTCTCTGCAGACGACGCGGAATTGATCCGCGCCTACGTCACCAGGCAAGCCGCGATGCTCTACGCAGCCGATACCAACCGCCGTCACCCCTGAGGAGCCACCTGCGGCTGGGCCTCGTGACAACCCCGGGATGATCCGGAGTCAGGAACGAGTCCTTCTGGCTGCGGCCGTCATCATCTTCGCGGTGATGTCAGGCAGCTGCCGCCGACCGCCAACGGCGCACGCGCCCGAGCGACCCAACATTCTCTTCATCCTGCTCGACGATCTCCGCGCCGACACGCTCGGTTACGCCGGGCACCCTCGGTCAAGACGCCGCAGATCGATCGCATCGCGCATGAGGGCGTGAACTTCACGAACGCCTTCTGCACGACGTCGCTGTGCTCGCCGAGCCGGGCGTCGCTCCTGAGCGGCGTTTACGCCCACAAGCACGGGGTGACCAACAACTTCACCGAGTTCCCGGCCGCGATGAACAGCTTTCCCAAGGTGCTGCGGCAGGCGGGATATGCGACGGCCTACGTCGGCAAGTACCACATGGGCGAGGGGAACGACGAGCCGCGGCCCGGCTTCGACTACTTCGTCACGCACAAGGGACAGGGCAAGTACTTCGGCACCGAGTTCAACATGAACGGCGAGCGCCGCGAGGTCAGGCCCGGCTACCTACAACTACGAGAAGGAATTCCCGTACACGCCGAACGTGCGCGGCATCCGCACCGAGGAATGGAAGTACGTGCACTACCCGCATGGCGACGGATCGCCGGACAGCCATCTGGCGGAGCTGTACGATTTGAAGAAGGATCCCGGCGAGCTGGTGAATCTGGTGAAGGTGCCCGAGCACGCGTCAACGCTGCAGGGGCTGCAGGCGGAACTGAATCAGGTGATGGCCGCCGCCGGGTTGACGCCTCAGACCGACAAGATGCCGCTCGACGAGGGGATCAAGACGGAACTGCCGGCGCAGAGCATCCGATAGAGCACGGCTCTCGGCTCTCGGCTCTGGGCTCTAGGAAAACCTTCAGATCACAGCCGTGCAGCCTGAACTGCGAGCTCTCGCTGGAGCCTAGAGCCGAGAGCCCAGAGCCTTTTCAGCGCTGCGCCGACAGTTCCAGAAAACGCGAGGACGGTCGGACCGTCGTGCCGGCGCTGGTGCGCTGGATGATGAGCGCGGCGGTGCCGGGACGGGACTCGATCAACGCCAGGCCGCGGTCGGCGCCGAGGACGCTGACGGCGGTGTCGAGTCCGTCGGCGTCGAGGCCGTGCCGCGCGATGACGGTGACGGTGATGTCGTCGACGAGACCCATCCGGGATGCGGGGTCGATGATGTGGGAGTAGCGGCGCCCGTCGATGTCCACGTGCTGTTCGCTGCTGCCCGAGGTGGACACGGCCGCGTTGGTCAGCTCCAGCATCGTGGGCACTCCTGGCAATGCCTCGCCCGACTGGACCGAGATTCGCCAGCCGCGCTGCCCGGGGGGCGCCTCGCTGAACGCGAGATCGCCGCTCACCGCCACGAGCGCGCTCGACACACCGAGTCCGGCGAGCACCTCGATGGCCTCGCTGGCGGCGTAGCCCTTGCCAATGGCGCCGACGTCCAGCGCCATGCCGGTCATGTCGAACGTCACCGTGCGATGCTCGGCGTCGAGGTGGAGCTTGCGGAATCCGCTGCGACTGGCGGCGTCCTGCAACGCGGCGGGATCGGGCACGCGCGCAATCTTCCGAGCCTCGCGCCAGAGCCGAACGACGGGCCCCTGCGTGATGTCGAACGCGCCGCCGGTCGCCTCAGCCAGGTCCTGCGACGCCGCGAGGACCGCGAACAGATCGTCGCTGACACGCACGGCGCGACCGGCGCCGGCCTTGGTGATCTGATTCAGCTCGCTGTCGGGCCGGTAGTCTGAAAGGATGCGGTCAAGGTTCGGATGCGATCGAAGGCGGCGCGGAACGCGTCCTTGGCCGCCTGCTCGCCCGGCGCGTAGACCGTGATCCGGACGAGCGTACCCATGTGAGGCTCGACGGCCTCATACCGGTGCAGCTCCGGACGCGCCGCACCTGCCAGCGCGACGACTGAGAAGCTCAGGCCGAGCAGCCAACGGACCACTATAGAAGCTGTCTCATAAACCCGCCGGTCATTTCAAGGTGCGAGCGAGCGCAGCGAGCGCGCCACGCGAGCGGAGCGCGCCGGCGCAGCGGCGCGCGAGAGCGCGTGTAGGGGAGTCCGAGGGGCGAAGCCCCTCGGATAAGACTGGTCAGTACGGATCCAGCGCGACGCCGTTGTTCCACGCGCGATACATCTCTTCAACGCTCGGCAACGTGGCGGGGCGGACGAGGCGAAAGCCAAGCCACTGCGCGTCGGTCATGTACCAGACGCTCTTGGGCAGTTGCGGATCCTGTCTCTTCCACGACGGGTCGGACGGCACACGGACTGTGCACCCCACACCCGGCTCGTCGTCGTGCCACGAGCCGCCGCGGACGGCGTGGGGATACGGAGCGGTGGACGCGACCCACGGGTTTTTCGCCGGCGCCGCCGTGTACGGCGCGTACTGATCCAGGGTCCACTCCATGACGTTGCCGAGCATGTCGTACAGCCCCCAGGCGTTCGGCTTCTTCGTTCCGATCGTGTGATAGGTGCCGCCGGCAAAACCGGGTGCGGCCGAGTTCTTCGCGAACCACGCCTAGTCCGCGAGTTGCCCAGGGCCAATCCCAGTTGTGCTGCCCGCCCGGCACGCGTACTCCCACTCGGCCTCGGTCGGCAGGCGGTAGTACTCGCCGGTCTTCGCGCTCAGCCACTCGGCGAACTTGTTCGCGGCGTGCTGGGTCATGCTGATGGCCGGAAAGCCGTTGTTGCCCCGGCCGAAGCTCATCTCGAGGTGCGGCGCCGTCGGGCGGCTCAGCCCGTCCACCAACGCATCGGGGTGCTCGCGCTCCTTCGCCTGGTCGGCGAACATGAACAGCAGGTACGCGTCCCACGTCACTTCGTGCGTCTGCATCCAGAACGCATCCACTTGCACCGTGTGCTGCGGCTGCTCCCCAGGTCTGGCGCCGGAGCCGGCGGATCCCATCAGGAACTCGCCGGCAGCCACGCGAGCCATGCCGTAGGTGACGGTCGTGTTCGGGATCGTGACGGTGTAGGCGGCGGACAGGGCGCCGGCGGTGGCGGTCTTCTTGCCGCGCTCTTCGATCTGCGTACGGATCCGCTGGACCGCGGCCATCTCCTTCGGATCGACCGCGCTCGCGGCCTGCCGGGTGACGCGAGGCGCGGTCTCCGCCATGGCGAGCATGGCGAGCATGGCGAGCATGGCGAGCATGACCAGAAGCGACATGGCGATGATGGCCGCGAAACGCAGCGTCATTTCTGACTAGACCTATCTCATAAACCTGCCGCTCGTTGCACGGTGCGAGCGAGCACGGCGCCCGCCTCCGCGCCGAAGGCGCTACGGCGAGGTCTCGCCGGAGCTTTCAGCGAAGGCGGAAGCGAGCCACGCGACCGGAGCGCGCCGGCGCCCTTCGACTTCGCTCAGGGCGTGGTGAGCGTAGTCGAACCACGAAGCGGCGCGCGAGAGCGCGTGTAGGGCCCGCCTTCGCCGAGGCTTCGGCGGGTCCGCCGTAGCTTTAGCGGAGGCGGAGAGCCCGAGGGGCGAACCCCTCGGATAAACTAGATGACCTTCGACTGGCCGGGAATCGCCAGCCCAGGCACTTCGTGCTTCGCGTTCCAGTCGACCGGCTTCGGCACCAGGCTCACCTGCGAGTTCATCGCCTGCTCCCAGGTGACCTGCTGGCCGGTGTAGGCCGCCTGGCGGCCCATGATCGCCAGCAGCGTGCTGGTAGCCAGGTTCAGATCGTCGTTCTTGGGTTTGCCGGCACGAATCGACGCGAACAGCACATCATGTTCGCGCTGGTACATGTCGTATTCCTCGCCCTCGAACTGCCACTTGATCTGGCCGTCCGGACCCTCGATGCGGGGCTTGCCAGCTCCAAGCATCATCGTCCCCTCGGTTCCCATGACGTAGTCGAGCGTGCCGTTGTAGCAGCCGGTGGACTGGCGGTTGGCGAGGAACACCCGGTAGCCGTTCGGAAAGGCGTAGCTGACGGCGAAGTGGTCGTAGATGTTGCCGCCGTTCGCGGGAACCGCGCGGCCTCCGACACCGACGGCGCTCTGCGGCGGCTGATCCTTCATGATCCACATGATCTTGTCCGCGTTGTGCACGGCCTGCTCCACCAGGCTGTCGCCGCAGAGCCACGTGAAGTTGTACCAGTTGCGAATCTGCCACTCGATGTCGCTCATGCCGGCGGGGCGCGCGCTCTCGGGCGGCATCGGCTTGACGGGATTGGTGTAGTAGGTCGAGTAGTGCGCGACCAGCCGGCCGATGGCGCCGTCGTGGACCTTCTGGACGGCCTCCCGAATCATGTTGTTGTAGCGCCAGCAGTACCCCGAAACGAGCGCCAGGTTCTTCGTCTGCGACAGCTTCTGCGCCGCCAGGACCTCGCGCACCCCCGGCGAATCGGTCGCGCAGGGCTTTTCGCAGAAGACGTGCTTGTTGGCGTTGACCGCCGCCGTGAGGTGCTGCGGCCGGAAGCCCGGGGGCGTCGCCAGCAGCACCACGTCGACGCCACTGTTGATGACCTTCTCGTACCCGTCCAGCCCGAAGACGGGTTGGTCGATCTTCACCTGCGCCCCGAACCGCGTGCTGCCCTTCAGCCGGGTCGCCGCCTGCTGGACGATGGCCTCGTCGATATCGGCGACGGCCGTCAGTTCGGCGTTGGGGTCCGCGGTCAGCGCCTGTGCTGCCGCGCCGCTGCCGCGGCCGCCGCAGCCCACCAGGCCGACTTTGAGGGCGTTGGTGAGCGTCCGGCCAGAGATGATGCCGGGAAAGCCGGTCGCGATCGCGCCGGCGACCGTCCCGGTCTTCTTGAGGAAGTCGCGGCGCTCAATCTTGTCCAGTTGCTTCCTGGGTGTGGTCGCCATAATGTCCTCGTGAATGGTTTTTCCGAAGCCCGAATCATACCCCTTCTACCCTCCTGCGCCGCATCGTAGCCTTTGGCGGGGGCTGGCCGGCGTGGGTGCCTGCCTCGTGCTGCTGAGCGGCCTGGGCGCGGCCGATTTGGCCCAGACCGGCACGACCAGCGACCAGGCCTGGCGCCCGCTCTTTGACGGGAAGACCCTCACCAACTGGCAGTCGACGAAGTTCATCGGCGAAGGCGCCGTCAAAGTGGAGAACGGCCAGATCGTCCTGGAGGCCGGCCGCAACCTGACCGGCATCACTTGGATCGGTCCGGAGCTGCCGACCACCAACTACGAAATCGCGCTGCAGGCCATGCGCGTCGAGGGGAGCGATTTCTTCGCCGGCGTGACGTTTCCCGTCGCCGACTCGTTCTGCTCGCTGATTCTCGGCGGATGGGGCGGCACCGTCGTCGGGCTGTCCAGCATCAACGGCATGGATGCCTCGGAGAACGAGACCTCGCAATCAATCGACTTCGCGTCGGGGCGCTGGTATGCCGTCCGCATCCGCGTGACGCCCGCGACGATCGAGGCCTGGCTCGATGAGCGCCAGATCATCAATCAGGGCCTCAAGGGCAACAAGATCGGCACGCGTTTCGAAGTGGAACCGTCGCAGCCGCTCGGTGTGGCGTCCTGGCGGACGAAAGCGGCCCTGCGCGACTTGCGCCTGCGGCGCCTGTAGCGGCGCTCGCCTCCAGTGACCACTACAAGCGATCTCATAAGACGGTCGACGACCCATCACGATGATCGCGAAGACCGCGAAGCTCACGAAGGAAGACTTTCACTTCTACTTCCCTTTGATCGTCAGAATCACTCGCCGGTACGACGTCAGCGTCGGATTGCCATCGTCCTCGACCGCCAGGATGATGTGCGCGGTGCCGGCGACGCGAGGGGCCACGGTCACGCGGGCAGTCGCGGCGTTCTGAATCGTCACCCGAGGTGGCGGCTCGCGCGGGCCGCCTTCCGGACCTGACGGGATTCCGCCTTCGCCGGGCGTCCCTCCCCCGCCGATCGGCACGAGGCCACCCGACGACACGGGCTGACCCGGGATGCCGGTTCCGGCCTCGGAATAGAAGGACCAGGTGTACTTCAGCGTATGGCCGTCGGGGTCGCGCGTGCCGCCGGCGTCGAGGGTCACCGCCGCGCCGACGGTCGCGTCAATCCGCACCGGCGCCTTCCCCGCCTGACCGTTCACGACGACGTCCGGATTGTGATTCGCCTGGGACGGATCCTTGATCGTCCAATCCATGCGCGCCGCGAAATCGTGCTGGAACGCCGTCCGCCACCGCCAGATCGTGGCCTGGTCCGACGTGTAGGTCCTGCCGTCGACGCCGGTGACCGTGTCCTTCGAGTTGTCGCGGCCCGGAAATGAATCACCGCCCTGCGTCCAGAAGGGACGCGTCTCGCCGTAGAACGTGCGCCAGACATACCGGCCGCCCCAGCCGCCGTAGGTCGGGCTCATGAAGCTTGCCAGACCGTTGTTGATCAATCCGAGGAAGGCGGGCGTGTCGCCCTCGTGGATGCAGCACGGGACGGGATACAACTTGCCGAGCGGTCCCTTGCTGCGAATGTTCGCGTTGACCCACGCGTCGGTGAACGTGGTGAAGTCAGCGCCCGGCGCGTTTTTGTAGAAGCGGTCGCCGCTGATGCCGGTCCACGTGGCATAGGCGTACTGATCGCCGTCGGGCGTCGACGGCAGCGCGATGTAGTGCAGCGCGGGAAACTCCCGCCGGATCCACGGACCCGCATCATCCTGATCCGAGATCGCGTAGACGCGCAGCTTCGCGACGAGCACGTCGAGCCCGGCCGGCGTCTTCGTCGCCCTCGCTTGCAGCAGCGCCTGAGCCAGCGTGTTCGTCCCGCCCCACGCGAGCACCCAGAGCGGACGCGCATCGGACTTCTCTGCCGCTTGAATGATGAGCTCGGCGCCCGCACTCATCTTGTCCGGCCCGACCGCGGCCATGCCGTACGCCGGCTGGCCCGACGCGATGACTGACTTCAGCGATTCGGCGGGGGGAAAGCCTGGCTGGTGTTGAAGCAGCCTCGCCAGTACCTGCCCATAGGCGTCGACGAGCGTCTGGATCACGTCGGGGCGGACCTTGTTCTTCATCCAGGTGGACGTCGTCGCGATCAGCCCTTCGACGTCGAACTGGTTCGCGTAGACGAGGAACCTCACCATGGACATCTGGTCGTCCGGCTCGTTGGCGATGTCGGTCATGACCACCACACGCTGTTTGTCGACAAACGGATCGACGCGAGCCGCCAGCGGATCGGGCGCGGCCTGCTGTGCGCCTGCCGGCAACAGCATCGACGCGCCGAGTAACGCGGACGTCAAAGAGACCGGTAACCTCAAATGCATCTCCATCGTTGCGATCGGTTCATGTCGCTGCGCTGGGACTTCCGGGACGCGGATCACGCGGCTTCGGTGACACGACATCCCACCACAGAGTAAACGGAGTTTGCGGAGAAAACACAATCCACGGACCATCCAGCACCCGACCGGCCGCGCCGCAAGCGCGGGTGCCTGACTTCGCCAGGCTGCCGGTCGCCAGCTGCTGGCAAAGGACCTGTCGCTCCCGGTGTGCCCGCTTTGTCCTCCGCCGACTCTGTAACTCCGTGGTGAGGTTCATTGTCCAAGGACGAGCGCCAACGCGCGATCGAGCAGCTCGTCGCGGCCGCTCCGGAGACCCGCGAGCGTTGGCGCCAGCGGAATGTCCGGCCGCACGCCGGCAAGATGATGCGGTGTGCGGCCGTCGTGGCCCGTCACACGCATGCCGGTGAAGGTGAGGCGGAGTCCGCTCGGCACGGCGAACATCGCGACGTTGCCGTTGGCGCCGGCGGTCGGTGATCCCACGATCGTGGCGAGCTTGAGATCCGCGACGTAGCCCATCACCGACTCGGCATAGCTGATCGCGCGACCGTCGGTCAGGAACACGATTTTTCCACCCAGGTGTGGAGTCGCCGGCTTGTGGTCCCAGCCGACGTCCTGCGACCCGGCGAACTGACCGAACGGGCCGACGATCCGGTTCACGTGCATCCAGCGGTCGGTCTCGGGCGCAGTTATCAGATACGGCAGGATCTGGAACCCGGCGTCGGTCGGGTACCCGCGGAGGTCGAACACGACGCCGGTTGCAGCGGCCAGCTTCGGCAGCACGGGCGTAATCTGGGCCATGGGCGCACGGCTCAAGTCGACGTACCACACGCCGGACGCCAGCTCCCCGACCGGTGCCGGACGCTTCTCGACGACTGGGGCCCCTGTACCGCATCGCAGGGTCGTCGAGCTTGGACCCGCGCCGCTGTCGAGCACGGCCGGGACCGACGATCCCGGCGCACACGCTGTCATCTCCTGAAGCGCGCGCCGCTCCTTCCACTGCATGGTTCCGGACTGCAACCGCATGAGATCGGCCAGCCGGCGGTCGGCCGGCACGCCACCGATTGACGTGACGACGGCACCAACGGGAGCCTCGGCTTCGCCGCTGGCCGCGATCGCGACGCGGCCGTCAACGACCAGAAGCTGCACGGGCAGCTGGGGCTGTCGACTGGGACCTTGCGTATCGGTGACACTGCCGTGACCATCGCGCAGGTCCGCCACGAGCAGGCGCATCGCGTCGCGGTGAGCATCGCGCGTCGTCGCATCGTAGGCAAGCGTGAGCTGTGGCGGCAGCCGCGCGTTCCAGTCGACCTTCGCTTCCTCCCAGTACGGATAGAAATGCCGGAAGACGTTCCACGCCACGAGCACATCCGCCAACCGCACGTCGACGCTCGGAAGATCGACCGACACCGGGACTGGCGTGAGTGTTTTTTCGAGCGCCTGCAGCCGGGCGGCCCGAGATGTGTCCGCCGCCTGCGCGTCTGAGAGGGTCAGCGGTACCCTCGCTCTGAGCCCCGAGCCAAGGTCGAGATCGGCGCGCGCGCCCGTGACGAGTGGCGCCTCGAAGATTTCGGCGCTCGACGCGGCGCCGGAGGGCGGCGCGATGCGGAGGAACTGCTGGCCCTGCGGGGCTTTGCCGGTCGGCCGCGTGATGACCGCGGCCTTCGACGTGCCAGCCCTGAACCAGGCCCCGGTGCCCGTCGGCGAATCCTCGAATCCCGGATCCTTGATCTCGATCGGCGTCCACGCGCCGGAGGCGTCTCGCACCGCAAGTTCTATTGCCTCGAACTCCGCCGTAATCGCGCCACCGCACATCGCTCCGAACGCGACGCTCGTCGCATCGTCGGCGACGGCGCCTTCGATTTCGTACTGGCGCCAGTCGGGACTGCGGACAGGCCGATTGCCCATGTTGTCGAAGAAGCCCATCTGCTGGTTGGGGCGATCGACGCGCAACCAGAGGGCGGCGCCATTCGCGGAGTCGGCCGCAGACGGCTCCGCACGGACCATGCCTCGCAGTCGGATCGTCTTGCCCCGCAAAGACAACGCCGGCACCGTTTGCATGACCGTGGCAAAGCCGTCGATGGTCCCGCCCGTCACCAACGTGCGATTCGTCCGCTTGGCCTGGTAAGGGTTCTGCGGGCCGGAGGGAGCGATCGCCGCACCCAGGTACCGCCACGCGACGAGCGAACTGTCGGCGCTTCCCGGCGCGGGAGCCGGCGGCAGTTCGCGGGCGATGACGATCCCTGGCCCAAGCGGACTGAGGAGCGCCTTCAAAGTCGCCTCGAGGCTGCTGGCGTCGGGCGAGAGGCGAGCCTGAGAGACACCGTGAACGACGAACCGATTCCAGTCGAGCGCTGCTGCTGCATCGCTCGGATAGAAGTAGCGCACGACGCCGTACAGGCGGGCGAACGCGGCGACGTTGTCGATTTCGCGTTGGGGCGCCCGGCCAGCGGTCGGCGCTGCGAACACGATGGCGATCAGCAGGAAGATTGCCGGCACTCGTCGCATGCGGACCTCGGCCGGATTCTGAACCGGGCTGCCCACAGACGCAAGCAGGAATCAACGTTCGCGACTGGGACTTGCTGCGCGCGCAGGGCCATCGTCGGGTCGATCCTCGACGCACGACGTGCGGGGATGGAGGCGGCCGTGAGCGCGACGGCAGCGAGCACGACTCCGGCGATCGCGAGACTCAACAGATCGGTAGGCTCGATCGCAAACAGCATGCTGCTGATCACACGGCCGAGAACCCACGCCGATGCGAGGCCGAGGCTCAAACCCGCGACGACCAGCCACAGCGCTTCGCGCAGCACGAGTCGCAGGATGCTTCCCGTCCCGGCGCCGATCGCGACGCGAATGCCGAACTCGCGGGTACGTTGCGCGACCCGGTACGACATCGTGCCGTACAGTCCGATCGCCGCGAGCAGGAGCGCCAACCCGCCGAACAAGGTTGTGACCGTCCCGAGCAGTCGCTCGCGGAGGAGCGACCGATCGATCTCGTCGCGCACCGTATGGACGTCGAAGACCGGCGCCGTCGCGTCCAGTGTCCGTACTTTCTCCCGCAGCGCGGCGGCCAGCACGGCCGGGTCGGATGCGGTGCGCAGGTGCACGACCATGTGCGATGCCCACGGTCCCGGCCGAAATGGAACGTACACACCTCGAATCCGCC
>CAVZMJ010000006.1:0-178918 GCA_963776315.1 uncultured Acidobacteriota bacterium
CGGCGAGTGGCCCACCAAGAGTCCCGGCAAACCTGGCGCGGCGACCGCGAGACTGGCCGGATGGATTGAGGGCGCGTCCGCTAATAGCCGCATGAGAGACGGACGCACCGAGGCACCGTGGACCGCGACGCGCAAGCCGTAGCTGCGCGTCGCCGAGTCGGTGACCTACGGTTGCGGTCGAGAAACGCCGAAGCGAGCCAAGTACACGACGATCGGACCGGTCCGGCGCTCGAACCTGAAGCCTGCCTCGCGCGCTTGATCCTTCAACCGTCCAAGCGACGTGAAGTCCGGATCAACGAAGTGCTCGCCGACGACCAGCCTGCCTGCGGGTTTCAGGACGCGTCGCAGCTCTCGAAGCACGGCCGGCGGATTCGGCATCTCTCCCAGTGCGTCGATCAGATACGCGCCATCGAAGCTCGCCGCAGGGTATGGAAGGTGCTGAACGTCACCGATTGTCGCAACGATATTGATCACGCCCGCTTTGGCGGCTCTCCGGGCCAGCCGATCAAGCATCTGCTGCTGGATGTCGAGGACGTCGAGCCTTCCGTTAGGCGCGAGCACTGCGGCGACGGGGATCGCGTGGACGCCGATGCCGGGCCCGAGCTCGAGGATCCGCTCGCCGGCGCGCGGCTCGAGCAGCTTCTTCAGAGGTCCGGGCGCCAGAAAACCGCGAGGCCAGAGCAGACCCCACCAGAAGAAGTAGGGCATCGGGCGTGGATGCCTGCGGCTCAGCGCGTGAGAGGCCCATGCCGCAATCGCGGTGATCGCGACGCCCGCGATTGTGCCGGCGAGGTTGCCCCTGACTGTCACCCAGACTGTAAAGAGCGCTGCCGCCGCCGATGCGAAGAACACCCAATCCTGCGGTCCCATCGAGAGCGCTCCCGAGACTAACCGCCATTGCCAGCCGACCAGCAAGTTCTACTTCGTTCCTTCGTCGGTGCGCAAATAGGTCGGCACTTTCGTCCGCCAGCTCCGAGGCCCGCACTTCAGCACGCCGGAGTCGCGCCTGATCCCGTAAGGACCGCTTACTGCGGCGCGGGCTTGCGGCTGGTCGGCGGGACGATGCCGACGGCGCGGTAGTTGGAGACGAGCTTGCCGTAGTGCTCGGCCTGGTCACGGATCCAGCCGATGAGCAGCGGCGTGGGAGACTTTTCCACGAGCGGATACGAAATCGCGATCGCGGCTTCCATCTCGCTGACGATCGAGGCGCGCGTCTTCGGCTTGCCGGCGTCGGCCTTCCGGCGCGCGCGGACCCAGGCGACGTCGACCTTCTCGCCGCGCAGCTGCGCCGAGCTGAAGTCGAGGCCAAGCGTGACCTGGCGGAATTCTTCGAGCACCGATCGCGCATCGGGATGCGGCCTCCATTCCAGCTTGTCGTCGGGGAACACCGTGTCCTTGGCCATCTCGAGGATCTTGTTGTGGAGGTCCTTCCAGGTACTTGTGATGACCCACTCATAAGTGAGCGGCGGCGCCGGCGTCTGGTCCTGGGCGGCCCCGGTGAGGACGTTGAGCGTGGCGATGGCGGCGACGAGCAGAACCAGCAACGAACGGTGCGGCATGTCACTCCTCCTGACGCAAGACACTAGCGACTCAGAGCTCGAACGCTCGGGTGATTCATTACTCAGATTCGCTCCCGGGGTCCTCCGACACGCGGATTCTCGCAGGAGTTGTTGCGCGACTCTAGCTCCCAATGGCACGAGTGCAAGGCGGAGACCGGCGCGCCCGGACGCCACGAAGCCCTTCTGCAGGGCAATTGTGTCGCTTCACAGCGTGGGTATCCGCGCTATCCGTCCGCAGTTGGGACTCGCGATTTCCAGGATCGGCCACCCATCGGTGGACCATCTTGCGGGATGGATCGTGGAACTGGTCAAGCCGGGCCGCTGATCGCGTGCGCGCGTAGGCGCAGGCGTACGAGCTTCCGTGGGCGGGGCTCAGGTGGGTGTGTGGCCGGTCTCTCTCAGACTCTTCCAACGCCGCATTGAGCGCGGCTATCAGAGCGGGTCCCCGTGTCTGTGTTTGCGCCGGTAGGTCGGCGGCAGCCTTCATCAGAGAGACTTGATTGCGCAACACTTTCGCAACGGAGCCCTTATTGAACTTTATCGACTGGTCCTCAAGCGCGCGTTCGACCCGCTTACACAGCATGTCAGTGCCTGTGAGAGCCAGCTTTGGCACACCAGCCGCGGCGAGCTGTTTTGCGTAGACCTCTTCAACAAGGCCCGTGTAGAAGTCGACTGGAAACAGGTCCTCGATGGCAAAGTCTTGATTCGGAACTCCGGCCGCTGGACCAAGGCTGAGGACTTCCGCGTGCTGATCCTTGTATCGAGTGAGCCATCGCTTCACGAGGCCGTCGCGAGCGTCTTCTCCCGCGCGGTCGGTATCCAGAAGGACGACGACTTTTAGATCCTGGCCGATCATGAAGTGGCGATGTAGCCGGCTTCGGAAGCACCCCCGGTATGGGTGATCAACACGTCATCGGGTAGACGAGCGCACGCCACCCGAGGCGCGGCACTCCCTCCGCGATCGCGTAACCTCGAGGTCCACAGGGAGTCAGCCACGCCAGCGGCGACGCCGGCGCCCACAATCACCCCCGCGCGTGACAGGACGAGCTGCCGCACTTTCGCTGGCGTGGCTCCCAACGCGAGACGGATGCCAAGCTGTCGGCGTCGACGACTGACCGCATTCCAAGACGTCCCATACAACCCAACCCGGCGAGCACTACTGCCAGCGAACCGAAGAATGCCGACGGGATTGCCAACATGCGCTCCTGCACGAGCGCCGCGTCGACTTGCTGCGCGAGGGGAGTGAACGTCATCACGATGTTCGGCTCAAGCCGACCGATCGCGGACGCCACGGTGCTGGCGAGGCGGGCCGGCGTGCGTCATCGCGGCGGCGCTCGTGGCCGCGCTCGTCCCGGCGGGTAATGCCAACCATGCCGTCGCGAAGACTGCACCTACGATCCACGACGTGGAGCTGGTGATCAGAAACAAACCCTCGCTCGCGACGGTCCATGCGCATTAGAGTAATTGCGGCCTGAACGCGCCTTGAGCCGTTCAGTGGTGTGAAGGCTCACGTCCGCTTCTGGGCGTCGGCTGACCCGAAACGGCCCTGGACGCGCCTTGATGATCGACCGCACTCTCAACCACTACCGGATCACTGCAGCGCTCGGCGCCGGCGGCATGGGCGAGGTGTATCTAGCCGAGGATACGAAGCTCGATCGGAAGGTGGCGTTAAAGATTCTGCCTGCCGACGTCGCCTCGAATCGTGGACGCATGGAGCGTTTCGTCAGAGAGGCCAAAGCCGCGGCCGCGCTCAATCACCCCAACATCGCGCACATCTACGAGATTGGCGACTGCGAGGGCACGCCCTTCATCGCGATGGAGTACGTCGACGGGGTGACGCTCCGCGAAAAGATCCACTACTCAGGGGAGCCGCTGGGGGTGCTTTTCGGCTACCTCGCCCAGGTGGCGGAAGGGCTCGCCAAGGCGCATCACGCCGGTATCGTGCACCGCGATCTCAAGCCCGACAACGTGATGATCACGCGCGACGGTTACGCCAAGATCCTCGATTTCGGCCTGGCGAAGCTGGTCGAATCGCGAGGGCCGCTTGGCATCGACCAGGCGGAGTCGGACAGAACGATCGGAAGCGTCCACCAGTCGACGACCGGCATGGTCCTGGGCACGATTGGGTACATGTCGCCTGAGCAGGCCAGCGGACGCGTGCACGAGATCGATCACCGATCGGACATCTTCTCATTCGGCTGTCTACTGTTCGAGGCGACGACCCGACAGATGGCGTTCGAGGGCAAGGACGCGCTCGATTCATTGCACAAGATCGTTTACGCGCCGACGCCGCAGGTCAAGGACGTCACGCGCGTCGCGCCCGAAGCGCTGCAGCGTGTGATCGGCCGGTGCCTGGCCAAGGATCCGGCCGAGCGCTACCAGTCCATGAAGGACCTTACGGTCGAAGTTGATGTGCTCCGTCAGGAGCTGAAGAGCGTCACCGGCCACTTTCCTTCTGAACGACCGTCGGTCGGCTTGACACCATCCGGAGCCAGTCGTGCGGCGCCAAGTGACGAAGGGTTCTGGGTTGCGGTGTTGCCGTTCAAACACCGTAGCGCACACGCCGACCTCGAAGCGCTGGCCGACGGGCTCGACGAGGACATCGTCATGGGCCTGATGCGGTTCTTACATCTCCGCGTCGTGTCGCGCAGCTCCACGCGGCGTTTCAGCGGCGAAGCCGCGGACATTCGCACGGTCGGTCGGGAGCTCGGCGCCCGCTATGTGATGGAGGGGAGCCTGCGCCAGGCCGGCTCGACGCTGCGCGTGGCGGTACAGCTCGTGGACGCGACGACCGGCGCGCATCTCTGGGCCGAGACGTACGACCGCGCCTTCAGCCCCGACGCGATGTTCGCGCTGCAAGACGACCTGGTGCCTCGCATCGTGTCGACCGTAGCCGACTGGTACGGCGTCCTGCCGCACAGCATGAGCGAGGCGGTTCGCCTCAAGCCGCTCGATCAGCTGACCCCGTATGAGGCGCTCCTGCGCAGCTTTGGCTATTACGAGCGCGTCGTTCCCGCAGAGCATGCCGCCGCGCTGTCGGCTCTGGAGCGGGCCAGCCAGCAGGCGCCGGGCAATGCCGAAATCTGGGCAATGCTGTCGATGTTATACGGGGAGGAACATCGCTTCGGGTTCAACGCCGCGCCCGATTCGCTCGGGCGTGCACTGCAGGCCGCGCGGCAGGCGGTGGCGGCCGCGCCCTCCAGTCATTACGCGCAGCTCGCGATGGCGCAGGCGCACTTTTTCCGCAAGGAATTCGATGCCTTCCGCAACGCGGCCGAACGGGCCCTCGTGTTCAACCCGATGGACGGTGCCAGCATGGAGTACCTGGCCCACTTGCTGGCGTTTGCCGGCGACTGGCAGCGGGGCTGCGCGCTGGCGGAGAAGGCGCGGCATCTCAATCCGCATCACCCGGCGTGGTATTGGGCCCTTCCCTTCCTCGACGCCTATCGCCGGGCCGACTACGTGACCGCGCGCGCCTTCATGCTCAAGGCCGACATGCCGGGCCAGTTCTTCTCCGGGGCACTGCTCGCGGCCGTGTGCGGCCAGCTGGGAGATCGTGAGGCGGCCGCAGAGAGCGTGCGAGCGGTCCTGGCGCTCAAGCCCGACTTCCCCCAGGTCGCCCGCGAGGAGTTTGCGAAGTGGTACCCGCCGGAGCTGGTCGAACGGTTGATCGAGGGACTGAGCAAGGCGGGCCTCGACACAGCCGGCGACGGGAGCGTCGCACCACGTTCGCGTACGATCGAGACCAAAGCGCTGGCGGAGGCCTCACCCTCGATCGCCGTCCTGCCGTTCGGCAATCTCAGCCCCGATCCGGACAACGAGTTCTTCGCGGACGGTCTGACCGAAGAAGTCATTGCCGACCTGTCAGTGATTCGCGCGCTGCGCGTGATCTCCCGGACCTCCGCGATGCACTTCAAGGGCACGAACAAGGACCTGCGAGCCATCGCGCGAGAGTTGCAGGTTCGCTACGTGCTCGAAGGCAGCGTCCGCCGTTCCGGCATGAGCCTGCGCGTTACGGCCCAGCTCATCGACGCTGAGAACGATTCGCATATATGGGCCGAGAAATACTCGGGCAGCGTCGAGGACGTGTTCGCGATCCAGGAGGAGATTTCGCGGAAGATCGTCAACGCCCTGCAGCTGCGCCTGACGGACGCCGAAGCGCGCGGCATCGCCGAGCGGCCGATTGACAACGCGGCGGCGTATGACTGCTACATGCGGGCGCGCCACGAAGTGTACCGCTTTACCGCCGACGGATTGGACCGTGCGCAGAAACTCGTGGACGCCGGGTTATCGCTCATTGGCGAGAACTCGCTGCTGCTTGCCACCAGGGGCATGGTCTCGTGGTACTACCTCAATTTCTCGATTCGCCCCGAGGACCGGTACCTGGACGAAGCCGCCGCATACGCCGCCAGGGCACTCGAGCGCGATCCTCAGAACTATGTCGGCATCTTCCTTCGCGGACTGGTGGCGTCGAAACGCGGCGACATGGAAAGTGCGATACGTGATCTTCACGCCGCACACGAGCAGAAGCCAGGCGATGCCATGGTGCTGAACGAGTTGATTCGTCATCACCTCAGCGCCGGTCAGGAACACACCGAGTCGGCACGGCCGGTGTACGAGGCGGCGCTGCGCGTGGATCCGCTTCATCCCCTGAACTGGGCGCAATGGTCCTGGCGGCACTTCTCTGCCGGGCGACTTGCTGAGACCGTCGATGCCGCGCGCCGTATCTTCCACCTGACAGACCGGGGTAATCCGGCCAGGGTCTACGCGGCTTATTACCTGGCGCTCGCCAATGAGCGCGAGGAGGCGATCGCCGTCTTCGAGGCGGAGGGGTCGGCGCTGCCCGACACCGCCTATGGCTCGGTGAGCCTCTTCCTGAGCCGAGCCCTGCAAGGAGATGGCGAAGGTGCCGTTCGACACATCTCATCGCCATTGGAGCAAGCCGCGGCCTGGACGGAGTATCTGGCACTGTTCCTCGCGGATGGCTACTCGCTCATCGGACGCAACGACGAGGCCATACGGTGGCTCCGAACGGCGGTTGCGCTCGGCTTCATCAATTACCCGATTCTCTCGACGCGCGACCCCTTCCTGGCCAGCCTCCGATCCGATCCGCGGTTCGAGGAGTTGATGCGGACGGTCAAGCCGCGGTGGCAGGCGCTGGGGGAGCATCTGGCGCGGTCGCTGCCCCTCCCATCGCTGCCCGCTCGGTAGCTGCGAGCGCTCGGGCGGATCGTGGCCGCCGCGGTCCCGGGCGAGGACAGCGTGGTTCGGTACCAGGTCGTGTTCGTTTTCAACTTCGCCGACTACGCGGTCGCCGAAAGCCTGGGCGACGGACATCTCGGTCGTCCTGAACGCCGTTCTGGGACCGGATCGCTTCCCGATCTCCGTCACAGACGTGGCGCTGGAACTGTCAAGGACGTGGTTTCCCGACGATCCGCTGCCCGTAGTTCAGGGTGCGGCTCTGCCGGGGTTTGATGGCGGTCTGCCGCCGGCACCACCTGGAGAGAAAGGTTGACCCACAACCACACCAACGCCGTGACGTAGACGCTGCCGTAGGCGGCGTACGCAGGAGGTACGCGAACAGCGCCAGCCAGAGCATCCCGGGCACCACCTACAGGCTGAGTGGTGGCTGCGGAGCCATGCCCAAAACGAGAAGGACCCGCCGATCTCGGCGAAGGCCGCGATCGCATTGCCACGTGGGTGGTGTCGGAACCTGCGTGCCGGAAATGCGCCTGTTTGTGAGTTCTGCCGGCGAAAGGTGGGGCGAAAACGAGGGGTTAGGTACAGTCAGACAATTGGATCGAATAAGCGATGTATTTTTAGTTATTTAGAATGGCGGAGAGGGTGGGATTCGTCCTCCTTCGCGCTTCGCGCTACGGCGGGATCATCCTGTCTGTGACGCCATTCTTCGCGTGTCTTCGGTTCGCTGGCTTGCCGAGCCGAAGCTCACCGAAGGTGAGCGAAGGCTGGCGGAAAGGGTGGGATTCGAACCCGACAGGACTCTTTAGATTCTGTAAGTTACAGATTCTACAATGCCGACATTGCCGTGAATGCCGGCGATGCCGTGGCACCTTGCACGCCGAGCCAGGCGGGAATGACGGCTCGTATGATGCCATGATGAATGTGTCGACGTCATGGGAAGGCGCGCACGATCAGGCTCCGCCTCACCCGTGAGGAGTTGCCAGACCTGGACTGACGGCAGTCTCTGTTCGCGGCCGAGGCCGTCCGCGAGGGAGGATGCCGCTGGCCGACCGATGTGAGCACGGTGGGCCGACCGACATGAACGTTCTCGTCAACCAGTCATCATCGTCCGAGGCCAAGATTGCGCTCTTCCGATTCCTGTTTCGGGGTCGCGAAGACGTCTACCCGCGCCGCTTCGAGAGCAAGAAGACCGGCAAGTCTGGATACGCGCCCGCCTGCGCGAACGAATGGGTGCGTGGCATCTGCGAGAAGCCGCGCGTCAAATGCGCCGAATGCCCCCACCGCCGATTCCTCTCAGTGACAGACGACGTCATTCGCTGGCACTTGTCCGGCTGCGACAATACCGGGCAACCCTTCGTCGCGGGCGTCTATCCCCTGCTCCTGGATGAGACGTGCTTCTTCTTGGCCGTCGATTTCGACAAGGCGAACTGGCAGCAAGATGCTGCGGCCTTTCTCGAAGTGTGCCGCCGGCTGGGCCTTCCGGCCGCCCTTGAACAGTCTCGCTCGGGACGAGGCGGGCACGTCTGGCTCTTCTTCGGCGAGGCCATTCCGGCTGCGCTGGCCCGAAGATTGGGATCGCACATCCTCACCGAAACGATGGAGACGCGGCCGGACGTGGGACTCGATTCGTACGACCGTCTCTTTCCGAGTCAGGACACGATGCCGCAAGGAGGGTTTGGAAATCTCATCGCTCTCCCATTGCAGAAGGGACCACGCGGGCAGGGCCACAGCGTCTTTCTCGACGACCGTCTGGTACCGTGGGCAGACCAGTGGGCGTTTCTCGCGAGCGTGCGCAAGATCGGCCGAGCGCAGATCGAAGGGATCGTCCAAGAGGCTGAACGTCGTGGTCGCGTCCTCGGCGTGCGTCTGCCGCCACAGGACGAGGGCGATGACGAACCGTGGACGGCGCCTCCATCCCGCCACCGCAAGGAGCGGGCAATCATCGGCGAACACCCTGAGACGCTGGAGTTGGTTCTCGGCAATCAGATCTACATTGCCAAGGACGGGTTGCATCCGGGTCTCCGAAACCGGCTGCTCCGCCTGGCGGCCTTTCAGAATCCCGAGTTCTACCGGGCGCAGGCCATGCGATTGTCCACCTACGACAAACCGCGCGTCATTGCCTGCGCTGAAGATCACCGACATCACATCGGCCTGCCGCGCGGATGCCTCGACGACGTTCGCCAGACCCTGAGTGACGTGGGCATTCGCGTGACCATTCGCGATGAACGCTACGCCGGCCGCCCTCTCGCCGTGACCTTTCAAGGCGAGTTGCGGGCCGAGCAGAGAGCGGCGGCAAACGCGATGCTGGCGCACGACGCCGGCGTGCTGGCCGCCACAACGGCGTTTGGCAAGACAGTGGTCGCCGCCTGGCTCATTGCGCAGCGCGGCGTGGGCACGCTCGTGCTCGTGCACCGGCGTCAACTGCTCGACCAGTGGATCGAGCGGCTCTCGACGTTCCTCGGCGTGCCCGCGAAGTCGATCGGTCGTATCGGAGGCGGGCGGAGCCGGCCGACCGGGCTGCTCGACGTCGCCGTCATTCAGAGTCTCGTCAGGAAGGGTGTGGTCGACGACCGCGTGGCCGGCTATGGCCATCTGATCGTTGACGAGTGTCATCACCTGTCGGCCCACAGCTTCGAGCAGGTCGCGCGCCAGGCCAAGGCCCGATTCGTCGTGGGGCTGTCGGCGACCGTTGCACGCAAGGACGGGCACCATCCCATCATCTTCATGCAATGCGGACCGGTCCGGCATCACGTGAGCGCGAGGGCACAGGCGGCCGCGCGACCATTCGAGCATTTCGCCCTCGTGCAACCGACGACGTTCCAGCCGGCCAGGACTCCTGATGCCGACAAACGGGTGGAGTTCCAGACGCTTTACCAGGAACTGGTCGAAGACGAGGTGCGCAACCGTCGCATCTGCCACGATGTCATCGAGTCGGCGAACAACGGACGGTCGCCACTGGTGCTGACGGAGCGGAACGATCACCTCGACCGTCTCGAGGGCCTGATCGCGGCGGGCGTCCGTCATCTCGTGGTCCTACGAGCGGGACTGGGCAAGAAGAAGCGGCAGGCCATCTCCGAGCGACTCACAGCCATCCCTCGCGATGAGGCAAGGGTCATCCTGGCCACTGGCAAATACGTCGGAGAGGGATTCGACGATGCGCGCCTGGACACGTTGTTTCTGACCCTGCCGGTCTCGTGGCGCGGCACCGTCGCGCAGTACGCGGGCCGACTGCACCGGCTCTACGACGACAAGCGGGAGGTGCGCATCTACGACTACGCGGACCTCAACGTGCCCATGCTCGCGCGGATGTTCGATCGGCGCTGCCGCGGCTATGAGGCCATCGGTTATCAGATTCTCCTTCCGGCCAGCGCCATACCGGGCTGGCCCGCCGATGTCGTTCTTCCATCGGACCCGGTGTGGAAGCGCGATTACTCCGGCAGCGTGCGCAGGCTGGTCCGCGACGGCGTCGATGTGCCACTCGCCAGCCTGTTCGTCCACGCCGCTCGTCCGATGTCTCCAGATGCCGATGGCGCCGATCGGGCGCGAAGCGCCACGGAGGCATTCCTGTATCGGCGCCTGGAAACGCTGGCGGAGACCACAGAGCGTTTCCGCCTCAACGTGTCGTTGCCAATCGCGTTCGACGGTCTGGGAAGGCTGGAAGTCGATCTCCTGTGCGCCGACACGCAGGTGGCGGTGGAGCTTGACGGCGCGCAGCATCTCGCGGATCCAGTCGCGTATCGGCGCGACCGGCGTAAGGATCAGGTGCTACAGGAAAATGGATACCTGGTGCTGCGCTTCCTCGCCGAAGACGTGGGCAGGGAACTGGACGCGGTGCTCGATGCCATTCTGAGAGCGCTCAGTAACCGACAATCAACGGCTCCACCCGTGGCTCCGCTCAGTTTCCTACGACGAAGTCGGACGTGACGCGCGCCGGGCCTACGCGCCGGCCGGCAACAGGCAGAGAACGTCGTGGCCGCCTGCTACCGCAAGGGCGCGGTCGAACGTGATCACGCGACCGCCGTGGCGGCGCGCCAGGCCGAGGAGACGTATCGGTCCGTAATCTGCTTCCCTGTGATTGCCGTGCGCACTTCGGGCATGACCGCAGGCGAGACGGCATCGGGCCAGAACACGTAGTCACGGCCGGTGGCGGTGAGCAGCAGGAGTCGATCCGCGGTCGTCTCGGCGGGCCACGCTCCGCCAGGCAACTGCGCGCAGACGCGAATGACGCCGAGTTCGGTGACGGCGCACGTCGCCCAACCAGTCGGACCTGGTCGTGTCGTGAACCATTCCATCGAAGCGGGGTGATGCTGGTGCTCGGGCAGGAGCAAAGCCACCAACACATTGACGTCGAGGAGATCGGCCATGGCCGACGCTATTCGCGCGTGCCGTCGGCGAGGCGGTTAACGTCTTCGACCGAGAGCGTAGGTGCTCCGGGGCGCCGCGGAAAGACCGGCACGCCGCGCTCGAAATGCACGTCCGCATCGGCTATCCGACGAAGGAGGACTTCGACGAACTCGTCAACGCGTTGGCCGGTCTGACCCGCGAGATCGGCGAGTCGCGCCTTCAGCGCGGCATCGACATTGATCGTGGCGTTCGGCATATGTCCATTGTCCCACGACGCGTCACACCCACGGAAGAGGACGCCTGTTCCCAGCGTCAGCGTGTTCACGAACCCTGCTCACGCGGTACTGACGGGTCTCGTCAGGGTGCATGGCCACGTGGGTGCCACCACCACCCACGTGGCCTGACAGAGAACCCACCTGGCTCAAACAGGCCATTTCTTGGCGATCTTGATGGCGAAGAAACGGGCGAAAATCGCGAGGGTTGCACGCCAACGCCCGCGAGAACCCACTATGCCTGGCTAAACTATTGCAAGCAAGGGATCTGATTTGGCGGACAGGGTGGGATTCGTCCACCTTCGCGCCTTCCACCTTCGCGCTTCGCGCTACGGCGGACAAGTCGGCGCTACGGCGGATCTCATCCAGTCAGTGAGCCAACCTTCGCGTGTTGGGGAGTTCGCTCGCTGGCTTGCCAACCGTAGCTCGCTCACATGTCAGGCGAGCGAAGGTTGGCGGAGAGGGTGGGATTCGAACCCGACAGGACCATTTAGGATCTGTAACTTACAGATCCTAAAGTGCCGACATTGCCGCCAATGCCGTCGCTGCCGGGGCGCTGCACCTGGTTGCACCAGCAGGCCCGCCTCCACAATCAGCATACTTCTCGACCCCCAGGTGGACAGGAAACCTTGCGCAGTGGGCCCGCTCTCACGACGGGACCTCCAGAGAGTGGCCCTGGACACGTCAGTCAGCGTCGCTCATGCAGGTGCCTCCATCGGTCGCGGCTTGAAGGCGCCGGACCGACGGGATCGATGCGGTCGGCCTGTGCGAGCGCCCAGCTTGACCAATCCTCAAGGTCGTCGGCCGCCATAGGGTCAGCGGACGCTGCGTTGAGATCCGGACGGCCTCGACGTATGCGCAAATCTGCTGCGCGTGATGCAGAGCCAGCGCCTGTCCGAGAAGGTGATCGACACGCGCCCTCTCAAGCTTGGCGAGTCGCTCCCGTATAGGGCGTTCCCGGCGATGGACTATCGTTGCCGCCGAGTACACGCGGCGAGTCGGCAGAGCCCCTGACCATTCGACAGACTGACGAAGATGGCAAGCAGTCTTGACGGTCACACGCGACGATCCGCGGACGCCGATCGACCCAAGGTCAACGCCAGCAGACCCGGGGCCCACGCAAGCACCCACGCGGCGAACTGCGCGAAATAGTTCTTGCCGGTCGCGGGCGGCCGGCCCCAGAGAGTGTTCAACACCAAAAGGAATGCGATCCCGCTAAGTACGGCGGTAAGCACACCGCGCACTACAATTTCCCCCCACGGCCGTCGCTCTGGTGCACGCAGCCAACGGCCATCCAGCAGGGCAACGAGGAGCCACATCCCGACCCAGGCCGCCGGAATCGCCGACCCATAAGTCTCTCGATCCACGAGCGCGATGAAGAGGTAATAGATGAACACGCCGCCGACGCCCGACAGCGCACCGATCGGCCACGCCCTCACCACTCGGCCAGCATCGAGTCCGAGAGCAGCTCCAACAGCGGTCAGGAGCACCGCGCCGTGGAGGAAGCGCGTCGCGATACTGTGCGGGACATGCAGGGTGTACCACGTATAGTCGCCGAGTGTGGCGACGAGCGCCACGCCAAAGATGCCAACGACAATCTTCATCGCCCTCACGCGATCCGGTCCCGGGGCCAAGCCGACAGGGCGACAATTGGGGTGATTGGCGTGGTGCCATGCAAGGCGAGGCACACAGGATTTTCGCGGCTAGAAGTGAACCCTCATGAACGCGTTGAAGGCACGACCCATCTGGGTCACATCGTGAGAGGCTAGCGCGTCCGCGATGCTGTCGTAGTTCACCCCGATCACGCTCTTCTGATCGTACACATTGAAGACCGTCGCCCCGAGCGACAACCCGACCCGGGCGAAGGAGAAGGCGCGCTCGGTCGACAAGTCCAGGCGATGATACGCGGGCAGGCGTGATGCGTTCTTGTCGCCGAACTGGAGCTGGGAGACGACTGCTCCGGTCGGAAACCACACGGTCTCGACGCCGGACGCTGTCGTGTACGGCCTGCCGCTACCAGCAACGAAGGCGCCACGCACCGACCACCTGGCGAGGATCTCGAAGGCATCCACCACCTTGAACTCGTGCAGCTGGTCGTAGGAGGCGGCGAACGTGTCGTCCTCGAGTGTTGGAAACGAGTTGTCGACGCGGCTGAGCGTGTAGCCAATCCACATCACGTTCTGGGGGACGCGGTACTGCAGAACCGCCTCAATTCCAGAGGCCGTTCCGGATCCGGTGTGCAGCAGATCGGCATCTGGGGCTGGCGCGATGCCCGTATAGAGTCTCGGCGCGAAGAGCGTCAGATCGTCAAGCCGTTTGTAGAAGCCAGAGAGATCGAACGACACCTCGTCATGAGATACGTTCAAACCAGCGATCGCCTGCTGCGCCCGTGCGACGGGTATGGTTGTGCCGTCAGCGAGAGCCCAGAATCCGCCGTCGCCGTGGGCGCGGTCCTCCCGGACAACGCGATTCACCACTTGGTGATCCATCGACCAACCGCCGGTCAGGCGGAAGTCTGGACGAACCTGATAGCTGGCAGTGACGCGCGGCTCGAAGTACGTCGCCGAGGCAACGTCGGAATGGACGATGCGCGCGGCAGGCGCCACGATCAGGCGGCTCAGCGGACGCCACGAATCATGCACGAAGCCGGTGATGACGCGGCCGGTCTCTGACTGGCGCATCAAATCGACGAGCGTAGACGTCGTACCTGCGGCGCGCGAGTGAGTGGCCTCGGTTTGTGCTGTATAGCCGACGTCGAACGATGCGATCTCGGCGCCAAACGACAAGGCGTGCGCAAAGCCAACGGTCAGACTGTTGTCAGCGCGGAACGTTGTCTCTGTCACGTCGTTGGATTCGGTGAGTCCCGAACTGCCACCACGCGAACCGAGGTATGAATAATCCTGCCCGGCTCCTGGGCTCGCAACGAGCCATGCCTGGCTGGCGCTCTTCGAGTACTGGGACCTGGCGATCGCAAGCGTGCTCGATGCCGTCGGCGACCAGCCACGCCGCCACAGGGCGCTCCATCCTCGTCCGGTCCAACGCTGGACCTTGCTGGCCTCGATCACGGCATCGGCTGGCAAGCCCGAATCCTCTGGCACGGCGATCGATCCAACGGCGGGCGGCGTCAGCGCCTGATCATACGAGTGATCGGCGTCGTTCTCGCCGTCGTAGAGCGTAGCGGCGATCCGATCATGCGCTGATGGCCGGACCTCGACCCGTGCATTGACGTCGCGATAGGAAGGTTCGGTGGCGGCAGTGGCGAGCGGGCCGCCGGCAAACTGTGGCACGCGGCCGCGAACAGCGTCGCCGCTGCGCGGTGCAAACCTCTCGAGTGTATCGGCGTACAGATCGGACGGAAGTGCCCCTCTCACGCTCAGGCCCGCCGACAGCCAGCGGCCAACGGGCATCTGCAGTTGCGCGGCCGCGCCAAACGCGCTCAGGTCGACGAAGCCGGTAGGACGTTCGCTCGCCAGACTCTCGGTCAGCCGCAGCGCTCCCGCGAGTTGCCCGCCATCCAATGGACCGAACGGACTTTTCGAGAACTCCGCCTGTCGGACCGTGTCCGTGTTGTACGGTGTGGGCCCACTCGCAGGATCGGCCATCTGATAGAGCGCGATGCCATCCATGGTCACACGCATCTGATCCGGCGGGCTGCCACGGGCCAAGAGTGGAAGGGCGGTATCGATCGTGCCCACAACCGCCGGCAGGAACTGCAGCGCACGCGCCACATCGTTCCGACTGACGCTCGGGAACGCCGCGACCTGTTCAGGTCGCACGGCAATTGTCCCGTCGTCGGCCGACGCCGACAGCGGCGCGACGTCCCCGATCTTCTTAGAAGTTGCGTGTGGAATTGATGACGGCGCGAGCGAGAAGTTGGCCCGCGCCTGTCCGCTGTCGGGGACAAGAACCTTCTGGCTTGCCGACTCGACGTCAGGGGCCGACACCTGCACACTGACGGTGATGCCCGAACGTAGCCCGCCGATCGAGTACCGGCCGGCGCCGTCGGTCACCGCACCGTAGCTCGTTTCGTTAATCGTGACGCGCGCGTTGGCGGGGGACCCGTCAGGCGATCGCACATAGCCGACGATCTCGCCCGAGGGACCGTCCGATGCGAGCAAGTAGCCGAGACTGTTGGGCGATACCGTCAGTGTGGTTTCGGTGAGATCAACGGTTTCGACCCAGCTCGTGACCAGTGTCCAACTGGACGCAATCGCACGGCCCTGGAGCAGCGCCATCACGCGCACGCGAGTGCCGGCCTTCACGTCGCTGAACACGAAGCGCCCGTCTTCTCCAGCCGTCACCGTGACTGGCTTGCGGTACTCGGGGCCGTCGATTTGCACGGTGATGCCGGCGTGAGGCGCGCCGTTTGCCATTCGGACGGTACTTCGACGCGGCATTGCGCGAACGCATCGACCGCGATTAGAAGCAGAAGAACATGACAACTCAGAAGGAGACCAAGTCGCATCGCACCGCCGCCGCCGACCTGCAACGCATGTGCCGCACAGGGCACGAACGGGGAACTCACACAAGCATCAACGCTTCTGTCGCAACGCGCGCCGATGAGGATGCGTCACGCGTGACGTGCTGTCATCCCGCTGCGACAATCGCGTCCACTATGGTAGACAACGAATTGTGACAAATCTGTGGCACGACTGCACAGACGATCGGCTGCACGCGTGATCACGTTCTCTTCATGCGTACTTTTCGTGGTCCAGTTTTTGCGAAGCCGCGTGCGTCCAATCGGAGACGAAGGTTCGCATATGCGCAGACTCGCTAGCATGAGACGACTGTGGCTTGGATCGCTCGCCACGCTCGCGATCACCGCCGCAGCGTGCGGCTCGGATTCATCAACACCGACCACGCCCACTCCCGCGACAACAACCGAATCATTTTCCGGGATCGTCGGTCATCAGAGTAGTTCCGGCCATCCCTTCACGGTAACGACGACGGGCACAGTAACCATCACGTTGACGGCCGTCGCTCCGTTGACGACGATGTCGATGGGCGTCGGTATCGGCATCTGGGACGGGACCTCGTGCACTGCGTCGTCGAGTAAGAACGACAACGCGCGGAGTGGAACGACGGCGCTCACTGGCACCGCAAACGCCGGTAGCTACTGCGTGAACGTCTACGACTCCGGAAACGTTCCGGCGGATTGGGAGATTTCTTACGACGTTCAGGTCGTCCATCCCTGAGGCGGCCGTCTCGCGGGGTCTGGCGACGCACATGAGGAATACGAGTTGCTCTGATACACGAGAGCGCGAGAAAGGTCCTCAGCCGCGCGCCCCGGTGACGAAGTAGAGCCACGCGATCTCGAGGATCAGCCAACACGCGCGCCGTGCCTGGGACCACGTGACGAGTGTGGTCATGCCCGCGCCGAACATCAACCAGCGGTGCGAACGTTCCATACGGCACCGTCCGATCCTGTTGTCCGCACCTCCCGAGTGGTCGCATGGATCGCGCCGCTGGTCGAGGACTCAATACTCATGGCGCGCGCGGGTTGCACGACGTGTACCTAAAGCGCGGATACCATGACGGATCGCGCGGCCCTCGACGATTTTCGGTGATCCAGCGACGCCTTCGATCCCCGATTCCGCGCGTTTCTTGGGCCGCGGCGCGTCATGACGAAGACAGTACTGTGGCAGCGCGCCGCCCTCTCGGCCGAAGAGTCATCGAGAAACCGTGAGCGGTCGGCACGAGCACAGGTGTCACTGTGGCCGTACGGCGATGTCGACTCTCGGTGACGGCAGATCCACCGCGCTCTCTCAAGATGGTTTTTCGTCGTAGACGCGCTTGACGGTGCGCCCGCCGCCAGGCATCCGGCCGCCTTCGACCTTCGAGTTGACGATCAGCTGACGAGGATCGGCGGACGCCGCGTAGTCTTCCACCAGCTTCAACCCGCCCTTGAACTTCCGCTCGATTCGCAGGGTGCTGTTCTCCCACTTCGCCGTCGTTTCGAACCCTACACCGTTGGCGGCACCGGTGTCTTTGCTACCGTCGAGTGGAATTCTGAAGCTCACACCTTCTTCGTCTGTCACCACGAGGCGCGCATCGGCTGGCACGATCGTCAGCCTCGCCGGCGTGCGCATCGCAACCTCCATCACGGCGCGCATGCGCTCCATGTCCTCGGGGCTGCCCATCCCTCCACCCCCGCCGGGAGCGCCGCCTCTGCCGCCTCCACCCATGCCTCCACCCATCCCGCCACCCATCCCGCCGCCACCGCGTCCGCCCGGAGGGCCGCTGCGGCCACGCGCGCCGTCATCCGGTCCTCGCATCTGTCCAGGCTTGTCGCTCAAATCGGTGTTGAGCACCCAGGCTCCAGTCAGGTCCGCCACGACGCGCTCGCGCGTCGACTGGCCGGCGGCGTGCGCCGTCGCAAGCAGCGCGACCGCAATGGCTGCTGCTGTCCGAATCTTGATCGCCATGGCCATACTCCAGGGAAAGACCTCATCCCCTCAGGACTCCTAGAAACGAACGCGCAGGAACGTGTTGAAGGCGCGATCCATCTGCAGCACGTCGTAGTCAGCCAGCGTACCCGCGATACAACCGATGCCGTCGTGCAACGCAGGTGCCCGTGCGGTGAACACTCCGAAGTTGAGTCAGGCGGCGTTGATCGCCTGCTGCGCGGTCGATCGCGAACGCGCGCACGTGAGGTGTTGTCATCTTGGTGCGACACGCGCGTCCGATTTGGTAGACAACGATGTGTGGCAATTCTGCGGCAAATCTATGGCGATTCTGTGGCAAACGACCCGCGCGATCGAACGATCGCGTGGCCGGATGATGTGCGCACGTCGTGGTCTCGTTCTTGCCATATCGTGCGCGTTCATTCGGAGGAACGTTCGTCTATGCGCACGCACTCCATCTCAGACGGCTGAGGCTCGCATCGCTCGGCGCACTCGTGAGTGGAACGATGTGTCTTGAACTCCTGCCGAAGCCGCAATGCCACACGAAATTGCGACATTCCGCGGGCGTGAGGAGCCGAGCGCGTGGCCATCAAGGTGCAGACCGTGTCGCTACATAGTTATGAAGAATGCTCTAGCCCGCGTGTAACGCCGCAGGGGCAACCCGCAGCGCCGACCACTGGAAACTCCGCTCACCAAGTCCAGGCGCGCGATCACCGAGGCCATCACCATCACAATGGCCACAAGGTGCTCGGAGCACCCACGTGCCGATTTTCCGTACGATCTTCAATAGTTAGCGGCAGAAATCGAGGGAGAAGAACAGACACTTTGCCCGCCGAGAACCCACGTAGCCAGCTAACTTAGTGAAAACAAAGGATCGATGATTGGCGGAGAGGGTGGGATTCGTTCCCGTGGTTCCCTCTCCCATCAATGGTTTAGGCCTGATCCGAAGCCCTCAATCCAGCAAATCCACTCAAAACCTGAGTATCGGTACAAATCAGGTACAGCCAAGCGACAGTTCCCGTCACTCTCTGCATCGTCAGGTCGCGTCACCCCTGCCCGCAAAGCGATTACGCGATCTCGACGAGCGTCTCACCTCGTTCGAGCGCGCTGACGATGTTGGCGAAGTCGGTTTCTATCCGACCGAGCAGCTCCGCCTTCCTTGTGTTGCCGATCCGGATCCAGACGACGGCGGGACCGCCCTCCAAGAGTTGGTGAACGACGAAGTCGTCATCCTTCGTGATGATGACGGCGCCGAGCGACGCGGCATACGTCCGAATCACCCCGTCGGCGGCCGCAAGCAGGCCACAGTCCGCCACGTGCTCGGCCGCGTGACCCAGGGCTTCGATACGTCGCGCGAGCGCTGGCGGCAGCTGGGCATCCACCAGAAAGCGCAATCATGCCCTCCGCAAGACTGGATGATCGTTCTGCCGTGCTGCGAATTCCAGCACCGCCGAAATGTCGTCGGATTCGAGATAGGGATAGTCCGCGAGGATTTCGTCTGCCGTCGCGCCGGCGGCAAGCAGGTCGAGCACGTCTTTCACGCGGATGCGAAGCCCACGAATGCACGGGCGACCGCCGCAGAGGTCCGGATTCATCGTGATGCGCCCAATCGTACTCATGTGGTTGCTCAGCCCTCAGGATACCGCCAAATCGCGATGGCCGTGACACCGAGCGGTCTGAGAGGCCTCGGACCCTTCGGTCGGGAGGCGCTGGTCAACCAGACTCGCCAACGCCGGACCCGCCAGGCTCAGAGTGAACATCCGCGATCTATCGAAGGGTGCCACGTTTCCTGACAGCGATCTGGTTGATTCAACGAGTTCGAAATCGCCGGCTACGTCGCCAGCCAGCTGCCGGGGATGAGAGCCAGACTCCGGAGGCTTCTTTTTCTGACGTGACTCGCGCCGAACCTGCGCTGGCGTACTCGAGCGCGTTGCCAAACGGCTCGCCGTCATCCCGGATGGACCTGCGGACCGCGAAACAGCTGCATGGAGGAAGGGATCGCGGCAGCAATCCGATTGCCTGAACGTTCTGACTGGAGAAGAAGCCGGAGCCGTGCTCCACGCGCTGCTGGAGGCGCACCCGGCCCTTCGGCCGGATGCCACACGAGCCGCTGACCGCCTGCTCGCGACGGTTTCGTGCGCCAACGTCGCGGACAGGGTCTGCGAGGGTCTGCAGGCGCTCGACCTGGACGACCTCGACGCCGGCCCACGTGCCAGCGGATATGTCGAGCCGTCGGAGGCGGCCTGGGACGCGATCGACGCGGTCGTTGCACCGTACTTCCATGACCTTGAACGTCGGGTCAAGCTCCGACGCGAAGCAGAGGCCCTCGAAGTGTGCAGCGGAATTGTGATGGGCCTCTATCGGGCGGAGCACAGCGGCTTCGAGCTCCTTCCATATGCCGAGGACGCGCCCGCAGAATTTGCTGGCCGTGCGGTGGACATCTGGCGCAGCCGTCGTGGCACGTCTGTCTTCCCGCGCCACTTCGTGAAGACGTTCACGCCTGATTGGGACTGGCTCGCAGACTGACGGCGAGAGGGACAGACACCAGACTTGGGCGGCGAGACACGTTTCCTGTCCGACGTACTGGTATTCGTCGAACTCGGCGATCCTGTCATGACCATGATGAACGCCGACTCTTTACAGGGTTCATCGCTCTCCAGACAGTCACGGCCGCCAGAGCCCGAACCGGACAGGCGGACGCTCTGCGTCGTGTCGATCAGCGATGCGGATTTGGTCGCGGCGTCGGTTAATGGTCCGGCGGAGTCGCTCGGTTCAATTTGGACCGCGCGTCAACATCGGCAGGACGTGGGTGGAAAATCCACCCACGTGCCTGGCGGCAAGTACAAAACAGGTAGAGCGCAGCAGTAGGCGTCTGTAAGTTATTTACTGGTAATAACTTAGGTTTGCGGAGAGGGTGGGATTCGAACCCGACAGGACTCTTTAGATTCTGTAAGTTACAGATTCTAAAGTGCCGACATTGCCACGAATGCCAGTCGTTGCCGTGGCGCCTTGCACCTGGTTGCACCCGCAGGACTCTTCGTCCGATCACGGCCACTGCTGCGCCCCGTGCAGGATGCGAACGACGTAGACCGCGTCCCCGCGCACCGTGTAGACCACGATGTACGGCAAGGGCGACATGACGAGTTCGCGTGTGCCCTCCTTCTTGCCCAGCCTGCCGCGGTTCGGGAACGTCAGCAACGTGGCGGGCGCGTCGTACAGGGCGCGCACGAGGCGCTCCGCATGGTCCGGTGTGTGCTCGAAGAGGTAGTCCGCGATTCGTTCGAGATCCGCGGCTGCCTCTTGGGTCCACCGGAGTTCCATCAGCGACGGGACTGATGCTCGGCCAGCTTCTGCTCCAGGCGGGCGCCGACGGCGTCGTGCGTCAGTACCTGCCCGGCGTCGATCTGGGCGAGTCCCTTCTCGACTTCGCGGATGAACCAGTCGTCGTAGTCGACGGCTCGCTCGATGGCTTCGCGGATCAGCACGTCGGCCGAAACGCCTCGCCGGCCAGCCGCCCGCGCCAGCTTGCCCTCGAGGTCGGGAGAGAGGTTCACTTCCATAGGGCCAGTGTACTGGTGGGACATGGGGTGTCAACAGGATGAAGTGTCGGGCACCCACTGCCCCTGGATTCGTCTGTTCTCTCCTCAGCCGCACCTGTAAGGATTCGCCCTCAGGCTGCGTTCATCAAGTAGGGGCGAGAGCCCTGACAGTGTAGGTGTGATTGGCGGAGAGGGTGGGATTCGAACCCACGTGCCCTTGCGGACAAGACGCTTTCGAGGCGCCCCCGTTACGACCACTTCGGTACTTCTCCGACGAGACGAGCGGACGACCTGCTAGAGACCGCGCAAGCCGCTTGAGACAATTCTCTATTCTACCGTGAATGGAAGCGACAGTCATCAGTCGGCAATCGGGGGTCGGGAGTCATAGTCGCAAGTCTCAGTCGGGAGTTCCAGTCGGCAGTAGCATCTCTCGGAGCGCTCGAGCGCGCCGACTGACGACCGCGACTGCCGACTCGGACCTGACGACTGAGACTGACGACTGTGACTGCCGACTCCCGATTGCCCGCTGTCGACTGACCTCAGCTCCCCCTCCTCCGCTCTTCAAAAAACTCCCGCATCCCCCGCCGGCACTCCTCTTCGAGCACCCCGCCGGTCACCTGCAGCCGGTGATTGAGCCCGGGCGTCTCGTGCGCGCGGCAGGCGGACATCAGCGCGCCCGCTTTCGGCTCGGGCGCGCCAAAGACGACGTGCGCGATGCGCGCGTGGATCATCGCGCCGACGCACATCAGGCACGGCTCGACGGTGACGTAGAGCTCGGAACCGGTCAGACGATAGTTGCCGAGCGTGCGTGCCGCGGCGCGCAGCGCGACAACCTCCGCATGCGCCGTGGGATCCACGGCCGAGATCGGCTGGTTGAATCCCGCGCCGACGACCCGACCCTCGAAGAGGACGACGGCACCGACGGGAACTTCGCCCGCGTCCCGGGCACGTGCCGCTTCGGCGAGGGCAAGGCGCATCGCCACCTCGTTCGATAGTTCCATGTAATTCTGAATGCTGAGTGCTGAATGCTGAAGTGAATGCCGAAGGATGTTCTGAATTGACATCTATTCCGGCGCGCGGGGCGTCGCGTCCGACACGATGATGGGGTCGTCCGGCCGGGTGAACGCGGTCAGGAGGCTACCGGCCGTGACAAGGATGATCGGCCCGAGCACGAGCCCGATGAATCCGAACGCCGAGACGCCGCCGAGCAGCCCGAGAAACACGACGAGGCCGCTCGGCCGATGTCCGCCCGCTCAGGATGAGCGGCCGCAGCACGTTGTCGACCATGCCGACGCCGAACGCGGCAACGACCGCCAGGATCACGCCGCGCACGGCTTCACCCGACAGAAACAGCCAGAGCGTGGCTGGCACGAAGACGAGCGCCGACCCGACGACAGGGACGAGCGAGCAGAACGCCGTCGCGACGCCCCACATGACCGGCCCGTTGAAACCGAGCAACCAGAACGCCACGCCGGCGATGAAGCCCTGCGCCGCCGCGACCGCGAGCCCCGCGCCGACGCTGGCGATGACGAGGTCCCGCGTCTCTGCCATCAGCCGCTCGCGTTCCCGTTCGGGGAGCGGCAGCAGATCGCGAATCTGCCGCCCGATCGTCCGGCCGTCGCGCAGCAGGAAGAACAAAGCGAACAGCATGACGAAGAGGCTGCCGAGCGTCGCCAGCACGTCGGCGACCACGCCGCCCGCCGCGGGCGCGAGAAACCCCAGCATGCGCTGGACGCCCTCGCGCAGGAGCGCAGTGGGATCCTCGGGCAGCGAGAGCGGGACGCGGTTCCGCACCATCAGCCAGAGACGCTCGATCTGCTCCGGCGCCGAGAGCGAGGCCTGCTGCACATAGTTGATGACCTGCGGGACCTCGCGCGCGAGGACGGAGACCAGCAGCACAGCGGGTGCGACGATCAGCACGGCCGCGAGCAGGGTCGTGACGAGCGCCGAGCGATTCGAGCCAAGCCGGCCGCTCAGTTCGACGTGCACGCTATGGAACATCATCGCAAACACGGCCGCCCACGCCAGCGGCGCCAGAAACGGGCTGAGCACCTGGTAGGTCAGGTACCCCGTGACGAGCACCAGGAGGTAGAACAGGAGCGCGGAGAAGCGGTCTTTGGCAGTCTCAGACATGAGCAATCGCCGAGGGAGCAAAGTCGCATTGTACGCTCGTTCGGCCTGCCTGCCCGGCGACGGCACGTCGAATCGCCCGGCGTGCAGCCGAGACTCATGCGTTGCCGACGCGCGCCGCCAAATCAGCCGGCCTGAGTCGCGAAAGCCGTGTCCAGTCAGCAGAGGCGGCAGCGCTCCACCGGTGTCGTCCGCGCACGACACCGAGGGCGCGGGTAGGCTCGCGCGGCCAGGCGGGACCGACCGCCCGGGCATGGACTCCCGGGCGACGACGTGTCAACCTTAGAGACGCTCGCCAAGCGGCGAACGCAGTACATCGTGCCCGAACGCAGCGAACCCTATCGGCGCCTGGTGGAACGGTCGCCAGACGGCATCATCATCTGCCAGGGTGGCTTGCTGGTATTTGCCAACCAGGCGGCAGCCCGACTGTGCGGTGCGTCAGACGCCGAGCAACTGCTCGGCCGCGCCCTCGGCGATTTCCTGGACCATGACGGTCTCGAGTCGCGCCGGGAGCGAATCGACCGCGCGATTGCCGGTCACGACGTGACCCCGTTCGAAGAGCGGATCGTCCGCACCGACGGCGGAATCACGGACGTCGAAGTCGCACTCACACGACTCGACGAAGCGGACGCCTCGCCGCCGGCGGTCGTCTTCACCATGCGCGAGATCTCCGAGCGCAAGCGCGCCGAGGCGACGCTGCGCGAGAGCGAAGAGCGCCTGACGCTGGCGTTCGCCGGCGCGCAGGAAGGCGTGTGGGACTGGAACCTCGTCACCGGCGACGTCGTGTACTCGCCGCGCTGGAAACAGATGCTCGGCTATGCGGACGACGAGATCGAACCGCACGTGAGCGCGTGGGAACGGCTCCTCCACCCCGGCGACATGCCGCGGGCGCAGGAAGTCAACGCGAGCGTCGCGCGCGGCGCGGACGCGTACGAGGGCGAGTTCCGGCTCCTCCACAAGGACGGCCACTACGTCCAGGTGCTCTCGCGCGGCTACCCCGTCCGACGCGAGCCAGGCGGCCCGGTCGTCCGCATCGTCGGCACCCACTTCGACCTGACCGAACGCAGGCAGGCCGAAGCCGAGCGCGCGCGGACAGAGCTCCTGTCGCGGCTCGTGTTCGCGCAGGAGGACGAGCGGCGGCGCATCGCGCGCGAGATGCACGATCAATTCGGCGAGCAGCTGACGGCGTTGAGCCGCGGCATCGTCGCGCTCAAGGAGGCGTCCGCGCGTTCCCCCGAGATCGCCGGCCTCGTCGATTCGCTCGAGACGATCGCGCGGCAGATCGATCGCGACGTCGACCAGCTCGTCTGGGAGCTTCGCCCGACCGCGCTCGACGACCTCGGGCTGCGCGCGGCCCTCGCCAACTACGTTCAGGACTGGTCGAGGCGCGTCAACATTCCCGCCGAGCTCCACACCACGGGGCTGCTCGACGACCGGCTCGCATCCGAAGCCGAGACGACGCTCTATCGCATCGCGCAGGAAGCGCTCACCAACATCGCCAAGCACGCGCGCGCGCAACGAGTCGGCGTCATCCTCGAGCGGCAGGCCGACTCGGTCCTGCTCATCGTCGAGGACGACGGCGTGGGGTTCGACGCCGGTGAGGAAGGAGCGCCCGGCCAGGGATTCGGGCTGCTCGGAATGCAGGAGCGGGCGGCACTCGTCGGCGCTACGGTCGAAATCGAATCGACGCCGGGCAAGGGCACGACGGTATTCCTCCGGATGGCGATCGCCCCGGACACGAGGAACACGAACGGCCATGGCTGACCAGGCGGCGCCGTTCCGGGTGCTCCTCGCCGACGACCACGTCACGGTCCGGCACGGCCTGAGGCTGCTCATCGACGGCCAGGCGGACATGAAGGTCATCGCCGAGGCCAGCGACGGTGCGACGGCGGTCCAGCGCGCGCTCGAGCTGAAGCCCGACGTCGTCGTGATGGACATCTCGATGCCCGGCATGAACGGGCTCGTCGCGACGCGAACGCTCAAGCAGGCGCGGCCGCACATGGCCGTGATTACGCTGACGCGGCATGGTGACGACGCCTACCTGCAGGAGCTGCTGCGGGCGGGCGTGTCGGGCTACGTGCTGAAACAGAGCGCGCCGAGCGAACTGCTGCAGGCGATCCGAGTGGCTGCGGCCGGAGGCCAGTATCTGGACTCGACGCTCACGGCGAGGGTGACGGCCGGATTCCTCGGTCGAGAGGGCAAGCGGATCGGCAAGTCGGGAGCACAGATCAGCGACCGGGAGTCGGAAGTCCTGCGCCTCATCGCCTCGGGCTACAGCAACAAGGAAATCGCAGCGAGGCTGGACCTGAGCGTCAAGACCGTCGAGGCCCACAAGGCCAATGCGATGCGAAAACTGGGGCTGACGGGGCGGATAGACATCGTCAAGTACGCGATTTTGCAGGGGTGGTTGGATGGTGCCTGAAGTGGTTCACGGTTCAGGGTTCAGGGTTCAGACGCAGAGCTTTCTGATCCTAATTCCGTCAGAGTGCTCTTCTGAACCCTTGAACCGTGAACCGTGAACCCTGAACCAATTAGGGATCTTCCCTACTCCAATCCGGTTACTTCCTGATAGGACTCACGCCTCCAGACGTCGTAGAGTCGCGCCGTGCGCTGGCTGTTCGGTCAGGCCGGAGCCGGAGGAGGAGGGTCCCATGGACAACCCGTCGCAGGTTTCTGGCACAGCCCCACTCGTTGGAGGGCCGCCGCCGCGTGGTACCACGCTGCCCGATCACTGGCGACTGGCGCGGGCCGCGCACGTGGACCTGCTGCTGATGGGGATGCCGCGGGTCAATCTGCTCCTCATCGCGCCCGACGGCGTCGTGCGGTTCGTCCTCGAATCGCTGCTGCTCGACCTGCACGAACCCATCGTGCGGTGGCGTCCGGGCGACCGGCTCGCGCTGCCGTCACCCGACGAGAGCGGCACGCTCGTGCTGCACGAGACAAGCGCACTGCCGGCTGACGATCAGCTCCGCCTGCTCGACTGGCTCGAGCGAGCCGAGGGCCGAACGCAGGTCGTGAGCACGTCGTCGACCGCCCTACTGCCGCACGTCCACGCGGGCCGCTTCATCGACACGTTGTACTACCGTTTGAACACGGTTTGCGTCGACGTGACTTCCTGAACCCTCGCTCTCGAACGCGCGGTCAGGATCGGGGACCGGGATCAGTCTTCAGGAAGAGCAGTCCGATCTCAAGCGCGCGACTTGGACCTGACCGCGGCATCTGACACACGCCCGATCCCCGGGGATCCCCGATCCCCGAACGGCAGGTCACCGCTTCTAGTCAGCGCTTCCCGGCTCTGACGGCGCCGTGCGGACGCGACGACCCATGGCGGCGTACAGTCCCGGGAGCGCCAGAAGCGTCAACGGTGTCGACAACAGCAGACCGCCGATGACGGCCAGAGCCAGCGGCTTCTGCAGTTCGGCTCCGGCGCCCAAACCAAATGCGAGCGGCAGCAGACCGACGATGGTGCAGAGGGTCGTCATCAGGATCGGCCGCAGGCGGATCCGGCCGGCATGCGCGATCGCGACGGCGAGCGGCTCGCCATTGGCCTGGAGCCGCTCGGAGAAATCGAGCAGCATGATCCCGTTCTTGACGACGAGGCCAATCAGGAGAATCAGTCCCATGGCCGACGACACGTTGAGATCGGTGCCGGTGATGAAGAGCAGCACCAGCGCGCCGCCGAGCGACAGGGGCGCCGCGGCGAGAATCAGCAACGCGGGCGTGAACGCCCGGAACTGGATCACGAGAATCGTGAACACGAGCGCCGCGGCTATGGCGAACACCACGAGCAGCTCGCGAAACGCCTGACGCTGCGAGTCGTACTGGCCGCCAATCTCGTAGGTGTAGCCGATGGGCAGCGGTAGCTCGCTCAGCCGGCGGCGAATCTCGCTCACCGCGCTGCCAAGGTCGCGGTCCTCCAGTCGCGCGCTGACGAGCGCCATCCCGCGCAGGTTCTCTCGCAGCAACTGGGACTGGCCGTTCGATCGCTCGGGCGCTGCCAGCCCTGAGACAGGCACGAGCTTCCCTTCGCTCGTCCGGATCAACGTCTGGGGAAGCCTCAACGGGTCGAACCGATACGAGTCGGGCAGCCTGACACGGACAGGTACGCGGCGATCCAGCAGCCGCAGCTCGGTCGCGACGTTCCCGAGCCATGCGTCCGACAGCTGCGTCGACACTTGCTCGTTGCTGAGCCCGACCCGTCCGGCAGCCACCGGGTCGATCGTCCAGGTGACCTCCGGATTGCCACGCTGCATGCCGACGATGTCGACGACGCCGTCGACGTGGCCAAGGAGCGCTTCGACGGGTTCGGAGAGCTCGGCGAGCCGCTCGGGATCGTCGCCGAAAATCTTGACCTCGATCGGCGTCGGACTGCCCTCGAGGTCGCCCAGCATGTCCTGCAGCAACTGCACGAACTCGATCTCGGCGAGCGGCGCGGCCTCCTGGAGCTTCGGCCGGAGGTCAGAGATGATCTCTTCCGACGATCGACTGCGCTCGGCGCGGGGCTTCAATCGGACAAGGATGTCCCCAGAGTTCTGCGGCGTCGCAAAAAGACCCAGCTCCGAGCCCGTCCGTCTGGAATAGGCGGCGACTTCCGGCGTGGCGGACAGAACGGCTTCCATCTTCCGGACCTGGCGATCGGTCTCGTCGAGCGCCGAGCCCGCGGGCGTCAGATAGTCGACGACGAATCCGCCTTCGTCGGCTGGGGGCAAGAACCCGGTACCGATGGACGCGAAGAGCGCCGCGGTTGCGATCGCGAGGCCGGCGGCGACCGCCACGGCCACGAACGGATGGGCGAGCACCGTCTCGATACTCCGCGCGTACCAGCGATTCAGCCCGCCGTCACGGGATTCGGCCGGCGCGGGATGCCGGCGAACGGCCCACCGCGCGAGCAAGGGCACGACCGTGATCGACATCGCCAGGGAGAGCAGCACCGCCACGGACAAGCTGAGTGACAGCGCGCGAAAGAACTGGCCCGCCACGCCGGAGAGAAGGCCCAGCGGCACGAACACGACGACGGTGGTGAGCGTCGAGCTCACGAGCGGCGCCATCAGCTCGGAGACTGCCAGCTCGACGCCTGTCGCGCCCTCGGCCGCGCGCCGGTGAATGTTCTCGACGACCACCACCGCATCGTCGATCACCAGGCCGATGGCCACCGCGAGGCCGCCCATGGACATCAGATTGATCGACCCACCGAACAGGCGCATGAAGACGAACGTCGGAATGACGGCGAGCGGAAGCGTGATCGCCGCGATCAGGGTCAGGCGAACGTCGCGCAGGAAGACGAGCAGGACGACGATGGCGAGTGCGCCGCCGATCAGGATGGCGTCCCTGACGTTGGCGATCGACGCGCTGACGAACTCCGCGAGGTCGTACACCTTGGTGACGCGAAGCCCGCTGGGCAGCGCGCGCGTGACCTCGGCAAGCGTGGCGTCGACGCCGCTCTTCACGCTGAGGATGTTGGCTCCAATCTGCTGCGAGATGCTGATCGAGACGGCGTCGCGGCCGTCGCCGGTGATGAGCAGCGTGCGGTCTGGAGACCCGGGAAAAACGTTGCCGAGATCGGAGACGCGGATGGTCGCGCCGTTCTTGATCTGGACCGGCGCCGCGGCGATGTCGTCAGGGGTTCTCCAGAGTCCGGACGCGAGCGAGAGATGCTGCTGACCCGATTCTTGAAATCTCCCGATTGGCCGCACCTGGTTCTGTGCCCTCAACACTTCGGACACGTCGGTCACCGTCAGTCCCGCCAGGGCGAGCCTCATCGGATCCAGCACAACCTGGATCTCTCGCGTGTCGCTGGCCAGCACCTCGATGTGCCCGGCGCCCGCCACACGCGCAAGGGCCGGCCGGAGGACATACTGCGCGTAGTCGTTCAGGTCGGGGGTCGGCAGGTTGCCGGTCAGGCTGAGAATGAACACGGGAAAGACGGCTGGCGTCAGCCGCTCGACCGTCAGCTCCGTGCTCGCGGGCAGGTCGTCGCGAATCTCCGACACTCGATTCTGCACCTGTTGGAGCGCCAGCACCATGTCGCTCGCCGGATCGAACTGCGCGGAGATCTCGGCGGCGCCGCGGAGGCTGATCGACCGCACGCGGCGGATCCCCGGCACCTCCATCACCGCCTGTTCGATGGGGCGCGTGACGGTCAGCATCGTCGACTCTGACGGCAGAGTTCCACTGCGAGCGATGATCACGATCCTGGGGAACTGCAGCGGCGGATAGATGCTGCTCGGCAGGGAAAACGCGGCCACCACGCCCGCAACGACCAGCGCAACCGCGATGACCGCCGCGGCCCGCGACTGCCGAATGGCGTGGGCGGCGATGCTCATTTCTCGATCGGCGACGCTTTGACAGCAGCGCCGTCGGGCAGCCCCGCCTGACCTTCGACAATCACCAGCTCGCCGGCCTTTACACCAGAGATCACTTCCACGTGCTCAGGAGTCCGCGAGACCGATGACGATCGGCTTGCGCTCGGCTTTGCCGGCCACAACGACGAAGACGGCGGTCCCGGTGCCTTCGCGGACGATCGCGCCAGCCGGCACCAGCAGGACGCCGGCGTGCGCCTCCGCGTCGATGGCAACCTGGACCGGCAACCCCACTGGATAGGTAGTGGCGCCGACGAAGGCAAGCCGTACCGGTACGGCGCCAGTGCCCGCGTCGACGACGCTCGGACGTGAAATCACCTTCATGCCGACCGGTTCCTGCGCGGATGCGCCCACGACCCGTGCAGACGCGCCGACCCTCAGGCGTTGGACCTCCGATACCGGCACGAGCGCACTCACTTCGAGCCGGCGCGGGTCGATTACCCTGAGCAGCGAATCACTGGCCACCGCCTCGACCTGATCGCCTGGATTGTGCAGGCGCCTCGCGACGATGCCGTCAAACGTCGCGTGCACTTCCGCGCGTCTGGCGATGACCTCCGCCGCGGACTGCGCGGCCAACGCCCCGGCCAGCGCGGCTTCCGCGTCGGCGATCGCGCGATCCGCATCCTCCATATCTTTCCGCGCGGCCACGCCGCGTTCGAACAGGTCGTGCGCGCGCGTGTCCGCCGCCTTCGCGTTCTTCACTCCTGCCTGCGCGCGGGCCACATCCGCGGTCTTGGCCGCGAAATCGGCCGCAACTCCGGGGATCTCGAATCGCACGAGCAGGTCGCCGCGCCGGACGCGATCGCCTTCCGCCTTGGGCATCTCGAGGATCCGCGCCGGTTCTGGTGCAATCACCACAAGATCGGCGCCCGGCGCCGGCGTCACCACGCCGGTCGCGTGGATGACGCCTCGAATCGTGCCCACGACCACTGGTGCGGTGGTGACGGGCACCACAGACTGCGTTTCCACCTCCTCGGGTGCGGGCTGACCGCACGCCGAGGCGGTCACCAGGAGGACCGAGACCGCGAGCCGAAGACGGGTGATGCGGCTCATGAGAGCGGGGCGCCGACTGCCTGTTCGAGATCGGCGACGGCGGCCTGGTAGTCCGACGCCGCCTGCAGCGCGCGAAGGCGGGTATCGCGCGTGACCTGCAGCGCCTGCAGGAAGGCCGCGATGCCGGTCTGGCCGAACCGGTAGGCGTCCTCCGCCATGCGCTCGACCTCGAGCGCGGCGGGAAGAATCTCGTCCCGATACGTCAGATACTGCTGACGCAGCGCCTCGGCGCGAGCCAGGGAGGACGCGACGTCCGCGCGAATGCGCGCGAGCACGGCCTCGCGCGCGGACGTGAGCTGAACGAGGGCGGCCTCTTCCACGCGCACGCCGGCGGTATGCCGCGTGAACATCGGCACCGCGATCACGACCGCGGCCCGCCAGCCGGTGCTGAACTCAGGCTCCGCGCCGCGCGTGATCGCGAATTCGGGGATCACGTCCGGAACCTTGAGTGCCTGCGCGAGGGCGATCCTGGCGCGCTGTTCCTGGAGCTGGCTGTCGAGAACCGCGAGATCCACGTTCGTCGATTGCGCGAGCGCTTCCACGACGTCGGCGGGGGGAAGGATTGCCGGGTCGAGCGAAGCCGCCAGCGGCGTCGGAGCGTCGAGCGGGAGCGCGAGCAGTGCGTTCAACTCCGTGCGGGCCGCCCGCAAGGCCCCCCGCGCGGTGGTCGCATCGTTTTCCGCCCGCGCCAGCACGAGCTGGGCCTGCAGGAGCTCCAGCCTGGGAACGCTGCCGGCGTCGAACCGCTGCTGCGCGGCGTCGCGAGCCCGGACCGCCAGCGCCTGCAGCTCGTCGACGAGCGCCAGGCCAGCCTCGGCGACGACGCGGTTGAAGTACACCCCGGCGGACCGATGTGCGAACCGTCGCAATCATTTGCGCCAGCTCTGCGTCACCGGTCTTGACGGCGGCTTCGCCAACCTCGATGCGCCGATCGCGTTTGCCACCGATCTCCCAGGGCAGGGCGATGCCATAGGCGCGCGTCGGGGTCTCGCGTTCGAACTCGGCCTTGAATTCGGGGTTCAGGCGCTCCCGCGCCACGTCGATCGCGGCGCGGCTGGTTGCCCCGCGCAGGCGTGCCGCGACGATCGCGGGATTCGCCTGCATGGCACGTTCGAGGGCGGCCTCGAACGTCAGCGGGGCTGGAGCAGTCGTGGTCTGCGCCGATGCCGCAGTCCCCAAGATCAGGCCGCCAAACACCCACATGGCGCAGGCCAACCGGCGACGTTGACCACGTCGTCCACCTGTCACCAGAACAGGCCGCGAGCCCGGACGCTGCGACGGCAGACCACGTCCCACGTGGTGAGCATGCGTGAGCCCACATGAACGCGGGATGACAGCCGATCCCGCAGCGCTCAACTACTCGACTGTTTTCCCGTTTGCGTCGACCTTGATCTCGATTTCCTTGCCTGCCTTGGTGATGTGCCCCTCGTAAAACGTGGAACTGCCTTCAGACACCTTTTCCACCAGCGTCAACTTGCCTCCCGTGGCGGCTTTCTGGATCGCGGCGCGCGCCGGCGCGGGGATCTCGCTCAGGCTCGTCTGCTGTTCGTCGCTGACGATCGTGCCCTGTGCGTCAAAGGTCAGATCGCGCGTGCGGCCCTTGACGCTCATTTCGGCCTCGTAGAGCGCTCGGCCATCCTTGACTTCCTTGGAGAAGCCACGCAACGTCGCGCCCTTGCTCTGCGCTTTGACCGCTTCCTGGACGGCAGGCGGCAACTCCTGCATCTTCACCTTCGTCTCGGTTTCCTCCTGTGCCCACGCCGGTTGCACCGCGAACGCTCCTGCCACGCACAGCGCCAGTATCAAGGGTTTCATCGCTTGCCTCCACTTCAGAAGAGTCGAAAGATCCGTGGCCACCAGGCCAGCGCCCGGACGTGGTTGAGCGTTTCTCCGACTATCGGCAACCAGATCCACCGGGATGCCCGCGCGCACTCGAGCCAGAGCCTGTGGACATCCACGCTGATCTGCGCCGGCGACTGAAGCGCCCTGAAGCTCGGCCAGTAACGAGGCACGCGGCGCGCATACTCGTCGTACCGCTCACCATGCCGGGCGCGAAGCACGGCTTCCTCGACAGCCACCGTTGCGTTCGTGTAGAGCATCACCACCAGGAGCAACGCGGTCAGAAACAGCGGACTCTCGACGAACAGGCCAGCGCTGATGCCAAGCAGCAGCGAACCGACATAGAGAGGATGGCGACAGATGGAGTACGGACCATCCGTCACGAGCTCTCGTTCTTTCTTCCCGCCAACATACAGCGTCGCCCAGAATCGCAGGGCGGCCCCCGCGAGAAAGCTGCCCCAGGCGACCGCCCGCACGGCCAGGTACAGCCACGAGCTCTCACCAAACAGACGGCGTCGAAAAGAGCGTGACGACGGCAGCAGGAATCAGGATGACGGATCCCACTCCACCGCGCCATCTGAACCGGCGGCGGTGGAACGACTGTGCCGCGTCAGCATGCATCGACGTCACGATCGCGCTCGAGGACGCGACGCCAGACCCTGTGTCACACGATCAGCATGCGTCAGCGTCCATGAACGAGCGATGACAACCGAGCCTGGCGGGTGTCGTGACACCAACGGCTGGCGGTTGACAGCACCGCTGCATTCGGAAGAGTCTGGCTGCGGTGACCTGGTCCATCCGTGCCCGCCTGACGGCGTGGTATAGCGCCGTTGTCGTGATCGTGCTGGTCGTGGGCGCGATCGCCGTGGCCATCGTGCAGGCACGGCTCGGGCTCGAGCGCCTGGACGGCGAGTTGCAGCGTCTGATGCTGACGCTCGAAGGCGTCATGCGGACCGAGTTCAACCTGGGGGATACGCTGGAGGCGGCGGCCGATGAAGCCAGCACGGAAGTCGTCGCTCCCGATCGAACGCTGATTCTGACACGCCCGGACGGCACACCGCTCGCAACCTGGGGTCTCCAGCTTCCGGTAGCGTGGCACCCGCCAACAGTGCCATCGACAACGGTGGACACGATCGTGCTCGATGCAACCCATCGCGTCCGCATGCGCAGCCGGCCGGTCGAATACAAAGGCCATCGCTACTTTGCGACGGTGCTGGCGCCGCTCGATGGCCTCGAGCGCGAACGCGCCGAGCTGCTGCTCGCGCTGACCGCCGGCGTGCTGGTCGCGCTCATGGTGGCGGCCCTGGCCGGGTGGATTGTCGGCCGGAAGACGCTCCAGCCACTCGCCGACATGGCCGCACAGGCCACCGGCATCACCGAACGCAACCTGTCAGGCCGCCTGAGCACGCCCCACAAAGACGACGAGCTCGGGCGCGTCGCCACGGCGTTCAACGCCGTCCTCGACCGGCTCGCCACGGCCCTCCACGCGCAGCGGCAATTCATGGCCGATGCGTCGCATCAGGTCCGCACGCCGGTCTCGGTCATGCACACCACCGCCCAGGTCATGCTCGCGCGGGACACGAGGCCCGAACAGGACTACCGCGAGGCGATGACGATCGTCGGTGAGCAGTCGGCGCGCCTGAGGCGCCTGGTCGACGCCATGTTTCTGCTGTCCCGCGCCGAGGCGCAGGGCATTCCACTCGTGCGCGAACCGCTCTACCTCGACGAGCTCGTCTCGGAGTGCGCGCGAGCGCTGCGGGTCGTCGCCGACGAGCGTGGCGTCCGCGTCACGACGAGCGGCGACACCGAAGTGGCGTTGACCGGCGACGACACGCTGCTGCGGCAGATGGTCGGCAACCTCCTCGACAACGCCATCCGCCACGCGCGGCCGGCCGGTTCGGTTTCGGCCACGGTCGAGCGCAACGGAAAAGTGCCATCGTCCGCGTGACAGGATGACGGTCCCGGAGTGCCGGCCGACCAGCACGAGCGTGTCTTTCAGCGCTTCGTCCAGCTGGATTCGAGCATCGGCGGCGCCGGCCTCGGCCTGCCGATCGCACGATGGATTGCCGAGGCACACGGCGGAAGTCTCGTGCTCGAGTCCGGCGGGAGCGGCGGCGCCAGCTTCGCGGCCACGCTCCCGCTGACATAGTATTGTCATCGTTCGTTCACGCTGTGGCTTGATATCATTCGCCGCAACAATGCGTGTCTCCACCCCACGCGTCGCCGTTGTCTGCGTCCTCGTCGCGATTGGCCTGCCGTTCGGGTCCGCCTGCGCGTCTCACGCCACCGTCGATCCGCAGGCGTCGGCGGATCGGCTGCGGGAGCGCACGGGCGCAACGGCGCGGACCAGCGCGGACGCGGTTGCTGGAGTTCCAGCCGGCATCACTCTGGAGGACGGAGTGACGCAGGAAGAAGCCGTGGCGCTGGCGCTCTGGAACAGCGCCGACTTCCAGGTCAGCCTGAGCGAGCTCGGCTTCGCGCGGGCGGATCTCCTCGAAGCCGGCCTGCTGACCAATCCCATCCTGTCGCTGCTCTTTCCGGTCGGCGTCAAGCAGTTCGAAGGTTGGCTGAGATTGCCGATCGAGGTGCTCTGGCAACGCCCGCGAGGGTCGCTGCCGCGCGTCTCGCCGCGGATGCCGCCGCCGAACGCCTGGTGCAGGCCGGGCTGGATCTGGTGCTGGCGGTGAAGGTCGCCCACACCGACGTCGCGCTGGCGATCGACCGGGCGCGCATCGCCGACGAATCGGCGGCGCTCCTGTCGCGGATTGCCCAGCTGACGGCAGTCGCGCCTCGCGGCCGGCGACATCAGCGAGCTCGACGGCCGTGCCGCGACTGTCGATGCCGCCCGGGCGCGTCAGGACGCCACCCGCGCGCGCCACGACGTGGTCATCGCGAAGCGAGCGGCTGCGGGCGCTCCTCGGATTCGCCATTGACGGACCAGCGTTCGACATCGTCGCATCGACGCTCTCCGACGACTGACTGCGGACCGGCTGCGTCGCGACTGCGTGAAGCTATCGTGTCGCGGCCCGATGTCAGGGCCGCGGAAATCGGCGTTGCGGCAGCCGCCGCGCGTCTCGGATGGGAAGAGACGCGGATCCTCACGCTGACGGCGGTGCTCGACTCGAACGGCGCGGGACGTGAAGGATTCGAAATGGGGCCGGGGATCGACGTCGGCCTGCCGATTTTCAACACCAATCAAGGTGGCCGTGCGCGAGCGGCAGCCGAGCTCCAGCGAGCGTCGGCCGCCTACGTCGCGGTTCAGCAGCGCGCCGCGGCCGAGCTGCGCGAGGCGTCGGCACAGTACGAACAGGCGCGCGACTCCCGAGTCTCGTGGCGCGACACGATCGTCACGCCCCTTCAGCAGAATGTCGCCGCGTCGGAACGCTCGTTTGCCGGCGGCGACGCCTCGTACCTGTTCGTGCTCGAGAACAGCCGCCGCCTCGTGGAGGCGCGCGTCCGGGAGCGCGAGATCGACGCCGATCTGCTGCGCGCGCGCGCCCAGCATCGAGCGCGCCATGGGCCGTGCGTGCGGGTACCGGCCGAGGCCTACCCGATCGGGACAGGAGCAGCCGCGTGAGTACGCCGTTGAGAGGCTCATGGGGGACGATGCTCGGCTGCGTCATGGCCGCGGCCTCGTGCGGCGGCGCGGTTCGAGCCATCAGGCGGCTGCGCCGGCGGCGGTCAAGGTCGACGCGCCGGTCAAGGAATCCGCGCTCACGACGATCACGCTGACGCCGGACGCGGAAAAGCGCCTCGGCATCCAGACGATGACGATCGAGCGCAAGACGCTCCAGCGAACGCGGACGGTCGGCGGCGAGGTGGTCGCGCCGGCGGGCGCGGAACGAACGGTCACGGCCCCGTTCGCCGGCACGCTCGAAGTCCGGGAAGCGTGCCGCCCGCCGGCACGAACGTCGCGCCCGGCACACCCATCTTCCGGCTGATTCCGTTCGCGGCGTCGGAGCGCGACGCCAGGGTCGAAGCCGAGCGCCTGGTTGGCGAGGCGGCCGCGCGACAGGAGGTCGTCGCCAAGCGGGCGCAGCGTGCAGAGTGCTCGTGCGCGACGGATCCGGCAGCCGGAGGGCCGCTGAAGAAGCGCAGGCCGAGCTCGCCGTCGCCAACGCCGATCTCAAGGCCGCCCGCGATCGCCTCGCGCTCGCGTCGCGCGGCGTCACGGCCTCTGGCGCGATCGCGATCGACGCGCCGTTCGGCGGGCTGCTCCGCAACCTGCACGCAAGCGCCGGCCAGACGGTCGCCGCCGGCAGCACCGCTCTTCGATCTCGTTCGTCTCGACACGGTCTGGATCCGCGTGCCGTGTATGTGGGCGAATCGGGCGACGTCGACGCGCGGGCGCCGGCCCGCATCGTCGGGCTCGGCGATCCGGGCTCGGCGGAAGGAATGCTCGCCAACCGGTCACGGCCCCGCCCTCAGCCGATCCCTCGACCGCGGCCGTCGATTTGTACTTCGCGCCGCGAACCAACGCCAGTCCTTCCGGCCCGGGCAGCGCGTCGGCGTGCGACTGACGCTGCGCGGGGAGAGGCCACGCTCGTCGTGCCGCGGGCGGCGCTTCTCCACGACGCGTACGGCGGCACCTGGGTGTACGAAGCGCGCGAGCCGCGCGTCTACGTGCGCCGCCGTGTCTCGGTCGTGGACATCGTCGACACGGTCGCGGTGCTCGATCAGGGTCCGGCACCGGCACGCGAGTGGTGACCGTCGGCGCCGCGGAGCTCTTCGGCACCGAGTTCGGTGCCGGCAAGTGACCCCGAGACGTCCCGGATCGCTGGAGCCGTCGGCATGATGCGCGGGTTGATCGCCTCGGCGCTGCGGCTTCGGGTGCCGGTCGTGGCGCTGTCGATCGTCCTCATCGTCGTCGGCATCCGGACGGCGCGCGAGGCGCCGTTCGACGTCTTCCCGGAGTTCGCGCCGCCGCTCGTCGAGATCCAGACCGAGGCGCCGGGCCTCTCGACGGCGGACGTCGAGGCGCTCGTCACCGTGCCGCTCGAGAACGCGATGAACGGCGTGCCGCGACTGAAGACGCTTCGTTCGAAGTCGGTGCTCGGCCTGTCGTCGGTCGTCCTGATCTTCGACGACGGCACGGACCGGATCTCCGCGCGGCAGCTCGTGCAGGAGCGGCTCGCCCGCGTCGCCTCGACGCTACCCGCCGCCGCGCATCCGCCGGTGATCCTGTCGCCTCTGTCGTCGCTCAGCCGGGTGATGAAGATCGGGGTGTCGTCGAAGACGCTGTCGCAGGTCGAGCTGACGACGCTGGCGAAGTGGACGATCCGTCCGCGGCTGATGTCGATTCCCGGCGTCGCCAACGTCGCGATCTGGGGCCAGCGGGATCGTCAGATTCAGGTGCTGGTCGATCCCGAGCGCCTGCGCGCCAACAACGTGTCGCTCGACGAGGTCATCACCGCGACGCGCGACGCCACGTCGGTCGCGGCCGGTGGATTCATCGAAACGCCCAACCAGCGCCTTGCCGTGGCGCACGCGCCGGCGGTCACCTCGGCGCCGCACCTGGCGGCGATGGTCGATCCCACCGCCGACGGCCCGAGCGATGCGGGCCGAACCGGCGGGCGCGGCATCCGCCGCATCGGCGACGTCGCCGCTGTTGTCGAGGGCTTTCCGCCGCCGATTGGCGACGGCGTCATCAACGACGGGCCCGGCCTGCTGCTCATCGTCGAGAAGCAGCCGGACGGCAACACGCTGCAGGTGACGCGGACGTCGAGAGGGCGCTCGAGGCGCTCCGACCGGGCCTCGCCGGCGTCGACGTCGACTCGACGATCTTCAGGCCGGCGACGTTCATCGAGATGTCGATCGGGAACCTGAACCGGGCCCTGCTCATCGGCTGTCTGCTGGTCGTCATCGTCCTCGCGATCTTCCTGTGGGACTGGCGGACCGCCGTGATCAGCCTGATGGCGATTCCGCTGTCGCTGCTCGCCGCGGCGGTCGTCCTCCGCTATCGCGGCGGCACGCTCGACACCATGGTGATCGCCGGCCTCATCATCGCGCTCGGCGAGGTCGTCGACGATGCGATTATCGACGTCGAGAACATCGTGCGCAGACTGCGGCTGAATCGGGCGCGTGCCGGATCCACGGCCCGCATTCCAGGTCGTTCTCGACGCGTCGCTCGAGGTGAGGAGCGCGGTCGTCTACGGCAGCGTCATCGTGGTGCTCGTGTTCCTGCCGGTTTTCCTTCTCGACGGACTGGCGGGATCCTTCTTCCGGCCGCTGGCGCTTTCCTACGTGCTCGCCATCGCGGCCTCTCTGCTCGTGGCGCTCATCGTCACGCCGGCGATGTCGCTGCTGCTTCTGCCCGGTGCCGTGGACGCCCGCGAGTCGCCGCTGGTCACGTGGCTCAAGGCACGCTACCGCCGGATCCTGCCGCGGCTGGTCGCGGCGCCGCGTACGCGCGCTGGCGATCGTCGCGATCTCGCTCGCGGCGACCGCTGCCGCGTATCCACTGCTCGGCGAAGAGTTCCTGCCGAGCTTCAAGGAGTACGACTTCCTGATGCACTGGGTCGAGAAGCCGGGCACGTCGCTCGAGGCGATGACGCGCATCACGCTGCGCGCCAGCGACGAGCTGCGCGCCGTTCCCGGCGTGCAGGAACTTCGGCGCGCACATCGGACGGGCGGAAGTTGCCGACGAGGTCGTCGGCGTCAATTTCACCGAGCTCTGGATCAGCCTGGACCCCGCGGTCGACTACGCGAGCACGGTCGCGCAGGATCCAGGAGGTCGTCGACGGCTATCCCGGACTCCAGCGTGACTTGCTGACCTACCTGCGCGAGCGGATCAAAGAGGTGCTGACGGGCGCGAGCGCCACGATCGTCGTCCGCATCTTCGGCCCGATCTCGACGTGCTGGGACAGAAGGCGGCCGAGGTCGGGAAGGTGATCGCCGCCGTCGACGGCGCCGCCGATGTCAAGGTGCAGGCCCTGACCCTCGTCCCGCAGGTTGAGGTGAAGTTCAGGCCGGAGCGGGCCCAGCAGCTCGGCGTGACGAGCGCCGCCGTGCGCGACACGGTCGCCACGATGCTGCGCGGGACGAAGGTCGGGGAGATCTTCGACGAGCAGAAGGTCTTCGACGTCGTCGTCTGGAGCGAGCCGTGGGTGAGGCGCGATCTCTTCGCGCTGCGACGGCTGCCGGTCGAGCTCCCCGGCGGCGGCTATGTTCCGCTCGCCAGCCGTCGCCGACGTAGCGCTGGCGCCGACGCCGAACGAGGTGACGCGCGAGGGCGGGTCGCGGCGCATCGATGTCACCTGCAACGTGCGTGGCCGCGATCTCGGCGCCGTCGCGCGGGACATCGAGGCCGCGATCGGGAAGGTCTCGTTTGCCTCGGGCTATCACCCGGAGCTGCTGGGAGAGTACGCCGGCCCGAGAGCAGTCGCGGCGGCGGCTGCTGGCGCTCGGCTTTCTGTCACTCGTGGGCATCCTGCTGGTCCTGCACGTCGATTTTGGATCGGCGCGGCTCGTCACGCTCGTGGCTCTTGACGATTCCGTTCGCGCTCATCGGCGGCGTCGCCGCGGTGTTCCTGACCGGGGGCGTCTTGTCGCTCGGCTCGCTCGTCGGGTTCGTCACCGTGCTGGGGATCGCGGCGCGCAACGGCATCATGCTCGTCAGCCACTACCGCCATCTCGAGCACGAAGAAGGCGTGCACGTTCGGGCCGGAGCTGGCGCTGCGTGGAGCCGAAGAGCGGCTGGCGCCGATCCTCATGACGGCGCTCGTCACCGGCCTCGCGCTCGTGCCGATCGTCGCCGGCGGCGACCGCTCGGGCCACGAGATCGAGCATCCGATGGCCGTCGTGATCCTCGGCGGCCTGGTCACATCGACGGCGCTGAACCTGTTCCTGCTGCCGGCGATTTACCTGCGCTACGGGCGGGCACGCTACAGGCCTATCTCATGAACCAAGCCCAGGCTGAACGCGCCGACGGCCATGGCTCACGATGAGCACGATGACCCGATGAACACGATGAGAACTCCAGGAATCCATCGTGAACATCGTGTCATCGTGGCCATCGTGTCGGAACGTGGTGTCGTGACAGCATTCAGGAGACGGCTTGTAGCAGCCCGTCCGCTAGCGCGCGAACCGCTCGGCGGCGCGGGCCTTGGCGCGCGCGGCCCACTCCTCGCGGTCGCGGGGCGCGGCCGAGGTCACGAGCGAGTCGATCAACCGGCGCGCGACGGCAGCCACCTCGTCGATCGCCGTATCGAAGGCCCCTTCGTTGGCCTGCGACGGTTTCGTGAAACCCGACAGCTTGCGCACGAACTGGACCGAGGCGGCGCGGATCTCCTCGTCGGTGGCCGGCGGATCGAAGTTGAACAGGGTGCGGATGTTTCGGCACATTTCTCAATTCTAGGATCAATTGCGCAGTTTCATGTTGGCTCAAGGCTCAGGGCTCAGGCAAGAGCATTCAGATCTCAGTCTCTCGATTAGGATCAGAATGATCTTGCCGCGCCTTGAGCCTTGAGCCTGAGCCTTGAGCCTTGAGCCCTGAGCCTTGAGCCCTGACCCAACCATGCACACGACGGCTCCCGACCTCGACGACAACCCTCGACGCCCGACCGACCGCCGACAGCGAGCGCCTGGACATCCTCGATGCCATGCGCGGGTTCGCGCTGGGGGGCATCTTCCTGCTGAACCTCGCCTCGTTCAGCGGATTTGCGTTCATGACGCCCGAGATGATGGCCGCGTCGCCGACGGCGGCGCTCGACCTGCCGGTCGCCGGGCTGACGGTCTGGCTCGGGTACGGCAAGTTCTATTCGCTCTTCTCGCTGCTGTTCGGCATCGGCTTCTCGCTGCAGCTGGCAGCGGCCGCGCGCCGCGGAGATGCGCGGCTGCGCGTCTTCCGGCGTCGCCTGCTCGTGCTCCTCTCGATCGGCGCCGTCCATCTGTACTTCTGGGAAGGGGACATCCTGTTCCTCTACGCCCTGATCGGTTTCCTCCTGATCCCCTTCCGCCGCATGTCGGACACGATCCTGCTGCGCACCGCGGTCGCGCTCCTCTTCGCGCCGGTCGCGCTCGAGGCAATCATCGTGGCCACGCACGGCGCGCTCGACCCGGGAGCGCCGCTCGCCCGCGCGGGAGATGCGGTGCTCGTCGCAACGGGCTTTCAAGCGGGCGCGATGCCATTTCCTCTGTTACGCGATGCCGGCTGGGCCGAGTACCTCAGGTTCCAGTTGAGCGGCGTGTTCTTTCGATACGCGGATCTCCTGAGCACGGGCCGGCCGTTCAAGGTACTGGCGATGTTCCTGATCGGCCTGTGGGTCGGACGCTCGGGCATGCTGAGCGACGTGACGCCCTGGCTGCCGACGCTCCGGCGGGTCCGCACATGGTGCTTCGCCGTGGGAATTCCTGCCGCGGCGATGCACGCGATGCTGATGCTCGGCGGATCATCGTCCAACCCCTGGCTGAAGGTCGCCGAGGCCGGCGCCTATGCGCTCGGCGTCGCGCCGCTCGCGCTCGGCTACGCGTCGACGTTCGTGATCCTCTGGCAGTCCGAGGCGTGGCGCGCCACGCTCGGCCGCCTCGCCCCCGCCGGCCGCATGGCGTTGACCAACTACCTGACGCACACCATCGTCGGGCTGACGGTGTTCTATGGAATCGGATTCGGCCAGATGGGCCGGCTCGGCCCCGTCTGGTGGCCAATCATGGTCGTCGCGATGATCTCGGCGCAGGTGACGTTCTGCCGGTGGTGGCTGGCCCGCTTCTCATTCGGCCCGATGGAGTGGGTCTGGCGGCAGGCGACGTACGGAAGGCGGTTGCCGATTCGGCGCGAGGGCTAACGTTGGCTTCCGGCTTCCGGCTTCCAGCTGCCAGCAAAATCATTCTGATCTCAGTCGAGCGACTACTCGGATAGCGAACGGCTGGGCAGGAGCGCCCAACCGAGGCGCCGCATCCTGTTGCACGTTCGGGTCGTTCGGTCGTTATCGCGGCACAGCCGACCGGCTTCCCGCGAACGCGCACGGTCGGTCGACACTCGGGCCAGCCCGCCACTCCTCCGGAACCCAACAGGCAACGAGTCCCCAACCTGCGGGCGTCTTGTTGTCGTGGGGAAGAAGTATCAAGATACCTATCGCGGTTCGAAAGGGGTGATCGAATGCCGTCGATACACTGGCCGTGGGCTATCGTCTTGTGTCGGTTTCGCGACGTCGGAGCTGTTCCGCAGCAGCGGGAGTATTACGAGGCCCTCTACACGCGCGCCGGCGCGGGTGGCTTATGTGATTACTGGCTGTGCGTGTCGTGCAACGCGTTGGACCTCACCGGATCGCGCGTATTCGGCTGGTTGACGATGAATCATGACTCGACCGAAGTGGCCCGCTTGACGTTCCCCGGCGATCGATCGCGGCTCGTGCAGTGGGGACTGGACGCAGCCGCCGCAGCCGGCGTAAACCTATCGGGCTTTCGATCAGTGCTTGTCGTGCAGAATTTCGGGGTGGATCACGGAGCCGCCGGAAATGGCGTCCTCATCGTCCATCAGGACGCGGGACTCTGTGAGTTCGGATTCATTGCGCATGAAATGGGTCACGGGTTTGGCTTGCCTCATTCATTCTCGGCGAACCCTGATAGAGAGTACGGCGATGGATGGGATCTGATGAGCTTTGCCACGACGACCTTCCAGTTTCCAATCCAGTTCGGTGTCACACGGGGTCAAGCAACGGTAGGACTGAATGCGCGCAACCTGGAGGCGCTCGGCGCCGTGCCAGATGGCCGGATGTGGGTGCCAACCGCGGACTTCAGTGACCAGATCACGCTGGATCCGCTGAATCAGCTTTTCATCGGCAATCGTGGATCCCTCGTCATCAAGATTGGTCCTGAATCGACGCGCCCACGTCGGAACAACAACAGCTCCTACACGGTGGAATTCCGGCGCAGGTCGGGCTGGGATCGGAACATCCCGGAAGACGCGGTCGTCATTCGCGAGGTGCGAGCGAACGGAATCTCTTACCTCCAGCCAACGACGGGGAGACGTTTCCGCGCGACAGAGCAGTTCGTCACACCAGAGCCCGCTGTCTTCATCCGTGTGGCAGCCATCGACTCGGCGGCCGGAACCGCGACGGTGCGCCTATGGGACCTCCCGGAAGGGAGTCTTCGAAAAGAAGATTCAAAACCAAGAGTATTTCTGATCACGAATGGCACGAAACGATGGGTCACGTCACCCGAAGTTCTGACGGCGTTGGGCCGAACCTGGGAGGATGTGAGGGTCGTTCCGGACGGCGGATTGGACGGCCTCCCGAACGGGCGCGATGTGAACATCGTTCGATGGGCGTCAATCGGCGGCGTAGTGACCAGCGAGCCCGCGGTCACGTTGAATCATCCCGGCGGGCTGGTCGTGTTCGCGCGCGGGACAGACAATGCCATCTGGCACACCTGGCAGGATCGCATCGATGGCGACTGGTCGCCGTGGGAATCGCTCGGCGGCGAGTTCACGAGCGGTCCCGCGGCCGCGCTGTATCAGGACGGGCGGCTCAACGTGTTCGCCCGCGGCACGGACAATGCTATTTGGACAAAGTGGCAGACGACGCCGAATGGCAACTGGTCAGGCTGGGCATCCCTCGGTGGCGTGCTGACGAGCGGTCCAGCAGCCACCCTCAATCTGCCTGGCGGCCTCGTGGTGTTCGCGCGCGGGACGGACAATGCCATCTGGCACACCTGGCAGGATCGCATCGACGGCGACTGGTCGGCGTGGGAATCGCTCGGGGGCCAGCTCACGAGCGGCCCTGCCGCCGCGTTGTATCGGGACGGGCGGCTCAACGTATTCGCCCGCGGCACGGACAATGCTATTTGGACGCAGTGGCAGACGACGCCGAATGGGAACTGGTCGGGGTGGGTATCCATCGGTGGTGTGCTGACGAGCGGTCCAGCAGCCACCCTCAACCTGCCGGGCGGCCTCGTCGTGTTCGCGCTCGGGACGGACAATGCCATCTGGCACACCTGGCAGGATCGCATAGACGGCGACTGGTCGGCGTGGGAATCGCTCGGGGGCCAGCTCACAAGCGGTCCTGCCGCCGCGCTGTATCGGGACGGTCGGCTCAACGCATTCGCCTGCGGTGCTGGCAACGCCATCTTGACGCGATGGCAGACGACACCGAATGGTGACTGGTTCGTCGGAACCGACTAGCTGGAAGCTAGATCAATGGCTTCAACTCCCACTCCGGATCTTCCGCGAGCGCGCCATATTCTTCGGGGGTAATCGATCGCTCGGCATACTGACACGACAGCACGAAGAGCTCCCGGCTCTCGTGCCAGTCGGCTCGTACGACCCTGGCTGGCAGCGTCTTGCCCGAACGGGTGGTCAATTCCAGTGTCTCGTCGGGCTTGGGAATCGACGCCACCTGGATCATCTTCCTGAACCGGACATTGGCGTGGTCGATGGGATAGCCGTTCTCATCGAGGGCACGGACCTTCATGTTCGGCACGCGCAAACTGACTTCGACTTCCCTGGACATAGTGAAATATCTCGGTCGATGCTGTGGTCTTGGTCCCGCCTTCGCCAAGGCTACGGCGGGCAAGCCGAAGCGAAAACAGACGAAACGAACGCTACATGAGGCCAGCCGCCCGGCCCCTGAGTGTGGTCGCGAGAGCTCGCAGGCGCTGGGCATCGCGTCCACCCGCTTTGGCGGCATCCCCGTCGAGCGCACTGGCAAGCGACTCGAGTTGCGTGAGGACGTCGGCCGCACCCTTGTCCTGCTTCGAGTGGAGCCGGTCGACGATCGCGAGCGCGCCCGTGACGGCGCCTGCTCGCCCAGCCTCAATGCCCTTGCTCCTCGTCAGCTGGTCGACGTACGCACGCGCGACTACGGAGCTCGCTGGCCACGTGATCTTCGGCTGCTGTTGCGCGTTGAACTCGCTCGCCTTGACGGACAAGGCGGCGTCGATCTCGTTCTGCGAGAGATGCTCGCTCGGGGTCAGCTTGAAAACATCGACGCCCCGGGCGATTTCGGTTCCGTAGATGTAGCCGTTGTACCAGTAGGTCGACCAGTAGCCGCCGGTGATGAGGTTCTTGGCGTCGAGCGGACCGCGATCGAAGAACGCGATCTCCACCGGCGTGGCCGAATCCGTGAAGTCGAACACCGAGACGCCGCCTTGGTACCACGCCTGCACCATGATGTCGCGTCCCGGGACCGGAATCAGCGACCCGTTGTGCGCGACACAGTTCTCCACCTCGGTCTGCGGCGCCGGCAGCTTGTAGTAACCACCGAACTTCAGCTTGCGATCGACGACGTCGAAGATGGCGTCGGCGCCCCAGTTCGGGAGGTCCGTCGCGCGGCAGCGGGGACGCACGCCGCCGCCCCACTCGTCGGTGAAGAGCACCTTCGACCCGTCGTTGTTGAACGTCGCCGAGTGCCAGTACGCGAAGTTCTTGTCCATCACGTGATCGAGGCGCGTCGGCTTCACCGGGTCCGAGATGTCGAGGAGAATGCCGTTCCCCGAGCACGCCCCAGCCGCCAGCCCGATCTCTGGAAATACCGTGATGTCGTGGCACTGATTGGTGACCGACGTCTTCTGCGTGCCGGGTCCGTGATCGCCGCCCGGCCAGAGCCCGGAGATGGCGCCCGTCGCCGGGTCCGCAAAGATCCGCGGGCGGCTGACGATGCGGGCTTTCTCGGGGGCGGCGATGGGAATCTGGATGACGTCGATGCTGAAGAGCGCCGTGTTCGGATCGTCCTTCGGTTCGGCGCCGGAACAGCCGGACAACTCGTCGGAGGCTCTGACCGTGCCGGTTCCCGATCCGTACACGTACAGGTTCGCTTTGTCGTTCGGGTTCGTGACGAGCGTGTGCGTGTGCGAGCCACGGCAGGTCTGCACCGCGGCCACCTGCTTCGGCTTCTTCACGTCGGTGATGTCGAAGATGCGGACACCGCGAAAGCGCTCGGCGCTGACCGTCGGCTCGACACCCTGCGTCCCGCAGTCGAGCCGCCCGCGCGTCTGCTCGACCGACATCACGAGCAGGTTGCCGTGCACAGAGACGTCGCCCTGCCCACCGGGGCAGACAATCGAGGCCAGCAGTTTCGGCTTCCTCGGGTCGGCCAGATCGTACACGTTGAAGCCGTTGAAATTGCCGATGAACAGATGCCGGCCGCTGAACGCCAGGTCGGAGTTGGCGAAGTTCAAGCCGCTTCCCCGAGCCGGGGCCGGAGGCGCGGGCGGCTTGGCGCCGTTCTCAGGCTTGGCCTCGGGTTTGGCATCAGGCTTTTCCTCGGTCTCCGGTTCGGTGGGCCCGCCGGCCGGCATCGTGGGATCGAAGAAGCCGCGAGGCTTGGGGAGGCTCCACACGAGCTCCAGATTGCGGGCGGCCTGTCCGGCGTCCTTCAACCCGGGTTTGAGGCCCACCCGCGGGTCGGTCGATGGCACAGTGGTGGGCGTCGCCGGCCGCTCCTGCGCCACGCCCCCGGCACTTGCCAGCAGAACCACCACCCCGACGCACACGAACCCGGCCGCCACTGCCCTCATCGCTCGAGCTCCTTGGACGTCATCAGCATTCCACGCATGCGGTCGATCTCCATACGCTGATCGGCGTCGACATCGGACGCGAATGCATACATCTCCGATTCCTGCCCGGCGCCAGCGGTCGCGTACAGCTCCTTCACCATCGTCAGCGCCCCCTCGTGATGCTTGATCATCAACTCGAGGAACAGCCGATCGAACGCGTCCCCGCGGGCCTCGGCCAGGCGGCTCATCTCCTCGACGGTGAGCATTCCGGGCATGAGCGGCGCCCCTGGCGCATGGTGCGCGTGCGGTCCCGGAACCTGCTGTCCGCGCGCTTCGAGCCAGCGCTGCATCATCTGAATCTCGTCGGCCTGCGAGACGTCGATGCGTTTGGCGAGCAGCCGCATGTCGTCCCGCCGAGTCCGCTCGGGCAGCAGGGCGGCCATCTCGAGCGCCTGCGCGTGGTGACCGATCATACCCTGCATGAACCGCACATCGGCGGCCGTGAACTGGACCCGGGATAGATCCGTGGCTTTTTCAGCGGAAATCACGTGGGTCGCCTGTCCCGGAGCGCCCGGCTGGACAATTTGCGGGCTGCCGCCTGCCTGCGCCGTACGACACGCGCCGGCAGATGCGGCAAATAGAAGCGTGAGCAGACCGTGTACGGGGCGATTCATCAACGGGGGCTTGCGTCTCGTCCCTAGGATACATCCCGGAGTCGGCGTCTGCGGCATAATGCCGGCGGTCATGGATCACGCGGATGACGGATCCCACGCGACGCGGATCACGCGGATAAAACACGGGACGCGGATCACGCGGATCACGCGGATCCCCGACGGGACGCGGATTCACGCGGATCACGCGAGGTTTTCGGGCGCCCGGAGGATCCGCGATCCGCGTGATCCACGTCCCGTCGGGGATCCGCGATCCGCGTGATCCGCGTCCCGTCGGGGATCCGTGATCCGCGTGATCCGCGTCCCGTCCAAGAGACGAATCCGTGATGGAGGGTGTGACATGTCGGTTGACGAGACGCGTCAGTTGCTGCGCGGCGCGCCCTACTTCCCCGTCACGGACCTCGAGGCGTCCGCCGCGCACTACGAGAAGGTCTTCGGCTTCCGCCGCGAGTATGTTGGCGGCACGCCGCCCGAGTTCGCGATCCTGAGCCGTGACGGCCTGCCCATCATGTTGAAGCTGGTTCCAACCTCGTCACGACTCAGCCCCAACGAGCAACAGGGCGGTACGTGGGACGCGTTCTTCTGGGTCCGCGACGCGCGCGCACTGCATGCGGAGCTCAAAGGCAACGGCGCCGACATCGTCTATGGTCCGCTGGTGCAGCAGGCCTACAACATGGAGGAGTTCGCGGTCCGCGACCGTGACGGGTACGTCCTGGGGTTCGGGCAGGCGCTCGGCTAGCTCAAGGCTCAAGGCTCAGGGCTCAGGGCTCAGGGCTCAGGGCTACAGGAAGAGCATTCAGATCCTAGTCGAGCGACTGAGATCTGAATGCTCTACCTTGAGCCTTGAGCCCTGAGCCCTGAGCCTTTCTTGATCGTCAGTTGAAGTTGTACCGGAAACTGATCATCAGCGTGTAGACGTCAGCGGCGAACGTCGTCGTCTGGAACGAAGCGGTCGGCAGCGCGTTGTTCACGACGGCCATCCGATACGAGGCCCTGCCCTGCGCGTCCGCCGCAGGGTTGGTCAGGATCTGGTTCTGTACCAGGCGCTGACCGACGCCCCACTTGTCATTCAGCAGGTTGCCGAAGTTCGTGATGTCGAGGCGGATCTGGCCCGAGTGCTTCTGCCCCCCGAACACGTGGAAGAGATCCTGGCTGACGCTGAAGTCGATGCGCTTCACCATCGGGAGGAACACCCCGCCGCGCTCGGCGAACTCGCCGCGGTGCTTGCTCAGATAGCTGTCCTGCGCGATGTAGGCATCCCACGCCGCGGCCTGTTCGGCCACGGTGAACACGCGTCCGCTCGGCGCGGTGAACTGCACGAAATTCATCTCCGACACATCACGCGGGATGTAGATCAGGTCGTTGGTGGTCGCCGTGTCGCCGTTCATGTCGCCCGAGAAGATATAGCTGTTGTTGCCGTTGGTGCGCGCCTCCCAGAACGCCGACACCGTTGTCCCGCCCCAGCTGAAGTACTGCTTGGTGTACGACGCCGTGACGAACACGCGGTGCCCTGGGGAATTGCTCGAGAACGCCATGCCGGGGTTGTTCGGATCGCCGCTCATCGCGTTGCCGGTGAACGACCCGGACGCGATTGAACCGGCGTCGATCGTGTTTCTGGACACGCCATAGCTGTACGCGCCCTTGAAGGTGAAGCCGGACTGGAGGAGCTTGGCCACGCTGAACGCGGTGTTCCACGAACGACCGACGTTCTGGTTCTTCAGCACGATGGCGTTTGTAATCTGATTGCCGGCGGCGTTATTGAGACGGCTGACGCACGGTCCGGCCGTGGCCGTCGCGCAGGACGTTCCCACCCACCGCGGACGAGTGTCGGCGCCGACGAACGCCGACTGGGCGGCCGGCAGGTTCGCGTTGATGTAGTAGATGCCGTTCACGTCGCGGTTGTAGATGAACTCGGCAGTGCCGATCATCCCCCACGGCAGCTTCTGGTCGACGCCCACGTTGCTGCGCCAGGTCTGGGGGAAGGTGAAGTCCGGGTCAGTCACCGCCAGGTCGACGCTCGCCGCCGGCGCGCCGGTGACCGTCGCCGGCTTGTAGAAGTCGGGATTGGGATTGAACGGCCGCGTCGTGACGTTATCGTCCTGGATGAAGCCGGTCAGCATGCCGGTGTTGCCAATCTGGTTCGAGATCCAGACGTACGCGGGTTTGCCGGTGAAGACGCCCGTGCCACCGCGAATCTGCGTGCGCTGATCGCTCGACAGGTCCCAGTTGAAGCCGACGCGAGGTGACCACAGCGCCTTCGGGTCTGGAAGCTTGCCACTCTCGTACTGGACGGCCGCTCCGGTCTCGTCTCTGAACGTCAACGCGTCCACGTTGGGATTGTCATACCCCGTGTCGCCGAAGAACGGAATATCCACTCGAAGACCGGCCGTCAGCGTCACGTTCGACTTGGGCCGCCACACGTCCTGCGCGTAGCCACCGCCGTACCAGACGCTCAGCGGTTGAATCGGCTTCTCCTGCCCTGGGATATTCGTGTAGCGGACCTGGAAGCGGCGGAGCGTCACGGGAGACGTCGTACGGTTCGGGTTGGCCAGGTACCCGTTCAGATCCGTGTAGAAGTCGTTGAGCGAGTTGTAGACGTAGGCGCTCTGCTTGCCGGGAAAGAAGACGTTCTCCGAGTTGTACTTCTCGAGGCTTCCGCCGAACGTCAACGTGTGGCGGTTGCTGTACTTCGTGAAGCTGTCCTGCAATTGGAAGGTGTTGTAGCGGAGCTCGTTGTTCGGCGTGAAAGGCTCGCTGCCGATGGACGTATACGCCACGCCGGCGCCGTCGAGAATATCGACGAACGGAAAGAGCTTGCCGATGTCGCCGCGGCTCTCGTCGTTGGTCGTGTAGCCGACGGTGAGGCTGTTCGACATCGTCGTGCCGATGGTCGAGTTCCACTCGCCGATGCCCGACTTGTAGTTCTCCAGAATCGAGTAGTTGGAGTTCTTGAAGCCGAGGAAGGTGGTATTGGTGCCCGAGCTGCGGCCGATGCCGAGCGACGACGAGGTGGAGAGCAGCACGTCGGTGCTCGAATTCAGCTGACTGTAGCGGAAGCTGATCTTGTTGCTGTTGTTCAGGTTGTAGTCGGCCTTGACGAGGAAGGGCTTGGCCGGCGTCAGCTTGTCGACGTTCTCGTACGGACCCGTGTCGTACTGGAACGAACCCGACAGCAGGCTGCTGATCGTGTTCAGGTCGGACGCCAGCACGCGCGTCACGCTGCCCGCGGCGGCCTCGCCGCCCGTGTTCGCCCTGAAGGTCGAGAGCGGCCGCGTGTCTTCCTGCTTCTCGTAGCTGCCGAACGCAAAGAGCCGGCTCTTGATGATCGGCCCGCCCGCCCACCCGCCGGTCGTGTCGGTGTTGAAGACGCCAGGATTGAAGGCCAGCCCCCTCGCCTCGGTGCCGACGAACGACTCGTTGCGGAACCGGTGATAGATGGAGGCGCTCAGCCGGTTGGTGCCGCTGCGCGTGACGGTGTTGACGCCGGCGCCGACGAAGTTGGCCTGCCGCACGTCGAAGGGCGCGACGCTCACCTGCACCTGTTCGATCGCTTCGAGCGAAATGGGCGCGACACCCGTTCGATCACCCGGCTGTCCGCCGAGGCCGAACGAATTGTTGAAATACGAGCCGTCCACCGTGATGTTGTTCATCCGGTTGTCCTGGCCGGCAAACGTGCCCGAGCCGCCGTACTGCGGCGTCAGTCGCGTGATGTCGTTGATGCGGCCGGACACGGTCGGAAGGATGGCAATCTCGTCCCGGGTGACCGCAGTGGCGGCCCCGGTGCGGGTCGAGCTGAACACGGGGCTCGTCTCGCCGGTGACGGTCACGGTCTCGGCTACGCTCGCGAGCGCCAGCGAGAAGGATACGTCCTGCACCAGGCCGAGCGTCAGCGAGATATTGTTCTGCGCCTCCGTTCGGAATCCTGAGAGCGCGGCGGTGATCGTATACGGCCCGCCGATCCGCATCCCCTGAATGAGGAACCGTCCGTCGGCCTGGGTGACCGCTTCGTAAGTGCTCCCCGACGGCTGGTGCACGGCGCTGACCGTCGCACCAGGAATGACCGCGCCTTGTGCGTCCTTGACGACGCCGGTGATGGCGCTCGTCGTCACGCCCTGCGCCGAGGCGTGGCCCGCAGGCCAGAGCAGTGAAAGAACGAGGAGGACCAGTAGCCAGTGCGTCGTGCGCCTCATGTCTGCTCCAATGTCAGGGCTGAAAGACGAGGGGAGGCCGCGCAGGTATTTGTCACCGGCCCTCCCACGGCAAAAATACAGTGAGGCGGGTGGCATTGCAAGGTGTTCCGAGAGTGTTTACGTCGATGTAAAACGGATTTGTACCAGCGCCGAGGAGCCGGGACATTTTTGTCTCGCCCAGACCGCCTCGCTCCTTCATCTCGCCGGTCTTTTCAGCACGATCCGCTGCTTCAGCCCCCCGCCGCATTCAAGCGCCGAACGTGCTGCAAAGCTGAGGTTGTCGCGATCCTGATCTCGCGCGCTTCCTCACAGCGTCACGAAGTGCCCCACCATGGAAAAGCTGCACACGCCGGAGGTCTCGAACTCCAGGAGGTTGATGAACACGGTCGCACCTGGATTCACATAGAGGCGGGTTTGTCCCTGCAACACGAATGACGTCGGATCGGGACCTGCGAGAAATGGAAGGAAGTATTCGACGTTGCTGGTACTGCCGATCCCGGCCGTGGCTGCCGGGCCCAGGACTCTGACGCCCGGCGCCGGGCTGGGGAGGCCGTTGCACAACGTCGTCACACCCTCAATCACGAGACGCTGTACAGTTCGCCCCTCGGCCGTCGTCGGCACCGTGAACGAACCGTGCATTACCGGATCGCTTGAGGATGCAAACGAGAAGGTCTCCCACGCGAACGGCGCGTTGGCCGGCTGGTCGACATCCCGCACGAGGGCGGCTCGCGCCTGAGCGATCGCTCGAGGTGCCAGCCAGAATGCACACGCGGTCACGGCAATCGCGAGTCCGGTGAACCCGACCAGGAACTTCGCAGCTGTACGCATAGACGACTCCTTAAACGAAAGCTACAACCCTCGAGGATCGCCGAGCGTGCGGCATCAGCCGCAGCCGGGACAATGAAGAGTTGTGGGCGCAGAGCAATCGAAATGCCACTGGCTCACGATGAATCCCTCTGCGAATCAGCGCAAGTTGTCCAAAGCGGAAGCGAAGTCACGTGCACGGCAGACTGATCTTGCCTTGGCAGACGGCTTCCCTGTGCCCGTGTTCGAGGGCGGTCCTCCCAAGAGAAACACACCCTCAGAACCTGACCGTGCTGCCGATCCGCGTCTGCGCGGCGACGCTGTGCTCGCCGTTCTTGTTCTGACGGCGGTCCCACAGAACCTCAGTGACGAGCTCGAGCCGCGGAACCGGGGACCAGATGAAATTGACGGTCCCCTGCCTGGTCCGATTGAGCGCGCTGTCTGGCTGGATGTCGCGATTCTCGACGCCGACAGCGGCGAAGCTGAGCGAAGACCGCACGCGCTCGCTCCACGAATGCTCGTATCCGACGAGTCCGGAGAACACGACGAGAGGCAGGAGCTCGTTCGCGTTCGGATCGAACACGCCATCCTGTCCGCCGAGCGATCGCAGATCGGTGATGTAGCGGCCGATGCCCGTGCCGCCAGTGAGCTGATAGCGCAACTGGTCGCGCTTGCTCCACAGAGCGAACGGGAGACGCCCGCTGAGGCTGGCGCCGTAGCCGCCCGCGGCGGCAATTTCGCTCGCGTTGACAGTGGGCTCACCGCGAAGCTGCCGGAAGAGACCCGAGACCTGGAGGTGACCACCCGTCCGGGGTTCCCATCGCACTCGCGCGACAGCGTCCGGCACCTGGTTCACGCACGTCGCCCCCGTCAGGTCCGGGTCGGGATCCTCCAGCGCCAGCGCCATCCGTACGCGCTCGGACAGCGGAAAGCTCCAGCGGATCTGCGCCTGAGGGAACCGGACGATCGCGTTCAGGCCTTCGACGTCGATGAGATCGGGTTCCGCCTCGGGATCGGGTTTCTACACGCAAGAATGCGAGAGGACGTCAAAGCGGGGACAGCGTCCGCCCGATAGCGACCGAATGCCGTGAGCGGCTCACGGCCGCTCGTGGTCGGACCGGGGACCGCAGACGACGTGCTACAGAGGTGACGGCTGCTCGCTCGACCCAGGAAAAATGTGATGGCTGGGTTGAAGGCGTATTGCCGAGTTCGTGCGGTCAGGATGACTTATTTGTTAGATCGCCTGATTCGTCAGACAATTTCGTAGTCCAGCGACTGGTATCACACGTCGCGTGATTTGAGAGCTAGGCGCCCGTCGTGGTGCTATTGGAACCATCGAGCGGGGCGCGGGCGGACAGCATGGACTGGTTGATGCGTTCCAGTTGCCTCTCGTACAGCCGGATCCACAGGCCGGCCGCTTCCCGGAGGGCATCATTCTCCTCGGACAACCGCACATTTTCAGCGGACAGATGGAGGTTCTCGTCGAGAAGCTCGCGGGGCGTACGCACAATCCCGGCGCCGGCGCGGCTCGTCGCAGAATGGGAATCGGGGGAGACACCGAAGCGGGCATGTTTCACAGTCATCATTGCGGACCTCGTTACTTATCAATAACGACGAACGAGTGCAAAGACGACGCCGATCGAGGTTAGAAACTCGAGAAAATCGGTCACCCGCTGGTGCAAGAACGCATGCAGATGCGCTAAGTCATTGCATGGCAGTGACTTCGGTGCATTCTTGCAACGGGGCGCCGGGGACCGGGACTGCGGCCCATTTCGCCTGCGTTGCACCACTCGAAAAACACTTCCAGCCGCGCCGATCGGCTGCCGCTGTCAGTCAAAGTTGCGTCTGCGAAGGAATGATGCCGGACCTCGCGCCATCACGGCTCCTCGAGCTGGTTGAGGCACTCGGAGAGATCGGTCCGGTAGCGGTGGAACATCCGATCGACATATCCGCGCCCGCTTCGGTGCGACCAGAGTACGCTCAGCACCGACAGCACCAGAGCGCCCGCGAACAGTTGGCCGGCGCCGTTTCGCCACCACACGGCACCGACGAGGATGAACGCCGAGACGATGAACAGCGCCACGTAGACCGTGACATAGGCGCGGCCCGCGGCATCGAGCTCGGATCGGAGCTCGATCAGCGCCTGACGCAGGCTGCCATCGAGCGGCGTCTCCTCTATCCGGCGCTCGGCCCACCACAACGTCGCTATCACTCCGCCGATCATGACCACCACGGTTCCGACTGCCAGCATCCGGTTGAGGGTGAGTCCTCCTACGAGGCTCATCGCGGACACCGCCACAATCGGGACGTAGTAGCCCGCTTCGCGGCGCAGACGTCGCCTCACCTCCCGCTGCAGATCAACCGTCCTTTCCGCGAGCATTCTCATCACTGGTTCCTCCTCCAACTGAAGCGTCGATGCGTCAGGCACATCGCGCCAACAACGCCTCATCGACTCGAGATCCATCGGACTACTCCATCCCTCTGACGAGATCCTGCAGCTTCGTTTTCGTCCTGCTCAGACGCGCACCGACATTGGACTCCGAGATGCCGAGCACATCGGCGATCTCCCGGTAACTGAGGTCTTCGAGGTAACACATAACGAGCGCACGGTCGACGCCGCCAAGGCTTCGGACCGCTCGGTACAGAGTCTCCGTCCGCGCGTCACTGCCTGAGGCCGGCGGTGATGGGAGGGCGGCGGCACCGGCGATCGGAACCTGCACTGGCTGGCGGACGCGACGCCGTAACCCCGTGATCGCCGTGTTGAGAGCGATCCGGTAGACCCACGTAAGCCCGGCGGACTCGCGCCGGAACGACGGGAACGCCCGCCACAACTGGTAGACGATCTCCTGGACGAGATCCTCGCGATCGGCGGCGCTTGCCCCGTACGTCCGCGATACACGATGGATGGCACCGCGGTACTCGTTCAGCAGCGCCAGGAAGTCGCCGTCCAGACGGGTCTTGTCCAATCCTTCCCCTGCGCGATCGGCCGGTCAGGCGGCCCACCCTATTAGTCGCCACGCCCCGTCAAACCTTACATGGCGTGCCGTTCCTCCAGGATGGAGATTGCCTGATTTCGTGCGGAGTATAGCCAGGACGTCCGCGCGCGGGCGCGTAGAAGGACTGTCGAGCTCGCCACGCCCGCGCGACCCTGGCTCATCCGCACCGTGTACGCGGCGGCATTGAGTAATATCCTCAAACCGTCATGACCAGGCACGCTCAGGCACGTCGATTCGCGCCTCTCGTTGTCATGCTCGCCCTGACGACTCGGGGCTCCGCGCAGGTCATCCCGACAGCTGGCGCTCCGCCAGGCCAACGCACTGGGATGATCGTCGGCCAGGTCGTGGACGCCGCCACTGGCGCACCAGTAGGCGAGGCCATCGTCAGGCTGACGATGCCGAAGTATTTCGAGGATCCGACGACGCCGAAAGGTCGCGTGATGGCGGACGGCGAAGGCCGTTTCTTTTTCACGGATCTGCATCCGGGCGAGTACTTCCTGCAAGCCACGAAGGACGGCTATTCGCCCGGGACGTACGGCCAGCGCCGGGCCCGGAGCCAGAGCCAGCTTCTGTCTCTCGCCGAGGGCGAGCGGCTCAGCAGACGTCACGCTCAGGGTGTGGAAGCACGGCGTCATCGCCGGCACGGTGCTCGACGAAGCCGGCGAGCCGGTGGTCGGCGTCGCCGTGCGGGCTCTCATCAAAGACGTCGTCGCCGGACGCACGCGGTACGGCAACATGGAAATCAGTCCCGAGCTCGTGCCGACCGCGACGACCGACGATCGCGGCATGTTCCGCCTCTCGCAGTTGATGCCCGGGACCTACGTGGTTCTCGTGCCCTCCACGCAGACCACCGTGCCGGCCGCGTTCCTGGAGGCGCCGGACGCTACGCTCCGGGGCGAGCTCTTTGTCGCGGGCGTCCCCGAGGTGGCGCTGCTCGGGCAACCTCGCACGCAACAGGTGGGCGACTTCGCTCTCATGACGTTGAATCGCGTGATGGTTCCTCCGCCCCCGTCGCCGGCGGGCCGCATGGCCGTGTACCCAACGACGTACTTTCCGGCCGCGGCGACAGCGGGCGCGGCGACGCCGATTGCAGTCGGAGGCGGCGAGGAGCGGACGGACGTCACGATCACGGTGCGGCCGGTGCCGGCCGTGCGCGTGTCCGGCCGCCTGGTGGCGCCGGACGGATCGGCTCCGCCACCGACCACCATCCGGCTGGTCGGCGCCGCGATGACTGACGTCATCACGAGAGGTCTGGTCACCGGCCCGGACCACGTCGGCTTCGAGACTGTCACGGGCATGAGCGATGCGAACGGCCGGTTCACGCTGCTCGGCGTGCCGTCGGGTGAGTACGTCCTGACGCACGCCACCGCGTTCCTCTCCAGGGCGATTCAACAAGGCCAGCCCGCGTACTGGATTTCCGAGCGCGTCACCGTCGGCGCCGATGATCTCGCGGACCTCATCGTCACGCTTCGACCCGCGCTTCGCGTCGAAGGCCGGATCGAGTACCGCAGCGATGCAAGTACCCCTCCGCCTCCGATCCCCGGAATCGTGTTCGAAACACCCTTCGGCGACCCTGGACAATTCGCGGCGGAAGTCACGAGAGGAGCAACGCCCACGTTCTCCACCGTCGCCGCGGGCGGCCAGTACATCGTGCGGCCCTACGAGATGGGGGGCTGGTTCGTGCGCTCCGTCACGCTGGGGGGCAAAGACATCACGGACCGCGTGTTCGATTTGCAGACGGACGCGACGTCGCTGGTCGTGACCTACACGGATCGGCCGTCGAAGGTGTTCGGCACCGTGACCGACGAGCGGGGTGCCCCAAGCCCGACCGCTGTCGTGCTGGTGTTTCCTGTCGATCCGCAGCGGTGGTCGGGCTACGGCGCGTCGCCCCGCGCGCTGAAAAGCGCGTTGACGACGCGGAGCGGCGTCTACACGATCGACCACCTGCCGCCCGGCGACTATTACGCGATCGCGGTCGGGGCCGCCGACATCGACGGCTGGAGAGATCCGGGCACGCTCGAGACTCTCGCGACCCAGGCGACGAGGCTGAGCATCGCTGCGGGCGATGCGCCCAAGACCCTCGATCTTCGCGTGAAGGCGATCCCGATGATCGGCCGCTCTCGCGTCGTCCTGGTCTTGGCGATCGCGTGCGGCGCGGTCGCGGCGGCACAGACGCCGGTGCGCGACAACGCGCGCGTCGCGGCTGGCACCGGGTCGATCTCCGGCACCGTCTTCGTTGCTGGCGAGGCGAAGCAGCCGGCGCGCCGCGTGCGCGTGACGCTCACGAACGTCGCGCATACGTCGCCAGGTCAGACCACGACCACCGACGACAGCGGCGCATTCACCTTTCACCGCCTGACACCGGGCCAGTACGAGCTGCAGGCGTTCAAGAACGCGCTATCTCAGAGCCAGCTACGGCGCGTCGCGCCCGGACCGTGCGGGCACGCCCGTCGTCGTCAAGGACGGCGAGGCGGTGACGAATCTCGTGATGACGATCGCGCGCGGAGGCGTGATCACCGGCGTCGTCCGCGACATTGGCGGCCGGTCGGTGCCTGGGTTGAACGTGCGGGTGCTGAAGCTTGGCTACAACGCGGTGACCGGCGAGCGCACGCTCGGCGCGCCGGGCACCGGCAGCGTGGGCCTCACCGACGATCGCGGCGAGTACCGTGCCTACGGTCTGCCCCCGGGCGGCTATCTCGTGGTCGTCGTGCCGCCCCTCTCATCGGGACGGGGCAACGACGATATCCGGCAGCTGACGGCGGCCGAGGTGCGGCAGGCGTTGCAGGCGGCTCGCTCCGGCGCCACCGCCCCGGACAAGCCAGGCCAGCCGTCGCTCCCGCCGTCATCAAGCAGCCGGCAATACCCGCCTGCGGCGCGCCTGAACTACGCACCGATTTTTCATCCCGGCGTGACCGACATCGGTGCGGCGGCGCCGATCGCCCTCGGGTTGAGCGAGGAGCACACCGGCGTGGACGTCACGATTCAGCTCGTGGCGACGGCGACCGTCTCGGGAACGATCAGCTCGCCGTCCGGTGCGCTTCCTCAGTCCCTCTCGGTACAGCTCGTGCCGGCCGGCCCGCAAACTGAAATGCTGGCGGGGGCGGGCCTGCGCGGCCTGACCGCTCAACCGCGCCCCGACGGCTCGTACGCGTTTCCCGGTGTCGCGCCAGGGGCGTACACAATCAAGGCGATCATCGGACGCGGTCGCGGCGCCGCGCCCAATACGCCCACGCAGTGGGCCGCGGCCGAAGTGACGGTGAGCGGCCAGGATCTCGACGTCCCGCTGACGCTTCAACCCGGAGTCGCGGTCAACGGGCACGTCGTCTTCGAGGGCTCGCAGCCGACGGCCGCCGAGCTTCAGGCGCTGTCGTTCGGGCTCGTGCCGCCCGGATCGGGCGGTCAGGTGCAGTCGAGCGGCGGCGGCCGCGTCGATGCGGAAGGACGATTCACCTTCGCGGGCGTCACGCCCGACACCTATTACTTCGTGACGACGTGGAACGCGCCAGCCGCGCGCGACAAATGGACGATCAAGGCGTCCACCGCGAACGGCCGCGAGGCATTCGAGGCGCCGCTTCGCGTGAACCCGAACGAAACCGTCGACTGGACGGTCACCTACACGGACAAGCCGACGAGCCTGACCGGCGTCTTCCAGGATCGCGGCGGCCGTCCAGCGACCGACTATTACATTCTCGCCTTCTCGTCCGACCGCAAGTACTGGACGCCCGGCTCCCGTCGCATCCGCATGACCCGGCCGGCCACCGATGGCGCATTCAGCGTCAAAGGTCTCCCGCCTGGCGAGTACTTCGTCGCAGCGCTTGCGGACCTGGAGACCGGCGAGTGGAACGATCCCACGCTGCTCGACGAGCTCGTGCGGTCGTCGGCCAAGGTCACGCTGCGGGACGGCGAGACGACGACGCAGAATTTCCGGATTGGGGGGTAGCCCGCCTTCGCTCGCGGATCATGGGCGAGCTACGGCGCGGCAGGCTCCGACGCTCGCGTGAACGTCGGCGCGAGCTTTGGCGCGTCAACCTTCGCCTGAATCCTGAGCGAAGGTTGGCTTGCCAGCCGTAGCTCAGGCCAGGGGCGAACAGCCCGCCTCCGCCGAAGGCTACGGCGGGCAACCTTCGCATGGATCCTGAGCGAAGGTTGGTGCGCCCTGCACGACTCGAACGTGCGACCTCCTGGTTCGTAGCCAGACGCTCTATCCAACTGAGCTAAGGGCGCGAGGGGCGGTGACCGCTGCCCCTAGGGTGCGAGGCCGGCCACCAGCGCGAAACTCCGATTATAGCCGATCGGACGGGAGTCAAGGCACGGCTCAGGGCTCAGGACTCAGGGCTCAGGGCTCAAGCAAGAGCGTTCGAGATCTTGGTCCAAGCTCTTGCCTGAGCCTTGAGCCTTGAGCCTTGAGCCTTGAGCCCTGAGCCCAGCTGTGTCGCTATACTGGACGCTGTGAGCGCCCCCGCGCACCGGAAGAACGCCCCGGCATCGGTGCGGTGCTTCGTGCTGACGATCAGCGACACCAGGACCGAGGCCAACGATTCCAGCGGCGGCGCGATCGTGGAGTTGCTGACGGGCGCCGGACACCAGATCGTCGGTCGCCGCATCGTGCGCGACGACTCGGCGGCGGTCCGAGATGCGGTGCAATCCGCCCTGAACACGGCGGACGTCATCATCACGACCGGCGGCACCGGCATCACGGCGCGCGACAGCACGTACGAGGCCATAAGTGCACTCCTCGACAAGCGGCTCGACGGGTTCGGTGAGCTCTTCAGGATGCTGAGCTACGCTGAAATAGGCGCCGCCGCCATGCTCAGCCGCGCGACTGCCGGATCGATCGGATCGACGGCGGTCTTCTCGTTGCCAGGATCGGAACATGCGGTGCGGCTGGCAATGACGAAGCTCATCCTGCCTGAGATTGGGCACGTCGTCAGAGAATTGAGAAGATAGGAAGGTCCGGCTGCGCGACACTGCGGGTCCGGCTAAAGCCGGACACTACGGTATGACTACGTTATGACGACCGTCCGCCCCATCCGCGAAACGATTCCGCTCGACGAGGCGCGCGCGCTGCTCTTCGACGCCGCCGTCCCGATCGAGCGCTCCGAACGCATCCCCATCCTCGAGGCGCACGGCCGCGTCATCGCGCACGCCGTCCTGTCGGCCGTCGACGTACCGCCGTTCGATCGCGCAGCCATGGACGGCTATGCCGTGATCGCCGCCGATACGTTCGGCGCCAGCTCGTTCGACCCGAAAACGCTCGACTGCATCGCAACCGTGTTCACTGGCCAAGTCGCCCGGGAACGCGTCACGCGCGGCACGTGCATCGAGATCGCGACCGGCGCGCCATTGCCGGACGGGGCCGACGCCGTGGTGATGGTCGAAGAGACCGAGAAAGGCAGCGCGGGCGAGGTCCGCGTCCAGACGCCCGTTTACCCTCGACAGCACGTCGGGCGGCGCGGCGCGGATATCTCGGCGGGCCAGTCGCTCTTCTCGCCAGGCGACGTCCTGACCCCGAGCCGGATCGGCGCACTCGCGGCGATCGGGCAGACCAGTGTCGACGTCTTCGCGCGGCCCCGCGTGGCGATCCTCTCAACCGGGAACGAAATCGTCGCGCCCGGCCAGCCGCTCGCGCCGGGGCAGCTCTACGACATCAACCAGTTCACGCTCGCGTCGATCATCGGCGCGCACGGCGGAGTTCCCATCGTCTATCCGACGGTCGCCGACAGCCTGCAGGCGCTTACGGCGGCAATCTCCGCCACCGGCGGCGACGACCTCGTCGTCTTCTCGGGCGGAAGCTCGGTCGGTGAGCGCGATCTCATCATCGACGCGATCGGCGCGGTGGGCGAGGTGATCTTCCACGGCATCGCGGTCAAACCGGGAAAACCGACGGCCTTCGGGCACGCCGCAGGACGACCGGTCTTCGGCATGCCCGGCTACGCGACGTCGTGCCTATCGAACGCGTACATGCTGCTCGTCCCGATGCTGCGCCGCATCGCTCGCCTGCCCGAGTACCAGCCGCACGTCGTGCGCCTGCCCCTCTCACGCCGCGTCGTCTCTACGACCGGCCGCCACCAGTTCTACACGGTGCGGATCGAGGACGGCGGCGCCGTGCCGGCCTTCAAGGCATCGGGCGACATCACCAGCATGGCCCAAGCCGACGGCTACATCGAGATCCCCGCGCAGACCGACATCGTCGAGGCCGGCGAGATGGTCGACGTCAAGCTGTTCTGAACCATGTCTACGCGGTCGACGCTGACCACGGCTCCGCCGTTCCGGCTCCCGACGCAGAAGGGCGATCCGAGGTCGCTCGAGGACTATCTGAAGAAGGGCCCGGTCCTCCTCGCGTTCCACCGCGGCACGTGGTGTCCGAACTGCCGCACGAGATTCGCCGAGCTCGCGATGAACTCCGCGGTCTACACGGCGCGCGGCTGGCAGGTCGTCGCCGTCGTCGCCCAGAGCTCTACAGCCGTCCGGCGCTACGTCGAAGACAAGGGCCTGCCGTTCAACATCCTGATCGACGAGTCGCGTGAAGTATCGAAAGCGTACGGCGTGTGGCAGCGCATCGGCCTCGACGCCTGGAACATCGCGAGGCCGTCACTCTTTTTGATCGATCCAACGGGCGCGATCCGCTACTCGTTCGTCTCCACGAACCAGGACGAGTTCCCGGGGCATGAAGAGATACTGCGGGAGATGGGGTAGAAACGAGGCTCAGGGCTCAGGGCTCAGGGCTCAGGGCTCAGGCAAGAGCTTTGATTGCTTACTCAAAGGTTTTGCTTGAGCCTTGAGCCTTGAGCCTGCGTTTCCGCTCTACTTGAACCGCTTGTTCACCTCGTCCCAGTTCACGACGTTCCACCACGCGCCGATGTAGTCGGGACGGCGATTCTGATACTTGAGGTAGTAGGCGTGTTCCCACACGTCGAGGCCGAGGATCGCCTTCTTGCCTTCCATGAGCGGGCTGTCCTGGTTCGCGCTGCTCTCGATTGCGAGCTTGCCGCCGGCGTCGATGAGCCACACCCAGCCGCTGCCGAACCGGCCGACGCCGGCCTTGCCGAACTGCTCCTTGAACGTGTCGAAGCTGCCGAACGACGAAGCAATCGCTTCGCCAACCCTGCCCGTCGGCGCACCCCCTTTGCCGGGACCCATGAGCTCCCAGAACATCGTGTGGTTGACGTGGCCGCCGCCGTTGTTGCGCACAGCGGTGCGAATCTCTTCGGGCACGGTGTTGATGCCGCGCACCAGATCATCGACGCTCTTCTGCTGAAGCTCCGGCGCCTTCTCGAGCGCCGCGTTCAGGTTGTTCACATACGCCGCGTGATGCTTGTCGTGATGGATTCGCATCGTCTGCTCGTCGATGTGCGGCTCCAGGGCGTTATAGGCATAAGGGAGGGGGGAACTTCGTGGGCCATGCTCTGCTCCTTAGTCAGCTTCCAGCTTCCAGCTTCCGGCTTCCAGCTTCCGGCTTCCAGCACGAAGCCCGGCAGGAGTGCCAAATAGCAACATCGTCAGCTTGCCAGCATATCGCATCCACGCGACTGAGAATCAGCCGGAAGCTGGAAGCCGGGAGCTGGAAGCGGGGAGCTGGAAGCCGTCTAAACCGTGAGCATCCTGTCGAGCGCCAGGCGGGCGAAACTCTTCTGTGGTTCCGAGACGGTGATCTGATTGTGGACCTTGCCCTCGACGAGCCCTTCGAGCACCCACAGCAGATGGTTCGGCGAGACACGGAACATCGTCGAGCAGAGGCATCCGAACGGATCCAGCGTGACGACGGTCTTGTCGGGCTCGACGTCGTTCTTGAGGCGGTTGACGAGGTGGATCTCTGTTGCCACGGCCCAGATCGATCCTGACGGGCTGCTCTTGACAGTGTTGATGATGTTCTCGGTCGAGCCGCTGACGTCCGCTGCCTGGACGACGTCGAAGGTGCATTCCGGGTGCGCGATGACCTTGCCGCCCGGGTGCTTCTTCCGGAACGCGTCGATCTGCTGAACCGTGAAGCGCGTGTGGACGGAGCAATGCCCCATCCAGAGGATCAGCTTCGCCGCCCTCACCTGCTCGACCGCGAGCCCGCCCCACACTTCGTTCGGATCCCACACGACCATCCGGTCGAGCGGGACGCCCATCTTGAACGCCGTGTTGCGACCAAGGTGCTGGTCCGGCAGCATGACGAGCTTCTCGCCGCGCTGCCACGCCCAGGCCATGACCGCCGCGGCATTGGTCGAGGTGCAGACGATGCCGCCGTGCTCGCCGCAGAAGGCTTTGATGTCGGCTGACGAGTTGATGTAGGTGACCGGGATGACGCCGGCGCCGCCCTCGGCATCAGCGTCAACGCCCATTTCCTTCAGCTCGCGCCAGCACATGTCGAGCTGATCGCCGGCAGCCATGTCGGCCATCGAGCAACCCGCTGCGAGATCCGGCAGGATGACCTTCTGGTGCGGCGCGCACAGGACATCGGCGCTCTCCGCCATGAAGTGCACGCCGCAGAACACGATGAACTCGGCCTTGCCCTTGCTCGCGGCGGCGCGCGCGAGCTTCAACGAGTCGCCGGTGAAGTCGGCAAACTTGATGACCTCGTCGCGCTGATAGTGATGCCCGAGGATCACCAGGCGCTCGCCGAGCGTGCGCTTGGCCGCCGCAATGCGGGCGTCCATCTCGTCATCCGAGAGACGCAGGTAGTTCTCGGGGAGCGGCTGGCGCTCGCCGATGCTTTGCTTCTCGACTTGGTTGAGGAGCTTGATGTCCATTTTCGGTCGGCTCAGGGCTTCAGGCTTTAGGCTTTGGCTTTCAGCAAGAGCGTTCGACCGCACGCTCCAAGTTCTTGCCTAGAGCCTAAAGCCCAGAGCCTAGAGCCGTCTCTATTGTAACGCTCCGACGCGCGCATCATCCGGCGCATCGGGCCCAGTGACGACGTTGTAGAAAGTGTCTCGCTCGACCGGTTCCCGGCCTGCCTTGCGGATGAGCCGGCGGATGGCAGAGGTGGTCATGGACTCCGGCGTGCGCGCGCCGGCCATGTGGTAGATTTTTTCCTCCTGCACGGTGCCGTCGAGATCGTCCACGCCATACCAGAGCGCCATCTGCGCCACTTCGACGCCGGTCGCAATCCAGAACGCCTTGACGTGCGGGATATTGTCCAGCATCAGCCGCGAGACGGCGTGCACGCGCAGCGTATCGGCGGCGGTCGGCGCCGGGAGCTTGCGCATCTGGTTGTTGTCGGGGTGAAACGCGAGCGGGATGAACGCTTGGAGCCCGCCTGTCTGGTCCTGCAGCGCGCGCGTGCGCAGCATGTGATCGACGCGCTCGGCGATCGTCTCGATGTGGCCGTAGAGCATCGTGATGTTCGAGCGCAGCCCGAGTCCATGGGCGATGCGGTGGATCTCGAGGTAGCGATCCGCCCCGCACTTGTCGTGACAGATCTTCTGGCGCACGCGCTCGGCGAACACCTCGGCGCCGCCGCCGGGCAGCGAATCGAGTCCGGCTTCCTTGAGCGAGACGAGCACCTGCTCGTCGGTCGTGCCGTAGAGATCCGAGAAGAACGCGATCTCGACCGCCGTGAAGCATTTCAGGTGGATCCCGGGCCGGATCCGCTTGAAGCCGCGCAGCAGCTCGAGGTAGTAGTCGAACGGCAGATCCGGGTGAAGGCCGTTGACGACGTGGACTTCGGTGAGGGGCTGATGGGCACGCTGGCGCAGCTTGTCCCACGCCTCCTCGAGCGACATCGTGTACGACCCGTCGTCGCCGGGCTTCAAGCGCGCGAACGCGCAGAAGAGGCAGCTGGCGACGCAGACGTTGGTCGCTTCGAGGCGGATGTTGAAGTTGTAGTAGGTCCGCGCGCCGTGTCGTTTCTCCCGCTCGCGGTTCGCGAGCCATCCGAGCGCCAGCGTGTCGGGGCAGTCGAAGAGCGTCAGCCCATCATCGAACGTGAGTCGGACGCCGGCCTCGAGCTTGGCGGATATGTCGGTGAGGCCGAGCGAAGCGAGGCGCGCGCGCATCGGACTAGGCCACGCCCTGGACCTGAACACGAACCGAGCGGATGCGCGGCCCATCGAGCTCGGCGGCCAGGACGCGCTGCCACTGGCCGAGCACCAGCTCGCCACCGGTCACCTGCAACGTCAGACCGTGACCGAGGAGCATCGCGCGCAGGTGGGCGTCGGCGTTGTTGCGGTCGCAGTCGGAGTGCTCGGGATCGTTGTGCTTCCATTTGCCGGTTCTCGAGACTGTCAGCTCGAGGAACTGCTTGATATCGGCGTGGAGCGCCGATTGGTTCTCGTTGATGAAGACGGCACAGGTCGTGTGGAGCGACCAGAGGCTGACGAGACCTTCCCTCACTCCGGAAGTGTGGACCACGCCCGCGATCCGCTCGGTCAGATCGACGAGCTCCACTCGCTCGGCGGTCTGAATACTCAAGGTCTGGGCGTGAATGACGAGGCCGCCGGTCGCGACGGTCACGTCACCGGCCGGCGTCTGCCGCGCGCTGATGGTCGAGCTCTTACTCATAGTCTCCAGAGCATTTGCGGCAAGGCCGAAGACCGGCCGCAAAAGCTTAATTTTACAGGTGTTATACTGTCGGCCACAACAGACGATGGAGTCGCGCCCCGAAACTGCGCGGCTCCGCCCGGCGACCACGGGAAGTGGGTGCAAATCCCACGCGGTGCCGCCACTGTAAGCGGGGAGTGTCGTTTCCCTGCGGGGTCAGACCGGGGGTCAGACGGGGGTCAGACCGGGGTCAAACCATGGTCTGACCCCGGTCTGACCCCGGTCTGACCCCGCCGCCACTGTGCTACGTCGGAGCATGGGAAGGCGCGGAAACAGCACGTTGATCCGCCAGCCAGGATATCTGGCGCCGGGCCGTCCTTTCTCTCGGCGCGAGACACGCCGACAAGGAGCCCCGTGCATAGTCCGTTCGTTCGCCTGCTCTCCCCTGTTCTGCTCTTCAGCCTGGCTCTCAGCGTCCAGCCCAGCTTCGCCGGACCGGTGACCGGACATGTCGTCGATCCTGATGGCCGCGGCATTCCCGGCGCGGTCGTGCTGCTCACCGACGGCACGTCGGTCGTCGCGCGCACGGTGACCGTGTCGTCGGGCCACTTCGCGCTCAACGCGCCCGACAGCGGCACCTTCGAGGTCCGCATCGCGCTCGACGGCTTCCGCGGCAAGCCGACGGCGGTCGCCGGCGCCAGCGCGGCGCGCGATCTCGGCGCCATCGCGCTCGAGATCAGCGCCGTGTCAGAGTCGGTCGTCGTCTCGGCCGCGCAGGTCGAGATTCCGCTGTCGGCGGCGTCGTCGAGCGTGACCGTGATCACCCGTGACGACCTCGACAAGCACCAGGTGGAGAGCGTGGCCGACGCGCTGCGCGCGGTGCCGGGGCTGTCGGTCGTCGCCAACGGTGGACGCGGGGCCGTCACGAGCGTGTTTCCGCGCGGCGGCGAGTCGGACTACTCGCTCGTGATTGTCGATGGCGTGCAGGCCAACGCGTTCGGCGGCGGCTACGATTTCGCGCACCTGCCGGTCGACAATATCGAGCGGATCGAAGTCGTCCGTGGGCCGCAGAGCGCGCTCTACGGATCGAATGCGATCGGGTCGGTCATCCGCATCGTGACGCGGCAGGGCGGAGCCCCCGAGGCGTCGGCGTCGCTCGAGGGCGGCGGGTTCGACACGTTTCGCGCAACAGCCGCGACGTCTGGCGCGGCCGGGCCGTGGCACTGGGGCGCATCCACCGAGCGTCTCACTACGGACAATTTCAACGGGACGCGGACGGCGAGCGGAGCGATTGTCGAGAACGACGACTACGAGCGGAGCTCGGGCGCGGCGGCCGGCGGCTGGCGGAACACGGCCGGCGCAGCGGTTCAGGGCAGCGTCCGCTATTCGACCGACGAGCGCGGATCGCCGGGTCCGTTCGGAGCGGATCCCGGAGGCACGTATGGCGGGATCGACACCGTCGCGCGCGGCGTCAACGACCGCTGGCTGATGTCGGTCGGAGGCCATGTGCCCGCGGGACGCGCGCGCATCAGCGCCGAAGCGACCCACTCGCGCCTCGACAGCGAGTTCGCGAGCCAGTTCGGCGATTCCGAGTCGTATTCACGGCGCACGACCGCGCGCGTGCAAGCCGACGCGACGCTCGCCCGCGACCTGGAGACTTCAGCCGGAGTCGAACTGCTCGGCGAACAGGCGGGAGGAACACTCATCACCGCGACGGGCAACGTGCTCGTGCCGGTCAAGCGGGGCATCGCCGGCTTCTTTGGCGAAGCGCGGTGGAACCGATCGGGCCGCCTGTTGGTCGCTGCGGGCATCCGTGTCGACCGCATCACCCGCGAAGCGCTCGCCGGGGATGCGGACGCGTTCTCCCCTCGTCCGCCGTTCGACAGCGACACCGTCGTGTCGGCCAACCCGAAGATCTCGGCGGCGTGGTTTCTCGGTGCAACCGACGGCAACTACACCAAGGTGCGCGCCTCGGCCGGCACGGGCATCCGGCCGCCCGACGCGTTCGAGCTCGCGTTCACCGACAATCCCTCGCTCGAGCCGGAGCGCAGCAAGAGCTTCGATGTGGGCGTCGAGCAGGCGCTCCTCGACGGACACGGGCTGATCGAGGCGGCCGTGTTCGTCAACAACTACGACGACCTGATTGTCGCCACGGGGTCCTTCAGCGGCTCGAGCCAGTACCGAACCGACAATATCTCGAACGCCCGCGCGCGCGGGTTCGAGATCGCAGGAACCGCACGCGCCCCACTCGGCGGTCCAGGCGGAAGTCTCCAGGTCCGCCTCGGCTATACACGCCTGGCGACCGAAATCCTCGCCGTCGACCAGGGCGGATCGGCACCGCCCCCGTTCACCGTCGGCGACCGCCTCCTCCGACGGCCCGATCACATGTTTTCGGCTGACATGCTGCTGGCTGCTGGTCCGCTCTCGGCGTTCCTCCAGGGTGGCGCTCGCAGCACGGTGCGTGACGTCGACCCGAGCTTCGGCACCTTCGGCGGCATCTACGATGGACCGGGGTACAGTGTCTGGAACGCGGGCGCGTCGTGGACGTTCTGGAGTCGCCTGCAGCTCTTCGCGCGCGTCACGAACCTCTTCGATCGCGACTACGAAGAGGCGCTGGGATATCCGGCGCTCGGACGGAGCGGGATGGTGGGGCTGAGGATTGCTACGAGCCGCTGACGTTACCTTCTCGTACCAGGCGCTGGCGCCGCCAGTCCTTCGCGGCGTCTCGCTGGACGTGCCGGCCGACGGCTTCGTCGGCATCCTCGGACCGAACGGCTCGGGAAAGACGACGTTGCTTCGCGTGCTGGCCGGCACGCGTCAGCCGTCGAGCGGCCAGGTGTCGCTCGATGGGGTCGACCTCTCACGCGTGTCGCGCACGGCGATGGCGCGGCGGATGGCGGTCGTGCCGCAGGACACGCACCTGGCGTTCGACTTCACCGCGCTGGAGGTCGCCCTCATGGGACGATATCCGCACCTGGCCACCTTCGAAGTCGAGGGCCCCCGGGACATCGCCATCGCGCGCGACGCGCTGGCGGCCACCGGCACTGCCGGGTTCGAAGACCGGTTGTTCGCGACGCTCAGCGGCGGCGAACGCCAGCGCGTCATCATCGCCGCCGCGCTGGCGCAGATTTCAGCGGGGTCAGATCTCGATTTTCTGAAAGGACCACGGTCGGATGTCGGAAAATCGAGATCTGACCCCGGAATCCTGCTGCTTGACGAGCCGACGGCGGCGCTCGATCTGGCCTACCAGCTCGAGGTTGCGGCGCTCCTGCGTGACCTGCAGCGTCGCACGTCCATCGCCATCGTCGTCTCGACCCACGATCTCAACTTCGCCGCGGGTCTGTGCCGGACGCTCGTGCTCCTCAAGGACGGGCTGGTGCTCGCGGCCGGTCCGACGACGGAGGTGCTGACGGCGGCGAACATCCGCGCCCTCTACGGCGTCGAGGCCGAGGTCCAGTCGAACGCCGGCGCCGGCCACCTCGTCGTCGTGCCGCTCAGGCGCGTGCCGCCCGAGACTCGCGTGTGACGATTCGCCGGCGAATCGCGGCGGCGACTGCCGGTTTCGGGCTTCTCGCGCTTGCCGCGGTGATACTGGCACCGCTCGTCGGATCGACGTCGATCAGCCTGCGGCGCGCGTTCGACTGGTCGATACCGTTCGCCGACAACGTCGACGCGCAGATCTTCTTCATCGCCCGGCTCCCACGCACGCTCGCGGGCGCGCTCGTCGGCACTGCGCTCGCAACCGCGGGCGTGGTCTTTCAGGGGCTGCTGCGCAACCCCCTGGCCACGCCGTTTACGCTCGGGGTCTCATCTGGCGCGGCGCTCGGCGCGATGCTCGCGATCACGTTCGACTGGACGCTCGGCGTCGCCGGCATCTCGGCGGTTCCAGCAGCGGGTTTCGCCGGCGCCGCGTGCGCGGTCACCATCGTCTACGCCCTGGCTCGGGCGCATCGGCGCGGACTCTCAACCGACGTGCTGCTGCTCGCTGGCGTGACGCTGAACGCGTTCTTCTCGGCGCTGATCCTCTGCGTCCAGTATTTTGCCGACTACGCGGACGCCTACCGTACCCTGCGATGGCTCATGGGCGACCTCGACGTGAGCAGCTACCAGCCGATCGTGACGTCACTCCCGCTGCTGCTCGTGGCCTTCGGAGTCTTTGCCTGGCTCGCGCGCCCGCTCAACCTCCTCAGCCTCGGCACCGACAGCGCCGAAACGCGGGGCCTCGCCGTCACGAGCGCCCAACGGCGGGCGTTCTTCAGCGCCTCGCTCGCCACGGGCGCGGCGGTGTCCATCGGCGGGCCGGTCGGCTTCATCGGCATCATCGTGCCCCACCTCGTGCGGCTGATCGTCGGCTCCGATCACCGTGTGGTGCTTCCAGCATCGGCCCTCTTCGGTGCGGCGTTCCTCGTCGGATGCGACGTCCTCGCGCGGACGCTCATCGCGCCCGTCGAGATCCCGGTGGGCGTGATCACGGCGCTCATCGGAGGGCCGTTCTTTCTGTGGCTGCTCGTGCGGAAGACGTAGTTCTGTGACGCTGCTCCACACAGTGACACGCGCGATCACGCTGCAGTCGTGACCACGACATCTCGCACGACGATCACGATGGACACGATGAAACACACATTTCTGAAACACTCATCGTGGCCATCGTGTCACCGTGCGTCATCGTGCTGACGCCCTGGCACGTGTCACCTGTGAAACACATCGATCAACGTTCAACTGGACGTAACTATTCATGATCACGACATTCAACACGATGTCCGCGAAGCTCGCGAAGATCACCACGCAGCGAGTCATCGGTTTGTGTTTCTTCGTGATCTTCGCGATCTTCGCGGGCATCGTGACCAGACCATCCGCACGTGAGACAGCACGCGCCGCCAACCAACCCACGCCGACCCGCATCATCTCGCTCATTCCGGCGGTCAGCGAAATGCTCTTCTCGCTCGGCGCCGGGCCGCGGGTGATCGCCGTCAGCAGCTTCGACGACTATCCACCCGAGGTGCTCAAACTCCCACGCGTTGGCGCGCTGATCGATCCGGATCTCGAGCGCATCCTCTCGCTCCGGCCCGATCTCGTCATCGTGTACGAGAGCCAGGTCGATCTCCGCCGTCAGCTCGAGCGGGCGTCGATCCCGATGTTTGTGTACAAACACGCCAGCCTTTCCGATGTGACGACGACTATCAGCCAGATTGGCTCGCGCATTGGACGCGACGAGGACGCCATCGCCCTGGTCCGTCGCATCGATGCGGCGTTCGCCGGCATCCGCAGGCGTGTCGCCGGACGGCCCAGGCCGCGGACGCTGCTCGTCTTCGGCCGCGACGCGCTGACGCTTCGAGGCATCTACGCCAGCGGCGGACTCGGCTTTCTCCACGACATGCTCGACGCCGCCGGCGGCGACAACGTCTTTGGCGACGTGAAGCAGCAGTCCGTGCAGGCGACATCCGAGCTCATCCTGGCGCGCCGGCCGGAGGTGATCCTCGAGCTGCGCGCGGGAGACATGTCGCCGGAGCAGCAGCGGAAGGAGATCGCCGTGTGGCAGAGCCTCCCGTCCGTGCCGGCGGTCCGCACCGGCCGACTCGCGATCATCACCGATCCGCGCACTGTGGTGCCCGGCCCGCGTGTCGCGGAAGGGACGGAGCTCATCGCACGGACACTCCACCCTGAGGCGTTCGCTCGATGAAGATCCTCGTGTCCTGGAGCAGCGGCAAAGACAGCGCCTGGATGCTTCATGTGCTGCGGAACGAACGGATCGGTTCGCCGGCAGCGCTGCTGACGACGATCAACGGGGCCGCCGACCGCGTCGCGATGCACGGCGTGCGGACCGAGCTGCTGCGCCTGCAGGCCGAGGCGGCCAACCTGCCGCTCATCATCGTCCCGATCCCGTCTCCGTGCCCGAACGAGGTGTACGAGGAGCGGATGGCCGCGGCGTGCCGTGCCGCCGTCGCCGACGGGTTCACCCACGTCGCGTTTGGCGATCTCTTTCTCGAGGATGTCAGACGCTACCGCGAAGAGCGCCTGGCCGCGACCGGCCTCTCACCGCTGTTCCCGTTGTGGAACCGGCCCACGCCGGCGCTCGCGCGCGAGATGATCGCCGGCGGCCTCGAAGCGCGCCTGACGTGCGTCGATCCGCGCGCGATACCGGCCGCGCTTGCCGGCCGGGCGTTCGATTCGTCGCTGCTGGCGGACCTGCCGCCGGCCGCCGATCCCTGCGGCGAACGCGGCGAGTTCCACACCTGCGTCACGGCCGGGCCCATGTTTGCGAGACCGGTCCCGGCGGTCCCTGGTGTAGTCGTCGAGCGGGATGGCTTCGTCTTCGCCGATCTCCTGCCGGCGCGGCCGGACACGCACGAAGATCGCGTTCTAGGATAGCCTTAGTAAGCAATTCACTGCTTACGGACGTCCTTGGACTCATGCATCGTTGGCCCGCCCCACGACCAGCTCGAGAGCTCCCGATCCGGCCCGGCCTTCTGCCGGTCCTGATCGCCATGCTCGCGCTGGCCTCGACGGCGTGCAGCCGCGGCCCCTCGACCGAAGCACCGGCGCAGGCGCCTGCCGCGGTTGCCGTCACGGTCGCGACTGTCAAATCAGAGGAACAGGCCGTCACGCTCGAAGCCACCGGCAGCTTCGAGCCCGACGAATCCTCGGACGTGGCGCCGGACTCCTCCGGCCGTGTGGTGGCGACGCCGGTCGACGTCGGACAGTTCGTCAGGGAAGGCGCGGTGCTCGTCCGTCTGCTGGGCACCGACGCCGGACTTCGGCTCGACGAGGCGCGCGCGGCCGTCAGCCGGGCGGAAGCCAACCTCAAACTGGCCGAGTCGCAAAACGCGCTGGCGCAAACGACGGCGCAACGCTATGCGTCACTTCTCGGTACGGGCGACGTCTCGATCACGGTGGCGGATCAGGCACGCACGGGCGCTGAAACGTCCGTGCAGAACGTGAACACGGCCCGCGCGACGGTCGCGCAGGCACACGCCCAGCTCGCGCTCGCGGAAAAAGCCGTCGCCGACGTGGCGGTCGTCGCGCCGTTCGCCGGGTTCATCAGCCAGCGTCGCGTGTCGCTTGGCGAGTACGTGCAGCCGTCCACCGCTGTCGTCACGCTGCTCAAGATCGACCCGCTTCGGCTGCAGCTGACGATCCCCGGCGTCCAGGCCGGGCTCGTCCGGGTCGGCCAAACGGTACGAGCGACGGTCGACGCCTTCCCCGGGCAGACGTTTACCGGCCGCATCAGCGCCGTGAACCCCGCAATCTCGACGGAATCCCGATCCTTCCGCGCCGAGGCGCGCGTCCCCAATCCGGAGGCCCTCCTCAAGCCCGGCATGTTCGCCGTCGCGACCGTCGATCAGGGCCGCACGATGAAGACGATGCTCGTCCCGGCGCGCGCGGTGATCGACGACGCGAACACGAACTCCCACCGCGTGTTCGTCATCGACAAGGAGAACCGGGCGCGGCTGCGTGTCGTGCAGCTCGCCGCGCGCGACGTGGGAGACGAGATCCGGATTCTCTCGGGCCTCCAGGAAGCCGACCGCGTCGCGACATCGAACCTCGCGCAGCTCTACGAGGGGGCGGAGGTCAAGATTTCGACGGGCGCGTCGGACAATTAGTGCCACGACGGCTCACGGGCTAACCACGAAGGTTGCAAAGACCGCGATCACCACGAAGAAGAATTGCGTCAACTTCCTTCGCGCGCTTCGCGAACTTCCGCCTTCGCGTAAAGTTTCGGCGGACCGCCGTAGCCTTGGCGGAGGTGGTCGGGCTCTTCGTGATGAATTCGTGACCGTGACAGAGTAGCAGGCCCAGCCACCATGCAGAAGCTCGCTGAAATCTGCGTCCATCGCCCCGTCTTTGCCTCGATGCTGATCCTCGCCATCACCGTCGTCGGCGGAGTGTCGTTCTTCACTCTGGGGGTCGATCGCTACCCGCGCGTCGAGACGCCGGTCGTCTCCGTCACGACGACGAACCCCGGCGCGACGCCAGAGAACATCGAGACCGAGATCACCGACCGCATCGAGGCCGCGGTCAACACGGTCGCCGGCATCGACGAGCTGCGCTCGACCTCCACCGAGGGACGCTCGCGCGTCACCATCTCGTTCGACCTCTCGAAGAACGCCGACATCGCCGCGCAGGAGGTGCGCGCCAAGGTCGATCCGGTCATCCGCGACCTCCCTGAGACCGCGGACCCGCCGGTCGTCCAGAAGCAGGATCCGGACGCCTTTCCGATCATCATGTTCTCGGTGTCGGCGCCGATGCCGGCGGTCGAGCTCACGACGTTCCTCGAGCAGAACGTCCAGAAACGCCTCGAGTCGGTGAACGGCGTCGGCGAAGTGCTGTTCTTCGGCGCGCGGCGCCGCGAAATCCAGATCCAGATCGACCCCGATCGGCTCAACGCTTACGGCCTCTCGACGACCGACGTGGCCGCGGCCCTGCGGTCGCAGAACCTCGAGCTGCCTGGCGGCCGTCTCGAGCAGGGCAACCGCGAGCTCTCCGTGCGCACGCTGGGACGCCTGCGCAACCCCGACGCCTTCAACGATCTCGTCGTCGCCACGCGCGGCAACTCGCCGATTCGTATCCGCGACATCGGTCGGGTCGCCGACACCGGCGAGGATCCGACGTCGGTCTCGACTCTTGATGGCCGGCCGGCCCTCACCGTCGCGGTCCGCAAACAGAGCGGCGTCAACACTGTCGCGCTGGCCGACGCCATCAAAGCCCGGATGGCCGAGATCCAGGCGACGCTGCCGCCCAACGTCGAGGTTCGCGTCGTTCGCGACGACTCGGAGTTCATCAAGGCCTCGCTTGCCGCTATCGAGGAACATCTCGTCCTCGGCGGCATTCTCGCCGCAATCATCGTCTTCATCTTCCTGCGCAACTTCCGCACCACGCTCATCGCCGCGGTCGCCATCCCGACGTCCATCATCGGAGCGTTCGCGATCATCGCTGTGCTCGGCTTCACGCTCAACCAGATGACCATGCTCGCCCTCACGCTCATGGTGGGCATCGTCATCGACGATGCGATCGTCGTGCTCGAGAACATCTACCGGTTCGTCGAGGAGAAGGGCATGTCGCCGTTCCAGGCGGCGATCGAAGCCACCCGCGAGATCGGGCTGGCGGTCATGGCGACGACGCTGGCACTGCTGGCCGTCTTCATCCCTGTGGGTTTCCTCGGCGGGATCGTCGGACGGTTCATGTCGTCGTTCGGACTGACGTCTGCGGCCGCGATCGCCATCAGCTTGCTCGTGTCGTTCACGCTCACGCCGACACTCGCCGCGCGGTGGATCAAGCCGCACGCCGATGACGACGGGACTGGTGGCCACGCCGGCGATGACGCGTCGCGCCGCGGCTTCTATCGGCACATCGATCGGATCTACACCGCCCTCCTGGAGTGGTCGATGGCGCATCGGTGGCTCATCGTCGCGACCTCGGTCCTCGTCGTGCTGTCGATCGTTCCGCTCTACCGCGCCTCGGGGATCAACTTCACGCCGGTCGAAGACGAGTCGCGGTTTCAAATCTCGATGCGCCTCCCAGTCGGTTCGAGCATCGCCGCCACGCAGTCGCTCGTCGACCGTGTGGCGCGCGACGTGCTCCAGCACCTGCCGGGCGTGCTGGCCGTGCAGGGGAACGCGGGCCTCACCGGCGGCGGCCAGGGTGCCAACAACTCGGGCAACGTGTTCGTTCGGCTGAAACCGATCGAGGAGCGTTCGGTCTCTCAGCAGCAGCTGATGCTTCAGGCGCGGCAGCTGGTGCAGCCGTACCGCAAGGCCGCGGTGATCTCGGTGCAGGGAACGGGCGGCCTCACATTCGTGGGAGGGCGGGGCGCACAGATTCAGTACGCGCTGGTCGGACCGGACCTGGCGAAGCTGGATTCGATACACGGCGCAGGGCGCCGCGACGATGGACAAGAGCCCGCTCCTCGTGGACGTGGACCGGACCTTCCAGCCGGGGCTGCCCGAGCTGCGCCTCGACATCGACCGCCGGCGCGCCGCCGACCTGGGCGTGCGCATCCAGGACGTGTCCCAGACGGTCAACGCCCTCATCGCCGGGCAGGAGGTCACCACGTTCAACGCCGCGAGCGATCAGTATGAGGTCGTCCTCAAGGCTCAGGACTCGTTCCGCCGGACGCCGGAATCGATTGCGTCGGCTACGGTGCGAACCGCGTCGGGCGAGCTGGTGCAGCTGCGAAACCTGGTGTCGTTCAACGAGGGCTCGGGACCGGCACAGATCGATCGACTGAATCGGCAGCGGCAAATCACCATCTCGGCCAACCCGGCGCCGGGCATCTCGCAGGCCGAAGGACAACGAGCGCTCGAAGCGGCCTTCGCGTCGCTCGACATGGAGCCGGGATACAACCTGGTGACGAGCGGTCAGTCGCGCGAGCTCGGCCGGGCCGCCTACTACTTCGCCATTGCCTTCGCGTTGTCGTTCGTCTTCATGTATATGGTTCTCGCCGCGCAGTTCGAATCGTTCATCCATCCGGTCACGATCCTGTTGACGCTCCCGCTGGCCGTACCCTTCGGGCTGGCCAGCTCACTCGCCTTCGGCCAACAGCTCAACATCTATTCCGCGCTGGGCGTCCTGCTGCTCTTCGGCATCGTGAAGAAGAACGCCATCCTGCAGATCGATCACACGATCGGCCTACGCGCCAAGGGACTTGCCCGCCACGACGCGATCATCCAGGCGAACAGGGACCGCCTGCGCCCGATTCTCATGACGACGCTGGCTCTGGTGGCTGGCATGATGCCGCTCTGCCTCGGCTCCGGCTCCGGCGCCGAAACGAATCGCTCGATCGGCATCCTCGTCGCCGGTGGTCAGTCATTCTGCCTGGTGCTGACGCTCCTCGCCGTGCCGGTGTTCTACTCCCTGTTCGACGACGCGGCGCAGTCGCCCGCATGGGCGCGAATCGGCCGTCGGTGGGATCGCGTGGCAGGAGCCGGCCGCCGCGCGATCGGCCGCGTCACCGGCCGGCGGCTCGCTCCCGGCCAGGGGGTCGATCGATGAGTTGGACGTGGAAATCCCCCTGGACATCCCCCGGAACATCGACCTGCAGATTGATATCCGCCTTCCCCGTCGCGCTCGTTACCGTCCTGGCCATCGGCACACCGGTGCTGGGACAGACGCAAACTCAACCGACACCGGTCGCGCAGCCATCTCTGGCGCCCCGCATCGGCGTCGCCGAGGCGCCGTTGTCCCTGACGCTCGCTGACGCCGTCAGGATGACGCTCGAGCAGAACAACGACGTGTCGATCGCCCGGCTCGACATCGACATCGCGCGCGAGAACGTGCGCGCGTTCGAGGGCGTGTACGACCCGCGGGTCGTCCCGAACTTCGGATACCAGCGGAACGTCAGCGCCAACACGTCGGCGATTGGCGGCGCGACCGAGGGCCGGCTCGAGCGAACCGAGATCGATGGAGGCGCCGGCATGACCGGTCGAATGCCGTGGGCGGGCGGCCGGTTTGCGGTGGACTTCAGCGCGTCGCGCCTCGACACCAGCAACCAGTTCGCTCGGCTCAACCCGGAGTTTCCCTCGGCGTTGACCGCTACCTACGTGCAGCCGCTCGTGCGCGGACGGAGCATCGATACCGAGCGCCGCAACATCCTGCTGGCGCGCCGTGCCGTCGACCTCACCGACGCGCAGCTGTCCCAGGTGGTCATGGATCAGTTGACGCTCGTCGAGGAGGCCTACTGGGATCTGGCGTTTGCCGCGCGCAACCTCGAAGTGCTGAACGAAGCGCTCGGACAGGCGCGCACGCAGGTCGAGAGCAACCAGCGACAGGTGACGCAGGGCACGCTCGCACCCATCGACGTCGTGGAGGCGCTGACCCAGGTGTCGAGATTTCAGCAGGCGCTCGCCTCTGGACAGCAGGCGCTGACGGCCGCGGAGAACCGCCTGAAGCGGCTCATGCTGTCGAGCCGATCGGCACAGGCCTGGAATCAGCCGCTCGTGCCGGCCAATCTCACCGAACGCGCGGCGCCGCCGCACGCCCTCGATCAGGCGGTGAAGCTGGCGCTCAGCCGCCGTCCCGAGCTCAGGTCGCTCGACATTTCGCGCGCGCAAAACGAGATCGATCAGACGTTCTTCAGGAATCAGACGAAGCCGCAGGTCAACGTCATCGGCGGTTACACGCTGTCCGGCCTTGCCGGGGATCCGCTGGACAGCACCATCCAGGCGCCCGTCGGCAGCGACAACGCCAACACGGCGCTTTATGCGCGGCTGAACGAGCTGTCTGTCCTCGCCAGCCTCGACCCAATCGATCCGCCCCCGACGTCGACCGCTGCCGGCGTGCCCGCCTTCTTCGTCGGGGGGCTGGGCACGTCGCTCAGCAACCTCTTCGCCCGCCGCTTTCCGACGGCCCTGGTGCAGCTGCAGATGGAGTTTCCGCTGCGCAACCGCACTGCCCGTGCGAATCTCGCGCGTTCGGAGATTGCCGCGACCCAGCTCGATCGCCAGCGTCAGCAGCTCGAGCAGCAGATCGAGAGCGAGGTGCGCGATGCCCTGCAGGCCGTCCGGTCCTCGGAGCAGCGCCTCGAGGCGGCAACGTCCCAGCGGCGATACGCGCTCGAGCAGTACGAGAGCGAGCGGCGGCGGTTCGAGTCCGGGCTCAGCACCGTGTTCCTCGTGCTCGAGCGGCAGACGGTGTACGTCACGTCGCAGGCGCTCGAGCTGCGCGCCCGGGCGGACTTCAACCAGGCGATCGCTCAACTCGAGCGCTCGATCGGAGGCACGCTGGAGTGGCACGGGGTCAAGCTGCAGTCTTGAGGCTCAGGGTGAGGAGTCCACGGTTGGACGAACTAAAGGAGACGAAGGAAACGGGTTCAACACGAAGAACCGAAGAGAACGGAGACGAAACGAAGAAGTCCTGTCTGACGTTGTAGCCGATCTGAGACTGCTTGGACCGCGCGAAGCGCGGTGGGGTCGATCCGGCGGGCCGGGATCACAAGCACTCCCGGAACACTCTGAGTGCTTGTGATCCCGGCCCGCCGGATCGACCCCAACGCCGGCCTCCGGCCGGCGTCCAAGCAGTCGCAGCGTGACAGCCTCCGTGCGTCTTCGTTGACCTCCGTTCCTTCGTGTTGAACCCGTTGCCTCCGACGCCTCCGTCGTAGTCAGCTCGGGAGACAAGCGCCTGGCTCTTTACCTAGGACGTCACACCGATGATTAGGACAACTGCCGCTGCGACCGGATGTCTTCTTCTCGCCGGGCTCGTCAACCAACCCACACAGAGTCCTCCGTCAGCGCTGCAGACGTTCCGCACTGGCGTAGACATCGTGCAGGTCGATGTCTCTGTCCTCGACCGCGATCGCCGGCCGGTGCGGGGACTCGCGGCGACGGATTTCACCATCCTCGAAGACGGCAAGCAGCGCCCGGTCGTCGCGTTCAGCGCCGTGGACCTGCCGGCGGCTCCCACGCCCGCGGCCTCCTGGATGCGCGACGTGGCGCCAGACATCGTCAGCAACATGGGCCCTCAAGAGGGCCGGCTCGTCGTGATCCTCATGGATCGAACGATGCGGCCACCGCTCCAGATCATGGGCCGACGTGTCGCGGAAGCTGCGATCAACGCACTCGGGCCGAGTGACCTCGCCGCAGTCATCTACAGCGGACCTGGGGTGCCCCAGAACTTCACGGCTGACCGCAGCCTGCTGCTCGCCGCGGTCAGCCGCCCGTTCGTCGCCCTTCCAGACAGAGACATGGGCAATCCCGGCGAGTGCTACTGCGGCATCTGTACGCTCGAGGCGATGACGCAAGTGGCAGACGCCGTGCGCGACGCTTCACAGCGCCGAAAGACACTGCTCTTCATTGGCGACTACGTCGGCATCGTCAACTGGGTGTACGACCCTCCAATCGTCGTCGACTGCGAGCCGGTGATCCGGGACGCGCGCGACAAGCTAACCCGAGCGGCCGAAGCGGCGAACCTCACGTTGCATGCCGTCGACCCGCGCGGTCTCGAAGTGGGGGGACTGGATGCGAGCATGGCGCCAGTGAACCCCGTGGCCGCTTCAGCGACATTGCGAGCGGGCCTTCGCTCGCGTCTCGATGCGCTTCGCGTGCTGGCTGATGTCACCGGCGGCCGCGCCGTGCTGAACACCAACGCGCCAGGGGAGGAGATGGCGGCGGTCATGAGGGAAACGGCCTCGTACTACGTCCTGGGCTTTCAATCACCTGAAACGACGCGCGAAGGACGTGCGCACAAGATTGAAGTGAAGGTCAGCCGTCGCGGTGTCCGCGTTCAGTCGCGTCGCGCTCACGGATCCACCACCGGCACGCCCTCTGGAACAACCGCCGGCGACCCTCCCGCGAAACTGACCGACGCGGTGAAGGACCTGTTGCCGAGGACGGGGCTCGACATGACCGTCGCGGCGGCGCCGTTCGCCAGCGCGGGGAGGACGGAGGCTGAAGTGATCGTGGCCGTGCACGTGCATGAGCCCACGAATCCAATCGACCCGGCCGGGCAATCGCCACGCGTGGTCGAGAACGTCGAGATCTTTGCGGGCGCGTTCGATCGCGACGGGCGCAACGTGGCGTGGCTCACGCAACGGGTCGACCTCGACCCCCAGACAAAGTCCGATGGCTTGCGCTACGACGCCCTGGCCAGGCTTCAGCTGCGGCCGGGACGGTACGAAATCCGTGTGGCCGCTCACCATCGTCGCGCGGAGCGTACCGGAAGCGTTTACGCGTACGTCGACGTGCCGGAGTTCGCCAAGGCCGGCCTGTGGCTCTCGGGGATCGTACTGGCCAGCTCCTCCACTCAGCTGGCAACCCCGGCTGACGCTGTAACCGACGTGTCGCCCGTCGTGCCGACTTCGCAGCGGGAGTTCGCCCCAAGCGACAACGTCACCGCGTTCGTTCGCGCGTATCAAGGCGGAGGGAACGCCACGGCATCGGTCCTCGTCCGTACGCGAATCATCGACGCCGCGTCGCAGAACGCGTTCGACCACGAGGCGACGCTTCAGGCTGCTGACTTCATGGGAGAGCGAGGCGCGGAGGCCCAGATCGACCTGCCACTCGAGCGGCTCGCGCCTGGACCGCATCTGCTCACGATCGAAGTCACGCGCGGCACGAATGAGACGGCTCGACGCGAAGTGAGGTTCGCCGTGCGTTAGGGTCGACGGAAGCAGGCGTTGCCGTGCTATTTTCAATGCATGGCTCCGCCTCGCTCACGACTCACATCGCAAGGGCAGACTTCGGTTCCTGCCAGAATCCGCAGAAGGCTCGGGGTCGGACCGGCTCAATCCTCGAGTGGGACGACGACCGTGAGCAGGTCATAGTTCGAAGGGCCGCCCGGTACACTTCCGAGGACGTGCATCGAAGGTTGTTTCCGGTGACGCCGAAGCCGAGGACGCTGGAGGAACTGAGAGAAGGCCGACTCGCAGCCTCTCGCACCATATCGTCCTCGAGATAGCGCTCAAAGCCGGACACCGGCCGCTCGCCACGTTTGACCGTCACCTGGGCAAGGTGCAGGGAGCCCAACGGCTTTAAGGAATGACCACCCGGACACGATGCAGGTGGGCGACCACGCCGCTCAGCATCGCCTATCACGACGAGGAATGGGGCGTGCCGGTCCATGACGACCAGGTGCTCTTCGAGTTCGTCACGCTCGAAGGGGCGCAGGCCGGCCTGAGCTGGGAGACGATCCTCAAGAAGCGCGACGGGTACCGCGAGGCCTTCGCCGAGTTCGATCCGGCAAAGGTCGCGCGGTACACGCCGGCGCGGGTCGAACGGCTCCTGCAGGACCCCGGCATCGTCCGCAACCGGCTGAAGATCGACAGCACCATTACCAACGCCAAGGCCTTCCTGGCGGTCCAGCGCGAGTTCGGGAGCTTCGATGCCTATGTGTGGGGATTCGTAAAAGGCGCGCCCATCGTCACCCGCAGGCGCTCGCTGAAAGACCTGCCGGCGCGTACGCCCGAATCGGATGCGCTGAGCCGCGATCTCTCGAAGCGGGGCTTCAGGTTTGTCGGCTCGACGATCTGCTACGCCTTCATGCAGGCCGTGGGCCTGGTCGACGACCACGCCGCCGACTGTTTTCGCAGCCGCAAGCGATCCGGATGAATGAATTCGGGTCAGGCCGCGAACACGACTGGCACGCGTTGCGGGATCAGGCCGTTGTCGAAGGCGTCGCCCATCAGCCGCTCGAGGCCGCGGCGGCCTCGCTCGCCGTAGGATAGCGTGAGGTCGTTCACATACATTCCGACGAAACGGTCCGTCTTCGCACGATCGAGGCCGCGGCCGAACTGCAGCGCATACTCGACGGCCGCTTCGCGGTGCGAGAGCGCGTGCGCGATGCTGTCGTGCAGCATCTTCGACACCTTCGCGATCATCTCGGGACCGAGGTCGCGGCGAATGATGTTGCCGCCGAGCGGCAAGGGCAGGCCGGCGGTCCGCTCCGCCCACCACTCGCCAAGGTCGACGATTTTCTGCAGGCCCTCGTCCTGATACGTCAGCTGCCCTTCGTGGATGAGCAGCCCCGCTTCGGCCTTGCCGTCGAGGACGGCCTGCTGGATCTGGTCGAACGGAACCACGACGAACTCGAAGTCGGCTTCGTACAGCCGCAGCGTGAGGTACGCCGTCGTGAGCGTCCCGGGAATGGCGATGCGCCGCCCCTTCACCGCTGTCGGTCCGCCCGTCTTCGCGACGACGATCGGGCCGTAGTTGTCGCCCATGCTGGCGCCGTGCGGCAGCAGCGCGTACTTGTCCGCCAGATGCGCGTAGGCATGAAACGACACGGCGGTCACTTCATACTTGCCGTCGAACGCGGCGCGATTCAGCGTCTCGATATCGGCAAGCACCTGATCGACGACCAGCCCCCCGGTATCAACGGCGCCGCTCGCCAGGCCGAAGAACATGAAGGCATCGTCGGAATCGGGGCTGTGGGCGACGGTGATTCTGTCTAGGGGCATGTGGTGTCTCGGGGAGGGCTCAGGGCTCAGGGCTTCAGGCTCTGGGCTCAGGAAAGAGCTTACGAGAACACAATTCTGAAGACTCTAGAGCTGAGGGCTCTTCGAGAGCCAAGAGCCTTGAGCCCTGAGCCCACACGAATCAACTCACCGCCATCGCGCGTCTGAGACTCTTGACGACGGTCGAGACGCGCTCGATGGCGAAATCGATGTGGGCGTCGGTCGTGCCGCGGCCGAGGCCGAACCTGATCGAGGCGCCGGCGTTCTCGCCGACGGCGCCGATGGCCACGAGGACGTGCGACGGGGCCTGACTGCCCGAGCTGCAGGCGGACCCGGTCGACACCGCGAGGTCGCCGAGCGCCATCAGCAGCGCTTCGCCCTCGACCTTCTCGATGCTGATGTGCAGGTTGTGCGGCAGGCGGCGCTCGAGCGATCCGTTGACGCGCACGCCGTCGAGCTCGCGGCGCAATCCCTCGAGGAGCCGGTCGCGCAGCGCCGCGAGCCGCGTCGACTCGGCCGTCATCTCGGCCCTGCAGATCGCCGCCGCGCGGCCCAGCCCGACGATGCCCGGGACGTTGAGGGTGCCGGAACGCAGGCCCTGTTCGTGGCCGCCACCGTCGATCTGGCACGCGAGCTGGATCCGCGGCTTCTTGCGCCGGATGTAGAGCGCGCCGGCGCCCTTCGGGCCGTAGTACTTGTGCCCGGTGAGCGAGAGCAGATCGACGCCCATCGCGTTGACGTCGATCGGCACCTTGCCGGCCGCCTGCGCGGCATCTGTGTGGAGGAGCGCCCCGGCGGCGCCGACGATGGCGCCGATCTCCGCGAGCGGCTGCAGGACGCCAATCTCGTTGTTGGCGGCCATCACCGAGACGAGCACGGTCTTGTCGGTGATCGCCGCGCGCAGCTCGTCGAGCCTGATGAACCCGTCCGAATCGACGCCGAGGCGCGTGACCCGCCAGCCCTCGCGCTCGAGCGTCTTGAACGAATCGAGCACCGACTTGTGCTCGGTCACCACCGTCACGATGTGGTCGCCGCGGTCGCGGCAGGCGTGCGCGGCGCCCTTGATTGCCAGGTTGTTCGACTCGGTCGCTCCGCTCGTGAACACGATCTCGCCCGCCGTCGCGCCGATGAGCGAGGCGATTTCCCCGCGGGCACGATCGACAGCCTCGTCGGCGTGCCAGCCGTACGCGTGCTGGCGGCTGGCCGGGTTGCCGAAGTCTTCGGTGAAATACGGCAGCATCGCCTCGAGCACACGAGGATCGACCGGTGTGGTGGCGTGGTAGTCGAGGTAGACGGGCTTCGGCATGGCGGAACGCGACGGACTATCAGAGCTTTCTCGTGAACGCCATCGGCGCCGAGACTCCCGCCATCGGCATCTCCGACACGTCCGACGAAATTTCCTGCAGCGAGCAGGTGTCGAGCGCCGAGATAATGCGCTCGCGGATGCGCCAGAGCGGGTCGCGGACGCTGCACTTCGCGTACTGGTCGCAGTTCTCCGCCTCGCTCGAGCACGCCGTGACCGTCAGCGGTCCGTCAATCGCCTGGATGATGTCGGCCGCCGAAATAACGGAGGCGGCCCTGGCGAGGCGGTAGCCACCGCGCGTGCCCTGATGCGAGGTCACGAGGCCACGGCGGGCGAGGCGCTGCAGGACCTTCGCCATCAGCTCCACCGGGATGTCGTACTGCTCGGCGATCTCGCGGGCGCTGGCCGAGGCCGCGTCCGGGCGAATCGCCAGGTGCTTCATCGCGATGAGCGCGTAGTCGGCTTTCTTGGATAGGCGGAGCATCTAGTTGACCGTTTCTCCAGGATCGGGCCCGGCCGTTCCGCTGTCACGGCCGGCAGGTCAGAGGCAAACACCTGACCTGGTGGCACGCCTTCAGCGGATACGGTCCACGAGTCACCACAATCCCAACTGCAGTTTCGCCGCCTCGGACATCCGATCCTTGGTCCAGCCCGGTTCCCACACCACCTCGACCTTCGCGTCCGTCACGCCCAGCACCTTCTTCACCTTGTCGGCGACCTCGACCGGCAGCGACTGCGCCGCGGGACAGCCTGGGGCCGTGAGCGTCATGCGGACGCCGGCGACACCGTTGGCGTCGACGAAGACGTCGTAAATCAACCCGAGCTCCCAGATGTTGACCGGGATCTCCGGATCGTACACCGTCGAGATTGCCTCGACAATCCCCGGCTTGAGCGCGTCGGTGCGTGCCGCGTCCGGCACGACTACCGACAGGTCGTCGGCGCCGGGGGCCGTGCGCGGTGCGCTGCCGTCAGGTTCGGACATCATCGGTGCCGGAGGCACGAGCGGTATGGTCTTCATCGATCAATGCTGGGATCAATGCTGGGATCAACGCTGGGTTCAACGCTGGGATCAATGCTGGAATCAATTCGGGCGTCCATTCGAGATTCAGCCGGTCGATTCAGTCGTTGCCTTCTGCGCCTGATTCAGCGCCGCCTTGAACGTGTGCCACGCCAGGCTCGCGCACTTCACGCGCACGGGAAACTCGCGGACGCCGGCAAAGGCAGACAGCTTCCCGAGGTCCTCTACCTCGACGTCAGGCGGCGTGGTGACCATGCGGTGAAATCGCTCGAACAGCGTGCAGGCGTCGATGACCGGACACCCCTTGAGGCAGTCGGTCATGATCGACGCCGAGGCCTTCGAGATCGCACAGCCGGAGCCCAGGAAGCCCACGTCCGTGATGACGCCATCGTCCACAGTCAGAAAGAGCTCGAGACGATCGCCGCAGAGCGGATTATGCCCTTCCGCCCTGTGCGTGGCGGCGTCGAGGACGCGGAAGTTCCTCGGTCGCCTGTTGTGATCGAGGATGACTTCCTGGTAGAGGTCGCTCAGATCAGACATAGCTCTCAGCTCTCAGCTGTCAGCTCGAAACACTTCCTTCACGCGGCCCAGCGCGCGCACGAGCGCGTCGATTTCCTCGCGAGTGTTGTACATCGCCAGCGACGCGCGCGCGGTCGCGGGCACGCCGAACCGATCCATGACCGGCTGCGCGCAGTGATGCCCGGTGCGGATGGCCACGCCCTCGCGATCCACGATCGTGCCGATGTCGTGCGGATGCACGCCGTCGAGCACGAACGACAGGATGCTCGCCTTGCGCCGCGCCGTGCCAATCAGACGCAGGCCGTCGACTGTCGAGAGCGCGTCGGTCCCGTACTCGAGGAGGCCCTGCTCGTGCTCGGCAATCCACGAGAAGCCTATCGACTGGATGTAGTCGATGGCCACGCCGAGCGCGATCGCCCCGGAGATATCCGGTGTCCCAGCCTCGAACTTGTGCGGCAGCGAGTTCCAGGTGGATTTCTCGAACGTCACGGAGCTGATCATGTCTCCGCCGCCCAGGAATGGCGGCATCGACTCGAGGTGCGCTTCCTTGCCGTACAGGATCCCCATGCCCGTCGGGCCGTAGAGCTTGTGCCCGGTCGCCGCATAGAAATCGCAGTCGAGCGCCTGGACGTCGACCGGCATGTGATACGCCGCCTGCGATCCGTCGATGAGCACCGGCACGCCGCGCCCGTGCGCGATGCGGATGATCTCCTCAACCGGATTGACGGTGCCGAGGGCATTCGACATGTGCGTCACGGACACGAGCCTGGTCCGCTCGCCGACCAGCGCCTCGAATTCGTCGAGCATCAGCTCGCCGCGGTCGTTCATCGGCGCCACCCGCAACCGCGCGCCCCGCTCCTCGCACAGCAGCTGCCACGGCACGATGTTCGAGTGGTGCTCCATCGCCGAAATCAGCACGTCGTCGCCCGCGCCGACGTTCGTGCGCCCGAACGCATGCGCCACCAGGTTGATGCTCTCGGTCGCATTGCGGGTGAAGATGATCTCGCGCTCGTGCGGAGCGTTGAAGAACGCCGCGACCTTCCGCCGGGCGTTCTCGTACGCCTCGCTCGCGATTTCACTCAGCTCGTGCACGCCGCGATGGACGTTGGCGTTGTACTCGGTGTAGTAGCGACTGATCGCGTCGATGACCACCTGCGGCTTCTGCGTCGTCGCCGCGTTGTCGAGATACACGAGCGGCTTGCCGCGCGCCTGGCGGCGAAGAATGGGAAAGTCGGCCCGCACCCGCGCGACGTCCAGCACTGGAAGCTCGCGCGGCTGCACGGCGACGGGCGTCATGCCGCGTCGACCTCCGCGAGATCCTTCGCCAGCTGTGCGTAGAGCTCGTCTTCGAGCGCCCGCCGCAGCGGCTCGATCTTCACGCGCTCGAGGATCTCGCCCGCGAACGCATGAATCAGCATGTCGCGCGCCTCGAGGTAGGTCAGCCCGCGGGCGCGCAGGTAGAAGATGGCATCGTCATCGAGCTGCCCGATCGCGGCGCCGTGCGTGCACTTCACGTCGTCGGCGAAGATCTCGAGCTGCGGCTTGGTGTTGATCGTCGCGCTGTCGGAGAGGAGCAGCGCCCGGTTGGTCTGCTTGGCGTCGGTCTTCTGCGCGTCGATCCGGACGATGATCTTGCCGTTGAACACGGCGCGCGCGCGGCCGCCGAGAATGCCCTTGTAGATTTCGTGGCTCGGGCAATGCGCCTTGGCGTGGTCGATCGTCGTGTGCGTGTCGACCAGGCGCTCGCCGTCGGCCAGGTACAGGCCGTTCAAGGTGCACTCCGCGCCCTCGCCGTCGAGGATCGCGACGATGTCGTTCCTGACAATGCGCCCGCCGAGGGTGAAGGCGTGGGTCGAGACGGTGCTGCTCCGGGCGGCATGGATGTGCATGCTCGCGATGTGGAACGCGTCGATGCTCTCTTCCTCGACCTTGTAGTGATCGAGCACGGCGTGCTCGCCCGCGACGACCTCGGTCACCGCATTCGTGAAGTGCTTCTGCCCCTTCGCGCTGACGTAGGTCTCGACGATCTGCACCTGGCTGTGGTCACCGCAGACGATGAGCGTCCGCGGGTGCGACATGGAGGCCACCGGGCCATCGCTGGTCGAGACAAACAGAATCTGCAGCGGCTGGTCGAACACCAGGCCATCGGGGATGGACACGAACGCGCCGTCGTGCGTGAACGCCGTGTTGAGCGCGGCAAAGGCACGGGCGTTCGGATCGGCGAGCTGACCGAGGTAGCGGCCGACCACGTCCGCCTGCTCGGTGACAGCCGTCGCGAGCGAGCCGAATTTCAGCCCCGCCGGGAGCCCCGAGAGCCGCGACAGTTCCGGCGAGAACCGGCCGTTGACGATGACCAGCCGGAATGCCGCGTCCGCGTAGAGGAACGCGTCGAGAACCTCGGCCTTCAGCTTCGACGTCGGGGCCAGCCTGAACTCAGTGGACGCGATGGGAGAGATGTTGGTGAAGCGCCACTCTTCGTCGCGCGTCGACGGAAATCCCAGCTCGACGAATCGCGAGGCCGCGTGATCGCGCAGATCCTGGAGCCAGCGCGAGCCGCCGCGCGGCCGCTCGTCGAGCGCCGCGAGCCAGGGTTGGAGCTTTTCTGCTACCTGTGGCATATGTCTCTATCCAACCCGGGGACTTCGTCCCCGGACCCCTTTCGGCGTCGCTCGCGTGGGCCCTTCGCCCCGCTCCGCTCCGCTCCGCCGGGGCGCGCCTCCGGCGCGCCACTCCTACGCCTGTACCGGCTCGCCGGCCTCGAGCCAGCCGTAGCCCTTCTGTTCGAGCTCGAGCGCGAGCTCCTTGCCGCCGGACTTGACGATCCGGCCGCCGCTCAGCACGTGCACGTAGTCGGGCACGATGTAGTTGAGGAGCCGCTGGTAGTGCGTGACGACGACGATCGCGCGCTCGGGGCTGCGCAGCGCGTTGACGCCGTCCGAGACGACCTTGAGCGCGTCGATGTCGAGCCCCGAATCGGTCTCGTCGAGAATCGCGAGCGTCGGCTCGAGCAGCGCCATCTGGAAGATCTCGTTGCGCTTCTTCTCGCCGCCCGAAAACCCTTCGTTGACCGCGCGGTTGAGCATCCCCTGGTCGATGTTGAGCAGCTTCGCCTTCGCCTTGCTCAACTGCAGGAACTCCATCGCGTCGAGCTCGGGCAGGCCGTGATGCTTCCGTTTCGCGTTGAGCGCCGCCTTCAGGAAGTAGGCGTTGGTCACGCCGGCAATTTCGACTGGATACTGGAACGCCATGAACACGCCTTCGCGCGCCCGCTCGTCGGGATCCATGTCGAGGAGGTCGTGCCCGTTATAGAGCACTTCTCCTCCGGTGACCACGTACTCCGGGTGACCTGCCAGCACGCGCGCGAGCGTGCTCTTGCCGGACCCGTTCGGCCCCATGATGGCGTGGATTTCGCCGGCTTTGACGTGAAGGTCGATGCCCTTGAGGATCTGCTTGTCCTCGGCTTTTACCTGAAGATTCTTGATATCCAGCATTTGCGTTACTACTTGTTGCGGGACCCAATCAGACTGTCACGGGCGCACGGTCAAATGCACGATGAGCACGATGAAACGATGGACACGATGAACTACAGGCAGTCTCATAAACGTAAACCCTGTCGCGAAGATCCCAAAGCTCACGAAGCCGCGAAGGTTCTGTCGTGCCCAGGCTTCTAGTTCTTATGTCATCGTGCTCATCGTGCCATCGTGTCCATCGTGCAGAAGCCGTCGCCCCGTGACAGCAAATCTACTTATCCGACTGATCCCTCGAGGCTCACACTCAACAGCTTCTGCGCCTCGACCGCGAACTCCATCGGCAGCTCGCGGAAGACTTCCTTGCAGAAGCCGCTCACGATCATGTTGACGGCGTCTTCGGTCGCGATGCCGCGCTGGCGGCAGTAGAAGATCTGGTCCTCGCCGATCTTCGACGTCGACGCTTCGTGCTCGACGCGGGCCGACGTGTTCCGGATCTCGAGATACGGGAACGTGTGCGCGCCGCACTTGTCGCCGATGAGCAGCGAATCGCACTGCGAATAGTTGCGCGCGTTCTTCGCGTTCTTCCCGACTCGCACCATGCCGCGATACGTGTTCTGCCCGTGGCCGGCCGAAATACCCTTCGAGACGATCGTGCTGCGGGTGTTCTTCCCCATGTGGATCATCTTCGTTCCGGTATCGGCCTGCTGCCAGTTGTTCGTCGTCGCGACCGAGTAGAACTCGCCGATCGAGTTGTCGCCCTGCAGGATGCAGCCGGGATACTTCCAGGTGATCGCCGAGCCGGTCTCGACCTGCGTCCACGTGATCTTCGACGCGCGGCCGGCGCACAACCCGCGCTTGGTCACGAAGTTGTAGATCCCGCCCTTGCCGTCCTTGTCGCCCGGATACCAGTTCTGAATCGTCGAGTACTTGATCGTCGCATCATCCATGGCGACGAGCTCGACGACGGCAGCGTGGAGCTGATTCTCGTCGCGCATGGGCGCCGTGCAGCCCTCGAGGTAGCTGACGTAGGCGCCCTCCTCGGCGATGATCAGCGTCCGCTCGAACTGACCCGTGTCCTTGGCGTTGATCCGGAAGTAGGTCGAGAGCTCCATCGGACAGCGCACGCCCTTCGGAATGTAGACGAAGGAGCCGTCGCTGAAGACCGCCGAGTTGAGCGTGGCGAAGAAGTTGTCGGTGTACGGCACGACCGAGCCGAGATACTTCTTCACGAGATCCGGATGCTCGCGGACGGCCTCGGAGAACGACATGAAGATCACGCCGTACGACTTCAGCTTCTCGCGGAACGTGGTCGCCACCGAGACGCTGTCGAACACGGCGTCGACGGCGACGCCGGCCAGGAGCTTCTGCTCCTCGATCGGGATGCCGAGCTTGTCGAACGTGCGCTTGACCTCGGGATCGACCTCATCGAGGCTGTTGAGCACCTTCTTCGGCTTGGGCGCCGAGTAGTAGACGATGTCCTGGTAGTTGATCGGGTCGTACTTGACGTTCTGCCAGCTCGGCTCCTTCATCGTCAGCCAGAGACGATACGCCTTCAGGCGCCACTCGAGCAGCCACTCGGGCTCCTGCTTCTTCTGCGAGATGAGCCGGACGACGTCCTCGCTGAGGCCCTTGGGGATCGTGTCGGCCTCGACGTCGGTGACAAAGCCGTATTTGTACTCGCGTGTTGCGAGTTCTTCGATGGTCTCGGTTGATGTTGACATTGGAAGCTTCCGGCTTCCAGCTACCAGCTTCCAGTTGATCCCAGTTGTGGCTGGAAGCTGGAAGCGGGAAGCGGGAAGCTAAACACTAAACGACGTCCCGCACCCGCACGTGCCCTTGGCGTTCGGGTTGTCGAACGTGAAGCCCTTGCTGACGAGGCTCGTGTCGTAGTCGAGCGTTGTCCCGTCGATGAATCTGTAGCTCTTCTGGTCTACGAAAACCTTCGCGCCCTCGGGCCCATCGAAAACGTGATCGCCGTCTTTTGGCGCCGGCTCCCAGGCAAAAACGTAGCTCAGCCCCGAGCAGCCGCCGGCCTTGATGCCTATGCGCAGGCCGCCGCCAGGAAAGCCGTTTTTCTGAGTCATTTTGCGGATGAGCTTGGCCGCGTTTTCGCTGATCTGAAACATGTTTCCGACCCTGGCTAATCGGCTCAGGGCACAGGGAGCCCGGACCGCCAGTCCCCTGCGGCCCCTTAAAGCCGACCAGAACAGTCCTAGTTTAGTATTTCGGTTGGGAGGGGTCAACCTGATCGATCCAGGCGAGGATTCCGCCGGTCAGGTTGCGCGCGCGCGCAAAGCCGGCGCGCCTGAGATACGCCGTGGCATTCGCGCTCCGGCCTCCGACCTTGCACTGCAGCACGATCTCCTGCGCGGGATCGAGCTCGCCGAGCCGCGACGCCAGCTGTCCGAGCGGGATGAGCACGGCGCCGGGAATCCGGCAGATCTCGAACTCGGCCGGCTCGCGCACGTCGACGATCATCGGCGCGTCGCCTTTGTCTATTCGAGCCTTCAACTCGGTCACGGTGATGTCCGGCATCGCTGCAGGCATGGATGTCCTCCCTGGCGTGCTCACTGCCGCCGCGCAGCGATCGATGTCGTCGTACGCGCGCGGCTCGCGAATGGTCGGGTGTGTGCCGCAGACCGGACAATCCGGGTCCTTCGGCAGCCGGATGACGCGGAACTGCATTCGAAGCGCGTCATACAGGAGAAATCGGCCCACGAGCGGCTCGCCGATCCCGAGTATCAGCTTGACCGCCTCGGTGGCCTGGATGGTTCCGATGATCCCCGGCAGCACGCCCAGCACGCCGCCTTCGGCGCAGCTCGGGATGAGACCTGGCGGTGGTGGCTCGGGATGGAGGCATCGATAGCACGGACCATGGGACACCGCGAACACCGACGCCTGCCCCTCGAAGCGCGAGATGCTGCCGTACGCATTCGGCCGGCCCGCGATCACGCAGGCATCGTTGACGAGATACCGCGTCGGAAAGTTGTCGGTGCCGTCGACGATGACGTCGTATGCCGACACGAGGTCGAGCGCGTTCCGTTCGCCGAACCTCACGTCGTGCGCGTCGATCCGCGTGTGAGGATTGATCTCGCGCAGACGATCGGTCGCCGAGTCGAGCTTCGATCGCCCGACGTCCGACGTCCCGTGAATGATCTGGCGCTGGAGATTGCTGACGTCGACGGCGTCCTCGTCCACGAGTCCGATCGTGCCGACTCCCGCCGCGGCAAGATACATCGCCGCCGGCGATCCCAGGCCTCCTGCCCCGATACACAGCACGCGCGCAGCCTTGAGGCGCTGCTGCCCTTCGACACCCACCTCTGGCAGCGTGAGGTGACGGCTGTAGCGCAGCACCTCGTCGCGCGTGAGCTCAGCAGGTAAAGTCGGCGCCACGATCCCGATCATATGATCCCGCTGGCACTTTCTTCCCCTCGCAATTCGCTGGCCCTTCGCCTAAACTTCGTCTCGTGACCCTCGTCGTCTCCGGCCTCGTCGCCTTCGGCCTGCTGCTCGCTACGAGCGTGTGGTTCGTCATGCGGGCACAGGCCGATCGCGAGGTCGCCGTCGTCCGCTCGCAGCTTGCCGCCGAGCTTGCGGCCACGCGCGCGAGGCTCGAAGCCGAGCTCGCGGCCGAACGCAGGTCGTCGTCCGACAAGCTCGCGCTCCTCAGGGACGCGGAGGAGAAACTGCGCGAGGCATTCTCCGCCCTGTCGTCCGACGCGCTCCGGCGGAACAACCAGTCGTTCCTCGACCTGGCGAAGGCCTCCCTCACCGAGTTTCAGCAGACGGCCAGAATGGACCTCGACGGCCGGCACAAAGCCATCGAGGATCTCGTGCAGCCGCTCAAGGATTCGCTCGGGAAAGTCGACGTCAAGCTGCAGGAGGTCGAGAAGAACCGCGTTGGCAGCGCCTCGGCGCTGACCGAACAGCTTCGCACGCTGCACCAGGCGCAACAGTCGCTGCAGACGGAAACCGGCCGGCTCGTGCAGGCGCTGCGCTCGCCGAACGTGCGCGGGCAATGGGGCGAGCTCCAGCTCCGCCGCGTCGTCGAAGCGGCCGGCATGCTCGAGTACCGCGACTTCGATCTGAAGGAGTCGGTGGACGCCGACGGCTCGCGGCTGACGCCCGACATGATCGTCCGGCTCCCCGGCGGACGCAACGTCGTCGTCGACGCAAAGGTGCCCTCGTCCGCGTACCTCGACGCGATGGAGACCGACGACGAGGGCGTACGGAATACGAAGCTGCGCGATCATGCGCGGCAGGTGCGCGACCACGTCGTCCGGCTGGGAAACAAGACCTACTGGCAGCACTTTCAGCCGGCGCCGGACCTCGTGATCATGTTCGTGCCGGGCGAAACACTGCTGAGCGTGGCGTTGCAGCGGGATCCGGCGCTCCTCGAGTTCAGCCTCGGACGCGGCGTGATGCTCGCGAGCCCGCTGACACTGATGGCGCTCCTGCGCGCCGTCGCGTTCGGCTGGCAGCAGGAAAAGGTCGCGCGGAACGCGCACGAGATCAGCGACCTCGGACGTCAGCTCTACGATCGCATCCGGGTGATGGCCGAGCACTTCGAAGAGGTCGCGCGCGGGCTGACGCGCTCGGTGGAGGCGTACAACCGCGCCGTCGGATCGCTCGAGAGCCGCGTCCTGGTCACGGCACGCCGGCTGAAGGAAAAGGGAATCTCCGCGCCCGAGGAGCTGCCCGAGCTCGAGGTGATCGACCACACGGCGCGCTCCCTCGGCGCGCCGGAGCTCGTCGGCCTCTTCGATGACGAGCCGGTCGATGGGGTGGTGGTCAAAGACTGAGGGGTTCAATTGGTTCAGGGTTCAAGGTTCAGGGTTCAAGGTTCAGTGCAAAACATACGAGACCATACTCGACGGTCTTGCCTGAGCCTCGAACGATGAACCCTGAACCCTGAACCGAACCTTGAACCTTGAACCTTGAACCCTGAACCTACCTGATTGCCGCCGTAATCGTGACCGTCGCCCTGATTTCCAACTCGCCTGGAGCCATCGGCGGCTCGGCGTTCATGGCCATCTCCGCGCGCATCGCCATCGTCGGACGCGGCGGGGACATCGACGGGTCACGGTGCACCTCGATGCGGATCACGCGTTCGACCTTCAGGCCGGCCGCCTGCGCGGCCGTGTCTGCCTGAGACCTGGCATCAGCCACCGCGCGCTGAAGCGCCAACTGCTCGGCGCTGGATCGATCCTTGAGATCGAACCGGATGCCGCTGACCGATGTCGCCCCGGCGCCCACGGCGACGTCGAGCACTTCGCCAAGCTTCGGCAGGTCGTCGACGCGCACTTCGACGGCGTTTCGCGCGACGTATCCTCGCAGCGTCTGACGGTTGTTGGCGTAGTCGAACTCTGGCCTGAGTTCGTAGGCGGCGGTGCGAATCGCCTCGGCCGGCAGCCCCACGCCTTTCAGCTTCTGCATCACGGCAGACATGGCGTCGGCGTTCACCTTTTGCGCCTCGCCAGGAGTCTTCGCGCGGGACTCGGCCGCAATCGTCACCCACGCGCGATCCGGCGCGCGCTTGACGACGCCCTCGCCCATCGTGACGACGACGGGGCCCTCGGCGGGTTGGGGCGTCTGAGCCGAGGCCGTCGCGGCCATCAGAATGGTCAGGGCGGCTATGGTGAGGGACTTCATTGCTATCTCCTGGTTCACAGTGCTTGGGCGGCCCGGCGGATCGGGGGCGGGCCGCAGCCCTCGGCTCAAGGCTCAAGGCTGCTCAGGGCTCAGGGCTCAGGGCTCAGGCAAGATCTTGGACCGTGCTCTCGAAGGTTTTGCCTGAACCTTGAACCCTGAACCTTGAACCAACAGCTACGCCTGCGCCGCCACTCGAAACCCAATCCCATACGAGTATGTGTCCGGTGGAACTTCATGTCGATGGCTGCAGGTCAGCATCGCCGGCTCAGCCGTCAGCCATCCTCCGCCGCGAACGATCCGGGAGTGTCCGGCTGGAGGTCCGGCAGGGTTCTTTTCCTGAGACGTGCTGTAGAAGGCCGGGTCGTACCAGTCGTGAACCCACTCCCACGCGTTGCCAGCCATATCGAACAGGCCGTAGCCGTTCGCCGGGTAGCGTCGCGATGCAGTCGTGCCGGCCTCGGCCTTGCGAGCGGGATCGCTGAGAAAGTTCGCGCGCGCGGGATCGAGCTCGTCGCCCCATGGGTACGGCTTGCCATGGAGCGCGCCGCGCGCGGCCTTTTCCCACTCGGCTTCGCTCGGCAACCGAGCCACACGGCCGAGGACTGTCGTCAACCACCGGCAGTACGCCGAGGCGTCCTCCCATCGCACGAGGGTCACTGGATGGTCGAGGCGGTCGACGGGCGGGTCGCCACCCTTCCACGAGTAGGACTCGGCGGAGGCGCGGAACTCGCGCGCGCGTTCGTCTCCGCCTGCGCGCACGACCAGCGGGAGATCATCGACCGTCGGCGCCCGGTGACCGGTCTCGAGCACGAAGCGCTGGTACTCGGCGATGGTGACGAGATGCACGCCAATGGCGAACTCGTCGAGATAGACCGTGTGCGCCGGTCGCTCCTCGGCTGGTCCGTCGTCTGAGCCCATCACGAAGGGTCCGGCAGGAATCGCGGCGAGCGCCGGGAGCAGGTCGTCCGACATGAAAGCGCTGACAGGATAGCGCAAGACGTGCCACCGGCATCCCTTCCCGCGACGGATTCCGCAGTACACTTGCCCCGCATGAAGCTCGGCGTCATTCCCTTCATCACTACCGGCATCGGGACCGGCGCCAGGTCAGACGCGTGCGCGTCCGCCGATGCTCGTTGATCTCGTCCTCGTCGGGTTCGGTCACGTCGGCCGGCGTTTCGCGCGGCTGCTCGACGAGCGTCGCGATCGACTCGCGCGCGATCTCGATCTCACCTGCCGCGTGACCGGCATCGCGACCCGCACACATGGCGCCGTCTACAACTCCGAGGGAATCGACGCGCCGTCGGCCGCGTGGCACATCGAGGCGGGCGGGACCCTGCCGGACCTGACAGCGTCCGGCCACACCGCGAGCGTCCCGGCGAGTCGCGACGTCATCGCCGCGCTTGCGACGAGCGCCGCGCCGCTGCGCGTGCTGGTGGAGACGACGACACTGGACATTGCTGCGGCACAGCCCGCGCGCGATCACGTCCGGATGGCGCTCGAAGCCGGCTGCCATGTCGTCACCGCCAACAAGGGCCCGGTGGCGTTTGCTTATCGAGAGCTGTCGGCGATCGCGTCGCGGAGTGGCACGCGGTTTCTCTTCGAGGGTGCCGTGATGGACGGCATCCCGGTGTTCAACCTGGTTCGCGAGACGATGCCGACGGTCGGCATCGAGGGATTTCGCGGCGTCGTGAACAGCACGACCAACCATATCCTGACCGCGCTCGAGAACGGTGACGAGTACGCGCCCGCGCTCGCGCTCATGCAGGCGGAGGGCATCGCCGAAGCCGATCCGTCGCTCGATGTCGACGGCTGGGACGCGGCGGCGAAGGCTGCGGCGCTCGCCAACGTGTTCCTCGACGCCGGGATCACCCCGCACGACGTCGATCGGACCGGCATCGACGCGGACATCGCGTCGTGGGTCCGCGAGGCATCGGCGCGTGGGTGCCGCGTGCGACTCGTGGCATCGGCGCGCCGCGGTCGTCGGCCGGTTGTGCGGCCGGAGGAACTGTCACAGGCCGATCTGCTCGCCGGGCTACGCGGCATGGCCAACGCGCTCATTCTCGACACCGACACGCTCGGCCGGGTCGTCATCGGTCAGCTCGACGGAGGCCTCACGCACACCGCGTATGCGCTGCTGAGCGATCTGATCACGATTCGAAAGGGCTGTGGCCTCTCGACTGGGGGTCAGACCCTGGTCTGACCCCGGTTTGACCCCCTCAGATGACCGGCACCGGGCTTGAGAGCGCGGCGAGAACCTCCTTGTAGAGATACTTCGCGCCTTCGATTCCATTGAGCGGCCCCGCTTCGTACTCCAGCGCGAACGTGCCCTTGAAGCCGGCCGCCAGCATGATCCTGGTGGACCGCTGCACGTCGTTCTTGTCGCCCCAGCGATCCCAGTACTTGGCGTGGACGTTGGTGTGCGCGTACGGAGCCAGGGCCTTGAGGCCGTGGATCAGCATGTAGTCGTACTCCCAGTTGCAGAAGTCCGGCGACGCTTCGCAGTAGGGGTGGTTGACCTCGTCGATGATGGTGCGGATGTTCATCGGATCCGCGGCCAGGCCCCAGTGGTTTTCGAGGGTGACCCTGATGCCGAGCTTCCCGCCGTAGTCGGCCATCGCCTTGTAGGACTCGATGGCCGCCACCAGCAGCGCACCGATGTCCAGGTTTCGCGGGTATCCGTCGCCGGGATCGCGCGGGATCGCCGGCGGCCTGATGCTCGGCCCGAGCGCCGACGTGGAGTTCATCCGCATCGACTTCACGCCGAGAACCGCGCAGCCTTCGAGCCATTTCCTGGCAATCTCGACGCCTTCCTTGCGCTGGGCTTCGTCGGGACCGGCCAGGCTGGTGGGCGCGTTGTTCGAGATGTGCTGACACTTGACGCCGGTCAGCGCCATGTTCTTCGCGAGCTGGTCGAGCCACTTCTTGCCCGAGGTGCTCGACGGATCGAACTGGCGCCCGACGAACATGCTGTCGTCGGTCACGTCACCGAACAAACCCGAGAAGAGGTCCATGTTCGTCACGCCGGGGAACGTGTCCTTCGTGAACTGCGGAAAGTCGAGCATCGTGATTTCGCCGTACTTCTCCTTCATTTGGGCGTTGGTCATGCCGCCGTTGCCCTGACCGGGAGCATTCCCGCGACCGCCGGCGGCGGCAGGATTGGCGGGCGCGGCAGCCGTCGTCGGAGTCCCCGGCGCGCCCGTGGCGCCCGCGGCATTGGCAGCGGCCGGCTGGCCTGGGCCCCCCGCACGCCCGCCACCAGGACGCGTCTTGAAGATGTATCGGATTGGATACGAGCACGAAGCGATGCGGGCCAGTTTGTCCTTCTCGGACCACTGGCGCTGCGCCCCCGCGGTCGCCTCACCCTCTCGCGTCAGCAGCATGCCGGCGGCGCCGAGGCCGGCGCCGGCGGTCCTGAAGAACCCGCGGCGATCGAGCGGTGCGAACATCCTATCCGGAGCGGCGGTCCCATTCTGTTCACTCATGATGTGTGTCCTTGCTCTCTTGTGACAGTCCTGTCGGTCTCCAGGAATCTCGCCGACATGGTAGCCCATGGGCGGCGGGAACGGCGTAAGCTATGGCCATCTGGAGCGTATCGATGAAACCACCCACCGTCTTCCTCGGCGAGATGACCAATCTGGAGGTCGAAGAGTTTCTCCGGACGCGGCATACCGTGATCATCCCAACGGGTGCGACCGAACAGCACGGACCGCACGGACCGCTGCTGACCGACGTCCTCATCCCGCAGGAGGTGGCACGGCGGGTCGCGCCGAAGATCGGAGCGGCCGTTGCGCCGCCGATCAACTATGCCCTGTCCTACCCGCACGTCGGGTTCACCGGGCTCGTCCACGTGCGCATCTCGACGTTCATGGCGCTCATCGAGGACCTGTGCGCGTCGTTCGCCGCGTCAGGGTTCAAACGGATCATCTTTCTGAACGGTCACTACGACAACACCTACGCGATCGCCTACGGTTGCGCGAACGCGGCGGCGAAACTGCCGAGGGACGTCAAGGCGTTTCCAGTGAATTACTGGGATGGCCTCACCGCCGAAGAGATTGCCGAGTGGTCCGGCCTGAAGAACGGACTGCACGCCAACCTCGCCGAAACGTCCGCCGTGCTGGCGATCAATCCGAACCTCGTGGACATGGATCGAGCCAACGCGGAGTTCCCACCGTTCCCGGACTACACCGTCAACACCGGACCCGTGCACACGGCGTTCTTCTTCACGTCGCCGGGGTCTGTGTACTGGGCCACGAAGACCGGGACCTGGGGCGATGCACGCAAGTCGACCCCCGAGGCGGGCGAGCGCTACCTCGAGGCCGGCGTCCGCTCGACCCTGGCCGTCCTCGAGAATATCGAGAAGACGTTCGCCGCCATGCCGCCGCGGTAGCTGGGGACACTCAATCGGGACACTCAAAGGGGACATTCAAGGGGGACATTCAACCGTGACTGTCCCGGTTGAGTGTCCCCGCTTCGATCCGCATGACGAACTCGACAGATTCCACGCCACCACTGGACGGTCTGCTCGTTGTTGACCTGACGCGCGTTCTCTCAGGCCCCTACTGCACGATGCTGCTCGCCGACATGGGCGCACGCGTCATCAAGATCGAGCAACCGGGCCGTGGAGACGACACCCGCGGGTGGGGCCCGCCGTTTGCCGGTGAAGAAAGTGCGTACTTTCTCAGCATCAACCGCAACAAGGAGAGCTTGACGCTCGATCTGAAGCAACCGGAGGCGCGGCGGATTCTCGAGCAGTTGCTCGATCGGGCGGATGTCGTGGTGGAAAACTTCCGTCCGGGCGCGATGGACCGCCTCGGATTCGGGTACCAGACTGTGGCTGCCCGATGGCCTCGGATCGTCTACTGCTCGATTTCTGGCTTCGGGCAGACTGGACCGCGTCGCGATCAACCAGGTTACGACGCGGTGATCCAGGCGGAGGCCGGACTCATGAGCGTCACCGGCGAGTCGGGCGGGCCAGCGCTCCGCCTCGGCGTCGCCATCGCCGACATCGTCAGCGGCATGTTCGCGGCGCAGGGAATCGCGATGGCGCTCCTCGCGCGCGCGCGGAGCGGCCGCGGACAATTGGTCGACATCGGCATGCTCGACGCGACCGCGGCGCTCCTGACCTATCAGGCCGGCAACTACTTCGTCACGGGCCGCGCGCCAGAACGCCTGGGCAACCGTCACCCGACCATCGTGCCGTACGAGACGTTCGACGCCGCCGATGGCGAGTTCGTGCTCGCCGTCGGAAACGACGACCTCTGGCGGCGGTTCTGCAGGATCGCGGAACTGTCGGGTCTGACGAGTGACCCCCGCTTCGTGACCAACCGCGCGCGCGTGGAGCACTACGACGAGCTGAAGCCGGTCCTCGTCGACCGGCTGCGGACGCGAAGCCGGGCCGAGTGGATCGCGGCGCTCAACGCCGAGGGCGTTCCGAGCGGCGCTGTGCGGGACGTCGCGGAGGTGCTCAACGATCCCCAGCTCGCCGCACGCGAGATGATCCAGGCCGTCGAGCACGCGACGCTCGGCACCGTCCGCGCGCTCGGTGTTCCAATCAAGCTCTCCGCCACGCCCGGCGCCGTTCGTACCGCCCCGCCGACGCTGGGTCAGCACACCGATCAGATTCTGCACACTGACCTCGGTTTGACCGACGCAGAAATTGCGCGTCTTCGCGCCACAGCTGCGGTTTGAGTGAGGTTACTGCGGGGGACCCTCGAGGTCGGTCGGACTGCGATGAAGTCGGAGTAAGGCCAGGGGTGGAATCAGCAGCGCCGCGACGCGAGTGGAGGTGGAACGACGAGGCGGGGACACTCAATGTTGAATGTCCCGGTTGAGTGTCCCCGCCTCTACCGTTCGACGAGCGACGTGATTTCAGACACGGCGAAGGAGACAACGTCCTCGTCGGTGAGGGCGTCCGGGGCGGCGCCCTCGCGGACGGGGCGCTCTCTCGTGACGGCGCGGCGGCCGCGGCTCAGGCTGGTGCGGCCGAGGACGACGGGGGGATCTTCTGATGAGTCGAGCGTCAGCTCGAGGTAGTCGTCTGGCGATCGTTCGGACGCCAGGCGCACCGAGCCGACGGGCGTGAAGACCTTGAAGCGATGACCCTCGGCGACGAGCGCCGCGGCCAGCGTGTTGAACGCGGGCACGGCGCAGGTCGCGAGAAACTGATCGTAAGCGCGCGACGCGGCGTCGGATCGCTCACGACGCCCGGCGGCGTCGCGTCGCGCCTGATCGATCGCCGCGCGCACGCGCCGCCGTATGTCGGGAATGTCCATCCGGCCTGATGTTACGTCAAACTCAGGCCAGCCGCTCGGCAAACGACGTGTCGACGCCCTCCCGTTTGAGGAGCGCCACGAGCGCCGCACGGTCGAGTGCCTTGCGATACGCCTCGGCCACCTGCACCGTCCCATCGCGCACATGCGCGGCGAGCGAATCGGTGAGCGGCACCATGCCGTGACGCCGGCCGCTGTCGAGCGCGACCGGCAGCTGGAACATCTTCCCCTCGAGCACGAGCTGAGAGACCGCCGGCGTATTCAACAGGATCTCGCGCGCGGCGACACGCCCGCCCGTGACGCGGCGCAGCAGCACCTGGGCGATGACCCCGCGCAGTGCCGTCGCGAGCGACGTGCGCGCCCGCGCGCGCCGATCGGCCGGAAACACCTCGATGAGCCGTTCGAGCGCCCCAATCGTCGAAGACGCGGGCACCGACGCCAGCACCAGCCGTCCGGACTCGGCTCCCTCGAGCGCCGCCGACACCAGCTCAGCCGACTTCAGATCCTCGATCATCATGACGTCGGGATCCTCGCGCAGCGCCGCGCGCGCATACGTCGCGGCCAGATCCGCGTCGCCGCGTGACTCGCGTTGGCTGATGAACGACCGCCGGCTCTCGTGCACGAACCCGATCTGCGATTCAATCGTGATCACATGGTCGCTGCGCGTGCGATTGATCAGATCGACGAACGCGTTGAGCAGCGTCGACTTGCCGCTGGACCGCGCTCCCGTCACGAGCACCAGCCCATCCGACTGCTGGCAGAGCGCCTGCACCTCGGGCGTCAGGCCGAGCTGATCGGCCGAAATCGCCCGGGGCGGGAACATCCTGAAGAGCACGCCCGGCCCGCGGTGATCCTTGAACGTCATGCACCGCACACGCCCGATTTCGGGTACGTCGCAGAGCCACTCGACCGGACCATTCTGCAGCGCGTCGCGCCGGCGCGGCGGCGCCAGCTCCATGACCAGACGATCGACGTCGGCCGCGGTGAGCATCGGTTCGCTCTCGAGCGGCCCGATCTCTCCGTCGATGCGAATCATCGGCTTCGACTGCGCGACGACATACACGGTCGATGCTCCGCGCGCGGCGGCAACCCGAAGCGTGTGCATGAGGGCGGCGTCTTCAGATGGTGTGAAAGGCACAGAGACAGGCTCCGGTTTGATGGGCGACCGTGCAAGGGGCACGACAACAGCCTGTCGCGAGTCCTCGTGTGGCTCGACGCCGGCCTCGGCCGGCGGCACGGACTCGGGCGTCTCCTGCGAGGGCGCGGCAGGAGAGGCGGCCGCCCAGTGCCCGACCTCGGCAACCGGTTCTTCCTGTCGTCGCAACTCTGGCGTCACTTCCATTGGCATCTCCGGGGCTGATGGCGTCCACGCCAGCGGTGTCGGCTCTGACACCGCCGGCGTGCCGCCAGCGTTCAAATCGCGGGCTTCTATGTCCTGATGAGTCGACGCTTCCTCGATCGCGGGTTCCGGCACGGCGCCAACCGGCGTCCCAACCGCAGGTGCCGGAAAAAACACGGGCGCCTCCGTCGGCTGAATCATCTCGACAACAGACTCTGGAACGACGAACGCGGCAGCAATCGGCTCGACGATCGACGGGTAGGATGATGGCTCGTCGAACGACGGCGTTTCGACCAGTTGCGTCAGCTCCGCGATGGGCTGATCGTCGACGGACGCCGTCGCCACAACGACCGGCTGATACTCGGGAAGCGATCCGACTTCCACGACAGCGGACGGGTGCTCGACGGCCAGCGCCTCGAGAGCGTGTGTGAACTCAACCATCGGCGCGACTTCGACGATCGACGTGTCCTCGGGAAGCGACGTGACTTCCACGACAGCGGGCGTGTGCTCGACGGCCGGCGTCTCGAGAGCGGGCGTGAACTCAACCATCGGCGCGACTTCGACGATCGACGTGTCCTCGGGGACCGATCCGACTTCGACGACAGCGGGCGGGGACTCGACGGCAAGCGACTCGAGCGCGGGCGTGAACTCAACCACCGGCGCAACCTCGACGATCGACGTGTCGTCGGGGACCGATCCGACTTCGACGACAGCGGGCGGGGACTCGACGGCCAGCACCTCGAGAGCGGGCGTGAACTCAGCCACCGGCGCAACTTCGACGATCGGCGTGGCCTCGGGGACCGACGCGACTTCCACGATAGTGGGCGGGGACTCGACGGCCAGCGCCTCGAGAGCGGGCGTGAACTCAACCACCGGCGCAACTTCGACGATCGACATGGTCTCGGAGACCGACGCGACTTCCACCTCGACGATCGGCGTGTACTCGGGAACCGAGGTGGTCTCTGCGATCGGCTGCTGCTCGACGACCGGCGTTTCGGGCGTCGAAACAGGTTCCACCGCCGCCACCGCTGGCGGCGCAGCGGCGAGCGCGGCCTCTTCTGAAAACAAGGGCGTCCCGATCGGCGCCTCGGCAATCACCTCGACGCTCTCCGGCGGCACCTCAGCCACACCCGCAACAGGCGGTGGCGAGAGCTCCCACCCAGGCTCGGCCGCTCGAAGCTCGGCGCCGGCGTGCGCGTCGCTGACCGGGACGGCGATGGTTGCGGTCACCGCGGTGAGGTCAATGTCCGTCTCGTCGCCCGCCTCTGCCTCGTGCGACTCGGATGTCATCTGAGGCGTCCGCTCGCCATCATCCGCATCATCCGCGACCACTTCGCCGGAGAGCCCGGACGTGAGAAGCGCGGCGGCCGTCGCTCCGAGCATCGCGTCGACCTCCTCTTCGGTCGGCACGCCCTGCGGCTCGTCGTCGATGATTTGGATCGCGTTGTCCGGAACGGCGTTGAGCGCGTACTCTTCGGCAGCCTGCCCTGGAATCGCCACAACGATCGATTCGTTCGTCTCGAGCTGAACGTCAGCGGCAGGATGTTCGTCGATCTGACCCACGTCGGTCACCAGTTCCAGTTCTGGCGACTGGAGCTCCGTGTGTGTGACCGACTCGCCAATGGGCTCTGCGATGGGTTCAGGGACGGATTCGGCGACCGGCCCGGCAGCCTCTCTGACAATCGGCGCGGCGGGCACGGCAACGGCGTCGCTCGACTGGGCTGCAGCGATCGGTTCGGCGGCTGCCGGCGCGGAAGCCTCAGGCACGGCCGCTGACGCCGGCGCCTGCGGAATCTCCACCGGCCGCCGGCGGAGCTCGACCCAGACATCCTCTCCGCCTCGGGCGGCGATGACGGTAAAGCGGTCCGCGACGCCCCTGGGCGACGGGATTTCGTGTTCGATCGCGCCGAACTCGGTCAACGCCACCTGCTGATCGGCCGGCAGGATCTGTCCGAGCATGCTCGACACCGCATCGAACGTCAGCACGCGCGACGACAACTCGACCTGACCCCAGGCGAGCGGTCCTCGATACGCGTTCATCGACGATGACGCCGTGACGACGTACGGCTTCTCGCCGACGTGCATCACGAGCGCGTCACCTTCGAGTCGGACAATGGCGTCGAGCAGCGAGTCGAGCAGCTTCACAACGTGGTCAGATCTCTTCGAAAACGACGGATTACCCCGACCATATGTCGGTCAGGAAGAAGCCTTGCGTTAGTGACCGTTACTGCTGGAGCGTCTCTTCAAGCTTTCGTCCATCAGTCGGTTACACCGGTGCCGGGGAGGCTGGCGACTGACGAAAGCGTAGGAATCTCGAACCTCTTGATGGTAACAGAAACGTCGTTTGAATGCTGGGGTTTTTGCGGACTGCCGATGTGTGAAGCCGTGTGCTATTTGACCGCGCGGTGGAGGGCCATGAGGCCTCCGAGGACCCGGAAGCGCTCGCAGGCGGCAAACCCGTTTGCGCGCGCGATGGCCGACACGCCCTCGGCTCCCGGATATCGCCGGATGGATTCAGGGATATAGCGATAGGTGTCGGGATCGCCGTGGAGGGCAAGCCCCAGCATCGAACCGACGACGGTCAGGTACGCCAGGTAGACGGCACGGACGAGCGGACTCGATGGACGATCGAAATCGAGCGACAGGAAGACGCCGCCGGGCCGGAGGACACGGCCAACCTCCGCCAACGCTCCGGCGATCGCCGGCACGTTCCGGAGGCCATAGCCGGTTGTGACCACGTCGAATGTCGAGTCGCGAAATGGCAGCGCCATCATGTCACCGACGAGGAATCCCGGCCGCGAGCCGGATTGAGGCTTGCCCCGGGCAATCTCGACCATGCGCGGCGTGATGTCCAGCCCGACGCTGGCGCCGCCCGCGTCCGAGAGCGCAAACGTGATGTCGCCTGTGCCGCATGCGAGATCGAGCACGCGATCGCCCGGCTGGATCCGCGCCAGCGAGACCAGGCGCTGCTTCCAGCGGCGGTCCTGCCCGTACGAGAGAAGAACGGTGATGAGGTCGTAGCGATCGGCAATCGTCGAGAAGAGACGCCTGACGTAGCGGGACTTGGTGTCAGGCGAATCGAACGCCGAGCCGAGCCGATCGGGCATGGTGTGTTCGTTCGCCTGGATCGATTATTACGTCACGGCCGACGACTCGTCACGATGACCGCGACCAGCCTCCGCTGAAGCTACGGCGGTGCGCCGAAGCCTTGGCGAAGGCGGAAGACCGCGATGCTCACGAAGAGAACACTTCCACAACTCTCTTCGCGAACTTCGTGAGCTTCTGGATTCTTCGCGATGGTTTCGTAACAGCGCTGATCGATCCAGCGCTAGTTGACCACAACTGCCCCGCCCATCATCTCGGCGTGCGGCGAGCAACTGTAGAGATGGGACCCGCGGGTATCGGGCACGGTGAACTCGATGCTGTCCTGTCCCTTGCCCTTGAGGAGCCGCGTGTTGACGCTCCATGACCGGATCACGAAGTCGTGCGACATGCCGATGTCTGTGTTGCTGAGAATGATGCGGAGGCGCTCGCCCGGCCGCGCCTCAAGCGTGGGATTCGGGGTGTTCTGCCCGGCAACGTAGAAAGTCATGTCCTTCGCGACCAGGTGAATCTCGCGGACCATCTCACGCGCGCGAGATTCGCCGCTCGCTCCCTTCAACACGTCGCCGGCGACGCGCGGCACGAGCGCCAGCACGCCGACCGCGACCACGACGAGAAGCGCCGCCCGCACCGAATAATGTTTCATCATCCGACCAGTAACCCCGTGGCGTACATGACGCCGAATCCCGCGAGGAGCCCTGCCATCACGGGCGCCGTCGCGAACCGTTCCGAGAGTGGTCGCGCGCCGGCGACCTGACGCGCAATCTGCAGCGCCACCTGCGCGATCGCCCCCGCGCCGAGACCAAGGAACACGACGCCGAGCACCTGCGAATAGACCAGCCCGCCGGCCCACGCGCCCGCGATCGTGGGCAACCCGCCGATGAGGCCAAGCCGTGCGAGCGTCCAGATCGACGGCCGATCCTTGGCAATGGGAGACACGATCGCCAGCCCTTCGGTCGTGTTGTGCAGCGTGAAGCCAATCACCAGCAGCGTCCCGAGCGCGGCCTCGCCGAGCGCGTACGCCGCGCCAATCGCCAGGCCTTCGCCGAAGTTGTGCAGGCCGATGCCGACCGCGATGAGGAGCGCGAGCACGAACCCCGGCGAACCCGCAGTGCGCGCGGTGGCTCGACGGGCCCGAAGCCAGGCGCCGAACCACTCGAGCGCGAGGTACGCCGCGACCGCGCTCGATACGAACAGCGCGACGCCCTGATACGACGCCGGCATCTCTGCGGCCGTTTCGAGCGCCTCGTGCGCCGCATCGATGAAGAGAAACACCAGCAGCCCCACGGTCAGCGCGAGCAACACGTCGATGCCCGTCTTCCCCAGCCGGCTCGCCAACGGCAGCCACAACAGGCCGAGTGCTACCGGGATCACGCCTACATAGAGGCCAATCAGCGTGAACGCCAGCAGCGATTGCGCGCTCGGCTGCGGCGTCCGCACCGCCACCGGAATCTCGTGCTCGAAGGTCGTCCCCGTCGACGTCATGACCTTCACGAGATGCGCTTCGCCGACGACCCACGGATAGGGAATGACAAGCCGCGTCCTCCCGAGATGGTTCAGAACCGCCCCCTTCTCGGACGAGTAATCCCAATACGCATCGTCGACGGTCACCTGGGCAATCGTGACCGGATCGGGTCCGTCGTTGAGCACGTCCAGGATGATTCCGTCGTTGGTCAGCACCGCGCGCTCGATCGCCAGCCGCTCGACCGGCGGCACATCGTCCCCTCGCAGTCTTTCGGCCGGTCCGGTCCGGACGATGAGGAAGATGAGCGCCGCGAGCAGCGCCAGCGGCACGAGCGCGACGCCCCAGATACGCGCTGTGACCTTCGTCTCGGCGGCGTCAGCGGTCACGGCGGCTTCAGGTGTCACGACGCACCCCCACCGCTTCGAACAGCCCCATCCAGCCGAGCTCGGCGAACTCGCTCTGATGGGCGTGGAACATGAACTTGCCCGGATAGCGGAAGCGCGTCTCGAGCACGGCGCGCTCGCCCTGGCACAGCATCACGATGTCGGTCGATTCGGCGCTCGTCGTCCGCGTTCCGGTGCGGAACACGTCGAAGAACATCCCGTGCAGGTGCAGGCTGTTGACGAGGTCGAACTCGGTCAGGTTGACGAGATAGATGCGCACGAGCTTGCCGACTTCCACCTTGATCGGCTCGTGCATGAAGTGGTTGGCGACAGTGTTGACCGCGTAGACCTCGTTGTCGGCGTCGAAGTTCGTGTCGAAGCCGTTCATCACCATCACGAGCTCGTCGGCTTCGGCGGCGCGGCTGCCGTGGGTCGACGATGAAGACACCGTAGAGGCCCTTGTGCAGGTGTCGCTTCAGGGGAACGGCGTGGCAGTGGTAGAGATGCATGCCGAACGGCTCGGCATCGAACTCGTAGACGAAGCGCCCGCCGGGCATCACCTGGTGTTCGGGCATCGACCCATCCATTTCGGGAGGATGCCAGCCATGGAAGTGCATCGTGTGCGGATGCGAACCGGAGTTGATGAACGTGATGCGCAGTCGATCGCCTTCCGTCGCGCGGATGGTCGGACCGGGCACCTGGCCGTTGAACGTCCAGGCCGGAAAGAAGACGCCGGGCGCAATTTCGATCTCGCGATCGACGGCGACGATCTGATACTCGCGAAGCAGCGTTCCGTCGGGACGAAGCGTCTCCTTGTAGTACCGCGCCCGCTCGTCGGGCGCCAGGTCCGAGAAGTTCCAGGCGCGCAGATACGTCGACGGGTTGAACGCTTCGGTGCGAGACGCGCCCGACCGGGCCCATCCTGTGGGCCGCGTGCTCCATGGCTCCGTGAGACGACTGGGGCTGCGCTCCGGAAATCCGGCGCGTTCCGAAGATCGTCGCAGCAGCGGCAGAGCCAAGGCCGGCCAAGCGAAGCCACGACCGGCGGGTAACGGGCAGCATTTGAGGCCTCAAGTCCACGTTTTTGACAATTCAAAATATAGAGTTTAAGCTCTGGAAAGTCAAATGCTGCCTTCCCACACCGTCGAAAACTACCTGAAAGCCATATTTCTCGCCCAGGTTGCCCTGCTCCCATCCGAACAGCTGGTCCCCATGGGTCAGCTGGCGTCCGCGTTGGGCGTCGTCCCGGGCACGGCCACCACCATGGTGAAGGCCCTGGCTGAGTCAGGGCTCGTCCGTTACGAACCCTATGCGGGTGTCAGGCTGACGGGCGCGGGCGAGAAGCTGGCGGCGCGCGTGCTGCGCCGACACCGGCTCATCGAGCTGTTCCTGGTGCAGGTGATGGGGATGAGCTGGACCGAAGTCCACGACGAGGCCGAGCATCTGGAGCACGCCGTCTCGGACCGGCTGATCGAGCGCATCGACGAGATGCTCGGCCGCCCGTCGGCCGACCCTCACGGTGATCCGATTCCGGGACCCGAGGGGACGCTCAGTCGACCGCCAGTACGACTCGCTGCTGACCTGTCCGCTCGGCGAAGACGTCACGGTGCGGCGCGTGAGCGATCAGGACAGCGAGTTCCTGAGATTCGTCGAGCGCCACAATCTCAAGCCGGGGCAAGTCGTACGCGTCGAGGATCGCGACCCGGCGGCCGACAGCGTCAAGCTGCGCGGACAGGATCGCGAATTCACGATCGGTGCGCGCGCAGCGTCGAAGGTGCTCGTGCAGGCGGCACGAGCCGTGCTGCTCATGTTCCTGCTCTCCGGCTCGGCAATTGCGCCAGACGATGCCGGCGCCGCCCAAGGAAGCAAGCCGCCGAACCGTTTGCCATCACGGACAACTCGTTCCTGGTCGAAGAAGCCTTCAACCAGGAACCGGGGATCTTTCAGAACATCGCGAACGCGGTGTTCGTGAACGGCAACTGGGTGTTCACCTTCACGCAGGAGTGGCCAGTCGTCACGCAGGCGCACCAGTTCTCGTACACGCTGTCGGCGCTCGACAATGGGTTCGGAACAGGCGGATCGGCGACACGCTGCTGAACTACCGGTATCAGGCGCTGACCGAAGGGCCTGGCCGGCCGGCATTCTCGCCTCGAGTGAGCGTCGTGCTCCCGACGGGCGATGTCTTCCGACTCCGCGGCTCGGGATCAGCCGGCCTTCAGGTCAACCTGCCGTTCAGCAAGCAGACCGGCAATTGGTACTGGCACTGGAATGGCGGCTTCACCTGGCTGCCAAAAGCCGACGCGTTTGTCGACAATCCGACCGACGACCGCCGGGTCGATCTGATGTCGCCGTCACTCGCTGGCAGCGGCATCTATCGACTGCGTCAGATGTTCAACCTGATGCTCGAAAGCGTGTTGCTGTTCATCGAAGTGCCGGACGAAGACGGCACAAGCCGCGAAACGACCTTCACGCTGTCGCCCGGCGCGCGCGGCGGGTGGAACTTCGGCGATCAGCAGCTCATCCTCGGCGCCGCGCTGCCGGTCACGTGGGTGAACGGCGAAGCCGAAACCGGGCTGCTGGTCTATCTCTCGTACGAACTGCCGTTCAAGAAGTAGAACGCCTTACGCAGAGTACGCGGCAAACGAACTCGGCGTCTCCCACACTCGCACAGACACGACGTGGAAGCCGAGCTCGTGGGTCTTCTCGAAGATCAGGCGCGCGATGCGCTCGACGGTCGGGTTGCTCTCGAGCAGATACATCGGCTCGCCGAGCGCCCGCAGCGGTCCGACCAGCGGATCGTCCTGCCGCAGAATCATCTTGTGGTCGAGCTCCTGATCGATCCAGCCTTTCACCAGCCGCTTGATGTCGGAAAAATCGGCGACCATGTTGCGGCTATCGAGCTGGTCGGTCCGCACGTCGATCTCGGCGACGGCGTTGTGCCCGTGCGGATGCTTGCAGACGCCGTCGTAGTCGAGCAGGCGATGGCCGTAGCAGAATTCGATGCGCTTGGTAACTACATACATGGGTGATTCACGCTGGATTCTTCGGTTGGGCCCTGACCGCGGAACGTACCTGGAGGATCGTAGTGGTTCGGTCTGAGGGTGGTCAAGGCGCGGCCGTCCTCTGCTCATCCGGGCTCGACAGCGCGGTGCTGCTCGCTGATGTCGCGCGCCGGAAAACCACGCGCGAAGAGATGATCGTCCCGGTCTATGTCGCCGTCGGCCTTGCCTGGGAGCAGGAAGAGCTCGCCATGCTCGATCGGCTGCTCCGCACGCCGCCGTTTCGCGACGTCCAACCGATCGAAAGGCTCGGCTTCGACATGCGCGACGTCTACCCCCCAACGCACTGGGCTGTCCGCGGAGAGCCGCCAGGCTTCGACACGCCCGACCAAGACGTCTACCTCGAAGGCAGGAACATCGTCCTCCTGACGAAGGCCGCGGTGTTCATGGCGCGCCGGCGACTCGCGCGCGTGTACATCGGGCCCCTCGCCGGCAATCCGTTTCCGGATGCTACGCCCGACTTCTTCGCTGCCATGGCGCGCGCGCTCTCTCTCGGCCTGGGAACGTCAATAGAGATCGTCGCGCCGTTTGCCGCGATGCACAAATCCGAGGTGATCGCGCTTGGACATTCTCTCGGTGTGCCGCTCGAACTGACGCTCTCCTGCATGCAACCCGCCGGCGGGTTCCACTGCGGTCGATGCAGCAAGTGTCGCGAACGAAGGGACGCGTTTCGCGAGGCGGGAGTGGGGGATCCGACTCGATACGCGGTTGCGCCGATTCGATGAAAGGTGCAAGGGTGCCAAGGGGCCTCGTGCCTATTGCTTGGAGTGCCAGGGTGCGAGGGACCTCGGTGCAAAGTGCCTCAACCGACGGCGCACTCCGGCACCTAGCACTTCGGCACGTTTGGCACCCTAAGCACCGGGGCACCCTGGCACCCTGGCACCCTGGCACGTGTTCTTATTCAGTTAGGAGGGCCGCAGGCGAATTGTGCCGTCGCCCGTGCGGACGCGAATCTGCTTGCCTCCGGCGCCGAGCCGTCCGCGAAGGGTCCGGCGGTTCTCGTGCTTGTCGCCGTCCTTGTCGCCCTCAGGTTCTCCGACGATGTCGAGATCGTTCCGTATGGATGCCGTCGCCCGTGTGGGCGTCGAGGTCGGCGCCGAACCCGCTGGGGAGATAGAGGGTCACGCCGCCGTCACCGGTCGTGATGTCCCAGTTGTCGGACATCTCGCTCCCGGGATCGGCGCGGTAGACGATGGATCCGTCGCCGGTGTGAAGCTTCACGCTGGTGAGCCGGCCGGTGACGTTGACGCCGCCGTCGCCAGTGTCGACGTCGAGCCGCCCGCGGGCGCCGTCAACGGTGACCGAGCCGTCGCCGGTATCGAGGACCAGCTCGCCGCCGACGTCCGATGCCCTGATGCTGCCGTCGCCCGTGCGCAGCTCGAGCCGGCCGTTGACGCGCTCGATCGTGATGGTGCCGTCGCCGCTGCGCGCCACGACGTTCACGTCGCGAGGCACCGACACGATCAACCGCGCGCTGGCCGATTGGTGGAACCCGAACCCGCTGAACGATTCCGCGCGAGGCCGCTTGACTTCGAGCTCGATGCGATTGCCTTCCTGTGAGCTCTTGACTTCGAGGCCGTCGACGACTTCTCGCGTCGCCCCTCGCTTCTCGACGTCGATGGCGACGTCGGGCTTGTCCCACGCCTGAATCTCTATCGATCCGTCGAATGTCGTCAGGTGGACCTCGGGGATGCCTGTGACCTTGAACCGCTTCTCTTCGCGGACGATCTGGCCCTGCGAGTCGACGCTGACGACGCAGGCGGAGCCGAACGTGGCGACGGCCAGAAGCGGCGCCGTCACGAGAAAGGATGACTTCATATGAGGCATAGACGGCGGGCGGCGGGCGGCCGTTCCCGCCGAAAACTCAGATCTTGAGGGTCTGACCCCGGTCTGACCCCGGTTTGACCCCGGTCTGACCCCGGTTCAGCGGCTAAACGACAGTTCTCCGGCGATCCAGGTCTGGGTAACGGTCAAATCGGCGGCCAGGACGACCAGATCGGCCATCGCCCCTGGGGCGATGACGCCAAAGCCCTGCAGGCCGAGGGCCCGGGCAGGGGTTGTCGAGCAGATCGTGGCGGCGTCGACGGGGCTCAGCCCCATGACGCTCACCAGCAGCGCGAACGCCCGATCCATCGTCAGCACGCTGCCCGCGAGGGTGCCGTCGTCGAGGTAGGCCGCTTCCCGGATGGAAATCGAACGCCCACCGAGGCGTGCCCGGGATCCCGGCGGGAGTCCGGCGCCGGCCGTGGCGTCGGTGATCGCCATCATTCTCGACGGCGACTTGGCGGCAATCGCGACCCGCACCATCGCGGGATGCACGTGCACACCGTCGCAGACGATCTCCGCTGTCACGTCGTCGCGCTCGAGCACGGCGCCGGCGAGACCGGGGGCGCGATGGCCGATGGGCGTCATGCGATTGAACAGATGCGTCGCGTGGCGCGCGCCGGCGCTGATGCCCTCGAGCGCCTGCTCGTATGAGGCGCCGGAGTGTCCGAGCGAGACGTGATGGCCGTGGGCGGTGAGCGAACGGATGAGGGCGAGCGCGCCGTCGATCTCAGGCGCGATCGTCACGATCCCGACGTCGGGCCGCGCCGCCGCAATCTCGGCGAGGATCGCCTCGCCGCTGAACTCCCCCTCAGGCACAGGCCCCGTGGGCAGCCGCAGACACTCGAGCGGCTGCGCGCCGCGATACTGCGGATTGATGAAATTGCTTTCCAGGTGCGCGGGCAGCACGCGCGACGACGCGGCCGGCCGCGCGAATCGCGGCCGCCCTGACGGCGTTCAGCATCGTTCGGAGATCGTCGCGGCGAGCAGGCGACCGACGTCGGGCAGAAGGCCGTGACGCCGAAGCGAGGCAGCCGGGACGCGATGCGCGGAATCGCGCCTGCCCCGTCGAGAGAATCGGTCCCCTCGACGCCGTGGACGTGCACATCGATGAAACCGGGGACAATCGTGTGGTGGCGGAGATCGAAATAGAGATCGCCTGGCGACCGCGCCGGCGCCTCGTGCAGCACGTCGATGATGCGGTCTCCATCCATCACGACCGTCGCGGGGCTCAAGACCCGGTCGGGCAGAACGACGTCCCCGTCAGCAAGAAGGATCATGGCACCTGCAGCTTGCGTCCCTCGAGCGGCCGCGCCGGTGCGTTCTCGGCGCGAAAGATCGTGCGATCGGCTTCCTCGAGCAGCTTCCGCAGCCACCGCTCGTCGGGCGCCGAGAACACGATCACGCCGGGGCTCTCCGCGGGCGGAAACCGCCGGTCGTCGGTGTAGTCGCGGTCGAGGGTCACGAGCGTTCGCCCGAGCTGGCGCGCGAGGCGATAGTGCTGAATGTCCGGCGCCCGCCGCAGGTCGTCGTGCTCCAGCACGAACAGCACATCCCATCCGAGCGTGACGCGCATGTAGCCGACGACGCCGTTCGGCATGTTCGCGTCCGCGTAGATGCGCGGCTGTTCGGCGACGCGTTCGAGGTGAGGGCCGAGCTCCGAGGACAGGGTGCCCATGGAAATCGCTTACCGATGGCGATCGACCTCGGCCGGCTGCGCGGTCAAGGCTTCAGTCGTCTTGGTGTCGCGCGACAGCCGCGCCTGGCGGAGGAGGTCGGCCACGAGCTCGTCGCGGCGATGCACGAGCGCCTTGCGCGGGCGCCGATTGTGCTCGGAGCCGACGGCGTATTCGCAGAAGAGCGGAAACGCGATGGTCGAGTCACAGTACGCGACCACCGTGTCGGGCAGCACGCCCGGGTTGACCTTGCCCCAGCTGACGGCCTCGGCCGGCGTCGCCCCCGAGAGGCCGCCCCAGACGACCTGGTCGGTCGTGATCTGGATGAAGTAGTCGTTGCCACCCTTGGGGATCCCGTAGACCTCCCACAGCGTGGGCTGCCCCTGGAGATAGAAGTTCTTCGGCGACCCGCCGCCGAGGATGACGCACCCGTTCTGCTTGCCGGCGAGGATGATGGCGCAGACTTCGTTGACGTCCTTGTTGGGATCGATCATCAGCGTCCCGCCGTTCATCAGCTCGTGGTAGGCGATGTTCATGCCGATCGAACTGTCGCCGGGCGACGAGGTGTAGATGGGCACGCCGGCCAGCGCTGCGCGTGCGACGACCGAATACTCTTCACACCCTGGATGGCGATCGAGCAGATCCTGGCCGAGCCGGTAGTGGAACTCGGAGGTGGACACGGGGCCCGACATGGCCGACCGGACAAGGAAATCGCGGATGTAGGCGTCGGTCTCGAGGAGCACGGTTGCCGGAAAAAGGACGTCGTAGATCCGGATGATGCCCTGCTCGTAGAGCTCCACGTCGTCGAGAAACGGCGAGCCGCGGTGAAGCGTGAAGTTCAGCGCGTAGTGCAGGTCGTGGTACAGGTTCGCGCCGGTGCTGATCAGGAAGTCGACGAGCCCGCGGTCCATGAGCTCGATGACGCAGCCGCCGAGGCCGGCCGGCGTCAGGGCGCCGGCGACCGTGAGCCCGATCGTGGTGTCGTTGGCCGGGTCGAGCATCTTCTCGGTGAAGATGTGGCAGGCTTCGGACAGGCGACCGGCGTTGAACGCCTGAAACCCGCCGTCGACGAGGTGCCTGATATCGGCACTGCCGCGTGGCCGGTAGTACTTGATGGCTTTTCCCGACAGGTAGTTCTTGTTCTTGTGTCCCGGGGACCCGGGCGCTCGGTGGGGCATACGCGGTTCAGCATAGCACCGGTGGACCTGCAGGAGCTCGGCCGATCGGCCGAAAAGCCTTGACAGCGGCGGTCTTCCGGGCGAACGTACCTCGCTTCGGAGTGAAAATTCGGACATGGCGGCAGCGAGACTGAAGGCCAGGGCCTGAAGCATGGTGACCCTCGTCCTCGTGGCAACGGCGGCGGTGGGCCTGATGGCGGCCGCATTCTTCTGGTCGAAGGGACGCCTGATCGCCGGCGATCACGTCTTCCGTGCCAGCCGTTTGAGCCGCGGTAACCTGTGGTTTCCGACGCAGGTGGCGGTGACGCCGACAAGCGTCGTGCACTTCACGCCGGAACTGGCCGGCGGCCGCGAGCACTCGATGCACATCGCGCACATCGCGTCGGTGCTCATCGACCGGAACCTGATGTTTTCCGATGTGCTGATCGAAAGCTCAGGCGGCACGAGCCCGGTCCGATGTCACGGGCATCGCAAGGCCGACGCCCTCGAGATGAAACGGCTCATCGAACAGTTCCAGTCGGAGTACTACCGCGGCCGGGACACTTTCCCCCCGCGCGCTAAAGGGGCCTAGAGGAGAGACGTTGGAGAACCTGTCGGTCCCCGGTCGTCGAGCCGAATCCACGGAGGTCGAGACACGATTCCAGGCGCTCGTGCAGTCGCCGCTCCGCGCGGCGCTGCTCCGCTTCCTGTGCGCGCGCCCCGAGGAGGCATTCGACGTCGAAGCGCTGATGCAGACGTTCGGGCGCATGCGGCTCGACGTGGAGAACTGCGTGCGCGAGCTCGTCGCGTTCGGCGTCGCACACCGCGTGGCGGGCGGCGGCACGCCGCGTTACGGGTTCGTGCAGCCCGAGCAGGACGCGGTCCGCGATCTTCTCGATCAGTTCCTGGAACGGCGCGCAACGGTCAGCCACGAAGATCGATCCCCGTCGGTCCAGCGCTTCCGCGAGATGATCGGCCGCGACGAGAAGATGCTCGTGGTCTTCGAATGGATCCGCACGGCGGCCAAGTCCGACATCTCGGTCCTCATCCTGGGGCCGACCGGATCGGGCAAGGAAGTCGTGGCCCGGATGATCCACGAGCTCAGCCGGCGCGGCACCAACAAGTTCCAGGCGGTCAACTGCGCGGCCCTGCCCGATACCCTCTTCGAATCGGAGATTTTCGGCTACGAGAAGGGCGCGTTCACCGGCGCGCACGACCGCAAGCCCGGACGGCTCGAGCTCGCCAACAACGGCACGCTCTTCCTCGACGAAATCGGTGATCTGTCGATCATCGCGCAGGCCAAGCTCCTGCGCGTGCTCGAAGAGCGCCGCTTCGAACGCCTCGGCGGCAACACGTCGATCGAGGTGAACTTCCGTCTGATCTCGGCCACCAACCGGCCGCTCGACCAGTTCGTGCGCGACTCCCGCTTCCGCGAGGACCTGTACTACCGCGTCAACGCATTCTCGATCCGACTGCCGTCGCTGCGCGAGCGGACCGTCGACATCCCGGTCCTCGCGCAGCGCTTCCTCGCCAGGTACTGCGCTGCCAACGGGCTGGCGCTCGACGCCAAGTCGTTCTCGAAGGAGGGGATCGACCTGCTCATTCAGTATCACTGGCCGGGGAACATCCGCGAGCTCGAAAGCACCGTCTCGCGCGCCGCGTTGTCGTCCCCTGGACGCGTCATCCGGGCGGGTGACATCGAGTTTCTGCACGCCAGCGAAACACCGATCGAGGCCGCCCGCGAACGGTTGCCATCGCTCGCCGAGGCCGAGCGCGCGCACATCGTGCGAGTGCTCGAAAGCGTGCAGTGGAACAAGAAGCAGGCAGCCGGTGTGCTCGAGATCAGCCGAGGTACCCTCTATCGCAAGATCGTGGAGTACGGCCTGGAAGGCGAGGCACGCACGTCTCGAAATAGACCACGAAGACCCGTGCAATAGTCGCAAGTGTTCTGTTATTGAACTCGATCGACAGACTTGTACGCACGCGATGGTCCGAAACGGTACGTTTGCCCTTCCAGGACCGCAACACCGTCGGCGTGACTTTCGGCGTAAGTATCCGCTAAGCGCCGTCTATTCATCGTGTTAGAGGAGATTATCTCAACAGTGGCCACCTGCGGCAGTGGCCTTGCAGCGCTCTCCGAGTTTTCCGGATTCCATTCATGACTCGACGTGCCCTCGTGCTCGCGTGTGCCTTGCTGACGACTGCTGTCGGCGTGGTTCGCGCGTCCGATCGCGCCGCAGAGTCGACCGTCGCGGCCGTGAGCCTTGACGCCAGGCTGGACCGGGCGCTGCTCGCCAGGGTACAGGCGGCCCCCGCTCGGGGAGCCCGATCCCGCGTGATCATCCGGACGATCGACGGGCGGCCCGCCACGCCGCTCGTCGAAGCTGTCGGCGGAGTCGCCGGCCGATACTTCCCCTGGCTCGGTGGTCAGGTGGCGATCGTGCCCGATTCGGCGCTCGACCGGCTGGCCAGGCGGCCGGAGGTGGCCGGCATCAGTCTCGACCGGCCGGTGCGGGGGACGACGGACCGCACGACGGTGTCGACGGGCTCACGCTGGGTCACCGAGCACCTCGGCGTCACGGGCCTCGGCGTCGGGGTGGCGACGGTTGATTCGGGCGTGAACCCCTGGCATGAAGATCTGGACGGACGGATCGTCCACTTCGCCGACTTCGTCAACGCGCAGACCTTCGCCTACGACGACTACGGGCACGGCACACACGTCGCCGGAATCATCGCCGGCAGCGGCCGCGCTTCCGCGGGCAGCCGCCCGGACTCGAACGGTGCGCGACGCGGCGTGGCTCCCGGCGCGCACCTCATCGTGCTGAAGGCGCTCGACGTCACCGGCAACGGTTTCACGAGCAACGTGATCGCCGCCATCGACTACGCGATTGCGAACCGCGCGACCTACAACATCCGCGTCCTCAATCTCTCGGTCGCGGCCGGCGTCTACGAATCGTTCTACAAGGATCCGTTGACCCTCGCCGCCAGGCGCGCCGTGGACTCCGGCATCGTGGTCGTTGCCGCCGCGGGCAACCGCGGCCGGGATACCGCGGGCCATCCGCAGTACGGCGGCATCGCGTCGCCCGGCAACGCACCCTGGGTGCTGACGGTCGGTGCCTCGAGCGACGCCGGCACGTTCGATAGGCGCGACGATGTGGTCGCCGCGTTCAGTTCCCGCGGCCCCTCGCCGATCGACGAGAACGCCAAGCCCGATCTCGTCGCGCCGGGCGTGAACATCGAGTCCACGGCCGATCCGTCGAGCGCGCTCTATGCGGCGAATCCGTCCTCGCGTCTCTGGGGCGCCGCGAAGACGGGGAGCGAACCGTACTTGAGCCTGACGGGAACGAGCATGGCGGCGCCGGTGGTCACCGGGGCCATCGCGCTCATGCTCGAGGCCAACGCCGCCCTCACGCCGAACGCCGTCAAGGCCATCCTCGAGTACACGGCCGAGGCTCGAGAGGGCCTCAACCATCTGACGCAGGGCGCCGGGTTCCTGAACGCGCGCGGCGCAGTGGAGCTCGCGCGGGCCTTTGGCGGAGCGGCGGTCGCTCCGGAGCTCTCGAGCGATCCCGTGCGCTGGAGCCGTCACATCATCTGGGGCAATCGCCTCGTCGCCGGCGGCATGCTCGGGGCCCGCGCGAGCGCGTGGACGCCCGGCGTGACGTGGGGCGACCCGCGGACGCCAGCAGGCGAGCCCGTCAGCTGGGGCGTGCCCTGCCGCGATGCCGACGCGGAATGCGATCCGGCCCCGTCGACGGCGCCGTGCAGCGTCGTGACGCCAGACTGCGATCGCGAGGCGCCACCGCACCTGTTCGAGCCTGCAGACACGAGCGTCAGCGGCGCGCCAGCGGGGCCTGCCCTGAGCCTGTCGAAGGGCTGGCGACAGCCTGTCGAGACCGGTGGAGCACCCGAATGAAGACGCTCCCCATGGCCGCACGGGTCTATGTCGGCGGCGTCATCGGCGTTGGCACCGCCCTGCTCGCCTGGCATTTCCCTGTCCAGGCCTTCAGCGACACCCGCCGGCTGTGGCTGTTCATCCTGTTGCTGTTCCTGTCGGCCATCACCTCGATCTTCAAGGTGAACCTCCCGCTCACACGCAGCGGCTCGACGATGTCGGTGTCGTACGCGGTGGATTTTGCGTCCCTGCTGCTGCTCGGCCCCGACGAGACGATGATCGTGGCGGCCGCAAGCGCGTACAGCCAGTGCACGTTCCGGATCAAGGAGCGCAACCCGCTGCACCGCACGCTCTTCAGCATGGCCTGTCTGGTGATCACGGTGCAGGCGGCGGGCGCGGCCTATTACCTGCTCGACGGCGTGGTCGGTCTGTTCACCATGGTGACGCTGCCGAAGCCCCTCGTGGGGGCCGCGACCACCTATTTCGTCGTCAACACGCTGGCAATCGCCACGGCCATCGCGCTCTCGACCAGTCAGTCCATCTTCAAGATCTGGAACGAGAATTTCCTGTGGAGCGCCCCGAGCTACTTCGTCGGGGCGGGCGCGGCGGCCCTCGCCACGTGGATGGTCACCGGATGGTCGGCGCACTGGATCACGCCGCTCGCCGTGGCGCCCCTGTATCTGACCTATCGTACCTACAAGGTCTATCTCGGGCGCATCGAAGACGAGCAGCGTCACGTGCGCGAGATGGCGGACCTGCACCTGGCCACGATCGAGGCGCTGGCGCTGGCGATCGACGCCAAGGACCAGACGTCGCAGTCGCACATCCGCCGCGTACAGCTCTACGCCGCCTCGGTCGCGAGGGCCCTCGGCATGTCGGACAATGACGTGCAGGGCGTGAAGACGGCGGCCCTCCTGCACGACATCGGCAAGCTCGCCGTGCCGGAGCACATCCTGTCGAAGCCCGGGCCGTTGACGCCTGAAGAGTTCCAGAAGATTCGTGCGCATCCCAAGGTCGGCGCGGACATCGTCAGCTCGGTGCCGTTCCCCTACCCCGTCGCCCCGCTCATCCTGAGCCACCACGAACGGTGGGACGGCAAGGGCTACCCGACGGGGCTGAAGGGCGAAGAGATACCGCTCGGCGCGCGCATCCTGTCGGTCGTCGATTATTTCGACGCGCTGATGGCGGAGCGGCCGTATCACAAGGCCATGAGCTACGAAGCCGCCGTTGGTCTGCTGCGGCAGGAATCGGGCAAGGGACTCGATCCGGCGGTCGTCGCGAAGTTCATCGAGCTGCTGCCCTCGCTGCAGGCTGAAGCCACGCGGCTCGAGGTGGCGATGCGGAAGTCGCAAGCCGAGGTCTCCGAGCATTCGATCGGGCGTCCGGCGACGGGCCTTTCGCCCGAAACGACGAAGAAGAACGTGTTCGAGGACATCGCGCTCGCGCACCGCGAGATCTACGCGCTCTACGAAATCGCGCAGGCCATGGGCACCAGCCTGGGCGTGTCGGACACGATGGCGCTCATCGCCGCCAAGCTGAGCAACCTGGTGCCGTTCTCGTGCGCCGCGCTCTTCCTTTTCGACGAGGACAGCGAGTCGCTGCGCTGCCGGTTTGCCTCGGGCATCGATGCGGAAGTCATCCAGCAGATCGCGGTCAGCAACGGCGAGGGGCTGACCGGGTGGGTGGCGCGCAACCGCCGACCGCTCGTGAACGCGCGGCCGAGCGCCGATCTCGAGGCGGCCGGGCTCACCGCCACGACCACGCTCCAGTCAGCGCTCGTGTGCCCGCTCCTCTTCAACGATCAGTTCATCGGGACGCTGTCGGTCTACCACACCGAACCAGGCTTCTACCGCGACGATCACCGCCGGCTGCTCGACCGCGTGTCCGAGCAGGCGGGCGCGGTCATCAAGAACTCGATGCTCTTCGAGCAGACGCAGTCGGACTCGCTGACCGACCCGCTGACCGGGCTGCCGAACACGCGCTACCTCTTCATGCAGCTGACGCGCGAGCTCGCACGCGCCGAACGTCTGCAGTCTGAAATCTCCCTGATGGTCATGGACCTCGACAACTTCAAGGAGATCAACGACAACCACGGCCACCACATCGGCGATCGCGCGCTCTGCGAGATCGCGCGGGTACTCCGCACCACGATCCGGCCCTACGACATCTGCGTGCGCTACGCCGGCGACGAGTTCATCGTCGTCATGTCGGGCTGCGGCGCCGAAGAGGCCGAGGAGAAGCGCAACGAGCTGCAGCGGGCCATCGACGCGGTGTTCTTCGAGGCTCGGCCGGGCAAGCGGGTGCGCATCGGCGTGAGCATCGGTACGGCGGTCTTCCCCCACGACGGAGACGCCTACGAAGTGCTCCTCGCCACGGCCGACAGCCGGATGTACCAGAACAAGGCCGATCGGAAGCGGCGCACGAGAGAAGAGGACGCCCGGCGCGCGACGCTGGCGGCTGCCCCGCCTGCCGACCGCGACGTGCACCGGTCGGCCACTGGAATCCTCTGAACCGGTGAATGATCCATGAGGGCTCATGCACCCTCGCCGTCCGACGACCTCGTCCGTCGCGTCCAGGCCGTGATCCCCGCCACACCCACAACACGCGTGGTGCGTGTCGATCTGGCGGGCGCACTCTTCCCCTTCGAAGCTGGCCAGGCAGCGCTCATCGGTCCCGCGGATCAGGATGCCAGGATTCCCTATTCCATCGCCTCCGCACCTCTCGAAACCCTCGAGACTGGGCAGCTCGATTTTCTGATCAAAGTCGAGGCCTCCGGACGGTGGGGACACCAGTTCGATTCGATTGAACCAGGGATGGATCTGGGGATTCGGGGACCATTCGGCTCGTTCAAGTTCCCCACCCAACCCAAGGAACGCCAGTTCCTGTTCGTCGCCGGCGGCACGGGTATCGCGCCGATCAGAGCGATGATTCGACAGGCGTTACTCAGAGGACAGGAAGGCCGGATGCGGCTGCTCTATAGTGCCAAGACAGCCGACGACTTCGCGTATCTGCCGGAGCTCGGCGAGATGGCCCGTCTACCCCGCCGCGATGGGGGCCTGGATCTGCACCTGCACGTGACGCGTGAAGCGCCAGACACCTGGCGCGGTGCACGCGGCCGCATCACGTCCTCGGAGCTTGCCGCACTCGTCGACGACCCGGTCACGCTCTGCTTTGTTTGCGGTCCAGAGACGATGGTCGCGGACGTTCCGCGGATGCTGAGCGAGCTCGGCCTGGACCGGTCGAGGGTGAAGATCGAGGAATGGTAGAACTTACGGAAGTATCTGCAGCGTCGACCTGACGTCCGTCACGCCGCCGATCTTGCGGGCGAGCGCGATGGCCTTGTCGCGCTCGGCGGGCGTCTTGACGGCACCCGACAGCGTCACGACACCCCTGAAAGTGTCGACGTCAATCCGCAGGCCGGCGACCTCCGGATCGTTCACCAGCGAGGTCTTCACTTGCGCGGTGATGGTCCCGTCGTCGACTGTTTCGGCGACGGACTTGCCGCACGCCGAGAGCAGCAGCGGCCCGATCAGAGCAATCGCCAGCATGGTCACCGTCGCGTATCCGCACTTCTTCGTCTTCATCGGAAATGCCTCTGCGACGAACACAGTCTACATGCCCGTCGCGTGGTACCCTCCGTCGACCATCAGGACCTCGGCCGTGACAGCCCTGCCGGCTGACGAGAGCAGGAACATCGCGGCATCCGCCACCTCAGCCGCCTCAACCGTTCGGCGCAGCGGCGCTCGATCGCGATAGACCTGCAGGATGCTCGAGAAACCAGAGATTCCGGACGCCGCCAGCGTCTTGATGGGGCCGGCAGAAATCGCATTCACGCGAATCGCTTTTGGCCCGAGGTCGGCTGCGAGATAACGCACGGTCGACTCCAGCGCGGCCTTGGCCACGCCCATGACGTTGTAGTTCTGGAAGACACGCTCGCTGCCCAGGTAGGTCAGCGTGAGGATACTGCCACCGCCACGGCGTTCCATCAACGGAACCGCGCCTCGCGCGAGCGCGATGAGCGAATAGGCACTCACGTCCATCGACAGACGGAAGCCTTCCCTGGAGGTCTGGACGAACGGCGCCATCAGCTCCTCGCGCGGGGCGAACGCCGCACCGTGCACGACGAAATCCAGCCCGCCGAACTCCCGATCGATCGCCGCGAACACGCTGTCGATCTGCGCATCCGCCGTCACGTCCAACGGCAGGATCAGCGGATCTGTCAGCGCCGCCGAGAGATCGCGGACGTTCTCTTCGAGCCGCTCTCCCTGATACGTCACCGCCAGCCTGGCGCCCGCGGCCGAGGCCGCCTGCGCGATGGCCCACGAAATCGACCGCTTGTTGGCGATGCCCACGATAAGGCCGGTCTTGCCTGCGAGGTCTGTCATCTCACACCTTTCACTGTCACGCTGCGCTTCGCACAGATCACGTATTCAACACGAGGGGCACGATGAATGTCCTTTTCGACGGAGACGCTTCACGACGATCGCGAAGCTCACGAGGCGCGCGCGAAGGATTCACTGATGAAGTCATCGTGATGGGTTGTCGACCGTGTTTGAGATGGCTTGTAGAGCCCACCTGAAACATCGTGTTCATCGTACCATCCGCCTTCGCTCGAAAGATACGGCGGACCGCCGTAGCCTTGGCGAAGGCGGTCGCGCCCATCGTGAATGAACCCGTCGGTCGTCTCATTGAATCTGTGGACCGTGTCACCGTTTCGGCGGCAGCAGCCGCTTCGGAAACTTGGCCACGACCGTGTAGTTCGGATCGACGACGTTGGCGACGCGCGTGTGGCCGCCCTGCGACACGACCTGGTACGCCTCCAGCTTCTCGAAGCCGTACTCGTCGACGAGCCACTCGATGAGCTCGACCTGCGCGATGCGAAACGCGTCGACGAGCGGACGCCCGCTTCCTGCCACCATGATGTCGTCGGCGTCCTCCATCCGTGGCCACCGGATCCGGCGCCCCTTGATCAGGTTGAACTCGAAGGTGACGTCCATCGTCGTCTCGAGCCCGGAGCCGCAAATTTCGCCGTCTCCCTGCAGAGCGTGGCCGTCGCCAAAGTAGAAGTAGGCTCCCTCGTGAAAGATCGGCAGGAAGACCGTCGTGCCCTCGCGCGCGTCGGCAGCGTCCATGTTGCCGCCGAAATTGCCGGGCCAGAGGCCGCCGAACGCCTCGGCGCCCGCCGGCGCGACGGCCATGCGGCCGAGCATGGGCTTGAGCGGCATCTCGATCGACTTCGACACCGAGTTCGGCAGGTCGAGAATGCCCATGTTGCGGGCGCGATCGAGACGCCAGACGAAGCGGCGCGCGGGCAGTGGATCGTTGATCATCCGCGTGCGCGAATCGCCGGCGACGGCGCTGATACCCGTCGGGTTGACCGCCGACACTGCCGTGTCGCGATTGGGCCGTAGCCGCACGATCCGCACAGCCAGCGTGTCGTCGGGCGTGGCGCCCTCGATGAAGAACGGGCCGACCTCGCCCGGCCACGGCCCTCCAGCCTTCTCATCGTAGTAGTCGCCAGGCTTCGAGAACGTCCGAGTCTCGACGATGGCGCCGGGACGCAGCCGCAGCACCGGCGGCCGGACGGCAAACGTCGGAACGCCTTCTGTGGGCTCGAACGTGATCGGCTGCTGACGTGGAAGACGCCCTGTCTCAACGAAGGCGTCGCGTCCGATGGGCGGAGGCGTCAGACCTTGCAGAAGCCCTGGCGACAGAGCCGACAGAAGCAGAAGGGCGAACGACGAGACGAGAAAGCGCGGCATTGTCCCTCCTCGGGTGACGGAGGGCATTCAAACACAGCCGCCGCTGAGATGACAGAAGAGAGTGGGCTACCGGGACCGCTTCCTGCCGCCGCCACCCTGGCGAGGCTGCTGGGCGGATCTGAAGCCGCCGCCCTGCCCGCGACCGTGTCCCTGGCCTTGCCCCTGTCCGGAGCGCGCGCCGGCAAAGCGGGGACCGCCCTGCGGCCGATGGCCGTTGCCCCGGTGACCGGCATTGCCGGCAGTGCCGGCATTGCCGGCATTGCCACCATGGCCGGCGGACCCGCCGCGGCCGCCGGACCTCATCCGATCACTGCCGCCGCCACCGCCGCGGAACTGGTTGCCCGGGTTGTTGCCGCGCCCGCTCGACTGCCGGATGGTGAAGTCGGTCGGCCGCCGCTCTTCTTTCTGCCCTTCGATGCGGGGCAGCGTGGCGCGTATCAACTGTCGATGGACCGGGCCGTCCTCTGCGTCCAGCACCGGCTGGTCACCGTTCTCGACATTTTCGTCGGGCTCGTCGGGAACCGGGCGAGCGATTTCATTCACGGGCTCGCGTCGAACCGGCGCAGCCGCCCGGCTCAGCATGGAGGGCGCGTGTGAGTCCCCACCGGTTATGACGTTCCCGTCGACCTCGCCGTCAGCCGAATCGCCATCGTCTATCGGGTCGGCCGCCGCAAATACCACGGGGGCCTGAATACCCGCGGGGAGGTCGTCGGGCTTGCCCGCTAGCACTTCCTGGTAAAGCGTCGACGGGCCGTCCTTCTTGCGCCGGCGGGGGGCCTGACCGCCCTTGTAGGGGTGCTCGGCGTCACAGGTGGTACACCGCGTCTGCTTGACGGTCTCTTCGACCATGGCCACAACCGCGTGATTCGTCAGGCGACGCTCACGCGGGCAGTAGTCATCCAGAATGTCTCCAAGACGCAGCCGGCGCTGCTCCATTCAATTTCTCCCGATTTGTTTCCGTTGAGAGGGGCTGGAAAGACTGCCTTGATGCAGGTTCGACGAGTCTAGCAGAGCCCCTCGTGCCAGTGCAAGAATCCTTAACGTTGGCTCAGGGCTCAGGGCTCAAGGCTCAGGTCCAGCCAAAATCTTCGAATGTGCTCTCGAGGGTTTGGCCTGAGCCCTGAGCCTTGAGCCTTGAGCCCTGAGCCCGACGTTCACCGCCCCTGCTGGTCGATCCACTTCAGCGCCTGGTCGAGCGTGGCGTCGCGGCCAGCAAGGAGCGCCGCCCGTTCGATGGCGACGGCCTCGTCGGGGACGACGCCGCGGCCTTCGAGCCGCGTTCCATCGGCCGTCACGAAGTCACCCGTCGCATGGATGAGCACGTCGCCGTTCGGCAGCTTGGCGAAAAACGCCGGGAGCGCCTGCCCCATCGACGTCTGTCCGAACACGCGGGCGCGTCCGAGCGCCTGCATGCCGCCAGCAAAACACTCCGACGCGCTCCCGGTCATCGAGTCCACCAGGATGGCAACCGGCCCTCCAAACGGCTCGACGCGCTGACCAGCGGCGTTGACAAGCCGCGGGTTGGCCGCAAAGCGCAACGGCTCGGAGGCACGCGTCTTCATCGTCCCGAGCGGCTTGCGCTCGGTCAGGAAGTGTCCCGAGATCCCCATGATCATGGCAGCGAGCCCGCCCGGATTGCCGCGGAGGTCGACGATGATGCCTTTGGCGGATCGGAACCTGTCGATGGCCCGCTCGAAGAGCGGATCGACGGACGGCATCCAGACGTTGAACCGAATCACACCGGCGGTCGCGCCCTTCGGCGTCCGGCGCTCGTCGGACTCGACGCGGACGTACATGGTCGGCAGATTGCCCACGGTGGCGGGCTGTCCGGACTCTGCGCGCCGTTCGACGGCTACGCCGATGTCGCGCGCACCGTCGTCGAACATCAGCGGTATCAGCGACCCCTGGGGCCCGCGCACTCGCGTTTCGACCATCCGCCAGATTTCGACGTTCCGCAGTCGGTCGGGCATCGACTCGGGCAGCCGCGAGAGGAGCTCGGCGACGGGCATACCGTCGAGCGAGAGAAGTCGCCAGCCGGGACGGACGCCTGCCGCGGCTGCGCCACCGTACGGGTCGACCTGGGTGACGAGCAGCTCGGAACCGACCAGACGAACGTCGAAGCCCGGATCGCCGCTCATGTCGACCGGTCCACTCGCTGTGCTGTCGCGTCCCGACGGAATGAGGGCGAAGTGCGAAAGCCCGAGGCGGCCGAGCATGTCGCGAATGACGTCGCGGAGCTCGCCATCGGTCTCCGCGCGCGCCGCACGCGGCGCGAGCTCGGCCCTGACCGCCGGCCAGTCCAGGCCGTTCATCGTGGGGTCGAAGTGGGAGTCCCGGATGATGGTCCAGGCGGCGTCGAAGGTCTCGCTGCCCCTGTACGCCTGGGCAGCGGGCGCGGCAGCAGCCGCAGCCGCGGTCGCAATCGCGACGAGGAAGACCTTCACTCGACGACTCACTTGATGAGGGCCTTGATCTGCGCCGGCACAGTGAATACCGATGGGTCGACCGTGCCGTATTCAACGCCGGTGATCGTCAGGATCATCTGCGTGCTCATGATGCTGACCTTCGTCGTCGCGGGCTGCAGAAGACTGCCGAATTTCTTGTAGTCGCTCCACGCGGTGGTGGTCTGCATCGGCCCCATCGGTGAATCGCGGGTCGAAATCGCACCGGCCTTCAGCCCGGTCTCTGCGTCGTACAGCTCCAGGTCTTCGTCGCCGGCCTTCTTCAGCAGCCGGATCTTGTAGACCGGACGGCCCTCGAACGTGGTCTTCTCGACGGTGGTGATCGACGCGTACCGCTCGCTCGATTTCAGGTCTTCGAAGAAGTCGGCGTCGAATTTTCGCTGCTCGAGCTGCTTGCCGTCGAGAAGCGTCGGCCCGGTCAGCGGCGAGATCGACCAGCCCACCTTGCCGTCGAAGCCCTCCTCGATGTCGCCGATCCCGGGGAGCGACATCCGCTGCACGAACTTGTCCGGCTTTGCGTGAAACGCCTCGAGCCTGCCGGAGAGGCCCGCCGCCGGAAGCGAGACGGTGCCGGTCGCGTGCGTCGATGTCTGCGCCAGGATGACCGCGCGGCCGCCGATTTCCTTGATGTGGCGGTCGATGATGGTACGCGCGCCGGGAAGCTCTGCCGAGACCTGACTGGCCGGCGGCGTCGCGGCCAGTGGGACTATCGCAAGGACCGCGAGGAGAGGCAGGGCGAGGCCCGGCCGGAGAATTCGAAACATGCGGGGCTGGCTCCTGTCAAAACCGCTGGGAGGCTTCTTCAGTGTGCAATAGGGGGAGGGGGAAAGCAAGGCAGGGTGCCAGAGTGCCAGGGGGCCAGGGTGCCTGGTGCGTAGGGTGCCAGGGGGGCAAAGTGCGGGGGTGCAAGAGTGCTGGAAATCAGGCTGACGATTTCGTGATCGAGGTCACGACGCCCACGAGGTAGTGCAAGTCAACGCGATCACCGGGTTCGAGGTGGCGGGGCATGGCTTCCGCGCCCAGGCGGGCGAGGCTCACCTGACCCTGTGGGTCGTCGGGATCGACGAAGTACACGTCGAGCGAGATCTGACCGTGGATACTGACGGGCTGAATCTTCTTGATGAGCGCCGCGCGGGTCCCCTTGAGCATTATTTCCGCCGTCCCTTCACGAACACATCGATGGCGTCAGGTCTCGGATTGACGAACGCGAGGCGAACGCGACCATCTTCCGTCCGGCTGATGGTGGCGGGAATCGAGCTCGCCGTCAAATACCATCCCGCCGGCAGCACGACGTCGTTGCGCGGCCGGCCGAAGCTGCGCCGCCACATCAACTGACCGTCGATCAAATCGTAGCGTGCGGAATCGGTGTAGGTCTCCTCGATGCGGAGGCGCACGCTCTGACCCTTCTTGACCGGCGGGAAGCGGATGACGACCGCTTCGGACTCCGGTCGCACGGCTTCGCCGATGTCGATCCGTGCGTCGGCAATCGCCTGCCCCTTCAGTGTCTCGACCGTGAGCGCCTCGCCGGTGTCGAGGATCTTCGCGGACGGGCCGGAGACGGTGCTGCCCGAACGAACGACGTTGACGTACTTGTCAGTGCCTTCGCGGGTCTCCGTGTAGTCGTGATACAGGCTGAACGCGTGGGTCTCCGGGCTCTTGAGGAAGTACACGATCTCGCGATCCTGAAAGGCGCGTTCCGATACCCGCACGCGCTCCATTGGGGGCAGCGGCGGGTTCGGATCGGCTGGCGTGCTCGCGCGGGACGCCGCGGCAGTGGGCGCAGCGGGCGGCGCCGGACGCTTCTCGAACGGGTTCGCGCGCAACACCAGCGGTGCCTGACTCGGATATGTGTTCATGAAGCTGATGCCGACGCGCCCGTCAGGCTCTTCGATCACCTGCGACGGGATGTTGCACGACACGAGCTCGTAGCCCGGCGGCAGGACGACGGCGTTGCGCTTGATGCCGAGCGGCCGATCGAAAACGATCGCAGTGCCGTCGAGGAAGTAGCTCTTCGGATCCTTGTAGGTCTTGATGATGCGAATGCGCCCTTCCCCGCCCTGCGGCACGGGCCTCGCCAGCTCGACACGGATGTACCTGCCCTCGAGGCTCGCGTTCGCCAGCCCGGACTCGCGGGCTTCGGCCCCGCTCACTTCCTGAAATTTCAGTAGCGTGCCGGTCATCAGATCGATCACCGACTCGTCGGTCGCCACGCTGCCGACCCTGATCGGATTGAAGAAGAACTTCGCGCCCGGCGACACGGCCGTGACGTCGTAGATGATCTTGAAGGACGCGGTCTCTGGCGCGAGCAGCTCGTAGCGCGTGTACTCGTCCTCGCTGCGGTTCTGGGCCAGCAGAGGCCACGTCGTCACGAACGCCGCCGCTAGCAACAACACCGGCGCCGTCAGCCGTCGCATCTCATTCCTCCGATTCCCACCCGCGCCTCAGCGCGAGGTCTTTCTCGCAAACACAGCCGAGGCCCCGAACGCGGGACCGTCGACGGATTGTACGCGCAGCCAGTCCCGTACACGATCGGCCGGGGACACGAGCAGCGCGTTCTCCTTCTGATCGAGCGCGGCACTGAGCCCGGGAATAGGCCGGCCGGCCCGCAGTTGTTCGGCGAACCATTCGTAGGAGAGTGGCGTGAGCTCGAGCTGGTCACCTTCGAGCCGCACGTGCAGCATCGCGTGAAGGGGGAGCAGAAACGAGCCGCGATCCTCTCCCCGCGCGGGCATGACGTCGAGGTAGCGCTCGTCCTCAACTGCCGTCAGATAGCCCGTCAGGTCGCCGGTCTCGATCGGGTGGACGTAGTGGATGCGGTAGGACTTCCACTCGCCACGGTCGATCTGCAGCGTGGCCTTGTCTTCGGCGTCGACCCAGTAACCGATGAGGTTCGGATCCCAGCCGATGGTCGTCTCGTCGTAGCCGGGGTTGACGCTGACGACCAGGCAGCCTGAACTGGTCAGGGTTATGGCGACGGCGAGCAGGATGGCTTTCAGGCGGTCCATGTTTGGTTAGACACCAGGCGCGGATGGGAGGAGATCGGGAGGCGACGAAGGCAACGGGTTCAACCGAAGGAACGAAGCGAACGGAGACGAACGGAGGCTGTCGGGCTGCAGCCGGCTTGCACGCCGGCCGAAGGCCGGCGTAGGGGTGATTCGAGGGACCGAGATCGCAAGCACCCTCGCCTTCCACCGGGTGCTTGCGATCTCGGTCCATCGAATCACCCCTGACCGCGCTGCGCGCGGTGCAAGCCGTCTCCATCACGACACATCACTGGTTCTCTCCGTTCGTCTCCGTTCGTCTTCGTTCCTCCGTTTGTGAACCCGTTGCCTCCAGCGTCAACTCCGTCTCCTCATCCTCCGTCTCTCCGTCCTCGATTCCCCCTCACGCGAGCTTGCGCCCTCTCGTCTCCGGAATCCAGATCCACAACACCGCCGCGAGCACGAACGCCACCGACGTCGTCGAGAGCGCGACGTCGAAGCCGCGTGACTGAGCGAGAGCGCCGACGGTGAACGGCGCGGCGGCGCTCGCGATGCGGCCCAGGTTGTAAGTGAAACCCTGAGCGGTCGCGCGGATGTCGGTGGGATAGATTTCGGCCGTCACGGCACCAAAGCCGCTGAAGTAACCGGTAGCGAAGAACGCGACGAACGGTCCGAGCAGCAGCAGTGCCAGCGGCGCGCGCAGCGAAGTGTAGATCGCGATGAGCACGGCAGCACTCACCAGGTAGGCGACATAGGTGCGCTTGCGCCCGACCGCGTCGCTGACGTACCCGAAGGTGATGTAACCGAACCACATCCCCACTTGCATGGCCATGATGAACCACGACATCGCCGACGCCGACAAACCGATGCCCCCCGAGCTGGTCGGCGACGACAGAAAGCCGGGAAGCCAGAGGTTGAAGCCCCACCACGCGAACAGCGTGCACGCGTTCATCGCGGTGACGGCAGCCGTCACGCCGGCGCGGCCGTCGCGAAACACGTCACCGAGGCGGCCGCGGGCGCGCGTCGAGCCGCGGCTGCGCAGCCACAGCTCGGGCTCCCGCACGTGGCGCCGCACCCAGAAGGTGAGAAACGCCGGAAGCACGCCGACGAAAAACACCACGCGCCACCCCCACCGCGGCAGCACCACCATCGTCACGGCGGCGGCTAGCCCGTAGCCGATGGCCCAGGCGCTCTGCATCAATCCGAGGGCCTTGCCGCGATGCTCGGCAGGCCAGGTCTCGGAGACGAGCGCCGCGCCGCTCGCCCACTCGCCGCCCATGCCGATGCCGAGCAGGATGCGAAACAGGGCGAGTTGCAAGGCGCTCGTCGCAAGGCCACAGGCCGCGGTGAACACCGAGTAGATGGCGACGCTCGCCATGAGCGCGCGCGTGCGGCCGTAGCGGTCCGCGATGACGCCGAAGAGGAGGCCGCCGGCGGCGGCCGCGAGCAGCGTCACCGATCCGATGGCGCCGGCCGTCTGCCGCGAGATGCCGAGGTCCGCGATGATCGACGTGAGCAGCAGCGCGTACAGCATCACGTCGAAGGCGTCGAGCATCCAGCCGAGCGCCGCTGCAATGAGCGCGCGCTGCGCGTCCGGCGTCCCGTCGCCCCACCACCGAAAAACCCCGGCCCGGGCGGGCGCGGGCGCGTGGAGCGGCGGCAGGCTCATGCGCGATCGACCTGAGGACGAAGCGATCGGACGACAACGCCGCGCTGCTCGAGGCCGGCGCGCAGCAGACGCGTCAGCTCGGCGGCACCGGCGGTGTCGCCGTGCACGCACAGCGTGTCGACTGGAAAAGTCAGCGTCGACCCATCCGTCGCTGTCACCTGCCCGTCGGTCACCATGCGCAGCGAGCGACGGACCACTTCCTCGGCATCGTGAATGACCGAACCGGGTGCTGTCCGCAGCGCAAGCGAGCCGTCGGGCGCGTAGGCGCGGTCGGCAAACCCTTCACGCGCAACGCGAAGCCCCGCCGCCGTGCCGGCCGTGATCAGCTCCGAACCGGGCAGACCGAAGAGCACGAGCGATCGGTCGAAGGCGCGGACGGCACGCGCGATGGCATCGGCCAGCGCGCGATCGCGCGCCGCCATGTTGTAGAGGGCGCCATGGGCCTTCACATGGACCAGCGTGACACCTTCGGACGCCGCAATCGCAGCCAGTGCGCCGATTTGATAGAGCACCATGTCCTCGACGTCATGAGGCGACGCACGCAGTTCGCGCCGGCCGAACCCGACGAGATCTGGAAAGCCCGGATGCGCGCCGACGGCCACATCCGCCTCGCGAGCCAGACGAACCGTCTGCCGCATCACCGCTGGATCGCCGGCGTGAAAACCACACGCGACGTTGGCCGACGTGATGCTGCGCATGACGTCCGCGTCAGCGCCCAGTCGATAGGCGCCGAATGACTCGCCGACGTCGCTGTTGAGATCGATCGTGGACATCCTGGTCAGCTGCGCAATATCGCCGCAATGATCTCGATGGCCTGAAAAAGATGGCCGAGCCTGAGATTCTCGTTCTCCTCGTGCTGGTTGTTATCGAAGTTGACCGTCGGGACAAGGACCGCAGGGAATCCCAATGCGTCGATGAACGGGGCGATGGGAACGGTTCCGCCGAGCGTCCGAAGCTGCACGGGTGGGGCACCAAACGACTTCGAGAGGCCGTCGGCGATGCGCTGTGCCTGCGGATCGAAGGGCGACGTCCGGAACGCGTTCGTCGACGTCTCGGAGACTGCGATGCCCGCAATCTTCGAGTGCATCGCGCGCACGCTGTCGGTGGGCTCGCCATCGACCAGGTAGTAGCCTTGCGCGCGCACGTGAGCACGCACCTTCTCGACGAGATCGGCCGGAGGCGTTTCCTTGACCAGCCTGATGTCCATCGCCGCGGTCGCGCGGTCGGGGATGATCGTGCGCGCCCCAGCACCGACGTGCGCGCTCACGAGACCGCGGACGTTGAGCGTCGGATACTGCAGCGCGTCCTGAAGACGCGGGTAGGCCTTCGATGGACCCGCGATTCCGAACGTCTTCAGCATGTCAGCCGAATCATCGGGAACCGCATCGACCATCGCCCGCTCTTCCGGCGACAGCCCCTGGATGCCATCGTTGAACCCGGCGACCAGCACGCGCCCGTCGTCTGCCTTCATCGTGGCCAGCAGCGCCGCTAGACGTTCGGCTGGATTCGGCACCCAGTTCCCGTAGTTCCCGCTGTGGACTCCAGCCTTCGGCCCGAACACGGTCAGGTTGAGCGTGACGATGCCGCGGGCGCCGTACGCGATGGTCGGACGCCCGCTCGAGTGAATGGGACCGTCGAGGATGACCATGGCGTCCGCGCGGAGCTTCTCGCGGTACTTCGCGATCGCTGGAACCAGGCTCGGCGAGCTGGCCTCTTCCTCGCCGTCGAGGATGACCTTCACGTTCCAGGTAGGGCGGACCGACGATGCCGCCAGTGCGTCGAGCGCCGCGCAGATCGCGACGATTGGCGCTTTGTCGTCCGAGGCCGAACGCGCGTAAAGCCGCCACTCGGGCTCGAAGCGCTTCAAGTCCCAGGCCGCTGGAATGTCGGTGCCTCCCCGATCCACTCTCGTCGTCCGAAGAACGGGCGTGAATGGATCCGCTTGCTTCCACGCTTTCGGATCGACCGGCTGGCCGTCGTAGTGGCTGTAGAGCAGCAGCGTGCGCGCCGCGCCCGGGACGGCAAGCTCGCCGTAGACGAGCGGGTTGCCGGCCGTCTCGAGCAGCTCCGCCTTGAAGCCGCGCGCCGCGAGCATGCCGCGCAGGTGCTCGGCGTTCCGCCGAATGTTGGGACGATCGGTTGCGACGTTCGGAATCGACAGCAGGTCGACGAGCTCCTTGACGATCTGCGGCTGGTGCGCCGACACCCAGGCGCCGACGGTGGCACGGAGTTCGCTCCCCTGCTGCGCGCGCGCACTGGCGACAAGGAGCACGAGGCCGAGAATCGCGATACGTGTCATGGTCCTTCCGATCCGCTTCAGAACTCGAACAGCAACCCGGCCGACGGGACGACGGGGAGGAGCGACTCGAACAGTCGACGGGCCTCGAACGTGCGGACGTCGATCGACGGAGGATGGTAGCGCACGTTCTCCCGGTTCAGCACGTTGATGACCTCGGCGAAGAGCGTCAGACGACGGGTCGACCACGTGAACGTCCGGTTGAGGCGCAGATCGAGGCGCGCGAAGGACGGCAGGCGAACCTCGTTCTTCGTCTCACCCACGTAGTAGCGGCCGTCCGACTCGGTGTAGTACCCGGGCGCGGGAAAGTTACTGCCCATCCGGAGCTTGCCGCTCACGCTCATCCGCGGTGACATCCGGTAGAGCCCGTAGAAGTTGATGGTGTGGCGCTGGTCGAGGTCGCCCCAGTACCGCTCGTCGCTCACCGTGTCGTGATAGCGATTCCGGCCGTACGAGTACGAGATCCACCCGGAGAACCCGTTCGCGTCCAGGCGCTGGAGCATCATCTCGATGCCGCGCGACGAGCCCTCGACGCGGTTCTCGTAGCGCGCGGTTCTCGAGATGGGGACGAACCGGCCGTCGACCAGCCGTGGCTCGGTGCCCGGACGGCGGAGAAAGTCCTGCTCCTCGCGATCGTAGACCGTGACCTGCAGGCGAGCCGACTGACCAATCGTCTGCTCCACGCCCACATCGACAGACGTCGCGCGCTCAGCCTTCAAGTCCGGCGTCCCCCACGCACCGATCACCTGTTCGAACGTCGGAAACTGCTGGTAGACGCCGGTCGCGCCGCGAACCAGCGTGCCGGGCTTGAGGCGCCACACCGCCTGGAGCCAGGGGGACGCCGTCGAGTCGTCTGTCAGGCTGGAATGATCCACTCGCACCCCCGGCAGGATGCTGAGCCAGGGCGCGACAGTCCAGTGGGCCGACCCGTAGAGGCCGAGCCGTGTACCGTCACCCGAGTAGTCGTTGACGACACGATAGGTCGTGGCAGTGACGGGACGCTGCCGATGGCGCGACTCATGGGCGAGATCGACCTCACCGCCGGCTTCGAGCTCGAGCGCCGATGTCAGTTGATGTCGAGCGTCAAAGCGCCCGCTCACCTGCGCCTCGCGGCCGTTGTCGAGATCGGTACCGCCGATCGTCTCGTTGCGGAACCGGTTGACGCCGCCCATCACGCCGGCGCTCAGCACGCTGCGGGTTCCGGTCCACTGCCACCGGCCGATGCCGATGGCCGACGCATTGAGGCCCAGATAGAGATCGTTCCCGTCGACCCACTCTTCAGGTTCCTTCAGGCGGGAGCGGCCGGCGATGACGGTCATCTGCACGCGCTGCGACGAATTCAGATCGTAGACGAACTTCGCCTGGGCGTCGGTGAAGCCGAACTGCACCTGATCGCTGATCAGCCGCGCGATGACCAGGTCCAGGTAACTCTGGCGGGCCGATACGAGCCACGAGCCCCTTTGCCCGGGAAGCGGTCCCTCGACGACGGTCGAGATGCCCGTTCCGCTCACCGCCGCGCGCACCTGGGGCCGCTCGCGCGATCCCGAGCGCACGTTGAACTCGACGGACGCGCCCGTGCGGTTTCCCGTCCGCTGCAGGTAGCCGCCGCTGACGAGCGAAACATCCTGGAGGATGTCGCTGTTGATCATCGCGACCGAACCCGAGCTCGATTCGTCCTCGACGGCGCGGATGGCGTGCAGCAGGTACGGCGTGGTGAAGCCGTCGAGCGTCAGGTGCATGTGCGAGAAGTTGCTGCCGCGCACGGTGAACTCGCTGCGCAGGTCGTCGCCCGTGGCCACGCCCGGCAGCACTTGAACGGCCCGCAGCGGATCGTCGGCCAGGACGCCGCGCAGGTTCTGGATGTCGGCGCTCCCGAGCACCTGCTGGGCAGGAGCTCCGGGATCCGCCTGCCGGAAGCGGTCGGCGCTGACGGTCACGGCCTCCGAGTAGCCAGTACCGCCGGCCAGGGGGATGGTCGCCTCCACTACTTCACCGGCGTGCACGGTCACCGGCCGCTCGGCGACGGAGTACCCAACCACGGATGCCCTGAGCCGGCTCACGCCCGCTGCCACGGTCAACTCGAATCGTCCGTCGGCTCCAGTGACCGCCGACACCCCATTCTCGCCCTGGGTCACGTCCTCGACCAGGACCCGGCTCAGCGGCGCGCCAGTCGACGCGTCGAGCACGACACCCCGGACCGTGCCGCGCACTTCGTTCTGCTGAGCTCCAACCGGTCCTTCGGCCAGAATCAGCGCCAAAAGAATGGTCAAAACCACGCCGAATACAAAACTGTGATCCGTGTGACGATTTGGTGCGCCCAGAGTGGGCTTCGGCCTGGAAAGACGCGAAAAACCAAACAGAAATCGCGATAAAACCGTCGGGCATACCACTTGCTCTATGCCCGGACGCAGGCGGCCTGAATATTTACGGCAGGGAGCCGTGAGTTGCTGGGGAGCCGGGTCGCCCGCAAATACCGGGGGCATCGTCAATAACGGCGATGCCCCTTTTTCTTGTACGCAGGGCTTTTCTTGAACGCACGGCAGGGCGTCACCTGCGGGGCAACCGCGGCCCGGGGCGGTCAGACGGCCGCTCCCTCCGGATACTGCAACGCCAACCGCAGTTCCTTCGCCAGCGAATCGACCGTCGTGCCGGAACGCTTCCACGCGCCCTCGGTTTCGAAGCGCAGATCGCCGATCCGGCGGCCCCACGGCGCGATGACGCGACCGATCGCGCGGAAGTCGGTCCGGTCCGCGTGCTCCTGGTCGAGGCGGCGCACGACGTCGGGCGCGACCTTGATGAACGCGCGCAGCGCGGCCGCGCTCTTGATGCTGTACTTCCGGCCGTTCCATGCGGCGGTGAAGACCTGCGCGACCTGCTTCAGATAGTTCACGAAGAACTTCTTCGACTCCTCCCTGAACGCGTCGCCCTTCCGCCCCGGTCCGAACGCTTCGGCCGCGAACAGCTTCTTCAGCTCCTGCGCGAGCGGCGCCTGTGCCACGCGGCCGCTGCCGACACCAAGGAGCTTGATCTCGTCGTAGAGCGGTGAATCCTCCCGGTCGTTCAGGGCGCGGACGATATCGTGGGCCGCGGCGAGGCTCTCGTCGCGGTACAGCTGCCGGCCCGACAACGAGACGAGGTGCGACGCGTTCAGGCGCGTGTGCTTCGCGTTGATGGTGACAAACATCTGGACGACGTGATCCTCGGGAAGCCGGTCGAAGATCACCGCGGGGACGGTGAACGCCTCCTCGCCGAAATGATCGATGTCCGCGTGGAGCGCCAGCAGCCGATGCTGTCCGTCGATCGCTCGCAGGATGCCCTCACGCTCCGGCACCTTGAGCATGCCGAGCGCCGAGCCCGGTTCGATGGGCTCGAATCGCAAGGGCTCGTCGCAGGAAATGATGACGGCGCCGGCGATCGACGGCAGGTCGCGCGCCTGGCGGCACTGCTCGTAGTACTGCACCAGCTCGTCGATCTTCTTGCGGATGATCTGGCGCTGATAGGCCTTGTCGCTCGCGGCGATGCGCCGCTCGAGCAGATCCCAGTTCACCTTCGTGGGCGCGGCGGGAGCCTTCTTCCGTCCGCCGCGCGTCGGCTGCGCCTGCTCGCCATAGCTCAGCACTTCGAACCGGACCAGTTTGTCGATGTCGCTGGCCGTGAGCGAGGCCTGATAGAACTGGACACCGAACTGCTGCATCCGGATGGCGGCGACGCTGATCATGGGCAGATGAGTCCTGAAGTCTTGGGACCGTTAACGCCGGGGTGTGACACCAGAGAACCGAGCGATTTTATATTGTGTCGGGTGCAGAAACTCAAGGGCCCGGCCGCGAGCGCCGAGCCGAAGTCTAACTAACTGACTCGTATACACTTGTTAGCCGAGGTGTGTCATGACCCAACGGACGCTGGCCGCCGCCGCTCTCGCCCTGCTGCTCGCTTCGGCCCACCTGCCGGCCATTTACATGCGGATGGAAACCCAGGACGTGCCGGTAGACCGGCTGGTCGCGAACCTCGAACGCGAACTGAAGTCCGATCCTACGAACGTCCAGACGCTCATCAACCTGGCGCGCCTCCACGCCATGGCTTTCGCCCTCAAGGTGGACGACTTCCCCGGGGCGCAACTCAAGCCCGGTCAGCCCGAGGTGCCGGCGTATCCACCCGGGTCAAGCGAGATTCCGGCCGCGGTGCGCCCGGCAGTCTCGACCGAAGCCGCCACGCGCGCCGCTCAGCACCTCAAGGAGTCGATTCGACACTATGAAGCTGCGCTCGAGCTCGCCCCCGATAACCTGACGGCGCGACTCGGCCACGGGTGGGTGCTCCAGCAGTCAGGCAATCCGCAAGGGGCCATCAAGGAGTACCGGCTGGTCATCGCGCAGGCCTGGCCGAGCGAGCAGAAGATCAAGGCGCTCATGCCGTCCCAACGGTTGTTCACACAGGAGGCCGCCGGGTACCTCATCCCGCTTCTCGACAAGGAACGCGACGCAGCGGAGATCGCCGATCTGCGCGCGAAGCAATCCGACATCGCCGGACGTCCACGGGCCATCACCCCGATTGCTGTTCCGCTGACCGATGACGTATCCGCCTCTAGCATCGTCGATCGGCTCGCCCGCGTCCGTTTCGACGCCGACGGTTCGGAACCGCGCGAGTGGACATGGATCACGCCAGAGGCCGGTTGGCTCGTGTTCGACGCGGAGGGCCGCGGCACGATCACGTCGGCGCTGCAGTGGTTCGGCAACGTGACGTTCTGGCTGTTCTGGTCGAACGGCTACGAGCCGATGCGCGCGCTCGACGACAACAGAGACGGCGAACTGGCCGGCGCTGAACTGCGTCATCTCGCGATCTGGCACGACCGCAATCGCGACGGCGTCTCGGACGCGGGAGAAGTGCGCCCGCTCGCGGCGCACGGCATCGTCGCGCTCTCGTGCAACTACGTTGGCGGCGACGGCACGCGCTTCGCTGCGGTCTCGCCTCGAGGGGCACGGCTGTCGGACGGCCGCACGCGGCCGACGTACGACGTCATTCTTCACCACGCCGCGTCGACGCTGACGCGGCGGTAAGAAACGAGGCTGTTGAGCCCTGCGCCCTCCATCTCCCCACCACCCTGTCCTTGTAGATCGAGCACCACAACATAAATAGGCAGAAGAGGGCGAGCGCCACCCACGACAGCTCCCACGACAGGCGCTTGTGCAGCGGCCGGGAGAGGAGACCGTAGACCATCTCGACGTGGATCCAGTAGATGAAGAGTGACGTCCGGCCCAGTTGCTGGAGCGGGCTCCACTTGATCGCGCCACCGGGCCGCATCTGCCAGGCATACGCCAGACCAATCGCCGCGGTCATGATGCCCAGACGGATGAAAAAGAACGCCGGCGACGTGGTCCAGAAGTGCGATTGCGGATACCAGGTGGGAAAGAACGACAGCTCGTAGGCCGCCACCGTCAGGCCCGCGCCGATGAGTGCGAACCCCAGGTTCGCCAGATGCTCCTGCTGGCGCGTCTGCAAGCCGTCGAGGATGAGTCCGACGATGGCCCCCGCGAAGACGAAGCCCGCCCACGGAAAGAACACGAAGTTGCTGAGCCCGCCAGCAGGCCGGAGATACGCTTCGATGGGATCGGGAAATGCCGAGAGGATGGACATATTGCGCACAATCGGCGTGACGAGCGTCACCCCGAGCGTCGCGGCGGCGAACGCCAGCAATCGGCCTTTCACGGTGCGGAGCGCCCCCCAGATCGCCGCGGCGGCCATGATCGACGGCCCCATGATGTTGAGGATGTCGACCTTCAGGAGCGATCGGGGCGAGGACCACCCGAGCACCCACGCTTGAATCCGGAAGAGGAAGGCGAGGCCGAAGACCTCGAGGCCCCGCCGGACGACGGCGCGGGAGGCGCCGTAGGCGTCGCCCGTTCGTCTGGCCTTCGACCCCGCGGACAGCGGCACTGCGACGCCAGCGAGGAAGAGAAAGAGCGGCGCGCCGAACCCGCCGAGGACCATCGCGTACGCGAACTGCCTCGTCTGGCGATCGGGAAAACGCGTCCAGCTGTCGAGGAGATGCGCCTCGATCATGATGAGGACGGCGAGCCCGCGGAGCACGTCCAGGTAGCGGCGGCGAGTCATGGTGATGGAGGCAATGCCGAATGTCGAGTGCTGAATGCTGAAGGGAATTCAGAATTCATTTCAGTATTCAGGACTCAGCATTCAGAATTGCAAACGTCACCGTCAGCTCGATATCCAGTCGAAGCGAGTTCCAGACCGAACAGTATTTGTCGCGGGAGAGATCGATCGCGCGCTGGATGCGCTCGTGAGGCACGTCGCCGGTGACCGTGAAGTGGAGTGTCGCGCTCGTGAATCGGCGCGGCTCTTCCTCCGCACGCCCGGCGACGAGCCCGACCTTCAGCCCTCGAAGATCGTGCCTGCCCTTCCTGAGCACGTGGACGACGTCCATCGCCATGCAGCTCGCCAGTGCGAACCCGAGAGCCTGCATCGGCGACGGTCCGGCGATCCCCGCGCTGTCGAGCGTCATTCGCGCGTGGCCGGCCGTGCCGCTGAGCACGAGATCGTGCTCCCACACCAGGTCCACGACTGTTGGGGGCTTCATGAGGACATTCTAGCTCTCAGCTCTCAGCTTCCAGCTCCCAGCTTCCAGCTTCCAGCTTTCAGCCAAACCGTTCAGAACCAACTCGCACGACTGAGATCGGCAAGAGCTCTAGCTGGGAGCCGGACGAGCTGGAAGCTGGAAGCTGAGTCTACGCCGTCTGCGATCGCTGCGTCGCGCTTCGGGCGAACAAGTTCGACAACGCGAGCCAGCCGAGAGGCAGGACGACGAGCAGGTATGTGAGGTACTGGCCGTAGATGCCGTCGGGACCGTAGGGTTCCGTGGCGTCGTGCCAGGGCTGGCTGTTGGGAAAGATGTTGGCTTCGGTGAGCTCATGAACGCCGTAGATCACGAGCTGCACGACAAAGACGAGCAGGAACACGGCGGTGACCTGAAAGAACCGCGCGAGGTTGACGCGGTGGCCGTAGCGGGTCCAGAGCCAGGCGATGAACGCGGCGACGAGCGTGCCGGCGAAGGCGCCGCTGATGATGTCGACCGAGCGGACCTGGAAGAGCAGCGAGTTCATCAGCAGCGCGGTCTCCATGCCTTCGCGCGTGATCATCAGGAGGGTGAAGGCGAAGACGCCGAGGAATGCCGTGATGCCGGCTTTGCTGGATGAGTTCTCCAGCCGAACCTCGATGTTCTTCTTCATGTGTCGGCCTGCCCGCCACATGTGGACGATGAGGGAGGCGACGAGGCCGGCGGCCACGAGGGCCAGGATGCCCTCCCAGAGGGCCTGGTTGGCGGCGCGCGCGAACAGCACGCCGGCGCCAATACTCAAGGCAATCGACGCAAGGATGCCCCAGCGGACCGCCGAAATGAGCCCCTCCCGGCCGGTCTTCCTCAGATACGCGAGGCTGATGGCCACTATCAGGAAGGCTTCCAGCCCCTCCCGCAACGTCACGACGAACGCCTGCAACATGATGATGACTCTCCGCCGACCGGTTGGCCCTTTAATGATAGTGAGACTGATCTCGTTTTCAAAGCGTACACGCAGATATCCGACCGGTCAAGTCGGGTATTCGCAGGTTCAGGGTTCAGGGTTCAGGGAAGATCGTAGACCAGCTGGTCGAAGGCATTGCCTGAACCTTGAACCTTGAACCTTGAACCCTGAACCCTATCCTATTCCCTCCGCTCCGTCCGCCGCGGAAAGATGTGCGCGGGCGCGGCGCTGGTCTCACCGTGGCGCCACTCCACGTCAAACCAGCCCCGATAACCGAACAGCGGCCCCCACACATGGTTGCGGACGTTGACTTCGATGCGGAACCGGCCCTCGCGGTCGTCGTACCACTCGCACACGTCGGCGACGCCGGAGAAGAACATCGGGAACGTGAACCCGATGATTCGGATCGTCGGACCAGAACTCGAGCGCGGACGTTCTGACACCGTCCGGACCGTCATGACTGCCGACGGACTCGCCCTCGCCTTCGATTCCAAGGCCGAACCCGATCCGTGTGGCGTAGAGAAAGCGCTGTGGGGCCGACAGGTCGGGCCGGGGCAGGTACTCAATCGAGGTGAATCGCAGATCCCATCGTTCGTGGAGCGCCGGATCCTGCGTCTGCGTCCAGACGTCATCGATCGAGCCCGCAATCACGATCTCGACGTAGATGCCGTCGCCAGCACTCACGAGCGCGATGGTAACGCAGGAGACGCCGCGTGCCATAATCGCGACATGCGACGCCTTGTTATCGCACTCACGCTTCTCCTTCTCCCCGCTGTCACGATGACTCAGTCGCCGCCGGGCGACGCGGCGCTGCTGACACACGCGCGGGCGCTCCACAAGCAGGTGCCGCTCATCGATGGTCACAACGACTATCCGTGGGCGCTCAGAGAAAATGCGGCGCGCGACCTCGACAAGCTCGACATCACGAAACCGCAGCCGGCGATCATGACCGACATCGCGCGCCTCAGGGCTGGCGGCGTCGGCGGTCAGTTCTGGTCGGTGTACGTGCCGGCCGACGATCCGGCGCCCGTGACCTCAACGCTCGAGCAGATCGACATCGTGCACCGCATGATGCACAAGTATCCCGAGACGTTCGAGCTGGCGCTGACGGCCGACGATGTCGAACGGATCTTCAAGAAAGGCAGGATCGCGTCGCTCGTCGGCATGGAGGGCGGACACTCGATCGACAGCTCGCTCGGGGCGCTGCGCATGTTCTATCGCCTCGGCGCGCGCTACATGACGCTGACGCATTCGAAGAACACTCCGTGGGCAGACTCGGCAACCGACACGGCCGCACTGAACGGCCTGTCGCCGTTCGGCGAGCAGGTGGTCCGTGAGATGAACTGGCTCGGCATGCTCGTCGACCTGTCGCACGTCTCGCCGGACACGATGGAGGATGCGATCCGCGTCTCCGAGGCGCCGGTCATCTTCTCTCACTCGTCGTCGCGCGCGGTCAACGACGTGCCGCGCAACGTGCCCGACAACATCCTGCAGTTGCTCCCGAAGAATGGCGGCGTCGTGATGGTGACGTTCGTGCCGGGGTTCCTGTCGGCGAAGGTCGCGGCCTGGACCAGGCTGCAGGACGCTGAGTCGGCCAGGCTGGCCAAGCAATTCCCGAGTGACGCAGCCGCGGTCAAGACCGGGCTCGGTGCGTGGGTGAAAGCCAATCCCGCCCCGCGCGCCACGATCGCCGACGCCGCTGACCACATCGACCACATCAAGAAGGTCGCCGGCATCGATCACATCGGCCTCGGCGGCGACTTCGACGGCATTACGAGCGTCGTTCAGGGTCTCGAAGACGTCTCGACGTATCCCGCGCTCACGGCCGAGCTCCTCCGCCGCGGCTACAAAGACGACGAGATCAAGAAGATTCTCGGCCTCAACATCCTGCGCGTGATGCGCGGCGTCGAGAAAGTGTCGGCGCGGCTGCAGAAGAAGCGCGCCGCATCGCCGTTGCTGTTCACCAAGTAGCCGGTGTTTTCGGTCACGACGAATCGCACGATGCACTCGAAGACTCACGAAGGAGACTTCCAGTTGCTTGACTTCGCGGACTTCGTGAAGCTTCCGCCTGTCGCCAAGGCTTCGGCGGACCGCCGGAGCTTTAGCGTAGGCTGGTCGTGGCCATCGTGATGGTGGAGCCCCGTTAGCAGTGAGGGACTTGCAGACCACCCGCATCGTCGCACTCGGGGACTCGACGACCGCCGGGACACCCGGGTTTCAGTCGCCGCTCGAGGCGCCGCCGAACGGCCGCGGCGACGAGACGAGCCAGTACGCGTACTGGCTCATGCGCGCGCAGCCTGGCTGGGAGGTCCTCAACCGCGGGGTGAACGGCGAACGGAGCGATCAGATTGCCGGGCGGATCGGGCGCGACGTGATCGACGTCTCCCCCGCGGCGGTCATCGTCATCGCCGGGGTCAATGACGTCTACCAGGGACGCGCCGTCGAGCACGTGACGGCGCAGCTGCGCGCGATGTACGACCGCGCCGCGCACGCCGGTATCCGCGTCGTCGCCGGCAGCATCGTGCCCTACAACACAGCCACCCCTGACCAGAACGACCGTATGCATCGGATCAACGAGTGGGTGCGCCGGCAGGTCCGTGCCGACCCGGCAGTGGCGTTCGTGGACACGCGCGCCGCCGTCGCCGCACTGGGTAGTCCGGACAGGCTGGCCGAGTCACCCGACGGGCTCCATCCCTCACCCACGGGGTATCGCCAGATGGCCGAGGCCATCCGGCCTGTGCTCGAAGGCGTCTTGCGCGGTATCCTGATAGAGACACGCCGCCTGTTCAGCCGATCGTTCAGCCGATCGTTCAGCCGATCGTTCAGCCGATCGTTCAGCCGATCGTTCAAGTAAAGAGCCACATGATGTTTCGAGCGACGCGACTCTCACCCGCGCAGGCCCTTGCCGTCGGCGCCTGCGCCTTGTCCCTGCTGGCCGTCCCGACGGGCGCCCAGATCAGGGTCGGCACTCAGACCGTTCCCTTGTATGTCACGGTCATGGACGGCGCGAAGCGCCTCGTCCCCGATCTCGTACAGGAGGACTTCGAGGTCTACGACAACGGCAAGCTCCAGAACCTCACGAACTTCGACAACAAGGTCACCGCCGATCACCGTCGTCGTGATGCTCGACACGAGCGGCAGCATGACGCTCGCGCTCGGTCGCGTGAAGGAGGCAGCCGAACAGTTCCTGCTCCGGCTGCTGCCCGAAGACAAGGGCAAGGTCGGCGCCTTCAACGACAAGATCGAAGTCAAGCCGCAGAGCGGGCTGCCGTTCACGAGCAATCGCGATCAGCTGATTCGCTACCTGCAGGACCTCGACTTCGGCTATCCGACCCGGCTCTTCGACGCCGTCGACTACAGCATCAACGAGCTGAAGGGTGTCGACGGCCGCAAGGTTGTGCTCGTCTTCACCGACGGCGAAGACACGGGGAGCCGAATGGGCTCGGGAGACGTGACGGAGCGCTCGCGCACCGACGAAGTGATGGTGTACTCGGTTGGCCTGGAGAACGAGTACATGAACGGCAACCAGCGCGTGCGGACATCACCGGATCGCGGGTTGAGACGCCTCTCCGACGAGACGGGCGGCGGCTTCTTCATGTTGAAGAAGACGGACGAGCTCGGCAGCACCTTCACACGGATCGCCCAGGAACTGCACAGTCAGTACGTGATGGGTTTCAGCCCCGAAACACTCGACAACAAGATCCACAAACTCGAAGTTCGCCTGAAGAAGCCCGGAATGACCGCCCGGGCGCGTAAGAGTTACGTGGCAGCACCCCCAAGTGCCAGTACTGGCGGCAAATAGGCGGCCTGCCACACAAACCTCACAGATCCGTTACATATCCCACTAAACTTTTGCTCGCGTCGGGCCGTCTTACATGTTGAAAGGACGGACAACATGTTTGAATGGAACTTCTCCAGCAATGCGGAACGCCTCGTGGCATTCCTGCTCGTCTGTGCGATTCTCGTCACGGCACTCGCCTAACCCTCCAACGCGCACGTGAGGTCACCCGTCGGTCGTCGTCGGGTTGACCTCCGCGACTCACCCCTCCAGCTCACGTCAGCGAACGCGCTCCGCCTGCTGCTGCCCGTCGGTAGGACACAGCGTGAGGCCGGCGTGCAATCGCGTGCACCGCAGCTCACCGTTCTGCCAACGCCATCCAATCAAATAAAGGCCCCGTCGACTCTGGTCGATAGTTTGACGATGGGCGGCTGTACAATTCCGCCGGCTGCATCATTCCGTAGGGTCCGGCTTCCGCCTTCGCGCGACGCGCTTCGGCGGACACTACGGGGATTTCGTCAAGGGTTCTCTTTCCGGTATGAGGACGATCACCATGCAACGAGTGGCGCTCATGACATTGGCGATTGCGGTTGGAGCGGCGGCCGGTTGCCAGCGCTCCGAGCAGAAGCAGGCGGAAGAGGCGGCGAAGCAGGCGACCAAGGCAATCGAGCAGGCGGCCAAGAGCGGCGAGGCCGGTGCGGCACAGGCCGCGAAGGGACTCGAGCAGATGGCCAAGGGCCTCGAGGCGATGGCCGGCGGCGCAACCGGAGGCGACAGCCCGAAGCCGGTCGATCCCGTCAGCTTCCGCGATCTCCAGACGCTCTTCCCCGACCTCGACGGCTGGGAGAAGGCCAAGCCGACGGGCGAACGGATGACGGCGCCGTTCGCGTTCTCGCAGGCCGACGTGCACTACAAGAAAGACGACTCGCGTCTCGAGATCAAGATTGTCGACTCGGGATTCAACCAGATCCTCTTCACGCCGTTCGCGATGTTCATGCAGGCCGGCTACGAAAAAGAGACGTCGAGCGGATACGAGAAGTCGACGACCGTCGGCGGCCAGCCCGGATGGGAGAAGTGGAACACCGAAGGCAAGGACGGCGAGGTGAACGCGTTTGTCGGCAAGCGGTATATCCTCACCGTCGAGGGACGCAACATCGACGACATCAAGGTGTTGCACGATGTCATCGGCAAGATCGACCTGCCCAGGCTCGCCGCGATGAAATGACGCGCGGCAGAAACTGCGACGGCGTGAGAGAGTGAGGCCCGATGCTGAAACCGCTGACCGTTGCTGCTGTCGCGCTGAGTCTCTTCGTGCCTGAGGCGCAGCTTCCCGGCGATCGGCCGGCGGCCAATCCGCGGGCGACGCGTTCGGTCGTGCTGGCGCGCAACGGCGTCATCGCCACGAGCCAGCCGCTCGCGTCGGCGGCCGGCCTGCGCGTGCTGCAGCAGGGCGGCAACGCCATCGACGCGGCGGTGACCGCCGCGGCCGTCCTCTCGGTCGTCGAGCCGACGATGAACGGCATCGGCGGCGACCTGTTCGCGATCGTCTACGACGCGAAGACGAAGACCGTGCGCGGCGCTGAACGCGAGCGGCCGCGCGCGCGGCCGCCGCGACGCCCGACGAGTTCCGCCGCCGCAAGCTCGACGAGATCCCCTATCGCGGCGTGCTCTCGGTCAGCGTGCCCGGCGTCGTCGACGGCTGGCACGAGCTGCTGGCGAAGCACGGCACGATGACGCTCGCGCGCGCGCTCGAGCCGGCCATCGGCTACGCGCGCGACGGGTTCGCCGTCAGCGAGATCATCGCGACGCAGTGGAAGGACGGCCGAGACAGATCCTGGCGCAGCGATCCGGCGGCCGCGGCGACGTTCCTTCCCGGCGGCCACGCGCCGTGCGCCGGCGACGTCTTCAGGAACCCGCGTCTCGCGTCGACGCTCGACGCGATCGCCCGCGGCGGGCGCGACGCCTTCTACCGCGGGCCGATCGCGCAAGGCGATCGCCGACGACATGAACAAGCGCGAAGGCCTGCTCACCGACGCCGACTTCGCCGCGAATCACCCCGACTGGATGTCGATCCGATCTCGACGACCTACCGCGGCTACGACGTGCTCGAGCTGCCGCCGAACACGCAGGGCGTCGTCGCGCTCGAGATGCTCAACATCCTCGAGGGCTTCGACCTGAAGGCGCTCGGGCACAACTCGGCGGCCTATCTGCACCTGCTCGTCGAGGCGAAGCGGATCGCGTTTGCGGATCGCGACGGCGTGGCTCGCCGATCCGGCGGTGCCGCCGGAAGTCGCTCGCGCGCCTGCTGTCGAAGGAGTACGCGGCCGAACGCCGGCGCGAGATCGATCCCGCGAAGGCAGCAGCGGACTACGGCGCGCTGACGCTCGGCGCGCGGCCGCCCGTCGCGCCGGAACCTCCGGCCGGCCAGCGGCGACACGATCTACATGACCGTCGCCGACCGCGACGGCAACGTCGTCTCGCTCATCCAATCGATCTTCGAGAAGCTTCGGCGCCGGCATCGTCGCCGGCGACACCGGCATCACGCTGCACAACCGCGGCAGCCTGTTCTCGCTGCAACCGGGACATCCGAACCTGCTCGCGCCGGGCAAGCGTCCGTTCCACACGCTCGTGCCCGCGATGGTGATGAAGGACAACCGGCCGTGGCTGTCGTTCGGCGTGATGGGCGGCGACATGCAGCCGCAGGGGCACGTGCAGGTGCTGCTCAACCTGATCGACTTCGGCATGAACGTGCAGGAGGCGGGCGAGGCCGCGCGCTTCCGGCATTCAGCCGCCGGGTCTCGCGCTCGAATCCGCCATCTCGGCCGAGGCCCGTGCCGGCCTCCAGGCGCGCGGCCATAGCGTGATCACGAGCTTCGGCGTCTTCGGCGGCTTCCAGGGGATCCTGATCGACCCGAAGACCGGCGTGATGATGGGCGGATCGGATCCGAGGAAGGACGGGCAGGCGGTGGGATATTAGACGCAATGCTGAACGAGTGCTGAATGCTGAAGGAAATTCAGAATTCCGTTCAGCATTCAGCATTCAGCATTCAGCGTTGTATCTTCTGGCCCGTGCGTTCCTGGAGCGCGGGCAGGACGGTCCTCATCGCGGAATCCTCGATCCGCAGAATCACCGGCTCCCCGCTGGTGAGCAGGATGACCCAGTTGCGCTCCCCTCTCAGGAACCCCATGGGCCCGAGATCGACCTTGCTCTCGACGGTCTGGCCGCTGGCATCGCGCCAGCGGGGCTGCTTGGAGCGCGCGTAGAAGATTCCGTTCAGCGAGGAGTTGGCCACCGACAGGATCGGCGCGCCGCCGCCCGGCGTCACGAGCGAGACCCGGCCGTCGCCGATGTGCAGGATGCCCTCGCGCTCGCGCACGCGGTCGCCTTCGGTGACGAGCATCCGCACCTGGTTGAAGGTCACGGGGTGGAAGGTCACGGGTGGCTCGACCGGTGCCGCGGCCGGCGGTGGCGTGGGTGTGGTCGCGGTGGCCGCGTCCTTCGTGGCCGCAGTGGACGCCGCGCGGTCACCGACGGGCGAGCCGCCGGGTGAGACGCCCGTCGTCGTGCCCCGGCCAGCGGTCTTCGTCGCAGGTCCTGCGCCAGCTGTCGCCACGCCGCGCTCGCCGCCTGTCGTCGGACCAACGGCGGTTCCCGCCGCGGGCGGGGTGACCTTCGGGGGTGGAGGAACAGTCGAGGCCGCGGGCACGGGCGGACTTGCGGGCGGAGGCGGGACGGCGGACACCGGCGGCGGATCGGCCGGAGCCGCGGGCACGGGCGCTGATGCCGCAGCGGGACCGGCCGTGCTTTCGACTGCTGCGATCTGCGAGCCCGAAGACGTTCGAGCCCCACGGAACGCGGCAATCGCGAGGACCGCGATGCCGGTTGCGACAATCACCAGCAGCGCCGCGAGCGCCATCAGATGTGTCCGGCCGAGCACGACCGTAGTGGTCTTCTCGGGCAGCGGTGTGCTCGTCGGTGTCGGAGCCGCGGAGACGACCGGTCCAATCGGCGAGGTGACGGGCGTCCGCGGCGAAACGGAACTACCGGGGGGCGCAGGGATCGCCGACGAAGTGCGGATCGGCGTCGGGGTGCCATGCGGCACCGTCATGTCCATGTCGCGCGGAAGCCCCGGCGGAGACGGAGTCGCGAGCGTCGGCATCTCGCCCAGCGCCTGCGGCGTCGCCGCGCCGATCAACGCCGCGCGGAACTCCTCGGCGCTCTGGAATCGATCGGACGGAGATTTCGCGAGCGCGCGATCCAGGATCGTCGTGCACCACTCGGGCAGATCGGGCCGGAACGCCACGACCGGCGTCGGCGGTTCCGAGATCTGCATCTGCACCATCGAGATCGCCGTCTCGGCCTTGAACGGCAGGTGACCGGAGAGCAGGCGGTAGAGCACCACGCCAACGGAGTAGAGATCGGCGCGACCATCGATCTCGCGTCCGAGCACCTGCTCGGGAGCCATGTAGGCAGGCGTGCCCATCATGTAGCCACTGTGGGTGAAATGCTCGGATCCGAGCACGCGGGCGATGCCGAAGTCCATCACCTTCACGACCCCGACCTCGGTGATCATGAGATTGGCCGGCTTGAGATCGCGGTGCACGATGCCTCCGCGATGGGCGTGCCCGAGCGCGTCGAGTACCAGCGTGCAGAGATACGCAGCCTGCGGCGGCGCGAGCGGGCCGAGTCGATCCGACAACTCGTGGAACGTCTCCCCACGCACGAACTCCATCACCATCAGCAGCTCACCATCCCGTTGATGATGAAGCTCGTAGATGGTGGCGATGCCAGGGTGGTTGAGCCTTGCCAGCGTGACAGCTTCGCCGCGGAAGCGCTTCAGCACATCCGGGTCGGTCAAGTCGGGATTGAGTACCTTGATCGCGACCTCGCGGTCGAGCGTCTGGTCGACCGCCTTGTAGACGGTCCCCATGCCGCCGCGACCGAGCTTGTCGACGATGCGGTACTTACCGACAGTGGTGCCGATCATGGTTGGAAGTCTGGGAAAGGGCCGAAGTTTGTCAGTGTAGGAGCCCCTGTCCCAGCTTGTCAAACGTCTCGCGGTCGACACAAGCGGAATCCATGCCGCGGGCGATTACGGAATCGTGCACGTCGGCAACATGCAGATGGGCTTGAGCTTGTGGCAGAATCGTCGGCTTCGCTTTGGTCCGCTCGGGGCACCTGTAAGTCAGGCCGGGCGAGACAAGGGGCGGCGCCAGCGGCGAGTAAAGTCTGCCTCCGGGGGGAACGGAGGGACGGAGTAGGCGGCCAGCCTGCGGCGTGCGCGACGAAACCTACAGACGGAACCCGTGCCGCAACGGGTCCGCGTCGTCGACCAGGAAGACGTGCTCGCCGGTGATGTAGGCTTCGCCCTCGATCTCGGGCAGGATGGCCGGATGGTCGCCCACCGTGGTCTCGCCGGCGAGCCGGCCGCGAAAGCGCGTGCCGATGATGCTCTCGTGCACGAACGTCTGATCCGGGCCGAGCAGGCCCATCGCCGCGAGCACGGCCATCACGGCGCACGTGCCTGTTCCGCACGGTGATCGGTCGACTTCAGCGTCGGCAAAGATCGTCACGTTCCGCAGATGCGCCTCGTCCGAGGACGGCGGCCCCGTAAAAATGGTTCCGTAGATACCACGAAGCCCGGGCTCGTCGGGATGGACGACCTGCACCGCGGCCTCGACTGCGTGCTTGATCGTCATCCCGATGCGCCGAAGCTCGCCCAACTGTTCTGGCCGGACCGCAAGGCCAGCCGACTCGGCGTCCACGATCGCGTAGAATGCACCGCCGAACGCCACGTCGGCGCGGAGCGCGCGGGTTCCCGTCAAGACCGGCACCGCCGCCTGGAGGACGAACGACGGCACGTTCACGAAGCTGACGCGCTCGACCCGCGTCCGATCGCCGTCGCGGCGCGTCACGGCACGCGCCCGAATCTGTCCGGCAGGCGAGTCGAGCACTATCGTGTCGCCGCTGCGCGGGACGATCAATCCACGCTCGATCGCCATCGTGACCACGGCGATCACGCCGTGGCCGCACATCGTGCTGTAGCCTTCGTTGTGCATGAAGAGCACACCGGCATCAGAATCGGGACGTTCGGGCTCGGTCAGAAGCGCGCCGTACATGTCCGCGTGCCCGCGGGGTTCGAGCATCAGTGCCGTACGCAGGTGGTCGCAGTTGGCCCGCACCCACTCCCGCCGCTCGAGCATCGTCGTGCCCTCGATGCGGGGAAAACCGTCGACGATGAGCCGGAGCGGCTCGCCGGCGGTGTGCGCGTCGATGGTGCGGAGGGTGATCATTGTCGGGGGGCTCGGGACGGGCGGCGCGCGGCTAGCTGCTAGCTGTTGCTAGTTACTAAGTCGGAGCTAACAGTCAACAGCTGGCAGCGAGCAGCGAGCCGCCGGCCGCAGCCGCCAACAGCCAGCCGCGAGCAGCCAGATAGAGCTTATAATCACCCCGCTCCAGCCGCCATGCTGATCCTCTCTGAAACCGACGTACGCCACCTGTTGTCGATGGACGACCTCATCCAGGCGATGGAGTCGGCCTTGTCGGAGTTCTCGTCCGGGCGGACGCAGCAACCGCTGCGAACCGTGCTCGAAATCGGTCCCGGCCACGCGTTCTTCGGCGTCATGCCGGCGTTCATGCCGGCGAGCGGCGCGCTCGGGACGAAGCTGGTCACGGTATTCGGATCCAATCCCGCACTGGGACTGCCCTCGCACCTGGCGACGATCCTCCTCATGGACTCGACGACGGGCGAGCTCCTGTCGGTCATGGACGGACGCTACATCACCGAGGCGAGGACGGCCGCGGTCTCCGCGGTCTCGGCCCGGCTGCTGGCGCGCGAGGATGCCGGTGTGCTGGCGATTCTCGGCTCGGGCGTGCAGGCGCGCAGTCACCTGCGGGCGTTCAGCCACGTGCGCGCGTTGCGGGACGTGAGGGTCTGGAGCCCGAGCGAGATCCACCGGCGCGAGTTCGCCGACGAGATGCATCGTGAGATCGCCGTGCCCATTTCCCCCGCCGCGACGGTCAGGGAGGCGGTCGACGGCGCGGATCTCGTCGTGCTCGCGACGGCGGCGCGTGACCCGATACTGCGGAGTGCATGGGTCGCCGACGGCGCGCACATCGCCGCCGTCGGGGCCTGCCGTCCCGATCAGCGCGAGATCGAGACGGCACTCGTGAAGCGGGCACGGGTATTCGTCGACTCCCGGACGGGAGCCCTCGCGGAGGCTGGCGATCTGGTGTTGCCGATTCGCGAGGGGGCGATCGACGCGTCGCACATCGCGGGCGAGCTGGGACAACTTTCGGCGGGCGCGGTCGCCGGTCGTCAATCACCCGGCGAGGTCACCCTCTTCAAGTCGTTGGGCATGGCCGTGGAAGACGTCGCGGCGGCACATCTGGCGTACCAGCGGGCGACCGAGCGCGGCCTCGGCCGTGGCATCCCCTGGTAACTCGATACACACTTCCCGCGGAGGACCGTTCTACAGCCGGTTCTTGTTTTTCTTCTTCGCTTCGAGCCAGCGCCTCTTCATCATTTCCGAGATACGCTTGCGGCCCTCGGCGGACATGCGCCCGCGCTTGCGCGGCCGCGCGGCCGGCGCCGACGATCTCGCGGCAACGGCAGCCGCCACACCGCGCTTCGCCGCGACGCCCACGCGCCCGCGCAACTTGGCGGCCTGTGCATTGAGCACGGCTAGCCGCTCGCGCGTTTCGGCTATTTCACGCTCCAGTCCGCCGAGCGCCCAGCCAATCCACTCCGCGGACTTGAATAGGACGCTGTCAGATTTTTTCCTGCGCCGCCCTCGAGGCATGTGTCAGTCTCCTTGTACGTCGTGCTGACGGCCTCCCAGCCAGTCAGCATTGCTATCATATTCCTATGCGATCGGGCCGGCTACTGCCCGCGTGCGTGACGATGCTGCTGCTCTGGACGTGTGCCACGGCGGCCGCGGCGCAGCCAGAGACGTCCGAGGCGCTGCGCGCGCGCGCGACGGAACTCATCTACGAGCATCAGCACGACGAGGCCATCAAGCTGCTGCGGCAAGCCGTCGCCCTCGCGCCGGAACAATCCGCCACGCATCGCTCTCTTGCCAGTGCCGTGTGGCTGAAGATGCTCTTCATGAGGGGCGCGGTCACGGTCGACCACTATCTGGGACCGTTCAACCGCGCCAGAGTCGACCTGACCAAGCCGCCGCCGGAACTGGTCACCGAGTTCCAGCGGTCGATCGCCAAAGCCCTCAGCCTCGCGGAAGCAGGCGTGGCCGCGCGGCCCCGCGATCCGCAGGCCCACTACGATCTCGGCGCGGCCGCCGGCCTCGATGCCTCTTACATCGCGTCGATCGAGGGCCGTCTCCTGGCCGGATTCCGCGCCGCGAGCCTCGCCTACGACGAGCACGAGCGAGTGCTGAGCCTCGACCCTGCCAGGAAAGACGCCGGCCTGACCGTCGGCACGTACCGCTACATTGTCTCCACCCTCTCGGCGCCGCTGCGGCTCATGGCCTACGTCGCCGGCTTCGGCGGAGGTCGGGAGCGCGGCATCCAGATGCTGCAGGACACCGCCGCGGCCGGAGGCGAGAATCGCACCGACGCCATGTTCGCGCTCGTCCTCGTCTACAACCGGGAGCAACGATACGACGACGCCCTCAAGACGCTGCAGGAACTGCGCAAGCTGCATCCCCGTAACAGGCTTGTACTGCTCGAGACTGGCTCAACAGCACTCCGGGCCGGCCGGCCCGCGCAGGCCGAGGCTGTTCTGACCGAGGGCTTGGGGATGCTCGCCGCAACGAGCGGTCCCAGAATTCCGGGTGAAGAGACGTTGTGGCGGTACAAGCGCGGAGCCGCCCGAGTGGCGCTCGGGCGGGGCGACGCGGCCCGTCCCGACCTGCAGAGCGCCACGACGGCGGACGCGCAGACCTGGGTCCGGGGCCGCGCGCGTGTGGAGCTGGCGCGGGTCGCGCTGCAACGCGGCGATCGCAGCGAGGCGGCGGGCGAGGCGCGCCAGGCCGAAACATTGTGCCAGCAAGGTCAGGACCCGGTCTGCCTGGACGAGGCGAAGAAGCTGCTGAGGACGAGCGATGGCCGGTAAGATCAAAACCTGGATCTGGGTCGTCATCGCGATCGTCGCCATCTGCATTCTCGGCGCCGTGGCCGTCGCCGGGATGGGCTACTACTTCTTCTCGAAGCACTTCGACACGAAAGTCACCTCCCCCGCCAGCGCCGCCGTCGAGTTCGAGCAGGTCAAGGCACAGTTCGTCGGTCAGAAGCCGCTCATCGAGCTCGACGAGCGAGGGCGGTTTCTCAGAGCCAACCCGGATCGCCCCGGACGATCGGATACGCGCCGCCCGGATCAGCTCTACGTCCTCGCCTTCGATCCCGACGACGAGCGCATCGTCAAGGTGACCATTCCGTTCTGGCTGCTGCGCCTGAAGCCGCGCGGAACGATCGACTTCAACGGCGGCCGGCTCGAGCTCGAGGATCTGAAGTTGACCGTCGAGGACCTGGAGCGTTTCGGCCCGACGCTCATCGTCGACCATAAGAGCACGGGCGGCGAGCGTGTCCTCGTCTGGTCGCAGTAACTGTCCTGTCGCCGCGACTCCCCCCTCAAATCCTCAACGTTTTCCGGGCGTAATCCGCATGGCACGCCGGGCCTGACTCTTGCGACCAAGAGGGTCGGGGTCAGATGGCGGCTTTAGGCTCTAGGCTTTAGGCTCTTGGAAGACCTTGAGCTTTAAGCCCCTCGACGGGGATCTGAAAGGTCCTTCCCACAGCCTAGAGCCCAAAGCCTAAAGCCGCCTTCTGACCCCAACCTGGAGGTCACTATGAAGCGACTCTTTCTCGTGTCCGCGTTCGGTGTGGTTGGTCTCGCGCTCGCCTCGACGGCCGGCGCGCAACTCGCCGGCGGGATCGACTTGCATCGCCCGTCGTATGCGGACGAGGCGCGGCAACCGTACAACGAGTCGAGGCGGGTGGCATACGACAACGGCTACCGCGAGGGCGTCAAGGAAGGCGAACGCGACGGGCGCAGCCGCAACGTTTTCGACTACCAGGATGAGCGAACCTGGCAGCGTGCCGACAAGGGCTATCACCGCAGTTTCGGCGACTGGGACCGTTATCAGCAGACGTTCAGAACGGGTTTCGCGGCGGGCTACTCGGACGCGTATCGGCGCTTCGCGGCTGATTACGGTTACCGGGGCAACGGCGGCGTCTACCCGGACACGCGCGGTAGCTACGGATACCCAGGTCAGAGCGGCTACGGCTATCCCGGTCAGGGCGGATATCCGCGACAGGGCAGCTACGGGTACAGCCCGGCGTACTCGAACGGCGTCAACGACGGATACGTGAAGGGCCGCGAGGACGCACGCGATCGCGACGCCTACGATCCGCTGCGGCACAAGTGGTATCGCGAAGGCGACCACGACTACAAGAACGCATACGGCCCGCGCCAGCAGTACGAGAACCTCTACCGCCAGGGATTCAAGGAAGGCTACGAGCGTGGGTATCGGGAGTGGAGTTACGGGAGATAGCTGCCAGCTGCCAGCTTCCAGCTGCCGGCTTCCAGCCAAACGATTCAGGCAGTGACCCGGTCGATTCGGACGCTACGGATCCAGCTGGAAGCGGGAAGCTGGAAGCTGAGAAGCTGAAGCTGCAGTTATCCAATTCGCAGAAACCGCTTCATCCGGCTCAGAAACGTCGCCGGGGCGTCGGCCGCGGCGGCGTTCTGGGTCGCGTCGCGTATCTGGGTCAGGTGCGCCCGGCGCGTCATCGCCGCCACGCCAATCTCTTCGACCGCCTTCGGATCCGCGGCGCCGAGCGCGCGGAAGACGTCCGCGTCGAGCTCGAGAACGGCGGTGTCACCCCGCGCCACGACCGACGCGGATCGTGCGTCGCCCGTCAGCAGCGACATCTCGCCGAAGTACCCACCAGCGGCAATCACCGCCACCTCGCGCCGGTCGGGCTCGAGCACGACCGCCGCCGCACCCGAGCAGATGATGAACATCGACTGCCCGGGGTCGCCCTGCCGGACGATCGTCTCCCCCGCGCCGAACAACCGGATGGCGGACGCCGCGGCGATGCCGCGCCGCTGATCATCGCTCAGCCGCGAGAAGAGATCGACGCGCGCCAGCACGCGCTCCCGTTCCTGCTGCTTCGTCGCGGCATCGGACTCGGGCCAGTCGCGCAGGTAGCCGACCTGGATCGGCCACGGGATCTCGATGCCGCGCCGGCCGAAGGCGTAGAAGATCGCGGTCCGCACTTCGTCGCGTATCGCGTCGTCGTGCTCGTAGTCGGCGATCCAGAAGCGAATGCGGTAGGTGATGGCGGACCCGTCGAAGGAGTGCAGCAGCACGTCAGGCGGCGGCGTCTGGAGCACACGCGGCACCTGCCGCAGCGACTCGAGCGCGGCGGCCTTGACGTTGACCGGCGTGCTCAGATAGCTGGCGCCGACTTCAACCTCGAGCCGCGTCGGCACAGCCGGCTCGGAGTAGTTGATGATCGCGTCCTTCGCAATGATGTTGTTGGGGACGATGACAAAGTTGCCGGACTTGGTACGGAGCTTGGTCGCGCGCCACGTGACTTCGACGACGCGGCCTTCGAAATCGCCGACGCGAATCCAGTGCCCGACCCGGAAGGGCTTCTCGCTCTGGATGCCGAGCCCGGCGAACGCGTTCCCGAGCGTGTCCTGGAGCGCGAAGCCGACGACGACTGCGCCGACCGCTGACGTCGTGAGGAGCTTGTCCTCGAAGACGAACGTCGCGACGAGCACCAGCAGGCCGATGACCATCGCGTCCTGGAGGATCGACGGAAACCCGTCCGGTACGCGGTCCGAGCGCAGCGGGTTGACGAGGACGTAGACGAGCAGGTTGATGGCCGCAGCGGCGAAGACGAGGCGCTCGAGACCGCGGAGGTCCCCGTCGAGGCCGGGAAAGAGCCCCGGCCGCTGCCAGACAACGAGGTTGAAGAGGATGTAGCCGGCGAAGAGAAAGAGCGAGAGCCGGAGCTTCCGCTGGACGAGGCGGTTGAGCGTCAGGCTGATGATCACGAGCGTCGCGGCCAGGGCCGCGACGCCAATGATCAAATGACGCAGGTGGTCGGGATCGTGGATCAGGCAATCCCCTTCTGGAATTCGGCGATATCGCTCGGGCCGATCTTCACCGGCACGCGCGTCTTGTTGGAACCGCCGACGGCATCGCGATCGGGGTTGACCCCTCGAGCGCCAGCCGAAGCGACGGTCTGGGACTGCTGCGCCTGTGAGCCGCCGCCAGGTTTCAGCCGGCCCAGCAAGCCACCGCCCTTCTTAGGTTCTTCCTTCTTGGGTTCTTCCTTCTTCTCATCCTTCTTGTCAGCGTCGGCGGTCTTCTTCTCCTCACCGCCACCGGCAAGGCCGCGCGAGCCTTCCGCCACCGTCGCAATCGCGCTCGCGGGCTTGGCGTCGAACGTGATGTTCTTCGCGTAGCGCGCCTGTACCGTCGCAGTCGCGGAGAGCTTCTTGTCGCGGATGGTCTTGTCGAGGCTATCGAGGCGATCCTTCATCAGCGGATGCGAGGCAAACAATCCGTTGGGTTCCTTGGCGTCCTTGTTACGGTCGGTCAGCTTCGTCAGCGCGCCGGCCAGACCAGTCGGTGCGTACCCAATCTTGTTTGCGAGCTGCACCCCTTTCTCGTCAGCTTCGACCTCGTCGTCCCGACTGAACTTGTTGTTGAGCACATCGCTGTACGCCTTCTCGGCCAGCTTGGCGACGAGCCCCTGGGTCAATCCTCCGGAGGCGCCGACCTCGCTGGAGGCAACCTTGACGGTATCGCCCTTCTGAATGGCGTTGACCGTGTGTTTCTCAGTCACGTGGACGATCTCGTGCGCCAGCACGCCGGCCAGCTCCGCCTCGTTCTTCATCAGGCCGAGCAGCCCCTTGGTGATATGGACGAAACCGCCTGGCGCCGCAAAGGCATTGACGCCTTCTGTGTCGAGCACGACGAACTGCCAGTCGAGCCCTGGACGCGTGCTCGCCTGCGCGAGCACCGCGCCGACGAGCGTGACGTACTTGGTGACGTTGGCGTCCTGGTAGACGCCGAAGGTCTCGACCATCTTGTCGCTCACCTGCTGGCCGATCTGGTGCTCCTCGGCGTCGGTCACCTTGATGTCGGCGATCTTCTTGACGGTCTGTGCCTTTTTCAAGACGCCAGTCAAGCCGCCGAGCTGCGCCGCGGCCGTCCGCACTCCGATCGAGAGCGCGGCCACCACCGCAAGGCTCAGCGCGAGTGCACACTTCTTCATACGGGTTTTCCCTCATGTTCCTCGTCGACCGTCGTCGGGCGCTCGTCGTTCGCCACGAGGGGCGACGGCGCGATGACTTCGAAGATCTCGACCGGCCGCGTCTTGCCTTTGACCACGACGCCCCCGAGCGGACGCATCTCGTAACTCCTCGCCAGTCGGGCGCGCGTGGCCTCGCTGATGATAATGCGGGTCTTGCGGTCCTTGTTCAGCGACTCGAGCCTCGCGCCCAGGTTCACGTTATCGCCGATCACCGTGTAGCTCATGATCGCCGAGGAACCGATGTTCCCTGCAATCATGTCGCCCGAATTGACCCCGATGCCGATGTCGAGCTGGACCCGGCTCTCGGCCGCCCACCTGCGGTTGAGCTCGCCGAGTTCGCGCACCATTTCCACCGCCGTCGTCACGGCCGCATCAGCATGATCAACGTCGTCCACGGGCGCGCCGAACAGCGCCATGACCATGTCGCCGACGAACTTGTCGACCGTGCCACCGTTTCGAAACACGATCTCGACCATCCGCGTGAAGTACTCGTTCAACTGCTGCACGAGATCTTCGGGGTTGCCTTTCTCTGTGATGCTGGTAAAACCGCGCAGGTCTGAGAAGAGGACCGACATCTCGCGCCGGCCGCCGCCGAGCTCGGCCAGCTCGGGGTGCGCCATGAGCTGCGTGTAGACGTCCCGGGACACGTATCGACCGAAGAGCCGGCTGACTTTCCGCTTCTCGGCGTCCTCGACGAAGTAGCGGTACGCGGTGCCGGCAAAGAGTGCGACAGCGCTCGCGAGGATCGGTTGCGCCATCACCAGCCAGAGGCCGCGGTCGAACGCGTACAGCGAGACGCCGGTCCAACCGGCATTGAGCGCCGCGGCCCCCCAGGCCGCCACCGAGAACGGCAGCGTGGCCGACGCCAGCCCCGTCATGAGTGCGAAGGCCAGCGTCACCCCGACAACCGACCATAGTGGCGCCTGCTCGATGAAGAGATCGGAGAGCACGCTGTCGGCAACGCTCGCGTGCAATTGGATACCAGGAATCACGCCTCGTCCGAACGGCGTCTGAAACATGTCCAGAAGGCCCGATGCCGTCAGTCCGACGAACACGACCTTGTTCTTGAAAACCAAAGGGTCGACGACCGGCTTCTCGCCATCGCGCAGCTGTCCCTCTGATTGCAGCAGGTGCCGAACTTCGTACGTCGGGTAAGGCCTGGCGCCCTTGACCAGCGCGGGCGCCCGGTAGTTGATGAGCATGGTCTCCTGCGCGTGGCGCTTCGACGAATCGACTGCGTCGATGACCTGCAGGGGAACGAGCGGCAAGCGGCGATCCCCTATGCGGATGACGCCTCCATCGAGGACAACATCTTCGGCTCGATATCCGCCAGCGATGAGCGCCGCAGCCATGCCCAGCGATGGCATGAACCGCGTGCCCTTGCGCACGAAGGGGGGCATCCGCCGCGCAGGACCATCACGATCGATGGCGAGAAAGTTGTGACCGAATCCAGCAGCCGCGGCGGCGAGCGCGTCGTAGGGCAGCGTGATCACGGGCCGTTCTTCGATCTCGCGGCCGAGTCGATACGGCGGCGCGGACCAGTCCTGTTGCGGGACGTCGCTTCCGACGAGCCCGGGATCTACCGCATCGGCGAGCATCACGACGTTGCCGGCTCGCCTGACTGCATCTGCGAGTTCGCCGTCGGACCTGGCGCTTGTGTAATCCTCGCCGTTGAATGAATAACTGGCTTCCCGCTCTTTTTCCCAGAAACCGACGTCAACGGCGATGACCTTCGGCGCACCGCGATGCAGGTAGTCGATAAGAATCGCCGAGAGCGCGCGCGGCCACGGCCACCGTCCAGCGATGTCCTTCAGATCGCGGATGGTCGCGTCGTTGATTTCGACCAGAACAATGTCAGGGTGGACCGACGGCGACCACTGGCGCAGCGTCCGCATGCGCCAGTCGTAGGTCTTGAGCTCGGCAACCTCGAGCCACCCCGGCCAGGCAGCCAGGAACACCAGGCCGGCCGCGCCGAGACCGATCGCCACGCCCGCGAGAAGTTTTCGCACTGCGCTCAAGGATCGGCGCGAATCGAGGTTCCGTCAACGAGATCCACGCCAGGCGGGCGTTTGACTCCGCTCGGCCAAGGACAGTAGCGTCTCAGCCATGCTCTCGGCCCTGTGGCACGCTTGGCAATCCTGGAAGAGCGCCAGGGCCGTCGCCGCGCTCGCGGTCATCGCGTTCACGGTGGGCATCGGGTCGGCGACAGCCATCTACACCGTCGTCAACGGCGTCATGCTGCGGCCGCTGCCCTACGCCGACGGTCAGCGCTTCGTCGCGCTTTACGGCGCCCGGTTCAGCGAGCCCCGCCAGCGCTCGGCCCACACCTTTCCCGATCTCCAAGAGTACCAGCAGCGCACGCAGAGCTTCGACGTGTTCGGCTGGTTCAGGCCGGCCAGCTTCAATATGACGTTCGCCGGCCAGCCGCAGCACGTCGTCGGCGCCGAGGTCACGCCGTCGCTCGCCCGCAACCTCGGCGTCAGTCCCATCGTTGGCCAATGGTTCGCCGACGACCAGGGTGCGGTGATCTCGAACGCGCTGTGGCGGCGGCTCGGCGCGGCTCGGGACATCGTCGGCAAGCCGCTCAGACTCGACGGCCGCAGTTTCACGATCACCGGCGTGACGCCGCCGGCGTTCCGCCTGCCGGTCCCGGGACCAGGAACCGAAGGCATCCAGAGCGACGTCTGGATCGCACTCGATCCCGGCGGAAGCGGGCAAAGCCGATCCAACGGCGCCTATTTCAGCTATGCCAGGATCAAGCCCGGCGTGACGTTCGCGCAGGCGGAGGCGGACGTCAAGCGCGTTGCCGCCGAGATCGCGGCGCTCGATCCCGCCGCTCATCCGTCCTACACCGCGCGGCTCGACGACCTGCGCGAGTCGGTGCTCCTGGATATCAAGCCCACGCTGCTGGTGCTCGTCGTTGCGGCAGGTGTCCTGCTCCTCATCACGTGCGCTGACGTGGCCGGCCTGCTCCTCGCACGCTCGGTCGCGCGCGCGCGGGAAACGGCGATTCGCGTCGCCCTCGGCGCCGCGCGGCGGCAGCTCGCCGTGCACTACTTCCTGGAAGGATTGATGGTATCGCTCGCCGGCGCGGCCGCCGGCGTGTTGCTCAGCGCGGCGCTCGTCCGAATTGTTGTGTCGCTTGCGGCGGAGTACATCCCGCGTGCGGACGAAATCTCGCTCGACTGGACGGTGCCGCTCTTCGCCGGCGCATGCGCGCTCGTGGCGAGTGTCCTTGCCAGCCTCGCGCCCCTCTGGCAGGCCGTGCGGACCGCGCCGGCCGATGTGCTGAGCGACGGCGTCCGCGCTACCGCGAGCGCGCGAACACGGCGGCTCTCACAATCGCTCGTCATAGCCGAGATCGCGCTCGCCTTCACGCTGCTCGCGGCGAGCGGCGTCCTCGTCGCGCACCTGGTCAACCTGAGCCGGGTGTCTCCAGGGTTTGATCCCGATCACCTTCTGACGTTCCAGCTCACGGTCGCGGATCCGAGCAAGGGCACGACCGACCGGCTCCAGTTTCAGAAGCGGTACACGTCGGCGCTCGAAGGCATACCCGGCGTCACGAGCGCGGCGCTCACGAGCCAGACGCCTCTTGCCGGCTGCTGCTTCAGCACGACGCTCTACCCGGAGGGCCGGCCGGCCAGTCCGGAAGCGGTGCAGCGGATCAGCTTTCACGCGATCAGCCCGCAGTATCTGGCGACGCTGCAGCTCCCGCTCCTGAGGGGCCGTTTCCTCGACGAACGGGACGTGCGCGAGGATCTCCTGGCTGTCGTCGTCAACGAGGCCGCGGTGCGGGCGTACTGGCCGGGTCAGAACGCTCTCGGTGTCTACGGCCGTCTCGGTGCCCCCGACGGCTCCCGCGTGCAGGTGGTCGGCGTCGTGGGAGACGTGCGCAACGACGGCCTGGGCAAACCGACGGTGCCGGAGGTGTATCTCTCGAGCGCATTCGTCGCCGTCAACCCGATGCGGTTCATCGTCCGCTCGGTTCTGCCGCCCGAGACGCTCATTCCAGAAGTGCGGCGCGCAATTCAGGGTCTCGACCCCACACAGCCGATTCATCACGTCGCCATGATGCGCGACATCGTGCACGATTCCATGTCGCTCGAACGCGTGGGCTCGTTCATGATGCTGTTCTTTGCCCTGGCCGCGCTGCTGATGGCGTCGCTCGGCATCTACGGCGTCGTGTCGTACTCGGTGCGCCAGGCGACGGTGGAGATCGGCACCCGGATGGCGCTCGGCGCCAGCGGCCGCGATCTGCTCCTGATGGTCGTGAAGAGCGGCTTGAAGATGGCCGCGTACGGCGCGGCCATCGGAGGTGTGGCGATCGTCCTCTCGTCGTGGGCCCTCGTACGGGCTTTCGAGATCGTCGACCTCGGTGTGCTGCCGTTCGTGGCCTCGACCGCGATCGTCGCCGCCGTGACCACGCTGGCATCGTTTTTCCCGGCGTGGCGAGCAACTCGGCTGTCGCCGATGGTCGCCATCCGCAACGAACCGGGCACGATGTGGCGGTCGACGCAACAAACCCTGCGGCAGACGCTCACGGACCTGTCCCGGGCGGTCACGCTCCGCGACGATTCTCCACAGGAACCAGATGCGAATCTGCTGACGGCGTTCGTGGCAGCCGCACGTGGCGCGTCGTCTTTTACCGAAGCCTTCGAGCGCGCGCTCGTGACCCTCCGGGATCGCATCGGTACGACGTCGGCGGTATTGCTGGAGCGGACCGCCGGCGACTATCGACCCCTCGTCGCGATCCCCGAGGAAGAGGGCACGCGCTACGTGCTGCCCGCCGGCGGGTTTCTCGAGAATCGTGTCAGGTTCTACAGCTATCCGCTGCCGTTTTCGACCGGCGACCTCGAGAGCTGGCTGCGCTGGTCAACGGAGCGTAGCCCCGCGCACGAGCGCGAGATTCAGTCCCTGCTCGAGGGCAGCGCGCGGATGGCGGTCCCGCTGCGCGCCAAGGGCGAGATCCTTGGCGTGCTGTTGCTGGGCCCGAAATCGGACGGCGCCCAGTTCAGCTCAGCCGAGAAGCAGTTGCTCCGCCAGTGCGGTGAGCAGCTGACGCTGATGATTGAGAACGCGAGGCTGACGACGCGGGTCGTGGAGCAGGAGAAGCTGCGGCGCGACGTCGCCCTCGCTGCCGAAGTGCAGAGACGCCTGCTTCCGGGACAGCCCCCCGAGTTCGCCGGCGGCGTGCTGGCAGCCCTCAGCCTGCCGGCCCGTAGCGTCGGTGGCGACTACTACGACTTTCTCGACCTCGGCGACCGGCGGATCGGCATCGCGCTTGCGGATATTGCCGGTAAAGGCGTCGCCGCGGCGCTCATCATGGCCGTCGTCCAGGCGTCCCTCAGAATCGTCGCCGCGGAGGAGGGGACGTCGCTTCCAGAGCTCGCGGCGAAGATGAATGGCTTCCTGCACCGCTCGACCGGCTCGAACAGCTACGCGACGTTCTTCTACGCGCAACTCGACGAAGCCACGCGGCAGCTTCGATACGTGAACGCCGGGCACAATCCGCCCTACCTGCTGCGGCCCGCGACGAGCGGCGCGCCTGCGTCACAGCCCGAGATCCGGGAACTGTCGATTGGTGGAACCGTGCTGGGACTCTTCCCCCAGATGAGCTACGAGGAAGCGACCGTCGACCTGCAGTCCGGCGATGTGCTCGTCGCGTTCACCGACGGGGTAACCGAAGCGCTGAATACCGCCGAGGAGGAGTTCGGTGAGGAGCGGCTGAAGGATCTGCTGCGCGGCGTGATTCATCTGCCGGCGGCCGAGATCTCGGCACGCCTTTCCGAAGGGCTGCGCGGGTGGATCAAGGACACCGCCCAGTACGATGACCTGACCTTCGTCGTCATGAAGGTGAACTGATCCTCCAAGTAAGTCGTTTCGCCATGCGACTCTTCATCGGCATCGAGCTTCCCGACGCCCTCAGAAGCAGCGCCGCGGCTGCCGCGAACCGCGTGCGCGAACGCGTCGAGCGTGCTGCGCCGAGTGCGAAGGTGCGATGGGTCCCGCCATCCAACCTCCACATCACGATCTGGTTTCTGGGCGAGGTGCGCGAGCCGCGAGTCGAGGCGTTGGTTGCGTCGCTGCAAGAGCCGCTCGACGTGCGGCCGTTCACCTTACAGGTAGGAGGGGCCGGCGCCTTCCCGCCATCCGGCACGCTGCGAGCGATCTGGCTTGGGATTGTGGCCGGTTGCGAAGGGCTCATTGCCATTCACGATCAACTGCGTCGTCGGCTCGTGCCACTCGGCTTCGAACCGGAGAACCGACCGTACTCTCCTCATCTGACCGTCGCGCGCGTCAAAGACATCCGTCCTCAGGATACGGCAGCCATACGCTGTGTCCTTCGAGAAGGCGATGACGACGTGGGCGAGTGTGAGGTCGTGAGCGCGACGCTGTTCGTCAGCCGGCCCACATCGATTGGTTCGCAGTACGAGGCGCTGTCGCTGACACTCCTGCAGGGGGGATGAATGGATCGGCGCCAGGGCAGCTCGCACGGTAGCTTCCCCGACGCCGATTCATCCGAGCCAGTCGACGTCTACTACGCAGCTCGTCGTCTCAGCAGCGTCAAGCCGGCGCCGATCGCCAGCAACGCGCCGCCAAGAAAGCCGACGAGCGGCAACGAGCTCGCGGTCTTGGGCAGCCGCCTGCCCCCGCCCCCGCCCGCGCCCGCGCCGGACGTGCCCGCGCCCGCGCCGGACGTGCCCGCCGCCGCCGGCGCTGCTGATGGCGTCGCGCCTAAGGCTGCGCCCGCGGGCGCCGCGCCTGATTTTGCCGCGGCAGCCATCGAGGCCGGAGCCTGACCACCGGATGCGACCGTCGTCGCATTGACCTGCCGTTCGGTCATGACCGTCGGCGGCTTTTGCGTGATGAACGTCGCCGTCAGGTGATCCCCCTCGTTCAGGTCCGCGATCGAGACCGGCTTGCCGTCACGGATGATCTTTATGCCACGCGCCGCCGCGTCGCCCTCGGAGTACATCTTGATGCCGTTCTCGCCGCGCACGACGACGCTGTTACCAACCTTCTTCATGACGGTGCCATTCTTGACTTCCGTGACGGTCACCGGCTTGACGGTGGTGATGGTCGTGACCGTCGCGGTACCCTTCATGCCGGCCTTCAGCTCGTGCACGGACAGTTGCTGTCCGTTCACGGTGAAACGGAAGGCCTCCGGAACCGTGTACTCCTTGGTGCCATCGGGTCCGCGGATGACGAGCTGGTTGCCGTCGACCGAGATGACCTCGAAGGGCTTCGTTTGCGTAGTGGTCGAAGTCTGCCGCGCCGAAGCCGTGCCGATGAAGACACCGATGAGACACGCGCAAACGATGATCGCGAGCCGCTCGATTTTGCGTCGCATGGACGACCTCCTTTGCTGCACATCAGGAACGATGTGCAAAGCCCATCTGGGATTAGCCGACGACTTACAAGGACGACCTGTAAAAAGGCCGATTCTGGAACAGGCGAGGGACCTGGGAAAGCTGGACCTTGGTCCTACCTCGCCGTTCACTGTCCCGGCGTGCGGACGGCCCGCACGATGTACCGCTCGGGCGCCGAACCGATGAAATAGAAGGGGTAGCAGGTCACGAGCGTCACGGCCGGCGACGGCGTCGGGTCGAGCACCGAGACGTCCTCCGGCTTGACAATCCAGATCCGCTCGATCAGGTAGCGCTCGGTGCCACCCAGAGCCTCCAGCTCGAGCGCATCGCCCACGGCGACATCCTTCAGACCGCGGAAAAAGCCGTCGCGATGACCTGCAATGCCGACATTCCCCTTGCTTCCTGGCTTGGCCGTGTCCTCGATGTGGCCCACGGCACGATTGAGCGTCAAATCGTCGGTGCCTTCGAGGAGGGGCACTTCGAGCCTGATTCGCGGAATCCGCAGGACCGCAAGCGCTTCTGGCGCAGATGTCCGGAGCGAGTCCTGCCAGGCCTGGATGCGGCGCGGCGACCAGAGCAACAGATCGGGATGGGCGGTTCCAAAGGGACCGGCCTGGCGCGCTTCGACGAAGTCAGCCACTGCGCGGCGAGCGCCAACGACGCCCGAGAGGTACAGACTCCCCCAGATCGCCAGGCAGAGGATGCCTGTCGTCCAGGCGATGCACTCCAGGACGCGCCACGACGTGCGACGGCTGAGCTGGTCTGTGGCGGACGTCGAGGTTGCCACGTTCGGGATTCTATTACACCCGCTGGAGTCGCTCCCAGCGAACTTCGCTTCGTGGTGGCGAACCGTCACGGCCGGCCGAGCGCGAGCACCGCGCCAGCCAGCCGCTCGATGTCAGCGGGCTCGATGTAGACCTGTCCCGAGATGCGCACGTAGAGGCGCCCGCGGAAGGCGTGCACCTGCACCTCGATGCGATCGCCAAAGAGGAGCGCGTCGCGAAGCCTGGCCGCATCGTTCGCGGTCGACCCCAGCTCTTCTGGCAGCATTACGGTCGCCATCGTGCCGATCATCGCTTCTGGCGTTACGAAGTCCGTGCCCCACTGCTCGGCGAGATGCCTGGCGCCGTTCCAGGCAAGGGCGTGGTTGTACTTGCGGACGTCATCGACGCCAAGCTCCCGCATGAACGCGATCGCCGCGGGCGCAGAAAGATGTGGCGAGGGGTCGCGGGTCCCCGGCATGTCGAACTCGGCGTGGAAACCGCGGTCGAGGCCCCAGGAGACCACCGACGAGTGGAGCTCCGGCTGACGCGCGGGCGACGTCCAGAGAACGCCGCTGCTGCGAGGTACCCAGAGCCACTTGTGCAGGTTCCCCACATACCAGTCCACGCCGAGCGAGGGGATGTCGAGCGGGATGGCGCCGGGCGCGTGCGCGCCGTCGGCGAGGACTGGTACGCCGCGCGCGTGGCAGCGTTCGGCGATCGCCGCGAGCGGCAGAACGAGCGCGCTCTCGGAGGTGATGTGGTCGACGACCGCGAGCTTCGTCATCGGGGTGATGGCGGCCTCGAACGCCTTGACGATTTCATCCGACGATCGCACGGGATACGGCATCGCGGCGGTGCGTACGATGGCGCCCCGTTCGCGCGCCGCATACGTGACCGCACGAATCACGCCGCCGTAGCCGAAATCGGAGACGAGGATCTCGTCGCCGGCCCGAAGCGACGACGACCTCAGGATCGCGTTCGCACCGGTCGTTGTATTGTCGACGAACACGAGGTCGTTGCCGGGCACCCCGACGAACGCGCCGACCTCGTCTGCGGCCTGGCGGAGGCGCGGGCGGTCCGACCGCGGCTGCCCGACAACGATCTCGCAGAGCTCGCGCAGCAGATACCGGCTGGGATTCCGCTCGATGTCATCGCGGATGACGCGCTGGACGTCGAGGACTCGGTGCGGAGTCACGCCAACCGTTCCGTGATTGAGGTATGTCAGGTCCGGCTCGAGTGGCCATGCCGCCCGCCATGCGTGTCCGAATGGTTCCACGTCTGCTCCTTTGCGCGCGGATGCCTGCGCGCGTCAACTCGACGTCAAGCGTACTGCGAAGCCGTCATATAATCCGACCCACTTGGCACGGTGGAGGAACACATGATTCGCAAGACTGCGTACGTCGCGGCGTTGGTGCTGAGTGCCTCTGGCGCGTTCGCACAACCGCTGTTCACTGATTCCCTGCCGATGGAAGAGTTCGCCGAGCGCCGCGCGAAGCTGATGCAGAAGATTGGCGACGGCGTCGCCATCATCCAGGGTACGGCCGAGACCGGCACCGCCCTCAAATTCCGGCAGAACAACCAGTTCTACTACCTTACCGGCGTCGAGGTGCCGCGGGCGATCCTTCTGGTCGATGGACGGGTCAAGCGATCGCTGCTGTTTCTCCCGCCCCGCAACGAGCGCAAGGAACAAACGGAGGGCCCGGTGCTCGTGCCCGGTCCGGACGCGGCGCGGCTCACGGGATTGGATGCCGTGGAGGCGAGGGACGCGTTCGAGCAGGCGCTGAAGGCCGCGGCGAGCGTGAAACGAAGCGCCTACCTGCCGTTCCGGCCCGAGGTGCTCGGCGGCGCGTCGGTCAGCGATCCGCGCGAGCGGTGGAATGCCTCCTCATCTGATCCCTGGGACGGCGGCAAGCCGCGCGAGACACTGTTCCTCGACAAGGTCAAGGCCGCCGCGCCGCTGCTCGAGGTCCAGGATCTCGACCCGCTCATCGACGCGCAGCGATTCATCAAGAGCCCGCGTGAAATCGCGCTGATTCGCGAGTCGACGCGGATCGCGGGACTCGCCATGCTGGAGGCGATGCGATCGGCGAAGGCGGGGATGTACGAGTACGAGATCGAGGCGATCGGCGACTACATCTTCAAGGCGCACAACGCGCAGGGCGCGGCGTATTTCGCGCTCGTAGCCGCAGGGAAGAACAGCGCGTATCCGCACTATCACTCGGCGCAGACGCAGACGAAGGACGGCGACCTGATCTTGTTCGACTATGCGCCCGACTATAAGTACTACGCGTCTGACGTCACGAGAGAGTTCCCGATCAACGGAAAGTTCACCGCCGACCAGCGGGAGCTGTATGGCATCTACGTCAAGCTGTACCAGGCGCTGATGACGTCCATCAAACCCAACGTGCCCGTCACGAAGATCGTTGCAGACGCCGTTGCCGGGATGGACGCCGCGATCGCCGCGCAGACGTTCACGAACCCGAAATACAAGGAGGCCGCCGTACGGTTCGCGGACACCTACCGCCGCCGTCTGAATCCCGACCCGCCTGCGGCCGGTGCGCCCGCGCGCCCGGGCGGCAGCCTCGGCCACACCGTCGGCATGGAAGTCCACGACGTGAACACGCCACACGGCGACGTGCTGGTCCCCGGCATGATCTTCACGATCGAGCCGGCCCTCACGATTCCCGAGGATCGCGTCTACGTCAGGCTCGAAGACGTCATCCTGATGACCGAAACCGGCTACGAGAACCTGTCGGCATTCGTGCCGATCGAGATCGACGCCGTCGAGAGGGTCATGGCGGAGCCCGGGATGTTCGAGAAGTATTCGCCCCACACCACGCCTGCCGGCACGCAGGGACGACAACAGAAGTGATCACACGCCCAGGTGCCGGATGTCTTTGACACCCGGCGCCAGTCTCGGGCCGTTCGTGATTCGCTCGCTCCTCGGTTCCGGCGGCATGGGCGAGGTCTATCGCGCGCACGACGCAAAGCTCGATCGCGACGTCGCGCTCAAGCTGTTGCCGGCGGACCTTGCACATGACACCGACCGCCTCCGGCGGTTCGAGCTGGAAGCACGCGCGGCCTCCGCCCTCAATCATCCCGCCATCGTCGTCATCTACGATCTCGGACACGGCCAGGCCCAGCCCTACATCAGCATGGAGCTCGTCGAAGGCCAGACGCTGCGAGAGATTCTGAGGGTCGGGCCGATCCCGCCCCGGCGCGCATTGCAGGTTGCCGCCCCGATTGCCGACGGGTTGGCGAAGGCCCACGAGGCCGGAATCGTACACCGGGACCTCAAGCCGGAAAACCTGATGGTCTCGCACGACGGCTTTGCCAAGATCCTCGATTTCGGCCTGGCCAAGCTCGCAGGCGATACAGATGCGCGCGCGTCGCTGCAGACCATGACGGACAAGGGCACCCGGCCTGGACACGTCATGGGGACGGTCGGCTACATGTCCCCCGAGCAGGCAAGCGGTGGTACGGCGGACAGCCGCTCCGATCAATTCTCGTTCGGCCTCGTCCTCTACGAGATGCTCACAGGGCGACGAGCGTTCAACCGACCGACTGCGGTTGAAACACTGTCTGCCATCATTCGTGATGATCCCCCGCCAGTCGAGCTCCTCAACCCGTCGGTCCCGGCGCCGGTCCGGTGGATTGTCGACCGGTGTCTCGCAAAGAACCCATCGGATCGCTACGGGTCCACGCGCGATCTGGCGCGGGATCTGGCGAGCGCGCGCGATCATTTTTCCGAGCTGTCGGGCTCCGGCGCGGCAACCGTGTCGGCCGAAGCGCCCGCTGTGCGGGTCAGGAGGCGGGAGCTGATCGCGTGGCTGCTCGTTGCGACGCTCGGGGCCGCGACGCTCGCCCTGCTGTTCCGCCTCACCGAGGGCACAACTGCCGATCGCGACCGCACCGTCCGCTTCACAATCGCGCCCCCGAAGGACGTCAACTTCACGTCGAGCATTGGCTCCTCACCATTTGCCGTGTCGCCGGATGGGCGCCAAATGGTGTTTGTTGGCCTCAGCGCCAACAAGAGACGCAGTCTCTGGCTCCAGGCGTTCGATGCGGCCGTGCCGCGGCAGCTTCCCGGGACCGAGGACGCCTTGGGCCCGTTCTGGTCGCCGGATAGTCTCGTCGTCGGGTTCTTTGCGCAGAACCGGCTGAAACGCGTGTCCATCCCAGGTGGAGATGTCGCCGTTATCTGCGAGGCTCGCAGCGGCGGCGGCGCGACCTGGAATCGCGACGGCATCATCCTGTTCGCCCCGTCGATCGATTCCGCTCTCTTCCGGGTGCCGGCCGCAGGAGGCACACCGGTAGCAGTCACGGTGTTGGATGCGGCCCATGACGAGAGCGCTCACATGGGACCGCTGTTCCTGCCCGACGGGCACCACTTCTTGTTCGGGATTGTCGGGGGCGACGCCGGAGGTCAATACGTGGCGTCGCTCGATTCTACTGAACGCAAGCGCTTGTCGATGGGTCCGTCGATGCTTGGCTTCAGCTCACCAGACTTCCTGTTTTTCATGCGCGACCGCACCCTCATCGCCCAGCGGTTCGACATGAAGCGTCTCGACGTGACCGGGGAGCCGATTCGCGTCGCGGAAGGGGTCGACAGCCTTGGATATTCGAGCACCTTCGCCGTCTCCGCCAGCGGTGCGCTGGTGTACTGGACCGGTGACCGGACCATCACACAGCCGACGTGGTTTCAACGCGACGGTACCGAAATGGGCACATTGGGACCGTCGGCGCCGTACATCAACCTCGCTCTGTCGTTCGATGGGCGTCACGCGGCGGTCGATCGATTCGACCTGACACCCGGCATATGGCTCCTCGACCGAGCGCGCGGGACTGCGACCAGAGCGACGTCCGGCGCGCAATACGAGTCGACGCCTGTCTGGTCGCCCGACGCCGGCGCCTTCGTGTTTGCGGCCGCGCGGGACACGCCGCCGAACCTGTATGTGAAGCGAGTTGGCACGGCCGCCGAGGAGGAGCGCCTGTTCCGAACGGTGCTCCAGAGTTTTCCGCAAAGCTGGTCGGCCGACGGACGCTTCATCGCGTATGCCACTATCGACCCAGCGACCAGCTCTGACATCTGGATCCTCCCCGTCTCCGGCGATCGGAAGCCGACACCGTTTCTCCGCACGCAGTTTTATGAAGGACACGCGCGAATCTCCCCAGACGGGCGATGGATGGCGTACTCCTCGAACGAGTCCGGATCGCAAGGCGTGTACGTGACGCGCTTTCCGGAGCCTGGCGGCAAGTGGCAGGTGTCCACCAATGGGGGGAATTTTCCTGTCTGGCGCCGTGACGGCCGCGAGCTCTTCTACCGCGCCTTCGACGGGAAGATCATGGCGGTCCCCATCGCTCCCGGCTCCGACTTCACGCCCGGCGCGCCGATCCCGCTCTTCCAGCCGCGGGCCGCCATCGGCGCGTTGGGCCTGGGCACGTTCTACGACGTCGCGCCGGACGGTCGCTTCCTGGTCAACATTTTCGTGGAACGAACGTCACCGCCGGCCACCGTAGTGTTGAACTGGCGGCCCGGCAGCGCGCCCTGACGAACATTGGTCACTGACGCGCGCGCGGGGCATAACCGCACGCGTGGAGTTCGTCATCGCGCCAGAAGACGGCGAGTGGAGCCGCCTACGCGCTCACGGCCTGCCGCTGCCGCTTCAACTGCACGAGCGTGGCATGCAGGCATTCGGCAGCAGTCCGTGCAAGAGCAGCCGGTATCCCGCCTGGAGCGTCGACAGCGGTATCAGCGGATGCTAGTGCCGCGTCTGGATGCCGTTCTGTTTGAGGACTCTCTGGCGGGCGCGTGACGCTTTGCCCGCGATCTTCCCGAGGAAGTCCTCCATCGATTCGTTGTCAACGGGCGGCCCAGGCAGGAACTTGCCGAGCGACGTGATGTAGGCGGTCATTCTCGGTACCCGTAGAAACAGACGTGGTGCCTCAGTACGCGATCGCGTAACAGTCCCTTCTCGGATCGGCCCCCGCGAAGCGGTTCTGTGTCGCCGGATCGATCATCACCACCGTCGCGCATCCGCTCATGCCGAACGGGCGCAGTCTGCTCACGTCGTGCCCGCGTGCCTGAAGCTCGCGGTACACCGCCTCGGGAACTGTGGCCTCGACATTGAGTTTGTTGAACCCTGCGGTGTGCGGCCAGAACGAGCCGTAGAAGTGCTCGGTCTGCGCGCGCGGACGCTCGAGGGCACTGTGCAGATTCGGATACCAGGCGTCCCAGAACTGGACGATGCTCAGGAACGCCTGGAGGATCGTCTGTTCCTGGTTGTCACCGCCGGGCGAGCCGATCCCCATCAACGGGACGTTGCCTTTGAAGACCAGGCTCGGCGTCAGGGTGTAACGCGGGCGCGCGCGCGGCCGAAGCTGGTTCGCGCGCGTCTTGTCGAGCCAGAACTGCTCGCCGCGCACGCTCATGCCGATTCCCGTATCGCCAAGGATGACCGCGCCAGTGATCCAGCCGCCGCTGGGCGTCGCGTCGAAGACGTTGCCGTCTCGATCGATCACCGCCATGTGCGTGGTGTCCCTCCAGACGCCGCCTGAGTCCTCTTGCCGCGGCGGCGACGCTTCGGTGGTGCCGTCCTGGACGTTGGCTTTCCAGAAGGTCCACTGCTTCACCTTCGAATCGAATCTCGTCGGGTCGCCGGCGATGAACGACTTCGATGCCCGCTTCGGGTCGATGAGCGCCGCGCGCTCCTTTGCGTAATCCTTGGAAAGGAGCCCCTCCGCTGGCACGTCCACGAATGCCGGATCCGCGTAAAAGCTGTCGCGATCCGCATACGCCAGCTTCATCGCTTCGATGATGGTGTGGAGGTAGTCGGCGCTGGCATACCCCATCGCATGGAGATCGAAGTGTTCGAGGATGTTGAGCGTCTGCAGCAGCACCGGGCCCTGGCTGCCGAAGCCGTGCTTGTAGACCGTGTAGCCGCGGTAGGTGGTCTTCGCCGGCTCCTCGAGGCGCGCGAAGTAGTCGGCGAAGTCGGAGCGATCGAACGGCGCGTCGTGCTTCTGGAGGAACGCGACCATATCTCGCGCGATATCGCCCTTGTAAAACTGATCGCGCGCCGCGGTGATGCCCGCCTGGCGCCCTTTCGACTTGGCCTGGCGCTCGGCCTCCACCATCCGCCTGAGCGTTCTGGCCAGCGTCGGCAGCTTGATGGTTTCGCCCGCCTGATATTGCGAGCCGTCGGGCTTCAGCCAGTAGGTCCTGTTGTCCGGCCACTGCTCGATGAACTTGATCTGACTGCGGATCGTGCGCGCCGTGCTCGGACGAATCGGGAAACCCTTCTCCGCGTATTCGAGCGCCTGGGCCGAGATGTCTTCGAAGGTCATCGTGCCCCAGCGTTCGAGCACCGTGAGCGCCGCGTGTAACGCGCCGGGAACGACCGCCGGATCCAGCCCCGCGCCATCGAGCGTTTTGTTGCGCGCGAGATACCAGTCGATCGTCGCCGCCTTTGGCGCCCAGCCCTGGCCGACGACCGACGTCACCTTCGCTTCTTTCTTCGGGTACACGAGCACCAGCGCTTCGCCGCCAAGGCTGTAGAGGTCCTGTTCCACCACACCGCCGGTGAGGAGCGACGCCGCGCCCGCATCAAACGCGTTGCCGCCCTTGAGCAGGATCGCAAAGGCCGCGGCAGTCGTCAGCGGATGGCCCGTGGAGACACCGCCCGAAGGGCCCATCACGGCGGGCCGCAGAGCCGATCCGGCAGACTGCTGATCCTGCAGCGGCACCTGCCGGGCCGTGATCGCGCTTCCTGTCAGGCCGACGACGACCAGGGCGAGGAGCATGCGCGAACGGATCATGACCACCTCCAGTTCACGCGACGGGCCTTGTCGGGCCCGGTAGCGCATAAATCCTTCCGCTTCGAGTCCAATAGCCGCATCTTACTCGTTCAGGGCACTCGACATATCAAGGACGGGATCGTGAAGATGACTTGCACGGCTTGACGTTATCCGTAAGCACAGACGGATCCCACCACGATTTCTGACAGATGACGTGCACCACGACACCCTGTGCAACGGCCGCGGCGATGGCCTCCGAGTGGCTGAGGCGGTTGCCGGACGATTGCCCGTCGGTGACGAGCAGAATCGAGTTGAATGACGACCCGGTCGGGAACTGACTGGCGGCAGCGGCGACCGCATCCCACTTGCGTGCGGGACCGTACCAGTCGGCTTGCGGAACCACGTCTGCGCTCACGACTTCCACAGCGTGGGCCCCCGCTTGCGGCGAGCACCCCAGATCGAGTGAATCTCGACGAGATCGCGCTCCGAGTCGTGAACATAGTACACGTGGCATCGCGTCCTCTTCATGAGCACGCGCTGAATCAGCCTGCCTCGGGCGCGGCGGTAGCGTTGTCCGACGTTAGGCATCGAGCCCGGTTGGCGGAGTACTTCCTCGAACTCGGCGACAAAGAGGTCCTTCGCGTCACGGTTCTCGCGCCACCAACGATCTTCGGCCTCGAACCGCCGCTGCGCCTCATCGAGCAGTACGACCTTCACGGTCGGCTCGATACCGGGTCAAATAGTCCCAGGCGTCCATTCCGCGGCCCAGGTCGGAATCCTCCAGTGCGCGATCGAGCGATGCGTGCAACTCCGCCCGCTCTTCGGCGGAGAGGTCGTCGTCAATTACGAGGACGTCGACTTCCGCTCCGTCCGGCAAATTGGTCGGTTCATCCAGAACCAGCCGTCCGTTCCTTACTTGAATCTTGCGTGCGTGCATGACCCGAATCCTATCGTGAATTGGTTGGAGGGGTCATCTGTTATGAGCACGAATGCGGCGGCTCGTTAAGGCGGCTCTGGCGGTGTTGGGGCCGTCTCCAGTCGGAACAGCCACCTACGGGCGAAGCCGCGTGACCGCGCGGTAGCCATACTCAAAAGGGTGTTTCCGCAGTAATCTGATGCCTCCAGGAAGGACGTGACATGGAGAAGCGGACTTTCGATGACCTGATCTCCGACGTTCGACAGCGCCGAATCAGCGGCGAACCGCCGCCGGTCCTGCTGCTTGGCGCCGGCGCTTCCGCTGAATCGGGGATCGGCGCGATGCCCGACGTCTACAGGGAATTCAACAGCACCGACTTCGACAGCTTCACGAAGGTCATTGGCGGTTACTCGGCTGACGAACGCTATCGCAAGCTCTTTCAGTTCCTCCAGACGCGCGATCCCTCGAAGATCACGCACGCGAATCAGAGTTCTTCACCACTTCTCAGGCCGCCTTCACGACGCTGCACACCAGCGAGCCGTATCGTGAGGCATGGGCAAACTGGCGGGTGTCTTGATAGTGCTCGCGGTACTCGCGGGCTGTGCGCACTCGTCGGTGACGAAGTCAATCAAGCCGTGCGAACGCCTGAACTGCATTCCCAACGCCCGAGTGTTCGTCATGCAGACCATCGGTGCGCAGCGAACGGTCATAGAAAACGGGCGCACGATTCAGAAGGTGCAGGGGTTTCCGCCATCAGCCGGCAGGGCCATCACCGATCGCGTGCTCGAAACCGTCCGTCAGCGGCATCCGGAGGCGGAGCTCGTTGACATACCGTTCATCGGACAGGCGATCACGACCGCGCTCGATCGCGGCGCGACGCACCTGATCGTGCCTGCAGTCAAAGACTGGCGCGACGGGGAAACGCAGTACACCGGCGTGCGCGATCGTGTGGAGATCGAACTGCGTCTGGTGCAGCTCCTGCCGCACACAACGATCGCGTCGGTGACGTTCAGGAAGACCAACGGCTTCCTTGCTGTCCGCGACGAATCCCCAACGCGGCTGATCGATGACTCGTTCCGCGACGCCGTGCAGCAGCTGCTGGGCGAACGATAAGCGCCGCCGTTCAAAAAAAATGGGCCGCCCTTACGAGCGGCCGTCAAATGCGGTGCGAATGAGAGCCCCGGCTGAGGCGCCGGCCTCTGTTGCTGGTGTCGAGAGGACTACGTCCCCGACGCCTTCATCGCGCGCGACCTCACCAACGCGTACCCCACGCCGTTCTGGTTAGACGTCGCGACCTTCTTGTACATCTTCGCGGCGCCGGCGGCGTCGCCCTTCAATCGCATCGCCTCCGCCTGGTAGAACATCGCGTAAGGGTCCTCTGGATCAGCCCGCTTCAAGTGCGGAAGCGCTGCGTCATATTTACCCTGAAGGACGTCGATGACGCCCATCGCCGATTCGTAGTTCTCCGTTGCCGACCTCGGCAGGTCCAACGTCATTGTGGCCTTGACGCGCTCCATGGTGGACCCGGCAGTTGCGAAGTCCTTGGCCTGCGCTGCCGTCAGTGCCTTCGACAGCAGCACCTGTCGGTGCCAATCGGCCTTCGCCCGATCGGTGAACGGCGCGCCGTCGATCATGGCCTCGGCCTTGTCGATATGCGCCCCAGCGTCGGTCGCCTTGCCAGACTCCGACAGCAACCACGCCTGGTCGAGATGCGAAGTCATGGCGGTAGGCGTGAGCTTCTCCGCGGTCGCGAACTCGCGTTGTTGTTCAAACGCCTGGATGGCCTCGGCTGGCTTGCCTTCGTGGACGAAGGACACCGCGGTCCAGTACAGGCTGGAGGCCTTGTCCGGTGCATTGCCCGTGTCGTAGAGGCGCTTGTAGCTGTCGCGCGCCTTGGCGTAGTCGCCCTTGAACACGTTGTTGTGGCCAATGCCGATCAATGACCCGGCGAACGCTGGCGATTTCGTCAGCGCTTTCTCGTACTGCGCGATCGACTCGTTGTAGCGGCCCATTCTCAGCAGCAGCTCGGCGTACCAGTCATACGGGTTGGCGGAATCGGGGCGATTGGCGATGTACTGTTTGAGTGCCTGCTCGGCACCCGGGAAATCGCCCTTCCGGAGTTGGATGTAGCCGATCTGATTGTAGGGCGCCGCGAACTTCGGGTCGATGGTCGTCGCGCGCTTGAAATACGTGAGGGCCTCGGTGTCGTCCACCAGGCGGGACGCGTTGCCGGCGAAGTAGGCGACGTGCTGATCGTTGGGGTACAACTTCAACAGCTCGACGAGGTGTTGCTTCATCTTCAGAACGTCTCCGTCGGCCTGCGCCTGCGCGGTCATGATCCAGAGACGCTCCCCTGGCGACACCTTGTCGATCAGGCTGACGGCCTTATCACGGTTCTCCCGCGCCACGTTGAATCCTGCGCCAGTTACGGCGCGCAACGCATAGGCCATCGCGAAACCAGCGTCCTTCTGGATGGCCTGGTCGAGCAAGGGACGGGCGCTCTCGCTTTCGACGTTTTCGACGTAGTCGAGCGCCTTCTGATACAGCACCAGCGCGTCGGGTGATGCCGTCGTGATCGACAACTGCTTTTGCTGCGCCACCGTCGGCGACGACGCCAGCGCGATGACCGCACAAACTATTAGCGTGTTTCTCATGAATCTCCTGCCGTGAATGCGGATTCCGTCAGAGGGGCGCGGGCTCAAGGAGGACGCTAGCGGGCGTGCAGGAGCTTCGCCTAACTGGGAGAGGTGTGAAATATACTGCTCTTAAGCCTCGGCGCAAGCACTATCTTGCGCTATTCGCGAGACGCTTCTTCCAGGGCTCAGCGGCCCCGACGACCCTCCCGCGCGATTGACGGAGACGCAAGCCGTTCAGAAGCCGCGTTAATCATGTTGCAACCATCGCGAACAGGCCACTGTGAGTGCGGATAAGGAACTTCGCGTCCAGCAGGACCGGTACGGGTTATGAGAAAAAGGGTTCCACGGAGAACATGAGTTTCACCGGGATCGCCGCCTGATGCCAACTCGACACG
>CAVZMJ010000007.1:0-709824 GCA_963776315.1 uncultured Acidobacteriota bacterium
GGATCGCAACGATCCCAGGACTGCGACGCGCGTGGACGGGAAGAAAGTGCGGTAGCTGAGCGCTCCCGACATCACGCAATCGTGAAGTACGTGTTGTACTTCTCGGTGTCGATCGTGAAGTACGGCACGAACACGAGATCGCGTCCGGCAATCTCTGCGCGGTAGGCCTGTCGCGATGCGGACAGCGGCGACAACGACCCGGGCAGGTCGACGGACTGCGTTTCTATGCCGTCCCACGGATTGAGGCCGGCATACATGACCGCGCCGCGCATCAGTGCCGCGAGGTTCGAGTGTTCAGCGTCAATGGACAGCGTGCGCAGTGGTTGCGGCACGACCATGTCGACCGTATCGCCGGCCTTCCACCGACGCCTCACGGTAGCGAGCTCACCGGGTACGGCGTTTTCAGTCCTGCCATTGACCCGCAGCGTCGCGCCGTTCGCCCACGCCGGGATGCGCAGCTTCATCGCAAAACGGCCGTCGCCCGGCTCTCGCACGGTCAAGCGCACGGCGTGCGCCGCCGGATAGTCGGTGTCCTGAACGACCGCGACCGCGCCGCCCGCGCGCTTCCAGACCACTTCCGAGGGAACGAACAAGTTGACCAGCAGCGCATCGTCGTCGTGGAAATAGACGTTCAACACATAATCGGCGACGCCCTGCACCAAGGTGCCCGAACAGCAGGGCCACTTACGATGGTAATACTTCTTTTCCGCACCGGCGCCGTAATCCGAGAGTACGGATAGTCACCGTCGCTCGTCGGCAGGCGGGTCGCCAGCATCGTGTTGTAAAGGGTGCGCTCCAGCCCGTCGCCATACTCAGGACGGCCGGTAAAGCGAATCAGGTATCGCGCCAGTTTCAAGTCGGCAAAGCTGCCGCACGGCGTCTCGAAATGGGCCTTGGAAGTCTTCAGACTCTCGGCGAGCTTGCCCTGCCCCAGGTGAACGAACTGCTCCTCTGGCGCCCAGCCTCCGGACGCGAAGCGCTGCGGCTCGAGGAAGCGCCAGGCGTTGGTCAGCGCTTTCAGGTATTTCGCGTCGCCGAGATTGAGGAAATGTATTGTCCAAGTGTCAGACCGGGCACGAAGCCGTCAGCGTCGTACCACCCGCCCATGTCTGGTCCGGGCGCCGGCAGGCCGGCGCGTTGGCGAAACACCTTGAGCAATCGGTCGTTGTCCAGTGCGAGATAGTGCGCGTGGATGCGATCGAAGTGCTGCTTGATGGGGCCGGCTGTCAGCTGGACTGCCCCGTAAGGAAACTCGCTCATGACTTCCTGGACGCCATGAGACCCCTGGCGCGAGGCGAAGGCGCTGGAAATGCCTGTGAGAGTGGTTCCCGCCGCAGCACAGACCGCGCCCCGCATGAACCCGCGTCGTGAGATCACGTTCATACGCCCGCCACTCTCGGTCATGTCCGCTCTCTCTCTCCTCTCGGGCCCGGTCGATCAACTGAGCGTTTCGCAGAAAGCCAGGTCATCTCATAAACACGGCCGACGGCTAATTCACGATGGTCGCGAAGACCGCAAAGCTCGCGAAGGATACTTTCCGCGTGAGTTCTTCGCGAGCCTCGTGATCTTCCGCCTTCGCCAAGGCTCCGGCGGACCGCCGCAGCTTTAGCGGAGGCTGGTCGAGGTCTTCGTGAGGGGTTCCGTTTCTCGAGGCAGTTTCTGGTGTTGGGCACTGTTTCCGGTCAGGATAACGCCGAACGCTCCGTCAGCGCTGCCCAGCCTGTTTTGCGATACCATGTCGACATGTCAAAACTGTCGACCGTCCCGACGCTCGCCGGCCTCACGCTGACGGCGATCGTGGCCGCGTCCGCACAGGGTCAGACCCCCCAGCCGCCGCCGCAAGAGCAGCAGCCGCCGCCGCAGTACTCGGCGGTGCTCAACGTCGGCGATCGGGCGCCCAACTTCAAGCTCCCGGGCTCCGATGGCAAGACGCACTCGCTGGCAGATTACAAGGGGAAGACCGTCGTGTTGGCGTGGTTCCCGAAAGCCTTCACCGGTGGTTGAACGGCGGAATGCCGATCGCTCCGTGAGAGCGGTCAGATCCTCAAGACCTACGACATCGCCTACTTCATGGTGAGTGTCGACACCCTCGAAGACAACACGAAGTTCGCCAAGGAGCATGAGGCGGACTTTCCCATCCTCGCCGATCCCGCAAAGGACACCGCCAAGCTCTACGGCGTCATTCGCACCGACGTGCCTCCGGAGCGCCAGCTCGCCGCGCGCTGGACGTTCTATATCGGTCCTGACGGCAAGATTGTGTCCATCGACAAGTCCCCGACGACTGCAACCGCGGGGGCGGTCATGATCAAGAAGCTCGACGAGCTGGGTGTGAAGAAGAAGTAGGGATCATCCCGTGACGATCGCCGCGCGCCTTGGACCAGTTCCTGTGTCCGGGCGCGCGGCAGCGCACCCGGTCACTGAGCACAACAGCGTCTGGCACCTTAAGCACCTCCGGCACCAGGCACCACGGCACTTTCGCACCACTCGATCTCCTAAGCCCCCAGCACCACCCTGACCTGGTGCACCGCGCCATCGTCGACGATCGCGATGTCGCGTCCGGTCTGCTCGACTCCATCGACCTCGAGCCGCGCGACGCCTCGATTCACGCCCTGCGGATTCTCGACGACGATGCGGTACTCGGAGCGGCCGGGCTTGAAGACCATCTCGTAGCCCGCCCACGTTTTCGGAATGCACGGGTCGATGTGCAGCGCGCCGCCGCGCCGGGTCAATCCGAGGATGGCTTCGACTCCGACGCGATACATCCATCCGGCCGAGCCGGTGTACCACGTCCATCCGCCTCGCCCGGTGTGCGGCGGCTGCGAATAGAGGTCGGCCGCGACGACGTAGGGTTCGGCGCGGTACCGCTGCAGTCTCTTCGGCATTCCGCGTGTGGGTCAGGGGATTCAGCATCGAGAAGAGCTCGGTCGCCCGGTCGCCGTCGCCCAGCCTCGCGAAAGCGAGTACCGTCCAGAGGGCGGCGTGCGTGTACTGGCCGCCGTTCTCGCGGACGCCCGGCACGTAACCCTGGATGTATCCGGGGCTGGGGGTCATCGTGTCGAAGGGCGGCGCCAGCAGAAGCATCATCCGGTCGTCGCGACGAATCAGGAGGCGATCGGCGGATTCCATCGCCTGCCGCGCGCGCGCCGGATCCCGGCCGCCGGCGAGGACGGCCCACGACTGCGCGATCGCGTCGATGCGGCACTCCGCGTTTTCCTTCGAACCGAGCGGTGTTCCGTCATCGAAGTAGGCGCGCCGGTACCAGTCGCCGTCCCAGGCCTGCTCGAGCGCGCGCTCGAGCGACGTGGCGTGGCGGCGATAGTCTCGGCTCGGTCCGTCTCGCCGCGGCTCTCGGCGAGGCCGGCGAACGGCCGCAGGATGGACACGAGAAACCAGCCGAGCCACACGCTCTCGCCCTTGCCGCCGCTGCCGACGAGGTTCATGCCGTCGTTCCAGTCGCCGGTGCCCATGAAGGGAAGACCGTGCTCGCCGGTCGAGAGGTTCAGGCCAATGGCGCGCACGCAGTGCTCGTAGATCGAGGCCGTCTGCCGGGAGACAGTGCGGGCGCTCGTACGCCTCGTGCTCGTCGGACTTGAGCACGCGGCCTTCGAGGAACGGCACGTTCTCCTCGAGCAGCCCCGTGTCGTTCGTGGCGGCGACGTATTGCAGTGTCGCGTACACCAGCCACAGCCGGTCGTCGGAGAACTTCGTGCGGACGCCCTGGCCTCCGGGCTCGTGCCACCAGTGCTGCACGTCCCCTTCAACGAACTGTCGTGAGGCAGCGTGAACGATGTGATTGCGCGCGAGATGTGGTGCGGCCAGCATCAGCGCGAGCACATCCTGGAGCTGATCGCGGAAGCCGAATGCGCCGCTCGACTGGTAGAACGCCGATCGCCCCCAGATCCGGCACGCCAGCGTCTGATAGAGGAGCCAGCGGTTGAGCATCAGATCCATCGAGCGGTCGGGCGTGCTCACCTGTACCGTGCCGAGCAGCGATCCCCAGAAGCTCTGCACGTCGTTGAAGGCGGCGGTAATCCCTTGCGGCGCTCGGCTGCGCCGGACAAGCGAAGACACGCTGGCTTCGTCGGCGGCTTCGCCGAGGAGTCCGATCACCGTCTGCTCCTGCGACGGCTCCAGCGTGACGCGGATCTGTACCGCGCCGCACGGATCCATCGCGGCACCGGTTCGATCCGAGAGCGCGACGCGCCCGAGCGCCGCCGGGGCGCCGAGCGATCCGTTGCGGCCGATGAATTCGGTGCGGTCGCCGGTGACCGTCCGGTGCTCACCGCCAGCAAGATCCAGGAAGGCGACGCGATCGGCAAAGGCGTCCCGGAACGCATTCGACGCCAGGAGCGCGCCCGTCGCCGGCTCGCGGCGCGTGACGATGTGCAGACCTGTCTGTTCGCGATTCTCGCCGAGCACCCACTCGGCGTAGATCGTCACCGACACCTGCCGGCGGCGGCTGGAGGCGTTCCGCAGCGACATCTGGAACACCTTGACCGGTTCCGCGGCGGCGACGTACACGACCAGACGCGATTCGATGTCGTCGCGCACGTGCTCGTAGGTCGTGTAGCCCTGCCCGTGCCGAATCGTGTAGGGCTGGCCGCCGCCCGCCGGCAGCGGCGTGGCCGACCAGACGCGCCCGCTCTCGTCGTCGCGGATATAGAGTGCCTCTCCCTGAGGATCCCCGACCGGATCGTTCCGCCACGGCGTCAACCGGTTGTCGTGGCTGTTTCCCGACCAGGTGAATCCCGTGCCGAGGTCGGACGCCGCAAACCCGAACGTCGGGTGCGCGACGACGTTCACCCACGGTGCCGGAGGAATCGCGCCGGCGTTGGGATGCAGACGGATGACGTACTCGCGTCCATGATCCGCGAATCCACCGAGGCCGTTGAACGATTCGAGCTCGGGCGGCACGTCAGGAGGGCGCGAAGGCAGGACGAACGCCGACGCAGGCTCGGGTTTCGGGGTCCTGATGCGGATCGGCTCCGGCAGCTTCGCAAAGGTGGTGGCCGGACGCACGAGCTGCTGGTTGAGGCCCCCTTCGGCCCCGTCCATCACCGCGCGCGCGGTCGCGCGCAACAGCAGCAGATCTTCGGCCGGCATGAGGTCGGTCCGGCGCAGGAACACGCCGCCCGGCCGATCGATCCAGGCCTGCTCGGGTCCGCTCTCGATCATCTGCTGCGCGGCGTCCTGGAGATCCATGCGATACGTCGTGCCGTGTGCGTTCAGCACGACGAGGTCGAACGCCATGCCCTTGCCGCGGAGATACTCGTGGGCCTTGAGGAGGTCGGTCAGGAGCGGCAGCTGGCTGCCGTCCTCGATCGTGGCCAGCACGATAGGAAGATCGCCGGAGATGCCGTACTTCCACAGTTCCGGCTGTCCGCGACGGTTCTCGAGCACCGCCTCCGGCGATCGCAGGCGGGGGTCGCCGAACAGCAGCCGGCCCGCCAGCCTCTGGAACCGCATGGTGTCTTCGACGGTGAGCCCGAGGTGGCGCAATTCGATCTGGGCATGCGTGCTGGCCAGTGCGATCGCGCGCGCGACCGCGCGGCGGTCGTGGTACTTCTCGATGAGGCGCCGGGCGCCGGCCTCGGTGTCGGCGAACGCAGTCGTGAACGACAGCCGTGCCGTGCCTCCGGGCGGGAGGCGAATCGACTGGCGGAGGCTGACGATCGGATCGAGCACTGCGCCGGTGGTGTTCGACAGCGCGCCGCCGCCGCTGAGCGCGGCGGGATTGGCGAGCGTCCGCCCCCGTCCGATGAACCGTGCCCGGTCGGTTTCGTACTCGGTCGCGCCGCCGATACGGCCGCGGCCGCTGAGCACGTGGATCAGGTAGACGCGGTCGGTGCCGGACCTCGGACGGCGCGTGCAGAGCAGGGCATCCCATTCGGGCACGGCCGTCGTCTCGATGAAGAGATTGCTGAACGCCGAGTGGGCGAGATCGGCGCCAGGTGGGGCGAGGACGATTTCGGCGTAGCTGGTCAGATCGAGGCTGCGTGCCCGATGGCTGTTGTTGGTGATCGACACGCGCCGCAGCTCGGCGTCGTCTTCGGGCGAGACGACGACCTCGGTGCGCGTCTCGAGGCCCGAGTCGACGCGGCGCCAGACGGCGCGGTCGAGCGAGAACGTGGCCTCGTACTCGTCGGCCTCACGACCTGAGGGCTGATGCGTCGTCGACCAGACCTCACCGGAATCCAGGTCGCGCAGGAACACGAAACTGCCCCAGGCGTCGCTCGTGATGTCCTCTCGCCAGCGCGTCAAGGCCAGCTGCTGCCGCTGGCTGTATCCGCCGCCCGCATTGGTCAGCATCACCGTGTACGAGCCGTTCGACAGCAGGTGCGTGCGCGGGCTGAGGGTATGCGGCGTCGTGTAGAGACGCATGGGTGGCGCGACCGCGCGGCGGATGAACGGCACGTGCGCAGCGGTCTCCATCGGCGGATTCCTGAGCGGGACGAGCTGCGGCACGCGCTCCTGCAGGAGGAGATCGGCGGCCTGAATCCGGGGATCGGCGTGGAACCGCTGCTGCATCGGCGAGTCGTTGAGGACGTTGTCGAGCGCGAGCAGGCTCATGCCCTGATGGTGAGCCATCCACGTCCGCAGCACCATGCCGCCTTTGTGATGCGGGGGCAGACGTTCGGGCGTGTAGTCGATGGACTCGTAGTAGCCGAAGCGGCCGCTCATGCCCGCTGTCGCGAGGCGTTCGAGGTTGTCCATGACGGCCTGCGGCGCGATCGGCGCCGCCAGGATTGAGGCGTAAGGCGCGACCACCAGGTCGTCGGCCAGGCCGCGCTTGAGGCCGAGCCCGGGGACGCCGAACGCACGGTACTGGTAGTTACGGTCGAGATCCTGGGCGTAGTACGCGGACTCGGAGATGCCCCACGGCACGCCGCGCTGTGTTCCGTACTCAATCTGCCGCTGTACGACGGCGTTGTACGTCTCGTCGAGCAGCGTCCCCCGGTACGGGCGCATGACGAGCAGCGGCATCAGATACTCGAACATCGAGGCGCTCCACGAGAGGAGCGCGCGCGAGCTGCCGCTCGGCGTCAGCGATCGGCCCAGCTTGAACCAGTGCTCGTGAGAGACGGTGCCCGTCGCGATGGCCATGAAGCTCGCGAGCCGCGCCTCGGACGCGAGCGTGTCGTAGTAGGAGTTGTCGAGCCGGCCGTCGGTGACGCTGAAGCCGATCGAGAACAGCTGCCGGTCGCCGTTGAACAGGAAACCGAACTCCGTCTCTTCGATGAGGTCGTCGGCGAGCGCACCCAGCCGTTCGCCCCGCTCGATGAGCTCTTCGGCGATCTGCCGCGCCTTCTCGATGGCGTGCCGTGCCTCGCTCGACGCCGGGCGCTCGCCGACGTCGCTGAGCGCCCGGTCGCAGAGCGTGATCAGGCCGGTGAGGCTCGGAACACCGCTGGGAAGACTGTCGGAGACATCGCGGATGCCGGCGGCCTGCAGCCGCGTCATCCAGCCCGTGAGCCGTTCGAGCTCGAGCTGCCGGGTCGAGACGACGGATGCGGCGCGCTCGAGCCACGCCGAAGCCTCGGGCAGGGCTGCCGGCAGCGACTCGTTTGGCGGACGGCCAGGGAGCGGTTCCTCGAATTGATGGAAGACGTCATGAAAGAGGATGCTGACGGCCTGCAGACGTTCGTCGAGCTGCGTGAGCAGGCGCTGCCACTCGAGAGCGGTCCCCGGCCGTCGGGCCAGCTGCGTTCGCAGAGTGTCGAGCTCCCGCTTCAGTCCGCTCGTCGCGCGATCGCGCGGGAGGGCGTCCACTTCTTCCTCGAACAGGTTGATCACATCCTCGAGACCCTCGAGCACGCTGCCGTCGATGACGGGCCTGGTCTCGGCGAGCGAAGCCAGTCCCGAGCGCAGCGTGAGGAGGTAGCCGGCGAGGTTGCCGCTGTCGACCGTGGAGATGTACGACGGCACGAGCGGAGCCAGCGTCCGCGTGTCGTACCAGTTGTAGAAGTGTCCTCGGTACCGCTGCATCCGCAGGAGCGTGTCGAACGTCGGCTCCAGCCGGTCGAGGACGCCGGCATAGCTGAGATAGCCGAAGTCGGACGCCGCCAGCGTCGAGAGCAGCTGCAGCCCGATGTTGGTCGGCGACGTCCGGTGCGCGACGACGTCGTGACGGTCCTCCTGATAGTTGTCGGGGACGAGCCAGTGATCCGCGGGGCCGACCAGCTCCTCGAAGAACCGCCAGGTGCGCCGCGCGACTTCGCGCAGGCGCGCCCGCTCGCTCCTCCCGAGGACCGTCTCGCGATGCGCCAGGGGCAGGCCGGAGATGTAGACCAGCGCCGGCGAGATGAACCACAGGATCAGAATGGGACCGGCGAGCAGCAGACGTCCGGGCGCGACAGCCGCAACCCAGGCCGCTATCCCCAGCGCGACGGCCGGCGCCGGCCACATCCGCCTCGCGACGGTCCACACCGTCGCGTGCCCGTTCTCGGCCCGATCCGCCGTCATCCACTCGAGCAGGTGCCGTCGCGTGATCAGCATCCGGAACGTCGCGCGGGCGATCGCGTCGAGCATCACGACGCTCTGGTGTGCCAGGATGAGCGTCGAGAACACCGCCTGCCGCAGGCTCGTGACGATCGTGTCGCGTTCGGCACGCAGGTGTTCCCGGAGCGGCACGCCAGGCACGTGGCTGCCGAGCGAGCGCGCCAGCTGGATGTAGGCTGGAAACGCCAGCACGAGCACGACGAGCGTCGTCCAGAGGGCGGGCGATCCCGGTAGCACCGACCACCCGGCGGCGAGAAGGAGCAGCAGCGACGGCGGGATGAGGCTGCGCCGCAGATTGTCGAGAATCTTCCAGCGCGAGATGACCGGCAACGTGTTGGCGACGGTCTTGCCCGTTGCGTCGGGAACGGTCCACCACAGCCACCGCGCAATCTGCCAGTCGCCGCGCACCCATCGGTGCTGCCGCGCCGAATAGGCGAGGTAGCTCCCTGGATAGTCGTCCACGAGATCGGTGTCGGTGACGAGGCCCGCGCGCGCGTAGAACCCTTCGAACAGGTCGTGGCTGAGGAGCGTGTTCTCCGGCACGCGTCCGGCGAGCGCGGATTCGAACGCGTCGACGTCATAGATGCCCTTGCCGACGTAACTGCCCTCGTGAAACATGTCCTGATAGAGATCGGACACCGCGGTCGTGTAGGGATCGACGCCGACGTGCCCCGAGAACACCCGGGAGAACATCGTCCGGTTGGCGCTGACGACGCTGACGCTGATGCGCGGCTGGAGGATGCCGTACCCCTCCGTGACGCGCTGGCGGCCGGCGTCGAATCGCGGGCGGTTCAGGGGGTGCGAGAGCGTGCCGACGAGCCGGCGCCCGGCTTCCATCGGCAATTGCGTGTCCGAGTCGAGCGTGATCACATACCGGACCGACGGCAGGAGCGAGGTGTCGCCGTGCTGCACGACGAAGCTGGTGTCGGTCGCGCCACGCAGGAGACGGTTGAACTCGGCGAGCTTGCCGCGCTTGCGCTCGGCCCCCATCCACCGCCGCTCGCCGACATTCCACTGCCGCGACCGGTGAAAGAAGAAGAAGCGATCGGACCCATGGCGCGCGTTCAGCTCGTCGATGCGCCGGCGGGCCGCCTCGACGAGCGCTGCGTCGTTTGGTTGCGTGGGCCCATCGGCGTCAGTGAAATCCGAGAGCAGCGCGAAGTGCAGGTGGGCGTCTCTGTTGGCGAAGAACCGCACCTCGAGATCGTCGAGGAGCGATACCAGGCGCGCTTCGGAATCGACAATCGCCGGGACCGCCACGATCGTGCGGTCCCCGGCAGGGATCCCTCCCCGCATGTCGAGCTTCGGCAGCTGCCGCGGATTCACCTGCGAGGTGACGACGAGGTTGATCAGGCTGATGGCCAGCTCGCTGAGCGGCAGCAGCACGACGAACGCCGTCAGCCACAGATCGCCCGTGCCACCGCCCTTGCGGTTCGCGTAGGCGACGAAGCTGGCGACAGCCAGGGCCGTGACCCCGGCAATCGTGCCGAGATAGCCGAGGACCGGATGGCCGTAGAAGAAGCGCGCGAAGCGGTCGCGCAGCGTCGGCGGGTACCCCACTTCCTGCTCGAGCCGGAAGCGCCCGCGCGAGATCAGGTAGTAGCCGACGTGATGGGTGCGGTCGCGGTCCGGAGACGTCCGCTGCGCTTCCGCGGCCAGGTCAACCGCGCGCCTCGCGACGTCCTGCTCGGATGCCTTGGCGGCCCGCGCCAGCTCCTCGACAGAGTGCCGGTACCGGTCGCGCGTCGGAAAATCCATGCGCGCGTATGCGGCGGCAGGATCCTCGCGAAGGACCTGCTCCACCAGGCTCACGCGTTCGAAGAAGAGCGGCCAGTCGATCGACGACAGCAGCCGCATGGTCGTGATGATGTTCCCGATCGCCAGCTGGCCGGCGGCTTCGCGCTGATGCTCGACGCGCAGCATCTCTTCGGGGGAGTCGCCCTGGCCTTCGAGCGCGCGCTGCAGCGCGTGCCACGCCGGGGCGGCCGACGAGGGTTGATCGCGCAGCCAGTGCAGCAGCTCGACGACAAACGCCGCCGTTAGCCGGCCGCTCGCTTCGGCCTCGTCGCCGAGCATCTCGTCGATCACGCGTTCGGGCTCGCGCCCGCCGGCGTTCAGCTGGACGCCCCACGCACGCGCGCGATCGCGGCTGCGGCGCGCCGCCACGACATCAGCCGCGAGCCGGCGCAGCTCCTCGACGAGCGCGAGGCGCAGCATGATCGGGATGGCCCAGATTTCGCCGATGGTCAACGGCGCGGCCCGCTGGTAGGCGGTCGCGAAGTCGACGAGCGTCTGGAGGTCGAGGCGGCCCGCCGTGTGGGCGATCAGCTCGCGCGCGAAGGCATAGACGCGCGGATAGCCCTCGAAGGGACCGTCGGCCAGCTTGGGCAGCTCGAGGTAGTACTTGCGCGGCAGGTCCTGGCGGATCTCGCGAACCTGATCCTGCACGACGTGGTGGTTGTCCCGCAGCCAGTCTTCCGACCCGACCGCCGGCGCGTCCTTCGTGACGGCCGTCGACAGGAATCGGTACGCGTCGTCGAGCTCCTGTGCGCTGCGGTCGAGACGGGGAAGGAGCGGGCGCCCGCGGACCGGATCGGGCGCGACGCGGTACAGGCCCGCGAGCGTGACGGCGTGCCGCTCGAGTCGATCCTGACCAAAGAGCTCGGGCTCGGGGGGACGGTCTTCGTGAGAAAGGGGATCCCGAAGCAGGGAGTCGGCCGGCTGAGTCAGCGACGATGGCATCCACACCCATTATAGGAAGCCCGGGCTGACGAAACTGTTCAGATTGCGACGTTTTTGATCGTCGGCTCAGCCGTGTGCGCGCGCGGCGCGCACTCGAAACTGACAAATGACTCAGCGTTTCATGCAAAGCGGGCCGGGTACGGACGTTGATAGCTCAGCTCGACATGCAATCCTGGCATCACCGTATTGTTTCGGGCTTCGCCACGAGCGTGGCCATCATCACCGTCGCGGGGGCTTTCAGCGGCTGCAGCGGTAGCGAAGAGAGCCGCGAGGCCTTTGCCGTCCGCGAGTTCCACCAGCGGCTCGAGCAGGGTCGTGTCGATCTGATCTACGCAAGCGCGAGCGAGCTGCTCAAAGGGCAGCTGAGCGAGCCCCAGTTCCGTCACTTCCTCGCCGAGACGCGCGGCCTCGGACGCCTGGAAGCATCGGAGCGCGCGCACTACGACCGAACCCCGGTCGCAGGCGGCTCGGACATCGTCCTGGCCTTCTACAACTCGCGCTACTCGAAGGCCTCGTGCCTCGAGTCATTCTCGTGGCAGGTGGAGAAGGACAGCCTGAAGCTGGCTGCCTACAGCTGCGCGCGCGACATGCAGGTCAGCTGTCCGGGTGGCATCGCAGGCTCCAAGTGCGAGACGAGCCCCGCGCCGGCGCTCGGATTGGCGAGTCTGCCGTAGGGGCTGGCTGACCGCAGAGTTGGCGGGGCTCGCTCCTCGCGGCTGGCTGTTGCACAGTGCGAACCACCCGCTGCTGGTACCAACGCGAGGCACGAGTTAGCAACAGCCAGCCGCGAGGTGCGGCCGCCAACAAGCTTAGGCAGAGACATCTTAGACATCGCATTCTAGCCGTTGGCTCGGATCTTCACCTGGCCGCTCGCTCTTACTCCGCGAGTACTTCCACCAGCGACAACGGATCGACCCTCGCGCTGCCGAAGCGCATCGTCCAGTGCAGGTGCGGTCCCGTGACGCGCCCCGTCGCGCCTGAGAGCGCGATCCGCTGGCCGCGCTCGACGATCGCTCCTTCCTCGACGGTGAATTCCGACAGGTGTGCAAGGTAGGAATAGACGCCCAGCCCGTGGTCGATGATGATCGTGCGGCCCGGGAAGTACTGGTCGGCCGCGAGCGCGATGCGTCCACGATTGGGGGCCACGACCGGCGTGCCCGTAGCCGCCTGAAAATCGGTGCCCGTGTGCTGGCCTCGCGGTACGCCGTTGAGGATGGTGCGGCGCCCGAAGCTGCTCGTAGCCGTGCCGGGAACCGGTACGACGAACGGCTGGCTCCAGAATCGCTCACGTGACGGCTTCGCGAAGATCGCTTCGACGGTCTTCCGTTCCGCCTCGATTCTCGGCAGTTCATCGGCAGGAGGATCCACGAATTTTGGTTCGACCGTGATCCGCCGCGCCGGGAACGTCCGCGCGCCGACAGTGATCGGATAGGCGTGCTCGAGTGTACGGCCATCGGTCGTTCGGGCACGAACCGCCAGCGTCTGACGTCCGGCGGCGACGGCGACGTCGATTGGCGCCAGGCCCTGCCACCATCCTGGCTCGACCTGATAGAACCAGACCGTCTGATTCAGCCATTGAGCCTGCACGTCCCGCAGAGCGGCGGCGCGGATGTCGACGAGCACGACTTCGCCCGGTGCCACGACGCGCGCGCGATGCGAGATGTGCAGAGGCGAGTCGCCGCTCACCGCGGGTCTCTGAGCGCGCGCCGCTCCCACGACCTGCAGCGCGACCGCGATGGCAACCGCTAGAGAGACAGTCCTGACGATCATCTTTGCAGTCTGCACCGCCGCAGTGGAACTCCGCAATACCCGCCAACCCTGTTCGTTTCGTCCGCGAGCCTTTTTGCAACTTTTCCCTGCCCCGCGACATTACAGTGTAGGCGGCCACCACGGCTGCGCCAGACGGCGGTTTCGAGAGCTCCTGTGACGACTGACGAAGAGGTGATGCTCGACGCGCGGCTGGGCGTGCGGGACGCATTCGAACAGTTGTTCGAACGCTACCGCAACACCGAGAAGCGCCTCGTCGATTTGCTGCAGAGGCGCACGGGCGAGCTCGAGCACGTCCTGGCTGCCGAGCGTGAAATCTCTCGAGTTCGCGAAGACGATCGAACGCTTCGACGCGCAGCGAAAAAGCCTCGAGCGTCGGGTGACCTACGCCACGCTGAGCCTGGAAATCGTCGAAGAGACACAAGCCACGCTCAACCTCGGTCCCCGGCCGGTGCCGGGCCGATTCCGTGATGCCTTCGTCACGGGCCTGACCGAGGCCGCCGATACAGTATTGGGGCTGGCACTGTTCGTCGTGCGTGTAGCACCAGCCCTTCTCTTCTGGATTGCGGTCCTCGCCTGGCCCCTGCGCATGCTTGTGCGCCGGAGCCGCCGCCTGAACCCTGAACCCTGAACCCTGAACCCCCTGAACCCCCTCCGGTGTAAACTCCGAAGGCGCCGCGACGAGATCCCGCCCCGGCGAACACGCAACCGAAGGGAGTCGCTCATGAGCTCACGCATCGGGTTTGTCACGGCGGGAGTCGTGGCGCTGGGACTGCTGTCGGGTCCGTCCGTCTCGGCACTGCGTCAAGACGTAACCCTCCGCTATCGCTGGGCCAAGGGAGAAGCCCTGCGCTATCGCATCGTCCAGCAGAGCACGACGACGATTTCCGGGCTTCCGGGGGGCATGGGGGATATGGCCATCGACCAGTCGACAACCCAGGCCATCCGCTGGGTGGCGGAGGACGTCTCGGCCGATGGCACGACGACGCTCCGGCAGGTGTTCGAGACCGTGAAGATGGAGATGAACTCGCCGATGTTCGCGATGTCGTACGACAGCGCCACGCCGGATGCGGGCGACAATCCCATGAACGCGATGTTGAAGGGCGTCCTGGCGCCGATGGTCGGCCAGTCGTTCACCCTCGTGATGGCGCCGACCGGCGAAGTGCTGAAGGTCGAAGGGTTGTCGAAGCTCGCCGAGAAGATGTTCCAGAGCCTGCCGCAGGATCCGGCCGCGGCGGGCATACTCGACGGGCTCAAAGCCAACCTCACCGACGAGGCGATGCGCAGCACGTTCGCGCAGACGTTTGCGCAGTTTCCGAACAAGCCGCTCAAACCGGGCGATACCTGGAACGCTCAGGTCAGCGTCGGCAACCCCATGCTGGGCGGGCTGATCACGTCGATGACCTCGACGCTGAAGTCCGTGGAGGGCGAGGGCAGCAATCGGATCGCGACGATCGTCACGACTTCGGCGATCAAGCAGGACGCCAGCAAGCCGCCGCAGGCAAACCCGATGGGGTTGACGATGCAGATGGGGAGCGGGGTGGGCGACGGGGAGCAGGTCTTCGAGGCCGGCACGGGACGATTCCGTCGCTCGACGATTCACGTCGCGATACCCATGTCGATGTCTGGCACCGCTCCGGACGGCACGGCCCTGAACATGAAGACGAGCGTCAAGACCACGACGACCGTGGAGTTGGTGCAGTAGCGGATCGCGGATTCTACCTCACGGGTCGCGGATCGCCCGGATTCCGGCCAGCGGGACGCGGATCACGAGTTTCACGGGACGCGGATCACGCGGATCACGGATTCTCGACGGGACGCGGATCGCGCGGATCACGGGTTCGATCACGGGACGCGGATCACGCCGATCAAGGATTCTTGACGGGACGCGGATCGCGCGGATCATGCCAAGGTCATTGTCAAATCCGTTTGCTTGCCATCCCGTGATGATTGCGATCGGTGAGATCCGCGACCCGTCAAACATAGATCAGCGCGATCCGCGTCCCGTGAGATCGTGATCCGCGCGATCCGCGTCTCGTGAGATCGTGATCCGCGTGATCCGCGTCCCGTGAGATGAATCCGCGTTCCGCGATGCGTAAATCCAAGTTCCCTGACGCGACCTCGAAGGCGAGTGATCAGTGCTCCGCTCCCTCCTCTGTAATCCATTGCGCGAGGAAGAACAGCGTTGCCATGCCGGTGTAGCCGACGACAAACGGCCACGCCGGCGCCAGCTTCAGCGCGGTGTCGGCGAACGTCCACTCGTAGGAGTGCATGAGACCCGTCGCCGACAGGACCGCGGCGCTGGCGCACCAGGCCGCGGCCACGTTCCATCGGCGCTCGATGACGCCGACAACGGCGGCCGACAGAATCATCGCGGTGAAGAGAAACCCCTGCTCGATGGCGAAGGCGCCGTGGATCCATGTGTCGCTCTTCTGGAACTCGCCGATGAGTCTCGCACTGAAGGGGCCGGCGGGGCCCCCGAGGCCAGCGGCGCGCAGCCCGTTCTTCGCCATCAAGGCGCCCCACGCACCGATGCCGGGCAGCAGCCCGACGACGACTGCGGGGGCGTGCTCGCGAGGTGTCGCCTGGAACGCCTGCGCGACGATCGTCATCCCGATCCACAGCACGATCGCCATCCCCGCGTCGATGGGAATCGCCCACGCGATCCACGCCAGCGTGCCCGTCAGGCAGATGGTCGTGACGAACGCGCCGTTCAGCATCGAATAGCCGGCCCGCGCGCCAATCGCCTTCCAGCCGGGATGGCCGATGTAGATCGTCGTCGGAAACGTCGATCCGAAGAGCCCGGCCGCGAGGCTGCCGATGCCGTTGATCATCAGCGACGATCGCGTGTCGTAGGCGTCGCCGGCCGCCTCGGCCGACTCGATGTTCTGGAGCGACCCGAGCACGTTGAAGAGGCTCATCGCGATGATGACCGACAGATACGGAACGAAGTGTCCGCCGCCAAGCGACGCGAAGAGGTCGCCGAAGACCGGCACGGGCAGGTGCAACGCGGCCGCTTCAGGTCTGGCCCCGACCGGGGCGAGGCCGGTCATCCAGGCGATGAGCGTGCCGACGCCGACCGCGACGACGCCGCCCGGCAGGTGTCCCTTGAACCGCACCCGGCCGAAGTAGGTCAGCATGACGATTGCGAGCGTCGTCAGGCCGATGACAGGATGAGCGAACGTTCTGAACAGGAAGCCAAGCGAGATGAAGCTCAGCGCGATGCCCGCGAGCGTCGAGAGAAGCGCCGCGCGCGGTGTCGCCTTGCGGACGCGTTCCGCGACAAACGCCGCACCGAGCTCGATGACACCCGAGACGAACGTCGCGAGCAGCCCCGCCTGCCACGCGACGCGCGCCGGATCGACGGCGCCCATCCGCTCGGCAAGCGCCTTGGCCGGGAGCATGACCAGGAACACGTGCGCGAAGAGCGAGACCGTGTTGATGCCGTACGGCAGTGCGCAGACGTCGTGGCGGCCGGTTCGTTCGGCAAGCCGCCGCGCCTGAATAGCGTAGGCGACGTTGCCGACGAGGATGGAGATCGCCGCCGCCGGCAGCACGCGCCCGTAGACCAGCTCGGAAGGGAAGCCGAGCACGCCCCGGCACAAGGTGTCGATCAGGAGGAGTTGAACGAGATTGTCGAGGGCCAGGCCGAAGAACCCGTCGACGTCGCCGCGCACGATCCAACGCACGCGGGAGAGCATAGCAGGGCTCGCGGCTCGCGGCTCGCCTGGCTGGCCGCTGGCGGCTGGCGGTGCAGGCTCACGCTTCGAGCGCCCGGCCAGCGTTCGCCGTTGAAGCAAGCGAGCCGCTGGCTCTAGAGGTCCGGCGGCCTGCGACACGTTTTCGAAAGCGGAGATCTCGTAATAGCGACCGTCATCTGGTAGCCTCGTAGTCCATGCTGGACCAGGTGATCCTCGATCGACTTCGCGCGGCGGCCTCAGCGCACTTTCCGGCGTCAGCGACTCTCGCGGCGTACGTCCACGGCAGTCGTGTGTCGGGGCACTCTCTGCCGGCGAGCGATCCCGATGTCGGCTACTTCCTCGACGGCTATCGCGAGGGAGCCGTGCTCCCACTGAGTGAGGAGATGCGGCTGGCGTCCGTGTTGTCCGATGTCACGGGTTTCGACGTGGACCTGCGCAACCTTGCCGATGCGCCTCTCGAGGTACGCGGTCGGGCGCTCGAGGAGGGGATTCGCATTTTCTCGGGCGACGACGTGCGGCGCGTCGCGCTCGAGCGCGATCTCCTTGGGCGCTATCACGACTACAAGGACGTGTTCCGCGAGATGCACCGGGTGCGGCTCCGCCGCCACGCCGGACGCGCCTGACGATGGTGGACCAGGCCAAGCTCGATCAGATGCTCACGAATCTGCGCGCATTCGCGCAGGTGCTGCGCGAGCTCGGCAGCGTGCCGCGCGACGCGTTCCTGAACAACCCAGACAAGGTGGGCAACGCGAAGTATCACTTCGTCATCGCCATCGAATGCTGCATCGACATCGCGAACCACATCATCGCGTCCGAGAACTATCGCTTTCCGAAAGACAATGCCGACAGTTTCGTGGTCCTAGCGCCTCCGGGTCAGGGCATCTCCTGAATCGTGCGTGCTGCTGCCAGATTCAGCCACCGCTCGCGGCCTTCGCCGGCCACGCGCACCCACGCGCCGCCTCCGAGCTGTGCGACCGCGAACGTCTCGCGGTCGCCGGCGGTCCACGTGACCTCGTACCGGCCGCCGGCCTTGACGAATGGCGGAAGCGCGATCGCCACCGTTGGCGTGTTGACGACGCGGACATCCGCGACATTCGCGAGCGACACTTTCCACTCTCCGCGCTGGCCGACGTCCATCGGCGGCAGCTTGCGAACGTCGATCTCGCCTTGCACCGTCACAATCCCAGTGCCGAAGCCCGGCACCGGCTGCACCTGTCCCACCATGGATTGCACCCAATACAACACGCCGACGGCCATCAGAATCGCTGTCAGGAGCCTGGTGCGCATACCTTCACCTCGAGCTTTAGACTGCTCCGAATCGAGTTGCGTTGGGCTAGCAGAAGAGGCCATTCGCGAGGTTGAGCCTATAATTGCACGTCTCGGTAATGCGCCCAGAAAACCACGCATGAAAGAAGATTCGGTTTCGCCCCCTGTCGGCAGCGTCCAGGCGCCAAGAAGCTCTGCGCGTCGGCTCCTGTCGACGATTGCCGCCGGAGCGCGGAAGCTCCGGCCTGCGCCGAAAGTCATTCCGGCCGTGCCGCCGTTGATTGACTACGTGGCCGCCGACATCGTCAACAACTGCAACCTGCGTTGCCCTTTTTGCCTCGTCGACTACGCTCAGGTGCACAACACGCAGCTGATGGACGAGCGGACCTTCAAAGCTCTCGTGCGCCTGGCGCCGGTGGTGCGGGAAGGCGGGTTCTGGCTGTCGTGTCTCCACGAGCCGACGCTTCATCCCCGACTCGCCGAGTACCTGAGCTGGATCCCGGCCGACCAGCGGCAGAAATTCTGGTTTACCACGAACCTGGCGCGCCCGCTGCCCGATCCGCTGATCGCGGCGCTCGCGCAATCGGGCCTCCACCACATCAACGTGTCGCTCGATACTTTCGATGAGGGTTTGTTCGCGATCCTGCGCAAGCACGGACGGGTCGCGGTCTTCCGGAACAACCTCGAGAGGCTGGTCGAGCAGTGCCGCCGCACGCCAGGCGCGCCGAAGTTGCGGTACATCACGATGGCGTTTCGCTCCAACCGTGAAGAGATTCCCGATCTCGTCCGATGGATGAACGAATCCGGGTTGGCCTGGGAAATCGAGGTGCGCTACACGTTCAATACATTGAATATCGAAGAGGACTTCCGTCGCGAGCAGTTTCTAAACGTCGACGACTGGGACGCGCTCCGGGTGCGGCTCGAAGCGCTGTCGTACGACAACTGTGTGATCGGACTGCCTCCAGCGGACTATGAGAAAGCGGACCAGGAGCTTCCTGCCAACTGGTTCGATACGTACAAGGCCCCGAACAACGCGCCGCTGCCCGCGCCTTCCTTCAACGCTCCTTTGCAACTCCGGGCTCGTCCGGATGGTCGACTGCACCTGAGCGGCCAGGAACACCTGTTCAGCGTGAATGTCGCCAACCTCGAGGATCCGGTCAGGTACTTCGAGGCGCTCTGTGCGACAGCCGCTTCACGGTAGCGGTTGATCGCGGGAAAGCCGCGCCGACCGGCACACGGCAGAAGTCGCAGAACGAGTCGCCGCTTGCCAAGCCCTGCCGCGGACTGAAATGATAGCGGCCATGCCCACTGCGTACCCCAACCTCATCGACGGCCGTTCCGTCGAGTCGACCGATCGGACCCCCGACATCAACCCCTCGAACGTCCAGGACATCGTGGGCGAGTTCGCGCGCGGGACACCGGCCGACGTCGAGCACGCCGTGGCATCGGCGAAGAAGGCCTTCGCCAAGTGGTCGGTGTCGAACCCGCAGGAACGGTTCGACATCCTGGACCGTGCGGGCACGGAGATTCTGGCGCGGAAGGAAGAGCTCGGGAGGCAGCTGTCGCGCGAGCAGGGGAAGCCGCTCGCCGACGCGATGGGCGAGGCGGGCCGGGCGGGCCTCATCTTCAAGTACTTCGCCGGCGAGGCGGTGCGGATTCGCGGCGACAAGCTCGACTCGGTGCGGCCGGGCGTCGAGGTCGAGGTCACCCGCGAGCCAGTCGGCGTCGTCGGGCTCATCACGCCCTGGAACTTTCCGCTCGCGATTCCGGCCTGGAAGATCGCGCCGGCGCTCGCGTTTGGCAACTGCGTGGTCTTCAAGCCGGCGGAGCTCGCGCCGGCCTCGCCCTGGTCGCTCGTCGACATCCTGCAGCGCGCCGGGTTGCCACCGGGTGTCCTGAACCTCGTGATGGGGCCGGGCTCGAAGATCGGCCCTGCGATTACCTCGTCGCCCGACGTCGATGCGGTGAGCTTCACGGGCTCGCAGGACATCGGAGTCGGCATCGGCGTCGCGGCCGTGAAGAACGGAACGCGCGTCCAGCTCGAGATGGGCGGCAAGAATCCGCTCATCATTCTCGACGATGCGGATCTGGCGACCGCGGTGAACGTGGCCGTGAACGGCGCGTACTTCCAGACCGGTCAACGTTGCACGGCGTCAAGCCGCCTGATCGTGACGGAAGCCATTCACGATCGCTTCATCGAGGCCACGATCGAGCGCATGAAAAAGCTGATCGTCGACGATGCGTTGAAGCCGGGCACGGAGATTGGGCCGGTGATCGACGAGAAGCAGCTCGGCAAGAACCTCGAGTACATCCAGATTGGGCAGAAGGAGGGCGCCACGCTCGCGTACGGCGGCGAGCGCCTGACCCGCACGACCGACGGGTACTACATGGCGCCCGCGATCTTCACCGAGACCGCCGCGTCGATGCGCATCAACAGGGAAGAGATCTTCGGGCCGGTGGCGTCGGTCATCAGAGTGAAGAACTACGAGGAGGCGCTGGCGGTCGCCAACGAAACGCCGTACGGCCTCTCGGCAGGGATCGTGACGACGTCGCTCAAGCACGCGAGCCACTTCAAGCGTCACTCGCAGAGCGGTCTCGTCATGATCAATCTTCCAACCGCCGGCCTCGACTATCATGTGCCGTTTGGCGGCCGCAAGAAGTCGAGCTACGGTCCGCGCGAGCAAGGGGCGTACGCGAAGGAGTTCTATACCATCGTGAAGACGACATACGTGGCGCCGTGACGCCGGTTCAGCCGTAGCACCACGTCGCTCCAGCCTGCGCCGAGTCCTTTCGCGCGCGTGTCGTGAACTGTCAGAGCCTGTGCCGCACGTGTAGACGAGCAGGGCGATGACCCGGAGCGTGTTCACGCCTGAAGAATACGGTTCCCGGGAGGTTGCCGGAAGGGCAATTCCGATGGACGGCGGGGGATTCACGGTGGGCGGAGGGCGGGCTGCCCTGGACGGGTTACGTAATTCGGTTTACGGAGGCTTCCAGCTTCGCGCTCCCAGCTCCCAGCTTCCCGCTTCCAGCTTCCAGCTTTTCGCTCCCAGCTCCCCGCCCGCTACCCTGCGCGGCTGGAAGCCCGGAAGCTGGAAGCCCGGAAGCCTGGAAGCCGGAAGCTGGAGGCTGGAAGCCGGAAGCTGTGTGGCACCCGCCTTGCTGTTAAGATGGCTGTGAATCCAGGCTCGCGAGAGTACAGTTCGTCACGCAATGAGCGCCTGCGGCCCGAGCGCGGCGCGAAGTCGCCGCGCGAGAGCGAGCGGGGGTGGGGCCCCGCGAGCATTTAGTAAGGAGCACTCAATGTTTCGCATCGTCAAGACCGCGGTCACGCTCGTCGCGCTCGTCGGCCTCTATCAGGCTGCTGCCGGGGCCAACGGTACCGCCATGCCGGCCTCGCCGTCGCCTTCGGCATCGGCCGCGCCGTCCCGGCCGCTCACGCCGGAAGAGATGGCGGTCGAAGCCTACAACAGCGGAATCACTCATCGCGACCGGGCCAGCAAGTCCGACACGCAGGCGATGAAGGACAAGAAGGATTCGGATCGGCTGAAGAACGAGAAAAAGGCGCGCGAGGAGTACGAGAAGGCGCTCAAGGACTTCACGAAGGCCGCCAGCCTCAATCCGTCGATGCCGCAGGCCTACAACGGCATGGGCTACTCCTATCGCAAGCTCGGCGACTATACGAAGGCGCTCGAGAATTACGATCGCGCGTTACAGCTGGCGCCGAAGTTTCCCGACGCGATCGAGTATCGCGGCGAAGCCTATCTCGCGCTGAACCGGCTGGACGATGCGAAGCAGTCGTACCTCACGCTCTTTGCGATGGACCGCAAGCAGGCCGACAGCCTCATGGCGGCGATGAAAGAGTACATCGCGAAGAAGAAGACGGATCCGTCCGGTGTCGACGCCACGGCGTTGTCGGGTTTCGAGAGCTGGATCAACGAGCGCGCCGGCGTGGCCGAGCAGACCAAGCTGATGGCGTTCAACGCGCAGCACGGATCCTGGCGGTAGATCGCGGATCACGGGACGCGGATTACGCGGATTACGTCACGGGACGCGGATTACGCGGATTACTGACTGCGGGACGCGGATTGCGCGGATCACGGACCTACGGGACGCGGATTACGCGGACACGGCGGATCTTCCGCAATGAGGGCCCGCAGGCACTCGTCAGGGACCGTGTTATCCGCGCTGTTCCTGGCCGCGGTTTCCGCGGTTTCGAGCGGATGTTCTCGAGCCTCCGATCCGGCGTCGCCACCGACGCCGGCGCCGGTGCCGCCCTTCACCTGGCAGCTACCTCCAGGCCTGCCGGTTCCAATCGTTCCCTCAGACAATTCGATGACGGTGGCCAAGATCGAGCTTGGCCGACGTCTGTTCTACGACACGCGGCTGTCGGGCAACGGCACGTTCGCGTGCGCGACGTGTCACCAGCAGGCGCGCGCGTTCACCGATGGGCGGGCGCGAGCCCTGGGATCCACCGGTGCGCTGCACGCGCGCAGCTCGATGTCGCTCACCAACGTCGCGTACAACGCGTCGTTCGGCTGGGCCGATCCGACATTGCGCACGCTCGAGGCGCAGATGGCGGTGCCGATGTTCAACGAGCACCCGATCGAGCTCGGGCTCAAGGGGCGCGAAGCGGAAGTCGTCTCGAGGTTTACCGTGGAGTCCGGCGATCGCGACCGGTTCCGGGCAGCGTTTCCCGACGATCCGTCTCCAGTGACGCTGGCCAACATCGTCAAGGCGATTGCCGCGTTCGAGCGCACGCTCGTGTCCGGTGACTCACCGCTCGACCACTATCTTTATCGCGACGACAAGAGCGCGATGTCCGAGGCGGCGCTGCGGGGCATGAAGGCGTTCTTCTCGACTCGGCTGCGTTGCGGGGAGTGTCACGGGTCCTTCAACCTGTCTGGCCCCGTCGACTTCGACGGCGCGCTCAAGCCGGGACAGAAAACAGAGCTCGTGTTCCACAACACGGGTCTTTACGACGTCGACGGACGCGGAGCGTATCCGGCAATCGATCGCGGGCTCGTCGATATCACCAACCGGAAGACCGACATGGGCCGGTTTCGCGCGCCGACCCTGCGTAATATCGCCGTGACGGCGCCCTACATGCACGACGGCAGCGTTCCGACGCTCGACGCCACGCTGAGCCACTACGCGACAGGCGGCAAGCGCAGCCCGTTCCGAAGCGACCGAGTGCGTGGCTTCCGGCTGTCGGCCGGCGAGAAGGCCGATCTGATCGCGTTCCTCGAAAGCCTGACCGATCAGGGGTTTCTGACCAATCCGGCGTTCGCCGCCCCTGATGCCACGCCGCCCAAACCGGCCAAAACGGTCCTGCGACGTCCTAACGAGCATGGAGCTCCCGGAACCGACTGATGGCGAGCCGCGCGTCAATCCCCTCGATCCCTACTATCAGTTCCTGACATCTGCTCGTCGCGTCCCGGCGGCACGCGCTCACCACGGGACCAGCGGCCTGACGCTTTCGCTGGCGGCTCACGGCTTGCTCCTTCTCCTCGCTATCCTCGTCGTCGGGCGCGCGCCGGTCCCGTCGCAACACGTCAGGCAGGTGGTGTCGATCCCGCTCGTGTGGACGCCCGCGCCAGATTCCGGCCGCAGCCGTCCGGGCGGAGGCGGCGAGGAGGCGCCGGTGCCCGCGCGCCTGGCGCAGCTCGTCGGTCGCGATGCGATCAGCGTTCCGGCGGCGAAGCCCGTCCAGCTCAATCCGTCGAAGCCGGTCGAGACGCCGGATCCGCCACCGCGGCTGGACATCCCGGCGATGCCCGTCGAATCCGGACTGCAGGAAGTCGTCGGCGCCGTGGCGGAGCTGCGGCCGCTCGACTTGCAGACGCGCGGCCCCGGCGCCGGACCTGGCGCCGATGGTGGACGATGGTCGGGCATCGGCGGCGGCGAAGGCAACCGACTCGGTGACCGGAATGGCCCCGGCGGCGACGGGGATGGCTTCAAGCCCGGCGACGGCGTCACCTGGCCGCGCCTCGTCAGAGAGGTGAAGCCGAACTACACCCCCGACGCGATGCGCGCGCAGGTCGAGGGCATGGTGGAGCTCGAGATCCTGGTGCTCGAAGACGGCTCGGTCGGTCGTGTGAGTATCGTCCGCTCGCTCGACGCCCGGTTCGGCCTCGACGAGGAAGCGATCAGTGCCGTCCGCCGCTGGCGCTTCGATCCAGGCCGCCGCCTGGGAAAGGCCGTCGCCACGCGCGTGGGCGTGGAACTGTCGTTCAATTTGCGTTGAACAGCCAGCAGCCAGCAGCCAGCAGCCGCGAGCAGCCAGCCGCGAGCAGCGAGCAGCGAGCCGTGATGCTACGCTTAACGCGTGAGCGTAGCTCTCGCCGATGACCCCGCCGACCCGATCGCCGCTTACGACGCCTTTCCCGCGTCAGTCACGGTCACCCGGACGTCACAGGAAGACTTCAAGTCCCGGCAGCTCATCGTCTGGATCGACGGCGATCGCGTCGGCGACCTGCTGTTCGGCGACTCGGTCACGAGAGAGCTCGAGCCAGGGCCGCACCGCATCCGCGTCAGCAACACGCTCGTCTGGAAGACGATTCACTTCACGCTGACGCCCGGCGAGCGCGCCTTCTATGAGGCAATCAACCGGCCCGGCTGGGGCTCGCTGCCGTTGCTGCTCGTGCTCGGCGCGGGCCCGCTCTTCGTGAAGATCCGGCGCATGGACAAGTGACCGACGAGCCGTGACTTCGATTCGCCCGATCGCTGCCGGCATCTTCGCCTTGATCCTGACGGCCTGCGCGCCGCGTGTGTCGACCGTACCGCAGCCGGCGCAGCGCACCGGTCCCGCGCCCGTGTTGCTGATCTCGCTGGATGCCTTTCGGGCCGACTACCTGCAGCGGGGCCTGACGCCGAACCTGACGCGGATCGCGCGCGAAGGCGTCCGGGCGGAGTGGATGACGCCCTCCTACCCGTCGCTGACCTTCCCCAATCACTACACCATCGTCACGGGTCTGCGTCCCGACCATCACGGGATCGTCCACAACACCATGCGCGATGCCAGACTCGGTGCCTTCAGCCTGAGCAACCGCGAAGCGGTCGGCACGGCTGGCTGGTGGGGCGGCGAGCCGGTGTGGGTCGCTGCCGAGAAGGCCGGTCTGCCGACGGCGCCATTCTTCTGGCCCGGCAGCGAGGCCCCGATTCAAGGTGTGCGTCCGACGCGCTGGCAGCCGTACGACGAATCCGTATCCGTGACCGCGCGTGTTGATACGGTGCTTGCCTGGCTGAGCGAACCGGAGACGACCCGGCCGCGGTTCGCCACGCTCTATGTGGAGACGCTCGACGATGCGGGTCACAGCCATGGTCCTGACTCCGTCGAGTTACGCAGCGCCCTGCTCGAGGTAGACGCGGCGATGGGACGTCTGGTCCAGGGTCTCAAGGCGCGTGGGTTGCTCGACGACGTCAACTTGATCATCACCGCCGACCACGGCCTGGCTACAGTTGCTCCCGGAAACACGGTGGCTATCGAGGACATGGTCGACGCCAGGGACGCTGCCGTCGTCTCGACGGGGCAGTCCGTGGGCTTCAACCCGCTCGCGGGCCGCGAGCAGCAGGCGTATGCGAAGCTGCTCGGCAAGCACGCGCGGTACGACTGCTGGCGGAAGGGTGAGCTTCCCGAACGGTGGCACTACGGCCGCAATCCGCGCGTGCCGGAGATCGTCTGCCAGATGCACGAGGGCTGGGATGCGGCGTCGCGCGCCGCGCTGGCGAAACGGGCTCCGGGGGTGACACGAGGATCGCACGGGTACGACCCGGCGCTGACGTCGATGCGCACCATCTTCGTCGCGCGCGGCCCCTCGCTTCGCAGCGGGCTCGTCGTCCCAGCCATTGACAACGTGGACGTCTACTCGCTGCTGATGTCGTTGCTTGGACTGCAACCGGCCGAGCATGACGGCAACCCGCGCGCGCTGGCATCGGCGCTGAAGCCGGTTGCAGCGGGAAGCGCGCTCAAAAGTGCCATCCACCCCCAGCCGTGAGGCGTGCTGAGCTGAGTACGCTTGGATTGCTCCCGTCCACCGTGAGGTCGGCAAGAATCGAGAACGTCGCCGTCACGCGGGCGTCGAACCCACCTGAAAAACCGATGGCGAGCTCGCGCGTGTGGTAGCGATAGACCTCCGGCGGTCCGGCTGCGACCCCTCCGCCGGGCAGCATGAAGTAGATCGGGAACTCAGAGACGCGCTCCGAGTCGAAGAGGCCGGCGCCGAATCCAGCGTAGGGCCGCACGGCTTTGTCCCGCCGGAAGAAGATCAGCGCCTTCGCCGTGACGAACTGCTCGGTTCCGGTGAACCCACCGCCAGTCGGCGAGATGTCCGGAGGCGCCGCATCGTCGAAATCGCGTCGATGGTGCTGGCGGTCGTATGCGACCTGCACCGCGAACCGCCGTCCAAGGGGCACGACGACGCCGGCGCCCACGGTGGCGCCCGAGCCGAGCGATCCCTCGTCGTCTGAGAGTCCCGCCCAGCCGAAGCGCACGAACACCGTTGTGGGCGTTCGAGGCGATGACGAGGACGCGGACCCAGCGGGCGCCTGATGTGATTCGCGATCAGGCGTGTTGGACGGTTGGGGGGCACCGGCCATTTGCGCGGCCAGCAGAGCCGCCATCAACAGTTCCAGGTTCATCGGTACCTCCAACCTGAACTGTGAGGTCGGTACGCGAATCGGCTCACCAGGCTGCGCACGCGCTCAATCGCGGGCGCGCTTCGGTGCGGACCGACGGAGGGAACGAACCCGCGCGTCGGACGGCGCCGTCGCCAGGCCGTCGAGGAGACCTGCTTGACGTCCGGCAGGCGTGACGGCGAGCCGCGCTTCCCATTCGGTGATAACGCGGCCGAGCTGCTTGCGAAGCGCCGACAATCCCGCGATCCGCTCGTCCAGCTCGCCGAGCCGTGAGTGCGCAATTCGCAGGACTTCCCGGCAGGGCGCGCCGCCGGCGTCGCGTTGCTTGAAGAGGCGAGCAAGATCTTCGACCGTGAAGCCCGCGTCGAGCGCCTGCTGAATCACTCGCACCCGGACGACGGCCGCTTGTGGATAACGGCGATAACCGCTGGCATCGCGAGGCGGACGGGGGAGGAGTCCCCGCCGCTCGTAGTAGCGCAGCGTGTCCGTACTGACGCCGGCGAGGCCGGCCAGCGCGCCCGAGCGCAGCGTCGATCGGTCGTCCTTCATCGGGGATCCAGCCGGTCTCCCGTCTTGTGCTCGCGAATCTGGAAGCGCAGGAAGTCGTAGAGGGCGTCACGAGCGGCCGGGTCGGCGGTCTGGATGACGACCTTGCCGCCTTTGTCAACGTCCTCGTAGCGGAAGGTCATCTGCTCCCGTCGCGCCTTCAGCACGTCGACGCCCGGGGGCACGGTGTCGTGGATGAACATCGGCAGGCTGAAGTCGCCCGCGGCGAACGCCGACGCGATGTGGCGGAGGTGCATGCGGATCTGATCCGCCGAGGCCTTGTCGTCGGCAGTCTTCGCCGTGACTTCGATCGTGCCGCCCGTCTTCTGGAGCAGGAAGTGGTGGGTCGTCTTGACCTGGTCGAAGCCCATGCCATGGTTCGCGCGTGCCTGTGCTGACGGATGCTCGTGCTGGGCCGCCGTTCCAGACGTCAGCGCGAACGCCATGGTGGGGAGCATGAGGAGGAGGATGTGTGTCATGAGCCGATGCTAAACCCCCGAATGGTTCCAGGGTCAAGCCCCGTCGCGTGTAGCGTAGCGCATCCGCGATCGGAGGACGAACCCGTACCCGGCACGGCCCTCTCTGTCCCTGCAACTGACATGTTCGACCCATTGGGCCCCCTGTTGTGCCCGTATCGCTGTAGCCTCCACGGCACGGTGCTGTTCAGGAGGGACTCGATAATGTGTTGCACACGATTTACCGGCGCCCGCGTCGCCTTGGCCCTGCTCGTGCTCTGCGCCGTCAGCGCGTCTGCGGTCGCGCAGACTGCCGCGGCAGCGGACAAGATCCCGATTACCACGTCATCTGAAGAGGCGCGGACCCTGTACTTGAAGGGACGCGATCTCGCCGAGAAGCTCCGCGCCACCGATGCGCGCCGCTTCTACGAGCAGGCCGCGGCGAAGGACGCCGGCTTCGCGCTGGCCTACGTCGGCCTGGCCACGACGTCGGGCACCAATCGCGAGTTCGTCGAGGCCGTGACGAAGGCCGTCGGCCTCGCGTCGAAGGTAAGCGACGGCGAGCGTCACATGATTCAGGCGCTCGACGCCGGGCTCAAGGGCGTTCCCGCCAGTGTGCTCAAGCACTACACCGAGCTCGTCGCCCAGTATCCCAACGACGAGCGCGCGCAGATGCTGCTGGCCAACACCTACTTCGGTCGGCAGGAGTATCAGAAGTCCATCGACCACTTCGTGAAGGCGACGGCGATCAACGCGTCGTTCTCGCAGCCCTACAACCAGTTGGGTTATGCCTACCGGTTCCTCGACAAGTACGCAGAAGCGGAAACAGCGTTCAAGAAGTACGTAGAGTTGATTCCGGGCGACCCGAACCCGTACGACTCGTACGCCGAGCTGCTCATGAAGATGGGGCACTTCGACGAGTCGATGGCCATGTACAACAAGGCGCTCGCGATCGACGCGAACTTCGTGGCGTCCTACATCGGCATCGGCAACGACCAGCTGTTCAAGGGCCAGCCTGCTGCTGCCCGCGAGACGTTTGCGAAGATTGCCAAGGTCGCGAGGAACACGGGCGAGAAACGCACGGCACACTTCTGGACCGCGGCGGCCTATATCCACGAGGGCGCCACCGACAAGGCGCTGGCCGAGCTCGACGCCAACTACGCGCTCTCCTGGGCAGAGCAGGATGGCGGGACGCAGGCGGGCGACCTCAACCTGATAGGGGACATCCTCAGAGAAGCGGGGCGGATCGACGAGGCGCTCGTGAAGTACGGCAAGGCCGTGGAGGTCAGCGAGGCGGCGCGCGTGCCGGCCGAGGCCAAGGCCGCGACGCGGCGCAACTACCTCTTCGAGCAGGCGCGCGCGGCGGTGGCGAAGCACGATCTCGTGGCGGGGAAGGCGAAGGCTGCGGCGTACGCGACCGAAGTCGCGGTGAAGAAGGTGCCGTTCGAAGTGCGCCAGCACCAGGAGCTCGAAGGGCTAATCGCGCTCGAGGAGAAGCGGTATGCCGACGCTGTTCAAGCATTCGGCAAATCGAACCAGCAGGATCCGCGCATCCTCTACCTGACGGCGCTTGCCATGAAGGGTGCCGGCGACGCGAAGGGCGCGGCGGCGATGGGGAAGAAGGCCGCGGCCTTCAATCAGCTCAGCTTCAACTATGCCTACGTCCGAGCCAAAGCCTTGAAGATGCAGGGCACGGCCCACTGACGCAGGCGACGGGGTTTGATTGACTCATCCAGATGAGTCTGCCATACTACTCGTATGGCTAAGCGACTTCAGGTCCTGCTCGACGATGCCGAGCTCCGCGAACTTCGGCGCGTGGCAAAGGCCGAGCGCATGACCGTCGCCGAATGGGTGCGGCAGGCCCTTCGCGCCGCGCGCCTGCGGCAGCCATTGGGCGACGCGCCGGCGAAGATCGCGGCCGTGCGCGCGGGCGCACGGCACGCCTTTCCGACCGGCTCCATCGACGATCTGCTGGCCGACATCGAGCGAGGCTATGTCGAGACGACCCGCCAGTGATCCTGATTGACTCGAACATCCCGATGTACCTGGTCGGGGCTGCGCACCCTCACAAAACCGACAGCCAGCGGGCCCTCGAACGGCTGATTTCAGAACGCCAGCGGCTCGTGACCGATGCGGAGGTGCTGCAGGAGATTCTGCATCGGTATGCCGCCATCAACCGCCGGGATGCCATCCAGCCGGCGTTCGACGCGCTGCTTGCCGTGGTCGATGACGTGCTCGCCGTCGATCGCGCCGCCGTCGAGCGTGCCCGGGCTATTGTCGTGGCACGTCCGGCGCTCTCGGCCCGCGACGCCATCCACGTGGCCATCATGGAACAGCACGCCATCGGCCGCATCCTGAGTTTCGATGCAGGATTCGACGGTCTGCCAGGCATTGAGCGGCTGAGCGTCTGAGGCCTTCGCGTCTGCCGTGCTATAATTTGAAGTTCCGGCCAGTGGTTGTTCACGCTTCGTGCGGAAGTGGCGGAACTGGCAGACGCGCAAGCCTCAGGAGCTTGTTCTCGCAAGAGAGTGGAGGTTCAAATCCTCTCTTCCGCACCAGCCTTCGCTCGCCTGAACTCTGCGCGAGCTTCGGCTCGGCGAGCCAGGAACTCTCAACCAGGCGAAGGCTGCCGCGCCGTAGCCCTGGCGAAGCCGGGCGCACACTGTCAAAACCGTGAGCTTCGGCTAGCAAGCCGGCTTCACTCGCCTGCGTTCCGCCCGAGCTTCGGCTGGCAAGCCAGCGTTACGCCCTCTCTCACCGCAGATTAGCGGGAATCGTCCCGAGCCGATATCCGCTGCACCCGGCAAGCGGTGAGTGCCCACGCCGCGTCACTGCTTCTCGTAGACAGCTTTCGTCGGCTCGTTCACCGACACGGCATTGCCATCGTCGGTCAACGTCTTGCCGTCCGCGGAGAGCGTCAGGACCTCGACATAGAACGGCTTCCCATTGAGCTTCGTCGTCAACTTGATCGAGTTGGCCCCATTTCTCTCAAACGCCAACGTTTGTTTCAGGGTGGCGCCCGCTCCGGTCCACGGGTAATCCTTGCCATCGAAGCGTCCCTTGCAGGCGGCTTGAAACTCCGGATACCTCACCGTGATTCCATTGGCGCCCTCGAGTGTGATCTCCAGCGTCAATGGTGCGCCTTTCATCTCGGTTGATTTCCACTTGCCAAAGAAACCGGGACCGCCGGAGACGCGCGACCACGAGGAGCTCTGTTCCACCACCCCGCCCTCCGGATTGATGGCTATCACCGAGTTGATCGTTTCTCCGTTCAAGGTCATTCGGAAGGTTGCGATGACCTTGCCGTTGAACTTGTTCGTGGCCTCCCAGGTTGTCGGGTTGATCTCCCGCCACGAGGTAGTCCCGCCGTCCGGGGTCGGGAATTCCTTGCCGCTCAAATCGAAGTCGAATGCGAAGCCCGCGTGCATGTCGAAGTGCATCAATCCTGACGCCGTCTTCTCGACCGAGAGAATCTGACCCGTCAGCTGGCTCTTCGCCAGATTGAGCTTCCAGGTGCCGGCAAACGACGGCTGCGCCGCCGCCTGATTGGAAGCGCCCACCAGAGCCACGACGAGCGCGAAGGCGACGCTCAGTCTTTCCATTCGCAACCTCCTTGTTATTTGCGCAATATGATCTAACCTGTGGATCTGTTCGGCTCGAATAGGAGGTGCTGCATGCGCAAGCCGTTGGCTTTCTGGATCACATGCGCGGCGTTTGGTTTGTTGCTCTGGTTGTCGAGCATCGGTGTAGGCACTCATCCAGCCTACAGGCTCGTCCTGATGGTTGCGATGCTCTCTTGGTGTGGTTGGTTCGTGGCAGCACCGAGGGTGCGCGGGTAGTGGGCCGGGAGGTAAGAATGACCGCAAAGCGACGGCTCGGTTTCGTGCGTGCGCTCGTGGTTTTCACTGAGGCACTGCTCATCGCCGTCGCGCTGATATACCTGGCAGACTATGCGGGGATCTCTCTGGTTCGAAAGGCCGGAGGGGCTCTCTTCTAGCGACTCGCTTCGTCGGCTTCTTGAACCCGGTTTGGGTAAACTTGGGTAAGGTTGCCCGATTCGAGCGCCGCAGCGGTTCGGTGCCTTTGAGTATTCGCGGGTAGAGAGGATGTTCATGTCCAGAGAGACGCCTCAGCAAGTCCTCAAATCGATCGTCGACGGAATCAACAGCGGAAATCTCGACGCCCTCATGTCTCTATATGAGCCTGAAGCCGCCTTTGCGTCTCAGCCTGGCAGCCTCGCTCACGGTTCCACGGGTGTTCGTGAATCACTGGCCGGTTTCATAGCAATGAAGGGCACGCTGGATCTCAAAGTGACACGCGTCCTCGAGGCCGGTGGCCTGGCTTTCGTCGCCGGAGTCTGGTCATTCACCGGCACAGGGCCAGACGGCGGACCCGTGACGCTGACCGGACGCAACGGGGATGTTCTGCGTCGTCAAGCAGACGGTTCGTGGCGCTTCGTGATCGACAACCCCTGGGGAACCGACTAACAATCCTCGTAGCGGTTCGGCAGTCCACCTGGCGCGGGTTGCGCAAGCGCGCAACCAAATCTCCAACAAATCTATTCGATTGACGACCCGGCTGAGCCGCCGGTTCGTCTCCTGTCCCACCTCATTCGCGAGGCGTACATTCAGTACGCCAACTTTTCTTGACCACGTTGAAAGGATGTTTGATGGGGTACCAATCAGAACAACATCGCTGGAATGCCATCTTGTCTCATCTCGGATTGAAGACAATCAAGCTGAAGAGGCCAGCGCAACAGGAACAGCAACAGCCAGACGAGATGACACGGAGGAATCCTCGGAAGAAATCCTCACGCCGACGATAGAAATCCATCTGTCGCGCTGGTTCGTACATCTAACGTTCGCGCGGCTGGTGGCGGATGGCTCCCGGGGCATCTCCTGCACTGAGGGCCCGCGTGTGCGCCGTCAGGAGCTAGCCCGGCCGTAGCCGCCCGGCTGTAGCCGCCAGCCCGTCGGCCCTCAGCAACATCGAGGATAGACGCCACCAACAGTGACTAGAATGTGCAAGTGAGTACAGGTCGATTCCTTCGCGCGCCAGAACAGGAGGCTCCCCAATGCAAGGTCGCATGTCGCTTCTGGTCGTCGTCGCGTTCCTCAGTGCGTCGTGCGGTGGCACAGACGCTGTCGTGAATCCGACGCAGCCGTCACCCACCACTAGCGCGTTATCGGTTGCGGTCAGTACTACTTCACCGATTGCTGTCGCGCAGAAGATCCAGAATCCCTTCTGCCCCTCCGTCACGCCGTTCAGCGTGCCGCTCGTCGTCGTGGTCCAGCCGCCCACCGGGGTGAGCGTTGTCGTCACCTCAATCCGCGCGCAGTTTGTCGACACATTGGGCGCCGCCGCGCCTCAAGTGACGTTGCCTGCGCCGGTGCCCACCACGCAGTTCGGGAGCGCACTGGAGCAGGCCCGTTCAGGGCAGTCCTTTCGCCTGACGGTCGGGATCGGCTGCGGTACCGGGACTACGGGGAATGTGCGAATCTCCGTCGAGACGCGCGACTCGCAAGGACGGACCGGAATGGGGCAGGCGACTGTCGGTGTGCGCTAGTTGACCGTACTCTTCGGCCTTGTGCTCGGCGCGATTGCAGGGGCCGCGCACTTCACACCGTGTCAGGCCCCGCCGCGCTCCCCGGACGTCGCCTTTGCCCCGACCGCACCGGTCGTCGTCGACGCGATGCTCGCGCTGGCGCGCGTGAACGCGACTGACGTCGTCTACGATCTCGGGTCCGGCGATGGGCGGATCGTCATCATGGCCGCGAAGAAGTATGGCGCGCGCGGTGTTGGTGTGGAACTGGATCCCAAACTCGTGAAGATATCGCGGCAGGCGGCACTGGAGAATGGCGTCGCCGACAAAGTCACATTCATCGAGGGCGATCTATTCGTTCAGGACATCTCGCCTGCGACGGTCGTCACGATGTACTTGTGGCCGAGCGTGAACAAGCGGCTCGAGATGAAGCTCAGGCGGCAGCTGCGGCCGGGTGCGAGGATCGTGTCCAGCGCGTTTGGGATCGAGAACTGGAGGCCGGACGAGACGAGTCATGCTCCGGACGGATCGACGGTGTTGCTCTGGACGGTGCCACGGCCACCCGCACGCCCGCCCGATGTGGACTTCGTGCCGACGCCCGAGGCCGTGGCCTACGAGATGCTGCAGCTTGCGGGGACGAGTGCCCGTGACGTGGTGTACGACCTTGGCTCCGGCGACGGACGGATTCCCATCCTGGCTGCGCAGAAGTACGGAGCGCGTGGCGTCGGCGTCGAGCTGGATCCCCGGCTCGTTGAGATGTCGCGTCAGGTCGCCCGCGACGTCGAGCTCGCCGATAGAGTGACGTTCCTCGAAGCCGACTTGTTTGATGCCGACATGTCGAGCGCAACCATCGTTGCTCTGTCCTTATCGGCGAATGTGAACGCCAGGCTGGAATCGAAGCTGAGGCGCGACCTCTTGCCCGGGACGCGAATCGTGTCCCATCAGTTCCCGATCGGCGCGTGGCCTCCAGAGAAGGTCGTTCGCGCGAGCGACGGAACCGACCTGTATCTCTGGACGATTCCACCCCGAGACTGACTGAATCCTCGGAGCATCGGCGGGGAAGTGTTCTTCCGCACGAAGTGACCGCGTAGATCGGCGTCGGCGGGATGGGGAGGGTATCGTGGCGGGACGTGGAACGCCGTCGGGACCATCGCGTTTGCACCGAGCCGGTCCACGCCGCTGATACGTGTATCCGCCGGTGGAGGTGCGGGAACGGCCAGCTGATATAATCCCGACACCTCATCAGTGAGCCTACAACCCGGCACCCTCCTCGGCCCCTACGAAATCCTCTCGCCTCTCGGGGCCGGCGGGATGGGCGAGGTGTATAAGGCTCGTGACACGCGTCTCGACCGCACAGTCGCAATCAAGATCCTGCCAGGCTCGCTCGCCGGGGACGTGCAGTTTCGCGAACGTTTCGACCGCGAAGCGCGCGCCATCTCGCACCTCACGCATCCCCACATCTGCGCGCTGTACGACGTCGGCTCGCAGAACGGCCAGGCGTTCCTCGTCATGGAACACCTCGAAGGTCCGACGCTGGCACACCGCCTCGCGAACGGCGCGCTGCCAACCGATCAGGCGCTCAAAATTGCCATCGAGATCGCCTCGGCACTCGATGCGGCGCATCGTGCCGGCATCGTCCACCGCGATCTGAAGCCCGGCAACATCGTCCTGACGAAAAGCGGCGCCAAGCTGCTCGACTTCGGGCTGGCGAAAAGCACAGCGGCCGTCGTCAACGGCGCACACCAGTCGATACTGCCGACAACACCGGCGAGTCTGACCGGCATAGGAACGATTCTCGGGACGTTGCAGTACATGGCGCCGGAGCAGCTCGAGGGACAGGACGCGGACGCGCGAACGGACCTCTTCGCGTTTGGCGCTGTACTCTACGAACTGCTCGCGGGCCGCAAAGCCTTCGAGGGCAAGACGAGCACGAGCCTGATTGGCGCGATCCTCAAGGACGAACCGCCGCCGGTGTCGAGCCTGCGCCCGCTCTCTCCCGCATCCCTCGACCGCGTCGTCAAGAAGTGTCTCGCGAAGGACCCGGACGCGCGCTGGCAGTCCGCTCACGACCTGCACGACGAGCTGGCGTGGATCGCGTCGGATACCACGTCACACGCCGCCGTCGCGGCGGCGACGACGAGGCCCTGGCGCGATCGCGCGGGATGGATCGCGGCGATGATCGTTGCCATCGTGAGTGCGGCAGCGTGGGGGCTCGGTGCGGGAATGCGCGGCACACCGCGCGGCGCCGACGGGCAGGAGATGCGTCTCCAGATCGCCACGCCGCCCGGTGCCAGCCTCGTGGGCTTTGCGATTTCACCTGACCGTCGAATGCTCGTCTACCGGATGACGATAGAGAACCGCAGTGCGCTATCGATGCGTTCGCTTGACTCGGAGACGGTTCGGGCCCTGGCCGGGACGGAGGACGCGGAGGGGACGCCGTTCTGGGCACCGGACGGCCGGGCCATCGGATTCTTCGCAGCCGGTCAGCTGAAGCGGCTCGACCTCGACAGCGGAGTCGTGCGGACGCTCGCTGGCGCGCGGCAGTCGAGGGGTGGTACCTGGGGATCGACGGGGACCATCCTCTTCGCAGCCGGCAGCGCGGGATCGTTGAACGCCGTGCCGGCTGGCCGTGGGGACGTCAGCGTGGTCACACGCGTCGACCGGCCGCGGCAGTCCGGGCATCGATTTCCACACTTCCTGCCCGACGGGCGTCACTTCCTCTTCTATTCGCTTGGCTCCGCGGAAGGCGCGGGCGTGTACCTGGGCACGCTCGGCTCGACCGACGCGCCTCGACTCTTCGCTTCGGATTCGGCCGCCGTTTTCGCAGCTCCCGATCGCGTGCTGTTCGCGCGCGAAGGGGCACTCTGGGCGCAGCGGCTCGATCTCGCCAGCCTGCGGCCGATCGGCGAAGCGTTGCCGATTTCGACGCAAGTGGGGTTGAGTGCGGACCTCTTTGGCGATGTGGCGCTCGCCGAGACGGCGCCAGGACTGATCGCATACCGAGCGGGCGCCGGAAAACGACAGTTCACCTGGTTCGATCGGACCGGCCGACCGGTCGGCGTCCTGGGCGGCATTGACGAGGGGCAACCCTCCATGCCCAGGCTGTCCCCCGACGGTCGGACCGTGGTATTTCGGCGCACGATCAAAGGCAACACGGACCTCTGGTCGATAGAGGTCACCCGGAATATTCTTCAAAAGCTCACGTCCGATCCGGCCAGGGACTACGACGCGGTCTGGTCATCGGGCAGCGACCGGATTGTGTTCAACTCGGATCGCAACGGTGTGCTCAACCTCTACGAGCTCTCTATTGCCGGCGGCAGCCCATCGGCGGAAACACTGTTGCTCGAAACCTCCGAACACAAGAACACGCAGGACTGGTCGACGGATGGGCGATACCTGCTTTACTCGGTCCAAAGTGCCACGACCGGAAACGACCTCTGGGTCCTGCCGCTCATGGGTGACCGCCAGCCCAAGGCGATCGCCCAGACCCCGGCGAATGAAACTCGCGGCCGCTTCTCGCCCGACGGCCGATGGCTGGCGTTGGAATCCACCGAAAACGGCAGGAGCGAGATCTACGTGCAGGCGTTTCCAGAGCTGACTCGGAAGACGCAGATTTCGAGAGACGGCGGCGCGATGCCCATCTGGCGGGACGATGGACGCGAATTGTTCTTTGTCTCGCTGGACGATCGACTGATGGCGGCGCGGATGACGCCGAGCGGACAGCTCGAAACGGACACGCCATCCGCGCTGTTCCCCCTGCCACCGGGCCCACGTCACTACCAGAACAATACGACGACGTACGCCGTTGCTCATGACGGACAGCGGTTTCTCATCAACACCTACGTCGAGGAGCCTCCACCCATCACGGTCCTGTTGAACTGGAAGCCCAAGGACTGACGGAAAGCCGCTCGACGTCATCCCTTTGGCACCCGCCGCTCATACGCCGGACGCGGGGGAGTTGCTGGCTGCTTGGCCATGCGGTCGGTCACTTCTTTGATCGCCCGCTCGAGCTGCGGATCGCTGCCCTTCGCCAGCGCGGTCGGATCCTCGCCGATCGGAATGTCGGGATCGACGCCGTGGCCTTCGGCGAACCACTGACCCTTCGGATCGTACATCCGGAAGGTCGGGACCGTGACGTTGCCGCCGTCGACGAGCGCCGGCGCGCCGCTGATGCCGATCAGGCCGCCCCACGTGCGCGTGCCGATGAGCGGGCCGCGTCCGGCCTCGCGGAAGTAGAAGGGAAACGCGTCGCCGCCCGATCCGCTCCAGCCGTTGATCAGCATCACCTGCGGCCCGTGATGCGAGACCGGCGGCCACTGCTGGCTGCGTCCGTCGCGCACGGCCCAGTACGAGAGGATCGGCCGGTTGAGCAGCTCGATGAACCGGTCGGGAATCTGTCCGCCGCTGTTCCACCGCTCGTCGATGACGAGCCCGTCCTTCTTCCACTGCGCCATGAACTGGCGCACGAGCTCGTTCTGCGCGTCCACGCCGGTGCTCTGCACGTAGATGTAGCCGACCTTGCCACCGGTGGCCTTGTCGACGATCTGCCGGCGCTCCTCGATCCAGGCGCGGTAGCGCAGCTCGCTCTCGTCGGTCAGGCACTTGACCACGACCTCACGCGCGCCGGTGGACGATGGCGCGCTGTTGACCGTCAGGACCACGGTCTTGTCGCCGAGCCCCTGGAAGCTCGCCCACGGATCCGCCTTCGTGTTCAGCGGCACGCCGTTGACGGCGAGCACGTAGTCGCCTTCCTTGACGTTGACGCCGGGCTCGTCGAGCGGCGATCGCACGGCCGTGTCCCACGGCCCGCCGCGACGATGCGCTTGATGCGGTAGGCGCCGTTTGCCAGCTCCCAGTCGACGCCGAGCATGCCGACGGTTCGCTGCGGCGCCTTCTCCTCGTCGCCGCCCCCGCGATAGGTGTGCGACGCGTTCAGCTCGCCGATGAACTCGCCGAGGACGAAGTTCACGTCCCACCGCGTCACCGCATCGTCGAGGAGCTTCCCGTAGCGCGTGCGCAGGCCGGCCCAGTCGACGCCGTGCATGGTCGGGTCGTAGAAGTAGTCGCGCTCGAAGCGGTAGGCGTCGGTGAAGATCTGCCGCCACTCGGCGCGCGGATCGACGGGCACCTCGATGTCGGCGGTCGCCATCGGCTTCTCGAACTTCTGCGCCGGCTTGACGTCGACGATTGCGAACTTCTTCTTCTGCGCGACGAAGAGCTTCTTGCCGTCGAACGTGACCTCGAAGCCGTCCGCTTCGTCGAGCACGGTCTTCTCCTCGCGTTCCTCGAAGTCGAAGAACACGATCGGACTCTTCTCGTCGCTCGAACCCGTCCGCGGCAGGCGCCGGTAGAGCAGCTTGCCCTTGATCGCCTGAAGGTCCGCGTAGTTGCCAGCCTTGGGCGGCAGCACGACGCCGCGCGCTTCGAAGCCGTCGAGATCGATGTCGACGTTTGCCGGCGGAGGAGGCGTCGCTTCGGCGCCGGCGGGCTTCTCGTCCTTCTTCTTCTCTTCTCTTCCTTCTTCTCTTCCGGCTTTGCGTCAGGCTTGCCCTCGGCGTCGTTGCGCGCCTCGAGCGGCGACTTCACGTCCTTCCGCAGCGGGACCGCGACGAGCTGCGTCGGGTTCGCGTAGGTCCAGGAGTTGTCGAAGGTGCCGTACACCGGATCGAACGAGCGATCGGACGCGTAGAAGAGGTACTTGCCGTCAGGATCGAAGACCGGCTGCGTGTCGTTCAGGTAGCCGGACGTCACCTGCTGCAGCTTGCCGGCTTTCGTGTCGTAGAGGAAGACGGCGTTGTTGCTCGTGGAAGACGAGGGACGCGCGTAGGTGAGCCAGCGCGAGTCCGGCGACCATTGAAAGCGGAACGGCTCGAGGCCGCCGTGACTGATCCAGTCGGGGCTCTGGTCGACCTCGGTCACGCGGCTTGTCGCCACGTCGTAGATGCGAATCTTCATCGCCTGGTCGATGAACGCCAGCTTCTTGCTGTCCGGCGACCAGTACGGCGTGTAGCGGAAGCCGGGCCCGAGCGTCGTGACCTTCTGCTCGCTGCCCGAACCGTCGGCCGATCGCAGCGTCAGCTCGTACTCGCCGCTCCGGTCGCTCCAGTAGGCGACGGTCTTCCCGTCCGGCGACCAGCGCGGATAGCGCTCGGCGACGCCGGACGTCCGCGTCACGTTGACGACGGCGCCGTTCTCCGCCGGGACCGAGACGACGTCTCCGCGCGCGCCAAAGGCCGCACGCTTGCCGGTCGGCGACACCGACGCGTCGGTGATGAGCGACTCGGCCTTCGCCGTCCGCGGCCGCAGCGTCGTCTCGTCGGTGACGACGCGAATCGGCACTTCGCTGGCCTTCTCCGAGTCGCAATCCATCAGATACAGCCGTCCGCCGGCCTGAAACACGATCGAGTCCGGCCCGACCGAGGGAAAGGTGATGTCGAAGTCCGTGAACTGCGTCACCTGTCGCGGCTTGCCCGACGCGACGTCGAGGGCCCAGATGTTGTTCCGCTGGTTCGTGCCCCGATCGGAGACGAAGTAGATGGTGTTGCCGTGCCACATCGGCTGCGCGTCGTTGGCGGGGTCGTTCGTGAGGTTGCGCGACGCGAACGTCTTGAGGTCGAAGAGCCAGAGGTCGGGCGCCCAGCCGCCGCGATAGCGCTTCCAGGTGCGGAAGTCCTGCGACATCGGCATGTAGACGAAGTCCGTGCCGTTTCCGGCGAACGCGCCGAACTCGCCGTAGGGCACCGGCAGCTTCTCTGGCAGCCCGCCGTCGAGCCCCACCAGGTAGAACTGACTGAAGCGCTGGCGCCCGCTCTCGCGGCTCGACGCGAACAGCACGCGCTTGCCGTCGGGATGCCAGCCGATGACGCGATCCGCCATCGGATGATGCGTGAGGCGGATGGGCTCGCCGCCGCCCGCTCCGACCACATAGACGTCGGTGTTGCCGTCGTAGGCGGCGCTGTAGGCGATCTTCGTGCCGTCGGGCGAGAAGCGCGGGAATGACTCTTCACCTTGCGGCGAGCTGAGACGCGTCGCGGTGCCGCCCTTCTTCGGGACGATCCAGATGTCGCCGGCGTAGACGAAGGCGATCTGCGTCTGCGACACCGTTGGCTGGCGGAACATCCGGGCATCGACCTGAGCGTAGGCCGTGCCGGCGAAAGTCAGGAGAAGCAGGAGGGTTGTGACGGTGGCCGGTCGTCTGGTGCTCATGGGTCGATCCTATCGGATTTCAGCGTTTCTTCAGCCCTCCCTCACGACTTGCCGTACCGAAGCGAGCGAACCTGTAGAGGCTCACGGCACGTCCGCTGTGGGCCCAGAACGTCAGGACAGGAGGACGGTTATGACTCGGTTACTGCCGGCACTGCTCGGCCTCGCGCTCATTACCTCGCCGTCCCTGGCCGTCGCGCAGGCGAGCGGCGATATCGCGGGCGCGGTCAGGCCGGGACTCAAGGTCTCGATTGTCGACGAGGAAGGGCGGCAAATCGACGGACGGGTGATGGATGTATCGGCCGAGGCGATCAGAGTGTCCTGGCATGGGACGAGCGAACGAGATCAGGGTCGATCGGATCGTCCGAATCGACAAGCCGGACAGCCTCAAGAACGGTGCCCTCATCGGGCTCGGCGTCGGCCTGTCCCTCGGCATCTCCGCAGCCGCAATGCAGCCTCGCGGGAGCGAGGCGAAATGGGTGTTCGCCAGCCTGCTTTCGAACGGTGTCGCCTGCACGCTGCTCGGCACGGGCGTCGACGCCCTCGTCGACAGCTCGACGGACGCTTGTACGAGCGAGGCCGACGACTGCAGACGCGCATCGCGCCCGTCGTCGGATCCGGCGTTCGGGGCGCGGTGGTTTCGGTCGGATGGTGATCCGAGGGGCCAGGCCGTGAACCGTGAATGAGGTATCCATTCCGAGGCCTTGATCCACTCGCGCAATAACGTCTATGATCATAGACAGAATATGTCTATGAAGAATATACAGATTACCGTAGACGAAGAGACGCTTCGCCAGGTCGACCGGGTGTCCGGTCCCCTCGGTCTCAAGCGCTCCGAGGTCGTCCGGCAGGCGCTCCGGCAATGGCTTCAGCGCCGCGCGACCGAGCGCTTCGAGGACGAGTGGATCTCGGCGCTCGGCAAGGAACCCGACGATCACAAACGGGCAGAGGAGTGGCTCGGCGTGCAGAGCTGGAGCCGCAGGTGAATCGCGGGGACGTGTGGGAAGTCGATCTCGGGGGCCGCGCCGGCCGTCGTCCGGTCGTCATCCTGACCCGTCAGGCCGTCATGGCTCACGTCAACAAAGTCACGGTCGCCGAGATTACGACCAAGGGAAAGGGCTACCCGACTGAAGTGGCGATCGGTCAGGCCGGCAACCTCCGGCGGGATTCGTTCGTCGAGCTGGACAACGTACAGACCGTGTCAAAGACGCGGTTCGTCAGGCACGTCGGCACGCTCAATTCGGACACGATGCGAACCGTCGGTCGAAAACTGATTCTCGCGCTCGAGCTCGAGACCTGCGTCTGACCGGGCGCCCCATACTCCCGGCCGGCGCCAGCGGCTCCATCCCCTCCGCGGCTTCAGCCTATTCGTTCCGCAGGGCCACGACGGGGTCCACGCGAATCGCCCGTCTCGCCGGTATCGCGCATCCGAGCACACCCGCCGCGATCAGCACGAGTGCGACGCTGACAAAGGTCAACGGATCTGCAGGCGTGACGCCAACCAGCATGGCTTCGAGGACGCGGGTCGCCCACAACGCGGCGCCCACACCCACGATCAACCCGAGCGCCAGCTGCCCGATCCCCTGGGTGAACACGAGACGGAGGATGTCGCCCGTCAGCGCACCGAGGGCCATGCGCACGCCGATCTCACGCGTGCGCTGGCTGACCGAGTGCGCGATGACGGCATAGAGTCCCACGGACGCGAGCAGGAGCGCGATGCCGGCAAAGATGCCGAACATGCTGCCGAACACGCGGTAACGCCAGTTGCGGAGCCAGAGCGACTCGTCGAGTGTGCGCACGCTCGGCACCGCGATGTCCTCGTCGAGTGCCTGGACCTGCTGCCGGATCGCGTGGCCGATCGATGCTGCAGGAACGCGCGCGCGGATGAGGATCTCCATCCCGCTCTGCGGCTGCTGGTAGAACGAAAAGTACAAGACCGGCGCCAGCTCGAAGCTCTCGTCATCCTGCAGGATGTTTGGCACGACGCCGACGACCGTGAGCCACGGGTCGGGCGCCGGAGGCGCCTCTCGCGGGGCGCCCGAACGCGTTTGCAACAGGCGCAGCCGCTTGCCGATCGGATCCTGACCTGGCCAGGACGCCCGCGCGAAGAGTTCGTTGACGATGACGACGGGCAGGCCGCCGGCACGATCGGCAGCAAACGGCCGGCCGGACTTCAGGCTCACCTGCATCACCTTGAAGTAGTCGTCGCCGATGACCAGCCCGCTCGCCCGAGGGTAATTCCCGGAGTCTGGCCGCGGCGCCCCTTCGACCTCGTATGTGAATTCGTCCGGGCTCTCGGCCGGCAGGTCGGACGCGACGGAGGCGACGACGATGCCAGGAACGGTTTCAAGCCGTTCCTTCAAGCGATCCTGGAAGTGGATCTGGTCTTCCATGCGCGGGTACTTCCGGTTGCGCAGGCTCAGGTTCATCGACAGCACACCCTCGGTGGCGACGCCGATGTCAGCGCGGTAAGTGTTCAACAGGCTGCGGATCATCAATCCCGCTCCCGCGAGGAGAACGACCGCCAGCGACACCTCGACCACGACGAGCAAGCCGAGCAGGATGCGCGCGCGCCCGCCCAGTCCCGCGGCGCGGCTGCTTTCCTTCAGCGCAGCGTTCACATCGAGCTTCAGCAGCTGCAGCCCTGGCGCCAGGCCGAACAACAATGTCGCGCCGAGGGTGATCGTGGCCAGATAGACGACCACCGTGAAGTCCATCGAGAAATCGATGTACGGCGGCTTCACGGCAGGGACGAGCGCCGCATCGAAGAGGCGAACACCCCACAGCGCCATCAGCCACCCCAGCGCCGCGGCGACGGCTGACAGCAGCGCGTTCTCCACGAGCAGCTGCCGAACGACGCGCCATCGACCGGCGCCGAGAGAGGCGCGGATGGCGACCTCCCGCGATCGGCCCACGGCCCGGGCGAGCAGGAGGTTGGCCACGTTCGCGCACGCGATGAGGAGAACGAATGCGACCGCACCGATGAGAGACCTGAACAGCAGTTTGGTTTCGCTGCCGTTGAAACGGTCGTTGAAGTTCTGGACGAGGACGCCCACGTCTCTGTTCGTAGCCGGATAGTCGGCGGACAAGCGACCGGCGATACTGGCCAGCTCGTCGCGTGCCGGCGCGAGCGTGGCCCGGCCGTTCAGGCGTCCAAACATCGTCAGGCTGCGCAAGTTGCGCCTCTGCAGGTCGGCTGTCCGCACGAGCGGCATCCACAGGCTGCTCGCGCCGGGAAAGGTGACGCCGCGCGGCATCACGCCGACAATCACCGTGGGTGCGTCATTGACACGGATTGTCCGGCCGATGGCGGCGGGATCCCGACCGTAGCGGCTCTCCCAGAGTCCGTGGCTCAGGATCACGACGGGCTGCGCGCCAGGCTGCTCATCTTCCGGGAGGAAGTCCCGGCCTTGAATCGGCTGCTGCCCGATGACGGAGAATCCGTTGGCCGTCATGACGGGACAGCGGTAGCGTTCCGGGAAGCCGCTGCCGTCGCTCAGGTCAACGGAACGGTTCGAGAAGGCCGCGAGTCCTTCAAAGGACTTCGCCTGCTCGCGGTACTCGAGGAAGTCAGGATACGAAACGGACCGGACAGTGCCAGGACGCCCGGGAGGCGTGTTTGAAATGTACAGGATACGGTCGCTGTCATCGAACGGCAGGTTCTTGAAGAGGAATGCGTTGGCGAGCGTGAAGACGGTCACGTTGGCGCCGATCCCGAGCGCCAGAGCCATGACCGCGACGAATGTGAACCCAGGGTTCCTCAGCAGGACGCGCACGCCGTAGACGACGTCTGCGCGCAAGTCATCGAGGACGTGAAGTCGCCGCATATTCGAGTGTTCCTCGCTCGCATGCGGACGGATTATACGCCTGCTCGATATCAGAAGAGTTGTCCGATCTCCCCGAGCATCGCCTTGCGAATGAGCGGCAGCGGCAGCGGCCCCAGACCGATGAAGGTGTCGTGGAACTTCTGCAATGAGTACTGCGCGCCCATCTTCGCCTTGTAGTCCTCGCGCAGTTTGAGAATCATCAGCTTGCCCATCGTGTAGTAGCCGTAGGTCGGATCCGACGTGCCGCGCTTGCTCTCGGAGACGGCTACGGGTCGCGGTTGGTAACCCTCCTTGACGAAGTAGTCCTCCGCCTGCGCGATCGTCATGCCCTTCGTGTGCATCCGGATGCCGACGATGAAGCGGGCGTTGCGGAGGAGCGCGTCCTGAATCTGCGCCAGGCGATAGCGCGGATCGTCGGCGTGGAAGCCCTCGTCGATGACCATCTGCTCGCAATAATGCGCCCACCCTTCGCTGTTGCTCGCTGCCCCGAACACCTTGCGGATATCGGACGGAAACTGTTTCGCGTAAAGGAACTGCAGGTAGTGGCCAGGCCACACCTCGTGCACAGAGACGTTCGAGATCGCGGCGTAGTACCACTGCCGCATGAACTCGTGCTGCTCCTTCGCCGAGGCCTTCGGATCCGGCAGCGTCATGTTGTAGTACGCCTCGGTCGCGACGGTTTCGAACGGGCCGGGGATCTCCATCGACGCGCTGGTGGTGGCGCGCAGGAAGGGCGGCGTTTCCTGCACGACTGCCGGCGCGGCCTTCGGGATCGTGATCAGGTGATGGTCGGTCATGAACCGCCCGAGGGCGTCGAGCTCGCCCTGGGTCGTCGACAGGAGCTTCGCGGCGGGCGGATAGTCGGCCTGCGCTTTCTCGAGCACCTGCATTGCCGTCCGCCTGAAGTCGATCAGGCGGGCGGTTTCGGCAAACGCGGCCTGATTCTTCCGGAGATCCGTCTCGGCGATGGCGAGCAACTCGTCGAGCGACAGCGTGAGCATCTCGTCGGCGGCGAGCTTCTTGCGGAACGTGTCGTCGCCAATCGCGAAATCACCGGTCGAGCGCTTGAGCAGATCGCCTTGCAGCCATTTCTTGTAGTCGTCCAGCGCGGCGATGACGGCATCGTTCGCCTGCTTGAACTCGGCCAGCAGGGCCTTGTCCGTGACGGCGGGGAAGGCCGCGGCGACTGCGGTCTTGAAGAAGTCGCGGTTGCCGTCGAGCTGCTCGATCGCGATCTCGGTGTAGATCGGGGGCGGGTTCTCCAGGTTCTTGCGCGCCTCGGCCAGCGTGGCCGGCATCGCCTTCTCCCGCGCGATCAGGTGCCGCAGCCGTTCCTCTGGCGGCGCGAACGCGCGCTTGATCATCAGGTACGCCGTGTTGGTCAGGCCGCTGCTGTAGCTGTCCGGGTCCCTGGCCCACGGGCGCACGACGTCGAGCGTCAGGATGCGGGAGTCAATGGCGAGCAGCAGTTGCTCGCGGTCGAGCTGATTCGATGGCGACAACGTCGAGGCGTCAATCGCGGCCGCGCGCTCCCGGAACTGGCGCGCCGAGGCAATCTCGTCGGCGACGGCTTGACGCGACGGGTCTCGAATCGTCTCGTCGTACTTGTGAATGCCGAGCAGCGTCGCGAGCGTCGGCTGCCGGCGGTAGGTGTCTTCGAGATAGGCACGGGCAACGTCGTTGAACGCCGCATCACCGGAAGGCTTCACCGGCGTCGCAGGAGCCGGCGTGCTGCACGCAGCGGCGGTCAAAATTCCAACGAACGCGAGAAGAGTGAGGCCAAGCCGACAGGATGCCGTGGTCATCAGTAGATCCTACACAAAGCCACGGTCGAGTCGATGTATCTTGGAGCCCTTGTCCCAACCTCGAATCGTCGTTGTCGGCGCTGGCGCGTTCGGCGGGTGGACCGCGCTCGAGCTGCGGCGGCGCGGCGCTCGCGTGACGCTCGTCGACGCGTGGGGGCCGGGCCACGCGCGCGCCAGTTCCGGCGGAGAGACACGCATCATCCGCGCGACCTACGGCGCGCGTGCCGTCTACACCAGGATGGCGCTTCGCGCGCTGGAGCTCTGGCGAGCGCACGACCCCGGTCGCCGGCTGCTGCGCGAGACCGGCGTGCTGTGGATGTTCGGCGACGACGACAGCTTTGGTCACGCGTCGGCGCGAGTGCTGCGCGAGCACGGAGCCAGGCTCGATCTTCTGACACTGCAGGACGCGTCACGGCAATATCCGCAGATCAGTTTTGACGGCATCCACTCGGTGTTCGTCGAGCGCGATGCCGGATATCTGTTCGCCCGGCGCGCCTGCGAGGGCGTCGTCGCGCACCTCATCGCCGAAGGTGGGGAGTATCGACAGGCTGTCGTCGTCGGGCCCATCGTCGTGAATGGAACGGGGATGACGCGGCTCGCCCTGCGAGATGGCACGCGCCTGGAGGCCGATGCGTTCGTCTTTGCCTGCGGTCCCTGGCTGGCGTCGTTGTTTCCGGACGTAGTTGGCGCCAACATCGCAGCCACACGTCAGGAGGTCTTCTACTTCGGCACGCCTTCAGGCGATGCGCGTTTCAAAGAGCCCGAGCTGCCGGTCTGGATGGACTTCGCCGCCGGGTCCCGATCGGGTCAGGTCTATGGAATTCCGGGCGCCGGCTCATCCGGCTTCAAGGTGGCCGATGATGCGCCGGGGCCGGCGATCGATCCGACGAGCGGCGACCGGAGTGTGAGCGCTGTCGGGATCGCGCGGGCCCGGGCATTCCTCTCCGTCAGGTTTCCGGCGCTGGCGGACGCGCCCCTCGTCAGCGCGGAAGTCTGTCAGTACGAAACCACGCCGGACGACCATTTCATCGTCGACCGGCACCCAGGCGGGTCGAATGTCTGGATTGTTGGCGGCGGCTCCGGCCATGGCTTTAAGATGGGTCCGGCGGTCGGCGAGATGGTCGCGTCGCTCGTGCTGACCGACTCGGTGCCCGACACGCAATTCAGCCTGTCGCGTTTCGTGTCGCCACCGCGCGGCGGTTGGGACAAGAAGTGGTCGTGAGTGGAGGTAGTCGATGTTGTATCTGCTCATTCTCCTGATCGCACAGGCCGTCGCCCCGGCCCAGAAGAGCCGGCCCGCGGATATCGCCTTCAGAGTGCAGATGATCGACCCCGGCTTCAGCGAGTCGTTGGCCGTTGCGGACTTCAACAAGGACGGCCGGCTCGACATCCTGTCGGCCGAGTCCTGGTACGAAGCCCCGAACTGGACCAGGCACAAGATCCGCGACATCCCGTTCAACGGCAACTACATCGACAACTTCAGCGACCTTCCGCTCGACGTGGACGGCGATGGTTACACCGACGTCGTGCAGATCGCGTATTTTGCGCGCAGGATTGTCTGGCTCAAGAATCCGGGCAAGGGCAGCAGACCCTGGGTTGAGACCGAAATCGATGCGATCGGTCCGACCGAGTTCGCATTCCTGGTCGATCTCAGCAACGATGGCAAGGCACAGGAGGTGCTGCCGCAGTTCACCGGCGCCGCCGGCGCGCCGCTCTCCTGGTACGAGGTGCAGAACGGCAAGTGGGTGAAGCACGTGGTCAGTTCACGGAGCTACGGTCACGGGATAGGCGCCGGCGACTTGAACGGCGACAAGCGGAACGACATCATCACGCCGCAGGGCTGGCTCGAAGCGCCAGGCGACGTGCGGGCGCCTGGCGAGTGGACCTTTCACGCCACCGACTGGATGCAGTCGTCGCAGCCGCTTCCCGCTGCCGCCGCGCCGCCGCCGGCACAGCCTCGGCCGGCAGAGTTTGCCTTCATGTATCCGATCGACGTGAACAAGGACGGCCGGACCGATGTGGTGACCTCGATGGCGCACAGCTACGGCGTCCTCTGGTTCGAGCAGCGGGCTGACGGTCAATGGTCGTACCATTCAATCGATCTCAGCTGGGCGAACGCCCACTCGACCGCCATGTCCGATCTGAATGGCGACGGGCAGCCAGATCTCGTGGCCGCCAAGCGCTATTTCGGGAGGAACGGCACGGACCCGTCCGAGCGCGAACCGATGGGCATCTACTGGTATGAGTTCCGTCCGGGCCCGAAGGACACCGTCGAATGGGTTCGTCACATCGTCGACTACGGCGGACGCGCCGGCGGAGGACTACAGATGGTCGTCGAGGACATCGATGGCGACGGCGATCGTGACATCGTGACGCCGGGGAAGACCGGGTTGTTTCTGTCGGAGAACCTCACTCGAACACCGAAGGCCGGACGTGCACCTCATGACTGACTCGATTCGCCTCTACGATCGCACGCTCCAGGGACTCACACGCCGGGAACTGCTGAACATTGCCTGGAAGCTCGGGCTCGCAGCCGTGGCGCAGCCGATCTGGTCGACGCGCGTCTTCGCGCAGCCGCTGTTCAGGACCTATCCATTCCCGCTTGGCGTCGCCTCCGGCGAGCCGCTGCCTGACGGCGTGGTTCTGTGGACCCGACTCGCGCCGGAACCGCTCGCCGGCGGTGGCATGCCTATGGCCAACGTCGAGGTCGGCTGGGAAATCGCCAAGGACCGTGCATTTACGTCGGTGACGATGAAAGGGACGGCCGTGGCTCGGCCGGAACTTGGTCACAGCGTGCGGGTCGAGGCGGGTGGCCTCGAGCCCGGTCATGAGTACTTCTACCGCTTTCGCGTCGGGCGAGAGGTCAGCCAGGTAGGACGGACGAAGACGTCGCCACCCCTTGGCGCCGCCGTCGCACAACTGCGGTTCGCCGTCTGCGGTTGCAGCCACTACGAGACGGGGTACTTCACCGCCTACCGGCGCCTCGCGGCGGAGCAGTTCGACTTCGTCTTCCACACCGGCGACTACATCTACGAAAGTCGCGACGACGGAGGGAGGAATCCTGCGCTGGTGCGACGGCATCAGGGCGATGAGATCTACACGCTGGTCGACTATCGCAATCGTTATGCCCAGTACAAGATGGACCCGGACCTGAGGGCAGCGCACGCCTCGGCGCCGTTCGTCGTGACCTGGGACGATCACGAGGTCGACAACGACTACGCCGGCGATCGCGACGAGAACGACACGCCGCCCGAAGTGTTCCTGCTGCGCCGCGCCGCCGCCTACCAGGCGTTCTTCGAGACGATGCCGCTGCGCGCAGCGACCATTCCGAGCGGGCCTGACATGCGCTTGTTTCGCCGTCTCAGGTTCGGGACGCTGCTCGATCTGAGCGTGCTCGACACGCGCCAGTACCGTTCGAAACAGGCGTGTGGCATGACGACGGCAACAGGATGCGCCGCTGCCCTCGATCCATCGCGGACGATTCTCGGGTCGGCGCAGGAGCAGTGGCTGTTCGAGCAGCTGGGTACGGCGAAGGCGACGTGGACCGTGCTCGGACAGCAGGTGCCCACGTTCGCGCGCGACAACCAGCGCGCCGCCCCTAACGGACGTTACTCGATGGACAAATGGGATGGGTACGTCGCGTCCCGCCAACGGCTCTACGCGCGGCTGAAAGAAACGAAGGCGCCGAACCCGATCGTGCTGTCCGGTGACGTGCATCTGCACTACGGCGCCGATCTGAAGCTCGATTTCGAGAACCCGCGTTCGGAGACGGTCGGCGTCGAATTCACGAACACGTCGGTGACCTCCGGCGCCGACGGCGCCGATGTCAACGCCACCTGGGAGCGCATGCGCCTGGACAACCCGCACATCAAGTATCACAGCGCCCGCCGCGGCTACATCGCCTGCACGGCCACGCCGGCAACGATGCGCGCCGACTTCAAGATTCTCGACCGCGTCACCGTGCCTGACGCGGTCGAGCGCACGGGCGGGTCGCTCGTCGTCGAGGCCGGGCGTCCGGGGGCGTCGGTGGGGTAGAAGCCGTCTCATAAATGTGTCACGACATCACGTAACAACACGATGAGCACGATGACACGATGTTCACGATGGATCCCTGGAGCGGTTGTCTTCGTGTTCATCGGATCATCGTGTTCATCGTGAACCGTGGCCGTCGGCGCGTTCAGCCTGTTGTCTTGTTCATGAGATAGGGTCAAGGGCTATTTTGTTGCTGTCCTGAACTTCCGTTGTAAACTTCCGCCGTTCGGCCATTTCCCCCTTTTGGAGCGACGACATGAAGAAATCGCGCGTGGGTCGGCGTGAGTTCGTCCGCGGCATCGCCGGTTCGGCGGCGGCTATCGCCGCGCTGCCGTCGCCTGGATTCGGGACACCGCTGCCTCGCCAGGCGACACCCAAGATCAAGTTCGGCGTTGTGGGCATCAACCACGGCCACATCAACAGCCAGGTCGAGGCCGTGATCCGCGGCGGCGGTGAGTTGGTGTCGTTGTTTGCGAAGGAGCCGGATCTGACGGCGGCCTTCGTCAAGCGGTTCCCGCAGGTCAAGGTCGCTCGTAGCGAAGCCGAGGTCCTCGAGGACAAGTCGCTGCAGCTCGTCGTGAGCGCCGCCATCCCCGACGAACGGGGTCCGCTCGGCGTCCGCGCCATGAAGCACGGCAAGGACTACATGGTCGACAAGCCGGGCATCACCACGCTGGAGCAGCTCGCCGAAGTGCGCAAGGTGCAGGCCGAGACACGGCGCATCTACTCGATCATGTACAGCGAACGGCTCGAGAATCGCGCGACCGTGAAGGCGGGGGAGCTCGTGCGCGCGGGCGCCATCGGCCAGGTCGTGCAGACGATCGGCCTTGGACCGCACCGCATGAACATCCCGACCCGGCCGGCGTGGTTCTTCGAGCGGCCTCGCTACGGCGGGATCCTGTGCGACATCGCGTCGCATCAGGCCGACCAGTTCCTGTTCTTCACCGGCTCGACGCAAGGCCGAAGTCGTGTCGTCGCAGGTCGGCAACGTCCACTATCCGCAGTATCCCGGGCTTCGAGGACTTCGGCGACATGACGGTCCGCGGCAACCGCGGCGCCGGCTATATCCGCGTGGACTGGTTCACGCCCGGATGGTCTCGCCACGTGGGGCGACGGGCGGCTGACGATCCTCGGCACCGACGGCTTCATGGAGATTCGCAAGAACATCGATATCGGCGGACGGCCCGGCGGCAGCCACCTGTTCGTGGTCGATCAGAAAGAGACTCGATACGTCGACTGCCAGAAGGTGGAGCTTCCCTACGGCGAGCAGCTCGTGCAGGACATCCTGCAGCGGACCGAGACGGCGATGCCCCAGGCGCACTGCTTCCTGGCGACGGAGCTCGTGCTCAAGGCGCAGAAGCAGGCGCAGCGGGTCAGTTTCAAGTCATGATTCAGGGGTTGTTGGGGTCTGACCCTGGTCTGACCCTGGTCTGACGCCGGTCTGACCCCGGTCTGACCCCGAAAGGACGCGCAGCATGGCAGACAGAGCAAGCAGGACATCGCGGCGGACATTCCTCGCGGCCGCGGGTCAGGGCGTTGTCGCCTCGTCGGTCGTCGCCGGCTTTCCGTCCATCGTCCCCTCGTCCGTGCTGGGCGCCAACTCACCGAGTAACCGCATCAACGTCGGCGCGATTGGCATGGGCCGTATCTCTCGCGGCCACGATCTGCCGGGGATCTGGAAGCACGAGGCCGCCCGGATCATGGCCGCCTGCGACCTCGACAGCAAGCGGGTGGACGAGGCGAAGCTACTCATCAACGGTCAATACAGCAAGCAGACGGGAAAGCCCTACGACGGAGTGACGGGCTACGGCGACTACCGCGAGCTGCTGGCCAACCGGGACATCGACGCGGTCGTCATCAGCACGCCCGATCATCAACATGCGAGGCTGGCCATCGACGCCGTGCAGGCCGGCAAGGACGTCTACCTGCAGAAGCCGGCGTCGCTGACGATTGCCGAAGGGCGGGCGTTGAGCGATGCCGTTCATCGATCGGGGCGCATCTTCCAGATCGGGAGCCAGCAGCGGTCGTGGCCGCAGGGCCAGTTCCGTCGCGCGTGCGAGCTCGTGAGGAACGGGCGCGTCGGCGATCTGAAGACGGTGGAGATCGGCCTGCCCGGCGATCCCTCAGGCCCAGTGGAGCCCGAGATGCCGGTGCCCAAGAACCTCAACTACGACGCGTGGCTCGGCTCGACGCCGGTCGTGTTCTACACCGAGAACCGTGTGCACCCGCAGAACGGTTACGGCCGGCCGGGCTGGCTGAGGTGCGAGCAGTTCGGCGCCGGCATGATCACGGGCTGGGGCGCGCATCATATCGATACCGCGCACTGGGGGATGAACACGGAGTACACGGGTCCGATCGAAGTCTGGGGAACCGCCGAGTTCCCCAAGAGCGGGCTCTGGGACGTGCACGGTGATTTCAGGACCGAGGCGATCTACGCCAACGGCGTGAAGATGATTGTCAGCGGTGCGTTCCCGAACGGCATCAAGTTCATAGGGACTCAAGGCTGGGTGTTCGTCTCGCGCGGCAACGAGACGGTGACCTCGAGCGACCCGGCGGCGCAGGTGTTCGTTCAGCCGCTGGCGGCGAGCGATCCGAAGATCCTCGGGTCCGTGATCGGGCCGAACGAGATTCACCTACCCGAGAGCACCGACCACCACGGAAACTGGCTCTCGTGCATCAAGTCGCGGCAGCAGACGATCGCGCCTGTGGAGGTGGGCCATCGGGCGTGCAGTGCGTGCCTCATCCACCACATCGCGATGCGCGCGAAGCGCAAGCTGTACTGGGACCCGCTAAAGGAGCGGTTCAAGAACGATGACGCGGCCAACGCGGTTTTGTCGCGGCCGCAGCGATGGCCCTATGTGGTGGGGTGAGGGTCGGGGCTCGGGCTTCGGCGCTCGGACGAGGGCATCGAGAGCTCGATTGGGGGCGCCGGGCGGTGCGCGGCGTTCCGTCTGCATTTATCAATGCTCGTGGGGCCCCACCCCCGCTCGCTCCCGCGCGGCGACTTCCGCCTTCGCTGAAGCTTCGGCGGACCGCCGTAGCCTTGGCGGAGGCTGGTCGCGCCGCGCTCGGGCCGCAGGCGCTTGCTGTCTCGCGTCTCGAACCCCGAGCTCCGAGCCCCGAAACATTAGGAGTCCCCTGACATGATTACCCGTCGAGACATCGTCGTCGCACTCATCGCCGCGAGTGGCACGTTGGCGGTGGTGGCAGCTCAGCAGCCCACCCCGACGATCCTCAAATCCCAAGTGTTCGACTGGAACGCCATGACGCCCAAAGAGAACGCCTATGGCTCCACGCGGGCGATCGTCCGCGCGCCAAGCGTGACGCTCGATGAGCTCGAGATGCACGTGACGACACTCAATCCTGGCCAGACCTCGCACGCGCCCCATCAGCACGCCAACGAAGAGCTGATCATCCTCAGGGAGGGCACGCTCGAGACACTCTCGCTCGGGCAATGGAAACGCGTCGGGCCCGGATCGATCATCTTCAACGCCTCGAACGACCTGCACGGCGTGAAGAACGTCGGCACGGTGCCTGCGGTGTATCACGTCGTCAACTGGAAGTCGGCGACGACGCCGAAATAGGGTCAGATCTCGATCTTCTGATTGCAGCCGGGGCCTGGCGGCGTCACCGATCAGAAAATCGAGATCTGACCCCGAGCGCACGTTCCAGAACCGGCCTCTCCGGCGAATCCAGCCTTGGCTCGCCGTAGCCTTGGCGAAGGCGGCTATACTCGATCGCAGGAGGGCTCTGTGGCTGTTAGGCGCGGCGTCGTCGTCGTTCTCGTGCTCATCCTGATGGCGGTCGCCATCTCGGCAGCGGGGCTGCTGTTCATCGGGCTCGCGGTGGGGCGCGGACCGCTGATCTCGTCCAACTCGACGCTGCTCCTGGACGTCACCGGCGATCTCCAGGAAACCGAGCCCAGCGGGGTGCTCGGGCAGTTCCTCGAGGCGCCGCCGACCGTGCGCTCGATCGTCGACGCGCTGCGCAAGGCGAGCGTCGATCGGCGGGTGTCGAGCGTCATCATCAAGCCGACCAGCAACGCCGCGCTCTGGGGCAAGGTGCAGGAGGTGCGCGACGCCATCATCGACTTCAAGAAGTCGAAGAAGCCGATCATCGCCTTCCTCGAGTACGGCGGCGACCAGTCCTACTACTTGGCGAGCGCCTGCGACAAGGTCTTCCTGCTGCCGACGGCATCGCTCGACCTCACCGGCATGGCGAGCTACGAGCTGTTCCTGCGCGGCGCCCTCGACAAGATCGGCGTCCTGCCGGACTCGATCCACGTCGGCGACTACAAGACCGCGTCGAACACCTTCACCGAGCATGCGTTCACGCCGGCTCACCGCGAGATGGCCCAGTCGCTCAACACCGATCTCTACGAGCAGCTGATCGCCGGCCTTGCCGACGGCCGTCATCGGACGGCGGCGGAGATGCGCGACATCGTCGACCACGGGCCGTTCCTGCCCGAGGACGCTGTGCGCGCGGGTCTCGTCGACGACCTGGCCTACGAGGACGAGATCGACGACAAGGTCCAGCTCGGCCGCGGCCGTACCACTACGCTGCGGCAGCGCGAGTACCGCCACGTCGGGCTCAACACGCTGGGGCTCAACCGCGGGCCGCGGATTGCCGTGATCTACGCCGTCGGCATGATCAGCTCGGGCGCCAGCTCCGGCCAGACGCTCGGGTCCGACACCATGGTCGAGTACCTGCGCAAGGCGCGCGCGGACAGCTCGATTCGCGCCATCGTGATCAGGATCGACAGCCCCGGCGGATCGGCGATTGCCTCCGACGTCATCTGGCGCGAGATCATGCTGACGCGGGAGCGGAAGCCGGTCATCGCGTCGATGTCCGACGTGGCGGCCTCGGGCGGGTACTACATCGCGATGCCCGCGCACGCGATCGTCGCGCAGCCGGCGACGCTGACCGGGTCGATCGGCGTCGTACTCCTGCGGTTCGTGATCGACGGCACGCTCGACAAGCTCGGCCTGAACATCGAGACCGTGAAGCAGGGCAAGTACGCCGACTTGTTTTCGCCCGTGAGGCCGTTCACGCCCGACGAGCGGAAGAAGGTCGGGGAGCTGATGCAGGCGACCTATGACGCTTTCGTCGAGAAGGCCGCGGCGGGCCGCAACACGACGCCCGAGCGCATCGACGCGATCGCGCAAGGGCGCGTCTGGACCGGCAAGCAGGCGAAGGAGCTGGGGCTCGTCGACGAGCTCGGCGGCCTCGATCGCGCGCTCGCGATCGCGAAGGAGCGCGCGAAGATCGCGCCGGGGTCGGAAGTGGAGCTGGTGGTCTTTCCGCCGAAGAAGTCGCTGTTCGAAGTCGTGAGCGATCCGTGGGGCCGTTCGGACAGCAGCGCGACGCTCGATGCGCTCCTCGGTGAACGGAACGCCCGCGCCGTCGAAGCCGTGAGCGCCCCGCTGCGCCTGTTCCGCCGCGGCGAGCCGCTCACGTTGATGCCGAATGTGTTCGTACGATAGCTGCCAGCTGCCAGCTCCCGGCTTCCAGCTAAGGCGTTGGAGAACTGGACGAGGCTTTTGAGCTGGAAGCTGGCAGCTGGAAGCTGGCAGCTACCCAATCACCTGCGCAATGACCTGCGGGTTGGACTTGATGGTCATTCGCTCGCGGGCCTTCGTCATGTAGGAGCCGTAGAAGCGCTGCTTCTGCTGATTGACGAGCTCGCTCTTCACGGCGTCGCGCCCGGTCTTCAGCTCGTCGGCCGTCGGGCTCTTCTTCTCGAGCACTTTCACGATCACGGCGCCGGTGTCGGTGACGATTGGATCGCTCACGCCGCCCTGCGGGAGGGCGAACGCGGCCGCATCGACGGCAGGGCTCATCCCGACGTCCGGAACCGCGGCGCCGCGGACGATGAGGTCGGTGGTCTTGGCTTCGAGGCCGGCGGTCTTGGCGGCGGCCGTGAAGTCGGTGGCGGCCTTGAGTTGCGCCGCGAGCGCGGTCGCCTTCTGGCGGGCCGCTTCGACCGCCTTGGTCTTCTGGACGTCCTCGCGCACGCGCGCCTTCACTTCGTCGAGCGCCGGGACGCGCGATTCCTGCGTGCCGGTGACGGTGATGAAGGCGTAGCCGTTCTGCGAGCGGATCGCCTCGCTCACCTCGCCGGCCTTCATCTCGAAGGCACGATTGCCGACGGCAGGGGCCATCCCGATACCGGCGATTGGCTCGTCACGCGCAAAAAATCCCGTTTCGCTCACGGTGAGGCCGCGGCCTTTGGCGACCGTCTCGAGGTCCTCGGGCTTCGTCAGTTTGCCCGCAAGCTCGGTCGAGATCCGCTCGGCTTCCTTCTGCGCGCGTTCCGACTTGAGAATCTCCTCGATCTGCACCCGGGACTCGTCAAGCGAGCGGGTCGAGGCGGGTTTCTTGTCCGTCACGCGAATGATGTGATAGCCGTACTGCGACTTGACGAGGCCGCTCGTCTCGCCGGGCTTGAGCGCGAACGCCACGTCGTCGAACTCCTTGACCATCGCGCCCTTGCTGAAGAAGTCGAGGTCGCCGCCCTTCGTCGCACTGACTTCGTCTTCGGACAGCTTGGTGGCCAGCGCCGCAAAGTCGGCGCCGCTCTTGACCTTTGCGAGCGTGTCTTCGGCCTGCTTCTTCACCACCGCGTCGTCTTTGCCCTCGGTCTTGAAGAGGATATGGCTGGCGCGCACCTGTTCCGGAGTCGAGTACCGCTGCTGGTTGTCCTCGTAGTAGCGCTGGACGTCCTGCGCACCGACGGTCGTGCGCTGTCGGATGTTCTGCAGGTCGATGAGCGCGTACTTGATTTTCCGCTTCTCGGGAATCTTGTAGGTGTCCTTGTTCGCCTCGAAGTGCGACGCCACCTCCGCGTCGGTGACCGCCACGCCGTCCTTGAACTTGTCGGCGGGGAATGCCACCACGGCGAGCTTCACCTTCTCGTTGCGCCGGTTGAACTCGGTGGTGACGTCGGCATCCGCGACCGTGATCCAGTCGGTCAGCGCGCCCTGCAGCTTTTCGAGCAGCACACTGCGGCGAACCTCTTCCTCGAACTCGCCGGGATTGATGGGCGGGTTCTGCATCAGGAGGAGCTGGCGATAGCGCTCGTTGCCGATGAAATGTCCGTTCTCCTGGAAGGCCGGGAGCGACAGGATCCGCGCTCGCACTTCGGTGTCGCTGGCCGAGATCCCCTGACGGCGCGCCTCGGCGAGCGCCGCCTCTTCTTCAATCAGCTGCTGGACGATCCGCTGGTCCACCCCGAGCTGCTTGAGCAGACGCTCGTCCATGCTGCCGCCGTACGCGTTGCGATAGGCCTGCATCTGCTGCTGGTAGACGCGACGGAACCGGGCGACGGTGATGTCGCGACCCTCGACCGTGGCGACGACTCCGTAGTTGCTGGCGCCATCGAGCCGCTGGTTCTTCATGAAACTGGGGATGTAAAGAGCTACGAACGCCACGACAACAATAGCCAGGCTCCACTTGAGCCAGTTCTTGTGCCGCCGCATCCGATCGAGCATCGTCATTTTGCTGAAGGCCTCGTTTTGATGGCTGGGAAACTCTGATTATGCCAGAGGGCGGAGGTCAGGGGCCAGACCGGGTGTCACTTCTCGCGGCTGGCGGCTCGCGGCTCGCTGTTGGCTCGTCGCAGGAGCTGGTTCGGAATTGGGGGTTCGGCTGGGCCCATCCAACGGCAACCGCGGGCACGCCCCATCGCCAAACCCATCCCCGCCCCCTCGACGAGCCAACCTGCTAGAAGCGAGCCCGCCACCCGCCGTCAGCCGCCAACCAACCCTGCCCCGACTAGGCAACTGCCAGCCGCGAGCAGCGAGCAGCGAATTTCGCCCCCCTACCCCCCCACGCCCCATCGTCCGATACCCTAAAGAAGCCATCCGGACCGTCCGGATGTGGTATATTTGTTCTGTACAGAACGACTTAGAAGGATTCGCCATTCCACATGGGACGCAGAGTCGAGTGACCGGGAGAGCTCGGCAGACTCGCGCCCGTCGTCCGGGCAGGGCCAGCGTGCCGGTGTTCCGTACGGACCTTGCCGACAGGCTCCGTCCGATACAGTCGGCGCTCCGGCGCAAGTTGGCGCGTGCCGACGTGCTCGCCGAGATGATTCGGGCCGTCAATTCAAGCCTCGATCCAGAGCGGGTGGCCGACACGCTCGTGCAGCGGGTGTCCGAGTGGCTTCCTGCGCCGTGCTGGCTCGTGCTCGCCGTCGATGACGCCGGACGGGTGCGTTCGCTGGCCGCGCGCGCGCTGACGTCGACGCTGACCGACCCGGCACAGGCCGTCGGGGAGTGGGTCATGCAGACCGGAGAGGTCTTTGCGACCGCCAACCTCGCCGGTGATCGCCGGGTCGCCCAGGAGTCGTCGAAAGCCCGTACGGCCGTGATCGGGTTTCCGCTCGACTGTCGAGGCCAGACCGTCGGCGCGCTGGTGGCCCTCGACCGGGCCCCTGCGGCGCGGCAGCCGAAGTTCACCGCCGGGACGTTGACCAAGTTCCTCGCGGCGCTCGAGCCGGGCGCGATTGCGCTCGACAACGCGCTCCGCGTGCAGCGCGCCGAGGCCCTGTCGGTCACCGACGACCTCACGCAGCTCTACAACTGGCGTTACATGCAGCAGGTGCTGCGGCGCGAGACCAAGCGGGCGCTGCGCGGGAACCGTCCGCTCTCGCTGCTCTTCGTTGATCTCGACGGGTTCAAGTCGATCAACGATTCGCACGGGCACCTGTTCGGCAGCCGCGCCCTCGTCGAGTCGGCCAGCGTGATTCGCGCGAGCGCCCGCGAGACCGACATCGTGGCGCGATTCGGCGGCGACGAGTTCGCGCTGGTGTTGCCAGATACGGCGAGCGATGGCGCCGTGTCGGTCGGCGAGCGTATCCGCGACCGGCTGGCCGCGCACCGGTTCCTCGAGGGGGACGGCCTGAGCATCGCCTTGACGGCGTCGGTCGGCGTAGCGACGCTGCCCGACGTGGCCGCCACCGCCGAAGAGCTGATTCAGGCCGCCGACGAGGCGATGTACTGGGTCAAGTCGCACGGCAAGAACGGCATTCACGTCGCTGGCGCTTAGCAATTTTGAATGCTGAAGGCTGAATGCTGAAGTGAATGATGAATGGTGTTACGTTGTAATGCTGAACTCAATTTCGAAGTTGGCCATTGCGCACTTCGCCATTCTCTTCAGCATTGTCTCTAGCTCTGTATTCAGCATTCACTTCAGCATTCATCATTCGAGCATTCAGCATTGCAAAGGATCACCGTTGAGTCTGCGCTCCCTTTTTTCTCTCTTTTCGAGCGATCTCGCGATCGATCTCGGCACGGCCAACACGTGCGTCTACGCGCGCGGCAAGGGCATCGTCGTCAACGAGCCGTCGATCGTGGCCATCAACAAGGTCAACGGCCGCATCGAGGCGGTCGGGAAGGACGCGAAGGACATGCTCGGCCGGACGCCGGGCAACATCGTGGCGATCAAGCCCATGAAAGACGGGGTCATCGCCGACTTCGAGGTCACCGAGAAGATGCTGACCTACTTCATCAAGAAGGCGCACAACCGCAACGTCTGGGTGCGTCCGCGGATCGTCATCGGGGTCCCGTCGGAGATTACGCAAGTCGAGAAGCGCGCGGTCAAGGACAGCGCCTACCGGGCGAAGGCCAGTGAAGTGCACCTCGTCGAGGAGGCCATGGCGGCCGCGATTGGCGCCGGCATGCCCATCACCGAGCCTTCCGGCAACATGATCGTCGACATCGGCGGCGGCACGACCGACATCGCCGTCATCTCGCTCGCCGGTATCGTCTACAGCAAGGCGGTGCGCGTCGCCGGCAACGAAATGGATGAGGCGATCATCCAGTACATCAAGAAGACGTACAACCTGCTCATCGGCGAGCGCACGGCCGAAGCGATCAAGATGGAAGTCGGATCCGCTTACCCCCTCGAGGAGCGGATGACGATGGAGATCAAGGGACGGCATCTCATCGAGGGCGTGCCCAAGACCATCACGATTACCGACGAAGAGATTCGCGAAGCGCTGGCCGAAACGGTCAACGTCATCGTCGACGCCGTGCGCGTCGCGCTCGAGCGCACGCCGCCCGAGCTCTCGGCCGACATCGTCGATCGCGGGATCGTGCTGACCGGCGGCGGGTCGCTGCTGAAGAACCTCGACAAGCGCCTGCGCGAGGAGACCGGCCTGCCGCTGGCGATGGCCGAGGATCCGCTCTCGTCGGTCGTGCTCGGCGCCGGGAAGATGCTCTCCGATTTCAATTTGTTGCGCAAGATCTCAATTGACTAGGTTTGCAATGCTGAATGCTGAGTGCTGAATGCTGAAGTGAATGATGAATTCAGCATTTCCTTCAGCATTGATTTCAACATTCAGCATTCAGCATTCAGAATTGCCGTGATCGATCTCACCCCCCGCTCGCCCTACCGCCAGCGTACCGGGATTCTCTTCGGTGCGGTGATGATCGGTCACCTCATCCTGATTTCTGCGCAGGTGCAGTCCAAGGCCGGGGTGCCGGTCCTCGAAGGCGTCACGTTCGGCGTGTTCTCACGGATTCAGGGCGGCGCCGCCGGATTCTTCCGGGGCATCGGCGGCACCTGGAGCAGCTACGTCGCGTTGCGCGGCGTCAAGGCCGAGAACGATCAACTGCGGCAGCAGGTGGCCGGGCTGGAAGTCCGCCTCCAGGAGCAGCGGGCTCTCGCCTCGCGGGCCGAGCGGCTTCAGGCGACGCTCGGCCTCCGCGAAAGCACCCCGCTCCCAACGCTGGCGGCGGAAGTCATCGCCGGCAACCCCAATCCGGGGTTGATGACCGTCACCGTCAATCGCGGGACGGCCGACGGGGTTCAAGCCGACATGGCGGTGATCGCGCCGAAGGGCGTGGTCGGGCGCGTGGTCGGTCCGGTGGCCGCGCATGCGGCGCGTGTGCAGCTCATCATCGACCGCAACGCGGCCGTCGGCGCCGTCAGCGAGCGGACGCGGGCCGGAGGGATGGCGGTCGGCGTCGACGGCGATCCGCCGCTCGGCATGGAGCTCGTCTCGAACCTGACAGACGTCGTCGCCGGCGACGTCATCGTCTCGTCCGGCGTCGACGGCATCTATCCCAGGGGATTTACCATCGGCACCGTCGAAACATCCGAGCGCGGACCGAGCCTCCATCGCGTGATCGCCTTGCGGCCTGCCGTGGATTTCTCGTCGCTCGAAGACGTGCTCATCGTGCTCGTGCCGGCCCGGAGCGCCGTCATCGACGCTCCCGAGGACAAGAAATGAAGGCGGTCGGCGTGCTCGTCGCCCTCGCCGGGGCGCTGGCTCTCCAGACGACTCTGGCGGGGCTGACGATTGGCGGCGCCACAGTCGTCAATCTGGTGCTCGTGGCGGTGATTTATGTCGCGCTGTCATTCGGCCCCGTAGCCGGGCTGCTGGCCGGCTCGGCGGGCGGCCTGGTGCAGGACGCCCTGGCTGGCGGCATCGTCGGCGTCGGGGGATTTTCGAAAACGCTGGTGGGGTTTCTCGTCGGCCTTCTGGGGGCGCAGTTCATCGTGGCGCAGTCGCTGCCGCGCCTGGTGATGTTCGTCAGCGGCACCATCGTCCACGAGCTGTGTTATCAGGCCCTCTACGCGCTGGTCGAGACGCGCGCGTTCCGGATGCCGTGGTCCGCGGCGCTCACGCAGGCCGTGGTGAACGGCCTCATCGGCATCCTGGCGTTTCAGCTGGTCGAGTCGGGGCCAGGTCTCCTGCAGCGCCGCCGGGCCCGCGGCGCTACACTTAGTAGACGGCAATACTAGCCATGACTTCAAACACTCCCTCGCTGCCAGCCGACGACCGCCGCAACCTCAGCCTCAGGCTCTCAGGACTGCAGGCGGTCGTGGCGGCGGTGTTTGGCGCGCTGGCCGTGGCCTTCTGGATCTTTCAGGTCGCCGAGCACCAGAAGTTCGACGAGATGGCCGAGAACAACCATCGCCGCCGCCTGCCCTTGCCGGCGCCGCGCGGGGTGCTCTTCGACCGCAATGGAAAAGTGCTCGTCGCGAACCAGAACACGTTCAACATCGCGCTCGACCGCGAGCAGTCGGGCAACATCGACGACACGCTGCGCTTACTTGCCGCGGCCACCGGCGCCGACGAATTGCGGATGCGCGAGACGGTGAACCGGCGCCGGCGTGAGCCGAGCTATCGGCCGATTGTCCTCGTCGAGAACGCCTCGATCGAGCAGGTCATCGCCTTTCGCGCCCGCCGGCTGGAGCTTCCCGGGATCATCGAGCAGCAGGTGCCGGCGCGCCAGTATCCCCAGAGCGAGATGGGCGCGCACCTCTTCGGGTACGTGAGCGAGGCCAACGAGGCCGACCTGGTGCGGCCGGAGTTTGCCGGCGTCGAGGCCGGTTCGATGGTGGGAAAAGCCGGCGTCGAACGGTCGTACAACAATCTGCTCATGGGGACCGATGGCGACAAGCTGGTCGTCGTCAACAGCAAGGGCCGCGAGATGGGCGAGGCGGACAAGCATCCGCCGGTCGAAGGACGACGGGTGCAGCTGACGATCGACGCCGACATCCAGCGGGCGACCGAGGAAGGGTTTCGTCATTTCGGCTACAACGGCGCCGCGGTCATTCTGGATCCCCGATCGGGGGAGGTCCTGTCGTTCACGAGCCTGCCGGCCTATAACCCCAACCAGTTCGCCGGCGGCATCGACGTGGCGGACTGGACGTCGCTGCGGGACAGCGACCTGAAGCCGATGCAGAACCGCGCGCTTCAGGGGACCTACTCTCCCGGCTCGACGTTCAAGATTGCCGTCGCCGCCGCCGCGCTCGAAGAAGGGATCGTCACGCCGGACTTTCGCGTCTTCTGTCCGGGCGGCGCGACGTTCTACGGCCACTACTTCAAGTGTCACCTCAAGGGCGGGCACGGATCGGTCGACATGCGGCACGCGATCGAGAAGTCGTGCAATGTCTACTTCTACACGCTCGGCAACATGCTCGGCGTCGATCGCATTCACAAATGGGCGTCGCTGCTCGGGCTGGGCGAGCGCAGCGGCATCGACCTGCCGGGCGAGCTCAAGGGCCTGGTGCCGTCGACGGAGTGGAAGAAGACGACCGCCGAGCCCAAGTGGTACGCCGGCGAGACGATCTCGGTCTCCATCGGGCAGGGGCAAGTCAACGTGACGCCGATCTCGCTGGCGGTCATGATGATGACGATCGCCAACGGCGGCACGAGGTACACCCCGCACGTCATCAAGGCCGTTGACGACGGCAAGGGGTGGGAGCCTGTTCCGGCGCCGCCGCCGCAGTCGACTGTGAAGATGAAAGACTCGACGATTTCGGCCCTGCACGAGGGGCTATGGATGGTCGTGAACGCGGCTGGCACCGGCGGCCGGGCCCGCATGCCAGGATTCAACGTCGCCGGCAAGACCGGGACCGCACAAATGATTTCGCTCACGGGAGCCAAGGCGATGAAGGGCAAGATGGACGTCCGCGACCACGGCTGGTTCGTCTTTTTCGCGCCGCACGACAAGCCGGAGATCGCCGGCGTGATCTTCGCCGAGCGCGCCGAGCACGGGTATCTGGGCGCCCCAATCGCCAAGTACGCGATGGAGACTTATTTCGCGAAGAAGGAAGGGCGTCCGCTGCCGACCCTGCCACCCAAGGCCGCGGCGCCGGTGATAGTGGCCGCGAATCGGTAGCCGGGGTCTGACCCCAGACGATTAGAAATGTTCGAACGCCGATTGTTCTTCCACGTCGACTGGCTGCTGCTGGGCGCCATCCTGGTCATCACCGGGATCGGGGTGGCGATGATCTACAGCACCACCTACGTGCACCTGCCGGAGCCGGGCCGCCCCGGGCCGCAGTTCTACACCCAGATCTACGCCATCGGCCTCGGCATGATCGCGCTGCTCGTCTGTCTGGCTGTCGACTATCGCAAGCTCGCCGAGAGCTCCCTCGTGTTGTACGCCGGTCTCACGGCGCTCCTCATCTACGTGCTCTTCCAGGGGTCGACGCAATACAACGCCACGCGCTGGATCGACATCGGACCGTTCAACCTGCAGCCATCGGAGTTCGGCCGGGTCACCGTCGCGCTGATGCTCGCGATGTTCTTCGGCGAGAACCGGCGCGGCGCGCGCAACCCTGGCAACCTCGCGATGGCCGGGGCCTTCGCGGCAGTGCCGTTCCTCCTCATCGCCCGACAGCCCGATCTCGGGACGGCGGTGACGCTGATTCCCGTCTGCTTCGGCATCGCCTATCTCGCGGGGCTGCGGATGAAGCTCATCGCCGTCCTCGCGCTCGCCGCCGTCCTGATGGCGCCGGTCGCCTGGACCTTCGCGCTCAAGGACTACCAGAAAACGCGCATCACGACGTTCATCAATCCGGAGCTGGACCCTCAAGGCGACGGGTATCAGCAGCGCCAGGCGCGGATCACCGTGGGATCCGGCGGTCTCACCGGCAAGGGGTTCATGAAGGGCACGCAGGGGCAGTACAAGTTCCTGCCCGTCGCCCACAACGATTTCATCTTCTCGGTGCTGGCCGAGGAGAAGGGGTTTCTCGGCGTTCTCGTGGCGCTGGGGCTGTATCTGTTCGTGATTCTGAGATCCGTCGAGGCGGCCCGGCTCGCCAAGGACCGCATCGGCGCGTACCTCGTGGGAGGGATCATTTCGGGATTCGCTTTCCAGGTGATCTACAACATTACGATGTCTGCCGGCCTCGCGCCGGTAAAGGGATTGACGCTGCCCCTCATGAGCTACGGGGGCTCGTCCATGATTGCAACGCTTGCGGGTTTCGGTCTCATCCTGAACGTCAGGATGAGACGGTTCACTAACTAGGATCGCTGCACTTCACACGGGACGCGGATCACGCGGATTGCAACGGGACGCGGATCTCGCGGATTCCAGTATTTCTTTTCAGGTTTCGCCGATGTTCGACAACTTGTGGCTGACGTTGACCGTCTGGCTGGCTGCCGCGCTCGCGGCCGTCACGCTCGACGTGCACGTCCGCCGAGGAGTCCCTGCGGCGGGACGCCACCGGAGTTCCCATGAACAAGGAGATGATCATCTCCTCGGGCGACCACGAGACGAGGGTCGCCATTCTCGAGGACGACCAGGTCGTCGAAGTCTTCATCGAGCGCGAGAATCAGCGCGGCGTGGTTGGCAACGTCTACAAGGGCCGGGTGAACAAGATTCTCCCCGGCATGCAGTCTTCCTTCATTGACATCGGCCTCGAACGCGACGCGTTCCTCTACGTCTCCGAGGTCGTCAACACCGTCGAGGAATTCGAGCGGCTGGCCGGCGACGACGAAGACGAGCCGGTCGTCGCGCTGGGAACGCCGCCTGCCGACGCTGCGGCGGCGGCAGACGCGGTCGAGACGCTGGGCCATGCTGAACATGTTGAGCAGGCCGAGGCCGTTCCCGTTGGGGACGGGACAGAGCTGCAGGTCGTCACCGTCCCGGCACCGGCGGCCAGGCCCGAGCGCCGCGGGCGCGAGGCCGCGACGGACGCGCCATCGTCACGGGCAGGGTCGAGGGGTGGTGGCCCAGGTGACCGGGAGGACCGTCCGCAGGCCAAGATCGAAGACCTGCTGAAAGAAGGGCAGGACATTCTCGTCCAGGTCGTCAAGGAGCCCCTCGGCACCAAGGGCGCGCGGCTCACCTCGCACGTGACGATGCCGGGCCGGTTCCTGGTCTTCATGCCGACGGTCGATCACGTCGGTGTCTCCCGCAAGATCGATTCACGGGAAGAGCGCGGGCGGCTCCGTGGCATCGTGCGCGAGTTCCGCGAGCAGCACGGCTTCACCGGCGGCGTGATCATCAGGACCGCAGCCGGTGGCCGCTCGAAGGAAGACATCGTCAGCGACCTGTCCTACTTTCATGAGGTCTGGACAGAGATCAGGCAAAAGATGGAGGCGCGCCGGGCCCCGGCAGTGCTGTTCCAGGAGCAGAGCCTCGTCACCAAGCTGCTGCGGGACCTGCTGACAGACGACTACACCGCGATCCGGCTCGACGACCCGCAGGAGCACCGGCGCGTCGTCGCGCTCGTCGAGCGCATCATGCCGAACCTGCTGCCGCGGGTGAAGCTCTACACGAAGGATTTCCCAATCCTCGAGGAATACGGCGTCCAGGCCGAGATCGACAAGGCCCTGCGCAGCAAGGTGTGGCTCAAGTCGGGTGGGTACCTGGTCATCAACCAGACGGAGGCGCTCGTCGCCATCGACGTCAACACCGGCCGCTACGTCGGCAAGCGTACCGGACGGCTCGAGGACACGATCGTCAAGACGAACCTCGAGGCGGTCAAGGAGATCGTCCGTCAGCTCCGCCTGCGCGACCTTGGTGGCATCATCGTGCTCGACCTCATCGACATGGAGGAAAAGAAGAACCGGCAGAAGGTCTTCCAGGAGGTCGAGAAGGAACTGCGGAAGGACCGCTCGCCGTCGAAGGCGATTCAGGTCTCGGACTTCGGACTGGTGATCGTGACGCGCAAGCGCGTCAAGCAGAGCCTCGAGCGGCAACTGACGGAACCTTGTCCGTACTGCTCGGGTTCGGGTTCGATCAAGTCCAGTTCGACGATCTGTTACGAGATCATGACCGAGCTCAAGAAGATTGGGTCAGAACTCGACGGCCAGGGGGTCATCGTCCGGGTCAACCCGGACATCGCGCGCGCACTCAAGGAAGAGGAGCCGGCACTCCTGAGAGATCTTCAGCAGTCGCTCGGAAAAGCCGTCACCATCAAGCCCGACGTCCACCTGCACCACGAGCAGTTCGACGTGATGGCCACTTGACGGTGGGCTCAGGGCTCAAGGCTCAGGCAAGATCATCGAAAGTTTACTCGAAGGTCTTGCTTGAGCCCTGAGCCTTGAGCCCTGAGCCACCTGTTCAGTGGCCCGCCGCGCCCGACGCCGGCAGGTAGATCAGGTAGTGATTCCCGCCCTTGTTGAACCACACTCTCACGTAGTCGTTGCCCTTGAGCGTCTGGACCTTGGAACCGCCGGCTGGGGGAGGCGCGTCCTTGACGACCATCTTGACCTCCTCCTGCGGGACGATGCTGACGACTTCGCGGGCTTTGACGCTGCCGCCCTGCACGAATTCGACCCAGCGCTCGAGCTTCTCGGTGACGCCGACAGCGGCCGGGCCGGCTTCCTGCGCCGTCAGTCGGACCGTATAGGTTCCGGCCGGGAGCGCCTTGCCATCTGCCGTCACACCTTTGGGCAGGCGGACCGAACCGAGGGCCAGATCGCCAGCCGGGGCAGTCGCTTCCGTTGCCTGCGGCGGCTGCTGGTTCGGTGCCTTGTGCTGCGCGAACGCGTCGCTCGCGTACAGCGATCCAGCCACCACGATTCCGACCAGAACGCACTGCTTCTTCATAGCGATACTCTCCTGCAACCCGCTTGACGAACGGTAGCGGCCTCTGCCTGCGCGGAGCCCGGCAGACGCGCCATGGCCCGTACACCCGAGCAATTATATCGACATTCGACGGCTCACGCTCCAGATCCCATGAGCAACAAGGGTGCCAGAGCGAGTTGCGGCTCAACTTGAGAGCTTTTGTGAGAATTCAGGAGGATCCGCGGGCCGAGGACGGCCGAGGCTGCGGCTGTCGCGAAACGCTACACCTGGATTTCGTGGGCGCCCACGAGCCGGGGTGTGACTTCCGCCTGAAGGCGGAAGTCAGCGCTTCGTGATGAGAATCGTCCCCGAGAAAGTCGTGAGATCGAGGACGGCGCCGCCATTCCCCGCGGTGCCGCGCAGCGCTCGGTTCCGCCGTCCGGTCTGGCCACCGGACATGGTGATCGGGATGTCTGAATTGATCGACCCGCTGAACGAGCTCGCTTCGACTTGAAAGCCGGCGCCGGCGGGAATCGCCATCCGGATATTGCCCGAGTGCGACGTCAGCTCGTAGCGGCCGTTGGGCTCGAGGTCGCCGGCGAACGTAATATTCCCGCTGATCACCTGGGCGCCGATCCGCTCCGCCGTCACCTCTTCCATCTCCACGTTGCCGCTCACCGAGTTGAGCGCGAGGCTTCGCGCGGTCAGCTTGCGCAGCCGCACCGTGCCGCTGATCGTGCCGGCTTCGAGCGCGCCCTCGACTTTCGTGTCCGTGAGCTCGATGTCGCCCGAGATCGAACGGCCGTTCACCATTCGACCGGCATTGACGATGTGCACGGCTCCGCTGATCGTTTCGAGCGTCAGCCCGCCCATGATGTCGCGAACGCTGACGTTGCCAGAGATGGACTTGACGATGATCCGGGTGCCTTCCGGCGCCGCGACGTTGAAGGCGACCGACACGTCGACGTTGCGCCGGTTGTTGCGCCGGGACTCGTCGCCCGACGGGTAGCGGGTGCGCGCCTCGACGCGCGTCCCCCGCTCGGTGATGTCGACCTGGACGAGCGGCAGCATCGCGCGCGCCTCGTCTGCCGACGCCGCGCGAGCGGTCTTGATCACTTCGATCGCGGCGGTCGTGCCTCCGCCGCGCGTCACCACGATGTCGCCGGCGACGTTCGAGATCTCGATCTCGCCGCTCGCGCCGATGTTGACGCTGCGCGTGATGCGCTCGGTCTGGGACTCGCGATCGTCGGAGCGACGCTGACGGGACTGTTCCGTCTCCCGCGCCTCGGTCCGCCGTTCGACGTCGACGCGCCGCTCCACCACGCGGAGCCGGGTCACGTGCTCCTGCGCGAGGGCTGCCGGTGCCGGCGCGGCACAGGCGACGAGCGTGAGGATGATCAGTCTGCGCATCATGATTTGTTCGTACCTTCGACGACCTGGGCCACGCCGGCGGCGTTGCCCTTCCGCATTTCGTTCATCAGCGTGATCGTGTCCTGCAGCAGCGAGATCTTGCGCTGCAGCGCCTCGAAGAGGCTATTGCGCGCCGCGACGTTCTGCGGTTCCTTCTGCAGCGCGTCGCTGCTCTCCGCGATCGCCTGATCGAGGATCTGCAGGTTGCGGTCGAGCGTGGCGGCCATGCCCGTCGGCAGCGCTTGATCCTCGGAGCCCAGCCCGTCTTTCAGCTTGGCGACGCCGCTCTGCAGGAGCCGTTCGGCCTGCCGCAGATCCTCGACACCGCTTTGGACGGCATCCGTTCCGGCGGGGTTGCCCTGCTGCGCCGTGCTGGGGGGCGTCGGGCCGGTGAACTGCGGAATCAGCAGCACCAGAGACGTGCCGACGGCGAGGACGAGCGCGGCCGCAATCGCGAGCCAGACGTACTGGTGGCCCCGGGTCACGACTGGCGCCGGCTGGTCGCGAACGCGCCCTTCCTGGCGGAGGCGTCCTGCAATCTGTAGCCAGACGTGGTCCGGCGGCTCCGGATCGCCGAGCGCGTCGGCGGCATCGCGGATGCGCCGCAGGTCGCGTTCGAGCGCGCGGCAGACATCGCACTCGTCGAGGTGGCGCTCGAGCTCCGCCGCGCGGATTGGCCCAAGCGTGCCATCAATGAACGACTGGATGTCGTCGGTCGATCGCGTGCAAGTCATATTCAATCGGGGGACTTCGTCCCCCGCGCCCCCTTACACGCGCGCTCGCGGGGGCCCGAAGGCCCCGCTCCGCTCGCGTGGTTCGCTCGCGCAGCTCGCTCGCGGCGAACTGGATCACCAGCTATCAGCTGCTTCATCGCGACAGCAGCGCCCGTAGCCGCAGGCGCGCCTTGTGCACCTGTGACTTCGACGTTCCCTCGGCGATGCCCATGATCTCGCCGACCTCGCGATGCTCGAGGCCCTGGACGTCGTGCAGCACGAACGCCGTGCGGCAGCCTTCCGGGAGTTGGGCCATGGCCCGCTCGAGATCCATTCTCGTCACGGCACGTTCGGCAAGTCCACGGCTCCCCGCGTCGGGGAACCCGGGTTCGTCGTCGAGCGCGTCGGTCATCTGAATCGCCCGCCCGGTGCGGCTCCGAAGATAGTCGAGGCAGAGATTGACCGCCAGTCGGTACAACCACGTTCCAAGCGCCGACTCGCCGCGGAAGCTCTCGAGCTTGCGGTGCGCCGCGAGGAAGATCTCCTGAAGCATGTCCTCCGCGTCGGCCGGGTTGCCCAGCATGCGAACGGCCACGCCGTAGAGCCTCCGCGAATGCGTCCGGTACACCTCTTCGAACGCCCCGAGGTCGCCCTGCCGGCATCGCTCGACCAGGTCGAGGTCGTCTTGCCGTGACCGCCCCGGGTGTCTCGTTACGTTAGACGACACAGGCACCTGACGGCGTTGCCGTCATTCTCCCCACAGTTTCGGTCTATTTTTGCCACCGCCGGGCGCCGAACTCACGAACCCTGTTTCCTGAGACCAGAACGCCTTCGGCCCGAAGGAGCGCCCGTTTCATTTCCAGCCGGCCCCCGTACCCGCCGAGCCCGCCTGCGGCGGCAATGACCCGATGGCAGGGCACGTCGCGGGCCGTGCACTCGCGCATGATATTCCCGACCGCCCGCGCAGCCCTGGGGCGCCCTGCTGCGGCCGCCACGTCGCCGTAGGTGGACACGCGGCCGGGCGGGATCCGACGCACCACGGAGAGCACGCGACGGGTAAATGGAGAGCCCTCCACTTGGGTCAATTCAGGAGCCCGACGAGTCATAGATGCGCCGCCGGCTGTCTCACGTTGGGCTTCTAGGCTCTCGGCTTTAGGCTCTAGGAAGATTTTCGAGTATTTGGTCAAGGTTTTGCTAAAGCCTAAAGCCTAAAGCCTAAAGCCTCAGAACTGACCGGTTCACTTCAGAACAACAGCCGGATGCCTGCCCCGGCGTAGACGCCTCCCGCATCGACCGAGATCGTCCGATTGCCCGGCGCGTCGAGATCGACTGACGCTTTGGAGTACCGCACCAGCCCGCCGACGCCGAAACGGGGATTGAACATCCACATCACGTCGGCGCCGACGTTGAACGCAGGCGCCGAGCCTTTCTCCCGCGTCAGCCGCGCCGAGGCGAACGCGGCAGCGTCGAACGGGTAGGTCTCGGTGACGGTGACCTCGGTGACGATGTCCTGCTGGACCGAGAAGAACGACGGGCCCCCGGACAGGACGAGCCGCAGCCGGCCGCCGGGATTCACCAGGTACATCGCCTGGACGTGCACGGCCGTCTCCGACCGCTTCACGCCGGTGGCTTCGCCCGTGACCTCGCGCGGCTGGTTGAAGAAGAAGGGGTGCGGAACGCTCGACGTCGTGCTGGCCACATCGTCGCGCGTGAAAAAGGAAACTGAGACTCCCGCGGCGAGGTTGTTCCAGAACCGGTAGCCCGCCCCGGCGTCGAAGATGAATCCGCCCTGAACGGGATAGTCGACGCTCGTTGATCCGGTCTCGAGGTTGCGCTCGAACTCGAACCGGTCGCTGAAGTCGTTCGAGGTGGCCTGGTACCCGCCGTTGAGGCTGACGTGGACTCGCTCGGGCCAGCTCTGGGCGGTCGCGGGAGCGGCGACGCAGAGCCCGAGCGCAAGGCAGACGAGGCCGACGATCACGGCACGATGAGCACGATGATTCGACCCGATTCGCCCCGTCGGGCTTCGTCGAGGTTTCGCCGAAGCGCTTCGCGCGAGGGCGGATGGGCACGACGAATTCCTCCATGCCTTGTTCATCGTGGCCATCGTCTCATCGTGTCCATCGTGACGGACGCACGTGGGTCTTGCAGTGACGACGCGCATCCTCAATTGACTCCCACCGCAGTCCAGGCTTGCGCCATGGCACGTTCGGCGGCGCTGTTGGCGCCGAAGAGATCGCGGGCCGCCTGGATCGTCGCCGCGCGCGCGACGGCGAACGTCGCGTTCGACGGCAGCATCTGCGTGAACGCGCGGTAGAACACCCGTTCGATCTGCTCGCGGTTCGCCCCGCCAACGCCCTGGACCGAGAGCCCCGACGTGCGGTTGGTGCCGCCCTCGATCGCCAGGTAATAGACGTTGTTCGCAATGCCGGAGTTGGTGTGGACGCCGCCGTTGTCCTGGGTTCCCGTGTAGCGTCGCGAGTAGTGGTCGGGATCGCCGTACGCCTGGGGATCGGCGTGCGACCGGATCCCGCCCGGCCGAAACACGTCCTCGCCCATGAGGTAGTCGGCGCGCAGGTTGCCGCTGCCGGGCTGCTGGAAGTAGAACTCGACAGAGGTCCCCATGATGTCCGAGAACGCCTCGTTGAGCGCCCCGGATTCGTTCTGATAGATCAGGTTCGACGTGTACTCGCGTCACGCCGTGCGTGAGCTCGTGGGCGACGATGTCGAGCCCAGCCGAGAAGAAGTCGACCGTCTGACCGCCGGTCGTGACGCCAGGCGGCAGGCCCTCGCCGAACAGCATGACGCCGTCGCCGGCGTAGAAGGCGTTCAGATAGAAGTCTGGCACGAGCGGGAAGAGCTGGAAGAAGTCCGCGCGCCGCGCGGGGTGCACGAGGCAAATGAGCGGGAGGTCGCGATTGTCGAGCCCGCGGCGGGTGAATCGCTTGTAGTAGTAGTCGTACGTCCAGCCCACATAGACGTGAGCGTCGACGACGGCGCCGTCGGTCCACGTGTTGTCGGCGTCCGAGCCCAGGTCGTTTGTCGTCAGCTGGATGACCTCGTTCAGGTAGTTGATCGTGCGGAGGTAGTCGCCGCGCATGTCGTAGGTGTTGATGGCCGGCGGCCGCAGCCGGTCGGTCGTCACGAACTGCCCGCCGCTCGGCGAGACGCTGACCTTCTTGGCGTCGCCGAGCACGCCCTGCCCGCGCCCGACGGCGCTCTGCGTCTGGAGGTCGCTGAAGTCGAACGCGATGCTGCCGTCGCGTGCATCGACGAAGTACTCCCGGATGTCGCCCTGCGCGGCGGCGCGCACGCGCCATGTCAGCACGTAGCTGTCGCCCTGGGGCAGGATCACGAGCTCCGGCGCCCGGCCGATCTCGACCCCGGTGCGGGCTTCGATGATCTCGCGGGCGCGGTCGGCCTCGATAGCCGGCGAGGTGTCGACGTCGACGCCTTCGTAGACGTTGCCGAACGCGGAGATGATCTCGCCGCCCCTCAACTGTTCGGCGACATCGGCGCCGAACACCCGGACGCCGCGGTAGTACTGGTCGTAGCGCTCGTGCGCGCGTCCGGCCACGAGCGGATCGTCGCGACGGATGCGAAGGCGCAGCTCACCCGATCGGCGCAGGCTGTCGAGGCGCGGTGCCCAATCGCGGAGTACTGCGGACGAGCTGGACGTGATGGTGACGCGCCCGCGACCTGGCTGCTGCGCGGCAACCGGCATCAGCCAGATCGCCAGCGCGCACCCGCAGACGGCCGCGGCGCCGGCACTGAGCCTGGCAGTCCTCCATCGTGGCCCCCCCCGCGAACGTGACATTGAACGCCTCCTATTTTCCCGTGATTGCTTCCGTCAGCACGCGCCCATCGGTCCTGGCGATCTTGACCCTGGCGACGGCGGCGAGCGTCGGCATCAGGTCCGCGGGCGTGGCGGCTGCGGTGTATCGCCCAGTCCGTACCGAGGCGCCGAAGAGGATCACCGGCACGCGCTGGTCGTAGGAATACTGGCTGCCGTGCGTCGTGACGGCCGTCGACATCAGCCACTTCTCGCGTGGAGCGATGACGATGTCGCCGCTGCGGCCGGGAAAGTGGCTGAGCGCCGCCGCGCGACGCACGCGATCACTCGAGGCGCGAGCCGACGCGCTCGCGAGATCCGGTCCCCAGAACGCAACTGCGACACCCTCAACCGAGCACAACGCCGTCAACGCCGCCTCGCGCAGCACCTTGTCCTTCGACAGCCGCTTGTGCGCCGCATCGTCGAGGTAGATGTCCGTGTAGACCGATGAGAGCACGTGCGTTCCGGGCCCGATCGCGGGCACGAGAACGTCCTGCAGAGCGGCCGCCACGCTCTTGCTTGCGACACGGCCGCCGCCGATCTGCTCGGGGATCTCCGAGACGCCGTGATCGGCGCTCAGTCCGACGACGTAATTGCCGGCGCCGACGGTAGCGTCGAGGTGATCGAGCAGCCGGCCGATCGTCCGGTCGAGCCGGACCAGGAGATCCTGGATCTCGTGGCTGCGCGGTCCGTAGACGTGGCCGACGCCGTCGACGGCCGAGAAGCTCACGCCGAGAAAGTCCGTGGTCGGGCCCTGTCCAAGCTTCAGTGCATCGATGGATGCCGCGGCCATGCGCCCGAGGTACTCGTCGGCGTACGGCGAGCGCTGCCAACGGGCGTAATAGTCCGCATCGATCTTCCCCCCGGGCACGGCAAGCGGGTGCGGGAACGTGCTCGTCCAGCCGACCACCTTGCCCTCGCCCTTCATGTCGTCCTGTCCCTGATACGCAGAGAGCGGAAGCGTGCGCTCCCACACCTTGTCGTAATCCGCGGTGATGGGGTTGGCGTCGATGAACGCCTGCAGGAACGGGACCGGCCCCGGCGTGAATGCCATCGACGTCGTCCAGCCGCCGCGATCGTCGAACCACAGGACGGCCGTGGCTTTGTGCCCGGTCAGCGTTACGGCCGAGCGCGGCTTGAGCGAGAGCGCCACGCTGCGGCCGCCGCGATTCATGATCTGCTCGCCGATCGCCGGCACGCGCAGGAGCTTGCCGCTGTCGCCCTGCACCGGCGGCAGATGGTTGTAGCTGATTTCGGTCACCGTCGGATCGTCGGTGCAATACGGCGACTTGCCGGTCTTCGGGTCGAACCAGTTGTTCAGAATCATCCCGTGCCGGTATGGGAATGAGCCGGTGCCGATCGTCGAGTGACCGGGGCAGGTAACGGTGTTCAAGTAGGGATAAGCGGCCTCGGTGAACCACGCGCCGTCGCGAATCAGCCGCGCGAACCCTGCCGAATAGTTCGACGCATACCACTGCAGGTAGTCGATGCGCATCTGATCGACGACCAGAATCACGACGAGCTTCGGCGGCGCCGCGCCCTGTGCGGACACTCCCGGCGCGGGGCAGCCGATCCAGACGGCGAGTGCGCACATCCACGCGACCGTCAATTGGCGCAATCGCCTGCGCGTCGGGGCTCCAGGGGCAGCGTTCTTGTATGTGTGGGTCATCGTCTCAGAATCGGCAGATAGCAGAGTGCACCAATCACGACATCGTAGGTCGCGCAGCCGATCAGGTACCAGCGCGGCGCGATCGCATCCGGCAGCCAGCCGGGACGATGGGCGATGTCGAGAACCGCATGGGCGGCAAACGCCAGGGCGAGGACGGTCAGCGCGTGGCGCGGATCGCGCACCATCGTCGACGCCGCCACGATGAGAAAGCCGACGGCAAAGGCCACGTCGAAGCCCACGCCCTGCTGCGCTTCGTGGCCGATCGCGAATCCAATGTAGACGCCGGCACTCATGGTCAATAGCAGGGCGGCAAACTGGCCGAGGCGAAGCTCCGACACGAGACGGTCCGGCGACGAGGGCGGGATGAGCGATGTGCGGATGGCGTGCCACGCGAATCCGATCGCCAGTCCGCACCCCGCCACGGCGACCGTCCGCAAACCTTCAGTCACGAAGAAAGTATAAGCTGGTCGACTCGGCGGGAGATTACGCCCGCGCGACATCGATGAAATTGAGCGGGTCGATTCCGTAAGGCGTCGGATCGAGCGGCGAGAGCACACTGTCGGCCGCCGAGCCATCGGGATCGCGCTCCCAGAGGTTGCGCTCGAGCGGTGTGTCGTAGCGGGTGCCGTCCGGACCAAACAGGACCTTGACCCGCGGCCGATACGGATCGGGCGCGTGGACGCGCGTCACCACGGCGACCGAATTCGACGCCAGCTTGACGAGTGTGCCCGGAGGATAGATGCCGAGCAGCTGGACGAAGCGGCGCACGAGCTGCGCCTCGAAGTGCGCGCCGTCGTCTTTCTTGAGGACCGCGAGGACGCGTTCGGTCGGGAACGCCTGCTGATACGCGCGCTGCGATCGCATGGCGTCGTACACGTCGGCAATGCTGCAGATCATCGTGCCCAGGTTGAGCGCGCTGCGCTTGGCGCCCTCGGGATAGCCGGTGCCGTCAAGGCGGAGGTGGTGCTCGAAGGCGACGACCGGTGCCAGGATCGGCATCTCGGGCGTGCGCCTGAGGATCTCGGCGCCTTCGACCGGGTGGCGCCGCATGATCACGAACTCCTGCTCGGTCAGGCGCTCGGGTTTCTGCAGGATTTCCTTCGGCGTGCGCACCTTGCCGATGTCGTGCATGAGCGCCGACAGGCCGAATTCCCTGAGGAGGCGCCCCTCGATGCCGAGCGCGCGCGCCTGGCCCATGGTGAGGATCGACACGTTCACCATGTGGGTGAACGTGTAGTTGTCGTAGTTGCGCATCGCCGTGAGCGCGACGAGCGCCGTCCGGTTCTGCGTCACCGCGTCGGCGAGGCCCTCCACGGCGTGCAGCGCCGCCGGGACATCCGGCTTGCCTTCGGCCGCGGCGCTCTCCCACAGGGTCTCCGCCGCGGAGACCGCGTTCGAGTAGAGCTGCCGGATCGCCGCCATGTCGCTCGCGATGCCGTCGCGCCCGGGCTCTTCCGAGGTGATTCGTCCGAGGCGGACGTGCGGGAAGTGCCAGGAGGGCTCGGGCCCGCCGCCCTTGGGCGACAGCTTGGCCACGCCGAGCATCAGGCCGACGACTTCTTCTGACGTGACTCCCCGCTCGAACGAGATTCGCTCGACCTTGTTCGCGAGCAGGCGATCGATCAGATCCTTCATGCCGCTGCTGGCCTTTGGCAGCGGCGTGTCGGCGACGACGAATTCGTTGTCGACGATGCCGACCGTGATCGTCGGTTGCTGCTGCTGGAGCGCCTTGAGGGCGGTGAGCAGGCCGTCGACGTTCCGGCCGAGGAGCGGATGGTCGGCGGAATAGAGCTGCGCCGCGCGGGTGCCGGAAGCGAACCGCCGCAACAGTTCGTCGTAGAGTGCCAGGCGCGCGCCGGGATCGGTGGACATGGTGTTTACCCCGCTCCTGCCAGCTCGGCGCGGGCGGCGCCGCGAGCGCCGGGCGCGCCGTTCGCGGACGCCTCGCGCAGGGCGTCCATCGCACCGGCGGTGCCGATTCGGCGCAGCGCGTGGGCCGCGGCGCCGCCGTATTTCCGGTTGGCGAGAATCGTCCACCAGTGTCCGGTGTGCAGCGCGACCGTCAGCGCCTCGATGGCCTCCGCGCCGCCGAACGATCCCAGCGCCTCGATGGCCGTCAGGTAGAGCTGCGGGAACCGTCCACGATCCATTTGTCGGACGAGGTAGCTGTACAGCGGCGCGGCCCGCTGGTCCCGCATCTTCAGCACTTCGCCGAGCAGCGTCACGCGCGTCTGCCCCTGGGCCGCGGTCAGCGCGCTCAGCAGGATGACGGCCGCTTCCTTCGTGCCGTTCAGCATGAGCCCCTGCACCGCTTCGCGCTGCACGAGCGGCTCGGAGTCGGAGAGGAGCGGCACCAGTTCCTTGAGGCTCTCGACGCCGCCGAACTCGCGCAGCAAGAAGGCCGCAGTGCGGCGGACCTCCCAGCTCTGCGCGTTGAGCAGCGGCCGCACGGCCTCGGCGCCGCGCGGACCGAAGCCGACCAGGAGATCGCGCAGGCGCTTCCTGGCTCGCGCGTCCTGTTCCGCGGCGAGCACCTCCGCCAGCGGCGCGATGATCGAGGGGCCGATCGCGTGGCAGATGCCCTTGAACCGCTCGTAGGTTGCCTCGTCCGCCGAGCGCAGGTGCGACGCCACGTGCTTCATGAGCGATCCGGCCGCGAAGCGATCGAGAGCGGCGGCCGCGTGCGATCGCCGGAACGGGCTGGGATGGCCCTGCGCGATGACGGTCTCGATGAGGGTCCACGCCTGATCGAAGTGACCGACGCGCACCAGATCGTCCGCGTGCGTGACGACCGTGTCTGCGACGTCGCGCCAGCGCGACGGGTCGGTCTCGATGTGCAGCAGGTCCGTCAGCAGATCCTGATCGAGGCTGCGCAGCGCCGCGTCGCTGACCGTCGACAGCCACGCCGCGATCCGTTCCGGAGGGTCGTCGCTGACGCGCTCGACGTCCACCGGCAGCGTGCGGGCGTGCGAGAGCTCGCGCGCGTAGTCTTCCGAGACGTAACGTGCGTCGGTATACGACGTCAGCATCTGCTCGACGCCGTTCCACAGCCCGGTGAATTCCTCGGGATTCTGCTCGCGCGCCATGTCGGAGGTCGAGACTTCCTCGCGCGCGAGCGCGAGGAGCTGGCGCTGACGATCGAACTCGGGGACGAGCGACCGGAAGGCGTGCGCGAGTCGTTCGGAGGCGCCGCGTTCGGCGACGACCGAGTCGGCCACGAACCCGGCCACCGACGCGTCGCTCATGCTCTCGATGAGGGCGCTGACCACGTTGACGCTGCCCGCCATCGCCTCGGGCCGCTTCCGCTCCGCGAGGAGCGCGATCATCGCCTCGACCGAGAGATGCCGGGCGCCCCGGCCGAACTGCTCGAAGATCGTGTTCAACTGCTGCGGGGCAGTTCGCCCGACGTAATCCACCAGTCCGCGGACGATGTTGAGGAGCGCCGCGGTCTGGAGCTCGACGCCCTGCGGACTTCTCGACGCCGTCTGCTCGAGCGCCTGCATCATCTGCTCGAGCTTGGCCGGATCCTCGATGATGCCGATCACCGCCCGCATCGCCGCGTCGTCGACGGTCAGCGTCGGCCCCGACATCGCGGCTTCGATAATCGAGTCGATCGTCGCGGCGAGCCCCTGCTTTTCGCGCAGGACCTCGGCGTAGTCGATCTCGGTGATCTCGAGGCTCGGTCCGCCGGCCGTGGCCCAGAGTCTGGCCATGCCGCCGTCGGCGCGCACTTCTTCAGGGCTTCGCGCCAGGAGCAGGAGCAGCGTGCGCCACGATTCGGCATTGGCGCCGGTGTTGACCGTCAGGCGGCCGATGAGATGGCGGTGCAGCAGCGCGGCCAGCTCCGCGACGGCCGGATCCGGCTTGGCCATCCGCGCCCCCTCGATCAGGAGTCCGTCCGACAGCACTTGGACCTTGTAGGGGCCTGCGTCGGTCAGCTTGGCGGTGGCCTGCTCGAGCCGGGACAGCGACACGCCGATTGCGGGGTGTCCGCCAGGGTAGAGCGATACCGCGCGCGCCGCGGCTTTGCAGACACGCGAGAATTCGGCCAGTCGATTGGCAGCGTCGGGCGCGAGCGGTGGCGTGGCAGGTGCCTCGGACATCAATGAATCAGTCGAGTCCGGGAGCCAATGGCGTCATTCATCATTCCATTCAGCATTCAATTCAGCACTCAGCATTCGACATTCAGCATTTCCCCAAGCGCCCTGGCCGGAATTCTAGCAAATTCCACTATAGTAGACTCCGCTTTGAACCTCCTGACACGCTTGCCATGCGCGCGATCGACCTGATTCGGCACAAACGGGATGGCGGTGTGCTCGACCGAGCCGCGATCGACTCGTTCGTTTCGGGCGTCACCGACGGCACACTCCCCGATTACCAGACCTCCGCGCTCCTCATGGCTATCCTGCTGCGCGGCATGACGCCGGAGGAAACCGCCGCCCTCACGGATGCGATGGTGCGGTCTGGTGTGCGCGTCACCTATCCGGGGCTCGCCGGCCTGCCGGGGACGCCGGTCGACAAGCACAGCACCGGCGGGGTGGGGGACAAGACGTCGCTCGTGCTCGCGCCGCTTGCCGCCGCGTGCGGCGCGCACGTGCCGATGATGTCGGGCCGCGGTCTCGGTCACACCGGCGGGACGCTCGACAAGCTCGAGGCCATTCCCGGCTTTCGCACCGGGTTGTCGCTCGACGAGTTGAAAGCGGCGGTCGGCGCGATCGGATGCGCCCTGATCGGTCAGACCTCCGAGATCGCGCCGGCCGATCGGAAGCTCTACGCGCTCCGCGACGTCACTGCCACGGTCGAGAGCATCCCGCTCATCTGCGCCTCGATCATGAGCAAGAAGATCGCCGAGGGCATCGGGGCCCTGGTGCTCGACGTCAAGACAGGCAGCGGTGCCTTCATGAAGACGCCCGAGTCGTCGCGAGCGCTCGCCGAGGCGCTCGTCGCCATCGGCCTTGCCAACGGGGTTCGCACTGAAGCGCTGATTACGCGCATGGACGCCCCCCTTGGCCGCGAGGTAGGGAACGCCAATGAAGTGATCGAGTCGATCGAGACGCTCAAGGGATCCGGTCCCGCCGATCTGGAGCAGTTGTCGGTCCTGCTCGCGGTGCGGATGCTCGTCGTGGCGGGCGTGGCCGGCGACGAGGCCGGCGCTGAGGCACGCGTGCGCGCAGCGATCGCCTCGGGCGCGGGCGTGGAGAAGTTCCGCCAGATCATCGAGCATCAGGGTGGCGATCCGCGCGTCGTGGACGACTACTCGCGGCTGCCGTCGGCGCCGGACCACGAGATCGTCGCCGCGGCGGGGAGCGGCTTTGTCGGCGCGCTCGAGGCCGAACAGGTCGGCCGCGCCGCTGTCGCGCTCGGCGCGGGGCGGGGACGCCTCGACGATGTGATCGACCATGGCGTGGGGATTACCGTGATCGCCCCGCCAGGGACGGAGGTGCGGGCCGGCGACCGGGTCATGGAGGTTCGGCACCGGAGCGGCCGCGGGCTGGAGACGGCGCTGGCCCTCCTGCGGCAGGCCGTGCAGATCTCCGACGCGCCGCCGGTCGTGCGGCCGATTGTCGCCGATCGGGTGTGAAAGTCACGAGCACGACGGCTGGTCACGATGTCCATCCTGCTCCGCTCCTCGTGAGTTCGCGCACATCGTGAACGATTTGTGTGACTCGAGATAGTAGAAGCTATCTCATAAACGTGACGCTCGTTCCAAGTCGCGAGCGAGCTTGGCGAGCGAGCCACGCGAGGGGAGCGCGCCGGCGAAGCGGCGCGCGAGAGAGCGTGTAGGGGAGTCCGAGGGGCGAAGCCCCTCGGAAAAGACTAGTTCGACGGGTCTGTCATTCGTCAGCGAGGATTCATGTCCGATCCACACAGTCCGGCCGCCCGTCCGCCCTTGCAGCGCGCGCCCTATGACTCCAGAGACGTCATGGTGCTCGGGGCCGCCGCGGCCGGCGCAACGGTCTGCGCGCTCGTCGCTCAGTATGGAGGTGTGCCCAAACTGCAGCCGCTCGTCGGCCTCATCGTCATCATGTCGGTGGCGTATGCGATGTCGACGAACCGCCGAGCCATCGACCGGCGGACGGTCGCGTGGGGGTTGACGCTGCAGGTGGTGTTTGCGCTGCTGGTGCTCAAGACCGCGCTCGGGCAGGCGGTCTTCCAGCGGCTGGGGGCCGCCATCAATCGCCTGCTCGATTTCGCGTTCGTCGGGTCGGACTTCGTGTTTGGGGCGATGGGGAACAAGGAGGTGTGGCCGCGCGTGATGACGACGGTGCTCGGGGCTGAGGGCGCGCGCTACGGCGTCGTCTTCGCCTTCCAGGTGCTGCCGACGATTATCTTCATCGCGGCGCTTTTCGCCATCCTGTATTACTTTGGCGTCATGCAGGTCATCGTGCGCCTGTTCGCCGTGATGATGCGCCGGGTCATGAAAGCCTCGGGCGCGGAATCGCTGAACGTGGCCGCGAGCATCTTCATGGGCCAGACCGAGGCGCCGCTGACGATCCGGCCGTTTCTGCCGCGGATGACCGAGTCCGAGCTGATGACGGTCATGACGTCGGGGATGGCGCACATCTCGGGCGGCATCATGGCAGCGTACATCCTCTTCGGGATCGAGGCGAAGCACCTCCTGACGGCCGTCATCATGACCGCGCCAGGCACCCTGATGATGGCGAAGATCTTCGTGCCCGAGACCGAGCAGCCCGACACGATGGGGACGGTGAAGCTCAACGTCGAGCGGACCGACGTCAACGTGATTGACGCGGCCGGGCGGGGCACCAGCGAGGGCTTGTCGCTGGCGCTGAACGTCGGCGCCATGTTGATTTCGTTTCTTGCGCTGGTCGCCCTGGTGAACGCGATGCTCGGCCTGGCGGGCCTCAGCCTGCAGCAGATTTTCGGGTGGGTGTTCGCGCCGATTGCGTGGGCCATGGGGGTGCCGTGGCGGGACGCGCCGACGATCGGCAACCTGCTCGGCACGCGCATGGCGCTCAACGAGTTCGTCGCCTACTCGCAGCTCGGCCCGCTCAAGGCGTCGCTCGACCCGCGGTCGTTCACGATTGCCACGTTCGCGCTGTGCGGCTTCGCCAATTTCAGCTCGATCGGCATCCAGATCGGCGGCATCGGCGCCCTGGCCCCCAACCGCCGCCACGACCTGGCCCGCCTCGGCCTGCGTGCGATGCTCGCCGGCACTCTGGCCAATTTCGTCACCGCCACCATCGCCGGGTTCCTGCTGTGACCGGGGACACTCAATCGGGACACTCAACCGGGACAGTCACGGGGGACATTCAACCTTGAGTGTCCCCGGAGGTTTGACCACGCCTTGTGCAGTTTCTGCCATAGGCAGGCCGTTTCGAGGGTTGCCAGGGTGAGTACCTGTGGTGAGTTCATGAAAGATCGTCGCCGACCTGAGTTGCCTGTTCCAACAAACCGGCCCCGGGGACAGTCAAGAGTGACTGTCCCGGTTGAGTGTCCCCGATGACATATTTCGACAGCGTTCAGGAGGCGGCGGGGTGGGTCAGGGAGCGGATTGGACCGCCCCCTGACGTGGCGATCGTGCTGGGTTCGGGCTTGGGGGAGTTTACGGCGGCGCTCGGGGAATCGACCTCGTGTCCCTACGACGACATCCCGCACTGGCCGGCGTCAGCGGTGATCGGGCACGCGGGGAAGCTCGTCGTGGGGACGCTCGCTGGCAAGCGCGTCGCAGCGCTCTCCGGGCGCGCGCACTTCTACGAGGGGCACGACCTGCGTACGGTGACGTTCGCGACGCGCGTCATCGGCGCGCTCGGCGTGAAGACGCTCATCCTGACCAACGCGGCAGGTGGCGTCAACCTGACCTTCAAGCCCGGCACGCTGATGCTGATGGATGATCACATCAACCTGATGGGCAGCAACCCGCTCGTCGGCGCCAACGACGAGCGCTTCGGGCCGCGTTTTCCGGACATGTCGGAGGTCTACTCGACGCGCCTGCGGCAGCTCGCGGGAGATGCGGCGCGGGCGCGCGGGCTGGCGCTCGCCCACGGCGTCTATGCCGCGTTACACGGACCGAGCTACGAAACGCCGGCCGAAATCCGATTTCTGCGGACGATCGGCGCCGACGCCGTCGGGATGTCGACCGCGCCCGAAGCGATCGTCGCCCGGCACATGGGCGTCGATGTGCTCGGGATCTCGTGCATCACCAACATGGCGGCCGGCGTCCTCCCGCAGCCGCTCGTCCACGACGAGGTGATGGAGGTCGCCCGTCGCGTCCGCGGCGAGTTCTGCGCGCTGCTGGAGGGCATCGTTGAGCGACTCTGACAAGCCCAAGCCGATCTGGCCCGCTGTCGAACGGCGAGGGCCGACCGACCGCAGGGTCGAGCGGCCGGGCGCCGGCCCGCGCCGGGCTGGCGCCGAGGATCTCGAGGTGCGAACTCCGCGCCCCATGAGGCGCGACGAGCGCCGATCCGGCCGGGATCGCCGAGACGATTCGGCGTGGCGGTCCGTGCCGCTCGAGATCACGATAGCCACCGAGGCCGACCTCTCCGAGGCGCTCGTCGCCGCCGCCACGCTCGCACGCTCGCGGGCGCACGCCCGTTACTCGGGGTTCAAAGTCGGCGCCGCGCTCGAGACGAGCGACGGCGATGTGGTGACCGGCTGCAACATCGAGAACGCGACCTACGGCCTGACCCTGTGCGCCGAACGCGTCGCGCTCGTCAAGGCGCTCTCCGATGGACACGCCGTTTTCACCCGTATCGTCGTCGTGGCCGACACCGAGAGCCCGACACCGCCCTGCGGGCCGTGCCGCCAGCTTCTGTGGGAGTATTGCGGCGACATCGACGTGATTCTCGCCAACCTGGAACGGACCACGGCGACGCTGCGGCTATCGGACCTGCTGCCCATGCCCTTCGATGCCAGGCTGCTAGAATAACTATGCTGAACGTTTGAAGTCTGACGTTTGAAGGTTGAAGTGAGGAAGGCTGAAGTTCGAAGTCGGAAGTTGGAGTTGGAAGAAGGCTGAAGTCGGAAGCTGGAAGCTGGAAAGAACCCTGAACCCTGAACCCTGAACCCTGAACGCGATCATACATGCTCCCCACCATCGACTGGCAAGGCGACACGATCGTCATGGTCGATCAGCGCAAGTTGCCTGGTCAGGAAATCTACGTGCGCTGCCGGACGGCGCAGGAGGTCGCGCGCGCCATCCGCACGATGATCATCCGCGGCGCGCCGGCCATCGGCGTCTCGGCGGCGATGGGCATCGCCCTCGGGATGCAGCGCAGCACGGCCAAGGGCACCAAGCAGTTCGCCGTCGAGTTCCAGAAGACGTGCGACATGATGGCCGCGACGCGGCCGACGGCCGTGAACCTGTTCTGGGCGATCGATCGCATGAAACGCGTCTTCGCCGAGGCCGCGCAGGCTGGCCAGTCGACCGAAGAGATCGCCAGCCGCCTCGAGCACGAATCCCGTCTGATTCATGATGAGGACGTCGCGAGCTGCCGCACGATGGGCGGCTTTGGCGCCGATGTCGTGCCTGACGGCGCGCGCGTGCTGACCCATTGCAACGCGGGTGCGCTTGCCACCGCCGGCTACGGCTCGGCGCTCGGCGTCATCCGGGCGGCGGTGGAGAAGGGCAAGAGAGTCGCCGTCTTCGCGGACGAGACGCGTCCGTTTCTCCAGGGCGCGCGCCTGACCGCGTGGGAGCTCGTGCGCGAGGGCATCCACACGACGGTCATCACCGAGAGCATGGCGGGACCGCTCATGCGCGCCGGCGAGATCGACCTCGTGGTCGTCGGCGCCGATCGCATCGCCGCCAACGGCGACACGGCGAACAAGATCGGCACCTACACCGTCGCGGTCCTCGCGCACGAGCACAAGGTGCCGTTCTACGTCGCGGCGCCGCTCTCGACGGTCGATCTGGCGACGCCCGACGGCGACAAGATTCCGATCGAGGAGCGCGATCGCCGCGAGGTGACGCATCTCGGATCGTCGCGCCTGACACCGGAGGGCGCACACATCCGCAATCCTGCGTTCGACGTGACGCCGCACCGCTACATCACCGGCATCATCACCGAGAAGGGCATCTTCGGGCCGCCCTACAGCGAGACCCTGAAAGGGGCCTTCGACACCATCAGCCCGTCGAAGTGAACCTGCTCGCCATCGAGACCTCGTGCGACGAAACCGCGGCGGCGCTCGTCGCCGAAACGGGCGATGCCGCGCGGCCGTGGCTCATCCGATCGTCGATCGTCGCGTCGCAGACCGAGATCCATCGTGAGTGGGGCGGCGTCGTTCCCGAGCTCGCGTCCCGTCAGCACGTCCGCGACATCTGCGGCGTCGTCGAGGCGGCTCTGGCGCAGGCCGGCGCGCAGACGAGCGACGTCGATGCCGTCGCCGTGACCCAGGGACCGGGGCTCGTCGGGTCCCTCCTCGTCGGCGTCACGTTCGCGAAGACGTTCGCGTGGGCGCGGGGCATTCCGGTCATTCCCGTGCATCACCTCGCGGGCCACATCGAGTCGCTCACCCTCGCGCACGGCGAGCTGCCGCTGCCGGCGGCCGTGCTCGTGGTATCCGGCGGTCACACGAGCCTCTATCTGGTGCCCGAGCCCGGCGTCTACCGGCTCGTCGGGCGCACGCGAGACGACGCGGCTGGTGAGGCGTATGACAAGGTGGCGAAGCTGCTCGGCCTCGGCTATCCGGGCGGGCCGGTGATCGATCGACTCGCGCGCGAGGGTCGAGAGGATCGCTTCAACTTTCCGGTGACGCGGCTGACGCACGCCGATCGCAACGCGCCGCGCGCGACCGGACTCGATCTGCTGCCGGCCGCGTGGCGCGACGGACCGACTTCAGCTTCTCCGGACTGAAGACGGCCGTGCTGCGGCTCGTGCAGGAGCGGACCGCCGGCCTCGCGCCTGGCGCCACTCTTCCGCAGCAGGACGTCGCGGACATCTGCGCGAGTTTCCAGCGCGTCGTGGTCGACGCCCTTCTCGAGCGAACGTTCGAGGCGGCGCGCTGGCTCGACGCCCGGAGCGTCGGGATCGCCGGCGGCGTGTCGGCCAACAGCCGGCTGCGCGCGGACGCCGAAGCCCGCGGTGCGCGCGTTGGTCTTCCGGTCTTCGTGCCGCCAATCGCGCTCTCGACCGACAACGCCGCCATGATCGGCGCCGCAGGGCTGCGCCGCTACCGTGCCGGCGTGGTTGGCGGCTGGGATTTCAACGCCGACCCATCGTTGCCGTTATCTCCATGAAGACCTTCACCGACTATCTCTGGTTCACGACGAGGCAGCGCCAGGAATTCATCCGCATCACCGACGACGTCTCCGCGATCGTCAAGAAGAGCGGCGTCGACGACGGGATGGTGCTGGTGTCGGCCAGCCACATCACGGCCGGCGTGTACGTGAACGATTGGGAGGATGGCCTGATCACCGACTTCCAGACATGGCTCGAGAAGCTCGCGCCCGCGGGTCTGCCCTACAAGCATCATCAGACCGGCGAGGACAATGCCGACGCGCACCTGAAACGGACGATCATGGGCCATCAGGTGATGGTGCCGATTACGAACGGCAAGCTCGATCTCGGTCCGTGGGAGCAGATCTTCTACGCCGAGTTCGACGGGCAGAGACGTAAGCGCGTGGTTGTGAAGGTGATGGGGAATGAATAGGAGCTAGGAGCTAGGAGACAGGCGACAGGAGACAGGCGACAGGAGACAGAGCGTGCCCTCCTGCGGCCGTGCCCGGGCTGTCGGTGGGCTTTGCACCTGAGCTCATTCGGCAGCGCCTGCGGCCTGAGCGCGGCGCGTAGTCGCCGCGCGAAAGCGCTTGGGGGTGGGGCCCCACGCGCATTGATAAATGCAGGCCGATCGATGGTTACAAGAAGGCGCCCAAGAGACTGAGCCAGATGCCATCGACCGCGAATATCCCGCACGCCCCATCGTCGGCGTCGGCGCTGTGATTCTCGTGGCGCCAGCCGAGGCGCGCGCCTGTGGATGGTCCGAACCGTTCGGAGGGACCGGCGTCGTCCTCGTCAAGCGTCTGTTCGAGCCGCTGGCGGGGCAGTGGAGCCTTCCCGGCGGGACGCTCGAAGTCGGGGAGACGCTCGAGGCGGCGTGGCGCGTGAGATCGCCGAGGAGACCGGGCTGACGGTCGACGTCGGGCCGATCGTCGAAGTCTTCGATCGGATCTTTCGCGACGAGGACTCGCGCGTGCGGTATCACTTCGTGCTGGTCGACTATCTGTGCCGCGCCGACAGGCGGGTGTCTTCGCGCCGGATCGGATGTCGGCGATGTCACGATCGCCGATCCCGATGACCTGGCGGCATTCGGGCTGACCGAAAAAACTCTGGACGTGATTCGCAAAGCCGTATCGGGCGAGAAGGGAAATGGGCGACATGCTGTCTCGTGACGATGCCTGGGCGTTGATGACGGAGTACACCGAGGGCGAGAGCCTGCGCAAGCACATGCTCGCCGTCGAGGCCGCGGTGCGCGGCTACGCGCGGCTGTGGGGGGAAAACGAACTCGAGTGGGGCGTGGTCGCGCTCCTGCACGACTTCGACTACGAGCGGTGGCCCGACCAGGCCAATCATCCGTTTCGCGGCGTCGAGATCCTGAAGCAGAAGGGCTACCCGGAGTGGGTGACGCGTGCGATTCTCTCGCACGCCGAGTACTCGGGCGTGCCGCGCGAGTCGCGGCTCGAGCACACGCTCTTCGCCTGCGACGAGATGTCGGGCATCGTCACCGCGGCCGCCCTCGTCCGGCCGTCGAAGAGCATCCTCGATCTCGAGGCCAGTTCCGTGATCAAGCGGATGAAGGACAAGGCGTTCGCCCGGGCGGTCAACCGCGACGATCTCCGGAAGGGCGCGGAGGAGATCGGGCTGCCGCTCGACGAGCACATCACGAATGTGATCGCCTTCATGCGGGTCGAGGCCGAGGCGCTCGGTCTCAAGGGCACTACCGAAACCCGCTGAGCCCGTTTCGCGTATAAGCTAACCACTTGGATTCGAACCTTCAGACCCCCGGGCCAGACGTGAAGGACGTGAAGCCGACGCCCCAGAGCCAGCCGGGTGCGGCGACCGAGCCAGCCGTCCAGCTCGAGGGCGTAACGGTCATTTACGGCAAGAACCAGGCCCTCAAGAACGTCAGCGCGCGCTTCGAGCGCGGCGCGGTCGGGCTGCTCGGACCGAACGGCGCCGGCAAGAGCACGATGCTCAAGTCGCTGCTTGGCTTCGTCAAGCCAAACCAGGGCCGCATGCGCGTGCTCGGGCTCGACGTGGCCGAACGGCCGATGGAGATTCGCGCGCGCCTCGGCTACATGCCGGAGACCGACGGCCACATTCCCGGCATGAACGCGGTCTCGTTTGTCGCGTATTGCGGCCAGCTCGCCGGACTGCCGGCCGTCGACGCGATGCAGCGCGCGCACGAGGTCCTCTATTACGTCGGCCTCGGCGAGGCGCGCTACCGCAACCTCGAGACCTATTCGACCGGGATGAAGCAGCGCATCAAGCTGGCGCAGGCGATCGTCCACGATCCGGATCTGCTCTTCCTCGACGAGCCGACCAACGGCATGGACCCGAAGGGCCGCGACGAGATGCTCGAGCTCATTCGCGACCTCGGTCACAACAAGAACGTCAGCCTGATTCTCTCGTCGCACCTGCTGCCCGACGTCGAGTTCACCTGCGACCACGTGGTGGTGATGGACAAGGGGCAGGTCGCCGCGCAGGGCCCGATCGACGAGCTGAAGGGCCCGGCCGGACGCGTGTTCGAGCTGCGCGTGAAAGTCGCCGCCGGCAACCTGCCCGGCTTCATCGAGGTTCTGCAGAAGGCCGGAATGGAGTGTCACTCGACCGATGAAGACGTGATGCGCGTGTTCGTGCCCACCGGCGTCGTAGGTTCGGATCGCCGCGATCAGGAGGTCCTCTTCTCGCTCGCGGCGAAAGAGGGCGTGCAGGTGCGGCACCTGCGGCCGAGCGTCCCGACGCTCGAGGACGTATTCGCGAAAGCGGTCGGGGAGGAATAGCGCCGCATGCCGATCCACGACCAAAGTTACCGCCACTTCGAAGGCCCGAAGGCTCCGCCGGGCCGCGCGTGGCTGGTGATCGCCAAGGCCGGGATCATGACCATGATCCGCAAGCGGCTGTTCCTGGGCCTGCTGATGATGTCCTGGGTGCCCTTCCTCATTCGCGCCGGGCAGATTTACTTCTCGACCAATTTCCCCCAGATGGCGATGCTCGCGGCGACGGCCGAGACCTTTCGCGAGTTCCTGGCCGGACAGGATGGGTTCGTCTTCTTCATGACGATCTACGTCGGCGCCGGCCTGATCGCCAACGACCGGCGCGCCAACGCGCTGCAGATCTATCTGTCGAAGCCGCTGCTGCGCTCCGAGTACATCGCCGGGAAGGCCGCCGTCCTGTTCTTCTTTCTCGTGCTGATTACGCTGGTCCCGGCCATCTTCCTGCTGCTCGTGCAGGTACTCTTCGCCGGAAACTTCCAGTTCCTGCGGAAGAACCTGTTTCTGTTCCCGGCGATCACCGTGGCGTCGCTCCTCCAGGTGCTCCTGTCGACGTTCACGATGCTGGCGCTGTCGTCGCTCTCGAAGAGCAGCCGGTACGTCGCCATCCTGTATGCCGGGATCATCTTCTTTACCGCGGCCGTCTATCAGGTGCTGTACGCGATTACCGGCAGCTCCGCGTTTTCATGGATCTCGCCTGTGACCAGCCTGGCCCAGGTCGTCGACGTCGTCTTTCGCGTCACCCCCCGCTACATGACGCCGTGGCAGGTGTCGCTCATCGTCATCGTCGGACTCATCGTCGTGTCGATTTCGATTCTCGAGCGGCGGGTGCGCGGCGTCGAGGTGGTGACGTGAGCGCGCCCGGCGTGCCAATCGTGACGGCCGAGCACGTGTCGAAGTGGTACGGCCAGGTCATCGGCCTCAACGATGTCAGCGTGAAGGTCCCGCCCGGCGTCACGGGCCTGCTCGGCCCGAACGGGGCCGGCAAGTCGACCTTCATGAAGCTCATCACCGGCCAGCTCAAGCCGAGCAAGGGCACGGTGACGGTGCTCGGAGAGCCGATCTGGGGGAATCCGAAGCTCTATTTCCAGATTGGCTTCTGCCCGGAACAGGACGCCTTCTACGAACGGATGACGGGTCTCGAGTGGGTCACGGCGCTCGTGCGGCTCAACGGACTCGACGAGAAGGCCGCCGATGAGGCCGCGCGCCGCGCGCTCACGATCGTCGATCTGATGGATGCGGCGGACAAGAAGATTGGCGCGTATAGCAAGGGCATGCGCCAGCGCGTCAAGCTCGCGCAGGCCGTCGTCCACGATCCAGCGCTTCTCATCCTCGACGAGCCGCTCTCGGGCATGGACCCGCTCGCGCGCCGGCGCACAATCCGCCTGATCCGGGACTGGGCACGCGCCGGCAAGTCGATCATCGTGTCGAGCCACATCCTGCACGAGATCGAGTCGATGACGGCGAACATCCTGCTCATCAACAACGGCCGGATCCTCGCCGAAGGCGACGTCCACCATATCCGCGACCTCATCGACGAGCATCCGCACACCGTCTACGTCCGCGCCGCGGATCCGCGCCGCCTCGCCCGCGAGTTCCTTGTGCACGACGATGTGAGGAGCCTGCGGTTCGAGCAGGATGCCGTGGTGATCGAGACAGGGAAGCCGGACCGGTTCTACACGCGGTTGACGGACATGGCGGCGAGCGGAGAGTTCGGCGCAATAGACGAGGTCACGTCGCCGGACGACAATCTGCAGGCCGTGTTCCAGTACCTGGTCAAGTGACAGTGAGCGTGCCTGGTCAAATGACGAACGAAACGTCACCAACGGCGCCTGTGGCTCTAACGCCGGCTGCTCCGACCGCCCGGCCGCCGGGCTTTGTCGCCTCGAGCCTGCGCATCTTCGACCTCTCGATCGGCGAGATGCTGTGGTCGCGTCGGACGATCTTCATGGCGCTGGTCGTCGGCGCGCCGGTCCTCATCGCACTCATCCTGCGGTTGCTGGTGGGCCTGGGGGCGCCGTTTTTCGACGAGCCGAGAGGCAGTGGCAGCGGGGCCATCCGCATGAACGGCCCGGCCATGTTCGGGTTGATCATCTGGGGCATGTACCTTCGCTTTATCGTTCCCGTGCTCGGGGTGTTCTACGGGACCTCGCTCATGGCCGACGAGATCGAGGACAAGACGATTACATATCTGTTCACGCGGCCGATCCCCCGCGGGGCGGTGCTCGTCGGGAAATACCTCGCGTATCTGGGCTGCACCGTCTTCGTGGTGCTGCCGTCGGTCGTGCTGGTCTACCTCCTGATCGTGCCGCTCAAGGGCAGCCTGGGCGCCGCGTTCCCGGACCTCTTGAAGGACCTGCTGCTGCTCGGGCTCGGCCTGGCGGTCTATGGGGCCGTATTCGCGTTCGTCGGGGCCAAGTTCAAGCGACCCCTGCTCATCGGGCTCATCTTCGTGTTCGGCTGGGAACAGGCGGCCCTGGCGTTTCCCGGATATCTCAAGCAGTTCACGGTGATGTTCTACCTCCAGGCCATCGTGCCGCACGCCATGCCGAGCGACGGCGTGGTCAGCATGATCCAGGGGCTCTTCCGGGAGACCCCGGGGCTCGGGACGAGCCTGTTCTGGCTGGCGGTCATCTGGGCCATATTCCTGGGCTGGGGGGCCCGGATCGTCGGGCGCAAGGAGTATGTGCTGGAGCAATAGGCTCTAGGCTTTCGGCTCTAGGCTCTAGCAAGAGCTCCGAGCAAGCTCTCGAAGGTTTTGCCCAGAGCCTAGAGCCTGAAGCCCAGAGCCGACGTTCCCCGTCCCACCTAACTGCCGCAAACGTCGTCCTTTGCGGAACTTTTTACCCGCTGACCCGTTATAATCCACAGAGGGCTCACGATGACGAAGAAAACCCGCTATTTCATGACTGGTTCTGCCGCCGTGCTGGCCGGGGGCCTTTGCACGGGTCTTGTTGCGTATTACGGTGGCGGGTTCCCGGCCCTCGTGGCCTCGACGGGGCCGACCGAGCTTTCCTACGTGCCGGCCGATGCCTCGGTCGTCGCCTACGCCGACGTCAAGAGCATCATGAACTCCGAGCTCAGACAGCGGTTCAAGCAGGCGGTCCCGATGCCGATGGGCGAGGAGGGCCAGCGCGAGTTCTACGAGAAGACGGGCATCGACATCGAAAACGACATCGATTACGTCGTGGCAGCGGCCAGCGCGCTCCCGAGTAACGGGAACATACACCCGAGAGGCGTCGTCGTGGCCCGCGGCCGCTTCGATATCGTGAAGCTCGAAGGCCTGGCGCGCGAGCACGGCGCCCAGGTGCAGGAGTACAAGGGCAAGCGGCTGCTGACCCTCGTGCACACCGCGTCGAATCTTGACGTTCCAGTCTCGGGCGAACCCACGACCGCAGACGGCCAGCAACACCGGCGTCCTCGCGTTCCTCGAACCTGGTCTCGTGGCCATCGGCGACCTCAACAGCGTCCAGCGAGCCATCGACGCGCAGCTGAGCGCCCACAGCATCACCAGCAACAACGAGATGATGGAGCTCGTGACCGACATCGAGCAGACGAACAATGCCTGGGCCGTCGGCCGCTTCGACCTCATCGCCAGCCAGGCGAAGCTCCCCGACGAGATCGCGCAGAAGATTCCGCCCGTCAAGTGGCTCGCGATTGCCGGCCACGTCAACGGCGGCATCTCGGCACAGCTGCGCGCGGAAGCCAACGATGACCAGGCTGCCGAGAACCTCCGCGGCGTCCTCAACGGCGTGATTTCCCTCGCCCGGCTGCAGGGTCAGAACGACCCGAAGCTCACCTCCCTCATCAATTCCCTGCAGCTCACCGGCGACGGCAAGACGGTCAGGCTGTCGTTTGCGGTTCCCGCCGAGATCTTCGAGTTGATGGCGCCGAAGGCGCAGGTGGTGCACTAGCTCGGTATTCGGGATCCGGGCTCGGGCCTCGAAACCGGCCGGCTGACATTCAGCCGGCCGGTTTCTTTTACGGCTGCTGCTTCACGCTTACTTCGAACCCGAACCCCGAGCCCCGAGCCTTGCGCCCTTTCCCATCCTCCGTGTACTCTTCTCCCGCGCGTTCCCGTGGCTGACCTGGTTTTCTTCTACGGCACCCTGATGGCCGGCTTCGACCGCCGGCGGCGCGCCGGCATCGACGACAAGCTGACCTACGTCGGACGTGGAGCGATTCACGCGGCGCTCTTCGACGTGGGGCTGTATCCCGCCGCGGTGCCCGCGCCCGATGGGCTCGTGTGGGGCGAAGTCTACGCCGTGGCGGATCGCGACACCGTGCTCGCGGCGCTCGACGAGATCGAGGGTTATCGCGTGGACGATCCCGATCGCAGCCTGTACCTCCGTCAGGAAACCGACGTGCGGCTGCCGGACGGCGCCGTCGCGAAGGCGAGCGTCTACTTCTACAATGCGCCGCTCGGACGGGCGCCGCGCATCACGTCGGGCGACTATCTGGAACACGTTAGGGCCAGGTGAGTCGCGGATGATAAGAACCACGGACAGCTCCGGACGCGGATCACGGAGGCACGAGACGCGGATCACGCGGATCATGGATAACACGGGACGCGGATCAGGCGGATCACGGACAACGCGAGATGTGGATCACAAAGATTACGAACAACCTGATGACAAGCCCCGAACCCACAGCCTTGAGCTCCCGAGCCCCGAACGCCGAATCCCGACCAACTGCAATGATTGACGAAACCGACAAGCGCGAGAAGGAACGGGTCGCCCCGACGGGACAGCTCGAGGGTGCGGTCATGGTGTTCCAGCCCATGACCATCGTCGAGATCAGCCACAACGGCGCCCAGATCGAAACGCCGTTTCCGCTGCAGCTCGACTCGCTGCACGAGTTCCGCCTGTCGCTCGGCGAGCACTCGGTCGTCGTCAAGGGCCGGATCGTCCACTGCTACGTCGGCGAGCTACGCAACGACGTCACGGTGTACCGATCCGGCATCGAGCTCGTCGAGCCGTCGGAACCGGTTCGGCACGCCATCGCCACTTTCGTCGACGCGCTGAGCGCCGCGCGCCGGATTCCAGTCATCATCGACGCCGAAGTGGCGGATGACGGGCTATAGACAGTGGTTCAGGGCTCACGGCTCACGGTTCACGGTTCAGGGTTCAGGGTTCAAGCCGGATCTCGGAGTTGGTGGTCCAAGCACTACCTGAACCTTGAACCTTGAAGCCTTGAACCTTGAACCCTGAACCCTGAACCCTGAACCCCGCCCCCCGTGTTACAGTGCTTTATCCCTCCGACTATGACTGTGGGAGTCTGACCTGGGAGCACGCGTCGGGTACCTGACGCTCGGGCTGGCGCTCATCCTGGCCTACGGCGTGGTCGGCTGGACGCTCCAGGGGCGCCCGCTTGCGCTGTCGCTTTTCGGCAACGCGAGCCTGATTGCGTCGGCCGCCCTGGTGCTGGTGGTCATCTTTCGGCGACGCCGCGAGTGGGCCGGTTCCCAGCGGCTCTTCTGGGACGTCATCGCCGTCGCGATGACGCTGTGGATCGTCGGCCACATCGGCTGGACTTACGACCAGTCCTGGCTGAAGTGGCACACCCTCTTCAGCATCTGCGCCGGCATCGGCCCGCTCATCGCGCTGCTGGCGAGACCGCATCGCGGCGCGCGTACCGGCTTCGTCGCGCCGACAGCGATGACGATCGGCGCCTACTGGCTGCTCGCCGTCTTCCTCTATTCGTACTTCGTCCTGGTCCCGAGCCTCCTGCCCGAAGCCGTGCCCGCGGCGCAGGCACGCCTCCTGTACTTCGTCCAGTACAACCGGCTGCTGCTGCTCGCCGGCATGGCGGCGGCGGTGTGGTTCGCGCGCGGCACGGACTGGCGCCTGACCTACCTGCGACTCGCCGTGGGCGTCGGCATCGGGTTCGTGCTGCGGATCGGTACGAATCAGGCGATTGCCAGGGGCGACTATCAGGTCGGCAGCTTCCACGATCTCGCCTGGATCGCGCCGTGGCTGTGCTACGCGTGGGCCGCTGCCGAGGCGCCGCCGTCGCTCTCGCGCGCACCGGAAAGCGAGGATCAGCACGAGGCCCTGTCGGTGGGCCTGCTGGTCGTGCCTGCGCTCCTGATTCCGCTCATCGGCTACAGCGTCCTCAATCTCGAGTCCGGAGGCGACACGGTCGACTCCATCCGGCTCTTTCTGACCAGTCTGACGACCGTCGTCGGGCTGGGGATTGTGACGCTGCGGCTGGCGGGGCAGGGGTCCGAACTGCAGCGTGCCGACGCGCGGCTGCAGCTGCTGGCCGCGGCGACCGAGCATACCGGGGATCTCATTGTGATCACGCGGCCGGACGGGTCGTTCGAGCACGCGAACACCGCGTTTCTGCGTGCGCTCGGCTACACGCGCGACGAGCTCACGACGCGGAATTTCGTCGATCTGATCGAACCCGGGATGGATCACGTGCAGCGCGACATTCCCGCCCAGGTGATGGCGAAGAGCATCTGGCGCGGTACCCTCAAGGGCCGGCGCAAGGACGGCTCGACGTTTCCGGCGGCGTGCACGATCACGGCGATCCGCGACCAGGCCGGCCGCATCACGCATTTCGTCGGCGTCGAGCGCGACATGACCGAAGACCTCGCGCTGCGCGATCAGCTCGTGCACAGCGAGCGGCTCTCGGCGATTGGCGAGCTCATCGCCGGCGTCGCGCACGAGATCAACAACCCGCTCCAGACGATCATCGGCTGCACGGAGCTCATGCTCGACGAGCCGGAGGGCGTCAACCGCACCGACCTCGAGCTGGTGCGGAAGGAAGCGATGCGCGCCGGCCAGATCGTCCGCAACCTGCTGGCGTTTGCGCGCCGGGGCGTCTCGGATCGCACGCCGATCGACCTCAACGATCTCGTCCGCGCCACCGCCGAGCTGCGCGACTATCACCTCCAGCAGATCAACATCACGCTCGTGCTGAAGTGTGCGCCGCGCCCGCTGCCGGTTGCCGTGAATCGCGAGGAGATCCGGCAGGTGATTCTCAATCTCCTGCTCAACGCCGAACATGCGATTGCGTCGACGGCCGGAGGCGGCACGATCACCGTCGAGACATCGGGCAACGGCACCGTGCAGACGGTCGAAGTCACGGACAGCGGCCCGGGCATCAGCCCCGAGCTGCGGGGACGGATCTTCGAGCCGTTCTTCACGACGCGGGAAGTCGGGGAAGGCACGGGCCTCGGCCTCTCGATCTCGCTCGGAATCGCGTCCTCGCACGGGGGCGTGCTCGCGCTCGTCGACTCGCCGTCAGGGGCGCGTTTCAGGCTCACGCTGCCGGCCCACGCCGACGGCGCGACGCAGGCCACCGGCGCCCTGGGTGAAGGCGTCCGAGCCCTCGTCGTGGACGATGATGCACCGATCCGCAAGCTGATCGTACGTCTGCTGGAGAAGCGCGGCTACGAGGTGTCGGAAGCCGAGACAGGAGAGTCGGCCATGGCGCTCGCCCTCGACCGCCGCCCCGGCATCGTCATCTGCGACACGGGCGTGCGCGGGATGACGGGCTTCGATCTCTACCGGCGCCTTGCGGCAAAGGACGCGGCGGGCGCGCCGCGGTTTCTCTTCATCAGCGGCGAGAAGACGGCGGTGCCCGCGGACTCGGATGTGGCCGGCGTTCCGGTGCTGTCCAAGCCGTTCACGGCAACCGACCTCGAAACGGCGCTCGTCGCGGCCGGGATAGCGGGACCTCGGGGTTGATCCTCCGGGCGGCTTCCCGCGCCGGCCTCATTTTGGCCCGGCCAGCTTGGCCTTGATGTCCTGCTTGAGCTGCGGGTGCACCTTGAACCCCGCCTTTTCCGCTGCCTTCACGGCGTCATCGGCCTCCTTGAAGCGTCCGGTCTGCAGGTACAGGACGGCAAGGTTGTTGAGGGTCGCGCCCGACTTGGGGTCCACGGCAACGGCGGCCTTGTACTCGCGCTCCGCATCCGCCCACTGCTCCGTGCGGAAGTAGGCGCTGCCGAGATCGGCATAGACGAACGCAGGCACCGAGTTCTCGACGGTGACATTGTTGCCGCGCGAGATGTAGTCCTGAATCTGGCGTTTCTGATCCTGAAGCTGACGGACGCGATCCTGCGTGGTCAGGGACTGAGGTCCGGTCTGCGTCAGTCGAATCTGTTCGTCGATTTCGACCAGTCGATCCTGCCGATACCGCTGGGCGTCCTGGCGGTTCGTGAACTGCTTGCCCGCTTGCGCGCGGTACAGGTCGCGGCATTTCACGTACGCCTGGATGGCGTCCGCGTACTTCTTCATCCGCATGTTCGCAAGACCGAGACCGTAGTAGGCGTCCTCGTACTCGTGGTCGGTATCGATGGCCTGCTGAAAGGTCTTGGCGGCCTCCGGCCAGGCTTCGGCGCGCATGAATTCCAGTGCCTTCTTGAAATAGGGCATTGCGCGCTGCCGTTCCACTGACGTTTGCGCCGCGGCGGTTCCAGATACGCAGGGCAACGATGATCGCCATTACCAGACGCTGTCGCATGACGATGTCCTCCGCACAAAAAAACCCCGCGGGCCGGAGCCCGCGGGGTCAAGGATAAACCTAGTCGAGCTTCCTCCTAGAACAGGAATCTCACGCCGAACCGCGCCGCGATCGGCGCCTGGAACCCGTTGTCCATCAGGAAGCGCGGATCCTGCTCGATCGCCTGCTGCGTGATGAGCTGCGAGAAATCGAGCTTACCCTGATAGAACGCCGTTTCGTCGATCGTCAGGCTCGTCGTCCTCTGATAGGTCGAGAACTTCGAGACCGCCGCATCCTGGTTGAACAGGTTGAACACGTTGAAGCTGAACTGCAGTCTGTTCTGTCCGAGCCGAATCTCGTGCTGCAGATAGATGTCGGTCTGCGAGTACATGTCCGTCCGGCCGTCGCTGTTCCGGCCCAGGTACTGGACCGGGTAGTTGCTGCCGGGGAAGATGCCAATCTCGCGCGAGACGGGCAGGCCGCTGGCCAGGTACTGGTTGACGCTGAAGCTCGTCCCGAAGGGGAACTGATAGATGAACTGCGTCTTGAACTGGTTGCGGCCGATCGGTTGCCAGCGGTCCGAACACCGGCTGGCCGTGCTGGTCGAACATCATGGCCGGGTAGTCGAACAGTCGCCCGACGTTCGGGCTGGTGCGGCCGTTCTCGTCCGACTGCGTCAGGCCCGAGTAGTTGCCGTTCAGCCGGCTCCAGGTGTAGCCGACGTTGAGGTACCAGTTGTTCGACAGCCGCTTTTCGAACCTGGCCTCGATCGCGTCGTAATCGCGGACCGCCTTGGGCAGGTTCGCCTGACGGATTCGTGTACGCGAGCGACGTGATGCCTTCGCCCGGGTTCGCGATCACGTAACCTTCGCTGCCGTCCGGCAGGAGGAAGCCGGTGTCTTCGATCGCCCGGTCGACCTGCTTGTGCACGTAGCGGGCGCTCACCGCCATGTAGTTGTTGAGCTGGTGCTCGACGCCTGCGGAAGCCTCCTGCTGACGCATCGGCTTGAGGTCAGGTTCGATCGCAGTCCGAGCCGAACGACGGGTGACGGAAGTCGATCGGTCCGCGAATGAGCGTGCCCGGGCAGGCCGGCGGGCAGTTCGCGCCGTCCACCAGGGTCGTCCAGTTGGGCGTGTCGAGCGTGTAGTAGTACTCGAGCCACTTGTCGCCGCCGAACGAGCCGCGCGGCAGCTCGAGCTTGAAGATGTCGTAGAAGACGCCCCAGTTGCCGAACAGCTTCGTGCGGCCATCGCCCTTGAGGTCGTAGGCGGCGCCGATGCGGGGCGCGAACTTGTCCGCGAACCCGAACTCGATGCCGAACTCCGGGATGTCCGCGCCGGTGGTGTAGGTCGGCACCGCTCACGCTCGGTGCGGACGCCCGCATTGATCGTCAGGCGGCTCTTGACCGTCCAGGAATCCTGGAAGAAGAGGCCGATGTTCGTCGTGCTGATGTCGCCTTCGGTGACGAAGCCCTTCTTCGGATCGACCCCGTTGCTGCGCACGGAGTAGTACCCGAACTGGCCACGCGTCGCCGGCACGCCGCTCGGAAGCGCAGTGTCCCAGTTCATCGTCACGCGATTGCGAACCTCGCCGGTCAGCACGTTGTTGCCAACCTGTCGATCTGCACGCCGAACTTCAACTGGTGCTCGCCGCCGAACTTGGCGTACACCGTGCCGTCGGCCTGGAAGTTCGCGCGCGTCTGCTGGTCGCGCACGGTGCCGTTGAATGCTGCGGCCGGAAAGCTCGTGAATCCGGATACACGCTGCAGGTCGACCGGAACGCCTGCCAGACCGATATTCGTGCTGCTGAAGATGTATCGCGGTTCGTTGGTGACGTTACCGTCGTGCCTGTCGCTGTCGTAGTAGCCACCGCGAATCCCGAAGAACAGGGTCGGCGTCGCCACCCAGTCGACGTTGCCGGACAGCGTCCAGTTCGGGAACGTCCGAGTTCTTCGTGTAGTTGGTGCCGACCGGATCGGATCCGGTCTGCGCCGGCAGGAGCCCGTCCGTCTTCCTCCAGCTGCTGTTGTACGAGAGACGCGAGCGGACGTTGTTGGTGATCTGGCCGGTCGTGTTCGCGAGGATGTACTGCGTCTGTTCGTTCTGGTCGACCGAGGCCGGGTTGGCTGCGGGATTGCCGCTGCTGGCGGCGGTCACGTCGCGCGTCGTAGTCAGTCAGCGCGGGCTGATAGGCGCCGAAGAACCAGGCGCGATTGGTCGACGATCGGGCCGCCGAGCGAGAAGCCGGGCTCGATCCGCGTGTTGTCGTCCTCGGGATACGTGATGTACTCCGCTTCGCGCGAGTTGGCCAGCTTCTGCCGCAACGTCGGCGTCGAGCCGCCGGTCATCGAGCGAGCCCTGGATGAAGAACAGGCCGGAGCCGTGGAAGTTGTTCGATGCCGCTCTTCGTGATCGCGTTGATGACGCCGCCCGTCGCGCCGCCGTACTCGGCCGTGTAGCCGCTCGACTTGACCTGCACCTCGTCGACGAAGTCGACGATCAGGCTCTTGCCGGAGAGGCCGTTCTGCAGGTTGGTCGTCTCGATGCCGTCGATGATGTAGCGGTTCTCGCCGGCGCTCGCGCCGTCGATCGAGAGGCCACCGAGCTTCGATTCCTGGTTGGCGCCGGGCGCCTGCGTCACGAGCGTCGTGAAGTCGCGGCCGCGCGGCAGCAGATCGATCTGCTCGGCGCGGATGTTGGTCTGACGCGCGTTCTGCTTGACGTCGATGAGCGGGGATTCCGCCGTGACCGACACCGTTTCCTGCACGCCGGCGAGCGACAGCGCGAACTCGAGCCGCTTGATCTGCCCGAGGCCGACATTGACGTCCGTGAACTTCTGCGGCGCGAAGCTCGCCAGGTGCGCGCTCACTTCGTACAGTCCCGGAGGCACCGACGGGAACCGGAATGCGCCCGATCCATCGGATGTCGCGCTGAGCACGACGCCGGTGGCGGTCTTTGCTTCAATGGTGACGCCCGGAAGTACTGCGCCGGACGCGTCCTTAACGGTGCCCTCGATGGTGCCGCGCTGATCCTGGGCCGCAACCGGCCAGGCCAGCAGCAGGACGGCCATCACTGCGGCCAGAGTGCGTGCTCGCATTGGTGTCTTATCCTCCTGAAATGACGCTATCAAAGTCAGTAAGTCGGCCGGGAATCCTCGTAGGAAGCCTCGGTCGAGGCTGACGAATAAAGCCGGCGCGGGGAGCACCGGTCAACCTCTTCCAAGCACTCTCCATGCCTAAACCGTATTTCACACATTTCACAGTGTTTTGTTGGCTTTTCGTCCCCGAATGGCGCCCCTCGTCACTGTTCTTCGGAGTATTGGATCCGATGGGTTGAATTGTGGGACGAATGGTGATTCGCGGCTCGCTTCTCGCGGCTCGGCTCCTGCCAACCTCGAGCACCCGAACCACCCCGAGCCGCCGTCCCCGCCGTCCCAATGAGCGAGTCGCGACGACAGGACCGTGCGCCACTGAGTCGCTCCAGCCGAAGCTGAGCGCTGAAGCCGCGAGCCGCCAGCCGCGAGCAGCCAGCAGCGACTATCATCTAGCCATCCCATGCGAATAGCACTCATCCCGGGAGACGGCATCGGCAAGGACGTCACGGCCGAGGCTCTCAAGGTACTGACCGCGGTGTCGGAGCGATTCGGACGGCGGCTCGACTTCGAGTCACCTTCCCTGGGGCGCGGATTACTACCTCGAGTCGAAGGTGACGATGCCGCCGGGCGGCTACGACCTGCTGCGCGAGTTCGACGCAATCTTCATCGGCGCGCTCGGGGATCCGCGCGTGCCGGACAATCGCCACGCGCGCGACATCCTGCTCGGCACGCGCTTCGAGCTCGATCTCTTCGTCAACTACCGGCCCGTGCGTGCTGCTCGACGAGCGCCTGTGTCCCCTCAAGGGCCGCGGGCCCGACGACGTCAACTTCGTCGTCTTTCGGGAGAACACCGAAGGGCTCTACGTCGGCATCGGCGGACGCTTCAAGGCCGGCACAGACGACGAGATCGCGATTCAGGAAGAGCTGAACACCTACAAGGGCGTGCACCGGATCGTCCGCCACGCCTTCGAGTTCGCGACAGTCGCGCGGCCTGACGAAGGTGTGCATGGCCGACAAGAGCAACGCCATGACCGACGGCCACGCGCTCTGGCAGCGCGTCTTCCGCCAGCTCGCGGCGCGAGTATCCCGGGATCACCACGACGCACTACTACATCGACGCGCTCGCGATGTACATGGTGCTCGACCCCGGCCAGTTCCAGGTGATCGTCACCAACAATCTCTTCGGCGACATCATCACCGACCTCGGCGCGGCGTTCCAGGGAGGCCTGGGCATGGCCGCGTCGGGCAACCTGCACCCGGGCAAGACGTCGATGTTCGAGCCGGTGCACGGATCGGCGCCGAAGTTCGCGGGCAAGAACATCGCGAACCCGATCGGCGCGATCGCGTCAGCCGCGCTGATGCTCGAGACTCTGGGCCTCAACGACGAAGCGGCAGCGATCGACGCGGCAATCCTGAAGGCCGTGCGGGAGCGGCAAGTCACGCAGGATGTCGGTGGGACGCTCGGCACGAAGGAAGCGGGGGATTTCATTGCGGCGGCGGTGCGGGTATGACGGAGCACGGAGCACGGTGGCATCACGATGGCCACGAAGCTCGCGAAGAGCGCGAAGGCTCTTCAGGTCTTTTCTTCGTGAGCATCGTGGTCTTCTCGTGTCTTCGCGGTGATGACCGTGATCATGAACGCAGCGTGACAGTGAGGACTGATGAATAAGGAGATCTACATCCTCGGCGGCGCCCGGACGCCGATGGCCGACTACACCGGCAAGCTCAAGGACTTCTCGGCGCTCGATCTGGGCGGTCTGGCCTCGCGCGCGGCGATGGCGCGAACGAATGTGGCGCCCGAGATGGTCGACCACGTCGTCTTTGGCAACGTCCTGCAGACGAGCTCGGACGCGGTCTACGGCGCGCGCCATGTCGGGCTGAAGGCGGGTGTGCCGATCGACGTGCCGGCGCTGACGGTCAACCGGCTCTGCGGCTCCGGCATTCAGTCGGCCATCAGCGGTGGCCAGATGATCCTGCTCGGCGAGGCGGACGTCGTGCTGGCCGGCGGCACCGAGAACATGAGTCAGGCGCCGCACGTCATCCGCGGGCTGCGCAGCGGCCTGCGGCTCGGACAGGGTCAGCTCGAGGACTACCTCTGGACGTCGCTCCTCGATCCGTCATTGCGGCTGCACGATGGCCGGCACGGCCGAGAACTGCGCGGCGAAATACGGCATCTCGCGCGAGGAGCAGGATCGGTATGCGCTCCGCAGCCAGCACCTCGCCGATGCCGCGTGGAAGGCGGGGCGCTTCGCCGAGGAGGTCGTCGCCGGTCGAGATCAAGAGCCGCAAGGGCGTCGAGCTGTTCGCGGCCGACGACCACATGCGGCCGGACTCGACGATCGAGGGATTGGCGAAGCTGCCCTGCGGCGTTCAGCAAGAACGGCTGCGTCACGGCTGGGAATGCGTCGGGGATAGTCGATGGCGCCGCCGCGATCCTGCTCGCCTCCGAGCGCGGCGTGAAGACGCACGGCCTGACGCCGATCGGACGCCTGACGCACTGGGCGACGGTCGGCGTCGACCCGTCGCTGATGGGGATGGGCCCGGCGCCCGGCCACGCGCAAGGTGCTCGAGAAGGCGGGTCTCACGCTGAAGGACCTCGACCTCATCGAGGTCAATGAGGCGTTTGCCGCTCAGTACCTGTCGGTCGAGAAGGAACTCGGCCTCGATCGCGACAAGGTCAACGTCAACGGCGGCGCGATCGCGCTCGGTCACCCCTCGGGCATGACCGGTACGCGACTGCTGCTGACGCTGCTCCTCGAGTTGCGCCGCCGAGGCCTCAGGCGCGGCCTGGCGACGGCGTGCATCGGCGGGGGACAGGGGATCGCGGCGGTCGTAGAGACGGTCTAGGCTCAGGAGGTTCAGGTTCACGAGGTTCACGACCCTTTGAACCCAAGGATGGCCCTACTTGAGAGTGGCCATCAGCCGGCGCGCCTTGTCCTTGAACTCCCGATCTTCGGGGGCCCATTCCGGATCGAGCGGACCGTTCATCACGCTCTGCAGCTCGGCCCGCGCGTCCGCAGTGCGGCCCATATCGATCAGGGTTTCGGCCAGGAAGAAATGCGACGAGCTGCTGTTGGGGTTGTAGGTCAGAGATTTCCGGAGGTGTTCTTCCGACTTCCTGTTCGACCCGCCGAAGAGCCCTGGGACCTTGAAATACCAGCGCCCGAGCGCGCGGTCGGCCGAACCGTGCTGGAACGCGGGATCGATCTTCAGAACGATCAGCAGTTCGTCCTTGATGTCACCGCGATACTTGAGGCCCTGGCGCAGACCGAACGACTCGGCCAGCGCGCCCATGTTGGCCGCGATCCAGAAATGGCCTTCGGGCCGATTGGACTCGAGCGCGGCGGCCGTGCGTCCGGCGGCGATGCCCGCTTCGAGCAGGCTTTTCCGTTCGGCGTCCGGTGCGCGCCCGCCCAGCCAGTACCGCGCGCGGGCCAGCTTCCACGCCGCTTCGAAGTCCCGCGGATTCTTCTGGAGCCGTTCGGCCCATATGGCTGCGGCCTCGCGAGCCTTCGCGAGGTCCTCTCGAGCCGCATAGAGGACGTCGGGGTCCGGCTTGGCCGGAGCCTGCAACCGTTCCGCGCCGACGGCGTCTTTGAGAGAGGAGGCCGAGACCCGCGTCAGCCCCTTGCGGCTCCGGGCCGCCGCCAGCAGGAGATACAATACGACCATGCAGGACATCATTCGGCAGCTCCTGGCGGAACTGGGGGAGGACTCTTCACGGGAGGGGCTGCTCGACACGCCGAAGCGAGTGGAGAAGTCGCTTCGTTTCCTGACCAGCGGTTACGCCGCCGACGTCGACGCCGTCCTCAACAACGCGCTCTTCACCGTCGATTATAACGAGATGGTGATCGTCAAGGACATCGACTTCTACAGTCTCTGCGAGCATCACCTGCTGCCGTTCTTCGGCCGATGCCACGTCGCCTACATCCCGCAGGGCCGCGTCATCGGGCTGAGCAAGATCCCGCGCCTCGTCGAGATCTTCGCGCGCCGCTTGCAGGTGCAGGAACGGCTGACCAACCAGATCGCCGAGACGCTCCGCGAGAAGATCCGGCCGCTCGGGCGTCGCCGTCGTGATGGAGGCCTCGCACCTCTGCATGTCGATGCGTGGCGTCGAGAAACAGAATTCCGTCGCCGTCACGAGCGCGATGCTCGGCGTCTTCCAGCACGACGCGCGCACGCGGATGGAATTTCTCGACCTCATCAAGCGCCCCGAGACAGCCGACCGATCGCTCAAGGCGACGCTGCCGGGGATCGCTTGTGTGAGTGATTGAGGGGTAGTCTTGTCGGTGGTTCAGGGTTCAAGGTTCAGGGTTCAAGGTTCAGCGTTCAAGGTTCAAAGGTTGCTCCAAGCGAAGGGGTTCTGAACCTGAACCCTGAACCCTGAACCCTGAACCCTGAACCCTGAACCCTGAACCCTGAACCCTGAACCCTGAACCCTGAACCCTGAACCCTGAACTACGAATCACGAACCGCTCGCGCGACGCATTCATGCAAGCGCGCCACGCCGTCGGTTAACGCCGCAGGCCCCGGCTGCAGGATGTAGGTCGACTTGATCTCGTAAATGTGATCGGCGCGCACGGCGCTCACGCGATCCCAGCCGGGCCGTTCGACGATCGTCCGTTTCTTCATCGCTTTCCCGCACCACGAGGCGATGATGACCTCCGGGTCACGTGCGGCGACCTCGTCCGGCGTGACGATCCGGTTCTTCGCCAGGCTTTCTCTCCGCAACGCCGGGAATAGCGGGCTGCCGCCGGCGATCTCCACCAGCTCGTCGACCCAGCAGATGCCCGAGATGAGCGGGCTGTCCCACTCCTCGAAGAACACTCTCGGGCGCCGGCCGAGCGCTGCGGCCTTCGCGCGAACATCATCGAGGCCGCGCTCGAGTGAGTCGGCAAGCTCCGCGGCGCGATCGCCGCAACCGACGAGTGCGCCCACCATTCGGATCATCTGCAGAATCTCGCTGATGCTGCGCTGGTTGAACGTGACCACCATGTGGCCGCGTCGGATGAGCTCGGCGGCGATGTCCGCTTGGAGATCCGAAAACGCCAATATCAAATCGGGACGCAACGCTTCGATCTTGTCGAAGCGGGCGTTGATGAACGCAGACACCTTCGGCTTCTGACGCGCCTCCGGTGGCCGCACCGTGTAGCCCGAAATCCCGACGATGCGATCGCCTTCGCCGAGGAGGTACAACGTTTCGGTGGTTTCTTCGGTCAGGCACACGATGCGTGACGGGTAGGGAGTGCCCACGATGACGACAATTATTCCCTGAGTGAACCCCCGGATGTGTAGTTGTTGCTCCTCTCAACAACTGCAGAGCTCACGCGGAATCTCGAGCTCGACTGGACAAATAGCGATGAAAACGCGTGATTCTGCAGTTGCCTGTGTCTGGCAGCACTCTTGCCACAGTCGGGCCGGGACGTCTGCCTGCGAGGCGAGTTGGTTCCGGGAGTTGGTTCGCTGCAAGCGAGTTGGTTCAACGTACACGTCCGTTTCGGCCAGCACTGACGTGACACGCGCTCCGTTCTAGGCGCGCGCAACTGGGAGGTTTTGCGTTGCCGAAAAGGCTGATTCAGGGCGGAGCTCTATCCGCGGTGGCGTTGGTGTGCGCGTTGACTGTCAACGCGGGTCGAGTCGGTGCTCAGTCTGGCCAGTTGCCGACACCCTGGTTGAACCGCGACATAGGCGGTCCGGCGCTGACTGGCTCAGCGTCGGTGTTGGGGGACACGTTCACGGTTACGGGTGGCGGCGTCGACATCTACAACACGAACGACGAGTTCCACTTCGTGTACCAGCCGTGGCAGGGCAACGTCGAGATCGTGGCGCGAGTCAGCTCTCTCGAGGAGCGCGATCCCTGGTCGAAGGCCGGCGTCATGATACGCGAGACGCTGACGGGCGGATCGACCCACGGGATGATGCTCGGCTCTTCGGCGAACGGCTGGCGATTCCTCCGCCGGTTTCAGACCGGTAGTGCGACGCCTCCAGGCGTGGGCCCGGGCGGCGCCTTACCCGGCTGGGTGAGGCTGGTGCGCGAAGGAAACCAGCTCACGGGCTACCTGTCGATGGACGGCCAGACGTGGACTGTGGTCGCCACCGACACGCTTCCAATGGCGTCAACCGTGTACGTCGGTCTCGCGGTGACGAGTCACAATCCCGGCTTCACGTCGACGGCGACGTTTACCAATGTCAGGGTATCAGCGCCGAGCGGATCGGCGAACCAGCCGCCCACGGTGTCGCTGATCAGCCCGACACTCGGTTCGACCTATACGGCACCGGCTACCATCGCGCTCGGCGCGGCGGCGGGCGACACCGATGGGGCGATTGCGAAAGTCGATTTCTACCAGGGCACGCAGCTCGTCGCATCCGACTCGACACATCCGTACAGCGCCGATCTGACCGCCGCGGCCGCCGGCACGCTGCAATTGACGGCCGTGGCGACCGACAGCGCGGGCACGACGGTTACCTCGTCGCCTGTCAGTGTCACGGTTAACGCAAAGAAGAATGAGGCGCCCACGGTATCGCTCACGAGCCCCTCGGCGGGTGCGACGTTCACCGCACCGGCGAGCATCACCATCGGTGCCGCCGCGAGCGACACGGACGGCGCGGTTGCGGTCGTCGATTTCTATCAGGGCTCGACGCTCATTGGATCCGACGCCACCAGTCCCTACAGCATGACCTGGGGAAGTGTGGCGGCCGGCTCGTATCAACTGACTGCGATCGCTCGGGACAACGTCGGTGCGGCGACAACGTCGGCGGCAGTCGCGGTCACGGTCAATGCAGCGGCCAATCAGCAGCCATCGGTATCGTTGTCATCACCGGCGGCTGGCGCCTCGTTCACCGCGCCGGCGAACGTGACACTCAACGCGGCCGCCAGCGATTCCGACGGAACAGTCGCAAGCGTTGAGTTCTATCGCGATTCCACACTCATTGGCTCCGACACGACGAGTCCGTATTCGGTCGTCTGGACCGGCGCGGCGGCGGGCAGCTACTCGCTGACGGCGCGTGCCGTCGACAACGGCGGGGCGACTCGAACGTCGTCGGCCGTCGCCATCACGGTCACGGGCGCGATTAATCAGCTGCCGACCGTCTCCATGACGAGTCCGACCGCCGGACAATCGTTCTCCGCACCGGCATCGCTTACGATCGCCGCCGCTGCCAGTGACAGCGACGGCACGATTGCCGGGGTTGACTTCTACGTCGGCGCACTGATGGTCGGAACCGACTCGACGAGTCCCTATACGGCGGCGTGGTCCAACGTTGCCGCCGGCAGCTACTCCTTGACCGCGGTTGCGCGCGACAACGCCGGCGGCACGCGGACGTCAGCGGCGGTCGCGGTGACAGTGACGGGAGGCGCGTCCGGGCTTCCGTCGCCCTGGGCGACGAGGGACATCGGTGCCCCCGCACTCGCCGGCACGACGTCCCTGTCGGGGACCACGTTCACGGTGACGGGCGGCGGCGTGGATATCTTCTACACGAAGGACGAATTCCAGTTCGCCTACCAGCCCTGGCAGGGCGACGTCGAGATCGTGGCGCGCATCGACTCTCTGCAGCAGCGCGATCCCTGGTCGAAGGCGGGGGTCATGATTCGCGAAACGCTCACAGGGGGATCCAGGCACGGGATGATGCTCGGATCGTCGGCAAACGCCTGGCGGTTTCTGCGCCGCCTACAGACAGACGGAGCGACGGCTTCGGTAGGCCCGGTCGGTGTTGTCCCCGGCTGGGTCAAGTTGGTGCGCGTCGGGAACCTGGTGACTGGCTATCAGTCAGCCGATGGCGTCAGCTGGACCGTGATCGGTACCGACACGATCACGATGGCATCGGCCGTCTACGTCGGCCTCGCCGTCACAAGTCACAATCCGGGCGCCACGTCAGCCGGCACGTTTACGAACGTCACGGTCTCAGTACCGACCGGCACATCGAATCAGCCCCCGACAGTGTCGCTCACGACGCCTGCCGCGGGTGCGAGCTTCACCGCGCCGGCAACGATCTCGGTGACCGCGGCGGCCAGTGACACGGACGGCACCGTATCGCGCGTCGACTTCTATCAGGGCTCGACGCTCATCGGGTCCGACACGACCAGTCCGTACTCGGTGGCCTGGACTGGCGCGCCGGCGGGCAGCTACTCGCTGACGGCGCGCGCCGTCGACGATGACGGAGCGACGGGCGCCTCGACGGCCGTCGCCATCACAGTCACCGCAGCCTCCAATCAGTTGCCGACCGTCTCGATCACGAGCCCGATCGCGGGACAATCGTTCACTGCGCCGGCGTCGCTGACGATCACCGCCGCGGCAAGCGACGCCGATGGCACGATCGCGAGGGTCGATTTCTACGCCGGGACGCAGCTCATCGCGGGGGTTTCGACGAGCCCCTATACCGCGCCGTGGACCAACGTTGCGGTCGGCAGTTACTCGCTGACGGCCGTCGCGCGCGACAACGCCGGCGGAACGCGGACGTCAGGTGCCGTGCCCATCACTGTCTCGGCAACCGCCCCGGGTCCGACGACGCTCATCTTCGGCGCCTCCTCCGATCACGCTACCAACGTCACGTCTTATATCGTGGCGCTCTATCGCGCCGTCGATCCTGTGACGGCCAGCCCTGTCGCGACGCGCGACATCGGCAAGCCGACCCCCGTCAACGGAGACATCTCGGTCGACATCTCCACGCTCGTCAACCCACTGCCGGCCGGTTCGTACTACGCCGTCGTCCGAGCATCAGGACCGGGAGGGACGGCCGCCAGCGCGCCGTCGGCAGTGTTCACCAAATAGACAGGCTCAGGACTCAGGGCTCAAGGCTCAGGGCTCAGGGCTCACGCAAGATCTTCGAGCATGTGGTCGAACGGTTTTGCTTGAGCCCTGAGCCTTGAGCCCTGAGCCTGCCTTATACTGCGACGATGTGCCGCATCGGATCCGTCATCGTCGCTCTGTGCATCGCTGTTGCCGTTCCGCTGCACGCGCAGCGGAGCCGAACGACAGGAAAGAAACCGGTGCCGGCACCCAAGCCGGTGCCGAAGACGGAGCCGGCGGCGGTCACGTGTCCCGAGCAGCTGGGGACGGGGCTCAGGACCAAGCTGCAGTTCTGCTTCGTGCTCGCGGGTCGGGATCCGGCCGAGGGCGTGCTCGTGGCGATTCCGCCGCACACGCAGGCGACGCTGACCTTCGATCTGCACAACAGGCACACCTACTCTGAAGAAGAGATCCGGGCGGGCCGCGGTTTCGCGAAGTACACCGCTGTCATCGGCGTGCTGTCGATGACCGGCGACCTCCTCGGTCGCGGTGCGGTGCAGACGGAATTCCGGGCGGTCAAGGATCTGTTCGATCGCATCACCGGCGGCGCCGGCCCGGGTGGGACCAAGGCGGTCGCGCCGCTCGGCCGCGAGCAGGTCAGCATCACCATCCCGGCAGGTGTCGATCAGGTGAGCCTGCTCGGCGAAGTCCTGGAAGCGACCACGGCCGCCGGCCGCGAGGTGGCCACGCCGGGACGGCCCGTCGCGATCGTCAGCAACGTGCAGGTCACTTACCTGCCCGCACCGCCGCCACGGAAGAAGTAGGTGATTCTAGAGGTTCAGGGTTCAGGGTTCAGCGTTCAGAGTTCAACGTTCAGCGTTCTTGTGAACCCTGAACCGTGAACCTTGAACCCTGAACCGTGAACCCTGAACCCTGAACCCGTTCAAGCTATGATCGCCTGATGGTACTTCGTGACGTCATCGTCGTTGGTGCGGGTCCGGCGGGGCTGGCCACCGCAATCGCCGCTTCCAAGAGCAAGTTGTCCTGTCAGGTCATCGAAAAGGGCGCGCTCGTCAATTCGCTCCTGCACTATCCGACTGAGATGGTGTTCTTCACGACCCCCGAGCTGATGGAAATCGGGGGCATGCCGTTTGTCAGTCCCTACGACAAGCCGACGCGCCTCGAGGCGCTTCGCTATTACCGGCGCGTGTCCGACGCCTTCAAGCTGGACATCGTATTCGACGAGGCTGTTGTCGCGGTGAGCCGCGACGCATGTCGCCCGACGGGTCGCCCGACGGCGCCGGGTCGTTCGTCGTCGACACGCATTCGACACGCGGCGTGCGCCGGTCGCTTCACGGACGAACGGTCGTCGTCGCCACTGGCGCGTACGACATTCCCAATCGCATCGGCGTCCCGGGCGAGGATCTGCCGCACGTCTCGCACTACTACACGCAGCCGCACCGTTCTTCCGGAAGAAGGTGGTGATCGTCGGCGGGAAGAACTCCTCGGCCGAGGCCGCGCTCGACCTCTATCGAGCCGGCGCGCAGGTCACGATCGTGCACCGCGGCGCCGGCGATGGGAGATTCCATCAAGTACTGGGTCAAGCCCGACATCGACAACCGCATCAAGGAAGGCTCGATCCGTGCGCGCTTCAACACGCACGTCGTCGAGATCCGCCCGACGAGCGTGGTCGTCGAGCGCGAAGGCGTGACCGACGAGATCGACGGCCGACGCGGTGTTCCTGCTGACCGGCTACGGCGCGGACACGACGCTGCTGCGGAACGCCGGAATCGAGATCGATCCCGTGACGTGCGGCCCGGTCTTCGACGCCGAGACGTTCGAGACCAACGTGCCGGGAATCTACGCCGTGGGGCGCGATGGTGGCGGGCGTCCAGAGCGGCCGGATCTTCATCGAGAACGGCCGCTTCCACGGCGAGAAGGTGATTGAGGCGATCGCGGCAAGACTGCGGAGATAAGCTGGCTCAGGGCTCAAGGTTCAGGGCTCAAGGTTCAAGGTTCAAGCCTTCAGGAACCCTTACTCGCAAGATCTTGCCGAACCCTGAACCCTGAACCCTGAACCAGCCCTCGTCAGTGCTCCCCTCCCCACTTGTTCTGCGCGACAATCACTTTCATCTCGAGCAGCTCGATGAGCGAGCGGCAGCGGGCGAGCAGGCCGTCGCGTTCGAGCAGGGCCTGTTTTTCGACGGGTTCGAGCTCGAGGTACTGCGCAAGGGCGTTGACGAGATCTTCGTCGGCCATCGACGCCGGCACCTTGGTGTCGGACGCCCCGGCCCTTGGGTTGCGGCACCAGCAGCGATTCGAGCCGCCGCCGCGCGAGGCGCATCTCGTCCCGCTCTTCGCCGTTGGCCGGTACGTCCTCGATCCCGTCGACGCGCGCCAGACGATACGGCCGGCTGTCGTCCTCGTCGAGGACGCGGAACTTCTCCAGGCCCTGCAGGACGATGTTGTAGCGGCCGTCCCCGAGCCGTTCCGCGTGCGTGATGAGACCCGCGCACCCCACCGGATAAATGGCCGGCCTGCCCTCGTAGTTCTCTTCCCAGCCGGGCCGGAGCAGGACCATCCCGATGATGCGGTCCTCGGTCAGCGCGTCCGCCACCATGTCGCGGTACCGGTCCTCGAACACGTGCAACGGCAGGAACACGTTTGGAAAGAGCACGACGTTCGGCAGCGGGAAGAGAGGAATGGTCGGTGGCAGCATAGCTGACAGTGTCCGGCGCTCGTCCGTCGCGGATTACAGGGCCCCGTGGCTAGAAGCTGTTTCACAAACGTAGACCCCTCACGAAGGTTCCAAAGCTCACGAAGCCCGCGACGGTTCTTGCGTGAAAACCTGTCTTCGCGATCTTCGTGGTCTTCGGGCTCATGGTGATGAGCCGTCGGCCGTGTTTATGAGATGGCTTCTAGTGAACCGTCCTCGTCTTTTTGTCCATGTAGTCCATCAGCACGTACTTGCCGAGCGTCCGCGGCGTCGTGAAGTACGCCTTGCCGTGGCAGATCTCGGCGACCTTGCGGACGAAGCTGACGAGATCGTGGTCGCGCGCCAGCATGAACGTATTGATGAGGATGCCGGCCTTGCGGCACGCGGCGACCTCCGCGAACGTTTCAGAGACGATGAACGGGTCGAGGCCGAAGGCGTTGCGATAGATGCGGCCGTCGGGGCGCGTGAGCGCCGACGGCTTGCCGTCGGTGATCATGATGATCTGCCGCATGTCCTTGCGCTGCCGCTCGAGGAGGCGCCGCGCGAGCCGCAGGCCTTCGCGCGTGTTGGTGTAGTACGGCCCGACCCGCACGCGCGCGAGCTGACTGAGCGGGATCTCTTCGGCCGAGTCGTGGAACAGCACGACCTGAAGGGCGTCGCCAGGGTACTGCAGCCGAATCAGGTTGGCGAGCGCCAGCGCGACGCGCTTGGCCGGCGTGAACCGGTCTTCGCCGTAGAGGATCATGCTGTGGCTGCAGTCCAGCATCAGGACCGTCGCGCAGGAGCTCTGATACTCGCCCTGGACGACCATCAGATCTTCGTAATCGACCTCGACAGCCGGCCCGCCGACACTCAGCTGCCGCCTGACGGCGTTGAGGATCGTGGTGCTGGCGTCGATGTTCATCGTGTCGCCGAACTCGTAGGCCTTGGGTGCGCCGCTCGCCTCGATGCCGGTCGACATCTCGCGCGTGTCGTGGCGGCCGAGGCTGCTCTTGCCGATGGAGCCCAGCAGGTCGCGGAGGGCGCGGTAGCCGAGAAAGTCGAGACTCTTGTCGGTGATCTCGAAGCGTAGGCTGCCGTCCTGCCGGCCCTGACCGCCGCCCTGGCCTTCACGTCCTTCGCGAGTCGACGGATCCGGACTCTGTGGTGCTCCGGTCAGATACCCCTGATGCTGCAGCTTCTCGATGATCCGCCGGATGAGGTCGTCGAGCCGCTCTTCGGCATCCTCGGCCTGCTGCCAGTCCTTGCCGAGCAGCTTCTCGAGCGTCTCATCCGAGAGCATGCCACCGTTGAGGATCGCCTCGAGGATGGCATCGTGCAGCGACTGCGCCGAGTGTCCCGGCCCGTCATCGTCGTCGTACGGCAGCCCGTAGGGGCTGTCGAAGCCACTCGAGAGCAGCAGATCGGACAGACGCGAGAGCAGATCCTCGAGGTCGATCTCGTCGAGGTCGTCGCCGGTGAACTTGGAGTAGCGATACTTCATTCAGCTCTCAGCCGTCCAGCTCTCAGCTATCAGCTCTCTGCTCCAGCTGACAGCTGATGGCTGACGGCTGAGAGCGCGCCTCAGTTGTAGTACTTCTTCTTGTTGCCCGGCACCTGTCCTGGCATCTGAATGTCTCGCTCGATCATCTGTTCGGGCGTGACGCCGCGCGGGGCCCGCCGTGTCGGCTCGGCGCCCTGGTACTGAAACTCCTCCGAGCGGCTGATCTTCTTCTGTGCGTAGAGCCCCTCGAGGATGAAGTCGACGGCTGACGCCATCAGCGGGGCGGGGGCTCCGGCGTCGACGCCGGCGTGCGTCGCGAGCTCGCGCACGCCCTGCACCTGGGCCACCCGCGTCAGCAGTTCGGCGGCCGGAAGGGAGTCGTCTATCTGCAGCGTTCCTCCGAGATCGAACCACTCGGTGACCTGCTTGAGCTCGACGCCGGCGAAGTAGCCGCCAAAGACGTTGCCGACCGCGGCGCGAATGATGTCGCGCGCCACGTTGTCGGCGCCGCGCAGCTCGCCTTCGTACTCGAGCTCGAACTTGCCGGTGATCGCCGGCAGGGCAGCGTAGATGTCGGTGATGCGAGGCACGATGACCGGCTCGCCGGCGAGGAGGGCGCGGCGCTCGGCGCTCGAGACGACGTTTTCGAGGAGCGAGATGGGCAGCCGCTGGCTCACGCCCGACCGCTTGTCGATCTTCTGATCCTGGCGCGCCTGGAACGCGATCTCCTCGACGACTTCACGGACGAACGCGGGAACCGAGAGCGCGCAGCCGTCGCGCTCGACCCAGGCTTCCTGCGCGGTGATCGCCATCGCGTGCTGACGCGTCGCGGGATAGTGCGTGCGGATCTCCGAGCCGATGCGGTCCTTGAGCGGCGTGATGATCTTGCCGCGCGCGGTGTAGTCCTCGGGGTTCGCGCTGAAGACGAGCAGGACGTCGAGCGGCAGCCGCACCGGGTAGCCCTTAATCTGGACGTCGCCTTCCTGCAGGATGTTGAAGAGGCCCACCTGGACCTTCCCGGCGAGGTCCGGCAGCTCGTTGACGGCGAAGACGCCGCGGTTCGCGCGCGGCAGCAGCCCGTAGTGCATCGTCAGCTCGTCGGAGAGCTGCAGGCCCGCCCGCGCGGCCTTGATCGGATCGAGGTCGCCGATGAGGTCGGCGATCGTGACGTCGGGCGTCGCGAGCTTTTCGACGTAGCGCGCGTCGCGGTCGAGCCAGGCGATGGGCAGGTCGTCGCCGGCCTCCCGCACGCGCGCGCGGCATGCGGAGCAGAGCGGCGACAGCGGGTCGTCATGGATCTCGCAGCCGGGCACGACCGGGAATCGACTCGTCGAGCAGGCCGACGAGCGCGCGAAGAATCCGGCTCTTGGCCTGACCGCGCAGTCCGAGGAGGATGAAGTTGTGGCGCGACAGGATCGCGTTGACGATCTGCGGCACGACCGTGTCGTCGAAGCCGATGATCCCCGGGAAGAGCGGCTCGCGCGACCGGAGACGCTCGATCAGGTTGCCGCGAATCTCGTCCTTGACGCTGCGTCGCGGGACCCGGCCGGCGGCCACCTCGGTGCGGAGCTGAGCCAGGGTAGCCGGCCGGGAGGCCGAAGACATTGAGCGCGAGACCGAGGAACGCATGTCTGCATCTTACAACGGGGCCCTGCTAAGATGAGGGCCTTGGCCGAGTTTTCTCAGCCCGGGCTGTCCCGGCCGCTCGTGTTCGCCCATCGCGGCGGCGCCGCGCTGCGGCCGGAGAACACGATGGCGGCGTTCGACCACGGACTGTCGCTCGGCGCCGACGGTGTCGAGCTCGACGTTCATCTGTCGCGCGACGGCGTCGTCGTCGTGCATCACGACGACACGCTCGAGCGCACGACGGACGCGAGCGGGCCGATTGCCGCGCGGAGCGCGGATGAGCTCGCGCACGTCGACGCAGGTTACCGGTTCACACCCGACTCGAGTGCGTCTGCACCCGCGCATCCTTTTCGTGGACAGCAGATCGGTGTGCCCCGATTGCGTGCCGTGCTCGAGCGGCATCCGGCCGCCCGGGTCATCATCGAGCTCAAGACGCCCGAGGCCGAGCTGGCGCACCGGACGATCGACGATGTCCGCGCGGCGGGCGCGGTCGACCGCGTCGTGCTCGGTTCCTTCCACTGGCGCGCGCTCGACGCGGCGCGCCGCTACGAGCCACGCATTCCGACCGGTGCCGCAAGCGAAGAGACGCGGTGGGCGCTGTACCGATCGCGCGTGCGCTGGCCGCTCGGCCGGACGAAGTACCGCGAGTTCCAGGTGCCGGAGCGCTCGGGCGCGACGGTGATCGTCACGCCGCAGTTCATCGCGCACGCTCACCGCGCTGGCCTGCCGGTTCGCATCTGGACCGTCGACGAGCGCGAGGACATGGTGCGGCTCCTGGAGTGGGGCGCCGACAGCGTGATCAGCGACCGTCCGGACATAGCCGTGCCGGTGGTGCGCGAGTGGGCCAGCGGGTCAAACCGGGGTCAGACCAAAGGTCTGACCCCGGTTTGACCCCGGTCTGCCCCCCGCTCAGCGCGGGCCGAGCGTCGCCGCGGTCGTGAACCTCGGTTCGATGTCGACGGGGACGCCGGTCAGCCGATCGAGCACCTGTTGGACCTGCGGACGCACGACGCCGAGCGCGTCGATGAGCGACCTTGGCCTTCTGGTAGCTGCCTTCCGACTGCAGCGTCATGATGTCGCGCGTGAGTGACGTCACGGCGGCACCGATCTTCGCTTCGTCGACGGTGAACCGGCCGTCGGTCGCGACGACGAACGCCCCCTGGTCGAGGAAGTAGTTGAGCTGGATGGCGATGCCGCGGCCGTGCGCTTCGTTGACGCCGAACCGGATCGATCGGAACGACGAGGCGAGGAACGTCGTGTACATCGTGCGGGCGATCTCCTTGTCGATCTTCCCCTGATCGGCGAGCTGTCTGAGCGCCCAGAGCCCCGAAACATCGGCCTTCGCTTCTTCGATCGCGCTGTAGGTCTCCTTGAGCTCCTGCCGGACGGTCGTCTGGCGGCCGCCCACGCTGATGTTGTGTGGCCCGAGACCGTGCATGAGCTCGTGCATGAGGATGTGGGTGAAGAACGCGTCGAACGAGACGTTCTTCTGCTGCGCCTCTGGCAGTGCCACCTTCGCAATCGGTTCGAGCACCATCCTGAACTTGGCGTCCTGGACGTTCTTCAGCATCACCCGCTTGGTGCCCTTTTCCCTCACGACGCGCTCGTCGTTCGGGAGGTTGAACGCCGCCGTCTGCACGCCGCGGTTCGCGTCACCGGCGGTGAAGACGACGTTGACGACCTTGATCGGGGCAAGCGCGCCGAGCTTGGGATTCCTGAGCGCGGGATCGATCGGCAAAGCATTCTCGAGTTCCTGCAGCTCGCGCGCCGAACACCTGCAGCTTCTTCGACTCGGCGTCGTCGCGAATCGTGATGAACGCCTCGAACGCCGCCTTGAAGTTGAACCACTCGTCCTCGTACACCTCGTACGGGACCAATCGTCGGCTCGATTGACGCATCGAGCTCCATCCACGCCACGTCGCTCGCGTAGTAATCGTTCGAGATGAAGGCATCGGCGCGGCTGGTCAGGAACGCCTTGAGCGTCGGTTGCGCCGTGAGCTGCGCGGCCTCACGCAGCAGCGAGGCCGCCAGGGTCAGCTCGCCCTGGTATTCGACCGAATAGGGCACGGACATGAAGCGGCCGTCGGGCCCACGGCGGATGGTCGTGAAGAAACCGGTTGCTGCCGTTCTGGCACTCCCGCTGAGTGAATCGACCCACTTCTGGATCTCGTCCTTTGTGGCGCCCGCCGGGTAGAAGTTGGCGGACTCGGGCTTGACGGGGACACCGGGGACAAACGGCTTGTGGTGATCGAGGCGCGACCACGGGCCCTTGTTGATCAGGAAGTAGTGCAGCGCATCGGCGGCGTCGCCGCCCGCGACGGTCTGACGCGCGAGCGATTCGAGCAGGGCCTCGTTGCCGGACCAGACCTGGCGGAGAAAGAGCCCGTCCATGATGCGCGCGGCGTCGACGAGCCGCCCGAGCGCTTGTCGCTCGTTCTCGGGCAGCGCCGTGAGGTCGGCGCCGATGTCGGCCGGAGCGAAGCGCGCGGTCATCGTACGAAGCGGCGACGGAGCTGGCGCCGTCGCCGCGGGCGGTGCTGTCGATTCTTTCACGGGGGTGTCTCCGGTGCAGGCCGCCATGGCGGCCGGGATGAGGATGATGAGAGCGTTCACGCGTGTATGTCTCATGGCTGAATTCCGATCCAGAGGTCACGAAGGCAACGCGTTCAACACGAAGCAACGAAGCCGAACGAAGACGAACGACGCGCTGGTCGGCCGCGCTACGCGCGGCTGCGCAGGGGAGCATGCCAAAAACGCAAGCATCTTATCGAATCTCCTGATGCTTGCGTTTTCGGCAAGCCCCCCTGCGCGAGACGCCGGCCGTCGGCCGGCGTCCGACCAGCGGTGCAATCGGTGAGTTCTTGACAGTTCTTCTTCGTTCGTCTTCGGTCGCTTCGGTCCTTCGTGTCGAACCGTTGCCTCCGTCGGCTCCGTCAAAATCCGTCCAGGCCCTCAGCGTCCCCCCTCGTCCCGCGCTACAATAAGCGGATTGTAATCCCGACGAAGTTTCGCAGAGAGAAAGCTTGGACCCCCATGAAAAACGTCGCGCCGCGTGACGCCTCCGAGATCGAGGCAATCGAACAGCGGGAATGGCTCGAATCGCTCGACTACGTCGTCCAGCAGGGCGACCGTGGGCGCGTCCAGCGGCTGCTGGCCTCTCTCCGGCACCGGGCCCGGTCGGCCGGCGTGTCGCTGCCATTCACCGCTGAGACGGCCTACGTCAATACGCTGCGTCCTGCCGACGAAACGCCGCTCCCGGGCAGCCGGGAAATCGAGCGCCGCATCAAGAGCCTCGTGCGCTGGAACGCGATGGCCATGGTCGTCCGCGCCAACCGGCTGTCGGACGGGATCGGCGGACATATTTCGACCTTCGCCTCGGCCGCGACGCTCTACGAGGTCGGGTTCAATCATTTCTTCCGCGGCCCGGAGCCAGGACAGCGACGGCGACCTCGTGTACTTCCAGGGCCACGCCTCGCCCGGCATCTACGCCCGGGCCTTCCTCGAGGGCCGGCTGTCGGTCGAGCAGCTGCAGAACTTCCGTCAGGAGCTCGCCGCTGGCGGCGGGCTCTCGTCCTATCCGCACCCGTGGCTGATGCCGGACTTCTGGCAGTTCCCCACGGTCTCGATGGGCCTCGGCCCGATCATGTCGATCTATCAGGCGCGGTTCAACCGCTACCTCGAGGATCGCGGCCTGCGCGAAGCCGTCGAACACGCAAGGTCTGGGCGTTCCTCGGCGACGGCGAGACCGACGAGCCCGAGTCGCTCGGCGCCATCAGCCTGGCGGCGCGCGAGAAGCTCGACAACCTGATCTTCGTCATCAACTGCAACCTGCAGCGGCTCGACGGTCCGGTGCGCGGCAACGGCACAGATCGTTCAGGAGCTCGAGGCGATCTTCCGCGGCGCCGGCTGGAACGTCATCAAGGTGCTGTGGGGCAGCGACTGGGATCCGCTGCTGGCGGCCGACCACGACGGGCCTGCTCGTCAAGCGGATGGGCGAGATCGTCGACGGTCAGTATCAGAAGTACACCGTCGAGTCCGGTGCCTACATGCGCGAGCACTTCTTCGGCAAGCGATCCGCGAGCTGCTCGAGATGGTCAAGCACCTGTCCGACGATCAACTGAAGAAGCTGCGGCTCGGCGGCCACGATCCGGTCAAGGTCTACAACGGCCTACAAGGCCGCGGTCGAGCACAAGGGGCAGCCGACGGTCATCCTGGCGCGGACGATCAAGGGCTACGGCCTCGGCGAAGCCGGCGAAGGCAAGAACATCACGCACCAGCAGAAGAAGCTGAACGAGGCCGACCTGCGCACGTTCCGCGCGCGCTTCGGCATTCCGATCTCGGACGACGACATCGCGGACGCGCCGTTCTACCGTCCGCCGGACGACAGCACCGGAGCTCCAGTATCTGCGCGAGCGCCGCAAGGCGCTCGGCGGCTTCATGCCGTCCGCGTGCGTCGCCGGCGCCGAACCGCTGCCTCGCGCCGATCGACCCGCTCTTCGACGAGTTCGCCCAGGGCACCGAGGGCCGCAAGGCCTCGACGACGATGGTGTTCGTGCGCATTCTGTCGAAGCTGCTTCGCGACAAGGAGATTGGCGAGCTCATCGTCCCGATCGTGCCGGACGAAGCGCGGACTTTCGGCATGGAGGCGCTGTTCCGGCAGGTCGGCATCTACTCGCACATCGGCCAGAAGTACGAGCCGGTCGACATGGATACGCTGCTCTACTACAAGGAAGCGAAGGACGGGCAGATTCTCGAGGAAGGGATCACCGAAGCCGGTTCGATGTCGTCGTTCATCGCCGCCGGCACAGCCTACGCCACCCACGGCATCAACACCATTCCCGTTCTTCATCTACTACTCGATGTTCGGCTTCCAGCGCGTCGGCGATCTGATCTGGGCGGCGTGCCGATTCTCGCACGCGCGGGTTCCTGCTCGGCGGCACTGCGGGCCGGACCACGCTCGCCGGCGAAGGCCTGCAGCACCAGGACGGCCACAGCCATGTGTTTTCGCTGTCGGTGCCCAACTGCATGTCGTACGACCCGGCGTTCGCGTACGAGCTCGCCGTCATCATCCAGGACGGCATCCGCCGGATGTACAAGAACCAGGAGAGCATCTTCTACTACCTGACCGTGATGAACGAGCAGTACGAGATGCCCCCGATGCCCGAGGGCGCTCGCGACGGGATCCTCAAGGGCCTTTACCGCTTCAACACCGCGTCGAACGGCAAGGCCAAGTTGAAGGCGCAGCTCCTCGGCAGCGGCGCCATTCTCAACGAGGTGATCGGCGCACAGAAGCTGCTCGAAAAATACGGTGTCGCGGCCGACGTGTGGAGCGTCACGAGCTACCAGGAGCTCTACCGCGACGGCCACGCCTGCGAGCGGTGGAACATGCTGCACCCGGCCGAGACGCCGCGCGTGCCGTACGTGACGCAGTGCTTCAAGGACACCTCGGGCGTCATCGTCGCCGCGTCGGACTACCTCAAGGTCCTGCCCGGGTCGCTCGACCGATGGTTCCCCCGGCGCCTCCGGTCGCTCGGGACCGACGGCTTCGGACGCAGCGAGGATCGTACCGACCTCCGCAATTTCTTCGAGGTCGATGCCCGTTTCGTTGCATTGGCGACGCTGTCCGAACTGGCGCAGGAAGGCCAACTCGATCGCGCCGTCGTCGCGCAGGCCATCAAGGATTTCGGCATCGACGCCGAGAAGGCGAATCCGGCGACAACGTAGCAAGGCAATGCTGAATGCTGAATGCTGAATGCTGAAGTACGAATGCAGAATGCAGAATGCTGACAGCTGATAGCTGATAGCTAATGAGGACCATGCCAACCGATTTCATACTTCCAGAACTGGGCGAGAACATCGCCGGCGGCGATGTCGTCCGCGTGCTCGTCGCGGCCGGCGACAGCGTGAAGAAGGATCAGCCGGTCCTCGAGCTCGAAACCGACAAGGCGACAATCGAGGTGCCCTCCTCGGTGAGTGGGACCGTCACGGCGGTGAGGATCAAACAGGGCGAGCGCGTGAAAGTCGGACAGGTCGTGCTGACGTTCGACAGCAGCGCCACACCGGCGAAAGAGGCACCCAAGGTGCCCCAGCCCGAACCGGCGACTCCGGCTCCGGCGGCAGCAGCCGAGCCCGCGGCGGTCGCGCCGGCGGCAGCTCCCGAACCGAAGCCCAAACGAGCCGAGGTCGTCGACATTAGGGGAGGCGCGCGCAACGTTCCGGTCGCGCAGCCGGCGGCCGAGGCTGACTCCCAGGGACCGGCCGCACCCGCCGCGCCTTCGGTGCGGCGCCTCGCCCGCGAGCTCGGCGTCGACATCCGCCGCGTCGCCGGCAGCGGCCCGGCCGGCCGCATCAGTGCCGACGACGTGCAGGCGTTCGTGCGCAACGCCATGGCAGGAGGCATCCCCGCCGCTGGCGCGCCATCGTCGCTGCCCGACTTCAGCAAGTGGGGCGAAGTCGAGCGCAAGGCGATGAGCAACATCCGCCGCAAGACGGCCGAGCACCTCACCCACGCCTGGAACGCGATTCCGCATGTCACGCAGCACGACAAGGCGGATATTACGGCGCTCGAGACCCTGCGCAAGCAGTTCAGTCCGCAGGCGGAGAAAGCCGGCGGGAAGCTGACGATGACGGCCATTGCGCTCAAGATTGTCGCGGCCGCGCTCGGGAAGTTCCCGCAGTTCAACTCGTCGATCGACATCGCGCGCAACGAGATCGTCTACAAGAAATCGATTCACGTCGGCGTCGCCGCCGACACCGAGCGCGGACTCCTCGTGCCGGTGATTCGCGACGTCGATCGCAAGGGCATTATCCAGCTCGCCGCCGAGCTCGGCGCTGCGTCCGACAAGGCGCGCGCCGGCAAGCTCTCGCTCGACGACATGCAGGGCGCCGGCTTCACCATCACCAACCTCGGCGGCATCGGCGGCACCTCGTTCACGCCCATCGTGAATTGGCCGGAGGTCGCGATTCTCGGCATCTCGCGGGGGGCGCGCGAACCGGTGTACGTCAACGGCGCGTTCGAGCCGCGGCTGATGCTGCCGCTCTCGCTCTCCTACGACCATCGCGTGATCGACGGCGCCGACGCGGCCCGGTTCCTGCGCTGGGTTGCCGAAGCGTTCGAACAACCGTTTGTCATGTCCCTTTAGCTACGAACCCTATTGCAGTCACGAGACAATCACGATGGACACGATGGCACGATGAACACGATGATGTTGGTTTCATCGTGTCCATCGTGTCATCGTGCCCATCGTGCGAGGATCGTGCAGCCGTTAGATAGTTCAGACTAAACCTCCGGACACTATGTCTGCTTCCACCCAACTCGTCGTCATCGGCGCCGGCCCCGGCGGATATGCTGCTGCCTTCTATGCGGCCGACCGCGGCATGAAGGTCACGCTGGTCGATCCGTCGCCCAACCCAGGCGGTGTCTGTCTGTATCGCGGCTGCATCCCGTCGAAAGCGCTGCTGCACGTGGCCGAGATCGTCAACGAAGCGAAGCACGCCGCCGCGTGGGGCGTGACGTTCGGCGCGCCGTCAATCGAGATCGACAAGGTCCGCGCGTTCAAGGACAAAGTCGTTGCGCAGCTGACCGGCGGCGTCGGTCAGGTCGCCAAGCTCCGTAAGATCGACTACGTCCAAGGTACGGCGGCATTCCGCGATGCGCGCTCGCTCGAGATCACGAAGGCCGATGGCACGACGAGCACGCTCGCCTTCGAGCACGCCGTGATTGCTACCGGCTCGAGGCCGTCGACAGTGCCGGGGCTCTCTATCGACAACCCGCGCGTGATGGACTCGACCGCCGCACTCGACCTGCCGGACATCCCGAAGTCGCTTCTCGTCGTCGGCGGCGGCTACATCGGGCTCGAGCTCGGGAGCGTGTACGCCGCCCTTGGATCGAAGGTGACCGTCGTCGAGATGACCGACGGGCTCCTGCCGGGAGCGGACCGCGACCTGGTGAACATCCTCGCGAAGCGGATCGCATCGATCTGCGAGGCCGTCCTGCTCAACACCAAAGTCTCTTCGGTCAAAGACGCCAAGGACGGCGTGACGGTCACCTTCGAGGGCCAGTTACCCGAGGGGATGCCGAACGAGCGCACCTTCGATCGCGTGCTCGTGTCCGTCGGCCGCCGTCCGAATTCCGCGGTGCCAGGGCTCGACAAGACGCGCGTGAAGGTCAGCCAGAAAGGGTTCATCGAGACCAACTCGTCGCGGGCAACGCACGAACCGACGATCTATGCCATCGGCGACGTGGTCGGGGAGCCGATGCTCGCGCACAAGGCGTCGCACGAAGCGCGCGTGGCCATCGACTCGATCCTCGGCGAACGCGTGCTCTTCGAGCCCGAGGCCATTCCCGCGGTGGTCTTCACTGATCCCGAAGTCGCGTGGTGCGGCCTGACCGAGAACGAGGCCGCGAAACAGAAGCGCGAAGTCGTCGTCACGCGGTTCCCGTGGGGCGCCTCGGGCCGCGCTATCACGCTCGATCGCACCGATGGCATGACCAAGCTCGTCATCGATCCCAAGTCCGAGCGAATATTGGGCGTGGGCATCGTCGGCCCCGGCGCCGGCGAGCTGATCGCCGAAGCCGTGCTCGCCGTCGAGATGGGCGCGACCGCCGCCGACGTCAAGCTCAGCATCCACGCGCATCCGACGCTCTCGGAGACCGTCATGGAAGCGGCCGAGGTCTTCTTCGGCGAGTCGACGCACGTCTACAAGCCGAAGAAGAGATAGCCGCGGCTCGCAACTGGCTGCTCGCTCGGCTGCTGGCGGTTACTCAGGCGCTCGACTGGGCCCTAACGACTGCTGAGCCTGCGAGCACCGAGCCTGCAGCTCGACCACTCGCTCGCCCTCGCAAACACCGCATCCATCATCGGCGGCGTGAGTTTCCCCGTATTCGTATTCTGACGGCTCGGGTGGTACGAACCGATCACCGTGTATCCGTCGGCGGTCTCGTAAGCAACGTCGTGACCGAACGGCGGCCGCGGCCGGACGATGATGCCGCGGTGGGCGAGCAGGCGCCAGGCGGCGTCGAACCCGATGCGGCCGAGGCCGATGATGATCGAGAGGCGCGGTAACGCCGCCGCTTCGGCCACCAGGTGCGGATGGCAGGCGGCGATCTCGGCGGGCGTCGGTTTGTTGTCGGGTGGCGCGCAGCGGACCGCGGCGGCGATGAACGCGTCGGTCAGTGTCAGGCCGTCGTCCGCGGTTCGCGCGGTCGGAATACTGGCGAAGCCGTGCGCGTGCATCGCCCGCATCAGGAAGTCTCCGGATCCGAGCGGGCCGTCCCCGGTGAAGACGCGCCCGGTCCGGTTCGCGCCGTGGGCCGCCGGCGCCAGGCCGATGATCAGGACGCGAGCCTGCGAGTCACCGAATCCCGGCACCGGTCGTCCCCAGTACGTCTCGTGTCGATGCGCGGCTTTTTTCTCGGTCGCGATGCGCTGGCAGTAGGTGCGCAGGCGCGCGCACGTGTTGCAGGAGATGATCTGCTGTCTGACTTCTGCGAGGGTTCCTGTCACGCCGTGATCACGAAGAGCGCGACCAGCCTCCGCCAAAGCTCCGGCGGTCCGCCGCCGCCGTGGCGGCAGCTCGCGACGACTACGAAGGCTAGATGCTGTGGCCTTCGCGATCTTCGTGAGCTTAGCGCTCATCGTGACGGGTCCGTGACAGGGCGACCGGCCTACTGGACGGCCGCCTCGTAGGACTGCGTCTGCTCGTGGGCATGATACGAGCTGCGGACGAGCGGCCCCGATTCGCAGTGGCCGAAACCCATCTCGAGCGCGAGCCGCTTGAGATCGGCGAATTCGGCCGGAGCGTAGTAGCGCTCCATCGGGAGATTGGCGAGCGACGGCCGGAGGTACTGTCCGATCGTGACGATCTGGCAACCGGCCGAGCGCAGGTCGCGAAGCGTCGCGACGACCTCGTCCCATTCTTCGCCGAGCCCGACCATCAGGCCGGACTTTGTCGGGATCGACGGCGCGTAGACGCGGGAGCGGTCGAGCAGCTGCAGCGCCCGGTCGTACCGGCCGCCCGGCCGCGCGGTCCGATAGAGCCGAGGCACGGTCTCGATGTTGTGGTTGAGGACATCGGGCTTCGCGTCGAGCACGATGCGCAGCGCCGATTCATCACCCTTGAAGTCGGGGATGAGCACCTCGAGCCGGCACGACGGAATCCTGGTCCGCGTCTCGGCGATGGTGCGCGCGAAATGGGACGCGCCGCAATCGGCGAGATCGTCCCGATCGACTGAAGTGATCACGACATATTCGAGCGCGAGCGTGGCGACGGCGCTGCCGACCTTGACCGGCTCGTCAGCGTCGGGCGGCTTGGGCGCGCCGTGCGTCACGTTGCAGTATCCGCAGGACCGCGTACACGTGTCGCCGAGGATCATGAAGGTCGCGGTGCCGTGGTGCCAGCACTCGCCGATGTTCGGGCAGTTGGCTTCCTCGCAGACCGTATGCAGGCCGAGCGACCGCATCAGTCCCTTGAGCCGGTGATAGTTCTCCGACCCCGGTGCGCGCACCTTCAGCCACTCGGGCTTGGGCTGCCGCGGCAGGTCGCTCTCGCGCTTCTTGCGGCCGCGGATGAAGTTCAGGGGGGCGGTGGGCACTTGGAAATGCTGAATGCTGAGTTCTGAATGCTGTTGGTCTGCAACTCTTGGCTGCCGGAACCCCGAACCCCGAACCCCGAACCCCGAGCGCCCGAACTCCGAACCCCGAACGCCGAACCCCGAACCCCGAACCCCGAACCGAGCCGAACGTCCCGAACCTGTCTTAATTATACTGCCCCCTATGACTCCTCTCGCGATTACGTGGTACGGCCACTCCACCTTCGTCATCACCACCCCTGGCGGCAAGCGCATCGTCACGGACCCGTGGCTCGAGGGGAACCCGAAATGCCCCCCGGGTGCACGCATCGACAAGGCCGACGTCATCCTGCTGTCTCCACGGGCACTCGGACCATACGGGCGATGCCGTCAGCGTCGCGCGCGCGACCGGAGCGCCGGTGGTTGCCATCCACGAGCTGTCGTTGTGGCTCGGGCGGAAGGGGCTGCAGAACGTCAAGGGCATGGGGATCGGCGGGACGATCACCGTCGCCGGGCTCGAGGTCACGATGACGCCGGCGGTCCACAGCAGCAGCGTCGTCGAGAACGACGAGATCGTCTATTTGGGCCAGCCCGCGGGTTTCGTCGTGCGGATGGAGGATCGGCGGGCGTTCTACTTCGCCGGTGATACGGCGCTCTTCGGTGACATGCGCCTCATCGCCGACGTCCACGCGCCGGAGATCGCCTTTCTGCCGATCGGCGATCACTACACCATGGGCCCCGAAGACGCCGCGCGCGCGTGCAAGCTGCTCCTGGTCCGCCAGGTCGTCCCAATGCACTACGCCACGTTCCCGATCCTGACGGGAACGCCCGAGCGCCTGAAAGAGCTCGTGGAACCGGGCGTCGACGTGCTGGTCCTCGAGCCAGGGGAGACGGCTGAATAGCTCCCAGCTCCCAGCTTTCGGCTTCCAGCTGAGAGCGTTCAGAGCCTAACCGAGCGATTGGGATCTCGAGGGTTTGGCTGGAAGCTGGCGGCTGGAAGCTGGAAGCTATGTCTACCGACCTCCGCTACTCCCTCCGCACCCTGTCGCGCACGCCCGGCTTCACGCTGAGCGCGGTGCTCGCGCTCGCGCTGGGCGTCGGGGCGAATGCGGCGGTGTTCTCGGTCGTCTACGCGGTTCTGCTCAACCCGCTTCCGTACGCCGGCCCGGACGGCCTCGTTCGCATCTACGAAGCGAATCCGGCGCAGGGTATCGAACGCGGTGACGTCTCACCGGGAACATTCGTCGATGTGCGCGCCAGAAGTCGAACGCTCGAGCACATTTCGGTCTTCATGGCGCGGCGATGGATGCTCTCGTTCGGCGGCGAGCCCGAATTGCTCAACGGAGCACTGGTCTCCCCGAGCGTCTTTCCGATGCTCGGTGTGGCGCCTGTCGTTGGCCGAACCTTTCGGCCGGAGGCAGTTCAGCCGCCACCCTATGGAGATGATGCGGAAGTGGTCATCAGCCACGCGCTCTGGCAGCGGCGGTTCGGTGGCCGGCCGGGTGTGGTGGGGCAGGTCGTCACACTCGAGGGACGCCGCGCGCTTACGGTCGTCGGCGTGATGCCTGCCGGCTTCGACTTTCCCGGCCGGACGGAGTTCTGGCGCAACGCGCCGTTCGTGCGGCCGATTGGCCACGCCGAGCGCGCCGTCCGGTATCACGAGTCGATCGCGCGGCTCGCGCCGGGCGTCTCGCTGAACAGGCGCGCGCCGAGCTTTCGGGGATTGCCCGCCAACTCGAAGCTGAACATCCGAACGCGAACGCCGGCTACAGCCTGCGTATCGAGCGACTGGACGAGGTGACGGTCGGCGGCGTCAGGCCGGCGCTGCTCGTGCTGCTCGGCGTCGTCGGCTGCGTGCTCCTGATTGGGTGCGCCAACGTCGCGAACCTGCTGTTGGCCCGGGCGACGGCGCGGCGGCGTGAGCTCGCGGTGCGCGTGGCGCTCGGCGCGGGACGCGGGCGTCTGCTGCTTCAAAGCCTGAGCGACTGCGCGGTGCTTGCCGTCCTCGGCGGAGCTGGCGGACTGCTGCTCGGCTACTGGGGCATGCGTGTTCTGACGGCGCTTGGGCCGCAGGACACGCCCAGGCTGCAGGAGGTGGCTTTCGGAGCGCCGGTGTACGTGGTGGTGGTCGTCCTCGCGGTGACCGCCGCATGCCTGATTGGCATCGTGCCAATCCTTACGGCGGCCCCCACGAGCGTGGCTGCAGCACTCAAACACGGTGGCCGCAGCGAGGACGGCGATCTCGGCAGGTCGGCGCGCTCGTGGCTCATCGGGGCCGAGGTCGCGCTGACGCTTGCGTTGCTCGTTGGCGCGTCTCTCCTGCTGCGAAGCTTCATCGCGCTCAGGCACGTCGACCTGGGATTCCAGGCCGAGCGTGTGCTGACGGCAGATCTGATCTCAGCACTGCCCGATTCGCCGAAGCGAGCCGTCCCTGGTTCCGTCTCGCTCAGCACTTCGACCAGGTGGTGTCGGAGCTCGCCGCCCTTCCCGGCGTCGAGGCTGCCGGCGGGATCACCGGCGTGCCGCTGACCGGAGAAGTCCCGTCAGGAAAGTTCTGGATGGGCCACGGCTCCACCGAGCGCCCGGACGCCACGCGACAGTTCGACGTGGGTATCAGCATCATCACGCCCGGGTATTTCGAAGCGCTGCGCATCCCCGTTGCACCAGGCCGGAGCTTCACTGCGGCCGATCGCTTTTCCGAGGCGGCGCTCACTGCCCCAGCCGAGCGAAGGGCGGAGAAGCCGAGGGGAGTGGTCATCGTCAACGAGTCGATGGCGCGCCGGTACCTGGCCCGGCGGCGATGCGGTGGGGCAGTCGATCGTCCTCGCCGATCACCGGGCAGCCTCCTCGAGCGTCATCATCGGAGTTGCCGCCGACGTTCGTGCCGTAGGCGTCGACCAGCCTTCGACGCCGACCGTCTACCTGCCGATGGGAGAGGTTTCCGGATTCCGGCTCTCGGTCGCTGTCCGAGGTCGTGAGGCCGTCGAGCCGCTCGCGTCGTTGCTGCGAGCGCGGTTGCGCGCGATCGACCCGCAGATGCTGGTGTTGAACGTGCGCCCGCTCGACGACGTTGTCTCAGGCGCGGTCTCCCGACCTCGGTTCAACCTCGTACCGCTCTCAGGATTCGCGCTGCTCGCGCTGGCGCAATCCGCCGTTGGCATCTCCGGTGTGATGGCCTACCTCGTCACGCGGCGCACGCGCGAGATCGGCATCCGGATGGCGCTCGGCGCCCGTCGTGGTGACGTGCTCAGACTCGTCCTCGGCGAGGGCCTGAGTCCGGTGCTGGGCGGCCTCGTCGTGGGCGCGGCGGCTGCCATGGTCGCTGCGAGTCTGATGCGGACGCTCGTCTTCGGGATTGCGCCTGGTCGATCCCATGAGCTTCGCGCTCGCCGGGGCGGCGCTGATGGTTGTCGCCCTGGTCGCGGCATGGATCCCCGCGCGCCGGGCTGCGGCCGTCGATCCACTGGTCGCGCTGCGGGAGGAGTAGGCCCCGCCTTCCTCCTTCGCCAAGGCTTCGGCGGACCGCCGTAGCTTTAGCGGAGGCTGGTCAGGCGGAAGATCAACGACTGGTCTTCAAAGGAGGCATCGATGGGATCGATATCCGTCGCCTGTTACAAGCCTCGCCCGGGCTGCGAGCAAGCGCTGCTCTCGCTCGTGCGCGATCACCTGCCGCCGCTGCGCGCCGAAGGGCTCGTCACCGGCCGGCCGTCGATTGTGATGCGCACGGCGGATGGAACGATCGTGGAGGTCTTCGAGTGGGTTTCGAAGGAGGCGATCGCCGGCGCGCATACGAACCCGGTCGTCCTGAACCTGTGGAAGCGGTTCGAGGCCGTGTGCTCGTACCAGACGCCGTCCAATATCGCCGAGTTTCAGAACTTGTTCGCGCATTTCGAGGCGGTGTGATTGCTCATTCACCGCCGGCAGGTTGACGCGGCTTCCGAGGACCCCAAGCCTGTCCTCGCGGCTCGCGGCTCACGCCAGTGCCCCCGGATCGGTCTGCGACTCGTCCTGTAGCGGCCGAACGAAATCGGCGCCCGCAAGCCGCCGGACGAGAAGCAATGTGACATCATGATGCTCGTATGATAGCATCATGATGTGCGAACAACCCTCACGCTTGACGACGATGTGGCGGCCAAGCTCCGGTCCCAGGCGCGGCGCTCGGGGCGGCCGTTCCGGGAGGTGGTGAACGAGGCCCTCCGACGGGGGCTGCTGGCCTCGGCGCCGCGCGTCGATCGGCCGCCGTTTGTCGTGAGGGCCCGAGATCTCGGTGCGCTGCGTCCCGGCCTCACCCTCGACAACGTCGGCGAGCTCCTCGAACAGGTCGAAGGGCCGGGGCATCGGTGATCCTCGTCGATGCGAACCTGCTCCTCCACGCCGTACAACCCGAGATCCGCGGAACACGACGGCGCCCGCGGGTGGCTCGAGACGACGCTCTCTGGGCCGGAGCTGGTCCGGTTCACGTGGCTGACCTTGTGGGCCTTCCTGAGGATCTCGACCAATCCACGCGTGTTCGAGCATCCGCTCTCCATCGTCGAGGCGGAGGCTGTCGTGTCGTCGTGGCTCGCGCAGCCCGCCGCCGGAGTCCTCGACCCTGGCGAGCGGCATTGGCCGACTTCTGCGGCCTCGCCGAAGGCGGTCAGATTTCCGGGCCGCTCGTCATGGATGCCGCTGTCGCGGCGATCGCGATCGAACACGGCGCCACGCTGTGCACGACCGATCGGGACTTTGCCCGCTTCGACGGGCTCTCGTGGAAGAACCCGCTGCGGGACTGAGTTCTCCCTGACCAAGCGGATCGCCATCGGGTTGTTCAGCCGACGAGCGCAAATCCCTCTTGGGCGAAATGCGGATCGAAGGCGAAGGCCTCATTGACGTCCGCCTGTCGCATCGCCACGAACGACACGGCGTCGACGAGGCTCAGTAGCCGTTTGCGCCGATCGAGCAGCAAGTCGAGCCCGGCGTTGTAGAGCCCTTCGTCCACCCACACGACATCGATGAGCGGCGCGAAGTCCACTCGAAAGCTGCGGACCGCATCGAGGCCGAGACGCCGGCCCACGAGCGCATACGTTTCAACCAGAACGAAGGACGTCGACACGAGCGCGGCCTGACGGGTGCGCAGGCTCGCGAAGGCGCGCTCGGCGCGAACATGGTTGGCGTCCTGTCCGTCGAGGAGGGCGAAGAGGGCGGAGGTGTCCGCGAACACTCCGCTCACTCGAATGCCTCGTCGAGATAGCGGTCGTGCCTGCTCGAGACGTCATGGGCAGCCCGGCGATCGCGGAAACGACCCACGACTCGTGCCGCACGGTCGTACAACGCCGCGCGATTGGGAGCTTCTTCGGACAGTCCTTTCTCGACATAGCGCCGGATGACTTCAGCGAGCGAAAGGCCACGCTCGCGGGCTTGGGAGCGCAATCGTCGGGCCTGCTGTTCGGTGAGCTGAATCTGCGTGCGTACCATGGGCCAAGTGTAAGCACATCATGATGTGATATCAAGCGCGGTGCTCGTCCGACTCCACGGTTCCCACTCGCGCTCGGATTTGACCGCGATCGCCGGATTCAGTACAGTCACGCCCATGCACACCGTCACGGAGCGCGGGTTCGCCTTTACCGGCACGACCGGCCTGGTCAGGCCGGAGGCTCGCTGCGGGTAGATCCGGACGGCTGAACTCGAAGTTCTCCACGGCCACTGCCCGAAAGGGAGTGGCCGTTTTCATTTTCAGGGTGCCAGGGGGCCAGGGTCCATTGTGGTGCGGCGGCTTCGGTGACGCGCGTCATGCTCGAGACACGGATCAACACGGATAGGCCTAGATAGGAGCGGGTTGATGAAGATCGGATTTCAGGGAGCGGTGGGCGCGTACAGCGAAACGGCGGCGCAGCGCGCGTGGCCGGGGTCGGAGACGGTGGCGCTCGACCGGTTTGAAGACGTCTTCGAGGCGGTCGCGTCTGGACGGACGTCCCACGGCATCCTGCCGGTCGAGAACTCGATTGGCGGGAGCATCCATCGGAACTACGACTTGCTGCTCGAGCGCGATCTGCCGATCGTTGCCGAAACGGAGCTGCCGGTCGTCCACAACCTGCTGGCGCTGCCGGGCACGACGATTCAGGCAGTCCGCCGGGTCTTCTCGCATCCGCAGGCGCTCGCCCAGTGCGAGCTGTACCTCCACACGCTGCCGGGGATCGAGATCGTCGCGACGTACGACACGGCGGGCAGCGCCCGGCTGATCAAGGAAGGCAACCTCACCGACACGGCGGCGATCGCCTCACTGCGCGCGGCCGAGGTGTTCGGCCTCAGCGTGCTCCAGGCCGGGATCCAGGACTACGAGGACAACATCACGCGGTTCCTCCTCATCGGCCGCGACGGCAAGCCGCTCGCGACGCCCGACAAGACGACGCTGGCGTTTGCCCTGCACAACGGGCCGGGCGCCCTCTTCAAGGCGCTGAGCGTGTTCGCGCTGCGCGACATCGATTTGACCAAGCTCGAATCGCGCCCGGCACGCGGCCGGCCGTGGGAATACGTGTTCTACGCGGATCTGTCGGCCGGCCGCGAGGAACTGCGGTGCGGGCGGGCCATCGTGCACCTGGCGGAGTTCGCTCGGTGGGTCAAGACGCTCGGCTCCTATCCGCACGCCCGGCCGCACGCGGCGACGTCAGACAATAAGTAGTGTTTATGTAAAATGTAAGATTATAATCTTGACTGATTCGCCAGGCCGTCCTACGGTAGAGGGCATGTCCGGCTCGCGTACGACGCTCAGCGGCAGCCACCGCGCCCCCGCCCGGGCCATGCTCAAGGCGGTGGGGTTCACCGACGACGACCTGCGGAAGCCGCTCGTCGGTGTGGCCAATACCTGGATCGAAATCGGTCCCTGCAACCTGCATCTCCGCCGTCTGGCGGCGGCGGTCAAGGAAGGCGTCCGCGCTGCCGGGGCGACGCCGATGGAGTTCAACACCGTCTCGGTGTCCGACGGCATCACGATGGGCACCGAGGGGATGCGGATGTCCCTTGTCAGCCGCGAGGTCATTGCGGATTCGATCGAGCTCGTCGCGCGTGCCAACCAGTTCGACGCGCTCGTCATCCTCGTCGGCTGCGACAAGACGATTCCAGGCGCGGCCATGGCGCTCGCCCGGCTCGATGTCCCGGGCCTCGTCCTCTACGGCGGGTCGATTGCGCCCGGACGCTGGCAGGGCAAGGACGTCACGATTCAGGACGTCTTTGAGGCCGTCGGCGCGTTCGACTGCGGGAAGCTCGGCGCCGAGGAGTTCGCGGCGCTCGAGAACGCCGCGTGCCCGGGTGCCGGCGCGTGCGGCGGCCAGTTCACCGCCAACACCATGGCGACGGCGTGCGAGTTCCTGGGGCTCTCGCCCTTTGGCAGCGCGACCGTTCCGGCGATGAACGCCGGCAAGGACGAGGTGTCGCGCCAGGCTGGCGCACTGGTCGTCGACTTGCTGAAGCGCGGCCTCAAGCCGCGGCAGATTCTCACGCGTGCCGCGTTCGAGAACGCCATCGCCTCGGTCGCCGCCACGGGCGGCTCGACCAACGCCGTGCTTCATCTGATGGCCATCGCCAAAGAGGCTGGCGTCCCGCTGAGTCTCGAGGATTTCGACCGCATCAGCGCGTCCGTGCCGCTCCTGGCCGACCTCAAGCCCGGCGGCCGGTTCGTCGCAACGGATCTCTACGCCGCGGGCGGCACGACCGTGGTGGCGCAGCGCCTCGCCCAGGCGGGCAGGCTGGAGCAGGCCTCCATCACTGTCACAGGCCGCACCATTGGCGAGGAGGCCTCGAAGGCCGACGAAACGCCCGGCCAGGAAGTCGTCCGGCAGCTCGACTCGCCGCTCCAGGCGTCTGGCGGGCTCGCCATCCTCCGCGGCAACCTCGCGCCGGCCGGCTGCGTCGTCAAGGCCACCAAGTCCACGCCCAGGCATCATCGCGGGCCCGCTCGAGTCTTCGACAGCGAAGAGCAGACCGCCGAAGCGCTCGCCGCCGGGAAGATCCATGCAGGCGACGTTGTCGTCATCCGATATGAAGGACCAAAGGGCGGACCAGGGATGCGCGAGATGCTCGCCGTTACGGCCGCCATCATGGGTGCTGGGCTCGGCGAATCCGTCGCGCTCATCACCGACGGGCGTTTTTCTGGGGCGACCAGGGGCCTGATGGCCGGCCATGTTGCGCCGGAAGCCGCCTCGGGCGGCCCGATCGCCGCCGTCCGCGAGGGGGACGTCATCACGATTGACGTCGAAGGCCGGAAACTGCACGTCGACGTGTCGGACGAGGAGCTGCGTGTCCGGCTGGCGACATGGAAGGCGCCGGCCCCACGGTACGCCTCGGGCGTAATGGCCAAGTACGCCAAGCTCGTCTCGTGCGCGTCGGTCGGGGCGGTAACGGGCTAGACGTTCGGGCCGGGCTGCCGGTGAGTATGAGGATGTCGTCATATCGGGAGCGCCTGCGGCCCGAGCGCCGCGCGTAGTCGCGGCGCGAGAGCGAGCGGGGGTGGGGCCCCGCGAGCACTGAGTCATGCAGACACAACCGTCGCTACAACGGCACGGTCGCTAGAGACAACACTATGAAACGAACTGGATCGCAGATTCTCTGGGAATGTCTGGTACACGAGGGCGTGACCGACGTCTTCGGCTACCCGGGCGGGGCCATTCTTCCGGCCTATGACGCGATGCTCGACTTTCCGATTCGTCACATTCTCGTGCGGCACGAGCAGGGCGCGACGCACATGGCCGACGGGTATGCCCGCGCAAGCGGCCGGGTCGGTGTTGCTATCGCGACATCCGGGCCGGGGGCGACCAACATGGTCACCGGCATCGCGACGGCGATGATGGACTCGTCGCCGATCGTCTGCATCACGGGACAGGTCGGCAGCCGCCTCATCGGATCGGACGCGTTCCAGGAAACCGACATCACGGGCATCACGATCCCGATCACCAAGCACAACTATCTGGTCACACGAGCCGAGGACGTGGCCAAGACCGTGCGCGAGGCGTTCGCCGTCGCGGCCTCCGGCCGTCCCGGGCCGGTCCTCATCGACATCACCAAGGACGCGCAGCAGGCGTCGTGCGAGTTCGAGTATGAGAGGACGCCCGCGCCGAACGCGCGGCACGTCGGCGTGCCGCGTGCCACGATCGCCGATGCGGATCGTCGCGCCGCGCTGGATCTGATCAACGGCGCGCGCCGGCCGGTCATCCTTGCCGGTCACGGCATCATGCTCTCCGGCGCGATGCCGTTTGTCCGCGAGCTCGCCGAGCGCGCGGGCATTCCGGTCGCGATGACGCTCCTCGGCATCGGGGCGTTTCCCGCATCGCATCCCCTCAACCTGGGCATGATGGGCATGCACGGCGAAGCCTGGGTGAACACGGCGATCCAGGAAGCCGATCTTCTCATCGCGCTCGGCATGCGGTTCGACGACCGCGTCACCGGCAACGTCAGGACCTACGCGCGGCAGGCCAAGAAGATCCACATCGACGTCGACGCCGCCGAGATCGGCAAGATCGTTCCGGTGGACGTCGGCATTGTCGGCGACTTGTGCGACGTCCTCGGCGCGCTCGTGCCGGGAGTCGAAGCCGGACAGCGCAAAGACTGGATCGCGCGTATCGACGACCTCAAGGGCGATTCGGCCGTCCGTGATATTCAGAATCTTGCCGACGATGGGCACTTGTATGCGGCGCACGTGATGAGCGACCTGTGGCGCGAGACCAAGGGGCGGGCGGTCGTCGCGACCGACGTCGGCCAGCACCAGATGTGGGAAGCGCAGTACTACCACCACGATTCGCCGCGAACGCTCATCACCTCGGGGGGGCTGGGCACCATGGGCTTCGCGCTGCCGGCGGCGATCGGCGCCAAGGTCTCGCGGCCCGACGCCGAAGTCTGGACGATCGCCGGCGACGGCGGCTTCCAGATGACCATGCCCGAGCTTGCGACCATCAAGCAGGAAGGGCTCGACATCAAGATTGCCGTCATCAACAACGGCTTCCTCGGCATGGTCCGCCAGTGGCAGGAGTTCTTCTACGAGCGGCGCTACGCCGCGACGCCGCTCCTCAGCCCCGACTTCGCCAAGATTGCCGAGGCCTACGGCCTGCGCGCGTTCACGGTCAAGACGCGCGGCGAGGTGATTCCCGCCATCGAGGCGGCGCGGGCGCATCAGGGCACCGTCCTCATCGACTTCCAGGTCGAGCAGGAGGACACGGTTTACCCGATGGTGCCCGCCGGCGCCGATCTCCACGCGATGATTCGCCGCCCGTCAGCGCTCGTGGAGACGGCCATGGATGAGGGGTAGAGGTAGGCTTGGGCTTTAGGCTTTAGGCTCTAGGCTTAGCTTGGCCTTGGTAGGACGTTCGAAGACAGGCTCAGGCTCTTCGTGAAGCCAGAGAGAGCCGAGAGCCGAGAGCCGAGAGCCGAGAGCCGAGCAAGATTCGAAATACGCGAAGCAATGAGGAGGCCGACGTGACGTCCGCAGCAGGTTCACATGTATTTGTCGTCGAGGTGGAGGACGAGCCGGGCGTGCTCACGCGCGTGTCGTCGCTCTTCCGCCGCCGCGGCTTCAACATCGTCTCGCTCACGGTCGGGGTGACCGAGCGCCGCGGTGTTTCACGCATGACGGTCGTCGTCGATGCACCGGAAGTGGCGGCGCGCCGAATCGAGGCGCACCTCTGGAAGCTCGTCAACGTTATTCGGGTCGAGGACGTGACCGGCGCCGCGGCCGTCCGCCGCGAGCTCGTGATGGTGAAGGTCGCGGCCGACGTCGAGGCCAGGACGCACGTGATGAAGCTCGCCGACGTCTTCCGCGCGCGCATCGTCGACGTCGCGCCCGAGTCGCTGATTCTGGAGTCCACGGGCACGAGCGACAAGATTGCCGGGCTCCTCGACGTCCTGCGCCCGTTCGGCCTGCTCGAAGTCGCCAGGAGCGGGCACGTCGCCATGGTGCGGGGCGTCCAGGCGCAGTCGCGCGCGAGCGACGCTGCCGTGGCGCATGACAACGTGACCTATTCGGTGTAACGCGACGACGAACACCGACCCACAACTGCGAGCCGCGAGTCGCGAGCCGCGAAACTGAGAACCACGAAACCAGGAACGAAGCACGGAGCACAATCAATGGCCGTAATGTTTTATGACCGCGACGCCGATCTCAACCTGATCAAGAGCCGCAAGGTGGCCGTGATCGGTACGGATCCCAGGGACACGCGCACGCACTCAACCTGAAGGACAGTGGAGTCGACGTGCGGGTCGGGCTCCACGCGGGGAGCAAATCGCGCGCGGCGGCGGAGGCGGCGGGCCTGACCGTCGGGAGCCCGGCCGCGGTGAGCGAATGGGCCGACGTGATCATGGTGCTCGTGCCGGATACGAGCCAGTCGCAGCTCTATACCGAGGCGATTGCCCCGCACCTGAAGTCCGGCAAGACCCTGATGTTCGCGCACGGCTTCAACATCCGCTTCGGCTGGATCGTGCCGCCGAAGGACGTCGACGTCACGATGATTGCGCCCAAGTCGCCCGGCCACCGCGTCCGCGAGCTCTATGTCGAGGGCGCCGGCACGCCGGCGCTCCTGGCCATCCACCAGGACGCCAGCGGTCAGGCGCGCGCGCTCGCGCTGTCGTACGGCAAGGGCATCGGCGTCACGCGCGCCGGCGTCATCCAGACGACCTTCGCCGAGGAAACCGAGACGGACCTGTTCGGCGAGCAGGCGGTCCTCTGCGGCGGCGTGAGCGCCCTCGTCAAGGCGGGCTTCGAGACGCTCGTCGAGGCTGGCTACCAGCCCGAGATCGCGTACTTCGAGTGCCTGCACGAACTGAAGCTGATCGTCGACCTCATCTACCGTGGCGGGCTGAACTACATGCGCTACTCGGTGAGCGACACGGCCGAGCACGGCGACTACACCGGCGGCCCCCGCGTCGTCACCGAGCAGACCAGACAGGAGCTTCGGAAGATGCTCGCCGAAGTGCAGGACGGCACCTACGCGAAAGCCTGGATGGCCGAGCACGCGGCCGGACGACCGTGGTTCGACGCCACACGCAAGGCCGAGCGATCCCACCAGATCGAGCAGGTCGGCGCCAAGCTGCGCGACATGATGCCGTTCCTCGATCCGGTCAAGGATCCGCTGCGCAAGACGGACAAGGAAGGCGTCGGGGTCGCGGATCGCTGATAGATCACGGGACGCGGATCACGCGGAGCACTGGCACTCAGGGTCGGTGTTGCTCTCGCCCCGGAATTCCTATCCCTGGCAGGCAAGAACCAGAGATCCGCGTGATCCGCGTCCCGTGATTGAAAATCCGCGTCTGATGGATCCGCGTCCCGTTGTGAGAATCCGCGTGATCCGCGTCCCGTTCTAGGTATCCGCGTGCTCCCTCGACAACCCGGCGATCTCCTCCACGATGCGATCTACTGGCCGGCCGGAGGTATCGATCGTGTGCGCGGCCGACGCGTAGAGCGGCTCGCGCGCGGCGAGGAGCGAGCGCAGATCGGACATGGCCTGGGGGTGGTCGGTCATCGGCCGGCGATCGCCTTGCCTCAGCACGCGGTTCCAGTGATCTTCGGGCGTCGCGCGCAGCCAGATCGTCAGGGCCGACCGGCGAAGCAGCGCGAACGTGTCGGACGCGGTGACGAGTCCACCGCCCGTGGCGAGCACGATCGGGCGCTGGTCGTCGAGAACGGCCTGGAGCGCGTCGCGTTCGAGGCGGCGGTAGTAGGCTTCGCCGTGCAATGAGAAGAGCTCGGCCAGGCTGAGGTTCGCGGCCTGCTCGATGCGGCGGTCGAGCTCGACGAATGGCACGCGGAGGCGGCGCGCGAGGCGACGACCGACGGTGGTCTTGCCGGCGCCGCGCAGGCCCAGGAGCGCCACGATCGGCTCGGCGTTCTCGGCCGGAAGGGCGATGAGGGACGCCGGCGTGACTTCGAGCGCGCGAGCGACATCGGCCAGCCTCCGCACCGAGATGTTGCCTCGTCCCGCTTCGAGCTGGACCAGGAAGCGCGGCGACACGCCGGAACGCTCGGCGATGTCGCGCAGCGTCCAGCCGCGCTCCAGCCGTCTCGCACGCGCGCGCTGCCCGAGCGATCGCAGCAGGTCCGGAGGCATCAGCGCAACTATATTACGCGTGCCGCATCCGTCAGCACGCGTGCCGCGTCCATCGCATGCGCCTCCCACATGATTTGCATGATCTCTCGCGATGGACCGCTCATGCGCCGCGCGCATCGATGCCATGTGAAAGTTCTGCGCGACACGCATGACACCGGGACCTATCATCCGACTTATGGATCTCATGGAGGCGGGCGTCGTCACGACACGGACCCTCACCATCGTTCTGCCGGAGTCCGAATGGCAGGCACTCCGCACAGCGGAGCCCGACGCGATCGGCTGGCTCCAGGCGCAGATTCGCCGGCGTCTCGGTGACGCTCCGGCGCCGAAGCGCCAGGACGAGTCGAACTAGTCTGACGACTACAGACAGTCGACTATCGGCAGTCGGGAATCGAGAGTCTCAGTCGACAGTCTGAGTCAGCAGTCTCGTCGGCTCCGGACTCACGACCGCCGACTGACGACAGCAATATAGTGCGCAGGTGTCTGGGCTTGACCGCAGTATCTTGCCTTGACACGCTCCAGCCTCGCGGGTACGCTGGGCCGACATGGCCGTTGGCACCAACGCAGTCCAGCCACGCGTATCCTTCGACACCTCACCTGAAAAATACAGACACTGGAAGCTCTCGTTCGACGGGGCGATCGCGACGCTTTCGATGGACGTCCGGGAAGACGCCGGGCTCTCCCCGGACTATCGTCTCAAGCTCAATTCCTACGACCTTGGCGTCGACATCGAGCTGGCCGACGCCATCGAGCGCATCCGCTTCGAGCATCCCGAAGTCCACGCCGTCGTCATCACCAGCCTGAAGGAGCGCGTCTTCTGCGCCGGCGCGAATATCTTCATGCTGCGCGGCTCGAGCCACGCGTGGAAGGTGAACTTCTGCAAGTTCACGAACGAGACGCGCCTGGCGATGGAGGACGCGAGCGCGCACTCGGGCCTCAAGTTTCTGGCCGCGCTGAACGGGATCTGCGCTGGCGGCGGCTACGAGCTGGCGCTCGCCTGCGACGAGATCGTGCTCGTCGATGACGGCAATTCTGCCGTGAGCCTGCCGGAGACGCCGCTCCTCGCCGTGCTGCCGGGGACCGGCGGCCTCACGCGCGTCGTCGACAAGAGGAAAGTCCGGCGCGACCTCGCAGACGTGTTCGGGACCGTCGCCGAGGGGGTGAAGGGCCGGCGGGCGGTCGAGTGGCGCCTGGTCGACGCGGTCTATCCGACGAGCCAGTTCAGGAATCAGGTGGCGAAGCGGGCCGCGCAGCTTGCCGCCACATCTGATCGTCCGTCGAGCGGTCCGGGCATCACGCTCGGTGCACTGCAGCCCACAGTGACGGACGATGCGGTGCAGTACTCGAGCGTTTCGCTCCACATCGATCGGGCCGGCCGCGTCGCGACGTTGACGGTCAAGGCACCGGTCACGCAGCAGCCCACAACCCCCGACGAGATCCTGAGGGCGGGCGACGAGTTCTGGCCACTGCGCGCGTTCCGCGAGCTCGACGCGGCGCTGCTCCACCTCCGCATCGACGAGCCGCTCATCGGAACGGTCGTCGTTCGCACCGAAGGCGATCCAGCCCGCGTTCTCGCCGTGGACGAGACGCTCATCGCCCACGCGGACCACTGGCTCGTGCGCGAAATCGTGCATTTCATGAAGCGCACGCTGAAACGCATGGACCTGACGGCGCGCAGCTTTTTCGCGCTCATCGAGCCGGGCAGTTGCTTCGCCGGGTCGCTCTTCGAGCTGGCGCTCGCCGCCGACCGTTCCTACATGCTGGACGACTCTGAGCGTCCCAACACGATTGCTCTGTCGGCCATGAACGGCGGGCCGCTCAAGATGAGCAACGGTCTTACGCGCCTCGAGACGCGATTCCTCGGGATGCCGGAGCGCGTCGGCGAGCTTCTTGGTGAGGACGAGCCGTTCGATCCGCCGGCAGCGCTCGACGCCGGTCTCGTGTCGTTTGCCCCCGACGAGCTCGACTGGGAAGACGAAGTACGGCTGGCGATCGAGGCGCGCGCGGCGCTGTCGCCCGACGCGCTGACCGGCATGGAGGCCAATCTTCGTTTCGCCGGACCCGAGACGATGGAGACGAAGATTTTCGGCCGGCTGACCGCGTGGCAGAACTGGATCTTTCAGCGGCCGAACGCGGTTGGCGAGAAGGGTGCGCTGACGGCCTACGGTTCACAAGCCCGGCCGGAGTTTGATTTCAACAGGACGTAGGCTCAGGGCTCATGGCTCAAGGCTCAGGGAAGAGCTTACTGAGAAAGCATGCCGGCCAAGTAGGATCTGAATGCTTTTGCCTGAGCCTTGAGCCCTGAGCCTTTCAGTATTCACCCATCAAGGACTCCGATGATCTCCGCCGAACGAATCCCGAACAACGTCGGCCTCTCCAGCAACAAGCGGCTGCAGCGCGCGCTCGAGCACTGGCAGCCCGCCTACATCCAGTGGTGGCGAGACATGGGCCCGCAAGGGTTCCAGGATCTGCACCAGGTGTACGTTCGGACGGCGGTCAGCGTCGACCCGTCGGGGTGGGCGCACTTCGAATACGTCAAGCTGCCGGAGTATCGGTGGGGCATCTTCCTGGCCGATCCCGTCCACGATCGGCGCATCGGGTTTGGCGACTTCTACGGCAAGGAGGTCTGGCAGGAAGTGCCGGGCGAGTTCCGTAACCAGTTGCGGCGCCTGATCGTGACCCAGGGCGACACGGAGCCCGCGAGCGTCGAGCAGCAGCGCTGGCTGGGGCAGCGCTGTCCGAGCCTCTACGACCTGCGCAATCTCTTCCAGGTCAACGTCGAAGAGGGCAGGCACCTCTGGGCGATGGTCTACCTGCTGCATTCCCACTTCGGCCGGGACGGCCGCGACGAAGCCGAGGAGCTGCTCGAGCGGCAGAGCGGCAACCGCGACAAGCCGCGCATCCTCGACGCGTTCAACGAGCCGATCGACAACTGGCTCGACTTCTTCATGTTCACGATGTTCACGGACCGCGACGGCAAGTCGCAGCTATTGTCGCTGTCGGAGAGCTCGCTCGATCCGCTGTCGCGGACGACGCGATTCATGCTGACCGAGGAAGCGCACCACATGTTCGTGGGTGAGACGGGTGTCGCGCGGATCATCGAGCGGGCCTGTCAGCTGATGAAGGACGCCGGATTTTCGGGAGACGTCAGGAAGCTCGGCGGCATCGACCTGCCGACGATTCAGCGCTTCATCAACCTGTGGTTCAGCCTGAGCCTGGATCTGCACGGCAACGAGATTTCGACCAACGCCGCGTCGTACTTCGCCAACGGCCTGAAGGGGCGGGCGCAGGAAGAGAAGTGGGACGACCACCTGGTCACCGAGCAGTTCTACGAGCTCGACGTCCCGGCGTCGGCGGGCGAGGGTCGCCTCGAGCGCAAGGCGATCCCGATGCGTACGGCGATGAACGAAGTGCTGCGCGACTGGTATTGCGGCGACTGCGAGGCCGGCGTGCAGCGCTGGAACCGCATCCTCGAGCGCCACGGCCTGTCGGACCGTCTTCAGCTGCCCGATCGCAAGTTCAATCGCGGCATCGGCATGTTCTCGTCGCTTCACTTCGATCCGAACGGTGCGCCGATCTCGGACACCGAGTGGGAGCGCCGCAAGCACGAGTGGCTGCCCACGCCGGCGGACCGGGAGTACCTGCTCAGCATCATGGCGCAGCCGGTGTATACGCCCGGCAAGTTCGCCAACTACATCGCGCCGCCGCTCCGGGGCATCAACCGGATGCCGATTGACTTCGAGTACGTGCGGACGGAGACGTAGGCATCTCGAGCACCCTTCACTGTCACGATCTCGCTCACGATGGGCACGATGGCACGATGCACACGATGAATCCAGCCAATGCGTTTCGTAAGACGTCCATCGCGTTCGAGTGAAACAAAGGCGCCGGCGGATGATGCCATGGAAAGACTCATCGTGCCCATCGTCTCATCGTGTCCATCGTGATAAGAATCGTGAGACCTCGCACATGCCAGCAACCGTCCTTGGTAAGCAACTCCTCATCAACAACGAATGGCGTCCCGCCTCGTCCGGGAAGACGATGGACGTCGTCAATCCTGCGACGGAAGAGGTGATTGCCTCCGTCGCCTCGGCCGGTGCGCCGGACGTGGACGCGGCAGTGGCGGCGGCTCGGGCGGCGCTCGAGGGGCCGTGGGGAAAGATGTCGGCGCGCGAACGCGGGCGTCTCGTGAGTCGTCTCGCCGATCGTCTGATGGAGAAGGCCGACGAGGTCGCGCGCCTCGAGACCATCCACAACGGGAAGCCGATCAGCGAGTCGCGGAACATCGAGATTCCGGCTGCGGCCGAGTGCTTCGAGTACTACGCCGGCTGGGCCGACAAGGTGATGGGGGAGACGATTCCCGTCAAGGGGAACCACCTCACCTACACCCTGCGGGAGCCGATTGGCGTCGTTGCCGCCATTGTCCCGTGGAACTTTCCGCTGCTGCTGGCGGCCTGGAAGGTCGCGCCGGCGCTTGCGTGCGGGAACACCGTCATCCTCAAGCCGGCCAGCCAGACGCCGTTGACCGCCATCGCTCTGGGCGAGATCGCGATCGAGGTCGGGCTGCCGCCGGGCGTGCTCAACGTCATTACGGGCGCCGGATCGACCGTGGGCCAGGCGCTGGTCGAGCATCCGGGCATCGACAAGGTCGCGTTTACCGGCGACACGACGACCGGCAAGTCGATCATGCGCAGCGCGGCCGACACGCTCAAGACGATCACGCTGGAGCTCGGCGGCAAGTCGCCGAATATCGTCCTGGCGGACGCCGACATCGACGCAGCGCTGCGGGGCGTGGCCGTCGGCATCTTCTACGGCAAGGGCGAGGTGTGTGCTGCTGGGTCGCGGCTGCTCGTCGACCGCACGATCAAGAACGAGTTCATCGACAAGTTGGCCGCGCGGACGAAGAAGATGGTGCCCGGCGATCCGATGGATCCGAAGACCCGCTTCGGATCGGTCTCGTCGAAGAAGCAGCTCGAGACCGTGCTGCGCTATATCGAGTCAGGAAAGAGGGAGGGCGCGTCGCTCGTCGCCGGCGGCGAGCGCGCCGACATCGGGACGGGCAAGGGCTACTTCGTCCAGCCGACCGTGTTCGCCGACGTCACGCCCGAGATGACGATCTCGCGCGAGGAGATCTTCGGCCCCGTGCTCGCCGCGATCGAGTTCGCCGATCTCGACGAAGCGATCGCCAAGGCGAACGACTCGCAGTACGGTCTCGCCGCGGGCGTGTGGACGCGGGACATCAAGAAGGCCCATTACGTCGCCCGCAAGCTCCAGGCCGGCACGGTCTGGATCAACACCTACAACGTCTACGACACCGCCGCGCCATTCGGCGGCTACAAGCAGAGCGGCTTCGGCCGCGAGATGAGCGCGCACGCGCTGCAGCACTACACGCAGGTCAAGAGTGTGTGGGTGGATTTGAATATGTGACAGTCTTCAGTCGCTGCTCGCTGCTGGCTGTTGGCTGTTGGCTGTTGCAGATTAGCAAGGTCGGCAGTCGAGTCAGGTCTCGTCGCAGTCTCTTTCGCGCTGCCCTTGTAATTAGCAGTGCGAGCGCGACAGTCGAGGGCGACCTCACTGGCCCGTGAACTTCGGCTTACGCTTCTCCAGGAACGCCGTCGTTCCCTCCTGCTTGTCGTCCGAGTCGTAGCAGATCGCCTGCGCCAGCGTTTCGATCAACAGGCCCGAATCGAGGTCGACCCGTGCTGATGCGTTGAGCGCCAGCTTGGCCAGGCGCGCGGCCAGCGGACCCTGGCGCAGGATCTTCTTGGCCAGCTCTCGGGCGCGCGGCTGCAGTTGGCCGGCGGGGGTGAGGGCGGTCACGAGACCGATGGCCAGCGCCTGTTTGGCGTCGATGATCTCGCCGGTCAGGATCAGGTGCTTCGCCCAGCCCAGTCCGACGATGCGCGGCAGGCGCTGGGTGCCGCCGGCAGCGGGGATGATGCCCAGGCCGAGCTCGGGCTGGCCGAACCTCGCGGTTTCGGATGCCATCCGGATATCGCACGCGAGCGCCAGCTCGCAGCCGCCCCCGAGCGCGTAGCCGTTGATCGCGGCGATTGTCGGGCGCGGAAACCGCTCGACAGCGGCACAAAGCGACGAGGCGATGCCGGCCAGGCCGTCATTGCGCGTGCGCGTCCGGATGTCGCCGATGTCCGAGCCCGATACGAAGGACGATTCGCCGGCCCCGGTGATGATGAGCACGCCCGCCTCGTCTCCGGCGGCCAGTTCCGAGAGCGCGGACAGGCATTCGTCCACCGTCTCCCGATTCAGCGCGTTCTTGACCTCCGGCCGATCGATGGTCAGCGTGGCGATCGATTCGGTGACGTCGAGGTGTATGTTGGCGTAGGGGGTTGGCATATGTCCGGTCACGGGCCGACTGCTCTACATCACGAAGAGCACACAATGAACACGATGGGCACGATGCATTCATGGCAGGGCGGTCATGGTGGAGGACCACGCTTCGTCCCGGTCTTCATCGTGACCATCGTGTCCATCGTGCCATCGTGATGTCAAGCCGTCAGCCCGGTCAGCAGGTCAGCCTATCCGGCCTCGCTACAAGGCATCTCATGAACACGGTCGACGACCCATCACGATGATCGCGAAGACCACGAAGCTCTCGAAGGAAAACGTTCACCAGAGAATTCTTCGCGAGCCTCGTGAGCTTCCGCCTTCGCCAAGGCTCCGGCGGACCGCCGTAGCTTTAGCGGAGGCTGGTCGCGGCCTTCGTGAATGGTCTCCGTTTGTGAGATAGCTTCTACCATCCCGTTCGCGCCCCGACCGCAATCACGTCGTCGAGCACCTTCATCGCTTCATCGACATCGTCTTCGTTGTTGTAGAAATGCGGCGAGATCCGGATGCCGGCGTCCGGCCGGTAGTCGATGATGATGTTGCGGCGCAGCAGGTCATTCGATACGGCCTCGCCATTCGGCACGACAAGGATCACCGCGCCGCCACGCTCGAAGTCGTCCATGGGCGTGTTGATGGTGTATCCCGCGCGGGTGGCGTGGTCGATGATGCGGCGTGTCAGGCGAAGAGACTTCTCGCGGATGGCCGGCACGCCAATCTCGGTGACGATTTCGTAGCCGGCGCGCGCGGCGTACAACGCTGGGACATTGGGTGTGCCGCTCTGGAAGCGCTCGGCGCCCTCGGCGTAGACCACCGGGCCGGTCGCAAACGCGAAGGGCTCCGCGTGCGCCGCCCAGCCGACCAAACCGGGCTCGAGCGTGCGCGCGAGATCGGGTCGGACGTACAGATAGCCGGCGCCCGGGCCTCCGCACAGCCACTTGACCGACCCGCCGACGGCGAAGTCGGCTTCGAGCGCGTCGAGATCCATCGGCACGGTTCCGGCCGCCTGGTACACGTCCAGGATCACGTGAGCGCCGACGCGGTGGGCCTTGTCGATGACGACGCGTGCATCCTGGATGCAGGAGCTCCGGAAGAGTACGAGCGAGAGCGGCACGAGCACCGTGCGCTCGTCGATGGCATCGAGCAGTTGACCGATGTCGTTCCTGATACCGTTGCCGGACCCGACGTAGGCGATCTCGGCGCCGTAGCGCGCGAATCCCTCGAACAGATACATGTTGGTCGGGAACTCGAGCTCGGTCAGGACGATCTTCCGGCGCGGACCGTCGTAGCGGAAGCACGACGCGATGATCCCCATCGCCACCGTGACGTTCTGGTGCATCGAGATCGAGCCTGGCTGCACGCCAAGAATGGGCGCGAGCAGGTCTCCCGTCGTGCGGCCGATCTCCCACCAGCCCTCGTGCCAGGCCCGCACGCCCCGCCGCGTCCACGTCTCGGCGTACTCCTGCAGGTTCGCCGCCGTCCGGCGCGGCATGGCGCCGAGCGAGTGACTCACGAGATAGGTGCAGTCCTCGACCGTCGGGAACTCGGCGCGCCAGACCGCAAGGGCGTCACCGGACAACGATCCGGCCTTTCAGGTTGTTGTTGTCCGGATCCTCGTGGTCGTGGAATCCGCACGTGCGGACGGTGACGAGGTTGCCGGTCTCGCGGCTCTGTCCGGGCGTCAGGAGGCCGACCTGGTTGATGGCCGGACACTCCAGGTGATCGGGGTGATCGTCGGAGGTCATGTCGTGCCGGCGCCCGTCGTTGTTCACGAAGAGCACGCGGGCGCCCGGCGCCACGGTGAGCTCCTTCGGCGATGCGGCGCCCGAGGCGATGGTGATCACGTTGGGGTTTGTCGGCGTCGGCGAAGGCGCGGGGGTGCTGCCGCCGCCTCCGCACGCCGCAAGCCCGAGACACAGCCCTGCCACCCCCGCCCTGACTGCCACCATAGGCAGTCATTATCGCAGGTTTGAAACGGACGCTACCGGATGACGATGCTCCCGCGAAGGTTGACGTTCGTGTCGTCCAGATGATCGTGGAACCCGCAGGTGCGCGACGTGGTCAGCGCGTTGGTGGTCCCGCTCTGTCCAGGGTCGAGCATCGGGACCGCGTTGAGCGGCGGGCAGTCGGTGTGGTTGGGGTGCGGATCCGACTTCATCTGGTGCGGCCGGTTGTGGCTGTTGACGAACCTGACGCTCTCGCCGTTGTTGATCGTGACCGTCGCCGGGCTGACGGCGCCGTTCGCGCCGATGGTGATCGTGGCGCTGACCGGTCCCGGGCTGCCGCCGCCGCCTCCGGGGTTGGGTGATGGAGAAGTGCTCGAGCCGCCGCAGGCGATCGCCAGCGCAAATGCTGGCACGATGCCCGCCAGTGTCCATTTCTGTGTGTTCGTCACGATGTCCCCCAGATGGTGCGATTCGATTCAGGCGCTGGCATGGGCCTCAAAAGAATTTCCGCGTGATGTTGAATCCGAGGTACCAATCATCGCTGTCGAACCCGCCCCGCGCCATCTGCGCCATCGTGGTTCCGAAGCCGTCCGAGAAGTTGATCTGAAACGAGTGCCCGCCCGCGCGCATTTCGATGGCGAAGCTGGCGTAGGCGATTCCAGGGTCGTAGCCGAACCGCGGCGCGGCTTCGGCCACGAAGTACAGACTTCGACCGGAGGCGCAGCCGGGTTCCGACACCGACCATGAACGTGTCGTTGTCCGCTCCGGCGACAAGGTCGAACGCGTTCGTGTTGCCGACCCAGATCGGTTCAACGTAGATCGCGCCGTGGACACCGAGCTTTTTCGAGATGATGGCGCCAACGGCCGGCGAGTAGATGTCCTGGAAGTTGTCCCTGCCCTCGATGGTGACGATCATGTCGACGCCGAGCCACTTGCCCTCGGCCTCACGGGTCAGTTGCTGCTGCCCGAAGAACTGAATCGTCTTGTCGCTGGTGCGGTGGACGCCGACCTGTGTTCCGCTGAAAATCCCGAAGCGATACTCGAGTCCGATCTGCGCGCCGCCGTCGGTGCCGAAGCCGTCGCCTAGCAGATCGCCGAAGTTGCCCTGGCTGAGCGAGCGGGTGAAGCGATGCGTCACGCGGAAGGCGCTGGCATGCCTCGGCATGCGCAGGGTGGTCGGAAGGCCGATGAGGGTGAAGTCCGGTTCGCTCGGGTCGACCGCGCGATCGCTGGGAACTGCCGGGGTCTGGCTCGCGGGAGCGGGAGCTGCCGGGGTGGGATCCTGCGCCTGACCCGCCGCGGCCGTCTGCGGGACGCACAAAGCCAGAAGCCAAGCCGCCGCGATCACACTCCTCGTCAGATACAACCTCATCGCACAGTTCTCCCCCTCCGCACTTGCGTTGCGCAAACGCAATGCCGGAGCGTTGATGTTTGACATGTTCGGAAAACCGGGCCGAAAGGGCCCCAATCCTTACGAGAGACGAATCGAGTTACGCGTCACGTAAGCCACGGACGTTCAGCTGATGCGGTGCTTCGCCAGGTAGTAGCTGAGCGCCCGCTGGGTCAGGCCCATGGTCTCGGCGGCGTCTTTCTTGACGCCGTTGGCGCTCTCGAGCGCGCGGCGCACGGTCTCGCGCTCGGTCCAGTCGAGATTCTGTCGCAGATTGAGCGAGGGCAGCCCCGCCGCCGGCGCGCTGCTGACGCTCAGGATGCGCACGGCCTCGGGCCCGATGACCGGCGTCTGCGAGAGGACGACCGCGCGCTCCATCGTGTTCTCGAGCTCGCGGACGTTGCCCGGCCAGTCCGACGCCTGCAGCGCCTGCATCACGCCGGGCGCGATGCCGTCGATGCGCTTGCCGGCGCGCTGCGCGTGCTTGGCGATGAAGTGTTCGACGAGCACGGGAATGTCCTCGCGCCGCTCGCGCAGCGGCGGAATGTGCACCGGGATCACGTGGAGGCGGTAGTACAGATCTTCCTGGAATCGCCCGTCGGCGACCATCTGGCGCAGGTCGCGGTTGGTGGCCGCGATGACGCGCACGTCGACCTTCTGCGTGCGCTCCGAGCCGAGCGATTCGAACTCGCGCTCCTGGATCACGCGCAGCAGCTTCGATTGCAGCGTCGGGCTCATCGTGCCGATCTCGTCGAGGAAGATCGTGCCGCCGTCGGCGAGCGCGAACTTGCCGCGCTTGCTCGTCGTGGCGCCGGTGAAGGCGCCGCGGACGTGCCCGAAGAGCTCCGATTCGAGCAAGGTTTCCGGAATCGCCGCGCAGTTCACCTTGATGAGCGGCATCTCGCGCTGGGCGCTGTGGTAGTGGATCGCGCGCGCGACCATCTCCTTGCCGGTGCCGGTCTCGCCCATGATGAGCACGGTGCTCCGCGACTTCGCGACGACCTCGGCCGTGCGGATGACCTCTTCCATCCGGCGGCTGCGGCCGACGAGGCCGTAGTGATTGAACTCGGCGTCGCGCTCGCTGATGAGATACCGGTGCTCGGTGCGCAGGCGCTGATGATCGAGCGCGCGGCTGGCGACGACGAGCAGCTCGTCGACCTCGAACGGCTTCTGCAGGTAGTCGAACGCGCCGAGCTTCATCGCTTCGATGGCGCTCTCGATCGTCGCGTGCGCGGTCATCATCACGATCTGCGGCCGCTCGGCGGCGCCGGAGGCGTGCAGCTCGCGGATGAGATCGAGCCCCGTCAGCTCGGGCATCAGGTTGTCGACGACCAGCAGGTCGAACATCCGCTGCGAGAGCAGCCGCTGCGCTTCGCGCGCGCTGGTGGTGGCAAGGACCTCGTGCCGATCTTCGCGCAGCGCCTGCGCCAGGGCGTTGAGGATCTTCGCTTCGTCGTCGACCAGGAGGATTGAGCCGGTTGACATAGTGGCAATGCTGAATGTCTGAGTGCTGAATTCTGAATTGAGTGCTGAATTCACTTCACTTCAGCATTCCTCATTCAGCATTCAGCTCTATCCTGACCTCCGTCCCCTGACCCTGGCGGCTCGATACGCTGATCGTGCCGCCGAGGCCTTCGACGATGTTCTTGGAGATCGCGAGCCCGAGCCCGGTGCCCGTCCGCCTCGTGGTGAAGTAGGGATCGAAGACGCGACCGAGATCGTCACCTGCAATGCCCGTGCCCTGGTCTCGCACCTCGATGACGATCCTGCCGGGTCCCTGCACCTTCGTACGCAGCCGGATGGCATCCCGGGCGCTCAGGACCTCGGGCGGGCGGCGACGGCGTCCCGGGCGTTGGTCAGGATGTTGACGAGCACCAGCCGCAGCCGCTCGGCGTCGGTCACGACCACCGGCATGGCAGGGTCGAGGTCCAGCCGGATGTGGATCACCGGGGCGTCGGAACCGGCGGCGCGCGCGGCGTCTTCACAGAGCGCGTTGAGATCGGTCGGCGCCGAGGTCGAACTTGATCGGTTTGGCGAAGTCCAGCACCTCCGACACCAGCCGGTTGAGCCGCGCGGTCTCTTCGTCGATGTCCGTGACGGCGGTCCGCAGGTCCTCGGGCGTGACGTTCGGCGTCCGGAGCCGCCGCAGCGCGGTCTTGATGATCATCAGCGGGTTGCGGATCTCGTGCGCCACCACGGTCGAGAGGCGTCCGAGCGACGACAGCCGCTCGCGCTGCGCGGCCTCGCGCTGGAAGCGCGCGATCGAATCGGTCATCGTGTTGAACGTGGTCGCCAGCAGCCGCGCGTCTTCGTCTTCCCAGGCGGCGCCGCCCGGTGGCGCGGCGATGCGCCGCGTCAGATCGCCGGTCGCGGCCATCTCCCGCATCGTCGCCGTGATGGCGCCGAGCGGCCGCGTCACCGTCCGGGCGATGGCGTAGCTGAGGAGCGTGGCGACGAGCACGGCGACGACCGCGATGATGCCCAAGCGGCCGTGGAGCGGGTTGAGGAACCCGAGCCGCTGGGTTCTCGATCGCAGGATGATGACGCTTGCGCCGTTCGCCGCCGTCGATCCTTCCGGTTCGCTCCCTGCGACGAGACCGGCCGGGAGCGGCTGCGTCTTCGCGATGTAGTCCTCGTCGCCGACGCGCACACTCTGCCACAGCTGCGATTTCCCGAGGAGGGGCACCAGCGACGGCCAGAGCTCCTTCGGCAGCGTCGAGGCGCGAATCGCGCCGTTCATGCCGAAGGCGATGTCGCTGTTGGTGAGCGAATTGAACGTTTTGGCCGCGCGGCTGTCGAGGCTGACGCCGACGCTGAGCGTGCCGAGGATCTCGGGCTGCCGCGGATCGATCCAGATCGGCACCGTCACGACCTGCAGGATGCCGCCAGGGTGCGGCCAGAACGAGCTCGACTCGCGGCCCGCCGATGCCGACTTGATGCCGGGCAGCGCAGCATAGGACCCAGTCGCGCCATTGGCCGAGGCAATTTCGGCCAGCATCTGCCCCTGGCGGCCGGTGACGAGCAGCAGGTCAGCCGTGAGCTGCCGCTGATAGTCCTCCGCCATGGGCTGCACGGTCTTCGGATCGTTGGTGTCGACGGCCGCCTTGAGCCGCGGCAGGTCGGCGATGAGCCGCGCCTCGCGCGTGAAGTGGTCGACGAGCACCTGGCGGTGATACTCGATGATCGTGTCGGCCTCGTCGAGCCCGCGACGCAGCTCCTCCTCGGCCTGCCGTGTGACGGCCACGTTGACGTTGTAGATCGCGATCGCGATCGAGCCCACCGCGAGGAGCGCGCTGCCGAAGAAGATGCGGTTGGTGAGCGAGCTGAACAAGCTCATCGGGCTCATTGGGCTCATATCGGGCTCATCGGGATCACCGCCGGCCGAGCGCGAAGTTGACTTCCACGTCGCCGCCCGACTCCGGCACCATGATGCGCCGCGACTCGCTCGGCGCCGATTCGTTCCAGGCGATCACCGTGTAGGTGCCCGGCGGGACGTTGTCGAGGCGATAGCGGCCTTCGTCGTCGGTCACGGCGAAGTGGCGGTGCGCAAAGACGAGGATGAAGGCGCTCATGTGCGAGTGGATGTCGCAGAACACGCGGACGATCCCGGGACGATCGAACTTGACGGACTTCGAGTGGCCCACCGCGTAGCGGCCGAGATCGAACGGCCTGGTCGGCGAGAGCGAGAAGACGTTGTGGTACGTCTTGTCGTTGTTGGGGAAGTCGACCGTCGTTCCCGCGACGATCGCCAGCACGTGCGGGACGAACGCTTCGTTGCGCTGATCGAGCTTGGCGCGCGGTTCGTCACGCTGGTCGAACGCCGCTCTCGGGGCGGTCTCGAGATACACGACGCTCCGCCGGCGATCGGTGGGCGCGTGCTCGCGCGGCATCGCGACGTCGCCGACGTGGGGCCGCGGCGCCAGATCGGCCGGAGCCTGCCGCAGCTCGACGCGTCCCCGGATGGTGCCGTTGACACGGACATCGATGACGGCCGCGGTGGACACGAGGGCGCCGGTCGAGGCCGCAGCGAGCGTCACGGCGACGAACGACGAGTCGAACGGATGGCATCCTGGATCGCATCAGAACCAGTAGGCCACCTGGCCCGAATAGTAGGTGCGCGTGTGCACGCGACCGCCGTCCCGATCGTTGTGCTGGACGGCGAATCGCGCCAGGAGGTTGCGCTGAATGTAGTAGCCGGCGTCGGCCTCGACGCGCCAGACGTTGGCGTCCCAGGTCGGCGTCAGGTTCGGACCGACGTCGAGGCGCGAAAACCCGAGCCGGTCCGCGCGGCCGGACACGACAATCCGCGGCGTGACCCGGTAGCGTCCTTCGACCCAGGCGCCCAGCGCGCCGACATTCGTGGTCGACGCCGGCGTCGCGAAGGGCACGTTCCAGCGGCTCCACACGACCTCGCTGCGCACCAGCCAGTATCCGCGCGAGTACTCCGCATCCGCGCCGAGCGCGGTCTGCGCGTGTGAGCCGACGGACTCGGGAAGCGCCGCCGTCACCTCGCGACCGAAGAACTCACCGCGGGCCGCCGACGTGCCGAGCACGAGACCAGCCGTCGGACGATACGCGAGGCGGGCCGACACTTGTTTGCCGCCGTTGTTGTCCGACACGCGCGGATCGGCCAGTGTGCCGGTCGTCACGCTCCCGGTGACGTCGACCGCCTGCGCCTCCCAGTGAGCCTGGATGCCGGTGTCCCAGCGGAAGGCGGAGATGAGCGGCACGCCCGGCGCCGGTGTCTGCGAGCCGATAGGGTAGCTGGCTCGCCAGCCTCGTCCGCGCATGACCAGCAGGTCGGCCACCGTCGCCGGCGCCGCATCGGGACGAAGCGAGGTCAGGTACTGATAGGCGAGTGGGTAGCCGATGAGAGGATTGTCGCTCCCCTGATAGCCGCGGCGGCCGAATGCCCCGAAGGTCGGGGGGATCCGTCCGACCTGCACGTCGAACGCACGAGTGGTCCACGGCCGTACCCGCACGTACGCCGCATACGGCCTGACCTGATCGAGGTCTTCCGACCGGATTTCGCCCACGATCGCGATCCGGCTGACCGGTCGCCAGGACGCGGACATCGCGACACGAAACATCCGCAGCGTGTTGTGCTCGTAGTCCGTGTAGTTGAAGAACGCGTGTCGTCTTTCTCCCCGAAGGTCGCGACGACCTCCGCGCCGACCGCCAGTCGGCCGTCGAAGGCGCTCACCGGACCCGCCGGGAGGGGTTGTCCGAGCGCGGGCACCGGCACCATGAGCCATGTGGCGACCAACGCGACTGCGACCGCCAGAGGTGACGATGGAGACGAGGGGCGAACCGGGGGTCGGCACATGCTGGGTTACACTCGGGGTTACACCCGGAGGGAACGGCAATTATAATCGTGCTGGTGAGATCAGGATGCCGGTGACCAAAGACATCGTCTCGAGATGTCGATGAGCGAGGATCGACCGTCTTCTCGCTCGACGAAGCGCGGGCGCTTCTGCCCCGCGTCAAGCTCCTGACGGCCGACGCGGTCCGGCGGGCCGACCTGCTGTCGTCGCAGCTGAACGGGGTCGCAGAGGACGATCCCGAGCACGCGACGCTCTCGGACGCCCTGCGCGACGTCGTCAACGGCTGGGCCGACGAGCTGCAGACGCTCGGCGCGGAGCCGAAGGGGCTCTGGCTCGTGGACTTCGACAACGGCGTCGGCTATTACTGCTGGTCGTATCCCGAATCCGGCATCACGCACTACCACGGCTACTCGGACGGATTTGCCGGGCGAGTCACGATTCAATAAGGCTCTGGAGGGATAGTTGGCGTACATCATTTGCGAACCCTGCATCGGCACCAAGGACTCGGCCTGCGTGGACGTGTGCCCGGTCGACTGCATCCATCCTCGAAAGGACGAACCGGAGTTCGAGGCGGCCGAGATGCTCTACATTCATCCCGACGAGTGCATCGACTGTGGCGCGTGCGTTCCCGCGTGCCCGGTGGAAGCCATCTTCGCGCTGGACGAAACGCCGGAGAAGTGGAAGAACTTCATTCCGGTGAATGCGCAGTACTATCAGAAATAGAACAGTCGGCAGTCGGCAATCGTGAGTCTCAGTCGGCAGTCTCAGTCGGCAGTCGCCCTTCGCCCTTCGACAAGGCTCAGGGCGACCGTGAGCGTGTCGAACGGTCGACAGTGCTCAGGGCGAACGTGAGCTTGTCGAACGGTCGGGGAGGTCATGAGACGATTCCCGCTCATCGTCGGCGCGCTTCTGGCGGTGTACCTGGCTGCGGGGCTGGGCGCTCAAAGCTCGGCTGCGGCGGACGTGCAGGTGCAGCTCGGCGATCTCTTTCTTGCCGACGGGCGGTATGTCGACGCGCAGGAGGCCTATCGTCGCGCGTTCGGAACTGACGATGAGGCGCTGTCGGTCCGCGCGGGTTCGGGGCTGGTGCTCGCGCTGCTGCGGACGGGAGATTTTCAGGAAGCCTTCGACGTTTCATCCGGCCTGGGACGCCGTCACGCCGCAAATCCGACGATCACGGCGATGCGCGGGGACGCCCTCTGGTCGATGGGGCGATTCGAGGAGGCCGAATCGTCGTACGAGGCGGCGCTAGCAGCCGATCCCCGTCAGGCCAGGGCCCGCCACGGCCGCGCCCGATCGCTTGCGGCGCGGAACCGGCTGACCGACGCCCTCAGCGACGCCGAAGCCGCGCTCCAGCTGAATTCGCGCGAGGCGGAATTCCATCACACGCTCGCGTCGATTCACGAGCGCCTGCGTCACTTCGACGAGGCGGCGCGCTCCCTCGCGTCCTACATCGATCTCCTGCCCGACAAGGACCGCAGCGAGAAGGCCGCGTGGGCCCGCGCCGAGATCCGCTTCCTCGAGTCCTTCAAGGGGCGCGTGCCGTTCGAGATCGACCCGCCGCCGGCGACGGGCGTCTGGACGATGCCGATACGGATTCAGGGAGACAAGGTGACCGTGGCGGGGAAGGTCAACGGCGGCAGCCAGGATTTCCTGCTCGACACCGGCGCAGAGCGCACCGTGATCTCGCTCGACGTCGCGCGCCGCCGCGGAGTAGTGCCAGTCGCCTCGATGCAGACCGCGGGCGTCGGCGGCGTCGGGTTGCGCGGCCTCGAGGTCGGTCGGATCGAGACGCTCGAAATCGGCAGCCTGAAGGTCAGAAACGTGCCGTGCCTGATCAAGAACCCGCCGCTCGGCGGCTTGCCGGCCCGGGAGCCTGAGAGCTTCTCGCCGCTGGCGCTCGGCCTGTCGATGCGGATCGACTACGAGCGGCGCTTGCTGACGATGGGCCGATCGCTCGAGCCCGGTGCTTACACCAACGCGCTGCCGCTGCGAGTGTACCGGTTGGCGCTCGTCCGCGGGACGGTCAACGGATCGCTGCCGGCATCGTTCGTCGTGGACACCGGCGGTGAGCTCATCTCGATCAGCGACGCGACGGCCGGCCAGATCCGGTCGGCGACGCCGTTTCGGCGGATTCCACTTCGCGTCTACGGCACGTCAGGGTGGGACAAGGACGCCTTCCTCATGCCGGACATCGACCTCGAGTTCGACACCCTCCGGTTCACGCGCATCCCCGTCGTCGTTCTGAATCTCCGCGCACCGAGCGCGCTCCTCGGCTTTCAACTCGGGGGCATCGTCGGCCACCGCTTCCTCAGCAAGTACCGCGTGACGATCGACATGGAACGAAGCGTCGTCGGGCTGGAGGCCAACTAATCGCGGAACCCAATCGAGCACTGAACGATAGAACGGAATGCGGCACGATGACCACGATGGCACGATGGCCACGATGGAAGGGTAGTTACTCTGAAATCATCGTGCCCATCGTGTCATCGTGGCGGATCCGTTGAGTCGGCCCAACCGCCAGCACCGCGCCGCGAGCGCCCAACAGGTATCATCTCTGGATGTTCCCCGCCAAGCGCCCCTCTGAAAGCGCCACGGAAATGGTGCAGGTCGTGCTGCCGAACGATGCCAACCCGCTCGGGTACATCCTCGGCGGCACGGTGATGCACCTCATCGACATCGCCGGCGCGATCGCGTGTCACCGGCACACGCGCAGCCTGCTCGTGACAGCGGCCGTCGACGGTCTGCAGTTCCTGCATCCGATCAAGGTCGGCGACCTCATCATCCTCAAGGCGCTGGTGACGGCGGCGTGGAGCACGTCGCTCGAGGTCGAAGTGGAAGTGTTCTCGGAAGAGACGCTGACCGGCGTTCGCCGGATGACGAGCCGGGCGTTTCTCACCTTCGTGGCGACCGACCGGGATGGTCACCGCCAGCCGATTCCCGGGTTGATCCTCGAGACGTCAGAGGAGAAGGAGCGCGCGGCCGCCGCCGATGGCCGCCGCGCCGAACGGCTCAGGGCGAGAAAAGAGCTCGAAGCCCGTTAGTCAGTTGCCGCAGTGTTTGTCGACGAAAGCCTTGAGCTTGCAGCGGAGCTCTTTCGGGAGGTCTTCGTCGCGGATGGAGTGGAGCAGCGACAGCGTCGACTCGTAGGTCTTGAGCTGCGCCACGCAGCGCGGACACTCGGCCAGGTGGTGTTCCAGGTCTTCGTGCACGGCGGGCGGAAGTTGATGCTCGACGTAGTCTGCCAGCAGGCCCACGAGCTCTGAGCAACTACGTTGCATGGCAATCCTGAACGCTGAATGCTGAACTGAATGCTGAAGTTGATCCTTTACTTCAGCATTCAGCACTCACCCTCGACGATGCTCGGGGTGACCCTGAGTATCCGTCGAAGGGTCAGCATTCAGCATTAGAAATCGTAGCCGATCCAGACGCTGAACTTCACCTTGCGGAGCCAGGTGCTGCCGGCATTTGGACCGAAGACGCCGTCAACGGCCGCCGGATAGGAGAACACCACATCCTCGTAGTCCTTGTTGAAGAGCGTGCGCCACGACCAGTCGAAATGGATCGGGAAGCCGAGCGCGAAGGTTTCCAGCCCGAAACCGTACGACGCGCGGCTGTCGACGAGGCGGAAGCCCGAGACCGCCCGCGGCGTGCCATACACCGGCACGAACTGACTCGGCGACGACGGATCGTAGGCGTAGTCGATGAGCGGCACCTCGATGGTCGTCTTGTCGGTCCACACCGTCGTCGTCGCGCCTTCGTACCCCGCCGCGCCGAAGTTGAAGAAGAAGACCCCGCGAAGGCCGCCGACCACGCCGATGGGGGTCAGGGCCGCTTCGATGATAGGAAAGCGCAGCTCGGCGTCGGTGAAGAACCCTTTGTTGCCGAGGAACGCCAGGTAATCGTACCCGCGCATTTCCGAGTTGCCGCCGAAGTACAGGTAACCCGGGTACTCACCCCAGCTCTTGTATCCGCGTCCGCGGAAGGCCAGCACGCCATTGGTGCCGAGCCGCATGTAATAGCGCGCGTCGGCCTCGACGGTCTGGCGGGACAGCAGGCTGCCCGCGCTCGGCGCGTACTCGAAGCCGAGCGACATGGTATGGCCGGCAAGCGGGCCGTACTCGCGGAAGATCGTCGTCTCGCGCACCAGGTTGAGCGAGAGCGGCATGAACTGGCCGTCGACGAAGAGCAAACGGCCGTACTGGTCCTGCTGGTACTCATCCGCGACATCCTGCAGCCCGGGTTCGTTGTATTCCTGCTTGAACTGCAGGAATCCGAAGCTCCCCTCGAGACGCGTGTATCGGTTGAGCGGATAGATGCCCGAGATGGTTCCGCCACGGGCGGTCTGAGTCGCGATGGCCTGATCGCGATCGATGTAGCCGTAGTCGATGCCGTAGAACGCGTACGGGTCGTAGGCGTAGAAGAACTGCGTCTGCGAGTACCCTTGAATTGCGTACTGCAGCCGCCTCGACAGGTTGATGTACGACGCCGAGAGCGTGCGGTACTGCGACACGGACGCGGCGAAAATATTGAACTGCTTGTCGCCGAGGACGTCGGTAAACGTCACCTGCGTGCCGCCGAAGATGTCGCCGCCGCTCGTGACGCCAAGCGCGACCGGCGGACGTCCTTCCAGGAACAGCTTCTCGAAGGCGCCCTTCTTCCGCTTGTTGGCGGCGACGATCTCGTGGGTCATCGGCGGCTGGAACGGGATCGGCGGGCCGAGCGCGGCGTCGCCGAAATCGCTCGACGCGACCGTGTGCAGCGGCTCCTCGCGCGACAGCACGTGGATGCCGTACTCGCCCTTGTAGTAGGTGACGAACCCGATCCGCGGCGGCTTCGTGTCGCGCAGGACCACCGGCGACGTGTTGCCGGTGAGCGTGTCGGTGTACTGGCGCAATTCCCTCGTCTTCAGGTTCAGCGTCCAGATGTTGTAGATGTTCCCGTTGCGCGCCACTTCGGCCTCGACGGGCTGGTTGGGGTCGATGGCCGTCGAGGGGAACACGAGCGTGTCGTCGTCGACGAACTGCGCGCCGCCGTCGTCGTGCGTCCCGAAGGTGAGCTGGGTCTTCTTCCCGGTCGCGAGGTCGAGCGTGAACAGCTTGTCGTTGCCGCTGGCCCGCGCGAGGTAGACGATGGACTTGCCGTCGGGCGACCAGGTCGGGGCGAAGTCGCCGAAGGCGTCCTTGGTGACGTTGCGCACCTCTTTGCTGTCGAGGTTGACGATGAAGATGTCGCCCGTGGCGCCGACGAGGCCCGAGAACGCCACTTCCTTGCCGTCCGGGCTGATGTCGGGCGATTCCGGCATGTCGACGGTCTTGAGCTCGATCCGCTGCTCGACCTTGCCGTTGGCGGCATTCTGGAGGATCAGCGTCTTCATCTTCTCGGTCCGCGCGAAATACGCGATCCGGTCACTCGCCGTCGACCACGACATCCACGGCACGGCGTTGTTGCGGAAGCCGCCGGGCGTCGCGATGTACTCGAAGCCGCGGTCCTTGTTGAAGCCGCTCGTCAGGTTCCGGATGACCTTGCTGTCTTTGGTGGAGAGCAGGATGATGTCGAGCTCCTGTTCCTTGCGGTTGCCCGCGGCGACGGCGATGAGGTCGCCCGACGGCGACGGCTCGATCGATACCACGCTCACGTACGGCGTCTTTTCGCGCTTCGGCGCCAGATCGCGCCCGTAGTCGGCGGGCCGTTCCTTGTCGCGGAACGGCTTGAAGCGATCCTTCAGGTATTTCTCGAACTGCTCGTCGAACTCCTCGGCCTTGAGCCGGAACGCCTCTTCGTATGCGCTCTCGCCGCCGCCGATGACGTTCTTGCGCAGGGCAAAGAGAAACTGCCGGATGCCCTCCTTGCCCCATCGCGATTCGATGAACTCGAACGCCGCGTGGCCCAGGTTGTACGGCAGCCGGCCGTCGACGAAGGCGACGCCCTCGAAATCGCTCATCGCCGGCACGGTGTCGGCGATCGCCGCGTCACGGACGGTCATCAGGTCGAACGAGTTCCAGTAACTCGTCATGTAGTCGGAGAGGCCCTCATCGACCCAAAGAGGCAGCCCGCGGCGCAGGAGCGATCGAGGGATGATGTCGAACTCGAAGATGTGGGTGAGCTCGTGCGTGATCAGCCGGTAGAGCGCATCGTCGACTTCGTCAATCGGGAGCACCATGCGGTCGCGATAGGGCTCGGCGAACGCCAGGACGCCCTCGGGCAATTCGCTCGGCTCGACGTTCTGCTGCTGGAACTCGCTCTGCGTCTTGTAGAGCATGAGCGGCACCTTGAACGCGAGGTCGTGCTTGAGGTCAGAGCTGACCGCCTGGTAGGCGCTCTCCGCGTAGCTCACGATCCGGCCGAGGTGCTGCTCGATCTCGGGGTAGTAGTAGACCTCGAAGTGATCCGTCGTGTAGATGTGCCACTTGAAGTTGTTGTACCGGATCTTGTTCTTGCCGTAGTAGGGGATGTAGCCCGTCTGCGCGGACGCCTCGTGCGCGATCCCCGCACTGAAGACCAGGGTCAGAAGAGCAGTCCCCACCAACGCGACGGGGCCGCGCGTGTTGCGCGTGCACATGGTTCACCTCGGAAGTGGCAGCGGAAGGCCGGCTGCCGCCGATGTTACTGTAGCTAGGACGGTTGCCGCAACGGTTGGGTCCCCGGAGGCCTTCGTGGATGGCGCGCGGACTCCAGCCCGCGCCAGCGCTGCCCTGCGTCTACCCGCGGGCGAGCAAGCACGATGCCGCCCGTAAATGGGCCATTTGACAGGCGAAACCCGCCTGGATGGCGCGGGTGTCCTCCTCTGCGAACGCCCGCCGTCCGTCATTGAGTACAATCGGAGGAATAAACACGGTCCCTGGAGGTGTTCTTCCCTTAGGGCGTGTTTGAGCACGCCATGGTCTTTGGCCGACGTTCGAAGCTGTCCGACAGCGGGTCCCCGGGAGCCGCGGCAAAGAATGACGCCACCGAGGACCGCGCGTTTGCCGACGAGGCGCTGTCGTACATCGATGCGCTCTACGGGACGGCGCTTCGATTGACCCGCCGGCCGCAGGATGCGGAGGATCTGGTTCAGGATACGTATCTCAAGGCGTTCCGCGCGTCGAAGCAGTTTGAGCGCGGTACGAATCTGAAAGCGTGGCTGTTCACGATTCTCCACAACACGTTTCGCAACATGCGCCGGCACGACGGGCGCAACCCGGTCGACGTCAACAGCGAGACCGTGGAGCAGGCCGCCGACGTCGCCGGCGACGAGCGGACGCCCGAGCAGCTGTTGACGCGGGCGACGCTCGACGCCGATCTGCAGGCGGCACTCGACGGATTGCCAGACGCGTTCCGCCAGGCCGTCTGGTTGCGCGACGTCGAAGAGTTCACCTACGCAGACATCGCGCGCATCGTCGACGTGCCGATTGGCACCGTGATGTCGCGGATTTCGAGAGGTCGCCGGATGCTGTTCGACCGTCTGGCGCCCAAACGTGGCGGTGCGGCTGCCCGTGCGGCGTCGGGCTGAGCCTTACGATCTGCGCGAGGACTTTCGCAGCGCGTAAGCAAGCCGCGTGAGGACGTGAGGACGAGAGGAACTGATGACCAAGACGAATCATGGCTGAGTGTCGCGACGTCGAGTCCCTGTTTGCCGCTTACGTCGACGGCGAAGCTGCGCCGGTCGATTGTGCCGCGCTCGATGCCCACTTCCGGAGCTGTCCCGCGTGTCGCGATCGCGTCGCAGGTGAACGCGTCGTCAGGGAAGCCGTCGCCGCGCGGCGCGAAAGCCTCCGAGGATGCGCCTCGGGCGAGCTGCGCCGGCGGTGCGAGGCCCGTCGTCTGGAAGTCGCACTGCCGGCCGCTGCGGCCTCGCCACGCCCCGGCGTGTTCTCGAGACGGACGTGGGTGCCCTTGTCGATGGTCGCCACGCTGGCGCTCGCGGTCGCGGGTGTCTTCCTCTTCGGGCTCAAGGACGGTGTGGAAGCGCTTGGCACGCAGCTCGCGGCCGACCACGTCAAGTGCTTCGAGTTTGCGTCGCCGCCCGCCGTCATGCCCGACGCCAAGCTGCTCAGCAAGCAGTGGGCCCAGGACCGTGGCTGGACGGTCAGGCTCCCCGAGAGCGAGCCAGTCGAGCAACTGGAGCTGATGGGCGTTCGCCGGTGCATCTCGTCCAAGGGCTTCACCGCCCACATCATGTACAAGTGGCGCGGCCAGCCCTTTTCCGTCTACGTACTGAACGCCCAGTATCCGCGCGTGGGGCCGGTGCCACAGCTCGTCGAAACCCTGGGGCAGGAAGAGATCATCTGGTCGAAGGGTGGCCGCACGTACGCCGTCGTCGCGCGCGGGCGTCCGTCTGACCTCGAGCACGTGGCGCTCTACGTGCAGCGGTCCGCTGAGTAGCCTTTCAGAAGCGCAAGGACAAGGGGACAGATCCACATGATGACGACTCGCTGGATAATCGCCGCCGCGGGCGCCCTTGGCGTGGGCGTGCTGACGGCGTCGGCCCTTCTCGGGCCGACCACGCACGTGCCCTCAACGGAGACTGACGCCGCGGCTGCGGGTGAGCCTGCCGAGCGCGCCGCCGGTGTCTGCGAGGCCAAGAAGGCGAACCTCGACTTCACGGTCAAGGACATGAACGGCGCCAAGGTCCGCCTGGCCGACCACAAGGGGAAGGTCATCCTCATCAACTTCTGGGCGACATGGTGCCCGCCGTGCAAGCTGGAGATTCCCGGATTCATCGAGCTCTACGACCAGTACAAGGACAAGGGGTTCGTCCTCCTCGGCGTGTCGGGCGACGACGATGCCGAGACGCTGCGGACGTTTGCGACGGAGTGGAAGATCAACTACCCGATGCTCGTCGGGCTTGGTGAGGATCAGTTGCTCGACGCCTACGGCCCGCTCTTCGGATACCCGACATCGGTCATCGTCGGGCGTGACGGGGCGGTCTGCGGCAGGCACGTGGGGCCGGCGACGAAGGAGGAGTTCGAGCGGGAGATCAAGGCGCTCCTGTAGTATGATTCTGAGACGATGTTGAAAGGGTTCACGCACGCGCGACTGGCCTGTGGCTGCCGGATCAGCTTCAGGGACGGCGTCGAGGGCAGCCCGGTGACCGTCGTGATCGACCAGAAGGGCGCAACCTGCGCGCTGTCGCTCCACGTCCGCGATCTGCCCGTGTTCGACTATCGCGAAGCGCTTCGTCCGTCGACCCGTCTCGTGCCCCGCAACGAAGAAGAGTACGAAGAGTCGTAGAGGGCGCCCGTCCCATTCAGGCGGTTCGCGAGCCGCCCCTACTCGGTTTCCCGCTCCGGTTTTTCCCGCCCCGACTCTTTCAGTGCCCGCCTCAGGATGAACTCGATCTGGCCGTTCAGGCTGCGCAGGTCATCGTCTGCCCAGCGCTGAACGGCCTGGAGCACGTCGCGGTCGACACGAAGCAGGAACGGCTTCCGCTCAGCCACGGGCGTTACTGATAGATCGTGCCCGTGTTGATGATCGGCTGCGTCGCGCGCTCGCCGCAGAGCACGACCAGCAGGTTGCTGACCATGGCCGCCTTGCGCTCGTTGTCGAGCTCGAGGATTTCACGCTGTGACAGCATGGCGAGCGCCATCTCCACCATGCCGACCGCGCCTTCCACGATCCGCTGCCGGGCCGCGATGATCGCGCCCGCCTGTTGACGCTGGAGCATCGCCTGCGCAATCTCCGGCGCATACGCGAGGTGGCTGATGCGCGCTTCGAGCACTTCGACGCCCGCCTTCGACAGCCGCTCTTGAATCTCCTTCTTCATGTGTTCCGCCACCGCGATGGTGTTGCCCCGCAGCGACATCTGATCCTCTTCATGGGCGTCGTACCTGTAGCTCGTGGCGAGGTTGCGCACCGCGGCCTCGGTCTGCACCTTCACGAAGTTCTGATAGTCGTCGACTTCGAACACCGCTTCGGCCGTGTCGACGACGCGCCACACGACGACGGCGGCGATCTCAATTGGATTGCCTTCGTGGTCGTTGACCTTGAGCTTGGTGCTCTCGAAGTTCCGCACGCGCAGCGAGATCCGCTTCTTGGTGTAGAACGGATTCGCCCACTGCAGCCCTGGAGTCTTCACCGTGCCGACGTAGTCGCCGAAGAACTGAAGGACGCGGCCCTCGTTGGGATTGACGACAAAGACGCCGAGGGCCAGGAAACACCCGCCCAGGATCAGCAGCGACTCGGTGATCATGATGCCGGGCGAGTCGCCGAACGCCTGGGTGACGAGGGCGTAGATCAGAACGCCGAGGGCGATGAGCACCACGAGCAGGACGACGAGTCCCGGCAAGGTGGCGGCCGCACGTTCGCGAATCATGTCACTGACCTCCTGTAAGATGATGTCAGAGTGATATCACTCTGAAAGCACAACTGTCAATACGGCCGAGACAAGCGCCGGGTTCAATTGGTAGATTTCGCTATTTATTCGCTTTCAGCGGTCGAATGACACCCGCAGGTCGGCCACCAGGGGCAGGTGGTCCGAGGCGAGCAGGGCCCGGCGGGTTCGCGGCAGTTCGACGCCGCGGACGTCCACCTGTCCTTCGTAGTAGATGTGGTCGAGGTGCAGCACCGGGAAGAACCCGGGGTAGGTGCGGCGGCTGCGGAGGTGTTCCTGGATGTCGATGCTGTTGAAGAGCGCGCTCAACGTCCGGGTGGCCAGCCCGCGCATCCACTCGTTGAAGTCGCCGAGGATGATCTTCGGCCCGGTCACGCGATGATCGTGGACGAAGGCGGCCAGCCGCGGCGCCTGATATCGCCGTTCGAGGACGGCGGTGCCGAGGTGGACGTTGTAGATGTGTACGAGCCGTCCGTCGCCGAGGTCGAGGTCGGCTCGTTGACAGGCGCGCTCTTCGCACGTCCGCCAGGACAGGTCGTACTGGGTGTGATGGAGGACCGGGTAGCGGCTCATGATGACGTTGCCGAAGAGGTGCTTCCGGAGGTGACGCACCGGGGCCATGACCCATCCCATGCCGAGCGCGGCGCCGATCTCCTCCGCCTGACCCGAGCCCGACGGTCCGGCGCCGACGACTTCCTGCAGCGCCACGATGTCGGCATCGATGTCGCGCAGGACCTCCGCAATGCGCGACGGCGAGACCCGGCGATCCATGCCGCGCGAGCGATGAATGTTGTAGGTGGCAATCCGCAGGTCGACATACCGGCGGCCGACTCCCGGCGGGCTCACTGCTGACGCTCCAGGATCCAGATGAACGGACCGAGGACTTTTTCCCACAGCGGCCGCGCCCGCCATCGAGCCAGCGTGATTTCGTCGCTGTCGTTGAGGTCGCTCCGGCAGTCGTCCGGGAGACGCGCCGCCACGGCCGCATCGCGCATGGCCAGGTTCACTTCGTCATTGTGCTCGAAGGATGGATTGTTCGCGGGGTAGGCGAGGATGATCGCCGCTGCGGCGGACAGCCAGAACATCAGCAGCTAGGGTGCAAAGGAACGTCCACCATCCGCTCGCAGCACATGGGGATATCATATTCCGATGACCAGATGGCGGGCCGGCGGTCGCGGCGTGCTGCTCGCCGCGCTCGTACTTGCCTCGGCCTGTGATGCCCCGCGCGAGCCAATCGTCGTCGACGAAGGCATCGTCACCGTCGAGAACCTGACGCCGCGCGAATGGCGCAGCGTCAGAATCACCGTCAACGACCACTTCAGCGGCGGAGTCGCGTCGCTCCTGCCCGGCGGCCGCCTGACGGCGCCGCTCAGCGACTTCCAGACCGGATTCGGTCAGAAGTTCGACCGCGGCCGGCAGAGCGTCTTCAAGGTCGAAGTCACCGCGACGGAGCCCGACGGAACACCGGTCAAGCTCAAGTGGGGCCAGGACCAGCGCAAGTAACCGGGCGCGCCACCGTGGGAGAAACACACATGACCCTCAAATCCGAGTTCGAAACGACCTGCCCCTGCTGTCAGTCGACGCTCGTCATCGATGCGAACTTGAAACGGGTCGTCCGGCACGTCGAGCCCGTTCGCGGCGACCGGCCGGAACTGTCCGACGCCCAGCGCATCCTCGCCGAGGCCGCAGACAGGCGGGAAGCGCTTTTCCAGCAGTCGGTAACGGCCGAGAAAACGCGCGGCGATGCGCTGTCGAAGCGGTTCGACGAAGCGCTCAACCAGGCGCGGCAGGAACCCATAACAAGGCCGACGCGAGACTTCGATCTGGACTGAGAAATGCTGAATGCTGAATGCTGAAGTGAATGCTGAATTCCTCCTTTACTTCAGCATTCAGCATCGGCATCGGAATCTCCGTCCACCGATCCATCCGCCGGTAGTAAACAGGCTTGCGCCCGAATCGCTTTCTGAACTCGACGTAGCGCTCGCGTAGCCGATCGATGTGTCGGTCCGAACTGCGGATCGCGCGGTGCGGATAGTCGAGCAGCATGCGCTCCACCTTCCAGACATTCCGCTCCGACAGCCGCCAGTCGTACTCACCGAGCGTGCGCAGGTCGACCAGGGCGTAGCCGGTCACGCGTCCGGTGAAGTCGACGTACGGGTCGACATAACTGAGCGCGAGCGCCCGTGGCTGTGGCGAAGACGGCCTTGCGTCCGTGGAGGCCCGGGTCTCGCGATCGCGCGACCGATCCCCACCGGCCGTTCCGGCGGTAGACGAAGATCACGTGGTCGAGCTGGTCGATCGACTCGAAGCTGATGACGAGCGGCGGATAGCCGTGCTGCTCGAGGATGACGGCTGCCGACAGCGCCGCCTCCAGGCAGTGCGCGGTCCGATGGTGCACGACTCCGCGGAAGCTGCGCAGCGTCGCGCGGCCGGGCGGCGGCTCCATGTTGTAGTCGAGCGCGTTCAGGAAACGCTGCACGGCCAGCGGCGTGGGCAACCGCTGAATCAGACGCCGCTCGACCGCCGTGAATGCTGACAGCGGCGGTGCGCTACCGGACGCCAACGGCGCTCCTGAGCTCGGTGACCAGCTCGGACGGTGTCCACTGCATGCCGTTCAGCACCTTCACCAGGCGTCCGTCGGCGTCGATGACTAGCCGTTCTGAGGTTGTGCACGACTCCGCTGCCAGGGTCGGAGCCCTCGCGCATGACCGACACGCCGAAAAGCGCGGCGAACGACTCGACGTCGGCCTGCGCGCCGGTCAGAAAGTTCCACGTCGCGGGATCCGCGCCGACCTTCTTCGCGTGCGTCGCCAGCACGGCGGGCGTGTCGTATGCCGGGTCGAAGCTGATCGACAGCAGCTGCACGCGTCCGCGCAGCGCCTCGTCGTCGGTGACGATCTGCTGAGCATCGGCAAACTGGCGATCCATCCGCGGACAGAAATCGGGCAGCGGGCAGCGAGTGTAGATGAACGTCACCGCGAGCGTCCGGCCGCGCCAGTCGCGCATCTGTCGCGTCGCACCCGTTTCGTCGACGAGCGCGACGTCGGGGATCTCGTCTCCCGTGTTCAGCCCATCAACCCGCGGACGCGGCGGCGGATCGGTCAGCGGTGCGTGTCCGGTGCGGTCGATCGCCTTGAGATACCCTTCCGGGCCCTCGACGACCAGGGTGGCACGAACGAGATCGCCTGCCACGCGGTCCCTCGAGCAGCGTCGCATCCCTCACCTTGAACGGCATCGTCATGCCCGGCATGAAGCCTTTGATGTCCTCGTGCTTGATCGTGATCTCGCGCCGCGCGGCGTCGACGGCGAGGATCTGCCCACGGAGCTCGTACTCGCGGCCACGACCGCACGCGGCCGCGAGCGAGACGCAGAAGCACGGTCGCCCACGTGCGCCCAGCGACGGAAAACCGCTTCCTCGATTCGGACATGCGTTTCACTGTAGCTGGTTGTTACGGCAGGGGTAAAGCCTCGCGGCTGAGGTTTCGTCCGAACCCCGGCCACCGCACGCGGCGCGAGGCGCTCTCGTCGAGCGTTCCGGCCTCCCGGAGCACGGCATGCATTCTGCTATACTCGCCTAGCAATGGGAGCCCGCTCCTTGCCTGCGCAGGTTCGACGATCCTTTCCGCATAGCAATCCGCGACGCTTTCCACCCGGACGCACCGCTTCGGAACGCGCGAGCGTTGCGCCCGGACCACACATGGCGCGTCAATTCTGGCAGGGGTAGGTGACAGGATGGGCAGGAGACTCTACGTCGGCAATCTTCCGTATTCAGCCACGGAGGAGCAGCTCACCGAGTTGTTCAGCCGAGCGGGGAAGGTCGACAACGTACGCGTGATGCGAGACATGGCCACGGGCCGTGCGCGCGGCTTCGCCTTCGTGGAGATGGCCTCGGACGAAGACGCGCAGAAGGCGATCAGCGAGTTCCACGAGCAGCAGATGGAGGGGCGTGCGCTCGTGGTCAACGAGGCGAGGCCCAAGCCCGAAGGCGGCTTCGGCGGCGGTGGCGGCGGCGGACGCGGTCGCGGCGGCGGTGGCGGGCGCAGCTTCGACGACGGAGATTTCTCCGGCGGTCGTCGCAAGGAACCGCGCTGGTAAGTACGCAGAAAAGGCCGGTCGTTTCCGCAACGACCGGCCTTTTCTGCGTACGGGTCGACTCTGAATGCTGAATGCTGAAGTGTCAGATTCCGCTCAGCATTCAGCATTGCTCTATTCATCCACCACCCACCCGTCCCGCAGCTGAATGATCCGGCTGCCGTAGGACGCGTTGGTTTCCGAGTGCGTGACCTGGATGATCGTCGTGCCGGTCTCGTTCAGCTTCCGGAAGAGCTCCATGATCTCCTTGCCCTGACTCGTGTGCAGGTTGCCGGTCGGCTCGTCGGCGAGGATGACCTTCGGGTTGGAGATGACGGCGCGCGCGACGGCGACGAGCTGCTGCTGTCCGCCCGAGAGCTGATTGGGATAGAGATCCTTCTTGCCGACGATCGAGAACTTGTCGAGGATGTCGCACACCATGCTCTCGCGCTCCGCCTTCCGGATGTCGCGATACGAGAGCGGGATGTCGAGGTTCTCGTAGACCGTCAGGTGATCGAGCAGGTGATAGCTCTGAAAGACGAAGCCGATGTTCTGCTTGTGCAGCCGCGCCCGGTCCTTGGCGCCGAGCTTGTGCACCGGCTGGTCGAGAAAGTAGTACTCGCCGGTCCAGGCGCTGTCGTGCATGCCGACGATGTGCAGGAGCGTCGACTTGCCGGCGCCCGACGGCCCCATGATCGAGATGAACTCGCCCTCCTTCACGTCGAGGTTGATGCGCCGCAGCACATACGTGCGGCTCGTGCCGTGCGCGTAGGACTTCTCGATGTTCCGCAGGCCGATGAGCGCATTGGGCGCAAGCGGGGCCTCAGTGGGGAGTGCGTCGATCTGCGGCGCGGGCTGGCTCGATCGGGAGAAAAACGCCATGGGCTCTTGACCTCGTCTTCTGCTGCTCGTGCACCGTCGGGGAGTTAGACGGCACCACGTCCGCGACGGTTTCTCTGATTATACAGGCCTCTTCGTCATTCTCTCCGCAACGCCACCATCGGGTCGACTCGGGCCGCGCGGCGCGCCGGCACGCACGCAGGCCAGGACGGACGCGGCGACGAGGAGGACGGTCATGCCGCCGAACGTGAGCGGGTCCAGCGCTCCGACGCCGAAGAGCAGCGACCTGAGGCCGGCGCTCGCCGCCGCCGCGGCGGCGACGCCAATCGTCACGCCGAACGCGGTCAGCTTCAGCCCGTCCCCGACAACCAGGGCAAGGATGTCGCGGCGGCCGGCGCCGAGCGCCATGCGCACGCCGATTTCGGCAGTCCGCTGCGCGACCGTATACGAGGTCACGCCGTAGATGCCGACAAGGGCCAGCGCCAGCGCGAGCACGGCGAATCACTCCGACGATCATCGCGAAGAATCGCGGCTGGTCGACAGAATCTGCGACGACGGTCGACATCGCGGTGATCCCAGACACTGGAATGTCGGGATCGAGCTCGCGTACTGCCTGACGCAGCGGCGCCGCGAGCGATTCCGGTTTGCCCGCCGTCTTCAGGACCACGTTGATGCCGAGCTCGGGGAACTGCCAGTACGGCAGATACACTTCGCTGCGGCTGTCGCCGCGCGGGCCGCGCATGCGCACTTCGCCCGCCACGCCGACGACGGTGAACCAAGGCGCGCTGACGTCCTCGCTGAAGCGCACGCGCCGGCCGAGTGGATCGCCGTCCTTCCAGAAACGCCGCGCCGTGGCGTCGCTGACGATGATGGCCGGCGCCGCCTCGCGAGGTTCGAAGTTTCGGCCGCGCTGCAACGCGATGCCCATCGCGCGAAAGTACTCGGGGCTGACGAGACGGTACCAGACGGTGTCGCCTTCGGCATCGTTCGCCGGGGCGGGCTTGCCCTCGACGAGAATATCCATGTCGTTGTCGCCGCCAAGGGGAACGATCGACGTGAGAGCGGCGGACTCGATCCCGGGCAGCGACGAGGCGCGTTCGAGCAGTCGATCGTAGAACGCGACCTGTTGCGCGGCCGTCGCATAGGACACGCGTGGCGGGTTCACCGCCCCGACGAGCACGCGATCGGGGTTGAAGCCGAGGTCCGATTGCTGGAGGGTCACGAACGTGCGCAGCAGCAGGCCGCTCGCGACCAGCAGCACGAGCGCCGACGCGATTTCCAGCACGATCAGCGCGCGCCGTGTGTGATAGCCGGCGGCCGCCGCGCCGCCGCGGCCGCCCTGCCGCAGCGCCGGCGAGACGTCGATACCCGACGCCTGCAGAGCCGGAACCAGCCCGAAGATCGCGGCGGTGAGGAGGGTGAGGACGACCGCGAACAGGAACACGGTTCCATCGAGCCCGATTTCCCCGACTCTCGGCGCGCTCTGCGGCGCTGCGGCAACCAGGGCGTCGATGCCCCAGCGAGCCACGAGGAGGCCGAGCGCTCCGCCGATGCCCGAGAGCAGCAGGCTTTCCGTCAGCAGTTGTCTGATGAGCCGCGCGCGGCCCGCGCCAAGCGCCAGACGCACGGCAATCTCGCGGGACCGTGCCGACGCGCGGGCGAGCAACAGGTTGGCGATGTTCGCGCAGGCTATCAGCAGCACGAACGCGACCGCGCCGAGCAGGACCACGAGTCCCTGCTGGATGTTGCCCACGACTTGCGCGTGCAGCGACGCGATACCGATTCCAGCGCCGGTGTTCGAGTCGGGATGCGCCGCGGCAAGTTGCGCCGCCAGCACTGACGCCGATGCCGAGGTCTGCTCCAGGCTGACGCCAGGCTTCAACCGCGCGATCACTCTGAGGACGACCAGTCCTCGCGGTGGATTGGTCAGGTTCAGTCGACGCGGCCGCCACACTTCGGCGCCGTCAATCACGCCGGGACGAAACCCAGCCGGCATCACGCCAACGATCTGATGCGGCTCGCCGCCGAGCGTCATCGACTGCTGCAGGACGCCGGGATCGGCGCCGAACCGCCGCTGCCAGAGCGCGTGGCTGATGACGACGACGCGCGGTCCATTCGGCACGTCCTCGCTCGCCTGGAACGATCGGCCGAGGGCCGGGCGAATGCCCAGCACGTCGAAGTATTCGTCGGTCACCTGCTCGCCGAGGAGGGGCTCCGCCTCGCCGCCGCCGGTGAGGCTGGCCTGCCAACCCTGAATCGCGGTGAGGCCGGCAAAGAGCCCGCTGGCTTTCCAGTCCGCGACATTTCCCGGGGTATCCCACTCCTGAGCCGGACCGCCACGGGCGCGCAGATCCTGCCACACCATGACGAGCTGCTGCGCCTCCGGGTAGGGAAGCGGCCGCAGGAGTAGCGCGTTGACAATGCTGAAAATCGCCGTGTTCGCGCCGATCCCGAGCGCCAGGGTGGCCACCGCGACGAGGGCAAAACCCGGAGATCGGACGAGCATTCGCAGGCCGTAGCGCAGGTCCTGTACGAGTCTGGTCATGTGGTCACCATACCGCAGGCGGAGCCAGACGCGTGCCGGGCGAGCGTGATTTGAGTAATGTGTTTCAGGCAAAAGGTTTACGCTTGACCGTACGCCGTCGGGCTGGCGGGCGTTTGTTCAGTTGCGGACGGTGGCGTCCCACGGGTGGACGACTCACGCGGAGGCATCTTCCGCCTTCGGCCGGAAGATCACTGACAGGCTGAAGATCTAGCGAGGCTGCGCCTCAGACTAACGAGGCTCCGCCTCGCTAGGTCGCATTCTTGATAACGCCCCGCTGACGCGGGGACGGTCTTGACCCAGGAAACTTGACGCGAATGGACAAGTTCTGGAGGGTCAAGACCTCTAGGGCACTGATTCCGAGGAGGCCCGAGGTGCACGTTCGCTTTGCTGACTGCGACCTCGACACCGACGCGCGGCAACTCTTCCGCGGCGCACGGGAAATCCATCTGTCGCCGAAGGCCTTCGAACTGTTGAAGGTCCTCGTCGAGCAACGCCCGCGTGCGCTCTCGAAGCAGGAACTGCTCGACAGAATCTGGCCGGGCGTCTTCGTGTCGGACGCAAGCCTGGCCCGGGCGGCGAGCGAGATCCGCGACGCGCTCGACGATCACTCGAGGTCCGACGGATTCCTGCAGACCGTGCACGGATTCGGCTATCGGTTTGCCGCCGCTGGCGTCATGTCTGTGCCAGAAGCGGGGATGGAGCCGGGGCCTGCGCCGGGGGCCGCCGGGCACGTCGACGGACCGGCATGCTGGCTCGTCGGCCGCGACTGCGAGTTCCGTCTCGCCGACGGAGAGCACCTCGTCGGCCGCGAGCCCGGTGTGGCGATTCGCCTGGACTCGCCCAAGGTCTCGAGACACCACGCGCGCGTGACCGTCACCGGGCGCGAGGTGTCGATCGAGGATCTCGGCAGCAAGAACGGGACGTTCGTGCGCGGCATCCGCATCGAGGAGCCGACCCGTCTCAGTCCGGGGAATGACATCCAGATCGGCCCGATCAAGCTGATCTTCAGAGTTGTCGAGGGACTTGGCGGCACCGAGACCGAGGTGTGGAGCCAGGACGCGACCTGAGGCTGGTCCCCGGGCGGTCACGGCCAGCCGTTGTACACTGGAGGTGCCCTGCCGGGGTTGAGGCTATCAGAGGACGTCGGTCGTCTTAAGAGCAACGAATGAGTTCCACGGCCGTCTTCCTCTTCCTGTTGCTACAGGCGACGCCTGTGCCGCCGGGCAACGGGACCGGCGGCTCGGACCCCGTGGCCAAGCCCCCGCCCCAATCGAGCGCCAGCGAGGCGGCCGACGACTTGCCGGTGTCGCTCTCGCGGATCCAGCGGGCGCTCGCTGCACCGCCCGCGCTCAGGATTCTCGAGCCGCAGATGCGCAATGGCCGGCCGGTGTATCGCGTCGACATCGAGGGCGCGAAGATCGACATCCGGACGCTGCTCGCGAAGGACGCGCTGCGCGGTGCAGTGCCCTACGGTGGGATGACGCACCAGGAATTCCTCGACCTGGTGACGCCGGACGACGTGCGGGGATACGCGGCGTTCTCGAACGCGGAAGGGATTACCGTCGCCGCGACATCGATCGCGCTGCAGTGGGCGGTGCTCAAGGCGATGGACGCCCTCAAGAAGGCGAAGGACGCCCACGAGCAGGATGCCGCGCGAAAGGAAGTGGAAGAGGCGCTCGAGGCCCTGCGCCGCGCCCGCCGTGCCGCCGGCCTGCCTGACAAGTAGCGCGGTCTCCTATTTCTTCCCGTCATGAACCGTTCGATCTCGGCGATCGTTCGCGGCACGCCGCTCGTGAGCCGTTCGAGCCACGCTTCGGTCAGCAGGAACGAGTCCTCTTCGAACTTGCCGGTGTTGCTGCGCGCATGCCGGCCTGGTGCGCCTCGTTCGACATCGCGAGGCTCCTGCGCATCACCGCCTGCTCGTACGCGGTCTTGATCTGACGGAGCTCCCAGAGGATCGGCGTGGCGTCCTGCACGGCGAAGCCGAAGAACCGTCCAGAAATCCGCCATTCACCGGCCAATCACCGGCTTTCGCCGGAAACGCCGGGCCCCGGCGGCGGGCGTCGGCGTATCGTGAAGCATGGACATGCCGCAACAGGCGGGCCAGCTCCGTGTCAGTAAGGCGCGGGTCGTCTTCGGGCTCGTGGTGATGCTCGTCGGCGCACTGCTTCTGCTCGATCGGCTCGACTGGTGGGGCGTGCGGTTGAACGTGCCGGTCTGGCCCTGGCTCCTCATCGTGCTCGGACTGGTGCGGTTGAGCGACGGGTCGACGGATGCGAGAGGCTGCACGCGCGGGCGCCGGTCAGCGGTGTGGCTGCTCTTCATCGGCGCCTGGGGACTGCTGAACGAGTACCGGCTCTTCGGCCTGCACTACGGCCACTCCTGGCCGATTCTGTTGATCGGCGTCGGTGTCCTGATCGTCTGGCGGTCGATGGACGAGCGCACGCCCCATCAGCAGGCATCCACGCCGGCACGCCGCGAACCTTAATCATGGTTGACCTTCAGACCGCGTCCCCTTCGTCGTCGAATTCGGCCGGCTTCCGGATCACGCCTCAGCTCATCGTCGGCCTGCTCATCATCTTCGTCGGGGTTGTCTTCACCCTCGACGAGCTCGGGATTGCGCCGGCGATCAACTACCTGCGCTTCTGGCCGACGGCGCTCATCGCCATCGGCGTGGTGAAGATGCTCCAGGCACGGGACGGGGGCGGCGCATTTGCCGGTCTTCTGTTCACGCTCGTGGGCGTGTGGCTCCAGGCCGAAGAGCTCAACATCATCCACATCCGGCTCTGGCAGATCTGGCCGCTTGCGCTGGTGCTCTTTGGCGGATATCTCGTCTGGCAGGGGCTCGCGGGGCGTGAGCCAGGCCGACCGTCGCCCGCCAGCGGCGCGGCGTTTTCCGAGCCTGGAGACCGTCGGCCTCCGACGACGGAATGGGGCGGCGACGACCCGGCGCGAGTCGTCGACGCCAACTCGACGCTGAGCGCGATGGCCATTCTCGGCGGCGTGTCGCGGGGCAACAACTCGCGGGCGTTTCGCGGCGCCGACCTGCTGGCGATCATGGGCGGCTGCCAGCTCGATCTGCGGCAGGCGGCGATCCACGGGGAAGCCGTTATCGAGGTCTTCGCCATGTGGGGCGGCATCGAGATCCGCGTGCCGGAGGACTGGACCGTCGCCAGCCACATCGTCCCGCTGATGGGCGGAGTCGAAGACAAGACGAGGCCGCCACAAGGCGCCACGACCCACCGCCTGATCCTCCGCGGGTTCGCGATCATGGGCGGGGTCGAGATCAAGAACTGAGGGGCAGGTGGTGGAACAGACATAGGCTCAGGGCTCAGGGCTCAAGGAAGAGCATGCTGATCGAAGAGCATGCTGATCGAAGGTGGACAGCAAGCTCTTGCCTGCTGAGCCCTGAGCCCTGAGCCTTGAGCCTGAGCCCTGAGCCCTGCAGCCCATGTCTGTTCCACCCCTATAATCCACACCGTGCATCCCATCCTGGCGCGCGGCAGCCGTCTGGCGCTCTACCTGGGCTCATGGGTGCTCGTCTCGGCGCTGCTCGCCCAGCTCATTGCGGGGCGCATGGGTCTCACGTGGCTGCAGGCCGCGCTCGTCGCGCTGCCCGTAGCGATCGTCTATGCCTTCGTCTGCCTGTCGGCGTGGTACGTGGCTCGCGGGTTGCCCATCAAGAGCACCGGCACATCGCGCATTCTTCTTACCGGCCTCATCACGTCCATGCTCTCGAGCGCCGTCTGGCTCGCGGTCGCAGGCTTCTGGCTCTCGCTGCTGGCAGCACGCGGGTGGGTGCCGGAGTCGGCACGCGGAGGCGGCTATCAGAGCCTCATCTTCGGCTTCGGCGTGCTGCTCTATCTGCTATCGCTCACGGTCGGCTATCTGCTCGTCATGTTCGAAGAGAACCGCGCCGCCGACCGCCGCGCGCTGCAGGTACAGGTCCTCGCGCGCGACGCAGAACTGCGCTCGCTCCGCTCGCAGCTCGACCCCCACTTCCTCTTCAACTGTCTTCACTCGATCAGCGCGCTGACGACGGCGGATCCCCCTGCGGCGCGCCGGATGTGCCTGCTCCTCGCCGAGTTCCTGCGCGAGACGCTCGCGCTCGGGAGCGAGCGGCGCATCACGATCGCGCGCGAGCTCAAGCTGGTGGACCGGTTCCTCTCGGTCGAGCGGATTCGATTCGGCGACCGGCTCGACGTCGATCTGTCGGCGGACGCCGACGCGGAGCCGTGCCTCGTGCCGCCGCTGTTGCTCCAGCCGCTGGTCGAGAACGCGGTCACGCACGGGATCGCGCACCTGCTCGATCGCGGAACGATTCGGATTGCCGCCTCGCGCACGCCCGCGCGCCTCACGATCGTGGTCGAGAACCCGTGCGATCCCGACCGGCCGAAGCGCACGGGCACGGGCGTGGGGGTGTCGAACGTGCGCGCGCGCCTCCGCGCGCTCTACGGGACCGAGGCCATCGTGAACAGCACCGAACAGGGAGGCCTCTGGCGCATGGAGCTGTCCTTTCCCGCGACGACGGAGCCGGCATGAGCGACCTCGAGGTCAACAGATCAAGAGAGGATGTGCTGCGCGTGATTATCGTGGACGACGAGCCGCTGGCCCGGGCCGTCGTGCGCGAGTACCTTGGCGCGCACCCGGGGGTCACGATTGTTGCCGAATGCGGCAACGGCTTCGATGCCGTCAAGGCGGTGACGGAGCTGGCGCCCGACCTGATGTTCCTCGACGTGCAGATGCCAAAGCTCGACGGCTTCGAAGTGCTCGAGCTGCTCGGCCGCGCGGTGCCGGTCATCTTCACGACGGCGTTCGACAAGTACGCGCTGCGCGCGTTTGACGTGCACGCGGTCGACTACCTGCTCAAGCCGTTCAGCGAGGAGCGCCTGGGCGAAGCGCTGTCGAGGGCCCGCGGCCGGCTCGCTGGGCGGGAAGGGGAGGGCGGAGGCGAGGCGCCGCTCGACGTCAACGGACTGCTCGCAGCGGCGCGTCCGCGGCCCGGGCCGCTCGAGCGCGTGCTCATTCGCGACGGGGCGCAGGTGCACGTGATCCCGTCGGAGCGCATCGACTTTGTAGAAGCGCAAGACGACTACGTGTGCTTCGTCGCCGACGGCAAGTCGTTCCTGAAGGATCAGACGATGGCGGCCGTCGAAGAGGCGCTCGATCCGGCGCGCTTCGTGCGGATCCACCGGTCGTACCTGCTCAACATCGAGCGCATCGCGCGGGTCGAGCTCTATGCGAAGGACAGCCGGATCGCGATCCTGCGCGATGGCCGGAAGCTGCCGGTGAGCCGCGCCGGGTATCAGCGTCTCTCGCGTCTGCTCTGAGTCTAGGCTCAAGGCTCAGGGCTCAAGGCTCAGGCCGGCAAAACCTCCGACCACATACTCGAAGCTCTTCCCTGAGCCCTGAGCCCTGAGCCCTGAGCCCTGAGCCCTGAGCCCTGAGCCGAGAGCCGAGAGCCGAGACGGGCTTGACAAGCGGCGCCGACGTCTATTAAATAACTGGTCAGTGAAATTAACTGACCGGTTAGTCAGTGGGCCGGGGCGGCCCGAGCGGACGGCGCGCCGCGCCGCGCGCCGGCGCGGTCCGGCCGCCGGCGCCGATCCGTCGCGCGACCGCGTCTTTGCCGCCGCCGCGACCGCCTTCGCCGCGTACGGCTTCGCCGGCACCAGCGTCGACCGCATCGCCGCCGCCGCGCGCCTCAACAAGGCGATGATCTACTACCACTTCGGCAGCAAGGCCGGACTCTACCGCGAGATCCTTCGCGACATGTTCGGCGCCGTCGGCGCCCGCGCCCGGGCCGTCGCCGGCACCGATCTCCCGCCGATCGAGAAGGTCCGCGCGTTCATCGACACCTTTGCCAGCGAAGCGCAGGCGCGGCCGCACTTTCCGCCCATCTGGTTCCGTGAGATCGCCGAGGGCGGCGCGCATCTCGACGACGCGACGCTCGGTGAGATGACGGGGGTGCTCAAGGCCCTCGCGTCCATCCTCGAAGAAGGCGTTCGAGCCGGCGCGTTCCGTCCGATCAATCCGCTCCTCGTGCACGCCGGCATCGTCGGGCCCGTCCTGCTGTTCTTTGCCTCCGACGGCATCCGGCGCCGCGTCGAGCGTTCGGGCGTGCGCGGCGCCGGGACGCTCGCCCGCGATGAAGTAGTGGCCCACGTCCAGCGCGTGGCGCTCGGCCTGCTCGAGGGGCGCACCTGAATCGCCGATGGCCTGGGGCGCGGATCACGGACGGCACGGGACGCGGATCACACGGATCGCGGATAGCACGGGCCGCGGATCACGCGGATCGTGGATAGCACGGGACGCGGATCGCGCGGATCGCGGATAGCACGGGACACGGATCACGCGGATCACGGACGGCACGGGACGCGGATCACGCGGATCACGGCCAGCGCGGAAGGCGGATTACGCGGATCACGCCAGGCACACTTGACGTCGATGAATACGGATCGAGATGCGATGAGGACCGGACTCTCAAGGAAGCTATCGGTGGCCATTCTGGCTGGCGTCTGCGCGACCTCAGGCGTGCTTGCGTGCCGCAACGGGCGTGTGCAGGCGGCGCCCCGGGCGTCGGGCTATGTGGAGGCCACCGAGGTGCGGGTCTCGCCGGAGGTTGGTGGGCGGGTCCTTGAGCTGAAGGTGGCCGAGGGTGATCGGGTCGAAGTCGGTGCGCTCATCGCGCGTCTCGGCACGGCCGACGCCGATCTGAGTATTCGGCGCGCCGAGGCTGAGCGCGATCAGGCGGTCGCTCAGCTGCGCCTGCTCGAGGCGGGTGCCCGGCCGGAGGAGATTCGTCAGGCGCAGGCGCAGCTCGATTCGGCCGAGGCCGATGTTCGCGCCGCCGCGGCCGAGCTCCGGTCGGCGGAGGCGGATCTCCAGCGCTTCGACGCGCTGCTTGCGGCCAATGCCGGGTCGCGCAAGCAGCGCGACGACGCCTTGACGCGGCGCGACGTGACGATCGCGCGCGTGGCGGCGGCGCGTGACCGCGCGAAAGCCGCCGCTGAAGCGCTGGCGCGAGTCCGGTCGGGCGCGCGCCGGGAAGAGGTCGCGGCGGCGCGGGCGCGAATCGCGGCGGTCGAAGCGCAGATCGCGTCGCTCCGCAAGAGCGTGTCCGACGCGGTGCTGACCTCGCCGGTCGCGGGGATGGTGACTGCGAAGCTGGTGGATGCAGGCGAGGTGATCGCGCCGCGAACGCCACTGGTCGTCGTCACCGACCTGGACCATGCGTGGGCGAACGTCTATGTCGACGAGCCCATGGTGCCGCGGCTGCGGCTCGGACAGAAAGTCACGCTGGTGACCGACGCCGGCCAGCGCCTCGAGGGGGCCATCACCTTCATATCGCCGAAAGCCGAGTTCACGCCCCGCAACGTGCAGACAGCCGACGAGCGATCGCGGCTCGTCTACCGCATCAAAGTGAGCGCCGATAACAAGGACGGCGTGTTGAAGCCCGGCATGCCGATCGAAGCGGAGCTGCCTGATCTGTCCCGGGACGAGCCCCGCAATCAGCCATGAGTGCGTTGGCCTTCGACGGCGTGACGAAGAAGTACGGCGCGGTGACCGCACTCGACACGGTGTCGCTCGAAGTCGCGCGGGGCGAGATGTTCGGCGTGATTGGCCCCGATGGCGCCGGGAAGACCACGGCCATCCGGGTTGCCTGCGGCCTGCTGAAGGTCGACGGCGGGCGCGTGTCCGTGCTGGGTCACGATCCTATCCGCGCGCATCGCGCGGTGACGCAGGTGGTGGGCTATCTCTCGCAAAGATTCAGCCTGTATGGCGATCTCACGATCGACGAGAACGTCGCATTCTTTGCGGAGATTCACGGCGTGTCCCGGTACCGGGCCGCGCGCGACCGGCTGCTCGAGATGACGCAGCTCACGCCGTTCCGGTCGCGCCGCGCCGACCGTCTGTCGGGTGGTATGAAGCAGAAGCTGGCCCTCGCGTGCACGCTCGTGCACGAGCCGCAGGTGCTCCTCCTCGATGAGCCGACGACGGGCGTCGATCCGGTTTCCCGGCGCGAGTTCTGGAAGCTGCTGTCCGAGTTTCTCAGCGACGGGCTCACCATCGTCATGACGACGCCGTACCTCGACGAGGCTGAGCGGTGTGCGCGTGTCGCGCTGCTGCACGAGGGGCGCGTGCTGGCGGTGGATCAACCGGCCGACCTCCAGGCCGGCCTCGACGGGCGGCTGCTCGAGGTCATCGCCGACACCCCACGGCCGCCGATCGAGATGCTGGCCGCGCTTCCCGGCGTGGAAGACGTGCAGGCGTTCGGTGAGCGCGCGCACGTGCGCGTCGCGGAAGGCGCGCAGGCGCGCGGTGTGACGACGGTGACGGATGCGCTCCAGGGGCAGGGGATTCGGGTGCTGACCGCGCGGCCCGTTCCCGCCACGCTCGAAGACGTCTTCATCGCGCTGATCGCCAGGGACACGGATCACGGGTCGCGAGACAGCGGGGACACTCAACCTTGAGTGTCCCCGCCGTTTTCTGGCACACAGCTTGCGCCGGGGGACAGTCACGGTTGAGTGTCCCCGCAGGGAACCGGAGCAGGTGGGATCGCAGCGGGGCTGTGGGGCTGAGGCACTCATGAGATCGAGACGCGCGTTGTACCTGCTTTGTCGCCGTACTGCTCTGTACGGCCTGGCCAGATGCTGTGCAGGGCCGGCAATCGCCGGTCGTGCCGGCGATCCCCCTGACCCTTGATGACGCCATTGCGCAGGGCCTGGCCAACAGCCTGCGTCTGGTCGAGCTCGAGGCGCGTCAGGATTCGGCGGAAGCGATTGCGCAGGGCCGCGCGGCGGAACGCCGCCCGAGCGTGGCGGCGCTGGCCGGCTATACCCGCACGAATCACGTCGAGGAGTTTGCGATCGTGCAGCCGGGACAGGGGCGTCAGGTCGTGTATCCCGACATTCCCGACAACTTTCGGGCGCGACTCGATCTCCAGTGGCTGTTCTATACCGGAGGCCGGGTGGACGCGCTCGAGCGCGCGGCCGAGGCGGAGCGGCACGCGTCGGGCGATGATGTGGTGGCGGCACGCGCCGACCTGCGGCTCGAGATTACGCGGGCCTTCTGGGTGCTCGTCATGGCACGCGAAGCCGAGCAGGTGCTGGCCCGATCGCTCGACAGCATCGGCGCGTATGTCAGGGATCTCCGTGCGCGGCTCGACCAGGGGCTCATCCCGCCGAACGAACTGCTGTCGGCCGAAGCGCAACAGTCGCGCGAGCGCCTGGCTTCGATCGAGGCCACCAACGCGCGCGGCATTGCAGATGCCGATTTGCGCCGGCTGTTGGGTACTCAGGGGGCGGCGCCGATCGAACCTGCGGCGCGGCTGGATCCGGTTGTCGGCGCAAGCGGTCACGTCGACGAGCTCATCGCCGCCGCGATTGCCGCGCGGCCCGAGCGGCGCGCGCTGGCCGATCGCGTCGCGGCGGCCCGCGCGCGGACCGAGGCGGCGAAGTCGGGCCTCCGTCCGCAGGTCGGGCTCAACGGCGGCTATGACTATGCCAGCCCCAATCCGCGCTTCTTCCCGCGAAGCGACCAGTGGCAGGACTCCTGGGACGTTTCGGTCAACGCGTCGTGGACCCTGTGGGACGGAGGGCGGACGAGCGCCGCGCGGGCGGACACTGCGGCGTTGGCACGGGTCGCAGAAGCTCGCCTGTCGGATTTCGATCGGCAGGTCACGTTCGAAGTACGTCAGCGCCACCTCGAGCTTGAATCGAGTCGCGCCGCGATCACCGCCAGTTCCGATGGCGTGCGCGCCGCCGCGGAAGCGCGTCGCGTGGTCGCCGAGCGATTCACCGCCGGCGTCGTCACGAACACGGAAGTGCTCGATGCGCAGACGGCGCTCCTCCAGGCCGAGCTCGAGCGCACGCGGGCGCTCGCGAACGCCCGGCTGGCCGAGGCGCGACTCGCTCGCGCGGTCGGCCGCTGAGGCCGTCATGCCACAAGTCGCGGCTGGAGGCAAAGGCGCGGACGTCAAGAACGCCATCGAAGTCAGGAACCTGACGCGACGGTTCGGCGCATTTCTCGCCGTCGACGGCGTCTCGTTCAGCGTCCGCCGCGGCGAGATCTTCGGGTTCCTCGGGAGCAACGGCGCCGGCAAGTCGACGACGATCCGGATGCTGTGCGGCCTGCTGCGGCCGACGTCGGGCAGCGCAACGGTCGGCGGCATCGACGTGTCGGCTGACCCCGAGGGCGTGAAGCTGCGCATCGGCTACATGTCGCAGCGGTTCTCGCTCTACGAGCTGCTGACCGTCGATCAGAACATCCGGTTCTTCGGCGGGGTCTACGGGTTGAGCGCTGAGCGCCTCGCCATCCGGCGGCGCTTCGTGCTCGAGATGGCGGGCCTCACTGGACGCGAGGACACGCTGGCCCGCGACCTCGCGGGAGGATGGCGTCAGCGACTCGCGCTGGGGTGCGCGATCCTCCACGAGCCGGCGATCCTCTTCCTCGACGAGCCGACGGGCGGTGTCGACCCGCTGTCCCGCCGCCAGTTCTGGCGTCTCATCGACGTGCTGTCCCAGGAGGGCGTCACGGTTCTCGTCACGACTCACTACCTGGATGAAGCGGAGCGCTGCCACCGGGTGGCGCTGATTCACGCCGGCCGGCTCGCGGCGCTCGGCACGACCGCCGAGGTGAAGCAGATCTTCGCGGGCCGGCCGATCGTCGAAGTGCGGGCGCCCCAGGCCGTCGCCGTGATGCGCGCGCTCGACGAGATGCCGGAAGTCGAGAAGACGAGCCTGTTCGGCACGGCGGTGCACGCCGTGCTCCGGAGCGAGGCCGCGAAGCCCGCCGAGCTCGCCGCGCGACTCGCCGCCGCGGGTCTCGTCGTCGACGACATCACCGAGGTTCTACCGTCGCTCGAGGACGTCTTCCTCGACGTGGTCGAGCGCGCGGGTGAGGCGGTGTCATGAGGAAGGCGCTCGCCGTCTACCGCAAGGAGCTGCGTCAGATCCTCCGCGATCGGCGCACCCTGCTCATCCTGGTGTTCATTCCGGCGCTCTTCCTGCTGCTCTACGGCTACGCCCTCAACTTCGACATCCGCCACATCGCGCTCGCGGTCGACGATCGCGACAGTACTCCTCAGAGCCGTTCCGTCGTTTCCGCGTTCGTGAACTCCGGCTATTTCGATCTGATCGCGACCACGCATTCGCCGGCCGAGATCGAGCGGCTCGTCAACCTGAACCGCGCACGCGCGGTGCTGATCATTCCCGAAGGGTTCGGCCGGGATCTCTCGTCCGGACGTCAGGCCCCGGTGCAGGTGATCATCGACGGCGACAACGCCAACACGGCGACGACGGTACTGGGCTACGCGACGAGCCTCCTGCGCACGGTCGGCGCCGAGCTGTCGCCGTCGGCGATCGTGCGTCCGCCGCCGCTCACAGTCGAGCCGCGCATCTGGTACAACCCCGAGCTCCGCAGCACGCTCTTTCTCGTGCCCGGCCTCATCGCCTACATCGGCATGATCACGGCCGTGGCCTCGACGGCGCTCTCGATCGTGCGCGAGAAGGAGTTCGGCACGATGGAGCAGGTGCGGATGGCGCCTATCGACACGTTCTCGTTCGTGTTCGGGAAGACGCTCCCGTACTTTCTGATCTCGCTCACCTCGGCGGCGCTGATCATCCTCGCGTCGATGGTGCTCTTCGGCCTCCCGATGCGCGGCAACTGGCTCGCGCTGCTGCTCGCCACGTCACTCTTTCTCATCGGCGCGCTCGGCACGGGACTGCTGATTTCGACCGTGGCCGACTCGCAGCAGGTGGCGTTCCAGATGGCGCTCCTCATCTCGCTCCTGCCGACCATCATGCTGTCGGGCTTCATCTTTCCCATCTCGGGCATGCCGGCGTTCCTTCGCGCCGTGACCTACGTCGTGCCCGCCAGGTACTTCCTGATCGCGCTGCGCGGCATCGTGCTGAAGGGGTCGGCCGTGGGGCACCTCACCGTCCCGCTCCTGGCCTTGACGGCCTATGCCGCCGCAATGCTCGGGCTGGCGTCGCTGCGTCTCTCGCGGGAGCGGGCCTGATGCAGCGGCTCCGCTCTCTCGTTCGCAAGGAGTTCCTCGAGCTGCGCATGAATCCGCGGCTGTTCGGCCTCGTGGTCATCGCGCCGATCCTGCAGCTGACGATGCTCGGGTACGCGGCGACGACCGACGTCAAGAACGTGCCGCTGCTCGTCGCCGACGGCGATCGATCCGCGGCAAGCCGGGAGCTGGTCGCGCGCTTCGAGGCGTCGCCGAACTTCACGGTCGTCGACACGGTCACGACCGTGAACGAAATCGAGCCGTACCTCGAGCGAGGGACGGCGGCGCTGGCGCTCTCCATTCCTGCGGGCTACGGCGCGAACGTCCGGGCCGGACGACCAGTCAAGGTGCAGGTGGTGGCCGACGGCACCGACTCGAACTCGACGACGGTTGCGCTCGGCTATGCCACGAGCCTGATCGGAGGGTATGCGCAGGACCTCGGCGCGAGTCTCGCGACGGGGCCGGAGTCTGCCGCCGGGTCGGGCCCGGCGCCGGGCATCGACGCGCGCATCCGCGTCTGGTTCAACCCGCAGCTCGAGAGCCGTCACTTCATGATCCCCGGGGTTCTCGCGCTCGTGCTTTTGATCGTGACCGCGAATCTCGCCGCCATGGCCATTGTGCGAGAGAAGGAGCTCGGTACGCTCGAACAGCTGAACGTGACCCCGCTCCGGCGCTGGGAGCTCATCGTCGGCAAGCTGCTCCCGTACGGTCTCATCGCGCTCGTCGACGTACTTCTCGTGAGCGCGGTCGCGGTTCTGTGGTTCGAGGTCCCTCTCCGCGGCAGCTTCGCGCTGCTCTTCGCCATGAGCCTGCTCTACGTGCTGTGCACGCTGGCGTTGGGCCTCTTCATCTCGACGATCTCCGACACGCAGCAGCAGGCGATGATGACGGCCACCTTCTTCTTTCTGACGCCGATGATCTATCTCTCGGGGTTCATCTTCCCGATCGAGAACATGCCGGCGGTCATCCAGCCGTTCACGTATCTGATTCCGCTGAGGTATTTCCTCGTAATCGTCAGGGGGATCTTCCTCAAGGGGATCGGCCTCGATCTGCTGTGGCCGCAGGCGGTGGCGCTCGGGGCCTGGGGTGTCGTGGTGCTGTCGCTCGCCGTCGCGCGCAGCCGCAAGATCGCGCGGTGAGGGTCATCAGATCGAATCGTTGGTCGACGCGATGGCCTCACAAGAGCGCTGAGCGGAATCCGCAATTCCCGACCTCGTCCGTCATTCCGTCCGGAGCGCGACCATGGGGTCGATCCGCGTCGCCCGCCGGGCAGGAATACCGCATGCGACCAGCGAGACGACGATGAGAGTGCCAGCGGACGCGACGATCGTCACGGGATCGGCCGGCGAAACCTGAAAGAGCACGCTGCCGAGCCAGGTGCCCGTCGCGATCGCTGCGGGCGTTCCGAGCAGCAAGCCGGCGAGGACGAGGCGAAGCCCGTTTCCGAGGATCAGCGCGCGCAGATCGCGCGGCTGGCCGCCAAGCGCCAGCCGGATGCCGAGCTCGGGTGTGCGTTGCGCTACGTCGTACGCCAGCAGGCCGAACACGCCAATCATCGCGAGCGTGAGCGCGACGAGCGCAAAGGCCGCGAGCAGCGCCGAGTTGGCGCGAGGCTGGGCGATGGAGGAGGCGAGGAGACCCGAGACGGTCTCGACGTGACCGACCGGCTGGTTTGGATCGATCGTTCGGATGAGGTCGCGAGCCGGCGCGGCGAGGGCCAACGGATCGCCGCTGGCACGGACGACGAGCGTCATGTCCGTCACCGGCCGCTGCGTGTGGGGCGTGTACATTTCCGGCACCGGCTGCGTCTGAAGCGAGCTCGAGCGGATGTCCTTCACGACCCCTACGATTTCCCGCATGCCGGCGGCAATGTTTCGTTCCGGCGGGCGATCGCGAAAGAAGCGCAAGGTGTCGAAGTCAAGGGCGAGACGCCTACCGATCGGGTTGTCGCCGGGCCAGTACATCCGGGCCATCGCTTCGTTGATGACGGCCACTCTGAGTCCGTCGGCGCGGTCATCGATCGTGAAGCCGCGTCCAGAGGCAAGCCGTATTCCCATCACCTCGAAATAGTCGCTGCTGACGCTGCGATAGTGCACCTGCTGCGCGTCGCCGCGCTCGGGCGCGGGCCGTCCTTCGATGTAGAAACCGGTGCTCGGATCGGCTCCGGCGAAGGGCACATATTCGGACGCTGCTGCGCCGGTCACTCCCGGCAGTGTGCGCAGCCGGTCGAGGGCTTCGCTGAAGAACTGGGACTGCCGGGCGGGGCTGTTGTACGCGCTCCGTGAGAGATTGACCTGCACTGAGAGGATGCCTGCCGGCGAGAAGCCCGGATCGACGCTTCGCAAATGCACCAGGCTGCGCATCATCAGGCCGGCCGCGACGAGCAGGACCAGCGCCAGCGCGACTTCGGCAACGACGAGCATGGCCCGGAGCCGGCGTTGAGGACGATCGGCGGTCGCGCGCGTTCCTGCACGGAGCACGTCCTGATGACGGGGCTGACGCTGGCGGAGCGCCGGCACCAGGCTAAAGAGGACGGCGCTGCCGAGGGTCACGGCCATAGTGAAGATGAGCGCCGACAGGTCGATGCCGATGGCTTCGCGAGCGACGGCGTACGGGACGTAAAGGCTGTCCGACCGGTAGGGCAGCCGCACGAGCAGGTCGACCAGCCAGACGGCCAGCAGCAGCCCGCCGATGCCCCCGGCCGCTGATAGGAGGAGACTTTCTGCGAGCTGCAGGCGCAACAGCCGCCACCGGGACGCCCCGAGCGCCGCGCGGATAAGGAGGTCGCGGTGCTGGCCGGTGGCGCGCGCCAGCATCAGGCTGGAGACGTTCGCGCACGCGATGAACAACACGCACGCGACGGCGCCGAAGAGCGCAAGCGCTCCGGTACGAACGTCACGCGCGACCTGTTCGACGAGTGGCACCACGGCGAATCGTCGGCCGGTGTTGAAGAAAGGGTTCGCGGTCGCAATCCCCTTGGCAATCGTGTCGGCTTCGGCCCGCACCTCGGCCAGTGTGACTCCCTGTCTCAGCCGGCCCAGCACGCCCATCGAGCGCGCGCCTCTCGCAAAGCGCCGCCCCTCGAAAGGATCCGCGCCGAGTGGCATCCAGACATCCGTCTTCGACGGGAAGGTCAGGAACGAAAAGTCGCTGGGCAGCACACCGACGATCTCCATCATCCGGTTGTCGACGACGAGCGGGCGACCGACGATGTCGGGCGCGGCGCCGAACTTCCGCTGCCACAGCGCGTGCGAGATGACGGCGATGGGCTGCGTGCCCGGGCGATCTTCCTGGGCGTGAAACGACCGGCCCATCACTGGCGAGATGCCAAGCACGTCGAAGAGATTCGCCGTGACGACGGCCCACTGTATCTGCTCGGCGTCGCCCGACTGGCTCAGGTTGCCTCGGCCGGGGGCCCATGCACCGAGGGCATCGAATGCGTGCGCCTGCGTGCGCAGGTCGTCGAAGTCGGGCTGCGAGAAGGGCAGCTCCGGTTGATTGTCCTGCGGCTTGCTGCCCCAGATGAGGACGAGCCGGTCCTGGTGCGGGAACGGCAGCGGGTTGAGGACGACGCGGTTCACGATGGTGAACATCGCCGCGACGCCGCCGATCCCGATCGCGAGGGTCAGGATGGCGACGCAAGGAAGCGCTCCCGCGCGCCGGAGGCTGTGCGCCGCGTGGCGAAGATCTTGGAGCATGTGATGGCAGGAAGCGAACTCGTTGCCAGGCTGGCCGCGCCAGTCCAACGCCAGTGCCGACAATAACTTATCGCTTGAGCGCACCGGGTCGCGCATGCGCGAGAGTGTCCGGCGGTGGGAAGGGCGATCCCACGAGCGCTCGCCCGCGCCGGGGTAGACTGACGGGCGTGAGCGACCCTCTCTCTGCACGCGTCTTCGTCGGGACGTCCGGCTACAACTATCCGGAGTGGCGCGGGACGTTCTATCCCGAGAAGTTCAGCACCGACAAGATGCTGGCCTACTACGCCGAGCGTTTTCCGACCGTCGAGATCAACTACACGTTCTACCGTCTGCCGACCGAGAAGCTGCTGGCCGGCTGGGCGGCCGGCACGCCCGAGCACTTCACGTTCACGCTGAAGGCGCCGCGCCGGATCACGCACGATGCGAAGCTGCAGCGCTGCGAGGACATCACGCAGACGTTCTGCAGGACCGCCGCGACGCTGGGCGCCAAGCTCGCCGTGCTCCTGTTCCAGTTGCCGCCGACCTACAAGAAGAACACCGAGGCGCTGCGAGCGTTCACCGAGGTGCTGCCGGAGGGCACGAGGGCAGCGTTCGAGTTCCGGCACCCGTCGTGGTTCGACGCCGACGTGTTCGACGTGCTGCGGGCGGGCAATCTTGCCTTGTGCGTCGCCGACAGCGAGAAGCTCAGCGCGCCGGTCGAGATGACGGCCGACTATGCGTACTTCAGGCTGCGCGACGAGGGCTATCAGCAGGCCGACATCGAGCGCTGGGCGGGGGTCATCAAGGGACTGACGCAGGTGAAGAGCGCGTTCGTCTATTTCAAGCACGAAGAGCAGGGGCTGGGTCCTGAGTTTGCGAAGCGGCTGATGTCGCTGCTCTAGCGCCGGTGTGTGATTTCGCGAACGCCAGGATCTCGTGCTCGGCCCAGTAGCCGTCATAGTTGTCAACGCTTTCGGGGCCTTCGGGGCTGTCCGTCGCGTCGGTCACAAACGCGCAGTGGCCGCCGTGGGTCGTGATGCTGACGCGGAGGCACCTATTGGCGGTCACGCTCGCGTCGCGGAAGGGCGCGGTCGGCACGAACGGGTCGTCCTCGGCGGTGATGATCCGCGCCGGCACACGCACGCGCCCGATCACGCGCATCGCGCTGGCGCGGTGGTAGTAGTCCGACGCGCTCGCGAAGCCGAAGTGCGGCGCCGTATACACCTCGTCGAACTCGCGCACGGTTCTGATCTCGTCGAGGCGATCGACCGCGAAGCGTCCGGGGAAGTACTCGGCCTTGCGCCGCATCCGGCCTTTCAGTCCGCGGACGAAATTCCACTGATAGAAGAAATTCTGGCGGCGTTCGAGCGCGCGCACGCACGCCTCGAGCTCCATCACCGGTGAGACGGCGCACACGCCGCGCAGTTGCGCCGGCGGCGCGTCGGCATAGTCGCCGGCGAGCTTCAGCGCCAGATTGCCGCCGAGCGAGTAGCCCGCGACGATGATCTGCTGGACGCCGTCTGTCGCCGCGATTTCGCGGATGACGTAGTCGGCGTCGGCGGTCAGCCCCGAGTGGTAGAGGCCAGCCGACAGCCGCTCCGTCCCACCACAGTTGCGCTGGTTCAGCAGGACGACGTTGAAGCCGGCGGCAATGGCCTTGTCGGCCAGGCCGCGCATGTAGTGCGCCTGGCTCGAGCCTTCCAGCCCGTGCAGGGCCAGGAGTGCCGGGTGTCGCTCCCGCTCGGCCTGCCAGTGGCAATGCGCCAGCACTCTGGTGTCCGGCGCGACGTCGAAGAACCGCTCGGCCGGCGCCGGCAACCGCGGGAACTGCCGAGGTCTGCCCCAGGCGTAGATCGTCATCACGTGGCCATTCGCCAGGCCACGCTTGGGCTTGTACATTGCGGGGACACTCAAACGGGACACTCAATCGTGACAGTCACGGGGGACACTCAAAAGGGACAGTCAGCAGAATCCGCGTGCACGCCAAGGCCTCCGGACCGTCGATCTGTGCAGAAAACGTCGTGCCTGCGCAAGCGTTGCTCAGCATCCGCAGCCAGAACAGCACGAGCCACCTCTCGCCAAGATGAATTCAGGCTACCTGAACCACGCTCGGCCATGTCCGGGGACATTCAACCGTGACTGTCCCGGTTGAGTGTCCCCGCAGGCCCGTAACGAAGTGTACCGCAGCGGCCGATAGGGCGGAGAGAGACACGACGAGGATGAGATGATGTGCACGCAATTACACGAACGTTTGAGGTTGGCGCGCGAGCGGCGCGGCTTATCTCTGGTCACGATCGCCCGGCAATGGGGTGTCCGCGAGCAGAATCTCGAGCTCATCGAGCGCGACAGGTTCGAGGAGCTCCCGACGGGCCTCTACGGGCGCAGCGCCGTGCGCGCGTATGCGACGGCTGTGGGCCTGTCCGCCGATGAGGCGCTGGCCGAAGTCGCCGATCGCCTGCGCACGCCCGAGGATCCGCTCGACGGGCTGGCGCGCGTGCGAGGCCTGACGCGTCAACCTGAACGGACGCTCAAAGACGTCCTGCACATCGCCAGCCCCGAGGTGGCGCTGAGCGAGTCGTCTCGCGCGCATGTTGCGAACGCCCTCGACGGCGTCGTCCTGCTCGGCCTCGACTTCCTGCTACTCGAGCTGACGGCGGCGGTCGCCGGCGTACGCGCAACAGAAATCCTCCGCGTTGCTGCGCCGTCGATGATCGCGCTCTTCGCGCTGATCGCGGCGCTCTACTTCGTGCTGCTCGGCGGTCTTGCGCGCGCCACGGTCGGCTCGAGAGTCGCGCACACCTCGGTCGACCCGGCCATGGTCGAGGGTGTCGTGCGGATGCTCCGGTTGCGGAGAGTCTGAGGGGGCGCCGGAGTCGACGTTCGAGCCTGACTGTCGCTACCTCAGGCGGTAGATCGTCAGGAGGCCGGAGCTGAACTCCACGGGCAGGTCGAGGCGCTGCTCGCTCACGAGATAATCGAGACCGTACCGCTGAGCGAGTTCGCGCGCGCGCTCCGGCGTCAGCGTCGTGAACTCGCCTAGGGCCTCGACGCGCTCGCGTGTTCTCACCGCCACCGCACGGTCGTACATCCCGACCGCCCCATCCTTGATCGCCTCCACGAACACGTCGCGCCGCGCGGCAACGCGCACGCTCGTACCGTACCGCGCGGCGTGCCCGGGATCCGCGAGCCAGCCGCTGCCAGTTGGCGTGGTCATGGCCCACGCCATCGCCCGCCCCCAGTCGTCGTCTCCAACATCGACCTGTGCCACGCGGCGCCCGGGAAACTCCACGAGCATGATGTATCCGCCGCGGGCGAGCGAGAGGCAGAGAATCGCCAGCGCCACCAGTCGCGCGCGCCGCGAGCTCGATCGATCGCCCTCTGCCGCCGCCCACACGACGTAAACGACAGCGAGGAAGTCGAGCATCCAGAACATCCGCGCGGGCTGCAGCTGGATGGCGAGCGCAACGCGCGCCGCATTGAGCGGCAGCGCGGCGGCAAAGACGAGCACGAGCGACAGGCATCCGGCGACGAGCGCGCCCTCGCGCGCGACGAGCAGCCCGGCGGCCTGCCGGCGCCGGAAGATCCAGAGAATGATCGGAATGTAGCCCAGGTTGACCAGCCACGCGGTCAACGGCCAGGTTAGCGGAAACAGATAGTCTTTCGATCCCAGCGTGTCGAGCCAGACGGGATCCATCCGCACGAAACGTCCCTCGAGTGGCCCGGCGACGAGCGCCCAGGCCCCGACCGTCGCAGCGACAGTGATGCCCACCGCCGTCGGTCGCCGCAGTCGAGGTTCGGCCACGACGCTGGCGACGCCGAGCCAGATGGCGAACCAGAGCGCGGTCGTGGGATGCAGCGCTCCCGCGACGGCGACGAGCCCCCACATCACTGCGTAGCGGCCCCCGAGGAAGCTGACAATCGCGAGCGCGCCAATCGCGAACGCCAGCTGCCGAGGGTGGAAGTACCCCTCGAGCGTATTCGTCCCCGACTTGATGATGGCGTGGCGCATTGTCAGCGCGGCCATCAGCGCGACCGCCGCCCATTCGGTGCGGTAGATCGCGCCGGCAATCCGGAAGCCGGCAAACGCGAGGAGGCAGAGGGACGTGACCTGCATCACGACGAACGCCGCCGGCAAGGTCACGCCGGTGACGCGCGCCAGCGGGCCGAGCACATCGTCGACGAGCGTCAGGCGCGGACTGCGATCGGATCAACTCCGAATCGCGCGGGTAAAGCGCGGGATCGATGCTCTTCAGGATGGCGGGTGCATAGAACGCCTGGTCGGACGCGCCGTATCGATATCCCGCCGAGTTGATCGTGGCCAGGAACACGAATGGAAGCAGGGACGCGGCAAGCGTGCCGAGTCCCCGCCTCCGCTCAGAACGTAGTCTCATCCGCCGTCGGCCCGTAGATCGGCGGGATCGGGACGTCGTTCAGCCGCAGATACACGCTCAACTGGCCGCGATGATGGATCGAGTGGTTCATCACGAAGCTGCGAATGGCCGCGATGGTCGGCATCGTGAAGAGCTCCTGGCCGCCCTTCTTGAGCGTCCACGGCGCCAGGAGCTCAGGGTCGGTCGTTTTCGCGAGCCGCGCGCGTGCCGCCGCAACTTTCTTGTCGAACTCCTCGACGAGCGCCGCGCGCGACACCGGTGCCTTCGGACGCGGGTCGCCGGGGAGCGTGTCGAGCTCGAGGACCGGGGCGTCGAGCGTCGCTGAGCACCAGAAGGGAATGTTGGCCAGATGGCCGGCGAGCTGGCCGAGCGTCATGGACTTGTCGTGGGGTTTCCACGAGAACTTCGCCTCCGGCACGCGGTCGAGAAGACGTCGCGTCGTCGCCATCTCGTGGTCGAACTCGGGGAGCAGTGCGTCTGTAATCGCCATGCCCCGAGGATAGCCGAAAACTCGATCGGGAGTACCGAGTTGCAGGGGGAGAGGCACCAGGCTCCGCCCCTGCGTCACGCCAAATGGCTATCGGAGGTCGTCGGCCTCGACCTGCACGGTCGTCAGCAACTCCTTGCCGCCGACCGCGAGCTTGACGACATACGTGCCCGGATCGACCGCGTTCGCCCCAACGGTGAACGGCACACCCCGGCCGCCGCGGCCTCTGCCACCGCCTCCGCCGAAGCCTGCGCCGCGTCCGCCGAGGACCGTCGTTGGGCCGAGGTTCCACTGGACTCGATTGAGTCCCGCTTCTTTCGTGCCGTCCATCTCGCGAACGACGCGCCCCGTCGAGTCGCTGATGGTGATCTTCACGTCGCCGGTCGCCGCGGTCTTCAGGTAGTAGCTGATCGCCGTGCCGCCCTGCGGGTTCTGACCGCGGAAGTGCTTGTCGCCGACCGAGACCGTTTGACTTCGTGATGTCGTTCGCCCACGCCGTGGCCTTCCGCACGTCGAAGAGATATGCGTCAGCCGTCGTGACGGCGTCGGTCATCTGTTGGAGCGGCGTGACGTCGTCGATGATCCAGATGCTGCGGCCGTGTGTGCCCACGACGAGGTCGTTGTCGCGCGGGTGCACCAGGATGTCGTCGATGCGGACCGAGGGCAGGCCGGTCATGAACTGTCTTCCAGTCCTTGCCGCCGGTCAGCGAGATGTAGAAGGCGTACTCGGTGCCGAGGTAGAGGAGGTTCCGATTCTTCGGGTCCTCCTTGATGACGTTGACGTTGCCTTCGGGCAGGTTCGCGGCAATCGAAGTCCACGTCTGCCCGAAGTCACGCGTCACGAACACGTACGGTTTGTGGTCGTCGGTCCGATGAGCGTCGAACGAGACGTAGCACGTGCCCGGCATCGAAGGCGGACGGCTCGACACGCGAGACGTGGGTTTCGGCTCGGCACGCCTCCCTTCTTGATGATGTCGTCGACGACGTTCTTCCAGGTTGCAGCGCCGTCGCGGCTGACCTGGACGTTGCCGTCGTTGGTGCCGACCCAGACGATGCCCTGGAACGAGCGGCGACTCACCAATGGTGACGATGTTGCTGTAGGAGGCCGCGCCGTCGTGCTTCGATGCCATCGGCGCCGTTCCCGTCGACGCCCATGATCGGGCGGTCGTTTCTGCCGATGTTCCTGGTCAGATCCGGCGACGCGGTCCACGTGTCGCCGCGCGTTGTCGATTTGAAGAGCCGGTCGCCGCCGAGATACACCGTGCCCGGGTCGTGGTGCGACAGCATGAACGGCGTGCTCCAGAAGAACCGGTAGTTCGTGCCTGCTGGCGGAGGCGGAACGATGTTGCCAGGCCCGGCGCCGCGACCGCGGCCGCCGCCGCTGACCGGCCGCGCCCTGCGGCGCGGCGGCACCGGCGCCGCAGCGCCACGACCCGCAGGCGCTGCCTCTTCGGCAGGTGGCGCGGCGGTGCCGTAAACGGCGGCGACGGACGGATCGACCTTGTCTGTCCGGTGCGCAGATCGTAGCGATTGGTGGTGCCGTCCTGCGATTCCGAGTAGCCGATCGTCCAGTCGCGCGGATCGTTGGCGGTGTAGAAGCCGTCGCCACCACCGATGCGGTACCAGTCGGCGTTCACGATGCCCGCGGCGCTCCGCACCGCGCTCGGACCGCACCACGATGCCGTTGTCCTGCAGCCCGCCGCAGACGTAGTACGGCTTCCGCATGTCGACGCTGATCGCGTAGAACTGACCGAGCGGCCGATAGGTTGATCTCTTCCCACGTCTCACCCTGGTCGTAGCTGATATCGAGTCCACCATCGTTGCCGATGACGAGATGCTGGGTGTTGCGCGGGTTGATCCAGAGCGCGTGGTGGTCGCTGTGGCTCGGCCGCCTCCATGCGTCGTGAACGTCTTGCCGCCGTCGATCGATTTGTACGCGCTCGCGCCGGTCGTGTAGACGATCTCGGGATTGGTCGGATCGACCCGGATGTTGCTGTAGTACATCGGGCGGTTGTTGTTGTTGCTCACGAACTTCCACGACTTGCCGCCGTCGTCGGATCGCCAGACACCGCTCTTCGTCGGATCCGGCGCGGCGGCGCCCCACCACGGCCGCCCCACCGCCAGCTCCGCCCCCACCGCCTCCGCGGCCCTGGCCGGGCTGTGCCAGCGTGCCGTCGTCGTTGACACCGGCGCCGGTGCCGCCGCTCGGGCCGACTTCGATCTGCGCGTAGATGGTGGTGTGGCTTTGAGCGGCTGAAGTCGAGGCCGATGCGTCCGAGGATTGGATTGTCGGGCAGACCGTTGCCCGTGACGCGCGTCCAGGTCTTGCCGGCGTCATCCGTGCGCCAGATGCCGCTGCCCGGTCCGCCGCCGTTGAAGCCCCACGGCTGCCGGCGCCGCTGATACGACGCCGCGAAGAGCGTGTTCGGGTTCGTCGGGTGCATGACGACGTCGATGAAGCCCGTGTCGTTGTCGATGAACTTCGTGTTCGTCCACGTCTTGCCGCCGTCGATCGTCTTGTACAGTCCTCGCTCGGGGTTGGGTCCGAACAGGTGGCCAGTTGCCGCGACATAGACGATGTTCGGATCCTTGGGGTGCACGACCACTCTTGCGATCGATCTGCGTTTCCTTCAGTCCGACGTACTCGAACGTCTTGCCGCCGTCGGTCGACTTGTAGACGCCGCCGCCGAACGACGAGCTCTGACGGTTGTTCGCTTCGCCCGTGCCGACATAGATGATGTTGGGGTTCGACGGCGCGAGCTCGATGTCGCCGATCGACGAGACCGGGTACTCGTCGAAGATCGGCGTCCACGTCGTGCCGTTGTTGATCGTCTTCCAGATGCCGCCCGTCGCGTAGCCGACATACATCACCGACGGGTTGCTTTCGTCGACCGCGATGTCGTCGATACGTCCGCCCATGACCGCCGGGCCGATCGAGCGCCACACGAACCGCTTGAGGAGCGGGTCGGTCGACTCATTGACTGGCCGTGGCGCGGGTGGCGTGTCCTGGGCCGGCGGCTGCGCGGCCAGCATGCCCGTGCCTCCCCCAATCGCACACAGCCCCAACCCGGCCCACACCAACAGTCGCGCACGCACGTATCCACCCATGTCGACGCTCTCCCTGTGACGATGGTTACGATGTGAAGGCTCAGGGCTCAGGGCTCAAGGCTCAAGGAAAACCTTCGACCACAAACTCGACGATCTTGCCTGAGCCCTGAGCACTGAGCCTTGGGCCCCCCCGTCAGTCGTCGGTAATCTACTACATCGACTAGTAGAGCGCTTACCGCTTGAAGTCGACTTTTGGAAGTTTCTGCGCGTCGGGCGGCGCTTCGAAGTACTGGTACTCCTTGAAGCCGAACATCTTCGCGGTCACGTTGGAGGGGAAGCTGCGCCGCAGCGTGTTGTACTGCCGTGCGGCGTCGTTGTAGCGCTGCCGCGCGACGGCGATCCGGTTCTCGGTTCCCGCCAGTTCGTCCATGAGCCGCTGGAAGTTCGCGTCGGATTTCAGCTGGGGGTAGTTCTCGACGACGGCGAGGAGGCGGCCGAGCGCGGCCGTCTGCGCGTTGGCCGCTTCGATCTGGTCGTCGGGCGTCTTCGCGTTCATCATCCGCGACCGCGACTCGGCGATGGCCGTGAAGATGTCACGCTCCTGGCTGGCGTAGCCCTTCACCGTCTCGACGAGGTTCGGGATGAGGTCGTTTCTCCGCTGCAGCTGGTTCTGCACCTCCGCGAGCGCCGTCTTGAGCGCCTCTTCCTGCCCGGTGAACTTGTTGTAGGAGCAGCCCGACAGCGCGATCGCCATCGTGACGACGCAGCGCGAGCGTTGAATGCGTTCCTGAGTCTATTGCATTGCTACCACCCTCCAGAGGCGCCACCGCCGCCGCTGCGGCCGCCGCCAAACCCGCCGAATCCGCCTCCACCCCCGCCTCCGCCGAATCCGCCGAACCCTCCGCCGAAGCCTCCGCGTCCGGTGCTACCGAAGGGGCCGACGCCGCTGTTCCAGCCGCTCCAGGGACCGACGCCCCAATATCTCCGGCGCCGGGTTCTGCGGCTGATGATGAAGATGATGAACAGGATGAACAACAGGACGCCCAGACCGTGCGCGAAGTCCTGCGTCGGCCGCGCCGCCGGGACGGGGACGTCCGACGGCAGATCCTGTACCTGGACGCCCCGGCCTTCGGCGATGCGGCTGATGAGTCGTGTGGTGCCAGCAAGCAAGCCCCCGCCGTACTGACCTTGTCGAAACCGCGGCAGGATCGCTTCGCGGATCGTCTGTCCGGCAAACCCGTCCGTGACGAATGCCTCGAGGCTGTACCCGACTTCGATGCCGACCTTGCGATCCTCGACCGCCACGACGATGAGGAGACCGTTGTCCTTGCCGCGGTCGCCGATCCCCCGTCCGTGATTCTCGAACATCTTGACGGCGTATTCCTTGATGTCGGCATACGGCTGAAACGTCGGCACCGTCGCAACGACGACCACGTCTCCGCTTGCCTGCTGGAGGGCGCGGATGCGCCGATCGAGCTCGCGCTCGCTCGCCTCATCGATCACCCCGGCGAAGTCGTTGACAGGCGCGCTCAGTGCCGGTGGTGGCGGCTGTGCCGACGCAGAGGCACCACTGAAGGTCAGGATCAGGAGCGCACGAGGCGACGGCGCGCCTCACACGCGCCACCCGTCGACGTAGCGCCAGATCCGCTCGCTTGCCTCGATGTACCGCGACAGCAGCGCCGTTGGGTCGACGACGGTGCCGATCCCGGATGGCGTGGCCAGCACCTCGACGACCAACGCGGAGGGGACGCCGATGGTGCGCTCGATAGTCGAGGCCAGCGCGTTGGTATCGGTGCCCGTCGCGCGGCCCGTCTCGAGCGTCGCGAGATTCGCGAGGAGGGTTCGGAACGCCAGCGCGGACGAGGTGATGAGGCGTGCCACGTTGCGGCTGTCGCCCTGGGTTTCCAGGAACCCTTCGCGCAGGTGGATGAGGTGACTCTTGGCCTGCAGTTCGCACCCCCGGCGTCGATCGACGTCCGCGACGTGCGTCCCTGCAAAGACGTTCTCGCCGATGAGCACGATGTGGTTGGCGATGATGCTCCCGTACTCGAGCGGAAAGACGTCGAGGGTTCGCTCGAACTCGTGCCTCGACAGCAGCAGCGGGACGCCGATGCCGTCGCGGTGCCATGCTGCCGCGAGCGGCACTGCGCGTGCGAGGTCGTCGAATGTCAACCGATCGACGAGGCCGAGCGTCCGCACGGAGGCTCCGCGGGTCGTCAGCGTGCTCAGGCCATACGCGACGAGCGACGTCAGCCGCGAACCGAAGATCGTCCGGAGGTCACCAACCAGCCGTTCGAGTGCTGCCCGCTGCTGATCCGTGAGGTCCCCGGTCGATGCGGCCGACATGAGGCCATTATACTGACCACATTCCATGCGGCTTCGCATTCTGAACGTCGGATGCTTCGGCGGTGGCACGGGACTGCCGAGCTTGCTCGGGGGCCTCAAGAACAATCCGTGGCTGCTCGTCCATGCCATCGTCACGATGTTCGACAGCGGCGGGAGCTCCGGTCAGCTGCGCGACGAGCTCGGCGTCCTGCCGCCGGGCGATGTGCTGCGCTGCGCACTTGCGCTGGCCCGCAACGAGCGCGAAGCGCGCAACGTGCTGCTCGCCCGGCTCTCGATGCCGGAACACGCCCGGCTTCGGGGGCACACGGGCGGCAACCTGCTGCTGTCGATGATGGAGCGTTACAGCGGGGACTTTCTCGCCGCCGTGGATGGCTTGCGCGCCCTCCTTGGCTGCGAGGGACACGTCTGGCCGGTGACGACAGAGCCGGCGAGCATCTGCGCCGAGTACGGCGACGGATCGGCAACCAAGGGTGAGGTCGAAGTCGACGCGGGGCAGACCGCCGGCCACGCCATCACGCGGCTCTGGCTCGAGCCGGACGTCCGGCTCCACGCCGCCGCCGGCGCCGCAATTGGTGCGCTCGACGCCGTCGTCATCGGCCCCGGCAGCTTCTATACGAGCTTGATGCCGATCCTGCTCGTGCGCGGCGCGCCGGAGGCCGTCAGAGCCGTGCCCGGCCCGATCGTGCTGGTCACGAATCTGCTGACCGAAGGGCGGGGCATGTGGGGATTCACGGCCGGGGAGGCCGTGCGACGGATGGGCGACGTGCTCGGACGTCCGGTCGACGTCGTGATCGTGGACAGCTCGACGCCGTCCCCGGCCACGCTGACGCGCTACCTCGAGGAGCACAAACGTCCGCTCGAGCGCGGCGACATTCCGTCGTCGTGCGAGGTGGTGGAAGGGGAGTTCTGGTCCTCCGACATCGCGCGTCACGACCGCCGGCGGCTCGCGCAGGCTGTCTGGGCGGTGCTCGCCCAACGCCTCCTGTAGGCCGCTACTCGCGATGGTTCGTAGCCGGCCAGGTCCATGCGCTATGATGGGCGTTCGATTCCCCAGTCATGGGAGACCCGTTGCCCGGTTCGCTCTCGACGCTGTCGCTTTCCCTGAGCGGCAGCGAGACCCATTCGTCGTTCGAGCTCCTGGTTCGCGCTCAGGATGGCGACGAGGCCGCTCGCAATGAGCTGTGCGCTCGTTACCTGCCGCGCCTGCGCCGATGGGCGCACGGTCGACTGCCCGTCTGGGCGCGCGAGCACGTCGACACCGAGGACATCGTCCAGGATACCCTTCTCCGCTCAGTCCGCCAGCTCGACTCGTTCATCCCGAAGCACGAACGTGCGTTTTGCGCCTATGTGTGCGAGGCGCTCCGCAATCGACTCCGAGACGCGCTGCGCCGGGCTGCGCGAAGGCCCGCCAGCGCGGCGCTCTCCGACGACGAACCGGCGGTCGATCCCTCGCCGCTCGAGCTCGCCGTCGGCCATCAGACCTTCCGTCATTACGAAGCCGCGCTCCAGCGGCTGCGGGAGTCCGACCGGGAGCTGATTGTGGCCCGCGTCGAGCTCGGCCTCGACTACAGCGAAATCGCCGAGCTGCTCGGGAGGCCGTCCGTTGGCGCCGTGCGGGTCGCGATCAGCCGTGCGCTGCTGCGGCTGGCTACGGAGATGGGCCTTGAGCGATCAGCCTGACGACGCGTGGCTCATCGCACTCGGAACCGACGTCTCAGACGGCAAGACTGTCGACTGGGACATCGCAGACCGTCGCGCGGCCAACGACGAGGCTCGGACGCTCGTCAGCAATCTCAAACGGCTCGAGAAAGTGATCCTGGCGCATCGAACTCCCGGCGGCGAGGCCGCGACCGGCACGCCCGGCAGCGAGCCGGCAGCGACGGCGCACTGGCATCACCTGGTCCTGTTCGAGTCCGTTGGTTCAGGCGCCTTTGGCACGGTCTATCGCGCCTGGGACACCAGGGTCGACCGTGAAGTCGCGCTCAAGCTCGTCCCCGCCCGCCCCTCCAGTGCCCGGTCACCCCTGAGCGAGGCCCGGAACCTCGCCAAGATCCGGCACCCCAACATCGTCACCGTCTACGGCGCCGAGCAGGATCCACAGGGCGTGGGCATCTGGATGGAGTTCATCCAGGGCGAGACGCTCGCCTCCATGGTTCGCGACCGCGGCCCGATGAGCGCTCGAGAAGTCGTCGGCATCGGGGTCGACCTGTGCCGCGCGCTGTCGGCGCTGCAGGGAGCTTCGCTGCTGCACCGCGACATCAAGGCGCACAACGTGATGCGCGAGGTGGGCGGGCGCATCGTTTTGATGGATTTCAGCGGCGCGTGGACGTCCGAGGCAGGCGAGACGCCCGCGAACCTGTCCGGAACTCCTCTCTACATGGCGCCGGAATTGTTCGAGGGCCGGCCGGCAACCGTCGCGAGCGACATTTACAGCCTGGGTGTGTTGCTGTTCTACCTGCTGTCCGGCCGTATGCCTGTCGACGGTGCGTCGCTCGCCGAGCTCAAGGACGCCCACGCACGGCAGGTTCGGACGCGACTCCGGGATCTGCGGCCGGAGCTTCCTGACGCGGTCGTGCAGGTCGTCGAGCGCGCGGCGGCTCACGACGCGCATGAGCGCTATCAGACGGCCGGAGAACTGGAGCACGCGCTCGTCGGTACCCTCGGCGCGCACGCGGCGCTGCTCTCGACATCAGAGACAGCAGCGACCCATCCCGCGGGTGCCGGTCGACTACGGCCGATTGCATGGATTCCCTGGGCGGCAGCCGCGGCGGGGCTCGCGGTCGCCGCGCTCACCCTGGGCGGATCGCTCCAGCCTGCCGCCAAGAGCGATTCGACGCTCTATCGGTTTCCCATCGAAGCGCCGGACAACACGTGGAGCTGGCCGCGCTTGTCCCCCGACGGCCGGCTGATTGTCTACGGCACTGCCGTGGACGGTCGGGACACGTTGTGGGTGCGTGAAATGGGTTCGGTCGAGGGACGGCCCATCGCTCACACCTCCGCGCGAGAAACGCCGTTCTGGTCACGCGATTCGCGTGCGCTCGCGTTCTTCGACAATGGCAAGCTGAAGAAGGTCCCTCTGGACGGAAGCAGTGATCCGCAAACGCTGGCTGACGTGTCCCATGCGAAGGGCGGAGACTGGAATCAGGACGGCGTCTTGCTTTTTGCGACAAGCGACGGGCTGCAGCGCGTGAATGCCGACGGAACGGGACTCGCGGTCGTCACGACCCTCGATGCGGCGCGCGGCGAGTACCTGGTACGGGTGGCCGGAGTTTCTCCCCGACGGGCGCAGGTTCCTCGTTGTCGTCCGGAGCACACAGCCGGACAACTCCGGTGTCTACCTGATGTCGCTCGACAAGTCTGTGCGCAAATGGATCATGCCGGACCATTCGCGGACCGCCTACTCGTCGGCGGGCTATCTGCTGAATGTGCGTGATGGCTCTTTGGTCGCGCAGCGGTTCGACGAACGCGCGGAAGAGTTGCGAGGCACCCCCGTGCAGGTCGCCGCCCGCCTCAAATATCACGCTGGGGGCGACGCCGCTTTCGACGTGGCCGACGATGTGCTGATCTACCGGCAGTCCGAGGCCTTGCCATTGACTCGGCTGATGCTCCTCGACCGGGACGGGCACCAGGTGAGGCCCGGCCTGCCGATCGGGACGTACCGGCATCCGCGGTTCTCACCCGACGGCAAGCGCATCATCATGGAGAGCCTGGAGCCGCGCAGTTCCAATGCCGATCTCGTGTTGTACGATCTGGCGCGGTCCATGTTCTCTCCGGTCACCAGGACCGACGGGCCCGACGTCGCGCCGGCGTGGTCCCCCACTGGTCGCGAGATCGCGTTCTCCTCCAAGAGAGGCAGCCGTTACGAGATCTACACGAAGGTCATCGATGACGTGAGCCCGGAACAATTGCGGCCGGGACCTGACGGGGACAAATACGTCGAAGACTGGACGCCGGATGGCGCGCTGGTGGAGACGGTCATGCGGAACGGTCTCTGGCTCGCGCCGCTCGGAGAAGGAAAGAATCCCTCGTTGATTCGCTCGACGGCGGTGGCCGAACGCTGGCTTGCAGAGGTGTCGCCCGACGGCCGGTGGATCGCCTACACCTCGTTCGAATTCGGCCAGCCGGAGGTGTACGTCGAGCCTCTGGCTGGTTCCGGCGCTCGATACCAGGTGTCGGCCCGGGGTGGCGCGGAGCCGCACTGGGGTGCGGAGGGCCGCGAACTGTTCTATCTCACGGCCGACAGCTACATCGCGTCGGTCCGGGTGACGCCCGGCGAGACCTGGCAGGCACAAAAGGCGCAGATCCTGTTTCGAGCCGCAGTGCCCGATCCTGCCGGCACATCGGACTACGATGTGACACGGGACGGCAAGCTGTTCGTCGTCAATACGATTCTCGGATTTCCCGCGGTGCCCCCCGTGCAGGTCGTCGTCGGCTGGACGCACTTGCTGGGTCGACAGGGGTCTGGCGCAACGGCCGTGCGATAGCTGGACCGGGCAGGCGGAACGCGACGTGCGGCCGCGCTCAGCCGCAGTCGCTACTGAATGACCGCGCCGGTGGCCTTCAGCTGGTAGGTCTGCTCCGTCTTCGTTTCGTGCTTTGCGTGCTCTCCCGCGGCATCCGTTGACGCTGCGCCCGCTCCCACGACCTCGAACACGCCCTCGGCGGACACTTTGCGGCCCTTTGCCGTCATCGGAAACACGATGACGCCATCGTCGACCTTGATGCGAACCGTGGCGCCCTTTTCGTCGCCCTCGGCGGCGACGGCCATCCAGCACCCCATGGCGCTGCACACGGCGGTCGCCACGCCATCGACTCGCAGGGTCTTGCCCACATAGGCGGCGGGCTGTTCGACGAGCGCCTTGACCGTTGTGGAGTCCTTCAGGCTGACGCCCGTGCCCAGCCTGGTTTCACCCGCAGCGAGCGGCGCCACGAGGGCGAACACACCGATTACCAACAACGCTTTCATCCAATCCTCCAATCCTGCAAGACACCATTATCGCCGCATTCGCTATGATTGAGGGACGGCGGCTGCAACTTCATCATTGACCCTTCGATTCAGCATTCAGCATTCAGCATTGCCTTTACTGACCCTCGATCGCATATCGCTTTCCTTCGGCCACCTGCCTCTCTTCGAGGAGGCCAGCCTCAGGATCGAGGCGGGGGAGCGCATCTGCCTCATCGGCCGCAACGGGACGGGCAAATCGAGCCTGCTCAAGGTGATCTCCGGCGAGGTCCCGCCCGACAGCGGAGCGATCTGGCGGGCGCCTGGGCTGCGCGTGTCGCGTCTCGATCAGGACGTCCCTGCGGCCGCGGATCGCACCGTCTTCGACGAGGTCGCGGCGGGTCTGGGCGAGCTCGGGGCGCTCGTCGCGCGCTATCACCACGTTGCCAAGGAGGTGGCCGATGGCCACTCGGCCAGGAAAGTGGCCGATGGCCACGCGGCTCTCGAGCGCCTCGGCGACCTCCAGCACCAGCTCGAGGAGCGCGATGGATGGCGGCTCGAGCAGCGTGTCGAGACCGTGGTGTCGCGACTGTCGCTGCCCGCGGATCGTTCGCTCGGCGAGCTCTCCGGCGGGTGGCGGCGGCGCACGCTCCTCGGCAAGGCGCTCGTGTCGCAGCCCGATCTGCTCCTGCTCGATGAGCCGACGAACCACCTCGACATCGACGCGATCCGCTGGCTGGAGGACTACCTGCGGGAGTTTGCCGGCTCGCTGCTCTTCGTGACGCACGACCGCGCGTTCCTCTCCGCGCTGGCGACACGCATCGTCGATCTCGACCGCGGGACGCTGACGTCCTGGCCTGGCGCCTACTCCAGTTATCTGGACAAGAAAGCGGAGGCCGAGAATGCGGACGCGCGGGCGCTGGACCGGCTCGACAAGAAGCTCGAGAAAGAAGAGGCGTGGCTGCGGCAGGGCGTCAAGGCACGGCGGACGCGCAACGAAGGCCGCGTGCGCGCGCTCATGGCGCTTCGCGCCGAGCGCGCGGCGGAACGTACGGAAGGCGCCGACGTGCGCCTGACCGTCGACGCGAGCGAATCGTCCGGCCGGCTCGTCTTCGAGGCGGACCACGTGTCGAAGTCCTTCACGGGGACGTCGGGCACCGTGCGCGTCGTGCGCGACTACACGCAACGGATCCTGCGAGGCGATCGCATCGGTCTCGTCGGCCCGAACGGGTCAGGCAAGACCACATTGCTCAAGCTGCTGACGGGCGAGATCGAGCCGGATGCGGGAACGGTCACGCGCGGCGCACGCGTGCGGATCGCGTACTTCGACCAGCAGCGAGAGCAGCTCGATCCCGAACAGTCGGTCGCCGACAGCGTCAACGACGGCAACGATACCGTCGTCATCAACGGGCAGCCGACGGCACATTATCGGCTACCTCGCTGACTTCCTGTTCCCGCGCGAGCGCGCCGTGTCGCCGATCAAGTCATTGTCGGGCGGGGAGCGCAACCGACTGATGCTCGCGCGTCTGTTCGCGCGTCCGGCCAACGTCCTCGTGATGGACGAGCCGACCAACGACCTCGACATCGAGACGCTCGAGCTCCTCGAGGAGCTGATTGCGGATTTCCCCGGCACCGTCCTGCTCGTCAGCCACGACCGCGCGTTTCTCGACAACATCGTGACGAGCACGCTGGCCTTCGAAGGGGAGGGCAAGGTCGTCGAATATGTCGGCGGGTGGGAGGACTATCTCAGACAGACGACAGCAGCGCCTGCGGCCACGAGCGCGCGCGCCGAACCGTCGCCGGCGCGAAGAGCGAGCGGGGGTGGGGCCCCGCGAGCATGGAGAGAAGTGGACTCGCAAGCCTACAAGCAGCCGACAGCACGCAGTAGAGCCGAGCCGCGCGCCAGAAACGCAAGCTCTCCTTCAAAGAACAGCGCGAGTTCGAGTCGCTGCCGGCGCAGATCGAGGCGTTCGAGGCAGAGCAGCGGCGCCTGACCGAGGAGTCACACGACGCCGACTTCTACAAGTCCGGCGCCGACCACATCCGCGTCGTCCTCGCCCGCCTCGAGCAGCTGCCAACGGACCTCGAGGCCGCGCTGGCGCGCTGGCTCGAGCTCGAGGAACGCGCCGTCCCGCGCCGCTCGTAGAGGCGGTTCGCGAAGCGCCGCTGCGGAGCAACCGCTGTTCTCAGTGCTTTCTACTAGTCGAACGACTTCGCGAACAGCGCTTCGATTGCCCGGCGGCTGTTGTCCTGGAGCTGCCGCGTGCCGGTTCCGGTGAAATGCGGGTGCGTGATCACGGGCGTGTCGGCGCCCCGCGCCTTCCAGTTCGATCCGGTCCATTCGAACCAGCCGTCTTTTTCCTGGTCGAAGACGAAGAGCGGCTTGTTGCACAGCTTCGCGAACTCCGCGGCCCAGCCCGTTCCGCCGCGCACGGTCTCATCCTCGAGAATCGCGCCGACGACATAGATCTCCTGGCCGTGGTTCACTTGATACCAGAGCGTCTGCAGCACTCTCCGGATCGTGGGACTGTCCGTATACCGACGATGCATCAGCCGCGAGACATACTCGAGGCTGACGTCGCCCGCCTGCAGTTCTTCGTGATTGAGCACGCGTATCCCGCGGCTGCGCACGTCCTTGTGACCGTCGAAGGTGAAATTGACCTCCTCGATGCCGTGGCGCTCGGCGCACGCGCCGAACTCGGCCTCGGCGCCGGCGGCGGCGCCACTGAAGAGAATGAAGTCAGTCTTGTTCATGATGGATGTCAGGAAGTGGAACGTCGTGTTCGAGTGAGCTTCTTCGATGTTGGAGCCGTCGTGGCCGTTTTCTTCACGGCCGTGGCGGTCTTGAGCGTCTTTACCGTCTTCGCCGCTGGCGCGGGCTCCGTGGGCCCGTTCTCCCGCTCGGCCTTCAGGGCCGCGGCTTTCCTGATGATAGCGGCGAGCATCGCGCCGGTCTCGCCGGTTTTCGCGGGCCGATTGGTGACCCAGACGTCCGGCTTGTCGGCCGCCAGGATGTCTTCGAAGTCACCATCACTCTTGACGCTGCGCGGGGCGAACTCCGTGATGTCAAGGTCGCCAGCCCAATCGTCCTTGTGTTTGATGAGCAGCCAGCTCCGGGCGCCATCGTTGCCGCCAGTCCCGCCGCCCCATCGGCCGCTCGTCCTCACGAGCACCCACGAGCCCTTCAGCTTGTAGCCATCGAGCGTGAACTTCAAGTCGCCTTTGGCGAGGGCCGCATCGACGTCTTCGGTCTGTGGCGTCCACGTCCCTTGATCCCAGAGCATCACGATGCCCGCGCCGTAACCCTCGGGGATCACACCCTCGAAGGTGCCGTACTCGTAGGGATGATCCTCGACGTGCATGGCGAGGCGCTTGGTCTTCGGATCGAGCGACGGGCCTTTCGGAACGGCCCACGAGAGCAGGACACCATTGTGCTCGAGTCGCAGGTCGTAGTGCAGGTGACTGGCGAGATGCTTCTGCACGCAGAAGAAGAGGCCCTTGTCGGGACGGGCCTTCTTCGCCCGCTCGGCGACGGTCTTCGGATCTCCCGACGGCTCGGGCGTGCTCTGGAAATTCCGCTTCTGTCGATATTTCTCGAGGGCCACGGTCTAGTGCCCCTCGCCCATCAGGCGCCGGATCGGCTTGACCACGGCAAACATGATCACGGCGGCTGCCGCGAGCGTGCCAGCGACCACGCCGAAGAGCGTCTCGAGCGGCATGGTGCTGATGAAGCCAGCGGTCCAGCCGGCGAGCTTGTTGCCGAGCCCGCTCGCCAGGAACCAGACGCCCATCATGAGCCCCAGGATCCGCACCGGCGCGAGCTTGGTTACGGCGCTGAGCCCGACGGGGCTCAGGCAGAGCTCGCCGAGCTCCGAGACAGCGTACGCGACAACGAGCCACATCGGGCTGACGCGAACGCCCTCTCCAGCTTGTGCCATCGCACCGGCCGGCACGAGCACCAGAAAGGACGCCGACATGAACACGAGGGCCAGCGCGAACTTGGTGGGAACCGATGGCTCCCGCGGGCCGAGCCGCACCCAGAGCCACGCGAACACCGGGGCGAGCAGGATCACGCAGATCGGCTGCACGGTCTGAAACCAGGACGACGGGAACGAAAACCCCAGGACCTCGAGCCGGGTATAGCGATCCGCGAAGAGCGTCAGCGTCGAGCCGGCTTGCTCGTACGCGCCCCAGAAGAGTGTCGCGACGATGATGAGGATCAGGATGGCGCCGATGCGCTTCCATTCGGTGGCCGAGAAGCCCAGCCATCCACTGTCTGACGCCGATGCCGGAGCGGGTGCGGCCGGGCCGGCCGTCGTCGCGCTCGGTTGCATCGACAGGCGTTCGACCGCCGGCTGGAGGCGCTTTCGCCCCAGGATGAACTGCGCCACGCCGAAGGCCATGCCGACCCCGGCGCAGGCGAAGCCCAGATGCCAGTCGATGCGCTGCGCGATGTACCCGGCGATGAACGGCCCGAGGAAGGCCCCGAGGTTGATGCCCATGTAGAAGATCGAGAAGCCCGCGTCGCGCCGGCTGTCGCCGGGCGCATATAGCGATCCAACAACCGTGCTCACGTTGGGCTTGAGCAATCCGGTCCCGACGACGATCAGCGTGAGACCGGTGTAGAAGAAGGGCAGGGCCTTGAACGCCAGGGCGAAGTGTCCGAGCGCAATGATGAGGCCGCCGATGAGCACGCTGCGGTACTGTCCGAGGAAGCGATCTGCGATGATGCCTCCGAGAATCGCCGCGGCCCACACGCTGCCCGTGTAGGTGCCGTAGATCGACGCCGCGTGGGGGTCCGAGAAGCCGAGGCCGCCGTCGGCCACCGGCGTCACCATGTACAGGATGAGGAACGCCCGCATGCCGTAGTAACTGAAGCGCTCCCACATCTCGGTGAAGAAAAGCGTCGAGAGTCCAGGCGGGTGGCCGAAGAAGGCGCGGTCGTCGAGGCCGGGAGCGCTCATGGCGTAAAGCATATGTCAGTCTCGTGCCACAATGCCGGGGTGGTGCTGCTCATCTCCACCTATGACCTCGGGCGTCAGCCCTTCGGGCTCGCGTCGGCTGCGGCCGCGCTCCGCGCGGCTGGGACTGACGTCGTCTGCGCCGACCTGGCGAAAGAGCGGCTGAGCGAGGACGCGGTGCGGCGGGCGGCAGCGGTCGCGTTCTTTCTCCCGATGCACACCGCCACGCGCCTGGCGTTGCCGGTCATCGCCCGCGTGCGCGCGCTCAACCCCGGCGCGCGGCTGGTGGCCTACGGCCTCTATGCCCCCCTCAACGCGGCGATGCTTCGAGCGCAAGGCGTCTCGTCGATCATCGGCGGTGAGTTCGAAGAGGCGCTCGTTGCGTCAGTCCTCGGCTCCTCGCCCGACGAAGCGGGCAGCCTTTCACCCCCCGCCGGCACGTCGCCGAAGGCGGCCGATCGCGGTCGCCATGTTCCGCGAGTGCACTTCCTCGTGCCGGACCGTGGCGGACTGCCGCCGCTCACGAAGTACGCGACGCTCAAGTGGGGCGACGAGCGCCGGACGGCGGGATATACCGAGGCGAGCCGGGGCTGCAAGCACCGGTGCCGCCACTGTCCCGTCGTGCCGGTCTACGACGGACGCTTCCGCGTCGTCCCCGCCGACATCGTCATGGCCGACGTTCGCGCGCAGGTCGCGGCGGGCGCGCGGCACATCACGTTCGGCGACCCCGACTTTTTCAACGGCATCGGTCACGCGATGGCCATCGTCGAGCGGTTCGCCGCGCGAGTTCCCGGACGTCACCTATGACGTCACAATCAAGGTCGAACACCTGCTCGAGCACGCCGACGACCTGCCCCGGCTGCGCGATACCCATTGCGCCTTCGTGACGACCGCTGTCGAGGCCGTCGACGACCACGTGCTCGCCCGTCTCGAGAAGGGCCACACCCGCGCCGATTTCGAACGGGTCGTCGCGCACGCGCGCGAGATCTCCCTCACGCTCGCTCCGACGTTCGTGGCGTTCACGCCGTGGACGACGCTCGAGGGCTATTGCGATCTGCTCGGCACAATCGATCGGCTGCGGCTGGTCGAGCACGTGTCACCGATTCAGCTGGCCATCCGCCTGCTCGTCACAGAAGGATCGCGGCTGCTGGAATTGCCGGACATTCGCGCCGTCATGCGTGAGTTCCACCCTCGCTCGCTGAGCTACCCCTGGGCGCACGCGGATCGTCGAGTCGACGATCTGCAGAAGCGGATCGAGGCCCTCGTCGGCGGCAACCTGTCCGCGCCGCGCAGCGAAGTATTCGGCAGCATCTGGGCAGTCGCGCACGAGGCGGCCGGTCTCCCGGCCGGGCGCCTCGCCGATCCGTTCGGAGAGGTCCCGACGATCATCCCGCACCTGAGCGAACCTTGGTATTGTTGCGCCGAGCCGACGTCGGAGCAGGTTGCACTGATTTAGCCAGTGCGGGCAGGACGTAGGGTAGGCTCCCTTCGGACGTTGGCACGTCCTCGGTGAGCCGCGGGTTGGATCGATGTGACCAGAGGCTATCTCACAAACGGAGACTCACGAAGGCCGCGAAGCTCACGAGGCCCGCGAAGGACTCACTGGTGAAAGGCCTCCTTCGTGAGCTTCGCGATCATCGTGATGGGTCGTCGACCGTGTTTATGAGTGACCGAGAGTCCTTCTTTTCTCTACGACCACCGGCTATCAGCTGCGGTCGTTCAACGATGCGGCCGGGCGGCTGGGGATCGAGCTCGTGTTTGCCACGGACCGGTGTCAGCAGCTCGACGATCCGTGGCGCGATCGCGCGATTGCCGTGCGCTTTCACGAGGACGGGCCGTCGATCGAGGCGATCGTGGCCGAGGCCCGGCGGTCGCCATTCCACGGCGTGCTCGCGGTCGGCGACAGGCCGTCGATCATGGCGGCCCGGGTCGCCGCGCGCCTCGGGCTTCCCGGCAATTCGCCGGAGGCGGCCGCCGCCTGCAGCAACAAGCTCGAGGCTCGTCAACGTCTGGCTGGGGCGGGGCTGGCGGTGCCGTCATATTTCACGCTGCCGGCGGGCGGCGACGGCGCGCGCGCCGCGACCGATCCGCGCATCTCGTTCCCCTGCGTCCTCAAGCCGCTCGGCTTGTCGGGGAGCCGCGGCGTCATCCGGGCGGACTCACCCGCAGAGTGGGCAGCGGCCTTCGACCGCATCAGCGCGCTGCTCGCGCGCGTGGATGTGCGCGCGGCGAGGACCGGGCTCGAGAACGTCGTGCTCGTCGAGCGTTTCATCCCCGGACGCGAGTTCGCCGTCGAAGGCGTGTTGACCGCCGGAAATCTGCAGGTCTTCACGATCTTCGACAAGCCCGACCCGCTCGACGGCCCGTTCTTCGAGGAAACGGTTTACGTGACGCCATCGGCCCTGGGGCCGGCAAGACAGCTTCACCTCGCCACGACCGTCCAGCAGGCGACCGATGCGCTCGGACTCTGGCACGGGCCCGTTCACGCCGAATGCCGCGTCGGTCCCGACGGCATCTTCGTGCTCGAGGTCGCGGCGCGACCGATCGGCGGGCTGTGCTCGAAGGCGCTCCGGTTCGCCGACGGCTCGTCCCTCGAAGAGGTGCTCCTGCGGCATGCGATCGGCGCAGACATCAGCGCCTCGACGCGCGAGGCAGCGGCGTCGGCGGTCATGATGATTCCGATTCCGAAACGGGGGTGGCTCAAGCGCGTCGACGGCGAGGCTGCGGCGCGTGCGATTCCGGGCGTCGAGGACGTGCGCGTGACCGCCAGGCTCGGGCAGCTGCTGGAGATGCTTCCGGAAGCAGGCAGCTACCTGGGATTCATCTTCGCGCGCGCACCGTCGACGGCCGACGCGGACGCCGCGGTCCGAGCCGCACACGCGCAACTGTCGTTCACTGTTGAGCCCGCGATTGAAGTAGTGAGGGGCGGTTGAGCGGAAGGCACACTGAAACGTGACCTACTTAGCCTGCTGGGGGACGAACCCAGGCGGAAGCGCCGCTCCTTCGCCGAAGAAGAACTCTTCCATCTGCTTGGTGACGAGTTGCTGCGCCTCTTTCTGCCACGGCATGAGGCGGTACTCGTTGAGGATCATCTTCATCCGCTCCTCCCAGAGCTTCCAGGCTTCGGCGGAGATGTTCTCGTAAACGCGCTGTCCCAATTCCCCAGGCCAGGGCTGCACGTCGAGCCCCGGCATCTCCTTCTGAAACTTCTGGCAGAAGACCTTGCGGCCAGTTCGATTGCCCGCCGGTGGCTCTGGGGACGTCGGACCTCCACACACACTCATGCCGGCATGATAGCAGGAAGCCCCATCGGGTGGGGACTGGCCCCCGCCTCATGTCGCGGTTTCTCGTGTATGGAAACACTTCAATGGAGTGCGTCATCTGACGCGCGGCTGGAACGTCGAGGGAAAGGAGGCCCGCCAGAAGGGCCTGGGGAGCCTTCCGTGGCGCCGCAAGAGCTGGCACAGGGTTTGAAGACTGCTGGGTTGGCGCGGGGACGATTTCGGAAAGCACGCGGCATCGAGCCACTTCGGTGTCTCAGCCACGAGATTCGCCCACGAAGCCACGAAATGTCGGATTGCGCCACTGAGGCGCTGCCCGACGATGACACGAGTCACACGTCCGTTCAAGGCCCCGGCGGAGCCAACAGAGCGGCTCTGGACCTTCGAGCGGGCGGGCACTGACGAGGGCCAACATGCACAATGTCGAGAACGCACGGAACGACGGTAGTCGCAAGGAACGGCGGGGGTTTGCCTCCATGTCACCAGAGAAGCAGCGCGAAATCGCCAGCAAGGGCGGTCGCGCGGCCCACGAAAAGGGCACGGCCCATGAGTGGACCTCGGAGGAAGCTCGCTCCGCTGGACGCAAAGGTGGGCAAATCAGTCGGGGTGGCCGGGGACGCCTCGCCGGATTCCCGCCGCAGGGTGAGAATCCGGGCGATAGCACGGCCCATTGATTCCCATTGCACATTGTGGCAACGAGGCGGGGAAGCGACCGTGATGACGGCGTAGGCCGTTGATTGTGGTGCACTTGGCGGGCGGAGAGTAGTATCGTTGTGTCATGGACGTGAGTTACGGAGGCGGTGTGCGTATGTTGAAACGGATTGCGATGGCGATGTTGGCGGCGCTGGCGGTCAGCGCGGCAGCCTCGGCCCAAACCAGCGGGTCTTCTCCTGCAGGTCGTGCCGGTCAGCCGTCTGCGCAATCTCAGACGTCGTCGGCTCAGGCAGTGCAGCCCGCGAAGCCCAATCCTGACACCGGCGATCTCCGCCCGGCCACGACGACCGCGGACGGGGATACGGGACTGTGGTTCGTGCCGACGGCGGAGATTCTGCCGGCGAAGCGGTGGTCGGCGAGCGCGTATCGGGTCAACTTCGACTACCAGCAGGGCTTTACGGACGTGTCGAACTGGCCGGTGACGTTCGGCTATGGGCTGAAGGATCGCGTGGAGCTGTTCGGCTCCTGGACGCTGGTGCGGCGCATCGACCGCGACGTGCGGCCGATCTTCCGGCCGACCAATACGAACGTGGGCGGCCTCATCAACGACTATCCGTGGGTCAATGGCGGGTGGTCCGGCAGCGACCTTGGCGACCTGTGGCTCGGGGGCAAAGTCAATTTCATGTCGGAGTGGCAGCAGAAGCCGATGGCGCTCGCGGTGCGCGCGATGTTCAAGCTGCCGACGGCCAACGATGACCCCGGCGGCGTGGGGTCGGGCAATGTGGACTTCCTGTTCGACTTCATCGGAAGCAAAGAGATCAACCAGAAGGTCGAGCTCTCCGGGTATGCCGGGTATATCGTGCGAGGCGACCCCGCCGACCTGGCGCTCTCGGACGGGTTCCGGTGGGGGTTCGGCGCGGGGTTCCCGACGCGGAAGAGCCTGCGGGTGACGGCCGAACTGCACGGCGAGGCGCAGTTCGATGATGTGGGCTACAGCGGGGGTGCGCTGCTGGTCGGCGAGGACGGATCGATTCCGCCGGCGGTGTCGGATGCGGATTCGGCGACCCATTTCACGGTCGGCCTGACGTGGCTGTCGAAGAAGGGCTTCTTCGCGGGCGCGGGCGCCAACTGGCGCTTCGGGATGGACGGCCGGGAGGCGGCCGGGTCCGAGTTCGGCAACGTCAGCGGCGACTCGTTCGGGTTCCAGGCGCGCATCGGCTATCACCCCGGCGTGCGGATCTACGTGCCGCCCCCGCCGCCTCCGCCGCCGCCCCCGCCCCCGCCGGCGCCCGCCAAGCCGGATCACGTGCTGGGCGTGAAGGCGTCGTGCGCGCCGTGCACGGTGGAAGTGGGCCGGCAGTCCACCGTGTCGGCCGTGGCGAACAGCTCGATCGGCTGCACGGTGACCTACAGCTGGTCGGCACCCGCCGGGACGCTGACGAACCGCACCGCGCAGAACACGCCCTGGACGGCGCCGAACACCGAGGGCACCGTCCCGGTCACGGTCACGGTGACCTGCCCGCAGGATGGCAAGACGGCGAGCGACACCGTCAACATCAACGTCATCCGGCCGGTGGTGAAACAGATCGTGTTCGAAGACGTGCACTTCGACTTCGACCGCTACTCGCTGCGGCCGGAAGCGACACGCGCGCTCGACGAAGCGATTACCGCGATGCAGCAGAACGCGACCCTGCGGCTGCAGATCGAGGGGCACACCTGCAACATCGGCACGGCCGAGTACAACCTCGCGCTCGGCGATCGCCGCGCGAACTCGGTGCGCGACTACCTGACGAGCCGCGGCATCGCCGCCAGCCGCCTCGGGACGGTGAGCTACGGCGAAGAGCGGCCGAAGCACGACAACGCGCGTGAAGAAACACGGCGGCTCAATCGTCGCGCCGCGCTCGTCGTGAATCTGCAGCAACAGTAAGTCGACCTCGGAGGACGGCCTCGGCACCGAAGCGTGCCGAGGCCGTCCCGACCTCCATCCTCTTCCGTCTCCCGGGAGGCGAGCGGTGCGGCTGGTCACGGTCTACCTCTCCGGATACTTCCTCCTCCTCATCGGCGCATTAATTGCTTTGTGGTACGGTGATGTGCTCCCGCACCTGTCGCCGGTGTGGGTGCTTGGCGGTCTCGTCGTGGCTGTCGGCCTCGGCATCTTGCTCTTTATCTCCGCGGGGAAGCCCGTCACCCGCGACTGACGTTCCATCTCCCCGCGCTCATGGGCTTGCTCCGCGCGACGCGCTTCGCGCCTCTACTGCTGGTCGTCGCCCTCGCCGCCTGCAAGGAAGATCAAGCAGGCGTCGAAGTCAGGGACCTGTCCTTCAGCGGCAACGCCGTGGTCTCCACCCGTCAGTTGAAGTCGGTCCTCGCGACCGCCGAGAGCGCCAGATTGCCATGGGGACAGCGGGAGTATTTCAGCCGAGAAGAATTCGACGCCGATCTCAAGCGTGTCGTCGCCTACTACCGTGACCGCGGGTACCCCGACGCCCGCGTGCGGTCGTTCGATGCCCGGCTGAGCGACGATCAGAAGTCTGTTCGTCTCACAATCGACATCGAAGAAGGCGAGCCGATTCGCGTCGAGCGAGTCGTCGTCAACGGGCTCGAGACCATTCCCGACGAACATCGCCGCAACCTCGAGTCGCGGTTGCCGCTCAGGGCGGGCGCGCCGCTCGATCGCGCGCTGCTGCAGGCCAGCCGCGAGGCCGCGATCGACGAGCTCAAGGATCACGGCTATCCGAATCCTGATGTGAGCGTCACGGAGGCGCCTGGCTCGTCCGAGCGGCAGCGCGTCGTCACCTACTCGGCGCGGCCCGGCCGGCTGGCCTATGTCGGACGAACGGAAATCGTCGGCGTGCAGAGCGTCAACGAGCGAATCGTCCGTCGGCAGCTCACATTCCGGCGCGGGCAGCTCTTTCAGCAAAGCAAGCTGCGCGAGAGCCAGCGCCGGCTCTACGCGATGGAGCTGTTCAACTTCGTCAACGTCGAGTCGGTTGGTTCGGTTGCGGCGGAAGCTGCGGTCGCGGGGGACCCGGCCGACCAGATCGCGACCAGGGTCACGGTGACGGAAGGCAAGCATCGCAAGGTCAACTTCGGCGTCGGCTACGGGACCGAAGAGAAGGTGCGCGGCGAGGTCGACTGGCGGCACGTGAACTTTTTCGGTGGGGCCCGCACCGCTGGAGTCTTCGCCCGCTACTCGGCGCTCGACCGCGGCGTTCGCCTCAACTTCCGCCAGCCCTATTTCTTCAGCCCGAGGTACTCCTTCGGCATGAGCGGGCAATCGTGGTTCAGCGACGAGCCGGCGTACAAGCTCACGACCATCGGCGGTCGCATGACGGTGGCGCGCGAGTTCACGCGCGCCCGATCCGTGCTCGGCTCGCGCCAGACAAGTGTGCTCGCGCTCACTTACGCCAACGAGTGGGAGGACTACACCATCACCGAAGAGGCGCTCAACGACCCGACCTTTCGTGACGAGCTGATTGCGCTGGGTCTCGACCCCCAAACGGGGTCCGGCCGCGGCCGGCTCTCGGCGCTGCTGCTCGACGCGGGGCGAAACACGACGGATCACCCCCTCGACGCGAAGAAGGGCTACGTCGCGAGCATCCACCTCGAGACGGCCGGACAGTGGCTGGGCGGCGACTTCGACTATCGCGAAGTGTCGGCCGAAGGCCGCTACTTCCAGTCGCTGGGCACTCGCGCGGTCGTCGCCGTACAGGCCCGTGCCGGTTCGATCGACGCGAAGGGCCCTGAAGAGAACCTCGTCCCGTTTTTCAAGCGCTACTTCCTGGGAGGCGCGACCAACCTGCGTGGCTGGGGACGCTTTGAGGTTTCGCCGCTCAGCTCAGGCCTTCCGGTTGGCGGCCTCACGTTCACGAACTTCTCGACCGAGGTGCGCGTGCCGCTCCCCAGCCAGTTCGGGTTCGTGCTGTTTCTCGACGGCGGCAACGTCTGGACCAATCCGTGGGACTTCAATCTCAACGATCTCCGTTACGATTCAGGACTAGGACTCCGGTACAACACGCCGCTTGGCCCCATTCGCCTCGATGCCGGCTGGCAGCTCAACCCGATTCCGGGTCTGCTCGTGAACGGTGAGCCTCAGACGCGGGCGATGCGGATCCATTTCAGTATCGGTCAGGCGTTCTGATTCCATGGCCTTCATGCGACGCATCGTCCACATTGTCGCCTGGGCCGGCACGCTGGCGATTGCGCTGCTGTCGCTCGCGCTCATCGTGTCGCAGACGCCGTGGTTCCGCGACTGGATTCGCCGGACCATCATTCGCGAGGCCCGGCAATACATCAACGGCGAGCTCACCATCGGCCAGGTCACCGGCAATCTCTTCTTCGACTTCGGCCTCTCGGACGTCGCCGTGGACCTGTCCGGCGATCGTGTCGTCGCCATCAAGACGGTCGCGGTCGAGTACAGCGTCTTCGAGCTCCTGTCCCGGGGCATCGTCGTCAATCGCCTTACCGTGACAGCGCCGCGCGTGCACCTCGTTCGCAACGGCAACGGATGGAACATCCGGCGTCTGGTGAAGGACAGGGCGAGAGAGGCCGATCGGCGCGGTCCCAACCGTTCGATCTTCCTGCCGTCGATCGCGATAGTAGATGGCGCGGTCGCCGTCGACACGCCGCAGGGCCCGGCGAACTATCGCTTGCCGCGGCGGATCGACGATCTCGACGTGCAGGCCTCGTTCGAGTACGAGCCGGTGCACTTCACGATCGGCGTGAAGCAGTTGAGCTTCCGCGGTGCCGATCCGGATCTCGCGGTCCAGCAGTTGACCGGTGGGATTGCGGTGCGCGACGACGACTTGTATCTCGAGCGGATGGTCGTCAAGACCGGAGAGAGCGCGCTGAACGTCAGCGGCGTCATCCAAAGCTACCTCCGGACGCCGGTGATCGAGCTCGTCGCCGACGGGACGGTCTCGCTTCCGGAGGTCGGGCGGATCGTGCCCGTGCTGTCCGGCTACCAGCTGCACCCCGTGATCGTCGTGAGGACCAGCGGGACGATCGATCGCCTGTTGATGGCTCTGAACCTCGAAACAGAGGCCGGTCTCCTTCGCGGTCCGCTGACGGCTGACCTGAGGTCCCCTGATTTCACCTTCGCCGGGCCATTCCACGTCGAGCGATTGAATCTCGCACCCATCCTCAAGAATCCAGCGCAGCGCAGCAACATCACCGGAGACGTGCGCGTCGACTTGACCCTGCCGTCGAACCCATCGAGCACGCCGGTGCTCGAGCGTCTCGGAGGCACGTTCACGTTCAGCGGGCCACGTGTGCTCGCGCTCGGGTACGACGCCACACAGGTGCGCGCCAAGGGAGCGTTCAAGGGCCCTCGTATTACTTTGTCAGAGGCGAGCGCGCGCGCGTACGGCGGCTCCGCGACGACTCGCGGAGTGATCGCTCTGCCCGAGGGCCGGCGGCCCGTGTCCTACGATTTGGAGGGCACCGCGGCGGATATCGACCTGCGGCGGCTTCCGGCCTCGACACGGGCGCCGAAGCTCGACACGGTGTTGTCACTTTCCGACTACCGCGTGACAGGACGCGGCACAGCCGCGAGCGGCTCCGCGACGCTCAACCGCTCTCAGGTGGAAGGCGCCTCGATCGCACCGGGCACCGTCGTGGAGTTCGACAACGTGGCGACTCCATTTGCCTACGCGGCGCGCGGGTCGCTGCAAGGCATGGACGTTCGGCGCCTTGGCCGGGCCCTCGAGATCGAGGCGCTCGACGATGGCCGATACGCGGGCCGGGTCAGCGGCGACTTCGACGTCAGAGCATCGGGCACGTCGCTCGAAGAGCTCACGCTCTCGGCGACGGGGAAGCTGACGGATTCGGCGATGTGGGGCACGCACGTGCCCGCGATGACGTTCAAGGCAGACATCGAGGAGACAGCGCTCACGGTCTATGCGCGGGGCGCCTTCGATCAGCTGAACCCGGCCGTGGTGTTGGAACGAAAAGCGCTCGACGGCAACGTGAACGGCACCGTGGACGCGACGCTTCGCATCGCCAACCTGTCGGCGCCGATCACGCGCGGGTCCGTGGACGTCGACGGGGGCGTTACCTTGACGCCATCGCTCATCGGTGGCGTCCAAGTGGCCGGCGCCGACGTGGCGGGCCGCTACGCCGGCGAAGTGGCGGATATCACGCGGCTGCACGTCAATGGACCCGACGTGACGCTCGACGCGTCCGGCCGGCTGGCCACCGGTCGAGCCTCGACATCGAACCTGAAGTACCACGTGGACGCGACCGACATCACGGAACTGGGCCGCATCGCGGGCCAGGAAAGGCTCGACGGGACGCTGGTCCTCGACGGCACGATCACCGGCAATGCCGCTTCCCTCGCGACGAGCGGCACGCTCAAGGGGAACCGTCTCGCGTACGGCGAGCAGCAGGCCCTCGCCATCGACAGCAAATACGCTGTGAGCGTCGCTGACCTGGACGTCGTCAACGCGCGCGTGAATGCCACGAGCGAAGCGACGTTCGTCGAAATTGGCGGAATCCAGATCAACCGGTTGACCGCCACGACCGATTACGCACAAGGGCGGGTCGAGTTCGAGGCCACGGTGCAGGAGCGGACGCGCGAGCTCTCGGCGACCGGAAGCGTGATCTTCCACCCGGATCACCAGGAGCTGCACCTGCCGAAACTGGCCCTGACGACGCAGGGCATCGAGTGGCGCAACGCCGCCGGCAGCGAGGCGGCGGTCCAGTACGGTCAGAACGCGGTGACAATCACGGATTTGCGCCTCGCGAGCGGCGACCAGACGCTGGATGTGGCCGGCACGCTCGCCCTCGACGGCGACAAAACGCCGCGGTCGATGCTGGTGCACGCGCGCAACGTCGACCTCGCGCAGGTCGAGGCGCTGCTGCTGCAGAACCGCGGCTTCAGCGGCCGCCTCACCGCGGACGCCACGATCACGGGCAGCATCGGCCAGCCGAGCGTCGATGGTCGCATCGAGGTCACCGACGGCGGCTTCCAGACCTACAAATACCAGTCGCTCGTCGTCGACGTTGACTACGCCGGAAAAGTCATGAAGCTGGACGCAACGCTCCAGCAGGCGCCCGGCGTTGCCGTCACGGCCCGAGGGACGGTGCCGGCGAGTTTCTTCCAGCGCTCAACGGGCGGCCACGTTGCCGGTACGCCCGACGATGCGATTGACGTCCGGCTGCAGGCGCCGGCGCTGAATCTTGGCGTGGTACAGGGGTTCACCACGGAGGTGACGCAAGTCGGCGGGACGCTCGAAGCAGACGTCAGGCTCACAGGATCGGGCCGGGACCCGCACGTCGTCGGCTACCTCGAGATCAGGGATGGCGCATTCGCGGTGCCGAGATTCGGCACCTCCTATTCCGGACTCGACACCCGCATCGATCTCGAGCCGGACATCGTGCGCGTCCGCCGATTCGAGATCCTCGACGAAAACGGCGAGCAGCTGGCGGTTGCCGGTCAGCTCGCCGTGCACGAGCGGCAGGTCGGCGCCGTAGACTTCACCCTCGAGTCGCAGGACTTCGAGATCATCGACAACGAGCTGGGAGATGTCGGCGTCGGCTCGAACCTCAAGATCACCGGCGAGCTGACGCGGCCGAAGCTCGAAGGAGACATCCGAGTGACGGCCGGCCGTCTGGAGCTCGATCGGATCCTGCGGCTGTTCTACGACCCGTATCGCATCGAGGCGCTGCCAGAAGTGTTGTCGGCGGCAAGCGCCGCCGAGAGTGCCGGTAGTGCGGAGGAGGCGACGCGGCAGGCGCTCGCGCGCGCCGGCAAGGGCGCTGCGCCGGCCGAGGCGGCAGCCCCGGCCACAGCGCCGCCACCGCCGGCAAGCCTCTTCGAGAACGTCGCCCTCGACCTGCACGTGCGGATTCCCGACAACCTGATGGCGCGGGGACGGAAGCTCCGGCCGGGAGGACCGACGCGGGCCGCGATCGGCGATCTGAACATCACGCTCGGAGGCGACCTGAACGTCCGCAAGGACGCCGGGGGACCGGTCACGCTGGCGGGAACCGTGAATACGGTACGCGGCACGTATAAGTTTCAGGACCGTCAGTTCGACCTCGCCCGGAACGGCACGTTTCGCTTTACCGGAGATTCGGAGTTCAACCCCGTCATCGACGTCACCGCGACGCGCAAGATCCCCGATACGGGAGTCGAGGCGAGGGTCCGGATCACCGGGACGCTGCAGAAGCCAGAGGTCGCGCTGTCCAGCACGCCGCCTCTCGAAGAGTCCGACGTCCTCGCGCTCATCATCTTCAACCGGCCGATCAACGAGCTCGGTACCGGCGAGCGTACGTCGCTCGCGGTGACCGCAGGTGGAATCGCGACCGGCTTTATCGCGACGCCGCTCGGCGAGTCGATTGGCCGCGCGCTCGACCTCGACATCTTCGAGGTCAGCGCTACCAGCGAGGGCGACAGCCTGGGGGCCGCTTTGACGATCGGCCAGCAGGTCGGTAACCGGACGTTCCTCAAGCTGCGCCAGCAGTTCGGCGAGCGCATCTACAGCGAGTTCCTGTTGGAGTATCAGGTCTCGGACTTCATGAGATTGGTAGGAGCGGCGGCGCCGGAAGCGTCGGGCGCCGCCAATCGTATCGGCCAGCGCCGCATCGAGCTCGCGGGGATCGATCTGGTCTTTTTCTTCAGTTACTGAGGCGCTGGGCTCAAGGCTCAAGGCTCAAGGCTCAGGGCTCAGGCAAGAGCTTCCTGATTGGACTGTGCTCGTTGTGGCAGCAGGCTCTTTCCCGAATCCCGAGCCCCGAGCCAGCCGAGCCAGCCGAGCCTAGTGTCGTCCGAGCGACGCCACCTGCACGCGCGCGTCGTTGAAGCACGCTCCGGCGCCCAGATCCGTCAGCGTATCGGGGGACAGCGCGTTCGACGTCGAGCCGTTGAACGTGCTCTTCCGCCACAGGCCTTTCGACAGGCTGACAGTCCCCGGCCGGACGTTCGTGGTGACCGCCACCGGGCAATGCACTTCGCCGAGGTCGTTGAAGATGCGCACGGGATCGTCCGTGCTGAGCCCTCGTTCCGCGGCGTCCGAGGGATGCATCTGCACCATGCCGGGACGCTCGCGCAACTCGCCGAGCATCGACGACACGGTCTTCTCGCTCGCCGGAGAAATGAGCGCGAGCGGATACTCGTCCGTCGCCGGGTCGGGCTGGAACGCGTAGAGGCCGGCAGGTGCCTCCGCCTCGAGCGCTTCCGGGAACAGATTGACCTTCCGGTCGGGCGTCAGCGGAAACACGTCGACGAACTGGACGGGCCGGCCGCCGAACGGCGGCGTGATCGTTCCGCGCTCGAGCAGTTCGTTCCCGACGTCGGGCGGCAGGCGGCGGGCGATCCTCAGTAGCGTGTCTGTCTCTTCCTCCGGTTCGCCGATCCCGAGGCGGTGTGCGAGTTCTGAGAAGACCTCGGGATTCGATCGCGCCTCGCCGACGGGCTCGATCGCGGGTCGCACGATCTGCAGGCTGATCGGCCCGTAGCCCTTCGCGATGTCGTAGTTCTCGACGAACGTGGTGGCGGGCAGCAGCACATCGGCGAATCGCGCGGTGTCGGTCACAACCTGGTCGAAGACTACGGTGATCAAATCGTTGCGCCGCAGGCCCTCGAGCACCCGGTTCTGATTCGGCATCGTCGCCAGCGGATTGCAGTTGTAGACGAAGAGCATCTCCACTGCCGGATCCTTGTAGTCGATGAGCGCCTCGCCCAGCTTGTTCATGTTGACGATGCGCGTCGGCGGCTCCGGGGTGTCGTTCATCCACGTCGCGGCCTTGATGCCGAGGGCCGTGGAGTTGCTCATCGAGAAGCCGCCGCCGCGCACGCCGAACTTGCCCGCGACGGCCGGCAGCGCGAGTACCGCGGCGACGGCGCTGCCGCCATTGCGGTTGCGCTCGAGACCCCATCCACACCGAATCACGGCAGGATTGCTCGTCGCATACAGTTCGGCGAAGCGTTCGAGGTCGGAAAGCTCGAGGCCGGCGACCTCTGCGGCGCGGGCCATCGGCCAGTCCGCGGCGCGCGCCCGAAGCTTGTCGACGCCGCGCGCGTGCTCCGCGAGGAACGGCAGGTCCGCGAGTCCGCTGTCGAAGAGATGCTTGTGGAGCGCGAGGGCGACGGCCACATCGGTGCCGGGCCGCAAGGGGATATGGAGGTCCGCCTGCCGGGCCAGCGACGTGGCGCGCGGGTCGACGACCACGAGCGTCGCGCCAGCCTTGCGTGCCTCCTTGATGAACGGGATGAGGTGAATCCCCGACGTCGCCGGGTTGACGCCCCAGAGGACGATCAGGCGCGCAAGCGGGTAGTCTTCGTAGGTGACGCCCGGCATCTTGCCGTAAAGCCCCATGTTGGCGGCACCGGTCGCCGCCGCGCACACCGTCCGCGCGAGGCGCGACGTGCCGAATGCGCGCCAGAGCGTCGCATCGTTCGTGTCCTGTGTCAGCAGGCCGTTCGATCCGCCGTAGCAGAACGGCAGGATGGCTTCGCCGCCGGAGCGCTCGCGAATCGCGACCATCCGTTCGGCGATGTGGTCCAGCGCCTCATCCCACGTGACGCGCGTGAAGACGCCGTCGCCCTTCGTGCCCTTCCGGATCGCCGGGTAGAGCAGCCGATCTTCACCGTACACGCGCTCGGGGAACCGGCGGACCTTCCCGCAGATGTAGCCTTTGGTGCTCGTGTTCTCACGTCCGCCGTCGATCTCGACGATGCGACCCTGCTTGACCGTGATCTCGAGCGTGCAGCAGTCGGGGCAGTCGAGTGGGCAGGCGCTCTGAACCGTCGAATGTCCCCAGGATTCGGGCTCCCGTGTGCGAGGCATAGACCGCGATTATCTCACGCCAGCGCGGCGCGGCGTGGCCAACTCGGCAGTGGATTGCGCATCGCCGGGGCCGTTGAACCTCCGGTGAGTGCGCTACACTGTGCGCGCCTCGCGGTTGCGAGGCGATGGAGGGTGCGATGACTTTTGGAGATCGGGTAATTGGCGCGATGAAGCTGGATCCGAACGCTTTCGAAGATGTCGAGCGCGACACGACGGCGATTGGTCAGTCAGTGGGGGTCATCGCCCTTGCCGCCGTCGCCGCAGGGATCGGCAACGTCTACTACGGTGGGCTGACCGGGATCGTCGGCGGCGCTCTCATGTCGGTCATCGGCTTCCTCGTCTGGTCGCTCATCATCTGGCTGGTGGGCACCAAGCTCATGCCAGAGCCGGCAACCAAAGCCGATTACGCGGAGACATTCCGCGTGCTCGGTTTTGCCGCCGCGCCCGGCCTGGCGAGCGTGCTCACGATCATTCCCATCCTTGGCTGGCTCCTGATGCTCGCGATCTGGTTGTGGCAGATCGCCGCCATGGTCATCGCCGTGCGGCAGGTGCTGGACTATTCGACGACGGGCAAGGCCATCATCGTGGTCCTCATCGGCTTCGTGATCAACTTCATCGTGACGCTGATGATCCTCGCACCCATCCTCGGCATGCGGGCCATGTTCGGCTGAGAGGGAACCGGACCCCGCATCCGGTGTCTATATCGGGTAAGCGGCCGCCTCGAAGAAATGCTGAATGCTGAGTGCTGAGTGCTGAAGGCAATTCGTCCTTCAGCCTTAACTTCAGCATTCGGCATTCAGCATTCAGCATTCTCCGAAGGGGGTTCCCGATGCCTCAGGAATTCTTGCGCGATGTCCTTCGTACGGGCGATGCGGCTGGACGCCGGCAGCGGCGCTGGTCGGTCCTGCCGCTGTCAATCGCCGGCCACGCGGTCGTCCTCACGGTGTTCCTCTTCAGCCCCTGGTTGCGCGAGGTGGATCTTCCGGTGATCGCTTCGCCGCTGCCGGACTACATCAAGGCGGTCATGCCGACTCCACCGCCGCCGCCGAGTCCTCCGACCACAGTAGCACCCGTGGACACCAGCAAGGCGCCGATCGCGGCGCCCCCCGACATCGCGCCTGATCAACCGAGGTCGTCGTCTCGGGACGATATCGACGGGCTGATTACGAACGGGCCGGACGTCGCCGCCGGACCGCCGCTGCTCGGTCCCCTGGGTGTGTCTGAGACCGTCACGCCACCCCCGCTGCCACCGACCCCGCCCGCACCGAAGCTGCTGAAAGTCGGCGGTACTGATTCGCGAGCCGCGAAAGATTCTGCACGTCGCTCCGATCTATCCTGAAATCGCCCGACAGGCGCGAGCGCAGGGAACGGTCGTCCTCGAGGCCATTCTCGACGCGACCGGAAAGGTTGAGAGTGTTCGGGTGCTGGGTTCCCAACCGCTTCTCGATGACGCTGCCGTTCGAGCTGTGCGGCAGTGGAGATACACGCCGACCGAGCTCAATGGAGTGCCCGTGCCGGTCCTGATGACGATCACCGTCCGGTTCTCGCTCGAACGATGACGCTCGCGTCGTCCTTCGCATTCGCGTTTTGCCTGACTGTATTCCTGACGGCCGGCGGCGGCCGTCAGGAAACCGACGATCCGAAGCTGCGCGCGGCTGTCGATCGATTCTTCGCGATGCAACAGGCGGAAGACATCGACGGCTATCTGTCCTTGTGGAGCGCGAAGGTCAAGCGGCCCACTGCCGAACAGCTCAAGTACGTCTTCGAGAGCGGAGACGACACCTTCTCCGAGGTTGCCATCGTCGGCACGTTCCCAGCCGGCGATCGCGTCCGCGTCCGCGTGTCGGCGACGCGCGATCGCGTCACTCCAGCGCGAGTCCCCGGCCGCCCGCCGTTCACCTTTCATTCCACGACGGCGTGGAGTCTGACCTACGTGCGTGAAGGCGACGACTGGAAGCTGGTCAAAGAAGGGTCCGCAGTCGACGATCTCGCTGACGCCGTCATCGAGGCACAGACGCCAGAGGCGCGCGAAGCGCTCCTGCTGGCGGAGCCGGCGCTGGTGGGCGACGGGCTGCTGGCAGCGCTCTCGCGACGTGGAGGGCAGGCGGCGCAGGATCAGGCATTCCCGGCGGCACAGGTCGCGTTCGAGCGCATGCGCGATGTGGCGCGGCGGGTCGGCAACAAGAGGCTCGAGGGCGAGGCGCTGCAGAACCTTGCCAATGCGATGTACTTTCAGCGGAACCTGCAGGGCGCCCTGCAGGCGTATGAAGAACGCCTGCCGCTCGAACGCGAACGTGATGATTCGACCGGGACGGCGGCGGCGCTGCTCGGGATCGCGACCATCCGGTACTCGTTCTCTGAGTACGCCACGGCGCTCGCCACCTATCGGGAAGCGCTCGCGATCCAGGAGCGTCTGGACGACGAAGGCGCCATGGCCACGACGCTCATCAGCACGGGCAACGTCCTGTATCTCCAGGGTGAGTTCTCCGCCGCGATCGCAGACTACTCGCGGAGCCGCGACCTCTACAGGAAGCTGCCGAACCCGGCAGGCGAGGCCGACGCTCTCGAAGGCTTGGGCCGCGTGTATCTCGCGCAAGGCAACTATCGGGCGGCGCTCGACGCGCTTTCCGGCGTGCTTGCGGAAGGCAAGGCGCGCAACGATCGCAACGATCAGGGCGCGGCGCTGCTGAGCATCGGCGACGTGCACTTCCGGCTCGGCAATCTGGACAGCGCGCGGACGGCGCTCGTCGAAAGCCGCGCACACTTCGAGGCCTTGAAGCTGCTCTCACATGCCGGACGCGCGTGGCAAGGTCTGGCACTCGTCGATCTGGTGGCGGGCCGCTTCACACTGTCCGAAGAAGAGTATCGAAAGAGTTTCGACAGTTGCTCCGCAGGTGGCGACCAGGAGGGCGCGGCCAGCGCTGTCGCGGGCCTGGCCTTCGCCCAGACGGCGCAGGAGAAGTTCCAGGACGGGATCGCTTCGTACAAGAAGGCCATCGAGGCGTTCACCGGCCTGAAGCGATCGGAGCAGGCCGCGCGCGCCGAGATCGGGCTGTCCCGGGCGCTCGCGGGAAGCGGCGCGCATGCCGACGCGCTCGACGCGGCCGGCCGCGCGCGCCGCGGGGCCGAGGCACTCAAGAATGACGACGTGCTGTGGCGCGCGCAGGTGGCCGAGGCCGAGGCGCTGAGGCGTCTGCGGCAGCGTCCCCAAGCCATAGCCGCCGCGACGGCGGCCGTCGCGGCCGTCGATCGCCTCCTCGAGGTTGCGAAGGTCCGTCCGTCGGCGCCCGTCGCACGCGACTCATCGTCGGCGTTCGCGATGCTCGCGCTGCTGCAGGCTGAGGACGGCGACGCGGCGGCCGCCTTCGAGTCCGCCGAGCGGATGCGCACCCACGACCTTCGCCTGCTGCTCGCGCCGGGCGAGCGGGACATCTTCCGCGGCATGACAGACGAGGAGCGCGACGAGGAGCGCAAGGTGGCGGGCGAGCTGGTGTCGCTGCACGCGCAGCTCACGCGCGAGCGTGGGCTGCCCAAGCCCGACGCAGCCCGCATGGCCCGGCTCGACGGGGCCGTCGCTGACGCCACGCAAAAGCGGACGGCCCAGCAACTGGCGCTCTTCGATCGGCTGCCCGGGCTGCGCACCTGGCGCGGCTTGATGCCGGCCGCCACACGGGCCGACGTCGACCGCCTCCTTCCGGATAGCGGGACGATTCTCGTCGAGTTCGTGGTCGGCGACGACACGCTGCTCGTCATCCTCGCAAGGCGTGGCGAGGGCGGTGTCCGATTCTCGACCCAGTTCGAGCCGGCCTCGCGTCGGGCGGTGGCGGAGCGCGTGGCGAAGCTGCAGCAACCCGACACACTGCGTGACGCCGGCGCCTGGCGAAAGGCGGCGCTCGAGTTGATTCCGGGCCTGCCGGCGACCTTCGGGTCAGCGACTCGTGCGATCGTCATTCCTCACGAGGTGCTCTGGCGCGTGCCGTTCGAAGCATTGCCCGTTGAAGACCGCTACCTCGCCGACACGGTGTCGATCGTGTATGAGCCGTCCGTCACGGCGCTGGTTCGCACGCCTCCTGCCCAACGGCGGGACGGGCCGTCCAATCGTCTGCTCTCGGTCGCGGCTCCAGAGCTCGCGCCGGCCGTAGTCGAGGAGATCGCCAGGACCGCGCCTGGCTGGACGATCCGAACTGGGGTGGTGGCCGAGAAGGAAGCCATTGCCATCGCCGGTGGCGCAGAGCCTGATCGTGCGGAGAGCCTCGCCGGTGCCGCTGCGACCGAGGCGGCGCTCGGCGAGCGCCTGCCGCAGGCCGACGTCATTCACGTCGCCGCGCCGTTCCGCGTCAACGGCGCGAGCCCGCTGTTCTCGGCGATGCTGCTTGCTGCCGATCCCGCCAACGACGGCGCCCTCGAAGCGCGAGAGATTATGAACCTCGACCTGCACGCCGGCGTGGCGGTCCTCTCCGACGGCGCGGCGATGTCGATGAGAGACGCGGCCGATGAAGTCGGTGCGGTCGCGTGGGCGTGGCGCGCGGCTGGAGTTCCAGCGCTCGTCCTGCCACGATGGGCCGCCGACGATCCCGCCTCGACCGACTTGCTGGTGACGTTACATACGCGCTTGCGCGCCGGCGACGCGCCGGAGGTGGCGCTGCAGGCCGCCAGGACGAAGACACGTGCGGCCCGCGACACCTCAGCGCCGTTCTACTGGGCCGGCTGGATGCTCATGGGCACGCGGTCGGGTGTGGAGGGTCGGAGATAGAGGAGTCGGAGGTCGAAGAGTCGGAGGTCGAGGAGTCGGAGATCGAGGAGTCGGAGGTGGACGGAGAGAACGGGTTCAACACGAAGGAACGAAGGCGAACGGAGACGAACGAAGAAGAAACTGCCACACTCGGAACCATCAGGTCGTTGCAGTTTCTGCGATCCTGGGCCTCTTGCCGGCCCAATTTCGCCGCAAATCGACGCGGCGTCTCAGTTGCACCTTGCACGTGACGATAGCGGCTGCTCGCACGCCGGCCGGAAGGCCGGCGTGGGATGAGTGGGACAGGGGGCGATCACAAGCCCCGATTGATCCTGCGGGGCTTGTGATCGCCCCCTGTCCCACCCATCCTGCCGCGCTGCGCGCGGCACGAGCAGCCTCACGTCACCGAGGTGCGAGTATGCTCACAGATCCCTCCGGCACGAACAACGTTACACACGACATCATCGGTTGCGGAATCAAGGTTCACAAGGCGCTCGGGCCGGGTCTGCTTGAATCAGCCTATGCCCCGTGTCTGGCGCTCGAGCTCACAGAGAGCGGGCACACAGTCGAACTGAGAAAGCCCGTGCCGCTCGTTTATCGCAGTATCACCCTGGACGTGTGCTACTGGCTGGACATGCTGATCGATCAGTGTGTCATCGTCGAACTGAAATCGGTCGAGGCCCTCGCGCCAATTCATGAGGCCCAGATGTTGACCTACCTGCGGCTGACGCGCTGTCCAGTGGGACTGTTGATCAACTTCAACGTTCCAGTGTTGAAGGATGGAATCCGGCGAGTAGTAAACCCGTATCTTGATGCACGTTGAGCGGCGACTACTCGCAAGTCGCTCCGATTATTCGGCTCAGCTGTCTTCTTCGTTCGTCTTCGTTCGCTTCGGTCCTTCGTGTTGAACCCGTTGCCTTCGTCGCCTCCCTTGCGCACCTCCCTTCACGTCACCCTCCCTCAGGTCACCTCCCTCACGTCACCTCCCCTCGGTACCTCCCTGTCCGTCGCGACCTGGACCACTGGCGTAGTACCATGAAGCACCCCTCGTGACGCTTCCCCATGTTGTGATCATCGGCGGCGGTTTTGGCGGCCTCTACGCGGCGCGCGCTTTGCGGCACGCTCGCATTCGCCTCACCATCGTCGATCGCCGCAACCATCACGTCTTTCAGCCGCTCCTCTATCAAGTGGCGATGGCGGCGCTCTCGCCCGGTGACATTGCGTCGCCGATTCGCTGGATCCTGCGGCGGCAGTCGAACGCCGAAGTCATTCTTGCAGACGTGCGTGCCATCGATCAGGCGCGCCAGTGGCTGATCCTGGCCGACGGCGAGATCGCATACGATTACTTGATTGTGGCGAGCGGCGCCACGCACGCGTACTTCGGGCACGATGAGTGGCGCGCGAGCGCTCCCGGGCTGAAGACGATCGAGGACGCGCTCGACATCCGCCGTCGCGTGCTGCTCGCGTTCGAGCGCGCCGAGCGCCAGGCCGATCCGGCCCGGCGCGAGCCGTTGCTGACGTTCGTCGTGATCGGCGGCGGACCCACGGGCGTCGAGATGGCGGGTGCGCTCGCCGAAATTTCGCGGCAGTCGCTCGCCCGTGACTTCCGGCACTTCGATCCCGGCTCGGCGCGCATCATCCTCCTGGAGGCCGGTCCGTCGGTCCTGAGTGCGTTTCCCCAACCGCTGCGCGAGGCCGCGCGCGCCGACCTGGCGCGTCTCGGTGTCAGCGTGCGGACCGGCGCGGCGGTGACCAACGTGACGGTCGGACACGTGACCGTCGGCACCGAAACCATCGCCGCCGAGACCGTTATCTGGGCGGCTGGCGTCGCGGCCTCGCCGCTCGGTGCCACGCTCGGCGTGCCGCTCGACCGCGCCGGGCGCGTCCTCGTCGAGCCGGACCTGACGGTTCCAGGATCACGCACCGTGTTTGTCATCGGCGACCTGGCATCCCTCAAAGACGGCGATGGGAAGCCGCTGCCCGGCGTGGCGCAGGTCGCGATTCAGATGGGGAAGCACGCGGCGCGCAACGTCATGAGAGGGATCGAGCAGCAGCCCTACCGGCCGTTCGTCTACAAGGACCTGGGCAACATGGCGACGATCGGCCGCGCGTCGGCCGTCGCCGACTTCGGATGGATGCGGCTCGACGGATACCTCGGCTGGCTGGCGTGGCTGTTTGTCCACATCCTCAACCTGATCGGCTTCCGCAACCGGCTGGTCGTCATGGTGCAGTGGGCGTGGTCGTACTTCAGCTATCAGCGCGCGATTCGGCTCATCACGGGATCGCTGCCGGAACTGGACGCAGACGCAAGTAGGCCTGAGAGCACTGCGGAGCGCCTGCGGCCCGAGCGAGGCGCGAAGTCGCCGAGTGAGAGCGAGCGGGGGTGGGGCCCCGCGAGCGCCAAAAAATGAAGCTGCGCATCGGCCTCATCCTGGCGGCGCTCCTCGCCGCCGTCGTCCCGCTGCCGTCGAGACTAGTCGAAGCGTGGTACTCACGCCGCCTCTATCCGGCCATCCAGGGCGTCCTGACGTCGCTCAGCAATTTGGTCCCGGTGGCGTTGCTGGATGTCGCGGCGGTGCTGCTGCTCGTCGTGCTGGCGCTTCGGTTCCGGCACCGCGTCCGCGCGACTGGCGTGGTGCACGCCCTCGTGTCGAGCGTGGTGAGCCTGGCGACGGTCACTGCGGTCACGTTGCTGCTGTTCTTCGTCCTCTGGGGCCTCAACTACCGGCGCGTGCCGCTCGATGAGAAGCTCGACTACGACGGAGCCCGCGTCACGCGCGAGGGGGCGCTCAGGCTTGGTGGCCGTGCGCTGCTCGAAGTCAACGCGTTGCACGCGCCGGCGCACGGGCTCGATGCTGCAGAGTCGACATCGCCGACGCTCGAGGCGGCGTTCGACGCCGCGCAGCGGATGCTCGGCAGCGATCGGGTCGCCGTGCCGGGCGTGCCGAAGCGCTCGCTGCTCGAACGCTACTTCCGCGCCGCCGCGATCGACGGCATGACCGACCCGTTCTTCCTCGAGATCATCGTCAACCCGGACACGCTGCCGTTCGAGCGTCCCTTTGTCGTCGCCCACGAATGGGCCCACCTGGCCGGGTACGCGAACGAGGCGGAGGCGAACTTCGTGGCGTGGCTGGCATGCGCCCAGGGTGACGCGATGGCGCGCTACAGCGGCTGGCTGGCCGTCTTCGAGCACGTCGCGGCGTCCCTTCCAAGGGCCGATCGGATGACGCTCACGTCGCAGCTCTCGGACGGACCGCGGGACGATCTGCAGGCCGCCGCCGCCCGCTACGCGACGGCATCGCCCGCCGTCCGGACGGCGGCGCGCGATGTGTACGACACCTATCTGCGCGCGAATCGAGTCCACGAGGGGGTGGCGAGCTATACGGCGGTGGTGCGCCTGATGCTTGGCGCGGGACTGGAGGATGGCGGCAGCCCGCGACTGCGCTAGGTCTTGACCCTCCAGCACTTGTCCATTTGAGTCAAGTGTCCCGGGTCAAGACCGTCCCCGCGTCAGCGGGGCGTAGTCAAGAATGCGACCTGGCGAGGTGGAGCCTCGTTGGTCTCAGGCGTAGCCTCGCCAGCGTTATCGCCGCGAGCTGATGGGATCGAGGTCGTCGAGATCCGTGGTCCCGATCGGCGGCGCGTCGTGGCTGGCGCGGAGATCGTCGGGCCGGATCTCCGAATGGCCGCCATCGTCCGTTTTCAGGATCTCGACGAGCCATCTCATAAACACGATCGACGACCCATCACGATGATCGCGAAGACCACAAAGCACGCGAAGGAAGACTTTCACCAGAGAATCCTTCGCGCGCCTCGTGAGCTTCGCGGCCTTCGTGAAGGGTCTCCGTTTATGAGATAGCTTCGAGTGGCCACTAGCGCGCGGCGATTCGGATGCCGCCGTTCGTGCCTTCGATTCGGATCGGGGCGCCGCCGCCGTTCAACCGGCCTTCGAGCCTGCGGCGAGTCGACTCGGTCGTGTCAAGCGACAGCCCGGTTGTGTCGATCCCGCCGTTGGTGACGCTCGCCGAAATCGACGCCTTGGAGTCTGCCGGGAGCCGCAGCTTGATGCCGCCGTTGGTGCATTCGAGCTTCGCGCCGCCGTCGCCAAGGCGCGTGAGATCGACGTCGACGCCACCGTTGGTCGTGCTGGCGTCGATTGTCCCGCTGATGTCGCGCGCGGTGACGCCGCCGTTGGTCGTTCCCGCTGTGACGCGGCCGGAGAGGCCGGTGACGTCCACGCCGCCGTTGACCGTCGTGAACTTGACCTCTGCGCCGGCCGGGACGCGCACGGTGTACTTGACCTGCGTGCCCCCCATCTCGAACCAGCCGCCGCCGCTGCGCGGGAGCTTCGTCGCGACGCTGATGCTCGACGCGGACACGTCCTCGCGGATTTCGATCCGTTCGAGCGCGGCTTTGGCGGCGGCAGGCGTCGAACCCTTGGCGGTCTTCACGGCCACGATCTCGACCGTGTTTCCAGCCGACGGTTCGACTTGAATCTTGCCGTTGATATTACCGATCTCGACGCGGCCGCCCGGAGCGAGCTCGTAGGTCTTCCGCCATTCGGCGGTCTCGCTGTGTCTGAGATCTGCGGTGACGACGTCGCAGCCCTGCAGCGCGGCCAGGTTGACCAGCAGGAACGGGAGCGCGACGGCCGCCGGGATGCGGGTCCGGGAGCGGTGTGTGCGAATGGCAGACGGGGTCATGCGGCGGTACCTCAGGGCGTTAGACGGCCGGCAGGGGAGTCGCGTTCCGCGCACATGAGGGCCCTGGTCTATAATCGAGCCGCTCCGCACAGAACCCCAGCCTGATGGAAGTGCCTGCGCGAGAGCCGCTGACACCGACTAGGCGTTCTCCAAGTCGGCTGTCGCCTGTAACCATCGGCGCGAGCGTAGCGAGCGCTGGCAGGTCGTGGGGGTGGGGCCCCACGACGAACTGATAAATGTCCGACAGGAAGTACCGGCAGCGGGGCTATCAGGACACCCCGCGCGAGCCGCGGAGCGACCAGAAGCCTGCCGAAAAGAAGGAGTACGCCCCTCGCGGGCAGCCGCCCCTGGCGCCGAAGACCTTCAATATGCCGGGGTTTCGGGAGGTCGTCCGCTGCGCACCCTGTGGGAACGAGCTGAGCGTGGCCGCAGTCTGGAGCCCGGACGCCGTCTGCGCGCGTTGCGGCGCCTCATTGCACACCTGCGCGCAGTGCGCCCATTTCGACACGAGCGCGCCGTTCGAGTGCCAGCAGCCGATCCCGTCGCGTGTCTCGCCGAAGGACGCGCGCAACGCGTGCACGTTCTTCGAGCCCCGCACCACCGTCGAGCGGGAGACGAAGTCCGTTGCCCCCACGAGTGCTCGCAAGGCGTTTGACGACTTGTTCAAGTGAAGCTCCGAGCGCTCAGCTTCCAACTCTCAACTCCACAGCAACAAGAAGAGGCCAGGTCGATCGCCCTGGGCTCTGAACGCTGTTGCTGACAGTTGATAACTGACAATCTCACAACGAAATAGCTGAGGGCCGATGCACCGAACTGCGCGTCACGTCTGGCCAGTTTTCGCATTTTGTTCGCCTATGTAACACGTTTTCGTCACCGGAAGACCTTGCATCGTCCCACGCCGTATGCTACGGTCCCTGTCGCCCGCAGCTAGTATGAACGGGTGACCCGTATCTAGACGTCCGTTCTTCCGCTTCACCAAGGAGGGAAGCCGGTCCCACCATCCATCGCCGTTCGGCACACCTGCACGTCTGCAGTCAGTAGCTTTCAGCAGGAGGAGGATCTGTGAGCGAACCCCATCGGTCTAGGTCGTTCCGTCTTCGACTACTCGGCGTCACGTTCGTCATTCTAACCATGTGCCTGGCGTCGGCGCCCGCGTTTGCGCAGGTGCTCTACGGCAGCATCACCGGCGTCATCAAGGACGCGCAGGGCGCCGCCGTTCCTGGCGCGACCGTTACCATCGTCAACAAGGAAACCAACCTCACGCGTGACACGGTCACGAACGCCGAAGGTGCGTACAACCTCGTCAACGTCCCGCCAGGGTCGTATGACGTCAAGGTCTCCCTGCAGGGCTTCCGCGAAGGCGTACGGTCGAACGTCCCCGTGACGATCGGCCAGATCTCGCGCATCGACATGGCGCTCGAGGTCGGGACGGTGAGCGAAACGGTCACGGTCGCGTCCGAGGCGCAGCTGCTGCAGACCGACAAAGCGGACGTGAGCACCGAGTTGAAGTCGGCCGAGCTCACGGCGATGCCGCTCAACCGCTTCCGCAACTACCAGGCGCTGATGAACCTGGTGCCCGGAACGACGCCGATGGCCTTTGGCAACGCCGAGACGGACACACCGGCGCGGTCGCTGGCCACCAACGTCAACGGTCAGGCCAATACGAACAACTCGACCCGCACCGACGGCGCCACGAACATGAACATCTGGCTGCCGAACCACAACATGTACATCTCGCCGGCCGAGACGATCGACACGGTCAACATCTCGACGAGCAGCTTCGACGCCGAGCAGGGGATGGCTGGTGGCGCGGCGGTGACCGTCATCACCAAGTCGGGCACGAACCAGTTCAGGGGATCGGCGTTCGAGTTCCACAACGACCAGGATCTGAACGCGACCCGCCTACTTCTTTGGGACCGCCGCAAGCCCGAGAAGCTGCCGATCAATGCGAATACCTACGGAGGCACGGTTGGCGGGCCGATCGCCAAGAACAAGGTCTTCTTCTTCGGGTCGTTCGAGGGCTACAAGCGGACGCAGAGCCTGACGACGTTCTTCAGCGTGCCGGACGCGGCGCTCCGCGCCGGCGACTTCAGCAACGCGCGGAACACCAACGGGTCGCTGCAGAATATCTACAACCCGTTCACGGGCGGCGCGAACGGCGTCGGACGTGAGCAGTTCACCGACAACAAGATTCCGTCGAGTCTGATCAATCCGACTGCGCTCAAGGTCATGCAGCTCTTCCCGCTGCCGAACACGACAGGGATCGGCGCCGGCGGACTGACGAACAACTACCAGCGCGACGAAGCTCGCACGGTCGACCGCGACAACTACGACCTGAAGCTCAACTGGAACCGCACGGCATCGCAGCAGATCTGGGGCAAGTACAGCTTCATGAACGCCGTCGTCGACGACCTGACGAACTACCTCGGCCCGGATCCGAATGCCACCGGGGATGGTGGCTTCACCAAGGTGTGGCAGTTCACGACCGGGACGACGTGGACGCTCAGCCCGACCACGATGCTGGACATGACGTTCGGGTTCTCTCGTCAGGATCAGCAGGTGTACGGTCCGGACTTCAACGCGGGCAACTACGGACTGGATGTGCTCGGGATTCCCGGCACGAACGACCAGGGGATCGGCGATCAGCGCTACGCGGGCTACCCTCAGTTCAATACGGGGTTCAGCGCGCTCGGCAACCGCGACGGCTGGAATCCGATTTACCGTGACGAGCGGACGTACTCGCTGGCCGCGAACATGACCAAGCTGAAGGGGCGCCACGACCTGCGCGGCGGGTACTTCGTGAACTTCATGTACCTGGACCACTGGCAGCCGGAAACCGGCAACCCGCGCGGGCAATTTCACGTTCAACGGCAACACGACTCGGTGAACGGCGCTGCGCAGACCAGCGAATTTCTACAATCAGTATGCGTCGTTCATGCTCGGTCTCGTCGGCAACGTCAACAAGAGCGTGCAGAACGAGCTGATGACCGCGCGTGAATGGCAGCACGCGCTGTTCTTCCGCGATCGGTGGAGCGCGACGTCGAAGCTGACCTTCGATCTCGGGATGCGGTATGAGCTCTACCCGATCATGCACCGCATCGATGGCCGTGGCCTCGACCGGCTCGATCTCACGACGCTCGAAGTGCTCGTCGCCGGCAGAGGCAGCAACCCGCAGAACAACGGGATGGAGATGAGCCTCAACAACTTCGCTCCGCGCGTGGGCGCCGTCTATCGCTTCAACGACAAGACGGTCTTCCGTACCGGCTACGGTCTCACGTACAACGCGCAGCCGTGGGCGCGCGCGGTCCGGGGCGACAACGACTATCCCGTCACGATCGCGTCGACCTTCGTGAACGCCGATCAGTTCTCCTACTACAACACGCTGCGAGCAGGGGATTCCGCAGATTGTCGGACCCGACGTCAGTAGCGGCCGGGTGCCGCTGGATCGCGCGGCCGCCGAATACACACCCGAGATCGACAACATCGATCGCGGCGCCGTGCACACCTGGAACGTCGCCGTCGAGCGGCGTCTCGCCGTACGACATCGCGGTGGACGTGGCCTACGTGGGCGCGAAGGGTGTTGGCGGATACGCCGGGCTGGACATCAACGCCCCGCTGACGCTCGGCGGCGGCGATAGCGAGCCGTCCGTACGCGTCGATGGGGCGGTTGATCCGCATTGACTCCTGGGGACAGCGTCTGGACACGCGCTACGACTCCCTGCAGGTTGCGCTCAACAAGCCGTTTACGCACGGGCTGCTGTTCAAGGGCGCCTACACGTTGAGCAAGGCCATGAACGATAGCTGACTGACGACGGCCGGGCAACGCTGACCTGGAACACGCCGAGCGACGTTGGATCGCAACTGGGCGCCCGCGGGGTTCGACCGCCGGCACAACTTCACACTGGGTTTCGCGTACCAACTGCCGTGGCAGAGCAGCGGGAGCTACGACAACATTCTGAAAACGATCGTCAACGACTGGCAGCTCAACGGCGTGTTCGCCGCGTTCAGCGGAACGCCATTCACCGTGACGGCGAGCGGCACGTCGTTGAATACGCCCAGCAACATGCAGACGGCCGATCTCACCGGCATCGTTCGAGACAAGCTGGCAAGATTGGCAACGACCGGCACGTATTTCGACACGACGGCAGTTCGCGCAGCCGACCGGTGTTCGCTTCGGCACCACCGGCCGAAACCAGTTCTACGGTCCTGGCGGGTAGGTCGCTGGACTTCTCGTTGTTCCGCACGTTCCCGATGGGCGGAAGCAAACGGCTCGAGTTCAGGCTGGAGGCAGGCAACGTCCTGAACCATGCTGTGTTCAACAACCCGGAGGGCAGCATCACGTCCGGCACGTTCGGGCAGATCACGGGCATCAACGGCGGAACTATCCGGCGCGGACAGTCGTGCTGGGCTGCGGTTCCAGTTCTAGCGAGTCAGCGGCTCGGACCATCGGGCCGCTGCTACCGTAACGCCAGCCCCGCCGCATGCCGCGGCGGGGCTGTTTTCGTTCAGGCGAGTTCCGGCTGCGCACGGGCCGGAGTTCGTGCGATTGTATGGTGTCGTGTCTCGTGCTCTAAGACTCTCCCTGGCGGCGTTCTCGCTGCTCGCGTGCCCGGCGCACCCCTTCGCCCAAGCCAGCGCTTCCTCCTCTTCCGCGTCTCGCGCTCGAAACGTATCCACCGGCAGCGCGCGAGGCCATCTCGCGCGTCCACACGAACGCGACGTCGCGACCGTCGGATCGCAGCCGCTGTCGCCGCGCTCGCGAAGATGCTGCACGCCTGGGAACAGTGGGACGGAGCACACGACGCGTATGCGCGGTGCCAGGCGCTCGCCGCAGCGGCGCTTGGACTGTCAGTACCTGGACGGCGTCGTGCTTCGGCGCCTCGCCCGGTTCGATGACGCCGCAGCCCGATTCCGACAGGCCTCGATCGTGGCTCCCGACTACCTGCCCGCTCGCGTCGCGCTCGCCGAGACGCTGTTCGAAGCCGGCAGGATCGACGACAGCCGGCGTCTCTTCGAGTCGTCTGACTGCCGAGCCGCGCGCCGCGCCAGCCGCCGAGCTCTGGCTCGGCCGAATCGACGCGGTCGAGGGGCCGTCACGATCTCGCCATCCCGCACTTCCAGCGCGCGGTGGCGCTCTTCCCCGAGTTCGGCGCCGCCTACTACGCGCTCGCGCTGTCGTATCGCGCCGCAGGGACGGACCGAAGACGCGCAGCGCGCGCTCGCGCAGCACGGCGCAGTTCGGATCGCGGTGGCCGGCGCTCGACGATCCGGTACGCGACGCGCGTGGCCGCGCTCCGAGACGACGGGGCCGCGATCCTGCGGCGAGGCGTGGCGCTCGCGGAATGCCGGCGATGTCACCGGCGCAATCGCGGCGCACGAGGCGGCGCTCGCCCGCGATCCGTCCCTCGCCCAGGCCCACGTGAACCTCATCTCGCTCTACGGTCGCGCCGGGACAGTTCCCGAAGGCGGAGGAGCACTATCGGGCCGCCATCACCGTCGGGTGCGGATCTCAGCGAGGCACACTACGATTATGGCGTGCTGCTCGGCCTGCAGGAGAAGTGGGAACTGGCCGGCGGACGCGTACCGCAAGGCACTCGCGCTCAATCCGGCCAACGCGCAGGCGCGCAACAACCTCGGACAGGTACTCGAGCGCCAGCGCCAGTTCGAGGCGGCGGCCGACGAGTACCGGCAGGCCGTCGAGAGCCAGCCGACGTTCCGGCTGGCTCGGTTCAATCTGGGCCGCATGCTGCTGGCGCTCGGCCGAAACGAAGACGGCCATCGTCGAGCTGAGCAAGCTGTCGCAACCGCAGGACGCCGAGACCGCCACGATACGTGTTTGCGCTCTCGGCCGCGCATGTGCGCGCCGGACACAAGGACGAGGGCATCAAGTGGGCGATCGAAGCCAGGCGCCTCGCGCTTCGAGTACGGGCAGACAGGAGCTCGCCGCGATCATCGACCGGGAGCTCGCAAAGCTGAAATGAAACAGCTATCAGCCGTCAGCTTTCAGCTTTCAGCATCCCTATCAGCCGTCCTGGCCGGATGCGTCCTGCTCGGCGCGTCGCAGGCGCCACCCCCGCATCGCCGCTCTTCGTCGAAGCGGCCGCCCAGTCGGGCCTCACGTTCACGCACGTCAGCGGTGCCAGCGGCCAGTACTACATGGCCGAGCAGATGGGCGCCGGCGTCGCGCTCTTCGACTACGACGGCGACGGCGATCTCGACGTCTTTCTCGTTCAGGGCGGCAGCCTTGGCAGAGAAGCCCGCACCGGGGGCCCCCACGAGCCGGCTGTTCCGCAACGACCTGACCGTTGGCGCCGACGGCAGTCGGAAGCTTCAGTTCACCGATGTGACCGACAAGGCCGGCATGGGCTGCGCGGACCTACGGCATGGGCGCCGCGACCGGCGACTACGACAACGACGGCGATCTCGACCTGGTCGTCACCTCCTTCGGTCCCGAGACGCTCTATCGCAACAACGGCAACGGCACGTTCACCGACGTGACGCGGGAGGCCGGCGTCGGCGACGCGCAGTGGAGCGCCAGCGCCGCCTTCGTCGACTACGACCGCGACGGCGATCTCGATCTCTTCGTCGCCAATTACCTCGACTTCACGGTCGCCGGCAACAAGCGGTGCAACGACGCGCTCGGCGCGCGCGACTATTGCAGCCCGCGCGCCTATCGGCCGGTGCCTGACCGTCTCTATCGCAACGACGGCAGCGGCCGCTTCACCGACGTCGTCGGACGCCGCCGGCATCACCAAGGCCGACGGCGCCGGTCTGGGCGTGTCGACCGGCGACTACAACGGCGACGGCTGGCTCGATCTCTACGTCGCCAACGATGCGACGCCGAATCAGCTCTGGATCAATCAGCGCAACGGCACGTTCAAGGACGAAGGGCTGTTGTCGGGATCGGCGTTGAACGCGGCCGGCAATCCCGAGGGCAGCATGGGGATCGCGTCGGGCGATTTCGACCTCGACGGCGACGAGGATCTCTTCGTCACCAACATCGTCGGCGAGACGTTCGCGCTCTACGTCAACGACGGACGCGGCACCTTCGACGACGCGCCGGGCCAGGGCCGGGCTGGCGGCGCGGACCGCGGCGTCGACCGGCTTTGGCACCGACTGGTTCGACTACGACAACGACGGCTGGCTCGATCTCTTCGTCGCCAACGGAGCCGTCAACATCGTCGAGGCGCAGCGCGGCGAGAAGTTCCCGTTCCGGATGCGGAACCAGCTGTTCCGCAACACCGGGACCGGGAGGTTCGAGGAGACGAGCAAGGCGGGAGGGCCCGGCGTTCGATCGTGCCGAGATCGGTCGCGGCGCGGCGTTCGGCGACGTCGACAACGACGGGGACGTCGACGTCGTCGTGACGAACAACAACGGACCGGTGCGGCTGTTCCTCAATCAGGGCGGAGCACGCAACCACTGGATCCAGGTGCGCCTCCAGCAGCCGCAGGGAAATCGTTTCGGGTTTGGCGCGTGGGTTGGCATCGAGCGCGCCGGCCGGCCGACAATCTGGCGGCGGGTGCGGACCGACGGCAGCTACCTGTCGGCGAGCGACGTCCGCGTGCACGCCGGGCTCGGCACGTCGGCGGCCGTCACCGCCGTCACCGTTCAGTGGCCCGACGGCGCGCGCGAGCGCTGGACCGAGGTGTCGGTTGATCGCGTCGTCACGCTGCAGCGCGGTACTGGGAAGTGAGGCAGGAGTCAGCGGAGAACCCGGGGGGAACGGAGATTGGCTCAAGGCTCAGGGCTCAAGGCTCAAGGAAAACCTTCGAGTACACTCTCGATGATCTTGCCCGAGCCCTGAGCGCCTGAGCCCTGGGCCCTGGGCCTTGAGCCGTCAGAAGCTCCACTCCACCCCCATCAGCGGCGCCACCCGGTCGACCAGGCCGTTGTCGCTGACGCGGAACCGCAGGTTGAAGTCGAGCAGCACGCGGCTGGCGACGTTGGCCTTGAAGCCGACGGCCGCCGCCGAGGACCAGTACGACACCTGCTCGAAGCGAATATCGGGAAGCGTGACACTGCCGGCGACGCCCGTGGCGGTGAAGCTGGAGATCAGCAGCCGGGGCGAATCGAGCACACGCTGACCCAGCCAGTCGACGACCAGGCTGAAATGCTCGTTGACGCTGAGGTCGGCGCCAACCGCGTAGACGAACTGATCGGGAAGATCCGCCTTGATGTCGTTGATGATGTCGCCGGCGAGCACGCTCTTCCCGTTCCACTGGTAGCCGACGTTGACGTGCGGCGCGAACGCGCCCCAGCCGGCTGAGAACGCGGCGAACGGCCGAACCCCTGCGGCCCCGGCGCCGAGCAGGTTCTGCTCGTCGCCGGTCGGCAGCCGAACGTCGACGCCGGCGGCGAACGCGCGCGCGCCTTCCTTCATCAGTGTCGTTTTGGCGCGCACGACGAGGTCGCCGAGCCCGCTTGCCGATTCCTCGGCAAAATACTGCTGCGTCGAGCCATAGCCGCCGATCGCGTTGGGATCCTTGAAGTAGTGCACGCCGAGATTCGATCCGGTGCCGACCCGATGGATCGTCGCGGTCGAGAGCAGCGACAGCCTCGTGTTGACCACCGGCACGGCGAGCGACACGTCGAAGCGGTCGGTCACGCCGAACGTGACGGCGCCGCTGAACTGGTTGACCGTCGACTCGATCGTGTTCATCGTCGAGACGACGTCGGTGCGGCCGCCGCCGAGCTGGGGGTTGTCGTGTCTGAACACCGCGGGCACCGAGACGAGCGGCACGCCGTCGAGGTGGTCGAAGGTGAACGACTGGTAGGCGAAGTTGACCGCCAGGCGGCCGCGGCCAATCGTCTCGCCGCGTTCGGCGAGGATCGGACCGAAGCTCTTGGTCGAACGGACGAACGTGCCGCTGCTCGAATCAAACGTATAGGTGAAGCCCGAGCCGGGAGACGGCAGTGGGATGGCGGCGAGCTGGCTGGTCAGTGCGATGTTGACGAGCCGGAACTCAGACTGGAAGGCGCTGTTGAAGTGCGCGGCGTGGTTCGTGCCGTCGAGCTGCACGTCGTCGCTGCTGAGGACCAGGCCGTTCGGCCCGTAGATGTCCTCGAAGAGCGTGGCAAGTCGTGTGGGGTGACTCTGTGCGGTCGCGGGCGCCGCAATCAACAGACAGAGGAGCGCGACGGTCACGACTCTCGACATGCTGCAGTACCTCACAGGCTGTGGCGCGTCACCGCGCGGGGCCAAAACGAAGCTGATCGATGACCCAGCCTCCGTCCGTGCGGCGGACGGTCATCGTTGCTGGCGAATCGGCGCGCAGGAGCTGTCCTCCCGCCGGGAGCAGTTCATAGTGGCGAAGAAACGTGACGGACGCTGAACCGCCGGCGACGGAAATCTGAGGATCGACGATCTCCACGTCGATGCGGCGCGCGCGCTCGAACTCAGTCCGAATCAATGATTGCTGGGTGCCCGCGAGGCCCGGCCAGATCCGCTTCAGCGACTCCATGCTGCGGGTCTCGAGCGCCAGCTCGTATCGCGTCAGCAGTTCCCGGATGGCGCTCTCCGCGGCCGCGTTCGCCGCTGCTGGGTTCGGAGCCGGCTGCGGTGGCGGCGAAACCGGTGGTGGTGTCTGCGCGGGAGCTGTCAACGCAGGCGGCGCGGGGACGGATACCGTCGGTGTCGCTGGAACTGGAACACGTTCGAGCGGGGCGACGGGAATCGACGGGAGCGGGGGATTGGCGGCAATCTCGGTGCTCGGCGTCGTGGCTTGAGTGGGCGGAGGGGCCGCCGGCTGGTTCGACGGGGCCGCGCGCTGGCTGCTGACCGCGGCTGCAGTCTGTGCCGCGATCTCCGCGCTCTGGAAGAGGCCGCCCGCCTCGTAGAACTTCGCAGCGGCATCCGCGACGCGCCCGGCCTTCTGCAGTCGTGCCCCCTCGCGCTCGGCTGCCATCGCGACTCCATAGGAACCGGCCGCCAGCTTCGGTGCCGCGGCGGCCACAGCCGCCGACTTGGCCCGCGCCATCCGCGCGTGCGCGTCGTCCACTGCCCGGCCACGCGACCGCGCGGAACTCTCAGCCATGATGCGTTTCGCGTCCGCGTTCGACGGCGACACGCTCAGCACACTGCCCGCAGCCTCCGCGGCGTCGTCGTAGCGGCCGGCGTCGAACAACGATTGGGCGTCGCGCAGCCCACGTTCGATGGTTTCAGCAGCCTCGCGAGCCCGCGCGGCGATCCGCTGAGCCTCGGGATGATTCGGAATCTGCTGCAGCACGCTGTCCGCGTATCGCGCCGCTCCGGCGTAGTCACCCGACTGAAACGCATTGAGCGATTGCTTCACCGCGGCCTGGATCGCCGGATCGTCTGACGTCGCCGTCGACGGTGCCGGTGGCTGGACCGACGCCGTCGGCGTGCGGCGCGACAGCAGCGAGTAGGTGATCGGTCCACCAACGACAAGGGCGAGCGCGGCAACGATCACCACGACCACGATCGCACGAGGGGCTCGCGAGGCTGGTACGACGGGTGCGGGTGTCGGCGCGGACGTGACCATCTCGGCCGGAGACAGCCTGTCCAGGCCGGTGATATCCAGTCAAGGATGTCCGGCTCCGAAGGAAGCCCGCCGAGACCGGTCGCTGGGCTCCTGATGCCGGTCGGTGCGCGCCTGATCCTGGTCGCTGGGCGCCCGATCCCGGCCGCCGGGCGCCTGATCCGGGTCGCTGGGCGCCCGAGCCTGGCCGCCGGGCACCCGATCCAGGCGCCGGCCGCGGCGGCGGCGAAGGAAGCGCGCGTGCGACCGAGTCATACCCCGTCGGTGACTCGGAAAACACGTCCTGCAGCCGGACTGACAGGAGGTCGCGCAGCATCTCGCTCATGTGCTGGTATCGTTCGTCGCGCGGCTTGGCCAGCGCGCGCTCAACGATCGCGACCATCTGCCACGGGAGCGTCGAGTCGATGCAGTGTAGCGGTTCGGGGACCTGCTGCAGGATTTTGTAGAGCGTCGCGGCAAACGAGTCGCCCTGGAACGCCTTCCGGCCGCTCAGCAGCTCGTAGAGCACGACGCCGGTCGCAAAGATATCGGACCGGTGGTCCGCGCGTTCGCCGCGCACCTGCTCGGGCGCCATGTAGTTCAGCGTGCCCATCATCATGTTGCTGTGCGTCAGCTCGGAGGTGACGAGCCGGGCCAGGCCGAAGTCCAGGAGCTTGACCGTGCCGTTGTCGGTGATGAAGATGTTCGCCGGCTTGATGTCCCGGTGGACGACTGCGTGGGTGTGCGCGAACTCCAGACCCTCGCAGATTTCGATCGCAAGATCGAGCTTGTGCGAGATGCTCATGCGATCGGGGCCTGCCATGCGCCGCTGCAGATCCTCGCCCTCGAGGTACTCCATCGCGAGGTACGGCACGCCCTCGTGTTCGCCCAGATCGTGGATCGTGATGATGTTGCGGTGTGAGAGCTGGCCGGCCGCCCGCGCCTCGCGGAAGAAACGCTCGCGCAGATCCGGGTTGCCGTCGATCGTGGCGGAAATCACCTTGACGGCCACGATGCGCTGCAGGAGCGTATCGAACGCCCGGTAGACGACACCCATGCCACCCTGGCCGAGCTTGTCACGCAGTTCGTAGCGGCCGATACGTTCCATCAGGCGTGCTTTTTCGAGCTGACCGCGGGCCACTCAGGCGACAAGGCGGAAGGCATCATGTTGCTCGCCGTCAGTTCATGATAGCGCAACCCTTCCGCGCCGCGTTCATGCCCGGTCCCAGGTTCAATGCAGCGTCGGGAACATCCGCTTCAGTTCCTCCAGGGGCGCCTGGCGGCCGTACTGACCGAGTTGAAACGCCTCGGCGTACTGAATTTTCGCCGCACGTTCCGCTCCGTACAGCGCGACCAGACGCTCCCGATACTGGTCGGCGATGGCGATGTTGCGCTTCTTCACGATGTCGAGCAGGTAGGCCGCCCGTTCGCGGTCTCCTTTGGGCACGTTCGGCAGCGTGCGCCCCTGCCAGGAATCCTCGTCGCCGAACTGCGACGGCATCGCCGAGACGCACGCCCATTTCTTGTCGGCCACGCTGTCGATGCCGACCACGATGCTCGCGGTGAACGGCTTGGGATCCTGGAAGCCATCCGAGTAATACATGAAGACCGGATTCCTCGGCGTCGGCGGCGTGTCTGGCACGAAGAACGGCGCCACGACGACGACCGCCGAATCGTCCATCAGCACGCCCGTGTATCGATGATCCGGGTGGTAGTCATACGGGCGGTGACCCATGACGATGTCGGCCTGCCATTCGCGGATGAGCCTGGCCATGGTCTTGCGGTTCTCGAGCGACGGCGTCAATTCGCCGTCGTGAATGTCCATCACCTCGTTCTCGATCCCGAGGATGCGGGCGCATTCGGCGACCTCGGCCTTCCGCCTGCGTGCCAGTGGTCCTCCGGCCGTTCCAAAGTGGCCGACGTCGCCGTTGGTCATCGCGACGAACTTGACCTTCGCTCCGGCCGCGGCCCACAGCGCCGCCACGCCGCTCGCCTTCAACTCTGCGTCGTCGGGATGGGCTCCGAAGGCGATGATGCGGAGGGGTTGCCCCTGCGGGGCCGCGGCGGATCCGCCAGGCGTTGCGGTGACCAGCGAGACACACGTGAGAACGAGCAGACCGTACAGCCGTTTCATGTCAGCCCTCGCAATCAGAAGAGAGAGAATCGCGGAACGCCCTGGCTCCGCAGCATGGCCGTCCATTCGGTTTCGGCGGCGCCCAACGACACACCGAACGCCGCCTGGAAGCGCTCCTGAATCGCCGGGAGGCTGTCGGTCGGGTTGCTGACGCGGAAGAACTGGAGCACGCGGTCGATGCCGTAGCGATCGATCGTGAACCGCACGAAGGATCCCGCCTCGCGATAGCTCAGGACCTGATCGCTCACGGCCCGGAAGTCGGTCGTCGAGACGACGCGAAGGAGCGGAACGACGAGCGTTCCGTTCTGGAGGTATTGACTGCAGGCGCCGTGCACCTGCTGGCCATTGAACACCGACTCGAAGTCGCCGGTCGCGGGGTTGGTCTGGAACGCGACCGCGATCCCCTCGTTGAAGAAATCGGACGGCCGGCCGACGAGCGCCGTGTAGATGTGCACGACTTCGTGGTTGTCGGTCGGCCAGAGCGTGTGGATTTCGAACCGCGACGGCTCCGCGAAGCCGTTGGTATTGTAGTTGCCAGTCCGGTCGCCCATCGCCTGCCGGCTCTGATACTTGTAGTACTCGATCTTCCGGGGCAGGCTCACGCCTAGGCGCGCGGTTGCCCAGGTATGGTAACTCTCCTGCCAGTCGGAGTCGACGCGGTCTCCAGCATCGTAGTGGTAGCGGAAGCTGGCGCTTTCGTTCGCCACCGGCAGCGGTGGCTGCGACGGTGTCGTGGGGCCGGCCGATGAGCCGCACCGGACGGCTGTCACCGACAGTGCGAGGATGCCGAACCAATTCCTCAGCCGCGGAGCATTCATTGCACCAGCCCGCCTGCCGGCCACTATAACGCAACCGGACCGCCGCCCGCGCCGTCCGGGCGGGGACGCCGGGCGGCCCTGTCCAGCGCGGCGTGCGCCGGGCCTGTGGTACCCTCCGCCCATGCTCAAGTCGCAATCGGGTATCTCGGCCCGGACGGCGGCGACGGTCTCCGTCCTGGTCCTCTTCGCGGTCTTGTCCACAGCGTTCCCGCTCGCGGTGCCCCCGCCGCCCCAGCCGGCGACCGCTCGGGCGCAACCCGCGCTAACCGCGCTCGATCGGTACGTCGCGGCGCCGGACGCGAACTTCTCGTGGAAGGTCGCGCGCGAGCTTCCCGCCGAAGGCGTGACGGCAACGCTCATCGAGATGACGTCGCAACAGTGGCTGACGGAGAAGGAAGTCGAGCGGCCGCTCTGGACGCACTGGATCACGATCGTTCGCCCGGCGACTGTGACGAGCGACATCGGTCTGCTGTTCATCAGCGGTGGGGGCAACGATCGTCCGCCGCCCGCGCGTCCGGCGGCCTGGCTCGTCGACGCGGCGCGCGACACCGGCACGGTGACGGCCGAGCTGCGCCTCGTCCCGAACCAGCCGGTGATCTTCAAGGACGATCCCTCACGCAAGCCGCGCACGGAAGACGACTTCATCGCGTACACGTGGGACAAGTTCCTGCGCACCGGCGACGAGAAGTGGCCCGCTCGTCTGCCGATGACCAAGAGCGCCGTTCGCGCCATGGATGCGGTCACCGCGTTTACCGCAACCGAGGCCGGCGGCGGCAAGCCGGTCACGCGGTTCGTCGTGTCCGGCGCCTCGAAGCGCGGGTGGACGACGTGGACTACGGCTGCGACCGATCGCCGCGTCATCGCCATTGCGCCGGCTGTCATCGACATGCTCAACGTCGAGCCGTCGTTCGTCCACCACTGGCGCGCCTACGGGGCGTGGTCCGATGCCGTCAAGGACTACGTCGACCAGCGCATCATGGACTGGATGGGCACGCGCGAGTTCCGCGCGCTGATGAAGATCGAGGAGCCCTACGAATACCGGGACAGGCTGACCATGCCCAAGTTCATGCTGAACGCGTCGGGCGATCAGTTCTTCCTGCCGGATTCGTCGCAGTTCTACTTCGACGACCTGCTCGGCGAGAAGCACCTCCGCTACGTGCCGAACACCTCGCATTCGCTCGACAAGACCGACGCGCTCGAGAGCCTCCAGGCGTTCTACTCGACCATCGTCAAAGGCACGCCTCGTCCCACGTTCACGTGGACGTTCGAGCGGGACGGCTCGATCAAAGTCGTGGCCAAGGACCGTCCCGAAGAAGTGCTCGTCTGGCAGGCCGTGAATCCGGCCGCGCAGGAATTTCCGCCACGACGTCATCGGGTCGGCGTACAGCAGCACGCCACTGACCCCTTCCGGCCCCAACACCTGGGTCGCGCGCGTTCCACCGCCTCCGGCGGGATGGACGGCGTTTTTCGTCGAGCTGAAGTTCCCGAGCGGCGGAAAGTACCCGCTCAAATTTACGACCGGCGTTCGCGTTTTGCCCGATACGCTGCCGTACCCCGCGCCAACGTTCACGCCGCCGAGGTAGGCCACCCAGCGATGTCGTCAACTACGATTGTCGCCACCTTTTTCGCGCCTCACGAGCCTGGTGGCTGGCCGAAGACTTGACGAGCTTGCGTTTAGCGGGACGAACGCCTCGTGTGTTGTGGGCGCACTGCGGGCGTTGGGCTGTGGCGTAACGGGTGTTGTCGGCGATGGTCCTGCGGTAGACTGCCCTATCATGAGGACATCGACATCGATCTCTGTCGCGGGCATGGTGCGGCTCCTCACGTGCGCCGTCGGTTTCGGAGGGGTGTCGATGGTGGCTGCGGGAACTGGCGGCCAGCAAGCTGCCAAGCCCGGTGAGGCAAAGCCGCCGTCGGCCGCCGTGCAATTCCGGGCCGAAGAGATTGCCACCGACTTCGGAATTGGCTATGCGGTCACGACCGGTGACGTCAACGGCGACGGCCGGACCGACGTGGTCGCGATCAACGCCACGGACCTCGTCTGGTTCGAAGCCCCCAGCTGGCAGAAGCGCGTCATCCTGACCGGGGCCACGCCGCGCGACAACGTCTGCCTCGCGCTGCACGATATCGACCGCGACGGCCGGCTCGACGTCGCGCTCGGCGCCAGCTGGCAGCCCACGAACACCACGAGCGGTGGCACGCTGCACTGGGCGAAGCAGGGCGCTGCTGGAGCGGAGTGGACGCTGCATTCCATTGCCGAGGAACCGACGCTCCACCGGATTCGGTGGGCGGACCTCGACGGTGATGGCAACCGAGAGCTCGTCGTGGTGCCGCTGCACGGGAGGGGAACGAAGGGGCCGGACTGGCAAGGCCAGGGAGCTCGGATCCTCATCTTCACGCCGCCCGCCAACCCGGCGCGCGATCCGTGGCCAGTCGAGGTCGCCGACGACACGCTCCACATCGTCCACAACTTCCTGCCCGTGAACATGGACGACACCAAAGCGGAAGAGATTCTGACTGCGAGCCGCGAGGGCGTGACCCTGCTGCACCGTGCGACGAAAACGACGATCAAGGCCGACTCGCGCATCAAGACCGACTTGACCGTCTCGTGGGTCCGTACGCTGATTGGCGAGGGGGCCCCGGGCGAGATCAAGCTCGGACGCGTCGCCGGCCGGCGGATGATCGCGACGATCGAGCCTTGGCACGGGAAGTCCGTCGTCATCTATACCGAGCAGCCCGGCGTGTGGGCCCGGTCCGTCATCGAGTCCGAGATCGCCGGCGGCCACGCGCTCGGTTGGGCTGACTTCGACGGCGATGGCAACGACGAGCTGGCCGTCGGCTGGCGCGACCAGAAGCCTGGCGTCGCCATCTACGCCGTGGACCGCGACGGCGCCCTCAAGTCGAAGATCATGATCGACGACGGCGGCATGGCGACAGAGGACCTCGTCGTTGCCGATCTCAACGGCGACAAGCAGCCCGACGTCATCGCGTCTGGCCGCGCGACACACAACGTGAAGATCTACTGGAACGAATCGCGGCCGGCGCGCCGCTCCGCACAGTCACCAAGATGAAGCTCTCGAATCTCATCGCGACTTCCGCATTGCTGGGCGTCACTATCGCCGGCGCACAGGCAGGATCGCAGACGCCCCCACAGCCGCCCGCCCCGTCGACGGCCCCCGCCACGCCCCCGGTAGGCGGCGGACGACAGGGCCGCGGCGCAGCCGTCTTTCTCCAGCAGCAGCGGCCGCCGGGCGATCCGGCGGTGATCGAGCGCGGGAGGGCCCTGTATTCGGTGACCTGCAGCGCCTGCCACGGCGTGGACGCTCGCGGCGGTCAGCTGGGAGGGCCGAACCTTCTCCGATCACAACTGGTCCTGGCCGACGAGGATGGGGAAGCGATCGTCCCGGTCATTCAGAACGGACGGCCGGAGAAGGGCATGCCGCCCATGGCGACGATCAATGCGGCCGACGCCAAGGCCCTGGCGACCTTCCTGCACAGCCTGCTCGCGGCCGCGGGGAGACAAGGCTCGCCGCCTCCTGTCGACACGCCGCCACCAGATGTGCGTCGTCGGTGATGCGACAGCCGGTCAGACGTTCTTCGCGGCGAGGTGCACGAGCTGTCACTCGGCGACCGGCGATCTCCAGGGGATTGCCGCGCGCATTCCGGACGCCAAGACCCTGCAGAATCTCTGGGTGTCGGGCGGCCTCGCCGCGGGGCGCGGCGGCAGAGGGGGCAGAGGTCGCGGGTCGAGCGCCGCGGCGCTCACCGTCACCGTGACGACGCCGTCGGGAGAGAAGACAGAGGGGCAACTTCGCCGCCTGGACGACTTCATCGTGACGCTCGTGCAAGCCGACGGGACCGAACGGAGCTTCCGGCGCGAAGGCGACCGGCCGAAGGTCGACGTCCGAGACCCGTTGCAGGGCCACAGGGATCTGCTGGCGATCTACACCGACAAGAACATGCACGACGTGACTGCCTATCTGGTGACGCTGAAATGACGCTCAAGAAACTGTGGCTCGTCGCGCCGGTCGCACTCCTGCCCATCGTCCTCAGTCTTGGTTCTCAGGGAGAGCTCAGCGCGCAGGGCAAGGGCGTCGCGCCCGCGGATTTGCTCAAGCCGCTCGCCGACGTCGTGGCCGACCTATTCCGGCGACTACTCCGGCAAGCGTTACAGCGCGCTGAAACAGATCAACAAGACGACGGTCAAGAACCTCACGCTCGCCTGGGTGGCCGAGCTGAATGAAGGGCCCGGAGGCCCGGGAGGCTTCGGCGGCGGTGGAGGTGGAGGCAGGACGGTCATCGTCGGCGGTGAGGGGACAGGAGACTTCCCCGCCGGAGGTAACGGAACGGTGAAGGGGTCCGCCCTCGTCGTCGACGGCACCATCTACATCACGATGCCGGACAATGCCTGGGCGCTCGACGCGCGCGACGGGCACGAGATCTGGCACTACTTCTGGAAGACGCGCGGCGGCACGCACATCGCCAACCGCGGCCTCGGGATGTGGAACAACTATCTCTACATGGAGACGCCCGACAACTACCTGGTCTCGCTCGACGCCAGAACGGGCAAGGAGCGCTGGCACAAGGTCATCGCCGATTTCAGTCTCCAGTATTTCTCGACGACGGCCCCCATCGTCGTCGGCAACCATGTCATCGTCGGCACGGGGAATGACCTCGATTCGCCGGGCTTCCTCCAGTCCTTCGATCCCGAGACCGGCGACCTCCAGTGGAAGTTCTATACCGTGCCGATGAATCCGGGCGATCCCGGCCTCGACACGTGGCCGAGCCTCGATGCCGCGCGTCATGGCGGCGCACAGCCCTGGCTGCCCGGCGCCTACGATCCGGAAACCAAGCTCTACATCTTCGGGACCGGCAACCCCACCCCTGCCTACACCCCCGGCCGCGGCGACGGCGACAATCTCTTTACCTGCTCGCTCGTCGCGGTCAACGTGGACACCGGCAAGATGGCCTGGTATTTCCAGACCTCGCCCCACGACATGCACGACTGGGATTCCGCGCAGACGCCAATCCTGATTGACGGCGTGATCGACGGCAAGAGGCGGAAGCTCGTCTCGACCGCCGCGCGCAACGGATACTTCTTCACCCTCGACCGCGTGACCGGCGAGCACATCGTGTCCAGCAAGTACGGGCTCGCGACGAACTGGGTGAAGGAGGTCGCGAAGAACGGTTCGCTGCGACGCAATCTCGAGAAGGACGCGTCGGTGGGCGGCGCGATCGTGTCTCCGACGGCCGGCGGTACCATCAACTGGGAGCCGCCCGCCTACTCGCCGGACACGGGGCTTTTCTATGTGTCCGAGCGAAACGGCTACTCGATCTTCTATCTGACCGACCTGGACCCCCGAGGTTCGATGGGCCTTGGCGGGCAGGAACAGGTCAACGTCGGATCCGCGGGAAACTTCCTGACCGCGATCGACTACAAGACCGGGAAGATCGCGTGGAGGCGTCCGTACCTGGCGCCGGTGGTGGTGGCGGCGGTGGCGGGGGACTGCTGACGACGGCCGGAGGGCTGGTCTTTGCCGGCGACGCCGGCGGGAACGTCGTCGCCTACGATTCGACGACGGGCGCGCCGCTCTGGCACTCGCACATCGGGAACGTGACGGCGCCTCCGCAGACCTATCTGCTCGACGGCCGTCAGTACCTGCTCGTGGCCATCGGCGAGAAGTTGTACGCCTTCGCGCTGTACGATCTGTAACTCTCTTTCGAGAGGTGACCCATGCCGAAGTACCTCGTGAACGCGTCCTACACCGCCGAGGGCGTCAAAGGTGTCCGGAAAGACGGCGGCACAAAACGCCAGGCAGTGGCGACTCGCGCCGTCGAAGGTCTTGGCGGCACAGTCGAGGCGTTCTACTTCAGCTTCGGCCTCCACGACGCCGTCATCATCGTCGACCTTCCCGACAATGTTGCGGCTGCGGCGTTGAGCCTCGCGGTGGCGGCAACGGGCAGCGTGCGCCTGGCCACCACGCCGCTCCTCACGGCCGAGGAGATGGATCACGCAAGCCAGAAGAAGACGGCGTACAAAGCGCCCGGCGCGTAACGCGCACGGCGTCCGGCAAGCCCGGGCGTCGATCGGTCACCGCCTTCGCGCGGCTATGGCGTAGGCGTCGAAGTACTTCTGCAGCGAGAGGCCCGTGGAGCCATACTCGTTCGAGCCCGCGAGGAAGTCCACCACGACCTCCCGGGCCCTGGCGATCTCCCGCAAGCGCCCGCGTGATTGTCGGATGCGTGGGTCGGCCAACGTGAGATCGAGTAGTTCCAGCGCGCGGTACAGGGCCCCGCGGGAGACGTCGGGATCGCGTGACTGCCAGCGGACCGCCCGGCTGACTTCACTGCCCACGTTTCCCAACTGTTCGAAGAGTGACAGTTCCCACCAGCGCCCGGCAGCGAGATCGCGATGCTGGACGTTCGTCACCGCCGGCGAACCACCCGGGCGACGAGGTTGAGAATCTTCTCACGCGTCACGGGATCGTCAACGCCTCGTGAACGATTGCCGACCGAAGGCCGGAGGTTGATCATCGAATCGAACTCCAGCCATTCGGCGTCGGGCAGGTCGGGGTACAGGTTGATGCCCCAGAGGTCCTGCTGCACGGATCCCTCGGCCACCAGTGCAGCCTCCTGGTCCGCGTGCATGTCCGCATCGAGGAGCACGATGCCACGCCGGATATCGACGACCGCCTTGACCATGTCGCCGAACCGCCCGACCGCCAGCTGACGGAGCTCATCGATGGAGACCGGATTCGCGGCCGTGGCCGTTCGCATGTCCACCCCTGTAGCGAATAGCGTCAGAGACACAATGACTCCGACGGCTACCGGTGCACCGACTTGGGTCCGGCGTTCTTGTCGTCACGGCGCCCGGCCAGGTAGTCCAGCGTCGTGATGATGACGGCAATGGCTGCCATGCCGCCGAGCATGAGGAAGGCGCCGGCTACTCCTGTCATCGTTCATTCCTTCCCGCCAGCCGAAGAGCGCAGCCGATGAACAAGAACCACAGCAAGAGGCCGCCGCACGCGACCGATGCCGAGAAGTGTTCGGCCAGGAACTGCCCGAAGGTCAGTGCACCAGCCGCCAGATTTCCCGCGTCGCAGAGTTTCTCGGCGAAGAGCGTGCGCTGCGTTTGATTCAATCGTAGCATCGTCCCCTCGCAGTGGCGAAGGCCTCTGCAGAGGCCATGCCGCCCCGGAACGAACGAGGCTTCCAGGATCAGCGACAAGGCCGGACCGATGTCGTCGTTAAGGGTAGCCTCGGGCGAGTCTGCGGGAACTGTGGTTGACGCGCCTCGGCTGCGGTCCCAGCCAGGCGAGCCTGACGGCCCCGCAAGCCAACACGATCGCCTTCGTGAGCGTTTCCGTTTGCGGATGCTTATTAGCGTGACGCGCTCGGGCGGTCGCCCGGCGGGCCGGCGGGGCGGCGCCCTGCCGCGACCGGGCGTGACTTTGCGAGCTCAGCTCGCAGGCTGACGAGCGTCTTCTGCAGCGATTCTCTGGCGATGCCTTCGACCTTGGGGTTCACCAGCCATCCGAACCCGAAGGGCACGTCCCGGCTGAGGCTCACCGATTCGCACTCGATCAGGACGCCGCCATTCGTCTGCTCGTAGCGCCAGTAGGCATTGAGCCGCCACAGGAATCCGTGATCGTTACCGACCGGTTTCTCGCGTTCCTGAGGTGTGCCCGCGCTCTCGAGCTCGGCGATCTTCGTGGCGACGCTCCGGCTCGATGCGCGCACCTCGCCGAGCCGCCGGTACTCGACGGCGTGCTCGGTGTTGTAGGTCACGACGATGACGTTCTCCCGGCGCAGCTTCATGTAGATGCGGAGGCGGTCGCCGTCCCGCGCGATGAGCTTCGAGCTCACCACGTCGTCGAACGCCTCCGACTCACGCCCGGCGCGGTCCTGCAGAAATCGCAGGACGTGGTCGAGCGTTACGCCGGGGATGAAGACGGCCCCGGCCCAGTGGTGAATGCCACCGTCGGGAACCGACGGTTCCGCCGCGCCAGGCGCGAACGACGGCACGCGCACCATCGACAGCTGCCCGCCAACGACGCGCGCCCGCCAGCCTGGCGCGAGCTTGAACGCGTCGTGGACGAAGAACGTGTCCGTGGCGGCAGCGCGCGCATAGCGGTCGTCGACCTGACGCTCATATTGTTGCCACGCCGCGACGGTCGCCGGCCGCAACTCGGCCGCCGCGACATCTGCGCGTGCCGTCGACGGCGCGCCGAGGGTGATTCCGAGCGAGACCATGAGAGAGACCCATACGGGCATGACGGTCGCCTTACTCGCCTTGAACACGAGGGCCTCGCTAGCCAGGAAGTTGAGCGTCGAGCACACCACAATCGCCACCGCGTTGGCCGCGACTGGCTCCATCGCGAACTTCCCGCTGAGAATCGCCATGATGGCCAGGTTGCCACCAAGCGACACGCTGCCGTTCAACAGGTGGAACCGGAACAGTCTCGCCGCCACCGCACCAGTCGATGCGCTGGGCCGGTCGCACCACGTCAAGCGCTGGTGCCAGACGAAATTGTGCAGCACCGCCATCTCGACTGCAATCGCGGTCGCCAGGAGGTAGTGCAGGTGGGGCCCGTGCATGAGGAGGGCCAGCACGCCGAGCTGCACGCCAACCCCTATCAGGCCGACGCCGTTGAAGACCAGCCAGCGGCGCGTGAGACTTGCGGTCCCCATGCCCAGTAAGGCGCAGAGTGGGGGTTTTGGGGCTCAGCGCCTCCTACCTCCTGTCTCCTGTCTCCTGTCTCCTGTTACCCTGTCATAGATGCCCGAGCTGCCTGACATCGCGCTCTATCTCGAGGCGCTCAGCGCCCGCGTCGTGGGTCAGCCCATCCTGAAGCTGCGCATCGGCAACCCGTTTGTCGTCCGGACGATTGAGCCCGCGCCATCCGAGGTTGCGGGCCGACAGGTAGTCGCGCTTCGTCGCATGGGCAAGCGCATCGTCTTCGAGCTCGCTGGTGACCTCTTCATCGTCGTCCACCTGATGATCGCGGGCCGGCTGCGCTGGCGGGATGCGGGCGCGGCGATCCCCGGCAAGGTCGGTCTGGCGGCGTTCGACTTTCCGTCAGGAACCGTGATCTTCACCGAGCAGGGATCGAAGCGCCAGGCGTCGATTCACATCGTGCGCGGCGACGCGGCGCTCGCCGCGCTCGATCCCGGGGGTCTCGAAGTCATGGACGCGGACCTGCCAGCATTTGCGACTCGCCTTCGGCAGGAGAATCACACGCTGAAACGCGCGTTGACCGACCCGCACATCTTCAGCGGCATCGGGAACGCCTACTCCGACGAGATCCTGCACGCCGCGCGTCTCTCGCCGATGAAGACCGTTGCGGCGCTGTCCGACGAGGACGTTACGCGGCTGTTCGATGCGACGCGCGCGACGCTGCAGGCCTGGATCGTGCTTCTGCGCAAAGATGCCGCAGGCGAGTTTCCGGAGAAGGTGACGGCATTTCGCCCGGAGATGGCGGTTCACGGGCGGTACGGCCAGCCCTGCCCGGACTGCGGCGCACCCGTGCAGCGGATCGTGTACGCGCGCAACGAAGCCAACTACTGCAGCCGCTGCCAGACCGGCGGACGGCTCCTCTCCGATCGTGCGTTGTCGCGACTCCTCAAGGACGACTGGCCTCGCACCCTCGAAGAGCTCGAGGCGCACAAATCCCGGCGGCGGCAGGGGTGAGGATTTCGGCGATAGGCTTTTGTAAAGTTCATGTCTCGAACAAAAGCCGGACAAATGCTTGACACGATCGTGATGCATCCGCGTACACTCGTTGTGTGCCGCCGAAGTCTCCAGCCTCCACCCGTTATCCCATCCGGGCCGTGGCCCGCCTGACCGGCCTCAGCGTCGACACCCTCCGCGCGTGGGAACGTCGCCACGCGGTGGTGGCGCCGATACGCGACGACCGCGGCCGGCTCTACACCGGAGGCGACGTGAAGCGGCTGCAGCTCCTGGCTGCCGCGGTCGAGCGGGGGCACGCGATCGGCCGCCTGGCGGCCTTGCCCGACACCGAGCTCGAAGCCGTGATTGCCGTGCCGACGTTGTCGCATGCGCTCGACGACCCCGGCAGCGAAGATGCGGCGGTCATCGCGAGCTCGACGACGCTCCTCGCTGCGCTCCAGGCGTTCGACGCCGCGGCCGTCGAGCGCGAGCTCAATCGACTGTCGCTGGCGCTCAAGCCGCGCGATCTCGTCCACCGGGTCCTCTTCCGGTTCCTGAAGCAGGTGGGCGACGAGTGGCACGCCAATCGCCTCAACATCGCACAGGAGCACCTGTTGTCGGGTGCGGTGCGGAGCCTCCTTGGCGCGATGGTGCGGCTCTATTCGAAAGAGGACGTGTCGCGACGGCTGCTCTTTGCGACGCCGTCAGGTGAACGGCACGAGTTCGGAATTCTCGCCGGTGCGATGCTGGCGGCGGCGGGCGGTATGGGGGTGGTCTATGTCGGCGCCGACGTGCCGGCGCGGTTCATCGTCGACTCCGCGGCCCGCAGCGGCGTCGACGTGGTGGTGCTCGGCGTCATCTATTCGGGTACGAACCGGGAATTTCGCAGGCAGGTGGACTACGTCGTCGATCACCTGCCGGGCCGGATCGAGCTCTGGGTCGGTGGTCTCCTGCCGCCCGATATCGGCCGCGCGCTCGCGGGACGGCAGATCGTCCGCCTCCCCGACTTCGGCGCATTCGAGCGCCAGCTCGCGCGCATTGGGGCGCGGTTCTAGGGGCTGGCCAGGGCTCAAGGTCAGGGCTCAGGCAAGATTCTTGGACCCTGCTCTCGAAGGTCTTGCTTGAGCCCTGAGCCCTGAGCCGAGCTGAGTCCTGAACTCAGCCCGCCGGCTTGGCGCGCAGAACACCCACCTGCACCAAGAGCCCGGTGAAATCGAGGATGCGCCGTTCGTGCGCGATGAGGCCGTTGTGGAGGCGGTAGATGAACGCGCCCGCCACTTCGATTCGCCGTCCGGTCGGGGGCATGCCGAAGAATTCGCCGGCATGGCTGCCGGTGATTCGGCAGAGCAGGCAGACGCGGTTGTCGTCGACGAGCAGATCCTCGGTCGTGAAGACGAGGTCGGGAAACGCGGTGAACCAGACGCGGTAAATACGCTCGATCTCGACCAGCCCCTCGAGGACGCCGCCGGTCGGGCTGACGACCACGCCGTCAGGGGCGTGGTCGGCGGTGAGCGCCGCCGCATCACGCGCCTGCCAGGCGGCCTCGCGCCGGTTGAACAAGGCGAAGATGTCGTCGCGCGTCATGTCGGGCTCCGCCGGTCCAGGCCGCCCCGTCCGATGGGGATTTGAGGCTACTATAGGCCTCTGCAGGGCAATGGACAAGGTCCAGGAGCAACTCCGATGAACGTCCTCCTTCTGTCGATGCCCGACTCCTTCGAGCATACGGCGACCGTGACGACGCGGATGCCGAATGGCGCGCTCGCCTCGCTCGCCGGCAACGTCGACGGCCACCACCGCGTCGCGATTGCGGACCTGATTCTCGTGCCCCGGGAAGTGCGGCCGACGGTCGAGCGGCTGATGCGCGAGCTCGATCCCGACGTGGTCGGCCTGTCCATCATGACGTTCCAGCGGGGCACCGCGCGGAAGATCGCCGCGCTCGTGCGGGCGATCAAGCCCGGCGTCACCATTGTCGCCGGCGGCTACGACCCCAGCCTCGCGTCGGACGTCTACGAAGATCCGGCATGGGGCGTTGATGTGATCGTGCGCGGCGAGGGCGACCTGACTTTCCGCGAGCTCCTGCGCGCGCTCGAAGGCGGCGGCGACTTGAGCGGTGTGGCTGGTGTCTCGTATCGGCGGGGCTCGGCGTTTGTCCGCAATCCAGACCGGCCGGTGAGCAGCCTGACCGGCCAGGACGTGGCACTTCCGAATCGGAGCGCCCGGGTCCTGACCGGGTACACCTTCATCGGCCGCCCGATCGACGTCGTCGAGACGTCGCGCGGCTGCACCTACGACTGCAGCTTCTGCTCGATCATCGAGATGCGCGGACGGAACTTCCACACCTGGTCGGTCGATCGCGTGCTGGCCGACATCGCCGACGCCCGGGGCCGCGGGGCGCGCGCCATCTTCATCGTCGACGACAACATCACGCTGAACGTCGCCCGCTTCGAGGCCCTGTGCCGGGCCATCATCGCCGCAGGCTTTCAGGATGTCGACTACCTGGTGCAGGCGATGACGTCCTCGATCGCCGCGCGCGGCGACACGCTCGCCCCGCTGATGCGGGAGGCGGGCTTCCGCTATGTGTTCCTCGGCATCGAGAACATCCTCGACGAGGACCTGGCGTTCCTCAAGGCCAGCGCCAAGAACGCACAGCGCGAGGCCGGGCGATCGGTCGGCAACGCAACGATGAAGGCGATCGAGGTGCTCCACCGTCACGGGATGTACGTCGTCGGCGGCCTGATCGTGGGCAATCCCAGCGATACTCGCGAGTCGATCGAAGCCAACCTCGCCTTTGCCCGCGCCTACGTCGACTGGCCTTACATCCAGCACCCCACGCCGTATCCCGGCACGCCCATGACCCGCGACTTCCGCGAGCGAGACCTCATCGTCAGCGACGATGTCGACGAGTACCATGGCACGACGGCGGTCGTGCGGAGCGAGCATCTCGCCGCGACGGAGATCGAGTTCATGCGGTGGCGGGCGGAGCGGTGGATGAAGCTGCGCCACCTCTGGCCGGTGCTGCTTCACAGCCCGTGGTTCGTGCTGCGCCATGGCCACGAGATGCTCGGACACACGTTCCGCGGCGCCTCGTGGCGCTCGCTTCTCGGGCTCGAGAGCGAGCACGATGTGTTCGATAGGTACAGGACAATAAGGAAGCTGGAAAGAAGATATCTGTAGGAACTGCGTATAGCCGATCGAGCCGCGTTGCCCGTGGGTGATCACCGTCGTCGTATCGGCAGCGCCTGCGGCCCGAGCGCCGCGCGTAGTCGCGGCGCGAGAGCGCTTGGGGGTGGGGCCCCAAGCGCATTGAGAAAAGCGGACGGAACCGTCCTTGTCCAGAGAACTTGACCGGGAGATAACATATGCGACGCTCACTCCTGGCATTCAGCCTGACGATTCTCTTGATTGCAGCTCCCTCCTCGGCTCAAGCCCCCCACCACCAGCACTACGAGCGGACCGGCGCGGCGGGCCAGCAGGCGGGGCCCGGTGGCGTGCTGGCGCCCAGGCTGCAGAACCTCGGTGCCCATACGTTCAAAGTGACGACCAGGTCGTCGCGCGCGCAGCTCTTCGTCAACCAGGGGTTGAACCTGGCGTATGGCTTCAACCATGCCGAAGCCGGGCGCGCGTTTGCCGAGGCGGCGCGCCTGGATCCGGCCTGTGCCATGGCGTATTGGGGACAGGCCCTGGTCCTCGGACCGAACATCAACGCAGCGATGGCGCCAGACGATGAGCCCAAAGCGTTGGCGCTCGTGCAGAAGGCCGCGTCCCTGACACGCGGCGTAAGTGCACGCGAGCGGGACTACATCGATGCCCTCGCGAAACGTTACACCGGCAAGCCGGACGCCAGGCCGGCGGCCGATCGTGCGTTTGCCGACGCGATGCGCGCGCTGACGAAGAAGTACCCGCGCGATCTCGACGCCGCCACCATCTTCGCCGAGGCGCTCATGGACCTGCGCCCGTGGAACTACTGGACGCGCGACGGGTTGCCACAGGAAGGAACCGGCGAGGCCATTGCGGCGCTCGAACGCGTGATGGCCGCCAATCCGAAGCATCCGGGGGCGCTGCACTACTGGATTCACTTGTGGGAACCGACCAAGACGCCCGAACGCGCCGAGCGGGAAGCCGATCGCCTGTTCCCGCTGATGCCGGGCGCCGGTCACATCGTCCACATGCCCGCGCACATCTACCTGCGAGTGGGTCGCTATGCCGACGTCGTCAGCTCCAACCAGCAGGCGGTGGCCGCCGACGAGGACTACATCGCCCAGTGCCGTGCGCAGGGGATGTATCCGCTTGGCTACTATCCGCACAACATTCACTTCGTCTGGCTCGGCGCGACCATGTCCGGGCAGAGCCGGCTGGCCCTCGAGTCCGCGCGCAAGGCCGCCACGTCGGTGGCGCCGGCGACGACCGAGCAGCTGCCGTTCGTGCAGGGCTTCCTCGTCGTGCCCTACTTCGCGATGGTTCGCTTCGGGCGGTGGGACGACATCGTCGCGGAACCCAGAGCCGGCGTACGAGACGCTGTTCACGCGCGCCATCTGGCACTTCGCGCGCGGGTCGGCATTCGCGGCGAAGGGACAGGTCGACCAGGCCGAGCAGGAACGCGTGGCGCTCGAGGCAATCGCGGCCGACCCGGCACTCGCGAAGATGCCGCCGTTTTCCCTGAATCCGCCGGATAAGATCGTCGCGGTCGCTGTCGCGGTCCTCAACGGAGAGCTTGCCGCCCGACGGAAACAATCCGCCGCGGCGATCGCGCATTTCGATCGGGCGTTGCGCCTGGAAGAGGGACTGACTTACACAGAGCCGCCCGACTGGCATGCGCCGGTCCGCCACTGGCTCGGCGCGGTCCTCCTCGAAGCGGGCCGGCCAGCGGAAGCCGAGACCGTCTACTGGGACGACATCAAGCGCAATCGCGACAACGGGTGGGCGCTCTTCGGATTGCACCAGGCGCTCGTGGCGCAAGGGAAGACCGACGACGCGGCGCTCGTGGAGGGGCGCCTGAAGAAGGCGTGGACCCGTGCCGACGTCACGTTGACGTCTTCACGGTTCTGAGCAACGAGGTTCGCCGTTGTTAGGAACCAGGCAGCCGTGACCTCCAGTACCCAGGCCGCCGACGTCCGTGAGCGACCGCAACAATGAGGACGCGGTGAGTTTCAACGCGATAAACGATGCCGTATGGATAGCGCCGGAGCAAATACCGACGCGTCCCGTGATCGAAGCGAGGCCACGCCTCTGACAGTCGCGCGATGGCCAATTCGGCGGCGTCGATTTCGTCGCTGAAGCCTATGGCAGCCGTCGGACTGCGGTCGGCATACCACCGCGCGGCGGCTTCAGCCTCTTCCAGGGCTTCCTCGAGATATTCAACCTCGCGCGCCACGTCCAGCGGCTGCGTGAATGCGGCGCCTGGCCTCCGACCAGGAAATGGTCTTCGCCGTGCCCGCGTCGACTCGGTCGAGTCTGGAGCGAATTTCGGCCGACCAAGCAGCCTCGGCATCCGGATCGACGTCGGTGTCCAGACTTTGGATCAACTCCCCAGCCAGGGCGGCGCGTTCTTCGGTCGACAATCGAAGCGCCTCGGCGAGCAGCTGTTTGGAATCCATCACGGAAGTGTACTACGACCCAAATCAACTTGGCTCTGATATGTCGCCATGCGCTCACCCCTGGCGGCCCGTAAGCTTTCGCTGCAATATGGCAATCCAGTGGCGCGGCCGCCGTCGAGTGGGGGCGCGCCCGATAGTTGTCGGCAGCCCGTGCCGACGTGTGCCCCAAACCCACTATCGAAAGCGCGCGAGCTCGTTGAGAGGATCGCGGTCGAGCGCGGCACCATCGTCGCGACGAAGCCGCCTCAGAGCGCCGTTCGCCGCGTCCGTCGCGGCTCTGGCGGGCACCTCAAGGATTCGCGGGGCGCTTGACGCGGGAAGTCGCGACCCATCACGTGCGATATAAAATGGAGGCACGCTCAATGCTTGATATCCGCGGCGGGCTGAACATGTGGACGCGCCGATCGGCGATGCTTCTCGCCGCTGTGACGGCGGTTGCCGCGTGGCCCGCGGCTCAAGTCCCGCCATACGATCTCGTGCTCCGCAACGCCAGAATCGTCGACGGTAGCGGCAGCCCGTGGTATCGCGGCGATGTCGGAATCCGTGGCAACACTATCGCCCGAATCGCGCCCTCCATCGACGAACCTGCCGCTCGAACGATCGACGTCGGCGGCGAAGTCGTGGCACCGGGGTTCATCGACATCCATACGCACGCCGCACGCGGCATCTTTCAGATCCCCACAGCCGACAACTATGTCCGGCAGGGCGTCACGACCCTCATCGAGGGACCGGATGGGTCATCTCCGGTGCCGCTCGCTCCGTTCCTGGCGAAGCTCGAGGCGCTGCACAAATCCGTCAACGCCGGCGCCTTCATCGGGCAGGGTTCCATCCGTTCGGCCGTCGTCGGCGAGGTCAACAGGACCGCGACGACCGACGAGCTGCAGAAGATGCGCGGGCTCGTCGAACAGGGGATGAAGGACGGGGCGTTCGGCCTGAGCACCGGGCTGTTCTACGTGCCGGGCACGTTCACGCCGACCGACGAGGTCGTCGAGCTCGCGAAAGTCGCTGGCCACTTCGGCGGCATCCACATCTCGCACATGCGGGACGAAACGTCACGCGTCCTCGACAGCGTCAACGAGACGATCGCGATTGGCGAGCGCGGCGGCCTGCCCACGCAGGTCACGCATCACAAGGTCATCGGCCGTCCGAACTGGGGGAGGAGCATCGAGACGCTGCGCGCCGTGGACACGGCGCGGGCGCGTGGCGTCGACGCAACGATCGACGCCTATCCCTACACCGCGTCGAGCACCAGTATCCAGGGCGCGCTCTTTCCCGCGTGGGCGCAGGAGGGTGGCCGCAAGCAGGTGCTGGCTCGGCTCATCGACCCGGCAACCCGTCCGAAGATCAAAGCCGAGATCGTTCGCGTGATCAGAAACGAGCGCGGGGGCGGCGATCCGAAGAACATCGTGGTTGCCAACTGCGACTGGGACCCATCACTTGCCGGCAGGAACCTGGGCGAAGTGACGGAGAGGCGCGGCCTGCCGCCGACGGTCGAGAATGCTGCCGACGCCGCGATGTGGATGGTCGAGAGCGGAGGATGCCAGGGCATCTTCCACGCGATCGGCGAGGAGGATCTCGAGCGAATTCTTCGCCACCCGGCGACCATGATCGGGTCGGACGGGGAGATTCCGACTTTTGGCAAGGCGAGTCCGCACCCGCGAAGCTACGGCACGTTCGTGCGTGTGCTGGCGATCTACGCGCGCGAACGCCAGATCCTCACGCTCGCGGATGCCGTCCGCAAGATGACCTCGTTTCCCGCGCAGCGCCTCGGTCTGCTCGACCGCGGCCTCGTCCGGCCGGGCATGAAGGCGGACCTGGTGGTGTTTGATCCGGCCCGCGTCAGAGACATGGCTACGTTCGAGAAGCCGCACCAGTACGCGGAAGGAATCTCGCGCGTCATCACCAACGGGCAGGTCGTTTTCGAGGATGGGGCGATGACCGCGGCCAGGCCCGGTGCCGTGCTTTATGGTCCCGGCCGTTCGGGCGGGCGCCGCTGATGTCGATCCTTCTCTGCCGGCACTGCCGCGAGCCGATTCACGAGAGCGCCGGCGTCTGCCCGCACTGCGGTCAAGAGCAGCCCGAGGCGCCCGGACCACCGCCGGAACCGAATCTCGAGCTCGTGCCGGTTTTCAGGACGGTCGACGCAGGCCTGGTCGCGCTGGCCAAATCGCTGCTCGAGGGCGAGGGCATCGAGTACATGGCCCGGGGCGAAGGGCTGCAGGATCTGTTCGGGTGGGGCCGCCTCGCCGGCTTCAACCCGGTGGTCGGACCGGTCGAGTTCGTCGTGCGAAGCGATGACGCCCCGCGCGTGCGCGCGCTGCTTCGCGATCTCGCCAGCGTCGAGGAAGCGCGTCCGTCGGGGGATGCTGAATGAAACGTGCGTCAGGAGAATTCCGCATGATGGAAAGCGTGACAAGGGGACAGTCGGACGGCACAGTGGTGCGCGCCGGTGCAGCAGCCTGCATCGTGTGGTTGGCAGCCGCCTCACTCTCGGCGTGGGCGTCCGACGGCCAGACAGGATCCGGCGTGGGTATCGATTACCACGTGATCGCCACCAGCAAGACGTCGACGATGGAGAAGGAGCTCAACGAGGCGGCAGAGAAAGGATTCCAGTTCACTGCCGTGATGGGCGGCGAGACGGCCTTCGGCGGTAACGAAGTCGTCGTCGTGATGTCCCGTGCGTCGGAAACAAAGGCCAGCCGGTTCGGGTACCGGCTCCTCGCCACGTCCAAGACGGCGACGATGCAGAGGGAGCTGCAGGAGGCGGCCGACGCAGGATTTCAGTACCGGGGACAGACGGTCTTCAATTCGGCCTTTGGCGGCGACGAGGTTGTCTGCATCCTCGAGCGGGATGGCGCGGCTGCGAAGGAGCGCGTCGACTACCGGCTGGTGGCGACGTCGAAGACAGGCACGCTCCAGAAGGAGCTCCTGCAGGCCGGCGCCGCCGGCTACCAGATCGTCGGCATGACGGTGGGGAAGACCGCGCTCGGCGGCAACGAGCTCGTCGCGATCACGCGCCGCGTCCGTGAGCAATGAGGGAGTACAATTCGTCGTCGACTATGCGACCAGCCGTTGAGGGTTGGCCGTGGGAGAAGCCATGCACGTCACGATCAAGTACTGCGGTCGATGAAACTATCTTCCACGGGCCTCCAGTCTGGCGGCCAGGTTGCACGATGAGTTGGGCGTCGATGCGGAGATCGTCATGGGAGACCGCGGCGTGTTCGACGTGATAGTCGACGGCACCGTGATCTTCTCGAAGCATGCCGTCGGCCGCTTTCCTGACGAGTCCGCGCTCGTCGAGTCCATCCGATCGCGCGCGCGGCCGTGAGACCCGCCGTCAATCCTCGATGCACTGGACCGAGATCGCCGAACGGCGGAGTGGGGACGTGGTGATCTTCGACCTGCACGGCCAGATGACCCTGTCCGGCGAGGAAGCGCCGCGGCTGCTCGTCGAAGTCCGACGGGTCGTCGGGGACGGTTGCCGGAAGGTGCTCCTCAACCTCACCCACGTGTCGTACGTCGACAGCACTGGAATCGGGGAGATTGCCGGCGCCTACACGCGCGTCGTGCGCGAGGGAGGCAGCCTGACGCTCGTCGGCGTGTCTCCGAGGATCCAGGAACTGCTCGACACGACCAACCTCGCCACGATCATCGGGTCGCATCCGGACGAGATGGCGGCGCTGACAGCCCTTGACGCGACCACCTGATCGTCCATGATTTCCTTCATCGTCCCGGCTTACAACGAAGAACCGCTCATCGGCCGTACGCTCGCCTCGATTCACGTTGCGGCGCGCGAGGCAGGGGAGTCCTACGAAGTCATCGTCGTCGACGACGGATCGACGGACCGGACGGCACAGGTGGCCGACGAGTACGGCGCGCGGGTGGTGCGCGTCGAATGCCGGCAGATCGCCGGCACGCGCAACGCCGGCGCTCGTGAGTCGGCCGGCGAGATTCTGATTTTCGTCGACGCGGACACGACGATCACGCCGCCGACGCTCCGCGCGACGCTCGCGGCGCTCGATGGGGGGGCCGTCGCCGGCGGCGCCAGCCTCCGGCTCGACGGCGAGATCCCCTGGCATGGGCGGCTGCTGCTGTGGCTGGTCCGGGCCGGCATGCGGGTCGGCAGGCTGGCGGCTGGGTGCTACGTGTTCTGCACCCGTCCGGCCTTCGATGCGGCCGGCGGCTTCGACGAACGGCTGTTTGCGACGGAGGAGATCGCGCTCAGCCGTGCGCTCGCGCGCCACGGGCGCGTCGTGATCCTCCGCGAGACGGTTGTCAGCTCGGGACGCAAGCTGCGCACGCACTCGGGCTGGGAGATCCTGCAGGTCATGTCTGCAGTCGCGCGCCAGGGACCGAAGGCGCTCCAGAGCCGCGAACAGCTGGGGTTGTGGTACGGCAGGCGACGGACCGATCCGGGTGAGTTACGGAGGTGAGTTACGGAGGTGAGTTACGGAGGGGAGCTCCGGAGGTGAGTTCCGGAGGGGACGGAGGCAACGGGTTCAACACGGAGAAACGGAGAGAACGGAGACGAACGGAGGCTGTCACGCTGCGACTGCTTGCGCGCCGGCCGCAGGCCGGCGCTGGAGTCGACGTGGAGTACCGGGATCACAAGCACTCCTGAATTTGACCAGTGCTTGTGATCCCGGTACTCCGCGTCGACTCCGCCGCGCGTCGCGCGTCGCAAGCAGTCTCGGTCGCTGCTGTCTACCCGGAATTCTTCGTTCGTCTCTGTTTGCTTCGTTCCTTCGTTGTGAACCCGTTACCTTCGTCCCCTTCGAGGCGCTTTCTCTTCCCCAGCGAAGCGATCGCGGTAGGCTGCACGGCAGAGCCCGGCAGACTCTCACGCCGAACCTGGCCGCCGCCGGAGGCGACGATCGGCGTCCGCGCGTCGGTGTAGATCGCCGTGATGCGCCCGCCGTGCAGCTCGAGCGCCGAGGCCCGGCCGCCCTTGAACACCATGCCGGTGTCGATCAGGATGAGGCGGTTGTCGAACCGGGACACGATTCGGCCCGACTGCGACGGCGTGTGGCCGGTGACAAAGCGGTCGACGCCGAACCTGGTCAGGAGCGGCGTGAGCTGTGCAGTCGCCGTCTCTGGCGTATCGGGCCAATTGGCGAACCCGCGAAACCACAGCGGCCCCTCGGGATCGAACAATGACGACTTGCCGACCGCGAGGAGCGTCTGGAGCTGCTCGACGAACTCCCGCGTGACGTGATCGCCCGGCGGTGCGCTGGCCTGGAGTGCCGCGGAGATCCGCTGCAGCTCGGCGACCGCCGCCTCGACGGCCTCCGGAAGCGTGCAGAACGGCGGAACGATCTGTGCCTTGACCATCGTCGCCAGCGTCGCGTCCCACTCGGCGATCTCCTGCGCCGCGGTGCGGTTGATGTCGTCGAACGTGCCGGTCATCTCCATGCTGACGCCTGCGTGCATGAAGGCGGTCCGGCTCTCGGTGGTGACAATCTTGTGCGCGCGCAGCCAGCGCCCGTATCTGCCCGCGGGGGCCGAACGCCTCGACGTATTCCAGGAATCCAGGTGGATGGGCAGCCATCCACGCATCGCGTGCGGGTGCGGCCTCACCGGGCGTTGCGCGACGCTTGACGACCCGGGTGAAGTCGTCGAACCCACGCTGCCGCCGCGACTCGGACCGCGCATCGGCGAACGTGGCGTAGGCGGCCGGCGAGACGTCCCTGAACTCGTGGAGCAGGTTCATCGCCTCGTGGTTGCCGAGGAGGAATTCGACCCGTCCGCCGCTGCGCTTCGCCTCGTCTTCGAGCCGGATGAGCAGATCGAGCGTCTCGCGCACCTTGGCGCCGCGGTCGAGGACGTCACCGACCTGCACGTAGACGGCGGTTCCGCCCGTCCACCGGAGCTTGGCGTCGACGAGGCCCGCGGCCTGCAGGATTTCCGCGAAGGAGTCGAAGTTGCCGTGCACGTCCCCGATGGCGACCACTCGGGGGCCCGACGCCTGGCGCGCGGCAGTTGACGGCGGCTCCTCGAAGCCGGCGGTCACAACAAGCGAAGCGGCTGCGATCGCAAGGCCCAGGCAACGGCCCAAATGGGTGCGGCAACGGGTCATGCGGGGATCATACTGCCTGGACGAAGCGTGATAGCATCAGCCTTTCCCCGGACGGCCAGAGCAGGGCATGGGTAGAGTCCCGCCACAGCCGGATACGACAGCCTCCGGCCCGGGCCGGACACTAACAACATCCAAGGTGCCTTGATGACCCCGCGACGCTATATGCCCGCGCTGCTGCTGCTGTTTGTCGCCAGCGGCTGCGCCGCCCTCATTTACGAGATTGTCTGGTTCCAGCTCCTTCAACTCGTCATTGGATCGTCGGCGGTCTCGCTGGCAGTGCTGCTCGGAACTTTCATGGGCGGCATGTGCCTGGGCAGCTTCCTGCTGCCGCGCTACATCTCTTCGCGCGAGCATCCGCTGCGCGTCTATGCGTTCTTCGAGATCGGCATCGGCGTCCTCGGATTGTTCATCCTCTTCGGCGTCCCGGCCCTCGCGAACATCTATACCGCGTGGGGCGGCTCTGGTCCCGTCGGCTTGTTGTTCCGCGCGATTGCCGCCAGCATCTTCCTGCTGCCCCCGACGATCCTCATGGGCGCCACGCTTCCGGCGATGTCGCGCTGGGTCGAGACGAGCCCGGAAGGCGTGTCGTGGCTCGGCTACTTCTACGGCGGCAACACCGGCGGCGCGGTCGTCGGCAGTCTCCTCGCCGGGTTCTATCTGCTCCGCGTCTACGACATGGCGACGGCGACCTACGTGGCCGTGGCGCTCAATCTCCTCGTCGGCGCGCTGGCGCTCCTCATCGCGCGCGCGCGACCCCCTACGAGGCGCCTGCGGCCGCACGCGACACGGTCGAAGCCGGCGGCTGGCGCATGGGCGGTCTATGTCGCCATCGCCATCTCCGGGATGACGGCGCTCGCGTCGCAGGTCATCTGGACGCGCACGCTGTCGCTGCTCTTCGGTGCGACGGTCTACACCTTCTCGCTGATTCTGGCGGTGTTCCTGTTCGGTCTCGGGATCGGCAGCAGCATCGGCTCGGTGCTGGCGCGCAGGACTCGAGCGTCCGCGCCTCGCGCTCGGCTGGGTGCAGATGCTGCTGTGCGGCGCGATTGCCTGGGCGGCGTACACGCTCGCCCTCTCGCTGCCGTTCTGGCCGATCGATCCCGTCGATTTCCATGAGTCCCTGGTACAACTTTCCGCTCGACCTCGCGCGCGCCTTCTGGGTCGTGCTGCCGGCGTCGATTCTCTGGGGCGCGAGCTTCCCGCTGGCGCTGGCCTCGGTTGCCGCGAAGGGGCAGGACCCGGGCCGGCTGGTCGGCGGCGTCTACGCGGCCAACACCGTCGGAGCGATTGTCGGCGCCATCGGCGGCAGCCTGCTGATGGTCACTCTGCTCGGCACGCAGCACTCGCAGCAGGTGCTCATCATCCTCTCGGGCCTCGCGGCGCTGCTCGTGCTCGAGCCGCTGCAGGTCGACGGCCGAGTCGCCGCACACGCTCGGCCTGGGCCGGCATGCTCCCGATCGTCGCCGGCGCCGTCGTCGCCGCGCTCCTCGCCCGCAACGTGCCGCCGATTCCCAAGCTCCTCGTCGCCTACGGCCGCTACGCCGCGACCCGCGGCGAACCAGAACATCGACGTCATCTACATGGGCGAGGGCTGGAACGCCTCGGTCGCCGTCACGCGCCTTCCGGGCGGCGTCCTCAACTATCACAACGCGGGCAAGGTCCAGGCGTCGAGCGAGCCGCAGGACATGCGCCTGCAGCGGATGCTCGGCCACATGACGACGCTCATCCCGAAGAGCCCGAAGAGGGTGCTCGTCATCGGCTGCGGCGCCGGCGTGACCGCCGGCGCAGTCTCCATCGATCCGTATCTCGAGCACGAGACGATCGCCGAGATCGAGCCGCTCGTGCCGAAGGTCGTCTCGAAGTACTTCGCCGAGCACAACTTCAGCGTCGTCACCAATCCGAAAGTCCACGTCCAGCTCGACGATGCGCGGCACTACCTGATGACGACGAAGGAGAAGTTCGACGCCATCACGTCGGATCCGCTGGATCCGTGGGTCAAGGGCGCGGCGATGCTCTACACGCGGGAGTTCTTCGAAATCGTCAAGGCGCACCTCAACCCCGGCGGTGTCGTAACGCTCTTCGTGCAGCTCTACGAGAGCAACATCGGCCGCGGTGAAGAGCGAGATCGCGACGTTCATCGAAGCCTTCCCCAACGGCGTCGTCTGGGGCAACACGCAGGACGGCCGTGGCTACGACCTCGTCCTGATGGGAACGGTCGAGCCCCTGCAGATCAACGTCGACGAGATGCAGGCCAAACTGACCGCTCCCGAGTACGCGCCCGTCGCCAAGTCGCTCGGCGAGGTCGGGATGTACCGGCGATCGATCTCTTCGCGAACTACGCCGGGCGTGGGACAGGATCTGACCGGTGGACGCGCGACGCCATCATCAATCGCGACCGCAACCTCAAGCTTCAGTATCTTGCCGGCCTGGGCCTCAACCTCTATCAGAGCGATCGCATCTACTCCGACATGCTCGTCCACGCGAAGTATCCCGACGGGCTGTTCACCGGCAGCGACGCCACCCTGAAAACGCTTCGCGAAGCCATCGCCCGCGCCGCAAGGACGGGGGATGACGCCGTAAGTGAGCTGGTCGCTGCTCGGTTCCGCCTGTTAGCGGCGGCGGCGAGCTGCTCCGCGCCGCGAACCGCAAGCAGCTAGCGGCTAGCCGCAGATCACGCTACGGCGTATCGACCATCCGGCCGTCGAAGAGGTAGACGTGACGTTCGGCGCGGGCGATGTAGTCGGGGTTGTGCGTAGCGAGGCAGACAGTGGCGCCGTCGGCGTGCAGCTCGTCGAGCATCTTCATGACCGCTGCGCCGCTCTTCGAGTCGAGGTTCCCAGTCGGCTCGTCCGCGAGCAGGATCGGCGGACGGCCGGCAAACGCGCGCGCGATGGCGACGAGCTGCTGGTGTCCGCCCGAGAGCGCGCCTGGCCGCTGCTTCGCACGGGCCGTGAGCCCGACGCGATCGAGTGCCGCCTCGACGCGCTGGCGTCTGTCGTTCGCCGACGCGCCGCGCACCGTCAACGGGTACTCGACGTTCTCGTAGACGCTCATGTCGCCGATCAGGTTGAAGCTCTGGAAGATCAGCCCGACGTCGACATTGCGCGTGCGTGCCCGCTCCGCCGGCGACAGCTCGCCCGTCGCGCGGCCGTTCAACCAGTAGCGTCCGGACGTCGGCGAATCGAGGAGGGCGAGGATCGCCAGAAACGTCGACTTTCCGCAACCCGACGGGCCCGAGACCGTCACGTACTCGCCGCGTCCGATGTCCACGGTGAGGTCCGAGAGCGCCCGCGTCTCTTCGTCCGCGTCCCCCTTGAAGACCTTCGTGACGCCCTCGAGCCGGATGAGCGGGAAGTCCGGATTGTCAGTGGTGCCCACTCCGGCGGCCGTTTGCTTGTGAGTCTTGCTTCGCCACCACGACATGCGGCTCGTACCTCCCGTGTTGTCCGCGGCTAGCCTACACCGGGTCCGCCGCGAGAGCCTACGAGTATGGGACGAGTGGCGGGATCGGAGATCCGTTCATGAGGTTCAGAAGTGGTGCTCATGTGCCGGCTTCTTTCTCCAGCGATTGCGCTGGGTGCTCTGATGTCAGCTGGCCCTGCACGGCCAGTCGCCCGCCTCGCTGACGCCGGACGAGCGCGCGATCGTCGGTCACGTCGACGCGCACAACGGCGAGGCCCTGGCACTGCTCGAACGGGCCGTCAACATCAATAGCGGCACGCAGAACGTCACTGGCGTTCGCGAGGTGGGGAAGCTGTTCGCGGCCGAGCTCGACGCGCTGGGGTTCACGACCCGCTGGGTCGACGGAACGCCGTTCAAGCGCGCGGGCCATCTCGTCGCGGAGCGTGCACGGCCGGGCCGGCGTTTTCTCCTCATCGGGCATCTCGACACGGTCTTCGAACCCGACAGCCCGTTTCAGAAGTTCGAGCGGCTCAACGACCGGCAGGCCCGCGGGCCAGGCATCATCGACATGAAGGGCGGCGACGTCATCATCGTGCAGACGCTCAAGGCGCTGCAGGCGGCCGGTGCGCTCGACCGTATGCACGTGACGGTCGTGATGACCGGCGACGAGGAGTCGTCTGGTGACCCACAGGAGGTCGCGCGGGCGGCGCTCGTCGCCGCCGCGAAGGGAGTCGAGGTCGCGATCGGCTTCGAGGACGGTGCTGGCGATCCGCGGACGGCCGTCATCGGACGGCGTGGAACGACGGCCTGGCAGCTGACCGTGACAGGGAAACCGGCCCACTCCTCGCAGATCTTCCGCCCCGACATCGGCTACGGCGCGATCTTCGAGGCGGCTCGTATCCTCAACGTTTTCAGCGGAGACGCTGGCGGGGGAGCCGCACCTGACGTTCAATCCCGCGCTCGTCGTCGGCGGCACCAAGGTCGATCTCGACCTGACGCAGGCGCGCGGATCCGCGTTCGGCAAGGACAACGTCATACCCGAGCACGCGATCGTGTCGGGCGACCTGCGCGCGCTCTCCAGGGAGCAGTTCGCCGAGGCGCGCAAGCGCATGGAAGCCATCGTCGCCTCGTCTTCGCTCGCGCAGACGAAGGCGACCATCACGTTCGACGAGGGCTACCCGCCGCTCGCACCGACCGATGGCAACCGGAAGCTGCTGGCGCTCTACGATCAGGCCAGCCGCGACGTCGGCGCGGGTCCGGTGACGGCTGTCGATCCCGACCGCGCCGGCGCCGCGGACGTGTCGTTCATCGCCGGTCATGTGCCGATGATCCTCGACGGAGTCGGGCTGATGGGAGACGGTGGGCACACCGTCAACGAGACCGCCGATCTGGCGACGCTGCCGTCGCAGACCAAGCGGGCGGCGCTGCTCTTGTACCGGCTGTCGCGCTGACGACGTCGTCAGGCGCGCCGCGCCCAGCAGAGGACCGCGATGTAGTCGACCACCAGCCGGCCGCCATTGCCGTCAATGGCGCCGCCGATCGAGTTCAGCAGATTCGAGAGTCGATCGGCGGCGAGCAGCCGATGGTCCGAATGCGTGCGCAGCAGATCGAGGTACTCGGCGGTCGCGTAGTCCCCGCGCCACGGGTACTCTCGACACTGCGCCGTCCCGAAGTCAGGCGCGGCGGCAAAGAGCTCGAGAAAGTGATCGCGCGCGTTGTGGCCGGCCCAGCGCGAATGAATTTCCGGCGCGTGCTCGGCGTAGGCCTGCTGGATCCTGACGTCAACCGGCCGTGTGCCCTGCAGCGGCTGATTGGCGAAGACCGCAAGCGTGCCGCCAGATTTCAAGGCGAGCGCTGCCTTCGGGAAACGCACGGCCGGGTCGAGCCAGTGAAACGACTGGGCGGCGAATACCAGGTGGAAGGCGTCCGGTTCGACCGGCCAGTCCTCGAATGTCGTCACGACGACCTGAGCGTCGGGGTCTGATGCGAGACGGCTTCTGACTACATCCGCGAGCCGCGGGCCAGGTTCGAGGCAGAGCAGCCGATACCCCCGGCCGGCGAACAGCACGCTGGCGTTGCCGGGACCCGATCCGAGCTCGAGAATCCTGGCGGCAGGGGTCAGGTCCGACTCCCGCACGATGTCCTCAATCAGCTCGAGCGGATACGTCGGCCGGGCCCGGGCATAGAGCTCGGCGACCTCGTCGAAGACGAACCGCTGTTCCCGACCGGCTTTCGATTCCGATGGGTGCATGATGGTTCAGTCGATCGTCCACAGCGCCACCGACGAGATGTCCTTGATGAGCACTCGATTGCCCCAGATGGACGGCTGCGCCCACGTGGCACTCTCGGCGACGGTATAGCGCTTCAGTGGCTCGAAACCGGTCTGGCTGATCCGCACCACGATCAGTTTGGCGTCGTCATTGAGAAAGAAGAGAGTCCTGAGGCGAAGCCTGTCCTGCGGCAGTGACTGCCGGGCCCATCAAGAGGGCGGCAACCGCACAAGATGCGGTCCAAGCTCTCATGAGTTCTCGTCGAAGAGGGATCGCTGGCGGGTCGTGTGGCGCGCTTTCGCCGGCCGCGCGTCCGGAGGCGAGTCCTGTAACGTGTCCTTGACCTTGGTGAGCAGCTGATCGATGAACGGCGCCTGCCCTTTCAGGATCTTCTGCTTCGCGACGTCGATCGGAAACCACCGAGCCCTGTCGACTTCCGGAAACTGCGCCTGCAGACCGGATTTCGGCGGCGCATTCCATGGAGAACATATTGCTCTCGAGCGTGGATGGGTCGAAGTCGCAGCAGACGGCCCAGGCGAGGACAAGCTTGCCGCTTGGCTGCTTGAGAGGCTCGAGCCGCAGGAACTCGCCCTCGGCCGGGTGGCCCATTTCTTCCTCGAACTCTCTCCGAGCTGCGGCCAGCGGCTCCTCATCGTCCGCGATCTCGCCCTTCGGAATGGACCACGCCCCGTCGTCTTTTTTGGCCCAATAGGGTCCGCCCGGGTGCGCGAGGAGCACCTCGATGCTTCCCGGGCTTCCGGTCGCTTTCCGGAAGAGCAGCAGTCCCGCGCTTTTTCGTGGCAAGGCTCGCCCCGATCCGGCTCAGGCCGACGAAGAAGATTCCGCGTGCAATCCTTACTCCTCACCCCTGAGCAGCGGCTTCCTTCACGTACTCCGAGGGCACCGACACGATGTGATCGCCCAGCTGAACGTCGCCCCGGCGACGGCCGACGACGCGGACGTAGCCGAGGTAGCGGCCGCGATCGGCCTCGAGCGCCTTGATTTCGGCGGCGTTGTCCGGGGCGACGACCCGGTGCCAGTCGAGCCAGCGTTGCCAGCCATCGGGCATGGTGTCGGCCACTTCGATGTCCAGGATGCCGGTTCGTTCCCAGTGCCGGCGCCACCACGCCGCCGAATGGAGGCACCACACGTCCTGGGTCCACCAGTCGCGAAGATGCTCGGGAACCGGACCGTCGATTTCCTGCATCAGCCCGGCGCCGGCGATGCCGATCGGACCGCCCGGCTTCACGAACCGGGCGAGGTAGTTCAGGTACAGGTCGTCGGTCCCGTAGTAGAAGAAGGAATCGATGGACACGATGGCGTCGAAGAAGTCGGCGGCGAACGGCAGCGACCGGGCATCGGCGTGGATCGGGAACGACACCGTCCTCGACGCCGGCATCGCGGATGCGCTGGAGGTTCTCCGAGGCGCTGAACCACAGGTCGGTCGCCCAGACCTGCACGCCGAACTCGCGGCGCAGAAAGATCGACGACGCCGCGCGTCCGCAGCCGAGGTCCAGCACCCGCATGCCGGGCCGCAGGTCCAGCGCGGTCGCGAGCCACTCGGTCAGCCACAGCGAATTGGCCCCGCCGCTGACGCTGGCCATGATCCAGTCGGGGTGGTACTTCGAGGCGCGGGGAAATCGTTCGGAGATGAACCGCTCGTCTGAGGTCACGTGGAATCAGAGCCGGCGAATGCCGTGACGGCTCACTCGCTCCGCGGCTTCGCCACGCCCACGTACCCGTTCCGTGCCCGCACCTTGTAGCCGGGCCGCGTGACGCGCACGCGAATGCTGTGATACTTCCCGTCGGTCGCGCGGGGCGACGCGTAGGCCATCACGTACTGGCTGTTCAGCTCCTCGGCGATGCGCGCGGTGGCGGCGCGCAGCCCGTCCATGTCCTGCACGACTTCGGTCCGCCCGCCGCTCTGGCCGGTGATCTCGCCGAGCGCCGCGGCGTTGACCCGGGTGTTGATCGCCTGCCGCTCCGGCGAGTCGATCGCGATCGCGTAGACGAACGCGTCGCTGCGCAGGAGCGACGGTGCGCACCTCGCGCGACCGTCGAGGTCGCTCGCGGTGTCGGCGCCGTCGGAAATCACGACGAGCGCCGCGCGCTCGCGGGTCCGCCTGCCGATCATCGGCAGCGCCCCGACCACCGCGTCGTAGATGGCGGTCCCGCCCGACGGCTTCACGTCCGCGAGCGCCGCCCGGACGTCTCGGGCGTGCTCGTCCAGCGCGTCAGGATGTGCGGATAGTGGTTGAACGCGAGCACGAAGAACTCGTCGTCGGCGTCGCAGGAGCTCGAAGAGAAATCGCTCGACCGCGGCCCGCGCGTCGACGATGCGCTGGCCGAACATGCTGTCGCTCATGTCGAGCAGCACGCCGAGGCCGACCGGCACGCGCTCGTTCGTGAACTGGGTGATCGTCTGCGGCTCGCCGTCCTCGAAGATTTCGAAGGCCTCGCGCGGAAGGCCGAGCGCGAGGCGGCCCTCGGCGTCGAGGACCGTCGCGGTGACGGCCACCACGTCGACGCCCGACCGGAGCACACGGTCGCTGCGCTGAATCTGCTGAGGCGTGGCCGAGGCGGTCGCGATGGCCAGGGCGAGTCAGACCGAGGATCGCGACGAGCCGCGTGGGACGCACACGCTATCGTAAACCTTCCGCGTCACTCCGCGGCCTCGCGATCGTGCTCCGCTCGTCAGAATCGTAATGCGGCGCGGCAAACTGGTAATTCTGGATCGGGCTAACCCCTTCGCTGGCAGCGCGTTGCGAGCTGCATGCGACTTGCAGTCGCGCCGCATGCGCTCGAACGCTCTTGCCCGATGCTCGCCCTGCTCGTGCCGCTCGTCAGGTGCGGTGGCGGCGAGCGGCTCACCGACCGAGCCTTCACCGTCGGGTTCCACCTCGAGCGTTCTTCAGGGGCAGACGGTCAACGCCCTCGACGGAGCGCCGGCGCCAAACCTCTCGGTCCGGATTGGCGGACGCTTCCCGGTCACGACCGACGGCAGCTGGCTTCTTTCAGGTCGACATGGGCAGCATCTCGACCTATCCCGCGGTCGTCGACGGACCATCGGTCGTGGAGCGGGCGACGCGCATGACCGCCAACGGTTCCCGCGCGCGCGTCTCGATGATTCCGTCGAGCTTCGACCTCCGGGCGTTCGACGAGATGTTCCGGACCTCGAACGCGCAGCTGCAGCGCTGGACCTCGCGGCCGGCGCTCGTCATCCTGGCCTCGGTGATGGACTACCGCAACTCCTCGGACCAGATCTATACCGCCACCGGCGAGCAGCTCACCGATGCGGAAGTGGAGCAGCTGAAGGCGCACCTGATGGAGGGCCTGGCGTTCCTGACCGGAAATACGTTTACCTCGTTCGCGTCGGTCGAGATCGAGCGCCCGGCAGGCGGCGCGCGCGTGAACACGCTCGCACCGGGCAGATCGTGGTCGGCCGCTACAACGGGGTGCGACCTGGCCAAGACCATCGGCTACGGGCATGTGGTCGGAACAGCCCGACGGCAGCATCGGTCGGCGGCGCCATGTATCTCGATCGCAATTTCGACAAGGACGACAACCGGCGGCGGCTGCTGCGGATTCACGAGCTCGGCCACGCCCTCGGCTACCAGCACGTCGAGTCGCGGACCTCGATCATGAACCCGTCGATCGGACCCGAGCCGACCGACTTCGATCGCGGGCCGGCGCCATCATCGCCTTCGCCCGTCCGGTCGGCAACAAGAGTCCCGACGTCGATCCGACGTCCGCCGCGTCTGCGGTGTCGACCGGCGGGGGACGGTGGACGGCGCCGACGACCTGCGCGTGCCGGTCAGGTGAGAGTTAGCTGAGAGTTACGTCCGACTGAACCACACGTGTGCTTCCGCCTTCAGGCGGAAGGCGGCCGTGAAAGCCGAGCATTCTAGATCTGACTCCGGAGAGCCGCGAGAAGCGAGCCGCGCCGCGAGAAGCGTCAGATAGCCCGCAGCGCCGTCATCGGGTCGATCGAGGCCGCGCGCAGCGCAGGCAGCAGGCAGGCGAGGGCTGCCACCGCGAGCAGCACCGACGACACCGCGAAGTAGGTCAAGGCGTCGAGCGGTCCCACGCCGAAGAGCACCGTCGACAGCAGTGCGCCCAGGACCACCGCGCCGATGAGTCCAATCGTCAGGCCGGTCACGGCCAGCCGCACGCCTTCCCCCACGACCATCGAGACGACGTCCACTCGACTGGCGCCGAGCGCGACACGCACGCCAAACTCCTGCGTGCGCTGGCTGACTGAGAAGGCGATGACGCCGGCGATCCCGGCCGCGGTGATGACGAGCGCCAGCGCGGCAAACAGTCCGAGCAGCGTGGTCGTGAGGCGAGGTGGTGCGAGCGATGCCGCGCGGACTTCGTCGAGCGAGCGCAGGCGGTAGATGGGCTGGTCGCGATCGACGGCGCGCACGGCCTCGCGGACGAGCGGCGCCAGCGCCTCGGTGTCGGTCTGCGACCGGATCGCCCAGTTCGTCGTGACGTACGGGACCTGACGAATCGGCGCGTAGACCTCGTCGACCGGCTCGAGCGCCAGTTGCTGGCGGACGTTGGCGACGACGCCGACCACGGTGAGCCACGTCCTGCCGCCGTTGGCCGAGATGCGCTGGCCAATGGAACTTTCCTCCGGCCAGTTCCGTTCGGCAAAGGACTGATTCACCAGCGCCACCCCGGGCGCCGCAAGGTCGTCGCCCGGCGCAAAGAACCGTCCTCCGAGCAGAGGAATGTCCATCGCGCGAAAGTAGTCCTCGCTCGCGATCATGAAAGAGGCGCGTGGCCCCTGCGCAAGGTTCTCTGCCTCCTGCGACGTCGCGTCACGTCCGGCGATCAGCAGCGAATCGAAAGACGCTCCTGCCTGCTCCAGGAACGGGATGGTGCCCGCGGCTCCAACAGCCGTTACGCCTGGCATCTGCTGCAGTCTGACGAGGAGACGATCGAGGTAGGCAGCGCGCTCCGGCAGCGTGCGGTACTTGGTGAAGTTCATGTCGATCTGCATGGTCAGCACGTGATCGGTGCTGAACCCGGGGTCGACGCCCGTCAGCTTCAGCAGGCTTCGCACCATGAGGCCGGCGCCGATGAGCAGCATGAACGACGCGGCCACTTCGGCCACGATGAGCGCGCGCCGGAGATCGCCGCGGTTGTTCAGCGTACGCGGGCCGGCTGAGATAGCCGCCCGGCGCGGACCAAGGCGGCGCGAGATTGCCGGGATGACGGCGGCCGTGATCCCGGTCAAGAGCGAGACCCCCAGCGTGAAGAGCAGCACCGTGGTGTCGATGCGGACCTCGGTGGCCCGCGGGGTGAATCGCTCCGCATACTGCACCAGCAGATCCATGCCGACAAACGCGAGCAGCAGCCCGCCCGCGCCCCCGGCGACCGCGAGGATCAAGCTCTCGGTGACGAGCTGTCGCAGCAGCCGCCCCTGGCTGGCCCCGAGCGCCGTACGCAGCGCGAGCTCGCGATCGCGCCGCATCGTCCGCGCGACGGCCAGGTTGGCGACGCTCGCGCAGACGATGAGGAGGACGAAGCCTGCCGTGCTCACCAGGATGAGCAGCGTCGATTCGAAGTGCCGCGTGAATTCGCGCCGCAGCGGACTTGCGGCCAGGCCGTAGCCGCGGTCCGCGCGGTAGGACTCCGGAAAGTCCTTCTGCAGGCTGCGCGCGACGTCGCCGAGATCGGCCTCGGTCTGGGCGAGCGACTGGCCCGGCCGGCGCCGTCCCAGGGCAGAGGCCATCCCGCCGCCACGGCGTTCGCGATCGCCGGGATTCATGCGGAAGGGACACGCCGACCGCGGCATGTAGACGTCGTTCGGTTGCGGGTACATCGGCACGTCGGGCAGTACGCCGACGATGGTGTGCGGGCGATCGTTCATCGCGACCACGCGCCCGATGACGTCACGATTCCCGCCGAACGCGCGCTGCCAGTACTCGTGGCTCAGCACGAGCGTCGCGGGAGCGTCGTGCCCATCGTCTGCCGATCGGAACGTGCGTCCGAGGAGCGGCGTGACGCCGAGCGTCTGGAAGTAGTCCCACGACACGACGCCGGCGGCCACCCGTTCGGGCTCGTCGCCTCCGAGCAGGATGAAGTACATGTTGTGATACTCGACGACGGCGTCGAGCGAGGAGGTGAGGCGCCTGATGTCGTCGATGTCGAGGAGCGAAAAGCCGTTGTTGTCGACGCCGGTGCGCGTCTGTCTCAGGAGGAGCAGATCCTCGCCCCGGGCGTAGGGGAGTGGCTGCAGCACGACGGCGTTGACGACGCTGAAGATGGCGGTATTGGCGCCGATCCCGAGCGCCATGGTGACGACAACGGCGAGCGCGTAGCCGGCCTGCTTGCGGAGCCCGCGCACGCCGTAGCGAACGTCCTGGCTGAAGGTTTCGACCAGGCGCGTGAGCCAGGCGTCGCGCACGTCGTCCTTGATTCCCTCGACACCGCCGAAGATCTGTCGCGCGGTGCGGCGCGCCGCGTCCGGCGTCACGCCCTGGCGCACGTATTCGGCCGCGAGCATGTCGAGGTGGAACTGCAGCTCCGCATCGAGCTCGCGCTCCATGGGGCCGCGGCGGAAGATCGTACGAACGCGTTTCAGCCAGGAAGGCATGTGTCAGACATGACGTGGGACATGCTGGTCATCCTGTGGCTTCCGCCCTGAGGCGGAAGTTCACCAGCTTCCGGCGGAAGTTCACCAGCGCTGCGCCTGTGATCTTCCGCCTGAAGGCGGAAACCACGGAGATCATGATGGCTCCTGTGTCTGGAGAATCCGCGTGACGGCGTCGGTCATGCGCGCCCAGTTCTCGCGCTCCTCGGTCAGCTGACGGCGGCCGTTGCGGGTGAGCCGGTAGTACTTGGCCTGACGATTGTTCTCCGATGCATCCCATTCCGCATCGATCCAGCCTTGCTGCTCCAGCCGATGGAGGGCCGGGTAGAGCGAGCCCTGATTGACGCGCAGCACATCGCGCGAGATTTGCTGGATGCGCTGCGAGATGCCCCAGCCGTGCATGGGCTCGAGCGCGAGCGTCTGGAGGATGAGCATGTCGAGCGTGCCTTGGAGGAGATCCTGCTTCTGACGAGCCATACGCGTCATTGTGGGACGTCACTTGTCGATTGTCAACAAGAGACCGGGGGCGTGGCGACGCTCTTGTTGACAATCGACAAGAGCGCCGGTATCCTCGTGGTCTCGTGTCGGGTGTCGACAAGTCACGGGCTCTAGGCTCTAGGCTTTTGGCTCAAGCAAAACCTTCGAGTACGCTCTCGAACGATCCTGCTAGAGCCTAAAGCCCAAAGCCTAGAGCCAGAGAGGCACAGATGGACAGCGTGATGCAGGATGTGCGTGCGGCGTTCAGGGGGCTGGCCAGGAATCGTGGCTTCGCCGCCGCCGTCATCCTGACGATGGCCCTGGGCATCGGCGCCAACTCCGCGATCTTCAGCGTCGTGTACGGCGTGCTCATCCGCCCGCTCCCGTACCCGAACGGCGACGATATCCTGATCCTGCGCCAACAGCGGCCGCTCGCCGGGATTCAGGCGCAGGGCTTCTCGCCACCCGAGATGGACGACTACCGCCAGCAATCCAAGACGCTCGAGTCGATCGTCGAGTACCACAACATGTGGTTCGTCCTCCTCGGCCGCGGCGAGCCAGAGCGTGTCGCGACAGGAGTGGTCTCGTGGAACTACTTCGATCTCTTCGGCGTCAAGCCGGTCGCGGGGCGGACGTTCCGCTCGGGTGACGATCAGCACGGGGCCGACGCGGTGCTGGTTCTCAGCAACGCCTACTGGAAGAGCCGCTTCGGCGGCGATCCCGGAGTCGTCGGACAGGTCTTCGAGATGAACGACCGTCCGCACACCGTGATCGGTGTCCTGCCGCCGATTCCGCAGTTTCCCGACGAGAACGATGTCTACATGCCGGTGTCGGCGTGTCCCTTCCGATCGTCGGAGGGCGTCCGCACGAACCGCAACGCGCGCATGGTGCAGGCGTTCGGGCGGTTGCGGGCGGGCGCGACGCCCGCGGCGGCGTTGAGCGATTTGGCTGTGGTGGCCTCGAATCTGCAGCTGGCCTACCCTGAGAATTACCCCGCGAGCGCGGGATTCACCGCCACGGCGGTGTCCCTTCGCGATGAGCTGACGCGCACGTTTCGGCCCACGCTCTGGATTCTGCTCGGCGCCGCCGGGTTCCTGCTGCTCATCGTGTGCGCCAGCGTCGCGAACCTGCTGCTCGCACGATTGCTGAAGCGCGAGCGGGAAATGGCGATCCGGATGTCGCTTGGCGCCGGCAAATGGCGTCTGGTCCGGCAGCTCCTGACCGAAAGCACGCTGCTCGCGCTCGGCGGCGCCATCGTCGGTCTCCTCCTCGCGTCGGTCACGATGGAACTGCTCGTCACGCTCGCCGGGCAGTTCACCACGCGCGCGCAGGAGATCTCGCTCAACGGGACGGTCCTGCTCTTCACCCTCGGCATCGCGACGGCGACAGGCGTCCTGGTCGGCGCCATTCCCGCGCTGCCTGGCCGCATCAGCCTCTCGTCGGCAATTCAGGAAGGTGGACGAACGGTGTCGGCCGGCCGCGGATCGCTGCGGAGCGCGCTCATCGTGGCGCAGGTCGCGGTGTCGTTCGTGCTCCTCATCGGCGCCGGCCTGATGCTCCGAAGCGTGATGCGCCTGCAGTCGGTGGATCCCGGCATCCGCACCGACAGCGTGCTCAGCATGCGCGTGGCGCTGAACTTCACCAAGTACACGACGCCGGCGCTCCGCGCGCAGTTCCTGACGGAGCTGGCCGAGCGGCTGAAGAGCCTGCCAGGCGTCCGATCGGCAGGCGGCGCCGGGACGTTTCCGATGAACGACGATGGTGGCTTTCTCGCGGGGGTTCGCGTCGAGGGGCAGCCCGAGGTGGAGGCGGCGCGGCTGCCGCGGGCGGAGGTGCAGTCGGCGTCTCCGGGGTATTTCCAGACCGTCGGCATTCCGCTGCTGCGGGGACGGTTGTTCGATGAGCGGGACATCGCCGACCGCGAACGCGTCGCGGTCATCAGCGACTCGATGGCCCGGCAGTTCTTCCCGCAGGCCGACGCTGTGGGCGCGCGGATCTCGACCGACAACGGGCGATCCTGGCTTCGCATCGTCGGCATCGTCGGCGACGTCCGCAGCACGCTCGCCTCGCAGCCGTCGCAGACGTTCTATCGTCCGCTCGCGCAGGCGCCGCTGCTGACCGTCATGTTCTTGGCGCGGACGTCCGGCGATCCGGCGGCGCTCGTCCAGGAGATGCGCCAGGCCGTGCACGCAGATCGATCAGCATCAGCCGGTCGATCAGTTCCGCACGCTGAACGAGGTGCGCTCGGCGTCGCTGTCGGCCCCGCGCCTCACGGCCACGCTCATCGGTGTCTTTGCCGGCATCGCGCTCCTCATCACCGCCGCCGGTCTTGCCGGCGTGATCGCGTTTTCCGTCAATCAGCGCTCGCAGGAGTTCGGCGTCCGCATGGCGCTCGGCGCCTCGCGCGGCGTCGGTGCTGCAGCTTGTCCTTGGGCAGGGCCTCCGCCTCGTCGCGCTCGGCCTCGCGCTCGGCGGCGTTGCTGCCGTCGCGCTGTCGAGTACCGTCCGCGCGCTGCTGTTCAACACAGAACCCACGGATGTTCCGACGTTCGTCGGTGTTGCGGTTGTGCTCGCGATTGTGGCGCTCGTGGCCTGCCTGCTGCCCGCCCGCCGCGCGTCATCCGTCGATCCGTTGGTCGTGTTGAGAGGGAACTGACGCTCCTGTTGACGGAGGATACGGAGTCAACGGATTCAACACGGAGGAACGGAGCGAACGGAGACGCACGGAGGCCGTCACGCTGCGGACTGCTGGCACGCCGGCCCGCGGGCCGGCGTCGGGGTCGAGTCGAGGGACCGGGATCGCAAGCACCGGCTGAACTGCGAACGGTGCTTGCGATCCCGGTCCCTCGACTCGACCCCACCGCGCTGCGCGCGGTGCCAGCAGTCTCGGTTGCTGCGCGCTGCCCCTAAATCTCCGTTCGTCTTCGTTCCGCTCCGTTCCTTCGGTTGAACCCGTTCTCTTCGTCGGCTCTCTGCCTCAGCAACGAGCTCTCGGGATGGCAGTGCGCCACCGGCGGGTCAGGGCAGTTGCGCCGCGAGGCGCAGATCCTGGGTCTTCTTCTCACCGTCCCCGATCGTCAGTGCGATCGCGGATCGCGACAGCATCTCCAGAAACGCCGGGTCGAACCACTCGCCTGGCTCCATGTCGGTCACGGCGGTCATCAGGTACTCGCCGGGCGGCAGGTTCGGCATCACGTACTTGCCGTCGGCCGCCGGCCGTACCGTTCGAATCCTCCTCGACTGCGCCGTCCAGAATGCCTTGTCGCGCGCGAACACGACGACGTGATACTCCGGCGCAGGCTGTCCGCCCGCGTCCTGTATCGTGCCGGCCAGCTCGGTGGTGCGATCGGTGAACGTGATGACCGCGCTGTCGGTCCCCTCGCGCAGATCGACGGGACTGTCGAGCGTGTCCCGGCCGAACATCACCGACGACTTCAACTGCCACGCGCTGTCGGGCCGCGGTGAAGGGATGCTGGCCATCAGGCGATAACGGCCGGGCGTCACGCCGGCGATCGAGAACGAGCCGGTCGCGTCGGGCTGAATCTGCAGCTGGCCGAAGCTGACCTCTCCCGAGGCCTGCACGGGGAGCAGGTTGATCCGTATCCGCGACAGATCCGGCGGCTGCGCGCTCGTCCCTTCGAGCTGGATTCGGCCGGCGACGACCATTCCCGGCTGAAGCGTGAGGGACACGCCCGAGATGTCCTGGCCGTCGATCGTGATGTCGGCCCGCGCCCAGTGCGACGGTTGTCGTGAAACGGGGCTCGGGGCCGTCGAGCGCCCGCCGGGAGGAGCGGGCGGCACGGCCTGCGCGACGATGGCGTACGGACCGGGGGCCACGCCCGCGAAGGTGAAGGTCCCCTCGGCGGTCGGCGTCGAGCGCCTGAACAGATCGAGCATCAGGCCCTGCGGATTGCTCCCGATTATCTGGAGCATGATCGACTGCGGGTTCATGCCCTCCGGAACCACGACGCTGCCTTCAACCTTGGCCGTCGGTACGAGCGACAGGGGAAAGTCGACGCCGGTTCGCTCCTCCGCGACGCCGAGCTTGATGGCGACCGCCTGGGCGGCCACCGGCGTCCCCGGATAGAACACGGAGGCGTAGCCGACGGTCCGCGGCCGCGGTCCTGGATCGGCGGCCGTGCTCGACGGACTGCCCGGCCGCGCCGCCCCGCTCGCGACTTCGGACATCGCCCGCTTGATGTCGGCGTCGGTCAGGCGTGCGATCTCGCTGTCCCGCATCTGCGACGCGAAGCCCGCGTTCGCCGAAATCACATAGTCGCCGGCTGCCAGGCCCCAGATGCGGTATTGCCCCCGATCGTCGGTCTGCCCACTGCCCACCGGCACGAGCGTCCGCTGACCCGTTCCGACAAAACGATTCTGCATGGCGCTGACTTGCGCGCCCGAAAAAGGCTCGCCATTCTGATCGACGAGGATTCCGGAGATCACGCCGCCGCGCGTCATCCGCACGTTCAGGTTCGTCAAGTGTTGACCATCGGCAAGCACGAGCGCGGTGCCGGGACGATTTGGGCGCTTGGCTCCATAGGCCGTCGTCACATAGCCCTGCTTGCTCGCCGACAGCATGTAGCGTCCGGCCGGCAGGGCTTGGAATCCGAACCGGCCTTCGTCGTCGGTCACCGTCGTGCGGCCGGCTTGACGGTCCGTCGTCGTGATGCCCACGCGCACGCGCCGCAGCGGACGCGCGTCCGCGTCGTCGCTGACGATGCGGCCGCTGAGCGTCGCGGTGCCGATCGGGACTGGCTTCGCCGCGTCTCGCACAGGCGTCTGCGCCTGGACCTCGGGAGCGATCGCCACACCGACTGCGAGAAGCAGGCCGCACGCGGTGATGCGGATGGCGGTCATCAGCGGATCTCCTGGAGGCGCAGGCTCATCGTGGCCTTTTCGCCGTTGTCTATCTGGACGTGCGCCGCGGTCGCGGCCAACTGCTCGAGAAACGCCGGATCCTGCCAGTCGCCCGCGAACGTCTCCGAGACGGCGGCGACGTAGTAGGCGCCGGCCGGCAGCGGCGTCACGTTGTAAGCGCCCGTGTCGGTGGTGGCGACCTTGCGCATTCGTCTCGGGTTGACGCCGGTTTCGATCCAGGCCTTCGAGTCGGCGGGGAACACGATCACCGCGACGCCGTCGCGCGCCGCACGCTCGGTCATCTGGACGGTGCCCGAGAGCGAGGCCGGCCGATCCGTGAACGTGAGGACGACGTCCGCGACGTCTGTCGACTCGAGATCGAGCGGAACGTCCGAGAGGTCGCGCTCGCCGAGAAACGCCCCCTTGAGTGTCCAGCCCGTCGGCGCGTTGGAGCGGACGTAGTAGCGGCCAGCCGGCAACCCGTAGGACGTGAATTGACCCTTGGCGTCGATGCGGCCCGGCGGGGTGACGCTGCGGTCCATCTGCCCGTCGACCGGCTCGAGGATCACCGGGATGCGCGAGAGCTGCTCCGGTGTCGGCTTCTCTGCGGCACCGTCGAATTCAACCCGACCCGAGACGCGCAGACCCGCACTGAGCGCGATGTTGACGCCCGTCACGTCGGCGTCGCCAACCGCAACCGGCACGCTCGCCCACATCGTCGGTTCTGCCGGGATGGGAGGAATCTCGGGGTTGGGCGTGAACGAACTGGAGACCATCACGCCCGAGCCGACCGAGATCGTCATCGGCGCCGCGCTCGGCGCGGCCGACCGCGGAATCTGGACGATCTTGATGATGTAATTGCCCGATGGCACCCCGAGGAAGGTGAACCCTCCGCTCGCATTCGTAACGGTGCCGCCGACGTCCGCCGTGCGTCCGAGATCATCCGATCCCTGCGGAATCATACGGACGGGCAGGTTGGCGGCCGATCCTGAGAGGCCCGTCACGGTGCCGGACAACTTCACCATCGGAACAGGTCTGACTTGAAGATCGATCCCCGTTCGTTCCTGGCCTGACGCGAGCGACACCATCGCCGCCGAGGCCGCCGACGGCGCCGCCGGATAGAAGAGGCTCGGATACGCGAAGAGCCGCGGGCCATCGGCGGGCGGTGGAGTCGGTGCGCCTCGCCCCAGCGACTGCACCTCGTCACCGACTTGCCGAGACTCGGTACTGCCCATCATTGAGGGCATCGCCCCCACCTGCATCATGGCCTGGAAGAGAGTATTGCGGTTGAGATCGCCTCCCGCCATCATGCTCTCTTCGTACTGTCTTGCGACGGATGAGGGAACTGACACCTGGCTGGTCGTCATCGCAACCGCGTAGTCACCCGGCGCCAGACGCGCGATGCGATACATGCCGCGGTCGTCCGTCGTCCCGATTCCAGCTTGCACGAAGCGCCGGCGCCCGCCGACGATCGAGCGCCGCAGCGCCGTGACCTGAATGCCGGTGAGCGGTTCTCCCGCTTCGTCGACGATCGTGCCCGTGATCGCCCCATGCCTCCACAGCCAGATCACGAGGTTGCCTCGCCGCTCGCCGTCCGCGAGCACGACCGGCAGTGTCGGCCCGCCAGGGCGACGCATCCCGTGCGCGCCGTCGATGTATCCCGACTTGGCGGCCATGAGGCTGTGGGACCCTTCCGGAAGGTTGGGAAAGGCGAATCGCCCATCGGTCGTCGTCATCACGCGGCGCGCGCCGGCGAGCGTGACGACGGCGCTGCTGACGCCGCGGCCCGTGGCCGCATCCAGCACCTGTCCGACGATGGTGCCGGTGCCCCGCGCGAGGGTCGGGGGAGCGGGGGGCAGTTGGGCGGCCGCGAGTGCAGGGAGGGTCAGGACGGTGACGATGGAACCGAGGGTTCGCCCAAGACGCGACATACGGTCCTCCTGGGGTTGGCCGAGCGGGGATGGTGTGAGGAGATGATACAGCCGGGGCGCTGGTTGGGGCTACAGGTTCCGGGGTTCATCCGGGGGTTCAAGAGGTTCAAAGGGTTCAGAGGGTTCAGAGGTCTCCGGTGACGTGTAGGCCAGCCATTGTTCCCGCCGGAGTGTTACGATGCGCCCGGACAGGGGAGGCTCACATGATCTGCAACCGCCGCACGTTCTTTGCCGCTGCCTCCGGGCTCGCGCTCGGGACCCGCATGGCGACGGCGAGCGCCCAGGGCGCGAACAACCGGATCCGCATCGGCGTGATCGGCACGGGCGGCCGCGCCCGCGGCCTGATGAACCATCTGAAGCGGCTGCCCGGCAACGAGATGGTGGCGATCTGCGACGTCTATGAGCCGCGCATGCTCCAGGCCGCCGAGATCGCCGGGCCCACCGCGGTGAAGGTCGCCGACTACCGCCGCATCCTCGACGATCGCGAGATCGACGCGGTGGTGATCGGCACGCCCGATCACTGGCACAAGACCATCACGCTCGACGCCGTGGCGGCCGGCAAGGACGTCTACGTCGAGAAGCCGGTCTCGCACACGATCGCCGAAGGCGCGGAGATGGTCAAGGTCATCGAGGCGTCGAAGCAGATCGTGCAGACCGGCACCCAGCAGCGCAGCTGGGATCACTGGGTGCTCGGGAAAGAGATCATCGACTCGGGCCGGCTGGGCCAGATTACGTTCGTCCAGACGTACTGGTATCAGCACGCCACGGCCGGCAACTACGCGCCGGTTGCGATGGACAAGCTCGATTGGAAGCGTTGGCTCGGCCCGGCGGCCGACCAGCCGTTCCGGCCGGAGCGCTTCTATCAGTGGCGGCACTTCTGGGATTTCGGCGGCGGCTGTCTGACCGACCTCATGACGCACTGGATCGACGTCGTCCACTGGTACATGGACGTCGACGCGCCGCTGTCGGCGGCGGCCACCGGCCACAACTACAACATCAAGCTGTGGGAGGCACCGGACACCGTCACGGCGACGCTCGAGTTCCCGAAGAACTTCATGGCGTCCTACCTCGGCACCTACGTCAGCAAGGTCGACGACGGCGGGCTCGAGTTCCGCGGCGACCGCGGCACGCTCAAGATCGACCGGGCGCGGCTCGCCTTCTACCGGGACGATGCCGCCAATGTGCCGGGGACGCTTACACCGGAGCCGGAGATCTTCGTCCGGTCGAGCGGCGACGGCACGCTGACGCACATGCAGAACTGGCTCGACTGCATCCGCAGCCGCAAGACGCCGAACGCCCACATCCGCGTCGCGCATCAGGCGGCGCGGACGTCGCACCTCGCCAACGCCGCCCTGCGCGCGGGGCACCTGGTGAAGTGGAACAACGCGGCGGAGAAGATCGAGAGCTGACCGAGATCAGGGCCGAACGAATCGTGCGGGCGTCTGGATTCGAGGGCGCCAATCCCCTGACCGATCCCTCCAGACGATGGTTAACTAGAGTTAACCTTTGAGGAAACCCGCATGAATGTGTCGATCAATGCCAAGCGTCTTCGGGCCTCGTTGCCACAGGTGGTCGAACGGGTGCGCAAAGGCACACGTTTCACGGTTATCTACCGGAGCCGACCTGCCTTTCAGATCGTGCCGATGGACGACGAAGCTCGAGGAACGGTCAGCTTGACGGACGATCCTCTATATCGAGCCGGACCTGTTGGGCATTCCCGCGACCGCCGGCGCGCTGCTGACCATGATTCGCTGCTGTACGGTGCATGAAGGCCCGATACGTCGACACAGCGGGCTGGGTCTCCTGCGCCGACGGGGCGGACCCTCACCACTCGCGCTCGAGCGCGGCCCGTGACGCCGCGCTCGAGGCGGGTCAAACGCTCGTCGCGACGGATGTCGTCGTCGACGAAACGCTGACGTTCATCCGCATGAGACTCGGGCTGGCCGCCGCGGAGCAGTGGTGGCAGCAGGTCGATCGAAGCCCGCGGCTCCGATGGGAGCGTATCGACAGCGACCGGTTCGAGAAGGCTCGTCTCCTGTTCTTCCAGTATCGCGACAAGGACTTCTCCTTCACCGACTGCGCGAGCTTTGTCGTCATGCGCGAGCTGAGGTTGACGCAGGCGCTCACGACCGACACGCATTTCCGGCAGATGGGATTTGAGCTCCTGCCGCGTGCGCCCACTCGGGCGAGTCGCAAGCCGCGCACGTGAGGCTGTCATCAGCTCGCTCACGATAGCCCGGCTCCAACGTCGGTGGATCACGATTGACTCCAGGCTACCGGCGTCATCTTCCGCATGAACCTCGCCCTCTTCGACTTCGACGGGACGATCACTTCGAGCGACACGTGGACGCCGTTCATGCGGATGGCCGTCCGTCCTGCGCGCATGCGGGCGGGCGCGGTCGTGCTGACTCCAGTGATCCTCGGCTATCGACTCGGGATGATCTCAGCGAGCCGTGGCCGTCAGGCGGCCGCGCGCGTGGGGTTCCGCGGCGAGCCGGCCGATCAGGTCCGCCAGCACGGTCATCACTACGCGTCGACGGTCCTGCCTGGAACGCTTCAGTCGCGCGCGCTCGAGCGTCTCGAATGGCACCGCGCGCACGGCGACCAGATCGTGGTCGTCTCCGCGTCGCTCGACGCGTATCTCATCCCGTGGTGTGCGGAACGACGGCTCGAGTGCATCTGCACGACGCTCGAAGAGCGTGGCGGCCGGCTCACCGGACGCTACGTAGACGGCGATTGCGCCGGAGCGGAGAAGGCGCGCCGGATTCGGGCGCGCTACGATCTGGCGCGCTACCCGGTGGTCTATGCCTACGGCGACAGCGGAGAAGATCGGGAGATGATCGCGCTCGCGCACCGCAGGTATTACCGGTGGACAGAGATTGGGAGTTGGGACGAGGTGACCTCGTCCGGGCACCCGGACGGCGTGCGGCGGTGACCCTGCTGGTGGTCGTGCTGTGTGTGCGCGCCGACCCGCGACCTGGCTGATTGCAGGATGCCGCGAGGAACTCGGTCCGGACCGAGTCATCGAACATGGACGAAGCCAGCGGCTATGTCGACGACCTCAGGATTCTGGAACCCGCAGTGGCCGAAGCAGAAGAAATGACTTGACAGGTTCTTGAGGGTCGATCGCCGTGTCACTGCGTTGACACTCCAGATGCCGTGCTGCCGTGTCCGCTCGGAGCAGGATGGGTCTGGTTGGTTGCGAATACAACCGTAAATATGGGAATATGGCTCCGTGAAGACCACCATTGAGATTCCTGATCGGCTGTTCCGGCGAGCCAAGGCAAAAGCCGCTGAACGGGGGCAGGCCCTCAGAGCATTCGTGACGGAGGCCCTGCAGGAGAAGCTGTCGAGCGAGAAGATGCGGCTCGACGGAGATGCGCCCCGCTGGATGAAGGGGTTCGGGCAGCTCCGGCGCCTTCGCCGCGAGACCGGCAGGATTCAGCGGGTCATCGATCGGGAGTTCGAGGTCGTCGAGCCGGAAGACCGCCGGTGATTCTCGACACCAACGCGCTCTCCGCGTTTATCGACGGCGAGCCGGCTGTGGGCGTACGGTTGTCGGTCGAAGCGCATGTCGCCGTCCCGGTCGTCGTGCTGGGAGAGTTCCGGTACGGCATCAGTGGATCCAGGCACCGCGGCACGTACGAGCAGTGGCTGGAGGACCATCTGCCGGAATTCGAGATCCTGGCCGTCACGGAACCCACCACGGTGACCTACGCACGTGTGCGCGCGTCGCTGAAGAAACTCGGTCGTCCGATTCCGGCCAACGACGCATGGATCGCCGCCCTCGCGCTCCAACATCGCCTGCCGGTCCTGAGCCGCGACGAGCACTTCGACGCCGTACCCGGCGTGCGCCGCGAGACGTGGTAGGAAGTCAGCCGCAGGAAGCGCCATGGCCGCGACCTGAGCGTACGGGCGCATGGTCCACTTTACGCATGAGTAAAGTGGACCATAATCCACTGCGTGACTGTTGCCCGCTACCTCGACACACCCGTGGCCGCGGCGCTGGCGAAGAAGATGGTGTTCGTCGGCGGCCCGAGACAGGTGCGAGACTTCATCTCCGTCGCACGCTTGCTGCAGGAAGGCGCCGCGCGCCTCAGGCGCGCGCTCCAGCGCCGCGTGATAGATGTGTGAGACGCGGTCGCGTGATTCTGACGACATGCCGTCTCATCTGGAGAGCAGTGCGCGGCTCCAGCACTAGCGCGGTCACGCCATCGGCGTCCTCCAATACGTGGATTGCGCCGATGTGCGGATTGCTGAGCGTGGCGAGCAGGCGCGCTTCGCGCGCGAAGCGGGCGCGGCGTTTGGGATCAGCGGTGAAGTGCGACAGGATCTTGACCGCGACGTCACGCCCCAGCTTGCTGTCGCGCGAACAGACCTCGCCGATGCCGCCGGCGCCGAGCGGCGCGTCGAGCGTGTAGGGGCCGAGTTGACGAGCGATCATCTGACTCTGATCCGAATGGTCCGCGCTGTCGCTGGCGACGAACGCCGCCGGTGCCTCAAGAAATCGCGCCGATGCGGAGTCGTAGCGGAGCAGGGAGTCGACCTCCTGTCGCAGCGCGGAATCCCCGTCGCACCCTCCTGCAAGGACGTATCGCGCTCCTCCGGCGCGCGCGTCAGCGCCGCGTGATAGAGGTTCGTGAGCCGATCGCGGGGGTCGGATGCCAACGCTCCTCCTGGGTGGGGCGACCTGTTGGTGAAGAGGATGATAGCCCCGAAGGCGGGATGAGGCCAGGACGGTCACGGCGGCGACTCGGTCCGGACCGAGTTCCCGTGCGCGTGCGGCGCCGACAAGCCGGGTGGGCTCAGCTTGACCAGGCTCAGCTAAGTGGCGTTAGACTCGCGCAGAGGTGCTCGGTGAAGGTGAACATGCTCGAGGCCAAGAGCCGGCTCTCCCGCCTGGTCAAGGAAGCGCTCGAGGGCGAGGAAGTGGTCATTGCGAGCAACGGGGAGCCATTGGTCAGGTTGGTGCCCGTCGCCGGCACGCGTCGTCTGCGTGGGTGGGGCAAGCTGAAGAAGTTTGCTGCTGCAGTTGACGACGCCTTCAATCCGGAAGTCGACGCAGAGGTGGCGCGAAGCCTCAAAGGTCGTTCGTGATGCTGCTGCTCGACACGCAAGTCGCGCTTTGGTGGCTGACCGCCAGTCCGCGGCGGCCCCGGGCCTCTCGCGAGCTGATGGCGGCCCCCTGCGCGCTGTCGGTCGCGAGCATCTGGGACGTTGCGCTCAAGCACCGTCTCGGCAAGCTGCCAGACTCTCCGCGGCGGCGGTTCCGCGACGAAATGCAATCGTCGGGGAGGGTCATTGTGTCCGTGCGCGATGAACACGTCCTTACGATGACAGACGTGGCCACTTCGACCCCGATCCCTTCGGCCGCCTGCTGCCTGGCGTAGCACTGGCCGAAGATCTGACTCTTCTGACCGCCGATGCCGCGTTGATCGCCTTGCCGGCAGACAGTCCCGGCTGCCGGTCAGGGGCGTCTGAGGGAGCGACGGCCGACACGTTGTCAGGTCGACGCCCCGATCCGCCGGTCGGGCCCAGCCTGGGCAGCAGCCGCGCGAATTCCTTGGACCTCGGCTTGCCGTGATGGCGACGTCGGCCGTCGATTGTCTCCCGGTGCGAGTGCGGGTGAGCCGAGTGGCCAGGTGACGGTGATCGCCCGTGCCCTGATGAGGGAGACCGCAGGTCTGGCCCCCGGGCCGGCAAGCTCCTGCGACGTGACACGACTGGAACAGTGAGACGGTTGTGATACGATAGGGGACATGGCAGTTGAGATGGTGACTGTCGACGAAGCGGGTCTCGCGCTCGGGGTGTCCCGTTCGACCGTCTGGCGCCTGATTCGACGCGGCGCCCTCCCGAGCGTTCGCCGGGGAGGTCGGCGGCTCGTGCCCTCCAGTGCTGTTCACACCCGCGCGCGCCGCAGTTCCGCGGCCGAAATCTCGCCCTTCACGCACGACCATCCGTTGTTCCGTCTCGTCGGCGCTGGTCGTGGTGGCGGCAGGGCGCCAGGCGCCCGTGACAAGCACGGCATTCTCGATCGGTGACTCACGGCGTTCTCTGGGATTCGAGCGCCATCCTGGCGCTGCTCGATGCCGACGACGCTGATCATGCGCGCGCGGTGACCGTGGCGCGCGGCATCGCGTCGGACCGGCGGCCAAGCTTTGTCACCAACTACATCGAAGTCGAAGCGCACGCGCTCCTCGTACGCAAACTTGGCAGAGCGATCGCGCGCCAATGGCTGCTGACGGGCGGATTGCCCGTCGTTCGGGCTCTCCCGTTGGAAGAGCAACGCGCGAGAGAGATCCTGGCTCTACACACAGACAAGGATTGGACGTTGTGCGACGCGATCTCGTTTGCCGTGCTCGATGCCCGCCATGTCACGCGAGCGTTCACGTTCGACCATCATTTCCGGCAGTACGGGAGGATCCAGGTGCTCGGGTTGAAGCGGTGACCACCGCTCCGGCTTCTGCCTCGCCAGATGGCATCGTCTGTGGACGTGTCAATGGGACCGCATTGACGGCGCGTGGCGTTCCCGCCGGAGCCCCAGGCCGTACATCTCTCTCATGCTGGCTTAGCAGTCCAGCGCCCGATGATACAGGTCCGAGATCCGGTCGCGCGGCGGCCCGGGGTTCATGGTTCTCCCTCCTGCCAGGAGTCTGACCCCGGTCTGACCCCGGTCTGACCCCCGAGATAGAGGCGCAGGAATCCCTGCGCGGCTGTCAGATGCCCGGCCCGTCGGTCTTATTTCGCGACAGCTCGCGCATCAGCCAGTTCTTCGCGAACTTCCAGTCCCGCATCACGGTTTCCTGGGAAATCTTCAGGACTTCGGCCGTTTCTTCGACGCTCAACCCGCCGAAAAACCTCAGTTCGACGACCTGCGCCTTCCGCTCGTACTGCACCGCCAGCGCCCGAAGGGCATCGTCAATGGCGATGAGATCGTCGGGGCTGTCGCTTGCGACGGGGAGATTTTGGTCGAACGTGACCCGATGGAGGGCGCCGCCGCGCTTCTGGTTGTTGCGCGCCCTCGCGAAGTCGACGAGCACACGGCGCATCAGGCGCGCGGCCATGGCGAAGAAGTGGGCTCGATCCTGCCACTGGACGCGCCGGATATCAATCAGCTTGATGTAGACCTCGTTGACCAGGGCGGTCGCCTGGAGGACGTGGTCCGGACGCTCGCCAGCCATATGCCGCCTGGCGATGCGCTTGAGCTCGCCGTGCACGAGCGGGAGCAGTTTCTCGACGGCGCCGTTGTCGCCCGCTCGCCATTCGATCAGCAGGGCGGTCACGTCGCTCGGACCGCGGGCCTTCTCGGTTCCAACGTCGGCCACGACACCTCCAGCACGCATTGACGTTCTATTTGGGCAGCCTCGCGGTCCAGTTCGTACAGGCGTGACGTCCTTCGGCAGCAACCGTTTGCGGCCGGCCTTGCGCTGAACCCGCACATTCTACGCCCCTCCCGGGGCATGACAGCTCCTTCCGACGCTTTACGCCTCCCTCCCCAACACGCGGCTTCGGGCCGCAGGGAGGGACGACGTGAAAGGTCAGTTTTCTACTCTTTCTTCGATTTTCTTGACGACTATCACCCTGGCGTGCCTGCCGGCGGGCAGCGCCGCCCAGCCGGCTCGGCCGGGGGTGTTGGTCATGCTCCAGAACGACGCGAACGTGCCCACTGAGCTCGTCGAGCGGGCGAGAGGGGAAGTGACGAGGCTATTCAGCCTCATCGACATCGATCTCGTCTGGGTCACCGACGTGCCGCAGCCCGGGACACGTCTCCGGGTGGTGTCGATCACGATGTGGGAACCGCCTGACCAGAAGGTTCAGCCATCGGTGCTGGGTTACACCCATGGCGCCCAGGGGAAGCGCGGGGTCCGTGGATACGTCTTCTGGCGGCGGGTGGAGCGAACCTCCCTTACATTCTCCGCCCGCCTGGACTACGTGCTGGCAGTCGCCATCGCGCACGAGCTCGGACACATGCTCCTGCCGGACGGCAAACACGCGAAGGGCGGCTTGATGGGGGCGCCGTGGGATGCCGGTCACTTTCGAGCGGCGTCGGCGGGTCTCCTGGCCTTTTCCCCAGACAGTGCGACCCTGATCCAACGAGAGATGGCTAAGGAGCGCTCCACGACCCTGGCGGGTGTGCCACGAAAGTGACGAGATTAAAGGCGGAAGCCACGAGTGATTGATTCACAGGCTCTGAAAGCTGAAAGCTGAGAAGCTGAAAGCTGAGAGCTACGCGAGTGGCCAGTTCCTCGGCACGGTGACGACGTAGGTTCCCGCGATCTTGTCGTGCCAGGCCTGGCGCTCCTCGTCCTTGAGTATCCACAGGCAGCCCAACCCGGCGACTGCGATGGAGAAGAGGCTCGCGATGCCGCGCACGAGCGCGTCGACGAAGCGCAGCGGCGATCCATCGAGGCGGATGACGCGGAGCTGGCAGACGATGCCACCGAAAGTGGTCCCCTTCCACGCCCAGAAGCCGATGTGATACGCGAGCATCACGAAAATGAACGGCCCTGGACCGTCATGATCCAGGAGGCCAAAGATACCGCAGAGGATGAGGATGAACGCGCCGTCGAGGGCGAAGGCCGCGGCGCGTTCGAAGAAGCCGGCCTTTGGAAACGCGAGCAGGTTCGTTGCCGGGCCGGACGCGACGTAAGGCGTGGCGATCGGTGTAGGTTTCGGCAGCGATGCGGCCGGAGGCGCGTCGCCGGCGAAGACAGGCGGCGCCACGATCAGATCAGCAGCGTCGTATTCTCTCGGCAGGGGCGGCGGGGGAGGCGGCGGCGCAACGGGTTTTGGCCGAGCCGGGTTCTCCCGGCGGTACGCGGACGCAAAGGCGAGCGCGGCCGCGCCGAGGCCGGTCACGCCCACGATCGCCCACGTGATAAAGCCCAGCACAGGCACCATGTAAATCAGGCAGATGGCCGCGAAGCCGATGCCAAACGACCGGGCCGATTGAAGTCGGCTCGCGGGCGGCGTCTGACCGGTCATGCTGTCGCCAAGGCGCACGGACACGCCGACCTTGCCGATGATCCACGCCACGACGACCGCGCAGAGGACAAACGGCACGACCGCGATGCCGACGACCGACGCGGCCAGGATCACCGACACCGGACCGGTGAGAAGCAGGACGAGCAAACCGGTCAGGAAGGTTGTGAACGGCCGCGCGGCGATCGCGTCCGCGCACATGCGCACGGTGTCGAGGAAGAGCAGCATCAGCACCAGCGATGCCAGGAAGACAAAGAAAACGATTCCCCAGACCCACGACAGCCGCGGAACGATCGGCCGGCCGAGCAGCAGTCCTTCGGTGATCCACGGAAGGACACTCCGCAGTTGGTCGGCGAGGGCGGTTGCGCCGACAGCCACGTGCTGGCCGCCCGGCGTGAAGCTCGTCGGCGCCTCGAGTCCGCCTCCGAGCACGACCAGATCCCTCTGCACGGCGGCACCCGGCTGCACGGTCACATTTCCGCCGATCACGATGAGCGATCCGCCGATGACGGCGGTCGGTCCGATCTGCACGGTGCCGAAGACAACCGTGACGTCGCCGCGCACGTAGCCGTCAATGCTCGCGGGGCTGAAGATGACGACCACGTCGTGTACGCTCTCGCCCTGCTTGAGCGCGTAGTCCTGGCCGATGCGCAGCACATCCCGGCCCCAGCCGCGGAAGTCTTCCTCCGGCTGTCCCATCGGAACGGACAGGTCCTGAGACACTCTTACGATGTTGGTCAGGGCAACGCTTGCCCGCAGCCCGGGTTCCCCGGCGCCTTGCGCGCGTACGCTCGCAGACCCGGGCCCGAACACGACAGTTGCGGCGAGCACGGCGATCGAGACTTGAATGCACTTCATGTCTGCGGGACTCCTCCGAGAACGACTCGGCCCAGCGCTGCGCCGAACGTGGCGCAGGCGGCACACATTACGAGAACGATCAACAGCACGTAGACGACCAGCGGTTGCAGGAGCGCGTGCCACACGATCCGCATCACGTTTACAGCGGTCGAGGCCGTGCTCACGGCCTCGGCGATAAACGTGCTGACTTCCGTGAGATTCCCCCCGACGCGCGCCGCAGTGGCCTGCGGAACAACCGACTGCGCGTACGGCCAGAGTTGCGCGATTCCGACACCGAGCGCGATGAGTATCGTCACCGAGGCGATCTGCCAGGCCAGCGGCCAGTCGAGCCACGGCCGCGGCGCAGACCTGGCAGCCCGCGACTCCACCGCCGACATGACCCGCGGCAGGAGCGTGCGCGGGGCGTGGGGCGCGGGCAGTTGTTTCAGTGCCCGAGCGACGACGTCTTCCGAATCATCTGGATGCATGTGCTGCCTGCAAAACGGATCTGAGCTTCTCGCGCCCGCGGTGGATGTCCGTCTTCACTTTCGCCAGCGACACGCCGAGGAGTGCCGCGATCTCCACATAGCTCTTGTCTTCGAAGTGATAGAGCACGATCGGCACGCGTTGCCGCTCCGGCAGGCCGCGCAGCGCGTCTTCCAGCCGCTCGGAATCAGCTGTCGATGCCAGATCGGATTCGACGCTGGCGACGGTCGCGGTGCTCGCCCGGGTCATCAGGGCCTCGACTGCCTGCTGATTCCCGCCTTCGTCTTCGTCGGTTCTTCCGAGCTCGCTGAAGAACCGCCAGCGCGAGCGATAACGGGCGAGATGGTTGAGGCACAGGTTGGTGGTGACGGTCTTCAGCCAGCCGGCGACCGCTGGGCTCGTGCCGATCTCGTCGAATCGCTCGAACGCTTTCAGGAACACGGTCTGCGCCACGTCTTCGGCATCGGCGGGGCGCGCGAGGAGCCGGACCGCGGTGGCGTAGACCATGTCCTGATACTCCCGGACGAACGCCTCGAACTCTGCGATAGCGGTCATGGCAGAGTGCTCGAGGGCTCGGGCCGCAGGCGCTGGCGATGCATCGTCAGGAGCAACCAGCCCGTCAGCCCAGCTCCGCCACACCGCCAGGCGCCGTGCAATGACCACTTGGAGGGACAAACCCCGCTGCCGGGAAGAAGTTGCAGATGTGCTATCCTGACCGCCGTACCTAGCGGGGCCCGAAGGTGTGCAGGCGGGGCCCCTACCTGCGCGCTCGATCTCGCCGAGTCCGTGGATGTAGGCATCAGCGAGCACACAATAAAGGTGTGCGATGCCCTACGAACTGACAAAACTCACCCCGAACCTCATCGTATCTGACGTCGGCCGCAGCCTCGCGTTCTATCGCGACGTGTTGGGCTTTACCGTCGCTGCAACGGTACCCGATGCGTCACCCTACGTGTTCGCGATCGTCCAATCGGGCCCGGTCGAGGTCTTCCTCAATGCTCCGGAGCCAGCGATCGCCGAATACCCGGCGTTCAAGGACCGCCCGATTGGCGGGACGCTGACGCTCTTCATCGAAGTCGTGGACATCGCGCGTGCGCACGAGTCGCTGAAGGACCGCGTCAAGATCGTGATGCCGCTCGAGCACAAGTGGTATGGCGTGACGGAGTTTGCGTTCGAGGATCCCGACGGCTACCTGATTACCTTCGCGGAACGCGACCAGGCAGCCTGATTCACCCTGTCGCGCTCACGGAGAGCAACACGATGATCGCGAAGCTCACGAGGATCACGAAGAAGACATACCAGATTTTTTTCGTGAGCTTCGTGGTCTTCGTGACCCTCGCGAGAGGGCCGTGGGGCCGACGTTTCATCTTTCTCCATCACGGATTCTGAGGCAATCATGAAGCCTGGCCGGACGCTCGTTCTCGTGATGTTCCTGCTCCCCCTCGCTTCGCTCGGTGCCCAGGCGCCCAGCGACTACCAGCGGATGGGCCGCGACGTCTTGAAAGAGCTCATCGAAACCGACACGACCCATTCGACCGGCAGTACGACGGTCGCGGCCGAACGGATGGCCGCACGCCTCGTCGCGGCGGGCTTTCCCAAGGCCGATGTGCAGGTCGTGCGCGGAACGCAGAAGGGCGCCGAGACGAAGGGCAACCTCGTGGCTCGTTACCGCGGCCAGGGCACGCGCAAGCCCGTCCTCTTCCTCGCCCATCTCGACGTCGTCGAGGCCCGGCGCGAGGACTGGTCGATGGATCCGTTCGTGCTCAGCGAGAAGGACGGCTACTTCTACGGCCGCGGTACGCTCGACGTCAAGGGCGGGGCGGCGACGCTCGTCGCCGCGTTCGTCCGCCTCCGCCAGGAACAGTGGACACCCGACCGCGATCTGATCCTGGCGCTGACGGCCGACGAAGAAGGCGGGCCCGACAACGGCGTCGCGTGGCTCCTGGCAAACCGCCGTGACCTCATCGACGCTGCCTACTCGATCAACGTCGACGCGGGCGGCGGCGAGCTGCGCGGCGGGAAGATCACCGCACTCGACGTGCAGGCGTCGGAAAAGGTCTACGCGTCGTTCTCGCTCACGGTGAAGAACGCGGGCGGGCACAGCTCGCTGCCGACCAAGGAGAACGCCATCTATCGCCTGGCCGCCGGGCTGCAGCGCCTCGCGGCGTTCGCGTTCCCGGTTCGCCTCACCGACATCACGCGCACGTATTTCGAACGCATGGCGCCCCTGTCTGGCGCGCAGGCCGCCGACATGCGGGCCGTCGCCGGGAAGACGCCGGATCTGGCGGCCGCCGCGCGCCTCGCCGCGAAATCGCCCTTTCACAACGCGCTCCTGCGCACGACGTGCGTCGCGACGATGCTGCAGGGAGGGCACGCGGAAAACGCGCTGCCGCAGACGGCGCAGGCGACGGTCAACTGCCGGCTCCTGCCGATTGATGACGCGGCTGCCGTTCAACAGACGCTCGTGCGCGTCCTCGCCGATCCGCAGATTGTCGTGGCGCCGATTGGCACGCCAACCCCGAGCCCGCCGTCGCCGCTCGCGCCCGAGCCTTTGTCGGCGATTGCCGCCGCCGCCAAGGCTGTCTACGGCAGCGCGCCTGAGGTTCCCATCATTCCGCACATGGAGACGGGTGCCACCGACGGTCTCTTCCTGCGGAACGCCGGCATCCCGGTGTACGGCGTGACGGGCATCGCCTACGATCCCGAGGACGTCCGTGCGCACGGGAAGGACGAGCGGATCTTCGTGAAGTCGTACAACGAAGGGCTCGAGTTCGCGTATCAGATTGCTCGCGCGCTGGGGAGCCCTGCCCTGGGCGCCAAGTTGATGAGAAGCCATCTCGAGGCGACGGCCGACGGCTCATCACGATGAGCACGAAGCTCGCGATGACCACGAAGAAGGGTTTTCGTTGCGTCTATCAGACGCTTTCTAGTTCGTCTGCTTGACCAGAATCGCGCGGACGTAGAGCACCGCGAATCCGAAGCGCTGCACGTTCTCCGTCGACTTCGATCCGGGCTGCGTCGTGACGACCGCCACGTCGCAGCCGCGGCGCGCGGCGTCGAGAAGTCGATGACGCAGAAGCGCCGTCTGCACGCCCTGGCGGCGATGGTCGGGAAGCGTGGCCGCCCCGGCGAGCTGCGCCACGCCCTGGTGGATTCTGAGGCTGGCGCCACCGGCCACCGCACCGTCGCGCCGCGCGATGAAGCGCTCGAAGCTCGGCGTCGCGAACGTGTCCCCGAAGATCTGCTCGATGGCCTCGCGGCTGTAGGATTCGTGGCTCGCCGGTCCGTCAAACGTATCGGGGTGGAGGAAGCCCGTCGCCACGGCGTCCATCCACGTTGACGTTTCGTCAGGGCCTGCGCACTCGACGGTGATGGATCCGTTGCCGGCCCTTTCGAGCTCGTTCAGGTCGAGCGGCAGCCCGAGCACGTTCTCGAAGCCGATGAGCTCGTACCCGCGGTGGCTCAACATCCGCGGGATCGCCGGGTCTCCCAGGGACGCGAACTCCACCTGGAGCGGCGCATGACGCAGCGCGAACGCCTCTTCGATGGTCTCGAGCTCCGCCGAGGCGGGGAAGTCGCCGAAGCCCATTCCTGCCAGCTTGTTCGCCGGTGACCCCGGACCGGTGTGCACCGCCACGCCGCCGCCAATCGGCGCCACGACGACCTCGCCGCGGCCCAGCCGTGCGGCCGCCGCGCGGGCGAGCTCCATGAGCATCGTGCACTCGGCGCGTTCGATGCGGGCGGCGAGGGAGGCATTGGCGAACATGACCGCCGAACAGCTTATAGGCCGCGGACCACACTGACAAGGCGTTTACAGGATCGGAGACCCTTTACGAAGGCCGCGACCAGCCTACGCCAAAGCTACGGCGGTCCGCCGACCAGCCTTCGCCAAGGCTATGGCGGTCCGCCGAAGCGCTTCGCGCGAAGGCGGAAGCCTTGGCGAAGGCGGAAGCTCACGAGGCTCGCGAAGGATTCGCTGCTGAGAGTCCGTCGACCGTGTGCATGAGATGGCTTGCGGTGATATGCGAACCAAGCCGCAAATCGAGTAGGATTCGGCGATCAGGGAGGCACCAACATGAAGACGCTGCGGATACTCAACGCTGGTCTGTTGGCGGTTGGCTGTGCGGTCATCGTTACCGTGTCCCTGGCCGGGACGGGCGGGGAGCAGACGACTGGTCAGGCCGTGTCGATCGACGCCGACGACATCGGCGGCGTCGTCACCGGCCCGAAGGGGCCCGAGGCCGGCGTCTGGGTCATCGCCGAGACGACCGACCTGCCGACGAAGTTCGTCGAAGATCGTCGTCACCGACGATCGCGGCCGCTACCTGCTGCCCGATCTGCCGAAGGCGAACTACAGCGTGTGGGTGCGCGGCTACGGCCTCGTCGACTCGCCGAAGGTGCAGGCGACGCCGGGCAAGACGCTGAACCTGACGGCGGTCGCCGCGCCGAACGCGCGCGCCGCCGCCGAGTACTACCCGGCCGGCTACTGGTTCTCGCTGCTCAAGCGTGCCCGCGAAGAGCGAGTTCCCCGGCACCGGGCCGACGCGGCAACGGCATCTCGCCGAACATCGACAGACCAGGCGCGAGTGGATCCGCGAGCCTGAAGTCGGGCGGCTGCACGGCGTGCCATCAGCTCGGCACCAAGGGCACGCGCGAGATCCCGCCGGCGCTCGGCACGTTCCACGACGTCGGCCGCGGCGTGGGAGCGGCGCATGCAGTCCGGACAGGCCGGCGCGCAGATGATCAGCGGCGCTCAACCAGCTCGGGCGCGAGCGCGCGCTCGCGCTGTTCGCCGACTGGACCGATCGCATCGCCGGCCGGCGAAGTGCCGCCGGCGCCGCCGCGCCCGCAGGGCATCGAGCGCAACGTCGTCATCACCGAGTGGGACTGGGCCGATCCGAAGGCGTATCTGCACGACGAGGTCTCGACCGATCGGCGCAATCCGACGCTCAACGCCAACGGCCTGATCTACGGCGCGCTCGAGCTGAGCGCCGACTACCTGCCCGTGCTCGATCCGGTGCGACAACACGATCAGCCAGGTGCCGCTGACCGTGCGCGATCCGAACACGCCGCCGACGCCGCCCGACGATGCCGCAGCCGTCGCCGTACTGGGGCGAGCGAAGCGATCTGGACGAGCAAGAACAACGTCCACAACCCGATGTTCGACGAGAAGGGCCGCGTCTGGATCACCTCCGCCGTGCGGCCGTCCGGCCAATCCGGACTTCTGCAAGGAGGGCTCGAGCCATCCGTCGGCGAAGCTCTTCCCGCTCGCAGCGCGTCGGCCGGCATCTCGCGATGTACGACCCGAAGACGAAGAAGCTCACGCACATCAGCACCTGCTTCGGCACGCACCACCTGATGTTCGCCGAGGACGCGAACAACACGCTGTGGACGAGCGGCGGCGGGCAGGTCGTCGGCTGGCTGAACACGAAGATGTTCGACGAGACCGGCGACGAGGAGAAGTCGCAGGGCTGGACCGCGCTCATCCTCGACACCAACGGCAACGGCAAGCGCGACGCGTACGTCGAGCCGAACCAGCCGGTCGATCCGACGAAGGACAAGCGGTTCGGCGGCGGCGTTCTACGCCGTCGCGCCGGCGCCGGACGGCTCGGTCTGGGGCATCGGTGCTCGGCTTCCCCGGCGCCGATCGTCCGCCTCAGTCCCGGCGCGAACCCGCCGGAGACGGCGCTCGCCGAGGTCTACGAGCCGCCGTTCAACAACCCGAACGCGCCGGTTCAGGGCTTCTCGCCGCGCGGCGTGCGACGTCGATCGCAACGGCGTGTGCTGGTCGGCGCTCGCGAGCGGACACATGGCGAGCTTCGATCGCCGCAAGTGCAAGGGACCGCTCAACGGCCCGAACGGCGACCGGCCAGCATTGCCCCGAGGGCTGGACGCTCTACCCCGAGCCGCTGCCGCAGCTCAAGGGCGTGACCGACTCGGGCAGCGCCGAGGCGCAGCTACTACACGTGGGTCGATCAGTTCGACACGCTCGGGCTCGGCGCGAACACGCCGATCAACACCGGCAACGCGTCCGAAGGACTGCTCGCGCTGAAGGACGGCAAGTGGGTCGTGCTGCGCGTGCCGTATCCGACCGGCTTCTACACGAAGTGGATGGACGGCCGCATCGACGATCCGAAGGCCGGCTGGAAGGGCCGCGGGCTCTGGGCGACCGTCAGCACGCGCGCGCCGTTCCACATGGAGACCGGCAAGGGCACGACGAGCAAGGTGATGAAGTTCCAGCTGCGACCGGATCCGCTGGCGAAATAGGAGCGCGGATCGCGTCGAACGGGACGCGGATCACGGGATGCTGATCACGACTCAAACGGGACGCGGTCACGCGGATCACGGCTCAAACGGGACGCGGGTCACGCGGGTCACGGCTCAAACGGGACGCGGATCACGCGGATCACTGTGCAAATGGGACGCAGATCGCGCCTGCGACGGGTTCGGTCGGCCGACTCTTCGCGTGCGCGTCGCTGACTCCCGCCGGGGCGGGCCGGTCGGATCGGGCCGACCTCTGAGCCGCGTGATCAGCGCAGATCCTAAAACGCTGCCGCCGCGGTGCCGAGCCGGCGGCGGCGCTGATTCGTCTCCGGCCGCCGAGCGTCATCGTTGCCGAACCGATGCTTGACCGGCGTTCGAATCACCCGAGCCGACGCCGGTATCGTAAGGACAATCGCGGCGGCAGCGTTTTTCCACGCGGCGAAGCGGGAGGCCCGATCCGGCCGGCCCGCTCCGGCGTTCGCCCGAACCGCGCTGTCAACGCTGGGCGCACGTCGCGCTGGCTCACGTCCGTCGCGATGTTCGTCCCATTCCTCTGGACCTCAGCGCGGCGTCCGTGCTAATCCTTTAGCACATCTGCCAGTCCTACGTTTTTCGCAATAGGGAGCGCACTCATGCTCGGTCAGGACCTTCGGTATGCTCTCCGGATCCTCCTCGCCAATCCCGGGTTCGCGGCCGTAGCGCTCGTGACGATGGCGCTGGGGATTGGCGCGAACACGGCGATCTTCAGCGTGATCGATACCGTGCTGCTGCGGCCGGCGCCGGTGAAGGACATCGGCGCGCTCGCCGTGGTATGGGAGACGGATCGCAACACGAGCACGACGCGCGAGCCGGCGTCGCTGCCGGACTATCTCGACTACAAGCAGCGCAGCCAGCGCGTCGAGACAGTCGCGGCGTTTACCGGCAGCGAGGTGAACTACGCGCCGGAGGACGGCGAGGCGATCCGGCTCCAGGCGCTCGCGGTGACTCACGAGTTGCTGTCGATGCTCGGCGTGCGTCCGCTCGCGGGGCGCGGGTTCACGGCGGAGGAAGCGCGCGCCGGTGGCCCACCGGTCGTGGTCATCAGCGATGGCCTGTGGACGCGGGCGTTCGGACGGGATCCGTCGATCATCGGCCGCGCCATCCGGCTCGATGACCAGCCGTTCACGGTCATCGGGATCATGGAGCGCGGTTCGGACTTCGGCGTGTTCCAGATCCTGACGGCGGCCGACTACTCGCGGGCGTTTGCCGACCGCGGGGCGCGCGCGGCGGTCGACGTCTGGCTGCCCTTGCAGCAGACGCCTCAGTCGCTCCCGCGGTCGACGCATCCGATCTTCATGGTGGCGCGGATGCGCGGCAGCGTGGCGGCGACGCAGGAGGAGCTGACCACAATCGCGGCGGATCTCGAGCGCGCCTATCCCGAGAATGCTGCGCGCGGGGTGTTCGTCGAGCCGCTCTCGACCGTGGTCTTCGGGCCAGTCCGCCCGGCCCTGCTCGTGCTGCTGACCGCCGTGGGCCTGGTGCTGCTGGTCGCGTGCGCGAATGTGGCGAACCTGCTCCTGGCACGCGGTTCGGCGCGGCGCAGGGAAGTGGCGGTGCGCACCGCGCTCGGCGCGAGCGGGATGCGCATGATGCGCCAGTTCGCGGCCGAGGGCCTGCTGCTGGCGATGGTCGCCGCGGTGCTCGGCGCCGGGCTCGCCGTGCTGGGTGTGCGCCTCCTCGTCGCGCTCGCGCCTGCTGACATCCCGCGGATCGCCGACGCGGCGGTGGATCTCCGAGTGCTGACGATTACGCTCGTCGTCGCCATCGGTGCGGGCCTGCTCTTCGGCATGGTGCCGGCGCTCCAGGCCCGGCGAGTAGACCTGCAGGGATCGTTGAAGGGTGAAGGCGGTCACGGCGCGTCGGCCGGCGGCGAGCGCACCAGGCTCCGCTCGACCCTCGTCGTCGCGGAATGTGCCCTCGCGGTGATGCTGGTCATCGGCGCGACGCTCCTCATCAAGAGCTTCTGGCGCATCCAGCACGTGGACGCCGGCTTTGAGTCCGCGGGCATCCTCAAGGCCGAGTATCAGCTGCCGTCGAGCCGCTACCCGGTGGACTTCCGGCGCTTTCCGGACCTCAAGGAGATCCACGCCTTCACGCACGGCGTGCTGCAGAAGGCCGAGCGGCTCCCCGGCGTTGAGGCCGCGGCGGTGTCCGGCTACCACCCGCTCGATCCCGGCTTCACCAATTCGTTTCGCATTATCGGCCGCGAGAGCGAGGCGGCCACGCAGCCCGAGATTTCGGTTCGCCGCGTGACGCCCGGCTACTTCCGCACGATGGGTGTGCCGCTCGTGCGCGGGCGCTTCCTGACCGAATCGGACCACACCACCGCGCCGCCCGTACTCCTCATTAACGAAGCCGCGGCGCACCGATTCTTCGAAGGCCAGGAGCCGCTCGGCAAGCAGATCAGCTTCTGGGGCGCGCGCCGCACGATCGTCGGCGTCATCAGCAACGAGCGGTTCCAGGGATTGGCGGAGGCGCCGCCCATCGCCGTCTACGCGCCGCTCGATCAGGCGCCGTCCGCCAACGGCGGCGGCGCGTTGCTGGTGCGGACGGCCGGCGATCCCCGGGCGCTCATCGCGAGCCTGCGCGGCGTCATTCGCGAGCAGGACCCCGCGCTCGCGGTGTTCGGGCTCGAGCCGTTTGCCGAGACCGTGTCGCGCTCGGTCGCCGAGCGCCGATTCACGATGCTGGTGCTCGGGCTGCTGGCGTCAGTCGCCCTCGTCTTGGCCGCGATTGGCGTGCACGGCGTGCTCAGCTATACCGTGACCCAGCGCGCGCGCGAGATCGGCATCCGCATGGCGCTCGGCGCGCAGCCGTCGGGCGTCCTGCGCCTGGTCGTTATCCAGGGCATGACGCTCGCCCTCGCAGGCACGGCACTCGGCCTCGCCGCCGCGTTCGTGCTCACGCGGTCGATGGGGACCCTCCTCTTCGGCGTCACCCCGACCGATCCGGTCACGTTCATCGTCGTGCCGCTAGGTCTCGCGCTCGTTGCGCTCTTCGCCAGCTATCTTCCGGCACGGCGGGCGACGAGGGTGGATCCGGTGGCGGCGCTGAGGGCCGACTGAGCACGGGACCCAACGAGCGTTACGCCATCGCGACTGTCAGAATGCAGGATGGCAGATTGGTGAAGAATGGAATAGCAGCGCGCGTTGACCGTCTAACTCCCGCTGGCAGCCGACGCGCCGAGGCGGTCATTCGCGCGTTCGCTCGGCGAGGCACGTCGGTGCCACCGAAAGAACGGAACACCGAGCGCCACCAGCCCGACCCCGAGCAGCGACTGGACGGGCCGCTCCCGAAGGGTGTTCAGGACCAGTCCCGTCATCGCCACCAGGAACAGCGCCGGCACCCAGGGGTACCCGACGACCCGGTAGGGCCGTGGAGTGTCGGGCTGTTGTCGTCGCAGGGTGAACAACGCCAGAGCAGTAATTGCGTGGAAGATGAAGCTCGAGAAGAGTGAGTATTGGAACAGCTGTTCGTAGCTGCCCGTTAGGACCAGCAACATCGACCAGACGCCGAGGGTCACGACCCCGGCCGTGGGGGTCCGGTACCGAGGATGAATCCGGGCCAGCCATCGGAAGGCCGGCGCGTCTTGCGACATCGGAAGCCCAAGACGCGACGCACCGATAATCGCCGACGAAAGGCAGCCGAAGATCGACACCAACACCGCCGCAGCCAGTAGCCGGCCGGCGGTCGGTCCTAGTAACGCGGTGGTGGCCTCTTCTCCGATCCTGGCGGAGGCCCCGAGCTCGGCTAGTGGCATCGCCCGGAAGTAGACCAGGTTCACCAGCAGATAGAGCAGACCGATCAGCACGGTGCCGCCGACCATGCCGAGCGGGAGATTCCGCTCGGGGCGACGGATCTCACCGGCGGAGAGGGTCGCTTGATACCACCCGTCGAAGGTGCCGAGGACGGCCGCTACTGCGAGTCCCATGGCCGCCACGAGGTTTCCTGGCGGCAGCGGTGCAGCCCAATCCAATGAGACCCTGGCCGGCGCCATCAGGCCGAAGCCGATCAGGCCTGCCACCGACAGGAGTTTGATCCCCGTCAGAAATCCCTGGACGGCAGCGCCCTGTTTCGTCCCGAAGTAGTTCACGGCCGACAACACGGCGATCGCAGAAACCCCCGCGAGTTGAGCGGTGTTCGGTTCCCAGGTCCAGGGCCCCAGAGCTATCGACGCGATTACGCGCTTGGAGGAGAAGAACGGCACGAACGCCCCGAGATAGTCGCCAAACGCCACGCCGAGGTAGGCCACCGCTCCCGATTGGATCGCCAGCAGCGAGGTCCATCCAAAGAGGAAGCCCCACAGCGGACCGAAGGCCTGTTTGAGGTAGTGATACTGCCCGCCCGCCTCCGGAAACATGGTGCCCAGTTCGGCGTAGCTCAGTGCGCCGGCTATGGCGATCAGGCCCCCCGCGACCCAGAGGAGCAACACGAGCGTGGGATGGGGTATCTCGCGGGGCACGAAGGCCGCCGCGACGAAGATGGCAGAGCCCAGGATGGTGCCCGCCGTGATTGTGGTCACGTCCCACAACCCTAGCGCCCTGGTGAGGCCGGGGGATTCCGATTCTTTCATTATTTGGTTCAACTGGCTGTGCCGGGCTTGTGTCAGTGGGTCAGTTTGAGATTTCATTGCTCCAAACGTGATTCGCCACGCCAGCCTCCATCGCTGGCGTCACGCGGAGCGTTTGATGGATGCGCCCGAAGTTGTAGGTACATGCGGTAACGTCGGAGACCCCGAGGCGCGTGCCGGGGGCAGGGCCTACTGTGGCGTGAGTATAGGGCAGAACCGGACCGCGGACGGGATTACCCTCGGGTGACGCCGCACGGCTTGCTGATCGTGATCGCCTTTTCGGCCGTCAGGTGGACTGTCGCAACAACTTCGGCGTTGAGGGGGAGCACACGACGCTCGTCATGGAGCGCCGTCACCGCGAAGCCGGCCTGGGTTCGCTACCGTCTCGCGCCGGAAACCGGCAGACCGCGGCCGGATTCGAGGTATACGGCGAACGTGCCCAGCCAGTGGCCACCTTCGTAGTGCTCCCCCGTTACGCCTGTCATCCCAGCGATGCTGTGAACCCGCGCGGCGGCCATGAGCGCCGCGCCGCGCGGATCGGACGCCGGGAGCCGTCGCGCGATTGCCTGGAGCATCCACGCCCTCGAGAGGTTCAGTCCGTAGAGATGCCCAAGCTTGGGATCGGTGGGGTCGGTCACAACGCCGGGCGCGAGCCAGTCGCCTCGACCATCGTTCGGTAACGACGGAAGGAAGTCGCGCAGCCAGCGCGCGAACTCCGCCTCCGGCAACACGCGCCGCATCAGGTCAGCCTCCGCCACGCAAGGGGACAGAAAGTCTTCGCCGGACGGCTCGTAGGCAAGCGGGCACGCGCGATCGTTCAGGTAGAAATCGCGCGAGCGGGACAGCAACAGCGCCTCCAGTTTCTTCTCGCTCGTCGCGCGTGCCCAGTCGAGCATCAATCCGAACGAAAAGGCCGTCTGCGAGTGCTCTCCCACTCGAATCGGCGCCGTGAGCTTTGGCAGCCAGTCTGCGATCCGCGAGATGGCGGCGCCGATCAACGGCTCCATCGTCTCCGCCCATCTCCGAACGTCCGCGTCAGCGGGCCGCTCTGCTGCCCATTCGTGCAGCTCGGCGTGGAGCTGGAGAAGCCATGCCAGGCCGTACGGTCTCTCGAAGGAGACGCGGCCCGCTCCATTCAGGTAGCGCACCTCCGCTGCGATATTCGCCGCGGTGATGTTCTTGTCGAGTGCCGCGCGCGCGCGGGCGGCAAACGGCGCGTCTCCGTGGAGGCGCGCGACGCGCGCCAGGAGCCAATGGCCGTGTACGGACGAATGCCAGTCGTAGCACCCGTAGAACGCGGGAGTCAGCTCGTGCGGCGCCATCACGTCGGTGTCGCCGTTCAGCACGTGGGCGATCTTGTTCGGGTACTCCTTGTGAACGCAGGCGAGCGCCAGCTCCGCGGATCGACCTATCCAGAGTGCAGTGGCCGGAGAAGACGGCTGTGCGGGACCGCCGAGAAGAAGGAGCGCGAGCGGCACGATCATGCCGCGATGATAGGGCATAGCCGGGTGGATTGCGCGGTTTCGTTCGCCCTATAATCTCCAGATGATCACGTTCCTCCTGTTCGCCACGATCTTCCAAACCCCAGCTCAAACCGAGCTTCCGGCCATCCCCAAGTTCCTCCAGGTCAGCCCGCAGTTCTGCACCGGCGCCCAGCCGCGTCTCGAGGCCTTTGCGAAGCTCAAGGCTGATGGAGTGAAGTCCGTGCTCAACCTGCGGCAGCCGTCCGAGCATCGCGCGGCCGACGAGCAGGCGGCGGTCGAGTCGGCGGGAATGAAGTACTTCAACATCCCGGTCGTGTATGCGAATCCGACCGATGCCGAGGCGGATGCGTTCCTGAAGATCACCGACGACCCGGCGAACCGGCCGATGTTCATCCACTGCACCGCGGCGATTCGCGTCGGCGCGTTCTGGGCCATCCGGCGCGCGGTGCGCGATGGGCTCACGCCGGATGCGGCGCTCGAAGAAGGAAGAAAAGTCGGGCTCACCAACGCGCCGCACCTCGAGGAGTTCGCGCGGAAGTACATGGCGTCCCATCCGTCCCAGAAGCAAGACAAGAAGTAGGTGAGACCGCACGGCGCGGCCCTTGCGCGGTTTGCCTGCGGGCTGCTCCTCGCGGCCGTGACGGGCGGCTGCAACTCGAGCGACGGCGCCAGTGCGGGTCCGGCCGGGGCGCTCGTCGAGGAGCGCTGCTCCGGTGTGCAGGTGACGGACGCGCGGTGCCTGCGCCTCACGGTCTACGAGAATCAGAACACGCGTTGGGGCCGCACGATCTCCCTCCGCATCGTCGTCCTGCCGGCGACAGAAACGGACAGCTCGCCGCATGAGAAAGACGCCATCGTCTATCTGGCAGGCGGACCAGGACAGGCGGCCAGCGAGCTCATCGGCGACTCGTCTCTGGCGCTCGACGCCCTCCGCTTGCGTCGCGACATCGTCTACGCCGACCAGCGCGGGACCGGCGGCTCGAACCCCCTCATCTGTCAGTTCTACGGGCCGCCCGATCAGCCGCAGGCTTACTTCGACGCGTTTCTCCCAATCGAGAAAGTGCGCGCCTGCCGGTCGACGCTCGAGCGGACCTCGGACCTGTCGCAATACACGACCAGCGCCTCGGTCGAGGATCTCGAGGCGATCAGGATCGCGCTGAAGTATCCGCAGATCACGCTGATCGGCGGTTCGTACGGCACACGCCTCGCGATGGAGTACGTCCGGCGATACGAGCCTCGTGTCCGCGCGGTCATCCTCGAGAGCGCCGTGACACCAGCCAACCATGTTCCGGAAAACTTCGGCCAGTTAGCCGAACGGGCGCTCGAGGGGTTGCTCGATGAATGTCTCGCCGCCGCCGAATGCGCGCGCGCGTTCCCGGCAATCCGTCAGGAAGTACGACAGGTGTTCGAGCGGCTTCAGCAGGGGCCGGTGAAGGCCATGGTTGCGCACCCGTCTTTTCCGGACCGATCTCGAGAGAGTTCGGACCAGTCTCGACAGAGCCAACGCCCCGCGGAAGTGACGCTCACCCGCGATCACGTGGCCGAGGCGATTCGCTACCTGATGTACTCGTCGGCCGGCGCGTCGCGCGTGCCGCTGTATTTGCACCGCGCGTTCAACGGCGACTATTCGCCGATCGCAGATTTCCTCATTCGCTGGCGCTCCCACGGCACCTTCGACGGGCTGTATCTGTCGATCACCTGCGCCGAGGACGTGCCGCTCGTCGCACCCGACGCGGCCGAGCGCGACGACCCGACCTTTCTCGGAGGCTACCGCGTCCGCCAGCAGCGCGCCGCCTGTGCAGCGTGGCCGCGCGGTGTCCGGCCAGACACGAGTGGAACGCCGGTGAAAGCCGCCGTTCCGATCCTGCTGACGTCAGGCACGCTCGATCCGGTGACGCCACCCGAGAACGCCGACACGATCGCGCGGACGCTCTCGAACAGCCTCCACGTCCGCGTGCCTTCCGCCGGTCACTCGCCGTTCGGATTGACGGGCCTCGAGTGCCTCGACGATCTCAAGCGCACGTTCATCGAGCGCGGCCGCGCGGAGGGACTCGATACGAGTTGTGTCACCCGCATCGCGCGCCCTGGGTTCGCCACGGCGAGGTGAGGTAAGCTCTTCCACACATGGTCATTCTCGCGTTCGACAACATCGCAAAGAGCTACGGCGACACCCCTGCGCTTCGCGGCGTTTCTTTCGATGTGCACGCCGGCGAGATCTTCGGTCTGCTCGGGCCGAACGGCGCCGGCAAGAGCACGCTCATCCGGATCCTGATGGACATCATCCGGGCGGACTCGGGCGAGGTGCGCGTCTTCGGCGAAGTGCGACGTCGCGAGCACCTCGATCGGCTCGGCTACCTGCCGGAAGAACGCGGCCTCTATACCAAGCTCACGGTCACCGACGTGATGACCTACTTCGGTTCGCTCAAGGGGCTGAGCCGTGCCGAGGCGCGCCGGCGGTCGGGGGAATGGCTGGCCCGCGTCGAGTTGCCGCACGTCGCCGGCTGGAAGATCGACCGCCTCAGCAAGGGCATGTCTCAGAAAGTTCAGATTGCCGCCGTGCTCCTCAGCGACCCCGAGCTCTGCGTGCTCGACGAGCCGACGACAGGGCTCGACCCCGTCAACGTCAGGCTCGTGCAGGATCTCCTGCTCGAGCGCCGGCGCAATGGACGCACGACGATTCTCTCGACGCACCAGATGAACCAGGTCGAGGCGCTCTGCGACCGCGTCGCGATGATCAATCGCGGACGTCTCGTGGTCTACGGCGAGGTCGACGAGGTGCGGCGCGACCATTCGCTGCCCGAAGTCCGCGTCCACGCGCGCGGTCCACTGCCGCCAGTCCCCGGGGTCGCGAGCGTCATAGACGATGGGGAGGGGTCGTGGCGGCTGATGCTGGCCGACGGCAGTGCGCCGTCGGACGCGCTGGCCACGCTCGTGCGGGCCGGGGCGGTCATCGACCGGTTCGAACCGATGCTGGCGCCCATGGAAGACATTTTTCTTCGCGTCGTCAGGGAAGGGCACTGAACATGTTGAACCGCAAAGGTTGGCGGAAGACCTGGACGATCGCCACCTTCGAGTTCCTGACCGCGGTCCGCCGTCCCGGATATCTGATCACCACGTTCGGCATGCCGCTCTTCCTCGCCGCCTACGGCGGGATCGTCGCGATCCCGGCATACTTCGCCAGCCGCTCGGTCAAGGAGCCTGCTGTCTACGGCGTCGTCGATCCCGGCGGCGTGTTGCGGCTCGAGGCCGAGGTGAAGTCGAACGAGTCGCCAGTGCCGGAAGAAGTGAAGCGGGCGCTCGAGGCGGCGGGGCAGAGCAGTGCCGTCAACACCGGATTCATGGAGTCGAACTTCGTGTTCCGGCCCTATCCTTCGGAGGCCGACGCTCGCGCGGCGCTCGCCGGCCGCAAGATCAAGGGGTACTACGTCGTCCCGCTCCGACTACATCGACAAAGGCGTCGTCGACGTCTATACGCAGGACACCATGAACATCTCTGGCGGCGAGGCCAGGGGTTCGTTTTCGAATCTCGTGCGCCAGCGCCTGCTGATCGGCCGCGTCGACGAGCAGACGAGCGCGCGCGTGGTCAGCCCGCTCAAGGACACGCGCCGGTTCAGCGTGACCAAGAGCGGCGAGATTGCCGACGGCGGTCAAGCGGCCGGCATCGTCCGCGTCGCCGTGCCCCTCGTTTTCACAGTGCTCTTCCTGATGTCGGTCCTGATGACGTCTGGGTACCTCATGCAGGGCACTGCCACGGAAAAAGAGAACAAAGTCGTCGACGTGCTGCTCGCCTCGGCCGACCCGGACGAGATCCTCGCCGGCAAGCTGCTCGGGCTGGGGGGCGCCGGGCTGCTGCAGATTGCCGTCTGGATGATCTTCGTGCTCGTCGGCGGGATCGGCATCGTGCCGCTGCTCCTGGCCTCGCAGGTCGAGATGCCATGGATCGCGCTGGCGCTGGCGATTCCCCTCTTTCTCATCGCGTTCCTGTTCTTCGGCAGCCTGATGCTCGGCACCGGCTCGCTCGGCTCGAACATGCGCGAGGCGCAGCAGCTGGCAATGGTCTGGTCGCTGACGGCGGCGCTCCCGATGATGATGATGGCGGTGCTCCTCAGGGAGCCGCACGGCACCGTCGCGCGCGTCATGACGTGGCTGCCGTTCTCGGCGGGCCCCCTCATCATGTTTCGCGCGAGCACCGATCTCGACTTTCTGAGCTGGTGGGAAGTCGTGGGGGCCTTCGTGGTCCTGCTGTTCTCGACGTGGCTCGCGATCCGCATCGGCGCGCGCCTCTTCCGCATCGGCCTGCTCAGCGCATCGCGTCCAAAGCTGGCCGAGATTATCAGGCAGGCGCGGTTGTCGTCGTAGGCCTCCAGTCGATTGAACCCGCAACGGACGCGCCCAACGGGTCTTACACGATGACCACGATGGCACGATGGTCACGATGAAGGAACAAGAAAAACCATCGTGTCCATCGTTTCATCGTGACCATCGTGATGAGATCGTGAGTCCGTGATCAGGTGATCTCCGGAGTACACAATGCGTAGCCGCCATTCGGTCGCCGCCCTGATTCTCTTAGCGCCGATCATGTATGGCTCGGCACTCGGTGGCGCCGCCCGCCAGGCCGGTTCTCCCGAGGCACGTGTCGACGCGGTCTTCACGAAATGGACCGCGACGACGCCCGGGTGCGCCGTGGGCGTCAGCCAGAACGGCAGGAGCGTGCTCCAGAAGGCGTACGGGATGGCGGACCTCGAGCACGACGTTCCGATCAAGCCGGACACGATCTTCGAAGCCGGGTCCGTGTCGAAGCAGTTCACGGCGGCCGCGGTCCTGCTGCTCGCGCGCGACGGGAAGCTCTCGCTCGACGATCAGGCGCGCAAGTACATCCCGGAGCTGCCATATTACGGCGCTCCGCTGACCATCCGGCACATGCTGAACCACACGAGCGGACTCCGCGACTGGGGAAACGTGGCGGCCATCGCCGGCTGGCCGCGCGGGACTCGCGCGCACACCCACGCCAACGTCCTCGACATCGTCAGCCGCCAGCGCGAGCTCAACTTTCTCTCCGGCACGCGATACTCCTACTGCAACACCGGCTACAACCTCGCGGCGATCATCGTCGCGCGGGTGAGCGGTCAATCGTTCGCCGAGTTCACCCGGACGCGCATCTTCGCTCCGCTCGGGATGACGCGCACGTCCTGGCGCGACGACTACACTCGCATCGTCAAGGACCGTGCGATTGCGTACTCGGATGGGTCCGGCGGCTTCACCACCGAGATGCCATTCGAGAACGTCCACGGCAACGGCGGCCTCCTGACGACGGTGGGTGACTTGTTGCGGTGGACGCGCAACTTCACGTCAGCCGGTCGTGGGCGACGCGGCGTTCGTCAAAGAGGAGCAGGAGCCGGGACGATTCAACGACGGTCGCCAGCACAACTACGCGCTCGGATTGATCGTCGGCACGTATCAGGGACTGCGCGAGGTGTCGCACAGCGGCGCAACAGCGGGCTATCGCGCCTGGCTCTCGGAGTATCCCGATCGGCAGCTCGCGGTGGCCGTGCTGTGCAACGTCAGCAGCGGCAACGCGACGCAGTACGCGCACGCGATCGCCGACATCTATCTCGAACTGCCGAAGCCGGCGGAGACGGCCGCGCTGGCCAATGGCGCGCGGTCAGAAGGAACAGTCGCAACGGTGCCAGCCGCGGCGCTCGATGCGCTGACCGGGATGTATCGGCGCACCGACACCGGAGAGTCCATCACTGTTGCGAGAGCGGGGAGCGACCTGCTGCTGCCGGGCGGTCCGCGGTTGACCGCCCGATCCGACACACGCTTCACCGCCGCCAACGGCGTGCTGTACGACTTCAGCGCGGACGGCCTCAAGGTGACGGACCTCTTTGGAAGCGTCGACCTTTACGCCCGGGTGCGCACCGAGGAGCTCGCGCCAAGACCACTCGCCGGCTACGCCGGTACCTACAACAGCGACGAAGCCGAGACGACGCTCGTTGCCGCAGTCGATGGCGACGCCCTTGTCCTGAAGCGGCGGCCCGACAGCGTCATCCGCCTCACGCCGGTGTATGCCGACGCCTTCCGCGGTTCGATCGGGTTCGTCCGCTTCCACCGCGGCAACGGGGGACAGATTACGGGCCTCAGCGTTACGCAGGATCGGGTGTGGGAGATGCGCTTCGCGCGCGACAGTCGTTAGTCGGGAGTCGGGGGTCGGGAGTCACAGTCGACAGTCTCAGTCGACAGTCCGAGTCATCAGTCCGAGTTCGTCCCTGGGAACCACCGAGGGACTCCGACGACTCCCGACTGGACTCACGACTGGACTGCCGACTCGCTAGACTGCCGACTGTGACTCCCGACTCCCGACTACCGACTGACGACTGTCGGCGCCCTCCGATGCCCCGTCGCCTGCTCGTACGAATAGGCCAGCGCGATGAGCCCCCCTTCATCCCAAGCCCGCCCGAAGAACGTGATGCCGGCCGGGAGCGTGTTCTCTCTCGTATAGCCCATCGGCACATTGATTGACGGAAAGCCGGTCGTCGGCGAGAAGAACTGGCTGTTGTCGCCGTGCGGGGTGTTCAGATCGCCGATGAGGCGTGGCGGGTTGCTCCACGTCGGATAGACAAACGCGTCCAGCGTTTCCGCCTCCATCGTCTTGAGCACGGCCGCGCGGACCTGGCTGCGATACTCGGATTCGGCCTTGCACGCGGGGGTGTCCGGGCCGTTTTCGGTGCCTTCCTGCGACTGCTCGAGGCGTCGCTGCACGGTCGGGTGGAACTGACGCGACTGGATGATGGCGGCGAGGCTCTTCACCGGGACGTTGTCACCGTGCGACGCCAGCCAGCGGTTGATGTCGTACTTGAAGCCGCCGCAGGCGCCCACGCCCTGCGGCCGTCTGGCCTGATCCAGGTCCACGCGGACAGGATCGACGATGATGGCGCCGGCGCGCTTGAGGTCGTCCACCGCGGCCATGAAGACCTTGACGATCTCCGCGTCGGTGGTGTCGCGTTCGTACGCCTGCCGGAGGATGCCGATGCGACGCTCCTTCAGGCCGTCCTTCTGGAGCGATGCGCAGGTAGTTCGGGATCGTCGCGGGATGTCCGCCGGGGCTGAAGTCGCGCGCTGTCGGTGTACCGGCGACGGTCACAGGATCGTCGGGGTCCGGACCGGCAATCACCTGCAGCACGGCGACGGCATCTTCGAGCGTGCGCGTCATCGGGCCGGCGATGTCCGCGAGCAGGTTGAGCGGGACCACGCCCGAACGGCTGGTGAGGCCCATCGTCGAGCGGATGCCGGCGAGCGCCTGATGAGACGCCGGGCCGCGAATCGAGTTGCCGGTGTCGCTTCCGAGACCGATGGCGCCGAAGTTGGCGGCGACGGCCGCGGCCGTGCCTCCGCTCGATCCGGCCGTCACGCGGTCGAGCGCGTATGGATTCTTCGTGTAGCCCGGCAGGATCGAGCTCACGGTCTCGTACGGCGTGAACGCGAACTCGGCCATGTTCGACTTGGCCAGGACGATCGCTCCGGCCGCCTTGATCCGCTTGACCTGGAACGCATCACGGCTCGAGACGAAGCCCTTGAGCGAGAGGGAGCCGGCCGCGCTCTGGAGGCCGATCGTCTCGAAGTTGTCCTTGACGATGGCAGGGATGCAGTGAAGAGGTCCGACAAACCCGCTCTGCTTCGCGCGGCGGTCCAGATCGTCGGCCTCCGCCACGGCGTTGGGATTGACGAGGACGATAGCGTTGATCGCGGGTCCGGTCTTGTCGTACGCCTCGATCCGCTTGAGGTACTGCTCGACGAGTCCCCGGCAGGTGAGCTGCCCGGCCTTCATCGCGGCGTGAATGCGCGCGATGGTCGTCTCTTCCAGCTGGAACGCCGCGGGAGGCTGCTGCGGTTCGGCCGTGACCGAGGTGGCGGCGATGGCGAGCGCGGTGAGCAGCCCGGCGTGCTTCAGTAACGATACGGCTGGCATGCGAGTTGGCCTCAGAAGACGCGTTGGAAGAACCAGAAGGCGCCCGCGATCATAACCCCGACCGATCCGGTGAGGGCGATGCGCCTGGCGAGTAGAGGCTTGCGCCGACGCACGAGCGCCAGGGAACTGGCGACCACGACGACGATCGCGGCCTGGCCGATCTCGACGCCCAGGTTGAACGAGAAGAGCGACACGCCCAGCGCCCGGTCGGGAAGTCCCGTCTCGCGCAGGACGCTCGCGAATCCGAAGCCGTGCACGAGGCCGAAGACGAGCGCGACCCAGGCGCGGACGTCGCGGCCCTTTGTCCCGGCCAGCAGGTTGTCGGCGCCCACATAGACGATGCTCAGGGCGATTGCCGGCTCGATGATGCGTGGGGGCAGTTCGACAATCTGGAAGGTCGCGAGCGCCAAGGTCACGCTGTGGCCGAGCGTGAAGGCCGTGACGATCGCCAGGAGCCGCGTGAGGCTGCCGCCGAGCAGGAGCAGGCCGACGATGAAGAGGATGTGATCCGGGCCGATGGCGATGTGGTGGATGCCGGAGGCGGTGAAGGCCTTGAACACCGCCAGCAGGCCTTGTCGTGTGCCCGTGTAGAAGTCCACGCTCGTGCGTGCGCCGTTCAGGATTTCCTGTCGCACGAGGACATCGCCTTCGTAGACGTTGACGAAGGTCTGGTGATTGGGATCGTACGGAAAGATGTGCGCCCCGACCGTGAGCTTGCCAGTCGCGCCGCTCGCCGGCGCCCGCCACAGCATTTCGACGGCGTCACGACCGGCGGCCGGCCTGACGGCAGTGAGGGTCCACGCGAGGGCCCGGCCATCCTTGAAGAACGCCAGGCGCGGCTGGAGCAGTGCCTCAATCGCCGTCGCACGCTCCTGCACGAACGCAGGGTCGGCGAGTTGCGCCGGGGGCTCGATCTTCAATTCGTACGCCACGTCGAGGTCGTGGAGCACGAGCCGCCCCGTGAGGCCCTCGGCGGACACGTACACGTCGAGATAGCTGAAAGGGGCCGGATGCGCCAGGAGCCGGGCCGTCGACGAGACGCACCAGAGGAGGGCGAACGCGGTCAGGGTCCTTGCGTATGTGTTACTGATCGAGCCACGAATCGGGAGCACGCCACGAATCTTGTCGCGTCCGGCCCGCGCGGCGCAAGCCGGTGGCGTTGGTTGACTCGGGAAGGTGTTATGGTGAGGACGTGAACGGACGGGCGCGTTTCGGTCTCTTCGAATTCGATGCTGCAGCGGGCGAGCTCACGCGCGAAGGCGTGCCGGTCCGCCTCCAGCCGCAGCCTGCCCGCGTCCTCGCCATCCTCGTGGCCCACGCGGGCGAGGTCGTCACCCGCGATACGCTGCGTCAGGAGGTCTGGAACGACGGCACGTTCGTGGATTTCGAGCGGGGCCTCAACTTCTGCATCGCGCAGATTCGGTCGGCGGTTGGCGATTCTGCGGACTCGCCGCGGTTCATCGAGACGCTTCCGCGGCGGGGCTACCGGTTCATCGCGCCGGTCGAGCGCTTGGGGCCTGCGGGGGCGCTCTCTCCCTTCGACGGGCTCAGGGCGACCCTGAGCGTTGTCGAAGGGTCGCGCGGCGACTTCGCGCCGCGCTCGGGCCGCAGGCGCTCCCTGTGCTGGTCATGGCGCTCGTCGGACTCGCGCTCGTGACCGCCGCGCTCGTCGCCGGCGCCTGGAGCATGGCATCAGTCGACCGGCGCGTCCGGATCGCCGTCGTCCCCTTCGACAACGAGACCGGGATGGAGGATTTCGACCGTATCGCACGCGGCGTGGCCGACGCGACCGTGGCGCGGCTCGCGACGCCCGAGCGCGTGGCGGCCTTGAGCGTCATCGGCAACGCTGCCGCGCTGCACCAGCCGCGAGCCTTTCGCGACCTCCAGCGCATCGGCACCGAGCTCGACGCGGACTACATCGTGCTGGCCCAGATGAAGCGCGACGCGAGCGGGGTTCGGCTGATTGCCCATCTGATTCGCGTGCGCGACCAGAGCCACTTGTGGGCGAAGACTTACGATCGATCCACATCGGCGCTCGATTCCACACCCGAGCGGGGCTTCACGCTCGAGATGCAGGCCGAGATCGCCGAATCGATCGCCAGCGAGGTCACGCGAACCCTGGCGTCGCGGCCCTCACATCGCGCCTGAACCATCTGACAGGCCGAAGGTTACGCCCTCACAAACAACTCACACCGTTCTGGATTGCCTCGAGCGTCAGCAGGCGGTACATCTCGTTGCCGGAGGTTCTTTGTCATGACTGTTCCGCGACGCACCTTTCTGACCGCTGACATCGCTCGTGCCCCTGGCGTCGGCGCTGCCTCTCGCGCAGTCAGCGCCTGCTGCAACGCCATCCCCGTCAGCCACCTTTCCGGCTCACGACCCTGACGTCGCCCGCGAGATGGTGTCGGTCTCCCACGGCAACGTCGCCCGTGTCCGCGAGCTGCTCTCCGGCCGCCCGGCGCTCGCCAACGCCTCCTGGGATTGGGGCTACGGCGACTGGGAATCGGCGCTGGGCGCGGCATCGCACGTTGGCAATCAGGAGATCGCCCGGCTGCTCCTCGCCGCCGGCGCGCGGCCGTCCATCTTTTCCGCCGCCATGCTCGGCCATCTCGACACGGTCAAGGCGTTCATCCTCGCATCGCCCGGCATCCAGAAGACGCGCGGTCCGCACGGCTTGACGCTCCTCTCCCACGCGCGCGCCGGAGGGGCCGGCGCTGTCGAGGTGGTCAAGTATCTGGAGTCAGTCGGCGACGCCGACGTGAAATACACCAACGAGCCGCTTGCCGACCCCGACCGGGCCGCGATCATTGGGGTCTACACGTTCGGATCAGGGGCGACTGACCGCCTGACCGTGACGGTCGGCGAGCGCGGTCCCTCGATTCAACGCGAGGGCGCGTCGGCGCGCAACCTGTTCCACCTCGGCGGGCGCGTCTTCCACCCGCCCGGCGCCGACGCGGTTCGGATCCGCTTCGCGCCCGGCGAGCGCGCGGCGGCGGTCACGGTCGAGGATGGGCCGGTCGTCGTCAAGGCGCTTCGCGCCTGATGCATTGCTCAATGCCGTACCATGCGTAGTTTGCTCCGCCCTGCTAGAAGCTATCTCACAAACGGAGACCCTTCACGAAGGCCGCGAAGCTCACGAGGCGCGCGAAGGATTCACTGGTGAAGTCTTCCTTCGCGAGCTTCGTGGTCTTCGCGATCATCGTGATGTGTCGTCGACCGTGTTCAGGAGATGGCTTGTTGTCTGTGCGGCGCTCGTCGTCACGTGCGTCGCGCCCGCCGGAGTCCAGACCGCCACTATCGACGGCGCGCAATTGCTCCGGGACCTCGGGACGCTCTCGGCTGACGACATGGAGGGGCGGCTGCCGGGCACGCCCGGCGGCGCGAAAGCCCGCGCGTACATCCTGCGGCGCTTCAAGGAAGCCGGCATTCAGCCGATCGGCGACTCGTACGAGCGTCCGTTTGCATTTCGAGGCCGGGGAGATTCGACCGATCGCAGCGGCGTCAACATCGTCGGTGTCGTTCGCGGTCGTCGCGAGCCGGAGCGTTTCCTCGTCGTCACGGCCCACTTCGATCATCTGGGTGTGCGCAATGGCCAGGTCTTCAACGGCGCCGACGACAACGCATCGGGCGTTGCCGCGCTGCTGGCGGTGGCCGCCCGGGTGAGCGCCAACAAGCCCGAGCATTCGGTGGTATTCGCGGCGCTCGACGCGGAAGAGTCCGGGTTGAACGGGGCGAAAGCGTTCATGCGCGACCCGCCCGTCGCGCGCGAGGCGATCGTGATGAACGTGAACCTCGACATGGTCGCACGCGACGAGAAAAACATCCTCTTCGCCACTGGCACGTTCCAGTATCCGTTCCTGAAGGCGTATCTCAAGGACGTCGCGCGTCCTCCAGTCGTGCTGCGGCTCGGCCACGACGGAACGAACCCCAAGGAAGACGACTGGACAAAGGATTCGGACCACTACCCGTTTCACGAGGCCGGCATTCCCTTCATCTACTTCGGCGTCGAAGACGAGGCGCAGCACCACAAGGCGACCGACGATGCCGAGACGGTGACGAAGGAGTTCTTCATCGGCGCGGCCAACACGATCCTGGCGGCGATCCGCACGTTCGACGCAAATCTCGAGGCCATTGCTGATAGGAGGTAGGAGGTAGGAGTCAGGAGGTAGGAGTCAGCAGCTTCTGGACGGATTCCAGCGTATCGGCTTCTTCCGCCTTCTTGTCGGTCCGCCAACGCAGCATGCGGGGAAAGCGGACGGCGATCCCCGATCGATGTCTCGTCGATCGTGCGATGGCTTCGAATCCGAGCTCGAACACGTGCACCGGCTCGACGTGCCGGACGGGGCCGAAGCGTTCCCGCGTGTGCCTCCTGATCCAGCGGTCCATTTCCGCGATTTCGTCGTTCGATAGCCCCGAGTAGGCCTTGGCGATCGGGACGAGCTCGCCCTGGTGCCAGACGCCGAACGTGTAGTCGGTCAGCAGGCTGGCGCGACGGCCGCTTCCGGGCTGCGCGTAGATCAGCACCGCGTCGATCGTAAAGGGATCGATCTTCCACTTCCACCAGTCGCCGCGCTTGCGTCCGACGCCGTACGACGACGTCAGGCGCTTGAGCATGAACCCTTCGACTCCTCGAGCCCGCGATTCGCCGCGGAGCGTCGCGAGGTCGGCCCACGATGCGGTCCGAACGATGGGCGAGGCGCGCAGGACACCTTCGGTCCGGCTGAAGCCGGACACTACGTCCTGTCCTGCGTCTGCGGTCGTAGTGTCCTCGGTCGTAGTGTCCGGCTTCAGCCGGACCTCGAGCCGCCGGCGACGCTCCGCCAGCGGCGCATTCCGAATGTCCTCGCCCTGATCCTCCAGGATGTCGTAGGTCATGAAGACGACGGGCACCGCGCGGACGAGCTGCGCCACCTGCTTCTGACGGCCGATCCGCTGCTGCAGCGCCGAGAACGGCAGCGGGCGTTCGTCGCGGAAGGCGAGCACTTCGCCGTCGAGCACGGTGCCATCCGGAAGCCGGCTGGCGGCGGCGACGATCTCCGGGAAGCGGTGCGTGATCAGCTCCTCGCCGCGCGACCACAGGTGCAGTACGCCTCCACGCTTGACGAGCTGCGCGCGGATCCCGTCCCACTTCCACTCGACCAGCCAGTCGTCGACGCTGCCGAGCGTGTCGATCGGATCCTCGAGTGGCGACGCCAGGAAGAATGGATACGGCCGCGATCGGTCGTCGTCTGTGCGCTCGTGGGAGAGAAGCGAGGCGTACCAGTCGGGCGTCGGCGACCATTCGCCCATGATGCGGGCGGCAATCGTCGCGGGCGGCAGTTGAGCGGCCTGCGCCAGGGCTCGGACGACGAGCGTCTGCGAGACGCCGACGCGCAGCTCGCCGGTCAGAAGCTTGAGGAGGATGAACCGCTGCAGACGGTCGAGCGACTGCCACCACGTCGTCACGCGCAGCTGCTGGGCGGCGGGATCCAGGCCCTTGAGCGGCAGGATACGATCCTCGACCCATCGCGAGAGCGGTAGGTCTTCAGACGAGGCCGAGGGCAGCTGGTCCAGCACGAGCGCCGCTGTCTCCGCGCCGTCGCCGACGACCGAGTAGCACTCTTCGAGGATCCATGGCGGCAGACTCGTCGCGGCGAGCGTCCAGCTGTTGATGGACGGGTAGGGCAGGAGCCGCTTCAGCCGCCGCCCAGTGAGGAAGAAGACCGCCCAGGCCGCGTCCGCGGGCGGCGCCGAGGCGAAGTACGAGGCCATCGCGTCGACCTTGGCGTTGGTCGACGTCGTGCGGTCGATGGCGTCGTAGAGGAGGGAGAAGCGGGTCATGTCAGTAAATGGGCTCAGGGCTCAGGGCTCAAGGCTCAGGGCTCAGGCAAGAGCCTTGAGCTCACAGCCGGTCGATTAGGATCTCGAAAGAACTTCCCTGAGCCCTGAGCCCTGAGCCCTGAGCCGCCGTCGCTCAGTCACCCTCCGGTTCCCCCTCCCAGGCGGTGCGCATGACGCCGGCGTCGAGGCCCTTCTCGCGCAGATAACGCGCGAGCGGTTCGGCGTGGCCGTGCGTCGCGAGTACACGCTGGGCGCCGGTCTCGGCAATGGTCTGGAGCAGGGCCGGCCAGTCGGCGTGGTCCGACAGGACGAACCCGCGATCGAAGGAGCGCTGGCGCCGGACACCCCGGACGCGCATCAGTCCGGAGGCGAAGGCGTCCGAATGCTCGCCGAGCCGGCGCATCCACGGCGTGCCTCGCGCCGAGAGGGGCGCCAGCACCAGCTCGCCCGCGAACTTCCGCCCTTTCGGCTGCTCGGTGACCGACGCGGTTGGGAGCATCCGTACGCCGGCATCGCGATAGGCTTCGATCATCGGCAGCATCGCGCCGTGCACGAATGCCGAACCGTCGGTCACCCGCGCGAGCTCGGCGAGGATGCGCTGGGCCTTGCCCGCGGTGTAGCAGAAGAGCACCGAGGTGCGCAGCTTTCGGCGGTTCTCCTCCCACCAGTCGAGGATCTCGGCGACAACGGTCTCGGTCCGATCCCAGCGATAGATCGGCAGCCCGAACGTGGATTCGGTGACGAACGTGTCGCAGCGTACCGGCTCGAAGGCCGCGCACGTCGGATCGTGCGCGCGCTTGTAGTCTCCGGCGACGACCCACACGCCGTCGGCGCCCCGCTGAAGCTCGATGCGAATCTGCGCCGACCCGAGGATGTGACCTGCCGGATGAAAGCTGACTCGGACGTCGCCGAGGGTGATCACCTCTCCGTACGGCAGGGCCTCGATGCGAGCGTCTGGCCCGAGCCGGCGCTCGAGCAGGCGCCGCGACGGTTCGGCGCACAGGTACGACTGGCTGCCGGGCCGTGCGTGGTCGCCGTGGACGTGCGTGATCAGGGCACGGTCGGCCGGGCCCCACGGGTCGACGTGGAAGCCGCCGGCAGGGCAGAAGAGGCCCGAGGGGCTTTCGATCAGCATGACGGGCGAGTCCGGCAACTCAGTTGCTGGCGATGCCTGTAAGGAGATGGCCAAGGCTCAGGGCTCAGGGCTCAGGCAAAACCTCGACCACATTCTCGAGGATCTTGCTGAGCCTTGAGCCCTGAGCCTTGAGCCCTGAGCCTTTCATCGCGCCCGTCCTCCTACCGGCGCGCCGGCCTTGATGAACTCCCAGACGACCGGCAACACCGAGATGAAGATGATGAGGAGCGCAACGGCCGAGAAATTCTGCTTCACGATCGGGATATTGCCGAAGACGTAGCCCAGGCCGAAGCACGACAGCGACCCACAGAATGGCGCCGGCGACGTTGTAGAAGGCAAAGGCGCTATAGGTCATGTAGCCGGCGCCGGCGACGAACGGCACGAACGTGCGGACGATCGGCACGAACCGCGCGATGACGATGGCCTTGCCGCCGTGCTTTTCGAAGAACGCGTGCGCCTTTTCGAGGTGCTCGCGGTTGAGCAGCCGGTGCAGCCGGCTGCTCTGGTCGTGCGCCGAGAAGACTTTCGGCCCGAGCGATGCGGCCGACGCTGTAGTTGACGGCGTCGCCGATAATCGCCGCCGCGATGAGCACGCTGCCCATGATCGACGGGTTGAGGAGTCCCGCGCCGCACAGTGCGCCGGCGGCGAAGAGCAGCGAATCGCCCGGCAGGATCGGCGTGACCACCAGCCCGGTTTCCGCAAAGACGATGAGAAAGATGACCCCGTAGACCCACGCGCCGTACGTCGCCGTCAGCTCGAACAGGTGATCGTCGATGTGTCAGAATGAAATCTATCGCCGCATGCATCAAGATATTGTGTCACAGGCACTGTGGCGCATCGCCGGAGGCGCGACCCGTGCCGGACCGACCGGCTGATCGACGATGCGGATCGCCGTCACGCGCCCCGTTCCCGAGAGCCTCGCGCGCTGCGAGTTGACGCATCTGGCGCGCGTGCCAATCGACGTCGGCGTCGCCGCGGCGCAGCATGCGCAGTACGAGGAGGCGCTGCGCGTGCTCGGGTGCACCGTACGCCACGTGGCGCCGGCTCACGACCTGCCGGACTCGGTCTTTGTCGAGGACGTCGCAATCGTGCTCGACGAGATCGCCGTCATCACCAGGCCCGGCGCCGTGTCGCGGCGGCCCGAGCGCGAGGCCGTGGCCGCCGTCGTATCCGAGTACCGGCGCCTCCAGTCGATCGAAGCCCCGGGGACGCTCGACGGTGGGGATGTGCTGCGGCTCGGGCGCACACTGTACGTCGGACTCTCGACGCGCACGAACGAGGACGGCGCCCGGCAACTGGCCCGGCACGTCGCGCCGTTCGGGTACGCTGTCGAATGCGTGCAGACCGCGGCGTGCCTCCATCTGAAGTCAGCGGCCACCGCGGTCGAGTCCGACCGCGTCCTGTGCAACCGGGCGTGGATCGACACGCGCGTCTTCAGAGACGTCGACGTGCTCGATGTCGATCCCGCAGAGCCGCACGCCGCCAACGTGCTGCGGCTCGGGAATACGATCGTGTGCGCCGCCAGCCACGAGCGCACGGCGGCCGGCCTGAGAGCCAGCGGCTACGACGTGTACACAGTGGATGTCTCGGAGCTGGCCAAGGCCGAGGCGGGGGTGACGTGTTGCAGTGTGATAATGGACAGCTTCCAGCTTCCAGCTCCCAGCTTCCAGCGGGAGACGGGCTAAAGCCGGAAGCCGGAAGCTGGAAGCTGGAAGCTGAGGTGCCCGTGCCCGCATACGTAATCGCGACTGTCGAGGTGAAAGACCCCGTGCGCTACGAGGACTACCGCCGCATGGTCCTGCCCACCATCACCGCATTCGGTGGCCGATTCATCGCCCGGGGCGGACGCACCGAGGTCCTCGAAGGCGAGTGGCCGGCGCGGCGCCTCGTCATCGTCGAGTTCCCGAGCCTCGAGCGGGCGAAGGAGTGGTGGAGCTCTCCTGAGTACTCCGAAGCCCGGGCGATCCGCCAGGCGACTTCGGACGGAACGCTCGTCGTCATCGAGGGCGTCTGAGTGTTCCCGACCCTGACTCCTCCGGATGCTTCGAGCGACGACCTCATTCACGTTCTCGAGCGCTACTGGGGCTATACCTCGTTTCGCCCGCTCCAGCGGCAGGCGATGGACGCCATCCTCGAGCGCCGCGATTCGGTGGTCGTCCTCCCGACCGGTGGCGGCAAGTCTCTCTGTTTCCAGGCGCCGGCGCTCGTGCGTCCGGGGCTGGGCGTGGTCGTCTCGCCTCTCATCTCGCTGATGAAGGATCAGGTCGATACGCTCGTCGGCAACGGAGTGCCGGCCGCACTCTACAACAGCACGCTGAGCTCGGACGAGAAGACGACCGTCTCGGCCGGATTGCGCGAAGGGCGTTACCGGTTGCTCTACGTGTCGCCCGAGCGCCTCGCGGGCGAGGGCGGCGACGGGTTTCTCGGCCGCCTCTCGAAGTGCGACGTCCAGTTCGTCGCAGTCGACGAGGCGCACTGCATCAGCCAGTGGGGGCACGACTTCCGCCCGGAGTACCGGCAGCTCGGCCGACTGCGCAGCTTCTTTCCCGGCATCAGCCTGCATGCCTACACGGCGACGGCGACGGCACGCGTGCGCCGCGACATCGCCGCGCAGCTCGAGCTCCGCGATCCGATCGAGCTCGTCGGCTCCTTCGATCGACCGAACCTCATCTACCGCGTGCTTGCGCGGGCAAGCCTGAAGCGGCAGATCCTCGACGTCATGGCCAGGCGTCGCGGCCAGGCCGGGATCATCTACTGCACCTCGCGCCGGGAAGTCGATGCGCTCGCCGCGTGGCTCACGGAAACCGGCGTGCGCGCGCGGCCGTATCACGCCGGCCTGCCCGACAGCGAGCGCAGCCGCAACCAGGACGCGTTCCTCGACGAGCACGCGGACGTGGTCGTGGCCACGGTGGCGTTCGGGATGGGAATCGATCGATCCGACGTGCGGTTCGTCGTGCACGCCGGCGCTCCGCAGTCGCTCGAGCACTACCAGCAGGAGTCCGGTCGCGCCGGGCGCGACGGCCTCGAGGCCGAGTGCGTGCTGATCTACTCGACGGCCGACTTCCTGAAGTGGCGCGTCATGCTCGAGAAGAACGGCGAGCTGACCGACGCGCGGCGCTCGCTCCTGCGCGACATCGAACGCTACGCCTCGAGCGTCGGCTGCCGCCATCGACACCTCATCGGCTATTTCGGCGAGAGCTACTCGAAGGCGGACTGCGGCGCCTGCGACTACTGCCTCGACGAACTCGAGGCCGTCCCGGAGCCTGTCATGCTGGCGCGCAAGATCCTGTCGTGCGTCGCGCGCGTCGGGCAGCGATTCGGCGCCGCGCACGTGACCAACGTGCTGCGCGGCAGCGAAAGCGAGCAGGTCTCTGCCCGGCGTCACGATCAGTTGAGCACGTTCGGCCTGCTGAAGGAGATGAGCGTGCCCGAAGTGCGCGGCTATATCGAACAGCTGTCGGGCAATGGCCTGCTGCGACAGACCGATTCCGAGTTTCCCGTGCTCGAGCTGACCGAGGACGGCGTCGCGCTCCTCAAGGACGCCGCCGCACAGCCAGGCCTCGTGCTGGCGCGCCAGCGGCGCCCGACGAAGGACCGCGCGCCCAAGCGCGTCAAGGGCGTCGAGGCCGAGGCGTGGCAGGACGTCGACCGCGATCTCTTCGAGCGGCTGCGAACCGTGCGCCTCGAGATCGCCCGCGCCCGCGGCGTGCCGCCCTACGTCATCTTCCACGACACGACCCTGCGCGACATGGCGCGCCTCAAGCCGACGACACTGGACGCGTTGCGGAATGTCTACGGAGTGGGCGAGCGCAAGGCGGCGGATTTGGGGGAGACGTTCCTGGCGGAGATCAGATCCTCCTCGGATTGATCCACTCGACACGACGACATCTTCACGATGGGCACGATGGTACGATGAACACGATGGCCCTGGAGAATTGGTGTCATCGTGCCCATCGTTTCATCGTGTCCATCGCGTGAATGCCGTGTGGCTCGTGCAGTACTGTAGACTCGACTGCATGAATCGCACTGCATTTCCGCTGTTCGTCACGCTCTTCGTCACAGCGTCGATCGCAACAGCCAACCCCAAACCCGAAGAGACCTGGCCGGGATTTCGTGGCCACGGCATGAGCGGCGTCGCGCCGGGGACGGCCGTGCCCGAGAAGTGGTCGTCGACCGAGAACGTCCGATGGAAGGTGTCGGTGCCCGGGCAGGGATGGTCGTCGCCGATCGTCTGGGGCGACACGGTGTTCCTCACCTCCGGCCTCAGCAGCAAGCCGTTCAAGCAGCCGACGGCCGGTCTCTACGGCAACGACTACATCGCGGAGCTTCAGCGGCAGGGCCTCTCGGACGAAGAGGTGATGCGGCGCGTGCGCGCCCGTGACAACGAAACGCCCGAAGAGTCCGACGACATCAGATACATGGTCTACGCGCTCGACGCCGCCAGCGGCAAGATCAAGTGGGAGCAGGAGGCGTTCAAGGGCAGGCCGTCGGGCGGCCGGCATCGCAAGAACACGTACGCGTCGGAAACGCCGTTCACGGACGGCGAACGGCTGTACGTCTCGTTCGGCCAGAACGTCGGGCTCTTCTGCTACACGCTCGACGGCAAGCTGCTCTGGAAGAAGCACTGGCCGCCGCAGCCCATCTACCTCGACTTCGGCACGGCTTCGTCGCCGACGGTCCACGACGGCCGGGTCTACCTGCTGCACGACAGCGAGGGCGATTCGTACCTCACCGCGCTCGACGCGAAGACGGGGCAGGAGGTCTGGCGTACCGCCCGGCCGCGCACCGGGCTTCCGCGGTCGTCGTGGACGACGCCCTATGTCTGGACGAACGAGAAGCGGACCGAGATCGTGACCCTCGGCCACGCGATGGTCCTCTCGTACGGCCTCGACGGCAAGGAGCTCTGGCGCGTGACCGGCATGTCGATGCCCACGGCGTCGCCGCTGGCGTCGAACGGGTTGCTCTTCGTCGGCAGCGGCTCGCAGGGCGACGCGAACCGCCCGTTCCTGGCCATCAAGCCCGGCGCGTCGGGCGACATCACCCTTGCCGACGGCGCCACGAGCAACGATTTCATCGTGTGGCGTCAGCCCCGCGTCTCGGGCTACACGCCCTCAGCGATCGTGCACGAGGGACGCGCTTATCTTGTTCACGACACCGGCATCCTCGCCGTGCTCAATGCCAAGACCGGCGAGCAGATCTACAAGGTCCGGGTCGGCGGGGGCGGACACACGTTCTCGGCGTCGCCCGTCGCCGCCGGCAGCCGCGTGTTCCTGTTGACGGAGGGCGGCGTCACGTTCGTGCTCGAGAGCGGCGACGAGTATAAAGAGATTGCCAGAAACGACCTCGACGAGATGTCGCTCGCGTCTCCGGCCATCGCCGGTGGGGCGATTTACATTCGGACGGAGTCGAAGCTCTATAAAGTCGGGGGGTAGCTTCGCGGTCGGCTGCTGGCGGCTGGCTGTTGGCTCGTCGCAGCTCAGGGTTCGAGACTCGGGTTCGCGCTCGAAAGCAAACAGCGACGCCTTCCGAAGCCCAAGCCCATAGCTGCGACGAGCCAGCAGCCAGCCAGCCAGCAGCCGACCGCGCCCCCGTCAGTTCCCCCCGCGGCCCCCTCTTCCCGCCGGCAGAGGCGGCATCGCGGCGGCCGGGAAGCGCGGCAGCATCTCGTCGCGCATCGCGAGGTGATAGAGGAGCGAGGCAATCGTCATCGCGGACTGTTTTGCGTCCTGCTCGATGATCCGTTCGTAGGTGTCGAGGTTCGTATGCCAGGTAGCGCTGTTGTACTCGATCGGGTCCTGGCCGAAGCCGATGCCCGGGAGGCCGGCGTTGTTGAACGATGTGGAATCGGTGCCGCCGGTGGCGCGGCTGCTCGTCGCTGATGCGCCCATGACGCCGATGTCTTCGAACGGCTTGAAGAGCTCGCGGACGATCGTGGCGGCCTCCGGCGGTCCGAACACGCTGGCGCCGCGCGCGCGGCCCGTGCCCGAGTCGATGTTCATGTAGGCGACGAACTTCGGAGTACTCGGGCTTCTGCGCCTCGAACGATCCGAAGTGCTCCTTGACGTAAGCCTGCGACCCGAGCAGCCCCTGTTCCTCGCCGCTCCAGAGGGCGACGCGGATGGTGCGCCGCGGCTGGACGCCGATCGCCTTGAGGATCCGCGCCGCTTCCATCATCACCGCGCAGCCGATGGCGTTGTCGGTCGCGCCGGTGGCCGAGTGCCACGAGTCGAGGTGGCCGCCGAGCATGACGACTTCGTCTTTCTTGTCCGATCCGGCGATCTCCGAGATGGTGTTGTAGGCGGTCCTGCCGTCGGGGTAGACGGTGTTCGTGATCGTGAACTGCAGCTCGACCGGCGTCCCATCCTCGAGGATGCGCGCGATGCGGCCGTAGTCTTCGTTGCGCATCACGACGGTCGGCACGACCTTGGCGATGTCGTACGTGTTGTTCTGGAATGCGCGGATCTGGCCGTGCTCGCGCGCGGCGTCGTTGATCCGAAGTTTGACCTTGTTCTCGAGCAGGAACTCGCTGATGCGCAGGTTCACGTCGTTGGTGGGCATCGCGCCTTCGCGCGGCGCCGGGACGTCACCGCGGCCACGCCCGCCTCGGCCGTCGCGGCCGCCGCCGGGCGTCCCGCTGTACCGCCCTCGAGCCACTTCGTCTGGTGTGCGCTTCGCCGGCGGCTCCAGGTTGACCGGCACTGGCCGGGATCGCCCGACGAGCACGATGGCGTTCTGCGCGCTGGCCTTGACGCTCTCAAGGTACTTCTCGAGCTCTTCTTTCGTCGGCTGGTCGGGCGTGATGATGTTCACCGCCTTCGCCCGAACCGTGCCGTCGGTGCTCGGCGTCCACGCCAGCACTTCGAACTCGAGCTTGTCCTTGAACGGCGAGAGGGCTGCGCCGATTGCGACATCGTTCGACCATCCCGGCCGGCCGAAGTCCCACGGCTCGAGGTGGCCGTTCGTGAAGCCCCAGGACGCCATCTCCTTGATCACCCATTCGCCCGCGGCCTGGAGGTTGGGCGAGCCGGTCAACCGCGGCCCGTGCACATCCGTGAGGTAGTGCATGGTGCGGAGGATTTTCGAGTTGTCCTGCGCCTCTTTGCGAATCTTCGCGTTGATGTCGGCGTCGACGCGTTCCTGCGCCAGAAAACGTGGCGCCGCCAGAGCGACGAGAGTGGACAAACCGACGGCAACCGCCAGCGTTCTATGCTTCATCAGGGCTCCTGAAAAACGGTGCCGCGATTATACCTGTAGTGTTACATTGCCCTTGTCATGCCGACCCGCATCAGCAGACTCGCGCCGCTCGTGCTCGTGCTCACCAGCCTGAGTATTCCGGGATCTCCATGGTCGAACCTGTCGGGCGCCCAGCAGAAAAAGGCGCCGGCGCCGGTCGCCGGCTATCGCGTCGTCAAGGTCTATCCCCACGACCGGCAGGCCTTCACCCAGGGGCTGCAGTATGTCGACGGCGTCCTCTACGAGGGCACCGGACAGAACGGCCAGTCGGGGATCCGCAAGGTCAAGCTCGAGACAGGCGAAGTCCTCCAGCACCAGCCGCTCGACGCGAAGTACTTCGGAGAGGGGATCACCGTCTGGCAGAACACGCATCGTGCAGCTCACCTGGCAGGCTGAGATGGGATTCGTGTACGACAAGGCGACGTTCAAGCAGATGAAGACCTTCAGTTATCCGGGCGAAGGCTGGGGCCTGACCCACGACGGCGCGCGGCTCATCATGAGCGACGGGTCTGCGGCCCTTCGCTTTCTCGATCCCTCGACGCTCAAGGAGTCGGGACGCGTGACTGTCCGCGACAACGGTGTGGCGGTCCAGAGGTCTGAACGAGCTGGAGTTCGTCAAGGGCGAGATTCTGGCGAACGTCTGGCAGACGTGGCGGATCGCGCGGATCTCACCAAAGACCGGGGACGTGACAGGGTGGATTGATCTGTCGGGCCTGCTCGATCCGCGGGAGGCGGCGGGCACCGATGTCCTGAACGGCATCGCCTACGACGCGGCGGGCGATCGGCTCTTCGTGACGGGTAAGTGGTGGCCGAAGCTCTTCGAGATCAAGCTCGTACCACGAGGCTCCGGCGCGGCAGACCCGCCCGTGCAGGGCCTGCCGCGCCGAAGCTCGCCGTAAACGAGCGAAGCTGGGGGCCTGCCGCGCCGAAGCTCGCCGTAGGCGAGCGCTGGCTGAAGGCGGGTTACTTGGTGGGCTTCTACACCGTACTCGCCCAGCTTGGCGACCATGTCTTCGGCCGACGACTTCGGCTGGACCGCCTTGTCGATGCCGAGAATCTTGCCGTCCTTGCCGATGTAGAACGTCCACCGCCGCGCGAAGCCCTGGGGCTGGGCCAACACGCCGTAAGCGGTGGCGGTTGCCTTGGTCGGGTCGCTCAACAGCGGGAAGTCTGCCTTTTCCTTTTCGGCGAATCCCTTGTTGTCTTCGACTGCGTCCACGCTGGCCATGAAGTAGGCGACGTTGAACTTGCGGATCTTGTCGCCATTCTCCGCGAGGGACTTGCACTCGATCGTGCAGCCGCTCGTGTAGGCCTTCGGGAACCAGGCCACGACCACGGCCTTCTTACCCTTGAAATCCGACAGCTTGTAGGTCTTGCCGTCGGACGCCTGCAGGCTGAAGTCCGGGGCCTGGTCGCCAACTTTCAGCTCAGCCGCCGGGGTCTGCCCGTTCGCTCCAGTCGACATCATCAGCACCGCCGCGAGAATCACTGCATTACGCATTCCATGCTCCTCCGTACTCCCCAGATGATACTCCCGAACGGCGTGAGATGCTTTACCCGGGCGCGGATCAGTGGGCATTCCGGGCCGCGGATCAGGGACTCCACGGGACGCGGGATCTCGCGGATCAGGGACATGACGGGAACGCGGATCACGCGGGTCACGGACTCACGGGACGCGGATCACACGGATCACCGATATTACGGGACGCGGATCACGCGGATCAGGGATAGGACGGGACGCGGGATCTCGCGGATCACGGACCGCACCCACGGATGGACCATGCGGATTGGCAGGGGCGGCGACAAGGGTCAGATCTTGTATTTCAACATTTGCTGAAACAGCACCTGACCAGCGCGTTCGCGCCAGAATGTTGAAATACAAGATCTGACCGAATCCGCGGAATCCACGGTCACGTCACGCGGATCACGCGGATCCGACGGGACGCGGATTACGCGGATCACGGACCTACGCGACCCGGATCGCGCGGATTGGCAGACGGGAGTCCGCGATCCCGGTGAGTCCGTCGTAGATCCGCGAGATCCGCGTCCCGTGGGTCCGAGATCAGGGGCCCGTCGTCCCGTGGGTCCGCGATCCGCGGCCCGTCGTCCCGTATATGATCGTCGGCAATGCCCGACTACGCCGCCGACTTGAGAGCGACTGTGATCAGCGCATCGGCGTCGCTTGCGGCGATGACAGACGAAGCGGCTGGGCGGCGGCCGGCCCCCGGCAAGTGGTCGCCCAAGGAGATCATCGGACACCTGGTCGACTCCGCTGCCAACAACCATCAGCGCTTCGTTCGGGCCCAGTTGCAGGACGATTTGATCTTCCCAGGCTACGCACAAGACGACTGGGTGAGGGTGCAGGGATACCAGGGCGCGCCGTGGCAGGACCTTGTCGCGTTATGGCAGTTCTACAATCTGCACATCGCGCGCGTGATCGAGGCGATGCCAGACGAGGTGCGGCTGCGAGAGCGTCGGCGCCATAACCTCGACGAGTTGGCGTGGCAGCCGGTGTCCGCCGGCGCGCCAGCGACGCTCGACTACTTCATGCGCGACTACGTTCTTCATCTGCACCACCACCTCCGTCAGATTGGCCCTCTATGACCAGACGACGTTCGGCGAGCGTCCTTCTTGTTCTCATCGTCGCGGCAGCCTGCGTTGCCACTCGGCTTCTGTCGGCGGCTGGCGACAATTGGCCCGGGTTCCGAGGCCCATCAGCATCCGGCGTCGCCGACGGGCAGCGCCTCCCGGACACGTGGAACGGGGTCAGCGGCGCGAATGTCCGCTGGAAGATTCCGGTCCCCGGCCTCGCGCATTCGAGCCCGATCGTCTGGGGCGATCGGATCTTCGTGACGAGCGCCATCAGCAGCCGCGCCGACGTGACGTTCAAGCCGGGCCTCTACGGCGAGGGCACCGCATCCGAGGACCGCACGCCGCAACAGTGGGTGGTGATGGCGCTCGATCGCCTGACCGGCAAGGCCGTGTGGAGGCGAACAGCGTACGAAGGCGTGCCGAAGGAGAAGCGCCACATCAAGGCCACATACGCCAACGCGACTCCGTTCACCGACGGCCGGTATGTCGTAGCGTTTTTCGGATCGCAGGGGCTTTACGCGTTTGACATGGATGGCCGATCCGCGTGGAAGAAGGACCTCGGCGTCCTCAACACGGGCGCGTACGACCTGCCTGAATACGAGTGGGGCACGGCGAGCTCGCCGATCATCTACAAGGATCTCGTCATCGTGCAGTGCGACACGCAAGACGAATCGTTCGTCATGGCGTCGGACGTGAAGACCGGGAAGACTGTGTGGAAGACGCTGCGCAAGGAGCTGCCCTCGTGGGGAACGCCGACGGTGTTTCAGCCGAAGGGCGGCGGCGCGGCCGAGCTCGTGACCAACGCCTCGAACTACATTCGTGGCTACGACCCCGACACGGGCGCCGAGCGGTGGCGCCTCGGCGGCAGCTCGAAGATCACGGCGCCAACGCCCGTCTTCTCGAAGGAGCTCGTCATCGTGGCCAGCGGGCGCGCGCCCGAGCGGCCAATCTTCGCCATCAAGCCGGGCGGGAGCGGCGACATCACGCCCGCCGGCGACGGCACATCGAGCTCGAGCGTCGCCTGGCGCAAGACCGGCCGCGGTTCGTACATGCCGACGCCGCTCATCTATGGCGACATCGTGTACGTGCTCGGCAACGCGGGACTGTTTGACGCCTACGACCTGACGACCGGCGCCGAGATCTACCGCCAGCGCCTCGAGCATGGAGGCAGCGGCTTCAGTGCGTCGCCGGTCGCGGCCGACGGGCGGATCTACCTGTCGAGCGAGGACGGCGACATCTTCGTCGTGCGCAGCGGTCGGACGTTCGAGCTGCTGTCAAAGAACGCCATGGGCGAGTCGCTGATGTCGACGCCGGCGCTCTCCGGCGGCACGATGTTCGTACGCGGCGAGAAGCACTTGTTTGCGGTTGGAAGGTAACCGGAGACGTTCACGGCAATATGCACGATGTTCGCGAAGCTCACGAGGATCACGAAGGGTATTCTGGCGGCTCGCGGCTGGCGGCTTGCGGTTGCTAAGGGGTGGTTGGCAGCTGTCAGTCGCCTATTCTGCAGCAGCCACCAGCCAGCCGCCAGCGGTCTCGCTTCGCGCTCATCGTGGTCTTGCGCCTTCGCCAAGGCTTCGGCGGACCGCCGTAGCTTTAGCGTAGGCTGGTCGCGCTCTTCGCGATGGTCGTCGTGTCAGATGGTTGGTCAAGCGGACCACACTTACTTCTAAGAATGAAATGAACTTCAAGAGGAACACGCTGCTCGCGCTCCTTGCGGCGCTGTACTTCGCCGCCCCGCAGTGGGCGCCGGTTCGTACGGCGACGGCATACGCGCAACCAGCGTCGCCAACCACCGCGCCGGCGGATCTCGACGCCTACGTCGAGCGAGTCATGACCACCTTCGACGTGCCGGGGATCGCGCTGGCGGTGGTCAAGGACGGGAAGGTGGTGGTCGCGAAGGGCTACGGCGTCCGGCGGCTGGGCGATCCGGCGCGCGTCGATGCCAGGACGCTCTTCGGCATCGCGTCGAACACCAAGGTCTTCACTGCGGTGGCGCTCGGCCTGCTCGTGGAGGAAGGGAAGATCGCGTGGGACGCGCCGGTCATCACCTACCTGCCGTGGTTCCGCCTGTCGGATCCTTACGTCACGCGCGAGCTGACCGTCCGCGACCTCCTGGTGCATCGCAGCGGCCTGGGCCTCGGTGCTGGCGACCTCCTGTGGTGGCCGCCGTCGACCTACAACCGCGGCGAGATCGCGCGCCGTCTCAAAGACATTCCGCTCGCCACGAGCTTCCGGAGCGCCTACGCCTACGACAACGTGCTGTATCTCATCGCCGGCGAAGTGATCGAGGCCATCAGCGGGCAGTCGTGGGAAGACTTCGTCAGCGCGCGGATTCTGAAGAAGGTCGGGATGGACGGCAGCAACGTCCGCCACTCGGCGGCCGTCGCTGGAGCGAACATCGCTGCGCCGCACGCGCCGCTCGACGGCAAGGTCGCGGTCGTGAAGCCGTTCGACTCTGACAACACGAATCCCGCCGGGGGCATCAACTCGAGCGCCGATGACATGGCGAAGTGGATGTCGGTGCTCCTCTCCAAGGGGCAGCTCGCGGACGGTTCGCGTCTCTTCTCCGAACAGACCTACCGGCAGCTGACGACGCTCGTCACGCCGATGAACGTGCCGCAGGTGCCGCCGAGATGGCGCCGCGCCAGCCCAACTTCGTCGGCTACGCGCTCGGCCTGAACGTCACCGACTACCGCGGCAGGAAAGTGCTGATGCACACCGGCGGTTTGCCGGGCTATGTGTCGAAGGTGTTCTGGGTACCGGACGCCGGCCTCGGCATCACCGTGCTGACGAATCAGGAGTCGGGCGCGGCCTTCGACTCGATCGTGTACCGCGTCGCCGATCACTTCCTCGGTGCGCCCGCGTTCGACTGGCTCGACGTCGTATCGCACGGTCTCGGACCGCCAGAGAGCGGCGATGACGGCGCAGGAGAAGAAGGCCGCCGGCACCCGCGCCGCAGCGTCGAGTCCGTCGCTCGCGCTGTCCGCCTATGCCGGCACCTACGCCGACGCATGGTACGGCGACATTGCCATCGGCATGGAGAAGGACAAGCTGACACTGCGCTTCACGAAGACGCCGGCGCTCGTCGGTGACCTCGAGCACTGGCAGCACGATACGTTCATCGTTCGCTGGCGCGACCGCGAGCTTCGCGCCGACGCCTACGTGACCTTCGCGCTCAATCCGGACGGCACGATCGATCAGGCGAAGATGCGCGCCGTCTCGCCCGAAACGGACTTCAGCTTCGACTTTCACGACCTGCTGCTGAAACCGGTGCGCAAGTAGGAGCTCTGAACATGCGACGTGTGGTTCTGGCGGCGGGATTGACGGTAGCCGCAATGGCAACGGGGTTGGCCCAACCGGCCGGCAAGACGCACCGGCTGGAGGCGACGCCGTCGACCGTTGCGTACGGTTTCTACGACGCGGCGGCGAAGCCCGTGCTGCGCATCGCGTCAGGAGACATCATCGACGTCGATACGCTCCTGACCAACACGCCGCGCGGGCTCGAGCGGGCCGGCGTGAAGCCCGAGGACATTCAGGCGTCGCTTCGCGCGATCGTCGACGGGGTGACGGACAAGGGGCCGGGCGGCCACATCCTGACCGGCCCGGTCTACGTCGAGGGAGCGGAACCTGGTGACGCGCTCGAGGTTCGCGTCCTGTCGATCGACCTGCCGATCGCCTATGGTTACAACGGGTGCCGTGGGTTCGTGCCCGAGAACTGCCAGCAGGGCAGCCCGGCGAGGATCATCCCGCTCGACCGCAAGGCCATGACCGCGACCTTCGCGCCAGGAATCGTGATTCCGCTCCGCCCGTTCTTCGGCAGCATGGGCGTGGCGCCGCCGCCGTCGGCCGGACGAATCAGCAGCAATCCCCCGTCGATCCACGCCGGCAACCTCGACAACAAGGAGCTCGTCGCCGGGACCACGCTCTTCATTCCAGTGCACGCGCCCGGGGCCCTCTTCGAGGTCGGCGACGGGCACGCTGCGCAGGGCGATGGAGAAGTCGATCAGACCGCGATCGAGACGTCGCTCCGCGGCCGGTTGCAGCTCATCGTGCGGAAGGGAATGACGCTCGCCTGGCCGCGCGCCGAAACGCCGACCCACTACATCAGCATGGGAACCGACGTCGACCTGACGAAGGCGACGAAGATCGCGATTCAGGAGATGATTGACTTTCTGGCCGCGACCAAGGGGCTCGACAAGCAGTCGGCGTATCAGCTGGCGAGCATCGCGGCCGATGTGGCCATTACGCAGCTCGTCGACGGCAACGTCGGCGTTCACGTCAAGATACCGAAGAGCATTTTTACTGGCGCGAAATAAACGTGTGGCGTCCGGCTTCCGCCGGAACCTGGGAGGACACGGCTCAGATGGATTCCAGACGATTCGTCATCATCTCCGCTCTCTTAATCGCTGTGCGCCATCGCGCCTGCGGCCCAGCAGTCGTCGAAGGCCGGCGGCATCGGCTCGATCCAGCAGGAACCGCTCAAGGAGTGGCTCACCTACATCGCGTCCGACGAGCTGCAGGGGCGCGCGACATACAGCGAGGGCCTCGGCCTCGCCGCCGGCTACATTTCGAGCCACCTTGCCGAGTGGGGCGTCAAGCCGGCGGGCGACCATGGCACGTACCTCCAGGTGGTCAGGGTTCTCGGCGTGCGCACGACGAGTCGGGCCACCGTGACCGTCGAGGTCAACGGACAGACGCGAACGTTCAACGACGGTGAAGGCATCACGTTCCCGAAGAACATGGGCGGCAAGCAGACGGTCGTTGCCGATCAGGTGCAGTTTGCCGGCTACGGGCTGACGCTGCCGTCGGGCACGCACGACGACTACGCCAAGATCGACGCCAAGGGGAAGGTGATCGTGTGGCTGGGGTCAGCGGGGCCGAAGACCTCGGAGACGGGATACTTCCGGCTGCTCGGTTCGAGCGCTCGGAGCCGCGCGGCGATCGACAAGGGCGCGGTTGCGATCATCGGGCCGCCTGGCGGCGGCGGATTTGGCGGCCGGGGCCGCGGCGGCGCCGCACCGGCTCCGACCCCGCGCTCCGACCCCGACTCCGTCCGCTCGCGCCGCACCGGCAGCGACACCGGCCGCGGGCGGTCGAGGACGCGGCGGCATCGTCGACGACGGCGATTTCACGACCGTTCAGCGGTTCGACGGCAAGGTGACGCCGTCGGTCACCGCCGAGGACGCGTTCTTCGAGTTCCTCTTCAGCGGTTCCGAACTCAAGTACGCGGACCTCAAGGAGAAGGCCGCGAACCGTGAGCCGCTGCCGCCCTTCGCGCTCAAGGGCGTCAAGATCACCTTCAACGTGGACGCCGACTACACGGTGGTTCGCACCCGGCTCACCCACAACGTCGTCGGCATCGTGGAAGGCAGCGACCCGAAGTTGAAGGACACCTACGTGGCCTACGGCGCGCACTACGACCACACCGGCTACCGAGAGAGCGCTGTGACTGGAAGAGGCGGCCAGCCGCCGGCCAATCCCGAAGATCGGATCAACAACGGCGCCGACGACGACGGCTCGGGAACGGTGGCCATCATGTCGATCGCGCGCGCGTTCGCGCAGGGGCCGAAGCCGAAGCGCTCGCTGCTGTTCGTCTGGCACGCCGGTGAAGAGAACGGCCTGCTCGGGTCGGAATACAACGCCGACTATCCCGGTCGTTCCGCTCGAGAAGATTGTGACCCAGCTCAACATGGACATGGTGGGCCGCAATCGCAACGACGATCCGAAGCAGGCGAACACCGTCCTGGTCGTCGGCTCGGATCGCATCAGCACCGAGCTCCACAACATCAACGAGGACGCCAACGCGTCGCTCGCCAAGCCGATGACGATGGACTATGAGATGAACGACCCGGCGGACACCGAGTCGATCTACACGCGCAGCGATCACTACAGCTATGCGTCCAAGGGCATCCCGATCATTTTCTACTTCACGGGCCTGCACCCCGACTATCACCAGGCGAGCGACAGCGTCGACAAGATCATCTTCGACAAGATTCAGCGCGTCGCACAGCTCGCGTACCAGACCGGACGACGAGTGGCCAACCTGGACCACGCGCCGGTGCGCGACAACAAGGGACCGAGGGTGGGGAAGACGGTGGTGGGGAAGCTGAAGTGATTGCAGGCTCAAGGCTCAGGGCTCAGGGCTCAGGCAAGGTCTTCGAGTAGGAGGTCGAAGGTTTTGCTTGAGCCCTGAGCCCTGAGCCTTGAGCCCGTGTCTCTGTCTATCGAACCCTCACCAACTGCCCGCGGATCACGCCGCCGGGATTGGTGAGCGAGTGCATGTTGAAATAGTGGCCGGCCGGATTGTTCATGACGGCCTGGGCCTGCGACTGACGGATCTGGACGCCCTCGAAGTTGATCGTCGCGGATCCGCCCTCAATCGGAATCGGGTTGGTCGCTTGCTGCAACGTATCGACGAACACATTGGCGTTCACGCCAGCCGCGCCGTTGTGGATGTGTGCGAGTCGAATCGCGCTGCCCGCGACGAATCCGCTGATGACGGCCTGCACGTTCCAGACGCCGTCGCCGGTGACATTGCCAGACCCGTCGCGGGGCACGCTGAACGTAATCGTGACGGTGCCCTGCGCATTCGACTCGGCGTTGCTGACGGGCGGGTTTTCGTTCGAGGCGCGCAGTTCGGCGGTGAAGACGATCGGTCCCGAATTGGACGGGCCGACCGGGTTGTCGTCGTTGCACGCCGGTGCGCCAAGGGCCAGCGCCACGGCAAAGAGTGCGAGTCGTCGCATGATTTCTCCTCCTACTTGGGTCTCGAAAAGAGAGCTGGGTTCTCGAAAAGCGTCTAGGGTCTCGCTAGATTATCTCGAATCGAACCTGCCAGACGCGGCGAGTACTCCCCGACTGAGTAGGCGGAGTACTCGTCCTCCTCCGCGCCTGGCAGAATGCTCGCATGGACTGAGTATTGCTGTAACGAAGTCCGATGAGTGCGGCTGAGCTGGTCAGCAATCCGCCGCTCCGCACTTCGAACTTCGTCGTCGGTGTGGCAAGCGGCGTGCCCGGCTGGATCCGCCAGCCGCGATGATTCGCGGGCCAAACACCGCGAGGCCAGCTCCGAGCCCTTACGGTTTCAGTAAGTGGTTTCGTGTCCGGTAATATTGCGGGAGCATCGGCGCTCTCAGCGTCCAGCCTCCAGCCTCGAGCTTCCAGCTCGCAGCTGGCGGCTCGCGGCTGGCTACTTCAAGGTCGAGCAGGCCGGGTGTCGATAAACCGAATGCCATGGCGAAGCAGATAGCTCGAACGGCAGCACTGACCAACGACGTGACGAAGCGCGCGCGCGATCGGACGGAGCTGGCGTTTCTCGTCGGCGGGCTGCTGCTGGTGCTCCTGCTGCTCGGGTTTGCGTCGCTGTCGGACCTGGTACTCGAGGGCGATACCCAGCACGTCGACGATCGCCTGCTTCGCGCGCTCAGGCGAGCTGACGACCCGTCGCTTCCGATCGGGCCGGTCTGGCTGCGCATCGCGGCGCTCGACATCACGGCGCTCGGCAGCGCATCGGTGCTCGGCCTTGTCGTAGCAGCCGTCGTCGGGTTCCTGATTCTGCAGGGACTGCGCCGCACGGCCCTGCTCGTGTTTGCCGCAAGCACGGGAGGCTGGCTGCTGAACTCGCTGCTGAAGGAGCTCTTTCAACGTCCGCGGCCCGAGGTCGTGCCGCACCTGAGCGAGGTCATGACGCTCAGCTATCCGAGCGGCCACGCGATGACCTCGGCGGCCGTGTACCTCACGCTCGGCGCGCTGCTGATGCGCGTGGCCGACCGGCCGGCGACCAAGATCTATTGCATGACGTGCGCGATGTTGCTCGCGGGCCTCGTCGGGGTGACGCGCGTGTTTCTGGGCGTGCATTACCCGACCGACGTCCTGGCGGGGTGGCTGGTCGGACTGTCGTGGGCGCTCTTCTGCTGGCTGGTCGAGCGGGCAATCGAACGCCGGCGCGGCGTCGAACGGGCGAGGGGGAAGTAGGGGGCGGTTCAGGTTCAGGGTTCAGGGTTCAGGGTTCAACGAGGGCTCAGGGCTCAAGGCTCAAGGCTCAGGGCTCAAGGAAGAGCATTCAGATCCTAGTCGTGTGATTGAGATCGCGATGCTCTTCCTGAACCTTGAACCCTGAACCCTGAACCCTGAACCTTGAACCCTGAACCTGAGCCCCGACCCAACCTCCCGTATACTGGTGCCGATAGATGTTGCATGCCTGACGAGTCACAGGAAACGATTCTCCTCGTGGAAGACGAGCCGGCGGTGCGGCAGCTCTTTGCGACGGCGCTGTCACGCGCCGGCTACACGGTCTTCGAGGCGCGCAACGGCGAGGAGGCCGTGAAGGTCTTCGACCAGCACGCCGACGCCATCGACCTGCTGCTGACCGACATGCGCATGCCCCAAATGGGCGGCGCCGAGCTCGCGCAGCAGCTCCACGGCCGGAAAGACACGCTCAAGATGATCTGCATCTCCGGGTACGGCGGTTCGGTCGCCACCGCGGTCGCGTCCGACTTTCTCACCAAGCCGTTCTCGCGCGACGAGATGCTGAAGAAAGTCCGAGAAGTCCTGGACAGATTAGCCTATGGTGTTACGTGATGTCGTGACACATTCATCGACGTTTCTTGTGTCGCGCTTGCTTTCTGCGTCTCGCTGCTGCTCTGCGCGGTCGCGCTCGGCGGCCAGGATCGGTCGTCGCCGGCCGAGGCGGCTCAGGACCACGATGGCCGCGGCGCGCTCGCCGTGCTGCGCCGCGACGGGCTGCTGCTTCCCATCGCCTCGTTCAATCGTGACTCGTGGCGCACCACCTGGCCCGTCCACCCCAACCAGTATCAGGAGATACCCGCGACGCCGGGCGCCATCCCGAAGGGTTGGTGGGGCACGCGCTGGCCGGATCAGTGGCGTGCACATCTGACGAGCGGCGACGAGGTGTTTCTCGAGGTGAAGGCGCCGGTGGTCTACAAGGTGTTCTGCGGGTCGGTGCTGGGCCTGCGGACGAACTATCGCTCGGCTGAACCGCTCCCGCCGGTGCCCGTCGATCCCTTTCCCAAGGACGGGTTGGCGGTCAGCGGGGGCGTGCCCCTCGAGCCGATCGAGACGGTCAGCCCCTCGTCGCCGGAATGGGCGGCGATGGCCGTGTCGCTGCTCAAGGAGTTCGATCGGGTCGAGGACGCGACGATCACGGGGGTTCGCCAGGCGGCGCAATGGCGTCATCCCATCCCGCCGCAAAAACGCCGGACCGTGCCGGTGCGCCTCGAATCGTGGTATCGCGCGCCTTCGGGCGAGCCGGGATGGACCGTGTCGTACGTGGAAGCGGTGCGACAGTACCCGCCAGATCCCGATGACAAGGGTTGTGGGCTCGAAACGTTCGTCAGCGGCTGGCTCCACCACCGCGAGGGCCAGCTGATGAAGGAGACGCAGTTGCGCGCGAAGCTGACCTACTGCGACCGCGTCGGCGCCAGCTACATGCTCCCGTTCGGCCGCATCCGACCCAAGAAAGCGTCGTACTGGGTGTTTCAGCTCTCCGGCTGGGAGGGCGAATCGTACCAAGTCGTTCAGGTCGGTCCCAAGAAGGTCCGTTACGTCCTCGGAGTCTTCGCCGGCGGCTCGAGCCGCTGCCGGCAGCCCTGATGTTTCCCTCGCGCGCGCAAGCGGCTGCGGGCCTCTCGGCGCTCATCCTGCTGACGCTCGCCGTGCCCGTGCTCATCCCGATCGCCAACGCGCGGCACGACGCACGGCCGCTCCCGCCGACCTATCTCCCGGCGCTCGAGGGACCGCGCGAGCGGGCGCCATTCGCGCAGGACCGCATCCCGGACCTCCAGCGGCTTCAGCCGGGTTACGTCGTGATCGGCGATTCGATGGCTGGCACGAGGATCGACGAGCGCCGGCTGGTCGAACTGACCGGCGTGCAGGTGGCGCCGCTCCTCCAGGCCGGGTCGGGCTCGGCTTTCTGGTACCTGGCGCTCAAGAACTGGGTGATCGCGAGCGGCATCAAGCCGCGCATGGTGCTCGTCTTCTTTCGCGACACGAACCTCACCGACGTGATGTTTCGCCTCGATCAGCAGTTCCGCTGGGCGCTCGACCTCGCCGCCCTCGATCGCGAGGACGAGCTCAACGCCGTCGTCGCGCGCCGCCTCGGCCTCCTGCACCGCGTCCACCGCTTCGTCGACGGCCTCGTCGGGACCGAGCAGGCGCGCCAGCGGATCGAGCCGGCGGTGACGGCCTGGCCGGTCGACGTGATGATGTCGTCACGCCGCCGGCAGGCCGAGTTCGTCACCCGGATGAACGAGCGGCTCGGCCTCGATCACCTGCGGAAGATGGAGGCCGCCGACATCCAGGCCGGCGAGGATACGACGCTCGACTTCGCGCGAGACGTCGAGGATTCGGTGCTGCCGTTGATGCTGCGCGACGCCTCACGCGCCGGGCTGACGATCTGCTTCGTCCGCGTGCAGCGCCGGCCGACCGCCAACCGGCCGCCGGCGCAGTCGCCGGCCCTGCGCCGCTACGTCGAGGCGCTGCGATCGTATGTGACGGCGCGGCAGGCGCTCTTTCACGATGACACCGGCGACCCGGCGCTGACGATTGACATGTACGAAGACGGCGATCACCTGGCGGGCCACGCCCGCGGGCGGTATACCGAAAACCTCTACAACCGGCTGCGCCCGCACTTCCAGTGATCTTTCACAGCCTGGACTTCGTCGTCTTTTTCGTCGCGTTCACCGCCCTCTACTGGACGCTCCCGCACCGCGGCCAGAACCTGCTGCTCTTTGCCGGGAGCTACTTCTTCTACGGCTACGTGCACCCGTGGTTCCTGATCCTCATCGCGACCTCGACCGTCATCGACTACTGCGCGGCACGTGGGATGGAAGCATGGCCCGCGTATCGGCGCCGCTTTCTCTGGCTGAGCGTCCTCTCGAACTTCGGCATGCTGGGGTTCTTCAAGTACTTCAATTTCTTCGTCGAGAACGTGGCTGGCGTGCTGGCCGCGTTCGGGTTGACGGTGCACGAGCCGACGCTGCGGATCCTCCTGCCGGTTGGCATCTCGTTCTACACCTTCCAGGCGATGAGCTACACGATCGATGTCTATCGAGGCGAGCTCCACGCGCGGCGCAGCCTCCTCGATCTGGCCGTGTTCGTCTCGTTCTTCCCGCACCTCGTCGCCGGACCCATCCAGCGCGCCTCGTATCTCCTGCCGCAGGTCGAGTCGCCGCGCCGCTTCTCGCCCGAGAAAGCGCGCAGCGGCTTCGTCCTCATCTGCTGGGGGTTCTTCAAGAAGCTCGTCGTGGCCGACAGCGTCGGCGTCCTCGCGAACAAGGTGTTCGCGCTGTCCGATCCGACGTTCTACATACTCTGGGCGGGCGTCTTCGCCTTCGCGATTCAGATTTACGCCGACTTCTCCGCCTACACCGACATCGCGCGCGGCACGTCGCGGTGGCTGGGCTTCGAGCTCACGGAGAATTTCGCCCATCCCTACCTGGCGCGCAGCCCGACCGACTTCTGGCGCCGCTGGAACATCTCGCTCTCGAGCTGGTTCCGCGACTACGTGTACATCCCGCTCGGCGGCTCGCGCCTCGGCACGTGGCTGTGGACACGTAACGTGCTCATCACGTTTCTCCTGTCAGGGCTCTGGCACGGCGCGAGCTGGAACTACGTGCTGTGGGGGCTCTACCACGGGCTTCTCCTGCTCATCACGCAGGTGATGGGGAGGATCAGGATGCCAGGGCGTCAGTTCGGCCGATGGCTGCTCGTCCCGCAGATTCTGGGGATGTTCGCGCTGACCAACATCGGCTGGCTGCTCTTCCGGGAGACCGAGCTGCCCGGCCATCGTCCGCGATCTGAGGCTGTCGCCCTTTGGTGTGAGCGACCTCGATCGTCAGACCGGGCTGTATCTGTTCCTGCTCGCGTTCGCGTACTCGGTGCCGTTGTGGCTCCAGAGCCTGTGGGTGGAGGTCACGCGCAGTGCGACCAGCGTCGAGCCGTCGGCGTCCGGCACGTTCGCGCCCTGGCCGCGCCTCGTGTTTCAGGGCGTCGCGTGCGGCCTGGCCCTCGCCGCGATCCTCGTCCTCCGCAGCCGCACGTCGCTGGACTTCATCTACTTTCAGTTCTAGGCTCTAGCCCCGCTCCATACGCTGTCATTCAGGGCGGCGCGTGCATTCTCCGCGCCGCGAGGTAACGAAGAAACGGAGAGTTCCCGGGCAGGTAGGACCAGTAGGGGTTGGGTACGGCTGGCAGCGGCCCGCGCTTCGCGCGGGCGGCCAGAGTGACCAGTACCGGAGGCGCAAGCCGGTGGTGGTTCCGATCGGCTTGTGCCTCCGGTACTCGTGCTCTGGCCGTCAGCCGGCCGTAGGCCGGCGGACCGCTGACAGCCCGCAGCTCGACAGCCTCCGCTGACTCCGTTCCTTCGTTGACTCGCAGCGCCGGCCTCGATCCAACCGGCGCTGCCAACCGTGGACACGTGAATGCTGCTGAACTGTAGCCTGGTCGCCGATCTCTGCCAGGGTCTCGAGCCGGGTCGCGCCTCTACTTCACCGTCACCCGCGCCCAGTCCCACCCCTCGAAGCCCTTGCTGTTTCCTGCCGTCATGGCGATGAGCGTGCCAGGTGAAACGTTGGACAAGACTGCGCCCGGTTTGACGACGCGCATCTGCTGCGCGTCGGGTTTCGCGGCCCGACCGTACGACACGAGGTAACTCGTGACTCCGGTCTCCGGGTTCGGTCTCCACGACACCGTTGCCGTTGAACCCTGGAGGCTGTCCACCTTCAGGAGCCGCACGTCGCTCGATTTCATCTACTCTTCAGTTCTAGCTCGATCGCCTGCGGCGTGTCATTTCAGGGCGGCGCGTGCATTCCTCCGCGCCGCGAGTTAACGAAGAAACGGAGAGTTCCCGGGCAGGTAGGAACAGTAGGGGTTGAGTACGGCTGCCAGCGGCCCGCGCTTCGCGCGGGCGGCCAGAGTACCAGTACCGGAGGCGCAAGCCGGTGGTGGTTCCGATCGGCTTGTGCCTCCGGTACTCGTGCTCTGGCCGTCAGCCGGCCGTAGGCCGGCGGACCGCTGACAGCCCGCAGCTCGACAGCCTCCGCTGACTCCGTTCCTTCGTTGACTCGCAGCGCCGGCCTCGATCCAACGGGCGCTGCCAACCGTGGACACGTGAATGCTGCTGAACTGTAGCCTGGTCGCCGATCTCTGCCAGGTTTCGAGCCGGGTCGCGCCTCTACTTCACCGTCACCCGCGCCCAGTCCCACCCCTCGAAGCCCTTGCTGTTCACTGCCTTCACCGCGATGACAGTGCCCGGTGCGACGTTGGACAAGACCACAGTCGGTTTGGTGACGCGCATCTGCTGTGCGTCGGGTTTGGTCGGCGGACCGTACGACACGAGGTAACTCGTGACTCCGGTCTCCGGGCTCGGTTTCCACGACACGGTCGCCGTTGAACCCTTGAGGCTGTCCACCTTCAGGTCGGTGAGCCGTGAAGGGCTCGACGCAAGAAGCATCAGCGACGCTGCGGTAGTCTTGGCGACTTCGGTGATCTGCTGATGGTTCATGTTCTCGAGGACGTCGTGCGACTGGTGATAGTGCGGGCTGCTCAGGACCGGATACGAGCCGATGCCCCCGACGATGTCGCCGAACGCTTCGTAGTAGGCGGCGGCGTCGGTGCCCTTGAAATAGAGCGCGTCGTAGGTGATCAGGTTGGTGAACTGAATCGCTGCCGCGTGCTGGATGTCGCGGATCCCCGGGTTCGAGTAGCGGATGGTGGCGTCGAGCCGTTGATCGTTGGCCCAGCCGACCATGTCGTTGTTGAGGGCCCCGACGATGGCCAGCTTGTCGGCGACGGCGCGCCGCACGAACTCGCGGCTGCCGAGGAGGCCCGCCTCCTCGCCAGTGAACGACGCGAACACGATCGTTGCCGGCTGCGGCCGCGTCGCCATGATTCGCGCCGTCTCGAGGAGTGCCGCCGTGCCAGACGAGTCGTCATCCGCGCCCGGGCCGACGGCGACCGAGTCATAGTGGCTGCTGGCGACGTAGATGAGCTCCGGGTTGACCGTGCCCTTGAGCGTCGCCACGACGTTCGCCGTTTGTCCGCCGAGCGCGTTGGCGCGCTCGAACCACTGAAACTCTGGCGCGTAGCCGAATGACTTGTAGGTCTCGAAGAGGTACGCGGAGGCGAGCTTGTTGCCCGGCTGGGTGATGTGCTTCGAGTCGAAGTCGAAGAGCGCCTTCTGGTAGCCGAAGATTCTCGAGGGCGAAGCGTCGGCCACGATCGCCTTCACGGCCTCGGCGATCGGCGCATAGAGGCGCGCCCCCCTGGCGCGCAGCGCCTCCTCGGCGGCCAGGCTCGCGGCGACGCGCGCGCGCACGTCCTCGCGCGTCACCGTGCGCTCGAGGTCCATCAGGTAGACGCCGCGCTCGGCGGACACCGTGTCGCCGTCGCGCTCGGCGGCCAGCAGCACGCGCGAGCCGTCGGGGTTGATATCCCACGAATACTCTGGCGCGATCGTGCGAACCGTGTTGTTGTGAAAAAGTCGCGTGCGCGTGCCCGTCTCCAGATCGTAGAGAAACGATCGGCGATGGCGCGCCTCGCCGACGACGCCGAGGAGTCGCGTCGTGGTCAGGAACTGCGGGAGCAGATCGTGCTGGATGTCGCGGGTGACGCGCGTCTCATTCGTGCCATCGCGGTTCGCGACGAAGATCTCCCAGTCCTCGCGCGGCATCATCTGGAACGCGACGCGGCTGCCGTCGGGCGAGAGTGCCGGGGCGTCGAGCCGCTCGGGACCCTTGCGCACGATCGCCGGCGCGGCTGACGGGTCCGCAGTGGCTACCGTCATCAGGCGCGTCTCGTCGGCGGTCCGACTCACGAAGACAATCGTGCCGCCATCGGCCGAGAATGATGGCGCGCTGCCGGTGATCGTGGTGACTCTCCCGTCCGGAATCGACAGCACGTTGAACGTGGCGGGCGTCACCGGTCCGCCCGCGCCTCGGCCGCCGCCAGCTCCCGCGCCGCCTCCTCTGCCGCCACGGCCTCCCGGCGCGCGCGTCGTAAACAGCAGCGCAGTGCCGGTCGAGTTGATGGCGCCGATGACCTTGTCGGTCGCGTCGGTCGTGAGCGCCGCGACGGGGCGTGCGGCGCCAACAGCGTGAATCTGGCTCGGGCCCGTGCCACCAGGGGCCGCCGCGAAGAGCACGGTGTCGCCGGCGCCCGCGACCAGTGAAGTAGCCGTGAGGTCCCCGGTATCCAGCGACGTCTCCTGGCCCGTGGCGATCTCGAAGAGCGTCGCTCGGGCGACGGCCGGCGGCGTGGCGGCCTTCCAGTAGGCGACCTTCGCGCCGTCGGGCGAGAACGACGCGCCGCCGCCGCGCAGTTCGACGACGAGACGAGTGGGGTCAGCGGTGGCGACGATGCGGATGGCGCGGCTGGCGATGGGCCCGGTCTCGTACAGAATGTGACGGCCGTCGGGCGAGAACTGCGGGAGTGCGCCGTCGCGCGTCAGTTCGGTCGACTGGTAGAGCTCGCCCGTGCGGAGCGCGATCGGTTCGAGGACGCTCGCTGCGTCCGGGGAGTCGAGCAAACGAAGGAACCCGGACAGCGCGGTGGGGTAGTCACCGCGCTCCCAGGCGAGATCGGCAAGCTGCAGTGGTGAATCAGACGCGGCACTCGTCGTGACCGACGTTCCGGCGGCTGGTGCGAGGAGTGCGAGCGAGAGTAGCAGCGTGGTGGCGGCGAACGTTCGTGTCATTCCGGCTGTGCTCCGAGGATTGGCGGAGCATAACACGCCGGTTCGCGTCCTTACCTCCTCTACCTATCTCGTTTCCAGCAGCCGCCTGATTTCCTTGAGATGCGTCGTGATCTGATTCAGCTGTTCGAAAGTCAGCGTGACGTTCGGACCGGTAATCGTCGTCCTGGTCGACCCGCTGGCGGTTTCCTTTGAGACGACGGCGCCCCCGGCTGCGGCGGTCGCGGCCTTCTGTGCTGCGGTCTGGGCGCCGAGGATCACTTCGATGGCTTCGACGTGCAGCAGGACATCCCGCGGAGCAGCAGCGCTCTGGCTGCTTGTGGTTGTGGCGAGCCGCGCGTCCGGCCTCTCGTCGGCCGCGGGAGTGGGGAGTGGAGCCCTCGGCGGTGTCATCGAGGCCGTCGGAGCCGCAGCCGGCTGCGGCGATGCGCTACCGCTGGCGACGCGCTCGAATTGCTTGAGGTCGTCGCGGAACGCCACGAGCATGTCGCGAATCGCCGGATCGATGGCCACGCCCGTTCCGTTCGTCCCCACCGCGCCGGTGGTGCCCGAGACCGCGGGCGGCTCGGGTCCGAGCAGAGCCGCGAGGTTGGACTCAACCATTGCGAAGGACTCGCGCCAGTCCGCGCCGATCGTAATCAGCTGGTTGAAGTTGCTGATCAGCTCCTGCACGCGTGTGCGCGCCTCGCCCGTCAACTGCGCGGCCGCCGGCAACTGTGTCACGTCGCTGAGCGTGTTGCGGGCTGTCGTGAGCTGCTGCTTGACCCGATCCTGATTCGCGCCGAGACCGGACTGCGCGGGCGGCTGCGGTTTGAGCCGAGCCGGACGCGGCGTATGCGATCGACGCGGCCGTAGCGAGAGCCGTGATCCATCGAGCGGGTGTGCCGTTCGAGCGTGCCATGACGTTGTTCCTCCCCGTTCTTCCCGTCTGCAGATGGCTCAGCAGCAAGCGAAGTGCCACTGGTCCAAATTGCGCAAATCCTGAGTCTTTTGCCGCGTCAGCGGACGAGCTGATACGCGAACGTGCACCGGGCCGTGCACCAATTACCTGGCACGGGCTGCACGGCTGAGCAGTTTCGTGATTGAATGACGGCCGGGAGAATCATGGCAGACACCAAGGCTCAGCTGACCGCGTCGCCCGCCTTCCATCATCTCGTCGCGCGCCGGTGGCGCGTGTCGCTGCTGCTGACGGCGTGTCTCTTCGTCCTCTACTACGGCTACATCCTGCTCATCGCCGTCAACAAGCCGCTGCTGGCCGAGCGGTTGGGCGGGTCGACGCCTATCGGCATTCCCCTGGGCGCGGCGGTCATCGTCGGGTCGTGGATCCTGACGGCGATCTACATCGTCTGGGCGAATCGCCACTACGATCCGGAAGCGCAGCGTCTGCGCGACACGCTCCTGACGCGTCGCTGACGCGCTGCCCATGCCGCCCGTCCTCGACACGTCACTCGGGAGCCCGACGGCTTCGGCCGTCGCCTTCTTTCTCATCATCGTCGCGCTGACGCTCGCGATTACGTGGTGGGCCGCGCGGCGAACGCGGTCGACGAGCGAGTTCTACGCCGCCGGCCGATCCGTCTCGGCGCTCGAGAACGGCCTGGCGCTCGCCGGCGACTACATGAGCGCGGCGTCGTTCCTCGGCATCGCCGGCCTCGTCGCCTTGCGCGGGTACGACGGCATGATTTACGCGACGGGCTGGCTGGTGGGCTGGCCGGCGCTCATGTTCCTCATCGCGGAGCCGGTGCGCAACCTCGGCAAGTTCACGTTTGCCGACGTCGTGGCGTTTCGCCTCCGGCAGGTGCCGGTGCGGATCGCGTCGGCGTTTGGCGGCATCCTGACGGTGCTCTTCTACACCATTGCGCAGATGGTCGGCGCGGGCAACCTGATCCGGTTGATGTTCGGCATTCCCTACGAGTGGGCAGTCACCGGCGTCGGCATCGTGATGCTCGCCTACGTGCTCTTCGGCGGGATGATCGCGACGACCTGGGTGCAGATCACCAAGGCAGTCTTGCTGCTTGTCGGCGTCTCGCTCCTCACGGTGCTCGTGCTCGCGCGCTTCGACTTCTCGCTCTCGCAGTTGTACGAGGCGGTGTCGGCCCGCTACGGCTCGGCCGCCCTCGAGCCTGGAGGGCTCGTCACCGATCCGCTGGACGCGGTGTCGCTCGGGCTCGCGCTGATGCTCGGGCTGCTGGGGCTGCCGCACATCCTGATGCGCTTCTACACCGTGCCCGACGCGCGCGCGGCGCGGACGTCCGTGCTCTACGCCACGGGCTTCATCGGCTACTTCTACCTCATCATCCCCATCGTCGGTTTCGGCGCCTCGGCGCTCGTCGGCCGCGAGATCATCGCCAAGGTCGATCCCGGCGGCAACATGGCGGCGCCGCTGGCGGCGGAGCTCCTCGGCGGCACGCCGTTCCTCGGCTTCATCGCCGCGGTGGCGTTCGCGACGATCCTTGCCGTCGTCGCCGGACTGACGCTGGCCGGCGCGAGCGCGCTCTCGCACGACATCTTCGTCCACGTCGTCCGCCGCGGCCAGGCGACCGACTACGAGCAGATCCGGGTCGCTCGCGTCGCGACCGTCGTGTTCGGCGCTCTGGCGGTTCTGCTGGGCATCGTGTTCAAGGGACAGAACGTCGCCTTCATGGTCGGCCTTGCGTTCGCGATCGCCTGCAGCGCGAACTTTCCGCCGCTGCTCCTCTCGATTGTCTGGAAGCGGTTCACGACCGCCGGCGCCGTCAGCTCCATCGTCACCGGGGCGGTCCTGTCCGTGCTGCTCATTGTGCTCAGCCCGACGGTCTGGGTCGACATCCTCCACAACGCGCACGCGATCTTTCCGCTCCGCAATCCCGCCATCGTCTCCATGCCCGCGGCGTTCCTCGTCGGAATCATCGCGTCGCTCATGGCACGCGAGCCGACGGCGGAAGCGATGTTCGATGACGAGAAGATCCGGACGTATCTCGGCGTGGGGGCGGAGTAGAACCGGGGAGACGGCGAGCCTTGATCCGCGTGATCCGCGTCACGGAGATCACGGATCCGCGTCGCCTGGGACCGCATGGCACGCGACGACAGCGGATAGCGATGTTCGATGACGAGAAGCCACCGGACGTATCTCGGCGTGGGGGCGGAGTAGAACCGGGAGACGGCGAGCCTTTATCCGCGTGATCCGCGTCCGCCCTGGGATTAGACGCAGTCGGTGACCCCGACTATCGTGGTTTTGGCAGAAACTCCACCGCGACGACGCGGCGTGCGCCGGTGGGGGAGTCGTCCTCTCGCCAGGTGACGTAGACGCGATCGGGTGGCGTGCGCGGGGCGCACTCGAGGCCGCCGCGCAGATCCTCGCGGTGGCTGATGAACGTGACGCCGCTCATGGACGGCGCCGCGAAGCGTTCGATCCTGCCCTCTACGTTGACCTGAAGAACGATGCCCGCCGCCGTGCAGTCCATGCGCTCGAGGAGTCCCTGGACGCGACGCTCACCTGGTTCGACCCTGCGGTAGAGCGGCACCAGACGCCCCCGGCCCGCGCCAGGTTCCGGTTCCGGGGCCTCTTTCTGCCCTTCGAGCGCTGCCCGATAGGCGATCGCTTCACGTTCGAGTCTCGTCACCTGGTCCATCACGGCCGCCGCGTTCTCGCGTATCTGTGTCGAGTATCTCGCGGTTGTCAGCGGCGTCAGCAACTGCCGTGCAGCGACGAACTCGCCGCGCCGCATCAGGATGAACGCCTCGAGCAGCATATAGTCTCCGCGCCCGGGCGAGACCTTGCGCGCGCGCCGGATCGCTTCGAGCGCCCGCGGCACGTCGTCTTCTTCATCCGCATCGAGACGGGCGCCGAGGGCGTGGGCATTGGCAAGGTCCGGACGCGCGGCCAGGACGCGTCCGAGCGCGGCGCGGGCCGTGGCTATCACGAGCGGGTCGCGCTCGTCGCCCGTCGTGGCGATGCGGGTCAGGCCCGTGACGACATGGTATTGAACCAGCCAGTCGGTCCCGTCCCTCGCCGCCTCCAGCAGGAGTGGACGCGCCCGCGCGTATTGCTCACTGTCGATGAACATCAGTCCGTAGAGCGCACGCGCACGCGCCGACGGCGGCTGTATGGCAATGGCTTTCTCGAACTGCGCGGCGGTCTCGGCCGGCGGAGCCACACGCCTCAGGAGATCGCCGAGCACCGCCTGTGCGTCGCCGGCGGATACCGCGGACGAGTAGCTCTTCACCACCGGGATGCTCGAATTGAAGCGATAGTTGACCGCTTTCATCGTTTCCTGTCCGATGTAGCCTTCGAGCTGCCGGATGATGTTCTGGTCCTTGAAGGTCTGCTGCCACGCATCGAGCGACGGCGTGCCGTCGGAGACGAGCCGGGCGTACTGCGAGAGGAGAGACGAGCCATGTGTTGTGGAGACGAGCATGTGGACGATCGCCCAGGACTGAGCGTAGAAGAGCGACTGGCGCTCGCCCTCGTTGTAGGCCAGTGAGGATTGGTCCACGGCCAGCAACTCGGGAATGGTGAGCAGCCGTCGTTGGCTCAGCAGACGCAGGTGGGACGGAATCGGCAGGCCGATCAGTGCGCCCCGGCCTCCGTCCTTCACCTCAAAGGTACTGTAGTAATCCGCCAGACCCTCGTTGAGCCAGAGCGGCAAGCCCTCCGACACGTTTTCAATCACGAGGTGCACGTACTCGTGAAAGATGGTGCGCAGAGACTCGTCGCGCTCTCCGTCGGCGAGCGCGACGATGTTCATGTCGTCGCTCGAGAAGAAGTAGCCGCCGAGCCTGATGGGTTTGCCGTTGAAACGGGGACGGTAGGGTTCGAAGGATCGCGCCGAGCCGAACACCACGACCACCGTCGGCACGGCGGCCGGCGTTCCCGTGCCGGGGATCACGCGCGGGAGCGCTTCACGGAATCGTTCGAACTCGTCGGCGATCTCCCTGACGCGGCGCTCGCCGGGTTCGCCGTAGACGATGAAGTTGGGGGTCTCGACGCGCACCCAGTCGGCGGCCCCGGCTGGGGCAGTAGACAGCAGGACACAGGTGGCAAGAGCGCTGAGGCGCACGGCCCCATCTTAGCTCCTACCTCCTGTCTCCTGACTCGTGTCTCCTGACTCCTACTTCAGTGCGCCAGAAAGCAGCGAGGCTACGTCCTTGCCGCCGCTGTTGGTGACGTAGTTGGTGAGCACCGGCACGGCCTTCATCGCCATTTCAGGTTCGACCTCACAGTTTCGGAGAGACCTATCGCAGGGCAGTCAGCATACTGCTACTCAAGACCGGTGCCACGGCCGAGGCTGAAGTTGGCCGGAGATACTGGCGCGGCGCCGGAAGAGGTCACGGCTGACCGGCGAAATATCGCGGGAAGTTGTGCCGGGCGCAAGGGTATGGAGCGATCTGGAGGTTTGACGAAGGACCCGGAGCCAACGGGTTCAACACGGAGAAACGGAGCGAACGAAGACGCACGGAGGCGGTCGAGCTGCAGACTGCTTGCACGCAGGCCTCAGGCCTGCGTTGGGGTCGATCCGGAGGGCCGGGAACACAAAAGCACTTACCGTGTTCCGAGAGTGCTTGTGTTCCCGGCCCTCCGGATCGACCCGACCGCGCGTCGCGCGGTCCAAGCAGTCTCGGATCTGCTGCAAGTTCAGTCAGCGCTTTCTCCGTGCGTCTCCGTTCGCTCCGTTTCTCCGTGTTGAACCCGTTACCTCGGTACCCTCCGTCATCGAAAGCAACCTCGATCCCTAGAACCGCCACTGCATCCGCACCGACGTGCGAAGCGTGTTGTTGATCTCGTCGCCGATCGAGCCGTAGTCGTAGCGCACGTCGGGCACGATGGATAGGTTAGGCGTGATCGCGATGGCGAGATTCGCGCCGATCGTCGGGCCACCGATGTTGCGCGACGAGACTTCGCTGCGGCCGATGACGGCCGGGTGTTGCGGGTCGACGCCTTCCGGGATCGAGATCGGCGTATAGGTCGTCCGGTCGCTTGCGCGATGGTTCGTGACGCCGACGATGAGGCCAGGCGTGAGGCGTCTTCCAGCCGCCGGGTGAATGATGACGACCCCCGAGACGCTGGCCGTGACCTCACGCTCCTTGTCGAAGCGGGTGATGACGCCCAGGCGCTCGATCTCCGCGCGCGAGGCCCCAGGCGGCGCAAACGAGACGCTCACACCGGTGTACGACCGGGTGAACGTATCGGTTGGGAAGGCGGCCTCGAACTCGATGTCCACGAACGTCGCGACGGTCACGCCACCGAAGAGCCCTCCGGCGACCGAGCGGCCGTCGACTTCGTCAGCGCTGACCGAGAAGGAGCCGAGGCTGCCTCCGACATACGGGCGCAGGCCTGATTGCCCGCTCGCGGGCGCGGCAACAGCCAGGAAGTGGTCAGGAGCGCCGCAGAGACGAGTGAAAGACGGGATGTCATGTCATCAACTCCTGCGAAAGTCCTCTCCCTGTACTTGCATGTGAGAAAACGTCAGAGTTCGGCTCACCCCCGGCCGTCGGGCGCGAGCCGTCGTCTGAGGGACGAGGTCGGCAGGCGCGCACGGTTGGGGAGACGCGCCGATTCTGGTGTCTAATGACTGACACCATCAGGAGCGTGGCCATGGATTGCCCGATTGCCCGGCGGGTGCGCCGTAACCTGGGGTTCCTCCTCGCTGCGATCGCGTTGGTCCCGGCGCCGGCCGGCTCGCAAACAGTTCAGGGTGGCGCCCAGGTGCTGCCGCCCCCTCCTCCTGGCGTGCAAGTCCAGCCGCCACGGGACCGGGTTCCCCCTGCGCAGCGCGTCGGAACCGCGGGCCTCAAGGGCCGCGTCGTCGACGGCGTCACCGGAGATCCAGTGGCGCGCGCGCGTGTGCGGCTGATGAGCGGTCCTGCGGGGCCGAGGTCCCCAGTCCTCAGCGATTCGATGGGCGCCTTCGCGTTCATGGCGCTGCCGCAGGGTACCTACAATCTGATGGTCGAGAAGTCGACGTACCTGTCCGGCCGATACCCCGAGCCGTCCGGATCCATCCGGGCCCGGATGAAGCCGCTCCTGCTGCGAGACGGTCAGGTCACCGAGCTGACGGTTCCGATGTTTCGCGGCGGCGCCATCACGGGCCGCGTGCTCGACGCGCACGGCGACCCGGTCGACCTCGCCCAGGTTCGAGTGCTGCGAGTGCCTCGCGGGGGACGCGTCACGAGCGCCGGCCAGGCGCAGACCAACGACCTCGGAGAATACCGCGTGCCGCGGCTGCAGCCCGGGCGCTATCTCGTGCAGGTGCGGCCGCAGATGAATCAGAACTACCAGGACCCGAACCTCACTGAAACGCCCCTGCCGCAACCCCTCCCGACCTTCTATCCAAATGCGCCGGGGATGTCTCAGGCGCAGCCCATCACCGTGAACCGGGCCGAGACGGTGCCAGGCGTGGACCTGATGCTCGCCGAGGGCGTGCCGACGCTCGTCACCGGGACCGTCCTCCGAAGCGACGGGGAAGTGGCGAGTGCCGGCTCGGTGAGCACACGAGTCGTCGGGCCGGACTCTGTCGTTGGATATGACAGCGCTGGCGGAACGGGGATTGGTCAGGGTGGCGCGTTTCGATTGACGCTCGCGCCTGGCGAATACATGCTCGAGGCGCAGGTGATGACACGCCAGGGACCTGGCGTCGGGCCGAACGAGCAGCTGTTCGGGAGCGCGCGAATCAACGTCGGAGGCGGATCGGTCGACAACGTCACGATCATGGTAGGTCGTGGCGCGACCGCGTCGGGCCGCATCGTGTTCGAGGGCTCGACGCCTCCGCCACCGAGTCCCGGTCAGGCGAACGTGCCACTCTACAATCCCGATGGGCCCGGCTGTCGCTCGGCAAAAGCGACGATTGCCGCCGACTGGACCTTCAAGGTCGAGGGACTGAGCGGCACCTGCGGCGCGCAGCCAATGGGGATGTTCGGGCGCTGGACGCTCAAAGCGGTGACGATCCGCGGCCAGAACCTGTTGGATCAACTGGTGACGTTCGAGACCGGCCAGCAATACACCAACGTCCAGATTGTCGTCACCGACAAGCGCACGCAGATGGATCTGCGCGTCAGCGGAGACGACGGTCAGCTGACGCGCGAGTACGTGGCGCTAGTGTTCCCTCTCGACAAGACAAAATGGACGGGTCCCATCCGGCCCGTCCGGACGTACGCGCCACCATCGATGACGGCGATGGGCACCGGACCCACCGCGAGGACGGCCACCACGACGACGGCCGCGCCGATCGGTTCCGTCGTGGGCGCGACGCTGCCGAGCTCGATGAACATGGCCGGCCTGCAGGAGCGGATTACCGGCCTCCCGGCAGGCGAGTACTATGTCATTGCCATTGACGACATCGAGGCCGAGGACACGCTGGACCCAGCGGTGCTCGAGCGCCTCACGTCGAGCGCGATCCGGGTGACGCTGACCGACGAGGCGCCGATGGAAGTGCCGCTGCGGCGATTCAATCTCGCAGACGTGGTGCGATAGGATGCGGGATCTGACAAGGCGGACGGCTTCTCACGATGAGCCCGAAGACCGCGAGGACCACGAAGGAAGACGTGTTGAGGGGCTTCGTGGTCTTCGTAGCTTCGCGATCGTCGTGATGGCTCCCGTGAAGGTTGCAGGTTGAACCCGAGGGATCTGGATATCGGATGAAACACGATGAAAACACGACTTCCGTTTTGGTGTGTAGCGGCTGTTGCGGTAGCCGTCGGGGGCGCGTTGAGCGCTGAGCAGCGCGGATCGGCGCCCGACGTGCGGCTGATGACGCTCGACCCCGGGCACTTTCACGCGGCGCTCATCCAGAAAGAAATGTATCCCGGCGTGGCGCCACGCGTGGACGTGTACGCGCCGCTCGGCTGGGACCTCTTCGAGCATCTCAACAGGGTCGCTGGGTTCAACCGGCGCGCGGAGCGTCCGACGGCCTGGGACGTCGAAGTCCACACGAGCCCCGACTACTTCGAGCGAATGCTCAAAGAACGTCCGGGCAACGTCGTCGTCCTCTCGGGCCGGAACGCCGTGAAGATGGATCGCATCCTGGCGTCGGTGAAGGCAGGCTTGAATGTCCTCGCCGACAAGCCCTGGATCCTGAAATCGGTCGACCTGCCCAAGGTCGAGGCGGCGCTGGCAGATGCCGATGCGAAGAAGCTCGTGGCCTACGACATCATGACCGAGCGCTTCGAGGTTACGACCATGCTCCAGCGCGCGCTCGTCAACGATCGCGCGACGTTCGGCGAGATCGTGCCGGGGACCGAGGCCGAGCCGTCGGTCTACATGGAGAGCGTCCACCACCTGATGAAGGTCGTCGCGGGCGCGCCGAACATCCGTCCGACATGGTTCTTCGACACGAACGAGCAGGGAGAGGCCGCGAGCGACATCGGCACGCACCTCGTCGACCTCGTGCAGTGGACGCTCTTCCCGGATCGCGCGATCGACTACCGCGCCGACGTCAAGGTGCTCGCCGCGCAGCGGTGGCCCACCTGGATTCCCGAAGCAGACTTCCGCCGCGTGACCAACACGTCGGGATTCCCCAAAGAGTTGACGCCGCTCGTCAAGGACGGACGCCTGGAGTACGACTGCAACACGCTCGTCTCGTACGCGCTCAAAGGCGTCCACACGAAGCTGAACATCATCTGGGACTGGGAAGCGCCAGCCGGCGCCGGCGACACGCACTTCGCCTTCTACCGCGGCACACGCGCGCGCGTCGAGATTCGTCAGACGAAGGCCGACCGTTACCTGCCGGAGCTCTACATCCTGCCGGTCACTCCCGCGGCGAAGGCGGAGGTGCTCGCGGCGGTGCAGGCGAAGATCAAGGCGGTGCAGGGCGAGTACCCGGGTGTCGGCGTCGAGGATCGCGGCGCCGAGATCAAGGTCACCGTTCCCGACGCCCTGCGCGTCGGCCACGAAGCGCATTTCGCCCAGGTCGCGTCGAGCTTCCTGAAGTTCATGCGTAATCGCAGTGTCCTTCCGGCGTGGGAGCGGCCCGAACATGCTCGCGAAATATTTCGTGACGACGGCCGGTGCGGAGTTGAGCCGCAAGAGTGCCCCGCAGCCAGCGGCACGGATTGCTCCGCGGTAATCGCCAGTCAAGGAGGTCTCGATGACATTGCTGTCGCGGTTCGGCAGTGTGGTCTGTGCGCTCGGCGTGTTGATGGCCGTCGTCGGAGCACGGGACGCGCAAGAGATTGAGCGCGCGACGGCCCCCCGCCTCGTGAGGGAATTCAAGCCCAACTACCCTCAAGCGGCAAAGGACGCAAAGATCGAGGGCTCCGTGACGCTGTCGGCTGTCGTGCTCGTTGACGGGACCGTAGGCGACGTGGCGGTAACACGCTCGTTGGACACAGTCTACGGGCTCGACGAGGAAGCGGCAAAGTGCCTGAAGAAGTGGCAGTTCAAGCCTGGTACCAAGGACGGCAAGCCCGTGCCCGCGCAGATCGAAGTCGAGATTCGCTTTTCGCTGAAGTGACCGCCTACTTCTTCTCCGGAAACAGCAGCACGGTGACCCGGTTCTTGCCCTCCAGGTACGTCCGCGCCGCCTGCTGAATCATCGCCCCATCGATCTTCTTGTAGTACTCGGGAATGTTCCAGAGGGTCGTCGGATCCTCGCCGTACTGATACTTCAGGCCGATCTGCGTCAGCAGGTAGCCGTTCTGCTTGACGTTGGTCTCGAAGTCGCGCATCAGCGCTTCGCGCTCGTCTGTCAGTTGCTTCTCGGTCGGGCCGTTCGACTTGAACTGCTCGATCTCCTGCAGCACGCGCGCGACGAGCGCATCGGTCCGCTGCGGGTCGCACCCGAACTGGATGGTGATGGAGTAGTCGGAAATCGGGATCTTGCGGTACGTCGCGCCCGCGTTGATGCTGTAGGTACCGCCAAGATCTTCGCGAATCGTGTCGAGTAGTCTCGTCTGAAGGATTTCCGCCATGGCGCGGATGGCGATGCGCTGCGTCTGGTCGTACACGAACGGCCCGGTGAAGACGATCGCGGCCTGGCTCTTGGGCTCGATGCCCTTCTCGACCCGCTTCTCGATGACGCCGGCCGGCGTTCGCACGCCCACATCCTTCCACGTCTCCTTACGGCGAGTGGATGGCAGCGTCGCCAGATACCGCTCGACGAGCGGTTTCATCGTCGCCAGGTCGAAGCTTCCGACAAAGACGAAGGTGAAGTCGCTTGCATCGGCGAATCGTTCCTTGTAGAACGCGGCCGACTTGTCGAGATTCCATGCATCAACGGTCGCTACGGTCGGAATGCGCCTCCTGAGATGGTTCTGGCCCAGGGTCGTCGTGAGGGCCTCGCGGAACGCAAATTCAGGGCCTGCGGTCTGGTTGGCCAGCACCGTCTTCGCCTGCGTGACCTGAACGCCGAAAGCCGTCGGGTCGCACCCTGGGCTGCGTGAACCGGAGATAGATCAGCTGAAAGAGCGTGTCGAGGTCTTTCTTCGAGCTGCTGCCGTTCAGTCCCTCTTCCAGCTCGCCGATGAAGGGATTCGCCGCTGCAATCTTTCCTGTCATCACCCGGCGCAAGTCGACAACGCTGAACTTCCCGAGGCCTCCGGCCGTGATGACCTGGGTCGCGGTGCTCGCGGGAATGTAGTCCTGATCGCTCGCCAGCGACGTGCCGCCAGGGCTCGTCGCCCTGAACACGATCTCGTCTTCCTTGAACGTAGTCGGCTTGAGCACGACCTTCACGCCGTTCGACAGCTCCCACTCCGTGATGCCGGCGGCGTCCTTTGTCGTGGTTCTGGCAATCGTCGCAGGCGCGGGAATGGGATCGAGCAGCGCGGCCGTCGCGACGGTGTCCACGTAAGGTTTCAGGTCCTTCGTCGAGGCCGCCTTGACGACGGCTGCCAGCTTCGCTTCGTCCGGGACGACGAGACCCGCCTTCTCCGGGCCGAAGACGATGACGATGCGGCTGCGATCGGGGAACCACTGGCCGGCCTGCTTGTTGACCTCGTCGAGCGTGATCTCGGGCAGGAAGCGCTGACTGAGCGCGAACTCGTAGTCGGTGGTGGGCAGCGACTCCTGCTCGAGGAAATTGCGGATGTACTCGCTCGCGCGGCTGTTGGCTTCGCGGTTGTCTTTTTCCGCGACCATGCGCTCGAAGCCCCGTGTCGTCGCCTGCTTTTGACGGTCCAGTTCCGTCTGGGTGAAACCGAAGCGGGACACGCGTTCGACTTCGCCGAGCAGGCCCTCCAGCCCCCGCTCGACGCCGTCCTCCTTGACGAGCGCGTTGAGGCTCGTGTTTTCTTTCGTGCGGGCCAGAAAGATGCCGCGGCCCGCAAACGCCTGGAGGAATGGGGCGTCGGGCTTCTGGGTCATCTCGGCCAATCGGGCCGAGAGCATGGCACCGAAGAGGCGGCCGACCATCCCCTGCCGGTAGACGCCTACCGTCCCCTGCTGGCGAGCAGGCAGGAGCGTGCCGATCTGCACGCTCATGGTCGTCATCTCCTTGTCGGTCGTAATCGCGTAGCGCGTGCCGGGCTGGTCAGGGATGTCATAGGTCGGCCGGGCCTTCGGTGACGGCGGCGACTGCAGAGGAGCGAAGTGCTTCTTGATCAGGCCCTCGACCGCGGTCTTGTCGAAATCGCCGACGGCGACAACGGCCATGAGATCCGGCCGGTACCAATCCGTATAGAACTTCTTCAGGCGATCGGGCGTGAAGCCCTTGATGACTTCCGGAGTGCCGATCGGCAGCCGGTCGGCGTAGCGGGAGCCCTTGAGCCAGATCGGGAACACCTTGTCCTGCATGCGCGCGCCCGCCCCGCGCCGCAGCCGCCATTCCTCGAGGACGACGCCGCGCTCCTTGTCGATTTCCGCCGGGTCGAACGTCACGCCGTGCGCCCAGTCTTCGAGGATCAGCAGCGCGCGGTCCATGGTCTCGGGCTTGTCGGTGGGGACGGTCAGCATGTAGACCGTTTCGTCGAAGCTCGTATAGGCGTTGATGTCGGCGCCGAAGCGCATGCCGAGCGACTCGAGAAACGCGGTGACCTCGTGCTTGGGGAAATTGCGGGTGCCGTTGAACGCCATGTGCTCGGCAAAGTGCGCCAGTCCGCGCTGATCGTCGTCTTCGAGGATCGACCCGGCCTTGACGACGAGCCGCAGCTCCGCGCGCTTCTCCGGCTTCTTGTTGGACCGCACGTAGTAGCGCAGGCCGTTCGGCAGCTGACCCAGCGTGATCTCGGGATCGACCGGTATGGCCTGGGTGAGGGCAGCGGCCTGTGCCGAGTTGGCTGCGCCCTGCTCGCGCGCGCCGATGAGGGCCGTTGCGAGCAGGCAGGCCCCAGCCAGGAGCATCAGCCGCGGAGTCTTGCGAATCGTCATGAACTTCCCCCAGACCTCAACAACCAAGCGCAGGGCCGGCTCTTGTCCGCGCCTTCAGATGTGAGGTGAGGCGTCCGAAGGGCACCGACTGGGCAAGGATGCCGGATTATCTGGCCTCGCTCGGACGGCCGTCAAGCGCTCGTGACGCAAATGTGGCGGACGTTTCATCGTTTTGTCGCGGTTTGGCGGCCGCCGGCCGCCCTATCATCGCAATGTAACGGTATTTCGGACGAACAAGCGGCGTCCGCTCCGATGGTGGCGGGTCCAGAGGAACACATGGTGAACATCAATTCGACAAGGCGCCGGGGTCTCGTCGCGGCGGCATCGTTTGCCGTCGCGCTCGGTCTGAGCGCCGCCGCTGGACTGGCCTGGAGGCAGGAGCGCGATCCCATGCAGGGCGGCCGCGGTCCCGGAGGGCCGGGCATGTCGCCCGTGTTCGCGGCGCTCGATGCCGATCACAACGGCACGGTCTCGTCCGAGGAGCTCGCCGGCGCCGCAGCCGCGCTGAAGACCCTCGATCGCAACGGCGACGGGACGCTGTCGGCCGACGAAATCCGTCCGGCGTTCGGGCCAGGCGGACCAGGCGGGCCAGAGGGTCGCGGCCCTCGTGGCGGGGGCGGGCGCAACGAACCAGGCGAAACGCCGCCGACGAGCCCGGACGAGCTCGCCGCCACACTCATGGCTGTTCGACAAAGACAACGACGGCAAGCTCACCAAGGCCGAAATGCCGGAGCGGTTGCAGGGCCTCTTCGACCGTGCCGACGCCGACAAGGACAACACGCTCACCGCCGACGAGATCAAGAAGTCCGCGACGTCGATGACGAATCCCTCCGCCGACGGTCGCGGCGACGGGCGTGAGGGGGAAGGACGACGCGGCGGACGCGGGCGCGGACCCGGGGGACCGGGCCGGGACCCGCTGGCCGCGGCGCTCGATGCTGACCGCGACGGGGCCATCTCGGCGGGCGAGATCTCCGCCGCGACCAATGCGCTTCGCTCGCTCGACGCGAACGGGGATGGCCAGCTCACGCCGGAAGAAGTCCGGCCGTCCGGGCGTGGGCGAGGCGACCGGCCCCGCCATTTCTGATCGCGAGTGGATCTTCACGGACAACGCTGATGAAGCTCAATCGCATACTCGTAGCCTTCACGATTGCGTTGATCTGCGGGCTCGTGCTGAGCTCCCGCACTCACGTTCGCGTCCACACGTTCAATCACGAGCAGGTCCTCGGCACGTCGCTCGAGCTGAAGGTGGTCGCGGGATCGCAGCGGGCCGCCGCGCGCGCCGAGGCGGTAACGCTCGCCGAAATCGATCGGCAGGCCAGGATCCTCAGCTCGTACGACGCCACCAGCGAGTTCCGTCGATGGTTCGGCACCCGAAACGTCGCCGTTCCGGTGTCTCCGGAGCTCTTCGAGGTGTTAGGTCTCTTCGACGAGTGGCGCATGCGGACCTCCGGCGCACTCGATGCGTCGGCCGAAGCCGCCTCGCGCGTCTGGAGGGCCGCTGCCACAGAGCAGCGCGTGCCGTCGGAGGCGGAGATAGCCGCGGCCGTCTCCTCGGTGCAACAGACCCACTGGATGCTGCGGTCGTCGGACCGTACGGCCGTACATCTGTCTGACACTCCGCTGGCGCTGAATTCCTTCACCAAGAGCTACATCCTCGACCGCGCGGCGCGCGCCGCCATGGCGATCGACGGCGTGTCGGGCGTGGTCGTCAACATCGGCGGCGATTCTTGTCGTCCGCGGAGACTGGACCGAGGCCGTGGCGATTGCCAATCCCGACGAACGACGCCGAGAACAGCGAGCCGCTGACGCGCCTCGCCGTCCGCGACGCGCGCGGTCGCGACGAGCGGCAAGCTATCGGCGCGGGGTCGAGATCGACGGTCGTCACTACTCGCACATCATCGACCCGAGAACCGGCCGGCCCGCGGGACACGTCGTGAGCGCGACCGTGGTCGCCTCCGATGCCACGACCGCCGGAGCGCTGGCGACCGCGTTCTCGGTGCTCAAGCCGGACGAGAGCCGGACGCTCGCCGCCTCGATGCCGGGAATCGAGTACCTGCTCGTGGAGAGAGACGGCGGGCGAGCCCAGAGCGCCGGGTGGCACACGCTGGAATCGAAACCGTCCGCACCATCCCGTGTGATGCCCACGCTCTATGCCGCCGAGCAGGGCGCATGGAATCCAGCGTTCGAGCTGACGGTCAGCCTCGAGCTCGCGAGGATCGACGGCTTCGGTGGAAAGCGTCCGTACGTGGCCGTCTGGATCGAGGACAAGGACCGGCTTCCGGTCCGGACGCTGGCCCTGTGGTTTCAGAAGTCCCGGTGGCTGCCCGATCTCAAGTCCTGGTACCGGGGCGATCGCCTGCGGGCGCTCGCCGACGGAACCGAGCTCATCGCCTCGGTCTCGAGCGCCACGCGCCCCGCCGGCAAGTACTCGCTGATCTGGGACGGCAAGGACAACCAGGGGAAGCCGGTGAAGGCCGGCGTCTACAACGTCTGCATCGAGGCCGCTCGCGAGCACGGCACGTATCAGATCATCCGCCAGGAGATGGACTTCTCGGCGGTTCCCAAACATGTGGACCTGACGGGCAATGTCGAAATCGCCTCTGCCTCACTCGATTACCATAAGCTCGGCAACCGCTGACGCGCCGCCGTTCGCGATGCGCACGGTGGTCCCACGGACGCAGGCGCAGCCCTGGGTCCTCGCCTGGAAGCGCCGCATCGCCAAGTACTCGCGCTGGCTCCACGTCTATGTGTCCATGGCCAGCTTCGTCGTCGTGTTCTTCTTCGCCCTCACCGGGCTGACGCTCAACCACACCGAGTGGTTCGCCGGCAGCGAGCAGACCACGCAGGTCAAGAGCGCCCTCGATCCGAAGTGGACCAAGACGGTCGACGACAAGGACGTGGCGAAGCTCGAGATCGTCGAGCACTTCAGGAAGGCGCACGGTGTTCACGGGGAGGTGGCCGACTTCCGCGTCGACGCGGAGCAGTGCTCGATATCCTTCAAGGCACCAGGCTACACGGCTGACGCCTTTGTCGACCGCGCCACCGGCAGCTACGATCTGACCGTGACGCGGATGGGCCTCGCGGCGATCCTCAACGATCTGCACAAGGGACGGGACAGCGGGCCGGCGTGGAAACTGCTGATCGACGTATCAGCGGCGCTGCTCACGTTTGTGTCGCTGTCAGGCCTCGTGCTCATCTACTTCATCCACAAGCATCGGTTTGCGGGACTGATGTCGCTTGCGGGAGGCGCCACGGTCGTCTACCTCGTGTACGCGATGTGGGTGCCGTAGCCCCGCGTCAGGCCGACGTCATCGTCCGGTCAGCGGTTCCCTGAACGCCAGTGCTCGAGGGGCGAACGGACGCCCACCACTCCGATGCCTGTTCGTCGGTCCACGGACCGACGTCGGCCGCCGCAAGCAATCGGGCAAGCTCCGCGGCGCTCCGTGGTCGATCCTCGGGCTTCTTCGCGAGGCAGGCGAGGACGACCTGTTCCAGCCGGGGAGGCACGGCGATCTGCACGCGCTGCGACGGAGGGATGGGCGCCTCCTGCAGGTGCTTCGCCATCACCTTCATCGGCGTGTCGCCGTCGAAGACCTGCTGTCCCGTGAGCAGGTAGTAGGCGACGCACCCGAGCGCGTAGAGGTCGGCGCGTCCGTCGACCGTGTCGCTCAGCACCATCTCGGGGGCCATGTAGCCGGGCGTGCCGACGACGAGGCCCGCCTGCGTCGCCAGCGTCTGCTCCAGGCTCCAATCGGCGATGGGTTTCACGAGGCCGAAGTCGAGGACCTTGACGAAGTCGCAGACCAGGCCGAGCCGCCCCACATGGATGTTCGCGGGCTTGATGTCGCGGTGCACCAATCCGCGCACGTGCGCCTCGTCGAGCGAGGCGCAGACCTGGCGCAGGAGGTGAACGACACGCGCCGGCGGGCAGCGGGCCGTGCTGCGCGCACCAGCGTGTCGAGGTCCAGTGCCGTCGAGCAGTTCCATCACGAAGTAGAGCGTCTGGTCGTCGGTGACGCCGAAGTCGTAGAGCTCGACCGTGTGCGGCGATCGCAGGTTGGCTGCCGACTGCGCCTCGCGCCGGAAGCGGGTCACCGCCAGCTCCGCGGCCGCCGGGTCGCCCGCGCCGATCGTCTCGGGCCGAATCAGCTTGATCGCCGCCGGCCGCGCGAGCATGCGGTGCGTCGCCTTGTAGACCTCGCCCATCCCGCCGCGGCCGAGCAGCTCTCCGAGCTGGTAGCTGCCCATCTCCCGCGCCTTCGCGACCTGCTGGCCGAGCGAGGTGACGATGTGTGAGATGACGACGGCGACGCCGACGAGGAGGTAGTCGGGTAGTGCATCAGCAGCGCGTCGGTTGGGGACTCGAAGTTCCACGTCCCTCGTGCGCGGGCGATCAGCATCGCTATCGGGTTCATCGAGACCGAAATCAAGCCGGCGACGAGCGTCTTTGTCCGCGTGCTCGGCACGATGGCGGCAAACATCAGAACGACGGCGCCGATCCACGAGATCTCGGGCGCGATCTGCTGCATGTAATCGGGCTGTGTCTCCCAGTGGAACATCAGGCCCAGAGCCAGGGAAGTGAGCACCAGGTAGACCTGCCCCAGATCCAGCAGCATCCGAGGATCGTGCTGGCTTCGGCGGGTATAGAAGAACAGTGATACCGAGAGCGCCACACTGAGCGCGGCAATCAGTTCGGGTACGCCGACTCGAAGCCACTGGGGGTCTCCATGGCTCATCGACCGGAGGGCGAGGTGCCCCAGGACGGTCCCGAGCACCCACAGGCCGCCGGCCACGAGCGAGACGATTCCCAGCCGGCGCGAGGCGTCCCTCAGGAGATCGTCGGGCAGCGCGCGCGGGCCCGCGCGCGGCGCTCGTCGTCGTCGAGGTGGAGCGCGGAACGGGACCGATCAGGTGCGGGTCGCCCATGGCTCCTTCGTTGCGTGCGCGCAGGGCGTCGTGGTCCTGGCAGTCATGTCGCAGACGCCGCCGGCGCCGGAGGCATGCGCTCCTCGGGAAGCGTGTAGCCGGCGACGATCACCGTGATGTTGTCGCGTCCGCCGCCATCGAGGGCCTGCCGCATGAGATCGGCGCAGGCATCGCTCGACGTCGGCTTCCCGGTCAGCACTTTCGTGATCGCGTCGTCATCGACGAGATCGGTCAAGCCGTCGCTGCAGAGCAGAAGGCGATCGCCGTCTTCGAGCCGCATCAAATCGACGTCGACGTCGACCTGCTCGGTGGATCCGCCAATCGCGTTGGTCAGGATGTGGGCCACGCCCGAGCTGGCGACTTCGCAGGCCTCGAGCCGCCCGCAGTCGACCAGCATCTGCGCGTAGGTGTGGTCCTTGGTGAGACGATGCAGCTGGCCGGTGCGAAAGAGGTAGGCCCGCGAGTCGCCGACGTGGACGATCAACAGGTCGCGGCCGTAGCTGCGCGCGGCGGTCAGCGTCGACCCCATGCCGCGCAGCGCGGCGTCCTCGCGTCCGCGTTCGACCAGCAGCGAGCTGACCTGCTGCACGATCTGTCGCGCGCGCCGCTCGATCTCGGGGGCATCCTCTTCGTCAACTCTGAAGATCCAGTCGGGCAGGTCCAGCGCCAGGCTGACGAGCGCGCTGATGGCCAGCCGGCTCGCCACTTCGCCGGCCGCGTGGCCGCCCATCCCGTCGGCAACCACCATCACGTAATTGACTTCATCTTCCCGGTCGGGCACGTCGCCAGACGGGAGGCTGCTGAGCATCGTCTGCAGCGAACGCACTAGTTTCGTGACGAAGAACTGATCTTCGTTGTTCGCCCGCACACGGCCGGGATGCGACAGCGCGCTGACGTCGATGCGCACGAGCGATGAGTATGGACGGCGGCGCTCGGGGCCTCGCAGCAGGCGGTCCATTGACGCCGGTAAGGTCTCGGTCATGACGGCGCTCCTTGAAGAGGGCTGGGAAGGGCACTGGATTGGGGGCTGGCTCGGACGAGGAGAATCGGGATGCGGCTCTTGTGACGGACGGCGGTGATCGTGCTGCCGTGGATCAAATCGCCGAGCAGTCGATGTCCGTGCGTCGTCATCGCAATCAGGTCGCAGTGCTCCTGCTCGGCTATCTTGAGAATCTCGTCCGGCGGGTTGCCGCGCGCGAGGTGGACGCCAACCTGGAGGCCCGCGCCACGCAGCGTCACCGCATTCGACTCGAGATAGCGCTGGTCCCCGATCATTTCTTCCGAGTCGGCCAGGCCGAGCTGCTCGTAGTTGCGCGCCGCCCAGCCGTCGGCGACGTGTATCAGCAGCAGCTCTGAGCCGAGCAGCCGCGCCAGCTCGCTGATGTGCGGCAGGAGCGTCTCGTCCGCGCGGTCCGTTCTCCAGGGCGACCAGAATCTTCTTGTACATGGCGTTACCCGGAAAAGCTCGTCAGCCAGTCCGTGATCCCGAAGAAGTCCGACAGGTACTTGACGTTCAACGCGATGATGATCGCGGCCGTGATCCACGCCAGGCCCTGAATCCACCGCGGATTGACGAACTGGCCCATCTTGCGGCGGTTGCTCGTGAAGGCGACCAGCGGAACCACGGCAAAAGGCAACTGCAGGCTGAGGATGACCTGGCTGAAGACGAGCAGGCTCGCCGTCCCGTGTTCGCCGTAGACCGCGGTGACGAAGACCGCCGGCACGATGGCAATCAGCCGGGTGATGAGCCGGCGCAGCCAGGGGCGGAGTCGAATCCTCAGAAAGCCCTCCATCACGATCTGCCCCGCGAGCGTTCCGGTCAAGGTCGAATTCTGGCCCGAGGCGAGGAGCGCGAGCGCGAACAGCGTGCTCGCGACCGGCACGCCGAGCATCGGCGACAGGAGCTTGTAGGCGTCCTGGATCTCGGCGACGCTCTGACCCTGTCCGTGAAAGGTCGCGGCCGACACGACGAGGATAGCGCCGTTGATGAAGAGCGCGAACATCAGCGCGACGGTCGAATCAATCGTGGCGAAGCGTATGGCCTCGGCCTTGCCCGGCACCGTGCGCTCGTACTTGCGGGTCTGCACGATCGAGGAATGGAGATAGAGGTTGTGCGGCATCACCGTGGCGCCGAGGATCCCGATCGCGACATAGAGCATCTCGGTGTGCCGGATGATCTCGAACCGGGGCAGAAAGCCGCCGAATACGGCGACGATGTCGGGACGCGAGAAGACAATCTCGGCGAAGAAGCAGCCGCCGATCGTGACGATCAGCGTGACCACCAGCGCCTCGAGGTAGCGGAATCCCTTGTTCTGCAGATACATGACCGCCAGCACGTCGAGCGCCGTGATGCACACGCCCCAGACGAGCGGGAGGCCGAAGAGGAGGTTCAGCGCGATCGCCGAGCCGATGACCTCCGCCAGGTCGCAGGCACAGATCGCCACCTCGCACAGTATCCAGAGCCCGAAGGACACCGGCCTCGAATAGTGATCCCGGCACGCTTGCGCGAGGTCGCGCCCCGTGACGATGCCCAGCTTGGCGCAGAGAGATTGCAGCAGGATGGCCATCAGGTTCGACAGGAGGATGACGCTCAGCAGCGTGTAGCCGAACGCCGAGCCGCCGGCGAGGTCGGTGGCCCAGTTGCCCGGATCCATGTAGCCGACCGCGACGAGATATCCGGGGCCGGAAAAGACGAGGAGCTTGCGCCAGAAGCTGAGCCCTGGTGGAACCGGGATGGTGCTATGGACTTCCTGCAGACTCGGCGTGTCGCTGTGCAGCCGCCAGGCGGACGGTTCATGTCCTGAAGGTGGGGGCGCGTGGGGCGGTGGAGCGGTCATGAATCGTGTGCCAGCCGTCAGCAGGATGCCGCGCTGGCCGTATCCTGCCCGTAGGGTACTCCGAACCGCGACTCATGGCCGCACCGATGTTACTTTCGCTCGGGTTGACTCACGACGCGCAGGGCGCAGAAGGTGGCGCGCCGGCTCAGGCGCTCTGGCTGAAGCGCGGGGCAGATGGAAAATGACTGGCAGCAACGGGTAATATCACCCTCGCCCCGGGCCGTGCGGCGTCCCGTCCTCCGAACGGAGAAGCTCTCTCATGAACGAGCTGTTGCTGCCAGGGCTCCTCGTCGGCGTCATCGCCCCCATCGCCGTGGCTGCCATCGGCATGCGCGTCGCCTCACTGGAGCAACGGCTGCGCGCGCTGTCGCGACTCGAAGGAAAGCTGGATGTGCTCCTGAAACATCAGGGGATCGGGTGGGCTCGCAGTGTATCTGGGAGTTGCGAGGGCGAGGTGAGCGAATGCCGAGCCTGGCGAGCCGAAGCTCACGTTCGGTTCAGGTGAGCGAAGGCTGGTGGCTTGACAGCCGTAGCGCTCGTGACAGGCAGAGACAGTTCGCCTTCGCCAAGGCTACGGCGGATAGGCTTCGCCTGCATCGAGAGCCGAAGGCTGAGCCTGCCGAGCCGAAGCTCACGTTCGATACGGGTGAGCGAAGGCTGGTGCCGGAGGTCGGAATCGAACCGACACGGGGAGTGAACCCCACGGGATTTTGAGTCCCGCGCGTCTGCCAGTTTCACCACTCCGGCCTTCGAGGGAGTTACCAGTATATCAGCCGCAACCCTGCCGGATCACCGGTGCGAGAGTGCTGGCGACTCAGATGCGAACGCCGCGCCACTTGAACACTAGCCAGAGGAGCTTCGTAGAGCGTCATTCCGCCGAGAACGACGATCACCAGCACGATCAATAGAAGCCAGTGAGAGAGTCCTGCTGACACGGCAGCCAGTCCTCCAGATCCAACATTGTCGATGCCGCGCCTCCTGAGGCTCCATGAATATACCCGAACCAAGATGGCTGGCAATTGCGGCGCCGATCGACTTCGGATAGCGTCTCGTCGCATGGCTTCTCCGAAGGGGACCTCCCCCGCGAAGCAGCTCGCCGCCTTCATGGCGCCGTACTCGCCCGCGGTGCAGAAGACCGCGCGCGCGGCCCTCGACGAAGCTCCGCGCGCAGATCCCCGGCGCGACCGAGATGGTCTACGACACCTTCAACGCGCTCGTCATCGGCTTTGGCCCGACTGACCGCGCCTCTGAAGCGATCGTGTCGATCGCGCTCTATCCGAAGTGGGTGAATCTGTATTTCCTGGACGGCGCGTTACTGGCCGATCCCGAGAAGCTCCTGAAAGGCACCGGCAGCCGGGTCCGCACCCTTCGACTCGACGATGCGGGCGTGCTGGACCGGCCCGAGGTCAAGGCGCTGATTGCGGTCGCGGTCGCAAACGCGGACTCACCGTTCGAGCGGCGTCCGCGCCGCCTCCTCATCAAGTCGATCGCCTCGCGTCGGCGTCCTCGCCGTCCGACATAGAGGCGCCGCGCGTCGCACATCCGGCCCGGGCGGTTGCCGAATCTGCCACGTCATGTGCGTCGCCCTGTGGAGGATTCTGCGATCTTCAGCCCTGCCCGCCTCGATCGGCGGCCGGTTGCGAGCTGGCACGATCCTGGGATCCCGGTCTTTGCCTGCAGCCAGAGCGCTGCGGTCGACAGGCCCTCATGCTCCCAGGAAAGCCCCGTCGGTCGGCGCGGCAGGCACCCGCCCGACGCCCTCGTCCGAACACTCGTATCGAAACGGCGATTCGACTCGTCCGGGGCGAGCGAGTGCTGCTCGACGTGGATCTCGCGGATCTCTACGAACGTGCCCACTCGAGCGCTCGTGCAGGCCACAAAGCGAAACGCGTCCAGGTTTCCGTCGGACTTCATGTTTCAACTCACGCCGCGAGAGTCCGCGCACTTGAGATCACAAAATGTGATCTCAAGTGCACGTCGGCCAGCACGGAGGACGACGGTATAGGCCCTACGTGTTTACCGAGCAGGGTGTCGCCATGCTCTCCAGCGTGCTCCGCAGTCGACGCGCAGCGATCGTCAACGTCGCAATCATGCGTGCCTTTGTTCGGCTCCGGCGGATGCTGGCCGAGCACGCGGACCTGGCGGCCCGGCTCGACGAGCTCGAACATCGGTATGATGCGCAATTCACGAACGTGTTCGAGATCATCCGGCGTCTGCTGCGACCTCCCGTCCAGCCCGCACGCATCGGGTTTCGCGTCCCGAAGTCTCTGCGGGACGAACCCGTTCGGGCTATGACGCCGCGAGGAACTGATTGAGGTCGAGCCCTTCGGTCGGACGGAGCGTCTCGACCACGTGGCGCTCGTACCTGGCCAGACAGCAGCCGGCGGCTCGTGTCGATCTCATCCGCGAGCCGCCGCTGGTCGGCGCCGATGAGCGCGATGACCGGATGCAGGGGTTCGCCGGCGGTCGTGCGGACGACGACGCCGACTTCGTCGCGATCGGTGCGGACGACCGATCCGAGCGGGAAGAAGCTGATCGCGTTGACGAACGCCTTGACCAGCGCCGTGTTGAGCTTCGTGCCGGCGAGCCGCGCCAGCACCAGGCACGCCTGCTCCGGCATCGCCGGCTCCTGATAGGATCGCGCGCCGGTCATCGCTTCGTAGATGTCCGCCACTGCGACCACTTGACTGAGGAGATGCGGGACGGCGGCCTCGAGATCGGGATACCCCATGCCGTCGACGCCGCGGTGGTGCTCGAGCGCCACGGTCGGCGTGAGCGGCCGCAGCCCGTCGACGTCGACGAGGATTTCCGCGCCGTAAGTCGTGTGCGCCTCCATCATCCGGCGTTCGCGTTTGTCGAGCGCGCTCGGCTTCTTCAGAATCTCGAGCGGAATCCGCGTCTTGCCGATGTCGTGCAGGAGCGCCGCTTCCGCGAGCGCCGCGGTCGCCGCCTGATCGAACCCGATCTGTTTGCCGATCAGCAGGCTGAGTGTCGCCACGTTCACCGAATGGCAGTAGGTGAGGTTCTCGTAGAGCTTCACCGCCAGGATCTGGCCGAGCGCAGCGTTGCTCGCCGCGACCTTCTGGATCAGCAGGTGCACGATGTCGCGGATCGTCGCCAGGTCGATCCCCTTGCCCGTCATGACATCGTCGAACGTCCGCTCGGTGAGCGCCAGCGACAGCTCGTACCGATGGATCCAGCGTGCCGCTCGGCGCGTCGGGCCACTGCACGGTCTTCCAGCGCGTGTCGAGCGGCACGAGCCGGCCGAGACTGATGTGCTGAATGTGCCGCGCCGCCAGCTGGACCTCGAGCGGCTCGCCGGTCGGTGCCTCTTTGAGCTGCCACAGGAACTCGGACAGCGCGAGCAGTTCCGGCCGCGTGACGCCGGGCCTGATGTGGATGCTGTGGATGCCGAGGTCCGTCAACTCGCGGAGAATCTGGACCTGCGTCTCGCTGTCCTGGCGGAAGGGGACGCCGTCGAGGTGCGCCAGCCCATGGATGACGTCCATGCGGAGCGCCGTCGCGGTGCGGATGTGCCGTTGCACGCCATCGTCGAGCTCGGCCAGCTTCTGTTCGATTGCCGGATGCCCGGCCGGATAGAGACCGGTGAGGCGGCGCAGGCTGACGAGACCCTTCAGCAGGGCCACCGGATCGACGCGGTGCGCGTCGGCCGGCTCGGGTTTGCCTGTCTCGGGCGCGGAGACGCGCTGCGGGCCTGGCGGTCGTGATGTCGTCATTTGCTCGGAGGTGCCGTCAGCATCGTCCTCGCCTGTCGCGCCACGCGAACAAGCGCAGGGTTCCAGAAGCGGTAGCGCAGGGGCACGAGCGTCTGCAGAATCGGCGCGAGGTTGGCCGCGCCGCTCTGGGCGGCCCGATCGAGCAGGCGCCCCGCGGCCTGTGGCTGACGCAGGACGAACTCCCGGCGGCCGAGGAGGTCGCGGATCTGACGATCCGATTCGGTCTTCGGAAAGTGCCAGAGCGTTTCTTCGGCGGCGCTGCCTACCCAGTCGCGGTTCTTGAGCACCTGCGCGCCGACGAGCGCCGCGGCGCGCGGGGTGCCGATCTTGGCGAGGCTGCGGAGCGCTTCGCGAACCGTCTGCTCGTCACGGCTGTCGAGCAGCTTGCCGAGCGGCATCTCGTAGCCATGGCCGGCGAAGCCGAGGACCCTCGCGATCGCGCGCTGCAGGAACTCCGCAGTCTCGGAACCGTCGAGCGCCGCCGCGAGGGCCGGCGCGACCAACAGCGCGTGATCGCACAGCAGCTGCACAGCGGCGCGGCTGTCCTTCGTCTCGGTGGCTTGCGAGCGGATGGCGTCGAGGAGCGCTGGTCCGGCGGGTGGCCCGATGGCTTCGAGAATCGCGCCCGCTGCCATCCGTCCTTCGGCGCTTCGGCCGGCCAGTTCGACGAGGCGGGCGGCCCGGTAGACCGTACAGAAGCCCGCGAGGTTCGCGGCGATGACTTCGGCCACGTCGGGCCGTGATTCGAGACATGCCGCCGACACGGCTCGCAAACGCGCCAGCCACCCGGCCATTTCCTGCCAGCGCTGCTCGGCCTCGAGCGCTTCGAGGAGATACGTGGAGCGATCGACGAATCGGAGCACCAGTTCTGGATTGGGTTCGAGGCGGACCAGCCGGAGCAGGCAGTCGAGCTGGACGAGGAGGACGTCGCTCGCACCAATCGTGTCGCGGATGCCGTCCAGCGCCGCGACAGTCGGCGGATCGAGCGCGAGGTCGAACGCGGAGAACTCCGCGAAGCTCCGTGCCTTTTCCCGGTCGATGCGAGTCAGTTTCTTCGCGTGGGCGTCCAGTCCGGCATCCTGCGGCTTGTCGCCCCTGCGCGCGTCCACGCCCGCTTGCACGAGCGGCATCAGTGCCGCCTGCCGCTCGGCCGGAAGCTCGAGACGCGCGAGGGCGGTCGTGACCACTTCCGGCGCCGCTGTTTCGAGATCGAGGAGCAGGCACAGCGATTCCGCCAGGTCGACGTCGGGGAAGTCGCGGAGCACCGTCCCGTCGACCTTTCCGTCGAGGAGGCCCGGGAGGATGGTCTTGCGCAACAGGCTCTGTCGCGGTTCGGGCTGGAGATCGAGCACGGCGCGCGCGAGCTTGCCGAACATGACGCGCGAGACCCTGGGGTCGAGCGCCGCGAAGAGCGTCGCGACGTCGCTGAACTTGCGGCTCAGGGCCTCGTCGCCGCTCACCTCGCCTTCCGAGACGTCCTCTTCGGTCAGGCGCAGCAGCATGCCGGCAAGGGTCGACGGATCCTGTGACGAGGAGCGCAAGGTCGACGAGCGAGACCTGTTCGAAGCGCACGGTCGGATCGACGCGTACCCAACCCTTGTCGGGAGGGTAGAGGTGATCGATCGGGCCGCCCGAGGCGAAGAGCTCGTCGCGGCGTGCCCGCTGCTGCTCGATGAGCCCCGCGACGGGTGCCGACGGCGCGCTGACCTCGATGACCTGCGGGCGGTATGCCGCGCGCAGGCCGATGCGGCTGACGCCGTGCTCTTCGAGCACGTCGATGAGGCTGAGGTGCAACCCGTGCCTGGCGTCGCACTGGATCAGGTCGAAGCAGAACCGGCCGAGCTCGCGGCCCGAAGTGCTTCGCTCGATCGTCACCTGGGCGATCGAAGCGGCATGGAGGCGGCGCGCCAGCTCCTGCTCGACGATGGTCCCGCTGCCGACGCCGGCCTCGTCGACGATGAGCTTCACGAGGCATGACGCGGAACACCAGCTGCTCGCGGCCTTCGAGCGCCACGAGCGCCCGCTGGCAGGCATCGATCGCCGTCTGGCAGATCTGGCTGGTCGGCGGATAGGTGTGGAACTGTTGGATTGCGCGCGCGAGGAGCAGCAGGAACTCGTCGACGGCCGGCGCGTCGGCGGGCCGGGTCACCGCTCGCGACGTCTGGACCCGTGCGGGCGCACTGCCACGACCGCCGCCCAGACTTGTCGGCCGGCCATCAGAAGTGTAATCGCCTGCGCGTGCGTGGGCGGCCACGAGCTATCGTTCTCGGTTGCTGATATTCAATGGACGGAGCGGCTTAGCGCCCCTGCAAGGGTGGTGTCGACGGCCGTGCGCGGCTGCCGCCCACCCGTGTGCCCGTGAGGGGGCAAGAAGCGGGCCGGAGGGCGTGATTCAGGGTGATCTGCGCGTGCTGATTTGCGGCGTCAGCGCGCGGACGAACAGATCGAAGTCGCCGCCCCGGTCGGCGGCATCGACCGGGTGCCGGGACGAGAACGCGATCACCTGGCCCGTCCCATCGAGCGCGGGACCGGTGCTCGGTTCCATCCATCCGCCGAGCTCGTCTTCGCTCGTGCGGACGATCGCGCCGCTCGTGGAATCGAACAGGAACGTGTCCCAGAGGAGGTTGATGTCATCGGCGTGCTCGGAACAGCGCTTCGCGCACGCGAGATTTGCGGCATCCGACTGGAACGCGACGAACCGTCCGTTGCCCGAGATGACCGGACCGGTGCTCTCGCCGCCCGCCGGCGATCCGTCCGCCGCGCGGCTGACCCACGTGATCGCGTCGGCCTCGCGATCGTAGAGGAACACGTCGGACGCGCGATTGTCATCGTCGTCGAGGAGGTTCGACGCGTCCGACGCAAACGCGAGACGCCGGCCGTCGGCGCTGATTGAAGGGAGCCAGCTCGTCCCGTTCGGAAGGCCGCCGTGGGGAGTGCGGCTGACGCGGGTCGTCCGGCCGCCGATGGTGTCGCGCAGGTAGACCTGTCGTGGACGTCTGGCGGGGCTCGATCCCGGCGGCTGGCTATCGTCGAGTGGAGCGGTCGAGGCAAACGCCAGCCATCGTCCGTCGCCGCTGAGGCTCGGCATGATGCTGTCGCCGCGGTCGGGCTGAACGCCCGCCGAGCTCACGCTCGCGCGGCTGATCGTGCCGCTCGCCACCTGCACGACGTAGACGTCCTCGCTCGCGCCGTTGGTATCGGGCCCGTCGGTCAGCGTCGTCGCCGCCGACGAGAACGCCACGACGCGGCCGTCGTCGCTGATGTCGGGGTCCCGGCTCCACCCGTAGGGAGCGGTGTTCCGTGCCGTCGTCGTCAGCACGCGCGAGGTTCCCGCGATCCGATCGCGCAGGACGATGTCCGCGCGCGGCGTGTTCATGACTGGCGGGGGCCGCGATTCAAAGACCAGGTAGCGGCCGTCGCCGCTGATTCGCGGGTGCGAGTGCTCGGTTGCCTCGCCTGGTGTCTCGCTTTCGAGCGTCACGCGCCGGGTTGTCCGATCGAGCACGTAGATATCCAGGCTGTCGTCGGTGTCGGCAGGGACCAGCCGGGCCAGGGATTCGAACGCCACGAACCGTCCGTCGGCGCTGACGTCGGCCGTGCGCGGTGCCCTGACGGAGCGGAGACTGTCGCGTTGCGCGACGGTCAGGAGCGCCGGCTGTCCCGCAGCCAGGAGCCAGGTGCCTGCGACGCCCGCGGCGGCCACGACCGACGACCTGACGATCACGGTGACGCTCTCACGGTCTACGCTCGAACGCTTCACGCGCGACGCGCTGTCCTGTCACGATCGCCCTCGTCGTCTCGTACGCTTCGAGATCGGGGACGCGCCGGACGCCGCTGCCTCGCAGTCGTGACTTGACGCGCAAATCGACGCCATCGAGTTGCTCGAGGATGTGTTCGATCTCGTGCGCGATGAGCTCTCCGACGCCGCGTGAATGGCTGATCTGGACGGCGGCCTCGACCCTGCCGCCCGTCAGCCGCTGGATCTGAGTCAACGCCTTCGCCCGCGTGCCGAGGGGCGGGTCGCTGCGGATGAGGATCGACAGGTGCGGCGCGGCGGCGATCCGCGCGCACTGGCGACGGAAGGTCGGCGAGCGGGCGAGCATGGCGTCGACGATCGGCTGGTAGAGGGAGGCAATCGTCAGGTTGGCGGCACACGCCGCACGCTCGAGCGCGGCGTTCTCGCCAGCGACGTAGACGCCGACGGCGTTCTGGGACGAGCGCGACGAGTCGGGCTCGCCGTCCGTGTCCGTTTGCGTGAATCCGGATACGCGAGGGACACCACAGACACTCATCAGCGCGGCGAGTACGGTCGATCTGAGGAATGTAGTCATGCGCTACGTCACTTTCGTCGCGTGACATCCATGGAATATGGACTTGCCACATTGGACGGTGCATGTATCGAGATGGTTCGCACCCATCGAATGGCGATGGGACGAGCGGCGGTACACCGCGAGGATCAAGCACGAGCGGCGGTACGCCGCGAGGATCGAAGACGATCGGCGAACGACCGTCAGAGACTACAAGCCATCTCATAAACACGGTCGACGACTCATCACGATGATCGCGAAGCCCACAAAGGCTCACGAAGGAAGCCTCGTGCGCAGTACGATCCTTCGCGGGCCTCGTGAGCGATCGCGGCCTTCGTGAAGGTGTCTCCGTTTGTGAGGTAGCTTCTGGCAATGCGCCGCGAGGATCAGGTACGGTCGGCGACCGTCACACGCAGGTCGGTCCGGTCGACACCGCGAAGAATGCCGAGCGTGACCGTGGTGGCGATGCGTTCCTCCGTGAGCAGGCGATGCAGGTCGTCGAGGCTGGTCACCGCGTGCGCGTCGAGCGAGACGATGATGTCGCCGTCGCGCAGGCCCGCGGTGCGCGCGGGCCCGTCGGCCTCGACCGAGATGACGAGCACGCCGGACGCCTGCTCGAGGTGGTGGAAGCGCGAGACGCGGCGGAGCAGCGGCACGTCCTGTCCGGCGACGCCGAGATAGCCGCGCCGCACGCGGCCGTCGCGCAGGAGCGCGGGAAGGATGGCGTGGACCGTGTTGATGGGGACGGCGAAGCTCAGCCCCTGGCCGCCGGCGATGATCGCCGTGTTCACGCCGACGACGGCGCCGGTACTGGTGACGAGCGGACCGCCGGAGTTGCCGGGATTGAGCGCCGCGTCGGTTTGAATCACGTGCTCGATCAACCGGCCTGTCCGCGCGCGCAGGGATCGTCCGAGCGCGCTCACCACACCGCTCGTCACGGTGTGCTGGAACCCGTACGGGTTGCCGATCGCGATCGCCAGCTGGCCGGGCCGAAGCGCCTGCGAGTCGCCGAACTCGACGGCGGACGAGATCCGAGGCCGTGATGCGGATGACGGCCACGTCGCTGTCGCGGTCCTGGCCGATGAGGTCGGCCGGGCACTCGCGGCCGTCGGGCAGCGTGACGTCGATGGTCGAGGCGCCGTCCACGACGTGGCTGTTGGTCAGGATGAGGCCGTCGGTGGCGAACACGAACCCCGAGCCGCTGCCGGTCTGGGCGCGCGATCGTTTCGCCGCCCCGGGCGCGCCGACGTTGATGCTGACGACGGCCGGGGCCACGCGCTCGACGGCGTGGATCACCGCCCGGGAATAGGCGTCGAGGAGCTCGTGGTCGGGGGTCTGAAGTCTGGTGGCGGGGAGTCCCATGGTTCTGATCAGTAGGACGCGCGGGGGTGGGGGTGGGGTTCAGGGTTCGAGGGTGTAGGGGTTCAGGCTTCACGGTTCAGGCTCATGTGAAACTTCGAGTGTTTAGGTCGAAGATCTGGCTAGAGGCCTCGAGCCGAAAGCCGAGCCTGCAGCCCATTGCACTATGATGTCGCAGCATGTCCCGAGGGTCGGAGATGCGGCACGCCTGGCGGCCGGTGTCGCCGCGATCGCGGCCGTCACGCTCGTCTACGTCCGGTGGCTGCACGTGTCGAACGCGGCGACCGTGTCGACGACCTTCCTGCTGGTCGTCCTCCTGGTCGCTGCCACGTCGCGCCTCTGGGTCGCCGTGGTGACGTCGGTCGTCGCGATGCTCTGCTTCAACTTCTTCTTCCTGCCGCCGGTCGGGACCTTGACGATTGCCGACCCGCACAACTGGGTCGCGCTGTTCGCCTTTCTCGCCGTCAGCCTCGTGGCGAGCCACCTGTCGGCCGTGGCGCGCGAAGGCACACGGGAAGCGCTGTGGCGCCGGGATGAGCTGGCGCGCCTCTTCGACCTGAGCCGGGACGTGCAGGTCATCACCGACAGCCGCGAGGCGATTGCGATGCTGGCGCGCTCGATCGCGCGGCGGTTCGACCTGGAATTCGTCGCGATTGCCCTGCCGCGCGCGGGCGACTGGGACGTGCACGAGGCGGGTGCGGCGACGATCGCCCTCGACAGACGGGAGCTCTCCAAGGCCTTCGCGGCCGCCCAGACCACGCTCGAGTTCGACGCCTATGCCCGCACCTACGCCGGCCACCGGACGATGGAGGTCGATGGCCACACGATTCGGCTCGTCCCGCTGCGGGTCGGGACCAAGCCCATCGGCCTGCTCGCCGCCGCCGGCCGGCCCATCGAGCCGGGCACGCTCGACACGCTCGGCGGGCGTCGTGGCGATCGCGATCGAGCGCGCGCATTTCCTCGAGGAGCGGAAGGCGGCCGAGCTGACGCGCCAGAGCGAGGAGTTGAAGACGGCGCTCCTGGCGTCGCTCGGGCACGATCTGCGCACGCCGCTGACGGCGATTCGCGTCGCGGCCAGCAACATCAAGGCGTCGTGGATGACCGCCGATGCCCGGGTCGAGCAGACGCGATCTGATTCTGACGGAGGTCGAACGCCTGACGCGGCTCTTCCAGAACATCCTCGACATGGCTCGCATCGATGCCGGCGCGATCGCCGCGGAGACGCGCTGGGCGCACCCCTCGGAGATCATCGCCGCGGCCCGCGACCAGGTGGAGCAGACGCTGCAGCGGCATCAGGCTGGACGTGAGCGTCGATCCGGATGTGCCGGTGCGCCTCGACCCGCGGCTGACCGCCACCGCCCTGGCGCACCTGCTCGAGAACGCGGCTCAGTACTCGCCGGCGGGCTCGACCATCGAGCGTGAACGCGAGCGTCGAACGGCGATGGGCTGGTCATCCAGGTGCGCGATCGCGGTCCAGGCATCGCGCATGGCCGACCTGCCGCACCTCTTCGATCGGTTCTATCGCGGCGCCGCCGCGACGACGCACCTCTCGGGCACGGGCATGGGGCTCTCGATTGCGCGCGGGCTGCTGGCCGTGGAGCGCGGCCAGATCTGGGCGGAGAACGGTCCCGACGGCGGCGCCCAGTTCACCATCGTCGTTCCCGCGGCGACCCGGGAACCCGAGCCCTCGAGCCTCGGCCACGCGCATGACACAGGACGCCCGCATTCTGCTCGTCGACGACGAGGTGTCCATCCAGCGGGCGGTGGAGCCGCTGCTGCGGTCGCGCGGCTATCAGGTGGATGTCGCCGGCACCGGGACGCCAGGCGCTCAAGCTGTTTGCCGAGCGGTCGCCGGATCTGATCGTGCTCGACCTCGGGCTGCCGGACATCGAAGGCACCGAGGTCTGCCGGCGCGTGCGCGCGACGTCCCAGGTGCCGATCGTCGTGCTCTCGGCGCGCGGCGCCGAGGCCGACAAGGTGAACGCGCTCGATCTCGGCGCCGACGACTACGTCACGAAGCCGTTTGGTCCGGAGGAACTGCTGGCGCGCATTCGCGTGGCGCTGCGCCGGGTGCAGTCCGAGGACGACGCGCGAGACCGGCGTCTTCCGCGCCGGCGATCTGACCATCGACTACGACCGCCGGCGCGTCCTCCGGCTCGAGACCGAGATCCGGCTGACGCCCAAGGAATTCGAGCTCCTGTCGCTGCTGGCGCGCAATCACGACCGCGTGCTGACGCATCGCGCCATCCTCAAGGCGATCTGGGGACCGAACGCGGTGGAGCAGACCGAGCACCTCTGGACGCTGGTCGCGCAGCTGCGCAAGAAGATCGAGCCGGATCCCGGCGAAGCCGCAGTACCTGCTCAGCGAGCCGTGGGTAGGCTACCGGTTCGCGACCGGTGACTCGGGCGCCTGAGTAATGGGGCGGTCGTCCGGATCGTGCGCTCGGGGACTCCGCGCACCCTGGTCTGACGCGGCATTCCCCACAGCTGCGGAAGAATCCCCACCGCGGCCTTCGGAGCACCCAGCGTTCTCAGGGTTTTCTCAGGAACTCTGTGGTCCCATGCAGTCGGCACCCTCTGTGCTGAGGTACAGGACGGCGGCGTGTTCAGGACTTCTTTGGGATCTCTTTGGCCCGTTCTCAGGACGGAATGCCTATCGTGGAAGTCAGGAGATTTCGCGATGACTTTCTCGACAGGACGTTTCGTGTGTTCGGCTTGGACCGCCATGCTCGCCTTGGCACTCATTCTGACGGCTCGGCCAGTCGCCGCACAGTCTGCGGCGTCGCAGTCGTCCGCCGCCAGTGCGGCAAGCCAGGAGCCTGCCGATCCGAACCCGGGTGCGTTCACGCTCACGGGAGGCGTCGATTTCCTGAATCAGTACATGTTCCGCGGCATCCGGCAGAACTCCACGGGCTTCGCCACCTGGCCGTGGGCCGACCTCGGGATCGCGGCGTACTCGGGGGACGGCGCCGTGAAGAGCGTCGGCGTCAACATCGGCACCTGGAACAGCCTGCACACCGGCGACACCGGGACGGACGGTCCGAGCACGAAGCTCTGGTACGAGTCGGACTTCTACGCGACGCTCGGCCTCGGCTTCGGCGGCGGCGTGTCGTTCGCGACGACCTACACCGCCTACACGAGCCCGAACAACTCGTTCAGCACCGTGAAAGAGATCATGTTCAAGCTGGCGGTCGACGACAGCGCCCACTCGGGAAGGGCGCCGTCAAGCCCTATGTGATCCTCGCGCAGGAACTGGACACGGCGCCTGGCCTCGGTCAGGCCGACGGCGGCCTCGAAGCCGGGACGTACCTCGAGATCGGAGCCGCACCGGGGTACGCTGGCCGAAGGCCAGCGTGGCCGTGCCCGTGAAGCTAGGCTACAGCCTCAGCAACTACTACGAGCTCGATGGCTCGGACAACAAGTTCGGCTTCTTCAGCATCGCCGGCATCGTGACGGTGCCGCTCGGATCGACGACGAAGTTCGGCTGCGTGGAACCTCCACGGCGGCGTGGAGTTCCAGACGCTCGGCGACACCACGAAGTTCTTCAACGGCGGCGACGGCTCCCAGGTGATTGGGTCCATCGGGATTGGGTTTTCCTACTAACGAGGTGCGTTGTGCTCGATCTGGTGTTCGTCAGCGTCTCGATTCTGTTCTTTGTCGTGAGCATCGGCTACGTGGCCGCGTGCGACCGGCTGATGAAGTGACCGTGAGGTGACATGTGGGTATCGACTACGCCATTGGCCTCCTCGTCAGCGTGCTCACGCTCGGCTATCTGATTCTCGCGATGTTGAGACCGGAGAAGTTCTGACATGACTCTCAACGGCTGGTTACAGATCGTCTTCTTCCTGCTCGCCCTCGTTCTGGTGACGCCGATCGTCGGCGGCTACATGGCCCGGGTGTTCACCCGCCAGCGAACGTGGCTGGACCCGGTGCTGCGCCCGCTCGAACGGCTGCTCTACCGCCTGACCGGCGTCGACGAGAGCCGCGAGATGCGATGGACCGAGTACGCCGTCGCGCTGCTCATGTTCAGCGTCGTGTCGCTGCTGGTGCTCTACGCGATGCAGCGCCTGCAGCAGGTGCTGCCGTTCAATCCACAGGCGTTCGGAGCGGTCGCCCCGGCCCTGGCGTTCAACACCGCCGTGTCGTTCACCACCAACACGAACTGGCAGGCGTACGGCGGCGAAACGACCATGAGCTACTTCACGCAGATGGCCGGCCTCGCCTATCACAACTTCGTGTCCGCGGCCGTCGGCATCTCGGTGGCCATCGCCTTCATCCGCGGCATCGCCCAGGCGGAGAAGGACACCATCGGGAACTTCTGGGTCGACTTGGTGCGCGCGTCGCTGTGGGTGTTGCTGCCCATCTCGATTGTCGGGGCGCTCTTCCTCGTGTCGCAGGGCGTGGTGCAGAACCTCAAGCCGTACGACAAGGCCGCAGTGATCGACCCGCAGACCATCACGACGACCGGTGCGGACGGGAAGCCGCAGTCGACCGTCGTGAGCGAGCAGACGATCGCCCAGGGGCCGGTGGCGTCGCAGGAGATCATCAAGCAGTTCGGCACCAACGGCGGCGGCTTCTTCAACGCCAATAGCTCGCACCCGTTCGAGAATCCGACTCCGCTGACCAACTTCCTGGAGATGTTCGGCATCTTCGCCATCTCCTCGGGCCTGACCTACACGCTCGGCTCGATGACCGGCTCGCGTCGCCACGGCTGGGCGGTCTGGGCCGCGATGGCGTTTCTGTTCATCGCCGGCGTCACCGTGGCCTACTGGGCCGAAGCGCGCGGGAACCCGATGCTGACGGCAGTCGGCGCCGACCAGACAGCGACGGCGACGTCGCCCGGCGGCAACATGGAAGGGAAAGAAGTCCGGTTCGGCATCGCCAATACGGCGCTCTTCGCGACCGTCACCACCGATGCGAGCTGCGGCGCGATCAACGGCTGGCACGACTCGTTCACGCCGCTCGGCGGGCTCGTGCCGCTGGCGAACATGCAGCTGAGCGAGGTCGTCTTCGGCGGCGTCGGCGCCGGGATGTACGGCGTCCTGGTCTACGTCATCCTGTCGGTGTTCATCGCCGGCCTCATGGTCGGGCGGACGCCCGAGTATCTCGGCAAGAAGATCCAGGCCTTCGAGGTCCAGATGGCAATGCTCACGGTCCTTGTCTTCTCGCTCCTGATCCTGACCTTCACGGCGATCTCGTCGGTCTCGCCGGACTTCGGGACGTCGAGCGTCTTCAACCCTGGTCCGCACGGGCTGTCGGAGATGCTCTACGCCTATTCATCGGCGGCGGCGAACAACGGCTCGGCCTTCGGCGGCATCAGCGTCAACACGAATTGGTACAACACGACGCTCGGCCTGACGATGCTCTTCGGACGGTTCTTCATGATCATCCCGCCGCTCGCCATCGCCGGAAGCCTGAGCCGCAAGAAGCGGGTTCCTCCGTCACTCGGCACGTTCCCGGTCACGACGCCGCTCTTCACGGCGCTGCTCGTGGGCGTGATCCTCATCGTCGGCGCGCTGACGTTCTTCCCCGCGCTCAGCCTCGGCCCGATCGTGGAGCATTTCATGATGAACGCGGGGCAGGTGTTCTAATGGCCACACACACACAGTCAATCTGGAACCCGCAGATCGTGCGACGCGCGATCTGGGACTCGTTCGTCAAGCTGCATCCGCGCACGATGGCCAAGAACCCGGTCATGTTCGTCGTGGAAATCGGCAGCGTGCTGACGACGTGGCGGCTGGTGCAGGACGCGTTCACCGGCGGCGGCGATCTGTTCTTCGAGTTCCAGATCACGTTCTGGCTCTGGCTGACGGTGCTCTTCGCCAACTTCGCCGAAGCGATGGCCGAAGGCCGCGGCAAGGCGCAGGCCGACACGCTGCGGCGGGCGAAGACCGAGACCGTCGCGAAGCGCGAGCGCCCGGGCGGCGCCTTCGAGACCGTGCCGGCGGCCACCCTCCGGAAGGGTGACGTCGTCCGGGTCGAAGCCGGCGAGGTGATCCCTGCCGACGGCGAGATCATCGACGGCGTGGCCTCGGTCGATGAAAGCGCCATCACCGGCGAATCGGCGCCGGTCATCCGCGAGTCGGGCGGCGACCGCTCGGCGGTGACGGGCGGCACCAAGGTACTCTCGGACTGGATTCGCGTGCAGGTGACGGCGAATCCAGGCGAGACCTTCCTCGATCGGATGATCGCGCTCGTCGAGGGCGCCGAACGGCAGAAGACGCCGAACGAGATCGCGCTCAACATCCTGCTGGCGGGGCTGACGATCGTCTTTCTGCATCGCCGTGGTCACGCTGCAGCCGTTCGCGATCTACTCGGGCTCACCGCAGTCGGTCTTCGTCCTGGTGGCGCTGCTGGTGTGCCTCATCCCGACGACTATCGGCGGCCTGCTGTCGGCGATCGGCATCGCCGGCATGGATCGCCTGGTGCAGCACAACGTGCTGGCGATGTCCGGCCGCGCGGTCGAAGCCGCCGGCGACGTCCATACGCTGCTGCTGGACAAGACCGGGAACGATCACGCTCGGCAACCGGCAGGCGACCGAGTTCATTCCGCTGCCCGGCGGTGAGCGACCGCGACGCTCGCCGACGCCGCGCAGCTGGCCTCGCTGCCGGACGAGACGCCAGAGGGCCGTTCGATCGTCGTGCTGGCGAAGGAGAAGTACGGCCTGCGCGGCCGTGAGCTGTCGCCGCAGCACGCGACATTCGTGCCGTTCACCGCGCAGACCCGGATGTCGGGCGTGAATCTGCACGCCCAACGGCCGGCACTGGTGACGTCGACCGCGTCGTCGGCCGACCAGAACGGCGACGTCCGCGAGATCCGGAAGGGGGCTGCCGACGCCGTCGAGAAATGGATCGTCTCGAAGGGCGGCAGCGTGCCCGACGCCCTGTCCGAGATCGTGCAGCGCGTCGCCCGCGCCGGCGGCACGCCGCTCGTCGTGGCTGAAGGCCGTCAGGCTCTCGGCGTCATTCATCTCAAGGACATCGTCAAGGGCGGAATCAGGGAGCGCTTCGCGCACCTGAGCGCGATGGGGATCAAGACCGTGATGATTACGGGCGACAACCCGCTGACCGCCGCCGCCATCGCAGCCGAGGCCGGCGTGGACGACTTCCTGGCCGAGGCGAAGCCCGAGGACAAGATGGCGCTCATCAAGCGGGAGCAGCACGACGGCAAGCTCGTGGCTATGACAGGCGACGGCACGAACGACGCCCCGGCGCTGGCCCAGGCCGACGTCGGCGTCGCGATGAACACCGGCACGCAGGCGGCGAAGGAAGCGGGCAACATGGTCGATCTCGATTCGAACCCGACCAAGCTCATCGAGGTCGTGGAGATCGGCAAGCAGCTGCTCATCACCCGCGGCGCGCTGACGACGTTCTCGATCGCCAACGACGTGGCCAAGTACTTCGCGATCATCCCGGCGATGTTCCTGGCGACGTTCCCGCTGCTCGGCGCGCTCAACATCATGGGGCTGCGCACGCCGCAGTCGGCCATCCTGTCGGCGGTGATCTTCAACGCCCTCATCATCGTCGCGCTCGTGCCGCTGGCGCTGCGAGGCATCAGGTATCGGCCGGAGGGCGCCGCGGCGCTCCTCCGGCGGAACCTCCTGATTTATGGCGTCGGCGGCATCATCATCCCGTTCATCGGGATCAAGCTGATCGACGTCGTGATCACGGCACTGCGCCTCGCCTGATCGGCTGGCGTTTTTGTACGTAGTGTCCGGCTTCAGCCGGACTTCAGGATTCATCGGAGACCATATGAACATCAAACGCAACCTCATCGCCGCCGTGCTGATGACGGTCGTCACCACGGTGCTGCTGGGGATCATCTATCCGCTGGCGATCACGGCCATCGCCCAGGTCGCGTTCCCTCATCAGGCCAACGGGCAGTTGATCGAGCGGAACGGCAAGGTCGTCGGGTCGAGCCTCATCGCGCAGGGGTTCTCGTCACCGGGGTACTTCCGTCCGCGGCCGTCGGCGGCCGGAACGGGCTACGACGCGGCGAACTCGGCGGGCACCCAACTTGGCCCGACGAACAAGAAGCTCGTCGACGCCGTCAAGGCCAACGTCGAGGCGGCGCGCGCGGAGAATCCGAACGCCGCTGTGCCCATCGACCTGGTGACGACGTCGGCGTCCGGCTTTGATCCGCACATCTCGCCGGCGGCGGCGGACTTCCAGGTGCCGCGCGTGGCGCGCGAGCGCGGCATTCCGGAGGCGGATGTCCGTCGCCTCGTCGAGGCCCACACCGCGGGGCGGCCGCTTGGCTTCTTTGGCGAGGCCGGCGTCAACGTGCTCGAGCTCAACCTCGCGCTCGACGCGCAGTATCCGGTCAAGAAATGACGACTCGCCGGCCTCCTTCAGGGCTTGCGGAACACGATGAGCCACCAGACGTCCTCTTCCTGCGGGCGATCGATGAACCGATCGTCCCGCGTGATGATCTGGAAGCCCTGCTGATGGATCTCACGCTCCGCGCGCGCGGCGGTCATCTCGTGATGCGTGGCGGTTGCGGTTCGCGACTCATCCCGCGGGCCGCGATCGACGACGACGAGCCTCGCGCCGGAGCGCATCGACCTGAAGAGCGCCTTCAGGATGGGCTCGGGCGCCGTCAGCTCGTGATAGGTGTTCGCCATCAGCACCGCGTCGACCGGTCCGGCGGGCAGCCTGGGATCGTCGGGCTGGCTGACGATGACGTGGAGGTTGCCATGACCGCCGGCGAGCGCCCGGATCCAGAGAAAGGCCAGCGACTGCCGGCGAAGGTCGACCGCCAGCACGCGCCCGTTCGGGGCCACGCGCGGCGCGATCTTGAGCGCAAAGTAGCCGGCGCCGGAGCCCAGATCCACGACCGTCTTCCCGTCGGCCAGATCGAGCTGTCGCAGGACGTCGTCGGGACGCTGCCACGTGTCCCGTTCGCGCTCGACATACGGCGAGCGTGCGCAGCGTGCGCACCGCCTGATCGGCGACGAACACGGCCGGAACCAGGACGACGACCACGACGATGGCTGCCACGATCCGTCTGGTTCTTCGCGCACGATCAGCCACCACTTTGCCGTTCCTCAATTGCGACGGATGATTGCCCATGCCCGATCAACGACCGACCGCTGACGCGCTGCTCGCCCGCATCAAGGACCAGGAGCGGGCGCGCCTGCGAGTCTATATCGGGGCTGCCCCCGGCGTCGGCAAGACCTACGAGATGCTGCAGGAGGCGCACGCGCTCCGCGCGCGCGGCCTCGATGTCGTGGTCGGCGTCGTGGAGACCTACGACCGCCGCGACACGGAGGCGCAGATCAGAGGATCTCGAGGTCATTCCCCGCCGCAAGATCGAGTATCGCGGCGTGGTGCTCGAAGAGATGGACGTCGATGCGATCATCAAGCGGCGGCCCCAGGTCTGTGTGGTCGACGAGCTGGCGCACACGAACGTGCCCGGCAGCCGCAACGCCAAGCGGTACCAGGACGTGCTCGAGATTCTCGACGCCGGCATCCACGTGATGACGGCGGTGAACATCCAGCACCTCGAGACGCTGAATGACGCGGTGGCCAGGGCGACCGGCGTCCGCGTGCGCGAGACGGTGCCCGACACGTTTCTCGACCGCGCCGACGAAGTGATCAACGTCGACGTGACGGTCGAGGAGCTGCGCAACCGGCTTCGGGAAGGGAAGATCTATCGCCCGGAGAAGGTCGAGCAGGCGCTCACGAACTTCTTCCGCAAGGGGAACCTGTCGACGCTGCGCGAGCTGGCGCTGCGCGCGGTGGCCGACGAGGTTGGCGAGAAGGCCGCGACCTATCGTGCCCGTGAGGGTCTGGAACCGGCGCTGATTCCGGAGCGCGTGATGGTCTGCATGAGCTCGAATGCGCTGGCGCCGCGGGTCATCAGGACCGGCGCCCGCATCGCCGGCCGGCTGGGCTCGAAGTGGTACGCCGTCTATGTGGAGACGCCGCGAGAGCAGCCGACGCGCATCAACCCGCAGGACGCCGACGCGCTGCAGCAGAACATCCGGCTCGCGGAGAGCCTCGGCGCCACCGTGGTGCGCGTGAAGGCCGAGCGGCCGGCCGATGGCCTGATCGCGTTCGCCCAGCGCGAGGGCGTCACGCACGTCATCTTCGGCCAGAGCGCACGGTCGCGGTGGGAGGTCGTCATGCGCGGATCGACGCTCGACAAGTTTCTCAGCGCGGTTCCGGACGCCGCCGTGCAGGTCGTCCCGCTCAACGACGTCGCGGGGTAGCAGCCCGTCTCTGCGCTATCATCCCTTCACGGGCTGCATGTGGCGGTAACCCTCCGGACGCGTCTCCTGCTCGGATTCTCCGCCTTCGTCGCGGCGCTCATCGTCCTCGGAGGGTTGAGCGCCTGGCACATGTGGCGGATGAGCGCGCTGTCGCTGCGAATCATCGCCGAGAACTACGATTCCGTGGTGGCCGCTCAGGACATGAAGGAGAGCCTCGAGCGCCAGGATTCGGCGGGGCTGTTCGCGCTCCTGGATCGGCCGGACCGAAGCATTCCACAGCTGCGCGACCACCGCGCCCGATTCGACGCCGCGTATGGCCGGGCCGCCGCCAACATCACCGAGCCGGGCGAAGCCGAAGCCATCCAGGCGATTGGCAGGACCAGAGACGACTACTACCAGCGCTTCGATCGATTCCTGCTCGACGTCCGCGCGGGCGGCACGACGGGCCAGACACCCTCCAGAGCGGCGGTTGAGGAATACTTCCGGCAGCTCGAGCCCGTGTTCGGCAACCTGCGCGCACAGTGCGATCGCCTGCTGACCCTCAATCAGGATGCGATGCGGAGGAAGGCCGCCGAAGCGTCCACGACCGCTCGCCGTTGGTTTCTGGCGACGCTCGGGACGGCGCTCACGCTTGTCGTTGGCGGCATCGCCTTCGCGATTCTCCTGTCGAACAGCATCGTCAGGCCGGTGCGGCAGCTGACGGCTGCGACGAGCCGCGTGGCCGCGGGAGATCTCGACACGGTCGTGGAGGTCCGGTCCGGCGACGAGCTCGGCGTGCTGGCGGCCCAGTTCAACGAGATGGCCGGGCGGATCCGGCAGCTTCGCCAGTCCGACCTCGGAAAGATCCTCGTCGCGCAGCAGACGGCCGAGGCGGCGGTCGATTCCCTGTACGATCCAGTCATCGTGACCGACGCCGAGGGACGGGTGCAGCGCATCAACCGCGCGGCGCAGCCGCTCTTCGGGCCCGAGGCGACGGTGCTCGGCAGGCCCGTCCAGGACGTCACCAACGACCCGCGCCTGTCGATGGCGGTGCTCGACGTGCTCGAGTCGCAGCGGAGCGTCGTGAGCGAGGAGGCCGCGGCCATCGTGCCGCTCGTCGTGGACGGCGCGGAACGATCGTTCCGGCAGCGCACCACACCCATGCGCGACGCCGACAACCGGCTGGTCGGCGCCGTCATGCTGCTCGAGGACATCACCCACCTGCGCGAGATAGACCGTCTGAAATCGGAGTTCATCGCCACGGCCTCGCACGAGCTCCGCACGCCGCTCACCAGCCTCGAGATGGGCGTGCACCTGCTGCTCGAGGGGTCGGCCGGAGCGCTGTCGGCAAAGCAGCGCGAGTTGCTCGCGATGTGCCGGGACGATACGCTGCGGCTTGACAAGCTGGTGAAGGATCTCCTGGAGCTGTCGAGAATCGAGTCGGGCGAGGGGGTGCCCCAGCTGGCGCCAGTCCCGGCGCGCGAGCTGGTCATCGACGCCGTGGAACCGCTGCGGCGCCGGATCGACGCGAAAGGGCTCACCCTCCGCGTCGACATTCCGGCAGGATTGCCGGAGATCGCCGCGGACCGTGGAAAGGTCGAGCGGGTGATCACGAACCTCGTCACCAACGCGATCCGGGCGACGGACGCCGGGGGCGCGATCGACATCACTGCCGCGCGCCGGGCCGGATTCGTGGCGATATCCGTCCGTGACACCGGCCGCGGGATCCCTCACGACTACCTCGCGCGGGTGTTCGAGCCGTTCGTGCAGGTTCCCAACGCGTCGGCCGGCGGCGCCGGCCTCGGGCTGTCGATTTCGCGGCGCATCGTGCAGGCGCATGGCGGACAGATCACGGTTCGCTCGGAACCCGGACAGGGCACGACGTTCACATTTACGCTACCGGTGGCCGCCGAGGCGGCGGGGTAAGGACACGATGCGGATTCTCGTAGTAGACGACGAAGAGCACCTCCGGCGCATGATGCGCCTCACGCTCGAGGCTTCAGGCTACGACGTGGCCGAGGCGGCTGACGGCGAGGAGGGGCTGAAGCAGTTCGGTGATGGCATGCAGTTCGATGCCACGCTGCTCGACCAGCGGATGCCGGGCATGGACGGCCTGGAGACGCTCCGGCGGATGAAGCTTCAGCGGGCCGACGCGTGCATCATCATGGTCACCGCCTACGCCACCATCGAGCTGGCCGTCGACGCGATGAAGCTCGGGGCCACCGACTTCGTTCGCAAGCCGATGACGCCCGATACCCTGCGGCACGCCGTCGCCGCCGCGCTGGCGAAACGCGACCGGTTGTCCGCGTCGCGGGCTGCGGGAGGGCCGCAGGCGCCTCCAGTCGCGCCGTCGACGGCCCGGCCCCAGTTGCCTCCGGTCGAGATCTGGACCACGAACGGATTCTTCGTCACGCGAACGACGCGACAGCCGGGGGCAGGCGAGCAGAAGGCCGCGGAGCACCATTTCGTCGTCAGGCGAGGGAAGGAAGGCACCGGCGCCGACGTTGTTGTGTCCATCGACGCGAAAGCCGTGGAGCGGATCGCACGCGAGTGTAAGCGTCCGCTCGGTCCTGCGGGTGCGTTCTGGCGGCAGCAGGCGGAGAGCGCGCTCGTGAACTACCTCTGGAACGAGGCCGAACTGCCCGAGGCTGGGCGCCTGGTCGTCAACCGAGTGACGGGGCCCATGCTGGATGCGGCAGTGGACTGGCCGGAGGATTGACCCGGTTACGGCACCTACTTACCCTCGGAGTCGCCGTCCTTCCGTTTCTCGATCATTGCGGCGTGCTCTTCGCACACGGCCGAAATGGCTCCGAGCTCGCGAACGGCCCCGAGCGCATGCACGGCTACGTTGGGGCAGTCAGGCCAGTCGCAGATGTACTCCGTGAGGGTCTCTTCTTGTCCGTCTGCGCCGACGAAGCCGGTCCTCAATGTCACCTGTGACATAACTGTAATCGGCGTGCCTAGTCCTGGTGGCGAATGCTCGCCTTTGCGCAGCGATTCGACATCCCGAACGCTTGAGTGCAAGAAAAGGACCGCGTGCTCCAGGAGGAGCACGACCACTGGTGGATGGATTTCGGGTTGAAGTTCGATTTCTGATGACGCTGCGCAACGCGGCCGGCCTCGGCGCACTGGCACTGGCCGGCATAACTGCCTGCGGCAGGCCTCCGATGGCTGCGCCTGCCCGCGCGGCCGGGTCCGCTCCGGGCGTGCCGGTCGTCAAGGCCTTTCGCGCCACCGAAGCGCTGCCAAGGGATCCCGACGACCCTGCAATCTGGATCAACAAGATCGACGCTTCGCGCGGCCTCATCGTGGCGACGATGAAAGTGTCCGCGCCTGACGGTGGACTTGCCGTCTTCGGTCTCGATGGCAAAGAGCGGCAGTTTCTCAAAGGGGCCGACCGTCCCAATAACGTCGATGTCGAATACGGCCTCGACCTCGACGGAACTGCCACCGATATTGCGGTGCTGACCGAGCGGCTTGGCCGACGGCTCCGCGCCTACGGCATCGCTGCCGACGGGAGCGGCCTGCGCGACATCTCCTCGGGCACGATGCCCGTTCTCCAGGGTGCGCCTGGCGACCAGGGCGCACCAATGGGCATCGCCCTCTACCGGCGACCCAGGGATGGTGCAATCTTCGCGATCATCTCGCCGAAGGCGGGACCGAAGGACAACTACCTCTGGCAGTACAAGCTGGCTGGCGACGGGACGGGACGCGTCGCAGCGACCTTCGTGCGACGGTTCGGCACATTCAGGGGCAGCCGTGAAATCGAGGCCGTCGCGGTGGACGATGAGCTGGGGTACGTGTACTACGCGGACGAGAGCGCCGGCATCCACAAATGGCACGCCGATCCGGATGCACCCGGCGCGAATGTGGAGCTGGCGCTCTTCGGCACGACCGGCTACCGCCATGACCGGGAGGGGCTCGGCATCTACGATCTCGGCGACCGCACGGGCTACATCGTGTCGGTGGACCAGCGGCCAGTCGAGAGTGTCTTCCACGTCTACCGGCGCGAAGGCGAGCCCGGGCGCCCCCACGATCACGCGGCCGTGTTGCTCTCGTTCACCGGCGGCGCCGATGGCACCGACGGCCTCGACGTGACGTCCGCGTCACTCGGCACGGACTTCCCGGGCGGTCTCCTCGTCGCCATGAACAGCGCCAAACGCAACTTTCTGCTTTTCCGCTGGACCGACATCGCCGCCGCCGCCCATCCGCCTCTGAATGTGAGGCGCTGACGAGGCCTCCACAGGCCACACCGGGCGGCGCGCCTGCCTGGGCGGTGCGCCGCGACCTCACCCTGCCGGTACGGTGATGCGGATGGCCGTGCCGTTACCAGCGGTCTCAACGGGGCTGCGGACTTCAACCGTTCCGCCATGCGCGACGACGATGTCATGGACGAGCAGCAGGCCCAGGCCGCTCGGACCATGCGGGTCATCGTGGTTGAACAGCCGGCTTGCCGTCGCCGGCACGATGCCGGGGCCATCGTCTCGTACTTCGATGACCAGGGCGGGATGCGCGCGGTCGTAGCTCACCGCGACGGCGATGGCCCCTCCTGGTGCGTGGCGCGAGCCGCGCCGGACATATCGCAAGGCGTTGCCGACCAGGCTGGTGATGGCCCAGCCGATCTTCCCGGGATCCAGCCGCACGACGCCAGGAACATCGTCTGCGATCGAGACGGTCAGCGACACGTCAATGGCTGCAGCCTGCGAGCGCATCACGACCATGCTGGAACCGATTAGCGCGCGTACGTCGGCCCGGCGGAGCCGCAGCGGAATGCTCGGGGCGGGCGGCTCGGCTTCCGGGGGCGAAGGCGTGTCCATATCGGTTCTCCAGTATCGCTACGGTTCCGGCAGGTAGCGCACGTCGTACAGGTCGGTCCGCCGGTCCTGCCAGTTGAGCACGCTGCCCGACTGCCGGTGCTTCTTGAGCAGGTCCAGATCGAGATCCTCGAAGATCACCGTCTCGATGTTGGGCGTGCACTCGGCAGCCACCGCATCCCGTTTGAAGGGAATGTCCGAGGGCGTAAAGATCCCCGACTGCGCGTAGTGGATGCCAAGATTCTCGACATTCGGCAGGTTGCCGACGTTGCCCGCAATCGCCACGTAGACGTGGTTCTCGATGCATCGGGCCTGTGCGCAGTAACGCACACGCAGGTACGCATACCGTTCGTCGGTGCTGAACGGCACGAAGATGAGATGGGCGCCACGCTCGACGGCGATGCGCGTCAGTTCAGGGAACTCGATGTCGTAACAGATCTGAATCGCGATCTTGCCGCGGTCGGTGTCGAAGACTTCGACGCGGTTGCCGCCCTTCACTCCCCACCACTGCCGCTCCGATGGCGTCACGTGCAGCTTGTACTGCTTGCCCAACGTTCCGTCGCGTCGAAACAGATAGGAGATGTTGTACAGGTCGTCGTCTTCGAGGGTGAGATGCGACCCGCCGATCACGTTCACGTTTCTGGAGCAGATCAGACCCGACGATCGCGTCGGACTCTACGTCCTGAGCGGCGACGGCCAGCTGCGCGTCGCTCACGATTTCACCAGCGACGCGAGCGCGCTCGTTCGCGCCGTTTCGAGGCTCCGCGGGAACATCTCGGTCGCGCTTCGCCGCCGAGGAAGATGGCGCGAGGCAGGACGCCGAGCTCAAAGCGCTGTTTTGCCACCCTTTTGAAAAATCATGGCGCCGGCGGTGGCCCGAGCGGCTTGCCGGTGATCGCCACCCAGTGGCCGCCGTGAAGCGGCGGCTTCACGGTCCGCTGGGCGGACGGGCCCAGCTCGGTTACGAGCAGCGCGGCGATCGTCAGCAGCAGTAGTCGGCGCATGGCGCGCCTCAGGCGGCTGTCTATTCGAGCATCTCGATTTCGCGGAAGTCGTCCGTTGACGGACGCAGATGCGGATGCCGATCGAGGAATCGCGCGCACGCGTTCCATCGCAGCCGCGCGTCGTCGTTGCCCGACGGTCGCAGCCACTCGGCCCGTTCGAAATACCGCATGGCCTCGGCGATCCAGTCGTAGGCGCCGACGCTCGAGCCGGGCCCGCCGTGCGCGAGCTGCGCCTTGGCGCGCCGCTCAGCGATGATGCCGGCGTAGTAGGCCTTGTCGTACTCGCTCTCGAGCAACGCGAGCGTGGCGCGCGCCCGATGGTGCGCGTCCGCCGCGTGGCCGAACTGGTCCGTGAGCGCGAGCAGGAGCGTAATGAGCGCCGCCTGATTGGTGGCGTCAACGGCCAGGATGTCGAGACAGATGCTCTCGGCTTCGCCTGGCTCGTTGAGGAAGCGGTACCGCTCGGCCTTCGCCAGCGCGGCGTCGACGGCATCTCGCGAGAGCGGCTTGAGTTCGCGCATTCCGTGGCCTCCTTCCTCCGCCGACACTATACCCGCATCGGCTGCGGCCGGAAAGCACTCGCCGCACGGGGCTGCGGCGAAGGCGTCATAATAGGGTTTCATCCGTGTTCCCCGCGCTGCAGCATCGGAACTTCCGCCTTCTCTGGCTGGGGCTCCTCGTCTCGTTCACCGGCACCTTCATGCAGACGGCCGCGATCCTGTGGCACGTCTCGCTCCTCGCCGCCGACGATCGACGCGCGCTCGCGCTCGGACTGGTCGGGCTCGTGCGCGTCGTGCCGGTCATCGCCTTCTCGCTCGTCAGCGGCGTGGCGGCGGACGCGCTCGACCGCCGCCGGCTGATGCTCGCGACGCAGTCGATCGATGGCGGGGCTGGCGCTGGTGCTGGCGTTGCTGACGTTTCGCGGGCTCTCGAGCCTGTGGCCGATCTACGTGCTCGCCGCGTGCAGCTCCGCGGCAGGCGCCTTCGACCTTCCGGCACGGCAGTCGCTGGTGCCCAACCTCGTCCCGCCGGAGCACCTGCCGAGCGCCATCACCCTGAACACGATCATGGTGCAGGTCGCGTCGGTCGCGGGTCCTGCGGTCGGCGGCGTCGTCATCGCCGCCGGCGGCGTAGCGTGGGTGTACGCCTTCAACGCCGCGTCGTTTCTCTTCGTCATCTGCGCCCTGCTGATGATGCGGATGCCGAAGACGGACGCGGGCGCAGAGGGAGGCAAGGACGGCGCCGACGTCCGCGGCAATTTCACCGTCGCCGCGGCGCTCGAAGGGCTGCGCTTCGTGTTCCGCGCACCCCTCATCCGCTCGACCATGCTGCTCGACTTCTTTGCGACGTTCTTCTCGTCGGCGACGGCCCTTTTACCGATCTTCGCCCAGGACATTCTCCACGTAGGCGCTCGCGGCTACGGCTGGCTGTATGCGGCGCCCGCGGTCGGCGCCGTCCTCGCCAGCGCCCTGATGATCCGCGGCGTCGACTGGATCGAGCGGCGCGGTGTCGTGCTGCTCACGAGCATTGCCGTCTACGGCGCGGCCACGGTCGTCTTCGGGCTGTCGCGCGCGTTCTGGCTGACGTTCGGCTGCCTGGCCGCGACCGGCGCGGCCGACACGGTGAGCATGGTCTTCAGAAACCTGATTCGCCAGATCGAGACGCCGGACCGGCTGCGCGGGCGGATGGTCGGCGTCAACATGGTGTTCTTCATGGGCGGCCCGCAGCTCGGCGAGCTGGAGGCCGGCCTCGTCGCCAACGCCATGGGGCCGACGGTTGCGGTCGTGACCGGCGGCATCGGGTGCCTCATCGCGACCGCGTGGGTCGCGGCACGGACGCCGGCGCTGCGCGCGTACCGGCGCGAGGTGGTGCGCGATGAGGGCGATGACGCTAGCTACTTGACACCGCGGCTGGCTGCTCGCTGCTCGCGGTTGCTCACGCGAACGCTGGCTGCTGGCGGTTTTGCGAGCCAGCATTCCGCCTACGCAACAGCGAGCAGCGAGCAGCCAGCCGCGATGTTGTGTCAAGCGCGCAGCTACTGATGACGAGCCAGCGTTCGACCAAGCAACAGCAAGCAGCGAGCAGCCAGCCGCGGTATTGTGTCCCACCAGCAATTCACGTTTATAATCTCGCCACGCTGTGGGCACACTGAATGTCGTCGTCCTCTTCGACCGGTGGGAGGAAGACTCCGGCACCGCTGCCTCCGACAAGGCGCCGCTGACGCGGACGCTCGACAAGAAGGAAGTCGAGGACGAAGTCGCCGAGGCGCTCGTCAAGCTGGGACACCAGCCGACGCTGCACGTCCTCGACGGCTCGACCAAGGGGCTGCATGCGCTGGCGCGCATGGAATGCGACCTCGTCTTCAATCTCGCCGAATCCTTTGCCGGCAACGACACCGCCGACTACGCCATCGCCGCGTACCTCGAGCTCATCGACAAGCGCATCACGGGTGCGGGCTCCCACGGTTTGCTCTACGCCCAGGACAAGGCGGTCGCCAAGAAAATTCTCGAGTTCCACGGCCTCCACACGCCGGTGTTCGCGAAGTCGTTCCGCGGACGGCTCGACTTCTCGCACGACCTCGTGTTTCCGGTGATCGTCAAGCCGGCTCGAGAGGACGGCTCGATCGGCATCGAGTTCAATGCCGTCGTCTCGTCCATCCGCGAGCTGATGGAGCGGATCGACTGGCTGCATGCGAACTTCGATTCGCCGGTGCTCATCGAGGAGTACGTCGAAGGCCGCGAGATGTATGTCGGCGTGATCGGCAACGACAACCCGGTCGCGCTTCCGGTCGTCGAGCTCGACCTCTCAAAGCTGCCGGAAGGGACGCCGCGGATCGCCGGCGCCGAAGTCAAGTGGGGCAAGGGGACGGCCGCCTACAAGGACACCAAGTCCGCGATTGCCGAAGACCTCCCGGAGGACACGGCGACGCTCCTGCAGACCACGGCCGTCGCCGTGTTCCAGGCCCTCGAGCTGCGCGACTACGCGCGCATCGACATGCGCCTGCGGCCCGACGGGCGAGTGGCCGTCATCGAAGCCAATCCCAACCCCTGGCTGGCGTCAAAGGCCGAGTTCGCGATGGCCGCCAGAAAGTCGGGCCGGAACTATACGCAGCTCATCGGAGAAATCGTCGACCTGGCGCTCGCGCGGTACGGCTAGCGGCTCGCGGCTGGCTGCTGGCTGTTGCCGGTTAGCGGCTGGCAGCTAGTAGCCGGCGGCCGGTATGAGTAGCAGCGAGCCGCGAGCCGCGAGCCGCTGACTGCCGGTATGAGCAGCAGCCAACAGCGAGCCGCGAGCCGCCGGCGTAAGCGACTACGGCCTGATCTTCCCGTCCGCCCTCCAGAAGTAGAGCGTCACTTCATCTCCTCTGGCACTCGTGAAGTGTTCCACCTTGTCGGCGGGCCAGGTCGGTCCCATGCTGAACGCGTGCGACACGATGCGGGCGCCCGGGCGAAGCTGGCGGGTCAGAATGGGCCGCAGCGCGGCATTGCCCGACCCCAGCATGTAGAGCGTGACGACTGTGGCGGGCGAGACGTCGGCAGCCAGGGCGTCTCCGAGGCGAAACTCGACCAGGTGCTCGACGCCGGCGGCCCTGGCGTTGGCACGCGACTCCTCGATACGCCTCGGGTCGATGTCGATCCCCACTCCACGGGCGCCGAACGTCTTCGCGGCAGCGATCGGGATACGGCCGTCCCCGGACCCCAGGTCGTAGACGAGGTCGTCCCGCGTGGTGCCGGCCAGGGCCAGCATGCGATCCACCACGTCTTCCGGGGTTGGAACATAAGGCGCCAGGCTCTGGGCCGCAGCCGCCGGCGCGGTTCCGGCAGGGGCAGCCACGAGGAGCCCCAGGGAGAAGACACAGACGAGTCCGAGAGGAACGCCGGGGCGCAACATGGCTCCAATCATACGCTCGAGGCGCGTCCGGCGCCTGGGGCGGCCGCCCGCAAACCGTTCCCGCATATGGCGTTAAAGAGAACGGCGGGACAGAGCTGAAAACTATCTCGGAGGCGCGTCCATGTGAGCGTGCAGAAATCGGCAAAAGTGGCCGTTTTTGGCCGGTTTTTCGTTGCCAGCCGTCGGGTGATCCGTTATACTCAAGGGACTGCTCGTCGCTCTCGTCGGCTCGCACACCTAACCTACTCAACCTACTCTGTGGGGGACATGTGACATTTCAGGTTGGTGACAAGGTCATTTACCCAAATCATGGACTCGGCGTCGTGCAAGGCATCGAGACGAAAACAATCCTCGGCACCACCTGCGGTTTTTATCACCTTCGAATGGTTGCCAACGAGACGACCGTGCTCGTTCCCGTCGACAACGTCGATGGCGTCGGCCTGCGGCGCGCCATCGAGGACCAGGAAATCGAGCGGCTGTTCTCGCTGCTCGGCGACGGCAAGATCGACAACCATCAGAACTGGAAGGGACGCTTCAAGGACAATTCGGATCGCATGCGCACGGGTTCGATCTACGACGTCGTCGAGGTTCTGAAGAGTCTCACGTTCCTCGCCCGTTCGAAGAACCTGTCGTTCCGCGAGAAGCGCATGCTCGACCGCGCGAAGTTTCTCGTGGTTTCCGAGATTTCCGAAGTGTCGCGCGAAGTCACCCTCATGGTGGAAGAGAAGGTCGATCGCGCACTCGAGCGTTGCTTCACGATGAAGAACCGTTCGATTGCCCGCGCAAAGGCAGCCAAGGCGACGACCACCACGACGCGCATTCCCGCGCGCCGGACCGCCAAGGCGTCCTGACATCGCGTCCACAGGCGAAGATTCTCAGGCCGGGAGCGTGACACACGCTTCCGGCCTTCTTTTTTGTCTGCATGGTTGCTTCTGCACCGCTTCGAGCGCCCGTGTTCTTGTCGATCGTCTTTCCGTGGTCTGATTAGCCCCGTGCATTCTGTCGTTCCAGCCCTTCGCACCGTCGCCGCGGTCGTGTCCGTTTCGCTCTACGTCCTGCTCATCGGCTCGCCGTTCGTGCTCTTGGCGATCGCGATCCGCAACCCGGCGATTCTCTATACCGTTGGACGGGTCGGCGTGCGGCTCGGACTTCTGCTGAGCGGTATCAGGTACCGCGTCGAAGGAGGTGAGCATGTTCAACGGCAGCGCGCCGCGGTCTATGCAGTGAACCACGCGAGCAACGTCGAGCCGCCGATTCTCTTCGACGCGCTCCACGAGCTCTTCCCGCGCCTGCGGATTCTCTACAAGGCGGAGCTCCGACGGTTACCGGTGCTCGTTCGCGCCTTCGATCTGGCGGGTTTCGTGCCGCTCGAACGGGGCAACCCCGAGCAGAGCCTGCCGGCGATCGATCGCGCCGCCGACGCGCTGCGCGCGGGCAACTCGTTTCTCATCTTTCCTGAGGGCACGCGGAGCCGCACCGGCGCCTTGCTGCCCTTCAAGAAGGGCGGGTTCATCATGGCGCTGAAGGCCCAGGCACCCATCGTCCCGGTCGCCATCAGTGGGGCGAGGAACGCGATGCGCAAGGGCAGCCCGATCATCTATCCAGTCGAGGTGCGGGTCCGCTTCGGCCCGCCCGTCGAGACCGCCGGAGAACCGCTCGAGGCGCGTGACCGATTGATCGGCGAAGTCAGGCGCCGAGTGGAAGAGATGCTGGGGGAGTCCCCCAACGGCGTATGACAGCCGAGGACACTCGATTGAGCGTTGAGGAGCGCAGCGCCAGCGACCCTCGAGCCGGTCGATTTGGCAACCGGCCGGGCTGAAACTCGTATAGATCTACAGCCATGCTCGAAACACTCGCGCTGCTTGGCCGGACGATGGGCTTTTCGTTTGCGGCCGGGATCAACCTCTACGCGACGGTAGCGATTCTTGGTCTGGCGGAACGGTTCAACTGGGTCGATCTGCCCGAGCAGTTCCGCGTCTTCGACAACGACGTCATCATCGGCGTCGCGCTCGTCCTCTATGTCATCGAGTTCGTCGCCGACAAGATCCCCTGGGTCGATTCGGTGTGGGATGCCGTCCACACCGTCATCCGGCCGATTGGCGGCGCGGTCATCGCCGTGGCGACGCTCGGCGATGCGAGCCCGACAGTCAAAGGGCTGGCTGCGCTGCTCGGCGGAACGCTCGCGACGGGCACGCACCTCACCAAGGCGGGAACGCGGGCGGCAGCCAACGCCAGCCCGGAGCCCTTCTCGAACTGGGCCCTCAGCCTCGGCGAGGACGCGTTCGTCATCGGCCTCTCCGCGCTCGCGCTGAAGTATCCCGTCGCCGCGGCGCTGGTCGTGGTCATGGGTGTGGTCACGATGCTGGCTTTTGCGGCGTGGATCGTGAGGGCCATCAAGCGACGATGGGGGACACCACCGACGGTCGCAGCGACTGGTGGCTAGCTTCCAGCTTCCAGCTGTCCAGCTTCCATCGCTACGATCTCGGTCGAAGCCGGAATGCTGGAAACTGCGAGAGCTGGAAGCTGGAAGCTGGGAGCTGGAAGCCTCACCTACCGACTCCTCTTGCGCATCTGAAGCTCGCGACCGCCATCCTTGAACGCGACCTCATCCATCAGCTGGTTGATCAGGAAGACCCCCCGGCCGCTGGACTTCAACACGTTCTCGCCCGCGAGCGGATCCGGGACCGTGGTCACGTCGAAACCCGCCCCGGGGTCCCGCACGACGATCAGGACCTCACCGTCCGTGTCGCAGGTGACGACGCACTGGACCTGCCGCGACGGGTCGCCCTTGCATCCGTGGCGGATGGCGTTGGCGAGGGCCTCCTGCAGGGCCAGCTCGACCTGCATGATGCGCTCATCCGACCATTTCTTGTCGACGAGGACCTGCATGACGCCGTCGGTGACCGTGGGGATGGCCCGCGGATCGGCTGGAATCGTCATGTTGAAGTGACACGCGGAGCAGTACGGGATGAGCCCGCTCAGCTTGTTCACCTCGTCGAGCGACTGGCGAAGCTCGGCGATGAGCGCGAGTTGCGCGGCTTCGGCACGATCCCGTTCGGCGAGCGCCGCTTCGAGGTCGAGCAGGTTGACCCGCAGTTCGAGTTGCGCTTCGACCTGGCGCCGCAGGGCATCGAGCGCCTCGAGCTGTTCCGGGGTCAGCGTGCGCGGCACATTGTCGAGGACGCATAGCGTGCCGAGCGCGTAGCCCTGCGGCGTGACGAGCGGGGCCCCCGCGTAGAAGCGGATGCCGTTCTCGGCTACGACGAACGGGTTGTCCCGGAACGTCGCATTGGTGCGTGCGTCGGGTACGACGACGAGGTCCCGTTGATGAATGACGTGCGTGCAAAACGACACGCTTCGCGATGTCTCCGCGATCGAGAGCCCGACGCGTGACTTGAACCACTGGCGATCGGCGTCCATCAGGCTGATGAGGGCGATGGGCGTACCGCAGATGTGCGAGGCAAGGAGCGTCAGGTCGTCGAACGCGCGCTCGGGATCGGTGTCGAGTATCCGATACCGTCGCAGGGCTGCCAGCCGTCCTGGTTCGTCCGTAATCATGTCGGGGCTCATGGCCGGTGGTCAGCGCCTCAGCGTCCGGTAGTGAATGTCAGGGTCCAGCGCGGCAGCGGGTCGCCACCGATCGCTGTGATCCCGTCGAGCAGCTCGACTCTCACCGTCTGGAAGCGTTCGAGCGGCTTCGCGAACTTGAGCTCGATGCCGCGCGTGCCGACGTTGTAGTTGAAGGCAAAGATCGGCGGTGCCGGAGGCGGCGACGCGGTCTGAGGCGGCGGCTGATAGCTGATGCGGATCCGGTCCTTGAACGACCGGGCATCCATGTCGCGGGAGAACTGTACGCGCACGACGGCACCGGCGTCGACGTCGGTCTCCTCGGGGACGGGCGTACTGAAGACCACGGCCGGTGGCGGCTCCGCCGGCGTTGGCGGCGCCGCAATCTCCACTTCCGTTGCCTCCGGCGGCTTCGAGAGCTCGATTTCGCGCGCTTCGATCCAGGCGCGCCCGCCGTCGCGCCGGACCGTGCCGGTCACCTGAACCCACCGGCCGGTATCGACGCGAGCCGACGGGTCCAACTCGAAGCCCCGTCCCTTGGGCCGCAGTCCGGTGACCCAGACAGCCGCGTCAGCCGACTGCACGACGAAGTCCCATTTGCCAGGAGTCGGGATGGGCGTGGCGATATCGCCCAGGAGGTTCCGGCCGCGAAAACGTCCCGAGATGCTCGCGCTGCGGTTCTCGTAGCGCTCCGGCGCCAGCGCAATCGCGCGCAGCGTGGCCGCCTGGGGCAGCGTCGCTTCGACAATGCTCGCGTTCAGGATGAGGAATATCCGGTCGCGGCCCGGCCAGCGGCCCTCGGTAAGGGTCTCGAGTAGCGGGCGAAAATCAAACGACGAGAACCGGCTGTCGCCCTCGGTGAGCCGTCCGAGATCCCAGAACTCGCCGCGGATCTCTCCATCGGATCGCGCCGGCCGATCCCGCCAGTAGACGTAGACCAGCTTGCTCGCGAGGTCCGGCGGCGCGTCGGTCGTTGCCGTCGTCCCTTGAGGCTCGAGACGATACAAGCCGCGTGATTCGGCGACCGAACCGAGGACAGCGACCTGCTTTCCGTGAAAGAAGACCGGCGAGGCACGCAGGGCCGCAGCCGTCGTGGCCATGCGGCCTTGCGATTGAGCGGAGGCGAGCGCGGTCGCGCACACGACGAGCGCTGATACGGACGCGACCAGGGTCGCGGATCTCGTTGCACGGCGGGGTTCGCGAATCAAGGACTTCAGCACGGGACGCGGATGTCACAGGTCACGAGGTTTCGGGGAGCGATCTCACGCATAAGAGTTTCACGGGACGCGGATCACGCGGATCAACATCTCACGGGACGCGGATCACGCGGATCACCAGTTTCACGGGACGCCGGATCTAGCGCGATCAGAATCCTGGGATCGCGAATGCTCATCGGAATGGGTGCCTACCGACCCGGAAGCTCACAGGATGTAACCCCCTGTCCCGCGTCCTGTAGCGAGAGCCGCAATCCGCGAAGTCCGCGTCCCGTGACAAGCCAGAATCCGCGCGATCCGCGTCCTGTGCAGAACTGCCGGAATCCGCGAAATCCGCGTCCTGTCGAGAACCGTAATCCGCGAGATCCGCGTCCCGTGAGATCCGTGACCGGCGGTTTGTCGAGCGCCGATCCGTGACTCACTTCATCAGTTTACGCTGCCCGACGCGCGCCAGGACGATGCCGAGCGCGAAAAAGAGCAGGCCTCCGGCGATGAGGCCGCTTGTCCCGTTGTGCAGGAAACCGATCAGGCCGAGATTGTCGCCGGCGTCGGCTTCGGGCACGATCCCGTTCCCGAAGAGGATCGCATAGAGAATACCGGCAAGTGAGCCGCCGGCGATCAGGCCCGAGCTGAAGAGCGTGCCAGACCCGACCTCGGATTCCTCGGCCGCCCCGGTCTTGCGCTCGACGTAGGCCCGCACCAGGCCGCCGGCGAAGATCGGCGCGGTCGTCGAAATCGGCAGGTACGAGCCGACGGCGAACGACAGCGAGTGGATGCCGCACAACTCGAGCGTGATCGAGATGAAGACGCCGACCAGCACCAGCCCCCAGGGCAGATTCTGGCTGAGGAGGCCCTTGATGATCGTGCTCATCAGCGTCGCCTGCGGCGCCGGGAGCGCCTCCGAGCCGATCGTCATCACCTGATGCAGGTAGAGCGTCGTGTAGCCGATGATCATCGCCGACACGAGCACGCCGATGATGAGCCCGTACTGCTGATAGATCGGCGTGGCGCCGACGATGTAGCCGGTCTTGAGATCCTGGGAGGTGGCGCCAGCGTTCGCCGCCGCGATGCACACGACTGCGCCGACGCAGAGCGCAATCGGGGAGTACCACTCGCCGACCCACCCGAGCGAGACGAAGATGGTGCAGGTCAGGATCAGCGTCGCGATGGTCATGCCCGAGACGGGGTTGGACGAGGAGCCGATCAGGCCGACGATGCGCGACGAGACGGTGACGAAGAAGAACCCGAAGATGATGACCAGAATCGAGACGAGAGCGTTGCCTTGCGTCGGGAGCCCGGGAGCCACGGCCAGGAAGATCGCCAGGAGCACCGTGCCGACGAGCACGATCGTCATCGGCATGTCGCGCTCCGTCCGCGACACGGCGGCGGCGGTACCCTTGGCGGAGAAGTCCTTCATGCTGTCGCGGAACGAGGACACGATGGTCGGAATCGTCCGGGCCAGGGTGATGAGGCCCGAGGCGAGCACCGCGCCCGCCCCCGTGTAGCGGATGTAGGCGCTCCAGAGCTGGCCGGGCGTCATCTGATCGATGCGCAGCCCGCTCGCCGGCACCGGCGGAAACGGCACCGTGAGGTAGTTGCCCATGATGGACAGGAGCGGCAGGAGCACCAGCCACGAGAGCACGCCGCCGGCGAACATCACCCCGGCGATGCGTGGGCCGATGACGTAGCCGACGCCCATGTACTCGGGCGAGATGTCGATGTTCAGCGTCGCGTTCGGGAAGATGCTCGTGCGGCTCAGGGACCGTCCAATCCCGGTGGGGAAGATCTGCACGATCCAGGAGACCGCCTTCCACAGCGCGCCGACGCCGAGGCCCTGGAAGACGGTCTTGGCGAGCTCGCCGCCGCGCTCGCCCGCGACGAGGACGTCCGCGCACGCGGTGCCCTCCGGGTACGGGAGCACGCCGTGCTCCTTGACGATGAGCGCGCGTCGCAGCGGCACCATCATCAGGACGCCGAGGATGCCGCCGGCAAAGGCGAGCATCGTGATCTGGAAGTAGTTGAAGAACCCCTGTCCGCGGTCGCCGAAGAAGAGCAGCGCCGGGACGGTGAAGACGACGCCCGCGGCGACCGACTCGCCGGCCGAGCCGATCGTCTGCACGATGTTGTTCTCGAGGATCGTCGAGCCGCCCGAGGCGCTTCAGCACCGAGATCGCGAGCACCGCGATCGGGATCGAGGCGCTTACCGTCAGCCCGGCGCGCAGCCCGAGGTAGACCGTCGAGGCGCCGAAAATCAAACCGAAGAGCGCCCCGAGCACGATCGCCTTGATCGTGAACTCCGCCGGCGACTGGCTGGCGGGGACGTACGGTTGAAACGTGCCGCGGGACGTCGGGGCGGGCTTCGCAGGAGCGGTGTGTGTCATACGGGGCGGTATGTTAGCGCAGGCGCAGGGCGGCAGGCGCTCAGGCTCGGCTCAGGCTCAGGGCTCAGGGAAAACCTTCGAGCGTACTCCAACGTTTTTGCCTGAGCCCTGAGCCTTGAGCCCTGAGCCTGCGCTATGATCCAGAGCTTGTGAAGAAAGCGAACAAAGCATCGGTTCCGCCGCCGCGGGGCGCCGCCGAGCGCGATTTCGGAGCTCACGACCAACCGGCTGTCCGTCTATCTGCGCTGCCTCAACACCCTCGACATGGCAGGGGTCCGGACGGTCTCGTCCCGGGCGCTGGCCGAGCAGTTCCACCTCAACGCCGCGCAGATTCGCAAGGATCTGGCATATTTCGGCGAGTTCGGCGTCCGCGGCGTCGGCTACTACGTCAAGGAGCTGCGGCGTCACCTGCGCGAGATTCTCGGCATCGACCGGGCCGTCCGCGTCGCGATCATGGGCGCCGGCAACCTGGGACTCGCGCTCGCCGACTATCCCGGGATTCCGCGACGAGGGGTTCGAGATTGCGGCGCTCTTCGACACGATGCGCGACAAGATCGGGCAATCGTCGCGCAGGCGGCGTCGCCATCCACGACATCCGCGAGTTCCGCGCCGTGGTCCGGCGAGAGCACATCACCATCGCCGTCATCGCCGTGCCGACCGAGGCGCGCGCAGCCGGTCGTCAATGCCGTCGTCGCCGCGGGCGTCAAGGCGGTGCTGAACTTTTCGCCCGGCGCGCTGCAGGTGCCGCCCGACGTCAAGCTGAAGAGCGTGGACCTGACGGTGTCGCTCGAATCGCTGTCGTTCTTTCTTGCGCAGGGAGAGGCCCATGAGTAAGAAGGCGGCTGCGGCGAAACGGGGCATCCGCAGCCCGGCGGGGGCTCTCGCACGTCGGCCGTCGAGGCGAGGTCAGGATGGTGGACGTCTCCGGAAAGGCGGTCACGGCGCGCGAAGCGGTCGCGCGCGGGACGATCACGATGTCTCGGGAAGCGCTGCGGCAGATCCGCGCCGGCGCGATCAAGAAGGGCGACCCGCTCCAGACGGCCAGGCTCGCCGGCATCATGGCCGCCAAGCAGACCGCGGCTCTCATCCCGCTCTGTCACCCGCTCAACCTGTCGCACGTCGACGTCACGCTGACCGCCGTCCGCGACGGCTACACGATCGAGTCCAGGGTGCGCACGACGGAGCGGACCGGCGTCGAGATGGAAGCGTTGACGGCGGTCGCCGTCGCCGCGCTGACGATCTACGACATGGTCAAGGCCGTCGACAAGGCCATGGTGATCGGCGGCATCACGCTCGTCGAGAAACGCGGCGGCCGGAGCGGCGAGTACAGGGCGTGACAATCCTCGTCTCGATCACGAGTCCCGTTCGAGATCTGGACCATACCGCACTCCTACGTCGAGCGGCTGCGCGCGCGGTTTCCGTCGCACACGTTCCTCCACGCACGCACGGACGACGAGGCGCTGACGATGTATCCCGAGGCGGATGTCGTCTTTGCCGGAGCAGATGTCGCGGCAGCAGCTGGCGGCGGCGCTGCGGCTCCGCTGGCTGCACAGCCCGGCGGCGGGCGTCGGCGGCCTGCTGTTTCCCGAGATGCGTCGTCAGTCCGGTCGTCATCACGAACTCGCGGGGGATGTCGGCGGGCACCATCGGCGGAGCACGTGCTCGCCGTCACGCTCGCGCTCTTCCGGCGGCTGCCGCATGCGTTTCGCAGCCAGACGGCGGGCGAGTGGGCGCAGGACGCGATGGGCGCCGAGGGTAACCGTCTGATTGCGGGTGCGCGCGTCCTCGTCGTCGGGCTCGGCGCGATCGGCGGCGCTGTGGCCCACCGCATGACGCTCCTCGGCGCGCACGTCGACTGGCCTCCGCCGCCGCGCGACCGGCGTGACCCACGGCGAGTGGACCGTTGCACCGAGCGATCGCCTGCACGACCTCCTGCCGGCGGCCGACGTCGTGGTGATCGCCGCGCCGCACACGCGCGAGACGCGCGGCCTCATCGGCCGGCCCGAGCTGGCGCTGATGTCGCGCGACGCGATCCTCGTCAACGTGAGCCGCGGACAGCTCGTCGACGAAGCCGGCCCTCGTCGACGCGCTGCGCGCGGGCACGATCGGCGGCGCCGCCCTCGACGTCTTCGTCGACGAGCCGCTGCCGCCCGACAGCCCGTTCTGGACGCTCCCGAACGTCCTCATCACGCCGCACACGTCCGGCTTCCGCCCGGACCACTGGGATGCCGCGACGTCGCTCTTCGCCGAGAACCTCGAGCGCTTCGACACGGGTCAGCCGCTCGTCAATGTGGTCGACAAGGTGGCGGGGTACTAGGCTCTAGGCTCTAGGCTCTAGGCTCTAGGCAAAACCTTCGAGTGTGCGGTCGAAGATCTTGCCTGAGCCCTGAGCCCTGAGCCCTGAGCCTATAATTCCCCGCGTGACGACCACCGCCGCGGCGTCGAGCGAGGACGAGGCCCCCGACGTCGACTTCGAGACGATCGCCGACCTGCCGTTTCACGTCTCGGGCAGATTTCAGAATCCCAGACTGATCGGGCGCTGCAGCCCGCGACGGGATCGCGTCGCTGTCGGGCAAGGAACTCTTCGAGCGCATCCGCGACCTGTCGCTCGGGCTGGGCGCGCTCGGCGTTGGCGTCGGGCGATCGCGTCGCGATCGTCGCCGAGAGCCGGCCCGAGTGGCTGATGGCCGATCTCGCGATCCTCACCGGCGCGGCCGTCACCGTGCCGATCTATCCCACGCTCTCCTCGGCGCAGGCTCGCTACATCCTGCACGACGCCGGCGTGAAGGCGGCGATCGTCTCCACGAGGCTGCAGCTCGAGAAGATCCAGGAGGTCCGGCACAAGCTGCCGGCGCTCGAGGCCGTCATCCTGATGGACGGCTGGACCGCTGCCGACAGCCCCGTCGGTGCTCTCGTTCGACGACGGTCGCCGAGCGCGGTCATGCTCGGCTGACGGGCGAGTGGGGCGCGGGCCGGGAGTTCAGCGATCGCGCGCGCGCCGTGCGGCCCGACCAGCTCGCGACGATCATCTACACCTCGGGCACGACGGGCGAGCCCAAGGGCGTGATGCTGTCGCACGCCAACCTCGTCTCGAACGTCAAGGCCGGCGCGCCAGGTGCTGCAACTGACCGAGGAGGACGTGGCGCTGTCGTTCCTCCCGCTGAGCCACTCGTTCGAGCGGATGGTCTCGTACATCTACCTGCTGTCCGGCGTGACGGTCGTCTTCGCCGAGTCGTTCGACACCATCGGCCGCGACCTCGGGCGCGTGCGGCCGACGCTCTTGACGGGCGTGCCGCGAGTGTTCGAGAAGCTCCACGGCCGCATCATGGACAAGGGCCAGGCGGAGCCGGGGCTCAAAGGCATCGATCTTCAGCTGGGCGGTCGGCGCCGGCACGGCACGCGGCGCGGCCGCGCTCCGCGGGCGAGTCCGTCGGGATCCTCGGCGCCGCTGCAGGCCACGGTCGCCGACCGTCTCGTCTTCGCCAAGATCCGCGAGGGCCTCGGCGGCCGCATCCGGTATCTCGTGTCCGGCAGCGCGCCGCTCTCCGCGCAGCATCGCCGAGTTCTTTCACGGCATCGGTCTCCCGATCATCGAAGGCTACGGGCTGACGGAGACGCTCGCCCATCCTGACCGTCAACCCGCCCGACGCGCCGCGCGTGGGCACGGTGGGGCGCGCCGATTCCCGGCGTCGAGCTGCGCATCGCCGACGACGGCGAGATCCTCGCGCGAGGCCCGAACATCATGCCGGGGTACTACAACAAGCCCGAGGCGACCGCCGAGGCCCTCAAGGACGGCTGGTTCCATACCGGGGACATCGGCACGATCGACGAGCAGGGGTACCTGCGGATCACCGATCGCAAGAAGGATCTGCTCGTGACGTCGGGCGGCAAGAAGATCGCGCCGCAGCCGATCGAAGGCGTGATCAAGCGCAACCCGCTCGTCGCCGAAGCGGTGCTGCTGGGCGATCGCCGCAAGTTCGCCGCCGCGCTCATCGTGCCGAACTTCACGGCGCTCGAGCGCCGCCTCAAGGATCTGGGCCGTCCGCCGGGAGTCGCGCGCCGAGCTCGCCAGCCGTGCCGACGTGCTGGCGCTCTACCAGGAGATCATCGACGCGCTCAACCGCGACCTGTCCCAGTTCGAGCGCATCAAGAAGATCGCGCTCCTGCCCGCCGAGTTCTCGATCGAGTCGGGCGAGCTGACGCCGACGCTCAAGGTGAAGCGCAAGGTGGTCGAGGAGCGCTGGCGTGAGCAGATCGAGGAGCTGTATGCGATGCGGATTGATCGCTGAAGTCGGGCTCAGGCTGTGGGCTCTCCAGGTCGGGTTCGGCTCAGGCTCTGAAACTCCAACTGCCTGAGACCTTCTAGACCTGAGCATCCAGACTGAGCGATAGCCAGAGCCCGTCACTAGCTGGATCTCCGTCGGCGGCGGCTCGATGTGAATGATCGCGTCCGCGATGTGCGGGTACTGCGCCATCAGCCGATCCTTGACCACGTGCGACAGGCGGTGGGCTTCGTGGAGCGACGTATCGCCGGGGAACCACACGTGCAGATCGAGAAACGTGTGATCCGCCGAACCGCGGGTGCGGATGTGGTGACAGCCCTTGACCTCGGCCACGCCCATCACGACGCGACGGATGTCGTCTTCGCTCATGACGACGCGGTCCGAGAGGATGCCTGACGCCTCGCGGCCGATCTGGATGCCGGTGTGGGCGATGAAGACCGCGATGACCAGCCCGCCGATCGCATCGAGCTGGGGATAGCCGAGCCAGACGCCGCCGAGCGAGACGAGCACGGCGCAGGACGTCAGCACGTCGCTGCGCGTGTGCGCGGCGTCGGCCAGGAGCAGCTCGCTGTTCAGCGTGCGGCCCGCGCTCGGACTCGTAGCGCACGACCAGCAGGTTGACGCCCAGCGTGACGAGCATCACCACGAAGCTGGCCGGCGTCACCTCGGCACGTCGCCGCCGCGCAGCCGGCCGAGCGCTCCCTGCAGGACCTCGATGACCACGAGGAGCAGGAACACGAAGATGCCGGCGGCGGCGAGCGTCTCGTACTTGCGATGCCCGTAGGGATGGTCTTCGTCGGGCGGCTTGCGCGCCGCCCGCATGGCCACCAGGGCCATGACGTTCGACGCGCCGTCGGTGAGGGAGTGGAAACCGTCCGAAATGATGCTGATCGCGCCGGTCGCGTAGCCGAACGCCAGCTTGGCGAAGGCAACCGCGAGGTTCAGCGCGAGAACGCGGGCGAGAACGCCCGTTAGAACAGACGCGCGTGCGGAAGCGGCCACCAGCGCAGCTGTACCTTGCCGATGATGTACTTCTTCGGCACCCACTTCCAGTGCCGGCTGTCGGAGCTGTTGTTCCGGTGGTCGCCCATCACGAAGTACTGACCCTCGGGCACGACTTCGGGTCCCCAGTCGTCGTGGCTGCGATAGATCGTCGGGCACGTACTCGTCGTTGATCAGCACGTCGTTGCGGTAGACACGACCGTCGACGATCCGCACCTGGTCGCCTTCCTTCGGCGATGACCCGCTTGACGAACGACTTGTCGGGGTTGAGCGGGTAGTAGAGCATCACGATGTCGCCAATCTGCGGTTCCTCGAAGAACCGGTAGGCGGCCTTGTTCACGATCAACCGATCCTGATCGGCCAGCGTCGGCGCCATGCTCTGTCCTTCGACACGCGCGACCTGGAAGCCGAACGTGACGATGAGCGTCGCGTACACGGCCGCCGAGGCCAGCGTCTTCAGCCAGGCCACGACCTCCTCGGCGACCCGCCCGGCGACGGTCGGGCCTTCGACCGGAGCGACGGCGCTCGACGACAGCGGCGCCAGCAGGCCTTCACTCGCCGGCCCGGTCGCCGCGGCCGACGCGTGGACGCCGGGAAGGGCGGCAAGGGCCGGAAGCGGCTCGGCGCTCAGCAGTGGCTCCGGCGCCGCGAACACCTCAGGTTCCGGCGCACGGAACCGTTCGACGTCCGGGGTCCGAAAGAGGTCCGGCTGCGTGGGGGGCAATGGCGGCGAATACGGATCGTGCGAATCAGACATCTTTCACAGCCTCAAATACTCACGTAGCCGCCTGGTCTGTGAGCGGCTGACGGGAATCTCGCTGCCCTTGGCATCCTTCATCTTCAGGATGTAGTTCCGACTGAACCAGGGGACGATCTCCCGTATTTTGTTGATGTTGACCAGATGCGACCGGTGGACCCTCCAGAAGATCCCGGGGTCCAGCCTCGCCTGCAATTCATCCAGTGTCCGATAGTTAGACGTTCCTGACAAGCTGTTCGTTACAACAGTGATTACGTCGTCCTCCACCGAGGCGTGTACAACCTCGTCGGTCTGGAGCAGGAGGAACCGGTCACCGACCTTGACCGCCAGCTGCTCGCGGCGATTCTGGCGCTCGCCGAGCAGCTGGAGCACGCGGTCGAGATCGTCCGGAAGGGTCTGACCGCTCCGTTCCGGCACCATGCGTTTGCGCACGCGATCGACGGCCATCGCGAGCCGTTCGGCCTCGACCGGCTTGAGCAGATAGTCGACCGCGTTGACGTCGAAGGCCTCGATCGCGTGCCGGTCGTAGGCGGTGACGAACACGAGGTGCGAGTCCGTGCCGCCGAGCAGCAGCCGGCGCGCGACCTCGAACCCCGTCAGGCCCGGCATCTGGACGTCCAGCATCACGAGATCCGGCGTCTGCTCGGCGATCACCTCGAGCGCCGCAACCCCATCGTCGGCCTCGGCGACGACATCGACGCCGGGAATCTGACCGAGCAGGAAGCACAGCTCCTCACGCGCCAGCCGTTCATCGTCGACGACGACAGTGCGAAGCTTGTCGGGGGTGTTCAGGGTGTTCATCGCGTCACGCCGGGATCTTCGCCTGGACCACGAGCTCGGGAATCACGATCCGCGCGCACGTGCCACCGCCGGGCACACTGTCGAGCTGGAGCTGGTAGTTGGCGCCGTAGATGACGCGAAGACGCTCGTTGACGTTCTGCAGGCCGATGCCGCTGCCCGCCGTCAGGTTGGCTCGCCCGCGCGTCATACCTGCGCCGTTGTCCGCGTGGGTCACGCCCACGCCGGTATCCGCGTGGGTGCTCCCCGCGCCGTGATCCGCGTGGGGGATGCCCACGCCGTTGTCGATGATGTCGATGATCGAGTGGCCGTCGTGCCGCGTGCTGCGGATGAGGATGCGTCCCTCGCCAATCTTCGGTGACAGGCCGTGCTTGATGCAATTCTCGACGAGCGGCTGCAGCAGCATGCTCGGCACGACCACATCGAGGCTCGCCGGGTCGATGGATTTTTCGATCGTCAGCTTGGGCCCGAAGCGCACGGCCTCGATGTCGAGGTACTCGTCGATGGCTTCGAGCTCCTCCCGCAGCGTGACGAAGTGCTCCTGGCTCCGGAGCAGGCGGCGCAGCAGTCCCGAGAGCTTGACGATGAGCGTGCGTGCCGTTTCCGGCTGCGAACGGATGAGCGAGGAGATCGACGTCAGCGTGTTGAAGAGGAAGTGCGGGTTGATCTGGCTCGCGAGCGCGGCAATGCGGGCGGCGAGCAGCAGCTTTTCCTGCTCCTGCAGACGGTGCTCGATGCGGGCGCTGTTCCAGATCTTGATCGGGATCGCCACGCCGAGGACCGTCGCGAAGACGACCAGCCCAAGGAGCCAGGCCGTCGGCGGCGTGGGACGAGATGTCGCGGCCACGGCGTTCGTCACGGTGTGATACAGGCTCGGATAGTAGATCTTGCCGAAGCGGTGGCCGAGGTACTGTCGCAACAGCTCGAGGCTGATCGGCGCGGCCAGCAGCAGCACGATCCAGTCGATCTGGAGCCGCCGCACGAGCCTCCAGACATATCGATGGAGATCGGTGAAGAAGAGCGGCGAAAAGTGCCAGATCGCTTCTTTCGGGCAGATCTCCCGCAGGCCGCCCCCGGCAAAGCCGCAGCCGATCGCGAAGGGCAGGGCGATCCATTCGCCGGCGAGCATCGCGGGGATGCCGGTCATCGACCCGACGATGGCGCCGGCGTAGGGCCCGGCCATCAGGCCGGCCAGGAACGATCCCGAGAGCGTCAGGTCGGCCGCGTCGTAGTTCACGAGGAGCCGGGCGAGCACGCCGGCGGTCAGGGGGACTCCGAGGCTGGCGGCAAATACCAGCCGCTCGGGCCAGTCGCGCTTCTCGGTCAGGAGGATGCGCCGGAACCAGGGGAACCGCACGAGCATGGTGGCCAGCACCGCCACCACGGCGAGCTTCACCATCAGCGTGACGAGCAGGAACTCTTCCGGCGAAATGTTCTTGGGTTCGTGGGCCATTCGGTGGTTCTGCCCAGCCTGGACGCTACTTAACTATAACATTCTCTGGTAGTTGCCGCGAGGGCGCCCACGCCTGTCCGTTCCCTTTTGTGTTTTCCCTCTGATATGATGCACTTCCATGATCCGTCCGTTCATTATCGGCTTCGCGACGACCCTCAAACACTTCTTCAAGAAGAAGATCACCGTCAATTACCCGGACGAGAAGATCCCCGTCTTCCCGAAATACCGCGGGAAGCAGGTGTTGATGCGCGACGAAAACGGCCTGGAAAAGTGCGTCGCGTGCGGCCTTTGCGCCGTGGCGTGCCCGGCCGATGCCATTTACCTCGAGGCGGCGGAGAACGACGGATCGGTGCAGGCGGGCCCACGCTACGCCAAGGTCTACCAGATCCACAAGACGCGCTGCATCTTCTGCGGCTATTGCGAAGAGGCCTGCCCGGTGTCCGCCATCTTCATGGGCAAGGACTACGAGCTCGCGGTCTACAGCAACAAGGACTTCATCTGGGACAAGAAGGATCTGCTGGTTCCGGGATCGCCGGCGGCGATTGCCAAGTCCTAGGCGACTGATGCCTTGGTCAAGCCATCTTTTCTCGCGGAGCTCGATCGGCGCGTGCTCGTGTGCGACGGCGCCATGGGCACGATGCTCTATGCGAAGGGCATCTTCCTCAATCGCTCGTTCGACGAGCTGAACCTTACCCAGCCCGATCTCGTCGCCGAGGTCCACCAGACCTACGTCCGGCACGGCGCCGACGTCATCGAGACCAACACCTTCGGTGCGAACCGCATCAAGTTGAGCCATTTCGGCCTGGCCGACCAGGTGCACGCGATCAATGTGCAGGGCGCGCGCATCGCGCGCAGCGCCGCGAAGGATCAGGCCTGGGTTGCCGGCGCGATCGGTCCCCTCGGCATTCGCATCGAACCCTGGGGGAAGACCGGCGTCGACGAGGCGCAGGAGTACTTCGCCGAGCAGGCGCGTGCGCTCCTCGAGGGCGGCGTCGACCTCTTCGTGCTCGAGACCTTCCGCGACGTAAACGAGATCGGCGCGGCGATTCGCGGCGTCCGCTCGGTCTGCGACCTCCCGATCGTCGCGCAGATGACGACCGAGGAGGATGGGAATACACGAGACGGCGCGGCTCCGGAGGCCTTCGTTCCCGAGCTCGAGCGGTGGGGAGCGGATGTGGTCGGGCTGAACTGCAGCGTCGGCCCAGCCGCCATGCTCGAGACCATCGAGCGGCTCGCGCGCGTCGCGACGGTCAAGCTCTCGGCGCAGCCGAATGCCGGACAGCCGCGCGAGATCGATGGCCGCAACATCTACCTCTGTTCGCCCGAGTACATGGCGTCCTACGCCCGACGCTTCATCGCCAACGGGGTCCGCCTCGTCGGCGGCTGCTGCGGGACGACGCCTGAGCACATCCGCCAGATCAAGCAGGCGGTTCGCGCGCTGTCGCCGATTGCAGTCGAGCCGGGGAGCTCCCGCCAGGCCGACGGCTCGGCCGTAGCGAGCGCGGCCGGCCAGGCGGCGCCGGCGAGCATCGCCACGTCGGAGAAGTCCCGCATGAGCAACGCGCTCGCGCGCGGGACCTTTGTCGTCAGCGTCGAGCTCGTGCCGCCGCGCGGCTATCGGGCAGAGTCGCTCGTCGAGCAGGCGCGCCACCTGCGGATTCATGGCGTCGATCTCGTGAATATCCCGGACGGTCCGCGCGCCACCGGCCGCATGAGCGCGCTCGCCGCAGCCGTGATGGTGCAGCAGCAGGCCGGGGTCGAGACGATCCTTCACTACGCCTGCCGCGACCGCAACATGATCGGCATGCAGTCGGACCTCCTTGGCGCGCACGCGATGGACGTCCGGAATCTGCTCCTCGTGACGGGGGATCCGCCGCGCGTCGGCGACTATCCCGACGCGACCGCCGTGTTCGAGGTGGATTCCATCGGGCTGACGAACCTGGCTGCCCAGCTGAACCGCGGGCTCGACATGGGCGGTCAGGCCATCGGGCAGCCGACGGCCTTTCACATCGGCGTGGCAGCCAACCCTGGAGCGTTCGACCTCGATCAGGAGATCCGGCGCTTCGAGTACAAGGTCGAGGCAGGTGCCGAGTTCGCGATTACCCAGCCGGTCTTCGACGCCGCGGCAATGCTGCGATTCCTCGAGCGCATCGACCGCGTCAGGATTCCGGTGATCGCGGGCATCATGCCGCTCGAGAGCGTGCGGCACGCCGAGTTCATGGCGAACGAAGTTCCGGGCGTCTGCGTGCCCGACGCCGTACTGGATCGCATGAGGCGCGCTGAACAAGCGGGCGAGGGTCGCGCCGAGGGTCTGGCGATCGCGAGAGAGCTCGTCGGAGAACTGGCCGGACGCGTTCAGGGTCTGCAGATCACGGTTGCCTCCGGAGCGGTCGAGGCGGCGCTGCAGGTGCTCGAGGCGATCCATGTGTGACGGGGGGCCGCTGCCGGGCGTGCGGCCGTATCGCGTGTCGCTAAGTTCTTGCCGCGCCTGCGCTAACGGGTTATAGTCCGGAAGCTCATTCATGGATCACACGACGGTGAGTCGCGAGCGCTGGCAGGACCACTGGCTGTTCCTGACACACTTCAGGAAGAGTCCCCGGACGGTCGGCGCCATCGCGCCGAGCTCGCGCCGGCTGGCGCGCGCCATGGTCGACGGGCTCTCCCTCGAGGAGACCCCTGGCGTTCGCCTCGTCGAGCTCGGACCGGGCACGGGAGCCGTGACCGGAGAGATCGCCCGACGGCTTCGGGCCGATGCGACGTGCCTGGCGATTGACGTGGATCCCGTGTTCAGCGCGCGCGTCGGTGCCCGGTGGCCGCAGATCGCGTCGGTGTGCGACAAGGCCGAGCGCCTGGTGGCGATTGCGCGCGCGCGTGACCTGCTGCCCGTCGACCACATCGTGTCCGGCCTGCCGTTCGCGAGCCTGCCGATGTCGAGTGCCCGCGCCATTGTCGAGGCCATCGTGTCGTCACTGCGGCCGGGCGGCACCTTCACGACCTTTCAGTACGTGCACGCCTATGGGTTTCCTTCGGCGGTGACCGTCCGTCAGACCCTCACGCGGGAAATGGGATCGTCGCCCGCCCGTACGGTCGTTCTCGGGAACCTGCCCCCCGCCTTGGTGCTCCGCTGGCGCAAGCAGAGATAGAGATAGGGAGAGCTCCTTGATCACGCTGTTCAGCCATGGTACGGACGACAAGCCCGCGCCAGACGACGAGCTGGTGACATCCGGCAGCGGCACCGCGCAGTTGTCGGTGACCGTGGTCGAGAACGACTTCGTTGCCGGCGTCTACGAGAAGCTGGCCTCGGTCTACGACCTGGCGTTTGGTCCGACACTCCAGCCGGGGCGGGTCCGGGCGCTCCAGCAGATGGACATCCAGCCTGGCGAGCGCGTGCTCGAGGTCGGCGTCGGCACGGGCATCAATCTGTCGCTCTATCCCAAGACGTGCCGGATGACGGGGATTGACTTCTCGTCGTCGATGCTGGAGAAGGCACGCGAGCGCGTCGCGCGCGGCGGACTGCAGCAGATGCGGTTGCTCCAGATGGATGCCGCGGACTTGAAGTTCGCCGACGACTCGTTCGATCTCGTCTACGCGCCCTACCTGATCAGCGTGGTCCCCGATCCCGTCAGGGTCGCGCAGGAGATGCGCCGCGTCTGCCGTCCGGGTGGCCGCATCATTTTCCTGAACCATTTCCTCAGCCCGAACCTGCTCGTGTCGCGGGTCGAGCGGCTGATCTCCCCGTTCACGATCCACATCGGCTTCAAGGCCGATCTCGATCTGCCGGCGTTTCTGGCGCAGTCGGCGCTCGAGCCGATCTCGATCGAGAAGGTGAACGTGCCGCGGATCTGGTCCCTCGTGACGTGCGTGAAGGACTGAGCCGGCCGCTCTGGCTGGCGGTCATTGTGGCGGCGTTCGCGTTGCCGCTGTTCGTCGGTCTGGGCCGCACGGACATGGAGAACGACGAGGCCATCTACTCCTACGCCGTCGATGGGATCCTCGCGCGCGGTGACTGGCTGAATCCGCTCAGCAGTCCCCACGAGGACTCGGTCTTCCTCGAAAAGCCCCCGCTCAAGTTCTGGATCGTCGCCGCGCCCATCGCGGCCGGATTGCTGCCCCACAACGAGCTCGGGATGCGTGTCTGGGACGCGGTCGCAGGCGGGCTCGCCTTTCTGTACGTGTTCGCGTTCGGACGGCGCCTCGCCGGTCCCATCTGTGGTGTCGTCGCGGTGTTCGTGCTGTTCGTCTACGGTCCGTTGCTCTTCGAACACGGGCTGCGCAACAACAACATGGAAGCCCCGCTGGTCCTGTCGTATTGCGGCGGCGTCTATCACTTCCTGGCGTGGGCGACATCACCCGCGCCCGCGCGCCGCCGCGGGCACGTCCTCGCGGTGATGCTGTATTTCTTCCTCGGCTTCATGACCAAATTCGTGGCGGCGCTCTTCCTGCCGGTGGTGGTGGGCGCGGCGTCGCTGCTGCACCGCGAGACGCGCGCGCGCGTCTTCGGCGAGTGGAGGCTCTGGGCCGCAGGCATCGCGCTCTTCTTCGCGCTGGCCGCTCCGTGGTTCGTGTATCAGCAGATCGTCGCCGGCGCGGACCTCTGGCGCATCATGCTCGGCGCCCACGTCGTCGAGCGCTTCACGGTCTCGATCGATCCGAGCCATATCCAGCCATGGAACTACTATTACGTCACGATCTTCCATGAGATGTTCCGCAACGGAACGGTCTGGCTGTCGATTGGCGGCATCGTGCTCGTGCTCGTCAGGCTCGTGCGCGAGCGGCGGCTCGAAGAGTGGCTGCTGCTTGCGTGGCTCGTGCTGCCGCTCGCGCTCATCTCGATTGGAACCTCCAAGATCCACCATTACGCCTACCCGTTTCTGCCGGCCCTGGCACTGGCTGCCGGCTACGGTCCCGGGTGGCTGGCCGAGGCCAGCCGCGCGCCGGTCGACGCACTGATGACCATCGTCAACCGGCGATGTCATCGATGGACGCGCGTGGAGCGTTCGTGGGAGCTCCGTGCTCCTGGGACTCGCCGGCGTCGCGGCGATCCTTGCCTTGGCCACGCTCCTCCTCGGCCAGGTGAACATCCGCATCGGCGATCTGCCGCTCTTCCGCAACTCGCACGTGTTCCGGCCCGTGTTCGCCGCCTTCGTGCTCGCCACGCTGGCTGGGCGCGGCGTCCAGGCGGCGCGATGGATGGTGCCGATCGCCATCCTCCTGTCGACCGTGCCGGCCCACTCGTACGAAGAGACGCGGGTACACCTTCGCCGCGACGAACATCCCATGCGCTCTGCCCGGGACTGCCTCCTGAGTGTCCGCCAGCAGGAGCTGGCGGCTGGACGACAAGCGCCGAGCATCTACGCGGTTCGCGAGCAGAAGTGGATGCTGCACTCGCACTTCTACTACTTCCGCCGTCTCGCCCCTTGGGAGCGCGCTGCGGAGGTCGACGATCGTGCCGTGTCCGACGGGCTCTTCGTACCAGGCCGCCAGCGGCCGATCCTCATGAGCGACGCCGACTATCAGGCGTTCAAGGCGCGCCATGCCGACGCGCTGAGGTCGGTGCCGGCCGTGCGGCTCAAGGAGATCCTGCTCCTGATGCCCGGACCGTATGTCGTCTGCGCGCCGGCACTCTCGCCGGTCTCGTCGCGCTAGAGAAAGTTCGATGATGGACACCCGTGTCGGCGTCTCCATCGTCATCCCCGCGTTCAACGAGGAGTCGAGGCTCGGCGAGACGCTCGACGAGCTGACTCGCTTTCTCACCGCGCAGCCCTGGGACTGGGAAGTACGGGTGGTCGACGATGGCTCGACCGACGGGACGGCCCGTGTGGTCGAGGCGTGGGCTCGCAGGTATGCGACGGTGGTGCTCCAGCGTGAGCCGCATCGCGGGAAGGGCGGCGCCGTCAAGGCCGGGTTGATGACGGCCACGGCGCCCTTCCGATTCATCTGCGACGCCGATCTTGCCATGCCGGTCGGCGAGCTGCCGCGGTTTCTGCCGCCGGCGCTCGACGCGTTCGACGTCGCGATCGGGAGCCGCGAGGGCCACGGCGCGCGCCGGGTGGGCGAGCCGCTGGTCCGCCACCTGGCCGGCCGCGTCTTCAACTACGCCGTCCAGCACCTCACGGTGCGGGGCATCGAGGATACGCAGTGCGGGTTCAAGATGTTCACGGCGTCGGCGATCGCCACCATCTTCCCGTTCGTTCAGGTCGACGGGTGGGCGTTCGACATCGAGGTCCTGTGCATCGCGCGGGCGCGCGGGCTGCGCATCGTGGAAGTGCCGATCGAGTGGCATTACGGGCGGCAGTCGCAGTTGAACCTGCTCAGGGACGGAGTGGCGATGTTTCGAGAGCTGCTCCGCATCCGATCTCGTGCGAGGAGTGGCGCGTATGACCCGCGCGCGGACCGCAGCCGCTGACGGCCCTGCGGCCGTGCCATCGCGACGGCTGCCCGCCGCTGGCGTTCTGGTCGTCTACTTCCTCCTCTCGTTCTGGTACACGAGCCCCCTCGTCCAGTTGAGTCAGTCGAGGATCGCGGGCGATGCCGGCGACCCCGTGCTGAACGCCTCGGTGCTCTGGTGGAACGCCACGGCGCGGCCTTTGAGCGAACAGTGGTGGAACGCGCCGTTTTTCTACCCGAGCCTGGGCGCCACCACCTTCACGGAGCACCTCCTCGGCGTGAGCCTGGTGGCCAGCCCAATCTACTGGCTGACCCACAACCCACTGGCGGCCTACAACGTCAGCCTCTTTCTGACATGGCCGCTGTCGGCGTTCGCTGTGTACCTCCTCGTCGCGTTTCTCACCCGACGTGAAGACGCCGCGATTCTGGCCGGTGTGGTGTGGGCGTTCACACCGTACCGGCTATCGGAGCTCGGACACCTGCAATCGCTCTCGGCGTACTGGCTCCCGCTGATGCTGCTCGGTCTGCACGGGTTCCTCGAACGCCGCCGCGCGCGATGGCTCGTGCTCTTCGGCGTGGCGTGGCTCGGCCAATCGACGGCCAACGGCTACTACATGCTCTTTGGCGCCGTCCTCATCGGGATGTGGCTGGCGTACTTCTGCTCGAGCCGGGCCGGCTGGCGAACGATGCCGGCCATTCTCGTCACGTGGGTCGTGTCGAGCCTGCCGCTCCTCCCGATCATGTCGAAGTACGTCGCGGTGCACGAGTACTTCGCGCTCCGCCGATCGCTCGTCGAGCCCGCCGGCTTCAGCGCGGAGCCGCGCTCATGGGCGCAGGTCTCTCAGATCTCCTGGCTCTGGCCGTCGCTGCTGCGCGAGGACGCACACAATCTGTTCCCAGGCATCACGGCGCCTCTACTCGTCTTGCTGGCGCTGGCGGTCTGGATCCTGCGGGGACGACTGGCGATGAAAGACGAGTCCCGCGCGAGACGTGCCCTTCGTACCGGCCTCGGCGCCGTCACCGCCGCGAGTCTCGTCGCGACGCTGGCGATGTTGATCGTCGGGCCGTGGCGCGTGGAGATTGCCGGGATGGCGCTTCGGATGACGGATCTCAACCGCGCGCTCCTGGTGGGGACCGTGTGCGGAGTCTTCTTCGCGCTCCTGACGCCGAGCACCCGTCACGCGCTGGCACGTCGGAGCCCGTTCGTCTTCTATCTCGCGGCCACGCTCGGCCTCGCCCTCCTCGCCTGCGGTCCACTCCTCATTGTTCGGGGTTCTGTCGTGCTCGATCCCGCGCCGTACATGTGGCTCCTGTCGGTGCCGGGATTCGATCGCCTGCGGGTGCCGACCCGTTTCTGGATGCTCGGCACGCTGTGCCTGTCTGTCACGGCGGGCCTGGCCTACGCCTGGCTGTCAACCGGCCGCCGGATCACGCGGGCCATCGGATTCGTCACGGTGGCGGGCTGTCTGCTGCTCGATGGTTGGGCGGGCGACTTTCCCATGGCCGCGGCGCCGGAGCTCTGGCCGAGGGTGGAGCGCCGGGACAGTGCGCTGCCGGTTCTCGAGCTGCCGCTTGGGCCTCAGTGGGATGCGGCGGCGACGTATCGCGCGATCTGGCACCGGCGTGGGACGGTGAATGGCGTGAGCGGCTATGATCCGCCGCACTATGCACCGCTCCAGGCCGGACTCAACGCCCGCGATCCCGCGATGCTCTCGGCGCTCGCCGCGCTCGGGCCGATCGACATCGTCGTCGACGGGACCTTCGATCGCGGTGGCGCGTGGGCCCGCTACGTGTCGGCGTCCCCCGGAGCCGCGGTCGTGGCCTCCGACGGCGTGCGCACGACATACCGAATCCCGGCGCACGCGCCGCTGGAGCCTCCGGTCGGTGACGCGCTTCCCATCGTCGCCGTCGACGCCTTCAGGCACGATGCACGGGTCATCTTCGATGGCCGGATCGAAACCGAATGGGGAGACGATCCGCAGAGGCCGGCGCAGTGGATACGCGCCGACCTCGGGGAGGTGCGCGAGGTCGCCGGGATCACCCACGCGCTCGGCGAATACGCTCGCGATTTTCCCCGGCTGCTGGCGATCGATCTCTCAGTCGACGGCGCCAGCTGGGAGGAAGTCTGGCGAGGTCCCACCGCCGCACTGGCGTTTCTCGCTGCCGTGCGTGCGCCGCGTGAGGCCGCGATGCGCATCACCTTCCCGCCACGCGCGGCGCGATACGTCCGCCTCCGCCAGCTCGCGGAGCACAGGAACATGTGGAGGGTAGCGGAACTGAGGGTGCATGGGGCAGTCGCCCTTCGACCAGGCTCAGGGCGACCGTGAGCCTGTCGAACGGTCGGCGGTAGTCGTCAGTCGGGAGTCACAGTCGACAGTCACAGTCGGCAGTGCCGAGTCGACAGTGCCGAGTCGACGGTCCCGGTCGTCAGTGGTCGAGCTTCGATTGACGCTTCAGAGAATTTTCGAATGGGCGGAGGAGATCCGCGTCTTCTTTCAGGTCTGCGAACTGCGCGCCCCAGAACCGGATTCTGGCGACGTCGAGCCGACGGCCTTGTCGCTCGACGATGCGGGTGACGTCAACGAGGTCCTGCGGACGCGCGGCGACGAGCTTGTAAATGACGAGATCCTCGGCCGAGCACGTCGTGAGCCACACGTTCCCGACTCGTCGCCAGCGCGAGGCACGGTCCATGACCTCTTCTTCGAATGGGAGCGCCGCAAGGGAGATGTCCAAGGGGACGCCATTCGATGCCGTCAGCAGAAGGACGCGGCGATCGAGGGCAATCTGCCGTGCCGTCGGCGTCCGCGCCGAGAAGTGCTCGAGCAAGGCGTCTACGACCGCCGCCTCCGAGCCGAACGGTGCCAGCACCGTGAGATCCGCGTCCGCGGTGAAACGCGGCTGTCCCCAGCGCTGAAGCGCGAGGCCGCCGATCAGACAGCCTCGCCGGCCGATCTCGGTCAATGCCGCGAACGCCTCGGCCGCGGCGACCATCTGGGGCGCCACGTTCACGCGCGTCATGCGCGCGGCCGCTTCGACAAGATGCCTTGTTGCAGCAGCAGTCCCTCCCCGGCGTCCCCCGGCATGCCGGCTTCCCATGCCAGCAGCAGTCCCTGGGACTCAATCCAGGCGGCATCATCGGTGAGCGCCGCCAAACGGTCGTGGCGCTCCTGCTCGAGCAGGACGTCGATCTCGCGCCAGTTCTCGAGCCATCGGCGTCCCTGGGCGCGTTCGTCCTCGGTGAGCGGGCGATGCGTGGGGATCCCCATTGCCTTCGATTGTACGACTGACGGTGCCCAGAATCACGACTGGGTTCGCACGCCAGTTCCGCTTGCCGGACTTGCTTCAACAAGGCCGCCGATTTTCATCGGCGGAATCCTATCCGGATCCGGAGTACCTCTACGTGCCAACGATGCTTCAATGGGGCCGCCGATCTTCATCGGCGGAATCGCTCTCGGAGATGCGGCGCTTTGACGCTTGCAGCCGGCTTCAATGGGGCCGTCCTGGCCGTCGTTCACTGAGCGTCTGGTGCTCGCAGTGGCATTCGACTGTACAGGCGGGGATTATCGGCTGATCCGGCGATCGATCAGCTCCGCGATGACCTCAGCGCCGTCTGTTCGGGGGCGGTCGGGTGGCGGAGGAGAAGCCATGATGCGATCGAGCGCGGTGCGCCAGCCGCCGGCGAACAGATCGTCGTGATCGATGAACCCGCACCGCAGGTATTTCGGCATCGCGTCTACTAGCACGTCGTACTCCACGAAATGTCCGCGTGACGTGTACAGGACGGCGGTCTCGTTGGCGATGCACTCGGCGATGATGCCGTAGCCGGGCTTGGTGGCGACGACGTCGGAGGCGGCGACGAGATCTTCGTAGTGAAGGCCGGCGTCGTACAGGCGCGATTCGCTGATCTGGTGGACACCCGCCGGCGCACCACTGAGTTCATCCCCTTCGTCGCGATGGGTGAGGACTACGTCATACGACGCGAGACAGTCGAGTGCGGTGACGTCAAAGCCGCTCACGCCGTAGCCGCCGAACGACGAGAGGACGAGCGGCTGATTGTGTGGAAGGTCGAGTACGCGCCGAACCGTGTCGCGCGAGTGGCGGGCGTGTCGGGCGACGAAGGGCACGTCCACGATGGTGTCGAACGTCGCGAAGCCGCCGTGCATCGGCAGTCGCCACGCCGCTTCGGCGTGACGGTAGGCCGTCCGAATCGACGGCAGGAGCGCCGGCGCGCCGGCGAGGTCCGCCGAGTACCCTTCGTAGATCCAGTCCCAGGTGAAATTGGTGAGGACGACCGACGGCACGCCCGCTGCGGCCGCAGCCGCGCAGCCGAGCGGTGGCGCATCCGAGATGACGAGGCGCGCGTCGTGCGCGCCGAGCAGGTCGGCCTCCTCGCGCGCTCGACGGTCGAGCGTGCGGGAGAACGCATCCGCGCGCTCGATGGTCGCTGATTCGTCCAGGCGCAGGCTGTCGATTTGCACGACGCCGGTGTCGCATGCACCAGGGATGAGCGTGATCGGAACGCGAACCGTGCGGTTGAACAGCCACCGCGGAGCCGAGGTTCGTACCACGATCGTCAGGTCGGGGCGCCGGGCGCCGAGCGCGTTGATGACCTCGATCTCGCGCGAGGCGTGTCCGAAGCCGTGGCCGGAGATGTAGAAAAAGGCGGCAGGCACCTGGACTGGACGTGTGGTCAGACGATGGGCGCCGCGACCGGGAAGGCAACCGCGAGCGCCTCATTGAGCGAGTGCACGGGATAGAACGTCATGTCTTTCCGCGCATCCTCGGGGAGCTCGTCCAGATCCGATTCGTTCATGGCTGGCAGGATGATGGTCCTGATGCCGATCCGGCGTGCGGCCAGCGTCTTCTCGCGGATGCCGCCAACCGGCAACACCAGGCCGGACAGTGTCATCTCGCCGGTCATCGCGACATCAGAGCGCACCGGCACACCGCGCGCCGCCGAGACCATCGCCGTCGCCATCGTCACACCCGCCGACGGTCCGTCCTTGGGGATGGCACCGGCCGGAACGTGGATGTGGATGTCCTGCTTGCTGAGGAACTCCGGCGCGAGGCCGAGGTCGCGGGCGTTCTGCCTGATGTGCGACAGCGCGGCGCGGGCCGATTCCTGCATCACGTTGCCCAGCTGACCGGTCAGGATGACCTGGCCCGAGCCGCCCGGCAGGAGCGCGGCCTCGATGTAGAGCACGTCGCCGCCCGTCTCTGTCCAGGCGAGCCCCGTCGCCACCCCTGGACGCGACGTGCGGAACGGCGTTTCCGGCCGCACGCGTGGCTGGCCGAGGTAGTCGTGCACCTGATCCGCGTCCACGCGCGCGGTGTGTTCGGGAGCGGCCGCCACGCGCGCCGCCACTTTGCGGGCGATGGCGCCGATCTGCCGCTCGAGCGTGCGCACACCAGCTTCACGCGTGTATTCGCCGATCACTTTGCGCAGCGCATCGTCGGTGAGCTCGATCTGCCCCTGGTGCAGACCGTGCTCCTCGAGCTGGCGCGGCACGAGGTACTTTCGCGCGATGTGAACCTTCTCGTCCTCGGTGTAGCCGCCGAGCGTGATCATCTCCATGCGATCGAGCAGCGCCGGATGGATCGTGCCGAGCTGGTTCGCCGTGGCGATGAAGAGCACGCGCGACAGGTCGACCGGAATCTCGAGGTAATGATCGCGGAAGGCGTGATTCTGCGCCGGGTCGAGCACTTCGAGCAGCGCCGCGGCGGGATCGCCCTGGAAGCTGGCCGACATCTTGTCGATTTCGTCGAGCATGAGCACGGGGTTCGACGAGTCGGCGCTCTTCAGCGCCTGGGCCAGGCGTCCCGGCATCGATCCGATGTAGGTGCGCCGGTGCCCTCGGATTTCGGCCTCGTCGCGCACGCCGCCGAGCGAGATCCGGACGAACTTGCGATTCATCGCCCGGGCGATCGACTGGCCGAGCGACGTTTTGCCGACACCCGGAGGCCCGACGAAGCAGAGGATGGGTCCCTTCATTCGAGCGCCGCGAGCGCCGCGAGCGCCGCGAGCGCCCGTCGCCGGCGGCGGCACGCCGCCAGCCTCCGAGATGCCGGGTGCCTCCAGGCTGCGCTGCCGGAGCTTCTGGACCGCGAGGTACTCGACGATCCGTTCCTTGACCTTGTCGAGGTCGTAGTGATCCTCGTCGAGGACACGGCGGGCCTCGACGGGGTCGAGACGATCCTCGGTCGGCTTGTCCCAGGGGATGTCCAGCACCCAGTCGATGTAGGTGCGAAGCATCTGGTACTCGGGCGACGCCGGCGTCATGCGCTCGAGGCGGTCGACCTCTCGCAGCGCCGCCGTCTCGACGCGCTCGGGGAGGTGCGCCTCGGTAACGCGGGTGCGGATTTCCTGCACGTCGGTGTCGCCCTCGCCGAGCTCCGCCTGGATCGCCTTCAATTGCTGCCGCAGCACGTACTGCCGCTGCGCGTCGGTCATCTCCTTCTCGGCCCGCGACTCGATGCGGCCCTTGAGCTCCAGGATCTCGATCTCGCGCGACAGCGCCATGGCCACCGCATCGAGCTTCACCTCGAGATCGTTCTCTTCGAGGAGCTTCTGCTTGTCCTCCGGTTTCATGTCGAGCAGGCTCGCCAGCAGATAGGCGATGCGCAGCGGGTCGTCCATGCCGGTGACGAGCGCCTTGATGTCGGGTGAGAGCCCCGTGGCGAGCGAAAGGGCCTGGTCGACGAGCTCCTGAAGATGGCGGACGCGCGCATCCACTCCGACCGTGCGTTCGGCCTGTTCCTTGAGCGGCTTGACCAGCGCCTGCAGGACGCCGCGCTCGACCTGCAGAAACTCCGCGCGCGCTCGAGCGATCCCCTCGACGAGCACCCGCATGCCGGTCGGCGCCTTGGCCATCTGACGGATGATGCACACCGTCCCGACCTTGTGCAGATCGTCCGGACCCGGCTCGTCCGTATCGGTCGTCTGCAGGAGAGCCAGGATCATCCGGTCGCCCGCGAGCGCGCGGTTCACCGCCTCAACCGACATCGAACGGCTGACGCCGAGCGGCGACACGCTCAGCGGCAGGACGACGGCACCGCGAAGCGGAACGACGGGGAGTTCGGAGGGAAGTACGGGTGCGGGAGGCTCGGCCATGCGTCGCGCCTAAGTGTACACCTTACTGAAAGTTGAACTCTGAAGGAGGCGGTTCGTGTGGTCCGCGGCTCGCAGCTCGTAGCTCGCGGCTCGCGGCTCGCTGTTGGCTGTTGCTTAGTCGATCGACTCAGCAACCGCCAGCCGCCAGCCGAGCGCCGCGCCAGCCGCGGCCGCTCAGTACACCCACGGGATCATCCGTGTCTTGACCCTGCGGCGGTAACCCTCGTATTCCTGACCGAAGGTTTCGATGAGGCCTCGCTCCTCCCAGGGAATCGCGATCATCAGATAGGCGGTACTGATCACCGCGAACGCCGCGCGCGTACTGGTCATCGTCGGGGTGCTGAAGACGAAGAGGGCCCAGGCGAAGTAGACGGGGTGACGTACGAAGCTGTAGAGCCCGTCGGTGGTGAGCGGCTGACCTTCGCTTGCGGCCGGACCCACAACCGCGCGAACGCCCGCGAGGTTGAGGACGTCGAGCGCGTTCGACGCGCGCAAGGTCAGCAGAAGTGCGAGCAGTTGACCGGTCCAGCCCGCGGCCCGCCACGGGCCGTCGAGCTGATAGAGCACACCTGGGACCGGCCGCCACCACGTGCACACAACCAGGAACAAGAGGCTCGCGACCCACGTGTAGAGCGACCGTTCGAGCTCGGGCGGGACGACCTGGCGCATCGCGCGCTTGGCGCCGCTCCTCGCGAGCACGCTGTGATGCAGCGAGAACGCGGAGAAGAGCAGCACGTTGACCAGCACGGCGGCGAGCCCGCCGCCGGGTGGCGCCGGCCGTCCGAAACGAACCACGTAACAGTAGACGAACCACACGAGCGACGCGGCGAAGAGTCCCGCACCTGTCCACGCCACGATGAGAGCGGAGCGCCGGGGTGGCTGCATCGAGCTGTTTGTCCCGAAGTGTAGACGATGTGGAAATAGCTTGTAGAATCAGCGGGCGCGGGCGTGATGACCCGTGCGCCCGCACATGCCCAATGCGCGATTGAGATTGGCCGGACTGACGTGCGACCGCGCGTAGCCATCGGTCTCGACTGGCTTGCGCTGACGCTCGGCGTCGGGGCGGTCGTCATGGCGTGGACCGGCGGTTTCTATACCGAGGTTGGCGGCGTCCGGCTGTCGATGCGCAACCCCGACCGCGCGCTGATTCCCGCCGCGATCGTGCTGGGCATCCGGTGGTGGTTCGCGTCAGGTGTCAGGCCGTTTGGCGTGGAGCGGCCTCGCTGGCAGCGGTGGCGCGCACGATTGTTCCAGCCGGCGGCGGACCCGGTCGACAGGCCCGCGTGGCCCGGGTGGACCCGCGCGGCGCTCGCGACGCTCGGCATCCTCGCCTTCGGCGCCATCCTCCTTCAGCCCCAGCTGCGGCACATGGACGCGGTGCCGGACTTCGGCGATCCCCTGTTCTCGATGTGGCGGATGGGCTGGGTGTACGAACAGTGGCGCGGCGATCCACGGCCGCTCTTCAGCGGCAACATCTTTCATCCGGCACCGCTCGCGCTGACGTTCTCGGATTCGATGCTCCTGCCATCGGCGACCGCGATTCCGTTGCGCGCGGCCGGCATCCATCCCGTCCTCGCCTACAACGTCCTGTTCCTGTCGGCGTTCGTGTTCTCGGCGCTCGCCACCTACCTGCTGGTCGAACGCCTGACGGGATCGCCGAGAGCGGCCTTCATCAGCGCGCTCATCTACGGGTTCTACCCCTACCGGTTCGAACACTACAGCCACCTCGAGCTGCAGATGACGCACTGGATGCCGCTCGCCATGATCTGGCTGCACCGATTCAGCGCGACGCTCAAGGTGCGCGACGCCATCGCGGTCGCGCTCCTTGCCGCCGCGCAACTCTATTCGTCCATGTACTACGGCGTGTTCTTCATGCTCTATGCGGGCGCGGTGCTCGGCACGCTCCTGCTCGCTAGGGGCGCGGCCGCCGTGGCGCCGGCTGCTGGTGCCGGTGGCGTCGGCGCTCGTGCTGGCCGTCGCGCTCGCGGTGCCGCTCGCGCGGCCGTATCTTGCCGCCCAGACGGTCAAGGGCGATCGCGACGAGGGCGCGGTCAGGTACGACAGCGCGGGTCCGTCAGACTATTTGCGGGCCCACCCACGGAGCGCGACGTACGGCGGCAGGCTGCTCGAGGACCGCTATCCGGAACGGGCGTTGTTTCCTGGGACGCTGCCCCTTGCGCTCTCCGCGGTGGCGCTCGTCCCCCCGGTCGGGGCCATTCGGCTGGCACACGCGGCGGGACTGCTCGCGGCGTTCGACATGTCGCTTGGCTTCAACGGCGTTACCTACAAACATCTCTACCGCTGGTGGCTTCCAGTGCGCGGACTCCGTGTTCCCGCGCGCATGAGCATCGTCATGGCGATCAGCCTGGCCGTGCTCGCCGCGTTCGGCGCGCGGCGGCTGCTGGCGCAGTTCCGCAGCGCGGCGGGGCGGACGGGCGTCTTTGCTGCGCTCGTGCTGGCTGCGGGCGTGGACGTCTGGCCAGGTACTCGAGCTTCACCCCGTCTGGTGGCAACCGCCGCCGATCTACGACACGATCAAGGGGCAGCCGGTGGTGCTTGCGGAGTTCCCAACCAGGCTGAATATTTCGTACGTCAACAACGCGGTGCCGTTCATGTACTTTTCGATCTGGCACGGGCTGCCGATGATCAACGGCTACAGCGGCTTCACGCCGCAGGGCTACGAGCCCCTCATGGAGGGCCTTCGCGACTTTCCCTCGCCGGCAACGATCGATCTGCTGAGGTCGAGCGGCGTGACGCACGTGACGGTCAACTGTGCCCTGTATGTGACCGGATGCGAGCCGATTCTGGCGGCGATCGACGCCTTGCCCTCTCTGCGCGAGGTTGCCAGCGGCCAGTGGGAGGGGCAACCCGTCAAACTCTATGAGCTCGTCCGATAGTGCAGACGTAGCCGTGGTTGGAGTGCGGATTGCAGGCCGGTGATTCGCGGGCGCGTCGACCTCGCCGAGCCCAGGGCGCCGGTCGACGCGCGTGCCGCAACGTTGCGAGATGACAACTGTGACCCGACGAGATTGGCCGGACTTCGTAAGAGGCTTTCAGACCTGGTACAGCGCCAGGCCGGCGTCCACGGCATGAGCACACCCGCCGTCGCGATCACCGGCATTGGCGTCGTCTCCCCGTACGGCGTCGGCCGGGAACGCTTCTGGAAGCACATCACGAGCGGCTGCAGCGCCACGCGAACGGTGACCGACTTCGACGCGACGCCCTACGGATGCACGGTCGCCGCACCCGTACCCCGTGTGTCGATTGACGATGCCGTGGCGATCGACGAGCGCGCGCCGGGGGCTCGCGACGAACGGAGTGGCCGCCCGGATCCGCGGCGGTATTCGCGGGCGTCGCTCATCGGCGTGATCGCCGCGACCGAGGCCTGGGCGGACGCCGGGCTGCGCACTGGCGAGCCCGATGCCGGCGTGCTCATCGGCAGCGGCGCCGGCGGCATCGACGTCGCCGAGCGTCAGTATTTCGAATTCTTCACCGACGGCTGGAAGCGCGTCACGCCCTACGCCATTCCGATCTCGATCGTCGGCATGCTCTCGAGCGAGATTTCCATCGCGCTCGAGTTGCACGGCATCAGCCACGTCGTCTCGACCGGGTGCACGAGCTCGACCGACGCGATTTCCTACGCAGCGGCGCTCATCCGGAGCGGCGAGGCCGAGGTGATCCTCTCGGGCGGCGCCGATGCCTGCGTGACGCCGGGGATGATGTTCGGCTTCGCGAAGATGCGCGCCGTGTCGGTACGCTACAACGATCAGCCCGCTGCCGCATCGCGGCCGTTCGACGCCGGCCGCGACGGCTTCGTGCTGGGCGAAGGCGCGTGGATGGTGGTGCTCGAGCGCGAGGACCGCGCCCGTGCGCGAGGGGCGTCGGTCTACGCCACCATCGACGGCCACGGGTCGACGTGCGACGCCTATCACCGCGTGCAGATGGATCCCGACGGCACGCAGATCATCCGCGCGATGCGACTGGCCATCGAGCGATCGGGCCGATCACCCGAGGAGATCGGCTACGTCAATTATCACGGGACCTCGACCGTTCTCAACGACGCGGTCGAATCGCGTTGCGTGCGCCAGGTCTTCGGATCGCTGGCAGACCGCGTCCCCGGGTCATCGATCAAGTCCATGATCGGCCACCCTCAAGGCGCGAGCGGCGCCGCCGGAATCGTCACCGCAGCGTTGGCCCTGCGTCATGGATTTCTTCCGCCGACGATTAACCAGGCCAACGCCGACCCGGCGTGCGACCTCGACTTCATCCCCAACGTCGGCCGGCGCGCCGAAGTCTCCGCCGCGCTCTGCAATTGCCTGGGTTTTGGATCCAAGAACAGCGCGATTGTGCTGGGAAGAGCGGGAGATAGGAGATAGGAGATGGGCGGAACGTTTGGGGGTGGGGCCCGCGAGCACTGATTGATGCGGACAGGTTTCAGGAGTGAGCACGCGAGATGGGCCAGATACTCGACTCGGATGTGATCGTCGTCGGCGCCGGTCCCGCCGGGGCGATTGCGGCACTGGTGCTCGCGCGCGCCGGTGTGCGCGTGCACGTGCTCGATCGCGCACGGTTCCCGCGGTTCAAGCTGTGCGGGGATTCGGTGAATCCCGGCGCTATGGCGATCCTGACGAGGCTGGGCCTTGGCGGAGTCGTCGAGGGGGCGCTTCCCGTGGATGGGATGATCGTGACGAGCGAGGCGGGCGCTCGATGTCAGGGCCGGTACGGCGATGGTCACCAGGGCTGCATGATCTCGAGGCACCGGCTCGACGCTGCGCTTCTGGCCAGCGCACAGGCGGCCGGCGCGTGCGTCGACGAGGGCGTGCTGGTGCAGGCACCGGCCGTCGACGGCGGGCGGGTGAGTGGGGTCGAAGTCAGCAGGGCCGATCGCCGCTTCGTCCTTCGCGCGCGGATCGTGATTGCGGCCGATGGCGCCAGCTCGCGCGTCGCACGCACGCTCGGTCTGGCGCGCCATGCGCAGCGGCCGCGCCGGTGGGCCGTGGGCGCGTACTTCGAGGATGTGGCGTCGGGCGGTGCGGCACGGGGCGGTTCGGCGAGATGCACCTGCGGGCCGGACGCTACATCGGCATCGCCCCATTGCCTGGCGGGGTGACCAACGCCTGCGTGGTGACCGCCGATCGTGCCGCGCTCCGCGATCCGGCACGCTTGCTCCGCGACACACTGCACACCGATCGCCAGCTGGCCGATCGTTTTGCCGGGGCCCGCGTCGTGTCTCGCCCCGTCTGCCTCGGCCCGCTCGCCGTCGAGGCGACCGGCGGCGGCGCGCCCGGCCTGCTCCTCGCCGGTGACGCCGCCGGTTTCATCGATCCGATGACCGGCGACGGGCTGCGCTTCGCCCTGCGCGGCGGTGAGCTCGCCGCCCGCGCGGCGTTTATGGCCCTCGCACATGGTCGAGAGGATGCGCATATCCAGCTCGCGGACATGCGCCGCCGCGAGTTCGGATCGAAGTGGCGCTTCAATCGCGCGCTGCGGTCTCTCGCGGGATCCCCGCTGGCGATGCGGCTCGCGTCGCTCGGCGCCCACTGGGCACCCGGATGGCTCGAGCGGACGATCGGTTATGCGGGCGACGTGCGGTGAGGTCGAGCGAGCGAGATGTGGAGGCGACGGAGATAACGGGTTCACACACGAAGAAACGAAGACGAACGAAGACGAACGGAGGGCCGCCCGCGCCGCGCTACGCGCGGGCCGTATCGAGAGACGGACGTCACTCGAAGCATGCCGGTGTTTCTGGCGCATGCTTCGAGTGACGTCCGTCTCTCGATACGACTCGCCGGCCGTTCGGCCGGCGACGCGGGCGGCCTCTGCTGGACGCATGAGATCAATGTTTTCTCCGTGCGTCACCGTTGACTCCGTTGCTCCGTGTTGAACCCGTTGCCTTCGTCTTCTCCGATTCCCCAGCGTGTCCTATCCGCGTGATCCGCGTCCCGTGATATGAGATCCGCGTAATCCGCGTCCCGTGATATGAGATCCGCGTGTCTGTCGTTCGCGTGAAAGCGCAGCACTCATTCGCTAGCTGTGTCATCTGATCTCTCGACCGCGGCGATCCTCCTGGCCATCGCGTTCATCCCGATGCTGTTCGAAGCGCGGCGTTCGGCGGCCAACGAACGCGCGTTGCGCGCACGCGGTGCAATCGAACCTGCGGACGACGTCTACGGCGCCATGCAGCTCACGTATCCCGCGTGCTTTCTGGGGATGGTGTTCGAGGCATGGGTACGTGGACGTGGGCTCGGCGTCGCCGCGCTCGCCGGCGGGCTCGTCTTCGTGGGCGCGAAGGCACTCAAGTACTGGGCGATCGCCACGCTCGGCGACGATGGACGTTTCGCGTGCTCGTCCCGCCCGGGTCCAGCCGGACGCTCGGCGGTCCCTATCGCGTCCTCCGGCATCCCAACTACGTCGGCGTGGCCGGCGAGCTGATCGGGTTCGCGCTGCTCGCGCGTGCGCCCGTTGCAGGCGTCCTCGCGTGCGCGGCGTTCGGGGCACTGCTCGTCGCCCGCATCCGCGTCGAGGAGCGCGCGCTCGGTTTGCGATCACGATAGAATCGCAGCCGATCGAAACCCTCCGATCCAAGAATGGTGCGCCGATAGTGCAGCGACCCCGTGCGGCGAACGCGCTCGACTGGCTGGCGCTGGCGCTCGTCCTCGTCGCCGCGGCGATTGCTCTGACCGGCGGCTTCTCGTTCCGGCTCGGCGGCGACCGCGTGACCGCGCGCAGTCCGGGGCGCGCCGTTGTCGCCGCGCTGGCCGTCGTCGCCCTTCGCCTTGCGCTCGACCGACGGACCAGACCGCTTGCGCGTGCGCCGCAGCTCGTCCGGAAGGTCCGCGACCACGTCTACGATCCGCTTCAGGATCCCGTTGTCCCGCCCGCCGGCCCGCGAGGGCCATGGCGATCTCGGGCGCTGGCCGCCGCGGGATTCTGCGCCTTCGCCGCCGTGCTGCTCTTTCCACAGCTGCAGCACATGGACTCGGTGCCGGATCTGGGCGATCCGCTGTTTTCGATCTGGCGTTTCGGATGGGTGTATCACAAGCTGGGCGGCGATCCGCGGCCGCTCTTCAGCCCGAACGTGTTCCACCCGCACCAGCTCACGTTGACGTATTCGGATTCGATGCTGCTGCCGGCGCTGACGACGGTGCCGTTTCTGGCGGTGGGGATGCACCCGGTGCTGGCCTACAACCTGGTGATGGTCCTGAGTTTCGTCGCCTCGGCCTTGGCGATGTATCTCCTCGCCGAGCGCCTGACCGGATCGCGCGCGGCGGCGTTCGTGGCCGGGCTGCTGTTCGGGTTCTATCCCTACCGGTTCGAGCACTACAGCCACTTCGAGCTGCAGATGACCTACTGCATGCCGCTCGCGCTGCTGGCGCTCCACCGGTTCCTGACGACCGCGCGCACCAGGGATGCCGTCGCGTTCGGGTTGCTCGCAGCCGCGCAGCTCTACTGTTCGATGTACTACGCCGTCTTTTTCACCGTCTATGTGACCGCGCTCGTTGCGGTCCTGTATCTGGCTCACGCGGCCGCCGCTGCGCCGGATGCTCGGCCCGGCCGCCATCGCCGGCGCTCTCGCGTTGCTGCTCGCGGTGCCGCTGGCGCGCACTTACAGCTCCGCGCAACTCGGCGACCGTGACGTCCCGACGGTCACGTATTACAGCGCGACGGCCGCCGACTACCTCCGCGCGCACCCGCGGAGCGCGACGTGGGGGAATCGCTCGTTGCCCGGGCGCATGCCCGAGCGCGCGCTCTTTCCCGGCGTCATGATTCTGCTGCTGGCCGCAGTCGCGCTGATCCCGCCGCTCGGCGTGACGCGAGCGGCGTACGCGGCCGCGCTTCTCGTCGCGTTCGAGATGTCGCGGGGCTTCAACAGCGTGTTCTACCCGTACCTCTACGACTGGCTGCCGTTTGTCCGCGGGCTGCGCGTGCCGGCACGCGCCAGCATCCTCGTCGGGCTCACGCTGGCCCTGCTCGCCGGCTTCGGCGTTCGCCGCCTGGTGGCAGGACGATCGCCGTGGCTGCAGCGGACGGCTCTGGCGGTGCTCGTCGTCGCCATCGGCGTCGACTTGCGGCCGGTGTTGCGGCTCGAACCCGTCTGGCTCGAGCCGCCGCCCATCTACGGCCTCGTCTCCGGCGCCCCCGACGTCGTCCTCGCCGAGTTTCCGTTCGGCGGGAATCCCACACGCTTCACGCCGAACGTGCCGTTCATGTACTTCTCCCTCTGGCACTGGGCGCAGATGATCAACGGCTACAGCGGCCATTACCCGCCTGGCCAGGTCGATTTCGAGGTCGCTCTGAAAGGATTTCCGGACGCGGCCACTATCGATCTGCTGCGGGCACGCGGGGCGACGCACGTCACCATCAACTGCGCGCTCTATCGCGGAGGGTGCGACGAGCTGGTGGCCGCCGTCGATGCGCTGCCGGAGTTTCGCGTCGTGGCCTCAGGCAAGTGGCAGGGCGCGCCGGTGCGGCTCTACGAGCTCAGGCGCTGAGCGCTTTTTCACAAGCTTTTCACGCTCCGATCGCGTCTGATCGGAAGTAGCCGTGTTCTATAATCCAGACAGTCCCATGCGACATCTCTCAACGCACCTCTCTCGTCGCGCGTGGAGGTGACTCTTGGGAGCCACGGCTCTGCTCGTGTGCGGACTCCTGGCAGTGCCGTCGATTCGTGCTGGTGTGTGGGCGACGGCGGGCGCCGTCTTTGGTGCGGAAGCGTCCCATGCCGCGGTGCAGACGCCGGAAACGTTCATTCAGCAGGCACGGCGGGCGCTCGCTCGCGGGCGAGTGACGCAGGCTGAGGCGCTGGCGAAGGCCCGGCCGGCCGGCGATCCCGACGCGGCGGCAGTGCTCGCGCGCGTCGAATCGACTCGCGGCCGCTACGACGAGGCACGGCGGCTGCTCGAGGCGGCAGCCGCGGCGAATCCGTCGGGAGAAGCGGCGCTCGAGCTGGGATTGCTGCTGCAGCAGCAGTTCGGCCGCGTCGACACCGCCGCCGACCACCTCAACCGCGTCCTCGCGCGAGGTCTCCAGGCCCCAGACACCGAGGCGGTGTTCCGTGCCGCGCGTGCCGCGCAGGCGCTCGGGCGGGTGCAGGACGCGAACTCCCTCTACCGTGTCGCTGCCCGCAGCGGAGATCCCGCGGTCGAAACCGCGTGGGGCGAGCTGTTCCTCGAGACCTACAATCCCGCCGAAGCGATGAAGTCCTTCCAGCAAGTGATCAAGGGCGCTGCCGACTGGGCGCCGGCGCATGTCGGCATCGCGCGCACGCTCGCGGGAGAGAACCCGCCGATGGCCGCTGCCGCCGCCGAAGAGGCGCTCAAGATCGACGCCGAGCTGGCCGACGCGCACCTCTTTCTCGCTGGACTCGACCTCGATAACACACGGTACGACAAGGCCCGGGAGCGCATCGATCGCGTGCTCAAGACCAACCCGTCGCATCTCGAGGCGCGCGCGCTGCTGGGTGCGATCGCGTACGTGCGCGACGACAAGGCGGCGTTCGACGCCGAGATGGCGCGGATCCTCGCCATCAACCCGTCCTTCGGCGAGGCCTATCGAGTCGCCGGCGAAGTGGCGGCGCGCCATTATCGCTTCGACGAGGCCGTGGCGCTGACGCGCCGGGCCATCGAGCTTTCGCCGACAAACATTCGCGCCCAGAGCGATCTGGGGCTGCACCTCATGCGGACCGGAGACGAGGCTGGGGCGCGCCTTGTGCTCGACAACACGTTCAAGGTGTTCCCGTTCGACCAGGTGACGTTCAATCTGCTCGCGCTCCTCGACAAGCTCGAGAAGTTCGAGGTCGTCCGCGACGGCGATTTCATCTTCAAGTTCGACCCCAACGAGGCGCGGGTGTTGCGCGAGTACGCCATCCCGCTCGCACACCAGGCGCTCACGAAGCTGTCGGCCTCGTACCAATTCACGCCGAAGGGACCCATCCTCATCGAGATTTTTCCGATCCACGATGACTTCGCGGTCCGCAACCTCGGGCTCCCGGGGCTGGTGGGTGCCCTCGGCGCGTGCTTCGGCCGCGTCGTGAGCATGGACTCGCCGAAGGCCAAGAAACCGCCCGGCAGTTTCTCGTGGCAGGCGACGCTCTGGCACGAGCTTGCGCACGTCGTCACGCTCCAGATGTCGAACCAGCGCGTGCCGCGCTGGCTGACGGAAGGCATCTCGGTCTACGAAGAGGGCCGCGAGAAGCCGTCGTGGGGCAACGAGATGGAAGTGCCGTTTGCGATCGCGATCGAGCGCGGACAGGTGCTGAAGCTGCGCGATCTGAATTCCGGTTTCACCAAGCCCGACACCATCGCGCTCTCGTACTACCAGGCGTCGCTGCTCGTCGAGCACATCGTCGCGACGCGCGGCGAGGCGGCATTGCGCGCGCTGTTACGCGCCTACGGCGAGGGCACCGAGGGCGACGCCGCGATCAGCAAGGGCCTTGGCATTTCCACCGATGAGCTCCAGGGTACGTTCGACCAGATGCTCGACCAGCGGTTCAGCACTGTTCGAGCGGCGCTGCGCGATACGGCCAAGCCTGGCAGGCCCGGCCCGCCCAGCGCGCCCCTCGGTTCTCCTAGCGAAGAGCGCCAGAGCGGCGACATCGCGGCGCTCCGCACGGGGGCCGCGGATCGCCCGGGCAGCTACCGCGCGCAACTCGCGCTTGGAGCGGCACTGGCCAAGCAGGGCGACAAGGCGGCGTTCGAACCGCTCGAGAAGGCGGCTGCGCTCGTGCCGATGGCGACTGGTGCGGACAGCCCTCACGCCATCATGGGAAGTCTGGCCGAGCAGCTCGGCGATCCAGCCCGCGCCATCAAAGAGTACCGGGCCCTGCTGGTGCACGATCACAACGCCATCGACGCGGCGCACCGGCTGGCCGAGCTGGCCGCCAAGACCAGCGATCAGACCCTCCTCGTCTTCGCCAACGACCGCATCGTCGAGCTCAATCCGTTCGACGCCTCCGGTCACACCGGGCTGGGCCGTGCGGCCATGCGGGCGCGCGACGCGAGTGTCGCGATGCGTGAGTTCAAGGTCGCTCTGGCCATCGGTCCAGCCGATCGCGCCTCGGCGCATTGCGACCTTGCCGAAAGCTACCTGCTCGCGGGGCGCGCCGCCGACGCAAAGCGCGAAGCGCTCGCGGCGCTCGAAATTGCGCCGAGCTTCGAGCGGGCACAGGATCTGCTGCTGAAAGCCATCGACGGCGGCCAGACGCCGGGCTCGAGGGAGATCCCCAGGGTGCCATGACGATACCCCGGCCGGGTCTTTCACGACTGGCGGCTGTCGCGCGCCTGGTGCCAGGCATCGGTGCAGCCGCCGTGCTGATCTGGTTCGCGACCGGTGCGCTGCCTTCCGATGCTCGAGCCCAGGGGACCCCGCGGGCCGACACCCGGTTTGCCGGCCTGCAGTGGACCTTCGCGCGCATCCGCTACGACGGTTCCAAACTCCCCGGGCTGTCCGGTTGCGATACGACCGACGAGTGCTGGACCATCGACTATCCCGCGGCGGAGCAAAACCTGTCGAGACGCGTCAAGACGGTCACCTCGATCCAGGTCAACGAGCCGGTCGTCGTGTCGATCGATGACCCGGCGCTCTTTACGTATCCCTGGATTTACCTCGTCGAGCCCGGGACTTGGATTCCCAAGGATACGGAGGTCGCGATCCTGCGCGAGTTCCTTCTGCGCGGCGGGACGATGACCTTCGACGACTTCCACGGTCCGATTGAGTGGGCCAACCTCGAACGGCAGCTGAAGCGGATGTTTCCCGAGCGCGTGATTGTCGATCTGCCCGCGACCCATCCCATCTTCCACTGTTTCTATCAGTTCGACGAGTACCCACAGACGCCAGGGCTCGGGTCATTCCTGCAGGGCCGGACCTGGGAAAAAGGCGGCTACCAGGCGCGGCTGCGCGCCATCGAGGACGACACCGGCCGGGCGATGGTCCTCATCAATTGGAACACCGACATGGGCGACGGCTGGGAGTGGTCGAACGCGGCCGAGTATCCCGGTTACGTCCGGTTCACCGCGCAGGCCTACCGGATGCAGATCAACGAAATCGTCTACTCGCTGACCCATTGACCAATCGATGAATCCGCAGACAACCATCCGCCCACAGCCGGCCGACGCGTCTTCGAACGACATCGCGGCCGTGGCCGAGCACGTCGCGCGCGGGCGCGAGCGTATCCTGGCCGAGATCCGCAAGGTCATCGTCGGGCAGGACGCGGTGATCGACCAGGTCCTCATCGCGCTGTTCACCGGGGGACATTGCCTGATCACCGGCGTGCCGGGGCTCGCCAAGACGCTGCTCGTCAAGACGCGTCGCGCAGATTCTCGACCTGTCGTTCAAGCGCATCCAGTTCACGCCCGACCTGATGCCTGCCGACATCACCGGCACGGAAGTCCTCGACGAGGAGGCCGGGCATCGATCGCTGCGGTTCGTGACCGGACCGATCTTCGCGCACATCATCCTGGCCGACGAGATCAACCGCACGCCGCCCAAGACGCAGGCGGCGCTGCTCGAGGCGATGCAGGAGTATCACGTCACGGCGGCCGGGCGCACCTATCGCGCTCGATCGGCCGTTCTTCGTCCTGGCGACGCAGAACCCGATCGAGCTGGAGGGCACGTATCCGCTGCCCGAGGCCCAGCTCGATCGCTTCATGTTCAACATCGTGATGACCTACCTCGCCGAGGACGAAGAGGTGAGGGTCGTCACGCAGACGACCGGTGTGACGACTCATACCCCGGAACGGGTGTTGGGCGGCGCCGAGATCCTCGAGATCCAGCAGTTGGTGCGACAGGTGATCGTCGCCGAGGAGATCGCGCGGTATGCGGTCAGGCTCGTCGACGCCTCGCGGCCGGGGCGTCAGGGTGCGCACCAGTTCGTGACCGATTGGGTCAAATGGGGTGCGGGGTTGCGGGCGTCACAGGCTCTGATTCTGGCGGGGAAGGCCCGCGCGCTGATTCATGGCCGGTATCACGTGTCGGTCGCGGACATTCAGGCGCTGGCGCTGCCCGTGCTCAGGCACCGGGTGATTCCGAATTTCTACGCCGAGTCGGAGCGAGTCACGCCCGACACGATTGTCGAACGGCTGCTCGAAGCCGTGCCGCTGCCGCGGAGCGGGATGTAGCCATGCCCGCGACGCCCGCCGCGCGCGAGCTGAGGTTCCTGGATCCGGCCGTCATCGCGCGGCTGGGCACCATGGAGCTGAAGGCGCGCACGGTGGTGGAAGGGTTTCTCTCCGGGCTCCACCGCAGCCCCTACAAGGGCTTCAGCGTCGAGTTCGCCGAATACCGGCAGTACCTTCCTGGCGACGACCTGTCGACACTCGATTGGAAAGTCTACGCGCGCAGCGATCGGCACTACGTCAAACAGTACCAGGAGGAGACCAACCTCGAGTGTCACCTCCTGCTCGACATCAGCGCCTCCATGTCCTACCGCGGCGCAGCCGCGATGAGCAAGATGGATTACGCGTCGGTGCTCGCCGGGTCGCTGGCGTTCCTGATGAACCGCCAGCGGGACGCTGCCGGGCTGATGGCCTTCGACGACCGGATTGCCCTCCGGCTGCCGGCGAGCGCGCGGCGGGGACACCTGCACAGCCTGCTCATCGCGCTCGAGCGGCTCGAGCCGGGACAACGCTCCGACGTGCCCCGCCCGCTGCAGCAGCTGGCGGAAGCCCTCGTCAGGCGCAGCCTGGTGGTGCTCATCTCGGATCTGCTCGACGATCCGGAGCCGATCATCAAGGGGCTCACGCACCTCAAGTCACGCGGGAACGACGTCATCGTCTTTCAGGTGCTCGATCCGAATGAGCTGACCTTCCCCTTCCTCGGTTCCTCACGCTTCAAGGATCTCGAGAGCGCCGACGAAGTGACGGCGGAGCCGTCGAGCATTCGCGCGGCATACCTGCAGGCGCTCGACGGGCTGCGGCTGCGGTACGAGCGGGACCTGCGCGGAGAGGGAATCGACTACCGGCTGCTCGACACCTCGAAGCCGCTCGATTTTGCGCTGCTGGGGTACCTGTCGGCACGGGCCAGGCGCAAGTGAATGGCATTCCTCTATCCAGCCTTCCTGATCGGCGCGCTGGCCATCGCGGTTCCGATCGTGCTGCACCTGCTGCGGCGCGATGTGGCGCCGGAAGTCCCGTTCACGGCCGTCCGGCTGCTGCACCGATCCCCGGTCGAGCGCGCGGATCGCAGGCGCCTGCGCGATCTGCTCCTGCTCGCCGCCCGCGTGGCCGCGCTCCTGCTGCTCGCCGCGGCGTTTGCCAGACCCTACGTTCAGGGGGCCGCGCCAACCGCGGTGCGTGTCGTGGCCATCGATCGGTCGTACAGCATGGGCGCGCCCGGCGTGTTTGCCCGGGCGCTCTCGCTGGCGCGCGAGTCCATCGACGAGGCTGCGAGGGGCGAGCGCATCGCAGTCCTGGCGTTCGACGACGGGGTGGCTGTGCTGGCGCCGCCGGGCGGTGCAGCGGATGCGCGCGCGGCGCTCGAGGGGCTCGTCGCCGGGTTCGGCGCGACGCGCTACGGGCCGGTGATTCGGCAGGCCGCTGACCTCGCAGGCGGTGCGGCGGGGCGGCTGGTGATCGATCACCGATCTCCAGCGCGCCGGCTGGGACGAGGAAGCCTCATCGACGCTGCCCGACGGCTGGACATTGAACGTCAGGGACGTAATGCAGGATGCCTCCGCTCCTCGCGCCAATCTTGCCGTAACCGCGGTGACCGTCGACGCCGGCCGTGTCGCGGCGGCGATTCGCAACGACGGTCCGCTCGGGCGCGCCGGCAGGGTCCGGGTCGTCCTCGAGGGACAGGAGGTTGCGGCGGTCGACTATGACGTGCTGCCCGCGACGGCGATCGACGTGCCGATCGCGTGGCGCGCTCCTGACTCGGGGTCTTTCACCGTGGCGATCGACGACCCGGAGGGACTTCCCGCCGACAACACGCGTTTCGTCGCGCTCGGATCGAGGGGAGCCGCAGCGTGGCTCATTGTGGCAGCGGGTGAGGCGGGCGGCGCCGGAGCGTCACCGTCCGACGCGTCGAGCAAGTCGTCGGCGCTGTACCTGTCGCGGGCGCTCGGCACTTCATCTGGTGAGGACGTCGAAGTCGTCTCCGGATCGCAGGTCGCCGCCATGTCTGTCGAGCAGGTGTCGAACTATCGAGGTGTGGCGCTCGTCTCGACTCGCGGGCTCGAGCGTTCCGCGCGCGAGCGGCTGATGTCCTTCGTGAACGGCGGTGGTGGCCTCTTCATCACAGCCGCCCCGGATCTCGATCTGTCGATCCTCGCCGAGATGACCGGCTGGCAGCCTCCGCTGACGGCCGTCGAGCAGGGTGGACCGCTGACGCTCGCCGCGACCGATCTTCGTCACCCGATCTTCCGGCCGTTCGGCGCGCTGGCCGCGAACCTCGGCCAGGTACGCGTCGATCGTTCGTGGCGCGTCTCCCCGGACGGCTGGTCCGTCGTCGCGCGCTTCTCGAACGGCACACCGGCGCTCCTCGAGCGGGCGGCCGGACGGGGGCGTGTCGTGCTCTTTGCTTCCGATGTGAACCGCCGGTGGAACGACTTTCCGCTGCATCCCGCGTTCGTGCCCTTTGCGATCGAGGCGATGCGGTACGTGGCCGGCGATCGCCGTCGGCCCAGGGACTACACCGTAGCCCAGGCGCCAGCCGAGGCGAAACAGGTCCCGGGCGTGTATCGGGGGCCGGACAATCGGGCGTTTTCGGTCAACGTCGATACCCGTGAAGGCGCCTTGGCCCGAATGGCCCCGGCGGACTTCGACAGCAGGGTGCAGCGATCGGGCGTCGCCACGGCACGCGCCGCCGATAGGCAGGCTCAGCAGACCGAGTCGGGCCAGAGCTATTGGCAGTATGGTCTGGCGCTCATGATTGCTACACTGATTGCAGAATCAGTTGTAGGACGCGCGTGACAGTCCACGACCAGCTCCGCTCATTGCTCCAGAGTGTCCGGCGCCGATGGCGCGCCGAGGCCGCGCTGCGCGCGGTCGGCCGAGGGGCCGCGTGCGCAGCTGCGCCGGTGTTGCTCGGTGCGGGCATTGCTGCGTGGCTGATGCCAGGCGATGCGGCGCTGATGGTGCTGAGCTTCACGGTCTGCGTCGCGGCGCTGGCGGCGATGGCCGCGTCCGCGTCGCGTCTTGGCCACACGCCCCGCGATTGTCAGGTCGCGCGCTTTATCGAAGAGCGCGCCGCTCTGCGGGACGACGTCGTTCCGTTCGACGATGTGGTGGTGAGCGCGGTGGACGCCCTGCCGCCACTCGAGTCGGAGCCCTTTCGCGGTCTCGTCGTGGAAGCGGCCGTCCGCCGCCTCGACGCGATTGGCGCAGCGGGCATCGTCACCACTCGCGCCCTGCGCCGGGCGGGAGCTGAGGCTCTCGCGGGAGTCGCCGTCTTGGCCGTGGCGACTGCGTTCGCGTGGCCGATGCTGGCGAAGGCGACCGAGGCCGCGTGGATCACGGTGTTTCCCCAGTCGCTTCAGGTCGAGGTCCTGCCTGGCGACACCCGCGTGCCGGCAGGTCAGCCGCTGACGATCCGGGCGTCGGTTCGGGTGGGGGGCAAGCTGCTGTCGCGCTTCACTCCGCGATTGACCGTCGAGGCGGGAAAAGAGGCGCGCACGGTCGCGATGACGCCCGACGGCGGTGCGTTCCTGTTTTCGTTCGACTCGATCGACCGATCGTTTCGATACCGGGTGACCGCGGGCTCGCGCAGCTCGACCGACTACACGGTCACCGCTCTCGTGGGTGCGCGTGTCGCGCGCATCGATCTGCGCTACGAGTATCCGGCGTTCGCCAACCTTCCGCCGCGGGAGGAGCGTGATGCGGGTGACATCTATGCGCCGGTCGGCACGAGGGTCCGCGTGCGCGTCCACACCGACAAACCGATCGCCTCCGGGCAGATGATGTTCGCCCAGGGCGCCGCCGCAAAGGATGCCGGCTCTGGTGCCCTCCGTCCGATCGGTGACCAGGTCCTCGAAGGTGAATTGCTTCTCGCCCGAGACGACTCCTATCGCGTCCGGCTGACGGACCGCGACGGCCTCCTCTCGTCGGGCGACACCGAGTACTTCCTGCGCGTGATGGACGACCGGCCGCCCGACGTCCGCATCCTCCGGCCTGCCCTCGACCAGCAGATTACGCCGCTCGAGGAAGTGGCCATCGAGGCGCGAGCCGAAGACGACTACGGCATTTCCCGCTTCGAACTGGTCTACGCCGTGGCTGGACGGGAACCGAAGGTCGTGCTCTTCGCGCCGACCACTGGCAATGCCATCGCCAGGGTGGGGACGCATACGCTGGCGGCCGAGGATCTCGGCGTGCAGCCGGGCGACGTGATTACCTACTACGCGCGCGCGAGAGACATCGGTCGCGGGAAGCGACCGACGGAGACGAGGAGCGACATCTTCTTTCTCGAGGTCCGGCCGTTCTCCGAAGAGTTCGTGCTGGCGCAGAGCCAGGCGATGTCCGGGATGGCCAGCGAGCAGATCGAAACGCTCGTGGCGGCGCAAAAAGAGATCATCAACGCGACGTGGAACATCGAGCGGCGCGCCGCCTCGGGCGCGGGCCGGTCGGCGACCGACGTGACGGCGATTGCCGCAGGCGCAGGCCGAGCTCAGGGGCCGGGCGGAAGAGATCGCGTCGCGCACGGGACGCGGCCGCGGGGTCATCCGTTTTCCACAGCAACTCACGCCCCTTCGGCCGCCGCAGGGCAGGCCGACAGCCGATCCGGTGGGCGCCGCCATCTCGGCGATGACCCGCGCCATCGGTCAGCTTGAAGGGCAGCGTACCGGCGAGGCGCTGCCACACGAGATGGCAGCGCTGCAGGGGTTGTTGCAGGCGCAGGCCGAAGTGCGCCGGCGCGAGGTGGCGCAGCAGGCCGGAGCCTCCATGGGAGGGCTCGGCCGGCAGGGCCAGGATTTGTCGGCCCTCTTCGACAAGGAGCTGCAGCGGCAGCAGCGCACCAATTACGAAACCCGGTCGCCGAGCGAGACCCGACCCGACCGTCCGGAAGGTGAGAGCGCGCTCGACAGGATTCGCGATCTGGCGCAGCGCCAGGAAGAGTTGGCTCGACGACAGCGCGAGCTGGCCAATGCTGCCCCGTCCGCGGAGGACATGAAGCGGCAGCTGGAGAAGCTGACGCGAGAGCAGGAAGCGCTTCGACAGCAGACCGAGGAGCTGGCACGCGAGATGGGGCAGCAGACGTCGCAGCCGCAGCGCGGCGAGAGCCCGCCAGCAGGGCCAGGGCCAGGGCGGGCGGCGGCGGCACGGTGCGCGACGCCAGCGAGCAGATGCGGAGCGCCGCCGGCGAGCTCCAGCGCCAGTCGCCCTCGACGGCCGCGGATCGCGGTGAACGCGCGGCGGCCGACTTGCGGCGCCTCGAGCAGCAGATGCGCCGGGACAACCCTGAAGCGCAGCGGCAGGCCGCTGGAGAAGCGCGCCTCGAGGCCCAGCAGATTGCCGACGAGCAGCGCCGCATTGCGAGCGAGGCCGCACGACTCGAGAAGAGCGCCGACTCGGCAAACCGCGATGCGTGGCGACGGCTCTCCGGTGAAAAAGAGACGCTCGCCGACCGCGTCGACGCGCTGCAGCGAGCGGCCGAACGGCTGGCGGCCGAAGGCACGTCACCTCCGCAGGGCAAGAGCGGCCAGCCGGCCACGGCGGCAAAAGAGATCGCGCGCCAGCAGATCGCCGGGCGGATTCGCGAGACCGCCCGGAAGATGCGCGAGGCGGCCGCCGCCGAGGGTGCGGCGGGCCGCGCCGGAAAGCCCGCGCCTCTCCAGGGCGCCGCGGACGCCGAGCAGCAGATCGCCCGCGCCCTCGACCGAATCGTCGACGATCTCGGCGGCGGCACCGCCGACGCCGCGGATCTGTCGCGTGAGCTCGACGAGTCGCGCGCGATCCGCGATCGCCTCGATCGGCTCGAACGTCAGGTGCGCGAGGCCGACGCCCGAAGCGCCGCTGGCCGTCAGGGGCAGAGCCCTTCGGCAAGCTCAGGACAAGGCCCTTCGACAAGCTCAGGGCAGGGCCGCGCGAGTGGGAGCGGCGCTGGTGCGAGTCCCGCATCAGGTGAGGCAGCGCAACGCCTGCGCGAGGAGTACGCGAAGGCGCTGCAGGGCGCGCGCGAGTCGCTGTCACGGTTGGAGCGCGGTTCGCCTGGCGCGGCACTCGGGGGCGGGTCGCCGGAAGAGCACCAGTGGAGCGGCGTCGACAAAGGCACCGAGGCGTTCAAGCAGGACTTTTCCAAGTGGGAATCGCTGCGCAAGGACGTCGATTCGGCTCTCGACCGCTACGAGGCGTCGGTGATCGCCAGGGCTGCGCGGAAGGGACTTCAGGATCGCCTGAGCGCCGGCGGCAGCGATCGCGTGCCAGAGGACTATCGACGACTGATCGCCCGATACTACGAATCGCTGGCCAGGAAGAAGTAGGCCGGCGTGTCCTTCGCGCATCCGCTCCCCTGGTGGGCTCTCGCCCTCGTCGTTACCGCCGCCGCTCTCGTCGCATGGCTCGCCTATAGCCGGCGCACGCTGCCGCCGCAGCGACGCGGCGTCCTCGTCACACTCCGTTTCGTCACCCTTCTGGCCCTCGTCGTTTGTGTGCTCCGGCCGACGGTGCGCGGTACCGATTCCGACGCGCCCGACGCCGTCGTCGCGATTCTCGTCGACACGTCGCGGAGCATGAGCATCGAGGACGCGGGCGGCGGCGATCGGCGGATCGAGCGGGCGCGGCGGATCGTCGTCGATCGGCTGCTGCCGGCGATCGGATCGCAGTTTCACGTCGAAGTGCTCGGTTTCGGCGACGGCGTCGCGCCAGTGGCGCCGGATGCACTGTCCGCGACCGCGCGGCGAAGCGATGTCGCGGGCGCGCTCGCCGGCGTTCGCGAGCGTTATCGGGGCCGGGCGGTGACGGGCGTCATCCTTCTGTCGGATGGAGGGGATACCAGCGGCGCGGGTGAGCGCGCCGCAGAGGATGGGCCGCCGATCTATGCCGATCGGCGTCGGCTCACCTGTCGCCGGCAGGGACCGCGAGATCCTCGGCGTGACTGCCGCCGAGACCATTCTGGATGACTCGCGCGTGGATCTCGCGGTGTCGGCCGTGAGCCATGGGCTGGGCAACGCGCCAATCGAGCTTCGGCTGCTCGAAAACGGCCGTCCCATCGATGTGAGGCGCGCGACGCCAGCCGCGGACGGTGCGCCGGTCCGCGAAGTGTTTCAGGTGTCGCCGGCCCCCGGTGCGCCGACGGTCTATACGGTCGAGACGCCCGTTGCGGCCGGCGAGCTGGTGCCCGAGAACAACGCGCGGCGCGTTCTCGTCCAGCCGCCCTCGCGGGCCCGCCGTATCCTGCTCGTCGAGGGCGCCCCCGGGTTCGAGCACAGCTTTCTCAAGCGCGCCTGGGCGAGCGACTCCGGCCTCGAGATCGACTCGGTCGTGCGCAAGGGCAGGAACGAGCAGGGCGCCGATACGTTCTATATTCAGGCGGCTCAGTCGCGGAGCGACGGCCTTGCTGCCGGATATCCTGCGACGCGCGAGGGTCTGTTTCGCTACGACGCGCTGGTGCTCGCCAACGTCGAGGGGCACCAGTTCACCAGGGCTCAACTCGAGGCGACCCGCAGCTTCGTCGGCGAGCGGGGCGGCGGCCTCCTCGTGCTCGGAGCGCGATCGTTCCTGCGCCAGGGACTCGCCGGGACGACGCTCGAGGATGTGCTGCCGCTCGAGATCAGTGAACGAGGCGGCGGCGATGTCGTCCCCGCCGCGAGCGCCGCGGGGGTGAATCGAGTGTCCCTCACGGCGGCGGGGGAAGCGCATCCCGTCATGCAGCTCGCCGCAGGAGCGGACGATACGCGGAAGCGATGGGAGGCGGTGCCGGCGCTGGCGGCTATCGCGCCGCTCGGAGGACCCCGTCCGGGTGCCAGCGTCCTTGCCGTGACCAGCGGGCCCGGCGGCACGCCCCGCGCGCTGGTGGCTGTGCAGCGATTCGGGGAGGGGCGATCGCTCGTGTTCACTGGCGAGGCATCCTGGCGCTGGCGCATGCTGCTGCCCGCGACCGATCGCTCGTACGACACGTTCTGGAAGCAGGCGCTGCGCTGGCTGGCGCTGCCGGCAACCGATCCGATCCAGCTCATCGTGCCGGCAGGTGCCGCCCCTGGCGACACGCTTCCCCTGCGAGTGCTGCCCAGGAACGCCGCGTTCGAGCCGTTGAAGAACGTCACGGTCGACGTGCGCGTCACCTCGCCGGACGGGCGCGTCGAGTCGCTCCGTGCCGCGCCGGACCCGAGCCGTGGAAGCGAAGGACACCACGTGGCGAACGTACGGCCAGAGCAGGCCGGCGTCTTCAAGCTGTCGGCGGAGGTGCGCCAGGGACCGGCGCTCATCGGCACGGCCAGCGCCGCGGTTCTTGTCGGCGGGGCAGACATCGAGATGGCCGACCCGCGAATGAACCAGGCGTTCTTCGAGCGCCTTGCCGCCGCCTCCGGCGGCCGGGTCTTGTCCGAGGATCAGCTGACGCGTCTCCCGGGTATGCTGAAGGCCGCACCGCCGGGGGCCGACCTGGCGGCGCGCCGCGACCTCTGGCACACGGGGTGGTCGTTTGCGGCGATACTGATGCTGCTCGGAGCCGAATGGATCCTGAGGCGGACGTGGGGACTCAGATGAGTGATACGTGTGGCTCAGGGCTCAGGGCTCAGGGCGCAGGCAAGTGCATTGAGACCGTGGCTTCCGCCTTCAGGCGGAAGATCCTCTGCGCTCTCGCAGGCGCGATGCTCGCCGTCCTCCTCACGCAGGCCACGACGGCGGTCGCCGGCGAACGCTACGCGCTCATCGTGGCCGGAGCGAGCGGCGGGCAGGAGTACGCGCTGCAGTACGCGGCGTGGAGCCGCGATCTCGCGGCCGTGCTCGTCGATCGGATGAAGATCGATCGCGAGCATCTCAAGGTGCTCACCGACACGCCCGACCCGGCGGCAGCGTCCACGGCCGCGAACGTTCGCCAGTATCTCAATGCGGTCCGCCGCGGCATGACCCGCGACGACCTGCTCTTCATCGTGCTCATCGGCCACGGCACCTACGACGGCGTCGACGCCAAGTTCAACCTCGTCGGCGCCGACCTGGAGTCGGCGCAGTGGGCCGATCTCGTCTCCGGTCTGCCCGGCCGGGTCGTGATCGTCAACACCTCGTCGGCGAGCTTCCCGTTCATCGAGCGCCTGACCGGCGAGCGCCGCGTCGTCATCACCGCCACCGATTCGGTGGCGCAGCGGTTCGACACCGTCTTTCCCGGCTACTTCATCAAGGCCTTCCAGGGCGACGCCGCGGACATCGACAAAAACGATCGGATTTCGATCTGGGAAGCGTTCACGGCGGCGACCGGTGATGTGCGGCGGCACTACCAGCGGCGGGGCCAGCTCGCCACCGAGCGCGCGCTGCTCGACGACAACGGCGACGGCATCGGCCAGGACGCCGGCGGCAAAGGCGAAGACGGATCGCTCGCGAGCCACGTCTATCTCGACGAGCCCCTGCCGGGCGCCCAACCGACCGACGAGATCCTGCTGAAGCTCCTGCAGAAGCGTGCCGCGCTCGAGGCCGACCTCGACGAGCTCAAGGTCCGCCGCGCGTTCCTGCGCCCGTCGGAGTATCAGTCAGAGTTCGAGCGCCTCATGGTCGAGCTCGCCCGTGTGAATCAGGACATCCGGGCGCGGGTGAAGTCGTAGGCTCTAGGCGTCATCGGCTTTAGGCTCTAGCAAGAACCTTCGAGAGAGTTTCGAGTGATCTTCGCGAGCCGAGAGCCTAAAGCCTAAAGCCTGAAGCCTGAAGCCTGAGAGCCGTTCAGTAATCCCACCGCTCCCGCCGCCTGCTCTCTCCGGTCCGCCACCACACTCCAGCGAGCGCGCCCACGGCGAACCCGACGATGTGCGCCCAGAACGCGACACCCGCTGACGCGGCGTTGGCGCCGATCGAGCCGACGCCGCTGAAGAACTGCATCAGGAACCAGATCCCGAGGAAGAAGATCGCGGGAATCTCGATGAGGTCCATGAAGAACACGATGAAGACGGCGGTCAGCACGCGCGAGTGCGGGAAGAGTACGAAGTACGCGCCCATGACGCCGGCGATCGCGCCGCTCGCGCCAACCATCGGCACGATCGACGACGGGTTGATGACAGTCTGGCCGAGCGCCGCCGCGGCGCCGCAACCGAGGTAGAAGAGCAGGAATCGGCCGTGCCCCAGTCGATCCTCGACGTTGTCGCCGAAGATCCACAGGTAGAGCATGTTGCCCAGGAAGTGCAGCCAGCCGCCGTGGAGGAACATGCTCGTCACGACCGACGGCCACGTCAAGGACGCCGGCACGACGCCGTAGCTCTGGACGAAGCACCTGCAACTCACGATCGCTCAACGTGATCTCGAAGAGAAACGCGAGCGCGTTGAGGGCGATGAGGCCGATGGTGACGACGGGAGTGGTGCGCGACGGGATGACGTCGCTGACCGGAAACATGCGATTGGGGAGTATAGCGTGGGGATGGATAAGGTTCAGGGCTCAAGGCTCAGGGTTCAAGGCTCAGGCAAAGCCTTCGAGACCGATGCTCGAACCCTGACCTGAACGCTGATGCCTGAGCCCCGAACCGTGAACCCTGAACCGCGAACCCCGAACCCTGTATACTGAGATCGTCATGATCCCGGCCAGGTGCGGCGTGTTCGCGAAGACGCTGCTCGCCCTGTACGTCCTGGCGGCCGCGCTGATGCCGCTGGCCCATCACGACATCGTCGTGCCACCTCAAGTCCACGACCCACTGCACGACGTGTGTGGTCGGCTCGTCGGGGGAAACGGCCGGTTGGGCCGTAGCGCTCGACGCGTACGGGTCTCCACGATGCCGGCCGCGCGATTCTGCCGTCGGCTGCTTGCTGCCACGCCGCTCCCCTCCGGACCTCCTCGGGACGATCGCCACCTCCGCTCGGCTGACCACGCCAACATCCTTCTCGTTCTGTTGATCCGGCTCGGTCCGGGTCAACCGTTTGGTGTTTTGGCGGGAATCCCGATTTCCGCCGACCGGAGGTACAGGTGGCTTCGACCCGTCGAATTGGCAGGGCCGTACGCACGATCATGTGCGCGAGCGCAGTGCTGGGGCTGGCCCGCCCGGCCGTGGCACAAGCGCACCGCTTCGCAATCGCCGGCCACGCCATCAGCGCAGGAAGTGCGTGAGGAGCTCGACAAGCTCCGGAAGGAGTTCGAGTCCATCCGCGACGCGTATGGCGCCAGACTCGACGGCCCTCGAATCGAAGTTGACCGCCATCGGTGCGCCGGCGGTTGCCGAGGCCCCCGCTCAGCACGGCTGTGGCACCGGTACCCGCAGCCGTTCCGGCCGAGGCCCAGGTGCCGACGGGTGCGCCGGGAGGCGGCGGACCTTCGGGCACGGTTCCGGTCGCCGGCAGCGCGGGCGCGATATCGAAGGTCTTCAACCCGGACATGGCGGTCATCGGAAACTTCGTCGGGGCCGCAGGAGAGAACACCATCGATCCGATCCCGGCCCTGGCGCTCCAGGAGGCCGAAGCGACGTTTCAGGCCGTCGTCGATCCCTACGCGCGAGCGGACTTCTTTCTCTCGTTCTCGCCCGAGGGCGTCGAGATTGAAGAGGGGTTCCTGACGCTCACGTCTCTGCCGGGCGGCCTGCTCGCCAAGGTCGGGAAGCTCAAGGAGCAGATCGGCAAGGTGAACACGCTGCACGCGCATGCGCTCCCGTGGGTCGATGAGCCTCTCATGATGAAGAACCTCTTCGGCAGCGAGGAGGGGCTGTCGGACTCGGGCGTGTCGGTCTCGAAGCTGATCCCCAACCAGCTGCATGTTCCTCGAAGCGACGGGTGAGGTCTACGCGGGCTCGTCCGGCCAGTTCAAGTCCTGGGAACGGAGCGACGTGAGCTGGGTCGGCCGCCTTCGCGGCGTATCGCGACGTGACGGAGGCGACCAACCTGGATGTCGGCGGGTCGTTCGCGTACGGCACCAACGACGCCGGTCCGGACTTCACCACGCGGCTCGTCGGAATCGACGCCACGGTCCGCTATCGCCCGCTGCGCCGCGCCATCTATCGCCGGTTCCAGGGGCGCACCGAGCTGTTCTGGAGCCGTCGCGGCCAGGAGACCGGCAGCGTCGAGGCGTTCGGCATGTATGCGAGCGGCGACTACCAGTTCGCCCGCCGCTGGTTCGGCGGCGCCCGCTACGACTGGTCCGAGCGCGCCTACGATGCCTCGCTCGTCGACAAGGGAGCCGTCGCTGGTGCTCACGTACTGGCCGAGCGAGTTCAGCCAGATCCGCGGCCAGTACCGGCGAACGCGGTACGCCGAGAACGTCACGGCAAACGAAGTGCTGTTCCAGTTCCTGTTTTCGATCGGTGCGCATGGAGCGCACGTGTTTTAGAGTGGCTGCAGTCGGCGCAGTACAGCGAGCTCGAGCGCCGCGGACGAGCGCGTTCGGAGCGCACATCGAAGAAGTCAGACAAGAGGCTGACAGCAATCGAAGCGAGTGGTTCGCCGCGTTGCCATGATCGTGGCGCTCCACCTGCGGCCGCACGCCCAGGGCAAGCTCAACGTCGTCACCACGACGGAGGATCTCGCGTCGCTCGCGCGTGAGGTCGGCGGCGACAAGGTCGCGGTCACGGCCCTCGCGAAGGGCTACCAGGATCCGCACTTCGTCGATCCGAAGCCGAGCTTCATCCTGGCCGTGAGCCGCGCGGATGTGCTGATCGCGGTCGGCCGCGAGCTCGAGATCGGCTGGCTGCCTCCGCTCCTGACGAGCAGCCGCAACGCCAAGATCCAGCCGGGCGGCGCCGGGTATCTCGACGCCTCGCTGAACGTCACGCATTCTCGAGACTCCCGACCGGGCAGATCACGCGCGCCATGGGCGACGTGCATCCGCTCGGCAATCCCCACTACTGGCTCGAGCCGGGCAACGGGCGCCGCATCGCCCAGGCCATCCTCGCCAAGTTCAGCGAGGTGTCTCCGGCCAACAAGGCGTACTTCGCGCAGCGCTACGCCGACTTCGACAAGCGGCTCGCCGCCGCCGAGAAGCGCTGGGACGCGACGATGGCGCCCGTACAAGGGGACGAAGCTCGTCACCTACCATCGGTCGTGGCCGAACTTCATGGAGCGCTTCGGCCTCGACGTCATGGGCTACGTCGAACCGAAGCCCGGCATTCCGCCGTCGCCGTCGCACACGCTCGAGCTCATCGACGACATGAAGCGGCAGGGCGTCAAGCTCATCGTCGTCGAGCCGTACTTCGACCTGAAGACGCCGCAGGCGATCGCCAGTCAGGTCGGCGGGCAGGTGCTCGTGCTGGCGCCGTCGGTGGGCGGCGCGAAGGAAGTGACCGACTACATTCAGCTGTTCGACTACGACGTCAACCTGCTGTCGCGGCGCCCTCAAGCAGGCCACAGGAAAGTAGGCGAGCATGGACTGGACGATCTCTCGTTTCTCGCCGCGCCGATCGTCGCCAGCCTGATCATCGCGGGCATCCACGCGTATCTCGGCCTGCACGTCGTCGAGCGCGGCGTCATCTTCGTGGACCTCTCGCTCGCGCAGATCGCGTCGCTCGGCGCCGCCATCGCCGTCTGGCAGGGCTATGACGCGCACGATCCCGCCATCTACTGGATGAGCCTGGGATTCACGCTCATCGGCGCCGCTGATCTTCGCGATGATCAAGGGCCACGAGGCGAAGATCCCGCAGGAAGCGATCATCGGCATCTCCTACGCGGTCGCCTCGGCGGCCGTCATCCTGACGATGAGCAAGGCGACCGGAGAGGCCGAGCACCTCAAGGACATGCTCGTCGGCAACATCCTGTCGGTGCAGTGGCCCGAGGTCGTGGCTGACCGCCGTGATCTACGTCGTCGATCGGCGCTCTTCCACTACGTCTTCCGGAAGCGGTTCCTGGAGATCTCGATGAACCCCGAGGCGGCCGCCGCCAGGGGCATTTCGGTCCGGTTCTGGGACTTCCTCTTCTACGCGTCGTTCGGCTTCGTCGTCACGCGATCGGTGGCGATTGCCGGCGTGCTGCTCGTCTTCTGCTATCTCATCGTGCCGTCGGTCGGCGGCGATGCTGTTCGCCGGGCGCATCGGTCCGCGGCTGGCGATCGGCTGGGTGATGGGCGTGGTCGTCTCGATGCTCGGCATGTACTTCTCGGTCCAGTTCGATCTGCCGACCGGCGCGACGATCGTCTGCACGTTCGGCGGTCTGTTGCTGGCCGCGATGGCCTCGGTGCGGCCCCTGTACCTGAGGGCAGCTGGCGGTCGAGGCAGGTAGGATACAGTTATCGGGATGCAGTGCCGTCAGTGTGGGACCGAGATCGCCGACAAGGCCATCGTCTGTTTTCGATGCGGGGCCGGGACGAGCGATCCGGTGCGGAAGGCGGTGCCGGTCAAGCCGCGGCGACGCCCGCTGGTGTCGGTAGGGCTGATCATCGCCCTTCTCTTGCTCGCGCTCTACATGGGTCAGGTGTCGCGGACGGCCGCCAGCCCTGAACTGCCTGAGATCGCTGCCGGCCTGGCGGTCGGCGCCGCGGCGGTCCTCCTGCTGCTCGGTATCCTCCGCCGCCGCTGAAGTTCTGGCCGGGTTGCGGCCTCACGTTGCCAAAACCCCGATTAGTGCAATAATTTCTGATCCCATGTCCGATGCCCGCCTCGAGGTCACCGACGCGTTGGGCCGGCGTATCGTTCCGATATCGAAAGGCGCATTTCGAGATCGGGCGGCGCGAAACCAACGATCTCCGGCTTGCCGGCAGCGAAGTCTCCCGCGATCACGCCGAGATCGACACCGAGGACAACCAGTTCCTGATTCGCGACAAGAGCTCTCGCTACGGCACCTACGTCAACGGCGAGCAGGTCACCGAGCGTGCGCTGGTGCACGGCGACCGCATCCGGCTCGGCCGGAGCGGCGGCGCGGAGATGGTCTTCCTGCTCGCCGACAGCGCGCCGGCGGTCGACAAGGCCACGACGACGGCGATCGGCGACCTGCGTCAGATCGCCGCGCTCCTCGAGGGCCTGCGCGCGCTCGGCTCGGGCCGCGTCCTCGACGACGTGCTGGCGCTGGTGCTCGATTCGGCCATCGAGGTCAGCGGAGCCGAGCGCGGGTTCATCATGCTCGGCCGGCGCCGACCGGCGAGCTCGAGTTCAAGATGGCGCGCTCGCGGGGCCGCAACTCGATTCCCGGCGGCAGCTTCGCCACCAGCCGCAAGATTCCCGAAGAGGTCTTCCGCACGGGCGAGCCGCGCATCGTCGCCGATCTGCTCGACGGCGATCTGGCGAACGTGCACATGGGCACCGTCGCGCTCGGCATCCGCAACGTGCTCTGCGTGCCGCTGAAGCTCGTGCGCTACCTCGATCGCGGCCGAAGCCGTCGGCGAGGAGCGGCGCATCGGCGTGCTGTATCTGGACAGCCGCGAGAAAGGTTCGCTGCTGTCCAACTCCACGCGCGCCGCGCTCGAGACGCTCGCGACCGAAGCCGCGGTCGCCATCGAGAACGCCCGTCTCTACCGCGAGACGATGGAAAAGGCGCGGATGGAGCAGGAGATGCGGATCGCCGCCGAGATCCAGCAGGCGCTGCTGCCGAAGGCCGGCCGGTCCGGCGCGTACTTCCGCGCTGCGGCGTCGTCGCTGCCGTGCCGATCGATCGGCGGCGATTTCTACGACTACGTCGACCTGTCGGACGGCTCGTTCGGCTTTGCGCTCGGCGACGTCGCGGGCAAAGGCCCACCGGCGGCGCTCCTCAGCGCGATGATGCAGGGCATGTTCGCCGCGCAGGCGGCTGGCAGCGATTCGCCGTCGCTGACGATTCGCAAGGTGAACCTCGCGCTCTATCGGCGCGGGATCGAATCACGATTCGTCACGCTGATGTACGGATCGCTGCGCGCGAACGGGCAGCTGCTGTACTGCAACGCCGGGCACAACCCGCCGCTCGTGGTCGGCAAGAACGGGTTCCGGCGGCTCGAGTGCGGCGGACCGATCGTCGGCCTCTTCGAGAGCGCGAGCTACGAAGAAGAGACCGTCACGCTGGCGCCCGGCGACTGGCTCGTCGTCTTCAGCGACGGCGTGTCGGAGGCGTTGTCGGCGACCGGCGAAGAGTACGGCGAGAGTCGCATCCTCACGGTCGTGCAGCGCAACCTCAACGTCGAGCCCCAGAAGCTCCTGGAAGCGGTGTTCTCCGACGTGCGGGAGTTCGCCAGAGGCGCCGCGCAGAACGACGACATCACGGCCATGGTTCTGCGCTACGGGACATGACCGCGCTCGGGCGGCGGGAACGCATCGCCGTCGGCCTCTGGATCGTCATCGCGGTCGTCGTCTGGAACGGCCTCTACGATTTGCTCCTCGCGCGGAGCACCCAGACCTACCTGTTCAGGCAGGCCATTCACCAGGCCGGGCTCGGACCGTGGGTCGACCTGACCAGTGCGCTCGACGTGGCCGTCCGCGAGGCGGCGTGGCTCTCGACGTTGTGGGCGTGCCTGCTGCTCCTCGCCGGCCTCATCACCATTCGGCTCATCTGGACCCGTCCGGCGCCATGCACCCGCTGATCTACGACTGGAACGCGACATCCGCCCGGAAGCCGCCGGTCGTCCTCCTCGACGACGAGACGCTGCGGGACGGCTTGCAGTCGCCGTCGGTGAAGTGTCCGACGATCGAGGAGAAGCTGCGGATCCTCCACCTCATCGACTCGCTGGGGATCGATACCGCGGACATCGGGCTGCCCGGCGCCGGGCCGCACGTCGTGAGGGACGTCGAGCGGCTGGCGCGGGAGATTGTCGACGCGCGTCTGCGCGTTGGCGGCCAACTGCGCGGCGCGAACGCTCGTCGCCGACATCAGGCCGATCGCCGAGATCTCGCAGCGGGTCGGCATCCCGATCGAGTGCGGGGCGTTCATCGGGTCGAGCCCGCTGCGGCAGTACGCCGAAGGGTGGGGCATCGACCAACTCCTCAAGCTGACCGAGGAGGCGATCGCCTTCGCGGTGGGCGAGGGCCTGCCGGTCATGTACGTGACCGAAGACACCACGCGCGCGGATCCCGAGACGCTGCGCCGGCTCTATTCGACGGCGATCCGGGCCGGCGCGTCGCGCGTGTGCATCGCCGACACCGTCGGCCACGCGACGCCGGCCGGCGCGGCGGCCGTCGTGCGCTTCGTCGCGCAGGTCGTCGAGGAGTGCGGCGGGGGCGTCGGGATCGACTGGCATGGCCATCGCGACCGCGATTTTGCGGTCATCAATTCGCTCGCCGCGCTCGAGGCCGGGGCGACGCGGCTCCACGGGGCAGGGATCGGCATCGGCGAGCGCGTCGGGAACACGCCGATGGACATGCTGCTCGTCAACCTGGTGCTGATGGGCTACATCGAGCGGGACCTTTCGACGCTCGTCGAATACTGCGAGGCGGTCTCCGCGGCGACCGGCGTGCCGATTCCGCCGAACTATCCAGTCGTCGGCCGCGATGCGTTCCGGACCGCCACCGGCGTGCACGCGGCCGCGGTGATCAAGGCGTACCGGAAGAAGGATCAGGCGCTCGTCGACGCGGTCTACTCGGGCGTGCCCGCGAGCCTCGTCGGCCGCGAGCAGGAGATCGAGGTCGGCCCGATGTCAGGGAAGTCGAACGTCGTTTTCTGGCTGGAGAAGCGCGGGCTCCCGGTGACCGACGAGATCGTCGAGCGCATCTTCGCGAAGGCGAAGGGGTCTACCGTTGTGCTCGAGGAGAGCGAGATCCTAGAGGTGTTCAACACTGAAAGATAGCTACGCCGAGCGGCCCAGTCGTCCAATCCTCGCGCGTCTTTCTTTCCTCGACCGCCCTGTCAGCGTTTATCAGCGCTCGCGGGGCCTCGCCATCGCGAAGCTTCGGCGCAGCTCGCCGGAGCCTTCGCGGGGCCCACCCTCGCTCGCTGGCGCCTCGCGCATCGCGCTCGGCGCGGCCGCAGGCACTGCGATACTACTGCTGGGATCAATCACCGACACCTCGGCTCGAAACCCGGTCTACGGCTTAATCAGCCGCTTCTCGATTTCCGGCAGCGCGGCCAGCACGACATCGCCCACCGCCTGCAGCGATTCGGCCGACACTTTGTCCAGCGTGTCGCCGGCGGTGTGCCACGCGGGGTAGTCGAGGTCGATGATGTCGACCGAGGGCACGCCCGCCTCGAGGAACGGCAGGTGGTCGTCTTCGATCGCCAGTTCACGGTCGATGAACTCGCGTCGGTTCAGCCGCTTGGCCGTGGCCCAGATGACGTCGGTCAGCCACTTCGTGGAGTTCGACTCGCGCGAGATCCTGAGGTCCCGATCCCCGATCATGTCGACGAGGACCATGGCCCGGATGCGCGACACGGTGCCGGCCTTGCGCGCCGCGTCGACGTAGTAGCGGCTGCCGTAGGTGTGGTCGGTGCCCTGCCATTCGACGACCGCCTCCTCGCCGTCCAGAAAGAGGAGCTCAATCGGAAGCGCGTTCTTGCGACTCTTGAGCGCGCGCGCGATCTCGATCAGGAACGCCGTGCTCGATCCCCCATCGCTCGCGCCGACGAACGCGAAGTCGCGGAAACGCTTGGTGTCGTAGTGGCCGGCAATGATCACCCGGTCCTGCCCTGAGCTCGCCGAAGGGGTCTGCCCGGAGCCATCGCCTCCAGGAACCATGACGCGAAGGTTGACCATCTTCACGGGCCCGATCGGGGTTGCGCCTTCGAACGGCTGCTCCTCGACGGTCAGGCCGAGGGCCTTCATCTGGCTGGAGATGTAGTCGCGGGCCTGCTTCGCGCCCGGTGTGCCGGCCACGCGCGGCCCGATGGCCACCAGTTGTCGCACATGCTCGTGCGCGCGCGCCCCGTCGAATCCCGATGCCGCCGGCGTCGGGGTCTGCGTCTGGGCGCATCCCAGGCTGACGAGCAGGGCGACGACGGTGTGCGCGCTCGCGTGTGACATACGCCGGCCTCTCAGCGGCGCTTGTCGCGCGACACGTAGTCCCGCGTCGTTGGCCCGATGTAGATCTGGCGGGGCCTGGCGATCTTCTGATCCGGATCGAGGAGCATCTCCTCCCACTGCGCGATCCACCCCGCCGTGCGCGGGATGGCGAAGAGCACCGGGAACATCTCGACCGGGAACCCCATCGCCTGATAGATCAGGCCGGAATAGAAGTCGACGTTGGGATAGAGCTTCCGCGCGACGAAGTACTCGTCCTCGAGCGCGATGCGCTCGAGCTCGAGCGCGATCTCGAGCAGCGGATTCGTGCCCGTGACCTCGAACACCAGGTCCGCGATGCGCTTGATGATGGCCGCGCGCGGGTCGTAGGACTTGTAGACGCGGTGGCCGAAGCCCATCAGACGTCCGTCGCCGCCCTTGATCCGCTTGATGAACGCGGGGACGTTCTTGATCGACCCGATTTCCGCGAGCATGCGCAGGACGGCCTCGTTCGCCCCGCCGTGGAGCGGTCCGTAGAGCGCCGCGGCGGCGCCGGCGAGTGACGAGTACGGGTCCGCCTGCGAGCTCCCGATGTTGCGCATCGTGCTCGTGCTGCAGTTCTGCTCGTGATCGGCGTGAAGGATGAACAGGACGTCGAGCGCGCGCTCCAGCACGGGATTCACCGCGTACTTCGTCTCCGTCATCCTGAAGAGCATGTTCAGGAAGTTTCCCGCGTAGCTCAAGTCGTTGTCGGGCAGGTTATACGGCCGGCCGATCGAATGCCGATAGGCGTACGCGGCAATCGTCGGCACCTTCGCGATCAGCCGGATGGTCTGCAGGCGTCGCGATTCGCTCGAAAAGATGTTCTTGGCATCGAGGTAGAACGTCGAGAGCGCGCCGACCGTGCTGATGAACATGCCCATCGGGTGCGCGTCGTACTGGAACCCCTCCATCAGCTTCGAGATGTTCGTGTGCAGCATGGTGTGCTGCACGATGTCGCGGGTCCACTGCTGGTGCTGCGCCTCGGTCGGCAGCTCGCCGAAGAGGATGAGATACGCCGTCTCGAGGAAGTCGCTGCGTTCGGCGAGCTGCTCGATCGGGTAGCCGCGATAGAGGAGGACGCCCTTGTCGCCGTCGATGTAGGTGATCCGGCTGCGACAGGCGGCCGTGTTCGTCATCGCCGGATCGTAGGTCATCATCCCGAACTCGTCCGGGGCGACCTTGATCTGGCGCAGATCCATGGCGCGAATCGTGCCGTCCTGAATCGGGATCTCGTACTGCTTGCCGGTGCGGTTGTCGGTGATCGTCAGCGTGTCGGCCATGCGGAATACTGTCAGGTCACGTGCTTAGTTGTCGCGCTCGGGCTCGTCGTCGTCTGGCTGGCCGGCCAACCTCCCACCGGGGCTCTCCATGGAGCTCTCGTCCGGGTCCTCGACTGGCACCCGGTAGTCTCCAGAGAGCCACCGGCCCAGGTCCGCCATCCGGCACCGGTCGCTGCAGAATGGCCGCGACGCCGGATCGATCCGCTGGCGCCGGCAGTACACGCAGAGGGCTTCGGGCTCCGCCAAACCCGGTCATTGTATCAACGGCGGGAGGAATGCGGAAAAACGGGAATAGGGCCAGGCTCTCGGCTTCAGGCTCTAGGCAAGAGCGTGCGAGTGGCGTGAGTCGAAGGGTCTGCCTGAAGCCTAGAGCCGTGAGCCCTGAAGCCCGATCTCCGCTACGCCCCGACTTCCCCCGCGTGATGCCGGACGTCCTTGGCCGACACCATGAAGATGACGTCCTCGGCGACATTCGTCGCGTGGTCGCCGATCCGTTCGAGGTGGCGTGAGATGAGGATCAGGTCGAGCGACGGCTCGATTGTGTGCGGGTCCTGGAGCATGTAGGTCAGCAGTTCGCGGAAGACCTGCGTCTTGAGTGCGTCGAGCGTGTCGTCCTCGTTGAGGACACCCTGCGCGAGGTCGATGTCGCGGCGCACGAACGCATCGAGCGCGTTCCGCAGCATCCGCTGCGCGATGTCAGCCATCCGCGGGATGTCGATGAGCTCTTTGACGGGGGGGTGCCGCATGTAGCGGCGGACGGCTTCGGCAATGTTGATCGCCAGGTCGCCGACGCGCTCGAGATCGGTGTTGATCTTGACGGCCGCCACGATCGCACGCAGGTCGACCGCCATCGGCTGGTGCAGCGCGAGGAGCTTGAAGCAGCGGCTGTCGATCTCGATGTGCAGCTGGTTGATCGGGCCGTCGCCAGCCAGCACGCGGTCGATAATGGGGGCGTCGCGTTGAACGAGGCCCCGGACCGCCGAGCGGACGCGGTCCTCGGCGAGCCCGCCCATTTCGAGCAGGCGCGTCTTGAGCTGTTCGAGCTCTTCCTGAAAGTGGGGAACGAGGCGTTCGGGCATGGTCACAAGCTTCAGCTTCAGCTGCCAGCTGCCAGCTCTGTCGTCAGTCCTCAGCGGCAATCGACTGAGGGCTGACAGCTGGAAGCTGGGAGCCGGAAGCGCTAGCCAAATCTCCCTGTCACGTAATCTTCCGTGAGCTTCTCGGCCGGATTCGTGAAGATCCGATCGGTCGGGCCGTGCTCGATGAGGCGGCCGAGCCAGAAAAACGCCGTCCGATCCGAGACGCGCGCCGCCTGCTGCATGTTGTGCGTGACGATGACGATCGTGTACTGCGTCTTGAGCTGATAGATCAGCTCTTCGATGCGCTGCGTGGCGATCGGATCGAGCGCCGAGGCCGGCTCGTCCATCAGCACGATCTCGGGCTTGACCGCCAGAGCCCGCGCGATGCAGAGCCGCTGCTGCTGGCCGCCGGACAGCGCGTTGGCGGAGTCGTGCAGCCGGTCCTTCACTTCGTCCCAGATGGCGGCCTGCTTCAGGCTCTCTTCGACGCGGCCGTGCAGGTCGGCGCGGTTGGAGGCCAGGCCGTTGATCCGCAGGCCGTAGGCCACGTTCTCGAAGATCGACTTCGGGAACGGGTTCGACTTCTGGAAGACCATCCCCACGCGCCGTCGCAGCGCGACGACGTCGGTGCCGGGGCGGTAGATGTCGTCCCCATCGATGAGCACCTTGCCCTCGACGCGCGTCCCGGCGATGATGTCGTTCATGCGGTTCAGCGTCCGCAGGAACGTGCTCTTGCCGCATCCCGACGGCCCGATGAACGCCGTGACCAGCTTGGCTGGGATGGCGATGCTGATGTTTTCGAGCGCCCGCTTCGGCGCCGTAAAAGAAGTTCAGGCCCTGGACGTCGATCGAAACCGGGCGGTCCGCTTCCTGCGGCGGCTGGGGCCGAACGCTGACGGTGAGGGGCGGCGGGGTTGTCTGCACCAGGTTCGATCCAGGGCTCATACGACGCTAGTCAGGCTATCCGGTGCCAGTTTCCACGCAATTTCGACCGTGTAAATTTCGTGTAAACAGGCGGTCAAGGCGGCTCAGGGCTCAGGGCTCAGGGCTCAGGCAAGATCTTGGAACACTTGGTCCACGCAATGGGCCCACGAATGGCGGCTACTAAAGCGTCGCGGGGCTCGCCGGCGCGGTCTCGGCTCGCGTGCTGTCGCTCTCGGCCAGGAAGGCCCCGATCTGACGGCGCAGCTCGTCCTGGATGACGTCGACCTTGCGCCTGGCGTCGAGCACGCGAAACCCGAACTCGTCGGACATCGACCCGTACTCCTTCAGGAGCGCCTTCTGATAGGCGCGGAAGCTCTCGTAGATGTCGTCGCCGAGCTTCATGTCCATGCCCGACTCCCAGTAGTCCATGCCCCGGGCCTGAAGGACGCGGCGGATGAGCGTCTTCTCGTCGATCTTGAGATAGAAGACCAGGTGCGGGGCGATCGCAAATCCGTAGAGGTTGCGGATCCAGGTACGATCGACGCCGCGGACGCCGGCGCGCGCCATCGCGGTGTAGATGTAGCGATCCGACAGCACGATGAAGCCGGCTTTGAGCGCCGGGATGATCTCTTTCTCGAGCCGGTCGGCGAAGTCGGTGGCGTAGAGGAGGACGAAGGTCAGCTTGTTGAGCGTATTGCTCGACTTGGCCAGCTCGATCGTCGGCTGCATCAGCTCGGACCGGGTCCAGCCGGTCTCGATCACGCCGTATCCCTGGACCTCGAGCCATTCCCGAAGCAGCGTGATCTGCGTCGAGCGGCCGACGCCGTCGGTGCCTTCGACGGCGATGATCTTGCCGGGGTAGCCGTCGATCGGCAGATAGGGGATCGCGTTGCCGTAGTAGCTTCCCGGCTTGGCGCCGCCGTTGGCGCCGGGCTTATCCTGTCAGGCAAGCTCGTCGAGCTCGTCATTCGCGTCCTCGATCGCCAGATGCTGAGAAACGATTTTGCGGAAGGTCCGCTGCTGTTCGGTGATGCTGCCGCTCGCGGCGATGACGCCGAGCTCGAACTCGTCCACGATGCGGTCGTACTCCTCGAGCACCTTGCCCTGGAACATCTTGAAGCTCTCGACCGCGTTGTTGCTCCAGCCCATGTCCATGCCCGCTTCGTAGAACTTGAGCTTGACGCGGCGCGCGAGCAGCCGATCGGTCGAGACTTCGATCGGCACGCGGAAATACACGGCAAGGTCCGGCCTGACGGCGAAGCTGTACAGCTCCCTCACCCAGCGCCGATCCACGCCGCGCGCCACGTCGCGCGAGAAGGCGGTGTAGGCGTAGCGGTCGGCGAGCACGATCATGCCGGCCTTGAGCGGCGGAATGATGTTGTAGAGCAGGCGGTCGGCGAAGTCCGTCGCGTGCAGCAGGCTGAACGTCATCGGCGTCAGCGAGTTCTTCTTCTTCCCCGACTTGGTCGCGGCCTTGACGAGCGCCGACGAGTTCCACTCGGTGACGAAGACCGGGTGGCCGGCGGCGCTAAGCCACTTCGCCAGCAGGGCCAGCTGCGTCGTCTTTCCGGACCCGTCGATGCCTTCGACCACGAACAGCTTTCCCGGGTACTCGTGACGCGTCGTCAGGTTGTTCAGCATGGGTTTTCGGTTCGGCGTGGCCGGGCGCGTCGGCCACCTGTGTCTTGTAGTCGTTGCCGGCGACTTCGAATCGGATCGGCTTGCCGAGCATGCCTTCGAGCGGCGCGACGTGTCGATGTGCGGCCCACAGCTCGAGCTCGGCGTCGCCGGTGGTGCGCAGGCGGGCCAGGTAGTCGTCGCCCCGCGGATACAGGTCGATGCCCGCCAGCGCCTGCGCGTGGCTGCGGTCGAGACCTTCGGCGAGCCGCACCATGGCCGAGAGCCGCTTGACGGTCTTCCGCAGCGGTCCCTTCAGCTCGCCGTACCCGTCGTGCGATTTCTTCGGCGTCGCTTGCCGATGGTACCGCGCGATGAGCGCGATGACTTCGATCTCCTGCGGATCGAATCCGCGGAGGTCGCCGTTCTTGATCAGGTAGTACGAGTGCCGGTGGTGCCGCTCGTAGCTGATGTGGACGCCGACGTCGTGCAGCAGCGCGCCGTACTCCAGCCACTCGCGCTCGCGATCGGCGAGCCCGTGGACGCTGCGCGTCTGGTCGAAGATGTTCAGCGCCAGCCTCGCGACCTGCTGCGCGTGCTCCGACCAGTAGCCGCACCGCTCGCCGAGCTCGACGATGCTCCGGCGCCGGACGTCGGGATAGCGCTCGACCTTGCGGATGCGGGCGCTGTTGCGATGGATGTAGTCGAGGACGATCCCCTCGCGCAGGGCGAGGTCGCAGAGCGTGAACGAGTCGGTGCCGAGCCGCCGGATGATCGTGTCGAAGAGGACCGACCCGGCCACCGAGAGATCGGCGCGGCGCGGATCCATGCCGGGCGTCGCGAGGCGTTCCTCGATGTCCGATTCGACGAGGTGCTTTCTCAGCCGATGAAGGGCCTTGGCGCTGACGCGGAGGTTGCGCACGTCTTCGGGCGGCTCGCCGTCGTCGGTCGACGCCATCAGGCCGAGGCTGAGGATCGTGCCGGACGTGCCGATGACGCGATCGAAACCCTTGCCGACGAGCTGGTCGATGTACGTGCCCATCTCGCGGTTGAGATGCTTGATGAGGCGGCGCTCGTCGCCTCCGCTGAGCGGGTCGCTCTTGACGAACCGTTCGGTCAGCCGGATGACGCCGACCTTGAAGCTGCGTCCGACGGTCAGGCTGGCGGCCGATCCGAGCGTGATCTCCACGCTGCCGCCGCCGATGTCGACGACGACGGCGGTCGTGGCGCCGATGTCGACGCCGTAGCCGGCGGCGAGGTGGATGAGCCGCGCTTCTTCGGTGCCCGAGATCACACGGATGCGGATGCCGGTCTGCCGGTCGACCTCGCGCGATGAAGTCGCCGCCGTTGTCGGCTTCGCGGGTGGCGCTCGTGGCGCAGGCCACGATCTCGTCGACCTTGTGCGATTCCGCGATGCGGCGGAACTTGGAGAGAGATTGGAGCGCCGCGCCGATCGCCGTGGGCGTCAGGCTGCGGCCGTCGAGGCCGCCGGCGCCGAGCCGGACCATGTCTTTTTCCCGGTCGATGACCTCGAACGACAGATCGGGGCGCACCTGAACCACGATCATGTGGATCGAGTTGGTGCCGATGTCGATGGCAGCGATGCGCATGCAGGAAAACTGAGCTGAATGTGGGGTAGGGCTTGTGCCGTTACATGGCCGTTATATACTGGCTGAGCCGGTCCGAGTTCGGCTTCTATCGGCCGTTTTCTCCAGCAGTTGAGCGTCATCCTACCATGAACCGTCGAATGTCCTCTGTCGCGAGCCGGTTGCTCGCGCGCCGAGCCGCGGCCCTGAAGCGGCACTTGCCGGGCGCCGTCGACGGCGACGCCCACGGTGTGCACCAGGCCAGAGTGGCCTCGCGGCGCCTGCGCGAAGCCGTTCCCGTGCTGACATCGGGGGTCAGTGGCACGAAGTCCGGGAAGGCCCTCGGCAAAATCAGACGGTTGACAGCGGCGCTCGGTACCGTTCGGGAGCTCGACGTCACGATCCAAATCCTCGACGAGTTGGTCGCGAACGAGCGCCTGCCGCGTCCCGCGCTCGAAGCGGTCCGCGGCCGCGTCGTCACGGAGCGGGACGCGCGACGCGCGGTGATGCTCAAGCGCCTGGAGCGTGTCAATCTCGCGAAGCTCGATCGGCGGCTGGCCTCCGTGGACGAGGTCCTGGCCGACGCAGGCTCGGAGACGTGGCGCGATGCGCTTGGCGCCCGGTTGCTGAAGCGGTCCAAGGCTCTCGCCGCCGCCATGACGGCGGCCGGTCACCTGTACTCGCCCGAGCAGTTGCACCAGGTGCGCATCGCGGCCAAGAAGCTGCGCTATGCGATGGAGCTGGCGTTCGACGCCGGCGTGAAGTCCGCCTCGGCGCCCGTGCGATCCGTCAAGCGCGCGCAGGAGACGCTCGGCCGCCTGCACGACCTGCAGGTGCTGCAGTCGCACGTTGCCGCCGTGCAGGCGCAGCCGTCCGGCCGTTCGCTGCCCGACGGCGGCCTCGACATCATCAGCCGGACGCTCGAAGACGAGTGCCGGCACCTGCACGCCCGGTACGTGGCCACGATGCCCAGGCTCGTCGAGGCCAACGACATGACGCGCGCCGTGGTAGTGCCAGATCTGGCGCGCCGGACGCGCGCCCTGAAAATGACGAAGATGACGCTCAAGGCGCGTCCGGTCGCGAGACGCGCACCGGCGCGTCCTGTGGGACGGGCCGCGAGTGGGCGAGGTAGTTCCTGAATGGCCACGTTGGAGTTGTACCTGATTCGACACGGTGTGGCCGCCGAGCGCGGCGAAGAGTATCCGGATGATTCGAAGCGGCCGCTCACGAGCGACGGCATCGCACGCCTGAAGAAAGAAGCGAAGGCGCTCGATGCGCTCGATGTCGGCTTCGATCAGATTCTGTCGAGTCCCCTCGTCCGCGCACGCCAGACGGCGGATGTCTTCGCCGAAGCCATGAAGTCGAAGCCTCCGGTTGCCAACACCGACGCGCTGACGCCCGCCGGATCACCAGGGGCCGTCATCCAGGAACTCGGCAAGCACATGCGGAAGGGCCGCATCGCGCTCGTCGGCCACGAACCGAACATGGGCGAGCTCGCGGCGTTCCTGATCGGCGCGAAGGTCCCGCTGCCGTTCAAGAAGGGCGCGATCTGCCGCATCGACTTTGCCATCTTCCCGCCCAAGGGCAAGGGCGCGCTGAGCTGGTTCGTGACGCCGAAGATGTTGCGGAAGCTGCTCTAGTCTTATCCGAGGGGCTTCGCCCCTCGGACTCCCCTACACGCTCCCTCGCGCGCCGCTTCGCCGGTGCGCTTCCGTTCGCGCGGCTCGCTTCCGCCTTCGCTGAAGGCTCCGGCGAGACCTCGCCGTAGCGCCTCCGGCGCGGAGGCGGGCGCCCATGCTCGCTCGCGACTTGGAACGAGCGTCAGGCATAGAAGATGATTTGTCGATCTGGACTAAATCTAGGCGTAGTCCGTCGTGTGACGGGCCAGGAGGAAGTCCTGCGCGCTGAACCGGTCCACGGTGTCGTTCGTTGACGCCGGCGTGTACTCGCCATCGGTTCCGAGTACCGCGGCGCGGTCAGCGTCCTGCAGGTAGGCTCCCAACACCGTCTCTCGCAAGTACTCCAAAAGGCTGCGGTCGAGGATCGGGCACAGCACCTCCACCCGGCGATCCAGATTGCGTTCCATCAGATCGGCGCTGCCGATGAAGGCCTGCGGCTCGCCGCCGTTCTCGAACAAGTACACGCGCGAATGCTCGAGGAACCGTCCCACGATCGATCGTACGCTGATGCGGTCGCTCACCCCGGCGACGCCCGGACGCAGGCAGCAGATGCCTCGAACGATGAGGTCGATCCGCACGCCGGCCTGGGACGCTCGGTACAGCTCCTGGATGACCCCCGGGTCGGTGATGCTGTTGATCTTGAAGACGATTTTCGCCGGCCGGCCCGCCACGGCGTGTTCGCGCTCGCGCCCGATGAGCTCATACAACCGGCGCCGGAGGCTGACCGGCGCGACGAGGAGCTCCTGATAGTCGGTCAGCGCGGAGTAGCCGGTCAGGTAGTTGAAGACGTTGGTGACGTCATCGACGATCGACGGCCGCGCCGTGACGAGCGCGAGATCGGTGTACACCCGTGAAGTCGACGCGTTGTAGTTGCCGGTGCCGATGTGCGCGTAGCGGCGGATGCCGTCCGGTTCCTTGCGCACGACGAGGCACAGCTTGCAATGCGTCTTCAGGTTGACGAGGCCGTAGACCACATGGACGCCCGCCGCCTCGAGCCTTGTCGCCCACGTGATGTTGTTGCGCTCGTCGAAGCGCGCCTTGAGCTCGACGAGCACGGCGACTTGCTTGCCGGCCTCTGCCGCCTCCTCCAGCAGGTCGATGAGCGGCGAGTCGTGCCCGATGCGGTACAGGGTGAGCTTGATGGTGACGACATGCGGGTCGAGGACCGCGGCCTTCAGAAAGGTTTCGACGGAGACGAAGGAGTCGAACGGATGGTGGAGCATGAAGTCGCGATGACGGACGAGCTCGAAGACCTCGTCGACGTCGTTGCGGCCCCACACGATCCGCGGCGAGAACGCCGGGTCCTTGAGCTCGGGCCGGTGCAGCGCCATCAGCTCCATCCAGTCGCCGAATCCGACGCGATGCGACGTGCGCACGAGCACCTCGTCGTCTATTTCGAAGTTCTCGACCAGGATGTCGAGCACGCGCCGCGGCATGCGTTCGTCGACTTGCAGCAGGGAGGGCGCGCCATGCCGCAGCTGGCGCAGCCCCTGGTCGACCGTCTCGAGCAGATCGTCGGCCTCGTCTTCCTGAATCACCATGTCGGTGTCGCGGATCACGCGGAACACGTGGGCGCTCTTGACGGTCGTTCCTGGAAAGAGCGACTCGACGTTGGCGCAGACGACGTCTTCGATGAACACGAAGGCCGTGCCGCCGCCGGCAAGCGCCGCTGGCAGCTGGAGGAAGCGGGGAAGCACGGGCGGCAGCTTGATCCGCGCGAACTTCGTGCGCCCCTCGTGCTTCACTGCCACAGCGAGGTTCTTGCTGCGGTTGGAGATGTGCGGAAACGGGTGCCCGGGGTCGAAGGCGAGCGGCGTGAGCACGGGGGCGATCTCGCGCTCGAAATAGCCGGCGAGATAGGCCGAGACGCCGTCCGAGTACTCGGTCGGGTCGAGGAACCGGATCTCATGCGCCGCAAGCTCGGGGCGCAGCGAATCGGACCAGCACCTCGCCTGCTCGTCGAGCATCTGCCGCGCTCGCGCGCGCACCAGCGCGAGCTGCTGTACAGTCGTCCGCCCATCGGGCGAGACGTGCTCGCGGTGCGTGCGCATCTGTTTCTGCAGCACGGCAACCCGAATCATGAAGAACTCGTCCAGGTTGGTCCCGACGATGGCGAGGAACTTGACGCGTTCGAGGATCGGATGCCGGCGATCGCGCGCCTGGTCCAGTACTCGTTCGTTGAATGCCAGCCAGCTGAGCTCGCGGTTCAGATAGAGCGACGGTGAATCGAGTGGCGGAGCCGCCGGATGCGCCGGGCGCGCGTCCGACCGAACATCTTCTCCGGATGGTGTCACGCTCACCTCCACAACAAAGTGTAATGCCGGGGCTCCCACATGTGTACCGGGTACCGGTGACCGGCATGTGACGTTGTTGTGAAGACGATGTGACGTTCGCTTGGGTGGCCGCCGTCCGGTCGCGCCCGCCGGACAGGTGCGCGTCTAGCCGTTCAGCTCTCGCCTGACGATGCGGCCGGTGTCCTGTGCCGCCTCCGTGTCGTACGCGTGCTCGCCGTTGCTCGCGTGACCGATGCGTTCGTACAGCCGGATGAGGGCGGTCGAATCACGCACCTCCGTGGCGTCGGCAATCTCGAGCGCGTGCTGCAGCTCGTGACCGATGAGGGCGATCGCCTCGCGCCTCGACAGGTCGGAGCGAATCTGGACCCGCAGGTAGCGGAAATCGCCCGTCCTCGGCATCATCGTCAATCGCCCCATCGTGCCCATCGGCAGCGTCAGAACCGACTCGACGTAGACGATCACGTCGGTTCGATTGAGCGCGGTCACGAGCGAGTCGAACGTTCGCGAGCGATTCAGTCCCTCGGCAAGAAGCATACGGAGCCGCGTGTCGGTTGTGCGCACGCGCCGATCCGGAGCGTTCAGCAGAAGGTAGTGCGCCGGCGACGCCGAGAGCGATGTAGATGACGATGACGATGGTGCGGGTGCGGAAGGATCCGCAAAGGCGATGAGGCCGACGAGTCCGACAGACAGCACTGAGAGCATGGCGCGTCTCCTCTGCGTCGCGTGCCGGGCAATCGTGCACGGCACGGTGTTCGGTAATCGGCTGCTTAGACGTGGCGATCGACGATCTCGTTTGGAAGTGTGCGCGCGTGAAACGATCGGACACGTTTGGTGACGAACGGGGGATGGGATGCCCGATGTGCGGGATGAGTCGTGTGACGGAGGGCGGGTAGCTGCTCGCTGCTGGCGGTTGCTTGTTCCGGCAACAGGCCGCTAGTCAGCAACGGATTGCGGCTCGCGGCTCGCTGCTAGCGGTTGCTGATTCCGGCACCGCGCCGCGAGTCAGCAGCAGCCAGGCGCCAGCAGCCAGCCGCTAGGAGACGTCCGCGTTCGCGCGGCTCAACTCACTCGATACGCTTCCAGCCCCAGATCCGCATGACGTCATCGCCTGTGAACGCATGGCCGAGCTCGCGTGCGCGAAGCACCATCTGGCCGCGATGGTGCGCGTCGTGCTGGATCAGGTAGGCCATCATGTTGATGGACCGGCGCGGCAGACGCCTGACCCGCGTCTCGCCGCTCTTGAGGGAATCGCGGAACAGCGTCACGAGCGCCGCGTTTGTCTGGCTGAGCGCCCGCCGCGCCTGTGCCTGTGTGACGCGCTTTCGATCCAGAGAGGGCGGGACCATGGCGCCAGCCATCTTCGCGAAGGTCTTTCGGACGCCGTGGATGTGCGCCACCATCGCCGCAATCGTCCGCCCGTGCCCAGAAGGCGCCGGTTGCTGCCACAAACGGGGCGGCAGCACCGTCACGAGATACTCGGTGACCTCGCCGCAGTGCTCGAAGGCTTCGATGAGCTCCTCTAGGACATCCAGCTGACGATGAACGGCCATGCTCTCCTCCTCGTGTGGGGTCGCGAACCACGCGACGCGTCACTCTGACTCTATGCGAGGCGCGTCACCGTGCATGCCCAAAAAGATCGGCGCGATCCGCGTCCCGTTGTTTCCGATCCGCGTGATCCGCGCGATCCGCGTCCCGTTGTGTCCGACCTGGCGATCCGCGTTCTGTTGTGCTCGATCCGCGTGAGCTGCGCCCCGTGGTGTCCGACCGCGCGATCCGCGTGCTGTTGTGTCCGATCCGCGTCATCCGCGTCCCGTGTCAATTGACGTGATCCACGTCCCGTCCGTGCGCTATGATCCGCGATCGCATGTGACTGATCCGCGATTCGGCGTCGCGAGTTTGTTGCATGCGCTTGTCGCGGCCGTTGCATCGGGTCGATAGCGTCTCGAGATACTAATCTTGTTGCACGTGAGGTGTATCAGATGCGATTCGTTCTCGCTTGTGCGTTGCTCGTGACCCTCTCCGCCGCGCCCGCGCTGGCGCAGTTCGATTCCGCGACCGTCGTTGGCACCGTGCGCGACGCGTCGGGCGCCGTCGTGCCGACGGCGAAGGTGACGCTGACCGGCGTCGACACCGGCATCTCCGTCGTGCGAACGTCGGGTGAGAACGGCAGCTTCGAGTTTCCCGCGGTCAAGCCCGGCGTCTACGTGGTGACTGCCGAGAAGAGCGGGTTCGCGCTCGCGCTGGTCGAGAACGTGCTGGTGCAGGTTGGCGCGCGACTGCGCGTGGACCTGCAGATGCCCGTGGGACAGGTCACCGAGAAGGTTGAAGTGACGGCATCGTCGCCGCTCATCGAGACAGATTCGAGCCAGCGTGGTCAGGTCATCACCGGCGACCAGACGCGCGCCCTTCCGCTCATCTCCCGTGAGTATTCGTCGCTCGCGCTGCTCACGACCGGCGTCAAGCTGGCCGGGTCGTCTCTGACGACGGGCAATACGCCGCGCGAGGGCGCCTTGAACGTGAACGGCCTGCGGAGCACCTTCAACAACTTCCTGATCGACGGCGTCGACAACAACGCCTACGGCACGAGCAACCAGGGGTTTTCGAACCAGGTCATGCAGCCGTCGCCCGACGCCATCGGCGAGTTCAAGGTCGTGACCAACAACATGAGCGCCGAGTACGGGCGTGCGGCGGGAGCGACGATCAACGTCAACTACCGCAGCGGGACGAACACGATCCATGGCAGCGGCTGGGAGTTCTTCCGCGGGACGAGCATGAATGCCACCGGCTTCTTCAAGCCAGCGACGGGCAAGCCCGAGCTCGATCGCAATCAGTTCGGCGGCGTCGTAGGCGGTCCGATCGTCAGGAACAAGGCGTTCTTTTTCGGCGACTACGAGGGCCTGCGCCAGACGCGCAAGGTCACAGGGTTCTCGACCATCGCCACGCCCGCGCAGCGGCAGGGCCTGCTCGCGGTCGACGTGCGCGATCCGCGGACGGGCGTGGTCTACGCCGCCGGCACGCCGATTCCGATGACGAGCTTCGCCCGCGAGGTGCTCTCTGGATTGCCTGATACGAATGTGTCGGGCAACACGAACAACTACAGCACGCTCCAGGCCTTCTCCGCCGATTCGGACAAGGCCGGCGGGAAAGTCGACGTGCAGGCGAGCCCGAGTCTGTCGATGTTCGGCCGCTACGGATTTCGCAATCTGACAACGGACGATCAGCCGAACATTCCGCTGCCGTCGGGCGGCGCCGGCAACGGACACATCTACGCGCGCAACCGCCAGTTCGTCCTCGGCACGACCTGGGTCTCCAGCCCGACGTCGCTCCTCGAGGTGCGTTTCGGGTATTCGTGGACCGAAGCCGGGAAGAATCCACCGGCGCTCGGCACCGACAGCGCGCTCGACCAGTTTGGCCTGCCCGGTCTGCCGACCGACGATCGCATCGCGGGCGGCCTCCCGACCCAGCTCATCACGGGGTACTCCGACCTTGGCCGGCAGGCGACGAACCCGCAGTGGCAGTATCCGACGGTCTACAACCCGAAGTTGAACTACACGTGGACGACGAAGGCCCATTCGTTCAAGACCGGGTACGAGTTCCAGCGCATCGACACGCAGGTGCAGGACGTCAACCCGCTCTACGGCCGCGACACCTACAACGGGCAGTTCACACGGCCAGCCGGCGTGGCGTCCAACAACCTCTACAACCTCGCCGACTTCATGCTCGGCCTTCGGGCACAGTACGCGCTCAGCAGCGTGCTGGTCGCGGACCTCCGGCGGAACATGCATTTCGCGTACATCCAGGACGACTGGCGCGCGGGGAAACGGTTGACGCTCAACATGGGTGTCCGCTACGAGTATTCGACGCCGTATTGGGAAGAGAACAACGTGCTGTCGAACTTCGACCCGGCGACGAACTCGATGATCCTGGCGAGGGACGGCTCGATCTACGACCGCGCCCTGATCAATCCCGACAGGAACAACTTCGGTCCCCGCCTCGGGTTCGCCTACACCCTGACGCCGAGCACGGTCATTCGGGGCGGATACGGCATCAGCTACGTGCACTTCAGCCGGGCGGGCGGCGGAGACATCTTGCCGATCAACGGCCCACAGGTCGTCAACGCGGTCGTGAACCAGACAGTGCCAACATCGCCCTCGTTCGTGCCGGCCGAGCAGGGTTACCCGGTCGGCCTCGCGGATCCCTCGAAGTTCAATCCGCTGACGGCGAACATCACCTACATGCCCCCGGATTTCCACTCGAGTCCGGTCCAGAGCTGGCATATCTCGGTCCAGCACGAGCTGCGGCACAACATGCTGCTCGACGTGGCGTACGTCGCAAATCGGGCTGAGGATCTCCTGCTGTTCGCCAACTACAACCAGGCGTTCCCGAACAATGCCGCCGGAACCGTCCAGCTGCAGGACCGGCGCCCCAACGCGAGCTATTCCGATATCACGTATCCCTTCAACGGCGGCAAGTCGCGCTACAAGGCGCTGCAGACGAAGTTCGAGTGGCGCATGAGCCGCGCGCTCACCGTGCTCAGCTCGCTGACGCTCTCGGAGGCGAAAGACAACGGCGCCCAGTCGCTGGAGAATTCGAACGGCAACTTTCCGGCACCGCAGGACTTCCGCAACCTGGACGCGGACTTCGGCTTGTCGAACTATCACCAGCCGTACAACAGCACGACGAGCTTCGTGTGGTCGTTGCCGTTCGGGGCGGGACGCCGCTGGGGATCTGGCGCATCACCACTGATGGAGGCGCTCATCGGCGGCTGGCAGGTCGCGGGCATCAACTGGGTGTACGCCGGCGAACCGGTGACCTTCACCTATACGCCCGGCGCGACCTTCGTCGTGTCCGGCATCGCGCAGGACTTCCGCGGCGCGAACAACTACCGTCCGAACGTGATCTGCGACCCGATGGCATCCGGTGCGGAGCAGACGATCACGAACTGGTTCAACAGGGCCTGTGTGGTCGCGCCGACCGATCCCAGCCAGCCGTTCGGAAACGCGTCGCGGAATTCCGTGCGGGGGCCGCTCTTCTGGCAGTTCGACCTGTCGGCCTCGAAGCGGTTCGACCTCGGCGGGCCCGCGCAGTTCGAGTTTCGTTTCGAGGCGTTCAACCTGCTGAACCGGACGAATTTCCGCGCGCCGAACGGCAACCGCAGCGCCGCCGCCTTCGGCACGATTACCTCGACCTACGATCCGCGCCAGCTTCAACTGGGATTCAAGCTCCTGTGGTAGCCCGCGTTGTGACGGTGCTCGCGCTCGCGGTGGCCGCGACAGTCGCGGCTCCGCCGCGGCCGCTCATCATCGCCCACCGCGGCGCGAGCGGCCATCGCCCCGAGCACACGCTCGAGGCGTATCGGCTGGCCGTGGACATGGGCGCCGATTTCATCGAGCCCGATCTTGTCTCAACGAAGGACGGCGTGCTGATTGCGCGGCACGAGAACGAAATTGGCGGCACGACGGACGTCGCCGATCGGTTTCCCGATCGCAAGCGGACCGTGTCGGTCGATGGGCAGTCGATCACCGGTTGGTTCAGCGAAGACTTCACGCTCGCGGAAGTCAAGACGCTCCGCGCACGGGAGCGGCTGGCGTTTCGATCGCACGCCTACGACGGGCAGTTTCAGATCCCGACGTTCGACGAGGTCATCGAGCTTGCCCAGGCGCTCGGCGCCGCGCGTGGCCGGCCCGTCGGCGTCTATCCTGAGACGAAGCACCCGACCTACTTCCGGGGCATCCATCTGTCGCTCGAGGAGCCGCTCGTCGCCTCGTTGCAGACGCACGGCTGGAACCGTCGCGACGCGCCGGTATTCATCCAGTCGTTCGAGCAGTCCAACCTGCGGGAACTGCGCAGGAAGACCGAGGTGCGACTGATCCAGCTGACGAGCGGCGCGGCGATGGTCGAGGGCGACGGATTGAAGAAGATCGCCGAGTATGCGTATGGCATCGGGCCGGAGAAGCGCCTGGTCGTGCCGGTCAATCCGGACGGGTCGCTCGGGACCCCTACCGACCTGGTGACCCGTGCGCACGCGGCGGGCCTGGTGGTGCACATCTGGACGATCCGTGTGGACAAGGAGTTCCTGCCGGCCGGCTACCAGGGGCATCCCGAAGCGGAGTTCGAGCAGTTTCGACAGCTCGGTGTGGACGGTGTGTTCACCGACTTCCCGGATGTGGCTGCGAAGAGTTACCGCCCTCCTGCCCCCTGAGCGTCGACCAGACACTCATGGATGGGACCATGTCGACGACGCAAGAGGGCACTCCAGGGCCGCGCCGTGCTTTCTGTTACCAAGGCGTGGCGACTCCGTTGCACGAGGGTCACCGGCGTCGGGCAGCATGTCTTCAGGAAGGCCGTCTCGTTCGACGGCGAAGCTAGGATCACCGACTCAGCGGAGCTCGTCCATGCGCAATCGCCAACCGCCCGATTCCTCATCTCCCCTTCCCTTGCCGGCCGGGCCTGACGCGGACCGTCTCAACCTGCGGTTCAGAATCAAGAACGAATTCGAAGAAATGCCCGGCCTCTGCGTGACGCGGGCGCAAGCGCAGAAGTTGTGGGGTCTCGACGCGCCGGCGTGCGACGACGCCCTCGCCGCCCTGGTCAGCGAGGGCTATCTGCGAAAAGCGATTATGGGTTACGTCAGGGCGTGACGACGATATCTGGTCGACATCTCCGCGAGCGGATCGCATCGCAGACCGTGCCCGAATCGGCCTCGTTTCGCAGAAGTGTTCCGGACGTCGTGTCGATGTGATGTCGACGAGTAGTCTGGATCCGCACACGCGCTACCGCGTTTTGCGGAGGACGACATTATCAAGAGAGAACGCCGCGGCAAGGACCACCGCAGAAACCGATCGGAAGCTGATTCCAACGGACGGGCGTGGACCTGAGCAGGCGTTGAACCTCAGGCCACGTCCGGCCGCGCTCGGGAGCGCTGAAGCTCGTGCAAGAGAGTGCGGCTCGAAGGCCATGACCCCTGGTCTGCCGACATCGAGCGAGCGTGTGAAGCGCCAGGTCTCTCAGCGCGCAGAACTCTCCCACGCAAGGCCTCCGCCCTGCCGCCTGTGACGCTTCTCTGCAATAGCCCGCGCAAGTTGCGCGAAGATGGCAAGGTGGGTCAGCAGATAGACAGGTACGAGGACCGCCGGAATCATCACCCACGGCAGGGATGCCACGGCGTTCGAGTTGGGACTTTCGAAGATAAACCTGACGGGGGAATTCGGCGCTGATCCAACGCCGAGTGTGACCGCTGTCACCAGGTCCGCAAACCCGAACAGATTCCAGGCGAATGTCATCGTTCGCCAACCTGTGACCTGGCGCTGAATCGCCCAGGCGAGCGGTAAGGCAGCAAGCGCCACGCCGATGTCGCCCCACCCTGCCGCCAATGCAAAGGTGGGAGGCAATCGTCCCGCCTCGAGGAGCAACAGGAAGAAGACGCCAAGCACGCGTCCCGCGTGGATAGCGACCAGCACGGCGAGCGGGACGTTGAGAACCACTTTCCGCACTGTCGATGAGCGTACCGCCGAGAACAGCAACAGGACGATGGGTGTCGAGAACCGCCATGCCTATGGCAACTGTTCCGAAGCCATCTGCCGAGAAGGTCCCAAGCGCGCCGAGAGAGCCGACGCCCGCAAACCAGGCGATCGCGATTGCCGCGACCCTCGAACGCGCAGCCGCGTCGACAGGGATTGCGGTGATCAAGAGCGCGGCACAGAGGCCGAACAGCGCCGTGAGCGAAATAGCACCGATGATGTCGATCATTGTCCCATCTCCTTTCGCCGCAATCTGTGTGGCCCCCCGACCCCCGTCCGACCGGCCGGCAGGCTATGGATGACGTCGTCCAGCGACGCGAAGACGTTGGCGGTCAGATGCCTTGCGACTGCGCGTTGAGCCCTGCGCCAGTGTGGAAGTGCTGCGACCGCCGCGCGATACCCCTTTGGCGTGATGGTGATCGTTCGAACTCGGCGATCGGTGCCATGACCAACCATGACCAAACCTTGTGCGAGCAAGGGCCTGAGATTGCGTGTCAGCGTCGTGCGCTCCATCCCGAGCCGGTCCGCCGCGCGGCTGAGGGGCAGCGGTCCGCCGAGCGTCAGCATGGTGAGCAGCGTGAACTGCGTCGCGCGCAGTCCCGAGGGTCGGAGCGATCGGTCGTAATGCTGTGTGACGACGCGAGCCGCGCGGCGTACCGCAAAGCACGCGCAGGCGGCACACTTGCTCAGCTTGTCCGGTCGGCCCTTCATATAGGTGTATATACACCTATTTGACGTGAGTGTCCAGGACGGGGGACGTCGGCCGCTCGGCCGGGCCTAGTCCGCGGCGGAAACAGATCGCGAGTGCACTCCCGAGTCCCAGCCGCGGCCCGTGATAGCCTCCGCAGCATGGCCGACGGCAATGCTCGACTGTGAGCAGAGGAGGAGCCGTGTCAGTGACGACATCGACGATCGTGCTGTGGCTGTTCGTCATCAATCTCGGCATCGCGTTCGGTGCCGGTGTGTATGAACACCGAATCGTCGTCTCCAGGTGGCTCAGTTCCTCTCCGGCAGCTGGCGCCCATTGGAGAGCTGAAGCCGCGCGTCAGGATGACACCGGCCGACGATTCTGGGCGTTCGTCTCGACCCTGCCGCTCACGCTGCTCACCCTGGCCAATCTGTTCGCCGCCTGGCGAGCTGCCGGGACCGTTCGAGGGTGGTGGCTTGCCGCCGCGCTTGCCGCATTGGCGGACCGCCTATTCACGTTCTCGTCACTTCATTCCGACCATGGTCGGGCTGTTGGGAGCGCCAGACTCGCCCGAGTCGGTCGCGGTCGCGAGCCGTTGGTCGACGCTCAACTATCTCCGTCACGCGATCGTGCTGGCAGCGTGGTTGGCGTCACTGAAAACGTTCGCCTTGTTCCATCAGCAGCACGGGTAGCGCGGGCAGTTCCTGACGGAGATCGATGGGATTTGATGCTCTACCGTGGACGTCCAGGCGTTGCTCCCTCAGACGACAACGCCGGCCGCGACGCGCGCGCTCTTGGGAACGATGATGATGCCGTTGCGGATGTAGTAGCTGTCGCCGTCGGCGTGCTGGACGCCGGACTCGTTCACGAGCCGGACGCCGTCGCCGATGCGCGCGTTCTTGTCGACAATCACGCGATCGAGCACGACGTCGTGGCCGATCCCGAGCGGGATCGCGTTGGCCGCCGTGTCTTCCTCGTAGTAGTCCGCGCCGAGCAGGACCGAACGCGTGATGCTCGCCCCCGGGCTGATCTTCGTCCGGATGCCGACGACCGAGCTCGAGACGGTGCACCGATCGAGATAGCAGCCCTCGGCGACGATGGTGGATTCGAGCCGGCTGTCGAACGCCCGGGTCGCCGGCAGAAAGCGCGGGTGCGTATAGATCGGCCAGCGCGGGTGAAAGAAATTGAACGGGGCGCCGCGCCTGGTCAGCTGGATGTTGGCCTCGTAGAACGAGTCGATCGTGCCGACGTCGGCCCAGTAGCCGCGGAACACGTAGGGGCTGACGGCATGCGTCGAGATCGCCTTCGGGATGATCTCCTTGCCGAAGTCGACGCCTGGCGCGTCGAGCATCTCGAGCAGGACCTCGCGGTTGAACACGTAGATGCCCATCGACGCGACGAATGGCTTCTCCGGCGTGGTCCCGCCGGCGACCGAACCCCGGGGAATGCTGGTGCCGATCTCGGCGAGGCGTGCGGGGTTGGGCTTCTCTTCGAAACCGGTGATCTGGCCCAGATCGTCGAACTTGAGGATGCCCATCCCGGTCGCGTCTTCGGCGGATACGGGTTGCGCGGCGATCGTGATGTCCGCGTTCCCCTCGATGTGCGACTCGAGGAGCTCGTTGAAGTCCATGCGATAGAGATGGTCGCCGGCGAGGATCAGGAAGTACTCGGCGTCGAAGCCCTTGAAGTGGCGCGCGGCCTGCCGCACGGCGTCGGCGGTGCCCTGAAACCACGCCGAGCTGTCCGGCGTCTGCTCCGCGGCGAGCACTTCGACGAAGCCCTCCGAGAACATGTCGAGGCGATAGGTCTGCGCGATGTGGCGGTTGAGCGACGCCGAGTTGAACTGGGTCAGGACGAAAATCCGCTGCAGGCCGGCGTGCAGGCAGTTGCTGATCGGAATATCGATCAACCGGTACTTGCCCGCGAGGGGCACGGCGGGCTTCGAGCGCATGTGCGTCAGGGGGAACAGACGCGTCCCGCGCCCGCCGCCGAGAATCAGAGTCAGCACGTCATTCATCGTGATCATCTTATCTTGCAAGGCGGAAACGCCGCTGTTGTCGGAACGTTACACGCGTATGGGAACGTGGTTGTACCGGCCGTCGGCCGGTGGTCGGCCCTGAGGGGGCGCCTGACCGTGAGCAGATAGTCTCACGCTGCAGGTGCCGAACGCCCTCGCCGCCCACCGGGCGACGCACCGGATCGTCGGCCATCCCGCCCCTGTCGTCCTCCCCAGCAGGCGACCTCGCGCGCGGTCTCGCCCAGAGCCTGCGCGAACGCTCGTTCGATATGAGGAGGTCGCGGCATGCGCGTAGCTGTCTTCAGCGACGCCGACTTCGATCACGCAAGCAGTCTGACGACCGCGCTCGGGGCGCTCCTGCGGCATGCACCGCCCGACGTGCGCCCGCGGATCTACGCGCTCTCGGACCTCGACGTCGACGAGCCGGAGCACCTCGCGCTACGGTCGCCGGCTCTGCCGCTCGCGGTCGGTGGCTGGCCGCTTCACTTTCCGCGTATCCGCGAGCTCGAGCGGCGGCTGGCGGCGGACGACGTCGGCGCGATTCATATCAGCACTCCTGGCCCCGCGGGCCTGACGGCGAAGTATCTTGCTCACCGCACTGGACTGCCGCTCGTCGGCAGCCTTCACCCTCCCGTCGTGACATCCGCGGCGCCAGACGGACGCGCCGGCACGAACCGCCGGCGGCATCTCGTCCCGCTCTGGCCGCACTACCTCAGATGGATCTACGCCACGTGCGCGAAAGTGCTGGTCCCGTCCGCCGACTCGATCCACCATCTGACCGCTGTCGGCTGGAACGCCGATCGCTTGGTCGTCTGGCCGGCGGCTGTCGATGCACACGCGTTCTCGCCCGCGCGGCGCTCTCAGCGGCTGCGCAACGAATGGCACGTGTCGGATCGGCGGCCCGCGATTCTCTGTGTCGCGCCGTTGATGCACGGCAGCGGCGTCGGGCTCATCGAACCGCTCGGTTCGCTCCTTCACCGGCAGGGCATCTCCCACCGGTTCATCGTCGTCGGCGAGGGTCCGGCGCGTCCCCGCCTGCAAGAGGCATGTCCGGACGCGGTGTTCGCGGGCCGCTTGACGCAACGCGACATGGCAACGGTCATGGCTTCGGCCGATCTCCTCCTCTGGCCGCGCGACGCCAGCACCGCCGGACTCGTGCTGCTCGAGGCGCAGGCGTCCGGTCTGCCAGTGCTAGCCGCGAGCGGCGGCAATGCCCGCGACAACATGCGGCACGGCCTCACGGGCGTGGAGTGTCACGCCGATGACGTGCTCGGCATGTGTGCGCGAGCCTCCGAACTGCTGATCGACACCGCGCGGCGCCGTGTCATGGGGGAGGCCGCGCGCCGCTTTGCGCAGTCCCGCTCGTGGCCCGCGTCGCTCGACCGCGTGTACTCGATCTATCGCGCGGCGAGCCAGCCCGGCGCGGTCGGTGTGCCGCCCGCCCCCCGACCGGTCCAGACGCACGTCCGCGCCGTGCGAACCGGGCGATGAAGCTGGGCATCACGGTCATCGTCTGCGCGCACAACGAGGAGCGGAGCCTCCCGGCCTGCCTCCATTCGATCCTGGCGCAGACCCGGCCACCCGACGAACTGCTGGTCATCAACAATGCGAGCACCGATGAGACGGGCGCCCTGGCGCGCCAGATACCGAACGTGCGCGTGGTCGACGAGCCGCGCAAGGGCCTCGTGGTCGCGCGCGAAGCAGGACGGGCCGAGGCGCGCGGCAACCTGCTCGTCTATGTCGACGCGGACTGCCGGACGCCGCTGACCTGGCTGGAGCGCATCGAGCGGCACTTCGAGCGGGGTCCGTGTGGGAAGCGGCCAATCGAGACGACTTGTTCTCGGTCACGAGCCTCAAGCACTATCCTTATGTGGCCAACAGCGACTTTCACAAGCCGAAACACCTGCACTCGTGGAAGACGCTCCTCAAGTGTGAGAAGACCTGGCCTGCGATCAAACGAGCGCTGCGCAGCAACGTCGACGTCGCGTTGACGCTGTTCCGCAACGGCGCCTGGAGCGAGTCCTGACGATGGAGTCCGGCGCGCCGTCGCTTGTCGAAACTGGCCTGCTGTTCCTCCGCCTGGGAACGACCACCTTCGGTGGCCCCGCGGCTCACATCGCGGTGATGGAGGACGAGGTCGTGCGACGCCGGCGATGGCTCACGCGCGAACAGTTCCTCGACTACGTCGGTGCGACGAACCTCATTCCCGGCCCGAACTCGACCGAGCTGGCGATTCACATCGGGATGGCGCGGCACGGTTGGCCTGGTCTGCTCGTGGCCGGCGGCAGCTTCATTCTCCCGTCCGCAGCTGATCGTCGGTGCCATCGCGTGGGCCTACGTGCGTTACGGGACGTTGCCTCAGGTGGCGGGCCTGTTCCAGGGCATCACGCCGGTGGTCATCGCCATCATTCTTTCAGCGCTCTGGCACCTGGGTCGAACCGCGATGAAGTCAGCGGGTCTTGCCGTGCTGGGACTGGCCGCTCTCATCGCGCTTCTGAGCGGTGTGCATGAGCTCGTCGTGCTGCTGATCGCCGGCGTTGTGAGCGCCGTGTCAGCCGCGGCTCCGTCGCGCCGCCGCCTGGCCGTTTTGGCCGGCGTTGCAGGGGGCTGTGGGTGGTCGTCGGGAGTGGCCGCGGCGGTCGCAAGCAGCGTGGGTCCGGCAGCGTTCTCGCTGTGGGCCCTCTTTCTGGCCTTCGCGCGGATTGGCTCGGTGCTCTTCGGCAGCGGATATGTGCTCGTGGCGTTCTTGCGGGCCGACCTCGTCCAGCGCCTTGGCTGGATCACCGAGCGGCAACTGCTGGACGCGGTGGCCGTCGGACAAGTCACGCCGGGTCCGCTCTTCACGACCGCGACGTTTGTCGGCTATCTCCTCGGCGGCGTCGCGGGCGCGACCGTCGCCACGGTGGGCATCTTCCTTCCGGCGTTCGTGCTCGTGGCGCTGAGTGGACCGCTGGTGCCGGCTCTTCGGCGCTCGAGGGTCGCGGGGGCGGTGCTCGACGGCGTGAACGTCGCGTCGCTGGCGATGATGGCGGCTGTCACCCTGCAGCTTGGGTCCGCCACACTCCGAGCGCCGCTGCCTGTCGCGCTGGCGAGCCTCAGCCTCGTGCTGCTGGCTCGCTATTCGATCAATCCAACGTGGCTCGTGGCGGCGGGAGCTACGGTCGGATGGATCTTCGAACGTTCGCTGTAGTCGATCGGGGGCAGGCCCCTGCGCCGGCGCGTCGGCCGGTCCACGACCGGTGGAGCACAGGCTTGCGGAATCGGAAGGCCGCCTCCGGTCTTCTTCTGCAGGCGGCTGGTGTCCCGGCGGACGGTCTCGAGGTCGCCGAGCGCGTGGGCGACGGCTTGCCTGAGCGCCGTATCGACCCGATCAGCAGACGCGGCAAGGCGGTAGTAGACCCACAGGCCGTCACGACGCGTGTCGACCAGGCCCGCGCGGCGCAGATACGCCAGGTGCCGCGACGCTTTCGGCTGGGGGATGCGCAGGCTCTCGTGGATATGACACACGCACACCTCCCCGGTCAGGAGGAGGCCGAGGATGCGAAGTCGCGTCGGGTCCCCGAGCGCCTGAAAGAGCGCGGCCATCGCGTCGAGGGGTTTCTTCATGTATTCGCGTTGACAAATATACCACGCCCGGCCTAAAGTCGTCATATGCGTGAAGGCGCATACGTCGCCGCGCGCGATTCGTTCGGCGCGTTGCCGCCGCCCGGTGCGAGGGCCGTCGCGGAAGGCATCGGGACGGCGTTTCTGGTCGCTGCCGTGGTCGGCTCGGGCATCATGGCCGACCGGCTCTCGGGCGGCAACGCCGGCCTGGCGCTGCTCGCGAATTCTCTGGCCACCGGCGCGATGCTCGTCGCGCTCATCCTGACGTGCGGCGCAGTGTCGGGCGCGCACTTCAATCCGGTCGTCTCGATGGCGAGCACGTGGTGGGGCGAGCTCCGAGCGTCAACCGCGCTGTTGTACGTCGTCGCGCAATGCGTCGGCGCCGCGGCAGGTGTGGTGGCCGCCAACCTCATGTTTGGCGAACCCTCCATCCAGTGGTCGCGTCACGCGCGCGCTGGACTTCCGCAGGTGTGCAGCGAAGTCATCGCCACCTTCGGGCTGGTCGGGACGATCTGTGGATGTGCGCGCCGGCGCCCGCAGGCGGTGCCGTTCGCCGTCGGCGCCTACATCGTTGGCGCCTACTGGTTCACGGTGTCGACATCGTTCGCGAACCCGGCGGTGACGATCGCCCGCGCGGCCACCGACACGTTCACGGGCATCCGGCCGCAGGATGTGCCGCCGTTCATCGCCGCTCAACTCGCTGGCGGCGCGGGAGCGGCGGTGCTATTCCACTGGCTTGTTCCGAGATTACCCGTCGCGCGATTGGAGTAACCGACATGTCTGCCTACAACGTGCTGTTTCTCTGCACCGGCAACTCGGCCCGCAGCATCATGGCGGAGGCGCTCCTCAACTACTGGGGCAAGGGGCGCTTTCACGCGTTCAGCGCCGGCAGTTTCCCGAAAGGCGAGGTGCACCCGCTGGCCATCTCGACGCTCGAGCGAAATCGCCTGCCGACGGATCACCTGCGCAGCAAGAGCTGGAACGAGTTCTCGAGTGCCGACGCGCCGCCGATGCAATTTGTGTTCACCGTGTGCGACAACGCCGCGGCCGAGGTGTGTCCGGCGTGGCCGGGGCAGCCGATGACGGCGCACTGGGGCATCGAAGATCCCGCCGCGGCCAGCGGGTCGGACGAGGACAAGGCGCGCGCCTTCACGAAGGCATTTCGCGAACTCGACGCCCGGATCAAGATCTTCACCAGCCTGCGGCTGGAGATGCTCGATCGCATGGCGCTGCAGCGTCAGCTGAACGAGATTGGCTCGACGAGGACGGGAAACCTCGCGATAGGCTAACGGTCTTGCCTGTCGCGCGGCGGAGCCGGTGTCGGCTCCGGCCGATCGGCTCCCCGCAACCGCTGGCGCAGTCTCGCGTGGGTGACCTCGAGCTCGGCGACTCGGCTGGGATCTTCCCGGAGCCGGAAGCGTTCGTCCAGGAGCTCGACGATCTCGAGCTCCAGATCACGTTCGGCCATGTCTTCCCCCATCGCTTGAGCAGTTCACGGTTCATTCCCGACTGCGTGCCAGCGTCACGCCCGCAGCCGCGTCCATCCACGATCCATCATGCGATCGCGCCAGCGTTCGGCGAGCGCAAAGGCCTGGTCATGCCTCCCGCACCGTTCGGCCCGAAGGATCGAGCCGTCCATCAGAACGCGAAGCTCCAGACCGACGGGCAAGGCCATCAGCACGCAGCGGGCCGAGGACTCTCCGCGCGTCAACGACCACAACGTCCCTATGTCGCGCAGGCCTTGCTCGCGGGACACGGCGGACGAACGGGATTGAGCCATGACACACCTCAAAAGGGTAGCACCTGATCGCAGGCACGATGGTAAGCGCCGCGCGCGATCACAGGATGAAGTGCGCGTAACAACTGTGTGACGGCCCGGCCGGAGGCCTGACCGCCGCTACAGCAGAAACAGGTGCGCGAGGCCGAGGAACAGGAAGAAGCCCATGCTGTCGGTGACAAACGTCAGCACGACGCTCGCTCCCTGGGCCGGGTCCCGGCGCGCACGGTGCAGAAGCAAAGGCACGGCGATGCCGGTGACGGCCGCCACGATGAGGTTCAGGACCACAGCCGTCATCATGACCGCCCCCAAAGCCGCGTTGCGGTACAGGCCGATAGCGAGAAGCCCCGTCACAGCCCCCCACGTCAGGCCGTTGACCAGGCTGACCGTCAGTTCCTTGCGGATGAGCTGTCCGTGCTGCTCGCGCAACTGATCCAGCGCGAGCGCGCGGATGACCAGCGCGACGGTCTGATTGCCGGTATTCCCGCCGATGCTCGCGACGATCGGCATCAGCGCCGCGAGCGCGACGACGCTCGTGATGGTGTCCTCGAACTGCGAGATCACCCGGGAGGCGAGAAACGCCGTGACCAGATTGAGGGCCAGCCAGGGCCATCGGTTATGGACGGACTGGCGAACATTCGCAAACAGGTCCTCGGCGCCCCGCAGGCCCGCTCGTGTCAACGCCATCTGTTCAGAGGACTCTCGCAGGTAGTCCATGACGCGGTCGATCGTGATCCGGCCGATGAGCTTCCCTCGATCGTCGACGACCGGCGCCGACACGAGATCGTATTTCTCGAACGCCTTCGCGGCCTGCGCCGCCAGAGTGCCCGGCGTGAAGCTCGCCAGGTCGACGACCATCATGTCCTTCATGGTCGTCGCCAGATCGCTGCGCACGAGCATGTGCAGCGGGATGGCGCCGCGAACGATCTGGCGGCTGTCGACGGCAAACAGGCGGTCAGTCTGATCGGGGATCTCGCGCCGCGTGCGCAGCTCGTCGAGTACGTCGGCGACCGTCTGCGTCTCGCGCACCGTCACGACGTCCTGGGTCATGAGGCGACCGACCGAGCTCTCGTCGTAGTGGCGCGCGTCGGTCAGCCACGAGCGGTCCTGGGCGGCCAGCGATTGCGAGACCTCCTCGATGACATCCTCTGGCGCTTCGCCGGACAGGAACGCGAGGTCGTCGGCGTCGAGCGTGCGAAGCGCTTTCACGAGCTCGCCCCGGGTGAGCTCCTGCATCAATGACGCGCGAACCGCTTCGCTCGCTTCGACGAGCGCGGCTCCTGCCTGTTCCGGTTCGAGCTGCCGAAAGACCAGCATGCGGTCCTCGCCAGGCAGCGAATCGAGGATGACCGCAATGTCCGCGGGATGCTGTTGCCTCAGACGACGCTGCAGTTCGACCAGATTCTGTCGACGCTGCATCTGCTCGAGCAGGTCGTGCCGCGGTGTTTGCTGTCGGCTGGCGAGCGAGGTCAGGACGCGATGACGGTCCAGCAGACGCAGGACCTCGTCACGCAGATCCTCGACCGATTGACGAGAAGCTCCCGCCACCATGACTTCGTACTCCCCTTTCAGTGCGCGCACGAGCGCGAGATGGCAGCGTACCATTGCGAGGCGGTACGACAGCGGGCAAAGCCTATCGCTCACAGGTCTTTACACGGTCGTCACATCGGCCAGAGGTATCCACGCCCTGCTCGCGACCGTGCGCCAATTCCTGAACGTTCCGGACGGTTTACGGAGCGGAAACACACGAGCGCGACAATGTGACCATGGCAATCGCAATGCTCTGCATGATGCTGGTTGCGGGAGTCGTGCTGCTTGGTGTGGTCGCCGGGAGGCGCCGCGATCGAGAGCGACGGCCATACGGCGACGCCTATGCAGGCGGAGACTCGAGTTGGTTCGCCGCGAGCAGCGAGAGTGTCGACAGTGGTGACAGCTGCGACAGCTCCGACGCTGGCGACGCCGGCTGCGACGGCGGCGGGGGCGATGGGGGCGGCGGAGACGGCGGTGGCGGAGGCGACTGAGCGACCGTGACCCTACCGGTCCCTTAGGGGCACGGCATCGCTGAGCCCCACGCCCAACTGGACCTTGCCTGGCGAGATCACGTTCTCGCCCGGCAGATAGTCCCTGCCCAGGCGGAAGACTCGTCCCCACTCGATCCCGCACTGAGGCACGGAACCGGCCGGTGCGCTCGGCAGGGCCCGGCATTCCCACTTCAGCGACTCCGCGCGGGACGGCGCGTGGACGGCGATTCGCACCCAGCCGTTGCGGTTGACCGCGAGATCCGCGCGGCCTCGCGTCGAGTCCTTCCAGCCATCGGTGTCGGAGCCGACCTTGACGCTCGCCGCCGCGTTTTCGAGCTCGAGCGCGGCTTCGACGTACAGGAACTCGCGTGGATCTTCGATCTGCGTGCCGATGCGCTTCTCCGCAACGAGCTCTCGCGCCATGAGCGGGTAGATCCACGGGTTGTCGTCCATCACCGATTCACGCGTACGGCGATTGAGGTTCACCGTCCGCGGTACCGGCCGCACGCTCGCCAGGCTCTTCCCGCGATCGATGAACATGTTGTTCAGCGTCGCGATGAGAAGGGCGGGATGCTGCCCCTCGCGTGGACCGGCAAAAGCGCGGACATCGTGGTCAGGTCCCTGAAACCTGTCCTGCACGAGACGCGTGCCGTCCATCTCGACTTCGTAGATGAGCTCGATGTCGGTCGTGCGCCCCCAGCGCGCCATCAGGGCGGGCGCCGGCGTCCCGCCGTCCTCGTGGCTGATGATGACGCTGTAGCGGATCCACCCGCGACCCTCGCGCCGGTCGTCCTCGACGTAGAGCACGAGCGGTGTGTCGCTCGCCGTACCGATGGTGTCGGCTCGAATGCCCAACGTCGGCGTGTACGCGAGGAGCACGCTGTCGGGGGAACCCGCCGTCACGACGCGTGGCGGCACGCTGGCCACCCTGAGGCCATCCGGCCACGGCCAGAGGGTCGATCGTTCCAGCGTGATCCGGTGCACGCCGGCCGTGAGCGGTCCGATGAGCGCGTCATACGTCGTCCGGCCCGTGCCGGGTGTCATCAGGATGGCCTGCTTTTCCTCACCATCGACTTTCACCACGAGCGCGCCTACCGCGGCGACGTCGCGCGCCGCACGGTCGTCGACCTGGACGTCGAGCACGACGTGATCGCCGTTGGCGGTCGAGACGCTGACGGCCTCGGTCGGATTATTGGCCTGCGGCTTCGACCCCGGTTGCAGGCCTGCAGAAGAGCTAGCACCACAGCCGACGTCACGGTCATTTTCATGGCTTCCGATCCTACGACATTCGTCATATTGCCCGGCTGCCGACGGTCGGTGAGCTGCGCTAAGTTGTTGACAGGACAGGGAGTGCAAACGCCCAAAATCTGTTTACACGGAATTTACATGCCGTCCACCGTCTAACGGAGTACAAAGAAGGCGGCCTTCTTAACAGCGGTTCGCAAGCGGAGTGGCAGGGAGAAAAAACATGTTCGCAAAGGAACTCAGGCAGGCAGGGCACACCAAGCGGTTCACGATTTCGCAGGCAGCCAGCGAAGGCTGGGAAGTCCGTGTCGAGCAGGACAGTGAAGTGGTGCGGCGGGTGCACTACACCGACTGGCACCGGGTCGAGCGCGCGGTGCTGATGATGTCTCTTGAAGTATCCGAGCTGGAAGGCAACGGCTGGCTGGTCAGTCAGCCGAGCTGAGCGCGCGTCGCCTTCCGTCAGCGCTATTCCACGAATCTGTAGCCAAGCCCCACGACGGTTTCGATCTGCGCACCTGCAGCGCCCAGCTTGGCGCGCAGGCGGCCGACGTGCACGTCGACCGATCGCGTTTCGATGAACCGGTCGTAGCCCCACACGCGCTCGAGCAGCCGGTCCCGCGAGAGCACCCGGTTGCGGTTCTCGACGAGAAACTTGAGCAGTTCGAACTCGCGGCGTGTCAGCCGCACGGCTGAGCCGTCGACCGAGATCGCGACCGCATCGAAATCGGCCGTCAGGTGGGCGCCCGTATAGACGTTGGCGCCGATGGCCGATCCCTGCTGCCGCCGGCGCAGCACGGCCCGCACGCGAGCCGCCAGCTCGCGCAGGCTGAACGGCTTGGTGACGTAGTCGTCTGCACCGAGGTCGAGGCCCGTGACGCGGTCGGCCTCTGCAGTTCGCGCCGTCAGCATGATGATCGGCACGTTGGCGGTCGCTGGACGCCCGCGCAGGATGCGACAGACTTCGGTGCCGCTCAGCACCGGAAGATTGAGATCCAGAATCACCAGATCGGGCGTCTGTTCGGTCACAGCCCGAAGCGCCGCATCTCCACTGTTCACGATTTCGACCTGACCGTCGCCAGATCGCTCGAGCGCGTGCTTGATGAGGTTGGCGATATCCTGCTCGTCCTCGACCACCAGCACACGCGGCGATCGGTTCATCGGCGCCGGCCCCGCGGTCCTCGCTCGTGCCTGCGCCTTGTCTCTGTCATCAACTGCCGGCTCCATGTCTTGAACCCCCAGCGGAGCATATGGCGCGAACGTGTCCGGGCCGTGACGCCTCGGTTAAGTGTGAGTTACGAGATCTTCTCGCGTCGTCGTCGCAGTCTGTGCACGTGCGGCTCCAGCTCAGCTGCCTTGCTGCAGGCGCTCCAGTCGCGCCGTGGCGACGCGTGCGAGCAGCGAGCAGATCACGACGATGCCCACGAGGACCAGGGCTCCGGCCCAGGCCTGGCGGTGCCAGTCCTTGTACGGCGAGATCGCATACGTGAATACCTGCACGGTCAGCGTAGCGATTGGCTGGTTGACGTCAGTCGTGAAGAAACGATTGTTGAACGCCGTGAAGAGCAGCGGCGCCGTTTCTCCGGCGATTCTGGCCAGCGCCAGCAGAATGCCGGTCAGGATTCCTGGCAGCGCCGCCGGAAGCACGACCGTGAATACGGCACGGGCCCGCGTGGCGCCGAGAGCGAGCGCCCCTTCTTTGAGGCTCGTCGGCACGAGGCGCAAAAGCTCCTCGGTCGTGCGCATGATGAGCGGGATCATCATCACGCCCAGTGCCAGCCCTCCCGCCAGAGCAGAGAACCGGCCGAACGGCAGCACGGCGATGGTGTAGACAAAGAGGCCGATGACGATCGACGGCACGCCGTTGAGCGTGTCGGCGGCGAATCCCGTCATCCACGCCAGCCGTGTTCCTGCGTACTCGGACGCGTAGATGCCGCTGACGATGCCAATCGGAATCGCGAATGCGGCACCGATGAGCGTAACCATGAGCGATCCGACGATCGCATTCGCCATGCCGCCGCCGGCCTCCCCGACCGGGGCCGGCATGTGCGTAAAGAAGTTGAAATTCAGAGAAGTGATGCCTTGCGTAACCACGTAGAAGAGCACCAGCGCCAGGGGCACGAGAGCGATCAACACCGCCCCGGCGCACAGGGCTACGATGAGATGAGACAGCGCTCGACGCCACCGCATTCGCATCACGCGGCCACCTTCAGCGCCGGAGCCGACGCGGCTCGCGGCCTGCGCTGCCGGCCCATCGACCAGATGAAGGAACGCGAGATCACGTTGATGATGAGCGTGATGATGAACAGAACGAGGCCGATTTCGACGAGCGCGTGCACGTACAGATCGCTGGCGGCCTCCGTGAACTCGTTGGCAATAACAGCCGCCATCGTGTACTGGGGCGCATAGAGGGACCAACTGATCTGCGGCGTATTGCCGATGACCATCGTCACCGCCATCGTTTCACCGAGCGCGCGTCCGAATCCGAGCATGATGGCGCCCACGATGCCGGTTCGCGCGTAGTAGAGCGCCATCCGAATCGCCTCCCACCGCGTCGCGCCGAGCGCATAGGCGCCCTCGCGTTGCGCTTGCGGAACCGCCTTCAGTACTTCGCGCGCGACCGACGAGCTGAACGGAATCACCATGATGGCCAGGATCAGCGCCGCGGAGAGCATGCCCACACCGAGGGGAGGTCCAGAGAAGAGGGGAATGGCCTTCATCCAGTCGGGCGTTGCGGCTTCGAACTGCCGCACGAAGGGGACGAGCACGAACACCCCCCAGAGGCCGTAAACGATCGAGGGGATCGCTGCCAGCAGCTCGGTCACGAAAACCAGCGGACGCTTGAGACGGTTGGGGCTGAGCTCGGAAATGAAGATGGCGATGCCAAGCGCGATGGGCGTGGAAATCAGCAGCGCCAGGATCGACGAATACAACGTTCCCCAGATGAAGGGTCTGGCGCCGAAGTCCCCGGAGACCGGATCCCACGTGTCTGTCTGCCAGAACTGCCAGCCGAACTGGCGGAGCGACAGCATCGATTCTCGCGACAACTCAAAGCCGATCGCTGCGACCAGCGTGATGAGCAGCAGAGCGAACAGGCCCGTCCCGGCGCGGAAGGCAATCTCGTCGGGACGGGCTTTCAAGCGGGGGATGGCCATTGTCTACAGCTTGATCTTCTGAAGGGCCTTCAGTTCCATGTCGACGACGTTCTTGGGAAGAGGGGCGTAGCCGAGCTCGGGCGCGAACTTCTGGCCGTCAGTGAGCGCCCATTTCATGAAGTCCACCATGATCTTTGCCTGCTTCTTGTCCTTGGCATTCTCATACAGCAGGATCCATGTGAACGACGACACGGGATAGACACCTTTGCCGGGAGCATTGGTAATCGACACGCGGAAGTCTTCAGGCATCTTCGACGCGGCGACCTCTGCCGCACGCGAAACCGATTGGTCAGAGGCGCGTACGAATTCGCCTTCAGCGTTCTGAACCGACGCGTAACTGATCTTGTTCTGGAGCGCGTAGACGAGCTCAACGTAGCCGAGGGAGCCGGGGGTCTGAGAAACAAGGCCGGACACACCTTCGTTGCCTTTCCCGCCCACGCCAACAGGCCAGTTCACCGACGTGTTGATACCGACGCGCTTCAGCCATTCGGGCGAAATCTTGGAGAGGTAGTCCACCCACACGTAGGTCGTCCCCGATCCTTCCGAACGGTGCACGACGATGATGTCAGTGCTCGGAAGCGGCACGCCGGCGTTCAGCTTCGCGAGCTGCGGATCGTTCCATTTCGTGATCTTGCCGAGAAAGATGTCGGCCAGCACTGGTCCGGTGAACTTCAGCTCCTGCGACACACCTGGAATGTTGTAGACGGGGACAACGGCGCCAAGAACTGTCGGGAAGTGGAGGATCTTGCCCGGCGCCGCCTGGAGCTGTTCGGGTGTCATGGGACCGTCCGTCGCGCCGAAGAACACGGTTCCCGCCGTCAGCTGACGGATCCCGAAACCCGATCCCTGAGACTGGTAGTTGATCTCGACGTCCTTGTGCAGCTTGTTGTACTCAGAAAACCATTTTGAATAGATTGGGTACGGAAACGTCGCGCCGCCACCATTGATCTGCACCGTCTGCGCGGTCAGAACCGCACTCACCAGCACTACCGTTGCCGCGGCTATCTTGAATGTGGGCTTCATATGTCCTCTCTTAGAAATTCACCAGCATGTGCAGGGCCCATCGCTTCTCGTCCGGGCGGACCGGGCTGTAGTCCTTGTAGTCGACCTGCTCGTAGTCGAAGAGGAGGACCGTCGACACGGTCCCGAGGTGCGGGAACCAGTACGAGACGCCGGCGATCGTGCGATCCGTCTGGCCCTTGGCCGTCGCCGTCGTCTGCTCGCGCTCGAGGTGGTCGAAGCGGAGAATGCCCTCCCAGCCTTTCGTCGTCTTCGGGGTGATCCAGAAGGAGAAGCCCTCGGAGTCCAGCTTCGGGCTCGCGGCGCGCGTCTGATCGCTCGCCCACAGATAGTCGAACGAGGTGTTGACATACAGGTGTTCGAAGGTCACTGCAAAGATGCCGCGAGTACGCTCCGCGTTCTTCACGTAGGCGTCGTTGTCATAGAAGCCCGTGATGCGCAGGCCACGAATCGCCGGCGGGCCCTGGGGAAGCGGGCGCAGCGTGGCTCGGGTCATGAAGCCCTTCTGGTCGTTCGGGTCCACTCGGTTGTAGTTGTCGCCGTTGTAGAAACCGGTGTGCACGTCGCCGTAGTTCTTGCCAAAGTTGTAGTGAAACGTGGCGCCGAAGTCCGACGACGACAGGAACCCCTCTCGATCCTCGAAGATGGTGCCCTGGAAGCGATAGCGCCACGTGGTTTCCATGAAGTCGACCCACGGGGTCTGCTGCACGCCAAGGCGTGCCCACGATCCGCGCGTCATCCAGTCGTCGAAGTTGAACTGCCCGTAGGCGTACTTGAGCCGGTAGGTGTAGCTGCCGTTGAGCGAACTGCCGGTCCCCGTCTCGCGCGCGATATCCGGCGTGACGCGGAACGCGATCCGGTGCGAGATGTTGCCGGTGACGTTGATGTACGCCCGCTTCACGTCGAATGCGCTGGGCGAGAACGAATTGCCATCGACGTCGGTCCCCTTGGGGTTGGTCTGGTAGGTGTAGTCGGCGAAGATCGTCGCGCCGATCCGGATGGCCGGCGTGTCATCCGGCGGCACGTAGCCGGCGGCAGGAGTCACCTGTGCCTCGGCCGTCGTCGCCAGAAGGAGAAGCGCCACGGCCGAGGCCGACAGGCGGCCGCTTCGCATTCTCAGAAGGCTGCTCATATCGAACCAAGGATAGGCGGGGGCGATTTCGAGGGCGTCACACTGATGTTACAAGAACGTAAAATCGGGGATCGCGGGTCGTTACAAGCCGAAGTTCCAGACGGGGTTAACGGCTTTCTCACGATGGACACGATGGCACGATGGACACGATGACGTCCTGTTCAGGCCATCGTGGGCATCGTGCCATCGTGTCCATCGTGAGTGCCGTCCGTGGTTCTAGTGACTCAGCCGCTCCGAGTTAGAAGAGATACCGAATCGCGATCTGCGTCTGCCGTGCGGCGCCGAGCCCGACCGTCCGGTTGAGCGGACCGAGCATGTAGCCGAAGGTCCCGGCCACGGCGTCGGTGAACGGCTGGCCGATGGTGCCGGCAGGAAGCGCTGCCGCCGGGTTCTCGTAGTTCAGCCGATTCGTGATGTTGAAGAGCTCCAGCCGGATCTGCACGCCCTGGTTCTGATTGAACCGGAAGTCCTTGCTGGTCATCAGGTCGACCTGCCAGAACTCGGGGCCGCGGAGGAAGTTCCGCGGCAGGTTGCCGAACGTGCCGGGCAGCGGCGCCGCGAAGGCGGCCGGGTTGAGCCAGCGCACGCCGTCCTTCAGATACGGGTCGACGCCGGGCACGAGATCCGGGCGCAGCGTGCCGCGCGTGTTGCCGCCGGGGACGTTGGTCACGGTGACGCCGTTCAGCGTCAGCGTGTCGGGCCGGTTGATGGTGACGTTGATCGGCACGCCACTCCGAGCGTTCACGATGCCGCCGACGCGCCAGCCGCCGGCCCACAGGCCCTCGAAGGGCAGCTGATAAATGAGCGAGCCGTTGAACGTGTGCGGGATGTCGGTCGGGTTCCGGCCGAACTCGGTGTTGTAGTCGAACGTGTTGCCCGCGGTGGCCGCTTCATTCGAGCCCTGGGTCGTGCCCTTGTTGCGCGAGTACTGATAATTCAGGCCACCGGAGAAACCGGAGCGGAATCGGCGGCTGACACCAATCTGCAGCGCGTCGTAGCTCGCCTCGCCGCAGCCGCTGATGGCATTCCCGTTGATGACGAGGCCATCGAGGCAGCCCGAAGTCTTGTAGTCGACCTGGCCGACCGATGGGACGGGCCGCACGCGGGTCACGTTGTCGAATGTGTTCGCCACGCCGCGGAGGAACATGTCGCGGCCCTTGCTGCCGGTGTAGCCGACAGTGAGGTTGACCGCGCCGGGCAGCTCGTGCGAGACGCTCGCGCCGTACTGGACGTTGTATTCGTCGGGCCGGTCGTGCGTGTAGCCGCGCACCGAGAGGAGGTTGCGGTAGGTCGCCGGGTCCACGGGATAGGCGAGCACCGGGACGTCGGTCGACTGCACGCGTCGCCGCTCGATGAAGTTCTCGATCGGCTGGATGCGATCCTCGAACTGTCCGGGACCGTAGAAGATCCCGTAGCCGGCCCGGATGGCGGTCTTGTCGCCGAGCTGGTACACCGCGGACAGACGCGGCGAGAAGTTGTTCTTGTCGGGATTGTAGAAGTAGTCGGGGTCGGTGCCGAACGCGTTTTCTTCGATGAAGAAGGGCTTGGCCAGCTGGTCCTTCTCTTTGACCGGGGCGTAGTAGTCGTAGCGCAGGCCGAGCTCGAGAGTGAGCTTGCTTCCGACGCGCCACGAGTCCTGGGCGAAGCCGATGAGGTAGTACTGCACCGGCGTGAAGAAGGGCGACTCGAGCGAGACGGCCACCTGCGTCGGCCGGTTGTCGATGAACTCGTTGATACCTGCGTAGGTGATCTCGTTGCTGCCGAGGAACTGGAACTGCGACGCGATGTTGCGGTATTCGCCGCCGAACTTGAACGTGTGCGCGCGGTGCGAGATCGTCACCGAATCGCTGAGGGCAATCGACCGTGGGTCGTACGACTGCCCGTTGGTCGACGCGTTGCTCGTCGCGCGCACCAGCAGGCCGCTGCGCGCGACGCCCGTCGTGCCGCGTGCGTCGATCGACTGCGACGTCACCGTCCCGGAGAGTGACACCTGCGTCGGGTCGTAGCCCGCGGGTCCGAACGCGATGGCGTCGTACCTCGGCCGGTTGTATCCCACTCGCAGCTCGTTGATCACGCTCGTGCCGAAGAGCGACTGGTGGTTGAACACCACGTTGAGCGGCTGCTGCGTGGCGTGGACGCGCCGCGGAGTGACCGTGCGATCGGGCGTATCGACGTCGCCGTCGCTGTAGAGCACGCGCGCGTAGAGCGACTGGTTGTTGGTGAAGCGGTGATCGACGCGACCCGAGAAGGCGTGCTCGGACTGCTCGGCCTGCGTGTTGAGCGTGGCGAGCGCCAGCAGCGGGTTGGCAGTCGCGACCGTGCCCTGCGGGAACCCGGCCAGCAGCGGCGCCACGGCCTGCGTCCGCGCCGGGCTCTGGCCGGCGCCGCTGCCGACCGGCTCGCCGGCCTGGATGCGGCGAATCGCTTCGGCGCTCGGCACGGCTTCGGTGAAGGAGAGGCCGATCGTCTGCTTCAGGCCCTCGTAGCTGCCGAAGAAGAACGTCCTGTTCGGTGGCAATCGGGCCGCCGACCGAGCCGCCGAACTGATTGAACTCCAGCTCCTGCTTCTTGTCGTCGTACTTGCTGGCGGAATCGAGCGCGTCGTTGCGGAAGTAGTTGAAGAGCGATCCGTTGAACCGGTTGCTGCCGCTCTTGCTGATCACCGTGATGTTGCCGCCCGCGCCGAGACCGCTCTCGGCCGGCGCCAGGCCAGAGTTGACTCGGAACTCCGCGATCGACTCCATCGATGTCTGCAGCCGGAACTGCGAACCAGTGGCATTGAGGTAGCCAGGGCTCGCGTCCCAGACGTAGCTGCCGTCCACGCCGTCGTAGTTCAGGTAGTTCTGCTGGTTGGACTTGCCGTTGAAGCGCACGCTCGCCCAGCCGCCGTTGCCGTCGGTCGTCGCTCCCGTCGCCAGCGTCATCAGGTTGGCGAAATTCCGGCCGTTGACCGGCAGGCTCTTGAGCTCCTCGGGCGACACGTTGACGCCGATCTTCGCCGAAGTCGTGTCGATCACCGTGGCATCCGCCATGACCGTCACCGCCTCGGCGACATTCGCGACGGCGAGCGACAGGTCGAGCGGCTTGATGTCACCGGCACCGACGGCGACCTCGCCGCGGTTCGGGGCGAACCCGTCGAGCGCGCCTTGCACCTCGTAGGTGCCCGGCGCGAGATTCGTCACCACATAGTGCCCATTGCTGTCGGTTACCGCCGATCGTACGCCTCCGGTCTGACGGGACGTGATGGTGACCGTAACCCCGGGGAGCACGGCACCGCTTGCGTCGGTGATCTTCCCGACGATTCGCGATTCCGTCTGTTGGGCCGCGACGGGCGCGGCAGTCACGAGCGCCAGGGCGCCGTACCAAACGAAGCGTGCAATCCTGCGGTGCAGACTCATGTGCTCCCTCTGATTGAGAAGTGCGTGTGCTGATGCGAGGACGTCCGCATCGCGCGCCACACAGTAGTCAGCGCCTGTGATCAGCTTGCAACGCTCGCGTTTCGCCGGCGTTAAATCGTGTGCACCGGTGAGAAGATCGACGAGACGAAGGGGAAGTTGGGAGGTGGGTGGTCGCGGCGCGCCTCGACACATGTACGACAATTCAGTGACGAACGCGTTAAATCTGATAGGGATCTGCTAAGATTCACCGGCTCGGGGTACGTCGACTCGATCCAGGCAGGAGAGATTCCGTGGCGTTCAGACTCATTCCGCGCGAAGAGCGGTTCTTTGACGACTTCGTCGCCCTCGCCGAGCAGATGCAGAAAGGGGCAGCGCTTCTCGAAGAGATGCTCGCGCCCGATCGCCCGATCTGGGACAAGGCCGACGAGATCAAGGAAGTCGAGCACAAGTGCGACTTCATCACCCACGAGATCATCCAGCGCCTGCACCGCACCTTCGTCACGCCGCTCGACCGCGAAGACATCCATACCCTCGCCCGCACGCTCGATGACGTGATGGACGCCATCGACGCGTCGGCGGCGATCGTCCGGCTCTACCAGATCGACAAGGTCCGGCCCGACGCCCGCGAGCTCGCCCGGCTCGTGGCGACGTCCTGCGCGCAGGTCGTAATCGCGATGAAGGCGCTCGAGCGGCGCCACGGCGTCGCCGAGCCGGCCGTCGAGATCAATCGCCTCGAGAACGAAGCCGATCGGGCGCACCAGAATGCGGTGCGTCGCCTGTTCGAGGAAGAGCAGAACCCCGTCGCCATCATCAAGTGGAAGGAGATCCTCGACTTCCTCGAGGCCGCGACCGACCGGTGCGAGGACGTCGCCAACGTGCTCGAAGGCGTTGTCGTCAAGCACGCCTGACGCCGGGGATGGACACCAACCTCCTCGCAGTCGTCGGGCTGATTCTCGTCGCGCTCGTCTTCGACTTCATCAACGGCTTTCACGATGCCGCGAACTCGATCGCGACCGTCGTGTCGACCCGCGTGCTGACTCCGGGCAAGGCCGTCATCTGGGCCGCCTTCTTCAACTTCGTCGCCGCGTTCACCTTCGGGACCGCCGTCGCCAAGACCGTCGGATCCGGACTGGTCGACATCTCGATCGTCACCTTCACCGTGATCTTCGCCGGCCTGATGGGCGCAATCATCTGGGATCTGATCACGTGGTACTACGGCCTGCCGACGAGCTCGTCACACGCGCTCATCGGCGGCTATGCCGGCGCCGCCGTGACCAAGGCCGGGTGGGGCGCGATCATCCTGTCGGGCTGGACCAAGACGCTCATCTTCATCGTGCTGGCACCGCTCATCGGGATGATCCTGGGCTTCGGCCTGATGGTGGCCATCCTCTGGATCTTCCACGGCGCATCGCCCGGCCGCGTCGATCACTGGTTCCGGCGCCTGCAGCTGCTCTCGGCCGCGGCCTACAGCCTCGGCCATGGCGGCAACGACGCGCAGAAGACGATGGGCATCATCGCCGGGGCGCTGGTCGCCGGCGGCTACCTCGGGCTCGAGAACGGACATCTGCCGATCCCGATCTGGGTCGTGCTCATGGCGCACGCCGCGATCGCGCTTGGCACGCTGTCGGGCGGCTGGCGCATCATCCACACGATGGGCTCGAAGATCACCAAGCTCACGCCCGTCGGTGGCTTCGCCGCGGAGACCGCCGGCGCCATCTCGCTCTTCACCGCGACGCACCTCGGCATTCCCGTCAGCACCACGCACACGATCACCGGCGCCATCATCGGCGTCGGATCGATCAGGCGCCTCTCGGCCGTTCGCTGGGGTATCGCCGGGCGCATCGTCTGGGCCTGGATCCTCACCATTCCCGCCTCGGCGTTCATCGCCGCGGTCATCTACTGGCTCACGGCGGTCGCGATCGCGCCCTAGCGACGGGCCCAGGGCTCAAGGCTCAGGGCTCAGGGCCTGACAAGATCTTCGAGTAAGTGGTCGAAGGTTTTGCTTGAGCCCTGAGCCCTGAGCCTTGAGCCAAGCGTCAGCGTTCCGCGCTCGGCGCGGGCAGCTCGATCGTGAACACGGCTCCCCCTTCGGGCCGGTTCGCGGCAGTTGCCTTGCCGCCGTGCAGTTCGATGAGGTGCTTGACGATGGCGAGTCCGAGACCCGTGCCGCCGGGATCTCGGGTGCCGCGCGTGCGGGATTTGTCGACGCGGTAGAAGCGCTCGAAGACGCGGGGGAGATCGGCGTCAGGGATGCCGGGGCCCTCGTCGGAGACGGTGAGGCGGATCCGTTGGCCGATCCGCTCGGCGCCCAGGGTGATGCGGCTCGATTCCGGGGCGTAGTTGGTCGCGTTTTCGAGCAGGTTGCGCAGCGCGTCGTGGAGCTTGGCGGGATCGCCCACGACTGTCGTCGCGTCGCCGGCAATCCGGTGCTCGACGACCTGCTGCCGCGCCTCGAGCGCTGACGCCAGTTCGGTCTCGACCGCCTCGAAGAGCGACTCGACTGGACTGCGGACGTGTTCGATTGGCTCCTGGCCGGCGTCGAGCCGCGCCAGGCGCAGCAGGTCGCGCACCAGGCGCTCCATGCGGAGCGTATGCCGGCCGATGATCTCGAGGAAGCGCCGGGCCTGCGGGGGCTCCGTCCCCTCATTGCTTCTGTCTGGGCCTTGATCAGAGCCTTGATCGAGCAGCGCCTCGACGTATCCGCGCACGGCCGTGAGCGGCGTGCGCAGCTCGTGCGAGACGTTGGCGACGAAGTCACGGCGGATGCGATCGGCGCGACGGAGATCGGTGATGTCGTGCATCACGAGCACTGCCCCGGCCGCGCCCGGAGACGCAACGGGCGCGCTCCTCGACATGATGACGAGCTCCGGCTCGCGCGGCAGCGTCAGCTCGAGGCCCTCGGTCGTCGTCCCGCGAAGCGCCGCGCCGAGCTGCGCGGCGATGTCGGGCTGGCGCACGATCTCGACATAGTGCCGCCCTTCGGGGTCGTTCTGCAGCTGCAGCATCGCGCGGGCGGCCTCGTTGACGAGCTGCACGCGCCCGTGGTCGTTGACGACCAGCACGCCCTCGATCATGCCGCTCAGGATGGCTTCCATCCGGGCCCGATCGGAGGCGAGATCGGTCGCGCGTTTGCCGATTTCACGCGCCGAGTCGTCCAGGACGCGCGCGACCGTGCCAATCTCGTCGCTTCCGTAGTCTCGCGCCGGACGCGACCAGTCGCCGCGCGCATACCGTTCCGCGACCGCGGCGATGGCCTGGACGCGACGGCTGACCAGCATGGACGTCGATCCACGCCACTGCGAGCGCAGCGACGAGGCCGACGGCGAACGCCACGAGCGCAATCCGGCGTACGGCGGCCAGCTGCTCGGCAACGTCGGTGAGCGGGAGCGCCAGGCGCACGAAGCCCAAGCCGGGCAGCGCCGGGTTGTTGACGGGCACCGCGACGTACAACAGATCGGTCCGGACGGTAGTGCTGTACCGGCGCGAGATGCCAAGCCCCTCCCGGCGCGCCTGCTCGATTTCGGGCCGGTTGCCGTGGTTTTCGACGGCGGCGAGCGCCTCGCCATCCAGGTCGGAATCACCGATGACGACGCCGTCGGATGCGACGAGGGTGACGCGTGCGCCGACCAGACCGCCGAGCGCATCCGCCTCACCGTCGAGCTCGGCGCCGCTGGCCGCCTGACGGTGCGACAGCGTCTCGGCGGCCAGTCGTGTCTGGCTGATCAGGGACCGTTCGATGCGATCGCCCATCGTCCGGCGGACGGACCAGGAAATGAGCACTGCGGCGACGACGAGCGTCAGCGCGGCCGTCGCCAGGGACGTCAGGAAGAGTCGCGTGCGGAACGTCACGGCCGGTCGATCAGCTTGTAGCCGAACTGCTTGATGGTCTCGATGCGGTCCGACAGCGGCGGCAGCTTCTCGCGCAGACGGCGGATGTGGACGTCCACCGTGCGCGTGCCGCCAGTGTAGTTGTAGCCCCAGACGTCGCTGAGGAGGAGGTCACGCGAGAGGACCCGGCCCTTGTGCTGCACCAGGTACTGGAGCAGCAGGAACTCCTTCGCGGTCAGCCGTACGTCGTCGCCGTCGAGCGCGACGGTATGACGGTCGGCGTCGATCGTGATCGGCCCGTAGTGGAGCGGCGCACCCGCACCGGCGCGGCCGCTGCGGCGCAGCAGCGCCGTGACGCGCGCGCTCAGCTCCTTCGGGCTGAACGGCTTGGTGACGTAGTCGTCGGCGCCGAGCTCGAGGCCCGACACGCGATCCGATTCTTCGCCCCGTGCCGTCAGCATGATGATCGGGATGCCCGCGATCGCCGGATCGGCCCGCATCGCCTGGCAGACGAGCAAGCCATCCATGCCCGGCAGCATCAGATCGAGAATCACCAGATCGGCCGGCGCTTTCCGAAGCCGCGGCAGCACGTCGCTGCCCGACGTGACCCGGTCGACGCGGTGGCCCGCCTTCTCGAGGTAGTGCGCGATGAGCGCGGCGATGTCAGCGTCGTCTTCGACGACGAGGATGTGGGACATGACGCAATGCTGAATGCTGAATGATGAATGCTGAAGTGAAGGAGAATGGGCCATGAGCAACGACGAAAGACTACGCCACCGAAGGCCGGATCACAGTTATCGTGGTTGAGTATACCCGGCGAAGCGATTGTCCTCCGCGCGCTCGTCCTGAGCGCTCCAGAGGACACTCGGGGCGCGACCTCGGCAGCAGATTATGGCCGAATCGACGTTTTCAGGCCACTTTTCGCGCTGGCATTGCAATTGGAGAGGCTCTCGCTGCCGGCAGAACGGTCATGCCGGAGGGAGATGGACATGACTATCACCGAACGTCGATCGCTGATGCCATTTGCGAAGCCCGTGATCGGTGCGCTCGGCGTGAGCGCCCTGTTGCTTACGGCAGGATGCGGTGCAGGTACCAGTCAGGGCGTGTACGCGCAGCCATGGTGACCGCCGCGGCGCCGTCCAGTCAAGGCGCACCGGTCGTCGTGAGCTGCGAGCCGAATCAGCGGACGCTCGTGCGTCCGGTTGTCGTGAACGGTGCGACGCTGTCGCAAGTCGAGTGCATCACGAACACGATGGTGCCGACCGCAATGCAGACGTTACGCGGCTCCGATGTCCGAGCCTGACCGCCAGGTCCGCGTCGCGCAATCCGCGGCTGACGATCTTGGCGATGCGCGCGTCGTGCCGGTGTCGCAGCCGGCGACCGTTGCACGGCCCGTCCAGACACGGCAGGTCGTCTACACGGATGCGCGTCCGTTGCGGAAGGCGCGAACCGTCAAGAAGAGCGCGATCATCATCGGATCGTCGGCCGGCGCCGGCGCCGGTGTCGGCGCGGCGGTCGGCGGCAAGAAGGGTGCGCTCATCGGCGCGGCCATCGGCGGCGGCGGCGCGGCGCTCTGGGATCAGCTCACGCGTCGGGATCGCTGAGCACGCATCGAGCGCGTTCGAATCCTGGAATCGAGCGACAACTAGAGGGCAGGAGGCGAAAGGCTTCCTGCCCTTTTTGCGTGCTAGTGCTAGAATCCCCAAGTGCTCCTCATCTCCTCGGCCCTCGTTCTGGGCTTTCTCCACGGACTCGGCGCGGATCACCTGATGGCGATTGCGGCGTTGTCGGTCGGCGCGGCCGGCGAGACACCGGCGCTGCAGCGGACGCGCGCGCTCGGCGTCGCCGTGCGCTTCGCGATCGGTCACGCGCTGCTCCTCGCGCTCGGCGCCGGCGCGCTCGTCGCGCTCGGCTGGTCGCTGCCGCTCGTCGTCGAACGCGGCGGGGAAGTCCTCGGCGGCCTCCTCCTCATCGTGCTCGGCGGGGTCGGACTCTGGGGCGTCGCGGCGGGCAAGGTCTACGGCCACACGCACCGGCACGGTCACGAGCCCGCTCCGCACTGGCACCTGCACGTCGGCCGGCAGGATCACCATCCGCCGCCGTCGGCGCACTCGCACCTGCCGACGATTCTCGGCGCGGCGTTTGCCGTCAGCAGCCTGCGGGCGCTGACGATGCTCGCGCCGTTCGGCGAGAGGCTGGCGTCCTCGCCGCTCTCCACGCTGCTGCTGCTGATTGCCGTCTTCGGCGTCGGGATCCTGCTGTCGATGTCGCTCTTCGGCGTCGCCTTCGCCCGCCTGATGTCGGCCGCCGTCGCCGCGCGCCTGGGACAGGCCGCCGCCGTCGTCATGGCGTGCGCGTCGATCCTGCTCGGGGGGTATTGGGTGATTTGGGGTTGAATGGTTCAGGGTTCAAGGTTCAGGTTCAGGAGCTTCAGGTTCGTCTAGGTTCGCTTCGAGTTCACATGATCGCTGCCTGAAGTCCTGCCGCTGAACCCTGAACCCTGAGACCCTGAACCACGTGAGACCTACACAGTTCTCTCACCCCGTGGCTCTTCACGAAAAAGTAAACCGCGACGAGCGAGACGAGTAACCCGTTGATCGCCAGGACGACGGGGATGGGGACGAAGGTGGCGGCAAAGCCGCTGGCGAGGCTGCCGAGCGGCATGCCGCCGCGGAACGCCACCATGTAGATGCTGACGACCCGCCCGCGCAGGTGGTCCGGGACGATGAGCTGCACGAGCGACGAGGTCATCGAGAAGACCATCAGCAGCGCCGCGCCGCTCAGGAAGAGCAGCAGGTAGCTCACCCAGCAGATCCGCGAGAGCGCGAACGCCGCAATCAATCCGCCGAAGACGAGCTGCACGATGAGCAGCGTCCGGCCCATGTGCTTGAAGCGCCCCAGCCACGCGATGACGAGCGCGCCGACCACGGCGCCCATGCCCGAGAACGCCATCATCCAGCTGTAGCGGCCGATCTCGCCGTGAAAGATCTCGCGCGCGAAGATCGGCAGGAACGTCAGCAGCGGCAAGCCCAGAAACGTCGTCATCGAGGCGAGCACCGTCAGCGCGAGGATGGCCGGCTCGCTGCGCGCGTACGACGAGGCCGCCCTTGAACTCCTCCAGCATCGGCTTGCGTTCGGCTGGCTGGACGTGTGAGACCGAGAGCGACATCAGCGCCACGATCACGACCAGGAACGAAACCCCGTTGAGGGTGAAGCACCCGATCGTGCCGAGCGTCGCAATCGTCACGCCGGCGAGCAGCGGACCGAAGACGCGGGCGAGGTTGAACTGGATCGAGTTGAGCGCGATGGCGTTCGGCAGATCCTTCTTGTTGATGAGCGACGGGATCATCGCCTGGTAGGCCGGTCCGCCGAAGGCCTGCGCCAGTCCGGCGGTGAAGGACAGCGCGAGGATGTGGGTGATGTGGATGCGTCCCTGATAGACGAGGGCGGCGAGCGCGAACGCGGTCGCCATCTGGATGAACTGCGAGCCGATGAGCAGCCGCTTGCGATCGTGGCGGTCGGCGATGACGCCGCCGAGGAGCGTGAAGAGGAGGATCGGCAGCTGCCCCAGGAAGTCGTCGAGCCCGAGATAGAACCGCGAGGAATTGGTGAGGTCGAGCACGAGCCAGCTCTGCGCGACCTTCTGCATCCAGGTGCCGACGGTCGAGGCGAAGGCGCCGAACCAGAGCACCCGGAAATCGCGGTACGTGAACGCGGCAAAGGCGCGCTGGAGGGTCGGGGACCGCAGGGCCGTCGATGGTGGAGGCGGCGTAGACACGTGTCGGACCATCAATCTTAACAGCCCGTCTGTCTGAGACTTACGCGAAGGCTTGACTCAGGCGAATAAAAAGCGAAAATAGATTGTGCCGACCGCGCGCGCCGAGATCGAATCGCTGCTGAAAGCCCGAAAGCTCGACGTCACGCTGACGACCGAGACGCCTGGTGGTGCGGCCGTACCGTCTGACGCTGACGATCTCGCGGCCACCAGTGTGCCGGGCGATCGACGCGGCGCTCGGCGGCGGCCTGCGCCGCGGGCACGTGTCGGAGATCGTCGGCGGTCGCTCGACCGGACGGACCGCGGCCGTCTGTTGCGCGCTCGCGGCGGCCGCAGCCCGTGGCGAGCTGGTGGCGCTCGTCGATGCCAACGATCGCTTCGATCCGGAATCGGCCGCGTCCATCGGGCTCGATCTGTCGCGGCTGTTGTGGATTCGCGAGACGGGCGATGCCCCGCGCGCGCTGAAGGCCATGAACCTCGTCCTGCAGGCGGGAGGGTTCGGGCTGGTCGTGCTGGATCTGGCGGATGTTCCACTGCGGACGGTTCGCGCGCTGCCGTTCACGACCTGGTTTCGCCTGGCGCGCGTGATCGAAGGCAGCCAGACGGTGGCCGTGCTGGTGGCGGCCGAACATCTGGCGCGCAGTTCCGGCGGCGCCACGGTGGCGATGGACCGCTTGCGCCCACACCCGAAAGACCTGCACACCTCGACAGGCATGAAAGACCGGAAAGACATGACGTCGCCGGGTCTGTCGCGCGCGCGGTGGACGGGAGGCTCGGATCGCGCGCGCCTGCTGCAGGGATTGGACACCGAGCCGCGGATTGTCGGTGCACGAGGCTGACCGGTCATGCCGCCGTTGTTCGCGTGTCTCCGATCCCCTGGTGCTCCTGAGGTGGCTGTCGCCGTCGCGAAAGAGTTTTCGCCGCGACTGCAGCGCTACGGCAGCGGCAGCGTGGTGCTCGATGTCGGCGGGCTGGGACGCCTGCTCGGCGAGCCGCCGGCGATTGGCGGCGAGCTCGCATCGCGGGTCGCTGAGCTGTCTCGGATCGCTGATGCTCCTCACGGGACGCGGATCACGGACACGTCTCACGGGACGCGGATTTCGCGGATCACTGACACTGCTGACGGGACGCGGACCACGGACACGTCTCACGGGACGCGGATTCCGCGGATCACGGACATGTCTCACGGGACGCGGATTTCGCGGATCACTGACACTGCTGACGGGACGCGGATCTCACGGATCGCTGATTCTTCTGACGGGCAGCGATCCGCGGAATCCGCGTCCCGTGATCAAGATCAGCGATCCGCGAGATCCGCGTCCCGTCAACAAGATCAGCGATCCGTGCGCGTAGCTGTCGCGCCGACGCAAATCGGAGCGTTGTTGTTGTCGGCGGCGTCTACTGGACTGTCGGTCGAAACGGGTGACATCGCGGCCGCGTTGGCGCCGGTACGACTGGAGGTATTGCGAGAGGTGCTCGGCGAGGTCCACGAGGCCACGCTGCTCCGTCATGAGTATCGGAGATCCGCGGCCCATGAAACCGATCCGCAGCGATCCGCGAGATCCGCGTCCCGTGAAATCGATCCGCAGCGATTCGCGAAATCCGCGTCCCGTAAAACCGATCCGCAGAGATCCGCGTCTCGTTTAGAGAATCAGCGTTTCACGTCCCGTGAAGAAGATCAGCGATCGACGTTCGAGATCCTGCAGCGATGGGGGCTGACGACGCTCGGCGATCTGGCAGTCCTGCCGGCCGGGGCGCTGTCGGCGCGGCTGGGTCAGGCCGGCATCGCTCTTCAGCGCATGGCGCGTGGCGTGGATGCGGGCCCGCTCGTGCCCGATCCCGACGTGCCGCGCTTCCTCGAGCGCGTCGAGCTCGAGTGGCCGATCGACGGGCTGGAGCCCCTGGCGTTCGTGCTGGCGCGGCTGCTCGAGCCGCTGTCCGACGCGCTCGAGCGTGCGGACCGGGCCGCGGCGGCGATCCACCTGGATTTGCGGCTCGTCGATCGCACCACGCATGAGCGCCTGCTGCAATTGCCGGCCGCCATGCGCGACGCCAAGGTGCTGCGGACGCTCCTGGTGCTCGACCTCGAGTCGCATCCGCCCCGGGCGGCAATCGACATCGTTTCGATCGAAGTCGATCCGGCGCCGGGCCGCGTGCTCCAGTATTCGCTGCTCGAGCGCGCGCGGCCGTCGGCGGAAACGCTCGCGACGCTCACGGCCCGGCTCGGTGCCCTGGTGGGGGAGTCGCGCTCGGGCCAGCCGGTCCTCCTCGATTCCCACGGGCCGGATGCGTTCGAGATGCGACGGTTTGCCCCGGATGCATCCGTGCCTTCCGCGATCGTAGTGTCCGGCTTCAGCCGGGCTCGTTCTGGTCCGGCTGAAGCCGGACACCACGACTGTGCCGTGCTGCGGCGATTCCGTCCACCGATTGCCATCCGGGTGGTCGTCGAGCGCGGCCGCCCCCGGCATGTGTTCATCGATCGGCGCGGGATGCCCGGCGGTGACGTCGAGCAATGCGCGGGCCCCTGGCGATCGTCGGGCGCCTGGTGGAAAGAGATGCCGGGAGAAATGCCAGGGGCGTCCCGGCCCTGGAACCGCGATGAATGGGACGTCGCGCTCAGTGATGGTTCGGTGTGCCGGTTGTTTCAGGTACGGGACACGGAGCACTGGTTTCTCGACGGCGTCATTGATTGATCGGGGGGATTGATCGGGGGGATTGATCGGATTGAGGGATTGATCGGGGATTGATCGGGCGATGGTGAATGAGGCGCTCACACCGTGTACATCGAACTGCACGCGTCTTCCGCGTTTTCCTTTCTCGACGGCGCGTCGTTGCCGGAAACCCTCGTCGAGCGTGCCGCGGCGCTCGGCTATCCGGCGCTGGCGCTGCTCGATCGCGACGGGGTCTACGGCATCCCGCGCTTTCATCAGGCCGCACGGCGCGCCGGGTTGAAAGCCATCGTCGGCGCCGAGTTGACCATATCGCTCGGGACTCGGGACTCGCGGCTCGGGGGTCGGGGTTCGGGCTCAGGGGCTGACGATCTCGGGAAACGAGGCAAGAACAACTCCGAGCCCCGAGCCCCGAGCCCCGAGCCCCGACTTTTCCGTCTGCCGGTCCTGGTCGCATCACGGGAGGGCTATCAGAACCTGTGCCGGCTCGTGACGCGCATGAAGTTGTCGGCGCCCAAAGGCGAGGGGGCGCTCGCGCTGGAGGATCTCGACGGCGTGGTGGGCGGGCTCGTGGCGCTGGCGGGCCGCGCGGTCATCAACGGGCCGCGCTATGGCGTCGGCGGACTGGTCGATCGCCTGGTCGGCACGTTCGGCTCGTCGAACGTCTGCATCGAGCTGCAGCGTCATCTGCTGCGCGATGAAGAAGCCGACAATCACACGCTGCGCGATCTCGCGTCGGCCTTTCATGTGCCCGTCATCGCCAGCAACGGCGTGCGCTTTGCCGATGTCCCCGATCGGCCGCTCTATGACGTGCTCACGTGCATCCGTCACAAGACGACGCTCGATCACGCCGGACGGCGTCTGAGCTGGAACGCCGAGCGGTATCTGAAGCCGGCCGACGCCATGGCGCGGCTCTTCACTGACCTGCCGGAAGCCATCGCCGGTACTCGCGAGCTGGCGGATCGTCTCGAATACACGATGGCCGATCTCGGCTACCGTTTTCCGGACTACCCGGTGCCGCCCGGCGAGACGATGGCGTCGTTCCTGCGGAAGATCGCGCAGGCGGGCGCCCGTGAGCGGTACCGGCCGTATCACGATCGCGCGCGCGCCCAGATCTCGCGCGAGCTGAACCTCATCGAGAAGCTCGATCTGGCGGGTTATTTCCTCATCGTCTGGGACATCGTCAATTTCTGTCGCCAGGAGGACATCCTGGTGCAGGGACGCGGGTCGGCCGCCAACAGCGCCGTCTGCTACAGCCTCGGGATCACGGCGGTGGATCCGGTCGGGATGGATCTGCTGTTCGAGCGGTTCCTCTCGGAAGAACGCGGCGAGTGGCCCGACATCGACCTCGATCTGCCGAGCGGCGACCGGCGCGAACGGGTCATCCAGCACGTGTACGAGAAATACGGGAAGCACGGTGCGGCGATGACGGCCAACGTGATTACGTATCGTGGCCGGAGCGCGGCGCGCGAGGTGGGGAAGGCGCTCTCGCTCGATACCACGCAGATCGATCGGCTCGCGAAGGTCATGAATCACTTCGAGTGGGTCGACCCGAAGGAGACGCTCGAGCGCAACCTGCGCGACGCAGGCCTCGATGGCCAGCATCCGGGCATCCAGCGCTTCGGCGAGCTCTGGACGCGCATCCAGGATCTGCCGCGGCATCTCGGCCAGCACTCCGGCGGCATGGTCATCTGCCAGGGCCGGCTCGATGCGGTGGTGCCGCTCGAGAACGCGAGCATGCCCGATCGCGTCGTCATCCAATGGGACAAGGACGATTGCGCCGACATGGGGCTGGTGAAGGTCGACCTGCTGGGGCTGGGGATGATGGCGGTGCTTCAGGATGCGCTGGCGATGGTCAATGGGACTCGGGGCTCGCGGCTCGGGGTTCGGGACTCGGACGCTGCAACTCGCGCAGATCCAGAGCCGCAAGCCGCAAGCCCCGAGCCCCGAACCTCGAGCCCTGAGCCCCGAGCCCCGAATCCCGAGTCGCGAGCCGCGAGAAGCGAGCCGCGAGAAGCGATCGTCGATCTCGCCCATCTCCCCCCGGACGATCCCGAGGTCTACAAAATGCTGCAAGAGGCCGACACGATCGGCATCTTCCAGGTCGAGTCGCGCGCGCAGATGGCGACGCTGCCGCGCCTTCGGCCCAAATGCTTCTACGACATCGTCGTCGAAGTGGCGATTATCCGGCCAGGGCCGATCGTCGGGCAGATGGTGCATCCCTATCTGAAGCGGCGGCAGGGCGTGGAGGACGTCGTCTATCCGCATCCGGCGCTCGAGCCCATCCTCGCGCGGACGCTGGGGGTGCCGCTCTTTCAGGAACAGCTGTTGCGCATGGCGATGGTGGCGGCCGGATTCTCCGGTGGTGAAGCCGAGGAGCTGCGCCGCGCGATGGGATTCAAGCGATCCGAGAAGCGCATGCAGCAGCTCGAGGGCCGGCTGCGCAGCGGCATGGCTCGGGAGGGCATCGTCGGCGAGCCGGCGGACGCGATCATCCGATCGATTACGTCGTTTGCGCTCTACGGATTTCCCGAATCGCACGCGGCGAGCTTCGCGCTGCTCGTCTACGCCAGCGCCTACCTCAAGGCGCATTACCCGGCGGCGTTCTATACCGCCCTTCTCAACAACCAGCCGATGGGGTTCTATCATCCAGCCACGCTGGTGAAAGACGCGCAGCGTCACGGCGTCCGCTTCTCGTCGATCGACGTCCAGGAGTCGGATTGGGAGTGCCGCGTCGATCCCGATGGGCACGTACGGCTGGGCCTGATGTATGTGAACGGATTGCGCGCGGAAGTGGGGAAGCGCATAGCTCAGTCGAGCCAGAACGCCTCGAGCCGAGATGTCGGTGAGTTGAGTCCGGAAGTTCCATCGGCAGCGCCTGCGGCCGCGGCGAGCGAGCGACCAGCCTCGGCAAGGCTACGGCGGTCCGCCGAAGCTTCAGCGAAGGCGGAAGCGAGTCGAGCCGCCGCGAGCACAGCCTTGAGCCGCCGCTGAGCGCGGAAGCGCGAAGCGGCAGCCGTGGGGGCGGGGCCCCACGGCTTACGGAAAAGTGGGGCCCCGCGAGCATTGATAAAAGCAGACCGATGCCTGAATCACCCCGTTGCCCCAAGTGTGGGAACGACGATCGCTCGATGATCGAAGCGACACCAAACTCGACACTGTTCTGCAATGTGTGTGCACATGAGTGGGACGAGCACAGTCGGAGCGCCGGGATATCAGTAGCCGATGGTCAGCATTTATCAGCGCTCGCGGGGCCTCGCCTTCGCGATGCTTCGGCGGAGCTCGCCGGAGCCTTGGCGGAGGCGGCCCACCCCCGCCAGCTCGCGCCTCAGGGCTCGAAGACTCGCCTTCGGCGCGGGCCGCAGGCGCTGGAGTCTGTTCCCCGGCGCTTCGCCTCTATCGAGGATCTGCTCTCCCGCACCGGCCTTCGCCGCGACGAGCTGGCGACGCTCGCCGAGATCGGGGCGCTCAATGCGTTCGGCCACGACCGCCGCAGCGCGCTCTGGCAGATCGAACGGGCGGTGCGATCGCCGGGCGAGATGTTCAGAGAAGACGCGGCGGAGACCGGTGACATCGCGTCGCCCTTGCACACCATGACGCCCGCCGAGCGCGTGCGGGCGGACTACGCGGGGACGAGCCTGACCATCGGCCCGCACCCGATGGCGCTCTGCCGCGGCGAGCTCGCGCTCCGCGGAGTGCAGCGCGCGAGCGATCTGGCCGGCGGTCGTTCGGGCCGTCGCGTGCGGGTCGCGGGCGCCGTCATCACACGGCAGCGGCCCGGCACCGCCAAGGGGTTCGTGTTCCTGACCCTCGAGGATGAGACCGGCATCGCCAACATCATCGTGCGTCCCGATCTCTTCACCGACGAGCGGTCGACGGTGATTGGTGCGCCGTACCTGCTCGTGGAAGGGACGCTGCAGATTCAGGACGGCGTGACGTCGGTGAAGGCTGAGCGGTTTCAGGCGCTGTCCACAAACGGGCCTGAGCCGCAGTCGCACGACTATCGCTGATCATCAGGCTCACGGCTCAGGCTCAGGGCTCCGCGAAGGCCGGCGAACGGGCTACTCCTGCTGCCGCCGCTGATGACCCCGGAGTCGATGACCGTGCCCACGCGCGAGATCGCGTTGAAGTAGAGCTCGTCGCCGTCGATCTCGGCGACGAGAAACGCCTGGTCGGTGTCGAAGCCGACGGCCGTCAACCCGGTGCGCCGGTCGATGCCGCCCTTCCGCAGCTGGCCTCCGGAGCCGATGACGAAGTAGACGATGCCCTTTTGCGGCTTCGTGCGTTCGTAGAAATGATCGTGACCCGCGAAGACCGCGCTGACGCCAGCTTTCAGGAACAGCGGTTCGAGCACCGCGGCCAGGTTGGTGTCCGATCCGTGCCGCTTGCCCGACGAGTAGAGCGGATGGTGGAAGTACGGGATCTTCCAGCGCTCGTTCGAGCTCGCGAGCTCCTGCTCGAGCCACGCCAGCTGTGGCGCTTTCATGTAGTCGCTCTCGAGGGCGAAGAATCGGACGTCCTGCTGCGGCGCCTTGAAGGTGTAGTACGTCCGGCCGTCCATGTTGAACGGGGCGTACCTGGACTGCGCGCGGTCGTCGTGGTTGCCGAGCGAGGCGTAGAATTTCACGCCGCCGTCGAGCAGCGGCTTGTACGGCACCTCGAACTTCTTTTTCATGTCCTGCGGCCGTTCGCCCCCGTAGATGTTGTCCCCGACGGTGATGACGATCTCGAAGGGAAAGCGCGCACGCAGCGTCGCCATCTGCGCGGCGAGCTGGCTTTGCGGGTCCTTGCCCGTGCCGAAGTCGCCGAGGACCGCGAACTTGAACGAGCCGGGGCGATTCGGCAGCTGGACGGCCGCCGCGCCCTGCGGCGCGGTGGCGCCGGGGGCGAGCGGCCAGGCGGCCGACACCGTGCACAGAACGGTGGCGAGCCCGAGAGCAACGGCGAAAGACCGGCGCGTACCCATAGTCCAGAGTTGGTGGCGGCTAGCGGGGCACGGCACCCGTCAGATAGTCGACGATGATGTGCGCGTCCACATCGAGGATGATGAGCGACGTTTGAATGAACCGGTACTCGAGCTCGTCTGGCAGCGGTGGCAACGCCTTGAGGATCTGCGGCGGCATGCTCGACAGCGGGAACGTATCCGGGTACCGCCCGTTGACGACGAGCTTCACGGTTTCCCCGGGATTCTCCTCCATGACCGAATCACGCAGACTCTTGCCGTCCTGGCCTGTAAAGAGCCCGTAGAGCAATCGACGCAGCACGGGACGCACGTCGCGGGTGAAGACGTGTCCCAGCCCTTCGTTCTTCCGGGCCTGCTGAATCAGCCGTCCCAACGCCCGCTGATGCTCGTCGACGGCCGCCGGAGAGGCCTCGTCGGGAAGGCTCGGCAGCTTGCCTTTGAGCGTACGGTGCAGCTCGAGGTACTCGGCGACTTCCGTCTGGAACTCGGCGATGGCTTTGGCGTTGGGATTGACGCGTGTCGCGGTGCCCTGCAGCGTGACGACGGGTGTGGCCAGGAGGATGGCACGGGGCGCGATCGCCACGATCACGAAGAGAGCGGCCAGTACCCCCTTCAGGCTCGAAGGCCGGACCGCACGCTTCACTCGAGGCATGGTTTCCCCCAGGACGAACGCTTCGGACAGATGCCGCCGGCGGTCCGCGTTGTCCGTGGCTCTAGCGAGGCTGCGCCTGAGACCATGGAGGCTCCGCCTCGCTAGATGACATCTCTTGATAACGCCCCGCTTACGCGGGGTCGGTCTTGACGCGAAAACTTGACCCAAGGGTGCAAGCTCTCTGGGTCAAGACCTCTAGCCGCGGTAGTTGCCGAACTGAAGCGCGACACCGAAATCGTGCTCGCGCAGCACGCGAATCGCCTCCTGCAGGTCATCCTTCGACGCCGAGGAGACGCGGACCTGGTCGGCCTGGATCGCGGCCTGCACTTTCTTGAGCTTCCGGTCCTTCAGGAGCTTGACGATCTCGCGCGCGGCTTCGGAAGGGATGCCCTGCTGGAGCGTCACGACGCGCCTGACCGTGTCGTTGGCGGCACGTTCCACGTCTCCGGGCGTCAGGTTCTTCGTCGGCACGCCGCGCCGCACCAGCCGCCCCTGCAGGATCTCCCAGAGCGCGGTCATCTTGAAGTCATCGTCGGCCGTCAGGACGATGGTGTTGTCGGCCTTGTTGAGCTCGATCGCGGCGCGGGATCCCTTGAAGTCGTACCGCTGCGCGACTTCCTTGCGCGCCTGGTTGACCGCGTTGTCGACTTCCTGGAGGTCGACGCCGGAGGTGATGTCGAAGGATACGGGGGCTGCCATGTCTCGTGGCTGATCTGGGGCGACGGACGCTAGGAGGCCCGCGCGCGCATCTGATGGACCTTGCGCCCGACGCGAAGCGAGTTCTCGAAGATCGCGCCCACGCGCAGGCCTCCTGGCAGGCGGTGCCGGGCAATCGCGCCGAGGCCGGCCGAGGCGATGCACCCGCAATTGGAGCAGTCGGGATTGCCGCCGAACTGGCAGGGCGAGATCGGGTGCTTGAAGTCGGCCGAGACGCAGGTGGTCGTCAGCGCGAAGACGCACTCGTCGGGGTTGGCCGGGGGATCGGCATAGACCTTGATCAGACCCTCGGGCATCTGCAGCTTGGGGAAGAGGCGCCTGAGATGCATCAGATCCGCCACGACGCGCGTGCGATCTTCCGGCCGGAGCTGTTCCTCGGAGACTTCACCGATCTGCGGCGTGTACAGGCTCACCCAGATCGTGCGCACGTTCTCGTTCGCGGACCAGAAGGAGATGAACTCCTCGAGGTAGCCGTCGCGCCTGACCTGCTGACGCGTGACCGTGCAGTGGACCGTGATCTGGTGACCGACGATGTGCTTGAGGATGCGGTCGTAGGTGGCGGGCGTCCGCCGGACATCGTGTTCGGGCTGGAGCCCGTCGATCGACACGACGATCTGCAGCCGGCGCAGCGCGGCCCAGTCCAGGGGAATCGGCCGCACGGCGCTGGTGACGAGCTGTGAGTAGATGCCGCGCTCGGCAAGCCGCGGCAGGATCGTGTTGAGCTCGCGGAACCGGACCAGCGGCTCACCGCCGACGATCGACAGGTGCAGAGGCTTGTGCTCGTCGACGAGCTTGAAGAAATTCTCGACCAGCTCCTCGCCCTTGTAATCGCTGACCTGTCGGAGCGTGACCTCGCCGCCGAGATGTTCGTCGCCGTACGCGTAGCAGCCCGGGCATCGCAACGGGCACTCGCGCGTGATCTCTATCGACAGCGAGGGCCGGTGACCGGCGAGGATCCGGCCCCACGCCGTGAGAATTCCTTCCATCACCAGACTATACCAAGAAATGCTGAATGCTGAGTGTTGAATGCTGAAATGAATGAAGCAGGGTTGAACGTCGGAGTCTTAGCCCCTTCCTTCTTCATCCTTCCATTCAACACTCGGCATTCAGCATTCAGCATTTCTTTTTGTGTTGTAATGACACGCGGATGATTCAGAAGCGCCGATCGCGTATCCAGGGCTGGGGCGTCTTTGCGACGCAGCCGATCACCAAGAACACTCGCATCATCGATTACGCGGGGGAGAAGATCACGAACCGCGAGAGTCTGAGGCGCGAGGGACGCTACCTCCGGGCGGGGCACATCTGGTGCTTCAAGTTGAACCGCCTCTACGCGCGGGACGCCGCGATCGGTGGCAACGTGGCTCGCTTCATCAACCACTCGTGCCGCCCGAACTGCTACGCGCAGGTCCTGGGTGAGACGATCTGGATTCGAGCCGCCCGGAACATCCGGCGCGGCGAAGAGCTCACCTACGACTACAACACCGACGGTGCGGGCTCGATTCCGTGCCGTTGCCGGCCGGACTGCAAGGTCACGCTCTGATGCACGTGCTCTACCTGCACGGCTTTGCTTCGTCCGCCCAATCGTCCAAGGCCGCGTTCTTCCGCTCGAAGCTTTCGGCGTACGGCGTCGCGGTGCATGCACCCGACTTCAACGCGCCCGACTTCTCGACGCTGACGGTCAGCCGCATGCTCGGCCAGGTGCACGAGGTGATTCAGGGGCTCGGGCCGGGGCCGGTCACGCTCATCGGGTCGAGTCTGGGCGGGTTCGTCGGTGTCCACGCCGCGCTGCAGGACGCGGGGCGGGTCGATCGGCTCGTGCTGCTGGCGCCGGCGCTCGATTTCGGCGGGAACCGCATGCGTGAGCTGGGGGATCGCGGCATCGAGGATTGGCGCCGCACGAATCGGCTCGACGTGTTCCACCACGGCTTCGGCCGGCTGATGCCGGTCCATTACGAGCTGTACGCCGATGCGGCCCGATACGACGCCTTCAACGCGCGCATCGATCTCCCCATCCAGATCTTTCAGGGCCGGCGCGATACGTCAGTCGATCCGGCGACCGTCGAGCGCTGGGCGACGGCGCGTCCGAACGTGGTCCTCCACCTGCTGGACGACGACCATCAGTTGCTGGGGAGCCTGGAAACCATCTGGGCGGAGACGGCCCGATTTCTGGGTGTCAGGCAGTGAATCGTGACTTGTGCTGGCGGTACTCGAGGACGCGACAGGCTCAGGGCTCAGGGCTCAAGGCTCAGGCAAAACCTTGGACCACTTACTCGAAGATTTTCCCTGAGCCCCTGAGCCCTGAGCCCTGCACCTGTCGCACGCCGTCAGGCGAGGGCGACGGTCTCATCCGTGGGGCGCGGGGCGCCGAGCTTGAAGACGTTCCGTGCCGGTGTCTTGATGGCGTTCCGGGTGTCGACGATCAGCTCCGACTCGGCCACCATCGCGTCGTAGTCGAACGACCTGTGGTCGGTGATCACGACGATGCAGTCGTACTGACCAAACGATCCGCGGCCCACAGTGACGGCCTTGAGGTCGAACCGTCCCGACCACTCGCGGCCGTGCACTTCCGGCACGTGGGGGTCGACATACGACACCTCCGCGCCGCGGGCGTGGAGGAGGCCCATGACGTCGAGCGCGGGCGACTCCCGCATGTCGTCGATGTCGCGCTTGTAGGCTACGCCCGCGATGAGCACCTTCGAGCCGTTGATCGCCTTGCGCTTCGTGTTGAGCGCCTCGGCGATCTTCTCCACGACGTAGTGCGGCATGCCCCCGTTGATGTGTCCCGCGAGCTCGATGAACCGTGGGTCGAACCCGCTCTGCTTGGCCTTCCACGACAGGTAGAACGGATCGATCGGGATGCAGTGCCCGCCCAGCCCCGGGCCGGGGTAGAACGCCATGAATCCGAACGGTTTCGTTTTCGCTGCGTCGACGACTTCCCACACATCGATGGCCATGCGGTCGCACATGAGCGCCAGTTCGTTCACGAGGCCGATGTTGACGGCCCGGAACGTGTTCTCCAGCAGCTTGACCATTTCGGCGACACGCGTCGAGCTGACGGGCACGATGGTGTCGATGGCCGAGCCGTAGAGCGCGCTCGCCAGCTCGACGCACGTCGGCGTGAGTCCCCCGACGACCTTCGGCACGTTGTGGGTCTGGAACGTCGGGTTGCCGGGATCGACGCGCTCGGGCGAGAACGCCAGGAAGAAATCGCGGCCCGCCTTGAGGCCCGTCGCCTCGAGCAGCGGCTGCACGACTTCCTCGGTCGTGCCCGGGTAGGTCGTCGACTCGAGGCAGACGAGGAGCCCCGGGTGCAGGTGCGCTGGCAATCGATTCGACCGCCGAGACGATGTAGGACATGTCGGGGTCCTTCGTCTTGCGGAGCGGTGTCGGCACGCAGATGTTGACGGTGTCCAGATGCCTGACGACGGCAGAAATCCGCCGTCGCGTCGAGTTTGCCGCGGTCTCGCAAGGCGGCGACGTCGGCTGACTGCACGTCGGGGATGTAGGAGCGTCCTTCCTCGATTGCCTGTATCTTGCGGCCGTCGAGGTCGATGCCGGTCGCGTGGAACCCGGCCTTCGCAAACTCGACCGCTAGTGGCAGGCCGACGTAGCCCATGCCGACTACGCCGGTTCGTGCCCGGCGGGTCTTGATCTTTTCGAGAAGCGCTGCGGCGATTGCTGTCATGAGACCTGACTCCTGCCGATAACCACGCCGCTGCGTCGGCGGAGACGCTGTCGGCACCAACAAGAATAGGCGACCGGCGCCACAACCGCCAAACCTTTCAGTCCCTGGTGATGGAGCACTCCCTGATCTTGTTCAGCAGCGTCTTGTAGCTCACCTCGAGTATTTGTGACGCCTTCCGGCGGTTCCAATGCACCTGGATCAGCGTCTTTTCGATGAGCGCCCGTTCGGCCTTCATGGCCGCCGCCCTGGCGACCGCAGCGAGCGAGACCACGGGCGCGTCGGCGAGCTCGCCGTCGCCCACGCCGTTGCCGCCGGTGCTCGAAGGCCCTGCAGGTAACGGCGTCGGGCCTCCGTCTCCGCCAGGAGCCGTCGTGGCCGCGTCAACGGCTGGATAGCTCCCGGCAGCGTCGGTCCCGCCGGCGCGGGACGGAGCGTTCGCGCCACGCTGCATGCTCTGCTCGATCTCGGCAATTGCCGTGTGCTCGTCCTGCAGGAGGACGAGCCGTTTGATCGTGTTCTCCAGCTCGCGGATGTTCCCCGGCCAGCTGTACTCCTGAAAGAGCTGCCGGAGGTGCGGGCTGAGCCGGGGCGGCGTCCGCTTGTACTTTCGCGAATACCGCGCGATGAACGCTTCGGTGAGCGTCGGGATCTCATCACGCCGTTCGCGGAGGGCGGGCACCGTCAGCTCGATGACGCGGAGACGATAGTAGAGATCCTCGCGGAAGCTGCCGTCGAGCATCATCTTTTCCAGGTCGCGATTGGTGGCGGCGACGATGCGGACATCGACTTCGACGGGCTTGTTGCTGCCAAGCCTCGTGAACTCCGCGTCCTGGAGCACATGAAGCAGCTTGGCCTGGAGGGCCGGCGTCAGCTCGCCGATTTCGTCGAGCATGAGTGTTCCGGTGTCGGCCTGCTCGAACTTGCCAATACGCGACGCGGCCGCGCCGGTAAAGGCGCCCTTCTCGTGGCCGAAGAGCTCACTCTCGAGGAGCTCCGCCGGCAGGGCCGCACAGTTGACCTTGACGAACGGTCGATGTCGCCGCGTCGACTGCTGATGGATCGCCCGCGAGACGAGCTCCTTGCCGACACCGCTCTCTCCGCGGATGAGCACGGCGACGTCGCTGTCGCCGACCTGCTCGATCACCGTCGAGATGCGCCGCATGCCGTCGCTGTTGCCCCATACCGCCAGGTCTTCGTTGTCGGTGAGCTGCTGGCGCAGCTCGCTCAGCTCGGACACCAGGCGGTTCTTCTCGATCGCGTTCTTGATGGCGACATCGAGCGCGATTTCTCCCAGGCCTTCGGGGTCATCGGGCTTCACGACGTAATCGGTGGCGCCGGCTTGAACGGCCTCGACGATGGTCGACGCCTGGGTGCGGCCCGAGAGCATGATCACTTGCGCGTCAGGACGGGCGGCCTTCAGGGCACGCAGGGTCGCCATGCCGTCGAGCCCCGGCATCATGACGTCGAGGAGCACCGCGTCAGGCATGTCGCCCATCTTCATCGTGGCCAGCAGTTCGTCTCCACGGGTGAAGCACCGTGCGTCGTAGCCGCGCAGCGACAGGAACGTCTGTAGATAGGACGCGAACCCAGGGTCATCGTCCACGATCGCGACGTAGGGCTTCGTCCCGTTCGTGTGGGCTGTGTCGCGAGCGCGGCTCACGCCGGTGGATGGCCGATCATCCGATATGGTCAATGACATGCCCGCGCCCGTTCAAGACCCGTACCTCATCTGCGTTGTGTCGGTCAGCTGACGTCGAAATGGTCGAAAGCCCTCTGTTTCAACAAGTTTTCTCGCGTGTCGCCACTGGGCGACGGCCGGCTGACCAGGCAAGATCTTCCTGGATGTGTGCCGTGATTCAAGACACCTCGCCGAGCTGCCGGATAGAAGCACGACAGTTTAGACAAGGGGAAGCGTGATGATCGCGCTCGCTTTTCCATCCGTCTGGCTGACGTTCGGTGGGCTCCAGACACGGCCGCCATGTGCTTCGATGATGCGGCGCGCGTTCGGGAGGCTCAGCCCGTTGCCGCCGCGCCACTCGTCGAACGCTGCGAGCTCGGTTGGGCGGAGTTGCCCGAGGTCGCTCACCAGATTCGGTTCACCGATCGAGATGCGCACCGAAGGATGGCCCTCCCGATCCTCCCTGTCGATTCGGACGGCCAGCTGATCGCTCGTCACGAGCTCGCGCGTGAGGGCCTGGAGAATCGAAGAGAACGCGGCCTTCAGCCTGACGGCATCACCGTGGATCGAAGCATCGCTGCTGCCGATCAGGACGACCGGAACGGCTCGTTCGGGCGGTTCCGGCAGAGCGGCGACGACCTCGGCGAGCAGTGGCGTGAGGTGTACCGTGCCGCGATTGAAGGGAGCCGTGCCCGATTCGAGTTGCGAGAGCTCACTGAGCTCGGCGAGCACGTGCGACAGGCGCCCGCAGGACTTGTCCGCCTCTTCGAGCAACCGCCGCTGCTGGTCGCTGACAGGTCCCGCCCGGTCTTTCAGGAGCATCCGGATGTACCCAGCGACGACGCTGAGCGGGGAGCGGAACTCGTGCGCGGAGAGGGAGAGGAGCTTCGGCCACTGCGGATCGGTGCTTGGGTCTGTGGGCCGATCGTCCATGCTGGAATTGTAGTCCGCGAGGGGATGCCGAGGGGTGGGAAGTGGCGGGCCGCCTGAGGTGTTTAGGAGGTAGGCCAGCCTGAGGGTACTATTGGTGGCGGCAGGTCACGGGACACTCCGCTCGTCGAACTGGCATTGTGAACCGTAGAAGTGCTCCGAACTGAAGAAGGCGGGGGAAGAAGAGGTTGGCGGGGTGGGCCTGCCGACTCTTGAAAAGGTTTGCTCCATGTTGATCAGGCGCAGTTCCGAGCTCAGGTCCTCTCACATCACCGACGAGCAGCTTTACCTGCGGCGTCGCGAGTTCATGCGGCTGGCGGGCAGCGCGGCGGTGGCCGCGGTCGCGAGCCCGTTTGTCGCCGGTTGCGGGAGCGACACCTTTGCCGCGGGCGGTGAAGGGACGACGCAGGCGGCGCTGTCCGGCATCAAACCAAAAGTGGTGACGACCGACGAGAAGTTGAACAGCTTCGAGGACATCACCAGCTACAACAATTTCTACGAGTTCGGCACCGGCAAGGATGATCCGGCGCGTTACGCGGGCCGGCTCAAGACCAGTCCCTGGAAAGTCAAGATCGATGGGCAGTGCGCAAAACCTGCCGACTATCTGCTCGAGGATTTGATCAAGCCGTTCCAGCTCGAAGAGCGGATTTACCGGCTGCGCTGCGTCGAAGCGTGGTCGATGGTGATTCCCTGGGTCGGGATTCCCCTCAGCAGCATCCTCAAGCGCGCCGAGCCCACTGCCAAAGCCACGTTCGTGGAGTTCACGACGCTGCTTCGGCCGTCCGAAATGCCGGGGCAGAACCAGGCAAGTCTCAGCTGGCCCTACCTGGAGGGTCTGCGGATGGACGAGGCGATGCACCCGCTCACGATCATGGCCGTGGGGTTGTATGGGAAGTCGCTCATGAACCAGAACGGCGCTCCGCTCCGGCTGGTCGTGCCCTGGAAGTACGGGTTCAAGAGCATCAAGTCGGTCGTGCGCATCCGGTTCGTCGACAAGATGCCGACGACAGCCTGGAGCGAGGCGACGCCGAGCGAGTACGGCTTCTACTCGAACGTGAATCCCGAGGTCGACCACCCGCGCTGGACGCAGGCTCGCGAGCGCCGGATTGGCGAGCTCTCGCGACGGCCGACGCTCATGTTCAATGGCTACGCCGACCAGGTCGCGTCGCTCTACGCGGGGATGGATCTGAAGAAGTACTACTGAACTGTCAGCTCTCAGCTGTCAGCTCTCAGCGCTCAGCTATCAGCGCGGAGAACCCTGTGCTCGACGGAGAGTTCGCATGCCCTTACTGAAAGCTGAGCGCTGAGCGCTGAGAGCTAGAGCTGAAAGCCGCCAATCGTGTTCATCCGCCTCGTCAAACCTGTAGTGTTCTTCGTCGCCCTCTCGCCGTTCCTCTGGCTCGCCTTCAGGGGATTCACCGGGCGGTTGAGCGCGAACCCGATCGAGGACATCACGCTGACGACGGGGATCTGGACATTGCGGTTTCTCCTCACCACGCTGGCGATTACGCCAATCAGGCGAATCACCGGCTGGCAGCGGGTCATCCAGTACCGGCGCATGCTGGGTCTCTTCGCGTTCTTCTACGCGACGCTCCACCTGCTCACCTATGTGGTCCTCGATCAGGGACTCGCCTTCGAGTTCATTCTCCCCGACATCGTCAAGCGTCCGTACATCACCATGGGCATGACTGCCTTTACGCTGATGGTTCCGCTTGCCCTGACGTCGACGAGAGGATGGATCCGTCGGCTTGGCCGCAAGTGGCAGCTCCTGCACCGGCTGGTCTATATCAGCGGCATCGCCGCGTGCCTGCACTTCCTCTGGAAGGTCAAGGTGGCGATCGGGGAGCCGGTCTACTACGCTGCAATTCTGGGTGCGCTGCTGGCGTTCCGACTGTTGTGGCGGCTCCGTCCGGCGGCCCGCGCCAGAAGCGCAACCGCAGGCGCCTCTGCCTCTTAGAGGCATTCCAAGCTGGCCGCCGCCCCGGGGCCCGGCAGTCCGGGCCGCTGACCTGCCCATTGACCCCCAGCCTCGGCCAGTTGACCTGAAATTGGCTGTTTTGCCTTACCAAAACCGTTACGATGTGCGCCATGCACAAGCCGATCAAATACGTGGAGAAGGGCCTGACCTACGTCGCCAAGGGCGCCTGGGTGGCGTTCGACGCGCTCAACAGCATCAAGCCAGGCAACACGTTCACCCCGAAGTGGTCCGACCTGCCGCTGCAGAAGTCGCACCAGAAGGTGAAGCCGCCGCTCGGCTGGCCGCGCGAGACCGACTCGCTCTGTCCGGTGTGCGTCCGCGAGGCGCGACAGGAAATTGTCGACGGCAAGCGTGACTACAAGATCCTGCTGAACGAGAAGATCGGCGAGATCAAGGCCACCATCATCGAGCGCGACGGCGAGATTCTGATGGTCAAGGACTGTCCACTGCACGGGCACTTCGAAGACGTCATGTCGAACGACCCGGCGTTCTTCAAGCACCTCGAAGACGTCTTTCCGGGCAGCGACATCCGCGCCCACAACGACGAGAAGCTCCACAACCACGGCAGCAGCACCATCAAGTACGGTCGCGGCTCGGTCCTGACGGTCGATCTGACCAACCGCTGCAACATGATGTGCGACCCGTGCTTCATGGACGCGAACCAGGTCGGCTTCGTCCACGAGCTCTCCTGGGAAGACATCCAGACGCTGCTCGACAACGCGATCTCGATCAAGCCCAAGCGGCAGATGTCGGTGCAGTTCTCGGGCGGTGAGCCGACGATGTCGCCGCACTTCCTCGACGCGGTGCGCTACTCGAAGAAAGTCGGCTACAACAGCGTGCAGGCCGCGACCAACGGCATCGAGTTCGCCAAGAGCCCGGAATTCGCGAAGGCGGCGGCCGAGGCCGGCCTGCGCTACGCGTATCTGCAGTTCGACGGCATCGGCAACGCGGCCAACTCGCATCGGCTGGTCGGCAACCTGTTCGACGTCAAGCTGCGCGCGATCGAGAATCTGCACGCGGCCGGCGTCGATATCGTTCCGGTCACGACGATCGTCAACGGCGTGAACAACGAGCAGGTCGGTCGCATCGTTCAGTTCGCGCTCGACAATCCGAAGAAGATCAACTTCCTGTCGTTCCAGCCGGTGTCGTTTACCGGCCGCGACGAGCTCATCACCGACGAGCGCCGCGCCGCGCAGCGCTACACGCTGTCGCACCTGGCGCACGACGTGAAGGACCAGACCGGCATCGGCGAGCCGGTCCGCGACTGGTTCCCGATCTCGTTCATGAGCACGTTCACCGACTGGGCGGATCTCGTCCACGGACCGACCGCGGAGTGGGGCAATCTGACGTGCGGCTGCCATCCCAACTGCGGCATCGGCATGGCCGTCATGATCGACAAGGAAACGAAGGAGGCCGTGCCGGTCACGGCGTTCCTCGACGCGGCGGCGCTCGCGACCGACCTCAAGCGGGTGAACGACGCCGCGCGCGGCCGGTTCCTCTCGGCGACGGGCATGGCGCTCGCGCTGATGAAGAACTACGACCCCTTCAAGGCCCCGACGCACTTCAAGCTCGTGGACCTGATGAAGAAGTTCGACAAGACGTTCGGCGCGACCGGCAGGAACTACGGCAAGGTCACCGGCGACCGCACGGCGCAGGACATCGCCAAGCGCCGCGCCGACCGCTGGAACTTCCTGTTCATCGCCGGCATGTGGTTCCAGGATCTCTTCAACTACGACTTCCGCCGCACCGAGCGCTGCATCATCCCGTACGCGACGCAGGAAGGGGAGATCTCCTTCTGCGCCTACAACACGGGCATCGGCTGGCGGAACATCATCGAGAAGATGCACATGACGGCGACGCTCACGAAGTGGTACGAAGAGCACGGCCGTCACGACATCGTCGCCGGCGGCAAGCACGTCGACTCTGCCGACGACGGCGCACAACCTGGTGCTCGACCCGGTGGCCGTGGCCGCCGGGAAGCAGACCGACCTCGACGAGAAGGGCATCGCCAAGACCGCGCGCGAAGAGAAGCTGCGCGCGCGCGCCGAGGCGAAGAAGAACGACGTCGAGAACGAGCGGATGGCCGCGCTCTACCGCCAGCACGTCCTCAAGGAGTCGCCGGCCGAGCCGACGATCCAGATCAAGGGACTGGGCTCGAAGAAGAAGGAGCCGGTTCAGGAAGTGCTGCACAAGTCGCAGCAGTAACACCGCGGCTCGCGGTGCGCGGCTCGCTGTTGTATCGAAGAAGAACGGGGAAGGCCACGAGGCTTTCCCCGTTTTGATTTTGTGTAACCGCGAGCTCCAAGCAGCCAGCCGCCGCAGAGGCGAACAGCCAACAGCCAGCCGCGAGCAGCGAGCAGAGCTAGGATCCCAACGCTCTCCCATGGTCCGTCAGAATCTTCTTCACCGCGCCCGGCGGGCGTTCGAACAGGCGTTCGGAAGCGGCGCCCCCGTTGCGGTGGCCGTCGCGCCCGGCAGAATCAACCTCATCGGCGAGCACACTGACTACAACGACGGCTTCGTGCTGCCCATGGCGATTGACCGCTATGTGGCCGTCGCCTTCGCTCCCCGTCAGGACCGCGTGCTGCGCGCCTGTGCCTCCGAGCTTGGAGAGACCCGAGAGCTGTCACTCGAGGCACTCGAGCGCCGCACGATGAGCGACCCGGCCAGGCGAAGTGCGCGCGGCGGTTGGTTCGGTTACGTCGCCGGGGTTGCCTGGGCCATGCTCGGGGCGGGGCACCCGCTGCACGGCGCAGATCTCGCGATCGCGAGCGATCTGCCGGTCGGCGCCGGCCTCTCCTCGTCGGCGGCGCTCGAGATCGCCGTGGCGCGGGCTCTCGGCGCCGTATCCGGCCTCGAATGGGATTCGCGACGCGCGGCACTTCTGGCGCAGCGGGCCGAGCACGAGTTCGCGGGCGTCGCCTGCGGCATCATGGACCAGCTGTCCGTTGCTTCGGCGCGCGAAGGCTCAGCGCTTCTGATCGACTGCCGGTCGCTCGAGACGCGTGATGTGGCGATCCCCGGTACTGCCCGGATTCTCGTCTTTGACAGCGGCGTGCGCCGCGAGCTGGCGGCGAGCGCGTACAACGATCGTCGTGCGGCGTGCGAGCGTGTGGTCGCAGTGCTGCAGGCGCGGCATGGATGGGTCCGCGCGCTGCGTGACGTCGACGACGCGCTGCTGGCAGAGGTTGCGGCGTTACTGGATCCCGTCGATGTCCGGCGCGCGTCGCACGTGATTGCCGAGAACCGGCGTCCGGCCGCCCTGGCTGATGCGTTCGCCGGCGGAGACCTCGAGCGGGCGGGGCGCCTGATGCTGCATTCGCACGCCAGCCTGCGGGACCTCTACGAGGTGTCCTCGCCGGAGCTCGATGCCCTCGTCGATCTCGCGATCGTCCAGCCTGGGTGCACGGGTGCGCGGCTGACCGGGGCCGGATTTGGCGGCTGCGCCATCGCCCTGGTCGAGGACGGATCGGTCGAGCGCGTGCTGTCGTCGGTCGAGGCCGGCTACGAGGAGCGCACCGGGCGATCGACGACGGCGTTTGTCTGTCAGCCATCCGGAGGGGCGCAGGTGATCGGGGTGAGTTGATTGCCGTTGCTGGGGGGCTAGACGGAGGGGACGGAGGTAACGGGTTCAACACGGAGGAACGGAGCGAACGGAGACGAACGAAGAGATCCGGGTAGACAGCAGCCGAACGAGACTGCTTGCGCCGCGCGATGCGCGGCAGCGTCGGACTCCGCGTCGACGCCAGCGCCGGCCGAACGGCCGGCGCGCAAGCAGTCGCAGCGTGACAGCCTTCGTTCGTCTCTGTTCGCTCCGTTTCTCCGTTGTGAACCCGTTACCTCCGAACTTCTCCGTTCCCCTACAATCTCCCACATGGCATTCACGCCCACGCTCCTGACCGCCGCCCTCCTGCTGATTCCTGCCACGGCCGCGGCGCAGGGCGCTCAGCCGCGCTCGTCACCCTCCCGCGGCCTGACGGAGCTGTCCCAATCCCTGCAGGACCTCGCCGAGCGCGTCAGCCCGAGCGTGGTGCAGATCTTCGTGACCGGATACGCCGAGCCAGACGAGGATGATCAGGCCGCGAGCGAGCCGGTGCTGGAGCGCAGCAGCGGGTCTGGCGTGATCGTCGATCCCGACGGCTACATCGTGACCAACGCGCACGTGATCGAGCGGGCGACGCGGATCGAAGTCGAGCTCGCCCTGGCCGCCACCGGCAGCGCGACCGGGACGTCCGTCCTGCGCCGTCGCGGCCGCGTCGTTGGTGCGCAGATCGTGGCGATCGATCACGAGACCGACGTGGCCGTGATCAAGATTGAGGCGAAGGCTCTGCCGGTGCTGGCGTTCGGAGACTCGGAGGCGCTGCGGCCGGGCCAGATCGTGCTGGCGTTCGGCAGCCCGCTCGGGCTCGAGTCCTCGGTCACGCTCGGAGTGGTGAGCGCCGTGGCGCGGCAGCTCACGCCCGAAGACCCGATGATCTACATCCAGACCGACGCGCCGATCAATCCCGGGAACAGCGGCGGGGCGCTCGTCGATACCGAGGGGCGCCTGGTCGGCATCAGCACGCTCATCTACTCGCAGTCCGGCGGCAACGAAGGCATCGGCTTCGCCGCGCCGAGCAACATCGTCCGCAACGTGTTCACGCAGATTCGCAAGACCGGCCGTGTGCGCCGTGGCGATATCGGCGTGCACACGCAGACGATCACGCCGCTCCTGGCCGAGGCGCTCGGCGTCTCGGCCGATGCCGGCGTCGTGCTGTCGGATGTCGCGCCCGGCGGGCCGGCGCGCTCGCGCCGGATTGCAGCCTGGCGACCTCGTGCTCGCGCTCGACGGCAAGCGAATGGAGAACGGCCGTCAGCTGCGCATCAATCTGTACGCGCGCGGCGTCAACGACACGGTCGTGCTCGATGTGCAGCGCGGCGATCGGAAGGTGAGCCTGCGGGTGCCCGTCGGCGAGCGCGAGAGCGACGCCGGACCGACTGAGCGATCTCATCGCCCAGCAGATCCCCGTCCGCGCGCTCGGCGTGCTGGCCCTGAACCTGACGCCGAAGATCGTCGAGCTGCTGCCCAGACCTGCGGCGTCAGAAGGGTGTGGTCGTGGCGACCGTGTCGCAGCTGGTGCCGTACTCGCAGCAAGGCAAGCTGCAGCCTGGCGATGTGATCTACTCGCTCAACGGCAAGGCGATCGAGACCGTCGCGGACCTCAAGCCGCCGCCGAGTTCAAGCCCGGCAGCGCGGTCGTACTCCACCTCGAGCGCGCAGGGACGCTCATCTATCTTGCGTTCAGAGTGGAGAGATGACTCAGTCGGCAGTCTTCAGTCGGCAGTCGTCAGTCATAGTTCTTCAGTCCGAGTCGTCAGTCGTCAGTCGCAATCGTCAGTCGCAATCGTCAGTCGGAGTCGCAACTCCCGGCGGGCAGACGGGGTGTACCGTCGACTGGTGACTGAGACTGGCCGACTGGCGACTCGGACTGGCCGACTGGTGACTCGGACTGAAGACTGTGACTGACGACTGCCGACTGGCGACAGACGACTGTCACCCTCCCCTTGTGTGCATTTCCAGATGCGCGTCCTTCTTGAGGGCGCTTACGGGGATCAAGGCTTCGCGCATCGTCGAGCCGAGGCGTTCTTCGGCGCCCCGGTCCGCGCGTGAGGCCCAGACGGTGGCGATCAGGTGGCGGAGCTCGTCGGCGCTGGCACCGGCGCGCAGCGGCCGGCGCAGGTCGGTTCCGGCGCTGGCATAGAGGCACATCAGCCAGACGCCGTCCGCGGTCAGCCGACTCCGATCGCAGCTGTCGCAGAACGGCTCGGTCGTCGACGAGATGATGCCGAAGACCGTGCCGTCGGGCAGCGCGAACCGATCGGCGGGTGCGGACGACACTTCGTCGATCGGGGTGATCGGGCCGTAGTGACTTCTCGAGGGCCTGGAGCATCTCGCGCCGCGAGACTACCGCGCCGGGCGACCACCTGGTGGCGCCCCCCACGTCCATGTATTCGATGAAGCGGACCTCCGCGCCGGAGCGGACGGCCGTACTCGATGATCGCCGTCAGCTCGTGGTCGTTGACGCCGCGCATGACCACGGTGTCGATCTTGAGCGACGCGAAGCCCGCGGCGGCGGACGCCTCGATGCCGTCGAGCACCGCGTCGAGGCTGTCGAAGCGCGTCATCTCGCGAAACCGCTGCCGATCGAGCGTATCGAGGCTGACCGTGATTCTGTGCAGGCCGGCGGCACGGAGCGCAGTCGCCTGGGCGGCGAGCAGGACGCCATTGGTCGTCAGCGCCAGGTCGCGGATCGCCGGACGGGCGGCCAGCGACCGGACGAGCACTGTGAGGTCGCGCCGGAGGAGCGGTTCGCCACCGGTCAGCCGCACGCGCTCGACGCCCAGGTCGCAGAAGGCGTCCGCGATCGCGCCGATTTCCTCGAACGTGAGGAGCGTGTCCTTCGGCAGCCACGCGTAGTCCGGCTCCGGCATGCAGTAGAGACACCGCAGGTTGCACCGGTCGGTCACCGAGACGCGCAGGCTTCGAAGCGGACGCCCGAAGCGGTCGAGCATGGCCATGACGATACCCTTATTATCCTTGAAAGTCTGTTATCCTCGGCGCTTCTGCGGATGACTGCATCAGGAGCTGCGTCCATGCCTCGACTGTCCCGAATGCCTCGCGTTCGATTGATTCCCGTCCTTGCCGCAACCCTGGCGCTGACCGCCGCGCCCATTGCCCAGGACCAGGCCGGCCCGTCGATGTCGTCGGGCGCGTCCACGCCGGCGCCCGCACGTCCGGTGAAAGATGACCCGCGCGCGGAGCGGCTCAAGGCCGAGGCGCTCAGGGACGTCGACTCGATGCAGGTGTTCACGCAGCAGATGGTCGATTCCATCTTCAGCTTCGCCGAGCTCGGGTTTCAGGAGATCGAGACGAACCGCTATCTCATCGACATCCTCAAGAAGAACGGGTTCACGGTCCAGGAAGGCATCGCCGGCATTCCGACCGCGTTCATGGCGACGTGGGGCTCGGGCAAGCCCGTCATCGCGCTCGGCTCGGACATCGACGGCATCCCGCAGGCGTCGCAGAAGCCGGGCGTCGCCTACCACGCGCCGATGATCGAAGGCGCGCCCGGTCACGGCGAAGGCCACAACTCCGGGCAGGCGGTCAACATCACGGCCGCGATCGCCGTGAAGAAGATCATGGAGCGCGAGAAGCTGCCGGGCACGATCCGGATCTGGCCTGGAACTGCCGAGGAGCTGGTCGGGACCAAGGCCTACTTCGTGCGCGAGGGCTTCTTCAAGGATGTCGACGTGGCGCTCTTCACGCACGTCAGCAACGATCTCGGCGTGTCCTGGGGCGACCGCGACGGCACCGGGCTCGTCTCGGTCGAGTTCACGTTCACCGGCGAGACGCGCACATGCCGCCGGCGCGCCGTGGCGCGGTCGCAGCGCGCTCGATGCGGTCGAGCTGATGAACATCGGCTGGAACTACCGCCGCGAGCACCTGCCCCTCGAACAGCGCTCGCACTACGTCGTCACCAACGGCGGGGATCAGCCGAACGTGGTCCCGCGGAACGCGTCCGTCTGGTACTACTTCCGCCAGACGACGTATCCGAAGATCAAGGAGCTGTGGTCGATCGGCGAGTCCATCGCCAAGGGCGCCGCCATGATGACCAACACCGAGCTCCAGCCGATGCGCGTGCTCGGGAGCGCGTGGCCGCAGCACTTCAACAAGGTCGTGGCGGAGACGACCTGGGCCAACATTCAGAAGGTCGGGATGCCCGAATGGAGCGAGGCCGACCAGACGCTGGCCAAGGCGCTGCAGAAGGAGCTCGGCAGCAATCAGCAGGGGCTGGCGATGAAGGTCGGCGCCGAGCTGCCGGGCCCCGTCCGCGACAACCGCGGCGGCGGGTCGGACGACATCGGCGATATCTCGTGGAACGTGCCCACGGTGACGCTCCGCTTCCCGTCGAACATTCCCGGCCTCCCGGGGCACAACTGGGCGAACGCGATCTCGATGGCGACTCCTATCGCCCACAAGGGCGCCACCGCCGGCGCGAAGGTGCAGGCCATGACCGTCCTGGATCTCGTGCTGAAGCCGGCGCTGGTCGATCAGGCGTGGGACTATTTCAAGAACGTCCAGACCAAGACGATCAAGTACGAGCCGCTCATCCGCGCCGAGGACACGCCGGCGATCGAGATGAACAAGGCCGTCATGGACAAGTACCGGCCCGAGCTTCGGAAGTTCTACTACGATCCGTCGCGCTACAAGAGCTACCTCGAGCAGCTCGGGATCACGTACCCGACGGTGAAGGGGAAGTAATCGTCTGGTCACATGGGTGACATCTGAACGATCGTTCCGATGGCCTCGCGGCCAAACCAGTTCAACGGCCAGAGACGGAGGAGCAGAATGCTCTTTTCGCCGTATTCGATGAGAGCCGAGGACGCATGGCGGTGCGGTTGGACGTCAATCAAGGCGCGCCGGCTGAGAGGACCTCAACGACTACGCGAAAGGAGTGCGACGTGATCGGTGTATTCGTTACATTTCGCTATGGAGACAACTTCGATGAGCGAGCCGTGCGGAAGATAGCTGAGACCGCGCGCGTAAGGTTTGAAGGAATGCCGGGGCTACGCTCAAAGGCTTTCACGCTCAATTCCGTGAAGCGTGAGGCCACGAACTTTTACGTTTGGGATTCAGAGGAGGCCGCCACAGCGTTCTTCACTGATGAGCTACTTGAGCGGGTAGCCGGCCTCTACGGTGTGCGCCCCAGCATCGAGTTCGTGCAGATTGCCACCCTCGTGGAAAATATCCGGCCGTGACGTCATCGAGGGATGACGCCCAACCGTCGATGCACCGGACCGGTGATCTCTAGCGTTAGACGGGCCGCTCTAGTTCTCGACGACCGCAGTGGGTCGGACCGCGACATCCGGGAAAGTCGCGAGCAGTTTCGCATCGAACGTCACCAGGAGCCTGCGTTCGCGTACGGCGAGTTCGACAAACAACGCGTTGTATGCCGCGATGTCGGAATTCATGGCGCGCGCCAGAGCGCCGCGCCACAGCCGGCGCATCGGGACCGACCGAATGCCAAGTCGTGCCGCCAAGCCGAGTCGACGAAGGGCCAGGCGTTTGTCGATCGCTCCAGTGCGGGCGGCCATCCACAAGACGTTCGACACCTCCGCCTCCCAGAGTGACGGCGCGGCTAGGTCGAGCGGCCGATGCCAAAACGTTCTGACTTCGTCCACGAACGGTTCTGTGGCCAGCAGGTAATAGGCGACGACGTTGGTGTCGACGATGACCTTCAGCGGCCGGTGTCGAGCCATCGGTCCACTTCCGCAGCGGTTGGCCGGCGTCGCTCGTCGCCCCAACTCGCCTCGATCTGTGCCAACACCGCCTCGCGTTCGGTGACGTGGTCTTCGATGACCTCGCGAACTTCCTGTTCCATGGAGCGACCGTGCTGACGAGCCAAAGACTTGAGGGACTGCACAATCCTCGGCGGGACGTTTCGAATGGTCAGCGTCGGCATGAAGGCGTGCTCCTGCTAGCACTATGCTAGCACCGCAGCAGGCGCTCTCCCAAGAGACTTCTCACGACCACTGAGAAACGCCGGCGGCCGAGATCTCGCCGGTCTCGCGGCTGACCAATCGAAACCAAGGGTTGTTGCGCGGTGGCGAGCCGACGGAGGCCACCTGTCCGTTGCTGTAGGTCGTAGGCGTCAGCGCCGGGGTCCCGGTAGACGAGGGCGCCGCCAACAAGCGTTTGCAGCCGACGGCGGCCGGTGCGATCATGAGGCCGCCGCGGCTGAAACGCAGACGTTGAGCCGTCATTCTTACCGATGGATGCGAATTCCACATTCGCGAGCACCGGACCGGGAGTCCGGGGAGCCTCTCGGCCGGGCGAGATTGTTGTGTTCTGGATTGTTCGCGATTCGGCCTGCGCGGAGTGCGGCGAGGAGCTTGGCAAGGGGCGCTTTCTCCGGATGGAGAGGGAACGGCCGCTCTGCCTCCGTTGCGCCGATCTCGACCATCTGGTGTTCCTCGAGCGTGGTGACGCGGCGCTGACTCGCCGCGCCAGCCGGTACTCGACGCTGCGCGCCGTAGTTGTGCGCTTTAGCCGTTCCCGGAAGCGCTACGAACGACAAGGTGTGCTGGTCGAAGAGCGAGCCCTCGCGCGCGCGGAACAGGAGTGCCTGTCCGACGCCGAGACGTCGTCGGCTGGCTCGGGAGCGCGCAGTTGAACGGCGTCAGGCGCACGATGCCGAGTATCTCGCCACGTTCGCTCAGCGCGTGGGCGATCTATTTCCCGGATGCCCCATCGAGGAACAGCGGGCAATCGCGGAGCACGCATGCCAGAAGTACTCGGGCCGCATTGGCAGGTCGGCTGCGGCGAAAGGGTTACAGGCACGCGTGGTCGATCTTGCGGTTCGCGCTCACGTCAGGCACGTCCACACGCGGTACGACGAACTGCTCGCAAGCGGCGTCGCGCGAGAAGACGCCCGCGCTCGGGTGGCCGCATCAGTGGCGCACTGCCTCGACACGTGGCAGTGCGGCACCTCGCCACCCAATCATGACGGGAAGTGAAGTGCAGACCATGCAGATGAATCCGTATCTGAGCTTCAACGGACAGTGCGAGGCGGCGTTCAAGTTCTATGAGCAGTGTCTCGGCGGCCAGCTCGGGGCGATCTTCCGTTACGCCGGGTCACCCCTGGCCGATCAGGTCCCGGCCGACTGGCAGGACAAGGTGATGCACGGCAGCCTGACGGTCGGCGGGCAGGTGTTGATGGGTGGCGACGTGGCGCCGGACGGCTACGAGGAACCCAAAGGCTTCTCGCTCTCGCTCCAGATCAAGAGCACGACCGAGGCCGAGCGCATCTTTCACGAGCTGGCCAAGGACGGTCGGATCGCGCTGCCGCTCGAGAAGACGTTCTGGGCCGCGCGTTTCGGCATGGTGGTCGATCGGTTCGGGATACCGTGGCTGATCAACTGCGACGGATCCGAACATGGCTGAAGTGTCAGAAGCGGGACGGGCAGGTGTCGTGCCAACGCACGCCCGCTGGGTCCGGATCTCTCACTGGATCGTGACCGTGAGCCTCCTGACGCTCGCGTTCACCGGGTTGGTGATCCTGATGGCTCACCCGCGGCTCTACTGGGGCGAGGCGGGGAACGACCTCACGCCGGCGCTCCTCGAGCTGCCGATCAGCCGGAACTACCAGCATGGCGGCTGGGAGAAGCCGACGCCGCTCGTCCAGGACGCTGCGGGCCCGATCAGCGCCAGCCGGACCTACGACATCTTCAATCAGAACGGCTGGGCGCGGAGCCTGCACTTCCTCGCCGCGTGGTGGCTCGTCCTGCCCGGCGCCGTGTATCTTCTGACCGGCATCTTCGGCGGTCACTTCCGCTCGCACGTCTGGCCCAGGGGCGAGAGAGCTTGCGCCGCACCTCGTCTGGCGCGACGTCGTCGATCACCTGCGGCTGCGGATTCCGCCCGCCAGCGGCGGTCCGCACTACGGCGTGCTGCAGAAATGCGCGTACTCGCTGGTGATCTTCGTGGCGGCGCCGCTGATGGTGGTGACCGGCCTGACGATGTCGCCGGCGGTGACCGCGGCCTTTCCGTTCCTGTTGCGCCTGTTCGGCGGCTACCAGTCCGCCCGCACGATCCATTTCTTCACCTTCGTCGCGCTCCTGCTGTTCGTCGTCGTGCACGTCGTGATGGTCGTCAAGTCCGGATTCAGACGCCAGATCCGGGCCATGACCGTGGGGGAATGACATGAAGACTACCGGGCTCATCACTCGCCGCCGGGCGATCGTCGCCGGACTGGCCTCCGCCGGCGGGCTGCGTCCTCGCGCGCTACCCGAAGGATCTGCCGCCGACCTACGGCAATCTGCTGCGCATGGGCGACACCTTCACGTATGCCGCCCATCGCGCGCTGCTGCCGGGACAGTCGCTGGTGAGGGAGTACAGCCCCGGCGACATCACGTCGTTTCCCGCCACCGGCACGACCAACCCTGGCGTCAGCGAAAAGATCGCCGCTCGGCGAGGCCTACCGTCGCGTTGCAGGGCGGAGCGTTCGCCGACTGGCGGCTGTCGGTCGAGGGCCGCGTGGCCACGCCGCGAACGTTCTCGCTCGCCGAGCTGAAGCAGCTCCCGTCGCGAACGCAGATCACGCGGCACACGTGCGAGGAAGGCTGGACCGCCATCGGCCAGTGGACGGGCGTGCCGCTGAGCCTGGTGCTCGATGCGGCGGGCATCCTGCCGGCCGCCAGGTTCGTGGTGTTCTACTCGTACGACGACTGGGTCGACAGCATCGACCTGCTCGACGCCCTGCACCCGCAGACCATCCTGGCCTACGGCATGAACGGCCGCGATCTGCCGATCCCGCACGGCGCGCCGGTGCGGCTGCGCGTGGAACGGCAGATGGGCTACAAGAGCATGAAGTACCTGCAGCGCATCGTCGTGGCCGACGAGTTCGACGACGGCGGCAAGAGGGGGAACATTCAGAACGGGTGGGCGTGGTACACGGGGATCTGAGGAATGCAAAGCATCTTCAGACCGGCTGAACCCCAGGACCACGATCAGATTCGTCAGCTCATGGTCGATACAGGCTGGCAGCAGCGTGTGCAGGATCCCGACCGATTCGACCGAATGCTCCGAGGGGCCAAGCGAACGATTGTGGCGATTGAAGGCACGCGTGTTGTCGGCTTCGCCAGGGCTCTGTTTGATGGAGCCTCGAACGGCTACATATCGACCGTGGCTGTCGCCGCCGATCGACAGGGACAAGGGGTCGGCCGAGAACTGGTGAAACGGCTGATGGATGTCGACCAGCCAGCCAACATCACGTGGGTCCTGAGAGCGGGCAGAGGCAGCACTGGATTCTGGGAGAAGATGGGATTCAGGGCATCTGAGACCGCGATGGAGATCGTCAGAAAAGGATAGAACCTCTCTCATCAACCGGAACACGAAGAAAAACCTCTCAAGGAATCCATCGTGAACATCGTGTCATCGTGCGCATCTGTTGTGACGTGAGGTCGTAACAGATTCACTGAGGACCAAACCCATGGGCAGACGACTGCGATATGGCGTGGCGGTGAGCCTGGATGGGTTTATCGCCGGGCCCAATGGCGAGTTCGATTGGATTGTGATGGATCCGGCCATCGACTTTGCCGCGATGTACAAGGAATTCGACACGGCGGTGATGGGCCGGAAGACATATGAGGTGCTCATCGCGCAAGGCGGGCACGGTGAAATGCCTGGTCTCGATGTCGTCGTGTTCTCCCGGACCCTCCCGCCGGCCACGCACCCTGGCGTTCGCATCGTCAACGACGAGCCGCGTAAGGTCGTGGCCGCGCTGAAGGCGAAGCCGGGCCGGGACATCTGGCTCTACGGTGGTGGCGCTCTCTTCCGCTCGCTTCTCGACGCGGGCCTCGTCGACTCGGTGGAAGTGGCTGTCGTTCCCGTGCTGCTCGGAGCGGGGATCCCGCTCCTTCCGCCCGGCGCCGCCACGAAGTTGACTCTGGCGGACCAGAGGACACTGCCGGCCAGCGGCATCGTCGCGCTCTCGTACTCGGTGCCAGGAGGCGTCGGTCCAGCTCCACGGATTGGCTATATCAAGCCAGCAAAGGTCAGGCCGAAGAGGGCCGCGGCGAAAAAGCGGACGCGGTCCATCAAAGGAACGGTGCGATCGAAGAAGGGTTCGCACACTCTCAAGCGCCGCTAAGATCGCCCCTCCGCGACGGTCCACTATAATGTCCAGATATCAGTACGGCGTCCGGGTCCTTCTGTATCCCTGGTTCCGACGAGCGTCCGAGACTTTATGCCAGAGCAGACGCGCCCCGCGCGCGGAATGCGTGACTTTCTCCCAGACGATGTACGACGCCGCGATTACGTGATCGGCGTCGTCGAAGACGTGTACCGGAAATATGGGTTCGAGCCGCTCGAAACGCCGGCGCTCGAGAACATCGAGACGCTGACCGGCAAGTATGGCGACGAGGGCGCGAAGCTCATTTTCAAGGTGCTGCGGCGGGGAGAGCACGAGGCCTCGGGCGAAACGGATCTGGCCTTGCGGTACGACCTGACCGTGCCGCTCGCACGCGTCGTGGCCGAGCACCGCGGGAAGCTGCCGCGGTTCTTCAAGCGGTACCAGATTCAGCCTGTGTGGCGCGCGGATCGTCCGGCCCGGGGCCGGTTCCGCGAGTTCTATCAGTGCGATGTCGACGCGATCGGCTCGCGCTCACCGGTGGTCGAAGTCGAAGTGTGCGCGGCCGTCAGCGATGTGCTCGGCAGGCTGGGGTTCACGGATTTCGTGATCCGGCTGAACCACCGCGGCCTGCTGCGAGGCATGCTCGATAGCTTTGGTGTGCCTGCGGAGCTGCACGATCAGGCGCTGGTTGCCGTCGACAAGCTCGACAAGATCGGCCGCGACGGCGTGGCCACGGACCTTTCGACGCGGGGGATCGCGCCCGATGCGATCGACCGGCTGTTGACGGCGTACACGCCGCCGGCCGCAGAAGCGAGCGACCCGGACCGTCAGTCGGTGAACGCCGGCCGTCTCGAGCGGGCGGCGGCGCACGTGGCGGGCCACGCCGGCGGGGAGGCGGCCGTCGCGAATCTCGGCGAGATCGTCCGGCTGAGCGCGGTGACCAGCGCCGGTGCTCACGTGCTCGTCGATCCGAGCATTGCACGCGGCCTCTCGTACTACACCGGCGCGATCATGGAGATTGCAGTTCCAGATCTGGCGGGGAGCCTCGGCGGCGGTGGCCGCTACGACGGCCTCATCGGCATGTTTTCCGGCGAGGATCTTCCCGCCTGCGGGTTTTCGCTCGGGCTCGAGCGCATCCTCGTCGTCATGACCGAGCGGAACATGTTCCCCCCGGGCGTGCAGTCTGCGGCGGCCGACGTGCTCGTGACCCTCTTCGACGAGGAGGGTGTGGCGGACGCGCTGCGGCTCGCCGGCGACCTGCGGCGCGCGGGTCTCCGCGTCGAGGTGTATCCAGAGGCCGACAAGCTCGGCAAGCAGTTCAAGTACGCGGCGGCCCGCGGGCACCGGTTCGTGACCGTCGTCGGCGGCGACGAACGCGCCGCGGGACAGGTGACCATCAAGAATATGCAAACCGGCGAGCAGACCGTCGTCGCCCGCAACGACGCCGGCTCGTGGCTGGCCGAGAGAACCTTGAACCTTGAACCTTGAACCCTGAACCCTGAACCCTTTGAACCTTGTGAACCCCTTTCTTCTATGAACCAACCCCTAGGAACCCTCGCGCGAACCCATACCTGTGGCGCTCTGACGGCCGCTGACGTCGGGAAGGACGTCATCCTCCTCGGCTGGGTGCACCGCCTTCGCGACCTCGGCTCGCTCGTCTTCATCGACATTCGCGATCGGCACGGCGTGACCCAGGTCGTCGTCCGCGACAACGAGGCGCTCGTGGGCCTGGCCGAGCGGTTGAGGGCCGAGTACGTGATCGCGGTCACTGGACACGTGGAAGCGCGGTCGCCGGAGACGGTGAATCCGAAAGTCCCGACCGGCGCGATCGAGGTCCGGGCGGTCGAGATCCGGCAGCTGAACGACGCGAAGACGCCACCGTTTTCGATAGCGGACGAGTCGCCGGTTTCGGAAGACACGCGCCTGAAGTACCGCTACCTCGACCTGCGGCGGTCGCGGATGCAGCAGAACATGATGCTGCGCCACCGCGTCACGATGGAAGTGCGGAAGTACTTCGACGAGCAGGGCTTTCTCGAGATCGAGACGCCGATGCTGGCGAAGTCCACGCCCGAAGGCGCGCGCGACTATCTCGTGCCGAGCCGCGTGCATCCGGGGGAGTTCTACGCGCTGCCGCAGTCGCCGCAGATCTTCAAGCAGATTCTGATGATCTCGGGCCTCGACCGCTACTTCCAGATCGTCAAGTGTTTCCGCGACGAGGATCTGCGGGCCGATCGCCAGCCGGAGTTCACGCAGGTCGACCTCGAGATGTCGTTTGCGACCGAGAACCTCGTCTTTTCGACAGTCGAGCCGCTCATGGGCCGCCTGATGGCGCTCATCGGACGAGAGGCGCCGCAGCCGTTTCTCCGCATGCCCTACGCCGAGGCGATCGCGAAATACGGGTCCGACAAGCCGGACCTCCGGTGCGGCATGGAGATCAGCGACCTGTCGGCCGCGTTCGCCGAGTCGTCGTTTGGCTGTCTTCCGAACGGCCATCGAGGCCGGCGGGGAAGTCCGCGGATTCGTGGTGCCGGGCGCTGCGAGGTATTCCCGCCGCGAGTTGGACGAGCTCATCGAGCAGGCCAAGCAGCTCGGGGCGGCGGGACTCGTCTGGGCCCGGTCATCCGAAGGCGCCGTGCAGAGTCCGGCGCTCAAAGCCGCGGGCGAGGACGCGATCCGTCGTGCGCTCGAGGTCGCCAAGGCCGGGCCTGCCGACCTGCTGCTCATGGCCGCGGGCAAGCACGAGCCGACGTCGAAGCTCCTCGGGACGCTTCGGCTCCAGCTCGCGCGGCGCGAGAACCTGCTGGACCCGGCGAAGTTCGCCTTTCTCTGGGTCGTCGACTTTCCGATGTTCGAATGGGTCGAGGAGGAACAGCGCCACGAGTTCATGCACCACCCATTCACGTCCCCGCTCGAGAGCGATGCCGGCCTTCTCGAGACCGCCCCTGGCCGCGCCCGCGCTCGCGCCTACGACCTCGTGCTGAACGGCAGCGAGATCGCCGGCGGGAGCATCCGAATCCACGATCAGGCGCTCCAGCGCCTGATCTTCAAGCTGCTGCAGATCTCGGACGAGGAGGCGAGGATGCGATTCGGGTTCTTCCTCGAAGCGCTCGAGTACGGCACGCCGCCGCACGGCGGCATCGCGCTCGGTCTCGACCGCGTCGTCGCGATCCTCTGCGGAGAGAGCTCGATTCGCGAGGTCATCGCGTTCCCGAAGACGGCTCAGGCCGTGGACCTCATGGCTGATGCGCCGTCGACGGTGAGCGCCAGGCAACTTCGCGAATTGCATCTCAAGCCGAACGGCTGAGTCGGCGCGGACCGCTCGAATGTGACAGGAACGGCGGCCGTGCTAAGATCGTTAGGGCTCATGTAACGTAATTGCAACAAAATCAAGGAGTTACAGTCATACCATCAACCACCGCGACGCGCAAAATCACGATTCCAGACGATGGTGTCGAGTCTGTGTTTGGAAGCTACGACGAGAACCTCAAGCATCTCGAGACGTTGTTCAACGTCCGCACCAGGACGAGTGGGCACGAGGTGATCGTGGAGGGCGACGCGGCAGATGTGGCGCGCGCGGAACGCGTGCTGGATCAGCTCGCGGCGCTGTTGCGCGGCGGCTACAAGCTGGCCAAGGGCGACGTCCGGACCGCGGCCCAGCTCGTGGCGCAGGACGACCAGGTCGAGCTCGCCGACTACTTCCTTCGCGGCTCGGCGCGCTCGTCAGGCAAGCGGCAGGTGATCGCGAAGAGCGTCAATCAGCGGAAGTACCTCGACGCGATCGACAAGCACGACGTCGTCTTCGGCATCGGCCCGGCCGGCACCGGCAAGACGTATCTGGCGATGGCGCAGGCGGTCACGTATCTCCTGTCGAAGCGCGTGAGCCGGATCGTCCTGGCACGCCCGGCTGTCGAGGCGGGCGAGAAGCTCGGGTTCCTGCCGGGAGACCTGCAGGAGAAGGTGAATCCGTACCTTCGGCCGCTTTACGACGCGCTCTACGACATGATCGATCTCGAGCGGGTCGAACGACTGGTCGAACGCGGCACGATCGAAGTGGCGCCGATTGCCTTCATGCGCGGCCGCACGCTCAACGACGCGTTCGTGATTCTCGACGAGGCGCAGAACACCACGTCCGAACAGATGAAGATGTTCCTCACGCGCCTCGGCTTCGGGTCCAAGGCCGTCGTCACGGGTGACATCACCCAGATCGACCTGCCGTCGGGGCGCCCGTCGGGGCTCGTCGAGGCGATGAAGGTGGTCGGCGGCATCGACGGCATCTCCTTCGTCTATTTCGACGACCGCGATGTCGTGCGCCATCAGCTCGTGCAGCAGATCGTCAAGGCTTACGAGTCGTACGGTGGATCCCGACAGTAAACGCGTGCGCGTCCTGGTCAGTGACGGGACGGGCCGCGCCGTTCGCGACGGCGGCCTGGCGCGCTGGCTGGCCGCCATCGCGCCGCCGCGTGCCGCGGGCGACGTGAGCGTCGCGCTCGTGAGCGATGCCCGGATGCGCGCGCTCAATCGCCAGTACCGGCGGAAGAATACTTCGACGGACGTGCTGTCATTCCGCGCCGATGTGGTTCCGACGGACTCTGTCCGCATTTCTCAGCGCTCGCGGGGCCCCACTTCTTTCAATGCGCTTGGGGCCCCACCCCCAAGCGCTGCCGCTCGCGCTTCGCGCTCACGGCGGCTCAAGGCTGTCGCTCGCCGGCGGGCCGCAGGCGCTCCTGATGTGTCTATCGTCGGCGACATCGTGATCGCGACCGGCGTCGCGCGCCGGCAGGCCAGGGACGCAGGTCATTCCTATCAGGCCGAGCTGCGCGTGCTCGCGCTGCACGGCCTGCTGCATCTGCTCGGCTACGACCATCACGATTCCAGGGACAACGGGCGGATGGCACGCCTTGAGGCGCGGCTGCGCCGCAAGGGCGGGCTCGCCGGCGGGCTGATCGAGCGGGCGTCGGACAGACCCCGCACGCGAAGGGCGGGCGCATGATCGCGCTTCTCCTCCTCCTCGCGCTCGCCGCCATCTATGTGGGCACGATCGAAACGGCCTTCAGCGCCCTGATGCGCCTGTCGCTCCGCCTGATGGTCGAGCGCGGCGGGAGCGACGACCGGCTCGGGTTCTACCTCGACGATCCGATCCAGCTCTTCATGCCGGCCCGGCTGATGCTCGGCCTCATCTTCTCGCTCGCGACGGTCGTCCTCGCGGTGCTCACCGGGTCCGAAGGCTTCTCGTCGATTGGGATGCTGCTGCTCTTTGTCGCTGTCTTCATCCTCGTGTTCGAGCACGTGCTCCCGCTCCTCATCGTGCGGCGCAATCCCGAGAAGGCGCTCGAGCTCCTCCTGCCGCCGTTCGATTTCGCTGCCCGCTTCCTGCACCCGTTGACCGGCACCCTGGTGCGGCTGATTGTCGACAGCCGCCGTGAGCGCGAGAATGCAGCGGCGGGCAATGGCGCCGAGGAAGGCGCAGGAGAAGCCGCCAGCGGTTCCGAGCCGGCCGAGGAGCAGCACCTCATCGAGCAGGAGGAGCGCGCCCTGCTGCAGTCCATCGTCGACTTCGGCGGCACTCTCGTCCGCGAAGTCATGACCCCGCGTCCGGACATCGTCGCCATCCCGGCAGAAGCGACGATCGGCGAGCTGCGGGCCCTCTTCCGCGAGCAGGAGTACTCGCGTATACCCGTCTTCAAGGAGAACCTCGACAACATCCAGGGCATCGTGTTCGTCAAGGACCTGGTCGTGCTCGCCGAGTCGGACACCGGCGGCCAGTCCATTGCCAGGCTCGTGCGTCCGGCGGTGTTCGTGCCCGAGACCAAGCGCGTGCCGGAGTTACTGAAGGAGTTCCAGCGCCGGCAGGTCCAGATGGCAATCGTGGTCGACGAATACGGCGGCACTGCGGGTCTCGTCACCCTCGAGGATCTCCTCGAGGAAATCGTCGGCGAGATCAGGGACGAGTACGACGTCGAAGCCGAGCCCGTCGTGGACGAAGGCGACGGCAACTGGGTGTTCAGCGCGAAGGCGAGCATCGACGAGGTGCGCGACCGGCTGGACGTGGCGATCGAGCCCGAGGGCTTCGAGACCGTCGGCGGTTACGTCCTGACCCGCATCGGCCGCGTGCCGGCAGTCGGGGAGACGTTCGAGCTCGACGGACTCCATGTCGAAGTCCTGGAGGCCGAACGCCGGCGCATCCACAAGGTTCGCTTCCGGCGCGCGCAGGAAGCCCCGGTCGAGCGCCGCTAGTGCCGCATGCCGGCTCGGTCTCGCTCATCGGTCGCCCGAACGCGGGCAAATCCACACTCCTCAACCGGATCGTCGGCGCCAAGGTGGCCATCGTGTCGGACAAGCCCCAGACGACGCGCAACCGGATCCTGGCGGTCAAGCACTTCGACGACAAAGAGGATCACAGCCACGGTGGACAGATCGTCTTCGTGGACACACCGGGGATTCACCGGCCGCTGCACCGGTTGAACGTCCGCATGGTCGATGCGGCCGTCGAAACGCTGCGCGAAGTGGATGTCGTCGCACTCGTCTTCGACGCGTCGACCAGGCCTGGCCGCGGAGACGAGTACGTCTCGAAGCTGCTCCAGCACGTCACACGGCCGGTCGTGCTCGTCTTGAACAAGATCGATCTGGTGGCCAAGCCGGCCCTGCTGCCGCTCATGGCGCGCGCCGGCGCGTGGCACGACTTCGCGGCGATCGTTCCGGTCTCGGCGGCGACGGGCGACGGCGTCGACCGGCTCGAACGCGTGCTGCTCGAACACCTTCCCGAAGGCGAGCCGATCTTTCCAGACGACTACCTGACCGACCAGCCGGAGCGGGCCATGGCGGCCGAGATGGTGCGGGAGAAACTCCTCGCGCATACGCGCGACGAGCTGCCGTTTTCGACCGCCGTCGCCATCGACGAGTTCGACGAGTCGGAGCGCGAGGCGCTGCTGCGCATCTACTGCACCATCTGGGTGGAGCAGGAGTCGCAGAAGCCGATCGTCATCGGCCGCGGCGGCGAGATGATCAAGCGCATCGGCACGGAGGCGCGCCAGGATCTGGAGCGGTTCTTCGGTACGAAGGTGTTCCTGGACCTCCGCGTCAAGGTCAACCCGGACTGGCGGAACAACGAGCGCACGCTCGACGAGCTCGGCGTGCCGAAAAAGACGACCAAGCCGAAACGCACGCGCTGACGCCCGGAGATTCTGGAACCTTCCCGCCCCTGCAACTGAATACCCATTGTCGACGTCGAAAGAGTCACCGTACGGCGCCGGCGACCGCACCCGCGTATGTCTTCAAAGGACCTTCAGATCGATGTGCCTTCGCGATGGTTCGGCGGGCTGACGTCCAGCATCAGCCGCGGCGGCTCATGATCACACCTGCCGCCGACGGCTGCATGCCGTGTTGGCGTCGTTTTACACTCCGATTGCACTACGCCGAATAGCCCTTGATATGAACCACCTGCTCCGCGAGGTCGACGGTTCCCGTGCCCCACACTTGAATGCCGTTGACCCATGAATAGGCCTTCGAAGACGTGAACAAGGTCACGTTCTCGCGCAGGCCGGCGATGGGACTGCCCGGTTGCGGGAGAGCGACGCCATCCGCGTGGAGTGAGATCTTGTGCCCATCCTCCGTTGTGATCTCCGCATGAATATGCAGGTCGAATCGGCCGTCTGCGCGGATTCGCAGGTAGTCCACTCCCGTGACCTTGCCCTTTAACTTCGGTCCAACAGAGGCTCCTTCGAATGGGACATCGAATCTGGCGCCTTCGGGCGGGGGCGCGACTGTCCCTCCCATCAGAGCCTCAAAGCTGACCCCGTATTCCGTCATGCCCGTGAGCTTGACGGTGTACTCGTATAGCAGTTCTCCGACCTTAATCGTGTCCATCAATCCTCCTGCGGATGGCGGCAACAAGACGCCTAACGTCATGCCGCTCAGCCGCGAGCGGCGAATCAGCAACTCGGTCCGGACCGAGTTCGCAATTGGCACAACATTCGTACCGCTCGTCGGCTGCAGCGGGTTAGCCGGCCGCAGGACCTTTCTACGACCTCGTTCACCAGTTCCAGTTCGGGTTAGCATCGTATGGACGGCCTCGCATGATCTCCGAGTATGCGTCAGGGAACGCATACCCGAGCGAACGGCCGCCGAAGTCCGGGGATGGCCACGGCAGCCCAGTCGAACGGGCACGCACGAATCTGCCAAGTCGCTGCCACCAGCGCTTCGCCTCTTGCGGCGCCGGCCTCCCTATCGGCCGGAAGTAATCCCCCAGCCAGCTAAAACTTGAACGACCCATTGAGTTCGGCGCCTCCCGGCCGTTCGGTGCAAACCTGAAGAGATATGGCCCTGGCAAGTTGCCACCGAACCAAGCTGTGGTGGCATCTTCTCGATCGAGGCGCTGACTCCACCCCGCATACGGGTCGTTCACCAAAGCGTCTGGGACTTCGGTCGAGCCGGAGGGGATATTCAGAGGCCCTGTCTGTCGGTGCCACAAGTGATACTCACCGGGACATATGCTCTCGAGCGCGTCCATGGCCCGCCAGCGATATTCACATCCCGACTGCTCGACCTTGACGATCCAGGCAACGCTGGGCTCACGGTTCAACCAATCCCGCAGAACCTCAACGTCGTTTGCGGTGATGTACAGAATGATCTCGGCCACGCTAAGGTTCTTGTCCGGCTAACGTTGCGCGATGAACCGCGGCGCGCGCCGGCACACGCGCCGTCGGCTCCATCGCGGGGTTAGCCCGGCTTCGCGCGGCCACCCGAGCGCATGGGCCAGCGTCACGCTGACTACCGCCTGGGAGGAAGGTCGTAAAGTACGCTAGCTTCGCCCTTCCTCTTTATCTGGTGATCGAAGTGCCTCACGAGCAGCACCCGCCGGACTTCTAGTGCGTCCAGTTGTTGCGCGGACAAGTATCTTCCCAATACCTGATGCACCAGCGCCTTGTTCAACATCCGCAGTCTACCGAGCACGCCACGAGGACACCGGACGAGGCTGTCGGGGTCTTGCAAGTCTTGCCGGGTACGAAAGGCCCCGGTATGGTCGGTGACCCAGATGGTCCAGTCCGTGGTGATGAGCAGATTGTCCCAGACCGTGTTTAAGTACAGAGGCGGAGCCGTGTCGCGGTACGTGTTAGAGATCAATTCGTCAAACACGCGCACTGCTTGCACTTGCCGGCCCCACCTATCCGAGTCGGGAGGATCGATCCGCTTGCGTCTGCGGTCCAGTTCGTTCATCGCGAAGTCGTCAACCCACCAAATGACCGAGGCCGGCAGGCCGTTGACAGCTCGCTCGACCGATGGTACGACCAGATTCAGGCCGAGCAGCTTGTCCAGTTCGTAGGCGGCCACGTTGAATCTGTAATTCCGGCGCGTCGGACCGCTTCCGTCTGCCGTGACGACAGACGCATCATGCCGCCGTGTTCCATCGTCGAGCGTGGCACGCCAGGACGGTCTGCCGTCCGTGGGTGCGTCGGTCACGACACTCGCCTTCGACAGGAAAGCTTCACGCTCTTCCCGTGTCTCTAACAATGAGGGGGTTTCGGCCTGCTCCCTGCCGTGGGCCGGTGTTGGCAGCACCAAAACGACGCATAACACCAAGAGCGCCAACTGATGGTCGACGGCGGCCTTCAGCAAAACGCCTCCTCTGGGTCAGATGACCTGTCCCGATCACCGGCCTGTGAACCACTCGGGCTAACGTTCGCGCTGAGCCGCGGCGCGCTCCCTCACGGCGCCGACGGCTCCAGCGCGATGTTGGGCCGCCACGAGCCGCATTGACATGGACGGCACTACTCCGACGATGTGGTCTCAGCCACCTTGGCGGTGACCTCAGCTTCAAGAATGTCTTCCAGTTCCATCAGCAGGTGGCGCCGTGAGATGCGACCCGGACCATGCAGCCCACGTCTGAACCCTCGACGGGCGATGAACTCCAAGGGCTTGAGAACACTCCTAATCGCCTTCTTGGTCTCGTCATCAGGAGACCGAAGCCGTATAACACGAAGAAGGTTAGTAACGCTTTCGAGCAGATCATCCCAAGCCGGATGCTCAAATTCCATTCGCCGCTCGCGGTCGCCAGCTAGACCCCGTGTCAATGCAAGAACCTCTTCGAGCAAGTCACGCTCGGGACGGCGGCCCTCACCTTCAGTCTCGTGATCGCCCTCAAGCTCTGTCGCAACCTGCTCTTCAAGCTTCGGCCACCACATCTCGAAGACATTCTCGAGAACGTCTGGTGCTAGAGTGGCATCGGTGAGTTCACCGTTCACCATCTTTACGAGGCGCTTCATCTCGTCCTTCGAGAATTGGGCGGCCTGAAACTGAACGAGCGGCCCCTTCACGTCTGTCGGCTCCATCGCACCGAATAAGAGAGGACAAACCTTTGAACGTTCCAGGTTCTTGGCAAGTGCGCCAGCTTCAAAGAGAAGTCACGGAGCTTCTTGATTCTCAGGCGTGATTACCAAAAGTCCGATCCGACTGGCTTCCAGCTCCTTTGCTATTTCAGACGACCAGCGCGCTCCTTTTGCCACGTCGTCAGGGCTGAAGTATGGACGGACAGCTTGAAGGACGCTTGGGAGCCAGCGACGAAGTACGTCCGCGATAGCTCGGCTACGTCCTCCCGACCAACTGATAAATACTTTCATCAGGTTTCTCCAAGATGTCCTGAGGTTCGTCGGCCCAACAGGTATTGGAGTAGACCGCCTCCCCAAGCTCGCAGCCATCCGCACCGGGTCGCGACCCGCCGGGCCAGACGGATCCCCTTCGGCGCCGGGATTTTAGCACGCGCCCAGAGCCCCGTTGGGTCGTTGGTTGCCTGCGAGTGTTGACGATAGCTGCGGAGCGCCTGAGGCTAACCACGGGCAGCCTTCTCCGCCCCTCGGCTGCAAGTAACTCGAAGGTCTGCGTTTTGGTCGTGCCGCCGTCGCAAGTGTCTGGGCGATGGCTGTGGCCGCGCCGCAGCCATCGTGGCCTGTCGTTACATCCGATCGATCGGACTCTTCACGCCAAGGCCGCCGCGATTCAGCACGTGCGTGTAGATCATCGGCGTCGCGACATCCGAGTGCCCGAGACGCTCCTGAACGGTGCGAACGTCATAGCCGGCCTGACCGCGGCGGCGAGATGATCAAGCGCATCGGCACGGAGGCGCGCCAGGACATGGAGCAGTTCTTCGGCACGAAGGTGTTCCTGGACCTTCGCGTCAAGGTCAACCCGGACTGGCGGAACAACGAGCGCACGCTCGACGAGCTCGGCGTGCCGAAAAAGACGACCAAACCGAAACGCCCGCGCTGACGCCCGGAGATTCTGGAACCTTCCCGCCCCTGCAACTGAATACCCATTGTCGACGTCGAAAGAGTCACCGTACGGCGCCGGCGACCGCACCCGCGTATGTCTTCAGACGAGCTTCAGGACGGCGAGCTGATCAGCCGCGTGGCGGCCGGGGATGCCGACGCATTCGCCCAGCTGTTTCGACGCCGGCAGGGACAGGTCTACCGCTTTGCGCTCCATATGACGGCTTCGCCCTCGATCGCCGAAGACGTGACGCAGGAGGTCTTTCTGGCGGTCATGCGCGACGCCGGACGCTACGACGGCGCCCGGGCGTCGGTCATCGCCTGGCTCTGCGGGATCGCCCGGAACCACGTCCGGAGACGCGCGGAGCGGGACCGGCTGCTCCAGCCGTTCGCCGACGGCGAGGATTCCGACACGGATAGCGACGGACTGGACGAAATTCTGGCGGTCGAGCCCGACACCCTCGGAGACTCTGACCCGCGCCGAGAGTGTCGAGGCGCTCCGCGAGGCGGTCCTGACGCTGCCGGTCAAGTATCGGGAAGCCGTCGTCCTCTGCGATCTGCAGGAGATGACCTACGCGGATGCCGCCACGGCGATCGGGTGCGCCGTCGGAACGGTTCGTTCCCGCCTGCACCGCGGGCGGGCGCTGCTGGCCGTGAAGCTGACGGCGAGTGCGAGATGTCGAGTGCGGCGACCAGGTGGGCCGTACCGAGCCGTCAGAGGTCGTGTCGAGCATCACTCGGGCCCCCAACCGGGCGTTCAGGAGCGTGAGGAACCTCGCATGAAGTGCCACTCGTTGCGGGACGCGATCGTCGAGCTGGCGCGTGGCCGGGAAGCTGGTCCTGGCACGCATCGCCGCGGTCGAGAGCCACGTCGAGCACTGTGCGGCGTGCGCGGCGCTGATGACGCGAGAGCGTCAATTGAGCCAGGGACTGCGGGCGCTGGCCGAGGCGACGGCGGCTGATCGGCCGTCGGACGCACTCGGACGCCGGCTGCTGGAAGTGTTTGCCGAGCGACAGTCGACACCGCGGCCGGTGTCCGAGTCCGTCCGGCGGGCCGCTGGCTGGATGCGCGCGGCTGCAGCCGTCGTGCTGACCGCTGCCGCGGCGGCTTGGTGGTGGAGCGCCCGCACTGAGCGGGTGCCAGAGAGTCCGGCGACGCGTGCGGTACTCACGGACGCTCGGAAGACTGAACCGGCACCTGCGCCGGGAGTCGCAGCGTCGTCTGACAACCATCGCACGATCCCTGTTGTTGCCGCCAGCCATCGGCCTCGTGGTCCGCGCAGTCGGCCGGCTCGCCGCTTCGCCGGTCGTGCGGCCCGTGGGGTTCGTCGAGCTTCCTGGAGCGGCGGGGCTCCCAGACTTCGAGAGCGGCCAGATCATCCGGATGGAGATCCCGTTGGCGTCGCTGCCGACCTACGGGATCGACATTCTGCCCGACGCGCAGGGTTCACCGGTCAAGGCCGACCTGCTGGTCGGGCAGGACGGGCAGGCAAGGGCGATACGACTGGTGACGGCGAGCGGGTCGGAGCTAGAGGAGAGCTCAGCCATCAGCCGGATCAGCCGTGGCAGGTAATACCGACGACTAACGGCTGAGAGCTGAAAGCTGAGAGCTGAGAAGCTGAACGATTGGAGCAGACGATATGAAGCACACACTCACGATGACCTTCGCCGCCCTTGCGCTGGCCGCGCCCGTGGCAGGACAGGGTGTCATGGTCGCCCAGCCTGTGCCGGCGCAAGGCGTGCCATCAAACGAGGCGCAGACGGTGGCCGCAAGACAGGCGATCGAGCGGGTGGCGGTCGAATCACGCGTCACCCCAGGGGCACCGTACGCCGCCGATTCGGTCACCGAGTCGGTGCAGGTGCTGAGCGATGGCAATCGCATCGCCCGCAAGACGGCGACCCGGGTCTATCGCGATAGCGAAGGCCGCACGCGGCGCGAGCAGTTGTCGAGCACCGGCGAGGTGCAGAGCGTCAGCATCAGCGATCCAGTCGCGGGTTCGATGTACGTGCTCAATCCGGCCGGCAAGACCGCTCATCGCAACGGCGTGATCATGACGTCGCCAACTGGTTTTGCCACCGCCAGCGTGTCGCCGGGGAGCAGCGGCACCGTGACTGCCGTGAGAACTCCCGACGGGGGCACGCGTGTGACGGCGTCCGAGGCGAGCGCCGAGGTGGCCCGCCGGCGCGAGGTCGAAACGCAGGCGGTAGCGGTGGCTGCGGCAGGCGGCGGTGGCCGCGGAAGCGGGAGCGGTAGTGGCAGCGGAAGCGGAAGCGCTCAGGCGGGTGCTGTGGTGTTTCCAGCCGACGGCGTCTCGCTTCCTCGGACGCCAGCGCCCGGTGGCTCCATGGGCGGCGGGACTGCCAACACGGAAGATCTCGGCTCGCAGGTCATCGAGGGCGTGGTCGCCACCGGCAAACGGACGACGACGACCATTCCCGCTGGAACCATCGGCAACGAGCAGCCGATCCTGATCGTCTCGGAACAGTGGTTCTCGCCCGATCTCAAGGTGCTCGTGATGACGAAGCATAGCGATCCGCGAACCGGCGAGACGACGTATCGCCTGACCAACATCGTCCAGATCGAGCCCGCGCGGTCGCTCTTCGAAGTACCGGCCGACTACACGCTGAAGGATTCAGTCATCCGGCGTCAATCTCCGATGCAGCCGCACGACTAGTCTCATCCGGGGGGCTTCGCCCCCCGGAACCCCCCTGCTGGCTCGCTCGCTGGGGCCCCACGCCCCGCTCCGCTCACCAGGCTCACTCGCTGCCGCTCGTTCGCTCTGTGTGTCTATGAGATAGCTTCGCGTCAACTCCCCAGATCTCCTCGGTAAGCTGCCCCATAACCCCTGTGTTTCGTGTTACATTGGGCAGTTCGTATGGCTCAGCGCAAGCTCGACGTCGTGCTCGACTCCGTCAAGCGCCTCCAGCGCATGGGGGCGACGTCGAACCTCGTCAACCTGCTCCAGAAGCAGTACCCGGCCGATCTGGCGCAGCTCTTCGCCGAGCTGCCGGACAAGGATCGCGGCTCCGCGTTTTCCCTCCTCGTCGAGCGCAACAGCCGACTCGCGATGGAGGCGCTGAGCGAGCTCGGACCTGAAGCGGGCGCGGCGCTCCTGTCCGGACGCTCCGCCGAAGAGATCGTCAAGTTCACGCAGGACCTCCCGTCCGACGACGTGGCGGCGATCATCGACAACCTGCCCGACGAGCTGTCGGCCGCGGTGCTGGAGCTGATGCAGAAGAAGCCAGCCAGCGCCGACGTCGGGGACCTGCTCGAGTACCCCGAGAAGACGGCCGGCCGCATCATGAACCCGAAAGTCTTCGCGCTTTCGGAGGACATGACCGCAGCCGAAGCGATAGCGGCGCTGCAGGCTTCGCGCGACGTGGAGATGGTCTTCTATCTCTACGTCATCGACGCACGCCGCCACCTCGTCGGTGTGGTCTCGCTGCGGCGTCTGCTCCTCGTGCCGCCCGACACGCCGCTCAAGCGGATCATGACGACCGACCTGATCAGCGCGCGCGTCGATACCGATCAGGAAGAGGTCGCGCGGCAGGTTGCCTCCTACAACCTGCTCGCGATACCCGTCGTCGACGAAGAGAACAAGCTGGTCGGCGTCATTACCGTCGACGACGTCATCGACGTCATCAAGGACGAGGCGACCGAAGACGTCTACCGGCTCGCCGGCCTCGCGAGCGACGACCGTGTCTTCACGACGCCGACCGAGTCGCTGCGCAAGCGGCTGCCGTGGCTCATCGTCAATCTCGCCACCGCGTTCATCGCCGCCTCGGTCGTCAAGCTCTTCGAGGGCACGATTGGCGTCGTGACCTCGCTCGCCGTCTTCATGCCCGTCGTCGCCGGCATGGGCGGGAACGCCGCGACGCAGACGCTCGCCGTCATCGTCCGCGGCATCGCCATCGGCGAGCTGACGTGGAGCAACAGCCGCAAGGCGCTGATCAAGGAAGCGCTCGTCGGCGTCGGCAACGGCGTGGCGTGCGGGATTGTCGGCGGCAGCATCGTCTGGCTGATCCAGGGGTCGCCGTGGATGGGCGTCATCCTGGCCCTGGCGATGATCATCAACATGTTCGTCGCGGCGACCGCCGGCACGCTGATTCCGCTGTCGCTGCGGGCGCTCAAGGTCGATCCGGCGCTGGCCTCGTCGGTGTTCATCACGACGCTGACCGACGTGTTCGGCTTTTTCTCGTTTCTGGGGCTCGGGGCTTTGTTCATCAAGTACTTACGGATTACCGGTTAGGGATAGAATGGGCAATGGCAATGCTGAATGCTGAGTGCTGAAGTAAAGGCTGAATTGCGAAGTTCGACATTGAATTCCGATCTTGGCACATTCGGCATTCACTTCAGCATTCAGCACTCAGCATTCAGCATTTAGCAATGGTCTACAAATCGGACGCTCTGATCCTTCGGACCTACAAGCTGGGTGAAGCCGATCGGATTGTGGTGTTCCTGACCCGCGACCGCGGCAAGAAGCGGGGAGTCGCCAAGGGCGCGCGGCGGCCCCGGTCGCGATATGTGGGGGCGCTCGAGCCGCTGACGCGCGGGGAGGTGGCGTACTTCGAGCGCGAGCAGCGCGAGCTGGTCCAGCTCAACTACGTCGATGTCGTGCGCTCACCGCTGCTGTCGCGTTCGGGTGAGGCGCTGGGCCACGTCGGGTATTTCGCGGAGCTCATCGACGAGTGGGCGCAGGAGTCACACGCCGATGAGCGGTTGTTCCGGCTTGGGGCGTCGATGGTCGACGCCATCGCGGCCGGCGCGCCGATCGACAAGCTGGCGCGCTATTTCGAGTACTGGCTGCTGCGGCTGCAGGGCGTCTATCCGGCGCTGTCGTGCGTCGGCTGCGCGGGGACGCTGATGCCCGGGGCGGTGATGCCGCCTCGGGAGCACATGTTCGTCTGCCGGCGCTGCGCGCCGTCGGGCGGGGGGACGGACCTTTCGGCCGTGGCGATGCAGTTCCTGGCCGCCGCGGGGTCGGCGGCCCCCGAAAAGCTGGAATCGTTGGTGTTGCCGGCTGCGGCGTCGCGGGAGCTCGAGACCGCGCACCGTCGTCTGATCGACCTGCACCTGGAGAAGGAGCTGAAATCCGCTCGGGTATTGCGCGAAATGCGCCACACCCGCTAGTCGGTCCGCATGGTCACGCTGCAACAAGTCATCTTCAAGCTGTCCGAGTTCTGGGCGTCGCGCGGCTGCCTTCTGCAGCAGCCCCTCGACATCGAGATGGGCGCGGGTACGATGCATCCCGAGACGTTCCTGCGGGTGCTCGGCCCCGCTCATTGGAGCGTCGCGTACGTCCAGCCGTCGCGCCGGCCGGCCGACGGCCGCTTCGGCGAGAACCCGAACCGCCTGTTCAAGCACCAGCAGTTCCAGGTCATCCTCAAGCCGGCGCCCGACGACGTGCAGCAGCTGTACCTGCAGAGCCTCGAGGCGTGCGGGATCGATCTGCGCGCGCACGACGTCCGCTTCGAGGAGGACAACTGGGAGTCGCCGACGCTCGGCGCCTGGGGCATCGGCTGGCAGGTGCTCTTCGACGGCCAGGAGATCACGCAGTTCACCTACTTCCAGCAGGCCGGCGGGATCGACCTGTCGCCGATCTCGGTCGAGCTGACCTACGGGATCGAGCGCCTGTGCGATGGCGCTGCAGGACGTCGACAACGTGTACGACGTCGAGTGGGCGCCGGGCGTGAAGTATCGCGACGTGCGGCATCGCGACGAAGTGGAGCAGTCGAAGTACGCGTTCGGCCAGATCGACATGCCGCAAGGCGGAGCTGCACGCGCTGCACCGCAACCTGTTCGACGAGTACTACCTGCTGTCGCAGACGCTGCTGCGGTCGAAGCTGGTGCTGCCGGCGCACGACTACTGCCTGAAGTGCTCGCACATGTTCAACCTGCTCGACGCGAGCGGCGGCATCGGGGTCACCGAGCGGATGGCCTACATCCTGCGCGTGCGGCAGCTGGCGGTCGCGATCGCGAAGGCGTGGGTGGGGGAGAGCGAAGTGCGAGCGAGGACGACGCCGGTCACGGCGAGACATCACGATGAGCGCGAAGATCACGAAGATCGCGAACAGAGAATGGATCCGCTGAGTTGCTTCGCGTCGTGCTATCGTCGAGCCTTCGTAGCGCTTCGTGCCATAGCGAGCTGCGTGATTGCAGTCGTGGCATGATCAGCGTGACAGTGAAGGTTGATGGATAGAGAACTCCTGATCGAGATCGGCGTCGAAGAGCTGCCCGCGGCGTGGATGCCGGGACTGACGCGGCAGCTGGCCGAGCGAAGCTCGGCGCGCGCCTGACCGAGTTCCGCATTGCTCCGGGCGCGCCGATCGAGAGCTTCAGCACGCCCCGGCGTCTGACCGTCGCGGATCGCGCACATCGCGGAGCGCCAGGACGACCTCGACGAGACGATCACCGGCCCGCCGGTGTCGGCCGCGATCGGCGAAGGACGGCCAGCCGACGCCGGCCGGCCTCGGCTTCGCGAAGAAGCAGGGCGTGGCGTTCGAGCAGCTGACGCGCGCGAAGACGCCGAAGGGTGAGTACCTGGCCTTCCAGAAGCACGAGCGCGGGCAGAGCGCCGTCGATACGCTGCCCGACCTCCTCACGGGTCTCCTGCGCGATCTGCCGTTCCCCAAGCAGATGCACTGGGACGCCAGGCTCGAGGACGGCCGCGGGGAGCTGCTGTTCGGCCGGCCGATCCGCTGGCTGCTGTTTCTCTACGGCGGCCGCGTCGTGCCGTTCACGATCGCCCGGTCGCGGCGGCGCAGCGGGCCTCAGGTCCAGGACGTCGAGTCCGGCGCGCTGACCTACGGCCATCGCTTCCTGGCGACGAGCGGCCGCGCCGGACGGTCGATCAAGGTCCGTAGCTTCGACGAGTATCGGGCGAGGCTGACCGAGCACTTCGTCGTCCTCGATCACACCGAGCGCCGCGATCGCATCGCGCGCGACCTCGAGATGCACGCGCGACGCCTCGGCGGGCGCGTCCACCTGAAGGATCACGCCGCGCTCGTCGAAGAGGTCGCCGATCTCGTCGAGTACCCGTCGGTCGTCGCCGGTTTCTTCGATGCGGGTTCCTGGTGCTGCCGGACGAAGTGCTGTCGACCACGCTCGTGCACCACCAGCACTGCTTCCCGGTGGTCACCGACGGCGGGCGCGATCAAGGAAGCGTTCCTCGCCGTCGTCAACACGCAGCCCGCCGACGAGCGGGTCATCGCGAAGAACGCCGAGCGCGTCGTCACGGCGCGCCTGCGCGACGCGAAGTTCTTCTGGGAAGCCGATCGCGCGCAGACGCTCGAGTCGCGGCTCGACCGGCTGCACACGGTGCTCTTTCACAAGAAGCTCGGCAGCTACCGCGACAAGGCCGAGCGGATCGCGACGCTCGCGGCGTGGATCGCGACCGACGCGTTCGGGCGGCCCGACATCGCCGCGCACGCGGCGACAGCGGCGCGCCTGGCGAAGGCCGACCTGACGACCGACATGGTCTTCGAGTTCCCCGAGCTGCAGGGAACGATGGGCGGCATCTACGCGCGCGAGGAAGGCCTGCCCGAGCAGGTCTGGAAGGCGATCTACTACCAGTACCTGCCGATCGGCGTCGAGGCCGACGCGCCGCCGTCGCCGGCACAGCTCGGCGCGGCCGCGGTCACGTGGGCGGCGGTGTCGCTCGCCGACAAGCTCGATACGTTCGTGGGACTGACCAACGCCGGCGAGAAGGCGACCGGGTCGCGCGATCCGTTCGGGCTGCGGCGTCAGATGCACGGCATCGTGCGCATCCTGATGGACCTGCCGGAGCTCGTCGGCGTCGATCGCGAGCTTGGCCTGCGCCACCTGGTGGCGGCGACAAACAGAGGGTTCGGCGGTGACGGGGGAGACACCGTCAACGACGCCGTCGTGGCGTTCGGTCACGAGCGCGTGCGCTACGTGCTCGAGCAGCGCGGCTATCCGGACGAAGTCGTTCGCGGGGCGATATCCGGCGGCGGCGACATGGTGCCGCTCCGCGCACTGCGGATGGCGGCGGCGCTCAAGGGGATGCGCGGCTCGGAGGACTTTCAGGCGCTGGCCGTCCTCTTCAAGCGCGTCAAGAACATCGCGCGCGAGCTCAAGACGCACTCGGCGCTCGAGCGTGAGGCGCTGACCGAGCCGGCCGAACGGGCGCTGCTCGCCGAGCTCGATGCCCGCAGGCCCCGCATCGAGCAGGCCGCTCGCGCCGCGGACTATCGCCAGGCGTTCACCGATCTCGCCGGGCTGCGGCCAGCCGTCGATCGGTTCTTCACGGAAGTGTTCGTCATGGCGGACGACGCGCGGCGTGAAGACCGCGCGTCTGACGCTGCTGACGGATTTGCGCAATCTGATTCTGAACCTCGCAGACATCTCGGAAATCGTTCCTCAAACGGAGTAGGACAGTCGACATGGCAAAGAAGTTGGCACGGAAGGCAGCAAAGAAGTCAGGCCCGAAGGTCTCGCCGAAGCGCGCGCCGAAGCCGCAGGCGAAGGCGGCGAAGGCGGCGGAAGTACGTGTACCTCTTCGGCCGCAAGACGGATGGCAACGGATCGATGAAGCCGCTGCTCGGCGGCAAGGGCGCGAACCTCGCCGAGATGTGCCGCATCGGCCTGCCGGTGCCGCCCGGCTTCACGATCACGACCGAGGTCTGCACCTACTACTACGCCAACAAGCGCACGTATCCGCCGCAGCTCAGAGGCCAGATGGAGGCCGGCGATCGCCGCGATCGAGCAGCAGACCGGCAAGAAGTTCGGCGACCTGAAGAACCCGCTGCTCGTCTCGGTCCGCTCCGGCGCCCGCGACTCGATGCCCGGCATGATGGACACGATCCTCAACCTCGGTCTCAACGACCAGACGGTCGAGGCGCTGGCCACCAAGACCGGCAACGCGCGCTTCGCGTGGGACTGCTACCGCCGCTTCGTCCAGATGTACGGCGACGTCGTCCTCGGCGTGCAGAAGCGCCCGGACGAGGACCACGAGCCGTTCGAGACGGTGATCGACGGAGCTCAAGCACGAGCGCCATCACGAGGACATCGAGGACACGAAGCTCACGGTCGACGACCTGCAGGAGCTCGTGCGCCGCTTCAAGGCGCTGGTCAAGGAGCGCGCCGGCAAGCAGTTCCCGGCGTCGCCGTGGGATCAGCTGACGGGCGCGATCGGCGCCGTCTTCGGCTCGTGGATGAACGACCGCGCGATCGTCTACCGCCGCAAGTACAACATCCCGACCGAGTGGGGCACCGCCGTCAACGTGCAGGCGATGGTCTACGGCAACACCGGCGAGCGTTCGGGCTCGGGCGTCGCGTTCACGCGCAACCCGGCGAACGGCGTGAAGGAGTTCTACGGCGAGTTCCTGATCAACGCCCAGGGCGAGGACGTCGTCGCCGGCGTCCGCACGCCGGAACCGGTGGCGGAGCTGAAGAAGCAGATGCCGAACGCCTACGCCGAGCTCGAACGGATCCGCCAGACGCTCGAGAAGCACTTCAAGGACGTGCAGGACTTCGAGTTCACGATCGAAGACGACAAGGTCTACATGCTCCAGACGCGCAACGGCAAGCGGACCGCGATGGCGGCGCTGAAGTTCTCGATGGACATGTACAAGGAGAAGCTGATCGACTGGAAGACGGCGGTGATGCGCAATCCCGGCCGACCAGCTCGAGCAGCTGCTCGCGCCGGTCTTCGACGCCGCGGAAGTGGCCAAGGCGAAGGCGATTGCGACCGGTCTGCCGGCCGGTCCCGGCGCGGCGTCCGGCCAGATCTACTTCAACGCCGATCGCGCGGTGGTGGCGGCCGACAAGGGCGAGAAGGTGCTGCTCGTCCGCGTCGAGACGTCGCCCGAGGATCTGCGCGGCATGATCGCGGCCGAAGGCATCCTCACCGCGCGCGGCGGCGTGTCGTCGCACGCGGCGCTCGTCGCCCGGCAGATGGGCAAGGTCTGCGTGTGCGGCGCCGCGGCGGTCGAAGTCGACTACCAGGCGCGCACGGTCACGGTCGACGGCAAGACGTTCAAGGAAGGCGACTGGATGTCGATCGACGGCACGGTCGGCAAGGTCTACGCCGGCCAGGTCAAGACCGCGCCGTCGGAGATCGTCGCCGGCCTGATCAACGGCGACGAGGCGGCGAAGAAGACCGAGAAGTTCAAGCACTTCCAGCAGCTGATGAAGTGGTGCTCCGACGCGACGCGCATGAGCGTCCGCACCAACGCCGATACGCCGGAGCAGGCGGCCAACGCCGTCGCGTTCGGCGCCGTCGGCATCGGCCTGACCCGCACCGAGCACATGTTCTTCGAGGGCGACCGCATCGACGCGATGCGCGAGATGATCCTCGCCGAGACGGTCGAGGAGCGGAAGGCCGCGCTGGCCAAGCTGCTGCCGTACCAGCGCGAGGACTTCGCCGGCATCTTCCGCGCGCTGAAGGGCTACCCGGCGACGATTCGCTTCCTCGATCCGCCGCTGCACGAGTTCCTGCCGCACACCAAGGAGCAGCAGGAGGAGCTGGCCAAGAAGATCGGCGTGCCGGCGGCGCGCATCCACCAGCGCGTCGAGCAGCTGCACGAGTTCAACCCGATGCTCGGCTTCCGCGGCTGCCGCCTCGGCATCGGCTATCCCGAGATCTCGGCGATGCAGGCGCGCGCGGTCTTCGAAGCGGCCGCGGCACGTCCAGAAGGAAGGCATCAAGGTCCAGCCCGAGATCATGATCCCGCTCGTCGGCTTCAAGAAGGAGCTGGATCTGCAGATCGAGGTCGTGCACCAGGCGGCCCGCGAGGTCCAGGCCGAGCAGAAGGTCAAGCTGAACTACATGGTCGGCACGATGATCGAGATCCCGCGCGGCGCGCTGACCGCCGACGAGATCGCGCAGTCGGCCGAGTTCTTCAGCTTCGGCACCAACGACCTGACGCAGACCGGCCTCGGCATGTCGCGCGACGACTCGGGCTCGTTCCTGCCGCAGTATCAGGAGCTCGAGATCGTCAAGAAGAACCCGTTCGCGACGATCGACGCGACCGGCGTCGGCCAGCTCGTGGAGATCGCGGTCAAGAAGGGCCGCGCCACGCGTCCCGAACCTGAAGCTCGGGATCTGCGGCGAGCACGGCGGCGACCCGGCGTCGATCCACTTCTTCGAGAAGGTCGGCCTCGACTACGTCAGCTGCTCGCCGTATCGCGTGCCCGTCGCGCGCCTCGCGGCGGCGCAGGCGGCGCTGCAGGTCAAGGTCGAGGATTGATCACCGTCTACAAGCACGAGCACGGGTCCACCCAGGTTGTCGATCGGGTGGACCCGTCCTGGCTCACGACCGACAGCGGCGTCTGGGTGTGGGTGGATCTCGAGTGCACCCACACCGGACGAGGCGAAGGTCCTGACCGACGTCTTTCACTTTCACGAGCTCGCCGTCGAGGACGCGCTCGCCGAGATTCACCACCCCAAGGTCGAGTCCTACGGCGACTACCTGTATCTGATTCTCCACGGCATCGATTTCAAGGCGAAGGAGCACGGCTTCCGGACGCAGGAGATCGACTTCTTCCTGGGCGCGCAGTATCTGGTGACGTTTCACAACGGGACGTCGCGGTCGATCGGGCGGATCGGCGAGATCTGCCACCGCAACGAGCGCGTGCTCGGCGAGGGCCCTGCTGCGCTCCTCTATCGCATCGTCGACACGATGGTCGACAACTACCGGCCCGAGGTCGACAAGCTGGGGGACCGGCTCGACTCGCTCGAGAAGGAGGTGTTTGCCCGGCCCAAGGCGACGCTGGTCAAGCGCATCCTCGACTTCAAGCGCGACGTCTCGTCGCTGCGGCGCGTGATCATGCCCGAGCGCGACGCCGTCGCCCGACTCGCGCGCCGTGAGTTCGAGCAGATCTCCGAGGCGCTGTCGTACAGGTTCCGCGACGTGCACGACCACCTGGTGCGGCTCTCCGACGAGGCCGTCTACTTCCAGGACCGCATCTCGAGCCTGCTCGACGCGCACCTGTCGAACGTCTCGAACCAGTTGAACAGCGTCATGAAGGTGCTGACCATCATCTCGACGATCTTCATGCCGATGACCGTGCTGACAGGGATGTACGGCATGAACGTCCCTCTGCCGCACCTGCCGGGCGGAGAGCAGGCGCAGTTCTGGTGGATACTGGCGATCATGGTCTCGGTGACTGTCGTCATGCTGGCGTTCTTCAGGAGACGAGGGTGGTTGTGAGACAGTCGGCAGTCGGCAGTCGGGAGTCGGGAGTCACAGTCGTCAGTCCGAGTCGGCAGTCCCAGTCGTCAGTCTCAGGGCGCCACGGACTGTCGATTCGGACTGACGACCGACTGACGACCGACTGACGACCGACTGACGACTGGGACTGTCGACTCAGACTGACGACTGGGACTGCCGACTGAGACTGTAGACTGTGACTGACGACTGACGACTGAAGACTGACGACTGAGTCATGCCCCGCATCCATCGTCTCCCCCTGCATCTTGCCAATCAGATCGCCGCCGGCGAGGTCGTCGAGCGGCCGGCCTCGGTCGTGAAGGAGCTCGTCGAGAACGCGCTCGACGCGGGCGCGCGGCGGATCGCGATCGCCATCGAGCTCGGCGGCAAGAAGTCGCTGCGCGTCGAGGATGACGGCGAGGGCATGGACCCGGAGGACGCGCGGCTCGCGATCGAGCGGCACGCCACCAGCAAGATTGCCGGCGCCGACGACCTCGCCGCGATTCGCACGCTCGGGTTTCGCGGCGAGGCGCTCCCCAGCATCGCGTCGGTCTCGCACTTCACGCTGCGCACCCGCGCGCGCGGCAGCGCGACCGGCACCGAGATCCGGGTCAACGGCGGCACGGTCTCGTCGGAGCGCGAGGTCGGTGCGCCGGAAGGCACGTCGATCGAGGTCGCGGACCTCTTCTACAACCTGCCGGCGCGCCGCAAGTTCCTGAAGTCGGACACCGCGGAATCGACGCAGATTTCCCGGCTCGTCACGCAGATGGCGCTCGGCTATCCCGAGGTGGGTTTTTCGCTGACGAGCGGCGGACGCCGCCTGCTCGAGTGCCCGCCGGCGGCCGGACTGCGCGAGCGGTTCTTCCAGTTGTTCGGCGAGCGCGCCGACCTGATCGAAGTCCGGAAGGAAGCCGGGGGGCTCACGATCCACGGCTACGTCGCGGCCCTCCGCGACGAGGGCCCGGTGCGAGGGGCGCAGAACGTCTTCGTCAACCGCCGGATCGTCAAGGACCGTACGATCGCCCACGCGATTACCGAGGCGTACAGCGTGGCGACGATCAAGGAGCGCAGCCCGGAAGTGCACCTGTTCGTGCAGATTCCGCCCGACCGCGTCGACGTGAACGTGCATCCTACCAAGGCCGAGGTGCGTTTCCTCGAGCAGTCGCTCGTCCACGAGGTGATGCGGCGGGCGCTCGGTGAGGCGCTGGGGCAGGGACACGCGCCCGAGCTCCAGTTCACGCCGTTCGCGCCCCGGCCGGACGAGCCGCGCGCCATGAGCATTCCCGGCGTCCTGGCGGGAGCGACCGTCGGCAGCCGATGGGAGACGCGGCCGTCCGGTCCGTTCACGGGACCATTCGCATCCGCCAGCGGGCCGGCATGGAGCGAACAGCCGCGTTCGTCGCCGGAGATGGCGGCCAGCCCGCAGAGCGCCGTCGACATCCGGCCGATGATCCCGCTCGGGCAGTTCCGCGACACCTTCATCATCGCGATAGACGACGAGGGTGTCGCGATCATCGATCAGCACGTCGCGCACGAACGGGTCCTCTTCGAGCGGGTGATGGAGACGCTGACCGCCGGGCGTCTCGAGAGCCAGCGGCTGCTGACGCCCATCCTCATCGAGATGTCTCCGGCGCAACGGCAGGCGCTCGCCCAGCACACGTCGACGCTCGATCGCTTCGGCCTCGAGCTCGAGGAGTTCGGCGGCGACAGCGTGCGCCTCTCAGCGGTTCCTGCGATCCTCGATCCCGCCGAGTGCGAAGCGGCGGTCCGTGCCCTCGGCGAGGATCTGGAAGGGCTCGATCGGGGCTCCGGCGTGCAGGACGCGCTGCGGCGCATCGCCGCGACGATGGCCTGCCATGCGGCGGTGAAGGCGAACTACCCGTTGACGATGGAAAAGATGCGCTTCATCCTCGAGGAGCTGCGTCGCACGGCCTACTCGTCGGTATGCCCACACGGCCGCCCGGTGGTGCTGCGCATGTCGAGACGGGAGATAGAGAAGAATTTTCAGCGAATTTAGGCTCAGGTCTCAGGGCTCAAGGCTCAGGGAAGATCTTGCAGACCTCAATCCTGCGACTTAGATCTGAATGGTTTTTCTGCCTGAGCCCTGAGCCTGAGCCTTGAGCCCTGAGCCTTGAGCCCTGAGCGCTGAGGTCTGAGCTATGAATCGACGCGAGTTTCTGACGGCAGCCGGAGCGGTGGGCGTTGCGCCGGTGGTGGGCGGACGATCGGTGATGGGGCAGGCGACGCCTGGTGCCCAAACGGATCGGGCCTACTGGGTGAGCGTGATGACGCGGTTGGCCGATCCCGTCCTGACGAACCTGGCCAACGGGACGCTCAAGGCGCGGATGCCGGTGGAGCAGGCTGCGGGCAGCGACAGGCGGGCGGTCACCCACCTCGAGGCGCTCGGCCGCCTGGTGGCGGGCATGGCGCCGTGGATCGAGCTCGCCGCCGACGATACGCCCGAGGGAAAGCTGCGCGGGCAGTATGCTGACCTGGCCCGCCGCGCGATCGCGCGCGCGGTCGACCCCGCCTCGCCAGACTTCCTGAACTTCACGCGCGAGCGTCAGCCGCTCGTCGACGCGGCGTTCCTGGCGCAGGGCGTGCTGCGGGCGCCGCGCGCGCTCAAGGACGCGCTCGGACGCGATCGACCACCAGGCAACTCGTCGCCGCGCTCGAATCAACGCGCGCGATCGCGCCGGTCTTCAGCAACTGGCTGCTGTTTTCCGCGACCGTCGAAGCCGCGCTCGCGCGCCTCGGCGCCACCTGGGACCGGATGCGCGTCGACTACGCGCTGCGGCAGCACGACCAGTGGTACAAGGGCGACGGCATCTACGGCGACGGCCCCGCGTTCCACTGGGACTACTACAACAGCTTCGTCATCCAGCCGATGCTGCTCGACGTGCTCGACGTCTGCCGCGACGAGATGCCCGCCTGGAAGGAGCTCGCGCCCCGCGTCGAACTCCGCGCGCGGCGCTACGCGGCCATTCACGAGCGGCTCATCGCGCCGGACGGGACGTTCCCGGCCGTCGGCCGCTCGATCGCCTATCGCTTTGGCGCGTTCCAGCTGCTCGCGCAGATGGCGCTGCGCAAGGCGCTGCCCGAAGAGGTGTCGCCGGCGCAGGTGCGCGGCGCCCTCACCGCGCGTCATCCGGCGGACGATCGAGGCGCCAGGCACGTTCGACGCGAACGGCTGGCTGCAAATCGGCTTCTGCGGTCACCAGCCGGGCGTCGGCGAGACCTACATCTCGACCGGCAGCCTCTATCTGTGCGCAGTGGGACTGCTGCCGCTCGGACTGCCACCGGCCGATCCGTTCTGGTCGGCGCCGGCCGCAGCCGTGGACATCGGTCCGCGCGTGGTCGGGCCAGCCGTTCCCGATCGACCACGCGCTGGCGACCTGACGTCGGGCACCGCGGCTCACCCCTCGCGACGGTGGATGTCCACCATGACGTCCGCGAGCTCCTCCTGGCGCAGGTCCGCGCCGCGGATGAACCCGGCGGGGCGTTTCTTCGAGCCCGATTGCAGAATCCACGCGACCTGCACCATCTGCATGTAGCTCGGTTGTCGCGCGTCGCTGTAGGACGAGCAGAACGTGACCTTGAACGTGACGCGCGCTGACCGCATCGACATCGCGTGGCACTGCACGATTTCCTCGTCGAGCGCGCGGCCGCGGACGATGGTCGAGAGCCGGCAGGTGGCGCAGAGGCTGCTCTCGCCGTTCGCGGCGGTTCCGTTGTGGATTGTGAGATGCATCGACTACTCCTGCGATACGTTGACTGCAGGCTGGTTGCCAGATGGCCGGTGCGCGCGATCGGCGCGATTCATTGATGTTTTCGGCCCAGTCACACGTGATGGAGGAGTCACGCCGCATTTTCTGCAACATGGAGCAGAGACGGGGGGCGCACTATCTGCGTCGTGACGGTGCTGTCGGCGGACGTCGAGCAGAGGACGCGGAGCCGAGCGCGATTTGACAAGGCGCTCGCTGCTACCTAGAGTGAGCACACTCACCTGACATGGACCTCCTGACATTGAACGCGTTCTCGGTCTTCCTCGCGATCGCCGCGGTCGGGTTTCTCTTCCTCATGCTGTCGCTGTTTTTCGGAGGAATCTTCGAGCACTTCGACGGCGGCCTCGACCACGACCTCGATCACGGGGGCCCGGGATTCTTCAGCACCCGCGTGATCAGCGTCTTCATCACGGCGTTTGGCGGATTTGGCGCCATCGCCACGCACTACGGCCTCGGCCCACTGCCTTCGTCGGGCATCGGAGCGCTCAGCGGCCTGGTGCTGGCGACGCCGATCTACTTCTTCGCGCGGTTCCTGTTCGGCCAGCAGGCGACTTCCGAGAGCCGGGCGCAGGACCTCGTGGGGCAAATCGGACGCGTCGTGTCACGATTCCCGCCGGCGGCGTCGGTCAGGTGCGGTGCCAGATTGGCGAGGAGCTCATCGACAAGGTGGCTCGGGGCCGTGAGCCGGACGTCGATTGCCGAAAATACTTCGGTCGTCGTCGAGGAAGTGGTGGGAGAAACCGTCGTCGTGAGGCGGCGCTGAAGGCGAGGCAGACGCATGTTGTTCCCGGCCGGTGATCTGTTGCTCCCCGCGATCGTTGCGGCGGTCATCCTGGGCTTTTTCGCGGCGATGTGGCTGATCAGCCGCAACTACCTCAAGGTGTCGCCGAACGTGGTCGCCGTGCTGAGCGGACGCAAGCGCAAGCTCCCCGACGGGCGCGTCGTCGGCTACCGGATGGTCAAGCGGCGGCGCGGCTCTTCGGATTCCGCTCCTCGAGAAGGTCGAATACCTCCACCTCAACGTGATGACGATCCCGCTCGAGATCAAGCGGGCGTACACGTTGAAGGGCGTGCCGGTCTCGGTGAAGGCGGTGGCAAACGTCAAGATTCGCGGCGACGACACGTCCCTGCAGGCCGCCGCGGAGCGGTTTCTCGGCATGACGCACGACCAGATTCAGAAGGTCGATGTTTCAGACGCTCGAAGGGCACCTGCGGTCGATTCTCGGTACGCTGACCGTCGAGGAAGTGAACAGCGACCGCCAGAGCTTCGCGCAGAAGCTCACGAGCGAAGCGGCGACGGATCTCGAGAAGATGGGGCTCGGCGTCGACGTGCTCACGATCCAGGAGATTTCCGACGAGGAGGAGTACCTCAACGCGCTCGGCAAGCGCCGCACGGCGGAAGTCAAGCGCGACGCGACGATTGGTGAAGCCGAGGCGCACCGCGACGCCAAGATCAAGTCGTCGCAGGCCCTGCAGGAAGGGGAGCAGGCGAAGTTCAAGGCCGACGCGGAGATCGCGCAGGCGCTCGCGCGACTTCATGATCCGTCAGGCGCAGTATCAAGCCGAAATCGAGACGCAGAAGGCGCGCGCCGCAGCAGGCGGGTCCGCTCTCGGAGGCCACCGCGCGGCAGGCGGTGGTCGCCGAGGAGGTCAAAGTCGAGCGTACCCGCACGCAGGAGCTGATCTCGGTGCAGGAGCAGGAAGTCCTGCGCAGGCAGAAGGAGCTGGAAGCGACGGTAATCAAGCCTGCCGAGGCCGATCGTCAGGCGGCGGTCGTGCGCGCGGAGGCCGCCAAGCAGGCCGCGATTCTCGAAGCCGAAGGCCGGCGATCGGCGCTGATCGCGATTGCCGAGGCCGAGCAGGAGAAGCTGCGGAAGGAAGGCGCCGGGCCGCGCGGCCGCGGTGGAGGCGGAAGGCCGCGCCGAGGCCGCCAAGATCGAGGCGATTGGCCTGGCGCAGGCCAAGGCGATCGAAGCGCAGGGCGTCGCCGAAGCGGCCGCGATCCTGCGCAAGGCCGAGGCGTGGAAGCAGTTCAACGAGTCGGCGCGGCTCCAGACCGTCCTCGAGAAGCTGCCCGCCATCCTGGAGGCCTCGAGCGGCATCTTCGGAGCGGTCGCGGCGCCGCTCGGCAACATCGACAAGTTCGTCGTGATCGATCAGGGCAACGGGTCGGCCGACGGCGGGAGCGCCGCGCTCGGTCGCATCGCGAAGACGAGTCCTGCGGTGGTCTTCAGCCTGCTGCAGCAGCTCGAAGCGCTCGGGCTGAACGTGCCCTCGGTCCTTCAGCAGCTCGGAATTTCCTCGGCTGCGCCGCCGAGCACGGCGTCACCACCAGCCCCGGTCGACACGGCGCCGCCGCGAAAGTGAATGCTGGGGCGACGTGTGCGCACTCGCGGGCATCGTCCGGTAGGCCCGTGCATGTGACTTCAGTCACAAACTACTGACTGCGTCAGATTTACGCTTGACAGTATTGTTAGGGGGTCTTAGAGTGTAGCTATCCCAGCAGTCACGGGTCCCTGTTTTTCCAAGCGAAAAGGCAACTCTGCCATCTGAGGCGGGGTGCGCAAAGCTGTAAGCTCCGCGCGCGCGTGCGCGTGCGGAGTAGTTTAGCTGCCGAACTTGGAGTGTCCATGTCGACGCATCGTTCAGTTCCTGCCATTCTCGCCTCAGCATTCGCGCTCCTCTTCTTCGGGTTGGGCAACTACCTCGGCGCGCGCCAGACGGCCGACAGCGACGAGCAGCTCGCCGCCATGCGGACCGAGATTGCCCAGCTCAAGCGCCGCTCGCTCGACGCCGCCGGTACGACCGGCCGGTCGGCGACTGTCGGCGAGGTCTCGATTGTCGAGACGGCTCGCGCTTCGATAGTTGCCGATGTGAAGCGGCAGCTACAGGACGAGATGGGGCTGCTACCCCTCAACCTGTTGCGGGATCGGAGCAACAGTTTCGTCGAGCTCTACGCGTACGACGACCACGGGTCGAGCAGCTACGGAACGGCTGGGTATCTCGGCGAGGGCTATTTCATCACCGTCAAGCACGGCGTCGTCGCGCTCAGCCAGGAAGGGCAGCCGGACCCGCGGACCATCACTTCGGTCAAGCTGATGTACAAGGGGAAGCTCCTGAACGCCCGGCTCGTGGATTCCGGCGACGCGCGAGTCGAAGTCGATCCGGGTGACTGGGCGATCGTGAAGGTCAAGGAGCAGATCGAGATGCCGCCGCTAACCGTCAATCTGGCGTACGGCTTCGAGTTCGCGGATCCCATCTTCCGCCTGGGCAACGACTATTCGAAGGGGATCATCCTGTCGACCGGCTACGTCGGCCAGCGGACGTCGAACAAGCTGGTGACGTGTCTGACCGACGGGCACCCCGGCGTGTCCGGCGGCGGCGTGCTCAATCGGGAAGGGGAGTTGGTGGGGATCCCCATCGGCCGGATGCAGGGCGACTATCGATTCTCGTTCATCCTTCCGCTTCGGGCGGAGATGTTCCGGAACGTCAGTCACCTGAACTGATTTCAACCGGGGGACTTCGTCTCCCGGACCCCCTTACACGCTTCCGACTCCGCGAAAGCTACGTCGAGACCTCGCCGGAGCGCCTGCGGCGCGAAGGCGGGCGCTGGCGGGGCCCTCCGCCCCGCTCCGTTCTCGTGGCTCCCTCGCGATGCTCGCTCGCACGGCGGCTCTCTCACTGGCTGCCGGCCTCTGGTGGTCGGATCTTGGCTTCTTCGCCGCGATTTGTCGGCCGATAGAACTTTCGTCCCCGGTGCGCGGGCGGCAGGCACTCCATGTCGGCCACGCCGCCGGGCTCGTCGTGGGCGTAGCGGTACCCCTTGCCGTAGTCGAGCTGCTTCATGAGCCCCGTCGGCGCGTTGCGAAGATGGAGCGGGACAGGCTCGGCCACCTCTTTCACCGCCGCCTCGGCGGCCTCCAGATACGCGACGTAGACGGCGTTGCTCTTCGGCGCCATCGCCAGGTAGATGGCGGCCTGCGCCAACGCCGTGTTTCCCTCGGGCATGCCGACAAAGTGCACGGCATCTTTGGCCGCGACGGCGACGCTCAATGCCTGTGGATCTGCATTTCCGATGTCTTCCGAAGCGAACCGCACGAGCCGCCGCGCCACATACAAGGGATCTTCCCCGGCCTCGAGCATCCTCGCCAGCCAGTAGACAGACGCGTCCGGATCGCTGTTGCGCATCGACTTGTGCAGGGCCGAGATGAGGTTGTAGTGCTCTTCGCCCGTCTTGTCGTAGAGGAGGGCCCGGTTCTGCGCCAGGTCGGCGATGAGCGCCGCGGTGATCCCGGGGTCAGATCTCGATTGTCTGATCGGATCGGCTGTCTCCTCCGATCCGATCAGAGAATCGAGATCTGACCCCGCGGACGCAGCCGCCATGTCCAGAAGATTCAGCGCGATCCGGGCGTCGCCGTTCGCATACGTCGCGATGGCCCCAAGGGCATCGTCATCGATCGACAGGGACAGCGCGCCCAGCCCGCGGACGGGGTCGGTCACGGCACGCGAGACGATCCGGCGTACGGCGTCCGCCGACAGCGGCTTGAGGACGTAGACCTTCGATCGCGAGAGGAGCGCCGAGTTCACTTCGAACGAGGGGTTCTCGGTCGTCGCGCCGATGAGCACGATATCGCCCGCCTCCACGCGCGGGAGAAACGCGTCCTGCTGCGACTTGTTGAACCGATGGATTTCGTCGATGAAGAGAATCGTGCGCCGCCCGCGCCGGCGGCGGTCGTCCTCGGCCTCGGCCATCACCGTCCGGATTTCCTTGATCCCCGACAGCACCGCGCTGAACGCGACGAACCTCGCGCGCGTCACTCGGGCGATGACCCGCGCCAGCGTCGTCTTCCCCGTGCCTGGCGGGCCCCACAGGATGATCGATTGCAGCCGATCGCCTTCGATGGCCCGACGCAGCGGACGGCCCGCGCCGAGGAGATCCTCCTGGCCGATGAATTCGTCGAGCGTTTGCGGGCGCATCCGCTCCGCGAGGGGAGTGGACGCCGGCGCGCTCGCTTCCTTGGTCTCGTCGAACGGGGTCTCGTCGAACGGGGTCTCGTCGAACGGGGTCTCGTCGCCCGGCGTTTCGTCAAACAGGGACATGTCCATCTCGCTGCTTTGCTGCTTCGTAGAGAATCAACGCGGCGGTGATGGCGACGTTGAATGATTCGACGGGCGGACGCATCGGGATCGACAGCCGCTCGTCGGCGGCGGCCACCAGCGCATCGGGGAGGCCGGCGCCTTCGCCGCCGAGCAGGATGGCGACGGGCCCGCGAAAGCGGAATGCCGGCAGCGGAGTGCCCTGCCGCGGCACGGTCGCCACGATGGTGACGCCCCGGCCTTTGAAGCGGCTGACGGCTGTCGAGGCCGATTGACGCACGGCGATCGGCAATCGAAACGTACTGCCCATGGCCCCGCGCAGCGCTTTCCACCCGAACGGATCCGCCGTACCGTCAGCGGCGATCACGCCGGTCGCGCCGCATCCGTCCGCCGCGCGGACGATGGCGCCGACATTGCCGGCATCCTGGATACCGTTGAGCAGGAGCACCAGCTGCGGCGCGTGTGCGAGGGCGTCGTCGAGTGAGCTGGGCCTGGCGTGTGCAAGGCCGACGATACCAGAGGGGTGACGGACCGGGCTCATCGCCGCCATGACCTGCGCCGGCACGCGAACAACCTCGGCGCCCGTGCGCGCGATCCGACCGACGAGGCCGTCGGAGAAAACATCGACGGCGCTGTCGACAAACGCCACCGTTTCGAGCGTGATGCCGGAGGCGAGCGCTTCCTCGACGAGGTGCTCGCCGTCGAGGAGGATCACGCCGTCAGGCCCGCGCCCGCGTGCGACCTCGCGACAGCGCGTGACGAGAGAATTCGAGCGGCTGGAGATGCGGCGCACGTCGGAATGTCCGGGCCCATTATAGGGGCCTCGGCGTCGCCGCCGTGCTACCATCTCAGACGTCATGAAGGCGCAACTCCTCAAGAAGTTCCAGGACGAGATTCATCGTCTGGACCGGGAACTGAAGGCAGAGCTGCCGAAGGAAATTCAGCGCGCGCGCGAGCTCGGCGATCTGCGCGAGAACGCGGAATATCATGCCGCGAAGGAACGCCAGCGTCTCGTCGAAGCACGGATCAGCCTGTTGCAGAAGCGCGTCAGCGATATCTCGCTGATGAACCTGGACAGGCTGCCGCGCGACAAGGTGGGCTTCGGTTCGACCGTGCACCTCAAGGATGCCAACGGACACACGATCACCTACTCGCTCGTGATGCCCGAAGATGCCGACGTCGAACAGGGCCTGATCTCGACCGCCTCGCCGATCGGTCGTGCGCTGCTCTCGAAGGAGGAGGGCGACGAGGTCACGGTCACGACGCCGAATGGCAGCAAACGGTTCGAGGTCGTGAAGCTCCTGACGATACACGATGACAGTTCGAACTCTGAAGCGTGAAGTCTGAAGCCTTTCCCGTGATCTCCCCCGACACTCCCGATCGCCAGTACTCGACACGACTCAGGACGGCGCTCGTGCTTGCGGGGTCCGGAACAGCCGGGGCCTACCAGGCGGGAGTCCTGCGCGCGCTGCACGAAGCGGGAATCAAGATCGACCTGGTCGCCGGGCGCGGTGCGGGTGTCGTCGGCGCGATGTTTGCCGCCATGGACGGCGCGGCGCGGCTCTGGGACGACAACGGCGTCTGGCGGCGACCGTCGGCCAGCCGTTTCTACCGGTGGCGGCGGTCGCTCGGGTTCGCCGGCTGGGCTCTGGCTGGCGCAGGCGTCATCCTCGCGCTGCCGATCGTCCTGCTCCTGCTCGCCATGGCGATTGCACTCACCGGCATGCTGCTGACGTTCATAGGTCTCGACTCGGCCGGGACCGCGGCCAACGCCGCCTACAGCCGCTGGATCGAGACGCTCTTCGCCCCTGCGGCCGTCCCGACCTACGTGCCGCGCCTGGCGGTGCTCGCGATCCTCGTCGCCGGCTCAGCGGCGGCAGCCGGCGTCGCGAGCGCCACCTTGTCACGCCGCGCGAAGCGCCGGTCGGGTCACGGCCTCGCCGGACGCCTGATCGGCGGGCCGCTCTCGGCGACGCCGCTGCTCGAGAGTTGCTGTGGCGAGCTCTGGAACCTGATCCGTGGCGCCGCGCCGCTCGCGTCGCCGTCGGCGACCGAGCTCGGACGCCGCTATGTCGAGCTCGTCTCCGAAAACCTTGGCCAGCCGGGATTCCGCGAGCTGCTCGTGACGGTTCACGATATGGATACGCGCCGCGATCTCATCTTCGCGCTCCTCGCCCAGGACCATCGGGCGCGTTTCTTCACCAGGGCGGGAGGAGAATCGGCAGCACGCACGGCCGAGGCGTTCGACCTGAACGGAGTGGGGCGCGACCACGCCATCGATGCCCTGTCGGCCGCGCTGGCGATCCCGCTCGCCACCGAGCCGCACCTGGTGACGTTCGCGGCCGAAGGGCCGTGGCGCGGCGAGACGCACCGCGTCTGCGATCGGCCGGGAAGCCTCGCGCGAGTGCTCGAGGAAGTCGCGGCCGCCGGGGCCGATCAGGTCATCCTGGTGACCGCCCTCCAGCCTCAGGGACGACCCCACGAGCTCAGCGCCGAGCGCGGGGATCTCCGCGGGCACGCCGCCGAATCGTTGGCCGCGTTCGAGACGGCGGGCGTGCGCGACGCGCTCGAACACTGGAACGGTCGATTCTCGGGGCTCTTCGTGGTGCGGCCCACCCATAACCCTCTCGGACCTCTCGATTTCGACGGCGTCTACGACGAGCGCTCCGACCGCGTCCACACGCTCGCCGAGCTCGTCGACCGCGGTTACGAGGATGCCTACCGCCAGTTCATCGAGCCCGTGGTGGCGGCGAGCGGAGACCTCCTGGAAGCAGTCCAACGGTGACTTGGAGCTGTCAGCACTCAGCTGACAGCTGTCAGCTATTGCGTATCAGGCCCGTCTGCGTGCCGATCGGGGCTCCGCGATAAACTCATTGTCGAGTAAGAAGCCTGCCTCGCTGACAGCTGAGAGCTGACTGCTGACAGCTGAGAGCTGAAAGCTGAAAGCTGAAGGAAGCTGAAAGCCGCCATGAAGCCTGCGACACGACTGATTCACGTCGCGGACGGCATCAACGAAGATGCCGCGCCGCTGACGACACCCATCTACGAAACGACCACCTTCGTGTTCGAGAACGCGCAGGAGGTTCGGGACTACAACGAGGGGCGGTCGGCGAAGTTCCTCTACTCGCGCTACGCGAATCCGACCGTGCTGGCGGTGGAGGAGAAGATCGCCACGCTCGAAGGCGCCGACAGCGCGCTCGTGTTCTCGAGCGGCCAGGCGGCGACGACGACAGCGCTGCTGGCCCTGCTCGCTTCGGGCGACGAAGTGGTCTGCAGCGGCGCGATCTACGGCGGGACGCTGCATCTCATCGCCGATCTCCTCCCGAAGTTCGGCGTCAGGCCAAGGTTCGTTTCGATCGACGACCTGCGGCAGCCGGAGTCGATGTTTTCGCCGTCGACGAAGCTGGTCTGGTTCGAGTCGCCAATCAACCCGACGCTGCGCTGCGTCGACGTCGCGGCGGTGGCGGCGGCGTGCCGCGCCCGCGGCGTCGTCTCGGTTCTTGACAACACGTTCGCGAGCCCAGTCAACCAGCAGCCGCTGGCGCTCGGCGTCGACGTCGTGATGCACAGTGCCACGAAGTATCTCAACGGCCACAGCGACGTGACCGCCGGCGCGCTCGCCGGTCCGAAGGACCTCATCGAGAAGGTCCTGAAAGCGCGCAAGCTCATCGGGGCGATTCTGGATCCGTACGCGGCGTATGCGCTCGGCCGCGGACTCAAGACACTCGCGGTGCGCGTGGAGCGGCAGAACGCGAGCGCGTTCGCCGTGGCCAGGGCGCTCGAAGAGCGCGGCCGCATCGAGCGCGTCTACTATCCGGGCCTCGAATCGCATCCCGATCACGCCATCGCCAGGCGTCAGATGAGCGGCTTCGGGGGCATGGTCTGCTTGGATCTCGGCGGTGGCTACGATCGGGCCGCTCGATTCTTCGACCGGCTGCGGATCGTCAAGCGGGCCGCGAGCCTCGGCGGCGTCGAGAGCCTGTGCAGCCTCCCGGTCCTCACGTCCCAGTGGGGCCACTCCGACGAGGAGCTCGCCCGGGCCGGCGTCACGCCGAGCATGGCGCGCCTGTCGATCGGCCTCGAAGATCCAGACGATTTGCTCGCGGACATAGAGCAGGCACTCGCCTAGTCGGCGGCTCGCTGCTCGCGGCTCGCGGCTGGCTGCTGGCTGCTGGCTGCGGCTGGCTGCTGGCTGCTGGCTGCTGGCTGCTGGCTGCTGGCTGCTGGCCCGCCGCCAGTGCAAATGACGAGCCGCCGATTAAGCAACTGCCAGCCGCGAGCCGCGAGCCGCGAACTTCCCCTCTCATTCCCTCGTAATTGACACCGATCGGTCATTGTCGATAACCTAGGCGTCACTGTAGACGACTTAGGCATACAGGGAAAGGTTCGCGTGAGCAGACCCTCCGACCTCATTCAGGGCACGCTCGATCTGCTGATCCTGAAGACCGTGGCCCTCGAGCCGAAGCACGGCTGGGCCATCGCGAAGCGGATTCAACAGATCAGCGGTGACGTGCTGCAGATCACTCAGGGGTCGCTCTATCCCGCGCTACACCGGCTCGAGCAGCAGGGTTGGCTGAAGGCGCAGGAGGGCCTCACGGACACGGGACGAGAGGCAAAGTTCTATGCGCTGACGGCCGCAGGCCGCAGGCAACTGGCCCGTGAGCTCGAGAGCTGGGACCGCCTGTCCACGGCCATTGGCCTCGTCGTTCGCGAGGCGGAGTAGGGAGTACATCGATGTTGCGCATGCTCGACAAGCTCCGTCTCAGGCTCGCGTCGCTCTTCCGCGGGAGCCAGGCCGACGCGTCGCTGAAGGGCGAGATCCTCGTCCACCTGCAGGAACAAATCGACGAGAACATCGCGTCGGGTATGAGCCCGGCCGACGCGCGCGCGGCGGCACTGCGCACGTTCGGTCCGGTGGCCCTCATCGAAGAGCAGTGCCGCGATACGCGTCGGGTCGCATTCGTCGAGCACGTGGTCCAGGATATGCGCTACACGCTGCGATCGCTCGTGCGGCAGCCGATGCTGCTGCTTGCGGCCGTGGTCTCCATTGCCGTGGCGGTCGGTGCCAATACGACCATCTTCAGCCTGGCCAACGAGCTGATGTTCGCGATGCCGTCGGCCGAGCGCCCCGATCAGCTCGTGCACATCCAGATGGGCGGCGGCAGCCACGTCTCGCATCTCCAATGGCGGCAGCTCGAGGAGAGCGGTGCGCTGGGCGGCTTGACGGGCTTCAACGTCGAGGTCAGCGTCAACTGGCAGGGACCGGAGCAGAGCATCAGCCTGAACCCAATGGTCGTCGCCGCCAACTTCTTCGATGTCGTCGGCCCGCCGATGCAGCCTCGGGCGGGGCTTCACGGCGGCGGAAGCGCAGGCCGAGCGCGATCCCACGGTCGCTGTGGTCAGCTACGGTTTCTGGCAGCGCCGCCTGGGCGGCGATCCCGACGTTCTTGGCAGGACGCTCATGTTCAGCGGCCAGCCCTTCACCGTTCTCGGCGTGGTTGCCGACGGCGCACGGTCGATGGCCGGGTTCGGGCTGGCGCCGGAGGTCTATCTGCCGATCGGTCGTGCGGTGATGCCTGACTTCGATACGACCGGCAACGTCGCGGGCCTGCAGTTGGTCGGCCGTCTCCGGGAAGGGCAGAGCGTCGCCGCGGGCCGGGCGGCGATGGCCGCTGCCGGCAGTCACCTCGAGTCGACTGGGCCAGGGAAGAGAAAGTTCGGCGAGATCTGGCTGTTCGCTCCCGTCGGCTCGACCGAACAGTTCGGCAACCTCGCCACTGTCGGCGCCTTCTTTGCCGTTCTGCTCATCGTCGTCGGCCTCATCCTCGCCATTGCCTGCGCCAACGTCGCCGGGTTGCTGCTCGCGCGGGCGACGGCGCGCAGTCGGGAAATGGCAGTGCGCGTCGCGCTTGGCGCGAGCCGACGACGGCTCGTGCAACAGCTGCTGACTGAAGGATTCTGGATTTCGCTGCTTGGTACGGTCGGCGGACTGCTCCTGATGGTCCTGCTGATGGGCCTCATTTCGCGGGTGCCGCTTCCGCTGCCGCTGCCACTCGAGATTCACCCGCGATTCGACTTCAGGCTCATCTCCTATTCGCTCGCACTGGTCGTGGTCGCGACGCTCCTCGGCGCCCTGGCGCCGGCGCTGCAAGCGACAAAGCGCTCGCAGGTGCCGGCGCTCAAGCGTCAGGAGGCGCACGTCGCCGGTCGTCGCTGGACGATGCGGAATCTGCTGGTCGTCGGGCAGGTGGCCGTCGCCCTGGTCCTGCTCGCGACCGGCCTGCTGTTCTTGCGCAACCTCGCCCGTGCACAGGATCTCGATCCGGGGTTTGACACGGCGCATACGCTCGTCGCCCAGATTGGCTTCGTGCAGAGCAAATACACGCCCGCCACCGGCACGGATTGGCTGGAAGCGGCGGCATCGCGCGTGCGTGGCCTCCCTGGCGTCGCGGCCGCGAGCTACGCGTTTGGTGCGCCGTTGACCTTGCGCAGCGGCATGACGACCGGCTACAAGTTGACGATCGATGGCGCGCCGGACGGCGTGCAGGCCGAGTACCAGAACAACTTCGTCGGTCCTGGCTACTTCAGCACGATGGGGATTGGCATCGTGAAGGGGCGCGAATTTCACGCCACCGATCGCCGGGGTGCGCCGCCGGTCATTGCCGTGAACGAGGAGTTCGCGCGGCGCTACATTCCCAATCGCGATCCGATTGGCGCGTCCATTCGTCTTCCGGGGCCGACCGATGCCGGCAATCTGGCGGAAGTCGTTGCGGTCGTGCGCAACAGCAAGTACCGCACGCTTGGCGAGGAGCAGCGGCCGGCCATCTACGAGGTCTTTGCCCAGCGCGTCAACCAGTTGCGCATCGGACACGTGTTCGTGAGGACGGCGGAGGGGAGTGGGCCGACGACGCAGGAAGTGACCAAGATACTGCAGGAGCTCGATACATCGGCGTCCGTTGACGTCAAGTCGATGCGGAGCGCGCTCGCGTTCGCCTTCCTGCCGAGTCAAGTCGGCGCGGCGCTGTTGGGCGCGCTCGGTGCGCTCGGCATGGCGCTCGCCATGGTCGGTCTCTTCGCTGTCGTAGCCTATTCGGTCAGCCGCAGGACCTCCGAGATTGGCGTTCGCGTGGCGCTCGGGGCCACACGCGCGGCGGTTCTCAAACTCGTCTTGCGCGACGCCGTCGTGATTACGTGCGTCGGCTGCGCGATTGGGCTGACGGCGGCATGGTTCATCACCAGCCCACTGTCGATGTTCCTCGTGGCGGGGTTGAGCACCAAGGATCCGATGACGTTTGCCGGAACGGCGGCGCTCCTGCTGGTCGTGAGCCTGGCCGCGGCCTGGGTGCCGGCGCGCCGGGCGATGAGGATAGATCCGGTGACGGCGCTGCGGGCCGAATGAAGGTTCAGGTTCAGAACCTTGAACCCTGAACCCTGAACCTACTTCCCAACCGGCTCTTTTCGTTTGTCCCCGGCCGGCTCGCGCAGGAACTGGTCGGCCATCTCGGCGATGCGCCCGCTCAGCGCGGCGCCGGTGAGGTCGCCGAACTTGGCGCGGAAGCGCTCCCACGGCACCACCGCCTTGGCCATCGCCCGGTGGCCGCCGGCGTTGCCGACATCCCCGAACCAGCGCTTGACGAACTCGCCCGCGTTGCGCGAGTAGCCCAGGTTACGCACGCTCACGATGAGCGTGCCGTTGACGATGCCGGCGACGATCGTCCACTTGACGTCTTCGAGCTGCAGGAAGAAATCCGCCGTGTAGGGGATGAAATCCTCGCGCGGCGCCTCGCCGATGAACGCGCTGAACACCTGGTCGCGCATGACACCGCTCTGGCTGGCCCGGGTCACATACGCCAGGCGCTCCAGCGTGATTTCGGCCCCTTCCATCTTGCGGATGAGCGCCGCGTCCGCGAGAGGATAGAGGAACGTGAACGCTTCGAGATCGACGCGGTTGGTGTGCCGCGCGAAAAAGAGGGTGTCCGACTTGATCGCGTAGAGCATCGCGGTCGCTGTGCGCTCGGAGATGTTCACGTCGACGGCGCGCAGGTGCTCGGTCAGGATCGTACACGTCGACCCGTAGTCGGCGCGGATGTCCTTGAACACGGCGGTGTACCCGGGCTGCTCGGGATGGTGGTCGATCACGAGATCGGCGCGATCCAGCATGCCGCCGAAGTAGTGCGGCTGGACGTCGACCGTGGCAATGCGCTCGAACTCCTGGAACGACGCCGGCGTGATCTGCTCGACGTGGATGTCGAGCATGTTCGCCATCCGCAGGTTCTCGGGCCGCGTCACGCCCTGGATGGCGCCGATGATGGCTGTCGCCTTCGTCCGGCGCAGCAGGTTGCGCAGGGCGAGGCCGCTCGCCAGCGCGTCGGGATCGGGATCGTTGTGCAGCATGATCAGCACTTTGTCCGCGTCGGCGAAGTAGCGCTGGTACTGTTGCACGCGCGCGCGCGTCATCGAGCGGCTCAACTCGGTGACGAGCGTCGGACTGATGAGCTCGCCCAGGCTGATGTGTGCGACGTCTGGCTCGGCCGAGCTCGAGTGCTCGGGAGTCTTGTCCGTCTTCGGACCTGTATGCAGCACGTAGATGAGTGTGCCGCCGGCGTCCCGAATGGCTGAGATGACCTTTTTGGTGCTCCGCCGGGCGTTGTCCTCGACGATGAAGCAGGTGCTCGGGGTGATGTCGGCCTTGAGGTAGGTATCTATCCGGCGCGGGTCGCCCGCGGTGACCTGGATCCCCGCGTCGTGGAGGCGACGAGCCAGGGGCCGGCTCTCTACGAGGAAATCCACCTCGAAGGCCGGGAGCAATACGTCGTCCAGGGAGCGAATGACCAACTCGTCCTGACAGATCGCGAAAACGCGCACGTCAGCCGAGCCTCCCCGCTTCCGTCAACCGCAGGGTCTTCATGCCGGAATTCTGATTATACGCCGAGACGCCGCGCCGCACTTGCCGGCCTGGGACCACTGCCGCCGGCATCGACGAAATATTCGCGATTGCCAAATCGCGCAAAATGGCCATAATGGCGCTCAGGACCGAGCCTATGCCTCAGGGTTCACCCCGCATCTCACGGCAGCGCGCGTTGGTGGCCTTGCGGCGCGAAGTCGCGTGCGGGCTCGCGATTGTGGGTGTCGCGGCGGTCTTGACGACCGTTGCGGCCCAGCAGCGGTTCAAGGCAGCGGTCGACCTCGTCCAGTTCTCGGTTGTTCTTACCGACAAGCAGGGCGCGCCCATCACCGGCCTGAAGGCCGAGGACTTCGAGATTCTCGAAGAAGGAAAGCCGCAGCGCATCACGTATTTCAGCCAGGGCGACCCGGAAGACGGCGACAACCTCGGCGACGTGCTTCCGCTCCACCTCGGGCTGACGCTCGATGTGAGTGGCAGCATGGAGCGTGACATCCACGATGTCCGCACGGCGGTCGTCAAGTTCCTCAACGCCAATACGTCGGCGATCGACTTCACGCTCGTGGACTTCGATACGGAAGTCCGAGTGGGACGCTACGGAGCCGACGAGATCGAGCGCCTCATCGAGCGCATCCGCCGACGGAAGACGGACGGCTGGACGGCGCTCTTCGACGCGGTCGGCGTCTATCTGAACGGGGTCGGGCCGCTCGACGGCCAGAAAATCATGCTTCTCTACACCGATGGGGGCGACACCCGCAGCGAGCTGACGTTCTCGGACCTGATCGACCTGCTCAAGTCGTCGGACGTCACCCTGTATACGATTGGCTACCTGGAAAACCAGACCAGCAGCTCGCGCATACAGGCGCAAACCCAGTTGCAGCGGATGGCCATGGTGACCGGAGGCCAGTCGTTCTTTCCCTCGAACATCAAGGAGCTCGACAAGATCTACGAGAAGATCCAGCGCGAGATTGCGGCCCGGTACAGCTTGGGCTACCTCTCGACGGACACTCGTGCCGATGGAGCCTGGCGCAGGGTCGAGATCAAGGTCAAGCGCGCCGACCTCAAGGGCGCCAAACTGCGCACGCGCACCGGGTATTTTGCGCCCTACCGGCCGGGCAGCCACTAGTTGAGCGTATCTTCTGAATGGGGCTGGCCGTTCCGCTGTCACGGCCAACGGATCACGGTCGAGCACCAGACCTGCTGACACTGGTTTAGCGGATACCGGCCGCCAGGTCCTGGAAGTCCCGGGCTTTCCCCAACCTATGGTACGATCTGAGGTTTAGCGCCTCTTCGAGGCGCGCGCCTGTACTTCCCACGACATGGCCTCCAAGTACGACAGATTCAATCTGGTCACCGACTTCGAGATCGCCGGCGATCAGGGGCGGGCGATCGACGAGCTCGTCGAGGGGCTGAATCGCGGCGACAAGGCGCAGGTCCTGCTCGGCGTGACCGGGTCGGGCAAGACCTTCACCATGGCGCAGTGCATCGCCCAGGTGAATCGTCCCACGCTCGTCATGGCCCACAACAAGACGCTGGCGGCGCAGCTCTATCAGGAGTTCCGGCGGTTCTTTCCCGAGAACGCCGTCGAGTACTTCGTCAGCTACTACGACTACTACCAGCCGGAAGCCTACGTCCCGACGACCGACTCGTACATCGAGAAGGAAGCGACGATCAACGACGAGATCGACCGGATGCGGCTCTCGGCGACGCGCTCGCTCTTCGAGCGGCGCGACGTCATCATCGTCGCGAGCGTCTCATGCATCTACGGCCTCGGCTCGCCCGAGGCCTACTACGGGATGATGCTGCCGCTCGAGCGCGGGCAGCGGATCGAGCGCGACCAGATTCTGAGGAAGCTCGTCGAGATTCAGTACGAGCGCAACGATCACGATTTCAACCGCGGCGTCTTCCGCGTGCGCGGCGACATCGTCGAGGTGTACCCGTCGTACGAGGATCTGGCGCTCCGGATCGAGCTCTTCGGCGACGAAGTGGACGAGTTGATCACGTTCGACCCGCTGACCGGCAAGACCCTCCGCAAGCACGACAAGGTCGCGGTGTACCCCAAGACGCATTTCGTCACGTCGCGCGATCGCACGAAACAGGCGGTGGAGACGATCAAGGCGGAGCTGACGTGGTACCGCGCCCAGCTCGAATCGGAAGGCAAGGTCCTCGAGGCGCACCGGCTGCACCAGCGGACGATGTTCGATCTCGAGATGATCAAGGAGATCGGTTACTGCCACGGCATCGAGAACTATGCCAGGCACCTGACCGGCCGGGCGCCAGGTGAGCCGCCGCCGACGCTCCTCGACTACCTGCCGGAGGATGCGCTCGTCATCGTCGACGAGAGCCATCAGAGCGTGCCGCAGGTGCGCGGGATGTACCACGGCGACCGGTCGCGCAAGGAAGTGCTGGTCGCCTACGGCTTCCGGCTGCCGTCGGCGCTCGACAACCGGCCGCTCAATTTCGAGGAGTGGGAGACGCGGACGAACCAGCTCATGTTCGTGTCGGCGACACCGGGACCCTACGAGCTCAGCCACTCGGGTGGGGCAGTCGTCGAGCAAATCATCCGTCCGACAGGGCTGGTCGATCCCGTCATCGAGGTCCGGCCCGTCCGCGGGCAGGTCGACGACCTCCTGACCGAGATTCGCGATCGCGCGTCTCGTCGCGAGCGGGTGCTGGTGACGACGCTCACCAAGCGCATGGCCGAGGACCTGACCCAGTACTATCAGGAGCTGGGCGTGAAGGTGCGCTACCTGCACTCGGATATCGAGACGCTCGAGCGCATCCAGATCCTGCGCGACCTGCGACGCGGAGAGTTCGACGTGCTGGTCGGCATCAACCTGCTGCGCGAGGGGCTGGACCTGCCGGAAGTGTCGCTCGTCGCGATCCTCGACGCGGACAAGGAAGGGTTTCTGCGCTCGGGCGGATCGCTCATCCAGACCGTGGGCCGGGCGGCGCGGCACGTGAGCGGCCGGGCGATCATGTACGCCGACGCGATGACCGAGTCGATGAAACATGCCATCGGCGAGACCGACCGCCGCCGCGCGATTCAGGAGGCCTACAACCGTGAGCACGGCATTACCCCGGCGTCGATCGTGAAGAGCATCGACGAGGTGATGAGCAGCGTCTACGAGCGAGACTACGTGACGGTCGCCGCCGACGAACGCGACACGTTCCGCACCCAGGCCGAGCTCGACGCGCACGTCGCCGACCTGCGGACGCAGATGAAGGCGGCGGCGGCGAACCTGGAGTTCGAGAAGGCGGCGTCGCTGCGCGATCGGATCAAGCAGCTGCGCAGCCGCGATCTGGGCCTGGTCGGGAGCCAGCGCTGACGTGGGAGGCCGTTTCGTCGAGTGGCTCAAGTCGGCGCTCCTGGAGGTCCAGGAGTACGTCCTCATGGTCGGCAAGTTCTTCCGCGGGCTCGTGTCCCGCCCTTTCTACTTTCGCGACGTGGTCGAGCAGTTCGAGGCCATCGGCGTCGGCTCGCTGACGGTCGTGGTCCTGACGGGCATGTTCACGGGCATGGTGCTGGCGCTGCAGTCCGGCTTCACCCTCGACCAGTTCGGCGCGCGGTCGATGGTCGGCCGCCTCGTGAGCGCCTCGATCATCAAGGAGCTGGGGCCGGTGCTCACCGGCCTCATGGTCGCGGGACGCGTCGGGTCGGGCATTGCCGCCGAGCTCGGCTCGATGATGGTGACCGATCAGATCGCCGCGCTGCGCGCGCTCGGGACCGATCCGATCCGCAAGCTCGTCGTCCCGCGCATCCTCGCCGGCATCGTCATGGTGCCGATCCTGACCGTGATCGCCAGCGCTATCGGCATGGTCGGCGGGTGGCTCGTCACGGTCACGCTGCTGCGCGTCGCCTCGTCGGTCTACTGGAACGCGGTCGTTCAGGGGCTCTTCATCCAGGACGTCTGGATGGGGCTCATCAAGCCGTTCTTTCTGGGCTTCGCGATCGTCAGCATCGGCTGCCACGTCGGGCTGCGGACGCGCGGCGGCACCCAGGGTGTCGGCCGCGCGACGACCAACGCCGTCGTGGCCAGTTCGGTCGCCGTCATCGCGGTAGACTACCTCGTCACCCAGCTCCTCATCGTGCTGATGTACTGATGACGACCGAACAGCCGGGACATCGTCCGGCACTGCTCGACGAGGCCCTCGGCTTCGGCGGGCCGATCATCGTCTTCGACAACGTGTGGCTGGCGTTCGACGACAAGGTCATCCTGCGCGACGTCAGCTTCACGCTGCAGACCGGGCACACGAAGATCTTTCTCGGCGCGAGCGGCGCCGGGCAAGTCGACGATCCTCCGGCTGATTCTCGGCCTGCTGAAGCCGGACCAGGGTCGCATCTTCGTCAACGGCGACGAGATCGACCAGATGGCGGAGGACCAGCTCATGGCGGTCCGCGCCGACCTCGGCATGGTGTTCCAGGAAGGGGCGCTCTTCGACTCGCTCACCGTGCGCGAGAACGTCGGCTACAAGCTCTTCGAGGAGCTCTACTGGCCGATGGACGAGGCGAACCGCCGCGTCGAGGAGGTCCTCGGCTTCATCGGGCTCGCCGAGTTCATCGACCGGATGCCGTCGGAGCTGTCGGGCGGACAGCGCCGGCGCGTGGCGATCGCCCGAGCCATGGCGGCCAAGCCGCGCATCCTTCTCTACGACGAGCCGACGACCGGGCTCGATCCGATCACGGCGTTGACCGTCGACGAGGAGATCATCAAGCTGCGCGACCTCGAAGGGGTGAGCTCGATCGTCGTCACCCACCAGCTGCGTGATGCGTTCTTCGTCGCGGAACACACCGTGTCGCGAAACGGCGGGAACATGACGTTCGACCGGGCCCAGGGCCACAAGGCCGACGAGGCGGAGTTCATCATGCTGCGCGATGGCCGGATCGCGTTCGAAGGAACCGCCGCCGAGCTGCGTGAGATGGCCGCGAAGGATTCCTACATTCAACTCGTTCTTGTCGTAGGTCAGGACATCTATCTATGCCGCGCACACGATCTCTCGCCTGGGCCGAACTGAAGATCGGCATCATCGCCGTCGCGGCCATGGTGCTGGCGGCGATGATCATCGTCGCCGTCGGCGGCGCTGCCGGGTTCTTCTGGCAGCAGTACGAGCTCAAGACGAAGTTCCCCGACGTGAAGGGGCTCAAGAGCGGCGCGGTCGTCCGCGTTGCCGGCGTCGAGGTGGGCAAGGTCAGCGACGTGGCGCTCTCGGAGGCGGAAGTCGAAGTCGTGCTGCAGGTCAAGAAGGGCAACGAGCAGCGGATCACGAGCGACTCGCGCGCGTCGATCGGCTCGCTGAGCCTGCTCGGCGAACCGGTCATCGACATCAGCCCCAAGACGACCGGGACACCGCTCAAGGACGGCGACTACATTCCCGCCGGCCGGGCTCCCGGGCAGCTCGCGGATGTCGCCGATGGCGCACGCGAGGGGCTCGAGCAGATCACCGCGATGCTCGAAGGACATTCGCGCGGCAGGGGAACGGTCGGCAAGCTCTTCAGCGACGACGAGCTCTACAAGGAGATCACGGCGTTTGTCACCGCAGCCGAGGGCGTCACCTCCAACCTTCGCGACGGGCGCGGGTCGATCGGCCGGCTGATCAAGGATCCGGTGGTCTATGAGCGTCTGAACGCTTCGCTCGAGAATCTGCAGGAGATGACCCGGCGGATCAACGCCGGCGAGGGCAGCCTCGGACGGTTCCTCAAGGACGATGCCCTGGCCCGGTCGCTGACCGCGACCTCGAGCAACCTCGAGGATGTGACCGGCCGACTGAAGCGGAACGACAACACGCTCGGCAAGCTCCTGACCGAGAAAGAGCTGTACGATCGGTTCAACTCGCTGGCCGGCAGAATCGACACGCTGGTCGCGGACATGCAGAAGTCGGAGGGCACCCTGCAGCTGGTGCTGCACGACAAAGAGTTGTATGAGAACATTAACGTCGCCGCCAAAGAGGCGCGGGCGCTGATCGAGGCCATCAGGAAGGACCCCAAGAAATACCTGAACGTCAGGGTTAGCATCTTTTAGACGGTAGCTTTTCAGGAGACTCAGTCAATGGCCAGAGATGACGGGGGAGCCGGAACGGTCGTTGTAGCCTTCGTGCTCGGGGCGCTCACGGGAGCGGCGGTGGCGCTGTTGCTGGCGCCGGCGTCGGGCGAGGAGACGCGGCGCATCCTGGCTGAGAAGGCCAAGGAAGGACGTGAGAAGGCGACCGACGCCGCGCGTCAGGGCAAGGAGTTCCTCAATCGCCAGCGCGACACCCTGAACACGGCGATCGATCGCGGCCGGGAAGCCTACAATCAGGCGCGCACCGGGACGCAGCCGGGTCCAGCCGGGGACACTCTGTGAACCTGAGCGAGACGTTTCTCGGCGTCATCGCGGTCGCCACGCTGCTGATGGCCCTCATCCAGGTGGGGGCGATCGTCGCGATCCTGCGGGTCGCGCGTCAGGCCCAGCAGACGATCGCCGAGGTCCAGCGGGACGTCCGTCCGCTCATTGAAAAAGTCACGGCCGTGGCGGACGAGGCGTCGCGGACGGCGACGATTGCGACGGTCCAGGCACAGAAGATCGATCGACTGCTGACCGATCTGGCCGTGCGCGTCGACGAGACCGCCGGCGTCGTTCAGCAGGCGATCATCACCCCCGCTCGCGAGGGATTGGCGATTGTGGCCGCCCTCAAGGCCGGATTCGGGGCGCTGCGCGGCTTCCGCGAGCGGCCGCGCCATGGCCGGGCGGCCGATGAGGAGGATCCGCTCTTCATTGGATAGTGCCGGGGGATGATTTGATTGACCTTCGATCCGGATGGGTGGTAGAAGAAGGCTCCCATTCTGCTGAGGTAGCCATGATCATCCGGACGCGTCCCTACGTGATTGCGGCGGTGCTGGTTCTCTCGCTCCACAGCGCCCTGTCGGCGCGACAGGGACCCACATCGGCGCCGGCCGTCAAACAGCTCACGCAAGCGCTCGACGCGGCGAAACTGGATGCCATCGCCGCCGCCGATCCTTCGGAGCCCGGCAGGTTTGTCGCCGCCCTCTACATCCAGGGATCCCAGCTGCTCGTCGTCTCCGCCAAGTATGCCGCGCCGCCGCTCCTCACCGCCAAGCTCAAGACGAAGGAATTCCGGGACATCTACATGGATCTGAGCTCCGCATCGGTCGCGGGCAGCAAGGTCTTCATCATCGACCAGAACTGCGACGGGCTTGCGCCAAAGCCAGACGGCGACGCCGCTCCCGACAGCTGGGAGGCCGGGACTCAGCAGGTCAACTTCGACGGGGATTGGAAGAAGGCGAAGCTGAGCGAGGAAGCCTACGGCAAGGCGTTCTCGGACGCCGACGAGCGCTATACGAAGATCCTGGCGCTGCTCACGGCGCAGGCGAAGCAATAGCCTGCGCGCTGCGACTGCAAAGACATCGACACGGTTTACCGAGCCGTAGCTCGTTCGCAGACAGGATCTGGCCCGCCTTCGCGTCGCTTGGCGACGCTACGGCGCGGCATCCTTCGCCTTCATTTATGAGCGAAGGATGGGCGGAAGGTCACGAACACCCCGAAGCCTGGAGCGACACGTCCGTAGTACCGCGACTCGAGCTCTCGAGGCACGATACTGGCCGAGATCGTTCCTCCGACCCCTGACGCGAGTCCCTTCCACGGCTTGAACTGGCGGACATATCCAGCCTGCACTTTGCCGAGCGTGAAGATGCTGGCCGCGAATTCGTGCGCGTGCAGATCGTGGGCAGGCTTCTCGACGAGCTCCGCTCGGCCGAACCAGGTGTGCCGGGCGTGGACCGTTACATTGGTTTCGACGAGCACGGCGAAGGTCGTGGCGTCGAACGCACCTCCGGGGATGACTTCCTGTCCGGAGTTGAGCCCATAGGCGAGCGTTGTGGCCCAGATCCCATCGCCGGCTAGCGTGCGGTGGTAGGTCGCCGACGCCGTCAGGCGATCGACGTCATTCCTCGGCAGCGGCGCGAACTCCTGTTCGGCTTCGTTCAAGTGTCCGGCTGAAACCTGAAGGGCGAGGCGATCGGTCGGCAGGAACGAGAACCGGCCAGAGAATGAATCAAGCGGACCCAGGTCCAGATCGGCGCGGTTCTCGTCCGGCTCCCGGCCGTTGAAAACCGACACTTCCGCCTTCCACCGCCGATCGTAGACGCCGGTGGTGACGAGCCCGAACGTGATGTGCGTGGAGTCGAGCCAGTGATGAGAAACCGGTGCGATCGGATTCGGCAGCGCGGACAGACGGTGCGGAAACCCGACGGGACCGAGCGCCGGCTCTCCCACCAGTCCCCCGTAGACCTGCCAGCGGAGTGACCCGGCGAGCGGTCGGTCGTAATCGGCGGCAAGTTCCATGAACAGGTCATGCGGGTGCTGCCGATCGTGGATGGTGTCGCCCTCGCACATTTCCCCCGTCGCCAGGAGGTTCAATGACCCGCAGTCCGGAAGCGTCCATGGCTCGAGGCTGAGCATCGCGCGAAGGCCGACACGGCCGGCGCCCAGCTGGCGCCTGGCATGCGCCATCCCCCAGTTGACGCTGCCGAACTGGTGCGTGCTATAGCCGCCGGTGCGGTGGATGAGGCCCGGTTCGTAGAGGAACTGGGCGAACGCCACGCCGTGCAGCATCACGTCCCAGCCGCCCCACGTTTTTTCGACCCCGTACATCGGCGTGTTGTCCGGCAGCCAGGCCGTTCCCGATGCCTCGCGGGCCGGGAATAGTGCCATCGTGGTCGCCTCAGCCGGGTGATGCTGGTGGGCAGGGGGAGTCGGTTCCTGCGTGGACTGCGCGAAGGAGGGGGTAGACAGCGTCAGGAGCCAGACCAGGGCGGCGAGCGAGCTGAATCCTGATGTGCGTTCGTCGATGCGCATTCAGCTCTTGGCAGGCCAGGCCTTCGCTTGATGGACAACGGCTTGATCGGCCCGCCTTCGCCGCTCCGCGGCTACGGCGCGGCAGCCTTCGCCTGACAGACGCTCGCTGGTTTACCGAGCCGAAGCTCGCCGCAGGCGAGCGAAGGCTGGTGGGCGCTAGTGGATTCGAACCACTGACCCCCGCCGTGTGAAGGCGGTGCTCTACCGCTGAGCCAAGCGCCCTTGAAGGGAACCCTCAGTTTAACTCAGGCGTTCGGCAGCCGCAATCAGTCTACTTCCGTCGTTCCGGCAGCCGCCGGGCCGACGGTCCGTCGTAGCGGTGATCCTTCGGATCGATCTGGCGCATCGGCTGCTGGCGCTGGCGTTCCTCGTCGGCGTGCGCCGCGATGCCGGGCACGCGCGAGATGATGAACAGCGCGTCGGCGATCGTCGGCGGGATGCCCAGGTCGCCGCAGACGGCGGCAATGGCGCCGTCGATGTTCACGGGCGGCGTGCGGCCATGCTCGTCGGGATGGTCGTGGAGCACGAGCTCGACGGCGCGAATCATCTGGATGTGATCGGCCTCGACCTCGAGCTCGAGCGCCATCTGAAAGAGTCGCGCCGCGCGCGGATCGCGCGTGTGAAAGCGATGGCCGAATCCCGGCGGTACCTCGTGCGCGTCCACGTATGTCTGGACGATGCGCTCGGCCGCCATGCGGAGGCCGACGCCCTCGCGCACGAGCGCCAGACCGCTGTCGAGAAACTGCATGCAGCTCTCGATGTCGCCGCCGTGGTACCGGCCGAATCCGAGCACGCCCGCGGCTACGCATGCCCGCAGCGGCGCGCCGGTCGTGGCGGTATTACGCGCGGCCAGCGTCGACGGCGGCGTCGCGCCGTGGTCGATGAACGAGACGAGGAGCGCTTCCATCAGCCGGCCCATGCTCGGGCGTCGGAACCTCGCCGACGAGCAGCAGGTAGATCGCTTCGCCGAACGTCAGCCGGCCCATGACCTCGTCGAGCGGGTACCCGCGCACGAGGATCTTGTTCGGCTCGATGCACGTCAGCGCCGTGCGCCACTCGTCGCCGGTGCCGCTCGGCTGGCGGCGCCGCCGCGGTCGTGAGCGGCGTCCAGTTCGGTTGGTCGAGGTTTCATGATGAGTCAGGTTCCGTACAACCGATCACCGAAGTCGCCCAGGCCCGGCACGATGAACTTGTGCGCGTTGAGACCCTCGTCGATGACCGGCGTGTAGATGTGGACGTCGGGATGATGCTGCTCGACGAGCGCGATGCCCTCGGGCGCCGCGACGATGCAGATCATGCGGACGTCGCGGCCACCGGCGTGGCGAATCAGATCGAGGGCGGCGACGGCGCTCCCGCCGGTCGCCAGCATCGGGTCGATCATCAGGACGAACGCCCCGCTCATGTCGGGCGGCAGCTTCGAATAGTACTGCGAGGCGACCGCCGTCATCTCGTCGCGCTGCAGGCCGATGTGACCGACGCGCGCCGTCGGGATCAGCTCCAGCACCGCGTCGAGCATACCGAGCCCGGCCCGCAGCACCGGCACGACCACCACACCGTCCCTGACCCGCCGCCCGTCGGCCGGGCCAATCGGCGTCTGGACCCGGACGGCGACGCTCGGGATGTCGCGCGTCGCTTCCGACGCCAGCAGCAGGCTGATGCGCACCGCCATGTGCCGGAACGTCTCCGGGCGTCGTCGAGGCCTCCCGGAGCGTCGCAAGGGCGTCGTGGACGAGCGGGTGCTGAACAAGATGCACGGGCACGGGGCAATATAGTGCAGTCGGCAGTCGTCAGTCGACAGTCGTGAGTCACAGTCGCTCAGTCTGAGTCGTCAGTCCGAGTCGTCAGTCCGAGTCGCTAGTCGGAACTCCGAATCCGAACGTGGATGTCGAGCCGACCGAGCCGCCGAGCGCCGAGGCCCGACCGCCGAAGCCGAAGCCGAAACCTGCGATAGAATCTCGGCCTTCATGTTCCGTCCCTGTGTGCGCTCCTGGTCATGGCCGCGGCGGTCCTGTCCGCCCAGCAGCCAGGCCGGCGCAATGTGTCCGCTCATCGTCACGGGCGGCGCGGTCGTGACGATGGACGGGGGTGGGCGCGTGCTGAGGCCGGGGGCGGTCGCGATCGACGGCCGGGACATCGTCGGCGTCGACACGGCCGAGGCCATCGCGCAGCAGTTTGCGTCGAGCGAGACCATCGACGCGACCGGGCAGGTCGTCATGCCCGGGCTCATCAATACGCACACCCATGCGCCGATGGTGCTCTACCGCGGGCTGGCCGACGATCTGGCGCTCATGGACTGGCTCCAGAAATACATCTTTCCGGCGGAGGCCAAGACCGTCAGCCCGGAGTTCGTCCGGGCAGGCACGCGGCTGGCGGCGCTCGAGATGATCCAGTCGGGGACGACGGCCTACGCCGACATGTACTACTTCGAGGAGGAGATCGCCAAGGCCACCAAGGAGGCCGGCATCCGCGGCGTCCTGGGGCAGACGATCATCCAGTTCCCGGTGCCTGACGCGAAGACGCCGGCCGAGGGCATTGCGCGCGCGACGTCGTTCATCCGGCAGTGGTCAGGCGACGAGCTGATCGTGCCGGCGATCGCGCCGCACTCGATGTACACGCTCGAGGCGGCGACGCTCAAGGAAATCCGCGCCGTCGCGACGCGCGAGCGGGCGCCGGTCATCATTCACCTGGCCGAGACGCGCGACGAGGTCAAGGTCGCGCGCGACAAGTACAAGTCGACGCCGACGCAGTTTCTGGAGTCGATTGGTTTCTGGGGCGAGCGCACGATTGCGGCGCACGGCGTGCACGTGACGCCGGCGGATATCCGCATCCTGACGAAACGCCACGTGGGCGTGTCGCACAATCCCGAAAGCAACATGAAGCTCGCGAGCGGCACGTCGCCGGTGCCGGCTCTGCAGAAGGCCGGCGTCGTCGTCGGCCTCGGCACGGACGGCGCCGCGAGCAACAACGATCTCGACATGTTCGAGGCGATGCGGCAGGCGGCGTTTCTGCACAAGCTGACGAGCAACGATCCGAGCGCCCTGCCCGCGAGGACGGCGCTGCGCATGGCGACGATCGACGGCGCCCGCGTGCTCGGCCTCGACCGCGAGATCGGGTCGCTCGAGCCGGGCAAGCGCGCCGATCTGCTGGTCGTGTCGATGCGCACGGCGCGCCAGACGCCGATGTACGATCCCCTGTCGCACCTCGTCTACGTCACCCGCGGCGACGATGTGCAGACGGTCGTCGTCAATGGCAAGATCGTGATGCGGAATCGCAAGGTGCTGACGCTCGACGAGAACGCCGTGATCGCCGAGGCGAACGAGTGGGCGGAGAAGGTCAGGCGGCGGTTCAAAGGCTCGGTGAGTTAGGAGCGTGCAGTGAGATGGGCCTGAACGGCCGCGAGTGCTCGATCAGCAGCGCCTGCGGCCCGAGCGCGGCGCGAAGTCGCCGAGCGAGCGCGAGCGGGGGTGGGGCCCCGCGAGCATTAAGTAATGCAAACACTGCTGACGACCGAACAGATTCAGGCGCGCGTCGCCGAGATGGGCGCGCGAGATCGAGCGCGACTATCCGGGCGGCGAGGGCATTCATCTGGTCGGCGTGCTCAAGGGCGGATTCATGTTCATGGCCGATCTCGTCCGCGCCATGAGCCCGCGGGTGACGCTCGATTTCATCGCCGTGTCGAGCTACGGCAAGAGCACCAAGTCGTCGGGCGAGGTCCGGATGGTCAAGGACCTCGACGCCGGCCTCGAGGGCCGTCACGTCATCATCGTCGAGGACATCGTCGACACCGGGCTGACGCTGACCTACCTGCAGGACATCCTGCGCGCGCGCGCGCCGAAGTCGCTCAAGACCGCGTGCCTGCTGAGCAAGCCGTCGCGGCGCAAGGTCGAGGTCGACGGTCGACTACGTGGGTTTCACGATCGAGGATCGGTTCGTCGTCGGCTACGGGCTCGACTACGCGGAGAAGTATCGCAACCTCAGCCACATCGCGGTGCTGGACGGCGAATGAAGCGCTTCGAGATCATCACCGAGGCCGACGCCCGGATGCTCGAGATCGGGTCGACCGTCGAGCTCGCGCCGGGCGGCATCGTCACGCCGCTCGCGCAGGGACACGCTGTCGGCGCGCCGGGTCACCGTCGTCGCCGACGGGCACCAGCGATCCGCAGCTGCCGCCGGATCTCGCGCCGGTGGCGGACGTCCGCCGCGTCGCTATCGGGAGCGACCACAGCGGCGTCGCGCTCAAGCGGGCGCTGGTCCAGCACCTGCGCGGCCGTGGGCTGGCGGTCACCGACGTCGGCACCGACGGCACCGACCCGGTCGACTATCCCGACATCGCCGCAGCCGTCGGGCCTGGCGGTTGCGCGCAAGGAGGCCGACGCGGGCATCGTCATCGACGGCGCCGGCATCGGCTCGGCCATCGCCGCCAACAAGATTCGCGGCATCCGCGCCGCGATGTGCCTGGACGAGACCACGGCGCGATACTCGCGCGAGCACAACGGCGCCAACGTCCTCGCGCTTGGCGCGTCGCTGCTGCCGGGCACGGAGGCCGCCATGCCGGATTGTCGATCGGTGGCTGGGCACGGCGATGAGCGAGGCGCGATACATCAGGCGTCTGATGAAGATCCGCCGGCTGGAAGACCGCCCGTGAATCCACAGGATCTGCAACGGCTGGTCGAGATCATCACCGAAGAGCTGCTCGCGGCGCAGGGGCCTGGCGGTCCGCAGGCGCGCTGCAGCCTGTCATGCGGTGCAGTCCGACTGCTGTCCGACGCGGCTGCGCGGCGTGCTCGACGCCGGCGCGACGCGGCTCGGCCTGCACGCCACCGGCGGCGCGCCCGGCGGCGTGTCGGCGATGATCGATCACACGCTGCTCAAGGCCGACGCCACGCGCGCCGAAATCGAGAAGCTCTGCCGCGAGGCAGCGGAGTTCCAGTTCGCCACCGTGTGCGTCAATCCGGTGTGGGTCGCGCTATGCGGCCTCGCGGCTGCGCGGCACCGGCGTCGGCGTCTGCTCGGTGGTCGGGTTCCCGCTCGGCGCGACGACGGCGGACGTCAAGAACTTCGAGACCCGCCGCGCCATCTTCGACGGCGCCGTCGGAGATCGACATGGTCATCAACGTCGGCGCGCTCAAGTCCGGCGACCTGCGCACGGTCGAGCGCGACATCGAGGCCGTCGTCGAACCCTGCCGGCAGTGCGGCGTGACGAGCAAGGTGATCATCGAGGCGGCGCTCCTCACCGACGAGGAGAAGATCACCGCCTCGACGCTGACCAAGGCCGCCGGCGCGGACTTCGTGAAGACGTCAACCGGCTTCGGTCCAGGCGGCGCGACGGTGGCCGACGTGGCGCTGATGCGCCGCGTCGTCGGCGCCGAGATGGGCGTGAAGGCCGCCGGCGGCGTGCGCGATCTCGAGGGCCTGAAGGCGATGGTCGCAGCCGGCGCCACCCGCGTCGGCGCGAGCGCCGGCGTCAAGATCGTGCAGGAGTCGAGAGGGCAGAAGCCTCCGACCGCCGCCTCCAGCGGCTACTAACCCTGTGGTGCGCCCTTCCGCGGATCGACCCCTCGCGCACCGCCACCAGCCGTTCCGGGAAGGGCACGGCGACGTTGTTCCGATCGAACGCGCGCCGGATTCGCTTGCGCAGCTCGCGCCCGACTTCGTGCTGCCGCTGCGGCACGGTCTTGATTCGCAGCTTGATCTGCACCGCCCATTCGGCGAACGCGTCCACGCCCATGATCTCGATCGGCTCGAGGATGAAGACGCCGTAGTGCGGATCCTTCTGCAGCTCGGCGCCGACGCTGTGCAGGATGTCGGTCACGCGGTCGACGTCCTCGTGATACGGGATGGCGAGCGTGATGACGTAGAACGAGAAGTCCTTGCTCCGGTTGGCGAGCGTCGTGATCGAGCCGTTCGGGAAGACGTGGACCGTGCCTTCCTCGTCGCGCAGCACAATCGTCCGCAGGTTGATTTCTTCGACCAGCCCGCCGGTGCCGTTGATGGCCGCCGAGTCGCCGACGCGCACCTGATCCTCGAGGATCATGAAGAACCCGCTGATGATGTCGCGGACGAGCGTCTGCGCGCCGAAGCCGACCGCCAGGCCGGCGATGCCGGCGCCCGTGAGAAGGGGCGTGATGTCGACGCCGAACTCGTTCGAGGACCATCAGCACGGCGACGCCGCTGATGGCGATGGTCGAGACGTTGCTGACGAGCGACCCGAGCGTGCGCGCGCGCTTGCCGCGCTCGAGCGCGTCGAGGGTCGTCCCCTGGCTGACCTCGTGCTCGAAGCGGCGCACCAGGAGGGTCGTCGTGCGGATCAGCGCGTAGGCGAACACGCCTATCAGCAGGATCTTGAGGCCGTGTCCGAACGCCCACTCGGCGATCGTCTTGAGCGGCACGCCCGTGCGCGGTTTCACGCCGGCCAGCTCGAACGCCGGGAAGAGGGTCAGCGCCGTGCACAGCACGAACGTCATGAGGCTGACGAGCCGCAGCGGACCGCGGACGAGCGGACTCGACAGCGACAGGTGATCGCCGACGAGCGTCTGCGAGCGCGCGGCGCGCCAGGCGTCCGGCGACGAACGCGGCCAGCCAGGCGATGAAGATCGTCGGCACGAGCGCGAGCAGCATCGTGTGCGGGCTGACGGTGCCTTCGAAGAGCTGGCGTCATGCGGTGCAGGATAGCAGATGCAGCGGCGTGACCGTTGGCCCGGTGCGTCGTGTCAGTGCTGCTTCGAGGTGAACGGCTGCTTGGTCATCGGATCGATCGGCACGGTCGGCTTCGCTTCCCACGCGTCGAGGTTGTCGACGACGAGCATGACGCCGTACATGCGGACCCAGTGCCCGGGAAAGGTGCAGACGATAGACGTATTCGCCCGGCTCCTTCGGCGCGGTGAAGCCGAGGCGTTCGGTCTCGCCCTCCTTGACGAGTTTCGTCGAGAAGAGCACCGCCGGAGAGTCGGGCACGAAGGCCTTGGCGTCGGGATCGGTGGGCATCGGCATGGCGCCGCCCGCCGTGCCGACCGCTTCGAGCGATCCCGGCCGGCTCACGATCAGGTTGTGCGGCATCGCGTCGGGGTTGAAGAGCACGATCTGCACGGGCTTGCCGGCCTCGACGACGAACCATTTCAGGTCGAAGCTGAGCTTCTCGGGAAGGGTCTGGATGCGGACGACCTGCACGCCGAGCGCGCGCAGGTCGCGGCGGACGGCGCGCCTGGGCTCGTCGGGCAGCTCTGGCCGCCAGCTTTTCGCCGAACTGGATGGCGTCGAGTGCCGACGGTTCGGTCCGGCCCTCGGGCGGTGTGCCGACACGACGGTCACGATGGCCCGCGCGAGCGGTTCGATCGCGGCCGGCGGCCAGGCGCTCTCGGGAATCCGCTGCAGCGACGCGATGGCCGCGGCCGCGCACGGCTCATCGGCGCCGGTTTGACTTCGCGCGCCAGAATCTCGAACGTGGCCGCGTCGCGTCGCGTCCACCCGAGGGCGTCGAGCGCGGCCGCGCGCGTGACTGGATCGTCGGCGGTCTTCAGCAGGGCGGCAATCGGGGCGAAGAGCAGGCCGCGCAGGTCGGGACCGCTGCCGCCTGCCGATGCGGGAAGATAACGCACGCCGAGCAGGAGCTCGACGAGGTGCCCCTCGTGCTTCAGCGCGATCTGCCACGCGTCGTCCGGCTTGCCGTCGCCGATCATGAGGGCGGCGTAGGCGCCGCGAAGGACGAGCGGTGGACTGGACGTGCGCGTCGATCGCCTGCGCAAACGTCTCGCGCTCGCTTGCGCAGCGTCGTCGGCCGGCTGGGCGAGCAGGAGGCCGAGGAGCTTCTCGGCCGTCAGCGCATCGTCGGTCGGGACCTTGGCCAGCGCGTCGAGCAGCACGCGGCTCCGGCTGGCCTTGTCCATCTTGCTCGAGGGCCGCGAGGGCCTCGTCGCGGAACTGCGCCGCCACGCCCTTGCGCGTGAGCAGCGCGACGTAGACCGGCCGATACCGGACGTCGTCGTCCTTGCGCTCGACGAGGACGAGCTCTTCGTTCGTCAGGCGCCCGAGCTGGTACTCGACGGCGCGAAGCGGCTGATCGAGGAGGATCTTCTGGGCGAGCGCCTGCGCTCGCCACGGGCGACAACGAGCGGTGAGGACCGCGCGAGCAGAACGACCGCGTCGTCGAGACGCCGCTCGCACATCTCCCGATCCTACCGGACGAACGGCTTCAGCGTGTTCATCGTCTGGTCGAGCGTGTACTTCAGGAAGCGATCCTGCGGCTGAGCCAGCGATGCCAGCGCGACCTCGGCCGCTTCCGGCGTCTGGAAGAAGCTCGCGGCGCGGACGGCTTCGAGGCGCACGCCGGGATGCTCGTCGGTGGCCAGCGTCTTGAGCAGCGCCAGCGGATTCGCGACGCGGTCGCGCCAGTAGCAGAGGACGCGGGTCGCGGCGGCGCGCGCCCACGGGTCGCTCGACGCAGCATCCGCGCCAGCAGCTTCTCGTTGACGCGGTTGTGCCACTGGTGCACCCAGAGCGCTTCCATCATGTGATGCTCGTACGCCGGGTCCTTCGGATCGAGGCGATCGATCCACGTCTGGAGCGCCGCCAGCACGTCCTTCGTGTCGCGCGCGCTCAGCTCGATCTTCGCGCGATAGCGCACGCGATTCTCCGGCTCCTTGAGCAGGTCGAGCAGCTGCGGAATCGGCTGTCCGGCAATCCGCGCCGGCGTGAGCAGCGGACGGCCGGGATCGGTGACGCGGTAGACGCGGCCGTGTCCGTGTCGCGCGAGGTGTCGCGCAGGTTGTGCTGCATGTGGCCGATGATCGGGTTGTGCCAGTCGGCGACGTACAGCGCGCCGTCGGGCCCGACCTCGGCGTCGACCGGCCGGAAGTTCTCGTCGGCCGAACTGAGGATCGGCTCGACCTCCGTCGATCTTCAGGCCGGCGCCGTCTTCGCTCAGCTTGTAGTTGAGCAGGCCGCGGAAGCCGATCGTGTTGAGCACGATCAGGTTGCCCTGCATCGCCTCGGGGAAGTGACGGCTCGAGAGGATCTCGGCGCCGCCGACCGGCCGCGTGCGCACGTCGCCGGGCTTGGGCGCGTGCCTTGGTCTCCATCGCCGGGATAGTACTTCTTCGTCGAGAACGACGGCCCGTAGTACGGCTGGCCGCCGGTCGCGTCGAACACGATGTCGCGGCCCCAGTGGTCGAAGACGTGGCCGTGCGGATTGGGGAAGTTCAACGGAATGTAGGTCTCGAACTTCCACGTCCGCGGCTCGAACCGGTAGACGCCGCCGTCGGCCTGGCGCGTGACCGGCCCCCACGGCGATTCGACCTGCGTGCGATGGAAGACGCCTTCCTGCATGTAGAGCGCGCCGCCCGGATCGAACGTGAAGCTGTTGATCGCGTGGTGCGTGTCGGCCGAGTCGAAGCCGTGCAGGAGGATCTCCTTGGTGTCGTACTTGTCGTCGCCGTTCGTGTCCTTGAGGAAGACGAGGTTCGGCTGCTGCGCGACGATGACGCCGCCGTTGTAGAACTCGAAGCCGGTCGGGTTGTGAGGTCGCCGGCGAACACCGTGCGCTTGTCGGCCTTGCCGTCGCCGTTGGTGTCCTCGAGGATGAGCAGCTTGTCGTCCATCGGCGTCTTCGGCTGCCAGTGCGGGTAGTTCTTCCAGGCCGCGACCCACAGCCGTCCCTTCGTGTCGAACGCCATCTGCACCGGGTTGACGAGCTCGGGGAACTCCTTCTCCGACGCGAAGAGCTCGACCTTCAGGCCCTTGCCGATCGTCATCTTCTCGATGGCCTCGTCGCCGCCCAGGAAGACGTGCGCGCCGCCGGGCCCTCGCCGGCTCGTTGGTCTTCGCGTCGATGAACGGCGGCGTGTCGGAGTCGTCGACCTTCGAGGTCCGTCGCCGCGCGGCCACGCGCCCAGATGCGGCGATCGCGGTTGCGCGGTCATCACGTCGAGGATCGGCAGACTCGCGCTGCAGGACTTCGTAGTTGGTCGGCAGGACGTCTTCCTTGGCGGCCTTGGCCGCCTGATTCGGCGTTGACGTTGCGCGGGTTGCCGCGGACGAACGTCAGGAACGCGCGGTCGCCGTAGGTCGCGTAGCCGTCGGTCACGCGATAGCGGTGGAACCAGTAGCAGGTCCTTGTCGACGACCGCCTGCCGCAGCTTCGTGAGCTGCGCCTCCTGATGCTTCGGCGACGTCGCCGAACAGCGTCCGGTCGATGACCTGCGCGATCTGCCGGTTGCCCTCGCTGTTCAGGTGCACGCCCTGCATCGTCAGCGGCGCCTTGATGTCGGCGTAGAGCTTCGTGCTCGGCGTGAAGAGATCGACGAACGTGACGTCTCCGGCGCGCGCCACCTCCGCCATCGCCTGGGTGTAGAGCGCCAGCCGCTGGTTGTTCTCCTTGCCGTCGGGCAGATCGGGATTGCCGAGGTCCTCGTGCGCGATCGGCGAGAAGAGCACGACGCGCGGCGCCGATCTTGCCGTTGTACTTCTGCGCGAGCGTGTGCGTGATCCAGTCGCCGAGCTCCTTCTTGAACGCCTCGAGGCCGGCCTGCCCGGCGTACGACTCGTTGTAGCCGAAGAACGCGAAGACGACGTCGGCCTTCGTGTTGGTGCCGGCGAAGCGATTCTCCTCGTAGCCGCCGATCGGCGCGGCGAGGCCGCTCAGCCACTCGTCCGGCGTGCCGAAGTTCTTCGAGCGCAGGCGGGTGGCGATCTCGTCGCCGCTGAACCCGAGGTTGCGGATGACCAGCTCGTGCTTCGGAAACCGCGCCTGGAGCATCGTCTCGAGCCAGCCGTCGTACTGCATCCGCTCGGCCAGCGTGTTGCCGATGATGCCGATGTGATCGTTCGGCTGCAGCGCGAAGTTCTGCTGACGTGCGAGGACGGTCCCCGCGTTCTGGCCCGCCGCCAGCGTCAGCGATCACGAGCCCGAACCCCAGTCCCGCCCAACCCGCACGTGTCTTGGTCATGATTAGCCCACCTAGCGATGACTCTCAACCGACTCTCAAGCTTACCGCGCCGGCCGCTCTCCGTGTTGTCCGTGTTGTCCGTGGCTCGTCTCACCCGTGCTGTCGGTGGCCCTACTTCCTCGCTGGAATCGGCGAGTCCCAGCCCGCCATGTCGGACGGCTTCACGCCCTTGACGAACCCGCCGAAGGTGAACGTCGTCGGGTTGATACGGACCGACGAAGCTGATGTCGCCGTCCGGCCGGATGCTCGCCTCGAGCCCGGCGGCCCACAGCGTCGCGTTGACCGCCATCCGCCGGAAGCCGTCGTTCAGCAGATCCTCGGACGCGCCGTGCGTCGTCGTGAAGACGCGGCCGGTCTTGCCGGACGCGCCTTGGTAGGTGCGATACCAGGCGACCGGCATTTCCTTCTTGTCGCGGCCGGCGGCGAGTCGGGCGTCATGCCGTTCAGAATCTGACCGATCGCCAGCACGTGGCTGCCCTCGATCGGATCCGCCGTGTAGCCGCCCGACTGCGCCCACACGTCCTTCACGCCGCGCAGGATCGGATGGCTGGCCTCGCCGGCTGCAGCACCAGCCGCGAGCTCTGCTTGTGGTTGGTGCCGTAGTGCGACACCCACGTCTCGCCGAGGATCTGCCGGCCGAAGCCGCCGGCGTAGTCGGCGGCCGGATTGTTCGCCCCGTTGTTCCACGTGTACTTCAGGAACTTCGCGTCGGGCCGCTTGATCTGAAACGCATGCGTCGCGGTGCGAAAGCCGACGACCGGCCCGCCGCGATCCAGGTAGTCGACGATGTGCTGCATCTGGTCGTCCGGGAAATCCTGGAAGCGCAGGAAGACGACGAGCAGGTCGGCCGTCTTCAGCGCCTCGAGCCCGGAGATGTTCGAGCTGCCCGGCTCGATGAATCCGGTCTTCGGATCGGTCGTGAAGAACACGCTGCACTTGAACCCGTAGTGCCTCGCCAGGATGCGCGCCAGCGCCGGCAGCGATTCCTCGCCGCGGTACTCGTGATCGCCGGCCAGAAACACGATGTGCTTGCCCTGCGCCCGGGCCCTTGTCGCCCTGGTAGACGACGAGGTGCGGGTTCTGGGCCAGGCTATTGGCCGGCGAGAGTAGGGATGCAGCCGCGACCACAAGAGCGGCTCCGTATTTCGTCATCCAGTCCAGTCCTTTCGAGCGGGTTGGGATCATACCCGTATGGGAATGTCCATGCCAAACAGTCCCGGACACCGTCCCGTCACATCGGCTGCCGCTGCGGCGACAGGTCATCATTACCCGGCGATCCGCGTGGGCGCGCGGATCGTGACGCCGCGGCGCTTCACGGACACGCTCAGTTTTCGCGAGGGCTTCGCGTCGGTCGCCCCCGCGTAGACGAGGGCGTACTGGTTCAGGAGATCATCGGCGACCGCTTCGAGGGCCTTGCTGAGTCCGGTGGCGACCGTGAGCTCCTGGCGCCGGCCACCCGACTGCTTGGGCCCTTCGCCCAGCACCGCGTTGCGGTTCTGCTGGTCGACCGTCCAGTCATCGCCCTGCGCATCGCCGCTCTCGACGACCGCCCGGTTCATTTTGCGCATGGTCGGCGTGCCGACGGCCACCACGTGCAGCGCGGCGCGGCTGCGCTCGAGGGCCGCGAGAATCGGTGTTCGCTGGCCTGTGGCTGCGGAACTCCTCCCCTTCGAAGGTGACGACGACGATCGCCGGGCGCGCGACTTCGCGGCGTTTGAGCTCGTCGGCCGCATCGGCCACGGCGCCGAGGATCAGGCCACCGGCCGGACCGGCGCGCCAGACCAGCCGCTGGATGCCGGCCATCATCGTCGGCGTACTCGACGTGTAGTCGAAGACCGTCATCGTCGTCGGCACGACGCTGATGAGCGAGACCTCAGCCCGCCCCTGCACGCGCGCGACGAACGCGGCCAGCGCGGAGCGAATCTCGTTGATGTCCGATCCCTTGTCGTCGAGGAGCACGGCGACCGACAGCGGTTCGGCCATCGGCTCGACCTTCAGCACGGCGCGCGTCTTGCCGTCTTCCTTGAGCTCGAAATCGGCGGGCGTCAGGTCGGGACCGACCCGCCCTTGTCGCTGACCACGGTCACGCGAACGGTCCGACTGACGTGCTGCGCCGCTGACACCGCGCTGACGAACGAGACACGAGATCCCTCGACAAGGGCCTCCGCGAGGAGAAGCAGAACCAAAGCGGACCACGCCCGGCTCCTTGGGGCGCTGCGTGTTGGATGGGGAAGTGCCATTCGGCGACCTCTGCGTGGGGCGGGTTGGAACATCAGCTCGACGGCTGTTTCCGAGGCCGCAAGACCACCACGACCCGGCCGGCAATCCCGGCCCGGCCAGGTCGTGGTCAGTGGTCACTAGAAGCTGAAGCGGAACGAGACCTGCATGATGCGCGGGTCGCGCGCCGACGTCGCCTTGCCGAAGTTCGCGTTCACCTGCTCGCCAGCCGGGTTGAACTGCGCGGTGGTGTTGATGCCCGACCAGTTCACGGTGTTGAACAGGTTGTAGACCTCCCAGCGGAACTGGATCCGCTTGCTCGCCGCCCATCTGGAAGTTCTTGAACAACGACAGGTCCGTGTTCTTGATCCACGGCAGCCGGAAGAACCGCGCCGGGGCGTTGCCGAGGTCGAGCCGGCCCGACGGACGCGCGAACGCCGCCCAGTTCAGGTAGGAGCCGGTGCCGTCCGGATTCGGATCCAGGTTGTCGCCGCTTCTCGGATCGACACCCGTCAGGACGATACGACCGCCGGCGCCGCCGCCGTAGAAGTCGAAGTTGTCCGTCGTCGAGAAGGTCACGCCCGCCCAGTCGCCCGAGACGAACGCCGTGTTGCCGGAGAGCTGCCAGCCGTCGAGCGCGCCGCGGGTGAGCGCGTTGTCCCACAGCTTGCTGCCGTTCGGCACATCCCAGGTGTAGCTGATGGTCAGGTTGTGGAGCTGCGTGCCGCCCGTCGGCGCCCAGAACCAGTCCTCCGGCCGGTACGGGCTGGTCTGCCGCGTGTCGTACCCCTTGGCGAGCGTGTAGGCGAGGGCGAACTGGAGGCCCTTGATGTACCGGCGGTTGAGCTGCACCTGGAGCGAGTTGTAGTCCGTCTCGCCGGTGTTCTGGCGGATCGCGATGGTGCCATACCCCAGATAGGGCCGCAGGAAGTTGGCCGGCAGGACGGCTCCGGTCGCCGGGTTGATGTTCTCCGGGTGGACGTCGATGAAGTTGGTGCCGTACGGCAGATCGTTGATGGCGTAGGTCACCTCGATTCTCCTCGTCTGGCTGCCGGCGTAGGTCACGTCGAGCACGGTGCCCCAGCCCATCTCGCGCTGGATACCGACCGAGTAGTTCAGAGTCTGCGGCGTCGGCGCGTCATGCTGGAACCCGAGCACGCCGCCGCTCGGCCTCGTGTCGAACGCCGCCGGCCGCTTCGGCGGCGAACATCGCGTCGATCGTGGTGTAGCGCAGCACCGGGTTGTTCTGTGCGGGCGGGTTGCGCGCCAGGATGTCGAGCCCGTTGGCGTTGACGAACGCGTTGTGGTACCGCCCGAGGCTCGCGTGCAGCGACGTCTTGCCGTCGTCGAAGATGTCCCACGCCAGGCCGGCGCGGACCTCGGGCTGGATGCCCTGGCTCACGCGGAAGCCGATCCCATAGGTGGGCCACTCGTCGTTGGTGCACCATGCCGTTGTAGGGGTCGCCCGTGCCCGGCACGAACCCGCCGACGAAGACGGCTGGCTTGATCTCGCCGGTCACCGGGTTCTGCGCGCGTTGCTGGTTGCCCACGCGGACCGGCTGATAGAGCAGCGGCGACGCCCCGGGCGTGTAGCGGTCGGGATCGAACGACGCGGAACGCGTGTCCTCCGTGGACGCCCAGGACGGAACCAGAGGAATCGCATGCCGTAGTCAACCGTCAGATTGCTGATCGGCTTCCACGTGTCCTGCGCGTAGAACTCGACCGTCGGCCGCCGGCCCGCACGTCGGCGAAGCCGTCGGTCTCGGTGTAGGTCGTGAAGTTGCCGAGCAGCGCGTTCGCGTAGCCGTAGTTCGTGTCGAGCGGGTTGTTCGTATCGACACTGAAGTTGTAGTCACCCGCCCAGGCCCCGCCGCCGACGCCGCCCTTGCCTTCCGAATTGCGGGTGTCGTCGTAGTACATGCCGGTCTTGAACGAGTGACTGCCGCGAAGGTAGGTCAGGTTCGACCGGACCGACGACAGCCAGCCCTCGCCCTGGTCGAACAGTCGGGTGTCGTAGCTGAAGTTCGGCGCCCCACCCGGGACGCCGAAGGTGACCTGCGGCAGCACGTCGCGCGGGTTCAGCTCGGGATGGAACTGCGGCACCGTGAAGCCGTTCCCCTGCCGATTCGCCTTGGTCCACTCCGTCTCGTTCAGCGGGTAGAACACTTCCGTCTGGTGCCGGGTGCCGAAGTCCGTGTCCCACACGAGGTTCGACCGCAGCACCTTGGTGTAGTTGCCGGTGAAGCCCCGGTCGGTGTTCTTGTAGTGCGCGATGAACCACTGCCAGTTCGAGGGCCCCGCCGGAATGCGCGTGCCGCGCTGATCCTGCCACCAGTCCTTGAACGTGAAGGAGAAGCTGTCGTTCGACGACGGCCGCCAGTCGATCCGGACGACGTTGTTCAGCTTCGGAATATCGATGACTTCTTCCGTGTCGTAGTTGTAGTTGCCGGCGGTCGTCCGGGTGTCGTACTCCGGCAGCGGCATCAGCTTCAGCATCGCCTGCATGTGGTTCGGGTTGATCATGGACGCCGGGATGATGTTGCCATCGAAGCACCCGGCACCGCCGGTCACGGCGTTGCACGTCAGGCCGACTTTGCGCGGATCGCGGATGTTGATGAGCCGGCCCTGCGCGTCGAACGTCTGCGAGAAGTTGCCCTCCCGTTCGAGCGCCGACGGCATCCGCCACGTCTGCACGCTCTGTGGCCGCTTCACGAGCGGCGCTTCCATCGAGTAGAAGAAGAACAGCTTGTTTCTTCCCTTGCCGAGCACCGGGCCGCCGACGTTGGCGCCCAGGTGTTGAACCGGTACTTGGGCGGGAACGGTTCGATCCCGTTGAGCCGCTGCGACCGTGCCCTGAAGAACTCCACGCTGTTGAAGTTCTCGTTCCGGCCGTAGTAGTAGCCGCTGCCGCGATACTCCGAGGTGCCGCCGCGGGTGACGATCTGCAGTTGGGAGCCGCCCGACTGGCCGTATTCGGCGCGATACGAGTTGTTGAGCAGGCGCACCTCGGCGATCGCGTCCAGGTTGACCATCTGCGCCTTCATGCCGCTGTTGCCCACTTCGTTGGCGACGACGCCGTCGATGATGACCTTGCTCCAGTCGGCCGGCAGGCCGCCGACGGCCGGGACGTCCACGCCGAACGAGCCGCCCATCGAGTCGACCGGCGCGGTGTAGCGGACGCCGGGCAGCAGCCGCATGAGCGAGGTCACGTCACGGCCAAGCACCTGGATCTGCTCGATCTGCGTCCGGGTGATGACGCCGCCGTGCTGGGTCTCTTCCGTGTTGACGTGCGCGCCGGTGGCCTGCACGGTCACGGTGTCTTCCAGGCCGCCGACGGTCATGCGAATCGTGCCGACCGACACGCGCTCGCTCGAGCTGACCACGACGCCCTTCCGCTCGAAGGTGCCGAAGCCCTGCAGCTCCACGCGCACGGTGTAGGTGCCCGGAGCCAGGCTGGTGACCTGGAAGGTGCCGCGTTCGGTGTCGGTCGTGGTGACACGGGTTTCGTTCGTGCCTTCATGCATGACGGTGACGGTCGCGCCCGGCACCACTTGGCCCTGCGGATCGACGACGGTCCCCGAGATCGAGCCGGTGGTGGTCTGGGCGGACGCGGCCACCGGCGCAAAGCCCGCGGCAGCGATTGTTAGGAGCACGCACCCGAACGCTGAGGTCAATCTCGACATGGAATCTCCTCCTCGAGAGTCTGACCGAACCGCACGCGGCGCGCTGGCCAAGAATATGCCGGTACGGGGTGATTCCGGGGACGATAACTCCGCTCCCGTGATCGCGGAAGAAAATTTGCGCGGAGACTTTATTGCGAAATGCGAAACGCTCTGGGGCGCAGGGAGAAAATTGGAATGTGTGCGTAGAACCGGCCGCTAGCCTGCGTCAGGCGCTGGTGCGTGGCAGGACCGGTCAAGCCGCGACGGAACGATGCCGGTTTCGCTGTGCGCAACTTGTTCCTGCATCTGGAGTCCGGGCGCAACAGGTCAATAATAGACATGCAGAGTCACATTTCGACCACACGAATCCTTCGTTGCCCGAGCGCCGTCATTCGCTCAGCGCCGATGGATCGAGTCGCGATAGCGGCGAGGGGACAGACCGAAGAACCCTTTGAACACCCGGGAGAAATGAAACTGGTCGGCGAACCCGAGGCCGACCGCGACGTCGTTGACCGTCGCCCCGGGCGCGAGCAGGCGGTCCGCGGCCTCGGCCATTCTGAGGGACACAAGAAAGCGGTAGGGACTTTGATGATCGAACCGCTGAAACAGCCGGCAGAGATAGGCGACGTCGACCTCGCAGGCCTGGGCCACGTCCCGCACCGTCGCGATGTTCGTCCAGTGATCCTCGATGTAGTGCTTACAGCGCGTGTAGGTGCCGAAGGCTTGCTGATCGGGGATCCCGGGCGGCGCAGCGGTCTCGGCGATCTTCATGATCAGATGGCGCAGGATGAGTGCCGTGATGCCGGCGGTGAACGGCGTCTTCCGTAATCCGTTGTGAATCAGGTCGTCGAAGATCGCCAGGATGTCGTACGGGGCCCGTGTCTGGACGGCGCCGCCGGGCGGGAGCCCATGGCGCCGGAGCAGGCGGAGCGCTTCCCGGCCTGAAAAGTCGACGAAATACTTGATGTTCGTCTGCGCCGGGTCCGGAAGGATGTCATGCGGGATGCCGGGGCCGTAGGCGAATAACACTCCTGGACCGAGGGGATACGTTTTTCGGCGAAGTCTGACCGTTCCTCCTCCGTGCGCGACGAACTCGATCGAGTACAGAGGAAACGTCGTGCGGTGAATCTCGTAGTCCGCCGTGCAATACTCCCGGCCGCCGCAAACGACGACGAGCCGCTCGGTCGGGGAAGGGTTGAGGTCGAGGCAGAACCGCCGCGCCCGCGTAATCTGCGAGGAGAAGAAGTCGGGCTGCGCTTCGGCGGGCGGTGACGGTGTCTCCTGGGCCATCGTGAGGGTCTGAACCGTATCCGGACCAGAAGGGCCTGTCAAGGCGCGAACGGCGCTGTCACCGACCGTGCCCGTCGGTGCCGAGCGCGGACCTGCGCGTGATCTCGTCGCGCACGGTCCACAGGTCCGGAAAGAACCGGACGTCGATGCGCTTCCCGAGCACTTCGACTGGCGTGCCCTGCGTGCCGATGACGTTGCCGCCGATGATGCGCTCGACCGTCTTCAGGTGCTGGAAGCGCCACAGAATCGTGCGCTCGTCCCACGTCATCATGCTTCGGCGAGCTGATAGAGCTCGTCGAGGTCGTGGCCCCGCTCGTAGACGTCGAGGAGCGTGAGGCCGCGCCTGGCGAGCAGACCGTCGAATGCATCGCCGAGCAGCGGCGAGATCTTATGGACGCGGCGAAATCCCGGCGAGTCGAAGCCGGCGCCGTGGCCGAGCGCCGTGCGCACGATGGCGTAGTCGCACGGCGACATGTGTTCCAGCATCCCCAGCTGATTGGTGATGAGGAGCATGGCGTCGCAGGCACGCCGAACCAGCCGCGTCGCCGCCGCGGCCTTGTCCGCGTGGACGAGGGCCGTCGCCGCTTCGAGCTCCAGGCACGCCAGCTTCAGCCAGAGCTCGGATGACTGATGGACGGCCTGGAACAGATGCTCGTCGCGGTGCACGACCTCCGCAGCGGTCTTCTGCAGCGACAGGAGTTCGTCGGTCCGCAGGTAGCGCTCGTAGTCGGTCGCGGCCGTGCCCGGCAGCACCGGCTCTTGAGATTCGCGGATCAGCCATGCGTCAGCGCCACGGCTTCCGGCTTGACGTCGCGCCTGCGTGGATCGGGATGCGAAGGCTCGCGCGGCACCCCTGGCGGTCTTCGCGATTCTCGAGGATCAGGCTGCCGCCGTGCGCCTCGGCGATCTGGCGGCTGAGGACGAGTCCGATGCCCGAGCCTCCAGGCTTGGTCGTGAAGAACGGCACGAACAGGTTCCCCGTGTTCGAGAGGCCCGGGCCTTCATCTTCGACCCACAGCTCCATCGTCGGCGGCGACGATCCAGGCAGGCGCTGCCAGCCGACGTGGACGCCGCCGCCGGTCTCGCGGACGGCGTCGACGGCGTTGCGAATCAGGTTGATGAGGAGCTGCTCGAGCTGATCGCCGTCGCCCTGAATCGTGACGCGCGGGCCAGGAACCACCTGAATGTGATGCGCCTTCTCGAGCGTGGCGACGCGATCGACGAATCCGGCGACGTCGAGCGGCGCCAGCTTGGGCGGCGGCAGCTTCGCCAGCCGCGCATAGGCGCTCATGAACCGGCTGAGCGATTCGGACCGCGAGCCGATGACCGCGAGTCCGCGCTGCACGTCCTCGCGCCAGTCGGGCGGCGGCGGCTCGCGCTCGACGATCGTCGCCAGGCTGCCGGCGATCGACTTGATCGGCGCGAGCGAGTTGTTCATCTCGTGTCCGATGACGCGAATCAGGCGCTGCCACGCCTGACGTTCTTCTTCGCGCAGGGGCTGGCTGAGGTCGGAGAGCACGAGCAGCTCGTGCGGCCGGCCGCCCTGGCGGAAGAGGCTGCGCCTGATTTCCCAGCGCCCGACGCCGCCCGGAAACGCCGTGGTGATGACGCGCGGCGCCTCGCCGCTCAGGCAGTCGTCCAGATCGAGCTCCGTGGCGCGCCGCCCGAGGAGCCGCTCGGCCGGCTGGCTCAGGAGACGCGCGCCGGCACGGTTCACGAACTTCAGCTCGTGTTCCTCGTCGAACGTGAAGACCGCGACGTCGATCTCGGCCATCACCTTTCTGAGCAGCGTCGTCGCCTCGAGCGCGTCGAGCCGCTGGTGGCGCAGCGTTTCGACGAGGGCGTTGACCTCGATCATGACCTCGCCGAGCGGATCGCCGCCGCGGGCGCCGCGTGCGCGAATCGAAAAGTCGCCCTCGCCGAGCGCGGCCAGAAGGTTCGAGAGCGTCTGCAGCGGCAGAATGACCCGCTCGCGCAGCGCCAGCGCGAAGCCCAGGCAGAAGGTGATGATGAGGACGGTGAGCGTCCACTGGACTTTGGGGGTGTAGTCGCCGGTCCAGAGAAAGATGAGCGAGATGAGCGCGCCCGGCAGCGCCGACGCGAACGCCATCAGCAGGATGCGGCGGTCGTGGCTGAGGCGCGGTTCGCGGGGGAGGGAGAGGACATTGCGGCTCAGGGCTCCAGGCTCTAGGCTCAAGTAAGAGCATTGAGATCTTACTCCAAGGTTTTGCCTGAGCCCTGAGCCCTGGAGCCTTGAGCCCCTCAGAGTCCATACCGCTGCAGCCGTCGGTACAGCGCGCTTCGGCTGAGGCCGAGCGCCTTGGCGGCCTGGCTCACGTTGCCGTCGAAGCGGGTCATGGCCTTCTTGATCAGGAAGCACTCGACCTCTTCGAGGCTCATGTCTTCGAGGCGCCCGCCACCCTCGCGGTCGGTGCGCAGGCCGAGGTCGCCCGGCTTGACGAGCGGGCCCTGCGCCATCAGCACGGCGCGCTCGATCGCGTGGTCGAGCTCGCGGACGTTGCCCGGCCACGGATGCTCGAGCAGGATCTGCATCGCCCCGCTCTCGAAGCCGGTCAGCCGCTTGCGATAGCGCTGCGCGTGCTGCCGCAGGAAGTGCTGGGCGAGCAGCGGCGTGTCCTCGCGCCGGTCGCGCAGCGGCGGCAGCCGGATCTCGATCGTGTTCAGCCGGAAGAGCAGATCCTGGCGGAATCGTCCCGCCGCGACTTCTTCGGGGATGTTCGCGTTGGTCGCCGAGATGATCCGGACGTCGACGCGCCGCGTGCGCGACGATCCCAGCCGCTCGAACTCGCCGGTCTCGATGACCCGCAGCAGCTTGTTCTGCTGGCTGAGGGGCACGTTGGCGATCTCGTCGAGGAAGAGCGTGCCCTGGTCGGCGAGCTCGAAGCGTCCGACGCGGTCGGCCTTGGCATCGGTGAACGCGCCGCGCACGTGCCCGAAGAGCTCGCTTTCGAAGACGCCTTCGGACACGCCGCCGGAGTTGACGATGACCATCGGCCGCGACGCACGGCTGGACACCGAGTGCAGCGCTCGCGCCACGACACCCTTGCCGGTGCCGTTCTCGCCGAGGACGAGCACGTTGGCGTCCGACGGGCCGACGCGCGAGATCACCTGCAGCACGTTCTGCATCGCCGGCGACTCGGCGACGATCTTGGGAAATCCCTCGCTGCGCAGCAGCGAGTTCTCGGCCTCGAGCCGCTGCCCCTTGCGGAGCGCCTGGCTCAGCTCGATCTGCGTGCGGATGATGGCGAGGAGGCGCGCGTTGTCCCAGGGCTTCTGGATGAAGTCGCGCGCGCCGCGGCGCATCGCCTCGACCGCGATCTCGACGCTGCCCCACGCCGTCATCACGACGACGGGCAGCGTCGGGTCGAGCCCCTGCGTCCGCGAGAGCAGGTTCAGGCCTTCTTCGCCCGACGTCGTGTCGCGCGTGTAGTTGAGATCGATCAGCGCGACGTCGAACTCGCGTGCTTCGACCGCCGCCAGCACGCCGGCCGGAGACGACGCCGTCTCGAGCTGAAACCCCTCGGCTTTGAGCAGCAGGCGCAGCGCTTCGAGGACGTCGGGCTGGTCGTCGGCGATGAGGACGCGCGGCTCGCTCGGCCGCACGGGATGTCGCGCGTGCTCGGACGTGTCGTTGCGCGTGCTTCCGGCTGGCCCGCGTAGTGATCCTTGAGGTGATCGGTAATCAGCATGGTTATTCGGCTCGCAGCGCGACCAGCGGATCGATCCGCGTCGCGCGGTAGGCAGGGATACAACTGGCGACGATGGCGACGACGGTCAGCAGGGCGGACGTGCCCGCAAACGTCAGCGGGTCGCGGACGCTCACGTTCGGCAGCAGCGCGTCGGGAACGAGCGACATCAGCGCCGTCGCCGCGACCAGGCCCGATGGCCACACCGGCGCCGACGAGCAGGACGCCGTGTCCGAGCATCAGCCGGAGGACGGTGCCATCGTGCCGCACCGAGAGCCATCCGCACGCCGATCTCGCGCGTCCGCTGGGTCACCGCATAGCTCGCGACGCCGTAGAGGCCGATCGACGCCAGCCCCAGCGCGAGCAGGCCGAAAGTCGCCATGATGATGACGTTGGTCCGGAGCGGCGCCAGCGAGTCGAAGACCTGATCTTCGAGGGTGCGCACGTTGAAGACCGAGAGCGTCGGATCGATCTCCTGCACCGCGCGGCGGACGGCGCCGGCGAGCGCGGCGGCGTCGCCGTCGGCCCGCACGTGCAGCGTCGCCTGCGGCGTGTAGTTCTGCAGGATCGGCTGGTAGATGAAGGGGATCGGTGCCTCGGCCACGCCGTTGTACTTGCTGTTCCTCGCGACGCCGACGATCGTCGTGAAGCCAGCATCGCCGAAGAACTTGAATCGTTTGCCGATGGCGTCCTCGTTCGGCCAGAAGCGCTCGGCCATCGTCTCGTTCACGACGACGACGAGCGGGGCGCCGATCGTGTCGGCGCGAGTAAAGTCGCGGCCCTGGCGAGCGGGATGCCGATGGTGTCGAAGTAGCCGGTGCCGATCGAGTTCACCTGCACCAGGATGCGGTCGCGCGTCGTCGTGTCCTGGCCTTCGGGGAAGACGCTCCGCAGAAGGCCGCCGGCGAGCGGCGCACTCTGGGCGATGGCGGCGTGTCTGACGCCCGGGAGTCCTGCGACCCGCGTCGCTGCCTCGTCGTAGAACATCTGGCCGCGCGCCGGCGTGTAGCCTTCGCGGCCGAGGTTGAAGTTCATCACCAGGACGCCGCGTGTCTCGAATCCGGTGTCGGTTCGCTGCGCTCGGGTGAGGCTGCGCAGGAACGCGCCGGCGGCGACGAGGGAGACGAGCGACAGCGCGATCTGGGCGACCACCAGCATCTGACGCAGCGCGAAGAGACCCCGCATTCCGCGAGGCGCCGTGCCCGTCGGCACCACCTCGTTCTTGAGCACCGGGACGATGTCCGGCTTCGAAGACTGGATGGCTGGGGCGAGGCCGAAGATCATGCCGGTGGCAACGGCCAGGATGGTCGTGAACGTCAGGACACGTGCGTCGATCGACAGATCCCGTCCGACCGGCAGCGGCAACTGGAGATCCGCGGCGACCAGCGCGTCGAGGAGCCAGTAGGCGAGCAGCAGCCCGAGGCCGCCCCCGGCCAGGGAGAGCAGCGTGCTCTCGGTGACGAGCTGCCGCACCAGACGAAGTCGTCCCGCGCCGAGCGCCAGGCGAAGCGCGATCTCCTTGCGCCGGCGCGTCGCGCGCCCGAGCAGCAGGTTGGCGACGTTCGCGCACGCGATGAGCAGGACGATGCCGACCACGGTCATCAGGATCATCGACAGACGGACGATTGGCGCGCCCGCCTGGCCCTGTGGATTCAGGCGCGCATCGAGGAGCGACACCGCGCCGGCGCTCCGTCCCTTGTTGTCGACGGGAAACGCCTGCTCGAGGCCGGCGAAGACCGTCCGCAGCTGCGCTGACGCCTGCATCGACCGACACTGCAGGCTTCAGCCGGCCGAAGGCGAACAGGAACAGCCCGCGCCGCTGCTCGTACCAGTCGAAGTTCGGCTGCACGACGCCGTGCATCGCCATCGGCACCCAGCCCGACGGGTCGCCGCCGAGGACCGTGCCAGTAAAGCCACGCTGCGCGACGCCCACGACCGTGAACGCCGTGCGGTTGAGCGTCAGCGTCTTTCCGACGATATTGCGTCGCGACCGAGGCTGCGTTCCCAGAACCCGTGGCTCAGCACGACGACCGGCACAGGCTTCTGATCTTCTTCGGGGAGGAACGTCGCGTCCGAGCGCCGGCCGGCGCCGAGCACGGTGAAGTAGTTGCCGCTCACGACCTGGACGCGGAATCTGCTCGGACTCGGCGCCGGTGCTCCAGTTCACCTGGGCGAAGGTGAAGCCGGCCATCTCGGAGAAGACCTGGTTCTGGTCGCGCAGGTCCTTGTAATTGAGATGCGAGAGCGGCAGGTTGCCGGGATTACGCTGGTCGGTCATGAAGACCGAGGCCAGCCGATCCGGTTCGTGCAACGGGGATCGGCTTGAGGAGCGCCGCGTTGACGAGGCTGAAGATCGCAGTGTTGGCGCCGATGCCGAGCGCCAGCGAGAGCACGGCGGTGGCCGTGAACCCCGGGCTCTTGGCGAGCATGCGCAGGCCGTAGCGCAGATCCTGAAGCATGGTCCGGGAAGTCCCTGAGCCACCGCGGGAACCGACGGCAGTCGGCCGATCGGTTCCCGCGTATCGGTTGCCTAGTGCTCGATGTGGAAGCCGCTCTCTTCCATTTCCTTCTCACCCCGCTTGCTGCCGTCTTCCTCGACGACGCGGCCGTCGAAGAGGTGGATGCTGCGGTCGGCGTGGCGCGCGTAGCGCGGGTCGTGGGTCACCATGCAGATCGTGGCGCCTTCGCGGTGCAGCTCGCGCAGCAGCTCCATGACGGCTTCGCCGTTCTTCGAGTCGAGGTTGCCGGTCGGCTCGTCCGCGAGCAGGATCGACGGGGCGCCGCCGACGGCGCGGGCGACCGCGACGCGCTGCTGCTGACCGCCGGAGAGCTGGCTGGGGAGGTGCTTGGCGCGGTGCGCCATGCCGACCTTCTCGAGCGCGGCCATGACGCGCTCCTTGCGCTCGGCCGACTTCATCCCGCGATAGGTGAGCGGCAGCTCGACGTTCTCGTAGACGTTGAGGTCGCCGATCAGGTTGAAGCTCTGGAAGATGAAGCCGATCTCGCGGTTGCGCACGCGCGCCCGCTCCGAGAGCGGCAGGTCGGCGACGGCCTTGCCGTTCAGCGTGTACTTGCCCTCGGTCGGCGAGTCGAGCAGCCCGAGGATCGAGAGGAGCGTCGACTTGCCGCAGCCCGACGGCCCGGCGATCGCAATGTACTCACCGCTCTTGATCTCGAGGTGGATCCCGGCCAGAGCGTGCGTCTCCACTTCGTCGGTGAAGAACACCTTCGTGACGCCATCGAGGTGGATTAGAGTTTGCGCGGCAGTGTTCATCATCGCTCCTTGGTAGTAGCTATCAGCTGTCAGCTTTCAGCTTTCAGTGTTCAGATGTCAGGGCATACGCTTTTCAGTGCATCAGCTGACAGCTGAGAGCTGACAGCTGATAGCTCAATTCAATCTGACGCGGTCGAACTGGTCGTACGACGACATGTCGGAGAGGATCACCTGATCGCCGGGCTGCAGGCCCTCTCGAATTTCGATCGTGTTCACGGAGCTGCGGCCGAGCACCACCTTGGTCCGATGCGCTTCGCCGTCGGCCGACAGCTTGAAGAGCGTAATCGTGCTCTCTTCCTGACCGAACGCCGGCCGGCCGACAAAGATGACGTCGTCGAGCTTCTGGAGCCGGACGGTGCCGTCGACGCTGAGGTCCGGCCTCGCGCCCGGGGGCAGCGCGCCTTCGAGCTGTGATGTCGACGCCGACCGTGCCGTTCGACGATGCGGGGTCGATGCGCGAGACCTTGCCGGCGACGACGCCGTTGCGCGTGTCGACTTCGGCGACCTGGCCGATCTTGATGTCCTTCGTCTGCGTCTCGGCGATGCGCAGCTCGGCCTTGAGGACCGTCGGGTCGGCGACGCGCGCGATGTTGGCGCCCGCGTTGACACTTGCGCCGACTTCGACGGGAAGGACCTGCAGCACGCCGGTCATGCCGGCCTTGACCTTCAGGTCGTCGAGCTGGCGCAGCCGGAGCTCGTAGGCGGCGCGGCGCTGATTGACGTCGGCTTCCTGCGGCGCCAGCTGCGACTTCATGCCGGCCTTCGTGATCTCGAGGCGCTGACGCGCCACCGACAGCTGGTTCTTGAGATCCTGCTCGGTGGCGCGGAACTGCTTCAGCTGGAGCTCGGAGATCAGCTTCTCCTTGTAGAGCTCCTCGTTCGCGGCGAGCGTCAGGCTCGCCTGACGATACTGCGACTCCATCGTGACGACGCCGGCTTCCTGATTGAGCAGCTGGCTCTGGAGGTCGGCTTTGCGATTCTCGAAGGCCGCTTCGGCGGACCGGAAGGCCAGCTGCGCGTCCATGACCGACTGTTGAAGGTCCGGGTTGCTCATCTCGAGGATGACCGTCGTCGGCGTCACCGTCGCGCCAGGGCGCAGCACGAGCTTCTCGACGCGGCCGCTCGTCGTGGCCGTAATCCAGCGGATGTTCTCGGGAACGAGGATGCCGGAGCCGCGGACCTGACGAATCATCGGGCCGCGCTTGACCGTGTCGATCCAGACCGTCGCGCGGTCGACGCTCGGCGCCGCGGGGCGGAGCCGCGACACGCCGACGGTGATGAGCACGATGGCGAGGAGGGCCACGACGCCGTAGATCATGCGACGAATCTGCTTCTTGCGTTTGACTTCGGGGGAGCGCGCTATATCGACCATTGAACTGCCTCTGTCCTGGAGCCGGGCATGAAACGAGGCCGGCGTCAGGCTCGGCTAAGCCAAACCGTGTGCCACGGGCTGAAGAGCTTGTAAGTTATTGATACCATTCATGATTGTCTGGAAGGCTCGACCACGCCGCCGTGGGAGCCTGCCCGAATCCGACATGGTCTCGTCCCAGATCCGGACAACCCGCTCTTCTCAGCGATTCAGCCTTCGGTCGGTGGATTGGACGGAAGTGTCAACGTTCTGGTTTAGAACAATTTGCAGTAAATTAATTTGATTTGACAATGCAAATTAATTTGCGGACACTACGGAAATGTCGACGCCCGCCGGAAGCGCGGCGCAGCAGGTCATGAACCTCTATCCGAAGATCTTCTTCGCCTGCCACACGCGCCACGTCCGGGACCCGCAGAGCAACCGACTACTGAGCCGTCATCAGGCGAGCGTGCTCGACCACCTGGACGAGATCGATCCGATCACGCTGAACGGCCTTGCCCGTCACATGGGCGTCACGTCCGGAACGATGTCGCTGACCATCGACCGCCTGGAACGCAAGGGCTACGTCGTCCGCCTCCGCGACGTCGCCGACCGCCGTCGCGTTCACGTGCGCCTGACGACGGCAGGCGTGCGCGTGCGCGAGGCGAGCTCGGTGCTCGACCCGCCGCTCGTCGAAGACATGGTGGCGCGCCTGACCGACGAGGAGCGTGACGCCGCGATTCGCGGTCTGAGTTTGCTCGCGACCGCGGCGCAGAGACAGATGGAGGAGAAGGCGCGCGCCGCTGACAGCAGGGGCTTGCGAGCTAGGAAGCTAGTTGCTGGCGTCTGGCGGCTCGCGGTTGGCGGTTGCCTAGTCGAACGTGGCGAGCTATCAGTGGGCATTTGTGCAGCCACCCGCCGGTTGACCAGTTGGCGGCTCGCTTCTCGCGGCTCGCGGTTGCCAAGCCGTACCGGGCAGCTATCAGTCGGCATTTGCCGCAGCCAGCAGCCAAGGGAGAGCGGCTGGCGGCTCGCTTCTCGCTGCTGCAGAATGCCGACTGATGGCGGCAACCTACGACTAGGCAGCCGCGAGCGCGCGAGCCGCGAGCTGCGAGAAGCGAGACGCGAGACGCGAGCCGCATGTCAACGAGGAGAGAGACGATGAAGTGGATCTGGATCGCCGCTGGCGACGATTGGCCTCCTGGTCGTCGTCGTGCTGGTGATCGGCTGGCTGCTGCCCGAGAAGCACCGCGCCCAGCGTCAGGCGACGTTTACGGCGTCGCCCGAGACGATGTGGGAGCTGATTACGAACGTTGAGGCATTTCCGTCCTGGCGGAGCGATGTCAAGACCGTCCAGCGCCTGCCGGATCGGGACGGCCGGCCGGTCTGGGTCGAGGAAGGCAGCAGCGGCCGTCATCACGCTGGCCGTCGAGCGAAGCGAAGCCCCCCGGCTGCTCGTCCTGCGCATCGCCGATCCCGATCTGCCGTTCGGCGGCACCTGGACCTACGAGATTTCGCCAGCCGCACACGGCAGCACGTTGACGATTACCGAGGACGGAGCGATCTACAATCTGCTGTTCCGCGTCATGGCCAGGTTCGTCTTCGGGTACGAAAGCACCATGGCTGCTTACCTGACCGCCGCCGAAGGGCGTCTCGCGAGCCAGAAGTCGTCGCGCTGAGGATCACCCGCGGAGGTCAGCCGTGCACGTCGAACTCGAAACTCGAGCTTCACACTTCAACCTTGGGCCTCAAACTTCACACTTCAAACGTCCACTTCAGCATTCAGCATTCAGAATTCAGACTTACCCGAGATGGGTTACGACGCAACCTGCACGCTGACGTTCGACGGCAAGACCTCACGCGGGATCGCCCTGCTCGAACACAAGGATCTCGTGTTTCGCGGCACGGTGCGGCTCGCGATCCCGCTCGCCTCCATCACCGCGGCGACGGCGCGCGATGGCACGCTGCAGCGTGCAGTTCGGCGGCAAGTCGGCCGAGCTCACGATCGGCGCCGCCGCCGAGAAGTGGGCCCAGCGCATCACGAGTCCGCCGTCGAGGCTCGACAAGCTCGGCGTCAAGGCCGGGATGACGATCGCGGCGATCGGCATCTCAGACGAGGGGTTTCTGACCGAGGTCGCCGAGCGGGCGGAGAAGGTGACCCGCAGGGCGCCGGCCGCGAGTCGTCCGGCCGATCTGATTTTCTACGGCGTCGACCATCGCGACGCGCTCGAGCGAGATCGCGGCCCTCGTGCGCCTCATCAAGCCCGACGGCGCGATATGGATCGTGAGGCCGAAGGGGCGCAAGGAGATCACCGAGGCCGAGACGATGGCCGCCGGCAAGCGAGCCGGGCTGGTCGACGTCAAGGTGGTGAGCTTCTCGGACGTCCACACCGCCGAGAAGTTCGTGATTCCCGTCGCGAAGCGCCCGCGCCGATAGCCAGGGCAGATACCGTAGCCATGCGAACGACAAGACGCCAGCATGCCGATTGACCTCACCGCGCTCGGCTGGACGTCGCGGCTCGCCGAGGCCTTCGCGCCGCACGCCGCTGAGGGCCTCGTCCCGGCGCGCGTCGCGCTCGAGCACACGCACATCTATCGCGTGTTCACCGGCGCCGGCGAGTGGCTCGCGCGCGTCTCCGGACGCCTGCGCCATCAGGCCACGGTGCGCGTCGATTTTCCGGCCGTGGGCGACTGGGTCGCCATCGAGCCGCCGGTCGAGGGCGCCGACGCGCGCATTCGCGCCGTTCTCCCGCGCACCAGCCGTTTTTCCCGCCGCGCTGCCGGCGACCCCACCGAAGAGCAGATCGTCGCGGCCAACATCGACACGGTGTTCCTGGTGTCCGGCCTCGACGGCGACTTCAACCCGCGGCGCATCGAACGCTACCTCGTCGTCGCCGGCGACAGCGGCGCCACGCCGGTCGTCGTCCTCAACAAGATCGATCTCGTCGAGGACATTGCGGCGGTCGTCGACGTCGTGCGGGCCCTGGCCGCGGGTGTCGATGTCCACGCGGTGTCCTGCCGCAGGCCCGAGAGTCTCGACGTGCTGCGTCGTTACCTCGGCCACGGCCAGACGGGCGCGCTGCTCGGGTCGTCGGGCGTCGGCAAGTCGTCCATCGTCAATCAGCTCATCGGCCACGAGCTGCTGCGCACGCGCGAGGTCCGCGCATCGGACAGCCGGGGGCGGCACGTGAGCACGGCGCGACAGCTCGTGATGCTGCCCGGTGAAGGGGTGCTCATCGATACGCCGGGCATGCGCGAGCTGCAGTTGTGGGATTCGGGCGACGCGGTTGAGGGCACGTTCGCGGACATCGAGGAGCGCGCGGCCGACTGCCGGTTTCGTGACTGCCAGCATCGCACCGAGCCCGGGTGCGCCGTACGCGCCGCCGTTAAGGCGGGCGAGATGGCGGCGATTCGGCTGGAAAGCTTCCACAAGCTTCTGGGCGAGCAGGCGTATCAGGCGCGCCAGCAGGACGAGCGGGCGCTGATCGAAGAGAAGCGGAGCGGGAAGATTGGCGCCAAGGCGCTTCAGAAGCGGCTGAAGGACAAGGGACGACAATAGCTGCTCAGGGTGCCAGGGTGCCCGGGTGCCTGGTGCATAGGGTGCCCAGGTGCCAGGTGCCAAGTGCCTCGTGCCTGGTGCGTGCGCGCTTGGGGCCGCGGCGCTGCACCTGGCACTCTGGCACCCTGGCACCCTGAGCACCAGGCACCCTGGCCCCCTCGCACCTTGGCACCCTAAGCACCAGGCACCAGGCACTCTGGCCCCTTGCACTGTCGGCCGCCCCGCTGCCTCCGTTCGCCGGATGCGGCGATCCCCGTGTCTCCGGAAGGCGTAACGTCTGAATACGGTCGCGGCCACGCATTCCCGGGAGCTGACCATGTCCGTCCTGACGGTCTCGAACGCCACGAAGACGTTCGGCAAGGTCACGGCGCTCGACGGCGCGACGTTCGAGCTCGGCGAAGGCGAGCTGCTGGCGCTGCTCGGACCGAACGGCGCCGGCAAGACGACGCTGATTCGCGCGATCACCGGACGCGTGCGGCTCGATGGCGGCGAGATTCGGCTGTTCGGCCAGGTGCTGACCGGCGGCCAAACGCCGCGCGAACTGGGTATCGTGCCGCAGGACGTGGCGCTCTATCCGCTCCTGACGGCGCGCGAGAACCTCGCAGGCGTTCGGCCGTCTGCAAGGGCTTTCCGGCCGACAGCTCGCGCAGCAGGTGGACTGGGTGCTCGAGCGCACCGGCCTCGCGGATCGCATCGACCGAGCCGATCAAGCAGTTCTCCGGCGGCATGCGCCGCCGCCTCAACATCGCCTGCGGCATCGTGCACCGGCCGCGCGTCGTGCTGCTCGACGAGCCGACGGTCGGCGTCGATCCGCAGAGCCGCGATCGCATCTACGACGTGCTCGCCGACCTGCGCTCGACCGGCGTGTCGCTGCTGCTGACGACGCACCATCTCGAAGAAGCCGAGGCGCGCTGCTCGCGCACGGTCATCATCGATCACGGCAAGGTCATCGCGGCGGGGACGCTGCCCGAGCTCGTCGATCTGACGGTCGGCCGGCATCGGCTCGTCACGCTGCGCGTCGACGCACCGCTCGCGGCCGCGGCATTCACATCCGGCGTTGCCGGCATCAGGAGCGACAGCGGCATCGAGATCGACGCCGCCGATCCGCGCGTCGTACGCGCCCGGTCTGACCGACGTCGGCGCTGGAGCTGCCGCCGCTGCTCGACCGCCTGCGCCGGGCCGGCCGCACGGTCGAGGATCTCGACGTCCGCGGCCCGAGCCTCCAGGCGGTCTTCATCCATCTGACCGGAAGGGAGCTGAGAGAGTAATGCTCACGCTGATGCGCATCGCGTGGACCAACCTGACGCGCGACCGGGTGGCGCAGGCGCTGACGTTCCTGCTGCCGATCATCTTCTTTTCGATTTTCGCGACCGTCTTCGGCAATCAAGGCAATGCCCGGACGACCCGGATCCGCGTCGCGGTCGTCGACGAGGACCAGTCGCGAGTTGAGCCGCCGGCTGATCGAGGGCCTGAAGAAGGAAAGCGGCTTGCGGGTGCGGACGACCGCCGACGAAGACGCGCCCGGTCCGGCGCTCGATCGGCCGGCGGCCGAGCGGCTGGTGCGCAACGGCGACGTGCCGGTCGCGGTCGTCATTCCCCGCGGGCTGGGCGAGGCCTTCGGTCAATCCGGCTTCGGCGGCGGTCCTCGCGATCGCGCTGCTCGCCGATCCGTCCGATCCGATTGCGCCCAACATGGTCGGGGGGCTGCTGCAGAAGGTCACGATGACGGCGGCGCCAGACCTGATGATGCAGGGCGGCATGCGGCAGTTCGAGACCTACGCGGGCGCGCTCACGCCGCAGCAGCGGGCCGCGGTGGACGCGTGGATTCCACGGCTGAAGTCCGGTGAGGGGTCGGGCACGTCCGGCGGCGCGGGCGGTGCGGCGATGGGCGCGAACGTCCAGATCGTCGACGTCATGCGCACCGGCGACAAGGAGCGCGGGTCGCTGATTTCGTTCTACGCCGCCGGCATCGGCGTGATGTTCCTGCTCTTCTCGATGGTCGGAGCGGCAGGCGGCGTGCTGCTCGAGGAGGTGGAGTCGGGCACGCTCGAGCGCCTCCTGTGCACGCGGCTCGGCATGTCGGGAATCCTGCTTCGGCAAGTGGGTGTTTCTGGTCGCCGTCGGCTTCGCGCAGCTGACCGTGATGTTCCTCTGGGGCAATCTGGCGTTCGGCCTGCCGCTCTTCTCGCACCTCGCCGGCTTCGTCGTGATGACGCTCGCCACTGCCGCCGCGGCTGCCGCCCTGGCGCTCATCCTCGCCACGCTCGCGCGCTCGCGCGCCCAGCTCTCGGGCTTCTCGACGATCCTCATCCTGACGATGTCGGCGCTCGGCGGCAGCATGTTCCCGCGCTTCCTGATGAGCGAGACGATGCAGCGAGATCGGCCTCGTGACGTTCAACGCCTGGGCGCTCGACGGCTACCTGAAGGTGTTCTGGCGCAACGCGCCCGTCTGGCAGCTGTGGCCGCAGGTCGCGGTGCTCTCGGGGCTCGCGGTCGTGTTCCTCGCCGGCGCGCGGATCATCGCGCGCCGGTGGGAGGCGGTGTGAACTGCTCGGCCAGGCTGAACGGCCCAACGGCTACCAACACGATGGACACGATGACACGATGCACACGATGGGCCTTTCATGAGGCGTTCATCGTGACCATCGTGTCATCGTGATCATCGTGAATGGTCGTCGGCTCGTTTGGGCGCACGTGTAAACTACCCCGGTGAAGCTCGCGCTGGTCCAGCAGTCAGCCGGAGAAGACAAGGCCGACAACGTCCGCCGCGGACTCGCGGCGCTCGAGCGCGGCGGCGCGCCAGGGCGCCGCGCTCGTCGTCTTTCCCGAGGTCGCGTTCGAGCGATTCTTTCCGCAGCGTCCTGCCGGCGACGCCCCGTGGCGGCGCGGCGAGACCATTCCCGGTCCGATGACCGACGCCTTCTGCCGCCGCGCACGCGAGCTCGGCGTCGTCGTCGTCCTCAACCTCTACGAGCGGGACGGCGGACCGCGGATTCGATTGCTCGCCGGTCATCGACGCGGACGGCTCGCTGCTCGGCCGGACGCGCATGATCCACATCACCGAGTACCCGTGCTTTCACGAGCAGGGCTACTACACGCCGGGCGATACCGGCGCGCCGGTCTACCGCACGCAGGCCGGAGCCATCGGCGTGGCCATCTGCTACGACCGTCACTATCCCGAATACATGCGCGCGCTGGCGCTCGGCGGCGCCGATCTCGTCGTCGTGCCGCAGGCCGGCGCGCTCGACGAGTGGCCGGAGGGTCTCTACGAAGGCGAGATGCGCGTGGCGGCGTTTCAGACACGGGTACTTCGTGGCGCTCTGCAATCGCGTCGGCGAGGAGGAGTGCCTGACGTTTGCCGGCGAGTCGTTCGTCTGCGCGCCCGACGGCCGGGTCATCGCGCGCGCGCCGAAGCTCGAGGATGCGATCCTCTCCGTCGACATCGATTTGTCGGAGGCGGCCACCTCGCACGCGCGGCGGCTGTTCCTGCAGCATCGCCGCCCGGAGCTCTATGCCGAGTGGACGCGTGTGGGACGCTGACGTGAGCCGCATGGCACGATTCGGACGCCGATCCTATGTCCTGGTCGCGGTGGCCGTCGCGACGATGTCATCCGGCTGCCGCGACAAGGATGTCGTGACGAATTCGTATGCCACGCTGGCCGAGGCCCGCGACGCCGGCGCACCGGGCCGCGGAGATCTTCCGCCCGGAGTGCCGGAAGGGGCGCACGACATCCGCACGGCGAGCGACCTCGACTCGGGCCGCCGATGGGGACTGTTCAACTTCCTGCCGCAGGATGCGGACGCGCTGCGCGCGATGCTCACGGCCGAGGAGATTTCGCTCGCCGGCGTCGAGTGCGACATCCCCGGGCGGATCGAGTGGTGGCCGGTCCTCCTGCGCGGGACCGTGAACGCCGAGCAGGCCAAGGCCGCAGGGCTGCAGTCGTACCGGTCGCGACAGGGAAGTCTCGTCTTCGTCGTGAACTGGAAGCAGGGCCGGGCGTACTTCTGGGGCGGGGAGAAATTCTGAATGCTGAATGCTGAAGCTGAAGGCTGATGCTGAATGCTGAATGAGCCGCAACATGCTGCTGAGTCTCGCCGCAACAGCCATCGCCATCGTCGTAGTCCGCCTCCGCTCGCGTTGCGAGCTACGGCGGGACAACCTTCGCGTGGACAGCGAGCGAAGGGTGGCTTGCCAGTCGAAGCTCGGGATCGACAGGGACGGTCCGCCTCCGCTCGCTTCGGCGAGCTACGGCGGACATCCTTCGCGTGACAGCGAGCGAAGGATGGCCTGCCGAGCCGAAGCTCGGGATCAACATGTTTCAGGACAGCGAGCGAAGGATGGTGCCGAGGACTGGAATCGAACCAGTGACACCAGCATTTTCAGTGCTGTGCTCTACCAACTGAGCTACCTCGGCGTGCCTGAGCAGAACCCTGATCATAACAGTCCTGCCGGCCGATCGACAACCCGATCACACTCGTGGCTCTTGCCTTCAGCAGCGTTGCGTCGACGAGCAAAAAGACACTTGTACTTTTTGGCGACTTGCGGTACATTGAGCGGGCGCTGACGGATCGAGCGATCGCGCGAATTTTGGACTTGTACTTTCACCGCGAGTCTGGTACTTTGCTTCTCCAACGATGAGCCTGAGCAGTTTGGACACGCCGAATCTGCCACCACGCCGACGCGAGCGCGCGTGGACGGGACGGGTACTCTGCTTTGCCGCGTGCGTCCTTGCGGTGAATGCGCTGATTGGGGAACGAGGACTTTCCGAAACACTGCGGGCACGGCAGGACTTCAACGCGGCGGTCGCGGAGCTCTCGCGGCTGCAGTACGAGAATGCCGTCCTCGCCGAGACGATTCACCGGCTGCAGCACGACGCTCCGACCATCGAGAATGTCGCGCGTGCGGAGCTCGGGCTCGTCAGGCCAGGCGAAATCCTCGTCGTCGTCAAGCCTTCGCCGGCGCCTGGGAGCCTTGCCGGCGCGACAAAGACCGAGATCACGCAGAACATCGCGACGAAGACCGAGGCGACAGAGGAAGCACGGAACCCGCGCGAGTGACGCCTCGCGTCCGGGCCCCGCGCTCCGCGCTTTGATTCCGCTCTAGACGGCCGCGACTTCCGCTTCGCGTCCCATTCCAAGCTCGCGCCGGACCTTCTCTTCGAGCGTCTTGAACACCGCCGGGTTGTCCTTCAGGAACTGCTTGACGTTCTCGCGGCCCTGACCGAGCCGGTCGCCGTTGAAGGCGAACCACGTCCCGCTCTTGTCGACGATCTTGCGGTCGACGGCGAGATCGAGGAGATCGCCTTCTTTCGAGATGCCCTCGCCGTACATCACGTCGAACTCGGCCTCGCGGAAGGGCGGCGCCACCTTGTTCTTGACGACCTTGACGCGCGTGCGGCCGCCGACCACCGCGTCGCCGTCCTTGATCGCGCCGATGCGGCGGATGTCGATTCGGACCGACGAGTAGAACTTGAGCGCGCGTCCGCCGGTCGTGGTTTCCGGGTTGCCGAACATCACGCCGATCTTCTCGCGGAGCTGGTTGATGAAGATGAGGCACGTCTTCGACTTCGAGACGGCGCCGGTGAGCTTCCGGAGCGCCTGCGACATGAGGCGCGCCTGCAGGCCCATCTGCGCTTCGCCCATCTCGCCTTCGATCTCGGCGCGCGGCACGAGCGCGGCGACCGAGTCGACGACCACGACGTCGACGCCGTTCGAGCGCACGAGGACTTCGACGATCTCGAGCGCCTGCTCGCCGTTGTCGGGCTGCGAGACGAGGAGGTTGTCGAGGTCGACGCCGAGCTTCTGCGCGTACTTCGCGTCGAGGGCGTGCTCGGCGTCGACGAAGGCCGCCATGCCGCCGAGCTTCTGCGCCTCGGCGATGATCTGCAGCGAGAGCGTCGTCTTGCCCGACGATTCCGGGCCGAAGATCTCGACGACGCGCCCGCGCGGAACGCCGCCGATTCCGAGGGCATAATCGAGGCTGACCGCCCCGGTGGAGATGGCCGGGATGGCGGCCACGGCATCTTTCTGGCCCAGGCGCATGATCGAGCCCTTGCCAAACTGTTTCTCGATCTGGCCGACGGCCATCTCGATGGCCTTGAGGCGTTCGCGGTCGTTCTCTGGCGGCATTCGGTGTCTCCTTCGGGTTGCGGGCGGCCAACGATTTGGCGGCTCACAAGACTCGGCATTCTAGGTTCGTGCCGGGGAGAAAGTCAAGCGAAAATCTGTAAAGCATGGCCTATTATCGTGTTGATTGGAGGCATCTTACGAGCCAAGTGGACTTTCGCCCCACGCCCGGCACCGTCGCAGTTTCTGCGACCCCTCGACGCTGTCGAGTTGGCAGTTTCCGCGCGCGGGCGCCTGCGGCCCGAGCGCGGCGGGCAGTCGCCGCGCGAGAGCGAGCGGGGGTGGGGCCCCGCGAGCATTGATTGATGCGGACACGCAGCTGAAGCCACTCCGGAGTCCCTGAGCCATGCCATCGCCACTCGGCCACCTGATCGCGGGTGTGGCGGCCGGCTGGCTCGTCGCCGGCACACCGCGGATCGATCCGGACGCCGGCAAGGTGGCTGGCACCTTCCCGGCAAGGTGCCAGCCACCTTCTGGCGCGAGGCAAGCCTCTTCGGGGCACTCGGTGCGCTTCCGGACATCGACCTTCTGTTCGGCGCGCACAGCGGACCGACCCACAGCCTCGGCGCCACGGCGATCGTCGGGCTGATGGCGTTTGCACTCGCGCGGCACTTCGGCGCTCGTCGCGCTGGCCCGCTCGGCGCTCGCGTGCGCGGCGGCGTACGCGAGCCATGTGCTGCTCGACTGGCTCGGGAGCGACGCGTCGCCGCCGCTCGGCGTGATGGCGCTCTGGCCGTTCAGTCGCGCATCACTTTGAGTCCGATCTGCACGTCTTCATGGCCATCTCGCGCCGGTACTACCAGGGATGGGTGTTCGTGGCGCAGAATGTTCGGGCAGTGTGCCTGGAACTGGTGATTCTCGTCCCGATCCTCGTGCTTGTTGGACGCTTCCGGCACCGGCGGACCGATTGGACCCTTGTATGAGCGATCGCGCCATCGCGTGGCGGACGGTCGTGCGCGTGGTGATGATGACGATGGTCGCGAGCGTCGCGGTCCTGATCCATGCGCAGGCGCAGCCGCCGGCGATCTCCGAAGCCGAGTCGGCACGCGTACGCCGACCTGCTGACGGTCTATCGTGGCGGTGAGATCGAAGCGCGCGGTCGAGGGGTTGGCCCGACTGCTCGCCGCCAGCCAGGGCCAGCGCCAGGTCACCCGATGGATCGGCGAGATGGAGGACACGAACCGGCGCAGCGAATTGGAGGCGGCGCTCCTGCTCTATTCAGATGCCATCATGGTTTTGTGGTCGCACGACGACCCCTATCCGACGCGATTGCTGGCACCCTACATGGCGCCCTTCGCACGCCTCCATCTCACCTTGAAGAAGATGGAGCCGAGGTCACCGTTTCTGAGGGCCTGGTATCTGCTCTGGGAGTCCTTCAGGCATGTCCACGTCAACCAGCCGTTCCCGCCGGAGCTCGATTACCTCGACGAGGCGCTCGCCGCGTTTCCCAACGACGCCCAGATTCTCCTGGCCGCCGGATCGCGCCAGGAGCTGAACTGGTGGATGTCGCTCGAGAATGCGCAGCGCGACCCGGACCGGGAACCTCCGGCGATCACCAGACTCCTCACGGTTGGGCGTGACTACCTTCGCCGGAGCGTGGCGGCCGACCCGAAGGAATCAGAAGCGCGGTTGCGCCTGCTCCATGTGCTCCTCGAGCTGAACGACGCTGACGGACGCCTCGCGCGTGCTGGCGGAACACGACTGGGCGCGCGACGGCGCTCCTTTCGAGTACCTCGCGCGGCTCTTCGAGGGCGATCTGTCTGAACGACAGGGAAACCGGGCCGCAGCGGCCGCGGCCTACGACCGGGCGGCTGCGCTCGTCGACATGCCACAGGCGGCGCGTATCGCGGCGGCTCATCTCGCCCACCTGGATGGACGGCGATCGGAGGCCGCGGCAACCGTGACGGACGCGATCTCGACCTACTCCGAGCAGTCCGACCCGTGGTGGCCGTACATCCGTGGACAAGCCTGGCGGTTCGATGCCTACCTCAAGATCGCGCACGCGATGGTCATCAAGTGAGACCGCTGCATCCTCCTGCTCATCGTGTCGGCCCTCTCGACGGCGCCGGAAGCGGGATCGCAGGATTCCGCGCAGACGCCCCGATTCAAGACGCAAGTGGCCGCGGTGCGCGTCGACGCGCTCGTGACCAGCGGCCGGCGTCCGGTCGCCGGGCTGACCGCGAAGAACTTCGAGGTCCGCGACAATGGCGTCGTCCAGACCATTACCGACGTACACCACGAAACGCTGCCCCTGAACATCATCTGCGCGCTCGATCTGAGCGGCAGCGTTGCAGGCCAGCCACTGGCGCACCTCAAGCAGGGAGTCCGAGGCCTGATCGCCGCGCTTGCCGGACAGGACCGTGCCGCCCTTCTGACGTTCGCCACCCGCATCGAGCTCCACACGGCCCTCACCGCCGATCGCGAGCGCCTGCGCTCCCTTGTCGACGGCGTCGAGACCGGCGGGACGACAGCGCTTTTCGACGCGGCCTTCGCCGCGCTCGCGCTGCGCGAGGCCGACGAGGGCCGCACGCTGCTTCTCCTGTTCAGCGACGGGCGCGACACCTCCAGCTGGCTGACCGCGCGCAAGCTGATCGACTCCGCCCGTCGCACAGACGTCGTGATCTACCCGGTCACGATCCGCACCATCATGCCGCTCGTCACGATACAGGGAAAACCGCTGATACACCCACGCCAAGGGCCCGAACCGTCAGAGCGGCTGCTGGCCGCTCTCGCAGAAGACACGGGTGGGCGAGTCGTCTACGCGAGCGACGAGGCCGCGGTCGAGGCGACGTTCCTGGAGGTCCTGCGGGAATTCAGGCAACGGTACGTGCTCAGCTACGCGCCGACGGGCGTGTCCGACAGCGGCTGGCACACGATCGAGGTCAAGCTCCGGGGGAAGTCGGGCGACGTTCGCGCCAGACGTGGATACTTCGCCAGGTGACTCAGGCGTGACCGGGCTCATTGCGATGCTCGCAGGGTTGGCGACCGCGTTGGTAGTGGCCGCGCCGGCAACCGCGGGCCCCGCGCGACAGAACGCCGCGGCGAGGGCGCGCGCTGCGACGGCAGACCCAGCCTATGACGAGCTGCTCAACGTCTACCGCAGCGGTGCGATCGACCGCGCCGTCAACGAGTTCGACGCGCTGCTCAGCCCAAAGGAATGGGAGCAACAAACCGCGCCCTACGTCCGAATCGATACATGGATTCTGCGGGCTGAGCTTCGTAAGCGGCGGACCGATCTTGAGGCCATGTTCTTGCTCTGCACGGAGGCAATTCTCAGGGCCTGGCCTCCGCAGTCCCCGTACCGATCAAGGGGTTTACCTATTCCGCACTGCTCGCGCGTCTTCACGGCGCGCTGCGAGCCATGAACCCGCAGTCGCCGTTCCTCAAGAACCTGGTACTTGCTGTGGGAGTCCTACCGTCAAGTGCAGATCCACGTTATCTGGAAGGGGTGGCCTGACTATCTCGACGAAGCGCTGGCCGCGTTCCCAGACGACGCGCAGGTGTTGCTCGCCGCGGGAGCGCGACAGGAATTGGCGTGGTGGATGTTGCCCGAGAACGCGGCACGCGATCTCGGACGAGGGCGCAGCGAAGGCGGCGACTTGCTGACATCCGGGCGCGACTATCTGCGTCGGAGCGTCGCCGCGGATCCAAAGGAACCGGAAGCCAGATTGCGTCTGAGCCATGTGCTGCTCGCGCTCGGGGCGTTTGACGAGGCTGCCACTGTGCTGTCGACGTACCAGTGGCAACCCGACGAACCGGCGTTCGAGTATTTGGCTCGACTGTTCGAAGGCGATGTGTGCGAACGCCGCGGTGATGTGAAGGGCGCCGTCGCAGCCTATGATCGCGCGATCGCGCTCGTCGCCGTGCCGCAGTCGGCCCGGGTCGCCAAGGCCCACGCGCTGCACCTCGACGGCCAGCGATCCGAGGCCGCAGAAACCGCGATCGACGCGTTGACCGAGCGCAAAGATCAGGCGGACCCCTGGTGGTTCTATCTCGGAGGACTCGCGTGGCGCTTCGAACCGTACCTCAAGGTCGCGCGGTCGATGGTCATCAAGTGAGACCACTGACGCTGCTCCTGGTGGCTTGGCTGGCGACGCAGGCGCGCGTGGCGACGTTAGTCCAGCCCGCCCAGTTCAAGAGTCGGGCGGCAGCGGTGAGGGTCGATGCGCTCGTCACCGACGGACGACGGCCGGTAATCGGGCTGACCGCCAAGAACTTCGAGCTGCGGGACAACGGCGTGCTCCAGACGATCACCGACCTCGATCACCAGACGCTGCCCCTCAATATCATCGCGGTCCTCGACGTAAGCAGGAGCGTCGCGGGGGCGCCGCTCGGACAACTGAAGAGGGCGTACCTGTCCGTGATCGACGCGCTCGCCCGGGATGACCGTTCGGCGCTCATCAGCTTCTCCAACCGCGTCGAGCTGCATTCCAGTCTCACCGGCGATGGCGCGCGCCTCCGAGCCCTCGTCGACGACCTCCAGTCGGGAGGTGCCACATCGCTCTTCGACGCCACGATCGCGGCACTCGCGCTTCGCGAGGCCGACCAGGGAAGGACGCTCGTGATTCTCTTGAGCGACGGCCGCGACACGTCCAGTTGGCTGACTGGCCGCAAGGCCGTCGATGCGGCACGGCGCACGGACGTCGTGCTCTATCCCGTCACGATTCGAGCGTCGGGAGCCGCCGAGCGAGTGCTCGATGCCCTGGCCGACGAGACCGGCGGACGCGTGGTCTACGCGCAGGACGAGACCGCGCTTGCGTGCGACGTTCCTCACCGTCCTGAAGGAGTTTCGGCAGCGCTACGTCCTGAGCTACACGCCGTCAGGCGTCTCGACGACCGGGTGGCACACGATTACCGTGAAGCTCAAAGCAACGTCTGGCGACGTGCGGGCGCGGCGCGGATACTTCGCCCGCTGACTCAGGCGCGCCCGAGCAGCCAGAACACCACGGAGATGAGGATGAGCGGCACGGCGGCCAGCACGAAACCGGCCGTCGCCATCACGTTCCCCAGCGTCCGGCCCTGACGATCGGCGCCGCGCGCAATCTGGAGGCCCTGCCTGAGCAGAACGGCGCCCGCCGCAACCGCCACGCCCACCACGACGAGCAGCGCCGGCATCGCGCGCGAGCGGAACAGCGTCAGCGCCGCGTCGCGGTCGGTCTGCGCCAAGGCGGTCAGCGTCTCGAGGTAGGAGGACAGCCACCAGACAGCCACGCTGCCGCCGATGGCGGCCAGCGCCCAGCCGAAGAGTGCCAGTCGTCGCGCCGTGGGGTGCGTCGGCAGCACGACGAGATCAGTACCGGTAAAAACCCTGGCCGGACTTCCGGCCCAGGTGGCCAGCCGCGACCATGCGGCGAAGGAGCGGGCACGGCCGATACTTCGGGTCGCCGAGCCCCTCGTGCAGGACCTCGAGAATCGCGAGGCACACGTCGAGACCGATGAAGTCGGCGAGCGTCAGCGGACCCATCGGGTGGTTCATGCCGAGCTTCATCACCTTGTCGATGGAGTCGGCCGTGCCGACGCCCTCCATCAGCGCGAAGATCGCTTCGTTGATCATCGGCATCAGGATGCGATTGGCGATGAAGCCCGGATAGTCGGACGCCTCGACGGCCGTTTTGTTGAGGCGCATGCACAGTTCGGCGGCGATGAGCATCGAGTCGGGCGACGTGGCCTGACCGCGAATCAGCTCGACGAGCGACATCAGCGGCACCGGGTTCATGAAGTGCATGCCCAGCACGCGGTCCGGTCGATTGGTCGCGGCGCCGAGCGTCGTGATCGAGATCGAGGACGTATTCGAGGAGAGGATGACGTCGGGACGGGTCAACTGGTCGAGTCGCGCGAAGAGCGACTGCTTGGCTTGCCGGTCCTCGAAGATGGCCTCGATGACGTAGTCGCTCTCCGCGAGCGCGTCGACGTTGGTGCCCGTGGCGAGCCGTTCGAGCGCGGCGTCACGCTCCGCGATCGTCAGCCGGCTCTTCTCGACGAGCTTGGCGAGGGATTTCTCGATGGACGACTTGGCCCGGTCGAGGGCGCCCGCCGCGGCGTCGACGAGCCGCACGTCGAACCCCGCCTGCGCGAAGACCTGGGCGATCCCGTTGCCCATGGTTCCGGCGCCCACCACTCCGATTCGCTGAATCATCGTTCTCCTATGCTCCGATTCGCTCCACCGCCAGCGCCACCCCGTTGCCGCCGCCCAGGCACAGCGCCGCAATCCCGCGCTTCGCGTCCCGGCGCCTCATCGCGTAGAGCAGCGTCGTCAGGACTCGCGCGCCGCTCGCGCCAATCGCGTGACCGAGCGCGACTGCGCCGCCATGCACGTTCACGCGCGCCGGATCGATCCCGAGTTCGCGCATCACCGCGACCGCCTGAACGGAGAAGGCTTCGTTGATCTCGAAGAGATCGACCTCCTTCAGGTTCCACCCGGTCTTGGCGGCCACCTTCCGCACGGCCTCGACCGGCGTCATCATGACGAGCTTCGGCGCGAGTCCGCTCGTCGCCTGGCCGACGACGCGCGCCATGGGCGTCAGGCCGAGCGCGTGCGCCTTCTCGGCCGCCATGATCACGACCGCCGCGGCGGCGTCGTTGACGCCCGGCGCGTTCCCGGCAGTGACCGAGCCGTCCTTCTTGAAGGCCGGCTTGAGCTTCGAGAGTGCGTCCGCCGTCGTGTCCGCGCGAATCGGCTCGTCGGTGTCGATCACGAGCGGGTCGCCCTTCCGCTGCGGAATGTCGATCGGCAGGATCTCGTCCTTGAACCAGCCTTCGCGCGTGGCGTGCGCCGCCTTGCGGTGACTCTCCGCGGCATAGCGATCCTGCTCGTCGCGCCCGACCGCATACTTGTCTGCGACGACCTCGCCGGACATCCCCATGTGGCAGTTTTCGAACGAGCACCAGAGGCCGTCGTTGATCAGCGAATCGACGACCTTGCCGTCGCCCATCCGCAGCCCCTCGCGGACGCGGGGGAGGAGGTAGGGCGCGTTGCTCATCGACTCCATGCCGCCCGCGACCGCGATGTCGATGTCGCCAGTGGCGATCCCCTGCGCGGCGAGCATGACGGCCTTGAGCCCCGAGCCGCACACCTTGTTGATCGTCAGCGCGGCGACGTGATCGGCCAGCCCCCCGTTGAGCGCGGCCTGCCGCGCAGGATTCTGGCCGTTCCCGGCCTGGATGACGTTCCCCATGATGCACTCGTCCACGCTGGACGGGTCGATCCCCGCGCGACGGACGGCTTCGCGGACGACGCGCGCGCCGAGCTCGGTGGCGCTCAGGTCCTTGAGGGCGCCGAGGAACTTGCCGGTGGGTGTTCGCACGGCCGAGACGATGACGGATTCACGACTGTTCATATGGTTACCGCGCTCGACCGGGCTCTCTCTCGATGCGCAGACCCTTGACGCTATCTGGCCCGAGGAAATGCTGGAGTCGTCTGAGGACGATGTCCCGCGCGCGCGTGATTTCGAGCGTCCAGCGCGCATCTGATGAGTGCACGGTCAGCACGCCCTCACTCAGCTCGACCGTCGTCGCCCGGGCGAGCGCGGGCCCGACGGCGATCTGCCACGCCAGCGCGGTCCGGCCAGGCGAGGACGGCTGACGGCGGATGACCTCCGCGAGTACACCGGCGCTGAAGTGCTGGATTGGAACCACAGGAATACTGTCCAAGGGATACACTGGCCACGGACAACACCGAGACGTTCGGGCCCATTTCTACTACAAGCTATCTCATGAACACGGTCGACGACCCATCACGATGATCGCGAAGACCACTAAGCTCACGAAGGAAGATTGTTACGAGCGAATCCTTCGCGAGCCTCGTGAGCTTCGCGGGCTTCGTGAAGGGACTCCGTCTACGAGATACCTCTAGTGTACGACACGCGGGATCATTAATCATTGGCTTCGATGCGCCTTGTCCTGGCGTCTGGCTCCCCCCGCCGGGCGGAACTGCTCACCGCGGCCGGTTTCGATTTCGAGATCGTTCCTGCCGACGTCGACGAGACCCCGGCGGCAGGCGAGCCGCCGCGCGAGTATGCGCTTCGCGTGGCCCGGGCCAAGGCCGAGGATGTCGCGCAGCAGGTCTCGAATGGCAGGGTCATCCTCGCCGCGGATACCGTCGTCGTGGCCGGCGGGCGCCTGATGGGGAAGCCCCGGGATGCCGCCGACGCGGAGTCGATGCTTCGGGCGCTCTCAGGTGTTGTGCACGAGGTCCATACGGCCGTGGTGGTGCGGGCCAGCGAACGGCAGCTCGAGCAAGTCGTCACCACCGTTGTTGGCTTCAACCCGCTCACCAGCGAGGAGATCGCCTGGTACATTTCGACGGGGGAGACCGAGGGAAAGGCGGGGGCCTACGGGATCCAAGGGCGGGCCGCGCGGTTCATCGATCGCATCGACGGGTCGTGGTCGAACGTCGTCGGTCTGCCGATTGCGACGGCTTATCGGCTGCTCCTAGCGGCGGGTGCCGGGAATCCGTCGAATCCGTCGAATCCGTGGAACCCGATTGACCGTGCCGAGCGGTAAACGGTATTCTGGGCTGGAGTTAGGTCAACCAACGTTGCTCGTGCGAGCTGAGCCATGAAAGCAAAAACGATCAAGATCGCTGCGACCGCCGCCGTCCTCGTTGCCGGGCTGTCGGGGTTGATGTACACGACCCTCAGCGAGGGGACCGAGTACTACACGCACGTTGACGAAGTGATGTCGGATCCGACGGCATGGCAGGGCAAGCGAATAAGCTTGCACGGCTTCGTCGTGGACAAGTCGATCTTCGCCAAGCCCAACACCCTCGAGTACCGGTTCCAGATTCAGACCAACGGGAAGGTCGTCGCCGCGCGGTACACAGGTGTCATGCCCGACACGTTCAAGGACGGATCCGAGGTCGTGCTCAGGGGCCAGCTGGGACCGCACGGCTTCGACGTGTCGCCCAACGGCGTGATGGCGAAGTGCCCGTCCAAGTACGAGCCCAGCAAAACCCCGGGAACGCCGGGCGTCTAGTCGTTCGTGTTCGTCGTGAGTCTCGCGGTCATCGCGAGCATATCGTCGCCGTGACAGAAACCCCAGTCAACCTCGAATAGCCGAGACCCAGGAACAATCATGCCGGCACTCGGTACCCTCGTCCTGCTGCTCGCCTTCGTCACGTGTGCGTACGCGATTGCCGCATCGGTTGCCGGCGCGCGTCGCCGGTCGACGCGCCTCGTCGAGAGCGGCATCGGCGCGTTCTATTTTCTTGCCGCGCTGATGACCGTCGCCTCGGCCGTGCTCATCCACGCCTTCGTGACGGGCAATTACTCCATCAAGTACGTGCAGCGGTACTCCGATACCGCGCTGCCGCTGGCCTACAAGATCGCGTCGTACTGGGGCGGGCTCGACGGCTCGATCATGTTCTGGGTGTCGCTCCTGTCAATTTTTGGCTCACTGGCCATCTATGTGAACCGGGACCGCCACCGCGAGCTGATTCCCTACGTCGTGTCGGTGATCGCCGCCACGGAGATGTTCTTCATCTTCCTGATGATCATCCACAAGAACCCGTTCTCGACGTTCCTGACGACGGCGCCCGCCGACGGCGCCGGGCTGACGCCGCTGCTCCAGAACTTCTACATGGCCATCCACCCGCCGTCGATGTACGTCGGGTTCGTCGCGATGACCATCCCCTTTGCGTTCGGCATCGCGGCGCTCGTCACCGGCCATCTCGATGACGCGTGGCTGCGAGCCGTCCGGCGCTGGACGATGATCGGCTGGCTGTTCCTGTCGTTCGGGTTGACGCTCGGCATGCTGTGGGCCTACGAGGAACTCGGGTGGGGCGGCTACTGGATGTGGGATCCGGTCGAGAACGCCGGTCTCCTGCCCTGGTTTACGGCTACGGCGTTCCTGCACTCGGTGCGCGTGCAGGAGCAGCGCGGGATGCTGCGCGTCTGGAACGTCACGCTGGTGATCGTCACGTTCTTCCTGACCATCTTCGGGACCTTCATGACCCGCTCCGGGGTCGTGCAGTCGGTGCACGCCTTCGGCGAGGACCGCGAGCTGGCGATTCTCTTCACGATCTTCATGGTGTCGATCCTGACGTTCAGCTTCGCCTGGGTCATCTACCGGCTGCCACTGCTGCGATCGCGGCACGAGCTCGATTCGTTCGTCTCGCGCGAAGCCGCGTTCCTGGCCAACAACTGGATTCTTCTCTTCTCGGCGTTCTTCGTCCTCTTCGCGACGATGTTTCCCACGTTGAGCGAGGCGGTGAACGGCCAGCGGCTGACCGTCGCGGCGCCATTCTTCAATCGCTGGATGCTGCCGATCGGTCTGATTCTGCTGACGCTGACCGGCATCGGCCCGCTGCTCGCGTGGCGCAAGTCGACGGTGTCGAACCTCGTCTACCAGTTGAAGTGGCCGGTGCTCGCGTTCATCGTCACGGCCGGTGCGCTGTACGGGCTGGGCGTGCGCGTCTGGAGCTCGGGCACGTGCTTCGCGCTCTCCGCGATGGTCCTCGTGACCATCATCCAGGAGTTCGTCCGTGGTGCCCAGGTGCGCCGCGACGCAACCGGCACCGACATCGCCACCGCGCTCATCGGCCTTGTCGGGCGCTCGAAGCGCCGGTACGGCGGCTACATCGTCCACGTCGGCATCGTGATGATGTTCCTCGGCTTTGCGGGCGAAGGGTTCAAGCAGGAAGAACAGGCGCTGATGAAAGTCGGCGAGCAGATGACCGTCGGGCACTTTGCCATCCGCCACGACGCGCTGCGCGTGACCAACGACAGTCAGAAGCAGATGATCACCGGGCATGTGAGCGTGTTCGAGGACGGAAAACCCATCGGGACGCTCGAGCCGGCCAAGTGGTACTTCAACAAGCGCGAAGAGGAGCCGACGACAGAAGTCGCCATCCGGCGGGCGATCACCGAAGACCTGTATGTCGTGCTTGCCGGCTTCGACGCGTCGGCGCAGACGGCGACCTACACGGTGACGATCAACCCGCTCGTCAACTGGATCTGGCTGGGGTTCGGCATCATGGCGCTCGGCACCGGGATCGCACTCCTGCCCGAGCGCGCGATCGCGTTCGCGACGGCCAGCGTGCCGTCCGGCGCCGCCGGGGCGACGTCGGCGCTGCTCGTCCTCATGTTGTTGCTGCCGGCCGTGGCGCACGCGCAGCACGTCGAGACGCCGGAGGCCAGGCGCACGATGGTGGCGCGGTCTCAGCTCGAAAAGGATCTGTGGCGCGAGCTCATCTGCATGTGCCGCACGTGCGGCCGCAAGCGGATCGGCGACTTCTGCTGCAGCCACGCGGCAAAGATGCGCGCGGAAGTGGCGACGCTGCTCGACCAGGGCAAGACGCGCGAGGAAATCTATCAGTACTTCATCGCGGAGTACGGCAGCCAGGAGCCGCTCGGCGCGCCGATCGACAAGGGTTTCAACCGCCTGGCCTGGTTGTTTCCGTACATGATCGGCGCCTCGGGCGCCGTGGCCGTCGCCTTCGCCGCCATGCGCTGGTCCAGACGCGAGCACGTGGCGCCCGCGGCCGCCGGCGCCACGCCCGAAGATGCGTCCCTCCGCTCGAGACTTGACGATGAGCTCCGCGACCTCGACTAGCCAAGTCCGGCTGAAGCCGGACGCTACGGACGTCCGGCTCAAGTCGGACACTGCGGGTGTTGCGGATCGTACGTCGACGTTTCGTCCGGCCCACTTCTTCGTCCTCGCCTCGCTGATGGCGGCGACCGCTGCGGTCATCATGTCCCGGCAGTCCACGCCAGAACACCTCGTGCTGATCAGTTTGATGATCGCGTCGGCGGGTCTGGCCGCGTCCGGTTTCTATCGGATGCTGTCGCCGCTTGTCGGCGCCGGATCGGCCATGGCCGGCGAGGCGCTCTCCGAGCGGGCCCGGGCGGTGCTTGCCCGCGAGAAGGCGCTCGTGCTCCGGGCATTGAAGGATCTCGAGTTCGATCGTTCGATGGGAAAGGTGTCCCAGTCCGACTTCGACGAGATGGCGGCGCGGCTGCGGACGCGCGCGCTGTCGCTGATGAAGCAACTGGACGAAGACGGCAGCGGCTATCGCACGATCATCGAGCGCGAGCTGAGCGCACGGCTCGCCGCGCGCGCTGCCGGCGCCGTGGTCGAGCCCGCGACCGAACCTGCTACGTGGCCTGAGCCGGTTGCTGCTGGACTGTGCTCGTGCGGCACCGCGAACGACGCCGATGCCCACTTCTGCAAGCGGTGCGGCACGAAACTGACGGGGCAATGACACGTGGAACGCGGCCGACGGCCATGCCTCACGATGGACTCGATGAACACGGAGACAACCTTCAGGGGTCCATCGTGCGCATCCTGTTCCGCGGTGGTATCGTGACCGCGTTTGTCAGACGGCTTTTCGTACTCGTGCTGCTCCTCTCTGTCGCACTGCTGTCAGTTCCGCGCTCGGTCAGCGCTCAAATGGATCCCAAGGCGGTTGCCGGCATCCCACTGCCGGTGGCCGATGTCGCCGTCGGGACCGTGGTTGTTCGCGTCATCAAAGGCTCGCTGACCAACAACGTTCCCGATCAGCCGGTTGAACTGTCTGGAGCGGGCGCGCCGCGCACGGTGAAAACCGATGCCGCAGGGCGTGCCGAGTTCACCGGGCTCGCGCCCGGGACGCGCGTGACGGCGGCGACGACCGTGCTCGGCGAACGGCTGCAGTCTCAGGAGTTCGCCGTGCCGTCCGCCGGTGGCACGCGGCTGCTGCTCGTCGCGACCGATCCGGACACGGAGAAGCGCGCGCCGGAAAACAAGAGCCTGGCGGCCGCGCCGGCCCAGCCCGGCGTCGTGGTGCTGGGCGATCAGTCGCGGTTCGTCTTCGAGTTCGGCGACGGCAGCCTGTCGGTGTTCAACCTCCTGCAGGTAACGAACACGGCGGGGACGCCCGTCATGCCGCCTCGGCCCATCGTGTTCGAGTTGCCCGCAGGCGCAACCGGCGTGACCATCCTCCAGGACTCTTCCCCGCAGGCGACGGCTGCTGGCCGGACGGTCACGGTCGTCGGTCCATTCGCGCCCGGCGCTACTAACGTTCAGTTCGCTTACTCCATGCCCTATGCCGGCGCCGCACTGACGATCGAGCAAACGATGCCGGTAGCCCTGAACCGCGTCATCGTGCTGGCGCAGAAGATCGCCGACATGCGTCTGGCATCAGCGCAGATGACCGAGCAGCGCGAGATGGCGGCGGAAGGACAGACGTATGTGGTCGGCCAGGGGCCGGCGATCAGGGCTGGCGAGCGGCTGACCTTCAGCTTCTCGAATCTGCCGCACGAAGCGCAGTGGCCCCGCTACCTGGCTGTCGGGATCGCCATGGCGATCCTGGCCGCGGGATGGTGGGGCAGCACGCGCGTCACCGGAGGCAAGGGCACACAGTCGTCAGGCCAGGAGCGCCTGGAGAAGCGTCGGGCGCAGCTCTTCAACGAGCTGACCTCACTCGAAGAGCAGCATCGCGCCGGGCGCGTGGACGCGCAGAAGTACGCCGAGCGCCGCGCGAGCGCTCGTCACGGCGCTCGAACGGGTGTACGCGGAGATCGATCGGCTGGCGGCTTGATGGACGGCTCAGCGTCAAGGCTCAGGGCTCAAGGCTCAAGGCTCAGGCAAGAGCATTGATTACTTGGTCCAAGGTCTTGCTTGAGCCCTGAGCCTTGAGCCCTGAGCCTTCTTCTCCTCCCATGGACTTCACCTCCCTGAGCTTCGCCGACGTTTCGCGCAGCTACGGCCGGCGCTGGGCGCTCAACCGCGTGTCGTTCCGGTGCGAGGCCGGCCAGATTGTCGCGCTCCTCGGCCCCAATGGCGCGGGCAAGTCCACACTGCTGTCGATCGCCGCGTCGCTCCTCTCGCCGTCGGCCGGGAGCGTCCGCTACGGCGACCACCCGGCCGACGCGACGCCGGCCCTGCGGCAGCGCATCGGCCTCGTCGGCCACGATCTCTATCTCTATCCGGAGCTGACCGCGGCCGAGAACCTCACGTTCTACGCCAGGCTGCACCGCGTTCGGGACGTCACGCGGCGGGTGGACGCGGCGCTCGAGCGCGCGCACCTCACCGCACGGCGCGACGATGCCGTGCAGGGGTTCTCTCGCGGCATGCGGCAGCGGCTGACGCTCGAGCGTGCGCTGCTGCACGATCCACGGCTCGTCCTCCTCGACGAGCCGTTCACTGGCCTCGACGATGCCTCGTCGTCTTCACTGGTGGCGCGGCTCGAGGAACTGCGGGCGAACGGGTGCATCGTCCTGCTGGCGACGCACGACCTCGAAATCATCGACGGGCTCATCAACCGGGCAGTGATGCTGCGCGACGGGCGTCTCGTGCCGCTGCAGTCGGCCGGTGGGTCTCTGCGTGACCGGTACCGCCGTGCCGGAGTCGAGGGCGGATGAAGCTGCTCGAAACCGCATGGCTCGTGACGCGCAAGGACCTCCTCATCGAGTTCCGCAGCCGCGAGATCGTCTACACGACGCTGTTCTTCGCGATTTCGGTCATGCTGGTGTTCTCGTTCAGCTTCGTCCGCGAAGGTGTCGCGGTCGACGGGGCGGCTCCGGGCATCCTGTGGGTGGCGGTCGCGTTCTCGGGCACGCTGGCGCTCGGGCGCGCGTTCGAGCGCGAGCGGCAGAACGAGACGCTGCGCGGACTCCTGATGTCGCCGGCTGACCGCCCGGCGCTGTACCTTGGAAAGCTCGCGGGCATCCTGCTCCTGATGGCTGCCGTCGAGATCGTCATCGTGCCCGTGGTGGCCTTCCTGTTCCAGGCGCCGCTCTTTCGCTACCCGGCGCTCATGACGGCCCTGCTGCTGACCGGCACGCTCGGGTTTGCCGCCGTCGGGACGCTCTTTGCGGCAATGCTGGTGCGGACCCGCAGCCGCGATGTGCTGCTGCCGCTGCTGCTCTATCCCATCACCGTGCCGGTCATCATCGCCGGCGTGCGCGGGACCGCGGCGCTGCTACAGACTGACGCCGATCTGCCCATGGCGCGCGCCTGGCTCTCGATGCTCGTGTTCTTCGACATCGTCTTCGTGACGCTGGCATTGTGGACGTTCGAGGCAGTGATGACAGAATAGAGCACGGGCTCAGGGCTCAGGTCTCAGGGCTCAAGGCCCAGGGCTCAGGGAAGAGCATACTGAGAGAGCATGCTGGCCAAATAGGATTTGAATGCTCTTGCCTGAGCCTTGAGCCCTGAGCCCTGAGCCCTGAGCCAGACAACAGACCATGACAAGTCTCTTCACCCCGCTCACCCTTCTCCTCGCCGCCATGTTCGCCGTGGCACCGGTGCTCATCGTCGGCGCGCCGTACGAGTCGTCGATGGGACTCGTGCAGAAGATCTTCTACTTCCACTTTGCCGCCTGGATGGGGATGTTCGCGGCGACGGGCGTGTGTGGCGTGCAGAGCGCCCGCGTCCTGTTCATGGGACGGAAGGACGCCGACCTGTCGGCTGTTGCGGCAGCGGAGCTGGTCGTCGTGTTCGGCTTGATCGGCCTCCTGACGGGACCGCTCTGGGGGCGCAAGGCGTGGGGCGTGTGGTGGTCGTGGGACGCGCGCGGGACCTCGGCGCTCGTCCTCTGGCTCATCTTCGTGTCGTATTCGCTGCTGCGTCGATTCGGAGGGCCGGGATCCGAACGACTGTCGGCGGCGGTCGGCCTGTTCGGCATGTTCAACGCGCCGTTCGTCTACTGGTCGGTCAATCTCTGGCGGACGCTCCATCCGAAGACGTCGGTCGTGCCGACGCTGCCCGTGTCGATGGGCCTGCCGCTCTGGTTTTCGACCGTCGCGTTCCTCGGGCTCTTCACGCTGCTGCTCACGATGCGGACCCGTCTCGAGCGGCGACGGACGGAGCTCGATTCGCTGCATCTCGCGCTCGATGACTGAAGCGGGATCTCACGGGACGCGGGTCATCACGGGACGCGGATCACGGATTATCACGGGACGCGGATTACGCGGATCACGACGCGATGCGGATTACGCGGATCATAACGGGACGCGGATTACGCGGATTACGACGGGACGCGGATTACGCGGATTATCACGGGACGCGGATTACGCGGATCACGACGGGACGCGGATTACGCGGATTATCACGGGACGCGGATTGCGCGGGTCACGACGGGACGCAGATCACGCGGATATCAGCGGATGCGGATCGCATGGAACCGGGTCATGAAGAAACAAGCCAAGAACAGTAATACACTGCGGCGCCTGATGGCAGCCGTGCTGCTCGTTGCGATGTGCTGGGCCGTGGTGCCACTGGTCGCCCAGACCCAGCCGCCCAGCCCGGCGCAAGAAGGATTCGTGCCGATTGATCAGCTCCAGCCGAAGGAGCAGCTGCCCGCGGCGCCGCTGGTCATGGCGGCGTATGCGATCGCGTGGCTGGTGATCTTCGGCTACGTATGGTCGATCTGGCGCCGTCTGCAACAGGTCGAGCAGGAAATTGCCAGCGTCAGCCAGCGGGTGTCAGGAGGGGCCCGCCGGTGATCGGCAACATGACGTCGGCGCACTTCATCTTCATCCCGGCGGTGCTGCTGGTCGGCATCATCATCGGCTGGGTGCTCGGCTCGCGCGCCGCCGCCGATGCGTATGCGATGGAGCTGAAGAGGAGAGAAGAGCGCAAGTCCAGGAGCGAGGAGATAGGAGACAGGAGCGTAGGCGCTGCGGCCCGAGCGTCGGCGCGACAGAGCCTCACGCCAACGGCTACGGCCGGACTGCCGATAGGTTCAGCGAAGCCGGAAGCGCCGTTCGAGAGCGAGCGGGCGTGCGGCCTCCGAGCGCGGCGGCGAAGCTCGCCGCGCGAGAGCTGCGCGAGGGCGAGGCCCCGCGAGCATTGAGAAATGCGGACAGAATGTCGGCAGTAAGGCTCGCTGCTGATTGATCTATCTCCCCACCGCCAGCCGATTCGCCAGACTCGCCGGCAGACCAGCGCTCAGGATGCGCCGCTGTGCAGCGTCGACTGGATAGGCGACGCGCTTGAGCGTCAGCGACAGGGCATCGGAATCGTAGACGCCATACGCGGCGCGTGCGTCGCCGTCGCGGGGCTGACCGACCGACCCGGCATTGATCAAGTAGCGTGCATTCGGGCGCAGATCGACTCTGGTCTCCGCATCCGGCTCGGGAACGAACCCGTCGAACAACTCGTTTTCGTAGTGAAAGACGACCGGCAGGTGCGTGTGCCCGAAGAGGCAGAGCGGGCGCCCGCTCGACCCGAGGGCCCGGAGGGCATCCTCGCCGTCGAAGATGTAGTGGTCCTCGTCGAATGGCGACCCGTGGCAGATTTCGACCTGATCATCGATGGCTTCCGGGCCGGCCGCGAGCTCCCGGAGATACTGCCGGTTCTCCGGCGTGAGCATTTCGTTCGTCCAGACCGCCGCCAGGCGCGCGACCTGATTGAAGTTGCTGCCGTCTTCGATCCCGCAGGCGGCCTTGTCGTGGTTCCCGCGGATGATGGCGATTGGGTCCAGCTCGCGAATGCGATCGACGACTTCGTTCGGCGCTGCGCCATACCCGACGAGATCGCCGAGGACGAGCAGGTGATCCCACGCTGGCGCCGTGTCGAGCACCGTCGTGAGTGCCTCGATGTTCGCGTGGATGTCGCCGATGACCAGGTAGCGCATCTCAGCGTCGCCCCCGTGACTCGAGATGATCCGCGATCTGCTCGGCTATTTCATCCGCCGACGCCGTTCCGACGTCGAGACGAAGCTGCGCCTGCGCGTAGGCGAGTCGGCGCGCGGCGAACAGCCGCTCCATCTGGCTGCGATCGGCGGCAAGCGGCCGGCGCCCGTCGGCGGGCAGGCGGGCGAGTACGACCTCGATCGGTACATCGAGCCAGACCGACAGGCCGTCGAGGTTGATCGCGGCGCGGTTGTCCGGGTCGACGAAGGTGCCGCCGCCGGTGGCCACGACGACGTGGCGCAGGGGCAGCAGGACCTTGAGGATCTCGCGTTCCACGGCGCGGAAGTACGGCTCGCCGGCGCGAGCGAAGATGTCCGCCACGGGCCGCCGCTCGCGTGCTTCGATGAGCTCGTCGACGTCTTCGGCACGCCAGCCGAGGCGCGTTGCGAGCGCGTGTGCCACCGTCGTCTTACCGGCTGCCATGAAGCCCACGAGATAGATCTTATCGGCCGTCACCGTGTGAGCCGTTCGAGCGCGTCGAAGAATCCCGGGTACGACACGTCGACGGAGGATGCCCCCAGGATGGTCGTCGGCCGCGCCGCGCCCGTGGCGGCGATCGCGAACGCCATGGCCAGCCGGTGATCGTCGGCGGCGTCGGCCGTCCCTCCCGTCAGCGCACGGGCCAGGATCCGGAACCCGTCGGGATACTCCTCGACTGATGCTCCCATCGCCGTGAGCCCGGCGGCGAGACAGCTGATGCGATCGCTCTCCTTGACCCGCAGTTCGCCGGCGCCGTGGACGCGCATCTCGGCGCCTTCGGGCAGGAGCGCACCGAGGGCGGCGAGCCCCGGAATCTCGTCGATGACGCCCGGCACTTCGTTCGGTTCGATCGCAAAGCTCGTGGGGGAGCCGTATGCGACGCGGATGCGTCCGACCGGCTCACCGCCATCCTCGTTGTCGACCGTCACGTCGATTCTGGCGCCGGCGCGGCGGGCAATCTCGAGCATGGCTGTGCGCGACGGGTTCAGGCCGACGCCGTCGATCTCGATGTCGGCGCCGGGTGTTCCCGCCGCGAGCGCGATCCAGAACGTCGCGCTCGACACGTCACCGGGGACGATGAGGTCCCGCGCGGTCAGCCGTTGCCCGCCGACGACGGTGATGGTGTCGCCGGCTTTCCTCACATGCACGCCGAACTCGTGAAACGCCCGCTCCGTGTGATCGCGCGTCGACACCGGCTCGAGCACGCTCGTCTCGCCGTCGGCCTGCAGGCCGGCAAGAAGGACGGCGCTCTTGATCTGCGCGCTCGGCACTTCGGGCCGGTGGGTGATGCCGTGCAGGCGCGCGCCGTCGATCGTGAGCGGGGGGCGGCCATCCGCTGATCCGATCGCCGCGCCCATGTCGGTCAGCGGCCGAATCACGCGTTTCATCGGACGTCGGGAGAGCGAGGCGTCGCCGCCCAGCACGGTGCGAAACTCGTGCGCGGCCACGATGCCCGACAGCAGTCGCATCGTCGTGCCCGAATTGCCGGCGTCGAGTGGGCCGGCGGCGGCTGTGAGGCCCCCGAGGCCGCGGCCCTCGATCTCGATGTGACTCTCGGGCGTGCCGCGAATCACCACGCCGAGCGCTCGGAGGCAGGCGAGCGTCGACAGGCAGTCGGCCCCGGGGAGGTAGCCACGGATGGTCGAGCGACCGTCGGCCAGGGCCGCCAGCATCGCGTAGCGATGCGAGATGGATTTGTCGCCGGGGACTCGGAGACGGCCGGCCACACGGGCCGCCGGCTTCACCAGGGCCGCGTCGGCTGGCGCGTGAGGCATTTCCGCACTATAACATTGGCCTGAAGTCCCATTCCCATTCCTGGACCGATCCGGTTTAGAATAAAGCACTCGCGTGCGCTTCCAGCTCTCAGTCGCCGCCGCAGTCCCCATCGTCCACGCCGCGTCCGGACCTTTCGGCGCTGGTGCCGCCGCTGCCGCATGCTGACACGCGGCGGTACGGTCAGGCTCCAGGTTCATAGCAACTTCGACACGCTGGACTTCGTCCAGATGGTCAGCGACCGCATGGCTCACCTCGGCGGGCTCGACGACGACGCCGTTCACTGGATCGGGGTCGCTGTCCGCGAGTCGGTCATCAACGCGATCAAACACGGCAACCGCGAACATCCCGAGAAGCTGGTGACGGTCGAGTTCACGTTCGCGCCCGTGTCCGATCCGAGCGAGCTGGTCGTGCGCGTGCTCGATCAGGGTGAGGGCTTCGAGCCCGAGGAGATTGCCGACCCGCTCGCGCCCGAGAACCTGCTCAAGGCCAGCGGCCGCGGCATTTTCTTCATGCGCAGCTTCATGGACGACGTGACGCTCCGACGCGGGGCCGAAGGCGGGATGGAAGTGCGCATGGTCAAGAAGCTCGCGTCCGGTGGCTGACGTCCCCCAGCCGCTGCTGCTCGCCACTGCCGTCGAAGCCGTCATGCGTGCCGGCGAAGTCCAGATGGCGCATTTCGGTCAGGACTTCCGCGTCGACAAGAAGGGCGTCATCGATCTCGTGACCGAGATCGACATCGAGATCGAACGCGGTTTCCGCGCCATGATTGCCGAGCGCTTTCCCGAGCACGACGTGCTCGGCGAGGAATTCGGCGGCGGCGAGTCCGGCAATCGGATTCCGCACTTCTGCTGGGTGTTCGACCCGATCGACGGCACGACCAATTACGCGCACGGCCTCCCAATTTTCTGTTCGTCGCTCGCCTTCGAGGTCGACGGCGAGCCGGTCGTGGCTGCGATTTACGATCCGAATCGCCGCGAGCTGTTCACGGCCGAGCGTGGGCAGGGCGCGTGGCTCAACGGTGCGCCGCTGAAGGTGTCGGCCGCGGCTACGCTCATCGATTCGCTCCTGGTCACCGGGTTCCACTACGACGTCCAGAAGGACCCCGGCGCGGTCATGGACCTCTTCGCCGCGTTCATCAGCCGCGCCCGCGCGGTCCGCCGGCTGGGCTCGGCCGCGCTCGACCTCTGCTATGTCGCGGCCGGGCGCTTCGACGGATTCTGGGAACGCAGGCTCCAGCCATGGGACGTCGCGGCCGGCGCGCTCATCGTGAGCGAGGCCGGCGGGCAGGTCACGGCCATGTCCGGGGGCCGGTATGCCTCACGAGAGGGGAGTGTCCTCGCGTCGAATGGCTTGATCCACGCTCAGATGCTCGAAACGATTGCCAGCGTGTGACTGGACCGGCGGGGTCGATCTCGATTCTGATCGCGTCAGAAATCGTGACCCGCGAGGTGTCTCGAGTGACACCGATAAATGACACCCGCCTTCGCTCCGCCTTTGGCGGAGCTTCGGCGGGCAGGCTCCGTCCCTGGCGCCGATAGGCGTTGCGCTGCACGTCGCGAGGCTTGGTGAGGCCTCGAACGCATCGAATTCCCACGACCTGGGGCTGGCATTCTTCATGCTCCAAGGCCGACTGACGCCGGCCCGGCATGTCGTCCGGTCTGGCCTACGGAGATTGTCATGATGAGACGTTACAGGCTGAATCGCGTGAGGGTCCCGGGCTTGGTCGCGGCCATGGTGCTGCTGGTCGGGGGACTGACCTCGCCGGCGAGCGCGCAGGTCGTCCAGGTCACACGCGCGGATGCGCGGAACCTGGTGGGTTTCAACCTGGGTTACTTCATGGTCAAGGGCGAAGACAGCCGCGTCGATGACGACGTGCTGCTCGCGAACTTGAACGACCTGGCCTTCCAGATCGACGACTTCAACAACTGGACGTTCGGCGGCGAGTGGCTCTACGGCGTGAGCAGCTATCTCGAGACCGGCGTCGGCGTCGGCTACTACTCGAGAACCGTGACTTCGGTCTATCGCGACTTCGTCAACGACAACGGCAGCGAAATCGTCCAGGACCTCAAGCTTCGCATTATCCCGATCACCGCGACGATTCGCTTCCTGCCGCTGGGTCGCGGCGCGGCCGTCGAACCGTATATCGGCGGCGGCCTCGGCATCTTCAACTGGCGCTACAGCGAGGCGGGCGAGTTCGTCGACTTCTCGGACGGCTCGATATTCCGCGCGCAGTACAAGGCCAGCGGCACGTCGTTCGGGCCGGTGGTCGTGGCCGGGCTGCGCGTGCCCATGGGCGATGCGCTGACGGCCGGCTTCGAGTACAAGTGGCAGAAGGCCGAAGGGGACACCAATCCGGCGGAAACCGACCTTCTCGGCAGCAAGATCGACCTCGGCGGAAACACCTTCCTCTTCACGATGCACTTCCGCTTCTGAACACTACGGCGTAGCCCGGTAGAGGGCTACGCCGCCTCCTTCCGCCACGCGCTCGAAGCCCCTCAGAAACCCCGCGTACGCCTGCGACCGCTGATACACGGCGTCCCCGCCTTCGGCGCGCTCCTCGATCGCCACCCAGGTCACGTACCCGCGCGGTCCGTACTGCATCGCCGCGGTCCACACCTCGCCGTTGCCCTCGTGCAGGAAGTCGTGGATGGCGAAACCCTCGCGGGAGAGGTCGTGCATGTAGTGCGCGAGCGATCCCATGCTCATCATGATCGGGCGGCCATCGCGGTGGCGACCAGATAGGCGGTGACCGTTCGCCGTCCGACGAGATTCTGCGCGTCACGTTGCGATTCGGCGATGACCGCCGCCGATCGATCGAGCGGCGGGACCTGCCAGACCGCGGCCGCGACGGCGGCAGCGGCCGCCAGCGCGCGAATGCGGCGCGGCAGCAGGCCGATCCCGGTCGCGACGATCGCCGCGCACGCCACGACGAGCGGCACGCCGTAGCGGATGCGGAAAGGATGGCCTTGGAGGTACGCGTACCACGGCAGCGCGGCCGCCGCGGCAAGGCCAGGACGAGCACGAGCGATGCCCGCGCCCGCGACCGCGCGACGTCCACACGACGAGCGCTGCGCCCACGTAGGCCGGCCAGACGAGCGCCGGTCCCGAGAGGCGATAGACACCCTCGCGCACCTGATCCCAGGCGAGGAGCGGACGGCCGAGCGCTTCGTTTTCCGCGACGAAGAAGCCGCTGCTGATGAACCACGCGCCGACCGTCCACCGGCTGTTGAGCAGGAAGAGCACGACCGCAAGCGCCGGATAGGCGGCAAGCCTGGCGACCGAGCGTACGGCGCCGCCGAGCGGCGTGCCGCGTCGCAGGAGCACTCCGAGCGAGAGCAGGACGATCGCGCCGCAGATCGGCCAGGCTTCGTACCGCGTCATGCACGCGGCAACCAGTGCGAGCCCCGCCGCCTTCGGCCAGCCCGGCGCGCCGCGATCGAGCCACTCGCCGTCAGCACCACCGCCAGCAGCGTCGTCCCGAAGAGCAGCGGTTCGGTCATCGGCGTGCTCTGGAGATAGAGCACGTTCGGGTTCGCGAGCAGCAGCGCCGCGCCGGCCGCGCCGGCGACGACCGATCCGGTCCGGCGGATGATCGTCGACGCGAGTGCCCACGCGCCGACAGCCATCGACGTGACCGAGATCGCGATCGCCGACGCGCCCGTCCGATACCACGCATCCACCTGAACGGGCACCATGTTGAGGACGTGCGGGAGGGGAAGCCAGACCGCACCGATCTGCTGCCAGCCCGGCATCAGGCTGTCGAGGATGCGGCGCGCGACGACGAGGTGGGCGCGCGCGTCGTAGTGGGTCAGCGCGAGGCCGGCGCGAGAGTAGTAGATCGCGGCCGCACTGCCCGACGAGCGTCGCGATGGCAATCAGTCGCGGCGCCCAGCGGTTCACGCTCGCGGGATGCGTGGCTTCGTCGTAACTATCGTTGTGTCTGGTTTCGAGCCGCACCCGACCGGGGAGCGCTGGTCGGCGCAAGGGGTGCACCACCGTGGCCGGCGGGCTCGTCGGAGTGCGGCGTCGTAGTGGCCAGAGCGCTTTCTAGTCTACACTTTGGAGCAATGGCGGGTTTCGTCGAGTGGATCAAGGCCTTCGCGGTTTCTCTCGGCGGCCCCGGCCTCTTCATCATCGCGTTTCTGGATTCGTCGTTTCTGTCGTTCCCCGAAGTCAACGATCTCCTGATCATCTGGCTGACGACGCAGCACAAGGAGCGGATGGTCTACTACGCGCTCATGACGACGCTCGGATCCGTGTCGGGTGCCTGGCGCTCTACTCCGTCGCACGCAAGGGCGGCGAGGCGTTCCTGCGCAAGCGGTTCAACCCGCAGTACCTCGAGCGGGCGATGGCGACGTTTCGCCGCTACGGCCTGCTCGCGATCCTCATCCCGTCGATCCTGCCGCCGCCGACGCCGTTCAAGGTCTTCGTGCTGGCGGCCGGCGTGGCCAGAGTCCGGCCGCTCGACTTCATCCTCGCGATCGCGATCGGCCGCGGCTTCCGCTACTTCGGCGAGGGTCTGCTGGCGGTCTACTACGGCGACGACGCGGCCGAATTCCTGCGCGAGAACGCGAAGACCGTGGCCCTGACGGTCGCGGCGGCGGCGCTCGTGCTCGGGGTCGGCTGGATCCTGTGGCGGCGCCGCCAGGAGCGGCCGGCGGTTTGACGGTCTGACCGGAAGGCCTGTATAATCAGTCGTTTATCCGTATCAGCACGTAATGCAGCCGGACATCTCGGTCGTCGTCCCGATGAAGAACGAGGCGCCCAACGTGGACGAGCTCTACCGCGAGCTGACGTCCGCGCTCGAGGCGTGCGGGCGCCCGTACGAGATCGTGGCGATCGACGACGGGAGCACCGACGAGACGTTCGCGCGGCTGGCCGGCTGCAGGCGTCGGACTACCGCCTGCGCGTCATCCAGGTTCCGCCGCAACTTCGGGCAGACCGCGGCGCTTTGCCGCCGGCTTCGCGCACGCCCGCGGACGCTACATCGTCACGATGGACGGCGACCTGCAGAACGATCCGCGCGACATCGGCGCCATGGTCGACGTGCTCGAGACAGACGCCTGCCGACATCGTCGCGGGCTGGCGGAAGGATCGCAAGGACGCGTTCATCAACCGGCGGCTGCCGTCGACGATCGCCAACTGGCTGATCTCGCGCGCGACGGGCGTCAAGCTGCACGACTACGGCTGCTCGCTGAAGGTGTTCCGCGCCGAAGTCGTGAAGTCGATGAAGTTGTACGGCGAGATGCACCGGTTCCTGCCGGCGATCGCCAGCGAGTTCGGCGTCACCATCGTCGAGCACGTGGTCAACCATCGCGCGCGCGTGCACGGCCGGTCGAAGTACGGGATCTCGCGCACCATCCGCGTGGTCCTGGATCTGATGACGGTCAAGTTCCTCATCAGCTACTCGACGCGGCCGGTGCAGATCTTCGGGCTGCTGGGGCTGGGCATGGGATCGCTCGGCGTGCTCGTGCTCGCGTGGCTCGCGTACGTGAAGTACTTTCACCACGAGGGCATCGGCGACCGGCCGCTGCTGTTCTTCGGCATCCTGCTCGTCTTCACCGGCATTCAGCTGCTGGTGTTCGGGCTGATGGCGGAGATGCAGGCGCGCACGTACCACGAGTCGCAGGGCAAGCCGATTTACATCATCAGGGAAGTCAGAGAGTCCGAGCCGCACGCGGCCGCGGGACAGTGAAGAGGGGCGCGTGACCGCGGGGCGGCGGACTGCTCGCGCTCGGCTGGTGCTCGTCGTGTCGCTGGCATCGTGAGCGGCTCGTGCGGCAGCTCGCCGATGTCGCCCGGACCGGTGACGCCGTCACGCCACCGGTGACCGCGTCAACACGCCGCCCGTCGATCGAGTCGATCGTCGCGTCGGCGACGCGCGCCGAAGTCGAGACCGACGTCACGCTCACGGCGACGGTCCGGGACGCCGAGACGCCGGTCGCGCAGCTGAAGTACGAGTGGAAGGCCGATGCCGGGACGTTCACTGGCGAAGGCGCGTCGGTGAAGTGGCGCGCGCCGAAGGGCGCGACGACGCCGGCCGACTACACCGTTCGGCTGACGGTGACCGAAACGTACGGGTGCGCCATCGGCGGGTCGCAGCAGAACATCGTCAACGGCACGAGCCCGGTCATCAGGCTGCACGATTCGCCGAAGGAGCTCGGCGACCTGTCGCTGGGATTTCTCGGCGACTTCGCCAACTCGTCGGTGTCGCCGTCGACGTGCGTCCGGAACTTCAGCGACAGCTGCCGCGGGAAGGCCGACGAGAAGGGCGACATCGAATCGAACCGCGAGCACTTCGTCATCCCGGGCTCGTCGCTTCGGCTGCAGAACGTCAGGGTCGGCGTCGAGCGGCATGACGGCCGACATGACCGTCGCGTGCAGCTTCACGTCGCGCATCATCAAGTGCGAGCCCGGGGACGTGCGGGTGCGTCGTCGGCAGCGTCGGCACCGTCGCAGGCGACTGCGTGCTCACTGGCGTGTACGAGCAGCAGCGGTGGTGGCTGTGCAAGAGCAACTTCACACGAATGACGTGCAGCCGGGGTTCCGGTCCTTCTTCTCTCGCGGACGAGACTGACGCTGCCTTGATCTAGAGGCAGGCGCTGCGACGCCGGTCACGATGAATACGGTCGCGCGACATCTGTCGACCTGGCGCTCGCGGTACCGTTGCTTCGCTCGGCGTGACCGCCGGGTGCGGCGACTCGCCGACGACGCCTCCGCCGCTTCCCAGTCCTCAACCGCCGCCAAACAACGTTCCGGTCATCTCGTCGATCAGGATCCAGGGCAGCCGTCTCAACGAGCCGCCGAGCTTCGCCGACCTTTGGAATCGGTGAACGTGACGGCCGACGTGCGCGACGACGAAACGCCGGTCGCTCAGTTGCAGTTCATCTGGTCTTCGAACGTTGGCACGTTCAGCGGCAGCGGCAGCTCGGTCACGTGGCAGGCGCCAGCGCAGGCGGCGACGCCGGCCGACGTGACGCTCAGGCTGGAGGTCGTCGAACGCTACGGGCCGGTCACCGCGCCCACGGCGTTCGAGCATCGCGTGTCGAGCAGTGCCACGCTCAGGCTCCACGATTCTTTCAAGGAGGTGGGCGACATGTCGCGTCAGTTTCTGCTCGACTTCTCCGACTCGAGCATCCGCGACGTCGCGTACATCATGCGGAATTTCGAACCCGGCTGCTACGGCACGGCCGACGAAGCGGCCCAGGTGGCCGAAAATCGCGCGAAGTTCCGGATCGTCTCGTCGGTCGTCGGACCGGCGTCGGTCACCGTCGGCTTCGGCGGCGTGTGTCCGTTCCGGGCGAGGCCGGGTGATGCGTGTGCCCAGGTGCCGGTCGTCTGGGATTCGATCGAGCTCAGTGACCGGCGCGCGGGGTGTGACAAGAGGCACCGATCAGCTGGCGGCCGTCTACGTCCGCAGCCGCGGCGAGTGGCGCCTGTGCGATAGTCAGTTCAATGGCGTGGTGCCCTTTGAGATGCGAGGGTTCATCCGGTGATCGACGCGCGGCGCGCCGGCGAGTGTCCCGCGCGCTCTTGATGTTGCTCGCCTTCGTCGCTGCGACGGTCGCCTGCCGTGACGCGACCGGCCCTTCCCAGGCGGCGTCGGTGCTTCCCGCGGCAAAGGACTCCCCACAGCCTCGAGCGCCCGGACGTCTTCGCATCGACGGCACACGCTTCGTCACCCCCGCGGGCGCTACGTTCCAGTGGCGCGGCATCACCGCCTTCCGGCTCGTCGACTACGTCGCGGATGGACAGGAGGCGCACGCGGAGACGGTACCTCGCGTGGGCGGCGAGCCAGGGACTGACGGTCGTACGCGTGCTGACGATGATGGGCGGGCAGTTCGACCTGCGGCCTGAAGACGGCCGGCGCGCACTGCCGCGCGTGCTGGAGCTCGCGTCGACGCACGGCCTGTACGTCGAGGTGGTCGCGCTGGCGGGCACAGCCGACATTCCGGTCGACCTCCAGGAACACGTCGCGCAAATCGGCCAGATTCTGGCTGCGCATCCCAATGGCCTGCTGGAGATTGCGAACGAGCCGGTGCACCCGTCGCAGTCGGCTGAGGTGCACAAGCCGGAGGTCTTGAAGGCGCTCGCCGGGCAGGTGCCTCCGGAGATTCCGGTGGCGCTCGGATCGATCGAGCGCGGCGACGGCTTTGGCGGGGGGAGCTATGTGACGTGGCATGCGCCCCGCGAGTCGGGGAAGGGCTGGATGGGCTCATGTGCTCGCGCTGGCGCACGGCGCCCAGCTGCTCGCCCGCTGGAAGAAACCTGTCGTCAGCGACGAACCGATCGGCTCGGGCGCCACTTTCCAACCGGGCCGCCGCGACGATGCGCCGGCCCGGTTTCGCGCGGCGGCGCTGCTGACGAGGCTCGCTGGACTCGGCGCGACGTTCCACTACGAGGCCGGCCTCCAGGCCCGCGTACCGGAAGGTCACGAGCTCGAGTGCTTCAATGCCTGGAACGAGGCGTGGACGCTGCTGCCGGCCGACGCCGAGCGTCACGGTACGTTCAGGGTCGGCGGCACTCCAGGCAGCATCGTCACGACTTTCGATCGCGAACGAGTCCTCGGGATTTACGAACGCGCGGATGCCACGCGCGGGTGGCTACTCGATCCTCGGCGATGCCGCGGCCGCTGTGACGCTGTCGGAGGGATGGACGATCGTCGAGCACCCGTCGCTTCGACGGCGGCCGGCTGGTTACCGTGACGCGGTCGACGGGCTGATTTCGTACTGCTGCTTGATCGCGTCGAGGAAGATCTCGGCCATGCGCTGGTAGCCCGGCTCGCTTGGGTGCAGTCCGTCCTGGCCGATCAGCGACGGGGACAAGAGGGCGTTGATGTCGACGATGGTGGCGCCCTTCTTCGAGGCCATGGTCTTCAAGCCGTCGTTGTACCGTGGAAGGAGGGCTGCGGCGTGTCCCTTCCGGCAGGCGCTGGGCGGGCAGCGTTGCCAGAATGACGGGTATGCCACGGCCAACCGTATCGCGAACCATATCTTCCATCGCGGCGACCGTGGCATCCACACCGGCGTTGGTCGACGGAAGGTCGGCGATGGAATTGAGATCGTTGGCGCCCTCCATGAGGAGCACCAGTTCAGGCGAGCTTTCGGCGATGCTGCTGGCGAGCCGCGACCGATCCTCCCATGCGTTTTTCCCTGCCCAGCCCGCATTCGAAGACCGTCACGGTCTGCGCGGAGTACCGGGCTGCCAGGAGCGCCTGAAGCTTGAACGGGTAGGACTGCGCGAGCCCCGCATCAAGCGCTGCGAACCTCACGGTGGGCGAGATCGTGCCTGCCGTCATGCTGTCGCCGAACGCGAGGATCCTCGAGATCCGCAGACCTCGGCGGCGGGGCGGCGACGTGGGGGGTTGCGGTTGAGGATTCGGCGGGGGAGGCGTGACTCCACCCGGACTTGTCGGAGAGCCTCCACAACCCAAGGTGAGACCCGCGGTGACAAGGGTCGCGCCCACGCCGATCAGGAATTGCCGTCGGAACATCCGTGACCTATCAGAATAGCACAGCCGTTCCGGCGGCTGGCTGAGCGTCAGTCCGCGCACGCGCTGCGTCGTTGATCGTCAGCGCAGCGCGCTGCCGAGCGAGGCGGGCCTGGGCCGGCTCGACAGCCAGACGTTCCGGTAGATCGTGCCGGGAATCGACGCCGACTCGGCGCCGCTCCGACCGGTCGGGGCGCCCAGATAGGCGTACTGCGGGCTCGGCGTGTAGCGGCCGTTCGGCGTCGCCACGCCGACGTTGTAGAGCGTGTTCGTGCCGCCGATGCCGCCTTCCGTCAGCACGGTCCGGACCTCGCCGGTCTCGCGTCCCCACGTGAACTTCCAGTAGTACGACGGTCGACGGGTCGAGCAGGAAGACCGAACGGAAGCGGGTGTCGGTGTCGGGCTCGTAGCTTGCAGCACGGGTCGTCGCCGTAGAGCACGCGGAACGTGATCGCGTTCGGCGGGAATCCGGCGGTGCCGCGATACTGGATGTCGACGCGGTAGCGGTTGGTGATGTAGTCGTCCTGGCCTTCCTGCATGCCGAAGACCTTGGCCTTGTCGCCCGGCGCGTTGGCCCGCAGGCCCTCGACCTCCATCGAGAACTCGCCGTTCGTGACCGTCTGCGGCAGCAGGTACTTGACGTAGCTCGTGTTCGAATTGAGTCGAATGCCCTTGCCTGGGACGAAGTCCGTCGAGCCGACGCGCTCGCCGACGGTCTCGCCGTGGATGAGCGGATCGTACAGCTCGTCCGGCGCGGTTGAATCCGACGAGCTTCGACTTGAAGCGCGCCGTCGACGACCACGGGCCCGTCGACGTGCCCTGCACGGCGCGCGCGCGCCAGTAGAACAGCGTCGTCGGCTGCAGGTCCTGCTCGACGCGTGAAGCTCGTCGTGCCGCCGGCGCCCTCGGGGACGCCGGTCTTGCTCACGGTGGCGGCGAAGCCCGGCGACGTTCGACGCGCGTCGACGCGAAGCTGTTGCTGTCGGAGATCTGGAACTCGTAGATGCGCGTGCCGGTCTGGTCGGCGGTGGCGTTCCGCACGGTCAGCGTCGGGCGCAGCGTGTCGGTCTGCTGCGTTGTCGGACGGCGGTCGCGAGCCCGGGCGCGGTCAGCGTCGACCGCGGCCGGGGTCGGCGTCGTCGGGCTCTTGTCGTCACCGCACGCCGCCGCCACGATGGCGAGCGCTCCCACGGCAATCCATGTAATGCACTTCCAAGTTCTCAAGATCGATCCTCCGGATTGAGTACAGGCAAACGAGTGGTCCGAGGCGTTCAGCACCGGGTTACGGGGAGACTTTTGCGGTCGACCGCGCGCGCCGCGCGGGGCGGGGGCTCGGTGACCGGGGCGCCGGCGGGATTCGAGCACGATGATGCTCCGCTGCTGCAGCGTGACGTCCTTCGACCGGCGCGCCGCGCGCAGAATCTGCTTCGATGGCCTTGAACATCGCCTGGTCGGTGCGCGACAGCCGATGATCGTCGATGGCGTCGGCAATCATCAGCTCGAGCTCGGCGATCGTCCGCGGCCGCTCGAAGGAAATGAGCGCCCGTCCGTCGGGCAGCGGCACCAGGCTCACGCCGGTCTTCTGTTCGAGCGTGCGGCTCGGGTTGACGACGATCACGGCGCGCTGGCCGAACCTGGCGAGCTCGGCCGGCGGATGCGGGCGCTTGGCGAGCTCCGGCTGCGTCAGGCGCACGACGGCCCGGCTCAGGTCGGGATCGAGCGCGCTGAGCGCGTCGATGACGTGGTCGGGCAGGGTCAGCGTGATGGCACGCGAGGGCGCCTGGAACTTCCGCGGGCGCCCGCGGCGCGGTCCGAGCTCGTCGACAGGAGAATCCATGGATGTGCGGCCGGCGAATCGGTCGAGACCCGCTTGCCCGATCGGCACAGCATGATTTCTATCGATTATATCGCACACGATGCTGATTTTGAATGGAAAAAGTGCACCACTGCGGCCCGGCGCTGATCGCATAATCGGGAAGTGGCGCTCGCAAGCGCCGGGTCGTTCCACGACCTCGAGCCGCTGCCGGTCGTGCTGCTTTCGGGAGACCGCGGCTCAGCCGCCTTGGCGCGCCAACTTGTCTCGAGCACGGCAGTGCGCCGCACCGTGGTCATCAACGGTTACGACGATGGCGCCTCGACCGGCGAGGTCCGACGTTGGTTTGGGCGATGGCCCAGTCGGCGTCACAACGCCGCCGCGCGCCGCGCCGTGGACGCGTACCTCGCCGCCCGCGAAGGGATTTCGTTGTGAGCGCGGTGCTGTCCATCGTTATTCCCGCCTTTAACGAAGAGCGGTTCATCGGCACGCTGCTCGAGCGGATCCGGGCCGTCGACCTCCGACCGCTCGGCCTCACCAGCGAGATCATCGTCGTCGACGACGGGTCGCGTGACCGCACCGTTGAGATCGCGTCCGGTGTGGCCGGGATTCGCGTGCACCGGATGCCCGTCAACGGCGGGAAGGGCGGAGCCGTACGCGCGGGCATCGAACTCGCCACTGGCGACCTCCTGATCATCCAGGACGCCGACCTCGAATACGCCCCGAACGACTACGTGCCGATGATCCAGGCGCTCCAGGCGGGTCGCGGCGACGTGGTCTACGGAAGTCGTTACCTGGGCCGCGGACGCTACCGGAATCAATCGCTGGCGGCGTACGTTGGTGGGCGCAGCCTCAGCCTGGTCGCGCTGCTGTTCACCGGACGGTATCTCACCGACACGGTCACGGCCTACAGGCTCTTTCGACGAAAAGACCTGGCGGATCTGACGTTCGAGACCTCCGGATTCGAGCTCGATCACGAGATCACGGCGCGCCTGCTGGCGCGGGGACTGCGGATCGTGGAAGTGCCGATCAGCTATCACCCGCGCAGCCGCGAGGAGGGTAAGAAGATTGGCCCGGCCGACTGGTTCACCGCCATCCGGACGTTCGCGAGATTTCGTAACGGTTGATCGCTACTTGACCTGCCGAGCGACAGGCCGACTCGCACAAGGGCCGGGCGAATGCGGAGAACGGTGTGAACATGAAGACTGCTCATGGCGGCCGGTGCGGGGCAGCCGACCGATGGCTGGATCCGAGTTTCAGGCCGGAGGCTTCGGAGCCGGGTCGTCGAGGTGTTCGGCGATTTCCTCTTCTCTGATCGGAACGTTGCCGTCCTCTTCGGTCGCCCAGAACTCGCGGTCCGCGGAATCGATCTCGGCCAGGACCTCGCCGCGGAGGACCTTGTCCGCCATGGTGAGACCCTGGCCGATCGAATGGTCCATGTTGTTGTACCAGAAGCGTCCGCAGCGGCCCGCGAGCAGCAGATTCGAGTACGCGCCGAGCTCGCGCAGGTTTCGCGTCAGTTGCTGCATGTAGTTCAGCTTGTAGATCGGGTAGGTGAACGGCACCTTCTCGATGTGCAGCCGCTCGATGCTCGCCGCCGAATCGATCATGCCGGTGCGCACCAGGTCCGCCACGATCCTGTCGCGTCAGCGCCTCGGGCGCCTGCCACCGCTCGTCACCCTGGCGGCAGGTGACTTCGACGCAGAGTCCGCTCTTGCCGGGCGGCACCGTCGAGGGCAGGAACGCCTCGGGCGCCGTCACGCGGGAGAAGATCTCGTCGCCGCCGAAGTAGGTCCACTGATAGTCGAGGCGCGGCGGCTTGCCGATCTCGAAGTTGTAGAAGATGGTCGAGAGGTATTCGAGGTCGACGTCCGTGAATCCGAGGTACTCGTTGAGCGTCGTCAGCGGTGCGGTCCACACGACGTTCTCGCACGCGATGCGCTCGGCCGCGGTCGTCATCGAGACTATCCGCCGACCACGTGTTTCAATTCCCGTCACGTCCTCGCCGAGGATGATCCGGCCTCCGCCGGCGAGGATCGTCTCGGCCAGCTTGTCGGAAAAGCGTCCCACGCCCGTCGGCGGGTAGAGGAACATCGTCTCCACCGGCTTGGGCAGCATCGTCGTTTTCAGCAGGTTCCAGAGAGAGTCCGCCTGGGCCCGCTTGTCGATCACCGCGCGGTTCACGCCCGCACGGGCCCAGTCGCGATGCAGTTCCGACGGGGAATAGAACAGGAACTTACGCGTGTAGGGTTCGAAGAAAATGTCGTACAGGGTTCGCCCGTACTTGTTCACGACGTCGGCTTCGAACGACTCGCCGGGAAGATGTTCGCGGAAGATCAGATCCTTCGCGCCGGTCACCATCAGCTTGATTGGCATTGCGGCGAGGATGCTCGGGCGGAGTGGCCACTCGTGGAAGCGCCCGAACATCCGCGCCCCGCTCTTTCGCGGAATCTCGATGGCCTCTTCGCCCAGAATGCTCCGGATGAACTCGGCGACGCGAGGGTTCTCGGTGTGGAACCTGTGCGGTCCTACGTCGAAGTGGAAGTCGCCGTAGTGGAACGTCCGCCCGAGGCCACCGACGACCCGGTTGCGTTCGATGATGGTGACCGCGTAGCCGCGGCGGGCGAGTTGGTGGCCGATGGTGAGGCCGGCTACGCCGGCGCCCACGATGGTGACTGAAGGCATTGGTGTCGAGACGAACCCTTAATCCTACCGTACTGCAAAGACCGTTGCGGAACCCTCGCTGAAGACCGTCGTGAAGTATCGCGCGTCGAGGAACTTCGCGGCGGCGGCATTGCCAAACGACTCGCGCTCGACCCGGTCCAGGTAGATGTAGTCCACCCTCAGCGCTCGTGCGAGCTGCGACGCCTGTGCCGGGTCGAGTGTCCGGAACATCGCGTCGGCCTGGGCGGAACGTTCCTGATACTCGGGAATCAGCAGTAGCGAGATGGGCTTGCCTGCGGCCATGCGGCGCTCGGCGAGGGTCGGCACGAGCGTCCACGTTTCGCGCCCTCGTGGCTCGATCGACATCTGGACGATGGCGTCGGCCGGCGTGTGTTCACGAATCCAGCGGACCGCGGCCAAGGTGTCAGGTGGTACGACAACCGTCCACCGGAATCCGGGGCCATTCCGATCGTTGCTGACGTCTCGAGCGTTCCACCAGTCGATTGCCGTGGTGGGGAGCCCGACGACCGCGATGACCAGTACCAGCGCGGCAGGCGCCGGCAGCCGGAAACGGTCAGTCACGACAGCAATCAGGGCAGCGATCAAGGCTGGAATCGTGACAAGGATCACCTGTCCCGCGCGCCAGCCCACCCAGATGGGCTCGAGCGTAAGCGTGACGAAATAGAGCAGGAACAGCCCGCTGCACAGCCCGACGACCGCGGCCTGGAGCGGCCACCGGCGAGCGCCGACGGCGAGGCCGACCAGCGCTGGCACGAGCACTGGGCCGATCGCCAGCAGCGGCAGCAGAACCGGCGCTGCGGCGGCGCGGGGCGAGAGCCCGAGAGTCACGGCGCCTCCGGCGCCCTCGAAGGTTCCGGCCGCGAGACACCAGCCAAGTCCCGCGAGGGTCGGCAGGGCCGCCGTGCCCGCGCGCAAGATGTCGCCGGTCAGGGCCAACGGCCGCCAACCGTGCGAGGCGACAGAGGTGCAGAGGGCAGTCAGACCGTACATGAGCGCGAACACGCCGCCAATGAAGGGACTGAAGATCACCGATAAGCCCAGCGCGACGCCCGCCGCGAGGGCGGCCGGGATCCGCGCACGGACCTCGGTCGCGCCCGCGACGATCAAGCCTACGAGGCCAAGCCCGCAGGCAGCCGCATGTTGTGGCGTGTACCAGAGACACCGAGGCAGACTGTCGATGGTAAGCGACTGGAAGAACCACGACGTGATGGCGTCGATGTTCAGGTCCGTGACTTGGCTCAGCGGCCGCCCACGTGCCCAGAGGTCCCACAGTGCGTAGGCGCCCTCGGCACTGGCGCAGAGTACAGTCAGCATCACCGCGATCGCGACGGGCCCGGCACGTGGCACGGCGCACCAGGCCGCGATGAAGATGCACGACACGAACAGCATGCCCGCGCACAGGGCGTTGATGGTCAGTGCCGTCTGCACAGATGGCACCACGCCCCAGCGCGACACGGTCGCGGGCAGGACGAAATACGCCCAGTAGTAGTTGAGCGGCCGCCGAGCGAGATACGGATTGCGCGGCGGCGACTGCGCGCGCTCGAGCTCCGCAGTCAGCGCGACGTGCCAGAGGAAGTCGGCGGTGAAGTACGCGCGGTATCGCTGGCTGCCCGTCGCATCGGTGCTGCCGATGGACGTGAACGGCTTCCAGAGAAGAGCCGGCACCATGAACAGAACGAGCACGAGCGCCAGGCAGTCGCGACGCGACCACGCCGGCAGTGTCACGAGCGGCGCGACCCGCCGCAGCGAAACGATGGAAACGGCGACGGCGACCGCCCATAGCGCCACGCCCGTCGTGGTGGGCGGTAGTCGCGCCTGGACCGGGGCCCAGAGCAGAATCGCCGTGACCGCATAGCCGATGGCGGCGCCGCCAATCCAGCCCGCCGCGTGCCCGCGTCCGAACAGCGCAAAACCTACGGGGAGGCCCGGCAGGACGGCGAGCACATAGACCACCAGATACAGCCATCCCAGCGGGCCGCCAGCGAGCGTCCAGGTCAGAGCCAGAACGGCCAGGGCCAACGCCGCGAGCGCCGTTCGCAGTGCCGGTCCATCGTTCATTGCGGCCGGTTCTCCTGTGGGGCGCTTCCGGTGACGTAGAGGATGCCGCCGGGCAGGTTGCCGACCACGCCGAGCGCCACGAAGAGGATCGAGAGAGCCACCGCTTGAGGCGGGAGCACGCCGGCCTGCCCGAAGAAATACTGAAACGCGAGCTGACTCGTGCCGAGGCCGCTCACCGTAATCGGCAGGAGCATCACCAGCAGCACCATCGGGATGAGAAGGAAATAGGTCGCGAGCGGCACGTCGATGCCAATCGCCCGTCCCAGGCAATAGGCCTGCACGACACGAATCGCCTGCACGCCGATTGACGCCAGCAGCACCCGGACGAGCTCGAGGTGATGGTGCGAGTAGCGGCGCATCGCGTCGGTCAGGGACACGCCGGCGCGCCGAGCGGCGTGCCACGGCAGCATGGTCGCGACCGCCTGGGCCACCGCCGCCGCGCGATCGCTGAAGACCGCGGCGGCCACGACGGCACAGCCGAGGGCCGCGCACACGAGCGGGATCACGATCGCCAGGCCGACGCCAGCGCGAGGGCTCAGCATGACTGCAACGGCACCGACAAACGCGATTGCGAGGACGCCGAGCACGCGGTCCATGAGGACCGACGCCGCCGATTCGGAGAGCCGGACGTCATGCTGCGACAGGCTGTAGGCGCGATACGCGTCGCCGCCGATGCTGGGGAGGAAGGAGCCCACGAACGTGCTGACGAAGAAGGTGCGCGAGGACCGTCGCGAAGGGCGGACGCGATCCGGGCGTCAGCGCGCAGAGCAGGTCCATCCAGCGCCACGCCATCAGGGCGCGATCGATCAGCACCAGGAGCACGGCCGCCAGAATCCACCGCAGGTCGGCGCCGGCCGTCGTGCGGAGGACCGTTCGCGGGTCTGCGTTCCAGATGATGATCGCCGTCAGGCCGACGGCGACAGCGATGCGAAGGACGCGGGATGGACGCAAGCCCTCTGTTACTAGCCCTCTATCTGGTGACAGGCAAGGTGTCGAGGTGCCGCTCCGGGTGGCGCTTGACCTGATAGGCGCGCTTCAGGAACTTCGCGTAGGGCACGAACTGCTTCATCGCGCCGACGTTGACCTGGCACGGGCTGAGGCACGTGGGGCAGACGTCGGTCTTCAGATCGCTCGCGATGCGCCAGGTTCTCGGCGCCGAAATACAGCGACTCGGCCGAGGCGTCGAGGACGTTGCCGAGCTTCTGCGAGTTCTCGCAGTAGTGCAGGTCGCCGTTGGGGTTGAGGAGCAGCCCCTGGCTCTGGAACGGGCACGGCATCGTCCGGTGATAGCCGTTCGCGATCATGTCGGCGTAGTGCAGGTACATGAACGCCTGGCCGCTCAGCACGGATTCTTCCTGCACGCGGTCGAGGAAGAACTTGCGCATGAACTCTTCCTCGCGTCCGCGGAACGCGATCTTCTCCTCGAGCGCCTTGTTGTGGAGCATCGCGTCGGTGAAGCGCAGCATGTTGAACACGACGTCGAGGTTCTTCGTGCGCGCCCACGCGAGGATGTTCTCGCCGTCCGACATGTTGGTGGCGAAGAGCGTCGCCGCGATGCCGAACTGGAAGTTGTCGTGCTTGGCCGCGAGCGCCTGCATGGCCTCGATCGTCTTGCCGGCCTTCTCGAAGCCGTTCTTGACGTGCCGGACCTGGTCGTGGATGTCGCCGATGCCGTCGAGCGACACGCGGATGCTGATGAGCAGCCCATGCTCGGCGCAGAACTCGACGATCGGCGTCAGCAGACGGATGGCGCGGACCGGCGTCAGCCCGGTCGTGTTGATGCCGATCTTGCGCAGCCGGGGCAGGTGGCGGTGGAAGAGCTGCACCATCTCGGGCAGATCGTTCCTCGTCGTCGGCTCACCGCCCGAGATGTTCAGGTTCTCGACCGCGCCCCAGAACGGATGCGCCATCGCCGGCTCGAGCTCGGCCAGCGTCATGTCTGACTTGCGATCGCCGAACTTCCAGTTGTTGCACATCTCGCACTTGGCGTCGCAGACCCAGGTGCAGTTGTAGATGAGGACGGTCGGGCGGATCGGATGAAGCTTCGAATTGACGAACGTGTTGACCAGGTCGCGGGGCACACCGGTGGCCGCCTTGGCGAGGTACTGGAGGCGGAATGAGTTGGTGGCCATGGGTACTCGAACCAGTCTAACCCGCGGCGGCCGTGAAAACAAAGAAGAAGGGAAACGTAAAAGGCAGAAGGGAAAGGGGTTGTACCCTTTCGCCTTCTGCCGTGAGGTCGAGCGGCGCGGCCTATTCGCCGGGGAACGCGGGTCGCGGACGCGAGGACACCCAGACGTTCTTGATGATGATGCCGGGCATCGTGGCGTCGAGGGCACCGGCACGGCCCATCGGCGACCCGAGGTGTACCAGGTGCGGAGTCGGGCGGTACGGGTGACCGCCGGTTCCGGTGGCGTGGTCGAACACGGTCCTGCCGTTCGGACCGTTCTCCTTCACTTCGAGGTGTCGCTACTCCGCCCCGCCATGTGAAGCGCCAGAAGTACCAGATGCTGCTGTTGAAGTTCACCTGCTGGCGCTCGGCGTCTCTCGGGTTCGCCGTCGCCAGGGATGATCCGGAACGTGACCGATCCCGGCGCGCCATAGTTACGGCCTCGCAACTCGATCGTCACCCGGTAGTCGTCGGTCGTGATGTCGTTGATGTCCGGGCCTTCCTGCATGCTGAAGACCTTGCTCTTGTCACCAGGATTCCCCTCGTCGCCGTTGAGGATCATCATCGAGATCTCGCCTTCCTGGAGGGTCTCCTGCAGCGCGTAGGTCACGAAGCTCGAGTGATCGAGCATCTGGATGCCCGTGTCCTGGAATGAACTGCGTCGGGCCGGAGATCGAGCCCGCCGTCCTGCCGTTGGTCAGCGGGTCCATGATCTCGTTGCCGCGGATGTAGCCGCCGGCTGGAGCGCGGAACGTCGCATTCGCCGACCACGGCCCGAAGGCGCCAGCAAAACCCGCGCGGACGCGCCAGGTGTACGGTTGCATCGAACTCGAGCGTGCAGGTCGGCGAGCCCGACACGGACGAGCCGCTGCCGCCCGGCACGACGTGTCGAGGACAGAGCGTGGCCGTGCCGGCGCTGTTCCGAATCTCGAACTCATAGGTATAGGTCGGGGCCGTGCCGACCGGATACGTCGGACTCGATTTGCCCGCGACGAGCACCAGGGAGTCGGGCTGCTGATTGTTGATGGGCGACTGCGGCGTGGGCGCCGTGGCTTTGAGCGTCTCGCCGGCGGGTCCGGCGCCGTTTCCGCCGGCCGCGGCGCCGGTCGGTGACACCGGCGACGGAGAATCATTGGAACAGCCGAGCGCGACGGCCATGACAGCCGCAGCCGCGCACGCCACAAACTTCTTGTGTTGCATTACTCACTACCTCGATTGACGTGGATTGGGCTCGCTGGGGACGAGCGATTCAGCGACGAAAATCGTACTACACCGAAGCGAACGACACCTACCGAAAACACATTGACGCGTGATCTCGCCACGGCTCCTGATAGAGGGCGCGATGGCGATCGTGATGCCGATCCTGACGTCCGCTCGGATGGGCCCGCGGTCCAACGTGTTACCATGAGCGAGCGCGGGCGCCGCGAACGCCCGTTCCATCGACGACTACCAGCGGTCGTCTGCTTGAGCCCGGTCTTCCGGAGCAAGGAGCGCAAGGAACGTAATGAATAGAACGTTGAGAACGTTGATGACCTCTGCCGCCATCCTCGCGACGAGCGCCCTGCTGGCGCCCCCCGCCTACGCGCAGATGCAATGGACCGACAAAGGATTCGCGAACGTGAACTTCGGCGTGCAGGCGCCGTCGCACACGCTCACGACAGACACCACGTTCGAGATCTACGGCGAGAGCGCGAGCCAGGTCACGACCCAGGACGTCGGCGGCGGCGCGTTCTTCGATATTTCCGGCGGGTACAAGGTGTGGAAGAACCTCGCCGCCGGAATTGGCATCACGTTCGTGGGCAGCAGTGCCGACCTCATCGTCAACGCTCAGATTCCCGACCCGGGCTTCTTCGATCGGCCGAGGGCGGTGTCGACGACCCTGACCGACGCGAAGCATCGGCAGACGGCGATCAACCTGACGGGCACGTGGATGATGCCCGTCACCGACAAGATCGACGTCGGCTTTCAGTTCGGCCCGACGATCTTCCTCGTGAGCCAGGACGTGCCCGGCACGATCCAGGTCGCAGAGCCTGGTCCGACGGTCACCTCGGCTGCGCTGACGAAGGACGACCACACCACGGTCGGCGTTCACTTCGGGATCGACGCGACCTACCTCATCACGCCGCGCTACGGCGCTGGCTTGCTGGTGCGCTACTCGGTGGGGTCGGTCGACATCGTCGGCGCCGACGAGGGGCTGACCCTCGGCGGATTCCAGATCGGTTTCGGCGGCCGCGTCCGCTTCTAGTGTCCCGTCCCAGTGGATCGTGGCATGAATGCCGGAGCGCGGCGCCCCGATGGCAAGGCGCGACGAGCGAGAATATTCGGCATATTTGAGCGAGGAGCAACGCCGCCAACGGGGATGCCCCGCCCGGCAGTCATGCCACGAGCCACTGGGACGGGACACTGACACCCGGCTCTCGAGCGGGCTGAGACTGTCGCCTCGAGAGAGGGGCGGCAGTCCTCCCCCGCGCGGGCTTTCTTCCCAGCTCGAGTGAGAGCTTCCACAGCTCCGATGAGAGATCGCGATCGTCTCGCGCTCGTGCTGATCCTCACGTTCGGGGCCGCGCTGCGCCTGTTCCATCTCGACGCCGCGTTTCTCGACACCCATGCCTGGCGTCAGCTCGACACGGCGGCCATGGCGCGCAACTTCTACGAAGGATCGTTCATCCCGTTCGATCCGCAGGTCGACTGGGGCGGCCGACAGGGATATCTCGAGGCCGAGTTCCCGCTCGTGCCGGCGGTGATTGCCGTCGTCTATCGCGTCGCCGGTCTTCACGAGACGCTCGCACGCCTGGTGATCATCGCGACCAGCCTGGGGCTCATCTGGGCGGTCTATCGTCTGTCGCTCGCGCTCGATGGACGCGTGCCTGCGGCGCGCGCAGCCGCTTTCCTGATGGCCGTGTCGCCGATGGCCGTCTTCTTCGGCCGCATCGTGATTCCGGACACGCCGATGATGCTGTGCATGGTCGTCGCACTCACCGGTTTCGTCGAATATGCGCGAACGGGATCGACGAGGTGGCTGGCGGCCGGCGCCGTGTGCCTGACGATCGCCTGCCTGCTCAAGCTGCCGGCGGTCTTCGTCGGCCCGGCGATCGTCACGGCACTCGTGCAGGCCAGAGGCTGGCGCGTCTTTCGCGACCCGCTGGTCTGGGTGTCGGGCGTCGTTCCGCTGGCGCTCACTGGCGCGTGGTACTGGCACGCGCACGAGATCTTCCTGCGCACGGGACTGACGATGGGGATCCTGGGCGCGCCGACGAAGTTCTATCCGGCATATGTGAGCGCGGGCCCGTGGCCGTCGATCTATTCCAAGTGGAGCACGTCGACCTTGCTGTCGGACCCCGAGTTCTACCGGCGCATGTTCATGCGCTTCTACCACCTGCTCCTGCTGCCGATCGGCTTCGTCGGCGCGCTGGTCGGCGCGGCAATCTGGCGCGGGCGAGGCCGGTTCGTGCTCGCGGTCTGGCTGGTGTCGAACGTCGTCTTTTTCTTCATCGCCGGCGAGGTGCACCGGGTGCACGAGTACTACCAGCTGCCGTTCGTCGTGATTGCGGCGATCTACTTCGGCGCCGTTGCCTGGCCGGTCTTCGACGGCGACTGGTTGCGGTCTCAACTGGGCGGTGCGTTCCGACCGGTCGTCATCTCGGCGCTCGTGCTGACGGTGGCCGGCGTCGCGAGCTTCTACGCGAGCGGCGTGACCGAGGCGTACTTTGCTCCCCGCGGGATGGCGGAAAAAATGCTGCAGGCCGGGCAGTCGATTGATGCCGTGACCGCAGACAACGATCTCGCGATCGTCGTAGACGACTACGGCATCATGTCGCCGATCCTGCTGTATTTCGCTCACCTGAAGGGATGGAGCTTCGACCCCGGCGACATCTCGCCGGAGGTCGTCGAGAACCTGCGACGGCTGGGCGCCCGCTACTTCGTCACCACCCAGTGGTCCAACCTCGCGCGCGTGCGGCCCGACGCGACGACCTTTCTCGAACGCTACGAGATCGTGACGGTGCCGGGCGTCCCACCGGACACCGTCGTGCGTGACCTTCGCCGCTCGCGGTAGCCGTTCGGCCGTGCGCTTGACCGTCACGAATCCAATTACTGGCAGCTAACGGACGGATACGCCTGGAACGTCGCGCCAAGCCCCGCTTCGAGCCACTGCAACTGCAGCGTGGTGCCGATGTTGTCGTAGTCGAATCCGAAGTCGATCCCCATGTCACCGTCGGATCGCCGCCAGGCCAGGAAGTCGATGCTGATCTCGGGCCCGCCGCGCTTCAGGTTCCGTCCGAGATTCAGTCCGCCGCACTTGCCGGCCTCGATGATCCGATCGCGCAGGAACTCCATGTTCGCCTGCCGCTGTCCGAGGGATCCGACTGGTGCGCGCTTGTCCGGATACTTTGCGCTGATGCAGGCCACGATGGCCGGGCCGTTGCTCGAGGCGCACGATCCGCCGGCCGGGCGTCGGCGTGGGTGTGGTGTGGGTGTGGGGGTCGGTGTGGGCGCCGGCGCAGGCGAGGCCGGTGTCTGGAACGTCTGCGTGGCCGACCACGCGCTCGTCGACTCGCCGTCGCCCGCGCGGACGCGCCAGAAGTACTGGCGGCTCGGCGCCAGGTCAATAGTCGGGGTGAACGTCGACTGCCCGCCGGCTTCCGGGAATCTGCCGATGGAGACGACCTGCCCGATCGCGACGTCGAGTGCGATCTGGAGGTCGTAGGTGAGGGCCCCCACCGCCGCGTTGCGGCTCGGTGCGCCGATGACCAGCGTCGGCCGCAACGAGCTGACGCGCTCGTTGTTAATCGGGGAGATCGGTCCGGGGGCACCGAGCTCGGGTTGTGGCAGCACCTCGAAGGAGGCGGTGACGTAGGGACCGATATTCGCGCCATCCTCGGCTCGGGCGCGCCAGTAGTAACCCTTTCCGATGACGAGCGGCTCGAGCATGATGGCGGTCGTTCCGCTCCCGGGCGTCACCTTGCTGCGCGCGTATACCTGGGCCTGGAACGCACTGTCGCTCGAGACTTCGAAGGTGTACGACAGCGGGCGTACGCCGTTCGTATTGGCATTTTCGACCATCAGGCGAATTGGCTGCTGGGATGCTTTCAGCTTGGAACCGTGCGCCGGCTCGACGGCTCGCGGCGCGCTGATTTCGACGCCCGCAATCGGCCCCGCCACTGAGGGGCTGAGCGGGTTCTCGCTCTTTTCGACGCCGCATCCGGCGACTCCAGCGAGGACGAGGATGGCCGACGCAGCAGTGCGTGTCGTGCGGAGGGGTACCATGGTCGATTTCCCGTTTCCTGCCGCCCCGAGCACGCGGCGAGTGTCTGACAAAAAAGACGCTACGGCGCGTAAAGCTCGCGCCATTTCGCTATCGGTCGAAGCGTAGGCGGTCTTTAGGCTTTCGGCGCCGTTGACGTCGGCGCTTGGGCCTGTGGCAGGGTGCTGGGAAACCGGGAACGCTTCAAGGATACGACCCGCGCGCGCGGATCGTCAAGGGAATTGGGCGCTGACACCCTCACCCGGCGGCAGCCCCGCCCCGGCGCGCAGCCGCGCCAGATACACGGCCCCGCCAGACAATGAAAAGAGCATGATGACCGCGGCGCCGACGAACGAGACGAGCAGGCCCGATTCGAGAGGGAGTCCGAACCGACTGAAATAGAACGCGAAGGTCGCCTCGCGGACGCCGAAGCCGTTCATCGAGACGGGCAGCATCTGCACGATGAACGAGATGGGGACGACGAGTGCCAGCTCGGCGAAGCCCACCGGGATGCGCATGCTTCGGGCAACCGCGAGATAGAACGCGACGAGGACGGCCTGCACGACGATCGCGCCGGCGAAGCACGTGGCGAGGGCCGCGGGTGTCTCGCGAAAACGCGACAGCGAATCGGTGAGCCGCGCAAGGCGCAGGTCGATCCACTCGGCATGGAGCACCCTGAGCGGCTGCAGCAGCCGGGTGAAGGCTTCGGGCGTGAAGAGCGCCGGCGCTGCCAGCACCGATGCCACGCCGAAGCCCAGCCACAGAAGGCCAGGGCTGACCGGTCCCAGGTCGATCGGACGGGAATTGATGAGATGGAAACGAACGGTCAGCGTCGCGCCGACCGCGGCGATGAGGACAAGGCCAAGCAGACCCATCCCGCGATCGATGAGAACCACCGTTGCGGCCCGCGTCCGGGATCCCGCTGCAGGCGCGGTGTCGGCGATGCGGATGACGTCGCCGCCGATGTTGCTCGGCAGGAAGTTGTTGAAAAACGTCGCGACGAAGAACGACGAGGTCAGGCGGCGGAACGGGAAGCGGAGGCCCTGGGCTTCGAGCAGCACGCCCCACCGCCAGGCGCTGACGGCGATCATCAGGTAGTAGAGGCCGAGCGCCGCCGCCAGCCAGGGGATCGATGCCGATCGCGCGAGGTGCCACAGCCGGGCCGCTTCGACTCGCGAGAAAAGGAAGGCCAGCAGCGCCAGGCTGACGCCTGCCTTGAGGCCGCTCAGCAGCAGGCGCCGGGTCCGTGGAGTCACGTCATCAGCATACCTTAACTCGCGCAAATTACGAGACTTACGTTGACCTATCGAAACCAAGTCTCGTACAATTCGTCAGTTCGCCATTCATGAAAATCCTCATGATCGCTCCCGAGCCGTTCTTCGAGCCCCGGGGAACGCCCTTCAGCGAATACCATCGTATTCGCGCCTTGCTCGAGCTGGGGCACACCGTCGACCTCGTGACCTATCCGTTCGGCAAGGACGTCGCGCTTCCGGGGCTGCGACTGTTCAGGTGTCTGAGGCCGCCGTTCGTGCACGACGTCCGGATCGGACCGTCCTGGGCGAAGGTGTTCCTGGATCTCGCCATCGCGCTGACAACAATCCGGAGGGCGGCGAGCGAGAGGTACGATGCGGTGCACTCGCACGAGGAAGGCAGCTTCGTCGGCATATTCCTCGCGGGGCTGCTGGGGATTCCTCACCTCTACGACATGCACTCGAGCCTGCCCCAGCAGCTCGACAACTTTGCCTTCTCGAAGTCGCGCCTCCTGACGAGGGCGTTTTCGTGGATGGAGCGGCTGCGTCATCCGCCGCTCGAAGGTCGTGATCGTGATCTGCCCGCAGCTCGAGGAGACCGTGCGCGGGATCGACCGCGACGTTCCGACCGTGCTGATTGAGAACGCCCCGGGGTCCGGCGACACGCCGCGCGAAGGCTCGGGCGCGCTGGTCCGGTCCGCGCTCGGGCTCGCAGCAGACACTCCGGTCGTTCTTTACACCGGGACGTTCGAGGCCTATCAGGGGCTCGACCTGCTGTTTGCCGCGGCTCCCATAGTCGTCGCCGCGACGCGCCGGACGTGCGATTCGTCCTCGCCGGCGGCCGTCCGGAGCAGATCGAACAGGCACGCGCGCAGGCGCGTGCGCAAGGCGTGGGGGACGGCGTCGTGTTCGCGGGCCAGCGGCCGGCTGAGGAGATCCCCGAGTACCTCGACGCCGCCGACGTGCTCGTCTCTCCGCGCAGCCACGGCACGAACACGCCGCTCAAGATTTATCAGTACCTGCGGTCGGGGCGTCCCATCGTGGCCACCAGGCTCCTCACGCATACGCAGGTGCTCGACGACGAGGTGTCGTTCCTGACCGTGGCGACGCCGGAGGGCTTTGCTGCGGGGATCCTGGCGGCGTTGACCGATCCTGCCAGAGCACACGAGGTTGGCGAGCGGGCGCGGCGGCTGGCCGAGACGAAATACAGCTACGAGGCCTATCTGAATCGTACCCGCCAGGCCTGCGGCCTTCTGGCTGGTGGTCGGACCGCCCAGGTGGCGGGGGACGTGGTGTGACGACGCGCCCGCGCGAAGCCAACCGACCGCGACCACTACAGCTACGCGGTCTATGCCGATTCGGCGATGGCCGAGGGATTCGACGCCCTCCGGTTCGGCGGTCCGATCGGCCGCTTTGTCGGAGAGTCGCAGGAGCGTGTCATCACGGCTTTCCTGTCGCCGTTGACGAACCGGCGCATTCTCGATGTTGGCACCGGCACCGGCCGTGCCGCGATTGCGCTCGCGCTCAAGGGAGCAGTGGTCACTGGCGTGGACGCCTCGGAGGAGATGCTCGCCGTCGCCCGTCGGCGCGCGGCGGATGCGCGCGCGACCGTGACCTTCGAGTGCGGTGACGCGCACCGGCTGGCCTATGGCGATCGATCGTTCGACGCGGTGGTGTGTCTCCGCGTCCTGATGCACACGCCCGGCTGGCGCGAGTCGCTCGCCGAGCTGTGCCGCGTCGCGAGCGAGCGCGTCGTGTTCGACTACCCGGCGCTCGTCAGCGCGGCCGCCATCCAGGCCGCGGCGCGACAGGCCGCGCAGGCGGCAGGCGCGCGCGTCGAGGCCTATCGCGTCTTCACCGACCGCTCGGTCGCCGACGTGCTCGACGGCTGCGGGTTTCGCGTCGTCGAGCGACACCGGCAGTTCGTCCTTCCGATCGCGCTGCACAAGCGTCTGGGATCGGTGGCAGCCACTGAGCGGATAGAGGGCGTCCTCGCCCGGCTCGGGCTGCGGAGCCTCGTCGGCTCGCCGGTGACCCTCGTGGCGGAGCGTTGCGCGTCCTAGTCACGGGCGCCACCGGGTTCACGGGGGGCCACCTGGCGCGCGCGCTGGTGCGCCGCGGCGACACGTGCGCGCGCTCGTCCGCCCAGGCGCTCCGGCGCCGTATCCACGAACGAGGCACGCGCGCGGGCGCTCGGCGAGAGCGGCGTGACGCTCGTCGCGGGCGACCTGGGAGACCGCGCGTCGCTCGACCGGGCGACACGTGATGTCGACGTCGTCTACAACATCGCGGCGCTGTACCGCGAGGCCGGCCTGGCCGAGGAGACCTATCGCGCGATCAACGCCGGCGCGGTCGGGACGCTGGTCGCCGCGGCGGCGCGGAACGGCGTGCGCCGGGTCGTCCACTGCAGCACCGTCGGCGTGCACGGCGACGTCGAGCGCCCGCCCGCCAACGAGGATGCGCCGTTCAGGCCAGGCGACGTCTATCAATGGTCAAAGCTCGAGGGCGAACAAGTGGCGCGAAAGGCGTCGGTGGAGACCGGCGTCGAAGTGGTCATCGCGCGGCCCACGGGGATCTACGGGCCCGGCGATCGCCGGCTGCTCAAACTGTTCCGCGGCGTGGCGCGGCGACGATTCGTGATTCTCGGCTCGGGCCGGATCTACTATCACCTCACCTACATCGACGATCTGGTCGAGGGCTTCCGGCTCTGCGGTGAAGTGCCGGCCGCCGCGGGCCGGACGTATATTCTGGCCGGAGGCGAGGTCACGACGCTCGAGGAGCTCGTGGCGCGGATTGCGGAGGTGGCCGGCGTGCAGCCGATCGCGTGGCACCTGCCGGTGTGGCCGTTCTGGCTGGCCGGTGCGATCTGCGAGGGCGTCTGCGCGCCGTTCAAAATCTCGCCGCCGCTCTACCGCCGCCGCGTCGATTTCTTCACCAAGAGCCGCGCGTTCGACATTTCGCGGGCGCGACAGGAGCTGGGATTTGCGCCGGCCGTGGGACTGACCGACGGCATCCGGCGCACGCTGGAGTGGTACAGACGCGAGGGTTGGATTTAGTCACCGGACACGTGTAAACACTGTCACGAAACCATCACGAAGATTCGGAAGCTCACGAGGATCGCGAAGGATTCACTGGTGAAAGTGTTTCTTCGTGATCTTCGTGGTCTTCGCGATCCTCGTGATAAGTCGTCGACCGTCGTCATGAGAAGCCTTGTCGTGGGACACTGAATGGCCGAGATTCCCCGGGCGCAGGATCAGCTGTTCGATCGCGGATCGTCGGCCCGCGACAGGTACGCGCGCCTGGTCGTCGGACGACCGGGTCTCGGCGCGCTGCTGAAGCACGAGGCCGTCGTGATGTGCTCGCAGCACGTCCCCGGCGCGCTCGGCCTGGTCTTGCGCAAGCTGCTCTACCCGGCGCTCCTCGGATCGTGCGGCCGGAACGTCGTCTTCGGCCAGAACGTCGTGCTGCGCCATCCGCACAAGATCCGCATCGGCGACAACGTCGTCGTCGACGACAACTGCCTGCTCGACGCGAAAGGGGAGAGGAATCACGGGATCGCGATCGGCAGCGGCGTGTTCGTCGGGCGGAACACCATCCTCTCGTGCAAGAACGGCGACATCGAGATCGAGGACGGCGCGAATATCGGCTTCAACTGCGAGCTGTTTTCGGCGAGCCGGGTCGTCGTCGGGAACGACACGTTGATCGCCGCCTATTGCTACGTCATCGGCGGCGATCACGACGCTGCCGATCCGTCGCTGCCGGTGCTCGCGCAGGGCCGCCGATCCGCCGGCGTGTCGGTCGGCGCCGGCGCGTGGCTCGGTGCCGGCGCCAAGATTCTCGACGGCGTGACGATCGGCGACGGCGCCGTCGTCGGCGCGGGCGCTGTCGTCCGCGAAGCGGTGCCGGCGCGGGCAATCGCCGTCGGCGTCCCGGCGCGTGTCGTCGGCACACGCGACGAGGTGGCGTGGCCGGTGACGCCGCGACGACTCAATGTCCTGCAGGTGTGCGATCACCTCGGCTGGGAAGGATCGCGCATGCACGGCGTGAAGCGGCTGTTCGCGTGGATGATTCCCCGCTTCGACCGCGATCGCTACAACGTGTCGCTGGTCAGCCTGCGCAAGAAGGATCTCTCGGAAGAAACGCTCGAGTCGTTCGGCGTCGACATCACCTACCTGCACAAGTCGAAGTTCGATCCGGCGACGCTGCCGGCGCTGCTGAAGGTCATCGATCGCAAGCAGATCGACATCCTGCACCTGCACGGGTACGGCGCGACGACGTTCGGCCGTGTGGCCGGCGGGATGCGCCGGATTCCGACGATTCTGCACGAGCACGCGAACCTGACCGACACGCCGTGGTTCCAGAAAGTCGCCGACACGTGTCTCGAGCCGCTGACCGACATCGCGATCGCGGTCTCGGAGAGCACGGCGGAGTTCGTGATCAAGGCGCGCAAGATTCCGGCCGAGAAGGTGAAGGTCGTGTATCTCGGCGTGCCGCTCGAGGAGTTCAGCCGGCCGCGGAGCGCCGAGGAGATCGCCGCCGCGCGCGCGGAGCTGGGCATTGCGCCCGACGAGTTCGCCGCGGGCACGGTGACGCGGCTGCACGAGTCGAAGGGCAACACGTACCTGGTCGAGGCGGCCCGGCTCGTCCTCAACGAACGGCCGCACGCGAAGTTCTTCGTCGTCGGCGAAGGGCCGCTGCGCGAGCCGCTCGAGCAGCAGGCGCGCGCGCTCGGCCTCGGCGATCGGTTCGTCTTCGCCGGTTTCGCCCGCGACGTCGCGCGCGTCGTCTCGGCGTTCGACGTCAGCGTCTTTCCGTCGCTCTGGGAGGGCACGCCGCTGACCGTGTTCGAGGCGCTGGCGATGGGGAAGCCGATCGTCGCGACCGACGCCGACGGCCTGGTCGACGTGCTGACCGACGACCACGACGCGCTCATCGTGCCGAAGCGCGATGCCGACGCGCTGGCGCGCGCGATCATCCGCACGATGGACGAGCCGGCGACGCGGGCGCGCCTCGGCGCCGCGGCCCGCGTCAGCGGCCGGCAGTACGACATCTCGGCGTTCGTGCGCAAGATGGAACGGCTCTACGACCTGCTGCACCGCGTCTCGCGCGAGACGCACCGCAAAGGCGTGTCCACGCGGACCTGTCGTTCCTCGATACGCGAGCACCGGCATGATGCCCGAGCCGGCGGCGAGCCTCGCTCCTTCGACGACCGGCGTGCCATCGGTTCCAGCCGCATACTTCCGGCCGGGCGCGGTGCTCGCCCTGTGCTGCTGTCTGTCTACGGCGGGCCTGGCGCTCTCCGTCGATTTCCCCCGCGCGGCGCTCGGCATCCAGAGCGACGAGGCCACCTACTACATGATGGGGTACAGCCTCGCGCTCGACGGCGACCTCACCTATCGCCGCGAGGATCTGGTGCGCGTGTGGCGCGAGTTCCCGAGCGGGCCCGTCGGGCGTGTTCCTCAAGAAGGGCCGCGACATCATCGACTGGGGGTTCATGCGCCGGCCGCCGTTCTTCTGGACGACGAGCGTCCCCGATCCCGATCCCGTCCCGCTACTACTACGGCAAGTCGTTCATCTACGCGGCGTTCGCGGCGCCGTTCGTTCGCGTGTTCGGCACCAACGGCTTCCTGGTGTTCCACGCGCTGCTGCTCGCGCTCGTCGCGTGGTGCGGCTACGTCTTTCTGCACGCGCGGATGCGTGCGTCGATTGCCGCCACTCTGGCGGGTGCCTTCCTGATGGGATCGGTCGTGCCCGGTGTACTTCGTCTGGATTACGCCCGAGCTCTTCAACTTCTCGTTCGGGCTCCTCGCGTACTTCTGCTGGCTGTACAAGGAGGTCGCGACGCGCGCGCAGATCGCCGCGCGGGCATGCGCTGGCTGTTCGGGCAGCGCGAGCGATGTGGCCGCGTCGGTGCTTCTCGGCATCGTGACGTTCTCGAAGGTGACGAACGCGTTGCTCTTCCCGCCGTTCCTGGCGTGGCAGCTGTGGCGCCGGCGTGGCGCCAGGCGATCGTCAGCACGATCGCCTTCGCCGTCGTCGCGATCGGACTCTTCGCGATCAACATGGCGATCTCCGGCGAGTGGAACTATCAGGGCGGCGAGGATCGCAGCGCGTTCTACGACGAGTATCCCCTGCAGACGCCAGGATCGACCTTCGCCGTTGGCGTCACGAAAGAGCGCAACGAGGCGCTGACCGAGATCATCTTCGACCGGCGCGTCTTCGCGACGAACCTGCCGCACAACCTCGGCTACTTCTTCGTCGGCCGCTATTCGGGCCTGCTGCGCGTATTTCTTCCCGGCGCTCTTCGCCCTCGCTCGGCTTCGTCGGTGGGCTTCGCGGCGGCGGCCGGCCTGGCAGTACTTCGTCATGGCGCCGCGACTCGCGCAGATCCTGGTCTTCATCGTCGCGACGCCGTACACGTGGAATGGCGGCGGCGGCTCGGTCGGCAACCGCTATTTCATGAGCGCGTACGGCCTGCTCCTGTTCCTGATGCCGCGTGGTGTCGCGGCTCTCGGTGGCGTTCGTCCCCTGGATCGTCGGCGCGCTCTTTACCGCGCCGCTGGTGCTCAATCCGTTCTTCGCGTCGTTTCATCCCGGCAGCTATGCGAAGGCGGGCCCGCTGCGCTGGCTGCCCGTCGAGCTGACGCTCGTCTACGACTGGCCGATCAACACGGACGCCTCGCGTGTGCGCATCTGGTTCGGCGATCATCCGGGCGGCAATGATCCCGGGCTTCCAGATCTACTTCTTCGACGACAACGCGTATCCGCCCGAAGGGGACAAGACCTTCTGGGTGAAAGGGCGAGTCGCGGGCGGAGTTCCTGATCAAGACCGACCGGCAGATGTCGCGGGCCGTGCTCACGCTGACCGCGGGCCCGGTCGCCACCGACGTGGTCGCGATCGGTCGGGAGGCGGAGCCAGACGCGTCGCGCTCAAGGCCGGCGAGCAGCAGCGCGTATTTTTCAATCTCGATCCGGGCTTCTCGTATCAGGGCACGTGGCCGGTCTGGACCGCGTCGGTCTCGAGCAGCCGCGGCTTCGTGCCGATCTTCTACGAGGCCGGGTCACCGGACACGCGCTTTCTCGGCGTGCGGGTCAATCCGATGCTGATCCAGTGATGACGTCAGGAGCCCTGCGCGGATGAGCCGGATCGCCGTCGTCACCTCGAGCCCGCCGATGGTCGAGGGCGGGCACATGGTGATCGCGCGGTCGCTCGTGCAGGCGCTGCGCGAGGCCGGGCACGACGCCGAGGTCGTCGTCACGCCGCAGAACCGCTTCGGACGCCAGGCGTCGGCCTACCTCGCGACCTGGCTCACCGACGTCGGCTCGAGCGGCGGGCGCGCCGATCGACCAGGTGATCAGCCTGCGGTATCCGAGTTACGCCGTACGCCACCCGCGTCACGTCTGCTGGCTGAATCACACGATGCGCGAGTACTACGATCTGTGGGACCGCGCTTCAGTCGGCCGGCTGAGCCCGCAGGGGCGCGTCAAGGAGAGCGTCCGCCGCCGCCTGATCCACGCCGCCGATCGCTATCTGCTGACGCGGAACGTCACCCGGCTCTTCGTGCAGTCGCGCACGATGCAGAACCGGCTGGCGATGTGGCCGGAGCTGCGGTCGACGGTGCTCTATCCGCCGCGCGCCGCAGCGCGCCGTATCGCTGCGACGAGTACGGCGACTACATCTTCATGGTGTCGCGGCTGACGCCGCTCAAGCGGGCCGACCTGCTGGTGCGGGCGCTCGCAGCGCCGGCAGCCGCGGGGATGCGCGCCGTCATTGCCGGCGACGGCGAGGAGCACGCACGCCTGGTCGCGCTCGTCGCAGCGCTCGGCGTCTCCGGACCGCGTGACGTTCACCGGCGTCCTGACCGACGCGCGAGCTCGTCGACCATCTGGCGCGATGCCGCGCCGTCTGCTTTCCGCCGCTCGAGGAGGACTACGGGTTCGTGACCGCCGAGGCCTTCGCGTCCGCGCAAGGCGGTCGTGACGTGCCGCGACAGCGGCGGGCCGGCCGAGCTCGTCGAGGACGGCGTGAACGGCTTTGTCTGCGATCCGACGCCCGAGGCGCTGGCGCACTGCGCTCGCGCGCGTGATGAACGATCGCCGCGCTCGCCGAAACGATGGGCGCCGCGGCGCTGAAAGCGGCCGCGCGGCTGAAGTGGGCCGACGCCGTCGCAGCGCTGACCGCGATAGACTAGTCAGGGCTCAGAGCTCAGGCTAGGCTCAGGCAGCTTCAGATCCTCCTCGACGGCTGGAGCTCAGACTCTTGCCTGAGCCGATGAGTCGTGAGCCGCACTGAGCCCTGAGCCGAATCCCATGTCCTACGCCACGCCGCTCGAAGCCCGAATCGCCAAGAAGGTCACCAAGGCGATCATCGACTACAAGCCTGATCGAGGACGGCGATCGCGTCATGGTCGGCCTGTCCGGCGGCAAGGACAGCTGGGCGCTGATGCAGATTCTGCGACGTGCTGCGGCAGCGCGCGCCGATCGCGTTCTCGCTCATCGGCGTCACCGTCGATTCCGGCTACGACGGCTATCGCCACGACCTCATCTCGAAGACCTGCGAGGAGCGCGGCTGGGAGTACCGCATCGTCCACACGGAGATCGGCGAGAACGATCGAGGATCTGCTCGCCGACAATGCGACGCCGTGTTCGCTGTGCGCGCGGCTTCGGCGCGGCGTGCTCTACCGGCTGGCGACCGAGGTCGGGGCGACGAAGATCGCGCTCGGCCATCACCTCGACGACTTCATCGAGACGCTGCTGCTCAATCTGTTCTTCGCCGGCGCGCTCAAGGCGATGCCGGCGCGGCTCGTCTCCGACAACGGCGAGCACGTCGTCATCCGGCCGCTCGTCGGCGTCACCGAGGCCGAGGCGCGCAACTACGCCAAGGCGTCGGCGCTGCCGATCATCGGCTGCTGCTGCCCGGCGTGCGGCGACCTCGAGCCTGCAGCGTCAGCGCATCAAGCGGCTCATCGCGGAGCTCGAGGTCGAGCATCCCGATATCAAGAACTCGATGATTCGCGCGCTCGCCAACGTCGGCACCCGCCATCTGCTCGATCGCCGGCTGCACCCGGTGCCGGAGCAGGCGCACCGTCGCGACCGGGCGCGGAGACGACGGCGCCGTCCCGCTGCGGTTGCTCAGGCGCTGACGTCCCCGCGGCGTTCCCGAGGCGCAGATGATGAAACACGCGTTCGCGCCTGCTGCTCGTACTCGGGACTCTGTGCGCCAGCCATGCCGCGCAGCAGCGGCCGCTCGTCACCGAGGATCCCGAGACGATCGGGCGCGGGGAACATCCTCATCGAGGGCGGCTTCGACTCGCAGCACGAGGTCGTCTATCCGGCGTCGGGCCTGACCGGGAATCTGCTGCGGCTGCCGACGCTCGGCGTCAGCTTTGGCTTCAGCTCGATCCTCGAGCTGCAGATCGACGGCGGCTTCTACAATCGCCTGAACATCACGTCAGATCGAGCCCGCGCCGCTGTCGGACAAGCTCGAGCTCACCGGCGACAACACGACTGACGTCGAGGACCTCGTCGTCGCGACCAAGATCCGGGTCGTGTCAGAGGGGCCGGGCCGCCCGTCGTTCGGCATCCGGCTCGCGACGAAGCTGCCGATCGCCAGCAACGAGAGCGGCCTCGGGCTCGACACGATGGATTTCTTCGTCGTCGGCCTCATCGGCAAGACCGCCAGCTCGGTGCGCGTTCGTCGGCAACTTCGGCCTCGGCATCCTCGTCCGACCCGATCGAGGGCGATCGGCAGAACGACGTGCATGCTTTACGGGCTGTCGGTCGCGCGCGCTCTGGCGCAGGGGTTCGAGGTGGTCGGCGAGATCAACGGCCGATTCAATACCCGCGACGCGCGCGTCCCGCCGGGAACGGAGACCCGCTCGACGATGCGCGTCGGCACGCGGTTCACGCACGCTGCCGTGCGGTTCGACGGCGGTTTGATCTTCGGCTTGACGTCACGCGATCCGAGCTTCGGGTTCACCGGCGGCGTCACCTACGTCTTCAGGGGCTTCACGCTGCCGTAGGTCGAGTGAAACCGGAGGAGACGGAGGCAACGGGTTCAACACGGAGGAACGAAGCGAACGGAGACGCACGGAGAAGAAAGCCGGACACATGGCAGCGGTGCTGCGCTGGTCGCACGCGGCCGTTGGCCGGCGTTGAGGAGGTCGTCGCGACACGAACACGCCAGAATGTCGCGTGCTCGTGTTTCGTGACCGCTCCTTCCAGCCGCGCGAAGCGCGCGCGACAGCCCTTCGTCGTCTCCGTCGTCTTCGGTCCTTCGGTGTGAACCCGTGCCTCCGTGCTCCGCCGCTGTTCGCGCAAATCACGGTGCGGTGATGACGGCCGCGAGCGCATAGAACGCCTTCACGGCCGCAATCTCGTCCTCCTGCGGGTCGCGTCCCATCCGAGCTCGTGGCCGGCGATCTCGGCGCAGCCGCGCAGCGCCTCGTCGTCGGGCGGTCCTGGCCGCGCCGAGGCCCGTCCGGCGAATGACGATGTCGGACAGGCGCATCGCCATCTCGTGCCGGATGACGTGGACGACCTCGGCGCCGAAGGTCGTCGGCCGTCGGCGGCGACCGGCTCCCGCAGGTCGGGCCGCTCGTGCATCAGCCGGACGATGTCGGCAGCGCGTTCGGCGTAGAGCGCGATCAGGTGGCGGATCGTCGGCGAGCGGCAGCTCGAGGTGGCACGCGCGCGCGGTTTCGATCGCCAGCGCCTCGTGATCGGCGATGCCGGCGCCGGGCAGGACGGTCGTCGCGGTTCGCGACGGCCGGCAGGCGCTTGCCGAGCGCTTCGCGACACGCTCGATCGACGCTGCTGCGCCACGCGGCGCGCGGTCGTGTACTTCACGCCGACGACAGTCATCGCGCCGGCGGCGCCGTCGGCGGCGTGATCGTAGACGATCGGGTCGACGAGAAGAGTAGGCGCGCCGTTCGCGTCGTTCTCGACCGCCGGGACGATGCCGCGGTGGACGAGCGTGACATCGTCGCGGGTCAAGCGCAGCGCCGGGAAGGCCTCGTTGGCCTGCGGCGATGAACGCGTCGACCTCGGCTGCCGTGACGGCCGTCGCGTCGGGCTGCGACGAGCGTCTCCGACTGGCCGGTGCCGACGATCGCACGTCCGCGCCACGGGACGAGCGTCAGCATCTGTCCGCCGGCAGGTCGGCGCGGCGAGCGCGATGTCGCTCGCGGGCTTCGACGTCACGAGGTTCATCGCCTTGAGCAGCGGCAGGCCGCGCGAGACGCCGAACGCGCGCATGACGTCGCCGGCCGCGCTGCCGGCGGCGTTAGACCGCGAGGCGCGCGTTGATCGAGAGCGCCTCGTCCGAGAAGCGTCGCGCACCGTCATGCCGGAGATCGCGATCGCCCGTCGCGCAGCGGTGCGACCGCCTCGACGTAGTTCGCGAGGTCGGCGCCGGCGCGATCGGCGGCGCGCGGCGAACGCCAGCGTCAGCCGATCGGCTTCGACCATCTGGTAGTCGTACCACTGCGCGGCGCCGGTCAGCTTCTCGGGCCGGACGCCCGGGAAAGAGCCGCAGCGTCGCGGCCTTCGAGACGAGCCGCGCGGCCGGCAGGTGCAGTTCGGGTTCGACGCCCTCGTTGCGTCGCGCCCCAGCCACCGGTCGAGCCTGAACGCCGCCCCGAACGCCAGCCGGCCGCGCGTCGACCGAGCGATAGGTGCCGACGATGAACGGGAGCGGCCGCAGAAACCACGGCGCGATGCGCGCGAGCGCGCGGCGTTCGAGGATGCTCTCGCGCGCGCGGCGCAGGCTCGCGGACTGCAGCGAGCGCAGGCCGCCGTGCACGGTCTTCTGATGGTTGAACGAAGTGCCGCTGCCGAAGTCGCCAGCCTCGACGAGCGCGGTGCGGAGGCCGCGGCTCGCGGCCTCGTAGGCGATCGTCAGCCCGTGGATGCCGCCGCCGATGACCAGCACGTCGTACGTGGTCGCCGCGAGGCGCGTGAGATCGCGTGAACGCATGCGGTGCGCTTTATTCTATAGTAGTGGCCCGTGTCCCAACCCGCGCGCGCCACCACGGCTGACGTCCGCAACTACTGGAACCAGCACATTCACGACCTCGAGATCACGTCCCACCCGGTCGGCTCGCCGGGGTTCTTTTCGCCGATCTCGATCAGTATCACTTCGAAAAGCTGCATCATCTGCTGCGGCTCGTCGACTTCGACGGCTACCGCGGGCAAGCGCGTGCTCGAGGTCGGCTGCGGCGCCGGCACCGATCTCGTCCGGTTCGCCAAGGGCGGCGCGATCGTCACCGGCGTCGATCTGTCGTCGTCTGCGATCGCGCTCGCGCGGCAGAATTTCGCGCAGCAGGGGCTCGAGGCCGATCTTCGCGAGGCGGACGGCGAGCACCTGCCGTTTGCCGACAACACGTTCGATCTCGTCTACGCGCACGGCGTCGTGCAGTACACGGCCGACGATCAGGCGCTCGTGGACGAGTGCCGCCGCGTGCTCAAGCCCGGGCAGCTGGCCGATCTTCCAGGTCTACAACCGCGTCTCGTGGCTGAACGCGCTGTCGAAGCTGATGAAGGTGCCGCTCGAGCACGAGGACGCGCCGGTGCTCGGCAAGTACAGCGCCGGCGGAGTTCCGCGCGCTGCTGAAGGGCTTCCGCGAAGTCGCGGATCGTCGAGGAGCGCTTTCCGGTGAAGTCGCGGCTGCACGGCGGCTGGAAGGGCATGATGTTCAACACGCTTCTTCGTCGGGACGTTCAACGCGCTGCCGCGGTCGCTCGTGCGCCGGTTCGGCTGGCACCTGCTCGCGTTCTGCCGCAAATGAAGCTCATCAAGGCGCACGCGTTCGGCAACGACTTCCTCCTGGTCGACGCCTTCGACTTCTCCGGCATCGCGCGACCCGCTGACGTTCGCGCGCGACGTGTGCGATCGGCACCGCGGCATCGGCGCCGACGGGCTGATCGTCTTCGAGACGCGCAGCGCGGGCGCGTCGATGCAGCTCTTCAACGCCGACGGCAGCCGTTCGGAAGTGTCGGGCAACGGCGTGCGCTGTCTGGCCGCATGGCTTGCTCGACTCTGGAGCTCGGCGAGGGCATCTTCATCGACATCGAGACCGACGCCGGCGTGAAGGCGCTCGAGCTGCTCAGCCGGCGGGACGGTCGCTACACGTTCCGCGCGGCGATGGGGCAGCCCGAGCGGATTGAACAGGTCACGCTGATCGACGTCGACGGGCACAGCGTCACGGCCGTCACGCTGCGCGTCGGCAACCCGCAGTGCGTCGTGCTCGGCGAGGTCACCGAGGAGCGCCTGCACACGATCGGGCGGGCGCTGGCCGTCCACCCGCACTTTCCCGAAGGCACGAACGTCGAGCTGGCCACGGTCGAGGCACCGGATCGGGTCCGCATCCTGATCTGGGAGCGCGGCGTCGGGCCGACGGAGGCGTCGGGCACCGGCGCGTGCGCGGCGGCGGTGGCGGCGATTCGCTACGGCGGTGCGTCGCGCGACGTGCAGGTCGTGTCGCCCGGCGGCACGCAGCGCGTGGAGTGGGACGATGACGGGTTGTTCCTGACCGGCTGGGCGGAAATCATCGCCGAGAGCCGGTGGCTGAAACCCTGATGCGCAGCCTCCACGAGGCCGGCGAGGCCGTCGAGACCTACTCACCGGCCGAAGAGCAGTTCAATCGGCGGCGCAGGACCGTCGGCTTGATCGGCGGCCCCCTCGCGCTGCTGATTCTGCTCGCCGCGCCGATGCCCATCGCTGCGCCGGCGCACCGGCTGGCCGCGATTCTCCTGATGATGGTGATCCTGTGGATCACCGAGGCGCTGCCGCTCGCGGTCACGGCGCTCATCGGCCCGGTGCTGGCGATCATCCTGCAGGTGGCGCCGGCGCGCCTGGTGTTCGCGCCGTTCGCCGATCCCATCATCTTCCTCTTCATCGGCAGCTTCATGCTCGCCGAGGCGATGTTCGCCCACGGTCTCGATCGCCGGATCGCCTTCGGCGCCCTGTCGTCGCGCGCGGTCGGCGGCAGCCCGACGAGAATCCTGCTCGTGTACGGTGCGGTTGCCACCGGCATCTCGATGTGGATCAGCAACACCGCGACGACGGCGATGATGTTTCCGATCGGGCTGTCGATCGTCGCGCATCTGACCAAAGGGCGGGAGTCGGACGCTGCCAGCCGCAATTTCGCGACGGCGATGATGCTGATGGCGGCCTTTGGTGCCTCGATCGGCGGCATGGGGACGCCGATCGGCACGCCGCCCAACCTCATCGGCAAGGGCATGCTCGAGCGCATTGCCCACGAGCAGATCTCGTTCTTCCAATGGATGCTGCTCGGCGTTCCGCTCACGGTGCTGCTCTTCGCGTTTCTCGTCGTCTATTTCCGGTGGCGGCTGCTCAAGGGGCTCACCGTCGATCTCGCGCAGGCCGCGCACATCCACGAGGAGCTGAGAAAGCTCGGTCCGATGTCCGCCGGCCAGCGCAACACGCTCATGGCGTTTGGCGTCACCGTCGCGCTCTGGCTGTTTCCCGGCGTGCTGGCGATCGCCGGGGCCGGCGACAGCGCGTTTGCGAGGGCGTACGAGGCCGCGGTCCCGGAGTCGGTCGCGGCCATGGTCGGCGCAATTCTGTTGTTCCTGCTGCCCGTCAGCTGGCGCGCGCGCCGGTTCACGCTGAGCTGGGAGCAGGCGGTCAGGATCGACTGGGGGATCGTCCTGCTCTTCGGCGGCGGCCTGGCGATGGGGGCGCTCGCGTTCTCGACCGGACTGGCCGAGTCGATCGGCCACGGCATCACGGCGTGGCTCCCGGTGCGATCGGCATTCTCGCTGACGGTCCTCTTTACGGCCGTCGCCATCGTGATGTCGGAAACCGCGTCCAACACCGCGTCGGCCAACATGATCGTTCCCGTCGCGATTGCCGTCGCGCAGGCGTCTGGCATCGATCCGCTCGAACCAGCGCTCGGCGCCACGTTTGGTGCGTCGATGGGCTTCATGATGCCGATCTCGACGCCGCCGAACGCCATCGTCTACAGCTCCGGCCACGTGCCGATCACGGCGATGATGCGGCACGGCATCGTTCTCGACATCGCCGGCTTCATACTGATTGTCCTAGTAGTATCGGGATTGGGCTGGATGATCTGACAGCGACAGGGCCAGGGAGCGCCTGCCCCGCGAGCATTGAGTAATGCTGACAGAGACGTGCGGCACAGGAAACAGCCCCAATGAGGCGCGCCTTGTGGGAAACCTCTCGCAAGCCGACCCGCGCTTGGCGATTCTGTCCGCTCCCGACAGGTCGGGCGCGACGCTTCACCTGAGCCCGACGACCGCGCGCTTCCCGAGTGGAGCGCGTGCCGCTACTTCGGTCGGAAGCAGGCCTGAAGGGCAGGTCAAGGCTGCAATTCCTGCCACGTCTTGGCGCGCTGACGTGTGAAGTCGCTGCGCACTCGTCGTTCGGCGCGGTCTCACTGCAGGGCGCGCCGAACGCTGAACGAGGTCCAGATCCAGAGGTGATTTGCTCGCGGATTGGTGGGCGAGTGGCTGGCGCCACCATCTCGCGGGGCGAGCACAATGTGAGCGCGCGTGCTTCTTGCAGGGCGTCATCCCGGAAGTGTGACCGGGATGGTGTACGATGAAGACCGTTGCGCCACACGATCGTCCGCGTGAAAAACTCCAACGGCTCGGCGCGGGTGCGCTTGGCGACAACGAGCTGGTCGCGATCGTGCTGGGGTCCGGGCGGGCGGATGCGAGCGCCCTCGACCTGGCCAACGCAGTGCTCGCGCAGGCCGGCGGAATCGACGGCCTGGCGAGGGCCCGCCACGACGAGCTCACGCGCGTGACGGGAATCGGGTCCGCGCGGGCCGCGCAGGTGCTGGCCGCCGTCGAGCTCGGACGCCGCACGCTGACACGCGCGAACCGGCACCGGGTGCAGGTCACCGGCCCACGGGCCGTGGCGGAGTTGCTCCTGCCGCTGTACGGCAATCGCCCGGTCGAGCAGTTCGGCGTCGTTCTGCTCGATACGAAGCATCGCGTGATGCGGACGACCGTGGTCACCGTCGGCACGCTCGATGCGAGCATCGTCCATCCGCGCGAGGTGTTCCGGGAGGCCGCGGCGGCCGGTGCGGCGGCGATTGTGGTCTTTCACAATCATCCGTCTGGCGATCCGGAGCCGAGCAAGGACGACATCGAGCTGACGCGCCGGTTGATCGCGGCGGGCGTGCTGATGGGAATCGACGTGCTGGACCACGTGATTCTTGCCAACGTCCGCTACTGCAGCATGAAGGAAGAGAGATACATCTGAAGCCACGGTTCCAGTTGAGATATAGCTTCTAGTCGTGTCGAAGATTGCCTACATCGACTGTTTCTCCGGCGCGTCCGGCGACATGTTCCTCGGGGCGCTTCTCGATCTCGGGCTGCCGCTCGACGGCCTGCGCGGAGCGCTCGGCAGCCTGGCGATCGAGTACGGCACGGTGTCGGCCGATCGCGTGCTGCGCGCCGGCGTGTCGGCGACGAAGTTCCGGCTGCAGGAAGCGCCCCTGACCGCCGTCGCAACCGGAAGCAACAGCGCCGGAGGCGATGGCGCCGGAGGCCGTAGCAATGCGCACGGCGGCGGGCGTCACCATCATCACGGCGATCACCATGACGATCATGATCATGACCAGGCCCATGGTCACCTGAATGATCACGACCACGCCCATGGCGCATCGCACCACCATGGTCCGCATCACAGCCTGAAGGCGATCGCGGGGTTCATCGAACGGTCGGCGCTCACGCGCGAGGGCAAGGACCGGGCGGTTCACCTGTTTCGCCGGCTGGGCGAGGCGGAGGCTGCGATTCACAACATGCCGCTCGAGGAGATCCATCTCCACGAGGTGGGCGCCATGGACTCGATCATCGATATCGTCGGCGTGGTGTACGCGATGGACTGGCTTGGGGCCGACCGCGTGGTGGCGTCGCCGCTCAACGTGGGCAGCGGCACGGTGAAGTGCGCGCACGGCACGTTTCCCGTGCCTGCGCCGGCCACGGCGCGGCTGCTCCAGGGCGTTCCCGTCTACGCCGGCGCGGTCAGCGCCGAGCTGGTCACCCCGACCGGGGCGCTCATCGTCACCGACTATGCCGGCAGTTTCGAACGCCTGCCGATGATGCGTGTCGAATCGGTCGGGTACGGCGCCGGGGATCGGGACTTCGACGGGAACCCGAACGTGCTGCGGATCCTGGTCGGCGAAGCGGGCGTTTCGCCGGCGGCCGATCGGGTGGTCGTGCTCGAGAGCGAGATCGACGACATGAACCCGCAGCTCTTCGGCCCGCTCATGGACCGGCTGCACCAGGCGGGCGCGCTCGACGTGTTCTACGCCCCGGTGCAGATGAAGAAGAACCGTCCAGGCACGCTCGTGACCGTCATCGCGCGCCCTGAGCAGCGCGAATCGCTGTCGGGCCTGCTGTTCGCCGAAACGACGACGATTGGCGTGCGGTATCACGAGATGCAGCGCGATTGCCTGGAGCGTGAGGTGCGGAGCATTGCGACGCCCGTCGGACCGATCCGCTTCAAGGTCGCCCGCCGCGCCGGCCGAGTGCTCAACGCATCGCCGGAGTTCGAGGATTGCGCAAAGGCCGCTGCCGAGCACGGGCTCCCGATCAAGGATGTGCAGGCGATTGCGATGAAGTGCTGGCTCGACTCGCGGTCGGCTTGATCGTGTGGAGAATCGCGAGAGCGCGCGAATAGGCTACAGCGAGCCGCGAGCCGCGAACAAAGAACCCATGAACCCTGAACCCTGAACCGAACCGTGAACCGCTTCTATCTAACAACCGCCATCGACTACGTGAACAGTCGCCCGCACCTCGGAACGGCGTCCGAGAAGATTGCCGCCGACGTCATCGCGCGTTACAGGCGCCTCGCCGGGTTCGACGTGCACTTCGTGATGGGCAACGACGAGCATTCGCAGAACGTGTTTCGGAAGGCGAAGGAGCTCGGCGAGGAGCCGCTGGCGTACTGCGACCGTATGGCGGGGGAGTTCCTCGACGTCTGGCGCCGGCTCGACCTGTCGTTCGACGACTTCATCCGGACGACAGAGCCGCGCCACCGCGCGGGCGTCCAGGAACTGATCCGGCGAATTACCGCGGCCGGGGACATCTACGAGGGGTATTACGAGGGCTGGTACTGCGTCTCGTGCGAGGCCTTCAAGCAGGAGAAGGACCTCGTCGAGGGGCTCTGCCCGATCCATCGCACGAAGCCCGACTGGATTCGCGAGAAGAATCATTTTTTCCGCCTGTCGAAGTACCAGGATCGTCTGCTGAGGCACTTTTCTGATCAGCCGGACTTCCTGATGCCGGACATTCGCCGCAACGAGATTCTGCGGCTGATCGAGAGTGGCCTCGAGGACATCTCGGTGAGCCGCGCGGGTCAGGCGTGGGGCATTCCGATGCCGCAGGACCCGGCGAGCGTGGTCTATGTGTGGTTCGACGCGCTGATCAACTACATCAGCGCGGTTGGTCTTGGAACTGACGATACGCTGCTCGCGAAGTGGTGGCCTGCCGACCTGCACGTCATCGGAAAGGACATCACGCGCTTTCATACGGTGATCTGGCCGGCGATGCTCATGAGCGCGGGCATCGCGCTGCCGCGTCAGGTGTTCGGTCATGGCTGGGTGCACCTCAAGGGCGAGAAGATGAGCAAGTCGCTCGGTACCGCAGTCGAGCCGCTCGAGGCGTTGGACCGGTTCGGACCCGATCCGCTTCGCCTGTACCTGACCAAGGAAATCACCTTTGGCAGCGACGGTGACTTCTCGTGGGAACGCTACGAGGATCGCTACAACGTCGACCTGGCCAACAATCTGGGGAACCTGGTCAGCCGAATCGCGGCGATGGCGGAGAAGTATCGCGGTGGCCACCTGGCGCCGTCCGGTCACGCCGGACGCCTGGCTGTTGTCGCCGGGCAGGCGCTGGACGATTACCGTCAGGCGATGGACGCATTCGCGCTCGAGCGTGGCGCGGCGGCGGCCTTTCAGATAGTCGACGCCGCCAACGAGTTCATCGCCAGCTCCGAGCCGTGGGCCATCGCGCGCGACGAGTCGCGCGCCGGCGAGCTGTCGCAGGTGTTGTTCGACGTCGCGGAGGCCGTGCGCGTGGCGGCCGTTCTGCTGCTGCCCGTCATGCCGAAGTCAGCCGCCGAGATTCTGCGGCGCGTAGGGGAGACCCGGCCGGCCGGCGACATCAGGCTCGCGGACGCCGCCTGGAGAAACGAGGGGGCGCGCCAGATTCTCAAGGGCGATGCCTTGTGGCCGCGCGCCGAATCAGCAGCACAGAAGACCACGAAGGCCGGGAAGACGAACACGAAAGCCGAATCCAAAAGGAGCTCCGTAGTGGAAGAGTCTCGAATCACACCACCGACCCCCCCCGCGCCGCCGGCCCCCGCAGCAGCGCCCGCGGCCCCGGCCGCGAGTGGCGCCGACAAGATTTCGATAGACGACTTCATGAAAGTCGATCTGCGCGTCGCGAAAGTGCTGACCGCCGAGAAGGTGCCCAACTCGCGCAAGCTGCTGAAGCTCTCGATCGATGTGGGAACCGAGCAGCGGACGCTCGTCGCCGGAATTTCGGAGGCCTACGAGCCCGAACAGCTCGTCGGCCGCACGATCGTCATGGTCTTCAACCTCAAGCCCGCGAAGCTCATGGGCATCGAGTCGAACGGCATGGTCCTCGCCGCTAGCCTAGACGGTGGGAAGCCGGCGCTGGTGGGCTTCGATCAGGAGATTCCACCCGGCACGAGGGTCCGATAAATCATCGTTGCCCCCGAGCCCCGAGCCCCGAGCCCCGAGCCCCGAGCCTCTTTCCATGATCGACAGCCACTGCCACCTGGCGGACGAGGCGTTCGCAGGCGATCTCGAAACCGTGATCACGCGGGCCCGCAACGCTGGGCTCACCAGTGCGCTCTGCATTCTGTCCGCAGCCGACGAAAAAGAGTCGGCCGCGGCGGCGGGCGTCCGGGCCTTGTGGCCCGAGGTCCGGTTTTCGGTCGGGATCCACCCGCACAAGGCAGGGGACTTTACCGGCCGGCTCGAACACGCGCGTACGGTCGTGCGGCAGGGGGTCGACAAGGAAGGGGCGCGCGCGATTGGAGAAATCGGCCTCGACTACCACTACGATTTTTCTCCCCGGGACGTGCAGCAAGCCGTATTTCGCACCCAGGTCGGGCTGGCGCTCGACCTGGCGCTGCCTGTAGTCATTCACACCCGGGAGGCGACCGCCGACACATTCGGCATCCTGCGTGAGGCGGGCCCGGCGCTTCGCGGGGTATTCCATTGCTTTACCGGTGATCGCGGCATGGCACGTGATGCACTCGATCTGGATTTCTATGTGTCGCTCGCCGGCATCGTCACCTTTCCGCGCGCCGAGGCGTTGCGCGAGGTCGCGACGCTCGTGCCCGCCGACCGCCTCCTCTTCGAGACCGACGCGCCGTATCTGGCGCCAGTCCCGCACCGCGGGAAGCGGAACGAACCCGCATTTGTCGGGCGCGTGGCCGAGACGATTGCCGCGGTTCGAGGGGTTCCGGCCGCGGAGTTGAGCGCGCAGGTTGCGCGCAACTTCGAGGCGTTCTTGACCCCGGGCTTTGGGCCAACTGTTTCCCACCAAACGGCTTAGCGCGTTGACACTCTGCGCGGAAGTCCACTATTCTGGGGCGACCCGGAACCGAAAACGGCACACCCTTTGAGCGATACCGCGCAGAAATCCGTCGTCTCCAACGATCTGACGCAGATCTTCGGTCCCATCCGAGAGGATCTCGACGCCGTCGAGCAGGAGTTCGTCCGTCACATCCAGTCCCGCGTGGCGCTCATCCCCGAGATGGGCCGCTATATTCAGAAAAGCGGGGGGAAGCGCGTCCGGCCGGCCGTCCTGCTGATGGCCGCGAGGCTCAGCGGCTATACCGGCGATCGGGCCGTGCTCTACGCCTCGGTGGTCGAGTTCATCCACACGGCGACCCTCGTCCACGACGACATCATCGACGGCGCCGACCTCCGCCGCGGGCGTCTGGCGGTGCACTCGCGCTGGGGCAACGACATCACGGTGCTGCTCGGCGACTACCTCTACATCAAGTCGATGGCGATGGCGCTGACGCACGACTCGCTGGAGATCATCCGGCTGCTCTGCGACGTCACGCTCCGCATGATCGAGGGCGAGCTCTACCAGCTCACCAAGACCGGCGACGTCGACATCACCGAGGACGAGCACTTCGAGATCATCCGACGCAAGACGGCGTTTCTCTTCGGCGGCTGCGCCCAGATCGGCGGCATGCTCGGCGGCGTCACCCCGGAGCAGGAGACGGCGCTCCGGGACTACGGCTTCAACCTCGGCATCGCCTTCCAGCTCGTCGACGACCTGCTGGACTACACCGCCGACGCCGTCGCGCTCGGCAAGCCCGTCGGCGGTGACCTCCGCGAAGGCAAGGTCACGCTCCCGATCATCCTCCTGCTGCGGCGCGGCGGCGCCGACGCCGATCGGCTGATTCGCGACGTCGTCCGGGATCGCACCGTCGCCCCGGAGCAGTGGCGTGACATCCTCCGGCTGCTGCACGAGCACCGATCCACCGAGCTCGCATACGAGACTGCGCTCGAGTACGCCTCGCGGGCAAAAATCTGTCTGTCGGCGTTCCCGCCCAGCCAGGAACGCGACGCGCTCATCGCGCTGCCAGACTACGTTGTGTCGCGCGACCGCTGAACCCGCTGAACCTTCTGAACCTCCTGAACCCGTTGAACCTCGGGTTTCTGAGCCATGACCCCTGCTGATCGCATCGAAGTCCTGCGCGACGAGATCCGCCGGCACGAGGAGCTGTACTACGTTCAGAGCGCTCCAGAGATCGCTGACGCCGACTTCGACGCACTCGTCAAGGAGCTCGAAGCGCTCGAGCGCGAGCACCCGGAGCTTGTCACGCTCGACTCGCCGACGCAGCGCGTCGGCGGCCGTCCGACGCAGGGGTTTCCGACGGTCGAGCATCTCTCGCAGATGCTCAGCCTGGACAACGCCTACAACGAAGCCGAGCTGCGAGCCTTCGACGAGCGCCTGCGCAGAGCCGGCGGGCTGGGCGAAGTCGCGGTGCCGTACGTCGCGGAGTTGAAGATCGACGGGCTGAGTATCGCGCTGACCTACGAAAACCATCGTCTCGTCCGCGGCGCCACGCGCGGAGACGGCGTTCGCGGCGAGGACGTTACCCCGAATGTCCGCACGATCAGGTCGATTCCACTGACGCTTCGGGGCGGACCGACGACGAGGTTCGAAGTCCGCGGCGAAGTGTTTCTGCCGCGCGCGTCGTTCGACCGGATCAACGAGGAGCGGGCCGTCGCCGACGAGCCGCTCTACGCGAACCCGCGCAACGTCGCGGCCGGAACGATGCGGAATCTCGACCCTGCTCTGGTCGCGCGCCGCGGGCTCAAGGCATTCGTGTATCAGTACGTCGGGCCGGTCGAGGGCGCCCCGACCGACCACATGGAGTTGCTGTCGGCCCTTGCCGCCTGGCGTCTTCCGGTCGAACCGCATGCGGCCGCGTGCCTCGGCATCGATGCGGTCGTCGCCTTCTGCCACGAATGGGACACGAAGCGGCAGCAGCTCGAGTTCGACACCGACGGCGTCGTCGTGAAGCTCGCCGACCTGGCACTCCGCGAGCGGCTCGGCAGCACTGCCAAGTTCCCGCGCTGGGCGACTGCATTCAAATTCGCCGCGCAGCAACAGCACACGAAGCTCTTGCGGATCGAGGTGAACGTCGGCCGCACGGGCGCCAACACGCCGTACGCCGTGCTCGAACCGGTCTTCGTCGCCGGGTCCACGGTGTCGATGGCGACCCTGCACAACGCCGACGACATCGCCCGCAAAGACCTGCGCGAAGGGGACACGGTCATCATCGAGAAAGCCGGCGACGTCATTCCGAGAGTCGTGGCGCCCGTGCTCAGCCTCCGGTCGGCCGAGTCGACGCCGTGGGTGATGCCGACCACGTGCAAGGCGTGCGGCAGCGCACTGCAGCGCGACGAGGAAGAAGTGGTCTGGCGCTGCGAGAACGCGTCGTGTCCCGCGCGCCTGCGCCGGAGCCTCGAGCACTTCGCCGGCCGCAGCGCGATGAACATCGAGGGACTCGGCGAATCGCTCGTCGACCAGCTGATCGAGCAGGGGCTCGTCAGTGATTGTGCCGATCTCTACAGCCTGCAGCCGGAGCAGCTCGAGAACCTCGTCGTCACCCCCCGGGAGCCGCGATCGGAACGGGCGGTGCCGAGGAAGCTCGGCAAGGTCGGGCGCAATGTCACCGCGCAGCTCGAGCACTCGAAGCAGAACGACCTGTCGCGGCTCGTGTATGCGCTCGGCATTCGCCACGTAGGGGAGAAAGCGGCGGCAACCCTGTCGCGCCATCTGCGGACCATGGAGGCCATCGTCGAGGCGTCTGTGGAGGCACTCCAGGCCGTTCCCGACGTCGGTCCGGTCGTGGCGGCGTCGATTCGCGGCTTCGCTGACGAGCCGAAGAACCGCGCGCTGATAGCCAAGCTGGCGGCGGCGGGCGTGAACATGACGAGCCAGCAGCCGCCGCCGAGCGAGGGGGGGCCATCGGGGCGCTTCGCCGGCCAGACTTTCGTCGTCACGGGCACCCTCAGCACGATGAGCCGCGACGAGGCCGCAGCGGCGATCGAGCGCCTCGGGGGCAAAGTGGCGGGCGCGGTCAGCCGAAAAACCACCTATCTGGTGGTCGGCGCCGACGCGGGGAGCAAACTCGAGAAAGCACAGGCGCTTGGCGTCAAGACGCTGACGGAAGAGGCGTTCCGGGCGATAATAGTGGAGTCGTGAGAGCCGGTGAGTCAATCGGTGGCGTAGGAAACCAGACGCCCGACAGCACATCCATGTCGAAACGCGTTACCCTCATCACGCTGGCGCTGTCCTCGTCCGTAGCGTTTCTCGTCGGCGTGATCCTGGCCGGGGGCGTGACGCGAACGCCCGTCGTGTCGAGCGCGCCGGTGCGCGAGGCATCGCCACACGATCGGCCGCGGCCCGCGTCGCTGACCGGCGTGGTGAATTTCGCCGATGTCGCCGAGCGCATCAACCCGGCCGTCGTCAACATCGACGCGGCGTCGAAGCCGGGCAGCCGAGTGACGACGCGACCGTTCAGGGGCGGCGACGATCCCCCCGACGGCCCGCGCGATCCTGACGTGCCCCGGCAGGGCGCCGGCAGCGGCTTCATCGTCGATCGGAACGGCTACATCCTCACAAACTTCCACGTCGTCGAGGGCGCAGAACGGATCACCGTGACCCTGGCGGACGGGCGGGCGTTCCGCGGGACGGTTGCGGGGGCGGACCCGGCGATCGACGTGGCGCTCGTGCACATTCCCGGCGTCTCGAATCTCCCGGAGGCGCCGCTCGGGAACTCCGACGAGCTTCGCGCCGGCGAGTGGGTCTGCGCCATCGGCAACCCGCTCGGCTACGTCCATTCGGTGACCGTCGGCGTCGTGAGCTTCATCGGGCGCAAGCTGTTCGACCCGAGCCTGGACGACTACATTCAGACCGATGCCGCCATCAACTTCGGCAACAGCGGCGGACCGCTCATCAACGCGCGCGGCGAAGTGGTCGGGATCAACTCGGCCATCAGCTCGAAGGCCTCGAGCATCGGATTCGCGCTGCCGATCAATCAGGCGGTCGCGGTGCTGCCGCAACTCAAGGCCACGGGCAAGGTCGCGCGCGGGTTCATCGGCGTCACGCTCACCGACGTGACGCCCGCGCTGCAGCGAGCGCTGAGCCTGCCGGTCGCCGACGGGGCGATGGTGCAGGACGTGACGACACGTTCACCCGCCGAACGGGCGGGACTCCGGCCCTACGACGTCATCGTCGAGGTCGAGGGGCGCCGCGTGGCGTCCAACCAGGAGCTCATCGAGAACATCTCGGCGCGTCAACCGGGGACGGTTGCCAGGCTGGAAGTGCTCCGCGAGGGGCGTCGTCAGACGATGACCGTCAAGTTGGCCGAACGGCCGGGCAGGTCCGGCAACGAGGAAGAGCTCGACGCGCCCAGGCCTCGCGACGGCGCGGCGGCGCCGTCGGTGTCTCGGTCGGCCGATCCGGCGCCGCCACTCGGCGTGACCGTCCGCGAGATGGATCGGATGTTCGTCGGTCGGCTCGAGATCCCCGAGACTGTGCAGGGGGTGATTGTCGCGCGCGTCGACCCGACGGGCGCCGCCAGGCAGGTGCTCCGGCGCGGGTTCGTCATCCTCGAGGTCAATCGACGGCCGACGCCGACCATGGCCGAGTATCAGCGGATCGTCGGCGCGGCCCGGACCGGCGACGCCCTGGCGATCTACTACTTCGATCCCACGGTCGGCCAGCGCTCGCTGGTGACGGTCGTCGTCGACTGATCGCGAGCACATTTCGATGAAGGCACGCATTCTGGTCATCGATGACGAGGCGGAGGTGCGCCGATCCGTCGGGATGATCCTGCGGTACGACGACTACGACGTCATCGAGGCCTCGAGCGGACCGGAAGGCATCGCGCTCGCCGAGAAGGAGGTCCCGGACCTCGTCTTCCTGGATATCAAGATGCCGGGGATGGACGGACTCGAGGTGCTGCAGAAGCTGCGCGCCGCGAACGACGACCTGCCCGTCGTGATCATCTCCGGGCACGGCACTGTCAGCACCGCCGTCGAGGCGACCAAGGCCGGCGCGTTCGACTTCATCGAGAAGCCGCCGTCGAGCGAAAAGCTCCTGGTGTCGATCAGGAACGCGCTCGAGCGGTCGCGCCTGTCCGACGAAAACCGCTCGCTCAGGCGTGCCGTGGAAGTGCGTCACCAGATGGTTGGCGAGAGCCCGTCGCTCCGCCAGGTGTGGGACGCGATCAAGCGCGCGGCGCCGACCAACGCGACGGTGCTTCTTCAGGGCGAGAGCGGCGTCGGCAAGGAGCTCGTCGCGCGATCGATCCACCGCAACAGCCTGCAGGAGCCGCGAGCGCTTCATCCAGGTCAACTGCGCCGCGATTCCCGAGGAATTGATCGAGTCCGAGCTCTTCGGTCACGAGAAAGGGTCGTTCACCGGCGCGACCGAGAAGCAGATTGGCAAGTTCGAGCAGGCCGACCGCGGCACGATCTTCCTCGACGAAGTCGGGGACATGAGCGCGAAGACGCAAGCGAAGGTGCTGCGCGTGCTGCAGGAGGGCGAAGTCGAGCGGCTCGGCTCGGCGCGCACGATCAAGGTCGACGTCCGGGTCATCGCGGCGACGAACAAGGACCTCGAGCAGGAGATCGAGAAGGGGACCTTCCGCGAGGATCTCTATTTCCGCCTGAGCGTGATCCCGATTCGCGTGCCGCCGCTGCGCGACCGGCGCGACGACATCCCGGCGCTCGTCCGGCACTTCGCCGATCTCTTCAGCCGCGACAACAATCGCCGGCTTCCGCGCTTTACCCCGGAAGCGCTCGAGTATCTGCAGAAGGCGCGATGGAAGGGGAACGTCCGGGAGCTCAAGAACACCGTCGAGCGCCTGATCATCATGACGCCGGGCGACACGCTCGACGTCGACGACCTGCGGGACATCGTGCGCCTCGAGCCGAAGCCCGCCGCCACGGCCGAGGGCGACAAGGAACGTCCGGGCACGTTGCGCGAGTTCAAGGAGTCCGCCGAGCGGGCGTTCCTCGTCGACAAGCTGCGCGAGAACAGCTGGAATATTTCGAAGACCGCCGAGGTTATCGGAACACCGCGCAGCAATCTGTACAAGAAGCTCGAGCAGTACGGGATCAGCCAGGAAGGAGACGGCTAGGAAGAAATGGTGAATGCTGAATGCTGAACGGCATTCAGTATTTACTTCAGCATTCAGGATTCAGCATTCAGCATTAGAGAAATGCCGCCGCAGCAGGCCAGACAATCGCCCGCCTTCGCGTCCTTCGGACGCTTCGGCGCGGCAAGTCCGACGAGGTCGATTGAGAGATCCAGCGGGCTCGCTGCGCCGAAGCGCCCGAAGGGCGCGAAGGCGAGAGGAAAGTCCGAACTCCGAAGGGCAGTGCGCCGGGTAACGCCCGGTCAGGGTGACCTGAAGGATAGTGGCACAGAAAACATACCGCCCACCTTCGCGCCTTCGGCGCTACGGTGGGCAGGCTCCTCGAACACGCCGAACGCCGGTGTCGGGTCGACGGGCTTGCCCACCGTAGCCCGGAGGGCGAAGGTGGGTAAGGGTGAAAAGGTGCGGTAAGAGCGCACCGCGCTCGTGGTAACACGGGTGGCAGGCAAAACCCCGCACGGAGCAAGGCCAAATAGGGAGGCGTTACCAGGACTGCCCGTCCGACCGCTTTCGCCAAGGCTACGGCGCGTTCGCCGTAGCTGGAAGCGGGGCGAGCGCCTCCGGGTAGGCCGCTTGATCCCGTCAGTGATGACGGGGCTAGAGGAATGATTGTCACTTCGGCCGCAAGGCCGGAGAACAGAATTCGGCTTACGGCCCGCTGCGGCGGCGCTTCTCTAATGCTGAATGCTGAAATTACTTCAGCATTCCCTTCAGCATTCAGCATTCAGCACTCAGCATTCAGCATTGCATGTGACCGATATGGCTCTATACCTCGTCACCGGCGGCGCCGGCTTCATCGGTTCCCATCTTTCTGAAGAACTTGTTCGGCGTGGGCACCAGGTGCGGGTGGCCGACTCGCTCGTCACTGGCAAGCGAAGCAATCTCGATCACCTGCCCGACGTGGAGTTCTTCGAGGGCGACCTGTCCGACCTCGATTTCGCGCGCAAGGCCGTCACCGGCTCCGACTTCGTCCTGCACCAGGCCGCGCTGCCGTCGGTGCCGCGCTCAGTCAAGGATCCGATCACATCCCATCGGGCCAACGTCGACGCCACGTTGAACGTGCTCGTCGCGGCGCGCGACGCCGGTGTGCGGCGCCTGGTCTTCGCCGGGTCGTCGTCGGCCTACGGCAACACGGTGACGTCGCCGAAGCACGAAGACATGCCGACGAACCCGCTCTCGCCCTACGCACTGCAGAAGGTGGTGGGGGAGCAGTACCTCCAGATGTTCACGTCGCTCTACGGCCTCGAGACCGTGACGATCAGGTATTTCAACGTCTTCGGTCCCCGCCAGGACCCGTCCTCGCCGTACTCCGGAGTCATTTCGCTCTTCGCGATGGCGCTGCTCGAGAACCGCGCGCCGACGATTTACGGTGACGGCGAGCAGAGCCGGGACTTCACGTTCGTCGCGAACGTGGTCGACGGCGTGCTGCGCGCCTGCGAAGCCACCGGCGCCAGCGGCCGTGTCATCAACGTGGCCACCGGCACCAGCATCTCGCTCAACGCGCTCTTCGAGGCGATGCGTCGGCTGATTGGCGCGACCGTGAAACCGGAATATGCCGGGCCGCGCACGGGGGACGTGCGGGACTCGCTCGCGGATCTTCGGCTTGCGAAAGAGATACTCGGCTACAAGCCGATCGTGCCTTTCGAAGAAGGTCTCAAGCGCACTGTTGAGTGGTATCGGAGCCTGGCGGCGACGACTTGACCAGCGGAATCTGGTCCCTTTCAGTATCGGAGTCGGCAAGGTCTTCATGGTAGGCAAGACCACGTTTACGTCACCGCGGAGCCGCAGTTCACCATCCATCACAAGGCCGACCAGCAGCCGAGCCTGCAGATGTACGATTCCGTCGGCGCCGACGTTATATAACGCGTGTGTCAACGCGGCGCATTGCAGCGTGTGGGAAAGGCCGTTCGTCTCGATGTTGATCTGACCAGTTGACCACCATCATCGAGGGCGCCGACCTGTCGTGACGTGCTCCGGCAAAACGAGCAGTTGACGACTCCAAACTTGCGCTGGCGTCGAAGTCCAACATGACATGGGCAACAGCCCCGAGAGGTTACTATGGCCGATTTACTGCCGTCCACGTTCACCGTCGGGACCACGTCGTTCCCTATCGATCGGTACGCACAAAGCGGTTCCGCCAAGCGGCCCGTCGTCGTCATGCTTCATGGCGTCGACGGGATGGTCGGCGAGTCTGAGACCGAGATTCGCAAGCTTGCGGGACAGATCGCCGACGATGGATATGTCGTGTTCGTCCCGCACTACTTCGGCGCGGAACGCCCGGGGGCCGGCATGCCTTCACTAGAGGTGCTGTTACAGCGGACGATGACGGCGGACAGCTTCCGGCCCCAGGTCGCCGCAGCCGTCAAATACGCACTGGCGCAGCCCGTGTCGGACGCGGCGCGGCTCGGGGTGGTCGGTCTCTCGCTCGGAGGAGGGTTGGCGTTGTGGTTCGCGGAGTCGGCACCCAGAGGCTCGGTCAAAGCCGTCGTCGACTTCTTCGGCTATCTCTCCGATCCTCGGGCCATCTACACCAATGCGAAGGCGCTGCCGCCGACACTGGTCTTCCACAACGAGCCTGATGGCGTCGTCTCATCGAAGCTGTCCGTGGATTTGCTCGCCGATCTGAAACAGCAGGGCGTGGTCCATGACGGAGACGGTGTACGACAAGGAACCACCGTACCCGGAACGGCGCAATCACCCCTTTCGTCCTGGCGGCCACGCCGATACCGATTCGCGCGCGCGTACGCGCAAGTGGCTCGACGCCTACGTGAAGCCGTAGCGTCTTCTCGCTGACTGTTCAGTCGGAGCGCTGCGGCCCTCGGAGATGACCTTCCGGGATGGTCGTATCGTCACCGCGACGGATGTGTCAAACGCCAGGACCACTTCGATCGCGCCAACGATCCGGCCGTCATCTGCGAAGTTGCGCGTCGTTCTCGGGTGCGGTTCATCCAAAATCCAAACGCAGCCACGGCCTTCTCACGATGACCACGATGGTACGATGAACACGATGAATCAAAAGGATTTACATCGTGTCCATCGTCGCATCGTGCTCATCGTGATGAGATCGTAGACACCTTCGTTCGGCCGAGCGCGCCCGTTTCAGGAATCGGGATTGGTCTGACGACAGGAGAAGTGGCCTGCTGGCTCGCTATCGGGTGGTAGCATGGCGAGGGCCGTGTACAACGCGTTTCTCTCGTACAGTCACGCTGGCGACCATCGGCTGGCTGTGGCGCTCGAATCCGCCCTGCGGCGATTCGCGAAGCCACTCCTGCACTTGCGCGCACTACGTGTGTTTCGAGACCAGACCAATCTTCCGCTCACGACGGAGCTCTGGGGAGAGATCGAGCGCGCGCTCTCCGAGTCCGACTACCTAATCCTCCTGGCCTCGCCAGCGGCGGCTCAGTCGCCGGGCGTGAGCGCCGAAGTGGCGCACTGGTTGCGGTTGCGTGGCGGCCATCCCACGAACCTGCTGCTGGTACTGACCGACGGCCGCATCCAGTGGAATCAGCAAGCCAACGACTTCGACTGGACTGTTACGACCGCGCTGTCCCACACGCTCAAAGGGATTTACGCCCGTGAACCCCTATACGCCGATTTGACGTGGGCCGGCACTGACACGGACCTCTCACTTCGCAACCCGCGTTTTCAGAACGAGGTGGCGTCGCTCGCGGCGACGATTCACGGGCGGCCCAAAGACGATCTCGTCGGCGAGGACGTTCGACAGCGCCGGCGGCTGCGCCTGGTCGGCGCGGCGTTCGTTGCCGGCCTGCTCCTGACGACGTCCGTCGCCGTCTGGCAGGCCGTTCGCGCTGTGAGCGCTCAGCGTCAGGCCGAGCAATCGCGCGACGTGGCGCGCCAGGAAGAGGCGAAGGCGCTCGATTCCGCCAGGCGCGAACGCGAGGCCCGCCAGGTGGCGCTGCAGGAGGAGGCGAAGGCGCTGGAGGCGGCCAGGCTCGAACGAGAGGCGCGCGTGGCCGAGTCGAAGGCACGCGAGCAGGCCGAACGGCGCCGCCTCGAAGCGGAGCGGCAAGCCGACATTGCGTTGAGCCGGCAGTTGGTGGCGCAATCGGAGTCAATCCGACGTCAAGCGGTGAACGTACCGCTCAGTGCGCTGCTCGCGGCGCAGGCTATCAAGCGCCTCGAATCGATTACGAGCTCGTCGTTCGAAGCAGATCAATCGATGCGACAGGCGCTGGCCCTCCTGCCCAAGCCGATCGCCGACTACCCATCCGGTCGTCTCAGCCCTGACGGCCGGTATGTCGTGGGGCGTAAACAGGCGGACTGGGTGGTGTTCGACGCGCTCTCCGGAACGACCCTGTTCACTCTGCCAGTGCGCGACGACAAGGCGGCCTTCCTGTTCACGCTCGGTGGAAACTGGCTCGCAGCCGTCGAGCAGCGGACCGTCACCGTCTACAGCCTGCCGGCCGGGCAGAAGACGTACGCCGCTCGGATCGCGCCGACCCCAATCCCGACGAAAGAACAGCTACTCGAAGGCGAACCGAACGAGGTCGTGATGGATCCAGCGCTCGTCCGGCACGACGAGCCCGCGACATTGAGTGCTGACGGGCGCCGCCTGATCACGATCAGCACCAGCCGGTGGACAGTCGAGGACCGCGAGACGCCAAGCGACATCACACGGGAACGCAACACGCTCGTGCTGTGGGATCTGGCGGACGGACGAATGCTGCGCTCGACGTCGATCGGCGGGAACGTGCGGTTCCTGACCTTTCATCCAGACGGACACCAAATCACTGCGGTCGTGCTCGTGGTCGAGTACGGCCAGCTTCACGAGAACACGTTCTCGGTGACCATGGACGCCGAATCACTCGAGCGCGCCCGCACGCGCGCGACGCTGGTGACGGGACTCCAGACGCTCGAATGGCTGCGCCTGATCCTGCGCCGCGATGAGGGTCCGCCGACGGTGCTGGAGCTCGGCGCGGACCGTCAGCCGTGGAACGTCGCGCAGCTGGCGATCCCGTCGGATGCGCTTGCGCTCGATCGCTCAGTGGTTCGCTATCGACTCACAGACGGCGGCTCCGTCGCGGCGGTCACGCGAACCGGCAACGAGGTCGTTGTCTCCGACCTGAAGGCCAACCGCGACCGCCGTATCGCAATTGGCGCGGGAGAGTGACGTGGCCGCGCTCGCTCCCGATGCGCGCTCGGTCGCGATTGCCGGACCGGACAATCTCCTCCGTCTCGTGGACGCCACGAGCGGCGAGGAGCTCGTTCGCAACTATCACCATGGCCGGCTTCGCGCCGTTCGCATCCTGCCCGGCGGTGACTGCCGGTTCGTGACCGACGACGCCGACGGCTCGCTCCACGCCTGGCTCTTCGGCGGCGCGCGCGAGACCGTGGAGGCCGTGGCCGGCGCCGTCGAGGTTGTGCCGCGGCTCGATGTCGCGCTCGACGGAAGGCTGCTCGGCAAGACGATAGTCGAGCTGAAGACGATGCAATCGAGGCAGATACCGGACGTCGCCCGTACACCGCCTCCGGGCTCCAATGAAAAGGCTTACTTCTCGCCGTCGAGCTTCGCCTTCAGTCCGAACGGGCGCTTCATCGTCACGAACCACTTCGACAATGTGGCGGAGGTCTGGGAGACGGCCAGCCAGCGTCACGTCACGTCTTTACCGCATCCGGCGCAGACTGGGCAATCGACCAATGCGTTCGCGTTCAGCCCCGACGGGCGGTATCTGGCGCGGCTTGGAACCAACGTACACGTCTGGGCAGAATGGTCGAACGCGACGCCGCGTAGTCATCGGATCGATGCGCAGAGTCCGCGTCGTCTGGCATTCTCCGCGGACGGACGCTACCTTGCCGTCGTCGACGGCGTTGGACGCGTGCGGCTGTATGCGACCCCGTCGTTCGCGCTGACCTCGACCTTCGCGCACGCCGCCGGCGAGGCAGTGACCGACATCGCCTTCAGTGGTGATGGGCGCATGCTGGCAATTGTCGTTGGCGTCGGCAACGAATACCGGAACCCGGCTGGCTTCGAAAGTTATGTGGAGGTCTGGAACGTCGATGGCCGGCAGCGGGTGGGACGCTGGTCGCACGGGTCTCCGACCAACAGGATCCGGTCGCTCGACATCGCCGCGGACGGCGGCTACGTGGTGACCGCCGGCGGCGATCGCACCGTTCGGCTGTGGCAGACGGCCACGGGTCTCGAGGTCGTTCGCCTCGCCTTTCTGAGAAACGTGCCGAACGCGGTCTTCAGCGCAGACGGCAAATACATCGTGGTCCGTTCGGGCGAGGACCCTCGTGACGTACCGGCAGCGGGCGGCCAGTACACGCGAATCATTACGCTCGAAAACGACGTCGTCTCCATCGGGCACGGCGATCTGATTCCGGCGATCCCGAACGAACGCGCGATCAGCCGATGGCTCTGGCGGCCGCGGGATCTCATCGCCGAGGCCTGCGCGCGGCTGCGGACCGACCTGTCGGAAGGCGAGTGGCGGCTGTACGGCGCGGGCCGTTCGGTTCTCGGTGTCTGCGGGCGATAGACGAGCTGCGTTCCGCGCGCTCCTCCAGTTGACGCTTTCCGCGCGGCGCGAAGCCGCGACACGGCCTCATCCTCAGCGTCGCGCGCGCAACGTCCATTCCTGCTTGAACTTCCAGAGACGATAGGGCTGCGGCGAAATTTCGGCAGCCGGCTTGCGTTGCGATGTGGCGTCCTCGCCTGTCGGACCTTTCACGGCGGCGCGACCTCTCCTCGTGTCGGTCTGGCGGGTGGGGACTTCAGCAGTACGTCACCGGATAACCAATGTTCGTGCGGGGCGTGATGCCCTGTCAGGAGGATCGATGCATCGCATGTCTTTCGGTGTCGTGTATGCGCTCTTGGCGCTGATTGCCACAGCGCCCGCAACCGCCGTGGCGCAGGACAAGGCCACCAGGTCCAAGCCCGCGCCGGCTGTTTCGACGCCGGTCAATCTCAACACCGCGACCGCCGCCGATCTGCAGGCGTTGCCCGGCGTGGGTGCAGCCACTGCCCGGCTGATCATCGAGCACCGCGAGAAGAACGGCGGTTTCAAGAAAGTGGAAGAGCTCATGAACATCAAGGGCATTGGCGAGAAGAGCTTCCTCAAGCTCAAGCCCATGGTGGTCGTCACACCGCAAAAGGCTGAAGCGGCACGATGATGCGGGCTCCGGCGTCGGAGGGCGGACGCACGCTGCTCGAAGTGTTGCTGGTTCTGGCGACGAGCCTCACGCTTGGCGCATTCGCGATGGCGCTGACGAGCAGTGCGATCGACGAGATGCGGACCGCGGTTGCCGCCCGGTATGTCGCCGGGCGGATCGGATCGGCACGGATCGATGCGGTCCGGCGAGCCAGCGCTGTGGCGCTGCGCTTCGAGGCTGTGGGCGACGACTACATGTACGCGCCCTACGAGGACGGCAACGGCAACGGCGTGCGTACGGCCGAGATTCGTGCGGGCATCGATCGGCCGCTCGGTCCGTACGAGAAGCTGCGCGACAAATTCCCCGGCGTCCGCTTCGAGCTGGCGCCGGGGGTCCCGGACGCGGATGGCCAGACCGGACACGGGTTCGGACGGCGTTCGCATCGGCTCGGCGCGACTGTTGACGATGGGTGTGGATGGGACGGCAACGTCGGGGACCTTGTATGTTCGGGGGCGGAGGGGGCAGTACGCGGTTCGCGTACTGGGTGTCACCGGGCGCACGCGGATGCTACAGTACTCCGCAGGGGACCGTACATGGCTCAGCCGTTAACCGATCGTCGAGCCGACACGCGCTTCGGCCATCCTGTCATCGCCGGCACGCAGGCGATCCTCAGGCCTGGCTACGCCGTGTCGCTCGTCGATCTGAGCTCGGGCGGTGCCCTCATCCAGGGACCGCGCCCGCTCAGGCCCGGCGCCAGGGTCCACCTCCAACTGCTGACCGGTACACGGCGGCTGGGCATCGCGGCGCACGTGCTGCGGTGCTCCGTCGCTTCCCTCGATTCGCGACAGGGCGTTCAGTACCGCGGGGCACTCAAGTTTGAACGCCGGTGCGACGTGTTGTGGGAAGCAAGCACCCTCGACGGGTATCTCGTCCCCGTGGAAGAGCCGTCGATCGCCGCGGCCGAAGGGCACGACCTACCCGCCCCGCCGGACGTTCCTGGCGGAAATCGTGGCACTGAGCCCGAATAACACACGAATCGCACCAGATCGCATCAGTTACATCCCTTCAGCGGCCTGGCATTCAAATTGGTTACGCCCTCCGCCTGAGGTCAGAGGAGGAACGATGGTCATAGCAGAACCAGCGTACGCCTCCGCCGGCCCGATCCGCGTAGACAGGCGTGCTGCAGACCGGCGTCGAAGTGCGGCGGCGTTGTTGGCGGCGGTGACGAGCGGGCTGGCGGTCACGAGAGACACGGTGTTCGCGCGGGCCCGGTTCGAGCAGTTGTTGCGGACGCTCGTGCAGGCGCGTTCCGTCACACTGTGCGAAGACCCAGTCGTGCCGGCCGGAGACGATGTGATGTGCTTCAACGTGCCGGGGGGCGTTCCGCATCATCGGGCGCGTCTCGAGGCCGTGTTCGAGCCTTCGCGCATGCTCGACGGGTGGACCTGCCAGCTCCTCGACACGGCGACGCACATCGCCGCGCTCATCCTGGAGATCGAGCGGGCGCAGGGACGGAGCCTCGCCAGCCGCAACCGCGTGGACGGTGCGGCACCCCTGATCGGGTCGAGCCTCGCGATCCGCGCCGTGCGCGACCGCATCGAGCGTGTCGCGGCGACCGACTTCACGGCGCTCATCGAGGGAGAGTCCGGCACTGGGAAAGAGCTCGTCGCGCGGCAGATTCACGAGCTGAGCCGGCGGCGCAGGGGCCCCTTCGTGGCCGTCAACTGCGCGGCGATCGTCGAGACGCTGCTCGAAGCCGAGCTCTTCGGGATCGAGGAGCGCACCGCGACGGGCGTGCGCGGGCGTCGTGGAAAGTTCGAGCACGCCCACGAGGGCACGCTCTTCCTCGACGAGGTCTCCGACCTGTCGCCGGCTGCGCAGGCGAAGCTGCTCCGTGCGATCCAGGACCTGACGGTCGAACGTGTCGGCGGCTTCGGATCGCGCAGGGTCGACACCCGCATCATCGTGGCGACCAACAAGCCACTGTCGGGACTCGTGGAGGCTGGCCGTTTCCGACTGGATCTCTACTATCGCCTCCACGGCGTCGACGTGCAGGTCCCGCCGCTGCGGGCACGGCGCGAGGACATCGGCGAGCTGGCCAGATATTTTCTCGAGCGCCACCGTTCGGTCCGACACCTGCAGCTGTCAACTGCGGCGGCCGACGCGTTGCTCGTCTACGACTGGCCGGGCAACGTGCGCGAGCTGGAGCGCGTGATCGAGCGGGCGGTCGCGCTGGCCGGCTCGGACTCGCTCGAGCTCGACGACCTGCCGCCGGCGCTCCTCGGCGGCTACTCGGACGTCCTGGTGCCGTCGATGCGCGGGCGCGAGTCCATGCGGGCCTGGGCGAGCCGTTACGCGCGGCTGGTGTACGAGCGCTGTGGCAACAACAAGCGCCAGGCCTGTCGCGAGCTTGGGATCTCCTATCACACGCTGAGGTCGCACTTGCAGTTTCGTCCGGAACGACCTGGTGCCGGTCTCGAAGAAGACGGACCTGCAGAGTCCGCGGAACTGATCTAAGAGTCGTTCCACGTGTCGAGCGTGCCGGGCGCCTCCGGCAACGGACGTGCGTGGCGAGGCAGCGCGATCGGTGCACGATCGCGGAGGTTGCGCGCCACACCACTCATTGCCCGAAACGGGCTACATCAACGGGAGAACGCTATGGGACGACGTGTGATGTTGGCCGTGGTGCAGGCGATCGCCGTGCTGGCGTTCGTCACGCCCTGGCGCGCGCAAGCGCTGACCCGCCAGCGCAAGACAAGAAACCTCCGCAAGTCATCTGCGACATTCCGCCGATCTCCGAACGCCTCGAGATCGACGGGCGCAAGAACCCCGAGATGATCCCGCAGTGGGACGTCTGGCATGCCGCGTTCGAGCTCATGGCGAGCAAGTCGGATCTGCCCACCGAGCTGTGGAAGGTGCTCTCGAAGGAAGAAGTCACCTTGGTTCTCGAGGCGCGAACGAGAACGCCAGGAACTTCCTGACCTGCCAGCAGCGGGTTCTCCAACTCATGCCCACTCTCCAGACAGAAGAGGCGAGGTTCGTCAACGAGAGAACGCAGGCGATCAATCTCGAGTTTCGCTGGCAGGTGCTTCGTCTTCGCGACCGCGTCCTCGCGGCTCTCGGGCCACCGGCGCAAACGGCTCTGAGCCAGTATGTCGAGTCCCTGAAGGAAGGAATGCGCGTGTTCGTTCCGAAGAAGGAACTCGCGTTCTATCGGCAACCGCAGTAATCCCCGGTAAACGAGGACGAGGTGTCACAATGAAGCGCTTTTTCATCATGGTAGTCGCCGTGTGTGCGTTTCCGTCGCTTGGACACGCGCAGATCCCACTCCCGAGCTCGTTCTTCGGAGCGTGTGGCCAGGTCCGGCTGGGCAATGACGCCAGGCAATATGGTCAACGTGGCATGTGGCTGGAATATACGGTCTCCACGATTCGCGACGTCAATACCTGCCCGATCTCGGTGGCGGTCGAGGCTCACGTCCCCGGCGTCGCGGGTTCCGGCCTGTCCGCCATCGGCCTGTTTTCGGCGTCCGTCAACCGGCAGATTCCGGTGCCCTATTCCGACCGGTGGGAGAGCCGGGGCACGCACGAATTCTCGATCTGGATTCCCACGCCAGTCGTCATCCAGGAGTTCAAGTTTCCACTTCCTTCGACGGTGGACGAGGTGTTCATCGAGGAGCGGCGCGAGGAAGACGAAGTCGACCCAGTCGTCGTGCGAAGTCCAGGAGGGCGGCGTTTGGGACGACGGCAAGTGCGCCTATCCCAATTGTCCACTGATCGTCGACACCGCCCGCGACGGTTACAGGCTGACGAGCGTCGACAACGGCGTCCGCTTCGATCTGAATGCGGACGGGGTGCCCGAACAGGTCGCCTGGACCAGGCGCGATTCGGACGAGGCGTTTCTGGCGCTCGATCGGAACGGGAATGGGCGCATCGATGACGGGTCGGAGCTGTTCGGCAACCACACGCCGGCGCGTCCCGACCGCCCGGAGATCACGACCCCGAACGGGTTCGAAGCCCTGAAGTTCGTCGAATCGACAGCCTATGGCCCGAGCGCGCGCAACGGCGTCATCGACGCGCGAGACAGCGCGTTCTCGCGGCTCGTGCTGTGGCGCGACCTGAACCACAACGGCCTCTCGGAACCCGACGAGCTGCAGCCCGTCTCGGAGTCTGGCCTCGAGGCTATCGACACCGAGTACAAGAACAGCAGGCGGGTCGACAAGAACGGCAACGAGTTCCGCCAGCGCTCGCGGGTGCTGTGGACCGACGGCCAGTACGACCACATCTTCGACGTCTGGCTGCTCTGGAGGACTGACGCCGACTGAGGAACTGACGGACTGAGGAACCGACTGTCGACTGACGACTGAGACGGAGGAGGCAGGAGACTGCTACCAGTCTCCTGTCTCCTGACTGACGACCCCCGACTGTCGACCGCCGACTGTGCTATTGACCCGCCGCCGAGCCGCATAGTACCGTTCTGGGGTTGTACCTTGTGCCTGCCAGGGTGCTGACGGCCCCGGACGGCGTATCCCGCTCCACTCACTCAATTTGTTCGATCGACGCCAGCGGTCAGCGGCTGGCGCGGCCGAGCGGGCACTCGACCTAAGAATGTCTCAGGCGCTCTCCGGCACGCTCAAGAAGACCCCGCTCAACGCGCGCCACCGGTCCCTCGGCGCCCGCATGGTCGAGTACGGCGGCTGGGACATGCCGGTCGAGTATTCCGGCATCGTCCTCGAACATCAGGCCGTCCGGACCCGCGCGGGGCTCTTCGACGTCAGTCACATGGGCGAGATCGAGATCGCCGGCCGCGACGCGCTCAAGGCCGTCCAGCACATCACGAGCAACGACGCCTCCCGGCTCGCGGTCGGCCAGGCGCATTACTCGGCCCTCCCGACGCCCCAGGGCACGTTCGTGGACGATGTGCTGACGTACAAGCTGACCGACGAGCACTTCATGCTGGTCGTGAACGCGTCGAACATCATGAAGGACTTCAACTGGATCACGACCCAGATCGCCGGCATCGGCGACGCGGTGGCCGTGAACACCAGCTCGCGGTACGCGCTCCTCGCGCTCCAGGGGCCGGCGGCGCGAGGCGTGCTCCAGACGCTGACCGGCGTCAACCTCGGAGACATCAAGTACTACTGGTTCACGACCGGCGAGATCGCCGGCGTCCGCGTCACGATCTCGCGCACCGGCTACACGGGCGAGGACGGCTTCGAAGTGTTCGTGCCGCCCGCGTCGGCCGAGCGCGTGTGGGACGCCATCCTCCTCGCCGGCAAGTCCGCCGGCGTCGTGCCGGCCGGCCTCGGCGCGCGCGACACGCTGCGCCTCGAGGCGGCGATGCGACTGTACGGCAACGACATCGACGATACGACGACCGTGCTCGAGGCGGATCTCGGCTGGATCGTCGGCTGGAAGAAAGACGAGTTCATCGGGCACGAGGTGCTGCGCCGCCAGAAGCAGGAAGGCGTGGCGCGCAAGCTCGTCGGGTTCGAGGTGCTCGACCGCGCGATCGCGCGCCACGGCTACGACGTCTACGTCGACAACCAGAAGGCCGGCGTCGTGACGAGCGGCACGCAGACACCGTTCCTGAAGAAGGCCATCGGCATGGCCTACGTGCCGAGCGACTGCACGGCGACGGGGACCGCATTCGAGATCGACGTCCGCGGCCGGCGCGTGCGCGCGCAGGTCGTGCCGCTGCCGTTCTACAAGCGTCCGGCACCCCAGACAACGTCATAAGAACCGAAGGAGCGCGGCACCTCAGGGTCCGCGAAACACGCGTATGTATCCCGCCGATTTCAAATACACGAAGGATCACGAATGGGTGAAGCTCACCGGCGGCGACGCGCGCGTCGGCATCACCGACTACGCGCAGAAGCAGCTCGGCGACGTCGTCTACCTCGAGCTGCCGGAAGTCGGCCGCAAGCTGAGCAAGGGCGACGTCTTCGGCACAATCGAGTCGGTCAAGGCCGTCTCCGAGCTCTACGCGCCGGTGAGCGGGGAAGTGACCGAGGTCAACCGCGCGCTCGGCGAGAAGCCCGAGGCGGTCAACACCAACCCGCACGAGTCGTGGATGATCGCGCTCAAGGTGACCGGCGGCGACGAGGATCTGCTGGACGCGGCGCAGTACGACGACCTGACCAAATGAGTTGCCACCTTCGCCTTGAATTCGACATTTCGCCAATTCGACCTTCAATTCAGCATTCAGCATTCAGCATTCGCCCGATGACCCCAGAAACCCCCGGCTCTTTCCAATCCAGACACATCGGTCCGAGCACCGCCGAGCGCGCCGCGATGCTCGAGGCGATCGGCGTGCCGTCGCTCGACGTGCTGATCGACCAGACGATCCCCCCTGCGATCCGCAGCCACGTTCCGCTCGATCTGCCGGAGGGCGAGACCGAGCACGCGTACCTTCGCCGCCTCCGCGGCATCGCGGCGCGCAACATCGTCGCCCGTTCCTACATCGGCATGGGGTACTACGGCTGCATCACGCCCAGCGTGATCCTGCGGAATGTCTTCGAAAATCCTGGGTGGTACACGCCGTATACGCCGTATCAGGCCGAGATCGCGCAGGGCCGGCTCGAGTCGCTGCTGAATTTTCAGACGGTGGTGCGCGATCTGACGAGCATGGATATCGCGACGGCCTCGCTGCTCGACGAGGGGACGGCGGCGGCCGAAGCGATGGCGATGTTCCATCGGTTGCAGGCACCAGGGAAGAAGGTCGGGACTCGGGAAAGCGTGTTTCTGGTTGGCCGGGGGTGCTATCCGCAGACGCTCGACGTGCTGCGCGGCCGCGCCGAACCGCTCGACATTCGAGTCGAGGTCGTCGATCCGTCGCAGTTGTCAGACGAGGCGCTGTCACGCGCGTTCGGGCTGCTTCTGCAGTACCCCGATGACCGCGGGGAAATCGTGGACCTCCGGCCGACGATCGAGCGGGCGCACGCGAATGGCGCGCTCGTCGCGGTGGCGACGGATCTCCTCGCCCTGACGCTCATGACGCCGCCGGGCGAGATGGGCGCGGACGCGGTCGTCGGCAACTCGCAGCGGTTCGGCGTGCCGCTCGGATGCGGCGGGCCGCACGCGGCGTTTCTGGCGACGCGCGAAGCCTACGTCCGGCAGGCGCCCGGGCGGATCATCGGGCTCTCGATCGACGCCCGCGGCCATCAGGCCTACCGCATGGCGCTCCAGACGCGCGAGCAGCACATCCGCCGCGAGAAGGCGACGTCGAACATCTGCACCGCGCAGGCGCTTCTCGCCAACATCGCGGCGATGTATGCGGTGTATCACGGTCCGGCGGGGCTGCGCGCGATTGCGACGCGAATCCGTGAGACGGCGAGCGCCGTCGAACGCGCGCTGACGTCGCTCGGCTACCGTCAGGCGAACGGCGCCTACTTCGACACGCTATGGATTGAGGGTGGCGATACGGCCGCCGTCCGCCGGCTGGCCGAAGCCCGCGGCATCAACTTCCGGTACGCGGCGTCCGGGATCGGGATCGCGTTCGACGAGACGGTTTCGGACAGCGATGCCCACGATGTCGTGGACGTGTTCGCCGAGGCGAAGGGCCAGGCCTCGCCGGCGATCGCGATCGCCGCCGGTGCGGCTGCGGTCATCCCCCGCGCCTGACGCGGTCATCCGAATACCTGACGCATCCGGTCTTCAACACCCATCACTCCGAGACGCAGATGATGCGGTACATCCGCTCGCTCGAGCGCAAGGACGTGGGGCTGGACACGTCGATGATCCCGCTCGGCTCGTGCACGATGAAGCTCAACGCGGCCTCGGAGATGATCCCGGTGTCGTGGCCGGAGTTTGCGGGCATCCATCCGTTCGCGCCGGCGTCGCAGGTCGAAGGCTACGCGCAGATCTTCGCGGAGCTCGAGACGGCGCTCTGCCGCATCACGGGTTTTGCCGCCGTCTCGCTGCAGCCGAACTCGGGCGCGCAGGGAGAGTTCGCCGGCCTGATGACGATTCGCGCGTACCATCGCGACCGCGGCGACCTCCGGCGCACGGTCGTCCTGATTCCGTCCTCCGCGCACGGGACGAACCCGGCGAGCGCCGCCATGGCCGGACTGAAGGTCGTGGTCGTCGCGTGTGACGCTGACGGCAACGTCGATCTGACCGATCTGAGGGCCAAGGCGCGAGAGGCATCGCGACGAGCTCGCGGCGCTGATGGTCACCTACCCCTCGACGCACGGCGTCTTCGAAGAAGGCATTCGGGAGATCTGCGCCATCGTGCACGAGCATGGCGGGCAGGTCTACATGGACGGCGCCAACATGAACGCGCAGGTCGGCCTCACGAGCCCGGCGGCCATCGGCGCCGACGTGTGCCACCTGAACCTGCACAAGACGTTCGCCATCCCGCACGGCGGCGGCGGTCCCGGCATGGGCCCGATTGCAGTGGCGACGCACCTTGCGCCGTATCTCCCCGGACATCCAGTCGTCGCCGTCGGCGGCGACAAGGCGATACCGGCCGTCTCCGCGGCGCCGTGGGGCAGCGCGAGCATCCTCATCATCTCCTACGGCTACATCAGGATGCTCGGGGCGTCAGGCATGACCGACGCCACGCGCGTCGCCATCCTCAACGCGAACTACATCAAGGCGCGGCTGGCGGGCCACTACGACGAGCTCTTCACCAACCACAACGGCCGCGTCGCGCACGAGATGATCTTCGATCTGCGCCCGTTCAAGCACGGCTCGGGCCCGTCGGTCGACGAGCAGGACGTGGCGAAGCGCCTGATGGACTACGGCTTCCACGCGCCGACGGTGTCGTTTCCGGTGCCGGGCACGATGATGATCGAGCCGACCGAGAGCGAATCGAAGGCCGAGCTCGACCGCTTCTGTGAGGCGCTCATCTCAATCCGCCGCGAGATTCAGGACGTGATCGACGGCAAGGTGGACGCGCGCGACAACGTCCTCAAGAACGCACCGCATACAGCCGCCGAAGTGTCGTCGGACGACTGGTCGCACCCCTACACGCGCGAGCAGGCCGCCTATCCCGCGCCCTTCGTGCGGGCGAACAAGTTCTGGCCGGCCGTCAGCCGGATCGACAATCCCTACGGCGACCGGAATCTGGTGTGCGCCTGTCCCCCAATCGAGACTTAT
>CAVZMJ010000008.1:0-188824 GCA_963776315.1 uncultured Acidobacteriota bacterium
AAGTAGGGTCTCGGCTTTAGGCTTTAGGCTTGGGCTCTGGCAAGATCGTTCAAGTACGTGGTCGAAGGTTTTGCTAAAGCCTAAAGCCCAGAGCCGAGAGCCGACCGGTGATGCCGCTCGTGCTAGCATCCGCCCGACATGCGCGCGACTCGTCGATCGACGACAACCCTCCTCGCAATTCTCTTCAGTGTCACCAACCAGCCACCAGCGGCCAAGTGAAGCCGGCGGCTAAGGGGGATGATTGGTGCACGATGTACATGACATGAAACGCTATACCGTCGCTCAGGTGCGGGAGCGCCTCGCCTCCGCGCTGGACGAAGTCGAGAGAGGTGTCCCCGTGGTCATCGAGCGGAGGGGAGTTCGGTACTGATCTCGGTCGAGTCGCGGAAGGCGCGGACAGGCCGGCGGCGGTCGATCATCGAGACCATCGATCCGGCGATCGCCGCCGGTCAGTGGACGTGGACCTGGACATCCCGAGGTGTTCGGTTGAAGCGGCCGCGGCGCGCCTGAGTCGCGGCTGCGGAGATCACGACCGTGATCCTTCTTGATACGAACGCGCTCATCTGGCTCGAGCAGGGGCATCCGCGCAGCCGCACGCTCCAGCAGACCGATCGGCAGCTCTACGTGTCGCCCGCGACGCTTCTCGAGCTGCAGTTCCTGATCGAGGTCGGACGAATCCGGCTGCGCAGCGGCACGCTCGACCGGCTTGCCGACGATGACCGGTGGTTGCTCGATGACCCGCCGGCGGCGGCGTGGTTCCGACAGGCGCTCGACCTCTCCTGGACGCGCGACCCGTTCGACCGCCTGCTGGTCGCACACGCACGCCTGCGCGGATGGCAGTTCGCGACCGCCGACGTCGCGCTGATCAAGCGGCTGGCGCCGCGGGAGCGGCTCGAGATGTAACGCGCCTCAGGCCAGGATGTCGCGAATCACGGTCCCGGACACATCCGTCAGCCTGAAATCGCGGCCGCTGTAACGATAGGTGAGCTTGGTGTGGTCGATGCCCATCAGGTGCAGAATCGTCGCGTGGAGATCGTGGACGTGGACCGGCTTCTCGACCGCCTTGAAGCCGAAATCGTCGGTCGCGCCGTAGATCGTTCCCGCCTTGACGCCGCCGCCGGCCAGCCACATCGTAAAGCCGAACGGATTGTGATCGCGCCCGTTTGGCGCCGTTGCGCCGCCGCCGACTTCGCACACCGGCGTGCGCCCGAATTCTGAGCCGCAAATCACCAGCGTTTCGTCGAACAGTCCGCGTGACTTCAGGTCCTTGATCACCGCCGCAAACGGCTGATCCGAGTCTTCGCGTTCGTGCGATGCGCCTGGATGTCGGCGTGCGCGTCCCACGGATCGCGCTTGGCGTAGTACACCTGCACCATGCGAACGCCGCGCTCCACCAGCCGGACCGCCATCAGGCAGCCACGCGCGGTGCTGCCCGGACCATACAGGTTGAGCGTCGCCTCGGTCTCCTTGCGGATGTCGAAGACGTCCGGCGCTTCGGTCTGCATCCGATAGGCCACTTCCATCGACTGCAGCGCCGCCTCGAGCTGCGGATCGTGCAGCTTCTCACGCTCCGTCCGCAGCCGATCGAGCTCTTCCAGCAGATCGAGTTCGCGCCGCTGCTCGGAGAGCGTGAACTTCTCGTTGTGGATGTACGAGCACGAGCTTCTTCGGATCGAAGTCCTTGCCGACGAGCTCGTTCGGGCTTTCAGTCTTGCTGGCGAATGTACGTGCCCTGATGCACGGCGGGAAGAAACGCACTGTTCCACAGCGGCGGACCGACGGTGGTCGGCATGTCGGGACAGAGCACGACATAGCCCGGCAGGTTCCGGTTCTCGGTGCCGAGCCCGTAGGTCAGCCACGATCCGATCGACGGACGGCCGACCTGCGTGTGGCCGGTGTTCATCATGAGCATCGACGGCTCGTGATTGGGAATGTCGGTGTACACGGAGCGGATGAAGCAGATGTCGTCGGCGCACGCCCCGACGTGGGGGAAGAGCTCGCTCACCTCCATCCCGCTTTGGCCGTATTTCTTGAACGTGAACGGCGAACGCATCAGGGTACCGGTTTTTCGCTCGGTCGCGATGCTGCCACCCGGCAGCGGCTGGCCGTGATACTTGTCGAGCATCGGCTTCGGATCGAAGCTGTCGACCTGCGAGAGGCCGCCGTTCATGAAGAGAAAAATGACGTGCTTCGCTGTGGCCGGATGGTGGAGTCCTTTCCCCGCCGCGGCAGTCTGTGGACCGAGCGTCGCGGCGGTCGCCAGGGATTCCCCGACCATACCTGCAAAGGCGATCATGCCGAAGCCGCTACCGATCCGACAGAGCGCGTCGCGACGTGTGACGGGTGCCGGGGCCTTGTGCTTCATGGTGTCAGTGATCCGCGTGATCCGCGTCCCGTGTTCCGTATTCCGCGCAACCCGTGTCCCGTCGTGCCGCGATCCGCGTGATCCGCGTCCCGTCGTGTCCGTGATCCGCGTCCCATCTTGAAGATCCGCGATCTCAGTTGATCTCTACTTGCGCTCTCAATTGACAAAGATGAACTCGCTCGAGCTGAGGAGCACCTTCAAGTACCGGCCCAACGCCGTGACGGGCAGCAGCACCGCGGAGCCGTCTTGCTCCCCGCGCCCGGCACGACTCCGGCCATCATCCCGTCGCCGGTCATCGCCGCGACATCGTCTTCGGCCGTCTTGGTCTCGGACGGGTCCTTCGTCTTGGCGCCGGTGGCGGCGGCCTTGCCGCCGGTCGCGCTCGCGCGGCGAGCTCCGCCTTGGCCGCCTCCTCCTTGCGTTCTTCGTACGCGCGCATCGGCTCCTGCGACACGTAGGCCATGCCTGCCGCCAGCTCGGCGTCGGTGGGCAGACGGCCGAAGACCAGCTGGTAGGCCTTTCGTATGCGGGCCCGGGTGTCGGGCTCGGTCGACAGGCGCCTGGCCAGCAGCTCGCTCTGCTGCTGCATGAAGTCGCTGTTCATGAAGAACAGCCGCTGGAGCGGAACGCTCGTCGCGAAGCGCTGCTCGGCTGAGATCGTCGGCGCCGGAAAATCGAACAGCTGGAGGAACTGGTCGAGCTTGTACCGGCTCACCTTGCCATAAATCGTCCGCCGGTTGAAGCCGGGCGTGAGCTCGGCCGAGGGTCCGCCCATCTTCTCGTCGAGCGCGCCCGAGACCATCAGCATGGAGTCACGAATCTGCTCGGCAGTCAGGCGACGTCGGCTGACGCGCCAGTAGAGCCGGTTGCCGCCGTCTTTCTCGATATTGGCGGCTGCATCCTCCGCGCTCAGCTGATAGACGGCGCTCAGCATGATCACGCGATGCAGCGTCTTCAGCGAACCACCCTGGTCCAGGAAAGACGACGCGAGATATTCGAGCAGATCGGGATGCGTCGGGCGCTCGCCGTTCTCGCCGAAGTTGCTGGGTGTGTTCACGAGGCCGGTGCCGAAGTGCCCTTTCCAGACCCGGTTGACGATCACGCGCGCGGTGAGGGGGTGCCTGACGATGGCGTCTGCGAGCTCGAGCCGACCGCTGCCCTTCGAGAACGGCACGGGGTCGCCGTCGCCCAGCACCGTCAGGAAGCGGCGCGGGACCTCGTCGCCGAGCTTGAAGGGATTCCCCCGCAAGTGGACCTTGATATTGGTGGCCTTGTCGGCATCCTGCACGCCGTGGACGTAGGCGAACTTCGGCGGCAGCGCCTTCTGCATCGCCTTGATGTCGGCGCGCAGGTCCTCGACGTGCTGGCGACGGTCGGCGCTCAGAAAGCGTTCGAGGCCCCACCGGCGGAAGACGAGCAGTCCCGGCCTCACGTACTCGGCCACGGAGGGCTCGAACCCCTCGCCAAGGTCGCGGCGAAAGACGTCGGTCCAGAGCTGAATCCGCTCGGTCGACAGGCTCTTCAGCTCGAGACCGCAGCCGGGACAGAAATCATCGTTGGTAATGAATTCGTTCGGGAGATTCGCCGGCTTCTTCTTCTTCGTGCCGGGCAGGGCCTTCGCTTCGATGATCTTGTTCTCCTCGTCGACGTCCTTCTTCTCGAACATCACGTCGACGAGCAGCGACTGGAACTGGTCGCCGAGCGTCCTGGCCTCCGCCGCGCTCCCGCCGGTCTTGACCATCGCCTGCCACTCGGTCAGGTACGGATAGAACTTCGGCGGCTTCGCGAGGAACTTGATCCAGCGATCGAGCAGCTCGAAATCCAGCTTGTCGTCGTTGGCGACGCGCGACACGTCCTTCTTCGGCTCGCCGGTGACCTTCCAGGCCGACTGCATGTACTTCGACGCGCTGAAGGCGAGCGTCGCCGCGAGCTGCCGGCTCTCGGTGTCGAGGAACTCCTGGAGGAGATCCTCCTTCTGCTTGATTCGTTTCTCCTGGGCGGTGTACTCGTCGACGACCGACTTTGGCGCGAGCGGGTACTCGTGGTAGTCGGAGTTGAGGAACACACCCGCCAGCGCGTAGTAGTCCTTGGCGAGGATGGGATCGTACTTGTGATCGTGGCAGCGCGCGCAGCCAACCGTCAGTCCGAGAAACCCGCGCGTCACCACGTCCACGCGATCGTGCCGCTCGTCGGCGTGCGTAATCTCCACGGCGCCGTTGTCGTAGTACCAAGGACCGAGGCCGAGGAATCCGAGCGCGGGCAGCATGCGGGCGCGCGTCCGATCATCGAGCAGATCGGCGGCGAGCTGGGCCTTGACGAACGTCGCGTAGGGCAAGTCGTCGTTGAAGGCCTTGATGATCCAGTCCCGGTAGAGATAGGCGTTCGGGTACGGCGCGTACCCGCGACCCTGAGGGTCCAGGCTCCGCGGGTCGTCTTCGCCATACCGGGCAACGTCCAGCCACAGACGCCCCCAGGCTTCGCCGTAGCGCGGAGACGCCAGCAGACGATCGACCACCCGGGCAAAGGCGTCGGGCGCGGCATCCTTCTCGAACGCCTCGATCTCCTCGAGCGTCGGCGGCAGCCCCGTGAGGTCGAGCGTCGCGCGACGGATGAGGGTGAGCTTGTCCGCCTGCTTGACGGGCGCGAGCCCCGCCGTCTCGAGGCGGTCCAGGATGAAGCGGTCGATATCGGTCGCGGCCCAATCCGTACAGCGCCGGCGCGGGAACCGCGGGGCGACGGAGCGGCTGGAACGACCAGAACGCGCGCTGCTCGGCCGTAATGGTTTTCTCTGGCGGTCTGGTGGCGGCCGCCGCGGTCGACGCTGGCCACGGCGCACCCGCCTTGATCCACGCCGCCAGCGTCGCGATCTGGGCGTCTGACAGCTTCGGCGCCTTCCGCGGCATCTTCTCGACTCCGGGTGCGTGCCGGACCGCCTTGATCAGCCGGCTTGCGTCGGGATCACCTGGAACGATCGCCGGGCCGGACTTCCCGCCCTTGAGCATCGCCTCGCGCGAATCGAGCCGGAGCTCGCCTTCCTCTTCCTCGGTGTGACACTCGTAGCAGGAGTTGGACAGCAGCGGCCGAATCTCGGCCTCGAAGAACGCGGCGTCGCGCACCGCTGGCGTCACGGGTGCTTGCTGGGCCTCTGCGGCCCACAATGTCGCAGCCATGAACACGACTGACGCGGCGGCCTGCAGGGCGTGAACGCGGTCCCTCATGTGGAGTGAGTTATTATCGCACCGCCGATGCACATCAAACCGTTACTCCCCATCTGCCTGGCCGCTGCCGCGGTCGGAACCATGACGAATTCGTCATTGCATAGTTCTGCATTGTCTTCGTCCTTCACGCCTTCACATTTCCCTTCATCATTCAGCACTCACCCCGACCCCGAGCAGGGTCGAAGAATCGGGGTGACCCTGAGCCCGTCGAAGGGTCAGAATTCAACATTGCCCAAACGCCCCGGTGTCAAGGATCCCGCCGTGCGTATTCCGATCGAGCGGCTCAAGCCGGACCAGATCTTCGCAATCCCCGGTGTCCCCGATTGGATCGCCATCGACGACCACGTCTGGGTGTCCAACTATCAGAAGAACAGCGTCACGCGGATCGATCCAACAGCGAACACGATCGTCGAGACGATCGCGGTGGGCAAGGGCCCATGCTCGGGACTGTCGGCGGCTTTCGGGAGCCTCTGGGTGCCCAACTGCGAGGATCCGAGCGTCTCACGTATCGATCTGAAGACCGGCAAGGTCACCGCGACTCTTCCGCTCACGATCGGCGACAGCGAAGGGGGGCTCGCAAGCGGCGTCGGCAGCGTCTGGATGATGACCGACGCGAAGGGAACGCTCGCCCGCATCGACCCGGCCACCAACGCGGTCGTCGCCGAAATCTACGTCGCGCCCGGATCGTTCGCGGTGGCGTTCGGCGAAGAGGCCGTCTGGGTGACAAGCACCGAAAAGAATCTCGTCACGCGGGTCAACGCCTTCACCAATATCGTGGAAGAGACGATCGCCGTCGGGCCGAAGCCACGCTTTCTGGCAGTCGGCCTGGGATCGGTGTGGACCATCAACCAGGGCGACGGCACGATCACGCGCATCGATGCGAAGACGAACAAGGTCGTCGCCACGATCGAGGCCGGCATTCCCGGCGGCGGAGGCGAGATTGCCGTCGGCGAAGGATCCGTCTGGGTCACGTCTTTCGAATATCCCGTCACGCGAATCAACCCGGCGACCAACGTCGTCGTTCAGCAGTTCTTCGGCCCCGGAGGAGACGCAATCCGAGTCGGGCACGGATCGGTGTGGCTGTCCAATCTGCGGCAGGGCAACGTCTGGCGCCTCGATCCGAAACGAATCGAGGCGACGGTGGCGCAGTAGACCTCGTAAGGACCCCTGTCACGATGTTTTGGCGGAAGCGCCCGAACTGCGCATCCAGGCTTGCAGCCTGTCGACGTCCTTCTTGACCGTGCGCGATGCGGCGAACAGCACGGCCGCGAGGATTGTTGCGAGCGTGGGAACGATGTACATCGCCGTGTGCAGGCCCTGCGCTCTGAAGGGCTCCAGCGCTCGAACGTCGAACCCCTTGGCTTCGCCAACCAGGCTGCGGAGCTCGGCCGTCATCAACGCGCCGAATCCCAGCGGCTGAACCACTCCAGCGGCGCTGGCCGCCTGGAACGTGAAGTAATCGCTCGCCAGCCCGGTGCCGACCGGCCCGAGCGACGCGCCAAGGACGTACATCGCGCAGAAGTACAGCGCCATCGCCGTTCCGCGCAGCGAAGGCTCGACGACATCGTGCAGTGTGGAGTACACGGTCGCGTAGTACCGCGTACATCACGCCGCAGCCGGTTCCCATGAACAGCGCGAAGCCCAGGATGTCGCCGGCCGGGCGCATCAAGCCAAGAAACATCAGCGGTGCACAGATGGCAATCGAACCGGCGCCGACGATCAGGCGCCCGTCGACGCGGTGGCGGCACAGCCGGTCGGCGAGCGCGCCGCCGCCGACGAGGCCGACGATTCCTGAAAATCCATAGACGACCGCAGCCACCCAGCCGGCATCGAGAAAACTCATCCGGTGAAAGCGAACGAGGAACGGCGCGACGAACGACCCCAGCGCGTACATGTTGAAGTTGTGCAGCGCCCCGGACACGATGAGCCACCGCATCGTGGGAATCGACAGCACCAGCAGATACGGGTTGCCGGGACGGCGGCGGTCGCCCACCGCGTGCTCCTCGACGGTACCGCGGCTCGGCTCGCGAATGCTGAGCGCGGCGACGGCGCACAGGATTCCTGGCACCGCCGCCACGTAGAACGCGTTGCGCCAGCCCCAGTTCTGCAGCATCCACCCGCCGGCGCCGTTCGCCAGCCCCAGGCCGATCGGCAGGCCGAGCATCCAGATCGCGACCGCGCGCGCGCGACGGGTCTTCGGAAACAGGTCGCCGATGAGCGACGTGGATGCGGGCGCGCAGGTCGCCTCGCCGATGCCGACGCCGAGGCGCGCGACAATCAACTGTCCGAAGTTGCGCGCCGCGCCCGAGAACGCCGTGAGCACGCTCCACGCGAATACACCGCCCGCCAGGATCCACCGGCGCTCGACCCGGTCGGATAACCGGCCGAGGGGCAGACCGACGACGGCGTAGAGCAACGTGAAGACGGTGCCGAGCAGTCCCAGCGCCGTATCGCTGAGCCCCCACTCGCGGCGGATGCCTTCGCCGACGCCACCGATGATCTGGCGGTCGAAGAAGTTCAAGAGGTTGATCGCGAACAACACGACGAGCGCGTACACGGCACGAGGCGCCATTAGAACGGATGCTTCCCCGCCTCGATCACCGCCTCGGCGATCCGACGGCGCGCTCCGATCGTGTCCACGCCGCCGTGCGCAGACAGCCGCTGCGCCGTCATCATGAGCGACGGGTCGGCGCCCCGCGTGATCAACGCGGCGACCACCTCACGCGATGCCGACGCGATCCGATCGGCCGCGTCGCTGGTGTAGACGCGCGCGGCATCTGCGGCGATGCCCGCGCGGCTGTCGGCTTTCAGCGCCATCTTCGCCGCCCGCGCGATGCCGCTCTCGATGGCGAAGACCTCGATGACGATGTCCGCGATCTGCGCCTGGACTTCCTGCGCGTCCTTGAGCTCGGCGCCGTACACCGCCGACGCCTGTCCGAGCAGGCCGATGGCCAGCCGCTTCGCGCGGCCGATGAGCTCGCGCTCGCTGGCGAACGGGCCAGTCGTGGCCGCCGCCGGCGGCGAGGCGCCGCCCGAAACGTCGAGCGCGGCCCGCGCGGCCTCGGGCGTGACGAGCGCCGGCGACTGCTTCATCAACCGGGTCGGGATGATCAGGCGGTTGATCTCGTTGGTGCCCTCGTAGATGCGCGTGATCCGCGCGTCACGGAACATCCGCTCCACCGGAAACTCGCGGGAGTAGCCGTTGCCGCCCAAGACCTGGACCGCCTCGTCGACAGCCCAGGCGAGCGCTTCGCTGGTCCAGACCTTGTTGATGGAACACTCGATCGCGAAGGCCTCGATCGTCTTCAGCCTGCGGGGACCGTCGCTCGGATCGACCGATTCGAGTGCGCGGTCCACGTCGCCCAGCGTGCGATAGGACATCGCATCGCCGACGAAGCCGCGGATCGCCATGCCCGCGAGCTTCTGCTTGATCAGGCCGAACTCGGCGATCGCCTTGCCGAACTGGCGCCGTTCCTTCGCGTACTGCACGGCGTGGCCGAGCGCCAGCTTGACTCCCGCCATATTGCGGGCGCCCAGCTTCACCCGGCCGAGGTTGAGGATGTTGAACGCAACCTTGTGCCCCTGACCGATCGTGCCGAGGACGTTCTCGACCGGCACCTTCACATCGTCGAGCATCAGCGCGGTGGTGGAACTGCCGTCCAGACCGAGCTTGATCTCGTCACGCCCGCTCACGACGCCCATCGATCGTTCGACGAGGAAGGCGGTGAACTGATCGCCATCGACTTTGGCGAAGATCGTGAACAGATCGGCGAAGCCGCCGTTGGTGATCCACATCTTCTGGCCATTGAGCACGTAGTGGCGCCCGTCGGGCGACAGGGTCGCGGTCGTTCGCGCGGCCAGCGCGTCGGAACCCGACTGCGGCTCTGTGAGCGCGTAGGCGGCGATCATGTCGCCGGTCGATAGCTTCGCCAGATAGCGCTGCTTCTGCTCATCGGTGCCGAAGTAGACGACCGGCAGCGTGCCGATGGACGTGTGCGCGCCGAGAGATCCGCCAAACGAGGGGTTCACCGCGATCTGCTCACCGACATACGAGGCGCTGATGAGATCGAGCCCGAGTCCTCCGTACTCTGGCGGAATCTCCAGACGCAGGAGGTCCAGCTCGCTCGCTTTCCTCAGCAGCCGGCGCGTGAGCTCCCAGTCGTGTGCGTACAGCCGATCGACGACAGGGAGCACTTCCTTCTGCATGAACTCGGCCGCGGTCTGGCCGAACATGCGCTGTTCTTCCGTCAGGTCTTCGGGGACGAACACTTCGTCTGCACTGAGGTGCGTCGAGAGGAATTGCCCACCGGCGGCGATCGCGTGTGCGTGTGTCATCGGGGCGCTCATGTGTTGACAGTCTGGCGGCTGGGAAGTATAAGCCTGACGTCGTGGTTGCTCTTAGCGAATTGTTCACACGTCAGCGCCGCGTCGCGATGCTGACCGGCGGATCCCGCGGCAGCGGTCTCGAGACGGCCGGCGGGTTCGTCGAGGCCTGCGCCTCGTTCAGGCCGTGCGCGCCGCGCCAGGAAAGCCGTGTCGCCGACGGCGGACGGAGAATCGCGTGACCGCGGCTTCACCCTACGCGCACCGGCCGTGGAAGAAGCACTACGACTACTGGGTGCGGTCGCCGCTCTCGTATCCCGGGCGCTCGCTGGCCGACATCCTCGATATCAGCGCGGTCGAACGGCCGGACCGTCAGGCGACCCAGTTTCTGGGCGCACAACTGACCTACCTCGATCTGAAGCGCCGGGCCAACGCGCTGGCCGTGTCGCTGGCACGGCTCGGCATCGTCAAGGGCGATCGCGTCGGCATCATGCTGCCGAACTGTCCGCAGTACATCATCTCTGCGTTCGCGATCCTGCGGCTCGGCGCGATCGTCGTCAACATCAACCCGAGCTACACCGCCCGGGAAGTGCTGACGGTCGCGGCCGACTCTGGTGTGCGCCTCGTCATCACGCTCGATGCCCTGGCGCCGCTCGTGGAGGGCGTCCGCGGCGACACGTCGATCGAGCGGATCGTAGTGACGTCGCTCGCGGAGTATTCGGCCGAGGCAGCGGCGCCGCCGCAGGTCGCGGGCGCACGGTCCTTCACCCATCTGCTGACCCCGGTGGTGCCTGCGGACGTGCCTCGCGTCTCGATCCAGTCCGATGATCTGGCCGTTCTGCAGTACACAGGCGGCACGACGGGCACGCCGAAAGGTGCGATGCTCACGCACGGGAACATCTGGGCCAACGTGGTGCAGAGCGAATGTTGGACGAACCCCGCGTATGCACTCGGCGGCACCGAGCGCTACCTGGTCGTCATCCCGTATTTCCACATCTACGCCTTCACGGTCTGCATGATGGTCGGCCTCCGGCTTGGCGCGCTGCAGATCATCCACCCCAGGTACGATCCCGAGCAGGTGCTGGCGTCTATTCGCGACTTTCGCCCGACGTGCTTCCCTGCCGTGCCAACCCTTTTCGTGTCGCTGCTGAGCCATCCCGCAGTGGGCGAGCACGGGCTCGAGCAAGTGCGGCTGTTCAACAGCGGCGGCGCCCCCTGCCCGGTCGAGGTCATGGAAGAATTCGAGCGCCGCATCGGCCGCCCGCTGAACGAAGGGTACGGGCTGTCGGAGACCTCGCCGGTGACGCACTCGACGCCGCAGCTCGCCTTCCGCAAGCTGGGCTCGATAGGACTGCCGTTCCCCGACACGGACATGAAGATCGTGGACGTCGAGACCGGCATGCGCGAGCTGCCGATCGGGGAGGCGGGCGAGCTGTGCATCGCGGGGCCGCAGGTGATGAAAGGCTACTGGAACAAGCCCGAGGAAAGCGCCTACGTGCTCCGCCACGGCGCCGACGGCCGCGTCTGGTTTCACACGGGCGACATCGCGCGGATGGACGAGGACGGCTACACGTCGATCGTCCAGCGCAAGAAGGACATGATTATCGTGGATGGGTTCAACGTCTACCCGTCGGAAGTGGAATCGGTGCTCTACACGCATCCGGCGGTGAAACTGGCGGCGGCGATCGGCGTGCCGGACAAGTATCACGGCGAGATCGTGAAAGCCTGCGTCGCCTTCAAACCGGGCCGTCACGCCACTCCCGAGGAGCTGATCGCATTCTGCCGCACCAGCCTCGCGGAGTACAAGGTGCCGCGGACCGTCGAGGTGCGCGACACGCTGCCGATGAGCGCGGTCGGCAAGATACTCTACCGCGTGCTCCGCGACGAGCACGCCGCCGCTTCGACAGCGCGATGAGGCCTGCGGTGCAGAAGCTGTCTCATAAACGGAAACCCTTCACGAAGGCCGCGACCAGCCTCCGCTACAGCTACGGCGGTCCGCCGGAGCCTTGGCGAAGGCGGAAGCTCACGAGGCTCGCGAAGGATGCACTGGGGAACGTTGTCGTGGAACGGGAGTCGTGATGTCGGATCTCATCAAGTACGAAATCAAGGACGGCGTTGCGGTCCTCACCATCGACAACCCGCCGGTCAACGCGCTGAGCCCCGCAGTGTGGGAAGGCATCGAAGCCGCTGTCCTTCGCGCGTCGGCTGATTCGGCGGCGGAAGCCATCGTCCTCATCGGCGCGGGCACGACGTTCATCGCCGGCGCCGACATCAAGGTGTTCGACACGCTCAAGACGCCTCAGGATTCGCTCGCGCGGTCAGCTCGTACGCACGCGCTGCTCAAGAACGTCGAGGACGCGACCAAACCGCTCGTTGCGGCCATCCACGGCCACGCGCTCGGAGGCGGACTCGAGGTCGCGCAGGCGTGCCACTTCCGCGTCGCGACCAGGGACGCGAAAGTGGGTCAGCCGGAAGTCATGCTCGGGATCATTCCCGGTGCCGGAGGCACCCAGCGGCTGCCCAGGCTGTGCGGCGCCAGGATGGCGCTCGAGATGTGCACCGCAGGCAAGCCCGTCCCGGCGGCCAAGGCACTCGCCGCCGGCATCATCGACCACATCGTGGACGGTGACCTGCTCACCGGCGCGATGGCGTTCGCGAAGTCGAAGGCGAACGCTCGCGAGATCCGCAAGTCGCGTGAGGCCCAGCATACCGACGAACAGGTGACGGCCGGGCTCGCGGCGTGCGCCGAGGTGAGGAAGACACTCGCGAACACCGCACGAGGGATGGCAGCGCCTTTCGCAGTCGTCGACGCCATCGAAACCGGACTGACGAGCTCGTTCGACGCCGGATCGATCCGTGAGCGCGAGCTCTTCGCCGGATGCGTGGTCTCGACTGAATCGAAGGCGCTGCGCCACCTGTTCTTCGCCGAGCGCGAGGCCGCGAAAGTGCCCGGCGTGCCGAAAGACACGCCAGCCAGAGACATCACGCGCGCCGCGGTCGTCGGCGCAGGGACCATGGGGGGCGGAATCGCAATGGCGTACACAAACGCCGGCATTCCAGTGCTCCTCAAGGAGGTGGACGACGCCGCGTTGCAGCGGGGCCTCGCGACGATCCGCAAGAACTACGAGGTCACGATGTCGAAGGGCAAGATGACGCCCGAACAGGTCAAAAAGACGATGGCGCTCATCACGCCGACGACGACGTACGACGGTTTCGACCGGGTCGACATCGTCGTGGAAGCCGTGTTCGAGAACATGGACCTGAAGAAGTCAACGTTCGCCGAGCTCGGACAGGTGACCCGACCCGATTGCGTGCTGGCGTCGAACTCCTCGACGCTCGACATTGACGAGTTCGCACGGTCGAGCACACGGCCGGGCCAGGTGCTGGGCCACCACTTCTTCAGCCCGGCGAATGTGATGAAGCTGCTCGAGATCGTCCGGGGTCGTGAGACGAGCGCCGACGTAATTGCCACGTCGCTCAAGCTCGCGAGGAAGATCAACAAGGTCGGCGTCGTGGTCGGCAACTGTTTCGGGTTCGTCGCCAACCGCATGCTCGCGTATTACATGCGTGAGGCGTATCTCCTGCTCGAAGAAGGCGCCGGCGTCGAGCAGATCGATCGGGTGCTGACCGGGTTCGGGCTCCCCGTTGGACCGTTCGGCATGCAGGACATCGCGGGCATCGACGTCGGCGCGCGAATCCGTCAGTACCTGGCGTCGATCGGCAAGACCCGCGCGGAAGGACCGCAGTCGGAGATTCCGGACCGGCTCTTCCAGATGGGGCGCTACGGACAGAAGACCGGCGCGGGCTGGTATAAGTACGACACGCCCGGCAGCCGCAGCCGGACCCCGGATCCGCTGATCGATCAGCTCGCGGAGGAGGCGGCGACGAGGCGTGGCCTCACACGCCGGCCGATCGCCGACGAGGAGATCCTCGCGCGGATCACGACGGCGCTGGCGAACGAGGGCGCGCGTGTCCTCGAGGAGGGCTACGCCACGCGGCCCGGCGATATCGACATCATCTATGTCTACGGATTCGGCTTCCCGCGCCACCGCGGCGGGCCGATGTTCTACGCGGACACCGTCGGTCTCGACACGGTCCTGGCGCGGGTGCAGGAGTACCGGGCACGGTTCGGCGATTACTGGGAACCGGCGCCGCTCGTCGAGCGATATGTCGCCGAGGGGCGCGGATTCTACAGCGAAGCGGCCGTGCAGGCGTAAGCCGCAGCCCTGTACGGCTGCCTGACCATCATGATCGACATCACAGACGTCGCGTCATTGCGCGCCCGCGTCGGCCAGGAGATCGCCGTCAGCGGCTGGCTGGAGGTCACGCAGGCGCGCATCCAGCAGTTCGCGGACGCGACCGGCGATCATCAGTGGATTCACCTCGACACCGAGCGTGCGGCAGCCGAATCACCCTTCGGTTCGACGATCGCGCACGGGTTCCTCACACTCTCGCTCCTCAGCACGCTCATCCGCGACGCCCTGCACTTCACAGGCCTGCGACTGGCCGTCAACTACGGCCTGAACCGCGTTCGCTTCGTGTCTCCCGTGCCGTCAGGCGCGCGCATCCGGGCGCGCATCGTGCCCGGGTCGGTGGACGAAGTGGCCGGCGGCATCCAGGTGGTCTGGAACGTGACCATCGAGCGCGAGCATGCGGACAAACCCGCATGCGTCGCCGAGTGGATCGTGCGGTATGACGCTCGGTAATGGCCTGCGTCAACCCCGGTCACCGGACCGGTCGCGGAACAGCCAGACACGCCACTGGTTGATGGCACACGGCCGTCGACCCCAGTCACCTGGTCAGCCGTCGGCGGGAAGGAGTCGAAACTTCTTCCGGTCGATCGTCCGAAGCGTCCGGAAGTGGCGTTCGTCGAGCGTCAGGATCTCGCGGGTGCCATACTTGTGGGCCAGGACCACGATCGAGGCATCCGCGAGCCCGATGCGGAGATCGCGGTACCGCTTGACGATCTCCAGCGCGGCGCCGACCTCGACGGACTGAACGCCTCGAGTCGGTAAACGCCACGCGCGACCTCGGCGAGCAGCGCGGCCTCGGCGTCCGCACCGACCTCCGTAGACAGCAGGTAGTCGAGCTCCGCCAGCACGAACGGCGAGAGGACGAGCGGCGGACGTGCGAGCGCCAGGGCCTGTGCGCAGGACGCGTGTTGCTTCTGGCTTTCGTCGATGGCCGCGAGCAGGCCGCTCGTGTCGAGGACAATCACCGATGGCCGAAACCCTTCAGATGAACGTCCACGCGTTCGGCGAGTGAAGGCTTGCCACTTCGAAACAACGGCAGCCGCGGCGGCGGCGGGCCCTCGGCCGCTGTGAGCGCGACAAGCGCTTCGCGGACGATATCGGCCTCGCTCTGGGAGCGTGGGGAACGGCTCCGCCTCAAGTGGTGTCTGCACCGGCTTCGCGATAGGCCCGTTCCAGCAGGTCGCCAACGCCGACGGCGGTTGCCGTCACCGCCGCGTAGTCATGGTCGAGGCGAGGGCCCTGCACGATGATGATGGCGAGGGCGTCCCGCCACTGACGGTCGGACACTTCGCCGCCCTGGCGATACCACAGCAGCTTCTGCAACAGGATGTCTTCCGCACTGTGCACGAACCAGTGGCGATCGGGATCGGAGGTGACGTGGACCAGCCGGCGTCGTTCCAGCTGGCGGGCGTCGAGCAGCGAACCGGCGACGAACAGGTCCACCTTGATGCCGGATGCCTGATGGATCAGATTCGTGCTCGTCCTCGTGGCGACCGCTCGACGGAGCGCATCGGCGTCCGCGTAGAACTGATCTCCCAAGGCTTCGATGAAGGGAGCAGTCTGCGTCGTAGCCATGTCGACGACGATGTCGACATCAATCGAGGAACGAGGCTCGCCGCTGAAGGAACTGGCGAGGGAGCCGCCGACGGTGTAGCGCACGCCGGCCTGGTCCAGCGCCTCGATCACGAGCGAGGCGACTTCGAGCAGGTCGATCACGGCTCGAGGTCATCCAGTTCGGGATACGCTCGTCTCGCCAACGTCGGGCCCAGCGTAATGGCAGCGAGGCGGACGGTCAGTTCATGGGCAGATGCTGACGGGTACCGCGCCCGCAGACCGGCCAACGCCAGCGAACGTGCCGCGTGTGAGGCGCCGGCGACCAGCCGGCCGATCTCAACAGTCGACAGCGAACGCCACGCGGCGATCTGGCGTTCTTCTGCTCTGCGATCCGTGTCTTGGGAGAGGCGTGCCTCGAGCGGCGACCGTCGGGCTGGCATTCATAGATTATAGATACGGAACAACGAGCCGGCCTTCGCGTCGTCACAACAGGCTCGGCTTGTCAGTTCGAGGAAGGGGCAGTTTCGATCGCGGCAGATTTCACCGGAAGTTCGCCACGAACATCAGGTCGCTGCCGCGGCGGTCCTCCTGCGTGAACAGGATGCGGCGCCCGTCGGGCGCGAGCGTCAGGCCTGGCCCAACTGGCTGATCGGTGGGATAGACGGTTCGCGTGGTCTTGGAACTGCTGAACAAGCGAGCACACTCATGAGTCGGATTGCGGGGTCGCGGCGATAGTCGATTGCCCGACGGCCGTTTTTGACCGTTTATTGTTTCGCGTTGGCGCCCGCCGGCGTGATCGATGACGAGGACACCGGCAGGCGCGACCGCGATCCGGAAGCGATCGATTTCGAATCTATCGGTGAATCAAGCTGTAATTCCCGCTGCCGACTTTCACGTGGCCGCCGCCGGCGGGGCATACCGGATTCGGATTGCCGCCAAAGAACAGGCCCTGGCATTTGTTGCACCAGCGCCAATCGCTCTGTTGACCGGGAGCCAGTCCGGCATTATGGATCAGGCTGTAGTTGCCGCTGCCGGCTTTGTCGTGGGCGGCCTGCCGGTCACTACGAACTGCTTCGACAATCTCGTCAGCCGGCTCACAAATCCGGCTTGCGCGCTCGTTCGAACCCTCTGCTAACTCACTGGTACTGCAGCGGCTTATGGCAGCGTCGCGGCGGCGCGACCTATGCACCGTCCGGGACATCCTCCCGCGGGAACTGGTGTCCCTCCGCGTTCAAGGAAAGGGCGGTGGATGACGCGACGCTGCGGCGTTCTGATCGCGCTGGTCGTCGTCTTCAGCTGGGCGTTCGACGTCCGCGCCGCCGAGGCACAGTGCACGTACAGCGTCTCGCCGACGACTGTCTCCGCGCAGTCGACGGGGCTCAACAACAGCAGCATCTCGGTGATCACGGGAAGCTCCTGCGCGTGGACGGCTGTGAGCTCGGTGCCCTGGATCACGGTCAACACGGGCACCATGTCGGGGCTTGGGTCGTTCAACTTCACCGTCGCGCCGAACGGCACCGGCGCGGTGCGCACAGGAACAATCACGGTCGGCGGCAAGATCGTCACCGTCACGCAGTCGACCGGCAGCTGCGCCTACAGCGTATCCCCGACGAGCTTCTCAGCGCCGTCAACGGGGCTCATCAGCAGCATCTCCGTGATCACCGGGAGCTCCTGTGCGTGGACGGCCGCGAGCTCGGTGCCCTGGATTACGGTCGCGAGCAGCGGCATGTCCGGACTGGGGTCGGTGAGCTTCACCGTGTCGGCGGCGGCAACCGCCCGGACCGGCACCATCACGGTCGCGGGCCAGACCGTCACGATCACCCAACTCGGAGGTCAGCCGCCTCCGTCGGCGCCAGCGAACCTTCGCATCGTCATCGTCCAGTGACCGCCCGGTCGCTTGGCGCCACTCTTCGCCGCGACGCACCGGCGTGACGCCGTTGCCGGGCTTCTCGAACTTCCGCGTCTTCATGTTGTTGACGTCACCCTGAGAGAGCACGTGACAGGGCTTCTCTCGCGGCTGACAGGTGATTCTGTCTCTGCCATCGACCTGGCCGGTCTGTTGGGGTGTGTCTGAAACGGCGCGGCAAACGGCCGTGACAGACTCCGCCCGCGGGCTCGGCTGTTTGACGCCCCTCCGGCCGGAGCGTAGAATTCGACGCGTTACCCACTGTCTGCAGTTGGGGGGAGGACCGCATGCGCCAATCGCGCCGCAGTTTTTTCGACGTCCTGGCCGGCGGACGTTCGGACGCGAGTCATGACACGGGGCTGTGGATTGCCGCGCGCGGCCACGAGGATTACCAGGCGCAGGCGGCACAAGCCTCACAGGCGGGCGCCGCGGCTCCCAGGCGGCCGGAGCTGCCTCCAGGCGTCAAGGCCATCCGCATCAGCAGCAACGAGAATCCGCTCGGGCCCGGCAAGGCGGCGCTCGACGCGATCATGCACAAGTTCCCGGAGGCGGGACGGTATCCGTTCAACAGCACCCCGGCCGACAGCGCGCTCGTGACGGCCATCGCGGCCAAGTTCAGCGCGAAGCCGGAGAACGTGGTCCTCGGCGCCGGTTCCCAGGAGATTCTGAGGAGCGCCGTCCGCGCGTTCACGTCGCCGACTCGCGGCCTCGTGACCGCGGCGCCGACGTTCGAGAACTGCACGCAGTTTGCGAAGAAGCTTGGAAATCCGGTCACCGAGATCAAGGTCGATGCAGCGCTGCGGCTCGACCTCGGCGGCATGGCCGCCGCCGCGAAAGGCGCCGGCCTCGTCTTCCTGAACAACCCGAACAATCCGACCGCAACCGTCCACGGCGGCAAGGCCGTCGCCGACTTCGTGCAGCGCGTGCGCGCCGTCTCGCCCGATACGGTGATCCTCATCGACGAGGCCTATCACGACTACGTCACCGACCCGTCGTACGAGAGCGCGATTCCTCTCGCGATGCAGACGCCGAACATTCTTGTGGCGCGGACGTTCTCGAAAGCGTACGGCATGGCGGGTCTGCGCATCGGCTACGGCATCGGCCAGGCGGCCACGATGAAGCCGATGGCGCAGCTGAAGATGCCCTACAACGTCAGCGTCTTCGGCGTCGCCGCGGCGCTGGCCGCGTTTGGCGACACGAAGCACATCGAAGACGAGCGCGCGCGCAACACCGAGGTGCGCGCCTTCACGATCAAGGCCCTCGACGACCTCGGCTGCAAGTCCAGCGAATCGCAGAGCAACTTCCTCTTCGTGGAGATCGGGCGGCCGGCCGACGAGTTCCGCGATGCGTGCGCCAAGCAGGGCATCATGGTGGGCCGGCCCTTCCCGCCACTGGAGAAGACGCACGCGCGCATCTCGCTCGGCACCATGGAGGAGATGAAGAAGGCCACCGCAGTGTTCCGCAACGTGCTCCGGCCGGTGACGACGACCGCCGGCAGGAAGTAGCGCCACGGATCACACAGACAACACGGAAAAGCGCAACGGATGGCACGACAACACGGGAATTGTAGGAGGCAGAGAATGGCGCTCTCGCGACGAGGGTTCGTCCAGGCGGTTGGCATCGGATCGGCAACCGCGCTGACCGGGTCATGGATCGGCGCGCGCGGCCGCGAGCACAGCATCTGGTCGGCGTTCGAGCCCACGCTCGAAGCCGTCGCGCCGGGCATGATCTGCCTGAGCAGCAACGAGAATCCGCTGGGGCCGGGCAGGACCGTGATGAAGGCCGTGCGCGCAGCGTTTGGCGAGGGCGGCCGCACGCCGGGCCGCTATTCGGGCGCTGCCGGCGATCTCATCGACGCGATCGCGAAAAAGCAGGGCGTCAAACCCGACAACATCGTGCTCGGCTGCGGATCAACGCAGATCCTGCGGACCGCCACGCACCTCTTCACGGCGAAAGACAAGGCGCTCGTCGGCACAATCCCCACGTATGAAGAGTGCGCGGGCTACGCCGAGATGATGGGCAATCCTGTGCGCGCGGTGACGCTCGACGCCGACTTCAAGATCGACCTCGGCAAGATCGCCGACGCGGCAAAGGGCGCGGGACTGGTCTTCTATTGCAACCCGAACAACCCGACGGCCACCTACGTCGGCGCGACGGTGACGCGTCTCTTCCTGGCGAAGGTCAACCGTGAGTCCCCGGAGACGACGGTTCTCGTCGACGAGGCCTACTTCGACTACGTCACCGACCCCGATCACGACACGCACATCGGCCTGGCCGTCGACAACCCGCGCGTCGTCGTCGCGCGGACGTTCTCCAAGGCCTACGGCATGGCCGGCCTGCGCCTCGGCTACGCCGTCGGGCACGTGGACACGATCAAGAAGATGCGCGACTGGGATGCGGGGTCGGGCGCGAGCTCGCTCAACGTGCTGGCGCTGCACGCCGGGATCGCGGCGATCGAGCAGGACGCCTCGTTCATCACCGCCGAGCGGGCGCGCAACACCGCCGCGCGCGACTTCACGATGAAGTGGTTCGCCGACCGCGGGATGAAGCCCACCGACTCGCAGGCGAACTTCATGTTCGTGAACATCGGCCGGCCCGCGAAGGAGTTCCGCGACGCGTGTCGCGCGAAGGGCGTGCTCGTCGCGCGGGACTTCCCGCCGTTCGAGAAGACGCATTGCCGCCTGTCGTTCGGCACGATGGACGAAATGAAGAGGGCCGTGGCGGTCTTCGGCGAGGTGCTGGGGAAGAAAGTCGCCACTGCCGCATAGCGGGCCGCATCGCACGCGCGGGCGGCGCATGACGACCTTCCGGCCGCCGAGCAGGCTGAGAGGCACGACCAATGGCTGAAGATCTGATCGTCCCCGATCCGCAGATTCTCGGCGGCAAGCCGTGTGTTCGCGGTACGCGCCTCAGCGTCGAGTTCCTGCTCGAACTCGCCGCGAGCGGTGCAAGGCAGGAGCAGATTCTCGGCAGCTATCCTCAGCTCACGCCTGACGGGCTCGCAGCGGCGTTTGGGTACGCCGCCGACGTGCTCAAGGGCGAGCATACCTGGGAGCTGAGAATCACGGCGTGAAGCCGCTCGACTTTCCCCTTCTGTCAGACGAGAACACCGCTCCAGACGTCGTCGCGGGCCTTCGAGAGCGCGGCTGTGATCTGCGGACGGCCTGGGACGAACAATGGATTGGTCGGCCGGATGTTGACGTTCTCGAACGCGCAACCAATCAAGGTCGTGTCGTCGTCACACATGACGTAGCCTTCGGTCGTTCCGCCATCCGCACCGGAACTTCGTTGAGTAGGTCAATCGAATCAGAGGACGCGATGCGATTCCCAACAAGTCATGTCCACGTTGCATGCCATCGCGGCAACGAGGAACGACGCGCCCTTCAGGCGCCTGCCGACCGGTGGCGGCACGCGTTCTCGGTCGCCGGTCTCGTGGCCCTAACGACCCTGTCGACCGACGCCGTACCCGTGCTCGGGCAGGGCGAGCCTCCGCTTCCCGCGCGCATCGATTCGTATATCAAGAGTGACGTCAAGCTGACCCCCCAGCAGCAGAAACAGCTGCTTGCCGGACAGCCGGTGACGCAGTTGCTCGATACCGACCCGGCGAAAGAGGTCGCGATCTTTGGTGCCGTCTGGGTCAAGGCGCCGGCGGCCCGCTACGTTGAGGCCGTGAAGGACATCGAGGCGTTTGAAAAGGGCGGCAACTTCCTGGTGACGAAGCGCATCAGCAGTCCGCCACGACTCGAAGACTTCGACAAGCTCACTCTTTCGCCGGAGGACATTTCGGACTTGAAGATGTGCAAGGTCGGTGACTGCGAGGTGAAGTTGGGCGACGAGGCGTTGACGCGCATTCAACGGGAAACCGACTGGTCGAAGCCAACGGCGACGGCCGATGTAGAACGATCGATCAGAGCGCTGGCGCTCGAGTACGCCACCGGATACCTGGAGGGCGGCAATAGCCGGTTAGCCGTCTATCGTGATGCGGAGCGCCCCACCTTTGTCGCGCAGGAGTTCGCCGCGCTGGTCGACCGTATGCCGGCTCTGACCGACCATCTCCCCGATCTCAAGAAGTACCTCTGGAGTATCCAAAGGTCACGCTGCCGAAGGCCGAGTCCTTCCTGTATTGGCAGAATGCCAAGTTCGGCTTGAAGCCGACGATTCGCATCAATCACGTGACGATAACTGACCAACAGACCCACGTCGCGGTGGTCTCGAAGATGTTGTACGCCAGCCATTACTTCTGGACGGCCATCGAACTGCGAGTCCTGGTGCCGGATCCGGCGCGCGGCGAGGGGTTCTGGTTCGTCAACGTGAATCGCAGCCGATCGGATGGACTGGGCGGTTTCACGGGTTCGCTGATCCGAGGCAAGGTGCGAACCGAGACAGAGAAAGGCATGCAGGCCGCACTCAGGATCACCAAAACCCGGATGGAACGCTGACCATGGCCGCGCCAGCTCCGCACACGCCTCCGGACTCGCCGCGCGAGCGTCCACCGTCCGCCACGTCCTCTGAGACGCCGTCCACACGACCATGGCGTCCGTGAGCTCTTTGCGGAGGCACGCAAGGTGGCGCCCGCAATTATCTTCATCGATGAGCTCGACACGATCGGCCGCGCACGCGGTGGTGCGCGCGCGTTCGGCGGTGTTGGTGAGGCAGATGCATAGACGATCGAACGCGCGATCCGCGCCAACTGGGGAACGGCTCGTTGCCGCCTGGGGGCAACCAGGAGAGCACCGATGGACTTGAACCGCCTTCGCTTGGCGCCGGGCCGGGTCTTGGCCATCGGCCTCGTTCTGGCTATCCCGATGACTGGGAGCGCTACCGAACCACCTCAGCAAAGGCCAGCAGCTGCGAATCCGACAGGCCAGGTATCCCCAGCGTTAGGGCCCTTCGGAACGAGCTCCGCGTCGCAGTCCGGCTCCGAGCATGTCGACAAGTCGCAAATGAGAATGAGGCCCTGGATCTCGCGAGCACACGGATTCGCGTGACCGCGGTGGCTACGACGGCTCGACGGTGACAACGGTCCCGATGTCGTTCTACCATAGGGGCCAGTCCTCGCCACCGCGCGAGCGCACCTCTCCGATCGACAACGTCATGACGCGGGTTACATTCGGACTGACATGAACAAGCTCCAACAGATAATTCTCGAACGCCCCGCGTTTCATCGAGGCGAGACCGAAATCGAGCGCGCGTTCGATCCGAGCGAGAGCCTGCTTCCGCAGAAGACGGCGGCGCAACTGGTGTCCTGCGGTTTCACCTGCTATGGAATCGGCACGGACGTTCTATCGTTCATTGCCGATAGCGTCGATCAGAATCAGCGAACGCTCGAAACCGGCGCCGGATGTTCCACGCTGGTGTTCGCGCTCCGCGGCACGGAGCACATCGCGATCACGCCTTCCGGGTCGGAGATCGAGCTCATCACCCGATATGCGCTGCAGCGAGAGATTCCGTTGAGCAAGGTTCACTTTGTCCAAGAGCCGTCCGAGCGATACCTGCCAGCCTGCACTGCCGAGGCGCTCGACCTGGTCTTGCTCGACGGCAAGCACGCGTTCCCGTGGCCGATCGTCGACTGGTTCTACACGGCCGACCGCGTGCGCAAAGGCGGAATAATGCTCGTCGATGACACCCAGATGCGTTCCGTGGCGACCCTGATCGAGTTCATGATCGTCGATCCGGCGTGGCAGCTCGTTCGCAACTTCTCGAACAAGACGCTGGCATTCCTGAAGGTCCGCGATTCGGCGCACGACGTCGCGTGGCACATGCAACCATTCAACTTCCGGCAGCGGTAGACGCCGAGCCTCACCTGACCTCGCTCACCAGCTCGAACGACGATGCTGGTGTTGGCGCACGGGGAGTGTGGAGAATACGCGGTCGTCGCGGTGAATGGCGAACCGTTCGAATCCAGCGAGCCGTAGACTTCATCGGTGGACACGTGATGGAAACGGACGTCTGTCGAAGGGGGAAAGGGGCTGAGCAGGGACCGAGAACGAGCCTTCTGTGAACTTCCAGACCGCGCTAATATTCACTATGCTCTGCCCAACCGCGCGCCGCCACCTACGAGGCGACACGGCGCGCACTGCTCACGCGGTTCTCGGACTTGATCGCACGCCGTGCCGCCGAGCTCGTGCTGCTCTTGGAAACCGGTAGCCCGTGGAGCGACCCCCCCTATTCGGAGAGGCGCGCGCGTCAGGGCGGTCCGAACCTCGTCGCGCAGGTGCTGACGCCGACGCGCGTACCTGTCGGCGCCGTTCCACGAAAAATGGCGCTCGGGCGCGCTCTCAAGCATCCCGACGAAGCGGCGCGCTGGCTCAAGTGGCAGGCCGGGCGGGCTCTCGCTCGCGTGAGCGCGCGGGCGCGCGCCGGTAAGGCGAGCGCCGAGCGGCGAACGTTCAAAGGCGCGGAGCAATGAGTCGGTCTGAAGCGCCTGTGTCCCGAACTCGCGTATCGGTCGTGGTTTGCACGCACAACCGCGCGAAATATCTCGCGCGCGCGTTGGCGAGCGTGGCCGAGCAGGAAAGCCGCGGGACGGCGCACGAGGTGGTCGTCGTCGACAACCGCTCGACCGACGACACGCCTGCCGTCGTCGAAGGCTTCGCCGCCGGCGGTGCGCCGGTGCGTTACGTCTACGAGCCGCAGCTGGGCCTTTGCAACGCACGCAACCGCGGGTGGCGCGAAGCGGCAGGGGAGATCGTCGCCTATCTCGACGACGACGCGGTCGCGCTGCCGGGCTGGCTCACCGCCGTATCGGAAGCATTCGCGTTCGCGCCTGACGTCGGAGTTGCCGGCGGACGCGTCGAGCCGATCTGGGAAGGCGAGCGGCCGCCCTGGCTTTCCGACGACGTCGCGCTCGCGCTCACGATCCTCGACTGGTCGCCCGCACCGACGATCATCAAAGACCTTCGACGGCAGTGGCTGGTCGGCGCGAATCTTGCGCTTCCGCGCGCCGTGCTCGAACAAGTCGGCGGGTTCGAGCCCGGATTGGACCGCGTCGGGACGCAGATGCTCTCGAGCGGCGACGTGTTCTTGGAAAAGCGCGTGATGGCGCGCGGGTACCAGGTCCTCTATTACCCGGCGATGGCGGTACGCCACCTCGTGCCCGCCGACCGGCTGCGCAAGCCATGGTTTCGCCGCCGCTACTACTGGCAGGGAATCTCCGACGCGGTCATGCAGCTGCTCGAAGAGGCGCCGCCGCCCACGCGACGCGCGCGCTTGGCCGCGCGCCGTGCCGGACAGCTGCTGCGCGCGCCGCGCGCTTGCATGAGCCTCGTCGTGCCCACCGACGACCCGGCCGCGTTCGCACGCAATTGCTGGACGTGGATCGCCGTCGGCCACATCGCCGGCTTGCTGGGAGCGGCGCGGCGATGAGCACGCCGATCCGCATCCGCGCGCCTGCAGCCGATCTCCGACAACGGCAAGGATCTGCCGCTCCCGCATCCGGGCCTCAGGCGCCCCTCAAGCTGCCGCCACGCTCGTACACCGTGGCGCATCTGGCTATCAGAGCGTAGCCAAAGATCGGTAGGGGACCGCAGTCGCATCCGTCCGGCGTCGAAGGTATGATCGGCCGGCTGGCCATGGCCACCTTTCCCGAAGACATCTTCACCGAACCGACCGACGTCGACCCCGACACGTTGGCCAATCTGGGTCCGTTACGACGGCTTGCCGGCGGCTGGGAAGCACAGAAGGGCGTCGACCTCAATCCGAAGGCCGAGGGGCCCGAACGCCGCGTCTACATAGAACGGATCGACTTCGAGCCCGTCGATCCGCAGGCCAATGGCCCACAGCTATTCTATGGACTGCGTTACCACGTCCATATCACCACCGAGCAGGAGGACATCACCTTTCACGATCAGGTCGGCTATTGGCTCTGGGAGCCGGCGACGGGGCTGGTGCTGCAGACGGTCGCGATTCCCCGCGGGCAGGTCGCGATCGCGTCCGGGAACGCGACGCCGAACGCGGATCGGCTCGTGCTGACGGCTGAACGCGGCCAGACTGAATATGGCATCTGCTCCACGGCCTTCCTGGAATATGCCTTCCGGACCGACAGCTATCGCATCGAGGTCGTGTTCAACCCTGATGGATCATGGAGCTATGTGACCGACACCATGTTGACGGTACGCGGCAGAACAACGCCGTTCGCCCATCGTGATCAGAATACCCTCGGTACAAGTCAGCGAACCACAGCCCAATCCTCTCGCCAGGATACTTGCCGCGAAACGGCGCGAGTGGGACACGGGCGCCGACGGCAGGCGCGTAGCTGCGGCCGGTTCAGACGTTCGACGAGATGACCGGCCGCAACCGTGGACAATGGATAGATGACGACCTCCGACCACGAAGTGCTTCGCTGCTCGCGGGGAGGCGAGACCCGCACCTACAACCTGCGTGTCGCGCCTGGTGGTGCGGAGCTCTGGAGGGTCACCGAATCCGACGCCAGCGGGACCAGCGCCATCAAAGAGTGCGAGTTCGCGAGCTCCGAGGAGACGTCGAGGTTTCTCGAGAGCGGACGCGTCACGCAAATCACCGACGGCAAGTGGCTCGATACGAACCCTCTGTGGATGCCCGACAATCGGACCCTGCTGTTTGTCTCGAGCCGCGGGGGTGGGCGCGACATCTACACCATCGGGTTGACGGCCGGGGGACAACCTGCGCACGAGCCTCAGCGGCTGACATCCGGCGTGAAGAGCGATATTTGGACGATGGAGCTCCTGAGGAAATAGCGCCTCCATGACGCTTTCCGCGGAGTGAGGTCGTCAGTGGTTTCGGCACCGCAGTTGCTTGTGGATACGAACACCACAGTGCCATGAAGAACTTCGCTCGATCGCTCCGCCTCCTCCTCCATCAACCCCGCTACACTTTCCTGGCGGTCCTGACGCTGGCCGCAGGGATTGGCGCCCCTACCGCGATCTTCGGCCTCCTCGACGCCGTGTATTTTCGCCCGCTGCCGCTGATTCGTCCCGATCGGCTCGTGGACGTGACCCTGGTGTCGCCGGCGTCCAGGTTCGCGGCGCTGTCGTACGAAGAGGTTCGAGACATCGAGCGGAGTGTCCCCGCGTTCAAGGACGTCATGGCCATCGGCCAGCGCGGAGTGACACTGAACCTTCACGGCGAGGCCCAGCTCCTGCTGATTCACTACGTGTCGGGGCACTATTTCCCGTCGCTCGGGATTCCCATGCACATGGGGCGCGGATTCACGCCCGCCGACGATCGCGCGGACGCCTCGACGCCGCAGGTCGTGATCAATCACCATCTGTGGAAGGAGCGCCTCGGCGCGCCCCCGGACATCATCGGGCGCACCATCCAGCTGAACAACACCATGTTCACGGTGATTGGCGTCACGGCTCCGGGCTTCGTGGGCCTGGACCGGATCGTCCGGACCGACGTGTGGGTCACGACCGCGCAGGCGCCGTTCGTCGTGCCGGGGCTCCGAGGCGAGCTGGACGACCGCCGGCATCGCTGGTTCAACGTGATTGCGCGTCTCGCGGACCATGTGGAGCTGAACGAAGCGCGGGCGGCGCTGGATCTGCTGGCCGCGCGATGGCGCGAGCCGGATTCGCGCGAGTACCAGGAGGCCCGGCTCGTCGCCACGAGTTGGCTTGGCGCGGACCGGAAGGCCGCGATGCAGGGCGCGGCCTTCCTCGCCCTGGTGGGCCTCGTGCTCCTCATCGCGTGCGCCAACGTGGCGAATCTGACGCTCGCCCGGGGCGAGGGGCGACGCCGCGAGCTGTCGATCCGCGCCGCGCTCGGGGCATCGCGGCTCGACCTGCTGCGCCAGATGATTGTGGAGAGCGCAATCGTCTCGATGGCCGGAGCCGGGGCCGGGGTGCTTGCGGCGTCCTGGCTGATGCAGCTCTTCCCGGCACTCCTGCCGCCTGGGACCGGTTCGATCATGCTCGATCTGCGCATGGATGCTCGTCTCTTCGGCTTCGTGGCGCTGCTCGCGTTAATCACGACGGCGCTCGTGGGCGTCGTGCCCGCATGGCGCTCATCACGCTCGGACATCACGAACGGCCTCAAGAACCAGTCGTCCACGGTGACCGCGGGGGGCCGCGGACTGCAGCTGCGCGACGCACTCGTGGTTGGAGAAATCGCGCTGAGCGGGGTGATCATCATCGCCGCGGCGCTGCTCGTGCGAAGCTTCGCGCACAGCCTCGCCGTGAATCCCGGATTCGACACCCGCAAACACGTCGCGACCTTTTATCTGGTGCCCGGCTTGAAAGGCTACGACCGCGCCGCCACCTACCGTTTCTTCGACGAAAGCCGTCGTGCGGTCGCTGGCCTGCCGGGAGTGAAGGCCGTCAGCTACGGCATTCGCCTGCCCGCCCAGGGAAACGAGGCCGGCTGGTCGGCGTCGTTCGCCATACCGGGCGTGGAGCCGCCCCCCGGCAAGACGGCGTTCGACATCCGCTACACCATGGTAGGCCCGGCGTACTTCGAGGTCATGGGCACGCGCATCCTCGGCGGCCGCGGCATCGGCGAGGCCGATGGATCCGACAGTGCTCCAGTCGCCGTCATCAGCGAGTCCATGGCGCGGCGGTTCTGGCCCGACGAGAGTCCTCTCGGCCGGAGGGTCAGGATGGGTGGAGAAAAGCCGGTCGAGCGCGAGATCGTCGGCATCGCCGAGGACATCCGCATCGGCGGCCTGTACGAGCCACCCGAGAGCTACGTCTACGTGCCGTATGCCCAGAACGTGCAGGGCTTCGGGTTGCTGCTCGTGGAGACGCACGATGCCCCCGCGTCGGTCGTGAGTGCGGTCAGGCGGCGCCTCGCGGAAATCGATCCGGCCCTTCCGGTCCTCAGCGTCAGCTCCATCGCGGAGCACATGAACCGGCTGCTCTACGAGGACCGCCGGAACGCGTGGGTGGCGCTCGCGATTGCGATCCTCGCGCTGACCCTTGGCGCAGTGGGTGTCCATGGGGTCGTGTCGCTCATCACGGTGCGGCGGACGAGAGAAATCGGGATTCGCCTGATCCTCGGCGCCCGGCGCGGCCAATTGCTCGGGCTGCTGCTCGGCAAAGGCCTGCGCCTCGCGCTCGCCGGCGTGGTGCTCGGCATCGCGGGCGGCATCGCCGCCGGACGGCTGCTCGCCAGCCAGCTGCACGGCCTCGATCCCGTCGACCCATGGAGCATCGTCCTCGGCGCTGTCGCCTGCGCGGCCGTCGCCGTCTCCGCCAGCTTCCTGCCGGTCTGGCGCGCCGTGCACCTCGATCCGGCGACCGCGCTGCGCGACGAATGACGATCGTCAGCCACAGGTCAACCTTTCGTTCGACGATGAGTGAAGGCCGGAAACGGCCTGACGCTGGCGAGACCAACCCGTCGCCGTAACATCCAGGCGGCCAACGCAGGCGGGGCTGAACAGAATCGTCCGGCGGCTGTCCAAGATGCACGAGGTCCAGCGCGCCGAACCCAAGAACAGTGTGTCGGGCCCGTACATTGGTCCGCCGCCGAGCGTTGCCAATATACTGTGGTCGCCAGTGACTGACTTGCGGGGACGTGACATCGGCGGCTTCACCGTGGTGTCGCTGCTGGGGCGTGGCGGCATGGGTGAGGTCTATCGCGCCCACGACGCCAGGCTCGGCCGCGATGTCGCCATCAAGATCCTGCCCCCCGAGATTGCCGGCAGCGCGGAACGGGTCGCGCGGTTCGAGCGCGAGGCGCGGCTCCTTGCGGCACTGAGCCATGCTCACATCGGTACGATCTACGGCGTGGTCGAGGACGCCGGTGTTCGCGGGCTCGTGCTGGAGCTCGTCGAAGGCCAGACGCTCGGCGACCGCATCGCCATCGGTCTGTCACCAGACGAGGCGCTCAGGCTCGCTGAGCAAATTGCCGACGCGTTCGACTTCGCCCACGAACGTGGCATCGTCCATCGCGATCTGAAGCCGGACAACATCAAGATCACGCCCGAGGGAGAGGTCAAGGTCCTCGACTTCGGCATTGCCAAGGTGCGCGCGGAGAGCGAAGGCGGCATCGCGCACGGGACTACGCTCGCGCTCGACACGAGCAACGGCGTCGTGCTGGGCACGACGGCGTTCATGAGCCCCGAGCAGGCGCGGGGCACGACCGTCGACAAACGCGCCGACATCTGGGCCTTCGGCTGCGTCTTCTACCAGATGCTCACGGGGCGCCAGGCGTTCACCGGCGCCACGACCTCGGACACCATTGCCGCGGGTACTCGAGCGCGAGCCCGACTGGTCGGCCCTACCGGCGACCACACCGCCGTCGATCCGGCGGCTGCTGCGCCGCTGCCTCGAGAAGGACCCGCGGCAGCGCATGCGTGACATCGGCGACGCGCGCAACGAGATTGCCGATGCGCGTGCCAGCGTGGACGGCACGGCCGCGCGCGCCGCGGAGACGCCTCCCTCGCGGTCGGCCCTCGCGCCGGCGCTGCTGGAGCGATCGGCGTGGCTGCGCTTGCTGCGACGGCGTGGCTCGTCGGGCTCGATCGCGGCGCCGCGTCTCCAGCAATGTCGCCCTCACCCCGACTCTCGCGCACGGTGCGGCTCACGAACACGCCCGCGCGCGAGTTCGGTCCGGCGATCTCTCCAGACGGCAAATGGGTCGCCTACTACTCCGACGCGCGCGGACCAACCGACATCTGGGTGACGTATGTGGACAGTGGTGCGACGCTGAACCTCACCGCGTCGCTCGCCATGCGTCTGCCGGTGCGGACCAACATCAGCGGGCTCGCCATCTCGCCAGACGGCGCAAGCCTGGCGTTCTACGGGACGCGCGACGCGACGCAGAACGTGTACGACACCTGGGTGATGCCGGCGCCGCTCGGTGGCCCGCCGCGCAAACTGTTGGAAGGTATGCAGGGCGTCCAGTGGTCGCCGGATGGCAAGCACCTGGCGTACATCCTGCCCGGCTCCTCGCTGGGGGACGCCCTGATTGTCGCCGATGCCGACGGCAGCAACCCGCGCGAGATTCTGGCGGCCGTCGGTGGCCGGCACGTCCACTGGCCGACGTGGTCGCGGGATGGCCAGAGCCTCTATTTCATCTACACCTACCAACCCTGGAACACCGAGCAGTCCGAGATCTACCGCGTGCCCGCCGCCGGCGGCGCGCCGGAAGCCGTCGTGAAGAGTATTCGGCGCGCGGTGTACCCCGTGCCGCTGCCCGGAGGGGATCTGCTGTTCTCCGCCAACCCCGAGAGCGTGGACCTCGGCTTATGGTGGCAATCGCGACGCGGCGGTCCCGCCACTCCGCTCACGACGGGTGTGGGCGAGTACACGGAAGCGCGCGTCTCGAACGACGGGCGACGCCTCGTGTCCATGGTCCTCGATCCAGCGGCAATCGCTCGTGGCCATCGACGTGACCGGACCGCAGCTGACCGTCCACCCTCTCACCGACGGTCGCGGCGGGGATCTCGACCCCTCGCAGGATCCGACGAGCGATCGCATCGTCTTCAGCTCGACCCGTTCGGGACATCGAAACCTGTGGACGGCACGTCAGGATGCGACCGACGCGCGTCCGCTCACCTCGGGAACGGCGAGCGATCACCATCCGGTCTTCTCTCCGGATGGACGCCGAATCGCTTTCGTCTCGGATCGCGGCGGTCAGTGGGGGATCTGGGTGGTGACTGCCGACGGCGGAGCGCCGAAGCTCCTGGCGCCGGCAACGGTGTTCGATTCGATCAGCTGGTCGGGCGACGGCACGCGGATCCTGTTCTCCACGCCGTCGCCCGGTGAATCGACCGTTCTGTCCACCGTGTCGGTCGCCGATGGCCGCGTGCAGGTCTTCTCGACGCCGGCGGCGGCCACCGCGCCGAGTTGGTCGTACGCCACCGACGCCATCGCCTATCTCGAGACGGCCATGGAGAAGCCACCGGAAACGGCGGCGGCGCCGGTCGCGCGAATCCTGCTCCGGTTCGTCGACGGCCAAGGCCGGCAGCTCTTTCCCCATCTGGCCGCGCAACCGCTGTTCAACGGCATGGTCACGTGGGCGCCGGACGGCAAGCGACTTGCCGTTGTCACGGTTCCGGCCAACGCACCTTCGGCGGTGTGGATTGTCGAGCCGGCCGCGGCGACCCCGTTTCGACGCGTGCTCGAGCTCCAGCCGACGGTCCGGCCGCGCGGTCTGACCTGGACACGAGATGGTTCACAGCTCATCATGTCCAGCGAGGAGTCGCTGAGCGATCTCGTGTTGTACGACCTCGAACGCTAGCGGCGTTCGGTCAGGGGCGATAGCGATGTCACCGATTACCCGCAGGGTCTTCCTCCAGTCGACCGCAGGCGGCTTCGCCGCTTTACCGTTCATGCCGGGTGCCGGTGCGGTTGCCGTTTCGTCGGCACAGCAGCCCGCACCGTCCGTCACCGCGCGGCGCGCCCTCATCGGGAAATCACCGATCGTCATGACCCGGCTCACCGATACGCTGGCCATGCTTTCGGGGCCCGGCGGCAACGTCCTCGTGCTGTCCGGCTCGGACGGCAAGGTCGTGGTGGACACATTCGTGCAGCCGGCGTGGACCGAGCTGAAACGAATGCTGGACCAGATGGGTCCGGCGCCGGTGCGCACCGTGATCGACACGCACTGGCATTTCGATCACGCCGACAACAACGACGGCTTCCGCAAGGACGGCGCGGCAGTCCTGGCGCACGAGAACACTCCCAAGCGCATGTCCGAGACGCACGTGGTCATGGGCATGCAGATGACGCCGGTCGCGAAGGAATGCCTGCCGACTCAGACGTTCACGGTCGGCCACACGCTGAACGTGTCGGGAGAACGGATCGAGGCCAGGCACATCCCGCCGGCGCACACGGATACCGACATCAGCGTCCATTTCACACGGGCGAACGTCCTGCATCTCGGCGACGTGTACTTCAACGGCGGCTATCCATTCATCGACACGTCGACGGGAGGCAACATTGACGGTCAGATCGAAGGGGCGAGCCTGGCATTGAAGATCGCCGACCGCTCGACTCGAATTGTTCCAGGACACGGTCCCCTGAGCGATAGCACCACGCTGTTGAAGTATCGCGACATGCTCGTGACCGTCAGAGATCGCGTGCAGAAGCTGAAGACGAGCGGCCGGACCCTCGACGAGGTGACCGCCGCGCAGCCGACCGCCGACCTCGACGCGGCGTGGCCCGCGTTCATGAGGCCGGCGGTCTTCATCGGCACGGTCTACGCAACGGTCAAGTAGATGGCCGGCGCGCACATCCACGTCGATCAGTCGTCACCCCTCATCCTCGCCCGGTTGCTCGTGTAGATGTCGCCGTCGCGTCCGAAGTAGAGCCGACGGCCGTCCCAGGACATCGTCGCGCGCGTTTCGCTGCCCGCGGTGTTGACGTTGGGGCCGAGATTGACCGGGGCCGACCACCGCTTCTTCGTGCTGCTGCGACGCGACACGTAGACGTCGAAGCTTCCGAATGCGGTCGCGCCCCGCGCATCCGTCAGACGCGTCGAGCTGAACACGACCTCGAGTCCATCCGCGCTCACATTGGGCATGCAATCGTCGAACTCGGTGTTGAGCTCGGCGACCGGGACGGGCGGACCGAAGCTGCCGTCGTGACGAAGACGGCTCTTGTAGATGTCGTGGTTGCCGGTAGCCGTGCTCGAGAAATACAGAAACGTGCCCTCGTCGGTCTTCACGAGCGAAGGGCTGAACTCTGCGCCTGCGGAGTTGGGGCCGGTCCCGTCTTCGACGCAGCCAAGGTTCGTCGGCTGCCCCCAACCGGCGGCGGCGTTGCGGCGGACGATGTACATGTCGCCAAGCCCCGGACCGGAACCGCACGTCGCGTCACCTGGCCGCTCCGAAACGAACAGCAGGTAGCTGCCCTGAATCGGTGTCGGGCAGAAATCATTGGCTGCCGAGTTGACTGGAGCGTCGAGGTGCTTCGGCTCCCCGAACGGTTCGTCCTTGCTGGCGCGGTCTGCGGCCCAGATGTCATTGCCGCCCAGCGTGCCGGTCCGCGTCGACGCGATGTACAGGCTGAGACCATCCCGTGACTCGATGGGACAGCCGTCCGCCATGGGACTGTTCACTTCAGTCACCGGCACGGCAAGGCTCCAGCCCGACCAGTACTCGTGCATAGCGCTCACAGCTTGCGGCGTGAGCGCGATCGTGAGCGCCGCGGCTGCGGCCACGGAGAAGAGCAGGGGTCTGACTCGCATGGTGGCCTCCTCGGGAAGTCGGATTTCGTCATGGTTGCTCGTGTCACGCTCGCGGATTGCGACGCATCCCGTCGACGCGAGTGGCGGCAGTGTGCCGGAGAGGCCGTAGCGCTGTCGTGGGAAAGAGCGGGGAAAGAAGAGGGAATTCGCGGAGTGCCCGCAGCCGGCGCGAACTGGCGTCAGTAATCCGAATCCGCGTCGGCGCGATCGCCTCGAAGGGGCGCGGCGTGGGTCTCCGTGGACATGCCGGCGGCCGACGAGCGATAGACGCTGCTCGCCGCCCCAAACCCGATCCGATCGCCGTCGCGGAGCAGGATCTCCCCCACCGCCGGCTGGTCGTTGACGGTCGTGCCGTTCTTGCTCCCGAGGTCGGTCAACCGCACGCCGTCCCCGTCGACGACGATGCGGGCGTGGCTGCGCGAGACACCGGGAGCGTCGAGGCAGACATCAGACGCAGGGTTGCGTCCAATCACGTTCTCGCCTTCCTGAAGCGCGGCGCGCCGACCGTGCAACACGAGCCAATGCGACGCCGGCGCCGGCCGTGCACGCGCGCCTCGCACGACATCTGGACAAAACGCATAGCCGACGCGGTGCGCTGTGCGAATAATCGGCGCATTGGGGTCACGGTCATCGAGCGCCCGCCGGAGCTCCTTCACCAGCCCGACCAGCGTCGCATCCGACACGAATGTCCCCTGCCAGAGCCGTTCGTGCAGCTCACGTTTCTCGACGACGCGCGGTGCCTCGTCGATGAGGACCTGAAGCAGGTCGAAGGCCTTCGGGGTGACGTGGATAATCGAGTCGCCACGAGTCAGGTGGCGTCGAGCGAGGTCGAGTGCAAAGGCGCCGAACAGCACGACCATGGGTCCCCCTGACTGCCCGCGGCGAAATGCAAAAACATGGGCTGGTCGATTGCTTATTATGTCTTGACGGTCAGATCGGTGCGCTTGCGCTCCGCCTCGGCGCGCGACAGCCGCACCGCGCGGGGCAGCAGGTCCGTCCGCACGCTTCGGCGCGGACAGACGGCCTTCGTCTGGGTTGCCGAGCCGAATCTCACGTAAGCGAAGGGAGTTGGCTTGCCAACCGTAGCTCTGCGCGAACTCAGGGCAGCCCTCGCGTGAGTCGTGAGCGAAGGTTGGCGGGCTGTCCGGGGCGATTTCCGCAACCGGCTTATCCGTGCAGCGTGAGCTGTCGGGCCGTGGATTCCGAAGCATCGTATGCAGCGGATTGGAACGTAACGTTCAGAAATTCGGCGGGGGCTTCTCGATGTTCGAGTCGTTCAGCAATGACGCGGAGGGCCACGAGCGCTTCGCCGAGGATCTCCTCCGCGCCTCCGAATGAGCAGACGTCGGCCGTGTCGAGCGTCGTGACCCCGGTCTCACGGCAGATGTCGAGGATGCGCGCCGTATCGGCCACGCCGAGATTGCCCATCTTTTCCGAAACGATCGCGTCCGCCGATCGTCATCGTTCCGAAGCTGAGGACCGACACGCTCAACCCGTACTGCCCAAACCGCCGCTGCTCCAGGTTTCGTTTCTCCTCTGTGCCCGCTCCGTCGCGCGTGACTTACCGAACGAGGAACAGCGCGTCCTGCCGTTTCAACGCCCAACGAACCTTACCACTGGCATCCACGATGACGTCTTCTTCCTGGGCCATCCGGACGCGCTGTCCGCCCCACTCGGGAACGGGCGTCGTCGCCTGGAGCTCGATCGAGAACCACATGCTGGCCGTGACCTTCGCGTCGCCGCGGCCGGCCACGCCGTCCTGATAGTCCCAGAGGCCGATGAGGGGTCCCGAGCCATGACCGTTGAGGCCGATGGGATGCGAATACACCGTCCCGTCGATCTTCCCGGCCAGCGTCCGCGCGCGAGCCGCCGCGAGGATTTCATTGCCCGTGCGTCCGGGTCGCAGTTCGTCCACCACAATATCCTGCAGGGCGTTGGCGTTGGCCAGTGCCTGTCGAAGGCCCGCGGGTGGCTCGGTCTCGCCAGGCCGCAGCACATAGGCATCATGCTGCGTGTCGGTGTTGAGCCGCGCCACGGTGATGCCGACGTCGCAGTGCAGGAGATCGCCCGGCTGGATCACCGGGTCGTCGCCGATCTGTGCGTCGGTCATGCCCTTCCGCTGCACCTCGATGCTCGGCTGGAACCATGTGCCGAGGCCGAGGTCGTTGACCCGCTGGCGCCACCACCACACGAGATCGCTCGTGCGAGTCTTGCCCGGCGTGATGACCTTTGACGAGAACATCGTCTGCGTCATCGACCAGACCAGCTCCTGCATCCGGCGATAGAACACTTCTTCCTCCGGAAGTCGCGCCGCGATGAGCTCCAGCGGAAGCCCCTCGGCGTTGCGGAAGCGCGTCGTCCACGTGTCGCCGAGGGCGGCGCTCATGCCCTGCAGCTCACCACTCGAGAGGCCATCGGAGAATGCGAACACCGTTGACCGATCGATCCCGATGACCTTGGGGTTGCGCTCTTCGATGACGGTCTTCAGGACCTGCCACTGCTCGTCACCCCAGAGCTCGGCCTGCTGACCTCGCCCGACGTCGCCGGCCGCCGCCTTGGTGGATCGACGCGCCTCGAACACGCCGCCCTGCGACGTTCCGCCGAGAGCGATACGCTCGACGCACGCGGGCGCCGGCGCGCCACCGGTTGCCGCGCACTTGTCGAAAAACACGTAGATCGTCCGCCGGCGAGCCGCGAAGGTCTCCGGTGACGTGAGGGACGCGAACACCGGGTCCTCGTTGTACTCGCGCATCGGCACGGCCCAGAGGTCGATGCCGTGTTTGCGCATCAGCGCCGGTAGAACCGTATCGAGACGCTTGCGGAGCCACTCCTGCTGGAGCGCGGCTTGTTCGCGCAGTGTGCCGAAGGGGCGTTCGACGGATGACGCCGGCTGCGCAGGCGTGTTCGCCATCATCAGTCCGGCCATCAACGACGTCATCAGCGCCAGGCGTGCCGGCCTCGACCGAAGAGTGTTCATGACTGTTTCTACCCGAAGACGTCGCTTTGATGCCAGGGCAAAAGCGCATTCAACCCAGTGGTTGCACCGACATCGTGTCAACGATCGCCACCTGACTTTGGTGACGTTTCCACAGACCATCGATCACCAGCAATGCCGCCGCGAAAGGCAGTGCAACCGCCCACGCGAGCCATCCAATGGCGGCCGTTCCGAAGACGCGGTGTCCCCACGTGGTGTAATCGATGCCGACGATGAGCAGCAGTTCGACAAGCACGCCGGCCACAAGCAGTCGATTCGACAGAATGCCCCTCTCCGAAACGGGATGTATCTCGCTGCGACAGGCGAACACGTTTGCGACCTGCGTGATCACGATGGCCGTCAGACACGCCGTCGTCGCGCGCAAATACAACGGTTCGGAAGGTGCCAACACCTGACCCCACCGCCATCCGCCGGCCGTAATGACGACAGCATACGCCGTCATGGCCGCCGTCGCTTCCACTGTGCCCAGGAGCAAATACGCACGACGGAGCAGTCGATAGTCGATCAGACGGTCGTGTTTCGCACGAGGCCGCCGGAACATGACCTCCGCGCCCTAAGCGAGTAGCTGCGCGACCGCGGAACGTCTGCGCGTCCGGGCCAGCGCATTCGGTCCAAACTCCCTGCCCCGAATCGACGCCTCGCCGGCTGTGAGGCCGCCCACGCGGCTATCGAGAGCCCGGAGCGCGGCATCAGCATCGAGCCGATGAATCGAGTCGGAGGGGATCGAATTCACGGTGACGTTGGCAGTAAACTCTTGTCAGTCCTCCTGCGTTCCCGGTTTCACGATCCGTCGCGAAAACCACAATCCCGGCAGCATAGGCATCCAGAAGCTGAGGCCCCGGAAGATCAGCGTTGCCGATAGTCCGACCGACAGGCTGATCCCCACTGAACGCAGCGTCAGCACCGACGCGGCTTCGTACGTGCCCAGGCCGCCGGGTACAACGCCCATCGTTCGAACAAGGCTCGAAATCATGAAGCTCGCGAACACCGCATCGGCGGGAGCCGTTGTACCGAGCGAACGGATGCACACCCACACGGTCGCCGAGTCGAGTAGAAAGATGGCAACCTGCCACGCGGTTGCGGCGCCAAACACCCTGGGGTTTCGGACCAGCGTCGGGTCGGCGTCCTGGAGGAGATTGACGACGCCTTTGATGACGGGCAGGCGAGTGAGCCGGGTTCCAGCCTTACCGCGTCGGCCTGCCAACGCGATGATCCCCACCGTCATTGCCAGCGCGAACGCCAGGAACAACGCGGACATGAAGACGAGGACCAGCTTCGTCTCGCGGAGGATCGACGTAGTCGCCAACGCTCCCAGGAGCGTCACCACATACGCAGCATGGTATGACCCGATGTTGATCATGGCGCACGCCGCGGCGGTGTCGCGCGATACGCCGCGCTGCCCGAGGGCCCTGACGATCACGACGGTGCTGCTCAGCCCAGCGGATGGAAGCGCCTGATCGAGGAACAGCTTCGTCAGGCTGAGTTGATACAACCAGCGTCTCGGAAGAGACACGCCCGTGGCCCGCGGTGCTCCGCCGAGGACTTCTGCCTGGGCGACATAGGTCGCGGCTTGGAGCAGGATTGCCACCAGAAGCCATCCAGGCTTCGCCTGCCCCACGAGGCGCGCGAACTCCCGCTGCTCTGAAAAATGCAGGGCAGCTATGATCACGGCAGCCAGGACAGCGGCTCCTAGCTAGAACCCAGGCCAGCCAATTGGTCAAGCGCATGCGTGATACTACCGAACCGGTCCATAATGGGCGCCTTCGTCCAGGATGGCCTGCAGCCTGCCGCCCTCGACTACCGCGGCAATACCAGGCCAATGTGTCAGCCCGCCTCTGTAATCTCCCAGTCATGTTTAGTGAGCTACCCTCGCCACTCCAGGCGCAGACTTCTTGCAGGCTAAGCGAGGCTCCTTATGATCAGACGCTTTCTCACCGCATGTGCCCTGTTTTTCGCGGCGACCCTTGCCGCACCCAATACCGGGCAGGCGCAGACGTTCAAGGTCGAGAAGTTCGATATCAAGGGCGAAGGCGGCACGGACTACGTCGCCGTCGAAGCTGCCACGGGCCGCGTGTTCGTGTCGCGTTCAAGCCACATGATGGTGGTCGAAGGCGCCACCGGCAAGGTCCTGGGCGACATTCCGAACACGCCGGGCGTGCATGGCGCCGGCTTCTCTAGCAAGGCCGGTCACGGCTTTACGACGAACAGCGGCGACCAGACCGTCACCATGTTCGATCTGAAGACGCTCGCCGTGCTCCGGCAGATCAAGGTCGGCCCGGGGCTCGACGGCATCATGTACGACGAGCCGGACGATAAGATCATCCTGACGAATCACAGCCGCCCGATCGGCACGCTCACAGCACTCGATCCCCAGACAGGTGACATCGTCGCGACCGTTGAGCTCGAAGACACGGCGCCCGAAGGCGCTGCGGCCGACGGCAAGGGACACATCTTCGTCAACAACGAGAGCAAGAACACAATTCAGGTGATCGACGTCAAGACGTGGAAGGCGACGGCGTCATGGCCGCTCGCGCCGTGCGAAGGGCCGACGGGGATCGCCTACGACAAAGCGTCGAACCGCATCTTCTCGGGGTGCAGCGGTACCTCGGTCGTCCTCGACGCGAGCACGGGCAAAGTCGTGGCGTCGATCAAGAACGGCACGCGCGTTGACGCCCTGGGATGGGATCCGTCGAAGAAGCTGGTTTTCATTCCCAATGGGGCCGAGGGCAACGTAACCGTCGTGCACCAGGACTCGCCCGACAAGTACTCAGTGGTTGGAACAGTCCCGACGGTCGCTGGCGCCAAAACGATCACCGTCGACCCGGTGACTCACAATGCGTATCTCTTCCAGCCCGAACGCGGTCCGGTTCCGCCGCCAGCGGCCGACGCGCCGCCTCCGCCGGCAGGACAGGGACGTGGCCGCGGTCCGCAGGGTCCGATCATCGCTGCGTGGTTCGTCGTGATCAAACAGTAGCAGCGTCAGTACATTGCCGGCCGCGCCCAGGTCGTAGCCTTCCTGCACGCGGCCGGTCACGCTCACCCGGGCGCCTTTGCGGGGCGCGCCCGGCGCCCAAGACGCCGGTGATCCTGCCAGCGGTGCTCAGTCCCGACGAAGTGGTCCACTTTCTCGCCTGCGTGCCGCATCCGGCCCATCGCACGATTCTGACGACCTGCTATGCCACCGGCCTCCGCATTTCGGAAGCCGTCGGTCGGCGCCTGAGCAGCGGCTTCGTGCAGTGCGTTTTTTGCCCACCGCCCGGCGAACCCGCGCTCATCTCCTTGACGACCGACCGGGCGCCGCGCCGCTGGGAAAAAATCGCTCTGCATTCACGGGGGCTGAGGCAGCATAAAGGGCGCGGACCCGCGATCGCGTCTCAAGCTGAGCGGGCGTCAGCTCGTCCGCGGGAAGCAGTCGATAGAGCCGCGTGTCCCCGCGGTGCCACCGTCCTTCGGTGACAAACTGCAGGTCCGCGCACTGGTCCATGCTCGAGATGAGCTGCTCGTGCTCTCCGCGGCGCAGAAACGTCCGATGGACGATGACATGCGTCACGCCTCGCCGCCTGAGCTCAGCGATCGACACGGCGTCGGGAAAGTTGGCAAGGCTGTCGTGCAACTCGCTGTACGACGGCGGACTGAAGCCACTGTAGCCGTTCACGAGCGCGTTCCAGTGGAACGTCGAGAAGTACATATAGGTGGGCTCAATCGAGATGTCGGGCCGCACGAGGGGAAGTTCGAGGAGCACATTGGCCGAGTGCGCGGGCAACGCGGCGTAGATCGGCGGCGCGGTCGTCCAGATAGTCCTGAGCATCGGCACCGAGCGGTACTCGACCGCAACGCCGAGCGTCAGCGCGGCAAACAAGGCCGCCCACTGCACGCGGCCGCGCACAATCGTCGCCAGCCGTTGGACGCCGTAGCCGGCCAGAATCGCGAGCGCGAGGCTCACGACCATCGCCATCCGCGCCGGCACACGCAAGCCGCGATAGGGCAAGACGTACTCGTGGAGCCAGGGGTAGAGCATCCCGTTGAATCCCAGCGAGAGGTCGAAGGCGACGACGAGGCCGAAGCCGTACGCCATCCGTGCCGCCGAGAGCGGTGGCCACAGCCCGATGAGCACGATGAGCGGAACCACGAACCCCATGAACAGCTGGCGCTCCTGCGCGCCCAGCCGCGCCGTCGTTCGTCCGAACATGACGTTCTGCGGATGCGCCGCCAGGTAATTGCGAGGCAGGGCGCTGTAGAAGCGGATCTCGGACTCGGGCCGCTCGCCGACGTGCTCGCGCGCCGCGAAGTAGGGCACGGCCATCGGTACGAGCAGCAGGCTCGCGAGCACCGCGCCAGCCATGAGCGAGCGGATGGCGGCACGCGCTCGCGCCGCCCCCGCGGCCCCGGCCCCCTCAGAGAAGAGGAGCACCGCCGCCACCGGCACCATGAAAGTGCTGAGAAAAATGCCGTAGTACCAGGACGACAGGCACTGCAGCGCCAGGAAGAGTCCGGTCAGCAACCCGTCACGAATCCGCCCGTTCTTGATCGTTCTGTGGAGCGCCCACAGGCAGAGCGGCATCCACTGCGACATCTGCAGCTCGAGATGGGCGTAGTGCATGAAGCGATACGGGAGGAACGCGAAGATGAACCCGGCGAGAAGGCCCGCATACACGTGGCCGGTCAGCGATCGCACCAGCAAGAACATCGCCGCCCCCGACAGCGCGAAGCCGGACAGAAAGAGCAGGTTGTAGGCGAGTAACTGCGGCACGCCAGCCCAGATGAGCGGCGCGGTGACGAGCGCGGGCACGATCATCGCGTCCGAGAGCGCCAGGGTCCCGCGCTCGGGATGGAAAATGTTCGCGTTGAACAGATTCAAGGGATCCCGCGGCAGCTCGTGGGCGACCCAGGCGAGCCGCCAGATTGAGAAGAGCGCATCGCCTTCGTTGCGGGCGACCGCGCTTCCCAACTGCTGCACCTGCGGGTACGTCATGACGGCGGTCAATGCCACGAAGAGCGCGACGACCGCAAGTCCCCTGGCCCCGCTGGCGACGAATCCGCGCCGGCGGCTTCGCAGGTCGCGGGCGTCCAGGCTCGGCGCGGGGGTGTCCTCGGGCAGTGGCCCGGCTACCCGCGCTGCGGCAGCGACGTGGACGGCTAGCGCGCGGATGCCAGAAATGATGCGACGGTGCAGCGGCGGCTCGCGTACAAAAACATGACGCGCGAGCAAGAGAATACCCGCCCAGAGGAGCGGGCGCCACTCCGATCGAATCGAGATTCGGAGGCCGGCCACCTGCACCACGAAGCCGCCGTCGATGGCCACAGACACAGCCAGAAGCAGGAGGGCCATCGCTCCAAGGTCCAGCGCGTTGGCCCATCCGGGCACGGTCGTCCGGCGCACAGGCATTCGATTTAGCACAGCTGCGAGATGTCGACCGCCCCCACCGACTCGTCCGCGCCAAAGGCTTCCGGAGCATCAGATCCGCCCGGTGGTGGTACCGCGCCGCGGCCGATACGGCTGCCTGCGCCGCGGGACCCTCGGGCACGCCGGCCACGGCAGCGGGCTCCGACGTCGGTCGCGGGACCACCGCGGCCCGCCAGGCCGCCCGGGCGCCCAGCACCCCGTAGTGCAAGATCAGGTTGACGGCCAGGCCCGGCTGGTCTTTGCCGCGTTGGCACGCGCGGGAGAGTACAAGGGGACGTAGGATCCCGCCGGGATCGTCACCATCGCCGCTGCGGGTCTGCCAGGCGCAGGTTGCATGGCGAGCGCGCCGCCAGACGCGGCGCCAACAAGCACGAGGGCGGCCCAGAACTGGATGGCCCTCGCGCCGGAGTGACGCGCGCGTCGCGTACGAGTCTTCATGGTTGCTTGGCCGGTGCCACCTCACGCCTTGACTTCACGAACCCGTCGAGCTGGAATCCTGGCGCCTGAGTTGCACGGCGAGACTCGACGCTCGGCTGCTCCTCGAGAAACAGGCTGAGTTTTGCTGGATACCCTGACCTGGCCATGCGGATCGAGTCGTCTTTCGGCGGATTAAGTCTGCCATCGAGCTGATTCTCTTTCATCGCGCTGCACCTCCGGACGGGTCACGCCGCGAAGAGAAACGGTCACTGGAGGAATCGTGTCTCGTATCAGCCGAATCGCGTGCATCGTCGCAGCTGTGGCGCTCCTTGCAAATACACGGGCCGAGGCAAGTCTGATCAGCGGCTTCTTGAACGAGAGCACCAATACCGCGCTCGTCGGATCCGACTTGGGGCTGCCCCTCTTCACCAGCGACTTGGACATCGCAGAAAACGTGGCGTTGTACGAGTTCACCGTGGCCACGGCAGGGACCTTTGCGTTCAACAGCGAAGGGTACCTGGCCGGGGGAGCGGAGCCCTACTTTTCCCTCTTCTCGGGAGGCGGGAGCAGCGCGACGTTCCTGGCCTCGAACTTCTTCGACCCGGCAATTGATTTCAGCGTGACCCAGTCCCTGGGCGTCGGCACCTATGTGCTCGCGGTCGGCGTCTGGGAAAACCTCTCGCTCGCGGAAAACCTCGGCGTCGGCACGCTCGGGGACGGGTTCAGCGGCCTTGGCGACCCGAGCCGCCTCGGCTCCTCTTACTACGCAATCGACATCACGTCGAACGACGGCGCTGGCGCCGTCACCGGATCCGGTGCAGATGTAGTGGGCACGACTCCGATTCCAGAGCCCGCGACGCTGCTGCTGTTCGGCACAGGGTTGCCGGGCCTCGTCGCGGCCGTGCGCCGGCGACGGCGCTGATAGATCCCCAGGGCGTGGGATCTTCTGCACGCTCCCCGGCGTGCGGCTCGGGCTGACAAGGAGGAGACGCTGACAGGCCGTTCCTGAGCTCCGGCCTTCTGGTGGAGGGGCGAGAGGTCGTGATCGCGTGGCCAATCTGCGCTGTAGCTGTCGGCGGAGCGCGGGTCCGATAGCGGGCGTTCTGTGAACTTCCAGACCGCAATACGGCCTATCGTCGCCGCCGGCGAGGATCTGCATTACGCCTTCGACGTAGTTCTAATTCCTCAGACATCAGTTCCTGAGTCTGGTTCCGCGGCTCTTCTTTCCAGCGCCTTGCTTGTGTGGTAACTCTCAACCAAGAAATCGAATGAGACAAAACAATGAAAAACAGATTGCATACCATGGTCGGCGTCCTGAAGACTCATAGCCTCCTTGCGGCTGGTTTCGTCCTCGTTGCGATCGTGACGGGTGCTTTTACAGCAGGTCCCGCCATGGCGCAGGCGGTGAGGGCAGCGCTGGTGTCGAATGTGGATGACCCAGGCCGAATCGCATATCAGGCCTCCAGCGACTGTTCTTCCCCCCAGGGAGTATTGATTTGTGGGACATTCCCGCCTGTGCCGGCTGGGAAGCGCCTCGTGATAACGCACGTATCGGGGTATTTCCTAACGGTGGACACGACCGGCCTCCTAAAGCTGCCGTTTCTTGCAAGCACGCCAGACTCCCAGACGAGTTGGTTCACTACGACATACCAGGGCGCTGGCGGAACCGGTGGCTTTTTTGTGTTCAACCAGGAGACGCTTGCTTATTACGATGTTGGGTTTAGCCCAAAGGTTGGCGTCCTGGGGGTATCTGGTTTTGCCCAGTTTACTTTGTCAGGATACCTGCTGGATTGCTCCACCGGCCCGTGCACCGCGATTGCTCACTGAGCTGAACACTATTACACCTCCGCCACGTCCAGCGTCGTGACGCGCCGCGCCGGGTGAAAGGCCACCGCGCCGGCGGCATCTCTCGCGAACACGCCGTCGAGCACCAGCGCGTGTCGCTACGGCCGCGTTGCCACTACTTCGGACCGGATGCCGCCGCGGGTGCGGGTGCAAGACGCGCCAGCCGTTCCCGCGCGGTCTTCAGCAGCACGAGATCGCTGTCGCCGTCTTTCCATTGCTCCACCAAAGCTGAATACAGGCGACGCGCGTCGTCGGGGCGGCTCAGGCGTTCGTACAGTCCGCCCAAGGCGACGTGGGTGTCGAGCCATGTCTGTTGCAATTCGTCGCCGAGAATAGGCTCGCGTATCAACTCTTCGTAGACGCCGACTGCCGCGGGTAGCCGGCCGGCCGCCGTGTAGGCGGCTGCCAGGGACTCGGCCATCGACAGTTTCAGGATTTCACGCGCGGGCTCGAGCAGCTCGATCGCGCGCACGGGTCGGCCGCTGGCTATCTCGATTTCGGCCTGTGCCAGATCGATGTAGGCTCGGTCGAGCGCGACGTTGCGAGCGACGGAACTGTCAGCGGTCGCACTCCCCGCCGTTTTCTCCATGAGCGCGACGAGGCGTTGAGCATCCCGAATCTTTCCCCGTCGCGCCAGCCGCATCGCAGGCCGCCAGAGCCAGCTCGGATCGAGCGACAGGCGGTCGATGAGCCGCTCCACCTCTACCCACGCAGCATCAGCTTCGCGGCGTTGATCCCGCGCATCCAGCGCCGATACGAGATACCTGCGATCGCGGAACTCACTGACCGGCTCCTTGCTCGTCTGATTGAGCACGATGGCCTCACGGAGCTCCTCGCTCGCCGAGGCATATCGCCCTCGATACATGTGAAGGAGCGCGAGCGATCGGTAGCCTCTCGCCTTGTTGTACAGCTCGCCGCCCTCCTTCTTCATTCGGCTGAACACGGCTTCAGCCTCGGCGACCTGGCCGGCTTGAACCAGCGTGAATCCGTACTCGTGGTTCACGAAGGGACCGAACATCAGCGTCGGTGCCAGCGCAAACGCACTGTGATAGTTCGCGATCGCCGCCTTGAAGTCACTCATCCCCGAATAGACGCCCGCCAGGTTCACATGCGCTGAGGCGTCGCTCGGTTGAAGCCTGAGCACCTGCTGAAACCCTTTTGCCGCCTCTTCGAGCTGTCCCAGCGTCGCCATCTGGGTCCAAGCGAGTCGAAACCAGGCACGCGGATCATCCGGGTACTGCGCGACATAGCCCTTGTACGCATCTGCCGCCTGCTCGCGGTTGCCCCGGGAATCCTCGGCGACGGCCTGAATCCACAGACGCTCGCGCAGGCTGAGTCGGTCGGTCAGCCGGAGTGCCTTTGCGAAGAACTGCTCCGCCTCTTCGCGCGCAGCACGCCCGCTCTCCAGGTAACCCCGACGACCCAGCTCTGCGTACGCCAAGGCAAAGTCCGGGTCGAGGGCAATCGCCTGACGCAACATCCCGTCCCGCGCGCCGTCGTACGGATCGCTTTTGAGACCCTCGGCGTACAGCTTCAACGCCTCGATCGAGGACGTGGTCACCATGGGTAGCGGCTTGACCTGCGCGGAGAGCCCGGCCAGCGACTCTCCAAGGCTGCTGCGTATCCTCGTGGCGAGCTCACCAAGCGCGCCGAGCACGGCGTCCTTGTTCCTGGCCTGGACCTGGTCGGTGAGTACGGCCGCGCGCGTCTTTGGATCGATCAGCCGAGCCGTAAGCGCATAGACATTCCCGACCTGTGCGATGTCGCAGGCCAGGACGCCCCGGATGCCGTCCCGGACCGCCACTTCCGAGGCCAACGCTTCATCGAACCGCTCGGGTTTTTGCTTCATGCGCTGCAACGTCGCCGCCACGCGGTCGGGTGGATACACGTTGACGTACTGCGACTGCGCGATGGCGACCTCGAGTGCCAGCCTCAACGACTTGTCAAAGACCGGGTCGTTGGTCAGGTTGTTGAAGTCGGAGACGACGATCCAATCTCGCTCCTTGAACGCGAGGACTGGCTCCGGGACCAAGAGCGAGCCGGGCCGCATCCAGTAGATGGCGACGGCGGCGAGTGCGACGATGAGTGCCGCCGCCGCGGAGATCCAGCGTCGCGGCCGGACTTGGGTGTCACCAACGCGCGTGGCCGGCGGATTCTGCACGGCATCCAGCTCGAGGCGGACATCGCCGAGCGACGGATACCGGCGCGCGCGATCTTTCTCGAGGCAACGGCTCACGATATGGGCGAGGAGGGGCGGAACTCCGGGCTGCTCGAGCGGTGGCGCGGCTTCGTTGAGAATCGCGTGCGCTGTCTCGAGCGGCGAGGAGCGCTTGAAGGGATGCACGCCCGTCAGCAGTTCATGGAGCAGCACGCCGAACGCGAACACGTCCGAACGCGCGTCGATCGACTCGCCGCGGATCTGCTCCGGCGACATGTACGCCAGCGTGCCGGTGGGCTCACCCGGCAGGGTCGCCGTCGACGCCCCTGCCGTGACGTCTTCGGGGGAGAGCGGCGGCAGCACACGCTTGGCGACGCCGAAGTCCATCACCTTGACGTGCCCGTCGGCAGCCAGCATGACATTGGCGGGCTTGACGTCGCGGTGGATGATGCCCTTGGTGTGGGCGAAATGCAGCGCTTCGCTGATCTCGGCGGCGATCCGGACCGCTTCATCCAGGGACGGGCGGCCGGTGTCCAGGCGTGCCTTGAGCGTGACGCCCTCGACGTACTCCATCGCGAGGAAGGCCCTGCCGTCGTGCTCGCCCACTTCGTAGACCTTGCAGATGTAGGGGTGATCGAGCTGCGCGGCGGCGCGTGCCTCACGGAGCAGGCGACGGCGGCCCTCCGCGTCCGCGGCCAAGGAATCGTTCGGTTCGGGCGCGCCTCCTGGGAGGAGGAATTTCAGCGCGACTTTTCGATTGAGCGCGAGATCCTCGGCGACATACACCTCGCCCATCCCGCCATGGCCGATCCGGCCATCCACGCGGTAGTGCGCAAACTCCTTGGCAGTCATCCGGCTGGACGGACGCCATCGTATGCGCCCGGGGTCACGGAACGCAAGCGGCTAGCGGCCGGCGCGCCACGTGAGCGTCAGGCGCAGCACGCCGCCGACCTCGAGAGTCTCGGCTGGAATCTCCCGCAGCGTGGCAACTGTTTCGTTGTCGAGGATGTCCATACCGGTGGCGGAAACGAACCGGCCCTCGGTGAGCACGAAGCGATATCGATCGAGATCCTCCAGCAACGCGGTCGCGGGCGACTCGGTGTCAGGTCCAGAGTCGTCGAGGCTGGAGAGGTCGAGCGAAACCGAGAGTGTCGCGTCCTGCCCCCTGGTATCGAGTGCCGCCTCTCCGCGAAGGCCCAACTCCTCGAACAACCGTCTGATGACCTGGTCCACCCGCGCGAAGCGCGCGGCGGTCAGGACCATGTAGGGGCGCGCCGGCCGCAGCAGCCGTGTCGAGAGCTCGTCGGCGCCCAGCCGGCGCAGGCCTTCGGCGACCGGGTGCGTATCGGCGGCGATCGCGGCGAGCCACTCCCGTTCTTCGTTCGAGCGCTTCGTGGAGTCGTTTTCGTCCGACCGCACGCTCTCCTCCAGCACCATCCAGTCGACCGACCCCGATGGTGACAGATACACGCGGTGCGTCGTGTCCTTGACCAGACAACCAGTTGAACCGACCATCGCCGCAAGAGCCGCCACTGCCAGACAATACCGAGTCATCGCATTCCCCCTTAGTGGTGGGCTTGGTTCTCGCCCTTGTATGAAGAGACGGCATTGGGTCAGCGAACCGAACGCGGCTGGCGGCTCGCGGCTGGCGGTTGCTCAGTCGCTGCGCTCGGCTGGCGGCTTGGCTCGCTGCTGGCTGCTCGCTGCTCGCGGTTGCTTGGTAGCGGCTGGTGGCTCGGGGCGGCGCCTGACAGTGGTTGAGCGCCATGCCTGCTAGTCAGCAACAGCCAACAGCGAGCCGCGAGCCGCCAGCAACTGCCACCGCGTTGCCGCTCCCAACCGCCCAGTGGTAACGTGTCGGCCGATGGATGGCGCGAATACCACGGATGTGGTTCGGGCGGCGCTGGCGGGCCACTCGACGCATCAGGCGTCGAACGCGGCGCTCGACAAGCTCTACGAGCGATGCACGCCGCGGCTGCTGTCCTACATCCGGCTCAAGCTCGGGCGCTCGCTGCGCGAACGGCTCGAGTCCCGCGACATCCTGCAAGCCACGCTCCTCAAGTCGTTCGAGCATCTCGACGAGTTTCGCGGCGCCGACGGCCAGTCGCTGATGGCCTGGCTCGCCCGGATCGCCGACCGCGAGATCGTCGATCGGGCGGACTACCACCACCGTCAGCGGCGCGACACGGGACGCGAGTCCTCCATCGAGGACCATCCCGAGCTGACGGCGCGCGTACGATCGGTGCTGTCCCAGGTGATCCTCGACGAGCAGGCCGATGACGAAGCTCGTCGGCTCGAAGCCGCGCTCGACTCGCTCAGCGACGCGCATCGTCAGATCATCCTGCTCCGCAAGTTCGAAGAGCTCTCGTTCGGGGAGATCGCGCGCCGGCTGGGCAAATCCGACGATGCCTGCCGGATGCTGCTGGCGCGGGCGATGACGGCCCTGACCTTGACGCTCGCAGGGCGCCAGAGCACATGAGCGGCCTCGAACCGGAGATCGACGCGCTGTTCGCGCGCTTCGTCGAGGAGCACGTCATCCACGGACACGTCCTCGCGGCGGCTGACCTCTGTGGCGGCCGCGCCGACCTCATCGAGCCCCTCAATCGGCTCATCGACCGCTACCGTTCGATCACCTCGGCCCTCGACGGTGGCGCCGGAGCAGGCGAGGTCACGGCACTGACGGCAGACGCCCTGCCGCAGTTCGATGGGTTTCAAACCATCGAACGGTTGGGCGGCGGCGGCATGGGCGAGGTATTCAAGCTTCGGGACCTGACGCTCAACCGGATCGTGGCCGGCAAAGTGATCCGGCGCGATCCGGCGGCGCCTGCCAGCATCGGCGAGTTCCTGCGCGAGGCCCGCTCGCTGGCGCTCTTTGCCGACCGCCGGATCGTCCGCATCTTCGAGTTCCGGCCGGCCGCGGATCCGCCGGTCATCATCATGGAGCATGTCGACGGCTTCGAGCTCGGCCGGATCGGGCCGTCGCTCGAGTTCGCGCAGCGCGCGCGTGTCCTCATCGACATCTGCGGCGCCCTCGAGCACGCCCACGCGCTCGGGCTGCAGCATCGCGACCTCAAGCCGTCGAACATCATGGTCGACGCCCAGCTCGCGCCGAGAATCCTCGACTTCGGCCTCAGTTCCGGCCATCCCTTTCGTGGCCACATGAAAGGGACGCTGCACTACGTCGCGCCGGAACAGCTCGATCCCTCGCAACCGATCGACCGGCGCACCGACGTATACGCGCTCGGTGTCGTGCTCTACGAACTGCTCTGCGGTCGGCCGCCCTACGCGGGGTCGAACGAAGCGTCGGTGATCGCGGCCATCAAGGGAGGCCAGCCCAGGCTCCCGGTCGAGATCGATCCACGCGTGCCCGAGCCGCTCCAGGCCGTCGCGCTCAAGGCGATGGAACGCGATCCCGCCGAGCGATATCCGTCGGCGCTCGACTTCGCCGCCGACCTGCAACGGTATCTCGACGGCCGGCCTGTGCAGGCCCGGCCGTCGGTCTACGCGTCGACGCTCGGCATCCGCGTCGCGCCCCACCTGCAGCAGGTCGGCGAGTGGCTCCGGCTGCGGCTCATCTACCCGCACGAGGCGGAGCGGCTGCGCTCGGCGTACCGCGCGCTCGACGCGCGCGAAGACGACTGGATCGTCGAGAGCCGCGCGCTCTCGTATTCGCAAATTGCCCTATACCTCGGCGCGTTTCTCCTCGTGTGCGGCAGCCTCTTCTACTTCGCGGCCCACCGGTGGTACGACGCCGTGCGCGGTGTCGCGCGGCCGCTGCTGGTACTCGGCTTGCCGTTTGCCGGCCTCAATACCGCCGCGCATCACCTCTATCGGCGCGATCACAAGGCCGTGGCCGTCGCGTTCTTTCTCGCCGCGGTCGGCCTGCTGCCGCTGCTGCTCATCATCCTCTTCCACGAAACCGGATTCCTCGTGGTCGGGCCCGACACGCCCGGACAGTTGTTTCAGGACGGCTCGATTTCCAACCGTCAGCTGCAAGTCACGACGGTCATCGCGTGTCTCTGGTGCGGGATGCTGGCGCTCCAGACGCGCACGGCCGCGCTCAGTACCGTCTGCGCCGTACTCGTCTTCTTCTGTGGCCTCTCTGTGCTCGCTGACTTCGGCCTGCGATCGTGGCTCGAGGACGGCCGCTGGGATCTGCTGGCGTTACACACGATCCCGCTCGTCGCCGTCTATGCCGGTCTCGGCACCTACGCGGAGCGACAGGGCCGGCCATGGTTCGCGAGGCCCGCATACGTGGCCGGTGCGCTCCTGCTCATCATCGTGCTGGAGCTGCTGGCGTTGAACGGCCGGACCTTTCACTACCTCGGGTTCTCGCTCCAGTCGATGCAGTCGGCCGACGTCTCCGATCGCCTGCTCATCGACACGCTCGCGGCGATGACGCTCAACGGGATCGGCTTCTACGCGCTCGCTTCGGCGCTCGATCGCCACGGGACCGAGCTGCAAGCGACGGCGGCGAGGCTGCTCTTTACCCTGTCGCCCTTCGTAATTCTGCAACCCCTCGGCTACCTGGTGAGAACCGCCGAGTACTCGCCTCGCTACGACTGGATATACCTCGGGCTCGCCGTGCTGATCGCGCTGCTCAGCCAGACGCGCCAGCGCCGGGCGTTCTATTACGCCGGCGTGATGAATACCGGCGCGGCGCTCTACCTGATTGCCGATCACCGCGCCTGGTTCGATCGGCCGTTATGGGCGGTCACGGTCATCGTCGCGGGGCTGCTCGTGCTCGGGGCGGGATTCATCCTGGACAGACGTGAGCGGCGGCGGGGGCGGAGTGATCCTTGATGGGTGCTAGGGTGCGAAGGTGCCCGGGTGCCTGGTGCGGAGGGTGCCAGGGTGCGAAGGTGCCCGGGTGCCTGGTGCGGAGGGTGCCAGGGTGCGAAGGTGCCCGGGTGCCTGGTGCGAAGGGTGCCAGGGTGCGAAGGTGCCCAAGTGCCTGGTGCCTGGGATTCCACGTGCGGCGATGCCTTTGGGGGCTCGAGTGCTCGGCGTGCCACGTGCAACCTGGCACCGGACGTCGGGCCTGGCACCCTGAGCACCCGGCACCTGGGCACTCTCGCACCCTGGCACCCTAAGCACCGGGCACCGGGCACTCTCGCACCCTGGCACTCTAAGCACCAGGCACTGGGCACTCTCGCACCCTGGCACTCCAAGCACCAGGCACTGGGCACCCTCGCACCCTGGCACCCTACGGCAGGAACACCCTCACCCCCGCGCGTACCGTGAACGGCCAGCCGATCGACCTGATCGGCGTCCGCGCGACGTCGTACTCCACGTCGAACAGATTCTCGAAGCCGAGGAACAACTGGACCGCGCGGGTCAGCGGCCGTGACGCCGACGCGTCGACGACGGCGTAGTTCTCGAGGAGGAACTCGTTGAGATCGTCATCGTACTGCGACCCGACGAAGCGCGCCTGGACGGAGAAGGTTGCCACTCGCGGCGCCTCCGCGATGACGCCGGCGCCGATCTGATAAATCGGTACCTGCGGCACACGGTTGTCCTGGATCGCCGGCTGCTTCGGCGTGTCGGTGTAGTGCGCCGAGGTAAACGCGCCGAACATCGAGATGGTCACGCGCGGATGCGGCCGCACGTCGCCTTCCACTTCCACGCCGGACGACCCGAGCTGGTCCGCGTTCTGCCGCTCCCGCGTGATCAGTGCAGGGGTGCTCGACAGCGTGATGTTCGAAATCGCATCGTCGAGCACGTTGTGGAACGCCGTGACTCTGGCTGACGCGCGTCCGTGGCCGACGAGCACCCCGCCTTCGAGGCTTGTCAGCCGTTCGGGCTCGAGGAGCGGGTTCGGGAGGGTGTTGGCGTTGCCGGCGCGAAAACCGCGATAGAGCTCGTTGAGCGTCGGCGTGCGATACGTGCGCGCGACCGAGAACTGCAGCGACGCCATGTCGTTGGCGCGCCAGGTGACAGACGCACGCGGACTGAAGAAGCTCATCGAGCGCGTGGACTTCCAGTGGTCGCCGCGGGCGCCGACGACCAGTGAGAGATCGGGCAGAAGCGTGAACCGCACCCGTCCGTACAGCGACGCGGTCTGTTCTTCCTTGTCGAGATTGGACGTCGACACCGCCGCTCCGACGACGGGGTAGCGGGTTTCGTAGAGGTCGACCGTCGTCTGGCGGCCCTCGACGCCGACCAGCACATCGGCGGCCTTCCAGGTGCGCATCCATTGCCCCCCGGCCGTCACGAAATCGCCTGGTATCGTCTGATCGCTGGCCAGCCGCTCCGACTGGCGATCGGCCGCGACGGTTGAGAAGGTCTGGAAGTAGTCCTGCGTGCCGCCGGTCACTCGCGCCGTCCAGAAACCTCCCGCCAGGGAGCCGTTCAGATCCCCGGCGAACTGTCGCCAGTCCGTCTCGTTGACCTGGATCGGAGTGCCGTTACCGCGGCTTTCGCTCGCGAAGTTCGCGCGAAGCGTGGCGCGCCACGTGCCGCTGCCATATCCGGCGGCCGCAAACCCGGAACCGTACTCGCCGTACGCGGGCACGTCCACTGCACCGCGAACGTCTTCGGCGATGATGTACACACCGTCGGAGTTCTGCCCCTCTGCGCCAGCCGAAAGGGCCCAGTTGCCGAAACGGCGGCCACCGAAGCCGGAGGCGCGGTAGGTGTCGTGGGAGCCGCCATCAAAGACCCCGCGCAGCCGCGGACGCTCGGCATCGAACGTCAGCACTTGTATGACACCGCCGAGGGCGTCCGCGCCGTAGAGATCGCCGGCCGCCCCGCGCACGACTTCGATGCGATCGACCGCGGCGAGCGGGATACGGTTCCAATACACCCAGCTCCCGAACGGGTCGTTGAGCGCCCAGCCGTCGGCGACGACGAGCGTGCGGCTCGCTCCGGATCCAGACACGCCACGCAGCGTGACGCCTTGCGTGGTGGGATTCGCCACGCGCGACGACGAGCGGCGGAAGAGGCTGAAGCCTGGTGTGTTACGCAGCGCGTCGTCAATCGCCCCGGCGGCCGAGGTGAGCAGCTCCGCCGACGACACGATCGTCGCGCTCGCGGCCGTGTCCACGCCGGTAGCGCCGCGAGACGCCGTCACCGTGACCGACTCGGTGAGCGGCCGCGGCTGGAGAACGACGCGGAGCGACGAGACGTCAGTGCCGAGCGGAGTCTCCGACAGAGCGAACCCGCTCGCGCGCACCCGCAGTGTGCCCTCGGTCCCCGTCGCCTCGTCGAGGCTGAACCGGCCGTCGGCGCCTGTTTCCACCGTGCGCGCGGGTTTGCCCTTGACCTCGACGGTCACGCTGGCCCCCGCGACCGGCGCTCCGGACGCATCGAGCACCACGCCCGCAACCGGCCCGCTGACTTGACCAGCGAACGCCGCCGCGTGCGTGGCGGCAAGGCACGCGACAACCAGCAGGAGAACCTTTCGAGCCATTTGGCCGATGATACTTCAACTGAACCTCGTGAACCCTGAAGCCTTGAACCCCTGAACCTGCGTGAACCTTCCTGAACCCCTGAACCCTGTCTATACTCTTCCCAGATGACTCGCCCCTGGGACGTGATTGGGATTGGCGCCACTTCGGTCGACTACGTCTACCGCCTGCCGACACGGCCCGAGGCCGAGGGACCGCACTCGAAGATCCGGATCTCGAGCCATACCGTGTCGTGCGGCGGCCAAATGGCCACGGCGCTCGCCGCCTGCGCCACACTCGGGCTGCGCTCGAAGTTTGCCGGCGTGATCGGCTCCGACGACAACGGCACTCGCGTACAGGAGGCGCTCGTCGCCCGCGGCGTCGACGTCGTCGATGCCGTCGTCCACCACGGGCCGAACCAGTTCGCTGTCATCCTCGTCGACGAACGGACCGGCGAGCGCATGGTGCTCTGGAGCCGCGACGACACCATCGCGCTCCGCGCCGACGAACTGCCACCAGCGCTCCTGCCGTCTGCCAGAATCGTGCACGTCGATGACGTCGACCAGCAGGCGGCGATCCAGGTCGCGACGCTGGCCCGCGCGGCCGGCGCCATCGTGACGAGCGACATCGATCGCGTCACCGATCGAACCGAGGAGCTCGTGGCGGCCGTCAGCATTCCGATCCTGGCCGAGCACGTGCCGCCGGCCCTGACCGGCGAGTCCGAGGTCGGGCGCGCCCTCCGGACGCTGCACAAGCGGCACGGCACGATGATGTGCGTGACCTTGGGCCGCAGCGGCGCGATGATCGTGGACGGCGGGCATCTGCACTACGCGCCCGCGTTCGCCGTGGACGCCGTCGATACGACCGGGGCCGGCGACGTCTTTCGCGGCGCCTTCATTTACGGCCTGCTGCGCGGCGACGATCCGCCAGCGCTCCTCCGCTTTGCCAACGCCGCCGCCGCCGTGAGCTGCACGCGCCGCGGCGCGATGAACGCCGTGCCGTCGCTCGAGGATGTGAAACGGATGCTCGAGACCTAGTCGGCGGCTCGCGGCTTGCGGTTTGCGGTTGCTGATTTCGGGGCTAGGGGCTCTAATGAGCAACCGCGAGCCGAGCAGCCAGCCGCGGCCCCTGACCCCTGAGCCTTCTTCGTAAACTCCAACCCCGCCGATTCCGTCTATTCCCCCATGCGGAACTTCAAGCTCGCGCTTCGGACGCTCTTCAAGAACCCGTTTGTCACGATCGTCGCCGTCGTCTCGCTGGCGCTGGGAATCGGGGCGAACACTGCCATCTTCTCGCTGTTTCACCAGCTCATCCTTCGATCGCTGCCGGTTCAGGAACCCGCAGAGCTGGTCAACCTCTCGGCGCCCGGCCCCAAGCCCGGCTCGCAGTCCTGCAACCAGGCCGGCGACTGCGATGCCGTGTTCAGCTACCCGATGTTCCGCGATCTCGAGCGGGTGCAGGCGTCGTTCACTGGAATGGCGGCGCACCGTCTCTTCGGCGCCAACCTCGCCTACCGTGGTCAAACGCTGAGCGGCGACGGCGTATTCGTGTCGGGCAGCTACTTTCCGGTGCTCGGCATGCAGCCCGCGCTTGGCCGGCTGCTTGGTCCCGGCGACGACCGTTCGATCGGCGAGTCACCGGTCGTGGTGCTCAGCCACGGCTGGTGGCAGTCCCGGTTCGGCGCCGATCCGAACGTGCTCAACGACACGATCATCGTCAACGGCCAGTCGCTGACCATCGTCGGCGTAGCGCCGCGCGGCTTCACTGGCACCACGCTTGGCGCGACACCGCAGGTCTTCGTGCCGATCACGTTGCGCGGCCTTCTGCAGCCGGGGTTCAAGGGCTTCGACGAGCGGCGGAACTACTGGATCTACTCGTTCGCGCGCTTGAAGCCCGGCGTCTCGCTCGAACAGGCGAAGACCGCGATCAACGTGCCCTACCGCCAGATCGTGACCGACGTGGAGGCGCCGCTCCAGAAAGGCATGAGCGACCAGACCATGGCCCGGTTCAAGGCCAAGGGCATCGAGCTGGAGGACGGCTGGCGCGGGCAGAGCTCGGTCCACGGCGAGGCGCGGGTGCCACTCCTGCTCCTCCTCGGCGTCACCGCGCTCGTGCTCATCATCGCCTGCGCCAACATCGCCAACCTGCTCCTTGCGCGCGCCGCCGGGCGCGCCAACGAGATGGCGATCCGCCTGTCGCTCGGGGCGAGCCGGCTGCAGCTCATCTCGCAGCTGCTCGTCGAGTCGTGCCTGCTGGCGGTCCTCGGCGGTGCGGCCGGCATGCTCGTCGCCCGCTGGACGCTCGACTTCATCACTTCGATTCTGCCCGACGATGCGGCCTCGACCCTGCCCTCGTCCATCGATGCGACGGTGCTCCTCTTTGCCGCGGGGCTCACCCTCGGTACGGGCCTGCTCTTCGGCCTGTTCCCGGCGCTGCACAGCACGCGGCCCGATCTCGCCTCTACGCTCAAGGGCCAGGCCGGCCAGCCTTCAGGCGCGAAGTCGGCCCAGCGATTCCGCACGACGCTTGCCACCGCGCAGATCGCGCTCTCGATGACGCTCCTCGCCTGCGCGGGCCTCTTCACCAGGAGCCTGCTCAACGTCAGCCGCGTCGACCTCGGCATCAAAGTCGACCACGTCGTCACGTTCGGCATCTCGCCCGAGCTCAACGCCTACAAGCCCGAGCGGTCGCGCCAGCTGTTCGCGCGTCTCGAAGAGGAGCTCGCGGCAGTGCCCGGCGTCACCGGCGTCACGACCGCGCTCGTGCCGCTCCTCGCCGGCAACAACTGGGGCAGCGACGTCCAGGTCGAGGGCTTCCAGTCCGGTCCCGACATCGACAGCAACGCGCGCTTCAACGAAGTCGGCGCCGGCTATTTCCGCACCATGGGCGTGCCGCTCATCGCGGGCCGGGAGTTCACGCCGGCCGATGTCCTCGGCTCGCCCAAGGTCACCATCGTCAACGAGGCGTTCGCGAAGAAGTTCAACCTCGGCCGCGACGCCGTCGGCAAGCGCATCGGCAGCGGGCGCACGGGCGAGGCGTTGGACATCGAGATCGTCGGCTTGGTGCAGAACGCCAAATACAGCGAGGTCAAGCGCGACGTTCCACCGCTCTTCTTCCGGCCCTATCAGCAGGATGATTCCGTCGGCTCGATGACCTTCTACGTCCGCACCGGCGTCGACTCGTCTTCCTTTCTGGTCAACATCCCGAAGATCGTGGCGAAACTCGACCCCAACCTGCCGGTCGAGAACCTGCGCACACTCGAGCAGCAGGTGCAGAACAACGTTTTCCTGGATCGGCTGATGACTACGCTGTCGGCGGCGTTCGCAGTGCTGGCGACGCTTCTCGCCGCTGTCGGCCTCTACGGGGTACTGGCCTACACCGTGACGCAGCGCACGCGGGAGATTGGCCTGCGCATGGCGCTCGGCGCCGCGCCCGCGCGCGTGCGCGTGATGGTGCTGCGTCAGGTGGCGGTGATGACCGCCGTCGGTGGCGCCATCGGTCTGGCCGTCGCCGTCGCCGCCGGCCGCAGTGCCGAGAGCCTTCTCTATCAGCTCAAGGGATGGGACCCGATGGTGCTGGCGGCCTCCACGGCCGCCCTGGCGCTCGTCGCGCTCGGCGCCGGCCTCATTCCCGCGCACCGCGCGTCGCGCCTGGATCCGATGCGGGCGCTCCGATACGAGTAGGGCTCTGGGCTCTAGGCTTTAGGCTCTAGGAAGAGCTTTCAGTTCCTAGCCGATCGACAGAATGGCTCTGGGCTCTTCCTGGAGCCTAAAGCCTAAAGCCTGCTGAGCCTGCTATACACTGTCCCCGTGCAAAGACGCGACTTTCTGACCTCGACGCTCGGGGCAACGCTCGTGGCGACGGCTGGCAACTCGGCCAGTGCTGCGGGTCAAGGACCTGCGACAGCCAAGGCTACCCCCGAGTTCTACGTGTGGCGCCAGTACGTCCTCAAGACAGGCACGCAGCCCCGGCGGCTCGCAGAGTTTTTGCAGAATGCGGCCATCCCGGCGCTGAACCGTCTCGGGCACACGCCGATCGGCGTGTTCGAGGTGACGTTCGGCTTGCCGACTCCAACCGTCTTCGTGCTGACGCCCTCGTCATCGCTCGAGAGCCTCCTGGCGATCGAGGCTGGCCTCGAGCGCGACGACGTGTTCATGAAGGCGGCCAGCCCGTACCTGGACGCGCCGGCGGCCGATCCGGTCTACCTCCGCCAGGAACTGTCGCTCCTGACCGCGTTTCCGAACGTGCCCCGCATCGAGGTCCCCACGGCGACCGCGGCGAAGGGCCCCCGGCTCTTCGAGCTGCGCACCTACGAAAGCCACAACGAGCGCGCGCATCGCGCCAAGGTCCGCATGTTCGCGGAGCTCGGCGAGGTCGATATCTTCAGGAAGGTCGGCCTGACGCCGGTGTTCTTCGGCAGAACGATCGTCGGCCCGCGCATGCCGAGCCTGATGTACATGCTGGTGCACGAGAACATGGCCGGCCGCGAGAAGAGCTGGGACGGGTTCCGCACCAGCCCCGACTGGAAGGCGCTGGCAGCGACTCCGGGCTATGCGGACGCCGAGATCGTCTCGAACATCACGACAGTGTTCCTGCGGCCGGCCGCGTATTCGCAAATCTGACGTCGACCCAAATTGGTCGGCCGGCACGCCTGTCCGTGCAACCTGGGGCTCCGTGGCCGCTCGGCGCGAGGTCGTGAGCGCTGTCCGACCCGCTTGTGTAACGTCCAGGAATCATGTGCACCGTCTCGGTGATCGCGCTCCCCGGCGTCCTGCGTCTGGTGAGCAACCGCGACGAGCGGCGCACGCGTCCCGCCGCGCTTCCGCCCACGCTTTCCTACGCCGGCGACCTTCGTGTGCTCGCTCCGACCGACCCGTCCTCGCAGGGCACGTGGATCGCTTGCAGCGAGATCGGCCTCGCCATCACGCTCCTCAACGTGAATCCGCCGGACGCCGACTCACGCGTTCCCCCGCGCAGCCGCGGTGGAATCGTTCCGGGCCTCATACGCAGCCGATCACTCGACGAAGTCGCGGCGCTCGCGGAAGCACTCGACCGCCATGAGTACTCGCCATTCCGGCTCGTCGCGATCCACGCGGGTGAGGAGGAGGCGCTCGAGATTGCTCCCGCAGTCGGAATGGTCCGCCGGCTGCCACTCGCAATCCCGCAAATGTTCACGTCATCCGGGTTGGGCGATCACAAGGTCGAAGGTCCGAGGCGACAGCTCTTCGAACGAGCGGTGGTTCGTGGCGGAAGCCGGGACCTTCGAGATCGGCAGGACCGGTTTCACGCCCATCGCTGGCGCGACCGGCAGGCCGTCAGCGTTCACATGTCCCGCGCCGACGCGTGGACAGTCAGCAGGACAACGATTGAAATCGGCGTCGCTGACATTGCCATGTTCTACGCGGCGGAGCCAGACTGGACCCCAGTGCCGGCTCGCCTGTCGCGCGTCGCGTCGAATGAGCAAATCTGACTCGCATAACAAACCCGCGGCGCGATCACGCCCGTAAGCCGTCCACCAGCATCGCGATCAGCTGATCGATCACCTCGTCCCGATCGCCCCACTGGAAGTTCGGCATGACGATCAGAAGCGACGTGATCCCGTGGATGGCCGCCCACAATGCGCAGCTCGCCTTGTGCGGGTCCACCTTTGCCAGCTTCTTCCGCTTGACGCACTCGGCCACCAGTCGCGGCAGGAAGCCGAACGCTTGCATTCCCATCGTCCCCGGCGCCAGGTAGCGCGCATCCTTGGCCGGATCGTGCCCGCGCGGAATGCCAAACGTCGCCTGATAGTGCTGCGGATGCTTCAACCCGAACTCCACGTAGCGCCGAAGACCCTTCCGAAGCGCGACGAGGGGGTCGGCGTGACGGTCCGCCACCTGCTGCAGTTCCTTGACCAGCCCGGCCATGAGCTGCTCGCAGACACAGAACACCAGGTCGTCGCGATCCTTGAAATGGAGGTAGATAGCGGTCGGCGAGTAGTCGATGCGCTCGGCGACCTTGCGCATCGACAGGCCTCCGTACCCCTCGCGCACGAGGATGTCGCGGGCGGCGTCGAGTATCTCCTGCCGCAGCAGCGTCTTCTGACGAACGCGCGGTTCCTGGAAGGCCATTAACAGTGTTCAGTTAACGTCCCGGTCCGGCGGCCTGTCAACCAGAGCCCATCTCATGAACCAGAAAACAGGCTAACGCGCCGACGGCCACGGTTCACGATGAAGAAATAGGCTCAGGGCTCAGGGCTCAAGGCTCACGCAAGATCCTCGAGTATGTGGTCGAGGATTTTGCCTGAGCCCTGAGCCTTGGGCCCTGAGTCTGGCTAGTGTCGTCCCGCCGCGCTACCGGGCGCGCGCGAGGTCGGCGACGATGTCGTAGTGGAACCGGACGAAGCGGTACAGCTCGTTTTCGAGGATCCGTTCCTGGTCGCTGTGGGCGCCGAAGCCCTTGGGGCCGTCCTCGACGTCGGTCATCGGGCCGACGCCGAAACACTGCACGCCTCTCGCCCGCAGGTACGCCATGTCGGTCGCGCCCGTCGACATCGTCGGCAGCGTGACCGTCTTGTAGTGCTTCGTGACATTGGCCTCGATCGCGAGGAAACCCTCGGAGTCGAGCCGGGCGCTGCCCGACGCTGGCCGCACGTCACGAGCAGCCCACGCGACATCCACAGCCGGATCGTCGATGACCTTCTTCATCGCGGCGAGGAACGCCTCGAGATCCTCGTCGGGATGGGTCCGCACATCGAGGCTCGCCTTGGCTTCCGACGGGATGACGTTGATGCGGTAGCCGGCCTGGATGATCGTCGGCGACACCGACGTCCGAAGCATCGACGCGTGCCGCGGCTCGCGATCGAGGAAGAAGTCGTCAGCGGCAGAGGCGAGCGCGGCATCGGCGCCAATCACGTCGAGGTACCGTTTGGCCTCGTCGGGCGACGAGATCGAGGCGAGCCGCTTGAAGTACGCGCGCGTGGTGTCGTTGAGCCGGATCTGCGGCTTCCAGGCGGCCACCTTCGCCACAGCAGCCGCGAGGTGGACGACGGCATTCGACTTGAGCGGCACCGATCCGTGGCCGGAGATGCCGCGTGCCGTCAGCTCGATCGCGCGGGGAATCTTTTCGAGGGTCTGGACCGACGCAAACTTGATCTGCCCGCCCGCGCGCGACACGCCGCCGCCCTCGGCAAAGCAGTACTCGGCGTCGATTTGCGGAAAGTGCTGGCCGACCATGTACTGGATGCCGACGCGGGTCGAGCCCTCCTCGCCCGACTCGGCGAGAAAGATCACGTCGCGATCCAGGGCGACCTTCTGACGCTTGAGCGTCAGCATCACCATCAGACCGGCCACCAGGTTGTCCTTGTCGTCCACGGTTCCACGGCCGTAAATGTAGCCGCCCTCTCGCGTCGCGCTGTACGGGGGATGCGTCCACTTCTTCGGGTCGACGTTGACGACGTCGGTATGCCCCATGATGAGGAGGGGCCGCTTCCGGCCGCTGCCCTTGAGGCGCGCGACGACATTCGGACGGCGGGACTCGAGCGCGAGGATCTCGACTGGAATGCCCTCGGCCTCGAGCACCTTCTTGAGGTACTCGGCCGCCGGCTGTTCGTTGCCCGGTGGATCCGACGTATCCAGGCGGACGAGCGCCTGAAAGTGTCGGAGCGTTTCCTCGTCGAGCTGCGGTGAGTGTGTTGTCTGAGCCGTCGCGGTCACGACCGCGAGGAGGACGATCGGCAGGGTGCTGCGCATGGATGTGGATCCTAGCATTTGTCCTTCCGCCTGAAGGCGGAAGATCAGCAGATCTCACACAGTCAGCGACTTTTGGAGGATGGCAATCGTCCGGACTGGTGACGTAATGATGCGGCGGCACTCGAGCTCGAATTCCATCTGGAGCCCGAGGTTGATCGCCAGGCGCTTGAGGAAGCTCCCGCCGGCGGTGCTGCCGGTGAAGCGGGCGGCGGTCCACTCGGGGAAATAACGGCCGCCGCGGACGCGCACGTCGCCGGCATGATTGACGACGATGACCTCGTAGAGGGTGTTCTGCGTGCAGATGTGCAACTGCTGGAACTCCTCGAGCGACGCGACGTGCACCGCCTGGCTCCAGTCGCGCGCGAGCCAGGCGTCGAGCGTGGCGGCGAAGCGGGGCCGATCCGGCTCGGCACGCGGCCGCCTGACATTGGTGTCCGGCTTGGGAGCGACACGATGGACGCGGGACTTGACGCTCATCTTCGTGAACGGAGCTCCGCAAACCAGTTGATCACCACGTTGAAGTGATCGGCCTCTGCGGCGCCTTCGCTGCGGACGACGGCAAAAGTCTTCCCATCAGGTGACACGTCGTAGTTGCGCGCACCCTCGATCGTCTCGTACCGGGATTCGAACACGACTTGCGCCTTGCCCCAACTGAATTCGGCACCTGGCGTCACCGGTACAACCATGAGCTGGTTCGCGCGACGAAAAAAGAGCTCGGTTCCGCTCTTCGAGAATGCAGGCTCTGTGCCACCATCCGGCGAAACCAGCCACGTGGCGCCAGGGCCGGGAAACGGCTGCACCCAGACAGCGCTCCGCCCGGATTCGTCGGAGACATAGGCGAGCCATTTCCCATCGGGTGAGAACGCCGGAGCCGATTCGTCGTGATCCGTCCTCTGGAACGGCGACGGCTCGCTCCCGCGCGTCAACACCCAGATGTCATGTTCGGCGCTTGGCTTGCGCTCGTCGAACGCGAGCGTGGCGCCATCGGGCGACCACGACATGGGAAGGTGCGGATTGGCACTCGTGAAGACCGGCATCGTCCCCGGAAGCAGGCCTGCCAGGGTCCGCGCCAACCCGGCACCCTGATCGCTGGCCGAACGGATCAGCGCTTCCGGCTCGCCGCTCCCGTCGACGCGTTTGGAGTACAGCGAAACCCCTCCCGAGCGTGCCGACTGGAACGTGATGTGCTGGCCGTCGTGCGACCAGATTGGAAAGCGGTTGAACCCACCGGTCACGAGCGGCCTCGCGGACCCGCGGTCGAGCTCGTAGATCCAGATGTCCGAGCCATTCTCCGACTCGAGCGCTACCGCCAGGCGGCGGCCATCAGGCGACAGGCGAGGATGAGAGAACGCGGCCCGCGTCTCCGACACTACGGTCGCGCGGCCCGCGCGATCCACCAGCACGAGCGCACGCACAGGCAAGGTCGAGGCACGCGGAATGTAGGTGAGCGTGCCCGACGTCGAAACCGCGAACGCGGCGCTGCCCGATGGGTCGACCTCCGGGCGTTCGAGGAGCGGCACCGGAGAGCCTGGCGCCTTTCCTGAAGCCGCGTCGAAGGGCACGGCGACGAGGCCGCCGGCGTTCGCAAAGAGGATGTGCCCGGTCTGCTGCACGTACTGTGCGCCGGCGCCACCGCTGCCGGGCTGGCCGAGCGCGCGCACGTGCTTGCTGCCGAGCGAGAGGACCGACAGGTGCCAGCCAGATTCCGTCATCACGCCGAAGAGGACATCGCTGTTCGGGAGCCGCTGCGGGTACGCGTGCTGCAGTTCACCGACCGCGGCATCCACTGTCGTGAGGCGCTCGGGCGTGGTGCCGCCGACGGGTACCCTCCAGAGGCCTCCAGGCGTCGCCGACGTCGCGAACACAATCGTGTCGTCTGTGCCCCACGTCGCACTCCAGACGGCCGGCGTGTCGCAGATCTTGAGCGCACCACCACCCTCGACCGATACACGTTGCAGAGCCCCGCTGGCATAGAAGCCGACCCACCGTCCGTCGGGCGAGAAGAACGGGGCACTTCCGCCCTCGGTGCCCGCGATGGCTGTCGGCTCGAAACGATCGAGCGGGCGCATGAAGAGTTGCGTGCGGCCTTCGCGCTCGACCGCAACATAGACCAGTCGCGTGCCATCGGGCGATATGGCGAGCGGTGCGAGGCCGCCATGTTCGACCTGTTGACCGGCGGGGACGGGAACCACGACCCGCGAAACGCTGGTGGGTGCGGTCACCGGCGCGCTGGGACGACGGGCCATCCAGAACCCGAACGCGACGAGCCCGGCGACCGTCACGAGAGCCGCGGCGGCGGTCACGGCGGTCCGCTTGCGCGAGAGGCGCAACGGTTCGACGCCGGGCACCTGCACCATGAGCGGCGCGCTTTCGGCAACGGCGTCCTCGATCTCGAGGCCGGCGTCTGCAATGTCGTGCAGGCGCGCCGTCGGATCTTTCTTCAGGCAGCGCTTGATGAGCCGCTGCACCGCGACCGGTGCGTGTGACAGCACCCGCCAGTCCGGTTCCTCGCGAAGCACGGCGGCCAGCGTGTCCGACACGGTCTCGGACGCGAAGGGCGGCTTGCCGCTCAGCGCCTCGTAGAACATGCACCCGAACGCCCAGATGTCGGTGCGCCGGTCGAGTTGCTTGCCGCGCACGTGTTCCGGGCTCATGTATGCGGCCGTGCCGAGGATCATCCCTTTCTGCGTCGTCGTGGTGAACATCGCGGCGTTCGACGACGACGACTCGTGTCGCTCCGACTCGAGCGCCTTCGCAAGCCCGAAGTCGAGGACCTTGACGCGGCCCTCGGGCGTGACCTTGACGTTCGACGGCTTGAGATCGCGGTGAATGATGCCGCGATCGTGCGCTGCTTCGAGCGCTAGCGCGATCTGCTTGAAGATCGGGAGCGTCTCGCTCGGCGGCATGGGACCGCGCTCGAGACGCTCGGCCAGCGTTTCGCCCGGCACGAGCTCCATTTCGAGGAGCGTCGCGTCACCGACCTCCTCGAGGCCGTGCAGCGTGGCGATGTTGGGATGGTTCAGCGAGGCGAGGACCCGGGCTTCGCGCTCGAAACGGCTCTTGTACTCGGGATTGTCGGAGGTGAGCTCGTGGAGGATCTTGACGGCGACTTCGCGACCGAGCCGGACGTGCTCGGCTCGATAGACCTCACCCATGCCTCCGGCGCCAAGCGACGAGAGGATCCGGTACGGGCCAACGGCGCTGCCAGGGGAAAGACGCAAGGCCTTGCTCGACTACGGATTATACCGCCCGGAGTGCGGCACGGGGGTCGTGTTACAGTGACCGGCGGATGCCGATTCGGCTCAGAATTCCGGGCTCTGAACTGAGACCCCGACGTTCGGCGGCGCACGCCTGCACGGGCGTGGAGGCGCGCGTGTGCACAGGCCCGTGCCTGGCAATCTGCGTGTGGCTGTGCCTGCAAATCTCGCCGGGCCTTCTCGCGTTTCAGGCGATACCGCCCCAGCGTCCCGCCGTTCCGGCGACTCCGAACAGTCCACTGGAGAACGCGGTGCGGGACGCCCTCCAGCAGTACTCCGCGGCGATGGAGTCGCTCGACGCGGAACAGGTCAAGAAGGTCTACCCGTCGGTCGATAGCGAAGGCCTGAAGCGAGCCTTCAGGGAAATGCGTGAGCTGAAGGTCACGATCGACACCGTCAAGGTACTGTCGACCGATGGTCCGACGGCCCGTGTCAGCTGCCGGGTCACGCAGACCGTCACGCCCAAGGCGGGAAAGAATCTGATCGCCACGGTGACGCGCGTCCTACGGCTGCGCAGACAGGAGTCGGCCTGGCTGATCGACGGCTTTGAGAGATAAGACGGCTCAGGGCTCAGGGCTCAGGGCTCAGGGCTCAGGCAAGAGCATTCTGGTCTTAGTCGCGCGATTAGGATCTGAATGCTCTTCCTTGAGCCCTGAGCCCTGAGCCCTGAGCCTGAGCCCCTGATCCTGCCACATGACATCCGTCACCCCTCTGACCTGACCCCTCGCACTACCGCCCGGGCTGGCGAGGCCGCATATTGGCAGCACCTCATTTGAAGGAAGGTGCACCAATGATTGCGGAGTTACGGGGCGTCAGCAAGACCTACGGCTCGGTCGTCGCGCTCGACAAGGTCACGCTGGAGCTCGAAGCGGGCCGCGTGACGGCGATCCTCGGCCCCAACGGTGCGGGTAAGACCAGCACCATTCGGCTGCTCCTCGGCCTGACCCGTCCCACCCGGGGGACGGTCGCCCTCTTCGGAACCGATCCGCGGTCGGCTGCGGCGCGGCGGCGCACCGGCGTCATGCTGCAGATCGCGAAAGTCCCCGAGACGCTGACTGTGCGCGAGCACGTGCATCTCTTCAGCAGTTACTACCCGTCGCCCATGACCGTCGACGCGACGCTCGCGGCGGCCGAGTTGACCGGGGTCGCCGATCGGAAGTTCGGCCACCTGTCTGGCGGACAGCGTCAACGGGTGCAGTTCGCGCTCGCCATCTGCGGCAACCCGGATCTGCTGTTCCTCGATGAGCCGACCGCAGGCCTCGACGTCGAAGCGCGGCGCGGGTTCTGGCAGCAGATCCGCCGGCTCGCCTCCGCCGGCCGGACGATCGTGCTGACCACGCACTACCTCGAAGAGGCCGACGCCCTTGCCGATCGCGTCGTGATGCTGAGCGCGGGGTCGATCGTCGCCGACGGCGCGCCGCACGAGATCAAGGCGCGTGTCGCATCTCGACGCATCCGCTGCGTGACGGCGTTGCCGGCCGCCGCGATCGAGGCGCTCGAAGGAGTCGTCGGCGTCAGGCGTGACGGCTCGGCCACCGAGATCATGACGAGCGACGCCGAGCGCGTGGTCCGTCAGCTTCTGGTGCGCGATACCACGCTGTCAGGTCTCGAGATGTCCGGAGCGGGACTCGAGGAGGCGTTTCTGACGCTGACGTCAGGTCAGACCGGGCGGCCGGCGCATCACGCGGAACGAACGATGGTTGGCGCGGGAGGTGTGCGATGAATGGAATGGCGGACACGATCGTCCAGACAACTGCGTGGTCGCCGGCGCGCACGTACGCGCTCGAGGCGAAATACGAGTTCCTCAAAGTGCTGCGCATGCCCGGGTACACCATCCCTTCGATCGCGTTCCCGGCGATGTTCTACCTGCTCTTCGGCGTCATCTTCGGCCGCCAAACCGTCGGCGCCGTGTCGATGTCGACGTACCTCATTGCCACCTACGGCGCGTTCGGCGTCATCGGCGCGTCGCTCTTCGGATTCGGCGTCGGGGTCGCCATCGAGCGCGGCCAGGGCTGGCTGATGCTCAAGCGCGCGAGCCCCATGCCACCGATGGCCTTCTTCGTGGCCAAGCTCGCGATGTGCGCCGTCTTCGCTGCGGTCATCGTCCTCGTCCTGTCAACGCTTGGCGTGACGTTCCGCAACGTCCGGATGCCGGCGGCGATGTGGCTCCGCCTCGGGTTTACGCTCGTGCTCGGCGCGATTCCGTTTTGCGCGCTCGGCCTTGGCCTCGGGTACCTCGTCGGCCCGAACGCGGCGCCGCCGATCGTCAACCTGATCTATCTGCCGATGTCGTTCCTTTCTGGTTTGTGGATTCCCTTCGAGGTTCTGCCGCCGGCGGTGAAGGCACTCGCCCCGTTCCTACCAGCATTCCATCTCGGCCAGCTTGCGCTCGGCGCCATCGGTGCGGGCGCGGGGATGCCTGCATGGAGCCACGTCGCAGCACTCGCGGGTTTCACGATGATCGGTCTGGGTCTGGCGTTCTGGGGGTACAGGCGGGAGGACTAATGCGGACTGCTGAATGCTGAATGCTGAAGTAAAGGCTGAAGGACTCTGCCAAGACGGAGTTGACGGGGAATCAGTAGAGGCACCATGAGCAAAAGCATCTACATCGCCATCGTGTGCGGGCTCGCGCTCGTGGGCGTGGGCGTCGCAGGAACGCGGAGCGGGCGCACCGCTCAGGTGACGCCTCAACCGGCGCCACGCGAATTCGTCATCCGTGACGCGCGCGTGTTCGACGGCGAGCGCATCATCCCCAAGACGAGCGTTCACGTGCGCGACGGCATCATCGTCAGCGTCGGCGACACGGTACCCGCCGGCGTCGAGTCGATTCCTGGCGATGGCAAGACCCTGCTGCCTGGACTCATCGACGCCCACACGCACGCGTACGGCGATGCCCTCGAACGCGCGCTCGTCTTCGGCGTGACGACCGAGCTCGACATGTTCACGGATCATCGATTTGCTGCAGCGATGAGGAAGGAGCAGCAGAGTGCTGCGACGCCAAACAGGGCAGCAGAATGCGACGCCAAACATGGCGCAGCAGCATGCTGCGACGCCAAACAAGGAGCAGCAGAGTGCTGCGACGCCAAACAAGGCGCAGCAGAATGCCGCGACGCCAAACAGGAGCAAATGGGTGCCGACGGCGCCTTGCGCCGCGCCGATCTCTTCTCGGCAGGCACGCTCGTCACAGCGCCGAAGGGCCACGGCACGGAGTACAACCTGCAGATTCCCACGCTTGACTCTGCCGCCGATGCTCCTGCCTTCATCGACGCCCGGATCGCCGAGGGCTCCGACTACATCAAGATCGTGTACGACGACGGGGCGGCGTACGGGATGAAGATCGCGACGCTCGACCGGAGCGTGCTCGGCGCCGCGATCGCCGCGGCCAAGGCGCGCGGCAAGCTTGCGGTCATTCACATCGGTTCGCGCCAGGGCGCGGACGAGGCGATCGCCGCCGGGGCGAGCGGACTCGTGCACATCTTCGCGGACGCGCCGGCAGACGCGGACTTCGTCACGCGCGTGGCCGCCGCGCGGGCATTCGTGACGCCGACTCTGTCCGTCACCGAGAGCACCACCGGCGTCGCCAGCGGCGCGCCGCTCCTCGCCGACGCGCGCCTCGCGCCGTTCATCACCGCGGCAGAACGCACCTCGCTCGAGGGTCGATTCCCGAACCGCGCAGGATCGAAGCAGAATCTCGCGTATGCGCTCGCCGCCACGAAACAGCTCTTCGACGCGGGCGTGCCCATCCTGGCCGGCACCGACGCGCCGAACCCTGGCACGTCGCACGGCTCGAGCGTCCATCGGGAGCTCGAGCTGCTGGTGCAGGCTGGACTCTCGCCGGAGGCGGCGCTGCGAGCCGCGACCTCCGTCCCCGCCCGCGTCTACAGCCTGCCCAACCGCGGACGCATCGCGCCGGGCCTCCGCGCCGACCTCGTACTCGTGAACGGCGATCCCAGCCGCGACATCACGGCTACGAGGGACATCGTCGTTGTCTGGAAACGCGGCGTGCGGCTCGATCGAGCGAAGGCAACCGCCCCGACCGCCGCCCTCGCCGTGTCGACCACGACCGGCATGGTCAGTGACTTTGAGACCGCCGACATTCGCGCGGAGTTCGGAGGCGGCTGGCAGACGTCGACCGACAGCATGATGGGCGGCGCATCGACGGCCACGATGGCCATCGTCCAGGGCGGCGCGAACCACACGCGCGGGGCCCTGGAGGTGTCCGGAACACTGGCCGCCGGCGCACCGTTCCCGTGGGCGGGCGCCATGTTCTTTCCCGCCGCAACGCCGATGGCGCCGGTCGATGTGTCGAAGTTCAAGGAGATCGTCTTCTGGGCGCGCGGCGACGGCGGCACGCATCAAGTCATGGTGTTCGCGGCGCGCCTCGGCAACATCCCGGCGACGCGGCCGTTCACGCCAGGTCCCGAGTGGCGCGAGTTCGTGCTGCCGTTTTCGTCGTTCTCCGGCATCGACGGCTCTGACCTGCGCGGCGTGCTATTCTCCGCCGGGTCGAAGCCCGGGGCCTTCCGGTTCACGATCGACGAGGTGCGGTTTCGGTAGCGTACCTCGTTCGACCGGCGATCGAAGAACGGACGGCAATCACGATGGACACGATGGAACGATGGCCACGATGAACACGCAATCAGGCAGATTCATCGTGTTCATCGTTTCATCGTGCTCATCGTGCGGTAGTCGTTGGCCCGTGGCAGCCGGGAACGCCGGCGAGCTACGGGACTAGAGATGCGCATCAGACTCCTCCCCGAATCGTCGCCGCTCGGATGGACGCCGTTCGCCTGGCTCGTCTACCTGACCTTCTTCTTCGTCTACGCCGTCTGGACCAACTCGCCCCGGCACTGGCTGATCGACGGCCCGGCGCTGGCGCTGTTCCTCGTCCTCTACTTCAGGGGTTTCTGGCTGCACGGCCCCCCGCTGCTCGGGGTCATCTTCGGGATCCTCGTCATCGGTCTCGTGACCGCGCCGCGCAATCCTGGCGCGAGCTGTTTTTTCATCTACGCAGCCGCGTTCGTCGGCGAGGTCGGTCGTCCGGCAATCGGCATGCGCTGGCTGCTCGCCATCCTCACGATCATCACGGCCGAGACGTTCCTGCTTTCGCTGTCCCCGGCGTTCTGGGTTCCCGCGCTCGTCATCTCGGTTCTCGTCGGCGGCTCGAACATCCACTTCGCCGAGATGCGCCGCAAGGATCGGGCGCTCATCAAGGCCCACGAAGCAGCCGAACACCTGGCGACGATAGCCGAGCGCGAACGGATCGCACGCGACCTGCACGACCTGCTCGGCCACACGCTCTCGATCATCGTCTTGAAGTCGGAGCTCGCGGCCAAGGTCGCGGATCGAGACCTCGGGAGGGCGATCCGCGAGATCCGCGACGTCGAACGCATCTCGCGCAACGCGCTGGCCGAAGTGCGGCAGGCCGTTTACAGCTACCGGGGCGAGCGCCTCGACGAGGAGCTCGGGACAGCACGGACCGCGCTCGATGCGGCTGGCGTCACGCTGGATGCCGACGTCGAGACGATCGCGCTCGATCCCGATCAGGAACGCACGCTGGCGCTCGGCCTACGCGAAGCCGTCACGAACGTCATCCGCCACGCCCGGGCGCGGAAGTGCCGAGTCACATTGATCGAGGACGGCGAGGGCATCCGTCTGACCATCGAAGACGATGGTGTGGGAGGCGAATCCGCGGAAGGCGCGGGCCTGTCGGGCATGCGTGCCCGGCTCGCTGAGATCGGCGGCACCATGGAGCGGGATGCGCGCCACGGCACCCGACTGACGCTCATCGTCCCGCGACGGCCGGCCGCGGCGACGGCGATGGTCGCCTCGTGATTCGCATCCTCATCGCCGAGGACCAGGCCATGGTGCTCGGAGCGCTGAGCGCGCTCCTCGAGATCGAGAGTGACCTCGAGGTGGTGGGCGCGGCCCGCACCGGCGCGGAGGCGCTCGCGCTCGCCCTGAAGCACCAGCCCGACGTCGTCGTCACCGACATCGAGATGCCGGGGATGACCGGGCTCGACCTGGCTGCGGCGCTGCGCGGGCACGAGCGGGCGCCGCGCGTGATCATCCTCACGACGTTCGCGCGACCCGGGTACCTGCGGCGCGCGCTGGACGTGGGCGCGTCCGGCTATCTCTTGAAGGATGCGCCCTCGGCGCAGCTGGCCGACGCTATCCGCCGCGTCGCGGCCGGCGGGCGCGCGATCGATCCGGCGCTGGCTGCAGAAGCCTGGACCGAACCTGACCCGCTCACCGATCGTGAGCGCCAGGTGCTTCGACTGGCGGACGAAGGGCTGTCTGGTGCCGAAATCGCACGCCAGCTGAAACTCTCCGAGGGAACCGTCCGCAACTACCTGTCCGAAACCATCGGCAAGCTCGGTGCAAAGAATCGTGTCGAGGCAGCCCGCATGGCCCGGCAGAAGGGGTGGCTCTAACACACCTCCGCTCTGCTAGACTTCCGTCACCTCAGGAGGATTCCGAATGTCGCGGGCTCAGAGATTGGTGATGGTGGTCGTGTGCGCCACCGTGCTCGTTCTGGTCGGATCGTGGCGGACGGGAGTGGTCGCGGTCGGCGAGCCGCAGACCGCGGCCGCCGGCGTCGCGTCGAGCATCGATCCGCTCGTGCTCAAGGCGCTCCGGTGGCGCGGCATCGGGCCCGATCGCGGCGGGCGATCGATCGCTGTCAGCGGCGTCAAGGGCCGGCCGAAGGAAGCGTACTTCGGCGCGGTTGGCGGCGGACTCTGGAAGACGGTTGACGGTGGCGAGAACTGGGCGCCGATGACGGACGGCCAGATCAACAGCGCGTCGGTTGGCGCGGTCGCGGTCTCCGAAACCAATCCCGACATTGTCTACATCGGCATGGGCGAGTCCTGCATTCGCGGCAACATCATGCCGGGCGACGGCGTGTACAAGTCGACGGACGCTGGAAAGACGTGGGCGCACATCGGTTTCTCCGGCTCGCAGGCCATCTCGCGAATCCGCATCCATCCGACCAACCCTGACACAGTCTTTGTCGCCTCATTCGGCAAGTACGGCGCCGAGAGCGATGAGCGCGGCGTGTTCAAGAGCACCGACGGCGGCAAGACCTGGCAGCGCAAACTCTTTCGCGATGCCAAAACAGGCGCGGTCGATCTGGCCATCGACCGCAAGAACCCGAACGTGATGTACGCCGCGCTGTGGGAGGCGTTCCGCGTCGAGTATCAGATGTCGAGCGGCGGTCCGGGGAGCGGACTCTTCAAGTCGACCGACGGCGGCGAGACATGGACGGAGATCACGCGCAGCACGGGCCTTCCGTCCGGCGTCGTGGGCAGGATCGGCGTGGCGGTATCAGGCGCGGACTCGAACCGTGTCTACGCGCTCGTCGAAAACGAGAACGGCGGGCTCTTCTCGTCGGACGATGGCGGCAAGACGTGGGCACTCATCAACAGCAACAGGAACATCCGGCAGCGCGCGTTCTATTACACGCACGTGGCGGCCGATCCGGTGAATCGCGACACGGTCTACATGCTGAACACGAGCCTGTATCGATCCACCGACGGCGGCAAGACGATGACGGCACTCGGCGGCTCGCACGGCGATCATCACGATCTCTGGATCGATTCCGACGATCCGAAGCACCTCGTGCTCGCCAACGACGGCGGCGGAGCCGTCTCGTTCACGTCAGGCCAGCCGCAAGGTCAGGGGCCGACGGCGACTGCCGCGTGGAGCGCCCAGGACTTCCCCACGCCGCAGGACCACCACGCGGCCACGACGAGCCACGTGCCCTATCACGTGTGCGGTGCGCAGCAGGACGGCAGCACGGTCTGCGTCCCGAGCGACACTAATCTCGGCGGCGGGCGGGGCGGCGGGGGAGGTGGTGGACGGGGCGCGGCGCCAGCTCTCTACAGTCCCGGCGGCGCGGAGCCCGGCTACGTCGCACCGGATCCCCGTGATCCGGACGTCTTCTACGCCGGCGGCAACAACGGCTCGTTCCTGACCCGGCTCGATCGCCGGACCGGCGACCTCCGCGAGGTCAACCCCTACCCGCGCATGTTCTCTGGAGAACCGTCGAGCGCCCTCGTCGAGCGATGGCAGTGGACGTTCCCCATCATTTTCTCCCACGCAGACCCGACCGTACTCTACACCTCGTCGCAGCACGTGTGGAGGACGACCAACGGCGGGCAGCGCTGGGACAAGATCAGCCCCGACCTCACGCGCCACGATCCAAAGACGATGGGCCCCTCGGGCGGGCCGATCACCAAGGACATGAACGCGCCGGAGGTTTATGGAACGGTCTTCGCGATCGGCCCGGGCAAGAAGGACGTCAACATCATCTGGGCGGGGTCGGACGATGGGCTCGTGCACGTCACACGCGACGGCGGCAAGAACTGGACGAACGTGACGCCGAAAGAGATGCCGGACTTCGGTCGCGTCAGCCAAATCGATGCCTCCTCCTTCGAGCCGGGCGGCGCGTACGTGGCCGTGAAGCGCCCGCTGCTCGACGACCTCGCGCCCTACATCTTCCGCACGCGTGACTTCGGCAAGAGCTGGACGAAGATTGTCACCGGCATTCCAGCGAAAGACTACGCACACGTCGTCCGCGAGGACCCAACGCGGCGTGGGCTCCTGTTCGCCGGCACGCAGAGCACGGTCTACGTCTCGTTCGACGATGGCGAGCGCTGGGAGCCGCTCGGGCTGAACCTGCCCGGCACGCCCGTGTCGGATCTCGTTGTCGAGGACAACTCGATCGCGATCTCGACGCACGGCCGCGGTTTCTACATCCTCGACGACATCGCGCCGCTGCGGCACACGGGCATGGAGACGGCCAGCGCCGACGCGGTGCTCTACAAGCCAGCCGATGCCATCCGTGGTGCAGGCGGGGCGACGATCAGCTATCTGCTGAGAAAGCCCGCCGAGAAGCTGACGATCGAGATCCTCGACGCGAAGGGACAGATCGCGCAGACGATTCAGGGCGCACCGCCCGGAGCCCGCGGCGGGCGGGGTCGCGGACGCGGTGAAGCCGGGGCTCAGGAGCCAGGCGGCCGAGGGCAACCAGGCGCGCCGGCCCAGGCGGACGCGCCCGCCGAGGAGGAGGGTGGCGGCGGCCGAGGGCGCGGCGGTCCGCCGACGGCATCGCTCGCCCCGGGCCTGACTCGCGTCACGTGGAACCTCGCCTATCCTGGCGCGACGACGTTCCCTGGCATGGTGCTGTGGGGCGGCACGACGAACGGACCAGCCGCGTTGCCCGGCAACTATCAGGTCCGGCTCACCGTCGACGGCCGCAGTTTGACGCAGCCGCTCGTCGTGAAGAGGCACCCGCTGCGCTCGGCGACCGACGCGGATCTGCAGGAGCAGTTCGACCTCGCGTCCCGCATCAGGGACAAGGTCAGCGAAGCCAATAACGCCGTGATCCAGATTCGGAACGTGAAGCGCGACGTCGCAGGGCGGCTGGCCAAGAATAGCGACGCGCAGCTCAAGACCGCCGGGGATCGCCTGACAGCGAACCTGAGCGCGGTCGAGGAAGAGATCTACCAGGTGAAGAACCAGAGCGGCCAGGATCCGCTCAACTTCCCCATCAAGATCAACAACCGCCTGGCGTCACTGCTGCGCGTGGTGAACACCGGCGACGGGAAGCCGATCGCGAACGCCGCGCCGATCCTGAAGGACCTCAGCGCCGAGCTCAAGGTGCAGACGGACCGGCTGCAGCAGGTCGTCGCCTTAGACCTGCCGGCGTTCAACGCCGAGTCGCGGCGGCTGGGACTGGGTGAGGTGACGGGGAAGTAGAAACGGGGCTCTAGGCTTTAGGCGTCAGGCTCTAGCAAAACCTTCGACCACATACTCGAAGATCTTGCCAGAGCCTAAAGCCAAGAGCCTAGAGCCAACAGCCAAGAGCATGGATCTGACTCACGCGACGCTGGCCACTTCGATCCTTCGAATGTCGTCGATGCCGTAGCGCAGCATGGCGAGGCGCTCGAGGCCGTAGCCGACGCCGACGGCGATGTGACGCTCGGGATCGCCGCCGAGATGGCGGACGACCCGGTCGCTGAAGACGCCCCACGCGAGCACCTCGAACCATCGCCCGTCGTCGTCGATTTCGATCTCCCAAGCCTGGCTGCACATCTGGTACTGGGTCGGCACGATTTTGAACGTCCGGCCAGGGAACAGCCGGTCGACGGATTGGAGCACACGGCCGGTCATCTGCCACGAATCCAGTTGTGTGCGCTCGTCGAGCCAGAGCGCCTCGGCCTGATGGAAGACTTCGAGGTGCGTGGCGTCAATCCTGCCGGCGCGGTACGCCTTGCCCGCGGCCAAGATCCGCAGGGGCCGTCCCTCGTAGCGCACGGTGAGGAGGAGCGGCAGCGTCAGGTCGTAGCGCAGGATTCGTTGTTCGTCTATGCGGTGCAGCTCGATGGGATCGACGTACATCGCATCGTTTCCGATCGTCTTCCTGGCTTCCGCCAGGTCGACGACTTCCGGAAGCGCCTGCTCCCTGAAGTCCGCATACACGGCGCGAAGCGTCTCGAGCGTCTTGCCGACCGGGTTCTCCGGGAGGTCGGTCAACCGCGGATGGGCCAGAAGCTCCACGACTCGGGCCGGCAGGTCCTGCCTGATGTCCTCGGGACGAATGCCACGCTGTTCTGCCACTTCGATCTCCTTGCGCAGTTTGTCGCGGATGCGCTGCAGGCGCTTGCGCATGGCCGCCTCGTCCACACCGGCGTGCGCCGCCAGGCGGGCAGTTGTCCACTGACCGTGATAGCGTCGATCGCAGAGCTGGCGTTCCTCTGGTGTGAGCGACAGCAGCGCCGACGCGAGCCGGTACCGCTGAGCCTCGGACCACCGCGTCTCTGATTCGTCCAGAACGGGGACGTCCGGGATATCGTCGAGCGTCACAAACGAACCGTCTGGCCCGCCGCATGTTGAGCGCGACCGTAATGGTGATGCGCCGCAGCCAACCCGCGAACGCGGCCGGCTCCTGCAGATCGCTCAGCCGTCGAAACGCCCTCAGGTAGGCCTGCTGGGCCGCGTCCTGCGCCGCCGTCGAATCGCGCAGCACGCTGAAGGCGACACCCTGAACCATCCGCTGCGTGGCCTCGACCAGACGAGCGTACGCCTCGACATCGCCGCCCTGGGCTTTCACGACGAGATCGGTCAGAGGCTGCATAGCCGTGCTACTGGTCACTCACAGGTAAGGACACGACCGTGCCCACAGTGTGACATCGTCGAAGACCGCCCGCTGCTTCCCAGCGCTCATGGTAGTCTCCCAGGTCGGATTGACAAACATGGCTTCACCACGCTTGCTGGGGCACCTCTTGACTGCCGGTGCGGTCCTCGAAACTCCGGCCGGTCTCGGGTTGATTGTCGTCCCGTCGGCTCTTGCCCAGATCCTGCTCGGCGCTCCCTTGAGTGGACCGGGAGTGGCCGTCGCGCGCATCGGGGGAGGAGGCCTGCTGGCGCTCGGCATCGCCTGCTGGTTCGCGCGCGGCACTCCGTCAACTCCAGCCGGTCTCGGTGTCGCCCGAGCGTTCCTCGCCTACAACCTGGTCGCGTGCGGAGTTCTGTTCGCCGCTTATCCGCCGTTGCCCAGTGGCGCAGCGGCCCTGGGAGCAGCCATCCTGCACGGAGTCCTCGCGGCAGTGTTGCTGATCGCCCTGTTCGGATCGGGGCGAGCGCGAACCGAGCTCTGACCTGACGCCGCTCGAACCCTGCGACACAGCGAGGCGCAGCTTTCAGTCGATCCGGATCCACATCCGCGATCACACGCTGCACCACGCAAGCCGGCTCCCGCCCGCTGAACGTTTCCCGTCATGGATCGCCCCGTTGTAGACTCCGTCCTGCTGACCATTTTTCTGGAGACGCCCGATATGACACGGTCGAATCTGAAACGAGCAGAAGTCGAGGACAGCGAGGAAGACGGCGACGCACGCATGGGCTTTCTCGATCATCTGGACGAGCTGCGCATGCGCCTTATCCGGTCGTGTATCGCGATCAGCGCAGGCATGGCTGTCTCGGCCCTGTTCGTGAATCGGCTCGAAAACTTCGTGCTCGGCGCGGTGCTGTCATCGCTCCCCGCCGGTGCATCACTCATCACTACGAGGCCGGCTGAAGGATTCGCGTTCTATTTCGACCTGGCTTTGATGGGCGGCCTGGTGGTCGCGGCGCCGTTCGTTACCTATCAGGTGTGGCGGTTCATCGCGCCCGGGCTGCACCGGAACGAGAAGCGGCTGGTCGTCCCCTTCCTGCTGCTCGCCATAGGCGGCGCGCTTGCCGGCGCGCTCTTCAGCCACTACGTGCTCTTCCCCAGCATGATGGCGTTCTTCGGCACGTTCGACTCGCCGCGGATGCGCTTCATGCCGCGCGTCGAGGATACCTTCGCGCTCTACAAGAGCACGCTCATCGGCATGGTGGCGGTGTTCCAGATTCCGACGCTGGTTTTCGTGCTCGCGCGGCTCGGCTTGGTCTCGGCGCGCTTCCTCTGGCGCCACTTGCGCTACGCCGTGCTCGCCGCCGTCGTCGCCTCGGCGCTGCTGACGCCGTCAACCGACCCGTGGAACCAGCTCGTCTTCGCCGCGCCGATGATCGCGATGTACGTGATGGGCATTGGGATTGCGTGGCTGGCCAAGCCGAGCGGCAACGCGCGCGGTGCGACGTACCACGACTCAGCGCTCGGTCTCGTGGTCGCGGCCAGCGTGTTCGAACAAGCACGCCGCCGCCGGGAACGTAGCCGCACGGCCGTCGCGCGCTGACTCGCCATCGTGCCTGCTCCCTGGCCATCTGGTACTGGTACGACAACGGCATCCTGCCGGCCCGGACGTCTGGGCTCGGCACTCACAGACACCCGCCGGAGTGACGCAGGCGGATCGGCGCGACTTGAGCGGCGTGACCGCGCAGTCCCTAAATACGAGTACCGCGGATACGTCCGAACTGGCGTCCGCTTCGTCAGGCAGCTGACTTGTGCCAGCATGTCTGAGACCCCCAAGTGACGCGTAGCCCTCTCGATCGCCTCCGTCGCCTGTGTCTGGCGTTACCCGGCGCCTGGGAGAAGCTGTCCCACGGCGAACCCACGTTCTGGGCCGGCAAGAGAATGTTCGCGTCCTTTGCCAACGCCGAGAACCATCATGGAGCGGGACGCTACGCGGTGTGGTGCAAGGCCACGCATGCCAGCCAGGACATGTTGATCGCGCGTTCACCGCAGCTCTACTTCAAGCCGCCGTATGCCGGCGCCAGCGGATGGGTCGGCATCTACCTCGACGCCGTGACGGACTGGACGGAAGTCGCCGAGCGGCTTCGACACGCGCACGAACTGGCCGCACCGGCTCGTGTGCGATCCGCCACGGGTCGGCCACCCGCACGAGCCCACCGCCCTGCGACCCGAAAGACCACAGAGTGACGCCACCGCCTGTAATTCGCGTCAACGCCATCCGCAAGACATACGGCCAGACGGTAGCGGTCGACGAAGTGTCGTTCGAGGTCAACGCGGGCGAGACCTTCGGCCTCATCGGGCCGAACGGCGCCGGCAAAACCACCACGATGGAGTGCGTCGAAGGTCTGCGCTCGCCCGATCGCGGCTCGATCGCGGTGCTGGGCTTCGATCCCGGCCGGGACCGGTACACGCTGCAGAAGCGAATCGGAGTGCAGCTCCAGGAGGCGCAGCTCCAGAAACGAATCAAGGTCCGGGAAGCCGTCGCCTTCTGGGCCTCCTTGTACCGCGCGCCGGTCGACGGCGAACGACTTCTCGAGCAGCTGGGCCTGCAAGAGAAGAGGAACGCCTGGTTCATGACGCTGTCGGGAGGCCAGAAACAGCGCCTCTTCATCGCGCTCGCGCTCATCAACGACCCCGAGCTCGTGTTCCTCGACGAATTGACGACGGGACTCGACCCGCAGGCACGGCGGGCGATCTGGGATCTCGTCCGCGGCATCCGGGATCGCGGCAAAACGGTCGTCCTGACGACGCACCTCATGGAGGAGGCCGAGCGGCTCTGCGACCGGGTCGCCATCCTCGACCACGGGCGCGTCATCGACATCGGCACGCCCGCCGAGCTCGTACGGCGGCACTGCCCCGAGCGCACCATTGTCGTGACCACGGAAGATGCCAGCGCTCAGGAACGCTTTCGGGCCATTCCGGCCGTCGAGTCCGTCAGCGTGCAGGGGCAGCAGTTCATCATTCGCGGGCGCGGGGAAGGGCTGGTGACGCAGGTCATCCAATGCCTCGGAGAACATCGGATTCAAGTGATCGATTTCCGGACCGAGGTGCCGACGCTCGAGGACGTCTTCCTCAAGCTGACCGGCCACCTCATTCGCGATTGAGGGCTGCAGACGTGCTGCGCGGACTTCCCGGACTCACCTGGCTGGAAATCAAGATCTTCGTCCGCGAGCCCATGGGCGTCGTCGGGACCGTCGGTGTGCCGGTGCTGCTCTTCGTTCTGCTCGGCCGGATGCTCGGCCCGCGAGTACGGTCGGGTTCTCCTGAGGTGCCACGCTTCATCGGGGTCGATCTGCCCATCTTCGCGTCGCTTCTGATCGCCACCAGCGCCGTGCTGTCCCTGATCGCGATCATGGCGATCTACCGCGAGGGAGGCATCCTCAAACGGCTGCGCGCAACGCCGCTGCGACCGCACACCATCCTGACCGCTCACGTGATCGTCAAGCTGCTCTTCACCGCCATCACGCTCGCGGCGATGGTCCTCGCCGGACGACGCTTTTATCCAGTCAGCGCCAGCGTCCCGCTCTTTTCGTTCACCCTCGCGCTCCTCGTCAGCACGGTCAGCATCCTGTCGCTCGGTTTTCTCATCGCCAGCATCGTCCCCACCGCCCGGTTCGCGCAGCCGATTGGCACCGCGATCATCTACCCCATGCTCGGTCTTTCCGGGTTGTTCGTGCCCGTCGCCTCGTTGCCGCCGCTCCTGCGAGTGATTGCACGTGCGCTGCCCTCTACCTATGCCGTGTCGCTCCTGCGGGGAATCTGGCTCGGCGAGGGGTGGTCGCGCCACATCGGGGACGTCGTGATGCTCGCGGTGCTGTTCCTGTTCTTCATCGCCGTGTCGGCCAGGGTGTTTCGCTGGGAGTGACGCTCATCTAGTCTCATCCGGGGGACTTTGTCCCCCGGACCCCCTTACACGCTCGCTCGCGGGGACCCCAATGCCCCGCTCCGCTCGCGTGGCTCACTCGCTTCCGCTCGTTCGCGCTATTTATGAGGCAGCTTGTAGGCAGTTCCGTCACTTCGATTGTGCGCGCCAGGCGAATCCGTCGGAGGGCCGCTCCAGATTCTGGACGAGCATTCGCTGTGCCGTGCGGTCGCGCGCCTGCGGTCCCGTTACGATGACTCGATCGCCCGGCTTCAAGCCGCGCACGACGTCAGATGCTTCGCGGCCACACTCTACACCCCATCGCTGGCTGGACCCACGCTCGGCTGACACCCAGAGCTCGATGCACGCAAGCCCCTCTTCAACGGGTGCTCGAATCGCCGTGATCTGGCCCTCGAGTTGAATGGTCGCGCGGTAGTCGAACCTCGCCGCCGGCGACGGGTCGGCAACTACGGCAAATCGTTCGCGCAGGTACTGTTCGAATGCCCGATCGAACTCGTCGCGCGCGATCTGAAAGGCACCCACGAATGGGTCGGCGCCGCTGCGGCTGCTTTGCCGAAGGGCGAAGAGGAACTGGCGAACGCCTGGCTTTCCCCAGCGCGATTCGATGAAGTCGAACGCGGCGCGCCCGAAGCTCGCGACCTGTCGGGCATCCCTGCTGTTGTCATCTCCGCGCCAGGTGCTGATAGCGGGAACTGCGTTGGCGCGAACGGCGGCGCGCAAGCGCGACGAGGTCGTCCGGGTCCCACGCGGGCCGTTCGTACTCGGCAAGCCCTTCCATGATCCACCGAGGCGTAGTCGTCCCTGGCAGGATGTCGAACGCAAAGACGTGCGCAACCTCGTGGACAATACGGCCGTACCACTGATCGGCAGGTTGGTCCACAGCGAGGAGGATCCGATCGCTTCCTGGATCAGTCGCGGAGGTTGTCGGGGTCCGGCCGGACCCGCCTGCCTGAACGCTCTGCTGAAGATCGCCGGCGGTCGCAAAGAGAAGTATGGGCACATGGAACGAAAGGTTGTGCTTCATGTCTGAGCTGACTCGCTCATACGCACGCTCCGCCTCGCGGCTGACGCGCTCGGCGTGCAAGTCCAGATCCGGCGGGTAGTAGATGTCGAAATGATCGGTCTTGCGCAAGAGCCAGTTACCGGCGGTTGCAGCGTCGTCACGGCTGCAGCTTCACGGTTCGCGAGCCGGACCTGGTGAGGATGAATCCTGCGAAGTCGACTGCACGGCGACGCCCGCGGTCAGCATCAGCCCGATCGCCAGCGGGCCAGCCCGCTGCGCGGACCGAGGTTCATCCTCCTCAGGCGCGCCCGACGAGCCTGCGGACACGCGCAAGGAGCGGTCCACCCGCGGCGCCAACCGATAGCGCGATCTCGCGACTCCGCCACGACGCCAATTCCGCGAGCGCTGCCGCGTAGGCCGCGGCTCGCCACACACCTCCACCGCCACGTCGTCGCAACACTGCTCGCGCTCTTCGCGAATGCGTGACGACACCCACCAGACCGCGGGATGGAAGAACAACAGTGTCTCCGCGGCCGTCTGCAACCAGGTTCACGGCATAGTCACGTCGACGGATATGGGCCAGCTCGTGCGCGAGAAGCGCTTCGACCTGACCAGGCGACAGGTTGCTCAGGACCGCGACGGGCAGCAGGATCACCGGCCGCAGGAACCCCATGACGCTCGGAGTATCCACGAGTCCCGATTCCACGACCCTGAACGCGACGTCCAGTCGAAGCCGGGCGGCAAGCCGTTCGCCGGCCGCCTGCCACGGCGACACCGCTTCGGCGCGTGACGCCACGCGGATACGATGGACGCGCCATGACCCTCCGGCAAATCGCGCCATGAGCACGATCGACGCCTGCAATCCACGTCCAGACGACATGCGGCAGCCACGGGTCGAGATCGAGGCGAAAGCCGGAGGCGCCACTCGCTGCTCGCGTCGAGCCGTCGCGCGTGGTGTGCCCAACGGGGGGATGGACTGACCACGCCTGGATCGCGGCGACTGCCACTTGCAGCCGGCAAGGAAACCGAGGCCGGTTCCCGGAGGACGGCGGCGGTGACCACGGGCGCGGCAAGCATCGCCGTCAGACCCACGCACGCGATCGCGTATCGGGTGGTCGACGAGTGGCGTCGACACAGCCGCAATCCTGCGGCAGTGACGACCGCGAGCAGGCCGCCCTGCCAGATGAAATGAATCAAGGTCCAGCCGGTTACCAGCATCCAAGCCTGATTCGGCGGGTTCATCGGCGCCCTCCTCGATGTCTGTCCAGTAGTTTCCGGATCTCCGCCAGTTCCTTGGGCGACGTCTCTGACGCCGCCAGCGCCTGCATGATCAGCTTCGCCGCCGACCCATTGAAGACCTTGTCGAGCATGTCCGTCACCAGCTGCCGCTGGGTCTGTTCTTCCGGACTTGCGGCCGAGTAGACGTGCGTTCGAGACGATTCGTCCCGGACCACCAGCCGCTTGTCGGTCATGTTCTGCATCAGCTTGAGGATGGTCGTGTAGGCCGCTTCCCGTCCCATGGCCTTCGCCACATCTCGAACCGTGCTCGGTCCACGCGACCAGAGGACGCGCAGGATGACGACTTCTGCGTTGGTTGGTTTCTTCGGTTTTGGCTTCACACGCGGTAGTCTACGACTTTTTTCGTAGATGTCAATACGACAAACGTCGTAGATACGGCGTCGGCGGAAGCTCGCCGCTTTACGCGGTAGTGGCGTCCAGATCCTACTTCGGCTTGCCCGCCTCGACGTCGAACCCGATCTGCTGCAGCGCGGCTCGGGTTCTGCCCTTCCGGTTGGGATCCGGCGTCGTCGCCGACACGATCAGCGTGTAGCTGCCGGGCGGCAGCCCTTCGCCGAGGCTGAGGCCGCCTGCGGCGGCAAATGTCCTATCGCCCCCGGGTGGAAGCGCCAGGGTATTGGGAGGCACGGCGAACACCCTCTCGGTCCCGCGGTGAAGGCTCGCCGCAACCTCGACCACGGTGCTGGCGTTGTAGATCTCGTAGGCGTACGACAAGCGCGTCCCCGGCCGGTAGACACGCAGCGCCTGCGCCGGTGTGAGCGTGATCTCCTCTACCTCACCGACAGCGTGCGAGGCGGTTCGATCACCGCTGCGCAGGACGATGCCCGACAAGGCGAACGCGCCTCCGGCCATGTCGCCGACATCGACGAACTCGCCAGCCGATCCCGTCGCACCGGAGTGCTGATCGCGGACCGCGAATCGCACCTGGTAACCGCCCGCCCGCGGGATCGGAATGCGCAGCGTGTAGGCGAGCCCCTCGCGAAGCGCGTCGCTCTCGGCCTCGCGCGTGAGCGCAACCGCAAAGCCGGTGCTGAGATGGCCGACCTCGGCGCCCTCCTGGTTGAAGACCATGCCGAGCACATCCACCGAGGCCGTCTTGCGGCCGTCGTCGCCAGCGACGAAGGTCAGCGCACGCGCGTCGATGTGCAGCTGCGTGCGTACGAACATGCCCTGTTCCGGCGAGTATCCCGGCAGCGCCGTCGCGCGCAGCGCAATGTCTGTCGCGGCGAAGGGCGATGTCGCCGCGTGCACCAATTGCTCGGCGGGCGTGGCCGGTCCGGCAGCCTCTTGCGGATCGCTGATGCCGAGAAACTCCTTCCGCGTCTTCACGCGGAGGCCGTTCCGTCTCACGCTGATCGAAATCTTGCGGAAGCGCGGCGTCTTGCCGGCGCCGGCGAACGTTCCATCCTCGGGCACATACCCCACGACGTAGTAGCCGCGCAGATCGTCGGTGATGCGGCCGAGTCCTTTTGCCAGGTCGTTGTTGTTCAGCACAGCGAAGCCGCCCGTCTGCTCGGCCAGATACGCCAGGCCCTCTTGCGTATCGCGGTTGAAGTCATGCCGGTCGCTGGCGGAGAGTCTAACTGCCTCTTCCATCGATTGGCCGGTCACCGTGCTCTTGAGATTGTCGCCGGCCTGGAGCCCGGCGGTCTGCAGGCCGCGGCTGTCGAGGGAATAAATCACGACTCCGGCACGGGTGGCCTGGTCGATCACACGGTCGAGCGCGTATCTCAGGCGCGTATCCGGCAGCCTGGTGGCATCGCCCGGCTCGCGCACCATCAGTTGGAATCCCTCCGAGACGAAGATGATGGCCTTTCGTCCTGGCAGATCCCGCGTGCCTCGAATGGCGAGATTGAGCGCGCCGAGCGTACCCGCGGCCGACATCGAGCTGCGGAGCTGAGTGATCGTCTTGAAGTCGTCCGGGGATCCCAGCCCGGTTCGCGAATCGAACGTGGTCCATTGGTTCAGCGTTTCGAACGCCTCGACGCCGTTCCGCGACGCCCCGTTCCAGCGCAGGCCATCGATGGCGGCATGCAACACACGTCGATCGGTGGTGAACGACTGGAGCGCCCTGCTCGAGCCGCCGGTTCTGACGAGCGCGACAAGATCGGTCGGCTGCAGCTCGCGGTCGACGAACGCGCGGAGTGCCCGCTGGGCGTTCTGGAGGCTTTCAACTGAGAGCCCGAGATCGTCGACGACGACCGCCAGCGTGCGCTGGACTGCCTCGCGCTTCACCGGCGTGGGGGCCGACAGCGCCGTCTCGGCGCGGGAACGCGCCGGTGGACCAACCGCCGCTCGCGCCGCCTCGCGCGGCTCAGCCGAGCGGTCCCGCCCTTCATCGATGAGCACCGGCATGAACTGGGCGAACGTCACGGTCTGCCGCTTGCCATCCTGACGCACCTCGAAATCCTCGGCGGTCAGGTCGGTGACAATGCGACCATCGCGATCGGTCACGACCGCGTCGATTCGCACGGCGTCGACACCAACCCTGAAGCGGGGCGCCTCGCGCGGCTGCTGGAAGGCGGACAGCGCGAACGGCCGTCCGGGGATACCCGCAGCGGACAGGAGCCCTGCCGCCAGGGCGATGGCGCAAATCGCGGGACGGGTCATGTGTTTGCGGCTACGGCGGCAGGCACGAACGGATCTTGTCACGAACCGGGCAACCCTGTCAGGCTCAGGGCTCAAGACTCAGGGCTCAGGCAAAACCTTCGAGAGCACACTCGAAGCGCTTGTTTGAGCCCTTGAGCGTTGAGGCCCTGAGCCCTGAGTTCTATAGTGCGATCGACAGGCCGCCCGCGCGATCATCCGCAACCCGTTCAACGCGATCGACAAGGTCGCCGGCATTCGCGCGCCGCTGCTGAACCTCACTCCTTCGCCTTGGGTACGGATTTCGGCGCAAGCCCGGCGTCGATCTGGCGCATCAGCAGCGCCATCACGCCTTCGAGCGTGCCGCTCCCGCCGCTGCCACCCATGACCAGCGTGTTGGGCATGAACGGCACGGTGCTCTTCGAGAGGGCTTCGACGGCGTTTACCAGCGCCGTCGCGCTCGCACCGAGGGCGGCAACCTGCCGTTCATAGGCCTCGGCCCGTGCCAGACCAACCGACCTGACCTGGGCGCCCTGGGCCGCGCCGGTCTGCTCGATGAATGTGGCTTCTCCCTGGGCTTCCATTTTTCGCGCCGCGGTCCGGTTGGTTTGAATGTCCACGCCCACTTGGGATTTGGCGAGGTCGGCCTGCATGTCCGCGGTGCCCTTGGCCTTCTCGGTCTCGGTCCGCTGGTCCTGAGCCGACTTCTGCATCTTGTAGGTCGCGACCTGCTGATTGGCGATCTCCCGCTCGGTCAACACTGCAACGAGTTGCGACGGGAGCACCACCGCCTGAATGTACACGCCGCGCGTTTCGACCCGGTACTTCGCCAGTTCTTCCTTGACGTACTCGAAGGCACCCTTCTGGACGGCCTCGCGAGTGGCAATGAAGCTGACCGCGGGCATGCCCTGCAGCTTGTTACGGAAATGGTTGCCGACCGCGGCCTGCAATACCTCGTTGACGAGGTTCGCGACGCTTCCCACCATCGAGATGACATAGGGCGCCTGCGTGTCTGGGATGTGGATCTGCACCTGCAGGTCGATGGCGAAGGGAAAACCCTCGCTGCTCTTGGCCTCGATCTGCTTCAGTTGCGCATCGAGGTTGTGCGCCTGCGACACGACGTCGGCCCAGTTCAGCGTGATGATGAACGTCGGCACAATGACGGCCTGGTAGCAGCGCGGATTGATTGGGTACTTTCCCGTTCGCAGCGGCTCCTGCCAGATGCCGCGGTGACCTGGCCGGACGAGGCTGCCGAATTTGAATTCAGTACCCGACGTATCCTGCGTCGGAAGACCGACATATGCCTTCATCACCGCAACCTGACCCTGCTCGACGACGAGCATGGGGACTTCCTCGACGCGAACCAGAAACGGGTTGAGGTTGTAGGCGCCGTACAACAAGGGATCGTGCTGGAGTCCGATCTTGCCGCCGAGTTGCAGGAACTTCTGAAAGTCCTGATACGCGCTGTGCCTCTCGTTCTGGTTGCCCAGAATGGTCTCAATCAGTCGCGCATCCGTCGTGGATGCGCCGCCGGCCACCGTTTCGAGCGCCTCGACATCGGTGAATCCGCCAAGGCGGCTGGCGATATCTCCCGCAGGCAGGGGCTCGCCTTCGAGTGTCGTGACGACACCGATCATGTCGAGGACTTTGCCGCCCTCGGTTGGATAGGGCGAGATGCGGGTGACTTCGAGTTCACGCTCCTCGAGCCCGAACTCCCGGTATGTGAGCTCGCCTTTCTTGCGGGCCAGCGCACTGAGATCGGAGGAAATGGGCTGCCCGAAGACCTCGGGCTTGGTGATCACCAGGAATGCGGCGGGATGAATCGGCGCGAGCGTGCCCGGAGACAACACCGGCCGCTGCACGCCCTTCTGGCCGCCGCGTTCGACGAACGTGTTGAGGTCGCTGAAATTGCCGAACTCCGGCTTGTACACCGCCGACTTCGCGCCGATCGGCAGCGCCTGCCCGACCTGCGCGATCACCACGCCGATCTGACCGGCGGGCACCTGTACCCAGGGGTGCTTCGTCACCGCGAACACGAGACAGAACTTGAAGCGGAGTCCTGGCATGAGGAGTTGCGCCTGGTAGCCCGCTTCCCCGCGAAACGCGAGCGGATTGTCTCCCGGGAGCTTGGCTCCGAATCGCTTGCGGACCAGTCCAACCTGCGTAGGACCGATGCTGTAGACAGAGGCGAGAAGAAGGATCAGGGCTACGGCCAGGGCGAAGACCAGCCAGACCCCAGGGTTGAGTATCACAGGCAGCTCCTTGCAACCGTCGAGACGGCGCAGTCTACCACTTCGCGTCTGAGGCGAGGGACCCGGTAGAATCGAGCGGTGCAGTCGGCGGAGCAGGTAAACGTCCCGCGCCACGCTCGAGGCCGACGCCTTCGACTGGCGCTCATCGCCGTCGTCGCGATCGCCTCCGGCGTTTACGCCGCAGCCGTCGTGCGCCTGATGACGCAGGAAACCGAGCTCATTTTCCGGACCGCGAACGCACCGGCCGACCACAAGCCGCCGTTCCCCTACGAACAGGTCGACCTGCCACGGGCGGGTGGCGCGCGACAATTCGCGTGGAGCATGCAACGAGAGGTGGCCGGTTCGAACCGGGACGCTGACCGAACGTGGGTGCTCTATCTCCACGGCAACGCGTCGACGGTGGCGAGCCGGATGAACGTCAAGCACTATACGCGGCTGCACGAGCTCGGACTGAACGTGCTGGCGCCGGAGTATCGCGGCTATAACGGTCTGGAGGGTGTGCCGTCGGAGGCTGGCGTCGCGGCCGATGCGCGGGCGGCGTACGACTATCTTCGGGATCGCGTGGGTGTTCCGGCCGACCGTGTCGTGATCTTCGGCTGGTCGCTCGGTGCGGCCGTCGCCGTCGGGCTGGCCTCAACCGTCGATGCGCGCGGCGTGGTACTCGAGGGAGCGCCGGCATCGATCGTCGACATCGGGCAGGAGCGGTACCCGATGTTCCCGGTCCGGTGGATCATCCGCAACCCGTTCAACGCCATCGAGAAGATCGCCGGCGTTCGCGCGCCGCTGCTCTTCCTGCACAGCCCCGAAGACACCATCGTGCCGTTCAAGGAGGGACGCCGGCTGTTCGATGCGGCGCCCTCGCCCAAGACGTTTGTCGAGGTGCGGGGCGGCCACATCGAATCGAGCGAGATCGACCGCGACGTGTTCTACGGCGCGGTCCGATCGTTTCTCAACGCTAGCGCCACTGCGCCGCGGTCTCACTGACGAACGCGCCGAAGGATCTGGGCGCGTGCCCAAGGAGCCGCGTCTGCCGCTCGATCGCCTCTGGCGACGCCTTCAGACCCTTTGCCTGGAAGAATGCGTACATGTGCTTGAAGTCGTAGACCGCCCAGTCGGGCATGTACTGAAGCGACTGCTTCTCCCACGCCTCGAGATCGTTGCCGCCATATGCAATCGGCCGGCCGAGCGCCCGCGCCCACACCTGCGCGGTCGATTCACCCGTATGCGCCTCGGGTCCGACGATGTCGTAGGTCTGACCCTCGTGCCCTGAGGTCGTCAGCGCGACGGCCGCGGCTTCGGCGATGTCGCGCACGTCGACGCGGTGCAGGCCGACGTCGCCAATCGGCTGCGGATAGATGCCGTGCTGCAGCAGCACGTCCTTGAACCAGTAGTCGTTCTGATAGAAGTTGTTCGGGCGAAGAACCGTCGACGGCACGCCCGACTTGAGGAGGGCCTGTTCGACGCCGAGCTTGCCGCCGAAGTGCGGCAGCCACGGCGCGCCATCCGCGTGATGCACCGACAGATAGACGACGCGCTTGACCTTCTCCTCGCGAAGCGCGCACGCCGCCAGCAACCCCTCGTAGACCTCTGTCGGGCTGACCGTGTTGACGAGGAAAACGCCGTCCACCCCCTTGAACACGCGCTTGACCGTCTCGACCTTGGACAGGTCGCCGGTAACCGCCTTCACGCCGGCGGGCAGCGTTGCCGCCTTCGCTGGATCCCGCGTCAACACCTGCACCTGGGCGCCGCGCGCCAGGAGCTCGCGCACGACCTGCGAGCCGACCGTCCCCGTTCCACCTGTGACCAGAATGTTCATGACTGCACCTCACTTACCCGATAGGGTTGGACGCCGGGCCGGCGCCGATGGTCCCCGCGCCGTTATAATTCGATGGACTCTCGGACAGAAGGAGATCGAGGCATCCGCAATGACCCATCATATCTCTCGCGGCATTATCGCCCTTGCCATCCTGCTCGGGCTGGTCATACCCGTCGCCGCCCAGCGCCGCCCGATGACCGAGAAGGATCTCTTCTCGTTCGTCTGGATGGCCGATCCTCAGATCTCACCCGACGGATCTCAGGTGGCGTTCGTGCGTGTGACCGTCGACGAGAAGAAGGACTCGTACGACACGGCGCTCTGGCTCGCGAAAACCGACGGCAGCGAACCGCCGCGCGCCATCACGAGCGGCGTCCGCGACACGAGTCCGCGGTGGTCGCCTGATGGCCGGCGGCTCGCCTTCGTCCGATCGGTCGAGAAGGATGGACGTCCTCAACCTGCCCAGATTCATGTGATGTCCATGCAGGGAGGAGAGCCCTGGGCCATCACCGACATCCCGCGCGGCGCTGGCAATCCCGAATGGGCGCCCGACGGCAAGACGATCGCTTTCTCCTCGACCGCGCGACCCGCGGACCTGCCGAGCGCGGCGAAGCCGGCCGGCGACAAGCCATCCGGCGATAAGCCCAGGGAAAGCGACGTGCGCGTCATCACCGAGGCGGTATACCGCGCCAACGGCATTCCCGGCGACGGTTTCGTCGAACGCGATCGGCCCGCCCACATCTGGACCATCGCCGTGCCGGCGACGGCGAGCGAGAAGACGACGCCCACTGCGGTGACGACCGGCGAGTTCGCCGAGACCAACCATCGCTGGTCACCGGACGGTTCGCGCATCTTCTTCATCTCGGACAGACGGCGAGAGTCCTACTACTTTGCCGGCGACAGCGACCTGTACTCGATCCCGAAAGAGGGTGGGAAAGAGAGTGGGAAAGACGGTGTCGAGCCGACCCGTGTCGTCAGCATCGACGGGCGGATCGGCGCCTATGCGCTGTCGTCCGATGGCAAGCGCGTCGCGTTCGTCGGCATTCTCGGTGGTAGCCCGGAGCGATCGTACTCGCAGCCTGACCTGTGGGTGGCCGAGCTCGGGACGGGCACGCCGCGCAACCTCACCGCCACTTACGACTTCGACATGAACGGCGGGCTCGGCGGCGACCAGCGCGCGCCGCGCGGCCAGCTGCCGAGCGGGCCGGTCTGGAGCCGCGACGGCCGCTCGATCCTCATCGGCGTCGGCGAGCAGGGCAACGCCAACATCAAGCGCGTGGACCTCTCGACCGGCAAGATCGATCCCCTGACAAGCGGCAACAGCGACGTGATGTCGTACACCGCCGACTCAGGCGCACAGCGGATCGCCTACATCCTCTCGACGCCAACCGCGGTCGGCGATCTGCACGTCCTCGACACGGCTGCGCCCGCCGCGGCGCCGAGGAAGCTGACGACGTTCAACGACGCCCTCTTCGGCCAGCTCACCATGAACGAGCCTGAAGAGATTTGGTACACGAGCTTCGACGGCCGGAAGATTCAGGGCTGGATCCTCAAGCCACCGGCCTTCGACGCGACAAAGAAATACCCGTTCGTCCTCCAGATCCACGGCGGCCCGCACTCGGCCTACGGCAACACATTCACCCACGAGTTCCAGTGGATGGCCGCCAAAGGCTACGTCGTCCTCTATACGAACCCGCGCGGCAGCTCGAACTACGGCCAGGACTTCGGCAACATCATCCAGTTCAACTACCCGGGCGACGACTACAAGGACCTGATGTCGGGCGTCGATGAGGTCCTGAAGAAGGGCTACATCGACGAGACCCGGCTGGGAGTAACCGGCGGCAGCGGTGGCGGACTGCTCACCAATTGGGTGGTGACGCAGACGACCAGATTCAAGGCCGCCGTCAGCCAGCGTGACATCTCCGACTGGTCGAACTTCTGGTATACCGCCGACTTCACCCTCTTCACCCCGACGTGGTTCCGCAAGGCGCCGTTCGAGGATCCGGCGGACTTCGCGAAGCGCTCGCCGATCACGCACGTGGCGAAGATCCAGACGCCACTGATGTTCATCCTCGGCGACGAGGACTACCGGACCCCCCCGGCGGCTGGCGGCGAAGATCTCTTCCGGGCGCTGAAGTACCTCAAGCGGCCGACAGTCATGGTGCGGTTCCCTGGGGAGAGCCACGAGCTCTCCCGCTCGGGCCGTCCGTGGCACCGCATCGAACGCCTGCAGCACATCGTCGGCTGGTTCGACAAATGGTTGCTGGGCAAGGAGAACGCGACCTACGAGCCCCCGGCCCGTCCGGCGCCGCCGCCAGCTCCTGCTGCGGCTGCTGCGACGCGCGACCCGGGTCCGCCGACACGCGCGAACATCCTTCGCGGCGAGTACGGCCGCTACCGGGCCAACAACGACCTGCTCTCCTACCACCTCGACGTTCGCGTCGATCCCGACAAGAAGTTTCTGAGCGGCAAGAACACGGTCCGCTTCAAGATGCTGCAGGACGATACGCGGATTCAGCTCGACCTCTACGACAATCTCACGGTCGAGAAGATCGTGCTCGGCACGCAGGAGCTGAAGTACGCGCGCGAGTTGAACGCGGTCTTCATCGACTTTCCCGAGACGCTCAAGCGCGGGCGCGAGTACGCGATCGACTTTCACTACTCGGGATCGCCGCGGGAGACCGGCCGGTTCGGCGGCATCGCGTTCCGGAAGGATCCGGCGGGCCGGCACTGGATCAATACCGCTTGCGAGGGTGAGGGATCGAGCATCTGGTGGCCGAGCAAGGATCAGTGGCGCGACGAGGTGGAGAGCATGCGCCTCAGCGTCTCGATCCCCAACGGCCTCGTCGATGCCTCGAACGGCCGTTTCATGGGCAAGACCGACCTGGGAGACGGCTACACCCGCTGGGACTGGCAGATCAATTACCCGATCAACTCGTACAACGTGTCGCTCAACATCGGCAGTTACGTGCAGTTCTCGGACCGCCTCGGCGATCTGACGCTCGACTTCTACACGCTGCCCGAGAACCTCGAGAAGGCCAAGGTCCAGTTCGCGCAGGCCAAGCCGATGATCGAGGCCTATCAGAAGTACTTCGGCGAGTACCCGTTCAAGAAGGATGGCTACAAGCTGATCGAAGTGCCGTACTCGGCATGGAGCATCAGAGCGCCGTCACCTACGGCAACCGGTTTGCCAACGGCTACCTCGAGCGCGACTGGACGGGTGTCGGCGTCAGCCCGAAATTCGACTTCATCATCATCCACGAGAGCGGCCACGAGTGGTTCGGCAACGCCATCTCGGCGGCCGACGTCTCGGACATGTGGATTCACGAGGGCTGGACGACCTACCTGGAGGCCGTCTACGTCGAGCACATGTTCGGCTACGACGATGCGCTCAAGTACATCAACGGCTACAAGTCCAAGGTGCGGAACCAGGCGCCCATCATCACTCAGCATGGCATCCATCGCTCGCCGTCGCAGGACCAGTACTTCAAAGGCGCGCTCTTCCTGCAGACGCTGCGCGCGGCCATCAACGACGACCGCGCCTGGTGGAAGCTGATGCGCGACACCTACCAGGAGTTCAAGTACAAGAACATCATGACCGAGGATCTGGTGCGGTTCTTCAACAAGGAGACTGGCAGGAACTGGACGCCGGTCTTCGATCAGTACCTGCGCCACGCCGATCTTCCGACGCTCGAGCTCGCGTTCAACGCCGACAGCACGGTCTCGTATCGGTGGAAGGCCGACGAGAAGAGCTTTGCGATGCCGATCCGCGTCGGGAAGGTAGGCGCCTGGCAGACCATTCAGCCGACGACCGAATGGAAGAAGATGCCGACGACGCTGAAGCCGGACGAGTTCGAGGTGGCGACGGATCTTTACTACGTCAACGTGTCGCGTCCCTAGTTCGGTAGCGCACGACGTTCCCCGATCACACAGCGGCATGCCAGTACGCGCCGGAGCGACGCAGGCGGCTCGGCGCTCCACTTCGCGCCGTGGAAAAACGGCCCCTCCGCGGGTGACCTGACGATGCGGCGTCGGCTGGGGTGAATCGGTCGCCGGTAAAGCATCGGTTCAGCAACGAGTCGGAGTGACCTCTTGAGACGAATCAGCGCCGACGCCCAGGGGGACCGCTCCGGGTCCGTTTTAGAGGCAGAGGCTTCGCTGTCACGGCGCTCAAGTCGCGCCGATCCGCCTGCGTCACTCCGGCGAGTGTCTGCGTGTGCCACACCCAGGCGCCCACTCTGCGCTGGAATGTCGCAACGAGGCTGGGCGAACTCGATGCTCAACGTGTAGCGATGCATCGACCCTTGCGGATCATCTGGCTGTTGTGCGTGCTGCGAATCCTGTCCTGCTAAGTAAGGCCTGGCGCCAACATTGCGAGAACGTCCGCGCAGGCTAGATTGGCCCGCTGTAACTTTTCTGGGGCGACTTCCCGCACGTGAGCAATCTCGTTTCGGACCGGAGTTATGTGATCGATGGCGGTCTGCAGCCTCCTCCTAGCCTCCGCATCTCCTCCGAACCTGGCGCGGGCCACCTGCCACACATCGGATTTGAAGAGAAGCGCTGGCAGCTGTGCCAGATAGAGATAATCGACAACACCGAGATCATCAGCACCGGCCGGCCGATTCCGAGCTGCACGGGCCAACACATCTCGCTCGCGAGCGTCGAGTGCGCCTTCGATGGCCGCCGCCGCACTGTCCCCAAACCGCTCCCGATAAACGTCTCGGACGATGGCACGGAGCCTCAGCTCCACATCACCGATCCGCTGCCAGACAACTTCGGCTCCTGGCAGGAACCAGGGTGGCAGGAGAGGCGACGCGCCGGCTTCTCCACCAAGCTTCCGAAACGCGATGCGAACGATCTCGGCCATGCGCGGGCGGCGCGCGGCTAGAAACTCCTCGTAGCTCATCGATTCCCAAGCGGGCGGCAGCGCGTGTTCTGCGCACATCCTGCCCCACTGGTCTTCACTGATCTCAAACTTCGCGCGCAAACGGGAAACGTATTTTGCCGGGCTCTGGCTTCCCATCGAGCTGTTGTCGTACCAACCGACATCAGCGAGATTCGCAACCTGATTCACCTTCTTTCGCTCCGTGATCCCGCGATCATGAAGCCACGCCTTCGGAAACAGGTGATGCATTTCGCTAGCCGCGCGCCCGCCCCCGCCTGGAGCTGCGAGCAGATTCTGCAATGGTTGATCGCCGAACAACGCCTTGGCGCCAAGGATGACCTGTGCGGCGCGGAAGGCAAGCGCGGCGGGGGCACGCCCGCGCTGAGTGTCGAGCGCGGACAGAAGAGTCTGGTTCCAATAGTCATTCGTCAAGACGTCGCCAAGCATGTCGTCCAGCGTCTGCACGAATGCCGTCGGGTCGACCTTTGACGCATCGCGCACTCGCCCGAGATCCTCTTCGTATTTGGTTTCAGACGACGTCGAATAGCGGGCTGTTAGAAGCGTTCCAAAGAGCCAACGACACACACCCTCTTCCAACCGCTGCCGCTGAACACCATAGGTCGTCCCCATGACGTAAAACGCATAAGCATTCACGACCGCGTTCGTCGACGCCACGAGGCCTGGGCTCACGAAGCCAGCAAGCATGACGCGCAACATGTAGTCTCGCCAGCGCGTCTCATTGAGACACTGATCGACCGCCTGATCGAGCACCTTTAGGCGTTCGACTCGTCCTGCAGGATTAGGATCTCCGGTTACCGGATCAATTCCGCGTAAGTACTTGTAGATGGCGGACATTCGCGCCCGCTGGAATCCGACCGCGCACGCTGTGCGAAGGATTTGTTGCGTATCGACAGGTACGATTGCATTCGTCGACATGGCCCGCGCGCCGGTTTCAATTCGATCACGCAGCTCGCCATGGAAAACGCTCAGCAGGGTAAGCACGAAATCAGCCTGACCGAGGCGCGTGCCCTGGCTGTTGATGCGGACGAAGATCTCGGCGACGTCCTCCTCCCCAATCTCTTCCGCAGTTGCGGTCTTGCGGATCTCCACCGTTGGAAATCTATAGTTTGCTATCCCCTGTGCGCGATCGAGATTCATGTCCGTTGCATCTCTGTATGCGTCGTCGATGACTCTACCCCGCTCCTCAAGCGCCCTGAGCATGTCCTTGCGAATCTGCGCCTTTGTGCGTGGGCCGCACCAGAGCTCACTCACATTCGGCAGGAACTCAGGATCTTTCCTGATGGCCGCATCGCATACTTCGAAACGTCCGTCGCGAGGCCGAAAAGCGATGGTTACAACTCGCTTGTCTCCATCCTTGTCCTGGATCTCAACGCCCCGCATCACGGCAAAGAGCGAGGTCAGTCGCTGTTGACCATCGATGACCAGAGTTGTGGCGCGGAGGGCCCGATCGGAGGCCCCAAGCGCCCGAGCCTCCCGCTCGTCCGTTGTGTACCAGAGCACCAATGTCCCAACAGGGAACCCGATGAACAGTGAATCCAGGAGATCCCGAACCTTGGTGTCTTCCCACACGAATGGACGCTGAAGGTCCGGCAGCGCAATGACGCCTCGACTGGGATCGATGTCTTCGATCAGAGATCCGACGGCTCTTTGCCCCAGCTCGAAAATCGCGGCACGACCACGTTCTTTGGGCTCACGCGACAGCTCAGGTGCGTCATCATCAGTGTCTGGTTCGTCGGCTTCCTCCGACGCTTGCCTCGGTTCTGGCTGGGGCAGATCCCTACCGACCAATTTCGACAGATAGGTGATCGCCTCAGGCGCGTGGTCGTCCAAATCAACGTCTCTCCGCACTCGCGCAATCGCCGCATCAACGAACTGGGCAAACGGATCCTTCAACAATCCGAGATGGGCTGCGACTCGATCTGGCCGAAGGGCCAAGTACAGACCGCCCGCAACCTTCTTCCATGGCTCCTCGTCTTCCTTGCTGACACCCAGCAGCGAAGATGTTTCGGGAGAAAGTGGGCCGATTACGCTAACACCGAAGTTATTCGGCATGATCTGCAGCGCCAGCATGCGACCGGCCTTCAATTCAAACCCGCGTCTCGTCTCACGTAACCGCCACGCGTCGCTCCGCTCTTCGTCGACGTTCTCAACGGCATAAGCGACAAACTCGAGCACCGCGCCCCGGATTGACGGCTCCGGAAGAGCCCGCTCGATCTTTCGTTTGATCCGGGCTTCAACGATCTCCGGGTCGGCATCGACCGGATCATCGTCGTCGCTATCTTTGGTCGGCGCACTGCTGCCATCTGGAGCATCGGCTTTCCATGCTTCCTCCCATCCGTCAATGGCCTCCAAATCTCGCGTCGTAATTTCTTTCGGGTGGGCAGCCAGAAAGGCGCGACCGCGTTCAGTGATGCGGTACTGCTTCGGTGCGATTTTCTCGATAAGTCCGCCCTTGGTGAGAAACGTCATGGCCCAGCCCGTGCGATTACGAACGTAAGTCGACTTACCGCTGGGGATTCGAACCTGGCGATCTTCTGCAGAAAGTCCAAAATGCAGCGCCATTGACTCGGTGGCTGACACTCGCGTAATCGGCGCATCAACGGACAGCGCCAAAATTGGTCTCAACATGGCGTCAAACTTAGGAACATTCATATGCTCGCCATCCGTAAAATGGGCCTTGCCAAAGATCTGGCAGGAAACTCACTCGCGGGCTCAACTCCCGTCACGCTCAGCGCATCCCGCGCCCGCGACATACACAGGTGCCGTTCCGTATCGTACACCTGCAGGTCTTACGTCCTCGACGTTCTCAATGCGCTCCTGCAACGACAGCACCTCGTCATTGCACGCATGCGGCGACGGCGCGGGCTTCGAGGCCTTTCGCGAGGTGCATTGTGCCCGCGCAGTCTCGGCGACCGGTCGAATCACTCTGACGAGGCTAAGTCGCGCTCAGCGAGCGTTAGGTCGCGATCAACGCCGTAGTCTAGACCGATCCACCGCTCGCCGAAGTCATCGGTCAGCGCGACTTGAGCGCCGTGACAGCGAAGTTCCTAAAACGGTCCGGTAGCGGCTCCCATCGGCGTCGGCGCCGTTTCGTCTCCAGGGGTCACTTGCATTCGTTGCCGAACCGATGCTTTACCGGCGGTCGATTCACTCCAGCCGACGCCGCATCCTCAAGCCACCCGCGGAGGGACCGTTTTTCCACGGCGCGAAGTGGAGCGCCGAGCCGACTGCTTCGCTTCGGCGTGCACTGTCGTGCGCCGGACAGACGAGATCCTCAACGCGGCTGCGGAGGGGTAAGGGGACATGATTCGGCGAGGAATCTGCAGTCTACTTCGCCGGCCAGACCGTGCCCTGATCCATCTTCGTCACCGGCGCGAGGCCTTTGTAGACGAACTTCTGCAGCCGCCGTCCGTCGCTCGAGACTTCGACGCAGTTGACGGTTCGAAAACTGCTTCGACGGTGGCTCGCTGGGATTGTACGGTCCCGGATCGGCCTCGCCGGGCGCCGTAGGCGCTCCAGTGCCGCTTGTACCTGTGGTGACGTCGAATTCTGTCCACCAAGAGCCGCCGGAGCCCTGGCAGCTGACGCGATCGCGCCGGTTCCATCGCCGCCGCAGCAGCCACGCGAACTGCTTCAGAGGTCGAAGCACTCTGCACTGCGAGCAAGAGCGGATGGCCAGGCCCTCGCCTCCCGCAGCGCAGCGGTTGCCGTAGGCGCCCCACTAGCGCTTGAACTTCCCGCTCACGCTTCATCGACCGGGCAGGTCGAACAGGACAATATCCGACTCTTCTCGTGTCCGATCGAAGATGATTTCACGGCCGTCCGCAGATACGTCGAAGTCGCCGATGGCAAACCTTGGACCGAGGTTGGTCAGTTGACGCTCGCGACTGGTCTTGAGATCGACGGCGTAGAACTCCTTATGCGAGATGTCTCCTTTCAAGATCACCAGCGTATCGTCGCCGCCTAGAAAGGCCAGGCGCCTGGCGCCGCGGGTCAGCCGGATCTCCGTGATTTCGTGGGATGTGCCGTCGGCGCGCACTGCCTTGACGACAAGGTTCGTGCCCACATCGGCGCCCGTATAGACGAGAAACTGTCCGCTCGGAGCCCAGACCGGATCGATCAGGTACTCCTTCACGAGCTGAACCGGCGTCCCGCCGTCGACCGGGATCTTGAACAGCTTGGGCTCGCCACCCACGTTGGCCGCGACAGCCAACCACTGCCCGTCTGGCGACCATGCGGGCGCGCCTCGCACGTCGAGGCCGTCTGCGATCCGGCGCGGGCTGGTTCCGTCGGCGTTCCTCACGTAGAGTTGCGTCAGTCCCCGTCTCTGCACCAGGAACGCCAGGCGTTGACCGTCAGGCGCAATCGCCGCTCCGCCGACGGCACGCCCGTCGACGCCATTCCACAGCTCTGTCGCTGCGCCTCCGTCTGCGAGCTTCCAGTGGCTGTCAGTTCCAGTTCCGGCTTTTGGGCCACAGTAAATGACGTACCCCGGCCCCTTGCGCGGCGATAGGGCGTGTGCGGTCGGGAGCGAGATTTGAGTGGCATCAGCCACGTCGACCACGCGGTCGGCAATCGGCACTCGCCACAGTCCGGCCGTCGTGCGTGAAGTGGTTGCGACCAGCCGTTGACCATTCTCACTCGCTGCCAGGGAGGTGTACGGATCGACGCCAGCGAAGATGCGGTGGGGGACGCGGCGTTCGACGTCAATGGCGTAAATCCACGGCCCGGACCCATCACCGTCGGTGGCAAGGTACAGCAGCGTCCGGTTGCCCAGCAACGTTGGAAAGGTGACGCGCGCGTCGTGGAACGTCAGCCGCTCGGGTTCGCCGCCGGTGTGACGAATACGCCATACGTCGCCGTCATCGAGCGCCTTGCCCTCCACCTGGACGAAGTAAATGAACGTGCCGTCGTGCGACCAGACGGGAAAATGGTTATGGACGCCGGCTCGCGCACCAAGGATCTGATGTCCCACTTCCTTGTCGGACTCGGTGACGAACAACGGATCGCCAGGCGCTGGCGGGTGAAAGACCAGGCGTCTCCCGTCGTACGACCAGTCGAGTTCGGAGATGCCCCTGCCTTTGAACGCCGCCTGAAGCGGTCCCCCCCTCGTCGACACCGCCCACCCGGAATCGACTTGGCCGCCGCCGGCGGAATTTCCCACGCGACTCCACAGCCAGACCCGCCCGTCTGGGAAAAAGGCAACAGTACGGGTGTCGGGATTCCGCAGTTCTGGCACACTGCCCTTTGTCAGGTTGTCGAAGTCCCCGCTCCCGACCTGGGTGACCCACGTGTCCCACGAGCCCGCGCGGTCGGAGAGAAACGCGACGAACGTGCCGTCGCGCGAAATGGCCGCGTGATGCTCCGCTCCCTCGAAATCCGTCAACCTCGTGACCCTCGCGCCTTGTAGCGGATCGCGCCAGAAATACTCCGAGCGCTGCAGCTGCCACGCCCCCGCGGCTCCGACGATCAGCACGCCCGCGCCAGCCGCAGCCCACCAGGCGCGCCGGGCGCGACGCACAGGCGCTTTCAGGCGAAGAGGACCCTCACGCTCGTGAGCCACCGCCCCGGCTGAGGAAGCCATGGGGTGAAGGCCTTCCTCGAGCTCGAGGCGCGTGTCGCCGATGTCGCGCAAGCGGCGCTTCGGATCTTTCTCGAGACAGCGTTGGAGCAATCGTCGGATGCTCCCCGGCGTCTGCGGAGGCAGGGCGCTCCAGTCGGGTTCGCGTTCGAGGATCGCCGGGACCGTATCGGAGGCTGTTTCGCTGGGAAACGCCGGCCGGGCAGTCAACATCTCGTACAGCACGCACCCGAACGCCCAGATATCGGTTCGCTTGTCGACGGCCATCCCCCGCGCCTGCTCTGGACTCATGTAGGCCGCCGTACCCGCAATCACACCGTCTCGGGTTCCCTTGGTTGCGATCGGCGTCTGCGACAAGTCGTGTCCCAGTCCCTCGTCGTCAAACACCTTCGCCAGCCCGAAGTCGAGCACCTTCACCGTGATGTCATCCGCCGCCCGTGGCGGAGAGTCTACGCTCGGCGGCGCGGTCCTCCAGCGCGTGGGGGTGGGCTCCCATGCGCCCTGAAGAATGATGTTCGACGGTTTCAGATCGCGGTGGATGATGCCCTTCTCGTGGGCGGCTTCGAGCGCGTCGGCGATCTGACGCGCCACCGTGAGTGCCTCGTGAATCGGCAACGGACCCAACGCCAGACGCTCGGCAAGCGTTGCGCCTTCCACGAGCTCGAGCACGAGGCCGCGGACGCCGTCGGCCTCCTCCAATCCGTAGATCGCGCCAATGTGCGGATGATTCAGCGTCGCCAGCACCCGCGCCTCGCGTTCGAAGCGCGCGAGCCGCTCCGGGTCCGAAAGGAAGACGTCTGCCACGACCTTGATGGCGACATCGCGACCGAGCTTCGTATCGTGGGCGCGATACACCTTGCCCATCCCGCCCGCGCCGAGAAGGGACAGAACCTTGTACGACCCGATCTGCCCGCCCACGAGCGACGCCTCGTGCTCATCAGCGAGGACGTGCGCCGCGACTTCTCCGATCGTCGACGCGAGAAATCCCTCAGCCGCCGGAGCGTGTACCAGCAGCGCCTCCACTTCCTGCCGCAGCGCTTCATCGTGTCCGCATGCCGCCGCCACGAACCGAGAGCGCTCGCGCGCATCGCGGTCAAGCGCGGCGTCGCACAGGTCTTCGACACGCTTCCGCCGCTCGGGGTCCGTCACGGCCCTTCTCCTTCGAGCTCGCGAAGCAACCAGAGTTTCGCCAGTCGCCAGTCGCGCTTCACGGTGTCGGGCGACACATGGAGCACCTCGGCGGTCTCCTCCACGCTCAAGCCTCCGAAGAACCGCAATTCGATCACTCGGCCCTTCCGAGCGTCGACCGCCGCCAATGACTCTAATGCGCGATCCAGCGCGACCAGGTCCAATGATGGCTCCGGAGACACGACGAGCCCTTCGGTCATCGTCACGCGCTGGGCGCCGCCCCCGCGCTTACGGTACCCGCGCGACCGGGCGTGATCGACCAGCACACGCCGCATCAGGCGGGCCGAGATGCCAAGAAAGTGCGCGCGATCCTGCCATCCGACGCACCGGGCGTCCGTCAGCCGGAGAAACGCCTCATTCACCAACGCCGTGATCTGCAAGGTGTGGCCGCGCCGCTCGCGCGCCATATACCCTCGGGCGAGCCGGCGCAGCTCCGCCTCCACGAGCCGGGTCAGCTGCTCGAGCGCGCCATCGTCGCCGTTGCCCCACGCCCGCAGCAACTGGGTGACGGCCCCGGGTGACGGTGTTGTCAAGAGCGGCAGTATCGCACAGTCTCCACACAACGGATGAAGACCGAGAGGCGCCATTTATTGAGCGTTTTTGAGGATGTTCACCCTGCAGGCCGGCGTTCCCGCATTCCCGTGTACCGGCGGCCTTCCGCCTCCGGCGGAGGGAACGCCATGAAGCGGACATCTCGCAACGTGATGGTTGGCTTGATTGTAACGGTCGGGCTGGTGCGTATTGGATGGACGGCTTCGGCCGACCCAGCCCAATCCTCGACGGTCATCCCGAAGGCCCAGGACCAGGCCCAGGTCCCGGTTGAAGACCCAGATCGCACTGGAAGGGGACAAGCAGCTTCGGAGGTGCTGGACTGGAATCAGATCTTCATCGACACGCTCATCGCGACGAATACGGCGAACTCCTCCAGTCAGCGGCTCGGGGCCATCGTTCACACAGCGATCTTCGATGCACACAACGGAATCGAGCAACGCTACACACCAATTTTCGTTTGACACCAGGGCCCCCGACGGCGCGTCGCGCCGAGCGGCAGTCGTCGCTGCGGCGTACACAGCGCTGGTCGGCCTGTTCCCGTCCCGGCAGCTGGCGCTGGACGCCAGCTATGAGTCGTCGCTCGCGGCGCTGAACGACGATTGTGAGCACAACGGACGACCGCGCTTGTGCGCGACGCGCATCGAGCGCGGCGTCGCCTGGGGAACCGAGGTCGCGCAGGCTGTGCTCGCCTGGCGCGCGACCGATGGGTTCAGCGCGACGCTACCCTGCGTTCACGGGTGGGACCGCCGTCGGCCAGTGGCGGCCGACACCGCCGGCGTTCGGAGCAATGAGCGCTCAGGGCCTGGCGTTCACGTCGATGTTCGTGCTCCCAAACAACACACAGTTTCAGCCTGAACCACCGCGAGGTTTGACCAGCGACACGTACACGGACGATTTCAACGCCGTCAAGGCGCTCGGTCGCAGGACCGGATCGACGCGCACTGACGATCAGACGGCGCTTGCTCCGTTCTGGGAAGGCAACGCCAGCGTCCATTGGAATCAGGCGGCGAACCAGATCGCGCACGCCAACCACCTGTCCATGTCCGACAGCAACCGGCTGCTCGCGGTCCTGAACATCGCGATGGCCGACACGGCGTTTACCACCTGGAGCGCCAAGCGATTCTACGGCGCCCTTCCGCTCGAAGTGACCTGGCGGCCGGTGACCTCGATCCCGCTGGCGGACACCGACGGCAATCCGGACACCGTTGCCGATCCGGACTGGCTGCCGCTCATCAACACGCCGTCGCATCCGGAATACGCAGCCGGGCACCCCAGCCTCAACGGTGCGGCCGCGACGGTTCTCCTCAGCCACTTCCGGCGGCGACAGACGTTTACGCTGACGACGGCCGGACAGCCGAGCCGCACGTACACCAGCATCACGCAAGCGCGCTCGGACGGGAACAACGCCCGGGTCTGGGGCGGCATGCACTACCCGAGCACCGTCGAGATCAGCGACGACATGGGCGAGGCGATCGCCAAGTACGTCAATTCACACTCCATGCAGCGGCTCCACGGCGGGGGAGGACGATGACGGGAGAGAAACCAAGCCTCAAACATATGCAGGATCGACTGGTGTTCTCGAGCACCTGAGGTGTCCGGAATTGAACTGACTCGCGGGCTGTTCGCCCGCACACTCCGAAGGGGGGTTGTACCATGCGCAGACCGGTAATGTTCCTTCTCGCCGCTGCGTGTGTGCTGCAGCGCACCTGGCGCCCGCGCAGGGGTTGACGGGAGCCCTGATCGGAACCGTCAAGGACGCACAGGGCGGCGTCATGGCGGGCGCGGCTGTCCGGGTCGAGCTCCCCGGCGCTGATTGGCGGCTCGAGCGACGCTGACCACGAACGAGAAAGGGCGAGCTGCGCTTCCCGGCGCTGCCTCCCGGGACAGTACGGCCTCGATATCGAGCTCCAGGGATTCAGGGCCTATCACGAAGAGGACCATCCGCATCGGCGTCGGCGCGACGATCGAGAGAACGGCGGTTCTCAAGCTGGCGGGCGTCGAGGAATCGGTGGTCGTCGAGGGAGCGGGCTCGCGGATCGAAGCGCGAGGCAGCGGATTCGAGACTCGCTTCGGCCCCGAGGATCTCAAAGCGATCCCGGCGCGACGATTCAGCATGTTCGACTTCATCAGAGCCGCGCCGGCGTGTCGCCCACGTCGCCGGGCAGCGGCTCGATCAACAGCGTGTCCGCGTTCGGCTCAGGCGCCAACGAGAACACGTTTCTCATCGACGGCACGAACTTCACCTGTCCGTGCAGCGGCGAGGCGCGATCCGAGCCGGGCGTCGACTTCATTCAGGAAGTGCAGGTCCAGTCGGTGGGCGCGTCGGCCGAGTTCGGCAACATGCAGGGCGCGGTGATCAACGTCATCACCAGGCAGGGCAGCAACCGCTTTCTGTATGACGCGTCGTACTACGGACAGGCGGCCGGCCTGACGAGCCAGCCGGTGCGGCTCGCCATATCCCGGCTCCGGCGAGCCGACCAGCGGGTACGAGCGCGTCAGGTACCGCGACTTGACGACGAACGTCGGCGGTCCGGTTGTGCGCGATCGGCTGTGGTTCTTTCGCGGGATACCAGCATCTGCGCGACTACGACAGTCAGCCGGGCACCGACCCGGCATTCCCGAGGACCTACGAGCAGGACAAGATCTTCGCGAAGCTCACGTGGCGACTTGCACCGGGCCTGCAGCTGCTGCAGAGCTTTCACGACGAGTGCTGGGTCAACCCCGAGCTCCCAACGCTCGTGAAGCCGTTCGAAGCGACCCAGCGCCGGCACGCATCGGTCCCGGCCATGACGTTCGGCCACCTGACGCACACGTTGTCATCCAACACCGTCTGGGATGTGCGTCGTCGGCCGGTTTGTATTCGATCGCAAAGACGACCCGAGCACAGGCAGCGTGACGACGCCAAGCCGGTTCGACCGCGCGACCGGCGTCTTCAGCGGCGCGCCGCAAACGTTCGGCGGACTCACGCTCATTCGCACGACCGCCAAGGGGACCATCAATCACTACCGGCCGGGGCTCCTGGGCGCCGATCACCAGTGGCGGATCGGCGGGCAGCTCGAAAAGGGCGAGCATCACCTGTCCGCGATCATTCCGACCGGTGTCAGGTTCGTCGACGACCGCGGCCGGCCGTTTCAGTCCGTCTCGGGCGATCCCTCCATCACCGGCGGCGTGTTCATCACCGCGGCCGGGTTCGTGAGCGACGCCATCACGATCGGGCCTTCGCTGACGATCAACGCCGGCCTGCGGTTCGACCACAGCCGCGCCATCAGTCAGGATCTGCGCGCGCTCGATCAGCAAGGGCGCGAAACCGGCGACATCGTCCGCGGTCTGGGGACGCTGTACACGTGGAACGATGTGGTCGCCGCGCCTGGGTGTCACCATGAAGCTCACCGCGGACGGCCGAACGATGCTGCGCGCGAGCTACGGGCGGTTCAATCAGGGCGTGCTGACCGGAGAGCTCGCCCCGTTCCATCCCGCTGCGACCCCGACCACGACATCCGCCTTCGATCCGGCGACCGGCGGCTACACGAGCATCGTCTCGGTGGTCGATCCCAAAAGGAACCTGCAACTCGATCCCGAAACGCGATCGCCGCGCACCGACGAGTACTCGATCGGCGTCGATCGCGAGGTCGGGCGCCAGCTGGCGGTGGCGATCGCCTACGTTCGCAAGGATGGCAGCAACTTCATCGGATGGACGGATGTCGGCGGCCAGTATCGCGAGGAGACGCGGACGTTGCCGGACGGCCGCAGCCTGCCGGTGTTCGTGCTCGTCAACTCCACGGCCGATCGCCGCTTTCTGTTGACGAATCCGGAGGGGTACTCGCTGACGTACAACGGCCTCGTGATGGCGGTCGAAAAGCGCCGGTCCGACGGCTGGCAGGCGTTCGGCTCGTATACGTTCTCGCGCGCGTCGGGGCTGCAGGCGTCCAGCGGGGCTGCGGCCGCGGGCTCGCAGGTCAGCACCATCGCCGGCGCGCCGTACCTCACGTTCGGGCAGGATCCGAACAGTCTCACCAACGCGCGCGGCCGGCTGCCAAACGATCGACCGCACATGTTCCGGGTCATGGGCAGTGTCGACGTGCCCCGGACCGGCTTCGTGATCGCCGCCAATCTGCAGTACTTCAGCGGCAAGCCGTGGGCTGCCACGGCGCAGATCGCACTGCCGCAGGGTGACCAGCGCATTCTGCTCGAGCCGCGCGGCGCGCGGCGGCTATCGTCGCAATCGCTGCTCGACGTGCGCGTGTCGAGGACGATCGCCTTCGGCGGCGTGGGACGGATCGAGGTGCTGGTGGACGTGTTGAATGCGCTCAACGACACAGCGGAGGAGGGCCTGGCCACCGACAATCTGTTCAGCCCGAATTTCGGTGCGGCCACCGTCTTCATGGATCCACGTCGCGCGATGGTCGGCGTCAGGCTGAACCTCGGCCGGTGATCGTGTGGCGAGGCGGACAAACCTTCGCGTGGCTTGCAACCGTAGCTCACGCTCGTTGGCACGCGTGAGCGAAGGCTGGTGAGCCTAACCTTCGCGAGTTGGAACCTGATCGCCGGCGTGTTGCGCCATCTCGGGGGACTGCAGTGCCGCCTGACATGCGAGTAGGCGTCGCCTACCTCATCTCGCAGCCGTGGAACACGCGCAGCATGAGGATGGCGCCGCCATCGTAGTGATACTGAAGGGCGTACGTTCCACCCAACGTCGCCAGGCAGTAGTGTTTGCTTCAGACGGACTGGCGCCTCACGTCGCTTCTTGAACGTACGCCCGACGGCTTCTTCGGTTGCAAACGCTGCGCATTCCCCGGCTTGAACGTGTGGCAGATTCTGCGCGGTTTTGACTGACGCCTGTCTGGATTTCCCATGAATCCGCGCGGCACGGCTCTGGCATTTCCGACGATGCTAGAATGCCATGCAGCGTCACATCATGCGTGCCTACGAGCGTCTGGTTACCGCCGAAGAGTTCGCGCGGATTCCCAACGACGACTACCACTACGAGCTGGTCGAGGGGCGGGTCGTTCGTGTGAGCCCGCCGGGGAGCCGTCATGCCGTGCTGGCGACGCAGATCGCTGCCGTCCTGCACGGCTACGTGACGGCGCACCGGCTCGGCGCCGTCATGACGCCGGCCGGATTCGAGCTCGCTCGAAATCCCGATACGGTCAGGGAACCAGACGTCGCCTTCGTTCACAACGGGCGCATCCCCGAGACCGGCGTGCCTGACCCCCGGCTTCTGGCCCGGCCCTCCTGACTTGGCTGTCGAGATCAGAATCACCTGGCGACCGCCGGTCCGAGGTCGCCGCCAAGGTCAGCGACTACCTCGCCCGCGGGGTTCGTCTTGTGTGGGTCGTGGATCCGAAGACAAAGACCGTGACGACGCACGTTCCCCTGTTGTCTCCTGTCACGCTAGGTATAGACGACGTCCTCGACGCCGGCGACGTCGTTCCCGGCTTCACGTGCCCGGTCCGCAGGATCTTCGACTGATACGCGCGGCCGTTCCGGAGCCTGCCTTCCTTCCGCCCTACTTCGCCGGCCAGACGGTGCCCTGGTCCATCTTGGTGACGGGACCGAGTCCCTTGTAGACGAACTTCTGCAGCCGGCGTCCTTCGTAGGTCTCGGTGGTAAAGAGGTTCCCCTTGGAATCGGTCGCGATGCTGTGCACGGCAAAGAACTGACCGGGCTGGCGTCCGCCGTCGCCGAAGCTGGTCAGCATCTGCATCGTGTCGCGCTGGAAGATGTACACCTTCTCGTTCTTGCCGTCGGCCAGGTACAGATACTTCTGCTGCGGATCCTTCGAGAAGGCGACGTCCCAGGTTGACCCGTCGCCGAGCGTGTTGCGCGCGACGAACGTTTCCTTGACGAACGTGCCGTCGGCCTTGAACACCTGGATGCGATCGTTCGGCCGATCGCAGACGTAAAGCAGCCCGTCGTTCGACAGGTCGGCGCAGTGCACCGGCGTCCGGAACTGCTGCGCGGGCGGCGCCTTCGGATCGTAGCGGCCGAGGTCGGTGTCATCCGGCTTGTTCCCATAGGCGCCCCAGTAGCGCTTGAACTTGCCGCTGTCGGCGTCGATGACGACGACGCGTTTGTTCTGGTAGCCATCGGCAATGTACGCCTCGTTGGTCTTCGCGTCGACGAAGATCTTGGCGACCCGGCCGAAGTTCTCGAGGTCGTTGCTGCCGACGCGCTTGCCCTGCCGGCCGATCTGCATGAGGAGCTTGCCGTTCCTCGTGAACTTGAGGACGTGCGCGTCTTTGTCGCCGTTGCCGCCGATCCACACGTTGTTCTTGTGGTCGATGAAGATGCCGTGGTTCGACGTCGGCCATTCGTAGCCCTCGGCAGGGCCGCCCCAGTGTCCGACGAGGTTGCCGGCCGGATCGAACTCGAGCACGGGCGGCGCTTTCGAGCAGCACGACCCGGTCGGCGGGTTCTGGTCGGCGGCGGCTTCAGTCGCGGAGAGGGAGTCGACGCGGTGGACGATCCACACGTGATCCTGTGCGTCGATGCCCGAGGCCAATCACCTGACCGAGCACCCAGTTGTTGGGCAAGGGCTTCGGCCACAATGGATCGACCTCGAAGCGCGGCGCCTGGATGCGCACTGCGGTCCTGCGCGTCAGCCACGCGCTCGAGCACGTGCGTCGCCGTGCCGAGTCCGATGATGGACACCACAAACGCCGACCCGATCAGCAGATCACGTCGCTCGATCATCTGTTGACGAACTTCTGCAGGCGCTTGCCCTCGAGGTTCTCTCCCGTGTAGACGTTGCCCTTCGAGTCGACGGCGACGCTGCCGACTCCGTAGAATCCGCCCGGCCAGCGTCCCCCGCCGCCGACGGTCGACACGCCCGCGAGCGTGTCGCGGTCGAGCACGAACACTTTTTGATCCTGGCCATCGGCGACGAACAGGAAACGCTGTTGCGGATCCCTGGAGAAGGCGAGATCCCACACCGAACCCTCGCCGGTCGTCGCCTTCGACACGACCGTTTCCTTCACGAACGTGCCGTTCTTGCGGAACACCTGAATGCGATTGTTGCGGCGGTCGCAGACGTAGACGTATCCGTCGCTCGAAATCTTGACGCAGCTGACGATGCGAAACTGTTTCGACGGCGGCCCGCTTGGAGCATACGGACCCGGATCGGCATCGCCGGCCGCTGCGCCGTAAGCGCCCCAGTGCCGCTTGTAGACGCCAGTGGTGGCGTCGAACACGGCGACGCGCCGGTTGCCGAATCCGTCGGCGACGTAGACTTCGTTCGCGGCGGTATCCACATCGATGGCCATCGGACGGTGTAAGCCGGTCTTGCTGTCGTTGTCTCCCGGCCTCCCTGCCTGGCCGATCTGCAACAGAAACTTCCCCGTGCGCGAGAACTTGAGAACATGTGCGTCCTCCAGCGGACCTGGAACGGGGTCGGCACCCCGGCCGCGGGCGCCGGCCGTTTCGGTCACACCAGCCGCGGCGATCCAGACGTTGCCCTGCGCGTCGACCGCGATCCCGCCGGGCGATCGCGGCCACTCGTAGCCCGCGCCCGGCCCACCCCAGTGGCCGACGAGTGCGCCGGACTGATCGAACTCGAGCACCGCCGGCGCGGGAAGACAGCACTCCTCGGCCGTCGGCGGGTTCGTGGCCGCGCTCATCTCCGTTCGCGCGTTGAGCGAATCGGCGCCGCGGTGGACGACCCAGACATGGTCCTGCGAGTCAACCGCAACGCCCGTAATCGAACCGAAGAGCCAGTGATTCGGCAGGGGCTTCGGCCAGAGCGGGTCGACCTGGAGGCGGGGAGACGAGGGTTGCCAGGCGTGGCCCGACACGGTGAGGACGACCGCGGCACAGGCGATGGCCGTTGCGAGAGCGCTCCGATTCATACGCGTCCCCAAGGTGAGCCCCAAGGTGAACAAAGCGGTGATCGAATCGAACGGCTCAGGATTCCCCCCAATGGGCCGCCAGTATACACTGCGCCGAATGGCGAACGACTGGCGGCCGGAGGCTCGCGGTCTCGCGGCACTCATCATCGTCATACTCGTGCTGGCGCTGCCGATCCAGCCGCGGGCGCACGAGATCCCGAATGACGTGACCGTCCACGCCTTCCTGCGGCCCGAGGGACCGCGGCTGCGCCTGCTCGTGCGCGCGCCGATCGCCGCAATGCGGGACATCCTGTTTCCGACGCGCGACGAAAACAACATCGACCTGACGCGCGCGGAGACGGCCGTCCGTCAGGCCGCCACGTTGTGGATCGCGGACAGCATCGCGCTCTACGAAGGCAACACCCGGCTCGACACGCCTCGGATCGTCGCGACCCAGATCTCACTCCCGTCCGATCGGTCGTTTGCGTCGTACGACACCGCGCTCGCGCACATCACGGGGCCACCGCTCGCACCGGACTCGGCGCTCGTCTGGAGCCAGGGCTTGATGGACGTCCTCTTCGAGTACCCGATCGCCTCGGATCGATCGAACTTCTCGATCCATCCCGCGCTCGGCAAGGCTCGGTATCCGGGTGGTGACGACGCTCCGCTTTCGATCGCCCGGCGGTGTCGAGCGGGCGTTCGAGCTGGCGGGGGATCCGGGGATGGTCAGACTGGATCCGCGCTGGCATCAGGCCGCCTGGCGCTTCGTCGAGCTGGGCTTCTTCCATATTCTCGACGGCACCGATCATCTCCTGTTCCTTCTCTGCCTGGTCATCCCGTTCCGCCGCCTCCGGCCGCTCGTGCTCGTGATCACCGCCTTCACGATCGCGCATTCGATCACGCTCATTGCCTCGGCATTCAACCTCGCGCCCGACGCACTCTGGTTCCCGCCGCTCATCGAGACGGCGATCGCTGCATCGATCGTCTACATGGCGCTCGAGAACATCGTCGGATCCGGGTACTTCCGCAGGAGCCGCTGGCTCATCGCCTTGGCGTTCGGCCTGGTGCACGGATTCGGCTTCTCGTTCGCGCTGCGGCAGACGATGCAGTTCGCCGGCTCGCACGTGCTGACGGCACTGCTCGCCTTCAACATCGGAGTCGAGCTCGCTCAACTCCTGGTGCTCATCGTCCTTGTGCCGGCGCTGCAGCTGATGTTCCGCTACGTTGTCGCGGAACGCATGGGCACGATCCTCCTGTCGGCGATCGTCGCGCACACGGCGTGGCACTGGATGACCGAGCGAGGAAGCCAGCTCTCGCGGTTCGAGTGGCCGGCGCTGACCGCTGCCGGTGTGGCGGGTGCCCTGCGATGGCTGATGGGACTGGTGATGGCCGCCGGGCTGGTGTGGTTGTGGTCGGTGCTGCGGCGAGTCAGCCGCCCGGCGGCCGGGAGCGCCGAACGGTAGCGCGGATCACAGGCTCCTCACGGGACGCGGATCTCGCGGATCCTCAGAGAGCCAGAAGCCGAGACCCACCGCAGCGCGCGGCTCGCTGCTGGCTGCTGGCGGTTGCTCACTCGGAGCTCGTGGCTGACATCCAGCAACAGCTAGCCGCGAGCCGCCAGCCGCGGGTTACCGCAGCGCGGACAGAGCGACCCCTTTTTCAGCACCCTGCTAGCCTGGGCTAGGAGCTGTCTCATAGACCTAAACCACTCACGAGGGTCTCAAAGCTCACGAAGCTCGCGAAGGTGTTTGACTGACAAATCCTTCCTTCGCGATCTTTGTAATCTTCGTAATCCTCGTGATTAGTCGTCGGCCGTGTTCATGAGATAGCTTCCAGTCTCTCCACGGGACGAGGATCTCGCGGATGGGGGTCAGTCAGGGTGTTCCACCAGCCGCTATCCACCCGCGATGGCGCGCATCGGCTCGATGCGCGACGCTCGGAACGCGGGGAGATACGCGGCGACGAGGCCGACGCTCAGCAGGAGCGCCACGCCGGTGCCGTAGGCCAGCGGATCGGCTGGACCGATGCCGTAGAGCACCCTGCCCAGGCTGCGAGCCGCCAGGTAGGCCAGCGAGAATCCGATGAGGCTCCCGACGGCGACGAGCACCAGCGCTTCGCGCATCACGAGCCAGAGCACCTGACGGCGATCTGCTCCCAGGGCGATCCGCAGACCGAGCTCGGCGACGCGCTGGTTGACCCCGTAGGAAATCGTCCCGTAGAGCCCGAGGCAGGCGAGCAAGAGCGAAATGCCGCTGAACACCGTCGTCAGCTGCGCGACGACCGCATCCTGCGAGAGTGCCCGCGCGACTCGCTGCTCGATCGGCATGATGTCGAAGACCGGCAGGCCTGGCTCGGCTTCCGCGAGGACCTGTCGGAGCGTCGGCACGAGCGACTCCGGCGCGCCCGCCGTGCGCACCTCGAGATCGTTCAACACCGCATCTTCTGACGGGTCCCGACAGGTGATACGTCATCGTCGGAACGGTGGCTTTCAAGTCGCGATACTTCGCGTCTTCCACGACGCCGACGATGACGAAGGCATCGGGCGTGCTGACGGCATCGGCGTCGTACGCCCATCGCTTGCCAATCGGGTCCTGGCCGGGAAAGAACCGGCGCGCCATCGTTTCGTTGATCAGCGTGGCCTTGGAACCTTTGCCGCGATCGCCCGGCCCGAACGCCCGGCCGCGTGCGATCTTCAAGCCGACGGTCGAAAAGTAGTCCTCGGTGACGAACTCCTCGTTCGTGGACATCCGCTCGCCCGTTCGTGGCGTGTAGCCTTCGATGCTGAAGCCGCTGATCTGGGAGGAACCCATCACCGGGCCGTTCATCGACAGGCTGGCCGACTGCACGCCCGGGAGCGCCCGCACGCGATCGAGCAGCCGCGTGTAGAGCACCTGCCGCTGCTCGTCCGAGTCACCCGAGACTTCGCACGTCGATCCGCGCGCCCAGCAGGTGCTGACGATCGAATCCGATCTCGGAAGTCGCCAGCACGCGGAGGCTCCTCACGAACAGGCCAGCGACGATGAGAAGGAGCAGGCAGAACGCCATCTGCGCCGCGACGAGGGCGCGGCCGGCGAGAAGTGTCCGGCGGCTGACCAGTCCCACCGCGCGTGACTGCAGCTTGAGCGACTCCGAGACAGGCACGCGTGTGCCGCGCAAGGCCGGCAGCAGCCCGCAGGCCAGCCCCGTCATGAGCGACATGCCGGCCGAGAAAGCCAGCACGCGTCCGTCGAGTCCGGTGTCGAGCGTGATGAGCGACGCCTGGCCGCTCGCGAAGAGTCCGAGCAGGAGATCGCGTCCCCACACTGCCAGGCCCAAGCCCACTGCGCCTCCGCCAAGACCGAGCAAGAGGCTTTCGACGAGAAGCTGGCGGATGAGTCGCACGCGCCCGGCGCCCAGGGACAAGCGCACCGCCATCTCGCGTTCGCGCGAGGTGGCCCGCGCCACGAGCAGGCTGGCGACGTTGCCGCTGGCGATCAACAAGAGGATGACCATCATCGCGAGCAGGACGTAGAGCGCGGTCGAGGCCTGATCACGGAGCGAGGACAGCCCGCGGCCGGCCGGCGCCAGCACGACGCGCTCGGCGCGCAGCTGCGCGGCATAGTCGGCGTCAGCGCCTTGCCGCGCGGAGACGTCGGCATGGTGGCGAACGGTCAGCGCCGCGGCAATCGACGTCTGCTCGGTTGCCGTGGGTACGCGCGCGAACAGGTTCAGCCACTCGACGTTCTCCTGCGGCGGCCATGGCTTCCGCGTGTCGCCATCGTGCCAGCTGGCGTTCCCGCTGTAGCGAATCGCCGACTGCATCATCAGCGGCACCCAGGCGTCGGCGCCTCGCATCGACACCGTCGTGCCGAAGAACTCTGGAGCAGTCACGCCGACGATGGTGAATGGCGCGCCGTTGATGATGAGCGTCTGACCGATCGCATCGGCCGCACCGCCGAGGCTGCGTTGCCAGTAGCCGTAGCTGACGACGGCGACCGGGTGACCGTCGAGCACGCGGTTGTCGTCGAGGGTCAGGAGGCGGCCGGCCTGGGGTCGCTGGCGGAGCACGTCGAAGTACTCGCCCGAGACGAGCTGAACGGACCCGCGCTCGGCGGAGGTCGCGGACGCGCGGGCGGGACGGAGCTGGACGGCGGCTAACGAGCTCGCGGCAGCAAGCTCAGAACGTCCGGCCAGCTCGTCGCGAAGCCGGACGGCTTCGGGCCATGAGAACCGCGGCGACATCTCGTCGGGGCGATGCCGCTCGGCGACGAAGAGCCGATCGGGTTCGGCCACCGGGAGGCTGCGAAGCACGATCGCGTTGAGCAGCGAGAACACAGCCGCCGCGCCGCCAATCCCGAGCGCGAGCGACCCGACAGCGACCGTCGTGAAGACCGGACTCCGGCGCAGCAGCCGAATCCCGAACCGGACATCCTGAAGCACGTCAGAGAGCATAGGAAACATCGCGGTCAAGGCCGTGCAACCCGTGTGCCTCGAGAGTCCTTCGAAATGCACGCAAAAGCCACTGGAGGCACAACCACAGTGGCCGATTCCGAACACCCGGCGTCCGTCCGCGGCCGGGCGCCGAGCCGGGGACACTCAACCGGGACAGTCACTGTTGAATGTCCCCAGGGACACTCAAACGGGACTGTCACGATTGAGTGTCCCCGGACAGCTGGGGCGAACGCGCGACGCGCCAGGGCCGTCTAAGGTCCACATGACTGCTACTCCCCGGCGCGTTGTCCGGCGCCTCCTTCGCGCGCCCATGTTCACGCTGATCGCGGTCTTGACGCTCGCGCTCGGTATCGGCGCCAACACGGCCATCTTCAGCGTCGTCCGCGGCGTGCTGCTCAAGCCGCTGCCCTTCGACCACCCAGAGACGCTCGTCGGGGTCTGGCACACAGCGCCTGGGATTGGCATTCCCAACCTGAACATGTCGCCCTCTGCCTACCTGATCTACCGCGAAGAAGGGCGGGTCTTCGAGGATATCGGTCTCTGGGACAACGGGGCGGTCTCGGTTACCGGCAGCGGCGAGCCGGAGCGCGTCCAGGTCATGTCCGTGACTGATGGCACCTTGCGACTCCTGCACGTCAACCCGATTCTCGGGCGAAGCTTTACCGCCGAAGACGACTCGCCGAAGACGCCCGAACGGGTCATCCTGAGCCATGCCTACTGGGAACGGAAGTTCGGCAGCGATCACTCCGTCGTCGGCAGGTCGGTCGTCGTCGACGGCAAGCCCCGCGAAATCATCGGTGTGCTTCCGGCGAGCTTCAGCTTCCTCAATCGCAACCCGCAGCTCGTCCTCCCCTTCCGCTTCAATCGCGCCGAGCTTCACGTCGGCAACTTCAGTTTTCAGGGTGTGGCGCGCCTCAAGCCAGGCGTGACGCTCGAGCAGGCGAACGCGGACGTCGCCCGGCTGATCGCGGTGATCCCCGACCGGTTCCCGATGCCCGCCGGGTTCACCCGAAAGATGTTCGACGACGTGGAGATGGCGCCCAACGTCCGGCCGCTCTCGGTCGACGCCATCGGCGACATCGGACGCGTGTTGTGGGTGCTCCTCGGCACGGTCGGGCTCGTCCTGCTCATCGCGTGCGCGAACGTCGCCAACCTGTTCCTGGTGCGAGCCGAGGCGCGCCAGCAGGAACTGGCCATCCATGCGGCCCTCGGCGCCGGCTCACGCCGGATCGCCTGGGAGCTCCTCTCGGAAAGCCTGGCGCTGGCGCTTGCCGGCGGCGTGGTCGGTCTCGGCCTCGCGTATGCCGGGATCCGCATACTGGTCGCCAACGCGCCCGACGGGCTGCCGCGCACGGGAGAGATCGGGATCGATCCGCTGGTGCTCGTCTTCACGCTTGCCATTTCGCTGCTGGCAGGACTCCTCTTCGGACTGCTTCCCGTCGTGAAGTTCGCGACGCCGCACCTCGCCTCGGCGCTCAAAGAAGGCGGACGCCTCTCGAGCGCGGGGCGCGAGCGTCACCGCGCGCGCAATGGGCTGGTGGTCGCCGAGATCGCGCTCGCGGTCGTTCTGCTCGTGGCCTCCGGGCTGATGATCCGCACCTTCCAGGCGATGCGCCAGGTCAATCCAGGATTCGTGCGCCCCGAAGAAGTGCTCACGCTCCGCGTGTCGATTCCCGAGTCCCTCATTCCGAGCGACGAGCAAGCGATCCGCACGCACGAGCAAATCGCCAGAAAGCTCGAGCAGATCGCCGGCGTCAAGTCGGTCGGGGTGTCGAACTCGATCACGATGGACGGCTTCGACAGCAACGATCCGATCTTCGTCGAGGATTTCCCGCCACCAGGCGAGAAGCTTCCGCCGCTGCGCCGCTTCAAGTGGACGGCGCAGAACTACTTCCAGACGATGGGGAATCCGATCGTCGCGGGTCGCGAGATGACGTGGGCCGATGTGTACAGCAAGGCGTCGGTCGTGATGATCAGCGAGAACTTCGCCAGGGAATACTGGAAGGAGCCCGCGGCAGCGATCGGCAAGCGTATCCGACAGACGCCCAATGATCCGTGGCGGACGATCATCGGCGTCGTCGGCAACGAGCGCGACAACGGCATCGTCCAGCCGGCCGCGTCGATCATCTACTGGCCGCTCTGGATCGAGAAGTTCTATCGCAACCAGTCCTTCGCGCAGCGCAATCTCGCCTACGCCGTGCGGACGGATCGAACCGGATCGCCCACGCTGCTGAAGGAGATCCAGCAGGCGGTCTGGTCCGTGAACGGGAACCTGCCGGTCGCCAACGTCCGCACGTTGGATCAGATTCGCGCTGGCTCGATGGCACAAACCTCGTTCGCGCTGGTCATGCTCGGGATCGCCGCCGCCGTGGCGCTGCTGCTCGGCGTGGTGGGCATCTACGGCGTCATTGCCTACGTCGCGCAACAGCGGACGAAGGAGATCGGCATCCGCATCGCGCTCGGCGCCGCCAATCGCGACGTCAGCCGCCTCTTCGTCCGCCACGGCATCCTTCTGGCCGGCATCGGGATCGTGTGCGGACTGGTGGCCGCAGCGCTGCTGACGCGCGCCATCTCGACGCTCCTCTTCGGCGTCAGCGCGTACGATCCGCTTACCTACGCGGCCGTCGCCCTCGCTCTCGGCGGAACCGCCGTGCTGGCCAGCTATCTGCCGGCCCGGCGGGCCTCGCGGATCGATCCGGCCGAGGCGCTCAGGTGGGAGGCGTGAGTTCGGTTCAGGGTTCAGGGTTCAGGGTTCAGGTAAGATCTTCGAGTGGGTTCTCGAGGGTCTGGCACTGAACCTTGAACTCTGAACTCTGAACTCTGAACCCTGAACCTTGAACCCTGAACCTTGAACCTTGAACCTTGAACCGCCGCAATGCTCCAAATCACCCCCTCCATCGCCATCGAAGACTCCGAAATCGAGGAACGGTTCATCCGCTCGTCCGGACCCGGCGGTCAGAACGTCAACAAGGTAGCGACGGCGGTGCAATTGCGCTTCGATGCGGGCCGGTCGCGTTCGATCGATGACGACGTGCGCGGGCGCCTGAAGACGATTGCCGGCTCGCGCATGACGGCGGATGGTGTGGTGGTGATCGATTCGCGCGCGTTCAGGACGCAGGCGCAGAATCGGGAGGCGGCGCGGGAGCGGCTGGTGGAGCTGCTGCGCAAGGCCGCGGTCAGGCCGAAGCGCCGGCGCAAGACGCGGCCGTCCGGGGCGTCCAAGCTCCAGCGCCTGGACGCCAAACGGCGCCGCGCAAACACCAAGGAGCGCCGCCGCACCGTCGCGGGAGACGACTGAGCGTCAGGACGTCGGCGGCTTCGCCGCGAGATAACTCTTGCGCGCCCGCGCCTTCATTCCCTTGGTCTTGACCTTGACCTCGAGGTCGTGCGTCTTGCCATCGAGCTTGGTCGGCGCGAACCCGAGCGCGTACTGCTGGTGGAGCTCGTCGGCGACGCGCGCGAAGGTCGACTTCAGATCGTCGGCTCGCGTCAGCTCGAAGTAGCCGCCGCCGGTCTCCGCGGCAATCTTCGGCAGCCCCGGATCGGGCCGCTGCGTCATCCCGCCGCCGCCGCCACCTCCGCCAAACCCGCCAGTAAAGCCGCCGCCCCCAAGCGGTGCCTGTGCACGGCCGTACGGCAGGCGGCTCTCGAGACCGATCGCGTACAGCATGACGTCTTCCTTGGTGGCGCGCTCCATCACGTCCATCACGCTGAGGTTGTTCGTCTTGAAGTTGCCTGGGCTGTCCACGCCGTCGGTGAAGAGCAGGACGACCTTGCGCCCGTCCTGAGGCAGCAGCTCCCGGATGGCGACGTTGGCGGCATTCCAGAGCGGCGTCGGTCCGTCGGGCTGCAGCTCGGAACGCAGGATGTCGACCAACGCCCGCCGGTCGCTCGTGAACTCCTCGGGGCTGATCTCGATCTTGGTGGCGAAGCTGCCGATGCGGGCTTTGTCGGCAGGCAGCAGCCGCTTGATGAACTCCTCGGCGCCGACCGAGACGAGCCGGAAGCTGTCCTTCATGCTGCCGCTCCGGTCGAGCATCACGATCACCGAGATGGGCTGCGTCTCGGTGGCGAAGAGCGTGAGCGGCTGGAGCTTGCCGTTGTCGTAGATCTCGAAGTCGTCTTTGGTGAGATCGGGCACCAGCCGGCCGGTCGAATCGGTCACCGTGGTGTAGACCGCGACCGTGCTCGCGCCGCTCTTGAACGGCGTCTGCTGCTGGCCGGCAACCGAGGCACACCACCATGCGACGGCACACACCGTCGGCACGACATACCGCGATCGGAGCGCGGCACCATTGAACGTGCTCACCTGGGAGCTCATCGGGAAGTACCTCTCAACCAGAACGGGCCTCGGCACATTCAGGGAAGCGCCCAGGCTCAGGCAAGGCAGGCACCTCCATTGTCGCACATTGTCGATCCAACGGGCGGATTCGGTAGGCGAATTCGGCGGGGCTTCGAGTCGCGGATCCTTCAGACGGGACGCGGATCGCGCGGGTCTCTCAGACGGGACGCGGATCACGCGGATTTTCTCGGACGAGACGCGGATCGCGCGGATCTCTCCAGACGAGACGCGGATCACGCTGATCTCTTGCCGATCGCGTCACGGAACGCCGGCAACCGCCAGGATGACCGTCATCGCCACTTTGACGGCTTCGACGCTGCCCTTCCGCTCGACGTCGGTCCATTCATCGGGCGCGTGCGCCCTGCCGCCGGGACCGCCACGGCCGATCGTCACGGCGGGAATACCCAGGTTCATCGGCACGTTCGAGTCCGTGCTGCTGATGGAGTAGTTCGGGGTCAGGCCGAACGCTTTGACGACCGACGTCGCCGTCTGCACGATCGGCGACGAAGCCACGGTTTCCCCACAGGGACGATCGCCAATCAGCTTCGGATCGGCTTCGATTTTTCCCTCGCGCGTCGAGCGGGCGCCGTTCTCCTCGTCGACGGCCTGCTTGACCAGGACCAGGAACGCCTCGTTCACCTTCTTCAGCTCGGCGCACGACTCCGACCGCATGTCCACGTCCATGCTGACTTCGGCAGGAATCGAGTTGACGGACGTCCCGCCCCGTACCACGCCGATGTTGAAGGTCGTCCTGGGCTCGACGGGCACGTTCAGCCGCGAAAACTTCGCGATCGCGCTTCCCATCGCGAAGGCCGGGTTGACCAACCCGAACGCGCCGTAACTGTGCCCGCCGGGCCCCTTGAACACCACGCGATAGCGAAGGCTCCCGACGCCGCCGCGCGTGATGTTGCCCTGCTCGCCACCGTCGATGGCGATGAACTGCCTGATGCGATCCTTGTACTTGCCCTGGCGGAGCAGAAACTTGGCGCCGCGGAGATCCCCCTCGCCTTCCTCGCCAACGTTGCCGACAAACAGGACATCGCTCGTCGTCTGAAACTTCGCGGCCTGCGTCGCGCGGATGACGGCCAGCATCAGCGCGATCCCGCGCGTGTTGTCGCCGATGCCCGGTGCGGCCAGCCGCGTGCCCTGGCGCTTGACCTTCACGTCCGTGCCTTCGGGAAAGACGGTGTCGATGTGCGCGAGGACCGCCAGCATCGGCCCACCGGCCGCAGCGCCCTTGCGCACTCCCATGGCGTTCCCTTCGGCGTCGATCTCGACATCGGAGAGTCCGGCCTCGCGCAGCATCTCGACATACGCCTTCGCACGCGCCTGTTCCTTGAAGGGAGGCGCCGGGATCTCGTTGAGCGCGATCAGTTCCTTGACGAACCGGTCGTAGTCGGTCTCGATGAAGGCGCTCGCTTGTGCGTACTCCGCGCTCGCACGAATGCGCTGGACGACCGAATCGGGCGTCTGCGCGCGCAATGACGCGGCTGCGGCCGCTACGCAGACAGCCAGCGCCAGCACGTTCACACACCAGGCCGATCGACTCATGGTTTCGCGCCCGTCTTCAACGCCGCGATCTCTGGACGGCCGGGAATATCGGCCCTCGACGTCAGCGTGATGAGCTGTTTGAGGTACTTCCCCTCAGCGGCCTTGCTGCCGGTCAACCGAGCCGCCTCGAGGGCGCCCGCGAGCGCGCGGTAGCGGTTCGGCTCCTTGGTCAACGTAATGTCGAACGCCGCGAGGGCATCCGCCGGACGCTTCGCAGCGATCAGCATGTATCCGAGAAGCTCGCGCGCGGGAGCAATCGGCCCTGGCGTGACCGCGCTCTTCTCGGTCCGGTCCTCGCGTTCCGCGGCGCTTCGCATCATCGTCAACGCGTCGTCGATCCGGCCCTCCTTGAACGCCGCCCACGCGGACACGCCGAGCCGCTGGATCGCGACCTGCTCGGCCCAGTAGGTCTCACCGGCCTTGGTGAGCTGCGCCTCGAGCTGCTGCAGGGCGTCGCTGGCCGCACGCGCGGCCGGCAGATCTCCGGTGTGCGCCGCGCCGAGCCCGCGGGCGAACCAGGTCATCGCATCGGCCTGCGGAAAACGGCTGGGCCGGAGCTCGAGCGCGACGGCCTCGCTCCACGCCTGGCGTTCGAGCGCATAACGTGCGGGAATCGCCGCCAGCGCGAACACGCCCGCCGAACCCGGTGCCGCCGAGCCGACGCTGTTGGGATCGAATCGGGCCCTGATCTCCGGCAGCGCATCGACCAGGCGGCGCGCCGCGCCGTCCTGCGCCAGCTGAAGATAGGCATACGTCTGGTAGTCCATCGCGTGCAGCTCTTCGGCCGGTGCGCCTTCGCGTCGTGCCGCACTGGCCGAAGCGATGTTCGTGTCGATCGAGTCCTGCCAGTATCCGAGGCGCGTGAACGTGTGCGACGGCATGTGAAGGGCGTGCGGTGCGGAGGGAGCAATCTTTGCGTAGCGGCGCGCGGCGTCGACCGCCTTCGGCGCGAGCGGCGGGACGTCGTACGCATGGATGATGTAGTGCACGAAGCCCGGATGGTCGGGCTGCGTGGGGGCGAGGCGTTCGAGGATCGCGCCGGCCGTCAGCAGGTTCGCGTAGGTGTGGTCGGTCGGATCGTTTGACGCGATCAGCGCGACGGCGTAGAAGGCAGAGGCTTCGGGATCATCGGGTACCGCGCCGCGAGCCCGGCCATCGCGTCGCAGTAGGCGCGGAGCCTGGTCGGCTGGTCGACTTTCTCGAAGTCTGCATACAGCCGGTCGGCGGCGGCGACGTAATCACGCTCGCGTTCGGTCTTCGCGCCGATTTCCCTGGCCCGGACGATGGCCGCGCGTCCGGCCTCGAGTTGGGCCGGCGTCTTGATGCCGGCCGCGAACGGGTTTCCCCACCGGCTGAGCGCGATCCCCCAATAGGCAATGGCGCACCCGGGATCGGCCGTCCCGGCTGCGGTAAAGCTCTCGATGGCCGGCCCGAATTCGAAGGAATGCAGCAGCGCCATCCCGCGTGCGAATGCCGGCTGCGCGGCCGCCGTGCACGAGGTCGTAAACCGGACGGTCCCGAGCTTCTCGGGCCCGCCGTGCTCGTGGGCCTGCTGAGTCAGGATGGGCGCGAACAGGGCGACGACGGCGGCGAAAGGGAAAGTTAGAGACATCGGGCCTCCTGCGCTCGCGATTATACGACCCCTGCCGACTCGTGCCGCGGCGTGATATCGTCGAAGAGCGCCTGAAAGGTGACTCCATGACTCCGCTCGCCGCCGTGCTCGTCGCGCTCGCGCTCGCTGCTCCTCAGGAGACGCCGCAAGAGAAACCGAAAGTTCCCAAGGACTCGATCGAGCTGACCGTCGTCGGCTGCCTAACGGGACGCGTGCTCAAGACGGTTGACCAGCGGCGGACCGACGTGGAAAGCAGCCCCTTCGTTGGCGAGCGAACGTTCCGTCTTGCGACCAAGAAGCCCCTCACCGACGAGCTGAAGAAGCATCAGGGACACCTCGTCGAAGTGACGGGCATCGTCAAACGTTCTGCGCTCGACGACAAGGGCATGAAAGCCGGGCCGGCGACATTCAGCGGGGGCCCGCCCGTCGCCGGCACCAAGTCGATCCCCAGCCCCGCAGCCAACGTCGACGTCATGGACGTGTCGTCGCTGCGGATGCGCTCGTCGTCTTGTATCGTTCAGTAGGCTTTAGGCTCTGGGCTTTAGGCTCTAGGAAAACCTTCGACTACTTGGTCGAAGATCTTGCTGAAGCCTAGAGCCTAGAGCCTGAAGCCTGGAAGCCGTCGCCGTCAGAACGTCAGCTTCACCGCCAGCTGCACCTGTCTTGGATCGCCGACGCCGGTCCTCAGATACCCGTCGAAGTTGAAGAGCGCCGGCGTGCTGAGCGGGTTGATGTTGTTCGCGTTGTTGAACGTGTTGAACATCTCGAGGATCGGCGTCAGCTCGTAGTGGCCGCCGAAGCGGAACGGGCGTCCGAGGCGCCAGTCGAACGAAAAGTACTCGTTGTCCTTCCGCTCGCCGTTCCGGCCGCGGTCGTTGCCGTTGAGGATGCGCGGGCTGGCGGTGATCGGCTGCGCGCTCCGGTACTGGATGCGCGTGTTGGCCCAGAACCCGTGCGGGATGATGAAGTAGCTGAAGAAGTTCACCTTGTGGCGGATGTCGCGATCTGCCGGGCCCCAGTCCTTCGAGAGATCGAAGAAGTTGAAGCTGCGGTCGGTGAACGGATCGCGCTCGTTCGAGTCGTCGTCTTCGTCCTTCGCGAGCACGTAGTTGCCTTCGAGCTGGAAGCCGTTCGACAGCCGCTTGCGAATGCCGAGCGTCAGGCCGCGGTAGCGTGAGCCGCCGAGGCTGTTGGTGACCATCACCTCGTCCAGTTGCAGCTGCCACGGATGCCCGGTGTAGGTGTACGTGTTCCCGGTGCCCGGCCCCTGATCGCAGCAGACAGGCCCGCTCCGGTTGTAGTTGAGGAACCGCGTCAGGTTGTTCCCTTCGTTCCAGATGAAATCGGCGTAGCCGGTCCAGTCCGGCGCGAGCTGCTGCTCGTAAGCGACGTTGAAGGCAAAAATGTGCGGGTTCTTGTAGTCGCGGTCGAACACGCGCACGCCGCTGAAGAGGGGGAACTGGCCCTCCGGCAACGGCGCCGGTGTGACGACATTTGGCCATGTTGGCGTCGGCGCGCCGAACGCAAGGAGGTTCGCCGTGTTGGCAAAGATCGTCTGCTGCTGGAGGCCGTTGGTCGTCACCGATCCCACCTGGCTGAGCATGTTCTGACGGGCGTAGTACACACCCCAGCTCGCGCGCACGAGTGACTGGCCGTTCCCCCTCACGTCCCAGGCGACGCCGAGCCGCGGCTGCCACATGCTCCACTGGCTGGGAATGGTGCCGTCGGAGGGGAACGTCGGGTCGTTGAGGAATGCCGCGTACGCCGTCGTCTTCGGATCGACAGTCTCGGGCATCGTCTGCGCGTCCCACCGCAGCCCGTAGTTCAGCGTGACGTTCGGGCGAATCTGCCAGGAGTCCTGCGCGAAGAGCGAGAGCTCGTCGTTGGTGATCGTCGACGCACCAGCCGCGTCGGTCGCCGGCCCGGTACGGCCCGCTCCCTGCAGATAGAGGAGGAGCGGCCCCCCGTCGGTCGTCGTTCCCGCAGGGCATGCCGCCGGGAACGTGACAAAGGAGCCGTTGGAGCAGCCTATCGCATTCGGACCGAACCCGCCCGCTGCGGCTGGCGACGCGTAGCGCAGAAAGCCGGATACGCTGCTGAAGATGTAGCGGCCGGTGAAGAAGCCGCGGAACACCTGATCGTTCAGCGTGTGCATCCACTCGCCGCCCACCTTGTAGGTGTGCTTGCCGGTGACGAGCGAGATGTTGTCCTTGAATTGCGTGCGCCAGATGAGCTCGTCGACGCCCGGCTGCAGGAAGAACGGATCGCCGAAGCGAAACGACGGACCGAATCCCATGCCCGTGTCGGCGGCGAGACCGGAACCCGCGGCCGTGCGAGGACGACTCTCGCGGGAGTAGGTGAAGTGCGCCTCGTTCAGCATTCGGGGCGACAGCGTCGTGAACCAGTTGAGGTTCATGACGTTGATTTTGGCCGGATCGCCCTCGACGCCGTTCGCCGACGGGCCGTAAGTCGCCACGTCGAACGTTTCGTTCTCCTTCCGCGAGTGGTTGAAGTTCCACGACGCCGAAAGGTTGTTGTTCGTGTTGGCGGCGATGTCGACCTTGCCCAGGATGCTCGACGTGCGCTGGGGATGCTTGATGGGCGTGCCTTCGTTGATGTTCAGGCGCGATTGGAAGAAGCTGAGGAGCGCCGTCCGCTGGCAGTCGGGGTTCGAGTTGATGAGCGCCTCGTTCTGCGTCACCGTCGGATTCTGCACCGGGCAGGGCACATCGCCGAGCTGCCGGCTCAAATTCGGGCGCTGGAAATTACCGTTGATTCCCTCGAAGGCCAGAAAGAAGAACGCCTTGTCCTTCTGGATCGGTCCGCCGACCGTGCCGCCGTACTGCTCGCGGTGAAAGTCCTCGAGCTTCGAGCCGTCCGACAGATCGCCGGTCAGGCCTTCCATGCGCTGGAAGTAGAACACGCTCCCCTTTGCCGCGTTCGTTCCCGACTTGGTGATGACGTTGACCACGCCGCCAGCCGTCCGTCCGAATTCGGCCGGCGCGCCGCTCGCGATGACCTGGAACTCCTTCACCGCGTCGAGGGTAATGTCGATCGACGCGCGTTGACCGCCGGCCTGCTCGCCGAAGAAGCCGTTGTTATAGTCGCCGCCGTCGAGGCTGATGTTGTTGAAGACGCCGCGCTGCCCGGCGAACGTGATTTCGTCACCGTCGGGGCCCTGGACGACGCTCACGCCCGGGGTGAGCGTCAGCAGATCTTCGAACTTGCGCCCGAGGATCGGAATCGTGTCGATCGTCGCTTGATTCAGCGTCGTCGCCGCGGAGGTCCGCGAGGTTTCGATCACGGCGGTCGCCGTGGTGACCGTCACGGTCTCCGATACACCGGAGACTTTCATGGCCACCGGCATGGTGATCGCCTGACCGACGGTCAGCACGATGTTCTCCTGGATGTGCGTCGCAAATCCCGACAGCGTGAACGTCATCCGATAGTTGCCGGGCGATAGCTGAAGGAACACGAACCGGCCGTCCGATTCGGTCACCAGCGTGCGGCCGAAGTTCGTGTCGAGGTTGCGGGCTTCGACGGTCACGCCAGGCAGGCTCGCGCCGGTCGCGTCGGTCACGGATCCCTGAATGACGCCGGTCGTGATTTGTTGAGCGGTTGCACGAAGGGGAAGGACCAGGAATACAACCAGGGCACTGAGAATCAGACGAGTCGACATCACGATTTCCTCCCGCGAATACTGTCGCGGATGGTAGCACGGTCCGCCTCCGCCAAGGCTAACGGCGGATCCGCCGGAGCGCTTCGCGCGAAGGGGGATAGACTGTCTGTCTCATGGCCAACATTCTTCAGAAACTCCCAGCCGGCGAGCGGGTCGGCATCGCGTTCTCGGGCGGACTCGACACGAGCGCGGCGCTCCACTGGATGCGCAGTAAGGGCGCTGTCCCGTACGCGTACACCGCCAACCTCGGCCAACCGGATGAGCCGGATTACGACGAGATTCCTCGTCGCGCGCTGCAATATGGCGCCGAAAAAGCCCGTCTAATCGACTGCCGCGCGCAGCTCGTCTCAGAAGGATTGGCCGTCTTGCAGTGTGGGGCGTTTCACATTTCTACGGCCGGCGTTCCGTACTTCAATACGACGCCGATTGGCCGGGCCGTCACCGGGACGATGCTCGTCGGCGCGATGAAGGAAGACGACGTCCACATCTGGGGCGACGGGAGCACGTTCAAGGGCAACGACATCGAACGCTTCTATCGCTACGGACTGCTTGCCAATCCAAGCCTGCGCATCTACAAGCCGTGGCTCGATCAGACGTTCATCGATGAGCTGGGTGGCCGCGCCGAGATGTCGGAGTACATGCGGCAGGTCGGCCTCCCGTATCACATGAGCGCCGAGAAGGCGTACTCGACCGACTCGAACATGCTCGGCGCCACGCACGAGGCCAAGGATCTCGAGCGCCTGAACACGGGCATCACCATCGTCGAACCGATCATGGGAGTTGCGTCCTGGCGCGACGAGGTGCCGGTGAAACGCGAAGCGGTGTCGATTCGCTTCGACGAGGGACAGCCCGTGGCCCTCAACGGGATCACGTTCAAGGATGCCGTCCAGATGATGATGGAGGCCAACCGCATCGGCGGCAGGCACGGACTCGGCATGAGCGATCAGATCGAGAACCGGATCATCGAAGCCAAGAGTCGAGGCATCTACGAAGCGCCTGGGATGGCGCTGCTCTTCATCGCGTACGAACGGCTCGTCACCGGCATCCACAACGAGGACACGATCGAGCAGTATCGCGACAACGGTCGCCGCCTCGGGCGGCTGCTCTATCAGGGGCGGTGGTTCGATCCGCAGGCGATGATGCTTCGCGAGACCGCGCAGCGATGGGTCGCGCGCGCCATCACGGGCGAGGTCACGATCGAACTGCGCCGCGGCAACGACTACTCGATCCTGGACACGACTTCTCCCAACCTGACGTACAAGCCCGAGCGGCTCACTATGGAGAAAGGCGAGTCGATGTTCACGCCGCTCGACCGCATCGGCCAGCTGACGATGAGGAATCTCGATATCGTGGACACTCGGGATAAACTATTCACCTACGTGAAGGCCGGGGTGCTGGCGCCCTGGAGCGGGACGGCACTGCCGCACCTGCCGGAACCCGAACCCTCGGCCGAAGCCGGGCCGAAGGACGGGCCCTCCGGTCCGCCAAAGTCATCAAAATAGGCTACTTTCTGGGACAGCGAGGGTCTCCCTGAGCTGTAGGGTCCGCCTTCCGCCTTCGCGCGGAGCGCTTCGGCGGACCGCCGTAGCCTTGGCGGAGGCTGGTCAGGCGGACTTGGCGTGGTGCGGCTGGCCGCCTCCGCCAAGGCTATGGCGCGCTGGACACACAAATCAAGGCCTACTGATGAGCTGGCTGGGTCCAAGTGAAACGCGAAAGCGTCCAAGAGAGTAGATCGATCAGGTAAACTGCAACGTCCCGGGGCCACGGGACTTAGGCGAGTCACGGCCGGGTTGGGGATCAGGGCCGGGTCGGGCTGGATCAAGGCTGGATCAAGGAGAGATATGCGCGCAGAGATTATCCGTCGGGCCAAGTCGGGCCTGCTCGATGACGATGAGTTGCAACTCGTCATCACCGAACAAATCGAAGAGGACCCCTCGTTCTGGACCGGCTCTGGAAAGACCCGGACCGTGATCAACGTGGAGGTCAACGACGGCCACGTGACGCTCAAGGGCGTCGTCCGCTCGCCCGTCGAACGCCGTCGCGCGGACATCCTCGCACGCGCCCTCGGCGCGGCTGGCGTGGAGAACCTCCTTCGTGTCACCGACGACTCTTCGCCAGACAAGCGCAAGCGCGTCGTCGCGTAAGTACCTCAGGTGGGGCCGGCCGCGTTCGGATCGACCGAACCCGCCGGCCCCGTTTCATGTCTGGGCGCACTCGATCGAGACTGTCGATTCGCGGACTCGCGATTCCCGACCCTTCGACTTGCTCAGGGTCGCCCTGAGCCGTGTCGAAGGGCGACTGCCGATTGCCGACCGTTTCTGCTACCATCGCCGCCGATGACGGTCCCGACGGAACCTTCCTTCTCGAGTTCGTCGGTTCACTCGCCATCGACTGCTCTCCCTTCGTCATCCCCTTCCGCTCCGCGTCCCATCGGCATCTGGATTTCGGTCGCGCTCGTCATGGGCAACATGATCGGGTCGGGCGTCTTCCTGTTGCCCTCGTCGCTTGCGGCCTATCGTGGGCTGAGCCTGGTGGGATGGGTGATCTCGGCGGCGGGATCGGTCTGCCTCGCGCTCGTCTTTGCGCGGCTCGCCGCGTTCCGGCCGGCCAGCGGCGGTCCGTACGCGTACACACGTCAGGCGTACGGCGATCTCGCGGGGTTTCTGGTCGCGTGGGGCTACTGGATTTCGATCTGGACCGCAAACGCGGCGCTGGCCGTGGCCTTCGTCGGTTACCTCGACCCGTTCATTCCATCGATCGTCCGCAACCCGATCTCGGCGGCATCGCTGGCCGTCGGAACGATATGGCTCCTGACCGCGGTCAATTGTCGCGGGGCGCTCGTCGCGGGACGCGTGCAGTTCGTGACCACGACTCTCAAGATCCTTCCCCTCCTCCTCATCGGGATTGCCGGCACGATTGCGTTCGAACCGTCGCACTTCTCGCTGGCCGGCGTAGAGGGGGGCATCGGGAAAGGCGTGATGGCCACCGTTACGCTCACGCTGTTTGCGTTCGTCGGCCTCGAATCCGCAACGGTCCCGGCAGGAAGTACGGCCGACGCCCGCCGCACGATTCCCCGGGCGACGATCATCGGGACGCTGCTGGCAGCGGGCCTCTACCTGATTAGCACGGCTGGCGTCATGAGCCTGATGGATCCCGCGACGCTCACCAAATCGACGGCGCCGTTTGCGGACGCGGCCCGCGTGCTGGCGGGTGACGGCGCCGGCGCCCTCGTCGCGATCGGCGCGGCAATCTCGTGTTTTGGCGCGTTGAACGGGTGGGTCCTCATCGGCGGTCAAGTCCCAATGGCTGTCGCACAGGACGGACTGTTCCCGAGCGCGTTCGCACGGGTCTCGCGCCGCGGCACGCCGGTGTTCGCGATGATCGTCGGTGCGACGCTCTCGACCGCGCTCGTCGCGATGAACTTCTCGCGCGGCCTCGTCGAGCTCTTCACGTTCATCATCCTGCTCGCCACGTTGAGCACGCTCGTGCCGTATACCTTCTGCTCGCTGGCGGGCGTCATCCTCCACCGCCGCGAGCGGAGCATGAGCTGGTCGACCGGTGCAACGATCGTCTCCAGCCTCGCGTTCATCTACGCGCTCTTCGCGATCGGCGGCGCCGGTCCTGACGTCGTCTTCTGGGGATTTCTGCTGCTGATGGCCGGGCTGCCGGTCTATGCGTGGGTGGCGAGGTAGGGGGCAGGGTTCAAGGTTCAAGGTTCAGGGTTCAGGGTTCGGGAAGAGCATTCTGATCTCAATCTAGCGATGGGATTGGAGCAGCAAGGTCTTCCCGATCCCCGATCCCGATCCCCGATCCCTGAACCTTGAACCTTGAACCTTGAACCTTGACCGATCCCTACCGCGTCCTCCGGCCACGCCCCCCGAATCGGCTCGGACGATGACCGTGTCCTGATGGCCCCGACGGGCGGGGCGGCCGATGGCCGGCACCCCCCTGCGGCTGTGACGGCGTTACCGGACGCCCCCGTTGCGCGGCGGAGCGGCGGGCGGCGTTGGCGGCGGCGCGCTCTCGCTCTCCGCGCTTCCGCGCCCTGATCTCCGCGATGCGCTGCGCGAGTGGAATCTCGAGCCTGGCCTGCGGGCGCGCGGCGTAGTCGAAGTCCGGAACAGTGACCCGCGGCAGCCGCCGTCCGAGCACGCGCTCGATGTCCTTCAGCTCGCCCTCTTCCTGCGGCGAGACGAACGTAAAGGCCTCGCCCGTCATCTCCGCGCGGCCCGTGCGTCCGACGCGGTGAATGTAGTCATCGGGCGCCATCGGCACATCGAAGTTCACCACGTGGCCGAGCGCCTCGACGTCGATGCCGCGCGCCGCGATGTCGGTCGCGACCAGGACCGGGTACGTCCCGTTCCGGAAGCCCGCGAGCGCCGCCGTGCGCTGCGCCTGCGATCGGTTCCCGTGGATCCGCTCGGTCTTGATGCCGCTCCGTACCAGGAAGTCCGCCAGCCGGTTGGCCCGATGCTTCGTGCGGGTGAAGATCAACGCCTGCGTCATCGTCCCGCGCGTCAGGAGGTGGACGGCCAGCACCGGCTTCAGTTCCTGTGGCACCGGATAGACGGCCTGCGTGATCCCCGAGGCGGGCGCGGCCTGGCGCTGCATCTGAATCGTCACTGGATTACGGAGCATTTCGGCAGACAGCGCCGCAATCGGCGGCGGCATCGTCGCGCTGAAGAAGAGCGTCTGACGGCGAGTTGGCAGGTGCGCGAGGATCTTGCGAATCTCGGGCAGGAACCCCATGTCGAGCATGCGGTCCGCCTCGTCGAGGACGAGGTGCTCGAGATGGCTCATCTTCGCGTAGCTCGAGCGCATGTGGTCCAGCAGGCGACCCGGTGTGGCGACGATGATGTCGACACCGCTCTTGAATGCGTGCTCCTGCGGCCCCATCCCCACGCCGCCAAAGACCGCCGCGCCGGTGATCGGCGTGTGGACGGCGAGCGCGTTGAGGTCCTCGAGAATCTGTGCGGCGAGCTCCCGCGTTGGCGCAAGCACGAGCGCGCGCGTGGTCCGGCGAGGCTTGTCAATCAGACGGTTCAGGATGGGCAGTAGAAACGCCGCCGTCTTGCCGCTGCCCGTCTGCGCGGTGGCGATGACGTCCTTGCCCTGCATCGCAGGGGGAATAGCCTCCGCTTGAATGGTCGTGGGCCGAACGAAACCCAGCTCCTTGATGCCCTGGACGAGAGAAGGATGAAGCCCGAATTGGTTGAATGGCACGGAGCATTATGTCACTACGGTTCAGGAGGGTTCAGGAGGTTCAGAGTTCACAGCGGCATTGGATCTGAGACCCTGAACCTTGAACCTTGAACCCTACCGTGAGCCCGAGCCCCAGTAACGGCCCCCCGTCGCCTCGCACCGGCGAGAGGCGCTATGATTCCGTGTTTGGTTTCGATGACATGCACGGAGGAAATCCGATGAGACGACGTGAATTCCTGACGACGGTGGCGGCCGTGAGCATTCTGCCTCAGGTGACCGGTCGGGCTGTTGCGGCGGCGACGGCGGCTGCGGCTCCCGAGCAGCTGAAGCTCGGCGTTGCCTCATATTCCCTGCGCAAGTTCCCTTTCGACAAGGCCCTCGAGATGGCCAAGGCCTGCGACGTCAGGTACATCAATTTCAAGGATGTGCATCTGCCCAGGACCGATCCGCCCGACGCGATCAAAGCGGCCCGCGCGAAGACCGAGGCAGCGGGCTTCACGATCATGGGTGGCGGCACCATTACCTGGGTGCAGAAAGGTCCGAGCTGGCAGCCGAGCGACGCGGAGCAGGTGCGAAAGGACTTTGAATACGCGAAGCTTGCGGGAATGCCGCTCATCGTCGCAGCGCCGAGCTTCGAGGCGCTCGACACGGTCGAGAAGACGGCGAAGGAGTTCGACATCAAGGTCGCCATCCACAATCATGGTCCGGAGGACAAGTTCTTCCCGTCGCCTTACGACGTGTACAAGCACGTCAAGGGGCGCGACAAGCACATGGGGCTGTGCGTGGACATCGGTCACACGTGGCGCGCAGGCGTCGATCCCACCAAGGCCGTCCTCGAGCTGCACGATCGCGTGTACGACCTACACGTCAAGGACCTGAGCGATCTGAAGGACAAAGACAGCCAGGTGATCGTCGGCAAGGGCGCGATCGACTTCCCCGCTCTTTTCCGTGCGCTCGTCAAGATCGGCTACACGGGTCACGTCGGACTCGAGTACGAGATCGATGTCGACAATCCGCTGCCGGGGATGCTCCAGTCGTTCGCCTACATGCGCGGCGTCCTCGGAGGCATCAGGCAGACGTAGACAGGGAGAGTCACGACACGGATCGCGAGAACAACAGGAGATCGACATGCGGATATCGACAAGACAGACAACTCTCGGCGTGACGACGGCGACGATTGCTCTGGCGGCGGCTGCCCTGATGGCCTCTGCGCCGGTGCAACAACCACCCGCTGGCGCGGCTCAGCCTCCGGCAGGCGGACGTCAGGGCGGCGGGCGACAGGGACCGCCCCCGGGCGGATTCCAGCGGCCTCCGTCGCCGCCGTTCCCCGAGGCGGCCCAGGTCGTCGAAACCATCGGCGCGCCTGTGCGCGTCGTCCCGATGTTCAAGGGCCTCGCCTCGCCGTGGAGCCTGGCGTTCCTTCCGAGCGGCGACATGCTCATCACGGAGAAGGGCGGCAAGCTCCGCATCGTCCGCGGCGGCACGCTCGACCCGCAGCCGATTGCCGGAACGCCGGAAGTCTTCGCCGTTCAGCAGGGGGGGCTCCTGGAAGTGGCGGTCCACCCGCAGTTCGCGACGAACCAGTTCGTATACCTCACCTACTCGAAAGGCAAAGAGAAGGAGGGCACGACGGCGCTTGCACGCGGGCGGTTCGACGGCAAGGCGCTCGTCGACGTGAAGGACCTGCTCGTCACGGACAACTGGAACACCGGCGGTATCCATTTCGGGTCGAAGCTGGCGTTCGGCAAGGACGGGATGCTCTACATGACCGTCGGCGAGCGCAACGACCGAGTGCGCGCGCAGAACACGAACATCCACGGCGGCAAGATCCTGCGCCTCAAAGACGACGGCACCGTACCACCGGACAATCCGTTTGTCGGAAAGCCCGGATACAAGCCGGAGATCTACACCTACGGCCACCGTAACCTGCAGGGGCTCGCGGTGCATCCCGACACCGGCGCCCTGTGGGAGACCGAGCACGGGCCGCAGGGCGGTGACGAGCTCAACCTGATCCAAGCCGGCAAGAACTACGGCTGGCCGGTCGTCACCCTCGGTCGCGAGTACAGCGGCGAAGTAATCAGCGCGCAGCCCGCACGGGAAGACATCGAGCAGCCGTTCATCTTCTGGGCGCCGTCACCGGGCCTGTCGGGGATGGTGATTTACACCGGCGACAAGTTCCCGCAGTGGAAGGGTCAGTTCTTCCTCGGCGCGCTCGCGGGCACCGGTGTCTGGCGCGTTGGCATGAACGACAAGGGGCTTGCCGGGCGTGAATTGCTGCTCGGGTCGCTGAAGCAGCGCATCCGCGACGTGCGGCAGGGTCCGGATGGGTTCCTGTATCTGGTGGTGGATGCCAATCCGGGTGGGATTCTGCGGATTGAGCCCGCGCCCGCCGCGGCCGGCTCCGGGCAGTAGCGAGAAGCGGTCGGGGTCAGACCGGGGGTCAGACCCCGGTCTGACCCCGGTCTGATCCCATCGCATCAGCGACGCGGCGACAGAATCTCCTTCAGCACCCGCCCGTCGACGTTCCCCAGCGCACACGCCCAACAACTCCCCCATCGTCGGCGCGACGTCGACATTGTCGATGACGTCGAGCGTGACGCCCGGCGTGATGCCCACACCAGACGCAATGAAGAGCGCGCTCAGATCCGGATCGGTCGACGGATACCCGTGCGCGCCGAGGCTGCCCTCGGTCGCATCGATCACGACCTCACCTTCCGCGGGCGCAGCGAACGCATACCCATTCTTCGGCGTGACGAAGAGCACGCCCATCTGATGGTTCACGCTCGGCAGCGGCAAGCCGAAGCGAACGTAGTCCCCGGCCTCGATCAGGGCGTCGATGCCCTCGATACCGGCGATGGCCTTCCTGACGCGAGCGAGCACGGCGCCGTCCGCGTCCGGCACGGTGACATACACGATCGCCGACCCGCCTTCAGGCACGACGTACGCCTCCGACTGCAGGACCTTTCCGTCCTGCACCTTCAGGAGTCCTGCCTTCGCCAACGCGACGTTGAGCCGGATCTGCCGCTTGACCTGCTTGAACCCGTGATCGGAGACGACGAAGAAGGTCGTGCGCGACGTCAGCCCGGCCTGTTCGACCGCGTTGACGATCTCGGCGACCTGCGCATCGAGGTGCGCCATCGTCGTCATCGCCGCAGGCGTGCGCGGGCCGTATCGATGCTGCGTGGAGTCGAGGTTGAGGAGGTGAAACATCATGAGGTTCGGCTTGTGCTGGCGGATGATGTGCGCCGCTGCCTCGGTCCAGATGTGATCGCGCCAGACGATGTTGCGTGTGGCAAACGTCTCGAGCTCCGCCTGCGAAAGAACGCCGGCCTTGACGAGCTCCTGGGCGATCCGGCCGTCGGGCGCCGGGCGCTCGGGAAACTCCCAGGTCACGGTCGGCGCCGCTTGAATCGCCACCCAGTCCACTTGCGCCGTCGTCAGGCCCCTCGCGTGCGCGATGTCGTAGAGGGTCTTGACGCGGACCATCTGGTCACGCGGGAGCCACGGCTCGACGACCGGTGGAACACCTGGATCCCGCCTGAGCAGGCCATTGAAGAGCACACCGTGCTTCGCGGGCGTGACGCCGGTGATGAGCGTCGTGTGGTTCGGCCACGTGACGGTCGGATTCACGGGCCGCATTCCCCTGGCGATGGCGCCGCGAGCCGCGAGCCGCCGCAGCGTCGGAACCGGCAGGAACGGATCGTCGAGCGCCCAACTCGGGAGCCCGTCGAGGCTGATGAGGACGATATGGCGGGCAGCGCCCGGCGCCGGGGCCGTTTGCGGACCTAGGCCGACGGTGACCGAGAGCGCGAGCACGAGGCCAAGCCCGGTCAGCCATCGGCGCGCGAATGAGCTAATCAGCACCATCTCCTCCGCATGGGACCAAGCCGTGAATCGGGGCCGTGAATCGGTGTCAGGCAGTGAATCGTGAATCGTGACATTCTGTCCTTCCGGCTGATGAGGCGAGCCACCAGGAGGACACGATATCAGAGCTGACTCCAGGATATCGGGGACCGGGCCCCCGTCGCGCACGTCTCAAGTACAGGACATGACACCGTTTTCCATTCTTGATCTCGCCCCGATTGTCGAGGGCGGCAGCGCCGCCCAGGCCTTCCGCAACAGTCTCGACCTCGCGCAGCACGCCGAACGATGGGGTTATCACCGCTATTGGCTCGCGGAGCACCACAACATGCCGGCGGTCGCGAGTGCGGCGACGTCGGTCGTGATCGCGCACGTGGCGGGTGGGACATCGACCATCAGGGTGGGGGCGGGCGGCATCATGCTGCCGAACCATTCGCCGCTCGTCATCGCCGAACAGTTCGGCACACTCGAGTCGCTTTTCCCGGGACGCATCGATCTGGGGCTAGGCCGAGCGCCTGGAAGCGATCAGGTGACGGCGGTGGCGCTGCGGCGGCACCTCAACGTCGACTCGTTCCCGCAGGACGTGCAGGAGCTCATCGCGCTCTTCCGCGAGCCCGCGCCAGGGCAACGGGTCAGGGCGGTTCCTGGCGCGGGGTTGCACGTTCCGATCTGGATCCTGGGATCGAGCCTGTTCGGCGCCCAGCTCGCGGCGGAGCTGGGACTGCCCTTCGCGTTCGCCTCACATTTCGCCCCGGCGCAGATGATGCCGGCGATCGAGATGTACCGAAGCCGCTTTCATCCGACGTCGTTGATGAAGGATGCGCTCGACCGCCCGTACGTGATGCTCGGCGTCAACGTCGTCGCGGCGGACACGGATCAGGAGGCGCGCCGGCTCTTCACGTCGCACCAGCAGATCTTCCTCGCGCTTCGCCGCGGCACGCTCGGTCCGGTGCCGCCGCCGGTCGATCCGGATCGCTTCGAGGCAGCGCTCACGCCGCTCGAGCGAATGGAGTTGCAGCACGTGCTGGGCTCGGCGATTGTCGGCTCACCCGACACCGTTCGGCGCGGGCTGTCGGAGTTTCTCGCCCGAACTGGCGCCGACGAGCTCATCATCGCCGCGCAAATATTTGATCACGCGTCGCGTGCTGCGTTCGTATGAGATCGTCGCGGAGGCGCGACAGTCGACAGTCGACAGTCGGCAGTCGCCAATCACAGTCGACAGTGTGAGTCGGTAGTCGTCAGTTCCAGTCGGCAGCCCCGCGACTGTTGACCGCGACCGACTGACTCGGACTGACGACTGAGACTGACGACCGACGACTGTCTCATCTTTTCTCAGCAACAACCCCTGCTTCCCGATCGTTGACCAGCACCTTGCCGTGGTCGACGACCACGGTGTCGCCGGTCGCCAGCGTGCCGTACGTTCGACCGTTGACGGTCAGCTTTTCGGCACTGATCGTCACGTCTGCGTCACGGCAGGGCACGAAACGGTAGGTCCCCGCGGTCCCTGCCGGCCCCGACACCTGCTCCGGCTTCGGCACGCTCGTCCGGTAGCAGTCGGTCACGACCACCGTGTGGCCGCCGACCTGGGCCTCGACCCTGCCGAGCAGCAAGTTGTTCGATTTGCTGCAGGCGGCACAGGCGAGCAGACTACACACTCCCGCAAGCCAACAATTCTTGAGTGTCATAACGCCTCGGTGGGTACTTTTGTATCACAAAGTTATATGCCATGACAACCCAGCCGGTCGCCGAAGCCGGGAGCGACTGTGACTGACGACTCAGCACTGTCGACTGAGACTGACGACTCACGACTGCCGACTGCCGACTGACGGGGCTCTATTCACCACATATATCCCCGCCAGCACCAGCGCACCGCCGGCCAGGTAGGGCCGGTGAGCGGTTCTCCGAGGAGTGGCACGGCCAGTATCGCCGTCAACGGCACCTGCGCAAGGAGGCCGACCGAGGTGATCGTGGCCGGAAGGTGTCCGAGCGCGTAGGCCAGGCCAAGGTAAGCGCCGAGCTGTGAAATCAAGCCGAGGCCCAGTCAACGCGCAAGCCACGTCTTCACGCTGAAGCCCGACAACGGCGCGCCGACAATCGCGCACACGGCGAGCAGCGTCAGCACGCTGCCGGCGACGGCGATCGTGCTGAAAGTCAGCGTATCCATCTCCTCGCGCACGTGTTCGGTGGCGAGAAGGTAGGCGGCGAAAAACGCCGCCGCGACCAATCGACATCGAGCGCACCGGTCAGTGTCGCGCGAGGAGCCCTGAGGCCCGAGTGGCGTTGGCAACCATGACGACCGCGGCGCCGGACATCGCGAGCGCCAAGGCCGATCCAGAAGCTGCGCTTCGCGGCGCCGCCTGAAGAAGATCCACGTGCCGATACCCGACGAAGATCGGCGCGTTGTTGCCGAAGAGCGTCGCCGTCGTCGCCGTGCGTGCGCATCACCGAGGTGTTGTAGAGGGCGAGGTCGAAACCGAAGAACACGCCGCCGGCCGAGCGCGAGCAGCAAGGCCCGCCGGCGACGCCGTGCGACCCGGGCGCGCGCTCGCGGCTCGACGCGAGCGACGAGAGGACTCGCCACGGCACGAGGACGAGCGACGCAATGAACACGCGGTAGAAGGCGGACGACAGTCCGGGAACCGCCGACCAGCGGATGAAAATGGCCGACCACGCGATGCCCGAGATCGTGATGAGGAGGGCGCCGTACGCGAGCCACACATGGTCGCGGCTCCGTGTTTCAGCCGGCAACGGAATCTCGGCGCCTCAGGCCCGTGGATCGATGACCGTGCCGGTCTGCGATCCCGTCACGCTGTCGACATACGCGCGCGCGACCGTCTCGGCGGGCAGGCCGATGCTCGGGTCCATGCCGAACTTGACGAGCGTTTCCGTCACCCACGGCGGGCTGACGATGTTGACCCTGACGCGTCGAGGCGCTTCGAGCGCCGCGGCGCGTGTGAAGCCCTCGAGTCCTGCGTTGACGAGGCTGATGACGCCGCTGCCGGGCATGGGCGTGCGAGCGAGAACGCCGCTCGTCAGCGTGAACGACCCGCCGTCGTTGACGTGGTCCAGGCCGAGCCGCACCAGGTTGACCTGGCCCATGAGCTTGTTGCGCAGCGAAAACGCGAAGTCTTCGTCGGTGAGCTGGGCGAACGGCTTGAAGCGCGCCGCACCGGCCGCGCTGATGAGCGCGTCCACTTTGCCGATGCGCGCATAGAACGACGCGATCGATCGAGGGTCGGAGATATCGACAGCGATCGGCGTGCTCTTGCTGCTGACGCCCAGGACGTCGTGCCCTTTGCCCGCGAGCGCCGCCATGACGGCCCCACCGATCGTTCCCGTGGCTCCGACTACGATGATGCGCATGAGGGGATGATAGCAGTTCGCCGACCGACCCTCGGGGCCGCGCTGCTACAATGCGCGCACGGGAGGACACCGATGCCGGTATCAGTCACACGACGGAGCTTCGCTCGGCTTTTCGCTCTTGGCGGGTCCGCGGCGCTTCTCAGCGAGCCGGCGTGGGCGCGGCAGGCTGCGTCCGCCAGTCCGCTCGCGTCAGGCGGCCCGTCGGCAGGAGAGTCGTTCTGGACGAGCGTGCGGGATCAATTCATCGTCCCGCAAGACCTCGCGGTCATGAACGCCGCCAACCTGTGCCCCGCCTCGCGCCCGGCGCTCGAGGCGCTGGCGCGCGAGACGCAGAGTGTCGACCGCGACCCCTCGCCGAGCAACCGGGCGCGCCTCTATCCGGAGAAAGAGAACACGCGCAAGGCCCTCGCGGAATTCCTGCGCGTGACACCTGACGAGATCATCATCACCCGCAACACGAGCGAGTCGAACAACCTCGTGTCGAGCGGCCTCGACCTCAAGGCCGGTGACGAAGTCATCGTTCATGGGGACAACCACCCGAGCAACCTCAACGCCTGGCGCGAGAAGGGCAAGCGCTTCGGTTTCTCGATCGTCGAGGTCGCGCAGAAAAGTCCGCACCCCGGCATGGAGTACTACGTCGAGGCTTTTACCCGCGCAATCACGCCGCGCACGAGGGTGCTCTGTTTCACGCACCTCTCGAGCACGGTTGGCGACCTGATGCCGGCAAAAGAGCTGTGCCGGATCGCGCGTGACCGTGGCGTCCTCACGCTGGTCGACGGGGCGCAAAGCTTTGGCCTCCTCGACGTCAACCTGTCGGACATCCAGCCGGACTTCTACTCCGGCAGCGCGCACAAGTGGCCGTGCGGCGCCCGCGAGTGCGGGGTCCTTTACGTCAACAGGGCGGCGCAGTCGAAGCTCTGGCCGAGCATCTACAGCGCCTATGCCGGCGCCGTTGGGTTCTCGCGCACGTTCGAGGGGTTCGGCCAGCGCGACGAGGCGACGATGATCGCCTTTCGAGCGGCGCTGGAGTTCCAGCAGAAGGTCGGGCGGCCGGCCATCGAACAGCGCGCGCGCGAGCTGACGACGCAGCTCGTCGCCGGACTGAGCAAGCTTCCGGAGGTCAAAGTCTGGACCTCGCCGGCACCTGCGCTTCGCGCCGCGGTCGTGTCGTTCCTCCCCGGCTCGCTCGATGCGACGAAGCTGGCAACTGCGCTCTACGAGAAGGACAAGGTCGTCGTCACGACGCGCGGCGGCCAGGACCGCGCCGGCATTCGGGTCTCGCCGCACTTCTACAACAGCCCGGCGGAAATCGATCGGCTGCTGGCTGCGCTCGCCGGTTATCTGAAGACTAGTGTCTGACGTCTACTCAGTGCGAGCTCACCATCGCGCGCCCGGCACCTCTGCGGGCGTCACCGCGACGCGAGACCGCCACGCCCACCGTCGGAGGGCGACAGTCTTGATGTTCACCTTGATGTCGGGGTGCTTGAAGTGCGTACGAAGCCCACGCCAGGACTACGCCTGACCAGAGAGCTCCAGGCCCCTGAAGTTGAAACACCTTGCCCTCCGGCCATCTTGCCACGGTACGGTCCGGATCATACGTGTTCTCATCCCGTCGAGAACATGAGAGACGCGAGCCGTGGTGCAGCATCACCCTGGTCGCCTGCCGACTCAGACCGTAAGACAAACCCTCGAGACCTGAGCCATGCTTCCGCATAGTGCGTGCGGGCTTCGCCAGGCCTCCATCCGCCGTAATGCTGATGGCTCACAAAGACGCCTCGCTCCGCCAAACGCCCGACAAGGCGTTCGCAGGCCGGATCCGCTCGTCTTGAACAATCGACCAATTGCTTGCCGAAGCCGTTCTCCAAGAGCCATCGTTCATCGACCCTTCGTGACATCGGTGGAGCCCGCATATGGTCCCCGGTCGGCCAACCGCTACTGGTCTCGCGCCGACGCGACCGCCACGACGAGTCGCGCGAGCATGTCGAGCTCCCGCAGGTCGAGCACTTCACCGGGCGAGTGACTGTAGCGGCCCGGCCAGGACAGCCCTTGGTTCGGAGCGCCCCAGAACGTGAATGTCGAGCCGTCGGTACCACCCTGCGTCAATCCCATCTGCAGCGGAATGCCTGCGGCGTCGGCCTGCCCTAGGTCGCCGGGGTGACGCTGCGTGACAGCGCACAGCCGCGTCAACATTCCGGTGTCCGATAATCAAGTGTTACACTTCGCTGCGTGCCGTTCCGGCTGCAATCGCTCGTCCGTCCTGCCCTCGTCTTCCTGCTCATCGTCGCCAGCGCCTACAGCGTGCTTCGTTTGAAACGCGCTGAACTTGTCGACTTCGCCGTGCCGCGCACCGCGGCGGCGCGCTTCCTTGTGCACGAGACGCTGTACCGGCCGGATGATGGTCACTACCAGTACAAGTACCTCCCGGCGTTCGCACTCGCCATGGTGCCCTTCACCTGGGTGTCCAAGGAAGTCGGCGAGTTGACGTGGTTCGCGCTGACGGTGGCCATGACCTGGGCCTTCCTGCGTCTTTCGCTCAACGCTCTGCCCGATCGGCGACGGTCGGAGCGGGTGCTCATCTGGCTCACCCTGCTGCTGAACGGCAAGTTCCTCGTCAAGGAGCTGGCGTTCGGACAGTTCAACCTGCCGGTCGGTCTGCTCCTGCTCGGCGCCGTGATCGCCGCGCAGCGTGGTCGCGGCCTCGCGGCCGGAGCTTTCATCGCAGCCGGCGTGTTCGTCAAGCCGTATGCCCTCGTGATGGTGCCGTGGCTGGCCTGGACGCTCGGCTGGCGCCCGTTCGTTGTCTTTGGTCTGGTGCTGGCGGCCGGACTGGCGTTGCCGGCCATCTCCTACGGCTGGGATGGAAACCTGACCCTCCTGCACGAGTGGTATCGCACCGTCGTCGAGACGACCGAACCGAACTTGCTCGTCTTCGAGAACATCTCGTTCGCGTCGATGTGGGCGAAGTGGATCGAGCCGGGCCCCATGGCCTCGAGGCTTGCGCTTGTCTCGGTGATCGTCGTCGTCGCGGCGGGAGTCGCTGTCATGTGGCGGCGGCAACGCGTGGCCGAGCCGAACTATCTGGAGGGCGCGTACTTCTTCGTGCTGGTGCCGCTCTTGTCGCCGCAGGGCTGGGACTACGTGCTGCTGCTGGGACTGCCCGCCTACATGTTGCTCGTCGATCGGTTGGGCGACCTGTCGCTGGCCTGGCGCGGGATAACCCTGTTGGGCTTTTTCCTCACGAGCTTCACCGTCTTCGACCTGCTGCGCCGGGCGCTCTACACTCAGCTCATGCAGCTGGCCGGTGTGAGCGTCGGCGCCCTGCTGATTGCCGCGTGCCTGATCCGCTTGCGGTGGCGGGCGCTCGCGTGAGTGCCCGTGCCGACGCGAGCCTCGAGACTTCCCGGACGTGGTGGCGAGACGATAGGAAGCATAGACGATAGGAAGCATTGACGGGGCTGAGGCAACATAAGGGCGTTCTCAGACCCACCCTGGCTCAAAAGGATTTCGAGACGACCTCGAGCGTGCCCTAGAGAGCCAGAAGCCGAGACCTACCGCAGCGCGCGGCTCGCTGCTGGCGGCTGGCGGTTGCTCACTCGGAGCTCGTGGCTGACATCCAGCAACAGCTAGCCGCGAGCCGCGGGTTACCGCAGCGACCCCTTTTTCAGCACCCTGCTAGTTCCAGAAGTGCCACCACCGTTTGGGAGTCGCCGTCACCGCGGCGTCGGCCTCCGGCACGGGTGGCGGAAAAGACCTTCGTGACGAGCCCGCTACTCTTCCTATCGTCCGCCCTGGCGCGCATGAACGTCCCGAAACGGTCCGGCGTCGTCAGCCGAATCCGCCAATCCGCTCGACAGCCTGCGTGGTATCATCCCTCACCTCTTCCTGTTTCTGCCCGGGCCCGCCGTTGGCGGTGGCCCAGAGATGCAGACTCCACCACAGGTTCTCTTTCGCGGAAGACCGCGGGACGTAGCGAGACTCCGCCCCCTGGCCCGTCTACCAGAAGTCTCCACCAAAGAACGCGAGAACAGTTGATGAAAATCCTCAGGAATGCACTGCTGATCGGCGGACTTGCTACGGTCGGCGCCGTGCCAGTGACGGGCCAGGTGTACAAGTACTTCAGTCCGGGCCCGGTCTGGACGGTCACGATGATCAAGATGGCGTCGGGCATGGACCAGATGTACCTACAGGACCTCGATACCTCGTTCAAGAAGTCGGAGGACGCGCAGGTGAAGGCGGGCTTCCAGAAATCCTACAAGATTCTCCGGACGCTGGACGACAGCGGGACGTGGAACCTGCTGATCCTCCGGGAATACGCGAGCCTCGCCGCAGTGGAAGCCAACGCCGAGAAGTCTGATGCCCTCTTACAGCAATCGGACGGCACCGACGAGGCGCAGATGAAGGGCTATCAGGACCGCAGCAAGTATCGCGAGGTCGTCGGCACGAAGTACGCTCGCGAGCTGATCCTGAAATAGTGAATCCAACCGGAAGATCGGGGCGGCTCCGCACAGGCGGCCGCCTCGATCCGTTTCCACTCGCGGCGCCGTGCGCGCCTCGCCATCTCCGCCGGCTTGCCGCCCCCCCAATCACGAAAACCAAACGACCGTCATGCGCGCACACGAAGCCGCCGAGCGGATGCACCACGCTCTGTGGATCTGTCGATTCGACGGAGTGGCTCCAACGGTCAGCAGTCGTCACGACGCGGCTGGAACTCGCAAAGAGCGACGTTCCCGGAGACGACGCACCGCAGGCGAAGACGTTCCGTCTCGTCCTTTTTAGATGCAGTTCCATCGCGGTGGGCCCGGCATGTTTGGTCGTCAGCCCGCCAGGCTCGCCACTTTCTTGGCGTTTTGCTCGTATTGTCTGTAGCATATGTGGCTATGACATCTATCGATGGTCGGATGCTCGACCGGGAGCTGAAGAAGGGATCGGCGGAGCTCGTCATCCTGTCGATTGTCGAGACCCGCGCCCGCCATGGCTACGAGATCAGTCAGCAGATCGAGCAGCGGTCCGCCGGTCAGCTGAAGTTCCACATTGCATCGTTGTACCCCCTGCTCTACCGGCTCGAAGAGCGCGGCTGGCTGCAGGGGCGGTGGGTGGAGAAGGTTGGCCAGCGACGGCGGCGGTACTACCGGCTCACCGCCGAGGGCCGCCGGGTGCTGGCGAGCCAGCGGAACACCTGGCGAACGTTCGTCACCGCGATGCGCCTGATCACCGGAGTCGACAATGCCTGATCCAACGAGGGACCCGGGACCACCGCGGACCGCGTCGCGGGACTGGTCGGCACACCTGCGCCCGCGCCTCGCGCCGCTGGCGCTCTCCGCCGCCCGCGAGCGGGAAATCATCGACGAACTGTCGCAGCACCTCGACGATCGCTACGACGCGCTGCGCGCCGACGGCATCGGCGACCTCGACGCACGCCAGCTCGCCCTGGAGGAATTGCGCGACGACGACACGCTCGCCCGGTACATGCGCGCGCTGCGGCAGGCGCACGTGCCGCCGCCGATTGCCGAGGGTTCCCCGAGTCGCGGCCTGGCCGCGGACATGCTGCAGGATCTCCGCTACGCCACTCGGATGCTCGGCCGGCAGCCCGGCTTCACCATCGCCGTCGTCCTGACGCTGGCGCTCGGCATCGGCGCCAACACCGCGGTCTTCAGCCTCGTCAACGCGACGCTGTTCCAGCGCCTGGGGGTGGGCGACCCCGCCACCCTCGCCTATGTCTCCCGCGGCAACGGCGGCGTGTTCTCGTATCCGATGTACGCGACGCTGCGCGACCATACGCAACACTTCGCGGGCCTGGCCGGCTCGGGCGGCATCAGCGCGAGCCTCATCGCCGGGGACTCGGCCGAACTGGTGAACGGCCTGATCGTCACCGGCAACTTCTTCGACGTCCTCCAAGTCGGCCCCGCCGCGCGCGGACGGCTGCTGTCGCCTGCCGACGATGTGACGCCGGGCGCGCATCCGGTGGCGGTGATCAGCTACGACTTCTGGCAGACGCGGTTCGCCGGCGAGGCCGACATCGTCGGGCGCGAGGTGCGGCTGAACGGCCACGTCTTCACCGTGGTCGGTGTGGCGCCGGCGGGGTTCGGCGGACCGGTGCTTGGGGGCGGGCGCAGCCTGTACGTACCGATGATGATGCAAGCGATCATGCGGCCGCCGCGCGCCAGGTACTCCGGCGACCAGAATCCGGACCTGCTGCAGCACCTGACCAACAGCTGGATCAGCGCGGTCGGCCGGTTGAAACCCGGCGCGCAGATCGAGCAGGCCCGTGCCGAGCTGGAAAGCGTGGCGTCGGAGTTCGTCCGAACGCGGCTACCCGCTGGGGCGGCCCCACCCAGGCCCTCGCCGTCCGCGCCGTTGCAGCCCATCTCGGTGGTGAGCCTGGAAGAAGGCACAGACAATCAGCGTCAGCCGTTGCGATCGGCGGCGCTGCTGCTCGGTGGCGTGGTGGGTGCGGTGCTGTTGATTGCCTGCGCCAACATCGCGAACCTGCTGCTGTCGCGCGCCTCGTCCAGGCGCCGGGAAGTGGCGGTCCGCCTGGCGCTCGGGGCCAGCCGCACGCGACTTGTCCGGCAACTCCTGACCGAAAGCGTGCTGTTGTCGCTCGTCGGCGGCGCCGCCGGCGTGGCCCTCGCCTGGGCGGTCACCGCCGCGTTCCAGGCGGCGCCGCCGCCGCCGGGCGCGCTGCCGATCGCCTTCGATTTCGCGATCGATCGGCGGGTCCTGCTGTTCTCGCTGCTGCTCTCGTGCGCGACCGGCATCCTGTTCGGCATCGCGCCGGCGCTCGAGGCGTCACGTCCCGGGCTGGTGACTGCGCTCAAGGGCACGGACGCCACGCTCGGCGAGCGCCGGGCGCGCTTCGATCTCAAGAAAATCCTTGTGGTCGGCGAGGTCGCGCTGTCGCTGCTGCTGCTGATTGCGGCGGGCCTCTTCGTGCGCGGCCTGCAGTCGGCACGGGCGATCGATCCCGGCATCGACGTCGACAAGCTGGTCTCGGCGCCGCTCAGCATCAATCTTCTGCGCTACACCCGCGCGCAGGGGCGTGAGTTCTATCGGCAGGCGGTCGAGCGGGTGAGCCGGCTCCCCGGCGTCGAGTCCGCGACTGTCGCCCGGGTTGCGGTATTCGGCGGCAGCGCCCGCGTGCTCAGCCTCCACGTCGAAGGGCGGGGCTCGACGCACGAGCGGGCCCAGAGCGAGGGCGGGCGACCAGTCGCCCACGACCCGAGGCTCGTCAACGCGAACGTGGTCGGACTGAATTTCTTCCAGACGCTCGGCATTGCGTTGGTGAAGGGCCGGGACTTCCGGGACACCGACGTGGAAACCGGACCGCCGGTCGTCATCCTCAACGCGACCGCCGCGGCGATGCAGTTCGCGAACGCCGATCCGATCGGCAGCCGGGTCAGCGTCGATGGCCCGGACGGACCCTGGCGGGAGATCGTCGGCGTGGTTCGCGACAGCAAGTACGGCACGCTGACGGAAGGGGCGGTGCCGGTGGCCTACCTGCCGCTCGCGCAGAACCATGAAACCGGCATGACCCTGTACGTCCGCGCGTCGGTCCCACCGGCGTCGCTCGTCGGCGGCCTGCGCCGGGAGATCCAGTCGCTCGAGGCCAACCTCCCGGTGCCCAACATCAGAACGATGGCCGACACCATCGGGACGTCGCTGTATGCGGCGAGGATGGGCGCCTGGCTGCTCACGGTGTTCGGAGGCCTGGCGCTCGTTCTGGCGGTGGTGGGCATATACGGCGTGCTGTCGTTCTCCGTCTCACGACGTACTCGCGAAATGGGCATACGACTCGCGCTCGGTGCGGACAGCCATCGCGTCTTCCTGCTGGTCGTCCGCGACGGCATGCTGCTCGTCGGCGTCGGGATCCTGATCGGCCTGGCTGGAGGCCTCGTCGGGGCGCGGGCCCTCGCCAGCTCGCTGCAGGGGGTTTCCGCGACGGATCTGCCGACCTTCACCGGAACGATCGCCCTGCTGACCGCCGTCGCGCTGGTGGCGTGCGCGCTTCCGGCGCGGCGGGCGATTCGGGTCAACCCGATCACGGCGCTCCGTCAGGAGTAGGTCCAGAACGGTGTCCCGAAGTCAGACGTGAGGAATGACCCGGCCCGTGGTTCACGCCGTTTGTCTCTGCCTTCCCCCTGAATGAGCATGAGGCCGTTCTCGAACAATCCCCGATCGTGTCCTTAGAGCCGCTCGGTCGTCTTCGCTCATCCCACACTCAGGTAACCGTTCCACGAACCGCCCACGCGCGCGCAGTGAGACCGATCGTTCCTCGGGGCCCGCGCGGAAGAGTCTGTTCAAGCCGCCGAGCCAACATCGCGCGGCGCTCATCGTCCAGCGACGCCACGTAGGAAGGGGCAGGGCCGGTTCCTCCCAGCAGGGGCCGCCAATAGTCCTCGAAGCTGGCGAACTCCGTGGGGATCTCGATCGGCTCGCAGCGGAGGTCGCTCAGCTCACCCGCACGGAACAGGTCTGCCAATGCGTCGCGGCTGCAGAGTGGGAAACGCGTTCCCTCGTCCAGCTCTCGGGCCGTCGAATCGACTGCCGTGGCCGCATCCCAGAAACAGCGCAGGAACTCCATCCTGCCCCCGTAGTCCCACACACACGCGGAGACTGCACCCTGAGAAGCGGTGAGACTCCGCATCTCATCGACTGCTGCCCTGGCGTCGGGCAAGAAATTCAGCGCGAGGAGCGACGTGACGCTGCCATAGCCGCCCGCTCGGCCAGGAAGTCCACCCGCTCCAGCCACGACAAAGGATGCCCGATCGTCCCTGGAGTGTCCTCGAGCGAACTCGATGAACGGCTCAGCGGGATCGCATCCAATTACCGACGCTGGAGAAGCATGACTGCAGATCGTGTTCGTAAGCGCGCCCGTGCCGCACCCCACGTCCAGCCAGTGAACGCCGACCGGGATCCGCAACCAGGACACGAACTCAAGCGCAAGCTGCCGGCTCCAGCGACCCATGAAGTCCTCGTAAGTCGCTCCCGCCGCCCATCTGTCGCGAATGTCAGACATGCTCGGGTCTTTCGCGCTGTCTACGCGTCAGCCCACACCGCCGCGCGAGGCTCCTGGCGTAGCGAAGGGCGGGAAGAGCATCTCATTGGTCGCGAGAAAGCCGAGCGACTCATAGAGCGGCCGCCCGTCGGGCGACGCGTGCAGAACCAACCGGACAATCCCGGCGCCCGGGGCCCAGCCAATGAGCGTGTCCATCAGACGGCGTGCGACACCCTGCCGCCGGTGCGCCTCGTCGACGTAGACGTTGAGGACCAGGCCCTCCAATCCACGAAGTAGGAACTGGCCGGAGGGATCGGGACGCGGAAGAAGCGGTCGCAGCTGGACGCCTGCGCCTCCGATCGCCGATTGAGGGAGCGCGCTGAGGTGAGCCACCCAACCGACATACTCGCCCTTCGCCAACGCCTTCGCCAAGTAGCTCGCGCAGGACTCGAGGAGGGGCTGTTCCAACTCAGGACTGATGCGGCCCATGTCCCGGAACATGGCCACGCGCTGGGTCGCGAGGAGGAGGAAATCCTCTGGAGTGGCGAGCCGGATTCAACAGGACGATGTCACGCCGACGCGATCGCCTGCAGCCCGCCCACGAGCCGCCGCAACCCCTCAATCACCGAATCGGAATCGAGCGCGCCGTAGGAGATCCGCACCGAACACGGCGACGGATCGGCGAATGCCGAGCCGGGGATCGTGGCGACGCGGTGTTCGCGGATGAGGCGCTCGGCAAGCGTCATGGAGTCGAGCGCCGAGTGCACGCGCACCAGATAGTAGAACGCGCCGTCTGGCGACGGAACGTCGCAGGGAACTTCCGGCGAGCTGAGCGCCTCGAAGATCGCCCGGCGCGTCGCATCGAGTCGCGCTCAGGTGCGCGCCGGCGAACGCGCGCCCGACCTCGATCGCGGCCAGCGCCGCGTGCTGCGAGACAGCGGGCGGACAGATGAGGATCGTGTCCTGAATCTTGTTGACCGCCTCGTGGAGCACTTCCGGGATCACCATGTAGCCGATGCGCCAGCTCGCCATGCCGTAGGCCTTCGACAGCGAGAAGAGCGAGATCGTGTGGCCGGCCGCATCAGGCAGGCTCCCCGGCGAGAAGTGGTTGACGCCGCCGTAGGTGAAGTACTCGTAGGCCTCGTCGTGGATGTGGAAGATCCCGCGGTCGCGACAGAGCGCGTTCACCGCGCGCAGGTCGGCTTCAGGGTAGACCGCGCCGGTCGGATTGTTGGGCGAGACGGTGACGACTGCACGCGTTCGCGGCGTGATCGCGTCCTCGATCGCGCGCAGGTCGATCTGATACTCGCTCGTCGTCGGGACGGCGACCGCCTTCGCGCCCGCCATCACCACGGCCATCTCGTGGTTGAAGTAGTACGGCACCAGCAGCACGATCTCGTCGTCTGGATCGGTAATCGCGAGGACGGCGTTCATGAAGGCCTGGTTGCCGCCGGCGGTCACGAGGACGCGGCTCTTCGGCCTCACGACGATGTGATTCTCGCGCGCGAGCTTGGCCTCGATCGCTGCGACGAGCTCGGGCAGCCCCTCGACCGGACCGTAGCGATGGTCGGTCAGCTTGCCGCCGAACCTCCGCGCCGCCGCGATGGCCTCCGGCGGCGGCTCGTAGGAGACGACGCCCTGCCCGAGCGAGATCGTCCCGGGCGTCTCGGCCGTCCAGCGGCCGACGATGGGAATGACGGGAACTTGAACGGCCTCGAGGCGCCGTGATTGACGGTTTGTGGCCTGGACGTCGTTGCGCACGACATCAGCATAACTGAGGCTGTGGGCTTTAGGCTCTGGGCTTTAGGCTCTGGCAAGATCTTCGAGATCGAGGTCGAAGGTTTTGCTAGAGCCTAGAGCCCAGAGCCAAGAGCCTATCGTCACTTCGTCCGCGTCAGCGTGAACACGCCCGTGTAGTAGGCGTTCGTATAGAAGCCCACGAACTCCTTCTCCGTCGCGCGGCCAATCCAGTCGTACACGCCGCCGTCCTTCGGCCCGAGATCCGCCGTGCCCTTGAAGAGCACCGTCCTGCCGCGCGGCGCGGCCTTCCATGGTGATGGCGTACCTGTAGGGCCGGCCGCAGTCGCCTTCGAACGTCGCCTCGTAGCCGTCGCCTTTCTTCGCGACCTTGGCCGTCAGGGTCTTGCACTGTTCCTTCGGCGGAACCGCCGGCTGAGCCGGGTTGTACGAGCTCCAGGTGCCGGTCCACTCGCCCGTGACGTCGGGCGCCTGCGCGGACGGCGCGGGTGGCGTTTGCGCAGAGAACAGAATGACGAGGGCTAGGGCGACGGTCGTCAAGGCGTGCTCCTTTCCGGCGGTGTCGATAGTGGTCGTGGACGTGTCAGCATAACCGATCAGGGACCGGGCGGTCAGGGATCAGTTCGAGCTGTAGAGCTCCTACAGTCACAGGATCTTGCGCACACGCTGGCTTGCCGTGCCAGGTGCGCCCTGATCTGATCCCGTGCGGTCATGGCCGCCAGCCGTCCGCCGTCGTCACGGAACGATGCCTCGAGAGCCCGCGAGCTTGTCGAGCAGACAACTCGCGGCGCAACACAAACCGAATGAGGCCGCCACGACCAGCATCCCGAGGGCCATGCGCGTGCCGAGCAGCAGTGCCGCCAACATGGCGAGAAACGTCGATGTCACGAACACCGCCGCGGACATCGCGACAGCAACGAGTGGTCCGCCTCTGCTCGATCGGGCTACCGCCATGATGGCCGCGGCGCCGAGCAGCGACGCGAGCGCCACCCACACATAGCGCAGATCGTTACCCGTACTGACGGCGCGCACCAGCCCGAACGCGAGTGGCAGCGCCGCGAACGCGATCGAGAGCAAACGAAGCAGCGGGGTACGACGGGACGGTTCCATCACCTACCGAGCTCGAGCCTTGCAGTGCTCAGTCCATTGGAGCCTGCAATCGGCTTCAAGACGAACGCGCGGACCAGAGCCTCTTCTTCAGTCATGTCGTTTGTGTCTTGCGACGTCACGTCAGACACCTGGCGGCTGAGCCAGCCCGGCCTGCTTCGGAGCGGGACCAGCTGTCGGCACGACAATTGCCCCTCACAAGTGACTTGGGCTCCGTCGGTTCAGGCGTCTTGAGTTTTCTCGAAACAGCTTCCCGCAGTCAACGGATCTGTAACGTCAGGTCGCACTTTTGGTCGCGCCAGGTTGAGTCATTCTTCCGGGTGTGTCAGACGGGGCGGACAAAAAGCGAGTAATGGAGAAGATATGGTCAGCCGCTGTGTCCTCCCATTGTGCGTCATCGTCGGGCTCGTCCTTGTCGCGGTGCCTGGCGCCGCTCCGCTCCCCGACGGCAACAGCGGAATCGCGATGCGATATCCCCTTGATGCGGGGATCTCGTCAGACCCAGCGGTCGTCTTTGCTGATGACTTCGAATCCTACAGCGGCACAGCGGGCCTGACCAGCAAGTGGAGTGAGGCGTACCACACCGCCAACACTCGCATCGCGAACGAGGCGAGCAGTGTCTTTGCCGGTGGCAAGTCGCTTGAATTCACCGTGCCTCAGACGAGCAGCGAAGTGTCCAACACGGTCGCGAAGGTGGTGAGCCCCGAGCGGGACGTCCTGTTCCTGCGCTACTACGCCAGGTTCGACGCGGGGTTCAACGTGGTGGGATCCAGCCACAACGGCAGCATCATCTCGGCTCACTATTGCTGCCCGGGTGTTCGCGCCGACGGTTTCAACAAGTTTCTCGTCAGCTACGAAGCCTGGCGTGGCGACACGGCGACGGCGAACCCTGGCAGGCTCAACGCCTACGTCTACCATCCAGAGCAGCGCGACATCTGGGGCGACCACTTCTTTCCCACCGGCATGGTCCTGCCGTTTTCGAGTGTGCCCTTCAATTTCGGGCCGGAGTTCGTTTCACGTCCGGATATCACGCCCGTGCTCGGCCGGTGGTACAGCTACGAGATGATGGTGAAGGCCAACACGCCTGGCCAGCGTGACGGCCGCATTGCCTTCTGGCTCGACGGCCAGCTTGTCGCCGACTTTCCCAACCTGCGCCTGCGCGAGACAACGGCGCTCAGGATCGATCGCTTCACGCTCGATCTCCACGTCTTCGGCAACAATCTGGCCGTGGCGAGGAAATGGTACGACAACGTGGTCGCGGCGACGTCGTACATCGGGCCGATGGTCTCCAGCGTGCCGCCGCGAGCGCCAACCGGGTTTCGCATCGTTCGGTGACCGACGGCACGCCTGTCAGGAGCAGGCGGGGACACTCAAACGGGACAGTCACGGTTGAGTGTCCCCGCCCGTTTTTACCTGATCGCAATGGGCGCCACGGTCGACCCCGTGAACCCCTGCATCTTCAGCGGTTGGACGACGAACGCGAGACGATAGGAAGCATTAGAGGGCTGTCGAGGATAACGGAACCCCCGTTATCAGACCCAGGCCCCCCTGACACAGCGCAGATGAGCGCCGCCCATCACGCGCCGATCATGACGCCAGCCGACGGCGTGTCAGGCGCGGCGGCTTCGCGAGGGCCTCGTTCGGCGTGCGGCGGCGCGCCCGGGCGCACACCTCCGGCGCACCAACGTGCGGTCGTCGCTCAAGAACAGGGGTCGAACACCGAGGCGTCGTCGTCCCAACCGGCCGGTCGGGAGGTCCCAGCGCGGAGCGGCGGCGCGCGGGCGGGACGCGGCGCGGGGATCTCGGTCGGCACGACCGAGATGCCGGAGGATCCGGTCGATCACGGCCGCCTCCTCGATGAGCGCGATCAGGCGCAGACGGCCGCCACACCGGGGACACGCCAGCACGTCAAACCCAAACGTGCGTGCCATCAGCGACGCCCAGCACTGGCCGCGGGCTTGACGCCGCGCCGTCTCCGCGGGGTCAGCCTCACGAGCCTGCTCGGTGGCCGACTCCGTCACCCCGGCATCGCCGCCCTCCCCGGACGTCTGGCGCCGAACCACCTCAGCCCGCCACGCCGCCCGGGGCCCCAGCACGCCGTGGTACAGAATCAGGTTGATGCGCGGCCGCGGCACGAGCACCGCCAGCCGCCCCAGAAACTCGACGGGGTCGAACACGACGTCCGTCGTCCCATCGCGCCACGGCTGCCGGAGCTGCAGCCGCACCTGCCCGTCGTCGGTCAGGTGGAGCCGCTCCTGCGCCACCGGCGGACGCAGGGCGTAGCGGCACACGCGCTCGAGCCGCTCCCGCTGCCCGGCCGGCACGACGAGGCCCGCATGCAGATCGAAGCCGTTCGCCCGCGCGTGACAGCCGCCGGCGGCGGGCGCCTCGACCGCCTCGGCGCGGTCGCCCAGACGACGAAGGCGCGCGCCGCGATGAGGCCCCAGCGCCACGGTCCCCTGCACGGACGCCGCCGCCAGCCCGGCCAGCACCGGTGCGTCGTCCGCCCACGCGTCCGACGCGGAGCCCTCGTCGTCGCCCTCCCCGAGTCCGCGGCGATCGAGCAGGCGCCTGATTCGCGGCTCCACGGTGGCCAGCACCTCCTCGACGTCCAGGGCCGTGAGGCGACGGCTGGGATGAAAGCTCGAGCGCACCGGCGGCGTCCTCGCGAAGACGCCGTCCAACACGAGCGCGTGGACGTGGACGTTGAGATTGAGCGCCCCGCCGAACCGCTGGATCACAGCCACCGCGCCGCCACGACCATCCGCGACGCCCCCGTCGCGCGCGCGGGCGCGCAGGCAGCCGAGCACGGCGCGGAGGAACACGGCGACGACCGCGCGGCACAGGTCGTGGTTCCACGCCAGCTGGTACCGCAGGCGGTACGGCAGGCTCAGCACCCACTGCCGCACGGGCACGTCGGGGAACACGTGATCGAGCAGGTGGGCGGCGCGCTCGGCCATCCGGCGGCCGCCGCAACTCGGACAGATCGCCCGCCCTTTGCACGAAAACGGGACCAGCCGGTCGAGGCCGCAGTCGCCGCAGCGAAACCGCGCGAACCCGCCGGCGAGCCAGCCACACCGCAGAAAGTCCCGGAACTCCTGCTCGACGAACCGAGGCAGGCCTTCTCCGTCGCGCAGGCTGGCGGCCTGCGCGCGAAAGGTCTCGAAGTGATCGCGCACGATCTGGTAGAGCGCAGTCTCCGCGGGGAACCGCGGTTCGTAGGTCGTCGACGAGGGCGCCGCCACGCCAGATCGGAGAGCGGGCGCCGTGCCAACGACCGATCGAGGAATCCGGCCGGAATCGAGCGCCTGGTACCCAACGTCGCAATTTCTGCGCGATGGACCGGCTGCGTGGATCGCCATTCCTGCCACCACGGACGCTCGCGCAGATGCCAGCAGGCCGGACCAAGGCCGATCAGGCCGCAGCCACTTCTCAGCACTGCGCTCGATGTCGTGAGCGGTCAGACTGGCGGCGAGTCTCTGCAGGCGAGCGGGATCGCCGCAGGTCAGGAACGCACTCTTGGCGGGCGCCGAACGCCGAACGCGGGATGCCGTCACCGAATGGCGATCGGCGCCACAGTCGACCCCGTGAACCCCTGCATCTTCAGCGGCTGGACGACGAACGCGAACTCGTAGGCGCGCTTGGCGGCCAGCTCGTCGAGCTTCAGGTTCTCGAGGAGGTGGATGCCGCTGACGACCAGCATGAACTGGTGGACGGGGAGCGACAGCTGCGGGTCCGGGTTTGGCCCGACTTCGACCGGCCAGTTGTCGGCGCCGACGAGCATCGGATCCTGCTTGGCGAGCCAGGTCGCGGCCGCGATGCCGATGCCCGGACAGCGTCTTCACGTAGCGAGCGTTGTCCTTCGCCCACAGCCTGCTCCAGCCGGTGTGGATGAGGACCGCGTCGCCAGGCTGGAGCGTGAGCTTCTGGCGCTCGAGCGCCTGCTGCAGGTCGGCTGGCGTGATCTCGTAGGTGTCGGGCAGCATCTCGACGCCCTTGAACGCCGCGACGTCGATGAGCACGCCGCGCGTGATGAGCGAGCCGACCTTCTCGATGCCCATCTTGGTGAAGCCGCTGCGCGTCGCGATGTCGTCGAGCTTGATGCAGTTGTAGAGGCTGTCCTCGTGGGTCTGGTGCGTGAACCCGTCGAACTGCGTGCCGACCTGCCCCATCTCGCCGACGACCAGCTCCTCGTTGCTGCCGCGGCGGTTGGACCCGTCGTTCATGAACGTGCGCTTGGTGTGGACGTCGAAGCGCCGCGTGCCGAAGAACGGCATGGCCGCGCTCAGCACCTGCCCGATCTCGATGACCTCGCCGGTCTTGATCAGCCGCACGGCCTTGAGCACCGACTCCGGCTTCATGTGATTCGCCGACCCGCGCGTGTCGCCGGCGCCCCACTTCGACGGACAGCGCTCGGCTGGCGTGGGGACGGTCCAGGACTGAGCGTGATGCGGCCGCGGGTGAGAGGCCCGCGAGAGCGAGGACGGCGAGTGTCACGAGCTTCATGTGGACGCTCCTTGACGGCAGCACAAACACCAAGGGCCGGCTTGCGCCGGCCCCCTGTGGTCCGGCTGAAGCCGGACACTACGACTGACTGTCGACTGCGACTCGTCGACTCGGACTGACGACTCAGACTGTCGACTGCGACTCCCGACTCACGACTGCCGACTGTCGACTGTCACGCACACCCGCTCGTCGTGCCGCAGTTCGAGCACTTGTAGCACGAGCCGCTGCGCACCATGATCGACCCGCACGTCGAGCACGGCGGCGCGTCTTCCTGGTTCTGCATCGCCGCAAACGACGACGTCTTCGGCGAGGCGATGACGGCCGTCGCTGACGCCCCGGCGGCAGCGGCCACGTCGAGCGGCAGCTGCTCCGGCGTCGTGACGACCTCTTCGCGGTTGTTGACACCGACGCGGAACTGCGCGTCGGCCGACAGGAACTTCGTCGCCATCCACCGGAAGATGTAGTCGACGATCGACTTGGCGAAGCGCACGTCGGGGTTCTTGGTCATCCCCGACGGCTCGAAGCGGACGTGGGAGAACTTGTCGACCAGATCCTGGAGCGGCACGCCGTACTGCAGGGCGTAGGAAATCGCCTGCGCGAACGCGTCCGCGAACCCGGAGATGGTCGACCCTTCCTTCGCCATGACGAGGAAGAGCTCGCCCGGCTGGCCGTCCTCGTAGAGGCCGACGGTGATGTAGCCCTCGTGGCCGGCGATGTCGAACTTGTGGGTCAGCGACATCCGTTCGTCGGGGAGCCGGCGACGGGCGGGACCCGCCACGACCGGGGCCGCGGCGGCCTTCTCCTTGTCCCGCGACGTGTTGAGCGGCTGCGTGCGCTTGCTGCCGTCGCGATAGATCGACACGGCCTTGGTGCCGAGCCGCCACGAGTCGATGTACGCCTGCTGGATCTCCTCGACCGTCGCGTCCTTCGGCACGTTGACGGTCTTCGAGATCGCGCCCGAGAGGAACGGCTGCGTGGCGCCCACCATCTTGATGTGGCCCATGTAGTGGATCGACCGCACGCCGCGCGCCGGCTTGAAGGCGCAGTCGAACACCGCCAGGTGGTGCTCCTTGACGTGCGGCGCGCCCTCGATGGTCTCGTTCTCGTCGATGTACTCGATGATCTCCTTGACCTGCTGCGCGCTGTAGCCCAGCTTGGTCAACGCCATCGGCACGGTCTGGTTGACGATCTTCATCAACCCGCCGCCGACGAGCTTCTTGTACTTGACGAGCGCGATGTCCGGCTCGACGCCGGTCGTGTCGCAGTCCATCATGAAGCCGATCGTCCCGGTCGGCGCGAGCACGGTCGCCTGCGCGTTGCGGAAGCCGTACTGCTCGCCGAGCTCGATGACCTCGTCCCACACCGCCTTGGCGGCCTCGAACAGGTGCTTCGGCAGGTGGCTGCGATCGATGTCCTTGAGCGCGGCGCGGTGCTTGCGCATGACGCGCAGGAACGGCTCGCGGTTCTTCTCGTAGCCGGCGAACGGCCCGCCGTGATCGCGCGCGATCTTGGCCGACTGCGCGTACGCCGCGCCGTGCATCAGCGCCGTGATCGCCGCCGAGTAGTCGCGGCCGGCATCGCTGTCGTAGGGCAGGCCGCGCGACATCAGGAGCGCGCCCAGGTTGGCGTAGCCCGAGACCGAGCGGCCGATACGCGTGGCTGTTCTTCTCGATCGCCGGCGTCGGGTAGCTCGAGTTGTCGACGAGGATTTCCTGCGCCGTGATGAGCGTCCGGCAGGCGGCGTCGAACGCCGCGTGGTCGAACTCGCCGGCGTTCTCCGAGCCTTCGGCGCCGACGAACTTCATCAGGTTGATCGACGCCAGGTTGCACGCCGAGTCATCGAGGAACATGTACTCCGAGCACGGGTTGCTGGCGTTGATGCGCGCCGTGTTCGGGCACGTGTGCCAGTCGTTGACCGTGGTGTCGAACTGCATGCCGGGGTCGCCGCAGATGTGCGTCGCTTCGGCGATCTGCCGCATCAGGTCCCGGGCCTTGTAGGTGTCCATCACCTCGCCGGTCAGCACCGCCCGCGTGTGCCACTCCCCGTCGTCCATCACCGCGCGCATGAACTCGTCGGTCACGCGCACGCTGTTGTTCGAGTTCTGGAAGAAGACCGACGAGTAGGCCGGACCGGTGAACGATCCGTCGTAGCCGGCGTCGATGAGCGCCCAGGCCTTCTTCTCTTCCTCGACCTTGCAGTTGATGAAGTCCGGGATATCGGGATGATCGGCGTTGAGGATGACCATCTTCGCCGCGCGGCGCGTCTTGCCGCCCGACTTGATGACGCCGGCGAACGCGTCGAAGCCCTTCATGAAGGACACGGGGCCCGACGCCGTCCCGCCGCCGGCGAGCAGCTCGCGCGACGACCGGATGTTCGACAGGTTCGAACCGGTGCCGGATCCGTACTTGAAGAGCATGCCCTCGGTCTTGGCCAGGCCGAGGATCGACTCCATCGTGTCCTGCACGGCGTTGATGAAGCACGCCGAGCACTGGGGGGCTTTCTCGAACCCGACGTTGAACCACACGGGGCTGTTGAACGCGGCCTTCTGATAGACGAGGAGGTGCTTCAGATCGTCGCTGAACGCCTGCAGGTCGTCTTCGCTCGCGAAGTAGCTCTGCTTGCGCGCCCACTCCGTAATCGTGTCGACGACGCGGCCGATGAGCTGCTTGACGCTGCGCTCACGCTCCGGCGTCTCCATCTGTCCGCGGAAATACTTCGAGACGACGATGTTGGTGGCCTGCTGCGACCAGAAGCGAGGCATCTCGACGTCGCGCTGCTCGAAGACCACCTGGCCCTTCTCGTTGCCGATGACGGCCGACCGGACGTCCCACTCCACCTCGTCGAACGGATCGATCCCTTCATGGCTGAAATACCTGACAAAGTCCAGACCGGCCGCGGGTGCGGATGTCGCTGGGCGTGTGGTCGTCTCTCCCCTGGTGGTCTCCACCTGCGGAGCAGCGCCTCTCTGCATATTACCCCTCCGAAAACGCCGAGCCCGCCGACCAGCCCCACTGGTCGACTGACTCCGAAGACTTACAAATTTTCGCTGGAAGCGCGCACGCGACTCGTCGGACCAACCGCAGCTCGCCTGAAGACACGGTTCGACAGGCCTGACAGCGGCCCAATCCTCGATCCAAGTCTCACGCTTGCTACCCCGTTTTCCCGACAGTGCGAGGGCTGGGAAGCCCCGCGGATCTCGTGGCCTCGCCGATGCGCGCATGATTCACTCGCGCGAAGGCGGGGACGATAATGGCCCCTGTTTACGTCGTTGTCAAGGCCAGATCTACCACATATTGTGCTCTTTTTTGGGCACAGGCGCAAGATATGGACAATCGGGCCAAAGGCGCGGGGTTTTTCTGAATGACCTATTTTGTCGGCGTGTAACGGCTGAGCAACGGGCTAGCGGCCCGACTGCAGCTGCTTGGCGATATTCTGCGCCCGCTCGGCAAACGAGCCGCGCCTGCGTCAGCTCTTCCTTTTTCAGAGCCTCTTCGGCCTGCGCGCATGAAGGTCTTGGCCGACTCGAAGTTGGCCTTCCGATCGTCGCTCAGCGGTGACTCCTGGTCTCGACCTTGTCGAGCATCTTCTGCGTGGTGTCGAGGATCTCGCGGATCTGCCGCGTCGGCTTCCGGACCGCTCGGCGTGGTCGCCGACCGCAGCGGCGCGACCGGCGGCGGCGTGGGCACGGTCGCCCCCGAGTCGGGCGGTGGCTCCTGCTTCGGATCGGGCTTGTCGGCCGCCGGGCGCCGTGGCGGGCTTGCTGGTGGTCAGCCGGCGCCGGCGCCGGCTCGACCGGCGGCGGCTCGACCGGCGGCTCGACGATGACCGGCGGCTCGATCGCGCGCGGCGGCACCGGCGGCACGACGAGCGTCGGCGGCTGCTCGGGAATCTGCGCCCGGCTGGTCACGCAGCCGGCGGCGCCAAGGCCATCACCAGGAGCACGGCCAAGGTATCGATTCGACTCGTCACCGCCCGCTCCTTTCCATGGTTCGAATGTACATCCACGCTACGCCTGTTGAAACAGCAGCCTGAACCGCGTGCCGCGCCCGGGGGTCGACTGCACTTCGACTTCCCCGTCGTGCAGCTGGACGATGCGGAACACCATCGACAGACCGATGCCGCTGCCCTTTTCTTTCGTCGTGAAGTAGAGGTCGAAGATGCGGCTGAGGTTCTCCGGCGGAATACCGACGCCGGTGTCCTCGATCGAGATTTCGACCCGCCGCCGCGGCGCCGCGCGGCAGATGATCTTGAGCGTGCCGCCATCGGGCATCGCGTGGCAGGCGTTGATCGTCAGGTTGAGCAGCGCCTGCTGCAGCATCCCGGGGTCGCCGTTGATCTCGGGCACGCTCGGCGGACATTCCGTCTTGAGCACGATGCCGCGGCGCTCGGCCTCCGGGCGCCGTCATCGACAGCACCTCGCTCACGAGCGACGACAGGTGCACCGGCTGCAGCTTCAGCTCGTCGGGCCGCGCGAACTTCAGGAACCCGACCACGACCTGGTCGAGCCGCTTGATCTCGTCGCCGATGACGTTGACGTGCTTGGTCAGGTCGAGCGTCTTCGATCCGCCCGACGGCCCGGCGGGCACGGTAATCGGCTCGCGCATCGCGCCGAGCTTCTGCTTCAGCAGCTCGAGGTGAATGGTCATGGCGTTGAGCGGGTTCTTGACCTCGTGCGCCACGCCCGCCATCAGCCGCCCGAGCGCGGCGAGCTTGCGCGAGTAGTTCAGCGTCGTGTGGACCTGGTTCAGGTACACCAGGTTCCGCGCCACGACCATCGCGCCGATGAACCGCCCCTTCGCATCGTCAATCGCGTGGCACAGGAGGAGGTGTTCGGGGGCTTCCTGGTCGGCTTCGGTCGCGCCCGAGCGGCACGGCCACCGGACCGGCCGACTTGCGGCCGGCGAGCGCACGCTCGACCAGCTGCCGGATCGGGTCGTTGGCGGCGAGGAGCGAGAGCGACGGCTTGACCGAACCCGCCTGCTGCGTCAGTCCCGGCAGGAGACGCACGCATGGCGGCGTTGCTGAACATCAGCTCGCCTTCGGGCGAGAAGAGCGCCACCGCGTCCTCGAGGTTCTCCATGACCGACTCGAACTCGGTCGAGGTCGAGGTCGCCGGGAGCGCGTTGTTGCGGACGGCCGACAGCTGGGCGCTGACCGCCTCGAAGGAGCTGCCGAGGTCGGCGAACTCCTGCCCGGGCAGGTCGAGCCGGACGTCGAGCTCGCCGCGGCCGAGGCGCGTCAGCCCGCTCTGGATGACGTGAATCGGCCGCAGCATCCACTGCGCCAGGAGCGTCGCGACCATCGTCGAGATGGCCAGCGCGATGAGCGCCGTGTAGCCGACGTCTCTTGAGCGCCTCGATGATCTCCGAGCGCACGAACAGCGTCGACACGCCGATGCGAATCGCGCCGAAGTCGGTGTCGCCGGTCAGGATCTGCTCGCGCAGCTCGTAGCGGCGCTCCTCGTTCACGAACCAGAGCTGCTGCAGCGCCGACGCATCGACGATGTTGGTCAGGTCTTCGAGCGGCGGCGTCGGCTGGCCTTCGAGCGTCGGCGTGCTGTGGGCGACCGCGATGCCCTTGGTGTCGACGATCGCCGCGTAGAGGATGGTGTTGGTTTCCGGCTGGTTGGTGACCGCCGATTCGAGGATCGACCGCATGCCGCCGTCGTTGCGGATCGCCACGTAGGGATTCTTCCGCGCCCGCTTCGCGCACCACGACGGCCGCCCGGTGGAGCATCGACTCCTTGAGCGTCTTCGCGCGCGACTCCGTCTCGTCGATGCGCAGCCGGGTCAGCGATGCAATCTGCACCGCGATCATCCCGGCCACGACCAACACCACGAGCGCGGTGACGCCGGCGACCTGCTTGGCTTTGATGCTCAATAACGCAGTCTCTGCGAGGCTCAGGGCTCAGGGCTCAGGGGCGAGCAAGCAAGGGCATCGAGCCTTTCCTTGAGCCATGAGCCTTGAGCCTTGAGCCTGACTCTATCCCCTCGTCTCCTGCTTCATCCGATTCAGCTTGTTGTGCAGGGTCTTCAGGCTGATGCCCAGGATCTCGGCGGCGCGCGTCTTGTTGTTGCGCGTGTGCTCGAGCGTCAGGACGATCAGCCGGCGCTCGGCCTCGTCGACGGTCGTGCCGGGCGAGAGCGTGACCGTCGGCAGCGTCTGCTCGCTGCGGGTGACCACCGGCGGCGGCAGGTGCTTGGCCTCGATGAAGTCGCCCTCGGCGAGAATCGTCGCGCGCTCGATGACGTTTCGCAGCTCGCGGATGTTCCCCGGCCAGGGGTAGCGCTCGAGCAGGTACATCGCCTCCTGGTCGACCGCGCGCACGGCCTTGTTGTTGCGCGTGTTGAACTCGTTGAGGAACGTCTGCACGAGGAGCGGGATGTCGGCGCGCCGATCGCGCAGCGGCGGCAGCTCGATCGTGAACACGTTCAGCCGGTAGTAGAGGTCCTCGCGCAGCCGGCCGTCGCGGACCGCTTCCGACGGGATCGCGGTTGGTCGCCGCAATCACGCGGACGTCGACGGTCTGCTCCTGGCGGCCGCCGAGGCGCCGGAACTTCTGCTCCTGCAGCACGCGCAGCAGCTTCACCTGCGTCCCCGGCACCATCTCGGCGATCTCGTCGAGGAAGAGCGTGCCGCGATGCGCCAGCTCGAAGACGCCGGTCCGGCGATCGTGCGCGCCGGTGAACGCGCCCTTCTCGTGCCCGAAGATCTCGCTCTCGAGCAGCGTCTCGGGAATCGCGGCGCAGTTGATGGCGACAAACGGGAACGAGGCGCGCGGGCTCAGCTCGTGGACGGTCTGCGCCACGAGCTCCTTGCCGGTCCCCGACTCGCCCCACACGAGCACCGACGCCGACGTCGGCGCCGCCTGCTCGATCACGCGATAGAGCGAGCGAATCCCGGGGCTGTTGCCGACGATGCGGCCGAAGCTGCCCTGCTCGCGCAGCTGGCGCCGCAGCAGCTTGACCTCGCGCAGCGTCTCCTGCCGCTCGACCGCCTTGTTCAGCAGAATCCGCAGCCGCTGCGGATCGACGGGCTTGCTCAGATAGTCGTAGGCGCCGTCCTTGATCGCATCGACCGCGCTCTCGATCGTGCCCTGCGCGGTGAGCAGGATGAACGTGATGTCCGACAGCTGATCCTTCAGCGTGCGGAGCAGGTCGTGCCCGCCCATCCGCGGCATCACGAGGTCGCTCACGATGATGGCCGGACGGAAACTGGTGACCTTGCGGAAGCCTTCCTCACCATCGGACGCCTCGTCGGTCTGGAAGCCCCAGGCCTGGACGAGCTCCGCCAGCCCGGTCCTCGTGGCCGGGTCGTCCTCGACGATGAGCACCCGTTCGCCAGGGTTCTCGGTCGTGGTCGTGGTTTCTTCGATCGTCATTGCTTTATCCATGTGTACAGAGAGGAGTGTACCATCCTTGGGTAAGATTTACATTGTCCGTTTTGTGTCAGTTTTTCCGGTTCGCCCGCTTCCCTCTGTACAGTCAAAGGTCATGCTCGAGCCGATGTCGATGCCGGTCGAGGCTCCACCCCGGATCTGCTCGGGGAACGCTTCGGGGCGCTGGCGGAGGTCATCCTCTGCTCGGGATTTCCGACCCAGATCGTCATCCTGGCCGTCATGAGCGGCTTCGGCATGCGTCTCCAGACGGCGGACGGCACGTGGTCGCCGCTCTTCGTCGCCACGCTCTCGTTGCTCGACAGTGCGCTCGTCGTCGGGCTCGTGTTTGCTGTTCCTGCGGGCGCACGGTGAGCGCGCGCGGGACGTGCTGCTCGGACAGCGGCCGGTGTGGCAGGAAGTCGTGGCGGGCCTGACGCTCCTGCCGCTCGTCTTCATGCTGGCGCTCGTGGTGCTGGCGGTCCTCATCACGGTCGCGCCGCAGCTGCACAACGTGCAGCGCAACCCGATGCAGGATCTGATGCAGAATCCCCGGGACGCGGCGATCTTCGGGATCGTGGTGATGATCGCCGGCGGCGTCCGCGAGGAGATTCAGCGCGGCTTCATCCTGCACCGGTTCCGGCAGTATCTCGGCGGCGGCGTCATCGGCGTCATCGTGCACAGCGCGATCTTCGGGCTGGGACACGTCGACCAGGGATGGGACGCCACGCTGACGGTCGGAACGCTCGGCGCCATCTGGGGTACGATCTACCTCGACCGGCGCAGCATCATCGCGCCGATGGTCAGCCATGCGGGCTTCAACCTGGCGCAGCTCGTCAAGTTCATGGCGCTGCAGTAGCGAGAGCGGGGTCCTCACCCGAGAGCGCGAGATCATTTGCTCGATACCATTTCACGCGCGCTGACGCTGTCGAGACGCGAGCTGCTCGTGCTCGTCTCCGCGTTCGTGCTCTCGCTGCCGGCCGTCACGCCGCGGATTTACGCGTCGGACGAGATTCAGTACTTCTCCTACCTGCGCTCGCTCTGGTTCGACCACGACGTGTCGTTCGAGAACGAGTATCAGTACTTCTTCGGCCTGAACATCGGCCGCGGCGAAGGCTTCCACGCGACGTTCCTCGAGCAGTACACGGATGCCGGGCGGCGGCCCAGCTTCGCGACCATCGGCAGCGCGCTCCTGTGGAGCCCGTTCTACGCGGCCGCTGACCTGCTGACGCGAGTCGCGGGCGGGCCCGCCGACGGGTTCTCGCGCCCCTACGTGGCGGCCGTCGCCTACGGCTCGGCCTTCTACGGTTTCGTCGCCATCCTCCTCTCGATCGCCGCAGCGCGACGAATCGCCGGTCCGGGCCTCCTCGCCGGCATCGTCATCTGGCTGGGCACGCCGCTGCTCTTCTACATGTACGTGTCGCCGCCCTACTCGCACGCGTGCTCGGCGTTCGCCGTCGCGCTCTTCGTCACGATCTGGCTGCACGTGCGGGAACGCTGGAGCGTGCGGCGGCGCCATCGCGCTCGGACTCTCCGGTGCGCTGATGGCCATGGTGCGGGAGCAGGATGTGTTCCTGGCGCTGGGGCCGGCGGTGGATTTTCTGGACGCTTGTGGACGACTCTGTCAGCATTATCAGAGCTCGCCCTCGACGCTGCTCAGGGCGACCCTGAGCTTGTCGAAGGGTCGCGGGGCCCCACCCCCGCTCGCGGCAGCGCGTCGCGCTGTCGCGCTCGGCTGCGGCCGCAGGCGCTGCCGATACGGCACCCGGGATCAATGAACGACAGTCCGGCACGACCAGACTGGCCAGGGCAATTCCGGTCGCCGCAGCTGGCTGTCTTCGCCTTTGCTGTCGGGCTGCTTCCGCAACTGCTCGCCTACAAGGCGCTCAACGGGCACTTCGGACCGTCGACGCTCGTGACGCGGAAGATGAACTGGCAGGCGCCACATGCGTTCGAGGTATTGCTCTCGCCCGAGCACGGCTTCTTCCTGTGGACGCCACTCGCGGCGCTGGCGATCGCCGGACTCGTCGTGCTCGCCGTGCGCGGCCCGGCGCAGGTCCGACGCATCGGCTGGTGCGCGCTCCTGATGGTCGCGCTCCAGATCTACGTCAGCGGCAGCGTCGAGTCGTGGACAGTCGCTGGCGCCTTCGGCCAGCGCCGGTTCGTCGCGCTGACGATCCTGCTGACGATTGGGCTGGCCGGGCTGATTGCCGCCGTGCCGCGGGGCGCCTGGCGGACGGCACTCGGCGTGGCGCTCGGCGTCACCGTGTGGTGGAACGTGGCGCTCATCGCAGAGTTCGGCACCGGGCTGATGAATCGACAGCGCCTCGAACTGAGGAAGAACGCGTACGATGCGTTCGTCACGCTGCCGCAGCGGATCCCGACTCTGGCGCACCGGTATTTCCTCGACCGCAATTCCTTCTATCGGCAGAAGGAGAATAGCGAGGCTGCGCCTCAGACCATCGAGGCTCCGCCTCGCTAGGTAGCATTATTGACAACGCCGCGCTGACGCGCGGACGGTCTTGACCAAGAAACTTGACTCAAACGGTACAAGTTCTGAGGGTCAAGACCTCTAGCGAGCAGAGTCGTGCGCAGCCTCTGCTGACCGTTGGACGCATCGGGCCTATTCCGTGGCCACCCCGCCGGGCGATTGCCTTCCGCCTGTGGTTGCTGTATGGTGAGTGTATGGCACGACTGATTTCCACGACGATTCGGCTCGACGAGGAAGACGTGCGGGCACTGAAACGGGCCCGAGCGGCGGGACACAGTGCCTCTGATCTCGTGCGCAAGGGCCTGCGGGTCGTGGCTTCGCGGTACTACAAGGGACGACGTCCGCCTTCGACGAGACTGTTCGAGTCCACGGACGCGAAGCTGGGGGACGAGTCGGAGCTCTTTCGGGATCTCGAGGATTGAGTCCGCCAATCGTTGCCGACACCGGCGGGCTGCTCCGGGCGCTCGCCTGCACACGCGACGGAGAACCGAGCTTTCCGGAGTACGAAACCGTCCTGACCTCCGCGAGCGCTGTCATCCTGCCAGGGCTCGTCCTCGCGGAGGTCGATTACTTTCTTCGAGAGAACCGCGGCGCCATGCGCAAGCTGGTCGGCGAGGTATTCGACCCCGGCACACGCTACGAGTACGAACTGCCGGTCCCATCCGATGTTGTTCGCGCGCTCGAGATCGATGCCAAGTTCAAGAACCTCAACCTGGGGCTGGTCGATGGGACCGTGGCCGCCGTGGCCGAACGTCGGCAGGTCTATCGAGTCTTGACGACTGATCGGCGGGACTTCAGCGCGATTCGCATCGGCCCTCGTTTCACGCGGGCGCTCGATCTGCTTCCATAGTTGCAACAGCTTGACTGACGTGGTCTCCCGCCTCGTGAGGATCCTCTACTTCGCCGACATCCGGTTCCCCCTCGAGCGGGCGAACGGCATCCAGACGATGGAGACGTGTCACGCGCTGGCGGGGCGCGGGCACGAGGTGCGTCTCGTGGTCAGGCCGGACACGCACGTGCCGGCGCGGGACCCGTTCGATTACTACGGCCTGGCGAGAAGCGCGCGCCTGATCGTGGACCGGGTACCCGTCAGCGGACCGCACCTCGTGCGGCGCGTCGAATACCTTGCCTTTGCGGCCGGGCGAGCCATCGGGGCGGGACGCGCGGACATCGTGATGACGCGCGATCTGACCGTGGCCTCTCTACTCCTGCGTCTGCCCGCACGTCCACCGCTCGTGTACGAATCCCACGGCTACGCGCCGGAGGTCGCCGCGGCGCTGCCGCATCTCGTATCGACGGCGCAGCCTCCGAGCGCGTCGAAGCACGCGCGGCTGGCGAGACGCGAATCGTTCGTGTGGCGGCGTGCGGACGGTTACGTCACCATCACGAACGGCCTGGCATCCGCCCACAACGCGCGATTCGGCGGGCGGCCACGAGTGGCCGTCGTGCCCGACGGCGCGCGGCTCGTGCCGCCTGGCACCAGGCCCCCTGGCACCTGGCCCCCTGGCACCCTCGCACCCTTTACCGTCGCATACGCCGGCCACCTCTACGCATGGAAGGGAGTGGACGTGCTGCTCGACGCCGTCGCGCACGTGCCCGACGTGCGATGCCTGATCGTCGGCGGCCATGAGCAGGAGCCCGACCTGGCCCGGCTGCGAGCCTTGGCGTCACGGCTGAGGATCGAGAACCGCGTGACGTTCACGGGACTCGTGCCGCCATCGGCGGTCCCCGATGCGCTCGGGCAGGCGGATGTCCTCGCACTGCCCAACCCCACGTCGGTCATCTCTACCCACGCAACGTCGCCGCTCAAGTTGTTCGAATACATGGCAGCGGGCAAGCCGATCGTCGCGTCGAACCTGCCGGCGATCCGCGAAGTGCTGACCGACGAGCGCACGGCACTCCTCGTCACACCTGGGGATCCGGAGGCGCTCGCCGCGGGCATCAGGCGGCTCGCCGCCGACGCCGGACTGCGCGGTCGGCTCGCCGGTGCGGCGCTCGCAGCCGTCGCGGAGTACAGTTGGGACCGGCGCGCCGAACGGCTCGAGGCGCTCTTCACCGAGGTACTCGCGTCGAGACGATGATCTCCGACCGATTGATTGCGCTCGTCCGCTGCCCGGAGTGCCGCGGAACCATCGCTCGCAGTAGAGAGACCGCCGATGGCCTGATGTGCCAATCATGCGGACGTGCCTATCGGGCACCCGCGGGCGAGTATCTGGATCTTCGTCCCGCCGACCAGTTCGCCGAGCAGACCAAGTACCTCGACGAAGCGCTCCATGCCGACGCGCGGCACGAGCGGGTCTCGCCGCCGCTGCTCGGCTCGAAAATCCGCAACGACATGCTGCGGAAGTTCCTGCAGCCCGCGCCGGGCGATCTCGTCGTCGATCTCGGCTGCGGCAGCGGGCGCGCGCTCGTCTGGAACCGCGACCTCGGCGCCGAGACGATCGGCATCGACATCAGTCCCTTCTTTTCGGAGGACGCGCGGCGCGGCGTGCCGCTCCTCCTCGGCGATCTGCGGCGTCTGCCGTTTGCCGACGGCACGTTCACCAAGGCCTGGTCGCTCGACGTGCTGGAGCACTTGTCGCCTGACGCGCTGCGCGGGATGCTCGCCGAAGCCAGTCGCGTGCTCGCACCCGGCGGGTCGCTGTTCGTCTACAGCCACGTCCGCAAGAACGCGCCGGTGGCCGTCGGCCTGCGCTGGATCAACAAGCTCGCGCGCGGCCTCGAGCGCCTGGGCCTCATCGACATGCGCCAGGAGCGGCTGCGGAAGTCCGATCACCTCAACCCGCTCGCCGACGTCCCCGACCTCGAACGCGTGGCGCACGACTGCGGCTTCCGCATCGCGCGCATCACGTTCTACACGCCGATTGTCGGCGGGTTCGTCGAGAACATCCTGATGCGCATGGCCGAGCACGCCATGGCCAAGCGCGCCGCGCGCCGCCTCGACCCGGGTGCCCACGCGGCCGAAACCGACGCGCGGGCCATCAGGGAAGCGAGAACTGCCGCGAAGGCGCAGATCGCCCGAAGCCCGACGACCTACGGCGTGCTCCGCGCGCTGTCGCTCGCGATGAAGCTCGACCTGCTGCTCTTCGGCCGCATCACGTCGGGGCCGTTCTTCGCATTGCTGGAGAAGGAAGAAGAAGGCTCAAGGCTCAGGGCTCAAGGCTCAGGCAAGAGCTTTCTGCCCTAGTGAGATCGGTATGCTTTCCTTGAGCCTTGAGCCATGAGCCTTGAGCCGTGAGGATTCTCTACGCCGCCATCGACCAGACCGTGCCCGGCACGACGGGCGGGTCGGTGCACGTCACCGCGGTGGCCGAAGGCCTCGCGGCGCTCGGCCACGAGGTCCACGTGCTCGTGACGCCTGGCGACGGGCCGTTTCCGTCCGGGCCCGCGTCCAACCCCGTCCGCTGGATCCCGATGTCGCCGCCGTTTGGCGCGAAGCAGCTGCGGTGGATGCGCACGGGCGATGTCCGGGCCATCGTGACTGCGCTTCGGCCGGCCGTCGTGATGGAACGCTACTACAACTTCGGCGGCGAGGGCGTGATGGCCGCGGCCGGCGCGAAGACGGTCCTCGAAGTCAACGCGCCCGTCATCGATCACGAAGGGTCGGCCAAGGCCCGCATCGATCGCGCGCTCCTCGTCGAGCCCATGCGCCGGTGGCGCGAGCGCATCTGCGCGCGTGCGGACCTGATCGTGACGCCGAGCGCTGCGATCCTTCCTCGGGACACGCCGGCGCGAAAGATCGTCCGGCTCGAATGGGGTGCCGACACAGACCGGTTCCGTCCGGACGCGCCAGGCACGCCGCCGTTCGAACGGCCGGCGACGAGCGTCGCGGTCTTCGCCGGCGCGTTCAGAAGCTGGCACGGCGCCATCAACCTGGTGCGCGCGGTGCGCGAGCTCCACGCACGGGACCGCTCGGACGTCGGCGCCGTGCTCGTCGGCGACGGGCCTGAGCTGCCTGCCGTACAGGACGAGGCCGCCGGTCTTCCAGGCGTGGTCATCACGGGAGCGGTGCCGCACGCGGAGATGCCTGCGTGCCTGGCCGCGGCCGACATCGGCGTCGCGCCGTTCGAGATCGGCGCGCACCGCCCGCTGTCGCTCGGGTTCTACTGGTCTCCGTTCAAGATCTTCGAATACATGGCCGCCGGCCTCCCCGTCGTCGCCCCGGCGGTCGACCGGATCCCGTCACTCGTCGCCGACGGCCGTGAAGGGCTCCTCTATGACCCTTCGCGCCCCGGCGCTCTCGCCAAGGCGCTCGAGACGTTGAGCGATCCGTCGATCCGGCGGCCGCTCGCCCGCGCCGCCCGCGAACGCGCCGTCCGGGAGTACAGTTGGAAGGCCCACTGCGTTGCGCTCGACAACGCGATCAGGCAACTCTAGAACCTGATCTCCTGTTAGCCGTGACAGCCAAGCTGCGCCTATTGCTCGCAACCGATTCGTTCCCCCCTGTGTGCGGTGGGAGCGGGTGGAGCACGTACGAGCTCGCGCGAGGCCTGCGCGCGCGCGGGCATGACGTGATCGTCGCCCAACCGAAACCCGACACGCCGCAGGGACGCCGTCACCGCGAGTACGACGGGATTCGCGTGCTCGAATTCGGCTTCCCCGCGCCGGCGCTGCCGTACGTCAGGAATTACTTCAAGAACGAACGACTGTACCCCGCGCTGGCTGACGCGCTGTCGGAGGTCATCACTTCGGAGCGCGTGGACCTCGTGCACGGGCAGCATGTGCTGACCTGTCTCCCATCGATTGACGCGGCACACCGGCATCACCTGCCCGCCGTCTGCACCGTTCGCGACTACTGGCCGGTGTGCTATTGGTCCGATCTGATTTACTCGCGCTCCGGCGCGTCGCTCTGCCCCCGGTGCTCGGCGGGCATGATGACGCGGTGCATCCGGCCGCGCGGCGGGCTAATCTGGCCGCTCGCCCTCCCGATGATTCCGTACATGCGCGCCAACCTGGCGCGGAAGCGAACAGGCCTCGCCGCCGCCGATGCGATCGTCGCCGTCAGCACGACGATCGCCTCCGATCTGCGCGCGCGCGCGCCGGAGATCGCCGCGACGCGGCTCGAGATCATTCCCAATCCGGTCGATGTCGCGAGTCTGCGCGCAAGAGCCGTATCCTCGTCGCCGCCCATCCAAGGCCCGTACGCGCTCTATCTGGGCAAGCTCGCGCCCAACAAGGGCACCTCGCACCTGGTCGACATCGTCGAACGCGCGCGACTCGACTGGCCGCTCGTGATCGTTGGAGACGGCCCGGATCGCGCGACGATCGAGGCGCAGGTCAGACGGTCAGGTCGAGACATCCGGCTCGTAGGATGGGTCGAACAGTCCCAGACGACCGCGTGGCTTGCGCACGCATCGGTCCTCATCTTCACGTCCCGCGGCCCCGAATCACTCAGCCGCGTGCTCCTCGAGGCGAGCGCGCTTGGCGTACCGATTGCTGCGATGAACACCGGCGGAACGCCCGACATCGTGAAGCACGGTGAGACGGGCCTGCTCTCGCCCACACCCGAGGCACTGGCGAACGATGTGCGACGCCTCGCGGACGACGAATCGCTGCGACGCCAGCTGGGCGACGCGGCCACCCGGCGCGCCGAACGGACATTCGACGCCGCGGCAGTCGTTCAGCGAATCGAATCGTTGTATTTCGACCTGAAGCGCGGATTTCACCGATGAGGTCATGGCAAACGGGACCGCAGATCTCGCGGAGGATCCACGATAACGGGACGCGGATCTCGGGATAGATCACGCCTTGAGACCCGCGAAATCCGCGAGATCCGCGTCCCGTTGACCCCCTGAGATCCGCGAAGTCCGCGAGATCCGCGTCCCGTTGCCCCGTGAAACCCGCGAAATCCGCGGTCCCGTTGAACGAGATCACCCAAGAAATCCGCGATGCGCGTCCCGTTGATAAGATTCCTATCCGTGTCCCCAAGATGAGACCCGCGCTCCGCGTTGCCGTCGTCGCCCGATCGGTGTTCCCGCTGCACGGCCTTGGCGGGCTGGAGCGTCACGTCTACGATCTCGTGCGCTACCTCGCCGACGCGGGCGTCGAGACCACGCTCATCACGCGCACGCCGAAGACGCACCACGGCGCCGATGCGATCCATCCCGGGATCACGTTGAGGACGGTCCCTTACCGGACGTTCCCAGGCGCCGGCAGGCGTGGCACGACGGTGATCGATCGGAGCACCGCGTATCCACTGTTTGGATTGCGCGCGGGACGACTCGCGTGGGAGCTCGTGCGCGACGGCAGGATCGACATCGTCCATGGGCTCGGCGCGAGCGTGCTCGGGTATGCCAGGCGGCGCGCGTCGAGCACGGCGCCGCTCGTGCTCAACCCGCAGGGCCTCGAGGAGTTCGGCGCCACGAACCCGGGCCGGGCCAGGCTCAAGCGCGCCGGATACCTGCCGCTGCGGCGCGCCGTCCTCATCTGCGCCAGGGCGGCCGATCGGATCATCGCGACCGACCGCGCTCTCGAACCAATCGTCCGCGAGCACCTCCTCGTGCCTGCAGAACGCGTGCGGGTCATCCCCAACGCGCTCGATCTTCGGTGGCTCGATCGGCTCGCCACGCACGGCGATGGCGCGAGGGTGCGGCTCGCGGCCGGCATCGGGCGCGACGATGTGGTGCTGCTGAGCGTCGGACGGCTGGAAGAAAACAAGGGCCTTCACCATCTGGCTGCTGCGCTCGGTGCACTCGCGGCGCACGGCGGACGGCTGCCCGAGGGGCGATGGCGCTGGGTCGTGATCGGTGATGGACCGTTCCGCGGCCGGCTCGAGGACGCGATCCGGGAAGCCGGCCTCGGCAGCGCGGCGATACTGCTCGGACGCGCCGAGGACAGGGATCTGCACGCGTGGTACGAGGCGGCAACGCTCTTCGTCCACCCGACGCTCTACGAAGGCAGCTCGCTCGTCACGCTCGAAGCCATGGCCCACCGCCGCGCCGTCGTCGCCACGAGGGCCGGCGGCCTGCCGGACAAAGTCAGGCCCGGAGTGAACGGGTGGCTCGTCGAACCGGAGGATCCATCAGCGCTCGCCGCCGCGATCAGCGGAGCCGTCGACGAACCGAGGACGCTCGCCGCCTTCGGTCAGGCCGGACGGAAGATCGTCGAGGCGGAATTCTCGTGGGAGGCGGCGGGACGGGCGACGGTTGCGATGTATAAGGAGTTGCTCGCATAGAGCAGTTGAAGCCGGACACTACGGCGGACCCGCGACTCGGCGTCGTCGCGAAGCCGCGAAGCTCGCGATGAGCGCGAAGAGACTCTGGCAAGAGACCTTCGCGATCTTCGTTGCTTCGCGATCTTCGCGAAAGCCCGTGTTCTACTGAATCCCGAAATCCACCGACACGTTCATCGTCACTTCGACAGGCGAGCAGTTGAGCAGCGTGCCGTCGAACAGCCACTGCCGCACGGCCTCGATCGCTGCGTTGTCGAGATCCGGGTGAACCGACTTGACGACCTGCGCGTCGCGCACGGTGCCATCGACGGCGATCGTCGCCTTCAGCAGCACCTTCCCGCCGGTCTGCGACTCGCGCAGGTTCACCGGGTAGATCGGTTTGACGTCCTTCAGTTTGCGGGGTGGGCGCACGCGGCCACCAGTAGTCGACGGCTGGCAACTCTCGAGAGCTTGCTGAAAACTCGAGGCGCCAGCCGATCCCTTGAAGGTCCCCTCGACGCGCCGAACCTTGGCCTTGGGGTCCGTCTCCATTTCGAGGGCGGTGAATTCCACGGACTTCCCGTCGGGAGTGACCAGGGTTCCATTCTCCAGGCGGATCACATTCGACGCGCGCACCGAAATCGTCTCCTGCAGCTCCCCGAGGCTGAGCGTCACATTGCGCTTTACCGTCTTGCCTGCGAGGGTAACGCTGTCTTCGGCCTTCTTGAATCCGGGAAGCGACGTGGTCAATGCGTAGGTGTCCGCCGGCAGCGGCACGAACGCGAACTGCCCCGAATCGCCACTCGTGACCTCGAACTTCGCCTTGGTCTGTGTGTTGGTCAGCACGACCGTCGCGCCGGGAACGGGCGCACCGGTCGAGTCGAACACCGAACCGGAGAACGTGACGGGACCGGTCTGCGCGGCCGCAAGCGCGACCGTGAATGTCAGCAGCGCTCCGGCCGTCATGAAACGGGCGAGGCGCGTGGCGGGTGTGCGTGTGAGACGGGCGTCCAACATGGCGCGGATTCTCCTTTCGAGACTTGACGAGCGGGCGATGGCTGGCGCGGGGAGACGAGGCGCGGACTCGGCCTTGAGCAGCCGCGCGAGCTCCACGAGATGGGTGGCGTAGTCAGGTCCGTCGACGCCGCTCGTCAGGACTTCGTCGTCGCACGCCTGCTCGCTCTCCTGGCGCAGGCGGGTGCACGCGACCCAGACGAGCGGGTTGAACCAGTAGGCCGTCCGCAGGAGCTCGCCCGCGATCTGCACCACCCAGTCGCCGCGACGGATGTGCGCGAGCTCGTGGCGCAGGACGATCGCGGCGCGCTCCTCGGTCCACGAACGCGCCGTGTGCGGAAGAATCACTCTCGGGGTGAAGAGTCCCCACGTCACGAGCAGCGACGGATGGTCGCTTTCGAGCAGCTGCACGGGCCTGCTCAGCGAGAAGTCACGGCCAATCTCGCCGGCCAGCCGCGTCCAGGTTCCGGGCGCGACCGGGCGAGCGCGGGAAGCGAGCCACGTCAGTCGCGTCAAGCCCACCGCGAGGATGAAAAGGCTGAGGCCCACGCCAACCATCCAGGCTGGCATGACCAGACGTGACAGGCCGGCCCGCGGCTCACCGACCGACGGCACGACGACGGTCTCGGCAATCTCGACGGGTGCCGCGTCTGACGTCTCGGGAACGGGTGCACGCTGTGACGCCACGCGCGGCGTAGTCTGTTCGGCAGGCGTCAGGCGAGGAACGCGTATGCCCCATGCCGGGACGACCAGCTCGAGCGCCGGCATCGCCATCGCGCACAGCAGCGACGCGGCGAGGACCCAGTGCCGCGCCGCCGCCGATCGGTTGCGCAACGCGGTCGCCGCTCCCAGGCCGGCCAGAACGACGAGCGAGACCTTCAGCGTGCTGCCGAGAAGAAAGGTCATTTCGATTCTCCCTGCTTGCCGATCCTGGCTTTCGCCACCTGCTCGGCTATGCGCTCGAGCTCTTCTTGCGAGACGCGCGCGCCTTCGCCGCCGAGGAGCGCGCCGACGACTTTCTCGACCGAGCCGTCGAAGAACGTATCGACGAGATGACGCAGCGCCGACTTGCGCGCCGCGCGCCGCGGCACCGCCGGCAGATAGATGAACTTCGGGCCGTGCTCCTCATGCCGCACATGCCCCTTCTTTTCGAGCACGCGCAGCTGCGTACGAACCGTGGAATAACTGGGGGTCCCCGCCAGCTCTTCCATCACCTCGACGCCGGTGGCCCGGCCCCGGCGGTAGAGGATGTCCATGATCTGCCGCTCGCGGCGGCTGAGCGTGGTCTGCAGTTTCTGCGTCATTGGCTCGGATTCAGGGATCGGGGATCAGTGAGCCGGGATCAGCCAGCTGCCGGATGGAAGCCGAGCCCCCTGATCCCCGATCCCTGATCCCTTGAATGTTATTTTTATAACATCAGTGCGAGAAAAATAACACCGATCGGCGCCGCCGTCAAGCCCCACCTTTTGCGCCCATTTCTGGGCCGTTCTGGCGTCACAGGTATAGTGGACCCGATGCTCGGAGCCCTGCGCCGCTCGCTCGACAACCTCGCCACCGTCGACGTCGCGCCGCGGCGGACTGCGGCAGCGCTGGCAATTGGCGTCGGCCTCAGCTTTTCGCCGCTCCTCGGCCTGCAGATCCTCGTCGGCATCGGCGCAGCCGTGGCCTTCCGTCTCAGCCGCGTCGCCGTGCTCATCGGCCTCTGCGCCAACGTGCCGTGGATCATGCTGCCGTGGTACGTCCTCACGACCGCGGGCGCGGCGACGCTCCTCGGCACATCCTCCACGATCGACCTGAGCGAGCGGCTCGAACGCATCCTGTCGGTGCCCTTCTACCGGGCCGCATTCTGGGGACACGCCGGCGCGTTGCTCGAAGCATTCTTCTGGCCGTTTCTGCTCGGACCAAGCGTCGGGGCGCTGGCGCTCTCGGCGATCACCTATGTGCTGGCATTGCGGGTGCTGACGCGTCGCGCCCGCGAGCGCGGTAGAACGCGGGCGCCGAACCTCTCAGTCCTTCCAGGCGAGGCAGAGCAGCGAGCTACCGAGGGCCATGTCGACGATCCGCAGCGCACGAGTCTCGACCTGCAGTAACGCCGTCAGCAGCCCGTTGCTCGGCGCCGGAGGAAGCACGACGTCGGTGCCCGCCTCTTCGGGGTGGCCGGAGCGAACGGCATCAGCGAATGCTGCTGCTCGGCTCGGCGTGTGGCTTCGAGCAGGCGATCCATAGTGTGCTAAGGTTTTCGTCAGGCTTCCGAGGCGCGGGCCCGAGCGACGCCGACGACCGCGGGGTTCCCTCCGGCGCAGGCATTCTATCCGACGTCCATTCTACTGAGAGCATCTGTGGTCGAACGCGAGTGGCGGGAAGCAAGCGACATGCGCCCGTCGGTCTTCACGCTGGCGCTGATCCTCGCAGTGGCGGCGCTTCTGCGCTTCGTCGCGCTCGGCGCGGGCATCCCCTTCAACATCGGCGTCGACGAGCCGGAGATCATGGGCCGCGTCGTCCAGATGATGCGGACCGGCGACTTCAACCCGCATTTCTTCGACTACCCCGGGCTCTACTTCTACGTGCAGCTGGGGGTCGCTGTGCTCCGCTTCATGGCCGGCGCCACGCTCGGCGAGTGGACCGCGCTCGACCAGGTCGACGCGGCGGACTTCTACCTCTGGGGACGCGCTGTTACGGCGATCCTCGGCACGCTGACGGTTCTGCTGGTCTACCGCGTCGGCATGCGATGGGGGGCGCGACACGCGGCGCTCGCGGCGGGCTTGATGGCGGTCATGCCGCTCCACGTTCGCGAATCGCACTACGTGCTGACCGACGTGCCGGTCACGTTTTTCGTCACGCTCACGCTGCTGCTGACGCTCGTCGGGCACGAACGGGAACGCGCGGCCAGCTTCGCGTTTGCCGGCGCCGCCGCCGGCCTCGCCGGGGCAACGAAGTACCCGGGCGGCCTCGTCCTCATCGTCCCGCTCATCGCGGTGTGGATGACGCTGGGGACCAAGCCGTCGAGGCTCGTCGCCTCGCTCGCGGTTCTCGGCGGAGCCGCCGCCGCGTTTCTCGTCGCCGCTCCGTACACGATCCTCGATCTGCCGGCGTTCCTCAACGGTTACGCGCACCTGGCTGGTGCCTACGCACCGAAGCGCCTGGCGGAGCCCGCGTGGCTCACCTACTACAAGCACCTCTCGCGCAGCATGGACTGGCCGGCGTTTCTGCTCCTCCTTGGCGGGCTTGGCCTTGGCGCCGTCCGTGCCGTCCGCGGTCCGGGGCGCGTGCGCTGGACGGTGACGATCGCCTTTCCGCTGCTCTACTACTACTTTTTGTCCAGCCAGACGCTCGTGTTTGGACGCTACCTGCTGCCGCTCCTGCCCTTCGTCTGCGTGCTCGCCGCCGTCGGGACGGTGTCCGGCGTGAGCCTTCTCCGCCGATTCGACATCCCCCGAGCGCCGCGCACGGCCGTGATTGCCGCCCTCACTGCCGCCGCACTCGTACCACCCGCGTGGCAATCCATCAGCTTCATCCGGATGATCGCGCGGACGAGCACGGTCGAACAGGCGCACACCTGGATCATGTCGGACGTCCCCAAAGGCTCGTCGGTCATCATCGAGACACAGGCGCTGCAGTTGTCCTCCAGGGCGTACAAAGTCAAGAACGTCCCGCAGCTCGTCATGGACTCCAGAGCCCCCTCCGACTACGACGCCTACGTCAAGGCCGGCATCGACTACGTCGTCGCCTCCTCGCAGAAGTACGGCGACGCCCTCAGCCGGCCGAAGGACTTTCCGGAGCTTCACGACGCCTATTCGCGCCTGTTCGGGCAAAGCCAGGAAGTGATGCGGTTCACGCCAAGCGGCGAGCATCCGGGGCCGGAGCTCAGGGTATATAGGTTGCGATAGAGTGCCAGGGTGCGAGAGTGCCCTGGTGCCAAAGTCCGCGGAGGCGCGGACACTACGCTGGCGCGCAGCATGATTTAGATGCTGCGGCGGGGCGAAGATTGGCCGCCACCGCTTACCCTGGCACTCGGGCACTCTCGCACCCTGGCACCTGCGGACCCTGGCACTCTTACTTCGGCAGGATCGTCACTTCCGTCCGCCGGCGCAGCCCGGCGATCCAGTCGCGGACGAGGGATGCCGCGCGGTCGTCGACAAGGCGCCTCCGTGCTTCGTCGCGCACCTCCTCGTACGGCCGCAGCACGCCGTTCTTGATGAACTCCGATTCGTGCGACCGGTAGTAGCTGACGACCTCTTCCTCGCCAGGCTGGTAGGAGGCGCCGAAGCGCTGGTTGAGATAGGTTTCGATGCGCAGGTCGTCGCGCACGCGCGCGCGAAGCAGGCCGGGCGTCACGCCCGTATCCTTCATGGCATTCTCGAGCGCGGCCTGGCTGTCGAACCGCGCACGGACCTGCGCGAGCCGCGCGTCGATTTCCACGTCCGACGGTTCGGGTGGCAGGTAGCGGTTGACTTCGATGAGCTGCAGCTGCCGCACGATGAGCGCATTGAGCGCGGTCTGCTCCCGATCGGCGCTCGCGGCGGCCTCCGCAACGAACCCGAGCCGAATGGCCGCGGTCACGTCCGAGAGCGTGATCGGCTCGCCGACGACGACTGCCAGCACGCGATCGATGATCTGGGCGCCCGGCTTCCCAGCAGCGGGCGTCAGGAACAGGGACAGCGCAGCAGCGACTGTCGCCACGCGGAGCCTGGCGCGTGCGCTTCCATGCCTGGGCCTCCTTCCGTGTTGTCCGTGGCCCATGCTATCCGTGTTGTCCGTGTTGTCCGTGGCCCATGTTGTCCGTGGCTCGTAGCACGTCCCGAGGCTCAGAAGGCCTGGCCCAGACTGAAATGGAGGGCCGTCGCCGGCTCCATCACGCCGGCGATCACGCGCCGATCCAGTTTGAAGCCGAGGTCGATGCGAATCGGCCCCACCGGAGACTTGTAACGCAGGCCGAAGCCATAGCTGCCGCGCAATTCGCCGATGTCGAACTCGTTCACCCGACGGAACACGTTGCCGCCGTCGACGAAGACGACGGCACCGACGTCGCGCCAGACCGGGAACCGCAACTCGCCGTTGAGCAGCAGCACGGCGTTGCCGCCGACCGGGTAGCCGTCGGGGCTGATCGTGTTCGGCGCGCCCACCCTGTCGAGGGCGAAGCCGCGAATCGTCGTGTCGCCGCCGGCGAAGAATCGCTCGCTGGCCGGCAGATCGTCCACGACGACCGGCGGAAGCGGAAGCGGATTCCCGGCGTCATCGGTCGGCTGCACCTCACTTGGGAATCCATTGGCGAGACCGAGCGCCGCGCGCGACGCAAACACCACTGGCCGCCGGCCCGGCAGCCGATGGAACGTAAAGCCCTGGACGTACGTCTTGACGAACCCGACCTGCCCGCCGAGCGCCTTCGCCGCGAGGCTGCCTTCCCCGCTGAGAAACGTGCCCCGCGTGGGGTCCAGCAGGTCGTCGCGTGTGTCGCGCGCCACGGCGCCCGAGAACCCCGACAGGCGGACCTGCGGGAACAGCCGGTCGATCGTCGCCTGATCCTCCTCGGTCAGCCGTTCATCGAAGGTCTCCGTCGAGCTCAGGGAATACCGTCCGCTGACCCGGAGTGCCGGCGTCAGCCGGCGCACAACGTCGACGTTGACACCCTTCCGCCTGAAGTTGAACGTCGTCCGCACGCCCTTCTCGACCACACCGTTCACGATGAGGTCGTTGGCCCCGAACCAGCGCGGCTGCCGATACGTCCCCACGACGCGGTACTCGCTGAGCTCGATGCCGGTGCCGTCCACCTCAGGATTGTCGGCGCATCCTTGGGCCGGAGGCTGACCCGCGTGTAGAGGTTCACCGAACGGTTGGCGCCGAACAGATTCCGGCGCCCGATGTCGAAGAAGCCGCGCGGCGCGAACTCGAGCTGTTCTTCAGCCTGACCGTCCGGCCCGGTCGAGCGCAGCGTCGTGAACGCCTCCAGACCGCCGCCATCGCCAATGGACGTCGCCGGCGCTTCCTCGACGGTGACCAGCACGTCATGCTCGGCGCCTGCGCCGTGCGTCAGCGGCGTGATCTGCACGCGCCGGAAGAGCCCCAGCGCGCTCAGCCGCCGCCGGCTCTCGAACTGATCCTGCAGGCCGAGCGGTCCGCCCGGCTTGAACTGCAGCTCCCGGAGGATGACGTCAGGCTTCGTGTGCGCGTTCCCGACGATGAGGATGTGGTCGACGATGCTCTGCGGCCCCTCCTGGACGGTGAACGTGAGATCGACGCGCGTGTGATCGGCGCTGGCGCTGAGGGCGACGTTCACCACGGCTGAGGCAAAGCCACGGTTGAGGTACTCGAGCACCAGCGCGTCGCGCGTCTCGACGATCCGCGGCTCGACGTACCGGATCGCCGGCATTGACCTTGACCAGCGGGCGGAGCTCATCGGCCGGGACGAGCGCCGTTCCCGCAATCCGGACCTCCCCGATGATCGAACGCGATCCTTCGGTGATGACAATCGCGGCTCGTACGAATCCCTGTCCAGCGGCCAACCCCGAACCCTCGCCGGACCGCGGCGGATCCGTCTCGTTGACAGCCGACCTGGCCTCGACGGCCGCGAATCCGCGCTGCCGGTAGTGTCCCAGAATCGCCGTCACGCCGGCGCCGAGCTGGGACTCGAGGAAGAGCTCGCCCTGCTTGAGGGGGACGAGCGCCGCCACTTCGACCGGCGCAATCGCCTGTGCGCCGGTGATCTCGGTCGGGGCGGCCACGCGATACTGACGGCCGCGATTCACAGTGAAGACGATCGTGAGCGTGGCGGCCGTGGTCTCTCTGCGAACGGTGACGTCGGCCTTCCAATAGCCCTCTTGACGAAGGAAGGTCTCGATCCGCGCCTCGGAGTCTTCGAGCAGATCCTCGTCGACCGAAGCCTCACGCTCGATCGGCGCTAGTTCCTTGAGCCGTTCCGCCGGGATGGCGACGCTCCCTTGAAAGTCGAAGCGCACGGTCACCGGCAGGCCAGACGTGATGCCGATCACCAGATCAACGCTCCGGCCATCCTCCGACGCGACGGCCTGAAGAGAGCCGTCGGCTTCGTAATATCGTCGATCCTTGAGGCGCTTCACGTAGTTGTCGAGCCGTTCCTGGATGCGAGGCCGGAGAAACACTTCGCCGGGCGAGGCGCCGAGCTCGCGCAGGAACGCCTCTCGAGAGACCACCGGGTCCCGCTCGATCGCGACTTGCCCAATCACCGCACGTGGCCCGGCGTCGACCGTGAAGGTCAGCAGCGCCCGTTCCGGCGCATGCTGAACCTCGGTCGACGCTTCGATTCTCGCGCGCAGATAACCATGGTCGGCGAACAGCGTCTGGAGCGTCCGGACCGCAGAGTCGATGCGCCCGATGGCCGGCGAGGCACCGTAGCGTTCGACAACGGTGTCCCGCAACAGCCCGGCGGACAACCCCAGCGTGCCCGTGAACTCGATCCGCTGAATGCTGTGGAACGGGATGAGGTTGAAGCTGAGCGCGACGCCCCCGCCTGGTGCCCGGGCAGCTCCGACCTGGACATCCTGGAAGCGACCGAGGCTGTAGATGTGGGCGATCGATTCGCGCACCGCCGCAAGCGACAGCGGCTCGCCGATCCGCACTTCGATCAGATCGACGAGCGCGGACTCCGTCGTCGGGTTGTTCTCGACGAGCACCCGCACATCCTCGATCGGACGGCCGGCGTACTCGACTCGCGGCGGACTGCGCCGACGCGGGCGGAACTCGAACGGTCAGCGCCGCTATGCCCAAGGCGAGCAGCCGCACGATTCTGGAGTTGGGTCGAGAACCGGGCAGGTGCATCAGAACCTGTGCCGGACGCGGAAGTCGAGCGCGAACGTGTTGTCGCCAAGCTGCGTGAACACCCAGCCGAGGCGATCGTTCTGGTCGTACTCGAGGACGATGACCTGATCGCGGTCGCTGCCGCTCGCGCCGAGCGCGCGGGCAAACGTCAGGTAGGCGCGATTCGAGATGCGCTTGCCGATGACGACGCGCGCCGACGGCGTCAGCGTGTCGGTCTCGTTGCCGAGCGACGGGGTGATCTGCACGGTGTCGACGCCGAACGCCTGACCGAGCGCGCGTCCGACCGGCGTCGAAATCGGGCTGACCAGCAGCCGGGCCATGCCTTCGCGCAGGAGCGCTTCCTCGGACTGCTGCGCCGCGTTCGAGCGCAGCGCCCGCAGCTCGGCGTCCTGCAGATCGACGTTCTGACCGAAGAGCAGCGAGATGATGTCGACCTCGGGAAGCGGCGGGTCGGAGTTGAGCGCGTAACTGAACCGGCTGGTCGTGCCGCTCAGCCCGATCGTGAGCCGATACGGCTGCCCCGGACGGCGGACGCGCGTCTCGGCCTCGATGTCGAAGAACGGCTCGATGCGCGAAGGATTGAAGAAGTCGATGCTGCCGCCCGGCGTGACGATGAAGCGGTTACCCTCGAACAGCACGTCGCCGCGCTCGATCTCGGCGCGACCGAAGAGGAGCGGACGCTCGTACGTCCCCTGGAGCCTCAGATCGGCGCTCGCCACCATGTTGGCGACGTTGTTCTGGATGCGCAGGCTGGACGCCGCGACGATCGCGATATCGAATCGCACCGGCGGCGTCGCCGCTGCCGCGCCAGACCCGAGCGTGGTCGGCGACACGCCGGCGAGATTGAAGAGGTCCGGGCTCGTCTCGATGCGCTTGGACCACACGCCGTCCTGAACGACCACCGTCCCGTTGAGCACCAGCGCGTTCATGGTGCCCTGCAGGCCAAGGTCGGCGTCGATGATCGAGCGAAACCCTTCGGGATAGCGAACCGTCATGCGCTCGCCGGTCGCGGTGAGGCTCAGGTCCCCGAGTGCGAAGCCGTTGAGGCCGATGCGGCCGCCGAAGGTGACGTTGCCACCGCCGAGACGGCCCGTCACCTCGTCGACGCGGAGGCCGCTCGCGTCGAACGACACCCGTCCGTTGATCGACTCGAGCGAGTGCGGCAGCGAAAAGTGCCTGAGCCGCCCGTCGTTGAGCGTGGCGCTGCCGGAAAAGACGGGTTTGGTGAACGTACCGGCCAGCTGCGCTTTGATGTCGGCAGTGCCGCGGCTGCGCAAATCGCGGAAGAACCCCTGCAGGATGCCGAGGTTCGCGTCACCCGTCGCCTGCACGTCGATCGTCTGGTCCTTCACGCCCAGCCGGCCGTCGAGCTGCAGCTGTGTCCCCTCGCCGGCAAGGCGGAACCTGCCGATCTGGAGCACGTTCTGATCGAGCGTCAGCTCGATCGGGCCGTCGTTGCGCACGCGATAGTCGAACAGCTTGAGGTCGAGCTGCTCGACGGTCGCGTCGACGACGAGTTGGTCCGTGTTGGCCAGCTCACCGACGACACGCATCGTGCCGCCGGCGATCGCAGTCGTGAAGGGTGAGAGGCGGGGCTCGAAGAAGCGGACGTACGGATCGAGCGACGTCTCGCGGAACCGCACCGTCAGCTCGGCGTCCATCTCGTCGGTGAGCGCAATGCGTCCAGAGCCTGACACGACCAGGCGGGGCGACGCCGCTTCGAGATCGAGCGTCAGGAGGTCGCCGCGGAGGTTCAGGCGGCCGGACAGCTGGCCGATGCCTTCGTCGCCGGCGAAGAGGTCATCGACGGCCAGCTTGACGTCGTAGCGCGGCTCATCGAACGTGCCGGCGCCGGTGGCGGTGAACTGCAGCCGTCCGGACAGCGGGGCGCGCGGAAACGACACGCTGACGAGCGATTCGACGGGGATGCGGGCACCATCGGCGTCGAACGAGTAGGTGCCGTCCCAGCCCACATACGCCGCACCAGTCATGCCGCCCGTGCTCTTCCGGATGTCGATGTTGTCGAGGCGGACGCCCGCGCCTTCGAAGCGCGACGATGACGTCGCGACGTCGAAGGTCTCGCCGTAGGCCGTGCCTTGCTCGATGTTGAGCCGGCCGAATCCGAAAGGCGTCTGATACTTTCCGTACAGCTGGAACTCGCCCGAGACCGTGCCCTCGATCGGGTAGTCGTCGAGGCTGAAGGCATGCGCAGATCGACGAGCGGCCGCCGCGTCACCCTGACGCGCGCGTCGATCTCGTCGCCGCCGTCGCGGCGCGGAAACCCGAGCGAGTACCGGCCGTCGGCCGAATCTTCGAGCCGACGCCTCGGATCAGCCGTCGCTTGTGTCATGAAGCCGTCTGTTCGATGACGACCTCACCCTCGGTGCGGCCCCAGACGACACTCCACGCGCGCATGTCGTCGGCGGTGAACTTGCCGGCGATGCGCGGGGCCTTGAACTGCTTCGTCAGTTCCCCATCGAACGTGCCGCGGCCGCCGACCTCGATCGCGCCGGTCGGCGAATCGAACTCCGCCATGATGCCGGCGAAGAGCCGATCGCTTGCCTGCCAGTCGTGGCTCGTGACGTGGAAGGCCATCTTGACGTCGCCGCCGACGGCATGTCCGCTGAAGCGCACGAATTCCGTCGGCGTCGCGGCCGTGCCCGGACTGAAGTCCAGGCTGTTCGACGTGAAGTGATAGTGCATCTCCGCCGCGAGTGGAAAGCGTCCAGGCACACCCGCCGGATCGAATTTTTTTTCCGGCGGGATGGCCGGCGCATTCGGGGCCAGCGTCTCAGACGCGACCGCGCCGGTTGGCGTGATCGTCGTGTCGCCTTCACCCGACAGTCCCTCGCGAAACTTTCCGTTGGGCCAGGCCATCTCCAGCCGGCCGCGCAGCCGGCCCTCCGGCTGAAGGACCGTCCAGTTGATCCATGGGGTCCGGATGAAGCTCGCGAGATCGAGGTCGTCGTAGTCCGCGGACAGGCGCGCGTTCGGCGGGGTTTTCGCGCCGAGCGGGACCAGGCCGTGACGCGAACCGGAGATTGCCGCCAAGGAACCGCGAGTCGCAGTGGGTGACCTCGAAGCGGGTCGGATCCCAGACGAGGGCGCCGTGCATGTCGGCAAAGCGCCAGTCATTCACCCGCACGTCGTCGCTCGTGAACTGGCCGACGAGTGTGTAGGCGTTCTTCCCTTCGGGCGTCTTGAACAGATGAAAGACGCCTTCGAAGCCGCCATTCCCTTTCACGCGCCACGACTCGCGCTCGAAGAAGATCTCGCGCATGCGCACGAAATCGACTTCGGAGTTGATGTTGTAGGTCTGCTCCGGCCAGTGAGAAATCGACGGCGCCGCTGATGTGCGACTTCGATCCGTCGGTGACGAGATCGAGGTGCTTGACGGCGACCTTGCCCTCTTCGATCGCGAACCGCATGTTCACGTCCGTCGGCATCGGCTGGTACTTCTGAATCTGCACCGTGCCGCCCTTGAACTGCGCGTGGCCGACGTAGGTCTTGAGCGCCTCGGTGCGGACGATCTCGAAGTTCAGATGCGGCGCCGTCACGCTCCACGGCGTCGCATGATCTTCGTAGGTGAACTCGCCGTCTTTCGCGTATACGAAGGGCACTGTCGTCGTGAACGAGCTCTTCCCCCGCGGGCCTTTCGGCGTGAGCTTCGGCATGTTGTTGCCGACGGGGAACGTCTCGACGAGCATCTTCCAGCCCGTCATCTCGACTTCGACGAACGCCTGTTTCCTGAACAGCGTCCACCAGGGAAACGACACGATGATGCGCTTGGCCGAGAAGAACGGCCGCGTGCCCGGTGCCTTCGCTTCGATGACGAAGTCGTCGAGCGCAAACTTGCCCGGGGTGATCAGCGCGTGGATCCGGCCGATGTGGACCGGCACTTCGAAGTACTTGCCGGCTTCGCGCTCGGCGATGTTTTTCAGCGCGGGGAACCGTCCGAGATCAATCGAGAAGAACGACACGACGACGGCGGCGAGGATGGCGAGTGCAACGGCGAACAGGCGGCGGGTCCAACGCCAGATCGCCCGCCGCCGCGTTCCACGCGGCGCGGGTTCCTGTTCTGCGACGGGGTCCGCTGCCTGTGGAGCGTCGCTCACCGGTTCAGTCTATGACGACCAGCAGGCGTCCGGCCTCCACGAGTTGGCCTTCAGTGACCGAGACCTCTTTCACGTGACCGTCCCGCGCCGCCGCCAGCTCGTTCTCCATTTTCATCGCTTCGACGACGACGAGTCCCTGGCGCGCGGTCACGGCATCACCTGGTTTGACGAGTACACGAACGACACTGCTGGGCATCGGCGCGACGACCGGCTGCAGCCCCTCGCGACCCGCATCGGCAGTCGTGCCGCGGCGGCGCGTGCGGCCGTTGACGACGACCGGAACGGTGCGGCCGCGCCACGCCACCAGCCATTCCCCCCGTGCGGTGCCGGGCGCGATTGCAGCTCACGGCTCGCGTTCGACTCGTCGCCGACAATCAGCGACAGGCCGAACTCGCCCACCCGCTCCGCCTGAACCTCGTGCGCCTCACCGTCGACGACGACGACGTATCGACCAGGCGCCTTGGACTCGACCGTCACGGTCCGTGGGGCGCCCCCGAAGTCAATGAGGTCGATTCCTCGAGGATCACGACCGGAGCGCCTCGATGCGCCCCGTGCGCTGCCACAGGCTCTCGGCCGGCCCGTGCGACTGTGCGGCGGCGGACTCCCCGCACGTGCCCGAAGCGACGCGTCGATTGCCGCCGCAATCGTCACCAGCCGGACATCGTCCTCGTCGAGCTCGTTGAAACTGGCACCGCGGCGAGTCGCCATCAGCCGATCCAGCCAGGTCGTATCGTACTGCCCGTCGCGGTATTCCGCCTGGCGCATCAACCAGACGAAGAACGGGATCGTCGTGCGGATGCCGAGCACCTGTGTACTCGTCGAGCGCGCGCGACATGCGCGCAATCGCGTCGCCGCGTGAACCGCCCCAGGCGATGAGCTTGGCGATCATCGAGTCGTAGTGCACAGGCACCTCGTAGCCGGCGTTCACTCCGCCGTCATCACGAATGCCTGGACCCGACGCGGGGCGCAGGGCGCGGATGAGCCCGGGCGCGGGCATGAAGCCCTGATCGGGATCCTCTGCGTAGATGCGGCACTCGATTGCATGGCCGATCGGGGTCAGCGCGCGGACGGGGTCGATGTCGAGGCGCTCGCCGCGTGCGATGCGGATCTGCCAGTGAACCAGGTCGAGGCCCGTCACCATCTCCGTCACCGGATGCTCGACCTGGAGCCGGGTGTTCATCTCGAGGAAGTAGAACGAGCTCGCCATCCGTGTCGAGCAGGCACTCGATCGTCCCGGCGTTGACGTAGCCGACGCCGCCTCGCGACCGACGCGGCCGCCTTCTCCATCGCCGGATCGGAGCTCGGCCGTCAGCGATCGGCGACGGCGTCTCCTCGATCACCTTCTGGTGGCGCCGCTGGACGGAGCACTCGCGCTCGCCGACGGTCAGGGACGGTTCCCGTGGCAGGTCCGCGAGCACCTGCAGCTCGACGTGCCGCGGCCTCTTCGAGCCGTACCGCTCGAGGTAGACGCGGCGCGGGTTCGCGGCACGACGTCACGGCCTCGGAGCCCGCGCGGCGGATCGCTTCGACGACCTCCTCCGCGGCGCTCGAGCCACGCGGCGGATGCCCTTGCCGCCGCCGCCGCGCGCGGCCTTGACGAGCAGCGGGTCGCCGACGCGGTCGGCCGCGGCCTGGACGGCGTCGGCGTCTGCCGGGGGTCGGCGATTTGCTCGGCGCCGGGGACGACGGGCTATGCCGGCCGCCCGCGGGCGGTCTTCCGCGCGCTCGCCTTGTCGCCCATCGTCCGCATCGCGGCCGCGGGCGGGCCCACGAACGTCACGCCCGCCGCGTCGCAGCGCCTCGCGAAACGTCGGGTTCTCCGAGGCAGGAAGCCGTAGCCCGGGTGGACGGCGTCGGCGCCGGATCGCGCGGGCCAGCGTCGAGGATGCGCGTCGATGTCGGAGGTAGCTACTGACGCGGGCGGGCTCGGGCCGAGGTAGCGAGCGCCTGCATGCGGCCATCGCGCACATGGCGGGCGGCGCGGTCGCCGTCAGGGATCAGACGGCGACCGCCGGAGCAGTACCCAGCTCGCGGCACGCGCGAATGACCCGGACGGCGATCTCGCCGCGGTTGGCGATGAGGATTTTCACTGAGCGAATTCTGGTCGTCTGTAGCTTCCGCCTTCAGGCGGAAGGTGCATCAGCCTTTTGGCGGAAGGACAGGACAGGCGAAGTGGCCAGATAATTCTACCGCCGAACTGTCGCGGGTCGGTAGCCAACCGGGGGCGCGGTATAGTCAGGCTCTTGGCTCCAGGCTCTAGGCTCTTGGCTCTTGGGTCTTGGGTCTTGGCTCTTGGGTCTTGGGTCTTGGCTCTTGGCTCTAGGCTCAGGCAGCTCTAGGCTCTAGCAAGACCTTCGAGAGTTCTCACAAGGGTTTGCCTGAAGCCTACAGCCGAGAGCCTAGAGCCTAAACATGAACCACCTCGACTTGCGCGATCGCGTCGCCATCATCACCGGAGGAGCCCGCGGAATTGGTCACGCCGCGGCCGCCAGAGCCCTCGGGTCGGGCGCATCGGTGGTCATCTGGGACATCGATGCCGCCCGCGCCGACCTCGCGGTGCGGGAACTGTCCGCCCTGGGTCCTGTCAGCGCGAACCCCGTCGAGCTGAGCGACGCGGAGGCCGTTGAGGCCGCTGTCGAGGCGGTCCTGAGCCGGCACGGCCGGATCGACATCCTGGTCAACAACGCGGGAATCACGGGGGGGAACGCCCCTACCTGGGAGCTCGATCCCGACGTCTGGCGCCGCGTGCTCGAGGTCAACCTCACCGGCGCCTTCCTCACCTGCCGGGCGATCGTCCCACACATGATCGCGCGCGGCTACGGGCGCATCGTCAACGTCGCGTCGATCGCGGCAAGGAAGGGAATCCGAACGCGGCGCATTACAGCGCCTCGAAGGCGGGCTGATCGGGCTGACCAAGTCGCTCGCGAAAGAGCTCGCGCCGAGGAACATCGTCGCCAACTGCATCACGCCGGCGGCGGCGCGAACCGAGATCTTCAGCCAGATGAAGCAGGAGCACGTGGACTACATGCTCTCGAGGATTCCGATGGGCCGCTTCCTCGAGCTCGACGAGGTCGCGGCCCTGATCTGCTGGCTCGCTTCCGAGGAGTGCTCGTTCTCGACCGGCGCCGTCTTCGATATCAGCGGCGGCCGGGCGAGATGGTACCACTTTCTCGACCTTACTTCTTGACCGGCGGCGGGGGCGGAGGCGGCGGCATCCCCTTCTCGATCGTTGCCTTCTTGATGTAATCGAGATTGGGGAAATTCTTCGCCAGAAACGCGTTGCCGCCCGACTGAATCTGGGGCTGCATCTGACTCGGTTGCTCGCCGTACTCGCCGTTGAGCTTGTCGACAACGTCCATCCCGGTCACGACCTGTCCAAACGGTGCAAACACCTGTGGATCGAGAAACGAGTTGTCCTTGAAATTGATGAAGACCTGCGTCGAACGGGAGTTCGGCGCCTGAGTCTTCGCGAACGTCACGAACCCGCGCTTGTTACTCTGCGTGACCGGATTGTCGATGATGTCGGCGTCGCTCCAGACGGCGTTGAGCTTGGGATCACCGTTGATGCCGAACTGGACCATGAAGTTGCGAACGACTCTGAAGAACCGGTTGCCGTCGAAGCTGGACTTGACGAGGTTGTAGAAACGGTCCGCACCCTTCGGCGCCCAGGCACGGGTGACTTCGATGACGAACACGCCCGCGCTCGTATCGAAGCTGGCGCGGAAGGTCGCCGGCGCGACGTCCTTGAGCTTGGCTGGAGTTCTCAGCGCGGCGTTCGTGGCTGCCGGCTTGGCAGTCGCCGGTTTGGCAGTCGTCGGTTTGGCAGTCGTCGGTTTGGTGTTTGCCGGCTTGGCTGTGGCCGGATTCTGCGTGGCCGGCGTGGTGGTCGCGGGCTTGGCTGGCGCCGGCTTGGCTTGCGTCGGCGTGGACGATGCCGGCTTCGTTGTGGATTGCGCCGAAGCTGACGGCACCGAAAGCGCCATGACCGCGCCGAACACGACTGCTAGCATTTCCTTCGATCGAACGTTCATCGCTCTCCCTCTACAACTGAAGACCATTCAAACACTCTAGACCGTACCCGGCTCCGGGTGCACCCATGGCGCTCGATACGGCCTGCGCAGCCGCTTGTTCGCTTCCGGGTCGCCAACTACGACGCCCTTCGCGTGATCCCACTGGAGGGATCGCCCTAGATCCATCGACAGGTTGGCGAGTATGCAAGCGGTCGCCGACATGTATCCCTGCTCGATATCGGCCACGGGCTTGCCGCGTGTGGCGATGGCGTTCAGGAAATCCTTCATGTGGCCGCGGGTGGCGGGTGCGGCGTTCAGTTCGATGTCCTTTTCGGTCAGGTCCTCCGGGAACTGCTCGCGCTCGTAGACTACATCTTTGTGGATAGCCGGTTGGTCCTTGCCGGCGGGATAGAAGTCGTAGCTCATGGTGCTGGCCTTGAGCGTGCCCTTGTCACCGTAAATGGTCAATCCCCAGGCATACTTGGGATCGGAGCGATGCCCCAGGTGCGATGCGTCCAGGCGACGTTGAGGTTGTCGTACTCGAACGTGGCGGTCTGCGTGTCGCTGATGTTGGACTTGCCGTCCTTCTGGAACCAGGATGCCCCCGGCTGAGGAAACGTGCTTTCGGCCAGCCCAGACCGAGCATCCAGCGGGCGGTATCCAGCAGGTGCACGCACATGTCCCCGACAATGCCGTTGCCGTACTCCGTAAAGGTCCGCCACCAGCGGCGGATGAGGGATGCCGTCGTACTGCCGAAGCGCGCCGGCTGGTCCACATCTCGTAGTCGAGGTTCGCGGGCGCGTGGCTCCATCCGGCGGGTTGCTGCGTCGGCGCGCATGTGGTAGTAGCAGCAGATCTCGACGTGGCCGACCGTGCCGAGCTTGCCTTCCTTGATGACGCGGTCCCGGGCATGCATGAGGTGCGGCGTGCTGCGGCGCTGCATCCCCACCTGCACTACGGTGCTCGGGACTTGCGCGCCGCGGCCAGCATGGCCTGGCCTTCGACGACATCGACGCTCACGGGTTTCTGGACCCAGACGTCGACGCCTGACTTCACAGCCTCGATCATGGGGAGCGCGTGCCAGTGATCCGGGGTCCCGATGAGCACGATGTCGAGGTCGCGCTCCTTGAGCATCGCGCGATAGTCGGAGTAGATGCGCGGCCGCTTCTTCGAGAGCTGGCGCGTTGCCACCAAATCAGCCGCGTCCGAGACCATCTGTTTGTCGACATCGCAGAGCGAGACGACCTCAATCGGCGCCACCTGCACCATGCGCAGCAGGTCGGACTTGCCGTACCACCCAGTGCCGATGAGGCCGACCCGCTTCTTCATGTCGGCGAGCTGACCGATGTAGGACGGAAGACCCGATACGGCCAGGAGCGCGGCGCTCTGCTTGATGAAATCGCGACGGTGCATGACAGCCTCCGAATCTGCGGTCAAGCATCTTACCTCACTCAGTGCTCACGGCTCACGGCTCTTGGCTCTAGG
>CAVZMJ010000009.1:0-275000 GCA_963776315.1 uncultured Acidobacteriota bacterium
TCTCAGATACCGGAGGGCACGCTCGCCCTCGCGCTACGGCGAAAACGGCCTTGGCACCATGGGCAAGCACACGATAGCTTGACGCCGTTTCACGACTGTCAAGGGCAGCGGCATCAGCCGAGACAACGGTGTTCCAACGCCGTCCGCGGTCCGGTGCCGCGCACGAACCAGCGATTACTAGACCGTCTCTGATGGCGCCTGCACTCGATGATGGCGGTATCGCGCTTCAGGCCGGCGGGGTCATCCGCGTCCTGAACGACCTCGTCGCCGTGCACGGCGGTCAGTCTCCTTATGCGCTGTCTACTTGACAAGGTGGCGGAACAGATCCTTTTTGACCTCTGGCGTGCTGATTTTCCAAACACAACCATCGATGAAGAAGTGATGAATATTGATGAGGGCCAAAAGAATCGTGGCACCAAACGGTAAGGTCTCGCCTGGAAGCGCGTCGGGTCCAAGGAACAGAAACGCACCGGCAGCGATGAGGGCGAGCACGTACATGACGATGTGGTTTCGCTCTGCTTGGCTCTCTTCGGTGTGGCTGCGATTGATTTCCACCCGTAACGGGAAAATCAAGTATTGCAGCGCATGGCAGACCTGCAGGAGCAACAAACCCGCATGGCCGCGGGTAAAGACCAGATACCCAAAGTAGAGAAGGGGGATCGGCACCAACGCCGAGAGCGGTGGCACTCGTTTGGTTCGGTAACCCATGCGAACGAAGACCGCAATCGCGACCACCATCGCGACGTGGGCGAGGGGCCTGATGACCTCGAGAAGGGTATCCAAAAACGGCTTCAGCTCGGGTACGAACAGTGTGTATTTCGGCACCAGGTGGTTGGCGATCGCGACGTGCCAGGCCACGAACACGAGAAGAACCGTGCGTAGCACCTGCCGTTCGATCTTCTGAATCTGTACGCCGCCGAGATACGAGAAGGAGGCGACCATTCCCCAGGTTTGTCCAGCGTAGTGGGCGGCCAGATACATACCGGAGATCAAGTCAGCCAGGTGAAAGTACTTTTTGTTGATCGGCTCGCGGAACACAACCGGATGAACCAATGAAAACAGCAAATATGAACCGAGCACGATCGGTAGGTAAATCGAGGCCCACTTGTAGCGATAGACAATCTCTTTGGATTGGTAGAGCAGGCGATAGGAGGCGATGAAGTGCGGGAAGTTGAACAGGATCTGCAGGCCCAGGATCGTCGCGGGCCAGTAGGCGTAGGACGCAAAGTCCGGGGGACTCAGAGCGATCGCCGCCAGGGCGCAGATGCCAATGCCGCCTACGCATAAGAAATCGAGCGTAGGCGAAAAGATTGCCCGTACCCCGGCCGCTTTGGGTGCCTCCGTTGCGGTCGCTTCCGGCGCGGCCTTCTTCGCTTTTTCTAATCGACGCACCATGCCTCACTCCAGCCGACCTATCGAATGTCACAACGCCGGTGCGCATCCAGACTGCGGCTTGAGTGCCGGCGCGCTGGTTATAGAACACCCGGGCACACACCTGTCGTGGATCCGGCCTATGGATACGTGCCTGTGCAGAGCGACAGGCGCGAAGGGCTCGACGAGACGCTCACCGTCCTCACGCTGAATCTCTCGGCACAGCTGCGCCGCTCCTTGGCCACGGCCAACGCCGCGGAGAGTCTGCTCAGTCGGACGCGTCAGGTGACGCGCAACGTCAAGCGGTGGCGCAACGGGCAGATGATGCTGCGCTGGTGACCGCTACCGTCTTGGAGGCCAACTCGCGGCCGTGCTCACCAACATCGACCGGCTCCGGCGTCTGGATCTCAGGAGTGTTGGGCCGATGGCGCACGTCGGCGAGGGGGCGAACAGGCTTGACGATGATGCGGTCAGGGCCCGACACTATGGAACCGTTCATCAAAGTCCCGAAAGTGCTTGGAGAAGGCGAGGGTGCATGAGGCGAATCTTGATCGGCTTCCTCGTGGCGACAACGTTGCTGGTCCCGGCCTGCAAGACGAAGACCGAGGGGGGCAACGTCGTGCAACTCGGCGCGGACGACCCGGGCCTTGTGGCCGCGGCCGCTGAAGCCAAGCGCCGCTGGCCCGAGTTCGTTGCGGCGTTCAACGAGCACCGGCCAGGGCGAAAGTGCGCTGTGAAATACGCCGCGCCCATCAAAGGCGGGGGCGACGAGCAAATCTGGATCATGGTCACCGCCTTGGGCAGTGGCACGATTTCCGGCACACTCGGGAACGCTCCCGTCGAGGACATCGGGCTGAATCTCGGCGATGCCGTGACGATCCAGACGGGCGACGTCAAGGACTGGCTGTTCACCGACGGACAGTCCATGACCGGCGGATTCTCGATCGCGACTCTCCGGAACGCCGCGGGCAAGCCAGAGCCGTTCACCGACGGACAGTCCATGACCGGCGGAGTCTCGATCTCGACTCTCAAGAACGCCGCGGGCAAGCGAGACGGTAAATGAACGCCGGCGGGAGGCTCGCCGATCACCGCGCCGCACTCGAACGGCGCTAACGCTCCAGTGAGGCGTTAGCGCGTGCTGCGCTGGAGCGGGCGTCCGCTCTCAACCCCGCCCCTCAACGCCTTTCGGCAACTCCTACCCGACCAGGCCCCCGCCGCTGTGCGTGCTCAGGATGCGCGGCTCGCGCGCGGCGAGTCCCCAGGGCCCCTCGCTGGCATCCCCGTAGCGCTGAAGGACAACATGTGCCTTGGCCACGAGCCCGAACTCGGCTACTTCGACGCGAATGCAATCCGCATGGTCAACCCGACGGTTCGGCCATCACCCGGTTGTCCCACATACAGCCCGGTGTTGCCAGGGGCCGCCGTGAGCAACTCGTAGTAGTCCTTGTCGAGCAGGTTGCGTGACCACAGCGTGAGTGTCCAGCCGTCCGCCCAACGGAAGCCGACGCGGGCGTTCAGCAGCGAGTAGCCCTCCACCACCAGATACTTCGACGCGCTTGCACTCGACGAGAACGAAGAGCGATAGCTGGCGTCGAGCGCGCCAAAGAACTCCCCAACCCGGCCGAAGACGGTGGCTGGATGGCCGTACTGGCCGCCGGCGGAGAGCGCCCACTTGGATATGCCTGGCAAGACGGAGCCCGAGATGTCCTTGACCTGTGGCCCGCCGGTGTCCTCGAGCGGCGGCGGCGCGTCGGGGAACGAGACGTACTTGCCGTCGGTGTAGGCCGTCGCCCCGTAGAACGAGAGGGTGCGGCTCACCCTGGCGCTGCCATCGAACTCGACGCCGCGCACGCGCACTTTCTCGGCGTTGGCGAGATAGCCGCGAAGCACACCGACGCCCGCGTTCACGACCTGCGCCTGGAAGTCCTTGATCTCGGTGTCATACGCCGTCAGGTTCGCGGTAACGCCGCGAAGGGGTTCGGTCTTCACGCCGAACTCGATGTGACGCTCGTCTTCGGGTCTGACGGTCGCCGCCGAGAGGACGGGCCGGTCGAGCGCGTCGGTGGGCAAGCCGTTGAGGTTGAGACCGACCGACTTGAAGCCGGTCGCATAAGTCGCGTAGGTGTTGACGCTCGTCGCGAGCCTGTAGGCGACGGTCATCTGACCCGACAGGTTCGTGTCATCAACATTCGCCGCATACGCCTGCGGCGCGAAAATCGAACGCTGCAGCGCGATGAGCGCGGGATTGTCCGTCTGCAGTCCGCCGTAGACCTGCTGGTCGAAGGTCACTTCCTTCTGGTCGTAGTTGAACCGAAGACCAGGCAGCAGGCGCAGGCGATCGGTGACCGACCAGGCGAGCTGACCGAACACAGCGGCACTCACGTTCTCGAATGCGACGTACTGGTTGAAGCCGTAGCCATCGAGCAGACCGGGCGTCTGCGCCGCCGCGCTCGGCGCGAGGAGAAAGCGCGCCGCCGCCGCGCCCTGTTCCTGCTTGAAGGACGGATCCGAGTCGAGCGTCTGGCGAAACGCGAAGGCGCCGGCGACGAGGTTCAGGTGGGGCGCGAGGTCGCCCGCGTAGCGGACCTCCTGCGTCCACTGCCGCTGCTTCGACGGGGCAGCCGAGATCGTCGTCACGGGCAGGCCGATGAAGTCGCGGTCGTTCGAGGGATTCCAGTCCCAGTAGCGCCACGCGGTGGTCGAGGTCAGCCGGCCTGGACCGAGATCCCAGTCGACCGTCAGCGAGGAGCCGCCGAGATCCTGATAGGACCGCAGCGGCGAGTCGACGTCGGTCAACCGGTCGAAGGCGTTGAAGCTCGGAGGCGTATATCCCAGATCCGCGGCGATCTGCGGATACTGCCGGTTCGGATTGCGGAGGGTGGGCGCGACGCCGGCGACGACCTGCGTGTAGCCCTCCGGCCGCTGTCGTGTGTGGTCCGCTGTCGCCGTGATCGCCAGCTTGTCCGACGGCGCGAACAGCAGTTGGCCTCTGGCTCCGAGGTTGTCGAGATCGTTCACGGCGCTTTGTGTCCTGGTATTCTGGACCGTGCCATCACGCTGCGTGCCGGAGAACGACAGCCGGCCGGCGACCTTCGGCAGGAGCGGGCCCGAGACCGACCCCTTCGCCTGAACGAAGTCGAGGTTGCCGTAGTTGAGCTCGAAGTCGGCTTGCCTCGTGAAGCGTAGGCCTGCGGGTCGTGACGTTGATCGCGCCGGCAGTCGTGTTCTTGCCGAAGAGTGTTCCTTGCGGTCCGCGCAACACCTCGATTCGCTCGACGTCGAGGAAGTCGAGCGTCGCCGCGGCGGGACGGGCGTAGAACACGCCATCGATATAAAGACCGACGCCAGGCTCGATGCCATCGTTGGTGAGCCCGAAGGGCGCGCCCAGTCCCCGGATGTTGACCGCCGAGTTGCGTGGGTTGGTGGAATAGAACTGCACGGTGGGGATCAGATCCTTCACCCGGTTCACGTTGAAGGCGCCGACGCTCTCGATGAGATCGCCGCTCACCACCGATACCGGAATGGGAACCTCCTGTGCCGCTTCCTCGATCCGCCGGGCCGTGACGACGACGCCCTCCGTGATTCGTGAGGGCGTGAGCGTGACATCGATCGACGACGTCTGACCGCCCTCGACCACGAGGCGGCGCACTGCGGTCTCGAAGCCATCGAGCACCGTTTCCAGGCGGTACGGGCCGGCCGGCAGCCCGTCAGCCCGATAGGACCCCTGCTCGTTGGTGACGGCCTCGACAGTCGCGCGAGTGGCTTCGGCAACAACCCGAACAGTCGCGCCCGGAACCGCTGCGCCCGACGAGTCACGGACGAGGCCGGCAATGGTGCCGGTCTGTGCCATGGCTGCCCCTGGCAACAGCACGGCGATCAGCCCGACGACGATCCTGAACAACCTGCGAGACATCAACTCTCCCCTCAGCCGGTCACAAACCGGCTGATCAACGCCGGCGTCACACTGGACGCGCGACGAACATCGAATCCCGATCGCGTGAACGAGTCAGCCGATCGACCTGGCGTGGAAGAGGGAGTGCTGTCTACGGGGTAGGAACTGCCTCACTCAACTGCCTGTCGTCGGCTAGATACAGGCGCGCCGACATGACGCGCAGCGACGGCAGCGACAGATGGACGGAGACATGTGGACAGGACCGGTGCAAGGCTGGAACCGCACGGCACACCGCCGGAAGTCGCGAATGGATGCAATTACTATTATATATGATAGATTTTATGATACTAAACATAGAATAATCTGCGTTATGTCACAGAAAATAACCTCTGCTGACCGCCGCACTCGACTGCCGCCGGCGCACCTGATCGACGGCGACTCGCGCGCGGGAGAAGAACGGCTCATTGGCGGCGACACCGGGCTCGCCGCGGTGATGGCGCGCGCGCGAGTGGTGTCCCGCAGCAGCGCGCCGGTGCTGCTGTTCGGGGAAACCGGGACGGGCAAGGAGATCATCGCCCGCGCCATCCATGAACATTCGCCGTTTCGCAGCGGGCCGTTCCGTCGCGTCAACTGCGGCGCAATCTCACCCGAGCTCATCGACTCGGAGCTCTTCGGCCACGAGCAGGGCGCGTTCACCGGCGCGCAGACGCGCCGCAAGGGCTGGTTCGAGCAGGCGGACGGCGGCACCCTCTTCCTCGACGAGGTCGCCGAGCTCGCCCTCGCCGCGCAGGTGCGCCTCCTTCGTGTCGTGCAGGACGGCGAAGTCGTGCGCGTCGGCGGCGAGCGTCCCGTGCGCGTGCACGTGCGGATCGTCGCCGCCACGCACCGCGACCTGCCGGCCATGGTCGAGACGCAGGCCTTTCGAGAGGATTTGTACTACCGTCTTTCGGTGTTTCCGATCGTCATCCCACCGCTGCGCGACCGCCCCGGCGACATCCGGGTGTTCGCCGAGTACTTCGCCGAGCGCGCCGCGAACCGCTTCGGCCTGCGCGCCGTGCCGATCTCCGGCGACGATGTCCGCGCGCTCGCCGCGTATCGATGGCCGGGGAACGTCCGGGAGATGGCGGCGGTGATGGACCGGGCCGTCCTGCTCGGACAGGGGCGCGAGCTCAACGTCGCCGCCGCGCTCGGCCAGGGTACGCTGCCGGCGAGCGCCGCGCCAGCCCGTGTCGCGGACGCCGCGCCGGCGAGCGCCATCGAGCCGCTCGACGTGGTCACTCGGCGCCACATCGAGGCCGCCCTCCGCCAGACGTACGGACGCGTCGACGGCCCACATGGCGCCGCGCGCATGCTGCGCGTCAATCCGCACACGCTGCGCGCCCGGATGCGCAAGCTGAAGATCGACTGGCGCGGCTTCCGGGCGCCGCGGGAACCTGGTGCTCGCTCTGCTTGACAGCTCTCGCGGTTCGTTGGTAGAAGTTGAGCCTCTGACTTCGAACGGTCGCCCCATCGACGGCCCTTGTCGGACGGCCCTGACCCTCTGTCGGACGTCGTGTATGGGGCCGGAGGCTGCCCGGCGGAGTTCGAGCGTTCCGTTCCTCGACGCTCCCCGGTAGTCGCCGGCAACCTTCACCGGCGTTTTCAGCGCTCTCACCGTCAGTCTGTAGCTGGTCAGCATCGCGGGGCGACGGGTTCCTGCCCGCATGCGAGGAGTCGTGTCGACATGTCCGCTGGAGATCGCGTGCGCCGTTCGACATCTCTCCGCGAGCCGCGGCGGCTCCCCGCGCAGGGAATCTCGGCTCTGGCCATCATCCTCGCGCTTTCCGGTGCCGCGACTGCGCAGACGCCACAACCTGCACCAGCACCGGTGCCCACGCCGCCGCCTGTCGTCGCCGGCTGGAACGAGGGCTTCTTCATTCAGACGCCGGACGGCGACAACCGTCTGCAGATTGGCTTCGTCGTGCAGGCCGACGGCCGGTTCGCGCTCGACGACCCGCCGGCGATCACGAACACCTTCGTCATGCGCAAGGTGCGCCCGGTGTTCACGGGCCGCGTGGGGAAGTACTTCGACTTCAAGGTCATGCCGGAGCTCGCCGGTTCGGTGGTGCTGCTCGACGGCTATTTCGACATTCGCTTCTCTCCGAGATTCCGCCTCCGGAGCGGCAAAGACAAGACGCCGGTCGGCTACGAGCTGCTCATCGGCGACGCCTACCTGATTTTTCCCGAACGATCGGTCGTCTCGCTCCTCGTTCCCAACCGCGATGTCGGCTTTCAGGCGCAGGGCGACCTGGCCGGCGGCAGGCTGCTCTACTCGGGGGGCATCTTCAACGGCAACCCTCCCGATGGCACCAGCGCGATCACGGATGTCGACACGAACGGCGGCAAGGATCTCGCAGGGCGTGTCGTCTGGATGCCTTTCCGATCGACAACGACACCACAGCACACGCTGAGCAACTTCGGTCTTCATCTGGGTGGCTCGACCGGCAACCAGACTGGCGCGCTACCGTCGTACAAGACGTCTGCCGGCCAGACCTACTTCGCGTTTCCCGCCACGACGACCGCTGACGGCCGGAGGAACCGCGTGACACCCGCGGTCTTCCTCTACCTCAAGGGCTTCGGCGGTTTCGCCGAGTACGCCCGCTCGACGCAGGACATCGTGACGAGCGGTATTCCGCGAACCGTCACGAACCAGGCCTGGGGAGTGACGGCCTCATACGTGCTTACTGGCGAAGCGACATCCGATCGCGGGGTCCGGCCGAAGCGGCCGTTCGATCCAGCGGCCGGCGCATGGGGCGCCGTGCAGGTGGCCGCTCGTTACGCCGAGCTCAGGCTCGACCGAGACCTGTTCGCGTCGGAAACCGCCGACACCGCCAGCCGCACGACGCAGCAGATGACCTTCGACACCAACTGGTTCCTGAACAACTACGTGAAGATCTACGCGACCTACGAACGATTCACGTTCTCGGGTCCGCTCGCCCACGAGAACCTCATCCTGTTCCGGTCGCAGCTGGCGTTTTGATAGTCGGGATGAGTCCAGAGACTGACATGAAACTACTGCGGACGATCTTCCGCCTGAAGGCGGAAGCCACGGGACGGATGTGGGGGCGGAAGTCGACGGGAATGGGTCCTGATCGCTGCCCTCGCGACAACGGCCGCGTGCGGCGGGACGGCGCCGGCGGGGAATCCTACGGACGCGGTGACCATCCTCAACGTCTCCTACGATCCCACGCGCGAGCTCTATCGCGAGTTCGACGGTGCGTTCACCGCCTACTGGAAGAGCAAGACCGGGCAGACCGTCACCGTCCGCACCTCGCATGGTGGGTCGGGCAGCCAGGCGCGCGCCGTCATCGACGGGCTCGAGGCGGACGTCGTCACGCTGGCGCTCGCCTTCGATGTCGACGCGATCGCCAGCGCAGGCCTGACCGACAAGGGCTGGCAGAAGCGGCTGCCGAACAACAGCACGCCGTATACCTCGACCATCGTGTTCCTGGTGCGGAAGGGCAACCCGAAGAACATCAAGGACTGGGGCGACCTCATCAAGCCTGGCGTCCAGGTCATCACGCCGAATCCGAAGACGTCCGGCGGCGCACAGTGGAACTACCTGGCCGCGTGGCAGTACGCGCGCACGCTTTCGGGCGGCGGCGACACGACGGCTCGTGCGTTTGTGACCGAGCTCTACAAGAACGTTCCCGTGCTCGACGCCGGCGCACGCGGAGCGACGAACACGTTCGCGCAGCGCGGTATCGGCGATGTGCTGCTGGCGTGGGAGAACGAAGCGTACCTCGCCGTGGCCGAATCGAAAGGACAGCTCGACATCGTCGCGCCACCGACGAGCATCCTGGCCGAGCCGCCGGTCGCGGTCATCGACAAAATCGCGACCAAGCGAGGGACCACGGCCGTGGCTCAGGCCTACCTCGAGTACCTCGGCAGCCCGGAGGGACAGGAGATCGCGGCAAAGCACCACTACCGGCCGCGCGACGCCAATGTGCTCGAGAAATACCGAGCGTCGTTCGCCGAGGTCACGCTCTTCACGATTGGCGACGCGTTCGGCGGGTGGCAGGCGGCCAGCAAGACGCACTTTGCGAACGGCGCGATCTTCGATCAGATTTATCAGCCCGGTGCAAAATAGCCTGCTGACGCCGAGCGCCTTGGAGGGCGCTCCTTGACGATCCGTCCCACGCGACGCTCGAGCCTGCCGGGATTCCGGACCACGATGGCGTTCACGCTGCTCTATCTGGCGGCGATCGTCCTCGTGCCCCTGCTCACGCTGCCGATCAAGTCGTTCAGCGAGGGCTGGGACTTTTTCTGGATGACCATCCGCGACCCGCGCGTCGTCGCGTCGTATCGACTGACGCTCGGCGCCTCGTTCGTCGCGGCGTGCGTCAACGGGCTGCTCGGAATCGTCGTCGCGTGGGTGCTCGTGCGCTACGACTTCCCGGGCCGCCGCATCGTCGACGCGATGATTGACCTGCCGTTCGCGCTCCCGACCGCGGTCGCCGGAATCACGCTGACGAGCTTGTACGCGCCGAACGGCTGGTTCGGCCAATACCTCGTGCCATTCGGCATACAGGGCGTGTTCAGTCCGCTCGGCATCACGATCGCGCTCATCTTCATCGGATTGCCGTTCGTCGTCCGGACGCTGCAGCCGGTGATCGCGGACCTCGACGTCGAGCTCGAGGAAGTGGCCACCAGTCTCGGCGCAAACCGTGTGCAGGTCGTCTTCCGCGTCATCCTGCCCTATCTCTATCCGGCCTGGCTCATCGGGTTCGGCATGGCGTTCGCCCGCGCGATCGGCGAGTACGGATCGGTCGTCTTCATCGCCGGTAACATGCCGATGAAGACCGAGATCGCCTCTCTCCTCATCATCACGAAACTGACGCAATACGACTACGCCGGGGCCGCCGCGATCGCCTTCGTGCTCCTGATCCTGTCGTTCGTGCTGCTGCTCGTTCTCAATGCGCTCCAGGGCTGGAGCGCGAAGCGGCTGGGGTACTGACCGTGTCTGTTGAACCTGAGATCAGGAGCGGTTGGCGGCTCGCTTCTCGCTGCTGGCGGTTGCCTAGTCGCCCGACTGAGCAACAGCCCGCAGCAGGCCGGCGGCTGCTGAGCCCCCCGACTGCGCAACAGCCAACAGCGAGCCGCCAGCCGCGAGTCTCTCGAGGCTGCTGCTAGATGTCTGCCACATCCTGCCCGCAAGCCGCGACCCGGATCGACGGAGCCGCCGCTCGTTCGCGTGGCGCTGACGACGGTGGCGCTCGGATTTCTCTTCGTCTTTCTCTTCGTGCCGTTTGCCTTCATCTTCGTCGAAGCGCTGAGGAACGGATGGCAGGCGTACGTCGAAGCGATCGAAACTCCCGAAGCGCTGTCAGCCATCTGGCTGACGCTCGTGGTCGCGGCGCTGACCGTTCCGGCCAACGCGGTCTTCGGGGTCGCCGCCGCGTGGGCGATCACGAGATTTGACTTCCGGGGCAAGCGTCTGCTCACGACATTGATCGACCTGCCGTTTGCGGTCTCGCCAGTCGTGGCGGGACTGATTTTCGTTCAACTGTTCGGGCGTCACGGCTGGTTCGGCGCGTGGCTGTTCGAGCACGACATCAAGATCATCTTTGCGGTGCCGGGCATCGTCCTGGCGACGATTTTCGTGTCGTTTCCGTTCGTGGCGCGCGAGCTCATCGCGGTGATGGAAGCGTCGGGCCGCGAGGAGGAAGAAGCGGCGAGCCTCCTCGGCGCCAACGGCTGGCAGATGTTCCGGCGCGTCACGCTACCGAACGTCAAGTGGGCGCTCATCAGCGGCGTCATCCTCTGCACCGCGCGCGCCATGGGTGAATTCGGCGCCGTCTCGGTCGTCTCCGGACGTATTCGAGGAGAGACGGCGACCCTGCCCATTCACGTGGAGATTCTCTACAACGAATACGCGTTCCAGGCGTCGTTTGCCGTCGCCTCTCTGCTCGCCCTCGTGGCGGTCTTCACGCTGGTGCTGCAGACCGTTGTCGAGCAGCGACAACGCCGGGGGCTCGACGCGGCCATCCCGGGCGCGGCGGATACGACCGGGAGTTAGACAGTGCCGGCGCGTTCAGATTGGTTGTGGTCTGCTCGGCAGGCTCTAAACTGGAGCGATTTCATGAACGGCGCGAACGAGCGGCAGCGAGTGAGCCTGGCGAGCGGAGCGGGGCATGGGGCCCCCGCGAGCGAGCCAGTAGGGGGGACCGGGGGGCAAAGCCCCCCGGATAAACCATGAGCATCGAGGTTCGCAACGCCACCCGGGCGTTCGGCTCGTTTCAAGCGCTGCGCGGAATCAATCTGACCGTGCCCACGGGCCAGTTCCTCGCGCTCCTCGGTCCCTCGGGGTCCGGCAAGACGACGCTCTTGCGCATCATCGCGGGACTCGATCGCGCCGACGAGGGGGCGGTCTTCATCAACGGCCAGGACGCGACCGCGCAGGGCGCCCGCGGAAGGAACGTCGGCTTCGTCTTCCAGCACTACGCGCTCTTCCGGCACATGAGCGTCTTCGAGAACGTCGCGTTCGGCCTGCGGGTGCGGCCGCGGGAGCGCCGGCCGTCGGAGGAGCAGATCCGGGCGCGCGTCAACGAGTTGCTGACGCTCGTCCAGCTGGACTTTCTCGCCCACCGTCTGCCGTCGGAGCTCTCGGGCGGCCAGCGGCAGCGCGTGGCGCTCGCGCGGGCGCTGGCCGTGCAGCCGGCGGTCCTGCTGCTCGACGAGCCGTTCGGGGCGCTCGACGCCAAGGTTCGTCAGGAGCTGCGCAGCTGGCTCCGGCGGCTCCACGACGAGATCGGCCTCACGAGCGTCTTCGTGACGCACGATCAGGAAGAGGCGCTCGAGCTCGCCGACCGCGTCGTCATCTTCAATCACGGCGTGATTGAGCAGGACGGCACGCCAGAGGACGTCGTCGACCATCCGGCGACGCCGTTTGTCGCCAACTTCGTCGGACGGGTCAACGTGTTCCACGGCCGGCTGGAGTCGGGCAAGGCGTGGTTCGGGCCGGTCGTCGTCGACCACCCGACGCCAGCCGACGGCGCGGTGCAGGCCGAGGGTTACGCGCGTCCACACGAGCTGGACGTGACGCGCGAGGACGTGGGCGGCGGGTTGTGGGCCATCCTGCGTCACGCGAGCCCAGCCGGTGCGATCGTCAAGGTCGACCTCATCGACGCCGACGGCCGGTTCCTGCACGTCGAGATCGGCCGCGAGCAGTTCGACACGCTGGCCGTCAGCCAGGGCGAGCGCGTTTACGTCCGGCCCCGACGCCTCCGGGTCTTTCCGCGCGAACGGGGGTGAAAGGGCTCAAGGCCCAGGGCTCAAGGCTCATGCAAAACCTCCGACCGCGTACTCGAAGATCTTGCCTGGGCCCTGAGCCTTGAGCCCTGAGCCAGCCGCCGGGCGGGTTGACAGGCCGGGGGGCGGCCGTGCTACGTTGGCGGGTGACGGCATGATGTTTTTCCCCGCTTGCTGCTGTCGGCGCCGCCTCTCGACCGCGTGTCGCTGCACCTGTACGGTGCCGGCGACCGGCCGGTGAGACCTGCGCATTTCCCGTAAGTTCTTCACTCCCAGGCTCTCCCGCTCGTCGTTGGCCTTCCGAAAGTCCCCCGAACACGTTTGTACCGTCGTTTTGTGTCCGCGCCCGTGCGCGGGAGTTGCCCGAATGCTGACACCAACGGATGACCCGGTCGATACCACCGTCGCTGACAACAGCGTGACGCCGGCTGAAACGAACCGGGAGCCTGCCCAGGGGAAGAACATGCCCGAGGTCGCCGACGGCTCTCTGAGGCTGGACCATCTCCGCGCGCTCGAAGCCGAGAGCCTCCATATCATCCGGGAGGTCGCCGCGGAGTTCGCGCGGCCGGTGATGCTCTACTCGATCGGCAAGGACTCGTCCGTGATGCTGCGCCTCGCGCAGAAGGCGTTCTACCCCGCGCCGATTCCCTTTCCGCTGCTCCACGTCGACACGACCTACAAATTCCGGGAAATGATCACGTTCCGCGACCGCTACGCGAGGCAGGTCGGCGCGCGGTTGATCGTTCACACCAATCAGGAAGCGATCGCCGACGGCACACAGCCATTCGCCGTCGGAACCCAGCGCTGCTGCGGGCTCCTCAAGACCAAGTCACTGCTCGACGCGCTCGAGGCGGGCGGCTTCGACGCCGCGTTCGGCGGCGCGCGGCGCGACGAGGAACGCTCGCGCGCCAAGGAACGTATCTTCTCGCTCCGCGATCCCAAGGGACAGTGGGATCCGAAGCGGCAGCGGCCCGAGCTCTGGCATCTGCTCAACGGCCGCATCCGGCCGGGCGAGAGCATTCGCGTCTTCCCGCTCTCGAACTGGACCGAGCTCGACGTGTGGCACTACATCCAGGCCGAGCAGATTCCCGTCGTCCCCCTGTACTTCGCGCAGGAGCGCGACGTCGTGGTCCGCGGCAACTCGCTCATCCTCCGCGAGCAGGAGTTCGTGCCGCTGCTTCCCGGGGAACGCACCGAGCGCGTCATGTGCCGCATGCGGTCGCTCGGATGTTCGCCCTGCACCGGCGCCGTGCGCTCGACCGCCGACACGGTCCCCAAGATCATCGAGGAGCTCATCTCCGTCCGGCAGTCCGAACGCCAGCTCCGCGTCATCGATCACGATCAGGACGGCTCGATGGAGATGAAGAAGCGCGAGGGCTACTTCTGATGCCGGGCCTTCTCCGCATCTGCACGGCCGGCAGCGTCGACGATGGGAAGAGCACGCTGATCGGGAGGCTGTTGTACGACTCGCAGGCCGTCTATGAGGATCAGGTCAAGTCGGTCCAGGCGGCGACACGCAACAAGACGGCCGGGCCCATCGACTTCTCGCTCTTCACCGACGGGCTGCGCGCCGAGCGCGAGCAAGGCATCACGATCGACGTCGCGTACCGGTACTTCGCGACCGCGCGCCGGAAGTTCATCCTCGCCGACACGCCCGGGCACGAGCAGTACACGCGCAACATGGCGACGGGCGCGTCGACGGCCGACGTCGCGATCCTCCTCGTCGACGCCCGTCACGGCGTGAAGGAACAGACGCGGCGCCACGCGCGCATCGCGCACCTGCTCGGCATCTCCCACTTCCTCCTGGCCGTCAACAAGATGGATCTCCTCGACTACGACCGCGGCGTATTCGACGAGATCGTCGAGGACTTCACGGGCCTGGCCGGAGAGGCGACCGTCACGCCGATTCCGATGAGCGCGCTGCACGGCGACAACGTCACCGTGCGAAGCGATCGGACCCCGTGGTTCACCGGGCAGAGCCTGCTCGAGTTCCTCGAGACGGTGGATTTGGAGCACCAGCATGCCTCGGCGCCCTTCCGCATGCCGGTGCAGCTCGTCCTGCGGCCCGATCAGGAATTTCGCGGCTACGCGGGGCAGATCGCGTCGGGCACGATTCGTCCCGGGGACCGCATGACCGTATGGCCGTCGGGCTGGACGAGCCGGGTCGCGCGCATCGTGACGTGGGACGGCGACCTGGAGCTGGCGCACGCGCCGATGTCGGTCACGCTCGTGCTCGAGGACGAGCTCGACATCAGCCGAGGCGACGTCCTGGCGGTCGGTCCGGTCCACGTGCATCGCCGCTTCACCGCCAACCTCGTCTGGATGGACGAGCGGCCGCTCGATCCGGGCCGCGTCTACATGGTGAAACACAACACGCGGGTCGCGACCGCCGAGGTCGACCACGCGCTGGCGCTGAACGAAATCGGCACCGTGACCGTCACCGCCTCGCAGCCGCTCGTCTTCGACCCGTATGTCGAGAACCGGACGACCGGCAGCTTCGTCCTCATCGATCCGACGACGAACTTCACCGCGGGCGCTGGAATGATCCTGCGATCGCTGCGCGAGGACGTCGGGCTCGGCGTCGGATCCGCGGCCGAGCGGCTGGCGCTCGCCGCGCGCGCGGCCACCACCGATGCCGAGGCGGTCGAAGCCGTCCGCCGGCTGCTTGAAGAGGTGCTCACATGAGCGATGCCCGACAGCTCGTCGCCAGCGAGCTCGCCGCAGCCAGGACGCCGTGCGTGACCTCCAGCTTCCAGGCCGAGTGCGTCGTCCTCGTGCACATGCTGCGTAAGCTCGCGCCGGACATTCCGGTGCTGTTCCTCGACACGGTGCACCACTTCCCGCAGACCATCGCGTATCGCGACGAGCTGGCCTCACGTTGGGGGCTGAATCTCGTGACACTGCGCGCGGCCGAGCCGGCGCCCGGGCTGTGGCAGCAGGATACGAAGGCGTGCTGCGGCAAGCACAAGGTCGAGCCGCTCTTCGGCGCGCTCGCCGGCTATGATGTGTGGTTCACCGGACTGCGGCGCGGGCAGTCGGCGTCGCGCGCCGCGCTCGAGGAAGTGGAGCCGTTCCGGCTGCCGAACGGCCACGTGCTGCGCAAGGTGAGCCCGCTCGCCGGGTGGTCGACCAAAGAGGTGTGGGCGTACGCGAAGACGCACGACATCCCGCTGCTCCCGCTCTACGATCTCGGCTACACGAGCGTCGGCTGCGAGCCGTGCACGACGCTCCCGGTCGATCCCGGCAACGACCGCTCGGGCCGCTGGCAGGGCCAGAAGCTCGAATGCGGGATTCACATCCAGTCGGAAGGGTGATCCAGGGATCAGGGATCAGGGCAGGGGCAGGGTGATGAGATCGGAAAGAGCCTGTGACCGGCCCTACATTAACGTCTGGCAGAGCCGAACACCTGACAATTGAGTATCTCCCTGTGCCCGGTAACCCTGGACCCCTGATCCCAGATCCCTGATCCCTGGCCTCCTACCGCTCCGACCGAACCACCATCCCACCGGGCGTCCAGCGGAGGAAGGTGGCGCGCACGAGGGCGGAAATCACGTGCTGGCACGACGCGTCGTCCATGCCCCAGAGGCGTGCGGCCTGGGCAGGGGTCAGGCGGAGACCCGGCATTTCATTGAACTCGCTTCGGACGCGCTCGACGAGGGGGGAGTGGTCCATGGCAGTCTTCAGTCTTCAGTCGTTGGTCGTTAGTCTCAGTCGCCCTTCGACGAAGGCTCAGGGCGACCCTGCGCGATGTCGACGGTCGCCAATCCCAGTCGTCAGTTCCAGTCGACAGGCGGTCATTTCCGGGCCGGCGACGAGGGCGCTCGCCGGCCTCTGAGGACCGAATTAGCAAGAGACACGCCAGGGTCCCGCGATCTCGCACGAGGTCGGCTTTCCGGGCCGTTTTGCGTCGAAACGGCAGCCCAGGCCGAGAGGTGCCGGAGGCCGGACGTGACGAGGGCCGACAGGGACGTGCTGGCTGCGAGTCGTTTCTTACGTATTTGTATGAACGGTTCAGCTCTCGTCGGTCCGCTCGGGCGGCGGCGGCGCGGCTGGACGGCTCCCACGGCGGGCCGGGACGCCGGGCGACAGCTTGAGCCCGGAACGGATCCGTTCGAACGTCTTCATCATTTCCTGAACCGGACGGGGCACGCGGTTCAGTTTCAGGTGCACCCAGCCGGTTTCGCGCACCAGCTGCTGACCGGCGATTCGAGCGCAGAACAGATGGCCCGACCGTACCTCGCGCGCCACGGCCTGATACGGGATGATCGAGATCCCCATCCCGATGCGCACGAGCGCCTTGATGATCTCGACGTTCTCCGTTTCGGTGACGACCGTCGGCGTGATGTGCTCGGCGGCGAAGAACTCTTCGATCGCCTTGCGCGTCCCCGAGCCGGCCTCGAAGAGCACGAACGGCTGACGCGCAAGATCCTGTGGGGTAATCTGCTTCTTCCGCGCGAGCGGGTGCTGGGGGGCCGTGACGAGCAGCAGTTCCTCGCGCATCACCGGCACGCTGGTGAGTGCCGGGTCGTCTACCGGGAGCGTCAGCAACCCCAGGTCGGCCGTGCCCGACCGCAGCTGCCGGATGAGGCGCGGCGTCGCCCCGGGCATCAGCTTCACGTCGACGTTCGGGTGCTCTTTCCGGAACGCCTTCAGGAGCGGCGGGAACACGTACAGGCACACCGTCATCCCGCCGACCAGCCTGAGCGTGCCGGTGACCTTCTGCTGGGTATCGAGGATGGCCGCCCGCGTCTGTTCGAGGTCGTCGAACATCCGCTGGCTCAGGCCAAGGAGCGTCGTTCCAGCCGGGGTGATCCGAATCTTGCGCCCAAGCCTCAAGAACAACTGCTCGTTGAGCTCCTCCTCGAGCAGGAGGATCTGGCGGCTGACCGCAGACTGCGAGAGGTGAAGCTGCTCGCCCGCGCTCGTGAACGAGCCGGTCTGCGCCACCGCCCGCAGAATCTCGAGTTGTCGAAGATCCACGCCTGTTTTCTCCCCGGTCCGAGGCCGGACCCCGATGCAAGGTGATGCAAAGCGTCGTCCAGCGGCACGCCGTCGGTCAAGCTTATAGTGCCGGTTCGTCGACGAGCAGGGAACATGCCGCCGGGGCGATGCCGCTGCTGTAACATGCCCCATCGGCCCCATGCGCATCGCCCTGGCTCAACTCAATCCCACGAGCGGTGACATCGACTCGAACACCGCGAAGGTCCTCGAGGCGATCGCCGAGGCCTCCGCGCGCGGTGCGGACCTGCTCGTCACGCCCGAGATGGCGATTCCCGGCTACTGCATCGGCGATCTCGTCGAGGACGCCGGGTTTCTGGCCGCCAACGAGCGGGCGATGGCTCGCGTCGCGGCCGCCGCCACATCCCTCACGGCCATCGTCGGCTTCATCGACCACGACCCGGCCGCGCGGAACGACAGCGGGACCATCCTCAAGCACAACGCCGCCGCCGTCGTCTCCCGCGGACGCGTGCTGCAGAGAGCCCACAAGTCGCTCCTCCCGAACTACCGGTACTTCGACGACAAGCGCTACTTCGCCCCTGCGCGAACGCGCGACACCGTCGATGTCGTCTTCGCCTCGGGAACGGCGAGGCTGGGCGTCTCGATCTGCGAAGACATGTGGGATGAGTTCTATGCCGTGAAACCGCTGCCGGAACTGGCGGCGCAAGGCGCCAACCTCCTCGTCAACATCAACGCGTCGCCCTTCTACCCCGGCAAGCGGCACGAGCGCGATGCGCTCATCCGGCAGCACGTCGCGCGGCTCGGGAAGCCATTCGTCTACGTCAACACGTCGGGCGCGGCCGACAACGGGAAGAACATCATCCCGTTCGACGGCGAGAGCCTGGTCTATGCCGCCGACGGCCGGCTGCTGGCCATGGGCCGGCAGTTCGCCGAGGAGCTGCTGGTCGTCGACCTCGATCTCGAGGCCCCCGCGCTGGCGCTGCCTCCCGTCGACCGCGAGCGCGAGATGTACGACGCGCTCGTGATGGCGCTCCGCGACTACATGCGCAAGACCGGGTTCACCCGCGCCGTCGTGGCAGTCTCGGGGGGCATCGACTCTGCGCTTGCGCTCGCCATCGCCGTCGATGCCCTCGGCCCCGACAACGTGTCGGCGTTCAACATGCCGTCGCAGTTCAACACCGAGACGACGCGCGGGATTGCGGCGCAGCTGGCGCAGGCGCTCGGCGTGCACTACGGGATCATCCCGATTCAGGACATCGCCGACCACATCCAGCGCACGTTCGAAGAGCACGCGCACCCGATCGCGCGCGGCTTCACTCGCGAGAACCTGCAGGCCAGGATCAGGGGCATCCTGATGATGGCGGAGTCGAACGACACCGGCGCGCTCCTCATCTCCTGCGGCAACGAAACCGAGATCGCGCTTGGTTACGCGACGCTCTACGGCGACATGTGCGGCGGCATCTCGCTCATAGGCGACCTCTCGAAGATCGACGTCTATCGCCTCGCGCGTCACGTCAACGACCGGCACGGAGCGCAGATTATCCCGGAAGCCGCCTTCACGATCGTGCCGTCCGCAGAGCTCGCCGCCAATCAGTTCGACCCTTTCGACTACGCCGTCGTCGCGCCGCTCGTCGGCGAGATGGTCGAACGCCGCCGCAGTCCGGCGGAGCTCCTGGCCCTCTTCGAACATCGCGCGCTCGATCCGGACCGTTTCCTGCCCGACGCCGACGGCCGGACCGTCTACGACAAGCACACGGCCGCGACGTTCACGGCGGTGCTCGACGACACCGCCGGACGATTGCGCCGGTCGGTGTACAAACGGCTTCAGGGTCCGCCCATCGTCGCCGTCTCGGAGCGCGCGTTCGGCTTCGATCTGCGCGAGACCATCATCAATGGGTGGACGGGGTAGCAAGACGACGCGTGAATGGAAGACCACGGAGGTAGACGGAGGCAACGGGTTCAACACGGAGACACGGAGCAAACGGAGACGCACGGAGGCTGTCACGCTGCGGACTGCTTGCACGCCGGCCGTAGGCCGGCGTAGGGGTTGAGTCGAGGTACCGGGATCGCAAGCACCTTGCACTCCACTGGTGCTTGCGATCCCGGTACCTCGACTCAACCCCACCGCGCTCCGCGCGGTGCAAGCAGTCTCGATCGAGACGGACCGACGCAATCTACCGTGCGACAGCCTGTTGTTCGGGGCAGCCCAGCCCAGACAGCCTCCGTGCGTCACCGTTCGCTCCGTTCCTCCGTGTTGAACCCGTTGCCTCCGTCCCCTCCCTACCCGTTGCCCCCGTCCCCTCCCTACCCGTTGCCTCCGTCCCCTCCCTGACGCATGATTGCTCTACGAGGTTGTAGTACTCTCGAGAGAGGCTTCGATGACACGCACCTTGATCATGGCTCTCGCGCTTTCCGCCTCGATGGCGCAGGCGCCGACCGACGATTCCCGGCCGGCATCGTCCAACGTCCTCAACGCGCAGTACCCGCGCGTGCACGCGGACAATCGCCTGACATTCCGGCTGACGGCGCCCAACGCGCAGAAGGTCCAGCTGCAGCCCGGCGGCACCGACAACGGCCTCGGCAAGGGTCCCGTGGACATGACCCGCGACGACAAGGGCGTCTGGTCCGTCACCCTCCCGGCTGCAGTTCCGGGATTCCATTACTACTGGTTCGTCGTCGATGGGCTCAACGTCAACGACCCGGGCAGTGAGACCTACTTCGGCTGGGGCCGGCAGACGAGCGGCATCGAAGTGCCGGAACCGGGCGCGGATTACTACGACACGCGCAACGTTCCCCACGGTCAGGTGCGGCTGCGGCTCTACGAGTCGAAGGTCACGGGCGCCTGGCGGCAGGCTTACGTCTACACGCCGCCCGACTACGACGCGAACGCCCAGACGCGTTATCCAGTCCTCTATCTTCAGCACGGCGCGGGCGAGAACGCGACCAGCTGGACCAAGCAGGGCCGCGCGCACCTCATCCTCGACAACCTGATCGCGGCCGGAAAGGCCAAGCCCATGATCGTCGTCATGGACACTGGCTATGCGACCAGGCCAGGCGCGACACCGGTGCAAGGCGCCACGGGCACGCCCCAAATCCCGAACGCTTTCGAAGACGTCGTCATCAACGATCTCGTCCCGATGATCGATGCCAGCTACCGGACGCTCGCCGATCGGGACAACCGAGCCATGGCGGGACTCTCCATGGGAGGCGGCCAGACGCTCCAGATCACGTCCAAGAACCTCGGAACGTTCGCCTGGATCGGTTCATTCAGCGCCCCGCTGCGCAACTTCGACATCAAGACGTCCATGAACGGAGTCCTCACCGATCCGGCGGCGTTCAACAAAAAGGTGCGGCTCTTCTGGATCGGATCGGGGACCGGCGAAACCGCCATCCACGAGGCCGCATCACAACTCGACAAGTCGCTCGAGGCCGCCGGAATCAAGCACGTCACCTTCGTGTCGGCTGGCACCTCCCACGAGTGGCAGACGTGGCGCCGAAGCCTCAATGATTTTGCGCCACGGCTCTGGCGCTAGGGAAAGCGTTCGGACATTTTGAAGTCTGACGTGTGAAGCAGCTCGCGTCTGGCGGCTCGCGGTTGCTCAGTCGATCGACTCGGCAGCCGCCAGCAGCGAGCAGCGTGTCGCTTCACGCGCCAGGCTCCATGCGAACTTCCCGCTACCGCGGCACGTAGACTCCCTCGATGCTGGACGCACTCGTTCAGGACACGCGCTACGCCGTCCGGTGGCTCCTCCGAAGCCCGGGGTTCGCCATCGTTGCCATCCTGTCGCTGGGCGTAGGGATCGGCTGCAACACGGCCATCTTCGCCGTCGTCGACGCGCTGCTGCTCCGGCCGCTTCCAGTGCGGGAGCCGTCCCGGCTGGTCGACGTCTACACGAGCGGAGCCGACGGCGACACTTATTCGACCAATTCACTGCCCGACATCCTCGACTACCGCGAGCAGAAGAACGTGTTCGCGGACATCGCCGGTTACTCGCCCATGTTCGCCGGGGTCAGCCGCGGCGATCGCGCACGGCTGGTGCTCGGCGAGGTCGTCACCGGCAACTACTTCACGACGCTCGGTGTCTCGGCTCGCCTCGGCCGCACGCTGCTCGCCGAAGACGACGCGCCTGACGCGCCGCGCACGGTCGTGTTGTCGAACCGCTACTGGCGGCGCGAGTTCGGCGGCGAACCGTCGGCGGTCGGACGCACGCTCCGCATCCGAGGACAGGAGTTCACGGTCGTCGGCGTGCTCGACGACACGTTCACCGGCATGGTGCCGATGCTCGCCCCGGAGATCTGGGTGCCCGTCCGATTTGCAGAAGAAGTCGAGCCGGCCGGCATCAACGAGAGCGTGCCGTCGCCGACGGGCTCGTCGCGGCTCGATCGGCGGGGCCAGCGCTGGCTGTTCGTCAAGGCGCGCCTCGCCGGACAGACGTCGATCGAGCAGGCACGAGCCAACGTCGACGTCGTCGCTGCGCGGCTGCGCGCCGAGCATCCGCAAACGAACAAGGACCGTCGCGTCACGGTGCGGCCGACCGCCGATACCCGACTCCACCCCGAGGCAGACCGCATGCTCGCGTGGCTGGTCACCGGGACGATGCTCGCCGTCGGCCTGGTGCTGGTCATCGCCTGCGCAAACGTCGCCGGCATGCTGCTCGCGCGCGCCGCAGCTCGTCAGCGCGAGATCGCCATCCGTCTCGCCGTCGGCGCGGCTCGGGGACGCCTTGTTCGCCAGCTGCTGACCGAGAGCCTGATCCTCGGCGTGCTCGGCGCCGGCGTCGGCGTGCTGCTCGCCTCCTGGCTGACGCGGCTGCTGACGACATTCCAGTTGCCGATTCCGATCGCGCTGTCGATCGATCTCCGGCTCGATGCCCGGGTCCTCGCGTTTACCGCCGGCGTCGCGCTCCTGACCGGCGTTCTCGCCGGCCTCGCGCCGGCGCTGCGCGCCACGCGCGCGAACCTCGTTGGCGATCTGAAAGGCGACAACACGGGCCGCGCAGGTGGCCGGCGTTGGACCCCGCGCTGGATCCCGCGCTGGACCCCCCGCTGGACAATGCGCGATGTGCTCGTCGTCGGACAGATGGCGGTGACGATCGTGCTGCTCGTGACCGCCGGCTTGCTCGTCCGCAGCCTCTCGGCCGCGCAGAAGGCCAATGTCGGCTTCGCGACCGACGGTCTCGCGATCGTCTCGGCGGACACGGGCATGCTGCGATACACGCCGGAGCGCAGCCAGCAGTATTGGAGCGAGGTCACGCGCCGCATCGAAGCGATTCCGGGCGTCAAGGGCGTGGCCCTCGCGTCCCGGCTGCCCTTCTCGCTCAACTTCAATCGTACGAACATCGCCGTCCCCGGCCGCCAGAAGGCCGCCGACGAGATGGGACCGTCCATCAACAGCGCGAATATCTCGCCGAGCTACTTCGCGACGCTCGGCATCGGTGTGCTCGAGGGACGAGCGTTCGCTGAGTCGGACGCGCCTGGCGACCGGCCCGTCGCGATCGTGAGCGAGCTCTTCGCGCGGAGCTACTGGCCGAACGAGAGCGCGATCGGGCGCACCATCTACGAGCGCACCCTCAGCAGCGGACGCGCGTTCGAGATCGTGGGCGTCGTCGCCAACCACACGCTGCAGACCGTCGGCGAGACACCCCAGCCAGCCATTTACTTTTCGAAGACACAGCGGCCGAGCGGCTACAACGTCATCGTCGCGCGCACGGCGGGTGATGATGCGGCGCTCGTGAGCCGGATGCGCGAGACGCTGCTCGGGCTCGAGCCGGATCTGCTGTTGATGGAAAGCCAGACCATGAAGGGTCAGATGCAGGGGATGCTCTTCCCCGTTCGCGTGGCGGCCGTCCTCGTCACGGCGTTCAGCGGCCTGGGGCTGGCGCTCGCGGCCGTCGGGCTCTACGGCATCATCGCGTTCGCCGTGGCGCAGCGCACGCGCGAGATCGGGATCCGGATGGCCATCGGCGCGCGCCCTGGTACGGTCGTCCGGCTGGTGTTGCAACAGGGACTTGGCCTCGCGGTCGCGGGCCTCGTCTGTGGCTCGCTGCTCGGCGCCCTGGCGACGCGAATTGTAGCGGGCGCGCTCTACGGCGTCAGCGTCGCCGATCCCGTCGCCTGGGGCGCAGCCGCCGGCGTACTATTCGGCGCGTCGCTCGTCGCCAACGCGGTGCCCGCGTACCGGGCCGTGCGAATCGACCCGGTGCGGGCGCTGAGGAATGGATAGTGTATCTCCCACCTCCTACCTCCCAGTCGCCAGCTCCGTGACCGCGGCCGACAGCAGCCGCACCTTCGGCTGATCGCCGGCGCCCGGCGCGGCCGCGTTCAACTGCGCGGCCAGCTTCTTCAGTGCCTGCTGCCGCGGCCCGCCCGACAGCTTCTCGGCGCTCGTCAGCCCCGTCCGAGCGGTGCCGATCGTTGCTGTGCCGAGGCCGTTGGTCCGCTCGAGCTGATCCAGGTACGCGCGCGCCTTTGCGAAGCTCGGCGGCCAGACCAGCTTCCGTTGCTCCTGCGCATTCAGGTAGTCGAAACGTACCGTCTTCGCCGCATCGATCTCGTTCTGCGAGATGAGGCCACTCGGCAGCAGCTCGAAGATGTCGAGGCCGCGCTGGATTTCCGAGCTCACGATCAGGCCGTTGTACCAGTAGACCGACCACGAGCCAGCGGTGATGAGCCTCGTGCCATCGAGCGGACCGCGGTCGAAGTAGGCAATCTCCTTCGGCTTCGAGGCGTCGGTCCAGTCGAAGATCGAAATCCCACCCTGGTACCAGCCCTGGACCATGACCTCTCGGCCAGGAATCGGTATGAGCGATCCGTTGTGCGCGACGCAGTTCTCGAACGACGTCTGCGCCGCCGGCATCTTGTAGTAGCTCTTGAACACCATCTTGCCGTTCTCGATCGTGAAGAGCGCGTTGGCGCCCCACTCGGGCTTGTCCGTATCGCGGCATCGCGGCTGCGAGCCGCCGCCCCACTCGTCGGAGAACAGGATCTTCGTGCCGTCGTTGCTGAACGTGGCCGAGTGCCAGAACGACATGTTGATGTCGGCCGCCTGATCGATGCGTTTCGGGTTCACGACATCCTTGATGTCGAGCAGGAGCCCGTAGCCGCCGCACGCACCACCGGCGAGGCCGATGTCCGGGTAGACGGTGATGTCGTGACACTGATTGGGTCCGGTATTGCCGCGTCCGCCCGGACCGCCGGCCCTGGCGCCCGGAGCCGCGGCCGCGTCGCCGGTTGCGCCCGTCGCCGCACCTGTCGCTGCGCCCGCGCCTGCACCAGCGCCGGCACCAGCGGCAGCGGGGTCCGTACCCCTGCCAGCGCCGCCACGTCCGGGCTCGACGCGACGCGGCGGCGGGGCGAGGCCGTAGAAGATTCGGGGCGAGCTCACGATCGCTGCCGTCTGCGGCGCGGCGAGCGGCACCTTGATCACCTCGAGGCGGAAACGCGCGCTGTCCGGATCATCGATCGGACCGTCCTTGCAGCCAGGCAGTTCGTCCGCGGAGCGTACGCCCGCCGAACCGGATACATAGACGTAGACGTTGTCCTTGTCGCGCGGATCGGTCACGACCGTGTGCGTGTGCGAACCGCGGCACGTCTGCACGTTCGCCACCGACTTCGGGTTGGCCATGTTCGAGATGTCGAAGATGCGGATGCCTCGCAGCCGCTCCTTGCTGACCGGCTCGGGCACACCTTGGATTCCGCAATCGACCCGCCCGGTCTGCCCTTCGCCCGACACGAACAGCAGGTTCTTGTAGACCGACACGTCGCTCTGTGACGCCGGACAGAGATACGTGAGCGCGAGCGTCGGCTTCGCCGGGTTCGAGATGTCGAAGATCTGGAAGCCGTTGTAGTTGCCCTGAATGGCGTACTTGCCGGAGAACGCCAGGTCGGAGCTCGTGACGCCCAGGAACTTCTCCCACGGGGGGGTCGTCGACACGAGCCGGACGTTCCAGGCAGCCTGGGCGGCGTCCCATCGTCCCGCTGCGAGCCCGACGCGCGGATCCGGGCTTGGTGCGATCGCCGAGACAATCGGCTTCGACGGCGCGGGCATGACCGCCGGGGGCGGCGTCGGTGGTGGCGGCGGCGGCCCTCCGCGGCCGCCTCGTCCGCGCCCCGCTCCTGGTGCGAATTCGTCAGCGGGAGGTGTTGCGGCAGCAGGCGCGGCAGCCACGGGCGCTTGCTGCGCGGGTGCCGGTGTCGCGGCCGGCGTCGGCGCGGGAGATGGCGTTGGCGCCGGCGCGGCGACGGGGCTCGCCGGCGGATTCGCTGCGGCCGGTGATGACGCCGGCGTGGACTTGGGTGCGCACGCGACCACCACCATCGTGGCGGCGAGCGACGCACAGACGAGCGATCTCATGGGATGAGCTCCGTTCCGCGAAAAGAAAGTAGAAGGATTCGATCTCACTGCGGGGCGCGTTTTTCAGAAACCTCGAGCATCTTCTGCATGCGTTCGATCTCGATCGACTGGTCGGCGTAGACGTCCGACGCGAACTTGTAGATGTCGTCATCCTGCAGCGCCCCAAACGAGGCAAAGAGATCATCGACCATCTTGATGGCGCCCTGATGATGACGAATCATGGCGGCGAGAAAGAGCCGATCCCACTCCGGGCCCCGGGCCTTGTCGAGCTCGGCCAGCTGCTCCGGCGTGAGCATGCCCGGCATGAGCATGTCGTGCTCGACGCCGTTCATCTTCATCCGATGATGTGTGGCATTGGCCGCCGGCACGGTCTCGCCGCGATCGCGCAGCCAGTTCCGCATGAACTCGATCTCGTCGCGCTGCGCGACGACCTGCCGCTCGCACAGCGTGCGCACATCCGGCCGCGCGCCGTGCGACGCCGCCCACCCGGCAATCAGCACCGCTTGTGCGTGGTGAGGAATCATGCCCGACATGAAATCGACATCCGCCTGGCTGTAGGGCTGCCGTACGAGATCGGGCCGGGCCTTGGGCTCCGCTGTCTGCCCCGCCACAGGCTGCTGCCCTGCGGCTCCGACCGTCACCCCCGCGACGATGAACAAGCCAGTCGTGATCAGTCGACGGAGCGGAAATCTCAGGTGTGCCCCCAGGATTCCGGAATGTTAAGACATTCGCCGCTGGGATGGGAAGTGGGACGAAAAAGCAATCTCACAAACGCCTGTGAAAAGGCTTCCTTCGTGAGCTTTGCGGTCTTCCGCCTTCGCCAAGGCTCCGGCGGACCGCCGTAGCTTTAGCGGAGGCTGGTCGCGATCATCGTGATGGGTCGTCGACCGTGTCTACGAGATGCCTTGGAGTGTCTCGACCAGTCTGACAAGCCGCGAGGGCGCAGAATGGGTCCACGGCTGGTTCGTCACAAACGGGCTGCAGAACCGTTATACATGGTGGCAGGGAGAGTGAAAACGCCATGCACCCATCGCGGGCGGCGCAGGACCTGTTCGAGCAGCACGGCGCCGCGGTGTATCGCTTCGCGACGGTCCTGCTGCATCACCACCAGGACGCCGAAGATGTCGTGCAGGAGACATTTCTGAAGCTCCTGCACCATCTCGCCGCGGGTGGGAACACGGCCAACCTGCGCGGGTGGCTCTTCACGGTCGCCGCTCACGCGGCTCGAGACCGTCAGCGCCGGCGCGCCAGGTGGATCCCGTGGGCACAGGCGCACGAGCCGCGCGTACCGCCGCCACAGCTCCCTGACGAAGACGGCCGGCGGCGGGCCGCGCGCGAGGCGCTGCACCGTCTTCCGGATCGCGACCGCCTCCTGCTGGCGCTGCGCGCGCAGGCGCTGAGCTACCGCGACATCGCTCTCGCCGCTCGCATTCGGCCCTCGTCGGTCGGCCGGCTGCTCGCCCGTGCCTTGGACCGTTGGGGACACGAGTGCAGTCGAGCAGCGACGGCCGGCGCGGGCCAGAAACTGAAATCAGAAAGGCACGGACTCATATGAAGTGTCTGAACGACGCCCAGATCCAGGCCATCGTCGATCGCGAGGCGGCCGACGATGTCCGGCAGCATGCGGAGTCCTGCGGGCCATGCGGCGATCGTGTTCGCGAGCGCGAGGCGTTGGCGGCCGCGGCCGTCGAGGCGATCAATGCCCCGGCCGTTGTCCCGGCCGGCGTCAGCCGCCGTATCCATGTGGCGCTGTCAGAAGGATCGAGCCAGGGCGCCACGCGGTTCAAAGCCGGCGCGGTGCCCGGCGACTGGTCGCCGCGCGCGCTGTGGACCACGGCCGCAGTTGCCGCCGCCACGCTCATCGCCGTGGTGTTCATCGCGCCGGTGGTCAAAGGGCCCGCGACGGTATCCGCCTCCGAGATCCTCGCCAGGTCGGCGAGCCGGCTCGCCGAGCCCGTCGCGGGCGTCGAGTCGCTGGAGTACGAACTGACGCTCGACGGCGTGACGCGGGAGATGATGCCGGATCGCGAGAACGGTTCCTATCGCGTGAGGCAAGTGATCGATCACGACACCGCGGGCCATTATCTTCTGGCGACCTACGATCCGCACGGTCAGCTGCTGTCGTCCATCGTGCAGAATCCATCAGCGAACCTGCGCGTGGTCTCGGCACGCGTCGAAGACATCCCATACCGCTTCGAGTTCACGCTGCCGCAGAACGAGACGTTGTCGCCGCCGGAGTTGGAACGACTCCACATGGAGGCGACGGTCGCGATGATGCAGGCCAGCGGCAACCAGCAGCTGCATGTCATCGACGGTGCGGCCGGCCGCCAATACCGGATCGAAGTGCCGCATGTCGGCGGCGAGACTGCGGGGGCCGTCTGGGATCTCGCGGAAGCGCAGGTCGTCATCGACGCAGACGACTACCACATCGTCGCGTTCGCGGTGAAGGGCACGTTCCTCAAGCAGCCGTACAGCCTGTCGTACCGACTGATCGATCGCACGATCTTGGCAGGGACAGCGGTCGGGCCTGGCGCGTTCGAGCTTCCTGAGGATCCGGGGGCTATCACCATCAAAGGCGAGGGCACGGCGATTCCGGCGCGTGATGTCCTGATGGTCGCGCTCGGCGAGCTCGCCCGAGTCAAGCGGGCGGGACGGTGAGCCAGCCGGCGCTCCAGGCCGAAGGCCTGACGAAGTATTACGGTGCCGTCGTCGGCATCGAGGATCTCTCGTTCGAGGTCTCGCCTGGGGAGGTCTACGGGTTCCTGGGCGCCAACGGCGCCGGCAAGACGACGACGATGAGGCTGCTGCTCGACCTGCTTCGGCCGTCGCGGGGACGCGCGAGCGTGCTCGGCCTCGACTGCCAGCGTGACACGCTGGAGGCGCGGCGGCGGATTGGTTATCTTCCAGGCGAGCTGCCCGTGTATCCGGATCTTTCGGCGGCGGGCTACCTCGACTACCTTGCCCAGCTCGATGGCCGACCCGTCGCCCGCAGCTATCTCGACGAGCTGCTGCAACGCTTCGACGTGAGCGACGTCGATCTGACGCGACGTCTGCGGTTGCAGTCCCACGGGATGAAACAGAAGATCGGCATCATCCAGGCACTTATGGGACGCGCGCCGATCCTTATCCTCGACGAGCCCACGGCGGGCCTGGACCCGATGATGGTCCAGGCGTTTCGCGACACGCTCGAAGACCTCAAGAAGAACCGCGCCACCACCATCTTCCTGTCGTCGCACGTGCTGACGGAAGTGGAAGCGACCTGCGACCGGATTGGACTGATTCGCGGCGGCCGGATGGTCGCGACCGGCACGATCGAGGATCTGAAGCGCAATGCGACTCGACGGGTCACCGTCGACCTGCGCGAGCCGGCCGCCTGCCCCTTCCCCTCCCTCCAGGGCGTCACCATCGTCAGCAGCGCGAGCCGGCAATGGGTGCTCGACGTGCAGGGCCCGCTCGGCCCGGTCCTCGAAGCGCTTTCGGCCTTCCCCGTCTACGACGTTCAAGTTGACTCCTTCACGCTCGAGGACTTCGTTGCGCGCTACTACGGAGACTGAGTCGATGACAACGCCTGCCCGCGTCGTGGCCCGCGGGCCTCACCCCATGCTTGCCGTGCTCGCATGGCGGTCAGCGGTTCAGGCGCGGTATGCGCTGTTCGGGTGCCTGGCTCTCCTCGCCGCATTCCAGATGATCATCGTCGCGCAGGCGTCCGGGCTGGAGGAGACGCGCTCCATTGGTCGCATGGCGGAGTTCGTGCCGGCGTTTCTGCAGCGCGGCCTCGGCAGCCAGTGGATGCTGCTCGCGACCTTCAAGGGGATGGTCGCTTTCGGGTACTTTCACCCGGTGGTGGCGGTGCTGATCTCGGTGCTCGCGATCTACTTCGCCACCGAGCTGGCCCACGATGTCGAGGCCGGGCTCGTGGATCTCGTGCTGGCGCGAGCGGTGCCCCGGCGAGTGGTCGTCACAAGGTCGCTTCTGCTGGCCGCCGGTGCGGTCTTCTCCGCCGTGATTCTCATGGCGCTCGGCACGCGACTCGGGCTCCGGATGTTCGCCAAGCCGGAGTTCGATGCACCGTCCGTCGCAACCACCGCGCGGATGCTCCTGCATCTTGCGGCCGTGGCGTGGTGCTTTGGTGGATTCGCGCTCGCGATTGCGGCCGGCGCGCGGCGATGGAGCACCGCGTTCACCACCGCGACGCTCGCGGCGATCGTGCTGTATCTCCTCGATTTCCTGGCAATCGACTGGCGACCCATGCGCGCGATTGCGTGGATCTCGCCCTTCCACTACTACCCGGCGCTGTCGATTCTTGCCGGCACGGCTCCGGCCTGGCGAAACGTGGAAATCCTGATGTCTGCGTCGGTCATCCTGTGCGCAATCGGATACTGGCGGTTCAACCGGCGGGACTTGTAATCCGCACCGTCGGACGAGCAGGCGGTTGATCGAGAGATTTTGCATCGGTCCCGGTCCACGACGTGGCATCCTCTACTGCGGAGTCGGTCGTGAAGGATGCGCGCACGAACGCGGAACGGACTCGGCGCGTGCAGGAAGGGATCAGCATGAAGAGGGTGAATATCGCGGCGCTCGTCCTCTCGCTCGCGGTTGCCAGCGCCCCCTCGCGGGTGCCAGCCCAGGGGCTGCAGTCGAAGCTGGCATACCCGCCCACACTGAGAGGCGACGCTGTCGACGAACGGACGAAGAGTCTCGCGCCCTACCGATGGCTGGAAGACCTCGACGCCCCCGAAGTGGCGCGGTGGGCGGCCGCGCAGAACGCGGTCACGGAGCAATATCTCGCCGCGTTGCCGCTTCGCCGGACGCTCCACGCGCGGCTCACAACGCTCTGGAACTTCAGCCGCGTCGGCCTGCCGTCAGTCACGGGTGGGCAGCTGTTCTACACCAGGAACTCCGGCCTGCAGCGTCAGTCGCCGCTTTACATGCGGGCGAGCCCGACGAGTGCTCCCACGCTGGTGATCGATCCCAACGCGATCTCGCCGGACGGAAAGACGTCGCTCGCGCAGTACACGCCGTCCCCGGATGCCAGGCTCCTCGCCTATGCGCTGGCCGAGGGAGGCGCGGACTGGCGGACCGTCAAGGTGCGCGACATTGCGACCGGCAAGGATCTGGATGACGAGATCCGGTGGATGCGTTTTTCCGGCATCTCGTGGACCAACGATGCCAAGGGCTTCTACTACTCGCGTTTTCCCGAGCCTCCGAAGAACAAGGCGCTTGAAGCGGCGCTGACGGGGCAGGCGTTGTCACTACCACCGCGTCGGCACGCCGCAGTCAGCGGACCTGCTGATTTACGAGCGCAAAGACCTGCCGCACTGGCTGATCGGCGGCGATGTCACCGAGGATGGGCGGTATCTCGTCATCGTAATGGCGCGGGGCTCCGACAATCAGAACCGCGTGTACTACGCCGATCTCGGCGATCCCGTACGGCCGAACGTCCAGGCGACCGTGAAACCGGTCATCGAGGCGGACGATGCCGAGTATGCGCCTATCGGCAACCGGGGTTCGGTGCTGTTTCTTCGCAGCGACCTCGATGCGCCGAATCGCAAGGTTCTCGCTGTCGACGTCGCCAGTCCTGCGACATCGCTGTGGAAGACGATCGTCCCCGAGCGAAAGGAGCCGATAGAGGCCGTCGCCGTGATCGGCGGGCGCGTCGTAGCGCAGTACCTCGTTGACGTGCGGAGCCGCCTGACGATGACCGGCCTCGATGGATCAGACCAGGGCGAGATCGCCTTGCCCGGCGTCGGGTCCGTCGGCGCGCTGAGCGGCCGGCAGGATGCGCCAGACATCTGGTACACGTTCAGTTCGCCGCTCACGCCATCGACGGTATACGTCTACGACCCGGTCGGCAGACGGAGCACGGCCTTCGATCCGCCCAACGTGCCGTTCGATCCCCGTGACTACGAGACCGTTGCCGGATTCGCGACCTCGAAAGACGGCACGCGTGTGCCGTATTTCCTCACCGCGCCGCAGGAACCTGGCGCGCGACGGCAGCAACCCGACCGTGATCTACGGCTACGGCGGGTTCTCGGTGTCGACGCTGCCGACCTACCGCCAGGACGTTCCGGCGTGGCTGGAGCTCGGCGGAGTGTGGGTGACGGTCAGCATGCGAGGGGGAGCCGAATACGGAGAGGCCTGGCATCGGGCCGGCATGGGCGAGCGGAAGCAGAACGTCTTCGACGACTTCATCGCCGTCACCGAGCACCTGGTCAAGGAAAAGGTGACGTCGCCAGGCAAGCTGGGCCTGATGGGCGGCTCGAACGGCGGCTTGCTCGTCGGCGCCGTCGTCAATCAGCGGCCCGACCTTTACGCGGTGTCGTTGCCTGCCGTGGGCGTGATGGACATGCTGCGCTACGACTTGTTCACCGGCGGCCGCCTCTGGGCCACCGAGTACGGTTCAGCGAGTAACCCGTCCCAGTTCCAGTTCCTGCTCAAATACTCGCCGCTGCACAACATCAGACCTGGCACATGCTATCCCGCCACTCTGGTGACGACCGCCGATCACGACGATCGCGTCGTGCCGAGCCACTCGTTCAAGTATGTGGCCGCGCTGCAGGCCGCTCAGTCCTGCGACAAGCCGGTCTTGATCCGGGTCGAAGTGTCAGGATCGCACGGCTACAGGCCGACGGACAAGCTGATTGCCGAGCGCGCGGATCAGTGGGCGTTTGCGGCGCATGCGATGAAGCTGAAAGAGTGATCGCGTTCCCGGCTGCAACGTCAAGATGACGGTCAATCCTGCGTTCGCGAACGCAATCCGATGCGTGTCGGCCGCGACTTTGACTGGGTCGAGGGCATCGTCCTTCGATTGGGATCCTGCCAGGGCGGCGGTGGCGATGCCGCCACCGCGACCGCGACGACGAGAGGCCCTCGACTCATGGCTCGGTTGTCCTTTCGTCCGACCTCACTTCGGCGGCGGCTGAATCGGGGTCCCATGTCCGGACACGAGTTGCCACGTCCCATTGCGACGCACGAAGGTGTCGGTCCAGCGATAGCGGCCGCTGATGTCCTGCCCTTTGTACTTCCCCTTGTCGGCCGTGATGTACGTCACCACGGCGGCATCGCCGTAGGCCCGCACCTTCATCTCGGAGATGTCGGAAGCCTCGAGCACCAGGTCTCCCGACTTCACGTCGGCGAGTAACTGCGACTTCGTCTGCTGCGCCCCATCCGGGGTCACCAGGACGCCATCGTCAGCGAAAAAACGGCCGAGCGCAGCGGTGTCGCGCTTGACGATGGCTGCAGCCGCGTCGCGCTCCATCTTCATCAGCGTCTGTTCGACTGTGCTGTCGGCCGGTTTTGTGGCGGCAGGCTTCTGCGTGGCGGCGGGGGACTGGGCAGAGGCGGCGGCTGGTGCCGTCACCACTGTGAGCGCGACGAGGACTGATGCGATCTTCATGTCGTTGTGCTCCTCTATCGTTGCGTTATAAGGACCGAAGGCTCGCCGACGTGCAGTGAAGAGTAACCCAATTGATGTCTCAACAGTTGAGCTCCATCGCGTTACGCGCATTTGCATTGATCCTGGGTCACCAGTCTCACTACACTCTCGCCGACCTTTCGCTCGGAGTCGCGCATCGACTCCTCAATTGAATGTATGAAAGACATGCCCACGCCACACTCCTCGCGCCCGTTGACAGGCCTGCGGCCAGTCGTCTCGGCCATCGTGGTCGGTTGGATCTGCGTCGCGGCGGGTGCTTCCCACATCGCGCAGCCGTCGTTCGCAACAACCAACGGTGGAAGCATTACCGCGACGGGCGTTCCGCTCACCGAGAACTTCGATACGCTCGCGTCGACCGGAACCAGCCTCGCGTGGACCGACGATACGACGATCCCCGGCTGGTGGTCGACCAGGACTACTTACAATTCGGGCACAGGGTCCTCGAACACCGGTGCTCTTTACAGCTTCGGCGTGGCCGGCACCAACCCCGTCACCGACCGCGCGCTCGGCTCGGTTGCGTCGGGGAGCACAGGAACCGTCTTTCATGCTGTCAAGGCTGACCAACAATACTGGTGGGCCGGTCGCGTCGCTCGACATCAGCTACGCCGGCGAACAATGGCGCAACGGCGGAAACACCACCGCCCAGACGCTCACCTTTCAATACCAGGTCGCCGATCCGGGCATCGTCACCGGCGCCAATGCCCCGGCAACTGGCTGGACCACAGTTCCGGCACTGAGCTTCACAGGTCCGGTTACGGGCGCAACAGCGGCTGCGCTCGACGGCAACGCGGCGGCGAATCGCACGCTGAAGTCGGCCACGTTGGCGGTGACCTTGGCCAACGGACAGGAGATCTGGCTGCGGTGGCAGGATCTGGACGACACGGGTAGCGACCACGGACTGGCCGTCGACGATCTGTCGGTGACGGCCTTCGGCGCGGGCGATAGCGCGCCCTCGGTTGTCAGCACGACGCCCTCCAACCAGGCCGTCGATGTCGCCGTCGACTCGAACATCCTGATCAACTTCAGCGAGAGCGTGGCCGCGACGGCAAGCGCCTTCACGGTCGAGTGCCCGGTGGGATCGACGCAGACCTTCGCGCAGAGCGCCTCGCCCGGCAGCAGCGTGACGCTGAACCCGACGTTCGACCTTCCATTCGGCACGCTCTGCACCGTGACGGTCGCCGGCGATCAGATCTCAGACACCGATGTCGACGATCCGCCCGATCACGCGGCAGCCAACTATGTGTTCTCGTTCACAACCGCGCAGACGGCGGGCGACAGCGCACCGGCCGTTGGCGCCACCACGCCTGCCAACGCGGCGATGAACGTCGCGGTCGATTCGGCCATCGTCATCAACTTCAGCGAAAGCGTCAATGCGACCGCCAGCGCCTTCGTGCTGGAATGCCCGTCGGGCACTGCGACGTCGCTTGGCGCAGACCGCCTCGCCCGCGAGCTCGTTCACGCTGACTCCTGCCGTCGATCTTCCGTACAACACGACCTGCACGGTGACGGTCACGGCCGGCCAGATCTCGGACGCGGACACGAGCGATCCGCCCGACTCGCTGGAATCGGATTTCGTCCTCTCGTTCACGACCTCCAGCCCGCCGCCGCCCGTGGCGACCAACGTCATCATCAACGAGATCGACTCCGATACGCCGGGCACAGATGCGGCGGAGTTCGTGGAGCTCTACGATGGGGGCGCCGGCGACACGCCGCTCGATGGGCTGGTCGTCGTCTTCTACAACGGGTCCAACGACCTGTCTTATGCGGCGTTCGATCTGGACGGATTACGCACCGACTCGAGCGGCTACTTTACGCTCGGGAACCCCGGCGTGCCCGGCGTCGATCTCGTCTTCAATCCCGGGGCGGCCGGTCTCCTGCAGAACGGTGCGGATGCGGTCGCGCTCTTCGCTGGCAACGCGGCGGACTTTCCCGCCGGCACGGCCGTCACCACGGTCAATCTCCTCGACGCCATCGTCTACGACACCGACGATGCGGACGATGCGGGATTACTCGCGCTGCTCAATCCAGGACAGGCGCAGGTCAATGAGAACGGCGGCGGAAGCGGCGACACGCAGTCGAGCCAGCGCTGCCCCAACGGTCTCGGCGGCAGCCGGAACACGTCGACCTACCTGCAGAACACGCCCACTCCCGGCGCCGCGAACACGTGCCCGCCGCCGCCCGAGCCGGTCGACAGCACGATTGTGATCAGCCAGCTCTATGGCGGAGGAGGCAACGCCGGCGCCACGTATCAAAACGACTACGTCGAGTTGTACAACCGCAGCGCGACGACCGTGGATCTGGGCGGCTGGTCGCTGCAGTACGCGTCTGCGTCCGGCAGTGGCTGGGATGCCAACCGGCAGCCTCTCGGCGGAACGATCGGGCCAGGGCAGTACTACCTGGTCTCGCTGGCGTCGGGCGGCACGGACGGCGCACCGCTGCCGGCGGCCAACATCAGCGGCCAGATAAACATGAGCGGTACGAACGGCAAGATCGCCCTCGTCAACGGCTTCGAGGGGCTCGTCGGCAACTGTCCAACCACCGATCCACGCTTGATGGACTTTGTCGGCTACGGGAGTGCCGATTGCCGCGAGGGCGCAGCGACGGCTCCCGCACCCGGCAACACGACGTCGCTATTCCGCGCCGGCAATGGCGGCACTGACACCAACAACAATGGCGGCGACTTCGCCACCGGTGCCCCGGCCCCCAGGCAAACCGCCCCTATCGTCGAGATCGGGCCACTGGTGTTGGCCACCGAGCCACGCGCGAACGGCACGAACGCGCCGCGCGATGCCACGATCCAGGTCACGTTCACCGAGCTCGTCGACGTGTTCGACCCGTGGGTCGACATCACCTGCGCCTCGAGCGGACCGCACAACAGCGTCACGTTCGCGGTGAGCGGACGGGACCACTACATCACGCCAAACGACAACTTCGTCGCGGGTGAGCAGTGCACGGTCACGATCTCGAAGGACCAGGTGCGAGATCAGGATCTGGACGACGCGGCGCCGAACACCGACACGCTGCCGGCCAATTACGTCTGGTCCTTCACGGTGGCCACCGGCACCGCCCCTCCGTTCCCGCCAGGCGTCCACCTGACGATGGGCAATCCCAGCGGCGCTATCGCCAGCGTCGGCGCGCCGAACAACTATCTGATGGAGAAGCCGGAGTTCGCCTTGTCCTACGCCCGGGATCTTGGCCGGCCGAACTGGGTGAGCTGGCACCTCTCGGACGAGTGGATCGGGACGCTGACGCGTGTGGACTCGTTCCGCGCCGACCCTGAAGTGCCTCGAGATTGGTATCGAGTGCAGTCGTTCGATTTTGTCGGCAGCGGCTTCGACCGCGGCCACCTGACACCGAATGCCGACCGCGACAAGGAAACGTCGATCCCGATCAATCAGGCGACGTTCCTGATGTCGAACATGCTGGCACAGGCCCCCGACAACAATCAGGGTCCGTGGGCCGCGCTCGAGAGTTACCTCCGGACGCTGCTCCCCGCCGAGGAGCTCTACATCGTCGCTGGCGGAGCGGGTATCGGCGGCGTGGGGAGCAACGGCATCGTGACCACCACGCTCGCGAACGGACACGTGATCGTGCCGGCTCAGACCTGGAAAGTGGCTCTGGTACTCCCCAAGGACGGAGGCGACGACCGATCCCGTGTCACATGCTCTGCGCGAACGATCGCCGTGATCATGCCCAACGCACAGGGCATCAGAGATGACCCCTGGGAGAACTATCTCACCACCGTCGATGCCGTCGAAGCCTTGACGGGCTATGACTTCTTCTCCGAACTACCGGAGCCGATTCAGCGATGTATCGAGGCCGGCACGAATGGCAACAATCCGGAGCTGGACACGGACGGCGACGGCGTTGCGGATCGCCTCGACAACTGCCCGCTCCGGTTCAATCCAGACCAGGCTGATGCCGATCTCGACGGCGTCGGCGACGAGTGTGACAACTGCCGGACGACTCCGAATCCCGACCAGGCTGATGAAAACGGAAACGGCGTGGGCGACGCGTGCGAGGACAGAACATCGCCGACGATAGCCTGCGCGGTGCCCGATGGCGCGTGGCACGCCGCCAACGTGGCGCTGGCCTGCACCGCCAGCGACGCGGGAACTGGGCTGGCCAATCCAACGGATGCCTCGTTCGTCCTGGTGACGTCGGTTGTCGCCGGTGTCGAAACCGTCAACGCGAGCACCAACAGCCGAATCGTGTGCGATGGCGCCGGCAATTGCGCGACGGCCGGACCCTTTGACGGCAACAAGATCGATCGAAGGGCGCCCGTCATTACGTTGGCCACGCCCGCCAACGGCGCCACGTATCCGCTGAACGAGAGCTTCCCGGCCGCGTATACATGCGTCGACGGTGGTGCCGGCACGACGGCGTGCACGGGTCCCGTGGCCAACGGGGCCCCGATCGACACGTCGTCGACGGGAATCAGGACGTTCGTCGTCACCGCCGCGGACGCCGCCGGTAATTCGTCGACCGCGACTGCGACCTACACCGTCAAACGGATGCTCACGGCGGTCGGGCCTGCGAAAGTCTGGGTCGGGCTGAAAAACAGCGGCGACGCCGGGCTGCGCGTTGACCTCCGGGCCCAGGTGCTCGTCAACGGCGTCGTCGCCGCAGCGGGTGAGCTGCAGAATGTCTCGAGCGGCGGCAGCGGCTTCGATAAAGCCACCCTGCAATCGATCGCGATGTCGCTTCCGAACGGACCAGTGGAAGTTCCTCGACTGGCGGTGGTGTCGCTGCGCGTCGATGCGCGCCGCGCGTGCGCGGGAGGCGGACCCGCCTCGGGCACGGTGCGCGAGTGGTACAACGGCGCGGCAGTCGACAGCGGCCCACAACGGGATGCCGGGAGCCGCATCGCCGCAACGGTCGGTGGCTGGGCCGGCGACGTGTTCCAACGGCCGCTGTTCCTCCTCTTGCCCAACGACGGTAACGTCCGGCTGTCCGTCGACGCAGGCGTCAACAGCAGCGCGCCGTGTCCGGCGCGGCCATTTGTCCCGTTCGGCGCGTGGAGCATCATCGTGCCGTAGAAGAAGGGCGGGGCGAACTTCCCACCCGCGCACGACGAGCAGCACGTCAGGCGGCCGCGCGGGTCTGAACGTGAAGTCTTTGCATCCGTCCCCGCCCGCGACGTAGCATCCTCCAGTCTTGCCCGCGGCGAGCTCCGCCGCCGGCCTGTCGAGAGGATTGCATGCGCCGTCGTGTCCTGTCCTTACTGTCGTTGTCAGTCGTCCTTGCCGGTTCGTGGATCGTCAGGCTGCCCGCGCAGCAGCCGCCGCCGGTGGCGCCGAGCCTCTTCGCCGAAATGAAGTGGCGGAACATCGGGCCCTACCGCGCCGGCCGGACCAAGGCCGCTGCCGGCCATCCGAGCCAGCCGCACACCTTCTATATCGGCATGGTCAACGGCGGCGTCTGGAAGACGACCGACGCCGGCCGCACCTGGAAGCCGATCTTCGATGACCAGCCGACCGGCTCGATCGGCTGGGTCGTCGTCGCGCCATCCGATCCCAACATCATCTACGTCGGCAGCGGCGAGGGACTGCCGCGGCCGGACCTCGCGGTCGGTGACGGCATCTACAAGTCCACCGACGCGGGCAAGACCTGGACGCACCTCGGCCTGCGCGACGCGCAGCAGATTCCCAAGATTGCCGTCGATCCGAACGACCCGAACCGCCTCTTCGTGGCCGCGCTCGGGCATCCCTACGGCCCGAACGAGGAGCGCGGCATCTTCCGCTCGGTCGACGGCGGCCAGCACTTCGAGCGCGTGCTCTTCAAGGACGAGAACACCGGCGGCAAGGACGTCGACATCGATCCGTCCAATCCCGACGATCGTCTACGCGACGATGTGGGAGCAGCGCCAGGGACCGTGGGAGAACGGCGCGTGGAAAGGCACCAACGGCGGGCTGTTCAAGTCGACCGACGGCGGGACGACCTGGACGCCGATGACGCAGGGCCTGCCGGATGGCATCGTCAACGCCGAGCTCGCCATCGCGCCGAGCAATCCGCGACGGCTGTATGCGACGCTCGAGGCGGGAGGCGGCGGCACCGGCATCTATCGATCGGACGACGCCGGGGCGACGTGGGCGCGCGCGACGACCGACCGGCGGCCGACCTCCCGCATCAACGAGGTCGTGCCCCACGTCCACCCGAAGGATGCCGACACGATCATCGTGACCGACATCGTCAGCTTCAAGTCGACCGATGGCGGCAAGACGTTCGTGCCGTTCAAGGGCGCGCCCGGCGGCGACGACAACCAGAACATCTGGTGGAACCCCGACAATCCCGACATCATGCTGCTCGTGATCGACCAGGGCGCGGTCGTGACGTTGAACGGCGGCCAGACGTGGAGCTCGTGGTTCACCCAGTCGACGGCCGCGCTGTACCACGTGATGACCGACAACGCGTTCCCGTATCGCGTGTGCGGCGGGCAGCAGGACAGCGGATCGGTCTGCGTCGCGAGCCGCGGCAACGACGGGCAGATCACGTTCCGCGACTGGCACCCGGTCGGCGTCGAGGAATACGGCTACGCTGCGCCCGATCCGCTCGATCCGGATCTCGTCTACGGCGGCAAGGTCACACGCTACGACCGTCGCACCGGGCAGGTGTCGACGTCGGGCCGGTTGCCGGCGGCCGCGGCGGCGGCCCTGCAGGCGGACCGAGCTATCGCACGGTGCGCACGCAGCCGGTCGTCTTCTCGCCCGTCGATCCGCACGCGCTCTTCTACGGCAACAACGTGCTCTGGAAGACGATCGACGGCGGCATCAACTGGAAGCAGATCAGCCCCGATCTCACGCGCCAGACGTGGAACGTGCCGAAGAACGTCGGCACCTATGCACCGCGCGTCCAGAATCGACGCGCGGCGCCATCGGCGCGCAGGTCATCTACACCATCGGTCCTTCGTACCAGGACATCAACCGCATCTGGATCGGCACTGACGACGGCGTGATTGCGACGACGGCCGACGGCGGCCTGCACTGGACCAACGTCACGCCGCAGGCGCTGACCGACTTCATGAAGGTCTTCATGATCGATCCGGGCCGCTTCGATCCGCTGACCGCTTACGCCGCGGTCAACACGCTGCGGCTCGACGACATGAATCCGCACATCTATCGCACGCACGACGGCGGCAAGACGTGGACGGAAATCGTGAACGGCATTCCCGGCGGCGCGCCGGTGAGCGTCGTCCGCGAGGATCCGAAGCGCAAGGGACTGCTGTTCGCCGGATCGGAAACGCAGGTCTACGTCTCGTTCGACGACGGCGATCACTGGCAGTCGCTGCGTCTGAACATGGCCGCGTCGTCGGTGCGCGATCTCGTGATCAAGGACGACGACCTGGTCGTCGGTACGCACGGGCGCGGCATCTGGATCCTCGACGACATCACGCCGCTTCGTCAGATCGAGCGCGGCGACGGCGCAGCAGGACGTCGTGCTGTTCAAGCCGCAGACCGCGTGGCGCGTGCGCTGGAACACGAACACCGACACGCCGCTGCCGCCCGACGAGCCGACGGCGCCGAATCCGCCGGAAGGCGCGATCATCAACTACTACCTGAAGTCGACTGCGTCCGGGCCGGTCACGCTCGAGATCCTCGGCGCTGACGGCGCCGTCGTTCGGCGATACTCGAGCGACGACGAGGTCTTCCGGCCCGACCCGGCGACGGCGACGATTCCGCTCTACTGGTATCGCGCGCCGCTCCCGCTCGCGACGACGCCGGGGATGCACCGCTTCACGTGGGACGTGCACTACCAGCCGATCGACGGGACCAATCGCGTCGGCGGGCCGACGCTGCCGATCGCCGCCATCGGTCACAACACGGTGCCGTCGCCGACGACGCCGTGGGCGAATCCTGGCACGTACACCGTTAGGCTGACGGTCAACGGCAAGAGCTATACGCAGCCGATCGTGGTCAAGCAGGATCCGCGGGTGAAGACGCCGGCGCTGGCGATGCAGCAGGTCTACACGCTGTCGAAGGCGGCGTACGACGGCGCGGTCGCGGCGCAGCGCGCGTTGACGCGAGCGCGCGATCTGCGAGCGCAGATAGCAAAGCTCCAGCCGCAGGCGAGCGGCGCGGTCGAAGACGCGCTCGCGGCGTTCGACAAGCAGGTGAGCGCGTTGGCCGGCGCGGCCACGGGGGTGGCCGTGGTCGCGGTCAAGAACCCGGCGGCGGTGGCGGGCAGGGTGGTCGCGGCGCAGGACCCGGCGCGGACACGGCCGGCACGCTCGCTGGGGCCACGTCGGCGCTCGCTGGCGTGATGAACTCGCTGCAGGCCGCTGACGTCCGGCCGACGACGATGCAGCTGAACGCGATCGCCAGCGCCCGTGCCGCGGCCGCGCCGGCGATGGCGAAGTGGCAGGCGCTCGTCACGACCGACCTGCCAGCCCTCAACACGAAGCTCGTCGCGGCTGGCCTGGCGCCGCTCGAGCCGTGAGATCGCGATCAGGCCGGCGGTTTGGCAGAATCCTCATCATTCTCCCTAGCGATGTCTCAGCCCGTGTAGACCGAGCGCTTGTCCTGTTTGAGCCTCCGAAGATTGCGCCGTCGAACCTGCTGAAGCATGGCACCTGACAGTGTTGTCACCGGGTTGCCAGAATCCGTCTTCAGATGCGATCTCGCCAGTACCCGGGCTTGCGTCGGTCGTGCGCGACAGCCAGAACGCGGATCTCTGCGTTCAGCTCAAGGTACTCGAGGAGGCTTTGCTTCGGTCGTGTCATCACACCCAAGGAATTGTGCGGTCTAGGTGAAGAGATCAGGGCCGGGGCGCCAGGCCCCGTCGGCGGTTCCATAGGGGCTGGCGACCACGACGGTGTAGCCATCCGGGTCGCGCATCCAACACTCCCAGTGGTTGGGGCCGCCTTCGCCATCGGGAGGGTTGCAGTGGCGGGGCAGCACGATCTCGACGCGCATTTCGGCAGCGCGCTGCATGACCGCGTCGAAGTCATCCACCTCAAACCAGAGCAGCACACCATTACCGTAAGGTCTGTCGGCGCGATTGGCGATGGGGCCGTGATGATGTTCGACGTCAAAGCTGTGCAATTGCAGGATGAGCCAGCCATCCTTCACCAGTTGCTCATATTGCCTTCCGCCGTGAGCGCCGCGGCAGCCCAGCAGGCGCTGATACCACCGGCTGCTGGCTTCGACATCCGTGACACAGATCAGAGGCTGGGGGCGCATGGCTCCCACCCTAACAGAACTCCTGCTTTGGCGAGCAGATTAACTTGACTGCGATCGGCGCGGACGTCCGGCCGACAACGATGCAGCTCTCGACCGACGAATTGTCAGAACGAGATGACTGTCAATCCTTCAGCCCGTGCCGCCCTGGTGAGACGGTCGTCGAATGCGGCGAACGAGATCCGTTCGCGAGTCTCGCGCTGCAGGTACAAGCAGCTGGCGGGGCGCAGGAATCACGACGAGGCCGCGAGGGACTCCAGCCTCTTCAGGGTGTCAGGGTACGTCCGCACCAACCAGATCAAGGCAGCGGCCTGTTCGTTCGGCTTGCTGCGCCCTGTTCCCACCGCTCGAGAATACGGGGGTTCACGCCAATCTTCAACGCGAACACGGGCGCGACATGTTGAGCGCTTCGCGCGTGTCGCGGACAACGTCGGCATCAATTGGCGGAACGATGATGGGGCTTTGCTCGCGGCGCTGAGCCCAGCCGCGGTCCGTGCGACAATCCTGGCCGCAAGAAAAGAGGTTAAGCGATGAACGAAAGACCGCCCACTCGGAACCGTTGGGCCTGGCGGCTGTGGCTGGTGGTGTGCGTGCTCTTCCTGTTGGCCGCGTGGCAGCAGCCGGCCAAGCGCGCCGCGTTCCTCTCGGTGGCCGTCGTCTTTGGTATCATCGCGGCCCGGCAACGGCAGTAGGCCGTCGGCTATGCCCATGCCGCATCCAAATGACGTGAAGATCTCTCATGTGTGCGACGGCTGACGTCGCGGATTTGTTCGACCTTGGCGGCGTGGTTGCACTCGGCACGGGGCTTCAGAGGTCCGGAGTCGATCCAGTGGCGGCGCTGCGGGCCGACTGAGCTCCAGGCTCAGGGGGTGACAGTCGACGACGCACGGAGGTTCTAATGTCTCGCATGGCCACCGACCGCCGGCCGCTCACCGGTGCAGCGCTCGTCAAGGAGGTCTGCCGCAGGATTCGCGTGGCGCGCAGCTATTGGGATGCGCATAACAACCGCGCCTGTCGCGGCGAACGGGAGAAGGCCATCGCTCTCTACGAGACCCTGAGCGCCGCCGATCGCGAGAAGGTGCCGCAGGCCCTCCGCGTGTGGCTCCGGTACCGGAGTGAAAAGTACTTCGGCGACGAACGTACTCTCCCGAAGGGGCGCACGCGGGCATGATCCTCGCGCGGAGGACAACACGAGTGAGTCTTGGATCGGCGCTCAAGAACGGGGAGAAGAGGGTGATTCCGAGATTCGGAGAAGACGGGCTCAGGGCTCAAGGCTCAGGGCTCAGGGCTCGAGGAAAAAGCATGATGATCCCAGTCAGCCGGCTGGCTAGAGCCCAGAGCTCTAGCGGAAGTTCTCGATGCGCATCAGGTCTTGCGTGATCTCGGCGACCCCTGCCATGACCACGGTCTTCCCATCCGGCATGACGCTCAGCCCCGGAGACGCACTGGCGAGTCGCAGGCTGTAGATCACCCGGCTCGTGCCCGTGGCGGTATCGAGGCACCGCACCTCGAAGAGGTATGGTGCCCGCTCTCCTTGCCGGGTCGACACGTAACAGATGCCCTCCCTGGTCGGCACGTAGTTCCACAACCACATGGTGATGCCGAGAGCCCGTTCGGGACCGCCGCCAACGGGCATCCCGAACAGGGTGCGTACTCCGTCGATGTTTCGTACGTAGTAGATCGTTCGTCTATCCCACGACTCGAAGGGCACGCCGCCGCCCGTCGTCGTAACCTGTTCGGCGTTCCCTCCAGTCGCCGGCGCACGCCAGACCTCGAAACGCCCGCTCCGGTTCGAACCGAAATAGATCCAGTGCCCGTCGCGGGACCAGCTCGGGATCTGATCGTAAAACCCGGCTTTGAACGGTACCGCCTGGATTGGCCCTCCGGCCTCGTCGACGAGATAGACGTGTCGCAGGCCGTCCTCGCCGAGGCCGTCGAACGCCAGCCGATCGCCCTTGGGCGACCAACGCGGGCTGCCTTCGGGCCTGTGAGCGCCCCTCGTCACCGGGTGCCGGCTGGACGCGTCGGCTGTCTGTGCGACCCATATCTCGCTGCCCTCGCCCGTCCGGTCGGTATTGAAGGCGATCTTCGATCCGTCGGGGGAGAAGGACGCATCCTGCTCGTTCGACGTCGATGCCAGCAGTGGCTCTGGGAGTTGCCCCTCCCGGAGCATGAGCAGATCCTCATTGAGGCCGCGCCGGACAAATGCCAGCCGTCGCCCCGACGCCGAGAGCGCCGGGTATCCGGCGACCCCGGCCAGGTCGATGCGTTCCGGTACGCGGTCACCGGACGACGGCAGGCGCCAGAGAGACGGCGGATCAGGCGAAGAAAACCGCGACCGCCCGAAGACCAGTTCATTCGCATCCGCCGTCCACGCCACGCCGCTTACGAATCCGAGAAACGGGCTTACTCGCCGCGGTGTGCCCGAGATGCCGGGCGGATCGGTGGAGGCGATCCGCACGACCTCGATGAAGCCGCCGTTGATGAGCGCCAGCTCGGTGCCCGTCGGCGAGAACATCGCCATGAGATAGTCGTCGCCGGGCTTCGACGGCGCGAGCAGCCGCCGCATACTGCCATCCTCCGCGGAGACGAGAAAGACGCCGGCGTCGGCTCCAGACGTCACGCGGGAGACTGCCAGCCACCGCCCATCGGCGGACCACGACAATCGCGGATCCCGGCTTTCGATGGCCACGTCGCCGATGGCCACGTCGCTTCCCGGGATCGCAGAAAAGTCCGCCAGCTTCTGCTCCGACCCTCCCAGGGGAGACACGAGGTAAATGCCCGCACGCCCGGCGTCCACGCGGGCAAACGCGATCCGCGTACCGTCAGGTTTCCACGCGGGGGACACGTCGCGCGCGGGGTTCTTCGTGACCGGATGCGGCGAGTCCGAGCCGACGATCAGCACGTAGATATCCTCGTTGTCCCCCTTTTCGCCATCCCACGAAAACGCCACCTGCGTGCCATCCGGCGAAAACGACGGCGCGGATTCGATGCCCGGATAGGACGTCAGCGATATCACACGTGGCGGAGGAAGGTCGGCGGCCGGTTTCGGGAAGTATCGCCACGCCGCGATCGCGAGAAGCGCAGCGACGATGCCGGCACCGACAACCCAGCGGCCGGCGCCGGTGCGGGTCGCGCGAACGGCCGGTCCGCTGGCGGGCTTGCTCTCCGCGAGCGCGTCATCGATCTCGAATTGCGCGTCGGCGATCGCATGAAGCCGACGCTTCGGGTCCTTCTCGAGGCAGTGAGTCAGCAGTCGTCGCAGGCTCGTCGGCGTCGACGGCGGCAGTGCCCCCCAGTCCGGCTCACGCTCCAGGATCCGCGCGATCGTGTCAGAGGTCGATGGCCCGAGGAACGCCAGACGCCCGGTCAGCATTTCGTAGAGGACGCACCCAAACGCCCACACATCGGTGCGCGCGTCGACTGCCTGTCCGCGAGCCTGCTCAGGGCTCATGTAGGCGGCCGTGCCGAGGATGACGCCCTGAAGCGTGCCGGTGACGGTTGGCGAGTTCGCAGGGTCGGCCGCACCGACTGCGCCATCGAGCGTCTTCGCCAGGCCGAAATCGAGCACCTTGACCGTGCCGTCCGCTGTCACCCTGATGTTGGCCGGCTTGAGGTCGCGATGAATGATGCCGTGTTCGTGCGCTGCGGCGATGGCTTCAACCAGCTGGCGAGCGATCGCGACCACATCGCCGACGGCTAACGGCCCGCGAGCGATCCGGTGCGTGAGGTCCTCGCCCTCGACGAGCTCCATGACGAGCGCGCGTCCGGGCTTCCCCGTTTCCCCAACACTGGTCGAGTCCTCGAGGCCGTAGACGTGCGCGATGTGTGGATGATTCAGCGACGCGAGCGCCCGAGCTTCGCGCTCGAATCGCGCGAGCCGATCCGGCAGGCTGGTGAGGGCCTCTCCCAGTACCTTCAGCGCCACATCGCGGTTGAGCTTCGTGTCCCGCGCGCGATACACCTCGCCCATGCCGCCCGCGCCAATGAGGCCGGTGATGGAGAACGGACCGAATCGGGTTCCCGGGGACAAGGGCACCGCGGCAGGAGTATAGCCGCGATCAACACGGGACTGCGGGATGCCGGTAGATCCAAGTTTAGTGACACAGGAGCGCGGGGGACAAGCCCCCGCGCTCCCCTGGATGTGCCCGGGGTCAATCGAGCAGCTTCATGAAGGCCACCATGTCCTTCTCGTCCTGAGGCGTCAAGGAGATCACCCCCACCGTGACGAGACTGAAGAATCTCGTGTAGTGCGCGGCGACGTCCTCGAGCGTCTTCGCGGAGTTGTCGTGGAAATAGGGGCCCGTGCGGCGTATGCCGCGCAGTTGCGAGATCTTGAACGCGTTAAGGTCGGCCAAGTTTCCCGTGATGAGCGCCCGACCAGGATCGGGGCTGCGCACCGGCACGTCCCCGGTGGGTGTGGTGAAGATGAAATCCTGGACGGGGTTGTTCCCCTGATTGAAGTACGTCACCGGATGTCGACGAAACGCGAGGCGGTCGGTATGGGCACTCCGATGAAGAGCGGCGCGAACTCGTTGGTCTGGTTCAACAGGGTTCCGCTGTGGCAGTGCGCACAGAGACCAGGCTTGAAGCCGGCGGCCGGATCCGGCGGCACATCCTCGAAGAAACGGCGCCCGCGCCGCTCGGATGCGGTGTTGCCTCGCGGCAACCGGGGACGGGGGCCGCCTAACGCACAGAACCTGAGCTCGGGCGAAGAGAAGAAGGCGTCCGTCATCTGGAAAACCTGAGCGACTCCAGTTCCATTGCCAGCGACGACACGTGAGCAAAGCGCTGGATGCGCTGTTGCAGAGCGAGCGCAGGAAATTCAGCCTGCGCAATCTCAAACTCCTCGCACCTCTCGCATTGCCGGGGCTCGAGACCAAAGCGCGGACTTCCTAGACAGGTGGCGAGCAGCGGCATCTCGTCTCGTCTTTATCTTGACATAAAGATCATGCATGCCTTGATTCCCGGCATTTCCATCACTTATAGTTGAGGCGTGCTGAGCAGAATGATTCGGGCCATCATGTGCACGTGCACCGGCGTCCGGATTCGACGGATGACGGGGACCGGTGGCTTCTGCGCAGTGAGTGACTGATACGACTTCAGACACAGCAAAGCCCGCCGGTCCCTCTGGGCCGGCGGGCTTTTTTTGTTGAAGCGGCAGTTACCCGAAGACCTGTTCACGATGACCACGATGTGACGATGGTCACGATGCTGGAAACCCGCGGACTCATCGTGGCCATCGTGTCATCGTGGAAGGGCCGTCAGCTGGTGTCAGCCTGACGACTGCATAGAGCAAGCGACTATGCCGGATATGCGCACACTCCCTCGGGACATCGTCGTCCCCGGCTCGATCAGCAACCTCGGGCCCGGGTTCGATGCGCTGTCGGTGGCCGTACAGGTGTACCTGCGCGCGCGGATCGTCGAGGTCCTGCCCTCGGAGCCGGACACGATCTCGTGGGAGTTTGAAGGTCCGGATCCGACGGGCGAGAATCGCATGGAGTCGGCCTTTCGCCTCGCCCGGAAGCATGTCGGCATCCCGGCGCCTGGACTGAGGGTGCGGACGAGCAGCGACATCCCGCAGACGGCCGGTCTCGGCAGTAGCGCGGCAGCCGCGATCGCGGGCCTGCGCCTCTACGAGGCGGTCACCGCACCGCGACCGGCGGAAGACTGGCTCGCGATGGCGACCGAGCTCGAGGGACATCCCGACAACGCGGCGGCGTCGCTCCTCGGCGGCATCACCGTGAGTTGCGAGCGTGACGACGGGGCGATCATGTCCCGGTCGTCTCGATGGCCAGAGGCCGTCAAACTCGTCGTCGCGACACCCGACCTGGGCCTGCATACGTCGCACGCCAGGCGTGTCTTGCCGGGAGACGTGCCGCTGAAGGATGCGATCTTCAACCTCCAGCGGGCGTTGCTGCTGGTGCATGCGCTCCGGTCCGGCCGCTACGACGATTTGCGGGAGGCGATGAAGGATCGCTGGCATCAGCCCGCACGCGCGCCGCTCGTCCCGGGTCTGACCGAGGCGATCGCGTTCGACGACCCGGCGGTCCTCGGCGTTTGCCTCAGCGGCGCGGGCCCGTCGATCGTCGCGCTGGCCACGGACGGCGGTGCCAGGGCTGGGGCGCTTCTGGACGACATGTACAAGCGCCTGGGATTGCCGTGTACGATCAGGACTTTGTCGGCGCATCAGCCCATCGACTCGCCGTGATCGCGCGGCCCTTCGACTCGCTATGAACTCAGTGGCTCGCTCAGGGCGGGCCCTTCGACTCGCTATGAATTCAGTCACTCGCTCAGAGCAGGCCCGGTTTTCTTGAATCTCATTTTGTGAAACTGCGCACATGAACTTTCAACTTCGCTGCCATCTTTGTCAGACTGCATTCCCCGCCACCGCACTCTGGGTGTGCGACAAATGCCTCGGCCCGCTCGAGGTGACCTACGACTACGCCGCGATTGCCAAAGACCTGTCGCGCGCCCTCATCAAAAGCCGGCCCGAGAGCCTCTGGCGCTACCGCGAGCTGCTCCCCATCGAGGGAGATCCTCGGACGGGCCTCCACTCCGGGTTCACGCCGCTCGTGCGCGCGCACCGGCTCGCGGCACGGCTTGGCGTGAAGGAGCTTTACGTCAAAGACGACTCGGTGAACCATCCGACGTGTTCCTACAAAGACCGCGTCGTGTCGATTGCCGCCACGCGCGCCATCGAGCTCGGGTTCACGGTGTTCTCGTGTGCGTCGACTGGCAACCTGGCCGGAAGCGTCGCCTCGCACGCGGCTCGCCTCGGGCTGTCCTGCTATGTCTTCATCCCCGACGATCTCGAAGCCGGCAAGGTCGCCGGGGCCAGCATCTATCGGCCGCGCATCATCGCCGTGCGCGGGAATTACGACGATGTGAACCGGCTGTGCACGCAGGTGGCGGACAAATACAAGTGGGGCTTTGCCAACATCAACCTGCGCGCGTACTACGCCGAGGGCGCCAAGACCTACGGCTTTGAAATTGCCGAGCAGCTCGGCTGGACGTTTCCTCGTCACGTCGTCTCGCCCGTCGCAGGCGGCACGCTCCTGCCGCGCATCCTCAAGGGATTCGAAGAGCTCCGAACCGTCGGACTCGTTGACGGCGATCTGCCCGCGATTCATGCCGCGCAGGCGGCCGGCTGCGCGCCCGTCATCCGCGCGCTCGACGCGGGCATGGAGTTCCCCGATCCGGTCAAGCCGAACACCATCGCCAAGTCGATCGCGATCGGGAACCCGGCCGACGGATTCCAGGTGCTGCGCTCGGTGCGCGCGACCGGCGGCTCCGGTGCGATGGTGACAGACGACGAGGTGATTCAGGGTATCCAGCTCCTGGCCGAAACGGAAGGCATCTTCACCGAGCCGGCGGGCGGCGTGACCGTCGCGGCGACCCGGCAGCTCATCGAGCGGGGCGCCATCCCGCGCGACGAGTCGATCGTCATCTGCATCACCGGCAACGGCTACAAGACGATCGAGGTGCTGACCGGCCACGGCGTCGAACCGATTCGCATCGGCCGCAGCCTTGCGGATTTCGAGGCGAGCCAGGCGGTGCCGGCCACCGCGAGTTCCTGAGGCACAGCCATGAGCAGCTACCGCGCCGTCTTCCGCTGCATCGCCGGATGCCACGGCGAGCATTCCATCTGGCAGCCGATCTACCACTGCCCGACGTGCGGCCAGCTGCTGCAGGTCGTCGCACGACATCGACGCGCTGCGGCATCGCAGCCCCGTGGCGTGGATGCGCCTCTTCGACGATCGCTACAAGCGCACCGCGTGGCCGTACGGCTCCGGCGTGTGGGGCAAGAAGGAGTGGATCTGCCCGGAGATCCGCGACGAGAACGTCGTCTCGATGGACGAGGGCGGCACCAACATCTTCTGGGCCGAGCGCTACGGCCGCGAGATCGGGATCGAGGATCTCTGGGTCAAGATGTGCGGCAACTCGCATACCGGATCGTTCAAGGATCTGGGCATGACCGTCCTGGTCTCGGTCGTCAAGCAGATGATCGCCGACGGACGCGACATCAGCGCCGTCGCGTGCGCGTCGACTGGCGACACGTCGGCGGCCCTCGCGGCGTACGCGGCGGCGGCAGGCATTCCCGCGATCGTCATCCTGCCGCGGGCGCGAGTCTCGCCCGCCCAGCTCGTGCAGCCGCTCGCCAACGGCGCGCTGGTCCTCGCGCTCGACACCGACTTCGACGGCTGCATGGCGATCGTGCAGCGGCTCGCCGCCGAGGGCACGGTCTATCTCGCCAATTCGATGAACAGCCTCAGGCTCGAAGGCCAGAAGACGCTGTCGCTCGAGATCGTGCAGCAGTTCGATTGGGAAGTTCCAGACGTCGTGGTCCTGCCCGGCGGCAACCTGGGCAACGTGAGCGCCATCGCCGCCGGCTTCGACATGATGCTCGAGCTCGGGCTGATCGCGAAGCGCCCGCGGATTGTCGTCGCCCAGGCCGAGGCCGCCAACCCGCTCTACACGGCGTACCGGTCGAACTGGGAGTTCCATCCAATCAAGGCGCAGCCGACGCTGGCGACCGCGATCCAGATCGGCAACCCGGTCTCGATCAACAAGGCCATTCGCGCGCTCAAGGCGTTCGACGGCATCGTCGAGCAGGCGAGCGAGAGCGAGCTCGCCGAGGCCGCCGCGCGCGCGGACCGCACGGGCATGTTCAACTGCCCGCACACCGCCGTCGCGCTCGCCGCGCTCGAGAAGATTGTCGCGCGGGGCGAGGTGAAGCGATCGGACCGCGTCATCGTCATCTCGACGGCCAACGGCCTCAAGTTCTCGGAGTTCAAGACCGCGTATCATACGCGCAGCCTTCCGGGCGTGACGCCGCGTCACGCGAATCCACCCGTCGAGCTGCCGAACGACTACGACGCCGTGCGACGGGCCATCGATGGCGTCGCCGCCCCGGCCACACCATCGCGATCAGGGGCCCGGTGATCGTGGCAACCACTCAGAAGCGACCGCTCGAGGTCTGGAAATTTGGTGGCGCCTCGCTCGCCGATGTGGCGGCCATCCAGAAAGCCGTGCGGCTCATCGCCGAACACAAGGGCCCGCTTGTCATCGTCCCGTCGGCGCTGGCCGGCGTGACCGACCTGCTGCTCGAGGGCGCGGCGGCAGCGACCGCCGGGCGGAGCGCCGATGCCGCCAGGTGCGCAGACGTCTTCTTGCGGCGGCATTCCGCCGTCGCACGCGGCCTCCTCCCGGCCGGCCCGGCGCGCCGGCGGCTGCTCGCGGCCATCGATGCTGCGGCACGCGAGTACCGGGAGTTGTGCGTGGCGATCGGCGTGCTGGGACACCTGGCTCCGCGCGCGAGCGATCTGCTGGTCTCGCGCGGCGAGCGGATGTCGGCGCAGATTGTCGCCGCCGCGCTCACGCGCGCGCGCCGCCGCTCGGCCTATCTCGACGCCGTGGACGTCGTCGTCACCGACGGCCACTACGGCAGTGCGGCGCCAATTCTTGCGCCCACTGCCCGACTGGCGCGCCGGCACGTGCGTCCGCTCGTCGGCGCCGGCACGACGGCCGTCATTCCAGGCTTCATCGGACGAGCCCCGGACGGGAGCGTCACGACGCTCGGCCGCGGTGGCACGGACTTGACCGCCACGCTACTTGCGCGCGCGCTCGGCGCGCGGCGCGTCGTGCTCTGGAAGGATGTGCCGGGCATCCTCACCGCCGACCCGCGGCTCGTTCCAGACGCGCGGCTCATTCCGCAGCTCCATCATCGGGAGGCGGCCGAGGTCGCGCACTACGGCGCGAAGGTCCTCCACCCGCGGGCACTCATCCCCATCGCCGGCACGCGGATCACCCTGCACGTCCGCTCGTTCATCCACGCGGATCAGCCGGGGACCGAGGTGTCGGCGAAACGCTCGGACTCCAGCTACCCGGTCAAAGCCATCGCGATCGTACGCGGGCAGGCAATCGTGACCGTCGCGGGCAAGGGCATGGTTGGCGTTCACGGCATCGCCGCGCGGACGTTCGTGGCCGTCGATGCCGAGCGGCTCTCGGTCTCGACCATCTTCCAGGCGTCCTCCGAGAGCTCGATCGGCTTCACGCTGCCGGAGGGCGAGGCCGAGCGCGCCGTGAAGAGCCTGCGCGCTGCGTTTCGCGACGAACTGTCCACGGGCCTCATCGACAACGTCACGGCGCGTCCGGGGATGGCCGTCATTGCCGTCGTCGGCGACGGGATGGCTGGCGCGCCCGGGATCGCCTCACGCGTGTTCACGGCGCTCTCGTCCGGCGGTATCAACGTGGTGGCAATCGCGCAGGGTTCATCGGAGCGCAACATCTCGTTTGCCGTCACGACCGACCAGGCGACGGAAGCCACACGACGGGTCCACGCCGCGTTCCAGCTCTCGAAGATCGGCGGCGGCCGTGCTCCGGCCGCGCCGCGGACTGATGTCGTGCTCCTCGGCTTCGGCCGGGTCGGCCGCGCGCTCGCCGATCAGATCGGCGCAGCGAACGGTCACGGTCAGGTACGCGTCGTGGGCCTCCTCGATCGATCCGGATACATTTTCGAGCCGCGCGGCATCTCGCGGCGGAGGTTGGCCGAGCTTGCGCGAGAGAAGAATGCGGGCGAGCTGCTGGCAGCACTCGGGGGACGTCCCGCACCGGCCGCGGAGGCACTCGCGCTGATGGCCGGCCACGCCGTCTCGCGCCCCGTCGTCGTCGACGTCACGAGCGAGGAGACGGGCGATCTGCTCCGCGCTGCGCTCGGCAACGGTTTCGACGTCGTGCTCGCCAACAAGAAGCCGCTCGCCGGATCGTGGGAGAGTTACGCGGCTCTCGTGTCGGCGCCCGCGCACGGTGCGCGCCAGGTGAAGTACGAGGCCACGGTCGGCGCGGGGTTGCCCATCATCGACACGTACCGCAAGCTCGTGGAAACGGGCGATCGCGTGTTCCGGATGGAAGGCAGCGTCAGCGGCACGCTGATGTACGTCGTCTCGGCGGTGTCCGAAGGCCGCCCGTTCTCGCAGGCCGTGCGCGAGGCCGTCGATCTCGGGTACGCGGAGCCAGATCCCCGCGACGATCTCTCGGGCGCCGACGCTGCGCGCAAGGCACTCATCCTCGCCCGCCTGATGGGATACCGCGGCGCGGCACCCGTGCCCGCCGATCTCGTTCCGCGCGCGCTCAAGAAGCTGCCGCTCGAGAAGTTCATGGCGCGCCTGTCCGACGTCGACGCGGACTGGAAGGAACGCGTCGCGCGCGAAGCGGCCAAGGGGCGTGTTCTGCGCTACGTGGTGACCGCGACGCCACAAGGCGTCTCCGCCCGCCTGATGGCCGTCGCGGCCTCGAGCCCGATCGGCGCGCTCCAGGGCACGCGCAACCTGGTGGCATTCACGACCCGGCGCTACCTCAAGGAGCCGCTCGTCATCAGCGGGCCCGGCGCCGGCGCGCAAGTCACCGCGGCGGGGATCTTGAACGATATCTACTCGCTCAGGAGCTCACCACTATGATGGACAAGACCTGACCCCCAATGAGAGTTGACACCTCCGCTGACGCGATGCTCCGGCTGATCCTCACGAGCCGCGTCTACGACGTCGCGCACGAGACGCCGCTCGAACCGGCGCTTCACCTGTCGCGGCGGCTGCAGAACGAAGTCCTCCTCAAGCGCGAAGATCTGCAGCCGGTTTTCAGCTACAAGCTGCGCGGGGCGTACAACCGGATCGCGCACATGTCCGACGCCGAGCGTGCCCGCGGCGTCATCGCGGCCAGCGCCGGCAATCACGCGCAGGGCGTGGCCTATGCCGCACGGCACCTCGGCTTGCGCGCGCTCATCGTCATGCCCCAGACGACGCCGGAGATCAAGGTCGAGGCGGTGCGGGCTCTTGGCGCGGAGGTGGTGCTGGCCGGCGACAGCTACGCCGAAGCCAAGACGCGGTGTGACGAGCTCGTCCGTGAAACGGGGCTCACGCTCGTGCATCCGTTCGACGACCCGCTCGTCATCGCCGGGCAGGGGACGATCGCGAACGAAATCCTGCGCCACAAGCTCGGCGACGTGTCGGCGATCTTCGTGCCCGTGGGCGGCGGCGGCCTCATCGCGGGCATTGCGACCTACGTCAAGGCGCTGCGGCCGAACATCCGCGTCATCGGCGTCGAGCCGTACGAGGCCGACGCGATGTACCAATCCCTCGAGGCCGGGCGCAGGATCGTGCTCGATCGCGTCGGGATCTTCGCCGACGGCGTCGCCGTGCGCGAAGTGGGTGAGCTGACGTTTCCCATCGTGCAGACGATGGTCGAAGAGATCGTGCGCGTCTCGAACGACGAGATCTGCGCCGCGATCAAGGACGTCTTCGACGACACGCGATCGATCATGGAGCCGGCGGGCGCGCTCGCCGTCGCGGGCCTGCGCTCATGGGTCGAGCGCACGGGAACACGCGATGCACGGATGGTTGCGATCCTGAGCGGTGCGAACATGAACTTCGATCGCCTGCGGTTTGTCGCCGAGCGGGCGGAAGTCGGCGAGGCGCGCGAGGGCATCTTCGGCGTGACGATTCCCGAGCGCGCGGGTGCCTTCCGCGAATTCTGCTCGACGATCGGCCGTCGTGTCGTGACCGAGTTCAACTACCGGTTGAGCACGCGGGATCGTGCGCACATCTTCGTGGGCATCGCCACGCAGTCCCGGCAGGACGCCGCCGATCTCGCCGCGACGCTCACAAACGCCGGCTACGACACGATCGAGTTCACCGACAACGAAGTGGCCAAGCTGCACGTGCGGCACATGGTCGGCGGCCGCAGCCCCGAGGTCGCCAACGAGCTCATCTGCCGCTTCGAGTTCCCCGAGCGCCCCGGCGCGCTGATGACGTTCCTCGACAAGCTCGGGGGCCGATGGAACATCAGCCTGTTTCACTACCGCAACCACGGTGCCGACTTCGGTCGCGTCCTCGCCGGGTTCGAAGTCCCGCCCGAAGACGCGTCCGCCTTCCAGTCATTCCTCGACGCCCTCGGCTACCGCTACCAGCGCGAGCACGACAACTCGGCCTACGACCTGTTCCTGGCGTGGCACGCCGGCAGCAACCACCGTAAGTAGGCGGCACCGTCGAAGTCTTCCGTAAGTAGGCGGAAGTCAGCGCGCTAATCCCCCTGCAACGCGCGCAGGGGCTGAACGCGGCTGGCGCGTCGGGCGGGGACGGCGCTCGCGATAGTCGCGGCCACGGCGAGGACGATGGTTGCAACCGAGACGACGAGCCCGTCGAAGCCGCCGACGTCGACGAAGACCGCCGCCAGCGCGAACGAGACCAGGATCGCCAGCGGCACGCCGAGCGCGACGCCGGCGCCGGTCAGGAAGAAACCATCGCGCAGGACGAGTCCGACGACGTCCCGAGCGCTGGCGCCGAGCGCCATGCGGATGCCGATTTCGCGCGTGCGTTGCGAGACGATGTACGACTTGACGCCGTAGACACCGACCACGGCGAGGAGCAGCGCGAGTCCACCAAGAGCCGTAAACAGCTGAGCGCCAGTCCTGAGCGCCCAGAGCTCGAGGCCCTTGTCGTGGAACGCCTGCATGGTCGAGAGGGTCAGGACGGGCAGCCTGGGCTCGGTCGCCCGAATCGCCGCGCGGAGCGCCTCGATGCTCGCGAGCTCGTTGGCGCCGTGCTCGAGCCGAACCTCGAGGTGCATGCCGGCGCGATAGTGCCGGCCGAATGGCACATAGACGTGTGGCACCGGCGCGCGATCGAGGAGCTCTTCGATGAGCGGCGGCGCGACGCCGATCGACCTGCATCGGCTCACCGCGCGTCGACTCCGGATCGCCCGGCGTCTGCGCGACGCGGATCATCTGGCCGATCGGATCCTCGCCCTCGAAGAGCCGCCGCGCCAGAGCCTCGTCGATAACCGCCACACGCGGCGCAGATTCCGACTCCTCCTCCGCCCGTGTGAACTCGCGGCCGCGGACCAGGCGCAGGCCCAACGCGGCAAAGTGATCGGCGCCGATGACCCGATACGTGCGCGCCCGGGCCGGCTCCTTGCCCGATACGCCGACGCGCTCCATCGCGGCGGACTGCTGTGTGTCGCTAAACGGCAGCGTTGACGTCATGCTGACCGTCGAGACACCGGGAAGCGACCGTGCGCGGTCGAGCACGGCCCCATAGATGGCCCGGCCTCGCGGCTCGTCGAACCCGCCGAGACCGTTGTCGAGGCTGGCAAGAAGCAGGCGGTCGTAGGAATAGCCGGGATTGCCGCCGCTCGCGGTGATGGCGGTGCGCGCGAAGATGCCGCCGGCGGTCAGGAGTCCCAGCGACAGCGCCACCTGCCCGATGACCATCAGGTTGCGCGCGCCGAAGCGGCGGCCCGTCGACGCACCTTCGCCGCCACGGTCTTTCAGGTCGGCGACGAGATCGCGGCGCGAGAGCCGGAGTGCCGGACCGAGCCCGAACGCGATCGTGCTCAGCGCCGCGAAGCCGAGCGTCGCGGCCAGCACGCGGATGTCCGGGGCCCCGTTGAGCGACGCGGTGAATGGGAACACCGACATCAAGGACGTGGCAAGCGCGCGCGTCGCCCAATAGCTCAGCAGCAGGCCCAATCCCGCGCCGCCGGCGGCGAGCAGAATCCCCTCGGTGAGCAGCTGCCGCACGATGCGGGCCCGTCGCGCGCCGAGCGCGAGGCGCACCGCCAGTTCCTTGCTGCGAGCCGCGCCGCGCGCCAGCAGCATATTCGCGACGTTGAGGCACGCGATGACCAGCACCACGCTCGAGAGTCCGAGCAGCAGCGCGCTCAAGGTCCCGAGCGCCGCGTCCGAATCCGGCGTCGAGCTGGCGGATATGCGCGGCAGCGGTGTCACCGAGAGCAGCTGGTCCTTGTTTTCCGCTGGGTAGGCCGCCTCGAGCTGGCGCGAGAGCGCCTCGAGGCGCGACGAAACAAACGCGTCGGTCAGTCCTGGCTTGAGACGGCCGGCGACGGCCAGGCTGTGGTTCTTCCGATCGCCGAGAGTCCTTGGTCCGCCGGCGAACCCGACGGTGGACCGACTGGACACCACCGTGTCGTACATGCCGAGCGGCAGATAGACATCCGCGGAGACCAGTGCCATCGTCCCTGTGAACCCCTCCGGGGCGACACCGACGATGGTGAAGTCCCGGGCGTTGATGCGGATGGTCCTCCCGACAAAGGCGGGATCGAGCTGCTCCCTCTGCCAGCGCGCGTATGTGGCGATGGCGACCGGGACGCCGGCGCCGGGGCGCTCTTCCTCGGGTGTGAACGTGCGGCCCGCCGCCAGATGGACGCCGAGCGTGTCGAAGTAGTTCGACGACACGAGCGCCGCGAGCGTGCGACGGGTTTCATCTCCGACAGTCGTCCCGACAGTCGAGAAGCGTTGCGCGATGAGCCCGTCGAACAGCCCACTCTGGTCGCGGATGTCGACATAATTCGGATACGAGAAAGCGCGGAACGACCCCGCCTCCGTGCGGTCGTGGCTGTAGGCGCCGACCAATTCGCCCGTCCGTCCCGAAAGGGGGCGCAACATGAACTCGTTCACGATGCTGAAGATCGCCGTGTTGGCGCCGACGCCGATAGCGAGCACAAGGATGGCGATGGCGGTAAAACCCGGCGCCTTCGCGAACGTGCGGAAGGCGTAGACGACGTCCTGCAGGAGTCGGGTCATAAGTGGGGGTTACGGGTGGGCGCGCGCGATTGTTCCCCTGCGCGCGCGGGTCGGGCTCAAGGCTCAGGGCTCAGGGCGGCTCAAGGCTCAGGCAACACCTTCGACCACGTACTCGAAGATCTTGCTTGAGCCCTGAGCCCTGAGCCTTGAGCCATACTTGTGTCGTGCGCGCACGAGCTCTCGCCGCCGCGGTCGTTCTCGCCTTCGGGGCAGCCGGCGTCCCGGCCACGCTCACCACGCAGCCGGAGCCTGATCTCGAATCGGCGCTGCGCGCGGCGGCACGGTATCTCGCGCAGTACGAGCGCGACGTGACGGCCGTCATCGCGCAGGAGGACTACCTGCAACGAGTTCTCAGCGAAGCCAGAAGTCGACGCCTCCGCTCCGACATTCTGATCATCGCGCAGGAGCACGCCGGCTGGGTCGAGCTCCGCGACACGTTCGAGGTCGACGAGAGACCCGTGCGCGATCGCGACGAGCGGATCGCGAAGCTCTTCATGAAGCCGAATCCGAACGCGTTTCAGCAGGCGCGGCGGATCGTGGTCGAAGGCGCCCGCTTCAACATCAGCCCGAGGACGTTTCCGCTCGATCGCACGCTCAACGTGCCGCTGACCGCGCTCAGATTTCTGCGAGGGCCGAATCAGCATCGGTCCACGTTCCAGCTGGATCGGGTGGAGCCATCCCGCATCGTCCTCAAATTCAAAGAGCAGGCGAGCCCGCGGCTGATCGCGACCGACGACGGGGCGGCCGCAACCGGGTCGTTCGCGATCGAGCCAATCTCTGGGCGTGTTCTCGAGAGCGAGTTCCAGCTCGTAACCAGACGAGTCGCCGCCAGGTTCATTGTGGTGTATGCGGAGCAGCCGGCGTTGAAGCTCTGGCTGCCGGCGTCGATGACCGAGTCGTACATGTTTGGCGGGGCCAGTGCTTCGATGGACGGGCGCGCGACCTACTCGAACTTCCGGATGTTTCGCGTGGAGACGTCGACCGTCATTGAGAAGTGATCCCGCCTACGGCACCTCGACACTCAGCGGTACAACCGTCGTGCCCCAATGAAACACCAGCTCGGCCTTCTTTCCATCCACCATCGGGAAATAGAACGCGAGCGTTTCCATGTGCGCGCCGGGGCGCGTGGGCACCTCCAGACGCAGCGCATCCTGACCCTCGGGGTAGCGCGTGTGCCACGTGGCCGATTGGCGATTGAAGATGACCATCCACTTGCCTTCGTTGGGAATGGTCCAGACCGAATACTTCCCCGCCCTCAGCTCCTGCCCGTCGATCTTCACCGACGTCGTCAGCTCGATCGTCGTCGCATCGTCGGCGCAGGGGCACCACATCCTGCCGTAGGGCACGAGCGCCCCGAAGAGCTCGCGGCCGCGGGCAACGGGCCGGTTGTACTCGAGCGTAATGGTCGTGTCGGCGATCCGCTGCGAGACGGTGCCGTGCTGGCTCGGCTTGATTTTCGGCGCATCCTGCGCCGACGCGACCAGCGGGATCAGGCCGAGGATCACAAGAAAGGGAGCCATCACAACTCGTGCGGGCCGGTGTGCGTGCAACATGCCCGTAGTGTCGCACGTACCGGCGGGCCGTGTACAATTGCCGGCTTCACCTCACCCGTTCCGGCTGCGCCTGTCCGATGCTGATGCTTGACGACCGTGTGAAACCGTCCGCGAGCGCTTCCGAATGACGATTGGAGCGCGCGTGGTTGCGGCCCTGACGAGCCGAGCGGCCGCCTGGCACGCGCTGGCGGTCGCGATCACGCTGTACGGCGCCCTGCTCAGGCTCGATTCCTTCGTCGGCAAGTACGGGCCGCTCGACGCACCAGGGTGGGCGCGCATCGCAACCAGAAACGTGGCCCCGCTCGTGGCGGCGATCCGTCCGTCGAGCGTCCACTGGACCAGAGAGCTCGAGCCTTACGTCGGCGGCGACCCCATCACCTACATCCAATATGGTCGCGAGATGACGACCTTCTACCAGCCGCATGTCCGTGAGCCGGTGTTTCTCGCCATGACGCACGCCGGGCTGTGGGCGCTCGACGATCAGGATTACGGGGTCAGTCTCGCGTCCGCTGTCGGGTCGACGCTGGCCATCTTCGCGACTTACCTCGTGGGCGCGGCGCTGCTGTCTCCGCTCACCGGCGTGCTGGCTGCACTGCTGACAGCCACCGAGCTCGAGATGGTGACGTGGGGCGTCGACGGCTGGCGCGACGATACGTTCACGGCAACGATCCTCTTTTCAGTGTGGGCGCTGCTGAGGCTGCGCGCGCGGCCGTCGTTCGGCAACGCGCTCCTCGCGGGCGCACTGTGCGGCGTGTCGTGCCTGACCCGCATCACGGCAGTCACGTTCATCGTGCCGGCTCTTCTCTGGCTCGTGCTCGAACGCGCGGCCGTGTCCCGCCTCGAGCGCCTCAAGAAGGTGGCGATGGCGGCGGCGATCCTGGCCGCGGTCGTGGCGCCGTACCTGATCAGCTGCACCATCGCCTCCGGCGATCCGCTCCTCGCGATCAACTACCACACGGGCTACTACCGGTTCGCCGAAAATCGCCCGATCGACAAGCCGATGAGCGCCGCGGAGTACCTCCGCGGCAAGTTCGCCGATCGTCCGATCCGGACGCTCGACACCGGGCTCAACGGTCTCTTCGTGCAGCCGTTCGTCACCAAGTGGCACGGGTTCAACGAGTGGATGTCCGGATTTGGCGACGTCGTGCGTGCCATCGCGGTGATGGGACTCGCTGCGTTGCCCTTCTTTGCCGCGGGGCGGCTGGTGCTCGTCGCGCTTCTGGGTTCACTGCTGCCGTACATCTTCACGTGGAACGTCGGCGGCGGCGGCGCGTGGCGCTTCACGATGCACGCCTATCCATTCTTCTTTGTGGCTGTGGCCGTAGCTCTCGTCGGGACGGGCCGCGCGATCCGGGCCGTAGCGCGCAATCCGGCGCTTCTGCGGCGCGCGACCATCGTGCCGTTCGCCCAGCGCGTCGCAGTAGTCGCTGCCGTCGCGCTGCTCGGGACCGCTTGGTATATCGGCTTGCCTTGGTACGTCACGCGAGAGGCGATCGCGCACGGCGAGTCCACGAGCATTGAAACAGGCGAGCGGGATCGCGTGTTCTACCGGAGCGGCTGGTCGGCGCCGCATTTCGAGAGCATCACCGTGCGCGTGTCACGCACCGATCGACCCGTAGTCCGCCTGCCCTTGCCCGAGCGGCGTGCCTACGACATCGTCCTCCGCCTCGACCCGGTCACGCCCACGTCTCCTGAACAGGTCGACGTCCTGTTCAATCGGCACCTCGTGGGCCGCCTGCGCCTGACGTGGAACCCGGAACGCGTAGGCTCCTACCGCTTGCGGGTGCGCGAGGACATCGTCAACGCCGGCAGCAACGAGCTCATCATCATCCCGGCGTCGGCCACTCCCGCCGGATCGGCCGGGCCTCGATTCGCGTGGCTGGACCCGGCCGAGCGCATCGGCGTGCGGTTGTGGTACGTGCGGGTGCTTCCGTAGGCTCAAGGCACGGGCTCAAGGCTCAGGGCTCAGGGCTCAGGGCTCAGGGCTCAGGCTAGATCATCGAGTAATTGGTCGAAGGTTTGCCTGAGCCTTGAGCCCTGAGCGGAGCTACTTCACTCGCTTGGCGACCAGCTCCTCGGTGGCAAAGTCCGCGACGTTACGGGTGAACTTGATCTCGTCGGCCGAGACGATGGTGCCGGTGTAGGTGATTCTGATCTCCATCCCCTCGAACTTGAGGAGCTCGCCGAAGGTCACCTTGTCGCCGTCCACCTTGCCATCGAGGACGTCGGACTCGCCGAGGTTCGACTTCATCTTGCCGGTGAGCTTCGAGTCCTTCACGACGAAGTCGTAGGTGTAGTCCTGCTTGCCGATTTGCGTGTCGAACGACGACGTCCACTTGCCGGTGATGTCGGCGGCGGCCATTGGCGCCGTGGATACCACTGCGAGCAACATCGCCACCAGCAACCAACCGCGATGAGTCATCATGGCCCTTCTCCTGAGGATAGGAAAATGCGCCAGGATCATCAGCTGCCCTGGCGCCCGAGCGAGTCTGTGCGCTCGCCGGGTCTGTGTCAAGATAACCGGGTGCGGGAGAGGCTCAGGGCCAAGGCTCAGGGCTTTGGCAAAACCTTGGACCATGTCCTCGAAGCACTTGCCTGAGCCCTGAGCCCTGAGTCTTGAGCCCCCGCCCTCTCTGACGGAGGCTGATGATCGATGACCCTCACCCATCGTGACCCGTGGGGCCGGACCCTCTTGGCTGCCGCTGCATGTGTGTTCGCAGCCGCTTGTTCGGGCGATGCGCCTCCGCCGGCGGCCTCGGCGCCCGCCGCGCCCGCGCCTGCCCCAGCACCACCGCCCCCTGGACCCAAGCTCTACGTCTCTGACGAGACCGGCGGCGCGGTCATCGTCATCGACGCGGCTACCGGACAGGTCGTCGAACGAATCGCGGTGGGCAAGCGGCCGCGGGGCATTCGAGTATCCCGAGATGGGACGAACCTGTTCGTCGCGCTCTCGGGGTCGCCGATTGCCGGACCAGGCGTGGACGAATCGAAGCTGCCGCCGGCCGATCGGGACGCCGATGGCATTGGCGTCGTCGATCTGGCCACGCACAAGCTCGTGCGGACGCTCAAGAGCGGTCAGGATCCGGAAGCGTTCGACCTGTCGCCGGATGGCACGACGATGTATGTGTCGAACGAGGAGACCGCCGAGATGTCCGTGCTCGACATCGCGAGCGGGACGGTTCGCGACCGTGTCAAGGTCGGCGAGGAGCCCGAAGGAGTCACGGTGAGCCCAGACGGGCGCGAGGTGTACGTGACATGCGAAGGGGCCAACGAAGTCGTCGCGATCGATACGAAGACGCTGAAGGTCGTCGGACGGATGAAGACCGCGGCGCGGCCGCGGTCGGTGGTGTTCACCAGGGACGGATCGACGGCGTTCGTCACCGCCGAGACGGCCGCGACGATCAGCGTGCTCGACACCGCGAAGCACACGGTCGCCAAGTCGATCGTCATCCCGAAAGGCAAGGGGCCGACCGTGCCACGGCCGATGGGCGCCGTGCTCTCGCCGGACGGTCAGCAGGTCTATGTCTCGCTAGGCCGGGCGAAAGCGATTGCGGTCATCGACGTGCCGAAGCGGGCGCTGGCGCAGACGATTGAGGACATCGGCGAACGGCCCTGGGGGATCGACGTCAGCGCCGATGGCCAGAAGGTCTATACGGCGAACGGTCCGTCCGCCGATGTGTCGGTCGTCGATCTTGCGACCGGAACCGTCGAGCGCATCGCCACCGGCGGCAGCCCGTGGGGGCTGGTGATCAAGTAGGCTCAAGCCTCAAGGCTCAGGGCTCAGGGCTCAGGGCTCAGGCAAAACCCTCGACCATTTACTCGAAGATCTTGCTTGAGCCCTGAGCCCTGAGCTTGCCCTGAGCCTTGAGCCCTGAGCCCTGAGCCTAGGACGGCTTGTAAGCCCACGGCGCGCGCGCGTACATCCCGCCATCGACCCAGATCGTCTGGCCGGTGACGAACTCGGCCTCGGGGCTGACCATGTAGGCCACGGCACGGCCGATGTCGGCGGGCGTGCCGACGCGGCCGAGCGGCGTGATTCGTCCCCAGGTCCCGGCATAATCCGGATCCTCACGTCTGGTCCGCTCGACTTCGACCGCTCCAGGCGCGACGCAGTTCACCCTGATGCCGTGCGGTCCGAGCTCCACGGCCGCGACCTTCGTGAACATCTCGATTCCGCCCTTGCTGGCGGTGTAGGCGACCAGATCCGGGAACGCCAGCTTGTTGCAGCCGGACCCGATGTTCACGATCGCGCCGCCACCCTGATCCTTCATGTGACGCGCGGCGGCCTGGGTGCACAGGAAGCAACCCTTCAGGTTCGTGTCGATCACGAGGTCCCATTCCGCCTCGGTGACATCGAGCAGGCGCTTCCAGGTCTGCACGCCGGCGTTGTTCACGTGGATGTTCAGCCGTCCAAACCGCTCGATGACCGTCGCGAACATCTCCCGCACGCTCGACGCGACGCTGACGTCGCCCTTGACAGCAAACGCATCGGCGCCAGTGGCACGGAGCTCGGACACGGTTTCGTCGGCGAGGTCGGGATCGATGTGATAGTTGATCGCGACACGACACCCCCTGCGAGCGAGCTCGAGCGCAATCCCCTTGCCGATGCCCCGATCGGAGCCGGTTACCAGAGCCGCACTGCCTTTGAGGTCGAATCCCATACCATCCCTGTCGATGACCGTGAGTACCTCGATGACAGAAGAGCGCGGATCTTCAGATCCGCATCAGTGACAGATCCGTCGGTCTGACGCGCAACTGAAGTTGCGCGCTCCTCTGTCAATTTCCATATCAGAAATCAAACTTATCGATATTCGCCTTCGTGAACATCAACGGCGGCCCCAAGATGATCTCGCTGCCGCGGATCTGGATAACGCCGAGCCGTCCGCCCGTCATCGTCTGCGCGCCGGCGGCGAGCGTGCCCTGCAGCAGCTGCATCCCGGCGTGGATGGTGAGGTAACCCAGATCCCGGGTGTTCCAGAGGACGACCGTCTGGACGTAACCGTCGTGGACGTAGGGCTTGTTGATGTTGGGCAGCGACAGCCCGATCACGTTGACGTCCCGGCGGCCGGCCTGCCGTACGGCTTCGGCCGCGCCCGGCACGGCAGGCGCCGAGATCGCCATGACGAGCTTCACGTTCGGGTGCACGCGCAGGATCGTCTGCGTCTCGCCGAACGCCTTGTCGCGGTCGTCGTCGCTCGGGCGGATCGTCGCGAGCGTCAGCCCCGGGTGCTTCTCTGCCACGCGCTTCTTGATGAACGCAATCCACTCGTTCTGGTTCGCGGCGCTGAGCGCGCCGGTGATGATGGCGAACTCTCCCTTGCCGCCGAGCAACCGCGAGGCCTCGTCGGTCAGCGTGCTGCCGATGCCTTCGGGCGTCGCCTGGTTGACGAAGAAATCGCGCGCGTCTGGCTCAGCATCAGCATCCCACGTGAGCACTTTGATCCCGCGCTCGCGCGCCTTGCGCAGGACGGTCGAGATCCCAGCGCGGTTCTCGACCGCGACGGCAATCACGTCGACCTTGCGCGTGATCCAGTTCTCGACGACCTCGTTCTGCTTCGCCGCGTCGAGCCCGGTCGGCCCATCCCAGATGAGCTCGACGCCCAGCTCCTGAGCGGCTTCCTCCGCGCCGGCACGGCAACTTACGAAGTACGGATCGCCCTTCGCCTTTGGCATCATCGCGATCACGGGGCGTGGCCCCGCCGGCCGCGCCGGAGCGCTCGAACCGGAGGCGGACGGGCGCACCGCGCCGGGCACGACCGAGCGAATCAGCCACACGTTGGTGGTGGCGACGATGAGCGCGGCGGCAATGATCGTCGCGCAGACGACGGCTACCTGACTGTTCTTCACCTCAAAGTCTCCCTGGGTCAACCCGGGGGCCAGCGCCCCGGGGCTCGGGACGTTTCTCAGTGCGCTGGCGCCACTGGCGCGCCTCGAATATACGTCAATCGCAATCGTGGCGAGGAGGAGTACGCCGGTGAGCACGCCCGCAAACTCCGACGGAAGCGCCGCGAGGCGCAGTCCGTTGCGGAGCACCGCGAGCGAAAAGAGGCCGAGGAGAGTGCCCCAGAGCGTGCCGCGCCCGCCGAACACGGACGTCCCGCCGAGCACGACAGCCGTGATCGCGTCGAGCTCGTAGCCGTTGCCGGCATCCGATCGGGCTTGTCCCAGGTGCGCCACGTAGATTACTGCAGCCAGGCTCGAGACCAGGCCCGACAGCACGTAGACCAGCCCCACGCGCGCTGCGACGGGAATCCCGGCGTAGCGCGCCCCGGCCGGCGTAAAGCCGATGGCGTAGAGCGCGCGCCCGATGACGGAACGGTGCAGCAGGACGACGTACGCGGCGAAGACAAGAATGAAGAGCGGAAGCTGCGCCGGGATGACGCCCCACAGGTAACCCTGTCCGACGAAAAGAAACCCGGCTGGAAAGCCGCTGTAGTTCACCGCCGCCTGCGTGATGCCTTCGGCGATGCCTCGAAAGAGCGAGAAGGTGCCGAGCGTGACGATGAGGGGAGGGATCTTCAGCCGCGCGACGAGGATGGCGTTGAGCGCGCCACCGGCGCAGCCCACGGCGAGCGCGATGAGTGCGGCGACGGCGGGAGGAAGCCCCCAGTCGCGGCATGCGGCGCCGAAGACGACCGCCGCGAGCCCCATCATCGCGCCGACCGACAGATCGATGCCGCCGGTGACGATGACCGGCGTGAGCGCGATCGCCAGGAGTCCGAGCTCCACGCTGAGCCGCGTGATCTCGAAGAAGTTGCCCGTCGTCGCGAAGTTCGGCGCTATAGCGGCGAAGAGCGCGATCTCGGTCGCCAGCGCGACGAGCAGGATCGCGTCGCCGGTGCGGAGGCGATGAAGGGGCGAGGTCATGGAGACGGCGGCCGAGGAACGCGTACCCGCCCTGGCGGACCACACGATGAACACGAACGCTCCCCGATACGAGCGCCCCTACGCACGCGCGGCCCCCAGCGTCACGGCATGCGTCACCGGTCGTTCGCGGAGCGCGTCGAACGCCACTGCGGCGAGGATGATCGCGCCCTGAATCGCGCGCTCCCAGTACGCGCTGACGCCGAGGAACGTCAGCGCCGGGCCGATGGCGCCGAGCAGAATCACTCCGAGCACGGTGCCGGCGACGCTTCCACGGCCGCCGCTGATCGCAGTGCCGCCCACGACGACGGCGGCGATGACTTTGAGCTCGAGACCGAGGCCGGCGTTGCTGGGAATCTGGTTGAATCGGACCGAGTTGAGGAGCGCGGCAAGGCCGGTGAGGCCGCCGGCGAGCGCGAAGACCGCAAGCGTCACGGCTGCGGTATGCAGGCCAGCCAGGCGCGCGGCTTCCCGATTCGACCCGGTCGCGTAGATCGCGCGGCCTGCAGCGACATGACGCAGGCTCCAGGCCAGCGTGACCGTGAGCGCGGTCGCGGTGCCGAGCGCGACGAAAGGATACACGGCCTGCGTCAGCCCGAGCCACTGAAAGTCGGCCGGCAGATCCTGAATCCACGCGCCGTCGGTTGCCCAGCGCAGGCCGTCCCGCAAGGCGACCATCGTGGCGAGCGTGACGACGATCGACGGAATCCGGACGTAGGCCACGAGCGCGCCGTTGAGGCCGCCAAGGACGGCGCCGACCAGGCAAGCCGAGACGGCCACGAGCGGCATGGGCAGGCCGGCCTTCGCCAGGAGCCCGGCCACCACGCCGGCGATGGCGAAGGCCGAACCGACGGAGATGTCGATCTGCCCCGTGAGGATGATGAGCGTCATCCCGAGCGCGACGACGAGCACGGGCAGGTTCGCGAGGAAGAGGTCGCTGAGATTGTCGCGCGCGAAGAAGCCCGGCGCGGCCAGGGCCAGGACGAGTCCCAGGGCCACGATGGCGGCGGCGACGGAGGCTTCGCGGCGGTGGGACATAGTCGGGCTCAGGGCTCAGGGCTCAGGGAAGATCATTCAGATCCTAGTCGACCGGCTAGGAGCTCAAGGCTCTTGCCTGAGCCTTGAGCCCTGAGCCTTGAGCCCGTCATTCATCCAGCGCCAGCGCCAGCGCGAGCACCGACGCCTGCGTCGCGTCGGCGCGATCGAGAATGCCCCGGATGCGGCCCGCGTGCATCACCGCAATGCGGTCGCTCATGCCGAGGATCTCGGGCAGCTCGGACGAAATCATGATGATGGCCAGACCCTGCTCGGCGAGGGTCCGCATGAGGCCATGGATCTCGGCCTTCGATCCGACGTCGACGCCCTGGGTCGGCTCGTCGAGGATGAGGATCGATGGATCCGTCGACAGCCAGCGGGCCAGCGCGACCTTCTGCTGGTTGCCGCCGGACAGTGTCCCGACATCGACGGCCACCGACGGGGTTTTGATGCGGAACTGCTCGACGTAGCGTTCCGCGGCGGCCTGCTCACGTCCGCGATCGATGAGCCCGCGGCGCGATACGGCACCGAGGCTGGCGAGGCTCGCGTTCGAGGCGACCGACATCTCGAGCACGACGCCATGCTGCCGGCGATCCTCGGGCACGTAGGCGATGCCCGCCGCGATCGCGTCGCGCGGCGAGGCGAGGCGCACCGTCCGAGTCCCCTCCTGTCCGTGGACACGGATCTCGCCGGCATCGGCGGGCGTCAGCCCGAAGAGGATCTCTGCGAGCTGCGTCCGGCCGGACCCGACGAGGCCGGCCAGGCCGAGAATCTCCCCCTGCCGGACCGAGAACGAGACATCGGCGACACCGGTCGCCCGATGCGAGAGATTCCGCACCTCGAGCGCCACGTCGCTCGGCACGGCGCCGTCCGGCGCCAGGCCGAGCGGCACCGTCCGCTTGGGAAACACCGCCGACAGCTCCCGGCCGACCATCATCCTGATGAGGCCGGCGCGGTCAACCTGGTCACGCGTGCAGGATTCGACCGTCTCGCCGTCGCGCAACACGGTGATGCGATCGGCGATGGCGAAGACCTCCTCGAGGCGATGAGAGATGTAGATGATGCCGACACCGTGCGTCTTGAGCAGCGCGATGACGCGGAAGAGGCGTTCGACTTCCCGCTCGGTCAGCGACGCCGTCGGCTCGTCCATGATGACGATCTTTGCGTCGGCGCCGATGGCTTTCGCGATCTCGACGATCTGCTGCTCGGGCATGCTGAGCGTCTCGACGAGGCGTGCCGGATCGATCGAGGCGCCAATCCGCTGCAGGAGATCCGCGGCCTGGCGGGCGCGGCGGGTCCAATCCAGCCGGCGCCACGGCCGCCCCGTCTCGAGCGCCATCGCGATGTTCTCGGCGACGGTCAGGTCGGGGAAGAGCTGGGGCTGCTGGTAGATGGCGGCGATGCCGAGCGCGCGCGAAACGCCCGGGTTCATCGCTGCGACTGATCGACCATGGACGACGAGCTCGCCGGCGTCGGGCGTTTCGGCGCCGGTGATGATCTTGATGAGGGTCGACTTGCCCGCGCCGTTCTCGCCGACGAGGGCGTGGACTTCCCCGGGACGCAGATCGAACGAGACGCCTTTGAGGGCGCGGACGCCGGCGAACGACTTGGCGATGGAGGCCGCGGACAGCAGCATGTCGGACCGTCCGCCCCGGGGCGGACGTACCTGGTGGACCGGATCCGCTGAAACAGTACTACGAAACCAGGCATTCGACCGTGATCTGCCGGCCGTGACGACGGACGGCCGCCCTCGGCCAGGGAGATACGGTTCAACCCCTGATGCGCACCGCGACGATGCAACTCCGGCCCTCCGAGCACAACCCCGCTCGTCGCTGTGGTCGTTTTGCGGTGAGGAACGGATGAGTTGTCGGTCAGACCGGCCGCTGGCCATGACTTCAGCCGGTATGACAAGGTCCACGTTTTCTGAGAGATCCCGGCCGCGGGTTCGACACCAAAGTGAGGTGTTTTGCTATACAAAATCAGGCGTGCGGCAGTAGGCCGAACGGCCAGTGGTGTGACCACTTTTGCTACTTGATTTGGCTGGTATTTCCACAATCATATATCATATAGTCCCGTCGTTTAGACCACCCGCAGCGCCTTCCGCCTCACGGCGGAAGCCACACGATGAACGCGATGACGATGAACGCGATCAAGGTGACGTGAACACTCGAGACCTCGACACGCTTCGCTCATAACTCATAAGAGGAGGAAGGGCATGACACGGCTGACACGACAGTGCAGCAGCGACCACTGGACCCGGACCACCACTTTTCTCACCGCCATCGTCGTCACCATGGCCACCGTCGCGCTGGCGCTGCCCGCATCGGCGTGGGCCCAGGAGGCGCGCGGCACCATCGCCGGCACGATTCGCGACGGGAGCGGCAGCGTCATCCCCGGCGCGACCGTGACCATCACCAACAAAGAGATGGGCACCACCGTCTCCGTCGTCACCAACGAGGTCGGCCTCTACCAGGTCCCCTACCTCATCCCGGGAACCTATCAGGTGCTGGCCGAGCTCCAAGGATTCAAGAAAGCCGCGCGGGAGGTGGAGGTTCGCATCGCCGACCGGCTCGAGGTCGACCTGTCGCTCGCCGTAGGCGAGACCGTGGAAAACGTCACGGTCACCGCCGACACGCCGCTCCTCGAAACGGCGAACGCCTCTCTCGGAAACGTCGTCGACTCGCGGCGCATCTCCCAGCTGCCGACGGCTCATGGCGATCCGTACGCGCTCATCGGTCTGGCCGCCGGCGTCACCTACACCGGGTCGGCCCGGCTCGATCGGCCGTTCGAGCCCACGCACATCGTCGGCTACGCGATGGACGGGACGCGCGGCAACCGCAGCGACCTGACGATCGACGGCGTGCCGAGCACGGCGACCGCCAACGCCGGCGAGGTCATCGCGTCGTACGTGCCGCCGGCGGACATCGTGCAGGAGTTCAAGGTTCAGACGGCGACTTTCGACGCCAGCACGGGAAACACTGAAGGCGGCGTCACGAACCTGATGATCAAGTCCGGGACCAACAAGCTGCGCGGCACGGTATACGTCGCCAAAACACCCAAAAGTCTTTTCGCGAACGACTTCTTCGCCAACGCCAACAACATTCCGCTGGCGCCGTTCGACTACAACCGCTACGGCGGCATGGCCGGCGGCCCCATGGTGCTGCCCGGGTATGACGGCCGAGGAAAGACGTTCTTCCTCTACGGGTTCGAGGGCATCCACGAGTCGCGGCCGCGCAACAACGGCACGCCCACCGTGCCGAGCGAGAAGATGCGCACCGGCGACTTCTCGGAGCTCCTCGCGCTCGGATCGCAGTATCAGATCTACAACCCGTTCACGCGCCGGTCGATCGGCGGCGGCCGCTTCCAGCAGGATCCGTTTCCCGGCAACATCATTCCGCAGAACCTGATCAACCCCGTGGCGCGGGCGGCGCTCGAGTACTTTGCGCATCCCACGACCGCCGGAAACAATGACGGGACCAGCAACTTCCAGAACCCGTCGCTGCCCGAGGACATCAAGTACGCGAACAACACCGTCCGCGTCGACCACAATCTCACCGACAAGCAGCGCATGTACGGCCGCTTCAGCTGGTACGATCGCAACAGCAACTACAACAACTACTTCGGCAACCTCTCCACCGGCGAGTGGTTCAAGTTCGTCTCGCGCCAGCTGGCCCTCGACCACGTCTGGGTGATAACGCCCAGCACGGTCGTCAACTTCCGTTACGGCTACAACTGGTTCGTGCGCGGCACGGATTCGAACCCCGAGAACCACGGCTTCGATCTGACGAGCCTGGGGTTCCCGGCGTCGTACAACGCCGCCATCACTGACGACATCCGCCGGTTCCCGCGGTTCGACATCACCGGCTATCAGGGCACCGGCATCGGCGGCGAAGAGCGGCCGAACGAGACGCACTCGTTCATCGCCACCTTGAACAAGTCGGCAGGCGCCCACTCGTTTCAGACCGGGATGGAGTTCCGCCAGTATCGCGAGACCGACGTGTTCTTCGCCAACAACCAGACCGGCCAGTTCAACTTCGATTCGACGTGGACGCGTGGGCCGCTCGACAACTCGACAGCAGCGCCCGGCAGCCTCGGCCAGTCGTTCGCGTCGTTCCTGCTCGGCCTGCCGAGCTCGGGCTCGGTCACGCGCGCAGCGAGCTACGACGAGAAATCGCAGGTGTGGGGCTTCTACGTGCAGGACAACTGGCGCCTCAACTCCCGCATGACCGTCAACCTCGGTTTGCGCTACGAGTACGAGACGCCGATGTCGGAGGCGGACAACAAGAGCGTGCGGGGCTTCGACCCGACGGTGGTCCAGGCCATCGAGGCGGCCGCGCGCGCGAAGTACGCGCTCAATCCGACACCGGAAGTGCCGGTAAGCTCCTTCAACGTCCGCGGCGGCCTGACCTTCGCCGGCGTCGACGGCCAACCGACCGGCCTCTACGAGACGCCCAAGACCAACTTCATGCCGCGCGCCGGCCTGACGTTCAAGCTGAACGATCTGACCGTGCTCCGCGGGGGTACGGGATGTTCTACGGCTTCCTCGGCCAGCGGCGCGGTGACGTCTTCCAGAGCGGGTTCAGCCAGAACACGAACATCATCCCGTCACTCGATAACGGCCTGACGTTCATCAGCACGTTGTCGAACCCCTTCCCGAACGGCATCCAGGAACCGGTCGGGAGCGCTCTGGGCGTTCAGACGTTCCTCGGTCAGAGCGTCACCTTCTTCGATCCCAACCCGAAGTCGCCGCGCACGCAGCGGTGGCAGGTCGGCATCCAGCGCGAGCTGCCAGGCCGGTGGGTGCTCGAAGCCAGTTACGTCGGCAACCACGGCTCGCAGCTGCAGACCTCGCGCAACCTCAACGCCACGCCCAACCAGTACCTGAGCACCCTCCCCGTGCGCGATGCGGACCGCATCGCGTATCTGAGCGCCAACATTCCGAATCCGTTCTTCGGCCTGCTGCCGACGACGGCGGCGGCGGCGCTGCAGGGCGCGAACATCGCGCGCGAACGCCTGCTGCGTCCGTTCCCGGAGTTCGACGCGGTCAACACCACAACGAACGAGGGCTGGTCCTGGTATCACGCCGCGCAATTCAACCTGCAGCGGCGATTCTCGAATGGGTACACGCTCGCGACGAGCTATACCTACTCGAAGTTCACCGAGGCCACCGAGTTCCTCAACGCGGCCGACCCTGAGCCGTGGGAGGGCATCTCGAGCATCGACACGCCGCACCGCCTGACGGTCAATGGCATCTGGGAAGTGCCGGTCGGCCGCGGACGACGCTTCGGCACGGACGTCAACGGCGTGGTCTCCGCGTTCATCAGCGGCTGGCAGTTCTCGGGGATCTACACCTACCAGAGCGGCTTCCCCATCGGCTTCGGCAACATCATCTTCACGGGCGACATCAATGACGTCGCCCTGCCGTCGAGCGAGCAGACGATCGCGCGCTGGTTCAACACGGACGCCGGCTTCAACAAGGTCTCGGCGCAGCAGCTCGGATCCAACGTGCGGACGTTCCCGCTGCGGCTCGAGAACGTCCGGACCGACAACGTCAGCAACATCGATCTGTCGCTCATCAAGAACACAGAGGTGGCGGGCCGAACCATCGAGCTCCGATTCGACTCGCTGAACGCATTCAACCACCCATACTTCCCTGGTCCGAACACGGGCCCGACGGCGACGACATTCGGCACGATCAGTGCGTCGACGCAGCTCAACTATGCGCGGCGCACGCAGGTGTCGCTGAAGTTTTTGTTCTGACGCAGACAGCGTGCCTCACGTGCTCAGGGTGCCAGGGTGGCAAGGTGCCAGCGGGTGCGAGCGTTAACACACGCTGCCCGTGAAATGAAATGCAGAAGCGCTTGACTCTATTTCATGCGGCACCTACTATGAATGCGATGGTTCTTGTCTCCGCTCGGCGCTTCGCTCCTGCGGCCGTACTGACACACCAGCTGTGTCTTGCCGGCATCCAGCAGCAGCGCCGCAGCGGCTGACGGAACTGTCGAGATCCAAAGGACTTCCGACAGGCCGTCACCCTCCAAGGTGACGGCCTTTGTCGTTACTGGAGGCATTTTTGATGACTACAAAAATGTCGCTTTCAGAGGAATCGCCAACATCCATGTCTACTGTTCTCGACCCACTGTCCGCCCCGTCGATCGAACGCCCGCGTCTGCGGCCGTCGGCGCCTGATGCCGACGACCGGACGAAACGCCATAGCGGCGAGGTTCGCAAGCTGACCTCGCTGCTCGAGGTGAGCCAGGCGCTGGCGAGCCCGCCCAACCTCAAGTTGGCGTTCCATCGCGTGCTCGAGATCCTCGAGCGCTACCACGGGACGAGCCGGAGCGTCATCGCGCTGCCGCGCGACGACGGGCGGCGGCTCTATCTCCACGCATCGGTCGGCATCCGCGCGCCTCACACCGATGCTCCGATCGGCGGGTCGCTGGCGCAGCAGGTCTTCGACAGCGGACGCCCGCTCGTCGTCCCGCGCGTCAGCCAGGAACCGGGGCTGACGACGCGCACGGACGCGGCGCCGCGCAACGCCCGCGGACCACGGCGCGGGCTGGCCGAAGACGATGATCTGACCTACATCTGCGTGCCGGTGCAGCAATCGCGGCAGTGCCGGGGCGTGCTCGAGGTCGAGCTCGCCTTCCGCAGCGATCGCAACTACGACCGGACGATGAAGTTCTACGGCGTGGTGGGGTCGATGCTGGCGCAGGCGCTCAAGATGCAGACGCTCATCGAGGTCGACCGGCAGCGGCTCGTGAACGAGAACGTGCGCCTGCGCGACGAGCTGCGCGAGCGCTACGACTTCTCGCACATCCTCGGCACGAGCGGGGCGATGCGGCAGGTCTGCGAGCAGGTCGTGCAGGTGGCGCGCACCAACACGACGGTCCTCATCCGCGGGGAGTCGGGGACCGGCAAGGAGCTCATCGCGCAGGCGATTCACCACAACTCGCTGCGCGCGCGCAAGGCGTTCGTCAAGGTGAGTTGCGGCGCGCTTCCCGAGACGCTCATCGAGTCCGAGCTCTTCGGCTACGAGAAGGGTGCGTTCACCGGCGCCGAGCAGCGCAAGAAGGGCCGCTTCGAGCTCGCCGACAGTGGCACGCTCCTGCTCGACGAGATCGGCGACGTCAACCTCGCGACGCAGGTCAAGCTGCTGCGCGTGCTGCAGGAGCGCGAGTTCGAGCGACTCGGCGGCACCGAGTCGGTGAAGGTCGATGTCCGGCTCATTGCAGCCACGAACAAGAACATGGAGGCGGCCGTCGCCGACGGATCGCTCCGGCAGGATCTGCTCTACCGGCTGAACGTGTTCACGATCTTCGTGCCGCCGCTCAGGGAGCGGAAATCGGACGTCCTGCTGCTCGCCGACCACTTCGTCGAGAAGCTGTCGACCGATCACGGCAAGCAGGTGAAGCGGATCTCGACCCCGGCCATCGACGCGCTCGTCGGCTATCACTGGCCCGGCAACGTCCGCGAGCTGCAGAACGTGATCGAGCGCGCGGTGCTCGTGTGCGACGGACAGGTCATCCACCTGCACCATCTGCCGCCGACGCTGCAGACCGCCGAAGGGTCTGGCACCGCCATCAGCCAGTCGTTCGGCGACGCCGTCGCCGGATTCGAGCGCGCCCTCATCGAGGACGCGCTGAAGATGGCGCGCGGCAACCGGGCGCGCGCCGCGCGTCTGCTGCAGGCGACGCGGCGCATCGTGAACTACAAGATCAAGCAGTACGACATCGACTGGCGGCGCTATCAGGATTCGGAGGGCGTGTAACGTGCCGGCGATCCTTCACGGGCGGACGTTCTCCTCACGATGAACGCGACCGCCTCCGCTAGCTACGGCGGTCCGCCGGAGCCTTGGCGAAGGCGGATGCGACGTGGCCACGATGCTCTTCGTCGACTTCCCACATCGCGCGCATCGCTTCATCGTGTCCATCGTGCCCATCGTGAACAGTTCGTTACGTCGCCTCGAGTGGACGCTTCGCACATCCTGGTCGCGCCCGGGTGGCTGGTGTACAGGGATGTTCAGTCGCGCCAGCTGGAAATCCTGCGCACGATGTCTGTAAGTGACTGACCAGGTGACGTTTCGGCGCGGCGCTCCCCTGGAGCACGCGCGGAGCCGGCTTTGCTCCCTGGCGGGGCATGTGGTACTCGCCAGCATCGTTCGTCACTCTCGGGGCATGGGCCTCGTTGACCTTCCTCGCGCCGTCGGAGGTCGCATTCACGCGCAACGTCGCACCGGCCGACGTCGCGCGCGCAGCGCGCAGCGCCGTCTGCGACGCCGACATTCCCTCGTTGCCCGACTCGATCGCGCTCGAGGACGGCCTGCAGCCGGTTGTGCAATCGCTCCTCGAGCGGTCTCCGAAGTTCCGCGAGCAGTGCCGGGCGCTCGCGGCCGCGCCGCGGCTGCACGCGACGGTCAGCGTGTCATACCGGTCCGGCATCGGCGCTACGCGCGCGCGAACATCCTTCCGCCAGAATCACTGGGGCGCGCTCGCCGCCGAGATCGAGATCCATAGCGCGCTGGAGTTGACCGAGCTCATCGCCCACGAGTTCGAGCACCTGATCGAACAGCTGGACGGCGTGGACTTGAAGGCGCTCTCGCGCGAAGGCGAGGCGCGCCGGCTGGCTGATGGCGCCTTCGAAACCGATCGCGCCATCGCAGCCGGCCAGCAGGTCGCTGGCGAGGTCCTGAACAATACGTCCGACCGGGTCCGCAGCACTGGCGCGTCCGTCTGGCGGACGTTGCGGCGCGCAGTCGGCGTCCGGTCCGCGCAGTAGCTTCGCCAGGTTGTCAGGGAGGCGACGGAGGTAACGGGTTCAACACGAAGGACCGAAGAGAACGAAGACGCACGAAGAAGACAGGTCTCGGCCGATCAGAATGCGTGGTCGCACCGCGCTTCGCGCGGTATGAGTGGAGAAGATCATGGGAGAGCGGTACCGAGCTTCACAATGCGCGCTCTTCTGTCCATGATCTTCTCACCATCGCGCAGCCGGCGATCCGACCACTTAGAATCTCTGGGATCCACCTAGCGTGACAGCCTTCTTGCGTCTTCGTTGAACTCCGTTTCTTCGTGTTGAACCCGTTACCTTCGTACCCTCCGACGCAAACGCAGTGCTCATGACAAGCGATCAGCGTGATCCGCGTCCCAAAGCCCTGGGACTACGTGTGGAACGCGTCGACGGTCGTCACCATTACGACGTCCGGTTTCGCCTTCGTCAGCATGTCGTCGAAGTTCGTGTAGGTCGGGCACGTCGCGCCCATCTGGCGCTTCGCGACTTCCACCCGCAGCGGGTTGATGTCGCACAGCCCGACGAGCTCGACGCGGTCGGGATAGTCGCGCAGAATCGGGCGTCCCCACATCCCAATCGCCCGGACGCCGGTGCCGACGATAGCGTAGCGGCGCTTGGCCTGGACGGCCGCAGCCGCCGTCTGGCCGGCGACGAGCGCGCCGACCGCGGCGCCCGTAGCCGAAGTGACAAACTCCCTGCGCGTGACGCCGTCGTGGTTCGCCATCACTCCTCCTGCCGTCCCGGCCCAAAGTGGACTATCCACTTTGGCAGCACGATTCTATCGCGCCACGTTATGATTCTGCCCGTGGTTCGCAAGGCGTTTCGCATGGCGGTACATCCGGGGTACGAGGCGGAGTACGAGCGCCGTCACCAGCCGATCTGGGAGGAGCTCGAACGGACCCTGATCGCGCACGGCGTGCGGACGTATTCGATCTTCCTCGACCCCGAGACGCGCGATCTGTTCGGGTACGTCGAGGTCGACGACGAGGCGCGATGGGCGGCGGTCGCCGAGACCGACGTCTGCCGGCGCTGGTGGCGATATATGCGGGAGGTCATGCCCGCAAATGCCGACGACAGCCCCGTGGCGAAGGAGCTGCGCGACGTCTTCCATATCGAAGCGGGATAAGCGGGATAAGATTGTGGGCCACTGAGGCGCGCGGCGCCGGTAACGGCCCTCGGCTTTGCCGCCAGACCGCCTCGCAGTACGCTCACCTACGAGACAACCATGCTAAGCGACACACTCTTCAGGCAACCGCGCCAGTTCGGCGTCCAGCTGCTCCAGAAGCGCGGCGACGCCGGATCGCGGGAGCTCAGCACGCGCCGGCTGCGGCTCGACGCCGGCACGAGCGGTACATTCCGCCTCGCCGACGAGGAAACGGTCGTCGTCCTGCAGCAGGGCCGCGGCACGTTCGCCGCGGGCGGCAAGACGTGGCCCGTGAGCCGGTCGGGCGTTTTCACCGAGCGCGCCACCGCGCTCTATCTGCCGCCCGGCGTCGAGCTGACGGCGACTGCGGACACGGTACTCGAGGCCGTGCTCATCTCGACGCCCGCACCTGCCGGGGGAACGGCAACGCTCATCGGTCCGAATGACATCCGCGTCAACGCGCGGGGCCGCGCGAACTACTCGCGCGAGGTCCACGACATCTTCGTCACCGACCCGCACGTGAAGCGGCTCATGGTTGGCGAGACGTTCAACCCGCCCGGCAACTGGAGCAGCTACCCGCCGCACAAACACGACGGCAAGGATGGCGAGCCGACGCTCGAAGAGGTCTACTACTACACGATCGACCCGCCACAGGGCTTCGGCCAGCAGATCCTCTACACGAACGACGGCGAGTCGGCCAGCCACTCGGTCCGCGACGGCGATGCGGTGCTGCTGCCGTACGGCTATCACCCGGTGTCGGCGACGCCCGGATACCGCCTGTGTTACCTGTGGGGCATGGCCGGGGAGCAACGCAAGCTCGCGCTGCACGAGGACCCCGCGCACAAGTGGATCCACGAGGCGAAGCTGTAACCACGGAGATCACGGCTCGCAGGCCACGGACAACACGGATCCAGTTCAAGCTCGTTTTGATCGATTGAGTGCGCCAGCGCCTGCGGCCCGCCGAAGCTTCAGCGAAGGCGGGAGTCGCCGCACGAGAGCGAGCGGGGGTGGGGCCCCGCGAGCGCTGAGAAATGCGGACACAGCGTCGCTAACCTGAAGACTCTCCGAGAGAGAACAAGCTCACTATTCTGCTTTGTCGTGCCCATGCCCACAACCCGCCAAACCGCAACCGCAGCCATCGAAGCCGCAGGCATCGTCGCCGTCATCCGGATCAAGGACCCGGCGAAGCTGCAGGCGGTCGTTGACGCCATCTCCGAGGGCGGCATCCGCGCGCTCGAGGTCACGATGACGGTCCCCGGCGCGATCGAGCTCATCGCGGGACTTGCGCCGAAGATGCCGCCAGGCTTTCTGCTCGGCGCCGGCACGGTGCTCGACGCCGCGACCGCCCGCAAGGTGATCGACGCCGGCGCGCAGTTCATCGTCAGCCCGGTGTTCCGCCGCGATGTCATCGAGGCCTGTCACAAGGGGGACGTGGCGGTCACCCCCGGTTGTTTTACGCCGACCGAGATTCTCGATGCCTGGGAGGCCGGAGCGGACATCGTCAAGGTGTTCCCCGCGACCGCGCTCGGCCCCGGCTACATCAAGGACGTCCGCGCGCCGCTGCCGCATGTGAAGCTGATGCCGACCGGCGGGGTGACGCTCGACAATGCCGGAGACTGGATTACCGCCGGCGCCGTCGCGGTCGGCGTCGGCAGCGCCTTGACCGATGCGAAGGCGATCGAGGCCGGCAACTTCGCCGTCCTCCGCTCGAATGCCGAGCGCATCGTCAAGAGCGTGCGCGCTGCGCTTTCCGGTGCGGGAAGGCGTGAGGAGCGCTGATTCTCACCATGCCCAAAGTCGTGACCTTCGGCGAAATCATGCTGCGGCTGAGCCCGCCCGGATTCGAACGGTTCCTGCAAACGCCGCAGTTCGTCGCGACCTTCGGCGGCGGCGAGGCCAACGTGGCCGTCTGCCTGGCGGCGTTCGGCATCGACAGCTACTACGTGACGCGGCTCCCGAAGCACGAGGTCGGCGAGGCCGCCGTGCGCGCCCTTCGGGCCGAAGGCGTGCGGACCGACTACATCGTGCGCGGCGGCGACCGCATCGGCATCTACTACGCCGAGGCCGGCGCCAGCCAGCGTGCGTCCACGGTCATCTACGACCGCGCGCGATCGGCGATCAGCGAAATGGAGGCCGACGCCGTCGACTGGGCGGCGGTCTTTGCCGGCGCCGACTGGTATCACGTCACGGGCATCACGCCGGCGCTCGGCGACAAGGGTGTGGCCGCCACGGCGCGTTCGATCAAGGCCGCCCGCGCCGCCGGCGTGCGCATCAGCGTCGACCTGAACTTCAGGAAGAAGCTCTGGACCGAGAAGAAGGCCCAGGAGATCATGGGCCCCCTGATGCGCGACGTCGACGTCGTCATCGCCAACGAGGAGGACCTGCAGTCGGTCCTCGGCGTGCACGTGCCGGGGACGGACGTGACGAGCGGCCAGCTGAACATCGCGGGCTTCCAGGAGGCCGCCGAGCGCGTCACGCGCGACTTCGGGCCGCCGATGGTCGCCATCACGCTCCGCGAAAGCGTGTCGGCGAGCGACAACGGCTGGAGCGCGGCGCTCTGGGACGCGTCGACCGGAAGCATGCACCGCAGCCAGCGGTACGACGTGCGCCTTGTCGATCGCATCGGCGGCGGCGACAGCTTTGCCGGCGGGCTGATCTACGGCCTCGTGACCGGCCGCACGCCACAGGACTCGCTGCGATTCGCGGTGGCGGCGAGCGCGCTCAAGCAGACGATCCCCGGCGACTTCAACCGCGTGACCGTGGCCGAAGTCGATCGGCTCGCAGGTGGCGACGCCTCGGGCCGTGTGCAACGGTGAGGTGCGCCAACGGTTCGGGTCGACCAGTGCGCCGAGCATTGGACGGCGAGCATTGTGCCGAGCATTTGGACAACGTACAGCAGCGGTGGGCAACCAGAGGTCGGCACGATGATCTCCAGGCGACGCCTCCTCGCAGCGGCCTCGGGCGCAGTCGGGCTTGGCTCATTTCTCGCACTCGTCCAGCGGCCTGCCGCGAGCGACGGACACCTCAGCGTCACCCCGACACCCCCGCGCATCAAGACGACGCCCGGAGAGCAGCCACTCGGGCTTGGCGCCGGTAGCGGTCGCGACGGCTTGCTCATCGTCCCGGCGAGTTATCGCCCGGACGTGCCGGCGCCGCTTGCCGTCATGCTTCACGGTGCCGGTGGCTCCGCGCGGCGCGTCTCGTCGCTCTTTGCGGTGGCGGACGAGCTCGGCGTCATCGTACTGGCCCCGGAGTCACGCGGCAGAACCTGGGACGGCATTCGAGACGGTTACGGGCCGGACATCGACTTCCTGAATCAGGCGCTCGCCTACACCTTCGATCGGTGCGCGGTGGATCGTCGTCGACTCGCCATCGGCGGCTTCTCGGACGGCGCCTCGTATGGGCTGTCCGTCGGACTGGCGAGCGGCGACCTCTTTACGCACATCCTCGCGTGTTCGCCGGGCTTCGTCATCCCCGGCCCGACGCGCGGCCGGCCGCGCATTTTTGTCTCGCACGGAACGTCCGACGAGATTCTCCCGATCGCGTCGACGAGCCTCCTCATTATCCCCGCGCTCCAAAAGGCGGGCTACACAGTGACGTACCGGGAGTTCGACGGCCCGCATGCCGTGCCGCCGGCGATCGCCCGCGAGGCGCTCACGTGGTTCACGGGTGGGAGACAGGGCGTACAATAACAACCGCCGTCGGCGCGGGCCTGAGACAACACGGATAGGGCCCGGCCGCAACGGACGCGGAACACGCGGATCCAAGCCGCACGGGACGCGGATCACGCGGATCAAGTCGCACGGGACGCGGATTACGCGAATCAGATCACTCGGGGCTACGGACAATGTGGACCATCATCATGAATCAGGTTGCCTGCGTCCTCCGTCGCTGCTCACTTGCCCTTCTCGTCGCGCTCGGCGCAACGGGGTGCCTGCGGTCGTCGACGACGATCGATCTCAAGACGGACGGCAGCGGCACGATCGTGCAGGAGACGGCCATGTCGGCTCAGGCGCTCGGGATGCTGCAAGGGCTGGCGGGCGCCAATCAAGACCGCGGAGAAGCCGCCGCAGCTCTTCGGCGAGGCGCAGGCGCGCCAGGCCGCCGCGACGATGGGCGTCACCTTCGTCTCTGGCGAAGCCATCAAGACCGGCGATCTCGAGGGCTATCGCGCGCGCTACGCGTTCGACGACATCTCGAAGGTGACCGTCAAGATGGATCAGGGCACCGACAGCCTCGCGTCCGGCCCTGATGCCAGAAAGCCGCCGTTCGGCTTCGCGTTCAAGCGTGGCGCCGCCGCCTCGGTGCTGACAATTCAGATGCCCGACCAGACGCCCGGCCCCGCCGGCGCGCTGCCGATGCCAGGCGGCGGCTCCGACGCCGACAAGGCGCAGGCCGCGCAGGCCATGGGGATGATGAAGATGATGATGCGGGGTCTCTTCGTGGACGTCGCGTTGACGGTGGACGGCCGCATCATCAAGAGCAATGCGCCCTACGTCGAAGGCTCGCGCGTCACGCTACTGCAGATCGACTTCGACAAGCTGCTCGCAGACGATGCCGCGCTGCTGAAGCTGCAGAGCGCGAAGGACGTCAAGAGCCTGGCCGCGGTGCCGGGCCTGAAGGTCGTCAGTGAACCGACGGTGACGATCGAGTTCAGTCGCTGAGGAGAGCCGTCACAATCTGCGTCCACTCGGCGCCGAGCGGTCCTCTCTCGACGGGCTTTCCGGCCTTTCTGTACCAGTAGGCCGCGTTCCCTTCATCCCCTTCCTTGCGGTGCAGGTACGCGTGCACCCACGACCCGGTCGCATCGTCGACGTCCTGAGCGACTTCGTGCGCGCGCTCCCAGTCGCCGTTCGCGTCGTGCCAGAGGGCGACGAGCGCGGGGCTCACCGCCGGCGGTGTCTTCTTCGCGAGCGTGGCGTTGAATTCGGCAAGCGTCATGACTGCGGATTATAGGCCGCCGCCGTTTTCCGAAAACACGAAGACATCCGTCAGGATCCGAGGCGCGGGCGCCCCGTATAGTGTTCAGTAGAGGGCCCGCCCATGGCAGAAGAACAGACCGTCGCAATCGCAACGACCGGCGAGCCCGTCCCGGCGGGAACCGAGGCGGATGAGCTTGAGCGGAAGCTGGAGAAGAAACGCGCCAAGATCCGGTCGGCTTGGATCGCCTTCGTCGGACGGATTGTGGCGCAGATCATGGGCGCCGTCGCGACAATTGCGCTCGGCCTGATGCTGGTTCAGCGCTATCACGCCCCGGTCGAGGCATTGGCGCCGCCCCCGGCGCAGGCGGCTCCGCTCGCCGCGATTCCCGTCCGGCTCGTGATGCCCGGCGAGGCGTCGCTCGCGGTTCTGCCGCTGCGGGAGGCGTCGGCGGACGGAGAAGCATCGTTCGCGAAAGGGATGACAGAGGCGCTCATCACGGAGCTGGTACACCTGGACGAGATCCGCGTCGTGTCGCGGACGTCGTCGGCCGTCTACGAGAAGGACGGGCCGCCGCTCCCTGAGATCGCGCGCAGGCTCGGTGTGGATTTCATCGTCGATGGATCGGTCACCAGGGCCGAGGGCCGCGTGAGAATCACGGCTCGCCTGATCGACGGCCGCCGCGACGTGAACCTGCTGGCAGAATCCTACGACCGGCCCCTACGGCAGGTCCTCAACGTCCAGTCTCGCGTGGCAGGAGCGTTCGCCCATGCCATCAAGATCGCCCTGGCGGCGCACTCGAGCTCCCCATCAGGCGTCGCGTTCCAACGGAAGCGCGAGCTACTCCCAACGATACAGGGCTCGCGCTGAGCGCCGCCTTGTTGAACCTTGAACCCTGAACCGTGAACCCTGAACCGTGAACCATCCGTCAATGGCACTGCCCCATGCCCGAATCCGAGAACGACGCTCCTGGAATCGGCATGAACTCCCACTGGTAGCCGCCGCTGCTCAGCGTGAGCCTGAGCACGCCGTAGACCACGCCGATGGCCTCGGTGTTCGACGCTGACGTGATCGGCGTGTAGAGCGCGCCGCCGCCGGTCCCAACGGTAATCTGCCGAATCCCGCGCGCGTGGTCGATGCGTCCATCGGGATCCTGCGGCGCGAAGCGCTCGTACAGGTGATCGTGCCCGTTGACGACGAGGTCGGCGTCGAATTCGTGGAGCACCCGCCAGATCTCGCGCATGTCACGGTTGGGGCCGTTCGGGCCCGACGAGAAAAGCGGCTTGTGCCAGTAGACCATGGTGCATCGCTCCCGCGTCCCCGATAGCTCCGAGCGCAGCCATTGGAGCTGTGCCGATCCCGGACCCGCGGGAATCTCCGAGTTGAGCGCGATGACCCGCCACGAACCGGCGAAGTAGCTGTAGTAACCAAGGCCGAACGGCCCGGCATTGTCCTCGAAGTACGTGTAGTAGGCCGCCGCGCCACCGGTGTCGTAGTCGTGATTGCCGGGCGTCGGCCGCGTGCGCGCGCGGTGCCGTCCCCAGTGCGGCTCGTAGCAGTCGCGGAAGTTGGCCGCGGACCCGTTCGGGTAGGCGTTGTCGCCCGTGGTGAAGACGATGCCCGAGATGCGGTCGATGAGCAGCGCGGTCGCCGCAACGGCAGGAGATCCGCATTGCCCGATGTCTCCTGCGCCAACGAGGATGGCGGGAGGACCGGGCGTGCCGGCGTCAGGCCCCGGGCCTGTCGGCGGCGGTGTCGGCGACGGCGACGACGGAGACGAACCTCCGCAACTGATCGCCACGCCGGCAATGAGAGCGACGCCGATCAGCGGGAAGAGACGACTGGTCTGCACTGTGCGAAACGGCTGAGCTCACGCTGGAGAAATCCAATTGTCGCACAGTAGGGCAGTCACGTCACCGGCGCCTGCGCGCTTCGGCAACCTGATCCAACACGAACTTCGACCGTTTCTGGGCAAACTCCTTCAGGAATTCAACCGACTCGAAGAACGCCTCGGTCGAAAACGGCTTCCGCGTGTCCTGTTCGACCGTCGCCGCAATCTGCTCCGCCAGGCGTCCAACCTCGGCCTCGAGCCAGCCGTCCTCGGCAGCCGAACGGGCGGCTGACTCCAGGACCTGGAAATACAGCTCGCGAAGGTCGGCGTAGGCGAACGCCCGCCGGAAGAGGACGTTCTCCTCGGCGCGCTGGAAGATTGAATAGTCCAGCACGAGGAACGAATTGTCCTTGTCCCACGGGAGGAAGCGGTGCCGCTTGCTGTCCGCGTAGCGATAGAGAAAGAAGTTGTTCATCCCCTCGGCCCCGAGAAGGCCGTCGTTTTCGGCCAGGAAGGATTCGATGGCGACGTGGGTCATGAACTGCCGGAGGTCGACGTACTCGTCCACCCGCTCGCGCCACACTTCGTCGTCGGGTCCGCTCACCTCTCGCAGCCAGTCGTGTATCGGCAGATATAGCTTGGTGTCCCCTTCTTTCTCGTGGTTCTGGGGCTCGAACCGGATCTTGTACGGCTCGAGGTCTTCGCCGAGGTACTCGCCATAAAACGGGCTCTGTATCTGGTACGAGTACAGGTAGCCGGCATCCTCTCCGATCGTGCGCGCCAGATAGGCGTTGTCGACCGACTCGACGATGACGTAGAGACCCTGGAACTCGTTGTTGATGTAGAGGCGGCAGAAGGACTCGCGCGAAGCGGGCTGTCCCATGCGGGCGAAGAACGACATCGCGAGCCGCTCGTGCATCATCGATCCGTCCTGCCAGAGATTCTTGAGGACGATGGACTTCAGACCGAGAAACTTCTGACCGGTGACGTAACGGTTGAAGTCGACCCGCAGGCCGAGCTTGATGCCATTCCGGCTGGCCCCTCCGCGCGAGCGCACGCCCGCGTTTCGCACGCGGATGTTGCGCCACTGCAGGTCGGCCGTGTAGTACGTGTCGTTGCCGTAGTTGGTCCGGATGTCGCGCAGGTCCCTCGTGTTGATGGTCAGGCGAAGCTCCTGCAGCGTGTTCGGGTCGAAGAGATCGTCGGCGGACTGTGCCGCTGCGGGAGCCGCGTGAAGCATCGCCAGGCTCATGCCCAGGACGACGGCGAGCAGGATCCGCGGGTTGATTGGATGACGTGTCATGGTCCTCACTCACATCGAGAATTGAAATCGCACGATGCGGCTCCAGAAGACCGGCTGCGACGGCACCGGCCCCTGCTCTGGAAAAGCAATCGTGTTGCGCACGAGGTTCGTCTGAATCTTGATCCAACGATTCGCGTACCAGTTCACGCCGAACGTGATCGCGCGGTCGCCGTTGCCGAGGATGACCTCGCTTCGAGGGGCGTCGGAGGCCAGCGGATCGCCGCCGAGCGACCCGAAGCGAATGCGCTCGACGCGCACGGCGAGCTCGACGGCGCCGAAGCCTCCCCGGAACAGCGGACGAAGTGGCGTATCGAGGCCCTCGGCCTTTTTTTCTCCGGTCAGGGCCCACGTGCCGCTCACGTACCATCCGGCCGCGACAAACGGGTCGAGATCGGTGTTCTCCACGCTCTCGCCGAGCCGTTCATCGGCCAGCCGGATGTACTCCGACTTGATCGAGAACGGTCCCGGCCGCCAGCGCGCTTCAAGGCCGATTCGCTGCCGCTGACCGTTGACGACGATGCCGGGACGATAGAAGGAGGCATCGACCTCGGTGCGCCCGCGCAGGTCGGAGACGCCCTCGGGCAGGTCGCTCCGCGTGAACGACACGCCCACGGCCAGATCGCTCGCGAGCGACGTCGTCGATCTGAACGGCTGCACCAGCGCCCGGCCCGCCAGCGTGCGCTCGCCGTGCACGCGATCGGTGTCGAACGTGCGCGCATTGCTGCCGTCCTCGGCAAACACACCGATCTCGTAGCGGAGCCATCCGCGATGCAGGACCCGCCCGTGGACCATGACGCCCCGGTCGCGTCCGGGCGCCAGCAGCGCCGCGATACGCGACCGGTAGACGAAGTCCAGCTTCGTGGGGCTGGTGTTTTCGTCGAGGCTGAACGGCATCTTGAACTTGCCGAACTGCACCTGGGCGGCGTCGTACTGTTTGTAGTTCAGGTAGACGTCGCGCCAGGGATCCTGCGTGGCCCCGAGCTCGGCCTCAACCTGGTAGTCGAAGATGTTGAAGATCTCGCCGTCGATGCCGATGCGCCGGCGCGCGACGTCAACCGACGAGCTGGTCTCGTCCGGCAGCTCGACGTCCCAATCCTGAAGGTTCCCCTGCAGGCGCACACGAAAGTCGACGCGCGTGCCAGGGCCCAGACGAAGCGACGGGTGATCGCTCCACCGGAAGCCCCAGTTGTCTTCGCTCGCCTTCTTGCGCTCTTTTTTGCCCGCCTTGGAATCCTGCTTCTCACCGTCGTCCGTTGACTGCTCAGGCTGTTCCTCCGCGGGCTTCGCCGACTCTTTGCGCTCGACCTGACCGGTGACCGCCGACGGCACGACGTTCTGTCCCAGTGCGGGCGTCGCGATCATCAACGCCACGACCAACGCCAGAATAGATTTGTGTTTCATGAGGTCGACCTCACACGTGCGACGACCTGGCGTCCTGTCACGTTTCACACTAGCTCCGCCACGTACCTCGAGTCCCGACCGTTTCCTTCTGGTTTTCTGATCGTTGAAGCTCATCTTTCGGACGGTTGAGGTTGGTCTCGCGCTCATCGTCCAGATCTCCGGACGCCTGTCATGCACAGGAGACAAAAACGCCTCGTCGACTCGCCGCCGTTGTTTGGACCGGCAAGCGCCGGGAGACGTTGGATTTAGATGTCATGTAAGACGTGTGTACGCCGTTTCCGATGGGTGAGCGCACTGCAAAGCTGCAACCGCTTGAGCCGTCGTATGATGGCGACACACTTTCTTCACACCTCGGCTTTTTGAGAACTTCAGCGGAGGGATGTGCGTGATCGACACACGACTGCGTATCGCAACCGCCGAGGCCAGGTTTGGCGCACGAACCGGCGTCCTCGCCGCGCTCGTGCTGGCGTCGTTCGTCACATGGCCCGTCCCGACGACTGGCCAGCGTGCTTCTGTCGCGGCGACTGGCGTCGAACCGCTTCCGTCCTTCTCGGAACCAGCCATCTCCCCCGATCGCTCGGAGATCGCGATGGTATCCGGCGGTGACATATGGACCGTACCAACCGCCGGCGGCGACGCGCGGCTGCTCGTTTCGCACGATGCGGCTGAGTCGCGTCCGCTTTACTCGCCCGAGGGCGACCGTCTCGCCTTCGTATCGGACCGGACCGGCGGCGGCGACATCTACGTGCTGACGCTGAAGACCGGCGCCCTCCAGCAGGTCACCGTCGACGATGGGCTCGAGCGGCTGGACGCGTGGTCGAGGGATGGGAAGTGGCTCTACTTCTCATCGACGGGTCGCGACATCGCAGCGATGAACGATATCTACCGCGTGCGCGTCGATGGCGGAACGCCGATGCCCGTGAGCGCGGACCGCTATACGGGAGAGTTCTTCGCGGCGCCATCGCCCGACGGGCAGCGCATGGCGTTCACCGCGCGCGGCAACAGTTCCGGGCAGTGGTGGCGCAAGGGACATTCGCACCTGGATGAGTCCGAGCTGTGGCTCCTCGACACACTACCAACATCGACCGCAGGGTCGACCGCGGGGCCCGCAGGCGTGCCTCGCTACGAACGCCTCACCGGGCGCGGCGCCAAGCACATGTGGCCGATGTGGAGCGCCGACGGCCGAAGCCTCTTCTACATGTCCGACGAGAGCGGAGCGCAGAACATCTGGACGCTGCCGATCGGCGGGGCCGCCGCGAAGCAGGTGACGCGCTTCACCGACGGCCGCGTGCTGTGGCCGACGATCTCGTACGACGGCCGCGCGATCGTCTTCGAGCGCGACTTCGAGGTGTGGAAGCTCGACACCGGCAACGGCCAGGCGAGCAGGGTCCCGATCACGAAGCGCGGGCTTCCGCAGGGTCCCGCGACCGAGCACCTGACGCTGAACAACCAGTTCCAGGATCTCGGGCTCTCACCCGACGGCCGGAAGGTCGTCTTCGTCGCGCGCGGGGAGATCTGGGCGGCGTCGGCGCGCGACGGTGGGGACGCCGTGCGCGTGACACGCAGCTACGCGCGCGAGTCGCAGATCGACTGGGCGCCCGACAGCCGGCGCATCGTCTACGTCTCGGAGCGCGACGCGGTGCCACACGTGTTCCTCTACGACTTCACGACGTCGCGCGAGACGCAACTCACGACGGGGGCGACCGGCGACGCCGCGCCGCGCATGTCTCCGGACGGCAAGTCGGTGGCGTTCGTTCGCGACGGCAAGGATCTGCGCGTGCTCGACCTGGCCGTCAAAAACCGAACGATCCCTCGCGACGGGTTATCTCGGCCGGGCAGCTCGCGCCGTGGCCTGGTCGCCCGACAGCCGGTGGGTCGCCTATCTCGGGCTCAGCGCCCGGTCGTTCCGGAACGTCTACGCCGTTCCCGCCGCCGGCGGCGAGAGCCGCGCGATCAGCGCCCTGCCCAACGGCAACGCCAACAACATCTCGTGGAGCCCCGACGGCACCTACCTCCTCTACAACACGAGCCAGCGGACCGAGGAGGGCCAGGTCGTGCGCGTGGACCTCATCCTGCGCACGCCGCGTTTCCGCGAGGATCGCTTCCGCGATCTGTTCAAGGAGAGCGAGCCCGGGAAGCCTGCGCCCGGCCGGCGGCGAGCGCGGGGCCGCGCCCGATCGCGACCGTGACGCCGAGCCGGCGCGCGATCCGTCGAAGCCAGTCGACATCGTCTTCGACGACATCCGCCGGCGCCTGAGCCTCCTGCCGGTCGGCGTCGATGTGACCGCGCAGACGATCAGCCCCGACGGCCGGTCGCTGCTGCTCACGGCGACGGCAGAGGGCCAGCAGAACCTCTACGTCTATTCGCTCGACGAGCTGGCGCGCGAGCCTGCGGTCGCCCGCCAGCTGACGTCGACGTCCGGCGCCAAGGCCGACGCGCAGTTCACGCCGGACAGCCGCGAGATCTTCTATCTCGAGCAGGGACGCATCACGGTGATGCCGGTCGAGACGCGCGTGGCGCGGCCCGTCGCCGTCACCGCCGAGCTCGACGTCGACTTCGCGCAGGAGAAGATGGAGGTCTTCCGCCAGGCGTGGACCTACATGCGCGACGGCTTCTACGACGACAAGTTCCACGGCGTGAACTGGGACGCCGTGCGCGCCCAGTACGCGCCCGCGCATCGCCGGCGCGCAGACGCCGTCAGAGATGCGCCGGCTGCTCAACCTGATGGTCGGCGAGCTCAACGCGTCGCATATGGGCGTCGCGGCCGGCGGTCGAGGCGGCGGAGGCGCCGAGGGCCCATCGGTCGGTCGGCTCGGGCTCCGCTTCGATCGCATCGAGTACGAACAGTCCGGACGGCTGCGCATCAGCGAGATCGTCCCGCTCGGCCCGGTGGCGATCACGCGTCAGGCCAAGGTCGGCGATTACCTGCTCGGCGGTGGACGATGTGAAGATCGGCGCGCAGACCAACCTCGACGACGTGCTGGCGCACTCGGTAAACCGACGCACCGAGGTGTCCATCGCTTCGTCTTCAACGGGCGCCGATCCGAAGACGCTGGTCGTCCGCCCCATCAACCAGACGACGGAAAAGAACCTCCTCTACCGCGAGTGGGTCGAATGGAATCGCGCCTACGTCGAGAAGGCGAGCGGCGGCCGGCTCGGATACGCGCACATGAACGACATGTCCGAAGCAGCGTTGCGCCGGTTCTACACCGATCTCGACGCCGACAACCGCATGAAGGACGGCGTCGTCATCGACGTGCGCAACAACAACGGCGGGTTCGTGAACGTCTACGCAATCGACGTGCTGGCACGGCGCAGCTACCTCGTCATGACGCCGCGCGGCCTGCCCGCCGCCCCCGCGCGCAGCATGCTCGGCCAGCGCTCGCTCGAGCTCCCGACCATTCTCGTCACCAACCAGCACTCGCTGTCCGACGCCGAGGACTTCACCGAAGGCTACCGCACGCTCAAGCTCGGCAAGATCGTGGGCGAGCCGACATCCGGCTGGATCATCTACACCGGCAGCCAGACGCTGGTCGACGGGTCGACGTTGCGCATGCCCACGACGCGCATCACGACCCTCGACGGCAAGACGATGGAGCTCAATCCACGGCCGGTGGACATACCGGTGACGCGGCCGATCGGCGAAAGCCTGGTGGGCAGGGACAGCCAGCTGGATATGGCGGTGAAGGAGTTGCTGGGGCAACTGTCAGTCGCCCTTCGACAAGGCTCCGGGCGACCCTGAGCTGTCGACTGACCTATTTCTCCTCCTTCGCCGGCGCGGCGTACCACTGATCCTTCGGCACGATCTTGAGCCCCTCGGGATCGGCCTCGTAGTTCGGGGACATGATTTGCACGCCGTGCTCGTTGAAGACGTCCAGGATGTGCTCGTGCAGTGTGCTCAAGACCAGAAGGCGCTGCTCCGGCACCTCCGCACACACGAGGAGCGTGTACTTCACGTAAAAGTCCTGCAGCTCGCTCTGCCGGACTTTCGGTTCGGGCGTCTTGCGGACTCCGGTCGTCCGGCCCGCGGCGATCAGGAGCATCGACCGCACCTGCCGCCACGGTGTGTCGTAGCCGATCGTCACGCTGGTGGCCGTGTAGACCCCTTCGGTCGCGAACCGCGAGTAGTTGGTCGTGGTCGCGGCGACGACGACCGCGTTCGGGATGGTGACCTCTTCCCCGCGTGGCGTCCTGACTTTGGTCGACAGCACCCCGACGTGGGTCACCGTGCCTTCCACATGGCCGACGTCCACATAGTCGTTCAGCCGAAGGGCCCGCGAGTAGGTAATCATGAAGCTGCTCATGATCTGGTTGACCAGGCCGCTCGATCCGAATGACAGCATGAGTCCGATGAACACGCTGGCGCCCTTGAACGCGTCGGTGCTGCTCCCCGGAAGGTAGGGATAGGCCATCACGGCGGCAAAGAGCCAGAGGAGATACGTCGCCAGACGGCGGGTCGACTGGGCGGTTTCGGGGTGCAGCCAGGCCACGTGAACACGATCCTGCTCGACGGCCTTGAAGAACAGTTGCAGGAGCCGGATGAAGAACCGTGCGATGACGAAGATCACCAGCACGGTGAAGAGCGCCGGTATGGCGTCCACCATGTCGAGCCCCAGCTTCGACAGGGTCGCCAGCATGAACGACCGCATCGACTCGCCCCACGGACGGGTGTAGGGAAACCGCCGCAGGACAAAGGTGAACGCGGTGTACACGACAAAGAGGCTGAGCGCGATCGAGACGATCGACACGAAAGTGCGCCAGAACTCGAACACGCGCGACGCGCGCAGCACTTCGAGCGACGCCGTGCCCGACTCCGCAAGCCTGCGTTCCGCGGCCCCGATCAACCGCCGGGCGATTCGCCGGTGGCCGCGCGCGATGACCACCAACAGGAAGGCGGCGACGACGAGGACCAGGATCGACAGCGCGGCGGCTCGGAGGAGTATCGACGGCGTCCGCGCTTCGAGCGCTTCGGCGAGCGCGAGCCTGAGCGCGCCAACGGCGCGAGTCGTCGCCTCGTCGAGCGTTTCGCCCGACAGTTCGTCGAGGTCGAGCGGCGTCAGCACGATCGCGCTGCGTGTCCCGATGACAATGACGCGGCTGGCCTCGATCGTGCGCACCTCGATAGGTCCGGCGATTCGCTCCGTCACCAGGTCCTCGAGTACCCGCTCGGCCGCCGCGGCGCGCTCCGCCGGCGGACGGCCCAGCAGGCGGGCGCGAAGGACGACAATCGGCCGATTGCTGAAGGTCACGGTGGCAGTCTGGCCGGACGGTTCGATGCCGACCGTCGCGGCGACCGGCGCCGACGGTGGCTGTGGCGTCGGAACGGCGGAACTGCCCTGCGCGGCGCCCCGGGCAGCCGGCACGATCAGCCACAGAGTGGCCAGGATCGTGATCAAGGTGGCTCGGCGCGCAACGCGGCATCGGCGATCGATCGGCACAGGTGACTCCAGACGGATTACGGTCGTGGTAGGCGAATTCTAGTCGATGAATGGCGGCTAGAGCAGCTTTCCCGCCCTCGTCATCGAGCAGAAACACCGCCGGTCTCGCCATCTTCGCTGGAAGCTCGTCGTTAAATACAAGAACTCCTTTCTTTCTCCGACGAGCTTGACGCGTGAGTCCGGCGCGCCTAGAGTGCGTCCACCCTGCGAAGGAGGTTTCCCATGGCAGCCGCACAATCAGCGTGGTGGTGGTCGTGTGGGCAGTCGCACGGGAGCGTGATCACGCGGGGCGATCGCGCCGAAACGCAGGGTGCCATGTAGGCAGTCATCGGGCTTCGGGGGGTCGACCACGGTTTCCTCGCCGAGTTCGGCGCGGGCAACGTCAGACACAGCCTCGTCGACTCGTCCCAACTCGCCGTTGAGTACGTCGCCAGGCCGACTAAACGCCTCGCGGCGGCGAGAGAGTTCACCGGGCCCGAGATTGTGCCGACGGCTCTTGCGACGGATCGTTCAACGCCGACGGCGGCGGCGGAACGTCGGTCGGGGCCAGCGCTACTCGCGCGTGCCGCGCGCGGATCTGCAGGGCGCCACGAGTGGCGCAATCACACCCCCATCCGCGTCACGGGCCCCAACGCGGGCGGCTTCTTCGAGGGCCACGAGAGCTCTTCGAAGACGGCGCCGGGAGGCTTCGCTCAACGTCCATCGCGATCGGTTCGGACCGGTCGCTCGGCAGTTCATCGAGCGGAACACGCCGCACGTGTTCGCGCTCGGCGCGATCCAGCGGCTCGCCGAGGAGATGACCGACGCGCTCGCTCCGACCAGGCACGTCTGGTCGACGACGTGTGCAGGAACGGCGACGCGCTCAGCAGCTCGAGCGAAGGCGCGCTTCGGAACGCGATCGCCAGCGACCAGCCGCTCGCCCTGCCAGGTCACCTACGACACGGACGGCGTCGCGGCATCGACGTCCAGCCCGGTGCTCGAGCCGCCCGGGCGCCACCGGATCGGACGTTTCGGCTGGAAGGGCCAGCACGCCGCCTCCTCGCGCTTCTCCGCCGATGCCCACACGAACGAAATCGGCATCCAGCCCGCTCGAATCGTGAAGACAACGACGTCGATTCGACGGCGTAGCCAACGACTGACGATCGGTGACATGACGGCACCGCCGTTAGTGGCGTGGAGCCGCGCGACGACGCTCGAGCTGGACGGCTGGAGCTCTCCGCGCTCATCATGCGCGGTACCAAGGCGCCGCCCGCAGGTGAATCGGCGGGCGGCTGCGTCGTGCCGTCGCACTCGCGACGCGCGGTCTTCAGGATGGCAGCCAGAATGCGGCCTATCGTGACGGCACAACATTCGGCGGTGCGGAGCAGTGCCGACACGCGCACCACTATCACGTTCGTCGCCGGACCCCGGACAACATCTCGCATCAACGGCGGCGCGCTGAAGGTGGTTCCTTCACCCAGGCGACAGCAGCGGCCGGACCATCGTGCAGCTCTTTCGGCGACTTCAAGCGGCACGCCATCGGCCGCGTCGCGAACCGGTGAACGAGATCGCGGAGACGACGGGCGGACCGTCGACGCGTAACAAGGTACGCCACGGCGCCGCTCTGGGGCCTCCATACCCGCGGCCGGTTCCTGCACGATGCCACGAGCTTCAGCCTGACCGACGCCATCGAATCGGCATCGCGGGCAAGCCAGCTCGGCGCGCAGCGAGTTCTTCGAGCTGGGCAGCTCGAGTCGGAACAAATTGCTCACCTTCCTACAATCGCTGTAGAGCGAGCGCAGGTCGACCGGGCACCCGGCGTCTCCACCGACGACCGTGTCAGTGGATTTTCCTGGACGGACGGCCACGGCGCGGCTGCGCAGGTGCGAACACCGCGGTGCCCCGTTCTTCAGGCTACAACAGGTGCAGGCCGTACGTGCGATGCTCGGCCTGGTCGTGTGGCGAACCTCATATACTGACCACTGGGGTCAGCCGTGTCAGCGGAGTACCAGCCAGAGCGAGGGATGCCAGGCCGCCTGGTCGATGCGGGCGGCTTGCGTCTGCACCTCCACTGCATGGGATCGGGAACGCCCGCGGTCGTGATGGAAGCGGCGCTCGGCGGTTCGTCCATCAGCTGGTCGCTCATCCAGCCGGAAGTCGCGCGTCTGACGCGCGCGTGCAGCTACGATCGCGCGGGTTTCGGATGGAGTGAGGCCGGCCCGATGCCCCGCACGGCCGGGCGTGTGGCCGACGAGCTGCGCGTGCTGCTCGATCGCGGGGGCGTCCCGCCGCCGTTCGTCCTCGTCGGCCATTCCTTTGGCGGCCTCGTCATGCGCATTTTCGCGGCACGGCACCGGAGCGACGTCGCGGGGCTCGTGCTCGTCGATCCCGCGCATCCCGAGGACTGGGTCAGGCCGGCGCCCAAGGAACAGGTCAAGATCGACCGCGGCATGCGGCTGTGCCGCAGCGGCGCGACGGCGGCGAGGTTCGGCGCCGCGCGAGTCGTCAGCGGGCTCGTAACGATCGGCCTGTTCGGAATCGCGCGCGGACTGGCCAGGGTCGTCAGCCGCGGCGGGCTGTCTCGCGAAGACGAGGGCATCCTGGCGCCGCTCTGGAAGCTGCCGCCCGAAGCGCGCAAGCCGCTGCGACAGTTCTGGACACAGGAACAGTTCTTCGACGCGCTCGGCAGCCAGATCGCCTCGATCTCGACGAGCGCCGCCGAAACGCTCGAAGCCGCACCAAGCGGATACGGCGACCTGCCGCTCGTCACAATCTCATCCACGGACCCGGGCGCCTACCGCCTTCGCCAGCAGGACGCCGTGGCTCGCCTCTCCCGCCGCGGCCGGCACATCGTCGCCTCGAACAGCGGGCACTGGATTCCCCTCGATCAGCCGGCGGCCGTCGTCGACGCCATCCGGGAGGTGCTGGCCGACGTATCCCGTAGCTTCCGCGTGTAGGCGGAAGGAACAGCAACCTACAGAGCCGCCTTACGCAGGACGCGAATCAGCGTGGCGATGGGTTGGCCTTCCAGGCTGACAATCGCGCGGAGCACGTAGTCGCCTGGCGGAAGCTGGCCGATTGGCACGACACCGGTGGCCCGGCGCCGCTCGACGTTCTCGGTCGCCGCGACCGTGCCCGGCACGCGCACGAGGGCGGGACCGTCTTCGCTGGCGGCCAGTTCCAATGCCACCGACAGGGTCCCGGCGGAGGGCGGACCCAGTATCTCGAAGCTGCCGTTGGCGGTGGGCTCGCGGACGAACTGCAGCTTCGGCACGTAATTACGTTCGTAGGAGACGCCGAGCACCATTGTGCTGAACGTCAGGCCGCTGGCCGTGACGGGGTCGGCCAGGATCTCATAGTCGGCTGACCCGCGACGGCCCGCCGCATCGATCGCCGCTGCCCTGAGGCGATACGTCCCGGGCGATGCCAGGCCGGCAGAGGTCACGGGGACCGATCCCAACTCTCGCGCGCTGGCCGTCCACTGCGCGACGAGACGGCCCCGCTGATCGATCAGGCCGAACGCCGCCGACTCGAGCGCTGCCGATCGATCGAGCGGCTCGACGAGCGCGACGACCGTGAGCTTGGTGTCACCGGCATTCGGCGAGGACAATCCAACGACCCGGAGGGGCAGGTCTGTGTACGACTTGCCGTCGCGCAGCATGGCCTGAGGCGTCAGCGCGGGTCGCCGACCGTCGGCTTTGGCAATCACGACGTTCGGCAGGGCCTTGACCCTGGTGCCGGCGCGGGCGATGTTGAACTCGACGCGATGCTGGGCGCCGTTTCGCTCGTTGGGCCGCGGCTCGAACCCGACCAGATAGTAGCCGGCGCTCTCGCGCGTGATCCGCGCAAACGCGCTCCGATCGGACGGCGTCAGCCGCAGCAGCACGCCGCTCGTCACGCCGGCCAGGCTCTCGATCCCTGCCAGCTCGTCGTCGGAGGTACGAAAGCGGCTCGCGGTCGGATCGGCGAAGGCGGTCCTCGCTGAATCGATCACGAAGTCGTCTGGCTTGACGACATACACGTTCGCGCGCGCGAGCACGGCCGCGGTCCCGACCTCGTCGTAATGGACCGACCGGATCTCGCACGGGCCGGGCGGGCCAGACATGGGCGCATCACGCCTCGGGAGCAACATGCCAGACGAGATGAAGACGATCGTCTTCGGTCCCTCGAGATGCGCGAGGCCGCTCAGATGATCCGCCAGCGCATTGAGCGTGCTGCGCGTGCGGCATCCCTTGTCCGAATCGGTCGTCTGCTGCGACGCCTGACCGGTGATCGTCGGGAGAGCCTTCAGCACGCGCTCGTGATCTCTCGTCGGCTCGACGAGGATGCCGCCGTAGGGCATCGTCACGAGCCCGACCCAGTCGCGCGGCGACAGGCCGGTGACGAACTCGGCGGCCGCAGCGGTGGCCTGCTGCGCGACGTTGGCGCGAATCGAATCGGTTTCGAGAATGATGACGACCGTGCGCCCCGAGTCGTCCAGCGCATTCGTGCCAAAGGGCGGCGGCAGCAGCTTCGCTGGCACGGCCGCGCGCGTCGCGGACCCTGAGCCGAGGCTGGACGAACTGGAACGAACGGATGTCGCGCGGCCGGCCGTCGATCTTGAGCGTCACATCGCCCCCGGCCAGGTCGGTCACGGGTTGACCGTCCTTCGACAGCGCGAGGAAGTCCAGCCGGACGAGATCGACGGCGGCGCGGAAGGGTTCGGCCTGCGGAACCTGGCCGGCGCCCCGCCCTGCGGTCGCAGCCAGGGCCACCAGCCCCGGGATCAGGAACCGACCGGCGAGCCCGGCGAGCATGCGCGAAATGTTACTACGGCCAACGGACTCGTCCGGTCGTCCGTCTAACGCGCGAGACACCCATGCGTGACGACTTCCAGACTGCGCTGCACTCGCTCCTGGTCGACGTCCGATCCGTTCGTGGTGCTCAGCAACGACTGGCCCTCGCTGTTCGGTTACATTCCCGCCGGCGTTACCACTACTGATGGGGTCACGGAGGTCAGAACGGACCCCAACTGGGAGGGGGATGTGCTTGTCCGATTTCAGAACAGCGATGGGCTCGTCTTCTTGGCGACGGCCAAGCCGGCGGTCACGATCGATGCCGGCGCGCTGACAGAGGACGACCGGCGAGCGCTCGAGCAACTGGTGATGGAGGCGCGGTTCTTCGACCTGCCGGCCCGGATCTCGGCGGAGCGAGGCGCGCCGGACTCCACCTGTCACATCACAATCGAGGCCGGCGGGCGGCGGCACTCGGTCTTCGTCAGCGGCCCGGTCCAGGGACCGGCGCTGCGGCGGCTCATCGACCGGCTCCGCGAGCTCGGAGACGGGACGAAAAGCGGTGTAACTGAGAGCGGTGTAAGTTTGAAGTCTGAAATCTGAAGTTCCTACTTCACACTTCCAACGTCAGACTTCAGACTTTCCGCCAGCCTGTCCATCACCCACATCCCGCGCCCGTACGTCGAGACGACGATCACGTTGTCCCGCTGGTGCACCTGGAGGTCGGACACCTGCGTCGACGGAAGGTTCCCGCCGAGGACATGCCACTGGCGCCCGCCAGTGGTCGTCACGTAGGCGCCAAAGTCGGTGCCGAGATAAAGAACGTTCGCGTTGGCCGGGTCCTCGCGGATGACGTTGACCGGCCCCGCCGGCACGTTGGCAACGATGCTCGTGAACGTCCTGCCGTTGTCGGTCGACTTGTAGGCGTAAGGCGCGAAGTCGTCGTCTTCGCGGCCGCGCAGCGTGACGAAGATGGTGCCCTCGGCATGACGCGACGGCACGATGCGCGACACCCACTTGCGGACGGGCAGCGACGACGTCAGGTCGGTCCAGCTCTTTCCACCGTCCATCGTGACGTGGAACCGGCCATCGTCGGTGCCCGCGTAAAGCACACCCGCCCTGCTGGGCGACTCCGCGAGGGCGACGATCGTCAGGTGCGGGATGGCGCTCGAGCTCTTGAGCAGCATCTGCGCGGGATCGTTGCTGGTCAGGTCGGGACTGATGCGTTCCCAGGTGTCTCCACGATTCGTGGAGCGGAACACGAACTGGAACCCGACGTAGACCGTGGCCGGATCGTGCTGCGAGGTCATCACCGGAGCCATCCACTGCGCCCGTAACTCGGGTTCTCCGTCCTTCATCGGCGGCCGGATGTTCGTGACGCCCGCCCGGCCACGGCCGCGGCCTTGTGCCGGCTCCCCTGCCGGAGCGGCCCCACGCCCGGCCGCCGACGCCGCGACATCTTCCCGCGTGAAGTTCCCGTAGAAGCCGTGCGAGTAGACGATGTTGTTATTGCCGCGCTCGATCGCGTGATGAGATCCCTCGCCGCCTGGCGCATTCGACCAGGCGACGGCGGGAATCCTGTCGCGGCCCTTGCTCAGATCGACCGCGCCACGCCGGCTCCCATAGTCCTGTATCGATCCGTAGGCCCAGACCGGCGTGCCGTCGTCGAGCGTCACGTTGTAGAACTGAATCCCGCCCGCCGCAACGTCGTAGATCCACGTCTTGCCGGCATCAGCCGACCGGTAGAGCCCGCCGTCGTTGACGTTGTAGAGCACGGCCGGATTCGCCGGATCGATCCAGAGCCCGTGATGGTCACCGTGCATGCCGCGCAGCGAGGTGAAGGTCTTGCCTGAATCGCGGGACACGTTGAGCCCGAGGCCGAGCGTGTAGATCGTGTTCTCGTCGGTCGGGTCCACGCGTATCTGTCCGAACACCCACCCGTAGGTCCCGGAGTGCCCGATCATGAAATCGTTGGTCTCGGTGACCTTGCGCCAGGTCCCGCCCTTGTTGTCCGACCGGTAGACCTCCGCGGCCTTGATGCGGGCCTCGAAGATCGGCCGCGTGTAGGCATCGCGCTCACCGTCGCGCGGCGGCCTCCCGGGCTCGTAGTTGTCGACGAACGCGTAGACGACGTTCGGATTGGAGCGCGAGGCGTCGATCCCGATTCGACCCCGGAACTGCGCGGCGGGCAGCCCGTCGTTCGCCTCCGTCCACGTCCTCCCGCCGTCGGTCGTCTTCCAGATCCCGCCTTCCGAGTATCCGGACTCCGTGCGGGGATCGCTCCACTTCCGGCGCACGCGCTGCCACATGGCGGCGTAGAGCGTGTTCGGATCGGCGGGATCCATCACGAGGTCAATCGCCCCCGTGCGCGGGCTGCGATAGAACACCTTCTGCCACGTGCGGCCGCCGTCGGAGGTCTTGAACACGCCGCGCATCTCGTTATCGGTCCACTCGTGCCCGGACGAGGCGACGTAGACCACGTCAGGGTTCGACGGATGAACGACGATGCGCGCAATCGTCTGTGTATCGGTCAGGCCGGCATGCGTGAAGGTCTTTGCGCCGTCGGTCGACTTGTAGATGCCGACGCCCGCCATCGAGGCACGGAACAGGTTCGCCTCGCCTGTGCCGACCCACACGATGTCGGGGTTCGAGGGCGCGACGGCGACGTCGCCAATGCTCGTCGACGCCTGGTGCTCGAAGACGGCCTGCCACGACGCGCCGTTGTCGTCGGTCTTCCACACGCCGCTCGTCGCATAGGCAGCGTAGATGCGCCGCGCGCCGTTCTTCTCGGCGACGGCGATGTCGGTCGCGCGCCCGCTGATGTTGGTGGGGCCGAGCGGCTGCCACGCGATGCCACGATACGGAGACGACTCCCGCATCGAGCGATAGGAGTCGTAGGCCGAGCGGAGGTATTCGGCGTCAGCTTTCTGGCTTGCCTGAGCCCGCACCTGCGGTGCGGGCAGCGACGCGACGAGCGCACCCAGGGCGAGAACCGACGCGAGGGTGGAACGCATCAGGATCATCCTGAAAGCGTATCACCGGCCGTCGGGTTATTTCTTCTTGCGGCTGCCTGACGCTCGCGAAGCGGCGGATAGTTTGATGCGCGGCCACGCGTCGCGGAGCAGGTCGCGGGTTTCCTCGTACGTGAGCCGTCGCAGGGCCTGCTTGTACTTCAGCCAGCGGAGGCGACGGCCTTCGCGCTCCTTGCCCTCATCGGTGGTCCGGACAACGAAGTAGGTCACGCGGTAGGTGTTGTCGCCGAACTCGAAAGACATCCGGCCGGCCGCGCCGACGACCTTGCCCTCGACGCCGGCCTCTTCGCGCGCTTCGCGGACGGCCGCCGCCTTCAGCGTCTCGCCCGACTCGACGTGGCCTTTCGGAAAGATCCAGTTATTGGGATTGCGCCGCGCCGTGACGAGCAGAATCCGTGGTCCGCTTCTTCCGGCTCGCACGACGATGGCGCCCGCTTGCTTGAACTTGGCCATGGACTCTAGGCGCGAACTCCACGGACCGTGCTCATGAGATACCTCCGATGTCCGGCATGTCCGGGCAATTGTAGCAAGCCTCGTCGCCGAGACCGCTCGGCGAAACTTGCCGCGCGTCGTTCGATGCCTCATGCTGATGGGCATGAGACTCGCGGTCCATCTGCTGGCGGCGATCGCCGTCTGCCTCCCATTCGCCGCTCTCGCCAGCGACCCGCCACTGCGCGTCGTCGAGTCCGTCGATCTGACGCAGTATGCGGGCCGGTGGTTCGAGGCCGCCAGGCTGCCCAACAAGTTTCAGAATCAATGTGCGGGTGACGTCGTCGTCCACTACGCCTTGCGGGCTGACGGGCGACTGGACGTGGTCAACCGATGCCGGACCGCGGCGGGCAAGGTAGATCAAGCGCGAGGCATCGGCCGCAAGGCAGGTGACGGGACGAGCAACTCGAGGCTCGAAGTGCGGTTCGCGCCGGCCATCCTGTCGTTTCTTCGCTCGGTGTGGGGCGACTACTGGGTCATCGGGCTCGGTCCAGAATACACGTGGGCCGTCGTCGGAACACCGAGCCGGGAGTACCTGTGGATCCTGTCGAGGACGCCCCAGATGAGCCCGACCAGCTACGAGCGGGCGATCGACATTGCGCGAGGCAGCGGGTTCGACGTCACGAAGGTGGTCAGGACGACCAACAGCGACCGGGCTCAGTGAGCGGCGACGCCTACGGGACAGGTGACACCCGTGCCGCCCAGCCCGCAGTATCCGTCGGGGTTCTTCGACAGGTATTGCTGGTGATAGTCCTCGGCGTAGTAGAACTCAGGTGCAGGCAGGATCTCCGTCGTGATGGCACCGAATCCGCGCTTCGTCAACTGCTCCTGAAAGAGGTCCCGCGATCGGAGCGCGGCGTCGCGCTGAGCATCGTCGAACACATAGACCCCTGAACGATACTGCGTGCCGGTGTCGTTGCCCTGACGCATCCCCTGCGTCGGATCATGATTCTCCCAGAACGTCTTCAGGAGTGCGTCGTACGAAATTTTCCCGGGATCGAACACCACGAGCACGACTTCGTTGTGCCCCGTCATGCCGCTGCAAACCTCGCGATACGTGGGGTTCGGCGTCAGCCCGGCGGCATAGCCGACCGCCGTCGAGTAGACGCCCGGCAGTTGCCAGAACTTCTTCTCGGCTCCCCAGAAGCACCCCATCCCGAAGATCGCGCGCTCGAGCCCGGCCGGAAACGGCGGCGACAGGCGGGCACCGTTAACGTGATGGGTTGCAGGCACTTCCATCCGCTCGGCCCGGCCGGGGAGGGCCTGCTCTTTGGTGGGCATTCTCAGCTTGCTGAACATGATTTCCTCAGTTTCCCACAGTTTCGACGCTGGGAGGGCGCCTTGGGGTTCACGGGCGGTCGCCAAGGGAGGACGAGGAGGAGACGGAGTTAACGGGTTCAACGACGAAGGAACGGAGCGAACGGAGACGAACGGAGGCTGTCACGCTGCACTGCTTGCGCGCCGGCCCGCAGGCCGGCGCTGGGGTCGGCTCGGAGTACCGAGAATCGCAAGCACTGGTCGGATGCAAGAGTGCTTGTGATTCTCGGTACTCCGAGCCGACCCCGCCGCGCGACGCGCGGCGCAAGCAGTCTCGTGAGGCTGCTGTCTACCCGGATCTCTTCGTTCGTCTCCGTTCGCTTCGTTCCTCCGTTGTGAACCCGTTGCCTTCGTCCACCTCCGTCCACCTCCGTCCACCTCTGTCAACGCTATCGACTCTCCGAGGGCAGGATGTCGAGCATGCGGCGGAGGTTGCTGTCGAGGTCATCCGCTCGCATGTCGAGCAGCGCGCGAGTCAGCGCGGGCAACTGTGGCGTGTCGCCGGAAGTAGCTCGGGACAGCGCGCCTGTGTCGGGATCCCACCGCAAGGCCATCGCGGAGTCGCGGGCAGCCCCGGCGGACCAGGCACGAATCGTTCGTCGCGTTTCCTCGAACCACGGCGCAGTGCAGCAGCTGAGGGCGCGCGGCGAGATGATGAACACGCGGGCGCGCAGGTCAGTACGTTGAAATGGTGGTCGGACGGCGAACGGCAGCGCCCATTCCCAACTGCGCCCGGGCGCGCCAATGATGATCAGACTGCCCTCTGGCGCGGAGAGCGCGGCGCCTCGCACGTCGCGCACGACCTGGTGCGAAACCGCGGCCATGGTGCGCCACTCGCGCACGGCTCGGTACAGCGGCACGAGATAGAACAGCAGGACGAGGGCTGACCCGGCTGCCACGGCACGCTGCCAGGCCTGGCGCGACTGGAAACGCCAGGCTGCATCGAACGTGATGCCAAGCACCATCGCCCACCCGACGGCCGCGAGATACACGTGCCGTGGCGAGTGGTAGCCGGCCACCGCGATCGGCAGCACGCCAATCGCCCACCAGATCGGTCCGAAGTAGAGCAGCCGTCTCCCCTCGACTACGCTCGGGGCAGGCTCCTCGACTACGCTCGGGGCAGGCCCCAGACCGCCGGAACCTGACCTATCCGCGCCGCGCGTTGCCAGCCACACGACAACAACCACCGCCAGCGCGATCGCGACAACCATCGCTGACGCATTGAAGTCGCCGGCCACGACGTGTCTGATGTGACGACCCAGCAGAATGCGAAAGTCCTCGAGACCACGCGCGTTGAGCGACCCCTCGCGCGCCACCTGGCCAAAGAGCAGGTAGCGCATCCAGAGGTACGCCGCGGTCATCAGCGCGAACGGCACGTATGGACGGACAAACGCGAAAAGCGGACGAATCCGGCGCCGCCCGACAATGACGTCGTATCCCGCGAGCGTGGCCACCATCGTGATCGTGTTCTGCTTGGTGAACAACGCCACGAAGAAGAGCACGAGCGACCAGATGTAGAGGCGGGGCGACGCTCCCTGCCGGAAGCGCACGTAGGCCAGAAACGACGCGAGATAGAAGAGCGCCGGCATCGAGTCGACGCGACCGGTAATCCACGCCACGCTCTCGGCGTGCACCGGCAGCAGCACGAAGACGAGCCCCGCGAACATGGCCCCAGGCACGCCGAGGGCCGCCGCGCGCAACCCGATGGCCATCACCAGCAGGCCGTTCGCGGCATGGATGAGGACGTTCAACACGTGATGCAAGGTGGGCGACACCGGTCCGCCGAGCGCGGTCACCTGGTACGACAGCGCCGGAAACGGGCGCACTTCATCGGGCACGTATCCCCAGATTCCGTCCATCCAGGAGCTCGCGAACCACCGCGGGAAGTACGAAAACGGCTTCTGTGCGAGCAATTGCACGACGCCAAAATCGTCGCGCACGAAGTAGTCGGAGATGGTGACGAGGTAGGGCAGGATCGCGGCGAGCGCCACGATGATCCAGGGCGTCAGGCCCCTGGTCAGCACCCCGGACCCGCTGTGGCCAGGCCGACTACCATTCAAGACCGGCCCCCACCGGAAAACCGGTATTTGATGATGAGGCCAATCATCCGGAAGCCCGTGTTGAGGGTGCCCTTGAGATTGCCGGTGATTTTCGATTCGCCAACCCGGCCGCGATAGTTGACCGGCACCTCGATCACCTTCAGTCGCCGTTTCAGGGCCAGAATCACCATCTCGGGAAGAAAGTGCGAGCCACCGACGGTGAGATCGCCGCGGATCTGGTCAAGCGCGGCGCGGTGCGTGAGGCGCAGCGTGCAGCCGCAATCGCTGAGCGATGGGCCTCCGTACAGGAACTGAATCATCTTGGCGACGGTCCAGTTCCCCATCCGGAGAAACCATCCCATGTTCGCCTGGTCCCACACCAGCTCGCGCGTCGTCCGCGTGCCGCACACCATGTCGAAATCGTCGGCGTAGGCAAGCAGCTTCAGGACGTCCCTGCCGATGAACGTGCCATCGGGCTCGGCGAGGATGACGATGTCGCCCGTGGCCTCGCGCATGCCTCGCTGCAGGGCATGGCCGTAGCCCTGGCGGCTTTCCTGCACCACGCGCGCGCGCGTCTGCCGCGCCTCCTCGGCGGTGCGGTCGCGAGAGTTGTTGTCGACGACGATGACTTCGTCGACGACGTTCGGGACGAAGAAGTCGTCGACCGCTGGCCTGATGTAGCCCTCCTCGTTGTACGCGGGGAGCACGACGCTGATGGTCTTGGACCCGTGCATCAGATCTGCCAGCTCGGCGGCAGGTTCTTCGTCACTTCGATTCCCTTGAACGCCGTGCTCGACCGCGCCCCGTGCTGCTGCACCCAGGCGGCCATCGCGCGCAACCCATCGTCGAGCGACGTCGTCTCGCGGTGCCCGAACACGCTCCGGATCCTGTCGTGGCTCGAGTGTGCGGTGTGGACTTCATGCCGCGCGGGCAGGTGCACGATGCGGGGCGCGACGCCCATGGCTGCAGCGACGCGCGCGGCGAGCTCGTTGAGCGGCCACGGCTGGTCCGCGCCCACGTTGAACACCTGGTTCCACGCGCGCGGCTCGTCAATCGCCGACGCCATGACGGGCGCCACATCGTCGATGTAGCTGAACGCCCGCGTCTGCGTACCGTCGCCGAAGATCGTCATCGGCTGATCCTGCAGGATCTGGTTCATGAAGATGCCGACCACATTGCGATAGCGATCGGCGATGTTCTGTCGCGGACCGTAGACATTGTGCGGCCGGAAGATCATGTAGTCGAGGCCGAACATCATGCGGCTCGCGGCCAGCTCGCGCTCGACGGCGTACTTGGCGATCCCGTACGGATCCTCGGGCTCAGGGATGGTCTCTTCGGTCATCGGGAACGACAGGGCTCCGCCCGTAAACCGCGATCGAGGATGCGAAAACGAAGCCCTTCACGCCGGTGTTGATGGCGGCGTTGATGAGGTTGACGCTGCCGATGACGTTGTTCGTGTAGTTGAACCGCTTGATGAAGTGGCTCAGACCCTCGGCGGCGTAGGCGGCGAGGTGATAGACGTAGTCGAACCGCCCGTCGGCGAAGAGGCGGTCAACGGCCGACGTGGTCGATCACGCTGCCCTTGACGAAGCGGGCACCGCCGCGGCACGTTGTCGGCGAACCCACCGCTGAGGTCATCGAGCACGGTGACCTCGTGGCCGCGTGTCAGGAGGGCCTCGGCCACGTGTGAGCCGATGAAGCCGGCTCCCGCCCGTCACCACGACGCGCATCATCGAGGCGCCATCCTACCATGCGGTGGCGATCCAACCGCTTGAACCCGGATTTCTGGAGCGCTCCGGTGCTCGTCACATTTTTCGTCACAATCTCGTTGAATACGCCCCAAGTTCGCCTAGATTCGTCCCGGATCGCCTGGCATCCGCGTTGCTGCACGTACCGTTCATCCCAAAGCAGACAGCGACTCGAAACGGAACGGCCGGGCAACAGGCAAGACTTGGAGGAAGCAGCATGAGGAATTTTCAGATGGCATGGAGAGTCGCATCGGTGGCGCTCTTTCTGATGCTTGTGCACGTAGCGCCGGCGCCGGCGCAGACGCTCGGACGGGTGGCGGGAACCGTGCTCGACGAGTCGGGTGGCGTGCTGCCGGGAGCGACCGTTACCCTGACCAACACGAGGACCGCTCAGACCGAGACGACCGTCACCGCCGCGACGGGGGCTTTCCTGTTCCCACAGGTGCCGGTTGGCACCTACAAGGTCAACATCTCGCTGCAGGGCTTCAAAGCGGCGGACTACAACGACGTCATCGTTGGCGTCGGGCAGGAGTACTCGCTCACGGCGAAGCTGGCACTCGGCGAAGTGACGGAAGTGATCAGCGTGACGGCCGGTTCGTCGCTCGTGTCGACGACCTCTCCCGAAGTGACCGCGACTGTTCTCCAGAAGCAGGTCCTCGACATTCCGCTCGCAAACCGCGACGTCACGAACCTGATCAAGCTCCAGGCGGGTGTTCAGCCGTTCATCAACCGGACGAATACGAGCATCAACGGCGGCCGCCCGACGTGGACGCAGGTCACCCTCGACGGCATCAACATCCAGGACAACTTCATCCGGACCAACTCGCTCGACTTCCTGCCCAACCGGCCGACCTCGGACACCGTGGCGGAGTTCTCGATCACGTCGTCGGTGTCGGGTGCCAACTCGGCGGGCGGCGCGAGCGCGGTCAGGATGATCACCCCGTCCGGCGGCAACAGGTTCACGGGCAGCGCGTTCGAGTTCAATCGCGACGCCAAGTACTCCGCGAATTCGTTCTTCAACAACGCGGCGACACCGTCGGTGGCCAAGCCGGACCTGAGCCGGCATCAGTTCGGAGGCCGCGTCGGGGGACCCATTCAGAAGGACAAGCTCTTCTTCTTCGGTTACTACGAGGGGTTCAGGCAGACGACTCAGACCTCGCAGAACCTCACGATTCCGGCCAACGCGGACTTTTTCGACGGCGTGTTCCGCTACGCCGGGACGGATGGGGTCGTCCGCTCGGTGAACGTGATGCAGCTGTCCGGGCAGACCGTCGACCCCAAGCTGCGCTCGGATTTCCTCTCCCAGATTCCGGGTTCATCGAACGTCAACAACTACGACGTCGGCAACTCGACCGCGGCCCGCGTGCTCAACACCGCCGGGTATCGGTTCAACCAGACCGATCTCAACAATCGTGATCAGTACGGGTTCCGCATCGACTACGCGTTCTCGGCCAACAACAGGTTCGAGGGTGTCTACAGCTATTTCAAGGAGATTGACGACCGAACCGATCTCGACTTCATCAGCCCGGATCGCCCGCTGGTCTTCACGAACTCCGATCCGAAGCGGTTGGCGCTGGCGTGGCGATGGATCGGCAGCTCGAACTTCCAGAACGAGGTTCGCGGCGGCTTCAACCTCTCCCCCGTCCAGTTCGAGAGCAACTGGGCGTACAGCGGAAACCAGTACACGACGGCGCTCGGCATCATCAACCCGATCGGCGGCAATGGCACGGCCATCGGCTTCCAGCCGCAGGGCCGCTACACGAACACGTACCAGATCAATGACACGGCCTCGCTGATGCTCGGAAGCCATGAGCTGCAGATGGGTGGCAGCTGGCAGCGCAACCACGTCAACCCCTATAACTACGCCGGTGCGTTCCCGCAGGTGAACTTCGGGTACAGCGCCATTGCGCCGGGCAGCGTCCAGTTGCAGTCGGCACAGTTCCCCGGCGGAATCGCCGCGGCCGATCTCACCAACGCCAACGCGATGGCGGCCTGGCTGAGCGGCGCGAGTCACGTCGGTGGCGCAGACGTTCCAGGTGCAGGACCAGAGCTCCGGCTTCGTGCGCGGGCATCCCGTCGAACGAGAACTACACGCTCGACAACATCGCCACCTACGTGCAGGACAACTGGCGCTGGAAGCCGAACTTCACCGTGCGAGGCGGCCTGAAGTGGGAGTACTACAGCCCGCTCAAGGAAGACGACAACCTGGGTTTCCTGCCGATCATCAACGGCCGATCGCTCGACCAGGTGATGCTCGACCCGACGACGCAGGTCACGTTCGTCAATGGTGACTTCTACAGCAAAGATCTCAACAACTTCGGTCCCACGGTCGGCTTCGCCTGGGACCTCACGAAGGACGGGCGCACCGCCGTCCGCGGTGGATACTCGCTCACCTTCGTGAACGAGGAGACGGTCACGGTTGGTCGATCGGCTTCGCGCGGCAACGCGGGTCTGAGCAGCGCCGTCACACTCAGCAACCAGTTCGCGAGGGTCGCGGCCGGTGTACCGGCGATCGCGACACCGGCGTTCCTCTCGACCCGCACGCTCGCCGATCAGATGGCGCTCAGCGCGACGGGCACACTGTGGGGAATCGATCCGAGCATTGGCGCCCCGCACGTCCATCAGGTGAGCCTCGGCATCCAGCGGGAGATCGGCTGGTCGACGGCCGTGGAAGCCCGCTACGTGGGCACGTTCGGCCGCGGCATCTGGCGGGGCACGGACTACAACCAGGTCCAGCTCAGCCCGGAATTCCTCGCCGACTTCAACCGCGCGCGGTCGAACGGTTACCTCGCTCAGCAGGCCGGAAAGAGCTTCAGCCCGGTGTTCGACCCCACGGTCCCGGGCAGCGTGCCGCTCACAGTGCTCCCGAGCTTCGGCGCGACCCTGCTGACCAACACCAACGTCATCACCAACCTGCAGACGAACCAGGTCGCGGGGCTCGCCGACTTCTACATGACGAGCCGCGTTGCGGGCTCGCTGGCGACCTTCATGCAGAACCCGGGCATCTACGCATCGCAGGGGCTGGCGAACGGCGGCTTCAGCGACTACAACTCCATGCAGCTCGAACTGCGGCGGCAGTTCCGAAACGGGTTCTTCGGCCAGGTCAACTACACGTTCGCGAACACCGAGACCGACTCGTCCGGCACCGCACAGAACCGCTTCGAAGCGTTCATGGACAACTTCCGTCCCGAGCTGAACACGGGGCGCTCGGTGTTCCACGTCACCCATGCCGTGGCGGCCAACACGATCTACGAGCTGCCGTTCGGCCACGGCAAGAAGTGGTTCAACTCGAGCGGTCTTGCCGATGCCATCGTCGGCGGGTGGCAGCTCGGGTCGATCGTGTCGTGGTCGAGCGGATCGCCGATCAGCATCACCTCGACGCGCGGGACGTTCAACCGTGCCGGCCGCTCGAGCTGCGCCGACCCCATCAGCTGCAACACCGCGTTCAGCAACCTGTCGGAGGCCGAGATCAAGAGCCTGCTCGGCATCTACAAGCAGGCCGACGGCAAGATCTTCTGGATCGACCCGAAGGTCGTGGACCCGGTGAGCGGGCGCGCGGTCGGCGCCGACAACCTGACGAACGCGGCCGGGTTCGACGGTCAGGTGTTCTTCAACCCGACCGCCGGACAGGTCGGCAACCTCCCCATCCTGGCTTTCGACGGTCCGTCGCAGTTCCGCATCGACCTCGCACTCTCGAAGCGGATCCGCCTGACGGACACTCACCGCATCGAAGTCAAGGGCGAGGCGTTCAACCTGACGAACACGCCGAGCTTCTTCCGCGGCGACATGGACATCAACAGCACGACGTTCGGCCGCATCACGCAGGTCAACGTCGGCTCGCGCGTCGTCCAGTTGTCGGTGAGGTACGAGTTCTAAAGAGGCAGGCTCAGGGTTCAGGGGCTCAGGGCTCAAGGCTCAGGGAAGAGCATTCAGATCTCATTCGCGCGATTAGGATCTGAGAGCTCTTGCCTGAGCCTTGAGCCCTGAGCCCTGAGCCTATTCCTGCGCCAGCGTCAGAAACACTATCACCGCGATAATCGCCAGCAGAACGAGCAGCGCGATCTTCCAGAAGCTCTTCGGATAGTCTCCCGCCATCCGTCCGGTCACGCCGTTGACGACGACCTGGTACGCCTTCGCGCCAAAATTGTAGGTCAGCAGCCAGACGGGCACGAGGATGTGCTTGAAGGTCCGGCCCGAGTACGCCGGGTGGATCTGCAGGTTACGGTACGTGTCGCCGGGAATCTGCGCCGCGCACATCGCCGTCAGCTTGGCGGCCATCGCGTCTTCGGATCGCTTCGCCGCGTCGAAGAGAACGATCTGGTAGTGCTCGACGACGAAGCCCGATAGAAACGCCGTGTCGTACGGCCGGAGATCTTTCGTCGGAAACGGCTCGACCTGCGCCAGCAGCGCATGCGAGACACCGCGCGTCCCGGGCACCGGCTCGTCGTCGAAGAAGTGCTGCACCTCGCCCGACGCCGGCACCCAGCGGACGTGCCGGACCTGACGGGTGCGAGTACGGCCACCCTCCTGATAGGTTTCCGTCGTGTAGTAGTAGTGGCCAGCGTCGGCGTCCCACGGGCAGACGACGTGCGCGTCGAACGTCCAGTAGGGGATGTAGACGCCGTGGACGCGATCGACGAGCGCGCGGCTCTTGAGCTTCCCCGGCGCCAGCCACTTGCTCGCGTACCATTTCCGGATCTGCTCGCGCACGCTCGAGTCGGTGACGGTGAACGGCAGCAGACTCTGCGGGCGGATGGGAGCCTTGATCTCGGTATAGTCGACGAGCGCGGGCGAGCCGCAGAAGTCGCAGTTTTGCCCGACGCGCTCGGGATCGAACACGGAGACGGCCTTGCAGCTCTGGCACTGAACCGTCCGCTTCTCGGTCTGCCAGCCGCGCTCCTCGTCGGGCAGCTCGCGAAGCGCCTTGACGAGATCGAGCTCCTCGATCGCGCCGGTGGCGGCATTGACGGTGAAGGGCGCCGCCGATCCGCAGAACGGGCACACGAGGAGCTGCTTCGCGGGATTCCACTGCGCCTGCGCCCCACAGGCTGCGCACGGGAACTTGTCGAGCGCGCTGATGTCCGCCACGAGATCTATCTCAACACCGGCCGACGGCTAATCACGATGGGCACGAAGACCACGATGCTCACGAAGGAGAACCATTCGAGGTAATCCTTCGCGGGCCGTCGTGATCTTCGAGGCCTTCGCGAGTGGTTCGTGGTCATGGACGGCTTCCAGTGCCAGTGTTGTCTGTGGCTCGCCTCGTCACACGTCTGAGGCTCAGGGCTCAGGGCTCACGCAAGAGCATCGAGATCTTACTCGAAGGCTTTGCCTGAGCCCTGAGCCTTGAGCCCTGAGCCCTGAGCCTGCCACGTCTATTTCGCCAGGTACTCGTCGAGCGCGCTTCGCTTGATGCGATACGCGGCGCCGATCTTCTTGGCGGCGAGCTCGCCCGACTCGATGATCGTCATGACGTCGGTTTCCGACACGCCGAGCGCCTTGGCCGCATCAGCGGGCGACAGCAGATCGGGAAGCGCCACCGCGGTCGTCGCCGCCGAGTCCGCTGCCGCGCCGGGCATGCCCTGCTGTTTCATGATCTGCTGTGCGATCGACAGGCCCACGGCGAGCTCCGTTGCGGCGCCGCCAGAGCCGCCGCCCTTCTCCATACCCTGCGCCATCTGGAACTTGACGTAGTCGTTGAGGTTGCCGACCGCGGCCATGCTCGACCGCTTGTCGATCGCGGTTTCGACTTCCGGCGGCACCGACACGTTCTCGACGATGAAGCTGGCAATCTCGAGCCCGTACTTCGCGGCGATGACGGGGTTGATGAGCGGCAACAGCGCCTCACCGAGCTCCGTGTAGCGGCTCGCGACGTCGAACACCGGAATGCCCGCGGACGCCTGCGCATCGGCGAACACGCTGACGATGCGGGACCGCATCGTGTCGGCGAACTCGTCGAGGCGGAAGTTCTGGTCGGACCCGGCGACCTCCTTGAGGAAGAGCTTCGGGTCGATGATCCGGAAGTCGTAGGTCCCGAACGCGCGGACGCGGACGATCCCGAGATCGTTGTCGCGCATCATGATCGGATTCGCGGTGCCCCACTTGTTGCCGGTGAACAGCCGCGTGTTCAGGAAATAGACGTCGGCTTTGAACGGCGAGTTGAAGCCGTACTTCCATGACTTGAGCTTCGTCAGGACCGGAATGTTGTCGGTCGTCAGCGTGTGCTTGCCCGGCCCGAACGTGTCGCCGAACTCGCCCACGTAGATGAACTGCACCTGCTGCGACTCGCGGACGATGAGCTGCGCCCCGTTCTTGATCGCCTTGTCATCGTCTGGAAACCGGAACGAGAGCGTATCGCGCGAATCATCGGTCCACTCGATGATGTCGATCAGCTCGCCTTTGATGAAGTCCATCAGGCCCATAGTGTTCACCTTCTGCAATGCTGAATGCTGACTGGCTGAATGCTGAATTGAATGCTGAACGCTGAAAGTCTCAATTTACTTCAGCATTCAACATTCAGCATTCAGCATTATAGTAGCGCCCATGAAGCCGGATGCGGGCACCCTGCACTGCCCCAACTGCGGTGCTGCGGCCGAGCCGGCGGCCGGGCGTTGCCCGTACTGCCAGGCACGGCTGGCCACGGTCAGCTGTCCGTCGTGCTTCACGCTTGGGTTCGAGGGGGCGGCGTTCTGCCACAAGTGCGGCGCGGCGAGAGTCCGGCGCCAGGAAGACGACACGGCCGCGACGTGTCCGGCATGCCGGAGCGGGCTCCATCGCGTTGATATCGGCTCGACGCCGATCCTGGAGTGCACCGGATGCGACGGCATCTGGGTCGACGCCGACGTCTTCGAGCGATTGTGCGCGCAACGGGAGTCGCAGACCGCCGTCCTTCAGCGCCTGGCGCCCCGCGCGGCTGTAAGGGCCGCGGCGCCGGTTCGGTACCGTCCGTGCCTCCGCTGCGGCAAGATGATGAACCGCGTGAACTTCGGGCGGCTCTCGGGGGCGGTGATCGACGTCTGCCGCGGGCACGGCACGTTCCTCGACGCCGGCGAGCTGCATCAAATCGTGGCGTTCATCCAGGAGGGCGGGCTCGACCGGGCGCGGACACAGAAGATTGAGGACCTGCGCGAAGAGGAGCGGCGGCTGAAAGAGCTGGAACGGAAAGCCGTGGCCGATCGGTCCGGCGAGTCGCCGTGGACCGCCCACGCGGAGTGGGGGTCCTCGGGACTCGGCGATCTGATCGACCTGATTAAGGGGAATTCTGCTTAGAGCGCGTGCCTCGAGGATCGGTCCACGCTCGTCTATCGTCAGGCGCTCGGCCGGGATGGGAACGGTGGCGCGCGATGCGCGACGGGTGACCGCCCGATCTTCGAGTGGCCATCGCCAGCCGGCGCTCAGCGGACCCAATGACTTACACGCACGGTCACCACGAGAGCGTACTGCGGTCGCACAAGTGGCGCACCGTCGCCAACTCGGCCGCCTACCTCGCGCCGCACCTCACATCCGGCAGCAGTGTGCTCGACCTCGGGTGCGGGCCGGGCACGATCACGGCTGACATCGGCCGGTGGGTCGCGCCCGGACGCGTCCTCGGCATCGATGCATCGGCCGACGTGATCGAGGAGGCGCACCGCGACGCCGGCGGCGGTCCGAATGTCGAGTTCTCGGTCGGCGACCTCTATTCCCTCGAAACCGACGACCAAACGTTCGACGTCGTGCACGCGCATCAAGTGCTCCAGCATCTCGCCGACCCCGTTGGCGCGCTGCGCGAGATGAAGCGCGTGTGCAAACCGGGTGGGCTGGTCGCGGCGCGCGACGGTGACTATGGCGCCTTCCGCTGGTACCCTGACGAGCCCGCGATCGACCGCTGGCTGGCGCTATACCGCAATATCGCGCGCCGCAACGCGGGCGAGCCCGACGCGGGCAGATTCCTGCTCGCGTGGGCGCACTCCGCGGGCTTCGACGACGTGGTACCGGGCGCTTCATTGTGGTGCTTCGCGACGCCAGACGACCGCGCTTGGTGGGGAGGGCTGTGGGCTGACCGCATGACCGATTCCGCGATCGCGCGCCAAGCCGTCACCGAAGGCCTCGCCACCGAGAACGAGCTACGCGAGATCGCCGACGGATGGCGCCGCTGGGCCAAGCACCCCGATGCCTGGTATGCCGTTCTCCACGGCGAGATCCTCTGCCGCGCCTAGTCATTCCCGCGGTTGGGTCAGGCGGGCGCGGCGATAGCCGCTTGAAGGCGAAAGCAACTCCTGAGTGTCGCCCAGTGTTTAGTAGTCCGCCGAGAACGCGCCAAGCGCAGGAACTGCGTGGGGACACGAACTGCAGCGGTTCGTTCCTGTCAGGGTTCTTCTCACAGGCTCTCAGGCTCAGGCTTCGCGTCGGGCGCCGGCACGAAGTTCAGCGCCACGCCGTTGATGCAGTAGCGGAGCCCGGTCGGCGGCGGACCGTCCTCGAAGACGTGGCCGAGATGACCGCCGCAGCGGTTGCAGTGGACCTCGGTGCGGCGCATGAACATGCTGTCGTCGACCGACGAGCCCACCGCACCGTCGAGCGGCGCGAAGAAGCTCGGCCAGCCGGTGCCACTCTCGAACTTGCGATCCGCGACGAACAGCGGCTGACCGCAGGCCGCGCACGAGAACGTGCCGGCGCGGTGCTCCCTGAGCAGCGCGCACGAACCCGGGCGTTCCGTGCCGTGGCGGCGCATCACCTGGTACTGCTCCGGCGTCAGAATCTTCCGCCACTCCTCGTCCGACTTCACGACTTCGAACGGTTTCGTTGTCTCCGCCATCATGACCATCCTATTTCTTGAGGACCTTCCCGACATCGAGACCGAACTGCGGCTTGTCCCGCGTGCCGCCGATTCTGATCGGCACGAGCGCGCCGGCGCCCTTCTTGCGAAAGATCGGATCGATGGCCTTCAGGAAGAAGCCCTTGATGCCGCCGCCGGCCGCTTCCGAAATCGTCGCGTCCATGCGCAGCGTCCCGTCGAACGCGATCGCTTCACTGCGCAGCCCGTAGGATCCGTGGAGCCGGACCAGCGCGCCCGGCAGGCCAAACGTCAGGTCGGTAAACGACAGCGAGCCGTCCTTCAACCTGAATCTGCCGCCCAAGTCTGACACGACATTCTCGGCCTGCGCATCCGGATCGCGGCCGCGGGCGCGGTGGCTCATGCCCGACAGCTTCTTCTGGACACCGGGGTCGGTGAACTTCGCGGCGTCGACGTCGAACGTGCCCGCGAGCATCAGCTTCTCGACGACGTCGCGATCTCCGGGAGGCAGCTCGAACTCGCTCTGGAGGCCTACCCGGCCCACCAGCAGCGGCTTGTCTCCCTTCACCGCGAGGCGCAGGAGGTCCTCGATCCGGCCCTCCTGGATGTGCACGGTCAGCTTGACGTTCCGGCCCTTGACACCCTTCGTGCCGGTGACCGCGCCCTTCGCAGTCATCGACGTCTGCCCGAACTGGGCGTTCACCTCGTTCAAGTAGGTGTCGCCGTCCGTGCCGTCCACGACTGCCTGGAAACTGGCGCTGAGGGCCACCGGCTGGTTACTGATAGTGAGATGAAAGTCCGGAACGTGCGTTTCACCCTTGACCGAGATCCGCCCGAGCTCGCCGCCGAACGCGCCCTTCGAGCTCAGGGTTCCACCGATACCCTTGATGGTGCCGAGGTCCGCCTTCTCGAACGTGTACATCCCGGCGAGCGGCGTCGCGCCGGGGTCGCCCTTCTGCCACGGACCAAACGTTCCGCTCGTCTCGATCTGTCCCTTCGGCAGCGGATTGGTCAGCGTCGCCGTGAACGGCATCTGCTCGGCAATCCCGAGCGATCTCATCGTCAGCGCGTGGATCGCGAACTCCTTGGGCAGCTTGCCCTCGCGCCGCGGGATGATCCGGAGGAGCGCGCCGTCGGCGAGCAACTCGTCGACGATGATCGGCGATTCGTTTCGCGTGTTTTCCTTCCGGCTGAAGCCGGAAGCCACGGGATCGCCGCTGCCGGACGGACTGACGCCCTTCTTGAAACCGCCCGGCGGGATGTTGACGACCAATCCCTCGAGCGTCACATGCTTGAAATGACGCGGACGGCGGAGGAGATCGACGATCCCGCAGTGCACGGTGAAGCTGTCGATCTGGATGAGCGGCGGAACGGCAGGATCGCTGACGGTGCGGAGGCGAACGGTCAGCCCCGTCCCCTGCACGGTCACGGCAGGAAACAAATCGACGCTGAAAGCCTTCAGTTCGACGTTGCTGTCGAGCCGATCTTCGAGCGTTGCGACGACGAGCCTCCGAAGCGGCTCGGTGCGAGAGCCCACCGCCGCGACGATGGTCAGCACGACGAGCGCGCCCACGACCGCGGCCGCCACCCACGCCGCGGTTTTTAGTGTCATTGATTCATGCTGTGTCTGGCCCAAGGCTCAGGGCTCAAGGCTCAGGCAAAACCCTCGACCACTTGCTCGAAGATCTTGCCTGAGCCCTGGGCCTTGAGCCCTGAGCCGTCTATTTCTCCGGCGCCTGCTTCGCAATCTCCAGTACATCGGCGGCCGGCAGGATGACACCGAGCATGCCCATGCTTTCCGTTCCGCCCATCATCGACGCCATGCTGGCGCGGCCGGCGTCGATCTGGCGCAGCGTGAGGAGTCCGACGACGCGGCCGTTGGTCAGAAACGCCGGCGTCCCGACGCCAGACGAGGCGCCTGCCAGGACGTAGAACGTGCGCGGCTTCTCGATGATCGCGCCGACGTCGTAGAGCGCCGCGCCGGCCGTCCATCCGCCGACGCGTCCCAGCCGCGACAGCACCAGCACCTGATCGAGCAGTGCCGGCTTGGCAGCGTCGGTCAGATCGAGCGCGACGAGCGGCGTCTCCGGCTTCGTCGTGGGACGCAGGAACGCGAGGTCGAGATCCTCGTCTCGCAGCACGATCTTCGCCGGCAGCTCGCGACCGTTCGACAGGCGAATCTTCACTTCGGTCGGCTCGCTCGTAATCTCGACCGCCGGCTGGCCATTGCCACCGCCCGGCGCCCATGAGCTTGCTCATCATCGCGCCCGGGTTGAGCGAGCCGAGCGACAGCACCGTCAGGCCCGAAGGATCAATAACCGTGCCGACGGTGTCGACCGGGTCGTCAGACGCCTGCATTTCGCGCCCGCCCATCGACATGCGCATCTTGAGCACCACGCGCACGTTGACGACGGCTTCCTGCCACTTCTTGACCACGTCACGAGCCGCCGGACGATTGTCCTGGGCCGCGAGGGACGTTGACAGCGGCGCGACGAACGGGGCAAGCAGCAGGGCCGCAGCGAGGGTGGACGTTACGTTTCTCATAGTTGGTAGCCGGATGCGAAAGTTTGAAGTCTGACGTGTGAAGTCTGAAGTTCGGAACACTTCAAACTTTCATGGGCTCTATCGCCACCCGGTTTCCAGCTCGACAAAGAACGTTCGAATGCCCCGCCGGACCTTGAAGACGACCGAACGGGGCCTGGCCTCCGCCACGCGCGCCATCTTGCGCTGGACGGCCTCGACGTCGGCGACGGCCTCGCCGTCGATCGTCAGCAGCATGTCCCCGTCGGCGAGGTGGCCGAGCGCGGCCCAGCCGCCCTCCCGGACGGCGTCGACGAGGACGCCCGACTGATCGGCCGGCAGCCGCGACGACACACGGTCGGCGGCGGCGATGTCGCGCACGCGGAACTCGAAGCTGGGATCCTCGTACTTCTTCATCTCCCGCGGCAGCCGCGGCGAGGTGTCGAGCTTGACGGCGACGTCCATCGGCTTGCCGTTCCGGACGATGGTCAGCGTCGCGGTCGAGCCGATCTTGTATTGGCGGATGAGCGTGGCGAAGAGATCCGCGTCGGAGGGCTGAGACGCTTCGATCGCGTTGCCGTCGAGCGCCGTGATGACATCGCCGATCTTCAGCCCGGCCGCCTCGGCGGCGCCGCCGTAGACGCGCGTGACGCGCACGCCCGTGCGGCCCGACAGGTTGAGCCGTTCGGCGAGCTCGCGCGTCAGCACCTGCACCGAGATCGGCACCCACGCCTTTCGCGCTTCGAGCCCCGGATCCTCGAGCCCGGGCCGGCCGAGCTCGACGACCGTCAGCAGGCGCTCGCCCGTGCGGTCGAAGGCCACGAGCGCGGAGACGCGCGTGTCCTTGCCCCGCGTCAGCGTGTCGACCACACCTTCGAGCGCCTCGAAGGACACGGTCGGCCGGTCATCCACCGACAGAATCACGTCGTCCTCGCGGAGCGCGGGCTTGGCTTCGTCGGCCGGACCACCGGGCCGGACGCCGCGCACGCGCACACCGTCGCGGCTCGTCCGCTTGAGCTCCTTGGCCGCCCAGCCGGTCAGGTTGGAGGCCGTCACGCCGACGAGCGGCAGCTCGCGAATGCGCGCATCGACGCTCTCGCGCTCGGACGGGGTGACGCGGAGGGTCTTCTCGGCGCCGGCACGCAGGACCGTCGCCTCGACCGGCTTCCCGATCGGGAGCCGCATGACCATCTGGTTGAAGACCGGGACTTCTTCCGCGAAGCGGACCAGGACGTCGTGTCCGGCCAGCTTCAACAGGATGTCGCCGGAGGCGAAGCCCGCCTCGGCGGAGGGCGACCCCTCGATCGTGCCGCCGACGAGCGCACCGCGTGTCGCCGTGCTCGAGGTGAGGAGGGAGGTGAGGAGGGGCTGGATCTCGAGGCCGATCCACCCGCGCTTCACCCGGCCGTCGCGAATGATCGCGTCGGCGACCTCGCGCGCCAGATCAGCGGGAATCGCGCCCGCCAGGCCCAGGCTGATCTCGTTGATGCCGACGATCTGCCCCTGCATGTTGACGAGCGGCCCGCCGGAGTTGCCGCCGAAGATGGCGGCGTCGTGCCCGATCCAGCGCACGATCGAACCGACGTCCTCGCCGTCGAGTGTCATGCGATTGAACGGCCAGAACATGCCCGGCATGATCATCTCGGTGTTGCTGACGATCCCCATCGTGACCGACTGCGACAGCGCGAGCGGGCTGCCGAGGGCCAGCACACGGTCGCCGACCTTCAGACTGGTGACGTCGCCGAACGTGGCGACCGGAAACTTGCGCGGTGCTGCCGGGCGCAGCCGGAGAATCGCGATGTCCGAGAGCGGATCGGTGCCGACGAGCTCGGCCGGAATCTCCTCGCGGCTCGCGAGCGTGCAGGTGATCGCGCGCGTGCGGCCGGCGACGTGGTGGTTCGTGATGACGAGGCCATCCGGCGAAATGATGGTGCCGCTCCCGGACGCTTCGCGCTTGAGCTCCCGACCGTCCTGAAAGTCGACCGAGACGACGTGGATGCGAACGAGACTCGGCGCCACTCTGGCCAGCGCGGCCTGGACTTCGGCGGTCTGTTCCGGCGCCGGCACGGCGGGCTGAGCGGAGGCAACCGCCGCGACGCTGGCCAACACAACGACGGCGAGCACTCTGCGCATACGGCGATCTTATCGTGTTCTCAACGCTTGCGTGACTCGCGCCTCGCAGTGCGCAGACTCTCACCGTACCTTCGCAAAGGCGGGCGCAGCAGCGCCGAAGCCTTGTCCGCCTTCGCGAAGCGCTTCGGCGAGACCTCGACGAAGCCCGAAGGGCGTAGTCGGGACGAAGGCGGGCGTCAGCCGCGCCGGAGCCTGGGCGAAGGCGGGCAAAGCCGCGCCGAAGCCTAGGCGAAGGCGGGGACGTGGTAATCTCTCGTGAAGCCACCCTCGTTCCGATGGCGGCTTGGCCAGCGCAAGCCGTAGGACGCGCCCGGGACGGCTCTGTTGCGACCTCGGGGCCGATCTCGCGAGACAACGGTCGCCGAGGCATCGCGACATGAGCAGCTTTCCTCGTCTGGCGGAATCCAGCGACCGCCGGATTCCAAGCACGGCGGAAACCAGCACCCCTGCGGTCACAGACAGACACACGCGTCTCGGCCCCGTCTCCGAATTCATCGCGCGACACTATCGCCACTTCAACGCCGCGTCACTCAACGACGCCGCGCTCGCCTACATCGCGCACGTGGAGTCGGGCGGATCGATGATGATGGCTCTGGCCGGCGCGATGAGCACGGCGGAGCTGGGAGTGTCGCTCGCCGAGATGATTCGCCAGGGGAAGGTGCACGCCGTCTGCTGCACCGGCGCCAACCTCGAGGAAGACGTCTTCAACCTCGTCGCGCACTCCCACTACGAGCGCCTGCCGCGGTACCGCGACCTGACGCCCGAAGACGAGCAGAAGCTGCTCGACCGTCATCTCAACCGCGTGACCGATACGTGCATCCCCGAGCACGAAGCGATGCGGCGCATCGAGAGCGTCGTGCTCGAAGAGTGGAAGCGGTCGGATTCGACCGGCGAGCGGCTGTTCCCGCACGAGTTCCTCTACCGGGTACTGCTGTCGGGTCGCCTCGAAGAGCACCTCGAGATCGATCCATCCGACAGCTGGCTGCTCGCGGCCGCCCAGGCGAACCTGCCCATCTTCGTTCCCGGATGGGAGGACTCGACGCTCGGCAACATCTACGCCGCGCACTGCATCCAGGGCACGTTCAAGAACGTGCACACCGTGCGATCGGGCATCGAGTACATGATCAAGCTCGCCGAGTGGTACCGCGCCACGAGCCCGCGCAGCTCGATCGGCCTCTTCCAGATCGGCGGCGGCATCGCCGGCGACTTCCCCATCTGCGTCGTGCCCATGCTCAGCCAGGATCTCCAGATGGCCGATGTCCGCCTGTGGGGCTACTTCTGCCAGATCAGCGACTCGACGACGAGCTATGGGTCGTACTCGGGCGCGGACCCCAACGAAAAGATCACGTGGGGCAAGCTCGGCGTGAACACGCCGAAGTTCATCATCGAGTCCGACGCCACGATCGTCGCGCCGCTGGTCTTCGCGCGCGTCTTGAACTGGTAGGTGTGGAGCGGATCCCTGATCCCGAGGCCTCGATGAGCAATACCACTCGTTGTCCGCTGTGCGGTGGCCCGAACGACTGCGGGATCGCTCAAGGCAAGTCACACTGCTGGTGCTTCTCGACGGCGATGCCGCCGGACGTCCTGGCGCGTGTGCCCGAGAGCCAGCGCAATGCGGCGTGCCTCTGCCGCGCGTGTGCGGAAACGACGGGCGTGCGCGAAGCAGCGCTCTCTGCCACGCCTCAGCCGTCCTGATCCGCGCCGCTGCGCCGACACTGTTGAAAAGCGGAGCTGATATCAGTACGGCTCGACATCCAAGCCCGGTACGCGTCGATAGTGCTCGACGTTCCTCGTCAGCACCGGCATGCGGTACGCAAGGGCGGTGGCAGCAATCCACAGATCGTTCCCCCCGATGAGCCGCCCATTCTCCTGCAGGTAGCGATACGCCCGTCCGTACTCCCAGCTGACGTCGGCGTTCGACGCGAGGACGTAGAAGGGTGCGAGGAAGGTCTCCCACCGGTTCCGATCGGCGAGTGACAGTCCGGCCGCGAGCTCGCCGGCCACGATGAATGGGAGATAGAGTCGGGCGTCGTCGTTCTGCTCGAGGAACGCCACGGCTCGACCTGGTCTGCCGCGGCCGTGCTCGCGCTCGAGGTCGATCAGAAAGGATGTTTCGACTATCAGCGATCGGCCCACTTGTCCTCCGGTGGGACGTCGGTGCGCCTGATAGCCTCTATGCGATCCAACTCGGCCTCCGAGAAGCGTGCGGAGCCGCGCCTGCAGAGGTCGAGGAGGACACCTGCCGTCAAAGTATCTTCAGGCCATGTGGCCCGGAGGACGACCTCACTGAAGGACTCGGCGGGATAGCGTCTTGCGGCCCGAAGGCGGTCGTAGGCCTCCTTCTTGAGCGAGACGGTTTTGGTGCCCATATGTGCAATATACACATCGCACAGATGTTGGTCAAGACAGCCCGTGCAACTCGAGGTCGTTCTCGGCTGGGCCGAGGACGTGCAGCGCCGCCTGCGCTCGGTCAACCCCCGCTGAAGCTCCGCGGGGTTCAGCATGGGTTGGCCGGCGCCGGAGATCAGCGGCCATCCCTGGCGGCACCGCATTGCGGCAAGTGCGGCTTCACGCGGCAGACCGGCGGTCCGTTTTCGCCGATCTCAAGGGTTGGCTTTGAGGTCGTCCAGTCCGACACCTTCAACGAGACGCACGCCAGCATCACGATTGGTCCCATCACATCGGCTCGAGCCCAACGCTTCGGTCGACGCCCCATTCCGGATGTAATCACGCCACAGCGCCTCTTCCCGACGTCGCGCGCCGCCTTCATCGAGGCCCGCTCGGGCATTCGCTGCCCCCGTCGCCGTGTGGGGACTGATCGCAGCCGGGAAACAGGACACGTTCGCAGGCGCGCGCCCGGCCAGAGCATCGAGCGGCTGGCGAGCCGACGGGCGACTCGTGGTCATCGAGTTCCCGGCCGGCCCATGAGACCGTCACCACGGACCGCTGGCCGGCGAGTACACTCTTGACGTGACCCGCCGCTGGACGCCCACCGCGCCGGTCCTGGCCGCAATGCTCCTGTCGCTCATGGTGCTCGCGGGCACCGCGGGCTACATGGTCATCGAGGGCTGGTCGGCGTGGGACGCGTTCTACATGACGATCATCTCGCTGACGACCGTCGGCTATCGCGAGGTCCATCCACTCTCCCGGGCGGGCGAGGCGTTCACGACGGCGCTCCTCGTCGGCGGCGTCGGCACAGTGCTCTACTCGTTCACGCTGCTCGGCGCCCGCGTGATCGAGGGCACGCTGCACAATCCATGGGAGCGCCGCAGAGTCATGCACATGCTCGAGCAATTGGAGAACCACTTCATCGTCTGCGGCTACGGCCGGATCGGCGCGATCGTCGTGGACGACTTCGAGCGTCAGCGCGTTCCTTACGTCGTCATCGAGCGTGACCCGGCACGGCTGCAGATCCTGCGCGACGCGGGGCGGCTGGTGGTCGAGGGCGATGCCAGTTCCGAGGACGTGCTCAGCAAAGCGGGCGTGGCACGCGCCCGAGGCCTCATCGCCGCGGTCTCCACTGACGCGGAAAACGTGTACGCCATCCTGTCTGCCCGCCTGATGCAGCCGTCGCTGTACATCATCGGCAGAGCGGAAAGCGACGAATCAGCGCGCAAGCTCAAGAAGGCTGGCGCGGATCGCGTCATCTCGCCCTATCAGATCGGGGGCCTGCACATGGCGCAGCTGGCCCTGCGGCCGGCGGTCGTGGAGTTCGTGCAGCTGGCGACCAGCTCCGAGTTCATGGACCTCTCCATGGAGCAGGTAGAAGTGCGAACCGATGGACCGCTCGTCGGGCAGACGATTGTCGGCGCCAACCTTCGTCAAGGCTTCGGAGTGATCGTGGTCGGCATCCGCCGCGCCTCGGGCCGGATGGAATTCAACCCGGCTTCGGACGCGCGCATGGAGGCCGGAGATTCTCTGGTGCTGCTCGGTACGACCGAACAGCTCGGCGAGCTGGCGCGGCACGCCGGGGAGACGGCGCGAGCCGTCTGAACCCAGCGCGACGTGACGGAGCTCGCCGTGTCCTGGTCTCAGTGCTTGGCGGGGGCCGCGACCTTCTGAGGCTTCGGTCCCGTCCACGTCCAGCCGTGTATCAGCCAACCGCCGGCGCCCTTCTTGAGCACGAACGTCATCTGCGCCGCTTCGCGCATGGCCACGCCACCCTGGGCCTCCCTCGAGCTCTTGACGGTAGCGGGATTAAGCATTGGTCGGCGTTTCTTGTCAACATCCGATCGCTTTCCACGCATCTTCTCTCGGACGTCGATCACAACGACAGTCGGGGCGGCGACCGCGATTCGTCGACCATGACTCGATCCACGAGGCTCATCGCAGCCCTATGGTGGGGACGCGGTAGGTCAGCGGACGATTCTGAGATTCGTCGGCGCCGACGGCGGCGTCGCGGTCGAGAGAGGCATCGGCCCGGTTTGATAGTACGCCCAGGCTTTCCAGCGGAAGAACCCGCCGTCGTCATCGGCGGCGTAGGGCGTGACGAGCGTCGGCGTGCTGCCGCGCATCACCTGGACCGGCGCCGAACCTGCAGCCGCCGCCTCGGAGGCCAGGTCGTTGCCATTGATGGGCGATGGGTTCGTGACGCCGTCCTTCTGGCCGTCGCACGTGCAGGTCACGCCGCTCGCGCCACCGCCGAACAGGAAGGCCACGACTCCCGCGTTGCGAAAAGCGGTCAGATGCGTGCGGGCAGGCTCGTCGAGCAGCCACTCCGGGCGGTTGTCCTGATAGTGACCGGTGGTGTTGTTCTGCGCTCTCATCCTGGTGTTGCCGAGAGGAATCTGCCACATCACGATCCGCTTGCCCGCGGCAGCCGAGAAGCCGCCCAGGAAGCGCGCGCTCCGGCGGAAGTCCTCCGCATCGAACCAGGACTGACCGCCGTCCCCGTAGACGTACTGCTTGAAGGCCGAATCCCGGTCGCTGAACTCGGCGAACGCGATGTCGAAGTTGGCGGCCAGCGACTTGTAGAAGTTGGCAGCGCGGACGGCGAGCGCGTCCACCGTCGCGTCAGGCGGGTTCGAGAAGACGATATCGTTTCCAGTTCCCCAGATGCTCATGTGGTAGCCCACGTTCACGTTCGGGGCATACGTGTCGCGCAGCTTGAGCACGGCCCGCGCAAAACCGGAGACGTTGCTGGGCAGCGCGGCCAACTCCGGGATTCCCGTTTCCGATACCTTCGCCGGTACCGTCTTGCCGTCGTCACTGGTTGCGCGCTGCTGCATATAACCCCAGAGGTCCGGCTCCATGTGCAGCACCACCCTCTGAGACGGAAATGCCCCAGCCTTCTGAAAGAACAACTTCACGTCGTTGTAGTACGCCGTCATCGTGGCCGTGTTGTTCAAGTTGTTGAAGACCGTGCCCGCCTCACCGCTGCCGCCGCCGGGCGCGGAATGAAACATCATGTAGTAGGTGAAGACCGGTATGACGCCGTTGGCGATGGAGTCCTCGATGTAGAACCGCGCGAAGTCTCCGTTGGAGTTCCAATTGGCCCAGCCATTGCCAGTGTTCACGCCGCCTGCCAGGTACTGGTAGCGGAAGGCGAACGGTGCCGTGGCCTTCATGGCCGCCGCGCCGCCAGGACCATCGCCCACGCCGAGCTCGAGTCGGTTCGGCCATCCCGCCGGAAGGGGCGCCTGGGCGCCCGCCGTGGCGGGCAGAAAGGCAGCGATAGCGAGGAAAGCCACGAGCTTACGGGTTTTCATGGAAACTCCCGGGGGGGCCGTCGCAGGGGGGCATCTCAGGATAACCCCGGACAGGCCTCATTTCAACGTCGACCGGAGATCCGAGGGATTTCACCCGGTCCTTGGGGGATATTTTGCGGCTCCGCCTGTTTCTGGAGGGATTTCCACGCGAAATTGACGATCTTTCGGCCTTTCCCGTCTGGCACACCGACTGCTCTGGTGCGCTGAGGTCGCGGCGCGGTCCCTCGCGCGACCACGAGGAGCGCGATGTCGTCCATCACCCTACCGTCAGCGCCCTCGCGGGCGGCCACAACTGAAGCGTCTCCACACGTCGTCCTGATCAATCCTCCGGCGCTTCCTGGCCGAACCAACGAACGGACGTTCTCGGGCGGCATCGGCGTCTCCCGAAGGCTCAAGCCGTTCGAGCGCGACGCGGTCACGATCCTGCCGATCGACTTCCTGTATGTGGGAGCCGTTGCCGAGCGGGCAGGCGCCAGGGTCACTTTCGTCGACCTGCTGATCGATCGTTACGCCGGCGATGCGGCGGAGCGATTCTGTATCGATCGGGTCGGATCGTCCCGCGGCTCGACGACGTGGGTCGGCGTGCGTCTGTCGATGCCCTCGTTGACGCAGGATCTCGACTTCGCCAACCGCGTGAAGACGCTGTTGCCCGAGAGCCGGGTGTTCGTCTTCGGTGCAGCGATCATGGCGACCGTCGACCACTGGATTGGCCGCGCGGCGGTGGACTACGTGTTCTACGGCGAGCCCGAGGCGATCCTCGAGCCGGTGCTGGCAGCCGAGGATCCGTTGGCGGTGCCGGGCATCGTTTCCCCGAGCGCGTACGTCCCGCTCGCCGGTGCGGATCTCTACGACGAACAGAAGAACAGCGAGCGACATGCCCAGTGGATCAAGGTCACGCACCTTGGCGCCCTGCCTCGGCCGGCGTGGCATCTCCTCGAGATGGCCCGCTACGCGCCAGGCGGCAGCGCGAGCGAAGTGGGCGTGTACATCCAGGCCAGCCGCGGATGTCCCATCGGCTGCAACATGTGCCCGTACATGCTCGTCGAAGGACTGGCCTGGCGGAAGAACGACATCGAGGCGGTCGCCGAGGAGATTGGGTACCTGAACCGGACATTTGGCATCTACCGCGTGCGGTTTCGCGATCCGAATTTCGGCTTCAACCGGCAGTACGCGCGCGCGCTCGCCGAGGCGCTCATCGCACGCGGCGTCAAGCTCGACGCGACCGTCGAGACGAGCCTCGAGATCCTCGATGAAGAGACGCTGCGCAAGATGTTTCAAGCGGGCATCACGACGATCACCACAGGTGTGGAGACCAACGATGCGGCTTGCATGGACAGCATCGGACAGAGGATCAAGATCAACGCGCGCCTGCGGGACCGCGTGCAGTTCTGCCATTCGGTCGGGTACCACCTCTACGGGACATATTGCCTGGGGATGCCCGAGGAGACATGGGAGACGGTCGCGACGACGTGGCGTTTCGCGAACGAGCTGGACATCGAAAGCGGCTTTACCGTGCTGACGCCGTTTCCTGGTACGCCGCTCTACTGGCGGGCGATCGAGGAGGGGCTCCTCAGCAGGGCCATGCAGTTCTCGCAGTGGAACAGCTACACGGCCACGGTCCGCACCTACGCGCTCACGACGCGGGATCTGGACATGGCGCGGTGGTGGGCGCGCATGGAGACCATCATTCCGTACCGCCGCAAGCGCGCGGCTGCGGAAGGCGTCGCCGCGCTGCTGGGCTTCTACGCCAGTCACGTTCCCCACTACGTGTGGCGGCAGGCCTGTCGAACGTACGTCTGGGCTCGCAAGCGACGGCCGTCAGCGCCGTGGGCGCCGCCGGTCGATACGGCCGCGACCACTGGCGGCGGCACGTCGTGACTCCCGGGCGCGGCGGACGACACGCCACGTATCGGTGTGACGCCGCCTCGCCGGCGGCATTGACTTCCCTGCTCGGGGGCACTCATCAAAGAAGGCATCCATGATGTTCGATACCGCTATCAATCACTTCAACTGGCTCAGGGAGAACGACGCCTTCGGTCTCCTCCTGCAGCCTCGGGTTCTTGCCAACTACCGGCGGTATCAACAGGAGGCACACGCGCGTCCGCTCGTGATGACCAGCATGCCACCAGGCATGGAGATCGAGCTGACGAACCGGTGCAACCTCGCCTGCGTCCAGTGCCTGCGGTCACGCGGGCTGAGACCCTATGCGCTCGGGGACATCAGCTTCGAGAACTACAGGCAGATCCTCGCGCAGTTTCCTTTCGTGATGAACCTCTGCCTCAACGGCTTCGGCGAGCCGATGATGCACAAGCAGTTCTTCGAGATCGTTTCGTACACGCGCAGGGAGCGGCCCTGGTGCAAGATCGGCATCTACAGCAACGGCATGTTGATCGACGAGGAGGCCGCGTTCAAGCTGATGGCATGTGGACTGACCGAAGTGAACATCAGCATCGATGCCGCGCGCGCGGATACTTATCGGCGCGTACGGCGCGGCGGCACCCTCAGCGTCGTCCACGACAACATCAGGCGCGTGATGCGGGTCAAGCGAAACCTGCGGGCACGGCTTCCGATGGTGGGGATGAACTTCGTCATGCTGAACGAGAACGAGGGCGAACTGGTGCCGTTCATCGAGCAGGCGGCCGATCTCGGCGTCGACTTCGTCAACTGCATCTCCTACGCCACCTACGACTGGGGCTTCAAGAACGGGCGAACGCCCGACAGCTACCGGCGCGAGCTCGAGGCGGCGGGGGCGCGGATGGCCGCGCTGGGCGTCCGCTGCAAGTCGTTTCCCTCGGACGACCTGTCGTGGAGCGATCCGCGCAAGCCGTTCTCGTGCGGGTTCTTCTGGGGTGGAAGCCTGCGCGTCACCCATACGGGCGACATCACGCTCGGCTGCTGCACGCCGTTCAGGGAAACTTACACCTACGGAAACCTGCTGGAGCAGCCCTTCGGCGCGATATGGAACAACGAGCGGTTCCAGAGGAACCGCGCCAGCGCCGCCCACGACACGCCGCCGACGCCGGCGTGCGAATCGTGCGACACCTTCTGCAAGAGCTTTTTCGCGCCGCGCGGACCCGAGAGCCTCGTATGGGGTCTTGCCCCACGAAAGTAGTGGCAACACGCCAGTGACGTCAGCATCGCGACGCCAGGCACGGTCAGCTGCTTCCGCACTGCGAGAGTTGCCGAATTGATCACACGCAGCCGGCGTTCACGCAGCTCTTGCAGACCTCGAGCACATCGCGATAGTTTCGGGCACCGCTGAATAGACGACCGGCCTCGCGTCGTGCCGCCTCACCCATGTTGCGCCGGAGATCCGGATTGGTGACCAGTTGCTGCGTCGCCTCGGCGAGTGCCTGATGATCGCCCACCGGCACGAGGAAGCCGGTGACACCGTGGTCGACGGCCTCGACGATCGCACCCACGGATGTGGCGATCACGGGAAGGCCAGCCGCCATCGCCTCCATGATGACCAAGGGGAGGCTGTCGCCAAGTGTCGGAAGGACGAAAACATCCGCAGCCGCATACAGCCTCATCAGCTCCGGCGAATTGGCACCCAACCCGTGATGGAGGCGCACGTTGCTCAAGCCCTGCGTGTCGACGTCCTCTTGCGTGACGATGTCCACCGAGCAGTCCCTCATGAGCCCCTGCTGGAATGCCGTCAGCAGGACCTCCCCGCCCTTACGTTTGAAGTCGCCGCCGACGAAGAGCAGACGAACGGGTCCGCCGCGTGATGCCTCGCGGGTGACACGCCAGCGGTCCACGTCAATCCCCGGAGGAATCACCGCGACCTTGCTCGGCTTCACGCCATAATCGCGAAGCAGTGATTGCTTGCCCCACTCATTCCAGGAGATGAGCTTCCGCGCGTGGTTGAACACCCGTCGGTTCAGCGTGTTCTTCAGCATTTCCACCGGCCTGAAGCCGCTCGGCGCGTGTTGGTATGGCCCGCCGATGCTGTCAAAATTCAGCGGTGTCGCGTCCAGGGAGATCACGGTCGGAATTCTCTTCATCAAGCGCTGTGCAAAGAGCGCCGTCACCTGGGTGTGAAAGAACAATCCATCGAGCCGCTCCGAGCGCAGCACGGCCTGCACCTGTTCCCACGCTCGCAGGCTGGCCCGCAGTGTCCAGTTGTCCTTCACGACCGGCGTGCGTTCCCATCGATCGGGCGCCGCGAAATCGACCGAAATCCACGTGGGCACAACCTCGGGATCCTGTGCGACCCAATGGCGGAAATTCATGTCGTGGGTCTTGTGACCCAGTGTCTGTTCCATGACAAAGGCGATTCTGTAGGACATATGGTTCGGCTGGGACTCGCAGGGGCGCGTGAGACAGTGGGCGGTCAATGACGCCGGGACCCTGCGGCGTGCACATCGGACGTGACTACGGCGTTACGGACCTTGGTCGATTGACGCAGCAATGCCTATGCCCACGAGCCGAACACCGGATACGAGGGAATCCCTCAGAATTCCGGCGGGTTCTCCGAGGGGCCACAGTCAGAGCGACGCCGTGGGGGGCCACATATCCGTCCGCCACGTGACGCAGTGCAACATTTGTGTCCCGATTCATGTCGGGCTGGACAGGCGGCGGTTGCCAACGCAGGCGCGGAGCGCCGGCGCCTGGCGGCTTTCCGAGTCAGCAGTATCTCTGCAGGTCGCTTCATGTAGACGACAGAACTGCGCGCCAGCCGGCCCTGGGTAGGTTGGCGCGCATCTACCCCCCTGGACCGGCAAACCGCGAGCGGGCTATGCCACTCGTCGCTCTGCGCCTGACCGGGCCGGAATGCAGGAGTAGAGTGCGTCTCTGAGCGCCACATCCCGCGGGTCTCCGGTCAGCCGCGTGCCCATCCGGCTCGTCACGTAGGCGTAGCCGACGCCAGCCGCCGGATCGGCAAAGCCGAGCGCGCCGCCGGCTCCGGGTGACCCGAACGAGCTGGCGCTGCCGAAGGGCAGGGCGGGCGTCGACTTCATGAAGCCGAGCGAGAACTGGATGCCGTGCGGCCTTCATGCACTCGTCGTAAAACCCGCGCGCCGGCGGAACGGCCGGCGCGGCCAGCAGTTCGAGCGTCTCCGGGCGCAACCCCAGCTCGCGTCCGCCGGTGGCGAAGACGCTGTAGGCATGGGCGATCGCCCGGGCGGTGCCGACGGCACCGCCGGATGGCACTTCGAGGTTGCGCGCGTAGACGTGCTGGCTCATCATGCGGCAGCTCGGAACCCCTGAGCGCCCGGGAGATGTTGGAGCGTCGATTCATCGCGTCGAGCGCCAGGCGAAGCGGGAAGCCCTGCAGCATCTCGACCCACGAGGGCCGGCGCAATCGTGGCCAGCCGCGAGTTCGGGATGTCCTCGGGCAGCCTGATGTAGACGTCCAGCCCGAGCGGCGACGCGATCTCGTCCTGGAAGAACTGTCCCAGGCTGCGATGCTGCGGATCGATGCGGCGCAGCAGCTCGCTCTCGTAGAACCCGAGGGTGATGCGCGTGATAGGCCTGTCGCGTTCCGGGCTCCCACGCCGGTTTCTGACGAGCCAGCACGATCGCCAGCCGATCGAGGTCGGCGACGACGCTGCGATCGACGGGCTCGTCGAGCGCGAACAGTCCTGCCTGGTGCGCCAGGAGTTGGCGGACGGTGATCCGCTCCTTGCCGTGCTGCGCGAACTCCGGCCAGTACGCGCACACCCGCTCTTCGTAGTCGAGCCAGCCGCGCGAGTGGGCGATGGCGAGCGTCATCGCGGCCAGGCCCTTGGTGGCCGAGTAGACGATCACCATCGTGTCCTGCTCCCACGGCTCGCCCGTCTGCTTGTTTCGGATGCCGCCCCAGAGGTCGACGACCTTCTCGCCGCGATGATAGGCACAGCAGGCGCCGCCCAGCTCCCGTCGTCTGGCGAAGTTGTCGGCAAACGCTTCGCGCACGGCCTCAAACCCGCGACTGACGTGTCCTTCTACCCTGCGTGATTGGTCTGGAGACATGGTTCCCCCCGCGGCCGTCTGCGGCGGGCTCGCGACAAATCGCCTCGCGGCTCCGGTTGCCACGCGCCGTTCGGCGGCTCTTCACCCCGGGGGCAAAAGCCGTGCCTCGGGCGCGCAGGCACGCAGGCGTCGTCGCGATTGGTCTCCCGTCTCCAAAACGAGGGCTGCAAAAGGGTTGCGGGACCCTTGATAGGCTGGGCCGTTCGGTCATCTCGAGTGAACAGCTCGATCCGCGGACTACTTCGCGCCGGGTACGGAATTTCAGCGGCCGAACCGCGGTGAGCGAGCGCATCGCCAGCGACGTGTCGGCGAGTCCTTACCTGAACGACACGCCGAAATGAAAGCTGAACTCGGCGGCCTTTACGCTATGGTGCGCCGTGCCCTGATCAACGTTGACGCCGAAGTAGCGCACAAACAGGGCCTTCTCCTCGACCTCGACGTACAGGCGCTTCAGGATGTGCACGCGGAGGGCAGCCGCGGCGTCGATGTTCCAACCGTGGAAGAACTGGAAGCCCTTTTCGTTCGGCTCGCCAAACAGAGTGTTCTCCGTATGAGGAACCGCGAACCCGGCACCCGCTTTCGGCAAAAAGAAAACGGAGCCGGTGCGCCCGGGCTCGCCCCGGAACCGTACGCGCCTGATCACGTTGAAGAAGATGGGATTCGCGCCGTTGTTGAGTTGATAGCGGAGGACATCCGGCGTAAGCGTAACTCGGCGTGTCGACGGGCGCTCCGTTCAGCGTGCCGGTCATGGCGACTGCCTGATCCTGCCGGACGATCCACTTCATGTGGTCGAGCGCCACTTCCAGACCCCATCTCTCGTTGAAGAACATGCCGGCCCGCACGTTGTATTGCGGCACGAACAGGCTGTGGCTGAAGAGCTCGGTCCAGGCCTTGCTGTCGCGGGCCTGAACGCCGGCGAGCGTGAAGTCGTTACCGAGCGACGGCTGGCTGATGTGAAGGTCGCTTTTCGAGTAGCTGTCGCCGTTGTAGCCCCAGGACACGAAGATGTCGCGGCGAGGCGTGGACGCTTTCTTCGTTGCGGGCTGCGCTGGCGCCGGCGCCGGCGCTTGACGAACGATGATGGTGTGGCGGACTTCGAACGGAACCTCAGGAGTCTTCCCGAGATTCGGCTGAGCAAGGATACAGAACAGCCAGACGCCGCACGTCAGGGAAGACATCGACGCATTGTAGCCAATCTCATGCGTATCAGCAGAACCGTCAACGGCTCATCTACTTGGCGTCGGCGCGCAGGTCGAACGCGGCCATCTGCTCGGTGTTGCGGACGAGCAGGATGCCATCGGCAAACGCCGGCACGTTCCAGGTTTCTCCGTCAATGGCGGGCACTCGGGCGACCTCCCGCAGCTTCTCGGGACTGGTGGCGACGAGGACGAGCTCACCCTCCTCGGTGATGACGACGAGGTGATCTCCGGCGAGCAGCAGCTGGCCGTGTCCGTAGCGTCCGCCCTTCCACTTGAGGTCGCCGGTCGAGGCGTCGAGGCACGCGAGAATCCCTTCGTCCAGACCGTAGATGAAACCGTCGTGCAGAACCGAGCTCGATTGGCGGTTCTTCATGCGGATGTTGCGCCAGACCTGGCGGACGGCGAACCGGTCTGCGGCTTTCGTCAGTTCGATCACGACTGCGCCAGTGCCGTAGCCCGATGAATAGAAGACGCGCTGGTCACCGATCACGATCGGTTGGGCCGCGCTGGCGTCGTGCCCGGTGCTCCAGGGGAATTCCCAAAGGACCTCGCGACGATCGAGGCTCAATCCCAGCAGTCGATCGGCGCTGACGACCAGGAACTGCGGGACGCCAAGGAGCGTGACCTGCATCGGTGACACGTAGGCCTGCGAGTCGTCGAGCGCCGTCCACATCGGCTTGCCCGTCCGGCGATCGTAGGCCACGATGGATCGGCCCTTGGGTCCGCCGGGCAGCACGATTACCGCGTCCCCGGCGATGAGCGGAGAGGCCGCCATACCCCATCTCAGGTTTTTCGCGCCGGCATCCTGCAGGATGTTCGTGCGCCAGACGAGCCGACCCGTGGCCGCGTCGAGGCAGCGCAGCTCTCCCCTGCCGCCAAGGGCGAACACGTGGCCGTCGGCCCAGGTCGGCGTCGCGCGCGGACCTTCGCCGCCGCCCATCCACTGGCTGAAGCGTTCCGGCCATGCGTTGGTCCACAGCTCGCGCCCCGTCATGACGTCGTAAGCGGCCACGACTTCGTTGCGAACGCGCTGCTCGATGGTGAACGCGCGACCGCCGGCGACCGCGAACGACGAACGGCCGCCGCCGATCGGCTTCTTCCACATCGGCGCGAGTCCTTCCCACGACACGCGAATCGGCCGACGATAGACACCATCACGATCCGGACCGCGAAACCCGGGCCAGCTCGACGTGACAGCCGAATCTGTGTGTGGTCGCTGCTCGACTGCCTGAGCTGGAGCAGCGGCGTCGAGCACCGTGAACAGGAGAGGGAGTGCGATCCAATGAATCGGGCGCATGCCCCTACATGATACGTTGCGACCCATCAGAACGAGACTCGGATGCCGCCGTTGATCCCGCGGCCTTCGAGCGGCGCCCACGCGTCGACCGTCCACCGGCCGTCGACGTCACGCGCCGGGCGCGCGATCGGATCCCAGTCTGTCTGGCGGACGTCGGTCAGATTGGCGGCGGTGACGAACAGGCGCCAGCGGCCGAGCGGAAGCTCGCCGAACAGGCTGGTGACGACGTAGGGCTCGCTCGTCAATCGATAGGGGTTGGCGTCGAGGCGCTGCACGCCGGTGAAGTTGACCCGCACACCGACCCGGCCGTGGCCGCCGGTGCCAGCCGTCGCGAGCAGACCGGCACTGTGCTGCGGCGTCAGCGCGACCTCACGGCCATCGCGCTCGCGCGTCTTCACGTATGTGTACGTGCCGGTCACGGCGAACGGCGCGTGGCGAACCGTGCCGAGAATCTCGACGCCGTGCGTCTCGAGGGGCTCCTCTTCGGTGCGGAACGTGTAGGTCGCCCGGTCGACGAGCGCGGGATGATCGACGTGATTGTGGAACACCGTAAGCGTCACGAGAGAGTCGCGCGTTTTGTACGTGAGATCGGCGGACACGCTGCGCGCGGTTTCCATCTCGAGCGGATCGACGATCAACAGGCGTGTCAGCCCCGCTGCTTCCGTCTCTTCAGTGAGTGGCGGTACCGGCGCGAAATAACTCCGATCGGCCGAGATCGTTGTCGACCACGACCCACGGTGCAGGCGGGCCGATCCCCGCGGACTCGGGACGAAGCCGTAGAGGTTGTGGTAATCGAGGCGGGCGCTTCCCGAGACGTCCAACCACGGCGCCACATGCACATCGTCGTGGACGAACATGCCGGGCCGAGTGGAGACGTACTTCGACACAAGCACATCGTTGTTGGAGCGAATCGCGTACCAGTCCGTCGCGATGCCGGCGACCCACGTCTGGCGCGACGTCGCACCGCGAAGCTCGATTTCGATGGTGGCCGACTGACGTCGTTCGTGTTCACGTGCGTCGCTGAAGTCGCGGGTGCGCGACTGCACGAAGAGCATTCCGGTCCCGGCCAGGGTGAAACCGTGCCAGGGCATCTGACCGGACAATTGGCCGTCAGCGCCCCGCGTCTCGAGCTGCTGATGCGCGAACGCGCTGCCGCCCTCGCGCTTTTCAAACGTCACGCCCGCCGTGCCGTTGACCGCTTTCCCCTGGCGGTTATCCCAGAACACACGCTGCCGCGCGACCCCACGCCGGTAACCGGCAATGTCGGACCAGCCGTCGTCATCCACGTCGCGTTCGGCCTGCCTGTGCGCGCCGGCGAGAAACGTCCGGCTCCACGATCCTTTGGCCGGCGATGAGAGAAACAGCACGGCATCGGTCGCGTCCGGGCTGGATTGGTTGAACAGGAACTCGCGTTCCGGTTCCTTTCCCGGCCGGCGGGACAGCAGATTGACCGACCCGGCCAGGGCGTTGGCTCCGTAGAGCGCCGACGCGCCTCCTGCAATGACTTCGATCCTGTCGAGGTCCATCGACGGTATCTGGACTGGAGCCAGCCCACCAGGGTGATCGAAGTAGAGGGGTACGCCGTCGGAGAGCAGGCGCGCGTAATGACCGGGCAGGCCACGCATGCGGGCGACCGCGAGGCCCAGCTCCGGCGATGTCGTCCGGACGCGGAGAGCAGCCATGTCGTCGAGCGATCTCACGATGTTGCCCGGCGCCATCAGCAGGTTTTCTTCGATCCGGTCGCGGCCGAGCACCTCGATGGGCACAGCCTGCTCGTTGATGCGAAGGCCGGTGCGCGTGCTGGCCACGATCGTCTGGTCTTGTTCTGTCGGCCTCGTGACCAAGACCAGACGGACGGCGTGCTCGCCGCCGGCGACGACGTTGACGCGGGCGGTCGCCGATTCGTAGCCGTCTTTAGTGACAATTACTGAAACTTGCCCCGGAGGCAGCGCCAGAGTGGCCCTGCCGGACGCGTCGGTCGCGGCGGACTCACCGCCGACCGCAACGGTTGCGCCCGCGACCGGAGCGCCGTCCGCGACAACCTCGACGCGGATCGTTCCGGTTCCCGCCTGCGCCGCGCCCGCCGTGGCGTCGATAACGCCGAGGCCGAGAGTCAAACCACTGCCGAGAAGGGTGGCCAAGATGGAACGCATACGGGCGTTGATCATACACGGACTGCGAATGTCCCTTCGGTCATACGCTCAGCAGATTCGCGCAACTGTCCAACGTCAAGCGGACGTGCTCCAACCGTTCCGAGCGCCTGATCGTGTTGACCTTCGCCGAAGACGAACGATTCGTGTGGTGCAGACGAAGCGGGACCGCGGGCTCAGGCAACGGACTGCTCGTACCAGCTGAGGACGCGCAGTCGCCCGAAGCGTATTCCACCGGCTGGGCCGACCGTCGCCGTCCTCGAGTGCAAAGTGGACCTTGCCGGGATGCGTGTTCTCCAGCAGCCAGGTGCCATCGGGTTGCTGCTTGGATCGGAGTGAATCGATCGCTGCTTTTATCCGGGAGTCCGGCACATCTCCGACCGAGCGGAAGTATTCGAGGGCGCGCAGCACGTCGTAGTACCAGCGGGTCGGAAACGAGAATTGCAGCCAGGCGGGGTTGACGACTTCGCCCGTGCTCTTCCGCCGGACCAGCTTTCGTTCGAGGAGGTACTCCTCACCGCGGCGCCGAGCCGCGATGGATTCCGCAGAGCCGCCGGTTGCGCGCTCGTGCGCCAGCAGTCCTTCGAGGACGTTGATCGTGGTCGCGAACGACGAGCGGACCGAACCGTTCTCCATCTCGCAGTTCCACCCGCCGTCCTCGAGCTGCTCACCAAGCAGGCGGGCAACCACGCCGTACACATCTTGATCGAAGTAGGTACCCAAGGTGACGGTCCTGCCGTTGATGCACGGCTCGACCTCGCCGCTGAAGAACGGCTGCCCCGCGTGCTCCCAACGGCAGTGGTCTCGGACCAGCGCCACCGCCCGGCGCACCCGTTCAGCGCAGGGGTCGATCCCGAACTCATACAGCAGCTGGAGTGTTGGCAGCGTGGCAGTCCAGGGCTGGCCCTGGTTCTCGTCGCGCCAGTTGAAGCTCCGCGCCGGAAAGCATGCGCCTCCCGCCCACTGGCCGTCTTCGCCTTGCAACGCCAGCAGTCTGGCGCCCCAGCCCTCGGTGGCCACCCGCGCGCGCTCCGCCGAGACGGCCTCAGCCGGCGCATGGACAAGATCGCGCAACACCTGCCAGCGGATGGCGGGGTCCGAATCGAGCAGCCAGTCCAGTGCGGTCATGGCCTAGAGCGGCCACATCCAGTTGGTAATCTCCGGGCGATCGGCACCGTGCTCGTGCGCGTGCCGTATGTTGTCTTCGATCGCGTTCTTCATCTCCTCGCGCAAGTGCGCGGCCGTGACGCCGAGCGACGGCACCCGATCGATGACGTCGATGACGAGATGGAACCGTGAGGTTTCGTTCAGCAGCGCCAGCTCGAGCGGCGTATTGATGTTGCCTTTTTCCTTGTAGCCGCGCACGTGCAGGTGGTCGTGGCCGCGGAACCGGTACGCGAGCTTGTGGATCAGCCACGGATACCCGTGGAAGTTGAAGATGATCGGCGTGTCGGTCCCGAACACGCTGTCAAACTCCGCAACCGTCGAGCCATGCGGATGTTCCTTGGCCGGCTGCAGCTTGAAGAGATCCACCACGTTGACGAACCGCACCTTCAACCGTGGCACGCGCTGCCGCAGAATCGCAGTGGCCGCGAGGGCCTCCTGGGTGGCGACGTCGCCGCACGAGGCCATCACGACATCGGGCATGCTGTCCTGGTCGTTGCTGGCCCGCGCCCAGATGCCGAAGCCCTTCGCGCAGTGGACGATCGCCTCGTCAATGGTGGTGAACTGCAGGTGCTTCTGCTTGTCGCAGACGATGACGTTGATGTAGTCGGTCGAGCGCAGGCAGTGATCCGCCGTCGCCAGCAGCGTGTTGGCGTCGGGCGGCAGATACACGCGCGTGACGCTCGCGCTCTTGTTGGTGACCAGATCGATGAATCCGGGATCCTGGTGCGAAAAGCCGTTGTGATCCTGGCGCCAGACGGTGGACGACAACAGGATGTTCTCCGACGCCACGGCGGCGCGCCACTTCACGTGGTTCTTCGAGATGTCGAGCCATTTCGCGTGCTGGTTGAACATCGAATCGATCACGTGGGCGAACGCTTCGTAGGTGTGGAAGAACCCGTGGCGCCCGGTGAGCAGGTAGCCTTCGAGCCAGCCGAGTAACGTGTGCTCGGACAACATCTCCATCACGCGGCCATCGGGCGCAAGCTCGCCGCCGTCAGCGTCTTCGGGCAGCATGTCCGCGAGCCAGGTCTTCTTGCTCGCTTCAAAAACCGCCTGCAGCCGGTTGGAGGCGGTCTCGTCCGGACCGAACACGCGGAACGAGGTCGGATTCTTGCGCAGGATGTCGCGCAGGAACTCGCCGAGCGGCTTGGTGTTCTCGTACAACACCTTGCCGGCGTGCGGCACTTTGACGGCGTAGTCACGGAAATCCGGCAGCGAGAGATCCTTGCGCAGCAGCCCGCCATTGGCATGCAGATTCGCGCTCATGCGACGGGTGCCCTTCGGGGCGAGCGCCTTGAGTTCGGGACGCAGGGCGCCGGTGGCGTCGAAGAGCTCTTCGGGCTTGTAGCTGCGCATCCAGTCTTCGAGCAGCTTCAGATGGGCCGGATTCTCCCGCACGTCTGAGAACGGCACCTGGTGCGACCGCCACGAGCCCTCGGCTTTGTGGCCGTTGATCTCCTTGGGCCCGGTCCAGCCTTTCGGCGACCGGAGCACGATCATCGGCCAGCGCGGCCTGAATGCCGTCTTCGTTGTCCGCGCCTTCTGCTGCTGCGCCCGAATCTCACCGATGGCCTCTTCGAGCGTCGCCGCCATCTTCTGGTGCATCACGTCCGGATCGCTGCCTTCGACGAAGTACGGCTTGTAGCCGTAGCCGACAAACAGCGATTCCAGCTCCTCGTGGCTGATGCGCGCCAGGATCGTGGGGTTGGCGATCTTGTAGCCGTTCAGGTTGAGGATGGGCAGAACCGCGCCGTCGCGGATCGGGTTGACGAATTTGTTCGAGTGCCAGGCCGTGGCGAGAGGTCCCGTCTCTGCTTCGCCGTCGCCGACGACGCAGGCGACGATCAGATCGGGGTTGTCGAGCACCATGCCGTAGGAGTGCGAGAGGCTGTAGCCCAACTCGCCGCCTTCATGGATCGAACCGGGCGTCTCCGGCGTGACGTGCGAACCGATCTGGCCCGGGAAGGAAAACTGCTTGAAGAACTTTCGCAGGCCTTCCGCGTCCTCGCTCTTGTCCGGATAGACCTCGGAGTACGTGCCCTCGAGGTAGGCGGGCCCGAGCACCCCCGGCGCTCCGTGGCCTGGACCGGCGACGAAGATCACGTCGAGGTCGTGTTTGACGATCATCCGGTTCAGATGAGCCCACACAAACGACAGCGCCGGACTTGCGCCCCAGTGTCCCAGCAGCCGCAGCTTGACATGTTCGGTCGTCAGCGGCTCCCGGAGCAGCGGGTTGTCGCGCAGATAGATCATGCCGACCGCCAGGTAGTTGCACGCATGCCACCATCCATTGATGAGGCGGAGTTGTTCGGCGCTCAACGGCGTCGTGGCCGGCGCCTCGACAGATGCAGCTTCAGTCATCATCTTTCTCCCACTGTTTCCTGAACCGACATGTCGGACCTTCGTCGAGCGAGTGGCAAAATGAGCGGGTGTGCGAGTCGCGTGCCATCATGCCACAGCGAATCCGACTATTCGCCTCGCCCTCGAACTCCTGGCGGGCACCCTCGATAGGTCGTGACCCCGTCCCCGAATCGATGGGGACACTCCCCCTTTGGGGCGGGACGAGGCGGCGTCAGGAGGGTATCAACGTGACGCAGACAGGGAGCACACACCAATGAGCACGAATGAGCCTGCTGACACGACATCCCGTGAAGTCCGTCTGTCCGACGAGGACGCAGTCACACGGATACTCGTCAATTCGGTTCACAGCCTCTGGGACGTCGTCAACGAGTTGACGCGTTTGAGGCCGACGCGCCGGGATCGCTACAAGGTGACCATCTTCGGCTCGGCGCGGGCGCAAGCTGGTACGTTCGGATACGAGGAAACCAAAAGGACCGCCGCGGCACTGGCCGCGATGGGGTGCGACATCATCACCGGCGGCGGCCCAGGGCTGATGCAGGCCGCCAACGAGGGCGCCGCCGGCTCGGTGCACGCCCAGTCCATCGGCATACGCGTGGACTTGCCGTTCGAACAGGACGTCAACGCGTTTGTGACCCAGGCATTCGAGCATCGGACGTTCTTCACGCGCCTCCATCAGTTCGTTCTCGCCTCGGATGCGTTCGTCGTTGCGCCAGGAGGCATCGGCACGGTCCTCGAGACGATGATGATCTGGCAACTGCTCCAGGTCAGGCACCTTCAAGATGTCCCTCTGATTCTCGTTGGACGGATGTGGCCCGGTCTGGTCGAGTGGGCCCGCCAATCGATGCTTTCCATCGATCCTCCGTTAGCCAACGCCGAGGACCTCGCAATCCCGCACTGCGTGGCCAATGCCGACGAAGCGATCGTGCTCGTGCGTGAGAGCCATGCCGCGTGGCTGGAACGGAGAGCACAACAACAGGGATGAACGCGCGGCGCGACGATTCTTATCCTGGTGTGATGGCAATCACACGGAGCGGACTGCCGCTGCCGTTGACAATCTTGAGCGGCGCCGCAATCACGACCGCACCCGTCGGTGGCAGCTGATCGAGGTTGCACAGGCTCGCAAGCCCGAATTTGCCGGCACCGTGCATGGTCGCGTGATTCGGAAACGGTGGATTGAACCTGCCTGCCTGGCCCGCGTCGGTGCCGATCGTCTCGACGCCGACGCCTAGCACGTTCCGGTCTTCAGCGAGCACCTTCGACGTGCGCGCATCGAACCCCGGACTGTGCGGACCGTCCTCGCGCGCGTTGACGAACGACGCCGCGTCGGCCCGCCGGCTCCATCCGGTCCGCAGCAGCACCCAGGCCCCGCGCGGAATCCGTCCGTGGTCGGCTTCCCACGCGTCGAGCCGCTCGGGTGTCAGCAGGAAATCGGGATCGCGCGACACGTCGTTGGTGACGTCGATAACGCACGCTGGTCCGATGAACCGCGACACCGGAATCGTGTCGCACGTGTTGTTTGGTAGATCCTTGCCGGTGATCCAGTGGATGGGCGCATCGAAGTGGGTGCCGGTGTGCTCGCCCATCCGGATCGTGTTCCAGTACCACGCCGGACCGTTGTCGTCGTACTTCGAGATCACGTCGATCGTCACGCCGGGCGACGGCGCGAAGATCGGCGGCAGGCCGATCACCGGTGTCGATGGCCCGAGCGGCTGCGTCAAATCGACCACCCTCAGCGTGCCGCGATTCAGTTCATCGACCAGTTGGGTCAACACGCCGGTCATAGCTTATAGCTTCTCCCGGCCGTCATCGCCGACTGTGTGCCGGCACAGCGCCGATCGCGGAACCGCCGACTTCCTGCCGGCAATCCACCGCTTGAATCGAAATGCGTTTTCCGGCAATTGAAGATCCATGCCGTAGTGGTTCGGGCCTACGGCGGCGACCTTGGCCACGATCACGCTGAGATCGTGTCGCGCAAACGCGTCGATCGCCGCCTCGCCGAAAGCCATCACCGAATCGACCGCGGCGACATGCTCGATGCCGGCGCCCCGCGCCATTGCCGCGAGATCGGTGATTCCCGACGTGGTGTGCGAGTCGAATCCGCCGGTCGACAGCAGGCTGCCGTTGTCGAAAATGACGTGCACGAGATTCCGCGGCCTGTAGCGCGCGAGCGTCGCAAGCGTGCCCAGGTTCATCAGCACCGAGCCGTCGCCGTCGAGCACGACAATCTTCTCGTGCGGCAGATGCAGCGCCAGTCCCAGACCGATCGACGACGCCAGCCCCATCGCGTGCTGCAGATAGAAGAAGTTCTCCTTGTGCCCGAGATCGTAGAGCTCCTGCGCACACGCGCCCATGATCGTGACGACAACCTTGTCGTCCAGTTCCGGATAGAGCATCCCGATACACTCCGCGCGCTTCACAGCGCCTCCTCTCTTACCAGGCCGCGCTTCACAGCGCGTCCTCCATCAGGTCGCGCGTGAGCAGCAGCGCGACCGGCGACAGCGAGCTTTGCGAGAACGTGTAGGCCTCGCGAATCTGCCGCCCGACCTCATGCGGATCCCGCGCGTACTCGAAGGGGATATTCAGAGCCCGCAGCACGCCTTCGGTGACGATGCCGCCACGCGTGTGCCATGGATACGGCTCGCCCCAGTGGCCGCGGAGCGCGATCAGCATGCACAGCGGAATTCCGTAGAGCATGCGCAAGCGAGACGATGCCGTTCATCGCCGCCAGGAACCCGTGGTTCTGCATCAGCAGGATGTGCCGCTCGCCGGCGAAGTACGCACCCGTCGCGATGCCAATCGCCTCTTCTTCCTTCGCGACCTGGATCAGCCTCACGTCGGGATCTCTTTCGGCGTGCTGCAACAGCAGCCCCAGCCACGTCTCGGGCAGCGCTGAGAGCGACGTGATGCCGGCGTCTTTGATCCCCTGGAAGACGATCTTAGAGTTCTCGTAGGAGACGGACATGTACGAGTGCCAATTCTAACTCTTCTGTCACAGGAGGGCGGTCAGATCTTGTGCGTCCAGCCCGGACGGTAGCGCAACAAGTCCTCGCTCAGGGCGCCACCGTGCGTTGGCGGTGTGATTCCCTCAGCAGCAGGTACGCGGCGTTGAGGATGAGGAGATATACGACCCCGCTCACGAAGGCGAAGGGCGAGTCCCACCACGTCTTCAAGATCGCCAGAATGATCAGGACGAAGCCGATCGCTGATCCCGTCGAGCCGAGCGGCGACCGCATCGGCAGCGAGGCCAGTTCGCTTGCGCTCACCGTGCGGCGGAACTGCGCGTGAGACGCGAGCGAGACCAGCCAGGAAAGCAGCAGGCCAAACAGCGCTGCGTTCAGGATCGAGACAAACGCTTCCTGCGGCGCCCACCGCTCCAGGACGAGAGCGACGACGATGGCGAACGAGGAGGTGATCACGGCAAGCATCGGCGATCCGGAACGATTGAGTCTGCCGAGCGCCGCGGGCGCCCAGCCGTTGCGCGCAAGCGAAAAGAGCGTGCGCGAGGCGGCGTAGAGCGCCGCGTTCGCGCCCGAGAGGGCAGCGGTCAGAACGACGAAGTTCATAACGTGGCTGGCGCCGGGAATCCGCACCGTCCGGAACACCGTGACAAACGGCGACTCGCCCACGCCGGCATGGTTCCACGGCATCACGCCGGTGAGGACGACGATCGCCCCGAGGTACACCATCGTGAGCGTCGCGAACGTCATCCTCGTCGCACGCGCGATCTCCTGTGTGGATCGCGACTCGCCGCTCGTGACCGCGACGAACTCGACACCCGCGAAGGTGTAGAGCGCAAACGGTAACGCGAGCAGCGTCGCCAGCCCGCCGTTCGGAAAGAGACCGCCCTGCGCTGTGTACTGCGGCCTCGTGCTGCCGCTCAGCATCAGCGCGGCGCCGAGAACGATGAAGGCGGCGATGACGGCGACTTTGATCATCGCGAACCAGTACTCGAAGCGGCCGTAGTCGCGAACGCTGAGAACGTTGACTCCGAACAGCAGGAGCGAGGCAAGCGCGACCCACGCAAAGGCCGGGACCGTCGGAAACCAGAACGCCATGTAGGTGGCGGAGGCGACCATCTCGGCACCGATCGATATGGCGATCGCGGCCCAGTATCCGGCGCCTGAGAGAAACCCTGCCCACTCGCTCAGATAGAGTTCGCCGTAGAGTCGGAACGCTCCAGCGGCCGGATGGCGGCTCGCGAGCTCGCCGAGGGCGAGCGTGACGGTCCACGTGATGAACGCGGCGAGTCCGAAGGTGAGAATGACCGCCGGTCCGGCGAATTCGATCGCCGCCGCAGATCCGAGCAGCAGCCCCGTGCCGATCGAGCCGCCGACGGCGACCATGGTCATCTGACCGGCCGTGAGCTGGCGCCGCAATCCCTGCTCGCGCGGAGCTGGTTCGATGGTCTGCACGACGGATGTATATCAGGAGAAGGCGATCGGCGCTGTGGAGGGCCTGACGACGGTCGCGTCGAGCAGCCTGCGCAACACATCCGGCCCGTACTCACTACTTCGAGCCAGACGGACGCGGTGTGGCCAACGCCGGACCGTGCAAGGTCGTGAACAGCGTGTCGAGCAACACGCCGGTCTTGTCGCCGTAGTACTCCCAGAACATCGCGCCGCCCAACCCCTTGTCGCGGATATAGGCACTCTTCAGGCGCAGCGATTCCGGATCCTCGTACGAGATGAACGTGCGCGTGTCCTTGTTCCACAGATACGGGGCCTGTGCCTGGCTGTCCCAGATCCGTACGAAGCCGCCGCGATCGATGAGCGTCGTCGACATCGGTCCGTAGTTCGTCTCGATCCGTTCGGTCGGACGGCTGCCAGGCTGATAGAGACCGGTACCTTCACCCTTGATGTCGGTCCACGCGCGTCCGTAGAACGGAACGCCGACGACGACCTTGGCCGGCGGAACGCCGGCGGCGATGAAGTCGCGGACGGCGCTGTCGACGGAGCGCTTCTTCGCATCTGCGGGATGCAGATAGAGATTCGCGTGATGCCCGGCGATCGGATCCGAAGTGCGGAAGTCGTAGGTCATCAGGTTGACGAAGTCGACGACGGCCTGGACCTTGTCCATCTCGGTCTTGGTGATGAAGTCGGGGAACGCGCCGGCGGCGAAGGTGAGGAGGTAGCGGCGGTTTCGGGCGCGGCCTTCGGCATCGAGCGCCTGCCGCAGGTCCGTCATCATCGCGGTGAAGTTCTCCTTGTCCTCCGGACGATGCACGTTGTTGTTGCCGCGCAGGCCGGGATACTCCCAGTCGATGTCGACGCCGTCGATGTCGTGCCGCCGCACGAACTCTATCGCGCTGCCGGTGAACCGGCGGCGGCTCTCTGCCGTGAGCGCGGCGTCGGAGAAGTTGTTGGACCAGGTCCAGCCGCCGACCGAGATCAGGATCTGCAGGTGTGGCTGCTGGCGCCGCAGATCCGCGAGCAGTTTGAAGTTCTCCGCGTCACGGGCGAACCCTTCGACGATGCGGCCGTCCTTGACGTCGGCGAAGGCGTAGTTGATGTGGGTCAGCTTGTCGGCGGCGATTTCGGACGGGATGATCACCTCGTTGCGCGGAAACACGTAGGCGATGATCGCCGGCTTGCGCCGGGCCGGCCATCGTCTTGCTGCCGGCGGCCGGTGACGTGGGCTTCACCTGCGGCATCGTGTGCGCCTTGGCCCGCAGCGAGGGCGGCGAGGCGGCGATGGCGAAAATGGCCACGACCGTGGCGACGAACGCGAACGGGAAACGTCGGGGTGTCATCGGTCCTCCTTCTGATGGCGCTCTCCGCGCTCGATCCGGCGCTCCGGGTAACCCGCTCATGGGCGGCAGCGGCCAACCCGACCTCGCAGAACCAGTTGGCGAGATGGTGCCTTGAGTCCAGCCAAGATTCGCTTGCCCACCGTTGCTCGCTCAGTCCTCTTGAAGCGCGCGCCGCCAGCCCTCGCGAACGGCCTGCCCTGCCGGCACGACGGACGCCGTCGCGCCGATGGCGAGGAAGAGCGCCACGGTCCCGAGAAGAGTTGGCACGTGAGCGGCCGGCAGTCCGTAGAAGAAGACAGAAAGGACCTGCCCGACGCCGATCGCCAACGCGAGGCCGATGCCCAGGCCAACGGCCACGAGCCACGTGCCCTGCCTGAACACCATCTGGACGACGCGCGCGCGTGGAGCCCCAAGCGCGAGACGAATGGCGAACTCCCGACGTCTGAGCGCCACCGTGTACGCCGTCACACCGTAGATGCCCATCGACGCCAGCAGCAGGGCCACGAGCCCCATGACCCCGCTGATGGTCGCGAGGATGCGCTGAGGCGTCAGGCCCAACGCGATCGACATCGGCCAGTGATTCCGTGCGCGCCAGGACGAGGCGCTGATCGATGTCCTGAACAAGGGTCGCCATCGCCGCGGCCAGACTGGCGTCACCCGCGGCGCCGCGCCACGATGGACATCTGGGTCGTCATGTCACGCTCACCACGGCGTCACTCTGCGCCAACGGCAGGTAGACGTACGGTTCGGCGAGGCCGTCGATCAGGCTGCTCGATCTGATATTGCCGGCAACGCCAACGACGGTCGATACACGCGGCTCTGCACGCGCGGTCTCGGGCGTTGAAGACCGCGAGCCTCAGAGGTTTTCCGATCGCCGGCTGTCCAGGCCAGAAGCGTCGCGCGAGCGTCTCGCTGACGATGACGACCGGCGGAGCCCCAGCCGTGTCGGTCGGCGCGAAGTCGCGCCCGGCGACGATCGGAATGCGGAGCGTCGCGAAGTAGCGGGTGTCGACGATGTTCCAGGCCGGAGAGAACATCGTCGGTCGTGCCTGGCTGGTCACCCGGAGCCACGCCGCCAAGGCCGATGCCTTCGAAGCCACCGGGCGGAACGCGCGCGAGCGACGCGCTCTCGACGGCCGGCATCTGCCGGACGCGGTCGATCACCGTCCGCCAGAATGCGGCCGGCCCGGCCTTCGGCTCGCCGGTCACCGACGAGTCGAGCGTCGCGATGTCGACGCCTCGCGAATCGAAACCCGGATCGGCGGCGCCTGCATGGCGCAGGACGCGTACGAACGACGCGCCGAGCACGACGAGCAGGACACTGCACGCGATCTGGCCGACAACGAAGGCGCTCCGGAGGCGCGAGCGCCCGGACGATGACCGCACGCCGTCCTTGAGCGATGAGCCCGCCTCCACGTCCGAGCCTCTGAAGCGCCGGCAGCACACCGAAGACCACGGCCGCGCTGATTGACAGCGACAGCGCGAAGAGCAGCACGCGCCAATCCAGCGTCAGCGGCACCACGATCGACGTCGGCAGCGGCGGGAGCATCAGCATGGCCAGATGCGTCAACACACGCGCGAGGCCGATCCCGAGCAGACCGCTGAAGAGAAAGAGCACGATCGTCTCGGTGAGCAGTTGACGGACGAGACGTCCTCGCCCGGCGCCGAGCGCCGCGCGGAGTGCGATCTCCCTCGCGCGCGCGGTCGCCCGGGTCAGCATGATGCCGGCGACGTTCGCGCAGGCCACGGCCAGGACCAGCGAGACCAGCACCATCAGAGCGGCGGCGAAGCCACGCACGATATTCCGGTTCCCGCCCGCGCGTGAGAACGGGAGCGCGTTCAACTGGCGCGCCTGATCGGCCGACGCGCCCGGTCACGATTGATGGCCTGACCGACGGTTCTCAGTTCCGCGACCGCCGTGTCGAACGACACGTCCGGCCGCACGCGACCACCGGCCATGACGACTTCCGGGCGACGTGCCGCCGGACCCGATGGCGAGCCACACATCGCACTTCTGGATGCCGGTGCCCTGGAAGTCCGGCGCCGCGACACCGACGATGGTCACGGGCCGCCCGTTGATCCGCAGCATCTGGCCGACCATCGCGTCGTCGCTGTTGAATCGTCGCCTCCAGTAGTCGTAGTCAAGGACGGCCGTCGCCTCGTCGCCGTCGGTGAACACGCGCCCCCGAAACGGAAACGCCCCGAGCGCGCTGAAGAAGTTCGCGGTGACGTACCGACCGAGAACCGCCTCGGCGTTCGCGGTCCCCGACGGCACCAGAGCCCATGACGTGCGGGAACATCTCTTCCGCGAACACGCTCGTCAGCGAGGTCGTGCGGTGCGAGATCTCGAGATAGGTCGCGTAGTTGAGCGGATTCAGGCCTCCATCGCCGCGAGCCGTGCCGATGACGACGAGCTCGGATGGATCGGCGATGCCGGCGGGCGGACGAAAGAGCAGGGCGTTGGCCACCGTGAAGATCGCGGTGTTCGCGCCAATGCCGATCGCCAGTGACAGCGCCGCCGTCGCGGTGAACACGGGGCTGCGCCGCAGCAGGCGAAGCCCGTGCGCGGCGTCCTGCCACGCGTCTTCGATCCAGCGAAAGGACCGAGCGTCCCGATGCTGTTCCTTGACGTGGTCGACGTTTCCCATGGCCAGCCGTGCGGCACGCCGCGCGGCGTCCGGCGACAGGCCGCGGGCCTCGTAGGTGTCCTGAAGCAGCGCCAGGTGCGCGTCGATCTCACGGGCGAGATCGTGGTCCGGCCGCCGCACGCGGAGCAGGTTCAACAGGCGTTCGAGAAAGCGACGCATGGGCAGCGCCTCCTATCCTTCGTCGAGCAGCAGCTTGTTGACCAGCGCCGACAGCCGGCGCCAGCGCACGGCCTGGTCCTCGACGGCGCGACGTCCGGCCGGCGTGATCGTGTAGTACTTCGCCTCGCGGCGGCTTTCCGTCTGGCGCCACGTGCCCTTGATCCACCCCCGCTGTTCGAGCCGGACGAGGGCGGGATAGAGCGTTCCCTGGTTGAGCATCAGGGGATGCTCGGCCACCTGTTCGAGGCGCGACGCCAGTGCGTAGGCGTGGAGCGGCCCCATCGTCGCCAAGGCCCTGAGCACGATCAGGTCCAATGTTCCGTGCAGAAGTTCGACGCGTTCGCTTGTCCGCCATGCACTGGCCTCTCAAGTGGAAGCATGCCGGGTGCTCTACTTGGAAGTCAAGTGGAGGGTACCAGAGGCGATGTGTCCGGGCCGACCGGGACTTTCGTTGACGCGGACGCCGACAGCCGTTTCGGGAACACGAGGGCGCATTTGGCACATCCAGTCCCAGCCGTCGAACTCACACGTCGATTGTCGCGTTGGATTTCGGGAATGGACAGTACACTGCCCCTGAGGTGCTGTGTGAATTCAATGACAATTCCTACCGTCATTACAGCGATAGTGATAATGGCGGGCGGGCTCTGCACGGCGGTATCCCAGGCAGATCAATCCGGTGGAGCTCGAGGTGCAGATACGAATGTTCGGCCGCTGCTGCTGGAGAAAGACGAAGGGGAGCTGAGAACTCGCCGCATTCATACTGACGGCAGTTCCCCCGCCTCCTCTCAATTCATGCTGAAGGTAAGCCCGAAGAATAACGGCTCGCAACATCTCGTGGCGGGGACGGAACTGCTGGCTCCGGGAGCGACATTACCCAAGCACAGACACCTGCTTCAGGATGAAATCCTGCTCATCCAGAGCGGAACGGCCCACGTCTGGCTCGGCGAGCAGGAGCGCGATCTCCATGCCGGAGCAATGGTGTTCATCCCGGCGAATACCTGGATCAGCGGCAAGAACATCGGCACGGAACCGATAGCCCTGACGTTCGTCTTCTCGGCACCAGGATTCGAGGATACGATGCGCTGCAATTCGGTGCCCGCGGGTGAAACGCCAACCCCGATTACTGCAGAAGAGCAGAAAGACTGCGCACACCTCGGGCACGCCGAAAGTGCTGGCCGGCTGGACAACCCGAAGAAGTGATCAGCCAGGGACGGACTTCGCAGGCGGTCTGGAAGAACCGCGCCTTCCGCGAGCGCAATCCTGGCGGCGCGGCGGGCGGATGCTTGTACATCGGGTGACTGGGCTCACGCCCAACGAGCGGTTCGAGCGTCACCAGATGGGAACGCAGTCGGGACGGTTCGTCCGCCGCTACGGAGTCAGGCGGAGGCTCGATCTCGTGGAGGGGTTCTCGCGTCTGCCGTACCGGACTGCTGCCTGCATGGAACCGAAGCTCGCCGCATGGTTACGGGCAGAGGGATTCGCGGTGTGGCAGAACTGACGCGCCGCGAGTCGGCTCCTCGTCGGCGTCCTTCCAGTTCCGCAAGGTCAATTTCGGCGTCGCTCTTGCCGCCAACGTCGACGAAGGCCACCTCCCCGCCGAACCGGGCCGACGGTGCATGGCAGCCGTTCATGACAGTCCAGCATCGTCGGAGCAAAAGCCGAAGACAGACCGTCATCTCCCCTTCGCCCGAAGCGCGACTTCTCTCGGATTCTCTAGCCACGGCGGCGGCCCGGCGTCGTAGACCCACACCGCACCGACCTCGTCTAGCAGGGCCACGGCGTTCGCGCGCTTGCCCAGGGGAAGGACCTGGGCAAACGGCGCCTCGCCGACCGCAACGTCCTCGTGCACGGGCACGTGGTCCGATCCGATTCGCCACACGCGAACGCGTCCGTCGCCGCCGCACGACACCACGCCCACAGCGTCGGAGTGGATGGTGATGGGCGCCAGGCCGACGACGCCGCGCACGTGCGCCTTCACAGGATTCGAATGGGCGGAGAGGGTCCGATTGACGACGACGAGATGCCCTCGGCGCGTCCCGACAACGAGCCGCTCGTCCGCCAGGACGGCAACGGCAGTCGGCCGGTCATTCAGCTCGAGCGTCGCAGCAAGTGGCCTACGCCCCTCCGGTTGCCATGCTCTGATCGTGTGGTCGTCGCCCCACGACAGGAGCGTCTCGTGGTCGAGCGCAGTGCATCCGAGCACCCGGCCGACGTGACCCTCGAGCACCCACTCGGTCTGGCGATCGATGCTGAGCCAGCGAAGCGTTCCATCCCACGACGCCGTCGCGAGTCGGTCGGACGTCACCCAGGCGGCGTCGCTTATCCGCGACCGGTGACCGGCGAGGCCCCTGAAGCGCTTGTCCCCTTCGGTGCGCATGGAGATCAGGCCCTCACGCGTCCACGTCACAGCGACCCAGCGACGCTTGCGATCCAGACCGATGGCCACTCCGTCCACTCCCTTCAGGTCGAGCGCGGACGCGAAGCGTTCGAACGCGCGAACACTGTCGGGCGACAACACCTTCCACGGAAGCCGCTGCCTCGTGGCGCGCTCCCGCATCTTCGTCTCGACGGACCGCTCGTCCACCAGGCCGAGGTGCTCGTCGACGATCAGCGTTCGCGGCCAGCGTGCGCGTCGCACGACGAGGTTTTGTCGGCGGCTCAGTCCAGACGAGCCGAGGTCATGGCAAGAGAGCTCACGATCCGTGCTGACCACGAGCGACCGCGGACTGACGGAGAAATGCAACCGGACGTCGGGACGTTCGGTGGCTTCACCGAATAAGCGTGGCCTGCGGCTGCCTCCGGGGACCCACCCCGCGAGACGGCCCTCGTCATCCCACGCGATAATCTCGCCGGTCAGCGGTGATTCGGTGCACCCCAGCACGGGGGCGTCGTGAACGTCGAGCGTGTCGAACACCGCCATCGAGTCGTACTGCCGGATCTCGACCGTCCCGTCAGCTGAGCAGGAAACGACGAGCGGCTTACCCCGTCGCACGCGGTTCGATCGTCGATCGCGAGGCTGGACGACCCGAACATCGGTGACCTCGCCGCGGTGAACGGTCACCACGTTTTCTTTCGTGCCACGGACCGTGGACACGGTCCCGTCGCGGCCCCACAGGACAAGGCAGTCGTGCAACCCGCCAATCCATCTCGCTCCGTGCAGCCCGAACGCACCCTGATGCTGGCCGAGCGATTGGCCATCGCTGGCGCGCCACCAGCGGATCCCCCCGTCCTCGCTCGCCGAAGTCAGTCGATCGCCGTCGACCTCGAGGCTGACAATCGGCGCGGCATGCGCCGCCGGCTCCCGGTGTCGTTGACCGGAAGAGGCGTCATACCAGATCAAATCGCCAGCGTCTCCGCCGGTCACGATGGTCCCGGCGGCGACCTGCGCCACGTGGCGGACTGGCGGGCCCGGTTCTGCGATCTGCGACATCCGGCCCGTCAGCACCTCGAAGGTGCACACGGAGCCGTCCGCGAACGCGGCAAACGCGCGCGGCGCGCTCGTGTCGGCCACGAGCCGCGTGACCCTGGCGCCTGTCGCCGGCGCTTCCCAGAGCAGCGTCGCGCTCGCGCGAAGGTCCCAGGCCGCCACCTGGCCATCTCCCGACGCGGTCAGCAGGAAGGTATGGTCGGGCGTGACAGTGGCTGCCGCAAGCTCGGCATGCGTGCCGAGCCACCATGCCATCTGTCCAGACGACAACTCCCAGCAGTTCACCTGGCCGTCGTCGGACCACGAACAGAACCGTTCGCCCGCGATCATGATGGCGCCGAGGATGCGGCTTCGGTGCCGGCCGGTGGCGGTTGCGACGTGGCGACCTGGCGGAGGAATCCCCGTCGCGAAGCGCAGCCAGGGCGTCGTCCCGAACTTCAACGCGGACGCGATGCGCTCCGCGTCCCAGCCATTCAGGGCGAGCCGGCTGTAGAGTGCGCTCGGCAGCGCGTCTGGTTCGGCTGCGAGGCGCGAGGCCTCCTGCTCGAGCAACGTGACGAGCGTGACTCGAGGCGTGCGGGGCGGTAAGCCACCCAGGCGGACAACTCCCGACGTTTGCTCCAGTGGGAGCATCAGTATTGGCATGACGTCTCAGCGTTTCCTCTTCCTCGACGAGCGCTTCGGCCCCGATCGCTTCCCGCGCAACGTGTGGCCCCGCGTTCTGGCGCCGCGCGCGTCGGACCGGCCGCTCCCGCCAGGTTCACCGTCAGTCGACGGCTCCAGAGAGGTTACATCTCCGGCTGTCAAGTCGAGGACACCTGGCATCTCTCTCTCGCAGATGAGAAGGTCTTCGATCAGCGAATGGATACCATCCTCGCGAACCCTCCGCGCCAGGTCCGACACATCGCGCGTGAGCTGCCGGACGAGACGGCGGTCTGCGGATTTGGCCGCATGAAAGAGCAGGTGTCGGCGGACGAACGGGGCAGGTGTGACGTCAGAACCCGTCATCGATGTCGCGATCAAACGATGCGTCCGAAGGAGATCGATCGAGTTCAGCGCGACATCGCGGACTTCCTGCGTCCGGATAGTGAACGCCTCGTGATCGACCCCTGGCTGTCGAATGGTCAGCAACAGGGGCTCGGCTGAAGGGATCTCGTACCACGCACGGTTGCGACGGCCGGATCCGGTGGGGGGCTCTTCCTTGATCAAAACGAGGTCGTCTGGCGTCGACGTCCCCACACAGCGGTCGACCAGGTCCCTCGGGACCGGCTCACGCGCGACGGCGACGACGGCGGCCATGACACCGGGGGCCCTGCCGAGATGCGCAAGCAGGCGGCCGGCCAGGTTGACGACGTTCCCGCGCCCGATGTCGCCAATCGGCGCCTCGGGAAACGCGCGGAGAAGGTCGGCCAGCATGGCTGCGAACGTCCAGTTCCCGTCGCACAACTCGGCTGCCTCCTGCCGGTGGATTCCGTGGAACGCCAGGTACTCACGGATCGACGCCTCCTGCGCTGGATCGGCGTCATCGACTGCGAACGTGGAGACCTCGCCCGACGGTAGTGTCCCGCGATAACCGGTTCCGACCGACGACACCACGATCACGCGCGGCGGCAGGTGCATGGGCAGGAAGTCGGTAACCAGCTGTCTTCCCGTCCGTGCCTCGTCGAGCGCATCCAGGACGATCACCAGTCTGTCGCTCGAGGTGTGCTGCGCAAATCGCGTCAGCTGGGCGTCGAGCCAGCGCGCCGGAACGGCGGCCGCCGACCTGTCGGCGGCCGCGAAGGGAAAGCGCGCTTCGATCTGCGCAGACAGAGAGAGCGCGGCTCGTGCGGGATTGCCCCAGGAGGGCACGTCGGAACGGAAGAAGTGCTGCGCGACAGCAGTCTGCCGGCGTTCGAAGGCATCGAGGGTCGCGGCCAGCAGCGCACTCCTGCCGCTTCCAGGTCGTCCGGTCACGACGAGCCAGGCGCCTCGGTCGGGGACGGCCTTGTCCAGCGCGGCGTCGATTGCGCTGGTGAGCTCCGCGACCAGCTTCTCTCCAAAGAAGGGCCTGTGCCGCTCCCGCTCTCCGCTGAAATCGATGATGTCCCGTGCGGCGCGCATCGAGATCGCCTCGACCGGCTCGAGCCGGTGTTCCTCGCCGAGCAGAGTCCTGAGGCGGAGCGGACCGTCGGGGACGACGGCACTGACCGAGTCCTGCAGCTCCGTGGAAAAGCGCAACGTGGCGACCACCCGGTCGGCGGATCGACCGTGCGCCGAAGGCGGGCCCTCATCCGCGGCCATCACATCGACCACGAGCGGATCGGTGGGCGGGAGGTCGAGCGGCGTGCCCGCGGCGATCGCGTCGGGCGTACCCATTTCCAGTCGGCGGTCGAGTGCGCCGGGGGTCGCGCCGGGAAAGGCGGCCGATAGGCGCAGGTGCGTGCGGATGCGTCCAGTCGAGGGCGGAGCGATCCATCCGAGCCACGACGGCAGGGGCGTCTCGCCGGGTATCGCATCGTCCAGTGGCGTGTCGAGCCGCGTGAGCGCGCCGGCGTGGAGCATCCGCGCCTCCTCGAACGTGCTCAGCAGGCTGGCCGGGAACCGGGGCAGGGCTCGCGCGGCCCAATGCGCGAGGCCGTCGTCGCCGGCCACGAGCGCCGTCACGGCCGCGCGAAGCAGCACACGGATGCGCTCGCGCGAGGCGTCATCACCACGGAGCAGCCGATACGCGAGCTCTTCCTCGAGTCTGATCGCGAGCGGTAGGTGGCGATGCGCGCGTCCGGTCTCGTCCCAGGCCTCATCGAGCCGGACGGCGTCCTGGGCGAGCTCGGCCCGCAGGGTGTTGGCGACGTCGCCGTCGAACACGAGACCATCGAGGCTGCGAAACCGTACGACGCCGCTGAGCGACAGGTCCGCCTCTACACCAGCGTCCGCGTCTGGCACGAACCGGAGCCGCAGCCGCCGCAGCAGCGCCGGCTCGACCTGGGTCGCGAGCGACGCGACGCGTGCAAGCGCCCGCGCACGAGGGGACCGGCTGCCGAGCAGCTCGAGCGCCCGCGCGGCAACGCTCGTGCTCACGCGCGCTCGCGCCTCCACGCTCGTCTCCGTACGGCGCGCGCGATGCTCGCGGGCGTGCTCGCACGATCCCATTGGACGATGGTCAGCCGGCGCGCGAGGGCCGGCGGCCATCTGATGGGATCGTAGGGAACCAGGCACACCACCGGGCATCGCGCCTGGCGCGCATGCTCGGCGAACTGCAGCCACTCGGTCGGGGAAGCCGGGGCTGCGGCACCGGCCGGCTGCCCGATGCCGAGATCCGTCAGGCAGAGAATTCGCGTGCCCGGCGGCGGGATCAGGGGACGATCGTCGTCGCCAATCGCCGCGCCGTGCTGCGAGTACTGACGCCAATCTTCCTCGCCAGGCCGCGCAGCGCCACGCGTAGGGCAGCCGTCGAACAGCACTTCGTCGACGCCGTCCGCGCCAGTCAACGAGGCGATCTGCCGGACAAGGCGGGAGACGTCGCCATGAAAGGGCGACATTACCTCGCTGCGATCCACGAGGATCTGGACGCCGCTCGCCAGCGTGGGACGCGCGCGCCGAGGCACGCCCGTCAGCGCCTCGCCTTTCACGACACGATCGATGAGGACCGGCAGGTCGACCTCGCCGTCGCGCCGGGCGGTTGCGAGCAGCGCCGACAGGATTGCGCGGGTCCAGTCGGGCACGAAGAGGTCGGGCAGCGGTGCCGCCGGTTGAGGCGCAGGCAGGCCGAGCGCGCTCTCCGTAAACTGTGCGGCGCTTCGCAGCCATGCTGGTGGAGCGGACACGGGTCCCCTCACGCGGCGGATGACCGCGGCGGCCGCCTGTTCGTGGATCGTGTACTCGGGGCCGGGAATGCTGCTCGTAGTCGGACCCGCCGGACCCGAGACCGTCGCATCAACTGCGACGTGGTCGCGTGTCGCGGCGCCGCGCTCCGCCTCTGGCGGTGGCACCGTGGGTTCGTCGAACGGCTCCGCCGACCAGTCGACGTCGAGAAGCCGCGCGATCGCGGCACGCGTCCGGTGGTCTCGCGGGTCGAGAGCGTTGAACACGCGGAGCAGATCGCCCGCACCAGAGTGGGTCATGAGCCGATCGGCTCCCGGCCGTGCTTCCAGATCGTCATTTTCACCAGAGATTCCCACGCCTCGGGATGACTCTTCGGGCGTATGCCAAGGTCGGAAATCGCCTGGATCGTGTCGTTGAATTCGGCGGGGCTCACCTCGACCGGCTTGTCTTCCTCTTCACTTGCAGCGCCGGTGAGCGCCGTGAGCGTGTCCTTGATGTCTTTGCGTGACATTTTCGGGAAGTGCGCCGCTGCGATGTCGATCAGGCGCGCACGTGTGGGCCAGCCGATCTTGATTTCCACGCAGCGTCGAAGGAATGCCTTCGGCAGCTCCCTCTCGTCGTTCGTGGTAATGATCACCAGCGGCGCGTGCTTCGCACCCGCCCTGACAGGCGTGTTGTTGATCTCATCCACCTCGAAGTAGAGCGATCCGAGCGGCACCAGCAGGTTGTTCGGCACCTCCGGGTCGGCCTTGTCGATCTCGTCGAGCAGCACGACCGCGCGCTCGTTGGGCCTGTGGCGCCAGGGATCGGTCAGCGGCGTGATGCCTTGCGCATCGGGTTTCTGTCCGCGCCACGTGGCAGAGCCAGGATCGAACGCCCACCACAGGATGCCCGGCTTGATGTACGGCGCGAAGCTCTCGTCCAACCCCTCGCCCTTCTGGGCGTCGTGCAGCCGGCGGAGCAGGTCGAGCTGCCAGAGCAGCTCACGCGCTTCCGTGCGCGACGTGATCACCTGCTCGTAGTACCGCCAGCGAAGCACGTCCGCGACGTTCCGGGCGAGCGACGACTTGCCGCAGCCGGATGGGCCTCGCACCAGCAGCGGACGACGCGACGCGAGCGCCACGTTGATCGCCAGCACCAAGTCATCGTCGTAGACATACACTGGCGCGACACGCTGATCCGCGGCGTCGGCTCGGCTCGACGCCGCAGCCGGGCGGTGCACGCGGCCCTTCGGGTTGAACAGCTTCGGCTCGTACGCGAGCGTCGAGGTGTCTTTCATGTCTGGTCCTTCTTGGAACCGGCGGCGCCCGTGTCGGCTCTTCCCAGCGCGAGGCGGCTTTCCGTGTAGCTCAGACAGTAGCGCTCCTCGGCGCCCTTCTCGAGGGCGGGTTCGAGAAACGTGAGACCGCCTCGATTGAGAAAGGCCGACCCCGGCTGGCGTGGGCCGCACAGGACGAAGAACACCAGCCCCTTGAATTCCTTCTTTGCCTGCAGCGCACCGAGCGTCGGGCCGTCCAGTCCCTCCTTCGGCAGCAGCACGAAGATGGGATTGGCTCCTCTCTTGACGCGGAGCGCGAGCATGGTCAAGGCTTCCTCCGGCGTGCGCGCCTTGAGCGCGCTGACGGTGACGAGCTGACGCGCGATCTGCGCCTCGAGCGACGCAAGGAACTCCGGGCGGCGCTGCGCGCCGGTGATCGCCGCCACCTGCGCAACGGGTGGGCCCGGGTACGTCTTGAACGTCGGGTGCGCCTGCCACAGGTACATGTCCGCCGCTAGCGGATTGGACAGCGTCGCGGCGACGCTCTTTTGGGCGAGCGACGCGTCCCTCAGATCGCTGACTGCCCGGGGCGGAACCCAGCCGGACCCCACGCGGTTGATGATCTCGAGCAGGTCGTCCGCGCCCTGCTTCGAGAGCCAGTGGTCGAGGCGCTCCAGCACGGCCACGCCCGCGTCGAGCCCCGCCCCCATCAGCTTCGCCGCCAACCGCCGACGGGGTCCATCGTCGGCGAAGTCCCAGTCGCCGAGATCCATCGCGAGTGCCTTCACTTCTTGACCGATGATGTTCGGCGGCACGCTCCTGAGGATGTCCGCGACGATACCGATCTGAACGTCGAGGGGAGTCTCGCCGTGCACCACCGCGGCGAGTTGGGCCTCGATTGCGTCGACGATGGCCTCGGCGCCCTTGCCGTGAGGCACTTTGATGGCCTGCACATCCGTCACCCGCGTCGCCCTGAGCGCGGTGGCATCAATCGCCTTCTCGTCGACCGGCGGCAGATGGACAGGCAGGAGAGGAAACGCCTTCCCGGTCTTCTGATAGCGGTTTGCGAGCACGCTCACCTCGTACTTGACGTAGTCGGATTCGAGTGCCCGCTGTGTAAGGAGAATCACGGCAGCGTCGCAGCCGCTCACCCAGACGTTGAGCTTGGCGTACCACGCGTCGCCAGGTTTGATGCCCTGGCGATCGAGCAGCACCGCAAACGTGCCGCCCGCGGCGAGCCTCGTGGCGAGACCGTCGCAGACCTCCTTCGCCAGGTGCTCACGGGCTTCGAGTGCCTCGCGGCGCTCGGCGTCGCTCGGGAACTTCTCCTGCGCGTAGTCGGCGGGCTTGCCCGACGTGCTGTGACTGATGAAGATGCGAGGCTTCGGCATCGCTAGGGCCGCCTGAGGCGCACAGTGTAGCCCATTCTCGTCGACGTTCTTTCACCACAGGCTACAATCCTGCACTGGGGCGCACACCTTCATGTCCTTGTCGCCAGGCTCACGACTCGGCGTTTTCGAGGTGCTTTCGATCCTTGGCCGCGGCGGCATGGGAGAGGTGTATCGCGCCCGCGATACGAGACTTGCGCGCGACGTCGCGCTGAAGGTGCTACCGGACGCCGAAGCGTCCGACCTGGCATGGCGCACGCGCTTCGAACGTGAGGCCCGAGCCCTTGCATCGCTGAACCATCCCAACATTGCCGCGATCTATGGACTCGAGGAGAGCGCGTCGGCGCAAACGAATCGTGCGGCCGTCACCGCAATCGTCATGGAGCTGGTGGACGGAGAAACGCTGGCCGATCGGCTGAGGCGGGGCCCGCTTGCACTGGACGAGTCGCTGGGCGTGGCGGGACAGATCGCCGACGCGCTCGATGCAGCGCACCACAAGGGCATCGTTCATCGCGATCTCAAATGGCTGGCGTACTACGTGCTGAATTCAAACACGTTCGAGGTGTATGCGACACCGTATCGTGAAGCGGGCACACCCTGGTTGATCGCCGAGGGCACAGATCCGTCCTGGGGTCCTGACGGCAACGAGATCTACTATCGCCGCGGCCCGCGTCTGATGGCAGCGCGCGTGGACAAGGCGGCCGGCGTCAAAGTGCCGGCGAGCCGCGTCGTGGTCGACAAACGTATTCGCTTTCTGTCGAAGAGTCTCGATCGGGCCGTGGTGGTGGACAACGCGGGCAAGACACACCAGCGGGTGCATTTCGGCGCGACCGTCACGATCCTCCCAGAGAGCGGCGACGAGCGCGAGGTCACCATCGTGGGCGTGGACGAACTCGATTCAGGAGACGCACGCGTGTCCTGGCGCTCTCCGCTGGGGAGGGCCCTGCTGACGGCAACGGTCGGAGACACGAGACACAGTGACGCTACGCGCGCCGCGTGGACCCCGAACGCCTCGAAATCGTCGCCGTGCGCTACGACGATCTGCGCCTAGCCAGGCTCGCCAGCGTCTGGCACCCTTAATCAAATGTTGGAATGACTCTAAAAATTGATCTATCCTGTCCTCGTGGCTACTGACGAAGTCGCCCTTCTGAAACAGCACGGTATCCAGGTGACAGCCCAGCGGTTGGCTGTCCTGCGGGCCGTCTCCGCCAATCCCCACGTCACGGCCGACGCCGTGGCCGAGGCGGTTCGGGCCGAGATCGGCGCCATCTCGCTCCAATCTGTCTACGACGCCCTCGGACTCCTGGTCTCCCAGGGGCTCATCCGGCGCATTCAGCCAGCCGGGTCGCCTGCTCGCTACGAGGATCGCGTCGGCGACAACCATCACCACCTGGTCTGTCGAGTCTGCGGCCGCATGGTAGACGTCGAATGCGCCGTCGGCTCTACCCCATGCCTCACGGCGTCCGACGACAAGGGCTACGAGATCGACGTGGCCGAGGTCACGTACTGGGGGCTGTGCCCCAGCTGTTCTGCAACCCACAAGTCCTGACACGTTCCATCGCATCGCGGAAGGATTCCCATGTCCAACGATCCAACTGGCTGCCCGGTATCTCCTGTCACGGCTCCACACCCGACCAGCGGCTCTGCCAATCGAATGTGGTGGCCGAACCACCTCAACATGAAGATCCTGGCCAAGAACCCGGCCGTGGCGAACCCCATGGGCGAGGATTTCGACTACGCCGCGGAGTTCAAGAGCCTCGACCTTCCCGCCGTCAAGAAAGACATCGAGAAGGCGCTGACGACCTCGCAGGACTGGTGGCCAGCCGACTTCGGCCACTACGGTCCGCTCATCATCCGCATGGCGTGGCACAGCGCCGGCACTTACCGAATCAGCGACGGCCGGGGCGGCGGTGGTGCGGGGCAGCAGCGCTTCGCACCCCTCAACAGCTGGCCGGACAACGTCAACCTCGACAAAGCCCGACGTCTGCTCTGGCCGGTCAAGAAGCAGTACGGCAGGAAGATCTCGTGGGCCGATCTGATGATCCTCGCGGGCAACGTTGCGCTCGAGTCGATGGGCTTCAAGACCTTCGGCTTCGGCGGTGGCCGCGTCGACGTCTGGGAGCCGGATGAGGACGTCTACTGGGGGCCGGAGACCACATGGCTCGACGACAAGCGCTACTCCGGCGATCGCGATCTCGAGAATCCGCTCGCCGCGGTGCAGATGGGCCTCATCTACGTCAACCCAGAAGGTCCGAACGGCAATCCGGACCCGCTCCGCGCGGCGCGCGACATCCGCGAGACGTTCCGCCGCATGGCGATGAACGACGAGGAAACCGTCGCATTGATCGCCGGCGGCCACACCTTCGGCAAGACACACGGCGCGGGTCCGGCCGATAACGTCGGCCCCGAGCCCGAGGCCGCGCCGCTCGAGGCACAGGGCTTCGGCTGGAAGAGCAAGTACGGCAGCGGCAAGGGCGCCGACACGATCTCCAGCGGTCTCGAGGTCACATGGACCACGACGCCGACCAGGTGGGGCAACGGCTTCTTCGAGAGCCTGTTCGGCTACGAGTGGGAGCTGACCAAGAGCCCGGCCGGAGCGCACCAATGGACGCCGAAAAGCGGCGCCGGTGCAGGCACCGTCCCGCACGCCCACGATCCGTCCAAGAAGATCGCGCCGACGATGCTGACGACGGACCTCGCGCTGCGCGCCGACCCGGTCTACGAGAAGATCGCGCGGCGCTTCTACGAGAACCCGGACGCGTTCGCGGATGCCTTCGCCCGCGCGTGGTTCAAGTTGACCCACCGCGACATGGGCCCGATCGTCCGCTACCTTGGCCCCGAGGTTCCGAGCGAGGTGCTGATCTGGCAGGATCCGGTGCCGGCGGTCGACCACCCGCTCGTCGACGCGGCGGACGCGGCCGCGCTCAAGGCGCAGATCCTCGCCTCGGGTTTGACGACCTCGCAGCTGGTGTCCACTGCATGGGCGGCCGCGTCTTCCTTCCGCGGCAGCGACAAGCGCGGCGGCGTCAACGGCGCCCGCATCCGCCTCGAGCCGCAGAAGAACTGGGACGTCAACAACCCGCCCGAGCTCGCGAAGGTGCTCGCCGCCCTCGAGCGGATCAAGGCATCCTTCGATGCGGCCGCGCGCGGCGGCGAGGAGGAGAAGAAGGAGGAGAAGAAGAAGGTCTCGCTCGCCGATCTGATCGTGCTCGCAGGCAACGCGGGCGTCGAGCAGGCGGCGAAGGCCGCCGGCTATTCGGTCGAAGTGCCGTTCCGCCCGGGCCGCACGGACGCGTCGCAGGAGCAGACCGACGTCGAGTCGTTCGCGGCGATCGAGCCGTCTGCCGACGCGTTCCGCAACTACTACGCCAGGGGCAATCGCCTGCCGGAAGAGTACCTGCTCATCGACAAGGCCAACCTGTTGAACTTGAGTGCGCCGGAGATGACGGTCCTCGTCGGCGGCCTGCGCGTCCTCGGCGCGAACTGGGACAAGTCGGCGTATGGCGTCTTCACCAAGACGCCTGGCTCACTGACGAACGACTTCTTCGTGAATCTGCTCGACATGGGCACGACGTGGACGCCGCTCGATCCAGGCTCGCATGCCTTCGCGGGTGCTGACGCCGCGACCGGCAAGAGCAGGTGGACCGGCACGCGCGTGGATCTTCTGTTCGGCTCGAACTCCGAGCTGCGCGCGCTCGCGGAGGTCTACGCGTGCGACGACGCCAAGGAGAAGCTCGTGCGCGACTTCGTGGCCGCCTGGGACAAGGTCATGAATCTCGATCGATTCGACCGCGCCTGATTCGACGTTCGGGGTCGACCGTCGGCGGGTCGACCCTGAGCGAGCTCCCCGGGCGAGGCCTAACCTAAGGCCCGCATGGCCGCACCATCACGGTACCGAGCGGCTGTTCCCACGTGATGGTCCCGCTCGATGTGACGGACGGCAGCGTCGTGGTCCCGTTGCTGCCGATCTGCATGGACATGACGTGCGTGCAGTCGTACTGCGCGCGCCCCTGCGTTCCACCAGCGTCGAACCGCAAGCCGCCCGTCATGCGCATGGTCGTCGTCATGCTCGACGACACGCCGTCCGCGACGGGACCGAACACGTGTTCGCCCGTCATCATGAGATACGGGTCGCCGTTGATCGTGACGGTCTGCGATCGGCAATCGCTGAACTCAATGCGCGACGACGTGGTCAGCGTGCCGGAGGGGCCGGTCGGCGTCGTGACGCTGAAGGTCATCGTCATCGACCCGCCGCCCGGACACGCCTGGATCATCACTCTCGACAGTCCGCCTGGTGCCGCGCTGACCAGCATGCCCGTGGCCTGGGTCAGCGTGGCCCCGACGATGCCTTGGGTGGTCGCTGGGCTGGCGCCGGTCGGCGGCGTGACCGTCGAGGGCGCCGTGGGCGAGCTGCCGCCGCACCCGCTCGCGAGGCCGAGGACCGCGAAGCCGAGGACCGCGAAGCCGGGGACCGCGAAGCCGGGGACCGCGAAGCCGGGGACAATGAGGGGCGCGATGACAGGGCGCGCGCGCATTTGAAGGTTATCTAACAGCCACTGACTCACGTCGTCATCCTGGTGGCAGAACTGACCGTGCGGGTGGAACGACGGCTTTTCATCGATCGGTTCGTGAGTCCCATCAGTCCTTGATGGGAATAAACAAAGTTCACCCGAGTCAGTCTACTGCCATCAACGATTGAGGGAAGTGCACTGAGAGTTCGACAGTGAAAACACCCCAACTGTCGATGGCCCGCGCGCGTCAGACCGGTTCGTCGGCCGACGGCCCGTACATGCCCGGAATCGGCACGTTCAGGAGACGCAGATAAACCCCGAGCTGCGCCCGGTGATGCACGAGGTGATTGATCACCATGAGTCGCATCAGCATTGCGCGCGGCTCCGACACGAGCACGCGCGGGCCCATGCGCATGGTCCAGTTCTCGCTCAGTTTCGCGGCGTCGATGTCTGCGATCGCCGACTTCAAACGGGTGACCCCGGTGTCAAAGACCTCAAGGAGCTCCGGGGCCGAGTCCTTCGGCGGCTGGAGCTGGCGGATGGCGACGTCCATTTCCGCGGTCGTGAGAATGTTCGCGCCGTGGTTGGGAATGCTGGCGACGTGAGTGGCGAGCGCGGACAGCGTCCGCGACTTGTCGTGCGGCTGCCACTCGCCCTTGCCGAGAGGATAGCGCTGCAGTAGCCGGCGCGTGGACGCGATTTCACGGTCGAGATCGATCAAGAGATTCTGCATGACCCTTGGATCCTAGATCTCGACGCCAAATAGTCAAGTCGGCGCCGTCTGCACCATGCTGCTCCTGATGCGCCTCGTCTGGCTCTTTCTGACGGATTCCCAAGAGATTCTGCGCGATCCCCTGAAACGGTTGGCTCACGGGCCTCGATCATGGGATCCGCAGCTGGCCAATCGGCCCTGGCGCGAACGGATACGCGGAATCCTGGTTACCCAGAACTCGCGACCGACTTTGGCACTCCCACAACCATGAAGAACGCCAAGTAGGCCATCGCGCACACCTGCGATTAGAATTGCGCCCACATGCCCATCCCACCCGGGACAAAGCTCGGTCCGTACCAGATTTCGACCGTCCTGGGCGTTGGCGGCATGGGCGAGGTCTATCGCGCGCACGACAGCCGCCTCCATCGAGAGGTCGCGATCAAGGTCCTCCCCGAGCACGTGGCCACGGACAGCGATCGCATCGCGCGCTTCGAGCAGGAAGCCCGCGCGACCGCCGCGCTCAATCATCCCAACATCGTCGCCCTCTACGACGTCGGCACCGATCGCGGCACTGCCTACGTCGTCTCCGAGCTCCTGACCGGCGCGACGCTGCGCGAGCGAATCCAGGAAGGACCGATCTCCCCGCGCAAGATCGTAGAGATGGGTCTTGGGATCCTGAATGGCCTCGCGGCAGCGCACGAGCGCGGCATCTTCCATCGTGATTTGAAGCCGGAGAACATCTTCGTTACCGACGACGGCACGGTGAAGATCCTGGACTTCGGGCTGGCGAAGCTGTCGCCATTGCCGGGACTCGCGAGCGGCGGCAGCGTTGCGACCGTCACCTCGCCGCAAACGACGCCAGGACTGCTGCTCGGCACGGTTGGCTATATGGCCCCGGAGCAGGTGCGCGGACTCCCGACCGATCACCGCGCCGACGTCTTCGCGTTCGGCGCGATCGCCTATGAAATGCTCACGGGCAGGCGGGCCTTCCACGGCGCGACCTCGGCCGACACGATGAACGCCATCCTGAGCCAGGATCCTCCGGATCCGTCGAGCGCTCCGGGTGGAATTCCGACCGCGATGAGCTCGTTGATACGGCGGTGCCTGGAGAAGGACGCGCGCCATCGATTCCAGTCCGCCCGCGACCTCGCATTCGCGCTCGAAGCGGTTGCGATGGATGGGCGGAGCGGCGAGACGCCTCTCGCGGTGCCGGCCCGCAGCCGGTTGCGGTTTGTGACAGTGATGGCAATGGTGGGCGCGATCGTCATTGCCGCGACAGCGCTGACCGCGTCTTGGTTGTTTCGTCGCCCGGCTGCCGAGACGACGAAGCTGGCGCTGTCGATCGCCGCGCCACCGGGCGCAGCAGTCGAGCAGACGCCGGCCGTCTCGCCGGACGGCCGCGCCGTCGCTTTCGTCACCTTCGATGGCTCCGGCTCGCGCCTGTTCGTTCGCTCGCTGGACGCCTTCGACATGACGTCAGTCCCCGGTTCGGATGACGCGGTCATGCCGTTCTGGTCGCCTGACGGCCGATCGGTCGGCTTCTTCGCGCGGGGCCGGTTGTGGCGCGTGGATCTCGCGGGCGGCGTGCCGCGGCTCCTCGCGAACGTCTCCGACGCGCGCGGCGGCACGTGGGGACGCGACAACGTCATCGTGTTCTCGCCGCATCCCGACGCCGGCTTGTATCGGGTACCTGCGGACGGCGGCAGCCCGGTTGAGCTGACCACGCTCGATCGCACGAAGCAGGAGATTTCGCATCGTTGGCCGCGATTCCTTCCGGACGGACGCCACGTGCTGTTCATGAACCGGGTCGCGACTGCCAATCTGAACCGCTATACGATCACCGCGGTGCCCGCCACGGGCGGCAGCAACAGGCCACTGCTCGAAGCCATGTCGCCCGGCGTGTACGGCGACGGCCGCCTGTTGTTCTTGCGTGATGAAACACTGTTTGCGCAGCGATTCGACCCGGTCTCGGTGGCGCTGTCGGGAGATCCAGAAGTCGTTGCCGAACCGGTCTGGTCGGATGGACAGGGCATGGCGGGGCTCGTCGGCTTCGATGCGGCCGGCCGAGTGCTCGCCTGGCGGCCCGCTCTCAATCGCCGCCTGCGCCTGACATGGAAGGACCGTGGCGGCACGACACGAGAGGAGTTTCAGAACGCGGTGGCGGACGAAGGCGTCCCCTCTCCCGATGGACGCCTGATCATGCTTGCTCAACGCGACTATCAGATGAACACCGTCAAGTACGTGATCTTCGATCGCGCACGCGGCACGATCACGCCGTTCACTCCACCTGACACGACGTCGACGACGCCAGTCTGGTCGCCGGATAGTTTGCGCGTCGTGTATTCGTCCTTGCGCGACGGTGCGTACGATCTTTACGTCAAGGAAGCCAAACCGGGCGGCGCCGACTCCCGGTTGCTGCATACCGACGGCATGAAAGCGGCGCAGAGCTGGTCTCCGGATGGCAAGGTGATTCTGTTCAATGCCATCGATCCGAAGACACGTCTCGATGTATGGGCGATCGACGCGCGATCGGGCGCGACGCCAGCGATCTTCGCTGGCGGTGAAGCGGATCAATGCTGCGGAAGGTTCTCACCCGACGGCAAATGGGTCGCGTACGTGTCGAACCAGTCCGGACGGCCCGAGGTGTTCGTCGTGCCGTTCGCTGTCGGCGGGGAACCAATACGAGTCTCCAAGGACGGCGGCGGCGAGCCCGACTGGCATGCGGACGGCGGTGAGCTCTATTTCCTCAGCCCTGACAATCGTCTGATGGGCGTCCGGTTCACGGTGACCGCAGGGGCATTCAAAGCCGCAGTGCCGGTTCCGCTCTTTTCGGTGAACCCGCGAACGAAGCCCGCCGTGCAGATGATTCTGTCCAGCGACCGCAACTACGCTCCGGTCGGCGATCGCTTTCTGGTCACGGAGAAGGAAATCGATCCGCGCGCAGGAACGATCAACGTCGTGCTGAACTGGACTACGCGGACCTCGCGTTAGCGCGCTCAGCGAGACAACACGCCGGGGAGCGTCCTCATGAAGAGGCGAATGTCGCCAATCTGGGCGGTCGTCGAGATGAACTCGAACGCGGTCGGGCTGACGGACGTCCTGCGGCGCTCGAGAACGGCTGTCAGCGCCGCGGGCAGGATGGGACATTCGTCCAGCAATCCGAGCACGCTGATCCAGGCGGTCATGTCGAGCATCCCGAGTACGTCGGCGGCGTCGCGCGCGAGCCACGGTGTGCCGGCCTCGCGCTGCCCCACAAGCGTGCGCCGCAGCGCGCCGAGTCCGCGGCGGGTGTCGGCGTCGACACAATGAAGATCGGCCAACGTCGAGATGAGCTGATCCGCCACGAACAGGCTCACGTCCGTGTACAGCACCGACCAGCCGACTTCGAACGCCGTCACGAGGTCGTGATCGACGAGGAACGCATCGGGAGGCATGGCCGTGTCGACTTCTCGTGACGACGATGCACCCTGCGAGGTCGCGCCCGGCCAACGCGCGGGCCAGCTTTCGAGACCCAGGTTGCAGATGCACGTAGCCGCATCGGACGCTTCCTGGGGAGTGAACGGCCGCGACTGAACGGAGGATCCCGCGACCAGCGTATTCGCGAGGAACGCGAACTCACGAGTGCGCGTGAGGTACGCGGTCTCGTCGCGGTGCAGCACGAACGTCATCAGCCGCCTCAGGAGCGGGATTCTCGCGGCTCGAGGGTCCGCGTCTGCGGCTTCGAGCAGCGCCCGCGGCCGGTCCGGCATCAGCCCAGCCTCGGCCAGCAGTTCGATGACCGCGTCGATCGATGTAGGGATGTCGTCGTCGCCGCGCGAGGAGAAGTCTGGCGCACTTTCAGAAGCACCTGCAGACGTGTCTTCTGGTGTGGTGTCCGCTTCTTCTTCGGCCGCGCGAAAGTAGGCCCTGGCGATGGGGTTGATCGCTGTCGCCGTCGATGCACTTGACGTGTGTGGTGTGTGTTGCGGCTGGCGGGCCATCTGAAGGAAGGCCCGCGCGTCGGCCGGTGTCGCGTAGCCGAGCCGTGAACGCCGCCGCTCCCGTTCGATCGCGACGTCCTGGAGGTGCTGCTCCGGTGCCATCAGCAAATCGTCGAGGCCGTCGGTCTCCGGCCTGGAGTTGGACAGGGGGCGGCATCCCTGCATCACCGCGTGAAAGTAGTGGTTGTGCCCGGATTCGAGCGCGACGAGGAGCATGACGATCGCGTCCCACGCATCGGTTCTCCGCGCCCGCACCAGATAGCCGCCCACTTCACACTCGAGCACGTCACCGCTCGTCTCGCTGTTCATCATGTCGTTGCGATCCATCGGCTCGTCATCACTCGATTCTGTCGGTTCGAACGTGCCCGGGTCGAATACACGCAGATAACGGGAGAGGCCGACGATCACCAGGTGCTTGTCGAGGGCGGCGATGGTGCGTGCTGCCACCAAGTCTCCCGTGCCCAGCAGCACTTCGAGCCATTCGCCGAAGCGTTCGACATCGAACTGTTCGTCACTTCCCGGGCGTCCCGGCGGCGCGTGGCGCCACAGATCGAGGTCGAGCAGGGAGGTGAGCTGCGTGGGCGTGGCAAACGTGACGAGCTCAACGCACGCATCGAGTCCGCGGTACTGAATGAGTTGATGCAGCGTCTCCGGCGCGAGGTGCGGGACGACCCGCGCGAAGAACGGCGCGTCCAGGAGACGCGCGAGCCGATGATCCACCGAGTCCCCATCGCGGGGCGCCGTTTTGCGGTTTGTGGTTGTCGACATGAGCCGGCGATAATACCCGTCCTGCGGGCCAACAAACAGTCTTGAAGAGTGGGGTGGTGTGAGGAGATACTAAGAGTGGCATTGGCGTCCGTCGTCCCATCCTGGTTCTCCGGGCCTTACTTCCGACAGCGTTTCTCACCTTCAGGTTCCTCAGCTTCGTCCCAGATGTGCGCGCTCGATCCTGGCGAGCGCCTGAGAATCTTTGGGCCGGCAGGCGACCACGTGTACTTCGAAATGGCCCCTTGCCATTCTGTATTCTAGATTCTAGAATAGAGAATGGCTCAGGGCCTTCTGTCCCAGGACGTGGTCGTGCTCGCCAAGCTGGTCAGCTACGGCGGCGGGCGTCCGTCGATTGCCCAGGTTGCCGGCGATCTGGCGTTGAGCCCATCCCAAGTGCATGCGTCACTCAAGCGCCTCGAGCGCTCGCGCCTGATCGATGCTCAGACGGGCAGACCACTCTTGAAGGCGGTCGAAGAATTCCTGATCCACGGCGTGAAGTACGCGTTTCCAGTTCAACGCGGCGAAGCCACTCGTGGCATGCCGACGGCGCACGCGGCTCCTCCGCTGAGCGACCAGATTGCGGAGAATGGCGACCTGCCGCCCGTGTGGCCGGATGCGGAAGGCGAGGTACGCGGCGTTACGCTCGAGCCACTATACAAGACCGTCCCGAAGGCCGCCAGGAGGGATCCTGTGCTCCACGAGTTGCTGGCATTGCTCGACGCACTGCGCGACGGACGCGCGCGCGAGCGGCAGCTTGCTGAGAAGGAGTTGAGCGCACGCCTTCGGAAACTCCTCCGTGGCTGATCCGAATCGCGCGCTCTTCGAGTCGGTCGTGCGCTTGCTCGCACCGGTGCTCGACGAACTGGTGTTTGTCGGCGGATGCACGACGGGCTTGTTCATCACAGACCCAGCGGCTGGAGGCATCCGCCCGACCAAGGATGTCGATGCGATCGTCGATGTGACCTCTTACGCGAAGTACACGGCGCTTGCAGAGCGACTTCGGGCACTGGGTCTCGGTGAAGACACTACCCCTGGCGCTCCGCTCTGCCGCTGGCGGCATGGTCACCTGATCGTCGACGTCTTGCCCATTGACGCCACGGTGCTCGGCTTCAGCAACCGGTGGTATCCGACCGCGATCCAAACGGCCCAGACGTTTCACATCGCCGGACACGACGTACGAGTCGTCACGCCGGCTCTGTTCATCGCCACCAAACTGGAGGCGTTTCACGGACGCGGTGGCGATGACGTCGTCGCGAGCCATGACATCGAGGACATCATCGCCGTCGTCGATGGCCGTTCTGAGATTGTGGGTGATGTCGTCGCCGCGTCGGACGCGGTGCGCGCATACATTGGCGCCGAGATCCGGACGCTGCTCGACAATCAGGACTTCACCGAGGCGCTTGCTTAAACGGCTGATGCTGCTCGCGACCGTCTCGATGCTCGCCCCGGCGATTGCGCGAGTGTTGTTCGCACTGAGCGTTGGGATTGGTCCCGGCCTTCGGCCTGGCCTGGGGCCCCCCCGGACGGTCGAGAGCGTGCTGATGCCGGCGCTGATCGCCGACGCGTTGATTGTCGCTGGCGTGCTCTACGACATGCGCACGCGCGGACGCCCGCATCCTGCGTATCTCATTGGCGGCGCGGTCGTGCTCGCCGTCCAGGTTCTGCGCATACCTCTAAGTACGACGCCGTGGTGGTTCGCGATCGCAGACTTCCTCGCGCGGTTCAGCGGCTGAGCCGTGCCTCGCGGAACACCCGTCTGGGATTCGAACTGCGCTGGCTGCGCCAACATCTTGATGGCATACCTCGTTACGCAGCGTGGCTTGTTCGACCTGCCTGACCGGTCCAAAGAAGCGGTCAGGGTCAGGACTGACAAGCAGCATCTGCAGGTTCTGCGACGTCCGACTTCGCTCCCGCCTTCGTTGACCGCGCTTCGGCGGGAGCTACGTCGAGACAGCCTTCGCTTGATGGTGAGCTCGCTAGCGGTACGTCGCCACGCGGAGCGTGGCGACCTGGCCGAAGCTCGCCCGAAGGGTGAGCGAAGGCTGGCTGGGTGTCAGGGACGGAATTCGCAACTGGCTCATCCGTGCTGCGTGATCGTCACACGTCGAACCTGTCTTGGAAGCCGGGCGTGAGAAGTCGGTAGTGCCTACTTACACGTGCCCGTTGGTTGCCAATCCGAAGGAGTCACCCGCGGTTTCGTCGCATCGTGAACGACGACGAAGAAAGCATCGCGCTTCGATGAACCCATGATGTTGAGTTGCATCGGCGTCTGTGCGGGAGCGACCATGCCTTCTCCGGCTCGCGCTCGTGTCGTTCCGTTCGGAGTTTCGAGGCACTGTTCGCCGGTAAGAAGGTAAAGATCTCGGGACCCGGGTGCGTATGGACTTGCTGCGCAACTTGAGCCTTCATCTCGGGGCCGAAATCGGCTTCGTTGACGTCGAGCACGTAACTTGCCGCGGCTGGAACATCGGGAACCGGTCCAATCTCCGCGACGAGCGTCCCACCGGAAGACCGTACGCCCATTGGGCCAAGCGTGAACAACCAGATCTTTCCGGCCCACTCAACCACAGCGCTAGCCGACGTCGCTGCGTCCTCCGCCGCCTTGGTCGTTGAGAAGTTCTCGAGACGCAGAAACAGGACGCCCTTCGGCACCTCGTGAATGGCTTAACAGCGAGCTGGCGCACGCCGGGGAGACCGATCGCCGGATGATCGTGATCGAGGGGACGGTTCTGTATGGTTTGAACGACGACGCGTCCCGGCAGGAACAGCACCAACGACATGCTCGCAGCAAGAACACGAGACCGCATAGCTCCCACCCCCTGAGCGTGGCCGATGATATACCCGTGTCGAATCTGTCTGCGGAGAAGCTCGGGCCCGCCGTTCGGTGGCGCGATGGTCTTTTCGTTCAGGAGTTCGATAGTGAAATCACCCTGTGCTGTAAAGTATTGAAAGCACAGGCTAAATACTATGGCTGGATGTGAGGGACAATTTCCGCAACTGGTTGCGGCTGGGCCTGCACGCCCGCGAAAGCGAATGAAAATCGTGGGATACCGCACGCTGGGAGGTTTCATGAAGGTCGCCGTCATCCTCTTCAGTCTCTTTCTCGTCATCGCGTCACCGGCGCGTTCGCATGAACAAACCCAGAATAGCGACGACTCCACGCTGCAGGTGATGCTCCTTGGCACACGCAGCGGACCGGCCATAGACCCGCAACGAGCGGGCATCGGCACCCTGATCGTCGCGGGACCCGAACGGCTGTTGTTCGACGTCGGTCGTGGCGTACCCACGGCCATGAGTCGGATGGGGATCGTGCCGGCTGATGTGACCAAGGTGTTTCTGACACACCTGCACTCGGACCACGTCATCGACTTGCCCGAACTGTATCTCTATCCGTGGGCTTCACAAGGTCGGACGACGCCCTTTGAAGTATGGGGACCGGACGGCACGAAAGCGATGATGCAGAACCTGCAGAAGGCCTTCGCGTTCGATATCCGCATCAGACGGGACGTCGACGAGAAGTTCCCAGGCAACGGGATCAAAGTCATCGCGACCGACATTCGCGAGGGTCTCGTGTATCAAGCCAACGGCGTCAAGGTGATCGCATTTCTCGTCGATCACGGACCAGTGAAGCCGGCGTTCGGCTACCGTGTCGAGTACCGGGGACGTTCAGTGGTCTTGTCGGGTGACACGCGGCCATCCGAGAACCTTGTCAAGTTTGCGAAGGGTGCCGATCTCCTGATCCACGAAGTCGGGGCACGGTCAAAGCAGGATCCGATTTTTTCCGGGCCGCTCGACGAGCTTCTTCCCAACAGTCGTGCGACCAGGGGGCAGGCGAAGGCCATCCTGGATCATCATACCGACCCGCAGGAGGCCGGCACGGTGTTCGGGATGGTGAAGCCGAAGCTCGCTGTGTTTTCCCACTACCCGGGCGGCGCCGCGACGATACTTCCGCTCGTCCGGCAGACGTACGCTGGTCCGGTTGAATTTGGCGAAGACGGGATGACGATCGAAGTGGGAGAGACGATCAACATCCGTCGCGTCCCGGGCGCGGGTAGATAGAGGCTCATCCGCGCGCGCAGGAAACGTGTCGGCGCCGGCCAGCCGACGAAAACACCTGTCTGGGATTCGAACTCGCTTGATTTCGGGACAACTGATTGACAGGGCTCATGTTGAAGCCCGCGAACGCTCACGCCGTCTGCATTGAGTTCGCGTTGCCACCAGGATCAGAACTCGCAATCCACTGGGACCCAGATGATTGGAGTCACTTGCGCGGTTTGGCTGGGTGTTCCGGACGATTTCCGCAACTGGCTCATCCGTGCGGCCTACGGGCGAACGGGTGCCGCCGCTCAGCCGAGTTCTTGCGCGAGTCCGATGAGAAGCCCTTCAGGCCCGCGGATGTAGCAGAGCCGATACGTGTCCTCGTACTGGACGACGTCGCCGACGAGCTGCGCGCCGCGCTTCCGGAGCCGTTCGACCGTGTCGTCGATGTCGTCCACCGCGAACATGACGCGCAGGTAGCCGAGGGCATTGACCGGGGCGTTCCGGTGGTCCGCGACGACCGGCGGCCGGAGAAAGCGTGAGAGCTCGAGTCGGCCGTGGCCGTCCGGCGTCCGCATCATCGCAACTTCGACGTGCTGATCGCCCAGCCCAGTGACACGTCCGGCCCATTCTCCTTCGATGGTGGCTCGCCCTTCGAGCTCGAGGCCGAGCTCGCGAAAGAACTCAATCGTCGCCGCAAGGTCATCGACGACGATTCCTACGTTGTCCATCCGTTTAAGCGCCATGTGTCCAGTCTACAAATGTCGCCAGTTTCCGTGACCGCAGCGTGGTCGGGCATTGCCATGATCCTTTCAGTGGTATTTCTCAATCTCTCTCAACCACGATAGGGTGTAGAGCGCCGCCGCACTAGACGGCTAAATTCGATGAGGTCCGTGAGCGGCATTCGTCAATCGAAATCAGGAGCTTTGCGCCCAGTCCGACCGGCGGGTTGTTCCGCGACCGGCGAGCGATCGGATGGTCAGCACCGGCCAGACTCACTCATCGACCTGCCACGGGTGTCACTCGCACCGTCGCTGATCGCGCTCGTCTGCCGATCATGGGTGTCAAGTACGCACTGCCCGCATACTTCGCCCGGTACGCGTCGTCGATCTGGTCGCTGACCGGACCGCGGACCGACTCGAAGACGACCTCTTTCGTCATACCGGCTGCACGAATGCGACCGGCCTCTTGCGCCAGAGCCGCCTGATACCAACGCGATTGCTGACCGTTGTAGCCACGGACGTATAGGTTCCCATCGACGACGACCGACCAGATCCACGTTGGCGTGCCGTAGGTTTTGCCGTCCTCTCGAAACGGTGAGATGTGGAGGTCATCGGTGCCTGCGATGCTCTCCAGCTCGTTCACCGACCACGCCGTCGCTGGGGATGCCACTGTATTTCCGTCCATGTGAAGACTCCTCGCCACAGTGCGCTTCAACGGGCGCGCTTCTCGAACACGTCCTTTGCCACCGGTAGGGCCGAGAACACACTTGGCCACCCTGTATAGAAGGCCAAATGCGTGAGGACCTCGGTGGCCTGCGGCTGCGTGAGTCCGTAGTCCATCGCCCGGTTCAGGTGATAGGGCAGCTGCGCGGCCTGTCCCGTAGCGATCAGGGCGCTGACCGTGACGAGGCTACGGTCACGAGGCGCCAGGTCGGGACGCCGCCAGAGATCCCGGAACAGGACGTCTGTGGTGTATTGGACGACGCCTGGTGCGACCGTGCCGAACTGCTCGCTGACCCGCTTCGCACGAGCAGCCTCTGCGGCCTCGTCAAGCGGCAGCAATTGCACGGACGCTGGTCGGAAGCTGGTCGGCACCAATGCCCCGCTTCCCGAAAACATCTCTCGTGGCGCCAATGGCCGCGAACGCATTGGCCCAGCCGGCGTAGAACGCCAGGTGCGTGATCGTCTCGGAAATCTCGCGCGGCTTCACACCGTTCTCGATGGCGTGATCGAAGTAATAGGGCAGCGCCGGCGATTGATCGCGGGCGATCAGTGCCGCGATGGTGATGAGACTGCGATCCCGCGGCGTGAGATCGGGACGCTTCCACACGTCACCGTACAGACGTTCCTGTGTGTACGCTTCGAGCGCCGGCGCGACTGCGCGAACGTCTTCGGGCGACAGCCTCCGGCCCTGGATATTTGGCTGTGTCATCTGCATCGTCCCTCCTTGCGGTGTTGCGGTTTGGCCAGCGGCGCCGTCCTTCACCGGTATCAGCGTCGCCGCGATCAGCCAGGTGAAGGTGAACGTTCCGGGCAGTCCTCGTCACGATGTTCCTCCTCCTTACGGTCAGCGATTGCTCATCCGCTCCATCGCCTCGGGATATCGGGCGCCCTGGATCGTGATGTGTGATGCGGCGCTCTCGATGTCCGCGAGGTCTTCCGGCGTCAGCTCCACGTCCGCAGCCTTGACGTTCTCCTCCAGCCGATGCAACTTCGTCGTGCCGGGAATCGGCACGATCCACGGCTTCTGCGCCAGGAGCCACGCCAGCGCAACCTGACCAGCGCGTCGCGTCCTTGCGCTGCGCCATCGACTGCAGCAGATCCACGAGCGCTTGGTTGGCCTTGCGATTCTCCGCAGTGAAGCGTGGAACGCTGGAGCGGAAGTCCGAGCTGTCGAACGTCGTGGTCGTCGTCGATCTTGCCGGTGAGGAAGCCTTTCCCAAGCGGACTGAACGGGACGAAGCCGATGCCGAGTTCCTCGAGCGTCGGCAGGATCTCCCGCTCCGGCTCGCGATACCACAGTGAGTACTCGCTCTGGACCGCGGTGACCGGCTGGACGGCGTGGGCCCGCCGGATCGTGTCTGCGGCGGCTTCAGACAGGCCGAAGTGCTTCACCTTGCCCTGGCCGGATCAGCTCCTTGACGGCGCCGGCGACATCTTCGATCGGCACATCCGGGTCGACGCGATGCTGGTAGTACAGGTCGATCGCCTCGACCTTCAGTCGCGCGAGCGAGCCCTCGACCACGCGCGTGATGTGTTCGGGCCGGCTGTTGAGGCGACTCCACCGGGTCTCGCCCTCAGCGCCTGGCGCCCACCCGAATTTCGTGGCGATCACGACCTGCCCGCGAAACGGTGCCAGGGCTTCGCCGACGAGCGCTTCATTCGCGTGAGGACCGTAGACCTCCGCCGTGTCGAAGAACGTCACCCCACGATCGACGGCGGCGCGGAGCAGGGTCAGCATGGCGTGTCGGTCGGGAACCGGGCTGTAGGACCAGCTCATGCCCATGCAGCCCAGCCCGATCGCCGACACGTCCAGGCCCTCTTTACCGAGCGTGCGTTTCTTCATCGTGACTCCTGGAATGGCTGTCTGCCCCTCAGTAGCGTTCCCACATGGTCGACCAGCGTTCCTCCGGTCGCACGGATCGCATCGTCAGGCCCCCGTCGGAGAACCGGTACGCGCGCGTCAGGCTCTGTCCGACGAGGCCTCGCGTGATCGATCCCTCGACGTGGCGTGTGATCGTGTGGGCTTGTTCGTTCACCTCATAGGTGCCGAACGACGCCTCGTATCCGTTCGATATGTAGTCATTGGAGACGGAAGACTGCGACTCGGGGAACTGGATCTGCACCGACATGCGGCCATCGCGCGTGTACATCAGCGAGCCCTTGCGGTCCGTCCTCCGGGTGATCTTCCCGTCTGGACCTGGTTCCTCCATCCATGCCAGCCGCCACGCGCCGACAAACCGTTCGCGATCGCTTTGCGCGGCCGCGGTGGCCTGGCTGCCACGCAGGTCGATGCTCGATGTGATCGGCAGTGCAACGCAGACAAGGGCGATAGCGACTCTCAGCAAGCTACTCATCACGCAACTCTCCTTGCTTCCATGCCGGCGACTTTAGGTGCGCAGCAGCGTCTTGATCGCGCGGCGCTCGTCCATCGCTCGATAGCCCTCGGCTGCTTGCTCAAGCGGCAGCTCGAGATCGAAGACCTTGCCGGGATTGATGGTTCCGTTCTGCACCAGCTGAATGAGCGTCGGAAGGTAGCGGCGTACCGGCGCAGGGCCACCGTGTAGATGCACGTGGGTGTAAAACAGATTCGCGCCCTCGAGTTCCACGCCGTGTGGCACGCCGACGTAGCTGATCGAGCCACCAGGTCGCGTGGAGTGGATCGCCTGCATCATCGACTCCTGCGTGCCGACGCACTCGAGCACCGAATCCGCGCCGACGCCCTTGGTCAGTTCCTTGACGCGCTGGACGCCTTCGTCGCCGCGCTGGGTCACGATGTCGGTGGCGCCAAATTCGCGCGCCAGCGTCTGCCGCGCGTCGTGACGGCTCATCGCAATGATCCGCTCGGCACCCATCTGTTTCGCCGACAGCACGCCGAGCAGACCGACAGCGCCATCACCCACGACGACGACCGTCGCACCCGGCTTCACGTTCGCCGCATCGGCCGCGAACCACCCGGTACCGAGGACGTCCGACACCGCCAGAAAGCTGGGCACTTGATTCGGGGAGGGACGCTCCTGCGTCGCGACCAGCGTGCCATCCGCCAACGGCACACGGAGGAACGGCGCCTGCGCCCCGACGACCCACTGCCGGTGCGTGCACGACGTTTGATAGCCCGCTTGACAGTGCGGGCACGTGTTGTCGGAGGCGGCGAACGAGCCGATGACGAACTGTCCCGGCTTGATCGAGGTGACAGCGCGGCCGACCTCTTCCACGATGCCGCAGTACCTCGTGACCCATGGGCGCCGGCGCGCTCGCGGCGTTGAGACCCCGATAGGGCCAGAGATCCGAGCCGCAGATGCAGGTCGCCGACAGCCGGATGACCGCATCCGTCGGCTCGAGGATGGTGGGGTCTGGGCGCTCGGCAATGCGCACGTCGCGCGGACCGTAGAGAACTGCTCCTCGCATGATTCGATTCCTTCCTCTTCCTCGGCGTTGTCGCCGGTTTACATTTCGTATCCGGGCTTCTTGTAGAGCGTCGCGGCCTTCTCCACGATGTCCGGTCGATACACTTTCTCGGCCCATTCGGCTGCCGCGACTTCTTCCAGGGCGACCGAGACCGAATCGTCGCCGTAGTGCAGGACTGTGGTGATGTCCCTGGTGATGGCCTCAGCAAGTCGACGTTTCTGCTGCTCGGACTTTCCTGGCCAGAGTTTGACGATCACGTGTGGCATGGTTCGTTCCTCAGTTCGCAGGTTGATCAGCGTCGTACTGTTCGTCGCTGACCTGTTCAAGCCACGCGACGGCTTTGCCATCGAGCTGCTCCTGAAGTGCGATGTTTGTGACTGCCGTCGTCGGCGATGCTGTGCGCCGTACGCTCGTGGACGTGGACGGGAACCACCGGCATCGCGACGCCAGTCACGAGGTGGGCAACGAAGACGACGGCCATCAGCGGCAGTAGAGCGGTGGCGATCGACCGGCCACTGAGCGGTGCCGCGTGTCCAGTCGCGGCTACGGACCGCACCGGCGTTGTTCCTTCATACGTCACGAGACCAGCGTAGGGCGGTAGCGCGTTCGGCACTAGCCAGAGAAATTGACTAGGGCCAATGAGCCGCGTTCATGAATGTCGACACGAGGCCTAGTCGTTCAAAAACAGGCCGTAAATAGGCCGAATGCTTGAGGGGTCACCATGGCACAGCCGGCCAATAGTTCGGCTGGCGCGGCTTCTGGAAACGTATTGGGCTCAGAATGTCCGTAAAATCAAACGGACGCCATGAGGAGAGCTCACGAATGGTCCGAGACGAACTCAGCGTGATGTCCGCCTTCCTGGCGGTCGCCGACGAGCGGAGTTTTACGAAAGCGGCCAAGCGTCTCGGGGTGACGCAGTCTGCACTCAGTCACGCGATTCGCGGACTCGAGGAACAGGTGGGCGTTCGGCTACTCGCGCGGACGACTCGCAGCGTCGCACCGACCGAGGCAGGTGAGCAGTTGCTGGCGGAATTGCGGCCGGCGCTCACCGGCATTCGCGGCGCCCTGGACCGGATCGGAGGATTGCGGGACACGCCGCGCGGACGACTGCGCCTTCTGATCCCTCGTCTCGGGGCGATCAGCGTACTCGGTCCCAAACTTGCCGAGTTCGCACGCAACTACCCGGATGTGATTTTGGACGTCAGCACGGACGAGACACGCTTGGACTTGGTCGCCAGCGGCTTCGATGCCGGGGTGCAGTACGGCGAGTTCATTCAGCAGGACATGGTGGCGGTTCGGGTCTCGCCCGATCACCGTCCGGCGATTGTGGCCGCGCCGTCGTACTTCGCGGATCACCCGAAGCCCACCTCACCGCACGATCTGCTCAAACATCGATGCGTCAACTACCGCCACGGCTCCGGTGAGATTTACCGTTGGGAACTGGACAAGGGAGACCAGTCGGTCGTCGTCGCCGTGAATGGTCCACTGATCACCAACGACATCGGGCTTCTTACACGCGCGGCGATCGATGGCGTTGGTCTCACGTTCATGTCGGAGGAACAGGCTGGGCCACACCTTGCGAGCGGGGCCCTCGTGCGCGTGCTCGAAGACTGGTGCCCACCTTTCCCTGGATTCTTTCTGTACCTACCCGAGCCGTCGGCAGCAACCCGCTGCGCTGACGGCACTGATCGACACACTGCGGCTCAAACAGTAACAGTGCCGTCGAGAACTCCCGATTGCACGCACGACAAAGTTCTAGAGTGAAATCACCCTGTACTGCAACTTATTGAAAACAAAGGCTAAATTGTGTGGCTGGCTGTTAGGGATTCGAACCGCGATCCCGTCCTCCAGAGTCAAGCGACCGCTGACGTCAGGAACTCCTTCAGCAGATTCCTCGCCACGCGCAACCGGCACTGAGCCGTCGAGCGCAGGTCGTCAATTGGCGCTTTGTCGCGCGCCAGCGCATCACAGCTCGCGGCCATCGCGTGGGCCCGCCTGGCGAACGCGCGCCTTGAGCTGGCGCCTACTGTCGCTTCAATCCGAGCGCACGGATCCGCTTGTGGAGCGCGGTTCGCTCGGTTTCGAGCAGCCGCGCCGCCGCCGAGACGTTCCAGTCGGTCTGGTCCAGCGCCTGCCGTATGCGCTCGCGCTCGGCGGAGTGGCGCACTTCCTGTAGTCCCGCCGCGGCGCGCGGGGCCTGGACAGACCTGACCTCCAGCGGAATCGCGTCGGCCGTGATCCGATCGCCAGGCGTCAGGATCGCCATCCGCTCCACGACGTTCCTGAGCTCGCGGATGTTGCCGGGCCAGGCGTAGCGCTCGAGCGCCGCGACGGCGTCCGACTCGATCGTCCGCGGCCGGAAGTTGTTCCGCGCGCAGAATTCGGACAGGAAGTACGGCACGAGCTCGCCAATGTCCTGCATGCGCTCGCGGAGCGCGGGCACGCGAATCGGCACGACGCTGAGACGGTAGTACAGATCCTCCCGGAATCTTCCGTCCGAGACGAGCTCGTTGAGCCGCCGGTTCGTCGCTGAGACGACCCGAGTAGCCACTCTGATCGTCTGCTCGCCGCCGACGCGCTGAAGCTCGCCATCCTGCAGGATACGGAGCAGCTTCGCCTGCGACGCCTCGTGCAGATCGCCAACTTCGTCGAGAAAGATCGTGCCGCCATCGGCCAGCTCGAACTTGCCGCGCCGCAGCGCCGCCGCGCCGGTGAACGCTCCCTTCTCATGGCCGAAGAGCTCGCTCTCGATGAGCTCGGTCGGAATCGCAGCGCAATTGACTTTCACGAACGGACCTGCGGCAAACGGGCTCTCGCGATGGATGTGGGCGGCCAGCAGCTCCTTGCCGGTCCCGGACTCTCCCGACAACAGCACGCTGACGTCGGAGCGCGCGACCTGCGTCGCCTGCTGCACGGCCTGCTTGAACGCGGGCGACGATCCGATCATCCTCGGCGCGTCCCCGACCAGCTCGCGGTAGCGCTGGTTCTCGCGCTGCAGGTCCGACCACTCGAGCGCGTTCTTGACGACGAGCAGCACGCGGTCGCGGGCGAGCGGCTTCTCGAGGAACTCGAACGCGCCCATCTTCGTCGCCTGGACCGCGTCGGCCACCGTGCCGTGACCGGAGATCATCACCGCAGCGGATCGCTCATCCCACTGCCGCACGGAACGCAACAAATCGATGCCGCTGCCATCGGGCAGCCGCACGTCGAGCAGGTAGACGTCGGCGGCCGCGCGGCTTCGTTCCGCCGCGAACGCCTGCGCCGAATCGAACACGCTGACGCGATAGCCCTCCCCCTCCAGGATCAGGCGGAGCGACCTGCCGATGTTCGCCTCGTCGTCGACGATGACAATGTGCCGTTTGCGTATCATGACGGCAGCGTGACCCTGAACGCAGCACCACCGAGCGCACCGGGAATCACCGTGACATCGCCGTCAGACAGCAAGGCGTTCTTCTTGGCGATCGAGAGGCCGAGGCCCATCCCGTGCTTCTTGAACGTAATCGTCGGCTCGAACAACGTGGCGGATACCTCCTCGCCCAGACCTGGTCCGGAATCGTGAATATCGATTGCCACTTCCTCTCCCTCTCCTCGCGTCTGCACGAGGACCGCCCCGCCCGGCCCGGCCGCCTCCGCCGCGTTCTGCAGGAGGTTGGTCAGGATCCCGTTCACCAGATCCGGCGATGCGTGCGCGCTGGGACGGGCGTCGTCGAGCCGAAGATGATACGTCACTCCGGGATGTACCGCGCGCAGCAGCGCCACCCGCTCGGTGACGACCGCGTTGATGTCGAGATCCTCGGGATGCACCTGCGGCTCGCTGGCGAATTCAGAGAATGCCCGTACGCGCCGCTCGAGTGACTCGATTTCGCTGACCACGATCTGCACGGCCTGGTCCATGAACGCGCGGTCCTCGCTGGCGGCTTTGTTGATCTCTGGGGCCGGCTGCCGCGCCTGGATCTCCTCGACGATGAGCCGGATCGGCGTCAGCGAGTTCTTCAGCTCGTGCGCGGTCTTGCGGGCCAGCGACTGCCAGCTCGCCATGCGCGTCAGGTGGACGAGCCGCTCGCGGCTCTCCGCGAGCTGATCGGCCATGTGATTGAAGGCGTCGACGGCCCGGCCCACCTCGTCGCGCGGCGCGGCCCCAGGTGGCGCACCCGTCTCCAGCCGCCGCGACCAGTCGCCCCGCGCGAAATCGGTCAGCGCCGCGGTGAGCTGCTGAATCGGCCGGCCCACGCGGTGGGCGATCACCACGAGCGGCAGCAGCGACACGAGCCACGCCGCGCCGAGCAGCACGAGCAGCGTCAGCGTGAATCCCCGCCGCAGATCGCGCGCATCGATCTCGTTCACGAGACGGCGCGTCTGTCGAAGCTGGGTGGACAGCTGTTCCATGCTGACGCCGCCCAGGTCACGGCTGTAGATCTCGACGCCGCGCACGTCGCCGGGACCGTCCGCTCGCCGCATGTAGTCCACGCGCTCGCCGCTGGCCCCCGACACGCCAAAGCGCTCGGGCTCACCGCTCTCCCAGAACGACTGGATGGGCACGGGCCACTCGGACGCGGTCGCCGCCGCGTACCGCGTCGGCGTCGCCCGGCCTGCGAGCGCGTCCTGCCTCAGCGCGTCCCGTTCCCGCTGATAGAACTGCTTCGCCGTGGTTTCGAGCGTCCGCGAGAGTCGATCGAGTTCGCCGGTTGTCGAATACCGCAGGCTGCGGTCGAGGAGCGACGTCGTGATCCACACGGTTGCGCAGAGTGGCAGCAGCGTTGACGCGAGGAAGGCTGCGATCAGGCGATTACGAAGGCGGTTCATCGCGGCGAGGACGAGCCGCGCGACGGCAGCCGGAATGGACCGGCCTCGAGGGTTTGCGGCGATGACTCGGTCTTGCGGCGCCGACTCAACGCGTCGATGAGCGTCTGCAGGGTGTAGCCTGAGTTCGAATCCGACGTGCTGTCGCCATCCAGAACGCGGTACTCGAGCCGAATCCAGAGGGGCAGATCGCGGCCCAACGCGCCAAGCGAGCTGACCGGGATGGCCAGCTGTTCGACGCACCACCCCTCGGCGGCGGCCATGGTCAAGTGCGAGACGGACTGGGACCGCGTGTCCACCGTCGTCACGGCGAATCGCTCCTCCCAGAGATCGTAGCTCAACGCGAAGCTCCGCCGCGCTGTCGCTGCAGGAGACTTCCTTGGCGTGGGCAGCACCATCGCGACGAGCTCGACGCGTACCGATCGACCATCTTTCAATCGCGCGAGCGGCTCTCCCGTCAGAAAGCTGAAGCCGGGCGCCCGGATCTTCAAAGCCTCGCCAACGATGTCGATCGTCAACGTCTGTGCCGACAAACGGCCGGCTGGCCACGCGAGCAGGGCGAGCAATATCACAGCGGCTCGCCAAGTGGCCTGTCCACGCTGAGCAAGGACCACCTCGCGGGCGGGGCATCCCGACTGGCGGCGTTGCTTCTCCCTCAAATACTTCGAGTATTCTCGGTCGTCGCGCCTTGCCAGCCGGGCGCCGCGCTCCGCGATCTGGTCCTTGCTCAGCGTGGACCGACCACTAGCTGGTGCTACCACCGGATCCCGAACCCCTTCATTCGCAGACCCAACGTGACGACAGCGGTCAGGTTATCGGTGTTCAACGGGAAGCCAACGACCAGGAACGCCGGCCCCGCGTGCAGGCCGAAACCCGTCGAGACGCGGACCTGGCGCTCCGTGCCCGTGTCCCAGACCGAGCCGACGTCGAGAAAGAGCGCGACTCCGGTATAGCGATATTCGATCGACGAGTAGAACATGCGGTCGGCGCCCGCCGGCGCGATGTCGTACTTGTCCCAGCCTCGGAGCGTGGTCGAATCACCGAGCGTGAACCGTTCGAAGAGCGGCGCGGTCCCCGTGATCTCGCCGGCCATTCCGGTCGCCTGCACGTGGTGACGTCCGAAGTCGTATCGATACGAGCCCTGCCCGAGATACCTCCTGTAGTCGAGATCGCTTTCGAGGTCGTGGATGCCGGCGCGCACGCCGAAGCTGGCATCGACGTGGTGCGCCGCATCGGAGCCATCCCTCCATCGCCTGTCGTAGCCAATCGAGGCCACCGCTGCGTTCGCCATCCGTGAGCCGGTCGCGGGCATCAGTGGCTCCAACTCCGAGATGCTCACGCCCCCGGCGACGCTGAGGTCCGGGCTGAAGGCAAACTTCAGCAGGGGCGTGATCGTCGATCGCGTCTCGTACGGTGCTGGAATCTCGGGCTGGAGCGCGAGCGCATTCAGCGTGGCACTCCGCCAATCCTGCTCGAACCAGGACCACTCGAGGCTGGCGCCGAGCCGGCGGGTGCCCAGCTTCCTCGTTTCGAAGCGCAAGCCCCAGCCGGAGTACTCCTCGACGAGATCGTCCGCGTTGTCGATGGCGACGATCGGGGTGAAACGGATGTTGTCGTCGCCGATGCCGAGGTCCAGGTAGCTTCCCCAGCCCTGCTCGGAGTGAAAGAGTGCGTTCGATCGGAGCGGCTCGAAGCGCAGCCACTGCGGCAGCTCCCTCTTGCTGCGCCTCGTACACGAGCCGGATGCGGCCAACCTCGCTCCCGCGCTGGATGCGTCGGGATATCTCGTAGCGAGGAAGCTCGCGTTCGAGGCGCTCCTCGCAGACGATCGGCCTCGCCCGAATCGAGGCGCTTGCCGACGAGACCCTGCAGGTCGTCGCGCAGCGCCTGCGTCAGCTCGACGTCGGGCACACCGGTGATGTCGGCCTGCTCGACGATGTAGCGCGCGTTGACGTTGTCGTCGCCCTCGGGCTCCGACCGGCGGCCCATGACGAAGAACACGCGCGCCTGCCCGTCGGACTCCATGACGGCGCGCACGGCTGCGACGTAGCGGGGCCGCTCGGCCTCGATGCGCGCGGCGAGCCCGTCGAGGCGTAGCTGTTGCAGCGGCGTGCCGGCGAGACTGCGGATCTCCTGGCGAAGGCCGGGGCTCAGGCGATCGATATCAAAGCCTGTCACCTGTGCCGAAGTGATGATCGTGCCTTCCGGCACGACGGGTTTCTGATCGGTCGCGGCCTGCGGCGCCACCGCCAGAAGGGTGAGAAGCAATCCAATTGTTCGCATGCCCGCGTCGAGAGCAAGGAATGAGCCCATAGCGAAGCTATTTGTCTTCAAGAAGATAGCGCACTCTTGCCGTGACTGCTGGTCACACCTGTGCGCACGCGGCCACACGCCGCGATCTTCAATTGGTTGAAACACAGCGAGGATTCGACTGGCCCGGCGTAGAGGCGCGCGAACACGCCCGAGCGGAGTCAGGTCGTACTACTGCGTTCGCAAGGCCTCTAACGGATCGACGCGAGTCACTGCGTCCTGTTGATCATCCGGTCGAGGATGTTCTTCGTGATCCGCTGTATCCGAGGGTCGTTGCGGAGGAAGTCCTTGCGCGGCGGGTTCTGGAATCCGGGCGGAGACGACAGCACGAGATTCCACCAGCAGGTCCCGGCGTTGAAGACGAGGGTGCCTTTGCGCGCCGTGTAGATGGTGGTGGCGTACGAGCCGGTGCGCTTCTCACCGTTGGCGCCGTATACGGGCCCTTCCGACAGCACGACGAGATCCGCGTGCTTCCCGAGGGGCGGGCCATGGTACTCCCAGCCCACGAGCTGCGCTACGCGGTCCCCTTTCTTCATGTTCGTGCCCTCGAACGCCCAGTGCTCGGGCGTGTCGCTCGTCCAGTCAGCGAACCCGACGCCATACGACGTGGTGCCCATAAGTTCCTGCTCGCCCTCGAATCCTCGCCCGGCGCGGCGCATGACCCGATTGGGACGCCCATCGCTGCTTGGCAGCAGCTCCACGACACCCGATATCGAATTGCCAGACAAGAACGCGAGGCTGACGCCGGCATCGCGCGCCTTGGTGACGTTGTCCAGCATGCGATCGGTCCAGTACTCATCGTGGCCGACCGAGAGGAACGCCTTAGCCCGAAGGAGCCCGACCGGATCGACGTGCGTATCGACGTTGGAAATATACGTGACGTCGTAGCCTTCCTTCTCCAGCCAGAAGGCCAGCGGAAACTCCGTCATCAGAAACTCGCCAGACCCGTTGGTCAGCGCGTGGAACCCGGCCGGAAATCCATTCCAGAAGAGCGCGTACGGCCGGTCGAAGCCCACGTCGTAGCCGACCTTTCCATTCGACGCGCCCCACGGGGCACTCCCCAGGTCGTAGAGCGATCGCCATTGGGGCCAGCGGTTGTACGCCAGCCAGGTCATGTCGGACGCCTGAAACAGCAGGTCGGCCTTGCGCTCGTCTCGAACGATGAAGATGAAATAGCTCTCGCTCTTCATCTCCAGATCCAGATACTGCCCGTTGAGCGCGGGAATGGTGGAGAGCTTGCCCAGGTACACGCCGCTCAGCCAGTCCCTTGGAATCTCGAGGCTGAAGCCGACCTTCCAGTTGCACTCCACGAGAGAACGGTTGCCGTCTTGCGGCGTAGGCTCTGCGGTTCCCTGCAGCGGACCGACCGACCGCATCAGGCGTGCCCCCGCGCCGCCGTAGTAACCCATCCGGTAGATATTGACGGCGTACCTGTTCACCGGGTAGGTGCTGACATGCACGTCGAGCGTCTCGCCCGCCTTGATGCTCGTATGCGAGGCGTAGGCCTCGATCCCTCTCCGACGATGCCAGCCGAGCTCGTAGATCTCGTCGTCATGGCGCACGACTCTGGTCAACAGCCAGTCGGTGGACCCTTCTTTTGCGTTCTCGATCTGAATGTGGTTGGATTGAGCCGATGCGGTCTCGCCGCCGGCGGTCCACACTGCGGCCGTCAGGACGCCGACCAACAGAACCATGGGGGCGGGAAGGTCCTTCAGACGCATAGTGCGGGAAGCCTATCAGGAATCCTCTTGCAGGTTGAGCAATGGCGGCGTCGTTCCGGTCGCAGAGTCCGGCACAGCCTCATGCCACACCGGACGTCAGGAACTCCTCTGGTCACACCTGTGCGCGGCCGGCTACACCGTGGCGAGTGTTGCGCGAGAAGAGTTCGTCGTCAGCGAAACCCTGGCAGCATCTCGATGTCGCTCATCCACGAATCGACTCGGGTGTACAGCATCGAGCGTCCATCGCGCGAGACGGCGAAGTACCCCCCTAACCGCAGGCCCGCGGGCAGACGCGCAACCTGAACGATCTCGCGCGAGGCGAAGCTGAACATCTCGACCGTCGCCTGCGGCTCCGCGGAAGGGTCCATCATGAAGATTCCGTTCTCTGCGCGCAAGGCCTGCATCGACGAGAACGGCCACCGTCAGTCCACAGGCGCCGCTGACCATCGCCAGCGAGACGCTCTCCGTGAGCAGTTGCCGCGCCAGACGTGCGGGGCGCGCGCCGAGCGCCGCGCGGGGCGCAAGTTCCCTCTGGCGGCTCGCGGCGCGCGCGAGCACGAGGTTGGCGACATTCGCGCAGGCGATCAGGAGTACGACGCCCACCGCGCCAAGGAGGGCCAGGAGCGACTCACGCACTCGAGGATCGAACCGCTGAAGACGGCGGTATTCGCGCCGACGCCCAGTGCCAAGGTCAGGACCGCGGCGAGCGCAAGAACCGGCGTCCGCCGCCACGTCCGGCAGGCATGTCGTACGTCCTGCACGAGCGTCGAGAGCTGCTCCCTGGGCGCGGTGCGCGCCAGATCGGCGACGAGCGCCAACCACACGCCGGTCGCCCCTTCACTGCGCACGCGATCGCGATAAAGGTGCGTCATCTCGTCGGCGTAGTCGTCGGAGAAGTCGCGCGGGTACAGACGCAGCAGCCGTCGATAGACGCGCTCGCCGATCGTGCCTTTGGCCATGAGGTCCTCGCGCCCAGCTACGCGCGGCCCGGCGCCAATCCCACCGCCTTCGCCTGGCGGAGCAGGGTCGTGAGCCGCGCCGCTTCCGCCTGCGCAACGGACCGCCCGAACGCGGTGATCCTGTAATAGCGTCGCCGCTCATCGTCTTCGTCCGGGCGCTGCCGGTCACTGAGCTCGACGATGAGAGCCTCGTCGAGCATTCGCCGGATCGACCCATACAGCGTGCCGGGGCTCAGTTTGAGCGCGCCGTTGGTTCGCGCCGCGACGTCCTGCATGATGGCGTAGCCGTGGCGGTCCTGGTCGGCGACGGCGACCAGGATGTGAAACATCGCGACGGGCAATGGCAGCAGGTCCTTGGGGTTGTCTGGTGAAAGCGGTGTCACGGTTGATATATAACGACTTTCGTTATATCCGTCAACGTTCGAGTAAGACGCCGAACGGCCGTGGCCGGAACCGGTTGTGTGGACTGCGCGCTCGATTGCACGGAACCTCCCAAGAGCTGGATAATCTCAGGCTGAGCAACGAGCCCACACGGCGTGTGGGATTCGCACATCCTGGACCTCTTCAACCCGGGGTGCGCATCTTCACCGAACCCGTCGGCCAAGAGTAGCGGCTATCTCACAAACGTGGACGCTCGTTCCAAGTCGCGAGCGAGCTTGGCGCCCGCCTTCGCGCCGGAGGCGCTACGGCGAGGTCTCGCCGGAGCTTTCAGCGAAGGCGGAAGCGAGCCACGCGAACGGCCCGCCTTCGCGCCGAAGGCGCTTCGGCGAGGTCTCGCCGTAGCTTTAGCGGAGGCGGAAGCGCGCCGGCGAAGCGGCGCGCGAGAGAGCGCCCGCCTACGCTCTTCGAGCTTCGGCGAGGTCTCGCCGTAGCGCTTCGCGCGAAGGCGGATGTAGGGGAGTCCGAGGGGCGAAGCCCCTCGGAAAAGACTTGAGGAGGATCCCATGGCCCGTGCAGTCGCGCCGCTCCTGCTGGCGCTCGCGCTCGTCAGCCCGCTGGTGGGGCAATCTGCCGCCCGCCGGGACGGCGCAACGCATGAGACAACGTCCGGACCGACGACGCGATACTCACGACTGTACGTGTTCGGCGACAGTTACTCGGACATTGGCGCCGGGTACGTCGACGGCAACGGTCCGACGGCGGTTGCGTATCTCGGCTGGCTGATGGGCCTGCAGGTTTCGTCGAGCAAGGCGGCCAACGCCGCCGGCAAGAGCCTCGTGTTCGCCGTGAGCGGCGCGGGTACAGGAGAAGGCACGGGACGCCAGGTGAAGGAGGCGCTCCTCGGCTACGGAATGATGAACCAAGTGCGCGACTTCGCGGCTCGCGTGAAGTCCGGCGAGATCGCGTTCGATCCGCAGACGACGCTTTTCTTCCTTGCCGGCGGGCTCAACGACGGCAAGCGAGAGACCGCGCTCACGCTCGCCAATCTCCGGCAGGAGCTCCAGATCCTTCGTGAACTGGGCGGGCGGCACTTCACGATTGCGTTACTGCCCACGAAGATCCCGCAGTTCGCGGCCGTGGGTCTTCGACTGAATCCCGCCTACGAGCAATTCGTCCGCGAAGAGGCCGGCGTGGCAGGCCTCGATCTGTGGCTGAACCACTGGGGCGCCGCGTTCGACGAGGTGATGGAGCATCCCACGGCGCACGGCATCGTCAATACGACGGGCGCGTGCGCGGGACGGGCGATCTTCGATCAGGATCCAACCCCGCTCGGCGATCCGGCGACGTATTTCTTCTACCATGAGGGTCACCCCTCGACGGCCGTGCATCGCATCGTGGGGATGAAGCTGTTCGAGGAGATTGCGGCGCGCCCGCCATCGGCGCGGTGAGATCCTGACGCGCACCGAACCCATGGCACCCGGCGACATCGTCCGGCACGCGGACTATCCGCAGTGGGGACGCGGGTACGTAATCCGCGCGAAGAAGACCTCGGCCGACGTTTTCTTCCAGTGGGGTGGAAAGCGAAGGATAGATGCGGGCGAACCGCTTGAGGCCAGCCGGGCGAGCGGAGTCGAGGCAGAGTTCTTCTCACTCTGCGCCGGCGTGTCGGCGAGATCGTGGTCACGGGGCCGCCACAGCGTCTACGCGATCGAGCTCGATCGGGCGGTCTGGAAGAACCGCGCCTTTCGCGAGCGCAATCCTGGCCGCACGACAGGCGAATGCCTGTACATCGGAGTGACCGGGCTCACGCCTGAACAGCGGTTCGAGCGTCATCGGATGGGAACGCAGTCTGGACGCTTCGTCCGCACGCACGGCCTCAGGTTGAGGCTCGACCTGGTGGAAGGGTTCTCGCGCCTGCCGTACCGGATTGCGGCCTGCATGGAACCAAAACTCGCAGCGTGGTTACGGGCACAGGGGTTCGGCGTGTGGCAGAACTAGTCTTATCCGAGGGGCTTCGCCCCTCGGACTCCCCTACACGCGCCCTCGCGCGCCGCTTCGCCGGCGCGCTCCGGTCGCGTGGCTCGCTCGCACGGCTCGCTCGCTCCTTGGAACGAGTGTCAGGTATGTGAGATGGCTTCTCTAATGTGTCGCGGCCTGACTGGATGGCCACTCCTCGACGCCAGAAGATGATGTGGAACGGCGGCTGCACGCTGGTCGGCTGTTTTTATGACTGACGAGGTCAAGAACTACATCACGCCGGGCGGCCACCGACGGCTCCGGGAGGAGCTCGCGCGCCTGTGGAAGGTGGAGCGGCCGCCGATCGTCGCGACCGTGGCGTGGGCCGCGGGCAACGGCGATCGCTCGGAGAATGCCGACTACATCTACGGCAAGCGGAAGCTGCGCGAAATCGACCGGCGTATCCGCTATCTGTCGAAGACTCTGGACCGGGCCGTGGTGGTGGACAACTCGGGCAAGACGAACCAAAGGGTGCACTTCGGCGCGACCGTCACGATCCTTTACGGGACCGGTGACGAGCGCGAGGTCACCATCGTGGGCGTGGACGAGCTCGATTCCGGCGACGCCCGCGTGTCCTGGCGCTCTCCGCTGGGAAGGGCGCTGCTGACGGCAGAGGTCGGAGACACGGTGACGCTGCGCGCGCCGCGTGGACCCGAGCGCCTCGAGATCGTCGCGGTGCGGTACGACGATCTGCGGTAGATCGCCGTCTTGCCTTCCTGCTTTCTACTCGATCCGGGGCGCGCGCCGATCGATTCCGTTCTGGTGCAGCACGACCGCGACCGCCTTGTTCTGCACATTGATCTCAGACGTGGTCTCGAACGTGAGCTGCGCGTCGACGACCTTGAGGAAAAACTTCTTCTCGCTCTCGGCAAAGAGGTCGAACCTCGGCTGGCCGGTGAGCTGCACGAAGAACTGGCTGCCATCGCGGGTCACGGTCAGGATCGCAGACGGCGCCAGCTGATACTGTCCGACATAGCGATCGAACACGACGGGATCGACTTTGACCTCGGTGCGCGATCCGGGCGGAGGGGAGAAGGTCTGGACGAGCGGTATGGAGGCGTCGAGCAGATGGCGCCCGATGTCGTCGGGACCGGCGGGCGTGCTGGTGTTGGACAGCACGACGACCCCGACGCGCGTGCGCGGGTTGTAGCCCATGAAGGTCCGATACCCACCTGTCCCGCCGTTGTGCCAGATGAGATCGCCGGCAGGCGCCTTGTAGATGTGCCACCCGAGCGCAATCTCCATGGGTCCCTGGCCGGCCGGCCAGCGGACCGCCAGCGTTCGTGCCATCGCGGCCGTCAATGGCGACGGCGTGAGCCCGATCGCGGCGGAGAGGAACGTCAGCATGTCGTTCGCTGTCGAGCGGAGCGCGCCCGCACCGGCGAACGTCGGCAGGTCCCAGTTCCTCGTCGGCTCGAGTGACGCCGTGTGGCCGCCGGCGAGACGCGTCTTCATCTCCGGCGTCAACGTAATCGTGGTATCGCGCATGCCGAGCGGCCCCAGGATCCGTGCCTTGACGAGCGCCTCGTAGTCCATGCCGGCGCGCCGCGCCAGCACCTGACCGAGCAGAGCGGCGCCATAATTCGAGTACTCGGTACTGCGCACCGACGTCGCGTGCGAGCTGATGCGCCGAGAGGAACTGGTACATCTGCTCGACGGAGTAGTCGGCGTACGGATTGGCCCCGTCCTTCGGCGCAAAGTTCGATGGCATGCGCGGGAGGCCCGACCGGTGGCTGGCCAGATCCTCCAGCGTGATCGCTCTGCCTCTTTCCGGCACCGTCACCGTTGCCGGAAGATATTTCGCGACCGGATCGGTCAATGCCACTTCCTTCCGTTCGACCGCGTCCGCCAGCAGCAGCGACGTGAACACCTTGGTCATCGAGCCGATCTCGAACACCGTGTTCCCATCGGGCAGCCGCGGATCGCTGGCGGCCCGCTTTCCGTAGGCGACGATGCGCCGGCCGTTCGCGTCCACGACGCCGACGACGATGCCGACTGCCTGCCGGTGTACGTCGATCCGGTCGGTGAGAATCTTCCGAATGTCGGCGTCGGAGGCCGTCGGGGGCGGAGGTGACGTCTGCGCCATCGGCGCCGCCACGGCGATCGCCAGGGCCAGTGAGGCGACGAGTGGACGCATGACGTTCATCGCTGTTGCTCGACTTGCTCCCCGACTTGCTCCCCGACTTGCTCCCCGACTTGCTCAATGACGAGCATCCGACGCCGCAGCGCGCGCCCGTTCTGCAGAGCGAGCCCAATCACGGAGAGCCACATGAGCGTGAAGGCGACGAGAATGCCGGCCGCGGTCACGGTCGGTTGCGGTGCCGCCGGCACGCCGGCGCCGATCATCAGCGCCGGTCCGACGGTCAGCGGGAGCAGATACCAGAGCCAGATTGTTCGCAGCGCGTGGTGATGGCCGGCAAGTCTGGTCCGGTAGCTGGCGGCTGTCGCCGTGAAGTCGACGTCGTTCGGGGTCGCGGTAGTCAGGGGCCCGCGCCGCACGGTCCAGATCACGGACAGCACACCGGCCACCGTGAGACCTGCGCCAATCCTCGCGAGGGGTAGGGTCGCGAAGAATATCGATGCCGCGAAGATCGGCACCGTCACCCAGCCGGCCACAATCTCGATCCGCGCGCCGCGACGCACGTGCCGGTCGTAGGCCGCGATCTCGCCTCGCAACTCGTCGATCGTCATCTCCGACGCGGGGGTGGTGGGCAGGAGGCGCGTTGCAGGTCCTTTCTGCATCCGAAGGAGGTACAGGACGGTGAGCACGAAGGCGCCGCCGACGATGCCTTCGCGCTCGATCAGCCAGCCCGGTCGAACGGCTGCCACGATCACCTGCGATGCCAGCACGGTGGCCGCGGCGACGGCCACGTCCACGACGCCTTGCCGCCACGGATGATGGAGGTCGGGCACGCGGTAGGCGTCGCGAAGCATGAAGCCGATCAACGTGGCGAGCGCGGGAATCGCGCCGCGGACCCAGGAGCCGGGACCGAAGCCGGTCGCCAGTATCAGCGCGAGCATCGGCCATACCACGAAGTGCGACGTGCGGCGAATCTGGCTGGCGACGACGAACGGGAGGGTACGCGCGGCCTCCAGGACGTACCGTCCAGGGGACGCATAGCGCTCTGCGAGATCGCCGAGCACGTGCTCGCGCGCAGCCGGCGGCATGATCAGGCCGACGGCAGACTCGATCAGTGCTGGCGGACGGGCTTCCACGCGCGGCTCGGTTTCCATACGTTCGCTCCCCAGACGTCCTCGATGCGATCGCAGATGCGTTTAGCCATGACCGCCGAGTCGCGCAGCGCGCGCTGCCCGGCGGACTGCAGCCGATAGTGCCGTTTGGACCGTCCGCCGCGCTCCGGCGTCGGATTCGAGAGCCACGACGTAATTAGCCCCTTGTCCTCGAGACGATCGAGCGTCGCGTAGACGGCGCCGAGCGAGATACTCTTCGGCGCGGCGAGCTCGCTCACGGTCGCGTGGATGGTGACGCCGTACGCGTTGTCGGCCAGCGCCAGGATCGCCGTCATCACCAGCTGCTCGAATTGGCCGATCGTCGTCTGTTCAACCATTAGCCATACACGGTATGTCTAATTGACGGCGGCGTCAAGTGCGAGGGCGTGCTCATCGTCTCAGGTCCCGCTGCCGTTCCGCATCCTCCAGCCACTGAGCCATCGTCTCGTCCTTGAGGGCGTAGAGCGCCCACCCCCGTGCAGTACCGTTCCAGCGGTAGTCCTCGATGGTCATGTCGATGCCGCGGTCGATGAGGAATCGCATCGACTCGTAAGGGTTTGGCAAGAAGACGAGATGGTGCAGGATGCTCGCCGGCTCGTGCGAGTTCCAGTTGGTGTTGATGTCTGCGCCGTGCTCGAGAAGGAAGTCCGCCACGTCGAAGTGGCGGTTGATGACGGCCCAGGCGAGCGCCGTGTCGAGAACGTGCTGCGCAGTCGGCGCGCCCCACTGGAGGTCGTCGTTCCTCCGCGCGTGTGGGTCGTTACAGGGAAAGTGCTTCTCGAGATCGGCCAGCGCAGGCGCGCCGGACTTGTCGAACCAGTGCTCCACTCGCGGGAGGTTTCCCATGGCCGCCGCATGCGGGAGATCGTCCGGCATCGGCCAGATGCGGGTGAGCAGAGGAATGAGGTGAGCGTTCGCATAGGTGTATGCGAATCCGATGGCCGGCGACGGGGGGGGCGGCTGGCGGCGGCGTAACGCGGGATCGAGATCGAGAAGCGCGACGATGAATGCTCCACGATCGTTCAGCGCGGCACTCGCGATGAGGCCAGCCTGAAAGTCCACCCAGGCGTCAGCGAGCAGCCACGGCTCACGCTGTAACCCGCGGACAAACGCCGCCAGGTCGCCATCCACGACGGCGCGGCTGATCTGCTCCATGACAAACGCCTTCCACAGTCCAATCGTGGTCGCTTGCCCGCCGATCTCCCGGACGGTCTCGGGTCGCGTGTCGATAAAGTACTTGATAAAGGCGAGGCGTCCCACGCGTGCATCGACGTTGTCGCCGAGCTCGGGATCGAGGGCGATGGATCGTTCGAGCAGGAGTGACGCGACCGCCTCGTGATCGAAGAGGCAGGCGCGCACGAACGCTTCGTTGACGGCCGCCGGATCGTTCCCCTGTTCGTCAAGCGCGGTGCGAACAGCGTCGATATCGCCAAGCGCCGCCCAGAACTTGAGCGTGTGCGGAAGCAGGCCTTTGCGCTGAAACAGCTGCAGCAGCCCTCTGGCGCGCGACTGGAGGAGGCCCTCGCACACCGATGGCATCACGACGGCGCCGGCGTCGATCAGCAGCTCGGCGCACGCGGCGCGGGTGAACCACCGTTCTCTCTCCGGGTCGCCGGCGTCACCATAGGCGCCCGTGGCGATTCCCAGCAGGCCGCCGTGATCGTCGTTGCCTTGCCATGACAGCAACGGCGGGTATTCAGTCAGCAGTTGCTTCAGGCGTTCGACGTCGTTGTCGTGAATGACGCGCCGAGCCTGTGTTGCCGCCCACTCCAGACCGTGGCCGAGGCGTTTGCTCACTTCAGCGGTGAGGTCTTGCCAGCCGGCGCAGCCGTACTCACGCGCGATCACGAGCTGCGCGCTGCGCTGCGTCAAGGGCAGCTCAACATGTGGCAGTTGCGCCCGCGCACGGGCGATGGCACCTGCGTCACTCGCGGCGATGTCGCGCGCGAGTTTCTTTGCTTGTTTCCGGAGCGACTCGAGAGACGGACGAGCCGGGAGAGACTTCGAAGTGGTCATGGCGACCTCCTTTCATGAATCGCCTGTACCCCGCTGAAACCAGGCTGAAAGAAGGTGCAATCGCACACAACTTCGGACCAAACAGGTGGGAGTGTTCCCTTGCCGCGGGTTGGTGGCGCCCTGTCGGCGCGCTCCCGGCAGTATCAGGGGAGCGCCGTTTCGATGTCAAACGCTTTGACGCGGATTTCCGTGAACACTTGGAGAGTCACGTTACGTGGCGTTCGGCGCTCCTTCGCGACATGCTCTTGGCCGTACGGCCGGTGATCCGATGGCGCTCGCCGCGACCGTGCGCGCCGCCGTGGCTCGCGTCGACCCTGCGGTGCCGGTCGTTCAGATGCGCACAGTCGAGTCGTGTCTCAGCGCGCAACTGCAGGGCGAGCGCTTCATGGCGACGCTGTTCGGGATCTTCGCCCCGGTGGCGCTTGGCATCGGTGTGATTGGCATCTACGGCGTCACCTCGCATGCCGTGTCCGTTCGCTATCGCGAGTTCTGGATCGGCGGGCGCTCGGCGCCAGCGTTGGCAATGTGCTCGGCATCGTCATCCGCCGCGCGCTGATCATCTTGGCCATCGGTATGGTCCTGGGTGTCGGCGCGTCAATCGTGCTCACACGATTTCTGGCGCGCTTTCTCTGGGGCGTGACGCGATTCGATCCGGCGATCTTCGCTACCATTGCGGTCATCCTGATCGCCGCGGGATTGACCGCGTCCATCGTGCCGGTCGCGTGCGGCCCGTGTGGATCCGCTCGTGGCAAATACGAACATGCTCGAGAAAGTCCACGCGGCGTTGAAGCCGGGCGGACGTGTAGCCGTGCTCGAGTTCATGCCCAACCCGGATCGCGTGTCGCCGCCGATGCCCGCCAGTTTCAGCCCTGACTATGCTCGCCGAGACCGCGGGCGGCGACGCGTTCACGTTCGCGGAGCTGCGCGGGCAGTTGGTGGATGCCGGCTTCCATGACGTGGAAGCACACGGGCTGCCGACGCCGCAGACCCTCCTGATCGCGCGAAAGTAGTCGGAACCGTTTCAGTCCGCCAACCCGTCGCTCCGGAGAACTCGACGAACGTGTGAGCCGATCTCACTTCCTGCCGGCGTTCTTGGGATCGTCGGCAGGGTTGACGTAGTTGATCACGAACGGGCCGATCCCGTGGACCTGGATTGTCGTCTCCCCGTCCGCCCATCCGTAGTGCGCCATCTTCGCGGCGACAAACCCATACGCGCCCGCGACAAGCGCCGTCGTCGCACGCTCGTCGCCGCTCGTCCCCATGCCGAGGCGAAACGTGCCGTTGAGGACGGTCAGGTGCTCGTCGATGGGGTGCCAATGGGGCGGGATGCGCGACTTGCCGTGATAGCGCAATCGCAGGACGAACGGCGATCCCGCCTTGTCCGGATCTCCCGAGACGACGGCAATCTCAGCGCCCGGTCGCAATGGTTTCCACCGAATGTCGTCGGGCGCGACGACGGTGTGGTGCTCGCTGACTTGGGGCGCCTGAACGAGTCCAGTGGAACTCGCAGGCAATGTCACTGAGGCCAACATCAGAGCGATCAGGAGCTTGAGGTGCGCAGGGTGTTTGAGCATGTAGATCCTCCGTGCAGGTCCGGCACGGGAACCGCGTGATTAAGCAGCTTGATCGTCCCGATGTGCAGGGGCGGACCTGCGTTCGATATCGATCACCCTGGTCGCGGAGCCATTTGCTGCAAGGGTGCTGCAGTTCCTGCTCGATGGCAGATCGGATCGACAACAAAGGACCGCCGACGTCGGTCACAGTCTCAGCGGCGGTCCAACATTCACGATGCCATACAGCCGGTGCGCCAGCTCCTTGTCCTCCGGCGAGCCATTGCCGAAGTACTCGCCCCGCTTTTCGAGGTCACGAAAGAACTGCTCGATGCGCCCCGCGGGTGTGAATCCGATGAGGATGCGTCCCGGCCCCGCACCGTCATAGACAAACGCGTGCGGAACGCGTCGAGGTCCGAGGACCGAATCGCCTGGGCCCAGCCGAAACCGCTGGTCGCCGATTTCGACGACGTATTCGCCGACGAGGCAATAGAACCACTCGTCTTGCTCTTCGTGGTAGTGCTTGGGTGGACCGGATCCACGGCGCTCGATCGGCTGCTCGGTCATGAAGAGCGCGCCACTGCTGTCCCGGGACGCGACCTTGACGTGAATGCGGTCGCCGCCCGGCAGCTTGATGATGTCGTTCGCCCGCCCGGATCCGGCGGCCACCTTCGCAACGGGCGGGCTCGACGTCTGCGATAGAGCGACCCCTCCGAACGGAAACCCGACGAGCGTTTCGACGAATGCGCGACGTCCGAGACCAACGCTGACCATGCCGACCTCCCGGGAAGGTTCGCTCAGCGACGTGTCCGGGATTCGAACGAGGCCGAATCGCTGGACGCTCTCGAGCGGCCTAAGGTTAGCACTCACACGCGCACGGGGCACATTCGCATGAGAGTTCGATTGAGATTCGCCGCCATTCCAGACAAGAGCCTCGCTGAACACGTCGATCGCGCCCACTGGAAGGACGTCTTGGCTCGGTGCGCGGGCTGAGGCTGAACGTCGGCCGGATCGCCCTATACTCCGCTCGTGATCTCCGCCTGCGCCAGCCGCGCGCGCGCGATCGTCGTGCTCATCGCCGCACTCGTGGTGACGGCCCGCTGCGGCAGCTCACCTACGGCGCCGGCGGCCGCGGGCGCCGAGACGCTCGAGTTGAAGCTCACAACGGCGCATGTCCGCCTCTTCGCGGGCCGGACATCCGCCGCGACCGCGCAATCGGCGGCCGACGCGCTGGAGCGGCAGTACGCCCGCGTGCTGAACGACCTCAACGTGACGTCGCTCGGTCCGATCACCGTGCAGATCTGGCAGGACCAAGCCACCTACTACGCTGTCCTCGATCGGTTTTTTGGCGTGCACTACCAGGCCAGCGGCTACATCACTGGCAACGACGAGCTGCGCGTGCTCGCCGTGCCGCAGCTCGACGTCAACGTCGTCCACGAGTTCTGTCATGCAGTCAGCCTGTCGGTGAGCGCGACGTTCGCGAACAACCCGCGCTGGCTGTGGGAGACCGTCGCGCTCTACGAGAACGGCGAGCTGGTGGCGCCGCGAACACTGGACTACCTGGTGCGCGGCGCGTATCCCTCGCTCGCCGACTTGAACGCCGATCCCAACGCCGGGCGCCAGATCTACGAGCTTGGCTACGTCATCGGAGAGTTCATCGTCGCGCGTTGGGGGCGTGCGGGATTGCTGGACCTGATTCGCGCGCACGGCGACGTGAACGCGGTGTTCGGGGTCACGCCTGGCGCGTTCGAAACGGAAATGTACGCGTGGATTCGGGCGAAGTACCTATGAATGCGCGGAGCGAGCGCCGACTCGCCTGGGGTGATTCGGCCCCGTATTCGCCGCACTTCGTGCGGCACTTGATCGAGTGAGGACGTTGAACCATCCTTGACAACAAAAGTTGTCAATACTACCATCTCCTCGTGCTCGACATCCAAGTCATCGATGATCCGGCAGCGGCGACGGTGGCTTTGGAGCCCATGCGGAGTCGACTCCTCTCCGAGCTGGTCGTGCCCGCCTCGGCGGCGACGTTGGCCACGCGGGTTGGCCTGGCTCGGCAGAAAGTCAACTACCACCTGCACGCGCTGGAGGCGCACGGGCTGGTGCGGCTGGCCGAGGAACGCAAGTGGGGCGGGCTGACGGAACGGCTGCTCGTGGCGACGGCCGCTTCCTACGTCGTTTCGTCGAGCGCCCTGGGCCCGGTCGCCGCGAATCCGAATCGGGAAATCGATAGGCTGTCCGCGAGCTATCTCATCGCCCTGGGCGCACGGGTCGTCCGCGAGGTGGGCGACCTTGTTCGTCGTGCGAAAGAGGCGGGCAAACGCCTGGCGACCCTGGCGGTGGATACCGAGGTTCGCTTCCGGTCGGCGACGGACCGGGCGGCTTTCAGCAACGAACTCACCGAGGCCATCACGAAACTGGTTTCGAAGTACCACGATGCATCCGCCCCCGGCGGCCGCGCGCATCGCCTGGTGGTCGTGGCGCACCCTCTGCCGCCTACGCCGTAGGCTCCGGCGAGACCTCGCCGAAGCGCCTTCGGCGCGAAGGCGGGCCGCAGAAGCCCAATGCCAAGAACGAGGCGTGAGATGTGCGAACGAGCCGCGCGAGTGAGCCGCGCGAGCGGAGCGGGGCCTTTGGGCCCCCGCGAGCGAGCGCGTAGGGGGGTGCGGCGGGGACGAAGTCCCCCGCGTTTCCCGAACGAGCCGTGCGAGTGAGCCGCGCGAGCGGAGCGGGGCTTTGGGGCCCCGCGAGCGAGCGCGTAAGGGGGGCGCGGCGGGGACGAAGTCCCCCCGCATTTCCAAGGAGCCATCATGAGCGTGAAGAAGGAAGCCTCCGGACGCCGTTCAGTCCAGGTCGAAGTCGAGGTCCCCGGCACGCCGGAGGAAGTCTGGCAGGCCATCGCCACCGGGCCGGGTATTTCGTCCTGGTTCGTGCCGACTGAGTTCGAGGAGCGCGACGGGAAGCCCGTTGCGGTGACGTTGAACTTCGGCCCGGGCATGGAGTCCCGTTCCGTCGTGACGACCTGGGATCCGCCGCGGATGTTTGCCGCGCAGGGCGACGGCTGGGGTGGCTCGCCGCCCATCGCGGACGAGTGGAGCGTCGAAGCGCGCGCGGGAGGCATCTGCGTCGTCCGCGTGGTGCATAGCCTCTTCGCCAGCACGGACGACTGGGACAACCAGCTGGAAGGCACCGAATCCGGCTGGCCTGGCTTCTTCCGCATCCTGCGGATCTATCTCACGCACTTCCGCGGCCAACGCTCCGCGATGATGCAGTGGATGGCCCCCGCCGCGGGAACCGAAGCGGAGGCCTGGGAAACGCTGACCGCGGCATTGGGGCTGAAAGGCGTGAGCGCCGGGCAGCGTTGGACCGCCCCGGCGGGCGTCCCGGCGCTCAGCGGCCTAGTTGAGCACGTCGAGCACGGCAGCCAGAGTCCGCGCAACGCCCTGCTGCGGCTCGACAAGCCGGGGCCGGGCACCGCCGCCCTTGGCGCCGTCAACTGCGGCGGCCCGATCATGGTCACGCTCAGCTTCTACCTCTACGGCGATCAGGCGGCCGGGACCGTCGCCCGCGAGACACCGCTCTGGCAAGCGTGGATTCAAGAACGCTTCCCGATGCCGTCGGAGACGAGCAAGAGTGAATGATCGCGTGGTCATGGTAGTGCACTCCCGTCGTTGCGCTCGCTGTCTGGTTCCCTCCCTGTACTCGGGGAGGGTCGGTGTGAGTGCACGATCTCTGTGGACGAACTCGGCTTGCGGTGCCAGGTGGACATCACCGCCGGCGCGGCCAGGGCGTGGACGAACGTCGACGACGCGAGCGATCAGAAAAGTGCTTGCTGGGTGTCAGGGATTCGAACCCCGATAGCATGCTCCAGAGTCACGCGACCGCGGACGTCAGGAACTCCTCGAGCAGATTCTTCGCCACGCGCAACCGATAATGAGCCGTCGATCGCAGGTCGTCGATCGGCGCGATGTCGCGCGCGAGCGCGTCGCAGCTCGCGGCAATCGTCTCGGCATTGATCGCGCGGCCGCGCATCGCCGCCTCCGCACGCGCCGCGCGCACGACGGTCGGCGCCACGCTCCCGAACGCGATGCGGATGTCGTGCACGGCGGTTCCCGACAGATCGACCGCCGCCGCGAAGCACACTTTCGAGATCGCCTGCGCGCGGCGCGTGCCGACCTTGCGCCAGCCGTGAAGCCACCCGCCGCGGCCTCGCGACAGCCGGATCGCCAGCACGATCTCGTCGGGCGCCAGATCCATGTGCTTGTAGCCGAGATGAAACCTATCGTAGGAGACGCGGCGGACGCCGCGCATCGAGACCAGATCGATGTCGGCGTCGTAGACGAGCAGCGCCGGCGGCGTGTCGGCGGCGGGCGAGGCGTTGGCGATGTTGCCGCCGATCGTGCCGCGGTTCTGCGTCGCGACGCCGCCGGTCTCGGCGGCCGCGCGGCACATCAGCGGGCACTCCGCCTGCAGCGCCTCCGACCGCATCACCTCGGCATACGTCGTCAGCGCGCCGAGCACGATCTCGTCGTCTGTGACCTCGATGCCGCGCAGTTCCGGCAGCCCCCACAGGCTCAGGTACCGGCCGGCCGGGAGCTTCCCGGCCTCGAGGAGCACCATGAGATCCGTCCCGCCGGCGAACGGCCGCCACTGCCCGGGCTCGCGGGCGAGCGTTTCGAGCGCGTCGGTGAGGTTCGCGGGCGCGCGCAGATCGAACTGCGGAAGAAACGACCTCACGCCGTACCCCGACACGCGTGAAGCACGGCCTCGAAGATGCGCATGTAGCCGGTGCACCGGCACAAGTTGCCAGCGAGCGCGGTGCGGATGTCGTCGAGCGACGGTTCCGCTGTCCGCTCGAGCAATGTCACCGCCGCGAGGACCATGCCCGGCGTGCAGATACCGCACTGCGCGCCGCCGTGCGCGATGAACGCTTCCTGCACGGCGTGCAGCCGCTCGCCGGTGGCCACACCTTCGATCGTCGTGATCGATGTCCCTTCGGCGTGCAGCAAAGGCATGAGGCAGCTGTTGACGAGCTGACCGTCGACGACGACGGAACAGGCGCCGCACTCGCCCTCGCCGCACCCTCTCTTTGCTGTGCCCGTAAGTCGTAAATCGCGTGTGCCCGTAAGTCGTAGATCGCGTGTGCCCGTGGGTCGTAGGTCGCGTGTGCCCGTAAGCCTGACCTCGCGCCGCAGGACGTCGAGCAGGCGTTCCATGGGATGCCCGCGCAGCTCGGCCGGCGATCCATTGACGCGGCACGCGATGGTGACGGCCGGCGACTCAGACATGCGCCGTCTCCATCAGCGCCATGAGCGCCTCGGGCGTCATCGGGATCGCCCGCGGATCGGCGCCGGTCGCGTGGGCCACGGCGTTGAGGATCGCGGGCGCGGGCCCGTCCATCGGCAGCTCGCCGATCCCCTTCGCGCCCGAAGGACCGTAGGCGTAGGGCTGCTCCTCGAAGAACACGCGGATCGGCGGCAGGTCCATCGACGTCGGCATGATGTAGTTGGTCATCTCGCCGTTGACCATCCGGCCCTCGCGCCAGACGACGCGCTCGTAGAGCGCCCAGCCGATCGCCTGCGCGACGCCGCCCTCGATCTGGCCGGTCGCGAGGACAGGATTGATCACCTTCCCGACTTCCTGCACGGCGACGAAGTCGTCGACGCGCGTCTCCCACGTCGTGGTGTCGACAGACACCTCGGCGACGTAGACGGCCCACGCGTACGTGCCGTAGGCATCACCCTGATACGTCTCGTCGTCCCACCGCAGGCCGGGGGGCGGTTGGTACCGTGCCGTCGCGCGCAGGGGGCCGAGCGAGGCCGTGTAGTCCGCGCACGCGCGCCGGAATTCGTCGAGTGCCAGCGACGCGATCGCCGAAGCCAACCTTCTTGAGCTCGGCGACGAGCCCGCGCGCCGCGGTTTCGACGAGCTTCCCGACGACCATGCACGTGCGCGACGCCACGGTCGGACCGCTGTCGGGCACGACCGAGGTGTCGGGCTGCACGACGTCGATCGTGTCGATCGGCACGCCGAGGGTCTCGGCGGCGATCTGCGCGAAGATCGTGTTCGTGCCCTGACCGATCTCGGTGTTCGACGACAGCACACGGACGCGGCCATCGGCGGCGCCTCGAGGGCCACGACCGAGGCCAGGTGGTCCTCGCCGGATCCGGTGAAGCCGGCGCCGTGCATGAAGGTCGCGAGCCCGATGCCCTTCCTGACCCTGAGCGACGGGTTGATCTCGTCGAACCGCGCCCGCTTGGCGTGATAGCCGGCGATCGCCAGCGCGCGATCGAGCAATGCGCCCATGTCGATCGGGTCGCGCATCACCTGACCGACGGCACTCGTGTCGCCCGCGCGAATGAAATTGCGCCGCCGCAGCTCGTCGGGCGCCAGACCGACGGCGGCGGCGACGCGGTCCATGTGGCGCTCGAGCGCAAAGAGACTCTGCGGCGCCCCGAATCCACGAAAGGCCCCATGCGGCGGCGCGTTGGTCGCCACGGCACGACCGCGCAGACGCACGTTCGGGCACAGGTAGGGCCCCGCCGAGTGAATCGTGCCGCGCGACAGCACGACGGGCGACAGCGTGCAGTACGCGCCGCCGTCGATGACGAAGTCGACGTCCATCGCGACGAGACGGCCGTCTCGCGTCACCGCGGTCCGATGACGCGTCCGCGACGGATGGCGCTTGGTCGTCGCGACCATGTCCTCGGCGCGATCGTAGACGAGCTTCACGGGCTTGCCCGACTTCCACGCCAGCAGCGCTGCATGGCACGCGATGATCGACGGGTACTCTTCCTTGCCGCCAAATCCGCCGCCGGTCTCCATCTGCACGACGCGCACCTTGTCGGCCGGCAGATTGAAGAGCGCCTTCAGCGCCTTGTGGATGTAGTACGGACACTGCATCGAACCCCAGACCGTCACGCCATCCGCGCGGTTCGCCGTAGCCACCATTCCGTTCGGCTCGATGTAGAGCTGTTCCTGCGCGCCGGTCTCGTATTCGCCTTCGACGACGAGGTCGGCTGACGCGAACGCCGAGTCGACGTCGCCGCGAGTGACCTGGTAGTTCTTGAAGATGTTGTCGCGGCCCCAGACGATCGCGCGCCCGTCGAGCGCCTCGGCCATCGTGAAGACCGCCGGTTCGGGATCGAGATCGATACGGACGTGCCGGCGGGCTTCCTCGAGCACGTGGCGATCGGCGTGCGCCAGCAGCACGACGGGCTCTTCCGGATGATTGACGCGGTCGGCCGCCAGGCAGGGTTGATCATCGACGATGAGGGCGACGCGATTGACGCCGGGAATGTCGGCAGCCGTGACAACGACGAAGTCGGACCAGGAAATGTCGGGCCCGAACTCGATTCGCTTGATGAGGCCGCGAGGCTCGGCACTCCTGACCGTCGCACCGAACAGCATCCCCGGCAGCACGAGATCGTCGACGTACTGCGCCCGGCCGGTCACCTTGGCGCGGCCTTCGCGGCGGGGGACGGATTGGCCCAACAGCATGGTCAGTGAGCTGACTCGACAGTCATCTCTATAAACACGGTCGACGACCAATCACGATGATCGCGAAGACCACCAAGCTCACGAAGAAAGACTTTCACCACTGAATCCTTCGCGAGTTTCGTGAGCTTCCGCCTTCGCCAAGGCTCCGGCGGACCGCCGTAGCTTTAGCGGAGGCTGGTCGCGGCCTTCGTGACGGGTTCCGTGTATGAGATATCTTCTAACCCAATGATTCTCAAGATATCCGCTCATCGCGCACATCGTGCCATCCGCCTTCGCAGCGCCTTCGGCGGACCGCCGTAGCCTTGGCGGAGGCGGTCGTGTTCATCGTGAACGAGGCGTGGCACTTTCTGTCTATGCGTGCGGCCTACTGGAACGTCTCGCACGACTGAATGTTGCCGGTCTCGAGCCCGCGGCGGAACCACGTCACCCGCTGCTCGGATGATCCGTGGGTGAAGCGGTCGGGAGCGACCCGGGTGCCCGACATGCGCTGGATGCGATCGTCGCCGATCGAGGCGGCGGCGTTCAGCCCTTCTTCGAGATCGCCGGTCTCGAGCTCCACCTTGCCCTGGGCGGCGCGGCCGGGTTGCGCGGCCTGATGCCCCCAGACGCCGGCAAAGCAGTCTGCCTGCAGCTCGAGTCTGACCGACAGCGCGTTCTGCTGGTCGGGACGCGACTGCTGGAGGCGGCGCACCTCCGCGTCGATCCCGAGCAGCTGCTGCACATGATGACCGAGCTCGTGGGCGAGCACGTAGGCCTGGGCGAAGTCGCCAGGCGCCTGAAACCGCTGGCGAAGCTCGACGAAAAAGCCCAAATCGAGATACACGAGCGCGTCTGCGGGACAGTAGAACGGCCCGGTTGCGGACTGCGCAAAGCCACACCGCGACTGAATCGCGTCGCGGAAGATGATCGCCCGCGTCGGTCGGTACCGGCCGCCGAGTTTCGTCTCCCACGTTTCCTGTGCATCCTTCATCACGGCATCGACGAAGTCGACGAGCTTCTCTTCCTCGGGTGTGGTCCGCAGCTCGCCGCCGCTGCCAGTGCTGACCGATGGGCCCGTGGAGATGGCATCTGGACCGACGAGCGAGAGGAAGTCGACGCCCGTCGCCCAGCTCAAGATCAGCACGATCAACAACCCGCCCAGCCCGATGCCGCCCATGCGCATGCCCCCACCAGATCGGGCGCGGACATCCTCGACGTTGTCACGATTGCCGGCAGTCCATTTCATAGCAGACTTCCCTTGCAGCTAGAGTGCCAGGGTGCGAGGGTGCCCGGTGCCTCGGTGCTTAGGGTGCCAGGGTGCCAGGGTGCCATGTGCCATGTGCACGGTTCCAGGCACCCGGACAAGCTCGCACTCTAAGCACCAAGGCACCCCGGCACCCTCGCACCCTGGCACTCTAAGCACCCGGGCACCGGGCACCTTCGCACCTTGGCACCCTCCACTAAGCACCCGGGCACCCTCGCACCTTGGCACCCTAGCACCGGCACCGGGCACCCGGCACCCTCGCACCCTGGCACCCTAATCCACGACGATATGCCGCCACTTGCCCTGCCGGAATCTGAGAACCGACAGGCTGCAGCGCGTGAAGTGGCCCAGGACGATCGCCGACCACACGCCGGCAGCGTCGAGCTTGCCGAGGCTCTGGAGCGTGGCGCACAGCCCCAAGGGTACCAGCACCTGGGACACCAGCGTGATGTAAAGCGGGCTGCGCGTGTCGCCCGTGCCCTGGAGCCCGCCGGTATAGGTCAACGCCACAGTGATGAAGAAACCGGACACGCACAGGTAGCGAAGGAGCTGAGTGCCGATCGCGACGACGTTGGGATCGTCGAGGCCGAAGATCGCCAGCAGGTGCTCGGGAATGAGGAGGAAGAAAGCACCGACAAACGCCGCGACGCCCATGCCGATGCGCGACGCGATCTGCACGCCCCTGATCGCCCGCTCCGGGTGCCCCGCCCCGAGATTCTGCCCGGCCACGGCCGCGGCCGCGCCCATCAAGCCGACCGACGTCCAGGTGATGAGCGCGAAGAGCTCCGCGTAGCCGACGGCGTACGCCGCCTGGGCCTCGGCGCTGTGCGGCAGCGACCCGATGAACCGCAGCAGCATGACGCCGGCGATGTTCATCGCCACGCCCTGGATCCCTGCCGGCAGGCCGAACTTGAAGAGCGACCGGATGATCTTCAGGTCGGGCTTGCGCGACATCGTCGGGGGAAAATGCACGACCAGTCGGCCGCTCAGCAGCAGCCAGAGGCCGATGGTGGAGACGATCAGGCTCGCCGATACCGTGCCCATCGCGGCGCCGCGCGTGCCGAACGCGGGGATGGGACCCAGCCCTGGAATCAGCACCACGTTGAACGCGACGTTCAACACCGTCATCAGGATCCCGAGGCGCAGCGGCGTGCGTGCATCGCCCGCCGATCGCAGGGCGCCGCCCAGCATGAAGAAGAGCAGCATGCCGATGCTGAAGACGAACATCGTCCGGAGAAACGGCAGCGCTTCGGCCTTGACTTCAGGCGTCGCGTTCACCAGATCGAGCAGCGTCGGCGACAGCACGTACCCGAGCGGGGCGAGAACGACGAGCGAAAGAATGAGTGCGGTCAGGAACGCCTGATAGACGGTTCGGTTGACCTTGTCGGGCTCGTTCGCGCCGGCGAACCGCGCGACGAGCACGCCCATGCCGGTGAAGAGCGAGGCGATGAAGACGATGACGACGAGGAAGATCTGCCAGCTGACGCCGATCGCCGCGTTGCCGGTGAAGCCGACGTAGTGGCCCACCATCGCGTGATCGATGATGCCCTGGAGCCCGCCGATTGCGTTCTGGAGGACCGTCGGCCACGCCATCTTCCACACCGCCGGCGCAATCGGGCCTTCGACGAGCGACCGATCGAGCGTGCGGGCGGCGGGCGTGCCTGGAGCGGCGGCCGCGGCCCCCGCGGGTGCCCCGGGCGTCATGTCCGACATCGATCCAGTGGCGGCTTCAGCGGCAGACGGTGCGGGAAGTGGCGAAACGGACACGGACGGACGATGATATCAGGGTCACGCTCGGGCTCGGTTCAACGGGTTCAGAAGGTTCAAAGGGTTCAGAGGGTTGAACCTGTCTAAACCCGCAGCGCCTTGAGCACGCGCCTGACGTCGGCGTGCGCCAGGACGACCGCCGGCTGCCGCTGCAGCGCTTCGAAATAGCGCCGCGGGAATCCCTCGCCTTCCTCGGACGCGGTGAGCTGCTGCTCCACTTGATCGATGAGGGCCACGGCGATAGCCATCGTTGCCCCATTCTCTCGCTCGACGGCCTCGTCCATCCGCACGATGAGCCCAGAGAGCGCGTGCAGCCACGAAAACCATGGATCGTTGATGACCAGCTGCAACAGGTGGCCGACCGAGGCGACGCGGCCCCGATCGAGCTCGTAGGCCACACGCGCATCGTCGAGCAGTACCTTGTGCAGGTGGAGCAGCCTGGCGCGCAGGTCGATGAGCTTGATCCGGACATCCTCGGTTATCGGCGCCTGTAAATCGCCTGTGGACCAGGGAACGGGTGCGGCCACAGGGACCAGTCCTTCGGCGCGCAACCGTGTCAGGTTCAAGCGTTCGGTCACCATATGGAGCGACCCATCGGCGTCGCGCGGCCACTCGGACCGCGGGCGGTCCCAGTAAAGCTCGAGGCCGTTCCCGTCGGGGTCGCGCAGGTACAGCGCCTCGCTGACGCCGTGATCGGCGGCGCCCTCGAGTGGCACGCCGGCCTTGTCGAGCCGGCGGAGCGCGTCGGCGAGCGTCGCGCGATCGGGATAGCGGATCGCGAAGTGATAAAGACCCGTCGTGCCCGCGGGCGGCGCCGGGCCGCCGCGGCTTTCCCAGGTATTGAGGCCGATGTGGTGGTGGTAGCCGCCGGCGCTGAGGAACGCGGCTGAATCACCCATCCGCTGCGTCAGCTCGAAGCCGAGGACGCCCCGGTAGAACGCCAGGGCGCGCTCGATGTCGGCGACCTTCAGGTGCACGTGACCGATGTCAATCCGCGGATCGATGGGCTTGTCCATGGCAGGAAATGCAGACTTCTCGCGCGCAAACAACTCAGGTCAGGCTGCGAACGATTCTGGCTGTCGTCACGATCTGTCCGGCGTGGCGCTGGGAATGTTCGGCTGCGTGAAAGAGCAGGCCAAGGACGGTCGTCGGCAGCGCGGCCCGGCCGACGGCCCGTGCATCGTAGACCGAAGCAGGCGGCGTCGCGCGCAGCTGCGCCAGCGCCGCCTCGAACGATCGGCGAAGATCGGCCATGAGGGACGCGACGTCGGCGGGCGGCGGATTCGACTCGGCCTTGAAGGCGGCCTTCTGAGCGTCGGTCAGCATCTCGCCGCGCGCGTAAGTCAGAAGGCGGTCGGTGCTGCCGCTGAGGTGCATCAGGTGGAAGCCGATCGATGCCGCACCGCCAGGACTGAGCCAGAGCTGGTCGTTCGAGAGGTCCGCTGTGGCTCGCTCGACGTCCTCGAGCGTTTGCAGAAACGCGTGCGCCGCGGGCATCAGCGAAGGATGGACGCCGTCAACGGGGCCGCGAAGCCAGTATTCCGGTGCGCTCGGTGTAGGCATGCAGTCAGATCCTACACTGGTGGCATCGAGACGAGACCTTGCGCTCGCCGGGCTTTGGACGCAAAATGCCCGCGGAGGGAATTGATGAGCCTGCGTGCTGCGTCAGTCGCTCGGGGGTTGCTCGCCGCGGTCTGGTGCTTGACGGCCGGGCTGCCGGCTGCGGCGCACGGTCAGGCTCAGCCCCAGACGCAGACGCCGGCGGCGGCCGCCGCGCCGGCCGCGAAACGGGCGCCGCTCTCCGACGCCGAGATCGAGCAGTTCCTGCTGAAGGGTACACAGGGCAAGACGCGCGCCGCCGGCAAGGGCATCACCGGCTCCCTCCGCATGACGATGACCTACGAAGGATTGACGCACGACGCCCACATCCAGACAATCGACGAATCGAAACGCGAGTTCAGGTCCCAGCAGGGTACCGAGTTCAACTTCCGGGACTACTGGGGCTTCAATATTGCCGGATACAAGATCGACCGGCTCCTGGGCCTGAACCTCATCCCGGTCAGCGTCGAACGGCGGTACCGGTCGAGCAATGCCGCGTTCACCTGGTGGCTCGACGACTTTTTGATGGACGAAGCCGACCGTCTGAAGAAGAAGATCAGTCCGCCGGCGGATGCGCTCGAGCGGTGGAATCAGCAGATGCAGATGGTCCGGCTGTTCGATCAGCTGATCGCCAACGTCGACCGCAACCTCACCAATCTGATGATCCTGAAGGACTGGAACATCCGGATGATCGACCACACGCGCGGCTTTCGCACAAACCCGACGTTGAAAACGCCCGGTAACATCGCCCGGTGCGATCGTCAGGTGTTCGCCCGCCTGAAGCAGCTCGACAAGCCGACGCTCATCAAGGCGGTCGGCAGCAGCCTGCAAGGGTATGAAGTCGATGCGATCCTCAAGCGGCGCGACGCCATCGTGGCGATCATCGAGCAGCGCGGCGAGAACGGGTTGTTCGACCGACTGAACTAAGCGACCGCCTGGATCTTCCGCCTGACCAGCCTCCGCTAAGGCTACGGCGGTCCGCCGAAGCCTTTGGCGAAAGGCGGAAGCCATCGCCAGCTTGTCGGGTTCGCTCCGCACCAGCTATGCTGCTGGGCATCCTCTGAGGAGCTGTGCATGTTTCGCTGCACGCATCTGATTTCTGGCGCTGTGATCTTCGTCGGGGCCGCCTGCGCGTTCGCGCTGGTCGTATCGGCACAGGAACGGGATAGGAGCAAGTGTCCGACCATTACAAATGGGACCTCACGCACATCTATCCTTCGGACGAGGCGTGGCGCACGGAGAAGGACAAGCTCGTCGGCGAGTTCCCGAAGCTGAAGGCGTTCAAAGGCACACTCGGCGGGTCCGCCTCCCGGCTGGCTGACGCGCTCGAGCTCGGTTCGCGGCTCTCGAAGGAGTTCGCCCGGTCGTACGTCTACGCGAGCATGATGTCGGACACCGACACGCGCGTGAGCAAGTATCAGGGCATGCAGCAGGAGATGATTCAGCTCGGCTCGATGCTCGGCGCCGAGGCCGCCTTCGTCGAGCCTGAAATCCTGAAAATCGACAAGGCGACGATCGACAAGTTCATCACCACCGAGCCGCGCCTGAAGGTCTACCGGCTGTACCTCGACGACATCCAGCGGCGGGCCTCTCACACCCTCACCGACGCCGAAGAGCGGCTCCTCGCGAGCGCGGGGGTCATCGCGAGCGCGCCCTCGGGCACGTACGGCATCTTCTCGGACGCCGACTTCCCTTATCCGAGCGTGACGCTGAGCGATGGCAAGAGCGTCAAGCTCGACAGCTCGGGCTTCAGCCTGTACCGCGCCGTGCCGAACCGCGAGGACCGCAGGAAGGTCATGGAGGAGTTCTTCGGATCGCTCGGCAAGTTCCGAGGCACCTTCGGCTCGACGCTCAACGGCCAGGTGCAGTCGGACATCTTTTTCGCCCGCGCCCGCAAGTACAACAGCGCGCTCGAGGCGTCGCTCGACGGACCAAACGTTCCCACGTCGGTGTACACGCGTCTCATCGACGGCGTGAACCGCCACCTGCCGACGTTCCACCGCTACCTGAAGCTGCGCCAGCGCATGATGAAGCTCCAGGACCTGCACTACTACGATCTCTACGCGCCGCTCGTCTCATCGGTCGACCTCAGCTACTCCGTCGACGAGGCCCAGACCATCGTCCTCAAGGCACTCGAGCCGCTCGGCGCCGACTACGCGGCGGGCGCGCGGCGGTCGTTCACCGAGCGCTGGACCGACTTCTATCCGACCGAGGGCAAGCGGGCCGGCGCGTACTCGAACGGCGGCGCCTACGATGTGCACCCGTACATGCTCATCAACTACAACGGCAAGTACACCGACATGAGCACCGTGGCGCACGAGCTCGGCCACACGATGCAGAGCTACTTCTCGAACAAGACGCAGCCCTACCCGACGGCGTCCTATCCGATTTTCGTCGCCGAAGTCGCCTCGACCTTCAACGAGGCCCTCCTCATCGACCACATGCTCAAGACGATCAAGGACGATACGACGAAGCTGTCGCTGCTCGGCAACTACCTCGAGGGGATCAAGTCGACTGTCTTCCGCCAGACGCAGTTCGCAGAGTTCGAGCTGCGGATGCACGAGATGGCCGAAAAGGGAGAGCCGTTAACGGGAGAGGCGCTCGACAAGCTCTACGCGGACATCACGAAGAAGTACTACGGCCACGACAAGGGCGTGTGCATCGTGGACGACTACATCGCGCACGAGTGGGCGTTCATCCCCCACTTCTACAGGAACTTCTACGTCTTCCAGTACGCGACGTCGTTCACGGCCTCGGCTGCCCTCTCGGAAAAGGTGATGGCCGGCGACAAGGCCGCGCTCAAGCGCTACCTCGACTTCCTCAACGCCGGCGGCTCGAAGTACCCGGTCGAGCTCCTCAAGGACGCGGGCGTCGACATGACGACCGACGAGCCCCTGGAGCTGACGATGAAGACGATGAACCGGGTGATGGATGAAATGGAGAAGCTGATCAAGTAGCCGCTGGCTGCTCGCGGCTGGCGGCTGGCTGTTGCTGGGGGGCAGCTACCAGCTCCAAGACAGCAACCGCCCAGCAGCGAGCCGCGAGGCGCGGCTCTAGAGGTCTTGACCCCTCAGAACTTGTCCATTTGAGTCAAGTTTTCTCGGGTCAAGACCGCCCCGCGTCAGCGGGGCGTTATCAAGAATGCGACCTAGCGAGGCGGAGCCTCGTGGGTCTCAGGCGCAGCCTCGCTAGAACATGACCTTCCAGCGGACGCCAAAGAAGAGCCGCGTCTCGGCCCGCAACTGGAACGGGTCGATGACCTGCAGGTCGGCGGTGACCCTGCTCCAGCCAACCGGCGCCCAGGCGTAGTAGAGCTCGACGCCCTGCTCGTTGCGGGTGGGAAGAATAGGCTTGATCGTGTCTGCGAGATCGTTGCTGATGTCGTTGTAGAAAAAGGCCGCGCCGAACGAGTCGGCGCTGCGGCCTTCGAACGGCGCCGCGCCGCCGAAGCCGACGAACATCTGCGTGCGGAGAATGCTCGGATTGCCGTCGGACACGCCAAACATGCCGAACACACCCATGCCCTTGGTCGGGTCGTTGGGGTGCATCCAGACGTACTGATCGACGCTGACGTTGAACGTCCACGCGCCCTGCACCGTTTCGAGCGGGATGCCGAGCGCCGGGACGAAGACCCACGGCGACTGGTCAAGTGATGTGCCCTCGAACGAGCCGATTTCGCCGCCAACCGAGACTCCACCCGGCAGCGTCTTCGAGAGCTTGACCGGAAGCGCGGCGTTCCACATGAACGTGGCGCCATTCTCGAAGAAACCGTCCCCGGTGGATTCGATGAGGCCGAGTGTGACCATCGGGTGCGCACCGTGGAGGACACTGAACAGCACGCCCTCGGTCGAAGGGGGCACGGTCCGAGCCGAGATCGGCGGCGCGACGAGCGACAGGTTCATGAAACGGTCGATGCCCTCGCCGCCGGTGAACGGGTGGGCACTGTAGAGGTCGAGCGTGTTGAACCGGCCGAACTGCAACACGAACTTGTTCTCGAACACCTGCGTGCCGTACAGGCTGCTGATCTTCGCGTGCGTCCCTTCAGACTCCGGGAAGAGGAGCGCCGTGCTCGTCGGGATGAGCGTGCCGCCGGCGAGGAGCGGCACGTCGCCGTAGCGCAGCTCGAAGTGACCGCCAACGGAGAAGCCCTCCCAGAGGAACTTGCTCAGGTTGCTCTCGACTTTCAGATCGAACTTGCCACCATAGTCGAATCCACGGTCGTCGTCTCCCACCGGAACCCAGTCAAAGAACTGAGTGAAGCTCGCGTCGACCTTGGTGCCCTTCTGCCCCATTTTGTCGCGCGCGCCGCCCCAGTCGCCGAGAAGCTCGCCGCGCTTCAGAATGTCGGTCGCGGGCGCCGGTGGCGGTTCCTGGGCCACGGCCGGGATCGCACTGGCCAGAAATGCCATGGCCGCCGCGGCGACCCAGTGGCGGGATCGTGCCGCGGCCTGTCTCCGAACTACGCTCAACATCGTCTACTCACCTCTCGTGTGTCTCGTGTGTGATGAATGGCTCGCGCGATTACGCCCGCGGGGCTGGCTGCTCGCGGGCGTACGTCTCGATGTCTTTCTCGAGGAAATAGTTCAGCACGGTCCGGATGGCGGCAATCGCCGCGAGTTTCCCGACGTCATCCCACGTCGGGGAGATGGCGGTCTGGAGGACGTCCGCGGCCAGCTCGAACTCGAGCGCGAGAATCAGCCAGACGGCGAACGTCACCCAGATCTCCTTGCGACCGAGCACGTTCTCACGCGATCGAGCCGTATATCGCCGCACCAGCAGAAACAGGGCCTCGGCGGCGCCGATCGCGATGAAGAGCGCGGCGGCCGCCTCGACTCCGATGGCGACCGTGCCTGCGAACCTCTGGAAGAGTTCTTCCATGTCTGCTCCTGCAGTGAGACGTCTGCTCGTTTACTTCTCAGGCAATGCTCTCTGTCGCCCTGCTCAACGGGTCCTGATTCGAATCACTCGCAACCTCCGCTACCTCCTCGTATTGAGCGCATTGAAGCCTACGATATTTCGCGGATCCACGAGCTCTTGGGGGCCAGGCCGCGGCATTTGAACGCGGTCGGAAGAACCGACCTCTGGATCTGTCAGCCGACCAGCCTTGCCTCGGTTCTTAGCAAGCCTCGGTCCACGTCGCGCTACGCGCCCGCCCCTCACGCGCGCGTCCGTCCCTCGTCCAACGAAAGCCTGCGGACGTGCAGCGCGAGGGCACTCGCGAGGATGCCAAAGACGAGCGCAACGGAAGCGGCGAGGTAGACGAGGGTGACCAGGCTAGTCGCGGGCCGGGCCAGGAGGAGGACGCCGAACAGGACCGAGACAGTACCAGAGAGCGCCAGCAACCAGGCACGCGGCAGGAGGTGCCTCAAGCCGAACGGCCGCCACGATCTCGAACGCGCCGCGCACGACAGCCCAGGTCGCCATGATCGCCAGGAGCACGATGAGTGTTACGCCTGGCCAGATGCACGCCGTGATACCAGCCACCAGGCCGCTGGCACCCGACAGGATGAGCGACCAGTGACGGCCGTCGCCGCGGCGCGCGGCAATCCCGGTCGTGAGCGACATCGCCCCGTCGACAACGGCATAGACGCCCCAGAGCAGCACCAGCGCCGCCAGCGTCAGGCCTGGCTGGAGAAACGCCACGAAGGCGAACAGCACATTGCAGACGCCGCGGATCAGCAAGATCGACCAGGCTCTTGCGATCTCGGGGTGCATGGCCGCTGACTGTGCCGCTATGCGCCCTCGGAGAGCTTCGAGGGACGAACGATGCAGCGGAAACCGAGGTGACACGTTGACGTGTCGATCGGTTCGGGAAAGCGCGCCGCGGGCCGATACCGGCGGCAGTAGTTCGGCGCGCACAAGTGCGATCCGCCCTTGATGACCTTGCGCGGGATCCGGATCTGCGGCTGACGCGGATCGAAGCTGTCGGATTCAGCGCCGCCGCGGGGATTCTGCGGGATGCAGCAGGCCTTGATCTGCTCGTCGGGGTGCTTCGGCGTGTACCAGTCGGTGGTCCACTCCCAGACGTTGCCGGTGACGTCGACCAGTCCGTACCCGTTCGGCGCGAACGATCCTACCGGCGACGTGCCTTCGAAGCCGTCTTCCTTCAGGTTCTGCCACGGAAACTCACCCTGCCAGAAGTTGGCCATGAGCTTGCCGTCGACGCGGAGCTCGCTGCCCCAGGCGAACTCGGCGCCGTCGAGCCCGCCGCGGGCGGCAAACTCCCATTCCGCCTCCGTCGGAAGCGCTTTTCCCGCCCACGCCGCGTACGCCTCTGCATCGCCGAAGGTCACATGGGTGACGGGGTACTCTTCGCGACCCTTGATCGTCGAGTTCGGCCCCCGCGGGTGCCGCCAGTCGGCGCCGAGCACAAATCTCCACCAATTGTGGAAATCGCCGAGGTCCACGGGGTTGGGCGGCTTCACGAACACGAGTGAACCGGGATACAGGAGCTCTTTCTTCGCGCCCGGATAGTCGTCCGGATTCGGTGGGATCTCCGCGAAGGTCACATGCCCCGTCGCGGCGACAAAGGGCTGGAACAGGGCGTTGGTCACCGGCGTGCGGTCCATCCAGAAACCATCGACGGTGACGCGATGGACGGGACGCTCCTCTGGATAGTGATCCTCGGAACCCATCTGGAAGGTCCCGCCGGGGATCCAGACCATGTCTGGAAACGGCGCAGGACCTGGAGGCGCGGCGGCGGGCGTAGAGGTGGTCTGAGGCATAGCCAACTCTGGCATAGGCGTGCCTACGCTTCAACATGCGCGCCAACGGCCGGAGCGCCGAGTCATTGACAAATCCTTTAACGATCGCGGCTGATACCGCGACATTGCGCGGATCCCGTGACTAACCGCCCGTCACGGGGATCTCAGCATCCATGAACTGCTCCCGAGTGCTCGCCTATTGTTCGCGAGCGGCCGCTCGAGTTCTCGTTGATTCACAAGGCCGTGGTGCCGGCAAATTGCACGCGGGCATCAGTTTGCTATCCTTCGTCCGGCATCACCTGACTCTCTGGTCCCGCCGTGCGTCGCCAGGACGAGACCGGACGGCACGGAATTGGATCGTGCGCAGGTCTTCAACCTGGGGACAGACAGCCGACACACCATGACGAACAACCCACCGCCGACTTCCAACGAGCTCGCGCAGCAGCGGACAACGCTGGCTGGCGACCGCACCCATCTGGCTGATGACCGCACCAGCCTGGCGCTCGACCGAACGCGCCTGGCCCACGAGCGCACGCTGATGGCGTGGGTCAGAACGGCGGTGTCGCTCATCTCGTTCGGTTTCACGATCTACAAATTCTTCCAGGGCCTCCAGGAGGCGGAGCGCGTTGAGACGGCGCGTCACCTTTTGGGACCACGCGGGTTCGCGCTGGTCATGATCGGCCTCGGCGTAGGCTCGCTCGTGCTTGCTTCGATCCAGCACCGTGCCGAGATGAAGAGCCTGACGGCGGCTTATCCCCAGTACGGTCCCGTCCCGCGATCGACGTCCCTGGTGGTGGCGTCGGTCGTGGCAAGCCTTGGGATAGCTGCGCTCATTCTCGTCATCCTGCGGCAGTAGCTTCCCGACTCCCGTCAGGCCGTTCCACGAACGGCCCAACCGGGCCCACGACGCGCGCCGCGATATGTCGAGGGTCTCGGTGGCGCGCGCGCACGGCCGCAGACCCACTTCGTCATGCGTAGCGTCGCGACCGTAAAACGCGGGCGCGGCGACATTCCCATTCGCACTGACTTCGCGAGCCCTGAGCAGGGTTCTTGCACAGCCGCGGAAGGCGTCGTTCGTCCCGAGGCCGAGAGGCTGTGGTGTGACGGCCGGCGGTTGTACAGAGTCTCGGCGCGCCGGCGCATGAAGTGTTGTGGAGGTCAGCAATGGCAGAAGCGAAGTCGGACAAGAAACCCAACATCCTCGTCATCTGGGGCGATGACATCGGGCAATCGAACCTGAGCTGCTATACGCACGGCCTGATGGGCTATCAGACGCCCAACATCGACCGACTCGCCAAGGAGGGCATGCTCTTTACCGACTCCTACGGCGAGCAGTCGTGCACCGCTGGCCGCTCGTCCTTCATCACCGGCCAGAGCGTTTACCGTACCGGGCTGTCGAAAGTCGGCATTCCTGGCGCCCCTGTTGGTATGAGTGACAAGATCATCACCATCGCGGCCGCGTTGAAGAATCAGGGTTATTCCACGGGGCAGTTCGGCAAGAACCACCTCGGCGATCTCAACAGCATGCTGCCGACCGCCCATGGCTTCGACGAGTTCTTCGGCAACCTGTATCACCTCAACGCGCAGGAAGACCCGGAAAACCCGGACTATCCATCAAAGAAGGAGTTTCCGCAGTTCGCCGAGACGTTCGGACCGCGGGGCGTCATCCACTCGTACGCCACCGACAAGGACGACCCAACCGTCGAACCGCGGTGGGGCAAGGTCGGAAAGCAGAAGATCGAGGATACGGGCCCGCTCGACACGAAGCGAATGGAGACCTGCGACGACGAATTCGTCGCCGCCGCGTCGGATTTCATCAAGCGACAGCACAAAGACGGAAAGCCCTTCTTTGCGTGGGTCAATTTCACTCACATGCACCTGTACACGCACACCAAGCCATCAAGTGTCGGACAGGCTGGCCGCTGGCAGTCTCCGTACCACGACACCATGGTCGACCACGACAAGAACGTCGGGCAGGTGCTCGATCTGCTCGATCAGCTGGGCATCGCCGACGACACGTTCGTGATGTATTCGACCGACAACGGCCCGCATCGCAATTCCTGGCCGGACGGCGGGATGACTCCGTTCCGGAGCGAGAAGAACACCAACTGGGAAGGGGCGTTCCGCATTCCGTTGCTGGCGCGCTGGCCGGGCAAAATCAAGGCGGGATCGATCGCCAACGGCATCGTGCAACATCACGACTGGTTCCCGACATTCCTGGCCATGGCGGGCGACTCGGATGTCATGGAAAATATCAAGAAGGGTTATCAGGCGATCGGCCGGACCTACAAGAACCACATCGACGGCTTCAATCTGGTTCCGTACCTCACCGGCGAGACGAAGGAGTGTCCGCGCAACATCTACTTCTACTTCAGCGACGACGGGGACGTCCTGGGCATACGCTACGACAACTGGAAGATGGTCTTCATGGAGCAGCGCTGTCATGGCTCGTTGCAGGTCTGGGCGGAACCGTTCACCCGCTTGCGGATACCGAAGCTGTTCAACTTGCGCACCGATCCTTATGAGTTTGCCGACGTCACATCGAACACGTATTGGGAGTGGTACATGAGGCACGCCTACTTCATCATGCTCGCGCAGGCGGCCGCGGGACAATTCGCCGAGACCTTCAAGGAGTTTCCGGCGATACAGAGGCCCAACACGTTTACCATCGACGAGGCTATTTCGAAGATGTCCGACATGGCCAGTAGTGGAAGCCACTGAGGAGAGGGGCGGCGGGTATTCCCGCCGCCCTCCTCCACCGCAGCAGTCAGACCTCCGCCTTCAACGTTCGCAACGCCCCACCACCGGCCGCGGCCTCCGCGCATAATGTGCTCGACATCTCCTGTGATCGACGACAAGCCAGGGACCCGTATGGTAAACAGCGGGACGGACGACCCGATTGAAGCGTTCTACAGCTGCCATCCCTATCCACCGCCCGTCGCCGATCTCGAGCGCCATCGTCAGACCTGGCAGAGCTCGAATCGACGCCGGTCAGAGTTCCATCTGTTCTGGCCCGAGTCTCCCTACAGGGACGACCTGGACATCCTGGTCGCCGGGTGCGGCACGTTCCAGGCCGCGAAGCACGCGATCTGCTGGCCCCGTGCCCGCGTGACGGGGATCGATGTCAGCGCAATGAGCCTCGAGCACACCAATGAGTTGAAGCGTAAATACAGCCTGACGAATCTCGACGCCCAGCCGCTGGCCATCGAGCGTGCCGACGAGCTGCAGCGTGCATTCGATGTGATCGTCTGCACTGGTGTTCTCCACCATCTCGCTGATCCGGACGCCGGCCTGCGGGTACTCCGATCGGTGCTGAAGCCTGACGGCGTCATATATCTGATGGTCTATGCCCCTTATGGGCGCACCGGCGTGTACATGCTGCAGGAGTACTGCCGGAGGCTCGGCGTCGGCACGTCACCGGCAGACATTCGCGACCTCGTCGCCACGCTCCACGAATTGCCGCGCCACCACCCCCTGCGCGCACTTCTGACCGGATCCAAGGACTTCGCGCAGCCTGACGCGGTGGCCGACGCGCTGCTGAACCCTCGCGACCGGGCCTACTCGGTACCGCAGCTCTTCGAGTTCATCGAGGGCGCCGACCTCGAATGGCGGCGCTGGTACCGACAGGCGCCGTACCTGCCACAGTGTGGAGCGCCAGCGGCAACGCCCCACCTGGCGAGGCTGACGGCGCTTCCCGCGCCGGAGCAGTACGCCGCACTCGAGCTGTTTCGAGGGACCATGACGCTTCACAGCGCAATCGTCGGCCATCCAGGCGCTGCTGACGATCGTCGTGGAATCCATTTCGAAGGCGAGCGCTGGCGGAACTACGTGCCGATTCGCCTCCCGAAGACGATCTGCATCCAGCAGCGACTCCCTCCGGGAGCCGCTGCCGTCCTCATCAACCAGAGCCATACCAACACCGATCTCGTGCTTCCGATCGACGCGGACCAGCAGCAGCTGTTCGATGCCATCGATGACCGACGTTCGATCGCCGCGATTGTCCAACAGGCATCGGGGAAGAAGGACGACGACCAGCAGGAGAACCGCGCGCGCACGTTCTTCGAGCGCCTCTGGGCCTGGGACCAGGTCGTGTTCGATGCGTCACAAGGATGAGTATTCATGACTGACTCTGCCAAGAACCTTTCGCCGTGGTGGAACGTCCGGCCCGCGAAGCGGGCCATCCTGCTGCTTATCGCGTTCACTTTCGCGTGCGGTGGAGGGACCGGCTCCACGGCCGCTCCGCCGGCTCAGACCCAGGCGCCGCAGCCCGCGGCCGCCGGCGACTCGCTTCCGTCGTGGAACGAGGGCGCCTCGAAGAAAGCCATTGTCGACTTCGTGAGTCGCGTCACGCGTCAAGGCGGCCCCGACTACGTGCTGCCGGCCGAGCGCATTGCCACGTTCGACAACGACGGCACGCTCTGGTCCGAACAGCCGGTCTACTTCCAGCTCGCGTTCGCCCTCGATCGAGTCACGGCGCTGGCCTCGAAGCACCCCGAGTGGAAACAGAAGCAACCCTTCAAGGCGCTGCTCGAAGGCGACGTGAAGGCCGTCGCCGCCGGCGGAGAGAAGGGGCTCCTCGAAATCGTAGCGGCGACGCACACGGGCAATACGACGGACGAGTTTGCCGCAATCGTGACGGACTGGATCGGCACGGCACAACATCCCAAGTTCAAGCGGCCCTACACCGATCTCGTGTTTCAGCCCATGCTCGAAGTCCTCGCCTACTTGAGGGCCAACGGCTTCAAGACCTTCATCGTGTCTGGGGGCGGCGTGGAGTTCATGCGGCCCTGGGTCGAGCGCGTCTACGGAATTCCACCGGAGCAGGTCGTCGGAAGCCGCGCCAAAGTCCAGTACGAAGTGCGCGAGGGTAAGCCCGTGCTGGTGCGCCTGGCGGCGATCGACCTGATTGACGACAAGGCCGGCAAACCCGTCGGCATTCACCAGGTGATCGGCCGACGTCCGATCATGGCGTTCGGCAACTCGGATGGGGACTTCGAGATGCTCGAGTGGACGACGTCAGCGCCCGGGCCGCGCTTCGGCCTGATCGTGCACCACACCGACGCCGAACGGGAGTGGGCGTACGACCGGACGTCGCACATCGGTCAACTCGCGCGCGGCATGGACGAGGCGCCGAAGCGCGGCTGGATCCTCGCCGACATGAAGCAGGACTGGAAGGTCATCTACCCGTTCCAGAAATAGACGGCGGCACGCCATGTCGTGACCTTCGACCGGGCGCGGACGGTCAACGTCGGGTGCGAACTAGAAGGACGAACCGATGGACGATCTCAACAAGGTGCTGAGAGGCGGGGAACCTCACGCGCGTCGGCGCGTGAGGTCGGGGGCGGTGATGTCGCGGGCGTGGCTCAGGCGTTCGACGACTCTGAGCTGGCGCAGCATGGGGGCCTGTTGAGCGATGAGGTCGGCGTAGAGAGCGTGCCGGAACCGATACGTGACCTGCCCGTCGCGGGAGGGTCCCGTGGTACCGACGGCGACGATCAGGTGCCCGCGACGCGCCAGCGGGCCGAGCACGCGCCGGACGTGCTCGACTCGCTGATCGAGCGCGACGGCGACCGACGAAGCCGCGAACTCGACACCGACGGCGGCCGCAGCCTCGAGCGCTTCGCGTTCCTGGGGGTCGAGGTGATCGACGTGCCGCGCGATCACCTGACCAAGCGTTTCCGGCAGCGCCTGCGCAATGATCTCGTGCGACGCCTCGCGCCGCCATCCGTCGCCGTCCTCGACCACCAGCCGGCGCGCGACGAGGCTGTCGATGGCATTGACCATCATGAACGGATTGCCGCCCGTCGCGTGGTGGACGGCGGGGGCGAGGTCCGACAGGCACTCGGGACCGAAGCGGGCATCGATGTATCGCGCCACGTGCTCGAGGGTCAGGCTGCCGAGCGTGAGCGTCACCGACCGTGGCTCGCAGGCGGCAGCGGCTCTCAGTCGGCGCTGAGCCCTGTCGCCGGCCGTCCACTCGCCGTCGCAGCACGTACCGACGATCAGCAGCTTCGATGGCAGCTGACTCTCGGCCAGCCGCGCGAGCGCGTTGATCGTGTCGACATCGGCCCACTGCAGGTCCTCGAGGATGAGGACCAGGGGGAGATCGTGGGAGATGGCGGCCAGCGCGGCGCCGAGCTCGTCGAGCATCCGGACGGCGTGTACGGCGGGCGCGCCGGGACCGATCCACTGCGGGAAGAGCGCGAGCCACGACGGCGCGTGCTGCGTCAGGACTCGGGGAACGAAGGCCGGGTGACGGCGGTCGAGCGCGATGAGCGCGTCCAGAAACGCGTAGTAGGGCTCGTGCGGCAGCTCGCGATCGAAGCAGTGGCCGTAGCAGACGCGGACGGGACCCGTGGCGTGCACCGTTCGAACGAACGCATCACAGAGTGCCGTCTTCCCCGCGCCGTGCTCACCCGAGATGAGCACGAGCCGGCGGGCCGAGGCACGCACCGCGTCGATGGCATCGGCGAGCGCCGCCAATTCGGGTCCGCGATTGACGAAGATCGGCGCCCGGCACTCCGGCGGCACCTCGACCCTCACCGACGCGCTCCCGTGCGACACCGGAGCGATGAACGAGTAACCGCGACCAGGAGCGGACTTGATGAACGTGGCGTGCCGGGATCCGTCGCCGAGCGCGCGCCGGATCTCGCGCACCAGCACTTTGATGTTGTCTGGCTGGACGTGCGTGTCCGGCCAGACGGCCGACATGATCGCCGTCTTTGACACCCATGACCCGGCATTCCCGATCAGGCACCGCAGGAGGGACGCTGCCTTGCCGGTGAGCGGAACCTCGGCCGCGCCCTGCCAGAGCGTGCCGTCTTCGACATCGAATTTGAACGTAGAGAAATACTTGGTCACGACCACCCGGCTGTATCGAGTCTGCCCTTGCTGGAAGAAGCCACGATACGTCGGGGGCGGCCGACTGTGCCATTGGACTTAGGCCCCTCTGGTATGGGCCTTTGGTCCTAGAACGATGTCACGGAAATGTCACGGAAATGCAACGGTTTACATCGATCGAGACGGCATTTACGTGGCGCGATGACCGAGGTTGAGTCGGTCGGCCATCCTCACGAGCTCGGCGAGGGATTCGGCCTGCATTTTGTGCATCACCTGGGCCCGGTGGACCTTGATCGTCTTCTCGGCGGTGCCGAGGTCGCCGGCAATCTGCTTGTTGAGCATGCCGGTCACCACGAGGCCCATGACCTCCCGCTCCCGCCCCGTCAGCGTCTCGAACCGGTCGCGCAGCCTGCTCAGCTCTTCTCGGTCGTGGCTGCGCACGCGCTCCTTTTCGAGCGCTTGATACACGGCGTCGAGCAGCGCCTGGTCGTCGAAGGGCTTGGTCAGCACCTCGAGCGCCCCGGCCTTCATCGCCCTGACGGTCAGCGGCACGTCGGCGTGGGCCGTGACGAAGATGATCGGCAGGTCCGTTCCCGCGTGGTTGAGCATGCGCTGCAGATCGAGGCCGCTCGCGCCGGGCATCCGCACGTCGAGCACCAGGCATCCCGAAACGCCGTGCTCCGAGCGAGTCAGGAACTCAGCCGCGGTCGAGAACGTCTCGCAGGCCAGGCCGACCGACGCCAGCAACCGCTTCACGGCCGTGCGCACGGACGGGTCGTCATCGACCACGAACACCGTCGGGTTGAAGGCCTCAGCCATGCAGGTCGCTCAGGGGCAGCATGATGTGAAACGAGGCGCCGGCGCCGGCGTTCGGCGTCGCCCACAGGCGGCCGCCGTGCATCTCTACGATAATCCGACTCATCGACAAACCGATCCCCATGCCTTCGGGCCGCGTAGTCACGAGCGGCTGGAAGACGCGCTCGGGATCGTCACCGCCGAAGCCCTCGCCGGAGTCAATCACGATCGCATGGATCGCGCTCGTCTCGTGACGCGTCGCGATCCGGAGCGTCTGCCGGCCGTTCGCGACGCGCCCCATCGCCTCAACGGCGTTGATGACGAGGTTGCAGAAGACCTGCTGGAGCTGCACCTGGTCGGCGCGGACCAGGGGCAGCGTCGCGTCGAGCTCGGTGCGCACCACGATGCGTCCGGCCTCGAGCGAACCGCGCGTCAGCGCCAGCGCGCTCTGGACGACGTCGTTCAGGTCAACCGGCCGCCGCTCGAGCTCTCCACTCTCGAAGAGCCCGCGCGTGCGCCGAATGAGCTCGCTCGCGCGCTTGCCATCGCAGACGACATCGGTCAGCGCCTCACGCACCTGCGGAATGTCCGGGCGATCGCTGCCGAGCCACCGCAGCGCCGCGCTGGCGTTCGCCACGATTGCGCAGAGCGGCTGGTTAACTTCGTGTGCGATCGCCGCGGTCAGTCCTCCCATGTCGCTCAATCGCGTCAGTCGCGCGAGCTCGGCTTTCGCGTGCTCGAGCGCCTGCTCCGTGTCCTTCTGCGCGGTGATGTCGGTCGTCGTGCCGATCATCCGCGTCGGTCGCCCAGCCTCGCGCGCGACGATTGCCCCGCGCACCATGAAGCTGCGGGCGCTGCCGTCTCGATGGAGCATGCGATGCGCGACCTCGAACGTTGGCGCGCGTCCCTCGATGTGCGCCTGTGCCGCTGCCGTCAGCCACTCCCAGTCGTCGGGATGTATGCGAGGCCGCCAGTCATTCAGGTGGTTGCCGATTTCATGATCCTCGAACCCCAGGATTCGCTTGAGGGACGGATCGGCGTAAATGACGTTCGTGACGACGTTCCAGTCCCACACGCCGACAGATCCGGCCATCGTCGCCAGCTCGTAGCGCGTGTGCCCGGTTCGCAGCGCCTCTTCCGCACTCCGGCGCTCGGTCAGGAGCGACGACAGGACAAGCAGCGGTAACGACATCGCGATGAGGGTCAGCTGGGTGGCAACAATTGCGTCCGGGGGCGTGGCGAGACCTTGCCCGGGGTGCGCGCCGACGAAGTAGCGGAAGAGCGTCGTGAAACACAGCACGATGCCGAGCCCGGCCTGCCCAAATCGCACGGCGGCCCACAGCAGGAACGGCAGCGGCGCGAAGAGCAGCGGGGAGATGGTCACCGGCGTCGCAAGCGTATTGACGAGCCGCTCGCTCGCCGTCAGGCACGTCAGCAGGATCAGGAACTCGGCGACGGGCGGCCCGAGCGGACGTGGCAGGGAGCGCCAGCCGAGAAACGTCAGCAGCGGCGGCGCGAGCACGATCGTCGAGAGGACGTTCGTGACGAACCGCATCCGCCAGTGCGCCCAGACATCGGTGACCCAGCCGCTGGCGCTGAGCGTCGCGGCGGAGATGAGCGATGCGATGGCCGGCGCGGCAATGACGGCTACCAGCACGAACGCGGTGACTCCTTTCAGGGTGCCTAACAGATGTTCGCGCAGGCCGAACCGGCGGAGGATGGTAGCCGCGATCATCGGCTGCGAGAGGTTCCCGGTGAACATCCCGAGCGACCGGCCGAGTGGAATCGACATCGTCGCCGCGACGGCCACCTGGGTCAGAAACGCAAACAGGATGATGAGCGGCCAGAGGCGCGCGGGCGTCAGCAGAAAGGCGACAAAGAGCAAGACGTTCGGCGGCCAGAGCACCGCCATGCTCGGCAGCGACGGGATCATCAAGCTCGCGTAGCCCGCCACCGCCGTCGCGTAGTACGCGAGCGACAGGGCCGCGATCCACGTCAGTACGCGTCCATACGACAACGGAGCGCTGGAGCTGAGCTCCAGCCAACCGTTAGCCGGTCTGGCCGCTGCTACGTCCATGGGTCTTCGTCCACTGCCCGCGGCGCGCTACGTCTCGCCTTTCTTGCCGGCCTTCTTCCCAACCTTCTTGCCGGCCTTCTTCCCAACCTTGTTCCCGGACTTGTCATTGCTCTCCTTGCCGCCAATCGCCTTCTCGAGCTGGCGGCGGCCCTCTTCGAGTTCCCTCCGCTTGGTACCGTCGAGCTCCGGGAACCGCAGATCGAGCTTCTGGAGCGCGTCGATGATCGTCGCCGCGACGACGATGCGGGCGAACCACTTCTTGTTGCCCGGCACGACCACCCAGGGCGCCTCTGGAGTGGCGGTGTTGCGGATCAGGTCCTCGTAGGCCGCCATGTAGTCCTTCCAGCGTGCCCGCTCCTTGAGGTCGCCGAGGTTGAACTTCCAGTTCTTCTCGGGCTCGTCGAGCCGCTTGCGCATCCGCTTCGACTGCTCCTTCTGCGAGATGTGCAGGAAGAACTTCCGGATGACGTACCCCTGGCGGGCGAAGTAGCGCTCGAAGGCACGGATGTCCTCGAAGCGCTGCTTCCAGATCTGCTTGGTCACGAGCTGCCGGGGTATCTGTGACCCCTGGAGAATCTCGGGGTGCACGCGAACCACCAGTACTTCTTCGTAGTACGAACGGTCGAATATCCCGATGCGTCCGCGTTCGGGCAGGCGTTTCAGGCTTCGCCACATGAAGTCGTGGTCGCGTTCCTCGGGCGACGGCGCTTTGAAGGCATAGACCTCGACCCCAGCCGGATCGACGCCGCTCATCACGTGCTCGACCGCACCACCTTTTCCGGCGGCATCGAGGGCCTGAAAGATGAGCAGGACACCCCAGTTGTTCTGCGCGTAGAGCTTCTCCTGCAGGTCGCGAAGCATCTTCACGCCTTCTGCAAGCGCCGCCTCGGCGACCTTCTTATCGGGCTTGAAACCGCTCGTATCGCCCGGGTCGATATCCTTCAGACGGAACTTGCTTCCCTTGGTGATGACGTAGGGCTCGATGAGTTTGCTGATGCGTGACTTGGCCATACCGTCGCACTTGCCTCCGCGCGAAGAATTGCACCAAACGGGCCGGCCGGCGCCACGGCCAGGGCCTGCCCAGCGACAGACGAGTATACTGGCAGGTCGGCACCTCGGCTGGTGGTGGCCCCACGGCCCGCCGCGGCCCCTACTGGATCTCGAAGAGATTCCGGGATTATGGTTCAAATGCGCGAGGGCAGGTTTCTTGCTATTGCTTAAAGTGTGCAAATGGAGGCGTTTATGACTCGAAGTGTGATGATCGGCGTGGCGGCGGCCCTCGTGGCAGGTTCGATGGTCCAGGCCACTCAGACGGTCAAGAAGTCGGAAAGCGTGACCGCGACCGCGACGATTCAGGCGATTGACAAGGCGAACCGGCTCGTGACGCTCAGGGACGAAAAAGGCGCCGAGGACACGATGCTGGTCGGCCCGGAGATGAAACGGTTCGACGAGCTGAAGGTCGGGGACAAGGTAAAAGTGACCTACTATGAGTCGCTGGTACTCCAGGTCCGCAAGCCGGGCGATCCGGTCAAGACTGGCGGCGCCGACGCGAAACTGACCAAGGGCACGGGCGCATCGCCAGCCGCCACGCTGTCGCTCCAGCAGACGACGAGCGTCGACGTCCTCGCCATCGATCAGAAGCTGCCGTCGATTACGGTCAAGACCGCCGACGGCCGCACGGTCACGCGCAAAGTCGAGGATCGCAAGAACCTCGAAGGGGTGAAGGTCGGCGACAAGATCGACATCACTTATACGCAGGCCGCCATCATGAGCGTCGAGCCGGTCAAGTAATTCTGGTGGGCTCACGGCTCATGGCTCATGGCTCATGGCTCAAGCAAGATCTTCGAGTATGTGGTCGAAGGTTTTGCCTGAGCCTTGAGCCCTGAGCCTTCGTCGTAGCTCAGAATCGGTAGATCCAGCCCGTCTGGATCTGGCTCGACGTGGCCTGCTGGCCGTTCTTGTTGACGCGCGTGCCGAGCAGGAACTCCACGGCAAGATCCATTTGAGGCACAGGGGACCACGTCACGTTGAACGAGGTCCTCTGTGTCCGCTTCAACGCATCGTCTGGCTGAATGTCGAGGTTGGCCACGTTCACAATGCCGTAGGTGTAGGCCGAGACGAACGTCGGGCGCCACTTCCGCTCGTAGCCGAAGTAGGCCGACGAGACCGGCAGGGCGCGCAGCGTTCCTGACGTCGGATCGTAGACTGCGTCCTGGCCCCCGAGCGTGCCGAGATCGGTGATGTACTTGCCGATACCCCACCCGTTATTCGTCGCGAACTTGATGCGATCGTCGCGATCCCATCGTGGCACGAGCTCACCGCTGACATTCACCCCGACGCCGCCAGTCGACAGCGTCAGCTCCGGCTGGTCGGTCACCTCGCCACGGAGCTGCCTGCCGATGATCGCCGCCTGAACGTGCTGAGTGCTGCTCAGCTTAAGCGGTCCTGTCATGGCCGACTTCGGTTCCCACCGCAGGCGCGCGATGAAGTCGGGCGTCAGATTCACTGGTGACGCGCCCGTCAGATCGGGAGCAGGATTCTCGAGCGCCAGCGCCAGCTGCAGCTGCTCGCGGAGCGGATGCGTGTAGCGAATCTGGGGCTGCCGGAAAAGCGAGATCGCGTTCAACCCTTCGAAGTCGAGGCCGACCGGTTCGGCTTCCGGATCCGAGAACGTCGACCACGTCTGACCGATGACCCAGCGGTTGCTCTGCATGAACGCATGGCGCAGCCTGAACGTGTTCTTGCTGCCCGCGAAATCGCCCTCGATGAAGGTTCTGACCGTCCGCGTCGCAAACGGCGTCCGGAGGTCGATGCCGAAGCGCGACGCTGACGGTGAATAGACCGTGCGCGCATCCTTGCCAGCCTCCGGGTCGCTGCCCACGGGAATCGACGACGTCACAAAGCGATCGTCGGTGCCGAGAGGGCCGAGCGTGTTCACGAGCGTCATGCGGGCCTGACCACCGAATTTGATGGCGGAGTCTGTTCCCGGAATTCGAATCGACCCCGGGAAGTCTCCCGCCGACACGGTCTGCTTTGGCATCTCCGGCTGGCGCTGCGCCCTCGCTGCGGCCAGTGATTCGGGCGCCGGCGGTGCGCCGCTCTGCTGTTTGAGCGCCGCGAGGTCCTTCTCGAGCGCCCCGATGCGCTCGTTCTGACCGTCGATGAGCGCGCGCTGCTCCGTCACGAGCTTCCGAAGCTCGGTCAGCATCGCCTCGACCGTCGGCTGCCCCGCCGGCGCAGGGGCTTGCGCGGCAACCCGCGACGGCACTCCCGCAGCGGCCAGCGCCACCAGCACGATGACGCGGGCACACCCGCGCGAGACAGACCTCAGATTGGCGTTCATATGTGTGCTCAGGTTGAAACGACCCACTGATCGAACAGCAACGTGTCCGCAAGTTGGCAGCCGCGAATCGCGAGCTGCGAAGCGCGAGGCCCATCATAGCGAAGCACCAGCGGTCCAAGCGACCCTCCGACATGCTCCGCGTCGGCCGGAGCAGGGTCGAAGGGCGAGGCTGGACCAGCATTGATTACACTGAGGCATGCCCGCGCACGCGCCCCTGGCCGAATTGGTGCTGACCTACGCGATCGCGCTGGTTTTCATACTCGTTCTCAGCCGCATCAGGATCCCCCCAATCGTGTCCTTCATCGTGGCCGGCGCAGTCGCCGGCCCGGCCGGTATCGGCATCGTCAAGACGCAGGACGATGTCGAGGTGCTGGCTGAGATGGGTATCGTGCTGCTGCTTTTCACGGTCGGGCTCGAGTTCTCGCTCACCGAGATCCGCCGGATCTGGCGGAAGGTGCTTGTCGGCGGGACGCTGCAGATCGCCGGAACCGCGGCGATCATCCTCGCCTTCGTCCTCGCGTTTTCTGGCTCGATGTCGATGTGGCGGCTGGGCGTCTTCGCGGGGCTCTTCGTGGCGCTCTCGAGCACGGCCATCGTGCTCAAGGAACTGGGCACGCTCAATCAGCTCGACTCTCCACCCGGGCGGCTCGTCGTCGGCGTGATGCTCTTCCAGGATCTCTGCATCGTCGCACTACTCTTGTTTGTCCCGATCCTGTCTGGCCGCACGCCCCTCTCGGTCGTGCCCGCAGTGCTGGCGACGGCTGCGGCGGCCATCGGCGTCGTGGCCGTCGTCAGCCGGTTCGTGCTGCCGGTGCTCTTCCGGCTCGTCGCGCGAAGCGGGCGCCGGGAGGCGTTTCCGCTGGCGGTGCTGCTCGCGAGCGTCGGGACGGCGTGGGCCAGCTCGCTGCTCGGCATCTCGATGGCGCTCGGCGCCTTTCTCGGCGGCCTGGTTCTCGCAGAGAGCGAGTACAGCCATCAGGCGTATGCGGAAATCCGGCCTCTGCGTGACATCCTCGCAGGTCTCTTCTTCATCTCGCTCGGGATGCTGGTCGATCCGTCGATCCTCCTGCGGCAGTTTCCGCTGATCGTCGCGATCGCGGCCCTGCTCATCGTCGTGAAAGCGTCAGTCGCAACCGCCGCGTTCCTCGCCGCTGCAACGACCGTACGTGTGGCGGCGACGGCGGGGATCGATCTGGCGCAGGTGGGCGAGTTCTCGTTCATCCTCGGGCGATCGGGGCGGGAGGTGGGCCTGATCGACCCGTCGCAGTGGCAGCTGCTGCTCGCGGCGAGCATCGCAACGATGGTCGTCACGCCGGCGCTGCTGGGAGTGGCGCCGGCCGTCGGATCGTGGCTGGCGGCGAAGACCAAAGCCGATCATTCGGACGAAGCCGGCCCGGAGTCCGCCCATCTCTCCGATCACGTCGTGATCCTCGGCTTCGGAATGGGCGGCCAGCTGCTCGCCCGCGCGCTGCGGCAGCTTGCGACGCCGTACGTCGTCCTCGATCTGAATGGTGCGACGGTGTGGCAGGCGCGCAAGGAGGGCGAATCGATCTTCTTCGGCGACGCGACAAATGAAGACGCGCTCCGCGCGGCGGGCGTGGAGCGCGCGAAAGCGGTGGTGGGCGTGTTGAGCGATCCGTACTCGGCGGCGCGGGCGCTGACCGCGATCCGCACGATCAACGATTCAGTCCCCATCATCCTGCGCATGCGCTACACGTCGGAAGCCGAGGCAGCCATGCGTCAGGGTGCGACCGTCGCCGTAGCGGAAGAGATGGAAGCCTCGCTCGAGGTCCTGGCGCAGACGATCGCGCGGCTCGACGTCCCGGGCAACGTGATCGACGTGCTGCTCGACAGCTACCGGCGCGAGTCGACGGGCATGCGCATCGTGCGCGCGCCTGGTCAGCCGCTCGACACCCTGCCGAGCGCCATCACGAAGACGCCAATTGCGACGCATGCGCTCGGCGCCCTGGACTGGGCCGTGGGACGAACGCTCGCGGAAGTGAACTTGCGGGCGGATACAGGGGCACTCGTGATCGCCGTCCAGCAGGGGTTCCGCTACACCACGTCACCTGCAGCCGACCTCCGGCTCGAGGCCGGCGACGTGTTGTATCTGCTCGGCGACGACAGCGACATCATGCTCGCCCGCCGTCGCCTGAGCGGGGACGGCGGAGCGAGAGGGTAAACACTAGCGCGGGAACAGGAACGTCGCAGCGAAGCGCAGCCGCCAGTCGGGTCGACCGGCGGGGCTCGCCACGGCAGGTCCCGCGGCCGCAAGGAAGCTCGCGGGACGCTTGCCGAGCAGCGTCACCTTGCTGATCGAAAACAACAGGTAGGACGTCCACTGTTCATCGTCGGCGTCCCAGTTGGCGGACGCTTCCATCGAGGCGCCGACGGCCAGGCCCTGAAAGTCCTCTCATATGGGATTGCGGCCGCCCGCCCTCGAACGTCTGCCGCCTCGTCAGGCCGTGAAGTCGAGCAGAAGACCTGCCCAGGGCACTTCGGAATAGAAAAGAACGATCAGAAACGCGGCGACGTATGCGCGGCGCGGCCAGACGTCTGCCTCGCCGGTCTGCGCCGCACCCATCACGATCAGCAGCCATCCGAACCCGGCGACGGGCGCGAACGCATAGGTGACCAGGCAAAACGTCAGCAGGAGGACGTGACGCAGCCAGGAGGCGATCCGCCGCCGCGGCGCGAGCATCAGGACGGCCACGCCGGCCTCGAGCAGGACGACGCCCCATGTCGAAACGATCGCCAGCGCCCGAAGTCGCGGTGGCTCAATCACGACCGGCGGATTTGCAAGAGCGGCACCATCGGGAAGCGGGACCAGCGCCCGGCGGTTCGACTCGAGGTCGTGGTCCGACAAGCCACCGATGAGCATGGCCGCCTCGGCGAAACGCGGATCGGTCAGAAGCGTGACGCGAAAAAACCGTCCGTCGAGAAAATCCGGCGCCAGCAGGATCTTCCAGAGCACCGCGAATGCGAACGCCAGACCGAGCAGCCATCGGCTCGTCGTCGACAGTACCTCGACCGTGTCTGCGCCGCGGAGCGACAGCGCGATCGCGAGCGTCCAGTAGACGAGAAGGTAGATATGGTTATCGGCGAGCGGCCAGTCGTCAAAGATCCGCACCGCGACCAGTGCCGCGACCGCGGCCCAGACCGCAGGCGTGCGGAGGGCACGGGGAGAAATCAGGACGAGCGCTGCGGCCGCGAGCACGACCGGCCTGACGAACCAGGGCCCCATGGGCCGCAGAAGCAGGGCGATCGCGGTGAGGCGGAGAGGGATTTCGAGATGGGAAGGACACTTCGCAGCGCGGAACCACTCAGTCACTCTGATTCTGGTTCGGCACCTGATAGACAAAATCGCGAAGGGTGCGTTCGGTCGCGGCGAGCGTCCGGCGATCGAACTCGGTGCGCCAGACGGTCAGCCTGACCGTCGTCACCGGGCGCTCATATCGTCGCTCGCGCGCGACGATGCCTTCTGCGAGGCGGCGCAGCAGCCAGTCACCGGGATACGTCGCGGCGCGGGCGGCGAGCTCCTCGAGCGAGGGCGGAATCTCCTGCGCTTCGGATCGGTCAGGCGCTTCGATCACGACATCGACTCCACGATACGCGCCGTGGTCGAGCGTCGAGAACATGCCGAAGCCGCCGCCCTTCCACGGCGTGAGACCGGCCGTCTTCGCGAGGCCAATCTGGCAGAGGGCAACCACGACCAGCAGCACCCGCGGAACTACAGCGGATCGCATCGAACTCCTGAACCTCGTGAACCGTGTGAACCCTTTGAACCCTTTGCAGCGTGAACCGTGAACCCTGAACCCTGAACCGTGAACCCTGAACCTATCTCAAAACCACCACCTGATAACCGCTGCTGACCCGCTGGTAGTAAGTCGGACCGCACTGGCTGTAGGTGACCGCGCCCACCTGCACGTTCTTGCATCCGGCCGGAAGCGTCGTGATGACCGCCCCGACAGGAGGTTCGATCACCTGATAGACCATGGTACCGCTCGACATCACGCGGGTGTAGTACGCGCCGTCGGCGTAGTAGTAGGTCGCGCCGCTGACCGTTACCGTGGCGGCGGCCTTGGGCGGACGGGCGAGCATCGTGCCCACGGCGATTCCCACGCCGACGCCGGCGGCGACTTTCCAGCCTTCGTAGCTTTCATATTGATTGCCGACGACGACCCCGCGCCGACCCACCGCCGCGTAGCCCTCTTCGCCGGCCACCACCGCACCGTGACGCCCGGCGGAGGCGTAGCCGTCTTCGCCCTGAACGACCGCACCACGATGGCCGACCGCCGCGTATCCTTCGTCACCCTTCGCCACGGCACCGTGGCGGCCAGCGGCGGCGTACCCTTCTTCACCCTTCACGGCGACGCCACGAGGACCCGCGGCGACGGCCTTGCCTTCTTCGCCTTTGGCCACCGCGCCACGGCGCGCACCGCGAACCTGTGCCGACGCGGGCACGATCCACGCCGTCAGGGCCACCAGCGTCACACCGCACGTGATCCGCTTCATCCAGAGTTTTCGCATCATTCCCCTGCCTTCCGTGACTGGCACGCACTGTCTTCGACCGCGATGCGGCGTTGGTTACTTTTTCGCTGGCGCGGCGGCTGGCGCCGCGGCGTCCTCGGGAATGTTTCTCAGCACTCGCGCCCGCTGAACCATCGCAATACCCTCGTAGTCCGCAGGCACCGTCGGCGTGAAACGATTGTCGGCGATCGCGGGGGCGAGGTTCCAGTTGCTGAACGCCAGATCGATTTGGCGGAGACGCTTGGTCTCGGTGAACTTGGACCGAGCCTTGAGCGGCACGGGATCCCCTGTGGCCGCGACCCAGACCTCCCAATCAACCCCTTTGTCCTTGAACGCCAAGTGATCGGCCTGCTGCCCGTCGACGGCCTCCCGGCCGACCCAGCCGCCCGTCGTCGAATCGGAGAGGAGCGCCTTAGCCGGAGACGAGTAGAAGTAGTCGCCGACGGGCGTGGGAACCCCGTACCGCTGGTACATCGAGTCGAGCGCCCTGTCGAGCGTCTCGGGCATCCGCGCCTGGGCAAAGACTTTGTCCTTGTGCAGGGCCACGGTGAGACCGACACCGTCGTACCAGCCTTCTACCTCAGCGTCGCCAGATGTCTTGAAATAGGCGCGATCCGGACGTCGGATCGCTGACTCGCGCGTCACGGTCACGACCTGCGCCTCTCCGTTCGCTTTCACCTGGTCGCGGACTTCGCGTGTCGTCACGCTCAGCGACTGGGCCGAGCCGAGCTTGGTGCTCATCCGCTCGATGATCTCGCGGCCGCGCGCGAGCCGCTCGGCATCCGTCTTGGGCTCGCCAGGCCCGCATGCGATGCCAAACGCCGCCGCCAGTGCGACGAGGATCAGCTGGGATGACCGTCTGGTCCGAACTCCAGGAATGCTCATGGGAGGCAACATCTCCAAGTCCCGCGCCAGCGCAGAGCCCTTGCAGGAGGGGATATTCCCGGGATTCCCCTCGCGCCGGCGCGGCACTGCCGCGGGATATCGTGGACAGCCGACGTGGAATCAGCCTCGGCGCGCCGCCACCTCGGCCGTAGTGTCCTTGCCGAACAGCCGGGCCGGCCGATTTCAGTCCGCGTTACGGCTTGGGCGGATAGCGCTTGAGGATTTCCTTGACGGCCTCGCGAACGAGCACCGCCCGCTTCTCTGGCGTCTGACCCGGCTTGAGCTCCGCCTGCCCGATCCCGCGCCAGACCACTTCCCCGTTGGCACTGATGTCGATGACGAGGGAACCCTGCTCGATGACCTTGTACGACTGCGTCGCCGCGGCAAACGGCGGGAGGCCCCACGCCGCCACCGCCGGCAGGAACTGTCCCACCACCTGCGCGTCGGTCCCAACCGTGATGAGGACGTAGTACTTGACCTTCAAGTCCGAGAGCGCGCCGGCCGCCGCCGCCGTCACGCCGCGCTGCGGCAGCGCCGCAGCGACAGCCTCCATGATCACCGGCTCGGCCCGCTTGCGGACGACTTCGGGATCGTCATCGGCGGTGCGCGCCATCTTGACTTCGCCCGGCCCACCCTCGTGCCAGGACCACGTCTTGGCCTTCGAAAAATCGAAGCTCTTGGTGAACTGCGTGCGCACCTTTACGGCGGCACTGCCCTCGACGCCCAGCCAGACGAGGGCGCAGACGGTCAGCACGGTGGCGGCGGCTTTCATTCCAGTCGCTCCTTCAGATACGAGGAACCGATGAGACGGATGCTGGTTCCGCGCTGCTGATGATGTCACACCACTCACCTCGCCGCATCTCTTCCCTGCGAATGACTTTTCTCTCCCTGGGGATCTTCCGCCTGAAGGCGGACGCCTCATCGCCCGTGTGGCTTCCGCGGTCAGGCGGAGGGTCCCCTCAGTACCAGCAGCAATCCGCGCAAAGTCGCGGCAACGCCACGGCAGGTCGCGGGGCCGCGGCGCGCAATGTTCGCCGTGGCACATGGCGGGTATGGGTACGGGCGTTGCACTTCGGAGCGTCGCAATGCTCCTCGCCAGCATCAGCTTCCGGATCCAGCCCCACAAGCGTGACGAGGCTCTTTCGGCGGTCGATGCGCTCGTGCAGCGCATGCGCACGGCCAGCGGCTGCGCCCGCAGCCGCGTCCTCAGCGACTCCGAGGATCAGAACCTGTTCGTGGTGGCGTCGGAATGGAGCGACGCAAGTGCCGCCGAAAGCTTCTTCGGCTCCCGCGAGTTTCAGATCTTCAAGGGCGTGCGAATCCTGATGCGCGAAGAGCCGTTGATCGTGCTGGACGATGTGCGCGCGCGAGTGACGAGGCTGATGCGGGCCTCATGAAATGCTGAATGCCCACAAGGCTGACTTCAGCATTCACTTCAGCATTCAACAATCAGCATTTCTTGCTAGCGTGGGCGCGCGATCCCCAGCTTCAGCATCCGGCTCCGCAGCGTGCTCGGCTTGAGCCCGAGGAGATGGGCCGCGCCGCCGCCGCCTTCGATCCGCCAGCGCGTCGTGTCGAGGACGGTACGGATGTGGCGTTTTTCGATCTCGATGAGCGTCACGCCAGACGCTACCGGCGTGGGGGACGGCGAGGGCATCCAGGCATCGCCGAGCGCCAGCGTCGTGCCGGGCGACAGGATGATGGCGCGCTGCAGCACGTTCTCGAGCTCCCGGATGTTCCCCGGCCAGTCGTACGCCTCGAGCGTCTGCATGACGTAGGCGGGGATCGAGTCAATCCGCTTGTTGAGCGTGCGCGATAGACGGCGAATCAGGTGCTCGGCGAGCCGCGGAATGTCCTCGCGACGGTCGCGCAGGGATGGAATCGTGATCGGGAACACGTTGAGGCGATAGTAGAGGTCTCGCCGGAAGCGGCCTTGCCGCACTTCCTCGGCCAGGTCCCGATTGGTCGCCGCGATGACCCGCACGTCTACATCCACGGTGCGGGGACTGCCCAGCCGCTCGATCTGGCCTTCCTGGAGCACACGGAGCAGCTTGGGTTGAAGCTCGAGCGGCAATTCCCCAACCTCGTCGAGCAGAATCGTTCCCCGGTGTGCCAGCTCGAAACGGCCGATCTGCGTGGCATGCGCGCCGGTGAACGCGCCGCGCTCGCGACCGAAGAGCTCGCTCTCGACCAGGTTTGCCGGAAGCGCCGCGCAATTGACGACGACGAGCTGGCGCGTGCGGCGCACGCTGCGACGGTGAATCGCGCGCGCGAGCAACTCCTTGCCCGTGCCCGTTTCGCCCGCCAGGAGCACCGTGGCGTCGGTCGCCGCCACCTGGTCAACGCGGAACATCACATACCGAAGCGCATCGCTCTCCCCGATAATCGAATCGCGGTCCTCGGCGCCGGGCAGGGCGGGGACGTGAATGGGCGCTTCGCTGCGCCGGAATGGGGCCACGGCAGCGAGCTCGCGGTCCTGGGGAATGGCTGGAAACGTCATGACACCCTCACTCGTGCTGGCACACCGAGGTGCAGTGCGGACAAACTCAGCACGTGAACCAATTGCGGCGATAACGCCGCGCGTCAAAAAGTGCGGCGAGCCCACGGCCGTGCCGGGAGGCTGGAGAGGGGCCATGGGCCCGCCGCTGGACCGGCGAGGCGAGAGCGCCGGCCGCCGAGAAGCCATTCTTCACGAAGTGTCGCGGGTGGCGGGGTTGGATTACGGTAGGAGGCCGGTAGGATCGCCGCTGGTCGTGGGCGCCGGTAGGATTCCGGTAGGATTTCGCCCCCGGTAATCGGCAAGACGCGGCTGCTCGGCGCGTTTCGGTCACAATTGCTGGTAGCTAGACGTGAAATATTTTGCGCCTTTCAGGCTCGACCTGACCGGCAGAACGCTTTGGCGGGACGCCGCACGCGTCCCGCTCACCCACAAGGCCTTCGACCTGCTCGCCGTGCTCGTCGAGCGCGCCGGTCATGTCGTCGCCAAAGGCGCCCTGCTCGAGGCCGTCTGGCCCGAGACGCACGTTCATCCGGACAACGTCAAGGTCCTCGTCGGCGAGGTTCGCCGGGCGCTCGGCGACGACCCGATGCGTCCCCGTTTCATCCGCAGCCTCGTCAAACGCGGTTACATCTTCATCGCGCCCGTGGTCGACGCACCAGTCGACCTCGCTGCCAGCTCGTCGTTCCCGATTTTCGTCGGCCGCGAAGCAGAGATGGATCGCCTGCTCGACGCGCTCGACCAGGCAGCCGGCTCGCACCGACAGGTGGCCTTCGTCACAGGAGAGGCCGGGATCGGCAAGACCGCCCTCTGCGAGGCGTTCCTCCGCGTCGCGGCGACCCGCCACGCCATCCGGGCGACCTGGGCGCAGTGCATGAGGCTCTCGGGACCGTCCGAGCCGTACTATCCGCTGCTCGATGTGCTCACTCGGCTGGCGCGGTCGACCGAGGACGAGATGGTGACGGACACGCTTGCCCGCCACGCGCCGAGCTGGCTCCCGCACCTGCCCGCGCTTTCGACCGACCGACACCGAGCCTTCGCCGCGGGAACGCACGTGGCCACGGCCGCGCGCATGCTCCGCGAGATCGTGACTGCGCTCGAAACACTCGCCGAAGACACGCCCCTCGTCCTGTGGATTGAAGACCTCCAATGGGCGGACCCAGCCACGATAGACGTGCTCGCCAGTCTCGGGCAGCGGCGCGACCCCGCGAAGCTGTTGCTGCTGGCGACGATCCGTTCATCCGACTCGGGCGTCGGATCCGCTCCGCTCCGGCGGGCGCAGATCGATCTGCTCGCGCGTCCGCACGCATCGGAGCTCCGCCTGCAGCCGCTGTCGCAGGCGGACGTGGCCAGCTACCTGAGCCTGCAGCTCGGAGACGAGGTTTCGCGCCAGTCGTCATCCGGCCTGCACCACTTGACGAGCGGCAATCCACTCTTTCTCGTCGCAGCGATCGAATATCTGGTACGCAACCGATATGTCGTCGACGACGGCGAGGGATGGCGTCTCGAAGTGTCGCCCGATGCGCTCGAAGCGGCGATCCCCGCCAGCCTCGTCGGCACCGTCGCGCGAGAGCTCGATGAACTGGCGCCCGACGAACGGCAAGCCATCGATGCCGCGAGCGTCGTCGGCGTCGCGTTTTCGCTCTGGCTGGCGGCGCACGCGGCGAACATGGACGAGCTCGCACTGGAACCGGTGCTCGAGATGCTCGCCCGTCGACGGACGTTCATCGTGCGCGAAGGAGTGGTGGAGCTCGCCAACGGCGTCTTCAGCCCTCTCTATAGCTTCACGCACGGGCTCTATCAGGAGATCGTGATCGATCACATGCCGCCGGCAACGCGCGCGGCGGCGCACGAGCGCGCCGGGCTGGCGATGGAGCGTGTGTTCACCGGGCGCGAGCACGAGGCAGCGGCGGACCTGGCGTGCCATTTCCACGGCGCGGGCGATCACTTGCGCGCGGCCCGGTATCTCCGGGTCGCCGCCGGCAACGCGCTCAGGCGGTATGCGCCGCGCGAGGCCGGTGCGCTCCTGCACGGCGCCGTCACGCACGCGGCGCATCTGCCACCCGATGAACGCGCGCGTGTCGAGATCCCGCTGATGCTCGAGCTCGGACAGGCGCAGCTCGCGGCTGGAGAAACGGACCTCGCCATCCAGACGTTGTCGAGACTCGAGCGCCGGGCCGGCGACGAGCGCCGGCACGACGATCGCCTCCGCGCACTCCTGACCCTCGCCGAAGCGCACGTCGGGATCTCGCGCGAGGCGGCACTCGGCTTCGCCCGCCAGATCGAGGTCGTCGCGCCGCAGGCTTCCGATGTCGTGCTGGCATCGACGGCGCACATCCGCGCCGGACTCATCGACCTGCACTTCGACGGGTGGTCGGACGAGATCGCTGACCGCTGTCTCGATGCCTTGCGCGATCTGCCGCGACAGATCTCCGACGAGCACCGCACGCTCGGCATCCGTCTCCTCTTTCTGCACACGTCACGTTCCGCGTACGCGGCCGCCTGGCGCGCCGGACGGAAACTGCTGCCGCTCGCCCTCGCCAGCGGCGACGTCGCCGATTGCGCGTACTGCTACTACTTCCTGGGCGTCGCGGCGCTGCACCTCGGACAGTGGGACGATGCCCGGGCCTTCGCGACGGAAGGAGCGGCCGTCAGCGAACGAACGGGCAGGTACTCGGTACGCCATCACGTTGCGCCTCCTTCAGGCGTGGATCGCGCTCGAGGGTCAGCGATTCGACGAAGCCTATCGCCTGAGCGTCGCAGACCGGGCGATTACCGAGAGCGGCTGGACCAACGCCCGGCAGATGTCGCTCCTCTTCGCCGGCGCCGCGGCGCTCGGGCAGGGGCGGCTCGCCGACGCCGCCGTGGACCTGGAAGCCCTCCGCGACTGGCATGCCCGCGAGCGCGTCCTGATGGACTGGTTCTGGGAGGCGCAGCTCCATACCTACCTCGCGGAGCTCTCACTCCAGCACGGCGACCTCGAGCGCGCGACGATCGAAGCGTCGGCCGCTCAGGAAGCCGCGCTGGCTACGCCAGAGCGCACCTGGCGCGGGCGCGCGCACGTCACCGCCGCCCTGGTCGCCACCGAGCGTCGCGCCTTCGACGAGGCCAGTCAATACCTGCGTCAGGCCAGACGCGAGATCCGGGGCATCAACGCGCCCCTCGTGACCTGGCGCATCGAGGCCGTGACGGCCACACTCCTCGAACGGACCGCCCAGCCCGACTCGGCCCGCAGGGCGCGGCAGAAATATCAGCGCGCCCTCGAACGGCTCCACCACGCCCCCCATCCCGGCCTTGACCCGCTCGAGTCGGGGGAGCCGCCGGCGGGGGAGAGGCTTCACTGAACTACTGGGCTAGGGTGCGAGGGGCCAAGGGGGCCAGGGGCCTGGTGCTTGGGGTGCCAAGGTGCGAGGTGCCTGGTGCCTAGTGCTTAGCGTGCCAGGGTGCCAGGGTGCCAGGCCAAGGGTCGAGGTGCCTCGTGCTTAGGGGTGTCGAGTTCGGCGGCACTGGCACCCTTGTGGGCACACTCAAGCACCTCACTGGCACCTTGGAACTCCAAGCACCTGGCACGCTGGCACCTTGGCACCCTAAGCACCAAGGCACTTGGCAACCCTCGGCCCCTGAGTCCTGGCTCATGAGTTACACTATCCTCGCCCCGAGCCTACAACCGTGCGCACGAGACTTGCCGCACTCATCGTCTGCCTGACCCTGGGCCTCTCCGGGGTCCATGCACGCCAGAGCCAACTGAGCGTGCTGACATCGTCGCCGTTTGAAAGCTATCTCGAGTCGCTCAGGTCACAGGCCGGCATTCCGGGCATGTCCGCGGCGCTCGTCCAGAACGGACAGATCGTCTGGGAACGCGGGTTCGGCTTTCAGAACGTGGAGGCTCGCATCCGCGCGACTCCCGATACGCCTTACCTCGTTGCCGACATCAGCCAGACGCTGGCCTCGGTGCTCGTCCTCCAGTGCATCGAGGAGCGGCGGCTGTCGATCGATGACCCGATCCGGCGGTACGGTGGTGCGGTCCCGGATCTGGCGGCAACACTTCGACAGGTCCTCAGCCACACGTCGGCCGGCGCTGGCGAGAGCTTCCACTACGATCCCGAGCGCTACGCGCAGCTCACGCCTGTCGTCGAACAATGCGTGCCGCAGCCGTATCGCAAGACCGTCGCGGTGAACGTTCTCGAACGGCTCGCCATGAAGGACTCGGTGCCTGGCCGCGACCTCGTCGATCCCAACGTGCTGACGGAGCGCCTGTTCGCGGACGCGATCCTCGAGCGGTATCGAGCAGTGCTCGAGAGGATCGCCATCCCGTACAAAGTCGACAGCAAGAAACGCGCGGCCAGAACCGAGCTGACACCGGAAGGCATCAACGCGGCAACCGGCCTCGTGACGACCGTCCGCGATTTCGCGCGCTTCGATGCCGCGATCGACGAAGCTGTGCTCCTGCGCGCGGAGACGCTCGAGGTCGCCTGGTCGCCCGACACGACCGATCTGGGGACGGTGATCCCCACTGGCCTCGGATGGTTCGTCCAGACGTACCGCGGCGAACCCGTCGTCTGGCACTTCGGGCTCATCGCGAACGGCTACTCGTCTCTCGTCGTGAAGCTCCCGTCCCGACATCTGACGTTCATCCTGTTCGCCAACAGCGACGGTCTGAGCTCGCCGTTCCAGCTCGACGCCGGCGATGTCACGCGCTCACTCTTTGCCACCCTGTTCCTGCGCATCTACACCTAGGACGCCCTTGCGGACGCCCTGCCGAGCTCTGGCTCTTCTCGGAGTCCTCCTCTTCGGCGTTCCCGCGACCGCGCGCGCGGAGTGGCAGCTCACGCCGTTTCTCGGCCTCACGTTCAAGGGCGACACAACGCTGCTCGATTACGAGCAGGCGGCGGGCAATACGCATTGGACCTTCGGCGGCTCGGTCGCGCTCTTGGGATCAGGACCAGTCGGCATCGAAGGCGTGGTCGCGTATACGCCCGGCTTCTTCCAGCAGGACAACCCCCCGGCGGTCGACGGCCTCCCCCCGCCCCCCGTCATCGAGAGTCGCACGCTGGCGATCATGGGCAACGTCGTCCTGACGACGCCGCGGAGCTGGAACGAGTACGGGCTGAGGCCGTTCGTCTCCGGAGGCATCGGGCTTCTGCACGCGACGGCAACCGACGCGCTCGAATTCACCCCGGTCGACGCCAGCCTGCTCGGCTACAACATCGGCGGCGGCGCGGTGGGTTTTCTCAACGAGCGGGTCGGGCTGCGCTTCGATCTCCGCTACTTCAGCAACCTGAAGCCGAGCGACGATCCGGAGTTGAGCGTCACCGGGCGCGTGCACTTGAGCTACTGGACGGGCAGCGTCGGCGTCGTGCTCAAGGACTGAGGACTTCACCGGGCGCTCCCCTCCTCTCTCCTCTCTCCTATCTCCTATCTCCCTCCCATTGCGCGCGGGCGCAGGAACGCCGTAAAGTACTGATCCGGAGACTGCGGGTCTCGGAGGAATGAGCACTCGATGCGGCTGATGAACGCGCGGCTCTGCCTGGATTGCGAAGAGGTCCACGACGAACAGCACTGCCCCATCTGCAGCTCGGAGTCGTTCGCCTTTCTGACGCGCTGGGTCACGCCGTCGGATACCGTGCCGGATGAAACAGCACCGCGCACGACCCGGCCTCCCGATCCGGTCGGGCGGCGCGAGCAGGTCGACGCGTATCGTCAGATCCTCAACCCCACTCCGGCGCCGCCAAAACGCGGGCGACTCGTCGCTCACGGTGCGCTTGGACTGGCACTGCTCGGCGTGGCGCGCATGATCTGGCGTGCGGCACCGGAGACGCGACCAGAACCGAAGCCCGACTCTGGACCCAAATCACGAACGGGCACGCTATAGCCACGGACACGTCATGAGAGTTGCAGGCGTCGTACGCGGATCAGGAGGCATCTGCATTACGTGACCGCTTTTTGGAATCGGACTCACCCCACGTGGCTCCTTGCATCGTGCGCGACCGCGGTCTGTCTGCAGATTGCCGCGGCGCAAACGACAATCACGCCTCCCAAGAACAAGTACACCCCCGAAGAGGACGTGACGCTCGGCCGGGAGGCGGCCGCGGAGATACGAAAGCAGTATCCCGTCATCACGGACGCGGCGCTGGCCGGCTATCTCGATCGGCTCGGCAAGCGGCTGGTCACAGCCGCACCAGCCGAGCTGAACAATCCCGTCTTCGAGTACTCGTTCACGCCGGTGAACCTCAAGGAAATCAACGCGTTCGCACTCCCCGGCGGCCCGATGTTCGTCAATCGCGGCATGTTCGAAGCGGCCTCGGGAGAAGGCGAAGTCGTCGGCGTGATGGCGCACGAGCTGAGCCACGTGCTGCTGCGGCACGGCACGGCCAACGCCACCAAAGCCCAGAACTTCCAGCTCGGCCAGCTGGCCGGCGCGATTGCCGGCGCGGTGGTCGGCGGCGGCCTGGGGGCAGATCATCTCCGAGGGCAGCCAGATCGGCCTCGGCACGGTGTTCCTCAAGATACAGCCGCGAGTACGAGAAGCAGGCCGACCTGCTCGGCGCGCAGGTCATGGCGCGGGCGGGGTACGACCCGCGGGATCTCGGCCGCATGTTCGAGACCATCCAGAAGGAATCGCGTGGCGGCGGGCCGCAGTGGTTGAGCAGCCATCCCGATCCGGGCAACCGCTCGGCGTACATCGCAAAGGAAGCGGCGACGCTTCAGGTTGTCCCGCGCGAGATCCACGCCGCGGAGTTCACGCAGGCGCGCGGCTTATTCGCCTCGCTGCCACCGGCCAAGTCGATGGCGGAGCTCGAGCGGGCCCCTGCCAGCGGCGGTACGTCGTCCACCGGCGGCACGGCGGGGAGCACGTCGGTCGGCCGAATCGGCGATCCCGTTCCGCTGCCCTCAGCGCAGTTCCGGACCGTTCAAGGCGGCAACCTGTTCGACGTCGCAGTGCCGCAGAACTGGCAGGCCGTGTCTTCCGCCAACGCCGTCAAGTTCGTGCCGCAGAACGGCTATGGCACAGTCGACGGCGGTCAGAGCGTCTTCACGCACGGAATCGAGCTCGGCATGGCGCGCGCCTCGCCGGGGGATCTTCAGGACGCGACGCGGACGCTCATCGCCAACTTCGCCCGGAGCAACCCGGACCTGCGTCAGACCTCCGAGATGCGCGACATCCGGCTGTCGCAGCGAAGCGGACTGGGCCTGTCGCTCGTCAACCGCTCGCGTCTCGGCGGAATCGAGCGCATCGGCATCTACACGACGTTCCTCGCGGACGGCAATTTGTTTTATCTGGCGACGATTGTGCCCGACGGGGAAGCCGAACAATACGGACCGGTGTTCGATCGTATCGCGCGATCGATCAGGCTGCGCGATGTGAGGTAGGAAGGGAGCTATCTCATAAACGGAGCCCTTCACGAAGGCCGCGACCAGCCTCCGCTAAAGCTACGGCGGTCCGCCGGAGCCTTGGCGAAGGCGGAAGCTCGCGAGGCTCGCGAAGGATTCACTTGTGAAAGTGTTCCTTCGCGAGCTTTGCGGTCTTCGCGATCATTCGTGACGGGTCGTCGATCGTGTTTACGAGATGGCTTGTAGAGGAAGCGACCTACTGACGGGCCAGGAGCATCCGCACTTCAGCCTCCGCGTCCTTGATGAGCTCACCAGTCACATCCACGGTAACGCCATGGATTTTGCCCGTGAACTTGAACGGCGGTTTGTACTTGTCCCAGACTGGTGAGCCCGGATCCGCGCCGCACACCATCCCACCGGCCAGACCGATTGCCAGCGGCATCGTCACGGGTATGTCGGTGTCTCCAACCAACTTGCCGTCGATATACAGCTGACCGCGTCCTGGGGCGCCCTTACCCTTCGCGATGTCGGGTTTCCCGGTCACCTCGAACTCGAAGCGCAACGTGTGACGTCCCTCCGGCACGGGAACATTGGATTCCACGTGATAGAAGGCACTGCCGACGTAGTTGTAGACGTAGTGGAGCTTCCCGTCCTGCACGTAGAGGGCAAATCCGCCCTGAACATCGCCGGCAGATAGCAACGCCCCCTCGGCGCCTTTGGTGACCTCGACATCGGCCGTGATGCTGTGCGGCCGGTTGAGGACATTGGGGCCGGCATTGCTCGGCACCATCTGCGTGCCGGGGTAGTAGGTGTAGCTCGTGCGCGCCACTGCGATCTGGGGCCGCGGATCGGCCAGACGTGCAGTGCCCGGCGAATCGACGGGCAGCACGTTGTACTTGCCGGCCTCGACGTACCAGGTCGCGATCATCTCGATCAGCTTCGCCTTGTTCTCCGCTGCGAGGTTGTGGTTCTCGGCAAAGTCCTTGTCGACGTGATAGAGCTCCCAGCCTTTCGCGTCGAGCTCGGTCAGCTTGTCCTTGTCCATCGGCGCGCCGAAGAACATCCCCGCTTCCTTGAAGGACGTCCCCGGCCACGGGCACACCGCGCGCCAACCGTCGTGGTAGATCGAGCGGTGCCCCATCATCTCGAAGTACTGGGTAATGTGCTTCGAGGGCGCGTCGCCCTTGTCGAGCGCATGCGCAAAGCTGATGGCCTTCGATCGGCGACTGCGTCACGCCCTTGACCGACGCCGGCGCCTCGATGCCGAGCGCCTCGAGCACGGTCGGCACCATGTCGATGGCGTGCGCGTACTGCGTGCGCACCTCTCCCTTGGCCTTGATGCCCTTCGGCCAGTGGACGATGAACGGATCGCTGATGCCGCCGCGATAGGTCTCGCGCTTCCAGCGCCGGAACGGCGTATTGCCGGCAAACGTCCAGCCCCACGCGTAGTGGTTGAACGTATTCGGACCGCCCAGCTCGTCGATCATCGCCAGGTTCTGCTCGAGCGAGTCGGGCACGTTGTTGAAGAACTTGTTCTCGTTGCACCGATCCGCTCGGTCCACCCTCGGAACTGGCGCCGTTGTCGGAGATGAACATGATGATCGTGTTGTCGAACTCACCAAGGTCTTTCAGAAACTGGAAGAGCCGTCCGTAGTGGTAGTCGGTGTGCGACACGAACCCCGCAAACACCTCCATCATGCGGGCGTAGAGCGTCTTCTCGCCGGCCGAGAGCGTGTTCCAGTCCTGCACATCGGGGTCGTGACGCGAGAGCTCCGCATCCTTCGGAATGAGGCCCAGTTCCTTCTGCCGCTTGAACGTCTTCTCCCGATACGCATCCCACCCGTCGTCGAACTGCCCTTTGTACTTGTCGGCCCATTCCTTCGGGACGTGGTGCGGCGCATGGGCCGCCCCGGGACAGAAGTACATGAAGAAGGGCTTGTTCGGCGCCACCTGCTTTGCGTCGGCGATGAACTGAATCGCCTTGTCGGTGAGATCCTCGGTGAGGTGGTAGCCCTCTTCCGGCGTCTTCTCGGGCTCGACTCCGTGATTGTCGTAGACGAGCTCCGGATAGTAGTTGGTGGGTATCGCCACCGAGGAAGCCATAGTAGCGCTCGAAGCCACGCCCGAGCGGCCACCGGTCGTACGGACCCGCGGCCGAGATCTGATCGGCGGGCGTCAGATGCCACTTGCCGAGGGCATAGGTGTTGTAGCCCTTCTGCAGCAGGATTTCCGACAGCATGCCGTTCTCGAACGGGATGTTGCCGTTACCGCCGGGGTAGCCGGTCGATCCCTCGGTGATGCAGGACATCGCGTTCGAATGATGATTGCGTCCCGTCAGGATGCACGAGCGCGTCGGCGAGCAGAGCGCCGTCGTGTGCATGTTGGCGAAACGAAGCCCGTTGGCCGCCAACGCATCGATGTTCGGCGTCTTGATCGGGCTCCCGTAACAGCCCATCTGACCGTAGCCGGTGTCGTCCTGCACGATGAAGAGCACATTGGGAGAGCCCTCCTTCGCGCGCAAAGGCTCGGGCCATGCTGGCGACGAGACGTCGAATGTGCGACCGATGACGCCATTGAAGGCGGACCCCGGCTTGTATTCTTTGAGTGCCACGCTGCTGCTCCTTCTGGATGAGGACCGTCTAGACATCGCGATCGTGTTCGTGCGCTTGCGCCTGCCGCACTTCCTCGACGTACTCGAGCCCCCGAGAACCGGTGACCAGCTCGAAGACAATGCACGGCCGGGTGAGGGCCGCCTCCATCACGGCGAGCAGTCGTGGAAACCGCTCCGACCGCACACGATCGCGGAGCTCCTGCTCGCTCGCCCAGTCCTCGACATATCGAAGACACGGGGAACATCCGGACTCGGACGACAACGACAGCGTCCAGGCGACGCAGCCATGTCCCGAATGGGTAGAGACGATGAAGGACCGGAGCGCCTCGAAGAGCCGCCACGACTCGCCGCCTACCACTGGGAACGTCACCGTGAAGCGAACCACGCCGGTGCAGGAGCACCGAACATACCAGGACGCGAGGAGCGCCAACAGACACGTTAAGTTACTGACTGTAAATGTGATGCACACGTACACGTGTGGGGAATGGCAGGTAGCTGGACCTCCAACATGTTGGAGGTCTCACGACATGTCGGGCGCGCTCCGCGGGGGCCGTCGAAGGCCGAGCCTCACCATGCGGGCCTCGAGGGTGGTCGGTTTGATTCCAAGGACGCAGGCGGCACCCTGGTCACCGCGCACCCGCCAGCCCGTGCTGTCGAGAACCGCGCGAATATGGTCGCGTTCGACGTCGACGAGCCTTCCCGTTCCAGACTGCCCCGCGTCGATGCGCTCGCGCCGCCGCGGCAGCTCGATCGTCAGCCGGCGCCCGCGGCCGAGGATCACGGCGCGTTCGACAACGTTGCGCACCTCGCGGACGTTACCCGGCCAGCCGTAACCGTTGCAGCATCTGCATGTTGGCTTTGGGAATCTCGTCGATCTGCTTGCCGCAGGACGTGCAGAATTCATCGACGAACGCCCAGCACGAGCTCCGGGATGTCTTCGGCGCGCTCGCGGAGCGGCGGCAGCCGAATCGGAAAGACGTTCAGGCGATAGTAGAGATCCTTGCGAAAGGTGCCGTCGGCCACGGCGGCGTCGAGATCGCGGTTGGTCGCCGCAATGAGGCGAACGTCGACGCGAATCGTCCTGGAGCTGCCCAGCCGTTCGAACTCCCTCTCCTGGAGCACGCGGAGGAGCTTGACCTGCACGTCCAGCGGAAGTTCGCCGACCTCGTCGAGAAAGAGCGTCGACTGATCAGCGAGCTCGAAGCGGCCAATCTGTCGCGACAGCGCGCCCGTGTACGCGCCTTTCTCACGCCCGAACAGCTCGCTCTCGATCAGCGCCGCCGGAATGGCGGCGCAATTGACGCGACCATCATGCGACCGCGGCGAGGGCTGAGCTCGTGCACGCGCGTCGCCATCAGCTCCTTGCCGGTGCCGGTCTCACCGACGAGCAGCACCGTCGACGAGGTCCCCGCGACCTGTTGCGCCTGATCGAGGACGTCGACGAGCGCCGCACTACGGCCGATGATGTCCTTCGAGGCCCCCTGGAGCGTGCTGACTTCGCGCTTCAGGTAGTCGTTCTCGTCCCGGAGCCGGTCCCGCAGCCGCTCGACTTCGGCAAGCGCCGAGCGCAGTGCCAGGTCGCCGCGCTTGCGCGCGAGCGCGCTGGCGAACACCTGCGCCACCAGGCGAAGACGGTTCACGATCTCGGCCGGCCAGGATCGCTCTTCCCTCAGCACGCCGAACGTGAGCGCGCCGACGACTTGTCCGTCGACCGTCAAGGGAAGCGCGACATTGGACTTGATGCCGATCGCCCGCATGCTGCCTCGATCTGTCGCATCGGGCGGGAGATCATCGAGGCTCGAGACGGTGACGACTTCGCCCTGCCGGATGCGCGATCGGATCCAGGGGAATTGGTCCCCCGTCAGCCCCGACGCCAGGCGCGGGAATTCCGGACGGGACCAGTAGTGGGTCAGCGCCAACGTCGTGCCGTCGGGAGACAGCTCAAAGAGCCCGCTGCGATCGACATCGAGCGCCTCCACTAGCAGGCGCTGCGCGGTCTCGATCTCGCGGTCGACCGCCTCAGCCGGGATACTGACGAAGGTCGCCGAAAGGTCGGCGACCAGGGCTTCGAACCTCAGGCGATCTTCGGGCGCAGGAGCCAGGTACCGCGTGCCGTCCATGGGCGTGTGGGGCCTTCATGATATCCCGAAGGTCACCCGTGTTCGCGCGATGGGCGTTCGGGCCGGGACGGCATTTCGGACGGTCCCCGTGGCATACTTGGCGATCTACGGGGCGAATCCCAAGGAGTCGTTCGTATGGCCCGGACGGTACGGTGCGGACTCATCCAGACGCGGAACGTGCTCGGTCCCGATCGAGAGCTCCCGGCGATCAAGAAGGCGATGGTCGACCGCCACGTGACGCTCATCGGGGAAGCCGCCCGCAAGAAGGTGAAGATCCTGTGCCTGCAGGAACTCTTCTACGGCCCGTACTTCTGCGCCGAACAGGAAGCACGCTGGTATCACCTGACCGAGCGGGTGCCCGACGGCCCGACGATCACGCTCATGCGGAAGCTCGCCAGGAAGCACCGAATGGTGATCGTCGTGCCGATTTACGAGGAAGAGCAGACCGGGCATCTACTACAACACCGCTGCGGTAATCGATGCCGACGGCACGTTTCTCGGGCAAGTACCGCAAGACGCACATCCCGCACTGCAAGCCGGGATTCTGGGAGAAGTTCTACTTCCGGCCCGGCAACCTCGGATATCCGGTGTTCCAGACCGCCTTTGCGAAAGTCGGCGTCTACATCTGCTACGACCGGCACTTCCCCGAAGGCGCCCGCGCCCTCGGGTTGAACGGCGCCGAGATCGTCTTCAACCCGTCGGCGACGGTCGCCGGCCTCTCGGAGTATCTCTGGAAGCTCGAGCAGCCGGCGCACGCCGTGGCGAACGGCTACTTCGTGGGCGCCATCAACCGCGTCGGCACGGAAGCGCCCTGGAACATCGGAGAGTTCTACGGACAGAGCTATTTCTGCGATCCGCGCGGGCACATCATCGCCGAAGCGCCGCGCGACAAGGACGCGGTCGTCGTCGCGGACCTCAACCTCGACATGATCGAAGAAGTGCGGACGGTCTGGCAGTTCTATCGCGACCGCCGGCCCGATGCGTATGGAGACCTGGTGGCTCCATAGAACTATGGTGCTGCTGCCATGAGGGTTCAAGTGTTGGATGTGGCTGAATCAGCAGCGCCTGCGGCCCGAGCGCGGCGCGACCAGCCTCCGCCAAGGCTACGGCGGTCCGCCGAAGCTTCAGCGAAGGCGGAAGTCGCCGCGCGACCCTTCGACAAGCTCAGGGTCGCCCTGAGCCACGTCGAAGGGCGAGAGCGAGCGGGGGTGGGGCCCCGCGAGCATTAAGCAAGGACCACCATGGCAGCCGATCTCTTCGGTGACGTTCACGGGGATTCGCTTCGAGAATCCGTTCCTGCTCGCCTCGGCACCGCCGACCGAATCGGAGAGCAACATCCTCAACGCGTTCGAGGCCGGGTGGGGTGGCGTCGTCACCAAGACCATCGGCATGCATCCGGTCGCCAACGTGGCCGGACCCAAGACCAAGTTCCTCCGGTATCATCCCGAGCCCGGCGTTCTCTCGATGAACAAGGGACGCGGCGGCGTCCTGCATTCATCCTGGAACTGGGAGCTCATCTCGGACAAGCCGCTCGACTGGTGGCTCCCGCGTATCGAGCGCATCAAGAAGGCGTTTCCCAGCCGCGTGCTCATCGCTTCGATCATGGCCGGTTCGGGCAATGACAAGGAGCTCGAGCACTGGCGCACGCTCGCGACGTCCTGCCAGGATGCCGGCGCCGACGGTCTCGAACTGAACCTCTCCTGTCCGCACATGGACCGCCCCGACATGGGGTCGAACATCGGGAAGGATCAGGCGCTCTGCTCGTTCGTCACCGAGGTCGTCAAGGACGTCGCCCGTGTGCCGGTCTGGGCCAAGCTGACGCCCGCCACGGGCAACATCGTCGTCGAGGCGGGGGCCGTCTTTCGCGGCCGCGGCGACGCGGTCAGTTCGTCGAACACGTTCCCCTCGATTCCGCTCATCGATCCTGAGACGCTCGAGTTCGAGATGAACGTCGACGGCCGCGTGTCGAGCGGCGGCCTCGGCGGCCCGGCCATCTTGCCGCAGGCGCTTGCCATGATGTCGCAGATGACGCGGGCGTTCCCGACGCGATCGTTTTCGGGGATCGGCGGCATCTCGGATTTCGGACACGCCCTCAACTACTTCATGCTCGGCTGCGGCACCGTCCAGGTCTGCACCGCCGCCATGCTCGACCACGCCGTGGGCCCGAACGTCATCAATCGCCTGCTCGACGGCTCGCGCGAGTTCTTCGACAAACACGCCGACCGAGGCTGGAAAACGTTCGACGACATCCGCGGCCTCGCGCGCGATCGTGTCGTGTCGCACGCGCAGATCCGGCGTCCGGAGTCCGCTGACTATCGCGGGGGCTACGAGCAGGAGGGATATGCGGAACAATGAGCGATCTTGGGCTCTGTCACAGCCAAACCTCACAAGAGATCAGGAGGTCAGGAGATCCTCTTCAGACAACAGACGAGGAAGGCCGTGCTGCGATGTCCGCCAAGAGTTCACGGGCGCTGAATCAGGAGCGCCTGCGGCCCGAGCGCGGCGCGACCAGCCTCCGCCAAGGCTACGGCGGTCCGCCGAAGCTTCAGCGAAGGCGGAAATCGCCGCGCGAGCGCGAGCGGGGGTGCCCGCCTTCGCTGGTTGTGTGAAGTTTTGCGAGCAACCAGCTTCGGCGAGGTCTCGCCGAAGCGCGCAGGAATTGTTGGCGCGCGTAGGCGGAGGGCCCCGCGAGCTCTGAGAAATGCTGACCCAGTCGCCGACATGACCACTCTCATCCGAAACGGCACCATCGTCACGGCCTCTGATAAGTACGAGGCCGACCTCTACATCGACAAGGGCGTCATCTCGCTCATCGGCCTGGGCTGACGATACCGGCCGAGACCGTCATCGACGCATCGGGACAGCTGGTCATGCCGGGGGGCGTCGACGTCCACACGCACCTCGACATGCCGTTCGGCGGCACCACGTCCGCAGACGACTTCGAAACGGGCACGATTGCCGCCGCGCACGGCGGAACGACGACGCTCATCGACTTCGCGATTCAGGACTTCGGCGGCGGGCTCTATCCCGCGTTCGACGGCTGGATGAAGCGGGCCGAGGGGAAGGCGGTCATCGACTACGCGTTCCACATGATCGTGCGCGAGCTGAGCGATCAGGCGTCGGTCGACATGGATCGCATGGTGCGGCACGACGGCATCACGTCCTTCAAGCTGTTCATGGCCTATCCCGGGCGTCTTCATGGTCGACGATGCGACGATCTTCAAGGCGATGCTGCGGACGCGCGAGAACGGCGGGTTGATCTGCATGCACGCCGAGAACGGCGGCGTCATCGACACGCTGGTCAAGGAGGCGCTGCGCAAGGGCGAGCGCGCGCCGAAGTACCACGCCCTCACGCGGCCGACGCGCGCGGAAGGCGAAGCCACGGGCCGGGCAATCGCGCTCGCGGAGATGGCCGGCGTGCCGGTGTACATCGTGCACCTGTCCTGCGCCGATGCGCTCGAGAAGGTCAGGCAGGCGCGCGACATGGGGCTGCCGGCCTACGCGGAAACGTGCCCGCAGTATCTGTTTCTCTCCTACGACGACTACGAGCGTGAGGGCTTCGAGGGCGCGAAGTTCGTGATGTCGCCGCCGCTGCGCGAGAAATGGCACCAGGATGTGCTCTGGAAAGGGATCGCGCGGGACAACCTGCAGGTCGTATCGACCGACCATTGTCCGTTCTGCATGAACGAACCGCCGCAGAAGCAGGTCGGTCTGAACGACTTCTCGAAGATTCCGAATGGCGCGCCCGGCATCGAGACGCGGCTCATGCTGCTATGGGATGGCGGCGTCCGCGCCAAGCGCATCGACATCCACCGCTTCGTCGAGATCGTGTCGTCGAATCCGGCGCGGATGTTCGGGCTGTGGCCGCGCAAGGGCACGATCGCGGTCGGGTCGGATGGCGACCTGGTGATCTGGGATCCGAACAAGACCGTGACGCTCTCGGCCAGCACGCACCACATGCGCGTCGACTACAACCCGTACGAGGGGCGTGTCGTGCACGGCGCGCCGTCGATGGTGCTGTCGCGCGGCGAGGTGATCGTCGACAACGGCACGTTTACCGGAGCGAAGGGCCGCGGCCAGTTCATCAAACGCCAGGCCGGCCCGCCGCTGGTCGCGTAGGAGCAGTCGACAGGAGCACGAACATGACCCCCTCAGCAACCTCGACAGGGATCGGATCAATTACGCATTGGATCGCAGGCAAACCGTGGGACGGCCCGGTCAACCGCTGGGGCGACGTCTACAATCCCGCGCGCGGCGAAACGAGCGCGCGCGTCGCCTTTGCTGATGCGGCCGCCGTCGACGCGGCCGTCGCCGCCGCGGCCGAAGCCGCCCGGTCCTGGGGCCGCACGTCGCTCGCCGCGCGGGCGCGGATCCTCTTCGCCTTCCGCGAGCTCGTCGAGCGCCGCAAGCGCGAGCTGGCGGAGATACTCACCCGCGAGCACGGCAAGGTCCTCTCCGATGCCCTCGGCGAGGTCAACCGCGGGCTCGAGGTCATCGAGTTCGCCTGCGGGCTGCCGCACCTCCTCAAGGGCGAGTTCTCCGAGAACGTCTCGACCGACGTCGACAGCTACTCCATCCGGCAGCCGCTCGGAGTGGTCGCCGGCATCACGCCGTTCAATTTCCCGGCAATGGTGCCGATGTGGATGTATCCGCTCGCGATCGCGTGCGGGAACGCCTTCATCCTGAAGCCGTCGGAGAAGGATCCGTCGGCCGCGCAGTTCAGTGCCGAGCTCTTTGCCGAGGCCGGCCTGCCGCCTGGCGTCTTCAGCGTCGTCCACGGCGACAAGGCGGCGGTCGACGCGATCCTGTCGCATCCGGGCATTCAGGCGGTGAGCTTCGTCGGGTCGACGCCGATCGCCCGCTACATCTACGAGACGGGCACCAAGCACGGCAAGCGCGTGCAGGCGCTCGGCGGTGCGAAGAACCACATGATCGTGCTGCCCGATGCCGATCTCGATCTCGCGGCGGATTCGGCGGTCAGCGCCGCCTACGGCTCGACCGGCCAGCGCTGCATGGCGATCTCGGTCCTCGTCGCGGTCGGAGACGTCGCCGACCGGCTGCTGCCGCGGCTGCGAGAGCGGCTGCGGAAGCTCAAAGTCGCCGAAGGCCTGGAGCCTGACGCCGACATGGGACCGCTCGTGACGCGCGAGCACCATGCGCGGGTTGTCTCGTACGTCGAGCAGGGTCAGGCCGCGGGCGCAGAGCTCCTCGAGGACGGCCGCGCGCTGCGCGTCGCGGGACACGAACGCGGGTTCTTCGTCGGCCCGTGCCTCTTCGATCGCGTGACGCCAGAGATGACGATCTACACCGACGAGATTTTCGGCCCCGTGCTGAGCGTCGTGCGCGCGGAGACGTACAACGAGGCGCTGCGGCTCGTCAACGAGAGCGCGTTTGCCAACGGCGTGGCCATTTTCACCAACGACGGCGGCGCGGCGCGGCGGTTCCAGACCGAGGTGCAGGCCGGAATGGTCGGCATCAACGTGCCGATTCCCGTGCCGATGGCGTACTACTCGTTTGGCGGGTGGAAGAGCTCGCTCTTCGGGGATGCCCACGTCTACGGCCGCGAGGGCATCCACTTCTATACGCGGGGGAAGGTCATCACGTCGCGGTGGCCTGACCCGCGCCACCGCGGCGTGAACCTCGGGTTCCCGCAGATGAGCTGACCGGAACGCCCTGACACACGCTGACCGTGGGTGAGGCCGCTCCGGCTACATCTTGCGGTTGACGGTCGTCAGCTTGATTGGCGCGTCTGCGTAGTCGTCCACTTGAACGCCGACGCCCTCGGGGCCAGGCTTGATCCGGGCCGCCGCGGCCATGGTCCCGCTCCCGAGCCCGACGCTGTCGACCGTCATCTGAATCGCCCCAACCTCATAACCGGCTCTCGGCTTGGCGTCGGCCTTGCCGCCGCCGACGAAGAACATCGGCTTGTCGGTCACGATAGTGATCGTCCGGCCCTTGTCCGTCTTTTCCTCGCGCGCGTAGCGAATCGAGAACTTCTGATCACCGATGCCGACGGTCCCGACTTCGGGCGCCTTTCGAAGCGCCGTCAAGAAGGAAGGGTACCCTCCGCCTTTGAGCGCCGACTCGACGGATTTGCGATCGAAGTCCGGGCTATAGCGGTTTATCTGAATCTGAATCGTTGCGGCAATCGCGCCGGCCCCGCTCGAGACTTGCGCGTTCGCGCTGAACGTTTCGGGAGCACCGGAGCTGCTGGGCGCCTGCGCGCCGCGCGGTGAGGCAGACAGCGCCATCAGACCAACCAGGACCAAAGACGGAACGCGCACGGAAACCTCCTTGCGGAACATACGACCGAACCCTCGTGGGCGTTCGGATAGCTACGGCATTCTTTTCCAACGGCCGGTCGAGAGCGGCTTGCCGTTGTCGTCCCAGGTCGAGAGGAAGAGCAGATCGCCTTTCACTTCCCAGTGGCGCAGCCGGCTGGGCGACAGCGGGCCAGGCGCCGGCGCGCCGACGGTCTGCCCCGGCAGCACGTAGCTGAGCGTCCGGTTCTGCAGGTCGACGACCGTACGCCCGTCGGACGAGATCGTGCCGTCACGCGTTTCGATGCCGGCAGCCCTCAGCAGGTCGGCTGACTTTTCATCGGCGCGGATCTCGATCCGCAGGTTGCCGAATTCGTCGTAGTTGAGCGTGCCGGCACCCTTGAGCGCAATGGCAGGCTTGCCTGGCGGAAAGACTTCGAAGGACTCGAGCGTCCACCGTCCCTCGAGAAACTTGCGGGCGGCGACAAGCGATTCGGGCCCTGCGTTGACGTCATCGCCCTTGACCGGCCGGATGCGCGGAGCGGGCTGGCAGGCAGCCGCTCCGGCGAGGACTACGAAAACCAGCATCCGCCCGACTGTTGACCGCAGCATCATAAGTTGTCTCCGTCGAACGAAGTATCGTAGCCGCGTTGAGGATGCCCCGTCAAAGACGCGGGAACGACAACGCGGTCGGGGCCGAAGCCCCGACCTTTCACCCCTTATTGCCGCGCCATGGCGACGCGGAAGCGCTCCTCCGGCGAGATCAGGTGATCGTGATCGTCTTTCTCGAGATCGATCTGGACCCAGTTGATCCTGCCGCTGAAGTCGTTTCCGGTCGGGCCGTAGTCCGGCGACACCGGCGAGCCCCCCTCCTTGCCGACGTCGCAGGTTTCATCGGAGGAGAAGGCCATCGGCACGGTCCGGTCGATGCGGCCTTCGCCGTCCTTCTTGCCGTCGACGAAGAGCGACACCGTCCCTCCCTTAGCCAGGCCGCCGCCGTCGTACTTGAACTCCATTCGGACCTGGTGCTTGCCCTCGGGGATCGACTGGGTGCCCTCGGCGAAGTACAGGTTCATTCCGAAGAAGTTGTAACAGTGCTTGAGCTTGCCATCCTTGGCGTAGAGGCTCCAGCCATTGGTGTCGCCGCCCTGAGCGATGATGACACCCTTGGCTCCGGACTTCGGGACCTCGATTTCGGCGGTGACCGAGTAGGACTTGTTCTTGATCGAGACCATCGAGTTCTCGGTCAGGCGGCCCATGCCGCCAAACAGGATCTGGGTGTTGCCCTTGATCAGCTCCGGCCGGCCCGCCATGTCCGCGCTGAAGCGCTCGAATGTGCGATCGTCAAGTGGCAGCACGGAGTACTTCGCCGCCTCGATCAGCCACAGGCGCTGCAGTTCGGCCAGCTTCGCCGGATTCTCCTTGGCGAGATTCTTCGACTGGGTCCAGTCCGTGTTCGTGTCGTAGAGCTCCCACGGATCCTCGTCGAACGCGCGCTTGTACGCGCCGGTCCAGGGGACGCCGTGCCGGGTGACCGCCGTCCATCCCTTGTGATAGATGCCACGGTTGCAGAACATCTCGAAGTACTGCGTCTCGTGCCGTTCGGCGGCCTTGGCATCGTTGAACGCGTACAGCATGCTGAAGCCCTCGTAGGGGGCCTGCTGCACGCTGTTCACGACCGTCGGCGCGGGGATCCCCGCAGCTTCGAGGATAGTCGGCGCGACGTCGATCACATGGCTGAACTGTGACCGAATCTCGCCCTTGCCCTTGATGCCCTTCGGCCAGTGAACAATGGTGCCGTTGCGGGTGCCCCCCCAGTGCGAGGCGACCTGCTTGGTCCACTGATACGGCGTGTCCATCGCATGGGCCCAACCCACCGCGTAGTGGTTGTAGGCTTTCGGCCCGCCGAAATCCTCGATCTTGCTCTGCAGGAACTCGGGCGTCTCGATGCCGGCCATGCCGTTCAGCGTGGACATCTCGTTGAAGCAGCCGTTCAACGTGCCTTCGGCCGAGGCGCCGTTGTCGCCGAAGATGTAGTAGATCAGCGTGTCGTCGAGGATCTCGAGGTCCTTGAGCGTGTCGAAGAGGCGCCCTACATGATGGTCGGTGTGGGCGAGGAAGCCGGCGTAGACCTCCATCTGGCGTTTGAGAATGGGCTTGAGCGCCTCCGGCATGTCGTCGAAGCCCGGGATTTCGTCGGGCCGCTTGGTCAGGACGGCATCGGGCGGGATGACGCCGGCCTTCAACTGGCGGGCAAACGTCTCTTCGCGCAGCTTGTCCCACCCCTGGTCGAACTTCCCCTTGTACTTGTCGATCCATTCCTCGGGCACGTGGTGCGGGGCATGCGTCGCGCCGGGCGCGAAGTACATGAAGAACGGCTTGTCGGGCATGAGCGCCTTCTGCTGGCGCACCCACCCGATCGCCTTGTCGGTCATGTCCTCGGTGAAGTGATAGCCCTCCTCCGGCGTCTTCTCCGGCTCGACGGGCGTCGTGCCGTTGTAGATCGCCGGATACCACTGGTTGGTCTCGCCGCCGAGAAAGCCGTAGAAATATTCGAATCCGCCGCCGCCCGTGGGCCACTGGTTCATCGGGCCCAGCGGACTCGTTTCCCACACCGGCACCTCATGGCACTTGCCGAACTGCGCCGTCGAGTAGCCATTGAGCTTGAGGGTCATGGCAAGCGGCGCCTTGTCTTTCGGCAGCACCGAGGAGTAGCCGGGCGCCGACGTCGCGAGCTCGCAGATGGCGCCCATGTTCACCGAGTGGTGATTGCGGCCGGTCAGCAGTGCCTGGCGCGTCGGCGAGCACAGGGCGGTGGTGTGGAAGCGGTTGAACTTCAGCCCGTTCCCCGCCAGCCGCTCGGCGGTCGGCGTGGCGATGGGCCCGCCGAAGGCACTCGACGCGCCAAAGCCGCAGTCGTCTATCAACACGACGAGCACATTGGGCGCGCCCGTCGGCGGCCGCAGCGACTCGATGGGCGGGTATTTCGTATCCGGATCCTTCGCATCGTAGGTCGTCAATCCGACGTGCTTGAGATCGGGGATGGGCAGTATGGATCGCTGAATCGTGTCGCGAGAACTCATTCCGATCGCTCCTTGTCGTGTTCGTGGTGTTCTTGTGGATCGAAGTTTGCGCCTAATCCGGTTCCGTCGGACGTTTCCTACTACCGTACGAGTGTTGAAGAGAGGACCAAGTGTATGAGAATCCTAGAGCATCCCCTGAGGACTCGTCCATCCGTCCGGAGTCCGTTCGGTAAGACGTCAGAACACAATCTTGACCAGCCGGCCGAGCAGTTCCTCCAGCGAAATCATCGTCAGCATTAACGGTACCACGGCCCGCCGAGGACCAGCGAGAAGTCGGCGGGCTCCGGCACGGGCGGCTCCCCGGAGGCGGGTCTGAGTGAACTCATGGCGATCCTATTTCGAGCTCTTCTGCTTCAAGGCCTTCTGCACCTTCTCGTGCTGGTCGGCCACCATCTTGTAGGCGAGGTAGTACTTGTAGATGTTCGAGACGTACTGCACGGTCTCGCGGCCGATCGATTCCGACGCGATGACCTCGACGTTGTTGAACCACACGTTGGGGTTCAGCCCGCGCTCGGTCGCGCGCTGGCGCAGTCCCCGGACCCTGGCTGGTCCGGCGTTGTACGAGGCAAACGTGAACAGCGCTTTGTTCAGATCGTCCATCGGTTCGTTGGCGTAGTACCGATCCACCATGAACCGCATGTATTTCACGCCGGCCTGGATGTTGGGCTCGAGCTGACGAATGTCGCCGACGGCCAGTTCCTTCCCCGTCGCGGGCATGACCTGCATCACGCCGATCGCCCCGACCGGGCTCTTCACGTCCATGTCGAGCCGGGATTCCTGATAGCCCTGCGCCGCCATCAGCATGTAATCGACCTCATACTGGTCGCCGTACTTGCGGAAGAGGTCCACCGTGCGCTGGAACTTCGCAATCTCCTCTTGTGCGGTGGCGTTGCGCACGTACTTCAGGCTCTTGAGGTACGTCTGCAGCAGCACATTGCGCCGCAGCGAGCCCTCCGGGTTTCTCGCGAGGAACGCGTTGAGCTCACTCAAGAGCTGCGGGCTGTTCTTCCGGACCAGCATCCCCGTTTCGAGATTGCTCCGGACGGCCGCGCCGCGATTGAGCACAAGGTCCGGGAAGACTTTCTGCCAGAACTCGGCCAGGTAGTCGTCGACCATCGTCATCGGCGCGAGCCCCGCGTTGACCATCTCGAGGATGTCTTCGTCGGCCAGCACTTCCGGCGCGGCTTGAATCGTGACCGGACGCCTCCATCGAGCGTCGCCGGCGACAGGGCCAAGCTCATCAGCGTGAAGATGGCCACGTGTCTCTGAGTGCGTCGCGGTCGCATTGTCTTTCCTCCAGTTGCTCGTTCCAGCCTACCCCACGATCCCGGGCCGGGAGTGATACCGTGACCCGCGGTGAAGACGCTCATCGACGTCGCGGTACCGCTCATCACGTTCGTCCTGCTCGCCGCCGTCGGCCTCGACCTGACGCTGGAGGACTTCGCGCGCGTGCGGCAGAGAAGTGCGGTGGTACTTGCCGGCCTGCTCGTTCCGATCCTCGCATTGCCGCCGATCGCCGTCGGCCTCATCTGGGCATTCGCACCTCGTCCGGACGTCGCCGGCGGCTTGCTGCTTGTCGCGGCGTGCCCGATCGGTGGCATCTCGAACACCTACAGCTACCTCGCGCGCGCCTCCACGGCACTCTCCGTCACGTTGACCGGTCTCTCCTGCCTGCTGGCGGGCGTGACCGTTCCGGCGGTCGGCCGCGGCCTCGAGCTGGCCATCGGACGGCCGCTCGACCTCGCGGCGCCTGTCCCGCTGCTCCTGGCGCAGCTGGTCTTGATGCTCGCCCTCCCCGTGGCGCTCGGCATGTGGATCCGGCGGCGCTCGCCGGCATTCGCCGAACGCCACCGGTCGGCGCTGCAGCGGCTCGCGTTTGCCGGCATCGCCGTCGTATTGCTGCTGGTGATCCTCGACGATCCGCAGGCGTTTGCCGGCGGTTTGTCCACGACGGTTCCGCTGGCGGCAACCTTCGTAGTCGCGTCGATGGGGGCAGGCTGGATCACAGCCGCGATGGTCACCGCCGATCGGGGCGATCGCTTTACGCTCGCCGCCGAGTTCGGCACGCGTAACGTCGCCGTCGCCACGGCCATCGCGGTGACGCTCCTCGGGCGGGTCGAGTTCGCGAGGTTCGCGACGACGTATTTCCTGACGGAGCTGCCGCTGATGCTTGTGGCGATCGCGGTGTTTCGCTCGCGGGCCGCGCCGGGCTGACGTCTAGGACAATCTGCGCAAGATACAGTAAGCTCGACAGCCAGGACGGCGAGCTGCTCGCTTCTCGCTGTCGGCAGTTGCCTAGTCGCCCGGCTGAGCAACAGCCAACCGCGAGCCGCCAGCCGCGAGTCCCCTGCGAACAGGAGATCAGGAGCCGATGGCTACTCGCGATTGGGATCGATTTTTTCGCTCGCAGGAATTCGTCAGCAGAAGGAGACAAGGGAATGATGCGCATCGGTGGACTCATCGTGTTGATGCTGTTCGTGGCTCAGGGACGTCCCGCGACCGGAAAAGTCAACAGCACCTACGACAAGACAGCGACCTTCACGGTGTTCAAAACCTACGGCTGGATTGCCGGACAGAAGGCATTCGACCCCGCCGTGGACAAAACGATCGTGTCGGCGATCGATGCCGAGATGGCCGCGCTCGGCCTGAAGAAAGTCGAGGGCCGTTCCGGAGACGTCACGCTGCGCTACCTCGCGGTGCGGAGCACGAGTGTTGACCTCGACAAGCTCGAAGCGATTGACAAACAGGGGGGCGACAAAGCCGGCGCCGACGTCACCGTGGGCCGGCTGGTCATCGTCATGGAGGACGCCAAATCGAGCCACCGGCTCTGGGCGGCCGACGGTGTCGAACGGCTCAATCCCGCCGTCGCCGAACGCGACCAGGCGATCAAGGGCGTCGTCACACGGATGTTCGAGACGTATCCGACGCGCCTGAAGAAGTAGACGCTTCGCAGGCGACCGGGTCGGCGGGCCTGGGGCGTGGCTGGATTTACTTGGCGATGTTCCGCGCCAATCCCTGCTTGTGGAGTTCCTTGACGGACTCCTTCACGAGGTCTTCCACGAAGCGCTGGAGGTCCTTCGGGTTCTTGGTCTCGCTGACGGCTGCCCACACCAGTTGATTGCGAGGGATACTGTAGATCGTGGTCTCGACGACCACGATAGTGTCCTGGTCGACGGACCCGGGGATGTACATGCTGCCCCAGCCGTAGCCGTAGTAACCCCAGAAGGTGCTGTAGTACGGGTTCACCCAGGTGCCGGGATTGTAGGTCGTCCGCTTGTCCTTGCTGACGGGCCGCATGGCCACAACGCCCTCGACGTTCGCCTTCTCGAACCATCCTTTCGCTGTGTCGGCGCTCTTCAGTTCTTCCTTCGGCGCGATGCGATAGGTCGCGACCGATTGCAGGCCGCGCGCCGTCAGCTCGCGCACGAGCGCCTCCTCACCGGAGATGCGCAGCGAGTCGTCTTGCGTGATGACCATCGCCGCGACTTTCTTCCCCGCGAAGCTCACGGAGGCCGCGTCGGGAGATCTCCAGGCCGACGTGAACTTTGGAGCGGCCGACAGAATGGCGACGGCGACAACCGTCGACGCGAGGGTGGCGGGAAGCAGGCGAGTCATAGCCCTATCATATCTCCCGGATCGATCAGCGGCCCTGGTCGCCGCGCCGGAGGTCGAAGTTCTTGACGAGCCGGTGCAGATAGTTGGGGTGCACGCCGAGCAGGCGCGCCGCGGCGCCGTGGTTCTGCTCCGCTTCGGCGAACGCACGCAGGATCAGGTCCCGCTTGGTTCCCTCGACGGTCTCGTGGTAGTTGAGCGATGAGGGCTGCCGCGTGGAAGACTGGGCGATCAGGCTCGACGGGAGGTCCTCTGCGGTGATGTGGGCGCTCACGCCGAGCGCCAGCGCCTGCTCGATCGCGTTCTCCAGCTCACGGACGTTGCCGGGCCAGTCGTGCCGGCTGAGCCGGGAGAGCGCGTCCGGTTCGATCGCGTCCACCCGCCGGCCGCAGCGAGGCGCGTGCTTGCGCACGAAGTACTCGGCGAGGAGGGGAATGTCTTCCCGGCGCTCGCGCAGCGGCGGCAGCACCAGCGACACGACGTTCAGGCGATAGTAGAGATCCTGGCGAAACGTGCCGGCCCGCGCGGCCGATTCCAGATCGCGGTTGGTCGCAGCAATCAGCCGGAAATCGACACGCACCGGCCGCGTGCCGCCGACGCGTTCGAACTCCCGCTCCTGCAGCGCCCGCAGCAGCTTCGCCTGCAGCGATTGAGGCAGCTCCCCGATCTCGTCGAGGAAGAGCGTGCCACCCTCGGCGAGCTCCATTTTCCCCTTTTTGAGGCCGATGGCTCCCGTGAATGCGCCCTTCTCGTGGCCGAACAACTCCGATTCGAGCAGCGTCTCGGTCAGGGCGGCGCAGTTGATGGCAATGAACGGCCGGTCGGCGCGCGGGCTGTTGCGGTGCGCCGCGCGCGCGACGAGCTCCTTACCGGTACCACTCTCCCCACGCAACAGGATGGTCGAGTCCGTTTTCGCCACGCGCGCAATCCGCTCGAAGAGCGTGCGCATCGGCCGGCTCGTCCCCACCATGTTGTGTTCGAGGTTGATCTCGGCGCGCAGCTGCTCGTTGCGATCGAGCAGTCGCTCGGCCTCGTCGCACTGTTCGCGGGCAACTGCCGCAAGCGCCGCAATCACGAGCAGCAGGCGCACGTGGCTCTCGTCGAACGACGCCCCCCGCGCCGCCTCGATCCAGATGCTGCCCACGGCACGTCCGAAGGCCATCAGGGGCGCAGCGATCGCGTGCCGGCCCTCGATCTCCACGACCAGCGCTGTTCGCTCCCGCGCGGCGCGCACGAGAAGCGCCGCGTCGACCTGAAGAGCCTCGACGGCCACTCCCGGAGCGCTCCACGCCGATCGAACCGCAGACGACTCATCCGGTCCTCCCGAGAGCGCCACGCGGCAGGACGGAACCGCATCCAGCACCAGCCCCGCGATCGCCGCATCGAACTGGGCGAGGCCCCGAATCGAGCTGAGCGCCGCCGCCGCGCGTAAGAGCGTCGCCAGGTCGCGGCCGTCGCGCGAGGCTGCCGGCACGTCACCGAGAAGCAGCGCATCGTCAAAGCTCAGCTGAAAGACGCCACGGGGCGGCGACGGCAACCGGATCTGGACCGGACATGGGGACAACCCCGACGCGGGGGCCTCTTCCGAGGCACGGACGACGAACTGGGAATCGCCGACGCGGAGCTCATCGCGCGCTTCGATCGGCACACGCGTGGTCGTCGCCACCGGAAGCCCGTTGACGAAGACCGACGCTTCGTCGGCGAGAGCCTCGACCTCGAAGCCAGCGGCGCCGGACGCCCGGAAGCGACAGAGGGGCCGACCGTCGTCTGGCCCGTTGAGGGTGAGGCCGTCGGCGAGCGTCAGCACGCCACCTGCGAGAGGTCCGTTTCTGGCGAGAAGTCTCATTGGAGTAGCGTCAGCAAGAGCATAGACCAATAGGTTATAAAGGTGCCGCATGTCGAGCCCGTTTTCCCGCTCGCTCCGGGCGCTCGATTCGGAACGCTCGCGCGGCTGGCGAACGGCCGCGATCGCCATGCTGCTCCTCCTCGGTTGGGCAGCCTGGTTCCTGCTCGTCCGCGTGCCGCTCTACGAAACGAGCACTCTCGCCCGCCTCGAGGCCACGGCGGCGGCGCATCCGGTCGATGCCCGGATGCTCGGCCGCGTGGTCTCGGTCAATTTGACGGTCGGCAGAATCGTGCGCAGCGGAGACATCCTCGTCGAGCTCGAGGCTGACGCAGAGCGCCTGGCGCTCGGCGAGGCGCGGCGAAAAGTGGAGGCGCTTGGGCCACAGATCGCCGCCGTTCGGCATGAGATTGTGGCCGAAGAGCAGGCCGTCGAGGCCGAACGTCGGGCAAGCCTCTCGGCGCGCGACGAACTGCGCGCCACGCTGCGGGAAGCGGAAGCGTCGCTGGGAATTGCGAACGAAGAGGCCAGGCAGCTCGCACGACTGCGATCCGATGGCGTGATCTCCGAGATCGAGCACGCCAGGGCGCGGGCCGAGGCCGAGCGGCGGAAGGCGACCGTCGACGCGGCGGCAGCCGCGGTCGCGCGCATCGACACCGACGAGACCACTCGCGAAAGTGACCGGCGCGTGCGGATTCAGCGGCTGCGTGGCACGCTCAGCCTCCTCGAGGGAGAGCTGGCGACGGCGGGCGCGGCTGCGAAGCGATTCGAGTACCGAGGTCGAACGGCGTGTGCTGCGCGCGCCAATCGACGGCCGCATCGCCGAAGCCGCCGACCTCCGCATCGGGGCCGTCGTCGACGAAGCCGACCGGCTCGCGGCCATCGTACCCGACAGCCCGCTGCGCGTGGTGGCGCAGTTCGCCCCCGCCGCAGCCATCGGCCGTGTCCGCGTGGGACAGCCGGCGCGCGTCCGAATCCTTGGCTTCCCATGGGCCGAGTACGGAAGCATCCAGGCACGCGTGACAGCCGTCTCCGATGAACTGCGTGACGGGCTCGTGCGAGTCGAGCTTGGCGTCGCAGCTCTGCCCCCCAATCTTCCGCTGAGCCACGCGCTTCCGGGCAGCGTCGAAATCGAGGTCGAGCGCGTCCGCCCGGCGTGGCTCGTTCTCCGATCCCTCGGCGGCCTGATGACCCGGCCGATCGCGAGCACGCCACCCGCCATCGCGCGGCCCGTCACATTCGCGAATCCGCGCGGTCCGCGTGCCGTGCCCGTCCATAATCCGCGTGATCCGCGTCCCGTGACCGTCCGTGATCCGCGCGATCCGCGTCCCGTGACCGTCAGCGATCCGCGCGATCCGCGTCCCGTGACTATCAGCGATCCGCGTCTCGTCCCCTCCGCCATCGGCGATCGGAACTGACGTGGCCGCGGCCGGGCGCTCTTCACCACGAACGCTGGCTCCAGAGGTGGTGCAGACCTCCGCGATGGACTGTGGTCCCGCCGCGCTCAAGTGCCTGCTCGAAGGATTCGGCCTGCACGCGAGCTACGGGCGCCTGCGCGAAGCCTGCCAGACCGACGTCGACGGCACCTCGATCGACACGCTCGAGGATCTCGCCAACGACGTCGGCCTCATCGCCGAACAGACGATCCTTCCGGTCGACCACGTCCTGGTGTCGGCGGCGGCCGTCCTGCCAGCCATCGCCGTCGTGCGGCAGCCCGGCGGCGTCCTGCACTTCGTCGTCGCCTGGCGGCGGCACGGACGGCTCATGCAGATCATGGATCCGGCGACAGGCCGACGGTGGCCACGCGCAACAACGTTCAGTGCGGAGCTGTACGAGCACACCATGCCCGTTCCAGCGGACGCGTGGCGATCGTGGTCGGAATCGCACCTCTTTCACGATGGCCTGTACGCGCGTGCGCAGGCCTGCGGGCTCAGCCGGAGCGTTCTCGACGGTCTGCTCCTCGACGCCTCGAATGACAAGAGCTGGCGGGGGTTCGCCACGGTCGATGCCACGCTTCGCATGATCGCCGCACTCCGCCGGACAGGAGGGTTCAGCCGGGCCGACGCCGACCGCACGTTCGAGACAATGTTGAAGCGGGCGCGTGGCGCGGCGGATCCGGCCGCGATCGTGCCGGCCGACTATTGGTCGGTGAGGCCATCGCCACCAATCGATGGCCGGGAACATGTGCTCGTGCGTGGTGCCGTGCTCGTGTCCGTCCGAGGTGTGCAGCCGGCCGAGGACCGCCAACGCCGGGAAGCGGAGCTCGCGCCCGAACTGGTCGCCGCGCTGCGCGAAGCGCCGGTTCAGCCGGCCAGGCATCTGCTTTCATTGATGCGCGCCGACGGCGCGCTGTCGCCGGCGGTTCTCTCGGGCGCATTGCTCCTGGCGGCGGCCGGTGTCGTCGTCGAGGCGCTGCTCTTTCGAAGCCTCCTGGATCTCGGCGCGCACTTGTCGCTCACCGGCCAGCGTCTGGCCACGATGGCCGCGATCTTGTGTCTGTCGGGGGTGCTCCTGCTCCTCGAGTTACCTATCGCGACGATGGCGCTCGGAATGGGACGGCGGCTCGAAACCCGCTTGCGGGCGGCATTCCTCCGGAAGATTCCGCGGCTCACCGATCGATACCTTCAGAGCCGCCCGTCGTCCGACATGGCCGAGCGCGCGCACTCTGCGCATCAGATTCGCGAGCTGCCCAACCTCGGCGCGCAGTTCGCAAGAGCGACGTTCGAGCTCATCCTCACGACGATCGGCATCGCCCTGCTCTATCCCGATGTGGCCTACATAGCGGCGGCCGCTGCCGTGACGACGCTGGCGATTCCGGCCGTGTCCCAGCCATGGCTGAGAGAGCGCGACCTGCGGCAACGGACGCACACGGGGGCGCTCACCCGGTTCTATCTCGATGCGTTCCTCGGGCTGGTTCCGGTGAAGGCGCACGGCGCCGAGCGCGCGCTCGCCCGCGAGCAGGAGGCGCTGCTCGTCGACTGGGCCCATGCCGGCCGCGCGCTGCTGAGAACGGTCGTCACCGCCAGCGGCGTACAGCTCGTCGTCGGGTTCGGGTTCGCCGCGTGGCTGCTGTTCACCCGCGCGCAGCTCGGAGACGAGGGTGGCGGCGCGCTCCTCCTCGCCTACTGGGCGCTCAACATTCCCCTGCTCGGTCAGGAGATCGCGCAGATTGCGTGGCAGTACCCGACCCAGCGCAACCTCGCGCTGCGGCTCCTCGAACCGCTGGGAGCGCTCGAGGAACGCGAGCCGGAGGAAGCCGCAGACGGTCCTTCCGATCGACCGGCGACAAGTCTGCTCCACGGTATTCGGATAGACCTGCGAGAGGTCACGGTGCGGGCCGGTGGACACACGATTCTCGAAGACGCGTCGATTGTCATCGAACCTGGAACGCACGTGGCGATCGTCGGACCCTCCGGCGCCGGCAAGTCGACACTCGTGGGCCTGTTGCTCGGGTGGCACCGTCCCGCCAGTGGAGAAGTGCTCGTCGATGGAACACCGCTCGACGGCACGAGCCTCGACGCACTTCGTCAGCAGACAGCCTGGGTAGACCCGGGCGTCCAGCTCTGGAACCGATCGCTCATCGACAACCTCGAGTTCGGGAGCACCGAGCGCGCAGGCCTCGCCTCCCGCATCGCTCGTGCCGACCTTCGCGGCGTCATCGAGCAGCTGCCCGACGGTCTCCAGACGACGCTCGGCGAGGGAGGGACGCTGGTATCGGGCGGCGAAGGCCAGCGCGTGCGCTTCGGGCGGGGCCTCGGCCGCCCCGATGCGCGTCTCGTCATCCTCGACGAGCCGTTCCGCGGACTCGAGCGCGGCAGGAGAGCGTCGCTGCTTCGCCGTGCTCGTGAGCAGTGGGCGCGCGCAACGCTCGTCTGCGTCACTCACGACGTCGGAGAAACCGCCAGCTTCGACCAGGTCCTCGTCATCTCGAGCGGCCGTGTGGTCGAGTCCGGCGCACCTGCCGATCTGGCGGCGCAATCCGGATCGCGCTACCGTGCCATCCTCGATGCAGAGACCGCGCTACGCGCCCGATTATGGGCGGATCCCTCGTGGCGAACGGTAAGACTCGAGAACGGCCGGATCGAACCCGAGCTCACGCCGGCCGCGACACCACAAGGACCGCAGGTGAAGAAGTGAGGGACCTCGCGGGGATCTGCTGGCCATCGCAACGCCTGGCCGAAGGGCTCGAGCTACTCGCCCGGGCTGCGGGCTTCCCACATCGCGCGACCGGTCGTTCGCACAACGAAGTAACGAACGTGACAGATCCCGACGCCTCGCTGACAGGAGCGGCCGCCCGTCTCGCGCTGGAAGTCGAGTCGGTGGACGCCTCGTGCGCGGAGATCCGGTCCCTGCTTCGTTCGGCTGGACCGGCGGTCGTTCGAGCGGGCGACACATTCGTGTTGCTCGTGAGACGACGAGGGCGGCGGCTCATCGTCATCGGACCCGACTATCGAGAGTCCGTGATCCCGCTGGAGACGTTGCGGCAGCTGCTCATCGAACCGGAGGCCGCACCACTCGTCGCCGAGGCGGAGAAGGTCGTCGACGAGGCAGCGGTACGGCCGTCGCACCGGGCCGCCGTGGCGCGGGCGCTCGTCGAAGAACGCCTGAAGGCGCGGCGTCTGCGTGGCGTCTGGCTGCTCCGGATCCCGTCGGGCGCGAGCTTCGGCGCGCAGATCGCCAGCATCGGCGCCAGGAGACAACTCGTGCTGCTGGCCCTCGCGCACGCGATCCAGTACGGACTGTGGATCGCCGCGTGGTGGTTGCTCGGACTATCGGCACTGCAGGGGCGCCTCGACGCGTCGTGGCTCTCGGCCTGGACGCTCGCGCTCTTCACGCTGGTGCCGTTGCAGCTCACAGCGCTCTGGTTGCAGGGGCGCGTCGCCATCTCTGTCGGCGCCCTCCTCAAGCAGCGCCTGCTGACCGGCGCATTCGGTTTGGAGCCCGAGGAGGTTCGGCGGGAAGGCGCGGGGCACCTGCTCGGCCGCGTGATCGAGGCAGAGGCGGTCGAATCGCTCGCGCTCGGCGGCGGCTTCATGGCGCTGCTCGCGGCGCTGGAGCTCCTCGTCGCCGCGTGCGTGCTGGCGGTCGCGTCGCCGTTCCTCTCCACACTGCTCGTCCTCTGGACGGGCGTCGCCGGCGGGCTGGCGTGGATCTTCTTCAGAAGACGACTGGGCTGGGTGCGCATGCGCATCGCGCTCACGCTCGATCTGATCGAAGGGATGATCGGCCATCGGACGCGCATCGCGCAGGTGCGGCGCACTGACTGGCACCAGGGCGAGGACGAGACGCTCGAGCGGTACGTGCACGTATCGGCGGCGATGGATCGCGCGGCGGTCGCGCTCCTCGCCGTCGTCCCGCGCGGGTGGATCATCGTGGGCCTGATCGGTCTGGCGCCCCTCTTCGTATCGGCACAGAGTGATGGGGCGGCGCCGGCCCTTGCGATCGGGCTCGGCGGAATCCTGCTCGGCTTCAAGGCCTTTCATCGGCTGACGGCCGGTGTCTGGAGCCTGGCGGGAGCCGCGATCGCCTGGCGTCAGACGGCGCCGGTCTTTCTTGCCGCGACGCGGCGGCGCTCGGAACCGGTCGCGACCGCGCCGACGGTCGAAGCAAAGGCCTCCGTGGTCCTCGACGCGACCGATCTGCGATACACGCACACCGGCCGCAGCCAGCCCGTCCTTCGGGGCTGCACGCTCTCGCTGACGGCCGGCGAGCGGGTCATCCTGCAAGGGGCGTCGGGCAGCGGGAAATCCACGCTGGCGTCGCTCCTGTCGGGATTGCGCACGCCGCAGTCGGGCCTGCTCCTCGCCGACGGTCTCGATCGGCATACGCTCGGGCTCGACGGCTGGAGGAAGCGAGTCGTGCTCGTGCCGCAGTTTCATGAGAACCACCTGGCGCTCGGGAGCATCGCCTTCAACCTCCTCATGGGCGCGGAGTGGCCCGCTGGCGAGGAAGACTTCGCGCGCGCCGAGCGCGTGCTGCGCGAGCTCGGTCTTGGCGAGACGCTCGACCGCATGCCGTCGGGCCTCCTGCAGACCATCGGCGAGACCGGCTGGCAGCTTTCGCACGGCGAGCGCAGCCGCGTGTATCTCGCGCGTGCCCTCCTCCAGCAACCCGACGTCCTCATCCTCGACGAAAGCTTCGCGCAGCTCGATCCCGAGAACATGCACCTCGCGCTCGACGCCGTGGTCTCGCGCGGCAGCGCGGTGCTGTTGATCGCGCACCCGTGACGGCGGTCTCGGGGCTCGGGGCTCGGGCTCAGGCTCAGGGCTCAGGCAAGAGCTTTCAGATCCTAATCGCGCCGCTTGAGATCTGAATGCTCTTCCTTGAGCCCTGAGCCCTGAGCCCTGGGTCTGCTCTATCCGACCAGATAGCGATCCCGCCGATCGGATAGCGCTGCGAGGGACGCGCGTGTGTCAATGCCGCGGTCAGATCCAACCCCATCCCTCTTCGGCTGAAGCACTTAGGCCATCGTCGCGCAGACAGCGCGGGCTTTGCCATCGAGTGGCACCTTCGTTGCTCACGATCAGGCAGAGAGAACAGAAACCGGACAGAGAAAACGCCAGCCAGGCAAAAGAACGAAGGAGAAGCGGTCATGAAGAATCAGAACGAAGCGCTGCAGGTTCGCACGGGGCTCCAGGGCGGAAAGACGACGCGGGGTCTCGTGGTTCGCGCCGGGTTGCGAGCGGGCCGTATCCGGTAGCCGAGTCCGTTCTCCTTCATCCCCCCAATCGCTGCCGGTCACGCTCGGCCGGCAACGGTTCTCCTCCCAAGACACTCTCCTCCACGAGCCTGAACGCACCAGAGACGGCTATCCACCACCGGGTAGCCGTCTCGTGAATCGGGGCCCGACTCTCAGAACGGTTTTCCCCTGAACCCCTGAACCAACCTCCCTCATCCCTATCCGATCGGATAGCGGGTCCCGCCGTTCGGATAGGGGTTTCGTTGCCGCGCGGGCGCCGCGCAGCCAGACCAAGCGACGTGCCGAATGGCTGCTATCTCGTGTTTCTGGAATCAGTTACTCCTTGCGCTCGGTCAGCCGGCGCCAGCCTGTGACGCGGTGGCACCGCCGTTGCTCAATGCTGGGCAGCACGGAAACAAGAACAAGAGAAGACGGCAAAGAGGGAGATGAAGTCATGACGATCAGAACGCAACTCAAGGCTGGCAAGCGGAACCACAACGAGACGCTGCAGGTCCGAACAGGGCTCCAGGGCGGCGCGACGAAGCGAGGGCTGGTGGTTCGCACCGGGTTGCAGGCCGGCCGTCCCCGGTAGTTCCGGCCGCTCTGCTTCATCTCGTCCGCTGCCGGCCAACACGGCTGGCAGCGGTGAACCCCAATCCAAGGCGCTGCTCACGTAACAAACGGTCTGCTGCCGGGACGCAGATAGCGCGTGCCCGGCAGCGGAATGTACGGCCTGGTATCGCTCCCCAAACGGCCGTTGCGTCCGGATGAAGCGCGGACCTGGTTCGTCGTTAATCCCGCGCCGACGGTCGTCTCAGATAGTCTGCTTGTCTCCCGACACGGAGCCCACCGGCTCGATCCGATCAGATAGTGGTCCCGCCGATCGGATAGAGCTCGTCGGCTGAACGCCGCCATTGTGCGCGACCTCCTGGAATCAGTGCCGACCGCCATCCCAATTCAGTTGAGACACTTGCCGTTGACGCTGTCGAACCCCGGTCGAGCGAACCGGGGTGGCATCGGCGTTGCTCTCGTGCGGGCAGAACACAAACAGAGAATGGCCGCAGAGGGAGATGAGTTCATGAAGATCAGGACGGCACTCAAGGTGGGAAAGCTCGCAACCAACCACAACGAGACCCTGCAAGTTCGAACGGGGCTCCAGGGCGGCAAGCAGCGCGGCCTCGTGGTTCGCGCCGGGTTGCGTGCGGGACGCCGGGCCGCCGGGTAGGCCGGGCTGACATCTCCTTCAATTCCTCGTTTCAATCCCGCGTCCCGCTGTCGGTCCGGCTCGGCCGCCGGCGGTCCTCCTCCCAAGACAGCCCTCCCACAACGAGCCCAGACACAGAGCCGGCTATCCAATGGGATAGTCGGCTCGCCGATCAGGCAGCCACAGGATCTGACACGCTCCTCGACCGACGCGCAGGTTCTCCTGCAGTCACGCGCTGGTTGCGGAACTCGGCGACGACAACATGGCAGAGCATTTGCGTCACTATCAAGGCAAAACGGCGAGAGAAGGGAGCGGTTATGAAGATAAGAACGCAGTTGAAGGCCGGCCTCATCGCGGCGAATCACAACGCGGCTATCCGTGTGAGGTCGAGCCTGAGGGCCGGAGGCGAACACCTGAATCACAGCGAGTCGCTGCGAGTCAGGTCGGCGGAAGGCCGGCATTCTCGCAGCCCACAATGACCGGCTTACAGCTCGCTGCGTGCGGCCGGCGGTCAAGGCCGGCAAGTTCTCAGCGAACCACAACGGCACGATGCAGGTGAAGTCAGCGCTGAGAGCGGGCGGATCCAACCTCAATCACAACGACGCGCTGCGCGTTCGGACGACGCTCAAGGCTGGCGGGCAGAGCCTCAATCACAACGAATCCCTTCGATCGTAAGCCTTACGCGTCCCTCCTCCCGCCGCTGCCGGAACGCAAGCGGCGTCCCGCGTACCGGCAGCGGTCAGTACAATGCCGTGCATCGGCCTCTGCGGCCGACGCACACATGCCGAGCGACGTCGACGACCCAATCGAGAAAGCCGTGCAGCTCCACGGCGACGCGCTCCGCGCGATCGCTGACGGCGCGCTGGAGCGCGCGCAGGCGCTCGCCACCGAGGCGCTCGCGGTATTCGAAGCCGAGTCCGGCGCGTTCCATCCCGACGTCGCGAATGTGCTCAACTGCCTGGCGCACATCCACGAGCAGGCGGCGGATTACCCCGCGGCCGAGGCGTCCGCGCGGCGTTCCGTCGACATCATGCGCCGCGTTCGTGAGCAGGCCGGCGGGGAGGACATCGATCGGCTGTACGTGCAGTCGCTGACCTGCCTGGGCGATGTGGTGCGGATCCGCGGCCGCTACGACGAAGCCGAACCGTACCTCCGTGAAGCCATCGCGATGGGGGAGGCGTCGCTCGACGGCGAGGACGCTGACGTGCTGACCGCGCTGAACTCGCTGGCCGTTCTCTACAAGTACAACGGGCGCTTTGACGATGCGGCGGCGCTCTACCAGCGGGCGCTTGGCGCGGCGGAGGCGGCCGGCGCCGGAGACGAGTCGCTCGCGACGCTGTTGCACAACATCGGCGGCCTGGAACACGCGCGGGGAAACTACGCCGCCGGCGAGCCGCCGGCGCGCCGCTCGGTCGAACTGCGCGAGCGCGCGCTCGGTCCCGATCATCCGCACGTCGCAGCCGATCTCGCGGCGCTCGCCGCAATCGTCGATGGGCAGGGGCGGCACGACGAGGCCGAGACCATGTACGAGCGGGCCCTGTCGATCTTCGAACGGACCTACGGCCCGGATCACTACGAGATCGCGGTCAATCTGAACAACCTCGCCGGCGTGCGCCATGCGCAAGGCCGCAAGGCCGACGCGGAGGCGCTCTATCGGAGGGCACTGGCCATCAAGGAGACGCTGCTCGGGAGCGATCATCCCGACGTGGCGCTCTCGCTGAACAACCTCGCGCTGCTGCTCGAGGGCGACCGGGCGGCCGAGGCCGGGCCGCTCTATCAGCGGGCGCTGGAGATCTTTGCCTCGCGACTCGACGCGCGACACCCGAAGGTCGTCGCGTGTGCGAAGAACTATGCGGGGTTGCTGCGCGACACCGGTCGTGACGCGGACGCTAGGGCCATCGAGGAACGTTACGTGGCTCAAGGCTCAAGCCTCAAGGCTCAGGCAAGAGCTTCGACCTCTTACTCGAAGGGTTTCCTTGAGCCTTGAGCCCTGGGTCTTGAGCCACAAAAAAAGCCCGCCGCTTTGTTCAAGCGACGGGCGTGTGTGAAAAATAATCCCGGCAGTGACCTACTCTCCCACGCAGTTGGCCCGCGCAGTACCATCGGCGGTAGAGGGCTTAACTTCCGTGTTCGGAATGGGAACGGGTGTGACCCCTCTCCTATGACCACCGGGAAAAGCGCCTGCGGCCGCGACCGAGCGCGAAGCGCGAGGTCGCCGCGAGCGGGGGTGGGGCCCCGCGAGCATTGAGAAATGCTTGCGGTCTCCATCATCCCGTCGCAGGCTCTACTTAGTTGCCTGGGGTTCGACCACCTGGCGCGCCAGATATCGGAGCGGGGGTCGTCGATCGTCCCAGACTATGTCAAAGAGCTATTGAGCTATCAGCTTTGAGCTATCAGCTATCAGCATGATCGTGCTGAAGGCTGATAGCTGATGGCTGACAGCTCTTACAATTGAGTATCCTGCAAACGGTAGCTTCTTCCCGTCTCGCCGAAGCCCCGGAGGGGCGAAGGCGGACGTTCCACTTGCACACACGTGGTGTGCACTTCTTCTTGCGAAGAAGAGAATTATGGTCAAGCCTCACGGCTGATTAGTATCGGTTAGCTGCACGCATTGCTGCGCTTCCACACCCGACCTATTGCCTGGTAATCTTCCAGGAGCCTTCAGAGGTCTTGCGACCTGGGAAATCTCATCTTGTGGAGGGTTTCACGCTTAGATGCATTCAGCGTTTCTCCCTTCCGCACGTAGCTACCGAGCGCTGCCACTGGCGTGACAACTCGTACACTAGAGGTGCGTCCATCCCGGTCCTCTCGTACTAAGGACAGCCCCACTCAAATTTCCTCCGCCCATGACAGATAGAGACCGAACTGTCTCGCGACGTTCTAAACCCAGCTCACGTACCGCTTTAACCGGCGAACAGCCGGACCCTTGGAACCTGCTACAGCTCCAGGATGCGATGAGCCGACATCGAGGTGCCAAACCCTAGCGTCGATGTGAACTCTTGGCTAGGATCAGCCTGTTATCCCCGGCGTACCTTTTATCCGTTGAGCGATGGCCCTTCCACGCGGAACCACCGGATCACTAAAGCCTGGTTTCCCACCTGCTCGTCTTGTAGGACTCGCAGTCAAGCTCGCTTCTGCTTTTGCACTCTACGGCTGATTTCCAAACAGCCTGAGCGAACCTTCGCGCGCCTCCGTTACAGTTTAGGAGGCGACCGCCCCAGTCAAACTACCCACCTAGCAGTGTCCCTGATCTGGATAACAGAACGAGGTTAGAACGCCGGAGTGTTAAGGGTGGTATCTCACCGTTGACTCCCCCAAGCCCGAGAGCCTGGGTTCAAAGTCTCCCACCTATCCTGCGCATAACACGCCAGCATTCACTACTAAGATGTAGTAAAGGTGCACGGGGTCTTTTCGTCTAGTCACGGGCAACCGGCGTCTTCACCGGTACCACAAATTCGCAGTGCCCCTCGTTGAGACAGCGCCCAGATCATTACGCCATTCGTGCAGGTCGGAACTTACCCGACAAGGAATTTCGCTACCTTAGGACCGTTATAGTTACGGCCGCCGTTTACCGGGGCTTCAGCTCGAAGCTTCGCCTTGCGGCTGACCTCTCCCTTTAACCTTCCGGCACCGGGCAGGCGTCAGACCCTATACGTCGTGTTCGACTTCGCAGAGTCCTGTGTTTTTAGTAAACAGTTGCCTGGGCCTCTTTATTGCAACTCGTTCGCGCCCACGACCGCAAGGATCGTGAACGTTAGTCGAGCACCCCTTCTTCCGAAGTTACGGGGCCAATTTGCCGAGTTCCTAAACGAGGGTTCTCACTTGCGCCTGAGGATTTTCTCCTCGCCTACCTGTGTCGGTTTGCGGTACGGGTACCCACTTCACTCCTTAGAGGCTTTTCTCGGCAGCGTGGCGTCCGCGACTTTGCTGACCTTGCGGTCATCGACATGGCCCCTCAGGGAATGTGACCCACCGGATTTGCCTAGTGGATCCCCCTACAGACCTGAACCGGCACGTCCAATCGCCGGCTCGCGTAGCCTCCTGCGTCCCCCCATCGTGATAACGTGAAATAGGTAGTTCCGGAATATTGACCGGATATCCATCCGCTACGCCTTTCGGCCTCGCGTTAGGACCCGACTGACCCTGAGCGGACGAACCTTCCTCAGGAAACCTTAGGCTTACGGCGGAGAGGATTCTCACCTCTCTTCTCGCTACTTATGCCGGCAGGGTCACTTCTCGCCGCTCCACCAGTCCTCACGGTCTGACTTCGCTGCGACGAGAACGCTCCTCTACCAATATACGACCCCGCAGGGTCGTGTCTATTCTACGGCTTCGGTCCTGTACTTGAGCCCCGGTATATTGTCGGCCCAGAGCCGCTTGACCAGTGAGCTATTACGCTTTCTTTAAAGGATGGCTGCTTCTAAGCCAACCTCCTGGTTGTCTGAGCGTCTCCAGATCCTTTACCACTTGGTACAGAGTTTGGGACCTTAGCCGGTAGTCTGGGCTGTTTCCCTCTCGACAATGAAGCTTAGCCCCCACTGTCTGACTCCCGAGATACGTGTCGTTGGCATTCGCAGTTTGATTGGATTCAGTAAGCTGGTAAGCCCCCTAGTCCATTCAGTTCTCTACCACCAACGCCGACCTCTCGAGGCTATCCCTAAAGATATTTCGAGGAGAACGGGCAATCACGAGGTTTGATTAGCCTTTCACCCCTACCCTCAGCTCATCCAAGCTGTTTTCAACCAACACTGGTTCGGGCCTCCATACGGTGTTACCCGTACTTCACCCTGGCCAAGGGTAGATCACCTCGCTTCGCGTCTAATCCCAGCGACTCGTCGCCCATTTCGGACTCGCTTTCGCTGCGGCTCGCTTTCGCTTAACCTTGCCACTGAGATTAACTAGCCGGCTCATTATGCAAAAGGCACGCGGTCAGGCATTCCCAGCCGAAGCCGGGCATAGCCCTCCCACTGCTTGTAGGTATACGGTTTCAGGTACTATTTCACTCCCCTCGCAGGGGTTCTTTTCACCTTTCCCTCACGGTACTGGTTCACTATCGGTCGCCAAGTAGTATTTAGCCTTACGAGATGGTCCTCGTGGATTCTCGCGGGATTTCACGTGTCCCGCGATACTCAGGAACCTGTCCAGCGAGCCAGTATGCTGTCGCCTACGGGGCTGTCACCCTCTGTGGCCGATCGTTCCAGATC
>CAVZMJ010000009.1:280000-868550 GCA_963776315.1 uncultured Acidobacteriota bacterium
TCGCCAGATCGGACTTCGCCTTCTTCGGATGCAGTTCGCCGGCCTCGACCGCGCGCCGGCGGGCCTCAATCTGTTCGGGCGTAAGATCGGTCAAGAGCGTGTAGTACTTCCACATCAGCTCGTCCGAGATCGACATGAGCTTGCCGAACATCTCAGACGGTGGATCGGTCACGCCAACGTAGTTGCCGGTACTCTTGGACATCTTCTCGACCCCGTCCAGCCCCTCGAGCAACGGCGTGGTCATGACGATCTGCGGCGGGAGTCCGTACGCGGGCATGATGTCGCGACCGACGTTCAGATTGAAGAGTTGGTCGGTGCCGCCGAGCTCCACGTCGGCCTTGAGGAAAACCGAGTCGTAGGCCTGCGCCAGCGGGTAGAGGAATTCGTGGATGGCGATGGGCTGACGGGTCTCGTACCTCTTCTTGAACTCCCGGCGTTCGAGCATCTGCGCCACGTTGTACTGCGCGGCGAGACGCACCCACCCGAAGCTGCCGAGCGGCTCGAGCCACTCGCTGTTGAATCGCACCTCCGTCTTGTGCGGATCGAGAATCTTGAAGACCTGGGTCTGATAGGTCTCGGCGTTCTGCTGGATCTCTTCCGGCGTCAGCGGCGGTCGCGTCTTGGAACGGCCGGTCGGATCGCCGATGAGCGCGGTGAATGAACCGACGACGTAGACGACGGTGTGCCCGAGGTCCTGAAAGTGCTTCATCTTTCGGATGAGCACCGTGTGACCGAGGTGGAGGTCCGGCGCGGTGGGGTCGAAGCCGACCTTCACGACGAGCGGCTGACCCGTGGTCGCCGATCGCTCGAGCTTGAGCCTCAGCTCGGCCGCGCGGACGACGTCGACGCAGCCCTTGGTCAGATACGCGAGTTGCTCGTCGACGGTCATGGACCACATATTATGTCGTATGAGCTCATCGCTGCCGTCCCGTGGCTGGTCGCGGCGCGACGTTCTCAGAGGGCTTGCCGCGGTTTCGGTGGGGACCGTAACGGGTACGACCGCGCACGGGTACTTGTACGAGCGCCACCACGTTGAGGTCACCCGGACGGTTCTCTCCGTCCCGGGCCTGCCCGAGTCGCTTGACGGACTGAAGGTCGGGTTCATGACCGATCTCCACCGCAGCTCCACCGTGTCGCACGAGTTGATCGAAAAGGCGGCTGGCCTCCTGATGGCGGAGCAGCCCGATCTGATTGTGCTTGGCGGCGACTACGTCACCTGGGGCGGAGACGACCGCGCCAAGGGAGACCGCCACTTCGTCGGGTCGGCAGCCGACGCGGTGCGAGGACTGTCGGCTCGATACGGCGTCTTCGGCGTCCTCGGCAATCATGACGACGATCGCGACATGCCGGCGGCGATGGCCGCGCGCGGCATCGAGATTCTCAAAGACGCGCGAACGCGGTTGACGGTGCAGGGAGAGCCGCTCGACCTCATCGGCATTCGTTACTGGACGACCCGCCAGCGTGACATCGCCACCGTCGCGCGCGGCGCAGCGAAGGCCTCGATTCTGCTCGCGCACAACCCGAGGCGCCTCAAGGAGGCCGCGGCGCTTTCGCTGCCGCTGATGCTGAGCGGCCACACCCACGGCGGGCAAATCGTCCTTCCCGGTCTCGGAGCCGTCGCCGCGAGAAGCTTTCCCATCGCCGCGGGTCAGGGATCGCTCGCGGCGACAACGGCGTTCGTAAGTCGTGGTGTGGGAACTATTTATGTTCCCATCCGAGTCAACTGCCCGCCTGAAGTTGCGGTCCTGACGCTCAAACCAGCAGAGAGTTCCTAGCATGCTTCCGACCTGGTCCTTGACAAGGTGGTTCAACGGGTATTAGTATTTTGAGCATTCAAAATTATGAGTTCTATATGTCAAATACACACCTGACTCCACGACGGCTCGGACGCTGGTTTCTCATCAACCTCCTCATCGCCGCGGTCATCTGCGCCGTGACGGGTAGATATCAGGACCCGTGGCTCTGGACATATGTCGCCGCGGTCGCCGCCATCAGCCTCTACCCTGCCCTCTTCCTCGACGACGACCTGGCAAAGGAGCGGTTTCACCCGCCGGAGCCCGGTGCCGATCGCCTCCCCCTGAAGGTTGTGCGCGTGCTGGCCCTGTCCCATGTCCTCATCTCTTTGCTGGATGTGCGCTGGCAGTTCAGCCACGTGTCGGATGGCGTTCGGCTGGCCGGGCTCCTCGGGATGGCGATCTCCGTCGGGCTGGTCTTCCGCGCGATGATGGTCAATCGGTTTTTCTCGGCAGTCATCCGCATCCAGAAGGACCGCGGACACCACGTCGTCGACCAGGGCGTCTACGGCGTCATCCGGCATCCAGGCTACGCGGGGATGATTCCGTCGATGCCGTTCAGCGGCCTCGCCCTGGGATCGTGGCTCGGCTTTGCAATCGGCCTCGGCTACTCGGCGTTGATGCTGCGGCGGGTGCTGTTCGAAGACGCGTACCTGCGGTCGCACCTGGATGGATATCGGGAATATGCGATGCGCGTACGCTACCGGCTCATTCCTGGCGTCTGGTAGGAATCGCGGCCGCGGACGAACCGGCGGCCGTCGATGGTCCATCCGCCGTCCAGCATGATCCTCACGGCGTCCGGATAAATCCGGTGCTCTTCGATCAGGATGCGCGCGGCGAGCATCTCCGGCGTGTCGTCGTCACGCACCGGCACTGCGGCCTGCAGAACGATCGGACCACCGTCGAGCTCCGCAGTGACGAGGTGCACGGTCGCGCCGGCGATCTTCACGCCGTGTTCGAGCGCCTGCCGCTGGGCGTCGACGCCGGGAAAGGCGGGCAGGAGCGACGGGTGCACGTTGAGGATGCGATTCGGGAACGCCTCGAGAAGCGGTGCACCGACCAGCCGCATGAAGCCCGCGAGACAGACGAGCGACACGTGCCGCGCGCCGAGCTCGCTCGCGAGGGCCCGATCGAAGGCGTCCCGGTTCGGGGAGGCGCGGTGATCGACGACGAGCGTCTCGATGCCCGCAGCGCGCGCGTGGTCGAGCCCGCCGGCATCCGCGCGATTCGAGATGACGACCGCGATCCGTGCCGCGAGCCGATGTTCCGCGATCGCATCGATGAGCGCCTGGAGATTGCTGCCCCGGCCCGAAATGAGGACGCCAATCGCCGGACGCTCTCGTTCCGCCGGTGTCACTTCACTCATAGACGACGCCTTCGCCGCCAGCCCTGATCTCGCCGATGCGGACCGCTCGGGGTTCTCCTGCCCCGGCGACGGCGTCGATGAGCTCGCGCTCGCGATCCGGCGCACAGGCGATGATGAGTCCGATCCCCATGTTGAACGTCCGCAGCATGTCGGTATCGGGCACTCCGCCCGTCTGCTGCAGCCACCTGAAGATCGGGGGAATGTCCCACGTCGACCGATCGATGCTCGCGTGCGTGCCGGCCGGCAGCACGCGCGGCAGGTTGTCGGTGATACCGCCGCCGGTGATGTGCGCCATCCCTTTGATGAGGCTGAGGCCTGCACCGCTGGCGAGGAGCGGGCGGACGAGGGACAGGTAGGATCGATGCGGCGCGAGGAGAGCCTCGCCGATCGACCGCCCGAGCGCCGGGACCACGTCGTCGACGCCCAGTCCGGCGGTGTCGAACGCGATTCGCCGCGCGAGCGAGTAGCCGTTGGTATGCAGGCCCGACGAAGGAAGGCCGATGAGCACGTCGCCCGGCGCAATCGACCGGCCGTCGACGAGATTCCGGCGCGGCACGACGCCGACGATGAATCCGGCAACGTCGTACTCGCCCTCGGCGTAGAACCCCGGCATCTCGGCCGTTTCACCGCCGAGCAGCGCGCAACCGTTGGCGCGACACGCAGTGGCAAGACCCTCGACGATCTGCACCGCGACATCAGGATTCAACCGGCCTGTCGCCAGGTAGTCGAGGAAGAAGAGCGGCTGCGCACCCTGCACCAGGATGTCGTTGACGCAGTGATTGACGAGATCGACGCCGATGGACGAGTGCACGCCGGTCATGAAGGCGACGCGGAGCTTGGTCCCGACGCCGTCGGCGCTCGCGACAAGCACCGGGTCATCGACGCCAGACGCGCCGAGCCGGAAGAGCCCGCCGAAGGATCCGATGTCCGACAGCACGCCGGGGGTGAACGTGCCGCGCGCGAGCGTGCGAATCCGCCGGACGACTTCGTTGCCGGCGTCGATGTCGACGCCCGACGCTTTATAGTCCATAGCAATGCTGAATGCGGAGTGCTGAAGGCTGAAATGAATGCTGAATTCGCAATTCGAAATTCACTTCAGCATTCAGCGTTCAGCATTCAACATTTCAGCGCAGGCTCCTAAAACTCCAGCTTGCGTATCAATGCGTCTGCGACCACGCGCGCCGGAGAACCCGCGGGCGCCTGCCAGTAGGCACGACGGACAGCCGCGAAAAACCGCTCCTCGTCGAAGTCCTCTTCGAGCATGTCGAACGCCTCGCCGAGCAGGGCGATCGCGGGCTCGCGGAGCGCATCCTTCTCGAGCAGCTTCAGGACGATCGGCGTGTTGCGCAGCGCCACTGTGCCAACGGCCAGCGCGAGCGGCGCCCGCACGGGATCGCGCGTCGGCGCGCCCTGCACGACGAGCTCCGCCAGGGCCTCCTCGCGCCCGGCAACGGCCAGCACCGACAGTGCCGACGATGACGAACGCAAAAGCTCCTGGAACCCGAGGTTGGCGATGGAGAAGCGCAGGGATTCGGCGATGTAGGGCTGGTGTGACGAGCAGTTCACGCCAAGCAGGCAGATCGCCGCCGCGATGCCCGGCTGTGACTCGCGCGGGGCGGTGCGCTGCAATCCGGCCAGGATGGGCAGGATCGACTTGTCGCCGATCTTGCCAAGCGCCAGGACGGCATCGTCTTGAAGCGGTCCGTCGATCTTTGCCACCTCGGTGATCGGTTTGATCGCGTACGCGCCGCGATGATCGCCGAGCGCCTCGATCACGACGCTGCGAAAGAATGCCTGCCCCTGCATGACCAGACCTTCCATCGTCTGGCGCACTTTCGGGTCGTCGGCATGCGCCGCGAGCGCGCGCGTCAACGCCGGGCGAACGAACTCCGAAGCCTCGACCTTGAGGGCGTCGAGCAGGCGCGGGATGACCGCCGTGTCCGGCGTGCGCTCGAAGTAGGCGTAGGCGACCGTCCGCATGCGGTCGTTCTTGTCGCTGACAGCCGAGAACATCACGTCGCGCGTGCGCGGATCGTTGAAGCCCGAGAGGATCACGAGCGCGCGAAACCGTACGTACTGGTCGGAGTGTTGCTTGACCGAGGCGAGCAGGGCCGGCACTGCCACTGCGGCGTCGGCCCGCCGGACAGTCCGTGCGGCTGCGGACCGAATGGGAAAGTCCAGGTCGCCCAGCCGATCGATTGCCGAACGCACCTGCTCCGGCGTCACCAGTGCCTGGGCGTCGGCGGCCTGAGGCTTCTGGACGGGAGCGGCGGTCTGCGCGGCGAGCGCGACCGCTGCGAGAGGAACGAGACAGCCGGCGAGAACCGCAGACAACAGGCGTCGCATGGAAAGTCGGGCGCTCGAAGCGGTCTCGTCACGCAAGGCGGAGTTGTCCTCGGTGTCAGCGTCGCTAGTCGACGTTCTTGAGCGCGAGCTGGAGGTAGGCCTGCTCGTTGCGCGGAAAGGCGACAGGATAGACGCCCGTGTAGCAGGACGTGCAGTAGGACTTCTGCTCCGAACCGACGGCCTGACGCAGGCCGTCGATGCTCAGGTAGGCGAGGCTGTCGGCCTCGACGTACTTGCGAATCTCGTCGATCGTGTGGGTCGCCGCGATCAGTTCGGAACGGCTCGGCGTGTCGACGCCATAGAAGCACGGCGAGACGGTCGGTGGACAGCTGATCCGGAGGTGCACTTCGCTCGCGCCCGCCGCCTTGACCATCTTGACGATCTTCCGGCTCGTGGTGCCTCTGACGATCGAGTCGTCGAGCAGAATGACGCGCTTGCCTTCGAGAATGCTGCGAACGGGGTTCAGCTTCACCCTGACGTTGAAATGTCGGATCGACTGCTGCGGCTGAATGAAGGTCCGGCCGATGTAATGATTGCGGATCAACCCCATCTTCATGGGCAGCCCCGCCTCCTCGGCATAACCAATCGCCGCGCAGACGCCCGAGTCGGGAATGGGCACGACGACGTCGGCGGCGGCCGGCGCTTCGCGCGCCAGAATGCGGCCGAGGTCCGTGCGGACCTCGTTCACGCTGCGGCCGAAGACGTAGCTGTCCGGCCTCGAGAAGTAGACGTGCTCGAACACGCAGTGCGAGAGCGGCTGGGGCGGGAACGGCTTGATCGAACGCAGCCCGCCGTCGCTGATCACGAGCAGCTCGCCCGGCTCGACGTCACGCACGTAGGTGGCGCCGAGCAGGTCGAGCGCGCATGTTTCCGAGCAGACGATCCAGGCATCGCCGAGCCGGCCGAGCGCGAGCGGCCGGAATCCATGGGGATCGCGCGCGGCAATCAGCCGGTTCTTGGTCAGCAGCACAAGCGAGTACGCGCCGCGGACCTGCGCGATGGACTCGGTGAGCGCTTCCTCGACCGAGGCCGCCCTCGATCGCGCGTACAGGTGCAGGATGACTTCGGTGTCGCTCCCGGTCTGAAAAATTGACCCGTTGCGGACCAGCTCGTCGCGTAGCTCGAGCGCGTTGACGAGGTTGCCGTTGTGGCCGACGGCAATCTGCCCATGGGCGCAGTCGATGAGGAACGGCTGGGCGTTTTCGAGCTTGCTCTCGCCAGCGGTCGAGTAGCGCGTGTGCCCGATCGCGATATGACCCGGGAGCGTCTGAAGCGTGGGCTCGTTGAACGCTTCGGCGACCTGGCCCATCGCCCGCGAGATCCGGAGCTTCGCGCCATCGGCGGAGGCGATGCCGGCGCTCTCCTGCCCGCGATGCTGCAGCGCGTAAAGGCCAAGGTAGGTGAGGTTGGCGGCCTCGGGGTGCCCGAAGATTCCAAAAACACCGCACTCGTCTTTGAATGGCATGGATGTACCGTAGATTCTACGCTGCCCGGCCCGCGAAATGACGGCCGAGTGCGTGTGCCCACACCTGCTCAGCGTCCATCGCCGCGCAATCGATTGACGGATGGCCACCAACCGTCATCGTGATCCTCGAACCACCCGTGCGTCCAATCGACCGGGCCGGCACGCCGAGCTCGGCAGCCAACTGCAGCAGGGCCCGCAGGTTCGCGCCGTCAACCGAGACGACGGCGCGCGAAGCCGACTCGCCGAACAGGGTCGCCGCGACGTCGACCACGAGGGGCACGTCGATGGCCAATCCAATCCCGCCGGTATCGAATGCGCACTCGGCAAGCGTGACCGCCAGACCGCCATCGGAGCAGTCGTGCGCCGACTGGAGGAGGCCGGCCGCGGCCGCTTTCGTCAGGAGCGTCATCAGTGAGCGCTCCTTGCCAAGGTCCAGCTCGGGCGGCTGGCCCTGAACCAGCCCGTGAATCGTCTTGAGGTACTCGCTGCCTCCGAGCTCGCCATACCCCTCGCCGAGCAGAACGATATCGTCACCCGCCTGCTTGAACGTGCGCGACACGACGTGCGCGGCGTCCTCGATCAATCCGACGACGCCGATGATGGGTGTCGGGTAGATCGCCTGGCCGTCGGTTTCGTTGTAGAGGCTGACGTTGCCGCCGGTAATCGGAATGTCGAGCGCGCGGCAGGCGTCGGCCAGCCCTTCGACCGCCTCCACGAACTGCCACATGATCTCGGGCCGCTCGGGATTGCCGAAGTTCAGGCAGTTGGTCGCGCCGATCGGGAGCGCGCCAGCGCACGCCACGTTGCGTGCGGCCTCGGCGAGCGCGAGCATGGCGCCACGCCGCGGGTTGAGGTAACAGTAGCGCCCGTTCCCGTCGGTCGACATCGCCAGCGCCCGGCTGGTGCCCTTGATGCGCACGACACCTGCACCCATCCCGGCGAGGACGAGCGAGTTGGTCCGCACCATGTGGTCGTACTGCCGATAGACCCACCGCTTGCTGGCCACGGTCGGCGAGCCGAGAATCGCGCGGAACGCGCCATCGGGGGAACCAGCGGCGCCTGACGCCGGCGGGAGCGTCAGTCGGTCCAGGCCGGCGACCGTGTCGAGATACGCCGGCCGCGCCGTCGGGCGATCGTAGACCGGGGCCTCGTCCACGAGCGGACCGTTCGGAATCTCGGCGACGATCTCACCGCGGTTCCGCACGCGGAGGATCCCGTCGTTCATGACGTCGCCGATGTGCGAGGCGTGCAGGTCCCACTTCTCGAAGATCGCTTCGACCTCGGCCTCGCGTCCCTTCTTGACGACGAGCAGCATGCGTTCCTGCGACTCGGAGAGCATGATCTCGTACGGCGTCATGCCGGTTTCACGCTGCGGGACGCGGCTGACGTCGATCTCGATGCCGCTCCCGCCACGGGCGCCCATTTCCGAGGTCGAACACGTCAAGCCCGCCGCACCCATGTCCTGCACACCGACGAGGGCGTCGGTCTGCATCAGCTCCAGGCACGCTTCGAGGAGGAGCTTCTCCATGAACGGATCACCGACCTGCACAGCCGGCCGCTTTTCAGACGACTTCTCGTCAAACTCGGCCGACGCCATCGTCGCTCCATGGATGCCGTCGCGACCGGTCTTGGCGCCGACGTAGTAGACGGGGTTGCCGACGCCAGACGCGTTGGCCAGGACGAGGGCGTCGGCTTTCGCAATCCCGAGGCAGAAGACGTTGACCAGGGGGTTGCCCGAGTACGAATCGTCGAATGCGATCTCGCCGCCGACGGTCGCGATGCCGATGCTGTTGCCGTAGCCCGCGATGCCGGCGACCACGCCCTCGACGATCCGGCGGTTGCGGGCACCGTCCGGCCCGTCGAGCGAGCCGAAGCGCAGCGAGTTCATGAGCGCGATAGGCCGGGCGCCCATCGTGAAGATGTCACGGATGATGCCGCCGACGCCCGTCGCCGCACCCTGGTAGGGTTCGATGAACGAGGGGTGGTTGTGAGACTCGATCTTGAAGACCGCGGCGAGGCCGTCCCCGATGTCGACCGCGCCGGCGTTCTCGCCGGGCCCCTGCAGGACACGCGGGCCGGTGGTCGGAAGTTTCTTCAGGTGAATCCGCGAGCTCTTGTAGCTGCAGTGTTCGGACCACATCACCGAGAAGATGCCGAGCTCGGTCGGAGTCGGCTCACGCTTCAGCGCGCGAACGATGCGATCGTACTCGTCAGGCTTGAGGCCGTGGCGCTCGAGGACGGCGGAATCGATGGGACTCATATCGGATGGGGGCGTCACGCGCTGCGAAGTACGGCCTGCCCGGCGAGGGCGTTGATGACCGACTCGAACATCACCCGCCCGTCGGCGCTGCCGAGCGCCGCTTCACACGCGCGTTCAGGATGTGGCATCAACCCGACCACGTTGCGGGCTTCGCTGCAGATGCCGGCAATGTTGTTGAGAGATCCGTTCGGGTTGGACGCGTCGGTGACCTGCCCGCTCGAGTCGCAATACCGGAACACGACCCGGCCGCTCGATTCGAGCGCACGGATGACATCCGGGTCGGCGAAGTAGTTGCCTTCGCCATGCGCGATCGGCAGCTTCAGCACCTGCCCGCGCGAAGCGCCCGCAGTGAACGGCGTGTCGGTCTGCTCGGTACGCACCCAGATGTGTTCGCAGTGGAACTTCAGGTCGCGGTTGCGCAGCATCGCGCCCGGGAGCAGCCCGGCCTCGAGCAGCACCTGGAAGCCGTTGCAAATGCCGAGGACCGGCCCGCCGCGCCGCGCGAAGTCCGTCACCGCGGCCATGATGGGCGAGAAGCGCGCGATCGCACCCGTGCGCAGGTAGTCGCCGTGCGAGAACCCGCCGGGCAGGATGACCACATCGGCGCCCTTGAGGCTCGTCTCCTTGTGCCAGACGAACTCGGCATCCTGTCCAAAGACGTGCCCGGCCGTGTAGTGCGCATCGTGATCGCAGTTGGAGCCGGGAAAGACGACGACGGCAAATTTCATGGTTCAGCTCTCAGCTTTCAGCTCTCAGCTTTCAGTAAACCCTCACCTCCCATTCCTCGACCAGGTCAGAGTCGCCCGACCAGGCTCAGAAGGGTCTAGCTGACAGCTGAGAGCTGACAGCTGAAGGCTTTACTGATCCACTTCAATCCGGTAACTCTCGATCACCGGATTCGCCAGCAGCTTGTCGGCGACCTCCGAGGCCAGCGCCCGCGCCTGCTCGGTGGATCCGGACGTCAGTTCCAGTTCGAAGTACTTGCCCTGTCGCACATCGCCGACGGCGCCATAGCCGAGCGAGTGCAATGCGTCGGCAATCGTCTGTCCCTGCGGATCGAAGACAGACGGCTTCAGCGTGACAAACACCTTGGCCTTCACGATGGGTACGCTCGCTTCCCGACCGTCGCGCTCGCGGCGGCGAGCTCGGTCGTCCTGTTGAACACTCTATCGAAAATCGCGTCGACGTTGCGGAGCTGATCGTTCAAGTCGAATGCCTTCTCGATCTCGGCCGGACCGAGCACGGCCGTCAGGTCGGGATCGGCGAGCAGCAACGACTTGAAGTCCTTCTGTTCGTGAAACGCGCGCATGGCGTTGCGCTGCACCCACTCGTACGCCTGCTCGCGCGAAACACCCCTTTTCGCGAGCTCGAGCAGCACCGTTCCCGAAAAGACCACACCACGCGAACGCGCGAGATTCTCGCGCATGCGGTCCTTGTAGACCACCATGCCGGCGACGATGCGGGTGAAGCGCCGCAGCATGTGGTCGAGCGCAATGAAGCTGTCGGGAAGGATGACGCGCTCGACGGAGGAATGCGAGATGTCGCGTTCGTGCCAGAGGGCGATGTTCTCGAGCGCAGCCATGGCGTTGGCGCGGACGAGCCGGGCGAGGCCCGTGATCTGCTCGCAGCCGATCGGATTGCGCTTGTGCGGCATCGCGGAGGAGCCCTTCTGGCCCTTGCCGAACGGCTCCTCGACCTCGCCGATCTCGGTCTTCTGCAGGCCGCGGATCTCGAGCGCGAACTTCTCGAGCGACGCCGCCGTGATGGCGAGCGTCGACATCAGCTCCGCATGCCGGTCGCGCTGGATGACCTGCGAGGCCACCGGCGCCGGCTCGAGGCCCAGCCGGGTGCACACGCGAGCCTCGATGTCCGGGTCGAGGTGGGCGAAGGTACCGACCGCACCCGACAGCTTTCCCACCGACACCACGTCGCGCGCGCGCAGAACGCGGTCGAGATCGCGCTGGAGCTCCGCGTGCCACAGCGCCAGCTTGATGCCGAAGGTCATCGGTTCGGCGTGCACGCCGTGCGTCCGGCCGATCATCGGCGTCCGCCGGTGCTCCTCGGCGCGCGTGCGCACTGCGTCCATCAACGCGGCGATCCCCTTGACGATGAGGCCGCAGGCCTCGCGCATCTGGAGCGCCTGGGCCGTATCGACGACGTCGGATGACGTCAGCCCGAAGTGCAGCCATCGCGCCGCCGGCCCGACCTTCTCGGCAACGGCGGTGGTAAACGCGATCACGTCGTGCTGCGTGGTGCGTTCGATCTCTTCGATCCGGTGGATGTCGAAGGCCGCGCGCGCCCTCAGCTCCCGCGCCGCGTCGGCGGGCACCAGTCCGACGTCGGCCATCGCATCGGCGGCCGCCAGCTCAACCTCGAGCCACGTGTCGTAGCGACGCTGCTCGCTCCAAATCGCGCCCATCTCGGGGTGTGTGTACCGCTGGATCATGAAGTGACGGTTAGATGCAATTCGCGCATCAAGTAAGCATGTCTCACTGCTCGCGGGGCCCCACCCCCGCTCGCTCTCGCTCGGCGGCTTCGCGCCTCGCTCGGGCCGCAGGCGCTCAGCCCAAATCCAACCGCGCGGGCGGCAGGTCCGGAGTCTTCGGGCCGAGCACCGTCACTGCCAGCGAGCCGTTCGACAGCAGGTCGCACGCCACGCGCTGGATGTCGGCGGCGGTGACGCGCTGCACGCCGGCGAGCGTCTCGTCGAGGCTGAAGTGCCGGTCGAAGTAGATCTCCTGCCGCGCCAGGTGCGACATCCGGCTTGCCGTGTTCTCCAGGCTCAGCATCAGGCTTCCCTTCAGGTGATCCTTGGCGCGCTTCAGCTCGTCCTCGGGGACCGGCGTGCGCTTGAGACCGCGCAGCTCCTCGACCGAGAGATCAATCACTTCCTCGACGGCATCGGCGGCACAGCCGGCATAGATGGTCATGTTGCCGGCGTCGCGATACGCGCTCATGCCGCTGAAGACGGAATAGGCCAGCCCGCGCTTTTCGCGCACGTTCTGAAACAGCCGCGAGCTCATCGAGCCGCCGAGCACGGAGTTGAGGATGTAGCTGACGTAGCGGTCGTCGTGATTCTGCTGGTAGCTGTTCGTGCCGAGGCAGATGTGGCTCTGCTCGAGCTCCTTGGCCCGCAGCAGGACCGACGGCTTGACGGTCGGCGGACGCTGCGAGGTCGTCTCGCCCGCGGCAGCGAGCGACCCGAAGGCCTCGCCAACGATATCTTTGACGTACGCGTGCTCGAGGTTGCCGGCCGCCGAGACAATCATGTTCGGCGCTACGTAGGCGCCACGGAAATAATCGCGCAGCGAACGACCAGTGAAGGCCTCGACGGTGTCCTTCGAGCCGAGAATGGGCCGGCCGAGCGGATGGCCTTCCCAGAAATGCTGCGTGAAGAGCTCGTGCACGAGATCGTCGGGCGTGTCCTCGACCATCTTGATCTCTTCGAGGATCACTTTCTTTTCGCGACCGACCTCTTCCTCGACAAACGCCGGGCGCATCACGATGTCCGACAGCAGCTCGACGGCGAGCGGCAGGTGTTCGTCGAGCACCTTGATGTAGTACCCGGCGTACTCCTTCGCGGTGAACGCGTCGAGTTGTCCGCCGATCGAATCGATCGCCTGCGCAATGTCTTCTGCCGACCGGGTGTCGGTGCCCTTGAAGAGCATGTGCTCGACGAAGTGCGCGATCCCGCTCTGCGCGTCGGACTCGTGCCGCGAGCCCCGTGTCAGCCACACGCCGATCGTCACCGACCGGACCTGCGGCATCGATTCGGTGACGAGCCGGAGACCGTTGCCCAGCACCTCGCGGACGACCATCGGCGGCGTTCGGTCGGACGCTGACGAGTTGGGCTTGATCGAATGGCTCGAGTCGCTCAAGTGTCTCTCAGTCTGGATTACGCAAGTACTTGGAGTGGAAGGACTTACACGCGATGAACCAAAAAGGGATGATACCACGCCCGCCGCGTGCAATTCAAGGCAGAAACGCGCCAGAATGGGCCGAAACTGACGTAGTACAATGGTTGATCCTGCCGGGGTTGCCGGAGCGCACCATGACTACCGCCGTTCGCATCGACGCGGCTGAGCTCGAGCTCGGAGAGATCGAAACACACCTCGCAGCCATCGACGTCCCCCGCTTTCACGGCCGGCAGATCTTCCAATGGATTTATCGCCGAGGCGTGACCGACTTCGGCGCCATGACCGATCTCGGCCGGGCCCTCCGCGAGACGCTGCCGAACTATCTGTCGGTCAGCACGCCCAGCGTCGCGAAAGAGGAACGGTCGACGGACGGCACCACCAAGTTCCTGCTCGAGCTGGCCGACGGCCACCTCATCGAGTCGGTCTTCATCCCCGACACGCCGTCGCAGACCTTCTGCATCTCGACCCAGGTCGGTTGCGCCATGAAATGCGCCTTCTGTCTCACCGGGCGGATGGGCATCATTCGGAACCTGACGGCAGGAGAAATCGTCGGTCAGGTCCGGATCCTGCTGCGCGAGCTCCACATGCTCGGCCAGCGCTTCAACATCGTCCTCATGGGGATGGGCGAGCCGCTCCACAACTATGACGCCACGATGAAGGCGCTGAGGATTCTGGGAGACGAGCACGGCCTGGCGGTCTCTCCGCGGCGGATTACGCTCTCGACGGTCGGCGTGCTCCCGGCGCTCGAGCGGCTGGCGACGGAACCGTTCATGCCGAACCTCGCGATCTCGTTGCACGCGACGACCGAAGACCAGCGCGACCGGCTGGTGCCGATCAATCGCAAGTACGGCCTGCAGGACCTGCTCGACGCGTGCCGGCGATTTCCGCTCAAACGACGCAATCGAATTACCTTCGAGTACGTGATGCTCGACCAGGTCAACGACACGCCCGAGGACGCGCGCCGGCTGGTGAAGCTGCTGCACGGGATCAAGGCGAAGGTCAACCTGCTGCCGCTCAACGCGGCGCCCGGCATCCCGTTCGAGCGGCCGTCAGACGAGCGGGTGAATCGGTTCGCGGAAATACTCGCGGATCACCACGTCACGGTGTCGGTGCGACGATCGCGTGGGCGGGATATTCGGGCCGCGTGTGGACAATTAATCACGGAATCGACGCGGTCGGCACCGGGGCAGCGGTTGGCGGAAAGACTGGAGGCTGCCGACAGTCGGCAATCGGCAGTCGCCCTTCGGCAAGGCTCAGGGCGACCCTGAGCGTATCGAAGGGTCGAGAGTCGCAGTCGTTAGTCTCAGTCGGCAATTCCAGTCGGCAGTCGCTACACCCCAACGTCGACTACTGTTCCCGCATCCACTTCCAACCTCACGGCGATGCGACGGTTGCGTTCCAGTCCGGCGGGAATCCTGACTTTCTGATAGTTGTCGGTCACGACGAGGGTGCCGTCCTCGATCGTCAATCCTGGTCGAACAGTGCCGATCTGCGACGCCTTGAACCGACGCGCGAGGTCGGCCCCGATCGCGCGCAGGACCGTCCCGCGCTCGCGGATGGTGGCGCCCGGCACCTTTGCCGGCATGGCGGTCGCGTCGGTGCCCGGACGATCCGAATACGGAAAGACGTGCACGTGCGACAGCGGCGACTTCGGCAGGTAGTCGACGTCGGCGCGGAAATCGTCGTCGGTCTCACCCGGGAACCCGACGATCATGTCGGTGCCGATCGACGCGTGTGGCAGGCGGCCAGCGATGGAGTCGACAAGGCCGCGATAGTAATCCAGCGTATAGGGACGGCGCATCAGTCCGAGCATTCGATCGCTCGCGTGCTGCAGCGGCAGGTGGAAGTGCGGGGCGAACCGGCCGGCGCTCTCCGAGACCAGCGCGACAATCTCGGGCGTGCAGTCCATGGGCTCGAGCGAGCTGATCCTGAACGTCACGTCAACCCGAGACGAGTCGAGCGCGCGCAGGAGCGAGACGAGCGAGCTCTGCGGCTCCAGATCCCGCCCGTACGAGCCGAGATGGACACCGGTAATCGCGATCTCCTTGAAGCCCGCGGCCGCCACGCGCGCGACTTCACGAAGGACGTGGTCAACGGGCAGGCTGCGGCCGGCGCCGCGGGTCGTTGGAATGATGCAATAGCTGCATCGCTCCTCGCACCCGGTCTGTACGCGGAGCGTGAACGTCGTGCGGCCCGCGACGCCGGGCTCGATCGTGGCGCCGCAGGCGCCGTCGCCGCTCCCGAACCGCTCGGCGGTGGTCTGAACGAGCCAGTCCTTCTGGTGGTTCGCCACCACCCGAATGACGTTCGGAAGCGCCGCGACGTCCTCCGGCCGCCGGGTGGCGTAACAGCCCGTCACGATGACCTCAGCCGACGGATTATCGCGGGCGATGCGTCTGATGACCTGTCTCGCGCCCTGGTCGGCGCTCGAGGTGACCGAGCAGGTGTTGACGATGACGAGATCGGCGTCGCTCGAGGCCACGGCGACGCCGCCGCGCGAGCGGAGGTCTTCCTCGATCCTCAGCGAATCGGCCTGATTGACGCGGCATCCAAAAGTGACGATCGAGTACTTCATGGTAGGAAGAAGTGCTGGGCGTGGTTTGGCTCTAGGCTCTCGGCTTTTGGCTCTAGGCAAAACCTACGGGACCTCACTCGAAGGTCTTCGGTCTTCCAAAAGCCTAAAGCCGAGAGCCAAGAGCCTTTCCTATTGTCGTTCCGCCAAACGCGCCGCGGCCTGTTCCACTTTCTCCGCCAGCTTCTGCTTGTATCGCTCGAGCCGCGCCGCGATTGCCGGATCGCCGACGGCCAGAATCTGCGCCGCCAGCACGCCGGCGTTGGTCGCACCAGGCTTTCCGATCGAGACCGTCGCGACTGGCACACCAGGCGGCATCTGAACAGTGGACAGCAGCGCGTCGAGCCCTTTGAGCGCCGACGAATCGATCGGCACGCCAATGACCGGCGCGGTCGTGTGCGCGGCGACGACGCCCGCAAGGTGCGCCGCGGCACCGGCTCCGACGATGTACACCTTCACGCCGCGGCCGGGCGCCTCACGGACGAGCCGCGTCACGCGCTCGGGCGATCGGTGGGCCGAGGCGACGGTCATCTCGCAGGCAATCTCCAGCTCCCGGAGTACGTCGACGGCCGCCTGCATGACCGGCGCATCGGAATCGGAGCCCATCAGGATGAGAACAGCGATCTGAGACATTTTGGCACTATCAGTTAGTGGAATCTGTCGCGTTCACGGAAGGTCTTTGCCATGCTTTCTGCGTGGTCCTCGTGGTCTTCCGCCTTCGCCAAGGCTTCGGCGGACCGCCGTAGCTTTAGCGGAGGCTGGTCGAGGTCATCGTGACCCGGTCGTATACCCTCTGGTCTGAACGAGCGATCAAACCGCCAACGGCTTCGCCTTCAAGCCGATGTCGCGCCGGTAGTGCATCCCCTCGAAAGAGATCTGCGACACCCCCATGTACGCCAGCGCGATCGCGCGGTCGAAGGTGGGGCCGCGGCCAACGACGGTCAGCACCCGGCCGCCAGCGGTGATGAGATCATCCCCGCGTCGGCTGGTGGCCGCATGAAACACGTCGACACCGGCCATGCGCGACGCGAGATCGATCCCGCGAATCGGCACGCCTGTCGTGACCGGCCCCGGATACCCGCCGGAGGCGAGCACCACGCCGACCGCGACGCCCGCGCCGGTTGTCACCGCCTGCGATCCAAGATCGCCGTCGGCGGCGGACATGAGCAGCGTCGCGAGATCGGTCTCGAGCAGCGGGAGTACGACCTGCGCCTCGGGATCGCCGAACCGCACATTGAACTCGATCACTTTGGGGCCATCGCACGTCAGCATCAGTCCGACGTAGAGGAAACCGCAGTACTCGTATCCTTCCTCGCGCATGCCGTTGACGACGGGGTGAACGACGTCGCGCATGACGCGCGATTGGAGCTCTGCGTCCATCAGCGGGCTCGGCGAGAACGCACCCATCCCGCCGGTATTGGGCCCGCGGTCGTCGTCGAACGCGCGCTTGTGGTCCTGGGCCGAGCCGAGCGGGATCGCCTTCCGGCCGTCACAGACCGCAAAGAACGACACTTCGGGACCGCTCAAACACTCCTCGATGACCACTCGCGCGCCAGCGGTGCCGAACTGACGATCCTCCATCGCGGCGCGAATCGCGTCGTCTGCCTCGGCACGATCGGCGGCAACGACGACGCCCTTTCCCGCGGCGAGGCCGTCGGCCTTTATCACGACGGGCAGGCCGAGCTCACCGTTTGCGATGACCTGGTGCGCGGCGGCGGCGGAGTCGCAGACGCGGAAGCGGGCAGTGGGGATTCCGTGGCGTGTCATGAACGCCTTGGCGAACGACTTGCTGCACTCGAGCTGCGCGGCGGCACGCGAGGGACCGAAGACGCGGTGGCCCCGATCGCGAAATCGATCGACGAGGCCGCGATCGAGCGGCAGCTCTGGACCCACCACCGTGAGGTCGAACGCTTCACGATCGGCGAGCGCGCACAACTCGTCCACGGCGCTCGAGTCGATGGGAAAGAGGCGAGCGTCGGCTCCGATCCCCGCGTTGCCCGGGGTGCAGGCCACTGAGATGCCAGTGCCGCGCGCGAGTGCACGGACGAGCGCGTGCTCGCGGCCGCCAGAGCCGATCACCAGGAGCCTCACTCGGCGCCTCGGCGGAGAGCCGAACGATCCCTTATTAGTGAGCCGCGCAATAGACCTAACATGCTCATAATCAATAGATTAGAGGCTTCTCAAAGAGAGACGCAATGTTGGACATTCCAGCTGAGCTTTCTGCCAAAAAATGCACGGGTCTTGTGATAGCCTAACGCATTCCGTCGAACTCTTTGGGCCTGACAGGGGACACCGCGGCGAGCGAGCATCTGTGGGAGGGGCTGATCGCCGGGAGCTGTTCGTGAAGGTGGCCGCTGAAGGGGGTGTATTCAGTATTGGCTGAAGTGAAAATTCAGGAAGGCGAGTCGATCGAGAGCGCGCTTCGTCGCTTCAAGCGGAAGGTGCAGCAGGAAGATATCATCAAGGATATCAAGAAGCATTCGTTCTACTTGAAGCCAGGCGATCGTCGCCGCGCCAAGCAGGCGTTGGCGCGCAAGCGTACGCGCAAGAAGCAGCGTCGCGAATCGGACTAGCCGGCTGGACTGATCAACGCGGCCCGCTCGAGCTGGATCATGAGGATCCGGAGCGAGCGGGCCGTTCCCATGACATCGCTCAAACGGACGGAGGCGTGGGAACGGGACGAGCTCGAGTTGGTGAGAGGTAGGACCGATGGAGTTCCAGGACAAGGCGCTGGCGTGCGTGGACTGCGGAGCGGAGTTCATCTGGACAGCCGGGGAGCAGCTTTTCTTCGCAGACAAGAATTTCAAGAACGAACCGAAGCGGTGCAAGGGCTGCAAGGCCAAACGGGCATCGCGCCCGGCACCGAGCGGCGCGTCGGCGTCCAGGGAACGGGTGGAAACGACCACGAATTGTTCAGCGTGCGGAAAAGAGACGACCGTGCCGTTCCGTCCGACCCAGGGACGGCCGGTGTTCTGCCGGGAATGCTTCCAGCAACGTAAGTTCGCCGGCGCGAGTAGCATCTAGTCCCGAGCTGTCTGGAGAAGAACGGAAAGGGCCACGAGCGTTCGTGGCCCTTTTTCTTTCCCGGGAATCCGACCGCCACACAGTAAAATCCGTTCGTTACGTCGCGGAACGTTCGTCACGTTCTGCGCGTCGTAGAGTTGATCCCCATGGTATCGCAATCCTCCTTCGCTCGGTTGAGCCGATCAGTCTTCCTGCTGGCATTCATCGGCGCGGGGCTCGCCGCCGCGGCCTGCAGCGGCGGCGGTGCTCCCGCGCAGAGTGCGGGCGCTCCACCGCCCACCTTGGTCACGATCAGCACGCTCGCGCCAACGGCTATCGACGACGCGTCGGAGTTCATCGCCACGCTGCGATCCCTCCGCTCGACGACGATTCAGCCGGAAGTCGAGGGCCTGGTCACCCGGATCCTGGTCACGTCCGGCCAGCGCGTCAGCGTCGGCACGCCGCTCGTCCAGATCAACCCGTCGAAGCAGCAGGCTGCGGTCTCGAGCGCAGAGGCCAGCCGGACCGGCACCGAGGCCGACGTCGTGTACTGGCGACAGCAGACCAAGCGCATGGAATCGCTCGTCGAGGCCGGCGCGGTCAGCAAGGCCGAGTTCGACCAGGCGCAGAACTCGCTGCGAACGGCCGAGGCGCGCCTCGCCGCGCTTGACGCCCAGGTGCGCGAAGGACGCGTCGAGCTCGAGTTCTACCGCGTCGTCGCGCCACAGGCTGGCACGGTCGGAGACATCGCCGTCCGCGTCGGCGATCGCGTGACCAACTCGACGATGATCACGACCATCGATGACGGGCAGGCGCTCGAGGCGTACATTCAGATTCCGCTCGACCGCTCGCCGCAGCTGCGTCTCGGGCTCCCGGTCCAGCTCATGGACGCGGACGGCAAGGTCATCGCCACCAATCCCATCAGCTTCGTCGCTTCGCGCGTGGACGACAGCACGCAGACGGTGCTCGTCAAGAGCCTGCTGCGGGACGTGCCGCCGTCGCTGCGGGTCCTGCAGTTCATCCGCTCGCGCATCGTATGGCGCAGCGTGCAGGGCCTGACGGTACCCATCACCTCGGTCGTGCGCATCAGCGGCCAATACTTCTGTTTCGTGGCCGAGAAGGGCCCGCAGGGCGGCCTGGTCGCGAAGCAGAAGCCGATCGAGGTCGGCCAGGTGGTCGGCAATGATTACGTGGTGCGGAGCGGGCTCAAGGCGGGCGAGACGCTGATCGTCTCCGGGATTCAGAAGATCGGCGACGGCGCGCCGGTGCGCGCCGAATGAAATGCTGAGTGCTGAATGCTGAGTGCTGAATGGAATTCTGAACGGCGAATGCTGAACGGCGAGCGCTGAACGGCGAACGCCGAACGCCGAACCCCGAACCCCGAACCCCGAACGAATCCCATGTTCGTCGACACATTCATCCGTCGTCCTATTCTCGCGTCGGTCTGTTCGCTGGTCCTGATTCTGGCCGGCGCGGTGGCCATTCCGACCATGCCGGTCGCGCAGTACCCGAGCCTCGCCCCGCCGCAGGTCAACGTCACCGCGGTCTATACCGGCGCCAACGCGCAGGAAGTCGAGACGGCCGTCACGACGCCGCTCGAGCAGGCGATCAACGGGGTCGAGGGGATGCTCTACATGTCCTCCTCGAGCACGAACAGCGGCATCTCGACGATTACGGTGACCTTCGACGTGACGCGCGACCAGGACGTCGCCGCCGTCGACGTGCAGAACCGCGTGAACCAGACCCTCGGCCGGATGCCCGCCGAGGTCCGGACGACGGGTATCACGGTTCAAAAGCAGTCGACCGGGTTCATCATGGCGGTCGGGGTCTTCTCGGAGCAGGGCACGTACGACTCGCTCTTTCTGAGCAACTACCTCGACGTCTACATCAAGGACGCGGTCAAGCGCGTCCCGGGCGTCGGCGACGTGGTGGTGTTCGGCGAGCGCAAGTACTCGATGCGGCTCTGGATCGATCCGGACCGCCTCGCCGCGCGCGGCCTGACGGCCAACGACGTCGTGCAGGCGCTGCGCGAGCAGAATGTGCAGGTGGCCGCGGGCAGCCTCGGGCAGGCGCCCGCCCCGTCGGGTCAGATGTACCAGCTGAGCGTCCGCGCGCTCGGACGGCTGAGCGAGGCGTCGGAGTTCGAGAACATCATCCTCAAGAGCGGCCGCGACGGCTCGCTCGTCCGGCTCAAGGACGTCGGGCGCGCCGAGCTCGGCGCGGAAACCTACGCCGCCAACCTGCGGTTCCAGGGCGTCGAGGCGGTGGGCTTCGGCGTCACGCAGCTGCCCAATGCCAACTCGCTCGACGTCGAGCGCGCGGTCACGGCGGAACTGGATCGCCTGGCGGCGGCGTTTCCGCCGGGCATGCGCTACCTCGTCTCCTTCAACACCACCGACGTCGTCGAGGCGTCGATCGCGGAAGTGCTGAAGACGCTCGTCGAGGCCATCATCCTCGTCGTGCTGGTCATCTTCGTCTTCCTGCAGACCTGGCGCAGCACGCTCATCCCGGCCATCACCATCCCGGTCTCGCTCGTCGGCGCGTTCGCGTTCGTGAAGCTGATGGGCTTCTCGATCAACACGCTGACGCTCTTCGGCATCATCCTCGCCACGGGCATCGTCGTCGACGACGCGATCGTGGTGATCGAGAACATCGAACGGCACATTCAGGAATACAAGGTCACGGCGAGAAAGGCCGCGTCGGATGCGATGCGGGAGGTGCTCGGCGCCGTCGTCGCGACCGGGCTGGTGCTCATCGCGGTCTTCGTGCCGGTGGCGTTCTTCCCGGGGACGACCGGGCGCCTCTACGCGCAGTTCTCGATCACGATCGCGTTCGCAGTGGCGCTGTCGGTGTTCAACGCGGTGACGCTGACGCCGGCGCTGTCGGCCCTGCTGCTCGAGCGCGAGAGCCACCACAAAGGGCGATTCTTCACGCTGTTCGAGCGCATCATCGAGGCCGGGACGCGGGTGTACGTGGCCATCCTGCGCGGCTGCCTGCGCTGGCGCTGGGCGATGGTGTTGCTCTTCGTCGGCACGCTCGGACTCACGTGGTGGGTGTATCGCATCGTGCCACAGGCGTTCATCCCGGAGGAGGACCCCGGCTACTTCATCATCCAGGTGCAGGGACCGGCGGGGGCATCGCTCGAGTACACCGGAGCAATCTCACAGCGGGCGGAAGCCATCATCCTCAAGGATCCCGACGTGATGGCGCTCTTCTCCATCATGGGATTCAGCTTCAGCGGCGCCGCGTCGAACCAGGGCCTCATGTTCATCCGCCTCAAGCCGTTCGAGGATCGGATCGGCGCCGAGCATTCGGTGCAGGCCGTCCTCGGGCGCATCAGCGGACCGCTCTTCGGCATTCCCGGCGCGATCGTCGTCGCCTTCACGCCACCGGCGATCCAGGGGTTGAGCCGGTTCGGCGGCTTCGAGTTCCAGGTGCTCGATCAGAGCGGCGGCGAGATCACGCGCCTCGCGCAGGCCACCCAGTCGATGGCCGCGGCGGGCAACCGATCGCCGAAGCTGCGGCCGGGGCTCTTCAGCCCGTTCACGGCCAATGACCCCCAGCTGCAGGTCACGATCAATCGGGAACGCGCGATCGCGCTCGGGCTTCCGCTCAGCGAGATCACGAGCGCGCTGCAGATCTTCCTCGGGTCGCAGTACGTCAACGACTTCGAGTTCAACAATCGCGCGTACCGGGTGTACGTGCAGGCCGACCAGAACTTCCGGTCCAACCCACAGGCGCTTCGGCAACTCTATGCCCGGACGCGCGGCGGCGACATGGTCCCGCTCGAGCAGGTGGTACGGATGGAAGAAACGACGGCGCCGCAGGTCATCAATCACTTCAACCTGTTCCGATCGGCGTCGATCAACGGATCGGCGGCACAGGGCGTGAGCTCGGGCGAGGCGCTCTCAGAAATGGAGCGGCTGGCCGACGCGAACCTCCCCGCAGGGATGGGCTACGCCTGGTCGGGCATCTCGCTCGAAGAGTCCAAGGCTGGACGGCAGTCGTATCTAATCTTCGGCCTCGCGCTGCTGCTCGTCTACCTGACGCTGGCTGCGCAGTACGAAAGCCTGGTGCTGCCGTTCATCGTGCTGCTCGGCGTGCCGGTCGCGGTCCTCGGGGCGCTCGCCGCCCAGTGGTCGCGCGGCTTCGCCAACGACGTCTACTGCCAGGTGGGTCTCGTCATGCTGGTCGGCCTGGCGGCGAAGAACGCCATCCTCATCGTCGAGTTCGCCGAGCAGCTGAGGGATCGGGGAATGACGGTCGTGGAGGCCGCGGTCGAGGCCGCTCGCATCCGTCTGCGGCCGATCCTGATGACCTCGCTGGCCTTCATCCTTGGGGTCCTCCCGCTCGTCGTCGCCACTGGGGCCGGACAGGTAGCCCGCCAGTCGATCGGGACGGCAGTCGCCGGGGGGATGTTCGTGTCGACGTTCCTCAATATCCTCTTCATCCCGGTGCTGTACGTGGCCGTGCAGACGATCCGGGGCCGGTTCGGCGCAGGCGGGCGTCGGCAAGCGGAGGACCCACCAGTTCCGGCGTAAGGGCGCTGGGCCACCTGCGGAACATCGGCGTCTGGCGCGTGTCCAAGTCAGTGGACAAGCGCCGAGGCCGTCTGGAGAGCGCACGAAACGGCGGGTTTGGCGGCATTCCAGCGTTATTGTGCGGAAACGGCTCAATTTCTTGACAGTGTTTGAACCGGCGTAGTACGCTGGCCGGTCTTTTTTACAGAATAACGATACGGCCTGGGGCAAGCGCTTCGGCCGATGAACGCCGGCAGGCAGGCAGGGCCGGCTGTTCCGCGGCGCGGACGGGCGGCGGCCGTCGAACGACGGCGCAGGAAATCTGGAGGAGAGCGGCGATGCAGATCGAGGAACGAGTCGTCGACGGTGTGACGATTCTCGACCTGAAGGGCAAGATGACGCTCGGCGAGGGCGACGAGCTTCTGAAGGACAAGATCAACTCGCTGATTCAGCAGGATCGCAAGAAGCTGCTGCTCAACCTCGAGGGCGTGCCGTACATCGACAGCGCGGGGCTCGGCGAGATTGTCCGCACGTACACGACGGTCAGCCGGCAGGGCGGTAAGCTCAAGCTGCTGAACCTGACCAAGCGGATCCAGGATCTGCTCGCCATCACCAAGCTGCTGACGGTGTTCGAGACCTACGAGTCCGAGCCGGACGCGGTGAAGAGCTTCGCCGGCTAACCGCCGAACATCGCCCGCCGCGCTCAGGATGGCGCGACATATAGCTTCGGACCTCCCGCCCAATATCGAGCGGGTCGATCATCGGCCGGCGGCCGTCCGGCCGATGGCCCTGAGCCTCGTACTCTCTCTCCGCCCGTCTCAGTGGACGAAGAATCTCATCATCTTCCTTCCACTGATGTTCGCCCAGCGTCTGCTGGACGTTCGGGCCGTGTTGTACGCCATCGCCGCGTTCGTCATCTTCTGTGCGCTGTCGGGCGTGGTGTACCTCATCAACGACGTCGCCGACCGGGACGCGGATCGGCGCCACCCGGTGAAGAAACACCGCCCGATTGCCTCCGGAGCGTTGAGCGTCGGTTCGGCCATCGGCTGGGCGGTGGCCATCGGGGGCGCAGCGCTGGCCGCTGCGTTCCTGCTGAGGCCGCTCTTCGGCGTGGTGGCCACTTCGTACGTCGTGCTGCTGGCGCTGTACTCAGGCCGGCTGAAGCATATCGTGATTCTCGACGTGCTGACGATCGCCATCGGCTTCGTCCTGCGCGCGGCGGCCGGCGCCGTGGCGCTCGACGTGCCGATCAGTCACTGGCTCTACGTGCTGACGATCCTGCTGGCCCTGTTCCTGGCGCTCAGCAAACGGCGGCATGAGCTCGTGCTGCTCGCCGACGGCGCGACGAGTCATCGCCGCATCCTTGAAGAGTACAGCCCGTACCTCCTGGACCAGATGATCGCCGTGGTGACAGCGTCGACGATCGTGGCCTATGCGTTCTACACGATGAGTCCGGAGACGGTGCAGAGGCTGGGGACAGATCGGCTGATGCTGACGCTGCCCTTCCCCCTGTATGGAATCTTCAGGTACCTTTACCTGGTGCACCAGAAGGACGGTGGCGGGAGCCCGTCAGACATGCTCCTGGCCGATCGGCCCCTGCTCTTGTGCGTAGGCCTCTGGGCCGCCGCAGTGGCCGTCATCATCTACGGCCCGAGTTTTTGATTGAGCTCCGATAATGCCTAAGTCCAAGGTTGCCATCCTTCGCACCAGCCCCGCGACAGTCCTCGAGGACTATCACTCGCTGATGAACCTGGCGGGCTACCAGGACGTCATCGCCAGGGACGCGGATACTGCGCTCAAGGTGAACATCTCGTGGCACTTTTTCTTCCCCGCCACGTCGACCACGCCCTGGCAGCTCGAGGGCGTCATCCGGGCGATGAAGAAGGACGGGTACGATCCGTCTCTGATCCACGCCTGCCACAACCGCACGGTCGTCATCGACGCCCACCTCGGCGAGCGGGAGAACAAGCAGGTCAACGTCGTCGAGGCGCACAAGCTCCGCAACATCCACATCTACGAGACCGAGGAGTGGATCAACATCCGTGACGCGGTCGGCGACCTGACGAAGAAGTTCACCTGCCTCAACGAGGTCTACCCGAAGGGCTTCATGATCCCGAAGCGCTTCATCGGCGAGAACATCATCCACCTCCCGACGGTGAAGACGCACGTCTTCACGACGACGACCGGCGCGATGAAGAACGCGTTCGGCGGGCTGTTGAACGAGCACCGCCACTGGACGCACCCGGTGATCCACGAAACGCTCGTCGACCTGCTGATGATCCAGAAGCAGATCCACCGCGGCGTCTTCGCCGTGATGGACGGAACGTTCGCCGGCGACGGGCCCGGACCGCGCTGCATGACGCCGCACGTGAAGAACGTGATCCTGGCCAGCGCCGACCAGGTGGCGATCGACGCGGTGGCGGCCAAGCTGATGGGCATCGACCCGATGTCGATCAAGTTCATCCGCATGGCTCACGAGATGGGGCTGGGGTGCGGCGATCCGCGCGACATCGACATCGTCGGCGACCAGTCGGCCGCCGCCGAGAACTGGCACTTCACCGGCCCGTTCAAGAAGATGACCTTTGCGTCACGCATGCAGCATCAGATTTACTGGGGACCGATGAAGAAACCGATCGAGTGGTCTCTCAAGACGGTGCTCGCCCCGTGGGCGTACATCGCGAGCGTGATCTATCACGACAGCTACTGGTACCCGGTCAACGCCAGGCGCCAGATGCACGATGCACTCGAGAGCCCCTGGGGCCGTCTGTTCAGGAACTGGGAAACGGTCCAGCCGGACGCGGCCGGGCTGGGATACCCTGACGTCGGCGGGAACACCGGAACGATCGAAAAGACGGGCGCGAAGGCGCTCGTCGAGTCGTTCGGGATCCTCGGAACGTGCATCAAAGAGGCGCCCGAGTTCGCGAATCGGCGGAGGCACGGAAGACATAGCTGACGGCTTTCAGCTGCTCAGCTTTCAGCTCTCAGCTTCCAGCCGCTAGCCGCGTAGCCGCGACACTGAGAGCTGAGTGTCTGAGAGCCGAGGAGCTGAGAGCTGGAGAGCTGAGAGCTGGAAGCTGACAAACATGTCCGATTTCACCGTCAAGAGCGACAACGTCGACGTCGAGCAAATCATGCGTCAGGTGCGATCGCGAATCCGCGAAAAGCGAGGCGTCGACTACACGGAGGACGAGATCCGCGAGCTCGCCGGCGTGAAGCTCGAGCGCTTTCTCGACCCGAAGGGCGTGCGATCCGACCTGCTCGAACAGTACCGGAAGCACCGCGACGCCTCCACGAATCCGCAGAACTACTCCTTCGAGGACACGACGATCTACGACTCGAGCCGTCCCCTGCTCCGCTGGATCCGCAAGCTGCTCAACCCGATACTGAAGCTGTTCTTCAACCCGACACCGATGGTCGACGCGCTGCACGTCCAGTCGAAGCTGAACGAGGCGCACCCGCTCTACTACGAGCTGATTCACAACCTGGTCCTCGAAACCACGCGGCTCGGCATCGAGGTGAAGAACCTGAAGATGCGCGTGGAGTCGATGTCCAGCCGGCTGGATTTCGACGAGCGGCGGGCGCGCGCGCTCGAGGGCGTCGTCCAGTACCGACCGGGGAGCGTCGCGCCGCTGCAGCCGCCTGCCGGCGGCGGGGGGGGCGGAGTCAACGCGACGATCTCCGCCGAGGAAGCCGAACGTCGCTCGCGCCGGCGCCGGCGGCGCGGCCGACGTCGACCAGGCGCGCCGGGCCAGGGTCCGTCGGGCGATCGACAGGCACAGCCGGGTTCAGCCGCGCGCGAATCAGGACGCGCGGACAACGACGAGTCGTCCGGCCCGTCGGGCGAGACAGGCAACGGCCCCGCTGAATCGTGAAAGTCGCGGTAGTCGTCCAGCGGTACGGCGCCGACATCAACGGCGGAGCGGAGCTGCACGCGCGCTACATCGCCGAACGCTTGGCGAAGCATGTGCAGGTCGAGGTCGTGACGACCTGCGCCCACGACTACGTGAGCTGGCGTAACGAGCTCAATCCGGGGGTCGAAACCGTCAACGGCGTTCCGGTGCGCCGCTTCCCGGTCCGCCGCGAGCGGCACCCGCTCGAATTCGGCCGACGTTCGCGGCGCGTGTTCGATGAGCCCCATTCGCTCGCCGACGAGCTGGCCTGGCTCGAGAGCGAGGGGCCGACGAGCCCCGCCCTCATCGACCACCTCGTTCGGTCAGCGTCATCGTTCGACTATCTCCTGATCTTCAGCTATCGCTACTATCACGCCTGGCACGCCGCTCGCCGGCTGCCGGGCAAGGCCGTGCTCGTGCCGACGGCCGAGCGGGATCCGACGATCGGCCTCTCGATGTTCGGTCCGATCTTCAGAGGCGTGCGCGGCATCATGTACAACTCCTACGAGGAGCGCGCCCTGATCCGGAACGCCACGCACAACGAGCACGTCCCGGGTGTCGTGGTCGGCGTGGGCTCCGACGTGCCGAAGCGGACGGACCCGGCTCGCTTCCGCAGGAAGTACGAAATCAACCGCCCGTTTGCCATCTACATCGGGCGCATCGATGCCAACAAGGGATGCAGCGAGCTCTTCGACTACTTTCAGCGTTACGCGATGTACTTCCCGAGGGGTTTGGATCTCGTGCTCATCGGCAAGCCGGTCATCCCGATCCCCGGCCACCACCGGATCCACCACCTCGGGTTTCTGTCGGACGAAGACAAGTTCGACGCCCTCGCGGCCGCGGATCTGTTGATCATGCCCTCGTACTACGAAAGCCTCTCGATGGTGGCGCTCGAAGCGTGGGCGCTCGGACGTCCCGTGCTCGCCAACGGCCGATGCGACGTGCTCAAGGGCCAGTGCATCCGCAGCAACGCCGGGCTGTACCTACGAGAGCTACGCGGAGTTCGCCGAAACGCTGTACTCGCTCGAATCGAATGGTCCCCTCCACGCCAGGCTCGGGAAGAACGGGCGCGAGTACTTCACGCGCCACTACGGCTGGCCGGTGATCGAAAAGAAGTACCTGGACATGTTCCAACAGCTCGAGCGCGGCGCTGCCGCGCCGGTGCCGGAGCCGCTTCCGGGCTGGTTCGCTCGGCGGCGGCGGGAGCTGCCGCCGGCGACCGACGTCCTCTCCCGCATACCGTCCGGCGCCGTCATGCTCGACCGAGAGGCACAGCGGGACAGAACCGCATGACGGGCAGGCCGCGCGTCCATCAGGTGCTCGCCACGCTGGGCTACGGCGACGCGATTGGCAATGAGGTGCTCGGGGTGCAGCGCGTGCTGCGAGGCGCCGGGTATGAGTCGGAGATTTTCGTCGAAACAGCGGATCGGCGGTTCGACGACTGCACAATCGACTATCGCGAGATGGTCGGCGAGATCACACCGGAAGACGTGCTGATCCATCACTTCTCGATCGGCTCGCGTGCCTCGAGAACGGCGTACGCCCTCCCGGGACGCATGGTGCTCGTGTACCACAACATCACGCCACCGGAGTACTTCGTCGGCGTCCACAGCGAACTCGTCAAGTTGTGCTTTCGAGGACGACGAGAGCTTGCAGCTTACATCGACCGATCGGATCTCGCGCTCGGCGACTCGGAATACAACCGCCAGGAGCTCGAGGCGCTTGGCTTCCGACGCACGGACGTCCTCCCCGTCGTTCCAGATTTCAGCCACTTGAGTGGGTCGCCCGGCCAGCTGCTGCTCGCGTCCGACCTCGACGATGGGTGGGCGAACGTGATGTTCGTGGGGCGCGTGATTCCCAACAAGAAATTCGAGACCGTCATCCGCGCCTTCCACGTCTATCGCACGCGCCACAATCCGCGCGCGCGTCTGCTGCTCGTGGGTTCCTACAGCGGATTCGAGCGTTACCTGTCGATGCTCCAGGGTCTCATCGCCACCCTCGGCACCCCCGACGTGCACTTCCTCGGGCACGTCTCGAATGAGGAGCTGGCGGCGCTGTACGACGTCGCGGACCTCTTCCTGTGCGCGAGTGCTCACGAAGGCTTCTGCGTTCCGATCGTCGAGGCGTTCTACAAGGGCGTCCCCGTGCTGGCCTACGCCTCGACGGCCGTGCCCACGACGATGGACGGCGGCGGTGTGCTCTACGACACGACCGACCCGTTCGAGATCGCCAGGCTGATGGAGGCCGTGCTCGACGATCCAGCCATCGAAGAGGGCGTTCTGCAGTCGCAGGACGCCGCGCTGGCGCGACTGCAGGCCAGGGACTTCCCCGGGACGCTGCTGCGGTTCGTCGACGAGGTCATCGCGCGACCGCCCCGGCCCGCGCCGGCAGTCGCGTGGGACTTCTGGCCGCAGTTCGAACAGTTCGAGCGCTTCGAGGAGCTGCGGCAGTTCAGGCCGGCGCTGTTTCAGGCGCTGCCGCAGCTCGCGGCTGGCGGCTCGCGGCTCGCGGAGGGGGAACAAGCCGGCGCTGGGACCGCCCCCAGCCGCGAGCCGCAGGCCGCGAGCCGCCAGCCGCGAGCCGCAGGCCACGAGCCGCCAGCAGCGAGCCGCGAGCCGCGGCAATGATCATCAACCAATGGGTGCCTGCCGCGCATCGCGGCGACGCCATCGGAGACAGCGCCCGCCGGGTGCGCGAGATGCTCCGGCGTCAGGGACACGAGTCCGACATCTACGCGCTCGCGATAGACGACGATCTACGGTCGGACGTGCGGCCGTTTGCGGATCCGGCCGCCAGTCGCGGCGACGTCACCATTTTTCACTTCGCGCTGCCGTCGCCGATGACCGATGCCTTCGGCCGTCTCGACGGGACGCGCGTGCTGCAGTATCACAACATCACCCCCGCGGCATTCTTTGCGCCGTACTCGCCGGCGCTCTTCCGGCTGGCGTCGATCGGGCGCCAGGAACTGGCGACGCTTGTCGGGCACGTCGATCTGGCGCTCGGGGACTCGGAGTTCAACCGCCGCGAGCTCGAGGCGCTCGGGTTCTCGCCGACCGGCGTGCTGCCCATCGCCGTCGACACCGGACGCATCACCAACGCGCCGCGACGGCCTGCCCTCGAGCAAATCCTGGGCGACGGCCTGATCAACATCCTGTTTGTCGGCCGTATCGTGCCGAACAAGCGAATCGACGATCACATCCGGCTCGCGGAGGTCTACAAGCGCTACGTCGACAACTACTACCGGTTCATCTTCGTCGGACGCTACGACGGCGTGCCGGCATACTATGCGCAGGTCCGGGCGCTCATCGCCGAGTACCGGATGCTCCCGGACCGCTTCTGGTTCACGGGTCCCGTCCCCGACGAGGACCTCGGGGCGTTCTATCGCTGGGCGGACGCCTACGTGTCGCTGAGCGAGCACGAGGGCTTCTGCGTGCCGCTCATCGAGGCCATGGCGGCCGATGTGCCGGTCCTGGCGTACGCGGCGGGAGCCGTCCCGGAAACGCTCGGCGGTTCCGGCCTGCTCTTTGCGCCCAAGGACCTCGAAGTCGCGGCCGAAATGCTCGGCATGCTCGTATACGATCGACCCTTGCGCGCCCGCGTCCTCGAGGGGCAGCGGAAGCGCCTGAGGGACTTCGCGCCCGAACGCATCGAGGCGCAGTTGACCGCCACGCTTTCCGCATTGAGGCTTCGTTGAAGATAGCTTTCATCGTCCAACGCTACGGCGCCGAGATTCTCGGCGGGTCCGAGTACCACTGCCGGCTGATTGCCGAGCGGCTCGCGCCGAAGCATCAGGTTGACGTGCTGACAACGTGCGCGGCGGACTACATCACGTGGAAGAACGAGTACCCGGAGGGCGCCGACCGCGTCCTCGGCGTGACTGTTCGCCGCTTCGCCAACGCCAGGACGCGTGACATCCATGCCTTCAATCGCTACTCAGAGTGGATCTTCACGAGCGCCCACAGCAGAGACGACGAGATGGAGTGGCTGCGCCAGCAAGGACCTTGGTGCCCGGCTCTGGTGGAGTACCTGGAGCGCAATCACCATCAGTACGACGTGCTGATCTTCTTTACGTATCTTTACGCACCGACCGTCCTCGGTTCGCGGGTGGCTCCGCACAAGAGCATCCTCGTGCCGACCGCGCACGACGAGCCGGCGATCCACCTCGACATCTACAAGGAGCTCTTCAGCCTGCCGGCCGGCCTCGCCTACAACACCGAGGTCGAGCGGCGATTCCTCACGACCCATTTCTCGATTCGCGCGGTCGAAGAGGAAACGGTCGGCTGCGGGGTCGATCTGCCGGCCGCGCATCCAGGGCTCAGGAACCGGCCCGCCGCCGATTCGGGAGACGACCACGCCGCTCTGCAGGCGAGCGAACCCGACGAAGACGAAGCGCCCGACGAAAACGAGTCCCCGAACTTCCGGCCCCACCTCGCGCAGCGGGGCACCATGTTCCGGCGGCGCCATCGCTTGCACGGCCCGATCGCGCTCTACGGCGGCCGCATCGACGCGGGCAAGGGCTGCGAAGAGCTGATCGAATACTTCAGCACTTATGTGCAGGAAGGCGGCGATGCCACTCTCGCGCTGATGGGGGTCAAGCTGATGCCCCTCCCGGAGGAGCCGTTCATCCGCTTCGCTGGACGCCTCTCCGATCAGGAACGGCTGCAGGCACTCGAGGCAGCCACAGTGGTCGTGGTGCCTTCACCCTATGAGAGCCTGTCGCTGCTGGCCCTGGAATCCTTTGCCGTGGGCACGCCCATCCTGGCCAACGCGCGCAGCGAAGTACTCGTCGATCACTGCCGAAAGAGCAACGCGGGCCTGTACTATGCCGACCGCGACGAGTTCATGGAGTGCCTGAAGCTGCTCATCGCCGACCCGCACCTGCGGACGAGTATGGGCCGGAACGGGCGGAAATACGTGCAGCAGAACTACCGGTGGGACGTGATCCTGGGCAAGTACGAAAAGATGTTCAGCCGGCTGAGGCAAGCGCCGGCGCCGGCCGAACGGCGGCGATAGCGCGGCGCGCACGAGACTGTGACTCGCGTTGACGCGCATCTGGGAAAGGCACCTTCCGCCTATCCCCGGATTTCCGGGCCATTGGCGCCGGCACCAATTCCCGGGCCCAACCGCCGCCAATCTAGCTGAATCACATTGGCAGATGGACTTGCCCTCGGATGGAATGGCCTCAATAATGCACCGATTGGCGAGTGGTTCCAATCGCGAGCAAAGGCCATGGGGCAACTTGACCAGTAATTGGCGCCATCCACCTATGTGACGTTAGCCCGACCAGATCTACGACGACGATGTAGAGTGCGGCCGTGCCAGAAATCTCACGGTTCTTTGGAATCATAATCCGCATGTTTCCCGAGGTCGGCGCGCCACATCATCGGCCGCACTTCCACGCGGTCTATCAGGACTTTGCGGCGGTGTTCGCCCTCGGCCCGATTGAGTGTATTGGCGGCACTCTTCCGCGAACGCAGCAGCGCCTGGTCGAGGCGTGGGCAGAGATCCATCATGACGAACTGCTGCACGATTGGGCTCTCTTGCATTCCGGCCGTCCGCCCCTCAAGATTGAGCCATTGCAGTAGGTGGAGACTACAGAAATGGATCATCCGATTTACCGGGTGCATCGCTTCGAAATCGTGGCGCCCTATACGCTGGCGCTGGAGTTCGACGACGGGACTCATCAGCGAATAGACTTCCGTCCCGTTCTAGAGGGCGAGGTGTTCGGCCCTCTACAGGACCTGCAAGTGTTCAACGCTGTCGAATTGGACGCGACGTTTGGAACGATTCAATGGCCGAATGGCGCAGACTTCGACCCGGAGACGCTTCACGATTGGCCCAAGTACCGAGATGAGTTCATCGCAATGGCCAAGCATTGGGCGGCAGCTTCCGATTCCGCCCGGCGAGCGGGCTAACACGCGAATGGAGCCAACGCGCCGCTGAACGCGTGAGCGGCGCCCGCTGCTCAAACTGAACGTTAACCAGCTGGCCACGCGTAGGACGAAAAGATGTTCACCGGGCTGAAGCAGGCGTCGCTGGCGAGCGAACGGCGACGGCAACTGTAGGGACGGTTCGCGAACCGCCCAGACATCAATCTCTGTCGATCGACGCAACCTCTTCGTCGATATCCTCGGCATCAACCACGGTCCCGGCGCGGCCGGCCCCCACGCGCTTGCGGCGCGGACGGATGTCGTGACGCTTGATCATCTCGTTGAGCGTCGTCGGTTTGATCTGGAGGAGCTCGGCGGCGCGTTTCTGCACGCCTCCGGCCTGTTCGAGGGCCGATTCGATGAGTCCGCGCTGGAACGCGATCTCGGCGTCCCGGTACGAGATACCCTCGGGCGGCACGACGAACTGCGGCATCTGGAACCGGCGGCTGTTCCTGACGTGGTCGGGCACGAGGTCGGCGTCAATCCGCTGGCCCGACGACAGGACGACTGCCCGCTCGATGACGTTCTCGAGCTCGCGCACGTTGCCCGGCCAGTCGTACTCGAGCAGGAGGTCGAGCGCGTCGGGCGTCAGCTCCTGCCGCGCCTTCTGGTTCTCGATTCCGTACTTCTCGAGGAAATGCTGGGCGAGGAGCGGGATGTCCTCCCGGCGCTCACGCAGCGCGGGCAGCTGCACGGTGATCACGTGGAGCCGATAGAAGAGATCCTCGCGAAACTTCCCGTCCTCCATCATCTTGCGGAGCTCGACGTTGGTCGCCGCGATGATACGGACGTCGACCTTGATGGTCTCGACGCCGCCGAGCCGCATGAACTCGCGTTCCTGGATCACGCGCAGCAGCTTGGCCTGGGTCTCGAGCGGAATGTTGCCGATCTCGTCGAAGAAGATCGTCCCCTTGTCGGCGAGCTCGAAGAGCCCTTTCTTCGGGTAAATCGCGCCGGTAAAGGCGCCCTTCACGTGGCCGAAGAGGTTCGACTCGAGGAGGTCTGGCGGCAGGTTGCCGGAGTTGACGGTGATGAAGGCCTTGTCGGATCGCGCCGAGTTCTGATGGAGCGCCCGCGCCACGAGCTCCTTGCCGGTCCCGCTTTCGCCGTTGATCAGAATCGTCGTGCGGCTCGGCGCCGCCTGCATGATCAGGTCGAAGACCTGCTTCATCCGCGGCGAGCGGCCAATGATCTCGCCGAACCGGTTGGCGTGCGCCTGGAGATTCTGGCGGAGCACGCGGTTCTCGGCGACGAGACGGCGCTGGGCCAGGGCGTTGCGCACGACGGCGAGCACTTCGTCGTTCTTGAACGGCTTGGTGATGTAATGGAACGCCCCGCGCTTCATCGCGGTGATCGCACTTTCGACGGACGCGAACGCCGTGATCATCAGCACCGGCAGCTCGTCGTCTATTTTCTTGAGCTCGTCGAGCGCCGCCATGCCGTCCATGCCCGGCATCATGATGTCCACGATCGCAGCGTCGAAGGAGACCGTGCGGGCGAGCTCCAGTCCTTCGGCGGCGTCGGCGGCGAGTCGCACCGTGTGCCCCTCGCGCGTCAACAACGCTTCGAGGATCTCACGCATGATCTCCTCGTCGTCGATGACCAGAATCGAACCGTTTTTGTTCATACCAGCGGACGGTGCCCTGCCGACGTTACGCCTGACGATTGAGCGACGCGGTGTTCGAGCGGCTGATGGCGAGCGGAAGCGCCAGCGTGAAGCGGGTGCCCTGACCCGGGGCGCTGTCACAGGTAATCGTGCCGCCGTGCTCCTGCACGATTCCATACGTGATCGAGAGTCCCAACCCGGTGCCCTTGCCGATGTCTTTCGTGGTGAAGAACGGATCGTAGATCCGCGACAACTGTTCGGCGGGAATGCCCGAGCCGGTGTCGGCGACTTCGACCGTTGCGCCGTCCGGCGTGGCTCGCGTCACGATCGACAGCCATCCGCCCTTGGGCATGGCATCGCGGGCGTTCAGGAACAGATTCAGGAACACCTGCTGGAGCTTGTACTCGATGCCGAGCACGACCGGCGCGGTCGCCGCGAGCTCCTTGCGCACCTGGATACGGCCCGTGCGCAGCTGATGCTCGAGCAGCGAGAGCACGTCGTTGATCACGTTGTTGACGTCGACGGGCCCGCTGTCGACCTGCGCCGGACGCGCCAGGTTGAGCAGCCCGTTGACGATCTTGGCGGCGCGGAACGTCTGGCGCTCGATCTTCTCGAGCACCTGCGTCTTCGGGTCGTCGGGCTCGGTGCCCTGCATCAACATCTGCACGAAGCTCGAGATACCCGTGAGCGGCGTGTTCACTTCGTGTGCCACACCGGCAGCCAGAAGGCCGATCGAGGCCATCTTCTCGGAGATCTGGAGCTGCTCTTCGAGCTGGACGCGCGCGGAAATGTCCTCGACGACCACGATCGTTCCGGCAATCGCGTCGGCCATGTCCCTGAGCGGCGTCGTCGCGACGTTCACGAGCAGGCGCCGCGCCGGCGAGTGCCGCGACGCCAGCGGGACGCGGTAGAGGGCCGCGCCGTCGGGCGACTCGCGCCGGCCCGAGCGGAGGATCTCGAAGAAGCCCGGATCGAGGATCTGCTCGAGCCGCCGTCCCACGGCCTCCTCGTGCCGGACGCCATAGAGCTCTTCCAAGCGCCGGTTCCAGCGGACGACGCGGTCGTCCTGATCGACGACGGCCAGGCCGTCGTTGAGCGACTCGAGGATGTTCTCGCTGAACTCGCGCATCCGCTCGAGCTCGTCCGCCTTGACGGTGAGCTGCCGGTAGAGGCGGCCATTTTCGAGCGCAGTGGCCGCCTGTGCCGCGACCGCGGCGAGGAGTGCCATGTCTTCGCTGCTGAGCGGCTCGGCACTCGACTTCCGGCCGAGCGCCATGACCGCTATCGTCCCTTCCTTCGAGACGCAGGGAACGAAGTAGTGAATTCCGGCTGTCCGCCAGAACTCGACGTCGGCGGGATCGACACGCCGCTGCGACAGCGGGTCATCGAGCGTCAGGGTATGGCCGGCGATGAGCCGTGTGGCCACCTCGGAGCCCCTGGCCAGAAGCGGCGGCTCGCCCCCGAAACCCGCGTGCGCAATCGTGACGAACTGCGCGTCGCGGCCCGCCGCGACGGGCGCCAGCATCAGCGCCATCCGGTCGACCAGGAGCGTCTCGGTGACGCGGCGCACGAGCCGTTCGCTCAGCCTGAAGAGATCCAGGTCGCTGTTGAGGTCTCGGGCGAAGCCGACGAGCGCACGGCGGTAGTCGTACCGGTCGCGGTAATACACCCGATCGAGGCCAGTCTGAATCGCGTTCTTGACCGGCCTTGCCAGCAGGACCAGCACCATCGTCGCCAGGAACGCTATGACTGGATTGGTATCGTTCGGCCCGGTCGCAAACCAGTTGCCGGCGATCTTGAGGACGATGGTATAGATTGCCGCGATGGCGGCGACCGCAGCCGCATAGACCAGGCCGCGCTTGATGATGACCTCGACGTCCATCAGGCGGTAGCGGATGATCGCCGACGCGAAGGCGAGCGGCACGAGTCCCAGCAGGACGGCCGTGAACTCAAAGGCGGGCGCGGGCGTGAAGCCGAGCGCAAACGGAAGCGCGTAGCCGAAAACGAACGGCAGCGCGCCAAGCCCGGTGCCCCAGACAATCCAGCGCAGCTGCCGCCGCGCCGTCACCGACCGCACTCGCGTGAGCGCGCGCGTCATGATCACCAGGCCGCCGACGAGGCACAGCGCGAGGTACAGCAGTTCGGCGCTGTCCACGAGATTGAGAACGCTCGTCAGGATATCGCCGCGTCTGTCGCCGCGAAGGATCGTCGCGACCTTGGCGGCGCCGAGGAGCAGCGCCGGCAGATAGACCAGCGGCAGCAGGCTGCGCCCGCGGTCGCTGCGCGCCCAGCTGTCGGGCCGCTCCGGAAACACGAGCGCGAAATGAACGAAGAGCGGCGGCAGGAGCAGCATCGCCACGACGTCGCCCCAGTAAAACACCCAGTCGAGGAGATCGAGTCGACCACTGAACGAGAACGTCAGCACACCGAAGAACGCCACGCACAGCCAGAAGAAGTGCAGCGTCGCCTGATTCTCGGGCCGGCGCAACCGCACGCCGGTGCCGACGAACAACGTGAAGAGCCCGACGCTTGCGAGCGACAGATACAGCCAGTGCGTGCCCGTCGGGATGCCTGCCACCTGCACGGTGAAGAGCTCGGAGTCTGCCTGCCGCACGACGACGTATTCGAGCCGCGAGCCGGATGTCGAGGCGTGAAGTGCTTGGACGACGTCATCGGGGCGCAGCACCGGCTTCTTGTCGATGCTGAGGAGCACGTCGCCAGGCTTGATGCCGGCGCGGCTGGCGGGCGAATCGGCCTGGACGACGCTCGCGACCACGTCGCTGCCGTTGCCGGTCCACAGCACGCCGTCCTCCATCTCCGTCCAGCCCTTGATGGAGATGTTGAGCGCAGCCAGCACGACGAGGCCGGCGACCACAGCGAGATGGGCCACAACCCGCAACAATGCGGTTTTATTCACGGGCGGCCGGAACTGGAGGGTCGACACAGGGGAGTCCACTCCATGCGAAGCAAAGGACGTTCCCTGTCTAACCACCACTGATCGGCGATAAATCATTGTCCAGCAATAACTTCAATGCAGACGACGGCCTTCGCTTCCAACAATCCGGACACGCGATCCAAAAACCCGGGGCGAAGAAAAACCGGCAAAAAAAGGCGGGTCTGTTCGAGACCCGCCTTGCAGGCGCTGATGGGGTCAGATCTCGATTTTCTGATCGGTGCGAGCTGTCACCGACCGATCAGAGAATCGAGATCTGACCCCGCCGCTCAGAAGCGAACGAGGAACCCGCCAACCACGCGCTTGGGCGGCCGGACGACGAGCAGCTCGTCGTAGACGGAGGCGGGATCGTTCGGATCCCGGAAGAGATTGCGCAGTCCGACGAGCACTTCCCATCGTGTCCCACCGAGCTCGAAGGGCAGCGCCTGGTTGATCTGGACGTCGAAACGCCCGTCGAGGCCGGCGCGCAGCTGCGATGTGTCGGATCGGGTATAGCCCGTGTTGATCTTGTAGAACACGAACACACGTGTGGCCGTCTCGGGGATGTCGGTGGCGACCGAGGTCGTGACGTCGTGGAGATCCTCGGTTTCGTAGCGAATGGCGGCCGGTGCCCAGGCCGCAATGTCCGCCATGTCGCCGCGGTCCATCCAGCGTGCGCGCGTGACGCTGTAGTCGATCGAGCCGCTGACGCGTTTGTGCATGCTGCTGACGCGGACGGCCCAGCCATCGGCGCCGAGCGAGCCTGCGTTCGCGACGTAGTAGTGCCCGACCGACTGCGGGCCGCCCGGCACGTTCAAGCCGAAGAGCGTGACCAGTTGATCGTCGACGTTCTGATAGAACCGGCGGACGCCGACCGCATAGTTCGACTCGAACTCGTGCTCAATCAGGAGGTCGATGTAGCGCGCGCGCTCGACGTTGAACGTGTTGCCGGGTCCCGGACCACCGAGCGGCGCGAAGGTGCGCTCGGGCGGCAGCCACGGTCCAGGCGTCTCGCTGGCCACGAATTCCTCGGCACCTGGCGCCAGCATGCGTTGCGCGACCGTCGCGGAGACGCGCGTGTTCTTGATCGGCTCGATCGTCACTCCGACCTTCGGGCTGAAGAGTCCGCCGGGCCTCAGGTAGTCGTAGCGGCCGTAGCGGCCCCCGTACTCGACGGTGAGCCCAGGAGTAATCGACCACCGATCGAGCGCGTAGAGCTCGCCGACGTTGCGGCTGCCGTCTGCGGCGGCCTTGAGCGCCGCCGGATTTCCGCCCAGGTAGTCCTGCGCACTGAACGAGTAGCCGAACTTGTACACGTGCGCGGTTTCTGGGCCGGAACCGCGGGCCTGGAAGGCGCCCGCCACAATCCACGACGACAGATCGCCCTGATTCATGGCCGCGCGGACGGACCAGTCGCCAGCCGGCGTCGGCGCGCCAATCGCCATGTACGCCACGCCGCGCGGCAGCAGATCACCCGAGAACATCTCACCCGGGCCGAACACGCCTGTCGTCAGCAGGTTGACTTCGCCGGAGAACGGCAGGTCGGTGAAGAACGTCGTTGCCAGGCTCGCGGCCGAATCCATCGCCCGCTCGAAGAGTGAGCCCGACGCGATGTCTCCGTCCCGCTCGACGACGGTAACGATCGGAGCCGAGTCCTTCAGGATGCTGCGCTTGATATGGCGGAGCCGCCAGGCGGTTTCGTTGTGCGGATGATCGTCGCGCGCGACTGTCGTGTCCGACGATGTGTCGGAGGCCTCGGGCTGATCGGCGAGCGTGCCGGCAGGCAGACCGAAGCCCGCGGCCATGATCGGCCGCGCGGGAACAGGGGCGGCCGTGCCGGACGTGGCAACCGGGCTGTTGAGGCGGCGGAGCTGGAGACGCTGCAGCGCGGGCGACAGGCCGCTCACCCGCACAGTCGCACGGGAGGAACCGAGGAAACCCGTGCTGTGCGCCTGCAAGGTGTAATCCCCGATCGGCAACGCGTCAATCGAGAAAAACCCCGTCGCATCCGTGATCGCCTTGGCCACCATGACCGTTCCAAGCGCCGATACCATGGCTCCGGCGATTGGCCCGCCATGATCGTCGCTGACGACGCCGGTGATGCTCCCGCGAACGTTTCGGACGGATTGGTACTGGAGCGACTGGGCCAGCGCCGAGGAGGCGCTGAGGGCTCCAATCGAACAGACCGCGGCAACCGTGGCGAGTACCCGGATGCCAGGCTTCAAGCGTTGCATAAGCCTTCCTCCGTCTTCGTTTCAACCCCGCGCATGAACGTCATTGCGTTCAGGGTTCAGACCCGACCGTAAAGAGCACGTCGCGCGACACCGACTTTCCCGACAGCAGGTCCATGACCTGCACCGCGAGCCGGTAGTCGCCCACTTCGAACCCCGCCAGCGGTACCACCTGTCCGGCCATGACCGGTTCGCCGGTGCCGGGATCGAACGCCGACCCCATCAGCGCCGGATTGAAGCGCTGCGGGTCGGTGCGATTGAAGTACTGCTCACCCACCCGCCCCGGCGGCGGTGCGCCCGCGGGCGCGCCCGCGTCGACTGATGGCCCCTGTCCGTCCGCGACCTTGCGATAGAAATGGTACTCCACCCGAACGTCAAATTGGCGTTCGGGCGTTACCATGGGGTTATAGACGAGAAAGACGACAATCAGCTCCTCGTCCCGTCGAAACCGCCGATCAACTGCCGGGATAATCTCGTTCCGGCCGATGACGTACGGCCGCTCCGCCAACTGATCCGCCGGCACCGGTTCAGCCAGCACGTTCAACCGATCCGCCACGATCACGCTGCTCGTCGTCAGTTCGCTCGTCCGGAAGTCCGGAACGGTGAGCGGTTGCCTGAGCGCCGCGGCCTTCGGGCGCGATCTCGGCGCCGTCCGATCCACGCGCTCGCGCATCACCACGAGGACGTCGTACTCGCCGGGCGAAACCGAAAACCCCCGGCTGATTCGCGACGCCGACCCTGCCGAGGGCGTCAACTCGACCGGAAAAATCGCGTCGACCGGATACGACGACTCGTCGCGGTCCACCGTGCGGTCCTCACGCCTCCGCTCGGACGTCATCGATCGCCGTATCGCCCGCACGTACACCAGCGCCGTTCGCCTGGTGAGTTGAGACGCGTCGACGGTCAGCGTGAACGGAACGAACGTACCGCGCTGGGCCTTGACGAAGTCGTTCTGCCAGCGCACCGCAAAGTCCGACGGTGCGGGCTTTCCTGCCATCACCGCATCGGCGAGCGAGAGGATGGCCTCGCCTTCCTCGCGCTGCGTCTGCTCGACCTGCCGCACTTCTTCTTCGGCGGTGGCCGCCCCGTCAGCCGGCACCGCCGGGCTGCGGGGCCGCGCTCCGGTGGCAGACTGCGCGCGAACCGCAGGCGATGGATAGCCTGCGAGCGCAGGAGCGAGCATGAGTATGACTACTCCAGCCGACCGCCTCACCGAGAGTGTCGCCTGCTCCAGCCCTGCGAGCATTCGGCCCTGACCAACCTGCTCGATCATAGGCGAGTCGTCCCCCCCAAGTCAAAGAAGAGACATGGATTAGGGCGACGACCCGGCCGAAAATGGCACTAAACTGCGCACAATGCCAGAACCGCGGTCAAATCAGCTATCATCAGCCGTTTGATGCCGCCCATGCTCCGATTCTTTGTCGATCTGGTCCGGCGGCGGTCGTTGAAATCCTGAGGGGCGCGCATGCAGGACGATGTCGTCGTCATGGTTCTGGCCGGAGGCGCCGGCGAACGCTTGTATCCCCTCACGAAGGAGCGGGCCAAGCCGGCGGTGTACTTCGGCGGCCCCTACCGCATCATCGATTTCACGCTCAGCAACTGCATCAACTCGGGCCTGCGGAAGATCTTCATCGCGATGCAGTACAAGTCGCTCTCGCTCGGCCGCCACATCCGGATGGGATGGAGCGTCGTGGCAGACGAGCTCGGCGAATTCATCGAGATTCTCAGCCCCCAGAAGCGCGTCGGCGAACACTGGTATCTGGGCACGGCCGACGCGGTCTACCAGAACCTGTACTCGATCGTGCGGGAGGATCCGCGGCACCTCCTGGTGTTGTCGGGCGATCACGTCTACAAGATGGACTACGCGCGCATGATGGCATTCCACCGCCAGCGGGGCGCCGCTGCAACCATCGGCGTGATCGAGATTCCGTCCGAGGACGCGAGCCGTTTTGGCGTGATGCAGGTGGACGCCGAGGATCGGCTGGTCGGGTTCCTCGAGAAGCCGAAGAACCTGCCTCCCGGCGGACAGGTCCTGGCGTCGATGGGCATCTACATCTTCGACATGAAGCACCTGGTGCCCGTGCTCGAGGCCGACGCGCGCAAATCGACCAACCACGACTTCGGCAAGGACATCATCCCCGAGCTCGTGTCCAAGGCGCTGGTCTGCGCGTACCGCTTCACCGACGAGAACAAGAAGGAATCGAAGTACTGGCGGGATATCGGCACGCTCGACGCGTACTACGACGCGAACATGGACCTCTGCCGGGTCAACCCCGATTTCAACCTGTACGACCCGGAGTGGCCGCTGCGGACCCATCAGGTGCAGGCGCCACCGGCCAAGTTCGTCTTCGCGGACGAAGGCCGCCGGTGCGGACAGGCGCTCGACTCGATCATCTCGGCGGGGTGCATCATTTCCGGCAGCCGGATCTCGGGAAGCGTCCTCTGTCCGAACGTGCGCGTGCACAGCTTCTGCACGGTGGAACAAAGCATCTTGATGCCGGGCGTACGTATCGGCCGGCACGCACGAATCCGACGCGCCATCATCGACCGCGACGTGTTCATCCCGCGCGGCGCACTCATCGGCTACAACATCGACGAGGACCGGCAGCGGCACACCGTCACCGAAAGCGGTATCGTGGTGGTGACGACCGACGACGAGCCGTTCATCGGAGAGATCGATGAGGTGGCGTTGCGCAACGAGCAGGAATTCGATCAGAGAGGTTCGGGTAACTAACGTCAGTTCTGCGCGCTCGCACACCGACACAGGCCGACGGTCTCGTCACGATGACCGCGACCAGCCTCCGCTAAAGCTACGGCGGTCCGCCGAAGCCTTGGCGAAGGCGGAAGATCACGACGTCCACGAAGAAGCAATCAAGAATCGCCACTAGCCATTCCAGTTCTTCGCGAGCTTAATGAATGCAGCGGTGCCCTGAGTGCACCCATTTCACAGACAGACATCAAAAGCGCATGCACACCATCACACACGTCAAAGGTCGCGAGATCATCGACTCGCGCGGGAATCCAACAGTCGAAGCCGAAGTCACGCTCGACAACGGCGTCGTCGGGCGCGCGGCGGTGCCTTCCGGTGCGTCGACGGGCGAGCGCGAGGCACTCGAGCTGCGCGATGGCGACAAGTCGCGATACCTCGGCAAGGGTGTCACGAAGGCCGTCGGCCACGTCAACGGCGAGATCGCCGCGCGGCTGCGCGGGCAGAAGGCCGATCAGCGGGCCGTCGACCGCGCCATGATCGAGCTCGACGGCACGTCGACCAAAGGCCGGCTGGGAGCGAATGCGTTGCTCGGCGTGTCGATGGCTCTGGCGCGGGCGTCCGCCACAGCGGCGGGCGTACCCCTCTATCGGCATCTGGCGGCGCTCTACGACGGCAAGACGCTGTCGCTGCCGGTGCCCATGATGAACATCCTCAACGGCGGCGCGCACGCGGACAGCAGCGTCGATTTCCAGGAATTCATGGTCATGCCGGTCGGCGCGTCGACGTTTGCCGATGCCGTGCGCGCCGGTGCGGAGATCTTTCACACGCTGCGCGGCATCCTCAAGAAGAAGGGCCACAGCACCGGCGTCGGCGACGAAGGCGGCTTCGCGCCCAGCCTGTCGTCGAACCGCGAGGCACTCGACGTCGTGCTCGAAGCGGTCGTGCAGGCGGGTTATCAGCCCGGCAAGAACATCTATCTCGCGCTCGACGTCGCGGCGAGCGAGCTCTGGAACGATGCCGGCAAGCACTACGAGTTCAAGAAGTCGAAGGAAAAGAACCGCAGCGCCGACGAGATGGTCGCGCTCTACGAGGAGTGGGTCCGGCAGTATCCGATCATCTCGATCGAGGACGGCCTGGCTGAGGGCGACTGGGATGGCTGGAAAACGTTGACCAAAGCGCTCGGGGACCGCATCCAGCTCGTCGGGGACGATGTCTTCGTGACCAACCCGGAGATCCTCGCGCGCGGTATCAAGGAAGGGATTGCCAACGCCCTCCTGGTGAAGCTGAACCAGATCGGCACCGTCTCGGAAACGCTCGACGCGGTGGCCATGGCGCGTGACGCCGGATACCGCAGCGTGATCTCGCACCGGTCGGGCGAAACCGAGGACACGACGATCGCCGACCTGGCGGTCGGGACGGCCGCGGGGCAGATCAAGACCGGCTCGGCCAGCCGCTCCGATCGCGTCGCCAAGTACAACCAGCTGCTGAGAATCGAAGACGAGCTCGGCGCCAGCGCGCGGTACGCCGGACGATCCGCGATCAAGCAACTCGCGTGACGTCTCACCCACAGGCACCTGTCGTCCTCATCGTCCTCGACGGCTGGGGGATTCGCGCCGAGCGCGCGCACAACGCGATTGCGATCGCGCGCAAGCCCGTTTTCGACGAGCTGTTGAGCCGCTATCCGCACGCGCAGCTCATCGCGTCGGGCGAGGAGGTCGGACTGCCCGCCGGGCAGATGGGCAACTCCGAGGTCGGCCACATGAACATGGGCGCCGGCCGGGTGGTCTACCAGGACCTCACACGAATCGACAAGAGCATCCGCGACGGCGAGCTCTTCGAGAGCGCCGCACTCACCGCCGCGATGGATCGTGTGGCGCACGGGCGGAACGCACTTCACCTCATCGGCCTCGTGTCCGACGGCGGGGTGCACAGCCACCAGCGCCACCTGCACGCGCTCGTCGAGATGGCGGCGCGGCGCAAGGTCCCGCAGGTGTTCGTCCACGTGATTACCGACGGCCGCGACACCTCACCGACGGGCGCGATCCGGTACGTGGCCGAGCTCGAGGAGGTCTTGCGTCGCGCCGGCGTCGGGCGCATTGCCACGGTCTCCGGCCGTTACTACGCGATGGATCGCGACAAGCGGTGGGAGCGGACGAAGCTGGCCTACGACGCGATCCTGAGCACGACGGCGTCGGACAGCTCGAGCCCGACAGCGCCATCCGCGCTCGCGGCGATCCAGGCGGCATACGACGGCGCGATCACCGACGAGTTCATCAAACCGAGCGTCATCGTGGACGGGGACGGCACGCCGGTCGGCCCGATGCGGGACGGCGATTCGATGATCGTGTTCAACTTCCGCGCCGATCGCGCGCGGCAGATCACGCGTGCGCTCGCGCTCGGTGAGGACCAGTTCGACGGGTTCCCGCGACCCCATCGTCCCGGCCTCCACACGACCACCATGACGGTGTACGACCGGACGTTCAACCTGCCGGTCGTCTTCACGCCGCAGACGTTCAGCAACAACCTCGCGGACGTGCTGGCCGCGCACGGCCGGACCAATCTCCGGCTGGCCGAGACCGAGAAGTACGCGCACGTGACCTACTTTTTCAACTGCGGGCGGGAGGAACCCTACGCCGGCGAGGATCGTATCCTCGTCCCGTCGCAGAAGGTCGCCACCTACGACTTGATGCCGGAGATGAGCGCTCCGGGAATTGCCGACAATCTCGTCGCCGACCTCACCTCACAACGGCACCAGGTGGTCATCTGCAATTTCGCGAACGCCGACATGGTCGGCCACACCGGCAGCATCGAGGCGACAGTCAAAGCCGTCGAGACGCTCGATGGCTGCCTGGGGCGCATCATGACCGCGCTGCGCTCGGTCGGCGGCACCGCGATTGTCACCTCGGATCACGGCAACGCCGAGCAGATGTGGGACGACGAGTTGAAGGCGCCTCACACCGCGCACACCTCGAACCCGGTGCCGGTCGTTCTCTGCAGTGACGCCTTTGTCGGCCGTCGCCTCAAGGATGGATGGCTGCGCGACGTGGCCCCGACGATCCTGGATTTACTGGATATTCCGCTGGCGCCGGAGATGACTGGACGAAGTTTGATAGAGAAATAGACAGGAACAGAAGGCCATCAAAGCAGGCTGTCGTCTCTAATCAGCGGCGCGAGCGTGAGCGAGCGCTGGCAGGTCGTGGGGGTGGGCCGCCAAGGCTACGGCGAGCTCCGCCGAAGCGTCGCAAAGGCGAGGCCCCACGACAAACCGAGAAAAGCAGACAGCTAGCCCCAAAACAAAAGGCCCGGACGCAGAACGCCCGGGCCTCCAAATTGTTACCAGCATTCAGTTCGCTTTACTTGATGCTCGCGGGGCTACTCGACTTCCTTCTCCTGCGTCTCGTCCGCCGCTATGCGCAGCGAGCGCAGAAAACGGCGGTCGTTCGCGCTCATCTCCACGGTACGCCGCTCGCCTCGAACGGCTTTCTGCGGCGCGCCGACCTTGGCGAGCGCGCCTGGCGACGTCCGATTGACGAACCCAATCACGGCCTCAAGTGAGACGCGCATCTCATATCCCGCGGCCCGGACCCGCTCCCGGCACGCTTCGACTCGAGGATCTTCTGCTACGGCGGCTGCGATGGCGTCGGACAGCTCCCGGGCCATCCGATTCATGACGTCATCCATTCTGGACCTCCTCACCGCCGCCGGAACTGGGAACCCGGGGCGTCTCCCGATCCGACGTTCGGAGCGCGTTCGGAAAGGCGTGAACCTCGCCAAAGCGCCGAAACTGCCACCCGGGGAAGGCGGCAGGGATCGGCCGACAAATTTGTTCATAATGAAGGATTTGCAGCGTGGGAACGCGTTTTCATTGTAGACGCGGCCCTAGCGAGTGTCAATGGCGCGTGACGCAACATCTGGTGGTAATCCGTCCAGAAGCGGAACGCCGCCGTTGGTAGAATGCTGACCGGCCGGTGCCGTGCCGACAAGTCCCCGAGAGGCATCGTCACTCTTACCCTGATTAGGGCGCATGACCATTCACTACGCCGACCCGCAATCGCTCACAGGCTGGGATCCGTCGACCGATCTGGGCTTTCCGGGGTCCTTCCCGTACACCCGCGGCATCCAGCCGACGATGTACCGGGGGCGACTGTGGACGATGCGGCAGTACGCCGGTTTCGGGACGGCTGCCGAATCAAATCGGCGGTACCGGTATCTTCTCGATCAGGGCGTGAGCGGCCTGAGCGTCGCTTTCGACCTGCCGACCCAGATGGGGTACGACTCGGACCACTCGCTGGCCGCTGGCGAGGTCGGCAGGGTCGGCGTGGCGATCGACTCGATAGAGGACATGGCGGAGCTCTTCGCGGGGATCCCGCTCGACCGCGTCTCGACGTCGATGACGATCAATGCCACGGCGATCATCCTCCTTGCCCTTTACGTCGCCGTGGCGCGCCGCCATGGCGTGACGGCTTCGGCGCTCTCGGGCACGGTGCAGAACGACATCCTCAAGGAGTACGTCGCGCGCGGGACCTACATCTACCCGCCGCGCCCGTCGCTCCGGATTGTCACCGACATCTTCGCCTACTGCGAGCGCGAGCTGCCGCAGTGGAACACGATCTCGATCAGCGGCTATCACATCCGCGAGGCCGGCTCGACGGCGGTCGAAGAAGTCGCCTTCACGTTCGCCCATGCGATCGCCTACGTCCAGGCGGCGCTCGCAGCCGGGCTCGACGTCGACCACTTCGGTCAGCGCCTGTCGTTCTTCTTCAACGCGCACAACGATTTTCTCGAGGAAATCGCCAAGTTCCGCGCGGCCCGGCGGCTCTGGGCGCGGATCATGCGCGAGCGCTTCGGCGCGACCAATCCGCGCGCGGAGCAGCTGCGCTTCCACACGCAGACGGCCGGCAGCACCCTGACCGCTCAGCAGCCGGACAACAATATCGTCCGCGTGGCGGTGCAGGCGCTGGCGGCGGTGCTCGGCGGGACTCAGTCGCTGCACTGCAACGGGCGCGACGAGGCGCTGGCGCTGCCGACCGAGGAGGCGGCGCGGATCGCGCTCAGGACGCAGCAGATCATCGCCGCCGAATCGGGCGTGCCGAACACCGTCGATCCGCTCGCCGGCTCGTACGCCATCGAGGCGCTGACCAACGAGATCGAGAGCGGGGCGCGGGCGCTCCTCGAGCGCATCGAAGCCGCCGGCGGCACGCTCGCGGCCATCGAGCAGGGACTCATCCAGCGCGCCATCCAGGAGTCCGCGTATCGCGCGCAACAGCAGGTCGACGCCGGAGAGAGCACGGTCGTCGGCGTCAATGCGTTCGCCGCCGAGAGTGCCGCGAGCATCGAGGTCATGAGCATCGATCCAGAGATCGAACGCCGCCAGGTGGAACGTGTGCGCGCCGTGCGGGCATCGCGTGACGCCGGCGTGTGGCGGGCCGCCCTCGACCACGTGGTCGCCGCGGCGCGCGGCTCGGACAACCTCGTGCCGCCGATTGTGCGCGCCGTCGAGGCGAAGGCCACCGTCGGCGAGATCGCCGACGCCATGCGGTCGGTCTTCGGAGAGCACAAGGAAGCCGATGTCTGAGGAACCGAAGTCGCGGCTCGCGGCTCGCGGCTCGCAGGTGGAATCGGGACAAGGCGAGCCGCTGGCTGGACCCGGATCCCCGAGCCGCGAGCCGCGAACAGCGAGCAGCGAGCTCGGATCCCTGCTCTCGGTCACCCACCTGACCACCGGCTTCGATCAGAACGGTCAGTTCGTGCCGGCCGTGATTGACGTCACCTTCAGCGTCGCAGCTGGCGAGACGCTGTGCCTCGTCGGGGAATCCGGCAGCGGCAAGTCCCTGACGGCGCTGTCGATCATGCGGCTCGTGCAGGAGCCCGGACGCATCGCCTCGGGACAGATCCTCTTCAAGGGGCGGGATCTCCTGGGGCTGGCCGAGCGCGACATGCAGCACGTGCGCGGGGCGGAGATCGGCCTCATCTTCCAGGAGCCGATGACGGCGCTCAACCCGGTCTACACGATTGGGAACCAGATTGAAGAGACGCTGCGCATTCACGGTCGCGCGACGCGCGCGAACGCGCGGCAGAAGGCGGTCGAGCTGCTCGCAACGGTCAGCGTGCCCGAGCCGGAACGGCGCGTGCGGGAGTATCCGCATCAGCTCTCGGGTGGGCTGCGCCAGCGGGCGCTCATCGCGCTGGCCCTGGCCTGCGGGCCGGCGCTCCTCATCGCCGACGAGCCGACCACGGCGCTCGACGTCACGATTCAGGCGCAGATTCTCGACCTGCTGCGCGACTTGCAGAAGCGGCTGGGGCTCGCCCTCCTCCTCATCACGCACGACCTCGGCGTCGTCGCCGAGATGGCCGACCGCGTCGCCGTCATGTACGCCGGACGTATCGTCGAGGAGGCGCCGGTCGAGCCGCTCTTCGCGGATCCGAAGCACCCCTATACGCGCGGCCTGATGGGGTCGATGCCGGGCGGCGAACCAGGAGCCCGTCTGAAAGCGATCCAGGGAACGGTGCCTGCGCTCGGACACCTTCCGGCGGGTTGTGCGTTCGCGCCGCGCTGTCCGGATCGGTTCGCACCCTGTCCGGCCGCGCCGCCCGGCTCGACGTGGCTTGGACCCGGCCGGTCGGTCAAGTGCTACCTTCACGGTCCCGCGACGGAGGCACGACCCTAGGTGGCTCTCCTCGAGGTCCGGCATCTCGTCAAGGAGTTCGGCCGCAGCGGTGGACTCCTGCGCAAGCGGACCATCGTCCGGGCCGTCCACGACGTGACGTTCGCGATCGACGAAGGAGAGACGTTCGGCCTTGTCGGCGAATCCGGCAGCGGCAAGACGACGACCGGCCGCTGCATCCTGCGGCTGGTCGAGCCGACGTCAGGTGAAGTCCGGTTCAAAGGCGAGGACGTGCTGAGCTTTTCGCGCGCGCGGATGCGACAGGCACGCCGCGACATGCAGATCGTCTTTCAAGATCCGTACTCGTCGCTCAACCCCAGGATGCGCGTCGGTGCGATTGTCGAGGAGCCGCTCATCATCCACCGCATCGGCTCGAAGACCGAGCGCCGGGCGAGGGTGGCGGAGCTGTTCGATCTGGTCGGCCTCGATCCCGCGCAGCTCACGCGATACCCGCACCAGTTCAGCGGCGGCCAGCGCCAGCGGATTGGCCTCGCGCGAGCGCTCGCACTCAACCCGTCGCTCATCATCGCCGACGAGCCTGTCTCGGCGCTCGACGTGTCCGTCCAGGCGCAGGTGATCAACCTGCTCATGGACCTGCAGGAGCGATTGAAGCTGACCTACCTCTTCATCGCGCACGATCTGCGGCTGGTCCGGCACATCTGCAGCCGGGTCGCGGTGATGTATCTGGGAAAAATCGTGGAGATGGGCCCGACCGAGCGGCTCTTCGCAGCGCCCGCGCATCCCTACACGCGCGCGCTCCTGTCCGCCATCCCGGTTCCCGATCCGAAGGCCGAACGTCAGCGGATTGTTCTGGACCCCACGTCGTTCAACCAGGAGGCGCCGCTGCGTGAGATCGCGGCTGGGCACCTGGCCGCAGTATAAGCAATGCTGAATGCTGAGTGCTGAAGTAAAAATGAACATGGAACGGAGAACGATTTCAGCATTCAGCACTCAGCATTTCGCTACGCCGTCGGCTTGACGCTACTGCTTTTCGTACACCGCGACGTTGTTCACCTTTTGACCGGCAGCATTGACACCAGTGGTCGTGACGGTCCTGGTCTTCCCGTCACTCGACACGACTGACGTCTGAGTGGTCGTGACCTTTCCACCCTTCTTCGCAGTCGTCTGCACCGTCGTCGCGTTGGTGCGCGTGCGCGCGACCGTATCCAGTTCGGGGTTGTTCCCGGTCACGGGGCTGTCTTTCCCGTCGTAGCTCGTTGTGAATTCATAATGTCTTTTGGTGCCATCTGCCAGCACCTGGTCGACGACGACCTTCGTGCCCGTCCCGGCAGCTTCGATTGTGGTGGTCCCGCTCTTCGGCCCGGGTCCTGGGCTGTACGTCGATTTCGCGACATTGAGCTTCCAGACGCCCACCTGCGGATCGCCCTGTGCGAACGCCGAACCGACGAGGAACGAGGACAACCCAAGGCACGCGACTGACGAGACGAGGGAACGGACGGTGAGTCTCATGCGGTCTCCTGCTGCAAGGGCTCTCCGGAGAAGGTTCGATACTCAACCGGAGAATCCCGGTCGAGTCGAAGTCGGAGAGCGTAAAGGGCGTAGTTCTTGGGCTCAAGCGGGGGATGAGCCCTCGCGTGCCACGGCGAGCATACTGCCGCAGCCGCCGGGTCCGCCATGACTATCGGCGTCCCGCCGAACCATTGGGATCGAGGAAGTCGCAGCCGCGGCGTATGGGAGGGAAGTGGTGGCTCAGGCCGCGCGTTTCACGTCCTTCTCCACCTGCCCGTCGCGGATGGAGATGACGCGGTGCGCGAACGCCGCGATGTCGGCTTCGTGCGTGACGAGAACGATGGTGTTCCCGTTCTGGTGCAGACGGTCGAAGACGCCCATGATTTCGTTGCCGGTCTTCGAGTCGAGGTTGCCGGTCGGCTCGTCGGCCAGCAGGATCGACGGGTTGTTGACGAGCGCCCGCGCGATGGCGACACGCTGGCGTTGGCCGCCAGAGAGCTCGTTGGGCCGGTGGGATGCGCGATCGATCAGTTCAACCTTCGCGAGCGCCTCCCTTGCCCGCTCCTGTCGAACTTTCCCCGTTACGCCGCCGTAGACGAGCGGCAGCTCCACGTTGTGCAACGCCGTCGCGCGCGGCAGCAGGTTGAAGGTCTGAAAGACGAACCCGATCTCTTCGTTCCTGATCCGCGCCAACTCGTCGTCGTTCATCGACGCGACTTCCTTGTCGTTGAGCAGGTAGCTGCCCTTCGACGGCGTGTCGAGGCATCCAATGAGATTCATGAGCGTCGACTTGCCGGAGCCGGACGGTCCCATGATCGCCACGTACTCGCCGCGCTGAATCTCGATCGACACGCCTCTCAGCGCATGGATCTCTTCGTCGCCCATCACGTAGGTCTTCCAGAGGTCGCGTGTCTCGATAAGGGCCATAAGCGTATTGACGTATCCCCAAGGGTTACGGTTGGCGGACGGCGGAGGTTCCTTCAGTCTCTCACGAACCGAGGGTGGGGGGTTTTCGCAGCCTGATCGCCACGAAAACCTCTCTTCCGGAGGCTTCCCGAAGCACGACGCCGTCCCGCTCGATTCGGGCGATTGCACGCGGCCCGATGGCGTCGCCAGGAGCGACGATCGTGCCCCCGACGATCGCGAGGCGGTTGGCCCCGGCGATCATGATTCCATCGACAGTCGGCAACGGAAGACCAGGCGGGGCAATTCGACGGACACGTGAAGGCCTTCCTGATCGTTCCGTTGCGTCGCCAGGCCGAGTGGAAGGAGCTCCCGGCAACGGAGCGGGCTCGATCGGAGCGCGTCCGGTGGTCGCCTCGGCGCCAAGCTCCTGCAGGCCGCTGAGACTGTCAAGATCCGGCGCGGCCGCGACAACCACGTGCTCGAGTCCGTCGGGGAGGATGGGGCGGACGGGCCCCGGGCCAAACACCTGCATGAACGACCAGCTCGTGCAGAACGCCAGCGCGACAAACGCCGCCATGCTCTGTAGACGCGCCGCAGGCCCCTTCGACACGCTCAGGGCAGGCCCGTTCGACAGGCTCAGGGCAGGCCGGGCACGTCCTGGTGCGTGTTCGTCCGTTGTTGTGACCGGTGCCGGCGCCGGCTCGACATCTGCATGAACCGGCACGCGGTTCGCGCCGGAGGAAGCGGCGGCCGCGGCCAGCTGCAGTGACGCGACCGTATCTGCGAGGGTGCCCGGCGAAACGCTCGAGTCGAGCAGCTCCGCCGAATCCAGCGTCTCGACCTCGATGTCCATCTCCTCGATGAGGAGCATCGCGAGCGATCGCAGATTCGGGATGTTGCCGCAGGCGACGATGGATGTCACCGTGACTCCGTAAGCCGGACGAACCAGATCGATGACGTGCTGGAGCTGGGGCGCAATCTGCGATACGAGCAGGTATCGATCGAGCAGCTCGGAACGCGCTCCTCGCTTATCCCCCGGCTTGTCAGCCGGCTGCTCTCCCCGCCGATCCCCCCGACGATCCCCCCGATGATCCCCCCGACGATCCCCCCGATGATCAACGAACGGCGTGCCGAACTGCCATTCGAACTCACGCGCCTGAATGACCTCGGTCCCGGCGACGATGGCAATCGCGCCGCCGTGACTGTTCAGCGAGAGCGCGGCGACCGCGGTTCCAGCAGGTGCGCCGACCTGCCGCGCGTGGACCACTCTGGCGAGCGCCTGCGCGGGAGAGAGGACAGAAACAACCTCGAACCCGGCGTCGGTGAGCGGGGCAAGCGCCGCGTCGCCCCACGCCACGACGCGCGCGCGGCTGGACAGGTCGTTGCGCTCACGCGCTTCCCTGAGCCGCGCGACGAGCGCGTGCGGGTCGTCGGGCCAGGCAGACGGCAGGATCGTGGACGCCGCCGACACGGTCCGATGCGACCCGAGCCGTCCGCCGCGGACGAGCGCGCAGTAATTCGGGCCGAGCTCGATACCGGTCACGCCGGACATGCCGGACATGGGCGTCAGCGGCTATCCTTCCTTCTCTTCATACTCGTTCTTGAGCCGCGCGACAACCGCTGGATCGGCCAGCGTGGTCGTGTCGCCGAGCGTCTTGCCTTCGGCGATGTCGCGCAGCAGCCGCCGCATGATCTTGCCCGATCGCGTCTTGGGCAGGTCCGCGGCGAACAGAATCTGATCCGGTCTCGCGATCGCGCCAATCTTCTTGACGACGTGCTCTTTGAGCTCGTCGGCGAGCGCGGAGGTGGCCTTCACGCCTTCCTTGACGGTCACGAACGCGGCAACGGCCTGTCCCTTGATCTCGTGTGGACGTCCGACGACGGCCGCCTCCGCAACCTTGGGATGATCGACGAGCGCGCTCTCGACCTCCATCGTGCCGAGCCGGTGTCCGGCCACGTTCAGCACGTCGTCGACGCGGCCGAGCAGCCAGAAAAACCCATCGTCATCTCGACGCGCGCCGTCGCCGGTGAAATAGGCGCCGTCGCTCCAGCGGCTCCAGTACCGTTGTACATAGCGATCGGGATCGCCGTAGATACCGCGCAGCATCGCCGGCCATGGCCGCGTGAGGGTCAGGAGGCCGCCGCCGGTTTCAACGCGTTTGCCCTGGGCGTCACGGATTTCGGCTGCCACGCCGGGGAACGGCTGCGTGGCCGAACCAGGCTTGGTAGTGGTCAGGCCCGGCAAGGGCGTGATCATGATCATCCCGGTCTCCGTCTGCCACCAGGTGTCGACGATCGGACAACGCTCGCCGCCGATGTGCCTGTGGTACCACATCCAGGCCTCGGGGTTGATCGGCTCGCCAACCGAGCCGAGGAGACGCAACGAGGTCAGGTCGCGCTTCTCGGGCCACTCCGTGCCCCACCGCATGAACGCGCGGATGGCCGTCGGCGCGGTGTAAAAAATTGTGACGCCGTGCCGCTCGATGAGATCCCAGAAACGATCCTTCTGCGGCCAGTCCGGAGCGCCCTCGTACATGACGACGGTTGCGCCGTTCGCGAGAGGACCGTAGACGACGTAGCTGTGCCCGGTCACCCAGCCGATGTCCGCCGTGCACCAATAGACGTCGCTGTCCTTCAGATCGAACACCCACTTGGTCGTGGCGTACGTGCCGACGAGATACCCGGCAGTCGTGTGGACGATGCCTTTCGGCTTCCCGGTGGTGCCGGACGTGTAGAGGATGTAGAGCATGTCCTCGGCGTCCATGGCCTCGGGCTCGCAGACCGGCGAGGCGTGCTGCATCAGGCGGTGATACCAGTGATCGCGGCCTTCTTGAATGTCGACGGGGAAAGGTGCGCCGGCCTGCCGCTGCACGACCACGACGTTCTTGATCGACGGGGTGTCACGCAGCGCTTCGTCGGCCATCTGCTTGAGCGGCACGATCTGGCCGCGCCGATATCCGCCGTCGGCCGTCACGAGGAGGACACACTCGGAATCGTTGATGCGGTCGCGAAGCGATTCGGAGCTGAAGCCGCCGAACACGACGCTGTGGATCGCGCCGATTCGCGCGCAGGCGAGCATCGAAATGGCCAGCTCCGGGATGAGCGGCAGGTAGAGCGCCACGCGGTCGCCGCGTTTCACGCCAAACGACTTGAGGACGTTGGCAAAGGCGCAGACCTGGCGGTAGAGGTCCCAGTAGGTCAGCGTGCGGCGGTCGCCTGGTTCTCCTTCCCAGATGAACGCCGCCTTGTTGCGCCGCGCGGTGCGGACGTGGCGGTCGAGGCAGTTGGCGCTGACGTTGAGCCGCCCGCCGCCAAACCACTTCGCGTGAGGCGCGTGCCACTCGAGGATCGAGTCCCAGGGCCGCATCCACTCAAGCTCGCTGGCAAAGCCCGCCCAGAATCCCTCGAGGTCCGCCGCGGCGCGGTCGTAGACCGTCGGATCGGCCATCGTGGCCGAACGTCGCCACTCGGGAGAGGGCGCGAAACTGCGGTCTTCGTTCAGGAGCGCGTCAATCTCGGACATAGAGACTACAGATCTATCACCGGGGCCGGGGACACTCAATCGGGACACTCAACCGTGACAGTCACGGGGGACAGTCAACGGCGCGAGAACCATACCAACATTGCAGAAAACGAAGCGTCTCACCAGGCGACAGGCCTGGTTCTGTGGAAAATGGCTACCTCGTGTCCAGGATCGGAACAGAGCGACGCGTCCTTCACGGTCCGGGGACATTCAACCTTGAGTGTCCCGATTGAGTGTCCCCGCCGGTCACAGCGCAGCCACGCGACGGCGCATCCAGCCGAGGACCGAGTCGGTCTTCCTTCCCGTCGGCTCCAAACGCAGGATGCTCGCCGCCCGATCGACGATGGCGGGCTCGATTCGGGTCTCGTGAACTGAAAACGCGGCAAGAAGGGCACGGTCACACACGAGGTTGATGAGACGGGGATTGCCGCCTGTTGCCCGGTGCACGCGGTGCAAGGCCTTCGGCGCGAACGTGACGGACGACTCGCCTCCTGCCACGGTCAGGCGGTGCGTGACGTAGGCAGCGGTCTCGCCAGTGGTCAGCGGTCGGAGCCGGTAGCGGATCGTCACGCGTTCGGCCAGTGGACGGAGGTCAGGCGCGCGGAGGCTGTCGGTCAGGCCCAATTGCCCGACGAGGACCACCTGCAGAGGGAAGTCCTCCACCAGCCGGGTCAGCCGCTTCACCTGTTCCAGGACGTGTACGGGCAGCTTCTGGGCCTCGTCGATGATCAGAAGCGCCCGGGCGCCGAGTGCGGTCAGCGACTTCAGGAACTCTTCGAGCGTGCGCAGCAGCTCGCCCGTACGCACGCCGGTCAACAGTCCGCGCCGGATTTCCTCGCGCGAGATCACTCCGAAGTCCTGCAGGATGAGCCTCAGCAGGTCCTCATCCGAGACGTAAGGATTGAGCACGAGCGAGGTGAACGTCCTGCGGTCGAGTGACTCGAGAATCGTCCGGCAGGTCGTCGTCTTGCCCGTCCCGCTGGTCCCCGTCACCACCGTCAGACCCCGGGCGCTCCGGCCGCCGTGCTGCACCAGCTCGAGCGCGTTGGTGTGACACTGGCTCCGGTAGAAGAAGCGTGGATCCGGCGTCAGGCTGAAGGGCTTCTCGCGAAAACCATAGAAAGATTCGTACATGGCTGCGTCGATCAACGGCCGCTGCGACCGGGACGAACAAGATCGCGGATCAGGCGGATCACGGGTCAACGGGACGCGGATCTCGCGGATTTCGCTGAATTGAACAGCTCGGGCAGCCCGGAATCACCGGACCTCCCGGCCGCTCCCCGCCTGCACACTTTACTGAAGGAAATTTCGGGTCGGCACAGGAAAAGCTGTAGGCCGCTAAACTAAACGTCGACCGCCGCCGGTGGCGGCGGGGGCGGTGGCGGAGGGACGATCGGCGACGGCGTGATGTCGATCGTTCCGGGCGGCGGCGGCGGAGGCAGGTTTTTCTTGAACACGGCGACACCGATAAGCCCACCAAGCGTGCCGAAGACCGAGAACACCACGACCGAAACGATGGCGCCGACGAGCCGGACTCCGGAGCCGGTCGTCAGGCGCTCAACCATGTCACGCATCTCCGGGGTGACATCCGGGTTGCTCGAGAGGACACGGTCCATCCAGGCCTGCTGCATCGGTCCGGTCATCATCTGGAACGGAATCGAGAGGATCGTGTACACGACGCCGCCGATGGCGCCGGCCAGGAGACCGACGATCGCACCTTCAGCCGCGTCGATCTGATAGGGACTGTTCTGCTGGCGCAGATAGGCGGCCAGGACACCCCCGACAAGGACCCACAGACAGCAGCAGCAATTCCCGGCACCCACCAGCGGCAGTGCGGAGAGCACACCGATGGACAATCCACCCCAGAGCGCCGGCTGCATCCTGCTGGACATCATGTATTCCCGGTGGACTTCGTCCCCCGGACCCCCTTACACGCTTCCGACTCCGCTAAAGCTAAGTCGAGGCCTCGCCGGAGCGCCTGCGGCGCGTAGGCGGGCGCTCGCGGGGGCCCCAATGCCCCGCTCCGCTCACGTGGCTCCGGCGCTTCGCGCCGTCGCTTCTCTCAGTCGTAGTACTCGTCTCTCAGTCGTAGTACTCCCGGCCGAGGTGCGTGATGAGCTCCTCGCCGCGCAGATACCGAAGGGTGTTCTTCAGCTTCATGAGCTGAATGAACAGATCGTGCTCAGGGTACAGCCCCGGCGCGGCCATCGGGCTCTTGAAATAGAACGACAGCCACTCCTGAATCCCGCTCATCCCTGTTCGTTTTGCTAGATCCAGGAAGAGCGCCACGTCCAGCACGATGGGCGCAGCCAGAATGCTATCGCGGCACAGAAAGTTGATCTTGAGCTGCATCGGATAGCCGAGCCATCCGAACAGGTCGATGTTGTCCCAACCCTCTTTGTTGTCCCCGCGGGGAGGATAGTAATTGATCCGGACGACGTGGCAAAGCTTCGCGTAGAGATCCGGATAAAGATTCGGCTGAAGGATGTAGTCCAGGACCGATTTCTTGCTCTCTTCCTTGGTCTTGAACGACTCGGGATCGTCGAGGACCTCGCCGTCGCGGTTGCCCAGGATATTGGTCGAGTACCAACCCTCGACGCCAAGGAGCCTCGCCTTGAGCCCCGGCGCGACAACGGTCTTCATCCACGTCTGCCCGGTCTTCAGGTCCTTGCCGGCGACTGGTGACCCGCTCCTGGCAGCGAGCTCCAGGAGCGCCGGCACGTCGGCGCTGAGATTTGGCGCCGCATTGGCGTAGGGGATGCCTTCCCTGATTGCCGCGTAGGCGTAGATCATGCTCGAGGGAATCGCGGGGTCGCTCGCCTCGAGGCCCTTCTCGAACGCCGCCACGCTGGCGTGGACGGGACTCTCGGTGAGGTAGACCTCTGTGCTGCCGCACCAGACCATCACGAGTCGTTCGAGGCCGTGCTCTTCTTTGAACCGGCGCATGTCTTCGCGCAGTTGATCGGCCATCTCACGTTTGTTGCCGCCCTTCTTCACATTGGGGCCGTCGAGGCGCTTGACGTACTGACGGTCGAACACGGCTGACATCGGGCGAATCTGCTCGAGCTCGGAACGAACCTGGTCGAGGAGCGCCGGCTCCAGGACTCCCGCCGTCTTGGCGGCCTCGTAGGCGTTGTCGCCGAAAATGTCCCAGCCGCCGAAGACCACGTCATCGAGCGAGGCGAGCGGAACGAAGTCCTTGATGAGCGGCGAGCGGCCTTCCGTGCGCTTGCCGAGACGAACCGTTCCCATCTGCGTCAGCGAGCCGATCGGCTTGGCCAGACCACGGCGGATAGCGAGCACGCCGGCGATGGTCGTCGTGCTGACGGCTCCCATCCCGACGAGGAGAATGCCCAGTTTCCCTGCAGGTTCTGCGATTTTTGGCGAATTTTTCACGATCTGGAACTATATCATCAAGTTCTCGAGCAGGCCTTCGCCGCTCGGGCCAGTCCTCGCGCGAGGAACATCGCATGTTCAGCAAGTGGTTCAGACCCACAGGTACTCGACCCGCTCGCCGTCAGCATGACCGGCGCCAAGCTTGGCGATCGGATTCTCGTCGTCGGGTGCGGCGACCCAGGGCTGATTGCGGCACTGGCTGCCAAGGCCGGCTTGTCGGGTCGCACCTGCGCGGTCGACGAATCGCCCGACGTCGCCGCCCAGGCCGGCCGGATCGCGCTCAAGGAAGGCGCGCTCGTCGAAACATCGTCTGCGGCGCCCTATGCAGTCCCGCTCGAAGGTGAGTCGTTCGACCTCGTCGTACTCCGCGACGTCGTCACCCGCGACGGCCAGTCGCGTGCGCCGGTCGTCCAGGAAGCGTGGAGGCTGCTGCGCGCGGGCGGGCGCTGCATGGTCATCGACACGCTCGCGCGCGGCGGCGTGACGGCGATGTTGAGAGGACGGTCAACCGTCCCTGCAGAAAGCGCGACGGTGACGATCGACATCCTCAAGGATCAGGGCTTCTTCGCCGTCCGGACGCTTGCCGAACGAGATGGGCTGCGATTCGTCGAGGCAGTCAAAAAGAACAGCTGAACGTGTGAGACTGCTGACTGCGACTCCCGACCCCCGACTGCCGATTCCCGACTCCTAGCGCGCACAGGTCAGGTGGCGGCCGCCGTCGATTGAAATTGTCTCGCCGGTGATCCAACCGGACGCGTCGGACGCCAGGAAGAAGATCAGGTCGGCGATTTCGTCGGCCTCGCCCGGACGCCCCAGCGGGTGCGTTTCCCGCGAGCGGGCGAGGAACTTCGCGTAGCTCTCCTCGTCCATCCCGCCGCGCCGGTGGAGATTCGACACGACCACTCCGGGATTGACGGCGTTGACGCGGACCCCCTTGGGCGCCAGCTCCAGGGCTACACATCGCGTCAGCTGATCGATGGCGGCCTTGCTCACGCAGTAGGCCAGCACGCCGGGAAACGCCCGGAGACCGGTGACGCTCGAGACGTTGACGATGGTGCCCCCAGGCGACGCGCCAGCGTCCCGTTTGACCGAGGTGGCCGTCAGCGCCGGCACCGCCGCCCGCATCAGCCGGAACGGCGCCCTCGCGTTGATGTCCATCATCGTGTCCCACGCGGCGTCCGTTGTGGACTCCACCGTCCCCGACCCGATTATCCCGGCGGCATTGACGAGTGTCGTCAATCCTCCAAACCGTGCCAGCACTTCGGCCACAATCCGGTCGGGCGCGGCGGCATCGGTCACATCGGCCTTGAAGATCGCCCCATGCCCACCCTGTGCTTCGATTGCCGATGCCACCTCGGTCAGAGCCGTCTCATCGCGGCCAACCGCCAGCACCGACGCTCCCGATCGAGCGAACCGCAGAGCTGTAGCTCGCCCAATCCCGCTCGAGGCCCCCGTCACAATCACCTGTTGAGTCATAGGTGCATAGCATAGCGAAGGAAGCCCGAGGTAGGGGGCTCGGGGCTCGGGGCTCGGAAGGGATTAGGGATCGGGGGATCAGAGACCTGGGATCAGGAAGAGCCTGAACGCACCTGTCTCATCCCTGATCCCAGCCCCCTGCTCTCCGATCCCCGGTCCTGATCTTTGCCCCCCACATGTCCTCAACCGCTGTCCCACAATGAGCACAATCCGGGCCGTCTCCCAACAGGTCATGCGGCGAGAGGCCGAAAAACCAAGGAGGACCGGCCTCTCGATTCACACAGTCAACGGCAAGTTTTTTGCCCCCAGTTCCCAGGTACCGCCATGGCCAGCCGCAACCCGATCGTCTACGACGTCTTCACGGTGCGCGAAATCGCTCGCGCGGCTGGAGCCTCGATCGGCGACGCCGACGCGCTGTTGGCGTCAGGACTCATCTCGTCGCGCGAAGATGGGTTGACTGCCACTTCGGAAGCCGTTCGTGCGGTACGCATCCTTCGAGGGCAGCAACCCGGTCCGGCGCCGGCACGCCCGCTGTTCAGCCCCTTGAAAGAGACCGGCCGGCGCCGGGGAGTGCCGCTGACGGCCTCGGGTGTTCTGCACGCGGCGTTTGGCGTGATGTTGTTGACGGCATTCGGGATGACCAGTCAGGCCCGGGTCGACCCCCAGCCTGGACCAACAGCTCGGCTGGTCTTCCTGGTGAAACCGGGGCCGGGTGGTGGGGGCGGCGGTGGAGGCCTCCGTCAGCCGACCCCGGCACGGCCGGCGAAGCTCAAGGGGACTAGCGCACTCAAGAGTCCGGTGCCGGTTGAACGGGCCGTCAGGCGACCCGTTCCCGAACCGCCCAGGCCGCCCAGGCCAGCGGCACAGGTTCGCCCGGTAGAGCGGCCCGTCGAACCACCCCCGCCCGTCGCCAAGCCCGATCCGATTCCTCCAGTCGTCGCGCCCGTTGTGAGTGCACCGGCCGATCGCACGGAGCAGGCTGGCGTTGTGACAGCAGCACCGGCCGCCAGTACCCAGGGACCTGGCGCCGGCGGAGGGTCCGGCAGCGGTGGCGGAACAGGCCTCGGTGAAGGAACAGGTCCGGGCATCGGCGAGGGCGCCGGAGGCGGGACGGGCGGGGGTCCGTATCGGCCAGGCACCGGCATCACGGCGCCGACCATTCTGCAGGAAGTGAAACCCGACTACACCGACGATGCGCGGCGGCGGAGCCTCGCGGGCGACGTGGTACTCGAGATCGTAGTCAAGAGCGACGGTCGCGTCGGTTCGGTTCGCGTCGTGCAGGGTCTGGGAGCGGGACTCGATCAGCGCGCGGTGGAAGCGGTCCGGCAGTGGCGGTTCTCGCCGGCCCGTCGATTCGGGGTTCCGGTCGACGTGCTCGTCGAGGTCGCCGTCGAGTTCAGGCTGAGGTGAGCGGAAGCCGGTTGGCGGAAGTCAGAGGGAGAGGTTAGAAACGGCAAGGATAGAAATGGAAGGATTGAAAGGCATGGAGTCGGTACTCATCGTCATTACGCTCGTCTCTCTGGCCATGACGATCGCTCTCGGCGTGATCCTCGCCAGGTTGGTGAGAAACGAACGCCGGCGATCCGACGCGCGAGTCGCGGTCTTGAGAGAGATGGCCGACACCGCGAATCGAGCGGAGGTCCTCGATCCGGCAGACGACTTCGAGCTGACTCACCGGGCCGACGTCCCCGCCGTTGTGGATCTCTTTGTCCGTGCCGAGCCGCGTTCGGCGTGGCCGCGCCGGCTGGTCGCAGCCGTGGGCATCGCGGCGATCGTGACCCTCGCCGCGAGCGCCCTGCGCTCGGGATCGACGCCGACAGACTCTTCAGGTCGTGCGAATACGCGGGCGGCATCGGCCCAGACAGCGGGGCTCCTCGAGTTGTTGTCGCTCAAGCAGACGCAGGGAACCGACGCGCTCACGATCACCGGTCTCGTGCAAAACCCGCGCGACGGCGCCGTGCTCTCGAATGTCAAAGCGACGGCGCTCCTCTTTGGCGCGGACGGAACGTTTCTGGCGAGCGGAGGCGCGGCACTCGACTTCACCGTACTTCGTCCCGGCGACGAGTCGGGGTTTGTCATCAACGTGCCCGTGACGAGCACGGTCGCGCGATATCGCGTGGGGTTCCGCAGCGAGGATGGGCACGTGATCGGCCATATCGACCGACGGACGGCCGCGACGATGGCGAGCGAGGGCGAAGGAGTCTCTCCCAGGCCCCGGGGGACGTCATGAGGCGGAACAGCCTGCTCACAATCTCGGCGCTCTTCTCGGCGCTTGGGGCATTCGTCGCGACGCCGACAGGACAGACGACTCAGGATCCTCAGGTCTTCCGCTTCCGGACGGGCGTCGAGCTCATCAACGTCACGGCGACCGTCACCGACGTAAACGGACGATTCGTCTCCGGTCTTCGCAAAGAGGACTTCCGGCTCTTCGAGGACGGACAGGAACAGCAGATCACGCACTTCAGCAACGAGCGCGTGCCGGTCAGCCTTGGCCTCGTCGTCGACACGAGCGGCAGCATGGAGGGCGAGAAATGGGTGTCGGCCCGCCAGTCGCTCAATCGCTTCCTCTTCCAGCTGCTCGATCGAGACGATGAAGTGTTCCTGTACCGTTTCGACAATCAGCCCGAGCTCCTCGAGGGGTGGACGACGGACCGGGAGCGGATAGCGACTGGACTCGCGCGCATTCGGCCTCGTGGGGCCACGTCGCTGTACGACGCGGTGGCGGCGGCCGTGCCGCTCGCGCAGACGGGACGCCACCGGAAGAAGGCCATCGTCGTCATCTCGGACGGAAACGACACGAACAGCCGGACCACGGTCCGAGAGATCAAGACGATGATCCGGTCGACTGAAGTACTGGTGTACGCGATTGGGATCGACACGCAGGGAGTGGGCTCGTCCACATGGGGTGGTCCGCCGTCGACGCCGTCGTACCCTCCGCCGCAGGGACCACGGAGGCCGATACCACTGCCGTTTCCAATTCCCGGGCGGACGGCTCCGCCGTCGCAGCCTCCTCGGTATCCGCCAATGCCGCCGCCGGGGAGCAACTCGTCCCGCGGCCGCGTCGACGACCGTCTGAACGTCTCTGCGCTCCGTGACATCACCGACGAGAGCGGCGGGCGGACGGAGATCGTGCGCTACGCGCGCGACGTCGATCCGGCGACGAGCGGCATCGCCGACGAACTGAGCAGGCAGTACTACCTCGGCTACTCGTCGCAGGGGCGCAAGGACGGCCAGTGGCACACGATCCGCGTCGAGCTGCGGGACGGTCACGATCTCGTTCGCGCGCGAAAGGGATACGTCGCTCTGCCCTGAGCCTGTCGAAGGGGCTGTCTGACCCGACGACACGACTGACTGGAGCCGCGGGCGCTCTGACGACTGAAGTATCATCGGGCGGTGCAAACCTACGCGACCGCCGTGGGGCTGAGCGTGCTCGGCAGCCTCGGCGGCCTGCTGACGGCCTCGACGTTTCTGCTGCTCGGCGATCACTTGCGCGTCAAGCTCGTTCCGTGGCTGATCAGCTACGCGGTAGGCACGTTGCTCGGTGTCGCGCTGCTGGCGCTCCTGCCAGAGGCGCTCGAGCACATCCCACCGACGCATGCGCTCGGGACGCTCCTCGTCGGCGTTCTGGCGTTCTTTCTGCTCGAGAAGCTGGTGTTGTGGAGGCACTGCCACGACACCCACGAGTGCGAAGTCCACACGAGCAGCGCCGCGTCGCTCGTCATCGTTGGTGACGCTTTCCACACCTTCGTCGACGGCGCGGTGATCGCGGCGGCCGTGATCACCTCGGTGCCGCTCGGCATCACGACGGCCCTCGCGGTCGCTGCGCACGAGATTCCGCAGGAAGTCGGGGACGTCGCCATCCTCCTGCGCGCGGGATTCTCGAAGCTCCGCGCGTTCACGCTGAACCTGCTGTCGGGTCTCGGCGGCATCCTCGGCGCGATCGCGATGCTGTTCGCGTCGCAGTCGATTCCCAACGTGCTTCCGTATGTCCTGTCGTTCGCGGCGGGCAATTTCCTCTACGTCGCAATGGCCGACCTCATCCCCGACCTGCATCGCGGCGGCATCGGGGGCGGACCCTTTCGGCAGCTGCTCATGATCGTGGCTGGAGTGGCGACGATATCGCTGCTTTAGACTCGTCGGCAGTCGGCGATCGGGAGTCTGGGATCACAGTCGTCAGTCTCAGTCGGCAGTCGGAGTCGCCAGTCTGAGTCGTCGGTCCCGGGCGCGACTGGCGACTCGAACGGACCGACTGTCCCCGCTCACTGTCCCCTTTTGGGTGATTCCGGCCTGCGCGTCCTACGTTTGTCGGCTGATCCTGCTGGCACCGGCTTTGCCTCTCCCGTGTGCAGGTGATGCGGCGACGCGAAAGGATCGGATTGCAATGAAGGGCAAGTGGTTCGGCACGGTGATTCTGGCGATGCTGATCTGGTCGGGGACCCCGGCAGGCGCCGCGGCCCAGGACTCGCGGGACCTGGGCATCGCTCTCGAGATCTCCCATCAGATTGAGCGCTATCCGCAGCTCACGATCTTCGACTACGTCAGCGGCACGGTCGACAACGGTGTCGTGACCCTGACCGGCAAGGTCACGATGCCGTTCAAGAAAAACGATATCGCCATGCAGGCCGGAAAGATTTCAGGGGTTCGAGAGGTGCTCAACCGCATCGACGTTCTTCCGGTGTCGATTTACGACGATCAGCTCCGCCGCCGGATCGCCCGCGCCATCTACGGCAACTCGGCGTTCTGGCAGTACGGCGCCATGGCCAACCCGCCCATCCACATCATCGTGGAAGGCGGACACGTGACGCTGACGGGCGTGGTGAACAGCAATGTCGATCGAACGCTCGCGCGGTCGCTCGCGACCGGCTTCGGCGAGTTCTCGGTAACGAACGACCTGCGCACCGACGCGGAGATGCGCAGCAATTGACTGGCTACACCGGCTCTTCTTCCCTCGCGCCCTTGCGCATCGTCAGCCAGATGAGCACGACGATGAGCAGGACCGCGGCAGCGAAGGCGCCGGCAAAGAGCCACAGCGTGCGGTGCAGAATCGACTGACGGTCCATCTTCACCTCGATGGAGATGGGCCGTCCGTCGAGACGATCGGTCAGGTGCTGTTCCCACGCCAGGATGTTCCCGCGCGCGACGTCGCTCGTCTCGTTGGTCTCGAGGTCGCGGGCGTTGTGATACGTGATGCGGCTCGGCAAGTGGAGACGAAAGGCGACGAGCTCGCCGCCGGTCCAGCCGACGTTCTTCAGCGTACCCGGCCGCATGGCGGATCCGGCGATGTGCTGTCGATAGACGACCAACCCGTCCGTCTGGGCCAGCTCGTAGGTCGACCACGAGAAGGGAGGGGCGCCGGTCACCTTGCGGATATCTGGAACCCGAAGGCGCACCTGCACGAAGCGGCGCCCCCGACGACGCCACTGACTGACGCGCGTGACCTCGGCGAGCGGAGACAGATACGCGGCGCGAATCATCTCGCGATCGAGGCGCGCGGCGGGGTCCAGCGGAAGATCGAGCCCGCGCAGCGTCACGAGGGCCGGAATCGACGCGGTGATGATCAGCTCCGCTGAACCGTCGAGCGAGAGGTAGACGTCCTCCTCGTACTCGTAGACTTTCCCGAAGAGCCCACCACCACCACAGGCAGCGGCGGCGGCCGACAGCACCAGCGCGAAGAGGACGACTGCCACGCCCTGCAGCGTGACCGGGGACACCAGGCTTCTGGCCGGAGCCGACGACATTCCTCGAATGATATACTCGTTTTTCTCGCGGCTTTTCCCGCCCGTCCCCGATCCGATGTCCACGCCTGCGCGCGTTTTTCTGATCGACGGCAGCTCGCAGATGTATCGCGCGTATCACGCGATGCGCGGTGGGGGCCTGACCGGACCCGCTGGCAAATCGACCCACGCGGTCTACATCTTCGTGACGATGCTGCGCAAGCTCATCGCCGATCATGCGCCCCAGTACATCGCCGCCTCGTTCGACCTGGCCGGTCCGACGTTCCGGTCCGAGATGGCGACGGACTACAAGGCCAACCGCGCCCCGATGCCGCCGGATCTCGCCGAGCAGATTCCGTGGGTCCACGAAGCGTGCGAGGCTCTCGGTGTTCCTATCCTGACCTTCGCGCGCTTCGAAGCCGACGACGTGATCGGCACGCTCGCCGAACGCGCCGTCGAAGCCGGCTTCGAGGTCGCCATCGTCACCGGCGACAAGGACTTCTTTCAGCTGGTTCACGACGGCATCAAGGTGTACAACCCGAAAGACGACGGCACCTGGTTCGACGCCGAGGCGGTGAAGGAGAAGTTCGGAGTCACGCCGGCCCAGGTCGTCGACATGGTCGCGCTGATGGGCGACTCGATCGACAACATCAAGGGCGTCCCCGGGATCGGTGAGAAGGGCGCAAGCGATCTGATTGCGACCTACGGGTCGCTCGAAGCGCTACTGGCGCATGCGTCCGAGGTCAGCCACAAGCGATACCGGGAAGGCCTGCTGAACCACGCCGACGACGCGCGGCAGAGCCGCGAACTGGCGCGGATCCGCACCGACGTTCCGGTCCCGTTCGACCCCGACGCGGTCCGGTATCGAGGCGCGTCGCGCGAACGGTGCTTTGAGCTCTTCACGCGCCTCGGATTTCGCTCGCTCGTCCTCGAGTACGCCCCGACCGCCGAGACGGTCGGCAAGGACTACGCGACCATCGATTCGCTCGACGCACTGCGTGCGCTTGCCGGAGAGCTGACGCGCGTGGGGCGGTTCGGCCTGCGCGTTCTCGCCGACTCCCCCGCCGCCATGCGCGCCGGGATTGTCGGCCTGTCGTTTTCCACGGGTCCGCACCATGCCCGCTATGTGCCGATGGCGCGGCCCCGGCCGGACGAAGGCCTCTTCTCGTCGCTCGGAGAAGGCGCCGACGGCGCCGAACGGCCGGGCGTCGATCGCGACGCGGCCCTCGCGCTCGTGAAGCCGCTGCTCGAAGATGACGCGATCCGGAAGGTCGGGCACGACCTCAAGTTCGATGCGATCGTGCTCGCGCAGCATGGCGTCACCCTGCGCGGCCTCGACATCGACGTCATGATCGCGAGCTATCTGCTCGAGGCCAATTACGCACATCCGCTCGAGGATCTGGCAATCGAGCACATCGGCTACAAGGCGCTCCGCGACGAAGACGTCTGCGGGCGTGGCGCCAAGGCCGTTTCGTTCGCCGACATCCCGGTCGACCGCGCGCTCGACTACGCCGGCGAGCGCGCCGACCTCGCGCTGCAGCTGTCGACGCCGTTGCAGGATCTCCTGAAGAAAGACGAGCTGCAACGGGTGTACGACGAGCTCGAGCAGCCGCTCATCCCCGTGCTCGTGGCGATCGAGCGCGCCGGCGTGCGCATCGACACGTCGGCGCTCGGGGCGCAGGCCGAGCACGTCGATCAGGAGCTGTCGCGGCTCGCCGCGAACATCTTCGAGCTCGCGGGGGAGGAGTTCAACATCAACTCGCCCAAGAAGTTGTCGGAGATTCTCTTCGACCGCCTCGGCATGCGCACCGAAACGATCCGACGGACGACCAAGACCAAGGCGCAATCAACCGCGTTCGAAGTGCTCGAAGAGCTGGCGCTGACGCACGAGCTGCCGAGGCTCATCCTCGAGTGGCGCAGCCTGCAGAAACTCAAGGGAACCTACATCGACGCGCTGCCGGCGCTCGTCCATCCCGAGACGGGCCGTGTGCATACGTGCTTCAACCAGGCGGTGGCGGCGACCGGCCGCCTGAGCAGCAGCGATCCCAACCTCCAGAACATTCCCATTCGCACCGACATCGGACGTGAGATCCGGCGTGCGTTTGTCGCGGAGCGCGGCCACGTCCTGATCTCGGCCGACTACTCGCAGATCGAGCTGCGCGTCCTCGCCCACCTCGCGGGGGAGCAGACGCTCGTCGACGCGTTCCGCAACGGCGAAGACATTCACGACCGCACCGCACTGAAGGTGTTCGGCGCCACGAGCGGCCTCAACGCCCACGAGCTGCGCCGGCGCGCGAAGATCATCAACTACGCGCTGCTCTACGGAAAGCAGGCGTTCACGCTCGCCAAGGACATCGGCGTATCCAGGCAGGAGGCTCAGGCGTTCATCGACGCCTATTTCGCCGGCTTCACGGCGGTCAGGGCGTTCCTCGACGACATCCTGGTGCAGGCACGGGCCACCGGCGTCGTCAAGACGATGTTCGGCCGGCGCCGGCTGGTGCCGGACGTCAACACCCGCAACTTTCAGATGCGCGGCGAGGCCGAGCGCAAGGCGGTGAACTTTCCCATCCAGGGGACAGCAGCTGACATCCTCAAGCGCGCGATGATCGACGTCCACGCGGCGCTCGGCCGCGTCGCCGGCGGACGGGCCCGCATGATCCTGACCGTGCACGACGAGCTCCTCTTCGAAACGCCGAAGGACGCCGCCGAGGAAACGGCGGCTGCCGTCCGCGAGCTCATGGAGCAGGCGGTCACGCTGAATGTGCCGCTCGAGGTCGATGTGGGGATCGGGGAGAACTGGAAGGAGGCAAAATAAGGAGGCAAAGTAACGAAGCTATTCGCTCCACATCTTCTTGAAGGCCTCCCACTCGGCCGTCATCGCGGCCTGGGCTTCCTTTGGATCGGCCTTGGGGACCAGCCGGGCGACGCGTTCGGGGATGATGGCCTGCGTCATGAGCCGGTCGAGGTCCGCCCGCAGAGCGGCGCCGCGATCCTCGGCGAGCGTCGCGCGCAGCCAGCCGGCAAGCGCCGCGTGCCAGGCCTGCTCGATGTCGCCGCTGGCCCTGGCCGCTGCCGCCAGCCAGTAGCCGGCGGCTGTGGACCCTGGAAACTCCGCGATCTCCTCGGTCATGCGCTCGAGAACTCGTCCGTAGATCGCGGGTCGCTCCTCCGCCTGTCGTGCTTGCGCCTGCCGATCGACAGCGGTCGCCCACCAGTCGAGCACTCGCTCGTGCGCGGCAGCACCGAGCAGGGCCGAGCGCTGTCGCACGGATTCGAAAAGCTGGGCCGCCGCCCCATACCGTTCTTCGAAGTAGAGCGCCTCGGCGAGACCGATGGTCAGCTCGACGCGCTCGGAGGCGTCGAGGGAGCCAGTGTCCACCATCCGGAGCGACTCGCGCGCCGTGGTCAGATCGCGCGGGTCTGCGGACTGGCGAAATCGCTCGAGCTGAATGCGACCGAGGACCACGCGCGCGCCGTCGGTGCGGGAAGGAATCGCGGCCGCCTCGCGCGCGAGCCGCTCGGCCGTCTCGTACTGTCCGACATTGTAGAGGCGCCGAGCTTCGGCCAGCGGGTCTGCCGCGACGACCGGCCCGGCAATCGCCAGCAGCAGGAAGGCGACGACATACGGGCGCATGGTGGGATGGTAGCACATGAGCGACCTGCCCTAACCCCATAATATTCAGTCACTTAATCGCTTCCGGCGAGCGATGGTGCTACAATCCGAGGCGATGGTGGAGCCGACCATCGTACCGCGGGCCGCGCACACGATATCGCGCAGAGACATCGATTCCGGTGCCCTCAAAGTCCTCTATCAACTCCACGAGCACAACTACGTTGCCTACCTGGTGGGCGGCAGCGTGCGTGATCTGCTCCTCGGTCGCCGGCCCAAGGACTTCGACATCGGCACGTCCGCCCATCCGCACCAGGTCAAGAAGCTCTTTCGCAACTGCTGGATCATCGGACGGCGGTTTCGGCTGGCCCACGTCAAGTTCGGGACCAAGACGATCGAGGTCGCCACGTTTCGGCGGCTGGTCGAGCCGCACGAGCTGACACCGGAAATCGAGCAAGCGGCGATCCCGCCCGACGACGGATCATCCGCCGGTGATGTCCGGGGAACGTCGACCGACGGCAACCGCGCGGCACATCACGCCGAGCGGACGCGCCTCATCCATCGCGACAACACCTACGGCACACCCGAAGAGGATGCGTTTCGCCGCGATTTCACGGTGAACGCACTTTTCTACGACATCGGCACGTTTGCGATCATCGACTACGTCGGCGGGCTCGACGACCTCGAGCGGCGGCTGATTCGCTGTATCGGCGACCCCTCGGTGCGGTTCGTCGAAGATCCGGTGCGCATGCTGCGCGCAGTCGTGCTCGCGGCGCGGCTGCAGTTCACGATCGACGAGCCCATTCTCGACGCGATCACGGTTCACCGGCACGAGATCGCGCGGAGCGCGCCGGCGCGACTGATGGAAGAGTTCTACAAGATTCTGCGCTCGGGCCACGCCGAAGAGGCCATGCGTCAGCTGCGCGCCACCGGGCTGATGAAGGAGATCACGTCGGAGCTCGCCGCCGCGCCCGACGCGCTCTGGCGGTCGATTGCCGCGATGGACCGCTACCGCAACCGGTTCGCCTCGGCGCCCGATTCGCTCACCAACGCGATCCTGGCCGGAACACTGCTTCATCCGATGGGCCTGATTCGGCGCCAGCGCTTCTCCGCCGATCCGCTCGAGCGCAAGGTGGAGCTCGGCATGCTCCCGATCGCCAGGCGCGATGTCGAACGCCTGCAGCAGATCATCGCCATCCAGCCGAAGCTGCTGGACATCGACGCGCCGGTGCGCGCGCAGCGAGGGCTGCTGCACCGCGCGATTCTCGACGAAGCGCTCACGTGGCTCGAAGTGCACGGCGACCGGCCCGACGCCGTGTCGCACTGGCGCGAGCTCAAGGCGCAGGCAGTGACCCAGCCGTCTCAGGCGGCCGATGGGGTCACCGAAACCGCCGCAGACTCGCCCTTACGCCGGCGCCGACGCCGCAGGCGCCGGCGCGGCAACTACGGGGCGAGGTCTTGAGGACGATCCTTTTGAGCTTCCGCCTTCGCCAAGGCTTCGGCGGACCGCCGTAGCTTCATCCGCCTTCGCGCGAAGCGCTTCGGCGACCTCGACGTAGCCCGAAGGGCGGAGTCGGGGCGGAGGCTGGTCGCGATCATCGCGATAGACTCGTGTCGTGACAATGGTCGGCGTTACGAGATTTTCGCATCCGGCTCGGCGACGAATCGATAGCCGACGCTTCTGACGGTGAGCAGGTGTTTCGGCTTGGATGGATCCTGCTCGATGTAGCGCCTCAAGCGGACGATGAAGTTGTCGATCGCTCGCGTATCGGTATCCTCGCGCAGGCCCCACACCTCTTCGAGCATGGCCTTGCGTGAGACGGCGCTGCCGGCGTGCGCGATCAGGTAGCGGAGAAGGTTCGCTTCCATCAGCGTCAGCGGAAACGCGCGCTCGCCCACGCGCAGCTCCAGGGTCTCGAAGTCGATTGTCCGGCCGGCGAACGTGTACCGGTCCGTGGCCTGCCGCTGCCACTGGGACCGGCGCAACAGGCCACCGACGCGGGCCAGCAGAATCGCGAGCTCGGTCGGCTTGGGCAGGTAGTCGTCGGCGCCCGCGGCAAACCCGTTCAGCACGTCTTCAGGACGCCCGCGCGCAGTCAGCATCAGGACCGGCACGAACTGTCTTGCCGCGCGCAACTCGGACACGACCGCGAATCCGTCCTTGCCCGGCAGCATCACGTCCAGAACCACCAGGTCGAACCGTCGGTCCTGACGGCCCAGCAGCCGCTCGAGCGCCGCCTCGCCGGTGTCCACGACCTCGGCCGCGAAGCCCTCGGCCTCGAGGTTGAATCGGAGCCCCTCGGCCAGGTGCAGCTCGTCCTCGACGATGAGGACGCGTTGGGGAGACGCGTTCACGCTTCCGTCGCTTTCGGCAGCAGCAAGGTAAAGGTGCTCCCGTGCCCTTGGCCCTGACTCTCGGCAAACGCGCGACCGCCGTGCTTCCTGGCCACAGACCGCACGATGAAGAGGCCGAGGCCGCTGCCCTTCGCGCGGATGGCCACGCTCGCCGGGATGCGATAGAACCTGCGGAAAATCCGCTTGAGCTCGACCGGTGAAATCCCCACGCCGTGATCGCTCACCTTCACGGCCAGCCGCGCGCCGTCGACTTCTTCGAGCACCACCCGCACTTTCACGTCTCCGGCCGAGTACTTGATCGCGTTGTCGATGAGGTTCCAGATCGCCGCCTTGAGCTCATCGGGATCGCCGATCACCAGGCACGCGCCGGCGGGCACGCGCTGCTCGTATGCCAGAGCGTCGGTCGTGAGGTGGAACCGCGTCCGCGCCAGCTCGACGCATTCCTTCGAGAGAAGACCCAGGTCGAGGCGGGTCCGCGAAATGCGGCGCCAGCGCGATCCCGAGCTCCCCGCCTGCAGCACCTGCTCGATCGTCTGCAGCAATCGGTCGCTGTCCTCCAGCATGATGCGGTAGAACTCGCGCCGCTTCTCTTCGTCCAACTCGCGGCTCTGAAGCGTCTGCAGGTACAGCCGAATCGACGCGACCGGAGTCTTGAGCTCGTGAGTCACGGCGTTGATGAAGGAATCGTGCTGCTCGTTCCGGCGAATCTCCCGCACCAGGAAGATCGTGTTGAGCACCATGCCGGCGATGATCGGGATGAAGAGGACGATGCCAAGGACGAGCAGCAGTGCGCGCCCCCAGTTGAGCACGACCCAGCTGATGTTGAGCGTGACGGCCAGCGCCACGAGGCAGACGCCCAGGACGGTGAAGAAGATGACCGACCGACGCCGGCCGCTGATCATGCGAACAGAATAATGCTGAATGCTGAATGATGAGTGCTGAATTGAAGGAGGAAGTGCGAAGGGGGAAGACAAGGTCGAAGTGGGCAATTGCCAACTTCGAATATGGCTTCCCCCTTGTTTTGTTCTTAATTCACTTCAGCATTCAGCATTCAGCATTCAGCATTCAGAATTGCGCGAGGCCGCTACGCAGCCTCTTCGACGGGGAGTCGCGTCGCGATCTTCGCGACCTTCACGTCCCAGACGACGCCGAGCGCGTTCAGCGCCTTGAGGGTGATCCAGCTGATGTCGAACTCGTACCACGCGAGGCCATGACGTGCGGAAACGGGGTGGGCGTGGTGGTTGTTGTGCCACCCCTCGCCAAAGGTGATGAGCGCGACCCACCAGCTGTTGCGCGAGTCGTCGCGCGTCGCAAACCGGCGGCTGCCCCACATGTGCGTCGCCGAGTTCACGAGCCACGTCCCGTGCAGGCCGACGACCACCCTGAGGAAAATCCCCCACAGCACCATCGACCAGCCACCGATGGCGAGCAGGGCGAAGCCGAGAACGGTCAAGGGAACGTAGTGATAGCTGTTCAGCCAGCGGTAGAACGGATCAGCGCCGAGGTCGGGCGCGTATCGCGCCGTCAGCTCGGTGTTGTTGTGATGGGTATCGCCGAAGAGGATCCACCCCATGTGGGCCCAGAACCCGCCGTCGTTCGGGGTGTGCGGATCGCCCTCGCGGTCGGAGTGCTTGTGGTGGACCCGGTGCGTCGCGACCCAGAAGATCGGGCCGCCCTCGAGCGTCAGCGTCCCGCAGACGGCAAGGAAGTACTCGAACGCCTTCGACGTCTTGTAGCCGCGGTGCGTGTGCAGGCGGTGGTAGCCCAGGCTGATCCCGAATCCGACCGCCAGCCAGTGCAGCACGAGCGCCACCAGCAGGTTCGTCCAGCTGAAGAAGAAGAGCGCCGCCACGGCGAGTATGTGGAACACCACCATGAAAGACGCGGTGACGATGTTCAGCGTGCTGGGGGAATAGGGCGTCCGGGCCGACTGCTCTAGCGTGGTCAACGTGACTCCTTATCAGCGGGGCTCTTCCGCTCGCTGGGGTTTCGGTGCCACGTCACAATAGCAGGAGATAGCCGAGCCGTTTGTAAGACTTCTGTACTCACGTAACAGGCTCATACAACTCGGCTTAGGGCCTTCTGCCGGAGCCTGAAACCCGGCGGCTGAGACCTCAGCAGTTCAGGCGCGCGAATTCCTTCTTGACCCACACGAGGGCGTCGACGCCGGCCGCTGGGAAGCGTCGCATTTGAATGCCTCTCTCGTATCGACGAACCCGAAGGTTGAAGAACGCGGATGGCAGAGCGTGACGCTTCACTGTCGGCGCAGGACCACGATCCTGTTCGTGTTGGTCCCCTTCGCGTTGTTTCGGACGCCCCAGCAGTTCGCTGTCTTGGTGAACGCCTGCTGGTTCACCATGACGAACAGTCGGTCAAACGGAAGCCCCTCCGCTGCTTCCCAAACCAGCCGCTCGAGAAGGACCGTGCCGTTACGAACCTCGCCAACCTCGAAGGCGACATGCCCTCCGGGCATCACCACCCGCGCCAGTTCGCTGAGCGTCTCGCGAACCATGTTCTGCCACGCTGACTCGGTTCGGTGGTGCGCAATCGCCACGTTCGCGACGTCGATACCGGCGAACCAGCTTCGGAGCCAGTTGTCTTCGGCGTATTGCACGATGTCGAGAAATGGCGGGGATGTCACGACCAACTGAACGGACCCGCTGCGGATCGCAGGCGTCGACTGCGCCGTCCCGGTGATCAACAGCGAGGGCGGGTGAGACGGCATCGCGCCGTCGCTCAACAACGAAGATGTCTTCCTCAGAATCAGCTTCTTGACGTCGCGGTCAGGCGGTGTCTGTTCCCTCCGTTCATTGATCTTCCGCTGTGACTGAGCCGACACGGCTTGATTCGGCGGAAGGGTGTAGACCGAGAAGAAGCCCGGTGAATGGCCGGACAGTCGGTTGATCGCCACCATTCTGATCCAGTCATCCACGGGGTCCGGGATGCGGTCCAACGGAGCTCGATCGATGAGCCAACGGCGAAGCGCGCAGATGTGACGCAGGGTGCGAGGGCTGTAAAAAGCCAGAAGCTCGGAGTCATCCCCCTCCCCTTCATCCCATTTGATCTGGTCCAGTCTGCGAGCGACCTCCCGGACCGCCGGTGGCTCCATGCGGGGTCGGCAGAACAGGATGCTCAGCGGATTGACGTCATTGCCGATCGGCTGGCGGCCCATGAGCGCCGCCTGAACGGGAGTCGTGCCGCGCCCCATGAATGGATCGTAGACGGCGTCGCCGGGTTTGGTGAGACGCGTGATGAAGAACTCGGGAAGCTGCGGCTTGAAGCACGCCCGGTAGCTGACCTCGTGAATTGAATGGGCCTGCCGCTGGCCCGCCGTCCAGAATTCGTTGATCAGATAACGGATCGGACCTTCCCACGCCTCAGCCGAAGGCTGACCGAACTCTCTGAAATTCTTGACGAGATCCGCGAACGGCCCTGCCCCGTCGGCAACGGACTCTGGAACGCCGGGAACCGGCTCGTCGATTAGGGGAAGGGTATTGGCCGAATAAGTCATTCGAAGTCGTCCCGGGCATCTTGACGCCCGCCCGTTGTTGGGGAGGGTTCGCTCTGGGCAAGTGTAGATCAGGGCGAACAGAGAAGACACCGAAACACGCCGGCTGTCTGCCCCGCGCGGTTGGTTGCGGGGGCGCGCAACCGCCGGTACTTGCAGCTGTGGAGCGGGGCGGCGTGGGGTCGCAGCCGGCAACTTATTCGCGGTCTCGCCCTTCGCTCAAGAATTCAGCCGGTCTCTGAATCTTGATGCCCCGGAAGCTGCCGAGCCCGAGCAGGTGCTTATCGCCTGTGACGATGGTCGTGGCGCCGGCAGCGACCGCGCATTCAAGGATGCGATCATCGTCAGGGTCAAGCGACACAACGTTCAAGGTTTCGGTCGGCGACACGGATCTTGTGATCGTGGCGAGATGCACGCGGTCAGCTTCGAGTTGCTCGGTAGTGCGCTGAAACTTGTCGCGGAGGATTCGGAAGGCTTCGCGCAGGATGGGCTCGGAGACGAACAAGTCGACTTCCCCCTCCTCGGCCATTTCGAGGAGCATCATCGGCTTCCCGCCGAACACAATGGCGCTGATGTAGACGTTGCTGTCAGCGACGACTCGGTTCACCGCGGCCGTTGTTCCGCCCTGGATTCCTGCACGGCCCTTTCGACGACGGTCTCGACCTGGTCATCGGTCATGTTGCCGCGGCGAACTTCTGCCTCGCGCCTGGTGCGGTCGAGCCAGCGTCGGGCCATGTAGCGCCGCGCCGCCTCGTTCGCGAAATCGTCGGCGGTTTTCCCCTCAGCCGCCGCTTCCTCGGCTATGCGTTCGAACAGTTCCGGTTCGATGGCGACGTTCTTCTTTGGGGTCATGTCGTCTTCATTCCATTATACGGTGCGAGCTGAGGTATCGCGGCGTCTTATGAATTGGACACGGATTGTCACGGTCTTCCACTCAACGAGGAATGCTGCGCCGCCGCTATAGACCGCTCTCCGGACTCCTCCCTCCGCACCTCCCCCGTGCGCGACGCACATCGGCGAGAACGTATTCCGGGGGAACGAACTGATGCCGCTTACTCGCATCACCTGTAATGCCCGCGGGATGGCGGAGGCCCTGCATCCGCGGCATCGCGAACCGAGGAAGTCGAAGTCACCTGGGCGAACAGTGAAGCTGCTCCGAGGGCCGGACCAGTGGCAGGCCGAGGGACATGAACCTGTCGCCCAGTTGGGTCGACTGAATGAGGCAACACGGATTCGAGGCGGTCCACAGGTCGACCATCGGGGCCGCGACCGCGCTGGCCGACGAAATCCTGGCCTGCCGTCTCCCGGTTAGCATCACGCCCGTTCTCGGCCCCTCGTCAGCCCTCCCCCTCACGACGGCGGTGTGCCGTCGTTCCTATCCCGCGCGCCGCGCCGCCGTGAACATCGTCACCTGCGGAATGAGGCCGTGAATCATGTTCATCGCTTGCCGGTCGTCTTTCGCCGGAACCAGCAAGAGCTTGTTGAAGCGAGTCGGCGGCAACGGGAAGAAGTGTCTCGCCGCCAGACCCGCAATCTGCGACTGTTTCACACCCACCATCTGCTGCATCCGCACTGCCGGACTAATGCCGGCGGACAGGCCGGCGGAGAGGCCGCTGAAGCTCGAAAATGCGCCGTCGAAATCGATAATGCCTCTCAGTTTCGAGCCGAGCTTTCCGCGGCTGATGAAGGCATGCGAATAGGCAATGCCGGCGCTGAAACTCGACACGACCGCGTTGTCGATGCCGATCGGCGCCGCCGAGTCGGTCAGATTTCCCGAGCTGAGCATGCCAAGCATTTTCGCGACGAGCGATTCCCATCGCTGCGGAAAGATTCCAGACGTGCCTGCCGCGCCGTTGGTCATCAACGGCATGACCAGCACGCGCCCGGTGGCGGCGGCACAAAACTGCGCGGCCATTTCGTCCGTGAGGAAATGCCAGATCGCCTTGAAGGCATCGAGATTGTGGTACTGGCGGTCGTCAAAGCCCGCCTGCGCCGGCGTCGGATGAAAGAAAATGTGCACGTTGTTGAACCTGGTCGTGCCGTTGGGCACGAGCACGCCGAACCATCGTGGCACGACCGCTTCATCGAGCTCGAAGTAGGTGATGCGACCGCCACCTGTGACGACCGTCCAGTCAAACAGGAGATCCTTGACCAACGATGCCTCGACCGGCGTGTTGACGGATCTATTGACCGCCGTGGCGAGACTGTGTGCGACCGCGTCGATGACCTTGAGTCTGCCCGTGCCCTGCGGAGGAGTCGGTGGAGGCGGCACGAGACCTGGAAACAACACGGCGTTAATCTTCTTCAAGGTGCCGCCGCCGGGGTCGACACGTCCGTCGCGCGCCGGCAACTTGTGAAAATCCTGAAACAGTTTTATCGCCTGCGCGAGGCCATCGATGCTGAGCGGTGGCGCGAAGATACCGCCGCGCTCCGCGCCGACGGCGACGAGTGCCGCCGCGATCTTCGCGACATCGGGTGCCAGGTTTTGCCCGCCCCGGCCAACGGCCTTGGAGATGACGACTAGCTCCATTCAAGTATCCCCGACTGCCGGTCCAATCCATCTTCACAAGGTTGATCTGCGCCGTCGGGAGCGGCCTCGGATTGTAGTGACATTGGACGGCCGGATTCCAGGCGATCGAAGGCTGAGTATAACCCCGTGATTGCGGCACGCTTCGCCGACGGCGCTGAGGTTCCGATCCGCCTGGCCGGGGAAGAAGATGCTGCCTGACCGTTTCTAGCGGCGGTACCGATCGTCTCTCGAAGCCGCGGGCCCCCACCGCAAATCGAGGCCTTTCCGGAGTCGTTTGAGGGCGCAGTCCGCTTTCAAGAGCGCCGAAGTGACGGATGGCTCGAGTCGAACGCCCTGCCCCCAGCCCGTCGCAGAAGATCCTCGGCTGTCATGCTATGAAATATGCTATGAAGCCGACGGCCGTTCGCGCCCTCTGGGCACACGGTTGTTACCGCCACTCGCAAGCTACGGCGAGGATTGCCCGGAAGCCACGGCAAGCGAACTCGGGAACGTCACGTTCCGGCGGATAACCAGCATGGAAACCGGGTGACCGGAGGCGCGACTCGACTACCCGTCATCTCTCTCCCGATGCGATGAGGCAGTGACGACACCCCTCGGCTTCCGGACGGCGGTCACGGCCGTGGCCATCCTCGCCGCCGCGTCGCCGCTGTCCGCGGAGCGCCTGCCGGTAAGGTCGCCGGAAACGGGCTGACCTCTTCGTGCCGGTTCAATTGGTTGCGGGGGCGGGATTTGAACCCGCCACTTTTGGGTCATTGAGCCCTCACCTACCCGTTCACCCGCTCGAATTCCTTCATGAACGCCACGAGGGCGTCGACACCGGCCTCCGGGAACGCGTTGTAGATTGACGCGCGGAGCCCTCCGACCGAGCGGTGCCCCTTGAGGCCGTCGAGGCCGGCGGCGGTCGACTCCTTCACGAACTTCTTCTCGAGCTCCTCGCTCGGCAGACGGAAGGTCACGTTCATGCGCGAGCGGCTGTCCTTGTGCGCGTGGCCGCGGTAGTAGCCCGTGCGATCGATCTCGGCGTACAGCTTGTCCGCCTTGCGCGCGTTGCGCGCGTCGATTGCCGGAAGCCCACCCTCTTTCAAGAGCCACTTCAACACCAGCCGCATGATGTAGACGCCGAACACCGGCGGCGTGTTGTACATCGACTTGTTCTCGACGTGCACGCCGTACTGCAACATCGTCGCGAGCGACGCCGGCGTGCGCGCCACCAGATCGTCGCGGACGATCACCAGCGTCAGGCCCGACGGCCCGAGGTTCTTCTGCGCGCCGGCGTAAATGAGCCCGAACTTCCCGACGTCGATCGGCCGGCTGAACATGTCCGACGAGGTGTCGGCGACGAGCGGCACGCGACCGGCGTCAGGAACGTAGTGCCACTCGGTGCCGAAGATCGTGTTGTTCGTCGTGTAGTGCACGTACGCCGCGGCCGGGTCGAGCGTCAGCTCGCTCTGCTTCGGCACGCGCACGAAGTTCTCTGCTGCAGTCGAGGCGGCAATCTTCACGCCGCCCACCCGCTTGGCCTCCTTCACGGCCTTCTCCGACCACGAGCCGGTGACGATGTAGTCGGCCGACCCGCCGGGCGGCAGGAGGTTCATCGGGACCATCGAGAACTGGAGGCTCGCGCCGCCCTGCAGGAAGAGCACGTGGTAGTTCGGCGGAATTCCGGCGAGCGCGCGCAGGTCGGCCTCGCAGCCCTCGATGACCTCGTCGAACGGCTTCGAGCGGTGGCTGATCTCGAGGATCGACATGCCGACGCCGGGAAGGGCGATCAAATCGCGCTGCGCCTCTTCGAGAACCTCGAGCGGGAGCACGGCTGGACCAGCTGAGAAGTTGAAGATTCGGTTCGTAGTCGTCATGGGAATGGATGATGGCCTGGAATGATGTGGAACAGATTGAACAACCAGCACTGATGAACAGCTCACAAAAGCGAGGGTCAATGACCTTTCTACAGGCGATCTCATAAACACGGTCGACGACCCATCACGACGATCCCGAAGACCACGAAGCTCGCGAAGGAAGACTTTCACCAGTGAAGCCTTCGCGAGCCTCGTGAGCCTCCGCCTTCGCCAAGGCTCCGGCGGACCGCCGTAGCTTTAGCGGAGGCTGGTCGCGGCCTTCGCGAGGAGTCTCCGTTTATGACGGCGCTTCTAGTTTAGAGCGTGACCACCTGCAGGTCGAGCACATCGGCGTTCCCGCTCTTGATCTTGTCGCACACCGAGGCCGCCGGAGCACCGTCCAAGTTGATTCTGGCCACCGCGGCCTCGGCGCCGGCGAAGACGATGTTCTCGGTCTCCTGCACGTTCAGGTTGGCTTCGCGCAGATGGTCGAAGACATGGGCGAGGACGCCCGGGCGGTCGCGATGGCGCACGACGAGCATGTGCGTCGCCGGGGTCCGTAACGCGAGGTTGACGACGTTGGGCACCCTTCCGGTGTCCTTGAAGCTGCGTACGATGCGAACGGTCTCGGCGGCGATGGCCTCCTGCGCCTGATCGGTGGATGCCCCGATATGGTGCGTGCCGTAGACGCCCGGAAGCGTCACCAGATCGTCGGTGAATTCGCCGGTGGCCGTCGCGGGCTCGTTGGCGAACACGTCGAGCCCGACGCGCAGGCCCTTCTCGCGCACGGCCTCGAGGAGAGCGGGCTGGTCGACAATCTCGGCCCTCGCCGTGTTGATGAACATCGCGCCCGGTTTCAGCCGGCCGAGCACGTCACGGCTGACGAGGCCCTTCGTGTCCGGTCCGAACGCGAGGTGGACGCTGAGGATGTCGGCGCCTGCGGCGACAGCCTCGGGTGTCTCCGCAAGCTCGATCCGCACCAGCCGCGCCTCGCTCTCGAGGCCGAGCGTGCGCGCTTCATCGTCGGTCATCGGCCGCGTCTGCCCGGCGAAGCGCCGGCTCCAGACGATCACATCGAGGCCAAACGCTGCGGCGCGCCTGATGACCTCCTGCGCGATGCTGCCGATGCCCAGCACGCCGAGCCTCTGCCCGCGCAGGCCGCGCGCCTTCGAGTAAGTCTTCTTGTTCCACTTCCCGGCGCGCAGCTCCGCGACGTTCTCGGGAATGCGCCGGTCGAGCGCCAGAATCAGCCCGAAGGTCAGCTCGGCAACCGCGACCGCATTCTTTCCAGGGCAGTTGGAGACGTAGATCCCGCGCCGCGACGCACCGGCCACGTCGATCGTGTTGTAGCCTGCGCCGGCGCGGACGATCAGGGAGAGTCTACCCGCGTCGAGCATCGCGGAGGTCACCTTCGTGCTGCGAACCACGAGCACATCCGCGCCGCTCGAGCGCACCGTCTCGGTCAGCACATCGTCCTTGGCGTCCGGCGCATAGACGACGTCGCATCCGGCGGCTCTCAGGCCGTCGAGACCGCTCTTTTCGAAGTTGTCGGCGACGAGGACTTTCATGGTGCTTCGCTGCTGGCGGCTCGCGGCTCGCGGTTGCCTCTCGGTGGTTCGGGTTCAGTGTGGCGTTCGGGTTAGCGCGTGTCTGCGAGCCGCGAGAAGCGAGCCGCCAGCAGCCAACCGCGAGCCGCGCGCCGCGCGCCGCTAGAGGTCTTGACCCTCCAGAACTTGTCCATTTGAGTCAAGTTTCCTGGGTCAAGACCGTCCCCGCGTCAGCGGGGCGTTATCAAGAATGCGACCTAGCGAGGCGGAGCCTCGATAGTCTGAGGCGCAGCCTCGCTAGATCAGATGCACCAGCAACCCGTCTCTCAACTTCGGCTCGAACCAGGTCGACTTAGGCGGCATGATCCCGCCGGCATCCGAGATCGCCATCAGATCGTCGATCGTGACGGGGTACATCGAAAACGCGACGGCCGCTGAGCCTGAATCGACAGCCCGCTCGAGTCCATCGGTGCCACGAGCGCCGCCAACGAAGTCGACACGCTTGTCGGTCCTGATGTCGCCGATGCCGAGCAGCTGCTCGAGGACGTGCCGCTGCAGCAGCGCGACATCGAGACCGCTCGCGCGGGAGCCGTCTTCGGGCCTGGCGCCCGAGAGATCGACGGCATACCAGCGCCCTGCCAGGTACATCGACACCTCGCCCTTGCGACGCGGTGCAGCAGCGCCGTCGGCCACGCTGAACGCCTGGCGCAGTGCTCCGAGGAACGCCTCCGGCGATCGTCCAGCCAGATCCTTGACCGTCCGGTTGTAGGGCAGGATCTGCATCTGGTTGTGCGGGAACGCCACCGCGATGAACGTCTCGGCGTCGGCAATGGCGCCACCGACCTGCGTCTGCAGGGCCGCGCGCGCCCGGGCGGCACTCGCCGCACGATGGTGGCCGTCTGCAATGTAGAGCGCAGGGATCCGCGCAAAGGCATCCACGACCGCGCGCGTATCCGCCGACGCCACACGCCAAAGCGCGTGCTGCACGCCGTCGGGCGTCGTGAAATCGTACAGGGGCGTCCCCGCCGTCACCCGCGCCGCTTCGGCGTCCGCTTTCGCCGTCGCGCGATAGGTCAGGAAGACCACGCCCGTCTGCGCCCGCAGCTCGACGATGTGCCGCGTGCGATCGTCTTCCTTGTCGCGGCGCGTCCGCTCGTGTTTCCTGATGACGTCCTGCTCGTATTCGTCGACGGCAAAGCATCCGGCCACGCCCGTCTGTTCATGCGCGCCCATGCGCAGACGGTAGAAGTACAGCGAGGGTGCGTCCTCGACGATGAGCGGCGCCTTCGTGCGCAGGGCCGCGAGGTTCTCGCGGGCCAGCTCGTAGACACTGTCTGCATAGGGATCGGTCCCTGGAGCCAGATCGATCTCGGAGCGCGTCACGTGAAGAAAGCTGAGCGGGTTGCCGTCGGCGAGCTGCCGCGCTTCGTCCACGCTCACCACATCGTAGGGAACCGAGGACACCGTCGCCGCAACAGAGGGTGCCGGGCGCAGAGCCCGGAACGGATGGAGAGAGGCCATTGGCTAATTCTAGCCTGTCGACGTAGCCGGTGCCGGCACCGCGCTACGGCCTGTCCCTGGGCGCGTCCGACGGCGGCGGCGGCTCTGCGGCGATCGACGTCGCAAACTGCTGCAGCATTTCATCGCGGGCCGCGCCGAAGTCCGTCAGGGTACACGGCGGGAATCGGTTCGCCCGGCGGCTGGCGCGCGTGTTCACGGCGCGGATCCACGAACACGCCGTTCCTTCTGAGGCGGTAGTCGAGGTGCGGACCGGTGGCGGTGCCGGTTGAACCGACGCGTCCAATGAGCTGGCCCTGATCCACGTGCGCGCCCGCGCCGATGCCCTTCGCAAACGCCGACAGGTGCAGGTAGTAGCTCTCGAAGCCGCTCGCGTGACGGATGCGGACCTGTCGTCCGCCCCCGCCCGCCCATCCCGCCGAGACGACTACGCCGCTCGCGACCGCCACCACCGGCGTGCCCGTCGGCGCCGCATAGTCGACGCCGAGGTGCGCCCTGACCGTGCGGTCGACCGGGTGCAGGCGTCTGCGCGAAAAACCTGAGGTGACGCGCGGCGTGAATCGCAGCGGTGAGGCCAGCACGAATCGCCGGAGCGATCGCCCCTGCTCGTCGTAGTACCCGGCTTTCTGCGTGCCCGGATGCACCCAGCGATAGGCCTGGTGCTCCTTGCCGTCGTTGGTAAAACGCGCGGCGAGGATGGCGCCGTATCCGGCGAACGCGCCCTGGTACTTCGTGGTCTCGAACAGCACCTCGAACGCATCACCGGGCTGAAGATCGTTCTCGAAATCGATCTGGCCGCTGAAGAGCTCCGCCAGCGAGATGGCCAGCTGCACACGTTCGCCGGTCGCATCGACGGCCGAGATGAGCGAGGAGTGATCGCGGTCGATCCGGCCGCGGATCGTCACGACGCTCGTTTCCTTCGCGTAGAGAAGGACCTGCGCGTCCAGCTTGTCCGGCGCGGATCGGTCGCGATTGACAATGCGGAGGAAGCGATCCGCGTCGATCTGATACTCGAACTCTTTGAGGAACCCGTCGATGGAGAGGACGAGGCGGTAGGGCCGGTTGGCCCTCAGATGGCGCGGGTCGAACACCTCGCGCGAGGATTCGATTGCCGCCTGGACGAGGGGTGCCGAAAGCTCGTGCTGTCGAAGAATCGTCTCGAGCGTAGCCTGCCTGGGCACCACGGCCTCGATTGTGTGGGTCTCGACCGGCAGGATGATATCGGCACGCACGCGCGACTGGACGGGCGCGTCAGGCTGACGCCCGCAGGCCAGAGCCAGAAGCCCCGTGAGCACGAGCGCGACAGCCGCCGGGGCGATCCGGGCAAATCCTCGGTCCATCGGTACGCCGGGCAGTGTAGCGTACCCCCCCGGCCCTGGTCGGCCGGGGGTCCACCTGAGCCGTTCAGCGCTTGGTGATGGTGATCTGGATGATCTTTCGGAATTTCACGGGCCGGCCGTTGAGCGTCGCCGGCTGATACCGCCACTCCCTGGCGGCGACGAGAATCTGCGAGTCGTAGAGGGGATGCATGCCGAGACGGATGACTGCCGCAATCACACGTCCCTGCTCGTCGATCGTCACGTCGAGGATGCCACGCTCGCGGGTCTGATTGGCGACCTGCACCGGGACGCGCGGTACTTCCTGCCGAATCGGCGTCGCAGGCGAAATGCCCTCGTCCTCCGAGGTGTAGATCTTCTGCGGTCGGGAACGGCCGTCGCGGGCGGCGGCGGCGCAACCTCTTCGCGCCTGGGCTCGGGCCTCGGCTCGGGCGGCGGCGCCGCGGCGGCGGCGCTGAGGTCGACAAAGCCCGTCACCAGCATGCGCAAATCGCCGAGTCGTCCGCCCATGTCGGGATCGTCGATCAGGCGGAGCAGCTCGCGGAACTGGTGTTCGGCGGACGGATAGTCCTTCTTGTCGAACGAGGCTTTCGCCGAGGCATAGCGGGTGCGCGCGATGTCGGGCAGCTGTCGCTGACGCACTTCGGAGAAGGCGGTACGCACGCGGGGCGACGCTTCGGTCTCCGTCGGCTGATACATCGGATCCGAGGCCACGACCACGGCAATGGCCGCCTCGGCCTCCGCACCGCGTCCGAGCGCGAGCAGGCACAGCGAGCGGGTACTGCTCGATCGACCGGAGGTTGATGGGATTGCTACTCTCCTGCTGCCGGACACCATTCAACATCGCCAGCGCTTCGTCGTAGCGCGCCGAAGCGTACAGGTCGCGAGCCACCGCCAGCGGGCCATCCTGCGCGAGCACCGGGGCGACGAGACCCGCCGTGAGCGCAACGGTGAGACCGAGGACGTGCAGCGCGTTTGAGTACGTGCGTGTCAGGACTGCCATGGCCACTACCTTGTCATACCAAGCCAAACGCGCCGCCGCGCGGGCCGAACGCCCCGCCGCGCGTGCCGGACCGGCGACGCCTGCGGTTCCGCGTTCACCAGCACCAACGCCAGCGCCGTCACCATCACCATCGTCAAAGCCGTCAGAAACGTCAGCACCAGAACCCTTTCGAAGTAGCCAGAACCCTGAACCCTGAACCTTGAACCGGCGCGTTCGCTATTTCATATCCACGCTGACCCGCGTCGGCGCCGACATCGTCACCGAGATCGCGTGGCGCTTCTCACCGAACTGCGGATGCCGGAACACGACTTCGTGCGGACCGATCGGAATCGACAGGTTGCCGATCGGCGTCTCGCCGACGCGCTGGCCGTCGACCCAGACCTCGGCCCACGGCGTTGCGTTCAGGTTGACGATGCCCTTGGGCAGATCGACCGAGAGGCGCTCGACCTTGCCGGGCATCACCTGCACGACCCGTGTCACGCGGTATCCCAGCGCTTCGTTGACCAGCTCGATGTCGTGCCGTCCTGCCGCCAGCATCAGCTTGTCGGCGTCGGTCGTCCCGACGATGCGGCCTTCTTCGCGAATTTCGAGCGCAAACGGAGCCTTGACCGTCAGCCAGCCGGAGACGGGCCCGGCCGCCGTCGATGCCGACGCCACCGGCGTCACGAGCGAGGCGGTGCCGCCTGCCTGGACGCTCACGACGTGACGCGCCGAGGCAACCGGTGTCTGCAAGACGACTTCGTGGTCGCCTGGCAGGAGGTCGTTGATGGTCACGGGAGCCGCACCTCGGTCGGTGCCGTCGACGATGACCTTGGCGCCGGCCGGCTGCGTTTCGACGCGCAGGCTGCCGGTCTCCGGGGTGTTCGCGAATTCGAGATACTGGGAAATCTCGGCGCCGGCCGTCACGGTAACGTTGATCACGCGGGGCACGCCGCGTCGGAGCTCGATAGTGTGCGGGCCAACCGGCACCGAGAATTTCGCGGGCGTCTGGCCGTGATCGATCCCGTCGACAAACACCGGCACACCCGGCGGGTTCGACTGCAGCACGATGGTGCCCGTCTTTGGCGCCGCCGCCGCGCCGCCCATCACATAGCGCGAGGCATAGACTCCGCCGCCCCCGAGGATGATGAGCGCTGCCGCCGCAAGGACGGCTTTCCTCGGAATCTTCAGCTGAGGGCGCCTGGCCTTGACCTTCGTCGCGGGCGCGGCCTGAGCAGCGGGCGCGGGCATGGTGAACGGCGCGTCCGTGGCGGGAAATGGCTCGTCGGAGTCGACGCTGAACGGCGCCTCCGGCGTGAAGCTGAACGGCGCATCCGGATTGAACAGCGACTGCGACGTCTCGGCCGGTACGGGGTTCGCTTTCAGATCGGCGGCAGCAATCAGCTCGGTGATGTCGCGCGCCGTCATCCCAGGACCCGCCGGAGCAGGGGCGTCGGTCCACGTGTCTTGACGACTGGCCGCAGGCGCCGGCGAAGGCGTGTACGCGGCAGGAGTGGTGAACGACGGCGCTGGCGTTGGCTGCACGGCATGAGCGCCGGGCAAGGACGTCAGGGCCTCGAAGGCAGCCGTGCTGCTGGCCGCCGGAGCAGCCGCCGGCTGAAAAACGCCGGACGACGGGATGGAAGTCGCAGGGTGCGTCGCCGCCTGCGCGGGCGTGAAAGCCGCGGGCTGCGGCGCGGGAAACATGTCGGACGGCAGTTCGAGCAGCGCGGCGATGTACCGCGACAGGAACGTCTCGAGCGCCACCGGTGCCGCGACGTACATCGAGTCGTCGGCGACGATTTCCTCGAGGGCGCTCAGCGCCTCGGGCGCCGAGGCAAAGGCTCGCCGCGTGTCGAGCTGCAGCGCGCGCGCCAGCCAGTCGCGCAACGGCTGCGACAGAGGCTGCTCTTCGCCAAGCGCGGTGCGCTCGCGCGCTTCGTTGAGCAGCGTCGGCAGATGGTTGGGGAACTCGGCCTGGTGGAGCGGCCGGCCCAGTACGAGCGCGAGCGCGACGAGCCCGATGCCGGTGACGTCGGCGCGGTGATCGAAGCGCGGCATGCCGGCGCTCGGCGGCATCGAGATGCGGAATTCCTGCCAGAGCCGCTCGCGGCTGAACTGCAGCTGCTCGACCGCGGCCGCAAGCACGTGCTCGACGATCACCAGGCGCGCGTGCGGCGTCACCACCAGCCGCTCGGGCGCAATCAAGCCATGCGCGACCTCGCGCGCGTTCTCGTGCAGCAGCGCGACCGCCGGAACGAGCTGACGAATCAGGCAGAGCGCGGCGTTGATGTCGAGCTGCAGGTTGCGCTCGTGGGCCACGCGCAGGATGTCGGACAGTCGCGTGCCTTCGACGTGGTCCGACACAATCGACAGCCCCGGACCGGGCACCTGCACACGATCGATGCGTCGCACGCGCGCGTAGTAGGCGTGCCGGAAGTTGGCCAGCCGCGCCGCCCGTTCACGCAGCGCGAACTCGAATGACGGGACCGCCGTCAGCGCGGGCCGGATGCGCAGAATCTGCAGCAGTTCGCCCGTCGCACCGTCGGCGGCGACGACGCGCTCGCCGAGGCCATCGCAGAAAAGAGGAGCTTCGGGCCGTTCGTTTGAGAGAGGTACGGTTGTCATGGAGGTCCGCGCATGCGCGGTGCAACCATCGGACCAGACCGCACACGATTTCTGGGATCGCCTGCAAGTCGTTGAAACAGCAGCACTCAAGGGTGCTCTTCGTGTGCAGGTGAGAGCACACTGACTTACGAGGCTGTCGAGCGGCGTTCGGTTTTGTAACTGGAAATCGGCGGCGCTCAGCGCGTATGCTGACGCTTTGCAAGCTTGTCGGGGCGGCATGGTGCAACGGCGTCCATGCCTTTGGGAGGATGCGATGAGATTTCATATCCGGCAGCGGGCTTTGCTCAAAGCTCGCGGGGCCCCACCCCCGCTCGCTCTCACGCGGCGACTCCGCGCCGCGCTCGGGCCGCGGGCGCTGCTGGCTGGCGCTGCGCTCGCGTTGGCCGTCACCTTCGTTCCTCTGTCCGCGCAGCAGGCGGAACGAGTCGATCTGAACGCGGTCTACAAAATCAAAGACGAGGGATTCCAGCGCTCGCGCGTGATGGAGATCATCAGCTGGCTGACCGACGTCTACGGTCCCCGGCTCACGAACTCGCCTGGTTTCCGCAAGGCGGGCGACTGGGCGGTCAAGGAGATGACCTCCTGGGGACTCGTCAACGTCAAGCTGCAGCCGTTTGGCCCGTTCGGACGCGGATGGGCGAACGACAAGTTCTACATGATGGCCACGACCCCTGGCGGAAGCCTGCCGGTCATCGGGTATGCGCAGGCGTGGACGTCGAGCACGAACGGTCTCGTCTCGGGTGACGCGGTCTTCGCAACAATTGACACGCCGGAAGACATCGCCACATGGAAGGGCAAGCTGAAGGGGAAGGTCCTTCTGTCGACACCGATGCGCGACGTCCCGGCGCTCTTCGAACCGCTGGCTCAGCGCTACACCCAGGACCAGCTTCTGGATCTCGAGCGCGAGATCGTCCCGGGCCGCGGCGGACGCGGGGCCTTCGGCGGCGGCCGCGGCGGCGTGCCCGGCTTCGCGCAGACGCGGGCGCAGTTCCTGAAAGACGAGGGCGTCCTCGCGATCGTCGCGCCTTCTTTCCAGGGATCCGGCGGCACCGTATTCGTCGGCGGCGGCGGTTCGCGCGAAGTGGGCGCGCCAGAGACCGTCCCGGCGGTCACGATCGCCATCGAGCACTACGGACGGATCGTGCGCACGCTGCAGAAGGATCAGCCGGTGCGGATCGAGATGGAAGTCAAGAACACGTTCTACGACGATCCGACATCCTTCAACGTCGTCGGCGAGATTGCGGGAACGGACAAGGCCGACGAGGTCGTGATGCTCGGCGCGCACTTCGACTCGTGGCAGACCGGCACCGGCGCGACCGACAACGCGGCCGGATCGGCGGTGATGATGGAGGCGATGCGGATTCTCAAGCAGTCAGGGCTGCCGCTGCGTCGCACGGTGCGGATCGGCCTGTGGGGCGGTGAAGAACAGGGCCTCATCGGATCGCGCCAGTACGTCACCGAGATGTTTGCCGACCGCACGACGATGGCCGTCAAGCCGGCGCACGCGAAGTTCGCGGGCTACTTCAACGTCGACAACGGCACGGGCGCGATTCGCGGTGTCTACCTGCAGGGGAACGAGGCCGTCGCGCCGATTTTCGAGGCCTGGATGAAGCCGTTCAACAACCTGGGCATGAACGCGCTCACCATTCGCAACACCGGCGGCACCGACCACCAGGCATTCGACGCCGTGGGCCTGCCCGGCTTCCAGTTCATCCAGGATGCGGTGGAGTACAACACGCGCACGCACCACTCGAACATGGACGTGTACGAGCGGATCCAGGAGGAGGACATGCGGAAGAACGCCGTGATTGTCGCGTCCTTCGTCTACTTTGCCGCGAACCGCGACCAGCCGCTGCCGCGCAAACCGCTGCCGAAGCCCCAGCCCGCGGTCGGCGGCCGCGGGACGGGCGCGGGACGAGGACAGTAGGAACGGCGTTCGGCGTTCGGCGTTCGGCGAGGCGACGCTCAGGGTAGGCTTGTAACGTGCGAAGCAGCACGGACCTGCCAGAGCCAAGAGCCCAGAGCCTAGAGCCTTTCTGGGCGTTCCTCGGATTCTGCGCGCTCGCGATCATCTGGACGTGGCCGGTCGCGGGGTCCATCACCTCCCGAATTCCCAACGACCCGGGGGATCCAATCTTCGTGACCTGGGTCCTCTGGTGGAATGCTCAGGTAACGCCCTTCACGGACGCATGGTGGAACGCGCCGATCATGTGGCCGATGCCTGGGGCGCTGGCGCTTTCCGAACACCTGGTCGGCCTGAGTCTCGTCGCAACACCACTGCAGCGATTGGGCGCCAGCCCCATCACCGCCTACAACATTTGCTTTCTTCTCACGTATGCACTCTCGGGATTCTTTGCGTTCCTCCTGGGGCGGCGACTCACCGGATCGACATTCGCGGGGGCATGTGCGGGCCTCGCGTTCGGATTCTCGTCGTACCGCGCCGATCAGCTCGCGCACCTTCATGTCCTCTCTTCTCAGTGGATGCCGCTCGCGCTTCTCGGTCTCCACGCGTACCTGTCCACGGGCGCGAGACGATGGCTCGTCGTTTTCGGCGCCGCATGGCTGATTCAGGCACTGTCGAACGGCTACTTCCTGTTGTTCTTCCCGGTGCTGATCGTCGCGTGGCTGGCCTGGTTCGTCGACTGGCGCAAGACGCCGCGGCGAGGGCTGGAAATAGTGACGGCGTGGGTCGTGGCCTCGTTGCCGCTACTCCCCGTGCTCCTCAAGTACCGCGAGGTCCACGACCGGCTGGGGCTGACACGAACACTGGCCGACATCAGGATGTTCAGCGCAGAGCCGGCGTCGTTTCTTCACCCTGCGTCCCTCATCAGGTTCTGGCCCGCCGGTCCTGTCGCGAGCCACGAACAGAATCTCTACGCGGGAATGACGGTTGTGTTGCTCGCTCTCGCGGGCATGGTCCTGCTGCTGGTGCAGAAAACGCCCGGTCAGGTCTTCCGCGGCCGGTCGCCCCTCCTCTTCTATGTCGCAGCGACGTTGCTGATGTGGGCACTTGCGCTCGGGCCTGGGGGGCAGGGGCGAGACGCCGTTTCTCTCTACCGCCCGTACGGCTGGCTGCTGTCGCTGCCTGGCTTCAACGGCCTCCGTGTGCCATCCCGGTTTGCGATGATCGGAACGCTGTGTCTAGCCATGGCAGCCAGCCTCGCAGTCGCGCAACTGTCGAAGTCGGGCCTGTTCAGGGGTCACTGGCGGCTCCTGGCCGGCGCGACGGTCCTTGCGGGCCTCATCGTGGACGGCATCACTCTGCCCATTCCGCTCATCTTCCCTCCCGGAAGACTGCTCTTGCCTGTTTCCCAGCAAGCCACCGTCATCGAACTGCCGATCGACGACCCGTACACAAGCCTGAGGGCGATGTATCGATCCATCTTTCATCGCCATCCGATCGTCAACGGCTACTCTGGGCACGCTCCGCAGCACTACAACATCCTGTCGCTGGCGCTCCACCGAGGCGACGCGTCTCCCTTCTTCTACCTGGCGCGTCGGCGCCCGCTCTTCATCATCGTCAACGACCAGCTCGATGACGGCAGGGGCTTCAAGCAGATGATCGAGGCGTTGCCTGGCATCCAGTCGCACGGCGCGAGTGGCGCGGGCTCGATCTTTCTCCTGCCGGCGCAGGCGGCGCCGCGTGAGCCGCCGATCGGGCCGGCGCTCGAGTCGAGCGTCCGCGATGCCGGCCGGTACACCCTGGAGTTTGACGTCGGTGCGGCTCGTTTTCTGTCCGCGGTCGCGTTTCCCCTGCGTCGGCGCTACGAAGATCTCGCGCCACGCCTACGAATCGAGACGTCCGAGGATGGCCAGACCTGGAAGGAATCGTGGGTCGGATGGACCGGCGGCATGGCCGTTGAAGCCACGCTCGCCGATCCGGCAATCGCGCCAATGCGAATCCCGCTCGCAGGCGTCAGGGCGCGATACGTGCGCGTCTATCCGTCGTCTGCGTGGATGAAAACGGAGATGGCGGTCCATGGGCAATTCTGAATTCTGAATGCTGAATGCTGAAGTGAATTTCGAATGTCGAAGACGGAATGCAATGACGAAGGGGCAATTCAACATTCACTTCAGCATTCAGCATTCAGCATTGCCTCTACGGCTTCATGCCCGACAGCCACTCCGGCTTGAATCCCGAATTCGCGAGCCACCGGATCGGATCGAGCATCGAGCGAATCGAGTCGGTCATGTGCGCGAAGTCGATGCGTGTGATCTCGTCCGACGGCTGGTGATAGTCCTTGTGCAAACCGTAGCTCGAGACCGTGTGCGCAATGACGCCGCGGCGCGCGAACTGAATGTTGTCCGACCTTGTGAAAAAGCTCTGCTCCGGGTGCGGGTCCTGCACGAGCTTTGCGCCCTGCTTGGCGAGCACTGGTCCGAGCGTCGATCGCTCGTAGCCGGTCAGCCAGAGCGTGTGCGGCGGCACCTTGCCGTCGGGCCGCCCGATCATCTCGAACTGCAGGTTGGCTACGACCTGCGCGAGCGGGACGACGGGGCGATCGGCGAAGTAGCGCGACCCGAACCCGCCCGATTCCTCGCTGCCGAAGAACGCGAACACGATCGTGCGCTTCGGACGCGGCCCACGCGCAATGGCCTGCGCGAGCTCGAGCACTGCCACCGTTCCCGACGCGTCATCGTCCGCTCCGTTGTAGATCGTGTCCGCGCCGGACGCGGCATTCGGTGCCGAACGCGTACCGAGGTGGTCGAGGTGCGCGGACAGGAGAATGACCTCCGCAGCCGAGGCCGGATCGCTGCCAGTCAGCCGGCCAACTGCATTCCAGGTTTGCGTTCGCGGTCCAGGCTTGACCTCCGCCTCGAGCGCGACCGTCACGCCATCGGACAATGCCGAAATAGTGTCGTACGCCGCCTTGCTGAGCGCGACCGCCGCGGGACGTGCCGGGGGCGGGCTCTCGACGCCCACGAATCGTGCGGGAAGCGAAGGCAACCTGACGCCGGCTGGAGGTTTTGGCAGATTGGGATTCTCGAGCGTCAGCACCATCGCGGCACCTGTCGTAACCGGTGCCGGCTGTCCCGGGGCGGGAGGGGTTGGCGGAATAGCGGGCATCAACAGCGCCGCACCGGCTTTCACCGGCGTACCGGGCGTGTACTTCTGCAGCGGCCCAGAGGCACGTGCGGCGGCGAGTCCCTGCACGCGCATCTCCTGGCCGTGCACGTACTTCTTTCTCTCCGTCTCTCCATCGACTGAGAGTGTCGGCGGCGCGGTGGTCTCCGGCCGTTCGATAGCAATCTGCTGGACGAAGCCGCCTCCATCGCCCATGGGCTCGAGCCCCCATTGCTGCATCTGGGCGCCGAGGTACGACGCGGCAATCCATTCATCGCGTGTGCCACTTCCGCGCCCGTTCAGCGCATCACTGGCGAGAAACGACATGTGGCTGCGCACGGAGACCTCGGTGATCGGCGAGGCGGACGCGCCCGACCGCTGGAGTGGAGGATTTACAGCGCAGCCTGCGGCCAGCAGCACACAGGGGAGGGCGATGCCAAGTGACTTCACTTGGGGATCTTATGCTGAGACTCCTACAAACGGTCGAGCCGCCCCATTCCCCCCACTGACACCGTGCGGCGTGTGGTTCGTCACCGCCAGGACCACAACCCTGCCCTCCTGAAATATGATTGAGATGAATCCGAAACGGAAGCCCCCGTCCGAGCGTCTTATAGCCCCAAGACGACAACTCAAGACGAAACATGAGAGATATGAAGAAAATCGCGGCGTTCGTGTTCATGGCGAGCTTCATGGTCCCCCGACTGTCCGCCGCCGGACAGACGACGCCCGCCCTGCAATCCCCTGATGATCCGCTCGTGCGCGTGACCCTGCCGTCGGTGACCGTCACCGCGCAGAAGGAGCCCGAAGACGCGCGCAAACTGCCCGTCAGCGTCACGGCCGTCTCCGCCGACACCATCGACCGGGCCGGCATCCGGATCGTGAGCGACGCGGGCATCTTTGCTCCCAACGTTTCGTTCACCGAGTTCACCGCCAGAAAGTTGAGTAATCCGAGGTTTCGCGGCATCGGTTCCAGCCCTGGCAACCCGGGGGTCACGACGTTTCTCGACGGCGTGCCTCAGCTCAACTCGAACTCGTCGAGCGTCGAACTGCTCGACGTCGACCAGATCGAGTTCGTGCGTGGACCGCAGAGCGCACTGTTCGGCCGAAACACCCTCGGGGGACTCATCAACGTGACGAGCCGCCGTCCCAGCCTCGGCAAGTGGACGGGGCAGATGTCAGTGCCCTTCGGCAACTTTTCGTCGTGGGACGTGCGCGGCAATGCGTCCGGTCCCCTCATCGCCGACACGTTGAGCGCAAGCGCGGCGTTCAGCTACGCCGAACGCGAGGGCTACACGGTCAACGATGTCACCGGCCACGACCTAGACTCGCGCGGGGCGTTCACAGGAAAGGGTCAGCTCCTCTGGAAGCCGGCAGCGCAGTGGGAGGCGCGCCTGATCGTCAACGGCGAGCGCGCCCGCGACGGCGACTACGCGCTCAACGATCTCGCGGCGCTCCGCGAGAATCCGTTCCACTCATCACGCGACTACGAGGGGTTCACGAACCGGGACATTTTCGGCACGACCATTCAGGCGGAGCACAGCGGCACCTCGATGCACCTGTCGTCGACCACAGGATTCGTGAAGTGGAAGACGGAAGACTCGACGGATCTCGACTACTCGCCGCTCCCGCTCATCAGGCGAGACAACCACGAGGAGGACTTTCAGTTCACGCAGGAAGTCCGGCTCGCATCATCGGCGCCGAGGAAGCTCTCCGACGCGGCGGCGCTCAAGTGGCAGACGGGTGTGTTCCTCTTCACGCAGAACTATCAGCAGGACGCCGTGAACATGTTCTCGCCGGGCGTGCTCTCGCAGTTCATCCCGGTGCCGGTCAATCAGTATTCCCCGGTGTCCGATCTGGACGACTTCGGCCTGGGGGTGTTCGGTCAGGGCACGGTGACGTTCAAGGACAAGCTGGACATCGTCGCGGGCGCCCGTGTGGACTACGAGGACAAGAACGCGAACCTCAAGACGTTCTTCGATCCGGCGATCGCTCCGCCGTCGGTTGTGGTGTCCGAAGACAGCTTCTCGCACGTGTCGCCTCAGTTTGCGGCCGCGTACCGTCTGAAGCCCGAGTACAACGTCTACGCGACGGTATCGAACGGCTTCAAGGCCGGAGGCTTCAACCCGGCGTCGCCGGCTGGCAGCGAGGCCTACGGTGAAGAGACGACGTGGAATGTGGAAGGAGGCCTGAAGGCGCTCTTCGCGAACGGACGCGTTGCACTCAACAGCGCCGTCTTCTTCATCGACTGGAACGACCTGCAGCTCAACGTGCCGAACCTCAACGTCCCCGGCCAGATCTACATCGCCAACGTCGGCGGCGCGTCGAGCAAGGGCGTGGAGTTCGACGTCACGGCCCGGCCCGCGCCGGGCCTGGACGTGTTCGGCATGGTCGGGTACACGAACGCAACCTTCAGCAGCGGCACCACCTCGGTCGGCCTCGACGTGTCGGGCAATGACATCCCCAACACGCCGGACTACACGGCCAGCTTCGGTCTCCAGTACGGACGCACCCTGAACACGGCATGGAGCGGCTACGGCCGAGCCGATGTCGTCCTGTCAGGGGCGTTCAAGTACGACGATGCGAATTCTCAGGGGCAGGACGCGTATTCCCTGGTCAACTTCCGGGGCGGCGTTCGCGGAAAGCTGTTCTTCGCTGAAGGCTGGATCCGTAACGCCTTCAACACCACCTACATCCCGGTGGCCTTCGCATACGGGCCACTCGCGCCGTCGGGGTTCATCGGCGAGAACGGTGCTCCGCGCACGTTCGGGCTGAGCGCGGGAGTGAAGTTCTGATCTCGCCGACGACGGGATCACGATGAGCGCGACCAGCCTCCGCTAAAGCTACGCGGTCCGCCGGAGCCTTGGCGAAGGCGCCGTAGCTTTAGCCGAGGCTGGTCGCGCTCATCGTGATGATTCGTGACACATTAGCCGCCAGCCAAGTCGCATGTCCCCCGCCCCGTCTTCGACGATTCCGACACCCGGTCTGAGGTGGACCGCCGACGCGGGCGCAATCCGCTTCGGCTGGGTGAACGTCGTCGTCGCCGCGGTCGTGATGCTCGCGACCCTGCCTGGCCGCACGCAGGGGCTGGGCCTCATCACCGAGCCACTCCTGAAGGATCTGCAGCTCGATCGGATCGCCTACGCGAACATCAACCTGTGGGCCACGCTGCTCGGTGCCGCCATCTGCCTGCCCATCGGCCGCGTCTTCGATCGCGTCGGCTTGCGGTGGACGACGGCGGCGCTGTCGTTCGTGCTGGCGCTCGTCGTCTGGCGCATGAGCGCGCTCACAGGCGGGGTCACGGCGCTCTTCGTCCTCGTGCTCCTCACGCGCGCGATCGGCCAGAGCGCGCTGTCGGTGGCGAGCATCACCGCCGTCGGGAAATCGTTCGGCTCGCGCGTCGGCATGGCCATGGGCGTGTACTCGGTGCTGCTGAGCGTCTTCTTCGCAGCGGCCTTCGTCGCCATCGGCGCCACGGTTCGCACGGGCGGCTGGCGGCTGGCCTGGCTGCAGGTCGCCGCGGGCCTGGCCTTCGTCGTCACGCCGGCGGTCGTCCTGTTCCTGCGGGAGCCCGCGGCGCAGCAACTCGGAACGACGTCATGTCCGGACGCTGCGGCGGGCCTGACGCTTGCGGCCGCGCTGAGAACACCCGCGTTCTGGGTCTTTGCCGGCGCGACATCGCTCTTCGGGCTGGTCTCGTCCGGGCTGGGACTCTTCAACGAGGCGGTCCTCGCCGAGCGCGGGTTCGACCAGCAGACCTACCACACGTTTCTTGCCGCCTCGGCGATCATCGCACTCGTCGGTCAATTCGGGTGCGGGTGGCTGACGCTCCGCTGGCCGATGCAGCGTCTCCTCGGCCTCGCGATGTTCATCTATGGTGTGGCGCTCGTCGCGCTGCCCCTCATCGTCTCGCTGGCACAGCTCTGGATTTTTGCCGCGCTCATCGGCCTGTCGGGCGGGATGATCACGGTGATGTTCTTCGCCATCTGGCGGCGGTTCGGCTCGGCTCACCTCGGAAGAATTCAGGGAGCGGCGCAGATGCTGACCGTTCTCGCCTCCGCCGTCGGGCCACTCCTCTTTGCGAAGTGCGCCGCCCTCACCGGGTCGTACGCGCCGATTCTCTGGATGCTGGCGCCGGGCGTCTTCCTGGTGGGCTTTGCTGCGCTGCGCGTGTCGGTGCCGGACGAAGCGGCATGACCAGGCACCGCCACGAAATCATCGAGAAGAACTCGAAGCTCGCGAAGGACTTTCCTGAAATGCTTTCTTCGCGAACATCGTGATCTTCGCGGACATCGTGGCTGGCCGTCGGCCGGCACGCGAGTCAGGAAATTGGGCTGACTGGAGGTCTGATGGCTATCGTCGGACGAATCTTCCGCCTCGCCGTGGTGTTGGTCCTTCTGGTACTGACCTTCTGCGGAGGGTGGGTCGTCGGCCGCCTCGGCCTGGGATCGACGGTGCCGACTGCGTCGCTGACGGACCTCGAACGGCAGTTCACCGAGCGGATGCGTGACTCCTCGCTCGTCGGCTACTTCACCGTGTCTGGCCGCACGAAGCGAGAGCCCGAAGAGGACCGATACGACATCTCGAGCGTCGAGAAGGTCGGTGACGACAAGTGGCGGTTCAACGTGCGCATGCGGCACGGCTCGTTCGACGTCACGCTGCCGGTCGTCGTGCCGGTCAAGTGGGTCGACGACACGCCCGTCGTGACGCTCACCGACTGGAACATCCCGTCGCTCGGCACGTTCACGTGCCGCGTACTCTTCCACGGCGACCGCTACGCAGGCACCTGGCAACACGGCCCGACGGGGGGTCTGATGTACGGCAGGATTGAGAAGCAGGGTCGGCCGTAGTCTCGCTCGCGGCTCGCGGCTGGCTGCTCGCTTATCCGCCGAGCTACGTACGGGTTGACACTCCTGAGCGGGTGGCGCCCGGCGGGGCCGCCCCTGCCGCGCAGGCGCCGGGGCCCCCGACGCGCGTTTTCCAGCGCGGTGGGGTGGAGGAGCCACTCCCGTCGACATCGCTTTTGGCGCCGAGCCGGGGTCCCCGCCGCGCACGCTTGCGCGGTGGGGTGGGGAAGACGGGTGGGGCTGCCGGGCGACCCGCCGCCGCCCTTCGGGCTTTGGCGAGGTCTCGCCGAAGCGCTTGCGCGAAGGCGGACGGGACCCGCGATCGCGTCAACTCACATTCGTCACAACGTTACTTCCCTATCGCAAATAGGTGCTTGTCGGACCTGATGTAGATCCGTCCGTTGGCGATCGCTGGGGACGAGTACACAGGCTCGTCGACTGAGTTCGTGCGGACGATCTCGTGGGTGGGGCCAGCCTTCAGCATGAAGGTATCGCCCTCTTCGCTCGTCATCGCGACCATGCCTCCGAAGGCGACGGGCGAGCCCATGAACCTGGCTGGCACTGGAATCCGACCACCTTCGGTACTTCACCGTACCGGTCTTCGGATCGAGACACGTCACGATGCCGTTGTCGGTAAAGAGATAGAGGTAGTCGCCGTAGAGGATGTTCGAGATGACGTAGCCCGTGCCTCTGGAGTACTCCCAGGCGACGCGCTGGTTCTCGGCCACGGCACCCGGGCGAAGGGCGATGACCTTCTTGACTGGATAGCCGGCGGTCACGATCACCAGCCCATGGCCGACGAGCGGCGTGTGGATGGCGTTGCTCTGCACTCCGGTCGTGCGCCACAGCTCCTTCCCGGTCGCCGGATCGTAGGCGACGATGAGCTCGTTGCCGTTCGTGATGAGCTCGGTGCGGCCGCCGCTCTGCACGAGCACCGGCGTGCTCCAGGCGATCTCGACTGTTCGCTTCGTGTTCCAGACTTCCTTGCCGGACTTCTTGTCGTACGCCACGAGCGCCGACTGTTCGCCATTGTCCTCGTCGCGCTGAACGATCACGAGGTTCCCGTACAGGACCGGCGAGGTCCCGGTGCCGAGACCGAGCGTGGCGAAAGGCGTCACGGCCTTCCAGGCGAGATTGCCCTTGGCGTCGTAGGCGTAAAGGCCCTCTGGGCCGAAGTAGGCGTACACCATCACGCCGTCGGTCACCGGCGTCGGCCCGGCGAAACTGCTCCGGCGGTGGCGAGCGTCGAACACCGTCCCTTCGTAGGCCGTGCGATCCCACAAGATCTTGCCGGAGGAGGCGTCCAGTGCCACGACCTTGAACGTGTGCTTCTTGTCGGCGGCCACACTATCGGGGTGGATCCAGTCCTGGTCCTGTCCCTGGCGGTGCTTGACCGCCCGCTGTCCCGGAACGACATCGCCTTCGATGACAGCGGTCAGGTAGATGCGGTCGCCCCAGACAATCGGCGAGGACATCCCTGTCCCCGGAAGCTCAGCCTTCCAGACGATGTTCTTGCCAGGGCCCCATTCGGTGGGTGCCTGCGTGTCAGTCGAAACACCCTGCCCGCCGGGTCCGCGCCACTGGGCCCAGTTTTCGGCAGCGGCCGGCGCGACCGGCCCGGCCAGCACGGCCAGGGCGAGCAACAGGCTCTTCAGCGCACGCACGTCACGCATCGGAATGGCTCCACGGTGAAGGGGACCGGTGAAACGGAATGAGGGGCAGGCAACGTAGAAAGCAGATTATAGGCCGCACCACGCCGCAGCCAGTCTTCTTGGGTCGAAACGCCCGGCCTGAGGGACGGGCGGGGACACTCAACCGGGACAGTCAACCGGGACAGTCACGAGGGACAGTCAAGGCGAGCAGATCGAAGCAACGGCAACCAAGCTTAGGTGTCAGGCGTGCAGGAATTGCCACCTGGATGCAATCGTGGAAAAAGACCCAGCGAATGACTCCGAAGTGTTCTGGATCGGCACTCCTCCGACCCTGCGGGGACACTCAACGTTGAGTGTCCCGTTTGAGTGTCCCCGCACCATCCGCGCTATCCTAGAGACTTATATGAAAGCGACGCTTCCTCGTCTTCCTCTGCTCCTGGCGATCGGGCTGCTGATCCCCGCGGCCGCGCTCGTGCGCGGTGCGGACTGGCCCGACTGGCGCGGCCCGGCGCGCACGGGCGTATCGACCGAGACCGGGCTGGCCTCCTCGTGGTCGCCATCCGGTCAGAATCTGGCCTGGAAGGCCCCGTATGGCGGCCGCTCCGGGCCGGTGGTCTTCGGCGATCGCCTCTTCCTGCAGAACACGTCCGGCGAGGGCGAGCAAATGCAGGAACGCCTGATGTGCTTCCACGCCGACACGGGCAAGCTGCTCTGGGAATACAAGTACAACCTCTTCACCAGCGACGTGCCGCCGCACCGGATTGCCTGGGCCTCGCCGGTCGTCGATCCGGCCAGCGGGAACGTGTTCGCCTTCAGTGGGAACGGTCTCCTGATGTCGCTGTCGCGCGACGGCAAGCTGCTGTGGGAGCGCTCGCTCGCCGAAGAGTTCGGCATGTGGACGACCCACGGCGGCCGCGTGTCGTCGCCGATCATCGACGGCGATCAGCTCATCGTCAGTGGCCTGATGTTCAGCTGGGGGCAGCACGCCGGCGGCGCGCACCGGTATCTCTCGTTCGACAAGATGACGGGACGCGCCAACTGGATCAGCTCGCCCGAGGGCCGGCCGACCGACACCATCTACGCCAACCCGTTCGTCGCCGACGTCAACGGCACGCGGACGTTCTTCTCGGGCGGCAGCGATGGCGCCATGCTGGCGCTCAAGGTCAGCACCGGCGAGCGAATCTGGACGTGGCTGGTCAGCAAACGCGGCCTGAACACGGCGGCGCTGATGGTCGGTCCCGACGTCCTCGTCTCACACAGCGAAGAGAATATCGACTCGAGCGAAATGGGCATGCTGGCGGCCGTCCCCGCCAACAAAAGCGGAACGCTGACGGACAAGGACGCACGGTGGCTTGTCCGCGGTGTCCAGGCAGGGTATGCCTCGCCTGTGACCGACGGCCAGCGCATTTATCTCGTCGACAACGGCGGCATCCTCTTCGCGCACGACGCGAAGACCGGTGCGCGCTTGTGGGAGCAGAACCTCGGCACGATTCAGAAATCGTCGCCGGTCCTCGCCGACGGCAAGCTGTATGTCGGAACGGAGAACGGCAAGTTCTTCATCATCCGTCCGCTGGCGGATCGCGCGGAGATCCTCGATCAGGACTGGCTGGGCACCGAGCAGAACCCCGAACCGATTATCGCGTCGCCGGCGGTTGCGCGCGGGCGGGTCTATGTCGTCTCGATGAACGCGATCTACGCGATCGGTCCGAAGATGGCCCCCGCGGGCGCATCGGCCAACCCGGCGACCGGCGTCAAGCCGGCCCCGGCGTCTTTGCCGGCCGGTGTACCAGCCGCTCTTCTCGTGACGCCGACCGAGCTCATCCTGAAACCTGGCGAGGCGATCGCGCTGACAGCACGCGCGTTCGACGCCAACGGCGGAGCCATCGCCCTGCCCGGACCCGCCGCCTGGACGGTCGAGAGCCTGAAAGGCACGGTCGCCGACGGCAGGTTCACGGCCGACCCCGCCGCGGGCGCTCAGGCGGGCCTCGTGAAGGCGACGATCGGATCGATTGCTGGAACCGCTCGCATTCGCGTCATCCCTGATCTTCCCTGGAGCTTCGACTTCGAGGACGGCAGCGCGGTCCCGCCGCCGCAATGGGCGAACGCCACCGGCAAGTTCGCGGTACGGGACCTCGACGGGAACAAGGTGCTCGTCAAACTCGCGGAGAACGACTTCGCGTTCGCCAAGCGGTGCCGGCCGTTCTTCGGCCCGACCGAATTGAGCAACTACACCATCGAAGCCGACATTCGGGCCATGGAACGCCGCCGGCTGATGGGGGACATCGGCGTCGTCGCCGAGCGCTACGAGCTCGTGATGTTCGGCAACCATCAGGAACTGCACCTGCAGCCGTGGCAGCCGGAGACCACCCGCACCGTGAAAACACCCTTCAAGTTCGACAAGGACGTGTGGTACACGATGAAGCTCGAGGTGCAAGCGCTCGACGTCAGCAAGGTGCGCGCGCGCGGCAAGGTGTGGCCGAAGGGTCAGCCCGAACCGCAGGCATGGACGATCGAGCGGGTCGATCCGATCGGCAGCCACAAGGGAAGCCCCGGGCTCTACGCCGATGCACCGTCGCGTGTCGGCGGCGGCTCCGAGCTGTACTACGACAACATCAGGGTCTACAAGAACAAGTAGTTTGCGGCTCGCGGCTCGCTCCTGGTGGTTCGGGAGTCGCGGTTCGCTGGGATAATTCACACCATGTCCAAGATTCACAAGCACTCCGCCGCGGCGATCGGCGTCGCGTCCGGACTTCTCGCGCTCAGCTCGCTGGCGCTCATCGCGCGGTCCGATCCCGGTAAGGGTGACTGGCCCATGTGGGGCGGCACCGCCGATCGCAACCTCGTCTCCGGCATGAAGGACCTGCCGACGAGCTGGGACATCAAGACGAAGAAGAACGTCAAGTGGGTAGCCGAGCTGGGCTCGCAGGCCTACGGCAATCCCGTCGTCGCCAACGGCGTCGTGCTCGTGGGCACCAACAACGAAGCGATGAAGGACCCCGCGGTCAAGGGCGACAAGGGCGTCCTCATGGCGTTCAAGGAATCCGACGGCACGTTCCTGTGGCAGGCCGTACACGACAAGCTGACCGCGGGACGCGCCAACGACTGGCCGTTCCAGGGCATCTGTTCGTCTCCGCTCGTCGAGAACGGCATCGCGTACTACGTGTCGAACCGAGGCGAGGTGATGGCGGTCGACATCCAGGGCTTCAGGGACAACGGCGAAAACGACGGTCCGTTCAAAGAAGAGAAGCAGACGCGGGCGACCGACGTCGACATCATCTGGCGCTACGACATGATGGACGAGCTCGGCGTCTTCCAGCACAACATGGCGAACTCGTCGCCGGTCGTGTACGAGAACCTTATCTACGTCAGCACGTCGAACGGCCAGGACGAAAGCCACGTGAACGTGCCGTCGCCGAAATCGCCCGCGATCATCGCGCTCGACAAGACGACGGGCAAACTCGTGTGGGAAGACGCATCCCCCGGCGACAAGATCCTCCACGGTCAGTGGTCGTCGCCCGCCGTCGGCAAGATTGGCGACACGGTGCAGGTCGTCGTCGGCCAGGGCGATGGCTGGGTGCGCGGCTACGAGGCCAAGAGCGGCAAGAAGCTCTGGGAGTTCGACCTGAATCCCAAGGATTCGGTGTGGCCGAAGACGCGCAACGAGGTCATCAGCACGCCGGTGATCTTCGAGGGCGTCGTCTACATCGCCAACGGTCAGGACCCTGAGCACGGCGAAGGCGTCGGCCACCTGTACGCGATCGATCCCACCAAGACCGGCGACATCACCAAGAGCGGCATGATCTGGCACTACGACAAGATCCGGCGATCGGTCTCGACCGGCGCCATCTACAACGGCATCCTCTTCTACTCCGACTTCAGCGGCTTTCTCCACGCGCTCGACGTCAAGACGGGCAAGCCGTTCTGGACCCATGACATGTTCGCCGCGATCTGGGGATCGCCGATCGTCATCGGCGACAAAGTCTACCTGGGCGACGAAGACGGCGACGTCACCGTCCTCAACGCCGACAAGACGCTGAAGGTGGTCGCCGAGAGCAACATGGGAAGCTCCGTCTACTCGACACCGGTGCCCGCCAACGGCGCGCTCTTCATCGTCAACCGCAACGAGCTCTTCGCGATTTCCAGCGCGGGCGCCGCCGGAAGCAAGTGACCCGCACGCTGCTGGCCGTCGTCACCGGCGTCGCGGCCGCCTTGCCGGCAGCGGCGCAGAACTGGCCGCCATTCCGAGGCCCCGAAGCGAGCGGCGTCGCCGCCGCGGCCTCGACACCGCCCGTGGCGTGGGACGTTCCCTCGTCACGAACCGTCGCCTAGGCAACATGCTCATCGTCAAGACACAGACCGGCCTCGTGGCCATCGGATCATGATTGCTCGCGCACGAACCGTCGCGCTGGCGGCAGTCCTCGTCTCCGCGGCCACTACGTCCGCGCAGGGTCCGGGCTCTGCTCCCGCCGATCGCTGGGCGCAGTTCCGCGGAACGCCGGCGCTCTCGGGGCTCTCGGATGCGAAGGTGCCGGGCACGCTCAAGCTGCTGTGGACGTACGAGGCGGGCGACGCCATCGAGTCGTCTGCCGCGATCGTCGACGGCGTGGTGTACGTTGGCTCCCAGACGGGCGAGCTCCATGCCGTCAACCTTGCAGACGGCAAGCTGAAGTGGAAGTACAAGGCGTCAGCGGACGGCATCGGCGAATCGTCTCCGGCCGTCGCCGGAGGCCTGGTGTACGTCGGCGACCTCTCGGGAGTCCTGCACGCAGTGCAGATCGCGACCGGGCAGGCGGCGTGGACGTTCAAGACGAGCACCGAGATCAAGTCATCGCCGGTAGTGTCGGGCGACAAGGTGCTGATCGGGTCGTACGATTCGAACCTGTACGCACTCGGCGCGACGGACGGCAAGCTGGCGTGGAAGGTCCAGACCGAGGGCTACGTGCACGCCACGCCGGCGATAGTCGACGGCATCGCCTACATCGCCGGATGCGACGAGATTCTCCGCGGGATCCGCGTCAGAGACGGCGTCGAAGTGCTCAAGATGCCGTTCGGCGCCTACACCGGAGCATCCCCGGCGATCGTCGACGGACGCGCGTACTTCGGCACCTACGAGAACGACGTGCTGGCTGTCGACCTGAAGGCGAAGAAGATCGTCTGGAGCTACAAGCACCCCGATCGAAACTTCCCGTTCTACTCCTCGCCGGCCGTCCTCGCCGATCGCGTGATCGTCGGCGGACGCGACAAGATGGTGCACGCGCTCGACAGAAAGACGGGCAAGTCACTCTGGACGTTCGTCACCGGCGCTCGAGTCGACTCGTCGCCGGTGGTAGCCGGAGGGCTCGTCTACATCGGATCGAATGACGGGAAGCTCTACGTCCTCGCCGTGGCGTCGGGCAAGAGCGTCTTCCAGTTCGAGGCCGGCGGCCCGTTGTCGGCCTCCCCGGCGCTGTCGTCAGGTCGCCTCGTCATCGGCTCGCAGGACGGCAAGCTGTTCTGTTTGGGGTAGGGTGGGCTCAAGGCTCAGGGCTCAGGGCTCAGGGCTCAGGGCTCAGGCAAGACTCTTCGAGCATGTGGTCGAGGCTTTTGGCCTGAGCCTGGCTGAGCCCTGAGCCTTGAGCCCTGAGCCGTTACCTGATCCGCACATCCACCGTGAAGCGGCGGTAGTTGGCATACGTCGCGACACCGTCGATGTCGTAGCGTTCGGGACGATTTCTCGACGACATCGCTGACCACGGTCCCTCGTAGTTCTCGCGCATCTCTGCAGGCACCCAGAGATCGAGCGGCGCGTCTCGCCGCCACGTCACTCGGATTTCCGCCCTCGAGCCGCCGCCTCGCACGAAGTTCTTCACCACGAGCTCGCTCCGCACGACGCGGCCACTCGCCGGCACGATCCAGAGCCGGCCCTCGGCCGGCAGGTTCCTGCCGTCGCCTCTGCTGATCAACCCACCGCGGTCACGCTCTTTGAAACGCACGATCCACGTGCGCTCCCCGCCGAGATCTTCCTCGCCCTCCTTGTCGAAGCGGCAGTTCGGCCGATGCTGGGGATGGACGAAGTGGAGCGCCGTCGTCGGGACGTTGATCTCGCGCGTGATTGGCCCGAGGTTGAAGCGCGCGCTGTCGCCGGCGATCAAGCGCGCTTCCTCGAGCAGCGAGCGCTGAGAACCTCGCAACAGGCGCTCGAGCCGCCCGTCGGATTTGGGAATCGGGACATCGTTCAAGGCGAGGACGTTGCGAAACGCGAGCCACTCCGAACTGTCCACCAACCGAACGAAAGCGATTTCCGAACGCAGCCGGCGGTCCGACAGGACGGTCCTCGAATTGCGCCAGACCAGGCGCTGTGTATAGGCCTCCTCCGCCAGCACGCTCGTGAGCGCGAGGCCGTAGTCGACGGCGTAGCTGCCAGCTCGCGCGAGCACGACCTCGAGCGATGGGGCCCGACTCTTCTGCGCGTCCAGCCCATTCGTGCAGCAAGGTCCTGCGAGCAGCAGCGAAACGATCCCGATAGCCGCCTGCCCACGCGCCGATTCCCGGGCCGGCATCGTTCAGCGCTTGCCTGCGGTGGTGACAAGCGCTTCGTAGAGGATCCGGATTGCCGGGCCGATGACGTCGACCGGCACGTACTCGGCATCGCCGTGCATCGAGGCCACGGCCTCGGCAGGCAGGATGGCGGGGGTGAAGCCGTAGCTCTTCACGCCGCGCGGACGGAAGCCATTCGAGTCGGTGGCGTAGGGCACGATCGTCGGCGTGACGATCGCCTCCGGGTACTGTCGTTTCACCGCACCTTCGAGCGCGCGGTAGAAAGCCGAGTCCGTGGTCGTGACGACGGGGTCCGGCGATTCGTAGAGCACGTCCATCTTGATGCCCGGATCGCCGAGCCGGCGGCCGATCTCCGCCAGCCACTGCTCCTTCGACGTGCCAGGCAGCACGCGGCAATCGAGCGACGCCTCGGCAATCGACGGAATGACATTCGCCTTCGGCGGATCGCCGACGCCCGCTCTCAGCGTGGTGATCGAGATCGTCGAGTGCTGGATGGCGTTGTTGAACTTGTTGTCGGCGAGGACACCGACTCGCGACTTCAGCGTGTCGAGCACGCTGAACGGCGACGTCGGCATGGGCTCGCTCAGGAGCCGGGCGAGCGCGCGGACGAGACGATCGTTGGGGTTCTTGTCGTGCGGCTGCGACCCGTGGCCGGCCACGCCTTCGGCCGTGAGCTTCAGCCAGATCAGCTTCTTCTCGGCCACCGAGATGCCGAAGACGAGCTTCCCCGGCGCGAAGAGATCGCGGCTGCCGAAGCCGCCTTCGTCCAGGATGTACTCGGGCTCGAACTCCGCGTAGTGATGCTCGCGCATCCAGGTCGCGCCGAGCCCGCCACCGACTTCTTCATCGGGCACCGCCATCAGGATGATGTCGCGGTCGAGCACGATGCTCTGCCGCTTCAGCATGATGAACGCGTAGAGCTGCGCAACGCCCGGGCCCTTCATGTCGAGCGCGCCACGACCCCAAATCCGGCCGTCCGCGATCTCGCCGCCGAACGGGTCGCGCGCCCAGCGGCTCGCATCGGCCGGCACGACATCCATGTGATGCAGGAGCATCAGCGGCTTTGACGGACCCGAGCCCGTCAACCGCGCCATGACGATCGAACGGCCAGGTCCCGATTCGAACCGCTTGACCGCGATGCCCTCGCGTTCGAGGATGCCGACCAGGAGATCGGCGGCCTTGGTGACGTCGCCAGGCGGGACGGACGTGTTGATGCGGATGTAGCTCTGGAGCGTCTTCAGTGCTTCCGCGTCGACTGTTCCCCAGTTGGGGGATTGCGCTGCCAGGGTGGCCTGAAGGGCGAAGGTGACGAGGAGAACGCCGGCAAGTCGCATCGATGCTCCTGTGAGGATCGATTCGTCGCGAATCGGCTCATGGTACAGGAGCAGTGGAGTTCGCGCCACATCGCGGGGAGCTCAGGTTAGGTTGCGATAGAGCCTGTGCGTCGCATCCGGCGCGCGAGCGCGGCGAGTCCTAGCCCCATCAGGCCGAGCGTCGAGGGCTCTGGGACGGGTGTGGGGGAATCCACCGTTACGACTCCATTGATGATGTCGGCATCAATCGGATTGCCCATAGGAAACGCGGAGTCGGCCAGGAATACGTTCCGAAGATCAAGGTCGCCGTCGCCACCGGCCACGGCGCGAAAGGTGATCACCGCGAGCACACCGCTTCCGCTCGCGCCCAAGTCGACGCCGAATAGCGAGGATAGATTCAAGCTGACCAGACCCGGGAGAATGGCCCCCGGAATGAAAAACGTCCCGCCGTCGAGTGGGTCCTTCACAGCAGTCGACAAGAAGTCACCCTCGTCGATCGACATCGCCTCGAGACGGGCGGGGTTGAACGCCAGATCGAACCCGAATGTAAACAAATCGGCGATGTCTACTGCTCGAATCTCGAGTTTGAATTCCGCTCCCGGCGCAATCGAGAACGAGTCAAACGTGATGCTGGCCGCACGGGCGGGCGCAGCAGTAAAAAGCGCGACACCCACAAGAACGGCAACGAGCAATCGGCGACGCATGAATCCTCCGGTCAGCAGGTGAACACCCGAACGGGCGCCTGAGTTCAGCAAGAACAACGCCACCATCCACGGGGGCAAACGCAGGCGATCGTGCGCAGGCGTCTGCCTTCGGCGATCCTTTTGTCTGCGCCAACTGGTACTTGAGCGCCCTGGAACCGCGAACCACCCGACGGGTGGCTCGAAAAAATGGCGCCAAAACACCGATTTAGCCACCCCATTCCGCCCCGACTCGCGCTAGAATCGCACCCTTTCCGGTCCCCTGGTGGTTACTCGGCGGTGTCGGTGCTGCGACCCGGCGCTCGTGCGTGAACTATCGCCCGCCCACGAACTGCTCGTGCAGGACGCGCGTACGCCCACGCATCGGTTCTTGCTATACGCTCCCAGCACTGGCGCCTTGTGATCGACGCGTACACATCGAAGCTCCCCTTCGTTTAGTACGGCGCTGATCTGCGTCGGGGCATCTGGCCGGCGCGCACTCACGAGGCTCGAAAAGATGTCTGACTCCCGGCGCGCACGAACCGTGCGTCGACTGACTGGCGGCGTCCTCCTGGCGGCCTGTGTCGGTCTCGCCATCGAGCGAACCGGCGCCCAGCAAGGCTCCGCCGGCGCCAACGTCAACGTTATCTCTGGCACCGGTGCCGGCGGCGACTGGACGTTGCAGCGGCAGAACGAGCCGACGATGGCGTGCTCGAGCCGCAATCCGCAGAACTGCCTCGCCGGCGCGAACGATTACCGAACGGTCGATATTCCGTTTCCCGAAATCGGCGAAAAGATCACCGGCGACGCCTGGCTTGGGTGGTACACGACCAAGAACGGCGGCCTGACCTGGCGCACGCGTTTGCTGCCCGGCTATCCGCAGGATGTCTCCCCTGCCGGGATCGCGTCGCCGCTCAAGGGATACCCTGCAGGCGCGGATCCGATCATTCGTTCCGGGACGAACGGGATGTTCTACTACGGCGGGCTGGCCTTCAACCGCGAAGAAGGCGAAGGCAGCGCCATCTTCGTCGCCCGCTTCATCGACAACAACAACCAGGAGGGTGTGGGGGGGGAGCCGATTGCCTATCTTGGCACCTCGGTGGTGCAGCGCATTGGCAATGCACCCGTCGTCGCCAAGAAGCAGAGCACCGGAGATCGTCAGGCGACGCGCGTCGCGTCGAGGCAACGTGAAGCGGAGAGGGAACGCGAGGAAAAGGAGCGCGAGCGGCGGCGGGAGCGGGCGCGCGAAGCCGAGCGAGGCCGAGGTCGGAACGTTCGCGCGGGGGCGGAGCAGGGTGGCGAGCAGATGGTCGACAAGCCCTGGATGGCCGTCGACATCCCACGACTCGGCGCCACAACCTGTTCGATCGGTGGTCCAGGAACGGGCGTGCCCCTCCAGACGTTCGCGGGCGGCAACGTGTACATGGCCTACGCGCTCTTCGACGGACCAGGCGAAGAGCGCGGCCGAATCATGTTCAGCCGTTCGATCGACTGCGGGAAGACATGGAGCCCCGCTCGCATTTTGAGTCGCGTTCCGAGCGCGGACGTGAACGACGACGGCGTGGCGACGACCGCGGACCTGACGCGGTTTCAGGCGAGCGTCGGTCGCAGTTGCGGACAGACGAACTTCGATCCCAACGCAGACACGAACAACGACTGTACCGTCAACGCGGTCGATCTCAACTTCGTGGCACGTGGCGTGGGCCGGCCAGTTCCCAAGCAGCCCAGGCTGTCGCAGGGAGCGACGCTGGCGATTGATCCGCTGAGCGGAGCGCTTCAGGTCGCGTGGCGGCAGTTCAACGACGGTGTGCTGGGCGATGCGATCGTCACGGTGCGCAGCACCAACGGCGGCGCTGCGTTCGGTCCCCCCACAGTGGTCGCCACGCTCGGCTCGTTCGATCAAGGCACGAGCGGCACGTCGTTCCGCACGAACGGCTTCCCGACGATGGCGTTCGACGGCGCGGGACGGGCCTATCTGGCCTGGTCGTCGCGTGGGTACGCTGTGCAGCGGCCCGACCCTGCCTTTGGCGACGCGCGGATCGTCATGTCGACATCGACCAACGGCACCGCGTGGACCATGCCTGCGGCCGTCGACAACGTGGCCGAACCTGGCCATCAAATCATGCCCGCGCTGACCTTCGCGCAGGGCAAGCTGCAGCTGGTCTACTACGACCTCCGCGAGGACCTCTCGGGGCTCTTCGGGCAGTACGTCGACGAGCTGCCGATTCTGAGCGGCGTGCACCTGCCTCGCGTGCGGCACACGATCGAGGTGAGGGCCGCGCAGGGCGATCCTGGGCCGAATCCGTCGTTCACCGGGTTTCGCCTTTCGCAGTACCGCTTCGGAGCGGCGCCCGGCTCGCAGACGGTTCAGCAGCTGGAGTTCAATCCGCCCAACCTGCCGATCTTCAGGGCCGGCACGTCGCCGTTCATGGGCGACTACATCGACGTCGCGAACGAGGCGCCGTTTGTCCGTAACGGCTCCGCCTGGAGCTTCAACACGGCCGCGACCGCGAGTCCGGTCTTTCACGGCATCTGGACGGACAACCGCGATATCCGCCCGCCCGCCAACGGGCTTTGGACCGACTACACGCCGCCGAACCCTCCGTTCGCGCGTCCTGCCATGAGCAGCTTCGACCCCACGCAGCCGATTCCGGCATGCGTCCCGGGCCAGGCCGGCATGCGCAACCAGAACATCTACACCGCTCGGATCACGCGAGGACTGGTCGTCGGCTCGCTCGGCAACTCGCGAAAGCTCGGCTCGATTCAACGCAGCTTCCCGGTCTTTGCGCAGAACAACGGGACGACCATCAGGACCTATCGCCTGACGATTGCCAACCAGCCCGTTGGCGGACAGGCGTCGTTCAAGCAATTCGAGCAGCTGGTGACGCTCGACGTCCGGGTGCCGCCCCGATCCACGGTAGCGCGCACGGTGTTCGCTCGATCCAGCGACCCTCACGCACCAATCAACGTCAGCGTCGTCGAGATCTCGGCACCCGGTGGCGCACCGATCACGGGCGGCCAGCAGGGGACGATCGCGCTCAATCCGGATCCGACGAACCCGGAGCTCGAGAATCCCGAGCTCGAGAACCCCGAGCTCGAAAACCCCGAGCTCGAGAACCCGGAGCTCGAAAATCCCGAGCTCGAGAACGCCGAGGTTCACAACCTCGACATGAATAACCCGACCGTTCGCAATCCCGAGCTCGAAAATCCTGAGCTCGAGAACCCCGAACTCGAAAACCCCGAGCTCGAGAACGCGACCGCTGCCAACCCGTCGATCCTCAATCCCGAGCTCGAGAATCCCGAGCTCGAGAACCCCGAACTCGAAAATCCGGAGCTCGAGAATCCCGAGCTGGAGAACGCCGACCTCGCCAATGGTTCGTTGAGCGACACGACGTGGACCATTACCAACATTGGCAACACCGCAGGCGCGTATACCGTCAAGCTCGGCCTCAACCGGCAGCTTCCGATCGGGTTCAAAAGTCAACTGATCGCGCACAAGCTGTATCGAACGCCAGTCGTCCTGGGATGCTCGCTCCTGAAGCAGACGCAGACCGTGCTCCTGGCCAACATTCCCAATCCCAGGTTTGTCGGCGCCGACGAGTTCCTGAACCCGGAGCTCGAGAACCCGGAGCTCGAGAACCTCACGATCGCCATCGCGCCCGGTGAAACAGCGCGGATCACGCTCCGGGTGTTCGATCCGGACAAGCACGACGCGGTCACATTCCGCGCGGCCGACAGCGTGACGCCCGTGGCAGTCGCACAGGCCGTCAACACTCCGGAGGCCGACCTGGGCATCACGCAGCCGGCGGTTGCCGCGATCGTGACCACGAGCGCTCTCGTTCCAGGCGGCACGTCGGGCGGCGCCTACACCAGCGGCCTGCAATCGACGTTGCCAGGAACCTGGACGGTCTCGGGCGGCACCGTGCCCCCCGGACTGACGGTTGAGCCCACGGGCGTGATCACGGGAACGCCCACGACGCCGGGCACCTACACGTTCACCGTGCTCTTCCAGTCGACAATCGGCCTCACCGACTATCGAACCGTGACGATTACGGTTGGTGCCGTCGGCGCCGCCGCGAACGTCGGCGTGAGCGCCACAGGTCCGATCGATCCGGTCGCGATCGGAACGCCCTTCGCCTACTCGATCAACGTGTCGAATGCTGGTCCGTCGACGGCTTCGAACGTTCGCCTGACCGACACGCTGCCTGAGGGCACGCAGTTCGTGAGCGCAACGACGACGCTCGGCACCTGCCAGCACGCCAACGGCACGCTGCTCTGCAATCTGGGGACACTCGCGAGCGGCAGCGCGGCGACGATCACGCTGACGGTCCGACCGACGATTGCCGGCACGCATACGAACCACGCCGTCGTCGCCGCAAACGAAGCGGATCCCGTCGCTACCAATAACACTGCCGTCACGGCCGCGTCCGCCTCCTCGGCCGAATCGTGTCCGACGGTGTGCTTCTCCGGACCCGCGAGCTTCTCTGCGGGCCCGACCGACACCGCCTTCACGCTCGATCGCGCAGACTTCAACGAGGACGGCACACTTGATGTCGCCTTCAGCCAGGCCGGACCGGCGTCGATCTCGGTGCTGCGCGGCGATGGTGTCGGCGGGTTCGGCGCGCCGACATTCCTGACGACGCCAGGCATCCCGCTGGGAGTGGCCACGACAGACCTCAACAACGACGGCCACGCCGACATCGTCGTCACGTCGTTGTCGGTGCCGCAGGTGTGGCTCTTCTTCGGCAACGGCGCGGGCGGGTTTGGCGCGGCCCAGACGATCACCGTTGCCGCCAATCAGTTCGGGCTCGCGACGGGCGATTTCAACCGCGACGGCAACATCGACATCGTGCTGTCCGGCAACGGATCGGGCGCGCTCGTCACGCTGCTGCTCGGCAACGGCAACGGCACGTTCCAGGCGCCGGCCTCGTTCGGCACGACGACGACGCAGTCGAATCGTCATCGTCGACGACTTCAACAACGACGGCAACCCGGATGTCGCGGCGCGGGCGCTCGACAGCATCACGATCATGCTCGGCAACGGCAGCGGAGGATTCGCGGCGCTCTCGACTGCGATACCGGGCGTCCAGCGCGTGCGCAAGATTGGCGATCTCAACGGCGACGGCTTCAAGGATCTCGTCGTCGGATTCACGCTGAGCCCGGGTGTGAACGACCTGCTGTTCCTGCCCGGCGACGGAACCGGCGGCTTCGGAACACCGGTCATGTACGGGAACGGGGTGGCCGGATTTGCGACGTCGGCGGACTTCGACGCCGACGGCGATCTCGATCTCATCTGGATCAACGGCCGCGGAGGATTTGCGGTCCAGATGAATAACGGCGCGGGTGTCTTCGGTGTGCCGATCTATTTCGCAGGGCCGCCGTTGGCGTCGCTCTCGATCGGCGACTTCAATGGCGACGGTCGGCTCGACGTGGCCGGCGCCGTGGGCGGATTACAGCCGAGCCAGGTCCTCGTCTATCTGAACACGTGCGATCAGCCGCCCGCCGACCTGGCGCTGACGCTCGATGGCCCCGCGGCGGTGGCGGAGGGCGAGACGTTCCCGTACGTCATCCAGATCACGAATCACGGTCCGAACGACGCGACCGGCGTGCACCTCGAGCATCTGTTCGGGACGAACTCGGAATTCGTGAGCATCGGCGGCTCGCCTGGCTCGTGCAGCGTGGTGCGAAACCGGGTGTCGTGCGAGCTTGGGACGCTTGCGAACGGCGCGACGCTTTCCTACACCGTCGTGGTGCGCGCCCTTTCCGGCGGCGCCCCGGTCGCCGCGGCGGGCGTCACCGCAACGACGTCGGACCCAGACCCGTCGAACAATTCGGCGATCGTCCAAACGACCGTGACGCCTGGCGCGAGCACGCTCGTCGTCACGAACACGAACGACAGCGGACCAGGGTCCTTCCGCCAGGCGCTCATCAACGCGAACGGTGACGCCGGTCCGCGCGACACCATCGTGTTCAACATCCCCGGGACCGGCGTTCACACGATCAGGCCCAGCAAGCTGCCGGATTTGCCGACGATCACGCAGTCCGTCGTGATCGACGGCACCACGCAACCCGGCTACGCAGGGACACCGCTCATCGAACTCGATGGGAGCGGCGCCGACGTCGTCAACGGTCTCGTTGTCGGCGGTCCGGGAAACAGCGTGATCCGCGGCCTCGCGATCAACCGGTTCCCGCTGTCGGGTCTCTTGCTCCAGTCGCCGGCCAACGTCATCGAGAGCAACTTCATCGGAACGAACGCGGCCGGCACAGCAGCGTTACCGAACGGCGGCGACGGCATCACGATCCGCGGAGCGGGCAACACCATCGGCGGGGCGACGGCAGGCGCCGGGAATCTCATCTCGGGCAACCTCAGTGACGGCCTCGATCTCGGCGCCGGTGCGACCAACAACCTGATACAGGGTAATCGCATCGGCACGAACGCGACGGGCACTGCCGCACTCGGCAACGCCTTCCAGGGAATCTGGATAGCGGGCGGGGCGACGGGCAACACGATCGGCGGCGGAACGCCGGGCGCCGGCAACCTGCTCTCGGGCAATGGTACCAACGGAGTCAGTATCAGTGGCACCACCACGACGAGTAACACCGTGCTCGGCAACTTCATTGGGACGAACGCTGCGGGCACCGCACCGATTGGCAACGTGTTCGATGGCGTCGGTCTGCTTAGCGGCACGGCCGCGAACCTGATCGGCGATACCCCTGCCGGCCGGAACCTGATTTCGGGGAATCGCAACGGCATCTTCATCAGCGCGGGCTCCGCGGCCAACACGATCCGAACGAACTTCATCGGCACTGATGTCACTGGCACCGCTCCCGTACCAAATCTGGTGGGCGGCATCTTCGTCAATGCGAGTGGAAACTTCATCGGGGCGATCCCGGGCTCGGGGAACACGGGTAACACGATCGCGTTCAACACCGGTGCAGGCATTCTCGTCAACTCCGGCACGTCAATCGGCATTCAGGGCAACGCGATCTTCTCGAACGACGCGCTCGGCATCGATCTCGGGCCGCCCGGAGTTACGCCGAACGACGCGAACGATACCGACACGGGCGCCAACAATTTGCAGAACTTCCCCGTGCTGACGGCGGCGACGGTCAGCGCGGGAACGCTCACGGTTACCGGAACGTTGAACAGCACTCCAAACGCGACGTTCGCGGTGCAGTTCTTTGGCAACGCCGCTTGTGACGCCTCGGGCAACGGCGAAGGCGCTCTCGTGCTGCCGGCGATACAGGTCACGACCAACGGCTCCGGCGTCGCCGCCATCAACACCAGCTTTGGAGCGGCGGTCACAGCGGGGCAGGTCATCACCGCCACCGCGACGAGCGCGACCAACGACACATCCGAGTTCTCGGCCTGCCGCGTCGTCACGGCCACAACCGTGGCGAGCGCCGACGTGTCGATCACGAAGCACGACTCGACGGATCCGGTCGTCGTCAACACGCCGTTCACGTATACATTGACGGTTCACAACGCCGGACCGGATCCGGCGACGGGCGTCGTCGCCATCGACACGCTTCCCGTCGGGCTGACGGCTTCGTCTGCCGTTTCAAACCTCGGCACCTGCACGATCGACGCACCGGTCGTGACGTGCACGGTCGGCTCCCTCGCCGTCAACCAAGACGCCACGATCACCATCAGCGTCACCGCCACGACGACGGGCCTCGTCGTGAATCAGGCATCGGTCACCGCGGCGCAGCCCGATCCGACGCCGGCGAACAACAGTGCCACCGAGACTACGGTCATCTCGGAAATAGCGCCCTGCACAGCGGCAACGTTCACGGGCCCGCTGCCGTTTGACAACACGCCGGGACGGGTTCCCTTCGTCCGGCTCGTCGACATGAACCACGACGGCGAGCTCGACGTCGTCGCCTCGAACCAATTGGACAACGACGGCGGCATCAGTGTGATGCTGAACAACACCGTCGATGGGTTCCTGGCGCCGTCGTTCACGTCGATCGGTCAGCAGGCGCTCGGCTTCGCGGTGGCCGACTTCAACGGCGACACGCACCGCGACGTCATGGTTGCCAGTGCGACCGGGTCGGGGAACCTCAGGCTGCTCCTCGGCGACGGCGCCGGCCACCTGACACTCTCACCGTTGACGATTCCGATCAGCAGTGGCTCGGCCGTCGAGGCCTTCGACCAGGATGGGGACGGCGATCAGGACGTGATCGTGCGCGGCACCTCCAACGAGCTCATGCTGCTGCGCAACGACGGCGCCGGCAACTTCGCGCCGCCGGTACCGCTGCTCGCGAACATCGCGAATACCTTCGTGGTCGGCGACTTCAACGAGGATTCTCGCGCCGATATCGCGGTCGCGCTCCCGACGTCCGGTGTCTCGGTGCTGCTCGCCAACACCGGCGGCGGCTACGGCGCGCCGGTGAACATCCCGACGACGGGACCGAATATCCGCCTGCGCGTGACCGGCGACTTCAACGAGGACGGTCATCTCGACCTCGTCATCACCGAGGGTCTGTCGGCGAGCGGCACTGCGCACGTGTCGACGCTCGCCGGCAACGGCAACGGCGGCTTCGCGCCGCCGCTGGATGTCGGCGCGGGCGGCTTCGCCAACGCCACGGCCACGGCGGACGTCAACGGCGATGGGCATCTCGATCTGATCACCAACTACACGGTGCAGGGCGTCGTGGGCGTACAGCTCGGCACGGGTACCGGCACGTTCGCCACGTCGACGTTCATCACCGCGGAGATCTTCTCGAATCCCGCCGTTGGCGACGTGACCGGCCAGGGTCGCCCCGACATCATCTTCGGCAACAGCGAAGGCCGGATCCTCGCGCTCTTGAATACGTGCGGCCAGCCGCCGGCTGATCTTGCTGTCAGCATCGCGGAGTCTGCAGATCCGATCAACGAGGGAGACGAGATCACCTACACCGTCACGCTGAGGAATCTCAGCGGCACGCCGGCGACCAACGTGCAGCTGACCAGTCTCCAGTCGGAGGTTGGCGGAACGCCGGTCCAGTCCGAACTCATCGACACGACCTCCTCGCGCCCCGGCACGCTCAGCCAGGTGGATGAAACGACCGTCTGGACGCTGCCGTCGGTGCCGGCCAACAGCATCACGACCTTCACGTTCAGAGTGCGGACGTTCGGCGGCGGCATCCTGTCGGTGACGTCCGGTGCGACGTCGGCGAACGCCGATCCCGACGGGTCGAACAACACCGCGTTCGAAAGCACGACGGTCAACTCGCTCGGCCGAACGCTGGTGGTTACGAACACGAACGACGACGGGGCGGGATCGCTGCGCGAGGCGATCCAGATCTCGAACGCGGATACGAACGACCTGGATCGGATCACCTTCAACATCCCAGGCCCGGGGCCGCACACCATCATTCCGTTGACGCCGCTGCCGTTCATCACGGCACCGACCGTGATCGACGGCACGAGCGAGCCTGACTTCGCCGGCACGCCGATCATCGAACTGAACGGCAACGGTCTGGCCGGCGCAGGGCTGACGATCACCGGCGGCGGGTCGACCGTCCGCGGACTTGTAATCAACCGGTTCGGCGGCATGGGGATTCAGCTGCAGGGCGGCAACAGCCTGATCGCCGGGAACTACATCGGCGTCGACGTCACCGGCCAGGCGGCTCGGCCGAACGGCGGCAATGGCGTCCAGATCCTCAGCGGCGGCAACGCCGTCGGCGGTGGGACGGCGGCCGATCGGAACATCATCTCCGGTAACACCGGAACCGGCGTTGCAATATTCAACGGGTCGACGCCTGGCAACAGGATCCAGGGGAATTACATCGGCACGAACGTGACCGGGAATGCGGCCGTGCCGAACCTGCTGCTGCAGAGCGGCATCCTGATCAATGCCGGCTCCGCCAACCTCATCGGCGGAAGCACGCCCGGTCAGGGCAACGTCGTCTCCGGCAACGCGACGCATGCCATCACCATCATCGGGGCGACAGCCAACGGCAATATCATCCAGGGAAATTTCATCGGCACGACTGCGAGCGGCAATGCCCGACTCGCCAACGGCGGCATCGGCGTCGACATCGTCAGCGCCATCAATACGGTCGTCGGCGGACCGGCCTTCGGTCGAAACGTGATCTCGGGCAACGGCACGGGCATCCAGATTCGGACCGGCGCGACCGGCAACATCGTCCAGAACAACTACATCGGCCTCAATGCCAACGGCAACGCTGCCATTTCCAACAACCTTGGGGTGAACATCAACGACAACGCCAACAACAACACCATCGGCGGAACGGCGACCCTGGGGAACATGATTGGCGGCAACACCGGCCCCGGCATCAGCATCTCGCTGACGGCAAACGGCAACGTCATCACCGGCAACCAGATCGGCACGAACGTCATCGGGGACGCCGCTGTCGGCAATACCGGTAACGGCATCTCGATCAACAACAGCGCCAACACCCAGATCGGCGGTACGACGCCGTCCCTGGTGAATCTCATCTCGGGCAACGGCGGGAGCGGCATCAGTGTCACCAACGCCGCCGGGACGCGCATCGAAGGCAACCGCATCGGCACGAACGCGCTGGGAACGGCAGCGATCGCCAACGCCAACAACGGCATCACGATCAGCGCCGGCGCGACCAACACGACCGTCGGCGGCACGGCGTCTGGCGCCGGCAACGTCATCTCGGGCAACCCCGCGGCGGGAATCGCCGTCAACAACCCTGGCACCAGCGGGACGACGATCCTCGGCAACTACCTCGGCACGAACGCTGCCGGCACGGCCGGGATTGGCAACGGCCACGGCGTGAATATCGTCGGAGGCGCGTCGAACACCACGGTCGGCGGAACGGCGGCTGGAGCCCGCAATGTCCTCTCCGGCAACTCGGCATATGGCGTTCGCATCGCCGACGCGGGCACCAGTGGCAACCGCGTGCTTGGCAACTACGTCGGAACCAACGCAACCGGCACCGCCGCCATCCCCAATGGCCTCAGCGGCGTCTTCATCATCAGTGGCGCGAGCGGGAACACGATTGGAGGCACGCAGCCCGCCGAGGGCAACGTCATCTCGGGGAACGCGAGTTTTGGCGTCGCCTTCTTCGGCGTTGCGACGGACGCCGGCGGCAACACGGTGCTCAACAACTTCATCGGCACGGACGCCGCTGGCACCGGGGCGATCGGCAACAACGCTTCGGGAGTCTTCGTCGAGACGAGCAACAACCGCATCGGCAGCGCTGGCGTTGGCAACACGATCGCCTTCAACGGCGACGTCGGCGTCCGTGTCGGCGGGGGCACCGGCAACACCATCGCCAACAACCGCATCTTCTCGAACGCCAGCCTCGGCATCGACCTCGGCAACAGCGGCGTGACGCAGAACGACGCGGGCGACGGGGACACCGGGCCGAACAATCTCCAGAACTTCCCGGTGCTCGCGGCCGTGTCCGGCGGCGTGCAGGGAACGCTCAACAGCACGGCGAGCACCACCTTCAGGATCGAGTTCTTCGGCAACACGGCGTGCGATGCCTCCGGCAACGGCGAGGGCCAGACCGTCCTCGGCAACACGACGGTGACGACTGACGGCGCTGGCAACGCGTCCGTCCCGCTCTTCACCACCGCCCCTGGCGCAATCGTCACGGCGACGGCGACCGATCCGGCTGGCAACACGTCGGAGTTCTCCGCGTGCGCGACGGTGCCTGCCGGCCCGGCGACCTTCGTCGTGACCAACACGAACGACAGCGGCCCAGGGTCCTTGCGGCAAGCCATCCTCGACGCCAACGTCAATTTCATCCCGGACACGATTCGGTTCGCGATCGAAGGGCCTGGCCGTACGATCTCGCCGACGAGCCAGCTGCCTACGATTACCAACACTGTCGCGATTGACGGCACAACCCAGCCCGGTTTTGCCGGTACGCCGATCATCGAGCTGAGTGGCGCCGGAGCGCCCGCCGGCTCGAACGGCCTGGTGATCAGCGCGGCCGACACCCTGATCCAGGGTCTCATCATCAACCGGTGGTCCGGCAGCGGCATCGTGCTCCAGGGTCCCAACGCCGACTCCGTCGTGGGCAACTGGATCGGCACGGCATCCAACGGGACATCTCCTGCCGGAAACGGCAACGGAATCCTCATCCTCTCGTCGCAACATCTCATCGGAGGCTCGACAGCCGCCGAACGCAATGTGATCTCTGGCAACACGGTTGGCGTGAACATCGGCTCCACGTCCGCACGCGGCAACGGGGTGATTGGCAATTACATTGGAACGGACCGAACCGGCACGCTCGACGTCGGGAACACGAACGCTGGTGTGCGCGTCATCGGCGAGATCAACTTCATCGGCGGCACCACGCCCGGAACCGGCAACGTGATTTCGGGCAACGATCAGGCAGGTGTGGCGCTCGAGGGCTTCGCGACGTCCAACTCCGTCGAAGGCAACGCCATCGGCACCAACGCGGCCCGCACGGCCGCTATCCCCAACGGCATCGGCGTCGCGCTCGGACTGGTCGACAACGCGTCGAGCAATACGATCGGCGGCCCGCTCGCCGGACAGGGCAACCTGATTGCCTTCAACACGGGCGCTGGCGTGGTGGTGGCGGGCAGCAGCACCAACAACGTCATCTCGCAGAATTCCATCCGCGACAACGGCGCCCTCGGCATCGACCTCGGCGCCGATGGCTTGACGCCCAATGACGCCGGTGACGCAGACGAGGGTGGTAATGATCGTGTCAACTTCCCCGTTCTGACAGGTGTCGGCGGCGGCGTCCAAGGCACTTTCAACAGCATCCCGGATACGACGTTCCGGATCGAGTTCTTCGGCAACGTCGCCTGTGACGCATCCGGTAACGGCGAGGGCGCGACGTTCCTCGGCGCCACGACGGTGGGCACCGACGGCGCCGGCAACGCTACTATCCCCCTCTTTTCCGCCGCGGCCGGTCAGGTCGTCACCGCGACGGCAACCGACCCGTCCGGCAACACGTCCGAGTTCTCGGCATGCGTGCAGCCGCTCGGCGCCAGCGCCGAGATCGCCCTGACAGCGACAGATTCGCCGGATCCGGTGGTCGTCGGCACGCAGCTGGGCTACCTGGTGACCGTCACGAACAACGGTCCGAGCCCGGCGACGAACGCACGGATCAGCGTCATGTGGAACGGTACAGTCAATCTGGACGCCGCGACACCCTCTCAAGGCACGTGCGAAGCGGCGCCAATCTTCAACTGCACCTTCGGCACGATCCCCAGCGGCGCCACGGTGACCACCGGCATCGCCGTCAGACCGACGGTCATCGGTCCGCTGACCGCCACCGTCACGGCGCAGGCCGACGAGCCCGACCCGGTGCCGGCGAACAATGCCGTGGCCGTGAACACGACCGTGATCGGCGGGCCCTTCAGCTTCCTCGTCGTCAACACGAACGACAGCGGTGCCGGCTCGCTGCGGCAGGCCATTCTCAACGCGAATGCGAGCGCTGGGGCAGACGTGATCCAATTCGCCATCCCCGGCACGGGGGTGCAGACGATCACGCTCGCGTCGGCGCTGCCAACCGTCACCGATTCGGCAACGATCGACGGGGCGACTCAGCCAGGTTTTGTCGGGGCGCCCCTCATCGAGCTCAACGGCAACGGCCTCGTCGGCAATGGCCTCACCGTCTCTGCAGCCAACACGACGATTCGAGGTCTGGTCATCAACCGTTTCGTCGGAGGGTTTGCCGGGATCGCGATCACCGGCTCTTCGGCCACCAACACCGTCGTGCAAGGCAACTACATCGGAACGAACGCCGCTGGCACCGCGCCGCTGCCCAATTCCTCCGGCATTACGATCCGCAGTCTTGCCAGCGGCGCTCTAATCGGCGGCACGGCTCCAGGAGCCGGCAACCTGATCTCGGGAAACGGGACTGGTATTTCAGTGCAGGTCAGCACGCAGAATTCGACCATCTTGGGAAACATCATCGGTCTCAATCAGAGCGGCACAACGGCGCTGGCCAATAGCGTGTACGGCATCCAGGTCAGCGCGGGCGACGTGACCATCGGCGGCACTCAGGCTGGTGCGCGCAACATCATCAGCGGCAACGGACTCGACGGGGTGGCGCTCACCGGGAATCAAAGCACCTTCAACTCCATCCTGGGCAACTACATCGGGACAAATATCGATGGCACAACAGCAGTGCCGAACGGCCAGAGCGGAATCGTCATCGGACAACAGGCGCAAAACAACAGGGTCGGTGGCGTAGGCGTCGGTGCCGGCAACGTCATCTCCGGAAACCTTCACCGCGGCATCTACATCACAGACGCGGGCCCCGCCGGTAACGTGGTACAGGGCAACGTGATCGGCACCAACGCCGCTGGCACGACCAGCCTGCCCAATGCCATCGCGGGGATCGTCATCTTTGGCATTTCAAACAACCAGATCGGCGGCGCAGCGGCCGGCGCGGGCAATCTCGTCTCCGGAAATGGCGGCGCCGGTATCGTCCTCTCAGGATCTGCCACGAACCTCATCCAAGGCAACCGGATTGGCACGAACGCCGCGGGCACCAGCGGCGTACCGAATGCAGCCGATGGGGTCTTGATCAACGGTTCCTCGAACAACCAGATCGGCGGCGCCGCCGGCAACACAATCAGATTCAACTTCGGCGCGGGGGTGAACGTCTCGACAGCACTATCCACCAACGGAAACCTCATCAGCGGCAACGCCATCTCGGACAACATCCAACTCGGAATCGACCTCGGCATACTCGGCGTGACGCCGAACGACTCCGGCGACGCTGATACCGGCGCGAACAACCTGCAGAACTTCCCCGTCCTGACCGCCGCCTCCGGCGGCGTCCAAGGCACGCTGAACAGCACGCCGAACACGACGTTCCGGATCGAGTTCTTCGGCAACGGCGCCTGCGACGCGTCAGGCAACGGCGAGGGCGCGACGTTCCTTGGGGCCACGACCGCGGCGACCGACGGCGCAGGCAACGGCACGATTCCGCTCTTCACGGCCGCGGCCGGCCAGTTCGTCACCGCGACCGCCACCGATTCATCGAACAACACCTCCGAGTTCTCGACGTGTGTGCTGACGGCGGTGCAGCCTGAGATTACGATAGCGGCGACCGATCCCGATGCGGCGGAGCTCGGCGGCAACACCGCGACCGTCGTTGTCACACGCACCGGCCCGACGACCGCGGACCGCGACGTTGTCGTGAACCTCACGGGCACGGCGGCCCAGAACGGGACCGACTACACCATCAGCAGCCCGGCCCTCGATCGGTCTGGTGAATCCGTCGTTCTTCACGCTCCGCATCCCGCCGGCCAGACGACGGCCACCGTCACCGTCACGCCGCTCTTCACGCCCGAAGTCGAGGGACCCGAGACGGTGATCCTGACGGCGGAAGGCAGCTCGGCCACGGTCACGATTGCCGACGAGCCCGCGGTCACGTTGACCGCCACGGATCCGAACGCCGCCGAGCTCGGCGCCAACACCGGCACCGTCGTCGTCACGCGCAACGGGCCGAACACCTACGACCGTGATGTCGTGGTCACGCTGACGGGCACGGCGGACCAGAACGGGACGGACTACACCATCAGCAGCCCGTCCGTGATCGGTCTGGTGAACCCGTCGTTCTTCACGCTCCGCATCCCCGCCGGCCAGACGACGGCCACCGTCACGGTCACGCCGCTCTTCACGCCGGAAGTCGAGGGACCCGAGACGGTGATCCTGACGGCGGAAGGCAGCTCGGCGACCGTCACGATCGCCGACGAGCCCGCGGTCACATTGACCGCCGACGGATCCGAACGCCGCCGAGCTCGGCGCCAACACCGGCACGGTCGTCGTCACGCGCACCGGGCCGACGACCTACGACCGCGATGTCGTGGTCACGCTGACGGGCACGGCGGACCAGAACGGGACGGACTACACCATCAGCAGCCCGTCCGTGATCGGTCTGGTGAACCCGTCGTTCTTCACGCTCCGCATCCCGGCGGGCCAGACGACGGCCACCGTCACGGTCACGCCGCTCTTCACGCCGGAAGTCGAGGGACCCGAGACGGTGATCCTGACGGCGGAAGGCAGCTCGGCCACCGTCACGATCGCTGACGAGCCCGCGGTCACGCTGACCGCCACCGATCCCAACGCCGCCGAGCTCGGCTCCAACACCGGCACCGTCGTCGTCACGCGCACCGGACCGACGACCTACGACCGTGATGTCGTAGTCACGCTGACGGGCACGGCGGACCAGAACGGCACGGACTACACCATCACGCAGCCCGTCCCTGATCGGTCTGGTGAACCCGTCGTTCTTCACGCTCCGCATCCCCGCCGGCCAGACGACGGCCACCGTCACGGTCACGCCGCTCTTCACGCCGGAAGTCGAGGGACCCGAGACGGTGATCCTGTCGGCGGAAGGCAGCTCGGCGACCGTCACGATCGCCGACGAGCCGGCGGTCACGCTGGCCGCCACCGATCCCGACGCCGCCGAGCTCGGTCTGAACACCGCTACAGTCGTCGTGACACGCACGGGGCCGACGACCTACGACCGCGACGTGCTCATCAGCCTCTCCGGCACGGCGCTCAACAACAATGACTACCTGATTACAAGCCCAGCCCTCATCGGGTTGGTCAACCCCAGCTCCTTCACCGTCCGCATCCCGGCCGGGCAGACGACCGCCAACGTCACGATCACGCCAATCGCCGACGGCATAAGCGAAGGGGCGGAGACGATCATCCTGTCGGCGGAGGGGGCCGTCGCGACCGCGACGATCGTGGACCAGTTCATGAGCCTCACGTTCACCGTGACGCACGACGGCCGACAGCGGTCCAGGCTCGCTGCGGCAGGCGATTCTGGACGCCAATACGCCAACCCGGCTGACCCGATCACTTTCGCGATATCCGGTTCCGGTGTCACACGATCTTCTCCGGGCCAACCGAGCGATCACGGCACCGTCATCATCGACGGCACGACACAGCCCGGCTTCACCGGCACACCGATCATCGAGCTGAACGGCTTCGGGGCGCCAGCCGGCGCCGACGGCCTGTACATCAGCGCGGCCGACAGCGTCATCCGAGGGCTGATCATCAATCGCTACTCGGGCGACGGCATCGCCTGAACGGCGCCAGGGGCACACGCGTTGAAGGAAACTGCATCGGCATCAACTCGATCGGTGCGGAAGCCGCCAACGGAGTCGGCATTCGGATCTCAAACGAAGCCACCGGCAACACCATCGGTGGTGCTGTCGCCGGAGCACGCAACGTCATTTCGGGAAACGGTATCGGAATCACGCTGAGGCCAACGACTTCGAACAACGGCATCCAGGGCAACCTGATCGGCACCGATCGCACAGGCCCGCTCGATGTCGGGAACCGGACGCCGGCATTGTGCGTGGCCGGCGAAGCCCACCTCGTGGGCGGCCTGGCGCCATCGGTCAGAAACGTCATCTCCGGCAACAATCAAACGGGAATCCTGCTGCGCGACGGCACGAGCGCGAATGTCATCCAGGGCAACTTCATCGGTACCGACATTACAGGCGCCACCGCACTGGCCAACGGCACGCGGCGTCAGCGTCGGCTTCAACGTGGACAGCACCGCTTCGACCAACACCATCGGGGGCCTTGCCGCCGGGGCAGGGAACCTCATCGCGTTCAACACGGACCTCGGGCGTGCTCGTGGCCCAGGCGGGGCACGAACAACGGGATTCTTGGCAATTCCATCCGCGCCAACGGCTCGCTTGGAATCGATCTCAACGCCGACGGCGTAACCGCCAATGATGCCGGCGACGGCGATTCGGGCGCGAACAGCCTGCAGAACTTCCCGGTGCTCGCGGCGGCTACCGGCGGCGTGCAGGGCACGCTCAACAGCACGCCGAACGCCACGTTCAGGATCGAGTTCTTCGGCAACGCGGCGTGCGACGCGTCCGGCAACGGCGAAGGTGCGACGTTCCTGGGCACGACGACCGTGACGACCGACGGCACGGGCAACGCCGACGATTCCTCTCTTCACCGCGGCCACTGGACAGTTCGTCACCGCGACGGCGACCGAGCCCCGCGAACAACACGTCAGAGTTCTCAAATTGCGTCCAGCCGCAGGCCTCGACACTGCGGACATGGATCTCCAATGCGAGCGGCTTCTGGGAAGACGCCGCCAACTGGAGCGATGGGATCGTGCCGCGCAATGGCGACCAGGTCGTGATCAATCGTTCCGGTGCGAATCCGACCGTGACGATCCAGACGGCCGCAGTTTCGCTCGCGAGCCTCAACAGCGAAGAGCCGCTCGTGAACCTCGGCGGCAGCCTGACGCTCAACGGTCCGGCCCTGCTCAACGGCGGCCTGACGATGTCCGGAGGCTTCATTGGCGGCGGCGGCGATCTGACGCTCGGCGGCGTCTCGCTCTGGACCGGCGGCAACATCGTCGGCGCCGGCGCGATGACGGTTGTGAGCGGAGCGTCGCTGTCCGTCAGCAGCCCGGGGGCAGGCGGCTCGCTCGTCCGAAGCATCACGAACCATGGCATGTTGACCTGGAATCAGGCCAGCCTCGGGCTCAATGGCGCCACGATTACGAATCAGCCCGGCGGTGTGTTCGAGTTGCAGTCCAACTTCCCCATCGCCGGCGGAACGATCACGAACGCCGGCCGCTCCGCAAAACAGGGCCGACAGGACCGCTGACGCTCGACGGAGTGGTATTCAGCACGACGGGAACGCTGCAGACTGCGTCTCGGCGCCGTGAGCGACCAGATCGTGTCCAACAGCGCCGGCGACGCTCGGCGGAACGCTCGACGTCCAGCTCCTCCCGGGGTTCACGCCGACCAGCGGGCAACAGTTCGATCTCTTGTTGTTTGCGCCGCGAGTCGGCACGTTCGCTGCAATCAATGGCAACGGCCAGACCTACACGCCCAGTTACTCGCCCACTGGCGTGGCGCTCATCGCCGGCAGCGGCGGGAACGCCGAGGTCGGACTCACCACCATCGACAGCCCGGATCCGGCGACGGTCGGCGCGGCGCTCGTGTATGGGTTGACGATCCTCAACAACGGTCCCGGCACGGCGGCCAGCGTGGACGGTTACCGATACGCTGCCGGCGAGCGTCACCTTCGTGTCGCCGACACCGAGCCAGGGTAGCTGCAGCGGCACGACCACGGTGACCTGCGCGTCTCGGCGCACTCGCCAGCGGCACGAGCGCGACCGTCGTCATCCTCGTCACCCCGAACGTGACGGGAACGATCACCAATACCGCCACCGTCACGACGACCTCCGTGGATCCGATCTCCACGAACAACACGGCGACGACGCAAACCGATGTCGGCAACCCGATTCTGACGCTTGGTCGTCACGAACACGAACGACAGCGGTCCTGGCTCGTTCCGGCAGGCCATTCTTGACGCCAATGCGAACATGTTCGCTCAGGACTCCATCCTGTTCGGCATCCCAGGCACTGGTCCCTTTACGATCAGGCCGACGTTCGCCGCTGCCCACGATCGCCGACCCTGTCACCATCTACGGCACGTCGCAGACGGGCTACGTCGATCATCCGATCGTCGAGCTGGACGGCACCAATGCCGGTTCAGCGGCGAACGGCCTCTTCATCACGGCCGGCAACTCGTTCGTCTTCGGTCTGTCGATCACACGCTTCGGCACAGGTGGCGCACCGGCGGATGCCGGCGGGGCGGGCATCGTCGTCTTGCAGGGGGCGGGTGCGAACGTCTTCGAACTCAACTATCTCGGCCTCGATCCGAATGGCGTCGCCCAGCCGAACCGGGCGGACGGCATCTTCATCGACCGGAGCCCGAACAACCGCATCGGCGGCTCCATTGAAGCGGGGAACGTCATCTCCGGCAATGGCCGGAACGGCATTACGTTGAACGGGCCGGCGACGACGGGAACGGTCGTGTTCGGCAACTTCATCGGCACCGGCGGCGGCGGAAACACCGACCGAGGCAACGGCAATCACGGCGTCTCGATCTTCGATGCGCCATCGAACTTCATCGGCATCAGCGACGGGGGCAACGTCATCTCCGGAAACGGCGCGGCGGGCGTGACGATCAGCGGCGCCAACGCGCGTTTCAACTTCGTGTCTGGCAACGTCATCGGAGCGGACGCCGGCGCGAGCGAGCCCATTCCGAACAGCACGTCGGGAGTTGTGGTCACCGGTGGCGCCAGCGACAACAGTATCGGCGCCTTCGATGTGCTCGAGGGCAACGTCGTCGCGTTCAACACCGAGGCGGGAGTCCGCGTTCTGTCGGGCATCAACAACGCGGTACGGCACAACTCGATTTTTCAGAACGGTCAGCTCGGTATTGACCTCGGACCGGCCGGTGTCACAGCCAACGATGGGCTCGACGCCGACACTGGCGCGAACAACCTGCAGAACTTCCCGGTGCTCACCCCGGTTGCCGGCGGCGTCCGCCTCACGCTGAATACAGCGCCGCTCACGCAGCTGCAGGTTGAAGTCTTCGCCAACCAGGCATGCGATGCCTCTGGTAACGGTGAAGGGGCGAGCCTGATTGCCTCTGTCGGGGTGCTCACAGACGCGTCGGGCAACGGCACCATCCCCCTGATTGCCGCCGCCGATGGTCAGTTCGTCACGGCTACCGCGACCGACGCGGCCGGCAACACGTCGGAATTCTCGGCTTGCGTGGAGGTTCAGCGGATTCTGTCGCTCTCACTGCCCAATACCCTGCCGATCGGCGTCGGCCGAAGCGTAACGGCGACCGTTACACTGGCGGCGCCTGCACCGTCTGGTGGAACCGTTGTCACGGTCACGAGCGATGCGCCAGCCGTGGCCTCGATCACGGCTCCTGGCACGGTCGCCATCGCTCAGGGAGCGGTCACCGGGCAGGTGACCGTCAACGGCGTCGGCTCGGGAAACACGACCTTGCGCGCGAATGCGCCGGGCTACCTGCAGGGAACACTGCCGGTCACGGTGACGCAGAACCTTGTCAGCACGCCGGCGACATTGAACGTCCCGTTGGGACAGTCCACAGCACTGCCTGTCAGCATCGGACCGAGCCCTGCACCAGCGGGCGGGCTCACGCTCGACGTCGTCAGTGACAACCCGTCGATTATCGAGGTGATGACGCCCCAGATCACCGTACCCGCAGGCGCCCTGTCCGCAAACGCCACGATACGAGGAGCGACTATCGGCGGTGCCAACATCACCGTGAGCAACCCGAACTATTCGTCATCGACGACGACGGTGACGAGCAGCGCAGAGCTGAATGTTCTCGAGGCCAGTGCGACGTTCAACAACGGGCTGACACCCCCGACACTGACCGTGCGTCTCGAGAGCAGCGGCGTTCCGATTGCCGCGCAGCCGGCTCTCGTCGTCGCGCTGACGTCGTCCAACACGGCGTGCGTTTCGACACCAGCCTCAGTGACTATCCCGAATGGCCTGGTCAGCGCGACCTTCCAGCCGGCATACGGCGGCACGGCCGCGCTGCCGTGCACGACGACCGTTGCGGCCTCTGCCGCCGGCGTCGTGACGGACTCCGTAACCATCACCGTCAACCCGCCGCCGCAAATCACGGCACCGGCGGCGCAGACGGTTGGGGCGGGGCTGCAGCTCGCGGCCAATGCGACGCTGGGAGCCGCGCAGCATGGGGGCGTAACAGTCACCATCGCCAGCAGCAACGCGGCGGTCCTCGTGGCTCCCGATGCCACGACTCCGGGCGCCGCTTCAATCACCCGCACCATCCCCAACAATCAGACCTCGGTGCCCTATTACGTGCAAGGCCTCGAGAACACCACGGGCACGGCCACCATCACCGTCTCCGCGCCGGGCTTCACGAGTGACTCCACCACCGTTACCGTCGTGCCCATCGCCGTCGAGATTCAGGGTCTGAATACGACGACCACGACCCTCTCGCCGGACGACACCGCATGGTATGTGCAGGTCGGTATTCCGAACGCGAGCAACACGACCCTGGCCACGGTACAGAATCGCCGCGCCGGTGGCCCGCCGTTCGTCGTCACGCTGACCAACAGCAATGCGACGGTGGCGCAGCTGCGGTCGGACGAACCTGCCGCCATCGGCCAGAGCGTCAGCAAGCCGATCGGGACCAACATCTACTACACGCAGGCGCTCCTCACCGGCACCAGTTACGGCCTGACGTTCGACCCGCTCGCCACTGGGACGACGACGGTGACGGTGACCGGGCCGCCCGGCGTGCTCACCATGACGACCAGCGGTGTCCGGACGGTCACGGTTTCCGGACCGGTCATTACCGCACCGGCGGCGCAGACAGTTGGAGCGGGGCTGCAGCTTGCGGCCAATGCGACGCTGGGAGCCTCACAGCACGGTGGCGTAACAGTCACCATCGCCAGCAACAACGCGGCCGTCCTCGTGGCTCCCGATGCCACGACTCCGGGCGCCGCTTCAATCACCCGCACCATCCCCAACAATCAGACCTCGGTGCCCTATTACGTGCAAGGCCTCGAGAACACCACGGGCACGGCCACCATCACCGTCTCCGCGCCGGGCTTCACGAGTGACTCCACGACGGTTACCGTCGTGCCCATCGCCGTCGAGATTCAAGGTCTGAATACGACGACCACGACCCTCTCGCCGGACGACACCGCATGGTATGTGCAGGTCGGTATTCCGAACGCGAGCAACACGACCCTGGCCACGGTACAGAATCGCCGCGCCGGTGGCCCGCCGTTCGTCGTCACGCTGACCAACAGCAATGCGACGGTGGCGCAGCTGCGGTCGGACGAACCTGTCGCCATCGGCCAGAGCGTCAGCAAACCGATCGGGACCAACATCTACTACACGCAGGCGCTCGTCACCGGCACCAGCTATGGCCTGGCGTTCGACCCGCTCGCCACTGGGACGACGACGGTCACGGTGACTGGGCCGCCCGGCGTGCCCACCATGACGACCAGCGGTGTCCGGACGGTCACGGTCTCCGGACCAATCATCACGGCACCGGCGGCGCAGACGGTTGGAGCGGGGCTGCAGCTTGCGGCCAATGCGACGCTGGGAGCCTCACAGCACGGTGGCGTAACAGTCACCATCGCCAGCAACAACGCGGCGGTTCTCGTGGCTCCCGATGCCACGACTCCGGGCGCCGCTTCGATCACCCGCACCATCCCCAACAATCAGACCTCGGTGCCCTATTACGTGCAAGGCCTCGAGAACGCGACGGGTTCGGCCACCGTCACCGTCTCCGCGCCGGGCTTTGCGAGTGACTCCACCATCGTCACCGTCATGCCTATCGGCGTGGAAATTCAGGGCCTGATTGCGACGACCACAAATCTCTCGCCGGACGACACGGCGTGGTATGTGCAGGTCGGTATTCCGAACGCGAGCAACACGGCCCTAGCCACGGTACAGAATCGCCGCGCCGGTGGCCCGCCGTTCGTCGTCACGCTGACCAACAGCAATGCGACGGTGGCGCAGCTGCGGTCGGACGAACCTGTCGCCACCGGCCAGAGCGTCAGCAAGCCGATCGGGACCAACATCTACTACACGCAGGCGCTCCTCACCGGCACCAGCTACGGTCTGACGTTCGACCCGCTGGCCAATGGGACGACGACGGTGACGGTGACCGGGCCACCCGGCGTGCCCACCATGACGACCACCGGCGTGCGGACGGTCACGGTGACCACACCAGGTATGACCGCACCAGCGGTGGAAACCATCGGGGCGGGGTTGCAGGTGCCGGTCACGGCATCGCTCGGCGCGACGCAGCACGGCGGGGTCGGTGTAACGATCGCGAGCAGCGCGCCATCCGTGGTTCTGGTATCCCCGAATGCCACGACGGCCGGCACCTCATCAATCGTCGTTCCGGTGGCCAACGGCAGTACGCAAGTGCCGTTCGTCATCCAGGGCGTTGAGAACGCCAGCGCCACGGCGATCGTGACGTTGTCAGCACCAGGGTTCACCAGCACGACGATCTCGGTGACGATCACACCGGCGGGAATCGAGATTCAGGGCCTGAGTCCGAGCATCGGCGCCCAAAGCGCCGACGACACCGTCTGGTACGTTCAGGTCGGGATTCCGAATGCGCTTCAGACAGGAATCGCAACGGTGCAGAACGTTCGCGCGGGCGGACCTGCATTCATCATCAACTTGTCATTGACGCCCGTGGAGGTCCCCATCGCGCGACTGAAATCCGACGAGCCTGTCGCGACGGCGCAGTCTGTAACCAAGCCGATACAACCCGGCATCTACTACACCAGGGCGATTCTGGCAGGCACCAGCTACGGGCTGGCGTTCGATCCGCTTGCCGCGGGAACCACGACGGTGACGGCGACTGGTCCGCTCGGTGTGATCAGCACCGCCCAGGCTTCGCGGACGGTGGTCATCACACCGTAGGAGGAACGGGCTCGTTAGCGAGATGCGGACGACAGCGTGGCGAGTCGCTTCCGCGCGTCCGCGGCCAGCGGATCGCGGGAATCCTCCGGGCGAAGTGCCAGGAACTTCCGGTAGTTTTCTGCCGCCGCGGGGCCCGCGTTCATCCCCTCCTGAGCTCGACCCAGCCAATACGGCAGGGGCGCGAGATACCGGAACGACGGCACGTCGTCGAAGAAGATTGCCGCGGCTTCCCCGCGACGTTTCTCGGTCAGTCCAAGTTCCGCCTGGGCTGAAGGATACTGGGCACCATCCACATAAGTGACGCCGAGCAGGAAACGTCCCAACCACATGTCAGCCAGCTTCTGCGCGCGATCGAACGCGTCCTTGGCCTCGCCGGACCGTCCGGCGGCCCTCGCAATCTCGCCCTCGATGATGGCCCCGTACGCGCGGCTCCGGCGCTGAAACTGCTTGCCCAAATCCGACGCGATGGTCTGAGCCTCCGCGCGCCTGTTAGAGCGGAGGAGCACAAACGCCGCGGGCACGGCGATCTGATCCTGCTTGCTGAGCGCCATGGCCTCCTGCGCCGCACGTACGGCCACGGGCGCACGATTCTGCGCGAGGTGAACTTCAGCGAGGACGACGAGCTTGTTCGCCTGGAGCAGAGAGTTGCCAGCCTTCGCGTCGACTGTAGTGCCGTCCATGAGCAGCTTCTCGGCATCGGCCCAGCGGCCTTCGTACATCGCAAGATCCGCCAGTCCATGTGTCGCTACCGAGGCCCCGATGGCACCCGTCGTGCGCATGCCGTCATAGGCCTGCTCGCACGCCTGCTGGATCGGAGGACGCAAACGCCACGGCCGCCAGCGGCAGATACGCTCTGTACCTGCCCCTTGCTCAGCTCGAGCGCCTTGCGGGCTGCCTGCTCGGCGGTCTTCAGATCGCCGGCGAAGGTCGCATACGTCGCGAGATTCGTGTGGAAGCGAGGATTCATCGGGTAGAGCGCGGTCGCCTTGCGCGCGTGATCCATCGCCTTCTGGAAGTTGAGCATCTGAAAGTACGAGAACCCCAGATTGTTCTCACCTGCCCGATCGGCCGGATACAGCGCCACGAGCTTCTCGAAGTTCTCGATCGCCTGTTCGTAGCTGGCGCCAGGCCCCGCAAACCACAGTCCGAGCGTGCGGTATCTCTCGCGCTCGGTCATGCGATCCATCAACGACAGGGACTGTTTCCAGAGCCCTTCCGCCTCTGTCTGATGGCCGGTATTGAAGAGCACAGTCGCCAGCCCGGAGTACGCGCGGCCGAACTCCTTGTCGAGCTCAATGGCTTTCCGATAGTGTTCGATGGACTCCTCCTGCCGTCCGCTCGACGACAAGTCCTGGGCGATCGAGTAACTCTTCAGCGCATCGAGGGAGGCGGCCGTCACCGTCTCCTCCTTCTGCCGCTGCGCGCTCTCCGGGGTCGTGTCGCCGAGCGCGTTGCGCAACTTCGCGGCGACGCTCTGCACGCCTTTCAAGACATCGCCTTTGTCCGACACCGCCTGCTCGGCTCTCGCGCGCTCGCTGCCGCTTGCGGTATCGACGGCTCTGATCATCAGGGTGTAGCCCGAGCCGCGTGGCGCAATCGCCCCCGTCAGGACATAGTCGATGCCCTGGCTCTGCGCGACCAATCGGGCGGTCCCTTCGTCGAGCGGCGAGCTCAGCTTGAGCTGCTGGGCGACGACTTGCTGGGCAGCCGTGCGCGAGAAGCTCGAGATGAACGATGCGCCTTCGATCGCAATGCTCAGCGCCTGCTCGAGCGATCCCGTAAAGACGGGATCCTTCGCCTGATTGTCGAAATCGGCGATGAGCACGGACACCGGCGCGTGCGTGTCGGTTGCGGCCGGAGGAGCGCTGGTGTCAGGACGGAAGTACGCCCATCCGCCAAGCCCGATTGCAAGCCCGAGCGCAATCGCGAGGCTGACCGGCAGCCACTGCGATCGCCCTTTCGCCGGCACTGGCGCAACCGGTACCGACTTCTCGTGACCTTCGGCGTCCAGGCGCTCCACTGCGTCCTCGAGGTCCCTCGTCGTCTGAAACCGCGCCGACGGGTCCGGCTCGAGACATCGCGCGACGAGCGCGTCGAGGGCCTCGGGAATCGTCGGATCGACCGTGCGCAGCCTCGCCGGCGCGTGGGAGGCGCGCTCGATCAGGAGCGCGAGCGCGGTGTCGCCACCGATCGCGCCGCGCTTTCCAACGAGCATTTCCGAAAGAATCAAGCCAAACGCGTAGATATCGGCCCGATGATCGACGGGCTTGCCTGTGGCCTGTTCCGGCGCCATGTAGGCCAGTGTCCCGATGATCGCGCCAGCCGCGGTCGCAAACGTGCCAGCCGAGGTCGATCGGGCGATCCCGAAATCGGTGATGACCGCCTTCTCCGAGTCGTCGATCAGGATGTTGGCGGGCTTGAGATCGCGGTGCACGATGCCCACTTCGTGCGCGGCGCGAAGTCCCGACACCATCTGCCGCGCGAGCGGCAGCGCACGGGCAATCGGCAACTTGCCTTCCGTCGACAGCAGGCGCGCGAGGTCGGTGCCGTGGACGAACGGCATCGTGATGTACTTGATGCCGTCGATCTCGCCCATGTCGTGGATGCGGATGACGTTGGTGTGCGTGACCTGTCGCGCGAGCACGAGCTCGCGCTTGAACCGGCGCTCCAGCTCCTGCGTCGCCAGCGGATCCGAATCCGGCTTGATCACCTTCAACGCAAGGGACAGCGCCAGCTCGGAATCCCAGACGTGGTACACCGCACCCATCCCGCCAACGCCGAGCAGGCTGATGATCTGGTACCGCTGACCGAAGGTCTGCCCCGGAACGAGGCTCGTCGCTGCGCTCCCGGTCGTGAACGGGTTCACGAACGGGACCGCAATCGTCTCGGCGTCGGCCGTCGTACCCGGGCGCGACGGCACCGGCGGCGTCAGGACCGCCGTCGCGACGGTCGGGCGAGGCAGAGGAGTACTGCAGACGACGCAGCTCCTTGCTGATTCCGGCGCATCATTCCCGCAGTTCGGACACTTGATCATCTGAAGCGGACGCTCGCAGCGAGTCCACCAAAGGGAAGGTGGCGATTATAGTAGAAACGGACGAGGAACCGGACGCGTACGCGTCAACGCGCTGATTCCAGAACCTCCTTGTGGGGCCGTTGGTGGGGCCGGCTGTCCGTGACCCCTACTCAGGGAGCTCGTCGCGGGGCGGCTCAGGCAGGAAGAAGCTGGCAATGAGCCCGACGAGATAGACGCCGAACCCGACGCCCGCTGCCACCAGCGCGACCTTGGTGGGCGCGTAGGCCCGGTCAGGCGTCACCGCCAGCGTGGCCGTCACCCAGGCGAAAGACGTCCCGATCAAGCGGCCGCCGATGTTGGCGGCAAAGCTTTCACCGGTGCCGCGAAGGTGGATCGGGTACACGCGAGGCAGATAGTTGCCCCAGAAACTGAACTGGGCAACGGTGCACAGGCCCGCGAAAAAGGCCCCGACGTAGAGCCAGCTGAGGCTGGATGTCGCAATGAGCCCGAACACAATCGGCATGACGAACAGGCCGGGAACCTGGAACAGACGGATCAGCCGCCGGCGGCTGACGATGACGATCGCCAGCCAGGCGAGAAGGACGCGGCCGACCAGTCCCCCGATCTCCTGCACCTTGGTCACGTCCGACGCGACACGCTGCTCGATCGCTCGCGCCTGGGGCGGGGGCTGCACGCCCCGGACCATCTCGCGCACCTCGGGCAGGCCTGGAACCATCTGCGGTATCTGCTGGATCGCCCCGAACGCCGCGCCATACGACATCGCAAACATCAAGGTCGTCACGATCGTCGTCTTGCGCAGCGCGGGCGAGAAGAGCTCCGCGATGCTCGGACGCCTGAGCGTGCCGGCCGCCTTCTTCTGCTGCCACAGCGGAGACTCGGGCAGGAACGGGCGGATGAAGATGAGCGGGATCGCCGGGATGACGCCGGACATCACGGTGTATCGCCAGATGGCGTGCGGGTCCGCGATGCCCTCGATGCCAAAGCCACTCACCGCCGGAAGAGAGGCGTGGTACTTGACCGCAAGACCGTTGGCGAACGCCACCAGGAGGCCGCCGAGCGACGAGAACGCCTGCGTGTAACCGAGAACCTTCTCGCGGCGCGTGGGCTCGGGGAAGAGCTCGGCGAGCCAGGCGATCGCGGCGACGAACTCCACGCAGACGCCGATAAAGACAAAGCAGCGCAGCACCAGAAGCATCTGGATCGAGGTCGAGAAGCCGGACAGAAACGCGGCGACTGCGTAGATGAGGATGCTGTAGGTCAGGACGCGCCGGCGGCCGAGCCGGTCGGTCAGATAGCCGCCCAGCAGGCCGAAAATGCCGCCGGCAAACGCCGGAATGTAGAAGAGCCGCCCGACCCACATCTGATACTCCGGCGACCCCGGCGCCGCACCCGTCAGCTCGAGCAGCGCGGGCCTCACGATGAGCGGCAACATCAGGATTTCGTAGATGTCGAAGGCGAACCCGATGACGGCGATGATGCAGATCAGCCACTGAGTGGACGTGAGCCGGAAGTCTGACTGGCTGGTGGGCATGGGCATGTTACGCGTGAGCGGGTGATAGAGTTTACTGCACCTGACGGTGGCGGCTCGCTTCTCGCTGCTGGCAGCTCGCAGCGCCGGGGCTCGGAGTCGGAGTCGGGGCTCGGGGCTCGGGGCTCGGGGCTCGGGGCTCGGAAAAACGACAGATCTCAATCATTGATTGAGATCTGAATGTTCTTCGAGCCGCGAGCAGCCAGCCGCGAGCCGCCAATCGCGAGCCCCAGCACCGAGCCCCGAAACGATGATGACCTCGTTCGATTTCCAGCCCCGCACGCGCGTGATCTTCGGCGCCGGTGCCCTTGCCCGTGTCGGCGAGCTGGCGAGAGAGTTGGGCTTTCGACGCACGCTGTTGGTGGCAGACGCCGGAGTGGTCCAGGCCGGCTACGTAGCGGCCGCTGTCGCCGCGCTCGAGGCGGCCGGGATCGCCGCCTTTCTCTTCCACGACTTCGGCCAGAATCCCGATTCCGCGATGGTCGAAGCGGGCCGGGCGTTTGCCGCGCCGCTCAGGATTGACTCCCTGATAGGACTCGGCGGCGGGAGCTCGCTCGACTGCGCCAAGGGCATCAACTTCCTGCTGACCAACGGTGGGTCGATGGCCGACTACCGCGGCTACGGCAAGGCCAGGAACCCCGTTGCTCCCGATGATCGGCGTTCCGACGACCGCCGGCACCGGCAGCGAGGCACAGAGCTATGCCGTCATCTCCGATGCGTCGACGCACATGAAGATGGCGTGCGGCGACCCATCCGCGGCGGTGAAGATCGCGATTCTCGATCCCGACCTCACGATGAGCGCGCCCGGCCGCGTCACGGCCATGGCCGGCTACGACGCGATCGCCCACGCCGTCGAGACGTGGGTCACGACTCGCCGGACGCCGCTCTCGGACACGTTTTCCCGGCGCGCCTGGGATCTGCTGAGCGCTGCGTTCGAACGCGTGATGACGCACCCCGGCGATCGCGAACGCCCGGGCCTCGATGCTCGTCGGCTCCCACTTCGCGGGCATCGCCATCGAGCAGTCGATGCTCGGCGCCGCGCACGCGTGCTCCAACCCGCTGACCGCTCGCCATGATCTTGCGCACGGGCTCGCGCTGTCGATCCTCCTGCCGCATGTGGTGCGCTGGAACGCGCCGGCTGTGGCCGAGCGGTACGCGATGCTGATCGGCTCACACGATGTGGAGGCGGCACCCGAGCGGCTCGCCGTAACGCTCGAGACGCTCGCGCGAGCCGGCGGCCTTGGTGGGAGGCTTCAGGATCACGGTGTCCCGAGCGATGCACTGCCCGATCTGGCGGCGCTCGCCGCCGAGCAGTGGACGGGCGCTTTCAATCCCAGGCAGTTCGATGCGGCCGGGGCGCTCGAGATCTATCGGGCGGCGTACCTAACAACGCAGTTGACTGAGGGTACAGAGGTCACGGAGCTGATCGTCAGCCGGTCGGAGGGCGGCAGCGTCCAGCATAGCGGGTGCTGGTTACCAGAACGCCCGCTATCGGACCCCGCACCCCCCCGGCCACAGACGGCACACAGGTCCATGACTGCCCCTACTACACGGTGGCCAGCTGCGCCCACCCGGTGTTACCTGTCCCCGCCCGCTTGATGTACAGGTTGCCGTTCGTCTTGTCGCGGAACAACGTGCCGATGCCCGCCTTCACCGCGCCCTCCGGGGACCCGGTTCCGTCGAGGATGCCGTAGTCCTGCCCCGCCGCCTCCGCCCCCGTGTCGAACAGGTGCCCGATGGAGCCGACGTTGTCGCGTAGCCTCGTGTTGACGGCGTTCTCGTACACGATGATGTCCGCCAGCTGATGCCCCGTGCATCGGTTGTTCACCGCCATCTGGCCGTCATTGTCGACGCAGATTCCGTGGTGCGCCGTCGGCTTGCCCTGCCCGTCGCAGACGTTGTCGACGATGAGCTGCTTTTTCCCCATGCCCATGATGCCGGCCAGGTACCTGGTGTTAACCGCGTTCACCCATTGGCTGGCGACGCAGACATTGCCGGCGATGACCGCGTTTTCGGCGGTGCACCAGATGCCGCCTGCGCCCTGGTGGTGAATCTTGTTGTTGGCGATGAGCGAGTGCCCGCCGCCGGTCCACCCGTTGACGGTGATACCGATGTCCTCCCCGTCGGAGATGGAGTTCCCCACAACCAAGCTGTCGTCGCCGTACAGGCTGACCTGGTCGCTCCATCCGCGCTTGAAGGTGTTGTTGGTGACGTAGATTCGCCGCCCGCACGCCTCGCAGTGGAGCGCGTAGTTCGGCCGGTGGCAAACCTCGTACAGCGAGCCGGCGGGGATGGAGGCGCCCGTCACACGGGTGCCGTCGAGGTCGAACCACGCGCCGTACAGCGGGATGCGGGTCGCCGTGACCGCGCCGTAGATCTGGCCGATGAGCACCTCGTAGACGGTGTATGAGCCGGTCGAGGGGCCGAGGACAGGCAGCCACGTGGTGGAGTCAAGCCACCCTTCCACCCTGATGGTAGTCTGCGACTCCACGCCCGAAACGATGCCCCAGACGGAGCCGACGCGGACGATTTCGCCACGCTTGACGCCGGCCGTGACGAACGTCGACGCGTTGTCAGTCAGACGCGTGCCTTCCCAGGAGCTGAGGATGCCCGACCTGCGGACAGGCATGCACCGGACGGTGTCCCATTGGTTGAGGCCACTGAAGTTGGCGGCGGTGTCCACCAGCGCCGCGTCCTCGTACGTCAACGTGCCGCCCGAGCCGGAGAACGTCGGGCGGATGAGCCACCACGCCAGGTCGAAGACGCAGCCGTCCACCGTGACGTGCTCGGCCAGGGCCTCGTCCGCGGACGCGCCATTGCCTGTGTCGATGACGACGCCGGAACCAAGGTAGAAGAACTTGCAGTTCCGGATGGTGATGTTGGACCCGCCCAGCGACAGCAGGATGCCCGTGCCGCCTGCCCAGCCTTGCCCGCGGAACTCGCAGCCCTCGAACGTTATGTCGAGGCATTCCTGCGCGCTGACGCCGTAGCCCCCGACCGGGTACCAGCGGCAGTTATGCCAGGTGATGTTTCGGACGGAGCTTCCGTACAGGGCGAAGGCGGAAATGTTGAGGCTCGCGTCGAACGTCATGTCTCGGAACGTAACGTTCCTCGCTGTCCCGCCGGCCGCTTGGAAGAGCTGGCCGCCACCGGTCCTGCCGCGGACGGTCGTCCGGTGCATGCCCGCGCCCTGCCAGACGACGTCGCTACACTGAAGGAAGAGCCGGTCCGGCGAGACCATGTACGTCCCGGCCGGGAAATAGATGGTGCCGCCGCCCGCGGCCGTGACGGCTGCGATGGCGGCGACGACGGCGGCCGTGTCGTCGGCCGCGCTGTCGCCGAGCGCGCCGTACGTCTTGACGTTGAAGATGTCGTCGAAGGTGTCTAGTTGCGATCGCACCCGAACTCCGACAGCGCCGAAGGATATTCGGTCTTCCGTGTCTTGGAAGGTTAAGCGAAGTTCCAGCATCATCGCCGTGCCGCGCGCTGGAACGACCCCAGGCACGAGACTGCTGTAGCGAGCTGGAGTCGTGCTTTGTAAGTCCGTGGGGTCGTCGTGACGAACGAGAACGTGGTCAGGCGTGCCCATCTCGGCGAGACGAAGCTGAGAAATGAAACTTCGAGCGTTTGAAACCTGGTAGCAGATGATCACCTCTTCAATGATCGTGTCCTCAGGCAAGCGCAAGCTCAGCGAGATCCATTTGAGGTCGCCAGTCGTCTCACTCGTGACAATTGTGCTCGGGTGGCTAACTGAGGGATATTCGATCTGCAATGCGGGATCCCCTGTGACATAGTCGGTAGGACTGAGCCAGATCGTCTTCTGCATAGGATCCCTCCCGCAGAGTTATTCTGTCGCAGACGTCGGATCAACCGGGCGTTATTTGATCGATCACTCATTGTTATGTCTGCTCAGCCAAGCCACGAAGCTGGACCGCTAGAGGGTTTCGAACGCGGCAATGCTCGAGCAAGCCAGAGCCCTCACCGTCGAAGCGAGGCGGTTGGCAGTTCCTGCACGGGTGGAGACGAGAGGAAACATTAAGGCCGTTTCGGAGTTAACGAACGCCCGCTATCGGACCCCGCACCCCTTGCCACAGGTGGCTTCCGGACGGCACGCGGATCGTCTCCGCGGTCGAGTCGGGCCACCGGAGGAGGCCGTTTCTTCACGAACTGGGTCCGGGCCGGCCCGCTGCACTCACGCTGGAAGGCGTCAGCGGCTGGCCCGTCTCGCCCGACGGCTCCACGATCGCCGAGCGAGGGCCCGGTCCACGATGGCCGGCTACGACGCTATCGCCCACGCCGTCGAGACGTGGGTGACGACTCGCCGGACGCCGCTCTCGGACACGTTTTCCCGGCGCGCCTGGGACCTGCTGAGCGCTGCGTTCGAACGCGTGATGACGCAGCCCGGCGATCGGGACGCCCGGGCCTCGATGCTCGTCGGCTCCCACTTCGCGGGCATCGCCATCGAGCAGTCGGTGCTCGGCGCCGCGCACGCGTGCTCCAACCCGCTGACCGCTCGCCATGATCTTGCGCACGGGCTCGCGCTGTCGATCCTCCTGCCGCATGTGGTGCGCTGGAACGCGTCTGCCGTGTCCGATCGATACGCGGCCCTCGTTGAATCAGGCAACGGGAACAACACGGCCGAGCGCCTGGCCGCGACGCTGGAACAATTGGCGCGGGTTGGAGGCCTGGGTGGAACGCCGCGAGATCACGGCGTGCCCGGCGAAGCACTCCCGGCGCTCGCGGATCTCGCCGCGCAGCAGTGGACAGGCACGTTCAACCCGAGGCCTTCCGATGCGGTTGCGGCGCTTGAGGTTTATCGGGCAGCGTACTGATCGAAGGCGCTCGCTTCGCTCCATGCCAGCGATGCGGGCCGGCCGGTCTACGGGCCCATGGGGTATGCGAGTATGTCGACGCACACACTGTTGATGGAGAAGCGGTTCCTTGGGGACACTGAGGATCGTGCCTGAGAGGTGATTGGGCGCCGCCCGATTCGCGGAGGCACGATCCAGCGGCAGCAGCCCGAATTTGCGTCGACATGATGCATACCGAGCGGCGAGCCGAGGGTCAGTCCGACGGCCGCCGCCGCACACCAGCGATGCCACCGAGTGTTCGTGGCACCGATCCTACACGGGCCTGTTCGTAGTACTGCATGAACGCCTCGACCGACAGCGGCGGCGAGAAGAGGTGGCCCTGGCCCCACTGGACGCCTGCTGTCTTCAGAGTTTCGCACTGCAACGACGACTCGATGCCCTCCGCGACGATCTGCAGCGACGTCCTGCCGAGGAGAGCGGCCAGGCCGTCGAGCCATGCCGGTTCGTGCCCGGCCGCCTCCTCTCGGATTTCTTGGACCAGGAGGCGATCGACTTTGACGAAATCGAAGGGACAGCGCATCAGCAGCGCCAGGTTCGTGCCCGAGAGGGTCGTGTCGTCGAGGGCGATGCGCGCGCCGGTTTCGGGGACGCGGTTGAGGGCGTCGAGGCCCTGCTGGTCGGGCACCCCGCGCTCGGTGATTTCGAGAATCAGCTGCCCGGCGCGGGCGCGCAGTCCGGACTTCTTCGCCGCGTAGTCGAGGCCGCCGCGGCCCAGGATCTCCGGGGGGATGTTGATGGCGATATTCGCCTCAGGGTGTGCGTCGAGCCAGTTGTTCAGCTCGTCGGCGACGGTGTCGATCACCCAGTAGGTGATGATCCCGGACAGGGGCGTGCGGTCAGTGGACGACATGAAACCGGCGGCGTCCATCGTGGAGCCATCGGGCCGCTTCCAGCGGATGAGCGCCTCCGCGCCCAGGCAGCGGCCATCCTGCAGCGACACGATCGGTTGGTACTTGAGGAAGAACTCGCGCCGCTCGAAGGCAGCCTGAATCGCGTTGAGGTCGAGGCCTTCATCTTCTGGCATCGCAGGAGTATACGTCGGCTGCTTTCGCTATACCCGGTGCCACGGCTGAGCCACCACCGTGGCGAGCCATGCGCCGTCCGCGTCGATCAGCAACGCTCTGCGGAAACGCTGTTGGCTGAGGGTACAGAGGTCACGGAGCTGATCGTCAGCCGGTCGGAGGGCGGCAGCGTCCAGCCGACGCGTGGTCGCCTGATGGCAAGCAGCTCGCGGTCGCGCGCGCCGTCACGACCAGTGACATCGTCCTGCTGAAGGGCGTGCGGTGATTGGGACTGTGACTGATGGACGGCCTGAAGGCTGTGACGATGCGGTAGCCGGCTCGCGTCGGGTCCCGCGGTTATAATTGGATCAACCCATGGTGCTGCCGTTGAACAACGCGCCCCCGAGTCGCTCGCAGGTCGTGGTGTCGCACCTGACCGATCCTTCGGACGATCGGGAGTACTGGTGGCAGCAGGCTCCGGAGGTCCGACTCGCGGCACTCGAGACGATGCGCCAGGTTGTCTACGGCTATGACCCAGCTGCAGGCCGACTTCAAAGACTTCTTGAGCTTGCTCAACGCGCACCGCGTTGAGTACCTGCTCATCGGCGGCTACGCCGTGGGTTACCACGGCTATCCGCGCGCCACGGTTGATCTCGACGTGTGGATCGCGAGAACGCCGGACAACGCACAACGCACGGTGGCGGTGTTACGTGAGTTCGGGTTCACCGATCCCGTCCTCACGCCCGAGTTGTTCCTCGAGCAGGACCGCATCGTCCGCATGGGTGTGCCGCCGTTTCGGATTGAAATCGCAACCACGATCTCCGGCGTGGATTTCGAGACCTGCTATCGAAGCCGAATCGACGCGGTGATTGACGGCGTGCCCGTGGCCGTGATCGATCTCGCGAGTTTGCGTCGCAACAAGCTGGCTGCGGGACGGAACAAGGATCTCGACGATCTCGAGAACCTGCCCGCCGGGGATTCGGCGTGACCGGCATACTCCACGGCGCTTGTCTCTGACTCCCGGCACCCGCCTCGGTCCGTGTGAAGTCGTGGCCAAACTGGGCGAAGGCGGATGGGCGAGGTGTATCGCGCGAAGCACACGAAGCTCGATCGTGACGTCGCGATCAAAGTGCTGCTCGAGTCGTTCGCGCTTGACGCCGACCGCGTCGCGGCGAGTCTGCTCAAGCGCGTGGGGTGGGCCACGCGCAATGAGTATTGATGACGCCCTCCCCATCGCCAGCCGATGAGGCGGACACTGGCCCCAATCGAGGGTAGACTTCCCGTCTCCATGACCGAGGACTTGCTCGCCGGCCGCTACCGCATCCTCTCGCCGCTCGGCGCCTGGCGGGATGGGCGAACTATTTCTCGCGGAGGACACGCGCCTCGAGCGTCGGGTCGCCGTGAAGCTGCTGCCGGCCTCGACCGAGGCCGGACGATAGGAACTATTAGCGGGCGTGGTTAACGGAACACCCGCTATCGGACCCCCGCACCCCCCAGCCACAGCCACAGCGATCTCGCAGGACCCGTGGTTCTCCCGCGTGCAGTCGCCGCTCGACGCCGACTTCGTCGCGCTCGATCTCGATCCCGGCGAGGGCGCGACGCCCGCGCAGGTGCTCGATGTGGCGCGCTGGGTACGCGACGAGCTCGCGTCGATGAATGTGCCCGCCGTACCGAAGACGTCAGGATCGCGCGGGCTGCACATCTACATCCCACTTCAGCCGGGCACATCATACGAGTCGGGACAGCTCTTCTGCCAGATCGTCGCCACGGTCATCGCCGCCAGGCATCCGAAGGTGGCAACCGTGCGAGCGCCCGGGGCCAGGGCGCACCGCCCGAAGGCCCGCCGATCGTGCTCAACATCGTCGTCGGCGACGCCAAGGCGGGTCAGGCCTACTTCACGAAGACCTGCGCGTCGTGCCACACGGCGGCCGACATACAGGGCATCGCGACGCGCGTCTCGGATCCGATGGCGCTCCAGAACTACTGGGTGGGCGGTGGAGGCGGCCGTGGCCGCGGTGGCGCCGCGCCCTCCCAGGTAACGGCCGTCGTAACCGACGCCTCGGGCCAGAAGATCGAAGGACGGGTGATCCGTCTCGATGATTTCAGTGTGGTGGTCGCGCTGGCCGATGGCACGTCGCGATCGTTTCGACGCGATGGCGACGTCCCGAAGGTCGAGGTTCGCGACCCGCGGGAAGCGCACCGCAAGCTGCTTCCGCTTTACGCGGACAAAGACATTCACGACGTGACTGCTTGTCTGGTGACACTGAAATGACGATCAAACGAGTGATCTTTACGACCTCGCTTGCTGCCGCCGCAGCCGTGCTGCTGACGCCCGCGTTCCTCGCCGGCCAGGCACAAGGCGGCCTCGACCCAGCCGCGATCCGCAAGCCGCTCGCCGACACGTGGCCGACCTACTCGGGCGACTACACTGGCAGACGCTACAGCTCTCTCAAGCAGGTCAACCAGACGACGGTCAAGAACCTCACGCTGGCGTGGACATCCCGGTTGACCGCTGGTGATCCGGCGGCCGCTGCGGCAGGTGGCCGAGGCGGGTTCGGCGGTGGCGCCGCGGCGCCAGTCATCGTCGGCGGCGAAGGCACCGGAGAGTTCGCGGTCGGCGGCGCCGCGCAGGTCAAGGGCGCCATCCTGCAAGTGGACGGCGTCCTCTACGTGACCGCGCCCGACAACGTCTGGGCGATCGACGCGCGCGACGGCCGTGAACTGTGGCGCTACTACTGGAAGAGGACGGGCGGCACCCACATCGGCAACCGCGGCGCCGCTTTGTGGCGGAACTACCTGTTCTTCGAAACGCCCGACAACTACCTCGTGTCGCTCGACGTCAAGACCGGCAAGGAGCGCTGGCACGTCGAGATCGCCGACTTCGATCAGCAGTACTTCTCGACGATGGCGCCGATCGTCGTCGACAATCACATCCTCGTCGGAACGGGCAACGACCTCGATTCGCCCGGGTTCCTCCAGTCGTACGACCCCGAAACCGGCAAGCGCAACTGGATCTTCTACACCGTGCCGATGAACCCCGGCGATCCCGGCCTCGAGACCTGGCCGAACCTCGACACCGCCCGTCACGGTGGCGGACAGGTCTGGATTCCCGGCTCGTACGACCCCGAGACGAAGTACTACATCTTCGGCACCGGCAATCCGACGCCTGGCTACACCGGCGCGGGTCGCAAGGGCGACAACCTCTTCACCTGCACGCTCATCGCCGTGCACGTCGACACCGGCAAGATGGCCTGGTACTTCCAGACGTCGGTGCACGACACGCACGACTGGGATTCGGCGCAGACGCCGATCCTCATCGACACGACGATTGACGGGAAGCCGCGGAAGCTCGTATCGACGGCGCCAAGGAACGGCTACTTCTACACGCTGGACCGCGTCACCGGAAAGCATCTCGTGACGAGCAAGTACGGCTCGACGACGAACTGGGCGCTCAGCCAGCGGCCGACGGGAGAAGTCGATCCCAACCCGGCCAAGGAAGCCACGATCCCCGGCTCGCTCGTGTCGCCGGTCGAAGGCGGCGTGACCAACTGGCCCCCGCCGGCGTACTCGGAGGACACCGGTCTCTTCTACGTCCAGGAGCACAACGGCTTCAACCTGCTCTACCTGACCGATCCGGATCCTCGCGGGTCGATGGGACTCGGTGGAAAGTCCGTCGCGCAGCTCGGATCGCTCGGCGACTACCTCACTGCGATCGACCCCAAGACCGGCAAGGTTGCCTGGCGGCACTCGTTTCCTGGCGGAGGCGGGGGCGGGCTGCTGACGACGGCGGGAAGAGTCATCTTCTCGGGGGACGGCGCCGGCAACTTCGCGGCGTTCGATGCGACCAACGCCAAGCCTTTGTGGCATACGCGGATCGGCAACATCTCGAACGCGCCGCAGACCTACAGCATCGATGGCCGTCAGCACGTGCTGGTCGCGGTCGGCGACACGCTGTACACGTTCGCGATGTACTGACCGCCTCACACGGACATTCGGAATGGACCGCCCGCGCCCGATGGATCGGGACGGCGACGACAACCTGGACTTGTCGTCCGCGCAGTCGACGCTCGGTCGCTACAAGCCCTTCCGCCCGATCTCGTCGCTGGTGCTGGTCGAGTTCGGCGCCGTCACCCATCCGGGTCTCCGGCGAGCGACGAACGACGATCACTTCATGATCGTCGAGTTTGGACGGCATCAGGCGACTATCGCGACGAGCCTTCCGGAGGGCGCCGTGCCCGACCGCTTCGACGAGCAGGCCTACGGCATTGTCGTCGCCGACGGCATGGGCCCCGATGGACCGGAGATGGCCAGCCGGCTCGCGCTCGCGACCCTGATGCAGCTCGTGCTCCACTACGGCAAGTGGACGGTCCGCATCAACGAGCAGTCGGCGTGGGAATTCGTCCAGCGCGCGGAGCGGTTCTACCACAAGGTCGATGAAACAGTAACCGAAGCGTCGCACCAGCACCCAGCGCTCGCGGGCATGAGCACGACCCTCACGGCGGCGTGCAGCGCGGGTGACGAGCTGTTTGTCGTCCACGTCGGCCACTCGCGTGCGTACTCTCTACCGTGGAGGGCTGCTGACGCGCCTCACGCGAGATCAAACACTCGCACAGCGCCTCTCGGAAACCGGGCGGACCATCCCCACGGAGCTCGCCGCGCACGACCTCAGGCATGTGCTCACCGACGCCATCGGCGGCCACGCCGGCGAGCCCGACATCGAGATCCAGAACTACCTGCTGATGGATGGCGACGTGGTGCTCCTCTGCACCAACGGCCTGACCGATCTCGTCGAGGACGATCGGATCGCCGGCGTGCTGCACGCCAGCGCCGGTCGAACGCCCACTGAGCAGTGCCAGACCCTCGTCGATCTGGCACTCGAGCGCGGGGGGCCGGACAATATCACCGCGCTCGTTGCCCGCTACCGGATTCCGTAACCCTTGGTTCGCGGCTACGTGCCGAAGCCCTCGCGGTAGCCGCGCCGGAAACCCTCTCGATAACCCGATTGATACTCAGCCCGCGGACCGATGTTCGGCTGGTAGCCCGCATCCGCTTGCTCGAGCTCACGCTGTCCCTCGAGATCCCACCCGACGCCGTTCTGCTTGTCCTCTTTCCCCGCCTGACGTCCTTCGACGAGCCCGCGCTCGTGGCCCTGGCGATACGCGGCGCTGCGGGTCTCGAGGGCCGTTTCCCCGAACTCGCGCCGGCTCAACCGCCCGTCGCGGTTGGCATCGCGCTCGTCGAAGCTGCTTCGCGACCAGTGCCACTCGTCTCGCGTGATGAGGTTGTCGCGATTGACGTCCACGCTGGTAAAGAGGTCGGGTGGGGGCTCATTTCCACCGCGCATTTCTGTGCGGCTCAACGTGCCGTCGCGATTGTCGTCGAGGACGGCGAAACGGTCGGCGGTGCCATGCCATTCGGCGCGGGAGACGCGGCCGTCACCATTTGTGTCGAGGTCATCGAAACGGTCGCCGCGGTCGTCGTCGGTGGACGGGTCTCCGCCGAGGAACTCCGCGCGAGAGATCCAGCCGTCGCGGTTGTGATCGGCGCGGCGGAAGTCCTCCACATCGAAGTGCCACTCGTCGCGCGTCACGCGGCCATTGCGATCGTGATCGAGCGTCGTGAACCCGCGCGCCGTCCAGTCGGTGAACTGATAGTCGCGCTGATCGGAGTCGAACGGATCTGGTTCCGGGGGGTCGTTCGACCGCTGGGCGCCAACGCGAACCTCAGCGCCCGACAGCACGCCATCGTTGTTCCAGTCGTGTGTCTTGAACGATTGGGCGCTGCCGCGCCACTCCTGCCGCGTGATCACGCCGTCGCCATTCGCGTCCATGCCGGCGAATCTCATCGTGGCCTGCGGCCGGTCCTGGGCGGCAGCCGGCACGGCTGCCAGGATCAAGACCATCACCATGCCGAGCTTTTTACGCATCTTCGCCTCCAGTCTCTCCTTCGTCACTGCGAGATGCGTACCACGTCAGCTCGGCCGACCCCGGTCGGGTTTCCTAGCAAATAGAGGGAGCGCCCTCCTCAGGTGAGGTGCCGCCTGCCATCAAGCGGAAGCGCCAGGGTGCACAGTCCCCTGAGCCTTGAGCCCCGAGCCGGAGAACCGGCGCACCGCGGGGAGGGCCCGTGCGCGCATGGAGGGCTGCTCGACGAAGAGATACAGGAGGGTGGCGCCGGCGAACGACATCACGATCGCCATAACGGCTGCCGCGGCCATTGTGCCATGGGCCCCAAGCGCCGGACCGAGGAGCAGCGCCGTCTTGGGAAACAGCCACAGCATGAACATCTCGTGGACGAGGTACAGCGAGTACGAGACCTGCGCGATCGGAAAGAGCACCTTCGACGACAGGACGCGCCGCAGCAACTGCCCGACGAACCCGGCCGAGTGCATCGCGGCGAGGGCGAGGAACATGACCGCGAGCGCAAAGACGTCACGGTGGTGCGAGTAGTACAGTTTCCGGGCCGCCACCGGGATGTCGTTGAACAGTGGCGAGGACATCGCGAAGTAGCCGGTCGGGATGATGATCGCCACGCTCGCGACAGCGACAATGTTCACCAGACGCGTTCGGGAGAAGAACCGCGCGACGCGCTCGCGGTGGTAGACCATCAGGTAGGCGCCGATCACCCCCGAGAGCAGGGCCCCGTAGGGTGTGTACAGGTTCTGGTACTCGATCGTGAACCGGTCGACCCAGGACTGCATGTTCGTGCAGGAAGTACAAGCCCAGAATCATCGCGGCCGTGTACACGGGAATGGACGATAGGAACTATTAGCGGGCGTGGTTAACGGAACGCCCGCTATCGGACCCCGCACCCACCAGCCACAGCCACAGCAGCACGCGACGCGCAAGCCATGATGTGTCGTCACGACGGTACCGGGTGTAACATTCACCTCGATGAAGACGTGCCTGATCGTCGGGGTGGTTTTGGCTGCGGGCGTGGCTGTTCGCAGCTCTCAGGAATCGGTGCCGACGGGAGTGGATCGATCCGGACACCGGGCATCGCGTCGTCCGCCTGTCGGACGAGCCCGGCAGCCAAAGTCTGTACTTTCACCAGTACGCTTACACGCCCGACGGCAAGAACCTGCTCATCACGACTCCGACCGGCGTGTCGGCGATCGATCTGAAGACGCGGGCCATACGAGAAGGTGGTCGATGGCCGCGTCTCGCTGCTCATGACCGGACGAAAGACCGGACTCGCGTACTACGTCAAAGACGGTACTGTGTACGCGACTGATCCGAACACCAAGGCGAGTCGGGCGATCGCCAAGGTTCCCGCGCACGGATCAGTCGTGACCGTGAACGCAGACGAGACGTTGCTCGCCGGCACGATTACGGAGGGCTCGGTGCCGGACGAGCCCCACCGCCGGCGAGCACGTCGACGTCGCTCGGCACGAATTCCAGGGGTCAGCTCGGGCGGGACAACTATCCGGGCAAAGGGTCGATGATGGAACGACGCCTTGCGGCCCGGCTGCCGATGCAGTTGTTCGTGGTGAACACCGGGACGGGCGAGATGAAGACCATCCTGCGCAGCACGGACTGGCTGAACCACGTCCAGTTCTCGCCGACTGACCCGGCGCTGTTGCTGTTCTGTCACGAAGGACCGTGGCACAAGGTGGATCGGACGTGGACGATCCGTACGGATGGCACGGGCCTGACGCAGATTCACCACCGCACCATGAACATGGAGATCGAGGGCCACGAGTTCTTCAGTGCTGACGGACGCACGATCTGGTACGACCTGCAGACGCCGCGGAGCGAAGTGTTCTGGCTTGCCGGGTATGAACTGGCGACGGGCAAGCGAACCTGGTATCACCTCGAACGCAGCGAGTGGTCAGTGCATTTCAATCAGTCTCCCGACGGAACGCTCTTCGCCGGGGACGGTGGCGGGCCTTCCAGCGTCGCCGCGCCAGGCAACGGTCAATGGATTTATCTGTTCCGTCCCGAGCTCGTGCCGGACCGCACGGATGGCGCACTGCCAAACTCCTCGGACCTCATTCAGCCGGGCATCCTGCGAGCGGAGAAACTGGTGAACCTGGCGCGCCACGATTACAGCCTCGAACCGAACGTCACGTTCACGCCGGATGGGCAGTGGGTCGTCTTTCGCTCGAACATGTTTGGACCGACTCACGTGTTCGCCGTCGAGGTCAAGGAAAGCAAGAAGTAGGTACACGGAGCGCCTGACCCGACGCGGATGCGCGTTGAAGTCTTGGCCGACCTTGCCAGGAGCACACGCGATGTCCCCAACTCCGAGTCCCGCCCAGGCGATCGCGCCGAAGGCGTCGACCTTCCGTTTCGACCTGGTGGCCGGCCTGACCGCCGCCGCGGTCGTCCTTCCCAAAGCGATGGCGTACGCGTCGGTGGCCGGCCTGCCGGTTGCGGTCGGCTTGTATACCGCTTTCATCCCGATGGCGATCTACGCGCTGCTCGGCACCTCGCGCGTGCTCAGCGTCAGCTCGACCACGACCCTCGCGATCCTCGCCGGCACGCAGCTGGGACTGGCGGTGCCCGACGGCGATCCGGCGCGGCTCGTGACGGCCACGGCGACGCTGACCTTGCTGGTCGGCGCCGCGCTGGTCGCGGCGCGGCTATTGAAACTCGGCTTCGTCGCAAACTTCATATCGACGCCGGTGCTGACCGGATTCAAAGCCGGCATCGGGTTGGTGATCGTGCTCGACCAACTGCCCAAGCTGCTGGGCATCCACATCGCCAAACATGGCTTCTTCTTCGATGCCGTCAGCGTCGTCAAACACATGCCCGAAACCTCGACGATCACGCTGATGGTCGCCTTTGCGACCTTCGCGGTGCTGATCGCGATGGAACGGCTGTGGCCGCATTCGCCGGCCCCGCTGGTCGCGGTGGCGGGCGGCATCGCCGCGGCGTGGTTCTTCGGGCTGGAGAAGATGGGCGTCTCGATCGTCGGCCTGATTCCGCGGGGCTTCCCGTCGCTGACCCTGCCTGATCCTGCGCTGGTCACGCAGTTGCTGCCAGGTGCGCTCGGAATCGCGTTGATGAGTTTCACGGAGTCGATAGCGGCCGGGCGCGCCTTCGCGCGCGCCGACGATCCCCCGGTCAACGCGAACCGGGAATTGCTCGCCACCGGCGCGGCGAACCTTGGCGGCGCTCCGTTCGGCATCATGCCGGCCGGCGGAGGAACGTCGCAGACGGCGGTCGTGCGCGCCGCCGGCGGGCAGTCGCAGGTGGCCTCGCTGGTGACCGCGGGCGCCGCGCTCGCCACCATGCTGTTCCTGGCGCCGATCCTTGGCCTGATGCCCAATGCGACGCTGGCCGCGGTGGTCATCGTCTACTCTGTCGGGTTGATCAAGCCGTCGGAGTTCCGTGCCATCCGCAGCGTGCGCACGATGGAATTCCGCTGGGCCCTGGTCGCCTGCATCGGCGTCCTGCTGCTGGGCACCCTCAAGGGCATCGTGGTGGCGATCATCGTCTCGATGATCGGCCTGGCCAGCCAGTCCGCGTACCCGCGCGTGTACGTCATCGGCCGCAAGCGTGGCGAGGACGTGCTGCGACCGCTTTCGCCCGAACACGGCGACGACGAGACCTTCGAAGGCTTGCTGATCCTGCGCCCGGAAGGGCGGCTGTTCTTCGTCAATGCGGAGGGCGTGGGGCAGCAAATCCAGGCCCTGGTCGCGAAATACCAGCCGCGCGTGTTGGTGCTGGACATGAGCCGCGTATCCGACATCGAGTACTCGGCCCTGCAGATGCTGAACGCAGGCGAACGGCGCATGACCGAGAGCGGCGTCGAGGTGTGGCTGGCCGGGTTGAATCCCGGCGTGCTTGCGACGGTGCGAAACACCGCCATCGACACGCGGCTTGGTCGCGAGCGCATGCTGTTCAACGCCCGCGCGGCGATCGAGCGCTACCAGGCGCGGAAGGCGGCCGGCGGGAACGCGGCTTAGAGCGCGCAACCACGCGTCCAGCGACGAGGGAGCAATCGGTCCACAGCCGCACCTCAGGCTCCCTTCGGTGACCGCCACTGGGCGGTGGCGGGAGCGGGGGAAGATGCGTCGGCGCTGAACCGTTCCGAGCGCCGCAGTTCGCGCCGAACGCTGCGGCCGTATAATCGGCACGCACGATGGCCCTCTCCACGGGCATGCGCCACGGGTCGTACGAAATCCTGTCCGCTATCGGCGCAGGCGGCATGGGGGAGGTCTATCGTGCCCGAGACACATCTCTAAAGCGCGACGTGGCGCTGAAAATCCTGCCCGAATCCTTTGCGACCGACTCCGAGCGGCTCGCGCGGTTTCAGCGCGAGGCGGAAGTCCTTGCCTCGCTGAATCACCCGAACATCGCAGCCATTTACGGACTCGACCACGCCAATGGCGTCAAGGCCCTCGTGATGGAACTCGTCGAGGGCGAAGACCTCGCCGAGCGCATCGCTCGGGGAGCTATTCCGGTCGACGAGGCGTTGCCGATTGCCACCCAAATCGCCGAGGCTCTGGAAGCCGCGCACGATCACGGGGTCATTCATCGCGATCTGAAGCCAGCGAACGTGAAAGTGCGGCCCGATGGTACGGTCAAGGTCCTCGATTTCGGTCTGGCGAAGGCGCTGGAGCCGACGGCCGTGACCTCCGGCGTGTCGCAGTCGCCGACGATCACGACCCCCGCGATGACGCAGGCCGGGGTGATCCTCGGCACGGCGGCGTACATGAGCCCGGAGCAGGCGCGCGGCCGTGTGGTGGATAAGCGCACTGACGTTTGGGCGTTCGGGTGCGTCCTGTTCGAGATGCTGACGGGAGCACGGGCGTTCGGCGGTGACACAGTGACCGACACCCTCGCGCGCGTGCTCGAGCGCGAGCCGGACTGGCACGTGTTGCCGGCGTCGCTGCCGACCGCAGTTCGTACAGTGCTGGATCGATGCTTGAGGAAGGACCCAGCAAAACGGATCCACGACATCTCGGATGCCCGGATTGAGCTGGAGAACGACACGCCAGCCAATCAACCGCCTGCCGCACATCCGGGCAGGCGGTGGTCGCATACCCAGATGGTCGCCATCGCGGTTGGCGGACTGCTGATCGGCGGCGGGATTACGGGTGCCATCGTCGCGAAGCCACCGCGGGAGGCGGTAGCTGGTCGCCAGGCCCTTCGAATCCCCATCGACTCATCGAGTGCCCCGCTGATTCGGGAACAGGAGGTTGACGGGCAGGCAGAGCAACCATTCAGCGTGTCACAGGACGGACGCTATCTTGTGTACATCGGCCGCCCCGCGGCGGAGGCGCCCGCGCAGTTGATCGTACGAGCGCTCGATCAACAGGACGCCACAGGTCTCGCCGGCACGACCGGCGCACGCCATCCGTTCTTTTCCCCGGACGGCCAGTGGATCGCGTACTGGTCCCCCGACGGCGTCTGGAAGAGGGTTCTGCGAACGGGGGGCAATCCGGTCGAACTGTGGCACTCGAGCGGCGTCAGCCGTGGCGGTACCTGGCTGGCCGACAACAGCATCGTCGTGGCGAACACGGCTACGGCTTCCGGGCTGCTGCAGATACCGTTCGACGGCGGCGAGCCGAAGGTGCTGACCCGCATGGCGCCGGGCGAACTCAACCACTGGTATCCGTCGGCGCTTCCCGGCGGACGTGGGGTGCTGTTCACTGCCATTCGATCGGATCGATCGGAGGTCTCGGTACTGGACTTCTCGAGCGGGCGCACGAAGACCCTCATCAAGGACGCCGGGGCAGGTGTGTACGTTGAGCCTGGTTACCTGGTGTATGCCATTCCAGGAGCGCTGCGCGCGCGGCGATTCGATCTGCAACGCTTGGAAGCCCTCGATGAATCGATCTCAGTCCTCGACGGCGTCAGGAGTGGGAATGCCGAGGCGGCATTTGCCGCGTCGCGCAACGGCTTGCTCGTTTTCGCGCCGGGGGCGTCGGGCGCCGCTGAACGCCGGGCGATCGTCTGGGTCGACAGGTCCGGACGAGAGCAATCCGTGGGGGTGCCACTGCACGCGTACTTTCATCCGCGGCTCTCGCACGACGATGCCCGATTGGCGGTTGTCGCACGCGACGAAGATCAGGACATGTGGCTGTGGGACTTCAACCAACGGGCCCTCACGAGGTTGACGTCGGGCAGCGCGCGCGAGCTCAACCCGGTGTGGCTGCCGGACAATGAACACCTGTTGTACGCATCACGTACGAAGAGTGGGGTCGTGCAAGTCTTCAGCGTGCGTGCCGATGGCGCAGGAGCTGCGACGCAGGTCACGTCGGGCTCCGACAGTCTGTGGCCGATTTCGGTGACACCGGACGGTCTGACGGCCGTCGCCGTTTCGCTTCCGCCAGCAAACACCCAGCAGCAGCTCGCACTGGTCCATCTCGGGAATGGCCGAATGGAATCGCTGCTCACGGGCAACTCCCGGATTATCAACGGCGAGGTATCGCCGGATGGGCAGTGGCTGGCGTATCAGTCAAACACATCGGCGCGCGAAGAGATCTATGTGCGACCGTTTCCAAACGTGAATGGCGCCATGACTCGAATTGCGGCCGGAACGCAGCCCGCATGGTGCCGTACTGGCAGCGAGCTCTTTTACCTGGATGCCGACGGCTATCTGACCCAGGTCACCGTCGAGTCCGGCACGCCGGGGACGCGACATCGCGTCCTGGATCGGCGGTACTCCGGTAACAACCTTGGCCGTACCTACGACATCTCGCGAGACTGCCAGCGGTTCGTAATGTTGAAGGACGAGGCAAGTATTCCCACCGATACCCCGCTGCGGATGACACTGCTCGTTGACTGGATCGAGGATCTGAAGCGGGTGCTTCCTCCTCAGTGAAGATCCGCCTTGGATATATCGAGAAGTCAATCCGGACGCAAACGATTCCGCGCTCGGTAGTCGGCCATGCTTGCGCGGACGATAGGAACTATTGCACTAACCCGCTTCGCGGGAGGCGGTAGATCCACCGCCTGACTCTCGGCTCGCACGTCCGGGTGTTCCCACCGATTCGTTCGCCCCCACATTCGACGCCCCGATCCTCACATACGCTCCCGGGCGACCGCCTGGAATGGACCAGGCGCGTTCGCCGAGGAGCCGTCGATGACCCCGCTTCGCCAACGCATGCTCGAGGACATGCAGGTCCGGAATCTGTCGCCGCACACCCAACGCGCGTATGTCGAGCACGTCGCCCGGTTCGCCCGCCATTTCGGTCAGTCGCCCGCGGTGCTGGGGCCCGAGGAGATTCGCGCCTACCAGGTGTACCTGACGCAAGGAGCGGAAGCTGGCGCCCAGCGTCCCTCGTCATCGCGGTCGTCCGCACTGCGCTTCCTCTACACGGTCACGCTCAAGAAGCGCGTGGGCGTGGACGCCGTCATCCCGGCGCCCAAGAAGCCGCGAGACCTTGCCGGTCGTGCTCAGCCCCGACGAAGTGGTCCAGTTTCTCGCCTGCGTCGCCGCATCCGCCAAGCATCGCACGATCCTGACGACCTGCTACGCCGCCGGCCTCCGCATCTCCGAAGCCGTGCGGCTCACGGTCGCCGGCGATCGACAGCCAGCGGATGGTCCTGCGCGTCGAGCAAGGGAAGGGGCAGAAGGATCGCTACGTGATGCTCTCCCCGAAGCTCCTCGAGATCCTGCGCGACTGGTGGCGCGTGCACCGACCGCCGCACTGGCTCTTTCCCGGCGAGCGACCCGGCGCAGGCCCCATCACCAGGCACGCGGTGCGAGCAGGCCTGCTCAGACGGCGCATCGCCGGTGCGCGCATTCCCAAGCCCATCACTCCGCATTCTCTGCGCCACGCATTTGCCGTCCACCTCCTCGAAGCCGGCACCGACGTTCGCACGATTCAATTGCTGCTCGGCCATCGCAGTCTCGGCCACCACCGCCCGCTATCTGCGCCTCGCCACGACCAAGGTGTGCGCGACCGCGAGCCCGCTGGACTTGCTCCCGCGCCCGGTCCCCGCGGACGTCGCGCCGCCGCGCCCCCGCCGCACTTCTGAGCCACGGGCCATGGATCGCCCGACGCTCACGGTGGCGGACATCTTCCGCCGCTACGGCGACGCCTATCGGCAGCGGCCGGTCGCGCGCTGTCGACCGCCCAGCGGCGCGTCATGACCGCGATCGAGACGTGCCGCACCGCCGCGCTCGGCGGCCATGTCGAGCAGTGCGACCGCTGCGGGCACACCCGCGTCTGGTACAACAGCTGCCGAATCGGCATTGCCCCAGCTGCCAGTCGCTGGCCCGCGCCGCGTGGATCGAGGACCGCACCGCCGACCTGCTCGACTGCGAGTACTTTCACGTCGTCTTCACCGTGCCCCAGGCGCATCGCCGACATCGCCGCTGCAGAACAAAGCGCGTGGTCTACGGCATCCTCTTCCGCGCGACCGCCGACACCCTGCGCACCATCGCCGCCGATCCCCACCATCTCGGGGCCGCGATCGGCTTCTTCGCCGTGCTGCACACCTGGGGACAGACCTTGATGCATCATCCGCATCTGCATTGTGTCGTCCCCGGCGGCGGCCTCTCGCCCGATGGCACGCGGTGGATCGCGTGTCGACCGGGCTTCTTCCTCCCGGTCCGCGTCCTGTCTCGGCTCTTCCGTCGGCTCTTCCTCGACGCGCTGCAGGCGGCCTTCGACGCCGGGCAGCTCCACTTCGCCGGCTCGCTCCACGCCCTCGCCGATCCGCCGGCGCTTTGCCGCGCATCTCCAGCCCACGCGGCAGACCGAGTGGGTCGTCTATGCCAAACGGCCCTTCGCCGGTCCGCAGCAGGTCCTCGACTACGTCGGCCGCTACACGCACCGCGTGGCCATCTCCAACCACCGGTTGCTCGACATCGACGACGGCCACGTGCGCTTCCGCTACAAGGACTACCGCGCCGCCCCCTCGCAGACGCCGCAGACGATGACCCTCGACGCGCCGGAATTCATCCGGCGCTTTCTCCTGCACGTCTTGCCGAGCGGCTTCCACCGCATTCGCTACTACGGCTTGCTCGGCCATCGGCATCGCACCGAGACACTCGCCCGCTGCCGGCAGCTCCTCGGAACGACCGCAGCGCCGCCGACCACCGGCACGAACCCCGCCACCCTCGGACTATCGCGACCGCTACGAGTCGCTCACCGGCATCTCGCTTCGGGCCTGTCCCGTCTGTGCCGACGGGCAGATGCTCGTGACGCGAGTCTCTGCCTGCGCGCGCGCCCGTACCCGGCGCTTCCCGACACCTCATGACCCGCACGCGCGCTCCGCACAGGTGTGGATCTCGTCGCGCGCGTCGCGTGATGGGACTCGTGTGCCTCCCGCCCTCGTCACACCTGCCGGAGGACCGCGCGTGCGGCGTCTGGCGGTCGCGCATCAACCCCGGCAACCGGCCCCGATCGCCCGCACCCGCTTCCGTGGCGTCCGCCACGGGGCCACGGCCCACGTGCTCCTCGACACTCGCCGTCGATTCAATCCCCATAGCGCGGCGCCTGGGCAGCGGCTTCGTGCAATGCGTCTTTTGCCCACCGCGCGACGCGCCCGCGATCATCTGTTTGGCCGCCGACGGGGCGCCGCGCCGCCGGGCAAAAAACGCTCTGCATTCAAAAAACGCTCTGCATTAGCGGGGGCTGGTTAACAGAACGCCCGCTATCGGACCCCCGCACCCCCCCAGCCACAGCCACAGCCCAGGAAGTCGACAGCGCTGATCCGCTCTCCCCTGTGCCCACTCGACGCGGTCCGTCGGGTGGGCACCTCACGTCCAGGACGCGATTGGCGCTAGCGGTCCGAGGCGAGTCGCTTGAGCTCCTCAGGCCAGTTGAGAATCATGGATACTTCACGAACGGGAGTGCCGCTCGATGGTTGGACCATCACGAGCGTCCGCCCGTCGGGGTGTACGTTGTAGTCGTCGTACAGGGGCGGTAGAAACGGCTCCGTCACCAGCCGGTGCGAACGAACCTTGACGCCTGCCGTCTTGTCAATGCGGGCCGCCATCAGGCGATTCGCACTCCGATAATAGATTTCGTTGCCATCAGGCGCCCACGCCGGGTCGGTCCCCTGGGCAATCAGCCAGCGTGTACCCGCCTCGGGGAACGGAGTGACGTACACGGCGAACGTCCCGCCCTCGAGCAGGTAATACACCAGCCACCGGCCGTCCCGCGACAGTCGTCCGCCCCACGTGCCTGCCGGACCGACGACGCGGCGCGATTGGCCGTCGCGGAGCGCCATGATCGATGAGGGGGTCCCCTCCATCACTCCGTAGGCGAGCGTGCGTCGATCCGGTGTCCATCCGACCAGCCAGTGAGTTGCGTCCAGCGGGAGAAGCTGGCTGGCCGCGCTGCGACCGTCTGCGTTTCGTGTATAGATGCCTGCATTGGTGCCCCAATGCGAGTAGGTCACGGTGACGTTGTCGGGCATCCACACTGGTCTCCAGCCGCCATCGAAGGTCAGTCGTGTGGCTGTCCCGGACTCGAGTTCGTGAACCCAGATGTCGAGAACCTCACCCCGGCCCGCGGCCGCAACCGCGACCCGCCGTCCGTCGGGCGAGAACTGCGGGTTCTGAATCATCCACTGCCCTTCCATCAGGCGCCGCTCGGTGCCATCTGCCCGTACGAGCACCAACGTGTACGCATCGGCCGCCGGTACGTATGCGAGCGTCCCGTTTCTGGAGATCGCATAGTGTCGCGGGCCGCCAACCGTGCCGGCTTCGAGCGCGACGCCTTGAACAAGAGGGACGACTGGCCCGGTCAGTTCGTGCCGCGACACGTCAATGGGTGCGGCCAGCAGAGTCGTACCACGACTCACGATGACATGTCCGAGCGCAAAGCGAGGACCGGCCCCCTCGACCAGCTGAGTCGTTCGTCCGGTCGACCGACTGAAGGCGTAGACCCATTGGCTTCGTGCGAACAGGACAGTGTCTCCGTCGGGCAGCACTTCCGGCGTTCGGCCGCTCTCAACCCCGGTCAACACCTCGGCCCTTCCGCCACCCGCGTCGACGACGTGCAGGCGCGCGTCCGCGCCGTAGGCAAAAACGATGCGATCGTCGGGCCCCCAGCTCGCACCTGCCGGGAAGCCCGACATGCCGGCGATGTCGACGGCAGCGCCACCGGCGGCCGGAACACGCTTCAGCCGCCCGTCGGCCACGAACCCCACCCAGGCTCCGTCCCACGAGAAAAACGGGCTCGACCCCCGTTCGGTACCGGCCAGCGGGGTCGCCTCGAGAAGATCGAGCTGACGGCGGTACAGCCGTGCGCCCTCTTTGCCGGTACCCGCTACGATCATCGTGCGCCCATCGGGCGACACGGCCACCGACGATGCCAGCCCGGGGCCGCGGGCGATGCTCACGCCGGCCGGGACCATCATCGTCAGGCGCGCGAGGCCGTCGATGCCGTTTGGCGAAGGCGCCATGAACCGTCCCGATGACGCCATCGCGAGGGCAACAACCGCGAGGACGGCGCACGCACCAAGCGCTGCCAGCCACCTCACTCGCGCGCCAACGCGGTGCTGCGGCGGCGCGGAGGTCGTGTCCGCGGGAGGCGCGAGCGCCTCTCGAATATCGAGCCTGGCATCGCCGATGTCCCGCAGCCGGTCCTGCGGATTCTTCTCGAGGCACCGGCGCAACAGCCGCCGGATGGCCGCCGGGGTGTCCGGCGGGAGCAGGCTGAAATCGGGCTCGCGTTCCAGGATCCGGGCGACGACGTCGGACGTATGGTTGCCGGCAAACGCGCGCTGGCCGGTCAGCAGCTCATAGAGCACGCAGCCGAAGGCCCAGATATCGGCGCGCGTGTCGGCCGGCTGGCCGCGCGCCTGCTCGGGGCTCAGATAGGCCGGCGTACCGGGCCCGAGGCCGCCATGCGGATCGGTCAGCGTCACGGTCGACTGCGGCGGGTCGGCGCCGTCCCTGGCGACGGCGAGAGCCCTGGCCAGGCCGAAGTCCAACACCTTCGCCGTGCCGTCCGGGCGAAGGACGACGTTCGACGGTTTGAGATCGCGATGGATGATGCCGCGCTCGTGCGCGGCCTCGAGGGCCGTCGCCACCTGCCGCGCGATCGCCAGCGTGTCGGCGAGCGGGAAGCGATCCCCCAGCGCGAGCCGATCGGCCAGCGTCGTCCCCTCGATCAGCTCCATGACCAGGATCGGGCCGGTCGGCGCGTCCTCGACGCCATAGAGCGTGGCGATGTTCGGGTGATTGAGCGCCGCCAGGACGCGCGCTTCCCGGTCGAAGCGGGCGCGGCGGTGAGCGCCGGTGGCCCAGTCGCCGGGCAGCACTTTGAGGGCCACGTCGCGACCCAGCCGGGTATCGCGCGCGCGATACACTTCGCCCATCCCGCCCGCGCCGAGCAGTGCGGCGACCTCGAACACGCCGATCTGAGCGCCGATACGCATCGAATTCATAGGCCGGGCGTCAACGTCCATTGCGCCCACTCGCGCCTTCTACGGCTGTCATCTTCTCATGTCTGACAAGGTGCCGCAGGCGTCACGATTACCATTGCGTATTTTGGGCGCGAAGCTGGCACCCTGTAATCGACGTCTTTCTCGCCAAGACACTCCGGCACCCAGGCCACGGTGACGTGGCTCGCTGCCGATCGAGTTCCGGCGATAGTTCTCCGGACAGGTTGGCTTTGTAGAACTCGACACCGGCGAGGGACGCCTGAATCTGGAGCCTGTTGGCCTCGGCGTCTGCTGCGGGTCTGCGGGTCGAATCCGAACGTCACCGAGACCCCTGATGGTCGTCGGCCCTTGCAGCCTCCGTTCCGATTGTGCCTGAGGATCGCAACATCTCCTGTTCAGCGACGAGGATCGCTTCTGAGACGCGTTTGCCGTGACGGGCAGCGGAGCGAGCGCCGCGTCGGCAGCGAGCCAGGTGTGATCGGTGAGAACGTAGTCGAGGACGTCGGCGATTGGGTCCATGCCGAGCCGGTCCCGGTTGCGGTTGATCCGGTCAAGTGCACGCTCGTTCCAGGCATTGGCGGTCTTGCGCCAGCGCTCCTCGAAGGTGGTGCCAACCGGGGCTAGAGCGTTTTTCACTTGTACTCAGTACGCGGCTATGGTACTCCTGCGCACCAGGAGGTGCCGGTGGCTGCGCCCTATTCGATGGATTTGCGCGAACGCGTGATCCAAGACGCGGAGGCTGGGCTGTCGACCAAGGAACTCACCGCGCGGTATCACGTGAGCCGCGCGTGGGTGGACGCGCTGAAGCAACGAAAGCGTGAGACCGGATCGATCGAGCCACTCGAGCAAACGAAATTTCGCGGGCGCGTCCTGGAGGGACGATAGGAACTATTAGCGGGGGCTGGTTAACCGAACGCCCGCTATCGGACCCCCGCACCCCCCAGCCCCAGCCACAGCCACAGCGCAGATTGGCGACGCTGTCACGGCCCCACGACGGCGCAGATTGCCGCCGCCGCGACGCGCCGATTTGTGAGTCGCGAAGACGGGTTGTCAACCGCACTGGTTTCGCTTGCGCGGTGCCGGGCCGCATGAGGCACACCTTCGGCGCGCCGACGGCGGGCCGTCGCTCTGAAGCGTCACGAACCGGAGTCGAACACCACGCTGTCGTCGTTCCAACCGGTGTGCTCGGGAGTTTCCAGCGGGAGCGGCGGCGCGCGCGCTGGACGCGGCGAGGGGACCTCCGTCGGCAAACCCAGATGGCGGAGGATCCGGCCGATGATGGCCGAGTCCTCGATGAGCGCGACGAGACGCAGGCGGCCGCCACACCTTGGGCACGCCAACACGTCACACCCGAAGGTCCGGGCCATCAGCGACGCCCAACACTGGCCGCAGGCGTGACGCCGCGCGGTCTCGGCGGCCTCAGGCTCACGCACCGGCTCGGTCGCGGGCTTCGTCAGCACGGCATCACGACCCCCTGTCGTCTGGCACGGAACCACCTCGGCCCGCCAGGCGGCGCGCGGGCCCAGGACGCCGGAGTACAAAAGCAGGTTGATACGCGGCCGCGGCACCAGCACCGCCAGCCGCCCCAGGAACTCGACGGGGTCCAAGACCAGAATCCGTCGTCCCATCACGCCATGGGTGCCGCAGTTCCAGCCGCACCTGGCCGTCATCGGTCAGGTGGAGCCGGTCCTGTGCTACCGGCGGCCGCAAGGCATAGCGGACGATTCGCTCGAGCCGCTCCCGCTGCCCGGCCGGCACGACCAGGCCCGCGTGGAGATCAAACCCGTTCGCCCGGGCGTGATACGGCCCCGGGGTGGGCGTCTCGACCGGCTCAGCCGCGTCGCCCAGACGACAAGGGTGAACTACATGCTGTAACGCGCCAGCGTCTCCCGTCGTGGCGACCTCGTCACCAGCGACACCATCACCATCAGCGCGGCCGCAATCAACGTCATCGGCACGACGGGCATCAGGCCGAACCACGCGAGCGCGCCTGGAGTCGTCGCGGTGTACGCCACGGCGCCGGCCACCCACAGCGCAACAGCCAGCGCTCCCCACTTCGTGCTTCGCTTCCAGAAAAGCGCGGCGAAAAACAGGACGGACAACGCCGAATAGCCCGAGAAAGCGTACTGCACCGCGAGATCGAAGATGCCCTGCGGCGCGCGCATGGCGACGGCGTACGCGATGAGCGTCAGGATCACGACAAAGAGCCGGCCGGTCTGCACCTGCACGTGCTCGCCGAAGCGCACTTTGCCGCCATAGAACGCGAACACGTCCTCGGTGAACATCGTCGACAGCGCCAGAATCTGCGAGTCGCTCGCCATGACCGCGGCCATGATGCCCGCGCCCAGGATGCCGGCCAGCCAGAGCGGTGCGTAGCGCTCGAGCATGATCGGCACCACGTCGTCTCCCGCGGCCTGCCGGCGGAGGGCGGCGCGCTCGTCGGCGCTCATGGACGCGGGCGCGGTTGCCAAAGCCTGGCGAGCCTCGAGCTTGCTCTCGATGCGCGGCACGTCGCGCATCGCGTTGGCGGCGACGCCGAGGAAGACGCACGGGAGCCAGATCGCCAGGATGCAGAGCGGATAGAAAACGACCGTGCGCCGGAACTGGGCCATGCGCCGGGCGGTCAGGCAGAAGATCGTGATGTGGGGAAACGCGATGGTCGACAGCGGGATGAAGGTGTAGCTGAGGAAGGTCAGCGGCGAGAACCGCTCGCGAGTCAGGAGCGGCGCCGTGGCCGGCGACGCGAGCAGCGATTCCATCGCGGCCGGAAACCCGCCCATGCCCCTCCCGATGACCACCAGGGCGACGGCGCCAAACGACAGGAAGAGCACCGTCTGAAAGGCATTGACCCACGCCGTGCCCCGCATGCCGCCGAAGAACACGTAACTCATCACGACGAGCGCCACGACCGCGCCGCCGAGCCAGTACGGCACGAAGCCGCCGGTGATCGCGCGAAGCGCGGTGCCGCCGCCCATCACGCCGATGATGATGTAGGGCACGAGGAGCGCGGCCTGCACGACGAAGATCACCGTGCCGATATGCCCGCACTCCCACCGATCGCGGAACATCTGCACCGAGGTCATGAAGCCGTGACGCCGGCCGAGCGCCCACATGCGCGTGCCGACGAAGAAGAGCGTCAGCGGAATCACGAACGCCGACGACGAGGCCATCAGTCCGAACGTCACGACGCCGTTGGCGAAGGCGTGGCCGGCGGAGCCGAGAATCGTGAACGCCGTCATGTTCGTGCCGAAGAGGGACAGCAGGAACACCATCGGGCCGAGCGCGCGGCCGGCGAGGAAATAGTCCTCCGCCTCGCGATCCGTCGGCCGGCGGTGCCGGAACGCGAAGATGCCGATGTAGAGGACAACCGCGAGGTAGGCGAAGACGAGGACCGCGGGAATCAACGCCGGGAATCCTCCTCACGGTGGCGCGACGCCTCAAGCTGGTGTGACTCCTCAAGCTGGTGTGACTCCTCGAGGTAGTGCGGCCAGGCCACCTTCGTCAGCGTCCACATCAGCAACGCCGCCACCACGCAATAGGCGCCGTGGTACGCCAACCCGACGGGAAGGAATCCAAAGAGGAGCGGACGCGCCGTGCGCCAGAACCAGATGTCCTGGTGGAGCGCGTAGAGCACGACGATGGCGAGAGCGAGCGTGAGCGTTTTTAGCGGCATGTGGCGCGTTCAGCGTTCGGAAACTGCAGCCTAGCACGAGGCCCGCGGTCGCCGCGAGAGGAGGATCCTTCTGGAATGCCAGTGACGATTGATTGAATGGCTGCCGTGCCGGCGGTTGATAGAATCGAGATATGCTCCGCTCTCCGAGCCTCGTCCTCGGCCTCCTTCTGCTGTTGGTCCCAGGCGTCGTCTCGGCGCAGACAACCGCCACCGTCAGCGGGACCGTGCAGGATATGGACGGCGGCGTGATTCCCGGTGCGACCGTCACCGCGACCAACGCCGCAACGAACCTCGTGCGCACGTCCACCACGGGAGGCGAAGGCCGGTATGTGCTCGCCGGTCTGCCGCCGGGCACGTACGACCTCCGCATCGAAATCTCCGGATTCAAGCCGCACGTACGGCGCGGCCTGACGCTGAGCGTGGCGGACGCGGTCGTCGCCAACGCTGAGCTGGAGATCGGCGGCTTGGTCGAGGCTGTCCAGATCGTCGACTGGGCGCCGGTCGTCAACACGTCGAGCTCCGACTTGAGCTATCTCGTCGGGTCCGACGCGATCGCGACGCTGCCGCTCAACGGCCGCAATTACACGGACCTCGCACTGCTGCAACCCGGAGTGCTGGCCTACCCGCACAGAGACGGCGGATCGGTCGTGGCTCATGGGCTCGGCATCAGCGTCAACGGCCAGGACCCTCGCGCGAACGTGTACCTCCTCGACGGCACGCTGCAGAACGATTTCACCAATGGCCCGGCGGGTAGCGCCGCCGGGACGGCGCTCGGCATGGAGGCGGTGCGGGAGTTTCGCGTCGAGACCAACGCCTACAGCGCAGAATTCGGCAGGCTGGCAGGTGGACAGATCAACGTGCTGACCAAGTCCGGCTCCAACCGGTTCAGCGGCAGCGCCTACGAATATCACCGCAACGACGCGCTCGACGCACGGAACTACTTCGACACGCTCGGAAAGCCTGACTTCACGCGGAATCAATTCGGCGGAGCCCTCGGCGGCCCCCTCATCCAGGACCGCCTCTTTTTCTTTGCTGGATATGAGGCGCTCATCGAACGACTCGGCAAGACGATCTCGACGATTGTACCGGACGACAACGCTCGACTCGGCATTCTCCCCAGCGGAGTCGTGGGCGTGAATCCGGCCGTCGCTCCCTACCTCTCCGAATTCCCGCGCGCCAACGGCCCCTCGCTCGGCCAGGGGCTGGCGGTCTACGACTTTCCGTTCGACCAGCGCCTGGACGAGAACTACGTCCAGGGGCGCGTCGACTACACGACCGATCGCCGTCAGCTCTTTGGCCGCTACACCTTTGACGACACGAGTCAGTTCCTGCCGACCGACTATCCACAGTTCCCGCGAACCTTTGTCTCGCGCAACCAGTTCTTCACCGGCGAGTACCGGGAAGTGCTCTCGCCGTCGACCCTCAACACGGCGCGCCTCAGCTTCAGCCGCACGCGGATTGGTCAGGAAGTCGAGGCCAACACCTCTCAACCGCTCGCGCCCTTCGTGCCCGGCCGGTCGATCATGGGCGACATCGACATCGGCGGTCTCAAGCGGTTCGGACCGCAGAGCTCGGTGGACGTCCGCCTGGTGCAGAACGTGTTCAGTTTCCAGGACGACCTCGTGCACGCGCGCGGAAAGCACGTGCTGAAGGCGGGAGGCCTGGTCGAGCACTACCAGGACAACATGGTCAACCCGACCTTCAGCCTGGGCATCTACGCGTTTCCGAACCTCAGCGCCTTCCTGCGCAATGTGCCCAACAACTTCGTCGGTCTCACGCCGGAGGCCGAATTCGATCGGTATTGGCGCTTTACGCTGTTCGGGTTCTACGCCCAGGACGAGTACCGCCTGACGCCCAGGCTCACCGTGAACGCCGGGCTTCGTTACGAGTTCACGACCATGCCCGAAGACATCTACGGGCGTGACTCGTCGCTGCCGGATCTGACGGCGTCGCAGCCGACGATCGGACCGCTGTACGAGAACCCGACCTACACGAACCTCTCGCCTCGCGCGGGACTCGCGTGGGATATCTTCGGCGACGGGAAGACGGCCGTCCGCGGCGGCTATGGCCTGTACTTCAACACGACCAACCAGCAGAACCTGATCGTGACCGTCACGAACCCGCCGGCCACGCCGCGGCCGGTGATCGTCAATCCGACATTTCCGACGCCGGACTTCAACCGCGCCGGCGCGATCTCGATGCGGCCGGTGCAGTTCGATCTCGACAACCCGCGCATTCACGTGTTCAACGTCAGCGTGCAACGCGAGCTCTTGTTGCACACGGCGCTGACTGTCGCCTACGCCGGCTCGCGCGGCCGCCACCTTCTCAGAAGCGGCGACGTCAATACGGCGCGGCCCGTCATCCAGGCCGATGGCACCGTCTTCATCCCCGCCGGCACGCCGCGCCAGAACACGAGCTTCTCGACGATCGAGCTCAAGAGCAGCGACGGCGAGTCCTGGTACAACGCTCTCATCGTCGACGTTCGGCGGCGCCTGACCGGTGGCGTGTCCGTGCAGTCGTCCTACACGTTCTCGAAGAGCGAGGACACGACGCAGGCATCAACGTTCTTCTCGGACGCCACCAACGGGACGACTTCGGCGATGCCCGAGGACATCACCGGCTACAACAAGGGACCGTCCGACTTCGACACGCGGCACAATTGGGTGGCGAGCTTCAGCTGGGAGCTTCCGTTTGCGAAGTCCGCCTCGCCGGTCGCGCGCGCGCTCGCCGCCGGCTGGCAGGTGTCCGGGATCTGGGTCATGCGGAGCGGACAGCCGCTGACCGTGTTCGTGACGGCGAACCGTTCGCGATCGCAGTGGAACCCTTCGCGCGGCCCGGGCATCGGCCAGGACCGGCCCAGCTACGCGCCAGGCTACAGCGCCGACCAGGCGATCAACGGGACGCCCGCACAGTGGTTCAATCCCGCGGCGTTCGTCCTGCAGCCCGCAGGGACATTCGGCAACACGGGCCGCGGCGATTTCACCGGGCCCAACCTGCGCACACTCGACCTCGCGTTCAGCAAGACCGGCCGATGGGCCGCGCTCGGACCGTCGACGCGCGTCGAGTTCCGCGTCGAAGTATTCAACATCCTGAACCGGGCCAACTTCGGCGTCCCCGAGCTGCGCGCGTTCGCCGGCCAGGCCGACGGGGAGGCGCCCCTGGCAACGTTCGGCCGCATCAGCAATACTGTGACGTCGTCGAGGCAGACCCAATTGAGCCTTAGAATGGCCTTCTGACGGTGGCTTTCGGCTCTTGGCTCTAGGCTCTTGGCTTTCGCTTCCAGCGTTGAGCTTAGTCTAGAGCCTGCTAGAGCCTGAAGCCGAGAGCCGAGAGCCGTCACGTCAGCATTCAGAATTGCATTGGAGAAACCATGACCTGGTTAGCGTTCGTGGCGGGCGCCGTGGCGTCCTGGGGTGTGTATGGCGCAATGCTGCACGGGGGCCAGGTCAAGCTGGGGAGCCCGATGCGCGCGCTGTTGTGCGTGGGGGTGGCGTACTTCCTGATCGGTGTGCTCGTGCCGCTGGTCGTGCTCATGGGCCAGGGGCAGGGACTGAGCGGGTTCAACCGCGAGGGGACGACCGCCGCGACTGTCGCCGGTGCGCTCGGCGCGCTTGGCGCCGTCTGCATCATCTTCTCGTTCCGCACCGGCGGGACGCCGACCTACGTGATGCCGCTCGTGTTCGGTGGAGCGCCGCTCGTGAACGTGCTCTACACGATGTACACGCATCCGCCGAAGGGCGCGGTGAATCCGCTGCTCTACCTCGGTTTCCTCGTGACGGCCGTGGGCGCCGGGATGGTGCTGTACTTCAAGCCGCAAGGGTAGAAGCAGGCTCAGGGCTCAAGGCTCAGGCAAGATCTTGGAGTGCGTGGTCCGAGGTCTTGCTTGAGCCCTGAGCCTTGAGCCTTGAGCCCTACGGTCTTATCACCGTCCCATCCTTGCGCCGCGTCGTCCCCCACGAGTAGTCGAAGTTCGGCGGCCCCGCGGGGATCGGGAACTTCGCAGCAAGCTTTTCGTCGACCTCGATGCCAAGCCCCGGCTTCTCCTGCGCCAGCATGTAGCCGTCCTTGACCTCCGGACATCCCACGAACACGTCCTGCGTCTCCTTCGGAAACGACCCGCCCTCGTGGACGCCGAAGTTGTAGCTGGCGAGCTCGAGCGCCAGCTGGGCGGCGTGCGCGAGGGGTGACGCGTCGCCGGGGCCGTGCCACGCAGTGCGGACGCCGAAGTACCTCGCTCAGCGCCGCAACCTTGCGCGCGGGGCTGAGCCCGCCGATCTGGGAAATGTGGATGCGGATGAAATCGATCAGCCGTTCCTTGATGAGCGGCAGGTACTCGTGCTGGGTGTTGAAGAGCTCGCCCATCGCGATCGGAATGCTCGTCTGCTGGCGCAGCAAGCGGAAGTGTTCGTTGTCCTCGGGCGGGAACGGATCCTCGAGGAAGAACAGTCGATACGGTTCGAGCGACTTGCACAGGTTGATGCCCTGATTGAGCGTCACGCGCTCGTGGACGTCGTGGAGCAGCTCGACCTCGTCGCCGAGCTTCGAGCGCAGGTGCTCGAAGAACTTCGGCAGCATCCGGACGTACGGCGCCGGCTCCCAGATCGCCTTGGGATTGGTCGGGCCGACGACCTCGTCGGCGCCGGCCGCCGTCGCCGGTGCGGTGCTGCGGGCGCCGTAGCCGGCGTATCCCGGCGTGCTGACCTGCACGCGGACGTGCCGGAATCCCCGTTCCATTCCTGCACGGGCGTTCTCTTCGACCTCGGCGAAGCTGGCGCCGCTCGCGTGGTAGTAGCAATCGGCGCCGTGCCGCACCTTGCCGCCAAGCAGCTGGTAGAGCGGCATCCCCGCGCGCTTGCCCTTGATGTCCCAGAGCGCGATGTCGACGCCACTCATCGCGTTGAAGAGGACCGGGCCGTTGCGCCAGTACGAGCTCATGTAGCTCGACTGCCAGATGTCCTCGATCTCGTCGACGTTGCGGCCGATGAGGAACGGCCGCAGGTACTCGTTGATCGCCGTCTGCACCACGAGCGAGCGCTGCGTAAATGTCGCGCACCCCCAGCCGACCAGGCCCGGCTCGGTCGTTTCGACCTTGACGACCACCAGCCGTATGCGGTTCGGCGCCGTCAGGATGGTCTTGATGTCGCGGATCTTGACCGGGGCGGTCCCGCGGACAGCCTGCTCGAAGGTGGCCGATGCGCCGGGTGTCAGCGCGCCGGCCAGTGAGTCCGCCGTGGGGATGAGCGACGCCCCGCCGGCCATCGAAATCGAAGTGAGCGCGTCACGACGGTTCATCGTTGTTTCTCCTTGGGTTCTCGGCGAAGGCCCGCTACGAGCCCGCAGCTTGATAGAACTGGTAAGTGATCCGCCAGGACGATTCCTTGCCGGGCTCGACGCTGACGTCGATATATGGCTCCGGACACGTCGTCAGGTGCGCGGACCAGAAATAGACCTTCTGCAGCGGCCGATCCCCGGTGATCCGGACACCGGCGCCAGTCTTGCGGTTCTCAATTCTGAAGTCGTAGTCCTTCGCGGTCGCGCCAAATCCCTCGACCTCGGTGAAGACCGTCTGCCCCTTGACGAACTCACGAAGAAAGTTCGCGTCGTTGCCGCGTATCGCAGCCAGGTCGTTCAGCGGTCGCGCCGCCTTCGGCACGAACGGAAAGCGCACGACGAGGTCGGGACCAGTCGGCTGACGGTCCATCGTGAAGAAGTTGTGGTTGTAGACGCTCGTCGCGATGCTCTTCTTGCCGGTGTTCTTGAGCCGGTGCTCGATCACGAGCGAGTCCTTGGCGAGCCGAAGCGTCTTTCGGTAGACGTAGGCATAGCCGGCGGTGTCGCCGAGCTCGTGGACGAACTCGATCCGGTCGGAAGACTTCTTGACCGTCCACTTTCCTGAATCGACGATCTCGTAGGTCTCGAAACGTCGGTACGCGGGTTCGTCAGGCCTGCGGACGGCGCCGACGCCGATCCGGACAAAGCTCTCGCCGGGCTTTGCCTCGACGTAGCCGAGTCCGGACTCGCCGGTCAGGAACTCCTCGACGGGCCCGGTGATGGCGTCGTGAATCTTCGGGTCGTAGCGATCGAACCACTGGCCGAAGTACTCGTGCCCGTTCCATTTCAGGCTGGCAATCACGCCGGACCAGTCGAATCGCGTCCCCCGGTAATAGCCGGATTGCGCGTCGGGCAGATAGATCGTGGCGCGGACGCTCGAGTTCGAGAGCTCCGCCTGCGGGGACTGCGGGGCCGCCAGCTGGCTCAGCATGACGATGGTAACTATCAGTAAGGGTTTCATGTCAGTCGGGGATCGCCAACGCGATGATGTTGGACCCCGCCGCGATTGCCACGTACTGCCGGCCGTCGAACATGTAAGTCATTGGAGATGCCCTCCACGTCTGGTTGGTCTGGAGAATCGAGACGGGTTTGCCGGTCGTCGCATCGGCAGCCATCAAGCTGCCGCCTTCTTCGGCAAAGATCACGAGGCCGGTGACGGTGGCGAGCGTTCCGCCCCACGACTGCGCCGGGCCGGGCTGCGGCAACTCCCAGCGAATCGCGCCCGTCCGGATGTCGATCGCGCGCAGAATCCGCTGCGGCTTCGGATCTGGCGCCGTGCGCTGCGACCCGCCCAGATAGGACTTGCCGCTCTCCCACTCGCCCTGTTCGCTCTTCGTGTAGATGCTGCACTTCTCGAACGTCTGCACGTAGTAGAGCCCCGTCGCCGGATTGTACGAGGGCGAGAACCAGTTGGTGGCGCCGTCCTGCGACGGGCAGACCTTGGTGCCGGCGGGCGTCGGCTCCTGATTGGGCAGCTTGATCGGACGGCCGTCGGCGCCAATCCCGCTGGCCCACGTCAGGTTCTTGACGAACGCTTTTGCCAGCAGCAGCTTCCCGTTCTCGCGATCGAAGACGTAGAAGAACCCGTTGCGCGCTGCGTGCAGCATCAGGCGGCGCGGCTGCCCTTCCCACGCGGCATCGATGAGCACCGAGGTCTGCGTCGCGTCCCAGTCCCAGAGATCGTGCGGGGTGAACTGGTAGTACCACCGCAGCTTGCCGGTCTTCCGGTCCAGCGCCACGATCGAATTCGCGTACAGGTTGTCGCCCTGGCGGTCGTCGCCGTTGTATTCCTTGCCGGGATTGCCGGTCGGCCAATAGACCGTGTCGAGTGCCGCATCATAGCTGCCGGTGAACCACGTCGGGGCGCCGCCGTGCTCGATGTCCTTGCCCTTCCACGTCTCCGATCCGGGCTCGCCTGGCTTGGGCACGGTCCAGAACCGCCAGACCTCCTTGCCGCTCTCCTGGTCGTGCGCCGCGACGAAGCCGTTCGCGCCGTGCTCGCCGCCGGACACGCCAGAGATGATGAGGTTGCCGGCCGGAAGGGGCGCAGACGAGGCCGCGTAGTTCTTGCGCCAGTCGTCGAGCTCGGTGTCCCACAGGAGCTCGCCCGTGAACCGATTGAGCGCGATGATGTGCGCGTGGTCGGTGACCATGAAGACGCGATCGCCCGCGACAGCCGCGCCGCGGTTCGCGCTGCCCTGGACCACACCTTTCGTGCGCGGCCGTTTGTAGTTCCAGATCCGCCTGCCGGTCCCGGCGTCGAGCGCGTAGCATTCGTTGGGGGCCGTCACGTACATGATGCCGTCGACGACGATGGGCGTTCCCTGCAGATTTCCCACGTCTGGAACCGTGAACATCCATCGCGGCGCCAGCTTCGAGACGTTGGTCTTGTCGATCTGAGTCAGCGTCGTATAGCGGTTGCCGCCGGTCTCGCCGTTGTAGGTCGGCCACCCCGTCTCTGACGTGACGACGCGAAACCGATCGCCCGCGCGGCGCAGCAGGTGCACCCGCTTGTCGTCGGTCCGGAGCTGCAGGTCGTCAAAGCCCTCGCCGAGCACTTGTCCTTCGAGCGATCGGCCATCAGTCGTCTTGACGCTCATGCGCACGACGGGACGGGGGCGGCGCTGAATCGTTCGCAGGAACTTCACGAGAACCGCCATCTCGGGGTCGTCGACGAAGTTCGGCGGCATGCCCTTGGCCGGAGCGCCGTCGCGGATGAACTTCGCGAGTTGCTGATCATCGAGCGGCGTCAGGCGCTCGGCAATTGGCGGTCCCATCTCGCCGCCGTTGGCGTCGGCGCCGTGACAGCGCGCGCACCGGCTCTCGAACGCCGTGCGTCCGGGATCGATGTTCTGGACGTCTTGTGCCAGGAGATCCGAAGCTGCCGCGACCAGCGCGAGCACGCCGAGCAGACCGACTCGAATGCGCATGAGAACTGACCGCCTCCAGTCCGTGGAACGACGGCCCATTCTAGTCTTATCCGAGGGGCTTTGCCCCTCGGACTCCCCGACACGCGCTCTCGCGCGCCGCTGGCGACGGCGCGCTCCGATCGCGTGGCTCACTCGCTACGCTCGTGCGCGACATTAATCAGGTGGCTTCTAGGCCTATCGACGTCAGTTCGCCGTGCTCGTGTTGCCCTTGCCGATCGCCCAGAGGAACCTGTCGGTGCGGATGAAGATCTGACCGTTTGACACCGCCGGCGATGAGAGGCAGTAGTCGTCCAGCGGATTCTCGGCGAGCACTTCCAGCTTTGGACCGGCCGCAAACACCGTCGTCAATCCCTCGTTCTCGCTCGTGACGTATAACTTGCCGTCGGCGAGCACGGGCGACGCGCTGTAGGCGCCGGTCTTGAGACGCTCCGGGCCCCACACGACCGCGCCGGTCTGCACGTCGAGCGCGTGCACGACTCCGTTGTCGCGAACCACGTAGAGGAGCTTGCCGTCGCTGATGGGCGTGGGCACGTCCGGTCCGAAGTCGAAGCTCCATGCCTTGTGGCTCGTCGTGACGTCACCCGCGCCGCCAGGTCTCAGCGCAAGCATGGGCCGGTTGCGCGTCGGCGCGATGATGAGGCCGCCAGCGAGCACAGGGGACGCGACAATCCGGTACCACGGATCGCTCGTGGGATTGAGCCCATTGGCCCGCCAGATCTCCTTGCCGGTCGCGAGATCGTGTCCCGTCACGATGTCTCCCCCCGTAATCACGACGGCGGCGCTCGGACCCGACCCCACGAGCAGCGGAGTCGTATAGGAATCAGGCGATTCGGAGATTGCGTGCGTGGGCCGATCGACCTTCCAGATGGTCTTGCCGCTCTTGCCGTCGACCCTCATGACGTACGACGGATCGTCGGTATTCATGCCGTGCAGCACCTGGATGTAGAGCGATCCCTGGTGAAGAAGAGGCGAGGAGGCGTACCCGTGATTGAGGCCGAATCGTCCGTAGTCCTTCTGGACGTCCCGCGTCCAGAGCTCCGTGCCCTTGAAATCGAACGCCTTGAGGATGCCCGTGCCGGTCATGACCCACACCGTCGTGCCGTCGGTCACGGGCGACGGCGTCGACATGTTCTGCTTCTGCAGCTTGACGTTGCCGCCGCCGAGCGGCCGCTTCCACATCGGCTCGCCCTTCTTCCGGTCGACCGCCCACAGCTCGAGATCGCCGCTCGTCATCGCGGTCGCGACGTTCAGAAAGATGTGGTCGTTCCAGACGATGGGCGTGGCGCCGCTTCGGCTGGGCATCGCGAGCTTCCACGCGATGTTCTCCTCGGTCGACCACTTGAGCGGCAGGCCTTTCTCGCCGCTCACGCCATTGGCGAGGGGACCGCGCCACGCCGGCCAGTTCTCGGCCGAGAGCGTGACGACGAATGCCAGACAGCCGAGCGACAGGAACACGAGAAATCGCTTCGACACTACTGAGCCTCCGGGTGGGTCAATCGTAGATCAAGTCGGGTCTGGGGGAGCGCGGCTTCCCGGTTCACATGCGGCTTCCGCCTTCAGGCGGAAGTTCGACACTGTTCGCTGCAGGCTGTGTTCTTCCGCCTAAAGGCGAAGCCACGGTGTATCCACCTCAACCGCCGCCCGGCACGCGCAGGTGCTGTTCCTTTTTCTCGCCGTCGGCAATCGACACGCGCACCGAGGCGGTCTCGAGCTGCTGGAGGAAGGCAGGATCGAACCACGATCCGGGCTCGGGGTCATACACGGGCACGAGCCGGTAGTCGCCGGCAGGCAGATTGCGGAACGAGTAGCGGCCGTCGGTCGCGGGGCGCGTCGACTGGATGCGCCGCGACTGTGGCGTCCAGAAACGTTGGTCGGCTGGATACACGATCAACGTGTAATCGGGCACGGGCTGCGCGCGCTCGTTGACGATCGTACCGGTGAGCTCGGATTGCCGGTCGACGAACGTCGCCACCGCGCCGTTGATGTTCTGGTTGGGCTTGACCTCGACTGGAAAGTCGAGCGAGTCCTGACCCTCGACGGTCGCTGACCCGAGGAACCAGCCATTGCCTGCGCCAGAAGCCGTCAACCGGTATCGCCCCGGCACGACGCTCGAGATAGTAAACCGGCCCTCGGCGTCCACGCGGCCTGCCGCGGGATTGGAGATCTCGCCCGGTGCGCCTGGCGTCGTGACAGGCTGGAACTGAATCCGTAGCCGGGTCAGATCGGCAGGCGGCTGCTGCGTCGTGCCCTCGAACGCAATCCGGCCCGATACCGACATCCCCGGCTGAAGCGTGAGCACGATGTTGGACACGTTGCGGCCGTCGACGGTTACGTCGGTTGTCGCCCACAGGCGAATCGCATCGGCGCCGGCCGGTCCGCCTGCGCGGCCCCGTCCAGCGATCAACTCACCGCGCCCACCCGGGATTGGACCGCGACCGCCGGGACCACCCTCGCGGCCAGGGGGACCTCCTTCGCGACCCGTGCCGCCGATCGTCGCACGCGCAACGAGCGTGTACTGACCGGGCGGCACGTTGGGAATCCTGAATGCGCCCTGGGCATCGGCTCGCGCATTTCCGGGAGAAATGCCCGGGACAGCGAACGACGTGTTGACGAGCGACACCTGAATGTTCGACGGCGCCTGCGTGGCCGTCGCTGTGGTCGTGACGATGCCGTCGATGCGCGCGATCGGCACGACCTGGTACTGGAAATCGATGCTGCCTTTTTCCTCGCCTGGACCGACGGTCACTGTTGCGGCGCTCGACGGCGCCGTCGTGCCGGGATAGTAAACGGGCGCGTAGCCGGTCACGGCCTCGTCGTTGCCTTGCGCCGGCATCGACGCTCGAAGCTGCGCGATGCGCTCGGTGAGGGCCTGCGCCTGCACCTGCATCGCTTCCAGTCGCGCCATCACCTCTGACTGCTGCAGGAGCTGCTGCAGCTCGACCTGACGGCCCTCCAGGCCTTGATTGTTGGCGTTTCGCGGCGTGGCGAAGACGATGTACTCGCCGGGCTGCAGCCCGTAAATGCGATAGACGCCGCGGTCGTCGGTGGCGCCGTTCCCGGCAGACTGCAGCGTCCGCACGCCGCTCTGCATGACGTAGCGAAGCGCGCGGACGGGCGTCCCGGGAAGCGCCTCGGCGTTCTCGTCGAGCACGGTGCCCGTGATCACGCCACCGCGCGTGATCTGCAACTGCACCTGGAGACGCTGACCGTCGGCGAGCTGGATCGGCGTGCCCGGTCGTCCCGGCTGGCGCTGCCCGTACGAACCGGTGATGTGACCCGGCTTTGACGCCGACAGGCTGAACCGTCCCTCGGGAAGCGCACTGAACGCGAACCGGCCCATCTCATCCGTCGTCGTGCTTCGGCCTCCGCCAACATCGCTGCCACCCGACAGGCTGACGCGCGCGCGGCGCGCGGGCTGTCCGGACCCGGCGACGGTCACCGTGCCCGAGATGCTGCCCTTGCCGGCGACGACCGGCGCCCCGGGCGCATTCGGATCGCGAGGAGGCTGGCCCTGTGCGGGACGCGCCTCGCGTGGCGTTGGCGGCGGGCCCTGCGCGGCACGCAGCCACGCGCTACTCTCACTGGCCCCCACGAGCCCCGCAAACGTCAGCGACGAGAGCAGAATCCGGCGCGAGCGTGAATCCTTCATAGTTGCCCAGTTAGACGGCCAGCGGCCGGGTGTCGGTTGGTAGACCTGCAACGGGGCACGGTTCTTCCCCGGTCTTGGAGTCTACGACGGCAGGCGTATGGGTGTTTCGGTACGTGCTTGAAACCTCTCGAGGGCCGCACCGTCAGGTTTCAGGGCTCGAGAGACTGACCCTCCCGCACTTCCGCCTCGGTGTCTTCCGTACCCAGCGCCTGAGCGATCACGCGCTTCGTCACGGCCTCGAAATGCTCGTGCAGCACAGCCTGAAGCTGGAGGAACTCCGGCCATAGCGTCGCGTCGACGTACGACCTGACGACCTTGACCATCACCGTGGTGCGGCGCTGACCGTGGTACCGATATGGTTTCAACCCATGTCGTCTGAGGACCGCCATGAACAGGGAGCGCGACCAGGCATCAGGCAGTGAAAACCGGAACTCGACCGCCGGCTCAACTTCCTCGAACGCCTTGAGTCGAGCCCGGATCCGATTCGCCGCACTCGCCGCGGCGTGACGCTCGCCCTCTGTTCCAGGCCTGGCAAACAGCGCCTCGATCTTCCGAAGCTTGGCAATGAGTTGCTGTTCCTCGTCGAGCAATCGCGTACTCCGGCTGCCGTCGTAATTCTAAGCGGCAGGCAAGGTTCACGCCGATGATCGGAACGCGCTCTTCCCGGGAGATGGCACACGCGGCCGCATCGAGCCGCTGCAGCTTCCCGGCTCACACCGCCGGCTCCGGAACCCGACCGCTAGGAATCCGCGGCGGTCGCTCCTCAGTGTCGCACTTGTGGCGCTCCGATCCAGCCTTCTGACGTACCCGTAGGCGGCGCGTTGGACGCCTGCGATGGCAGCAGACGAGCATTCGTCTCGACCAAAAACACCGGCGGTCTCTCGTCGTGAACCGGCCTGACCTTGCGAATCTCTCTCCTTGCGAATCTCTCGCTTGACTCAGAACACCCAATACGCCAGCGTGTCCGTATCCTTGACGAGAATGCCGCCCCCGACGAGCGCTGGGTGCGCCCACACAGCCGACTCGGCGAGCGTGTAGCGTTTGACAGGCTCGAACGCCTTGGCGTTACTGCGCAGGATGACGAGCTCGCCTTCGGTCGTCATGGCCATGATCAAGCCACCAGCGCTCATGAATGCTGCATTCTCCCCTTCACGCCCTTTGGTCGTCCACATCGTCTTGCCCGTGCGTGGATCCAAACAGAAGAACTGGCCGCGCCCGTGATGCGTGAGCCCGAAGAGATACCCGCCCGACTCGACGGGCGTGCTCATGTACATCGGCACGTCGGCGTTCTGCCACACGGGCGAGATCTGCCACTTCCCAGCCGCCGCGCTGATGCGCACGGCCGTCGTCGGCTTGTTGAGGCCTCCGTAGATCAAGAGGTCGTTCACGATGACGGGCGTGATGCTGTTCTGCTCGTACTCGGTGACGAAGGGGATCTCCCAGAGCAGCCGGCCATCCGCGAGCGACAGACCGACGACGCGACGCTGCGACTGCGTGACGATCTGGCGAGTTCCCGCGATGTCAGCGACGATCGGCGAGGCATAGGCGGGACCATCGCCTTTCCACGACCACTTCGTGGTGCCGCTCGCCACGTCCAGCGCGAGCAGTGCGCCATTGCCGATGCCGCCCGCGTGAACGATCACGAGATCGCCGGCAACGGCCGGCGACATCGCGACGCCGAAGTCAGGTGACGAGGAGGGGAAGTCTTTCTTGAAGTCCCTGCGCCACAGCAACCGCCCGTCCTGCGTCTGCCACGCGGAGAGGATGCCGCTGATGCCAAACGTGAACAGACGGCCGTGGTCGTGCGCCGGCGTCGACTTCGGTCCCTTCCCGTGTGACGTCGCGGCGGAGTTCATCTGATAGGGCGCGTCATATGCGGCACGCCAGACTTCTTTGCCTGTTCCCAGCTCGCGCGCTGAGACCGATTCCTGCTCACCCGTCCTCGAGAACAGGAAGACACGATCGGCCGCGACGATCGGCGACGCGTGACCCGCGCCGACCTGAACTTTCCACATCTGCTTTGGCCGATCGGGCCATGCCGCCGGCGGGGTGAAACCGACCGCCGCCCCGGTGCGCGAGGGGCCACGCCACTGGGACCAGTCCTGGGCAGAGGCGAGGGTTGTGCAGAGGCTGAGTCCAAGAAGAACTGCAGCGTGACGTCTGTTGCGCTTGATCAAGCTCATGATGTCCCTAATGGCGCCACGGAATCATCACGAGGACCTCGAAGCGCACGAAGCGCGCGAAGAAAGGAAACCGGTTGAGTTCTTCGTGGTCTTCGAGAGCTTCGTGCCCATCGTGCTTGTCGGTCGTGACAGCGAAGACGTGTCCTACTCCGCCCGCAGCGCATCGAGCATCCGCCCACCGAGTGCGGCGCGCGTAGCGATCGCGGACGAGACGACGCCGGCCACCACGACAGCGGCCAGCAACACCACAAGCCCGATGCCAGGCAGAGCACCGCCGCGGCCGAGCCACGCGGGCGCGATGGCGATCGCGGCGCAGCCGGCGCCGACGACCAAGCCAGTACCAAGCAGGAACGCGGCCTCGGCGAGGATCATGAGGGTCATCCGCCGCGTGTCGTACCCGACGGCACGCAACAATCCGAGCTCGCGGCGTCGCTCGAGCACGTTGCGGAACATGACCGTCGCGAGGCCGACGGTTCCGAGCAGCAGCCCGAGCCCGCCGAGCGCCTGAAACGTCGAGAGATACGTGTTCTCCACTTGATGGAAGGCCGCCAGCCGTTCGGACGTGACCGTCGCGTCGACGCCAAGCGGCTGAAGCTCGCGCTCGACGAGGCCGGCAAGCGTCCTGGCGTCGTCGAGCGACTTCACAAACGGCGCGTCGACGAGGAAGAGACGGTAGCCCTGTTGTTGAGGAAACTGCTTCACGAATGCCTCTTCCGACACGACGAGCTCGCCCTGCAGCACGCTGTCGCCGAGGGCGCCGACGAAACGCAGGAGGAGCGGCCGCTCGCCGCCGGTGTCGATCGAGAATGTGTCGCCGACACCGACGTGCAGCACGTACTGCATGGATGTCGCGTCGGCGACGACGGGAATCGCGCCATCGTCGAACTGCCGCCGCAGGAGCAGCCACGGGTTGGCACGCTCGGCGTCGGACTCGGCCATCGAGCTCGCGAACGTGAAGCGGTTGCTCTCGATGAAGCCGGCTTCGGGCGCGACGATCGTCGGGTTGGTCGGGCGGTAGAGATTCAGGCAGCTGACATCTTCCCCGGCGCGGACACGGAAGCGCGTGAACCGGACCTGCGCGAGCTCCGGCGCCTGAATCGTGAGCGCTTCCCTTCCGCTCGGGTCGTTCGGATTGTGCAGCAGCGGCAACTCGGACTCCGCGAACAGCACGTAGCCGCCGGTTCCTGACTTCGGATCGGCCGTCAGCGCGCCACCCTCGCGCCTGAAGGCGTCGACCGAGACGATGATGAAGGCAGCCGACGCGATGAGAGCCGCCGACAGCACGCTGCGCGCGGGTCGAAACGCGGCGCTGCGGAATCCGAGCCGCGCGACAGCCCAGCCGCCGCGCCCAGTTATCAGCCTCGTGTCTCGCGCCCGGAGCCAGCCGGCCAGCCAGAGCAGCGCGCCGACGAGCAGCGTCGCTCCCGCTCCGAAGAATGCCCCAGCCTGAGCCGACGGGCTCACAAAACCCAGACCCAGCAACGCGAGTCCAGAAATGGCGAACAACACCGACAGCAGCCGGTTGCGGCGCGCGCCGCGCGCGTCCGGCACTCGTGACTCATCGAGCGATTGCGCCGTCAACAACGCGCGTGGCGACAGTCGACCGACGGCGCGAAGCGAGACCAGAACACACAAGCGTCGCGGCCACGCATCCGCCAATCGCCCCCAACACCAGCGAGAGCGGCCTGACATGCAGTTCCAGCAGCGTCGTCCCGACCGCGCCGACCCACCATGTGCCGAGGCCGTGCACGATCAGCCTTGCCGTAGAGAACCGCGCCCGCGATACCGAGCACGCCGCCGATCGCAGCGAGGATGATGGCCTCGCCGAGCAGCAGACGCCGGACGATCGACATCGAGTAGCCCGAGGCGCGAAGGATCCCGACCTGCCGCAGCCGCTGCTCGACGCCCAGCTTGAAGAAGAGGACGGCCAGCATCAGCGCCGAGACCATCAGGAAGAAGCTGAAGTAGGTGAAGTACTGGCCGAAGTCGGTGGCGCCCTGCGCGCCTCGAGCGCGGCCGCGCGCGCGGGATAGAGTGCCACGCCCATCGCATTCGGCGAGAGCGTGGTGCGCAGCTCGTCGCGAATGCGAGCGGCAAGTCGCTGCCGCGGTCGCGCGCCGGTCGGCAATGCGAATCGAGGTCAGCGCGCCGTATCGCGACTGCCACAGATCGCGACCTCGCTCGTAGGCGATGAACGCCTTCGGCGTCGTCTTGTACTCGTCCCAGTAGCGTTCGTCTTGCGGGCGGACGCGTGACAGGTCGATCGGAAACGGCGGATCCCAATCCGCCAGACTGCGCGCGGCGGTGATGCCCGGATAGTCAGGCGCAAAGCGTCGATCTGCGGCCAGTCCGACGAGTGGTACGACGCGAGCAGCGTGAACGACGCGCTGCGCGTGACCAGACCGGCTGTCGCGTCCCACAGGTAGTAGTCGATGTCGATGCGATCGCCCGGCACCGCGTCGAGCTCGCGCGCCGCCCATCCATTCAGCACAATCTCGTCCGCGCTCGGAGCGGTGGGCACGCTCGGTGCTGCGGTGGGCGACACGGCGGACCACCGGCCGCGCCGTCCGGGTTAGGCATCTGTGCCAGATCGATGGCTGTCACGAGCGAATACGGGATCTGCCGATCGCCCTTGCGGATCGTATTGGCGAGATACGTAAAGACAGGAATCGGCTGCAGTCCCAGCTTGCCGATCGCGGCGCGCGCCGCGGTCTCGAGGGCTTCGGTGATGATACCGTTGGCGCTCTCGATGGCGACGGCAGAGTTGCCGAGGACCGTAGTCACGCGCACGCCAAGATCCTCGAGCTGCAACGCCGACCTGAGCTTTGCGTCGGTTCGCTCCCCGCCGGCCACCAGAATCGTATTGACCTGCCCCGGCACCGCGAGATCGCGCTGCAGACGCCGAAGCGGCGCGAACACCGCGCGGACTCCTGCCTGCTGCGGCTTCACCGAGAACTCGCCGAGACGATCGCGCGGGAGCACGCCGGCGAGCGTCAGGCGCACGGTGCGGCCGACGTCCTCCTTGCGGCCGAAGAGCGATTCAAGCGGCACTTGCGACGGCTTCTGCAGGCGCGTCAACAGCACGTCGCCTTCCTTTCCGCCAACCTCCAATGCCAGCGCTGGCGAGATCATCACGCCGTCCACGGGCGCCAGGCCGTGGAACTTCCAGAACCGCTCGTCGACACCGTAGACGATCACCTTCGACGCGCGCCGGCCAGACGACTCGAGCGTCACGAACGCGTCAGCGACGATGAGCGGCGCGGTCGCGGTCGCGCCCAAGGCGGTCCTGACGTCGTTCGATAGCTCTTCCCTGAAGAACCCCATGGATGACAGCGCCTGATCGGTCCGGCCCAGGCGCCCGAGCGCGATGTCGCGGAGGCTGCCGCGCACGGAGTCGCCGACGACAAGCGCGCCCGCCAGCACGGCCACGGCCGACGCCACTCCCAGCGTTACGGCGACGTTCGTTCGCCAGTGATAGGTCGCGCTACGGAGGATGAGGGTGGACAGGTTCAAGGGTTCAAAGGGTTCACGAGGTTCAAGGGTTCAAGAGAGGTTCACGGTTCAAGGTTCAAGTCCGAGTCGTTGGTTCAGCGTTCCTGGTCACGGCTGGAGGCTCAAAGTGCCTTCGTTCATCTCGTAGCGGACGGGAAAGCGTTCTGCCAGCGCAGCGCTGTGGGTCACGACCACGAGCGTCGTCTGGCGGCGCTTGTGGAGATCGAGGAGGAGCGACGCGACGGTATCGGCCGATGCGCGGTCGAGGTTGCCGGTCGGTTCGTCGCACAGAAGAAGGAGCGGATCGCGAATCAGCGCGCGGGCGACGGCGGCCCGTTGCTTCTCGCCGCCGGAGAGCTCACCAGGACGATGGTCCAGGCGGTCGGCGAGGCCGACTTGCGAGAGCAGTTCGCGCGCGCGGAGCTGATCGCTGCCTGCACTCTGTTCCGAGGGCGGCGCGACGAGGGTCGGCGCGAGCACGTTCTCGAGCACCGAGCACTGCGGCAGCAGCGAGTGATCCTGAAAAACGAATCCGATCGAACGATTCCGGAACGCCGCCTGTTCCCGTTCGCCGAGCGCGAACGGATTCTGACCGTCGATCGTCACGGTACCGGTCGATGGCGCGTCGAGCGCGCCGAGAATGTAGAGCAGCGTGCTCTTGCCGCTTCCCGACGGGCCCATGATCGCGACCGCCTCGCCACGATTGAGCGTGAGGGAGACGTCGGTCAGGATCGTCAGCGCGCCGCGGGGCGTCGGGTACGACTTGGAGATGTTCCTAGCGCTGAGCACGTGACCCTCGCGCGTTCGCCGAGCTCCTCGATCCGGCGGCCAGATCGGCGTAGACGCTTTCCGCGGACTCGGCCATCCTGTCGACGCTGTAGTGCTGCTCTGACGCCGGCCGCTCCCGCCGCGCCCAGCGCCGCGGCGCTGGCCGGATCCTGCCACAGCGCCTGGAACCCGTCAGCCAGCGCCTCGGGGTTGTCGGCTTCCACGAGGAGCCCGCCTCCGGTTGTCTCGACCACCTCGGGAAACGCCCCACGCCGAGGCTGGACGACGGGCACGCCGTTGGCCATCGCTTCGAGCAGAAAGATCCCCTTCGGCTCCTCGTAGGTCGCGGGCACTGACAACACGTCGAGGCTGCGAAGGAAGTCGATCTTCTGCACGCGGTCGACCTCGCCGCGATACTCGAACTGACCTTGGAGGCCCCACGCGTTCAGGTCGTTCGTGATGCCGTCGAGGTACGCGCGGTGCTCCGGCGCCAGATACCCCGCAGCGACGAGGCGCGAGGTCCCGATGCCCGGACGGGTGCGAAGCCGGCGATACGCATCGGCGAGTACGTGCAGGCCTTTCTCCGGCGCAATCCGCGCGAAGTAGCCAATCGTGAACGGTTCCTGACGCCGCGGCGGCCGAGGCGTGTAGCCATCGAGGTTGATGCCGAGCGGCACCAGCCGCATCTTCTCTCGCGCGATGCCGAGGTATCCCGGCATGTACTCGAGATAGTACTGGCTGACCGGCAGGAATGCATCGACGTGCGCGCTGGCCGCGCGGATCAGGTCCATCGACTGCTTCTTCCAGGGCTCGCCGAGGCCGTCGAGGAAGAGGTCCTCGCCCTGCAGCGTGCAACAGATCGGCGTTTTCAACGTCCGCTTGAGCGGCTCGGCCAGCCCAAGGAGAAGCGTGTAGGGCAGGTTGATCACGTCGAAGGGTGGCTCGGTCTTCAGCCAGTCGAGCAGCTTCGCGATCTCCTTGCGCTGAAAGCCCTGGTCGCCGCGGAGCATCGACACTGTCATCTCGCCGAGGCTTTGGGGATCCACCTTGATTTGACGCCTCGACGCGAGCTTGATCACCCATTCGGCATCCCACAGCCGATCGAGCACGCGAGGCGTGTGTCTGAAGAAGGACGAGTGTTGCTCGAGGAAGACGCTGATGCCGCCGAACACGACGTGGTGCTGGCTGACGTTGCGCTCGTCGGTCCGCGTCGGGGTGTACACGGGCGTCAGCACGACGTCGTGCCCGCGCGCGATGAGTGCCGACGCGAGCGCGTTGTCGCGCAGGCAGCTCCCGCAGTACATCTGCCCGGCACCGCCGGTGAACGACAGAATCCTCAAGAATGACCTCGCGGCTCGGCGCCTATTGCCCAGCTAGCTCCGACCCCGGCTCTGACCCCAGCTCTGACCCGGGGGTCTGTCCCCGGTCTGACCCTGGTCTGACCCTCGTCTGACCCCGGTCTGACCCCGGTCTGACCCCGCGTCAGGCGGTCTGGAATGCCCGGGCGCGGAACAGGAACTCGACGATGTTGCCTTCGTGGGGCTGGAGCCAGTTGAGCTGAATCGTCGGCACCGGGCCGAGGTTCAGGCGATCGATGTGCACGGCGTCGATGAGACGGCGGCGCAGCTCGGGCTTGCTGGTGATGGCCGTGCACACGAGCGTCGGCCCGATGGCCTCGACCATCTTCGCTTCGGGGCATTCGACGACGGTGACGAACGGAAACATGTACTCCTGCTTCGCGATGGCCGCCTCGGGTGACGCGCTGTGCACGACGGTCGGCAGCAGGTAGTCGGCAAGGCCGTCCTTGACCACGCGAGGGCCCTCGCGGAATTTCGCGGTGACGTCGCTCACGCCTTCGGCCTGCAGGCTTGAATCGATGGACGCCGAGATCGCATCCGCCGCTCCGGGAATGGTGAACGCCGCGAGGCTCGCGTCGGGATTGTCCGGCTTGAGCGGACGGACGGCGGCCAGGCGCTTGGCCAGCGCGTCGGCGATCTCGCGCGTGTGGCGGCTCGCCCAGATCCCGGAACAGTTGATGCACCCGCGGCCGCTGTTCGCGTACACGCTCTCGACCATCAGGTCGAGATACTTCTCCCAGTGGTCGACCTCGTCGTCTCCGAGCAGGATCTTCGAGAAGCCGGGACCGTGCGCCTGCACTTTCGCGCTGCCGCGATAACGGTCGACCGTCGCCGTGCCGCCGAAGATGAGCGCGCGCTCGCAGTGATCGAGCACCGCCGCCCCGACGTCGCCGGCGCCGGGATAGATCGAAATCGCCTCGCGCGGGATTCCCGCCTGAAAGAAAGCTTCGGCCATCCGGTACGGCGTCCACGGCTCCTGCGGGCCGGGCTTGAGCACGAGCCCGATCTGCATGGGGATGATCGGCAGCCAGAGCGTATGCACTCCGGGCGAGTTCGACGGCAGCACCAGGCCGAGCACGGGGCTCTGCGCCTGAAAGCTGATGGGCACGCCACGCTCTTCACCGTAGCCCGACGAGAGCACGTCGAACGAGAGCCCGCGCGTCAGCGACGTCAGGATTCGACGCATCTCGGCGAGCACGAAGCCGTTCTTCTTCATGTTCGCGCGGCACATCCGCTCGGGCAGTCCGGTACTGGCCGACTGCGCTTTCGCGAACTCGTCCGGTGATTGCGTGCCGTCGCCCATCGGCAGCGTGGCGTTCATGTAGAGCTCGCCCGCCGCGCCTACGCGCGCGATCAGATCGTCGATCGGGATTTCGCGCAGCACTTCGCGGGCGCGGTGCGCCTTTCGCATGTCGCGGCCGATTAGCCCGCCGTTGGCCCGGCTGACTCTCGCAATCGGCTCGCCGGTCGAGAAGTGGACCACGTCGTCCACTTCCATGCTCGTGTAGGGCTGACCCCAACGAAGGATTGGCAGGTGAATCATGTCGGCTCAGGGCTCAGGGCTTAGGGCTCAGGGCGGCTCAAGGAACGGAAGGGCTCAGGCATTGAGACCGACTCGCCCTGAGTCCTGAGCCTTGAGCCGATCTCAATACACACCCACTGTCGTTGTGGCAGCCAGCGCGCGATACGGACGCACGCCGCTGACACCGTCCCAGGGGTAGAGATCGCACGGCGCCTCACGCTCGCCTTCGTCGCGCTCCAGGAAGCCCGGCATGAAGAACTCTCTCGTCAGCGTCGTCAGCTTCACGCGGCCCGTCGCGCCGTACTCGACGGTCTTTGTCGGGTCATCGAGGTCCACGACCTCGGTGACCGCGCGTGGCTGTGGCGCGTAGTAGGTGATCTTGTAGTTGTTGTGCGGGCCCGAAGGGCTGCTCGCGGCAAGACCCATGAGCGTGTTGCCGTAGGTCGGCGTCATGTACGCGCCGTCGAGCAGTTCCTCGTGCGCAAACCGGTTCCACTGTGGAGTGAACTCGGTGCCGCCGGAGAAAATTCCCGTGATCCCCGCCTTGTGGATGCTCGTGCCCATCGATTCGAGGCGGAGCGCGAGCGATTCGAGCAGTTTCGGCGTCGTGAACAGGCACTTGATGTCGTGCCCGGCGCCGAGAATGGTCACGGCCTGATCGATGACGTGATCCTTGTAGGCCTGCAGGTGCTCGGTCCAGCCCGACTTTATCAGCTTGATGACCCAGCGCGGATCGAGATCGACCATGAAGCAGATCCCGCCGCGATGCTGCGCCAGATGCTCGATCGCCAGGCGGAGGCGTCGCGGCCCTGACGGCCCGACCATCAGCCAGTTCGAGCCGAGCGGGAACTTGTCCTCGGGCAGCGTGTCACTGAAGTTCGAATAGTCGATCCGGAAGTCCTCGTGATTGATCCGGGACTTGGGAACGCCCGTGCTCCCGCCGGTCTCGAACACGTAAATCGGCTTGCCGGCGTAGGCCTTGGGCACCCATCGCCCGACGGGACCGCCACGCAGCCATTCGTCCTCGAAGAAGCCGAACTTCCCGAGGTCGGCGTAGCCGTTGATGTCGGTGCGTGGGTTGAAGTCGAACTGCTTCGCCCGCTCCAGCCAGAACGGGCAGCCGGTCGCGGGATCGAAGTGCCACTGCACGATCTCGCGCACGTGCGCGTCCAGGCGCTCGCGCGCGGCGGTAGTGGCCGACGACAGGTTCTGGGGCGTTTGAGACTGCGGCATCACGAACGAATCTTATCAAATGGCTGATGGCAGGTGTCCCGACCTGCCGTGCTTCCGGGAGAGGTCATGCAGAAAGCCGGCGCGCTCGGCGCCGCCGGGGTCGGTCATCAAGTCCTCCACTGGTCCCGGCAGTCGCCACGTCCAGTTCGCGTCGTTGACGACCGCCGGAGTGTTGATACGGTCCCGCCAGCCGAAAATGTCCTGAATCGGGAGAATCAGCAGCCGCGAGCCGGCGGCGAAGAGGACCTCGAGCAGCGCGTCGCGCGTGCGATCCGAGAACGCGGCCTCCGGCGAGAGGCCCGCGTCACGTAGCACTGGGAGCAGGAGCACGGCGCGCCGTTCGTCGACGTCCGCGCTGTCCCACCACTCGGCCAGCGTTTCGGTGTCGTGCGTGCCGCTCGTCGCGACCGACACCTCGGGATACGCGGTCACGTCGTGGAACGGATGACCATCCGCGTGCCAGTTGCGCTCCCAGCGCATGACCTTCATCCCCGGGATACCCCGCCCGGCGAGCGACACGCGGAGGAAGTCTGGCACGGTCCCGAGGTCCTCTCCGATCAGGCTCGCGCCGCCATCGCTGAACACCGACAGCAGACGCTCGCCTTGCGCCCGCTGTGCCCCCTCGTCGCCCGGGACAAAGCCCGCGGCGCCATCCGGCTTGCGCACGTACAGTTCGATAGAAACCGATAAGGTGATCGATCCGAAAGCCGTCGAAGAGATCCGCCGATCGCCTGGTGCGCTCTCGCAGCCAGGCGTAGCCGTTGGCCGAGACGACGTCCCAGCGGTAGGCCGGCAACCCCCAGTCCTGCCCCGTGGCCGAGAACGCGTCTGGAGGAGTGCCGACGGAGCTGTCGAGGTCGAACTCGTGCTGCCTCGCCCAGACGTCGGCGCTGTGGCCGCTCACCATGAACGGAAAGTCTCCGAACACGCCGACCGGCGCCGCTTCCATCCTCGCGCGCTGCCACTGCTCGTCGGCGATCCACTGCACGTAGGAGTAGTAGCGAATCTGCCACTCGAGCCGCGCACGAGCCGCCGCGAGGGCCGACGGCTCGCGGTCCCTCAGGCCGGGCTCCCAGTCGCGCCAATGCCGCCCACCGTGGTCGTCGTGCAAGGCCCGGAAGAGACCGTAGTCATCGAGCCACCAGCGCTCGCGCTCCTCGAACGACTGCAGCGAACGGTCCCGACGGTCACCCGTGCCCCACAGGTTGTCCGCAAACCACGAGAACGCGCGGCGCATCGCCCGTCCCTTGAGCGCGCGCACGGCGTCGTAGTCCACGCGCGCGGCCAGCTGCGCGCGCGCAAGCGCCGCGCGTTCCTCCGCCCCCAGCGCGTCGTCTCCAGCCACGGCGAACTCGTCGACGTCTTCGATCGCGATGTACACCGGATCGATGGCCATGGCGCTCAGGGCGGAATACGGCGAGCTCTGCCCCTCCTGCATCTCGTTGAGCGGCAGGAACTGGACGAAATCGAGACCCGCCTGCCCGAGCCACCGCGACAAGGGGACGAGGTCGGGGAGCTCGCCAATCCCCCAGCTCCGCCGCGACGGAATCGAGAAGAGTGGAACCAGCACGCCCGCGTGCCGCCCGTGGTTGTACCGCCCGGCGCCACGCTCAGGCATCAGCTCGCTCCAGCACGCGCCGCATCCCCTCGGCAAACACCTGCGGCTCGGGAAGCAGGCTGACGACGATGAAGGCTTCGTGAGAAAAGTCGAAGAAGAATCCGGGGTGCACGAGCACGCCGTCGCGGTCGAGAAGGTCGACGACCAGGTCTTCCTCGCTCCGGGTCGAAGGCACGCGAAGGACCGCCGACCAGCCGGCCTCGGTATGCAGGACATCGATTGCAGGATGAGCCGATGCCGCCGAGAGGAGCGAGTGATAGTTCGACCGGACGCGATCGAGAATCTGGGCGCGAACGGCGGCGCCGGCTGCGATGAGGCGTGGCGCGGCCACCTGGACAGGGGTCGAGACCGATAGATATGCGTCGCAGATCACTTCCAGCCGCGCCATCGCCTCGCGAACAATCGCGTCGGGTCCATCTATCAGGATCCATCCGAGCTTGACTTGCAGGCAACCCCGCGGACTTGGACAGGCCACCAAGTCGAAAGGTGAGAGGAGCGCCTGCGGCCCGAGCGCGGCGCGGAGTCGCCGCGCGAGTGCGAGCGGGGGTGGGGCCCCGCGAGCTTTGAAAAATGCTGACACCCTCTGGGATCTGGCCTGAGTCCCCAACCGTGAGGTCGTAATCGGCAAAGACCTCGTCGATGATGAGCGCCGCGTGACGGTCGGTGCAGAACGTCGCCAGCATCTCGTACTCCTCGGTTGACAGCACCGAGCCGGTCGGGTTGTTCGGGCTGACCGCCAGCACGCCACGAACCGCAGGCGTCCAGTAGCGCACGAGGTCCTCCGGCGCGATCGTCCACCGACCGTGGTACTCGAGCCGATACGGGATCGACTGCACACCGTCGAGAGCAGTCAGGTGGTCGAAGAGCGGATAGCTCGGGACGGGAACCATCACGGCGGCGCCGTCGGGTTGGCAGAGCAACTTGAAGAGCAGCGAATAGGCCTCGCTCGTGCTGGCGGTGAGGACAATGCGCTCGGGGTTGACCTCGATGCCGCGACGAGCGTAGTCGCACGCGACCGCGCGACGCGCGTCGAGCAGTCCGAAGGGCTGCGGGTCGTACCGCAGTGCTTCTGGTGACGCCAGGCCTTCGAGCATCGAAGCCGGGTACTCGATGCCGGCCGTCGTCGGATTGGTGATCGTCAGGTCGACGAGCGGGCGCGCCGATGCGCGCGCGCGGCGCACGGCCTGCGTAATCCGGTTGGGCTCGAGGCCCGGTGGCACGCGCTCGGAGAACATCCCACTTGATAGACTACATGAGCCTCGGACAACCCGGGCCACGGACGACACGGGCAGCACGGATTACAGCGATGGACCGGTGAGGAGCGGCATGGCACTCGATCTTTCCTGCGACGAGCTCCTGCGTTACACCAACGACGAGCGCGAGAAGTGGCGGCGATGGTTCCAGTCGCATCCTGAGGCGATGGATGCGCCGCTGCAGCCGGGAGGGCGGTTTCCAACCGTCGGCAAACTGATCGATCACGTGTTCGTGGTCGAGCGGCGCCACTTGCAGCGGCTGACCGGCGATCCCGTGTCGGAGTCGAGCGGGCTGACCGGCAACAATGCCCCGCCGCTCTTCGACTATGGGGCCTCGGTCCGACGCGAGCTCGAACAGTTTGCCGGACTGATCGACGAGGATGAGGCGAACGAGCCGCGGACGTTCGTGGTCCGTGATCAGCCGGTGACGATGTCAGCCCGGAAACTGCTGTTCCACATCGTCATTCACGAAATCCGCCACTGGGCACAGATCGCGCTGGCAGTCAGGCTGGCGGGTTTCGAACCGCCCGGCGATCACGATCTGTTCAATAGCCGCGCGCTGCGATAACCCGCGGCTGGCTGCTGGCAGCTCGCGGCTAGCTGTTGCTGGGTATCAGCCACGAGCTCCAAGTGAGCAACCGCCAGCAGCCAGCAGCGAGCCGCGCGCTGCGGTGGGTCTCGGCTTCACGCTCTAGGAAGACCTTCGACCATTTGTTCGATGGGTTCTTCCTGAAGCCAAGAGCCTAGAGCCTAAAGCCGAGAGCCGACCGCGCCGTCACCGCACGCTCTTGCGGATCATCAGCACCAGCGCGTCTCGCGGACCGAACGAATAGGTGTAGGTGGGACCCTCGGGGCCGGCGACGAAGTTCACGGCCGCTCCGGTCTCCATGTTCTGCCAGATGGCCTCCTGCGTGTCCGGTGTGAACGTCATCTTGACGCGCTGGGGTGTGTCAGCGTGGTTCAGGCCGATGAGCATCAGGACATCGGCCGACTCCAGATAGCGGGTCTCGACCGGGCCTGTCGCCCCCTCTATCAGGACGTCGGGACCGACGCCGGCGCGCGACAGAATCTCGACGAGTTGCTGATTGGTTGGAGCCGGTATCAAGCCGGAGGCAAGTGTCCCTCCCGCTGCAGCGTACACCTTGAGGGCATCTGCCGCTGAAGCTGGCAACGACGCCGGGGACGGAGCAAACACCAGGCTGTAGCGGCTCAACACCCCGGTCGCGATCTCGTCGAGATGGATGAAGTCGGCCTGGACATTTCGTTCGAAGAGCGACCGATAAATGTTCGAGAGCGCCAGCCGGTCGCGGGCGGCCGGCAGCCGAGCGTCGTAGACGATCGCGACCTTCGCCGCGCGTGGCCGAAGCGGCGCGAAGAGCGCCGGGTTGCGGCCGATGACCCGGGCCAACCCGCCCGCCGTTCGCGCACGGTCAGTGATCGTGTCGTCAGAGCCGACCAGCCCCAGGCGCGTACCGCCCGAACCTGACCGCCGCCAGTCGTCGTAGATCACACCTCGAGCGCCGCGCGAGAACGCCGCCCACGTCATCAAGCGAAGATCCGCCGCCCGTCCGGCTGGCGCGCCGTCAGTCATCAACCACCCCTTGTCGCGGGCTGCCGAACGGATGCCGTCGAGCGCGAAGGCCAGCTGCGCAGGAGTCAGTGACGGCACACCGTCGAGATCGGGAGGCACCAGTGTGCCGTAGTAATCGACGACGGCCGTCATCAGCCAGTCGTCTTGACGTGGTGACTCGCCGAGAAAATTCCCGATGACCGACGGGGCAGCGGCCGAGCTGCTCGAGAAGCGAGTCGCGCGGGCGGAGGCGGCACCCGCGAGCAGCGCGAGATGGTCCCGTCGAGCGAGCGCGACGAACGCGGCTCGATCGGACGCCGCGAGCGCCGTCGGTCTCGCGTCGGCGCCGAATGTCCCTTTCAGCCACGCACGAAAGCGCCGCTCCGTGTGCGGGCACATGCAAAAGCCGTCGGGCAGCTCACTGCCAAGCTCGATGCCGTGCCACGCCGAGTGACCAGAGGCGCGTGAGGCGGCCGCGCCGACATACGCCGCGACATCGACACGCACACCGGGATGGTCGAGGCAGGCGCGCCCGGGTCGGGGACCATCGCGTTTTGACTCGGGGACGAACCGGCCGTCCGGATAGCGACGCAGCAGCCAGTCCGGCAGCGACGCCGTGTCCACGTGCAGCACGACCTTCAGCCCTGCCCGACCGGCGAGCTCCAGGGTCTGGTCGAGCGTGTCGAATTGGTATTGCCCGCGAACGGGCTCCGTAGCGGCCCACTCCACCGGAACCCGGAGGCTGTTGAACCCAAGCGTCTGGATCGCCTCGAGATCGGCCGCCGCCCGCTCGCGGTTGCGTACGCAGCTCGCTCAGATACGACACAGCCACGGGGACGAACGGCTCTGTTCGCCGCGGGCCGGATTGTGCGCCCGGGAGCAGTGCGAGCAGCAAACAGCCCGTCGCGAGCAGCATGCCAGACTTCATCGGCGTGACAGGCATTGTAGACGCGGATTTTGCTTGACGGCATGTCGCGCGGACAGGGATCGTTCTACGGATGGCTTTGGCTTTAGGCTTTAGGCTTTAGGCAGCTCAAGGCTCAAGGCTCAGGGCTCAGGGGCTCAAGCTAGATCTTCGAGTCTGATCTCGAAGGTCTTTGCCTAGAGCCCAAAGCCTAGAGCCCAGAGCCCGAGGGTGCCTGAGGTCACATGCCAGACACAACCGCAACCGCCGAAATGGTCACCCTCGAAGAAATCCGAGCCGCCGCCGAGCGCATCAAGCCGATCGCGCGCGTGACGCCGCTCGTCGACGTCTCTGGCCCAGCGGGACGGCCGTTCTTCCTGAAGTGCGAGAACCTCCAGCCGGCCGGCGCGTTCAAGATTCGAGGCGCTTTCAACATGGTCGCGCAGCTGACGCCCGCCGAGCGTGCGGCCGGCGTCATCACGTATTCGTCCGGCAATCACGGCCAGGCGATGGCTCTCGCGGCGCGCACCCTCGGGGCACCCGCGGTCGTCGTGATGCCGACGACGGCGCCGAAGGTCAAGATCGAAGGCGCGCGGGCGTTCGGCGCGGAAGTGATTTTCGAGGGCACGACCTCCGCCGATCGGCGCGCGCGCGCCGAAGCTGAAGCGTCTCAGCGCGGGCTGACCATGGTCCCGCCTTTCGATCACGAATGGATCATCGCTGGCCAGGGGACCGCGGGGCTCGAGATACTCGACCAGCAGCCTGACGTCGCCGCGGTGCTCGTGCCCGTCGGCGGCGGCGGCCTGGTCGCCGGCGTCGCGGCTGCGATCAAGCAGTCCCGGCCCGATGTGCTCGTCATCGGCGTCGAACCGGCCGGCGCGGCAAAGATGAAGGCGTCGGTCAACGCCGGTCATCCGGTCACGCTCCCGAAGACCGAGACCGTGGCCGACGGGCTCATGCCGGTGAGACCGGGAGATCTGACGTTCGCGCACGTCCAGAAATTCGTCGACCGCGTCATCACCGTCGAAGACAAGGACATCATCGCGGCTGTACTCTGGATCTTCGCCAACGCCAGGCTCGTCGCCGAGCCAAGCGGCGCCGCGACCACCGCCGCCGTCCTCAGCGGCGCGCTCGACGCCGCGATTCGAATCGAGGGTCCGATCGTCGCGATCGTGAGCGGCGGAAACATGGGCGTGGAGAAGCTGGCCGAATGGTCCAAGAACTTGTGAACCCCGTGACCCTGTGAACCCTGTGAACCTCCTGAACCCCTTGAACCGTTAGACCGCGAGCACATGTCAATCGAGCGCTTTGAAATGGAACGCATGCAGTCGACCTGGGAGAACCTCGTCGACTACGACCTCAGCGAGAGCGGCGTCCGGCCGCTGACGCTCCGGGAACTGGTCGAGATGGGTTTCGATCTGGACACCTTCCTGGATCAACCGCTCGGCTACAGCCAGTCGAACGGCACGCTCGAGCTGCGCGGGCGCCTCGCGGCGATCTATCCGGGCACTGACGTCGAGCAGATCGAAGTCACCAACGGCACATCCGAGGCCAACTACCTCATCGCACTGAGCCTGCTGCGGCCGGGCGACGAGGTGGCGATGGAGGTGCCGAACTACATGCAGATGCCCGGCGTCGCGCGCAGCCTCGGCGCCACGGTCCGGACGTTCCGCCTGCGTCAGGACACCGGCTGGGAGCCCGACTGGGACGAGTTCGAGCGCGCGATCACGAGTCGCACGCGACTGCTCTATCTCTCCAACCCCAACAACCCGACGGGCTCGATTCTCTCGCGCGGCGCGATGGAGCGGATTGTGAGCCGCTGCGAGTCCACGGGCACCTGGATCCTTGCCGACGAGGTCTACCTCGGCGCCGAAATCGACCGCGAGCGCACGACGAGCTTCTGGGGCATGAGCGATCGCGTGATCGTCACGAGCGGGCTCTCGAAGGCTTACGGCATCCCGGGCGTGCGCATCGGATGGATGGTCGGCCCGAGGTCGCTCGTGTCCGACTGCTGGTCGCAGCATGACTACCTCACGATCGGGCCGAACAAGCTGTCGGACCGCCTCGCGTCGGTCGCCGTCGAACCGCAGAACCGCGAGCGCTGCTACGCGCGCACGCGCGCGATCCTCGCGCACAATCTCCCCATCGCCCGTGAGTGGATCGCCCACTTCGGCGGCCGGCTCACCTGGCGCGAGCCGCAGGCCGGCGCCATCGCGCTCGTCCGCTACGATGCCGACATCGGGAGCCTCGACATCGCCGAGCGCGTGCGGGTCAACCAGAGCACGCTCATCGTGCCGGGGTCGCACGTGGGTCTCGAAAGCTACCTGCGGATCTGGCTCGGCGGCCGCGAGGAGTTCCTTCGCGAGGGCCTGCGGCGGATCGGGTGTGAGCTGACGGCGCTGTTTGATTGATGGGGTTAGCGGCTCGCGGCTGGCAGCTGGCGGTTGCAAATTCGGGGAGTGGGATTCGTAGGGTCGGTTAGGCGAGGAGCGAGCTGACGGCGCTGTGTGACTAGAAGTCGCGGCTCGCGGCTCGCGGTTGGCGGTTGCTAGATTTCAGGGCTGGATTCGCGGGCGGGTCGACTGGCGCAGCAGCGAGCAGCGAGAAGCGAGCAGCAACTGCGGCTGGGCTCTGTTAACCCCCCCAGCCCGCCTGCGTAGTAGGTAGGCAAGGAGCCTGCTTACCGATGATTTCCCACCGTGTTCTGACCCGTTCGGCCGTCGCGACTCTTGTCCTGACCATCTCGGTGCCGGCGCTGGCCGCTGGCCGGCAGCAACGAGCCGTTGCGCCCGTCGAACGGCCCGAAACCGCCCAGCCGGCCCCCCAGGTCTTCATCAACCAGGATCAGGACGCCCGGGAAACGCGGGAAACGCTCGAAGAGCTCCTCAAGAAGCTGCCCCCCGCCGTCGGCCGGGTCCTCAGGACCGACCCCTCGCTTCTCGGGAACGATTCCTACCTGGCGCCGTATCCGGCTCTGGCGGCGTTCCTGAAGCAGCATCCCGAGATTCGCAACTCTCCGGGCTTCTTCTTCGAGCATATCGGGCCGATGGAGTTCTGGAGCCCCTCGCAGCCCGAGACCCGGGAGACGCAGGCGCTCCATGTCTGGCGAGATATCTTTCAGTTCTTCGCCATCGGGGGCCTCTTCCTGACCGTGACCGGGGCACTGATTTGGATCATCCGCACGCTCATCGAATACCGGCAGTGGCATCGCGCGTCGAAGGTCCATACTGAGGTGCACAACAAGCTGATGGATCGGTTCACGAACAACGAAGATCTGCTGGCCTACATGCAGACCCCGGCGGCGCAGCGGTTCCTGGAGTCGGCGCCGCTGTCGCTCGAGGCCCCCGCGCGACCCGTCGGCGCGCCTCTGAGCCGCATCCTGTGGTCGGTGCAGGTCGGCGTCGTACTCGGGGCGGGCGCGCTCGGGTTGCTCTTCGTGAGCAATCGGGTGATCGAAGAAGTCGCGCAGCCGCTCTTCGCCATCGGTGTGCTCGCGCTGGCCATCGGCGCCGGCTTCGTCGTGTCGGCAGGGGCGTCGTTCCTCCTCTCGCGGCGCCTGGGCCTCTTCGAACCGCCCGTCCCGCCGCGCGAGCACATCGCCCAACAAGATCAAAGAACGGGCCAATAGCCCACGACCCATGCGCGATCTGACTTTCTCCGACGTCGAACGGCTCGAGGCTGCAGAGATTGATGTGCCCTTCGAGATGGACGAAGACGCCTTCCGCGCGTTCTACGATCGAACGGCACGGCCGCTCTGGAGCTACCTCTCGAGGATGACCTGCGACCCGCTCCTCGCCGACGACCTGCTGCAGGAAAGCTTCTACCGCTTCCTGCGGACGCGTGGTCACTGGGAGAGCGAGTCCCACCGCCGCGCCTATCTCTTCCGCATTGCCACCAACCTCGTGCTCGACGGGCGGCGGCGCGCGCGCCGGGCCCACATCGTCCCACTGCCTGACGCCGATCACGAGGCTATCCCCGCCGCGGGCGGCGACCCTGCCGAGGCGAGCGTCCGCCGCACGGACCTTCGCCGGGCGATGGACCGGTTACGGCCGCGCGAGCGGGCACTTCTCTGGCTCGCTTACGCGCAGGGCCACGCGCATACCGAGATCGCCGCTACTCTTGGCGTCAAGACCGGGAGCGTCAAGCTCCTGCTGTTCCGGGCACGCCGCAAGCTCGCCGGCATGCTGCGCGCCGTGCCGGCGCCGACCGATGGAGGCCAGTCGTGAAGACGGTTGACTGCTGTCGCGAAGAAGATGTCCTCGACGCGTTGTCGAGCGGACGCTGGCCGGACCGGACGGACGACGAGCTCACGGCCCATGTCGCCACCTGCGCTATCTGCACCGACGTCGTCGCCGTCGCGAGCGCGGTGCTCGAGGTCAGGGACGGCGAGCCTGGCGACATGCTCATCCCGTCGTCGGCGGTGATGTGGTGGCGGGCGCAGATGCGCGCGCGCCAGGAAGCCAGCCGCGAGGCGGCGCGGCCGGTCAACGTGGCGCAGGTCGTCGCGTTGGTGTCGGTAGCAGGTCCTGACCGTCGCCGCGCTCGTTGCACTCTCGCCCTGGTTCGGCGGACTGCTCGGCGGATGGATCTCCGGCGTCAGAGAGGCCGCATCGGGCGACATGGCAGCCCTCAAGGCACCCTCGGCGCTGCTGGCGGGAGGCTGGATGCTGCCCGCGCTGATGATCGGCGTCTGGCTCGTCCTCGCGCCCGTCGCGATCTATTTCGCGGTGTCGGATGATTAGCGGATCTTCCGCCTGAAGGCGGAAGCCACGGTGCTCTGCATTGGGTAAACCATGTGGCTTCCGCCTTCAGGCGGAAGGAACAGGGTCATCACTTGCCCGACTGAGATTTCCCGAGCGTCAGAACCATCCCAGGCTTCGCGCCCGTGTGCTCGCCATTGCGAATCACGGGCACGCCGTTGACCAGCACATACGGAATGCCGCGCGCATAGGCGTGCGGCTTCTCGAATGTCGCGGCCTCGCCGACCGTGTCGCGGTCGAAGACTACGATGTCGGCAAAGTTCCCCTGCGCGATCCGGCCGCGGCCGGTAAAGCGGAACTGATCCGCCGGCAGCGACGTCATCTTGCGCACGGCTTCTTCGAGACCGATCACCTTGCGCCTGCGCACGTACTCCCCGAGCACGCGCGCGTTGTTGCCGTAGCCGCGCGGGTGCGGCACACCCTCGCCCATCGTCAGCACGGAGCTGTCCGACGCGATGCCGACCTGCGGGTGCTTCATGATCCGATCGATGTCCTCGTCGGACATGAAGTGATAGACCATCGATGCACCACCGGCGAGCATCATCTCCCGAGCCGCCTCGAACTGGCTGTCGGCTGACTCGCCGCCCTTCAGCTTTGCGGCTACCTGCTTCATCGAGAGGCCGTTGAGCGACGGATCGGCGCGATAGGACGCGACGACGGCGAAGGAGAGATCCGCGAGACCACGCTCGGCGAGCAGACCCCGCATCTCCTCTCTGATCTTTGCCCACGTCGCCGAGTCGTTCAGGCGGATGTTGATCTGAGGCTGCCCACCTTCGAGCACCCACGACGGAAATCGGATGCCGAGGGACGAGCTCGCCGCCGAGTAGGCGTACTGATCAGCCTCGACCGCGATGCCGCGCTTTCGGGCCGTATCGATGAGCGCAAGAGCCTTGGCGCTGGCGCCCCAGCGGCTCGGGCTGTCAACTTTGAGATGAGAGATCTGGACGCGGCAGCCCGTCATCTCGCCGACGCGGATCGTTTCGGTGACGGCCTCTTCGAGCGCCGTGCCCTCGTTGCGCATATGGGAGGCGTACACCCCACCCTCGTTGCCGGCCACACGCGCGAGCTCGATGATCTCGGACGGCTGCGCGTAGGTGCCCGGCACGTACTGGAGACCGGTCGAGAATCCCACCGCTCCGTCCGCCATCGCCCGCCAGACGAGCGCCTTCATCCTGTTGAGCTCTGGGATCGACGGGAAGCGATTGGCCGTACCCATGACCTCGCGGCGCACGGTGTTGTGGCCGATGAGCGTCGCGAAGTTCACCGACGCACCGACCTGTTCGATCGCCGTCAGCGCCTTCCCGACATCAAGGGCCGACGACCCGCAATTGCCCGCGACGATGGTCGTGACGCCCATGCGGACGAAGTTCTCGGCCCGTGGCTGCTCGATGAGGTCGTCGGCGTGGGTGTGAACGTCGATGAAGCCCGGGGCGACGACGAGCCCAGAGGCGTCAATCACTTCGCGCGCGTAGAGCTTCGCGATCGTGCCAATTTCGGCGATCCGCCCCGAACTGATCGCGACGTCCGCCCGCCGTGCCGGAGCGCCGGTGCCATCGACGACCTGTCCGCCGGCAATCAGCAGGTCATAGCGAGGCTGGACCAGCGCGGCCGGGAACTGGCCGAGCAGGACGAGAAACAGCAGGACGATGAGGATGCGGGATCTCTTGAGCACGGCGCCCGGACGCGACCACCATGCTACACCTTCGGTAGAACACACTTCACGTCCGGGCGCCCCGATCAGTTGATCGGAGAGCGCCCCTCACTCCCACAGGCTGACTCCTCGCGCCTTGGCCGCCTTTCGCAAAGGGCCATCCTTACAGCCGAGCACGAGCCTTCGCCGCTCCGCGAGCTCGAGATAGGCCGCGTCATAGACCGACAACTGGTGATCAGAGGCCAGCTCGGACAACCGTGAAAAGGCCAGCGACGCCATCTCATGGTCGACCCGGACGGGCAGACCGCGAAGCCATCCGAGGGCTGTCTGACGTTCGTTCTCGGTGAGCTTCCGGCGCCGGGCGAGGACCGTGAGCGCGTTGGCCACGTCCACTGGCCACAATGCCGGGACTTCGATTGTGGCGCCCTCCGCGATCGCATCCAGCATCGCGGCTGTCTGTGGCGTCCCCTGAGAGGGATGCACCCAGCCGATGGTCACTGATGCGTCCGCAACGAAGACCCGGGTCACAACCTGCCTTCGTCGATAGCGGACCGTACCTCCCGGTCCGTGAGCTTTGCCTTGGACCTTCGTCGAATCCGCTGCTGAAGCTCGCGGAGCCCCGCCACCGTCCGGCGAACGTCGTCGAGCCGCTGGGCGCCTTCCGGGACCAGGCGGGCAACCGGCTTGTCGTGACGGGTAATGACAACCTCTTCTCCCTTGGATACGCGATCCAATAATTCCCCGAAGCGCGTCTTGGCCTCGAAAGCGCTCACCGTCGCCATCCGCAGCGTCCTTCCTAAATTAACCAGTCGTTAACCAGTTTAGCACACCGGCCACAACGCTTCACACTGCTGACTTCCGGCTGACGGCTGCCTGTGGACTGTCAGAGATCGATTCCGATCATCTTCATCAGCCGCAGCGCGTTCCGCGACGTCGCCAACCCCGGCTTCAGCGTGTAGTCGAAGCGCATCGTCCCGTCCGCGTCGAGGGTCTCCGAGAAGTGCATGAGCTGCGCGGCGCTCTTCATCGGCTCCTCTTCCGCCAGGCTCAAATCGTGCGTCGTCATCGCCCCGATGGCGCCGGCGTCGAGCAGGTGACGCGTCACGGCACGGACGGCGAGGCTGCGCTCGACGCTGTTGGTGCCCTGGAGAATCTCGTCGAGCAGGTACACGAGCACGCGGTCCTCGCGCTCGTGCTGCGCGGCGTCGACCACTCCCTTGAGCCGCGCCAGCGCGGCCATGAAGTACGACAGGCCGCGCTCGAGCGAGTCCTGGACGCGGATGCTCGTCTGGAGGTCGCACTCGGGCAGGGACATCCGCCGCGCGCAGACGACGCCGCCGGCCTGGGCGAGGACGATGTTGAGACCGGCCGAGCGGAGAAGGGTGCTCTTCCCAGACATGTTCGAGCCGGTGATGAGGAGAACGCTTCCGCGAGGGCCGATAGTGACGTCGTTGGCGACGCGGCGATCGTCGGCAATGAGCGGATGGCCGAGGGCCTCGGCCGTCAGCTGTCCCGCGGGGCCCACTTCCGGCAGCACCCACTCGGGATTGTCGCGGCGCGCGGTGCCGAGCTGTGCGAGCGCGTCCAGCTCGCCGAGCGCTTCGAGCCAGCCCCTGACGCGACGGCCGCTCATCAGTCGCCACCGGTCGAGCGCGAAGAGGACATGGAAGTCCCAGAGCGTCAGTGCTTGAACGGGGAAGTGCAGAATCGCCGCACCGCGGCGAAGCTCGCCGAAGCCGAGGATGCGATTGAGCCGGCGCATGCACTCGGGCGCGGGATGGCCGTCCGCCGACAGGCGCGCGAGAAGAGCTGACAGTTGCGGCGACCCACGAGGGGCAGCGACCGCGTGCTCGAAGATCGAGCCATATCGTCCGAGCGCATCCTGTCCCCCACCGGCGCGATCGAACGTTGTTTGGATCCGATCGGCGGTAGCGAACGACAATACCAGCCCCGCAACGAGCGGAATCGGCCAGAGGGCCGCCGACGTCAGCCCGGTCGCGTGCGCTGCGATGAGCACCCACATCGACCCGAGAATCGTCAGCACCATGCCGCGAAGCAGCCGCGCGTTGCGGCCAAACGCGTCCGGCCCTTCGGCCCAGGCGAGAAACCCATCGATCTCGTGCTGTCGTGCGCCCGCAGCCAGCAGACCGTGAGCCTCGAGCTTCAGCCGCCAGTCATCGAACGCCGCCAGCTCTGTCACCGCGGCCTGTCGCGAGACGACCTCTGCGCGAGGCGCCGGGTGAAGCAGCCACGCCGCGAGCGTCGTGCGTCCATCCATGGTCGACGCCGGCCCGAGCCATTGAAAGAGCGAGGCGCGGCCGAAGAGATCCAGGTCGACCGCGTAGGGGTGATCGGTCAGGTCGATGCCGGCAGGAGCGTCCGCGTCCGGCAGGCCATGCCAGTCGCGCGCGCGGCGCGCCAGGGCGCGCACGTTGACCAGCCGCAACGCGTCGTGCCACGCCACGCGCTCGTCCACTCGGGCATGCCACGCGACGAGGACCCCGAACGCGACGAAGAGCAGGAATGCGACGACGAGCGGCAGCGGCGTGGCGCCGCGGGACAGCGTCCAGACAAGAACCGCCGCCGCGACGAGGAACGTCGTCAGCCTCAGCCGCGCGATCAGTCTCGAGAGGTGCGCCTCCTTCTCGCCATCCCTGGCGTGACGCGCGGCGTTCTCGCCGTACGAAACCGGAAGGACTGGAAGAGCGTTCACGCCGCCTGCTCGATGCCCGCAGGTTTGGTGGCCGCCATGTTCAGACGCCAGTAGTCGAGCGTGAAGGGTGGAGCATCCGTGCTCGCCTGGTCGACTAGGACATCGAGAAAGCCTGGCCGATCGGCCTCGGGCAGGCGCGTGAGGTGATCGCGCAGGCACACGCAGGAGATGAACTCACGAAAGCTGGAGCGGTCGGCAAAAGTGGCGGGCGCTGGCTCGAGGTAGACGTCGATGGCCGTGAAGCCAGCCCTGTCCAGCCGCGCAATCGTCGTCGGCACGTCGGCGAACTCCCACGGTCCGCGCCAGCCATCGAAATACCGCGCGAGCGCCTGCGCCGCAGCGAGGACGCCGGCACGATCGAGCAGGCGGCCGAGGTTGGCCCCGCCGCCGCACTGCGCGACGAGCCGCCCGCCGGGAGCAAGCGCGCGGTAGATGCTCGCGAAAAGCTGGTCGTGGTCGAGGATCCAGTGGAAGGTTGCCGGTACTCAGCACGGCATCGAACGCATCGACAAAGGGCAGGGCCGAGCCGTCCGCCCGGACGAAACACGTGCGGACACTCGGGCGGTCGTCATCAAGCCGATGCGGTCCGGCCGGCTCGACCGCCTGTGCCGCGGCCTCACGAAGCATGGCCTCCGAACGATTGACCGCGACCACCGTTCCCTCTCCCAGCGCGGCAACCAATTCCGCCGTGAGCCGGCCCGTCCCGCAGCCAATGTCCAGGACTCGGTCTCCCGGCCGGGGCGCCAGACGGCGGAGCACTCGACGGCCCCACTCCAGTTGCGGGTTCGACACACGGTGGTAACGTTCGGCATCCCAATCCGACATATAAGGCTTCTAGGGTGCCACGTGCCTGGTGCCCGGTGCTCAAGGTGCTAGGGTGCCACGTGCCTGGTGCCCGGTGCTCAGAGTGCCAAGGTGCCAGGGGCCTCAGTGCCCTCGTGCCTAGAGTGCCGACGTGCAAGGGGGCCTGGTGCTCAGAGTGCCAAGGCGCCCAAGCGCCAACGGGCCCCAGTGCCCACGCCCCATTGAACACTCCAAGTCTAGTGTACAGTCCGCAGCAACGCTCCGTGGGGTGAGGAACTGCCATGCGCCTTCAGACTCTCGCGCTTGTTTGTGTTCTCGGACTCTCTATCTCGCCAGTCGGAGGACAGGCGCGAAACCCCGCTCCGGCAAACAAGAGTCAGCGCCTCGAAGCGCTGACCTGGCCGGAGGCCGAGACGGCCCTGACGCCCGAGACGGTCGTCGTCATTCCGTTGGGCGCCGGCAGCAAGGAGCACGGTCCGCACCTCAAGCTCCGCAACGACCTGACGCTCGCTGACTACCTGACGCAGCGTGTCGTCGACGCCACGCCGGTCGTTGTCGCGCCGACGTTGACCTATCACTTCTACCCAGCGTTCCTCGAATACCCCGGATCCACGTCGCTGTCGCTCGCCACCGCGCGGGACATGACCGCCGACGTCGTGCGCACGTTGTCCGCCTACGGTCCTCGCCGCTTCTACATCCTCAACACCGGAGTATCCACGACCCGCGCCCTCGATCCAGCCGTGGCGCTCCTCGCGTCGGCAGGCGTGCTGGTGCGCTATACAGACCTCAGCGCCAAGCTCGACCGTGCCGCCAAGGGCTTGATCGAACAAGAGGGCGGCACACACGCGGACGAGGTCGAGACCTCGATGATGCTGTACATCGATCCCTCCAGCGTCGAGATGACCAAGGCCGTCAAGGACTACACCCCATCGCCGGGCGGAGGGCGACTCACGCGTCAGCGCGACGGCGGCGGCACGTACTCGCCGACCGGCATCTGGGGCGATCCGACGCGTGCAACGCGGGAGAAGGGCCGGGTTTTCGTCGAAGCGCTCGTCGCGGGCATCCTCGAGGATATCGCGAGCCTGCGATCGGCGCCGCTGCCGCCCCGAGCGCCAACCGCACCGCCAGCGGCGGAAGCACCACGTCCCGGCACCACAGCGCCGTCCTCGGCCGCGCCGAGTGCGCCGGAGCGCTGCTCGGCCGGTGACGAACGGGCGATCGCCCAGCTCGGCAGCACATTCGCCAATCACTGGAACAACGGCGACTATGAGCGGCTCGGCGCCATGTGGTCGAGGAGTGGCGACATCGTCCACCCCGACGGCACGATCGAGCGAGGCGCGCAGCTCATCACCATCAATCGCATGCAACTCTTCGCTCGGCGCGAGTATCGGAACACGCGGCACCCGCTCGTCCTCACCATGATCCGATGTCTATCGGAAGACATTGCCGTTGCCGACGGCAAGTGGGAGTTGAGAGGCGTCCTCGATAGTTCCGGCAAGCCAATCCCGACGATGGAGGGGCAAGTGACGCTCGTCCTGAAGCGCACCAGCGGATGGCTGATCGAAGCGTATCGATACACACTCAAGCCGCCCGCCACGCCACAGACCACGCCAGCGCCATTGAAGCGTCCCGGAGGAGGCCTGATGTGATAGGCCAAGTCCGCGTCCGATTGAAATGATCCGTTGAGGTCGGCGAAATCCGCGTCCCGTTGCAATGATCCGGGTGCATCCGGAAATCCGCGTCCCGTCGAAATGATTCGTGAGATCTGCGAGATCCACGTCCCGTCGAAAATGATCCGCGTCACGCCGAGCGGCAGAAGCCTCGAGACCACTGATGGGCGAGCCGGATCGGCGCCAACCGGCCAGCTACTTGGGTCGAGTGTCCTGGTTCGCCAGCACCCAGCTGGCCTGATGCACCAGACGTGCGATCTTCTCCATCTTCTCGTAGTTGATCCGCTCGGGCCGGTCGTACTGCGTGTGGTAGTCGGGGTGCAGGCCCGTGTGAAACCAGAGTGCAGGCACGCCGTTCTGAAGGAACGGCCACTGATCGCTGCGCCGAAGCAGATTGGACCTGTTGTTGTCGTAGCGCATCTTCAACTCGAGCCCGTAGGCGGTCTTGTTCACGCGCTCGACCACGGCGCTCAGCTCGGGATGCCGACTATAACCGAGGATGTTCAGCGCGTTGCTGTTCGATTCGGCCGTCTGAACCTCGAGGCCGTTGAAGCGCGGCCCGCCACCGACCGGCACCTCCTCGTTGCGGCCCACCATGTCCATGTTGAGCACCGCGACCGTACGCTCGAGGGGAAAGGTGGGCGTTTCGGTGTACGCCCACGCGCCCAGGAGCGGCCCACGCTCCTCCGATCCCCAGCAGGCGAACAGCACCGAGCGTCGCGGGCGCGCGTTGGCCGCCGCGGCCATCGCGTACGCGTCGGCAATCTCCAGAAGCGCCACCGTGCCCGACCCGTCATCGTCAGCGCCATTGAAGACGGTGCCGCCGTCGGCGCCTTCATGGTCGTAGTGCGCCGAAACGATCACGACCTCGCCCTTCAGTTTCGGATCCGATCCCTCGATGTAACCGAGTACGTTCTGGTCGAGCACGATGTGACGATTGACAGCGGTGGTCAACGTGGCTTCGACGCCCTCGAGCGCGATGGCCGGAAAGCCGCGGAGTGTCTCCGCGGCCTTCGATAGATCCGCCAGCGGGCGCCCCGTCCCGCGCACCAGGACCTCTGCCATCGCGGGTGACACCTGTCCGACCGGAATGCGCACGCGGTCGGCCCAGCTCGCCAGCGTGAAGCGATCGATGCGCGGCGGCTGGGATGGCCAGAACGCGCGTGCCGACGCTTCGAAATTCACGGCGCCGGGATGGTTGTGGACGTCGGTCACAAAGAGCACGCCGACAGCGCCCTTCTCCTGAGCCGCCAGCACTTTCTTGATGGGCACGGCGGCTTCGGCCGTCACGACGCCGTCGAACGGGCTGTTCGGGTCGCGCTCGCCGGGCTCGTGCTCGAGGATGAGGGCGATGCGTCCCTTCACGCGGTCGCCGTAGTCGTCGTATCCGAGCGCTGGCGAGTGGATGCCGAATCCTGCGTAGACCAGCGGCGCGCGGACCGAACCGCTGGCGCTGAAGCGCTGCGGGTAGAAGTCCTGCTCGGGCCTCAGCTCGAGTCGCGTGCCGTCCGACACGGCCACCTCGAGCAGGTTCTTCGCGCCGAGCGTGGCGATCATCAGGTTGGTGGCCTGGATGAACGACCCGTTGGGGGCGCCCGGTTTCAGGCCGGCGCGCTCGAAGCGCGATCGCACGAACTCGGCCGCCAGTGCGTTCTCGGGCGTGCCCACGAGCCTGCCCTTGAAGCCATCGCCCGCCAGGAAAAACAAGTCGGCCTTGAGGTCCGCGGCGCGGATCGAGTCATTGAACGGGGCCGTGCCCTGCGCAGACAATGCCGCGCCGAATGCCACAGAGAGGAAGAGCATCAGCCGCTGTCGCATGGCGACAACGATATCCCAAGTACCGGGTCGGGATTCGGCGTCTCGCTCAGCGTCGGACTCCTGTCAGGGAAACGAGGACTTCGAAGCGTGAAGGTCCTGCACGCATCCAAGTTTCAAGCGTCGCGGTCAGCCGCCCGTTTGAAACAGCGCCTTGAAATCAGGCCGGTTCTGAACCGGCGCGAAGATCGGGTCCTTCTCGAGACTGCGCGGGAGGTACCGCTGCGGAATGGATTTGAGCCAGGCGATGGCGGCATCGGCGTCTCCCTTCTGCATGCACGCTCGTGCGGCCGGCACGCCGAGATCGCGCGGGCCGAGGCCCTTGCCCTTCAGTTTCTCGAGCTCCGTGCAAGCTTCCGCGAACTGCGACGCCCCGAGCAACGCTTCGCCGTAGGAGAGCCTCAGCCGCGCATCATCGGGCTTCGCCTTGACGAGGTCGGCGTAAGTCGCCGCCGCCGCTGCGAAGTTGCCGCTCGACACGTGTGCGGCTGCGGTCGACTCTGGTAACCCGCGCCGCAACGACGCCTGATAGGCAGGCATGGTCGTACGCTTGACGAAATCAATCGTGCTGTCGATCACGTCGCGCGTCGCATCCTCGTCGTCCACGATCTCGAACGCATGGTGGCCGCCCGGATAGTTCAGCAGCGTCACGGGCGCATTCTGATTCGACGCGAGAGTGACGAGATCGGTGATCGCGCGATTGACCGGCGGCCGGTCGAGCCCCGCGCGCACCATCAGGATCGGCAGGTCGCGACGAAACTCGGTCACCTGCGCGGAGCCGTAGTACATCACCGCGGCTTTGATTGTGGTCTGCTTCGGATTCTGGACGACCGGCAAAGCTCGGTAGACATTGCCTGAGCCGGCATAGAGGGCAATGCGCTCGCGGTCGATGCCGAGACTCGGCGCGTTCGCCGTCAGGTGAGCGATGAGCGCGTCGAGGTCCTTCTCGAAGCTCTCGTCGCGCAAGTCGGGCAGGATGGCTACGAGGCCCTTCGAAGCGGCGATTTCGGCCCAGGCCTTGTAGAAGCGGTTGCTCCGTTCGGCGCCGGACGCGATGTTGAAGAACACGAGCGTCGGGAGTGTCTGTCCCGCGGCGTTCGCGGGACGGTAGACATCCATCTGCAGCGTCCCGTAGGCCTGATCCTTCGAGACGGCAACGGCGGATGCCGGAGGCGCGGGATAGAAGAACCGCATCTCCTGCGCGGCGGCACCGGAGGCTAGAAGCACGACGCCGCAACTGACGAGAAACTGTCGAGTCATCTGCGGATTGTCTGGTGGAGAGAGCCTGTTGGTCCAGCCTGAAGTGGCCAGTGTGCTGAGGACCGTGGCCAACCGACAACGCACGCAGACGAACCGCTGCCCGGGTCCGGCTGAAGCCGGACACTACGACCGGGCTGAGGACCGGCGGCCAGCGCTGGATGAGTGGAGCGTTCGATCCGCCAGGATGCGGCTCAGTGCTTGCCGGAGGCGATGACAAAATCGCGGCGGATCCAGATCGGATCTGTTTATGCGAGTTTCGGCGGGTTGCTTCGTAACGGTCTCGCCCGTCGGCAATCCACTTCGATCCGGTAGGTGCCTTCCGGGACCTGGATGGTATAGCCACCGTTGGTGCCGGTGGTTGCGGAACCGCGTTCCCGTCTGAGTGTTGATTGCCGTGACCTCCGGCTGGCACGGCTTCGTCCCGTCGAACAATCGGCATCGTGCCACCCACCGCAGCTGTCGGACCCGAGCTCCGACCGGCCCGGATGACAGGCCATCGATGTCACAGGCGCCAGCGGTCTGGAAAAACTTCACATGCCGAACCATCGAAAATCGTGCAGCTGAACGTCGGCGACCGGGGCTGTGGTCCTCACGGAAACTGACATCGGAACAGCAGACGCGCCAATCTCGCGCACGACCGATCAGGTGCGTGTCGATGATGTCGACCGGCCCCGTGGCCGCGGCCAACCTGCCTGGCGCACGAATCTTGCGGCCACCGTCCGACTATCCACGGCGCGCAGTGCAACACGGCGGCGTGCTCGTCGAGTCGCGCGACGTTTTTCACCGGGCTCTATCCGGCGCAGCACGGCGTCAAGAATCTCATCGCCTGCGAGACCGAAGGCGAGACCCAGCGACGGCTACCGATCCTGCCAAGCCGGTCCGAGACCTGGCGACGGTGATGGCGCCGGCTACCACGTCGTGCTCAAGGGCAAGTTCCATCTCTCGCGGCCGGTGCAATACAACCACGAGATGAGGCGCCACTACTGGTCCGAGGCTGACGTGCAGCACATAGCCGAGCGCTACGGGTTCCACGGCTGGAACCCGCCGGACATGAGCGACCCGCAGAGCCTCAGCGACCTCGGCGGGGGCGCGATCAACAACGACGGCCGCTTCGTCGATGGCAGCGGCACCGCGGCGGGCAAGGCCCGTCCGCTCGACGAGTTGCACCGCGAGAGCGCCGTTCATTTCCTCAATACCTACGACGGCGCCAAACCCTTCTGTTTGATCGTGGCGCTCGTGAACCCGCACGACGTGCAGGAGTACCCGGGCCGCGGCTTGCGGGGCATCTCAGTCAGCCCGACGTTCGCCAAGGGAGGCTATCGCCTCGAGGACTTCCAGGATCTGCCGATCGACTTGCCGGCGAACGTGGAGGACGACCTCTCGACCAAGCCGAGCGTCCACGCGTCGTTCCGCCAGCTCCTCGCGATCGGTACGGGTCACGTCAAGACGCGCGAACGCCAGCTGATGTACGAGATGTACGATCTGAAGCGCGACCCGCTCGAGCTGACGAACCTGGCGCACGCGACGCACGGCACGCCGGCCTCGGATTTCGAGCGCACACGGCTGCACCGTCGCCTCACGGAGGTCATGCGCGTCAACGGCACGATGCCCGACGAGATTCGCTGGCCTGCTGTGGACGACTTCACGCCCTCCACCCGGATTACCGTGGCGGGCGAAGACGAAGAGACTCAGGAACTGGAAACGCAGGAGCTGAGATGAGAATCAGGAGCCGCGTACTCGGCTGCGCGGTGCTCGCGCTCGTCACCCTCGCCGCCGCGCCGGCCTACGCGCAGTTGAACGGCGAAAACCTGCTCGGGGACAACGGCGTGAAGAGCGGGTCGCAGCCGGCGCCCGGCCTCTACATATCGGGGCTCTACTACTTCTACAACACCGACACGATCAAGGACGCGAACGGAAACCGGATCACGTTGGACCCGAGTCAGTCCGGAAGTCAGAAGCTGCACGTGCTGGCGCCCGTCTTCATCTACGTCAGCAAGGCGAAGGTGCTCGGCGGGCACTACGGCATGATGGCCGTCCTGCCCTTCGCCAACGGCGCCCTCGAAGCGCCGGCGTTCGGCCTCGACGAGTCGCTGAGCACGGGCGCCGCCGACATGTATCTCGTCCCGTTCCAGCTTGGATGGCACAAGCCGCGTGCCGACATCCTCACGGCATTCGCTCTCTTTGCCCCCACTGGCCGGTACACGGCGGGCGCGGACGACAACCTCGGCAAGAACATGTGGAGCTACGAGCTGTCAGCCGGGACGACGGTGTACCTCGACGAGAAGAAGACGCTGACCCTCGCGACAACCGGATACTGGGAGACGCACACCAAGAAGAAGGACACGGGCAACGTCCAGGTTGGGCCCGTCACCCTCACCGGCGTCAAGGTCGGGCAGCTCCTGACGCTCGAGGGCGGCGTCGGCAAGTCGTTCCTCGGCGGCGTGGCAAGCGCGGGGCTCGCCTACTACGCGCAGTGGAAGCTGACGGAAGACGAGTTCGGCATCGCCGTGAGCCTGCCGAGCGGTCCGGCGCTCGGCAAGCACAAGGTGTGGGGATTCGGGCCCGACGTGACGATGCCGATAGCAACGAAATCAAAGCTGATCTCGCTCGTCAACGTCCGGTATTTCTGGGAGACGGGCGCCCAGCTCAAGACCCAGGGACAGTCGCTCGTCGTCTCCGCCACCTTCCCGGTTCCGAGCGTGACGATACAGCCCACCAAGTAGTGACGCGAGGACACCTGAGGCGGATTGGCCGCGTTCGAGGCGTGAGCGACATTCTCGCCCCGTCGCGACCACATGACAGTCCCGACACATCGCGAGGACAGTCTTGAACTCCTCTTCGCGCATGTGACTGTCACGGGCGCGAATCACGAGGAGTGAGGCGTGAACGGTTCTTGCAAGACCAGCAGCGGAATAATCGTTCTGCTGCCCAACCGTCACTCTTCACAACCAAGGAACCTCCGTGACCACTCCGATCGCCGAGATGAATCCACGCACACGACGGGAATTCTGCACCCAGGCCTGTCAGGCCGCCTCACTTCTTGCCGTCGGCGCAGTTGCCGCCGCGTGCGGAGGCAGCCCCACCTCGCCATCGTCCTCGGCACCACCTCTTAGTTCTGTTTCGTCGACGACCGCCGGCCGGGTAGTGTCGGTCAACATCGATTCGGCCGCGGCTCTGGCCGCCGTCGGATCAGCGGCGATCGTGCAGACATCCCTGGGCACATTTCTCGTGGCGCGCACTGCGCAGGACTCGTTTACGGCTCTGACGGCGACATGCACCCACGAGGTCTGCACCATCACCGGATTCGAAAGCAGTCGCTACGTGTGCCCGTGCCACGGGTCACAGTTCACGACGTCGGGAGGAGTTGCAAAGGGGCCGGCCGCGCGGGCACTTCAGCAGTATCCAACTCAATTCACGAACGGTATCCTGACGTTTGCCGTGTGACGCTCCCAGCGGACGAGGCCGCGCTCAAAGCGCCGGGCGGATGCGCGAGGGGTCCGTGGGGCGGAGTGTCGCACAAGCCTCTGGTTCGACCGTCCACATCATGTTGGCGATCTTCCAGGTCCCCTGCTCCTTCATCATGTCGAACACGTCGATGCCGCAGTGCGAGGTCTTGCCGTCGGTCCAGAACTGGTACGGTGTCCAGACGACGGCGATACCGCCGCGCACGTGGACGACGGGATCCCAGTAGCGCTCGCGATAGGTGCCGGCACTGCCGCCAAGGGCGGGCGTGAAGACGCGACGCGTCACGAGGGTTCCGCCCGTCGGCGCCGGACGTTCAACGACGTTGAAGCCGCCCTCGAGGCGCAGCTCGGTCATGAGCGCCGAATCCTTCGTCGAGACGGCGTGCATGAAGCGATCGACGACGGCGAGAATCGCCGCCTCCTCCGGCTGTGGAGAGACGGACTGCGCGGGCAAAGATGCGGCGGTCAAGCCAGCGCCGATGCCGAGCGCGGTGACGAGCGTCAGGATGCGGATCATAGTTGCTCCGTGTGTGGTTCTGACACCGTCACAGATCGCTCGATGCCCGCCGCCTTGATATCCCAGGCCAGACCGAGCGCGCGCAGCGTGCGGATGCCAAGCCAGTTGAGATCGACTTCGTACCAGGCGAGCCCGTGACGCGCGCTCGTCGGGTGGGCGTGATGGTTGTTGTGCCACCCCTCGCCGAACGTGAGGAGCGCCACCCACCAGTTGTTCGTCGAGTCGTCGCGCGTCGGGAACCGGCGCGATCCCCATTTGTGCGTAGCCGAGTTCACCAGCCACGTGCTGTGCAGGCCGGCGGTGGTGCGGAAGAAGATGCCCCAGAGCACATACGGAACGCCGCCGTATGCGAGCAGCAGGAGGCCGACGACGACGTTCGACGTCCAGTGCCACTTGGAGAGCGCGATGTGAATGGGATCGCGAACGAGATCCGGCACGTACCGCGCGTGCATGGACGCGTTGTGGTGCATCCCCTCGCCGGTCACGATCCAGCCCATGTGCGCCCACCACGTGCCTTCCCGCGGCGTGTGCGGGTCGCCGTCGCGGTCGGAATGCTGGTGGTGGATGCGGTGCGTCGCGACCCAGAAGATTGGCCCGCCTTCGAGCGCCAGCGTGGCGCACCAGGTGAGGAAGTACTCGACCGCCTTCGGCGTCTTGTAGGCCCGGTGCGTCAGGAGGCGGTGGTAGCCCATGCCGATGCCCAGCATGCCGGCAACGACATAGAGCACCAGGGCCGTCAGGATGGCGCCGTAGTCCATGAAGAAGAGCGCCGCCAGCGCGCCGGCATGAAAGACGGCCAGCGCGATGATGGTGATCCAGTTGTGGCCGCTCTGATGCTTTCGGCCGTAAGTGAAGGTAGGCGAGACCATTGGCAGACGCCGAAATGTCCGGCGTCCGACGATAGCAGGAGCGAAACCGGCGCGACTGTAATACTTCTGTACCGGCTTTCGAGACGACGCCGCCACCTCGACAACGAATCCCCACGTCCCTCATTACAATGGGGTATGGCCGGTCGAGAGTGCTACCACTGCAAGCAGTGGGTCGAGGAAGGGGAGCAGCACGACTGCTGGACGACCACCGAAGGGGCGCTGACGCAGGACCTTCCGGAGGATCTGCAGGACGCCTGGGAGCGGCTGCGCGAGACCGCCGCCACCTTTGGTGAGCAGCGGATCTACGCCTCGCACAAGTCGATCATGTTTTCGCGCAGGTCCTGCTACTTCTTCGTGCGTCCGAAGAAGAGCGTCCTCGAAGTGTGCGTCTTCCTCGACCGCCCGCTGAAGGCGCCTCAGGTGCGGCGTGTCGATCGCGCCTCGAAGTCCAAGGTCGCGAACCTCCTTCACATCAGGCACAGAGACGAGGTGGAGGCGCCCGTCACCGACTGGCTGCAGGAAGCGTACGACTTCTCGAACGCTCCGGCCCCGAAGGCCAAGCCGGCTCGCGCGAAGGCGAAGTCACCGGCACGCAGGCCGCGGAAGAAACCGGCGAAGGCCGCGCGAAAAAGAACGACCGCCCGAAAAGCCACGCGGCGGTAACCGCACATCGTGGCCCGCCGCCCGTTTCGCCTACTTGCCGTCGAACGCCTGCTGGAGCCGTGCCAGATCGAGCTTGGTCATCTGCAGCATGGCCTTCATGGCCCGCCCTGACTTCTCCGCGTCCTTGTCGCCCAACATCCGCGTCAATGCGGTCGGCACGATCTGCCACGACAGGCCGAACTTGTCCTTCAGCCAGCCGCACTGGCTGGGCTGGCCGCCATCCGCGATGAGCTTCGACCACAGCTCATCGATGTCCTCCTGCGTCTCGCACCCGACGAAGAACGAGACCGCTTCATTGAACTTGAACATGGGGCCTGCATTGAGCCCCATGAACTGTTGACCTTCGAGCTCAAACTGGACCGACATCACCCTTCCCTGCGCCCGATTGATGGAGATGACTTTCGAGGGCTTGAAGATCGAGGTGTACAGGTTCATCGCCTCTTCGGCTTGCGTGTCGAACCACAGGAACGGCGTAATCTTCGGCATCTCTGGCTCCCTTGAGGTGAGCGATCGGGCATTTCCCGCTCTTTTCAGGTAAGTCGGGGCGGAAAGCCGATTCTCGACATCCGGTCGGTGGAATCCTGGCCGAGGGCTGTGCTTATTTCTGCTCGCCCGCGGCCGGCCGCTTGCCTTCGCGGGCCCACGCGAGCAGCGCGTCAAAGGCATTTCCCGTCTGACCGGGGGTGAAGTTGCAGTGCCCGTTGGCCTCGACGAACCGGGCGACGAACCGGTCGGAGGTTCCGGCGAGAGCGGCCGGAACTTCGTAGGCCGTCACGTCGTTGCCGAGCACCAGCGCGTCGGACGTCGTGTGGATCGCGAGCATGGGATCGGAAATGCGTCCGGTTGGCGTCGCGTACTGGCGCACGTACTCGCGCGCGGATGGCGATGCGGTGTAGCGCTTGACCGATCGATTGAACGCCGCGTCGTCGCCGAACCCTGCGTAGATGTGGTTGCGATTGTCGAAGGGCTCGCCGCCTGCGCGCTGCTTCAGTTCGCCGGCGATGACGTGAAAGAGCGACAACGCCCCCGGTATTTGCGCGACCGTGCGCCCGTAGCGCTGGGCGTACCGCGCCGCGCGCTCCGGGTCGGCGGCGATCGCCGCCTTCACCTTGTTGACGGTCTCCGCACTGGGCTCGTAGGGTGAACCGATGGTGCCAGGAAAGAGCGCCTCGAACGTCACCAGCATGTCGAAGAGGCCGGTGTTGAGAAAATCGACTGCCGCCCCGAGTGGACCGCACATGGGCATCGCACCCTGATAGAGGTCGGGATATCGCTCGATGATCGCCATCGTGACGTGGCCGCCCATCGAATGCCCGGTGATGTAGCTCTCCGCCGGCGTGCCGTGCTTCGACACGAAGTAGCGCCGCAGCGCCTCGATGTCCTCGATCGCTTCCTTGACCGCCCAGCCCTGCACGCTGTAGTCGGAGGCGCCAAAGGCAAAGCCCCGCGACAGGAACACGTCGCGCAGAGCCTTGGGTGGCGTGTACTCCTGACTACGAGGCTTCTCGCTGGTCACCGCGTAGCCGTGGGCGTACAACACCAGCCCCTTGTTCCACCGGGCCGGGATCTCGATGTAGTAAGGAGCGCCGTTGATGACGCCCCGGTCGACAGTGTTCGCCGAAGCGGGCTGCGCAGGAGCCTGTGCGCGAAGCGACGCAGCCAGGACGGACAGCAGCAATAGAACGTGGACGCCGACTCGTCGCGAAGCCATGAGACCTCCTGATGACGCGCGGATTATGACAGAACGGTGGCCGCGGCATCATTGGCTGGCCACAAGCGGATCCCGCCCTGCCGGGACGGGACGAGGATGTCGAGAGTTGGGCGTGTGCTCCGACTTACAGATGCACGAGCATCAGGCATGGCCCGGCGCCGGGGCCTTCTTTGAGGAGGATCGTCAGATGTCGAACACAACGTCAACCGCAACCGGGACAGCTTCCCGCCGGCTTCCAAGGAGCGCGGCGGCGGTCATCATCGGATTCCTGTCGGTGGCGGTGTTCTCGCTCGCCACCGATCAGGTGCTGCACGTCCTCGGCGTCTACCCACCTTGGGGGGAGCCGATGTTCGAGCCGGGCCTGAACCTTCTGGCGCTCTCCTACCGGATTCTCTACACGATCCTCGGGGGCTACATCACGGCCGCCCTGGCGCCACACAGCCCCATGCGTCACGTGATGGTCGTCGCGGTTCTTGGCTTCGTTACCGGCACGGCCGGCGCGATTGCGGCTATTCAGATTGGGAATCTCGGCCCCAACTGGTACCCGATCGCGCTCGCGATCACGGGATTCCCCTGTGTCTGGCTTGGAGGTGTGATCCAGGGGGCCAGGCACCCAGAAAGGTAAAGCCACGACGAGCTGCGACCGGAGACCTCGCCGTCGTCAGAAGCTAATCGTCGCGAGCAACCCCTGCATGTGCTTCCCCAGGACCGGTGAGACGATGAGACGTCGAGACTTGTTCGTCAGCGACCCGCGGTTGATAAATCCCGACAGGCTCGTGCACAAGCCGACGGTGCTGGATTTTGGCACTGGACCATCTTCCGCGTGACCGGGCGCCCTTCATCCGCCAAGCGCGTAAAGCACAACCACCGACCTCGGACCGGCCCCGTAAGTGCGGCCGTGAACGGACGGCGCCTTCTTCCAGTCGACGATGTCCTGGGGAGAAGCGAGGGACGTATCGATCCAGCGCCGCCACGGTCCAGTCGCCGGCGGCACTTCGAACTCCAGCGGCTCCCAGTAGGCGTTCAGGATGATGTGGACGAGCAGCCTCCTGCTGAATCCGGCGCTGAACGCGATGCTGTGCGAATGCTCGCCCCAGTCCGGCTCGCCGAGCTTCACGCCGTGCCACGCCTTGGTCGCGCGCGCAATCAAGCTCCGTGAGGCTCACCCGCTGGTGCTCGTGCTCGACGTCACGCAGCAGACGACGCTCCGCGAGCAGGGCGACGAACCGACGCACATCCGCGTGTTTCTCGACGAGCGACCAGTCGAACCACGTCGACTCGTCGTCGTGGCAATAGGCGTTGTTGTTGCCGCCCTGCGTGCGTCGCACCTCGTCGCCCATCAGGATCATGGGCAGGCCGAGCGACGAGCAGGGTGACGGTCAGGAAGTTCTTGACCTGGCGGTTGCGCAGCCCCTCCACCGCAGGGTCGTCGGTCGGGCCCTCGACGCCGCAGTTCCAGCTCCGGTTGTCATCCGCCCCGTCGCGGTTCTGCTCGCCGTTCGCCTCGTTGTGCTTGCTGTTGTACGAGACCAGGTCGTTGAGCGTGAAACCGTCGTGACAGGTGACGAAGTTCACGCTCTGCTCGGCTTCGCGGCCCTTGTGCCCGTACATCTCCGGGCTGCCGACCAGCCGGTCGGCGAAGCGGCCGCAGCGACCCTGGCTCGCCGCGGAAGAAGTCGCGGACGTCGTCGCGGAAACGGCCGTTCCATTCCTTCCACGCGTCGCCGACGAAGGTCCCGACCTGGTACAAGCCCGGCGGCGTCCCACGCCTCGGCAATCAGCTTGGTTCCGGCGAGCGCCGGATCCGATCTCGATGTCCCACAGTACCGGCGGGTTCGGCAGCGGCTGTCCTGTGGGATCGCGCGACAGGATCGACGCGAGGTCGAAGCGGAAGCCGTCGACGTGCATCTCGTTGACCCAGTAGCGCAGGCTGTCGACGATCATCCGCCGGACGACCGGGTGGTTGGCGTTGAGCGTGTTGCCGCAACCGGTGTAGTTGGCGTAACGACGCCCGGTCCGCCTCGAGCATGTAGTAGGTCGGGTTGTCGATCCCGCGAAAGCTGAGGGTCGGCCCGTCTGCATCGCCCTCGGCGGTGTGGTTGAACACGACGTCGAGGATCACTTCGATCCCTGCGCGGTGCAGGGCCTTGACCATGTCGCGGAACTCGTCCACCGGACCGAGCGGCTCCTGACGGGAGCTGTACGCACGGTGCGGAGCGAAGAACGAGACCGGTGGGTAGCCCCAGTAGTTGACCTTGCCCGGCGGACACTCCTGGACGTCGAACTGAAACACCGGCAGCAGTTCGACTGCGGTGATGCCGAGCTGCCTGGAGGTAAGGGATCTTTTCGATCAGCCCGGCATAGGTGCCGCGGACCTGTTCGCTGACGCCAGAGCTCGGGTGACGCGTGAAGCCACGCGACGTGCATCTCGTAGATGATCGTGCGCGAGGCCGGCAGGCCGCAGCGGCGCGTCGCCTTCCCAGTCGTACGCGGACGTGTCGACCACCACGCTTTTCATTGCCGTGGCGGCGTTGTCGCCCTCGCGGCTGGCGGCTTCGCGAGTGTAGCCGTCCGGCACGACCACCTCGCGACCGTACGGATCGATGAGGACCTTCGACGGATCGAAGCGCAGCCCTTTGCCCGGGTCGGAGGGACCGGCGACGCGGTACGCGTAAATCTGCCCGGGACCGATGCCCGGCACGAAGACATGCCAGTAGTGGTAACTTCGGTTCGCGACCGGATCGAGCGCAATCGCGCGCGAAGGCTTCGCGTCCTCCTCTCTATCGAAGAGCAAGAGCTCGACGCCGGTCGCGCCGCGTGAGAACAGACTGAAGTTGACGCCGCCATCGACGACCGAAGCGCCGAGCGGCGCGCTTCGTCCGGGTTGTTCGTGACGGTTCACGGCGAGCCGGCCTCAGCTCTTCTTCTTCGGCTTGAACGCGTCCTTGACCTGCTTGCTGATGTCCTTGTAATTCTTCGACAACGTCTTCTCTTCCTGCTCGGTCAGGATTCTGAATGGCACGCGCACAAGGCTCTTCTCGAACTTCACGTTGAGCCAATGCTGGCCGTATTTGATGCCACCCGGCACCTTGAAAAAGAGCCTGCCGAGACAGGCGCGTTCTCTGCTCAGCTCGACCTCATCCACCGGCATCACGCGAGAGGTGAGGTCGGGGAAGAAGGTGAGCCCGCACGCGCGGCTCGCGCTCGGCGGAAAGTAGTTGATCGAGTCGCGCTGGACCTTCTCCCGGTTCTCGAGCGCGCTGGTGTTAGCTTCCCGTTTCTCGCTAATCGACGGCAGGGGAATCGTCGTGCCGTCGGGCGTCTCGAGCGAAATCATCTCACGCTTCATCCTGTAGTCCGGGACGCCATCGAGCACCGTCATTCCGACTTCGAGCAGCATCCAGTCCTCGCCAATCGACCTATTGACGAGCTGGTATCCGATGATGACGTAGCCTTCGTTGTTGTACGCGGCCCGGACGAACTTGCCCTCCATCGTCATGATTTGCGGCACGCCGGGTTGGGGGATCTGCACCTGCACCTTCGGCTTTTCCTGGGCCCGCATGTCGCGCGAGGCCATCGGAGCCCAAACGGAAACCAAGCCGACCACGAGCAGTAACAGCATGTTCTTCGCTTTCATGATTCTCTCCTCCGAGGATTGTCCCTCATCTGTCCTCGGAGTTTCGCACGATTCGGGCCAAGCCGTCGCTCACTGCACCTCGTCATCAACCTTGCTGCCAGAGAGCGGCTTGCGGGCCAAAGGACGGCGTGGGAGCCGGTGGGGCGGACCGAGCGTTGCCCCCCTGAGGTTGGAGTTTCTCCGGAATGCTGGAGGCAGAGCCTGTCTGGATACAGTGGTCCACGCCGCGATCACAAGCCCCATGCCGGCCGCGCAGCACGCGCGAGCGGCATGAGGCCTTCGACCGCTCAACCGATTCAATCGTCCCAGTGATGTGGATGTCCCAGGTCGATTGTCCAGACTTCCCCGGCCAGCGACACCACGTAGGCCGTGTTCCCGATGAACTCCAGTGACGTCGGAAGGTTCAAGCCGCCCTTGACGACGGCAAAGGTGCCGTCCCACCTGGCCTTGACGAGCGCGCCAGTGTGCGGCAGCGCGGGCGAGCCCGGAGGGTTGCCGAGCGGCCACTCGCCCTGCGACAGGCCGTAGAGCGCGTGCCCGGGGCCGAACTCCACGTCGACGAGAAGGCGCGCGCCGGACGCGACTTCTATCGCCGTGGACGCTTTCCGCAGAAGCAGCATGGCCTTCCCGTCTTCGGGCAGGTGCGGCAGAGGCCCGGCCTCGGCCATGAAGACTCTCCGGCCCGACACTGCCAGCCCCGTCGGCACAATGTTGTCGAACGCAATCAGCTCCGTGACGGTGCCGTCGAGCGTGACGTGCAGCACGCGATTGTGGTGGCCATCCGTGACGAGGAACCCGCCGCGATACGGCTCGAGCGCGAACTGGAGGCCGGTCGGCACGTCGAACGGCGTCGCCGGCGGATTGCTCAACGCGAACGCGCCGATGTCCGCCACGACCGTGAAGTTGTGGGGTCCGTCGATGCGGTAGATACCGACGACGTCGGTGCCGCCGACGTCGGGACCGACGAGTGTGACCAGCACGTACGCAGTCCTGCCGATAAAGGCGATGTCGGTGGCGCCGCCGAGGCCGATGATCGACTTCGGCAGACCGCGGACAAACGTCCTGACCGCGCCGGTCTTCGGATTCACCCGCGCGACACGGCCGGCCGCGCTTTCCGTCACGTAGAGCGCGCCGTCAGGGCCGATAGCGCTGCCGAACGCGCCCTCGAGGCCCATTGCCAGCAAGTCGGCATGGACCCCTTGGGCTCCAGTGTTGGCGGCAGTTGGTTTGACGCTCGCTGCCGCCTCCTTCGCGGGCAGCGGCGCCGTCGCGGTCGTCACGCCGATCGATGCGCACGCAAGTGCGGCGAGCCACAGAGCCAGGAGCGATTTCTTGTTCATGGGCATCTCCGTTCAACAGGCAACCAGAGACAGAAGCGGGCGTTCAACCCGCGCGAGGAAAGTTCTCAGATGCTCGCACCGCACGGCGGAGGAGGGGGAGTGAAGCGCGCTGACTTCACAGTGAAATGCGAGATAATGCCGATCCCTCGAACCATGACGCGGCTGGACCCGGCGCATCAGGATCAAGCCACGCCCGGCACTGCCGGGACCGGCACTCCTGCGCAAGAAGTCATGGCCGAGCTCGAGCGCATCCTCGCCAGCGAAACCTTTTCGAAGACGCCCATCCTGCGGCGGCTTCTGCAAGTCGTGGTGACGCGGACGCTCGAAGGACGTCCGGATGAGGTAAAGGAGTACGCCCTCGGCGTCGACGTCTTCGACCGCGGCACCGACTTCGATCCGCGGACGGACACGATCGTCCGCGCGGAAGCGCGGCGGCTTCGCGCCAGGCTCTCGGAGTACTACGGCGGCCCCGGCCGGGCCGACCGCATCGTCATTGAACTACCCAAGGGGTCTTACACGGCCGCTTTTCGATCGGTGGCGACTGATGCTACACACGCGCCAGCGGCCAGCCCCCCACAGCGGCGGGCGCGCACCTATCCTCTTCCGGCTGCGCGCACGCCGCTCGTGGGCAGAGATCACGATTTAGTGGCTGTACGGAGACTGCTACTGCGCGATGACGTGCGGCTGCTGAGCTTGACTGGCGCCGGAGGAAGCGGAAAGACGCGGCTGGCCGTACAGGCCGCGCGCGACGTCGAACGAACCTTCTCAGGCGGCGTCGAGTTCGTAGCCCTCGCCGAGCTGACCGAGGCGGACGCCGCCGCGCGCGAGATCGCGCACGCGCTCGGCCTGCGCCAGACCGACGGTAAGTCGCTCGTCGAGGCCCTCGAGGATCACGTGCGGACCGCGATACGCGACCACACGCTCCTGGTGCTGGACAACACCGAGCAGATCGTGGACTTCGCTCCGCTCCTTGTCGGGCTGTTGGAGGCGTGTGCCACCCTGAAGTTCCTCGTGACGAGCCGCGCCCTCTTGCGCATCGGAGGCGAGTTCAATTACACGGTCGCGCCGCTGCCCGTGCCGCCGGCGCCGGAACGTTCCTCGGTCGAAGCCCTGTCGTGCAACCCGGCGGTGACCCTCTTCGTGCAGCGCGCGGCCGCCATCGATCCGGCATTCGAACTGCGGGACGAAAATGCGGCGGCCGTGGGGGAGATCTGCGTGCAGCTCGACGGGTTGCCTCTGGCGCTCGAGCTCGCCGCCGCGCGGATCCGCGTGCTGACGCCTGCCGCGCTCCGCGATCGGATGAAGTCCCGTCTCGATGTGCTGACGACGGGCGCGAGCGATCTGCCGATCAGACAGCAAACCCTGCGTAACACACTCGACTGGAGTCACGCGCTGCTCACGGCTGAAGAACAGCGCCTGTTCCGCAGGCTGGCCGTATTCTCGGGCAGTTGCACGGTGGAGGGCGCGGAGGCCGTCTGCAATACCCACCGCGATCTCGGCGTCGGTGTGCTCGATGGCCTCTCGTCCCTTCTCGACAAAAGCCTCATCTACCAAGTCGAGCAGCCGGGCAGCGCGCGTCGTTTCGCCATGCTCGTCACGGTTCGTGAGTTCGCGCTCGAGCAGCTCGACGCCAGCGGCGAACGGGAGGCGACGAGATACGCGCACGCGGCGTACTGCCTTGTCCTGGCGGAGGAGATCGTCCAGCAGAAGTCGCCAGACGAGCTGGCCGACTGGCTGGCGATGTGCGATGCGGAGCACGACAACCATCGCGCGGCGCTGGCGTATCTGATCAAGACGGGTAACGCCGCGTGGGCGCTTCGTCTCGGCGTCGCGCTGTATCGATACTGGGAGCACCGTGAGTACCTGGCCGAGGGGCGCGCATGGCTGGAGGCGGCTCTCGACCTGCCAGCCGCGAGCGGCCGCACGCCGGTTCGTGCGCTCGCGCTCAGCTATGCGGCAGCGCTGGCGGACTGCCAGGGAGAGAATCTGGTGGCGCGCGATCGCCAGCGAGAGTCGCTCGACGCATCGGTGGAGCTCGGCGATCGCAAGGGCGCGATCCGTCAGCTCAATTCGCTCGCAGCGAACAGGCGTTTTCGCGGCGACTATCTCGGCGCGCGGGAGCTGAGCGAGCAGACGTTGCAGGCGTGCCGCGATCTCGGCGACAAGGCGGCAGTGGCCGCCGCGCTGAGCAACCTCGGGGACGTCGAGCTCCTGCTCGGACGCCATCACGAGGCGCGCCAGCGCCTGCGGGAAGCCTCGGCGCTCTTTGCGGAAATCGACGACATGACCGGCATCGCGTGGTGCTGCAATCATCTCGGCGACGTCGCAGCGGAAGTCAGCGAGCATGCGGAAGCGCGCCGGCTCTACGAAGCGGGCACGAGCATCTTTCGGACGACGGGCAATCGCTGGGGGCTTGCCAGGTCTGCCTGTGACCTGGGACATCTGGCATGCCGTGAGGGCGACCTCGCCGCGGCGCGCGCGTTTTTCTGCGACGCGCTGACGGCCTTCGGCGAGCTGGAGCACAAACGCGGTCTCGCGTCGGCGCTGGAGGGCTTCGCCCGCCTGGCGCTCGACGAGGACGCACTCGAGCGGGCGCTCACACTTGCCGGTGCCGCGGCCGGCCTCCGGCAGGCGACCGGTGCCGTCGCGCGATGGGAAGACGATCAGAAGCTCGAACGCATCCGCGATGCCGCGTCCGCCCGTTGCGATGCCACGTCGGCCAAGGAGCGATGGCTCGCCGGGTGGGAGATGCCGTGTGCCGACGCGGTCGAGTATGCGCTCACGAGCGCACCGCAGACGACTCATCCTGAAAGTTTGCCGGATCGACGAGGCGGCGCACCGCTTCCACGCGGTCCACGGGCAGGCCTGCCATCCGGCCGTGCTCGAAAATGAGCGTCTCGTCCGGAGAGAAGTAGATGCAGTAGATCTTGTCGTCGGTGATGAAGCTGTGAATCCACTGAATTTCCGGGCCGAGCGTGCGAAGAGCCTCGAGCGATTTGAGGGATGACTCGCGGATCTCTGCGTCGGTCAGCTTCGACGCACCCGGAAGGGTCCGCTCGATGATGAATTTCGGCATCTGAGCCTCCGTGCTTCCCACCACAATCCCGCTTTACCCTGAGCGAGTCAATCAGTTTGACGGGGTCGAACCGACGTCGGTCATGACGTCTCCTCCCTCGCCGAAAATCCCGAAGGGAGAGTGATTCACCTCACCACGTCCAGCTCCCCGACGGCGGCGGCCACAACCCCATGATCTGCCGCAGGATGATGACCTGTCCCAGATGGTGCGCGGTGTGGTTGGCGACGTGCACGAGTGCATCGCGGATCGTGTAGTTCGCGAGCGGCGGAAACTCGATGGGCGGAACGATTGGCGAGGCGAGCCGCTCGGGACCGTCGCCGAGCGCCGCGGCGCGTTCGAGCGTGTTCAGGAACTGGCGGTGAAGCTCCGGCCATGAGTCCCGTGCAACCGGCGGCCAGCCGGCCGCAGCACTCGTGACCATCGGCGCGCTGGCACCTTCGCACCGCTGGCAGAACCACGTCGCCCAGAAGTTCATGTGGGCGACGATCTCGGCAATCGAGTGATTCGCGCCGGGCACACGCCGTTCAGCCTGCTCGGGCGTCAGCTGCTCCAGCGCTTTTGCGGGCGCGATGTGCGCGATCGTGTCAATCAACCATTCGCGTGCGGACATGGCGTCGAATGGTACCACGCCGTCAGGACGGCCAGGGTGCCTTGGCGCCGCAGGGTATCATCTACGCCATGCGCCGCGTCCACGCCGTTCTGATCGCTGTCCTGCTCGTCTGCACGGGATGTTCCAGTCCTCCCGCGGCCCCTCCTGCGCCTGCATTCGACGTCATCATCCGCGGCGGTACGGTCTACGACGGCACCGGCTCCCCGGGGCGCCGCGCCGACATCGGCATCAAGGGCGACCGCATCACGCGCATCGGCGATCTCGCCACCGAGTCCGCAAAGACGACGACCGACGCCGCCGGACGTGCGGTGGCGCCGGGCTTCATCAACATGCTCTCGTGGGCGACCGAGTCGCTCCTCGCCGACGGACGGTCGCAGGGCGACATCCGCCAGGGCGTCACGCTCGAGATCTTCGGCGAAGGCAACTCGATGGGCCCCCTCAACGACACCATGAAGAAGCGCATGGTCGAGGAGATGGGCGACATCAAGTACGAGATCACGTGGACGACGCTCGCCGAGTACCTGAAGGACCTCGAGCGCCGCGGCGTTTCGACCAACGTCGCGTCGTTCGTCGGCGCGACGACGATCCGCGAGCACGTGATTGGACTGGAAGACAAGAAGCCGACGGCGCAGCAGCTCGACGAGATGCGTGCGCTCGTCAAACAGGAGATGGAGGCTGGGGCGCTCGGCATCGGCAGCTCGCTCATCTACGCGCCGGCCTTCTACGCCTCGACCGAGGAGCTGATCGAGCTCTGCAAGGTCGCGGCGCAGTACCAGGGCAAGTACATCTCGCACATCCGGAGCGAGGGCAATCGGCTCGTCGAAGCCACCGAGGAACTCATTCGCATCAGCCGCGAGGCGGGGATTCCTGCTGAGATCTATCACCTCAAGGCCGCCGGGAAGGCCAACTGGTCGAAGCTCGACGCCGTGATCGCGATGATCGAGAAGGCCCGCGCCGAGGGGCTCAAGATCACCGCCGACATGTACACCTACCCTGCAGGCGCCACCGGCCTCGACGCGGCAATGCCGCCCTGGGTGCTCGACGGCGGCTACGAAGCGGCGTTCAAGCGGCTCAAGGATCCGGCGACCCGCAAGAAAATCGCGCACGCCATCACCACGCCGTCGAAGGACTGGGAGAATCTCTACCTCGCGGCGGGCTCGCCGGATCGTGTGCTCCTCGTCGAGTTCAAGTCAGAGGCGCTCAAGCCGTTGACCGGCAAGACCCTGGCCGAGGTTGCGAAGTCGCGGGGCGAGTCCGTGCCGGACACCATCATGAACCTCGTGCTAGAGGATCGCTCGCGCGTCGGCACGGTCTATTTCATGATGTCGGAGGACAACATCCTGAAGCAGATCAAGCTGCCCTGGGTGTCGTTCGGATCCGACGCCGGATCGATGGCGCCGGAGCCGCCGTTCACCAAATCATCCGCACACCCTCGAGCGTATGGAAACTTCGCCCGCCTCCTCGGCCACTACGTGCGCGAGGAGAAGGTCATCCCGCTCGAGGAGGCCGTGCACCGGCTGTCGGGCCTGCCCGCCACCAACCTCGCGCTCGACGGCCGCGGCTTTCTCCGCGAAGGCATGTTCGCCGACGTCGTGGTCTTCGATCCGGCACAGATTACGGACCGCGCGACTTTCGACAACCCACACCAGTATGCTGTGGGAGTGACCCACGTATTCGTCAACGGCGTCCAGGTCCTCGCGGACGGCGAGCATACCGGCGCCAAGCCAGGCCGGGCGGTCTGGGGCGCGGGGCGTAAGTAGGCCACGGATTCCGGACACCACGGAACAAGATCCAATACATAACAGCTGATGCGCACCGAACATCACTACTGGCACTCGCCGCGGCTCGGCCACGACATGGGCGTCGCCGTCTTCGGGCACTGGGGTCCGCCACTGCTGGCTTTTCCGACGAGCCACGGCGACGAATGGGAGCTGCAGCGCCACGGGATGACCGACGCCCTCGCGGAGTTCATCGACGGCGGGCGCGTCAAGCTCTTCTGCGTCGGCTCGAACAACCACGAGTCGTTCCTCAACAGCAGCGCACACCCCTTCCACCGGAGCTGGCGACAGCGCTTGTTCGACGAGTACATCCGCGAGGAGGTCTTCCCGTTCATCTACGCGTCGTGTCAGACAGGGAGCATCCCGATTGCCACGATGGGCGCCTCGCTCGGGGCCTATCACGCCGCGAACACGCTCTTCCGCTATCCGCACCGCGTCAAGCGGTGCTACGCGCTGTCGGGCGTGTACGACCTCAAGCGCTTCATGAACGGGATGCACGACGACAACTTCTACTTCCACAACCCCGCGGACTACATGGCCAACCTCGAGGATCCCTGGATCAGGGAGCAGCTCGCGAGCTGCGAGATTCGCCTCGCGACGGGATCGGGGCCGTGGGAGGAGAGCCGGTTCTGGTACACGATGTCCGGCATCCTCGCGCAGAAGGGCATCCACCACCATCTGGACGACTGGGGCCCGCGCGGCGGGCACGACTGGCCGTATTGGAAGGACGAGATGCGGGAGTACCTGTCGCGCTGGTAGGGGGCACACAGACTCACGCGGATCACGGCCACGACGGCACGCACGAAGACCGCGAAGCGGCGAAGCTCGCGAAGGTTAACGTGCCCGGAGGAGTCTACGTGGTCTACGCCGAGATCGGGAGACGACGCCAAGGACGCCGATCACTACATCGAGTAAAGAAACGGACGGCGTCATGACTCATCTCAGCGATCATCGCGGGAATCGCCTGGCGACCAGTGTGAGGGTCCATGGACGCTCGACAGCTCGACACCAGGATCTGGCGCGTGCGGCGGAGCGGCGACTTGATCGACGCGTCGCTCACGCAAGAAGGCGATGTGTGGCACTTGCGGCTCACACGCAAGAGCCGTGTCCTTGCCGAGTGGACATTCGACACGCGCGAAAAAGCCATCGCCGTGTCGAACACCAGGCGGCGCGAGTTCGAGCGCGCCGGGTGGATCAATCACTGGTAGGCCGCTGAGGGATGCCGGCGTCCAGGAACTGCGCTGCCCCTGATCCCTGATTATCTCTGATCCCCGATCCCTGTGAGACAATCCAACCGCTGACAAGGAGGCTTGGCCGTGAAGCTTCTCGTGACGTTCGCGTTGCGTGGGGCTGCTCGGCCGGACCCAGGAGGCAGGTGACTTTTCTCGAAGCGGCGGCGGCGGTTGACAGGTTCCTGTTACGGGTCAACCGGCCCGTTCGGTACATGGTGATCGCTGCGACGGTCCTGCACATGATCGCCGTGGCGATTCCGAACGTCCCGCGGCCTTACATCGATTACGCGCGTTTCCCGCTGCTCAGCGGCGTTCACCAGTACGACATCTACGGCACGGACACGATCGGCAATTCGTACGTCGCCAAGGTCGTATTGAACGATCCGCTCGACATGTACACCAAGGCGCGCCTCGAACAGACACCGCTCGAGAAGGCGACGTGGACCAGGGAGCAATCGGCTCCCTATCCGCCGGCGGGATTGCTCACGGCGGCGGCGCTGTATGCCATAGGAGCCGCGACGGGAATCGGGTTCTACGGCATGGTCGTGCTGCTCGCGGCGCTCTTTGTCGCGCTGTCCCTCTGGTATTTCCTGAACACGCGGTGGTACCTCTTTCCCCTCCTGTACCTGAACTTCGCGTATTTCGGTCATCGGTTCGTCTACGTGCAGGACGACACGTACCTCGCCATGCTCGTCGTGGTCATGATCGCGCTCGTTCTCGCCCGCTCGAGGCGCGACAGCCAGTCACATCCTGATGGCGCTCGCCATCACGATGAAGCTGTCGCCGGCGGCGTACGCGTGGCAGATCCTGACCATGCGGCGCGGCACGGCGATGATCTTTGCCGCGATTCTCTTCGCCGGTTTCGTGCTCCCGTATTTCATCTGGGACAACTACCTGACCATCTTCACGTTCCACGGCCAGGTCAAAGGCAACGTCTACGACACGATCGCGGCGGTCGCACTGGTCGTGCCCTTCACGATTGTGCTGTGGTATGTCGAGATGCGACTCGGGTTCGATATGGAGGACCGGATCGGGTGGTCGCTCGTTCCGTTCGCGATGTTTGTCGGCATCAAGATGCGCGTCGCGCGGCACCTGCTGATCGTGCTCCTGGTGCCGGACAAGCGGGGTCCGCGCAACATCGCGGCATCCATCGGCCTCGCGCTCTACGCCGCGGCTCCGGATGTGTTCCGACTCGGGTCCGTGCTCTACATCACGACTGTTCTGCTCTTCGCATTCCTGGCGTATTATCTGCGGAGAATCGGCTGGGCCACGGTTCGCGACGACGCGCGGCATCCGCTGCGCATTGTCCGGCTGCTGCTGTCGGAGCCCCGACCAGGTTCCCTGGCGGCATAGTCGCGGTGAATGCCTTGAATGCGGATCTGATGCGGGCCATCGACTACTGGGTCGGGATCCCGCTCGCTTTTCTCCTCACCATCGTTTCCCGCGTCCAGCGCCTCATCGGACTGGCTCCCTCTCCAGTCGGCAGGCCGCGGAACATCCTGTTCATTCAGCTCGCCGAGATGGGGACGATGGTCGTGGCCTATCCCTCGCTCAGGAAAGCGCGCGAGCTTTATCCGGACGCCACGCTGCACTTTCTCTGCTTCGCGCAGATCCGGTCGAGCGTGGAGATCCTCGAGATCATCCCATCCGAGAACATCCTCACCCTTGACGCGCATACAGGGCTGTCACTCGCGCGCGACACGCTGCTGTTCCTGTGGCGTGCCCGCCGTCGCCGCATCGACACCGTGATCAACATGGAAGCCTTCGTCAGGTACAGCAGCATGTTGAGCTACCTGTCTGGCGCGTGCCGGCGCGTCGGTTTCCACCGGTTCAACCAGGAAGGACTGTACGCCGGCGATCTGCTGACACACAAAGTGCAGCACAACGGGCACATCCATGCCGCGCACACGTTCCTCGATCTCGTGCACGCGCTCGACACGCCGCCGGACCAGGTGCCGCGGGTGAAACGGCCGAGGACCATGGACTGTCTCGACGTTCCGAAGACGTCGACCGACGCGCGCGCGGCTGACGACATCTGGCGGAAGCTCCGCGCGATCCATGCCGGCATCGGACCGACCCGCAAGCTCGTGGTGCTCAATCCCAATGCCAGCGACAAGTTTCCCATGCGCCGCTGGCCCCTCGAGTCGTTCACCGAGCTCGCTCGGCAGCTGCTGGAAGATCCCGAGGTCTTCGTGCTGATCACGGGCGTGGCCAGCGAGAAGCCCGACGCGCAGTCCATGTGCGCGCGGCTGCGCTCGCCACGCGCGCTGGACCTCACCGGGCAGACAACGATGACCGAGCTGCTGCACCTGTTCGATCTCGCGCACGTGCTGGTCACGAACGACTCGGGACCCGCCCACTTCGCGGCGCTGACACGGATCCGCGAAGTCGTCTTCTTCGGGCCGGAGATCCCCGAGCGCTATCGGCCGCTCACGACCACCGCGGACGTGATCCACACCGGTTACTCCTGCAGCCCATGCATCGGTCCGCTCAACCAGCGGCGGTCGCCCTGCAACGACAACTTGTGCCTGAAGAACATCAGCATCGAGGAGATCGCCGTGCTGGTTCGCTCGCGTCTCGAGGAGGCGCGGCGCGACACAGGATCCCTTTCTGAGGCACAGCACCGTGAATCGCACCGAGAGTAGGTCGCTGACTGAGTTGGTGCGCTGAGTTGCTCAACGTGACGACCCTCCGGCTCTGGGCTGCGTTTGCCATCGTCCCATCGGACTCCATGAATCCGGCGGAGGAGCGCGCAGCGTCATCCGGTAGTTCAATCCACCTCCGCTTCGCCCCGGGAAGGCCGCGCGTCGCTTGCAGACGGGCTTACCCCACAATCGCGAGCATGTTGAGGACGTGGTTGCCCAGCGCGGCGTCGCCAGTCACGCGAACGTGCTCGTAGGCGTTTTCGCGCGCGATACCCTTCGTGAAGATGCGCCACGCGATGTCCTGGGGGATGGTGACGGTGGCGATCGTCGTGCCTGCCGACTCGCGTGCCAGCATCCAGGCGTCGCCGCGGTAGAGGTGCCAGTCGCCGCCGCAGTCGCCGGAGACATGAATTCTGATGGCGGCACCAGTCGGGGCGGACATCGACCGATAGTGGAACGGCAGCGCGCGCATGAAGCAGTCCAACACCGGGTGATACAGCGCCGGCGTCATGATCGCGCGCAGGCTTCGTGCGGCGTTCGCGGACGGGTTCTGCGCGGTGTTGGCGGGCTCGGCGAGCGCGAGGCGAATCTGCTGTTGATGATGCCAGCGCTCGGTTAGCTCGCGCGCGATATCGAACCAGTGTGCAGAGGCCGACTCGCCCGCCCAGCTGACGCCGAACCGCGCCGGCGCGAACGGGTCGAGCGACGCGTAGTAGCTCGCGGCCTCGCGAGACGTCTGTTCCATCCACGCGATCAGCACGGGTGGACTCAGCCGCCGATAGACCGTCACGCCTTCGGCGTTCAGCCGGTCGATGAACGAGACGAGGTCGCGGTCGTGTGCGATCGCGGGCGGCGTGTAGCCGTCGCGGCCGAACGACAGCTTGCGCAGCTGTGTGTCGAGCAGGTGTGCGGCGACGTCCTTGACCTTCCACCTTGGTGCGATCGTCTGCCGTTCCCAGTCATCGGGCGCCAACGAGCGCAGAAGATCGATCAGCTGAGCGTCGAGCGCGGGGAAGAGGTGCGCGGTGAGTAGCGGCTCGGGCGTACCATCGGCCATCCTCGATTCTACACAGACCTCTGGTGCTTGGACTCATCAGGCGACCGCCGAAGCGAGGAGCTGGTCCGCCGAGGCTAACCCGTCATAAACACCGCCCTTCACGCCAGGGCCTGCCGAGGAACGCTACGCGATTCCCGTGAGGAGCCCGCACGCCTCGGGCAGGAGCTCCTCGGCCTTGGCCCGCACGTGCACCATCGAGCGATGGGCATCCCGGATCAGGTATTGGCCCCATCCGGGCTCGGCCGCAGGAGCCCACGACGGCCCGCCGGACATTGGTGTTGACAGACGAGACCAACGCCGCTCGTGCAATGTCGTCTATCGACACCAATGTCACGACCCATCCCCGACCTGCTGCCCGGCGCCCTCGACTTGCTGATCCTGCGGACGCTCCAGAGCGGAGCGCTGCACGGCTGAGCGATCTCGGAGCGCATCCATCCTGCACGTCCGGCCTCAAGCTCATAGCGGCCAGCGGCGTTCCTGACGACGACGAGCACCACTATCGATTCCAGGGGATCTGCCGCGCCTCGCAGAGCCTCGTTGACCGCGCATCATGACCTCCGACTGCAGAAGCATGGACCCACCCACGGCTGAGCCGGAGAACTGCCGCGCGCGATTTGAGTTGACGCCGGTCCCGTTCCGAGATATCCGATCGAATCTCGGTTGCTCGAGAGAAGGAGATTCACATGAGATTCAATCGTGTCGCGCGGGTCGTTCTCGTTGCCGCCCTGACGAGTCCGGTGCTCATTGCCAGTCAAGGGGCCAGTCAAGGGGCCAGTCAAGCGGCCACCCAGACCCCGGCGCGCAGTCCAACGCAAGGGTTGAAGGAGACCGATAAGTTCGTCAAGGCCGGAGAGGCGACGACGAAGGCGCTCACGGACGCCAAGACGGAAGTGCAGAAGACCCTCGACACCTATAACGCGCTCGTCACGCAACCGTCGACGAACATGAAGGGCGACTACAAGAAGCTCATGAAGTCGATGGATTCGATGAACGACAAAGTCGCCGCCGCGAGGACGAAGGTCGAGGCGATGCAGAAGACCGGCGATACGTACTTCAGCGGGCGCGCCGAGACGATCAAGAACATCCAGGACCCTGCGCTTCTCGGCCAGGCGCAACAGAGGCTGAAAGCCAACCAGGAGCAGTTCGGCGCCGTGCTGATGTCGCTCCGCGAAGCGGGTGCGTCGCTCGAGCCATTCCGGAAACAGCTCGCCGATCACATCACCTACCTTGGTAGCGATCTCACGCCTTCGGCGATGACGTCACTCAAGCCGCAGGCGGAAAAGCTGAACGCGCAGGGAGGGGAGCTGTTCAAGAACATCGATGAGGCATCGGCGAAGGCGAACAGCTATTTGCAGAGCATACGCTCCGAAACCTAGGGTGGAGACGCGAGCCACGCGGCTCGCGTCTCACAATCGCAGCAGTGTTTTCGCGTTGCCGTAGAGCAGCGTCCGCTCGATCGACCGGCTGGCGGCGAGGCGACGCATCGTGGCGATCGTCTGCGCGCCCTGACACGTGGGCCCGGTGCCGTCGGCGCGATCGCCGGCATGGTCACTCGAAAGTGAACGACACGTACATCAGGCGGCCTTCACGCTGAATCTGCAGCGTGACGGGTGTGCCTGGCGCGAGGGAACGCACGCTCTCTCGCAGCGCGGCCAGTGTTCCGACGCGCCGGTTGTTCACGCTGCGGATGATGTCCCTCGGCAGCACCGGGACGTCGCTGGCCGCGCCTGCCGCCCGCGCGACCACGATGATGCCGTAGGGATCCCTGAGCCCCGTGGCGGTGGCGGTAATGTTGGCATCGATCTCGACGCCGATGATGCCGAGCTCCGCCACCAGGTTCGCCACCGGATCGGCCATCGACGACACCGAATCGAACTCGCTCCGCGTCTCCACCGGTTTCATGCTGAGGCTGATTTGCGCCGCTCCCCTGATCACGACCAGTTGAACGTTGCCGGGAGAGTCTCTGAGGCGGAAGTTGTAGGTGACCGTCGGCAGGTTGTCGGCGGGCTGGCCATCCACGGAAACCAGGATGTCACCCACGGCCAGACCGGCGGCCTCCGCCGGACCGCCGGGCCAGACATCGGACACGATGACGCCAGCGTCTCTCGTCAGTCCGAGTGCCGTCGCCATGCCCTCAGTGATGGTCTGGATGCTCATGCCCACTTCCTGCCGGCGCAGGTGACCGTATTGCCGGAGTTGGCGATACACCGTTCTGGCCGTCGCGCTCGGAATGGCGAAGCCCAGGCCCTCGTTCCCGCCGGATTGCGACAGGATGAACGTGTTGACGCCGACCACTTCCCCGCGAATATTGACCAGGGGGCCGCCCGAATTGCCGGGATTGATCGGCGCATCAGTCTGCACGTAAATCTGCGGCGAGTCAGGGTCCACCTGCCGTGCCACGGCAGAGACCAGCCCGTGGGTCAGGCTGTTGCGAAGCCCGTTGGGGCTGCCGAATGCAAACACCATCTCGCCCTGCCGGACTTGTGTGTAGGTCGCCAGCGGCAGCGCCGGCAGTTTGAGGCCGTCGACTTTCAGGAGCGCCAGGTCCAGTTCAGTCGTGACGCCCACGATCTGTGCGGCGATGAGTCTTGCCTTGGGGGACAACGCCGTCGCGAGCGTTCCGTCGGCATTATCCGCCGGCAGCACAATCTGAACGCGCCGCGCGCCGCTCACCACGTGCGCGTTGGTCAGGATGTAGCCCTCCGGGTCGATCACGAATCCCGAGCCGGTGGATTGCTGCCTGCCGACGACGACGCCAGCGCGGCCTGGCGGGCCTTCGTTCTGCGGGCCATAGCTGCTCACCAGGATCTGCACCACGCTTGGCCAGACCTTCCGGGTCAATGCGTCGATCGATTCGTTCATCCGCACGAGCGGATCGGGCGGCGGCGCCGCCCGCGGCACCGGTTGGGCCTCGGCGGTGAGCGCGGCGAGAAGAAACGACAACGACAGGAACGTGCCCACGTGCGGGAATCGTGGCAGCCGGCAGGACGGTGTCATCATGGGCAAGCTCCTCAAGGTTGGCCGGTGCCAACCTATTCGAGTTCGCTGGTCAGAGCAAGTCCTGCGCCGCGTCAGACGCTCGTTCGTCGCGTCCAAGCAGTCTCTTCGACAGAGCAATCTCTCCTGGCTTGACCAAATGGGCATCGAAACCTGCGGCGAGGCACTCGTCGCGGATGTCGGCGCCCGTGTAGCCAGTCAGCGCGAGTGCTCGTCTACGAAGGATCGATTCTCGGTGATGCGGCGGTGCTATGCTCGATGGCGGGGCCGACGCGGCGCCGTGCTCGACCGACCGCGCGCCTCGGAATGGAGTGTCCCTGATGGTCCCACATCGGCCTCGCTCGACTCGCACCCTTCCTGTTGTGACACTCACGCTCGTCCTCGCAGCGACGCTGGCCTCGTGCGGCCGCGTCGCGGATACACCCGCGACCGGCAGTCGGGCAGCCGCGGACACGGCCGCACCGGCTCCCGCACCCGTGCCGGCGTCTCTGCCGCCCCCGCCGCCGCGTGCGCTCACCTGGAGCGGGAAGGTCGACATGAAGCTCTGGTCGGCAATCCGCGTGAAGACCTACAAGGCCGCACTGCAGCGGGAAGCGCCGGCCACGCTCGCCATCCTGCGCATCCCGCGGCTCGAGCTCGAGGTGCCGGTCTACGACGGCACCTCGGACGCGGTGCTCGACCTCGCGGCCGGTCGGATCGAGGAGACGGCCCTGCCCGGAACGGTGGGCAACGTCGGCATCGCGGCCCACCGAGACGGCTTCTTCCGCGTACTGAAGGACATCAAGGAAGGCGACGCGCTGGTGCTGGACACGCCAGTCGCGACGGAGCAATACCGGGTCGAGTGGATCAAGATCACCTCCCCCGACGACGTCAGCGTGATCGACCCGACGCCCAGCCGCGCGGTGACGCTCGTCGGCTGTTACCCGTTCTACCACGTGGGCGCGGCCCCGCAACGGTTCATCGTCCGCGCGGTGCCCGCGGCTACGTCGTCCGCGGGCGGCTGACTTGCGGGCCGGCACGCGCAGCGCGCCTGCGCGGCCACGAGAGTGTGGTCAGCAACGCTGCGGTCTCGCCGGATGGTCAACGGATCGTGACGGCGAGCATCGATGGCACGGCGCGGATATTGCCGCTCGACGAGGTTCGAGCGATTCTCGCGCAGCGGCCCCGTCTGTCGCGGCAACTCTCAAAGAGCCCCGGTTAAGTGGCTCCAGAGAACGTCGATCTTGTGAGCGTCAATAATCGCCCGTGCTAGCATGTCGCGTGCGTCGGGAGACCCGTCGCCGCCTCTTGTCCTTGTGCCTCGTCGTGACCACCGTCTCGCTGGCTGAAGCGTGGACAGCGACGCGGGGACAGCGTCCAGCTGCCGTCCGGCGAAGCCAGACCGTGCGACTGACGCCTGAGGAAGCGGCGCGACTGTCCACGGTGGCTCGCCAGAGCGTTTCCGTTCAGATCGCTCCAGGGCTCGACGTGACCGCGTGGGCACCCGACGGTCTGGTGACCGATCCGGTCGCGCTCGCGTTCGACGAGCGCGGTACTCTTTACGCGACGAGCACGAGCCGCGCCAGCCTGCCGCTCGACATCCGCGATCACCCGTCGTGGGTCCCTGCCGTGCATACGCTGCGGACGGTGGAGGACCTGCTGAACTTCTACAGGCGCGAGCTGGCGCCTGAGCGAAGCGCCGACAATCCATGGCTGCCCGACCACAACAAGGATGGTTCGCGCGACTGGCGGGATCTGGCGGAAGTCAAGGAGCGCCTGTATCGGATCCAGGATTCCGATGGTGACGGGCACGCGGACACCTCCCGGGTCATCCTCGAGGGCTTCAACACGGATCCCACTCACGACATCGCCGGCGGATTGATCCTTCACGACGGCGACCTGTTCCTCGGAGCGGCGCCGACGCTCTGGCGGTTGCGCGACCCGAACGGCGACGGCCTCATCGAATCGCGGTCCGTCGTGAGCCAGGGCTACAACGTGCATCCGGCAGTCGGCGGACACGGGATCTCGGGCGTGACGATCGGTCCAGACGGCCGTCTGTACTGGGAAGTCGGCGACATGGGCTTCGACGTCGTCGATCAGTCGGGCCGACGCTGGTCGTCTCCGAATCAGGGCGCCGTGCTCCGCGCGAATCCTGACGGTTCGGACTTCGAGGTGTTTGCCACGGGCATCCGCAATCTCCAGGAGTTCGCGTTCGACGAGTACGGCAATCTCATCAGTGTGGACAACGACGGCGACTACCCGGGAGAGACCGAGCGCCTCGTCTACCTGACGCACGGTTCCGACAGCGGCTGGCGCGCGAACTGGCAGTACGGCAAGTACACCGATCCCGACAACAATCGCTACAACGTCTGGATGGACGAGGGGATGTACAAGCCCCGCTTCGAGGGACAGCCCGCGCACATCACGCCGCCGATCGCGCCGTATCACGCCGGCCCGGCGGGGATGGTCTACGACCCCGGAACGGCGCTCTCCGACGAGTGGCGGAAACACTTTTTCGTCGCCAGCTTTCCCGGGTCGGCCACCAACGCCCGCATCTACGCCTTTCGGCTGAGGAACGAGGGAGCCGGTTTCGCGCTCGAGAGCGACAGGGTCCTGCTGCAGGGCATCCTGACCGTCGGCATGAAGTTCGGCCCGGATGGAGCGCTGTATCTGGCTGACTGGATCAGGGGCTGGGAGTCGAAGAACGAGGGACGGATCTGGAAGGTGGATTCGCCCACCGCGGCCTCGAGCGCCGCGAGAATCGAGGTGCGGTCGCTCCTCGCCCAGAATCTCGACGCGCGCGCCGCGGCCGATCTCGGTGTGCTGCTGCAGCATGCGGACATGCGGGTGCGGCTGAAGGCCCAGTTCGAGCTCGTTCGGCGCGCCGACATCACGACGCTCCACCTTGCCGCGCGCCGCGCGGAGCACCAGCTCGCACGGATCCACGGTCTCTGGGGCATCGGGCAGCTGGCGCGGAGGGACCCGCAGCACACGGTGCTCCTCACCGAGCTCCTCGATGACCCCGATTCCGAGATCCGGGCGCAGACCGCCAGGCTGATCGGAGACGTGCGCGAAGTCCGAGCCGGAGAGGCGCTGCGGCCGCTGCTCCAAGACGACTCGCCACGCGTGCGATTCTTCGCCGCCGAAGCGCTCGGGCGGCTCGCCTACAGGCCCGCCGTCCCCGACCTCGTCCGGATGCTGGCCGACAACAACGACCGGGACGCGAACCTGAGGCATGCGGGAAGCCTCGCGCTGGCACGCATTGGCGATGCCTCTCCGGTCGCCGCGCTGTCCGGCCACGGCTCTCGCGGCGTGCGAATCGCCGCCATCGTGGCGCTGAGGCGCATGCGCCATCCCGACGTCGCGGGCTTTCTCTCGGACGCCGACGAGCAGGTCGTCACCGAGGCCGCACGAGCCATCAACGACGATGGGGGCATCGAGGCGGCGGTGCCCGCGTTGGCGCGTGCGCTCGACGAGAGGCGATTCACGAGCGAGCCGCTCCTCCGCCGCGCGATCAACGCCAATCTCCGGCTTGGAACAAACGACGCCTCCGCGCGCGTCGCCGCATTTGCCGCCGACGTCACCCGATCCGCAGGGTTGCGCGCCGAAGCCGCCGCCGCGCTTGCGGCGTGGCATTCACCCTCGCCATTCGACCGTGTCGACGGCGCGTACCATGGTCCGGCTGTACGACGGGACGCCGCGGCCGCACATGTCGCGGACCTCAGCCTCGAGTTGCGGCGCCAGGCCTTGCCCCCGTCAACCAGGTCGTCCAGCATCCACGTCGGCCCTGACAAGTCGGTCGGTGGGCCGGACTCGGGCATGCAGCTGAACCGTGAACCGACTGCGGAGCGCCGGCGCTAGCGCGCCTTCACCCGCACCAGCTTCGGCGGGCCAAATGCATTGGTTACATTGCTCCACGGAAAGACCGCGAGGTCGTAGTCGCCTGCCGCGAGCCCTTGCACCGTGAACCCGAAGCCGGAATCAGCGAACCGATCGCCGTGCCCCGCGGCCACGTCGAGACGAGAGCCGCCGAGCGCGGGCGTGCCGAGGAAAATGGGTGGGCCGCCGGCAACGGGGTACGCCCACACGTGAAGCGAGTCGATGCCGGTACCAAGTGCCGCGTCCAGATCCGCGGCCCAGCCGCCGAGGGCGAACGGTTGCTCCACCGCCGTGTTGGTGCGCGGCGTGTCGATCTCGACCTGCACGCCAACGTGCACACTGCCCTTCGGCGCGAGAATCACGCGAACCTCGCGACGCGTATCGTGCCCGGCGGTGGTTCGTATGAACACGAGGTCGTAGGTGCCGACGAATCCGACGCCCGGCGCCCAGGTGAACGTTCCAGTCTCCGGATCGAGCGTCGATCCGATGGGCAGCGGCCGGAGAGTGTCGCCCATATGCAGGTACCCTCTGTACCGCGACGGCACACTGTCGCCGAGCGACAGCTCGAACCGATCCACTTCTTCGCCACGCAGCACCGCGCGCCCGGCGCCACCGACACTGTATGCACGCCACGGCGCCGACAGGTCCCAACCGCGTCGTCCGATCACGGGATCGCGATCCAGCGGCAAGGCTGTGATCGCCTGGACCGTCGTGGCGGCACGCCTCTCGGCATGACTCTCGGCCGTCAGCGCGCTCAGGCCGTTCGTCACGGTGAAGAAGCGGCTGCCGATCCCTTCAGTCTGTCCGGCACTGTCGGTCACCGTCCACGAGATGGTATGAATCCCATTGTTCATCGCGGTCGTGTCGAGAATCCTGAAGCCGATCGCACCGTTGGTGTTGGCGAGGCCCGGGAAGAGCGAGGCGATGTCCGGACGGGAATGGTTGTAGTCGACTGTTCCGCGGTCGGCACCGTCGATCAGTACGTGGATCGTCGAGCCATCGGCGGGGATGAACTTCCCGCCCTGCGTCAGCGCCCAGCCAAAATTCACGAACTGCGATCCTGACGCCGTGCCGCCTTGAGCCGGCGTATCGATGGCGCCAAACGGCCGCGTCGCATGCGCGTTATCGCAGGTCATGTTCCGCGTGCCGAGCAGGACCATGTGCCCGTCGCGATCCCTCGCGTAGATGTAGAACGCGTAGCTGCCATTGCCCTGGTTCGGGAGCATGTTGGTCAACACCATGAATCCCCAACCAGCGCGGCTCGCCAGCGGAAGGCCCGAGAAACTCGCGAAGACGTCCGGCCTCGCGCCGTCCAGGAAGATGGCCGAGCCGACGTAAATCTGCGCGGCACCATTGCAGTGGCCGTCGACCGGGGCAATCTCTCCGGCCACCACCGCGCGGCAGATAAAGATGTCGGTCACATCGATGTCGTCGAGAGCCCAACCGGTAAACGGCACCGCCCCGGTGACGCCTGTCGAGTTCTCCGCGGGCGTGTCAACCCATCCGAACGGTCCCACGCTGGCGCGGCTTACGGTGGCATACACCGCCGCGACTGCGCTCGACGTTCCCGCGCCGCTGAAGGTCATCGTGATTGAGCCATTGAGTGCACCCTCGAGCCCGGCGATGGGTTTGAGGGAGACCGTCAGGGGCGCCGAACCCGTTCCGCTCGCCGGCGTCACCACCAGCCAGGGCTGATTCGACGTGGCGGTCCACGTCACGGTACCAGTACCGCTCTGCGTCAGCTGAATCGTTTGCGGAGCGGTCTGCCACACGAACGTCTGGCCGTTGGTCACGGCGTTCAGCCGTAGCCACGTCCGATCGATCGCCATCGTTGGCGGTATCGTCGACCCGGTTCCCTGGGTCACGCGGAAGACGACGCCGGCGACGGTAATGGATCCGATCCGCTCGACGCCTGTGTCGTTTGCCGTGGTGGAGTACGTGATCGTGCCCTCGCCCACGCCAGTCTGGCTGACAACGGTCAACCACGCCGCGTCGCTTCTTGCTTTCCACTGGAAGAAGCCCGGAACGTTTGAGTGCACAGCGATGGTCCCGCTCGAAGCGACCTTCGTCAGGAAACCTGCGGAGGGCTGGAGGTTCACGGCGCCTTCGAGTGGCGATTCGAGCTCCGACTGGTTGTCCGCGTCGGCGACGTTGCTGCTGAAGCGGATGGCGATCGGCTTTGAAAAATCTTCGAGCGCGATCGCGCTATCGGCGGGCAACGTGCCGCCAATCGGCAGCTCCGGATGGCGATTCCAGCGCACGATGCGATTGTGTGTGAGGACGCCGCCCTGGAGACTCCCGACCCAGATGCCGGTGCGGCCGGAATCGGCGACGTAGTTACTCACGATGTTCACGTTTTTGGTTTGCGGCGTGCGGGCAAGGGAGAAGTCATGACTCATGTAGTTCACGCCAATCGCGCCCATCGCATGCTGGGTCCCCACGCCTTGGGCCGCCGGACCAATTCCCGACTGGACAACGTTGCTGTCGATCGTGATGTCCTCGGCCGCCTGACCCGATGACGACTCCTGCATGACCGAGTGCTGCCAGACGCCGATCGCATAATTGCTCGTTTCGCGAACGAAATTGCGGCGCACGGTCACGGCTTGCACGCTGCCGATCCAGATCCCCTGGCCAAAGATGACTTCCTCGACGGTGTTGTCCTCGACGATCGTGCCGGAGCCACGACGCGTCGGCGTTCCATGAACCAGATACGACCCCGGGAGAGGCGAGGGCAGCGCGCGATCGAAGGTCAGTTCCGTTTCGCTGTCGAAGCCAGGGAAATCCGAGTAGGCAGGGTTCTGCGAGACGAGTAGCGCGCCGGCAGTGACGCGGGGTGTCTCCGGGTCCAGGAAGTTAAAGGCGGTGTTGTTGGGCAGCCGAAGCCACCAATTGCGACGGACCCGCAGCGACCTGGGCCCGGTCTGGCTCAGGATCGCCGCTGCGTACTTGTCCTCGATCGCGATCGCGTCGTCCATCGTTCGCATCAGGCGGTTATTGCGGACGATGTTGTTCGGGCCCGGCCACATCAGATGAATGGCGCCCGTGTTGGAACCCACCAGGCCCGACCCCGGCTTGGGCACAACCTGAACGTTCTCGACGATCGACTCACTGGTCTGCTCGAGGTTCAGCGCTTCGAAGTTGGCGCCGTAGACGGTGATGTTCGACAAGACCATCGACGTGCTCCAGAGCACGTTGATCGGCGGGCCGCCGCCGCGCAGCGTGACGACCAGCGTGTCGCCCGGCTGCAGCGTGGAGAGGGTCGCCGGTTCGAGCCACGGCTGCCCCTGGCTGACGAGCGTCACGCTGCCGCTGACGATCGGCAACGCCACCTCCATCCGGCTGGTCCCCGGCAGGATCTTGCCGTTGCGGAACACGACCGCCCAGTATTCGACCGGACCGTACGGCTGGGTCAGGCCATTGAGCGACGCGGGATCGGCAAAGCCGGGCAACGGACTGTACGTGATCCTCCGGTTGACGGCATCCACCGCCGTGATCTGCACGTGCGTGTACGGCGCATTGAGACGCTCGATGGTGAAATTCGTCAGCGTCACGTTCTGTGACACGTTCAGCGAGAACCCGATCAGAAAGCGCTGGCCCAAGTACACCGTCGATCCCGCCAGATCGATCGTCATGTTCGACAGGTAATAGAGATTGGTGTAGCGATCGGGCAGAGACGGCGGCGTCGCCAGAAAGTAGTAGGACCCGCGATCGGCGGTGACGCGGGAGATATGGTGCGCGTTCGCATACTCGACGCCGGCCTGGAAGAGCGCCGCCGCGTTGAGCGCTGGATCGTTGGGCACCATGTTCTTCGCCGCGATGCCAAGCGTTACGAGATCGCGTGACAGGTTCAGCGTCGTCGGCTGCCCGCGCAGCGTGAGTGGACTGGTGAGCGCGCCAACGAGAAGACTACCCGCAACGACAAGCCGGAGGCGTCGTGTGTGCAACATCTGTTGATTGATTGATGGCCCCGACGATGCGTGTGTCGGGGCCATCATTGTAGGAGCGACTCAACACATGGTCAAGAGACTGGTCATTGGACTGGCGTTGGTGAGTTTCACCGGCACCCTGTTGGCAGCTGACGCATTCACCGGGACTGGAAACTGAACGTCGCAAAATCAAAGCTCGCGCCTGGTACCGAAGTGAAGGACTTCACGGTCGTTGTCGCCGAGCAGGGCGACAATTTGGTGATCACGGCAAAGGGCACCGCCGGCGACGGCAAACCGATCTCCGTCAAATACGCCTTTCCGATGATAGGCGGAGCCGTCAGCTATACCGAGAGGGCCCTCCCGACCGGTGCCACATCAACGACCAAGAGGACGAATTCCACGACGATCGACAGCACGAGTACGCTGAATGGAAAGGAAGTCGGCAGCACCCGCGCGGTCGTCAGCGCCGATTGCAAGATGGTGACGCGGACCGTGAAGGTCGTGGACCCGCAGGGCAAGCCGTACCAGAACACAGAGGTGTACGAGCGGCAGTAAGTCGACGCAGTCGGCTGAATCCAGAGACGGGTTCAGCCGACCCGCCAAAGCACCTTCGCGAGGAGTTCGAACGAATCGCCGCGCTGAAAGGCCGTGTATGTCGACACTTCCCGGTACGTGTCTCTGACACGCCGGAAATATGCGAGGCATTCTCTCGCACCAGGTCGGGGTATCCGACTCGATCTGCGTCCTGCGCGTTACGCTTGCCATTGACTGCGGAGATCCCGCCATCGCGACGCTTGCGCACGAGCTGTTCCATGCCATCGAGGTGCTCGAACATCCTGACGCGCGGACGGAGAAAGCCATCGACGCGCTGTTCGCCAGGATCGGTGAGCCGATCGCGAATCAGACATTCGAAACCACAGGCGCGCTCGAGAAGGAACGGAAGGTTCTGGAAGAATTGCGTAGCGCGCGCAGACATGAACCTGATGTCCGGCGCAAATAGATGACGGATCTCGTGACGCTAATTGGACTCGTCGTCTTCCAAACATTTCGCGTGCGCACCGTTGAGCCAGAAGCCCGGCGGCGCCGCCGGTCGATACGCGGATGGTTGTGAACGGCTGAGCCATAGCACCACACTTGGGAAGCGTTTTACGGGAGTCGAAAGCGACTGGATAGCGCCGCGCTTCGCGCGCGGCATCTTGACGGGCCCGGGCAGTGGTGCGGTTCTTGTTTCCACTGCAGGCATGAAGAAGACTCCTGTATTTCTCGGGATTGCGTTCCTCCTGGCTACTTCCTACGGCTGTGGTGGATCGTCGTATAGCTCGATGACGTCGCCGACGCCGCAGCCAACGACCGGCGGTTCCGGCTCGGGTGTCGCGATCGTGGCCGGGGCGTCAACGCGGACGACGAACGCGTTCGCGCCAAACCCCATCAACGTAACGGCGGGCGCCACCGTGACGTGGACCAACAACGACACCGTCGCGCACACTTCGACCGCAGACAACGGCCAGTGGAATTCCGGATCGATCGCTCCGCAGGGATCGTTCAGCCGGATGTTCCCCGCAGCCGGGACGTTCACCTATCACTGTTCGATCCATCCTGGGATGGTGGGGACGGTGACCGTGCAATAGCCGTCGACGACCATGTCAAGGCGCAGCTCGTAGCGACCCGCGGGCAGCTCGCCGACAACGACCATGTCAAGGACGACCTCGTGCACGCCCGGCACTCTCTCGTCCTGGAGCAGGATCCCAATCATCTCGCGCAGGCCGAGGTTCGTGCCGAATACCGGTTCGCCAATGCGGTCGCTGTGGCGTCGGTGCGGCGGATGATCGGAAGCATTCTCGGGCTGAGGCAAAATAAGGAGCGTTCTCAGACCCCCCAACGACACGGCCCGACCAATCCGCCCCCGAGCGTGCGGCGAAAAGATCACAGGTCCGCCGCGCCGTCAGCGCCTCGACGTCGAAGGTCGCCGACCTGATTCAGATCCGCCACCGCGACGAAGTCGAAGCGGCGCTCACGGACTGGCTGCAGGAGGCCTACGAATACTCCGCGTCACTCGGCGCGAAGACCGCGGTCAAGAAGACAGCCGTCAAAAAGACAGCGGCGAAGAAAAAACGCGCCGCGAAGACCGGAAGAAGAAGACGGCGATAACAAGAGGGCCTGAAGCCAGCGGGCGACGAGCAGCATTCGGTGATCGGTGGTCTGCGCCGATCGCGCTGAGGCTGCTAGGGTGAGGCTGGCTGACGCCAGCGTCGCAACGAGGAGAACGAGTGGCCGTGCGAAGCTGTTCGGGAGCACGTTCGATCGATTCGAGAGTGTCGCATAGAATCGCGGGTCTTCAGGCTTCGCAGGGGTGCGGGCCGTGGGCTCACCTACACCCCCAAGACGAGTGGATTCCGGTTTACACTCACGGGCATGCTCCATACGGGTCGGCACTTTCTGCAAATCCCTGGGCCGACCAACGTTCCGGACCGGATCCTGCGGGCCATGGATCGGCCGGTCATCGATCATCGGGGACCCGAGTTCGCCGCGCTCGCGACCGAGGTCCTCGAACGCCTGCGCCCAGTCTTCCGCACCAGCGGTCCGATCGTCATCTTCCCCTCGTCCGCGACGGGCGCTGCCGAAGCCGCGCTCGTGAACACGCTCTCGCCCGGCGATCGCGTGTTGATTTTCGAGACCGGTCATTTCTCGCAGGTGTGGCGCGGCATCGCCGAACGGCTGGGCTTGGAGGTCGACTACGTGCCGGGCAATTGGCGCCGGGGCGCTTCGGAGACCGACCTCGAGAGCCGTCTCGCGGCCGACGACGGCCGCCGCCTCAGGGCGGTGATCGTCGTCCACAACGAGACATCGACCGGAGTGGCGAGCCGGATTGGCCTCCTGCGCAGCGCCATGAACCGTGTCGGTCACCAGGCCCTCCTAATCGTCGATGCCGTCTCGTCGCTTGCGTCCATCGAGTTCCGTCAGGACGAGTGGCAAGTGGACGTCACGGTCGTCGGGTCGCAGAAGGGCTTGATGCTCCCCCCCGGCCTGGGATTCAACGCCGTGTCCGAGAAGGCGCTCGCCGCCTCGAGGACTGCGAAGCTGGTCAAGAGCTACTGGGACTGGCAGCCCGTCCTCAAGGAGAATCGGGCCGGCTCCTTCCCGTACACGCCCGCGACGAACCTCCTGTTCGGGCTCCGCGAAGCACTCCGAATGCTGGAGGAAGAGGGCCTGCGGAACGTGTTCCTCCGACACGATCGACACGCGGCGGCGGCGCGCGCCGCGGTGCGGGCATGGGGGCTCGACATCGTGTGCGAGGACCCGCGGGAGTACTCGAGCTCGATGACGGCGTTCTTCATGCCCGACGGCCACGACGCCGATCGCTTCCGGTCGCTCGTGCTCGAACAGTTCGACATGTCGCTCGGCAGCGGGCTCTCGAGGCTCGCCGGGAAAGTCGTGCGGATCGGGCACCTTGGTAGCTTCAACGACCTGATGCTCGCAGGAACGCTGTGCGGCATCGAGATGGGCCTGCGCGTCGCGGGCGTGCCCCATCGTGACGGCGGGATTCAGGCGGCCCTCGACAGCCTCACTCAGGAAGTCCCAACCGAACAGCCGATCGGATAGTGGCCGTCTCCCTGCCCCTCAGCTCGCACGCCAAGCCACTCGATCAGTTTCCGCAGGTGGCGGAGCTCGAGCGTGCCCTGACGCGCGAAATTCGCGGCGAGGTCCGCTTCGACCGCGGGAGCCGAGCGCTGTACGCGACCGATGGCTCGAACTACCGTCAGATTCCGATTGGGCTCGTCGTCCCACGTGACGCCGAGGACGTCGTCGCCGCCGTCGGCGTCTGCCGGCACTATGGAGCGCCGGTGCTCCCCCGGGGAGCCGGCACCAGTCTCGCGGGCCAGTGCTGCAACGTGGCGGTCGTCCTCGATTTCAGCAAGTACATGAACCGGATCCTGGAGATCGATCCGGCCAGGCGTTTCGCGCGGGTCCAACCCGGCGTCGTCCTGGACTCGTTGCGCAACGCCGCCGAGGCCCATCACCTCACGTTCGGCCCCGATCCGTCGACGCACAGCCGGTGCACGCTCGGCGGCATGATCGGCAACAACTCGTGCGGCACGCATTCGCTGCTCGCCGGCAAGACCGTCGACAACGTAGAAGAGCTGACGGTTCTGCTGTACGACGGCTCACGACTCACCGTGGGCGCGACGGAAGCATCGGCCATCGACGCAATCGTCGATGAGGGCGGCCGGCGTGGAGCAATCTATTCGAAGCTGCGCGCGCTCGGCGAACGACATGCCGGTCGGATTCGCGAGCGGTTCCCCCGCATCCCGCGACGCGTGTCCGGCTACAACCTCGACGAGTTGCTGCCCGAGAACGGGTTCCACGTGGCTCGCGCGCTCGTTGGGAGCGAGGGGACGTGCGCGATCGTGCTCGAGGCCAGGGTCACGCTCATCCGGAGCCCGCAGCATCGCGTGCTGGTCGGCCTGGGATATCCGGACGCGTTCGCGGCAGCCGATCACGTTCCGGACATCCTGCGGTTCCGGCCCATCGGCCTCGAAGGCTTCGAAGGCTCCATGGTCGACGGGCTCCGGAAGAAGGGCGCCCCGCATCTCGACCTCGTTCCCGAGGGTCGCGGGTACCTGCTCGTCGAGTTCGGGTTCGACGAGGCCGAGGAGACCGACCGGACGGCCGCGCGGTTCGTGGATGGGCGACGCAGCTTCCGGGCGGACCGGACGTCAGGCGCTACTCGAATGTGCAGGCGCGGGCGATGTGGCGCATCCGCGAGGCGGGACCGCGCGCGGCGGCTACGGCGCCCGGCGCGCCGCTCGAGTGGGAGGGATGGGACGACGCGGCGGTCGCGCCCGACAAGCTCGGGAGCTATCTGCGCGATCTGCGCGCGCTCCTGGACGAATACGAGTACAAAACGGGGTTCTACGGCCACTTCGGCCACGGCTGCATTCACATGCGGGTGAACTTCGATCTGGAATCCGAGATCGGGATTCGCAAGTACGCGGCGTTCGTAGATCGCGCAGCCGATCTGGTGGTCGGCTACGGCGGCTCGCTGTCCGGCGAGCACGGCGACGGCCAGTCGCGCGGTGCGCTCCTCCCGAAGATGTTCGGCGACGACCTGATGGCCGCGTTTCGCGAGTTCAAGGCCATCTGGGATCCGGACAACAAGCTCAACCCGCACAAGCTCGTCGACGCGCCGATGCCGATCGAGGATCTGCGCCTGGGCGCCGACTACGCACCGCTCCAGCCGCGTACCCACTTCGCATTCCCCGACGACGGAGGCTCGATCGCAAGGGCGTCGCTGCGGTGCGTCGGCCTGGGCGAGTGCAGGAAACAGGACGCCGGCGCGATGTGTCCCAGCTACATGGTGACGCTCGAGGAGCAGCACAGCACGCGCGGCCGCGCGCACATGCTGTTCGAGCTCCTTCAGGGCGAGATCGTGCAGGACGGCTGGAAGGACGAGGCGGTCAAGCGGACGCTCGACCTGTGCCTGTCCTGCAAGGCCTGCAAGTCGGAGTGCCCCGCGAACGTCGACATGGCGACCTACCGCGCCGAGTTCCTCTCGCACTACTACGAGGGCAGGCGTCGTCCCCTGCACGCGCATGCGTTCGGGCTGATCGACCGGTGGCTGCGCGCGGGAGCCGCGGCGCCGGCCGTCGCCAACGCGCTCGTCCAGGCGCCGGGGTTGCCAGCCTCGTCAAGCGGATCCTGCACGTGGCGCCAGAGCGGCGGCTCCCCCAACTGGCACCCGTGAGTTTTCGTCGATGGGCAGGGCAGCAGGGCGTGCCGACGGTGGGAACGGGCGGCACGGCGGCGCGCGACTGGCAGCCGACCGACGTGATCCTCTGGACCGATACCTTCAACAACTACATTCATCCCGAAACGAGCCGCGCGGCGCTCGACGTGCTCAAGGCGGCGGGGTACTCGGTCACGATTCCGGCGGCCCCGTTGTGTTGCGGCCGCCCGTTGTACGACTTCGGTCTGCTCGACCACGCGAAGCGGTATCTGCAGACGATCCTCCTCGAGCTCAGCGCACCGATTGATGCCGGCGTCCCCATCGTCGTGCTCGAGCCGAGCTGCGCGTCCGTCTTCCGTGACGAGCTTCGCAATCTGTTCCCGGAAGACGCGCGGGCGTTGCGGCTGCGCAGCCAGACGGTCCTGCTGTCAGAGCTTCTCGAGTCCGGACGCCTGACATATCAGCCCGTCCGTCTTGCGAGGCGCGTGCTGCTGCACGGGCATTGTCACCAGAAAGCCGTGATGTCCATGGGCCCCGAAGAGGCGGTACTCCGGAAGATGGACGCGACGCTCGAGGTTCCGGACGCGGGATGCTGCGGCATGGCCGGCGCGTTCGGGTTCGCGGCCGGGACGTTCGCGGTGTCGCAGGCGATCGGCGAGCGTGTGCTGTTCCCGGCGGTCCGGGCGGCCTCGGCCGACACACTGATCGTGGCGGATGGGTTCAGCTGCCGGGAACAGATCGAACAGGCAACGGGGCGTCACGCCATCCACCTCGCAGACGCACTGAAGATGGCGATGGGCGGCGCGGCCTCGCGGTAGAAGGCCGGTTAACTCCTAGCCGATCGCACCGGCCTTGCGCAGCGCCGCGACTTCCTCGGCGCTGAACCCATACTCTACGAGGAGGTCGTCGGTGTGCTCGCCAAGGAGCGGCGCGCGGCGGGCCGCGTCGGGCGGTGTCGCGCTCAACTTGATCGGCGATCCGAGCGTCCTGAGGGGGCCGAGGACCGGATGGTCGGTTTCGAGCACCATGCCTCGCGCGGCAACCTGCGGATCCGCAAACACTTGAGCGTAGTCATTGATCGGCCCGCAGGGGATCTCGGCGGCGTCGAACCGCGAGAGCCAGTGATGGCGCGGTTCCACAGCCATGACGCTTTCGATCAACGCGGCCAGCCGCGCTCGGTTGCGGACGCGGCTGGCGTTGTCCGCGAAGTCCGGCGCGTCAGCCCACTCGGGATGGCCGAGCACGCCGCACAGCCGCGCGAACAGCCGGTCGGTGTTGGCGCCCAGCGTGACGTACCCGTCCGCGCACCGGATCGCCTGGTACGGCGCGTTCATCCGATGGGCCGATCCGAGCGGCGCCGGCACGTTCGGACCGGCGAAGTACTCGGTGGCCTCCCACACGGAGAGCGCCACGCCGGCCTCGACGAGCGACGTGTCGATGTACTGGCCGACGCCCGTGCGGCTGCGATGATGCAGCGCCGCCAGCACGCCCGCCAGGGCGAACAGCCCGGCGCCGAGGTCCGTCAGAGGGATCCCTGCCTTCACCGGCGGCCGCCCCGGCTCGCCGGTGACCGACATGATGCCGGAGACGCCCTGCGCGATCAGATCGAAGCCGCCCTTCGCCCGATCCGGTCCGGTCTGACCGTAGCCGGAAATCGACGCGTAGATGAGCCTCGGGTTGATCGCGGCCAGCGCGTCGTAGCCGAGGCCAAAGCCAAGCATCACGCCGGGGCGATAGTTCTCGATTAGGATGTCCGACGACGCGGCAAGCCGTTTGAGGAGGCGCTGCCCATCCGGGACCTTCAGATTCACCACAATGCTTCGCTTGCCGCGATTGACCGCGTTGAAGGCCGGGCTCTCTGTGCCCACCGCGCCGACCATCCGCCGTGTCGAGTCGCCCGAGGGCGGCTCGATCTTGATGACGTCGGCCCCCAGGTCCGCGAGCATCGTGGCGCAGAAGGGTCCGGCCATGAACTGCGTCACGTCCAGGACGCGGACGTCGTCGAGGGCGCCCGGCGGGCGGTGGGGTGGAGGTGAATTGGTCATCTGGGCGCCGCGGTATTCGATCCGAGTTTGTACTCGAGGGAGGCATGCTTGTCCACCATCCAGGCGATGTACGAATCCGACGGCCCGATCGCAACCCTGACGTTCAATCGTCCCGAGGCGCGGAACGCGATGACCTGGGACATGTATCAGGCGCTCGTCGATGCGTGCGACCGCGTGGACAACGACGCGGCGATTCGCGTGTTCGTCCTGAAAGGCGCAGGAGGCAAGGCCTTCGTCGCGGGCACTGACATCTCACAGTTCACGAGCTTTCACGAGCCGGCCGACGGGATCCAGTACGAGCAGCGGATCGATCAGGTGCTCGACCGCCTCGAGCGTGTGACGAAGGCCACGATCGCGCAGGTGCAGGGCGTGGCGGCTGGCGGCGGCTGCGCGATCGCCCTCACCTGCGACCTGCGCGTGGCGACGCCCGAGTCGACGTTCGGCATTCCTGTCGCGCGAACGCTGGGCAACTGTCTCTCCGGCGCCAGCTACAGCCGACTGGTGGACCTGCTTGGTCCGGCGCTCGTGAAGGACATGCTGCTGACCGGTCGGTTCATCACGGCGGCCGAAGCTCTCGCGCTCGGCATGATCAACCGGGTCGAAGCGGCCGGGGACATCGAGCGCGTCGTCCACGACTACGCGTCACAGATTGCCGCGAACGCGCCGCTGACCGTGCGAGCGACGAAGGAGATGATTCGCCGCATCATGACGGCGCGACGCTTGCCCCCGGGCGAGGATCGCGATCTCGTCACGATGTGCTACACGAGCCGCGACTTTCGCGAGGGCGTCGCGGCCTTTCTCGCCAAGCGCCGGCCGACGTGGACGGGCACGTAGACTACAAGCCGTCTCACAAGTGCGGTCACGACGCGGCGTTACAACACGATGGCTCGCGATGACCACGAAGGTCACGACGGATCCTGAGAGTTCTCACCGTGCATCGGATCATCGCGCTCATCGTGAGCGCACGGCCGTCGTGCGCGCTCAGCCGGTCCTGGTTCATGAGAAAGGCTCCTAGTGGCCGGCGGGCTGCAGCCGGACCGGTACGACCGCCGGCTCGAATGGCAACTCAGGCCGCATCGTCGAGGTCAGCGCCGCGCCGGTGAGGAGGAGCCCCATCGAGGCGACGAACGGGAGGTTCCAGTTTCCGGTCGCGTCGATGATGAAGCCGAACGCCAGCGGCGAGAGCACGGCCGCGAGCGCCGACCCGGTGTTCATGAAGCCGCTCGCGGTGCCCGGGTAGTCTGGCGCGATGTCCATCGGAATCGCCCACATGGGCCCGATGACGATCTCGGCGCAGAAGAAGGCCGCGGCCAGGCTCAACACGACCATCGTCAGATCGTGGGTAAAGAAGATGGGCAGCACGCACAGGAACGACGCCAGAAACGCCCAGCACACGAGATGGCATCTCGCCTTCCGGACATCACCGGTCCGCCGCAGGATCGCATCGCTGATGACGCCACCCAGGTAGTCGCCCCCGACGCCCGCTGAAAACACGGCCGAGGAGAAGAGCGCCGAGCGTCCGAGCCGCAGGCTGTGCTCGTGAAGGAAGTACGAGGGCAGCCAGTTGAGGTACATCCACAACGTCCATCCGTAACAGAAGTAGACAGCGGCGACCGGCCACATGCGCGCGGCCAACCGACGCCAGGGAACCGGGCGCGCCGCGCCACGATCGCTTGCGTCCGGCCGCCGACCGCGATTCGGCAGCTTCTCGAGCTCCGCATCGGTGATGGCGCCGTGTTCCTCCGGGACGTCACGGAAGTACCAGACCCAGGTCACGACCCACACGAGGCTCACGCACCCGAGCAGGACGAACGATCCGCGCCATGTCACAACGCCGATCAACCACGCCACCATCGGTGGCGTCAGCGCGTTGCCGAGCCGGCTGAAGGCGTGCGTGAGGCCCTGGGCGAATCCCCGACGGTCGGGAGACGTCCAGGAGTGCATCGCACGTGTGGCGACGGGAAACGTGGCGCCTTCACCGACGCCGATCAAGAGGCGGACGAGGAACAAGCTCGCAAGACCTCGCGCAAAGCCGGTCAGGATCGTCGCCGACGACCAGACAATCCCGCAGACGAAGAGCGTCCTTCTCGGCCCGACCCGATCGCCAAGCCAGCCGCCGAAGATCTGGAACACGATGTACGGATAGCCGAAGGCGGACAGGACGAAGGCCAGCTGCGTGTTCGACAGCGTCAGCTCGCGTGTGATCTCGGGCGCGGCCGTGGCGATATTGACCCGATCGACGTACGTGATCAGATACATCAGACACAGCAGGCCCAGCACCGCTTCGCTCGCGGTCGGCCGTCGCAGTCGCATGGCGACAGAGCCTAGCACACGGGAAGACTCGGCCACCCGCGGAATCGGGTAAGGACGATAGCCCCTGACGACACGGCAAGTCATCGACGTGGCAACATCCTGACGCGCGGAGGGAGAAAGCCATCGACGCCGTGAACCCGATGTCCGGCGTCGCAACTGGATTCGTAAAGGAGGCCGATTCGTGTTACGGGTCGATACCGTTTACGAGGAGCCTGATCGCCGCGGCGATAGGTATACTTCGGCGCTGATCCGGTCGCAGGAGGAGACGCAGGCATGGCGAGACGGAATAGGCGGGCGTGGCTATCGCTAGCGATCCTGCTGGCAGCACCGAGCGCAGACGCGCAGGCGCCGCTCTCTCCGGCGCCGATGCTCGGTGTCGGAAAGGACGTGGACGGGCGGCCGCTGCCGTTCGGCATATCGCGAGTCCGCCGCCGTAACCAACTTAGCCGATCGCCTGATTCGCGTCGCCCGCCGCAGAGACGCGTGACCGTCCGCCCCCGATCGTCCCGTGGCTCTCCGATTCCGGCCCGAATGACCGCGGTTGTGACGTTGGCATTCCTTCCGCCCTACGGCCGGGTGGTCTGGCCTTCGATTACGTACGAACCCCGGCGGCCCGCCGGGAGTGTGCTCCACCAGATCCTCAGGATCACCTCGACACGCTGATGAGACGTCGCGCCGTTCATGGGTGAAACGTACCTGAAGTAGACTCTGCACGATACGAGTTCGTGTCGTCCAGGGCCGCACCTGAAGTAAACTTTGAGCGAAACACGCGTTCATGTCGTCCAAGGGCCGAGCGACCTCGGAGTCTGTCTACTATCGTCATTCGGGAACGGTTCCGCTCGCTTCCAGGCTATCTTTCCACATTCGGCGGAAGATGTTCCTCCTGTTCATGGAAGTGATGCATCCTCAGCCGGAGACCCGGGTGCTCGACGTGGGCGTCACGAGCGATGAGAGGTTCAGGGAATCGAACTACTTCGAGCAGATGTACCCACATCCACAGAAGCTCACCTGCGTGGGCACTGAGGACGGATCGCACCTGGCGCAACGCTACCCGGGGCTGAGCTACAGGCAAGTACGGGCCGGAGATCCCCTGCCATTTCGGGACGCCGAATTCGACATCGTGTTCAGCAACGCCGTGCTCGAGCACGTCGGCAGCCGGCGCGCCCAGGCCGCGTTTGCACGCGAACTCTGCCGCGTCGGCCGGTCGTTCTTCATCACGACTCCGAACCGCTGGTTTCCCGTCGAGCATCACACGGGTCTGCCGCTGTTGCACTACCTGCCGGCGTCTGTCTTTCGAGGCGTGCTGCGCCGCACACGGTATCGGCACTGGGCCGAGGAGACGAACCTGAACATGCTGACCGCGAGAGACCTCGCAGCGTTATTTCCTCCTGACGCGGCTGTAGACGTGCGAACGGTTCGGGTCGCGGGGCTGCCGTCCAATCTGATCGCCTTTGGAAGCACCGGCAGGTGAGCTTTCGCTGGTCCGGACGACGCGTGCTGATTACGGGGGGCTCGAGTGGGATCGGAAAGCACCTCGCCGCCGACCTCTTGCGCAAAGGCGCCCGTGTGGGGATTGTCGCTCACGACGTCGTCAAGCTGAACAGCGCGGAAACCGAACTGAGACGAATCTCCTCCGATGTGTGGTCCCACGTGTGCGACATCGGCGTTCTCGATGACGTTCGGGCGATGGCGCGGGACTATCGCCAGAAATTTGAAGCGCCTGAAGTGCTGATCAACAATGCAGGATACGCTGTCTACTACACGTTCGAGCAGACGCCACTGGACGAAATTGAGCGCCTGTTCAAGGTCAATCTCGTCGGCGCCGCGTTGGTGACTCGCGAATTCCTACCCGACTTGATCCGAGCCGGTGGTGGCCACGTTGTCATGATGGCTTCCATCGCCGGACGGATACCGATGACGCCGTGCGGCGTGTATTCTGCGTCAAAGCACGGGCTCGTCGCCCTTTCCGAGCTTCTGGCGATCGAGACTGCACGCTTCAACGTGAAGGTTCACGTCGTGTGCCCGGGACGCGTGGAGACGGAATTCTTCGCGCATGAATCATTTCAGACTCGCGCCCATCGGCCGGAAGCCACGCGGACGATCCCCGTCGAGGCGGTGTCATACGCCGTCATGGCAGCGGTCGAACGAAATCGCTTCATGACCTACGTACCTTGGTACTACGGAATCCTGACCTGGCTTGCCGCCGCCGCGCCCGGGGTCTTCAAACCATTCTGGCATCGGTTGATGTCGTCCAGGGTCAACGACATCTACGCCCAATCAAGTGGCACCTCGGTTGACTGACATACCTGTCGCCGCTTTCAAAACGGCACCACCGGCGTGTCCCGTCTGTTCCGCCGCACAGACGAGTCCTTACTGCCAGATGCAACAGGCGCACTACTTCATCTGCGGAAGCTGTGCGCTGATCTTTCAGCATCCTCTCCCCACCAGCCGGAGCATGTCGACGTGGGCCGATGCCGAGTATGCGTCCGGGGCCTATCACGACTACGTTGCCGCCCGGCCGATGAAGATACGGCACTTCGAGCAGCGTCTCGACGACATCGGTGACGTGGTCAGATCGGGCCGCCTGCTCGACGTGGGCTGCTCGTGCGGCTATTTCATGGAGGTGGCCGCGGCTCGCGGATTCGACGTCCACGGCGTCGAGTTTTCTTCGAGTGCGATCGCCGCCGCCGCGCCCGGCATCCGCCCCCGCATCTTCGAGGGACGGCTGGAGGACATGCCAGCCAAGGGCCTGTTCGACGTCGTCAGTGCGTTCGATCTCATCGAGCACGTGCACGATCCCAGGGCGTTCCTCCGGCGATGTGCCGGTTTGTTGAAGCCTGGTGGCGTGCTGCTGGTCAGCACGCCCGACACCGGACATTTTCTTCGTTTCCTGATGGGGTCGCGATGGCCGATGCTTCAGCCGATGCAGCACCTGTCTCTGTTTTCCCGGAAGGCGCTCGCAGGCGCACTTCGCGCCGAGGGATTTGAAGTCGTCAGCGTCACGACCTGTTACAAGACCCTGAGCGTGGATTACCTCGTCAATCAAATCAGGTCGTTGAATCCGCTGCTATCTCGCATCCTCGGCGCTGTGACCCGCCCCGTGCCGGCGTCGGTCCTTCGCAAGTACAGACGGGTCAACATCGGCGAGATCCTGGCGGTGGGGCGGCGCCCGTAGGACGCGATGCCCAGAACTTCCACCGACACGAGAGCGGAAGCTCAGCAGGGCTCTGGGCCCTGCCGTACATCACTGTCCGATTTGCCGCTCCGCGGAGCTGAACTACGAGTTCATCGTCGATGGATATCCGGTCTGCCGATGCAGTCAGTGCACGCTCCTCTTTCTCAACCCTCGGCCGGCCAGCCGCGACAACGATGTCCAGCCAAAGCCGATGGCGGTCAGCGTGTACGAGCTTCACGCCGCGAATGCGGCTGTTCGGCTGGATCAGATAGGGGCTTATGCGGGTTCGCAGCTGCGGCGGCTCTTGATGGTTGCCAACGACGCGTTTCTCACTGAGGAGGCTCGGCGACGTCAGCTCGATGTCGTCACCTTGTCCAGCGACGATGTGGACCGCGGGAGGCTGGACGGACCTCCTGACCACCTCTTCGATGCGGCGGTGTTCTACTGCACCCTGGAACAGCTGGTCAATCCAGAGGCGGCGTTGAGGGCGTTGAAGCGCTGCCTGACGCCCGCGGGCGTGGTCATGGTGATCGCCGCGACAATCGACAGCCGCACGGCGCGGCTCTTCCGGTCCAGTTGGTGGGAATTCAACTCCAGGAACCTGCACTACTTCTCATCAGATACGCTTCAGAGCCTGCTCCTGAAGGCTGGCTACGGAGACCCACTCATCGGCGCCGACGACAGTGCCGTCTCCCTCGAGTATTTCCGCTCCAAGATACCGGCGGTGTCGTCTGCTTTCTCCCGGCGCAGCCTGAGCCTCCTGGTGTGGGCGACACCGCCATTTTTGCGGCGGCGCGCGTTCCGCTCGCTCAATAGCAGGCAGGTCGTGCTGGCTCGCGTGAAACCGGTCGCGCCGTTGCCGACGCTGTCCGTGATCGTGCCGGCCTACAACGAACGAGCGACGTTTTCAGTGCTCATGGACCGTCTGCTCGCCAAATCGATCGAGGGCGTGGACATCGAGATCGTGCTGGTCGAGAGCAACTCCTCTGACGGCACGCGGGAGGAAGCCCAGCGCTACGGCGCACACCCGCGCGTGCGTCTGATCCTGCAGGATCGCCCGCGGGGCAAGGGCAACGCCGTCAGGGCCGGGCTCGCCGCCTGTACGGGCGATATGGTGCTCTTTCAGGACGCCGACCTCGAGTACGATGTTGACGACTACGACGATCTCATCGGACCGCTCCTGGCATATCGACGCAATTTCGTGATTGGCTCCCGGCATGTGTCGAAGGGCCGCGTCTGGAAGATTCGCGAGTTCAATGACGCGGTCGCCCTGGCCACGTTCTTCAATGTCGGTCACGTCTTCTTCCTTGCGTTGTTCAACTTCCTCTACCGGCAGCACCTCAAAGATCCTTTCAGCATGTTCAAGGTCTTTCGGCGTGAGTGCCTGTACGGGCTCTCGTTCGAGTGCGATCGCTTCGACTTCGACTTCGAGATTGTCATCAAACTGCTGCGCAAGGGTTACCGCCCGCTCGAGCTGCCCGTGAACTACCGGGCCCGCTCTCCGAGCGAAGGCAAAAAGGTGACCATGTTCCGTGACCCGCTCACATGGATGCGGGCGTTGTTGAAATTCCGCTGGGGCCGTCTTTACACGGGCGGCAATGTGAATTAGCTGCGAATACGAGAGTGAAACCGCTGTGCTTCCGCGATTGGTGATTGGTTACGTCGTCGCCCTGGCTCTCATCGTTCCGGTCACCGCGCGTTCCGGGTGGAAACAGCAGGGGTACACGATCACCGTCACTCTGCAATCTGCAGTGACCGGGCACCTTCAGGTTTTCTACGATACAGGCGCGGGTTTTTCCGAGCTCCAGTCCGCGGTTGTTCCTATCCAGCCGGGGGAAGCCCACGAGTATCGGCTTCGCGTGCCTCCGGGTCGCTACCGCAGCATTCGAATCGATCCCGGAACTCTTGGCGATCGCTACATCATCGAGCGAGTGGCGATTGTCGCTCCAGACGGCTCTCTGCATGCCACCGTTCCGCTCTCGGAGCTTGCCCCCGCCTATCATCTTTCGGTGCTCGAGCAGACCCGGGAGCGCCTGGTTGTGGAGGCGCCGCCTGGCCCCAGTGACCCGCAGCTGGTCTACCAGCCGAAAACGCCTGTCGTCATTCCGAGGCAGCTGTTCAGCCCGTTCGTGTTGTGGCTTCTGGCGCGGATCGCGTTCTTCTGGGCGGGCTGTACCGCCACGGTGTGGCTGATCGAAGTCGCGCTTCGCGGTCTCGGGCCGAAGCTCGGTCTGGCGGCAGCCCACGCCGCCGCGCTCTGCGACAGGAATCGCCTCGCCGCCGTTTGTGTCGCCGCCGTTGTCGCGACGCTGGCCGCGACGTATCCCGTTGTGTTCCTTGGCCGAAGCCTAGTGGCGCCGAACAACCATGGCACGCCGCTCTTGTACGGCGAGGCGCCCTACGCGCCTGGATCGGCCGACCTGGTCCTCGAAAACATCCGGGGAAGCGACGTCTGGGCAGCGGTCCTTCAGGAGGTTCCTCACTCCAACGTTCAGCGCGAGGCGCTTGCGGCGGGTGACGTCCCTCTTTGGAATCGATACAACGCGGGTGGGCGGCCCCTCTGGGGCCAGGGCGTGACGTCGGTGCTCGACCCTCTCCACTGGCTGACGCTCGTCACTCCCGATCCGGCGCTGGGCTGGGATCTCAAGTTCGTCGCGCACCGGGCTCTGTTTGCAGTGGGGATTGGGCTGGCGGCGCTGGCAGCGACGGGCGGCTGGCAGTCCGCGGTGATACTGGCCGCCGCTTCCCCGTTCATCGGTATCTACGCGTTCCGGCTCAACCATCCGGCCAGCTTCACGCTGACCTACTGCCCATGGGTGCTTCTCGCGTGGTTCAAGCTCGCCGTCGCGCGCGACCGACGCCGGAAGGCTCTGGCTTCGGTACTCCTCGCTCTCTCGTCGGCCCTCGTGCTCGTGGCAGGAACGCCCAAGGAGGCCGTGGTCGCTCTCCTGGGAATGGAGCTGATCGGACTACTCGCGGTCATGCTGTCCCCTGGGTCATGGCGGGAACGCGGCGGCCGCGTGTTCGCGGCAATGCTCGCAGGTGCGGCGGCACTCCTGCTCGCGGCGCCGCATTGGCTCGTGTTCCTGGAGACGCTGGCACAATCGTACACGGCGTATGACCAGCCGTACGTCCAATTCGCCGGCCGGCGGGAGGCGCTCGCGTTCTTTCTGGGTCCAGTGGCGCCCGGGACGCTCCAGCCAGGACTTCATCTGCTCGCGCTTGTGCTGACGATCTCGGCGATCACGGCCCCAAAACGGCTGTTGGAGCGCCGCGCCGTACTTGTGTGCGGTGTGGGTGCAGCGGGCCTGATGGCGATCGCGTTCGGCGCCCTGCCGGGATCGCTGATTGTCCGTACTCCGCTGCTGGGAAATATCGGCCATGTCAATGATGTTTTCGTGGCTGCAGCGCTGCCTCCCTTGCTGATTCTGGGCGCGTCTGGAGTAGACGCCCTGTTGAGCGCCAGCGGCCGCCGCAGCGCGTTCGTCTGCGTGCTCGTCGGCGCCGCATCCTGGTGGCTGTGTGCCAACGCTCGCGATTTCGCGCGCGAGGACAGCCTGGAGTCGCTGCTGCTGCTACTGCTCGTGCCCGTCGCTGTCGTACTCCCCGCCTGTTTCCTTGTGGCGCGGCGAGCCGATCATCGTGCACTCGCGTGGGTCGCGATTGGCCTCGCGTCGTCGGTGCTCCTGCTGCCAGGCAGCCTTCACGCTGACACGACGATCCCTGTGCTCGACGATCTTCTCCTGCAGCCCCGGTTGCGGGCAGCACTCGACAGAAATGCGCCGGTGGTGGATGCGCCGCACCACGCCTCGACCGAGCCGTTCCGGGCGGTGGGGCTGGATTGGACGCTCTTCGCCGGAAGCCAGGCGCTTTACGAGGTTGAAGGCGTCGGCGGGGCCGACCCGCTGGAGGTGCAGGCCTATCGGGAGCTGGTCGATGCCGGAGGAATCTGGCGCTGGATGGTTTGGATCACGATGGTGCGTCACTCCTGACGTGCAGCGGGTCGGGCCGCTGCTGGACCTGTTGAACGTCAGGTTCCTCATTGTCCCTGTGTCGGGTCCCGATCGCGTGAGAGTTGAGCCCCGACCGACGGCATGGCCGCGTGCGTTCTTCGTGGACGGCGTGACGATCTATGCCGATGCACCGGATCTCATGCGGAAGGTGGCTGCGGCCGGAAAGCCGTTGGCGGCCGTCCAATCCAATGATCCTCAGGCGATCGCTGCCACACGCGGGTTGCCGGCGGTCTCGGGCAGCATCATTGCGGCTCGCGCGTACAAGATGACGGCGAACACCACGACGTTCGTGGCACGTGCCTCAGGCCCCGGTGTCGCTGTGCTCAGCGAGACATTTCTTCCGCAAGATTTCCGGGCCACACTGAACGGGCAGCGAGTGCCGTACTTTCGAGTCAACCATGCATTCAAGGCGGTGGCGATTCCGGCAGCCGGCGATTGGGTCGTGAGGTTCGAGTATCGCCCCCACCACTGGGATCTGTCGCTGGCGCTGGCAGGCGTTGGGATGGCGATACTGGCGGGATTCGGTGTGTCCGCGAGGAAACCGCGTTACGTCGTCGAAGCCACGTTCAGCGAGAAGCCCGCCGCGCGAGCGTCGTCGTAAAACATCCGGACCGTCTCGAGCGAGTAGTCCTCGAGGCTCTTGCCGACGAGCGACAGCTTTCGCAGGATGTCGTGAGTCACGGTAATGATGTGGCAGCCGATCGCGTCGGCCTGAAAGATGTTCAGCAGCTCACGCGGGCTGGCCCAGATCAGCTCGGCCTTCGGCTCGGCGCCGAGAATGTCGACGGCTTCGGTCATCAGCGGCACGGGGTCACGGCCGGTGTCGGCAATGCGTCCGGCAAACACCGACACGTTCGACGGCGCTCCGCCTTTCAGCGCGTTGACGACCTCGCCCACCTGCTCAAGGGTGAGAATGGCCGTCACGTTCACCTTGACGCCAGTGTGCGAAAGACGGTGAATGAGGTCGTATGCCGGCACCCGCTTCGTATTCGTCACGGGGATCTTGACGTAGACGTGTTCGCCCCAGGTCGCGATTTCACCTGCCTGACGCTCCATCTCCTCGAACTCGTCGGAGAACACCTCGAACGAGATTGGCCGATCTGGAATGGCCGCCAGCACCTGGTGCGCGAATGTCCGGTAGTCCGAAATCCCGGCCTTTCGCATCAACGTTGGATTGGTCGTGAAGCCCTTGATATGAGGCTGACGGTAGAGCTCCAGCATGCCGTCCAGCTCCGCGCCATCGCTGAAGATCTTGGTGCGCAGTGTGCGTCAGGTTCATAGCTTCACCATCGTCGAGAGAATCCAATCGGCGGCTTCCGAGAGCGATCGAAGACAGACGTCTGGCTGCGTGGTAAGTGCCTCATCATAACCGTAGTCGATCAGGACCGCCGCCCGGCAACCCGCGCGCCGGCCGGCTTCGATGTCACGCCAGCGGTCGCCCACCATCACGCTCCGGCTCAAATCGTAGAGGGGAGGCCGCGTCAGCATGCCGGCCTTCGGCTTCCGGCAGTCACATCCGTCAGCGTCGTCGTGACAGCAGACCCGTCACTTCGTCGAGGGGAAGCAGCGGCCGTCAGGCGCTCGTGCATGGCCCGCAGCGCTGTCTCCGGCAGAGTGCCGCGCGCGACGTCGGGTTGGTTGGTGACGACGACGAGCGCAAAACCCGCCGCCTTGAGGCGGACGAGCGCGTCGTGAACGCCCGGTAGCACTTCCAGATCCTCCGCGCGGTGCGGCGCATAGGGATGGCCATCACGCACGATGGCCCGGTTGATCACACCGTCTCGATCGAGAAAGACGGCTGGCGTGGTCCTCACGGCGTCGATTCCCATTTCGTAGGCGCCGCCTTGAGCCGCGGATGCGACACGAGCAGGTGCCAGACGACCGCCTGGAACGCCTCGCTGTGCGGTGTAATGGTGTCGGGATTGACCGTCGGGATGATGACGCACGCATCGGCGACCTGCGCGGTGTAGCCGCCGTCGCGCCCGACGACGCCAACGATCGTTGCGCCGACCTTTTTGGCGTGCTGCGAGCGCCCGCACGAGATTGGCGCTGATGTTCTTCTCGAGGCTGCCGCCACCCACGGAAAAGACGAAGACGGCGTCCTCGCGGCGCAGCCGGCTGCCCGACAGCCACGCGGCAAACACCGTCTCCCAGCCTTCGTCGTTCGTCCGGGCGGTCAGTTCCGAGACGTTGTCGGTCGGCGCGTAGGCTTCGAAGCCCGCAAGCTTGCGAAAATCGTTGACCGCGTGCGAGCAATTCCCGGCGCTGCCGCCAACGCCGAGAAAGAACAGGCGGCCTCCGCGGGCCCGGACCTCCGCGAGCGCGCCGACAACTCGCTCTATCGCGTCGGCGTCCAGCGACTCGATGATGCGGGCGGCTTCCTGCAGGTGCTGTCGTGCGTAGCTCATGATGTCACGTCAGTTCCCGCCCTTCGCGGCCAGGAACGTGCGCGTCTCTTCAAGGCCTTCGGGCGATCCGATTTCGTAAAAGCGATCGGTCACTTCGATGGCCGCCAGCTCGCCTTCGGCGAGCAACTGCTGATACACCGGCGCGAGGTCGAACGGATGATCGGCAGGGAACGGAGCGAGCGCGCGCGCCGTCAGCACGCCGAGCCCGTAGTCGATGTGACGCATCTCGCGCGTCTGATGCGCTTTGTCGTACCGAAGCAGACAGCCCTCCTCGAACTGGACGTTGCTGCGATCCCACAAGTCGTCGTTGCGGAACACGGTCATCAACCCTGCGCGCCCGCTTGCCACGAACGCCCGCTCGACGGCAGCGAGGTCGCATGTCAGGAGGGAATCCCCGTACAGAACGAAGAACGACTCTCCCAGTACCGGCAGCGCGCGTTTCAGCGCCCCGCCAGTTCCAAGCAGCGGCTGACCGTCAAACACGTACTCGATGGACAGCTTCCAGCGACGTCCGTCGCCGAGGGCCTCGCGAATCATCTCGCCACGATATGCCACGCAGAAGACCACGCTATGGACGCCCTGATTGCGAAGCCAGTCGAGCTGGTGCTCGGCAAACGGCCGACCGGCCACGTCGACGAGCGACTTGGGAATCGTCTCGGTGACGGGCCGCAGACGCGTGGCGAGCCCGCCGGCCAGGATCGCGACGGGCAGGCTCATGCGAACAGCACCTTCGTTCCTTCGAAGTCGAACCGAAAGCGGATTTCCTCGAGACCCGCGGCCGTCATCGCCGATCTGAGGCGCCGATGATCTTCCGCGTAGAACATCAGGAAGCCCCCGCCGCCGGCGCCGACCAGCTTGCCGCCGAGCGCACCGTTGCGCCGCCCGAGATCGTACCACTCGTCGATCTGAGGGTTGCTCATGCCGGTCGTGCGCCGCTTTTTGTGCTCCCAGTGCTCGTGCATCAGCTCGCCGAACGCTGCGGTGTCGCCGGATTCGAGCGCCTGGCGGCTTCGCAGGCCGAGCTCCTTGACATAGTGAAGGTTGCTCAGCATATCGACATCCTCTGCACGCGTGCGGTCGTGCTGGTCCGCGAGAATGCTGCTGGCGCTGCGGGAGAACCCCGTGAAAAACAACAACAGGTTGTCCTCGAGGTCGAAGATCGCGTCGATCGGCATCTTGAGCGGCTCGGCGTCGACCTTCCCGTCCTTGTGGAAGGTGAAGCACGTGAGCCCGCCGTACGCCGCGATGTACTGGTCCTGTTTTCCGATGGGCTCTTTGAGCCGTTCGATCTCGATCTCGCACGCGAGCTCCGCCAACTCGCTTGGATGCAGAAGGCGGCGCCTGTGTGCATACAGCGCTTTCAGCAGAGCTGTGGTGAAGCTCCCCGACGAGCCAAGCCCGGTGCCCGCCGGGATATCGGCGAGCGTGGTGATCTCGACCTGGGGCGTGCGGAACTCGAGCAGGGCGATAGCCTCTCGGATGATGGGATGGTGCACGTCGTCAATGGCGTCGACGTGTTCCAGCTTGGAATACTTCAGGTAGATTCCAGGCGTGAACGGCCGCATCACGGTCACGTAGACGTACTTGTCGATCGCCGCCGCGATCAGAAAGCCAGTGTGCTCGCCATAATATGAGGGCAAGTCGGTGCCGCCGCCACCAAGCGTGATTCGGAGCGGACTGCGTGTGATGATCATCTGTTCGACTGCGCGTACACTTGCTCGGCCACCACGAGTGCCGCGCGTGCTGCGCCAAGACCGGCCGACGGCTCACGTCCGAGACGGATGTCGTCGAGCAACTCGGCGAACTCGATCGCCCACGAGCGGTCTCCGTCTCGGGTACTCGTGCGTCGTTGTCTCCGGCGGTCCCATCTCCGGGAGCATCCGGTAGTACGTCAGCCGCTCGATGCCGTAGCTCCCGCCCAGGCCGTCGATCGCGATCTTGCCAGTGCGGCCGTAGATCTCGAGCGAGAACAGGTTCTTCCATTCGGTGCAGCTCACGTGCAGGAAGGCCGTCTGTCCCGTGGCGGTTCGCAGGGTCATGAACGCGTTGTCGTCAACCGGCATATCCCAGAAGTAGGTCGTTGCGACCCCGTGAACGTCGGTGAACACACCGAGAAACCAGCCTGCCAGGTCGATGAGATGAACGCCTTGATCGATCAGCTCCCCGCCTCCTGCCTTTCCTGGGTCTGCGCGCCATTCGCGATCGTACCCGACTCGTCCACCATGGCCGTAACGTCCCCGAATGAACATCAGCGGTCCGAGTGCGCCGCGGTCGACAAGTTGCCGCGCCCCCTGAAGGGCCGGGTGATATCGATGGTTGAATCCCACCCTCACCCTGCGATCGCGGCGCTCGGCAGCCGCAATCAGCCGATCGAGTTCTGCAACGGTGCGGGCAGCAGGCTTCTCAACGAGCACATGTTTCCCAGCCTCCACCGCAGCCATTCCTACAGGCGTGAGGGCATCGTTCGTCGTCGCCACGATGACGATTTCGACGTCCGGGTGGGTGACCGCCTCCTGCCAGTGATCCATCGCGACCGCTCCCGGCCTCGACCGGGCCAGTTCGGTTGCGCGGTCGGCGAGCGTATCGGCGCACGCGACGAGTCGCGCGCCTTCGAGCGCGGCAGCCCGCTTGCGGCCGACCAGGCCGCAGCCGACGATCGCAACACCGGGAACCTGGGTCAGCGGTTCCCCCACGTGAAACCGCGGTCCTTCGGGAGGATCCGGCGCAGCGTGTAAACGTCGCTGCTGTCGAGATCGTCGCGCAGGTTCGCCAGTTCCTGCCACGGATCCCAGATTGCGCTGAGCAGCCGGCCTGTCACGCCATCGCTCGCCGCTGATCCGAGATAGACGGCCAGCGCGGCGCCGTGTTCAAGTGGGGTTCCGCCCTGTTCCTTTGTTGCGACCATGCGATCGTGGAAGTCGCGTCCGACGAGCTCGGGGCCGGCGGCAACCACCTCGTCGAGCATTCGCGTATTCAGCGCCCCAGGTGCAATCGCGTTCACGTCGATGCCAAACGGCTTGACCTCCAGGGCGAGCGACTCGGCGAAACGAATAATGGCGGCCTTCGATGCGGCGTACGCACTGATCCGGGGAAGCGGGTTGGTGGCGCCTCCACCCGAGAGTTGAACGATCTTTCCGTACCGATGTTGTTTGAAGTGTGGCACCAGCGCCCGGCACGGCAGCACCGAACCGTAGACGTTGATTTCCATCGCCCGTACCCATGCCGCCCAGTCGACCTCTTCGCTTGGCCCCATCGGACCGTAGACTCCGGCGTTGTTGACGAGCACGTGCACTCGCCGAAACACCTGCAGCGCTCGTGCGGCGACTCGTTCGACGTCCGCCGGGTTTGATACGTCGGCTCGCTCGGCCTCAACCGTCTGGCCAGGACCTGCTTTTGCGGCGAGCGATCGCTGGGCGTCATTGAGCAGGATCTCGTCGCGCGCGCACAGCAGAACGCTGGCGCCAGCTGCGACGTACGCATCAGCAATCGCGAGGCCCAGGCCCTGATTGGCTCCCGTGATGACGGCATTGCGACCAGCCAGGGGTTGGCTCATACGTGCGGCTGTCCTACGCTCACGAAACGAAACCGGATGTCGTTGCCCAGGACACCGCCCAGAAACCGGTTGGCGTCCAGCACGAGCAGTCGAGGTGCAACGGTCGCAAGCCGATCGACGTCCACGTCGCGATAGATCGGCCACGCCTGTTGCCAGGACGAGCGCACGAGCTCCTGCCGCCGCCGCAAGCGGATCCTGGTGGCGAGTCACGGCGATGTCTTCAGGGAGCTCCGGCGCCGCCGGGTCGTGAACGTGCACCAGCGCGCCCTGGCTCACCAGCCAGCGACACAATTCCATGGCGTCGGACCGGCGAAGTGTGTCGGTGCCGGGCTTATAGGTGAGGCCCCACACCGCGACTCTCACCCCGGCCAGGTCTCCAAGATCGGACTCGAGCCGTCGACGCGCCCACATGCGGTGCGCGGTGTTGCTCGCGAGCACACCGTCCATGAGCGGCGTCGGTCGGCGCAGCTTGGATCCGAGGGTCCGCAGAAACGTCACATCGCGCGCAAGGGTGCCGCCCGCAAACGCACCGCCTGCGGAGAGGTAGGCGTGTGGACCGATCCGCCGCTCCGTCTTCAGGCCGCGCTCAACCTCTTTCGCGTCCGCGCCAGTACTCTCGCAGAGAGCACCCAGTTCGTTGATGAACGTCACAGACGTTGCGAGGAACGCGTTCACGGCGTGCTTCGTCATTTCCGCGGACTCGACCGACATCCATTCGATGCGGTCGGTGATCGGCTGCAACAGTGCCCGCACGCGCTCCCGCGCGCGTTCGTCGCGCACTCCCACGATCACACGGTCGGGGTTCGTGAACACCTCGATGGCCTTGCCAAGCCTCAGGTTCTCCGGTGAGCACGCGAATGAAATCGTTCGTCCGGCGGCCACCTCGGCCCATGCCTGCTCGAGTTTTCCGACGGTGCCGACGGGAAGCTGAGAAGAGCACATCACGACGGATCCATCGGTCAGATGGGGAAATGTTGCCTCGATCTGGCGCTCAACAGACTCCACATCCGCGACGTCGTTCTCGTCGACGGGTGTGTCAAAGGTTATCCACACGACATCGGCAGACCGAACGGCCTCCGATAGATCCGACGTGAACTGCAGCGCGCCCGAGTGGAGCCCTCTGGTGATCAGTTCGGCCAACTCAGGCTCGGCGACCGGCGGCTCGCCGGTAGCCAGGGCCGCAACCGTTCTCGGGTCTGGATCGAAAGCGCTCACCGAGTGTCCCACGGCGGCCAGGCACGCGGCCGTCACCGAACCCAGGTGCCAGAGTCCCAGTACGGCGACTTTCATGCGCGCGCGTTGAGTTCCGCCGGATGCGTCTGCAGGTAGTCGACTGTACGCAGCACACCCTCGCGGATCGTGAGTTTGGGGAGCCAGCCGAGCTCCCGTATGCGGGAGGTATCGAGATAAATGAACGGATTGTCGCCGATCCACCCACGATCGCCGCCGGTGTATTCCAGCACCGGCGCGACTCTCAGCCGCTCGGTGATCCAGCCAATCGAATCGTTCAAGTGGCAGAACTCGTCGGTGCCGAGATTGAAGATGTTGACCTTGCCGGTCGCGCGCGCCATCGCGAGCAGAATGGCATCGATACAGTCATGCACATACAGGTACGACTTTCGCTGGTGGCCGTTGCCAAGGACCCGCAGGCGAAGTGGATCGGCCGTCAAACTCTTGAAGAAATCGAAAACATGGCCGTGGGTATAACGTTCGCCGAGAATTGAGACGAACCGGAAGATCCAGCCCTGAAAGCCAAAGCCTTCGCAATAGGCCTCGATCAGCCCCTCGCCGGCGAGCTTCGAGGCGCCGTAGAGTGATGTCTGCACGGGGAAGGGTGCGCTTTCCGGTGTGGGAATAACGGTGGCCTCGCCGTAGATGGATCCAGTGGACGCAAACGCGATGCGCCGAACACCGTTGGCGCGCATCGCTTCGAGGACGTTGAACGTCGCGATGGTGTTCTGTTCCACATCCTTGCTCGGGTGCTCGGTGCCGAACCGGACGTCGGCGTTGGCCGCAAGGTGAAAAACGGCGTCCGCGCCGCGCATGGCCCTGGTCAACGCGGCCGAGTCCAGTGTATCGCCGCGAACAAGCGTGAATGTGCTCCGAGCCGAGGCATTCTCGAGGAATCGCTCCTGCCCGGTCGAGAAATTATCGAAGGCAACGACGGTGTGGCCATCGACGAGAAGGCGATCCACCAATGTGCTGCCGATGAAGCCAGCCCCGCCCGTGACAAACGCGCGCATGTGAATGGGATTCGAAACGGGACAATCCTAGCATGGCAGGCGGACAATGTGCGCCACGCGGGCAGCGTCCCGTTCATCTAGTTCCAGCCTATAGTCTAGCCCAGACAAGCCACTTGAGAAGGGTTGGCTCAGCATTCGCCTGCCTTCTATATCGGTGCGATCGCACCGTGGTTTCGAATGTCTGATACGCGACCGCCTCACCGATGCTTCTCGAGAAGGAACGGAAGGTTCTGGAAGCATTGCGTGCCGCGCGCAGGCGTAAGCCCGATGTCGCAGATAAGTGCGTCAAGGAGGCTGATGCGTGTTACGGGTCGATACCGTTACGAGGAGCCGAATCGCCGCGCCGATAGGTATACTTCGGCGCTGATCCATTCGCACGAGGAGACGCAGGCATGGCGAGACGGAATAGGCGGGCGTGGATATCGCTGGCGATCCTACTGGCAGCACCGAGCGCAGACGCGCAGGCGCCGCTCTCTCCGGCGCCGATGCTGGGTGTCGGAAAGGACGTGGACGGGCGGCCACTGCCGTTCGGCATTCCTCCATACTTTGCGCCAGGGACGCCGCTTGGCAGTGGGCCGTTCAAGGCGATCATGGCCACCGACCCCAGCCTCCCCGAACACGTGATCTATCACCCCGCCAATCTCGAAGCGGCGGGCACGCTTCCGATCGTGGCCTGGGGCAACGGCGCGTGCATGCACGCCGGCAACCGGTTCCGAACCTTCCTGACCGAGATCGCGAGCCACGGCTTTCTTGTGATTTCCGCCGGCCGGCTCGAGGATCCCGCGCTCGAAGTGGGACCGCAGGAGAACCCGCTGGTGCGCCGCGCCGGCGATCCCCCACCGCCGCCAGCCATCCCCGTGGACCCGAACTCCGCGCGCGCCCGTCGATCTACGGTCGATCACATGCGGCAGGCCATCGACTGGGCGGTCGCAGCAGAATACGCAAGGCCTCGAGCAAGTTCCGCGGACGGCTCGACACGTCGAAGATTGCCGTGGCTGGTCAATCCTGCGGTGGCGGGCTGTCGACGCAGCTGGCCTCAGACCCACGGGTGACCACTGTGGGCATGTTCAACAGCGGCACGAGGCTGTCGTCGGCAGGGGGAGGTGCCACGGGGAGTGCCAATCCGCCGGATCCGACTGCTGCAAGAAGGCTTCTCGATGCGATTCACACGCCGATCCTGTACATCACCGGTGACGCCGACCATGACATCGCCTTTACAGGCGGACAGGACAGCTTCAACTACCTGAACAAAGTTCCAGTGTTCTGGGCGTGGCAGGACAAGCTGCAGCACATCGGCACGTACGGCGCCCCGGGCGGCGGATCGCTCGGTCGTATTGCCGTCGCCTGGTTCGCCTGGCAGCTCAAGGGCGACGCCCAGGCCGCGAAGATGTTCAAGGGCCGCGATTGCACGTTGTGCAAAGACGCTTCGTGGCACGTCTCCAGGAAGAAGATCGAATGACGGCCATGACGTGCCGCAACAATGCTGGAGGTCATGGCCTGCCTGGCCGAGGAGCTGGCTGGTGCCGGCCAGTTGCCGCCCTTGACTCAGCGCTGCTGAATGTCAGGGTTCAACACGCCCTTGATATCGACGATCGGCGTTCCATCGACCGCTTCGAGGCTGCGGACGCGCACGCGCGAACCGTCGACGCCGGCAATCGTGACCTGGTGCAGCCCCAGTGGATTGGGCCGGTGCGGCGATCGTGTGGTGAAGACGCCGGCGATGGGCCGCGAGGGATCCCCGCGCGGGTGATTCTGCAGGATGTCGCGCTGCGCGCGATCGAGCCAGGTAATCACGACCACGTCGTCGCCGGCCTTCAGGCCTTCGAGTCCGGCGGCGAAGTCCGCGTCGATCACCAGCCAGGCTTCGGGCGCGCCTTCGTCGGCCTGCCGCGGCGCCTGCGCGACGTCGGTCAAGGGTGATTCCACTCTACCAATTGGCCGCAACGCGATCGTGGTCATACACAAGGGTAGCCCGGTTCATGGTGAGGTTGAGGTCGTAGGGTCTCTCTAGGGTCTTCGCGGCTTCGCGGTCTTCGTGTCTGCGTCGCGGCCCGTGAGAACAGTTGGTGCGTGTGTGCGCTCAGCCCTTCGCCAGATCGAACTTCACTTCGTGGTTGTCGGTCGGCCACAGGGTGTGAATGGAGAACGTCGCGCGATCGGCGTACGCGTTGGTGTTGCCGACGCCCATCACTGCCTGCATGTGCGTACGGCTCGTGTACTTGTTGTAGGTAATGCGCCGGCCGGGCGTCACGCCGAGGGCATCGGCGAGCCAGGTGTGGTATCGCTCCTGCCATGCAGTGTCGATCGTGTCGCCGGCCGACGCCCGAAAGACGTAGTTCGCCGATTCACCAATCTGGTCCAAAGGAGGGCCCGTGCCCTTGGAAGGAGCGAGGGGAGAGCCACCGCATGCGGAGACTGCGACAGCGATGACACCAAGCGTGATGTGCCGGGCGAAGGACGTGGGCATCCTGACCTCCGGCGAGGACGATCCACCGCAGTAAAGCTGCCGTGAGCGTCACGATGCAAGTTTCGTGTCGGTCTGAAGGAGGCGACAAAATCGACCGATGCTCTCATCAGTCGTTCCTGGCGATGGAGCCTCTTGGGGTTTTAGTCAACGCGCTGGGGAAAAACACTCAGCGCGCCGCGGCAGTCGGCGTCGTCGTCTTGCCTTGGACGTACTTGTCGAACCACGCGAGGTTCGCGCGCGCCGCGTCGAGCGTCATCTTCGGCTCCTGCAGGCCGTGCGGTTGGCGCGGGTAGACCGTCATCTTCACCACGACGCCTTGTCGTTTGAGCGCGTTGTAGAACTCGTACCCCTGCGAGACCGGCACCCGCTGGTCGGCTTCGCCGTGTTGGATCAGGGTCGGTGTGGTGACCCCCTTCACGTGAAACATCGCCGAGTGCGCGCGCCACTTCTCGAACACATCCCAGTACTCGCCGCCGAAATAGTCTGGGACGAAGCCTGGGATGTCGGCAGTGCCGGTGAAGCTCATCAGATTGGTGACACCGGCGCCGACTGACGCCGCCTTGAACCGTTTGGTCTGCGTAATAGTCCACGACGTCATGAACCCGCCATAGCTCCACCCCATCACGCCAAGCCGCTCGGGATCGGCCACCCCCATGGAGATGACGCGATCGACGCCGGTCATGATGTCCTGGTAGTCGCCGCCGCCCCAGTCCGACATGTTCGCGTAACGGAACTTCTTCCCGTATCCGCTGCTGCCTCGCACGTTGCAGCGCAACACTGCGTAGCCGTTGGCGGCAAAGGAGGCAATGGGATACGGGCCGGCCGCGCCAACGAACGTGCGGGTGAACACACCGGCCGGCCCACCGTGCACGATGACGAGGAGCGGTGCGCGCGTGCCCTTCTGGTAGCCGGCTGGATAGGTGAGCAGCCCTTCGACCGGTGTTCCATCGGTCGACTTCCAGGCAATCGTTTCTGTCCTGCCGAGCGGCGCGTCGAACGCCGGCTGCACGCGGCTCACCTGGTTTGGCGACAGCGTCGCAGCGATGGAGGCGACGTAGGCCTCGGGCGCACGGTCGGCGTCCTGGATCACGAAACCGAGGGTCGTCCTCGCAGCGTTGATGACCGCGCCGCCGACCATGAGGTTTGCCGGCCCGATGGGAGTAGGGGCGCCGCCATCCACAGGCAGCCCGTAAATGCGGCTGGTCACGCGATCGGTCTCGTTCACGTAGATGCGAGACCCGTCCGCGGACCAATCGATGATGTCCGGCTGGGAATCCGGCGTGTCGGCGAGCGGCCTCGGCGTGCCGCCCCCGGCCGGGATCACCTGGACACGCTGAGTGAAGGCCCAGGTGGGCGGGTTATCGCTCTGAAGGAAGGCGATCGACCTGCCGTCCGGCGAATACAGCGGGTTGTCCTCGGAGGCGCGCGACGTCGCCAGCGGCTTCACCGAGCCGTCGGCGACGGTGACGAGCGAGATGTCGGCCTTCGGCCAGTCGTTCGGCGAGGGTGTCGGCTGATGCGAGAACGCGATCGTTCTGCCGTCGGGCGACCAGGAGAAGCTGTTCACGTTGAAGTCGGTGCTCGTCACCTTGCGCGACGCGCGCTTGCCGTCCTTGTCCTTCTCGAGAAACGCGACGCAGAGCCGGGCCATCTTGACGTTCTCGTCGAGCGTCCGCCAGTCGCGCTTCTCCTTGTCGGCCTTCTCTTCCTCCTCCGACTTGGGGTCGGTCACGAGAAAGGCAATGGACGCGCCGTCCGGCGACCAGTCGAACGACGACACGCCGCCCTTCTCGTCGGTGATCATCTCCGCTTCGCCGCCGCCCGTGCCGATGCGCCAGACGTTGGCTTTACCGCTTCGCGACGACAGGAACCCGAGCCACCGCCCGTCGGGCGACCACTTGGGCGACGAGGCGGACTTGTCGCCGCGCGTGAGCTGGAACGCGCCCGAACCGTCGGCGTTCGCCACGTGAATCTGACTGAGCCACTCGCTCTTCTCGCCGTCCATCAAGGCCTCTCCCACGACGAAGGCGACGCGCTGGCCGTCGGGCGACGGCTCCACGCTCGACACACGCTTGACCTTCATCGACAAATCCGGAGTCCATCCTGGCGACGCCTGCGAGCGAACGGGAGTGCCAGACGAGGCAACGAGGGCGAGGGCAGCGACCGCTGCAATCGCGCCGGGGTGCATCACGCGGGTCGTTGTGGACATAAGACCTCCTGCTGCTGGGCGGGGACGGAGTGGCCGCGATTATAGAGCGACCAGGGGAGGGTTGCAGGGCGGCTGACCGCCCGGTTGTCCCGTTGTGCGGGCTCCGGACTCCCGGACGACCAACGTCCGACTACCTGCTCTGACCTCGGTCTGACCCCGTCTGCCCGGTCTGACCACAGCTCACGACCCGCAATAGCCCCGCCGGGCTTCTACCGGCGTGCCCTCGCGCTTCACCTTGACGTCGATCGAGCGGTACCCGCCTCGACCCCGCCGCGGGCGTTGTAGTAGAGAACCTAGGCGGAGCGGGACTGCGATACCCGGCTCACGAGTCGACGGGCAACGCACGAAGACCGCGATGCGGTGACGCTCGCCAGGAATAGCCTCCCCGGAGGAGTCTTCGTGGTCTTCGCGGCTTCGCGGTCGTCGTGCGTGCCGTCGTGGCCCGTGAGAACAGTTGGTACGTGTGTGAGCTCAGCCCTGTCGCCAGATCGAACTTCTCGAGCAGGTACTGGCCCTTCTCGATCACCTGATCGTCGTCGATCCAGACATCGCACTCGCGCGTGAGGACGTCGACGTGCGTTTTTGACGTCCAGTCGGCGCGGGTCTGGCTGCCGTAGGGATCGCCGAACGCAATGTGCACGCCTGGCACCTTCTCGTCCTGCAGGAGGATCCCGATCATCTCGCGCAGGCCCAGGTTCGTGCCGAATGCCAGTTCGCCGACACGATCGCTGTTGTCGTCGGTGTGGGTGTAGGCCCAGAAGTCTTCCTGGAGCTCGGCACGGTCGCATTTGGCCGAGATTAGGCGGCCAGCCCTCGATCTCGAGCACCAGCGGCGAACGGTCGAGCGTGCCGTACTTGGCGTTGAAGTAGTCACCCGCGGTGCCGTCGCAGACGAACGTGCCGTCGACTGACGCCGGGGTCGTGAACGCCTCGCCGGCGGGAAGGTTTGACCAGTAGCGAGGATTGATCAATCCGCTTGTCTTGACCCACGCGAGCGACGGGTCGAATGTCGCCGTGAAGTTCGTGCCTGCCGCCGTCCGCACCGTCAGACGACGGGCCCACGGCATGCGGTCGCACAGCTGCTGGCTGAGGCGATCGACGCGGTGATAGTCGGCCCGCATGCCCTCGCACATGATGCGCGGCGTCACGCCGACCATGTGGGCGTATCGGATCCTCCTGCGCTCGACGACGCCGACGATGGCGCGGCGAGCGGTCAACTCTCCCTCCTGGGGCTGAACACAGAGGATTCCGGCATCCGCCGTTTCGAGAGATGCCAGGACTTCGGGCGGCGCGGCCACGAGCGGCCGCGCGGCCAGGGCCTCGATCGAGAGGCACGTCGCAACGGCGCGGCACTCGGTCAGCGCGCGGTCCAGGCTTGCCGCGACCTCGCCGCTCGCGCGATCGGCAATGAGCGTGACGCGCTCGCCGGGCTGGATCGCCAGGCAGGTCTCGATGGCGTTGCGCGCGCCAGGCAGCAGATCGGGTGACGCTGGACCGAAAATCATCCCGATTATTGTAGCCGGGCGCGCGCGCGAACGCTCGCCGCACGCTCGCTCATCACGCGCACCGCGATGCCCGTCTCTCGCACGAGGAGCCCGGAGCCGCGCACGAGCGACGCGACGCCGACCGTGCCGGCGCCCACGGCCAGAATCTCGAAGAGTGTCACCGCGCCAGCCACTCCCCACGGCGCCAGCACCGCACCAAGCAGCGCCGCGAGCGTGGACGCGGCGAAGCCACCAAGCGCGAAATAGAAGCTCTGCAGCACATGCAGGAGGATCGTCGTCCGCGTTTCCGTCGCAGACAGCTCCTCGAGTCGGCGCTCGTATTCCGCCCGATCCGAGTCGCTCGACGCCAGCGACACGTCGTGCGCTTCGAGCTGTCGCGCCAGGTCGCGCGCCCGATCGACCGCGCGCGCCAGCCGGTTGCTCGTGCTCATCGCGAGAACCGACGCGGCGTTGGTCAGGATGGCGGGTGCGACGATGAGCGAGAAGGCAGCAAAGGGATTGCCCTGCGGGTCCATATCGGTGAATGGTAGCGGGTCGTCAGTCTACAGTCGACAATCGTCAGTCTCAGTCGTCAGTCGCCAGTGCGGTCGTCAGTCAAGGGCCAAGACGACAGGCAATCGCACCTCGACCGAAGCGCCTCCACCGTCGCGGTTTGCGGCCGCAATGGTGCCACCGTAGCCCTCCACAATCGCGCGGGCAATCGACAGGCCGAGGCCCATGTGCCCGCGCCTGCCGCCGTCGTCTGGTCGATAGCTGAAGAACCGCTCGAAGGCGCGTTCGACGTGCCCGGCAGGAAAGCCCGGCCCGCGGTCCTCGACCCGGACGCCGCACGTTGGGCCCTCCACCGCCATCGTCACGTCGACGGCCGAACCGTCAGGTGAAAAGCTGGCCGCGTTGTCGAAGAGGTTTTCGAAGATCTGGGCGATGCGGTCTGGTGATGCCCGGACGTACGCACGAGTCGAAGGCCCGGCATACGAGAACCGCACTCTAGGATCGCGCTGATTGAGGCTGTCGACCAGACCCGTGAGAAGCGCGGCCATGTCCACCGGCGCGATTTCCTCGTGCGCCAACTGGGCATCGATTCGAGCCAGCTCGCGGACGCCGGTCACGAGCCGCTCGAGCCGGTCGACATCGTGGGTCAGCATCGCGAGCAATCGCTGACGTTCGAGCGGATCGTCGGTCGCGGCGATGGCCTCGGCGGCGACGCGGATCGCCGCCAGCGGGTTCTTGAACTCATGCGACACGTCCCCCGCGAACGATTCGAGCAACCGGATGTGCGCGTCCAGGCGTCCGGTCAGCTCGTCGAGCGAACGCGCGAGGTCTCCGATCTCGTCCTTGCGATCGACACGTCCGAAGCTCGCCGGCGTCGCGCGGCGATCGGACAGGGCCAGCGCGGCGCGCCGGAGGCGCACGAGCGGCCTCACGATCGTGGCCGACATCAGCAGCCCGATGAGGACGGCTGCCCCGAACGATGCGATGACGATCTGGAAGATGCGCAGCCGGACATCGTAGAGCGCCTGCAGGATCCTGAAGGTCGACTGCGAGACGAGTGCAGCACCAACGACGCGATCGCCGTGGCGGATGGGAACGGCGCTGTAGAGCGTCAGCGAGCGCTGGCCGGGAGTGGGCCGGAGGCCTGAGCCATACCTTCCCTCGAGCGCGGCTCGGACTTCGGGTCCCGGGGATGCTTCACGAGCACCATCGGCGGAGCGCGGCGACCTGTCTGATGGGGCCAGCACCGCCCGCCCGAACGTCAATACGGCCCGGCGCACGCGAACGATCCAGGCGCCCACTCGATAGAGCACGCGCTCACGGATGCCGGACGCGCTGGCATAGTCGCCGACCCCCTCGTCCGGCGCGCGGTCGGAGGCTGTCACATCCGGCACGCGCACGGAATCCGCCAGGAGACTCCCCGCCATGTCGTAAACGCGGATACGGCCGTCGCCGCGGCGGCCCAGCCGCGAAAGGAGCGCGACTGCCTGGTCTGTCATGAGTGGTTCGCGGTCGCCGAGCGCCGCCGCTACCAGCCGACCCTGCTGAACCATCCCGCGCTCCTGCGCCTCGAGCAACCGGGTCTCGTAGACGTCGAGATACAGGATCGCCGGCGACGGGCAGGAAGACGAGCAGGAGGTTGAACGCCAGCAGGCGGCGACCAATGCGCGACGTCCGGAGGCTGAGCAGACGAGTCAGCCACGAGTTGCGTGCGATCACGGCATGCGGTACCGATACCCGGCGCCGTAGACGCCCTCGATGCGATCGAAGGCCGGATCGACCGCCTGGAACTTGCGCCGGATCCGCTTGACGTGACTGTCGATCGTGCGGTCGCTCACCGACACACGATCGGGATAGGCATCGACCATCAGCTGCTCGCGCGTCTTGACGATACCGGGTCGGCGGACGAGCGCCCTGGAGCAGGAGGAATCTCGGTGACCGTGAGCAGAACCGTGACGGCCGTTCCACGTGACGGCCAGTCGGAGCGGATCGAGCGACAGATCGCCGCACGACGACCGGCTGATCCTCGTGTGACCGCGGCCGCGGACGTCCGCGGCGGTCGCGCGCCGCAGGAGCACCTTGACCCGCGCCATCAGCTCGCGCATCGAGAACGGCTTGCACAGGTAGTCGTCCGCGCCGATCTCGAGTCCGAGCACGCGATCGAATTCCTCTTCGCGCGAGGTCACGAAGATGATCGGCAGCGCGTCCGACCGCGCACGCAGGCGCCGGCAGATCTCCAGACCGTCGAGCCGGGGCAGGCCGATGTCGAGGATCGACCAGGTCAGGCAGCGCCCGTGCAAAGGCCTCCCAGGCCCGCGCGCCGTCGTCGAACGCTTCCGTCCGGTAGCCCTCCTTGCCGAGCGCAAGACACACCAGCTCGCGGATCGTGTCTTCGTCTTCGACCACCGAGATCAGGCGGGCGGTTGCGGACATCGGCTTGAATGTAACCCATCCGGCCGCTCGGACAACTGCCTTAGTACCGCCACAATCCGCCTCCGTCTTTCCTCGGCCGGGTCATCGTGCGGCGCGACGCGCGCGGTCTACTGGACCCATCTCAGGAGGCTTGATGAAAACGTCGCCGATGGCCCGACTACTGATCATGGGAGTGATTCTTGTGGCGCTCAACGTGCCGCTCACGATGATGTGCGGCGTGGTGAGCGAGCGAACGGCGAGGCGGAATCAGGTCGCTGCCGAGGTCAGCGAAAGCTGGGGCGGGGCGCAAACGATCGGCGGGCCGGTACTGACCGTGCCGTACCGATACTCGTGGAGCGACGGGGCGGGGCGAATCGACAGCGCGATCACTTCCTTCAATTTTCTGCCCGAGACGCTCGAGATCGACGGAGTGATCGAGCCTGGCGAACGCAAGCGCTCGCTTTTCACGGTCGTCGTCTACACCGCGAAGTTGAAAGTACGCGGACGCTTTGCGCCACCGAAGATGAGTGACATCAGGCCGCTTCCAGACGTCATCCTCTGGGATCGCGCGAGCGTCAGCCTCGGTGTGGCCGACCCCCGCGGCATCGGGCGCGCGATCGACCTGCACTGGAACGGCCAGCAGCAGCGATTCGTGCCCGGCTCGTCGCCGATCGGCCTCTTCGCCTCGCGCGTCCAGGCGCCGGCTCCCGGGATGACGGCCGAGCGAACGGATCCGTATCCCTTCGAGCTCGACGTCGAGGTCAAGGGCACGCGCGAGCTCCGGGTCCTGCCATCAGGCAACGAGACCGTCGTCCGGCTGAGGTCGAGCTGGCCGCATCCGAGCTTTGTCGGCACGGCGCCGGATCCGCCACGCGTGGATGCCAGCGGCTTCGCGGCGTCCTGGCGCGTGCCGTACTTCGGCCGCGGCTTTGCCGCGGAATGGAAGGGCGATGACCCTCAGGTCGCCGACGCAATTGGCCGCCAGGCCGCAGCGGCAGCGTTTGGTGTGGCACTGGTTCAGCCGGTCGACATCTACGTGCAGACCGATCGGGCGGTGAAGTACGCGGCGCTCTTCATCGTCATGACTTTCGTGATCGCGTTTGCGTGGGAGATTGCGGGCGGCGTGCTCGTTCATCCGATTCAGTACATGTTCGTCGGGTTCACGATGTGTGTGTTCTACCTGCTCCTGCTGTCGCTCTCGGAGCATCGAGGGTTCGACTTCGCGTATGTCGTCGCGACGTCCGCAACCGTCCTGCTTCTGTCCTGGTACTGGAGCTGGGTCCTCGGCGGCCGGAGGCAGGGCACGGTCATGGGCGCCGCGATGTCGACGCTCTATGGTTACCTCTATCTGCTCCTGCGGCTCGAGGACTATGCGCTCCTGGCGGGGTCAATGGGACTCTTCGTCATGCTCGCGCTCGTGATGTTCCTGACCCGGCGCGTGAACTGGTACGAATTGAAGCTGGGCGAGCGCGCGGCCGCCGGGCAGAACACCTGAGCCCCGTTGATTGATCGGATAATGGTGGGAGCTTCTGTCGCCGACCCACCATGCCGACAATCGATACTCCCGGTGCATCGCTCCTCTACTCCAAGGCCGGAACCGGACCACCCGTTCTCTTGATTCAGGGCGTCGGCGTCGTCGGGAACGGGTGGTCGCCACAGGTAGATGAACTCAAGGGCCGGTTCGCCATGGTGTCGTTCGACAACCGGGGGATCGGCGCAAGCGTCACCCGCGACGGGCGGCTGACAATCGAGGACATGGCGATCGACGCGCTGGCGATCGTCGACTCCCTCGGTCTCGACCGCTTCCATGTGGCGGGCCATTCGATGGGCGGTGTCATCGCGCAGGCGCTGGCGTTGAGGGCGCCGACGCGGATCAAGAGCCTCGCGTTCCTGTGCACGTTCGCGAAGGGCAAGGACGGCTCGAAGGTCACGCTGCCGATGCTCGCGACCGCGCTGCGGATGCGCATCGGCACGCGCGCCATGCGGCGCAACGCGTTCCTCGAGCTCATCATGCCCGAGCGCTACCTGCAGCAGATCGATCGGCCGGCGCTCGCGGCACAGTTGCATCCGCTCTTCGGCCACGACCTCGCCGAACAGCCGCCGATCGTCATGAAGCAGCTGGGCGCGATGTCGAAGTACGACGCGGGCGCGCGCCTGGCCGGGCTCGGGTCGATCCCCACGCTCGTCGTGTCGGCTTCCGAAGACCGCATCGCGCCACCGTCGACCGGACGGGCACTGGCCGCCGCAATTCCGGGGTCGACGTATGTGGAAATCGCGGACGCCGGACACGGGCTGCCGATCCACCGCGCTGCCGAGACCAACGCGCTCCTCGCCGGGCACTGGATGCGGGCGGAAGGACTGTCCGGCTGATGCGCAGCGCTAACGAGATCCGCGTGATCCGCGTCCCGTCTGATGAGATCCGCATCCCGTTGCCGAGATCCGCGTGATCCGCGTACCGTTGAGCGAAGAAACGCGCGCGCTCAGGCTGGTCGGTGTAGGATGTGGCGGATCAACCGTCGTCAAGTAGGAGATCGAGGGTTTCGAGACGAGCGACGGTGGCGAGAAGTGGGACACGATGAAGGCGATCGACCTCAAGGCAAAAGGGCGGGATCCTGTGGTGCTGCTCGCCCGAATCGTGACAGCCTCGCACACGGAAGATGACATGAGTGATGGCGCCGGCGCGGAGGCTCGGCTTTGAGCGAGCGCGGCCGAGCTCGGGACAAGCCGTCCTGGCGCGACACCTTGCTGAGCGTGCTGGCGGCGTGGAACCGCAACCAGATCTGGAAAATCCTGACCGCTATCTTGGTGATCTGGATCGTCAGCGGCACAGCACTGCACTTCGCGGAGCGTGGCACGAATCCAGCGTTCGGGACGTGGCGCGAGTCCTTCTGGAACGTCTGGGTCACCCTCTTCAGCGGTCTCAATAACACGCCCAACACTCCTGTTGGGCGGCTCGTGGTTTCCGGCGTGCTTGTCGTCGGTGTCGCCCTGGCCGGTTTGTTCACGGCCAGCGTGGCGTCGATCCTGATCGAACGCTCACTAAGGAGTCGTGAGGTGCCTAATCTTGAAATGTCCGGCCATCTGGTGCTGTGCAACTGGTCGCCCCGAGCACTGGACTGGATACGCGAAGTGCACAGCGGTATCGTCATCGACAAGCGGCCGGTCGTGATCGTTCACGACACACCCGACGAAGTCGTGCTGCCTGACAAACTGGATGAAGCCGCCTTCAACGACGTCTATATCGTCAAAGGTGACCCAGCCAACGAAGTGATCCTGCGCCGCGCCAAGGTCGCGAAAGCCCATTCCATCGTCATCTTGTCGGATGACCGCCAGGAACAGCACGCCGACGGCAAAACCATCGTGTGCTGCATTGCCGTCAAGAACGTTTGCGGGGACGAGCACGACCCGAACATCGTGGCCGAGTGCCAGGATCCGAAATACCGGGCGCACATGCGCAAGGCGGGTGCCGATGAAGTGATCTCGGCCGCCGACTTCGGGTTGCGGCTGATGGCACGTGCCTCGCTCTTTCATGGCATGACGCGCGTTTATCAAGAACTGCTGTCGGTCCGGCGCGACGCCAACGAGATGTACCTGGTGCCGGTGCCGGCCAAACTTGTCGGGATGGATTTCGTCGCAGCCGCAGGCGTGTTCCTGCCCGATCGCACGAATATGAAGGCGTGCCTTCTCATCGGGCTCTATCGCGGTGAAACAATGATGCTCAACCCGGTTGGCGAGGAAGCCGGACCGTTGCGCGAAGGCGATGAGCTGATCTTGCTGAGCCAGAATCTGCCGGATCTTTCGCGGCTGCAGCCGCCCGACGCCGCATAGTTTCTGCACCGTCGCCGCCCATTCGTGGGTGGGGCGTCATTGATCCGTCGAGGTCATCCGCGCAATCCGCGTCCCGTGAGCTCGTGATCCGAGATCCGCGTCCCGTGGATCATCGATCCGCGCAATCCGCGTCCCGTGAGGTCGGCGATCCCGCAAATCCGCGTCCCGTGAGCTCGTGATCCGAGATCCGCGTCTCGTGAATCATCGATCCGCGCAATCCGCGTCCCGTGAGGTCGGCGATCCCGCAAATCCGCGTCCCGTGAGCTCGTGATCCGAGATCCGCGTCTCGTGAGTCATCGATCCGCGCAATCCGCGTCCCTTGGAGAAGACCCGCGATCCACGTCAAAGAGAAATCCGACAAGGCTGACGAGGGCGTGCCCGTCCCAGAGGTCGAGCTCTGTCCCCTGCGGGACGAGCGGCGCCAACGCGGCCGGAGGGACCTCGAGATTGAGGATGACGAGATCCTCCCAGCGCGCGGTCAGGAACGCGCGACGCACCCTACTCTGTCTCGACGCTCAGCCCGCCGACCATTCCGGCGATGAAGTTGTACATCACCGCCGTAATCGCCCCGCCTATGGCGCCGAACAGACCGTAGCAGATCGGGAGAAAGATCACGGCACCGACGCCAAAGAGCCCTCCCGCCCAGCCGGGCAAGGGACTGTCGCTCGCCGCGCTGAGCCCTGCGCCGCCTACCGCGATGAGTGCCAGAATCACGCCGAAGATGAAGCCCCACAGGGCGTACAGGGCCGCGAGAATCCTGGCCAACGACCCGACACCGATGTGACGAATGACCATGCTGGCTCCTTTGAAGGTGTGCTGGGACGAGAAAGGTGCCGACACGATAGCAGAAGCGCAAAAAAAAGGCGCCCGGACGGATCCGGGCGCCTCGACATGTTCCACAGTGGTCTGACCCTGGTTTGACCCCGGTCTGACCCTGCTTCCCGCAGCGGTAGCGGCGTTATTTGATGAACAGCATCTCCCGGTAAGTGGGCAACGGCCAGATCCCGTGTGGGACGATCTGCTCGAGCGCGTCCCCGGTTTCCCGAAGCGCGACCATGGCCGTGACGACCTTGTCGCGGAAGAACTTCGCGTGCTTGTCGGCGCCGCCGTCGCCCTCGTGCTCGAGCAGCTGCTGCAGCTTGTCGGTCTCCTGCTTGAACTCGTCGGTCAGCTTAACGAGCTGGTCGAGCGTCTTCTTCCCTTCCTTGGAGGCGCCGCCCGCCGCCTTGACCGCTGACACGCTCCCGGCCACTTGACCCTGGTACTTGTAGGCCGCCGGCAGGATGTAGCGGTTGCCCATGAGGACCATCAGCTGTCCCTCGATGTTGATGGTCTTGATGTACTGCTCGAGCGCGATCTCGTAGCGCGCTTTCAGCTCACGCGCGTTGAGGACGCCGTACTTCTCGAAGGCCTTGACGACCTCGGGCTTGAGGACCTCGCCAAAGGCATCGACCGAGGTCTTGTGGTTGAGGAGCCCGCGCTTGGCCGCCTCTTTCTGCCACGAGTCCGCGTAGTTGTTGCCGTTGAAGATGATCTGCTTGTTTTCCTTGATGAGCTTCGTCAGCAGATCCTTGACCGCCAGCTGCAGTTTCTTGCCGGCCTTGAGGCTCTTCTCGAGCTCGGTCGCACAGTAGTCGAGCGACTCGGCGACGGCCACGTTGAGAGAGATGTTGGGCATCGCGATGCTCTGGTTCGCCGAGACCGCGCGGAACTCGAACTTGTTGCCGGTGAAGGCGAACGGGCTGGTGCGATTGCGGTCGCCGGCGTCGCGCGGAAGCTTCGGAAGGACGCCAACCCCGGTGTCGAGGATGCCGCCCGACTTGTGCGTCTTGGCGCTGCCCGCCTTCTCGATCTGCTCGAAGATGTCGGTCAGCTGATCGCCGAGGAAGATCGAGATGATCGCCGGCGGCGCTTCGTTCGCACCGAGGCGATGGTCGTTCCCGGCGCTGGCGATCGAGTAGCGAAGCAGCCCCTGGAACTTGTTGACGGCACGGAGCACGGCGCCGCAGAAGACGAGGAACTGCACGTTCTCGTGCGGCGCGTCGCCCGGGTTGAGCAGGTTGTTGCCGTGGTCGTCGCTCATGCTCCAGTTGAGGTGCTTGCCCGAGCCGTTGACGCCGGCGAAGGGCTTCTCGTGGAGCAGGCACGCGAGGCCGAAGTTCGGCGCCAGCCTTCGCATCGTCTCCATCGTCATCATCTGATGATCGGTGGCGACGTTCGCGTTCTCGAAGATGGGCGCGACTTCGTACTGGCTCGGCGCGACTTCGTTGTGGCGTGTCTTGACCGGTACGCCAACCTTGTACAGCTCGCGCTCGACCTCCATCATGAAGGAGAGGACGCGCTCGGGGATCGCGCCGAAGTACTGATCCTCGAGCTCCTGGCCCTTCGGCGGCTTGGCGCCGAAGAGCGTCCGTCCGGCATTGATCAGGTCGGGCCGCGAGAAGTAGAACTGGCGATCGATGAGGAAGTACTCCTGCTCGGGACCGCAGGTCGTGACGACGCGCTGTGCCTTCGACCCGAAGAGCTTGAGGATACGGACGGCCTGTTTCGAGAGCGCTTCCATCGACCGCAGGAGCGGCGTCTTTTTGTCGAGCGCTTCACCGGTCCAGCTGACGAACGCCGTGGGAATCACGAGCGTGGTACCGCCCGGGGTGACGAGGAGCCATGGCGGGCTCGTCGGATCCCACGCCGTGTAGCCGCGCGCCTCGAAGGTTGAGCGCATGCCGCCCGACGGAAAGCTCGAGGCGTCCGGCTCGCCCTTGATGAGCTCCTTGCCGGCGAACTCGGCGACGGCCCGGCCGTCGGCCGTGGGCGACAGGAACGAGTCGTGCTTCTCGGCGGTGATGCCGGTGAGCGGCTGGAACCAGTGCGTGTAATGCGTGGCGCCATGCTCGACAGCCCAGTCCTTGAGCGCGCTGGCGACGATGTCGGCCACCGCCGGCTCGATCGGCTCGCCCTGGGCGACCGCGCGCCGCAGCGCGCGGTACACGTCCTTGGGCAAACGGACGCGCTGCGCTTCGTCGTTGAATGTCAGCGAGCCGAACTCCTCGCTCGCCTTCCGCGCTCCAGACTTTGCATGCGTCCAGCTGCTGATGCTCGGGATGCGATCACTAGCTGATGCCGTAGCCATAGAAGTAGATCCTTTCGTCCTGCGTATGACACGAAAATAAAGCGGAGAGGCACGAGATTCGTGGCCGCTTGTTGAAGGTTCTGATTATTGTCGGTGCTGTCAACACCTGCAAGATGCCGGGCCTACAAACTTGTACCTAGTGGCAGTTTGTCGCGGAAAACGGCGCGAAATTTTCCATCGAATACAGTATACAATGTTAGCGATATGAAACCGTTTCCCTACGGATCGATTCTGGGAGAGTTCGAGCAGCTCGTGCTCCTGGCGCTGCTCCGGCTCGGCAACGGCGCGTTCGGCGCCGCAATTCATCGCGAGATCCTGACCCGCACGGCCCGGGATCTGCCCGCCGCCGCGGTCTACGTCACGCTCGACCGCCTCGAAGCCAAGAAGATGGTCGTGTCCTACGTCGGCACGCCAACGGCTGAACGCGGAGGCCGGCGACGCAAGCACTACCTCCTCGACACCGCCGGGCAGCGCGCGCTCGTCCGCGCCTACTGCACGTTCAGCATGATGACCGCCGGCCTGCAGGCAGAGCTCGACGACCTGACGTTGCGCATGTGGCCCGGCGCCGCTGCGAAAACGGCACCTCGCCGCGTCGGCTGGTAGGCCCGACCGCCCAGGCGATCATTCTGGTCGAAGGACCACCGAAACAACGTTGAGCCCCAGGAACCTGCTCGATGGCCCGACTCCCAGGTACAGCGGTGCTTCCGGGTTCCGGAAGCGAAACTCGACGTTGAGATCGCGGCGGCCGGCCGCCAACGCCGCCGGGATGCGTGCCTCCCAGCGCGCAGCTGATCGAAACGGGTAGCGGAAGATCCACTGATCGACCGGCTGACCATTGACCACAACGTCAACGTACAGGCGAGGGTGTTGCGGAACCACAAACGCTCCGGCCTCCACGGTCAGCACCAGTGGTCCAGGATGCGCGACCGGTTCCAATCCCAGCCGTAACAGTGCCATCGGACCCTCGGTCCACGTGCCGTCGGTGAGCGATGCGGCCCAACCGAACGTCGTGTACTTGCGGGCGTTCCCGTGTTCCTTGAAGTCGAGCACCTCTCCCATGACGTAGGCAGGTGCCGCGGGCGCGCCGGTGGGCGGCGCGGCGCCCGGCGACGTGACTGGAGTGCAGAGATTGAATTCGTCAGCCCGGTCGCATCGATGGGAACGCATCCCGGCGAGCTCCAGCACGGTCTTGACGCCATCGGTCACGACGTATGCCGAGCGCGAATCGAGCGTGCCGGAAAGCTGAGTGCGGAGGAGGTCGACGCAGTGGGCCAGCAACTCGGGCTTGCTATACCGAGCCGCGTAGTAGCTGTTCGTACGCATGCGCTCGGCCGCGGCGAGCTTCCCGAACGTCACGAAGCTATAGAACCCGCCCGGCCCCGTGTAAGGGGCACACTGGAAGGTTGGAATCAGAATGAGGTTGTCGTATTTCCGGCCCAGGTCGTTCCAGGCCGGCGATCTTAGTACACTCTCGAACCGCTGATCGATCGTGGCCCGAACCTTGGTCCTGAGCGGTCCCAGATCGGCCGCTTGCACCGCCAGCGCGATGGCGAGGATCACGCCTCGATACGGCGGTTTCCACACCCAGAAAGTCAAGGAGAGCGCGGCCGTAAAGATCAAGTAGTACGCCGGCCAGAACAGCCGGCCAGAGGCGCGCAGGCCGTTGAGGAGCGGCATGATCGCCGTCGGCACCTGGATTTCGAACAGCGTCGACGCGCCCAGCGAAACGGTTGCCGACGCTGCGAGCGCCGTGCAGACGAGTGTGAGGCCGACGAGCGGAAGCAGACGGGGGGTTCCCAGCCAGAGCACGACTTTCGGCCGCCGAGCAAGGTTCAGGACAAGGAGACCGAGAATGCCCAGGCCCAAGTAGTTGTAACCATCGACCTGCCCGGGGTCAATGACGGGAAGCGCCGGCAACAGGATGGAACCGTAGTCCATCGGGTTGATCGGCGAATTGAGGTTCAGCGAGAATTGGCCGTAACCGGGCGCCCAGTACGTGGACGAATCCCGCGCAACCAGGACCCCAATCGACAGCAGGCTCGTGTAGAGCACGGCCAGGCTCAGCACTCCCAGCACCGCGGCGAACTGCCAGCGGCAGCGGCGCTCCAGCAACAACCGCGCGATCCCGGTCAGTGTCAGGAGGAAGCACAAGGCCGCCACATACGGCGTGATGGCCGCCGCAAGCGCCAGTACGACCCAGAATCGCGCGAGCCAGCGAGCTGGCCTCTCACCGGGATCGCGGAAGTAACTGTCGAGCGCGGCGAGGACGAGCCAGTGGCTCAGAAGCGCCGTGTGTCCGAACGCCCGCCAGGTGAGCGGTGCGGACAGCAGAAAGAACGCGCCTCCGAGCAGGATGAACGTCGGGTTGGGGGAAAAGAGCCGCCTGCACAGGCTGAGACCGAGGTACGCCTGCAGCACAAAGCACAGGGCGGAGTAGAGGCCAAGATACTGAAAGGGTTCGGGAAGCAGGGGTCCCAGGGGACGAAGCAGCACGGCCACCAGTGGAATGGCGTCGAGCAACGCAATCGACGTTCCCACGGGATAGCCGACGCGGTCGGTCCACGCCAGCGGAAAGCTCAGGTGTGGGTCGTGTCGATACAACGCCCAACCGACATAGTAGGTGGCATTGTCCCCGAACACCCAGGCGGTATTCGACGGAGTGATCGGCTCCCATCCGAAGAGTGCCAGCGTGTTGGCCAGTCCGAGCGCAATCGCCAACGCCACGAGGCCGGCGCGACTCGCCACCAGGTGTTGTAGTCGATCCATTGTGGTCGTCACGGGCACTGCGCGGCTTGCGTCTGGCTGCTCACTGCAGATCTGCGAGTCGCGAGCGGCCAGCCGCGAGCTGCGAGTTGCGAGCCGTTAGCGTCGAGCTCCTGAATACGGCACGATATTGTCCCACTCATCGGCGCTCGAGCGGGCGACGACCGCGACGACTGGCGCGGAGTCGCTGAGGTTGTAGACCTCGTGCGGCACCCCGGGCTCGATGAAGATGAAGTCCCCTGCGGTGTGCTCGACCCGATGCACCAGACCTTCGCCGTAGTCGTGGCGCACGCGGCCCTCGAGGATGTAGAGCATCACCTCGAAATCGACGTGGATGTGCGCGCCGGCGATGCCGCCCGGCGGAATGACCGCGACATTCATCGACAGCGCGTGGGCGCCGACGTTCTTGCCCGACATCCCCAGCTTGTACTCGATGCCGTTCCACTGACGGCAGACGCCGCTGCCCCGGATCCAAGCCAGGCCTGCGTGACGTTCAACGGCGGGAGCATCAGTCATAGAGTGACCCTTCTTGTCTGCTTTTCTCAATGCTCGCGGGGCCCCACCCCCGCTCGCTCTCGCGCGGCGCCCGCCTACGCTCTTTGAGCTACGGCGAGGTCTCGCCGTAGCCTTGGCGAAGGCGGAACTTCGCGCCGCGCTCGGGCCGCAGGCGCTGCCGATTCGAGCAACCAACCCGCATCCACGACAACTCGGCTCGAACGCTCGCATTGTTATACTCGCGTCGATGTTCCTTGGCCACATGGCGCTCGGCCTGGCCGCAAAGCGCGCCGCGCCGCGTGTGTCGCTGGCGACGTGGTTCGTGGCGGTGCAGCTCGTCGACCTCATATGGCCGCTGATGCTGCTCCTGGGGCTCGAGCACGTCCGGATCGCGCCGGGGATCACGGCGTTCACGCCGCTCGACTTCTACGACTATCCAATCACGCACAGTCTTGTGGGCGGCGCAGTCTGGGCAGCGCTCTTCGCCGGCGTGTGGCTCGTCAGAAGCCAAAACGAACGAGCCGGCGCGGGTCGCGTCGCCATGCTGCTCGCGGCCGCCGTGCTCAGCCATTGGGTGCTCGACGCGGCTTCGCACCGGCCGGATGTGCCCGTGCTTCCGCACGGGCCGTATGTCGGTCTGGGCTTGTGGAACTCGGTCCCCGCCACGCTCGCCGTCGAGCTCACGCTCTTCGCCGCGGGGCTCGCGATCTACCTCCGCTCGGGGGCATCGGGAGCTCGGCGCGTGTCGTTCTGGCTTCTGATCGCGTTCCTGATCGTTGCCTACTTCGCCGCGGCCTTCGGCCCGCCTCCGCCCGATGTCAGGACGCTCGCGTGGTCGGGACTTGCGCTCTGGCTGCTGGTGCCGTGGGCGCGCTGGGCCGATCGCTGAACCAGCGACACCCGCCCTATCAGCCTTCGAGGATCTGGCGAAGCGTCAGTGAAAAGTCAGGCAGGCACCGAGACGCAATCGGGTCGTCGAGCTCGAGCATCAGCCGACGACCCACACGGGCGTCTGCGAAGGTGACGGTCTCGAGACGTCGCGCCGGTTGATGATAAACCCAGCATTCCTCGACGCCGTACTCGGCAAACCATTCGATTCGCCGGTCCAGGTCGCCGACGCGCGGCCGGGGCGACAGCACTTCCACGACGAGGTCAGGCGCGCCATGAATACGCTTTCGCACGATCGTCGAACGGCTCTGTGACACATACAGAAGATCGGGCTGAACAATGAGGGCCCTCGACTCATCCAGGACGACATCGAGGGGCGCGACCCACACGTCTCCGAGTGCCCGCGCGCGAACGTGCTCGCGGAGAGCCACGAAGAACGAGCCAACTGCCGCCTGATGCGACGTCGATGGCGCCTCCTGAACCTGCAGAGACCCGAACGCGAGCTCGGCTGGCAGAGGCGACTCCGGCGTGTTGAAGTACTCGAGCGACGTCATAGCTTCCCTCTTTCTCACCAAAACACATGCCCCGCGATGGTCGCCGTAGTTCACCAGAGCCTCCTTGCGACCTCCTCGACGACGACGATGCCATCGTCGAATCTCGAAATCAAGCCCTGTGTCCGTCGGGAACGAGAGGGTCATCGCTGTACAGACACCATTGCCTCCGGCGAGATCGACAACACGCGGCGAGCGATGTCTGGGTCGCTACGTAACTGTCGTTTCCGCACGGGAACTGCATGTGATTCGGGTGAACTTGTGAGATGACCGGACACTGGTCTGGGCCGGTGGGGAGACCAGCTGGGCGCCGGTACGAACCCCGAGCAGCGCGAGTACAATCAAGGGCTGGACAAACCGCGATGCGTGCGAAGTCTTGCAGCGCGACGCCGCACTGGAACGCGTGAGGGAGTCAGGGAGCTGACGCGATCAGAAGAATCCTGCACATCGACATGGACGCGTTCTACGCGTCCGTGGAGCAGCGCGACAACCCGTCGCTGCGCGGCAAGCCGGTTGCGGTCGGTGGCGATCCATCGCAGCGCGGAGTTGTCGCCGCGGCAAGCTACGAGGCGCGCGCGTTCGGGGTGCGCTCGGCGATACCCATGGCTCGCGCCGTCAGGCTGTGCCCGTCGCTCGTCGTCGTACGACCCGACTTCGCGCGATACAAGTCCGCGTCGCAGGCCGTCTTCCAGCTCTTTCGGGCCGTCACGCCGCTCGTCGAGCCGTTGTCGCTCGACGAAGCCTACCTCGATGTGACCGAGAACGCGTGGGGCGAACCGCTGGGCCGCGTGGTGGCGCAGCGGCTCAAGGCCCAGATTCGCGAATCAATCGGCCTCACCGCCTCGGCTGGTGTCGCGCCCAACAAGTTCCTGGCAAAGATCGCCTCGGCATGGAAGAAGCCGGACGGACTGACCGTCATCCCGCCGGAGCGCGTTGAGTACTTCCTGCAGCAGTTGCCGGTCGATGCGTTGTGGGGCGTCGGCCCCGTCACGGCGGGGCGCCTCCGCGAACGTGGAATCGAACGCCTCGTGGATGTGCGAGCCGCAGACGAGGCGGCGCTGCGCGAGGCCGTAGGCAGCCAGACGGAGTGGCTCCGGCAGCTCGCGGCAGGCGTCGATGATCGTCCAGTGGTGCCGAACCGCGCCGCGAAGTCCTGCGGAAGCGAGAACACGTTCTCGCAGGACCTCACCAGCCTCGGCGAGATTCGATCCGCCATCGACGAGATGGCGCGCGACGATGCGGCGTGGCTGGAGCGGAAGTTGCTACTGTGCCGAACCGTGACCATCAAGGTGAGGTACTCCGACTTCACGACCATCACGCGCAGCCACAGCCAGCTGCCGGCCACGCGAAATCCTGATCTGATTGCCGCCCGAGCGTGCGCGCTGCTCGATCGGACCGAAGCCGGTCAGCGTCCCGTCCGCCTGCTCGGCGTGAGCGTGCACAACTTCGTCAACCCGACCGAACCGCCGGACGGCCGAGCGCTGCCCTTTGCCGAGGACGTCTGAGGCGCGGTTCCGCGCCCCGACGCAACTGGCCGCCCGTCATGCCTGACACCATCGACCTCGCGTCGCTCGTCGCCCGTGTGGCGGCCGGCGATCGGCATGCCGAAGGCGAGATCGTCGAGCATTTCGCGCCGCGCGTCCGCGCGATGGCGGTCGTGCGGACCCGTGACCGCGACCTGGCCGGGGACCTGACCCAGGAGACGCTCCTGGCCGTCCTTCAGGCGTTGCGCAAGGGACAAGTCCGCGATCGCGACCGGATCGAGGGTTTCGTCGCCGGCGTCGCGCGCAACGTCATCAATAACTACAAGCGTCGCAGCCTCAAACATCCCGAATCACCCCTCGATGAGAATGCGCCGGCCATCGCCGTCGAAGACGACCGGGACGGCCCGGAGCGGCGGCGGCTGATGGCCCGTGCGCTGTCGACCTTGAGCCCGGTGGACCGGCAGGTGCTGCTGCTGACGCTCGTCGAGGGCCTCAAGCCGGGCCAGATCGCCCGGAAAATCGGCGTCTCCCCGGATGTGGCCCGAACCCGCAAGTCACGCGCGGTCAAGCGAATCCTCGAGATCCTCGAGATCCAGTCACGGAACGCCCCGGACGGCCACTTACTGTGAACAAGGGGATTGTCATGACGCCATGCGACATGGGATCGGACGCCGCTGAGCGATACGTCGCCGCGTCGATGGATGACGCCGAGCGGACGAGCTTCGAGGATCACTTCTTCGCCTGCGATGTCTGCTTCCGGACCGTGCAGGCCCTCGAGGACGCGCGGAGCTACCTGGCGGAGGCGGAGACGGGACAGAAACCCGGCGGCGCGATCCGGCCATCGGGGCGAGGGTTGCCGCTCCAATGGATGGCGGCGGCAGCGACGCTCGTCATCGGGCTGGGCGTGAGCGTCGTGCTCTGGCGCCAGCCGGCGCCAGCCAGCAGCCCGGCGATGCCGACCGCCGCCGACGCACCACTCGCGGGGCCGCAGGTCGCACCGCCCACTGCCGCGATTCGGGCTCCAGGCAGCGCCCGCACCTGTCCCGGCCGCGACAGCCACGCCACCGGGCACGCAAGGCAGGCTCGAACGGTGGGCGGCCGTGGTCCCGCCGCAGTACGTGGCGCTCACGACACGTTCGGGACCGGACCAGGAATCAGACTCGAACAGCCGGATGTTCGATGAGGCGAACAGCCGGATCTTCAATGATGCGATGACTCACTACTCGGCTGGCCGCCATCAGCAGGCAGCCGACGGTCTTCAGGTGCTCGCCGACCGCGCACCGGCTGCGGCGCACGTCCACTTCTTTCTCGGCATCGCGGAGCTCATGAGCGGCAACGTGGCGCGGGCGCGCGCCGCGCTCCAGCGCAGTGCCGACGCCAGCGTGAGTCCCTACTCGGACGAGGCGCATTTCTATCTCGCCAAGGTCGCGCTCCGCGCCGGCGACTTGACGACCGCCGCCCGGGAGCTCGAGATTGCCGTCGACCGGGAAGCCGGCCCTGACGGCGACGCGGCGCGGTTGCTGGCAGAGTTGAAGCGGGAGGGGAAATAGGTTCAGGGTTCACGGTTCAGGGTTCACGGTTCGAGGTTCAGGGTTCAAGGTTCAGGGTTCAAGGTGCCAGGTTTCGGAGTCGGCCTATCGATGAACGCTGAACCATGAACCCGGGAACCTTGAAGAACCCTGAACCGAATCCCCCCTCCCGCCTACGGCTCCCCCACTAGCACGTATCCCGCCCAGAGGCGAGGCGACTCGGGGAGCGTCACGCCGCCGACCTGAATCTTTCCGGCCCGCAGCGCGCGCAACACGGCCAACTGCGCTTGCCGCAACGCGCGACTCTTCCCCGCCCGGCTTCCCCCGCTCGCTGCCCCGGCCCCGGCCCAGGCGCGGTAGAACCCCGTCATCACCTCAAAGCTTGTTTGATCGGGAACGTCCCACATGGTCGCGACGACCGACGACGCGCCCGCGGCGAGGAACCCGCGCGTGAACCCGATGACGCCGTCGCCCATGATGGGTCCGAGCGCGGTGCGACAGCCGCTCAGCACGATGAGATCGGCGTCGAGCGCGAGGTCGTAGGTTTCGGTCGCGGTCAGACGGCCGTCTTCGAGCGCCCCTCCAGATTGACCAGACGGCGTGTTCCCACCGGCAAGCGCGAGATACGAGGACAGGCGCTCCTCGTTCTGAACGATTCCGTGGGTGGCGAAATGGAGGATCGACTTGCCTGCGAGGCTCTCGCGCACACGTGCCTCCGTGGCAGCCGGGCCGGACAGCACCGTCGCGCGGGCGCCCAGCAGCTGGGCGATGCTGGCGACTTCACGTCCCGCCCAGGGCAGCGCCGGCAGCGCGAGGACCTGGTCGCGGGCGGCATCCGGGCTGGGGTCGCCGACGAGCAGCGCGGACGACGGTCGAACGACGCGTGACAGGCTCGACTTCGTCTCCGACATCATCGACGTGTACGACAGCGCACCGACCGCGGGAACGTAGTGGATGTCGTAGAGCTCGATGAGGTATCGATCCGACGCGTCGCGGAGCGCGGCGAACGGCAGTCCGAACAGCGGCCCGTGCGGAACGATCGTGAGGCGGCTGCCGGGGGCCGACGGCAGATGCGCGCGCACCGGACCGAGGAGCAGCCGATAGAGCGCGCGCCAGGGCCGCGCGCCGCGGCCAGCTCCCACGAGGAGGCCGGCCGGGGCCTGTCCGCTGCCGGTCGCGTCCCGTACCATCGAGACGAGCTCGGCGGTGGTTACTTGGATGCGCGCCGACGCGAGCCGGCCTGCGGGGTTCACGACCCAGACGAACGTCTCGGTGTCACTCACCCAGAAGGCGACGATCGTCGAGCGAAGGCGCGCGGCCGCCGCAACCATCTGGGAGAACGTCGCCGGCGACGCGCCAACGCGACTGGCTCCGGGGCTCGTTTCGGCAGGGTCGCTGGCGCGCTGACGGCTCGCCAGGAGATCGAGGAACGCGCGCGCCCGGGCGCGCTCGGCGGTTTCGATCGCCTCGCGGGTCCGGCCCTGCGCCTGGAGGAGAGAGATGCTCGACGCAAACACCCACTGATAGCGCTGCCCGAATCCGCGCTTGAGGAAGTCGTCGGCGACCGTGTGAACCCTCAGGTCTTCGACGGCAGCAAGCGCGCCCTGCAGATCGGTCGTGGCCGCCTCGAACCGGCCGAGCGCCTGGAGCGCCCACGCGCGCGCCCCCAGCACCATCGCCATCTCGTCTGGCGGCAATCCCTTCGACAGCGCAACCGCCTGCTCGGCGGTTGCAAGCGCGCGCGTCTTGAGGCCCAGCCCGACGTAGGCGTTCGTCAGCTGCGTGAGCCGCGGAATCCTGTTCTCGGAGATCGGTGTCGCCAGCGTCGCTTCGAGCGCGGCGGCCGCCTCCTGGTAGCGGCCAAGGGTGTTATAGATCCCGGCGATGTTGCCGCGCAGGAATTCGACGTTTCGATCCGAGCGGATGGCACGCGCAAGATCGAGCGCCTCGTTCAGCCGCGCAAGAGCCTCTTCCGGATGCCCCATGTAGGCGTAGGTGACCGCGATGGCGTTGAGCGACTGTACGGCCGCCAGCCGATCGCCTGCAGTCTGCTGAAGTTCGAGGGCGTGCGTGTATTGCTCGAGCGCGAGGTCGAGACGGCCGTGGGCCCGATACACCCGCCCGAGGCTCACATAGGCGCGTCCGAGGCGGCTCGAATCGCCGACCTCCTCGAAGCAGGCTGCTGCCTCGGTGATCGTGCGAAACGCGGCGTCATACCGCCCGGACACGAACTGTTCGTCGCCCCACTGGTGCAGCAGGTTGCACTCGGCGCTGCGGGAGCCCGGTGTTGATCGCACGAACGCCAGCGCTTCGGTTCGCAGGCGATCCTTGTCTGGACCCGGTTCGAGGGCGTATGCGAGGGTCTCGTAGATGTCTCGTTGCAGCTCGGGATTGCCGATCGGCCGCGCGAGGGCGAGCGCACGCTGCAATGGCGCCTGCGCTTCGCGCTGACGACCGCTCCCGATGAAGGCGTACCCGAGCTGGGTCAGCGATTGCGCCTCGCTGAGCGCGACGCCGAACTGGCGAAACACGGCGGCTGCCTCGTCCAGTTTCTGACGGGCCTCGTCGTACCTGAGGGCAAAGGAGTCCGCCAGCGCCAGCCGGCGCAACGCCTCAGCCCGTTCGAGAACGCAGCCATCTTCCGTCGCCTGGTCGAAGGCCTGCCGCAACAGGCTGAGGCCCAGATCGGCGTCGCGCGTGCGGTACGCGTCGGCCGAGCGAGCCAGCCGATCGTCGAGCGCGGCACGCGACGAACAGGCCGGCGGCTGCACCGGCGGCGGCTGCCAGGCGCAGACCGGTTCGACGAACGTGAGAAAGAAGGTAAGAAAGAAGGTAAGAAAGAGGGAGAAAGAAGGTGAGACTCACGGACAGGACGGCCCCGACTGACTCGAGCGCCGTCCGGATCACGTGCTACTCGTGCGTAGCGTCGGTGCGCGTTCGGCTGCGGGTGGATCGAGGCCTCGCGGCCGGCTTGCGCGGCTTCGTGGGCGCGTCATGCTCGTGCCGCGACGCCGAGGCCTGAGCCGGCTTCTTCGCCGGACGCGCCTCGCCGGTGGGCCGGGCGGCCTTGGCCGCGCGCGGCCGACGGCGGGTCACCTTGTCGGGCGCCGCCGGCGCCTCCTCCGCATCGAGCACCTGCGGAACCTCACGCTCCTGGAGGACGTCGCCTTCGACGACGTCCGGCTCGCTGGACGTCTGCGGCGGTGGGACCCAGTCACGGTCGAACGACTCGGCTGATTGCGTCGGCTCGGCCACGTTGCCGTTGACGTCACCGTCGTCCTGGGCATCGCCGGCGGGCGGCGTCAGCGTGCCGGGGAAGATCCGCATTCCGCCCTGACGATCACGTTCGATTCGCAGCAGCCCGTCGCGCTGACAGGCGCGCATCAGATCGCCGAGCGTCTCGAACCCGTACTTGCGCTCATCGAACGTCGCGTCGACGGCGCGGAGATACTGCTTCAACTGGCGGATGTACATCGGCCAGCGCGGGGGACGCTGCGCGCTCTGAAACAGACGGCGGATCTCCCGGATGCCGTCCGCCGCGCGACCAGTCCCGTTGGTCGGCACGCCCGCTTCACGAGCCACGGGCTCGATTGACGCCTGTGCCTCACGAGGCGGCGCCTCACTGCCCTGCCATGAACCCGTCGAAGGGGCCGAGGTCGTCGAGGGAGCCTGTCCTGCGCCTGTCGAAAGACTCACCGGCACGGCATCGCTCAACTCGACGAGGACGTTCCGGCCCGCTTCGCGCAGGACGACGTGGCCTGCCGCGGCAAGCTTCTGCGCGAAATCGCGGAAGCTGCCCGCGCCATACGTGCGCTCCGAGAACGTGGAGTCGAGCTGCAGCAGCGTGCTCTTGAGGAGACCGAGCTGCGGCGTGACCTCACGATCGGTCAGCACCTTGAGCGCGCGACGCACGAGCGGCAACACCTGATCGAGCGGCGCTTGCTGCGTCGTCGAAGGAGTGCTCTTCTGGCCGCGATCCTGGGAGCGCCGCGAGCTGACGAGGTTTTCGTAGGCGATGAACTCGTGGCAGTTGCGCTGCATCACCAGGCTGGTGAAGGCACGCCCGCCGACCACGAAGATCTGCTTGTCGTACTGCTTGAGCTTCTCGACAAGGCTGATGAAGTCGCTGTCGCCGCCGACGATCACGTAGGCGTTGATGTGGCTGTGCGTGAACGCCATCTCGAGCGCATCGAGCGCCAGGTTGATATCGGCGCCGTTCTTGTCGCCGCCCGGCGTGAGGTTGCGCTGGACGAGCTTTGTCGCGTGCTGCGTCAGCGAGCGGCTGTAGTCCCCGGCGCGCGTCCAGTCGCCATAGGCGATCTTGGACACGACGTCGCCCCGTTCCTTGAGCGCCTCGAGGACGACCCCGATGTCGAACTGCACCCCGAGCGTGCTCTTGACCCCGATCTCAATGTTGTCGAAGTCGATGAAAACCGCAATCTTCAGTCGTGTATCTGCCAAAACCCTTCCCGTTTACCCTTCTTTGTTCTTCATGGCACCAGGCCACCCCCCATTATGGCTCGAATCACCCGAGGACACCCAACCTTGCATGTCCCAGGGGACAGTCCCGGTTGAGTCGGGAAGAGCTTGCCTCCCGAGACGTCAGGATGGGCCGGCCGGCCCGCCGTGCTCGCGCGACAACATCATCAGGCCCCAGACGGCGGTGGGAAATACCTGAACAACCACCCGATCTACCGACGTGCTGACGTGCCATGTCAAGTCGTACGGCGTCACGACGTACACCGTCGCGTCGATGACAACCTGGAGCAACATCGTCAGAACCGCAATCGCGGGTACTCCTGCGGGCCGGCGAATCCCTGCGACCCCCACATAGGCGCAGAGGATCGGCAGCACACCGACGACAGATGCCCCACCCAGCCATATCTCGCGTCCGACGGACTCGACGACGAAGCGGACGCGATTGAGATTCGCTCGCGCCGTGACAGTCGAGAAATCGAGCGTGCGCATGATGCCGTTGGGAGGCGCAAACCGCCATTTGAGCGCCACGAGCGCAGCAACTCCGACGGCCGCTCCCGCAGCGAGCGGCACGAGGTGTCTCAGGCCCGCCCATCCGTCCTTCCGGAGCGTCCACACCGTTGACAGCGTCATGAATACCAGAAGGAAGACGCTGCCCTCGTTCTTCGTCCACGCGGCAAGGCCAGCCGAGACTCCGGCCAGCACCCACCAGAGGCGGCTCGCGCCGGGCGTCGTGGCCTGCGACATCATCACGAACGTGACGAGCATGTAGAGGCCGAGAGGAATGTCAGCGCACTGAGACGGCGCCCACTTCAGGAATGCCGGGCAGGCGAGTATGGCAGTGGCGGTGATGAATCCATGCGTCGGGGTTCGAGCGCGTGCGACAGAGAGCCCCGCGACAGCGACGGTCGCGGCTGCGAAGATCGCGCCGATGATTATCGGGACCAGGACCGTGTCTTCACCAACGTAGGTCCACGCGCGAGAAACCGAGAGCGGCAGAAGCAGCGGATAGTCCGGGTGGGAGTACGACAGCTGATCGGCGAACGCGTCGGTCCACTGCCCTGGCCCGGTCCTGAAGAGAAAGCGTGCGCGCATGTTCCAGATCGCCCACGCATCCCACCATGCGTGCGGGAACACGCGGCTGGTCGCGGCAAAGGACGTCACGGCCAGTGCGCTCGTCGTCGCGAACGCGGCGATTGCGGCCCACGTCAGCGTTCGCGAAGCAGGCACAGCTGCACGGTCTGATCGAGGGGAATCGGTGCGCTCCGGGCGTACCGAGAAAGGCCAGCCCGATGGCCGCACCCCAGAACGTGGCGTCCAGCGCCAGCATCGTCGTCCGAGACACTGCGGTAACCTGCAGGCATGCCCACCAGGTGACCGAGGACAGACCGACGCCTAACGTCGCGGCAAGCGGCAGCTGAGTCAGCCAGGCACGATTCAGTCTTGACGACCCTGACGACGCCGGCTTCGGCTCGTCCAAAGCTCGCGCCAGGAGTACCAGGCATGCCAGCACCGGAAGAATCACCAGTGCGGCTGGCGGGGTCATCGGACGACGCGACGGTACACCGACAGCTCGTCGTCGAACGATCGCACGAGCTCGAAGGCCGGGTCGTCGCGAAGAGGAGAGCCCGTCGACGGAGTGCCCGACACAATCACGAAGGCCTTGTCCGTCGACTCCTCGAGCAGGCGGGGCGCGAGCGAGGTCCTGGAGCCAGTAGTGCGTCGTGGCTCGCTGGATCGGCGTACCGGATCCCGTGTGCGTCAACCCCACCGTTCCTTCGACGGGAAGATAAGCCAGGAGCTGACGGTATTCTGCGTCACGCACGACGTCGGGCGGCATCTTGTGCTCATTGCGCAGCCGGAGCCACCAGTGCAGATGCGGCTGCGCCGATCGCCACGAATCAAGAACGGGGAGCATGAGGGCGAGCAGAAGCGCGCAGCCGGCGACAGTTCGTCGTAGGGACCGGGGATCGGGCGGTGATCCGTTGTGCTCGCCCGCCATTCACCTGGCTCGGACGTCGTAGGCGTAGATGACGTCCTGATCCCTCAGGAAAAGGACGCCTCCCGAGACGACCGGGTGGCTCCAGGTCGGAAGCCGGCCTGTCTTGAGCTCGAAGCGCCCGTGCTCGCGATAGCCGGTTGGAGATGCCTCGGCAAGCCCGACAACGCCACCTTCGCTATACAAATACAGCCGATCGTCGGCAAAGGTCAGCGAACCTTTCCCGACGCTGCGGTTCTGCCAGGCGACCTCGCCGGTGTCGAACTTCATCGCGGTCAGAATCATGCTGTCGAATCCGTAGAGGTGCTCGCCGACCAGAATTGATGTCGCGTGGTGGTTCTTCATCTGGCGCGTGAAGTACACCTCGCGGGCGTTGACGTCGTTGCCCGAAGCCGTCAGCTCGAGCAGCGCGGCGCCGGTGCCGTAGTCCGAAGACACGAACACGCGATTCCCGCGCACGATTGGCGTCGCGATGTTGGCGGTGCGGTTGGCGACCTTGCTGTAGCTCCATAATTGCCGGCCGGTGTTGACGTCGACAGCGAGCACGCGCGTGCCGGTGAAGAAGATGGCCTCATTGATCGGGCCGGCCTGATGCAGCACGGCCGATGAGTAGCCGGCCTCGTCTCCCGGAGTCTGCCAGATGGCCTTGCCGTCGGTCTTCTTGAGCGCGACGATCGTCCCGCCCGCATTGACGAGAATCCGATCCTCGAGGACGAGCGGAGACTCGCTCAAGCCCCACGTGATGTTCGATCCGCGGTACTGCTTCAGGACGTTGACCGTCCAGTAGACCTTGCCACTCGCCGCATCGAGCACGCTGAGGTCGCCGCTGGCGCCGAACGCGTAGACGCGCTCCCCTTCGATGGTCGGCGTGGCGCGGGGACCGTCGCCGCGATCGTTGCTGAACCGGGTGCCGTGTGCGGTTTCCCAGAGACGCTTGCCGCTCGCCGCGTCAAAGGCGATGACATACTCCGTGCCGCCGCGAGCGCCGAGCGTGAACAGCCGCCCCTCTGAAGTCGCGAACGACGAATAGCCCTCGCCGGCCCCGGTCGTCCGCCAGGCGAGCCGGGGGCCGCCTGCCGGCCAGTCCTTCAACAACCCCGTTTCGGCCGATCGTGCCGTCGCGTTTCGGCCCGCGCCACTGTGGCCAGTCGTCGAGGCCGCGGTTCGAAACGACGGTTGGCAGGGCCACGAGGAACGTCGCGGTCACCAGGGCGGCGGTCAGTCTGCTCATATCGCTCAAGCGTTTCATATGCACTCCCGGCTTTTTGACGCCGCAGAGGGCGCTGCGGTTCGGGTGGCTGGTCGAGTTTCAGGCGGCTACTTCAGGATTCGGACCGACTTGAGGTCAATACGCGTAGCGGGGGCCTCCCCGTTTACGGGGGTCTGCTCGATGGCGTCGACGACCGCCATCCCGTCGACTACGCGGCCAAAGACCGTGTACTTGCCGTCGAGCGACGGGGCATCCCCGGTCACGATGAAGAACGACGTCATGGCACTGGCAGGGTCGTCACCGCGGGCCATGGAAAGGACGCCTTTGACATGCTTGGTGTCGTTGAACTCCGGCTGAAGGGATCGGACCATCTTCTGCTGCTTCTCGCTGAGCGGCCCACGCGACGTCAGCGCGCCGGTCTGGATCACGAAGCCGCGCACGACACGATGGAACGAGGTGCCGTCGTAGACGCCGAGCGAGGCCAGTCGCAGGAAGTTGCGAACGTGCTCCGGCGCCTTGTCGGCGAAGAATTCAACCGTGATCGACCCGGCGGAGGTCTCGAGGATCGCGCGGTGCTTCGCGAGGTCCGTTGGCGATTCGTTCGCGAAGGGCTCCGGTTCGGGCGGCGGCGTGTCGCGGATGGTGACACCGCGAATCTCGACGCGCACGGCCGGCGCACCGCGCTCGTCGGCGGCCTCCTCGGAGATCTTCTGGACGACGTCGATCCCTTCGGACACCCGGCCGAAGATCGTGTACTTGCCGTCGAGCGCCGGCTGGTCGGTGACGGATACGAAGAACTGTGACCCGGCGCTGTCGGGCTTGCCCGGCTGCAGCACGGCCGACACCGCTCCGCGCGTGTTCTTCTCGCCGCTGATTTCAGCCTTGAGAACACCGAGCCCCCCGGTGCCGTAGAGCTTCGTTTTGGTGGCGTCCTTCGACAGGGGATCGCCACCCTGAATGATGCCGAGCCGCACCACGCGGTGAAAGATCGTGCCGTCGTACGCGCCCGCTCTTGCCAGCTTGATGAAGTAGCCGACGTGATTGGGCGCCAGGTCCGGCCGCAGGTCGATGACGAACGTGCCAGCCGTCGTCGCGACGACAGCCTGCTTGTTCGTCATCTCGGCAGTCGTCAGCGGTGTCGTAAACGGGACCACTGGCTTTGGCGTCTGGAAGAGCAGCACAATGAGGGCCGCGCTGGTCAGGGCGTTCATCTTGAAGTGAAATGCTATCTCACACTGGCGATGCGGACGAGACGCTGCCGCGGAAGGCCGCCACGAAGTAGGATGGCATGGGGCAGGGTGATGATTCTGGCTGCGCTCCTCGTCGTGATGGCAGGTGCACAAGCGAACGGCGCCGCCTTGCCTGTCGGCGTCGTCATAGCTGAGGTCAAGTGCGAGGCGGATCCCTCGCAAAGCTACGCCATCTACCTTCCCCGCGGCTACACAGCCGATCGCGCATGGCCCGTAATCTTCGCGTTCGATCCCGGCGGGCGGGGACGCAATCCGGTCGACCGATACCAGGCCGCCGCCGAGCAATACGGGTATATCGTCGCCGGCTCGAACAACTCGCGTAACGGCTCACCCGATACGGCCGCGACCGTGAGGGCGCTGACGATGGACGTGGGGGCGCGGTTCAATATCGACCCACGGCGCGTCTATGCCGCCGGCATGTCAGGCGGCGCGCGCGTCGCCCTGTCTCTCGCGCTCGGGTCGCGAGGCATCGCCGGCGTGATTGCGTCGAGCGCCGGATATCCGGACGCCAGACCGCGCAAGACCCTGCCGTTCGTGCTCTTCGGCACCGCTGGCAGCGAGGATTTCAACCATCTCGAGATGCGGCTGCTCGATCGCGCGCTGACCACTCCGCATCGTCTCGCGATCTTCGAGGGCGGACATCTGTGGTTGTCGAGTGACCTCGCGATCGAGGCGGTGGAGTGGTTGGAGCTGCAGGCCATGAAGGCCGGCCTCAGGCCGCGGGACGAGGGGGAAGTTGATCGAATCTTCACGAAGCGCGTGGAGAGCATCGCCGCAGTCAGCGTCGACAAGGCGCGCTATCTGGCCTTGCAGGCGCTCGTGGCAGACTTCGAGGGGTTGAGAGATGTCTCGTCAGCGGCGGCGCAAGCCACTGCGCTCGGTCGGGACAAGAAGGTGCGCGAGGCCCTGAAGAGGGATATCGAGGAAGACGACCGCGAGCAGCGGATGCTGGACGACGTCAGGACACTCGAGAGCCGTCTGGATTCCGACGACACACACGCGCGCGCCCTGCTGGACCTTCGGCAGCGATGGTGGGAGCTCTCCGAGGGCGCGAAGAAGTCCGAGGACTCGGCCGAGCGCCGGCTCGCGAGGCGAGTGCTTGCCAACCTGAGCGCGAGCGTGACCAGCACCGATCGCGAATACCTCACCATCATCAGCGAGTACCGGACCGGTCGCCGGCGATAGAGATCGCCTTCGCGTCCGACGCGACCGGCTCAGAGCGCGAGGTTCTTCCGCGCGTAGGCGATCGACCGGTTGATCAGATCGTCTTCGAGCTTCAGCCCATCCGCCGGGCTGAGCCCCGTCGTCTTTGTCAGCGGCGTCTTCGGCGGCGTGGTGCGGACGATGTCGAGGATCCGCGCCAGGTCGCGCCCCGGGAGCGGGCTATACGTATCGTCGAATGTCGCCCAATACTTCTTCGTCAAGACGGGAATCTTCAGCGGGTCGCGCGTGATCATCTCGAGCGCAAAGATCATGTTCGGGTCTTTCTGCTGGAGCACCCTCACCATGCCGGGGATGTCGAGCATCCCCTCGCCGAGCGCCATCTCCGACAGGAGGAATCCTTCGTCGTAGGGCGCCACGGCCATGTCCTTGAAGCTGACGTAGATGGTGACCGGCGCCAGGAGGCGCAGCGTCTCGGCCGGATCTTCGCAGAGCGCCATGTTGTTGCCGAAGTCGTAGCAGGCGCCGACCCACTCGCTCCCGAGCCGCTTGATCCACGCCACGTGCTCCGCCGCGCGCCAGCCCTTGTGATTCTCGATCGCGAGCTTCACTTTGTACTTGCGCAGCACCGGCTCGGCCAGTTCGACCGAGCGCTGATGGCGTTCGAAGCTCGCCTTGAACGCCTCGAAGGTATCGAACTCCTCGTAGCGCCTGGCGGTAAAGGATGCATGCGTGGTCACGGCGCCGAGCTCGCTGACCGCCCGCACCCCAGCCTCGTACTGCGGCAGCGCGCCCGCTTCTTTCGGCGGCGCCAGGCTGATGATGACCCGCATCCCGTAGCTCTCGAGCTTCTTGCGGAGCTGACGAACGGCCTCGAGATCCGAGGAAGGCAGATTCATCCGCACGGCGCCGAGACCGAGACCGTGGCAGTGCTCGAGGATATCGAATCCGCCGGCGCGCGACCGGTGACCGAAACCAGGAGGCTCGCCGCCCATGTTCTTGAGCATCGGGGACTGAGCCTCGACCCGCGCCATCGACAGCCAGGCCAAGGTCGAAGCTGTTCCGGCAAGCATTTCTCGTCGAGTCATGGACTCAAGGATAGACCAGGTTCAGGGTTCACGGTTCACGGTTCACGGTTCGGGTTCAAGGTTCAGGGTTCGGGGTTCAGAATTTGCAGGTTGGTGGCAGCTATTGCTAACTCGCTTGACTCGTGGCGTTGCAGATTTTGCGACATTCGAGGGCCAGCCGGGCAGAGTTCTGAGCAAAACCACGATGGCATTCCGAATGCTCTTGCTTGCTACATGACCGCAGTCCACAAGTTCCGATGATCTGGACGCCTACCAGTTTTCGAGAGAACTCCGGGACGCGATCTTCGGCCTGACTGAAGAGGGACCGGCTTCAAGGAACATCAAGTTCCGGGACCAGATCCGCAGGTCTTCGAGCTCGTCGCCGGCCAATATCGCTGAGGGCTTCGGCCGATTCAAACCCCGAGAGTTCGCGCATTTCACGCGAATCGCTCGAGCGTCACTTCTCGAAACGCGCAACCACATAGAGGATGCGCGCAAGAAGAAATACTTCAGCGAGGAAGACTGCAGGAAACTCTTTGAACTTCAGGTTCGAGCTACGAAAGCGACAACTGGCCTCCTCCGATACCTCGACTCCTGCAAAGGCAAAGCCCCCACCGGCTGGGATTGTGAACCGTGAACGCTGAACCTTGAACCCCGAACCGTGAACTGAACCCTGAACCCTGAACCTGAACTATGGGAGTAGAATGCCAGAGTCAATGCGAGCCTTCCTCGTCCACGTGCGCGACCCGCAGTTCTATGCCATCCCGCGCCAGAAACGGGCCCCGAACGGCCGCCTGCAGGTGATGGGCTTCCCGCCAATCGGCATCATGTCGCTCTCGTCGGTGCTCAAGCGCGCCGGCCACGAAGTCACGATGTTCGATCAGGCCAATCCCGAGACGCCCAACGAAGTCATCGTCGACGAGATGCGGCGGCAGAAGCCCGACCTCGTCGGCATGAGCTTCCTGTCGACGACGAGCTATCCCTACGCCAAGATGCTCGCCCGGCAGCTTCGTGCCGCCGATGCCAACGTCAAGCTCGCGTTCGGCGGCGTCTTCGCGACGCTCAACGCACAGCTCGTGAAGGCGCAGTGCAAGGAAGTCGACTTCGTCTGCCGCGGCGACGGCGAACAGCTGATCGTCGACCTGCTCGAGCGTCTGAACGATCCCGATACGGTGACGGGCGTGACGTGGCAGGAGAAGGACGGCACGCTTCGGAACAACCCGAACCGGGCGTTACCGCGCGATCTCGACCAGTGGCCGTTCCCGGACCGCGAGAGCCTGCCGCTCGATTTCGTCGAGTCGATGCCGCTCGACGTCCCGGCGGTCCTCTCGCTCGACCGCTTCACGACAATGCAGACGTCGCGCGGCTGTCCGTGGCCCTGCGTCTTTTGCGACATCCCCATCTTCAACGAGGGCAAGTGGCGCGCGCGCACTCCTGCCCATGTCGTGGCGGAATTCGAACAGCTCCGCAAAGACGGCTACGGGTCGGTGTATTTCGTCGACGATCACTTCCTGCTCCAGCCCAAACGCATCGAGGCGATCTGCGACGGCCTCATTGCCGCGAAGAATCCCATCAAATATGGGCTCGAGGGGCGCGTCGACTCGGTCGCCCAGCACCTCTTCCCGAAGCTCGCGAAGTCGGGGTGCCGCACGGTGATGTTCGGCATCGAAAGCGGCAGCCAGAAGATCCTCGACCGCCTCAAGAAGGAACAGACGCTCGCCGAGATCGAGTCGGCGGTCAGCAACGCCAAGGCCGCCGGCATCGAGATCGTCCACGGTTTCTTCGTCGTCGGCATCCCCGACGAGACCGAGGAAGACCTGCGGGCGACGTTCAAATTCGCATCGAAGATCCGTGTCGACAGCTTCGGCTTCAATCGCCTCTGCGTCTATCGGGGCACGCCGCTCTGGCAGGAGTATGTGAAGCGCGGGCTCGTCAACGACGCCGCCGACTGGTACAAGTACTTCAAGTGCACGTCGATCGATCCCACGTGCCTGCCGGGTGAAGAGGTCCACCGCATCCGTTCGGAAGAAATGCGGAAGCTCATCATCTACAAGTTCACGCGATATCCGATCCAGACCTTCCGGCTGTTGCGAAGGTTCGTGCGCTTCATGCCGCTGCGCGACGTCCTCTACCTGATCGTCAAGCCGTTTCTCGGCAAGAAGGGCGGGGCGACGAACGCCGAGGTCGTGTCGCGCGCCGTCGAGCACGCCGACGCGAAGAGCGCCGCGGCCGACATGACGACCCTCTCTGATGAAGCCCTGGAGCTCGCTATCGCCGGCTCCAAGGCCGAGCGCGCCCGCATCCAGGCGATGGCCGAAGCCACGGATTGAACCGCAGCCAGGAAATTGCAAGCCATTTCATAAACACGGTCGACGACCCATCGCGATGATCGCGAAGACCAGAAAGCTCACGAAGAAAGACTCTCACCAGTGAATCCTTCGCGAGCTTCGCGGCTTCCGCCTTCGTGAAGGGTCTCCGTTTATGAGGTACCTTCTACTCAGCGTGACCCCGGCGATGGAGGCTGGCGTCACGGGTCACGTGTGGTCGGTTGGGGGAGTTGTCGGCCTACTCGCCTGAGACGATCCTCGATTCAGCAGCTACGCGCATGAGTTGGTTCTGGATTGTAGTTGCGCTGACGGTGCCGACTGGCCTTGCCATTCTGGTGACGCTCCTCATTTCAAACTGACCCACCATGGATTGCCGGGGTTGAACCGGCCCGCCAAAAGAAGTACCGTTCGACTTACGGCCGCGTGGCGCGGCCGTCACGGTGACCCGGCACGGCGTCCGGGGGAGGTGGTGTCGATGCCTTCCGCTGGTTCTCGCCACATCATTGAAAGCTCCGAGGCGTTCGCGCGCCTCCGCGAGGCGGAGCGCTGGCTTGCGGCGCGCGCCGATCGCGGCGCGCTCATCGTCTCGGCGTCGCGCGGCGCGGCCGACGAGATCGCCCGCGCGGTTGCGCGATCCCGCGGGGCGACGGCCGGCCTGCACCGGTTCAGCTTCGCGCAGCTGGCCGCGCGCCTCGCGGCGCCGGTCCTGGCCGCCCGCGGCATGGCCCCGGCCACGCTGATCGGCTCAGAGGCCGTGGCCGCGCGCGCGACGTTCGACGCCCAGCAGGACGAAGCCCTCACCTATTTCGGCGCCGTTGCCGGCACACCTGGATTCCCGCGCGCCCTCGCGCGCACGCTCCAGGATCTGGCGATGGCGGGCGTGGAACCGGCCGCGTTGGACGATCTCCCGCTCGGGGGCCATGACCTTGCGCGTCTTCTGCGGGGCTTCGAGGAACAGTTCGCAGCCGCGTCGGCCACCGGCCGCGCGGCGCTTTTCTCTGCCGCCTGCGAGGGCGTGGGGGCGCTGTCCCGACTCCCCCTCCTCCTGCTCGACGTCCCGATGGAATCGTCGGTCGAATTCGCGTTGGCCAGACACCTGATCGCGGCGGCGCCGGAGACGCTGATTACCGTCCCGTTCGGCGACCTCGCGACGCTCGACAATCTCAAGACGCTTGGTGTCCCGGTCGAGACACTCGTGCCGTCCGGCGACTCGGATCTCGCCGCGCTACGCCGATCCCTTTTCGCCGGCCGCCAGCCGCCCGCCCGTCAGCCGCTCGGAGATGTCAAGCTCTTCTCGGCCCCCGGCGAAGGGCGCGAGTGCGTGGAGATCGCGCGTCGCATTCTCGAGGAGGTCCGGGGAGGCGTGCGCTTCGACGAGATCGCCGTCTTCCTCCGGTCGCCGCGCGAGTACCTCGGCCTGGTCGAGAACGCCTTCGAACGAGCCGGCATCAACGCGTGGTTCGATCGCGGCGCGCGCCGGCCACACCCGTCGGGCCGGGCGTTCCTCGCGATTCTCAGCTGTGCTGTCGAGCGTCTATCGGCGGTCCGCTTCGCCGAGTACCTCTCGCTCGCGCAGGTCCCCGAGAGCGTGGCGGTCGACACCGAAGTCCTGCCACCCGCTGATGACGTTATCGCTGGTTTCGTGGGCATATCGCCGAACGCAGGCGAGTTCACCGACGAAGGGGAGCTGACACCGGCGAGCGCCCGCGGCCCGAGCGAGGCGCGACCAGCCTCCGCCAAGGCTACGGCGGTCCGCCGAAGCTTCAGCGAAGGCGGAAGTCGCCGAGCGAGTGCGAGCGGGGGTGGGACCCCGCGAGCGCTGGAAAATGCTGACGGAGTCGTCGCCAATACCCGATTTCGCGACACGAGTAGTGCCGACGACCTGTCCGCCATCGTCGAGGGCGGGCTGCGCGCGCCGTGGAAATGGGAGCGATTGATCGTAGAGGCGTCAGTGGTTGGCGGCGATCCCGAACGCTGGCGCAGGCGGCTGCGCGGACTGCGCGAAGGCTACGAGGCGCAAATCCGGGAGGAACGCCTGCGCGAGGACCCGGAATCGCCGAAGCTGGGCGGCCTCGAGCGCGACCGTCAGAATCTGGCCCACCTCGCGAACTTCGCCATGCCGATCGTCGAGACGCTCGCGTCCTGGCCCTCGCAGGCGACCTGGGGTGAGTGGCTCGAGCGGTTTGGCGATCTGGCCCCGCGAGTGCTGCGCCGCCCGGCGCGGGTGCTGCGCGTGCTCGGCGAGCTGCGCGCGATGAGCGCCATCGGCCCGGTCGCGCTCGAGGAAGCGCGCGACGTGCTGGCCGAACGCCTGCGCACATTCGACGAGCAGCCGCCGGCCGACCGTTACGGGCGCGTCTTCGTCGGCAGTCCTCACCAGGCGCGCGGACGTGCGTTCAAGGTCGTGTTCGTGCCGGGACTGGCCGAGCGGCTCTTTCCACAGAAGCTCCGAGAGGACCCGCTCCTCCTCGACACGGACATGCGCGCGCCGCTCGCTGCGAGTGTCGGCACGCACCTCGCCGTCCTGGAAGATCGCGCCAAGACCGAACGACTTCTCCTCCGTCTCGCGGTCGGTGCCGCGACCGATCGGCTGTGGCTCTCGTACCCACGCCTCGACGTCGGCGGCGCCCGCCCGCGCGTGCCCTCGTTCTACGTCCTCGACGTCATCCGCGCCATCGTCGGCAAGATTCCGCACCACGAGGAGCTGCAGCGCGAGGCGGCCGCGGCAGGCGGCGCGAAGCTCGACTGGCCGGCGCCGGCTCGTCCCGAGGAGGCCATCGACGAGGTCGAGCACGATCTCGCGACGCTGCGGCTGCTCATCGACGCGCCAGATCGCGCGGCCGTTCGCGGCCACGCGCATTACCTCCTCGGCCTGAACCCGGCGCTCCGCCGGTCGGTGACGAGGCGCTGGGTCCGGGCGAGATCACGGTGGCTGGCCCAGGACGGATTGGTGCGCGTGACACCGGCCATCAAGCCGATGCTCGACACGCAGCGGCTGGGTGCGCGTCCGTATTCGGTCTCCGCGCTCCAGAAGTTCGCGACCTGCCCGTATCAGTTCGTGCTGTCGGCGATCTATCGCTTCGCGCCACACGAGCCGCCCGAGCCGTTGCAGCGTCTCGATCCGCTCATGCGCGGGTCGCTCTTCCACGAAGTGCAGGCGCGCGTGCTGCGCGCTCTTCACGCAGACAAGCGCCTGCCGTTGACGCTCGACGACGTTCCACACGCGCTGCAGAGACTCGCGGCGGCGCTCGAGACCACTGCCGGGGCGTACAAAGAACGGCTCGCGCCGGCTATCGACCGGGTCTGGCGCGACGAGATCGCGGCGATTGGCCGCGATTTGCGCGTGTGGATCCGCAAGCTGCCCGAGTCTGCGCCGTGGACGCCGGAGTATTTCGAATACAGCTTCGGACTCGTGGACGAGGGACGCGACGAGCGCAGCCAGCGCGATCCGGTGCGGATCGACGATCGGTTCATCCTGCGCGGGTCGGTGGACATGATCGAGACGAAGCAGGGATCGGCGGAGCTGCGCATCACCGATCACAAGACGGGGCGGAACCGGACGACGCCGAGGACCGTGATCGGCGGCGGCGGGACGCTGCAGCCGGTGATCTACGGGCTGGCGATCGAGAAGATTCTGGAGCGCCCGGTCAGGGAAGGCCGGCTCTTCTACGCGACGACTGCCGGAGGATTTGCCGAGCATCCGGTCCCGCTCTCGGAAGCCAACCGCCGCGCCGGGCTCGAGGCGCTCGAGATTATCGACCGCGCCATCGAGCTCGGCTTCCTGCCAGCGGCGCCGGCCGAGCGCGCATGCACGTGGTGCGACTTCCGACCGATCTGCGGACCCGACGAGCCTCGACACGTTGCACGGAAGGCCGCCGATCCGCTGGGCGACCTCACGGCGCTGCGAGGGAGGCCATGACGGTAAAACAGGGTGCTAGAGTGCCCAAGTGCCAGGGTCCTCGGTGGCGGCCGAACATCGCTGCGCCGCAGCATCATTCAAGGAATGCCGCGCGACATCGAAGAACCGCGTCTCCAGGGACTCTGGCACCAAGGCCCCCTGGCACTCTTGTCAGCATCCTGGTGGACCCGTCATGTTGACCGACCCCGAGGCGCGCGAGCTCATCGCCACTGCCCTCGACACGACGCTCATCGTCGAAGCCGCGGCGGGCACCGGCAAGACGACCGCGCTGGTCGGCCGAATCGTGCGGATCATCGCCGAGGGCAAGGCGGACGTCGGCGGGATCGTCGCCGTCACCTTCACGGAGAAGGCCGCGGGCGAGCTCAAGCTCCGCCTGCGCGAACGGCTCGACAGCGCGCGCGTCGCCGCGGGACACGACGAGGCAGAGCGCGCCAGGCTGGACGCTGCGCTCACCCAGCTCGAACAGGCCCACGTCGGCACGATTCACGCGTTCTGCGCCGATCTGCTGCGCGAACGGCCCGTCGAAGCCGGCGTCGATCCGCTCTTCGAAGTGCTGACCGAACCGGCCTCGGCGCGGCTGTTCGATGAAGCATTCGGGCGCTGGCTGCAGGAGGTCCTCGCGGACCCGCCCGACGGCGTGCGCCGGGCGCTGCGCCGATCGGCGTTCGGCGGAGAAGACGGGCCGGTGGATCGCCTGCGCAAGGCCGCCTGGGATCTGGCGCAGTGGCGCGATTTCACCACGCCGTGGACGCGGAACGCCTTCGATCGGGAAGCCGAGATCGTGTCGCTGGTCACGCTGCTGCACGACGTCGCGGAGCTCACGCGCAACCCGTCGTCGACGAACGACCCGCTCTTCTACGGCACGGACCCCATTCGCCGGCTGAGCGACGAGATCGGGCTGCAGCAGGCGTTCGGCGACGGCGGCGCAGTCGACTACGACGGGTGGGAAGCCGGGCTCGTGGACCTCTCGCGCGACCGCGCGCTCGCCAACCTCAAGCAAGGACGAGGCGCATCCTACGGTCAAGGCGTGGCGCGCGACCGCGTGTCGGGCGGCATCACCGACCTGCGCGCGCGCCTCGATCAGTTCCGTATGGATGCGGACGCCGACCTCGCCGCGCTCCTGCAGCGGGAATTGCGCGGCGCGCTGGATCGCTACGGCCAGATGAAGGCGAAGGACGGCGCGCTCGATTTCCTGGACCTGCTGCTCGTCGCTCGAAACCTGGTGCGGGACAACCGCGGCGTGCGCGAAGGCTTTCAGGATCGCTTCAAGCGCATCTTCGTCGACGAGTTCCAGGACACCGATCCGTTGCAGGCGGAGATTCTCCTGCTCCTCGCGGCCGACGACCCGAGCGAGACCGACTGGCGCAAGGCGCGGCCGCTGCCCGGCCGGCTCTTCCTGGTCGGCGATCCCAAGCAGTCGATTTATCGCTTCCGCCGCGCCGATGTGGCGATCTATCGCGAGGTCTGCAGGCGCGTCCAGGACTGGGGCGCGACGCTCCTGCATTTGACGACGAGCTTTCGCAGCGTCCCCGAGATTCAGTCGTTCGTGAACAATGCGTTTGCGCCGGTGATGACAGGCGACGACCTCACGCTGCAGGCCGGCTACGTCCCGCTCGCCCGCGATCGGTCAGGGCTCGACGGACAGCCGTCAATCGTCGCGCTCCCCGTGCCCGAGCCGTACGCGCGCCGCTACGTGACCGGCCGGGCAATCGAACAGTCGCTGCCTGGCGCGGTCGGGGCCTTCGTCGACTGGATCGTCAACAAGAGTAACTGGCAGGTGACCGAGCGAAGCGGGGCCGCGCCGGTCAGGGTTTCTCCCAAGCACATCTGCCTGCTCTTCCGGCGCTTCGTGAGCTGGGAGTCCGACGTCACGCGTCCGTACGTCGAGGCGCTCGAAGCCCGCGGCATCCCACACGTCCTCGTCGGCGGGCGCGCGTTCCACGAGCGCGAGGAAGTCGAGGCGCTGCGCGCCGCCCTCACCGCGATCGAGTGGCCGGACGATGAGCTGTCGGTGTTTGCGACGCTGCGCGGCCCGTTCTTCGCGATTGGTGATGAGGAGCTGCTCGAGTGGGCGCATCACTTCGGGCGCCGCACGGAAGACCGGTTCTCCCGCGGGATTTTCCATCCGTTCCGCGTGCCGCAGGTCTTCCACGAGAACACGCCAGCGGAGATTGCGCATCTCCGGCCGATTGCGGAAGCGCTGTGGCTGTTGCAGCGGCTGCACAGGCATCGCAACTACGTGCAGAGTCCGGGGCTCGGGGCTCGGGGCTCGGGAGTCGGGAGTGCTGGCTCGGTGAGCGGTGCCGAAGGCGAGGTTAGTTGCGAGCGGACCTCGGGCGGCGTCTCGGGAACACTGCAGGAGCTACTCGCCGCGACGCGGGCGCACGTCGGCTTCGCGCTCAGGACCGGCGGCGAGCAGGCGCTCGCCAACGTCCTGCACATCGCCGAGCTCGCGCGACAGTACGAGATGGGCGGCGGGATCTCGTTTCGTGGCTTCGTCGAAGAGCTGCGCGTCGCCGCGGACACGGCTCAGGCCTCCGAGGCGCCGATCCTCGAAGAGGACAGCGACGGCGTGCGTATGATGACCGTGCACAAGGCCAAGGGCCTCGAGTTCCCCATCGTCATCCTCGCTGACCTGACGTGCAAGCTCTCGCGCCCGGACGCGGGCCGGTGGATCGATCCGACGGGAAGCCTGTGCGCGCTGAAGCTCGGCGGCTGGGCGCCGAGCGATCTGCTGCTGCACGGCTATGAAGAGGCCGAGCGCGACAGGGCGGAAGGACAACGCCTCGCCTACGTCGCCGCGACGCGCGCGCGTGATGTGCTGGTCGTGCCGACCATCGGCGACGAGATGTATGAAGGCGGGTGGCTCGACCCGCTGATGCCCGCGGTCTATCCATCTGCCTTCGGGCGCCAGACGCACGGGCCTGCGCCAGGCTGTCCGCCCTTTCCTTCGAGGGACTCCGTGCTCACGCGTCCTGACGGCGATCCCGCGCGACCGATGACGGTAGCGCCCGGGCGCTACCGCTTCGGCCCGACCCCGAGCCCCGAATCCACGAGCCGGAGCCCCGAGCCCCGAGCCCCGAGCCCCGATCAGTATTCAGTCGTCTGGTGGGACCCCCACATCCTGGCGCTCGACGCTGATTCTGGCTACGGCCTGCGCCGTGACGATCTGATCTCGAAGGACGGCGATCCGGCCAAGGTCGCCGCGCGGCTGGCGCTGTACGAGCAGTGGCGAACCGGGCGCGACGAGGCGACGGCCAAGGCACGCGTGCCTTCCCTCCGAGTCCGCACGGCGACATCCGTCGCGCTCGATCGCGCGTTCGACCCGACGCTGGACAACGCGCTGACCGCACCGGAGATCGAGGTCATCGACTTCTCACGGACGGCCGAGCGGCCGTTTGGCCCGCGCTTCGGCTCGCTCGTCCACGCGACCCTTGCGACCGTGCCGCTCGACGCCAGCGAGCGCGTCATCGCCGCCGTTGCCCATGCCCAGGGACGTATCCTCCCAGCCGCCGGCCACGAACCCTACGCGGACGAGGAGGTGTACGCCGCCGTTGAAGTCGTCTCGTCGCTGCTCAAGGACCCGCTCTTCGACCGCGTCCGGCAGGCCGAAAGCGCCGGCCGCTGCGACCGCGAACTGCCGATCGTCTGGAAGGCGCCCGACGGCACCCTCATCGAAGGAACAATCGACCTGGCCTTCGAGGATCTCACTGGCCTGACCGTTGTCGACTTCAAGACCGACCGGGAGCTCTCCACCGATCTCGAACGCTACAGGCGTCAGCTGACCGTCTATTGCCAGGCCCTCGGCACGCTTCGGAACACGACCGCGAGAGGGATTCTGGCCCGAATCTGATCGATGTTTCGGACACCCAGCGCGTTGAGCGCTTCGAGCGGTGCTCGCTCGGCCGGCCGAGCCCCTACGTCATGATGCCGAGGAAGAACAGCACCAGCTCGAGCACGAGGATGAGGACGACGGTAAGCTCGAGGAGGTGGCCTCTCGAGATGGCGATCTGTTCGACAGCGAAGCGGTAGATGTCGTCGAGCGTCTCGAGCTTCTCCTTGACGCTCCCCTTCCAGCTCGCGAGGCCGAGGCGCGCCCCGGTCAGGTGGAAGAGCCGGGCGGAGTAGACGTCGCCGACCATCTTCAGCGCGTTCTCGGTGCGGTCCGTGATCTCGTTGACGTCGATGAAGAGCGCGTGCAGGTGCTGCGTCGCGGCGAGGTAGCCGCGTCCCGCCAGATACGAAAACCGCTGCGGCTTCTGCAGCGTCGAGTAGATGCGCCCGAGCTCGACGTCGAGCAGCTGGTCGTAGTAGCGGAACTCGAGGAGCTGCGAGTTGGCGAACTCGAAGATCTCGAGCGCCGCCTGCACACCAGGTTCGGTGTCGTAGACGAAGGCGGCGTTCCACGTCGGAACAACGAGATCATCGGCGAGGTACGACAGCCGGTTGCCCATGATTTCGTCGCGTTCCTGCCGGCTGAGCGTCTGACGCTCGCCGCGCACGAGGCGGGCGATGTCGTCCGAGCGCTCGGCGACGAGGCTGTCGGCCGTCGCAGGCGTCGAGAAGTGCGTCACCGCGACGACGAGGTAGTCCTCGCTGAGGAAGGTCGTCCTGCCGGTCGTCATCACCGCAGCGAAGCGTTCGGAGATGCGCCGGGCGATCTTCTCGGCGTGGCGCTCGAGCTCCGCGTTCTCGACGTAGATCTGGCTCAGGCCGAGCAGGGCCTCCCACTCTCCCGAGAACGGCCGCGAGAGCGCCAGCGAGAGCACGCCGTAGTCGAAGAACTTCACGCGCAGCTTGAATCCGTCGACGTCGGTGATATCGAGTGCGTCGCCGTCGACGATGACGGGCGGGGCCGAGTATTGCAGGTACGACGGCGCGGCGGACTTGGTCGTCAGGCGGGCGTTGATCGCACCGCCGCCAATGGCCGCACGCAGGGCTGTCAAGTCGATCTGTTCGGCGACGTCGAACAGATAGAACGCGGTGATGGTGGCGGAAGTGATCGCAGGCATCGAGTCGTCTTCGCTCGAGGCCCGCAGTATCTCACGGCCGTGACAACACCTCGGTGTAGTCGGATTCGGAAGAATCCCAGAATCTTTCTTGCTGCTTCGAGGCCCAGGCCGACGGCGGCTGCTGGCGGTACCGCTTCCAGTGAGGGCGCCTTCGGCCGGGCCGACGGCGCCGCCGTCAGCCTCAAGGAGGATCTGACGGCGACGCTGACCCATCCTAGCGCGCCAGCGCGCCGACTCCCTGGGCGGCCGTCACGATCAGCCCGGCGACCGCGGTTGGCTGCGACACGTAGATCGCGTGACTGCCCGCAACCTCGACAACAGTGGAACCCGCACGGGCGGCCATGGCGCGCTGGGCGGCAGGCGGGATCATGCGGTCCTCGGTGGCGACGAGGTACCAACTCGGCGTGGTTTTCCACGCCGGCGGTACTGACGGTGCCACTGAGCGCCGCAACACCCCAGGGCACCTGCGCGTCGGCCATGAACGCGGCCTTGTCAGCCGGCACGTCGGCCGCGAAGGATGCATGGAACTTCGCCGGATCGAGGAACAGATAGCCCTCCTGCGGGGGGAGAATCGGCGGGACCGGTGCACCGGGCGGCGGATCTTTGATGAGCGAGGCCACGGACTCGCCGGCGTCCGGAGCAAACGCCGCGATGTAGACAAGCCCCTGCACGCGTGGATCGGTGCCCGCTTCCGTGATCACCACACCGCCGTACGAGTGGCCGACAAGAATCGTGGGGCCGTCCTGCTTCGCCAGCACGCGTCGCGTGACCGCGACGTCGTCGGCCAGCGACGTCGTCGGATTCTGGACGATGCTCACGTGATGGCCGTCCTTCTTCAGGACCGCGTAGACCGCCTCCCATCCCGAGCCGTCCACAAAACCGCCATGAACGAGAACGATGTTGACCGGGTGTGCGCTGTTCATCTGGTGTTCCTTTCGTCGCAGAGTACCGACGAGCAGGGAGTGTCGCAGATCTCGGGACCTGAAGAATCCCGAAATACGGGGTCTTCCTGATACGACTTTCGGCCGAGCCCTGGATACCACTCTTGAGGGAGTCGCGTCGGCTGCTATCAGCGTGCCGTTTTCAGTGCCGCGCAGATCAGCGCCACACTTCAGATCTGAGCGCGTCGAGCGTCGAGCGGAGGTGATCGTCCGGCCTGAGGAGGTACGTCCAGAGCGGATCGACGATGCGGCCGGCGGTGCGAGCCAGATGTTCGGTGAGTATCCCGCGCGCTTCGGCTCCCGACCTGTACGACTCAGCAGTTGCGGAGGTCGACACGGACTGCATCCACGCCGGCCCGGAATCGCTCCTGGCCCTGCATGTGACCGACGAGCGTCAGCAGCGCCGCCGCGCAGCACCCTGCCGAACAGACGGCACGTTGGAGGGGGAATGTGCGTCTCACGCGGAAGCCACGATCAATTTCGGGGAGTCTAGGTTTCGACAGGCCAGCGCGTCAAGATGCGTCCGGCGCGGGCTGCTACCTCGATCGTGTGAGCACGTGTCTCCGCCAGCGTGGTAGTTCGAGACGCCTGCATCTCGTGATGTATTGCGGTGCGGCACGACCTTATCGTTGGCGCTGTGGATGCCGGCCTCGCAGCAGTCATGGCGATAAAACAAAGGAACGAGACATGAACACGATCACTACCAAAGACGGCGTTGAAATCTTCTACAAGGACTGGGGCAAGGGTCAGCCCATCGTGTTCAGCCACGGCTGGCCGCTGTCGGCCGATGACTGGGACGCGCAGATGCTGTTCTTCCTCGAGCACGGCTATCGTGTCATCGCGCACGATCGGCGCGGCCATGGCCGCTCCACTCAGACCAGCGACGGCCACGACATGGATCATTACGCCGACGACCTGGCGGCGCTGACGGCACATCTCGACCTCAAGGGGGCGGTGCATGTCGGCCACTCGACCGGCGGCGGCGAAGTCGTGCACTACGTGGCGCGTCACGGCGAGAGCCGCGTGGCCAAGGCTGTGATCATCAGCGCAGTGCCGCCGATCATGCTCAAGACGGCGGCCAATCCGGGCGGGCTGCCCAAGGACGTGTTTGACGGGCTTCAGGCGCAGCTCGCCGCCAGCCGAGCCCAGTTCTATTACGATCTGCCGGCCGGACCGTTCTACGGATACAACCGGCCTGGTGCAAAACCCTCTCAGGCCGTGATCTGGAACTGGTGGCGGCAGGGCATGATGGGAGGCGCCAAAGCCCACTATGACGGCATCGTCGCCTTCTCCCAGACGGATTTCACCGAAGACCTGAAGAAGATCAGCGTGCCGGTCCTCGTGATGCACGGCGATGACGATCAGATCGTGCCGTATGCCGATTCGGCGCCGCTATCGGCCAAGCTGCTGAAGAATGGCACTCTGAAAACCTACAAGAATTTTCCACACGGCATGCCCACGACCGAGGCCGACACCATCAATGCCGACCTGCTGGCCTTTTTGAAAACGTAGCGACGATCACGAGGCGCGCACGGGCGACACCGACTAGTTGCGGGCATATACGCCGGGACACTTCTCTCCGGCGCTCTCGATGGCGTTCCGGTCGACCCAGCCGACCTCGTCGCGCGTGCCTGACGGCCACTGAACTCGGACCTGGATGCGCTCGCCTGATGCGGCGAGTCTCTCGAGGTAGACATCGCGTCCGAGCCGCGTGAGGCGAGGCACGCGGCCGAGGACCGCCTCACCAAACGGCTGGGCGTACAGCGGTGCGGCCTGCACGTCCACCTTGACTTTCGCCCAGCCGCACTTTTCGGCAAACCGTGCGCTCGCTGGCTGCTGCTGGGTGATGCAGTTCAGCCCACCGCCTCCCCGATTCACGTTTTCCGAAAAGACCGACACGACCTCGCGTCCCGGAAACAGCCCTTTCAGCACCGCAACCGCTTCGTCGTCTCTCTTCCTGATCGCGAGAGAGCGCCCGGGCTTCCAGAATTTCGAGACGATCACGAGATCGTTCGTAGGCACATAGTTCACATAGCTCGAGGCCCAGAGCCCCAGCATGACCTCCGGTGTCGTCGATCCATCCTCCCAGCGGTCGTAGGCCGCAAAGTACTCGTAGGTTCCGTCGCCTGGCCCGGTTACATCCAGCGTCAGCGCGGGCGTTGGCATGCGGACGACGTGAATGGGCTGACCTGATGCAGTCGTTGCCGTCGAGATAATGTCGTAGGCTCGCTCGAGCCGCTCGTAGTTCCGCTGCTCGAGCCAGTGGAGCAGTTCTGTCACTGGCGTCAGGGCTGGCGCTCTGGATGGCGTTTCCTGCGCCAGCACCACAGTGTCGGGTCCGATGAATCGGATGAAGTCGTCGGCGTGCCCATTGGTGCCGTACATGGTGTAGACGCCCGGGTGCGGGATCGTGATGCCGGCGAACTCCGGAATGCGGACGTGCGTCCCGAGCGCCCCTCGAAACGTGCCGCTGTCCTCGATGATGCCGGTTGGGATCCAGATGATCTTCTTGACGCCCAGCATCCGTCGATACTCGTTCTCCACGCGCGCCTTGCAGGCCGGCCAATCCGGGTTCGGCGCATATGTGTTCGGCTGATCGAAGTCCGTCACTGGTGACTGGCCACCGCAGAAGCGGTTGGGGCCCATGTTGCGTTGCATGACCACGGACTCGACCGCAATCATGGTCCCGTGTCCGTTGTGCGAGGCACTCCCACCCTCGTGGATGAAGCGCACACCAGTCGACCGCGATGGCTGCGCTTCGACGACCGGGATGTTGAAGAGGCCCGCCGCATTCCGATCGAAGGGTTCATCGAAGCTGCTATTCGGGCTGTCGGGCTCCTCATAGCCCCAGTAGTTGAAGTTCCAGTCGGTGACGCGCAACTGTCCGGCGAGGCTCCGGATGAACTGAGGCCCCATGTCCCGTGCCCACAGATCGAGGTGCTCGAGGTGAAAGAAGTGCACGTGATCGAGCGGCACCTGGTGTGCCCTCAGCAAACGTCTTGCGGCGGCTTCGTCATCCGCGTCCTGCACGGCAAGGTTGACGTGGGTATGGCCGCTCATGGCCTGGATCAGGTCGCTCACGACTTCCGTTGAGGGAAAGCCGGCCTTGTTCTCGTAGGTCGGCCACAGCATCCACATAGCCTGGTGACTCTCGGTACTCGCCAGGGAACTGCCACTCGTCAGGGGCACTTGCCTGTGATTCAATGATCGCTCCAGCCTCGTCGCGGTTCGCGAGCGGAGTCCACCGAGGACCAGGAAGAGCAGAGCCAGCGTGTACGCCGTGGATATCGCATAGAGCCTGTGGTTTGCTTTCATGTCGACCTCCGGCCGCCGCCGGTACGAGCGGTAGCGCGGACACTCTCTCGCGAGGCCACGATTCCAATCAATGGCGCGGTGCTTCCCTCGCGATGGAATCTCGATTCCCTGCGGGTGACAGGCTTTTGGACGCTCTTCGGGGAATGGACGCGATGGAAAAGGCTGTGAATCGGAGTGCGCGACCAGGCTCTGCAGCTTCTTCCGGCACTGCTGGAACGGCCGGGAGACGTCGTCATTCGTTAAGAACTGACGAGCCGGCTGTCGGCCGAAGGCACGTTCGTAGACTTCGACCGCGGGCTGAACATAGGACCCATCTGACCTGGGTTCACAAGTCGAATCTTGCCGGTGCCGAGGATCAGGACCTTCGGCACCGGCACGAGGAAACTGGAACTAGTTCAGCTCACGAAGGTACGCCAACAGGTCGTCCACGTCAGCGGCTGTGTAGTTCTCGAGCAACTTCAGGTGTGCAGATTGTCCTGCCGTCGGCTCGACGCCCTCCACGGGTTTCGGCGGACCAGGGCGAAGTAGCCGCGCGCGCAGCGCGGCCGCGTCGTACTTACGGGCAATCCCGGCAAGAGCGTTGCCGGACGCGTGGCACGAGGCGCAGGTGCCCGCGCCGGCGAAGAGCGCTCTTCCGCGCGCGGCATCGCCTTGCGCCCTCGCCTCTGGCTGGATGAGTTCGTTGTACCTGGCCTGCTGTCGCAGATAGTGGATGTATCGTGCGAGGTCGACCACCTCCTGCGAGCTCAAGTCGCGATAGCTCGGCATCGCGGTTTGGAGGTTTGGCAGTCCTGCTCTGACCACAGCGCCGATCGCATTGCCGTCCGTGTCGGCGCCGACGAGCGCAGACTGGGCCAGGTTGGCGGCCCCCATGTTCGCCCGCGTCAAGTCTTCACCGTGGCAGAAGTGGCAGTGGTTGAGCACGAAGACGGTGCGACCACGCTCGAGCGCTGCGGTCGGCGCCGGGTAACCGCCGGCATCACGCTGAGGCGTCGCCTGCCCGCGGACGCTCATCGTGCCGCGCGTGGCGACGAGTGCGACGATCAGCAGGCCTCTCGTGAGGCGCGCCCGCGAGCGACTCATGCCAGCGCGTCCTTGCAGGTACTGGAACATCGCCCTCGTCTCCTCGAGTGACGACCGGAACGAGCCGTATTCGTACTCGAGATACGCCCGAATGGCGTAGCGGTTGTCACGAATGAGCCGGAGTACCTCTCTAATCGGCGTGTCGCCCTGACCAAACGGGCGGTTCGGTCCGTTGTCCCGTTTCCGATCGCGGACGTGGACGTTGACGATGTGGTCGTGATGCTTGCTGATAAAGGCCACGGGGTCGTTGTTGCCGGCGACGAAGTGCCCGATATCGAGCGTGACGCGAAAGCGGTCCGACAGTGCAAGCGCTGTCTCGAAGCTGGCGGGGGTGGCGAACTGGTCGGGATCGACCAGGTTGTTGTGGTTGTGCATCGCCACGAACATCTTGTGCCGTTCCGCGAATGGCACGAGCCGGCGCGCCTCGCTCAGGACCGTCGAGGAGCTGAATCCTTCGGCACCCAACACCTTCGCCGCCTCGAACGTCCGGTCGCGCTCGGCGTCGGTGAACGTCTCGTTGAAGTTCACGTTGTAGAGATAGATGCGCAGGCCGGCATCCTCGAACTGCTTGACGGACGGTGCGGTAGTAGTCCATCGGGACGGTGAGGCGCCAGTGACGCGCCTCGTCGCGCAGCCTCGCAAAGTCGGGCGCCCGCCGGCTCTGCACCCACCAGCCCGTCATCGCGCTCGGGAAGGGCTCGATGTGCCCCGACATGATCTCGCACTCGGCGATGCCGAGCGCCTGCATGTTCCGGATGATCGTGGGGATGAGCGCCGGATCACCGGAGGGCGGCAAGTCGTGGAAGCTGAACGTCTCGACGCCAAACACCACACCGTTGACCGTCGTCACCGGTGGGCGCGTCTGTCGCGCCATCGCCAGAGACAGCGGCACGCTGACCACGAGTCTGCCCAGGTCTCGTCGGCTGAACGTCGCCACTTCCACCTCCCGCGTGCCGTCCTACGGTGCTGTGAAGCGCGAAGTATACCCGCGTCCGCTTACTCCGTGGATCGCGTGGGCCCGTGACTCGAGCTCGTTTCACAGGCATCGAACAGGAAATCGAGAAGTACCTCTTCATCAGAGATACTCCTGTCGTGGGACAGATGGGGCTAATGGTCGTGCGCGTGGCGGTCTGGTGAGGAGCCGCGACAACTACGAGGCGCGCACGAGCTCGACCGCCATCTGACCTGAGGTTACGTAGTCGCTACCGGCGCTCACGAGGCGCACGCGCCGAGTAGTCGGGTACAGAGCTCGGTCCGTGGCAGTTCCGCGGCCTCGCCGCCCGAATGGCTCGGGAAGATCGAACGGAGGTGTCGACAAACATGCGCAAGCCTTTCGAGGTCGCGTCATCCTCCGATGGACCGCTTGAGGTCAGCGAGATCGTGGCTCAGTACCTTCTCGACCTTACCCGCGATTGCCCAGCCAAGCGGCGCGAGCAGCCCAGGTGGGAGGCCTCCCGAGTCGAGGCTGAACTCCACGGTGACTCTGGTGCCGTCTCCAGACGGCTCGAACCGGAACGTCGTATCGATGCGGACGCCCGCTTTGTGGTGGGTGATTGTGTACATGCCATTGCGTTCGAACGCCGTGATCTCCATCTCGGCGGTGTCGAGGCGCCCCATGACCTCACGCGTTTCGAGCCACCGGGTCCCGATGTGGACCGGTCCCGGGGTCATCATCTCCAGCTTCTTGATCCCTGAGACGTGAGTCGGCCCGTGCTCGATATCGGTGAAGGTCTGAAACACGCGGTCAAGCGGTGCGGCAATCTCGTTGGAAACGGCTACTGTCGCCATCGCGTCCTTCCTTTCTTGCCTTCTTGCTCATGGTCGTCGCGCGCACTCCGACGCGACCGCGACATCGGTCGGTGATTCCCAGCAGGCGCAACGGCCGCACTCACCTTCGCTCACGACCCGCGGGTGGTCACGACAACGCAGGCAGATGGCGTATGTCCACTGTTCCAGGCGCGCTTCCGAGCCGCTCGAGATCCATCGACACTGCAGCGGGGACGCGTAGACGGCGAGGTGGACCATGAAAATCACCTCTCAGGTTCCTTGCGGCGGCCGACGCGGCAGCCACCACGTTGTGCACTTCAGCGACCAGAGCAAGAGGCAGTCCACATCAAGGTGCTCAGGCCGTCCTCCCTTTCGAGTGATTCCGCCCGAGTCGAGAAGGGAATCGAGGCAGCTCGAGGACTATTCCGGCCGCTTGCGGAAAAATCCCCACGCCCGTGATGGGGATCGCGCGCATGGCCTACCGGTGATTGCCTGCCACGGGGGCGGGAGCGTCGTCCCGCATCGTCGCGCTCACGAGGCGCGCACGAGCTCGACCACCATCTGAACTGAGGTCACATAGTCGATCTTGCCGGTGCCGAGAATCGGCACCTTTGCTACCGGCACGATCGCGCGCGGCACGAAGATCTCGGGGAGTCCGGCCTCGCGCGCCGCGGTCGCCAGCGCTGAGCGATTGGCATCGGCGCGTTCGGTGACCAGCACCAGCTGCTCGCCGCGCTTCGGGTCGGGCACGGTCACGACCGCATGCTGCTCGTCGGGCCAGAGCTTCGCCACGAAATCTTCGACGGCCCCGAGCGGCACCATCTCACCCGCGACCTTCGCGAAGCGCTTCGCGCGTCCCTTGATTGTCACAAACCCCTCGGCGTCGAAGTCGACGATGTCGCCGGTGTCGTACCAGCCGTCGGCCGGCGGCTCGAGCACGCCTGGCTTTTCGGCGCGGAGGTATCCGAGCATCACGTTCGGGCCGTGGACGAAGAGCCGGCCGCCCTCGTCGATGCCCTCGACCCGCTCCAGCCGATGTTGAATGCCCGGCAGCAGACGGCCCACCGTGCCTGCCTTGAAGTGCATCGGTGTGTTCACCGCCAGCGCCGGCGATGTCTCGGTGGCGCCGTAGCCCTCCAGGATCCGGATGCCGAACTTCTCGAACCACACGCGACGGGTCTCTGGCTTCACACGCTCGGCGCCGGCGAAGATGTAGCGCACGGAGTAGAAGTCATAGTTGTCGGCCACGCGCGCGTAGCCCGAGAGAAACGTGTCGGTGCCGAAGAGGATCGTGGCGTTCACGCCGTAGACGAACTCGGGAACCGTCCGGTAGTGCAGCGGCGACGGGTACAGGAACGTGCGGACGCCGGCGAGCAGCGGCATCAGCAGGCCGCCCGTGAGCCCGAAGCTGTGAAACACCGGCAGCGCATTGAAGACGATGTCCTTCGGGCTGATGTCGACGACCGATGCGAGCTGATGCCGGTTGGCGAGGAGGTTGCGATGGCTCAGCACGACACCCTTCGGCGTGCCCTCGGAGCCTGACGTGAAGAGCACCACCGCGGGATCGTTGGCGCGGGCCGCGCGGTGATTGGGCTTGGCGAGCATCGACCGCATCAGCGCGACGAGCCGCGACCCGACACCAATCTCACGCTTGACGTCCTCGAGGTAGAGGATGGTGGCATGCGGCTCGAGCGCCGCCACGAGCGCCTGGAGCTTCGCCTTCTCGATGAACGTCCGCGCCGTGACGATGAGCGCGATCTCCGCACCGCGACACGCGGCGATCGCCGACGCGGCGCCTGTCGAGAAGTTGAGCATCGCCGGCACGCGCTGCTCGGCTTGCAGCGCGAAGAAGGTGACGAGCGAGGCGCGCGACGTCGGCAGCAACACGCCGACGCGTTCGCCCGCCCGCGTCCGCTCAGCCAGCACCCCGCCAAGCGCATAGCTGGCCGTGATGAGGCCCCGGTAACTCAAGGGACGCATCTCGAGGTCGTCGGCGATGACGTGGCCGCCGCCGTGTTGGTGCCGCGCGTCGACCAGCGCGTCGAAGAGCGTGGTATCGATGCGCGCGGCCGCGAACATCGACTGCACCATCTCGTCGCCGAGCGCGCGGCGCAACGCGACGCGACGGGCCCGGCCGGTCACACCCTCGGGCGCCTTCAGCATGCGCGGCGGCAGAATTCGCACGTGAATTCGCGGAAACAGGCGTCGACGGACCTTGCCGGCCAGGCGGGAGAACGGCGTGAACTCCACACCGTCGATGCGCACGGGCAGAAGCGCGGCCTTGGCGCGCTCGGCAATGACGGCGGGCCCTTCGTACACCTTCATCAACGATCCGGTCGTGGTGATGCGGCCTTCCGGAAAGATGATGCAGGTCGAGCCGGCTTCTACCGCCCGGATCATCGCGCGGATGGAGAGCGGGTTCGTCGGATCGACCGGCAACGCGTTGACGAATACGAGGAACGGCCTGGCCCACCACTGCTTCGAGATCAGCGTGTCGACGGCGAAAATCGGATCGCCAGGCAGGAAGGCCCCGAGCAACAACCCATCGAGAAACGAGGCGTGATTGGCGGCGATCACGGCTTTGGGGAGCGCCGCGCGCGCGTGCTCCAGCCCCTCCACTCTCACGCGGTAGAGGAGTCGGAGAATCAATCGCAGGAGGCTCTTCGCCATCGTCCGTCGCAGGATCCACGCCGCCACGAGCGCGACGGGGATGGTCAGCAGTCCGCACAGCCCGAACAACTCGCCCATCGTCCACGCTCGGCCGAGGAGGGCAGCGGCCCCAACCGCGCCGATCGCCATCGCGAGCGCGTTGATGATGTTGTTGCCTGCGATCACGCGCGCGCGATGCGCGGGCTCGCTTTCGTGCTGCAGGATCGCATAGAGCGGCACCGTGAAGAGACCGCCGGCCATCGCGACGCCGACGAGGTCCACGAGAATCCGCCAGCTTCCCTGCGAGCGCAGGAACACCGAGACGGTCGCCAGTTCTGCGACCGACGGGCGACCGGCGCTGGCCGCGTGCTAGATCCCAGGCGAAGAACGCCATCGCCATGGCGGCGACCGGCACGAAGCGCGCGCTCACCTCGCCGTGCAGCACCCGCTCGGCTGCAATCGATCCGACACCGACGCCCACGGCGAAGAGGGCCAGCATCATCGTCACCACCTGCTCGTTGGCGAAGAGCACGTCTTTGGCAAACGCCGGCAGTCCCGACACCACGGTGGCGCCAAACAACCAGAACCAGGACACCGCGAGGATTGGCAGCAGCAACGCCGGACGCGACGTCACGTGACCGACGACGGCGATCGTGTCGCGGAGCAGGCGCGGACGAGGCGCATCGGTAGCGGAGGATGGCGCCGGCGGGATCTGACGCGCGGCGAGCCAGCCCAGGAGCGCACTGACAACGCCGCAGCCGCCGACGATGAGCGCCCCTTTGGCGAGCAGGACGACGCTGCCGCCAAGGATCGTGCCCAGCAGGATCGCGAGGAATGTGCCCGCCTCGATGAGCGCGTTGCCCGCGACTAGTTCGTCTTCGCGCAGGTGCTGCGGCAGCAGGGCGTACTTGATCGGGCCGAAGACCGTCGAGTGTGTGCCGAGGCAGAAGAGCGCCGCGAAGAGGAGCGGCACGCTTTCCTGCCAGAGGCCCACCGCGCCAAGCGTCATGATGGCGATCTCGGCGACCTTGACGATGCGGGCGATGAACGACTTGTCGACGCGATCGGCCAGTGTGCCAGAGGCGCCCGAGAAGAGGAAGAACGGCGCAATGAAGACTGCACCGGCCAGCATGACGAGCGATGCCGGGTTCAGGCCCGACTGCTCGGCGAGCCGGAACGTCACCACGATGCCCATCGCGCTCTTCAGCAGGTTGTCGTTGAACGCGCCGAGGAACTGCGTGACGAACAGCGGTGCAAACCGGCGGGCCGTCAAGAGCTGGACGAGAGGCGAATGCATGACAAGTCTCCTAGACAGATGTCACGGCGGCCCAGGCCGCGGTGACGAGACGGTCGCTCATCGAACCCATGGTGGATGGCAGCCGGCCGTAGGCCGCAAAGGTGACCGGCTGCAGCACGATCCCGAAGACCAGTGCCGTGGCGATATCCGGAGGCTGCTCGGGAATCTCTTTCGACGCGATGCCGCGCTCGAGCACCGAGCGCACGGCGTCGACGGGGGTCGGTGTTCCCGGCGCGAGCTTGCTCAATTGCCCGTGCTGCACGAAGAGCAGAAACCGGAAGAGCGTCGGGTCCTCATCGTGCGCCTCACAGAAGCCGCGGATCATCGCCGCCAACTGTCCGCGCGCCGTCGTCTCGGCCCGCGCGAGGGCGTCGAGCCGGCCCGCGAACTCCACGTAGTGACGTTCGAAAGCGGCCCACACGAGCTCGTCCTTGCCGAGGAAGTGGCGATAGAGGGCACCTTCAGAGATGTCGACCACCCGGGCGATATCCCGCACGCTGGTTTCGGCCACGCCCTTGTCGACGAAGAGACGAATGGCTGCCTTTTCGATGCGGTCACGCGTGTCGGTGAATCGATGTCGTGGCATTGGTCGGTCCCAGGCTCGGCTGGTCATCTGTGGGTGAACGATTATTCACATTTGCAGCCATCAAGCCCTGCCGTGCCAGACTGCATGTTTCTCTAAGGATTAGGCCATCCGTTCGCGGACGCAGGAGCCAGGGGCACCGGTCCGGCAAGACGAACTCGAGGTCGCTATGTCGAACTTGTGATCGGCGCGACTTGTCAGGCACCGAGCGCGAACTCGACGCAGCAGCAGAGCAGACCATCAACTGAGCTGCCTGAACCTGAAGCAACTTGGTTGTGGGGGACTTCGTCCGCCGGTATTTGCCACTATGGAGCCGACAGGCATGCTGCCGTCCAGCTCGCCGTCACCGATGAGCATCGCACCGATGCGGGCGAAGTCGTCGAGACCAGGCCCGCACCGCCGGCAAGCATCGTCGACGGCCTCAGAAAGACGAACGTCTCTCGCGGGTCGAGGGGCACGAGGCCGGCGGCTACCGACAACGCGCCGTTCTGCTCGATCCGGGCGCACCGCAAGTAGCCGGGGCGCGGCCCGCTGGCGTATTATCGCGGGCATGTGGATCAAGATCGACCCGGCCGTGATGCAGACCGTGGGGACAAGACTCCGACAAGAGTATCCGTCGGAGTACTCGTCCGCGCGGATACACGAGCGGCGCGTGCCGGACGCCGTGGCGCGCGAGAGCATCCTCATGTCGCACACGCTCCTGCCCGACGTGATGTATCCGATCTTCGCGGCGCACGCCGCGATGATGGCGCCGGCGCTGCCGCTGACGCGCGCCCAGCACGAGATGATCGCGACGGTCGTCTCGGCGACCAACGACTGCTTCTATTGAGTGGAATCGCACGCAGAGTTTCTGCGTATGATCACGCTCGACGCCGACACGGCGCAGGCGCTGAAGGGCGACTGGCGATCGGTGGCGCTCGCCCCTGCCGACCGCGCGATGCTCGAGTACGTGGAAATGGTCACGAAGGACCCGCGGCAGGTGCAGCCGGAGACGCTCGACAACCTGCGCCGCGTCGGCTTCAGCGACGAGGCGATCCTGCAGATCACGATGATCACGTCGTGGTTCAACTACATCAACCGCATGGCCGACGCACTCGGCGTCGGCCGCGGCGATGCAGCGCCCGGCTCGTGACCGGCTGCCTAACTCATCTCTTGGGAAACCTCGCGTCGCGCTTGATCTCGCGAATTTGCAGCACGTGGCGTTGCTCGTGGGTCGAGATGAGCAGCGCCCACTGGTAGGCGTCGCATCGCTGGCGCGGCACGATATGGCTGCGCAGGTCGTCGTCGGTCGTTTTGACATACTGCAGCAACCGGTCGTGATGCCGGCGGTAGGCCTCCATCGCCGCGCGTAGATCACGTAGCTCGCCGGTGGGTCGCTCGCCTGGGATGGCCTGCTCTTTGCGGCTGCGATCGATCCCATACCAGAGGACGTCTTCATCTTTCATGAGGCTGGTGCGATTGCCGGCAGGCTGCTTCAGCGCCGACTGCAGGTCCTGCCAGTAGATGGGGGCGACGACGACGAGATGCTCGACGACCTCCGCGATCGTCCACGCGTCGGGTTCACGGCGAAAGGTGGCCTGGGCCGGCGTCAGATCCCCGACTTCGTCAGCCAGCCAGGCGGCGGTCATTTCAAGATGGGCGACGAGATGCTGCCGCTCGACTGGCGTCAGGGCGGTCGCCGCCGGCGAGATGGTGGCGACGAGCGATGCGAGGGCAGCGACGGCGATGGGGTTCGACATCATTGCAGAATCTAACGCACGCTCCAGATGTGCACGGCGCGATCGTCGGCGACGCGGCCACTCACCGCGAGGCCCAGGCCAGGGTCGCCGGGCGCGCGCAGGGGGCTGGTGTTCGGCGCCAGCCGCTTGTAGAAGGGGCCAATCTCGTTCCATTGCGTCGCGCTTCGCGCGGTCGCCGCTTGTTCCGCCTGCTCGAACGCGGAAACGGCGTCGGTCAGTCCGAGCGCAGGTGCGACAAGATTGAGCGAGCCAAAGGCCGCGCATCGCAACAAGGCTTCGCGTCGAGTCAACATCGGGTGCTCCACTAACGGTTCAATCACTGCAGCTTGGCGTATTCTGCCTTGGCTTCCCTGAAAATGGATCAGCCCGCGCGCGTGCAGCGCGTCGAGGACCTGCAGCGCGATGGTGGAGGTGTCGGCCGGCGACAGCGGCCCACACGCCACGCGCGCGCCGAGCGGCTCGCCGGCTAGGAGCTCCATCGCCATCACCAGCCCGTCGTCGGTCTCCTCGACCTCGTAGAGCTGCAGATGTTGGGATGCGAGATACCAGCCGCGGCCCGGGCTTCACGCCACAACCGTTTGCGCGACGTGTCGTCCGTCTCGCCGCGAATCGTCTTCAGAGCGACCGTGCGGTCGAGCCACTCATCGCGGGCGGCGTACACGACCCCCATGCCGCCCTCGCCGATCTTCCTTTCGATCAGGCAGCGTCCGATACGGTCGGGTACCGCCGGCGGCGCCGTGGAGGACATAAGGGTTCATTGTAGCCGCGCCGAGTGACAGGCGAAATCGCGGATCGCGAAGTACTCGTCGCCAATGACCAAACCGCTCTCTCGCTGGCCTTTACGGTGGGCCATCCTCGTCGCGAAGGCGAGGGCACGTCATGGTGCCCGCGTCCGCATGGCATTCACGCGCATCCGGACATCGGCCTCCGGGTCGGGCTGAAGAAAGCCCCTCGGCAGGATGCCGACGACCGTGTACGGCACGCCGTTCAGCAGGATCGGCCGCCCGAGACTCTCGTTGCCTCAGAGCGGGAGCAAGGTGAAAATCAGCACGCCCAGCACGAACCAGATCGCTGCATAGGCAAACTGGTAACCAATGAACCGCCGGAAATCGATCCGGGCGATCCCCGCGCCCACCGCCGCCCAGAACGGCGTCAGCAGATTCCCCATCTGGTCGCCGATCGACAGCGCCAGAAGGCCCTGTTGGACCGACACGCCGACGGCCGCCGCAGCCGTGACCGTCACGTAGCCCTGAATGACCCATTGGCCGCCGCTCGACGGAACGAAGCAGGCCACCACGGTGGAAATCAGCGCCGTGAAGAACGGGAAGGTGTGCCGCGTGGACACGGTCGCGAGCAGCCCACCGATCGTGTCGCCGAGCGTCGTGAACTGGAGCAGACCGGCCACCCCGCCGTAGAGGTGGTACATCACGACGATCGGCCAGCATGACAGGATCGCGGTCTGAAGCGCCCGGTTGAAGTTGGAAACGTTCCGGTGCACGAGCAGCGCCAGGCCGAACAGGACGGTGTTCAGCGAGTTGAGATCCAGCCCGAGGTGTTTGACGCCAAAGTGATAGTAGACCCAGGCGGCCAGTGCGGTGACGAGGATCGCCACCGGTACCGAGCTCCGCTCGACCCGGCCCGAGAGGGTCGGAAGCGGCGCGGCATGGTCGATCGGTTCCGCTTCAGCGATCACGAGGAGCGGCTCGGCAAGCTTGAACGCGTCGGGAAACTGGGAGAGCGGCTGGGGACGGCTCGGGTGCAGGAATCGCGCGGCGACAATGAGTGCCAGGAAGAACGTCACAATGAAGACAAGGGTGGCCGGCGCCCAGATCGTCGTCGACAGCGGCATCAGACCGGTCTGCTTCTCGAGGAAATGGCCCGGCGTATTCATCAGGAGCGGGGCGCTCGCCGAGAGCCCGAACTGCCAGATCGACCCGGCCGCCGCCGTCGTGGCGAGCAGGAATGGAAAATCAACGTCGATCCCCTTCTTCTCCGCCTCGCGGGCAAAGTAGATCGACACGAGCGGGCCAAGCGCGATGGCGAGCCCCCAGTAGAGATACCCCAGGCACGCGACCACCAGACAGGACAGCGCGAACACCTGGCCCTGGGTCCGTGGCAGGCGGGAGAGCCGGGCAACCGCGTGCCTGAACACCGGCGCCGCGCCGAGGGTCGAACTCAGCACCAGAATCAACGTCATCTGCATCGTGAACGGCAGCAGCATCCAGAGGCCGCGATAGAACGCGTCCATGACGGCTGCGCCCGAATTGCCGATCGCAAGGGCCCCGACGCCGAGCAGCAGCAGCATGCCGACCGCCGTGGACATGGCGTCCGGAATGACTCGACCGATCGCCTGCGAAAAACGAGTCAGCCAGTCGGTAGGAACTGCCGACGGTGCGAAGACAGGAGGCATAGTAGCCAGCCTTCATTCCGATGGAGATCATAAACGCCGTACGGAATCGCCTTGCCGCCCGCAGGCCCGGGAATCACGAAGTCGTGCACGCGGACGCGGTGCGGCGTGTGGGCCGGCCGCCACGCCCGGCCGCCGTTCTTGAACGGCCCCACGAGTTCTTTCTTCTTGGTGTCGACGGAGATCGCTGGCTGCTGGCGTCGCTGGGCGGCCCGCACCTGACGCGCGATGTAGCGAAACTGCGCGTCGCGATCCGGATGCTGGCGGCCTTCGCGCGTCTTGACGTTCCCCTGCAGACTGTACCCAAGGCCGTGCAACAACTCGGCGACCACCGTGTGGCTCACGGCGTAGCCGAGCGCCTCGAGGGCCACAGCCAACGTGCGCGTGCTCAAGCACGTCCAGCGCAGCGGGGACTCCGGATCGCCCGGCGCGGTGGGTTCGACCAACGCCTCCAAGTCCCGCAGGAGCGTGGGATGGTGGGTGGTCGCCCGCTTGCGCCCTCCGCCCGGCTGGCGCACTTAGGAGAGAGTCGGGTCGAAGACGTGTCGTTCTCAGACCGCCGCGCGGGTCGTCCCATGACGAGCTCGCTTCTACTCTGTTGGGGGGCGCGGGGCACTGTCATTGAGATTCTGGAGGATATCACCGTCGATAGGGGTGCGAACGTTCCACTCGCCACCCTCGACGGACGCCGCAACTGTCATTCGATCTACTGCCGTGCTGCCACTGGACAACTACTCGGGCGATCCCAACCAGGACAATCGCACAAGCGACGAGAACCTGCAGAAAGCGATCGCGCAGTTCGAAGAAGCCGTAAGGTTGAGTCCACGATTTGCGCCGGCCTTTGATCTCATAGGAACATCAGCGGGGGTGCTGCAAGAGCGCCGCCCAGCACTGCGCGCCCGGTGCCGTCGCCCGCGCCTCAGTCGCGTGTCAGCCTCGGGGCCTGCGATCGTGCGGCCAACTGCCAGCACCGGACGCGGCGCCCACCGCCGCTGACCGCCAACGCCGCGCGTGGCGCCAGCACGCCGTGATACAGTCGTGCAAAGTAACGCGACGAGGACCTGTCGGTCGCTGACCGCACGAACATTGCCGTCATGCGCGAGTTGAGGCTGACCGCCGTGCTCACCACTGATGGTCACTTTCGCGACATCGGGTTCGCCGTGCTATTCGCTGCTCGGCCTCAACGGGCGCGCTAGCCGCGGCGCTCATGATTGGTTCCCCCTACCGACGTCAGAAGATGAACCGCCTGCGCGGCGAGGTCGCCCGGCCGTGATTGAAATCCTTGCTCCCGATCGTCTGTCTCCGGTTGTGCTCGAAGGTGTATCGCGCCTGTTCCGCGTCCACGACCTGCCGGCGGCACGTGAGCCGGCGGCGTTGCTCGCCGAGGTCGGTCCGCGCGTGCGGGGTCTCGTCCGGGGAGGGCACGCCAGCATCGACCGCGAGCTCATCGAGCGGCTTCCGGCCCTCGAGATCATCGCGAGCTTCGGCGTCGGCTACGACGGTATCGATGTGACCGCCGCGGCCGAACGCGGCGTGATCGTGACCAACACGCCAGACGTGTTGACCGAAGAGGTGGCGGACACCTCGCTCGGGCTGCTCCTGATGACGGTTCGCGAGCTATCCGCCGCTGAACGTTACCTCCGAGCCGGCCAGTGGGCGTCGTCGGGACCGTATCCGCTTTCGCCCTCGCTCCGCGACCGGACGGTCGGCATCGTCGGGCTCGGGCGCATCGGGATGGCGATCGCGCGGCGTCTCGACGCGATGAAGGTGCCGGTCGTGTATCACTCGCGGCGTGCGGTCAGTGGCGTGCCGTATCGCCACTACGACAACCTGCGTGCGATGGCCTCCCATGTCGACGTGCTGCTGACGATCGTGCCTGGCGGCGCTGCGACGCGGCGGCTGATCGATCGGAGCGTGCTCGAAGCGCTGGGACCGAATGGGATCCTGATCAGCGTCGGCCGCGGTTCGAGCGTCGACGAGCCGGCGCTGATCGACGCGCTCAGGAACCGGACCATCCTCGCCGCCGGACTCGACGTCTTCGAGAAGGAGCCGCACGTGCCCGCCGAGCTCCTGGCGCTGCCGAACGCGGTGCTCCTGCCGCACGTCGGGTCGGCGTCGATCTTCACGCGCAACGCGATGGGGCAGCTCGTCGTCGACAACCTGAAAAGCTGGTTCGAGGAAGGGAAGCCGCTCACACCCGTTGCCGAGACGCCGTGGCCGCGTTGATGTCGCGGCTGAGCCCGCTCAGCGGATGTCGTGAACTGTCGTTTACCAAGGAGCCTGCCGTGTCCCAGCCAGCCACGAGTCGTCGCACGAACCCTTCCGACGAGACGATTCACCTCGGCCCATTGACCGTGCGATTCCTCGCCACGAGCGCCGATACGAACGGGAGCCTGGCACTCTTCGAGCTGACCGTGCCCTCGGCCGGGCGCCTGTCGGCGCCGCCACACAGCCACGCCCACTACGAAGAAACGATTTACGGCCTCCAGGGCGTGCTGACGTGGACGGTTGAAGGGAAGGTGATCGACGTCCTACCCGGCCAGGCACTCCCCATTTCGCGCGGCGCCGTGCACCGGTTCGACAACAACGGCCAGGTGTCTGCGAAGGCGTTGTGCGTCATCACGCCTGCGGCGATCGGCCCCGAGTTTTTCCGCGAGTCCGCGGAAGTGCTCAACGCGGCCGCAGCTGGCCCGCCGGACCGGGAAAGGCTCATCGAGATCATGCGGCGGTACGGCCTCGAGCCGGCGTTGGCGCCGCAACCGTAGGAAGACCGGCGAGACCGTCACATTTCACCGCGCCACGAAAACGCACTGCTTCAACCTGCCCGTCCGGAACGTCGTTGCGGGTCAGGGGCGCTGAAGCCACCCGTCTACCTCGATCCGGTTAGTCCCACCTTCGCACGCTCGGGGTACCGCAAGACGCCCCCATCGCGTGATGCGGCGCGGTGGCGGTGCGCGGTATCGTCGCCCCACCAAGAGAACGAAGGAGGAGTCATGATCCATTATCAAGATCGGTGGGCGGTCGTGACCGGGGCGTCGTCCGGATTGGGCCGCGGGCTTGCCGACCGACTCGCGGACCGGGGCATGTCACTGGTGCTGACCGGCCGCAACGAGGCCAGGCTGCGCGAGGCAGCAGATCAGATCCGCCGCGCTGCGCCTCGGGTGAAAGTCGAGACGGTCGCCGGGGACCTCTCGACACGCTCAGGTGTCTCCGCGCTGCTCGATCACGTCGGCGACCGCCCAATCGAAGTGCTGGTCAACAACGCCGGGTTTGGGAGCTACGGCCCATTTGCCGAGGCCGACGCGGAGCGGGAGGCCAATGAGTTGGCAGTCGACGTCACGGCCGTGGTCACCCTGGCTCGGGCGTTTCTGCCAGGAATGATCGCCCGAGGCAGCGGTGGGATTCTCAACGTCGCGTCGGCGATCGCCTTCCAGCCCGCGCCGTACCAGGCCGTCTACGCAGCGAGCAAGGCATTTGTGCTGTCGTTCAGCCAGGCTCTCTGGGCCGAGGCCCGTGCGGCCGGGGTGGTGGTCACTGCCTTGTGTCCGGGCCCCACTCGCACAGGTTTCGTCGACGCGCTGGGCGCCGATGTCGGCCACACCGCGATCTACCGCTGGCTCGCGGAGCCCGAGCCCGTCATCGAGGCGGGTCTCGTGGCGCTCGACAAGGGCCGGGCCGTGGTCATCCCCGGCGTGCGAAACAAAGTGATCGCCGCGAGCGGCCGCTTCGTGCCGCGCGAGTGGCTCGCGCTCGTCTCTGCCCGGCTGCTCCGCCCGGTCAGCGGCGCCTCCCGGCCCCCGATCGAGGTCCGCAACGAGACCGTGATTCGTGCCTCCGCCGAACGCGTCTGGGATCTGTTGACCGACGTCGAACGATGGCCGTCCTGGTATCGCGCGTGCCGTTGGGTCCGAGTCGAATCCACTGGCGATGCTGGCCGACCATTGTCCTTTCGATGGAAGGCGCACCCGGTCGTGCTGCGCAGCACGGTGGTGACGAGCGATCGACCGCACACGTTTGCCATCATCGCCGACGGGCGGGGTGTGCACGCCGTGCGTACATTCACCCTCCGCCCCGCGCTCGACGGTGTGAGCACAGTCGTCGTCAGCCATGAAACACAAATCGGATGGCTCCCGTGGCTTGGCCGCGTGGTCGTGGCCCCGCGGCTACGTGCTGCCAACGACGAGATGTTTGCAAATCTGGCCCGAGCGGCTGAGGACCGTGTGGCAAAGCACGCGACGCCGGCAGCTCGAACGCCGTCGTTCGCGGATTCGTCGTCACGATAAATAGCCGAGAGGCTATTGCTCAGCGTCGCTCGAAGGTACGTGTGCAGAGTGCGGCCAGAGCGGAAAGATGCTCGTAGGAGAGGACCTCGCGGCGCTCGCGAACCACGCCGGGGAGGTCCGGACGCCGGCGTTCACCTTGAATCGTCGGGAAGGGCCGCCGGCGACCCCCGTCACTTGGTCAGCTCGATGACCCGGATCGCCGCGTAGCGGCGAAGGAAGGGCCAGCGCTGGAGCGCGCGTCCGTCGAGGTGATACAGCCAGTCCGGCGATTCGTAGATCCGGGGGATCAGCATGGCCAGGCTGACGAAGGGCAGCGTGAAGGCCTTGATCTGCATCCGGCTGAACGGGCGCCCGAACTGTTGCACTTCCGGGTCGGTGAGCGGGCGCTCGAACGGCGAGATGTCCGGTGCCTGGTAGGGAATCAACCGTCGCAGGAAGCGCAGAACCGCAGAGCTCCGGACCGGCTCCTGGAAGATGGCGCGTCCGCCCGGCTTCAGAATCCGATGCACCTCGCGTGAGACGAGCTGCAGGTCCAGGTGATGAAGGATGGCGATGCCGAAGACGACGTCGATGCTGTTGTCTTCGAAGGGCGTGCCGTGGGCGGACCCGACGACGAAGCGAGCCGAGCGGGAAACTCCGTTGGCCTCGAGCCGCTGACGGGCCAACCCGATCAGCGATTCGGAGATGTCGAGGCCGGCGAGCGCCGCCCCGCGCAGCGCCAGGAGAATTGAATTGGCGCCAGAGCCGCAGCCGAAGTCGACCACCCGTTGACCTTCGACGTTACCCAGGAGGTGATAGGCGTATTCGAGTGGATAGCAGGTCGTCGCGGGCGGATTCCGGTACCGCTCCAGAGTCCGCGCATCCAGGCGGCCCATGTGGTGCCTGGTGAGCTGGGCCTCGACCGCGCTCCGCTGGATCTCGGCGCTCTCCCAGGTGCGCATCTGATCGACATGGGATGAGTTCATGGCTCATCCGGATGCAAGCGTTGCGCCTCAGCTGCGGCTGGCAAGGAGCCTGTCGAGTCAGATTTGTCGATTGCCGCCAGCCAGCGTTGTAATCGATTTCCGCCTCGTCCAGGCTACCCCAACTGCAGTCCGTTCAGTGTTCTGAGGGTATTTCGGGCAGTCGACTCTGGCCCTTTCGTTGCCCTTATCAGGGTCATGCGCTTCCAGTTAAGGGTACTCGGCGCACCAGCTTGGCTGATGCTACTCCTGGCGCGCCACGGCCCCGAGGGCCTCGTGCGGCACGCCACGGAGCGGTTCCCCGGCTGGGATCTGAGGCTTCGATCCAACCACAAAGGGACGATGCTGGCGCTGGTGGCCGGCGTAGTCGTTGCGATCGGCATGTGGGGTGTCGCTTCGGCCCAGGATGACGACGCTCGCGGCGCCTTCAAGTCACACGACGGTAGGCCCTGCAGGGAGAAGACGCTGCGCGGGTCGTACCTGTTCGCCGCCAGCGGATTCAACATCGTTGGTGGAGTCGCCCAACCGAAGGCGCTCCACGAAATGAAGGAAAACATTCACCACGCGGATCCTATCCCGTCACCGCCGGATCGGAGGTCCAGCCGGTGGTCCCTCCGCTCGATGAAATCCAGCCCCGCGTGGTTGAAGTTGTCATCCATCCGCGGAGTCGTCGACGGCCACCCCTCCTGCCAGCAGCCCGTACCGGGGGCAGGTCGAATGGAGAGAGCGCTTATCTGAGGCTGGCGCCTGTCCACGTGACCTAGGGCTACATTCCTGTCGGATTTCGCGACAATCTTGTCCCACGTTTCGGAAGCGTTTCTCGGCTATAAAAGCTGGGATGGCTATCCACGTCGCGCTCCGTCATCAGACCCGCTACGGCTACGACCGGCCCGTGTCGCTGTCGCCGCACGTCATCCGCCTGCGGCCGGCGCCGCATTGCCGGACGCCCGTGTTGAGCTACTCGCTCACGCTCGATCCGAAGAAGCACTTCATCAACTGGCAGCAGGATCCGTTCGGCAACTACCTCGCGCGCGTCGTCTTCCCGGACCAGACGCGGGAGCTCGTCGTCGACGTCGAGCTCGTCGCCGAGATGTCGGTGCACAACCCGTTCGACTTCTTTCTCGAGCCGGCGGCCGAGGAGTTTCCCTTCGCCTACGAACCGTCGCTCGCCAGAGAACTGGCGCCCTTCCTCGAGCGGCTGCCAGGGGGGCGCAAGCTGACCGCCTTCGTCGACGGCGTCGACACGCGTGCGCAGCGGACAGTCGACTTTCTCGTCGCGCTCAATCAGAGCGTTTCGAAAGTGGTGAAGTACATCATCCGGCTCGAGCCCGGCGTGCAGACGCCGGAAGACACGCTGACGCTCGCGTCTGGCTCGTGCCGCGACAGCGCGTGGTTGCTCGTGCAGGTCCTCCGCCATCTCGGTCTCGCCGCGCGATTCGTGTCCGGTTACCTCATTCAGCTCAAGCCTGACGTCAAGGCGCTCGACGGCCCCAGCGGAACCGATGTGGACTTCACCGACCTGCACGCGTGGGCCGAGGTCTACCTGCCGGGCGCGGGCTGGATCGGGCTCGACCCCACGTCTGGGCTCATGGCCGGCGAAGGCCACATCCCGCTCGCGGCCACGCCCGATCCGCAGGGCGCCGCTCCGGTCACCGGCGCGGTCGACGAGTGCGAAGTGACCTTCGGTCACGAGATGAGCGTGCGTCGGATCTACGAATCGCCGCGCGTCACCAAGCCGTACACCGACGAACAGTGGCGGCAGATCGACGCCCTCGGCCGCTCCATCGACAGGGAGCTCTCGGCGCACGACGTGCGCCTGACGATGGGAGGAGAGCCGACGTTTGTATCGGTCGACGACATGGACGGCGCCGAGTGGAACTTCACGGCGCTCGGTCCCGCCAAGCGCCATCTGGCTGGCACGCTCGTCCGTCGCCTGAAGCAACGATTCGCGCCGGGCGCGCTCCTGCACTTCGGCCAGGGCAAGTGGTATCCCGGTGAATCGCTGCCGCGCTGGGCGCTTGGCTGCTGGTGGCGCCGGGACGGCGTTCCGATGTGGAGAGACGACAGCCTCATCGCCGACGAGACCGTCGACTACGGCCACGGCGACACCGAGGCCAGCCGGTTCATCCGTGCACTCGCCGACGCGCTGGCGGTGGACAGCAACCACATCATCCCGGCGTACGAGGACGTCTGGCACTACCTCATGACCGAGCGGCGGCTGCCGGTGAACGTCGACCCGCTGAAGTCCGAGTTGAAGAACGAAGAGGATCGCGCGCGCCTCGCGCGCGTCTTCGAGCAAGGTCTCGACCGCATCGTCGGGTACGTGCTCCCCGTGCGGCGCGGACCGGACACGCGCGCCTGGACGAGCGGTTCCTGGTTCCTGCGTTCCGAGCACCTCTTCCTGATTCCCGGCGATTCGGCGATCGGATACCGGCTGCCGCTCGACTCCCTGCCGTGGGCGGCCAAAGAGGATGTGGAAGAGATACTCGAGATCGACCCGTTCGCGCACCGCGACCGGCGCCAGCTCTCGGTCCGCTCCGACACTCGCGTGACGCCGGCGCCTGGCGGTCAAGTCTCGATGCAGCCGCCACCACGAGGAAGATCGGCTGCCGGCATGATTCGCACGGCGCTCTGCGTCGAAGCCCGGCACGGCCGCGTGCACGTGTTCATGCCCCCGGCTCGGACCACCGAGGACTATCTCGATCTCATTGCGACGATCGAGCGGACGGCTGCCAGCCTGGCGATGCCGGTCATCATCGAAGGGACTCCGCCCGAGCACGATCCCCGGCTCAACCATCTCAAGGTGACGCCGGATCCCGGCGTCATCGAGGTCAACCTGCACCCGGCGCGCAACTGGCCGGAGATCGTTCACCAGACCTCCACGCTCTACGACGAGGCGCACCAGACTCGCCTCGGCACGGAGAAGTTCATGCTCGACGGCCGTCACACCGGGACGGGCGGGGGCAATCACCTCGTGCTCGGTGGTCCGACGCCAGCCGACAGTCCCTTCCTGCGTCGGCCCGATCTCCTGCGGAGCCTGCTCGGCTACTGGCACAACCACCCGTCGCTGTCGTTTCTCTTTTCGGGTCTCTTCTTCGGTCCGACGAGCCAGCATCCGCGCGTCGACGAAGGGCGGAACGATTCGCTCCACGAGCTCGAGATCGCGTTCGCGCAGGTGCCGGAGCGCCGGGAGTCGCCGCCGTGGCTGGTGGATCGGGTGTTCCGGCATCTGCTGGTCGATCTGACCGGCAACACGCACCGCGCCGAGTTCTGCATCGACAAGCTTTACGCGCCGGAGACGAGCAGCGGCCGTCAGGGACTGGTCGAGCTGCGCTCCTTCGAGATGCCGCCGCACGCACAGATGAGCCTGGCGCAGCAGCTCCTGCTGCGCGCGCTCGTTGCCCGCTTCTGGAAGACACCCTACAATCACGCACTGGTTCGCTGGAACACGGAGCTCCACGATCGCTTCATGCTGCCGCACTTCGTGGCCGACGATCTCCACGACGTCGTCGCCGACCTCGGACGGAGCGGGTATGCGATGCAGCCGCAGTGGTTCGCGCCGCACCTGGAGTTCCGGTTCCCGGTCTACGGCTCGGTCACGCGGCGCGGCGTTCACGTGGAGCTGCGGCAGGCGCTCGAGCCGTGGAACGTGCTCGGCGAGGAGCCAGGCGCCGGCGGCGCCGTGCGCTATGTGGACTCTTCGGTCGAGCGGTTACAGGTCAAAGTGAGCGGCATGACGGAATCGCGGCACTTCCTCGCCTGCAACGGCCGCTCGGTTCCGCTGCATCCGACGGGCACGGCCGGCGAGTTCGTGGCCGGCGTGCGCTACCGCGCGTGGCAGCCGCCGAGCTGTCTGCATCCCACCATCCCGGTACATGCGCCGCTCGTGTTCGATCTCGTCGACGCCTGGAACGAGCGATCGCTCGGCGGCTGCACGTACCACGTCGCCCACCCCGGCGGGCGCAGCTTCGAGACTTTTCCCGTCAACGCCTACGAAGCGGAAGGCCGCCGACTCGCGCGGTTCCAGGACATCGGCCACACACCGGGATCGATGGTCGTGCCGCCGGAAGAGCGCCACCCGGACTTCCCCCTGTTGCTCGACCTTCGGCGTCCGCCCGCGCCGAGCGTCGCCGACCGGCACGTCCTCGGGTTGCGATGAGCTCGATCACGAACATTCACGGCCCGTCGCTGCCGTGGCGGTTCCTCCAGGAATACCAGCCGTTCGACGGCGTCTTCGACGAGATGGTGGCCGGCCCCGGCACGCTCCGCCCGCAGTGCGAAGCGTTCGTGCGCAGCGTCGAGTCGATGGGCCCGATCGAGTTCGCGGCGCGGCGGGACAACGCGCGCCGCGCCATCCGCGAGAACGGCGTCACCTACAACGTTTACGGCGATCCGCAAGGCATCGATCGGCCCTGGGAGCTCGACATGGTGCCGCTCATCGTCTCGGCGGACGAATGGAGCCGTCTCGAAGAGGGATTGATTCAGCGGACCAGGCTGCTCAACCTGATCCTGCTCGATCTGCACGGTCCGCAGCGGCTCCTGAAAAGCGGCCTGCTGCCGCCTTCGCTCGCACTCGCGAACCCGTCTTTTCTGCGGCCTTGCCACGGCATCCGCGTGCCACGCGACATCTACCTGCACATGCACGGCGTCGACCTGGCGCGGTCGCCGGACGGCCAGTGGGTGGTACTTGCCGATCGCACGCAGGCGCCGTCGGGCGCCGGCTACGCGCTCGAGAACCGGCTCGTCCTCCTGCACAGCCTGCCGGAGGCCTTCCGTGACGACCAGATCCAGAGGCTGGCCTCCTTCTTCCGCGCCCAGCGCGACACGTTGAGCGCGCTGCCTCCAAATCAGGACCTCCCCGCCAAGGTCGTGCTGCTGACGCCGGGCCCGTACAACGAGACCTACTTCGAACACGCGTATCTCGCGCGATATCTCGGCTTCACGCTGGTCGAAGGCGCTGACTTGACCGTGCGCGATCGCCGCGTGTTCATCAAGACGCTCGAGGGCCTTCAGCCAGTCAATGTGATCTTCCGCAGGCTCGACGACAGCTTCTGCGATCCGCTCGAGCTCCGCGGCGATTCCTTCCTCGGCGTGGCCGGACTGGTCGATGCCGTCCGCGCCGGCAACGTCGTCGTCGCCAACGCCCTCGGCTCCGGCGTGATCGAGACGGCGGCGATCCTTCCGTTTCTTCCGGCGCTCTGCCGCGATCTCCTTGGGGAGGACTTGCGGCTCCCGTCGGCGCCGACGTGGTGGTGCGGCCAGCCGGCAGCGCTCTCTTACGTGCTCGATCACCTGGACGAGATGGTCATCAAGACTGCATTCCCCTCCAAGGGGCAGGACCCGGTGTTCGGCCGACGGCTCAGCGGGCGGGAAAGACACGAGCTCGCGGCCACGATTCGCACGAGGCCGGAGGACTTTGCCGCGCAGGCGCACGTGGAGTTGTCGAGCGCGCCGGTGTGGCACCGCCACCGCCTCGAGCCGCGGTCGATTGTCTTCAGGACGTATGTGACGGCAACCGGCGATTCATTCGCGGTGATGCCTGGCGGATTGACGCGCGTGTCGAGCACGCAGGACGTGCCGATCGTCTCGATGCAGCGCGGCGGCAAGAGCAAGGATACGTGGGTGCTCGCCGACGCTCCGGTCAGCGTCGTGACGCTGCTGGCGCAATCGGATCCGATTCGGCTGGAGCCCGCCACCACGGAGCTTCCCAGCCGCGTGGCCGAAAACCTGTTCTGGCTCGGCCGCTACGTCGAGCGCGCGGAGCACATCGTCCGGCTCCTGCGCAGCTTCGTATCCCGCCTGGCCGATCAGGATACGACCGACGATCCGCGTCAGGTCTCGGCGCTGCTCCAGGTGCTGGTCGGACTGCGGGTACTGCCCGAAGAGCTCGGCGAGGACACGCTGCTGCGCAAGATCGAAGAGGATACGATCGACCTCTTCGCCAGGCAGGGTCCTCACACCGGTCTTCGTACCGCGCTGAACGAGGTGCGACGCCTGGCGAGCGCCGTGCGCGACCGCTTGTCGGTCGACACATGGAGAATCCTGAACCTGCTGCAGCAGGACATGCGCCTGCGTCAGGGCCGCATCCAATTCGAGGAAGTGCTCGTGTACCTGAACGGCATCATCACGGATCTGGCGGCCTTCAGCGGCATGGAAATGGAGAACATGACGCGGGGGCACGGCTGGCGCTTCCTGAATCTCGGACGACGGCTGGAGCGATCGGTGAACCTCATCGGTGTCCTGCGAGGAGCGATCGCGGTGTCGCGCGCTGGTCCCGGACGACACACGAGCGCCGAGGGCACTGCCGGAAGTGCCGCGATCGTCGAGCCGCTGCTCGAAATCGCGGACAGCTCGATGACCTACCGTCGACGCTACTACGCCCTGCCGCGGCTCGCACCGGCTCTGCACCTGCTGCTCGCCGACGACACGAATACGCGCGGCCTCGCGTTTCAGCTGGCCGCCGTTTCGGAGCACATCCTCCACCTGCCGCGCGATCCGATGGCACCGTCGCCGACGCGCGAAGAACGACTGATGGCTCGGGCGCGCGACACGCTGACCGAGATCATCATCTCCAGGGCATGGTCGGAAGATGACTGCACCCCGCTCGACGGGCTGCTCGAAACGCTCGAGGACGACCTGAAGGAGATGTCGGACGCGATTACCTATTTCTACTTCAGCCACGCGGAACTGCGGGTGAGTTGAGAGTCAGCCCGTGCCACGCTCGGCAACACGATGCCCACGATGATCACGATGGACACGAAGCCTAGGACGCAAAGAGACCATACGAAAACCTCATCGTGTTCATCGTGGTCATCGTGCGCATCGTGTTGCCGAAGGCCCGTTGGGCACTGAACTAGGCGGCTATCATGCAATACGACGTCACCCATACAACCGAGTACGACTACAGCGAGTCCGTGGCGGTGGCCCATCACGTCGCTCGGCTCAAGCCGCGGGATCTGCCGCACCAGGAGTGCGTGCACCACGAGCTCGCGATCGCGCCGGCGCCGGCCGTGACGAGCACGCACGAGGACTACTTCGGCAACCTCGTGACGATCGTCGCCGTGCAGGGCGCTCACACCAACCTGGTGATCCGCGCTCGAAGCACGGTGACGGTGACCGCTCCCAATCTGCCGTCGCCGGGCGATACGCCGCCGTGGGAGGCGGCCGCGGACCGCGCGCAGTTGCCGTTCGAGGCTGTGGAGTTCGTGTTCGATTCCACGTCATCCCGATCGCAATTCATCGTCGAAGCATTCGCGCGCGCGTCGTTTCACGAGGGCCGTCCGCTGCTCGAGGGCGTCCTCGACCTGACGGCGCGCATCCACGACGAGTTCACGTTCGATCCGAAGGCCACGACCGTTGCGACGCCGCTGACCGAAGTGTTCGCATCGCGCCGCGGCGTCTGTCAGGACTTCGCGCGGCTGGAGATCGCCTGCCTGCGCTCGCTCGGCATTCCGGCCCGGTATGTCAGCGGATACATGGAGACCGTTCCGCCTCCAGGAACGCCGCGGCTGGTCGGCGCCGATGCGTCGCACGCGTGGCTGAGTGTTTACTGCCCCGGCATCGGCTGGATTCCGGTCGATCCCACCAACAACCTGTTGCCGTCGGACACGCATGTCACCGTCGCGTGGGGACGCGACTACAACGACGTCAGCCCGATTCGCGGCGTGATCCTCGGCGGTGGCGCGCATGCGCTTCAGGTGCACGTCGACGTCGTCCGGTTGGATTGACGGCTGACTCCCATGTGTTCGCCTGAAGGTACCCAGACCGGACCGGATCATGCAGGGAGGACGCGGCGATGAAGGTCTTCCACTGCGACCACTGCGGTCATCTGCTGTTCTTCGAGAACACTCAATGTGTCCGCTGCGGGCAGCTGGTCGCGTACCTGCCCGATCTGGCGATCGTCGGTTCTCTCGATTCCAACCATGACCAGACCACGACCCAGGCCGGCACCTGGCGCTCACCGCTCGAGGCTGCGGCGGGCCGCTCCTACCGGCTGTGCAGAAACTATTCGATCGAGCAGGTGTGCAACTGGGCGATCCCTGACGAGGACTTCAATCCGCTCTGTCTTTCGTGCCGGCTGACCCACGTCATCCCGAACCTCTGGACGAGCGAGCGCCGGCAGGCCTGGTATCGTCTCGAAGTCGCCAAGCGACGCCTGGTCTTCACGCTGCTCCGGCTGCGCCTTCCCATCACCAGCCGCGACGATGATCCGGAACGGGGGCTCGCGTTCGAATTCAAGGCGGACGAGTCGAACGGCGCCGCCGTCCTGACCGGCCACGCCGACGGCCTCATCACCATCAATATCGCCGAGGCTGACGATGCCGAACGGGAACGGCGGCGGACGTCGCTGCACGAGCCGTTTCGAACGCTGGCGGGGCATTTCCGTCACGAGAGCGGGCACTACTACTGGGATCGCCTGATCGCGGACCGCGGCGCGTTCGATGGATTCCGGCAGGATCTTCGGCGACGAGCGGTCCAACTACGCCACCGCATTGCAGACGTACTACGAGCAAGGCCCCCGTGCCGACTGGCAGGACGGATTCATCAGCGCCTACGCGAGCGCGCATCCGCTCGAGGACTGGGCCGAAACGTGGGCGCACTATCTCCACATGATCGATACGGTGGAGACCACCGCCGCCTGCGGTGTCTCCATTCACCCGCGGCGAGCCGACGAGCCGTCGCTCAGCCACGTGTCGCCAGTCGTCGGCTCGCCGAATGCCCCGTTCGACCAGCTGATCGACAGCTGGTTTCCGGTCACCTACCTGCTGAACAACCTCAATCGAGGGTTGGGGCTCGCCGATGCGTATCCGTTTGTCTGGTCAGCGCCGGCGATCGACAAGTTGCGTTACGTCCACGAAACGATCGGCGGCGTCCGAGACACTCACATCCAGGAGTCCCGGACTCAGCGGAGGCCCTGAAGCTTTGTGCCTGCCTACCTCAGGGCCTCCTGCAGGGTGCCTCAGCGGGAGATCATCGCCGGCGAAGTGCAGCCGGATCGGGCGTCGGGCGGCCGATCGATTCCCCCGACACCACCAGCTCCACACGTCGATTCTGCTGTCGTCCGGCGGGAACGTCGTTGGATGCAACGGGCTGTGATTCGCCGTACCCTTGCGCCGCGATCACCGTCGACGGAATGCCTTGCTGGACGAGGTAACCGCGGACCGCTTCGGCACGGCGCTCCGACAGCGCCTGGTTGTAGTCATCGTTGCCGACACTGTCGGTGTGGCCGTCGACCTCGAGGCTCAAGTCCGGATACGCGAGCAGGATGCCGGCCACGGTGGCCAGTTTCTCGCGCGCGCCCGGCTTCAGCGTGTGCTGGCCCGTGTCGAAGAGCACGTCCGAGACATTCACGATCAAGCCGCGCGCCGTTTCCCTGGTCTCGAGGATGATGTTCAGCTGACGCTGCAAGCGGTCGCGCAGGTCAGCTTTTTCTGCTTCGGCCCTCGCGACGGCCTGGCGTGCATCCTCGGCGCTCGCTTGTGACGCCGCGCGGGCGGCCTCTGCGGCGGCGCGCTCCTCTGCCAGTAGCCGTTGGGCACGCTCGGCTTCAGCCTTCGCGCGCTCGGCGGCACTCAGAGCCGCTTCTGCCGCCACACGTTCGCGTGTCGCTCTTTCTGCGGCGGCTTCCGCGTCGAGTCTCCGGCGATCGGCGCTCGCGCGCTCGGCCTCGGCTTGTTCTCGCCTCCGCGATTCGGATTGGGCCGTCGCCACCGCGTTGGCTTCGCGTGCGGCGGCTGCTTCCTGGGCGCGCGCCACACGCTCGTCTTCCTGACGCTGGAGGGCGATCAGCCGGGCATCCTCGGCGGTCTGTGCGGCTTCCCGGGCGGGCATCACGATCGAGCGTCGCCCCCGGTCCCGCTCGCGAGCGTCCTCGGCCTGTCGCAGGAGGCGCGAGGCCTTCTGAAACGACTCGGCGGCGTAACGATCCGCGCCCGCGAACTCCGACAGCTGGACGGCGTTGCGCGCCTCGTACAGTTCGAGCGGTATCTTGTCATCCAGGCGACTGACGACGAGGCGGTCCGACCCGGCGTTCATCAGGTAGGTGCCGCGCGTCAGGAGCTCGTACTTGGCGTCGATCGGCTCGACAACCCCTCGAGTGTCGGCGCGGATCACGTTCTCCATGACCACCACGTCGCTCGGCTGCGAGACGGCAAAGTACGGTTCCGCCGTCACCACGAGTCCGAACGTCTGAAGTTCCGTCGTCACATTCAGCTTGCTCTCCGTATCGTTCAGGAGTACTTCACCGAGGTTGGTCGCCCGGCCCTCGGGCGTGATTGCCCACATCACGTAGGTCAGGTACTCCGGGCCGAATTTCGTAGCGGGCACGAGGTTGTCGAATTCGACTTCGATTTCGATATAGCCCTGCTTGCTTTCGACCTTGGCCTCACCGCGCGACCTGGGCAGCAGCGGAGTTCCGAGGAAGTCGATCGTCGTCGCGCCACCCCGGTGACGATAGTTGATTGCCGGTGTGGTCCTGGCCACGACCCTTACCCGGTAGACGGGCACCTGATCGCGGTCGTCCGCGGTGCGTTGCTGAGTCGGATTGGAAGGCTGTGACTGCGGATATGCCGGAACAGCAACCAGTCCACAGGCTGCAAGCACAGCCGCCACGAGCCGTTTGCGCATGTCGAACCTCCTGCGTCGACGGGTCGCAAGGTCCGGTCCATCGCAAGCCCTGCCGCAATTCTTCCTTGAGTAGCCCCTTCGCCAGGCGAACAGCCGGGCCAGTCGGGCGTGCCGTTGATGTGTTGCGTGAGGTTACTCAGCTGGAAGAATGTGCCCACCCCGCAGATGCTGTGTTGCTCTGGGTGCTGAGCTTCGATTTATGCGGTCGATGCGGGCGGCATCAGACAGGCAACCGCCGAGCTGCGATCGGCACCGTGGTTGCACCCTCATGAATGCGCGCTGGCGCGCCGGCGAACATGGAGGTGCTGAATGCAGGTCAAGGAAATCATGACGTTGAATCCGTTCTGTTGCACGGCCGACACATCCCTGGAGGAGGTCGCGAAAGCTATGGTGGAGCACGACTGCGGAGAGATTCCCATCATCCGCAACAGCTGGGACAGAACGCTCATCGGCGTCGTCACCGACCGCGACATCGTCTGCCGGCTGGTTGCGCGCGGCAGGAATCCCGTGGACGAGGCGGCCGAATCCTGCATGTCTACGCCGGTCATTGCCGTCCGCGAGTCGACGCCTGTCGAGGAGTGCGCGTCGATCATGGAAGAGAGCCAGATTCGGCGCGTGCCCGTCGTCAATGGCGGCGGAATGTGCTGTGGAATCGTCTCTCAGGCCGATATCGCCAACCACGCCTCGAGGAAGATCACGGCCGAACTGGTCAAGGATGTGTCGCAGCCGGCGCGAGTCTAGTCGAATGAGATCTTCCGCCTGAAGGCGGAAGCCACAGGGTGTTCAACAAGGGTCCCGCAAAGAGGATCCCGTGGTTTCCGCCTTCAGGCGGAAGGAACCCTACTCGTAGTGCAGTGCCTTGACTGGATCCAGCCGCGCTGCGCGCGCGGCCGGGTAGAGCCCGAAGATCAATCCGATCGCCACTGACACCACGAACGCCAGAACGATCGAAGTCGTCGTCACGATGGTCGACCAGCCGGCCAGATAGCCGATGAGCTGCGAGAGGCCGACGCCGACGAGGACGCCCATCACGCCGCCGGCCAGCGAGATGATCGTCGTCTCGATCAGGAACTGGCGGATGATGTCGCGCTTCTTGGCGCCAATCGCGCGGCGGACGCCGATCTCGCGCGTCCGCTCCATCACGCTGGCGAGCATGATGTTCATGATGCCGATGCCGCCGACGAGGAGCGAGATCGACGCGATGGCGACCATGACCATCTCGAAGATGCGCTGCGTGCGGCGCTGCTCGGCGAGGAGCTCGGCGGGCGAGACGATGGAGAAGTCGGCCGCACCGCGATGCGAGACGTTGAGCAGGCCGCGCAGCAGCGCGGCCGCCGCTGGCACGTCCGAGCCCTGGCGCATCTGCAGGTAGATGCCGTCGATCTCGTCGCGGTAGCGGCTGTTGACGTCCTCGAGCCGGAAGATCGCCGCGTGCAGCGGAACGTAGATCAGGTTGTTGCGGTCCTGCGCGGGGAGGCCGGCGACGTCGGCCTGCACCGTGAGCTGGGGACCACCCACGCCGATGATCTGAAACCACTGCTCGTTCACCTTGACGTGCTTGCCGACTGGATCGTCGGCGCCGAACAGCGACGCGGCGGCGCCTTCGCCCAGCACGGCGACGGGGGCCGCTGACTCAGTCTCGGCATCGGTGAAGAATCGGCCGTTCACGAGCTGCAGGTTGGCGATGCGCTGGTAGGTCGGGCTGACGCCGTAGACCACCGGCGGGTCGCTCTGCGGACGCGGCAGGAGCTTCGACGGCGTGAACCGCTTGCGCGCCGACGACGTCGAGATACCAGTCGAGGTTGGCTTCGATCACCCGATAGTCTCGAAACGTCAGGCCCGCCGAGAGCTGCCGCACTTTCTGCACGACCTGGTAGTCGGTCGACTCGCGCGCTTCGACGATCAGGTTGCGGACGCCGAGCTGCTCGATGAACGCCATGACCTCCTGCTGCGCGCCGGCCCCGATCGACAGCATGGCCACGACGGCTGCCACGCCGAAGATCATCCCCATCATCGTCAGGAGCGATCGCAGCTTGTGCGCCCGCAGGTTGTCGAATCCGAGGCGCAGCTCCGGCAGGAAGTCCGACGTCGTGCCTGTGATGCGAGTCGCGACCATGGCTATCGTGAGCCGCCCGCTGCTGGCAACGTCGGCGAGCTGCTGTTCGACGTCGGACGGGCGGCCGTCGGGTCGGTCAGCGCGACTTCCGTGCCTTCCGAGAGCCCGGCAATCACTGCGCGGCTCTCGGTGAGGTTCTCGACCTTGACCTCGCGCTGCTCGAACCGGTCGCCGACTTTCACGAACACGTGCGTCTTGCCGTTCTTCTCGAGGACGGCCTGACGCGGCACGTGCAGCGCATCGGGGATTTCTTTTCCTTCGATCGTCAGGCGCGCCGAGGCGCCAGCCTTCAACCGATCGTCCGGCTTGTCGAACTGGAAGGTGACGTCGAAGAGGCGCGTGACGGTGGCGCTTTCGTACCACTGGGCCCGACTCGCCAGGCCCGAGAGCGCGCCAACTTTCACCGTGAAGGTCTCGCCGGGCAGGGTGTCGACAAAGAGCGACGCCGGCTGCCCGGCCGTCAGGTTCGCGCGGTCGCTCTCGGCGATCTTCGCGCGCACTTCCATCTTGCCAGACTCCAGGACGTCGGCGACGGGCCGGCCTGGCCACACAGAGTCGCCCTCGCGGTACTCGGGAATCACCATCCCCGGCCCGAAGAAGTTGATGCCGTCGCGGTTTTCCTTGATCGCGACGGTGCCGTCCATCGGCGCTTTCAGGATCAGGCTCTCGATGAGCTGCTGCGCGCGCTGCATCCCGAGCATCGCCTTGTTGCGCTTCTCCTGCACGACCGCGAGCGAAGCCTGGTTTGTCGCCGCTCTCGACTTCACGTCTTCTTCGAGCTGCGCCAGCCGCCGCTTCGCCTCCTCGAGCGTCAGGACGTTCTTCTGCGCTTCGACCGCCGGGATGAGCTCGTTGCCGCTCGCGTCGAGCTCGCCGCGCCGCACGTCGAACCGTGCCGTCAGCAGCGCCACGTCATCCTGCGCCTTCTGCACGTCGGCATCGGCCTTCATCTTGACGATTTCCTGCTCCGCTTCGGCCACTTCGGACTTGGCCTGCTCGAGCGCGTACACCTGATCGCCGGGGTCGAATTCCATGACGACCTCGCCGCTCTTGACCGGCATCCCTGTCGTCTTCATCTGGACGATGCGGAGCATGCCGCCGACCGGCGGCGTCACGAGCGTCATGGTCCGGCCGGCGCGAAGCTCGCCGTTGGCGTGGACGGTGACCTTCAGCGGTCCTTTCGTGACCAGCGCGGTTGGAACAGAACTGCCCCGTTCGGGCAAACGAGGTACGGCGAAGACGATAGCGGCCCCGACCGCTACGACGACGAGGCCGATGGCGGGCCAGAGGTATCGGCGGCGCGTCATTCGGCCCTCCGGATCATCTCGGGCGACGGACGCCTGGTCGCGATGCGATCTCCAGGGTCGATTCCCGACGCGACGATCGCCTGCTCCTTGCCCCGCTTCGTGATCTGCACGCGGCGCTCCTGGAACTCGGATCCATCGAGCTCGTAGACGACCGTCGCCCCGTCGCGCTGAAAGATCGCTTCGGATGGAATGAGCACGACGTTCGGGACCCGCTCGGTCGCGATTCGGGCGACGGCGGTCATGCCGGGCCGGATCCGCGGGTCGATGTCGAGCAGCACGAGATCCAGATCGAAGTTCCGCGGCGGCGGCCACGTGCTCTGGTAGTCGGGCCGTGCGAGCATCGAGATGCTGTCGATCTTCGCCTTGAAGTCGTTCCCTGGAACCGCCTCGATGCGGACGGACGCGGCCTGCCCGGCCTTGAGGCGGCTGCGATCCGATTCGTCGAGCCGCGCGAGGAGATGCACCGATGAGAGATCCGGCAACTCGAGGATCGCTGCGCCAGCCCAGGCGCGGTCGCCCTGTCGGAACTCGGGCGACGCTCCCATCATGTTTCCGGACCGGTAGTTCGGCAGCACGTTCACGACGCCATCGGTCGGCGCTTTGAGCTGCAGCTTCTCCAGGCCATCTTCCGCGCGCTTCAGATCGAAGATCGCCTTCTCGCGCTTCCGCACTTTGCTCGAGAGATCGGCCTCGGCGCCCGTCTTGTCGGATCGTACCTTCTCTTCGAGCTCTTTCATCCGCTGCTCGGCATCGCCAAGCGCGAGCCTCGCTTTCTCGTTCTCGAGCCGGGAAACAGTGTCGCCACGGTTGATGTCGAGCTTGGCGCGCTCGATGTCGTACTTCGCCTTCATCAGCGCGGTCGCGTTCTGCTCGTTCGTGATGCGCGCCTGCGCGTTCGCCTGCTCGATCTCGGCGTTGGCCTGCTTCAACTCGGACTGCTTCTCTTGAATCGTCCGCTGCAGCGTCGTCCCATCGAACTGGACGACGATGTCGCCGGCCTTGACCTTCGAGCCGTTGTTCGCGAGCTTGAGGATCTGGAGCTCGCCAGACTGCATCGGCGACGACAGCACTACTGATCTGAGCGGCCGGATTTCGCCGCGGAGCTCGAGGGCGTCGACGAATTCGCCGCGCGTGACGTCCGCCGTCGGCAGGTCCGGCACCGAACCGCGGCCGACCGTCGCGAAGAGACCGCCGCCGGCGAGAACGAGGACGCCGATGGTCAGGAGACTGTTGCGGCTGCGCAGCCGCTTGAGGAGGCGCGCGATCATTGGTGGGGTCCCGGCGGAGTGCCGTCCTGCGCGCTGTGGGACGCGGCTGGCCCGCCGGGCCCGGCGGGCCCGGCGACGAACAATGTGGCGAGGTTTCTGGCGACAACCGCGCCTTCGTTGACGCCGGAGGTCAGCACGACGTCGAGCGCGCTCGTCGCGCCGACCGTCACGGGCTGCTCCCTGGTACGAGGAGCCGCTCTTGATGCGCACGAACGCGTTCTTACCATCGGTCCCGACTGCGTCGCGTGGCACGACGAGCGCGCCTGGCAGCCGCGACAGCGTGACGTCGAGCGATGCCGTCAGATCGGGCATCAGGTTCGGGTGCGAGCCGCTGACGTCAATCAGTACGACGAAGACGCGCGACTTCGGCGACAGCGTCGAGACCACGCCGACCGGCGAGATTTGTGCGATCCGGCCGTCGAACGACAGTTCCGGATACGCGTCGAGGCCGATCGTGACGGCCTGGCCGACCGTCAGATCGTTGATGTCAGCCTGGCTGACTCGCGCGCGGACGCGCATCGCCTTCGGGTTGACGACGTCGACCACGGGCACGCCGGCGCGGACTTCCTCGCCTTCCTGGACCTCCGCCTGGGTGTTGGTCTTCCACACCATCCGCAGCACCGCCATTCCGCTGATCGGCGCGACGACCGCCATCCGCTCAGCGTTGGTCTCGGCCTGCCGCATTGCGTTCTCGGCGCGGTCGCGGCGGATCTTGAGGATCTGGACGTCGGCCTCCGCCGCTTTGCGCTTGAGGGCGTAGGTTGTCTTCAACTGATTCAAAGTCGCGATGGCCTGCTCGACGGCAAGGTCGTTCTTCTCGGCCTGAATTCGCGGCAGGAGCTCGTTCTTGGTGGTTTCGAGCTTGGCGCGTGAGAGTGAGCTTTCGGCGAGCAGGATCTCGCCATCGTCGCGCGACTTGGCTGCGCGTTCGCCGGCGTCCTTCTTCTTGATTTGCTGATCGAGGTCATTCAGCTCGGCGCGCCGGTCGAGGGCCGTCGCGAGCTGCGTCTGGCGGTCGAACTCGACGAGGAGGTCACCCTTCTCGACCGGCGCGCCGGCCTTGATGAGCTTCGTAATCACGAGCGACTGCGAGTTCGGTCCTGACAGTCTGGGTGCCGCCACCGTCGTCGACTCCACCGCCTCGACCGTGCCGCTCAGTCGGACCGACCGGACAAAGTCCTGGCGGGTGACCGTCGCCGTGGTCTGACGCCGGCCAGACTGTCCGGTTTCGGAATTCCCGGGATCGCGTCCGCGCATCAGCGCGGCCCCCGTCGCCACGCTGACGAGCACGACCGCGATGGCTATCCACAGGCGAGAGTAGATCTTGGGAGGCATCGTTGCTCCGGTTATCAGACGGCTGCCCCGAGGTATTGGTTGGCGAGTTTCCGGGTTAGACACCGCCAAGGGCGGGGACAGTCAACCGGGACACTCAACCGTGACAGTCACGCTTGAGTGTCCCCGTGCGCGAGGACCGTGCCATGCGCCGTTAAGTCTCCCTGCGAGATCCCAAATCGGACTGTTGTGACCCGCGACGTTTAGAAAGTGTCTTGAATTCCGACGCCGGGGACACTCAAGAGTGACTGTCCCGATTGAGTGTCCCCGCCCCTGAATACGCCGCCAGGGGCGGAGGTGTTCAGGTGGTCTGAACGACGACGGCGGCGGGGTCGTAGGCGAGGTTCGGGCCGAGCCACTTCTCGACATCCTCGACCCGCAGTGCCCTTACGCCGGGCGTACGACTCGATCTGGTCGCGGCCGAGACGGCCGACGTTGAAGTACTTGGCTTGGGGATGAGAGAAGTACAGCCCGCTGACGCTCGCGGCGGGCAGCATCGCGGCGTGTTCGGTCAGCGTGATCCCCTGCTTGTGTGCCTCGAGGAGCGCGAACAGCTTGAACTTCTCGCTGTGATCCGGACAGGCCGGGTACCCGTAGGCCGGCCGGATGCCGCGGAATTTCTCGGCGATCACGTCATCGAACGAGAGTTCCTCGCGCTCCCCATAGCCCCAGTCCTTGCGCGCCTGCGCGTGGAGGTATTCGGCCGACGCCTCGGCCAGGCGGTCGGCCAGCGCCTTGACCATGATCGCGTTGTAGTCGTCCAGCTCCTGCTCGAACTGCCGGGCTAGCGCATCGGCGCCGATGCCCGCCGTGACGGCGAACATGCCCAGATAGTCCGGCACGCCGCTCTCGCGCGGCGCGACGAAGTCAGCCAGCGACAGATTCGGACGCTTGTCCGGGATGATCTCCTGCTGCCGCAGCATCGGGAAACGTTCGAGCTCGCTTCGACGGGAATCGTCTGCGAAGACCACAACGTCGTCGCCGTCCGAGCACGCCGGCCAGAACGCGTAGACAGCGCTGGCCGTCAGCAGCTTCTCGTTGATGATGCGATCGAGCAGCCCCTTCGCATGCTCGTAGAGCTCGCGCGCGGCGGGACCGTACTCGGGGTGCTGCGAGGATCCCTGGAAAGCGGCCTTTCAGCTCCCACGCCGAGAAGAAGAACGTCCAGTCGATGAACCTGGCGATCTCTTGGAGCGGCAGATCGTCGAGGAATCGCCGGCCGAGGAACCACGGCGAGACAATCTCGTGATCGTCCCAGTCGATCTGCAGCCTGTTGGCACGCGCCTGCTCGTACGAGAGCAGCGGCTTCTCGCGCCGTGACGCGTACTTCTCGCGGATCTCAGCCTGCTCGGTCCGATTGGCGCGATCAAAGGCGGGCTTCCCCGCGCCCAGCAGGTTCGACACGACGTCGACGGCGCGCGACGCGTCGAGCACGTGCACGACCGGCCCGTTGTATTCCGGCGCGATCTTCACCGCCGTGTGCTGCCGGCTCGTGGTCGCCCCACCGATCAGGAGCGGAACCGTGAAGTTCTGCCGCGTCATCTCGTGCGCCACGAACGCCATCTCGTCGAGCGATGGCGTGATGAGTCCGCTCAGCCCGATGATGTCGACCTTCTGCGCGATCGCGGTCTCGAGAATCTTCGCCGCCGGCACCATGACGCCGAGGTCGATGATCTCGTAGTTGTTGCAGCCGAGCACGACCCCGACGATGTTCTTGCCGATGTCGTGCACGTCGCCCTTGACGGTCGCCATCAGCACACGCCCCTGCGTCGATGTGGCGCCGGTGCGCAGCTTCTCGGCCTCCATGTACGGCAGCAGGTGCGCGACAGCGCGCTTCATCGCCCGCGCGCTCTTGACGACCTGCGGCAGGAACATCTTGCCCGCGCCGAACAGGTCGCCGACGATCTTCATGCCGTCCATCAACGGCCCTTCGATGATCTCGAGGGGCCTCTCGTACTGGAGCCGCGCCTCCTCGACGTCGGCATCGATGAAATCGACGACGCCGTGGACGAGCGCGTAAGACAGCCGTGATTCGACGGTCCCCTGCCGCCACGCCACATCCACTTCCTTCTTCTTGCCCGCGCCCTTGACCTGCTCGGCGAACTGCACCATCCGCTCGGTCGCATCCGGGCGCCGGTTGAAGATGATGTCCTCGACGTGCTCGAGCAGCTCCTTCGGAATGTCCTCGTAGACGATCAGCTGGCCGGCGTTGACGATGCCCATGTCCATCCCGGCCTTGATCGCATGAAACAGAAACGCCGAGTGGATGGCTTCGCGGACGACGTCATTGCCGCGAAACGAGAACGACAGGTTGCTGACCCCGCCGCTGATCTTCACTCCGGGACACGTGGCCTTGATGATGCGCGTGGCCTCGATGAAGTTGATGGCGTAGTCGTTGTGCTCCTCGAGCCCGGTGGCAATGGCGAGGATGTTGGGATCGAAGATGATGTCGCTCGGATCGAAACCCGCCTGCTCGGTCAGAATCTTGTACGCGCGCTGACAGATTGACACCTTGCGCTCGATGGTGTCGGCCTGGCCAACCTCGTCGAACGCCATGACCACGACGCCGGCGCCGAAGCGCTGAACGATCTTCGCCTTGTGGAGGAAGTCGGCCTCGCCTTCCTTGAGGCTGATCGAGTTGACGACGCTCTTGCCCTGGACGCACTTGAGGCCAGCCTCGAGCACCGACCACCTGGAGCTGTCGATCATCACCGGGACGCGGGCGATCTCGGGCTCGGTCGCGATGTAGTTGAGGAACGTCGTCATGGCCTGCTCGGAGTCGAGCATGCCCTCGTCCATGTTGACGTCGATGAGGTTCGCGCCGTTGCGGACCTGCTCGGCCGCCACCTGCACGGCCGCGGCGTAATCGTTGTTCTTGATGAGGCGTGCGAACTTCGCCGACCCGGTGACGTTGGTGCGCTCGCCGATCATCTGGAAGTTGCTGTCGGGGCGGATGGTGAGCGTTTCGAGGCCGGAGAACTGGGTGTAGCGCTCGCCCTTCGAGGGCCTCAGGGCAACCCCGAGCCCTGTCGAGGGGTCGGGGCTCGGGGTTCGGGGCTCGGGCCTCGCGTCGGCCGGCTGACCAGCCTCCGCTAAAGCTACGGCGGTCCGCCGAAGCCTCGGCGAAGGCGGAAGCCGGCCACTACGATCGTCGGCGGACTCACTCGTAGTGTCCGGCTTCAGCCGGACCTCTCCTCGCACCCACGAACCCGCCGGCAGCGGCCGCGCCGCCAGCCCCTCGACCTCGCGCACGATCGCTTTGATGTGATCCGGCGTCGTTCCGCAACAGCCGCCGACGATGTTGACGAGACCGCCCGTGACGAACGACTTGAGCAGATCGCCGGTCTCGTCGGGCTGCTGGTCGTACTGACCGAACGCGTTCGGCAGCCCGGCGTTCGGGTAGCACAGGACGTAGCACTCGGCGAGCCGCGCGAGCTCTTCGAGGTGCGGGCGCATCTCGCGCGCGCCGAGCGCGCAGTTCATGCCGATGGCCAGCGGCCGGGCGTGACGAATCGACGTATAGAACGCATCAATCATCTGGCCCGACAGCGTGCGGCCGCTGAGATCGGTGATCGTCACCGAGATGAAGACCGGCAGCCTCAGACCCTTTTCCTCGAACACGTTCTCGATCGCGACGATGCCGGCCTTGGCATTGAGCGTGTCGAAGATCGTCTCGAGGAGGAGGAGATCGGCGCCGCCGTCGATGAGGCCGCGCGCCTGATCCTCGTAAGCGGCCCGCGCCTCGTCGAAGGTCATTCCGCGGAACGACGGATCGTCGACCTTGGGAGAGATCGACAGCGTCCGGTTCATGGGACCGAGGGAGCCGGCGACGAACCGCGGTCGGTCCGGTGTCTTCGTCTTCCACTCATCGACCGACTCGCGCGCCAGGCGCGCCCCTTCGTAGTTGAGCTCGTAAGCCAGGGATTCGAGGGCGTAGTCGGCCTGCGCGATGGCGGTGCTCGAGAACGTGTTCGTCTCGATGATGTCGGCGCCGGCCTCGAGGTACTCGCGGTGAATCGCGCCGATGACGTCGGGCCGCGTGAGGACGAGGATGTCGCTGTTCCCGCGCAGATCCTTCAGGTGATTCCTGAAGCGCTCGCCGCGGAAGTCGGCCTCCGTCAGCTTGTGGCGCTGGATCATCGTTCCCATCGCGCCGTCGAGGAGGAGCACGCGCTGCTCGAGCGCGCGCCGCAGCACCTTCTCGGCGGCGGCATGCTGCTCGCTGATCGATGATGAGGGACTGGCGTTAGAGCTATCAGGCATCTGTCTGGTCCTTGGTAATCACCGGGCCTGGGGCACGCCCCAGACGGATTTCACTGTTCAAAAGCCTCTCACCCAGAGATCGCAGAGCAAGTAGAGGCAAACTCGCAGCCATGTCATAAACGGAGACCCCTCACGAAGGTCTCGAAGACCGCGATCATCGTGATTCAGCCGTCGACCGTGTTTGTGAGATGACCAAATGTTTTCTGCGAACTCTGCGTCCTCTGAGGTCAGAGGCTTTTGGACCGCCTTTCTGACTTCATTCCGGGCTTCACGGCGCTCGCGACGATGACGGTGAACGGGTCACCGGTCCGTCGCGCGCCGACACCGACGCGCACGTCGGTCAGCCCAGCGCCTTTGAGCAATTTCGTGAGTGCTTCGTCGCTGAATCCGAGCCAGCGATCGCCCAGTCGATCCCTGACCCAGTTCTCGTCGTGCTGGCGCAAGTCGAGCACCAGCACGCGGCCGCCCGGCACGACGATCCGCGCTGCCTCAGCCAGCGCGCGGGCGGGATCAGGCGCATGGTGCAGGGCCTGAGAGAGCAGCGCGACATCCACGCTCGCGTCGCGAAGCGGCAGCTTCTCGAGCTCGCCGCGCTTCCAGATGACGTTCCGGACACGACGGCGCGTCGCGAGCGCGCGCGCGCGCTTCAAGACGACCGCCGAGCGATCGACGGCAATCACCCGCGACGCCCAGCGGCTGGCCTCGACGGTCAGATACCCCTCGCCGCACCCGATATCAGCCACGCGGAGGGCCGGCAGGAGATGCCCGAGCGCCCGCGACCATGCGGCCCAGCTCCGCCCCGGCACGAGCTGACGCTCGTTGGTGTCCGGGCCGGCATGCGCCTCGAAGTTCTCCTTGCGCAGCCGCCGCACCTCGGCCAGACGGGCATCGTCGGCGCGGCCGGTCTCGGTCCGCGCAGCCTCGGCGAACTCGGCCTGGAGCAGCGCGGCCAGCGGACCGGAACCGTTCTCGCCCGCGAGAAGCGACGGCACCGGCTGGAAATAGGTGTACCCACCTTCACGCTGCTCGGCGATCAGCCCGGCATCCTTGAGCAGGCCCAGGTGCCGGGACACGCCGGACTGCGCGATCCCGAGGATGCCGGTCAACTCACTGACGTTGAGGCGTTCGGCCGCCAGGAGGCGCAGAATCCGCAGCCGGGCATCGTCGCCGAGCAACCTGAACAGGCTGGAGGCCTGTGCCATATCTATGAATCTACATTAATAGATGTTTGTGTGCAAATTTGGGATCGGGGTTCAGGGTTCAAGGGTTCAAGGGTTCGAGGGGTTCAGGGGTTCAGGGGGCAGATTGGGGCGCGGGGGGTAATCGGGCGTCCTACTGGCTTGCGCGGTTGCGGGGCGGTCCGGCCGAGGTTCGCTGATCTTCCGCCTGAAGGCGGAAGACACGTCTCTTCATTGCGGTTCGGCCCACCGCGACTTGCGTGGCTTGCGCCTTCCGCCTACGCTTGAGACATCCGTCTGCGCCAAGGCTTCGGCGGACCGCGGCAGGTTTAGCAAGGGCTGGTCAGGCGGAAGATCGGCGGCGGACACACTGATATGCCCCTGACAACCTACCTGACGGCATCCCCGAAGGCGGCCCTGATACTGGCCCACGGCGCCGGCGCAGGGCAGACCAGCCCGTTCATGGTGAATTTCGCGCGCGGGATGGCCCTGCGGAACATCAACACGGCGACGTTCGACTTCCCGTACACCGCCGCCGGGCGGAAAGTGCCGGACCGGGCGCCGGTGCTCGAACAGTCCTGGCGCGAGGCGCTGGACGCTGCGAGGGCCGAGTTCGCCGGGCTGCCGATTGTCATCGGCGGCAAATCGATGGGCGGACGCATGGCCTCGCACATCGCGGCGCAGGGGTGCGAGGGCATCGACGGCCTCGTCTTTCTCGGCTATCCGCTCCATCCCCCGGGCCAGCCGGAGAAGCGCCGCGACGCGCACCTCCCCGCGATCCGCGAGCGGATGCTCTTCGTCCAGGGGAGCCGGGACACGTTCGGGACCTCAGCGGAAATCGCCGCGATGCTGCCGGCGCTCCAGCACGCTGAGCTGCACGAAGTCGCGGGCGGGGATCACTCCTTCAAGGTGACCGGCCGGAAGGGCGACGTGCTCGCCGGAATCATGGACACCGTCGCGGCGTGGATTCTCTCAACCCAGCGAGGCTGCGCCTGAGAGCAACGAGACTCCGCCTCGCTAGTTCGCATTCTTGATAACGCCCCGCTGACGCGGGACGGTCTGTTGACCCATGACACTTGACTCAAACGGGCAAGTTCTGGAGGGTCAAGACCTCCAGCCCGCGGCTGCCGTCCCCAGCCTTGCCGGCTCACTTCTGCCGCGCCTTGCGCGCGTGCCGGTCCTGCGCCTCCTCCACGGAGTGCGACATTGTCAGCGACTGCTCTTTCCTGGCCATGCTCACAAGCGCGCCGTAGTGCAGGTGGAGCGTTCTGAGCTCGTCTTCGTTGAGGTCCTCGCAGTCGATCAGGCGGTTGCTGGCTCCGGCCATCGCGGCAACCAGCTCGTTCAGCTTCAACTGGACCGCGAGCGAGTCCTTGTTCTGCGAGCGCTGGATGAGGAACACCATCAGGAACGTGACGATGGTCGTGCCGGTGTTGATGACGAGCTGCCACGTGTTCGAGTAGTCGAAGAGCGGGCCCGTGGCGACCCAGATCAACACCACGGCGCAGGCAAGCGTGAACGCCATCGTGCTGCCGGTCCACTTCGTGACAGTGGCCGAGAAACGTTCGGTGACGCGGGTGCGCGGATGAGGTCGGTGGCGTCGCATAGTAAGAAGCCCCCTTCGAGTCATATACATCAGGAGTAGCGTCGACTTATAGTGATCGGATGGGACCGTCTTCATCAATCAATTCATCCATCCTGCGGCCGATTGCGTCGCCGCTCACCGACCCGGCCGATGTGGCGGCGGCCGAACCGCAGGCCACGCGCAGCCGCCGGCGCGAGGACATCGGTGACCGCTACAAGTGGAACCTCACCGACATCTTCGAGAGCTGGGACGCGTGGGAGGCCGGCTACAAGAGCCTTGAGGCCGGAATCGAGCGGTACGCCGCGCTCAAGGGGACGCTGGCCGGCGGACCCGATCGGCTGCTCGACGCGTTCCGGCTGTCGGAAGATCTCGGTCAACTGGCGTACCGGGTCTGGTATTTTCCGTCGCTGCGCTACGACGAGGATCAGCGGGACAACGCCGTCAATGCGAAGCGCCAGCAGGTCCAGATCCTCTTCGCCCGGTGGAAACAGGCCGAGTCCTGGTTCAACCCCGAGCTGTTGAAGATTCCCCTCGCGACGGTACGCGCGTGGATGGACGCGTCCGAGCCGCTGCACTTGTATCGCTTTGCGATCGAGGATCTCTATCGCCAGCAGGAGCACGTGCTCGACGAGGCCGGCGAGCGATTGATGTCGCTCTCGAGCCGGCTGTCATCGGCGCCGAACGACGCCTACTGGGCACTCTCGACGGCCGACGCGAAGTTCCAGACCGTGCGGCTCTCGAGCGGCGAGGACGTGACGGTATCGTACGGGCAGTACCGCGCGATCCTGGCCACGCGGCGCGAACAGGCGGACCGCGCCGCGGCGTTCCGCGCGCTCCACGAGACGTATCAGAACAGCCTCAACACCTACGCGACGCTCTACAACGGCGTCTGCCACCGCGACTGGTTCCAGGCGCGGGCGCGGGGTTACAAGAGCACGCTCGACGCTGCGCTCCACGGCGACAACATCCCCACGTCGGTCGTCGAGAACCTGATCGAGACGACCCGCGCCGGCGTCGCACCGCTGCAGCGCTACCACAAGCTGCGCCGCAAGACCCTCGGCGTGCCGTCGTATCACGTTTACGACTACTCGATCCCGCTCGTCACCTTCGACAAGAAGTACGAGTACGACCGCGTGCTCGATTGGATCGTGGAATCGGTCGCGCCGCTCGGACCGCAGTACCAGGCGCGGATGCGCGAGGGGTTCGCCGGGGGCTGGATCGACGTCTACGAGAACGACGGGAAGCGCTCGGGCGCGTACTCGGCTCCGGTGTACGGAACGCACCCGTATATGCTGCTCAACTACACCGACACGCTCGACGACATGTTCACGCTCGCGCACGAGATGGGGCACTCGATGCACACCATCCTGTCGCACGAGGCGCAGCCGTTCGTCTATTCGAGCTACACCATCTTCGTCGCCGAAGTGCCTTCGACGCTGAGCGAAGCCCTGCTGCTCGACTACCTCCTCGCGCAGTCGACCGACCCGGCCGAGCGCGTGGTCCTGCTGCAGCATGCGATCGACAACATCGCGGGCACGTTCTACACGCAGGTGCTCTTTGCCGACTACGAGCTGCGGGCCCACCGCCTCGCGGAACGCGATCAGCCGATCACGGCGGAGATCCTGACGGAGACCTACCGTGGCCTCCTCGCCGATTACTATGGCGACTCGCTGGACCTCAACGAACAGACCGGGATCACCTGGTCGCGCATCCCGCACTTCTTCAACTCACCGTACTACGTCTACCAGTACGCGACCTGCTTCGCCTCAGCCGCCCGGCTCGCGCAGCAGATCATGCACGGACCCGAGGTGTCGCGGCATGACGCCCGCGATCGGTTCCTCACGCTGCTGCGCTCGGGCGGCAACGACTATCCGATGGAGCAGCTCAAGAAGGCCGGCGTCGATCTGAGCCAGCCCGACACCGTTCTGGCGATCGTCAATCAGCTGGACGATCTGGTGACGCGGCTGGAAAGGGAGCTGGCGGCGCTGGAACGCTGAAGAGCGCCGAACGTCGGTTCGCAAATCGACGCGGATCGCGGATCACGGACTGACGGGACGCGGATCACGCGGATTCTACGGATCTCTACGGGACGCGGATCGCGCGGATCCAACGGATCTCCACGGAACGTGGTCTCGCGGATTCTACGGATCTCCACGGAACGCGGTCTCGCGGATTCTACGGATCTCCACGGAACGCGGACCTCGCGGATCCTACGGATCTCCACGGGACGCGGATCCCGGCGGATCCTACGGATCTCCCACTGGACGCGGATCCCGCGGATTCTACGGATCTCTCCGGGACGCGGATCGCGCGGATTCCGTCCCCGGCTTCACTTGAGAGAGAAGGGAGTTGCCCTATCCGCGAGATCCGCGTCCCGTGAGTTCGTGATCCGCGGAATCCGCGAGATCCGCGTCCCGTAGAGATCCGTAGAATCCGCGGGATCCGCGTCCCGTATGCCCTATCCGCGTGATCCGCGTCCCGTCAATCCGTGCTCAGCGCTACTTGACGGTCACACTCTTGATCGTGACCGGCTCAATCGGATTCTCTGCCTTCGTCGCGACGTCGGCGATCTTGTCCGCGACCTCCATGCCGCTCAGCACGCGGCCGAAGACGGCGTAGCCGAAATCCGACGGCGTGTAGCCGCGATGATCGAGCGCGGAGTTGTTGGACACGTTGATGTAGAACTGCGAGGTGGCGCTGCGCAGCGTCTGCGTCCGGGCCATCGCGAGCGTGCCGCGCGAGTTCTTCAGCCCGTTGGTCGCCTCGTTCTGAATCGGCTCGTGCGTCGGCTTCTCGACCATCCCCGGCAGATAGCCGCCTCCCTGAATCACGAAGCCCTTCACCACACGATGAAAGATCGTGCCGGGATAGAACCCCTCCGACGCGTAGCGCACGAAGTTCTCCACGGAGACGGGAGCGCGGTCCTTGAACAACTCGACGGTGATGTCGCCCATCGACGTAGAAATCACCGCGACCGGGTTGCCCGGCGCTGGTTCGAGCACGACTGGCGGCTGCGCCACGGGCGCGGGTTTTGAAGCGGCCTGAAGGGCGAGCGCAACCAGGAAAAACGCAGTCCACATGACCCTATTCTACCGGTCGGGCTGGTGTCAGGTCCGAACACCTGTCCTGAGCCGGACACTTCCCTGTGACCGGCGGGTCGACACGGTAACTGGGGAGTGCGGACTGCCTATTGCACGGGGCGGATCGCCCTCTGCGGAAATCTCAGGAATCGAGCGGTTGAGCAGCCGCAGGATCCGGACGGGCATAGCTGCTGATTCAAGGGGATGGATCGTCGGAATCGCGTGTCCTGACGGCGTCCGTGCGCCAATCCGTGCGCTACAATGGGCCCTCTGCGGGGCCTGAGAGAGCGTCGGTCACATCACGGTGGCGCAACGGTGAGACCACACGTTGCGCCGGCCCAGTCGATCGTCGAACGCGCGGGAGCACGCGCGGGCCTGAAGCGCCCCGGCGCTCGGGTCAAGGGAGATGCGCGATGGCGACAGGACTCGGAACGCTAAGAGAAGAGCAGAAGGAACTGGCGGACTTCATCCGCGTAGGATCATCACGCGGACACCAGTGCTTCGGCAGCTACTTCGACGACAAGGGCGGGTCGTGCGCCCTCGGCGCGGTCTACGAAGGTGTGTACCACCTGCCGCGCGCACACGGCAAACTGATACCCGATCATCTCGAGAGGCTGTTCCGGTGCCTCGACGAGGTGACGAAACCGTGCCCCCAGGGCTGCAAGAAGCGGTTGCCGCTTGCCTCGATGATCGTCCATCTGAACGACGACCATCGGATGACTCGCGAGCAGATCGCCGAGTGGCTCACTCAGGAATCGAACGGCTAAACCGAATCGGATGAGCGCCAGGCCCTCCGCGGTCGGCCGGCGCTCATCCGATTGAAGCAAGGCTCCCCATGTCTTTCCTCGATCGCTTCAAGACGCAACCCAAGTATCGCAACCCGGATCCGGCCATCAGGCTCGCCGGCGTGGCCGAGCTCCCAGACGACGCCGAGCATTGGGGCATCATCGCCGAGCTCGCCGCCTCCGACGAGGACGTCCGCGTCCGGCGCGCAGCGATCGCGCGCATCGGCGTGGCCGGCTACCTGGCCCGGATCGCGAGAACAGAGCGCGACGAGTCGTTGCGGCGCGAGCTGTCCGAGCGATTGATTGCCATTGCCAACGCCGCGGCCGAGAGCGACGGAGACGCGGCTGCCGCGCTCGACGGGCTGAGCGATCAGAAACACTTCGGTACCATTGCCAAGTCGTCTCCGCACGATACGGTGCGGACCGCGGCGCTCGGGAAGATTCACGACGTCAAGGTGCTCGCAAGCGTCGCGCGGCATGCGGTCGACGCGCAGATTGCGCTCGAGGCCGTGGCCCGCGTGACGGATCAGGCAGAGCTCGTCGCCGTCGCCGCCAAAACTGACCACAAGGATGCGGGCATCACCGCTCTGGAGCGCGCTGCCGAGGCAACCGCCTCGGATGCCGAGCGCCGCGAGCTTCTCGACGGGGTCGCCGCGCGGGCGAAGAACAAGTCGGTCGCCAAGCGCGCCAAAGCGCTGATCCAGGAAATCGACGATGCCGAGGCGGCCCGACAGGCTGCGCGCGAGGAGTGGCAGAAGCGTGTGGGACTGGTGATGGCGCGGCTCGAGGCGATCGCGAGCACCCCCGGCATGGAGGAGGCGGACGCGCAGCTGGACGAAACAGCGGCGCACTGGCGCACGTTGGTAAATCCGGCCGACGGAGGGCTGTCGGCAAGTCCGGAACAGGACGAACAGTTCACCGCCAAGCTGACGGAGGCGCGGGCCGCAATCGAGGCCCGTCGGCGGGAAGAGGCCGAACGGCAGGCCGAGATCGAGCGCGCCGCCGCACGCCGCGCGGCGTTTCTCACGATCTGCGAGCGCGTCGACGCCCTGCGCGGCGAAGAGACGCCCGACGAGCTCGAGAAGGCGCGCGCCGAGTGGGAGGGCATGCCCGGCGCATCGGCACAGGAGCGTGACGATGTCGAGCTGCGGGCGCGGTTCGACGAGTCCTGCCGCCGCGCGACGGAGCGTCACCAGAACCGCCAGGCGCTCGAAAGGATTCACACCAGGCTCGGCGAGCTGTCGCTCGAAGCCGACCGGCTGTCGACCCCGGACGACCACTCGCCCGAGGGACCGGAGCGCGACGCCGCATGGCGCGGGGTCGCCGACGAGTGGCAGGCGCTCTCTGCGCAGGCTGACGGAATCGCCGACGGAATCAATGAGGCGATCGCGGCGAGATTCGCCGAAGCCACCGCCCGGATTCGTCACCGGGAAGAGGAAAAGCGCGCCGCCGCCGAGCGGTCGCAGAAACAGCAGGTGCAGCGCATCGAGCAGTTGATCGAGCGCGTCACGGCGCGCGCCGCCGCCGAGGATTTGACCCTCCGCGAGGCCGATCGCGCCATCCGCGACTTGAAGACCGCAGCGGAAACACCGCCGCCTGTCGGCCCACGCGAGCAACATGCGCTGGCCGAACAGCTCAAGGCCGCGCTGGCGGTGATGGCGCCGCGCCTCCACGATCTGCGCGAGATGGATGAGTGGAAACGATTCGCCAATGCCGCTGTCCAGGAAGAGCTGATCGCCAAGGCCGAGGCGCTTCGCGCGAAGTACTCGCTCGACGGCACCACCGAGACCAAGCCGGACGGGTCGACCGAGGTCACACCGGCCAAGCCCGAAGACATCGAGAGGGCCGCGCACGAGCTGCACGAGATCCAGGAGCGATGGAAGCAGGTCGCCGAAGCGCCCCGCGCGCAGGCACAGGCCTTGTGGCATCGCTATCGGCAGGCCGCCGACCCGATTCAGACAAAGGCGCGCGAGTTCTTCGCCCAGCGCGCCGAAGAGCGTGGGACCAACCTCACGCTCAAGATGGCACTCATCGAGCGCGCCGAGGCCCTCGCCGACTCCACGGATTGGATCAAGACGGCCGACGAACTGAAGAAGCTGCAAGCCGAATGGCAGCAGATCGGCCCGGTTCCCCGGCAGGACACGAAGATGACCTGGAAGCGCTTTCGCGACGCGTGCGATCGCTTCTTTACGCGCAGGAACGCCGACCTCACCGAGCGCAAGGAAACGTGGAGCGCGAACCTCGCCAGGAAGGACGCGCTGTGCGTTCGCGCCGAGGAGCTGGCCGCTTCCCGCGAGTGGGACCGGGCCGCGTCCGAGATTCGCCGATTGCAGGCCGACTGGAAAACGATCGGCCCCGTGCGCCGCAGCAAATCAGAGGCAATCTGGCAGCGCTTCCGGACCGCCTGCGATACCTTCTTCGATCGCTACAAACGGCGCGACGAGATCGAGCTCGAAGCCAAGCACGCCGATCGCGAAGCTTTGGTCGTTGAACTCGAGACACTGGCTGCGCCGCCCGCGAGCGAGGGGGAAACCGCGCCTCCTTCTGCCGACGTCCCCTCAGACCTGCTCGAGCGTGTCCGCTCGCTGCGCACGCGATGGAACCAGACGACGCCAGTCGTACGGCAGGGGGCCGATCCGCTGAGCGGACGATTCATCGACGCGCTGGCGCGGATGCTGACCGGCCACCCCGAGGCGTTCAAGGGCACCGAGCTCGACGTCGAGGCGAGCCGTCAGAAGATGGAGAAGCTGTGCGCGCGCGTCGAGGGCTTCCTGGCCGACGCCGCTCCCGCGCCGGCCGGCTCGCAGGCGCTCGCCGACATGCTGCGCGAGGCGCTCGCGTCCAACACGATCGGCGGCAAGGCCGGCGAGGAATCCAAGTGGCGGGCGATGGCCGACGAAGTGCGCCAGGCCCAGGCGTCGTGGAGCCGGCTCGGGCCCGTCCCCGGCGACGCCGGCCGGCAGCTGACGGAACGGTTCCACAAGGCGTGCAACCGCTTCTTCGAGCAGCTCCGCCGGAAGGTGCCGCCGACACCGAGCCAGCCGCCGCGGGGACGCCCCGTTGGGGCGCGGTAAGGCTCTTGGCTTTAGGCTCTAGGCTTTAGGCTCTGGCAAGATCTTCGAGCTCTTACTCGGAAGGTTTGCTAAAGCCTAAAGCCGAGAGCCCAGAGCCTACTTCTTGTACCGCACCTTCCCCCCCACGATCGTGTAGACCACCTGCGCCGACGGAATCTCGTCCTCGGGGATCGCCATGATGTCCTTCGACAGCACGACCACGTCGGCGTACTTCCCGGCCTTCAGCGATCCCTTTGATCCCTCCTCGAATGCCGCAAACGCGCCGTTGATGGTGTAGGACCTGAGCGCCTCCATCCGGCTCATACGCTGATCGCCAAAGAAGACGCTTCCGTCCTTCAGCTTGCGGCTGACGGTCGCGTAGTAGCTCGCGATCGGATCGACGTCCTCGACCGGCGCGTCGGTGCCGTTGGTGACGACGGCGCCGGACTTCATCAGTTTCTGCCAGACGTAGGCGCCTTCCTCGGCGCGCTTCGGCCCGAGCCTGGCGAGGACGTACGGAGCGTCCGAGGTGCAGTGCACGCCTTCCATTGAAGCAATCACCCCGAGGGCGCCAAATCTGGGAATGTCCGAGGGGTTGAGATGCTGGGCGTGCTCGACGCGCCAACGCATGTCTTTCTTGTCGGGGTTGGCCTTGAACGCCTCCTCGAAGATGTTCAGCGTCTCGCGGTTGGCGCGGTCGCCGATCGCGTGCACGCAGAGCTGGTAGGCGTGCTGCATCGCCAGCTTCGCGGTCGCGCGAATGTCCTCGACCGGCGTCGTGTTCAGGCCTGTGCTGTCGGGCTTGTCGGAGTACGGCTCTAGCAGCCACGCGCCACGCGAGCCAAGCGCTCCGTCGATCGATCGCTTGATGGCGCGAACGGTGAGATGACCGTTGCCGTAGTCGATCATCCTGTACTGCGCAAGCTTCTGCCCCTCCTGCTCCAGCCCCGCGCGCACCATGACCCAGAGCCGGACGCCCAGCTTGTCTTCGTCGACCATCGCCTTCATGCGGTCGATGGTCTCGAACGACGATCCGGCGTCGTGAAAGGTCGTAATGCCTTTTGACAGCGCCTCCTGGGCCGCGAGCTCGAGGACGCGACGCTCACGCGCCAAGCGTTCATCGTCGGTCGGGGCAGGTTCGCCGGTGCCGCGCTTGATCAGTCGAGAGGCGGTCTCGCGGAGGAGGCCCGTCGGGTTGCCCTTCGCGTCCTTCAGGATCTCGCCGCCCTCCGGGTTCTTCGTCGCACGTGAGACGCCCGACAGCTTCATCGCCAGCGCGTTGGCAAAGCTGGCATGGCCGCTCGCGTGCGTGAGCAGCACCGGGTTGTTCGGCGACACCTTGCTGAGCGATGCTTCAGTGGGGAACCCTTCCACGCTCGGCGAAGGCGGCGTCGCCCACTTTTCCTGGTGCCAGCCGCGGCCGTAGATCCACTGACCGGGTTTGGCCGCTTTGGCGGCGTCTTCGACCATGGCCAGGATGTCATCCCACGTCCTGGCGGTCGCCAGTTTCAGCACCAGCTGTGCCTCGCCGACTCCCGTGAAGTGACCGTGGCTCTCGACGAACCCTGGGATGACGAGCTGCCCGCCCGCGTCGATGACCTGGGTGCCCGCGCCGACGTATCGCTTGATCTCGTCATCACTGCCGACGGCCACGATGCGATCGCCGTGGATAGCAATGGCTCGAGCCTCGGCTGGACTCGCCTCGACGGTGACGACCTTGCCGTTGGTCACCACGAGCGTTGCCGGCTGGACGGCCGGAGGTCGCGGGGCACACGCGACGCTTGCGGCCAGCAGGGCCGTTGACACAATCAGCATGATTGCGCTGGCGCCTCTTCTAGACATGCGGAAACAGCCTCTCGAAATTGCCGCCGAGGATCTTCGCGCGATCATCGGCACTGACGCCGATCGCGTCGAGCGCCGCCACTTGCGCGTCGAGCACCGCGGTCTGCCACCCTCGTGGAAAGAACGACGAATCCGTACCGAACAACAGCCGGTCGGGCCCGATCGCTGTCAGTGTTTGCCGGAACACGGCCTCGAGCGTCAGCCCGGGATGGTACTTGATCCAACTGTTCGAGCTCGAGGTGTCGAGGTGGATGTTCGGACACTGGTCGGCAGCCATGAGCGCCTCGCGCAGCAGGCCGGCGCCGAAGTGCGGAATGACGACCGGAACGGAGGGAAACTGCAGCGCGAGCGCGGCGACCGCCAGCGGATCGCCGAGTCGCAGATCGAAGGGCGACGGCAACCCCAGCTTCTTTCTCACGCCGACCGACAGGACGCCGCAGTGCACGAACACCGCCGCGCCGTTCCGGGCCGCGGTCTCGAACGTCTTCACCACGACCTCGTCGTCCAGCCGATAGCGGTGCATGGCAGGAAAGAGCGCGACAACGCGGAGGGCCTGCTCGGCGAGCGCGTGCACGAGCCGGGCACCGGCATCGGGAGCCGACGGATTGAACATGAAGAAACCAACAAACCGCGACGGGTGCCTGGCCACTGCCGTGGCGACCGACGCTTCGTCGCCGGGGATGCTCGCGATGAGCGCGCACCGTGACACACCGTGACGATCGAGCTCCGCCGCCCAGCGATCCGCCAGCGCCTCGGGGCTGCCCGGCGCGTCCCAGCCAAGGCGCGCCGCGACGGCACTCGCACGATGGTCAGCCGGGAGCCCGGGAACGTCTTTCGTGAGGATCTCGAGGAAGCTCGAGGAAAAGAAGTGGCAGTGGGCGTCGCAAAGTTTCACGGAGGGATTCTAATCTTTTCCGAGGGGCTCCGCCCCTCGGACTCCCCTACACACTCTCTCGCGCGCCGCTTCGCCGGTGCGCTCCGTTCGCGTGGCTCGCTCGCCAAGCTCGCTCGCGGCTTGGAACAAGCGTCACCGTTATGAGATAGCTTCTAGATCTGCCTAGTCCTTCTGGCTCTCAGCCGGCGAACTTGTACCCCATGCCATGTACGGTGAGGATGTACTGCGGATGCCGGGGATTGGGCTCGATCTTCTGCCTGAGCCAGGCGACGTGCACGTCGACCGTACGTGTCGAGGGCATGGAGTTATAGCCCCACACTTCGTTGAGCAACTCCTCGCGCGACAGCGTGGCGCCGCGGTGTTCGATGAAGTAGCGCAGGAGTTGGAACTCGCGTGCCGAGAGCTCGAGAGGCCCGCCCGCCTTGGTGATCTCCGCCTTCCGGAAGTCCATCCGGATATCGCCGAACAGGTGCCCTTCGGCCGGATGCGGCGTCAGCGGCGCGCGGCGCAGCTTGGCCTCGATGCGGGCGAGGAGCTCGACCATCTCGAAGGGCTTGGTCACATAGTCGTCTGCGCCGAGCTTCAGCCCGACGACCTTGTCGACCACCTGGCCGCGGGCGGTCAACATGATGACCGGCGTCTCGATCCCCCGCTTGCGCAGCTCGCGCATGACGTCGAAGCCGCCGAGGCGCGGCAGCATCACGTCGAGCAGCACCAGATCGAACGCTTCCGCGGAGGCCCGCTCCAGGCCGCTCTCGCCGTCGGTGCTCGCCTCGACGGCATAGCCCTCGCGCGTCAGCCGATCGGTGAGCGTCATGACGAGGCCAGGCTCGTCTTCGACGAGCAGCAACCGCTTCACGAGGGTCGCAGGGCCCGCACGCCGTCCGCGGCGCCGGCGGAGGAATGGTGGTCCGGGTGGCCAGCCGGGACAGGCTCGGCCGCCGCGCGCACGCCGGCGGCCGGCAGCAGCACGGTGAAGGCACTGCCCTCGCGCAGGGCGCTTTTCACCGTAACCCGCCCGCCGTGCGCAGAGACGATGCGCTGCACGAGGCTGAGCCCGAGCCCCGTTCCCTGCATCTGCGCGGCAACGACGTCTGACGCGCGGTAGAACGGCTCGAAGATGCGCGTCTGATCGGCGGCGTCGATCCCGATGCCTTGATCGGCGACGGTCACGGCGACTTCAGATCCGGTGCGCCGGGCACTGAGGCTGATCGACCCGCCAGCGGCACCGTACTTGATGGCGTTGTCGATCAGGTTCTGAAACACACGCCGTAGCGCCGGCTCATCTCCAAGCACGGCCGGCAGATTGTCCGGGATGTCGAAGTCGACTACCAGCCCCGCGTCCTCGATCAACCCGGACGAAGCCGAGACGATGTCCTGCAGCAGAGGACCGATACTGACGGGTCGCAGCGCAAAGCCCCGCTGGCCGGACTGAATGCCGGCAAACTCGAGGATCTGCTCGACCATATCGGTGAGCCTCCGGCCTTCGGTCCGCATGAGCTCGCCGTATCGCCGGATGCGCGCCTCGTCGTTGACGACGCCGTCGGCGAGGTTCTCGGCGGCCGATCGAATCACCGCAAGCGGCGTCCGCAGCTCGTGCGAGACGGCGGCCACGAACTCCATCTGTTGCGTGGCGAGCCGCTGCGCGCGCCGCGTGGCCAGCACGAGCAGGCCCATGCTCGCGCCGAGCAGGCCGAGCACGCTCGAGCTGATCGCCAGGTTCCGTCGCCGCTGTGAACTGACCGCGGCCTCGAGCGACCCTGACGGATGTGTCACGACGAGCTTCCAGTGCGGAGACGCGCTGGCGGTCAGCCGTGTCTCGGTGGTCCTCGTCGACGTCGTCGATCTGCCGGCGGCAGCGCCCGTGCCTGGTCCCGGCTGAATCACGATCGACAGGGGACGCGAGTCGGTCATCTCCGTCACCGAGAAGCGGGCCGTGCCCGCGAGCCCTGGCGGGCCGTGATCCGGGCTCACGAACGCGGTGAAGCGACGGACTTCCGCGGCAAGCGACAGGAAATCCTGCGTGCGAACCTGGAAGAGATCCGCCGTGGCGTCGGCCCTGGTGTCGAGCGCGGGCGCAAACGACGGCGTCGACTGAAAGACGAACGTCTCGGGCGCGGCACGGCTGACGACGGCGACCTTGAAGTCGAGGCCGGCCGCGCTTCCCTGCTCGGCGTGATGTCCAAAGTGCCGCTCCGCAAGGGATGGCAGCAACTCGCCCGCGACGTAGTCGCGATCGATCATCAGGAGCGAGTACGACATGGATGACGCCAGCCGCGCGCCGGGCTTTGGGTCGCCGAAGACGATCATCGGCGCCGGCACCACAATCGCGGGCGCGGTTTCCCAGATGGACGAGGGCATCTTGCGGATGAAGAGCGCGTTGCCCGGCGCCGACGAATCCTTCCAGCTGGCGGGTGCGAGCTGGTCGCGCCAGGCGCGGAGCGACTCGGGCCACTCGACCGGCTCCAGACGGCGCGTCGCGGGATCAAACCGGCGGAGCGCGCCGCCGCCAGACTGAGCTTCGCCGTCGTCCTGGGTGAAGGCGTAGAACTCTTTCAAGAGACGCGGGAAGCGCGCCGTGGCCTGCCACCGATCGTAACGAGCGCTGAAGCGGCTGGCGAGGGCCTGATCGCCGGCGCCCGCCGCGAATTGCGCGTCGGCCTGAAAGAGCAAGTAGGCGCGCGTGATCTCGCGGTCGAAGTCCTGCGCGAATTCGGTCGCGCCAGCCGCCAGCGTTGCACGACGCTGCGCGCGTTCCGCATCGCTGATCTGGCCCAGCCAGTGGTACTGCAGCACCGCCAGCAGGACGATCAGTCCAAACAGCGCAACAGCCACGACGCCGAGCGGCGGCCGGAAACGCCTCCACATGAGCCGAGTCTAGCACCACCAATATGGCCTCAACACGGCCGCTGGACCGCTCCGCCGTGGTTTTTACGTCCTTAACAAACTCTTAGCGTGGGCTTAACCATCGGGCGCAACCGGCCGCGCATGATGGTTCGTCAGTAGTGAAGACCGAAGCGAGAAGCCAATCGCGCGAGGCCCGTGCACATAGATGTCGGCGAGAGAGGACAACACGTATGAGGAATCACAGCTGGATGGGCGTCGCGGCGCTGGCCCTGGTGGGCGCGGCATACGTTGCCGCCTACGCGCAGGCGCAGGCGCAGGCCGACGCCAAGGCGGCGTCGGTGATGGCCGACGTGCGCAAAGCGCTCGGCGGCGAACAGAAGATTGCGTCCATGAAGGGCCTGTCCCTTCGCGCCGACTATCGCCGCGAGATGTCGGCAGGACCGGGCGGTGGCGGCGGCATGACGTTCATCATGATGGGCGGCGGCGGTGCGACGAGCGCCAGTCAGCAGGTGACCGGCAAGATCGAGATCGATCTCGACCTTCCGGACAAGTACCTGCGCATCGACATCGGGAGCGCCGCGTTCGGGATGACGCGCACAGACGGCTTCGAGGCGTCGCGTCCCTTTCTCGAGGTGGTTCCCAACACCCCGGGCATGCGCATCCAGATCGACAACCCGGCGTCCGACCCCGCTCGCGCCAAGGCGGCGCTCAAGCGCAGTCAGACCGATCTCGCGCGCCTCTATCTCGGCCTGACCGGCGGCACGCAGCCGGGCTTCGCCGTGACGTATGCGTACGGCGGCCAGGCCGAGTCTCCGGACGGCAAGGCGGACATCATCGACGTCACCGGACCAGACGACTTCAAGGCGCGTCTGTTCGTGGACGCCGAGACACATCTGCCGCTGATGCTGACCTACATGGAGCCCGAAGCGCGAGTGGTCATGCGAGCCATGGGGCGCGGGGGGGACGGCGGACGCAGCGGCGGGCCGGGGCCGGTCGTCGTGCCAGGCGGCGCGGCCGCGGCCGCGCCACCCGCCGCGACCGCGCACGCGTCCGGCGGCCCACCCGCGCGCACCACCGCGATGGCCGAGCTGACCCCGGAGCAGCGGGAAGAGATCGAGAAGCAGATGAAGGAGGCCGAGGCGACGCCGCCCAAGCTCGTCGAGTATCGGCTCTTCTTCTCGGACTACCGCAAAGTCGACGGCGTCTCGCTTCCTCATCATATCGCCCGCGGCCTGGGCGCCAAGACTACCGAAGAGTGGGACGTCACCAGTTACAAGGTGAACCCGTCGTTCAAGGCCGACCGCTTCAAGGTGGGCAGCTGATGATCGCTCCGGCCTCCCTCCTGCGTGTTCTGGCGGTCGGCCTGACACTGACGGTCGCTGCCGACAGCAACGTCTTCGCGCAGGCCTCTCGCGACGCATCGTTGCGCATCACGGTCGCCGATCAGACGGGCGCCATCATCGTCAACGCGAAAGTCACGATCCTGCCGGTCGAGCCGAGCGGCCCGGCGATCGACGCCGTGACCGATGATCGCGGCGAGGCGGTGGTCGCGACGCTCGCACCCGGTCGGTACTCCGTGCGCGCGGAGTTCCCCGGGTTCGAGCCGAGGCAACTCGATGACATTCGCCTGCGTGCCGGCAGCAGCACGCGGCGCGAGATGAAGCTCAACCTGGCCAAAGTCGCCGAAGACGTGACGGTCGGCCAGGATCCACGGGACCGCGCGCTCGATCCGCGAGGAAACGCGTTCGGGAACGTCCTTACCCGCGAGCAGATCGAAGCGCTGCCAGACGATCCCGACGACATGGAGGCGGCGCTCAAGGAGATGGGCGGACCTGGCGCGACGATTCGTGTCGACGGATTCCGCGGCGGGCGGCTGCCTCCCAAGTCGCAGATCCAGTCGATCAGGTTCCGGCGCGATCTCTTCGCGGCCGAGAACCACGGCGGCGGGCTGGTGTTCGTCGATATCGTGACGCGGCCGGGCGGAGGTCCGCTCAGGGGATCGGTCGACTTCACGTTCCGCGACGAGGCGATGAACGCCCGGAACGCCTTCGCGCCGCGCCAGGCACCCGAGCAGCAGCAGAATGGCACGTTCACGCTGAGCGGGACGCTCAAGAAGGACCGCACTGGGTTCTCCTTCACTAGCAACGGCGTCAACGCCTACGACTCGAAGACGATCAACGCCGCGCTGCCAGAGCGGAACCTGTCGGGCAGCGTGCGGCGGCCAGCCGATCGGGCGAACTTCTCGGCGCGCGTCGACCATGCGCTGACGAAGTCGCACACGCTGCGCGCGAACTATCAAAGGAACGGCACCAGCAGCCGTAACCTCGGCGTGGGCGACTTCGATCTGCCCGCGCGCGCGTACTCGCGCGACACGACCGAGGATGTGTTCCGTGTGTCGCAATCTGGCCCGATAGGCCGGAACTTCTTCAATGAGACGCGCTTCCAGCTGCGCCACCAGACCAGCGCGTCCTCGTCGCTCACCGACGCGCCGACGCTGCAGGTCCTCGACGCGTTCACCGCCGGCGGCGCGCAGATCGAGGGCGGGCGCCGCGGCACCGACATCGAGCTCGCCACCGACATCGACTATGCGAAGGGCCGGCACTCGGCCCGCGCCGGGTTCCTGGTCGAGGCCGGGCGCTACCGGAGCGACGATGCCCGGAACATGGGTGGGACGTTCACGTTTGCGAGCCTCGACGCCTACGACGCCGGGCGTCCGACGACCTTCACGCAGCGCAGCGGCAACCCGCTCGTCGAGTATTCGCAGGTGCAGTTCGGCGGCTACATCCAGGACGACGTGCGCGTAGCCAGAAGCCTGTCGATGAGCTTCGGGCTCCGCTACGAAGCCCAGACGCACACGGACGACTACCTGAACTTCGCTCCGCGCTTCGGGACGACCTGGTCGCCCTTCAAGAGCGGCACGACCACCATTCGCGGCGGCGTCGGCCTCTTCTACGATTGGTACGACTCGCAGCTCTACGAGCAGACGCTTCGCGTCGACGGAACTCACCAGACCGACCTCGTCGTGCAGAATCCCGGTTTCCCGGATCCCTTCGTCGGCGGCGACGTCGTCGTGCTGCCGTCGAGCCGGTACCTGCAGGCCGCGAACCTGACGCTGCCGCGGACGTTTCGAACCAACGTCGGGGTGGAGCAGGTCGTCGGCAAGTACGGGCGGGTGAACGTCGGGTACACCTTCGTGCGCGGTTCGGATCTTTTCCGCGGCCGGAACATCAACGCGCCGCTCCCTGATGGCAGCCGTCCGGATCCGGCCTGGGGCAACGTCACGCAAATCGAGTCGACTGCGCGCTCCAAGGCCAACGTCCTCAATACCGGCTTCAACATCAACCTGCCGTGGCACCGGACGTTCCTGTTCGTCAACTACTCGCTGGCGAAGGCGATGAACGACACCGATGGCGCGTTCAGCCTGCCCGTCGACAGCTTCGATGCCGCTGCCGAGTGGGGACCCACGCCAGACCGACGTGCGCCATCGGCTGTCGGGCATGTTCAACATGAACCTGTGGAAGGGCTTCAAGTTCGCAACAAGCTTCAACGGCAACTCGGCGCCGCCCTTCAACATCACGACCGGGCACGACGACAACAACGACACGGTCAGCAACGACCGTCCCGCCGGCGTTGCACGCAACGCCGCGCGAGCGGCAGACCGGTGGGATCTGGGGGCGCGCCTCAGCTACACCTTCGGGTTCGGTCAGCGGCCCGGTGCCGACGGCGCGGGCGGACCTCAGGTCGTGATGATCCGCGCGGGTGGCGGCGATACGCCGATGGGCGGCTTCTCCGGCGGCGCCGACGACAAGCGGTGGCGCGTCGAGCTCTACGTGGCCGGGACGAACATCCTCAACCACACCAACTTCCTGGGCTACAGCGGCGTGATGACGTCACCGTTCTTCGGCGAGCCGACGTCGGCCGGGCCAGCGCGGAAGATCGAGTTGGGGGCGCGGTTCGGGTTCTGACCGCTTCGCTGGCTGTTAACGGAGGGGACGGAGGTAACGGGTTCACCACGGAGGAACGGAGCCAACGGTGACGCACGGAGAAGACCACGATCAATACGGGCAACACTGATGGTGCGGCTGATAGGGGTAGGGAGAAACGATTGAGTTCGTTCCCCCCTCCCTCCGAACCGGACTGGCGGGTCTCCCGCATCCGGCTCTCCAGTTGAGAAGTCACCCGCATCGGGACTGACGCAGAGCAACATGGGCGAGTCGCAAGGAAAACAGCCCCTGTGCCATAAAGAAGCGAACGGGCCAGCGGAGATGGTCGGCCGTGCGCCGGCGGCGCCGGAAGCCGGCGCGCTCACGCAGCAAGCTGCGCAGGCGCGTGCGGATCCACGCATCGAGGTCCTCGAAGGACCCCTGACTGTGTTTGAAATAGCCAAACCAGCCCACCAGCGTGCGATTGAGGTCGTCGATGATGGTGGCGAGGCTGTGCCCGTTGGTGCGACGCGTCTTCTGTCGCACCGCGTCCTTGAGCTTCCGCAGACTCTTCGTGCGCGGCAGACGATAGCGCCGCTCGAAGTGGTAGCCGAGAAAGTCAAAGCCGCCCGGGGACTGCAGGTCCACGAGATGTGTTTTCTCGGGATGCAGCCGCAGCCCTGCCGCTGCCGTCCAGCGCTGCACGACCGCCAGTGCCTGCTGCGCTTCGTCCGCTGTGCGACACAGGACGACGAAGTCGTCCGCGTAGCGCACCATCTCGAAGCCCGCCGCGACCATCGCGTGGTCGAGCGGGTCGAGATACAGATTGGCGAGCACGGGGCTGATGACCGCGCCTTGCGGGGTCCCCTCCTCGACCGTCCACTGCGCCAGCCCCTCGACGATGGGCTGGTGCAGGAAGGCGTCGACGAGGGCGAGCACCCGACTGTCGCTGACCTTCGCCGCCACCCGCGCGCGCAGCGGTGCGAGCGGGATGGTGTCGAAGTAGGCTTGGAGGTCCGCGTCCACGACGTAACGATAGCCGGCGCGCAGCAACGCGTTCACCCGGCGGAGCGCAGCCTTGGCGCCCCGACGCGGACGAAAGCCGTAGCTGTGCTCGGCGAACGTGACGTCGAAGATCGGTTCCACGACCAGACGCAGAGCGGTTTGCACGACGCGGTCCCGCACGGTCGGAATCCCGAGGGGGCGCCGCTCGCGCGGCCCTTTCGGAATCCAGTGCCGTCGAATCGGCTGCGGGCGGTAGGTGCCGTCCTGCAACGACGCCGACAGCGCGGCGAGATTCGCGTCGAGTCGCGCCTCATACATCGCGACCGTCACATGGTCCACCCCTGCCGCCCCACGATTGGCCTTCACTCGAGCGAAGGCCGCCCGCAGCGTCGGCAGCGCATAGACCTTGTCCATCAACGTGTACCATCGGCCTCCTCTGACCCCCGTTTCGAGGGTCGTCAGCATCCGCTCCGTCCACACCTCAGGTGCCGTCCACACCCACCGGGCACGGACCGCGCCGACCGGGCTAGCCCCTTCGGGCACTGTGGTCGACTGGGTTGTCTGGGTTGCGGCCATCACGGATTCCTCTTCCTGCGCCCCTTCACTCCACGCCCGTTACGGCGCTTCGTCGCTACTATGGGCGCTCTGACTCCTGCGCGGCGGCTCTTCGGCTCGCGTGAGCATGAACACCGTCCTGTCTCCCGCGCAGGGCTCCCTGCGTCCTGTGCCATGCCGTCGTGACCATTCCGTCTCCACCCACCTGACGTGCCCCGCCGGTGCTTTCACACGCTACCCCTCAGCACCCGTCGGTTCCCCGCCTCGCGGCGGGTCGAGATTTCGCCATTCGACGCAGGCTCATCGCTCACGTCCGGCCGTATCGAGTTTGTCATCCTACGGACTGGTCACTCCCCGTCGATTGCTCTCCACCTCGCCTCGCGGCGACGCAGTTATCGTTGGGTACGGGCCGGAGAGCGTCTGCCCGGAGAGGACTTCCACCTCTCTGTCATGGCACCATTGCAGGCGCACGTCGCTCGCCGGCCCTTGGGCCGGCGTCACGGCTGCCGTGAGGTCGACGGATCGCTTCGGTGGTCGTTGACGAAGAGGACGGAGGTAACGGGTTCACCACGGAGGAACGGAGCCAACGGTGACCCACGGAGAAAACCACGATCAATACCAGCAACACTGATGGTGCGGCTGGTCGCACGCCGGCCTTGCCGGCGTGCCGGCTGGCGGGAGAGCGGCGGATCACAAGCACGTTTCAAAATCCAGAGAGTGCTTGCGATCCACCGCCCTCCCGTCAGCCGACCGCGCGAAGCGCGGCGACCAGCATGTCTGTTCGTAGAAGCTCGTTCTCTCCGTGCGTCTTCGTTCGCTCCGTTCCTCCGTGGTGAATCTTCTCCGTTCGCTCCGTCCCCTCCGTCACACCCGCGCCTCGGTCAAACGACGGCACCTCCCCGCCTCACGAATCGATCGGCGGCCAGAAAGTACGGCAGCGCCAAAGCCGAGAGCGCAGCGGCAATTCCGAAGGCAGACGCATAGCCGTAGTGCTGAATCAGGTACCCCATCGACGTCGAGCCGGTGCCGATCCCGGTGTCGAACGCAGCGAGAATCGCACCAAAGGCCGCGCCACGCCGATCGGCGTCGACTCCCTGCATCACATAGCCGACGTAGACGGGATAGGCCGTGCCAAAGCCGACGCCGAAGACAACGGCTGACGAGATCAGCCAGCCACGTGTCCCTCCGAAGGCCAGGAGTCCGAGGCCGAGGCAGATCAGCACGAGACACGGGATAAAGACACGCTTGTATCCGAAGCGATCTCCGAGCCGGCCAGCCATCGGCCGCGTGAACAGGATGACAATCGCGAGGGCCGTCAAGTAGATGCTCTTGGGCGTCACGCCATTGGCGTCAGCATAAAGGGCAGTGAAGCTCGTGATCCCACCGTAGCCGAACGAATAGAGAAACAGGCTGAACGAAATGATGAGCACGCGCCACTCGAGGAGCTTGGCGCGTCCAGCGGTCTTTGGCATCGGAGCCGGATGGCCGGCGCCATTGCCGCGCAGATTCCAGGCGATGCCCGCCATCACCAGGTTGAGAACGGCTCCGAGGATGCACAGCCACAGCCAGCCGCCGTGCTTGTAAATCCACAACCCCATCGTCGGTGCGACTGCCATCGCCGCCACGGTCGACAGTCCCCAGTAGCCGATGCCCTCTGCCCGCCGCCCTTCGGGGAGCAGGCTCGTCATGTAGGACGCCGACGCTGACAGGAGCCCCGACCAGAAGATGCCGTGAAAGATCACCAGCGCCAGCGTCACGCGGTAGTCCGCAATCACGGCGTAGCCGATCGAGAACGCCGCGAGCGCCAGGCTCGACACGATCAGGATCCGGCGCTGGCCGAGCCGGTCGGCCAGGGCTCCCGTCAGCGGCGCCGAGAATGCCGAGGAATACGTCAGGAAGCCGAGGAAGAGGCCCGACGCGAACGTGCTGCCGCCGAGGTCGAGGATGTGAAACGGCGCCGTCGGCAGGAGCTGGAACGCGGAAAGGAAGACCGTGAACGTAAACCCGCACATGATGAAGAAGTGCGGGGTGAAGAGACGATCGGGCGACATCAGAACGCCCGATCGTATCAGATTGTCGAGCGAGGATTCTGCTACTCGGTCTTGAGCGCGACGACCGGATTGACGCGCATCGCGCGCCACGCGGGCACGAGGCTCGAGAGCAGCGCCACGATCGAGAGCGTGATGCCGACCGACGCAAACGTCAGCGGGTCGGCGGGACCCACGCCGTACAGCATCGAGCGCATGAAGCGCGCCGAGACGAGCGCGAGCGTCAGGCCGAGCATAACACCGGCCAGCGCGAGCGTCAGCCCGTTGCCGAGCACCATGCGAAGCACCTGCGCACGCCCGGCACCGATCGCCAGGCGGATTCCGATCTCGCGCGTGCGCCGGCTGACGAGGTACGAGAGCACACCGTAGATGCCGATCGCGGACAGCGCGAGCGCGATGGCGGCAAACGTGACGAGCAGCAAGCCGGTGAACCGCGGGCTCGACAGCGTGGCGCCCACGACTTCGCTCATCGCCTGCACGTTGGCGACCGGCAGGTTCGGATCGAGGTTTCGGATCTCCTGGCGGATGGGACCGACCAGGCCCAGCGGGTCAGTCGAGGTCTTCACGACGAGCGTCATGCTGCGAATCGAATTGCCGATGCTCTTGTGCCACTGCCGGTGCGGCACGTAGAACTTCTCTTTGATGACCTCGGTGATCCCGTTGTGCCGCACGTTCGCGACAATGCCGACGACGGTGACCCACGGCCGCTTCGGGTCTCCTCCGATCTTCAGACGCCCGCCAATCGGATCGCGACCCGCAAAGTAGCGGCGCGCCAGCTCCTCGTTGACGAGCGCGATCAGCTGGCTGTCGGCGGTATCGGCCGGCGTGATCGTCCGTCCCCGCACGAGCCGCTCGCCCATGGCCTCGAGGTAGCCGTCGGTGGCAATCTGCCAGTCGCCCTTGGCGTTGGTGCCAGGCGCGGGAACGTAGCCCTCCACCATCAGGCCAAAGTCCCCGATCGTCGAGCCGAGCGGCAGCAGCCGCGCCGCGCCCGCGGTCCGCACACCAGGCAACACCCGCACGCGGTCGACGATCCTCTCGTAGAACCCCACGACCTGTTCGGGACTGGCATAACTCGCCGCCGGCAGAGACACTCTCATCGTCAGCACGTTCGACGGATCGAAGCCGATGGGGATCCGCTGGAGCGACCAGAGGCTGCGGAGCATCAGGCCGGCGCCGACGAGCAGCAGGACGGCCAGCGCCATCTGCACCACCACGAGCCCGTTGCGGAATCGCTGACGCGCGCCGCCGCTCGAGACGCTCTGTCCGCCGTCCTTCAGCGAATCGGTCAAATCGATTCGCGTCGCGCGCAACGCCGGGGCGAGGCTGAAGAGCACGCTGGTGAAGAGCGCCACGATGGCCGTGAAGATCAAGACAGAGGCATCGAGCCTGACGCCTCCGACGCGCGGGATATCGGCGGGGTTCCACCACGCCACCAGGCGAACGGCGGCGAACGCCAGGCCGAGGCCGACGATGGCGCTCGCTCCCGTCAACACGAGACTCTCGGTCAGCAGTTGGCGGAGGACTCGAGTGCCGCTCGCACCGAGCGCGGCGCGCACGGCCATTTCGCGCTGGCGCGCCTCCGCGCGCGCGAGGAGCAGGTTGGCGACGTTCGCGCACGCGATGAGCAAGAGGAAGCCGACCGCGCCCGACAGTAGCCAGATCGAGCGGCGGACCGAACCGACGACCTCGTCGGCGAGCGAGAGCACGACCGTGTCGAACTGCATTTGGACCGGGTAGAGTCCTTCGCTCGTCATGGCGCGGGCGATGCCGTGCAACTCGTCGGCCGCCTGTGCCACGGTGGCGCCCGGTTTGAGACGGCCGGCAGCGTACAGACCGTGGCTGCCGTGATTGGTGTCGGCCGGATCCATTTGCAGCGGCGTCCAGAGCTGGCTGGGCTCGGGATTGCGGAAGTCGGTCGGCAGCAGGAAGCCCGGCGGCATGATGCCGACCACCTCGAATGCGTTCCCGTTGATGAGGATTGAGCGGCCGATGAGAGACGCGTCGGCGGAATACCGCCGGTTCCAGAGTCCGTGGCCGAGGACGACGAGCCTCGGGCCGTTGGGCAGATCTTCCTGGGCCGTGAACGTCCGTCCGATCATCGGCGGCACACCGAGCGCCGAGAAGATGTTCGCGCTGACGCGCGCTCCCGCCACACGCTCCGGCTCCTGATCCCCGGTCAGGTTCACCTGACCTTCGCTCCACGTGGCGACCTCCTGAAGCGTCCTGGCGCGCTTCCGATAGTCCACGACCTCGCCCTCGGCCACCCACGTCTTGTCGAACGCCGTCCACTTGCTCCAGATCATCACGGCGCGATCGGCCTCGGCCCACGGCAGCGGCCGGAGCAGCACGGCGTTGAGAACGCTGAAGATGGCGGCGGTGGCACCAATACCCAACGCAAGGGTGAGGATGGCGATCGCGGCAAATCCCGGGCTTCGAAAAAGCGTGCGCGCCCCATATCGCAGATCCTGCCAGAGGCTGTCGATGAACGCGGATCGGGTCATGTCGTATCTCTGATTGAGTCACGGATCACGAACGGGGCGCGGATCTCGCGGATCCCACGGGACGCGGATCACGCGGATCGCGGATCCCACGGGACGCGGCACGCGGATCAAAGAGCGGTGCCTCTTGAAACCAACATTCACGGGATCCGCGTGATCCGCGTCCCGTGGAATCCTTAGATCCGTGATCCGCGTCCCGTTGATCCGCGTGATCCGCGTGATCCGCGTCCTGTGGGATCCGTGACTCGCGTGCCGCAAAATCCGCCGTCCCCGCCCGATACCGAGATCCGCGATCTTAGACGACCTGCATCCGCGATTCGTTTATCGGGAACTACGCTAAGATCGGCGGCATGGAACAGGATTTCAGCGATTTCCGCCCCACCCGCGTCTGGAAGCGGCTATCGCCCGAACGGCGCCTCGCCGTGGCTGAGCCATTCTGGGACGACGAGCAGTCGACCGAGCAGCAGGCAGAGGCCATCGCCGCGATCGCGCTGCACATGAAGTTCAGGACGAAGAGCGTGCTCGCGCTGCCGCTCGCCAAGCGCGTCAAGTATCTGTCGACGCTCCCCACGATTTCCGATTCGATTGTCGCCCGGGCGATGGTCGCCTATCACCTCGAGCGGCAACGGCCGATGATGTCGGCCTTCCTCGATAGCCTGGGAATCGCACACGAGAACGGATTGATCGCCGAGGAGACGCTGCCAAAACCAGACGCCGATAAGCTGCGCACGGCCGCGGCCGAGCTCGCATCGAAGTTCTCGGAAGAGGACGTGTCGTTGTATTTTGTGACGCTCGTCGCACAGGATCCGGAGACGTGGGGAGGACTGGCGGAACACTGTCAGTCGTTAGTCGGCAGTCGTTAGTCGTCCGTCGCAGTCTTCAGTCTCAGTCGGCAGTTCCAGTCGACAGTCGCAGTCGACAGTCAGCAGTCGACAGTCAGCATGGCACAGTCACCGGCTCTGGTTCGTGGGATCACCCTGGCGACCGCTCTCTCATTGATGCCGGGGCTTACGGCGACGCAGAGGAGCTCCGGGCGAATGTCGCTCGAGGCTTCGCTTCGGTCGTTGATCGCGGCGAGCGGCGCGGAAGTAGCGGTCGCGTTTCGGACGCTCGATGGGCACTCGCAGGTCCTGATCGATCCCGACAAGCCGTTTCATGCCGCCAGCACCATGAAAGTGCCGGTCATGATCGAGCTCTTCCGGCAGTCCAAGGCGGGCCTCGTCTCGCTCGATCAGCCGCTCGACATCCGCAACGAGTTCCACAGTATCGTCGATGGCAGCCCGTTCAAGCTGAGCGAGGGCGACGACTCCGACACGGCCGTCTATGCCGCTGCCGGAAAGACGCTGACGCTCGGACAGCTCAACGAGGCGATGATCACCGTCAGCAGCAACTTCGCGGCGAATCTGCTCATCGAAAGGCTCGGCGTCGAGAAGATCCGGGCCACGGTCACGAGGCTCGGCGCCGAGGGCATGCAGGTCCTGCGCGGCGTCGAGGATCAGAAAGCGTTCGACAAGGGCCTGAACAACTCGACGACGGCGCGCGGGCTGCTGGTGCTCTTCGAGCGTCTCGGGCGTGGACGTGCCGTCGATCGGAAGTCAGATGCCGCGATGATCGCGGTCCTCGAGCGCCAGAAATTCAACGACGCGATCCCGGCTGGGCTCCCACCTGGCATCGAGGTCGCGCACAAGACCGGCAGCATCACCCGCATCCACCACGACGCCGGCATCGTCTTCGCGAAGCGCCCGTACGTGCTCGTCGTGCTGGTGCGCGGCATACAGGAGCAGAAGGAGAGCGCCGCGCTGATGGCCGCGATCTCGAAGGCAGTGTACGCGAGCGTCGAGCCCTAGCGGCCGACGGGCACGCCATCCACCACGAGCCGACGGACATCCCTTCTTGGATGAAGAAGCTGTCGAGCCCATAGTCGACGTTCAACCGCTCGCCTTCCAGCGGTACCAGCTAATCCGGCCGCGGAGGTTGGTCGGCCTGCCAGCCTCTCACTGGAAATGCTGACCGGCCGGCACTCGCGGGAATCGCCCCGCGGCTCGAGCTGCCACGAAGCGGTTCGGGGTTTGACCGCTTCGCTGGTCGTTGACGGAGGGGACGGAGGTAACGGGTTCACCACGGAGGAGCGGAGCCAACGGTGACGCACGGAGAAGACCACGATCAAAACGGGCGACACTGATGGTGCGGCTGGTCGCACGCCGGCTTTGCCGGCGTCACCGCTGACGTGAGGTCGACGGATCACAAGCACGAGTCACGACCCATCGAGTGCTTGTGATCCGTCGACCTCACGTCAGCCGACCGCGCGAAGCGCGGTGCGACCAGCATGTCTGTTTGTAGAAGCTCGTTCTCTCCGTGCGTCTTCGTTCGCTCCGTTCCTCCGTGGTGAATCTTCTCCGTTGCCTCCGTCTCCTCCGTCAGCGGCTCGCTTCCAGGCGCACACTCTCCGCGTCACGAATCGATCGGCGGCCAGAAACTACGGCAGCGCCAGCGCCGAGAGCGCAGCGCCGATGCCGAAGGCGAACGCATTCGGCTGATTGATTCTCGAGCCACGCCGACCGGGCCCGCGACAGTGGCGTGAGCGTGTGTGATGCGGTCATGGCTCACATCGCTTCAGAAGACGTAGACGAAGTTGACGACCGGAAACGCGAAGAACTCGCCGACGCCGAGCGGAAACGCCAGTCCCACGTCGGCTGACAAGTGGTCGCCCAGGAACCGCACACCGCCGGTGAGCACCCCGTCGCCGCCCTGCCAGATGTAGTTCTCCGTCATCACCTTGATGTTGCTGCGGATACGAGCGTCGCCGCCGACCATGACGACCGCGGCGCGGCCGCCGTCGACGGCGTACGCCATCCCCGCGCCGGCGGTGAACGACGCGTTCGAATCTCCGTGCGTGACCACGCCGTAGGCGATGCCGCCGCCGCTCGAGCTGACATCGAAGGCATGAAAAACGCCCGCAGCGACCTGTGTTCTGCCCGTGTCGAGCACCTGCAACTTCGGCGTGACCCAGAACGGCCGATCGAAGTCCTCGAAACCGATCACGCAACGGCGTTCCACCACCGATCGAGAATCGATCGGTCACGCCGACCTGCACGAACGGCATGAAGAACTCGTAAACCCCGAGATACACCTGGCCTTTCGGCAACGACCGCGCAGTCGGTCCGAAGAAGAGCCTGGTCGTGTTCACGTCGACGGTGGGTGTGTCCGCAACGGCTCGGCCCGCCTCCTGCGCGGCGGCCGCCGTGGAGCAGGCGAGGACGATGACGACCTGCAGCAGCGCGCGAGAGAGTCTGGACATGGCGTTTTCTCCCGAGAGCGTCCGGCGTTTCCTGGAAACGAACGGCGTCAGGGTCAGGAACGGCGTCCGACTGGAGACGGCGTGAGGAGTCCTGAGGGGCGGAGGGTGAAGAAGGATGGGGAAAACCCTAGCGTGCCCGCTCGGCGAGCCTGCCTATAACTCGTTTGTAATCAGGCTCTTTGCGGAGCGGCTCGAGGAGGGGCTCGATCGGGATGGTCCAGCCGGAAAACGGCATGTCTGGCTTGTCGAGGAGCGCGTGCAGGGTCTCGAGCGCACGATCGGCGTCGCCGCGGACAACCTGGTGCATCGCTTCGGCCAGCATCGCCTCGCTCGACCGGCCGCCGCGGCGCAGGGCGTCGATCGCCGCGGTCGCGCGAGCAAACGCTTCCTGAGCGCCGCCGTCGTCGCCGGCTGCGGCGCGTGCGGCGCCAAGCCCGACGAGCGACCGCGCGTGATGGGGAAAGAGCTCGAGCGCCTTGGTGAACTCGGCGATGGCCGGTGCGGGCTCGGCCGCGTCGAGATGCGCGAAACCGGCGCCGTCGTGCGCGTTCATCGCGAACTCGCGGCCGTAGAGCTGTCGCGTGCCGGATGCGTGCTCGCGTTCGAACTCCCGCAGCGCTTCGGCCGTGTCCCCAGACGCCAGCCGGACCAGGCCGAGCAGCCAGTGGAGGCCCTTGGCGGGATATCGCTGCTTGCGGTCGGCCTGGCGATCCTGCACGACCGTCCCCTCACGCAGCACGGGCTCGGCTCGATCGAGCTGGCCGCGCGCGATGTGCACCATCGCCATCTCGAAATGCACGAACGGAAAGTCCTGGTAGAGATCGCGCGCGCGCGCGAGCGCCTGGAGGCGTTCCTCGCCCCACGCCGCATGCGCAAGGCGGAACTGATTCCCCCAGTACCGCGGCTCGAGCGCAACGGCGCGGCGGGCCGCGGTCAGCGCCTCGGCCGCGCGGCCGCCGCTCATCAGCAGGAACGAGAGCGTCGCGTAGGCGTCGGCGAGATCGCGTTCGAGCTCGATGGCGCGGCGCACGTGGTCGACCGCGCGCGCCAGGAGGCCCGCGTCGGGCTGATTGCGCGCGCGCGACATCTCGTATTGCCAGAACGTCGCGTTGGCGAGACCGACGTGCGCCGCCGCGTACTCGGGGTCGAGCTCGATCGCCTTCTCGAAATCGGCGAGCGCGGCCGGTACCTCCGCGGCGTCGAGCGACTCGAGGCGCACGCGCCCTTCGGTGAACGCCCGATAGGCTTCGAGGCTGCTCGTGTCGCCGAGCGATCGTGGCTGCTTGTTTCCGATCCGCAGCGCCTCGGCGAACTGCGACACGATCCGGTCCTGCAGCTCGAAGACCTGCTCGAGGGGGCCGTCAGCCTTGGCCTCGGCCGTCGCTTCGCCAGTCGCGGCATCGACGACGCGCGCGGTGATCCGCAGCCGCGGGCCCGACCGCTGAAAGCTCCCGACGACGGCGAGGTCGAGGTGCAGGTCGGCGCGGAGCGCGGAGAGATCGGATCCGCCACGTTTGACCGACTCCACGACGCGCATGCGATCGACGACGCGCAGGGGCGCCGTCGACCTCAGATCGTTGGTCACGGTCTCGGCGATGCCGGAAGATAGCCACGCCAGTTCCTTGTCGCCGCTGACGTTGGCGAAGTCGAGGACCGCAATCGCCGGCTGCTGCGCTGACGGTTCTGGCGCCGGGCCACCGGCGGCTGGGGTCGTCGTTGGTGCACTCGGCGAGGCCGACGGCGCCGTCGTCGTCACCGGCGCGATGAACCGGTAGCCACGCCGCGCGACGGTCTGGACGTACACCGGCTTGGACGAGTCGTCTCCGAGCGCCTGTCGCAATTCCGAAACGGCCTGCGTGAGCGCGTTGTCGGTCACGGCGACGTCCGGCCACAAGGCCTTGAACAGATCTTCCTTGGAGACGAGCGCGGGCTGACGGGCGACGAGATACAGGAGCAGGTCGATGATCTTGGGCGAGAGCTGGATCACCTCGGCATCGCGCTGCAACCGGTACGCGGCCGGGTCGAGCGTGTAGGGGCCGAATCTGTAGATCATTGCGGTCGATGGTCCATCAATTGTGCCGGTTACGCCTGCCACGAAACCTTCACGATGCGCGCGAAGACCACGACGACCACGAGGACAAACATGTCATGGGATCTTCGTGAGCTTCGTGAGCTTCGCGGTCATCGTGAGGTTTACCGTGGATCCTGGTTGGCGCTGCTAGCGCGCTTTGTCACCATAAACCAGCAGCGCATCACTCACCTTCCGCGGCCCCGTCGGGTCCGACGGCTTGTTCAGCACCTGCCCCTGCACCCACATCGTCGTCGATCCGCCGCCATCGAGGTTGAGCGCGTTGACGAGCCCGAGGCGGTGGGCTAACGCCCGCAGTTCGGTCAGTGTCATCCCAACGCTGAACTCGGGCTGGCGACCGTCCACGGTGACGAGCCAGATTGTCCCGTCCGCCGACGTTCCAATCATCGTGCGCGGGTGACGGTTCTCGGCAAAGCCCGCATTGAACCGCTCGATGCTCCAGTCCTCGATGTCCGCTCCGTCTCGCATCAGGAGTCCGGCGCCCCCTACGATGTCTTGCGCGAGCAGCCAGGATTTCGGCTCACCCTCCACGGGCTCATACGAGATGTCGAGCCTCACGCGCGTACTGCGGCCGAGGAACTGGAGCGGCTCGGGAACGACCTCGCCGCCGAACGATAGCACGAAGCCCCGCGGCGGAATCCGCGTCTTGCCGTCGCGATGCGGACCGCTGACGAGCCGTCCGCGCTGCCGGTCGATGACCCACTCGAGCCCGCCCTTCGCCGTATCGGTGTCGGAGTGATACGACGGCGTGTAGAGCATCAGCTGACCGCGAATGCGCGTCGTGTCGATGCCGTCGATCGGGATCGTCGCCATCGCCGGTCCGCCGTTCGTCCGTGGGGCGTTGTTCTGGAGCACGAGCGACGCCGTGGCGCGGAGCCGCGCGAACACCAGCTTGACGCCGGTCTTGTCCCTCGAGATCCCGACCGCCCCGCGCGGCCGGCGCGTGTCGCTCACCAGCCGCCCGTCAATCGTCATCACTCCCGCCGGGTCGCCGTTGGGCAGGAAGAAGCCGGCGTTGATCGCGGCGATCGGCCTGTGGCGCTCGGCTATGCCCACCGACCGTTTCGACGCCCATGATCTCGTCGTTCGCCAGCGCCGCCTGCAGGTCGACGCGTGCCGGATCGAGGCGGAGCGCCCAGATCGAGATCGGTCCTTCCGGTTCGACGAGCGACGGACTGTCGAGGTGATACAGAAGGACGCCGGGCGCGACGTTGCGGGGTTCGGGGAGATCGAGCTGCTGGGCCCGGGAGGGGGGCCAGAGGAGAGCTATCAGCAGAAACAGCACGCCCACGAGAACGGCTTGACTGCGCCCTGACGCGCCCCGATGAGCATCGCGGCGCGGGTGCAGAGTCACGAACATGCGCCTATTCTACGTGTATGCTCCATCCTTCGGAGACGCGCGACAACGAGATGCCGCAGCAGCGCGAGAGACGGCTGGCGTACGGCCACTCGGCTCATATCGGCGGCGGCGGCCTCGGCAGGTGCGCGGCGACGACGCTCGACGATCTCGCGCGGGAGCCGTTTCGAATCGAGGCCTACTTCTTCCCCTCGGGCTTCCAGTTCATCAGCAGCGTGATCGGCGCGGCGGCGCTGTCAAGTTCGATGTTGATCAGGAACCGTCCGTCGGGGCCGACGTCGTATTCCCGTCCCTGTTGTCTGTCCACGCCACCGCCGGAGACGCGCGTGGGAAAGAGCACCACCGGCGCGCCCGGTGCGAGCGTGGTCCCGGTGACGGTGATCGACGCCGCCATCATCACGCCAGCGGGGTTGAGGTAGTACAGCTCCTTGCCGTCGGGCCGCCAGGCGGGAAAGACGCCGCCGGCAGTGGAGACCTGCCACTGCCCTCCAGCCGCGGCGGCCGTGCCCACGGCGCCGGGCGGGACAACGGGCCGCACGTAGACTTCTGGCCGCCCCGTTTCGTTCGATTGGTAGGCCACCCAGCGGCCGTCCGGCGAGAACACACCATAGCTCTCACGGAAGGGAGTCTTCGCGAACGCCCACGGTGTGCGTTCCCCCACCATCGGTACGATCCAGAGATCAACGTTCCCTTGCGATGCGACGCTGCTGTACAACAGGCGGCGGCCGTCCACGGACCAACTGTAGGGGACCCTGACCTGGTCGGAGGCCGCGATGAGGCGCTCCTCCACTCCGCCGAGCGTGAGCATCTGGTAGAGGTCGAGTTGACCCGTCCGGTTCGAACTGAACGCGATCCGGGAGCCGTCGGGCGACCAGACGGGATACGAATCGACAGCCGCATCAAACGTGAGTCGGCTCGCGCGAACGCCGTCGAGCAGCCAGACGTCGGTATTTCCCTGCACCGTGCGGGCCACCGCGACGCGACGGCCGTCGCGGGACACGCGCGGTCTGGCGAGTGTGGCATCGGGGTCGCCGACCGTGCCGCGCGCCAGGCCCGAGCGGTCGAACCACGTCAGTTGCCGCTGGCTGCGCGCGCCCGTCCGATATGTCACCAGACCCGCGGTCGCCACCGAGACGGCGCTCCGAGACGAACCATCGGTGGCCACCCCGTCCGCCAGGGTCAAGGGCTCTCCTATGAGCGCGGCCTTCTCCACATCGAGCTGCTGGGCCACGAGCATCCCCGTCCGCACCCACAACAGCCACCCGCCTCCGCGCAACGATCCCCCGGGCCCGTGGCGGTCGGGCAGAAACACCGCGCTGCCGTCTCCGGGTGTCAATCGTGTCGGGGCGCGCCCGTCCAGCGCGCCCAGGTAGATCCCGGCAGCGTCCGGCGCGCCCATCGCGAAGAACAGGAACCTGCCCCCGTCGGGCAGAAAGTACGGCGCGCGGTGGGCCGACTGCTGCGGGCCGAGCGTCGTCGCCGCTTTCGCCGCGCCCCCGGTGACCGGCACGCGCATCAGGGGGCTTATCGTGGTCGGTGCAAACAGAATGACGCCGTCCGCGTTCCACGTCGCACCTTGACCAGAAGTGACCGGCGCGACGGTCTGCGGCGCGCCGCCGTCGAGATCGAGTCGCTTCAGTGCGCTTCCAGCGAAGAAGGCGATCGAGCGGCTGTCGGGCGACCAGAAGGGATGGGTCGCGCCCTCGGTACCTGCCAACGACTGCGCGGTCGTCTTCGCCAGCCACCGTACCCACAAGCGCGGCGCCCCGTCGCCCGCCGCGACGAACACAATCTGCCGGCCGTCGGGCGACAGGGCAAAGTCCAAGGGTTGGTTCGTGGCGGGCGTGACGATGTCGAGGCGCGTCTCGCCCAGTGCGGGTGCCGGCATCTCGCGTAGATACCGCAGCGCAGGCACCGCCATCGCGATGCTCACGAGGGCGGCAACCGCGAACGCGGCCATCCAAAGCCGCCCTCGGTCCGCCGCCGATGATGTGGTCGTCGTCTGCGGACCGACCGTCTCGAACGCACCCTCCAGCGCCAGGCGCACGTCCCGGATGTCGGCGACGCGCTGCTTCGGGTCCTTCCGCAGGCACACGCGAAGCACCTGGCTGACGCGGGCCGGGACCGTGGACGGAAGCGCGTCGAAGTCCGGCTCTCGCTGCAGGATCTTCGAGAGCGTCATCGACACGTCTTCGTCGCCGAACGCACGCGTTCCCGTCAACATCTCGTAGAGCACGGCGCCGAACGCCCAGATGTCCGTGCGCTTGTCGACGATCTTCCCGCGCGCCTGCTCGGGACTCATGTACGCCGCCGTGCCGAGAATCATCCCGGCCTGTGTGGCGTGCAGCGAGAGCGTCGGCGACATCGACAGGCTTGGCGACGAGCCCGCGGCGGGCTCCGTCGCCTTCGCCAATCCAAAGTCGAGGACTTTCACCGTGCCGTCCGGCCGCACTTTGATGTTCGCGGGTTTCAGATCGCGGTGAATGATCCCCTGCTCATGCGCGGCTTCGAGCGCGTCCGCGATCTGTTTCGCAATGGGCAGCGCCTCATCAAGCGGAATCGCGCCGCGCGCGATGCGCTGCGAGAGATCGTCGCCCTCGACGAGTTCCATGACGAGCGCGGTGGCGCCCGCACTTTCTTCAAGCCCGTAGATGGCGGCGATGTGCGGATGATTGAGCGAGGCGAGCACTTCCGCTTCGCGCTGAAAGCGCGCGAGCCGATCGGCATCAGCCGCGAGCGAGGGTGGCAGGATCTTGATCGCGACCTGACGTTTCAGCTTGGTGTCCGTCGCCCGATACACCTGACCCATCCCGCCTTCGCCGATCTGCGCGGTGATGTCGTAAACGCCGAGGCGTGTGCCGGGTGTAAGGAGCAATGTCTGCGCGATTATACGGGCGCAGCGGTGGCGCGGACGGGATTACTCCTCCTGTCAAGGACACGATAGGGGACGATAGGCCGATCGGCGCGGCCGTGAAGTTACAGACGTCCGCTATCGGACCCCCCGCCCGCCGCCGCCGTCCCCAGCACACAGCGCAGATTGTGCGAGGGACTCGCCCTTCTGGCGAGCCCCTTCTCGTCCAGCCCTCCTCGGGGCTTTTGCGCGCGCCCCGCAGCGGACAACCCTCGCTCGGGCCCGACTACCTATCCGTCTAGTGCTTCGTCTCGCTCGACCGCCGACCGGCAGACGCCGTGATCAGTTCATCCATGACTGTGATTCACTGGAGAGCGGTTGCCCGTTGCAGAGAATCGAATTGACGGCGTCGGCTCGGCCGAAGTAGAGTCGACCGGTCGATCCAGGAAGAAGTGCGTCGGAATCGTCGGACGTGCGAGAACGTCGGCCGAATGCCAGGCGGCGTGCCATGGACACGCGTCGATGAACCGGAACGAGTCCGGGTCTCCGCGGGCGAGCGCGGCGAACATGGTCACCTGTTCGACGACGGTCGCTTCCCCGCCGGGACCGCGGGCAGTTCGTGGTTGCAAAAATACAGGAAGCCGTTGAAGGTGCAGGTCGAGGTGATATCAACGACCGTCTGGTACGGTCCGCCCGTTCACGTCGACGTTCTTGGTGTAGGCCGGGCGAATCTGCGCCTGGACCGTCTCCGGACTCGCGAGGCTCGTACCCCACACGTGACTGCGCATGCCGCTCCTGCCCAGGGCGCGTCGGGTCGTGGTGAACATAGGCTGCCTCTCCATGAACGGTACGTTGGACAACGATGGGCTCGTCTGGAACCCGGGGACTGCTTTCGGACCGAGGCGCCCAACGTAGTGCGCGAGCCTGCGCTTGAGCGCGGTCACACCGACCAGAGCCGTGGTGGGCAACGTCATGCTGGATGGCTCGGGGACCGACGTGGAATCGGCCGTCGTGACCGCCAGCGCGGAGAACCCATTCCCGGCGAACACCGTTTCATGTGACAAAGGGGCACCTTCAATCGACGACCATGACCTCCGCGACGTCCACCGCCTAGCCATCACACCCAGCCCCGCGCCGAACAGGAGCATCGATGATGGCTCGGGAACAGGAGTGGGCCCGCCGCCGCCAAGATCCGTGGCCGGCACCGCGTCGAACGCTCCGTCGTCAGAAGACACGTTGAGCGCGTAATAGTAGTTGCCCAGGCGACCCGGATCGCCCAACGCCGTGAACCCGTCGCTCAGCGTGCCGTCAAGGTTGTTCTCGGCAAACGACATGTTCTGCCAGACTCCGATTGCCAGCATGTAGGTGCCCGCCGTAACGCGCGAGAGAGGCTGAAGTCGATCTGCGAATCGAAGAAGTTCGAATCGAGAAATGCGGCGTTTTCACCGGCGCCCGCAAAGATGGTGAAGTAGGGCTCCGCACCGAACGCCGCGAACCCCAGGCTGTCGAAGCTGAAGGTCCCTGGGGTGGACACGGTCATCGTGTAGATCGCGACGTTCCTGACGATCTCGTTGTCGCGCCGAACCGGGCATCCTGCAAATCAAGGTACCGTCTGACCCGTACAGCGCCGCATTGGCCGGACATGAAGTAGCCGTTGAGCGTCAAGGCCCCCGCGTGCGCCGAACCGGCCAGCACTTCAAGGCTGATAGCTGCGATCACTATTAGACGGGCCATGGTCGTCCCTCTTTGCGAGTAGATGTGTGGCCCGGGCAAAGGAACTGCCAGTCAAATGTATCGTGAAGCTGATGAAGAGGAAGGGATTGTGCAGGCTGGCGTCTCACGACGCCGGCCAAGGTCGCTTCCGGCGAGACTAAAGTCACTCGCAGCGAGAACCGGGCCTCACCCGGCTCGACGCGCTTCGCTGTGCCAGGGGGGCCTGGGTCGGATAACGGGGGCTCCGTTACCCTCGACAGCCCTCTCTAATGCTTCCTATCGTCCGAACCGTGGCGTAACGAGGCTCGACCGTCGGCTCGTGCAGTACGAGGACCGCGACCCGCCGTCCTCGAGCACCTGCTGCGTGATCGAAGCATGGTCGTCGGCCAGCGTTCCGTGCGCCGTGAGTACGACGAGGTCGGCCTTCACCAACTCGCCTGATCCGGCCGACCAGGGGTCGGACGCCGAGGACCCGAGAAGAGCTGCGGCGAGGCGAACGTCATCAACACCGACTGCGCCGGCCCTTCTTCGTGGGGCCTCGGGGCCACGAGGAGGCGTCACTCAGGATAGACCGCGCGGGGTGGCGGCTCAGGACATTCCAAGGCGGCGCGGTTGTTGACTGGATCTACCTGACTTAGCTAACCTGTTCGTTGTGAAGAAACCCCACTCGATGCATGCCGCCAAGAGCCAGTTGTCACGCCTGGTCGAGCGGGCGGCGGCTGGGGAAGAGGTCGTGATCGCCCGCGGCCGCGTTCCGGTCGTTCGGCTGGTGCCGGTTCGTGCGCCACGCGTCGAACGCCGGTTTGGCGCGATGCGCGGGCGCGCGAAGGTGACGCGCGCCTTCTTCGCTCCGCTACCTCCGGGCGAGCTGGCCGCCTGGACGGAGTGACATGCGGCTCTTGCTCGACACCCACACGTTCCTGTGGTGGCTCGACGGGGACCGCAGACTGCCGGCGACGGTGCGCAGACAGATTGCCGACGACCGGAATGTCATCCTGATCAGCGCCGCTTCCGCCTGGGAGATCACCACCAAGGCCCGGCTCGGTAAGCTTCCGGGCGCCCTGGACGTCGCGGCGGATGTCGCCACGGCAGCAGCGAGCCAGGGGTTCACGGCGCTCGATATCACGACCCTCCACGCCCAGCGTGCTGGCCGTCTCCCCGGCGATCATCGCGATCCATTCGACCGCATGCTCGTCGCGCAGGCGCAGCTCGAGGACGTTCCGATTGTGAGCAACGAGACGGTCTTCGATGGGTATGGTGTGAACCGGATCTGGTAGCCGACGGCGAGCGTGCGCGGCCCGGACGCCCCTTCGACACGGTCAATTCCGAACCACATGCTCCCTCCTTCCGAGGCGCGCGACAACGAGATGCCGCAGCAATGCGAGAGACGGCTCGCGTACGTCCACTCGGCTCACATCGGCGGCGGCGGCCTCGGCATGTGCGCGGCGACGACGCTCGACGATCTCGCGCGGGAGCCGTTTCGAATCGAGGCCTATGGGCCAGGGTTCGCGGTCTGGCCGTTTCGAACCCCCCCACCGGCGGTCGAATGGCGGACGATTCATGCGCCGCGATCGGCGTGGGCGGGACGCTACACGCACCGGCGGTGGCTGCCGGGCCGCCAGATTTTTCAGACCAGCCTCGAATTCGGACGCGCCGCCGGCACCGCGATCGCCGCAACCGGCGCTGACGCGTGCTACGCGTTCAGCGCCGTCGCGCTCGAGACGCTGCGCTGGACTCGCGCACGGCATCTGCCGGCCATCGTCGAGAGCGCAACCGGGCACATCAGGCATTTCTACGACGTCAGCATCCGCGAGCACGAACGCTGGGGACGCGGCGCACGGGTCGATCATCCGGTCCTCGCGATGGTGGAGCGCGAGGAAGAAGAGTACAGCCTGGCCGATTGCGTACGCGTGTCGTCACGCTGGGCCCAGGAATCGTTCGTTCGTCAGGGAGTGCCGCGCAGCCATGTCAGGATCGTGCCGCAAATCATCAACACGGACCGTTTCTCGCCGCCAGCAATCGAGCGTCTCCACCAGGGACCACTGAAGGTCTGCTACGCCGGCATCGTCAGCCTCGCCAAAGGCTTTCCCTACCTCCTGGAAGCGGTGCGAACGTTTGGCGGCGAGCACGTGATCCTCGAGATCGCCGGATCGACAGGCACGCGTTCGGCCCGCGTGCTCTTCGATCGACTCCGCCAGGGGCTGCAGATCACGATGCGGCCTCAGGACCCGGTGCCCGTTTATCATCGCGCCGAGCTGCTCGTCTTTCCATCACTGCACGACGGCTTCGGCTTCGTCGTCGCCGAGGCGATGGCCTGCGGGCTGCCCGTCATCGTGACGAGCAATACCGGCGCCGCGGATTGGGTCACGCCGGAGTGCGGGTGGATCGTGCCGCCCGGCGATGCCGAGAGTCTCGCGGCTGCGCTCGCGGACGCGATGACCCGCCGCGCCGAGCTGAACGGGATGGGTCAGCGGGCGCGAGCCGCCGTGCTCGCCCGGATCGCGGAGCGCTCCGGGAGCCTCCCGTTCTTCGATCGACCCTCGGCCAGCCGAGCGATCTCTTGTCCGTCATCGTGAGCATCGCGGCCCTCGAGACGCTGGCCGGGTCTACTTTCCGCAGCTCACGGACGTCGCCTCGAACGACTTGGCCTCGAGCACCGGCAGCGGCTGCTCGGCCCCTCGCGTGGGATTCCGCGGGTCCACGCCAATCGTAATGCGCGTCCGGCCGACGTTGGTCCCGATGCCGCTGCCCGCCACTTCGGACTTGAGGATCCCCTTCACCTGGACCACCATCCGATCATGCTTGTCCTTGAGCTCCCTGAGGACGCTCTTGTCGCCCTGCAGCCGGTACGTCATCGCCGGAACCTGGTCGTTCTGCTTGACCTCGCCTTCCCCGTCTTCGATGAGCAGGTCTGCCTGCTCCACGGCATTGCCGCGGAGACAACCCCTGACGCTGACAGTGTCGCCCTTCTTCGGCGGTTTCTGGGGCGCGTCCTGCGCCGACAGCTGGGCCGCGCACAAGAGAAGGGCAATAGTCGTGCAGGCTGGTCGCATGTTGGGTCCCAGATTCGAATCAGGATAGACCGTCTTCAAGTCGGGCTCAAACTGGTCCCTGCTCGGCAAGGGTTCAGGGGGGTTACGAGGTTCGGGCTGAACGCATGAACCTCCTGAACCTTCTGAACCCCCTGAACCCTTCCTCACACCTTGAACAACCGCCAGTCCCCCATCCCCGGAATCGGGTGCACTCCGTGGTCCTCGAACGGCAGGCCCGCGTCGCCGACGATGTCCCGGACGGTGCGGGAAACGAGGGCCTCGCCAGCGGCGGCGCGATAGGCGATGCCCGAGGCGAGGTCGAGGGGCGGCCCGCACGCGATGCCCTCGTCGATCGTGCACTCGCCGGTGTGGAGGCCGACGTGCACGTGCACGGCAAAGCGGCTGCCGGCCTCGGTCAGCGCTGACGCGCAACGGATGGCGCGCGCGGGACCGTCGAAGGCGGCGACGAACTGACCCTCGATCGACGGCAGCGGGCGGCCGCGGAACCACTCGCACTCGCGGGCGGCGTGATCGAGAAACGCCTGGGCGGCAACGCCCTCGACGCGTGCGTGCAGGATCGTCGCCAGCACGCGATCGAGCGGCGGCCGCGTGCCGGCGCCGGGCGCGCCGGTCACGAAGCGCTCGATCTCGTCGATGATCGCGTCCTGATCGCCGACAAACGGCAGGTGATCCTCCCCGGGCAGCTCGACAAAGCGCGCGCCCGGGATCCGGCTCGACACGTATCGGCCTTCCTCCACCTTCAGCAAGTGATCGTGGCGGCGATGGAGCACGAGCGTCGGAACCCGAATCGACGGCAGGATGTCGCGGATGTCGATCTCGGCGTTCATGCGCGTCAGCGCCAGCGCGGCGCCAGGGCTCGCGCCCATCCGCAGGTAGGTCGCCCACCACGCGCGAAACGCCGGATCGTGGGCCACGGTCGGCGCGCGGGCCTCGAGACCGATCGGGCCACCCCACTCGTCGCGAATGAGCTGGTAAAACGCTTCTCGCTCCTCGAGCGTGGGCCCCCATGGGTAGTCGGGGTCCCACTGCCGTTTCGCGTAGGTGCCAAACATCACGAGCGCGCGCGTCTTCTCGGGATACGTCGCCGCGAAGAGCGCGCACATCGGACCGCCCTCCGACACGCCGAGCAGCGCCGCGTAGTTCGAACCGACCCGATCCATCACCGCGCGCACGTCGTCCATGCGCTGCTCGAGCGTCGGCAGCTCGGTGACGCGATCGGAGAGGCCCGTGCCGCGCTTGTCGATCAGGATGAGGCGCGAGAACGTCGCCAGCCGGTGGAGAAAGCGCGCGAAGGACGGCTCGGCCCAGAAATAGTCGAGGTGCGAGACCCAGCCCATGATGAAGACGAGATCGCGCGGACCGTCGCCGATGACCTGATACGCGATATTGACGTCGCCGCTGCGCGCGTAATGCGTCTCCGGAACCGTCATCACCGCAGACGCGGGTCCGGCAGGCACGAGCGTCAGGCCGGGAACGGCCGGCGCGGCGGCATCGACGGAGACGGGCGCGATGAACCGGTAGCCGCGGCGGTGCGCCGTTTCGATGTATGCCGGCGTCCTGGAGTCGTCCCGCAGCGCGCGGCGGATTTCGCGAATGCAGACCTTCAGCGCGCCGTCGCCCACGTGCACGTCAGCCCACGCGAGCTCGAGCAGCTCGTCCTTGGTGACGAGCTGGCCGCTCCTCGTGACGAGATGCTGGAGCACGGTGAACGCCTTCGGCGCGAGCGGTACCACGGCGTCGCCACGGCGGAGCTGACCAGCGGAGAGATCCAGACGGAAGGGCCCGAACGTACAGGTGGACATGCCTTCAGAGGCAGACTACCACCGGTTCGGGGGAGGGCATAGACACTGCCGAAGTGCCAGGGTGCAAGGGGGCCTTGGTGCCTGGTGCTTAGGGTGCGAGGGTGCCAGGGTGCCTTGGTGCTAGGGTGCGCTGCGGGCTTCAACGAACAGCTGGTGCGCGCGTGGCACCGAGGCACTCTGGCACTTGGCACCCTAAGCACCAGGCACCAGGGCCCCCTCGCACCCTGGCACCCTATGCTGGCTTCACCGCCACGTAGTAGTAATTGATCGGATCGTGCGGCAGCTCGGCTACGCGCACGTTCGTAAAGCCCGCGGCCGTGAGCATCTCGAGCGCCTTCTCGCGGCCCCACATCGCGCCGAGCCCAGGGCCGCCCGCCGCGAGCGAGACCGACATGCAGTGCATGCACGAGATGGTGTAGGTGAACGGTCCGAGGACATGTGTCGTGTTGTCCGACAGCTTCGTGTGCCCGGCGATGTCCTGCATCAGAAACACGCCGCCGGGACGGAGGGCCGCATGGACGCGCTCGAGCACGCGCGCCGGCCGCGCCTGATCGTGAATCGCGTCGAACGCCGTGATCAGGTGATAGGTGTCCTCGAGCCAGAGCTCGGCCGCGTCGGCCTGAACGAGCGTGACGTTGCGGAGGTCGCGCGCCGTCGCGTCGGCGCGGCCGGCCGCAATCGCCTCGGCCGAAAGGTCGATGCCGGTGAACCGGCTCAGCGGAAACGTCTCGGCCATCGAGAGGACGGCCCCGCCGCTGCCGCACGCGATGTCGAGCACGTCGATTCCTGCGCCGAGCTTGTCCGTCAAACCGCGTGACAGCGGCAGGATGTGGTTCAGCAGGCCCTCGACGACGGTCTGCCGGCTCTCTTCCGCCATCACCGTGTGAAACCGCGGATAGGCGCTGTACGGCACTCCCCGTCCGTGCCGGAACGCGTCGACCACGGCGTCCTCAGCGCTTCCGAGCACCGCGATCCACTGCGACGTCACCGCGACGTTATTCGGGCTCGAGGCGCGGGTGAGGCTGGCCGCATGCTCAGGCGGCAGGTGATAAAGGTCCGACGCCACGTCGTACTCGACGATGCCGCCGGTGACCATCGCGCCGAGCCATTCGCGGACATAGCGCTCGTTGAGCCCGGCGGTCTGAGCGATGGTGGCGACGGTCGACGCGGGGAGGCCAGCCATCGTATCGAAAAGGCCCGTGCGGTGCCCGATGCTCATCATCAGCGCAAGCGCGGCGTCGTTGACGATCCGAAGAGTCTTGTCGCTGAATTGTTCTGCTTTGGACTTCTCTGCTGCTGCAACTGACATTGGGGTCCTCTGTGCGCGTTGAGTGATCTTCTGCCTGACGGGATCTTCCGCCTGACCTGTCCGCCGGAGCCTTGGCGCAGGCGGAAGGCGGAAGCCACAGTATCGGCGTCAGATAACAATACGGATTCCGGCCACTCGCACTCATGAGGAACGCCGCACGAACTGGTAAGGATTTGGTAAAACTTAACCGCCGCAGGTCTCGTTGGGCGGCAGGATCGAGACCCGGGCGATTCGATCGCCCTCGACGATCTCGTCGACGACGTTCATCCCGGTGCAGACGCGGGCGAACACGGTGTAGTCGAAGTCCAGGCGGGGGTTGTCGACGAGGTTGATGAAGATCTGCGCGTCGCCGGTGTCGGGTCCGCGGGTCGAGATCCCGATGGTCCCGCGCTCGTGCATGCGGCCCACCTCGTCGCGCATGAAGGGACAGTCGCCGCAGTATTCGTTGGCGCCGGGGCTCCCGCCCTGAATGATGAAGTTGGGTACCACGCGGTGGAACGTCAGGTTGTTGTCGTACCCGTTTCGCGCGGCGGCCAGGAACCTCGTGCGCGCGAGTGGCGCTTCCAGCGGATCGAGCTGGATGTCGAACCGGCGCCCGCTGTCCATCTCGAAAGACACCCGGACCAGCCGCGCGAGATCGTCGACGGTTGGGATGTCGGCCGACTTCTGGTGCGGCGTGTCGATGTCGACGGGCTTGCCCGTCCACTGCGAAATGACCGCCGCCGCCGCGCTGCCAACCTTCGGATCGAAGTCCTTGAGGAGCGGCATCAGCGTCGACACCTGCGCCGGCGAGCCGAGCTGAGCCAGCCGGTCGATGAGGGCGAGCCGCATGTCGCGCGACGTCTCGCACTGCTCCGCCGTAATCCGTTCGAGCGCCCCGGCGAGTGCGGCGACCAGCGCCGGCGTCGGCACCGATTTGTCGAGCGCGAGGGCAGCAGTCCGGATGACCTCGTACGGCCGCACCGAATGTCGCAGGACGGTTCGCGTCCTGCGATTCAGCACCTCGATGAACAACGGATCGCTGTCGGCACCGATCAGCCGGCGCAGGGGCGTCAGCGCGGCCTCGGCAACGTTCGCCTCCGAATCTGACGCCAGGCGGCTCAGCACGGGGACATCGTCGACGATCGCCGCCGCCCTCGCGGCGTACATCCGGACCTGCCAGGTGTTGTGCGTCGCGAAGGTCAGCATGCTGATCGCGGCGCGCTCACGGTCACGCTTGGCCAGCGCCACGAACGCGTGCATCTCGCGCTGCCACCGTCCCTGCGGTCTGGGCGTCCGCGCCTCCGATGCCATCCTGGTCGTAATCGACGCATCGTCGCGGCAGACCTCTCCGAGCGCGTCGAGCGAGGCAAGGACGACGTGCAGGCTCTGATCGCTGAGGGCATCGAGCAGCGGCTGACATCCGTGCGCCTTGACGCCGCGGCGGGTCCACGCGCGCACGGCCTCGAGCCGGACCATGTAGGACGTGTCCGACAGGGCCTTGCGGATGTAGCCGATGCGTTCCTCGTCCTCGATGGCCGACCCCGAGCCGGAGAGCGCCAGGACCGCGAGGCGGCGGACCTCGGGATTCTGGCCCGCCAGGACGATGTCGAGCGTCTCGGCATCGACGCCAAGCGCCGCGATCAGGGCCGCGAGCGCGTTGCGCTGGTGGTTCGAACGCCTGGGATCGATCGTTCGCGCGACGATCCTCAGGCGGTCGATCGTCTCCTCGTCGAGCGAAGCAATCTTGCGGTTCAGCCTCGCGAGCGACTCGAGGCCTCTCGCGGCGCCGATATGCGGCGTGTCCGCGAGCCTTGGAAAGGGCTTCTCGAGCACCTTGCGGAGAAACGTTTCGGCCGACTTGAACGATTCGACTTCTTCGTACGGCAGCCGGCCGAGCGCGCGTGTGATGGCCGTCAGGGCCGCCGGCTCGAGGACGGCCAAATCCAGAATCGCCTGCGGCGAGCAGGCCTTCGAGGACCGCCCGCTCCTGCTGACCGTGGGGAACGCCGTCGAGCGCGGGGCCACGAAGCGCCAGGCCGACCGCCGTGGCCGCGGCGGCGCGGGTGGTCGCGGCAGACAGATAGCGGCAGGAGATCGGTGATGACGTCGCGCCGTTCGAGGCGGCCGAGCGACTGAATCGCGCGCCCGGCGAGCGGCCCCCGCATCGCCGCGAGCAGCACGTCGAGGTCGCTTCGTGTCGACGCACGGTCGTCCTCGATCGACAGGATGACCGGAAGCGGGACCTCGCGCGCCCCGGACGTCTGCCGGCTCTGCTGCGCGTACGCCGCCGCGGCGCAGAAGCCCGTGACGAGTGCGAGCGCGACCCAGCCCCTTCTTCCAGCCCCAGCCGTCACGAGGCTCCCCCGTACGTGTTGTCCGTGTTGTCCGTGGTTCTACTTTCGCCGGCCCGAGTACTCCAGCATCTGCGTGGCCAGGTCCATCGGATACGAGATCTTGACGTCGGTGATCGTTGCCGTCGGTTGCCGTGATGGCCGTGAGTCGCGGCTGCACGAACCCGGTGTACGACGGCATCTTCAGCCGGTCGACGCGCGCCACCACCTCGTCGCGGAGGCGGGCATCGAAGTGGACGCCGTAGGTCTCGAACAGCTTGACCGCCGCCTCGTAGTCGCCCTCGGCCTTGATCCGCTGAACCTCGGCGAGCAGCCGGCCGACGCCTTCCTGGAACGCCTTGGCGTCGACCATCACGAAGTACGTCTTGCCGTCACGCTCGCGGACGTCAATCGCCTTGGAGTTCGACATGAGCCAGCGGACGATCATCTGCCGGTTGCGCATGTGGTCTTCTTCGATCTGCGTGCCCTCGCGGATGCGGCGAAGCTGGACGAGCGCGTTGCGCGTATAGCCTTCGTACTCCGCCTGGACGATCTCCTGGTGATCCCTGGCGTCAACCAGTCCCAACTCGACGAGCCTGGGGTCGGGCAGGAAATAGAGCGCGATCAGATCCGCGCGTGCTTCTTCGAGCGCCGAGTACTGTTCCTTGAGCGCACTCTGGGGGCTGCCCTGGAGCTTCTCGGAGATCTTGCCGGACGCGTGGCCGATGACCTCGTGCATGTTGGTCGTCAGCTCGCCCGCCAGGCTGCTCCACTTCTCGGCCCGCGCTGCCTCTTCCGGCGACCATGCGAACTCACGCCGGAACTCGGCCGACGTGGACCGATCGTAGGCGTCGTTGACGTTCGAGAGCGACACCGACTTGCTGCCGAACTTCTCGCGGATGTTCTGATCGTTGGGCAGGTTGATGCCGACCGGCGTGATGGGTCCCGAGTCGCCCGCCTCGACGACCACGTCGATCGCGTTGGCCGTGATCCCCGTGACGCCCTGCTTCCGGTACTTCGCGTCCCACGGCATGCGATCCTCGAACCACTGCGCGTCAGCCGCGAGCTTCCGGATCTCGGCGGTCTTCTCAGGATTCACGTAGAAGACGAGCGACTCCCACGAGCCCTTCATCCCGCGGGCATCCATGTAGACCTCGATGAACCCGTTCATCGTATCGACGGGCGAGGCCTTGTCCTGGACCCATGCGATGTCGTAGGCCTCGCGATCGGCGGTCTCGCCGGTCTGGTAGAACTTCACGAGCGCCCGCAGCGCCTTCGCCATCGGCTCGGTCGCAAATGGGATCGCGGCTTCGAGATGCCCGACGATCGCGCGGATCTGCGCGTCGTACTTGCCGCCGACGCGATAGACCTCTTCGACGAGCTTCCCGTTCCGTCTTGACCAGCCGCGAGTTCAACGGGTGCTGCTCCTTGAAGCCCGCGAGGTCCTTCATCGTCACGCCGGCGTAGAGATTGTTGGCGCTCGACGCCAGGATGTCCTTCCCCGCTCCCGGCGTCTTGTTCGTGACGATCGGATCGACGGTGAGGTCGAAGAACAGCGGCTGCAGGCGCTTGACCATGCCCTCGAGCGACTCACCGGCCCTGACCGGAAACTTCGCGCCACTCTTCGCTGCGGCGGCGACAGCCGCCGCAAACGCCTCGGGTGTTGTGTTCAGAACGAACTTGCGCGCGGTCAGGTTGTTGTAGGGCCCGGTGTTGATCCAGAAGAGCTTCGTGTAGCGCTGGATCTCGGAGAGCGTTTCGGGATTGACGTTCTCGGGATGCGTGAGGATCTCCTCGAGCACGTCGCGCATCTCGAGGTTGTGGGCGTAGCGCTGATCGTAGAAGATGTCGCGGCCCGCGAGCGCCGCCTGGTAGAGGTGCCAGATGAGCGTCTTCTCACCGAGCGGCAGCTTCTCGAAGCCGTCGGCGTAGAGCTGCACCACGGCCGCCTCGTCGACGCGCTCGAGCAGGTACTTACGGTTGGCCGGCACCGTCGCGGCCGCCGGCGTCAAGCTGCCGGTTGCCGGCGTGTTGCTTTCGGTTCCACGGTTGCACCCCACGGACACGGCCATTGCAGCTCCCATCACGCCTGCCAGGCATTTGGAGGTCATAACGTCAATTCTACTGCGCGGTTTCACGAGAGCTCGACCGTCTCCTCATGCTTCGGAAGCTTCGTGTTCCAGCCGAGCCTGGTCTTGATCGACGTCTGCAGCGCCTCCATCGCGACTGGCTCGCCGTGGACCAGAAAAGTCGTCCGCGGCGGACGGGTGAAGCCGCCAAGCCAGCGCATGATCTCCTCGGAGTCGGCGTGGGCGGACATCGAGTTGATTTTCTCGACGTGCGCGTGCACCGGGATCATCTGGCCATGGATCTTGATTTCTTTTTCGCCCTCGATCAGGCGACGGCCGCGAGTTCCCGCTGCCTGAAACCCGACCAGGAGCACGGTATTTCGCGGGTCGGGCAGCCCGGCCTTGAGGTGATGCAATACGCGGCCCCCTGTCGCCATACCGCTTGACGAGATGACGATCGCCGGCAGCTTCGACGCCGTCAGCTCCTTGGATTCCTGCGTCGACGCCACGACCCGGAGACGCTCGGTGCAGAAGACGCACAACTGGCGCTCCCGCCGTGCGTGCTCCCGTCGTCTGTCGCGAGAGTCGGCATGGTTGGCGTGCCCGTGCGGCGCCTTCTCGTCGCTCTCTTCAGGGTGCAGCTCGGGATCCAGCTCCTGCACGCGCTCGGTGTAGCGGCGCAACGCTTCGGCGGCCATTGGGCTGTCGACGAACACCGGCACGACGGGAATCCGCCGCTCGTCTTCGAGACGCTTGATCCAGTAGAGCAGCTCCTCGACACGGCCGACGGCAAACGACGGAATGATCACTTTGCCGCCGCGGTCGACGGTCGTCTTGATCGCCTGCGCCAGCCTGTCGCCGTTGTCATCCTTCTCGTGCACGCGGTTGCCATAGGTCGACTCGACGAGGAGATAGTCGGCCTCCTCGACCATCGTGGGATCGGGGAGAACCGGACGTCCGAAGCGGCCCAGGTCGCCGCCGAAGAGGATGGTCGTCCCGCCGGTGCGCACGCGCGCGTACGACGATCCGAGCAAGTGACCGGCGTTGATGAAGTCGACCTCGACGCCCGCGGCGACCGGCACGGGGCGGTCGTAGCCGACGGGCTGCAGGAGCGCAATCGCGCGAAAGGCGTCCGCCTCCGTGTAGAGCGGCAACGCGGGTGCGTGCTTCGAATAGGAGTGGCGATTGGCGTTCGCGGCGTCTTCTTCCTGGATGCGGCCCGAATCGGGCAGCACGATGCGGCACAAGTCCTGTGTGCCCGGCGTGCAGAAGATGCGTCCTTTGAAGCCCTGCGAGACGAGACGCGGCAAGTAGCCGCAGTGGTCGAGGTGCGCGTGCGTCAGCACGACGGCGGTGATGTCCGACGGCCTTGACCGGCAGATCATGCCAATTGCGCTCCCGCAGCTCCTTGAGCCCCTGAAAGAGTCCGCAATCGACCAGCACCTTCGCGGTCCCGACATCCAGCAAGTGCTTGGATCCCGTGACGGTTTGCGCCGCACCGAGGAATGTCAGTCTCATCGAACCTCATTGGAGCTCTGAGCTCCCAGCAATCAGCAATCAGCTCTCAGCTCTCAGCCGCATCACCCTTCAACTTCGCCATTCGAAATTCACTTCAGCACTCAGCATTCAGCGTTCAGCATTACGCAAAGAGCCCCACCTGACCGCCGGTGTGCCAGAACAACACCGTGTCGCTGTCCTTGAACGCGCCGCGGCGAACACGTGCGATGAGTCCCGCCATCGCCTTGGCGGTATAAGTGTGATCGACAAAGAGCGCTTCGGTTCGTGCGAGCAGCTCGATCGCCTCATGCGACTGCGTCGTCGGTACGCCGTATCCCTCACCGACCCAGGTGTCGTCGACGTCGATCTCGACGTGCGCGAGCGAGCGTTGCGAGCCGTCCACCGACCCGATGAGCTCAGCGAGCCCGGAAAGAATCCGCCGGACCTCCGCCGCCAGCACCTCTGCCGGCTCGTCAGCGCTGATGCCGAGCACCCGCGTTCGAATGCCCGCCAGCGCGCAACCGGCGACGAGCCCGGCCTGCGTACCCCCGGACGAAGTCGAATGGACGATGACGTCTGGCGGCGCCACCTGCTCGAGGAGCTCGGTTACGGCGTGCGCGAACGCGGCGGCCCCGAGCGGTGTCGATGCACCAATCGGAATCACGTAGGGCCGGCGGCCGGCCTGGCGCTGTGCCGAGGCGACGGCTTCCATCTCGACGGCGCGAGCGTCCCGCGTCGGCACGTACCGAATCTCTGCGCCCAGGAGCCTGTCGAGGAGCGCGTTCGCGGTCGGGTGGTCAGGTGCGGTGCCGTTGGCGACGAGCACGCATCGCAGGCCCAGTTTGGCCGCAGCCGCCGCCGTCACGCGCGCGTGGTTGGATTGCACGCCGCCGCACGTGATGAGCGTGTCGGCCTGGCGGGCGAGCGCGTCAGCCGCGACGAGGCGCATCTTCCGCACCTTGTTGCCGCCAAAGGCGAACCCAATCGCATCATCGCGCTTCACGAGCAGGCGGGGACCGCCGCCAAGCGCGGCCCGGAGCCGTGGCATCTCCTCGACCGGCGTGGGCTCCGGCGCAAACGACACCGACGGCAACGAGGCGAGCGCGCCGAACACAACCGCTATGATAGTAGAGCCGCGGATAACACGGAACGCGGGTCCGGCGACCACGGACACGCAGCAGGCCATCACAGGGCGCGGATCACGAGAACTTACGGGACGCGGGCCACGCGGATCACGGGAACTTACGGGACGCGGATCTCGCGGATCGCACGGAATTGCGGGGACGCGGATCTCGCGGGCCACCGGGACGCGGATCTCAGACGATCATCATCCACTACATGTCCAGTCTGCTCGACAGGCTTCAATCCCAACCCTTCGGCATCTCTGCTGAGCTTCGGCCGCCGCGTGCCGAGCTGGCGACGGCGGCAAGCATGGATGCGTGGATCGACACGTACCACGCCGTCAAGAGCCTGACGCGCGCCGGCACGTTCGTCTTCCTCACGGACGGTGCCGTGGGGATGAAGGAAGAAGACAACCTGCGTCATCTGGTGATCAACCTTGGCAGCGACGTCCCGCGCTCGAGCATCGCGCCTTTCCTCACGACGAAGCACCCGCTCGAGTACTGTCTGGGTTATGCCGACCGTGCGTACCAGCACGGGTTCGAGTCCCTGGTCGTCCTTGGCGGCGACAAAAGCGTGGGGCCACCCCGGTGCGTCGAGCATGCCTGGCAGCTCCGACAGCACATCCGTCAACATCGCCCCGATTTGACGCTTGGAGGGTGGGCCAACCCGCACGCCGATCCGCAAACCCAGGTGGGTTACCTGATGGCCGAGCACGTCACCGCGGAGTTCTACCTGACGCAGATCGTGTCGCACCACAGCCGGCCGCAGGTGGAGCGATTCCTCGAGGAGGCCGGGCGCCGGAGTGTGACCATGCCGGGGTTGTTTGGAGTCTTCTATTACCGCTCGGCGAACGCGAAGACGCTGAACATCCTGAAGGACTTCCTGCCGGTGCCGGTCGATGAGCTGACGAGGGAGTTCGGGGCTGGCGCGAGCGCGGAGGAAGTCTGCGCGCGATCGATTCGCGAACTGCGCGCGGCGGGCGTTCGCCATTTCTACATCAGCAACCTCCCGCTCGGGAACGCCGCGACGACGCTGTCGCGCATCATGGCGCTGGTCTGACCCCGGTCTGACCCCGGTCTGACCCCGCCGTCTTACTCCCCCGCAGCGCCCTTGAATTGATCCTCTTCGTCGGCGAACAGCACGTTGAAGCTCGTGAGCGAGCCGTAGCACCCGCTGATGTAGCTCTGCAGCTTGACCTTGACGTCCTCGGGCGCGTCCATGCCGTTCACCTGCTGTTCGAGTGTCCGCAGGCGATTGCGGATCATCACGATCTTGTGGAAGAACGTCTCGATCGGCCAGCTCTTCTCCTGCGAGCCGTTGCCGGGCTTGAGTACCAGCGTGCCGCCGCGCCATTTTTCGGCGGGAGCGACCGGCGTGATGCCCCCCTCTTCGCGGATGATGCGGCGCAGGAGCATTTCGAGATCGGGTTGGTCTGCGGATACCGTCATGAGGGGCGCCGTCCTTTCGCGTTCGCTGACGAGGGGAAATGGTTGCCGATCGGCGCGCGGCGGGCGCGCAACGGCTGCACGAAACTCGCGGGCGGGCTCCGGGCTCGATCCCCGACGGACGTCCGGCTCCGTGCTCGGGCGCATCCGCGGCCCGCCCCGATAGTTGTGCTCGCTCGAGCAGTACCCGCAGGCCACGCGAATCGGCACGCCATTGGGATCGGCCGCAACAACCGTGTGCATCCTATCCAGCTTGCACGCCCGGCAGAAGTCTTCGATGGATTCGCCAGCTCGGGCCATGGCCTATTGTAGGCTCTGGCACCGGCTCGGGGCTCGGGGCTCGGGGCTCGGGCAAGACGCTTCGAGCTCTTACTCGAGGGCTCAGCTCGAGCCCTAGCCCTGAGCCCCGAGTCCCGAGTCCCGAGCCCTGAGCCCTATATCATTCCCCCATGGCCCAATTCATCGACTCGGTCCCGCTGTCCGGCATCATCCGCATCCGCGACATGATGTACAGCGTCAAGGACCCGTTTCGCCTCGATCAGGGCGACGTGAGCTTCGACGCGCCGGACACGGTCAAGGACGCGATGCGCCGGGCCATCGACGAGAACCGCAGTCACTACGTGCAGACGACCGGCGTGCCGCGACTGCTCGAGCTCATCGCGGACAAGCTCCGGAAGACGAACGGCATCCCGATTGGCAGCCCCGACGAAGTTCTGGTGACGACGGGTGGGATCCACGCGCTCTACATTCTCTGTCACGGGCTGCTCGAGCCGGGCGATGAAGTGATCGTGCCCGACCCGGAATGGCCGCCCTCGATGGGCAACATCAAGCTGGCGCACGGTGTCGTCGTCCCATGTCCGCTCCACGAGCGGCTTGGCTGGCGATTCGATCTCGACGAGCTCGAGTCGAAGATCACGCCGAAGACGAAGGCGATCTACATCAACTCGCCGCACAACCCCACAGGTGGGGTCCTCACCAGGGCCGACATCGAGCGCATTGCGGCTATCGCCGACGCGCGCGGCGTCTGGATCATCTCGGACGAGGCCTACGAGGACGTGCGTTTCGATGACGCGGAGCACGTGAGCCCGGCATCGCTGCCGGGCATGTACGACCGGACGCTGTCGTTCTACACGTTCAGCAAGACGTACGCGATGACAGGCTTGCGGCTGGGCTATGTCGCGGTCAAGGATCCGGCGCTCCGCGATCGAATGAAGAAGGTGCTCTTCTACACGGCCAGCAACATCTCGTCGATCGTGCAGTACGGCGGCATCGGAGCGCTCGAAGGATCGCAGGCGTGCATCCAGTCTTTTCGGACCGAGCTCCTGGCCCGCCGGGATCTCTTCTACGACGGGATCAGGCAGCACGCTGGCCAGATCCTGAGCGGGACACCGCCAAAGGGTGCGTTCTACGCGTTCCTGAGAATCGAGCCCACGTGGCGGCCGGAGGGCGCCAAGGCAGGCGACTCGGTGTCGTGGGCGATGGCCCAGGAGCTCATCTCACGCGGCCGGATCGGCTGCGTGCCCGGGGCCGATTTCGGCGCGAACGGCGAGGGCTACATCCGGTTCTGCTTCGCGAGAGATCGGCGAGAGCTCACCGGGGCATTGGAGTCGCTGAGCCGGCTTCGAATCGGGCTGCCGGCGTCTGTCAGGACAGTCAAGACTCGAAGGCTCAGCCTTGAACCTGAGCCTTTCAATCACCTCACATGCCGCCCGCCGTCGACGCGTATCGTCTCGCCCGTTACGAAACCTGACTCCAGCAGGAACACGACCGCGGTCGCGATCTCGGACTCTCCCCCCCAGCGGCCCAGCGGCGTGGCGGACTCGACGTTCTTCAGCTCGTCGTCGCTGGTGTTCTCGGGCGCGAGGATCGGGCCTGGAGCAATCGCGTTGACGAGGATCTGATCGCCGGCGAGCTCGAGCGCCAGGGCTTCGGTGAGGCCGATGATCGCGCGCTTGGCGACGAAGTACGGCAGGTAACCCGTATAGCGCGGGCGCCCACTCGCCGCGACCCAGTCGCTGAAGTTGATGATGCGCCCGCCGCCGGCGGCGCGCATGTGAGGGATGGCCGCGCGCGCGCAGAGGTACGCCGCCTTCAAGTCGACGGCGAGGCCTTCGTCCCACCGCGCCTCGTCGATCTCGGCGAGCGGCTGCGAGCGGTACACGGACGCCATATTGACGAGAACGTCGAGCCGCCCGAGCGCCGCGGCGGCGCCGTCGACAAGCGCCGCGCAATCGTCGCCGCGCGAGAGGTTCGCCTGAAGCACGACCGCGCGTCGATTCGCGGCGCGCACCGTCGCGGCGGTCGCTTCCGCCTCGTCCTTCGATCGTTGATAGGACAGCGCCACATCCATCCCGCGCCGCGCGAGCTCGAGCGCCACCACGGCGCCAATCCGCTTGCCGCCGGTAATCAGGGCTGTCTTGTTGGTCAGGGTCATAGGCTGGGCTCAAGGCTCAGGGCTCAGGGCTCAGGGGAGTTCATTCAGATCCTATTCGACCGGCTGTAAGCTCAAGGTTCTTGCCTGAGCCCTGAGCCCTGAGCCCTGAGCCTAGATCCTTGGCAGCGTCTGCCGGTGTCCGAAGAACGTCGCCCAGGGCGACTTTCTGGCCATGCGGCGCTCGGCGGTCCGGATGTTGAAGACGCACGGGTTGAGCCGCGGGCTGACTTCGTCCCAGCAGAGCGGCATCGATACGGGCGCGAGCGGCCGCCATCGCACCGAGAACGGCGGCGCGATCGTCCGTCCGCTGCCGTTGGGCATGATGTCGAGATAGACGGGCGCGCGACGCCTGACCTTGCGCGCCTCGACGGTCACGACTCTCGGGTGTTGCGCCGCCAGTTCCCTGGCGATCGCCACGGCGTACGCGCGCACTTGATCCTGTGGCGCGCCGCGCCTCAACGGCACGAACACGTGAAGGCCCCGGCCGCCGGACGTCTTGGCAAACGACTCCAGGCCGTGATCCTCGAGCCGGTCGCGGAGCAGCAGCGCCGCGCGCGCGGCGGACCCGAACCCATCCGACGGATCCAGGTCGAAGGCCAGCCAGTCAGGATGGTCGAGGTGATCGGTCCGGCTGTTCATGACGTGCATCGCGATGCAGCCGTAGTTGACGAGCGTGAGCAGCGTCTTCCGGCTGCCGCCGACAATATAGTCCACGTCGCGATGCGCCGTCGGGACTGAAAGGCGCATCGTCGGAACGCTGTCGGGCAGGTTGGCCGGCGCCTGCTTCTGATAGAAGCACGTGCGGCGGATACCCTCGGGGCAACGCTCCATGGTCACTGGACGGCCTTTGAGCCACGGCAGGATCTGCGAGCCGATGCGCGCATAGAACTTCGCGAGGTCCAGCTTCGTCAGCCCCTCGTCTGGCCAGAATGGCTTCGAGGGGTTGGTGATCACCACACCCCCGAGACGAACAGTCATATCTGGCCTGCTCGCATTCTGGCTCGCCCGAACGCCTGGGTTTCTGCGGCTCTCGCGCGATAGCGATCGATCGACAGGGCCCCGGGCCCGGTGAGCATGAGAGAGACGAGCGCCGCGACGAGCGCGAGGTTGAACTCGTAGCCGTGCCCTTGCCCGGGAGTCACCGTCCAGTTGAGGAAGAAGCCACTCGACAGATGAACCGTCCACACCGCAACCAGCATGTTGACCGTCAGGACCGCGGCGGTCACGATCGTGAGTGCGCCGGCCATCAGCAGGAGGCCGCCGCCGAGCTCGACGAGGCCGACGAGAATGGCGAGAGGGTAGGCGGGCGTGAGTCCGAGCTGGGCAAAGAACGCCGCGGTGCCCGTCAGGCCGCCGCCGCCCCACAAGCCGAACAGCTTCTGCGCGCCATGCGCCGCAAAGACCACCCCGATCACCAATCGGAGTACGGTAGGACCAAACAGCGCCACATCTGCCTCCCGGCGCGGGGTCGCAGACCCGCACAGGCGCTGTATTGTGTCACCCTTCCACGCAGGAAATACAGTATCCTCGGGCACATTACCGGAGGCACTCCTCATGTTGACCCGGCGTGGATTTCTGCGCACCACCGGCACCGCGGGACTGGCCGCGACCGCCGCGTTCACCGATGGCGGGCTCGCCCGCATGCACGCGGCCGGCCAACGCGTGGCGGCACAACCGACGTCGAGCGTCGCCGCGGACGAGACCTACTGGCGCGAGATTCAGCAGGCCTTCACGCTCGACCGGACGATCATCAACCTGAACAACGGCGGCTGCTGTCCGAGCCCGCGCGTCGTGCACGAGGCGCTGAAGCGGTACCTGGACATCTCGAACCAGGCGCCCGTCTACCACATGTGGCAGATCCTCGAGCCCAACATCGAGAGCGTGCGACGACGGCTGGCGGCCGAGTTCGGATCCGATCCCGAGGAGCTCGCCATCACGCGCAACGCGAGCGAAGCGCTCCAGATCGCCCAGCTCGGCATACCGCTCAAACCAGGTGACGAAGTCGTGACCACCAACCAGGATTACGGGCGGATGCTCGATACCTGGGAACAGCGCGTGCGGCGCGACGGAATCAAGCTGACCAAGATCTCGTTTCCCGTTCCGCCGAAGTCGCCCGGCGATCTCGCCGATCGGCTGATCGGCGCGATCACGCCCGCGACCAGGGTGCTGCACTTCTGCCACATCACGAACCTCACCGGCCAGATTTTCCCGGTGAAGCAGGTCTGCGACGAAGCCCGGCGCCGTGGCGTCAAGACTGTCGTCGACGGCGCGCACGCCTTCGCGCACTTCCCCTACAAGGTGAGCGACCTCGGCTGCGACTTTTACGGCACGAGCCTCCACAAGTGGCTGCTCGCACCAATCGGCACCGGCTTTCTCTACGTTCGACGGGACAACATCGCGTCGCTGTGGCCGCTGACGCCAGCCAACGCGTCAAAGACGAACGACATCAGGAAGTTCGAGGAAATCGGTACGCACCCCGCCGCGAACCACAACGCAATTGCCGAAGCGCTGACGTTCCACGAGGGCATCGGCATCGACCGCAAGGCCGCGCGCCTGCGCTACCTCCGCGATCGCTGGGCCAAGCGGCTGGCGCAGAACCCCAAGATCCGACTGCACACGAACCTGGACCCGGCGCAGTCGTGCGCCATCGGCACCGTACAGATCACAGGCGTGCCGACGCCAAAAGTCGTGGCACGCCTGTGGGAGCGCTGGCGGATTATCGCGACGCCGATCGTCCACGCCGAGTACGAAGGCGCGCGGATCACGCCAAACGTCTACACGACGCTCGAAGAGATCGACACCTTTGCTGGTGCGATGGAGGAGATCTGCGCGAAGAGCGCCGAGCTGTAGGCTCAAGGCTCATGGCTCAAGGCTCAGGGAAGAGCCTTGAGCTCATAGTCCCCGACTAGGATCTGAGAGCTCGTCCCTGAGCCCTGAGCCCTGAGCCTGAGCCAACTCATTTCAGAGGCTTCCCCTCGGCATCGAACGTCTCGAGGGTGCCCTTCGCCTTGAGGATGTCTGTGATCTTCCCCGCGTCACCGACGGCGACGATCTGCAGCTTCGACGCGTCCCAGTACTTGGCTGCCGCCGCCTGCGCCTGTTGCGGCGTCACGGCATTGATTTTCGCCGGGTAAGTATCCCAGTAGTTGGCAGGCAGACCGTACAGCCAGTTCTGCACGTAGTAGCCCAGCACCTGCGGCGGGTTCTCGAGATCCCTCGCAAAGCTCGCGACGATGGCCCGCTTGGCGTCCTGCAGCTCCTTCTCGGGCACCAGCTTGTCGCGCATGTCGGCGATCTCGGCCAGCAGATCAGTGAGCGCGGCCTCGGTCACCTCGGTCCGGACGTCGGTCGACGCCGACCACTGACCGCGGAAGGCAGTCGCGGAGAAGCCGCTGCCGATCCCGTAGGTGTAGCCCTTCACCTCGCGCAAGTGCATGAAGAGCCGGCCCATCGTGCCGCCGAGCACGCGGTTGGCCACGGTGAGCGGCACGTAGTCCGGATCGGTCCGTACCATCGACTGCGTGCCCACCATCAGCGTTGTCTGCACCGAGCCGGGGCGCGCGATGAGGTAGACCTTTGCCGGCCCGGGCGCCAGCGGATCGGTCGTCGCCGGCTTCGGCGTGCCGCTCTTCTTCCACGCCGCCAGCGTCGCCTCGATCATCTTGCGCGCGTCGGCCAGGCTGATGTCGCCGGCAAAGGCAACGAGGGCGTGGTCCGGCACGAAATGGGTCTTGTGGTAATCGACCATCGCCTCGCGCGTGATCGCGTTGAGCGTTTCCGGCGTCGCCGAGACGCGCCCCGCCGGGTGGTCGCCGAAGATCACCTTCGAGAACCGTTCCGCCGAGAGGAACCCCGGTTGCGTCCGCTGCTGGATCAGGCCCGCGCGAGTGCGCACCTTCAGCCGCTCCCACTCGTCAGCCGGAAACGACGGGTTGAGCAGCACGTCGGCCGTGAGGTCGAAGAGCCGGGGCAGGTTTTCCGTCAGCGCGTTGCCAGACATGGTCGCGAACGGCCCCGACAGGCTGCTGCCGACGACGACCGAGGCGGACATCGTCTCGAGCTCTTGCGAGATCTGCTGCGACGAACGCTTGCTCGTGCCTTCGCGCATCATCTGCGCCGTGTAGGTGCTGAGCCCGATCAGGGCCGGCGGGTCGAAGTAGCCGCCCGCACCAGGAATAATGATCTGGAAGGTGACGCGCGGCAGCCGGCGATCCTCGAGGACCATCAGATGCAGCCCGTTCGGTAGATCGGCTTCCTGCGGTTTGGGCAGCGCGACCTTCAGGATCTCGTTCGAAACGGGCGCCTTGCCTTTGACGACGACGCCGGTCGTCGATGGCGGCTGTGCCTGTCCGCCGGGTGCCGACTGTGCCGTGATGACCGACACCAGGCACCAGGCCGCAATGGCCGAGAATGCGAGGCGCCTCATCACAGACCTCCTTTGGCCGGCGCAGCCTTGGGAACGGTAACCACGACGGTCCGCCCGCTCTTGACCAAGTACTGTTTGGCCACGCGCTGAACGTCAGACGCGCTGACCTTCGCGATCCGATCCGCCCGCGTGTTGATCCGTCCCGGGTCGTTGTAGAAGAGCGCGTCCTCGCCGAGCGTCACCGCGCGGTCGAGCACGCTCCCCAGACTGTTGACGAGCTGCGTCCGGGCGTTGTTGCGCGCCTTCTCGATCTCCCACTCCTCGATCGGCCCGGCTTTCACGCGCTCGATCTCCGCGTCGACGGCAGCCTCGAGCTCGGCCACACTCTTCCCCGGATTGACGGTGCCGACGACTGTAAAGAGCGATGGTCCCCGGCTCTCGCCGGCAAACGCAGACACGTTGGCCGCGAGCTGCTTCTGGCGAACGATGTTCTCGAAGAAGCGCGAGCTGCGCCCGCTCGACAGCACGGTGCCAAGCACCTGCAACGCGTCGTCGTCCGCCGAACCGCTTGGCGGCGTCTTGTAGACCATGTCGAGCCGGGCCAATCGTGCCAGCCCGTCTTCGATCGTCGCCCGGCGTTCTTCGGTCTGTGGCGGCTCCGTCATGTCCACCGCCGGAGCCGCGGGCTGCGAGGGAATGGACTCGAAGTACTTCCGCACTTTCTCGAGCGTCACTTTCGTGTCGACGTCGCCGACGATGCTGAGGACGGCGTTGTTGGGCGCATAGTAGGTCTTGAAGAATGCGGCCACGTCGTCGACGGTTGCGGCGCTCAGATCGGCCATCGACCCGATGACCGAGTGTTCGTAGGCGAAGTTCTCGTACGCCAGCTCATCGCGCGTATCGAAGGTGCGGCCGTAGGGCTGGTTGTCGACACGGAGGCGCCGTTCCTCCTGCACGGCGTTGCGCTGGTTGTCGAGATTGTCCTTGGTGATGTCGAGCGAGCGCATGCGATCGGCTTCGAGGAACAGCGGAAGATCCAGTTGGTTGGCCGGCATGATCTCGAAGTAGAGCGTCCGGTCCTTGTTGGTCGTGCCGTTCATCGAGCCGCCGTTGGAGAAAACGAGCTGCGGGTGCTCGCCGGCGCCGACGTTGGCGGACCCCTTGAACATCATGTGCTCGAAGAGGTGGGCGAAACCGGTGCGGCCCTTGCGCTCATCGCGCGAGCCGACGTTGTAGTTGACCGCGACTGCAAAGACAGGCGCCGAGTGATCCTCCGAAACGATCACCCGCAACCCGTTCTTCAGCTTGGTGTCGGTGAACTGGATCTTGTTGACGGGGGCCGCTGCCAGACCGAGCACGGCAACGAGCCCAAGGGCCGCGAGCCGGCGAAGTGAAACTATCATCCGTCCTCCTGTTGGGCCGAGAACGGAGAGAGCATATATCAGCTGCTGGCGGCTCGCTGTTGGCAGCTGGTAGTTCGCTGCTGGCGGTTAGCTGCTGGCAGTTGGCTCGTCGCCCGGCCGAGCAACAGCCAACAGCGAGCCGCCGGCCGCCAACAGCCAACCGCCAACTAGAGGTCTTGACCCTCCAGAACTTGTCCATTTGAGTCAAGTTTCCTGGGTCAAGACCGTCCCCGCGTCAGCGGGGCGTTATCAAGAATGCGACCTAGCGAGGCGGAGCCGCGTTGGTCTGAGGCGCAGCCTCGCTAGAAATACACCGTGAAGCCCAGCGTCCACATCGAGCCCTTGTGGCCCGGGAGCAAACTGCCTATGAGACCCCCGCCGATTTCCTGATCGTTGTCGTTGTTGAAGTCGAGGAAGGTATAGCGATAGTCGCCGTGAATGCCGGCGTGCTTCCCCATCAGGAGCTCCGCCCCCACGCCGGCATGCCAGCCAAATTCAGTTGTGCTGACATCGAGTTCGTCCGCCGGTCCCTCGAGTGGCGAGACGCTCCGCTTGTACCAACCTGGGCCGCCCAGGAGATATGGCTGAAAACTCCCGGCCGCCATCTTGAGGAGCAGGGAGACCTGAATGGGCGTTTCCTTCACACGTTGGTTGAGAAGGTCGAACTCCTCCGAGCGGCGGTCGAAGGATACTTCGACGCCCATCCGCTGGGAAATACCCATGCGGATCTGTCCTCCGGTGAACCGTACCGTGTCGGTATCGACACTCGAATCGCCGGTGACCCAGGCCAGGCGCGCGCCGACGCCGATCTGAGCGGCGGCGGGTGTCGCCACGAGAAGCCCCGCGGCGCTCAGCAACACAATGCCAGCCAATCGGCGAAAGAGGGATCCCATGGATCGCCTTATCGGGACAAGACGTCCTGAACTTCAGCTGGGGGTGAGTGCGGACGTGGACGTTGAGGACGAGTCGCTGCAGTCGACCGGAGGCGGAGCGCGAAGCACCCTGCGAAAGTGCTGACGTTAATCATGGACACCGATACCGGACCAGCCCGGTACGGCCCCCAGCGTTCCGCCCCCGGTCGGCTGCAGCGGCGTAGAGACTGCAGCGACGCAAAGAAAATCACCTCGGGGAACCCAGGACGGGAGTCAGGGTTCCGCCGAGGTGACAGATACTTGCGGTTAGGCGAGCACCTTGATCACAACGCGCCGGTTCTGCGCGCGACCGTCCTTGGTCTTGTTGTCGCCGATGGGCTTGTCTTCGCCGTAGCTGATGACGTTGATCTTGTGGAGCGGCACCTGGTGCGTCTCGTAGAGGTAGCGCTTCACGTTCTCGGCGCGCTCGAGGCCGAGCTTGTAGTTGATTTCCTTGTCGCCCACGTTGTCGGTGTGGCCCTCGATCTCGATGTAGGCGCCGTTGGGGTTCGCCTTGAGCTGCTGCACGAGCGCGTCGATCTCGGGCGTGACCGTCTCGGGCATCGTCGCCCGACCGAACTTGAAGTTACCCTTCTCTTCGTTCAGCACAACCTCGTAGACGATACGCTTCGAGGCCTTCTCGATGGCGTCGGCACGGGTGTTGACCGCGGCCGCGGCCGCGCCCGCCGCCTCGGCGTTCTTGTTCGCGGCGACCGCTTTCTGGTCGGCGGCCGCGGCTTTCTGATCGACAACCGCGACCTTCTGGTCGACTTCGCCGATCTTTGCTTCGTTGGCCTTGGTCCGCTCCTGCGTCTCCTCGAGAGACTTCGAGAGCGTGTCCACCTTGCTGTTGACCTGACCGACTTCGCCGCGCACGAACTTCTTGGTGGCGCACGCCGTGGTGCTTCCAAGAGCCAGCGCGAGCAACGATACCCCCAAGACGACTTTCTTCATGACTACTCCTCCAGATTATGAACCTCGCGTCCCACGTGGAACGCGACCGCCAGAACTATGCCGACCGCCTCGCGGACTCGCCACCCGTTATCGCTGCCGCGCCATGTCCGGGGATGGCGACCCACCCCCCGCGGTATACCCACTGCGTGCACGCACGATGTGTTCCCGATCCCGCGCCCGCACTTCCAACGCTTTCCAGCCTGCCCGTGCCGACGCCTCGAACGCGAGCATGTACTGGTTCCGCATCTCCCCGACGATCTGCCGCGCCGCGATACTCGCGTGCGCTGGCGAGATCGCGATGAAGAAATCTCCGCCGGTCCATCGCGCCAGATCCGTGAGGCCGCTGCTGAGCGCCCCCGTGCCGTAATCCGGATTCCTCGGGTCGTCCACCGGCGACATCACCGCGACGATGTAGACCGGCACGTCGATGCTGCTCGCGATGGCGGAAACTTCCGGCGCCGTCAACCGGCTCTTCGTGTCGATGCCGTCGGTCAGGACCACAATCGCCGACCGCTGCGGCACCCTGCCGGTCCCGCCGCCGACTGAGTCGGCCACTGCCTTGGCCGTCTCGGCAATGGCGTCGAAGAGCGACGTCTGCCCGAACGGCGGCTCGACCTTGTCCACCTTCGACTCGAGACCCTTGAAATCGGTCGTGAAGTCGGTGACCTTCTCGAGCTGCGTGTCGAAGGCGAAGAGCGCCGCCTGATCCGCCGCTCTTCAGCGAGCTGAAGAGGTGACGCGCGGCCTGCTGCGCGTCAACAGCTTTCGACCCGATTCGCATGCTTCCACTGATGTCAAAGAGCACCGCCACCTTGACCGGACCGTCGGCCTCGGCGTTGAACCCCACAATCGGCCGCCGTTCCCCGCCCTCGACCACGATGAAGTCCTCGCGGGAGAGGTGCGGCACGAACCGGCCCTTCTTGTCCCTGACGACCGCCGACACCGAAACCAGGTCGACCGCCGACTTGAACCGAGGCGCAGGATCCTGGGGAGCCGCCGATGCCGCCCCTGCCTGCTCGGCTGGCCGCGGGCCATCTTGCCGGCCGATTCCAAAGGCCCCAACGCCGCCGACGCCACCCACACCGCTGACGCCGTGAGGACAGCCAGACGGCCCAGCATGACCTCAGCTCTTCCAAAGAGCCTGCCATGCCTATAAACTGATTGATTCTAAAATAGATGACATAGCTGTCGTTCCCGAAACACGGCGCATGTCGCGTAGAATTTACGCGATTCGCGAGATCGCCGACTGTTATTTCTACAAAACCCGCGCCCGGCCCGGACAGTCGCCTTTTCCTGTTAGAATTTGCGGAAATGGAAGCACGAACGACCTCCCCCATCCCGGTCGCGTCACGAATTGGTGGCTTCGTCTACGCAATCCGCAATATCGTGTCGGAGGCCCGAAAGGTTGAGGCCGCCGGCCGACGTGTCCGCTACCTCAATATCGGCGACCCCATTACGTTCGGCTTCGAGACGCCAGCGCACCTGATTGACGCGGTCGACCGGGCGATTCGCGAGGGCAAGAACGGCTACGCGCCGTCGGTTGGCATCCTGGCAGCACGCGAAGCGGTCGCCGCCGAGTGCGACCGGCGGGGCATGCCGGTCTCGCCCGATCGCGTGGTCATCACGTCGGGCACGTCGGAGGGGATTGAGCTGGCGCTGACCGCGCTCGCCGAGGCGGGCGACGACGTGCTGATCCCGGTACCGACCTATCCATTGTACACGGCGGTGCTGGCCAAGATCGGCGCGCGCGCCGTGTTTTATCGCACCGACCCCGACCGCGGCTGGATGCCGGACGTCGAGCACGTGCGCAGCCTGATCACCCCATCGACGCGCGCCCTGGTCGTCATCGATCCCAACAATCCAACGGGTGCGACCTATCCGGTCGACATACGCCGCGCCCTTGTCGAGCTGGCGGATCGCCACAATTTTCCGCTGCTCGCCGACGAGGTGTATGCCGACCTCGCCTTCGACGGCCCGGTCCCCGCGATTGCCGCCGGCTACCCGGATGCCCCGGTGATCACGTTCTCCTCGCTGTCGAAGGCCTACCTGGCGCCCGGCTGGCGTGCCGGCTGGATGGCTGTCGAGCAGCACCCCCCGGATGGACGATGCCCTTGGAGCGATCAAGAAGCTGGCCGATGGGCGACTGTGCGCAACCGGGCCGATGGAGTACGCGATTACCGCCGCGCTCAACGGCGATCGGTCGCACCAGGTCGCGTTTCGCTCCGCCCTGCGCGTCCGGGCCGAGCTCACGACCAGCCGGCTGAACGCCATCGAGGGGATCTCGGTGGTTGCGCCGACGGCCGCCTTCTACGCGATGCCGCGGGTTACGCTCCCACCCGGCACGACCGACGCGGACTACGTACTCGGGCTGCTGCGCGCGACGGGCATCCTCTGTGTCTATGGTTCGGGCTTCGGGACACGGCCAGAGGATGGGTTCTTCCGCATCGTGTTCCTGGCCTCACCCCAGGAGCTGGCCGGAATCTACGACGATATTGCGGCATTTACCCAGACGTTTCTGCGACACGCCTGACGCCGGGGTCAGACCGGGGTCAGACGAGGGTCAGACCCGCCCAAACATCCGACGACTCGGGCCCGTATACTCTGGTCTATGGCGTCCACGACGTCGCCGCCGGCTCCAGGGGCCTCCCCGACGGCGGGGGACCGCGCCCGCGAGTGGTTTCATACCTATACGCGCGACCTCTCGCGCGAAGATCTCGAGCGACTCTTCACGCATGACACGCGTGACGCGTACGATTTCTTCACGCGCGGGCTGGACGAAGACGAGTTGGTGGCCCTGCCGTGGTGGAGCCGCACGGGGCTGCGCTTTCGGCAGGTCTTTGTCGCCTTCACGCTCAAGCTGCCAGCGGCCCGCCGGGCCGTCTACTTCGTCGCGCTCTTCATCGCGCTCCTCGGACTCATCCAGCTCTTTCGCGGATTCGCGCTCGTCGACGTGCCGATGGGCCTCCCGCTCTTTCAGATCTCGCTGCCGCTGCCAGTCTGGGCGAATGGCACGTTCGCGCTCCTCCTCAGCCTGATTCTCGTCAACCTGCTCGTGCTCCTCGAGGTGGCCGAGCGGCTCTCGCTCAAGGGCGAGCTCGAGGTGGCCAGAGAGATCCAGCTCGCGCTGCTGCCGCGCGGGACCTTCACGGCGGCAGACATCGACATCTCCGGCTTCACGAAGCCCGCCAACACCGTCGGCGGCGATTTCTACGACGTGCTGCCGCAGCCGGACGGGCGCATCGTGCTGACGCTTGGAGATGTGGCGGGCAAAGGCAGCCCGGCTGCGCTGCTGATGGCGCTGCTCCTCGCCGCGCTCCGCACGCTCGTCGAAGAGCGCATGGAACCGGCGGCGCTCGTCGCGCGACTGAACATCCAGATCTGCCGTCACAGCCCCGCGTCACGCTTCATCACGCTCGTGTATGCGATCTACGAGCCGTCGACCGGACGACTCACCTACGTCAACGCCGGACAGAACCCGCCGCTCATCCGCCGGCGCGATGGCCGGTTCGATCGGCTGCACGGGACGGGCATTGCCCTGGGGCTCTTCGAGAACTCCGAGTACACCGCCGCGGAAACGCGCCTCGAACCCGGCGACCTCCTCGTCTTTTATAGCGACGGGATCACCGAGGCCGAGGACCCATCGGGTCAGCCGCTCGAGGAAAGCGGCCTCGAGCTGATCCTCGAGCGCCACGCCGACAAGCCGCCGTCCGCCATCGGCAGCGAAGTCCTGGCCGCCGTCCAGGCCCATGCTCGCCGAGCGCGCTTCACGGACGACCTGACGATTCTGGCCGTCAAGCGGGCTGGGTAAACGGCAGGCTCAGGGCTCTGGCTCTAGGCTCTAGACTTTGGGCTCCAGGAAGAACCTTGAGATCCTAGTCCCGCGACTAAGCTCTGAGAGCTCTTGCTTGAGCCTAGAGCCTAGAGCCTTGAGCCGCATTTCATCCCTCAATTCGTCCCAGGCTCCCTAACCGCCCCGGAGGGGTCTAATATGTGACCATCCATGGCACTACGCCTTGTCCTGGCGCTGGCGTGCCTCTCGTTCGCGCACGCGGCCCACGGTCAGCCGCCCTCGTCGCCGCCGGACGCGATCGAGAAGCTGGTCGTGCGGCTCGAGCAGGCGCTCGCCAGCGGTGACCGCGCGGCGCTCCTGGGGCTGACGGTCAGGGACACCGACGCGTCCACGGTGGACGACTTCGCCGAGGCGGCCGGTACAAGTCCGACGCGGGTGGTGATCAAGGAACGCGATCGCCTGGCGCTCGAAGGCAACCGGCAGCAACTGCTGATCGAGGTCTTCGTCGAGCGTGGCATCGAGGCAAAGCTGGCGACGTGGCGCCTCGACCTGCGGCCGCCTGACGCCAGAGCCGATCCGACCGACTGGCGCATCGAGCGCCTGGAGCCGGTGTCCAACGTCGCGGGCCTGTACCGGCTCGCGCTGAACGCCACGCGACAGTTCGATGTCCGCAACCTCGTCGTCGCCGGAACAGACCTGACGATCGAGATGGCCGCCGGTACGGCGTTCGTCGCCGAGATCCCTGATGGCCCCACAGCCATCGTGCTGCTCGGGCGCGGGCGGCTCAAATTTGCGCCGCCGGATCAAGCCGAGCGCACGCAGATCCGGCTTTTTACCGGCGCCGACGATTTGCAGTCGGAGTTCGATGCCGCGTTCGTGCGCATCCGGCCGTCCGATTTCGAAGCCAGATTCCGCGCTGAATCCCTCGTTGCGCGAGCCGTCGTCCAGACCGACCTGCGGCGCGCCGCGGACGTCTTCGACGAGTACCTCTCCCGCACGCTCCAGATCGATCTGACCGATCTGAGTCGCGATCGCTGGTCCCTCATCCCGTCGTCTGGCGACCTGATAGCGGAGGTGCGCACGCGCCGCTTCGGCAGCCTCACCTACGCGCGGTCGGGCAACGAGGCCGAGGACATCACGGTTTTCGATCGCAAGCGGAAGCGCAATATCTCGATCTACGCGTCGGCAGCGAAGCTCGCGGCGCGCGGACGCTTCTACAGCGAAGACGATCTGGTCGACTACGACGTCCTCGCCTACGAAGTCGACGCCGCTTTCTCGCCGGAACGCTACTGGATCAACGGCACCGCGCACCTGCGCGTCAAGGTCCGCGCGAGCGCGATGACCACCATGACGCTGAAGCTCGCCGAAGCCCTCACGGTCCGCGGCGTCTACGCGCCGGGCTTCGGGCGGCTGCTCCACCTGCGCGTCGTCAACCAGAACAGCCTCATCGTGAACCTGCCGTCGCCCGTTTTTCGCGACAACGAGTTCACGCTGACCGTTGTCTACAGCGGCCGGCTCGAGCCGGCGGAGCTCGATCGCGAGGCAATCGCCGTGAGCCTCGATCGCGAGGCGAGCGACGTAATCGACGTGCAGACGCAGCAGCAGGAGCGCGAAACGGCGCAGATCCCGCTCGAGCCGCGATTCATCTACAGCAACAGCTCGTTCTGGTATCCGCAGTCGACGGTCAGCGACTACGCCCTCGGCACGCTGCGGATCACGGTACCGACCGAGTTCGACGTGGTGGCAACCGGTGCGCTGACCGGGCCGCCCAGACCCGCTGTCGAGACCGGCATCTCCGGGCCGAGATCGCAGAAGACGTTCCTCTTCCAGAACGATCGGCCGGTCCGCTATCTCTCGTGCGTCATCAGCCGCATGTCGCCGGTCACGTCGATGCGCCTGCCGATCCGGGCTTCGGCCGGCGATTTCGGCGATCTTCGCGTCGCGGTGCCCGATCTCTCACAACCGGCTGCCGCGGCGCCGTCGCGCGCGCACGCGGTCGCTGAGCCGAGTGCGCCGGCAGGCATCGCGAGCGACGAAACGAGCGTGACGCTGACGGTCAGGGCCAACCCGCGGCAAGTCGGGCGCGCGCGCGGGCTGGCCGAGCAGACGAGCGCGATCGTCCAGTTCTACGCCTCGATCGTCGGCGAAGCCCCATACCCCACCTTCACGCTGGCGGTTACCGAGAACGAAACGCCGGGCGGTCACAGCCCGGCCTACTTCGCGGTCCTCAACCAGATCCTGCCCACGACGCCAGTCATCTGGCGCAACGATCCGGTGAACTTCGAGAGCTTCCCGGCCTTCTACCTGGCGCACGAGCTGGCGCATCAGTGGTGGGGACAAGCCGTGGGGTGGAAGAACTATCACGAGCAGTGGCTGAGCGAGGGCTTCGCGCAGTACTTCGCCGCGCTCTACGCCGAGAAGGCGCTCGACGCCAACGTCTTTCCGTCGGTCTTGCGCCAGATGCGCCGCTCGGGAATCGACACGTCTCCACAGGGACCGATCTATCTCGGCTACCGCCTGGGACACATTCGCGGTGAACGCGCTGTCTTCCGGTCGCTCGTCTACAACAAGGCCGCCATCGTGCTGCACATGCTGCGACGGCTGGTGGGCGACGACACATTCTTCTTCGGCGTGCGGCGCTTCTACTCCGAGTGGCGCTTCAAGAAGGCCGGGACCGATGATTTCCGCCTGGCGATGGAAGCGGCAACGGGCCGCGATCTAGGGCCGTTCTTCGAGGCGTGGATCTTCGGCGTCACGATCCCGCGTGTCGCCTTCAGCTATCGCTCGCCGGATGCCAATTCGATTGTCGTCAAGCTCGAGCATCGCGGCGACATCGCGCCGGTGCCCATCACCGTCACGGTGACCTACACCAGCGGCGAGACCGAATCCGTCGTCGTCCCACTCACCGACCGCGTCGTCGAGCGGAAGATTCCGGTCAAGGGTGCGCTGAGGAAGGTCGAGGCCAACGAGGACAACGCAGCGCTGGTCGAGATCGAGAAGCAGGCGTCATAGACAGGCTTCAGGCTCTCGGCTTTAGGCTTTAGGCTCTCTAGAGTAAGCAATGGCATCATGCGCCGTGCTGTGATCCTCTGCGCGTTCGTCACCGCGGCAGCCGCGCAACCGCTGACCCAGCGTCCGCTCGCGATCAGCGGCGTGACCGTCATCGATCCACACGGCGGCACCGCGGTGTCCGGCGTGACGGTGGTCGTTCGCGAGGGGCGCATCACGAGCATCGGCACAGATACCGTCATTCCTCGCGACTCCACGAAGATCGACGGCCGCGGAAAGTTCTTGATGCCCGGGTTGTGGGACATGCACGTCCACCTCGGCTTCGCGCGCGCGAGCGCGTTTCCGGCGTTCGTCGCCAACGGGGTGACCACCGTGCGCGATCTTGGCGGCGAGCTGGCAGAAATCGATCGCTGGCGGACGGAGATCGCCACCGGGACCCGTGTCGGTCCGCTAATCGTCCGCGTCGGGCCGATGTTGGTCGGTCAGAACCCGCTGCGGTTCCAACTCCTGATCGAAACACCGGAGCAGGGACGCGACACGGTGCGCCGGCTGCACGCCGCGGGCGTCGATCAAATCAAAGTGAAGTCGATGCCGCGCGACGTCTATTTCGCGGTCATGGCTGAAGCGCAGGCGCTGGGGTTGTCCGTGACTGGACACGTCCCGACGGTGATGACGCCGGAAGAGGTGTCCGACGCGGGGCAGTCGGTCGAACACGTCAACACGTTGTTTGACGGCACATTCCAGGCCACCCACCGGGGCAAGGATTTCAATGCGGAGATCGCCCTCTGGCGCGCTGGGGACGAGGCGCGCGCGCTCGTCCAGCGGTTCGTGCGCAACGGGACGTACGTCGATGCGACGCTCGTTCCCTACGAACGCCTCGCCAATCGACTCGTCGCCGGCCTACCAGATCCCGACTGGCAGTACACGGCGGCCTCGGCACGGGCCGAGGCGGAGAAGCAGATCGGCCGCGTTCGGTACGATGCGGGACCGCAACCACGGATCGACAATCCGGACAATCGTGAGCTGCAGGCGGTGACGCGGATGATGCACGACGCCGGTGTCAAGCTGCTCGCTGGCACCGATGTGAGCTTCATCAATGCGCCGGGCTTCAGCCTGCACGACGAGCTCGAGCTGCTTGTCGACGCCGGCCTGCCGCCCGTAGCCGCGCTGCGCGCCGCGACGTCCACTCCCGCGGCGGTGTTCCCCAAGCTCGAGACGGGGAGCATCGCGCCAGGCCGGCGCGCCGACCTGGTGCTGCTCGACGCCAATCCGCTGATCGACATCCGCAACGCGCGCCGCATCCGCGCTGTGATCCTCGCCGGCAAGTTTTTCGATCGCCCGGCGTTGGATCGGTTGCTGGCGGAAGCGCTGAAGTTGGCGGAAAGGAACTAGGGCGGAAACCCGACCACTGGGTACGAGAATGAACGGCCCGACAACAAGCTTATTCAATATTCGACGGTAATCAAGAGGTCGCCAAGGGGACCGGCATCTTTGAAAGAAGACGAGCCTGAGTCTCAATAAGATCGGTAGAGTGATTTCGACGACTTGCACCACTGGCTGCTAGATAGTGCTTTGGGATCAACCCACGATTGGGATCTGAGAGATCCTCCTGAAGCCTAAAGCCCAGAGCCTAAAGCCGTCTAAGGCAAGTAAATCGCCGCGACTCTCGCCTCGCCGCTCCGCTCGAACGGCTCGAAGACCAGGATGAAGCGGGAGCCGGCGTACTCGTAGAAGCGGGTCAGCCGTTCGCCGAGGCTTCCGCGGTCGACTTCCTGTCGGCCACTTTCGGCGGCGCGGCCCAGCCGGGCGGCGACGGCAGACACGGTTTCCCCAATCCGGACTTCCTTCCCGTCGAGGAACGGCAGCACGGGCACCGAGACCGCGCGTGGAGGAACGGCGGCCGGAATGCTCGCGATGACGGGCCGGGCAGCCGGAACGGCACGGACCGAGGGGGTCGGGGTCAGCTGCCGGAGGATCATCGAGCCCACGACGACCGTGGCGCCGAGGAAGAGCGCGGCAACTACCCATTCGAACACCGGTGCCAACGGAAAGCGCGGGCGGAGACGAATCGCGTCCATACTGGCCTCCCCTACTGGGGTTGAAGGTTGGCCGGGGCGAGAGGCCCAATGTAGGCCGGCCGGAGACCCAAGTCAAGCTCGCAAAACCAATATAGAATTGTGGGCTTATGGACACCGTTTCGCTGACGATCGATGGGAAGACCGTGACGGCCGAAAAGGGCCGGACCGTTCTCCAGGCGGCCATCGAGGCCGGCATCAGGGTTCCCTACTACTGCTACCACCCGGGCCTCGGAATCGACGGGTCCTGTCGCGTCTGCATCGTCAAGATCGAGAAGATGCCGAAGCTGCAGACGTCGTGCTCCACACCAGTTGCCGAAGGCATGGTCGTGCACACGCAGACCCCGGATGTCGTCGATGCACGGGCGAGTGTCTTCGAGTTCCTGCTCATCAACCACCCGCTCGACTGCCCGGTGTGCGACAAGGGCGGCGAGTGTCCGCTCCAGGATTTCTCGTACAGCTTCGGCCCGAACGAAAGCCGGATGGGCTTCCCGCGGCGCGTGTTCGACGGCGAAGGGGTGAAGGCCGACGTGGACTTCGGCCCGACGCTCATGCTCAACCGCAACCGCTGCATTCTCTGCACGAGGTGCGTGCGGTTCATGAAAGAGGTCGATACCGACGCGCAGATCAACATCGTCGATCGCGGCTACGGGAGCGAGATTGCGACGTTCCAGGAAGAGGGCGTGCAGTCGCTCCTCTCCGGCAACCTCATGGACGTCTGCCCCGTCGGCGCGATTACGACGCGCGACTACCGGTTCAAGGCGCGCCCGTGGGACAACCCCGAGGCGGTCGATACGATTTGCACGCTCTGCGAGAAGGGCTGCAACACGACGGCATGGCTCAAGGCCAAGCCCGAGTGGGCGAAGGGCGCGCGCCTGGCGCGCATGACGCCGCGCTTCAATCCCGAGGTCAACGGCTACTGGATGTGCGACGTCGGCCGCTTCAACTATCACTGGGTCGAGGGCGAGGGCCGGCTCGAGCAGCCGCTCGTTCTTGCCGGGCCGGCCAGCGGTCAGGCGCAGGCCCCGGCGAGCTGGAGCCAGGCGTTCGCGACGCTGTCGGATCGGGTCTCGGCGGCGGGCGGACCTTCGGCGCTGCGCTTCCTGATATCTGCGCATGCCTCGCTCGAGGAGCTATCGGTCCTCGGCCGGCTCGGCGGCGCGTTCAACCTGCCTGAACAGGGCGTCGCGATCAGCTGGCGGACGAGCGTCAAGTCGCAGCCGCCGAATGTGAAGTTCAAGGTGCCGCCAGTCGATGCACCGAACGTGCGCGGCGCCCGCGACCTCGGCTTCCCCGTCAGCGCCACCGCCGCCGGCGAAGCCGACCTCTCCGGCTTCCGCGCCGACGTCGAAGCAGGCCACGTGGCCGCGCTCTACGTCTTCGATCCCGGCCCCGACGGATCCATCGGCGATCTGTCCTGGGTCATCGCGGCGAGGAAGTCGGGCAAACTGCCGCTGCTCATCGTCCAGGGCGTACTCCTGACCGAGTTGGCCGCGGCCGCCGACATCGTCCTCCCCGGCGCGTCATGGATCGAGAAGGATGCAACTTACGTCAACACGGACGGCCGGCTGCAGGCCTCCGCACGGGCGATGTCGTCGCCGGGAGAGGCGCAGGAAGACTGGAAGATCCTCACCGACGTCGGCCTGGCGCTGGGCGCCGCGATCGCGTATCCGAGCAGCGCCGAGATCCGAACCGAGCTCGCGGCCGCGATGGCCGGAAACCCGACCTACGCCAATCTGACAACGATTGCGTTCGCGCGACCGGTGTCGGCGCGAACCTGGATGCAGGCGTCGAACCCGTCGGAGCGATGGAAGTGGGACTTCATGTTCCAGGACCTGCCGCCCGTGAAGTTCGAAGGGCGGCACGGTTTGTCGTCTCTGCTCGCTGCAATCCCGATGAAGGAAGTGAAGTAGTCACACCTTCACCATCAGCGCACCGGGCCGGATCGTGATCGTCAGGCGGTCGCGCACGACGCCCGGCTCTCCGTCGAGGTGAAACTCGATCTCTCCGTCGGACTCGACAACCGCCGTCCTGATGGGCTGCATCGCCATTCGCGGCGCACGGTGGACCGAACCCAGCGCCAGGTGCCGCGCGTCGCGGAATCGCGCCAGGACCGAACGGTCCTCCACCACGCACGCCTCCAGCAGCCCATCGTCGAGCCGCGCACCTGGCGCGATCCGCATCCCCATCCCGTATTCCTGGCCGTTCGCAAAGGCGATCAGGAGCGCGCGCGATTTCCGGACGGCGCCGTCGAGCGTCAGTCGGTAGTCCTTCCCCACGTAGCGGCACCCCTCGCGCACGCCGATGACGATGTAGGGCAGCCGGCCCCGCCGGCCACGTGGGCGTTCGTTGAACAGACGCGCGATGTGCGCATCGAATCCGATACCGGCGATGTTGAAGAAAGGGAGATCGTTGAGCATGCCGACGTCGACCGCAAGCGTCTTCTCGCCGAGCGCGGTGGCCAGGGCCGCGTGCGGATCTCTCGGGATGCCCAGCCCTCCGGCCAGGCCATTGCCTGAACCCGCTGGAATGAGCCCGAGGGCAGTCGGACTGCCGGCAAGCGCGCCGCCGACTTCGTTGACGGTACCGTCGCCTCCCCAGACGATCACGAGATCGGCACGATCGGCGACAGCGGCACGCGCCAGGTCACGCGCGTGCCCCGCCGCGCCGGTCAGATCGATAGTCGCCTTGAGCTGACGGCGGGTCAGTTCGTCGCGAAGCATGTCGACTCGGCGGCGTGCGGCGTGCGGGGCCATGCCCGCGCCAGAGACCGGATTGACGATCGCGGCTATCCGAGCGTTACGCATGACGTCTGTCGCCTGCCGACGCCGGTCGGGCGTGTGGAATCATCGGCATCGGCCGAGCGGCGGATGCTATAGTAACGTCTCATGCAGAGTCGTGCGGCGCGCCTGATTTTGCTCTGTCTCTTCCTCGCAGCAATCATCACAGCGTCCTTTCTTTTCTGGAAAGGCAACAACGACGCTGCCGTCGCAGCCGCCCAGGCACGATCGTTCGACGAATCGGCGCGGGCTCTCGAGCGTGGCGTGCTCGAGCTGCGTGCGGCGCAACTGGGATATGCCGCGGCCGGTCAGCCAGGGGATCGGTGGATCGGGAAGGTGACGCAGGGCCTCGACGCGCTGCGGAACGACATCAAGGCGCTTCGCGGGGAGGCTACGGTTCCCGAGGCACACGCGGCCATCGACGCGGCCATGGCCGCGCTCAACGAGTTTGCGAAATCCGATAAGCGAGCCGTCGATTACGTGCGGGCCGACTCGCGCCTCCTGGCCTCGGACGTTGTTTTTGGCGATGGTCTGGAACGATCCGACACGGCACTCGCTTCGCTCGAGCAGGCGCGGCTTGCTGAAGTCCGGGCTCGGGAAGCAGCCGTCGGCGTGTTCAAACAGCGGCAGGTTTTTGCCATGGCTGCCGGCGCCGCCGCGGCCGTGCTGGCGGTACTGTTGCTCATCCCCATGGCCCGACCGGTGCCCGTGGCGGCGCCGGTTCAGGCCGCTCGAACGGTCGAGCCTGTACGCTCAGTGGCCGCAGTCCGTGCACCCGGGGGTGAAGAGGCCATCGACGAAATCGTCAGTCTGCCGCAACGGATCCCAAGCCCCGAGCCTACGCTCGCCTCGCTTACTCCGGCAGACACCTCTGGACCGCCAGCTCCGGAAGCCCAGGTGGAGCCGGCACCGGCGGAGTCACTCAGACTCCGGTTTGCGCCGACGACCGACTTCGCGGGTGTTGCGTCGCTCTGTGCTGACCTGGCGCGTGTCGTCGACACGCGGGCGTTGCCGTCGCTCCTCGATCGCACTGCGCTTCTGCTCGATGCGTCCGGCATCATCCTCTGGATTGCCGACCCGGAGGGCCGGGAGCTCAACCCGATTTTCGCTCAGGGCTATCCGCAGCAGCTGGTGAACCGCCTGGGCACCATCCCCAGAGAAGCCGAGAACGCTACCGCCGCAGCGTTCAGGACATCGCTGCTCCAGACGGTCATGGCGGACGAGATCTCGGGAGGCGCCATCGCCGCCCCTCTCGTCACTGCAGGTGGCTGCGTCGGCGTCATGGCCGCCGAGGTCAGGCACGATTCTGAGCGGGAGGGCGCAATGCTGGCGGCTGCCACGATCGTCGCCGCCCAACTCGCGACGCTCGTGGGACCACCTTCCGCCCGCCCCCAGGCTAGAACCGCCTCAGGCGCTTAGACGACCGTCTTCACCGACGACCGTCGTGGCTGCGCCGGTTCCACTTTTCCCTTCAGTGTCATCGGCTTCCTGTCGCGCACGATCGCGAGCGTGAACTCGTCGCCGCCCTCGAGCCGCTGCGCTCGCCGCCGTAAATCGGCCGCTGTCGTCACCGTGCCGCCGTTGAGTGACGTGATCACGTCCCCGGCCTTGACGCCCGCCCTGCTCGCGTTCGAATTGTCGTGCACGGTCGTCACGAGGACACCCTCCTTCGTGCCGAAGTACTCCGACAGCTGCGGCGAGAGCTCGTCTACCGCGATGCCGAGCTGACCGGACGAGCCGAGGAAGCTCTCGAAGCTTGGCGGAAACGCGTCGCGCTTCAAGGCCATCGGCGGCGCGATCTTCGGCATCACGAACGGGAAGTCGCCCGAGCCGTCGAAGAACTTGAACGACCCGCCGGATCGCGGTTCGACGCTGAGCGTCACGCGCTGGCCCGCGCGCGTCACGGCCGCGGTGACCGAGCGTCCGACCACCGTCTCCTGCACGAGGCGCATGAACTGTCGCGTGCTGCGCACGCGCTCGCCATCGAATTCGACGACGATGTCACCGGTCTTGAAGCCGGCTTTCTGCGCCGGGCTGTCGGCCTCCACGTCTTCGACGACAACGCCGGTCGCGGTCTTGCCGCCTTTCAGCTCTTCGTCGTTGAGGTCCCGGACGGACACCCCGATCTGGCTGCCCGACCCGCCGAAGACGCGGACGGCCTGCTCGGCCTCCGGCCCCCAGTCCTCGATCGCGATATCCCCGTTCCAGACCGGCGCCTGCGCGTAACCCTGCGAGGCCAGCGTTCCCGCGCCCGCCAGGCCAGTGCGGTAGCTGCTGCGACTTGCAACGATCCAACCCGTCATCTCGGTCTCCTTTATCAATGCTCGCGGGGCCCCACCCCCGCTCGCTCTCGCGCGGCGACTACGCGCCGCGCTCGGGCCGCAGGCGCTGCTGACTCGCGCTCTGGTTCTTTCAACTTCCTCTCAGCACCGCCAACTACTGGTCGTGCTGAAACGCTGTTGATTGCGCCCGGACGCTGTATCAGCAGCGCCTGCGGCCGCGGCGAGCGAGCGCAGCGAGTCGAGCCGCCGCGAGCGGGGGTGGGGCCCCGCGAGCATTGATAGAAGGTAGACGCACCCCCTCACCAAAAGGTTGTGTCTGGCGTCCCGCGGGGAGGTCAGTGTCTGTCCGCGCAAAGTGACGCCTCAGGGGGACACGGGGCCAAAACATTGGGATTTCTGGCGCGAGAAGTGGGCACGCGGATTGATGAGGAGGATGTCGGTCGCGCGGAATCAACGGGGTGCGTTAACTCAGGCAGGCGCTGGCATCGCCGCATCCCGTCGCAAGTCAACCCGATTTCGCGCGGCCATTCGTGTCTCTGGCTGGGAACTCCTCCTCCCTCCCGGTCAGAGACATGAACTAACAGGAGATTCACCATGCCCACACTTCTCGCACGAGCGACGGCCGCGGCGGCGCTGGCGCTGCTGGTGTCTGGGTGCGCGCTCAGCACGCGGCGGACGGTCCAGGAGATCAAATACAACCCGGGCCGCTACCACGACAAGACAGTTGCGATCGACGGGATCGTGACGAGCTCGTGGGGCGTGCCGCTCGTTCCGTTCAAGCTCTACAAGGTGGACGACGGGACCGGAGAGGTCACGGTCGTGTCACAGAGCGGGCGAACGCCAACCCGGGGGGCGCACGTTCGCGTCACCGGACGCGTGAGCGAAGTCGCGACGTTCGGCGGATCGAGCGTCGGCCTTCATATTCAGGAAACCGATCTCGACTTCAGGCGGTGATGCGGATGACCACCGCCGTCATGTCGTCGTTGGGGGGAGCGTCGCCGCGCCACTCCGCGACGGCCTGAAAGACGGCCGCCACAATCTTCGCGGCCGGCAGCTCGCGTGAACGCCCAACCACTTCGAGCAGCCGGGCCGCCGTGAACTCCTGCCCGACTTCGTTCATCGCCTCGAACACCCCGTCCGTGCAGAACACGTAGACCTCGCCGGCGTGCAGCGGAAACGTCACCTCGTCGTACGTCGACCCGGGGAACGAGCCGAGTGGCACCCCCGGCAGCTCGATTTGCGTGCACTCGGTGGCGGAACACCTCACCGGATATGGCAAGCCCGAGTTCGCCATGGTCATCGTGCGACGCTTGAGATCGAAGATCGTGTAGCAGAGCGTGCAGTAGTACTCCTCGAGCTGTCGCTGGTGCAGAATCGTGTTGATCGACGCGAGTACGCTCGCCGGCGTGGAGCGCTCGGGCAGGTAGCGGCGGCGGAACGTGCGGCCGCGCACGAGCTCTGCGGCAAACGCGCTGTAGAGGGCCGCGGGCACGCCCTTTCCCGACACGTCGCCGACCGCGACGACCAGGGTGTTCGATTCCGGCGCCAGATAGTCGTGGAAGTCGCCGCCGACCTCGCGCGCAGCGTCGAACGCCGCCGCGACCTCGACGCCTTTGAGGCGCTTGGGCGGTTCGGTCGGCAGGAGCGCGATCTGAACGCGCTGCGCAAAGCGAACTTCCTTCTCCAGCCGCGCTTCGTTCGCTCGCAGCTCTTCGTACAGCCGGGCGTTCTCGATCGCCACTGCCGCCTGGCTCGCCAGCAGCGTCAGGATCTCGACGTCACGCTTGGTGAACGCGTCGAGCTCGGGGCTCTCGAGGTCGACGACGCCGATGCAGCGGTCCTTGATGAGCATCGGGATCGCCAGCTCCGAGCGCACGTCCGGGACGACGCGGATGTAGCGCGGATCCTGCGAGACGTCGGACACGAGAACCGGCTCGCGATGGAGCGCCGCGTATCCGACGATGCCTTCGCCAAGGCGGACGCGGGGAACGTCCCGTTTCTCACCGAAGTGCAGCGCGATTTTGATCTCGAGCTCGCCGGCGTCGTTGAGGAGGAGGATGCCGAAGGTGCGATAGTCGATCACCCGTTTGGTGAGCTGCGCGATGCGCGCAAACAGCTGATCGAGGTCCAGGACCGACGCGACCTCGCGCCCGATTTCGGCGAGCGTCTCGAGCGCCTCGGCGTCGAGGCGGCTCTGCTCGAAGAGCCGCGCGTTGACGAGCGCGACCGCGACGTGCGCCGCAATCTGGCGCAGCACCGCGACATCATTACCGCTGAAATGATTCGCGTGGCGGCTGAGCAGGTTGAGCGCACCGATCGGCTTCGACTTGTGGAGGAGCGGTACGACCAGTTCCGACCCCATTCCCGGCACGAACTCGACGTACCGCGGATCCGACGCCAGATCGTTGACCACCAGCGGCTGATGGCTCGCGACCGCGGCGCCGACCAGCCCCTGACCGAGCTTCAATCGAAGCGGAGCAACCGTGTCCGGGTAGCCGACGGAGTACGCCACTTTCAACTCGCTGCGGCGATCGTCGAGGAGGTAGACCGCGAACGCCTCGAAGGCGATCAGCCGGGCGGTGAGGACCGGAATCTTCGTGAGGAGCGCGTCGAAATCGAGGACCGCGGTGACCTGTCGGCCCAGATCGAAGAGCGTCTTGACGATCTGGTGCTCGACGGCCGCCGAGGCTGCCAACTCGTCGGCAGCCAACAGCGCGTCGTCGTGCTCATCGCCGTCTCCGGCAGGGGAATTTCTGTGACTCACGTGGTGAAAATGGCCCTCGGCCGGCGACTGTCGAGTAAATCGAGCAGTCTCGAATTATACTTGTAAGTTCCCGCTGCGCCGGCGCCTGATCCCTTCGACGGGCGGACGGCGTTGCCGGCAATTCAGGACCCGATGGACATCACGCTGCCTCTCGACTACACGGCGATCGAACGGATCCTGCCGCACCGCTATCCCTTTCTGCTCGTCGATCGCATCACCGAGCTCGTGCCCGATCAGCGCATCGTGGGAATCAAGAACGTGACGCTCAACGAGCGCTACCTGGCGCATCGCGCGGGTGAGCTGCCGGTGCTGCCGCCGACGATCCTGACCGAGGCCATCGCGCAGGTCGGCGCGATCCTCATCCTCGCCAAGCCGGAGAATCGCGAGAAGCTGCCCTACTTCAGGAGTATCGAACGTGTGCGGTACCGGCGCCCCGTACATCCAGGGGATGTCGTCGTGATCGAGGCAACGGTACGGCGGCTCCGAAGCCGCGTCGGCGTGCTGCGCGGGATCGCTCGCGTCGACGGCCACGTCGTCGTCGAGGGCACCATGACGTTCGCGCTCGGCCCTCGTGGCGAGGGCGGGGACGGTTCATCGCAGCACGAGTAGCACCGATCCCACCTTCGACGCCCGCGAGAGCCAGACGGCCCAGCGCGAGTCCGGGTCGAAGTAGCGCCACGTATCGAAGACGGCTGGCGCGAGCACGACCGCGCCAATCCAGGGTTCATCGATCCGCGCCGACTCGGCCATGCCGCGCGTGTCACGCTCCGGCGGCCCCGATCGCGTGAATGCGGCAACGGAGTACATCGCGGATGCGCCGATGTTGAAAGCAAAAACTCCCTTGGCGAACGGCGCGTGCTCGCGCCGCAAGCCGGGCCGCCTGGTCAACAACCACTCGTTCGTCGCCTCCTGAACCCAGAACCCTGCCGAGGAAATCGTGAACTCCTCACGAGGGGAGAGGTCGTTCCGATGCGTGATGGCGAAAAACGGAATGCCGTGAAACTCGACGCGCTTGAGGCCAGGGTCGGCGTCGAATATCGCATCGAAGAGCAGGTGACCGCTCTCGTGGGCAACCAGCCCGACCACCATGCCCCCCAGGAAGCCACCAACAGCAGTAGTCCTGTTCACATGTTGTGCCGGATCCTGCTGTCGAGCTACCGCGGCGTCTATCGCCACGAACGGCGCAACCATCACGAGACAGAGCAGTAAGCGGATTCGGCGCGGTGGGGCCACGACTGGCTCTACCGTGGCACACGAGTTGCTCGCGGTACACGAGTTATCAAAGCCCCGCGCGGCACTTGATGCGTCGGTCACGACGCAAAGGAGACGAGAGATGCTGGAAACAATCGCGATCATTCTGATCGTTCTGTGGCTCCTCGGGCTGGTCAGCGGCTACACCATGGGAAATTTCATCTACATCCTGCTGGTCATCGCGATCGTGCTGTTTCTCGTGCGATTCGTCAGCGGGCGCAGGGTCTGACGTCGGTCATGGAGCGACGCGTCCGTAATCTGCGACGCTCCATTGATCATGCGACGCTGCGCTCAGCCCGTGCAGCGGCAGGCGCAGCCACACGGCTCGTGCCTGGCCGCTGCTCCACTCGAACGACCGCCACGCCGGCAAAAACCAGCGCCGCGGCGATACCCATCCGCCACGTGAACGGTTCGTGCAGGACGAGGATGCCCAGCGCGACTGCAATCACGGGATTGATGTAGGCGTAGAGCGAGACGAAGGACACCGGCAGGTGACGCAGCGCATAGGCGTACGCCACGAAACCGCCGAGGGCACCGATTGTCGACAGGTAGAACATCGCCACGGTTGTCCGCGTGGTGAAGAAGATCTGCGACCACTCGCCCAACGCTGTTCCTGCCGCCGTCATCATCAGTCCGCCGGCGAGCATCTGATACGCAGTCGTCCCCAGTATCTCGTCCATGCCGTTCGACGGCGCCTGCGACGCAGCCGCCACCCTGTGGCCGTGACGCTTCGAGTACGACGACCCGATCGACCAGCCAATCGACGCGATCTGGAGCGCCACGACTCCAGCGAGAAAACTCCGCCCCGCGAGAATGCCTCCGCTGCCAGTCGATCCGAGCGTGAGATCGGGCCAGACGAGCAACACGATCCCGCTGAACCCGATCACCAGACCCGCGACAGTAGACTTGCGAAGCCGCTCGCCGTCCGGAAGACAGGCCTCGACCGTCGCCATCCAGAATGGAGCGGTGGCGACCAGGACGGCAGCGAGTCCGCTCGGCACGAACTGTTCCGCGAACACCACGCCGCCGTTACCGAGTCCCAGCATCAGGAAGCCCAGAAGCGCAATGCTTCCCCACTGAGACACGGGTGGAAGCGGACGGCCGCGGGCGACAAGATAGGCAGTCAGCAGCGAACCGGCGACGATCCAGCGAATGCCACCCATCAGCGCCGGCGGAATCGATTCGAGGCTGACGCGGATTCCCAGGTAGGTCGTGCCCCAGATCAGGCACACGGCACCCCAAGCGAAGTAGGCGAGCCGCCGATGCTGCGCGGCGGGCGTCACGTCCGCGCCTCTTCACGCTTCGCGATCGGCAGCCGCGGCGTCTCCTTCACCGTCTCGAGCACGATGGTGGTACGCGTGGAACGGACACCGGGGACTTTGGAGAAGCGCGTTCGCAGGAGGTGGCCCAGGTGCTCGGCGTCGTGCGCGCGCACTTTGATGAGGTAGCAATCGTCGCCCGCAACGTGGTGCACCTCGAGGACTTCGGGGAGCTCGGCCAGGGCCTGAGCGATGCGATTCTCCGAGCCTGCCTCGTCGCTTCGGACGGCCACGAACGCAAGGAGTCCCAGGCCGAGCGCCTTGGGGTCGATCTGCGCGGCGTAGCCACGGAGGGTGCCGCGAGCCTCGAGCTTGCGAATCCGCTCCAGCACCGCCGACGGCGCCAGGCCAACAGCCCTGGAAATCTCCACCTGGGTTTCGCGAGCGTTGGCCTGCAGGAGGTCCAGGATCTGCAGGTCTGTGTCGTCTAGTATTCTGTCGTTCTGCACAATACAGCCATTATGGCTGAAATATGAGATGACAGCCAACCAATATTCTGTTGGACTGCTAGACAACAGCTGATTGTTCTGTTTGCCGTGTCGGCTTCACAAGAAACCGAATGTTCCGTGACTGAGACGGGCGCCACCGTCGATTGTCAGAATCTCCCCCGTAATGAACGACGCGTGGTCGGAGACGAGAAACGCCACGGCATCAGCAACTTCCGATGGCTGACCCCATCGGCCCATGGGCACCGATTTCTTGATGCGCTCGACGGCTTCTGGCGAGTTCCAGAGTTGCCGCGCGGCCCCGGCGGACTCGATCGGGCCTGGCGCGACGGCGTTGACCCGGATGTTGTGCCTGGCCCACTCGACGGCGAGCGTCTGCGTCATCGACATGACACCGGTCTTGGCCGCGGCCGAATGCACGGTCCCGGCGCTGCCGGTCCAGACGTAGTTGGCGAGCACCGAGACGATCGATCCGCCCTTGCCGCGTTCGATCATGTGACGGCCGACGGCGCGCGAGCAGTAGAAGCTGCCGTTGAGCACGATGCCGATGACAGCGTCCCACCCGTTCGGCGAGAGATCCTCTGCGCGGCTGATGAAGTTGCCGGCGGCGTTGTTGACGAGGATGTCGATGCGGCCGTAGTGGTGGAGGACGCGATGCACCATCTCGTCGACCTGCTCGGTCTTTCGGACATCGATCTGCACGGCGAGTGAGTCATAGCCGGCGAGCCGCAGATCGGCGTTGCCGCGCTCGAGGTTGCGGGCGTTGCGGCTGCCGATGACGAGTGTGGCGCCGAGGGATCCGAACTGCTTGGCGATGGCCAGCCCGATGCCTGTGCCGCCGCCGGTGATGATGGCGACCTTTCCTTTGAGCGAATTCTCAGACAGCATGTCGGACCCACTCTAGCGCTGCGGCTGCCGCCTGTCCACGCGCGGTCGCCGAGGTGCTACTATCGCGCCATGCGAGACATGAGCTCGAATGCCTTCCGCGTGTCTCTGTTCCCGGTCCTGTTCGCGCTGATGATTGCCGCCTGTGGCGGCGCGTCCTCCCCTCCTGCGGCGGGCGCGAGGGCGAGCACGGCGTCGAGCAGCGTCGGCCCCGGGTACGACGGCGTGCTGCCTCCGCTGCCAGTCGTGCAATTCGCCTCGGCCCGGCCCGCGCCGATCACGCGCGCGGCGTACGAGTTCGCAGCGCGGCATCCCGAAGTCCTCAAGCACATCCCGTGCTTCTGCGGGTGCGAGCGCAACGGTCACGGCAACAACGAGGACTGCTTCGTCGCGCGGCGGAACGCCAGCGGGAGCCCCGAGTGGAGTCCTCATGGGATCGGCTGCGGGATCTGCATCGACGTGGCCGTGATGGCGCAGCAGATGCACGCGTCCGGCGCACCTGTCGCCGACATCCGGCGCGCGATCGATCTGAAATACAAGGCGGAGTACCCCACCAGTACGCCGACGCCTCATCCACATCAGTGACCCTTGTGGCACGCACGAAGCCTTCCGCCGAAGCGTTCGCCCGGCTGTTCGAGTCCGTCCACGAAGGCGTCTACATCGGCACGGTTGACGGCGCCGCGAGCCAGACGCTGGCCGCCAACCCTCATCTGAAGCTGATGTTCGGCTTCAGCGTCGAATCCGCCGAGCACGAGGTGCGGCCGTTCGAGCTCGAGCACTTCGTCGATCCACAGGCGCGCGACGGCTTCTTCGGCCGGCTGCAGCGCGACGGGGCGGTGCGGGACTACCTGCTTCGGCTGCGACGCGCCGACAAGACGCCGATGTGGGTGGAAGTGACCGCGCATGCGGAGCGCGGTCGCGACGGCCTGCGCGTCGAGGCGCTCGTGCGCGACGTCAGCGAGCGCAAGCGGCTCGAGGATCAGGCCCGCGATCTGTATCACCAGCTGCTCCAGGCCGAGAAGCTCGCGGCGCTCGGGCAGACGATCTCGGGCGTGGCGCACGAGCTCAACAACCCGCTCGCGACCATCCTCACCTGGGCCGAACGGCTGTCGCAACGGCCCGCCGACGATCACACGCGCCGGGGCCTCGAGGCGATTCTCAGCGAGTCGGAGCGCGCCGCCAAGATCGTCCGCAACCTGCTGACCTTCGCGCGCAAGCGCCACACGACCCGCGCGATGGTCGACCTCAATCAGGTCGTGAGGGAAACGCTCGCGCTCCGCTCGTACGAGCAGCGCGTCAACAACGTCACCACGATCGAAGCCCTCGCCGCGGGGCTGCCGCAGGCGTTTGCCGATCCGCATCAGATTCAGCAGGTCCTGCTCAACCTCATCATCAACGCCGAGCAGGCCATGGTCGGCGCGCACGGGCGGGGAACGCTGGTTGTGCGCACGTGGCACGACCTCGATCGCGATGCGGTCGTCCTCGAGGTGACTGACGATGGTCCGGGAGTGCCGGAAGAGGTGCAGCCCAAGATCTTCGACCCGTTCTTCACGACCAAGGATGTCGGAAAAGGCACCGGCCTCGGCTTGACGGTGGCCTACGCCATCGTGCAGGAGCACGGCGGGCGGATCACGATCTCCTCGGATGCCGAACGCGGCGCGTCGTTCTCGGTGGAGCTGCCCGTCGGCGCCGGCGCGCTGAAAGCGCCGATCCCTCGCCCGGTGGATCCCGCGCCGGAATCAGTCGAGGGCGCGGCGGTACTGGTGGTCGAAGACGAGGCCGCACTCGGCGCGGCCGTCGCCGAATCGCTGCAGGACGCCGGGTTCGTCGTCGAACGCGCCAACGACGGCTACGAGGCGCTCGAGCGCGTCCGTCAGCAGCACTTCGACCTGATCATCTGCGACCTGAAGATGCCGCGTGTCGGCGGAATGGAGTTCTATCGCGAGCTCGAGGTCTCGAAGCCCGAGATGATCCGCCGCATCATGTTCGTGACCGGAGACGTGGCCGGCACCGATGCCGAGCGGTTCCTGGAAGAGACGGGCACGCGCTGGCTCGCCAAGCCCTTCCGGTTGAAAGACCTGCTGCGGGCCGCGAGGGATATGGTGGCGTAGGGCGGCTCAGGGCTCAGGGCTCAGGGCTCAGGCAGAATCTTCGAGATCGCATCTCGAAGGTTTTGCCTAGAGCCTAAAGCCGAGAGCCCAGAGCCAGCCCTATCGCGCGACCGCGAGCCGTTCGCGCTGCGGCAGTGGCGCCCGGCGCTTCGCAGCCGGCTTGACCGGCGCCTTGTATGCGAGCACGACGCCCGGCTGGCCGTCTGAGCTCACCGTGGCGTGCGTCCTGGCTATCTTCATACGCAGCATCGTGTGCTGGAACGAGAGAATCGCGGGCTTCAGCACGGCGGCGGCCTCGGCGGCCGAGCAGTCGGCGCCGAGCGCCTTGCGCAGCCGCTGCACCGCCCGGGCGTGCAGCTGCGAGACGCGAGACTCGTTGACGCCAATCGCCGCGCCAATCTGCTTCATCGTCGCTTCGGAGTAGTAATACATGCCGATGACCTTGCGCTCGCGCGGCGGCAACGACGAGATCGCGGCGCGGATCCGATCGCGCACCTCCCGCTCCTCGTAGGCCTTGTCGGGTGACTGGGGTTCGGAGGGGACGAGCGCCGGCGGCAGCGACGCGCCGTCGACGTTCTCGCCAGCCGAAAGAGGCGACGTGGATTCGATCGTGTTGATGCGAACGATCGTGCGGCCAAGCCGCGCCTCATCCGATCCGACTCGCGCCGCGAGGTCCGCAAGGGATGGCTCGGCGCCGAGCTCGCGACGGAGTTGCTCGCGCGCGGCTTCGAGCTCGCGCCGCTGGCGGCGCACACCACGCGGCCACGCATCGCGCCGGAGCGCGTCGATCATCGCGCCGCGCACTCGTCGTTCCGCGAAGGTCTCGAACTTGATGCCCCGCGCTTCGTCGAATCGGCAGGCGGCATCGATCAGGCCGATCATGCCGTCCTGAACGAGGTCCCCGAGTTCTATCGAGTGGGGCATCGACGAGGCGACGCGGCGGGCCAGCGATTCGACAAAGGGCAGGCCGGCGGCGATTCGTTCGCGTTGATTGTGAGCGAGGGGTTGACGCTGCATCGGGAATCTCCTCCATGTCACCCATCGAGGGTCGCCGGGATGACTCCATCCCGCACGTTCCTGTCTGAAGGTGACGAGGCCGCCGTAGCCGCAACGTCGGTACCAAGGCTGAGGTTTGCTGGGCCAGAGTTCGACGCCTATCTCTAAGTGATTAATGCTGAAGCGTTTAGAAGTGTGACGCGGCGTGAAGGGCTGTAAAGAATGGGTGTCGCCGGCCAATCGAAAGTGTCATGGTTTTGGCAGACAGCTGGATCAGCGCCAAAAATTTGGCTGTTGAGAGAGGGATTGGGGTATCGGGAGAGGGATCGGAAAGGGGACAAGCGAATTGACGCAGTCGTGACTTACCGGCTGCGGAGGCGGATCTCGCGGGCAGTCGTCATCGCATCGAGGACGCTCGCGACGACCTGCGCGGCCCGCGCCCGGCCGATGTCGTCGGCGAGCTTCGCTTCGAGCAGCTCGGCGTTGGCAAGAATAATCCCGAGCTGATTGTTCAGGCGATGAAAGAGAAGGCCGAGATCTGACGGTTCGTCCACGGTAGTACCGGGAGTCTGGCGCTCGGACGCCGGCATCATGAAGCTTCTTTGGGGTGGAAGTCCGCCGTGCGACTGGGCTCGCGCCACAGCGTGTCGACAAAGATGCGGACCGAGCCACCCGCGGTGCGGACGTACTCAATCTTGCCGCTCGCGATCCAGTTGTAGATGGTGCGCCGGCTGACGCCCACCAACTCGCACGCCTTCATGATCGAGATCGTTTTTCGTTCAATCATCATCATCGCAGTTTTCCGGAGGCTGGCCATCCTTGGCCATCATCACGAGAACCCCCGTCCGCAAACTGTTATCGGAGCCTGAGCGGGCCCGCTATAGCCCGGGGGAGCATCTCGGTGTTCGTGGGCTCGGCTTCGCGGCTCGGGGCGGCACAGGCCCAATCCGAACGCCGAGATGCCGACCCCGGCCGCCGCAAGTGTGTCAAAATACCGCCAGCCCGACTAAATGTCTGAACCCGCTAAACATCTGCTCATCGTAGACGACGAGAAGGCCCTGCGTGAGGCGGTGTCGGAGCGCCTGTCGGATCAGGGGTTCGTGGTCGAGCAGGCCGAAAGCGGAGAAGAGGCGCTCCAGCGACTCACGGACTTCGCCTTCGACATTCTCATCACCGACCTGCGACTGCCCGGCATCGACGGGCGGCAGGTCCTCGATGCGGCCCTCGAACGCTACCCGGACATCGTGCCGATCGTGATCACCGGGTACGGCACCGTGAAGGACGCCGTCGACGCGATCAAACAGGGCGCGGCAGACTTCATCACGAAGCCCTTTCAGTTCGATGCGCTGCTTCACGTGCTGAGCTCGGCCATGGAGCAACGGCGTCTGAAATCAGAGAACGCGTATCTGCGATCGCAGCTGCAGGAGCGCTACCGCATCGACGGCCTCGTCGGGCGCAGCCGTGTCATGCGCGATCTCTTTCAGCTCCTCGAGATCGTCGCCGCCACGTCGAGCACGGTGCTCATCACGGGCGAGACCGGCACCGGCAAGGAGCTCGCGGCCAAGGCGATTCACCACAACAGCGCGCGGCGCGCGCAGCGGTTTCTCGCCATCAACTGCAGCGCCATTCCCGAGACGCTGCTCGAGGCCGAGCTCTTCGGCCACGTGCGCGGCGCTTTCACGGGCGCCGTCGCCAATCGCCAGGGCCGGTTCGAGCAGGCGCACAAGGGCACGCTCTTCCTCGACGAGGTCGGGACGATGAGCCCCGCGCTCCAGGCCAAGCTGCTGCGCGTGATTCAGGAGCGCGAGTTCGAACGCGTCGGCGACTCGCATCCAATCAAGATCGATGTCCGCGTGATCGCCGCTACGCACTCCGATCTCGCGAAGATGGTCGCGGAGGGAACGTTTCGCGAGGATCTCTACTATCGGCTGAACGTGATCCCGGTCAAGCTGCCCGCGCTGCGCGAACGGCGCGACGACATCCCGCTTCTCGTCCAGCACTTTCTTCAGAAGCTCTCGGCCGACCTTGGGCGCGGTCCCGCAACAATGTCCCAGGAAGGGCTGCGTCGCCTCATGGCGTATCACTGGCCGGGCAACGTGCGGCAGCTCGAGAATGTTGTCGAACGCTCGATCGCTTTCAGCCAGGGACGAACGCAGGTCGAAGTGCAGGATTTGACGTCGGAAGTGTACGCAACGCCGGCACCGAGTCCTGCCTCGGAGATCCCGTTCCCGGACGAAGGCGTCGACTTCGAGCACTACGTGTCGAATGTCGAGCTCGCGCTCATCAAGCAGTCGCTCGAGCGCACGCAGGGAAACAAGCGGCAGGCAGCGAAGCTGCTGAATCTGAAGCGCACCACGCTCATCGAGAAGCTGAAGCGTCTCGAACCACGAGAGCAGCACTAAAGGAACACGGACCACAGACAACCGGAGCGTGCGCGCCACAGACACCAGAAGCTGTCTCATAAACGTAAACCCCTCACGAAGGTCTCAAAGCTCACGAAGCTCGCGAAAGGAGTCGGGCCTGACAAATCGTTCCTTCGCGATCTTTGTGATCTGTCGTACTCATCGTGATGAGCCGTCGGCCGTGTTTTTGAGATAGCTTCTACAGTCACCACGGGCCACGGACAACACGGAACAAGAACTGCAGATGCCTCCCCGCCACACGTATTGGACGATCATCCTCGAGGGCAAGCCCACCGCCTTCCGCGCGCATGCGCAGGACGAGCTGCTGCCGACGCTCCGGCAGTTGCAGTCCAAGCATCCAGACGCCGTGCTGATGTGGTTTGCGCGAGGCCGCCTCTGGAAGTCCGAGGAAGAGTCGCGCGCGGCGTACAGCAAGAGCCGCGAGGGAGATCGCCGGGGCCCGGCGTGGCGCCCAGGCGGGTCGCACGAGGATCCGCGCGCGCGCTTCAAGATCCCGCGGGACGAAAAGCGGCGCCGCTTTCGGGAAAAGCTCTTCGGCAAAGACGGCCCCGACGATCAGGCGGTGCCCGCAGCCGGGGAACGCACGGCGCCGCCGCCACCGGCGCCCGAGACTCCGATCCAGAAACCTGCGCATCCGACGCGCGACGAGCGCCCGCCAAGCAAGAGTGAAAGGCCGCCAATACCAACCGGCCCCGCAGAAGGTCCACGCCGATCGGGTCTGTCGGATCGAAAGCCGGAATGGAAGCCGCGCGGACCTACAGGACAGGGCAGCAGGGGATGGAAACCTCATCGTCCTGGCAATCAAGGCGGCGGCGACAGGGATCGGGTGCCGAAACACCAGTCGTCCTGCCGGGCAAGGACCGGGCGGGGACCGCGGACGGATACCAACCGGGCCCGCTGGACACACGCGCGGCGGCGAGGGCCGCTTCAAGCCAAGTCGGCCGGGAGGCCCGCGGAGTGGCAGCGGTCCTGCGGGCGGCGATCGCGGATGGAAGCCGAGTCGTCCATCCAGCCAGGGTGGCGACGGTGGTAACCAAGGCGACCGGCAGTGGAAGCCGACACGGCCCGCCGGATCGGGGGGCGGCGACCGCGGATCTACGCCTGGTGGTCCGGCGGGACAGCGGAGCGGCGGCGATCGCGGCTGGAAGCCAGGTCGGCCCGGGCAAGGCGGCGGTGATCGCGGGTGGAAGCCCACCCGCCCGACGGGTCAAGGCGGTGGCGGCGACAATCGGGGCTGGAAGCCAGGTCGGCCTCCAGGGCGACCCCCTGGCGGACGCGGAGGGCGGCCACCAGGAGGCGGCGGACGGAAGGGTGGCGGAGGGTCGTCGCGATGATCTCTCACGTGGTCCTGTTCAAGCCGAAGCACGACCTGACTGCGGCACAGCGTCAATCGGTCATCGAGGATCTCAAGGCCGCGGCGTCAGCGATCCCCACAGTCCGCAAGCTGCGGCTCGGCAGGCGCATCCGACACGGGCGCCCGGGCTACGAGCAACTCATGCGCGAGGACTTCGAGTACATCGTCATCATCGAGTTCGATGACGTGGAGGGGTTGACGGCGTACCTGGCGCATCCGGCGCACGCCGCGATCGGCAGCCACTTCATGCAGGCAGCGGCGGCGGCGCTGGCCTACGACTACGAGATGGACGACTGGAAGGCAACGTAACGGCATCTGCTAGACTCTGGCTCATCTACAGCAGTTGCGGCCTCAGCTGTAACTGCAGCCTGCGTGTTTCATGACCGACGAACTGTCGAGTTACGGGAACCGCGCGGCCGCCGAGCTGTTTCTGCGCGCCGTGGACATGCCTCCTACCATCCGCACCGCGTTTCTGCGGCGGACCTGTCTTGCGACGCCAGGGATTCTGGCTGAAGTCGAGGCCCTGGTGCGCGCAGCGCGACGGCCCGCGCACGAAGCCGACCGGACAACCGAGCCGGACACTCGCGTTGTGGAGTCGATTGGGGACGCGCTCCACCAGTTCTTCGTGAGCAGCAGCAGGGGCGATCAGACGGAGGTCAGGCTGCTGACAACGCCGGGAGTGGGTCCGGGGCGCTCGCAGCATCTGGCGGAGCTCATAAAGCTCGAACAGAAATGGCGCTGGTCCACCAGGCAGCCGAAGCCGCTCGAAGCGTACCAGGTGGAATGGCCTGAGCTTCGCGCGTCACCGCAGCTGCTGCTCGAGTTGCTGCAAAGCGAATGTCTCGCACGAGTCGTGTACGCCACGCCGGCGACAGCGGGAGAGCTGCAACTGCGGTTTCCGGAGTTGGCCGGTCGAATCGAGCTCGACGTGGTGGAGGAGTGGGCGCGTTCGATCGAGCGCATCCTCAAGCCGCCATCGTCGATTCTGGCCGTCATACCGGACCGCTTCAAGATCATCCGTCAGGTTGGTGAAGGCGGCATGGGCGTCGTCTACGAGGCCATCGATCGACTGCGCGGTGCGCGCCTGGCCCTGAAGACGCTCCCGAAGATGGAGCCGGTGCCGCTCTATCGCTTCAAGCGGGAGTTTCGTTCGCTGGCCGGGCTGTCACACCCGAACCTGGTCTCGTTGTACGAGCTCATCTCTGACGGAAGCGTCTGGTTCTTCACGATGGAGTTCATCGACGGAGTGGACTTCATTACCCACTGCCGCAATCCGGGCCGCGACGCGGACACGAACTCCACAGCGCTGCCTGGCGACGTGACCACGACGGATTGCGTCGGCCCGCGAGGCATGGATGAGACCGTTCTTCGCGACGGGCTCCGACAACTCGCCGAGGGCGTTCGCGCGCTGCACCTTGCACACATCGTCCACCGTGACCTCAAGCCATCGAACGTGCTCGTTCGAACGGATGGTCATCTCGTCATTCTCGACTTTGGGCTGGCGAAGGAGCTCCGATCGACGGACCTGATCTCGGACGTGCCGCAGCCTCACCGGAAGGATCTCGCGGCAAACGCCGGCGCCTCGTGGACGCAGGACCAAGACGTCGTGGGATCGGTGCCGTACATGTCACCGGAGCAGGCTTGGCGCGGCGATGTGGGGGAAGCGAGCGACTGGTACTCTGTGGGCGTGATGCTCTACGAGGCACTCACCGGCATATGGCCGTACCGTGGCGAGCCGCTCGACATTCTCCTGAACAAACGCTCCGGCGCGGTGGTGCCGCCACAAGAGCTCGACGCGAACGTCCCCGACGATTTGAACGACCTGGCGGTGGCGTTGCTGCGCCGGCAACCGCATGAGCGGCCCGGTGGTGCCGACGTGCTGGCGCTGCTGCAACCCGGACGTCGATCCGCGCCACAACACTCGGGCGCTCCGCCGCGTGGCCTTTGTCGGCCGGGAGGCGCAAGTGGCCACGCTCGAGGCCGCATATGCGGAGCTCAAGCGGAAGGTCGCCGTGACGGTGCACATTCGCGGACGGTCGGGCGCGGGGAAGACGGCGCTGGCCCAACGGTACCTGGACGCCCTGCCGCCAGACGCCGTCGTGCTGTCCGGTCGCTGTTACGAACAGGAGTCCGTTCCCTACAAGGCGCTCGACAGCATTGTCGACGCCCTGTGCCGGCGGTTGATGCAACTGTCAGCGCCGGCGGCCGCCGAGCTCATCCCGGCGGACATCGCTGCGCTGGCTCGGATTTTTCCGGTGATGGAACGCGTGGACGCCGTGCGGGAAGCGTGTCGCGGCCGGTCCGACATTCCCGATCTGCGCGAATTGCGGCGGCGCGCGTTCGGTGCGCTCGGCGAGATGTTCCATCGGCTCGGCACGCACGCCCCCCTGATTCTCTTCATCGACGACCTCCAGTGGGGGGACGTGGACAGTGCGGCGTTGCTCGTCAGCTTTCTCGAAGCGCCAGACCCGCCGCGACTGATGCTGCTGGCGTGTTACCGCACCGAGCGCGCGGACGCCAATCCATGCCTGATCGCGTTGAACGCGTCGAGGAACCAGCTGGCATCGTTCGACGTCGAGATCGGCGAGCTGTCCTTTGCCGACTGCGTCGAGCTCGCGACGATCCTGCTCGACGACCCTCACGGTCACGCCGCGGCGGCCGAGCGCATCGCGCGCGAGTCAGGAGGAAACCCCTATCTCGTCTACGAGCTCGTCCGACAGTACGAGTCGGGCGGTGGATCGGGCGGCGACGCGTCGCTTGCACCTGACCTCGACGAGGCGTTCTGGCGACGCGTTCTGCGTCTGCCCTCGTCTGCGCGGCACCTGCTCGAAATTGTCGCGGTCGCAGGCAAGCCACTGTCGCTCCGGAGCGCGTACGAGGCCACCGACCTTGGCTCGCAGGGCCCGTCGGCGCTGGCGACGCTGCGAGCGGAGCGCCTCGTCCGGTCCACTGGTCCATCACTGGACGACGAAATAGAGACCTACCATGACCGCATTCGCGAGAGTGTCACGAAGCACGTCAGTGCGGCGGCGACCGTGGAGTTGCACCGCCGACTCGCGCTCGCCTTCGAGGCCGGCGGCAATGCGGACGTCGACGCGACGGCCGCCCACTTCCGGGGAGCCGGGATGCCGGAGCCATCGGCGCGGTACTACGCGCTCGCGGGTGACAAGGCTGCGGCGGCGCTCGCGTTTGGCAGGAGCGCAGAACTGTACGGCCTGGCCATCGAGCTCGGACATGACTCGGCGGGCGCCACGCGAGGTCTGCACCGGAAACGGGCCGATGCGCTGGCCAATGCCGGCCGTGGCTATGAGGCTGGCATCGAGTACCAACGGGCTGCCGTCGGCGCCGACCCGCCTCAGCTCATCGAGCTGCAGCGACTGGCTGGCTACCAGTATTGCGTCAGCGGTCACATCGACGAGGGCCGCCAGGCGTTTGCGACGGTGCTCGCCCACTTCAACATGACGCTGCCGCGCACGCGGCGCGAGGCCCTGCTGTCCCTGTTGATGCGGCGGCTCCAGTTGAGGATTCGCGGTCTGCGTTTCCACGAGCGCCCGGCAGCCGACGTGCCCGCGGCCCAGCTCGAACAAGTCGATATCCTCTGGTCCGTGGCGACGGGGATGACGATCGTCGATCCGATCCGAGGCGCCGAGTTTCAGACGCTCGATCTGATGCTGGCGCTGCGGGCTGGCGAACCTTACCGCGTCGCTCGGGCCCTTGCGTGGGAGGCGGCACACGTCGCGATGATCGGTGTGCGCCTGAAAGCGCGCGCGGAGGCGCAGCTCGCCGCGGCCGAGGCGTTGGCGAATCGCATCAACGTGCCGTACGCGAGCGCGATGGTGCGCATGTCCCGCGGAGTCGCCGCGTATTTCCACGGCGACTTCAGGCTATGTCGTCAGTGCTGCGAAGACGCGGCCCAGATCTTCCGCAACCGCTGCACGGGCGTTTCCTGGGAGCTCGAGACGTGCAACACGTTCGCGTTATGGCCATCGTACTTCGGCGGCGAATACGCAGAACTGCGCCGGCGTTTTTCGACGCTGATTGCCGAAGTTCGAGAGCGCGGTGCCCGTCTCGCCGAAGCGGACCTGACGACGTTCGGAGGGCCCTTCGTCTGGCTTGCCGCCGACGACCCTGACGGTGCGCGCCGGGCGATGGCCGGCGTCATGGGCGAGTGGTCACGACAGGACTTCCAGGTTCAGCATTTCACCACGCTTACGGCTGAAGCGCAGATCGACCTGTATCAGGGCGATGCTCGATCGGCCTGGCGGCGCGTCGAACGGGACTGGTCGGGCGTTGCCGACGCGATGCTGCTCCACGTCGAGATCGTCCGAGCCTACATGCATCATCTTCGTGCACGGTGCGCGCTCGCGGCGCTGAATTCAGGGCTCGATCGCACCCGGTTGCTCAGTGCCGCCGCGCGCGACGCCAGGCGGCTCGAACGCGAGCGGCCGCCGTATGCGAAGGCGCTGGCCAAGCTGATCCGCGCCGCACTCGCATTCAACCGCGACGAGCGTGAGACGGCGGCCAACCTGCTCCTCACCGCCGCCGACGAGCTCGACCGGCTCGGGTGGGGCTGTTTCGGCACGGCAGCGCGCCGCCAGTACGGCGAGATCATCGGTGGCGAAGCGGGCGCCAGCATCGTGCGGGACGTCGATGACTATCTGCGCAAGCAGGACGTGAAACGACCTGATCTCATCGCCGCGCTCCAGGTCCCCGGCTTCATCTCCAGGCAATCCTGACACCAACCGTGAGGGCGCGGCTCCCTCGCCAGGCGCCTCGCGAGACGCGCCGTGCCCACGCCGGCTCGGGAGGTCCGGCCGGACCGGACGCCCGCCGTGCTATTTCGAGGCCACGAAGATCCCGTACGTCCACGCGCCGGCGCACAACGTTGGGTACTGCCAGTAGGCGGCCAGCACGTTCCCGTGCTGAATCCGTGATCGCGCGTCCATGCGCTGCAGCACCCAGTCCACGGGCAGCGCGATCAGGCTTGCCTTGTGGAGGCGTCGAGCGGAGGGCAGCACATGGTCACGGATGTCTCGGTAGCGAACGTTCGTGAATCCCTCAGCTTCGAGGCTGAGGGCAAACGACGGCACGGTTGACAGGTTGGGTATCGCCCAGCCGCGGGTCCACGTGCGCATGGCCTGCGCGTGCCCGGGCTCGATGGCCTCGCGCGGGAGCAGAAAATCCGCGACCATCAGCCGTCCTCCCGGTCGCAGTACCCGGTAGGCCTCGCGAAGGAACGCGCTCTTGTCGAGGCAGTGGCAAATGCTCTCGAGCCCCCACACGACGTCGATGGAGCTGTCGGCCACGCCCATGGCCGTGTAGTCCTGGACAGAAAACCGCACGCGCGGGCCCGCGGGATCGGACGCCACGCGTGCTCGTGCTTCGTCGAGCTGGGCCCGCTGAAGGTTGAGTCCAAGCACGCGCACACCGCGGTGCGACGCCAGCCACAGGCCGGTGCCGCCGACGCCGCATCCGGCGTCGAGCACGCGTTCTCCGGGCTCGAGACCGACGGCGTCCGCACACACCTCGGTCATCTTTCGCTGAGCAGCATCGTGGCGAGCCGCGCGGCCGCGCGCAGCCACGCGGAGCCACCGGATTGCCGTCTCCCGTCCCCGCACCGTACCCGTCGCCGCCAGGCCAACGGCACCGATCGCGGCGACGAGTCCGAGCGCGTACGCGGCCGTGAGGTCCATCCATTCACCCGCGCGAGCCCCCAGGGTCTGGTCGGGCGCCCGCTGGAAGAATCCGTAGTGAATAGAACCGTTCTCGTCCGTGCGCCAGAGGATGCGGTAGTCGTTCCGACAGTGGTCGTAGTAGTTCACCACCGCTGCTCCAGCCTCGCGGTTGTCGCTCGTGGTCACGGCTGGGGAGGCAACGGCACCCGTCAGAACGTCACCACGGCGCCAAATCCAATGACGGTGAGGCGCCAGTGAACGGTGCCGGCCATGGCGCCAGCCGCCGGATCGGTGAGCGCGATGGGTGCGTCAGGAGTCAAGAGGTGGGAGGCGTGAATGTCGAACCGCCAGCGGCCGCTGCCCGCATAACTGGCCGAGCCACTCAGCCACGTGTGTGCGCGCTCCGGCAAGCGCGCCGTTCGCGTCGCATCTGGCACTGGCGATGTCTCGTGCGCAACGCCGCCGTTGATCGTCCATCGCGGGCCCGCCCTGGCCCGCAGGCCTCCCGCGACCCGAATCGAGTCGTCCCAGCTCGCGTCCTGCTGCACGGGCGGTTGAAACGGGTTGTCAAAGTCCACACGGAGCGATTTGAAAACGCTCCAGTTGGTCCAGGTGACGTCCCCAAGGAGCATCCACGTTCCAGGAAGATTGCGCGACGCGCTGACGGATAACTCCGCTGGCATCGGCAGCGTGACGCGGGCATCCGTGTCCGCAAAGACGCGCCCGCCCTGGGTGAGTGGCTCCGCACCGGCAGGCACCGTGAAGTCCGCGGTACCGCGAAGCGTGTGATCGATCCGGGAGCGGAACGATGCCCCGAGTCGTGTTTCGCTCGTCTTCCACAGCAGACCGCCGTTCCAGCCCGCCGCCCAGTCGTACCCCTTGAATGCGATTCGTCCGTCATACCCCTGCGGTGTCAGCGGCACGCCGACGGCTGTCCCGATTGATCCGAAGTCGATCATGTTGGCCAGCGTCGCGATCGAACGCTGCACATCGAGTCCGAACCCGGCTGATACGCTGTCGCTGATGCGAACGGCCACTGACGGGTTCATATTGAACACCGACAGCCGCGTTTCGGTCGCGTGGTATCGACCGCTCCACGATTCGCCGTAGTCCGTGCCGAGCCCGTAGGGTGCGTTGAAGCCAAAACCAAAGCGCCATCGATCGGTCAGTCCCCTGGCGAGGTACACATGCGGCACGACTGCCGTCGTTCCTCCGTCAGCGGATGCAGGGCCCTGCATCGGCTGACCGAGCAGGCTCGTCGAACCGGTGTCGCGAAAGCGGAGCTGGTAGGTGATGACCGGGGCACCAGCAGTCAAAACCCAGTCGGGCGGCAGCTCGGTCAGCCCCGCCGGATTGAACCACACCGCGCTCGCATCATCGGTGAGGACGGAGCGGCCGGCGTAACTCGCGCCGAGTGCCTTGGCGCCCTGGAGCTGGATCTTCCAGCCGTCAGCAAGTACAGGAATGGACGCGACGACGACACAGCAGAAGCTTCCAACGCACGTGACGAGGACGGATGGCGCGTATCGCATGGGTTCCAGTTGGTCAGTTGCCGAGCAGCATATACAGCACGGTTCCGAGGAGGCCCATGGTCATCCCGCCCAGGATCAGCAACCCGATGAGCATGGTTTTCAATTGCTGGGGCGTCACGCTCGCGGATGGTTCGACGAGGCTCGCCAGCCGGCACAGCAAGGGAGGCGTACCGGGGGCCGTCTGGTATTCCAGCTCGTCAATCTCCTGAAACTTTCTGAAGATCGCCGGCTCCTCGAGCTTCTGTATGGCGCAGGGCGGCTGGCTGGAGCCCGATGCCTGCAGCAGGGCGTTGACCGCGTGCCGCGCCGCCTCGTTGGCGGCTTCCATGCACGCGAGGTCTGTCTCGGTGAGCACGTAGTCGGACGCGACGAAGAAGTTCGGAATGTTCGTGCCCGCCCCAGGGCGGTGTCGGCGCGAGTTCCGCGTGTTCACGAGGAGCGGCTCGTCGTTGCCGACGACGTTCTCGTCATCGTCGAACGCAATCGCGGGATCGATGAAGGAATCGACGCGATCGGCGTCCGAGATGGCGCCCTTCCCGGCAAGGGCCAGGTGGGCTTTGAGTTGAGCCCACGTCTCGTTGAGGATCTGTTGTCTCTTGGACGCCCGGGCGGACGTGCTCACCACTTTGTTCCCCGGCGTATCCCAGTCCGAAATGATCGTCGACAGGATGTCTCGCACCTGGCCGTTCCCGATCGTTGTCCACGGGTACGTGGAGCGCCAGAACTGACGCTGCGACACGGACGTCAGCGCCCAGTTCGAGTTCGAGTGGATCATGTGGCCATGGACACTCGAGATGTCCCGGTTCATGTAGAAGAGGATGCCTGTCATCCACTCGGTCTCGAGGCGGTCAACGCCATCGTCTGCCCCGACTCCGCCGGCGGGGGGGCGAGACAGGCCGGCCGCCCTCTTGAACGCTGGCGGAAACAGCGTCCCATTCGTCTGGACCACATCAATCGGCAGTGCAGAAATGAAGAAGTCCTGCGGGGCGCCGACGCTCTGCGTCGTGCCGTTGACCGTGTCGTTCACCGTAATGCCGGCAACCCGGTTGGTTGACGTGTCGTAACTGATCTCGGTGACGACATGGCCGTTGAGGATCGTGACGTTCGGATTCTGCCGCAGTTGTGCGACCCATGGATCGATCCACGCCTCGTTGGTCGGCGCGTTGAGCACGCGATCCGCTTTGTTTCCCTCGATGATGTTGAAGAGGATCTGCACGAGCATCGTGCCGACCGTGAGGGCGCTCGCCTTGTCGGGACGCATGGCGACGAGAGACTGACTCAACCCCCGGGCCAGCACCGCCTTGTACTGAGGAGATTTGGTCTGCGCTTCGATGAAGTCCCACCAGCTCTGACCTTCATACTCTTTCAGCCGTCTGGTCGCTCCCGAGCCGACGAAACACAGGATTTTCCTGACGAAGAAGCGCCCTTCGTCAACCGAAATGCCAAGCGACGGGTTTTCGACGAGCTCCCGAAACGCGGCGATCCACTCGAGAAGGGTGTTGGGATGCCGGGCGGTGATCAGAAACAGCGGCTTTCCGTCCTGCCCGATCGCGATCTCGCGTGCCGTCACGAGATTGTCAAAGGCGGTTGCGCCGGTGCCGTCGACAACAATCCGCCGCATCGTGTGCGACAGGTGCCAGTAGAAGCCGGGGAAGAAGCGGAATCCGTGCTCGCCGGGAAGGTCGTTCCTGCCGATGGCACTGTTCTTCATGCTGCGGGCCTTGCCCCCGCAGATGCCGTGCCGCTCGAAAACGACGACCGTGAAGCCCCGCTCGGCCAGTTCGTGCGCAGCGCTCAAACCCGCAACGCCACCACCCAGAACATAAACGGTGCTCATGCGTTCCTCCCAGCAGGGACGTCCAGCGCTGCGGACGGCACGAAACCCGGGACTCGTGGCCGCGAACGCTGCGGATTCTGGTCCGTGGGGACACTCCCGGTCAACACGATCAATCCCCCGACAGGCTCCCAGAGCCTCGTCAATGCGTTTCTACGCCAGTACGCCTTACCTGGCCCTCTTCGATCGAGCGCGTCCTGCGACCGTTTGTACCTGACATTTCCCGTTGACAGGCCTTGCCAACCCTTCATAGTGTTGGCGATCTCGCCACACGTCCTAAACGTGTCGCAGGGCCCAAACGAACACGTCGTCCAACCATGGAGAGAGATTCTCATGGATGCACTCACCTTTATCGTTGAAATGAGCAAGGCGTGGGCGTGGCCTCTGACGGTCTTTGTCCTTGGAATTGCCGCAGTTTCCAAGGGAATGGCGGCAGCCCGCAAGTAACACTCCGAGCTGCGGCCGGGCGGCCGCCGGGTGCCCGTTTGCGGACCTGATCGGCGCGTTCTGGAAGCATTCGGCGCCGCTCTCGCCGCCACCGACAGAGGGGGCATTGCGCCATGGCAGAACAGAAGCGGGTCCTCATCGTGGGAGGAGGCGTTGCAGCGCTCGCCGCCGCCGCTGCGCTGACCGAACACAACAGAGACAAGTCCGCGCGGACTCAAACCCGATTCGACATCACCGTGATGACCTCAGACGATATCTGGGGCGGAAGAGCCTCCTCCTGGCCTGGTGGCACTTTCAGAAACCGGTACGAGCGCGGCCGGCTCAGTCCGTGGAACTTTACGCTCTGGCCGCCAGACGTGCCGCTGAATCACGGGTTTCACGCCGTCTTTGACGAGAGTACGTACGTGAACTTCTGGTACACGTTGAAGTTGGCCGGGCTGGAGCAGGACGCGCTCATAGGCAGGAGGCTCATCTCCAACAACCACGAAATCCTGGTGCATGAGGCGGAAACGGCCCATGTGTGCCGGCTGCAGGTCCACGATCCCTCCATCTTCCCCTACCCGTTCAACTCGCATCTCGCCAAGCCGGCGTGGGAAGTCTTTCGGCATGGCGGGTGGTCGCTTCCCGAGATTTATAGCTTCGGCGTCAAGGTCATGCTCGACGTGTGCAAGCACACGGATTTTGACGAATTGGCGGTACTCGACCAGTTCCAGCAGATCTCGTTTCAAAAGTGGTGTCGCGATCGGGGAGTCAGGGAGAGCATCTTCAACAAGATGATGTTCAAGTTCCTGTTTCAAGGCACGTACATCGCGCCGAACACCATGGATGCGACGTCCGCGTTGATGGGTCTCTGGGTCATCCTTCGTGATTTTGACGCCTCGGAGTGGTTCTACATCAACGGCGGAATCACCGAACAACTGATGAATCCAATCGCCGACTTTCTAAAGTCGCACGGCGTCAACCTGCAACCGAAGCGGCAGCTGACGGCGCTGGTGTCTCACGACAACTTCCATACGATCCATGGCTGTGAGACAGGTCACATCGAGCCCATCCCTCCGGACGACCAGGATCTCGCCGACGGAGCCTTTGACTACTACATCACCACCCTCCCACTCGACAGCGTGGTCAGCGTCCTCGAGAAGTCGCGGCTGGATTCGACAAATTACACGCTCCTCGACGGCCTTCCCGACATCAGAACGTTGAGACATGACAAGCGCTTTGCCGAGCCGGCAGGGACGGTGAACCTGCAGGCCTGGTTCCAGGAACCGGGCCTGCTGGGCGACGCCGGCAGCCCAAACGGAGACTATCGGAACGTGATTGCAGGCCTCGAGCCTCTCTGCGTCCTCGTCGACTACAAGAACATGCTGCCGATGTACGCGCGTGACGGCCAGCGCTTTCCCGGATCGGTCCTCGAGATCAACGGATCGCTTCAAGAGCTCCAAAGTCCCGAGCACTACGGCTACTTCGAATGCGACACCAGGTTTGGCCGTCCACATGAAGCGAAAACGATCGATTTCGCCAAGGCCATCATGATTGACATTGCCAAGCGATACAGGTTCGAGAAGCTGCAGAACGCCGTGGAACGGGAAGCGTTTCTGGACTGGCCGGAACAGTGGCCGGACCGACAGCCGTGGGCCGGCCGAGGCAACCGCCTGCCGCCGTTTCTGTGGAAGAACACCGATCCTTACAACCGGTTCTTTGTCACAGGGCCAGGAACCCTCCAATACCGTCCGTGGGTCTGGCGGGCACGGTATCCAGATGAATACCTCGAGCTTCGGCCGGACGGTTATCCGGGGCCGCGGGGCTATCCCCGCAACCTGTTCTTTGCCGGTGACTGGACCAGGAATGGATTCGACATTCCCTGCATGGAGGGCGCGGCGCGTTCGGGGCGCATGGCGGCGCTTGCCATCATCAAGAGCGCCATCGGCACGATAGACCCGACAGCCGATCCGACGAAGCCCGAAGAGACCCGCGGCGATCCCGATTACATTCAGATCCTCGACCCCCGCTAGCGCACAGCCGCCGGGGCCACCGCGAAGAACTCCTGGATTACGTCGCGAAGCTCGGGAATGGACGACGCGGCGTTGATCGCGACACGCAGATGTGACCCGTTGTCGAGACCCTTCGTGTACCACGAGTTCAGCGCGCGGACCTTGTTGACCACCCAGCGGTCATGGCCCCGCGCCGGCCCGGCTGGCGCGTCGGCTGCCGGCTGGCCCGGCGCGACATGACGGAAGCCCTTGTCCTCGTGCAACCGCTCCTGCTGCAACAGGTCGATGTAGGCGAGCAGGAACTGCGCGCGGTCGGCGTCGGTAACGACGCGAGGAGCCCGCCCGGCGACCAGGTCGGCGGCCTGGCGGAAGATCCAGGGATTGCGCAGCGCGCCGCGGCCGACGAGGACGCCAGCGACGCCACCGCGGCTCAGCCTCTCGACGAGCTGTTCCGGCTCGATGCAGTCGCCACTTCCGATGACGGGGATGCTGACACCGCTCGCGACCCGCGCGATGAACTCCCAGTCGGAGGACCCCGAATACGACTGCGCGGCAGTCCGTCCATGAACGGCGACCGCTGACGCGCCCGCGTCCTCGATCCGCTTCGCCAGCTCGGGCGCGTTGAGCTCATTCCCGTCCCAGCCCGCGCGCATCTTCACGGTGACCGGAATCTTCACGGCTTTCGTCATCGCGCGCACGACGCTCGCCGCGTGCGCCGGCTCGCGCATGAGGCTGCACCCGGCGTTGTGCTTCGCGATCTTCGGGACGGGGCAGCCCATGTTGACGTCGACGATGTCTGCGCCCATGCCCTCGACGATCTGCGCCGCCGCCGCCATTTTCTCGGGATCGCCACCGAAGATCTGAATCGAGACCGGCCGCTCTTCCTCGGTGTACTCGGCGTATTCGAGCGTGCGATCGATCCCGCGCACGAGCCCCTCGGAGCTGACCATTTCGGTCACGACGAGACCGCACCCGCCCTCGCGCTTGACGAGGCGGCGGAAGGCAGTGTCCGTCATGCCCGCCATGGGCGCGAGCGCGAACGCAGGGGACAGGTTGATCGATCCGATCTTCATTTCTTGACTGCCTCGCGGAGGCCCCACCCCCGCTCGCTCTCGCGCGGCGACTACGCGCCGCGCTCGGGCCGCAGGCGCTGCCGATTCAACGCCGTCCCATCTTCCGGCTGAGTCTCGGCTCGACGCATCGTGTCCAGAGGCGGATCTAGAGATCCGCCCTACGGGTGTCAGTACAGCCCGAACATCCGCGGCATCGACCTCGACGCTCACCGCCTGACCGATCAGATCGACCGCCAGGATCAGCCGCGCGTGGGCGCCCTTGCGCACCAGTCGTCCGAACACGCCTTTGAGCGGGCCGCCCACGAGCTCGACCATCTGGCCCTCATGAATGAGCGGGCACGGATCGTACTGCAGATCGCTCTGGACCAGCCGTCGAATGCCCTCGATCTCCTGCTCCGGAATGGGCGCGATCTCGCTGTCGAACGAAACGATGTTGACGACACCCGTGCATTGCAGGATGGGGAGCCGCTCGGCAGGATCGAACCGCGCGAAGCAATAGCCGGGGAAGAGCGGCCAGTCGATTTTCTTCTTGCGATCCTTCCAACGGCTCCAGCGTGCGATCGTCGGGAGAAAGGCGTCGTAGCCTTTCTTCTCGAGTTGATCCCGAACGACCTGCTCATGCCGCGACCGCGTCCAGATGGCGTACCAGGCCGGGGGCGCGCTCATGCTCGCGGCGCTACCCCGGGTTGCCAGTGCTCATCGCGGCGACCTGCTGTTCGTAGGCCTTGCGAAGCTCTTCGTTCTTCCACACGATGATTGCCTGCCGCCGCACGCGCTCGATGAACTTCCTCATTTCGGTGCGCGACCGATCCTGGTAGACCTTGTCCGCGACGAGGTCCCGAACGCTGTCGAACGGCCGCACTCCGGACGCCTTCGACGTCTCGAGCTTGAGGATCTGATAGCCTTTCGCGGCGCGGATCGGCTGCGTGATCTCGCCCGGCTTCATGCCCTGAAGCATCTTCTGCAGATCGGGCGAGAGATCGCCAGCGGCGATGGGACCGATCAGACCGCCGTTGGCCTTCGACGGGCTCGCCGACACTTCGCTCGCCACCGTCGCGAAATCCTCGCCAGCCGTGAGGCGGGCTCGCACCGCTTCCGCCTTCTTCGCGGCCTCGTCGTCTTTGCCCACGTTGACCATCGCCCGCCCCTGCTGGGTGACGGTCGGAACTTCGATGAGGATCTCGCGGAGCGTCACCGTCGCCGGCTCGACGAATTCCTTCGGGTTCGCCTGATAGTACTGGCGCGCCTCTTCCTCGGTAATCTGCAGCTTGCCGCCGAACTCCTCGGTCTGGACCTGTTGCAGCAGGAACTGCTTTTCGACGTTGCGGCGAATGTCGCTGATCGTCATGCCTTCCTGCTTCAGCGCGGCCTCGAACTTCTTGTCGTCCTCGAGGCCCTGGTCCTTCCGCATCGACGTCAGCCAGCGATTGAACTGCTCGTCGCTCAGGTGCAGGCCCTTTTCCTTGCCCAGCTGAATGACCAGCAGCTCGTCGACGGCGGCGACCAGCAACTGCGGCGTGACTTCGGCGATCGCCTTCTTCAATTGCTCGTCGTTCTTCAGGGTTTCGGGAGTGATCTTGCGATCGCGCAGGGCGGCGATCTGCTTTTCTTCGAGCTCGCTCTTGGTGATGATGTCGCCGTTCACCTTGACCAGCACCTGCTCTATGATCTGCGGCGAAGACGCCTGCCCCGCGGCGAGCGTGATCGTCGCCGGCGTCGCACAGGCGGCGGCGACCAGACACCAGAATACGGGCCGCGAGAACTTCATATTCGCCTTCATCGTCATCTCAACCACCTAAATATCTGTAACACAACATTTTAGTTGATCGAGCCGCCGCTGCTCAACTCTCGCAGGAGGCTGCCGACCCGGACGAAGAGCCCGCCCTCGGCTCGGGGGTCTTCCCTCGCTGGGCGGAGGATCTCGTCGCGCGAGAAGCCCGGAGCCACCTCGCCGCCCTTGGCCCTCGCTGCCCACCACGACCCCCCAGCCACTGGATCGCCGCCTTTTCTTGGCCGCTGGGGCCCCGACCGGGGTGGAACGGCAACCTTCTTTTCAACCTGTTTCTCGGGTCCTCTGAGGTCCAGCTTGAGCGTGGCCGGCGGTAGCAGGACCACATCCCCGCGCGTCTGAATGACTCGGAGCAGCCACGCCGGGTCCAGTTTCGCGTCGGGCCTGAACTTTAGGACGACGGAGTGACCGTCCCGGTCGAGCGATTCGACTCGGAGCCGGTCGGCCATGAGCCGGATCGCGGCGTATTCGGCCAGATTCAGGACCGAGTCGGGCGCAGGCCCGTATCTGTCCCTGACCTCGTCCATGTGGCGGTCCAGGTCCGACTCGCTGCGAACCGCGGCCATGCGCCGATACACGGTCAACCGCTGGTTGACGTCGGGAATGTAGCTCTCGTCGACGCGCAGGTCGACGCGCAGGTTGACCGCCGCCCGCAGATCGTCCTCGATCTCCTCGCCCTTGAGCTCCCTGATCGTCTCCTCGAGGAGCTTCATGTACATGTCGAAGCCGACGGCCTCGATGTGCCCGCTCTGCTCGCCGCCGAGCAGGTTGCCCGCGCCTCGAATCTCCAGGTCGAGCGCAGCGACGCGGAACCCGCTCCCGAGGTCGCTGAACTCGCGAATCGCCGCCAGTCGCTTCTTCGCGACGGGCGACAGAGAATCCTCCGGCGGCACGAGCAGGTAGGCATAGGCGCGGCGATCCGACCTGCCGACGCGGCCGCGGAGCTGATAGAGCTGCGACAACCCGTAGCGATCGGCGCGATTGACGATGATCGTATTGGCGTTGGGAATGTCGAGGCCGTTCTCGATGATGGTGGTCGCGAGCAGCACGTCGTACTTATGCGCCACGAACTCGACCATGACGCGCTCGAGATCTTCTTCGTCCATCTGGCCGTGGCCGACGCCGACCCGCGCCTCCGGAACCAGCCGCGTGATGAGGTCGCCGAGCGAGTAGATCGACTCGACCCGGTTGTTCACGAAGTAGATCTGACCGCCCCGCTCCATCTCGGTGCGGATCGCGCGCGCGATCACCGTCGAATCGAACTTGACGACGTTGGTCTGGATCGACAGGCGATCGCGCGGCGGCGTCTCGATGATCGACATGTCGCGGATGCCCGCCAGCGACATGTTCAGCGTGCGCGGAATCGGCGTCGCGGTCATCGTCAGGACGTCGACCTTCTTGCGCATCTGCTTGATGCGCTCCTTGTGCGCAACGCCGAAGCGCTGCTCTTCGTCGACCACGAGCAAACCCAGATCGCGGAACTGCACGTCCTTCGAGAGCAGGCGATGGGTGCCGACGACGATCTCGACCTTGCCGGCGGCGAGGTCGTCGAGCGTGACCTTCTGTTCCGCTTTCGAACGGAACCGGCTGAGCATGTCGATGCGGACCGGAAACGCAGCGAAGCGATCCTTCAGGGTCTTCACGTGCTGGAACGCGAGCACCGTGGTCGGGGCGAGAAACGCGACCTGCTTGCCGTCCATCGCCGCCTTGAATGCGGCCCGCATGGCCACTTCGGTCTTGCCATAGCCCACATCCCCGCACAGCAGCCGATCCATCGTCGAGGGCGACTCCATGTCGCCCTTGATGTCGGCGATGGCGGTGCGCTGATCGGGGGTCAGCTCCCACTCGAAGGCGTCCTCGAATTCCTGCTGCCAGTGGGTGTCGGCGCTGAAGGCGTGACCCGGCACGGCCTTGCGCGCGGCGTAGAGCTTGAGCAGCTCTTCGGCCATGTCGCGCATGGCCTTCTTGACGCGCGTCTTGGCTTTCTCCCAGGTCGTGCCGCCCAGGCGATCCAGCGCCGGCCGGGCTGCACCTGTGTAGCGCTGCACGAGGTCGAGCCGCTCGACGGGCACGAACAACTTGTCTTCGCCGGCGTAGCGAAGCTCCATGAACTCCTGCGGCTCGAGGCCGACGTCGATGCGCTTGAGTCCGACGAAATGCCCGATGCCGTGGTCGATGTGGACGACGAGGTCGCCGGCCTTGAGGTCGCGGAAGTCCGACAGGAACGTGCGGGTCGCCGACTTCCGGCGCTCGTGGACCTTGCGTTCTTCTTCGAAGACATCGGTTTCGGCCCAGAGCTGGAGCTGGGCTTCCGGCAGCCTGAAGCCGCGGCTGAGATGCCCGATGCCGACCAGGACGGCCGCCGAATGGGCGTCCGCGACGCCCTCCATCGGCACGGCGTAGATCTCGTAATCGGCGAGGAGCTCGATCGTCCGCTCGGCGCGGCCGGCCGTGTGCGCCACGAGGACCATCGTGTCGCCCCGCTCGCGGCCGCGACGGATCTCCTCGACCCAGTCCTGCACGCGCCCGGAAAACTCGACCGCCGGCTGGCAACCAATGTGAACCGTCCCGGGATTGTCGTCCGTGAGCGCAAGCGTCTCGAGCGCTGTCGCCCCCTCCAGCCACGCGCCCGCCGTGTCCCAGTCGACCAGCAGGTCGCCCGGCCGCGGCACGCGCTGACCCTTCTCGACGGCTTCGTCGTAGCTCGCCTGGACCTGCTCCCAGAGCTTTCGACCGTGCGCGTGCACCTCGTCGGGTTCCGACACGAAGATGACGGGGTGGACCGACGAAAGGTAGTCGAACACGGTCGCGGTCCGATCCAGGTCTTCCTGTTCGCCAGGAAGCTCCTGCAGCGGTGCGATCGCGGCCTGGTCGAGCGCCACGCTCGATCGCTGAGTGGCGGGGTCGTACGCACGGATCGATTCGATCGTATCGCCGACGAACTCGAGACGAATGGGCTCGGCCGCATCGGCGGGGTAGAAATCCACGACGCCGCCGCGGACACAGAACTCGCCGGATTCATCGACGGGATCCTGCCGCGTGTAACCAGCCTCGGCGAAAAGCTCGGCGAGCGTGGTCGGAGAGATATCCTGACCAGGCGTCAACGTCACCGCCGTGCGCAGGAGCCGCCCCGGCTGCGTGAGGCGGGGAAGGAGCGCCGGCGCCGACGCGACCAGCAACCGTACGCCGCCCGACGCGATACCGTGCAGCGCGCGGGCCCGAGCCGAGGCAATGTCGAAGTGCGGCTTCAGACCGCGGTAGGGATCGACCTCGTGCGACGGGAAGGGCAGAACGGCTCGCTCGACGTCCGCGGCCGACAACCCCTCGAGCGCGGCGAAGAAGAACCGCGCGTCGGCGGTCATCCGCTCGACCTCGGCGTCGTTCGGCACGACGAGAACTGCCGCCGCGCGTGACGCGGCGACGGCCGCGCACATCGCCTTGGCCGGTGAGGTCAAGCCCGCGACGCCACGCGCCGGCGCACCCATGCGAGTGCGGCCGGCGGCCAACTTCAACACGGCGCGAAGCGTCAGAGAACTGGAGGTATAGGAAGACACGGTAGTGCCCGGCGTCGGAGCGTGAACCTTTGATTTTACCCCAGAGGCGAGGGCCTGGCCGCCGACCAGCCTTCCCCAAGGCTATGGCGGTCCGCCGAAGCGCTTCGCACGAAGGCGGAAGCCTTGGCGAAGGCGGAAGCCGGAAGCCACGTGTTTGGGAGTGGCTGAGCTGACGTTTGACGGCTCCGACCTCCAGGCCTAGACTCGAAGTCGTAGCTCCCAGCTGCCAGCTTCCAGCGAGGGCAACTCACAGGCGTGGCGACTCGACTTCGGAGTACCTGAGCTGGAGGCTGGCGGCTGGAAGCTGGAAGCGGGCAGCAATAGAAGGATGGTGTTGCATGGCGAAAGTTCTGAAGTGCGGCGATCTCATGCCGGGCTGCGACACTGTGATTGTCGGGAAGGATGCCGACGAGGTCCTCGCCAAAGCCGAGGCGCACGCGCGGAAAGAGCACAACATGACGATCATTCCGCCGACCGTCGTCTCGCAGATCGAGGCCGCGATCAAAGAGCAGCGGTAGGAAAGCTGGACAAGACTTCGGCGAGACAGGCTGCAGCTTTTAGCGCAGAGCCTGACGCACACGCTCGACGATGGTCGTCGTCGAGTGCCCCTGCTCGACCGGCACGAGCACGACGCGGCCGCCGCGCGCTTCGACGGTGTCTCGTCCGACGATTTGATCGGCGGGCCAGTCCGCGCCCTTGACCAGAACGTCCGGCTGGAGGGCTGTGACGATCTCGGCGGGAGTGTCTTCGTCAAAGATCACGACGGCGTCGACCGACGACAGCGCGGCCAGCACTTCGGCTCGCTCCCGCTCGGGCGTGATCGGCCGGGCGGGACCCTTGTTCCGGCGCACCGACGCGTCCGCGTTGAGGCCGAGAATCAGCGCATCGCCGAGCGACCTCGCAACCGCGAGGTATCGGACATGCCCGGGATGCAGCAGGTCGAACACGCCGTTGGTGAAGACGACTGTCTGCTTTGACGCGCGGAGCCTGGCGACCAGGGCCACGGCCTGCTCGCGCGACAGCACGCGCGACTCGCCGGAACCTTCCACATTCATGGCTTGTCAGGCGCGCCGGTGCGCGTGAAGGTCATCGCCTCCGAGAACTGCCATGCGTGCTTCGGGCGGTAGATCCCGACGTCCTTGGTGCGGGACTTCACCCGGAACGTGTGCAGCAACCGGTGATAGTCGTACGGGTATCCATCGATCTTGTGGATGGCCACGTCGAGCTTGTAGGTCCCTTCCACGAGATCGAGGCTCTCGATCGAGAACACCGCCGCAGCGTCGCCGAAGATTCGCTTGGCCTTCAACTCCTCGATGTCGGTGTTCGTCCCGTAGCAGCAGACACCCTCGGCGTTGAAGATCCCGATCCCGACGACGAAGTCCTCGATCGCCACGGGCGCGCGCAGCTTCAGCCTGACGTCCAGGCGCTCCCCGCTGTGAAACACGTGAGCGCGCTCGCCGTCGCTGCCGGTCAGGCTGACGTCCACAATCTCGATCTCGCGCGAGCCCCAGCGGCCTTCGGTGGCCCGGAACATGTCGGACGGACCCGTCGCACTCTCGATCGGATTGTCGGGCAGCACCGCCGAGGCCGGTTCGTCGGGTGAAACCGCCGTCGCCGACTCCTGCGCCCTGGCGTCGCTCGCCGCCAGCTGCTGTTCCTCGCTCACCTCCACGTCGGTGACGTAGGCGCCGACGACGCGCTTGGGATCGCCGAGGGCCTTCATCGAACCGCCGTCCATCCAGAGCGCCTCGTCGCAGAACCGCTCGACGAGGCCGAGCGAGTGCGTGACGAGCAGGATCGTCTTGCCGCGCCGCTTGAACTCGGCGAACTTGTCCAGGCACTTGTGGGTGAAGCCTTCGTCGCCGACGGCGAGCACCTCGTCGACGAGAAGGACGTCCGGGTCGACGTGAATCGCCACGGCGAATCCCAGCCGCATGTACATCCCCGACGAATAGGTCTTCACCGGTGCGTCGATGAAGTCCTGCAGCTCGGCAAATTCGACGATCTCGTCGAAGCGTCGTGCGACTTCCTTTTTCGTCAGCCCGAGCATGATGCCGTTGATGAAGACGTTCTCGCGGCCGGAGATCTCGGGGTGAAAGCCTGCCCCGAGCTCGATGAGTGCGGAGATGCGGCCTTGCACTGTCACGGTACCGGTCGTCGGCTTCGTGATGCCCGCCACGAGCTTCAGCATCGTGCTCTTGCCGGAGCCGTTTCTGCCGATGACGCCAAGCGTTCGCCCGGCCGGCAGCGTGAACGTCACGTCCCTCACCGCCGAGAACGTCTCGTCCGGCTCCAGATCGCGCACGAGGCTCCGCGACAGCAGCGCGCTCTTGAGCGTTGCGAACTGCCGCCGACGGTTGTAGCGGCGGTAGACCTTCGACGCGTGGGTGACTTCGATGGCGTTCATTCTCAGCTTCCAGCTTCCAGCTTCTCAGCTCTCAGCTTCCAGCTTCCGGCTTGCAGCGCCTCGCACAACCCAATTCGCGGCATCAGTCCGGTTCCGAGCTCGAAGCTGGAAGCTGGAAGCCGGAAGCTGGAAGCTGACAGTCATACTTCCTCCGCAAACGTGTCGCGCAACCGGTCGAACACAAAGTAGCCGAACAGGAAGAACACGATCGAGATCGCGCCCAGCAGGAGCAGCAGCTTCCAATGCCCGACGGGGCCGGCAAAGAAGAGGATCTCCTGGTACGAGATGGCGAGGTGCGTGAATGGGTTCAATTTCAGCAGCGTCGCCTGCCACATGGGGTTGGCCGGATCTTCGAAGATGAAATAGGGGTAGATGATGGGCGTGGCGAAGAACCAGAACGTGAGCAGGTTCGACAGGATGTCGCGGATGTCCCTGAAGTGAACCGTCAGCGCCGAGAGCAGCAGCGCAAACCCGAGCGTGAGGATGAGTTGGATGGCGACCGCCACGGGGAAGAGCGCGAGCTCGCCAGCATTGAGCGGCCGCTGATACCACACCAGGAACCCGGCCAGGATGATCAACCCGAAGAAGAAATGGATCATGTTCGCCAGCACCGTCACGATCGGCAGGATCTCGGCAGGAAACATGACTTTCTTGATCAGGTTTCCACCGGAAATCAGCACTCCGGACGATTCGGCCAGCGAGGACGAGAACCAGGTCCACGGGAGGATGCCGCAGAACATGAAAAGGGCGTAGGGCTCGACGCGCGCGTCGTGCGCCGCGGTCATGACGTACTTGAATACGAACGAGTACACCAGAAGGAGCATCAGCGGGTTGATGAAGGACCAGAAGAACCCGAGGACCGAGCCCCGGTACCGCGCTTTCAGCTCTCGTGCTACCAGGCTCTGGATGAGGCCGCGATAGCGGGTCAGCCGCACGAGGTTATGGAGCATCGACCCCTGGCCCGCCATCGGCGCGGCCGTTGACCTCGAGCACGAGCGCGGTGATGTTATCCGGACCACCGCCGGCGTTGGCTGCGACGATGAGGGCTTCGCAGATTTCCTGGAGCGACCGCCCGGTGTCGCCGAGAATCTCGGCGATCTGCTGATCCGTCACGACCGAGAACAAGCCGTCCGAGCAGAGCAGGTACCGATCGCCCGCCGCCGGCTTCACTTCGGTGACGTCGACCTCGGGATCTTCGCCTCCCGACAGCGCACGCGTCACGACGTTGCGCCACGGGTGCTGGCGAGCGGCCGACGCACTCATCGTGCCGGCGCGCACCTGTTCCTCGACCCACGAGTGATCGTGCGTCAGCTGGTCGAGCTGACCTTTGCGGAGCCTGTAGACGCGGCTGTCGCCGACGTGCGCGACGCACGCCGACGCGGCGCCGGCCAGGAGCGCGGACGCCGTCGTCGCCATGCCGCGCAGGTCGCTCGAATCGGCGATCGCCGTGGCAATCCTCCGGTTGGCGAGTCGGAACGCGGCTTTCAGCCGGTTCGCTTCCAGGCTGATGCCCGGTTCGAAAGGGAACGGCCAGGTGCGGTTCCTGTCGGCGCTGGCCGTGTCGTTGATGAACGCCTGAATGGCGTCCACGGCCTCGCGCGACGCGACTTCGCCGGCGACATGGCCTCCCATCCCGTCGGCGACGACGAAGAGTCCGATGTCGGAGCGCTCGCAGTGGCTGTCTTCGTTGCTGGTACGACGCAGACCCTTGTCCGTCGTAACGGCCCAGCTGAACGACAGCGGACGCGTGGCGCTCATGGCCGGCTTCAGCCTTGCGTCCGCACCCGTTTGAGAGCGCCTGTCCGCGGGCTGACGCCGATGCGGGACGATACCTGGAGGCGGCTCAGAGACTTGGCGAGGGCGATGCGCGCCCGTTCGTAGTCGATATCGGACCTCGGACCGGCGAGACGCTCTTCGGCGCGCGTGGCCGCGGCCTGGGCTCGCTCGGCGTCAATCTCGTCGGCGCGCTCGGCGAGCTGCGCCAGAATCGTGACCCCCTCGGGCAGCACTTCCGCGAAGCCATAGGCAATCGCGACGTAGGTTTTCTCAGTCCCCTTGCGGTACCACATCTCGCCAACCGCCAGCGCGGCGAGCATCGGCGTGTGTCCCGGCAGGACGCCGAAATACCCTTCGGAGCCTGGGATCTGCATCTCGTCCACCTGCTCGCGGACCACGAGCCGGTCGGGCGTGACGATCTGCAGATCGAGATGGGTCGGGAGTGCCATGTGTGCTCGACTAACCCTTCATCTTCTCGGCTTTTTCCACCGCTTCCTCGATCGTCCCGACCATGTAGAACGCCTGCTCCGGCAGGTGATCATACTTGCCGTCGACAATCTCGCGGAAGCTTCTCACGGTGTCCGCGATGGGAACGTACTTCCCAGGGAACCCGGTGAACTGCTCGGCGACGAAGAACGGCTGCGACAGGAACCGCTGGATACGGCGCGCGCGGCCGACGGTCAGCTTGTCCTCTTCCGACAGTTCGTCGATGCCGAGAATCGCGATGATGTCCTGCAGATCCTTATAGCGCTGGAGGACCTGCTTGACGGCACGCGCCACATTGTAGTGCTCGTCGCCGATAATCCGGGCATCGAGAATGCGCGAGGTGGACGCGAGCGGATCGACCGCGGGGTAAATCCCCAGCTCGACGATCGCACGTGAGAGATTGGTCGTCGCGTCGAGGTGCGCGAAGGTCGTCGCCGGCGCCGGGTCGGTGTAGTCGTCGGCAGGGACGTAGATCGCCTGGACCGACGTGATCGAGCCCTTCTTGGTCGACGTGATCCGCTCCTGCAGCTCGCCCATCTCGGTCAGGAGCGTCGGCTGGTAGCCGACGGCCGACGGCATGCGCCCGAGGAGCGCCGAGACTTCGAGATCCCGCCTGCGTGAATCGGAAGATGTTGTCGATGAACAGGAGCACGTCCTTGTTCTCGGCGTCGCGGAAGTATTCGGCGACGGTCAGGCCGCTCAGCGCCACGCGGAGGCGCGCACCCGGCGGTTCCGTCATCTGGCCGTAGACCAGCGCGGCGCGGGACTTCGAGAAGTCCTCCATGTTGATGACGCCGCTCTCCTGGAACTCGAGCCAGAGGTCGTTGCCCTCGCGCGTGCGCTCGCCCACGCCGGCAAACACCGACACGCCGCCGTGCTTCATCGCGACGTTGTGGATGAGCTCCTGGATGATGACGGTCTTGCCGACGCCGGCGCCGCCGAACAGCCCGATCTTGCCGCCGCGGAGGTACGGCTCGAGCAGGTCGATGACCTTGATGCCGGTTTCGAACATCTGCAGCTCGGTCGACTGATCTTCGAGCGACGGCGCCGCGCGGTGAATCGACCAGCGCTCCTTGGAGTTGACCGGACGGTCGGGGAAATCGACAGGCTCGCCGAGCACGTTCATGACGCGGCCGAGCGTCGCGGGACCCACCGGCATGGTGATCGGCGAACCCGTGTCGATCGCCTTCATCCCGCGCTGCATGCCGTCGGTCGGCTTCATCGCGACCGTGCGCACGCGGTTCTCGCCGAGGTGCTGCTCGACCTCGCAGATGACGTCGATCGAGTGCGCGCCTTCGCTGGTGATGCGCACGGCGTTGTAGATCGCCGGCAGGTCACCGCCCGCGAACTCGATGTCCACGACCGGGCCGATGACCTGAACGACCTTGCCGACTTTTGCTTCTGTTGCTACTGCCATGTTCTATGTGCCTTCTGTCTGCATTTATTAATGCGCGCGGGGCCCCACCCCCAAGCGCTCTCGCGCGGCGACTTCGCGCCGCGCTCGGGCCGCAGGCGCTGCTGTCTGTGTTCTAATGCCTGCGACTATGACTACCGAGACTCTCGACTGTGACTCTCGACTGACCGCTGACGCCGTCTATAACGCCTGCGCCCCCGACACCACCTCGATGATCTCGCGCGTAATGGCCGCCTGCCGCACTTTACTCAATGCTCGCGGGGCCCTCCGCCTCCGCGCGCCTTTTTTTACCCATGCGCGCTACGGCGAGACCTCGCCGTAGCTGCCCGATACCGCTCGCAGCGAAGGCGGGCACCCCCGCTCGCGCGTCCTCGCGCATTCGCGCTCGGCCGCAGCCGCAGGCGCTGTTCCTCTACAACGCTTGGGCGCCTGATACCACCTCGATAATCTCCCTTGTGATCGCGGCCTGGCGCACCTTGTTCATGTACAAGGTCAGCTGATCGATCATCTCGGCCGAGTTGCGCGTCGCGGCGTCCATGGCCGTCATCCGCGCGGCGTGCTCGGCTGCCGATGATTCGAGGAGCGCCCGATAGATCTGCACCTCGACGTGGTTCGGAATCAGGTGCCTGAACAGCTGGTCGGGTGCCGGCTCGTACTTGTACTCCACGACCGGCGTCGCGGCTGACGCCCCGTCGCTGAACGCGTTGCGCGGGATCGGCAGCAGCCGCTCGACGACCACACGCTGCTGCATCACGGACTTGAACTCGTTGTAGACGAGATAGACGCTGTCGACCTCGCCCTTGACGAACGCCTCGATCGCGGCCTGCGCCATCGCTTTCGCGTCCGCGAACTTGAGGGCGGCAAACAGGTTGACCTGCTCGTAGCGGACCGCGAACCCGCGGCGCCCGAAGTAGTCGCGGCCACGCCGGCCGACGAGGCCGAGCGCGACTTCCCGGTCCCGGTTCTCGACGATGAACGAGGACGAGGACTTGATGACGTTGGTGTTGAAGCTGCCGCAGAGCCCGCGGTCCGCGGTGATCACGAAGAGCAGCGCGCGGCCGCCCGCCTTCAGTTCCCTGCGCTCGTCGAGGAGCGGGTGCGCCGCCGGGTCCACGCGCGACGCAAGGCTGTTCAACACCCGCAGCATCTGGAGCGCGTAGGGTCTGGCCTGCTGAATCCGCTCTTGCGCGCGGCGCAGCTTCGACGCGGCGACCATCTTCATCGCCTTCGTGATCTGCTGCGTCGACTTCACCGCGCGGACGCGCCGGCGGATGTCAAGTAATGAGGGCATGCGCTATGCCGCCGCGACCTTCCGTCCGGCAGAGAATTGCTTGCCGAACTCGGTCAACGCGTCCTTGAGCGACGCCTTCAGGTCGTCGTCTATCTGCTTCTTCTCGGCGAGAGAGGTCAGCACCTGCGGGCGGCTCGTCTCGAGGAACTGGTAGAGGCTCGTTTCGTAGGCGCGCACGTGCTCCACGTCGACGGCATCGAGGTAGCCGTTGCCCGCGGCATAGATGATCGCCACCTGCTTTTCGACCGCCAGCGGCTGATACTGCGGCTGCTTCAGCACTTCGACCAGGCGCCGGCCGCGATTGAGCTGACTGAGCGTCTGCTTGTCGAGGTCGCTGCCGAACTGCGCGAACGCCGCGAGCTCGCGATACTGCGCGAGGTCCAGCCGCAGCGAGCCTGCAACCTGGCGCATGGCCTTGACCTGCGCCGAGCCGCCGACGCGCGACACCGAGTTGCCGACGTTGATGGCCGGGCGGACGCCCTGGTGGAACAGATCCGACTCGAGGAAGATCTGCCCGTCGGTGATCGAAATGACGTTGGTCGGAATGTACGCCGAAAGATCGCCGGCCTGGGTTTCGATGATCGGCAGCGCCGTCAGCGAGCCGCCGCCGAGCTCCTTCCGCAGCTTCGCCGCGCGCTCGAGCAGCCGCGAGTGCAGATAGAAGACGTCGCCGGGATACGCTTCACGGCCCGGCGGGCGGCGAAGGAGCAGCGAGATTTCGCGATACGCCTGCGCGTGCTTGGAGAGATCGTCGTAGATGAGGAGCGCATGCCGTCCGCTGTCGCGGAAGAACTCGCCCATCGTGCACGCGGAATACGGGCTGATGTAGAGGAGCGGCGCGGGATCCGAGGCACCGGCCGCAACGACGATCGTGTACTCCATCGCCCCGGCGTCCTCGAGCGTGCGCACGACCTGCGCGATCGTCGACTGCTTCTGCCCGATCGCGCTGTAGATGCAGATGACGTCCTGGCCCTTCTGGTTGATGATCGCGTCGACGGCGACGGCGGTCTTCCCCGTCTGCCGGTCACCGATGATCAACTCGCGCTGGCCGCGGCCGATCGGCACCATCGCGTCGATCGCCTTGAGGCCGGTCTGCATCGGCTCCTTGACCGGGCTGCGGTCGACGACGCCGGGCGCAAGGCGCTCGATCTCGCTGAACTTGCTTCGACGCAATCGGGCCCTTGCCGTCGATCGGCTGGCCGAGCGCGTTCACCACGCGGCCCACCAGCTCTTCGCCGACCGGCACCGAGATGATCCGGTTGGTCCGCTTGACCGTGTCGCCTTCCTTGATTTCCTTGTAGTCGCCCAGGAGCACCGCGCCGACGCTCTCCTCTTCGAGGTTCAAGGCAATCCCGTAGACGCCGTGCGGGAAACTCGAGCATCTCCCCGGCCATCGTCTTTTCGACGCCGTGCACGCGGGCAATGCCGTCGCCCACCGACACGATCGTGCCGACTTCGGCGACGTCGACGTCGACAGCGTAGCTGCCGATCTGGTCGCGGATGATTCTGGAGATTTCTTCGGCTTTGATGTCCATAGTGTTAGCTGGCAGTTGCTTCGACGAGCCTCATGTCTGCATTTCTCAACGCTCGCGGGGCCCTCCGCCTCCGCGCGCCTCTTTACCCATGCGCGCTACGGCGAGACCTCGCCGTAGCTGCCCGATATCCTCGCAGCGAAGGCGGGCACCCCCGCTCGCTCTCGCGCGGCGACTTCCGCCTTCGCCAAGGCTTCGGCGGACCGCCGTAGCTTTAGCGCAGGCTGGTCGCGCCGCGCTCGGGCCGCAGGCGCTTCTCCAGCGCTATTCCGTCGTACCCACCAGCGTTTGCCTCATCCGTTCGAGCTGCCGCGTGATGCTGCCGTCGTAGACCGTGCTCCCGAGACGCACCACCGCGCCGCCGATGATCCGATCATCGACGCGGGTCTCGATCCGCACGCTGCGGCCAGTCGCGCGCTCGAGCCCGGCGGTCAGCGCCGTCACACGATCGGCTGGCAGCGCCACCGTCGTCACGACCTGGGCCCTGACAACGTTCTGGTACTCCAGCAACCGCGTGTCGAACGCGTGCGCGAGCTCTGGCAGGATCACCAGACGGTCGCGCTCGGCCAGCATGAGCAGCAGCTTGGCGACGGCCGGCTGGAACGAACCGGCCCGCGCAATCAACTGTTCGACGACGCCGCGCTTGCGTGCGGCGGGGATGGCGGGGTTGGTCAACACCCGCTGCAACGACTCGTTGCCCGCAACCAGCTGTGCGAACCCGCTCAGGTCCTGCTGCGTCTGCAGCAAATCCTTTTTCTCTGCCAGCGTGACGTCAAAGAGCGCACGGGCATAGCGGGTGGCGGCGCCTCGACTCGTCATCGGTCGGCCTCGTGCACGCCCGACGGTCGACGGCGGATTGGCGTGGCTGGATGCTGCATCATCATCGATGAGTAATCAGGAACGCGTGGAAACCGTGGGGGTCAGGAGGCGCGTCGCAAGAGCTTGCGCTCGCAGGGTGACGGACAAATTCGGGATCACGCACGCTCCCCAGACCAAAGAGACGCTCCCGTCGTGGATAAACGCCACGACGCAAAACATCAATTTATACCATTTTAACGGCTGAACTGCCAAGACGGAGCGCCCTTGGGCGCGGCTCTTGGCTTTAGGCTCTGGGCTTTAGGCGGCTCAGGGCTCAGGCGAGATCATACCGATCTCAGATTAGGACAGAATGCTTTGCCTAGAGCCTAGAGCCTAAAGCCTAGAGCCGAGAGCCAGGACTAACGGACCGTCACGCGAGCGCCCGTCGGTGGGAGTACCTGGCCAATTCGATCGGCTGGAACCCCGGCGGCGTGCAGGGCGTTGGCAGCCTCCCCGGCATGGTCGGGGTGGAGCGCGACCAGCAACCCGCCGGAGGTCTGGGGGTCGAAGAACACCTGCACCAGCTCGGGATCGATATTCGGAGAGATGCGGGCACCAGGGGCAAAGTGCTCCGCGTTGGTCCGGCCGCCGCCCGGCATGTTGCCATGGACCAGGGCTCTGACGCCGGGCAGCAGTGGAATCGCCGCGGCTTCGACCTCGAGCGTGCAGTGGCTGGCGGCTGCTATTTCCGATGCGTGGCCGATCAGGCCAAAACCGGTGACGTCGGTGCACGCGTGCACGGCATCCGGAGGGAGCCCCTGCAGCGCTTCGGCCGCCACGCGGTTCAGCGTTGTCATCGATTGGATCGCCGCCGCTATCGCCGCCGCGGGTGCCCGTTCGAACTTGAGGGCGGTGGAGATGATGCCGGTCCCGAGCGCCTTTGTCAGGAGGAGCACGTCGCCGGGCCGCGCGCCGGCATTCGACCAGACCCTCGCCGTCAGCACCTCGCCCGTGACGGCGTAGCCGAACTTGATCTCGGTGTCCTGGACGGTGTGACCGCCGAGGAGCGCCACGCCGGCCTCCGTCAGTTTGTCGAGGCCGCCCTTGAAGATGGTCGCGAGAACGGATCGGTCGGCGTCTTTCGGAAACGCCGCGATGGCGAGGGCAGTGAGCGGACGCCCTCCCATCGCGTACACGTCGCTCATCGCATTGGCCGCGGCGATCTGCCCGTAGACGAACGGATCGTCGACGATGGGCGTGAAGAAGTCGACGGTCTGGACGAGCGACCGCTCGTCGTCGAGCCTGTACACACCGGCATCGTCCGAAGTCCGATAGTCGATCAGGACCCGTGGGTCGTTCGGCGCGTGCAAATCACCCAGAACCTGGGCGAGCTCGCCAGCCGCGAGCTTGCTGGCTCAACCCGCGCAGGAGGAATAGTCGGTCAGTTTTTTCATTGGTCGTTTGTGGTTCAGGGTTAGGTTCAGGGTTCAGGGTTCAAGGTTCAGCGTTCGTGGTTCAAGGATTCGGTCTCGGACCGCGGGCCAGTGAGCGTTGTCGAAGCGATTGCGGCGAACCCTGAACGCTGAACCTTGAACCCTGAACCCTGAACCAGTCTTATCGTTTATCCACCATCTGCTCGTAGAGCCGCTGAAGCTCTTCTTCCGATGTGAAGTCGACTTCGATCCTTCCCCCTTTTGCCTTGCGCACGATGCGGACCGGTGTGCCGAGCGCGAAGCGAAGACGGTCTTCGGCGGCTCGAGTATGCACGTCTTTCTGCGGTGCCTCGCGGCGTCGCCTCGGGCACCAGCGCTTTCTTGACGAGCACCTCGGTTTCGCGGACCGACAGCTGTTTCGAGACGACCTCCCGACCCCAGCGAAGCTGCGAGGCCTCGTCGGGCAGACTCAGCAGCGCGCGGGCGTGGCCCATGGCGATCGCGCCGGACGCCACGTTCTCGCGCACTTCGTGCGGTAGCCTCAACAGGCGGATCACGTTGGCGACCGACGAACGATCCTTGCCGACGGCGTCGGCGATCTGCTCCTGCGTCAGGTGGAACTCGTCTGCAAGTCGGCGATACGCGTGCGCTTCTTCCATCGGGTTGAGGTCTTCGCGCTGGAGATTCTCGATGAGCGCGGCGGCGAGCAGCCGATCGTCGGGAATGTCGCGGACGACGATCGGGACTTTGAGGAGGCCGGCGCGCTGCGAGGCGCGCCAGCGGCGCTCGCCGGCGACGATCTCGTAGCCGGTGTCGGCCTTGCGGACGACGATCGGCTGAATGATGCCGTTCGATCGAATCGATCGCGCGAGCTCCTCGATGCGGCCGTCGTCCATGGTCGTGCGCGGCTGGAAACGATTCGGCGTGAGGAGATCGGTATCGACCTCGAGCGGACGCGCGGAGGTCTGCGGGTTGGCGGGCGCGTCAGGAATGAGCGCGCTCAGGCCACGGCCGAGCGCAGGACGTTTTTCAACCATGGTGAGGCTCCGTGTACGCCGGCGGCGGGCCCGAGGGCACGCGCGCGAGGAACTCGCGGGCAAGGGCAACGTAGGCAGTCGCGCCGCGCGACTTGACGTCGTAGAGGATCGCCGGCACGCCGTGACTCGGCGCTTCACCGAGCCGGATGTTTCGCGGGATGACGTTCTGGTAGACGCGGTCCTGGAAGAATTCGCGTATGTCTCTTCGCGACCTGCTGACCGAGATTGGTGCGTTCGTCGTACATCGTCAGGAGGACGCCGGCGATGTCGAGCGACGGATTGAGCGTGCCGCGAACGCGGCGGAGCGTGGCGACGAGATCGGCGAGGCCCTCGAGCGCGAAGTACTCGCAGGTGAGGGGAATCAGGACGGCGTCGGCGGCGACGAGCGCGTTGAGCGTGAGGAGGCCGAGCGAGGGCGGCGTGTCGATGAAGATGACGTCGAACGTCGTCGCGGATGCGGCGCGAGCAGGTGCTGCAGTCGGCGCTCGCGGTTCGGGAGCGAGACGAGCTCGACTTCGGCGCCGGTGAGCTGGCGGTCGGCGGGGATGAGCGACAGGTTCTTGATGCACGTCGGAACGATCGGCGCCTCGACGTCGCGGCGACTCGGAGGTCAGCGCGTCGTAGATGGTGGACGGTGGTCTGGCCCTTCAGGCCGAGGCCGCTCGTGAGGTTGGCCTGCGGGTCGAGGTCGACGAGGAGCACGCGTTGTTCGGCGATCGCCAGGGCCGCAGCCAGGTTGATGGCGGTAGTCGTTTTGCCGACACCGCCCTTCTGGTTGGTGACGGTGATTATCCTGGCAGTCATTTATGGCATATGACCAATATGTAATATCTTGTGGCGGTTTCAGCACCTGATGATACGGCGTGGCTCGCTTGTGGTCAATCTGAGCGGATGTTCCACGTGGAACACCCGACGGCCTCACCGGTCGAATATTAGCGAATCTGACGCTTCGTCAGGATAGTGAGCCTGCTCTGCAGCGACTCGACCAGCGGATACGTCGCCGTCCATTCAAGTGGCGGAACAAGCGAAACAGGAACTGGTGGTCCGCTGGGCCCCCGGAACAGCATGATGATTCCGCCGGGCGAAAGGAACGCCTGAAGCGTCGTGAGTACCCGTGCCTCAGTTCGGACAGCCCTGACAGAGACCACATCGTGAGCTTCGTGTAGTTCAGGCCTGGCGAGGAGCTCCTCATACCGCGCCGTTTCCACCTGGGTGCCCTCGAGGCCGAGATGACGGATGGCTTCTCTCAGAAAAGCGGACTTCCTCGCCTTGGCCTCCACCATTGTCAGTTTGAGACGGGGGACCGCCAGCTTGAATGGGATTGCCGGGGATCCCCCACCAGATCCGACGTCCATCAGGAGGCCGGCAGTAGCCGGCAGGAACCGCGAGGCGACGAGCGGCTCGAGCAGCAGCCGATCGACGGCCTCGTCCAGGTTCTCGAGCGATGTCAGGTTGATCTTCCGATTCCAACGCGCCAGCAGCTCGTAGTACGCCGCCAGACCATCCGCGAGCGGATCGGCGATGAAGATATTGTTCCTGGCAGCGCGGCGGACGAGGCGGCTTCGGACGTCGTTCGGGCGCACGAGTGAAGCCTATCAAATGTCACTGCGCTGTGGCACCGCTGCGCGGGCGATCCAGATACGCCGCAATCACCGCAACGGCTGCCGGTGTGACGCCAGGGATGCGCAACGCCTGACCGAGCGTCCCAGGACGCACGGTGGAGAGGCGCTCAACCATCTCACGTGAGAGCCCAGGGATGCCTGAGAACGCGAATCCCATGGGAATCTGTCGTCTTTCCTGGCGCCGCTGACGATCGACCGACTGCTCCTGGCGTTTCAAGTAGCCCTCGTACTTGAATGACGTCTCGGCGCTCGCGAGATCGATGTCTCGACACGACTCATCCACGTCGAGCGCGAGTTGGCCCGACGTGACCAGCGCCCCCAGCCGCACGTCGGGCTGTTTGAGCGCGCGCGACGCGGGAATGCGCTCCCCGGTCGAGATCGTCACGCTCGAACCCTGAATCGTCGCTCGATTTCGCTCGAACCGGTCGCGGCGGCGGCAATAGCGCTCCCAACGCTCATCACGAACAAGACCGATCGCGCGACCCGCAGGCGTCAGGCGAAGGTCCGCATTGTCGATTCGGAGCAGGAGCCGATGTTCCGCCCGCGACGTGAACATGCGATATGGCTCCAGGCATCCTTTCGTTGTCAGGTCGTCGATCATGGTGCCGATGTAGCTGCTGTCGCGGCCGAGGGCGAACGGGGTGTCGCCGGTCGCGGCCAGAGCCGCGTTGATTCCTGCCACCAGCCCCTGTGCTGCTGCTTCTTCGTAGCCTGAAGTCCCATTGATCTGACCCGCGAGGAACAAGCCGCCCAGCCGTTTTGCCTCAAGGCTGATTGTCAATTCGGTCGGTTGAACGAAATCGTACTCGACCGCATAGCCTGGTCGCATCACCACGGCTGCCTCGAGCCCAGGAAGCGCGTGCACGAGTTCCTCCTGCACCTCCGCGGGCAGACTCATCGAGTACCCGTTGATGTAGATCTCGTCGACGTCGAGCCCTTCGGGCTCGAGAAACAACTGATGCCGCTCCCGGTGCGCGAAGCGCATGACCTTGTCCTCGAGCGACGGGCAGTACCGCGGCCCGATGCCGCTGATCTGGCCGTTGAAGAGCGGCGACTCGCCGATGTGCTGCCGCACCAGATCGTGCACGCGTGCGGTCGTGTGCAGCAGGTGACAGTCAATCTGATCGCGAGTGATCCGCTCGGTCGCAAACGAGAACGGCACCGGTGGATCGTCGCCACGTTCGGGCGTGAACACCGAGAAGTCGATGCTCCGTCGGTCGAGCCTCGGCGGCGTGCCTGTCTTGAGGCGCCCCCACCGGAATCCGATCGCCTTGATTGACTCCGCCAGGTCGCGCGATGGCGGCTCGCCGGCGCGGCCCGACGGCCGCTGATCGCGCCCCACGTGCACCAACCCGTTGAGGAACGTTCCCGTCGTCACGACAAGCGCGCGGCAGCGGTACTGCTCGCCGCTCTCGAGCGCGAGGCCGGCGACCACGCCGCTCTCGATCAGGATCCTCCCCGCGCGGCCCACAATCCACGAGATGTTCGGCTCCTCGCGGAGTGCGCCGCGCACCCACTCGCTGTAGCGCCGCTTGTCGGCCTGGGCGCGCGGCGACCACACCGCCGGACCGCGACTCCGATTGAGCAGCTTGAACTGGATGCCCGTCGCGTCGATCGCTGTCCCCATCAGGCCGCCGAGCGCGTCGATCTCGCGCACGAGGTGACCCTTCGCCGTGCCGCCAACCGCCGGGTTGCAGGGCATGTGCGCGACCGTCGCCTCCGACAATGTGCAGATCGCCACGCTCCGGCCCATGCGCGCCGCGGCCCACGCCGCCTCGACCCCCGCATGGCCGGCGCCGATGACGATCACGTCGAAGTCTGGAATGGGGACAGTCATTTGTAATACAAACTACTTGTTGTTACAGACTATGGCTCGGGGCTCGGGGCTCGGGAAAAAACATGCTGATCTCAATCTCAACCGCAATCGCGCGACTAGGATCTGAAGGCTCTTCCTTGAGCCCTGAGCAGCCCTGAGCCCTGAGCCCTGAGCCTTGAGCCCGAGCCCCGAGCCTACTTCCCGATACAGAACTTCGCGAAGATTTCGTGCAGCACGTCGTCCGGCGTGCGCACGCCGGTAACTTCCTCGAAGCGCCGTCTCGCCTCGTTGAGATCTGCCAGCACGAACTCCTCGGGCGTCCCCGCGGCGGCGGCCGCTTCCGCGCGTTCGAGCGCTGCGCGCGCGCCAGCCACCAGCTCCACGTGACGCACGTTGGTCATCGCCGGCAGGTCGCGCGTGGGTTCACCCGCGGCTGCCTCCACCAGCGCCGCCCGCAAGCGATCGATTCCCTCACCCGTTGTGGCAGATGCGACGACGGCCGCGGCGCCGTTCAGCGCGCCGGCATCCCACGCCGCCGCCAGGTCCGCTTTGCTGGCGACCACCACGCGGCGCCGATCGGCTGTCGCATCGAGCAGCGCACGGTCGTCGGCATCAAGCGATCGGGATCGATCGAGGACGACCACGACCACGTGGGCGACGTCGCGGACCGCCACCGCCCTGGCGATGCCTTCGACCTCCACGGGATCGACCGCGCCAGCATGGACACCGGCAGTATCGACGACGGTCATCGGAATGCCGTCGACGTCCACCGTTTCGGTCACCAAGTCGCGCGTCGTCCCAGGCGTGGCGGTCACGATCGCTCGACCCTCGCCCGCCAGGCAGTTGAACAGACTCGATTTTCCCGCGTTGGGCCGGCCCGCGAGCACCACGTGCAGCCCTTCACGAATGAGCCGTCCTCGCGACGCCGCGCCGACTAGCGCATCCACCTGCCTCAGGATGCCCGCTATCTCGCGTGCCGCGTCGCCTGACTCGACGAAGTGGTACCCCTCGTCCGGAAAATCGAGCGACGCTTCCAGACGAACCGACAGGTCGAAGAGCATGCCGTCGATGCGGGCGATCTCGGCCGTCAGCGTTCCTTCGAGCTGATCGTAGGCCGCGCGCGCCTGCAGGGGCGTCACCGCATCGACGAGATCGCGTACGGCTTCCGCCTGCACCAGGTCGATGCGCTCGTGCAGAAAGGCCCGGAGCGTGAACTCGCCGGGCTCAGCCAGGCGCGCGCCCTCCTCCATCGCCGATTCGACGATCGCGCGCAGGAGGACCGGGCTCCCGTGCCCGCTGATCTCGACGACATCTTCACCGGTGTAGGAGTGAGGCCCGGGAAAGAAGGTGAGGATCACCTGGTCGGCCGTGCCCCTGGCGGCCCTGAGTCGGGCGAAGGTCGCACGCCTCGGCTCGAGGGCGGCACGGTGCCGGGTCAGCGCGGCGGCGATCGCTGTCGACTGAGGACCACTGACCCGCACGACTCCGATACCGCCTCGTCCACTCGGCGTCGCGATGGCGACAATCGTGTCGTCGACGCTGAACATGACTCACTGCTCAACGGCAGCTTCACCATCTTGCGCCCTGGCCGCCGAAGCCTTGGCGAAGGCGGCTCAGCGCCGCAGCGAAATGATGACCGTCTTCAGGAACGCGTCGCCGATGCTCTCCGACGTCAACTGCGGATCTTCGGCCACCGTGATGTGAACCAGGCGCCGGGCGTAGGGATTCAGCGGGCCGATTTCCTGGGCTACTCCAGAGGTCTTCGCCTTCTCCATGCTGAAGCGCGCCATCTGCTGCAGCTCGGCGTCCTTGCCCCGGCGGTAACCGAGGCAATCGAGCACGAACGATCGATCGCCATCGAGCTCGCGTCGGAAGGCGGTGTTCACGATCTGCTGGAGCGCGTCGAGCGTTTCGCCGCGGCGCTGCAGCAGCACCTCTCCGCCCGCGCCGGACAGATCGAGGCGGACGCTGTCAGCAGTGTCCTCGATGGCAATCTCGAGCGGTACTCCCATGGCGCCGAGCGTCCGTTCGAGAAAATCTCGCACCTGGCCGTGCAGATCCATTACTTCCGCTCCTTCGCCAGCGGCGACTTGCCGGCCCCGGCGTTCTTGATTTGTCGCTCCGCCGGCGGCCGCACATTGTGCGGCGGCGGCGGGCCGATGAGCCGATTGGTCAAGGTCTGCTGTCCGATCGCCCAGAGATTGCTCGCGGTCCAGTACAGCACCAGGCCGCTCGGCGCCCACATCAGCATGCCGGTGAACATCAGCGGCATGAACATCATCATCTTGGCCTGCACTGGATCGGCCACCGCTGGCGTCATCCTCTGCTGGACGAACATCGTGATGCCCATCAGCACGGGCGTCACGAAATAGGGATCGTGCGCCGACAGATCCTTGATCCAGCCCATGAACGGCGCACCCCGAAGCTCGATCGCCACCGCCAGCATTGCGTAGAACGCGACGAGCACCGGCAGCGTCAGCAGCATGGGCACGCAGCCGGAGGCGGGATTGGTGCCGTTCCGCTTGTAAAGCGCCATGACCTCTTCGTTCATCTTCTGGCGCCCGGGGTCGGTCATCTTCAGCTTCGCATAGCGATCCTGAATCGCCTTCATCTCAGGCTGAAGCTCCTGCATCTTGCGCATCGAGACGATGCTCTTGTGCTTGAGCGGGAACATCACCAGGTTGATGATGATCGTGAGCACAATGATCGACCAGCCGTAGTTGCCGACGTAGCTGTTGACCCACTTGAGCGCCCGCAGGAGCGGCACCACCAGCCAGTCGAACATGCCGAAGTCGATCGCGCGCACGAGATCGGGCTTGATGCTCTGGAGCACGTCCAGGTCTTTCGGCCCGAAGAAGAAGTCCGCCGCGGCCTGCGGGCCCGCAGGGGACCTCACGCTCCACGAGATGAACTGGAGCGGGCGATCCTGTCCCGGCACGGGAAGCACGACCGGGCTGTAGCTCACTTGAAGCTGTTCTGTCGGCGGCAGCATCGCACTCAGGAAATAGTGATCGTCCACGCCAAGAAAGCCAAAGACGCCCTGCTCCTGACGGTGCTTTTCGATGTCCTTGATGGCGACGCGCGTGACTTTTCGGTCTCTGTAGAAGATCGGCTGCGACGAGGGCGCGTAGTTCATTCCCCGCGCGACCACACCCGTGCCGAGCGCGGGTCCCCAGTTGACGCCGAAGTTCTGGGCGGTCCCATTCCGGCCGACGTTGGCCACAAACCGGAGCATGTAGGGATGCGCCGGCGTGAACGTGAATTCCTTCCGCGACACCAGTCCGGCCGCATCGCGATACTCGAACGCCAGTGTCTTCGATTCAGCGCCTATCGTCACGCTGTCAGCGTCGGGTTTGTAGAGCGCGTTCCGCAACGTTGCCGACGTCGCGGCATCGTCAACATCCAGGGTGAATGGTTTCGGAGCGTCGGGGACGACCTGAGGCACGAGTTCGAGCGGCGCGCCGGCTGCATCGCGGTAGTTCTTCAGCCGCCAGCTCTTCAGCACCGCCCCTCGGTTGCTGATGATTGCCGTGATCGCAGGCCCCTCGACGACGATGTCTTGCTCAGTCGCAGCCGATACGATTGGCGTTGAGCCTGACTCGACCGCGGGAGCGCTCGTGCCAGCAACAGCGGCGCCAGCGGGCGCGCCGGATGTCGGGGTGACGGACGGAGCGGTCGCTGATTGCTGCTGCTGAGCTGGTGGTGCCTTACGGGGCGGCGGAAAGAGCGCCTGCCAGCCATAAATCACGAGGAAACTCAGAACTATCGCTAGGAGAAACTGTTTCTGCATCAAGTCACTGGGATGGTCTGGTTATGTGCTGCTCGAGATTAGATAAATGTTTATTTATCAAATAGATGTACGTTGTGAGCGAGGCGGAACCGGGTCGACGCCGTAGGCGCCTGCCGGATGACACCGCGCCAGCCGACGCGTGGCGAGCCACGCCCCTCTGAGCGCGCCGTGCTCGATCACGGCCTCCCTGGCATACGCGGAGCACGAGGGAACGAATCGGCAGGACCCTGCAAATAACTGAGATAAAAGGATTTTATAGCCTGACAGCAGCGCCAGCATGACACGCTGGCCGGGTGAAAGGCGCGTCTCCGACACCGGAGGAGCATTCATGCTTTTCTTAGACGAGCGATAGCGCGCGCGAAGACGCCTCGGTAATCTTCCTCGAGGCTCGCGTAAGCGGCACCGAACAGTTCAACGCGCGGGATGACCACGATATCGACACCCGTGCCGCCACCCGGCTGATGAACGTGCCTGAATATCTCTCGAATCAGTCGTTTAGCGCGATTCCTTCTGACAGAGTCGCCCAACTTCCTCGACGCGACTATCCCCAGCCGCGTCGAGGTCCCCTGACCGGCGGCGACGAGCAGTGTGAGGAATCGGCCTCGAACCCGCTGGCCGCCGTCAAAGACCTTCTGGAACTCCGCACGCCGCCTGAGCCGCCGGCCCTTGTCGAAGGGCAGACGCGCCACGTCCGAGCCGGGACTCACGTGGGAAAGACTCACGTGCGTGCGATCTGGAAAAGACGAGGCTTAGGACGAGGAAACCGTGAGGCGCTTGCGTCCCTTGGCCCGGCGGCGCTTCAGGACCAGGCGCCCATTCTTGGTGCTCATGCGCACGAGAAACCCATGGGTGCGCGCCCTGCGCTGGCGGTTCGGCTGGAACGTACGCTTCATGATTGTCAGATCCCCTGCAACGGACGAATGAAGGCGAAGAAACTTAAATAATAGCCAACCGCAACAGCGAGTGTCAATCAAGCGGCGGGCGCGACAACAGATGGCTTTGTCAGGGTTGAAATCGTGTGCTACAGTCGCCTCCCCTGCGGCACCGTAGGGTCTCCCCCCGAAGTTTTCCACAACTGTGGAAAAAAATGTGGAAAAGCCACGGGTTTTCGCCCGGCTCTCCGCCCCGAGGGCGTAGTGACACGGCTTTCCATGAGGCGAAAGGCCTGGGAATGGCCTTTTTCGGGGTTCTAGCCGGCTTCGTCGCGTAAACAGCCGGTAACGACAAGGTCTCCGAGGGGCGAAAGTGGCGCAGACGGCCGTTTAGCAGGGGTCCGCAGTGGCAAGCACAGGCGCGCGAACATGACTGGCAATATTTGGGACCTGGTCCTTGGCCGCATCGAAACCAAAGTCAACCAGCACATCTATTCGACCTGGTTCAAGCCGACATCGTTTGTCGCCGACGATGGTCATCTCCTCCGTGTTCGAGTGCCGAACGCGCTCTTCAGCAACTGGTTGAACAAGCACTACTCGGTCGTGCTCACCGAAGCGCTCACCGAAGTCAATCGACAGGGGTGCGTGGTGGCGTTCGTGACCGAGGATGGTCAGGCCGACCGGACAACGGTTCCCGCGGCTGCCAGTTCGATCTCCTCGCACGAATCCGCACCCGAGGAAATCATCGCCGGACCACCCGGCAGCCTCGCGCCTCGCTATTCCTTCGACGCCTTCATCGTCGGACCGTCGAACCAGTTTGCGCATGCCGCATGCCGTGCGGTCGCCGAAGCGCCATCGCGGTCCTACAATCCGCTGTTCATCTACGGCGGCGTGGGGCTTGGCAAGACGCACCTGATGCACGCGATCGGACACTACGTGCTCACGCATTTGAAAAGCCTCAAGCTCACCTACATCTCGTCGGAGCGATTCATGAACGAGATGATCAATGCGGTCAGGTACGACCGGATCCTCGATTTCCGCGAGCGCTATCGGAGCGTCGATGTGCTGCTCGTCGACGACATCCAGTTCATCGCCGGAAAAGAAGGCACACAGAACGAGTTCTTTCACACCTTCAACGCGCTCTACGATTCGCAAAAACAAATCGTCATCAGCAGCGACTGCCCGCCGCACGAAATCCCGTCACTCGAAGAGCGGCTGCGATCGCGTTTCGAGTGGGGTCTCATCGCGGACATACAGGCGCCTGATCTCGAGACCAAGGTCGCAATTCTGAGGAAAAAGGCCGAAACCGAGGGAATCCCGCTTCCCGACAATGTCGCGATCTACATCGCGGGCAAGATCAAATCGAACATCCGCGAGCTCGAGGGATCGCTCATCCGGCTGATCGCCTATGCCTCGCTCACGGGCCGCGAAATCTCGCTCGGGCTCGCGCAGGATGTCTTGCGCAACGTCCTTCAGCACGACGATCGAGCCATCACGATCGAGATTATCCAGAAGTACGTGTCGGAGTACTACCAGTTGAAGCTCGCAGAGCTGAAATCGCGCAACAACTCCAAGTCGGTGGCGCTGCCCCGCCAGGTGGCGATGTATCTCTGTAAATCGCTGACGAGCGCTTCACTTCCCGAGATCGGCCGGAGCTTCGGCGGGAAGCACCATTCAACGGTGATTCACTCCATCCGGAAGATCGAAGACCTGCGTAAGACCGATGCGGATTTCAACAGCCACATCAACAACCTGATGGAGTCCTTTCGTTAGCACTCCGATGCGGTTCTGACGTTTTCCACAGCCCGCCCGGTGGACGGTCTGATGAGGGAGTGTGGACGCCGTTGCGACGCCGATGACCCGGGCACGGACCCGCTCGAAAACCCGCCGCTGCTCAATAGCCGCGTCCACAGCCTAAACACTGGATAGGAAAGGAGTAATAGCCGCTTTTAATGTTTTCAACAGGACCTTCTTCCTGTTATAATTCTTTGTTCTTTGATCTCCTCTTCAGTAAAGAGATCTACGCGCCGGCCCGGCGCTTTCCCGCGAGGTCACTACCACATGGAATTGGTCGTCCGTAAGACCGATCTGTTGCGCGAACTGCAACTGTTCCAGGGCATCGTCGAGCGAAAGAACACGATCCCGATCCTCGCGAACGTGCTGCTCGAAGCCAAGGGCGACGAAGTCCGGCTTCTTGCCACCGACCTCGAAGTCGGTTTGCGCAGTCGGTGCAGTGCGTCGGTCACGAAGAGTGGATCGCTGACGCTTCCAGCCAAGAAGCTCTACGAGATCATCAAGGCGCTTCCCGAAACGGACGTGCGGATCGAAGAAGACAAGAACGGCGTCAGAGTCGCCGCCGATCGATTCGATTCGCGGATGCAGACGCTGCCGCGCGAGGATTTTCCCTCGTTGCCCGAATCGAGCGGCAACTTCAGCGCAAAGCTGTCGCGCGATGTCGTCAAGCAGATGGTGTCGAAGACGCAGTTCGCCATCACTGGCGAGGACACCCGCTACTTCCTGAACGGCGCGCTCTTCATTCTCCGTCCCGAGTCGATGACGCTCGTGTCCACCGATGGCCACCGCCTGGCGCTCATCACCGTGCCTCGCGAGAAAACGGACGGTAAGAAAGGCGAGCCGCCAATAAACGACGAGGAACGGGTCATCCTCCCACGCAAGACGCTGCTGGAGCTCGGTCGCCTGCTGGGGGAGGGCGAAGGCGACATTCAGTATGAGCACGGTGAGAACCACCTGTTCTTCGACATCGGCGGCCGGCTGCTCATCTCGCGGATGATCGACGGCCAGTTTCCAGCGTTCGAGAGGGTCATCCCGAAGAGCAACGACAAGCGCGTGGAGTTCGACCGTGACCGCCTCACGAGCGCCGTACGTCGTGTGGCACTGCTCTCGAACGAGCGTTCGCGCGCCGTCAAGTTCCAGATTGAGAAGGGCAAGGTCGAGATTGCCTCCAGCAGCCCTGAGTTCGGCGAAGCGAAGGAAGTCCTCATCGTCGACTACAACGCCGCGCCGGTGACGATCTGCTTCAACGCGCAATATGTGATCGACTTCCTGGGCGCGGTCGAGACCGACTCGGTGGCGCTCGAGTTCAAGGACGAAATGAGCCAGGCCGTCATGTCGCCAATCGGCGCGGAAGGCTACACCTACACCTACGTGATCATGCCGATGCGCGTCTGAGATCCCATCCGAATACATGTCTGAATTCGAACCAGAAAAGAACGATCAGCTGCCAGCCGACGGAACGGAACAGGCTGTCGGTCGCGTGACGCCTGCGTCGGGCAACGGCAGCAATGGCGCCGGAGGATCAGGCGCGGATGACTACGGCGCGGACAAAATCAAAGTCCTCGAAGGGCTGGAGGCTGTCCGCAAGCGCCCGGCGATGTACATCGGGTCGACCGGCGCTCCGGGGCTGCATCACCTCGTCTACGAAGTCGTCGACAACTCGATCGACGAAGCGCTCGCGGGCTTCTGTGACCAGGTCAACGTCACGCTGCACATCGACAGCTCGGTGACCGTCGTCGACAACGGTCGAGGCATTCCGGTCGACCAGCACACGAGCGGTCGATCAGCCGCCGAGGTCGTCCTCACCGTGCTCCACGCCGGCGGCAAGTTCGACAACGACAGCTACAAGGTGTCCGGTGGTCTCCACGGCGTCGGCATCTCGGTCGTCAACGCGCTCTCGGAGATCCTCGACCTCGAGATCTGGCGGAACGGCCAGGTCTACAAACAGACCTACGAGCGCGGCAATCCCATAGGCAGCCTCGAGGTCACGGGCACGACGAAGAAGCGCGGCACGAAGATCACGTTCAAGCCGGACGGCCAGATCTTCGAGACGGTCGAGTTGAGCTTTGACACGCTGGCACAGCGGCTGCGAGAGCTTGCCTTCCTCAACGGCGGCGTGACGATCAGCATCGACGACGAGCGCGACGGCGGCAAGAGCCACAAGTTCCTGTACGAAGGGGGCATCAACTCGTTTGTCAGCTATCTCAATCAGAACAAGGCTGTCGTCAACGACAAGCCGATCTACATGCACGGCGACAAGGACGGCATCGACGTCGAGATCGCCCTGCAGTGGAACGACGGCTACACCGAGACGGTGTACTCGTTTGCGAACAACATCAACACGCATGAGGGCGGAACGCACCTGTCCGGGTTCCGCTCGGCGCTGACGCGAACGATCAACTTCTACGCCGGCAAGAACAACCTGGCGAAGGACCTGAAGGACGCGAACATCAGCGGCGACGACATCCGCGAAGGGCTGACGGCGGTCATCAGCGTCAAGATTCCGCGGCCGCAATTCGAAGGGCAGACCAAGACGAAGCTCGGCAACACCGAGGTCAAAGGCATCGTCGAGGCGATCCTCAACGACAAGCTGGGGGCGTACCTCGAACAGAATCCCGCGGTGGCCAAGCGCGTGATCAGCAAGGCGGTCGACGCCGCGCGCGCGCGCGAGGCGGCGCGGAAGGCGCGCGATCTCGTGCGCCGCAAGGGCGCGCTCGACAGCAGCAGCCTGCCGGGCAAGCTCGCCGACTGTCAGGAGCGCGACCCGGCGCTCAGCGAAATCTACATCGTCGAGGGCGAGTCCGCAGGCGGTTCGGCCAAGCAGGGGCGTGACCGGCGCTTCCAGGCGATCCTCCCGATCAAGGGCAAGATTCTCAACGTCGAGAAGGCGCGTTTCGACAAGATGCTCAGCAGCGACGAGATCAAGACCATGATCGCGGCGCTCGGGTGCGGCATCGGCAGCGAGGATTTCGATCCCGACAAGGCGCGCTATCACCGCATCATCATCATGACCGACGCGGACGTGGACGGGTCGCACATCCGCACGCTGCTGCTGACGTTTTTCTACCGTCAGATGCGGGCGCTCGTCGATCGCGGCTACATCTACATCGCCCAACCGCCGCTCTTCCGCGCCAAACGCGGCCGCAGCGAAGTGTTCATCCGCGACGAACGCGCGCTCGAGACCTGGCTCATCAAACGCGCCGTCGAATCGCGTGTCGTCGTGCTGCCGGATGGGTCCGAGATGAGCGGCGAGCAGCTCCAGCATCGGCTGGAGAAGCTGGACGCTTTCAGGAAGTACCTGCAGATCGTCGAGCGACGCGGACCGTCGAGGGACGTCATCCTTGGCGTGCTCGAGCGCGACACGAGGGACAAGGCGTTCTTTACCGACCGTGAGCGAGTCGATGCGCTGGCCCTGGCGCTCACGACGCCGGCGCGGAAGGTGACGGTACAGCCCGACGAAGAGCATCAGGCGTTCGCACTCGCGATCGAGGATCGCAGCGGCGGGTATCCCCGCCACCACCGGATCGATCAGGACTTTGTGACGACCGGCGAGTTCCGCACGCTGTCAACGAGCTACCAGGATGTCAAGGACATCCGGGGCCCGATGATCGTCAAGACGACGGCGACCGCGCCGGTCGAGGAGGCCGAGCCGCTCGACGAGGGCAAGGCGAGCGCCAACGAGACATCGATTGGTGGCGCGCCGCTCGACGAGGCGACGAGGCTGGCCGCCGAGCCCAGGGAGTCCGACGGAGCGGCAGGCCCGCGTCAGCCGAAGGGCGCGAAGGACGCCGACGTGCGGATCGAGTCGATCGACGAGCTGGTCGAGTTCTTCACGGCGGCAGGCAAGAAGGGTGTGGCGATCAATCGCTACAAGGGTCTCGGCGAGATGAACCCCGACACACTCTGGGAGACGACGATGAAGCCGGAAACGCGCACGCTCGCGCAGGTCCGCGCCGAGGATCCCATGGAAGCGGACCTGATGTTCACCACGCTGATGGGAGACCAGGTCGAGCCGCGCCGCAAGTTCATCGAAGACAACGCCCTGGACGTCAAGAACCTGGACATCTGAGACGGGCTCAGGGCTCAGGGCTCAGGGCTCAAGGAAGAGCATTCTGATCACAGTCGCGCGACCAGAATCTGAATGCTCTTCCCTGAGCCTTGAGCCTTGAGCCCTGAGCCCAGTTCACTGCAGCTATGACCGACATCTCCCTGAACAAGTTCCCCGTCAACATCGAAGACGAGATGAAGCGCTCGTACATGGATTACGCCATGAGCGTGATCATCGGACGGGCGCTGCCTGACGTGCGCGATGGCTTGAAGCCCGCGCACCGGCGCGTGCTCTATGCGATGCGTCAGATGGGGCTTGCGTCCAACCGGCCGTACCGCAAGTGCGCGAAGGTCATCGGCGAGGTCATCGGCAACTATCACCCGCACGGCGACGCGCCGGCGTACGACACCCTGGTGCGCCTGGCGCAGGACTTCAACATGCGCTACGTCCTGGTCGACGGCCAGGGCAACTTCGGCTCCGTCGACGGCGATCCGCCCGCGGCCTACCGCTACACGGAAGCGCGTCTCGAGGCGCTGGCCGAAGAGATGATGGGGGATCTCGAGAAGGAAACCGTCGACTTCGTCCCGAACTTCGACGAGACGACCGAAGAACCGACGGTCCTGCCGACGACCTACCCGAACCTGCTCGTGAACGGTTCTGCGGGCATCGCCGTCGGCATGGCCACGAACATCCCGCCGCACAACATGCGGGAAGTCATCGACGGCGTCATCGCCCTTATGGAGCATCGCGGCCAGCCGCGGGAGGCCCGCCTCAAGGCCGTCCTCAAGACGATCCCCGGTCCCGACTTCCCAACCGGCGGCTTCATCGTCGGGCGTCACGGCATCTTCAACGCCTACACGACCGGGCGCGGCTCGATCACGCTCCGCGCCAAGGCGACGACCGAGGAGTCGAAAAAGGGCGACAAGATCTCCATCGTCGTGACCGAGATCCCGTATCAGGTCAACAAGAAACGGCTGCTCGAGAACATCGCCGAGCTCGTCCGCGAAAAGGTGATCGAAGGCATCTCCGATCTCCGCGACGAATCGGACCGCGACGGCATGCGGATCGTCATCGAGCTCAAGCGCGGTGAAGTGCCGGAGGTGATCCTCAACAACCTCTACAAGCACACGCAGCTGCAGACCACCTTCGGGATCATCATGCTGGCGATCGTCGGCGGGCGTCCGCGCGTGCTGCCGCTCGTCGACATCATCGAGCACTTTCTGGAATTCCGCCGCGAGGTGGTCAGGCGGCGCACGGAATTCGAGCTTCGCAAGGCCGAGGCGCGCGCCCACATCCTCGAAGGCCTCAAGATCGCCCTCGACCATCTCGACGAAGTCATCAAGCTCATTCGAGGATCGAAGAACCCGGCCGAGGCGCGCGAAGGCCTGATGACGCAGTTCAGGCTGTCGCAGCTGCAGTCACAAGCGATCCTCGACATGCAGCTGCAGCGGCTCACGGGACTCGAACGGCAGAAGATTGTCGACGAGCTCGCCGAATTGCTCAAGGTCATCGAGCGGCTGCGCGCGATCCTGTCGAGCGACGAGCTCCTGATGGCCGTCGTTCTCAGCGAACTGAAGGCCGTGCGCGACAACTACTCCGACGAGCGCCGGACGGTGATCGTCGAGGAGAGCGGCGAGTTCCGGATCGAGGATCTGATTGCCGACGAGGACATGGCGATCACGGTCACCAACACCGGATACGTCAAGCGGACGCCGATTTCCACCTATCGCATGCAGCGCCGCGGCGGCAAGGGGCGCATCGGCATGCGCACGCGCGAGGAGGATTTCGTCAGCCACCTCTTCGTCGCGTCCGCGCACTCCTACATCATGATCTTCTCCGACCGGGGCCGGGCGTACTGGCTGCGGGTGCACGAGATTCCCGATGTCGGTCCCGGCGGCAAGGGTAAGGCCATCGCCAACCTCGTCTCGATGGAGGAGGGCGAAAAGATCGCGGCCTTGCTCGCCATCAAGGAATGGCCGGCCGAGGAGAATCAGCAGTTCGTCGTCATGGGCACGCGGAAGGGCATCGTCAAGAAGACCGATCTGACCGCGTTCAGCAACCCGCGCGCCGGCGGCATCATCGCGATGGGGGTCGAAGACGGCGATTCGGTCATCGCCGTCGAGACGACCGACGGCAACGAACAGGTCTTCATCGGCACGCGCGATGGCATGGCCATCCGCTTCGATGAAACCGACGTTCGACCCATGGGCCGCACGGCCTACGGCGTCCGGGGCATCACGCTGAGAGAGACGGACGAAGTCGTCGCGATGGAAGTCGTGCGCGAGGCCGGGACGATGCTGACCGTGACCCAGAACGGCTTCGGCAAGCGCACCGAGCTCGAGGAATACCGCAAGCAGTCGCGCGGCGGCGTCGGCATCATCAACATCCAGACGAGCGACCGCAACGGCAAGGTCGTCGGGATTGCCTACGTGCACGACGACGACGAGCTGATGCTGATCAGCCAGCAGGGAATGATCCTGCGCATGGTCGCAAGGGATGCCCGAGCGATCGGCCGGGCGACCCAGGGTGTCCGGCTGCTGGGTGTCGAGGAAGGCGACCAGGTGGTCTCGGTCGCGCGCCTCGCCGAGCGCGAGGGTGAGGAGAACGGGTCGGAGCCGGCGCCTCCGGAGCCGGCGCCCGATCCGGAAGCGCCGGAGTGACAGAGCCTGGCTCAGGGCTCAAGGCTCAGGCAAAACCTTCGACCACATACTCGAAGATCCTGCTTGAGCCCTGAGCCCTGAGCCCTGAGCCAAGCTCAGTCACGCCGGCTCGAGCTTCGCGTATTTCGAGAGCAGCTTCTTGACGCCGACGGTGTTGAACCGCACCGTGACCTTCAGGTCGTCGTTGTGCTCCTCGATCGCCATGACCGTTCCGACCCCGAACTGCTGGTGGCGAACGCGCATGCCGGTGCGCAGGCCCATTGCGGACTGGTCCTCGTTCTCGTAGGCGTACGACGTCTCCGTTTCTCTGACCCTGCCCCGGCCCTTCCGCGCGTAGGGGTTCGTGCGCAGCTCGTAGTGGCTGTGGCTGAACGCGCTCTGGTACGCGGTGCTCCACGCGGGTGCGATACGCTCGACGAGCTCGGCCGGGATCTCCTCGAGGAAGCGCGACGGCTCGGTCGACTGGTATTCGCCGAACACCCGGCGGCGTGCCGCGCTCGTGAGCACCAGGTTCGATTGCGCCCTCGTCATCCCGACGTAGCAGAGGCGACGCTCTTCCTCGATCTCCTCTACATCCTCCCCGGCGCGTGAGTGGGGGAAGAGGCCCTCCTCGAGCCCGGCAATCACGACGACCGGGAACTCCAGCCCCTTGGCCGCGTGCATCGTCATCAGCCAGACACGGGCTTCACGATTGCCGGATTCCTCGTCGGCTTCTGAGAGGAGCGAGAGCCGATCGACGAATCCGCCGAGCGAGGGCTCGGGCTCGCGGGTTTCGTAGTCGCGCGCCGCTGACACGAGCTCCATCAGGTTCTCCATGCGTTCGTTGGCTTCCTCGCTGTTCTCGTCGCGCAGCGCCTTGAGGTAACCCGTCTGGTCGAGCATCTTGCCGAGGACGATCGAAACCGTTTCCTGGCGCGCGACCTGGGAGAGACCGGCGATGAGGTCGCGAAACACGCGAAGCGAAGAGACGGCGCGGTTCGGCAGCTTGCCATCCTCCACCGCGTAGACGAGCTTCGCCCAGAGCGAGCGCGCCGACACAATTTCCCGCAGGCCCGCGGCCAGAAGCGGCGGTGCATCGGCGTGCACCGCCTCAGGGTCGATCGCCTGCAGACCATCCATCACGCCTTTGCCGACGCCACGCGCCGGCACGTTGACAACGCGGCGCAGGCTGACGTCGTCATGGGGGTTGATGATCAGCTTGAGGAAAGCGAGCGAGTCCTTGATCTCCTTGCGCTCGTAGAACCGCACCCCGCCGATGATCTTGTAGGGGATGGCCTCGCGCATCAGCGAGTCTTCAATCGCCCGGGACTGCGCGTTGATCCGGTAGAGGACGGCGATCGTGCTCTCGATATTCTCAGCGCGCGCCTGCTTGATCGTGCGAACGATGAAGTCGGCCTCCTCGAGCTCATCGTTGCCGCGATAGGAGACGATGCGGGCGCCGCCCTGGCGGTCGGTCCAGAGCCGCTTGTCCTTGCGGTTGCGATTCTGCCGGATAACCGCGCTCGCCGCGTCGAGGATCACCTGCGTGGAGCGGTAGTTCTGCTCCAGCCGGACCGTCGCGGCCTCGGGAAAGTCGGTCTCGAAGTCGAGGATGTTGCGGAGGTCGGCGCCGCGCCACTTGTAGATGGACTGATCGGGATCGCCGACGACCGCGAGGTTCCGATGGATTTCGGCGAGCCGGCGAATCAGCATGTACTGGGGGCGGTTCGTATCCTGATACTCGTCGATCATGACGTAGCGGAACTTGTGGGCGTAGAACTGCCGCGCCTGCTCGGAGGTTTCGAAGAGCTCCACCGTCTTGAGCAGGAGGTCGTCGAAATCGAGCGCGTTGCTGTCGCGAAGCGAGGTCACGTAGCGCTCGAAGATCTTCGCGATCTGCTCGTCCCTGATGTTGTAGGTGCCGCGCAGAGCGTCTGGCCCCTCCATGCGGTTGCGCAGGTGGCTGATACGCGACAGCGCCTGTCGCGGCGGCACGAACTTGTCGTCGATGCCGAGCTCCTTCTGGATCTGCTTCACGAGCGCGACCTGATCCGAGGAGTCGTAGATGACGAACTCGCGCGACAGGCCGATCCTGGGCGCCTCCCGCCGCAGCAGCCGCGCGCAGAGCGCGTGAAACGTCGACAGCCAGACGCCCTTCGAGTCCCCACCGATCAAGGCCTCGACCCGCTCGCGCATTTCGCCGGCGGCCTTGTTGGTGAAGGTCACCGCCAGCACCTGATCCGGCTCGGCGTGGCCGTCGCCGATGAGATAGGCGATGCGATACGTGATCACCCGTGTCTTGCCGGAGCCTGCGCCGGCGAGGATGAGCAGCGGACCGTCGAGACGCAGCACGGCTTCGCGCTGTTCGGGATTCAGTTTGTTGAGGAAATCCATGGGGGCGAGCTGCTGTCATTATAACGGTCTGACCGGGACTCGGGGCTCAGGATTCGGGGCTCGCGCTATGCTCCGAGCAACCACAGCGCTCCAACAGATGCGGATGCAGCCAGCAACCAGACGCACCTCAGCGAAACTTTGTCGACACGTCGTTTGAGCGCCCGTTCCAGGCCGTGGAGCAACTGGCCAACACGCGCGATATCCACGTCAACCGATTTGAGACTGCTCGGCTCGATCAAGTGCAAACGCAACGCGAGTTCGAGCTGAGTGTCCAATTCTGCGAGTGATCCAAGCGCTATCCGTACATGTCGCAGATAAGTCCGGTCGCCATGGTGAGCGTGCCCTTCGGCGACATTGCTCGGCATCGACGTTGCTGACTTTCGGATCTGCGAACCGAGCTCGAACCGGTGTGTCGCAGGCAGGAGTCCTGCCAGACGATGAGCCGTGACTGCAACGTCCATTGCTGCCTGCCAAGCGTCGAGGTCACGGAAGCTGAGGATCTTTGTGATCCCACCATGTTTCACTTTCTGCGCGCTCCACGGACCTTGCGGCGCGCAATTCCTGCAGCGCATGTCAGTAAGTTGTTGAAACCGTGTACCTCGCAAGGCGAATCGCTTACGAGCCTACGAGCACGAGCCCCGAGCCGCAAGTCTCGCTGCCCGAGCCCGAGCCCCGAGCCCCGAGCCCCGAGCCCCGAGCCCCGAGCCCCGAGCCCCGAGCCCCGAGCCCCGAGTCCCGAGTCCCGACCGTAGTACCATCAACTCAGCAATGTCTATGACCCTCCTGGAAAAAGTCTGGAACGCCCACACCGTCCGTAGGCTCCCGAACGGCCAGACGCAGCTCTTCGTCGGGCTGCACCTGGTGCACGAAGTGACGACGCCGCAGGCGTTCGACATGCTGCGGGCGCGCGGGTGGAAGGTTCGCTATCCGAGCCGGACGATCGCGACGGTCGATCACATCGTGCCGACGCGCGATCAGCGCCGGCCGTTCCTGGATGTCATGGCGGAGGACATGCTCTCGGCGCTCGAGCGCAACTGCCGCGATGCGGGCATCCCGCTCCTCGATCTCAGCAGCGGGTCACAGGGGATCGTGCACGTCATCGGTCCCGAGCTCGGACTCACGCAGCCGGGCATGACGATCGCGTGCGGCGACAGCCACACCTCGACGCACGGCGCATTTGGCGCCGTGGCGTTCGGCATCGGCACGTCGCAGGTGCGGGACGTCCTGGCTTCGCAGTGCCTGGCGCTCGAGCCACTGAAGGTGAGGCGCATCGACGTGTCCGGAACGCTGGCCCCCGGAGTCTACGCGAAGGACATCATCCTCGAGATCATCCGGCGGCTCGGCGTGAACGGCGGCGTGGGTTTCGCCTACGAGTACGCCGGCGACACCATCGATCGGCTGTCGATGGACGAGCGGATGACGATCTGCAACATGTCGATCGAGGGCGGAGCACGCGTCGGCTACGTGAACCCCGACCAGACGACGTTCGACTACCTGCGAGGCCGGCGATTCGCACCCCAGGGAGACGCGTTCGACACGGCAGTCACCTGGTGGCGGAGCATGGCGTCGGACCCCGACGCACGTTACGACGACACCGTGCGCCTCGACGCGGGCGCGATCAGGCCCACGGTCACGTGGGGGATCAACCCGGGCCAGTCGGTGTACGTCGACGAACGACTGCCGCGCCCGTCCGATCTCGAGCCGGCGGCCCGGGCCTCGCTCGCCGAGGCGCTCGAGTTCATGGGCTTCCAGGGCGGCGATCCCATCAAGGGCACACGCATCGACGTCGCGTTCGTCGGTTCGTGCACCAACGCCCGACTGTCGGACCTCCGCGAAGCCGCACGCGTGGTTCGCGGGCACCACGTCGCGCCGCACGTCAAGGCTCTGGTCGTGCCCGGGTCGCAAGGCGTTCGCGCCGCCGCGGAACGCGAAGGCCTCGACCGCGTGTTCACCGAGGCTGGCTTCGACTGGCGCAATGCCGGCTGCTCCATGTGCCTCGCCATGAACCAGGATCGCCTCGAGGGACGCGAAGTGTGCGCGTCGTCGTCGAACCGGAACTTCAAGGGCCGGCAGGGAAGCCCGACCGGCCGCACGCTCCTCATGAGCCCGGCGATGGTCGCCGCGGCGGCGATCGCCGGTGAGGTCGTGGACGTCAGGGAGATGACTGGTGGCCATTGAAATCATCCGCGAGGTGAGCGGCACTGCGCTGCCACTGCCCGGCGACAATATCGATACCGATCGGATCATTCCCGCGCGGTTTCTCAAGTCGATTTCGTTCGAAGGCCTCGAACAGCACCTCTTCGAGGACGATCGCGCACAAATCGAAGCGCAGGGGGGCGAGCGGCACCCGTTTTCAGATGCGCGATACGACGCCGCGACGATCCTCGTGGTCAACGCGAATTTCGGCTGCGGATCCTCGCGCGAGCACGCGCCACAGGCGATCCGGCGCCGAGGGATCCGCGCGATCGTCGGCGAATCGTTCTCGGAGATCTTCTTCGGCAACTCGGTCGCGCTCGGTCTGCCGTGCGTGACGGCCGCGCCGGAGGCGGTCGATACCCTGATCCAGACGGTGACACGCGATCCGGCTGTGGAGGTCGCCGTCGATCTGGCTGCGCTTCAGGTGACGGCCGGAGCTCACCGCTTCGCCATCACCATGCCCGCGGCCGCACGAGATGGCTTTCTCGACGGCAGCTGGGACGCGACCGGCCTCCTGCTCGACCGGTACGAGGAGGTCGAAGCCGTAGCGGCACGTCTGCCCTACGTGGGGCGCTAGTCGACGGGCCATTAGCTTCCTTCGACGGCAGACGCCGCGGTTGTCCGCACGATATCGAGGAACGCCTCGGCCGCATGCGACTGGTCTCCACGCCGGAAGACCAGACGGACCTGGCGGCGCGCGCTCAGGCCGGGCACCTTGATCGCGACCAGCGTCCCGTTGGCGATCTCGTTGAGCGCGCAGCGCCGCGGCAGCACGGCGACGCCCATGCCCATCTCGACCGCGCGCTTGATGCCGTCGAGGCTGGGCAGCGCCACCTGAATGTTGATCGGCGTGTGCCGGCGCTCGTAGGCGCGGAGCACGCGCTCGCGCGCCGGTGACGGATCGTTGTGGGCAATGACGGTCTGCTGCCCGACTTCTTCGATCGTCGCCCGGCGGCGGCTGGCGAGCGGGTGCTTGGGATGTGCCAGCATGACGAGCTCGTCGCCGCCGAGCGAGATGGATTGGAGGCCGCGGTCGGCCGGCTGAAACGTCAGGACGCCGAAGTCGAGACTGCGATTGAGGACCTCGGCCGCGATCGCCCGCGACCGCACGCGCCGGACTTCGACGAGTGCCTGCGGGTGAGCTTTGGCGAACCGATCGAGGAATGGAAGGAGCGTGTGCACCGCCGCCTCGTTGGCACCGACGATGACCCGCCCCCGTCGAACCTGCTGCAGTTCGCGGACGGCGACTTCGGCGTCGGCCGCAAGCGTCAGCAGCCGGCCGGCGTACTCCTGAAGCAGACGCCCCGCTTCGGTCAGGGCGCCGTTACGGACCGACCGATCGAACAGCCGATCGCCAAGTTCCTCCTCGAGTCTGCGGATCGCCTGGCTCACGGCCGGCTGCGTGCGGTGCAGCTTCTTGGCCGCAACCGAGAAACTGCGTTCCGCGGCAACTGTCACAAATGTGCCCAAATCCTGCAGTTGCATCAGCGAATAATAACCTGGCGTTATCTAAATCAAACAAGTATAAATTGGACAGCAGGCTGGGGCCGGGTTACAAGGTACTGGGTGCCTCCAACTATGACGACCACAAACCGGCTGACGATCTTCGACACAACCCTCCGCGACGGCGAGCAGGCCCCCGGTTTCTCGCTCCGGATCGACGAGAAGCTGAAGATGGCGCATCAGCTGTCGTCGCTCGGCGTCGACATCATCGAGGCCGGCTTCCCCATTACGTCGGAGGCCGACGCGGAGGCCGTGCGGCTCGTATCGACACACGTGCAGGGTCCCGTCATCGCTGCGCTCGCCCGCTGTCATCCCGCCGATATCGATCGGGCAGGGTGGGCGCTGTCGCCGGCGCCGCGCCGCCGCATCCACACGTTCATCGCGACCTCGGATCTGCACCTCGAGCGCAAGCTCCGCATGTCGAAGGAGACCTGCCTCGACGCCGCTGTCGCTGCGGTAAAGCAGGCGAGGCAGTACACCGACGACGTCCAGTTTTCGGCGGAGGACGCAACCCGCAGCGACCTGGAGTTCCTCTGCCGCGTCGTCGAAGCGGTGATCGCCGCCGGCTGTACGACCGTCAACCTTCCAGACACCGTCGGCTTTGCCGTCCCGCACGAAATCAGCGCCTTCTTCACCGCGATTCTGACGCGAGTGCCCAACGCCACCCGCGCCACGTTCAGCACGCACTGCCACGATGACCTCGGTCTCGCCGTAGCGAATACGCTCGCAGCGGTCGCGGCCGGCGCGCGGCAGGTCGAGTGCACGATCAATGGCGTCGGCGAGCGCGCGGGCAACGCGTCGCTCGAAGAAATCGTGATGATCACGCGCGTGCGGGCCGACAGCCAGCCCTACGACACGGCGGTCAACACACGCGAGATCTTTCCCACCAGCCAGATGCTGAGCGTCCTCACGGGCGAAAACGTCCAGGCCAACAAGGCTATCGTCGGACGCAATGCCTTCGCGCATGAGGCAGGCATTCATCAGGACGGCATGCTGAAAGATCGTAGAACCTACGAAATCATGCGACCCGAAGATGTCGGCGTGCCGCAGGCGACGCTCGTCCTTGGCAAGCACTCGGGCCGCCATGCCGTGCAACGACGCTGCGAGCAGCTCGGCGTCACGCTCGACCGCCAGGAGCTCGATCAGGTCTATCGTGCGGTCATCACCCACGCGGATCGCGAGAAGACGGTCAGCGACCGCGACCTGTCGGCGATCGTCGCGCGCGTCCGGGGTGACGTCAAGCGTCCGGCGGCCGCGTCGGTCGGGCACGACTTCTCGACGACTCCCGCCGAGAGTGGCTACGGGCACGGGGTGTAGACACGCGGCTCGCGGCTCGCTTCTGGCTGTTGCCAACGCGCACCGCTAGCTGCTACTAGCCACCTCGAGGCCCGAGTCAGCAACTGCTAGCCGCGAGCCGCCAGCAGCTGCTAGCCATCCCGAGCCCGTGTCAGCAACAGCCAGCCGCGAGCCGCGAGCCGCTGTTAGCCACCCCGAGGCCGTGTCAGCAACAGCTAGCCGCGAGCCGCGAGCCGCCAGCAACTGACAGCCACTTCAAGGCCCGAGCGAGCAACAGCCAGCCGCGTGGAAAAGGCTCAGGGCCCAAGGCCCAGGCAAAACCTTCGACCACTTACTCGAAGATTCCGCCTGAGCCCTGAGCCCTGAGCCCTGAGTCCTGAGCCTCGTTTCGCCCCGAGCCCCGAGGTACAATCCGACTCCGTGAACGCAGTCATCCTTCTTCTTCCAGGCGATGGCATCGGGCCCGAGGTGGTCGCGGGTGCTGCGCAGGTCCTCGGTGCCATCGCGTCGCGGTTCGGGCACACCTTCGAGTTGTCCGAGGCCATCATCGGTGCAGCGGCGCTCAGGCGCGAGCTGCCACCGCTGCCGGACGCGACGCTGGCCGCGGCTCGGGCCGCCGATGCCATCCTCCTCGGCGCCGTCGGCGATCCCGCCTTTGATCGCGGCCCGTCGTCGGGCCGGCCCGAAGCGGCGCTCCTCGGGATCCGCAAAGCGCTCGGCCTCTACGCGAATCTGCGCCCGGCCCGGGTGTGGCCCAGCCTCGAGACGGCCGGGCCGCTCAAGCCAGAGGTGCTGGCGGGCACCGACATGCTCGTCGTCCGCGAACTGACTGGTGGGCTGTATTACGGCGAGCCCCGGGGGATCGAGGCCGACGGCAGTTCCGCGCACAACACGATGCGCTATTCGCGCCACGAGATCGAGCGCATCGCCAGGTACGCGTTCGACGCGGCGCGTCTTCGCCGGCGTCGCCTCACATCGGTCGACAAGGCCAACGTGCTCGAAACCTCACGCCTGTGGCGGACGGTCGTGACCGAGCTGGGCGCTGCGTATCCGGACGTCACGCTCGATCACATGCTGGTGGACAGCTGCGCAATGCGCATCGCGCTCGCCCCGTCCAGCTTCGACGTCATCGTGACCGAGAACATGTTTGGCGACATCCTCTCGGACGAAGCCGGTGCCATCGTCGGGTCGCTCGGGTTGCTACCGTCGGCGAGCCTCGGCGCGGGAACAGGACTGTTCGAGCCGGTGCACGGATCGGCGCCGGACATTGCGGGCAGGGACATGGCCAATCCGATCGGCGCGATCGCATCGGCGGCGATGCTCCTCCGTCACGCGTTGAAGCTTGAAACTGAAGCGCGGGCTGTCGAAACGGCGATCGCGACAGTGCTCGTCAGCGGCCTCAAGACCGCCGATCTCGCCGGCTCTGGACCATCCGTAGGGACGAAGCAGATGGCCGCGAGCATTGCGACTGCCATCGGGGAGAGCTAGCGTTTCACGGCGTCACTCGCGATGCGCGCGAAGCTCGCGAAGAGCGCGAAGGATCAATTGCTTGCCTTTCTTCGCGGTCATCGCGGTCTTCGCGCGCATCGCGGTGATTCCGTGACGCGCGGACCGCACTCGTGGTCGCCGCTATTCGACCGTGACGCTCTTTGCCAGATTTCGTGGTTGGTCGACGTCGCAGCCGCGACGGATGGCGATGTGGTACGCCAGCAGCTGCAGCGGAACGACCATCAGCACCGGCGTCAGCAGCGGATGGGAGTCGGGCACGGTAATCAGGAAATCCTGAACGGGGTCCAGCACCTCGCGGATGCCCCGACTGCCGTCGCGCGTCTCGGTCGTCAGCGCGATGACCGAGGCGCCGCGCGCCTTGGCTTCCTGTACGTTCCCGATCATTTTTTCGAACACGTGGTCGTGCGGCGCGATGGTGACGACGGGCAGTTGCTCGTCGATGAGCGCGATCGGCCCGTGCTTCATCTCGCCTGCCGGATAGCCTTCGGCGTGAATGTAGGAAATCTCCTTGAGCTTGAGCGCGCCCTCGAGTGCTATCGGGTAGTTGATGCCGCGCCCGAGATAGAGGAAGTCGCTCCGCTGGTAGAAGCGCTTCGCGATGTCCTCGGTCACCGGCTCGCACTTGAGCGCCTGTTCGATGAGCAGCGGCAATTGCGTCAGCGCATCGAGATGCGGCCGCGCCGCGTCGGCGGCCAGCGTGCCTCGAATCTGGCCCAGATAGATCGCCAGGAGATGCAGCGCGACAATCTGGGTCGTGAACGCCTTGGTCGATGCGACGCCAATCTCGGGTCCGGCGTGCGTGTAGACCGTGCCATCGGTTTCGCGCGTCGCCATGCTGCCGACGACGTTGCAGATCGAGATGCTCCGGGCCCCCTTCTTCTTGGCTTCACGAAGCGCAGCCAGCGTGTCGGCGGTTTCACCTGACTGCGTGATGACGATCGCCAGCGTGTTCTTCGATACGATCGGATCGCGATACCGATACTCGGAGCCGTAGTCCACATCGACGGGGATGCGCGCCAGCGATTCGATCATGAACTTCCCGACGAGTGCGGAGTGCCACGACGTCCCGCACGCGAGGATCACGACGCGCTCGATGTTGCGCAGCACCTCGTCCGGAATCTGGATCTCCTGCAGAAAGACCTGGCCGCTCTCGACCGATGCACGTCCGAGAACGGTTTCCTTCACTGCCCAGGGCTGCTCGAAGATCTCCTTGAGCATGAAGTGCTTGTATCCGGCCTTTTCCGCCATGACCGGATCCCACGAGACACGCGTGCTCTTCTTCGAGACGGCGCGGCCCGAGTAGTCCGTGAACTCCACGCCGCCGGGCGTGATGACGGCCATCTCTTCGTCGCCCAGGAACACGACGTCGCGCGTGTGGCTCAGCACGGCTGGGATGTCGGAGGCGACGAAGTACTCGTTCTCGCCGAGGCCCACGACGATCGGCGGCCCGTTGCGGACAGTGACGATCTTGTTCGGATCGTCGGCCGAGATCAGCACGAGCGCGAACAGGCCTCTGAGATACAGCAGGGCCCGTCGCACGGCATTCTCGAGCCCATCGTGTTTGCCGCCGCTCGCTTTGCTCGCCGCTTGCTGCATCTCGCGCTCGACGAGGTGCGCGACGATCTCGGTGTCGGTCTCCGTGATGAAGCGGTGGCCTTCTTTCTGAAGCTGCCGCTTCAGATCGAGGTAATTCTCGATGATGCCGTTGTGCACGACGACGATCTGGCCCGTGCAGTCGCGGTGGGGGTGCGCGTTCTCCTCAGTCGGCCGGCCGTGCGTCGCCCACCGCGTGTGGCCGATCCCGTACTCCCCCTCGAGGGGATGGACGGCCAGCACCTCTTCGAGCCGCGAGAGCTTGCCCGCACTACGCCGCAGCTCGATCGAGCCATCGCGCACGACCGCGACGCCAGCCGAGTCGTAGCCGCGATACTCGAGACGTCTCAACCCTTCGATGAGGATGGGGAGCACTTTCTGGCGGCCGATATATCCGATGATTCCACACATGAGACAGTCGTCAGTCTGCAGTCGTTAATCGTCAGTCGCGTCGTCAGTCTCAGTCGTCAGTCGCGCTTGCGTTTTGCGCGGGTGATCCAACCGGGCTTGTTCACCTGCCTGCCTCGCGCGATGGCCAGCGACTCGGGCGGCACATCATCGGTAATCGACGAGCCGGCGGCGACGTAGGCGTTCTTCCCGACCCGAACCGGCGCGATGAGCTGGCTGTCGGAGCCGATGAACGCGCCATCCTCGACGATCGTCGGGTGCTTGGACACGCCGTCGTAGTTGCACGTGATCGTGCCGGCGCCGACGTTCACCCTGTCGCCAATCGTGGCGTCGCCGAGGTACGTGAGGTGGTTGGCCTTCGACCCGCGGCCGAGCGTCGTGTTCTTGAGCTCGACGAAGTTCCCGACGTGGGCGTTCTCCGACACTTTCGATGCCGGCCTGAGCTGGGCGAAGGGTCCTACCACGGCGCCGCTCTCGATGACCGATTGCCGGATCACGCAGAAATTGTTGATGACGACGCGATCGCCGACCGTCGAGTCGATGATGCGGACGCCCGAGTGAATCTCGCAACCGGAACCGACCTGCGTCTGGCCCTCCAGGTACACCCCTGGGTAGAGCACGGTATCGAGCCCGACCACCACGTCCGCCTCGACCCAGGTCGTGGCCGGATCAACGACCGTGACCCCCGAGGCCATCAACTCGTCGTTCTTCCGATCTCGCAGGATGGCCGAAACTTCCGCCAGCTCCTTCCGGCTGTTCACTCCCAGGATCTCCCGGGCGTCCTGAAGGCTGACGGTTTCGACCGGAAGCCCCAGGTTGCGGAAAACTTTGACCAGATCGGGCAAATAGAACTCTCCCTGAGCGTTTGAAGACCCGACGCGCCGGAGGGCTTCAAAGAGCGGCGCGAGGTCGAAAGCGTAGACGCCGCTGTTGATCTCGGTAATGGACCGCTCCTCGGCAGACGCATCCTTGTGCTCGACGATCGCAGAAATCGAGCCATCTTTTCGCACAACTCGGCCGTAGCCGTCCGGGCGCGCCACCGTCGACGTCAGGATGGTGGCCGCCGCCCGTGTATTCGCGTGGTGGCTGAGGAGCGCGCCGACGGTCTCGGCACGCAGGAGCGGCACATCGCCAGACAACAGGAGTACGGTTCCCGTCTTTCCTTCCAGGTGCGGTTCAGCCTGCAGGAGCGCATGTCCTGTTCCGAGCTGCGGTTCCTGCAAGGCAAACTTGATCCCGGGCCTTGGTTTCAGATGAGCCCGCACTTGTTCGGTCTGATGACCAACAACGACCACGACCGTGGATGGGTTCAGAGGTTCCGCGGCCCCCAACACATGGTCGATGAGCGCTCGGCCCGCGGCTTCATGCAGTACTTTCGGGAGTGCGGACTTCATCCGCGTGCCCTTGCCGGCTGCCAAGACGACGATGTGGACGTCGGGTGGGCCAGATTGGGCAGGCATTGGTGATGCCTGGCTTCAGCGGCGAGCCTTGACCCGGCGACGAATGGAAGCGTCTGACGACTCGAGCGCCTGATGGAACGACTCGAGCTCGTGGAGAACCCTGAGGTCCGGATCTTGTAGTGCAACAGACCTATTTTCAGGATTGAGAGTTATCGCATGACGCAGATGCACCAGCGCGAGGGAGGTGTCACCCTTATCAACTAGGGCAACAGCCATAATGTAATGCGCGTGATCGCTGTCTGGGGCCTTTTCCAGTGCCCGAGTGAGGTGTCCGAGGGCACCTTCCACGTCGCCTGCGTTCAACGCGACGGTAGCTGCATAAACCCACTCGGAAGGGGTCTGAGGTCCTGATGGCCGCCGGGCAGTCTCCCGCTCGCAGACCTGCAGGTACAGCTTCGCCCGTTCGACGAGCTCCCGCTCGCCTGGATAGCCTTGAATGACACCGCGCAGGCTGGCGGCCGCAGCCTGAAAATCGTGGCGCTGGAGGGCTCGAACACCCGTCTCGTACACGGCCAGAGCCTCGTAGAACGCTGGTCGCCGGGGTGGAAGCGGGGGAGCGGCCACTACTTTGGGCGGAGGCTCGCTCGGGGCGGGACCTTTAGTGAGAACCGCCGGTTTGGTGGAGGCTTTGGCCTTGATTGACGTCTTGGTCCGTGCAGGTTTCGCTCGGGCCGGTCTCGCCAACGGCGAGGGCGCGCGCTTGGACGAGGGCTTCGACACGCGGGCCCCCTTCGAAAGCGTCAAAGCCCTCGACCCTTTGACAGATTTTGGTGCTCCCGAGCTTGATTTTCTCGCTACCGGTCGGGCTGGCGACCGGCTCGCTGCCGCGCGATGCTGTTTCGGCATGCAGTGCTGGCCGGCCTCCTTGGCCCATGACAGTAGCAAACGGTCACCGACGGGTCAAGCGACCTCCGCAGGCGGCCGAACGAGGAACCGCAATAATGTTGTCCGACCGACTAGCGGCCTTGCTCGACGAGCGAGTAGACCTTCCTCGCGCCAAGTCCGTATTTGAGCGACAACTGCTTGATCGCGGCTCGTCTAGTCACACCCTCTGTTTCTATCAGTTGACCAAATTCAGCACTAAGGGCTGAGGGAGAGGGCAAGTCAGGGTATCGCTCCACCGCATCGGCCGCCGCCACAACCAAGGCATATTCACCCCGCCCATCACCGACGGCTGCGAGGTGTTCTGATATCGGTCGTACGACCAATTCTTCGTGAGCCTTGGTCAGCTCTCGTCCGACTGCCATCATCCTGTCGCCGAACGCAGCCAGCATGTCTTCGAGCGTCGCGCGAATCCGATGAGGAGCCTCATACAACACCAGTGGACGCGGCTCGGCGGCGAGCCGGCTCAGCCATTCGAGTCTGGCTGCGGCGCGCGCAGGCGGGAATCCGACGAACAGAAACCCATCGCCGCCGATGCCGGAGGCAGAGATGACTGCGAGCACTGCGCTGGGGCCCGGCACCGGCTCGACGCGCACGCCAGCTGCGTGGGCCGCGGCGACGAGCCTGGCGCCCGGATCGGATACCACCGGCGTCCCCGCATCCGACACGAGCGCAACGGATTCACCGCCGAGCAGGCGCGCGACGAGACGCGGCGTTCTCGCGTCTTCGTTGTGCGCGTGCAGGCTCGTCGTCGGCGTCGAGATCGAGTAGTGTTGAAGGAGCCGGGACGTCCGCCGGGTGTCCTCAGCCGCGATCACGGACACCTCGCGCAGGATGCGCAGCGCGCGCAGCGTGACATCCTCGAGATTGCCGATTGGCGTCGCGACCACATACAGAGTGCCGGGCATGACTCCCCGGGCGATTGTACTCAATGTATTCAGCCGAACCCCTTCCTCACTTCGTCGACGAGTACCTGGCGTACCTCTACGAGATTCACCCCACGACGGCCACGTTCGACGGCGTCCATGTGCACGACGACCTGCTCGAGGACTTCAGCCGATCCGCGATTGACGCGCAGGTCCGCACGCTTGGCGGGTTCGCCCGGCGGCTGGCCGCGATCGACCCTGCGCGGCTGACCGACGTCGAGCGGCTGGAGCGTCCGGCCCTCGAATCGGGTATCCGCGCGCGCGTGTTCGAGCTCGAGGAGGTGCGCACGTGGGAGCGCAGCCCGCAGCTGTTCGCAGACACGCTTGCCACCAGCCTGGCCGGCCAGGCGCTCTTCGACTATGCCCCGCTCGCCGAGCGCGCCCGCCGCGTCCTCTCGAAGCTGCGCCAGGTCCCGCGCCTGATGCAGGCGGCCCGCGACAACATCAAGGATCCGCCCGGCATCTTCGTCAAGGTCGGCCTCGAAAGCCTCAGGGGCACGCTCCGCTTCATCCACGAAGACCTGCCGCGCGCCTTCGGCGACCTGGGCGATCTGCACCTGCTCGGCGACCTTGCCGACGCGTCCACGGAAGCGTCAGCCTCCATCGAGACCTATATCGCGTTTCTCGAGACCGACCTCGCGCCGCGCAGCAAGGGCTCGTTCCGCCTGGGCCGCGAGCGATTCGAGCAGAAGTTCAGCCTCGACGAGGGATTCACCATGAGCGCCGAACGTCTGCTGGCGATCGCGACGCGCGAGCTGCGACGCACGCAGGAGGAATTCCGTCGCGTCGCGTCCCGCGTCAACGGAGGCGACCCGCTGGCCGTGTGGCGGAAGGCCAAGGCCGACCATCCGCCGGCCGGCAGGCTCGTCGCGGTCGCCGAGGAACAGCTCGCCGAGCTCGCCGACTTCATCCGCCGCGAGCGCATCATCTCGCTTCCAGAAGGTGCGCCGGTGTCCGTGCGGCCGACGCCACGGTTCTATCGCTGGACGTCAGCGAGCATGTGGACGCCCGGTCCGTTCGAGTCGCGGCCGGTCCGCGCGTTCTACTACATCACCGACGTGGATCCTGCGTGGCCGCCCGAGCGCCAGGACGAGCACCTGCGCGACTTCAACTACGGCGCGCTGTGGTCGATCTCGATCCACGAGGTGTTCCCCGGACATTTTCTGCACTACCAGCACCTCCGGCAGGTCGAGTCGACGCTGCGCAAGTCGATTCTCTTTTCCTCGTCGGCGTTTGTCGAAGGGTGGGCGCACTACTGCGAGCAGATGATGGTCGACGAGGGCTTCCGCAAGGACGACACCGGCGTCCGGCTCGGTCAGCTCGCTGAGGCCCTCATCCGCTTGTGCCGCTGCATCGTCGGGATCCGTCTGCACTGCGAGGACATGTCGGTCGAACAGGCCGTCCGCGTTTTTCGCGAGGACGCGTTCCTCGAGGAGCCCAGCGCCCGCCGCGAGGCGGAGCGGGGCACGTTCGATCCGTCATATATTCTCTACTCCGCCGGGAAGCTGATGCTGCTCAAGCTCAGGGAAGACTTCAAGGCGCACGTCGGCGCGAAGTATTCACTGCGCGGCTTTCACGATACCCTCTTGGGCAACGGCACCGTCCCAATCTGGCTGCACCGGGCGCTGATGCTCGGGCCGCAGAATGGTGAGGCGCTGGAATAGCGGAACGCAGAGAGACAGTTTGAGGTCTCAAACGTCAGACGTCAAACTTTCAGAGACAGATACTGAGACACGAATGCCACTGTACGAGTACGAGTGCCTGACCTGCGCCCACCGCTTCGAGCGGATTCAGAAGTTCTCGGATCCGCTCGTCGACGTCTGCCCCAAGTGTGGCGGCGTTGTCCGCAAACTGATTTCCTCCCCGGCGATTCAGTTCAAGGGATCGGGCTGGTACATCACCGACTACGCAAAGAGGAGCGGCAGCGTGGAGTCGTCGTCTTCCTCCTCGAAGTCTGAGGGCGGCGAAAAGAGCAGCGACAAGAGCGGCGAGAAGAAATCGGAAGGCTCCGACAAGTCGTCTGAAACGTCCTCGAGCGCGTCTGAATCGAAGCCCGCGGCGGCCCCGTCGAAGAGCGACGGTTAGGGTTGTAACACTCTCAGATCGATCGACCGCAGGTAGTCGGCGAACGGTGCCGAGATGTCCGGTCGCCGCAGCGCAAAGTACACGACCGCCTTCAGAAACCCGAGCTTGTTGCCGGTGTCGTGTCTGACGCCGTCGATCTTGCAGCCGTAAATTGGGCGATCCTTCAGGAGCCGGCGCATGCCGTTGGTGAGCTGAATCTCGCCGGTCCTGTCGCTCTTGGTTGCTTCGAGGATCGGGAAGATGTCCGGCGTCAGGATGTAGCGGCCGATGATCGCGAGATTGGACGGGGCTTCGGCGCGCGGCGGCTTCTCCACCATGTCGCGGATCCTGTAGACGCCGGGCCGGATTTCCTCGGCGTCGACAATGCCGTAGCTGCTGACCGAGTCCCATGGCACTTCTTCGAGCGCCAGGACCGGGCCCTGGAACTCGTCGAACACCTTGATCATCTGGGCCAGTCCAGGCGGCGTCGCGTCGATCACGTCGTCGGCGAGGATCACGGCGAACGGCTCGTCGCCGACGAGCGTGCGCGTGACGAGCACGGCGTGCCCGAGGCCGAGCGGTTCGCCCTGCCGGACGTAGGACAGGTTGATTTTGCTCGAGATCTGACGGATTTCGGCGAGCTGGTCTTTCTTGCCCCTTGCTTCGAGGAAGGTCTCCAGCTCGACCGACACGTCGAAATGGTCCTCGATCGCGTTCTTGCCGCGGCCCGTGACCAGGATGATGTTGTCGACGCCGGAGGCGACGGCTTCTTCTACGCCGTATTGAATAATCGGCTTGTCGACGAGCGGCAGCATCTCCTTGGGCTGCGCCTTGGTGGCTGGGAGAAACCGCGTGCCGAGTCCGGCGGCGGGGAACACCGCCTTGCGGACCGTCTTCTGTTTGGGGTCCTGTGTCGAAGGCATCCTGGGAATCGTATCAATCTGGTGGCAACAGGGACAAGACACATCGGATCTACGAGGATCTACCGCATGATAGACCCCGCTTTCGTACGCGATCACCTCGACGAGGTTCGCGCCGCGTTCAGGAATCGCGGCCTCGATGCCGACGCGGATCTCGAGCAACTGGCGACGCTCGAGACCCGGCGGCGGCGGCTGATTCCCGAGATCGAGGGCCTCAAGCGGGAGCAGAACGCCGCAGGCGACGAAGTCGCGCGGGCGAAGCGGCAGGGCCAGGACGCGACGCCGCTCTTTGCCGCGAGCAAGGCTCGCGGACAGCAGATACGCCAGCTCGAGATTCAGCTCGATCAGACCGAGCACCAGCGCACGGCGCTGTTGCTGACGCTGCCCAATCTGCCCCACGCGAGCGTGCCCGTCGGACGGACGGCCGCGGACAACCAGGAGGTGCGCCGGCACGGCGAGCCGCCGGTATTCGACTTCGATCCCAAGCCGCATTGGGACCTCGGCGTCGCGCTCGGCGTGCTGGACTTCGAGCGGGCGACGCGGATGAGCGGCGCGCGGTTCTCGGTGCTGATGGGCATGGGCGCCCGGCTGGCGCGGGCGCTCATCAACTTCATGCTCGACCTGCACACCCGCGAGCACGGGTACACCGAGGTCGAGCCGCCCTTTCTCGTGAATGCGGCGGCGCTGCGCGGCACCGGCAACCTGCCCAAGTTCGAGCAGGATTTGTTCAAGATCGCCGGGGACTGGGACCTCTATCTCATTCCGACGGCGGAAGTGCCGCTGACCAACCTGCACCGCGACGAGATCCTCGACGGTCGTCAGCTGCCGCTGCGGTATACGGCCTACACGCCGTGCTTCCGGAGCGAAGCGGGATCGTACGGCGCCGACGTCCGGGGCCTCATCCGCCAGCACCAGTTCGACAAGGTCGAGCTGATGAAGTTCACCACGCCCGAGCAGTCGTACGACGAGCTCGAGTCGCTCAGACGCAACGCCGAAACCGTGCTCGAGCGCCTCGAACTGCCGTATCGGACCATGCTCCTCTGCACGGGCGACATGGGATTCGCCTCGGCCAAGACCTACGACATCGAGGTGTGGCTGCCGAGCCAGCAGTCGTATCGCGAGATTTCGTCCTGCAGCAACACCGAAGCCTTCCAGGCGCGCCGCGCGTCGGTCAAGTTCCGCGCCGCCGGCACGGCCAAGGCCGAGTTCGCGCACACGCTGAACGGGTCTGGTCTGGCCATCGGCCGGACGCTCGTCGCGATATTGGAGAACTACCAGCAGAAGGATGGGTCCGTCGTCGTACCGGTCGTGCTTCGACAATACGTAGGGGCCGACAGGATCGTAAGGGTCTGAGCCGGCTCATCAACGCATGCGAGTCAGGGTTTCTTCCCACCGGATCCGAATAATCCCGCCGCCCACGGAGGCGTCAGGAGGCGGTCGACATCTCCGCCCCGGTGCGCGTGCTCGGGTTTTTGCGAACGACCTCGACTGAGCATTGTGCGTGACGAACCAAGCTGTACGACACACTGCCAAGCATCAGCCTGTCCAACCCCTTGCGACTATGCGAACCGAGGACGATGGTATCTGCAGGCCATTCGGTCGCCATTTCGAGAATGGCGTGTCGAACGTCTCCTTCGATGACAACGCCACTGGCGTTGAACTGAGCTGCCTGCAGCTGTGAAACTGCACGCGCAACCAGCGCCTGGCCTCGTTCGCGGATGTTCTCCTGAGCCGCGAGGACGACGTCGGCTGCGGATGGACCTTCGGCAAAGGCATGCGCGCTAGGAAGATCGCCCGGCCATGCCACCACGTGAACAACTCGGACGACGGTGTCACTGGACCTGAAGTGATCGCAGACGGCATCGACTGCCGCCTCGGAACACGGTGAATCATCGATGGGCAGAAGGACGTTCACAACCACCTCGTGTTGAGTTGCTGGAGCAACCAACGTACCAGGATGTTCCTCGGTCGGGCCGACCTGACGTAAGATAGCAGATCACTGTAAGTGCTTGATTCTGCAGGAACGCTCAGGAGAGGTGGCCGAGTGGTTTAAGGCGGCGGTCTTGAAAACCGTTGAAGTCGAAAGGCTTCCAGGGGTTCGAATCCCTTCCTCTCCGCCAGCCTTCGCTCGCCTTTCGGCGAGCTTCGGCTCGGCAAGCCAGCGAGCGTACAGCGCGCGAAGGCTGTCGCGCCGTAGCGGCGATAGCCGCGGAGGCGGACGCTCGATACGCCTAGCCGTACTCCGCAGTGATGCCGCGCAAGCGACGGCTCACCCAGTTCACGGATCGAGATTCACAACGATCCTGAAGGCTGGTTGATGCTCTCCCGCCACTCCTGGCGCGTGCGCAGCAACCGCAGACCAACCACGGCGAACGCCACATTCGCTGTCCAAGTCCCGTAGGCCGACGGATAGCCGCCTCGGTCCAGGTGCGACGCCAGGTCAAAACACCCGGCGTACAGGACGAGTAGTACCAGCGACGCGCCGATCGTCGCCGCCCGCGAGCGCCATCGACCGGCCACGCCAAGGCCCAGCAGCGCCATGACGAAAACGGACCCGACGAGTGCGAAGCGCTGCTGGCGATTCGCGCGCGCCAACTCTTCCTGTCGACGGCTGGCGGGCTCGCGAATCTGCGCGTTCAGCTCCGTCCATGTCAGCTCTGCCAGACCCTTGCTCAGGACGCGCGGCGGCACGTTCGCATCGGGAGGCTGGAGCGTGTTGAACACGAAAGTGCGAAATGACTGGTTGATCGGCGGCACGACGAACATGGCGCCGATGAAGAGCACTGCCGCGCACGCAACCGCGCCAGCCGTCGTCGCCGGAATCAGCGTCGGCAGCTGGGCGGCCCTGGTCCTGAACAGCGCCACCGCCAGGAAGAAAGCCGCAGGCAGAACCGCAGTGAGTGTCGAGGGCAGCAACAGCAGGGCGGCCTTGGTCGCCGCCCACGTGCCATGGTCCCTGCCAAAGGAGTAAAACCAGGTCGTGCTCTGGGCGGCGGTCAGCAGGCCGAGAAGCACGAGGACGAAGAGAAGCGTTCGGGTTCCGAGGGAGAGCGCATGGCCTCGGCGAACACGTACCGCGTCGCCGGCGAAGCAGATGGCCAGCGTCTTCCAGAGACCCCAATAACCGCGCACGCGTATCGCGAGCCGCGATGAGGAACGAACACCGCTCGCGGCGTTGGCAGGCGCCTCACGGTCCTTGCACTCATGTTGCAGATCGGCGATCGCTGGCCGAAGCACTCGCTCGACCGTCTCGGGATCGAAGACCCGCTCGGCGAATCTCAAGAGCCTCCATCCCGGCGGGCAATCAGGCTCTGTCACGTTGCGTCTCCAGGTGAGGTGTGGACCGCAGGCGACTACGTGATGACGTATCCCTTTGGCTCGTCGCTGCGCAGTGGGTTCGGGCGAAGCCACACCAGGCACAACCCGGCCAGAACGAATGTGGCATTCACCAGCCAGACGCTCCTGACCGACGGGCCCTGGAAAGACGAGGGCGCTGCTGAGCGGAGGGCTGCGACGTAGAACATCAATAGCCACACACCGAGGGACAACGAGGTCATGCGCTCATAGCCGGCGATCCCCAGCGCCAGGAATCCAAGCACGATCGGCCAGGTCGATTGAGCGAGGCGCATGCCGATTGCCTGCCGAGCGGCTGCCTTGTTCCGTTCCGACGTGCTGCTCCGCGCCTTCAGGACCAGCTCGGTGAACGTCCATTCGCTCGGGCCGAAAGAAACGAGGGATGGCCGGCCGGCGGCCTTGAGATGTTCCTCGGCCGAGCGGACGTAGGCCTGCGTCGCGAGGGGCATGGCGTAAAACGTGCCTGCCAGCATGACGAGCGAGCAGACGAGCGACATGGCGAAGACGATTGGCACCAGCCGTCGAAGCGATGTCGCGTGCCGGTCGAGCGCCACGGCGAAGAAGAAGGCGATGGGCACTGCAAAGGTGAACGCCTGCGGTAGAGACGTCAGCAGGAATTGCGTCAGAGGCACGCGCCCGTTGAGGCCGACGGTCAGCGCCGGCGGCACCATGACGATTCCCATGACGATCGGAACGATGATCGTCATGCGCGTCACGACGCCCCCGACCATCGGACGACCGTAGGCGCCCACCTCCATCAGCAGGCAAAGAGCGAGCGTTTTTGAGAGGCCCCAATAGGCGCGGAGGCACACCAATCGCGAGGCTCCGGCATCCTCCCGGCACTCGTGCTGCAGATCCGCGAGCGCGGGAAGCACCACGCGATCGAGCGTCACCGGTTCAAGAGTCCGCTCCGCAAATCGACGCAGGCGCGCCCCTGGCACACGCGCTTCGTTCGTCATCGTCCTGGCTCCGGCGCGAACGTCCGCGCGACGAGGTTCCAGGCATCGAGCACGCGGCGGCCGTGGCCGGTGGCGTGGTACATCCGGCGTGTGAGGGCGTCGGCGTCGCGCGTCTCTGGTTCGTGATGCGATTCGACGAGCCCCTTCTGCTCCATGCGGCCGAGCGTGACGTAGACGGTTCCGCGCTTCAGCCGGCCGCGCGACTCGTCGACGAGTTGAAGGCCATACTTCGCGCCAGAGGACACGAGCAATTCGAGGACGATGCGCTCCTTGGCCGAGAGTGTCGGAAGACGCGGGCTCTTCATGGGTCAGAGTCTTACAAATTGTAAGACTTTTGTCAAACTGCGGGCAGATGGGTGATGACACACGGGCCGGCCAGGCCGGCCCGTGTCAGTGGCGCAGACTCACGGCGGTTCATATGGTCCCTACTTCTTCGGGTACGTCGCCCGGATTTCCTCGAGCCGTTTCTTCAGATACGCGGCGTATTCGGCCTTCAGCGCCGGATCGGCGGGCGATCCGTAAATCTCGCGCGACTTGTACTTGCCTTCGTCGAACTTCCGGCGCGTCCACTCGTCGTGCACGTGGATCTCATCGGCTCTGTCGAGCACGGGCTCCACGAGCGCCGGCGGGATGAAGTAGACGCCCTCGACGTCGCCGAATACGAGATCGCCCGGCATGACGGTGGCCTTGCCGATTCTCACCGGCACGTTGATGCCTGTGACCATCACGTTCCCGATGGCCGTGGGGTGTGCCGTCCGGAAGTACGCCGGCATGTCCATATTGCGGATACCCTCCAGATCGCGAATCGCGCCGTCGACGACGAGCCCGGCACCCTTGGTGGCTTTCATGACGTAGTAGAACAGATTGTCGCCGACGATGGTGCCGTTCTCGTCCATGCCGAAGAGATCCACGACGAGCACGTCGCCGGGCTGGAGCATGTCGATCGCGACCTGATTGTTCATGGCGCCGACGCCAAGCGCCTTGGCATTGGCGTTGACGACCGCGTCCAGGTCTGGCCGGACCGGCATGAACTGCACGGTGAAGGCGCGGCCGACGAGCTTCTTGCCTGGATGCAGCACTTGGAAGCCGTTTGCAAACTGGTTGCGGAAGTTCTTCCCCGGCAGCACGCCGAGCACTTCCTCAGCCGACAGCCCGCGCGCGCGCTCGATCAACCAGTCAGGCACCTTCGGTCGGCCATCCGGGAATCGCTCGTACGGACTTTGGGCCGTCCACTCCGTCATCTGCTCCTTGCTGAGCGTGAAGAGCTGGGCCTTTGGGAAGGCGGCGAGCGCGAAGGCTGCCACCGGGAGAGCAAGGACGAATCGGGTCGCGCGTGTCATGAGTGTCCCCTCTCGACGAAACCGGGTCTCCAGGACCCCGGGTTCCTGGTTAGCTCCAGGGCCGATCGTTCGACGGAACGCTGTTCCATTCCGGCGTCGGCAGGAACATGCCGGAGTCTGGGCGCAGGTGCTGCCGGACGACCTCGACGTTGACGTCGAGGCCGAGGCCGGGCGCGTTCGGAGGCACGGCGAACCCCTGGTCGAAGAGCGAGCCGCCGCCGTGCACGGTGACCATCGAGTTCCACCAGGGCACGTCGAGCGAGTGGTGTTCGAGCGCGATGAAGTTCTCGGTGGCGGCAGCCGTGTGCACGCTCGCCATCAGGCTGATGGCCGTACCGGCCGAGTGCATCGCCATCGCGACGCCGTGCTCCATCGCGTAGTCGCCGATCTTCTTCGTTTCGATGAGGCCGCCAGAGCTGGCGAGATCGGGATGGATCATGTCCACCGCGCCCATGTCGATGAGCTTGGCGAAGTCCTCTTTGAGGTAGATGTCCTCGCCGGTGAGGATCGGCGTGGTCGTGGCCTGCTTGATCTGCTTCGTCAGTTCCCCGAACTGCCAGGGCACCATGTCTTCCATCCACGCGAGGTTCCACTTCTCCATCGTGCGCGCCAGTTTGATGCAGCTGTTCACGCCGATGTGGCCGTAGTGGTCGGTCGCGAGCGGGATCTCCATGCCGATCAGCTCGCGAATCGCGCCGACCCAGTCCGACAGCCACGCCAGGCCTTTGTCGGTGATCTCGATGCCGGTGAACGGGTGCATCACCTGCGCACCGCCGCCGATGCTCACGCCGGCTGGCAGTGACAGCGTGCCCGGCACCTTCTCCATGAGCCCGATGCCAAAGTCCTGCTTCAGGAACGTGATGCCGCGGTCCATGCGCTCCTTCAGACGCGCAGCCTGCGCCTTCGGATCGGGCGCGGTCGTCGTGTCGGCGTAGAGCCGCACGCGATCGCGGAACTTGCCACCCAGCATCTGCCAGCACGGCACGCCCCACGCCTTGCCGGCCAGATCCTCAACGCCGACGGTTCGGACGCGCGGTTGACGTTGGACTGGATGAAGTTGGCGCGCGCGGCCGCTGCGGCCTCCCCGGTCATCGTCATTGCCGCACTGGTGGCAAGTCCGAGCGTCTTGAAGAAGGATCGGCGGTTCACGCCGGGCGTGTTGTCGTCGATGAGCGCATGAGTCGCGGGTTTCATGAGAGGACCTCATTAGGGCCGCGTGGGCCGGCGGCCCGAAGCTCGTTTCGGTTCGCTCCGGCCCGCGGTCCCAGGTTTGCCAACTCGCCAGAGAGCATAGAGATCAGGAGGGACCCGGTCAAGCGCAAGACTCCGGTCAAGCGGGAAGCGAGACATGGGAAGTGAGAAGCGGCTTCCAACTTGCCACTTTCCACTTTGTCCTTCCCGCTTCATACTTCCCAACTTCAGACTTCGAACGTCAGACTTCACACTTTCACAGACGTGCCCCGCACCTCCACCTCCCGGCTGCTCGCCCTCCTCGCGATCCTCTTTGCGATCCTCAACACTGCGAATGCGCTCAACAAGGGAGGCGACGCGGCGGTCTTCTTCGAGGGCGGACGCAGATTCCTGCGCGCCGAGCCACTCTACGCCGGCAGCAGTGCGGCCGACGGCTTCATCGGTCCGCCGTTCCAGGCGATGTTCTTCGCGCCGTTCGCAGCGGTCGCCTCCTCGAGTCCGCTTGTCGCCAGGCTTCTCTGGCACGCGCTCAACCTCGTCTGTCTCGCCCTGGGCGTGTGGCTCGGCATGAAGACATGGGATGCGGTGCGCGGTCAGATCGGACTCCGCGAGCGTTCGTGGCTCCCCGCGCTCTTCGCACCGCTCGCGGCGATCCTGCTGCCGCTCCAGACGAATTTCGAGCACCAGAACATGAATGCCCTGCTGCTCGCGCTCCTGGCCGGCGCGACCTGGCAGCTGACGCTCGGCTCCGCGGCCCTCGGCGGATTGTTCATAGGAATGGCGACGTCACTCAAAGCCTTCCCAGCGCTCGCGATCGTCTATCTTGCGGCGCGTCGCTATTGGACGGCAGCCATTGCGGCGACGGCGTCGGCATTCGTGCTCTCGGTCGTGATGCCGGCCGCGATTTATGGCGTCGCGGGCTTCTCGGATCTTGCACGGACGTTCTGGCGGCTGGGCAACAGCGGCTGGCCGATTCGGGGCAACAACCAGTCGCTCATCGCCGCGCTCGATCGGTTCACGCTTGGCCTGTCACCGGCCAGCGTCGATCCCGCGGGCGTCAGAGTTGGAGCAGACGCTCCGCTGACGATCATTCTCTTCGGCGCCGTCGCGGTTCTGCTAGTCGCGGCGCTGGTCGTGATGCTGGTCAGGACGCCTCGTCGAACGAGTTCTGTCCCAGCCGAGCTCGGCGCGATAACCGTTCTCGCGATCCTGCTGTCGCCGATTGCCTGGGATCACTACTGGACGCTGCTGTTCCCCGCGTTCCTCATCCTGTATGACAGCCGTGATGACCGATTGCTCGGTCGTGCTGGCGGTTACGCGTTCTGGATCGCGGCGGTGCTCACCACAGGGCTCTCGCCGCTGACGGTCGGAAAAAGCGGCTTCACTCTCGCGCGCGACTTGTCCGTGTACACGATCGCCGGGCTGATCGTGTACGTCGGGCTCGTTGTTGTGTGCAGCAGAAGCGAGCCGCGAGAAGCGAGCAGCTAGTGACTGACGAACACCATCAGCCAGGGACCGATGGCGGCGACGAGGTAGACGATCGTCAGCAGGGAGAGCGTCCGATGCAGGCCGCGCGCGTAGAGCAGGACGCCGCAGGCGCCCGCGACGGTCTTGGCGCCGAAGAGCGCCGCCGCCGGACCGACGAGGCCCATCCACGTGGCGATGAGCACGTTGCCCTCCGCGTGGAGCCCGTACGCACGAACAGCCGTGTAGGTGAACAGGCCATCGAAGCCCTGCGCCGTCAGGAAAAGCAGCAGCATCACCCGGGATACGACCATCTGCCCGTTATTGCACTGCAAAGAGCGTATCTTTTCAAGTCATTGTTTTACAACACGTTACAGGTTCGGAGTCGCCCCCAGAAGTGACTTTAGTCTGGCGCCCGTGGATCCACTGACCGCCGCCTGGCTCGACGCAATCGAACGCCGGCACCTCGCCGACCTCACCATGAGCGAAGTCGCGCGCGCGCTGCGCGCGCTCTCGTCGTGCTACGTCGAGCGCAGGGAGAAGCTCGCCGAAGGTGGTGCTCTGTCCTCGAAGGGCAAGCGCGCGGCGTTTGCGCTCTTCTACGGTCCGCAGCACCTGTTCATCACGCGCGAACTCCTGAAGGCGCTGCCAGCGGCGACCGATCAGATCACTGACGTGGTCGACCTCGGCTGCGGAACGGGTGCCGCCGGCGCCGCCTGGGCCCTGGCTGCGGGATCACGCCAGATTCGCGGCTTCGATCGTCATCCGTGGGCGATTGCGGAGGCGAGCTGGACCTACCGGCAGTTTCAACTGCACGGCCGGGTGATGCAGGCCAACATCGCGGAGCCTGGAATGCTGCAGAAGCGGACCGGCGTTGGTAGTCGACGCGGCACCGCAGTTCTCGCCGCCTACGCCGCCAACGAGCTCGTTCCGGAGGGGCGCGCGGTAATGCTGACCTCGCTACTCGAGGCTCACGCGCAAGGCGCGCGCGTCCTCGTGGTCGAGCCGATCGCGCGCCGCTCGTTGCCCTGGTGGAGGGACTGGCAGGCCGCAGTCGAGCGCGCCGGCGGGCGCGCCGACGAGTGGCGATTCCCCGCGGAACTCCCGCCGACCCAGCGCGGGCTGGCGCGAGCCGCCGGGCTCGACCCCCGGGAGCTCACCGCCCGCTCCCTTTACCTGTAGCGCAGTCCTGCCCTCAAGGGGTCGCGACAGCCCCCAACGGGGGTGTGATAATCTGCCGCCTCGGCGCTGGGGAATGCTGAATGCTGAATGCTGAGTGCTGAATGCTGAAGCCCAAGATTCACACTCACGTTCGACGTTCGCGTTCACTCTACAAGCCATCTCATCAACACGGTTGACGACTCATCACGATGATCGCGAAGACCACAAAGCGCACGAAGGAAGCCTTTTACCAGGAAATCCTTCGCGAGCCTCGTGAGCTTCCGCCTTCGCCAAGGCTCCGGCGGACCGCCGTAGCTTTAGCGGAGGCTGGTCGCGGCCTTCGTGAAGGGTCTCCGTTCATGAGATACCTTCTAGCCACTTCAGCATTCACTTCAGCATTCAACACTCAGCATTCAGCATTGTTAGGGTCACTTCCGCATGGCTCACGTCGATAGCCAGACCCCGCCGCGCCGGGGACCGAGCCTCACGCAGCAGATCTTCATCGGGCTCGCGCTCGGCATCGTCGCCGGCTGGCTGGTCAGCGAGTACAACCCCGCCGCCGCGATCTATTTCCGTCCGTTCAGCCAGCTGTTCCTGCGCCTGATCAAGATGATCATCGCGCCGCTGATTTTCGCGACGCTCGTGGCCGGGATTGCCGGCGCGGGACACGTGAAGGTGGTCGGCCGGATGGGGCTCCGGGCGATCATCTACTTCGAGATCGTCACGACGCTCGCGCTCGTCATCGGCCTCGTGGCCGTCAACGTCATGAAACCCGGCGTCGGCGTCAACCTGCCGATCGGCCAGAAGTCCGAGATCACAGCGGCCGCGCAGACGTGGGATCAAATCCTGCTCCACACCGTGCCGGATTCGGTCATCAAGTCGATGGCCGAAGGCGACGTGCTGCAGATTGTCGTCTTCAGCATTCTCTTCGCCATCGCACTCGGCATGATCGGCGAGAAGGGCCGTCCTGTCGTCGCGTGGTGCGAGGCCGTCGCGGAGACGATGTTCAAGTTCACGAACATCGTCATGCACTACGCGCCGATCGGCGTCGGCGCGGCGATCGCCTATACCGTCGGCCACGGCGGGCTCCGCGTGCTGGTGAACCTGGCGTGGCTGGTCGCCACGCTCTACCTGGCGCTCGCGGCCTTCGTCCTGCTGGTGCTCCTGCCGGTCGCACTGATCTTCAAGGTACCGATCCGCAAATTCATCAAGGCGGTGAAGGAGCCGGCGATCATCGCGTTCTCGACGACGTCGAGCGAGGCGGCGCTGCCCCGGGCGATGGAGGTCATCGAGCGGCTGGGCGTGCCGCGCAAAATCGTGGCCTTCGTGCTCCCGCTCGGCTACAGCTTCAATCTCGACGGCACGACGCTCTATCTCTCGCTGGCCTCGATCTTCGTCGCGCAGGCGGCGGGCGTGCAGCTGTCGGTCGGTCAGCAGATCACGATGCTGCTGACGCTGATGCTGACGAGCAAGGGCGTCGCCGGCGTCCCGCGCGCCTCGCTCGTCATCCTCGCGGGCACGCTGGCGAGCTACGGCCTGCCGCTCGAGGGCGTGACGCTGATTCTCGGCGTCGACGAGCTGATGGACATGGCGCGGACGATGGTCAACGTGGTCGGCAATTGCCTGGCCACGGTCGTGGTCGCGAAATGGGAAGGCGAGTTCAACGAGGCCAGCGACGAGACGCTCGAGCTCGCGGCCGCGCGCGGGGAGATCTGATCGATCCACATGCCTTACGGACTGTCTGCCCGGCAGCGGCGCCGGTTCAATCGGTGGTTTCTCGAAGGACTTCGCGAGCCGGCCGGACCGCACGCACGGCACGTCCACCAGGATGCCTGGTGGAAGGTCATGTGCCTCACCGGCGTCGACTATTTCTCGACTCTCGGCTATCAGCCCGGCATCGCATTCCTCGCCGCCGGCGCACTGTCCCCGATTGCGACGTTCGTCCTCATCCTCCTGACCCTGTTTGGCGCATTGCCGATCTACCGGCGCGTGGCCGAGAACAGTCCCCACGGCCAGGGCAGCATCTCGATGCTCGAGGAGCTGCTACCCAGGTGGCGCGGCAAGGTCTTCGTCCTGTGCCTGCTCGGGTTCGCGGCGACCGACTACGTCATCACCATCACGCTGTCGGCAGCCGACGCGACCGCGCACATCGTCGGCAATCCGTTCATGCCGGCCTGGGCGAATCATCCGATCGGCCTCACGCTCGTCCTGCTGGCGATGCTCTCCGCGGTCTTCCTGAAAGGGTTCCGGGAAGCAATCGGCCTCGCGGTCTTCATCGTGGCGATCTACCTGGCGCTCAATGTCGTGGTGATTGTGTGGGGCGTCCTCGAAATCGTCCATCATCCCGAGTACCTGCCGCGGTGGCGCGATGGCCTCCTGCAGGCGCACGGCAACCCGGTGATGATGATTGCCGCCGCGCTCATTGTCTTCCCGAAGCTGGCACTCGGCTTGTCGGGCTTCGAAACCGGCGTCGCGGTCATGCCCCTCGTGCAGGGCGATCCCGGGGACAATCCGGCGCGGCCCGCGGGCCGCATCCGGAACGCGAAGAAGCTGCTGGCCACCGCGGCGCTCATCATGACGGTCCTGCTCATGGGCAGCTCGTTCATCACGACGCTGCTCATTCCCCCGCATGAGTTCGAGGAGGGCGGCCGGGCGTGGGGCCGCGCCCTCGCGTTTCTGGCGCACGAACACCTCGGCGAGGCATTCGGCACGGCCTACGACCTGAGCACGATCTCGATCCTGTGGTTTGCCGGCGCCTCGGCGATGGCCGGGCTCCTGAATCTGGTCCCGCGCTACCTGCCGCGGTACGGCATGGCGCCCGAGTGGGCCCGCGCGTCACGGCCGCTCGTCGTGCTCTTCACGGTCATCACCTTCATCATCACGATCATCTTCGACGCCGACGTCGAGGCGCAGGGCGGCGCGTATGCGACCGGCGTCCTGGTGCTGATGACCTCGGCCGCGGTCGCGGTGACGCTCTCGGTCCGCGCCAAGCGCCGCCTGTGGCTGGCGTTCAGCGCGATCACGGTCGTCTTCCTCTACACGACGATCGTCAACATCGTCGAACGGCCCGACGGCGTCAAGATCGCGTCATGGTTCATCGTCACGATCATCGTGACATCGCTCATCTCGCGCGTGCTCCGGTCGACCGAGCTGCGCGTGCAGTCGGTGGAACCCGACGAGGCCGCCCGGCGATTCATGCAGGAGGCCGGAGGCGCCCCTGTCCGGATCATCGCCAATCGTCCGGATACCGGGCAGCCCGAGGAGTACGAGCACAAGCTGCGAGAGGCCAGCGATTCCCATCATCTGACGCGGGCCGAGAAGGTCCTCTTCCTCGAAGTGCGGCCCGGGGACGTTTCGGAGTTCAGCGGACGCCTGCACGTCGAGGGCGTCGAAGTCGGCCGGCACCACGTCCTGCGCTGCGTCAGCTCGGCGATCCCCAACGCGATCGCGGCACTCCTGCTCTACATCCGCGACGAGACCGGCCAGATCCCGCACGCCTACTTCGGGTGGACCGAAGGCAATCCGATTGTCTATCTGATGAAGTTCCTGGCGCTCGGTGAGGGAGACACGGCGCCCGTGACGCGCGAAGTACTGAGGCAGAACGAGTCGAACCCGCTCAGGCGGCCGCGCATTCACGTGGGATGAGAAGAAATGCTGAAGCTGATGCTGAATGCTGAAGGGAATGCCGAAATGCTGAAGGATTCAGTTCACGCCGCGAGGCAGACGGCACACTCTTCGACCCCGCGGCCCTTGCACGGCCGTCACGTCGAGCTGCAAACTGTCGTAGCGCACCGAATCGCCGACCTGAGGCGGACGGCCGAGGAGCGTCAGGACGAGGCCGCTCACGCTGTCGACCTCGTCGTGTTCGAGGTCGAGGTCGAATTCGCGACCGAGCTCGTCGAGCCGCATCGTCCCCGGGACGCGCAGCCGGCCGTCGCGGTCCCGATACGGCTGCGCGGGTGATCCCGGGCCCGCGTCGATGTCACCGACCACTTCCTCGAACAGATCCTCGAGCGTCACAATGCCGGCGGTCCCGCCGTGCTCGTCGAGGACCACCACCATCTGCGTGTGCTCACGCCTCATCGTGGCGAGCACCGTGTCGATTGGGGCGGTCTCGGGCACGAGTGGCAGCGGGCGCGCATGCGCCTGACCGATGGGTTCGTTCCGCAGCAGCAGCCGCAGCAGGTCCTTGATGTGAATCATGCCGACGATGTGATCGAGGTCGTGCTCGATCACCGGATAACGTGTATGCGGGGTGCGGCCCATCAGCTCCCGGATGCGTTCGGGCGTGCTGCCGAGCGGGAGTCCCGTGATGCGCACGCGCGGGACCATGACTTCGGCGGCCGTCAGGTTGGCGAAATCGAACAACACCTGCAGCATCTGGCCCGACTCGGCTCGAATCGCCCCGCGCTCCTCGCTTTCCTGGACGACGAGCTGGAGCTCCTCCGGCGTGTAGTACTGCTCGACGCTCTGCGCCTGCCGGTTGACGCCGAGGAATCTCAGCAGGACATTGCCGATCTCGTTGAGCCCCACGACGAGAGGAAAGACGAGCGTCTTGATCCACAACATCGGCGGCGTAATCCAGAGCGCCATCGTCTCGGCCTGCTGGAGCGCGAGGGACTTCGGGATCATCTCGCCGATGACGATGTGAAAGTAGGTCAGGATGGCGATCGCGACGACGCTCGCCAGGCCGTGCGACAGGAGCCACACCGGTGCGCCGGCGGTGTCATAAATCCAGTCAGCGAGCGTGTGCTCTCCATACATGCCGAGGCCGAGGCTCGCGACCGTGATGCCGAGCTGGGCTGTCGCGATGTACCGATCCTGGCGCGTCGGATCGCGCAGCACGGCCTGCACAGCCTTGGCCAGCCGGTTGCCGCGGGCCGCGCGCGCGTCGATCGAGGCCCGCGGCGCGCCGACGATCGCGAACTCCGCCGCAACGAAGATGCCGTTGAGCAGGATGAGCCCGGTGATGATGAGGAACGCCGTCATGACGCGGCGTCCTTCGTCGAAGGTGGAAGGACGACGGCCGACGAGACGACATCATCCTCGACGGCTTCGATCAGGATCTCCACGCCCCTGATCGTCACCTGCTCGCCCGGCGCGGGAACGCCGCCAAGCGCCCGCGGCACGAACGTGCCGACGGTGTCGCCCGGACTCTTCCAGTCGGCGCCAATCACCTGCGCCGCCTGATCCACGCGCATCTCGCCTGGAAGCCTCACGCTGCCGTCGGGCAGAAGAATGGCGCGGGCGGGCGCGCCCTTGAACTCATCGGAGACGCCCCCGATGAGCTCGGCCACGACGTCCTCGAGCGTGATCAGTCCCTCGACCTCTCCGCCTTCGCCGATCACGAGCACCTGGTGGATTCGCTTGTCGCGCATATAGGCCAGGAGGTGGTCGGCCGGTATGCTGCCGTGGACGCGGGCCAGCGGCCGCAGGAGCGACACCAGAGACGTCTGGGCGCGCTCGTTGATGAAGCCCGTCACGACATCCTTGGTGTGAACGATGCCGATGATGTCGTCCGGCGAGGCGCGATAGACCGGCAGCCGGCTGTAGGGGCTCGTGGCGACGAGCCTGAGGACGTCAGCGAAAGGGGTCGCCACGTCGATCGCCGCCAGGCGCGCCCGCGGGACCATCAGCTCCCGTGCGCTGCGCAGACCCAGCCGGAGGGCCTGGTGCAGCCGGACCTGTTCCTGCGGCTCGAGCAGGCCGCCGTCGCGGCTTTCGGCGATGAGCAGCTCGATCTCCTCGGGCGAGTGCACGTGCCGGTGCCCCGTGTTCTTCACGCGCATCAGCTTCAGCAGCAGGTTGCCGCTTCCGTTCAGAAAGTCGATCGACCACGAAAACGCGTGTTGGGCCCACTGCATCGGGACGACCGTCCACATCGCGGTTCGCGTCGGGTCCTGCAGCGCGATCGACTTGGGCACGAGCTCGCCCACAATCATCGCCAGGGTCGTCAGGATCAGCAGGACGATGACCGCCGAGGTGGACTGAGCGGTCTCGGTTTCCAATCCTCCGACACGTTGGATGAGGGGAGCGAAGCGTGGCGCGATCGAGGCCTGGGCGTAGGCGCCGAGAATCAGGCTGCAGAGCGTGATGCCGACCTGCGAGGCGGCGATATAGCGGTCGAGCGCGTGAGGATCTTCGAGGACGGGCAGAACCCGGGCGGCCAGGCCATTGCCGTCCTCGGCCAGCCGTCGCAAGCGGCTCCGGCGGGCGCCCACGACGGCGAACTCCGCCGCCACGAACAGCGCCGTCAGCAGGATCAGCAGGGCGATGATCCCTGACGCGAGCAGCATTCGTCAGGGATCGTACTGCAAAAGGGGGGCGGGGGGCGGGGCCCGGGTCGTGAATCGTGAGTCGAGCCATTTTGGCCTCGTTCAGGCCAATACGGGGCTCGGGGGGGCGGTGTCGGGCAGTGAATCGTGAATTGTGTCGATTTGGCCTTGGAACAAGCCAAGAACCGCACAATTCACGATTCACTGCCCGACACCGCCCCGACTCCCGGGCCTCACTCCGCCCGCAGCGCGATCACCGGGTCGACCCGCGTGGCCCGGCGCCCGGGGATGTAGCTCGCCAGCAAGCGCCACGGCCGCCAGGACGCCGCTCACCACGATGAACGTCATCGGGTCGCCTGGTTTCACCTGAAACAGGAGTCCTTCCATCAACCGCGTCAGCACCAGCGCCCCCGCGCCGCCGATGACGACGCCGGCGGCGGCGAGGAGGACGGCCTGCCTCACCACCATCCGCAGCACGTCAGCGCGCTGCGCGCCGAGCGCCATCCGGATGCCGATCTCCTGCGTCCGTTGCGTCACGCCGTACGCGATGACTCCGTAGATGCCGATTGCCGCGAGCAGGAGGGCCGCGCCCGCGAAGATCGAGAGCAGCAGCATCGTCAGCCGTCGCTGGGCCACTGAATCCGACACCACTTCGTCCATCGTCCTGACGTTGGCGACAGCCAGTTCGGGATCGAGCGCTCGTACGAGGCCGGCGATGGAGGTGACGACGCCGCTCGCATCTCCGGTCGTTCGCACCGTGACGGTCATCGTTCCATATGGATTCCGCTCGTACGGCCAGTAGGTCATCGCGCGGCTCGCGACATCGAGGCCGTAGTGCCTGACGTCGCCGACCACGCCGATGACTTCGTCTTCCTGATCGTCCCAGGAGATACGCACCCGCTTGCCGATTGGATCCTCGCCCGGCCAGTGCCGCCGCGCCATGGTCTCGTTGATGACGACCCGGCCTTTTGCATCGGCGGCCTCCTGCTCGGTGAAGAGCCGTCCTTTGAGGAGCGGAATTCCCATCGTCTTCAGGTAGTCATGCGTGATCACGCGGACGTCGGTGACGGGTTCCTGCCCTTTCGGCGGGGTCGCCTTGCCGACGATCTGCATGGACGTCGCCGCGCCGAGACCAGTGAGGGGCAGAAAACTGATGGCGCCCGAGGCTTCGACGCCAGGAAGTGCGTCCACCTGCTGGAAGAACCGGGCGAGGAACTGTGCTCGCTGGCTCTGGCCGTATCGCGCCTGAGGCAGAGAGATTCGCATTGTCACCGTGCGCGAGGGATCGAACCCGGGGCTCTGCTCGAGGAGGCGCGCGAAGCTGCGCACGAGGAGCCCCGCGCCGACGAGCAGCACCAGCGCCAGGGCCACTTCGGCGACGACGAAGACGCTGCGCGTGCGGTTCCCCCGCGATGCGGATCCCGTACGCCCTCCCTCCTTCAGGGAATCCGTGAGGCTCGTGCCCGACGCCGTCAGCGCCGGAACGATGCCGAAGACGAGACCGCAGACGAACGACGCGCCGAGCGTGAAGAGGAGCACCGTCATGTCGATGCCAACCATTTCGAGGCGCTGGATGGGCAGGCGCTCGGCAACAACCGCGCGCAGGAATCCCAATGCCCACCATGCCAGGACGAGGCCGCACACGCCGCCGATGCCGGACAAGACGAGGCTCTCGGCCAGGAGCTGCCGCACCAGCCGCGCACGCGCCGCGCCAAGCGCGGCGCGGACAGCCAGCTCGCGGTGGCGCGCCGTGGCCCGCGCGAGAAGGAGGTTGGCAACGTTGGCACACGCAATGAGCAGGACGAACGCCACCGCGCCCCCGAGCACCAGGAGTGCAGGACGGACGTCACCGGTCAACTGCTCGCGCAGCGGCACGACGCGTGACGTCCAGCCCGTATTGAAGTCGGGGAACATCCGCGTCAGGTTGGCGGAGACCTGCGTCATGTCCAGTTGCGCACGTTCGGTCGTGACACCCGGCTTCAGCCTGCCGACGACGACCAACGATCGTCCGCGAGGCGTGCGCGCCTGCGCGGTGAATGCAATCGGCAGCCACACATCGACGCTCTTGTCGAGGAATGAGAAGCCAGGCGGCATCACGCCAACGACGGTGTACGGATACCCTGCGACACGATCGGACGCTCGAGAATCTTCGGATTGGCGCCGAATCGACGCCGCCACAGCCGGTCGCTGATTACCACGGCGTTGGTGCCCGGGACGTTTTCGGCCGCCGTGAAGCCGCGTCCGATCTGCGGCTCGACGCCGAGCACCTGAAAGAGCTCGGCCGAGATCGACTGCGTCTGCAGCTCCTCGGGCTCGCCATCACCGGTCACCGTGACGCTGTAGGTGATCGTCGAGGTGGCAAGATCCTCGAAGACCTGGTTCATCTCGCGCCAGTGGATGAAGTTGGCGGGCCCGACCACGTTGCTCTTCCGGTCGCGCACCGTGTTGTGCTCCCAGACGATCGCGAGACGGTCGGCATCGCGGTACGGGAGGCGCTGGAGCAGGAGGGTGTTGATGACGCTGAAGATCGCCGTGTTCGCCCCGATGCCGATGGCGAGCGCGACGACGGCGACAAGGCTGAAGCCCGGCGCCCGGATCAGGAGCCGTGCACCGTGTCGAAGATCCTGAAGCAGCGATCGCATGTGCTCTCGTGAACCTTGAACTTCCGCCTGAAGGCGGAAGCCACAGTGTCCCTGAACCCTGAACCCTGAACCCTGAACCGTGAACCTTGAACCGCGAAGCTACTTCCCAATCGCCCCAATCGCCCACGCGGCCTGACGCCGGACACCGACGCTGTTGTCCTTGAGGGCGACGAGCAAGCCAGGGACGGCCCGGGAGTCGCCGATGGCGCCGAGGGCCCAGGCCGCCTGTTCTCTGACGTCCGGGCTGTCGTCGGCGAGCACGCGCACCAGCGGATCGACGGCGCCGGAGTCATCGATCGCGCCGAGCGCCCACGCGGCCTGCTTGCGAACGCTCGAGGACTTGTCGCCGAGCGCACGCGCGAGCGCCGGCACAGCCGAACGGTCGTCAATCGCGCCGAGGGCCCAGGCCGCCTGGCTCCGTGTCTTCTCGTCGGCATCGTTCAAGGCCTTGCTCAACCCCGCGACTGCCCGAGAATCGTCCAGCGCGCCAAGCGCCCACGCGGCCTGACGACGAACCCTCGGATCCTGATCGTCGAGCGCCGCAACGAGGGCAGTAACCGCGTTCGTGTCGTCGATAGCGCCCAGGGCCCACGCCGCCTGTTCGCGCACCGGCGCCTCGCGATCGCGCAGCGCTTCGGCAAGCGCCGCGACCGCGCGATTGTCGTCGAGCGCGCCGAGGGCCCAGGCGGCGTTGCGTCGTGCGACCCACGCCTCCTGGCGGAGCGCTTTGAGCACGGGCTCGAACGCGCGCGTGCCTATCGCGACGAGCGCCGCTGCCGCCTCCTCGCCCGGGCTCGTCAGATTCTCATCGCCGTGGCGCGACCATCGCCGGCCGCAAAGTGTGCCGTCGACCGGCGCGCCGTCGGCCAGCACCTTGACGAGTGGCCCGATGGCGTCCACCGCACGGTCGCCGAGCTCGCGCAGCCCGCACGCGGCGCGAGGTACGGACCGCCGCATCAGAGGCGCCGAGCTCTGCGATGAGCTCGCGGGCCGGCCGCGCGTCCTGCTCGGCCTGGACTACAGGCCGGTCTGGCGCGGCAGTAGAGCGTCCGGTTTCGTCGAAGGTAACCGTCGTCAGCAGCGCGCACAGGACGAGAGAACTGCGCAGCATGATCAGTGCGCTCCGCCGGGCCGTGGGTTCGGGTTTGGATTGGGATTCGGATTCGGATTCGGGTTGGGGTGTGGATGCGGGTTCGGATGCGGGTGCGGGTTGGGATGCCCCCCGTCATGCGACGAGCCACCGCTCAGCTCCGCGATTGCCATCGCCGCAGCGCGCCGAACGCTCGCGTCTTCGTCCTTCAGCGCTGCCGTGATCGCCGTGAGTGCGCGCTCGTCGCGGATCTCGGCGAGGGCCATGAGCGCCTGTTTCCTGACGTTGACGTTGCTGTCCTTGACGGCGGCGATGAGCGCGTCGACGGCTCCGCGGTCGCGGAGCTCGGCGAGTGCCGACGCCGCTCTCGCGCGGATTTGCGGCTCGGCATCCTTCAGCGCCTGCGCGAGTGCCGGGGTCGCCCGGACGTCGGCGAGCTCGGCCAGCGCCATGATCACGTGCAGCCGGACATCGGTCTGCGGATCCTTGAGCGCTTCGATCAATGCCGGAACGGCCCGCGGGCTCCGCATTTCGCCGAGCGCCATCGCGACGTGACGGCGCACGCCGGCGTCGCTGTCTTTGAGGGCCGCGATCAAGGCGTCGACGGCGCCTTCATTCGAGCTCTTCTGCGCGGTGACGCCCGTCAACTGCGCCGCCCCCGTCATCGTCTTGCCAGGCGACCAGTCGAATGGCGGGTTGACGATGACGAGGCCGACGCCGATGCAGATGGCACTCGACCGGCTGAGCGTGCGGAAGAAGACAGCAAGCGGACTCATGACCCCTCTCTTCTGCTAGAAAACTAGCACTTGCGCCCGCAGGAGGTGGTGCCGGCCTGGCCGGCACTCGTGTGCGTGACTCCTGCTTGAAGGTTATTGCCGAGCGAGCTGACCGAGCGCGAACGCCGCCTGCTGGCGGACGTCGGCGCTTGCATCCTTGAGCGCGCCGGTGAGCGCGTCGATGGCTCGAGGATCGCGAATCTGCCCGAGCGCGAACGCGACCTGTTCCCGCACGTCGGCGGCCGGATCCTTTATCGCGATGACGAGCGCTTCGACCGCGCCACGATCGCGGATCTGGCCGAGCGCGAATGCCGCCTGCTCGCGCACGTCCGCGGCTTCGTCCTTGAGCGACGAGATCAGGGCCTGCACGGCGCGCGGGTCACGGATCTGGCCGAGCGCGAACGCGGCCTGCTGGCGGACATCGGGCTTGGCGTCGCGCAGCGCGAGGGTAAGGCCGTCGACTGCCGATGCGTCGCGCATCTGCCCGAGGGCGAACACGGCCTGCTCGCGGACGTCCGCGTCGGGGTCCTTCATGAGGCCGGCGAGCGCACCGGCGGCCCGCTTGTCGCGCAGTTGCCCAAGGGCAAACGCCGCCTGTTCGCGCACGTCGCTGTTGGAGTCCTTGAGCGCAGCGATGAGCGGATCGACGGCGCGGGCATCGCGCAGCTGGCCGAGCGCGAAGGCCGCCTGCTCACGCACGTCCTGATTCTCGTCCTTGAGCGCGCCGACGAGCGCGTCCACCGCGCGGGGATCTCGCAGCTGGCTGAGCGCGTGGATGACGCTTTCGCGAACGTCGGCGTTCGAATCCTTCAGCGCACCGATCAGCGGCTCCACGGCCCGCTTGTCGCGAAGCTGCGAGAGTCCGTGGGCGGCCTGCTCGCGAACGTCAGGCGACGGGTCCTTCAGGGCCTGCACGAGCGGCTCGAAGATCGACGGATCGCGAAGCTGCACGAGCGCATGCATCGCCGTCTCGCGGACATCCTTGTCGGTATCCTTGAGCGCGGCCGTCAGCGCTGCGACCATGCGCGGGTCGGCGGCAGCGCGCTTCGCATCCTGCCCGACGGCCGCCATATCGACTCCGTGCAGTGCGCCCTGAACGGCGCCTTGGACCACGCCCTGCCATGCGGACTGGACGCCTTGCTGAACGGCACCCTGCATTGCCCCGTGGACGATTGCCTGCGCGTGCTGGCTGGCGGCCTGCACCGCGCTTTCGGTCACCGAGTCCGCGATGGCCTGAGCGATCTCCGGTCCAATCGACGACGTAATCTCGGGCCGCGGTGAAGGCGCAACCCAAGGTTGAGGTTGCGGTTGAGGCTGAGGCGTGGGAGCGACCATGACCTGTGGCGTTCGTGTCCCTGCCTCAGCCGGGACCACGCTCGACGACATGGCCGGAGTGGCCTCGACGGTCGCGACAGCCCAGGGCTGCATCGCCGCGAGCGGTGGCAGCGCTACCGCCACTGCCGCCGCCGCGAGCGCGGCCCTGACCGGCGACACACCCGATCGCGGCACCTTCGGATCGAGGATCGCGATCAGGCGTCCCTCGAGCTGCGAACGATGCGCCATGGCGAGCGTCGCGCCGGCCAGGAGGGCGGGATACCGGCCGCCGCGCATGTCGCGAGCAATCTCCAGGAGCTCCTCCGCGTAGTCCGGTCCCTGCGTCCCGCATGCGAGGACGAGATCGTCGCAGGCGCGTTCGCGCTCGGTCCTGATATGACGCGCCGCAATCCACGCGAGCGGATTGAACCAGTGCAGCGCGCAGGCGAGCTGCGCGATCACGTGCGTCAGGCAGTCGCGGCGCTTCACGTGCGCGAGCTCGTGCAGCAGGACGATGCGCAGCCGCTCGAGCGGCCAGCGGTTGGCGTCCTCCGGCATCAGCACCGACGGCGTGAAGATGCCCGCGGCCATCGGCATCGTGGCGCGGGCGCTTTCGAGGAACGTCAGGCGCCGCGTGATGCCGAGGCTGGAGGCCAGGTCCACGGCCAGCGGTAGCCACGGGGCATCGACGACGCGCACGGTTCGACGGGACATCCACCGGACAGCGATGAGCCCGACCACGAGACGGCCGACGACGGCGAGAAAACCAGCCGCCCAGATGGCGACGAGCGCCATCGTCACAGAAATTCGTGGCGCAACGCGGCCTGACGGATGTGCGGCTGTTGACGGCGCCGGCTGGACCGTCCGCGGCAGATGCAGATGCAGATGCGGTGCGCGTCGTGGCGTCGGGCGTCGGCGCGCGGCGGGCCAGTGACGGCGAAGTTGCCATGGCGTCAGCAATCGGGGCCGGAGCCGACGCCGGCGCGGCCTCGCTCGTCAGCGTGACGAGGGGCAACTGCCATCGGGGAAGCGCGACGGACAGGACTGGAAGCACGAGCGCACTCGTCAGTGCCAGCGTCCAGACCAGATGACGCATCGCGGCCGACGACCGGCCGAGCACGAGCGCCGACACGCTGGCGACGCCGAGGACAAGCGTGACTTTGATGAGGGCGTCGACGGCCGGCAGCCAGAGGCCATCGAGTCCGTTCAGAAGCGCGGTCAGGTCAGCGGCGAAATTCATGGCTAGGCTCCGGTCCTGCGGGCGTCACTGATCATCCTGGCCAGGCGGTCCAGCTCGACGTCCGACATCTTTGTCGAGGCATCGTCGAGCAGCGCCGAGATGGCCTGTTCGGTCGAGCCGTCGAAGAAGGTCCGCAACATGTGACGCAAGGCCGACCGCTTGGCGTTGTCGCGCGCGACGGTCGGCAGGTAAACGTAGCGGGGCCCGTCCTGCTCGTGCCGGACATGCCCTTTTTCTTCGAGAATTCGCAGCATCGCGCGGACGGCCGAGTAGCTCGGGGGGTCCGGCAGCGCCGCCTGGACCTCGGCGGCTGTGCCGCGGCCGCTCGTATAAAGGATGTCGATAATCTGCCGTTCTCTACGGCTGAGCTCGTGATGGGGCGGCGTTTTCATTGGTGTCTGTCTGTTGTCCACAACCCTTAGACGGATGAAGTCGGGAAAAGGTGCTATGAATTTAGCATGGCGGGCCGGGTGGGCTCAAGAGGCCCGAGGGCTCAGGCTAGGCTCAGGCTCAGAGCTCTAGGCTCAGGCAAGACCTTCGACGACTACTCGAAGATTTTGCTAGAGCCTAGAGCCTAGAGCCGGGAGCGCTAAAGCCCTCTGGCTCCGGCCCCTAAAGACGACGTAATCTATGCCGTCGCCGAAACGACTCTGCGGCCGTCAGCAAAAGGGGTAGCCATGCTCAAGGAATTCCGCGACTTTGCCGCCCGGGGCAATGTCATCGATCTCGCGGTTGGGGTCATCATCGGCGCCGCGTTCGGCAAAGTGGTGACGTCAGTCGTCAACGACCTCATCATGCCGCCGATCGGCATGGCCCTCGGCCGCGTCGACTTCAGCAACCTCTTTGTCGCCCTCAACGGCGCGACGTATGCTTCGCTCGCGGAGGCCAAAACCGCCGGGGCACCCACGCTCAACTTCGGCCTGTTCCTGAACACCTGCCTCGAGTTCCTGATCGTGGCCGTTGCCGTCTTCCTGCTCGTCAAGCAGGTCAACCGGCTCAAGGGACCGGCGCCGGTCGTAGTCGACAGCCGTGACTGTCCCTTCTGCCTGTCGAAGATCCCGCTCAAGGCGACGCGTTGTCTCGCGTGCACCTCAGAGGTCAAACCAGCGGCGGTGTAGGTGTAGATGTGCGAACGGCATCACGCCTTCGCGGCGAGGACTTATGAATCGATCAGGAATGGCGGGCGTACTCTCGGTCGTGGCGGTGGTATCGGCTCTCGCGGCGCAGGCGCCGAAGCCGGATCCGTCCAAGTTCCTGACGCAGCCGCTCATCCCGGGCATCTACACCGCCGACCCCTCGGTGCACGTCTTCGACGGAAAGCTCTTCATCTACCCGTCTCACGATATCGACGCCGGCGTGCCGGCCGACGATCTCGGCAGCCACTTCGCGATGCGCGACTATCACGTGTTCTCGATGGACGCGGTCGGTGGCAAGGTCACCGATCACGGAGTGGTGCTGGATATCAAGAACGTCGCCTGGGCCGGACGACAGATGTGGGCGCCGGACGCCGCCGAAAAGGGCGGCAAGTACTACTTGTACTTTCCAGTGAAGGACAAGCAGGACGTGTTTCGTATCGGCGCCGCGGTCGGGAACAACCCGGCGGGACCGTTCACCGCGCAGCCAGACGCGATCAAGGGCAGCTACAGCATCGACCCGGCGGTCTTCAAGGACAACGACGGCAAGTACTACATGTATTTCGGCGGTATCTGGGGAGGCCAGCTGCAGCGCTGGGCCAGTGGCGCCTACAAGGCCGCGGATGTGTATCCGGCGAAGGACCAGCCCGCCCTGAGCGCGAAAGTTGCGCGCCTCGGCGACGACATGGTGACGCTCGCTGAGCCGCCGAAAGACGTCGTCCTGCTGGACGAGAAGGGCCAGGCGCTGACGGCTGGCGACAACGGACGCCGCTTCTTCGAGGCGTCCTGGCTCCACAAATACAAAGGGACCTACTACTTCTCCTATTCGACGGGCGACACGCACTTCATCATGTACGCGACCGGCACCTCACCCTACGGCCCGTTCACCGTCAGAGGGAAGATCCTGGAACCCGTGCTGGGCTGGACGAACCATCACTCGATCGTCGAGTTCAAGGGCAAGTGGTATCTCTTCTATCACGACGCGCAGACCTCGAACGGCCAGACACATCTGCGCAACATCAAAGTGACCGAGCTGAAGTATCGCGACGACGGGTCCATCGTCACGGTCGACGCCTACCTCAATTAATCTGTTCCGGCCGTCACGACAACAACAGCTCCAGATCCTCTCGCCGCAGATTGCGAATCAGGCTGACGTCGGCGCGAACGATCGCCTCGGCGAGCTTTCGCTTCGTCGCCTGCAGCTCGAGGACCTTCTCTTCGACAGTGTCGCGCGCGATGAGGCGGAAGGCAAACACGGGCCGCGTCTGCCCGATGCGGTGTGCGCGGTCGATCGCCTGTGCCTCGACGGCGGGGTTCCACCACGGGTCGAGGAGGAAGACGTACTCCGCGGCGGTGAGGTTGAGGCCGAGACCACCGGCCTTCAGGCTGACGAGAAACAGCGGGCACCCATCGCTCTGAAACCGCCGCACGCGAGCTTCACGGTCCCTGGTCTTTCCGTCGAGGTATTCGTAGGTCAGCTGCGCCTCGTCGAGCCTCGTGCGCAGGAAACCGAGCAGCGTCGTGAATTGCGAGAAGACGATGACCTTGCGGCCATCCTCGACGAGCTCCTGCAGCCGCGGCACGAGGACATCGAGCTTGGCTGACGGGTCGACGGCCCGCGTCGCGATCGATCAGGCCGGGATGACACGCCGCCTGCCGCAGGCGGAGCAGCGCCTCGAGGATCTGGATCTTCGACTGGCCGAGGCCAACTGGCGCGCCCTTGCCCAGTAGCGCGGCGCGATAGTGGTCGCGCAGCTCGTCATACAGCGCGCGCTGCGGCGGCTCGAGGTCGCAGTACAAAGTCTGCTCGGTGCGGGCCGGCAGCTCGGCGGCCACAAGCTCCTTCGTGCGCCGCAGGATGAACGGTCGAAGCCCGCGGGCCAGCATCTCCAGCGTCCCGTCGTCGGCCTTCGCATCCGCCGTAGTCGCCGCCGCGAATGCCGACGCAGCGCCGAGCATGCCGGGATTCAGAAAGTCGAACAGGCTCCACAGCTCCCCGAGATGGTTCTCGACCGGCGTGCCACTGAGCGCCAGCCGGTGGGTGGCTTTGAGGAGCCGCGCCGCCTTGGCAGAGCTCGTGCGCGAGTTCTTGATCGTCTGCGCCTCGTCGAGAATTGCGTAGTCGAACGTGATTTCCTTGAGATGCCCGATGTCCCTCCGCAGCGTTCCGTATGTCGTCAAGATGATGTCGTAGTCGGAGAGGCTGTCGAGGGCGCCGCGCCGGCCGGCGCCTGTGAAGTCGAGCACACGCAGGCGCGGTGCGAAGCGCGCGGCTTCCTGATGCCAGTTGAACACGAGCGAGCGCGGCACGACGATGAGCGACGGGAGCGTCGGGCGACGGCCATGCTCACGTTCTGCGCGACGGGCCTCCATCGCGGCCAGCACCATGACCGTCTTGCCGAGGCCCATCTCGTCGGCGAGGCACCCGCCGAATCCGAACCGGCGCAGGAAGTCGAACCAGCCGAGTGCGTCGCGCTGATATTCGCGCAGGACGCCCCGGAACGTCGGCGGCGGATCGATCGCCGCGACGCCTTCGAACCGCGCCAGCTCGGCGCGCGCGCGCGCGAAGGCCTCGTCGACCGAGACCGCGGGCTGCGTGTCGAGCCACGCGTCGAGGAGCGCCCCCTGACTTGACGAGAAGCGGACATGATCGGCGACCGGCGTGCCGACGGCAGCCATCCGCGCCGCGCGCGCCAGCCAGTTCTCCGGGAGCAGGCCGAAGGTGCCGTCGCCGAGCGGGACGAAGGACTCTCCGCGATGCGCCGCGGCGAGGAGCGTGGGCAGATCGACGGTGACGCCGTCATAGTCGACGCTGCCGTGCAGCTCGAACCAGTCGATGCCCGATCGCACGTCGAGCGACACGACACCCGGCCGCTGATAGAGCCGTCCCTCGGCTTCCACACGCCAGCCTTCCGCGAGGAGCACGCGGACGACCGGCGCGAGCTGGGCGGTGGCGAGGTCCAGACGCGTTCCGCCACTCTGCCAGTCCGCGAGGCGGCGCACGCCCAGTGACTGCAACCGCGCGAAGGCGATGCGCTCCGCTTCCGGATCCCGCCGCCAGGCCAATCGCCGCTCGGCCTCGAAGAACACCGGCTGTTCGGACCAGGCATCCACTTCGCAATCGCCGTAACCGAACGACAGTTTCGCGTCGAGTCGATCCGTAGACGAGGCGTACCAGCGGTGTTCGGTGGCTGGCGGCCGCGTGATGCGGACAATCGGACGAGGGGGCTCGACGCGCGCCTCGACACGCAGTTCTTCGGGGCACTCGAGACGCGCGAGATCGGAGACCGCGAGCGTCTCGACGAGCGCGGCAGCGTCCGCGGCCGGCACGGTCACGCCGCCCACGTCCAGGAGTCCGGCCATCCACCGATCGGCGCCGCCAGTGTCGAACGTGGCCAGGCGCGGCCGGCCTTCAGGCTCGGCCGGCCGCCACACGATCAGCGCTCCGGTCACGAACATGGCGTCGCGGACCGCGTGCGCCTGTTGAGCGCGGTGGATCTCGCCGCCAATCGTGTAGCCGGCCTGGGCATCGCCGGTGATGCGCAGGTGGAACTCGGCCGGTTGCGGGTCCCACTCGATCGGCACGAGGACCGTCTTGGCGTTCACGGTCCCGGGCGTCGCCGGCATCCGCAACAGCAGCCGGCCCGTGTCTGCGAGCCGCCGCGCGAGGTCCCGCTGCAGGGTCAGGTTGAGCACGAACGCGGCCGGCACGGGCACACCAACGCTGTAGCCACTCCAGGCCGGTCCGAAATAGCCGTGTGCGTGCGCGGCGCCGCAGACCGCATCGAGAATCTGGCGGTCGCGCTCGTCGGGCAGCGTCACGATGTCATGCCGATTGATCGTCACGGCTTTCGGCTTTCCCCACTCGCCGGACTTCTTGCGCTCGCGTGCCAGGAGCTCGATCAGGAGACCCCCGGACGTCGCCGACCGGACGAGATCGACGACGTAGACCAACTCCCCCGGCAGAAGCAGCCGGACGGGTGGGCTCTGGGGCCTGGGAGGAGTGACGTGTGACAGGAAGGTCTGCCAGTCAGGGGGCGGCGGTGGAGGCGCCGGAGTGAGTGGCGATGGTGACAGCGCATCGATCCGGACGTCGTGGACATCGAGAAAGAGCTCCTCCGGCACCTCGAACGCGTGCGCCCGATCGGCGGCGAGAATCACGGCCCAGATGTGCTTGCACGCATTGATGGAGTCCTCGAAGTACGGGCAGGTGCAGTCGACGACCAGGCGATACTCGTCGAGCGACAGCGAGACGTCATAAGTGCGCGTCCCCCGCACGGCCGCAGCGAAGGTGCCGGCGCTCGCGCGCGTGACGGACACGCGGCCGCTCATGAAGTACGATTCGCCGCGCGCTCGCGAGGCGGCGCTGACGAACCGGCGGACGGCTGTGGCTAGACTGCGAGGCATGACTTCGGGGGAAGAGATCGATTATATCCCCCGTGGCCATGTCCTTGGTTGTCCCTGGATGGGATTCTAAAACCGCAACGTGACCAGCGCGCCTTTGCGCTGCCTCGTCAGCCATGGTGCGACGCCGACCTGCACTCCCGAGGTCGGTTGGCGCTGATAGATCACATGTCGTTTTCTGATCAATGCATCCACGCAGACGCCGATCCCGGTACCGACGGCGGCGTAGGCCCCGAGAACGGCTGCGACCTGCGGGGCGTCCCACCCGTCCTCCCCGAGTATGGCCATCGCGGTGCCTGCGAAGGCGGCTCCACCGATAGCGCCATAGATTGCCCCGTTGGCAAGAGAATCAGTGCGAAGCTGCTTTATCGTCGTGACATCGTTCTCGCTCAGCTCCCGCCGCGTGCCTCCCACCAGCAAGGCGAGGGTTGCCGGGGATAGCTCCGCGATCTGGCCTTTGGTCTCGATTCCAGTTGCGTCCGTGATCGTCACGGTGTCTCCGGGCTTGACGAGGACCTGCAATTGCTCGAAGGAGCCGGCAATCCCCTGAGCGGTTGCGGTCTGCGCCATCGCCGCCAAGAGTAGACACAGGAGCGCCGATCTCTGCCATTGGTCAGCGACGATGGGTCTGGGCATGGTGCGGCTCCTTCCAGATCTGCTGACGATCACCACACCCATTCTCATGCGCATGAAACGTGCCGGTAGGCCGACGCAACAGGGGAGCCGATTCGACTGCCTGCCCAGCAGGCCCGCAGGTCCCGGTTGGATTCCTTCCCAGATCCGGGGAAATTCTCCCAACTCAAACGGCGCAATCGGGGGGAGTTGGCACAGCCGCGCCCGCAAACGTCGGGAAATGTGATGGCTCGCCCGTTGCTCTTCTTCCAGCATTCGCCGCGCCGCTCGCGGCGAGGGCAACCACGCCACAGGAGGTCATGGGGATGCCGCCAGTGCGCACGATGCGCCCGCTCTACGTCGATCGGCTGCCCCCCTGCAACCACGGCTGCCCTGCCGGCGAGAACATCCAGGCCTGGCTGGCCGAGGCGCAGGCCGGCCGCTATCGCGAAGCCTGGGAGATCATCGTCCGCGACAACCCGATGCCGGCCGTACATGGCCGCGTCTGCTATCACCCGTGCGAAGACGCGTGCAACCGCAAGGATGTCGATGAAGCCGTCAGCATCCACGCCGTCGAGCGGTTTCTGGGAGACATGGCCCTCAATGAGGGCTGGACCGTTACGCCCGACGAGCCGGCATCGGGCCTGCGTGTGCTGGTCGTTGGCGCGGGCCCCAGCGGCCTCTCGGCCGCCTGGCATCTCGCACGGCGCGGACATGAAGTCGTCATCCACGAGGCAGGACCGATGGCCGGCGGGATGATGCATTTCGGCATCCCCAAGTACCGCCTGCCTCGGGAAGTGCTGGACGGCGAGATCGAACGCATCCGCAGAATCGGCGTCGAGATCGTCCTGAACCACAAGGTCACCGACCTCATGAGCGAGAAATCCGACGGGCGGTTCGACGCGGTGTTCCTCGCGGTCGGCGCACACATCAGCAAGCGCCAGGAGATTCCAGCCCGTGATGCGGTCAAGGTGTTTGACGCCCTCCAGTTCCTGAAGGAAGTCGAGAGCGGCGACGAGACACCACGGATCGGCCGGCGTGTCGCGATCTACGGCGGCGGCAACACGGCGATGGACGCGGCCAGGACCGCGGCGCGGCTCGGGGCCGAGCCGCTCATCATCTACCGCCGCACGCGCGAGCAGATGCCGGCGCACGACTTCGAGGCGGACGAAGCCATTGAAGAAGGCGTCAAGATCCACTGGCTCCGCACGATCAAGGAGATCGACGGCACGACGCTGCATGTCGAAGTCATGGAGCTCGACGAGAACCGCTATCCGGTGCCGACCGGCCGGTTCGAGACCCTCGAGGCTGATTCGGTGATTCTCGCCCTCGGCCAGGACACCGACACGACGTTCCTGAAGAACGTCCCCGGCATCAAGTTCAAGAACGACGGCACGGTGGTCGTGGGGCGCGACATGCAGACCGGCTGCGCCGGCGTGTTCGCGGGCGGCGACATGGTGCCGTACGCGCGCACGGTGACAACCGCCGTGGGGCACGGCAAGAAGGCCGCGCGGCACATCGACGCCTGGCTCCGCGGCGAGACGCGCGTGAAGCCGGCGAAGCACGAGGTCGCGAAGTTCGAGATGCTGCGGCTGTGGTATCACGCCGAAGCGAAGAAGCGCGGCCAGAGCACGATTGACCTCGAGCGGCGCCGGCTGACCTTCGACGAGGTCGTCGCCGGGCTCGATCCCAACGCGGCGCGCTACGAGGCGCAGCGGTGCCTGTCGTGCGGCAACTGCTTCGAGTGCGATGGATGCTACTCGGCGTGTCCCGAACAGGCGGTCATCAAGCTCGGTCCCGGCCGGCGCTACGAGTACGACCTGGACAAGTGCACCGGCTGCGCGATCTGCTACGACCAGTGCCCGTGCGGCGCGATCACGATGATTCCCGAGCCCGTCGCGCAGCCGGAAGCCGGCGCGTAGTGTTTCCGGCCGCGGGACACTACGGGCTATGTCATAAACGACGCGAACGAGCGGTTGCGAGTGAGCCACGCGAACGGAGCGCGCCGTCGCACGCGGCGCGTGAGAGAGCGTGTAAGGGGGTTCCGGGGGGCGAAGCTCCCCGGAAGAAGAGGAAGGCCACATGGCGACACGCGTGAAGACCCTGGACGGGAACGAGGCCGCGGCCTCCATCGCCTATCGTACGAACGAAGTCTGCGCCATCTATCCCATCACGCCGTCCTCGACCATGGGAGAGCTGGCAGACCAGTGGGCGTCCGAGGGCAAGACAAACATCTGGGGGACCGTGCCGCACGTGATCGAGATGCAGAGCGAAGGCGGCGCGGCGGGGACCGTGCACGGCGCCCTGCAGACCGGCGCACTGACGACGACGTTCACCGCGTCCCAGGGCCTGCTGCTGATGATCCCCAACATGTTCAAGATCGCCGGGGAGCTCACGCCGGCGGTGTTTCACGTGGCGGCGCGCGCCATCGCGACGCAGGCGCTCTCGATCTTCGGCGATCACTCCGACGTCATGTCTGCTCGGATGACCGGCTGGGCGATGCTCTGTTCGAGCTCGGTGCAGGAAGCGCACGATCTGGCCCTCGTCGCGCAGAATGCCACGCTGGCGTCGCGCATCCCGTTCGTGCACTTCTTCGATGGCTTCCGCACGTCGCACGAGGTCAGCAAGATCGAGGTTCTCTCCGATGACGACGTGAGGGCCATGATCGATGACGAGCTGGTGTTCGCGCATCGAGCGCGGGCGCTGGATCCGAACCGGCCCGTCGTTCGGGGAGTCGCGCAGGATCCCGACGTCTACTTCCAGGGTCGCGAGACCGCCAACCCGTTCTACGCCGCGGCTCCATCCCTCGTCGAGCGTGCGATGGAGCGGTTTGCCGCGCTGACCGGTCGTCGCTACCGGTTGTTCGACTACTTCGGTGTCGCCGACGCCGAGCACGTCATCGTGCTCATGGGCTCTGGAGTCGAGACCGTTCGCGAGACGATCGAGTACCTGAACAGCCGGGGCGCGAAGCTGGGCGTCGTGCAGGTCCACCTGTTCCGGCCGTTCTCGGTGAGTCACTTGTTGGAGGCCGTTCCCCCTTCCGTCCAGGCAATCGCCGTGCTCGATCGCACGAAGGAGCCGGGGGCGTCGGGCGAACCCCTCTATCAGGACGTCGTGATCGCCTTTGCCGAGGCAATGACGGACCGCCGCCGCCCGGCCATGCCGCGGATTGTGGGCGGGCGCTTCGGACTCGCGTCGAAGGAGTTCACGCCGGCGATGGTCAAGGCGGTGTTCGAGAATCTCGAGGCGACGTCGCCGAAGAACCATTTCACAATCGGCATCAACGACGACGTATCGAAGACGAGCCTCGAATACGATCCCGGGTTCGTCACGGAGGCATCCGACGTGGTCGGCTGCATCTTCTATGGTCTCGGCGCCGACGGCACGGTTGGAGCGAACAAGAACTCGATCAAGATCATCGGCGAGGAGACCCGGGGCTACGCGCAGGGCTTCTTCGTGTACGACTCGAAGAAATCAGGCTCCCGCACCACGTCGCACCTCCGCTTTGGACCTCAGCCGATCCGATCCGCCTACCTCGTGCAGCGGGCCCAGTTCATCGCCTGCCATCAGTTCCAGTTCGTCGATCGCGTCGACATGCTCGACGAGGCGACCGACGGCGCGGTGCTGCTGCTCAACAGCCCCTTCGGTCCCGCCGCCGTCTGGGACGAGCTCCCTCGGACGATGCAGGAGACGATGGTCCGCAAGCACATCCGGCTCTATGTCATCGACGCGGATCGGGTGGCGACCGAGGCGGGCATGGCGGGGCGGATCAACACGATCATGCAGACGTGCTTCTTCGCGATCTCGGGCGTGTTGCCGCGCGACGAAGCCATCGCCCGCATCAAAGACGCTATCCAGGCGACCTACGCTCGGAAGGGCAAGGAGCTGGTCGAGAGCAATTTCGCGGCGGTCGATCGGGCGCTCGAGAACCTGCACGAGGTCCCGCTGCCGGCCGCGGCGACCAGCACGCGCCAGCCGTCTCCTCTCGTGCCCGCGCGCGCGCCCGATTTCGTCAGGCAGGTGACGGCCATGATGATCGCCGGGCGCGGCAATGACCTGCCGGTCAGCGCCCTCCCGGTTGACGGGACCTATCCGTCCGGGACCGCTCAATGGGAGAAGCGCAACATCTCCGACATGGTTCCCGTGTGGAAGCCGGAGTTGTGCATCCAGTGCGGGAACTGCGCGATGGTGTGTCCGCATGCGACGATTCGCGCGCGGTACTACGACGATCCCCTGCTCGCGAACGCGCCCGAGGGGTTCGCGTCGGCGCCGCTCGCCGGGCGTGGATTCCCGAACCTGCGGTACACGCTGCAGGTGGCCGTGGAGGACTGCACGGGGTGCGAGCTCTGCGTCGAGGCGTGCCCGGTGCGGAGTCCCGAAGCGGCGGGCGTCCGCGCCATCAACATGGAAGCGAAAGCGCCGATTCTCGACCGCGAACGGACGAATCTCGCGTTCTTCGACGCGCTCCCGGACAACAAGCCGGTGGGACTGGATGCAACGCTGGTGCGCGGCGCACAGTATCTGACGCCGCTCTTCGAGTTCTCGGGTGCCTGCGCCGGATGCGGTGAGACACCCTATTTGCGGCTCCTCACGCAGCTCTTTGGCGACCGCCTGATCGTCGCCAACGCGACCGGCTGTTCGTCCATCTACGGCGGCAATCTGCCCACGACTCCCTGGTCGGTCAACAAGCAAGGTCGCGGGCCGGCCTGGGCGAACTCCCTCTTCGAGGACAACGCCGAGTTCGGCCTTGGTTTCCGTGTGTCGCTCGACACGCAGCGCGAGGAGGCGGAGCGATTGCTCGCCGCGCTCGCGCCGCAGCTCGGGCCCGAGAGGGTTCGTGATGTCCTCGAGTCGCCCCAGACGACACAGGAGGAGATTGACGCGCAGAGGGATCGCGTCGCAGTGATCGAGCAGGCGTTGCAGTCGATGACCGGTTCAGAGGCCCGTCGGCTGCGAACGCTCACGAAGCATCTCGTGCGACGGAGTGTCTGGATTGTCGGCGGCGACGGCTGGGCGTACGACATCGGCTACGGCGGCCTGGATCACGTGCTGGCCTCCGGACGCAACGTCAACATCCTCGTGCTCGACACCGAGGTGTATTCGAACACCGGCGGCCAGGCGTCCAAGTCGACCCCGCGCGGCGGCGTGGCCAAGTTCGCGGCAGGAGGGAAATCGAGCGCGAAGAAGGATCTCGGTCTGATGGCCGTGGCGTACGGGAACGTCTACGTTGCGCAGATCGCGATGGGCGCGTCCTATCAGCAGACGATGGACGCATTTCTCGAAGCGGAAGCGCACGACGGGCCGTCGATCATCATCGCGTACAGTCACTGCATCGCGCACGGCATCAACATGCGCTTCGGTATGCGGCAGCAGAAGCTGGCCGTCGAGAGCGGTCACTGGCCGCTCTACCGATTCAAGCCGGCAGCGCCGGGCCGCGATCGGCAGGAGTTCGTGATCGACTCTCAAGCTCCATCGATTCCGTTGAAGGCGTACGCCTACAACGAGATTCGCTACAAGGTGCTCTCCTACACCAATCCGGGCGAGGCGAAGCGCCTGCTCGGCCTGGCACAGGAAGACGTGAATCAGCGCTGGCGCGTCTACTCTGCCCTGGCCGACCGCTGGCCGGCCACGGCGCGGCGAGGCCAGGGCGAGGTCGGGAGTCACGTGCCTTCGCCGGGCGCCGCGCCCGCCACAGAAGCAATACAGCCGTAGCACCGCAGGAGACGCACCATGGATTTGACGACCCGCTACATGGGCCTGACCCTCAAGAATCCGCTGGTGGCCTCGGCGTCGCCACTCTCGGAGAGCCTCGACGCCATCCGCCGCCTCGAGGACAACGGCGCGGCCGCGGTCGTGATGTTCTCGCTCTTCGAGGAGCAGATCCGCCACGACTCGGCCGCGCTCGAGCACTTCATGACGCTCGGGACCGAGAGCTTCGGCGAAGCGGTCTCGTACTTTCCCGCCATTCAGGACTACGACGTCGGCCCGCGTCAGTACCTCGAGCTCGTCCGCCGCGCGACGGAAGCCGTCGACATCCCGATCGTCGCCAGCCTCAACGGCGTCAGCGAGCGCGGGTGGGTGACCTTCGCGAAGGAGATGGAGGATGCGGGCGCGAGCGGCATCGAGCTGAACGTCTACTACATTCCCACGGAGAGCTTTCGTTCGGGGGCCGAAGTCGAGCAACAGTATGTTGATGTGCTGACAGCCGTGAAGGCCACGGTGTCGATCCCCGTCGCGATCAAGGTCGGGCCGTATTTCAGCTCGTTTGCGGACATGGCCTGTCAGCTGGAGGAAGCCGGCGCCGACGCACTCGTTCTGTTCAATCGCTTCTATCAGCCGGACTTCGACATCGAGACCCGCACCGTGGCACCGGCTATTGCCCTCAGCACACCCAACGAAATCCGCCTGCCGCTGCTGTGGATTGCGCTGCTCTACGGCCGCGTGTCGCTCTCGCTCGCGGCGACGACCGGCGTGCACAGCCACGTCGAGGCCATCAAGTACCTGATGGCTGGAGCGGACGTGGTCATGAGCACGTCGGCCGTGCTGCAACAGGGCCCGCCGTTTTTCGCGCGTCTCCTCAAGGAGATGACGGCGTGGATGGAGCGGAAGGGTTACGCGTCGGTCAGCCAGATGCGCGGCTCGATGAGCCAGCAGTCGGTGAAGGACTCGACCGCTTTCGTGCGCGGGAACTACATCAAAGTGCTGGAGAGCTACACCAACACCCGGCACGGGCAACGGCTGAAGCCAGAGCCGAAGTGAGCCCGAGGTGACCGACGCGCCAGCCAAACACACAACCCTGACGAATCAGGTTCGAAACCGCGATACACGGTGAGCGGCACGGTCCAGGAGGGCTCGTAGCCTCCATCGCCGGGTGTTGCGCCTCCCGCGTGTATGATTTAATATTACAGTATGCGGGAGACTCTCTCGATCAGTCTGCCAGCCAGGACCAAGCGTCTGATCGCGCGGGCAGCTTCGGAGAGCGGCCTCACGACGAGCGAGTACGTGCGTCTGGCCATTCACCGAAAGCTCTGGCAGGACGCCACGGCGGAATCCCGGGGCGTCGGCGTGCCGCGCGCGCGCTCCAAACGTGTGTTCACCGACGAAGACGTGTTCAGCCTGATTTCGTGAGGATCGTGTTCGACACGAATGTGATCGTCGCCGGACTGGTCGCGGAAGGCCTCTGCCGGGAAGTGATCGAAACGCACGTCCCGGGACACACGCCGATCCTGTCGCAGGCGCTCTGGAACGAGCTCGTCGATACATTGCGTGACAAGTTCCAGCTCTCCCTTGATGACCTGCCGGTGCTGCACCTGTATCGCCGACATGCCGCGTGGTGCGAGCCCGAACCCCTGGACTCACGCGTCTGCCGCGACCCAGACGATGACTGCGTACTGGCGACGGCACTGTCTGGGCAGGCTGAAGTCATCGTCACCGGTGACAACGACTTGCTCACGATCGGAGCATTTCGGGGCATCGCTATCCTCAGCCCGCGGCGCTTCATTGAGTCGTTGCAGCGGCCCGCCAAACCAGGCTGACCCGTCGGCCCTGTGCGCCGCTACGGGACTCAACGACGGAAGGTCCCGCTCAACTTATCGAGCGTCTTTGGACGGCTCTGGACCTGTGGGCCACCGGTGTGGATCTGCAGGCGCCACGCGATCCGCCGTCGGCACCCAGACGCTCCCGACGAGGAGGTCTCAGAGGGCGATTCTGTGTATGCGCTCGAGGGAAAACCTTCGACTTACCGAGGTCCGACCCTGCCCATCGGGGAAACCACGACCGACGCGAGAATTCTGATGGTGCCCGTCAACGGCGGAGCTGCGAAGACCATCGCCTCTTTTCCATTCGACGAGATCGGCGGCGTCAGCCTGACTCCCGACGGCCGGAAGTGTGTGTTCACCGTGTACTCATCGCGGTCCGACGTGTGGGTCGTCGACACTTTCGATGTCTCACCCGAACCGAGAATGGCGAGAAGGCAGTGAATTACTGCGCCACCCTCTCCTGGATCCCCTCGAGGTAGCGGACGATCGCCTCGATGCGAGCCCGGGCGGCCTCGGGGGTCACTCCGCCGCGCGTGCTTTGGAAGGCATCGCCCCAGACCGGCATCTCGCGATCGCCATGGGCGGCCACTCCACGCCCATCGATGACCTGGCGCACGCGCTCGCCCGGAAAGATGCCGCCGTTCTGCGCGCTGTACTTCGTCAGGTCTGGCGGTGTCTTTCGCAGCTGCTCGGCGACAGGGCCCGCGCCACGGCCGTTCACGCCGTGGCAGGAGGAGCAGTACGTTCTGAACAAGTGCGCTCCCGGATCTGTCGCGCCGGCCGGCTTCTGCTGCAGGGTTTCGATGTAGGTGACGATGTTCGCGACTCGCACCCGAACGCGGACGTCCGACTCGAAGGCGCGAAACAGATAACCCCACACCGGCATGTCGCTCGTGCCATGCGCCGCGATCGGACGGCCCACGCCGATCACGAACGCGCGCACGCCGTCGGTTGGGAACTTGCCGCCGTTGCGCTGGGTCAGTCGCGTGAGATCGGTGGGCTGCGATCTGAGGCCAGGCGCCACCGGCCCGTCACCCCGGCCCGTCTTTCCGTGGCATGGCGAGCAGTAGAGCTCGAACGAGTCGCGTCCATCCAGCGAGTCGATGAGAATCGGTGGAGTCTGGCCGCCAGTCTGAGCCGCACGGGGCGCCGCCGCCACACACGCGAGGAGTGCTGTGGCGAGGATTCCCGCCATCGTGCGCGCTGGGTGCCTCATGGTCCTGGCCTCGGATCTTTCTTGCAACATGTCGCACGCCTGCACCAGCGGCGCAGGAGGATTATCCTGGTTTCGGCGCCCGCCGGAACATCATGTACGAGAAACGACCGTGCAGCCACGTCTCGCCCGCCGCCTCGTCGTGCTTCGTATCGATCGATTCGTCGTGGACGTGTGCGTAGTCGCCACCGAGGCGTTGAATCTCCTGAACAATTCGGGCATGGGTGTTGGCCATGAGCTCCTCGTAGCATCGATCCCAGAGCTCGTCCCGGTGGGCGAGGGTGCCCGCGACGCGGCTGCTCGTGGCTTCCACGGTGTGTTCGCTCATCAACTCGGCGTCGAGCGGTGGCAGCTCGCGGTGCCAGAAGACCTTCCTGCTGTCGTCGCTCTGGTGCATGTCGTTCATCCGGGTCGTTGCCATCATTGTCATTCTGCGCCTCAGCCTCGTCGAAACGCGCGGTGCACTGGCGTGTCCGCAGCGATTATCCGGACCGGAATGCCGGCATACACCGTGTATGCCTCGAGCGCGGAGTGCTTCGGCACGAGACTCAGCGCACCAACTTGCGCGAAGTCTCCAGCTGTCACCCCGATGCCGACGACACTGCCGAGGCCAATAGTGACGTCGTTGCCGAGCCGAATCGGGGCGGTTTTGAGCAGACCGGCTTCGACTGTGTGGCCCGACACATGGGCGCCGTCACCGACGATGACCCGATCCCCGAATTCGAGCTGACTGTGGTCCGAGACGGCGAGGCTGTTGACGTAGACGCCCCGCCCGAGGCGTGCGCCATTCATCCGCAGATACCACGTCCACACCGGCGTCGCGCGGAACAGCGAGCCGACCAACACACGGACGACGTGCGTCGAGACGAGGTAGCGCATCCAGTCGAGCAGCGGCCACTCGAACGCGTCGATGCGGAACTCACCCCGCCGCGGCGTGCGCCATCCGAGCAGCCTTACCGACCATGACGACCACACGACGAGCCCGGCCGCGAAGAAGAGATACGTGGGCACGAACGCCATCGCCAGTACGACAATTCGCAGCCACGGCGTCGCGATCTGCCAGGTGAAGTGCCAATGCCAGAACACCACCGCTGGTGTTACCGCCAAGCCGAAGACCAGACTTTCGACGGCAAAGACCGACGCGAGCGCCCAAGCGAGCCGCGCGAGTCGTGACATGCTTTTGTCATAGCAAAGTCAGAGCCATCCCCTTCCGTGGGGAGGGCGTCGCCCGCGGGCATGTCGATTGCTCGAAAGACTCGCCGGGCGGCGGCCGAGGGTTCACGTCGCGCGGAGATTTCCGCGGTCCCCCGGAATTTCCCGAGATGACAGCTGACAAGCCTCTGATGGTGCTGATACCCGGTATGGACGGGACGGGACTGTTGTTCTATCGGCAGACGCCGCTTCTCGCGCCCCGGTTCAATGTCGTCGCGCATCGTCTGCGCGACGACAGAAATCGTATGGAGAGCCTGGTGAGCGACCTGCTGGCGCGGTTGGACGAGCTGGCGCCCGCCGGCGAGCCCGCCATCCTGGTGGGCGAATCGTTCGGCGGCGCGCTCGCGCTCAGCTTCGCGCTCGCGCACCCGGCCCGCGTGGCCGGGCTCGTCATCGTCAACTCGTTTCCCCACTTCAGCCCGCAGCTGCGCCTGCGACTCGCCATCCTGGGCGTAGCGCTGCTGCCGTGGGGTGCGATGCGCATCGTGCGCCGGGCGACAGCGTGGCGAATGCACTCGCGACACACCCATCGCGCGGATCTGCGGCGCTTCCTCACGCTGATGCGGCAGACGACGCGGTCTGGCTACGTCAACCGGCTGCGCATCCTCACGGGCTACGACGTGCGACGGCGACTGGGTGAGATTCAGTCGCCGACGCTCTTCTTGGCCTCGTCGGACGACCATCTGGTTCCATCCGTTGAGCAGGCGCGACTGATGGCGCGAGCGGTGCCAGGAGCCGCCACGCGCGTGCTCGAGGGCCACGGGCACGTCTGCCTCATTGCTCCGGACTTGAACCTGCTCGAGATCGTCGAGACGTGGTGGGCCGGTCTCCAGAGGTCTTGACCCTCCAGAACTTGTCCATTTGAGTCAAGTTTCCTGGGTCAAGACCGTCCCCGCGTCAGCGGGGCGTTATCAAGAATGCGACCTAGCGAGGCGGAGCCTCGTTGGTCTCAGGCGCAGCCTCGCTAGACCTGCGCTCGCGTCACGGATGAACAGAGGATTGCCGCACAACCCGCCCTTCTGCTTACCGGGGCCTGCCGGGGCTGTCCGGCCGTCGCACCACTTTCAGGAGCGCCGATTGTGAGGGAGATTCTCGAATCAGATCCGAAAGGAATCGCGCAGGGACGCCATTCGATCTAGACACGACCTCGGCCTCGAACAGAAGTCCTCGGCGCCACGTTGGATTCGCCTGCTACATCGAGTCGTGGAACCGATAATCCGGATTGCCTTCCATCACGTAGCGAAGCTCCCACGCCGATTCGAAGAGGAGCACGTCACGGCCCTGACGATCCTTCACCTTCAGCACGCCTGACGTCGTCAGCTTCAATGGCCTGGCAGCGGCGGATTCCGGCACCGGCCACCGGCCGGCGACGTGAGGCAGGGGCTCGAGCGCGCACTGGATCCCGTACTCCGATCGCAGACGCGCCTCGACGACATCGAATTGCAGTGGACCCACCACTCCGAGAATCGGATGCCGCAAGCCGTGTTCGGGGATGAACACCTGCATCAGGCCTTCTTCTTCGAGCTGCCGGACCGCTTCGTCGAACCGCTTGTGCCGCACGTCGGCAGGCCGCAGATAGGCGAAACGCTCGGCGGGAAACTGCGGAATCGGCGGATACCGGAGTTTTCGATCCGCGTAGAGGGTGTCGCCGATGGCGAGCCGGCCGGGGTTGACGAGACCGACGACGTCGCCCGGGTACGCCTCAGGCACCGTCTCGCGATCGCGGCCGAAGAAGCGGTAGACGCGCGAGAGGCGTACCGTCGTGCCGAGCCGTGCGTTGACCACCGGCATGTCCTTTGTCAGGCGCCCAGAGCAGACGCGCAGAAAGGCGACGCGATCGCGATGCCGCGGATTCATGTTCGCCTGCATCTTGAACACGAACCCCGAGAAATCCGGATCCGTCGGCAGAATCAGTCCCGCATCGCTCGTTGCGGGCCGCGGGACTTGGCGCGAGCGTCAGCAACGTGCGAAGGAACGGCTCGACGCCGAAATCGTTCAGCGCGCTGCCGAAGAAGACCGGCGTCTGACGTTCCTGCCGGTACGCCTCCAGGTCGAACCGTGTTCCCGCGCCCTGGATCATGCCGACGGCCTCGATCAATCGGTGTTGCCGCTGCTCGCCGACCAGGCGCGCGATCGCTGGATCGCGCGGATCCGCGACGGCGATTGGTTCCGTCCGGTGGCCGCGTGCGCCCCGCTCGTACAGCAACACGGCATTCGCGTCGAGATCGTAGACGCCGGCAAAGGCGCTTCCATCGCCGATCGGCCAGTTGATCGGCGCCGCGGCGATGCCGAGCACGCGCTCGATCTGATCGAGCAGCTCGAACGGGTCCAGGGCAGGCTGGTCGAGCTTGTTGATGAAGGTCAGGACCGGCAGCCCGCGGGTGCGGCACACCTCGAAGAGCTTGAGCGTCTGCGGCTCGATGCCCTTGGCCGCGTCGAGCACCATCACGACGCTGTCGACCGCCAGGAGTGTCCGGTACGTGTCTTCGCTGAAGTCCTGGTGGCCCGGCGTGTCGAGCAGCGTGACGTGGTGCCCGTCCAGCTCGAACTCGAGCGCCGCGGCGCTGATGGAAATACCCCGTTGCTGTTCCATCTCCATCCAGTCGGACGACGGCGTGCCGCTGGGTCCGGCGTCCGCGGACCGCGCCCGCCAGCTCGATCGCGCCGGCGTACAGCAGCAGCTTCTCGGTCAGCGTCGTCTTGCCGGCGTCGGGGTGGGAGATGATCGCGAACGTCCGGCGCCTGGCCACTTCACGCGCCAGCGCGTCAGCGTCGTTCACGAGGTCGCCGCCGGACGAGGAGAGGAGCGAGGGATCTGGCGTCACTGCAGGAGGTAGCCGGCGCACATCAGCGAAGTCATCCCCTTAGTGTACAACCCGGTCAGGCCTGGCGTGATGCCTGCCCGAGCGGAGTCGTTCCTCGAGGCCACGGCGAGAACCTTCGGGCGTATACTTCTGTCCGTTCGCTGAACTCATCCCTGATTCGTGGACGTGCGTAACAAAGGATCGGAGGACATCCATGAGAAGTGTCATCGGACTCATCCTGGCCCTCGGCGTTGCGGTTGCCGCATCGGCGTCCGCCCAGGCACCGAAGCCTGGGGAGCAGACCTGGAAGGGCAAGATCAGCGACAGCATGTGCAAGGCCACGCACCCCGGCGAACACGACGGCAAGAAGATGACGGATGCTGACTGTGTCGGGGTCTGCGTCAAGAAGGGGGCGAAGTACGTCTTCGTGTCCGACGGGAAGGTCTATCAGCTCGCCAACCAGAGCTCCAAGCAAATTGCCTCGCATGCCGGGCACGACGTGGAGTTGACCGGGGTCATGAAGGCCGACACCATCACCGCCAGCCTGATCAAAATGCCAGCCACGAAGTAGGCGCGACGTGCCAGCTCGGCAGCGAACGCTGGCACACCTCGCGGTGCGTACCTGAATCGCGCGAGCGGCGGCCCCTGAGCTGCCGCCCGCGCGGTCGTCCCTCCATCCAGACGCCAGGAACACCCATTGACCAATCTCCGCCTGGCGGCTCAACCGGCGCGAAAGTTCCAAAGAGTCCAAATTGGGTATAATGGACCGAACGTCATGAGTGCCCGGAACGCCCCGATTGATTCCCTGACGCAGAGTACCAGCCTCCGACGTGAAGAAGCGCGGCTGGCGCGGAGTGATGCGGACTCTCAGGGCTGAGGGCAGGGTCGTGGTCACCAACCACGACGAGCCGGAAGCCGTGATCATCCCTGCCGACGACTACGCACGCCTCGTGGAGGCTGTAAGGCAGGCAGAATCGCGCGACGAGTCTGAGCTGGACGCGCTGCGGCGCCGCTTCGACGATCGCCTGGCGGTTCTTCAGGCGCCTGGCGCCGGCGACCGGCTTCGCGCGGTCATGCGGCGGCCGTCAAGGCTGCGCGGCAAGGTCAAGGCCGGAACGGGCTATTGATGCCTCGGCCAGTGCTCTATGTCCTCGCCGGCGTGAACGGCGCGGGCAAGAGTTCGATTGGCGGTCATTTCCTGACGCGGGCGGGACTGACCTGGTTCAATCCAGATGCGTTCGCTCGCGAGTTGAGGGCGAGCACGGGCTGCGACCTCGAGACCGCCAACGCGCACGCCTGGGCCGAGAGCGTTCGTCGCCTCGACCAGGCCATCGCCGGCCGCCGCAATCACGCCCTCGAGACGACACTCGGCGGCCGCACCATGTCGGGGAAGATCCAATCGGCGACCAGGAGCCATGACGTGATGGTGTGGTTCTGCGGCCTGGACTCGCCGGAGCGGCACATTGCCCGCGTGAGCGCCCGCGTCGCGATGGGGGGCCACGACATTCCTGAGGCAACGATCCGCGAGCGGTATCCGCGCGCGCTCGGAAATCTCATTGCGCTCATGCCGGGACTGAGCCACCTCCAGGTGTACGACAACAGCGCCGAAGCCCCGCCAGGCGCAGCCATTCCCGATCCGGTCGTGCTATTGGAGATGGAGAAAGGCCGACTGGTTCGGCCCGGCGCGGACAATCTCGAGATGCTTCGGACCACGCCTGAGTGGACCAAGCCGCTTGTGGAAGCCGCGCTGTCGCTCGGCGTCAGACGGCGGCGCCGTCCCGCCGGATCCTGACGCTGTGATCCCGCGACGGACCGCAGGCTGCTGTCCAGGTTGCATTTCTTGACAATGCCCCGCCGACGTGGGGCCGGTCTTGACCCAGGAACACTTGGGACTCAACTCAACAAGTTCTGAGGGTCAAGACCTTTACCCGCGCGTCGACGGCAGCCGCGGGTTTCGCTCGATCCCGAACTTGTGCTGGTGCCACATCGGATACGGTTCCGGGAGCGCGCTCACCTCGTCGAGGCGGGTCATCTCGTCCGCGGACAGCCGCCAGGCGGCGGCAGCAAGGTTGTCGCGGAGCTGCGCCTCGTCCCTGGCCCCGAGAATCACCGTGTCCACGCCGGGTTTGCTCAAGACCCAGTTCAGCGCCACCTGCGCCGGCGTGACCGCGCGTGCCTGCGCGATCTCGGTGAGCACGTCGACGATCCGGTAGACGCGCTCGTAGTCGATCGTGCCAGGCGCCTCGAGCTCGTTCAGGCGGCTCACCGGCGGGCGCACGTCCCGCCGGAATTTGCCGGTGAGGAGTCCGGCGTGGAGCGGGCTCCACGCCATCAGTCCGACGGACTGGTCGAGCCCGAGCGGGATGATCTCGTGCTCGACGTCCCTGGCGATGAGCGAGTAGTTGACCTGCTGGCAGACGTACCGGGTGAGGCCGCAGCGATCCGACACGCTCAACGCCTTCATCACCTGCCACGCGGAATGATTCGAACACCCGACGTAGCGGACCTTCCCCTGCTGAACGAGATCGTCGAAGGCCCGCAGGGTCTCCTCCACGGCGACGCAGCTGTCCGGCTGGTGGCCCATGTACAGGTCGAGGTAGTCGGTCCGCAGCCGGCGCAGGCTGGCCTCGCATGCCTGGATGAGATGCTTGCGTGAGAGTCCGACGTCGTGTGGTCCGGTGCCCAGGCGCATGTAGGCTTTGGTGACCAGCACGAAGTCGCCGCGGCGGCCGGCCAGCGCCTCGCCGAGAATCTCCTCCGCGCCGCCGAACGAGTAGACGTCGGCTGTATCGAGCGTCGTGACGCCGGACTCGCGGCAGATGTCGAGAATGCGCGAGGTGTCGGCCACGCCGAGGTTGCCCATCTTTCCGAAGCGATCTCGCCCCCCGATGGTCATCGTTCCGAAGCTGAGGACCGAGACGCTCAATCCGGAATTCCCGAACCGTCGCTGCTCCATGGTGTGGGTCCCTTCAAGACGTTCTGTTCAGAGCCGAGCCGAGCCACGGATTCTGACGATCCGGCGCCCGCCGTGTCAACTCGTCGGCAATCGCAACCTGAAACCGCAACGGCAGCAGCCGCGAGTCGCGGTGTGGAAGGGGAGTGTGCCGGGGTTGCTGCGACGCCAGCGACTCTCTAGGGTGCGAGGGTGCCTCGGTGCCTTAGTGCTTAGGGGTGCCAAAGTGCAAGGTGCTCGGGTGCCAGGTGCTTCTGGGGTCATGGCTAGCGCGACGCAAGTTGAACGCCGCAGTCTGGCACGAAGGCACCCTCGCACCCCAGTCACCCCGGCCCCAGGCACGAGGCACCCTCGCACCCATGCACCCTAAGCACCCAGGCACCGAGGCACTCTCGCACGCTGGCACCCTAAGCACTCAGGCACCGAGGCACTCTCGCACCCTGGCACCCTAAAGAGAGGAGGCACGCGCGGTCAGTCGCGTACCTTGTGCGATGACTCGATCAGTACTACCCCGGTCTGAAGCGATCCTGGCAGCTTGAGGAGGTCTCCGAACGCGCCCAGGTCGTAGCCTTCCTGGACGCGACCCGTCACGCTCGCGCCCTTGCGAGGTGCGCCGACGGTCGTCACGACCCACAGGCCCTGATTGCCGTCCGTGATCCGGTAGGCTCCGCGGCCGAGAACCGAGACGCTCTCGGCGACCGTGCCGGGAACGGTGGTCGTTTCGTTGCGGTACTTGCCGGGATCGGCCAGCACTCTGTTGATGCTCGTATCGCAGGCGGCTGCGATCAACGCCAGGGCGAACAGCAATCCCACTTTCACTTGCTGCCTCTGCATGGTGGTCCTCACTGACAGCAGGATAGTCCGGACTGGCCGCTCCGCAACAGAGCTGTTCTAATCGCTGTCAGTCGTCCGCACGAAGCATCCAGAACTGAACGTCGTATCTCCAGATGGCAAAAGCGAGGTTGGCTCCATCGGGAGAGAACGCTGGTTGAGTCTTGTGGTTGGGGTCCGACGTGATCTGTTGCGTTGTACCGCCGGCAACCGGGACGCGGAAGATCTGGTAAGTACCGTCTGGAGCTGGTGCGACATAGGCTGCCCATTTCCCGTCCGGTGACGTGGTGATTCCAGAAAAGATTTGATCGGACTCGAAATCCACGATCTTCCGTGCTCTCGCCTTCCGGTTGCGACGTCGTACCTGAACCATTGTGGACTCTTGCCGAGCGCCACTTCGTGCACGGCAAAACTCAGACTGTCGGAAACCAGACGATCACACCTTTTGTGTTATCCGCCGGAAGCAGCTCGATGGTCGACGAGCTCTTGATGCGGTGCAGGAACAGGTGCCGGTTGGAAGGTAGACCAGCCACACCCCATCCGGGGAAACCGCGCCCACCGGGTCACGAAGTCCGACAGGCCCTGCCTGATGCGCGGTCGTGATGTACTGAAGCTGCGGTGGGACGGCCGCCTCGCGATACACCCCGAAAATCGCCGACAGTGCCAACACCGGGAGGACGACTCTCGAGTTCGTCATGTTCGTCATGTTCGTCATGTTCGTCATGGGCGTGCTCCTGAACGTCGAACTGACACTGTGGACGCCTCCAGGCTTAGCCTCGGAGGCTCTCGCGGGAAAGCGTCGCGGCGCCGCTCGCGTTCCTGTAGATCGCCGCACCGATCGCATTGGTCACGACGATGACCGCCGTGATCTTCAGCGCGAAGCCCGCGCGGCTCGTGACGGTCACGATTGGAAGGATCGAGAGTATCGCGTACATCGCTGTCATGAGGAAGCCAGACAGCGCGGCCACTCTGATCCAGAGCGGCGGGCGGTTCCCTGCTGCCCTGAGGCCGACGATCGGAATCGCAAACATGACGAGGTAGGTCAGCGCGTAGAAGATCGCCGACGCGTTCCACAGCAGCTGGAACCCCTCCTGCTTGCCGACGCCGACGACGCCGGCCAGGCTGAAGAAGAAGGTGATGCCAGCGACGAAGACGACCGAGTTGACCGGCGTACGATGGCGATCGTGAAGCCTCGTGAACCAGTCCGGCAGCAGACCGTCCCAGCCCGCCACCATCGGCAGCCGTGTGTTGCCGGTGAAGAGAACGCTCGCCTGTGCCACGCGGACGATGAGCAGCACGAGGATCGTGACCGGCGCAACCCAAGCGACCCAGCCGAGTGGGCGGAACCCGATGCTCAGCACCTGCGGAATCGGGGCGATCAGGTCGATCTGATCGATTGGAACCATCGCGAGCACCGAGCTCGTGCCCAGGATGAACATCACCGCGATGAGGGGTGCGGCGATGACGACCGAGCGTCCGATCGTGCGAACCGGATCGTGACACTCACCGGCGTGAATGGCTACGTACTCGAAGCCGCCGAGGGCACCGAATCCCATCTTGCCGAGGAGGTTGAGGCTCATGATCGAGATGACCGGCGCGGCCGTTGTCAGCGGATGAAACTCCGTGAGGGTTCCCGTCGCCAGGTTCAGCCACGGCAAGAGCAGCAGCGTGGCGAACGTCACGACCATCAGCACGCCGCCCGCCTTGTGCACCCACTTGCCCAGGCTCAGCCCGCGAATCGCCAGGGCAGAGAGCACGACAAAGATGATCGCGCTGACCACGCCCGTGGCGAGGCCGCCTTCGGCCAGACGCGCGCCGCGCGGGCCGAGCACGTAGCCGAGATACTGCGTCACCTGGATGCCGGTCTCCGACGTGTTCAAGATGGCGAAGAGCCAGAGGTTCCATGCCACCATGAAGCCGGCGAAGTCGTTGAACCCGAGTTTCGCCCACTGATACAACCCGCCCTCGAGGGGCATCAGTCGATTGAGGTAGATGACGACGATCGCTGAAGGGATGTAGAAGAGGGCGATGGCGATCAACCAGAAGACGACGTGCGCCGGCCCCTGTTTCGCGGCGACGCCAACCCATGGCAGCCCGATGATGAAGAGGATCTGGGTGAAGACCAGATCCGAGAGGCCGAGCTCGCGGCGCAGGTGGTGCGTGTGAACGATCCCTGGCCGTCGACCACCCGGGTGCGGCGCGCTCCTGAGCATGACGCGGACGAGGCTATCACGCTGGCGTATTGCTCGATCCGGACGCGGCCGCGCCGCTGTGGGTCCGTGATGTCGGCATACGCCCGCGACTTCCGCATCGCCCTCTGGCGCGATCACCTGCGGCTGGGCGCAGGCGGGGGCGCGGTGCTGCTGGACCCGCGGCGCGGCTTCGAGATGCTGCGGGCCGCGGCGGAGGGCAGTCTGGCGCGGCCTCACGCCGTGGCGCCCTACGACCCGGCGTTCATCGGCGACGATCTGACTGCGCCGGGAGCGCCGCCGCCCTACGACCCGGCCAACCCGAATCACGAGATCGTGCGCACCCACTTGATCGATCCCGACGGGCGCGACCCCGACGATCCGCTCCTGGATTACTTCGCGCTGCTCGGGCTCATCTGACCCGGCGATCGGGCGGGCGACAGGCCCGTGTTAGGATGCTGCTCGAGGTGGCGAGAATGCCGCTCGAGCAAGAGTGGGCCGGCGAGGCCCTGTTCCGTCTGGCGGACTGGACGAACTGCACGGGCGAGGCGTACTTTCGCGGCCTCGTCCGAGGGCTGGCTGACGTCCTGTCGGTGCGCTGGGTGTATCTCAGCAGGCTCCACCCGCACAAGCCCCGTCACGTCCAAGTCGTTGCCGGCTGGGCCGACGGCGGACCCGCGGCGAACATCGAGTACGACCTCGCCCACACGCCGTGCGCCGAAGTGCTCACGGGGCCACCTGTTTCTATCCGACGGGTGTTGCCGACCGGTTCCCTCTGGATCGCATGCTCGCGGACCTGGGGGTCGACAGCTACGCCGGCGCCCCTCTCCGCGGCGCTGATGGGCAGGCGCAGGGCCTGCTCACCATCATGCACGACCGTCCCATCGACGCGTCGCGACAGCACCCGTGCACGATCCTCGGTCTCGTCGCCGGCAGGGCCGCCGCCGAGCTCGAGCGCAGCCGCGTCGAGGCGCAACTCCGGCAGAGTGAGGAACAGATTCGGTTCCTCAGCGAATCGACGCCGGCGCTGCTGTGGCGAGCGACGACCGATGGCCGTCTCGACTACCTGTCGCCCCGCGCGGCCGAGTACTGCGGCACGTCGATCGACTCGCTTCTCGGCCACGGGTACGTGGCGTACATGCATCCGGATGACGTCGCGCACAAGCTGCGGCTGTGGAATCTCGCGCGCGAGACCGGGCAGCCGTTCGAGGCCGAGTATCGGCTGCGCGGCGTCGACGGGACCTACCGCTGGCAGTTGACCCGCGCGCTGCCCGCAGCGCGATGCGACTGGCGCGATCACGCGCTGGTACGGATCCGTCGTCGACGTGGACGACCGGCGGCGAGCCGAAGAAGCCCTGCGGGAGGCCGATCGCCGCAAGGACGAGTTCCTGGCGATGCTGGCGCACGAGCTGCGCAATCCGCTCGCGCCCATCCGTCACGCGCTCGCCGTGCAGGCGCGATCGGGCGACGACATCCTGATCGCGCGCGAGATGCGGCAGACCATGGAGCGCCAGGTCGAGCACCTGGTCCGGCTGGTCGACGACCTCCTGGACGTGTCGCGCCTGACGACCGGTCAGATCACGCTACGTCGCCAGCCGGTGGATGTGCGCGACATCGTCGCCGACGCGCTCGAGACCTGTCGCGACATCGTCGACGCCAGGGGGCACCGCGTCACCACGCGTCTTCCGACGACGCCGACGCCGCCCTCATGGTCGACGGCGATCGGATCCGTCTCGTCCAGGTCGTGACCAACATCCTGAACAACGCCGCCAAGTTCACCGAGCCCGGCGGGGCGATCGACATCGACGCCGGCGAGCGCGACGGGGCGCTCGAGATTCGCGTGCGCGACAGCGGCGTCGGGATCTCCGAAGAGCGGCTGCCGCGCATCTTCGATCTGTTCTTTCAGAGCGACCCCTCGCCCGACCGCGCGCACGGCGGTCTTGGCGTCGGGCTCACGCTGGCCCGCCGCCTGGTCGACCTGCACGCGGGCACGCTGACGGCATCGAGCGCCGGTGCCGGCCGCGGCAGCGAGTTCCGCATCGCGCTCCCGCGTGCGACCGCAGGTCGGGTCCACGTCGCGTCGCGCCTCGGCTCGCTGCGGCGGCGCAGGGACCGTCCGCATCCCTGCGCGTGCTCGTGGTCGACGACTACGTCGATGCCACGCGTGCGCTCGAACGGCTCCTCGCGGTGATGGGTCACGAGGTCATCATCGCGCACGACGGCAAGTCGGGCATCGAACTGGCCGAGCGGGTCCGCCCGGATGTCATCCTGCTCGACATCGGGCTCCCCGAGATGGACGGCTACTCGGTCGCGCGCCACTTGCGGTCCCTGCCGAGCATGGCGGCGACGCGCATCATCGCGCTGACCGGCTACGGTGCGGAGCGGGCGCGCCAGACCGTCCGGGAGGCCGGTTTCGATCTCCATCTCGTCAAGCCGGTGGACGCCGACGAACTCGAGGCCGCGCTCTCGGCCGGCCGGAGCTGAGGCCGGGGCCGCGAGGCCGAGGCATCGATGTCCTGACGCAGCACGGCCGCCAGGACGTCTTCAGCGGCATTGGTCGGGCAGAACTGCAGGATGAAATTCAGGAGGCTGAAGAACGAGAGGGACGTCTTCTCCTCCTCGGCGCTGATCGGCTTCGGGAAATCGAGCGGCGCGGCGGACGAGGCCGACTGCCCCAGAAACGCCCGACAGGGTCTGCAGTTTGTACCCGGCTTGGATCGCCTTCACCTAGTCGATATCGGCGGCGTCGAACAGCTGGGTTCGGTAGAGCACGAAGACGAAATCCGTTTCCGACTGAATCACCGCCATGATGCCGTCCGGTTTGGCGCCCTTCCATCGCGGCCCCGCCAGCAGGAACGAGCCGCCATCGTTCCCGGTTGCGCGACTGCCTACGTAAGCGAAATTGAACGTGTATTGATCGATGAACTGCAGCGGAAAGCACCGGCCTTATCGATCGCCGGCACGGTGAGAGCGAATTTGACGGCGGGGATTCGTTTTGAAGAGGCGGGTGCAGACTGAGTCAACCAACGGAGTGAAAGGCTGAGGGCTCCGGCACCTGTGGCTCGGCACTCAGAAACATGTGCCGTTGCCCTCACCAATACGTCCCGCGTGTCCGGGCCGACTACCAACCGAATCGAAGTCGCGCCACCACGCCCGCGTGGTCCGATGGCCAGAAGCCGGACGGTGTCCGGTCATCCGGGTCCACGCCAACACGGCTCGATCGGACGCTCGCCGGCCGGACGCTGCTCCAGATGATGTCGACGCGCTTGAGGAGCATCGACTCCGCATTGAGAAGATCGGCAGCCTGGCAGCACGTCAGCCCTGGGGCATTGCCGGGCTTGAGTTCCCACGTATCCACATAGCGCGCGCTGACGAGCTGGCGGTAGGGTGGGACGATCTTCTGCCCGTTGACCAGCACCGGCTTGTCGGTGGGCGCCGAGTTGATGTCGCCAACGACGATGACCGGCAGGTGCTGATTGTTCGGCAGTGCACCCAGCGTGGCAATCAGCTCGGCCGCCTGGGCCGCCTGGATAATCACCGGCAGCTCGGGAGTCTCGAGGTGCGTGTTGACGAAGCGGACCATCGCCTTCGGCGTCTGCGCATCGACGGCAACGAACCCGCGCTCGATGTTGATCGTGCCGATGGGAGACGCGAGCGGCACGAACGCCCGGTAGTTGCAGCCATCGAGCGACACGCGACATCCAGGGATCTGGACCGGCCATGTCTCGACATCACCCCTGGCCAATATCACATCGCGGTCAACGGCCTGCAGGTTCCCCAACCCCGGCACAGGGATCGTGACGTTGAGATTACGAACCTGGGCAGCGACGTAGTACTGCGCTCCGCGCGCCGTCAGTGCGCCGAGCAGATCGTCGAGCTGATCGCGAAACGGCGGCGCGCTCGTGGCACCGTTCAGCGTCAACCGGAACACTTCCTGCAGCCCGACGAGATGTGGCCGCTTCGCTACGATCTCGTCGGCAAGCGCCTCGACGCGCCGGGGGAAGTCGGTCGCGGTCATGTGGGAGAGAACGGTCTGGACCGCCGCGACGAACTCGGCGGGATTGGTTGCGGTCAGCACCGGGTTGAGGCTGGCCCCGAGGTACTGGTTGCGGGTCATCACCGTGATCGACTCCGGCCGCGACAGTGCCGGTGTCGAAACGCCGGTGGCGGCCCAGAACGCGAGAATCAGAATCGGCACACGTTTCATCGTCAATCTCCTTGTGGAAGCGGCCGCGGGCACCATCGGTGGAACAGGCGCACGGCGGCGGTCTGAATGCCTCCTGAAGGAAGCCCGGCGGTTTGTTTCGTTGTAACGGCGGACACCTCCGCGATTCATGCCAAGCGACGCGACCAAGCTGAGCTATACTCCGCTTCTCTGGGCGCGCAGGCTCCTCGTTTTCTGAACTGAGGTGAGCGTGGCGGACTTGCGACGCGTTGGCGCAGCCCGGTTAGGCGGATCGGCAGCACGTCCCCCCATCTGGATCCTGATAGTTGCCGGTTCGTTCTGCGTCTACTTCGTCCTACTCGTCTACTGCGATGTGTTCCGGCCGGTGAACCCGGGATTCGAGGCGGATCCCTCTCCCAGCGGAGCCGTCGTCATCACCAATGTCAGACCCGCGACACCTGCGGCTGACGCGGGCATGGCCGTCGGCGACCACCTGCTCGCCATCAACAACGTCGTCATCATCGACAGCGACGCGTCGGGTGCCTTGGGCGCAAACTACCAGATCGATGCGCCGATGCCCGTCGTCGTCACGCGCAACGGCGAACGCCTGCACCTCAGCTTGCTTCTGCCGCCGATCTCGCCAAGCTACTGGCTGACCCGGACCGGAGCCACGCTGATCGGGTTTCGCCTGGCCCAGCTCGTGACCCTGCTCTCGGGCCTCTTTATCGTCTGGCGACGGCCGCGTGACCCGTCGGCTCTCGCGGCGGCGTTGTTCCTGCTCACCTGTGTCGTCTTCGTAATTGCCCTGCCTCCTCGGATCGCAATCGTCTGGCGTGGGCTGCCGGTACTGATTCGCGAGATGCTCTGGATCCCGTACGCCGCCAGCCTCACGATCGGCCCGACCCTGCTCACGTTCGTGACGATGTTTCCGCGCCGCCTTCCGCAGGCCGGCTACGTGCTGGCGGTCACGTGGACGGTCGCGGCGGCGGTCGCAGCCTTGCCCCTGTATTACGCCGCGAATCTGGTGTACAGCGGCACAGAGCTGCGAACGGTCGGCCCCAGAAGCCTCCCGCTGCTGACGGTGATCGTGCTATCGCTCGCCGCGTCCGTCGCGATCAACGTACTGCAGTATCGACGGACCAGCGACCTGAACGAGCGCCGCCGGCTGCGCATCGTCGTGGCCGGGATCGCCATCGGCGCGCTGCCGGGGTTTTCGGCAATTGTGTACTTCTGGCTGTCGAGGCACACCAATCAGGCGGTGTCGATCTTCGAGTCGCCGGCCATGGCACTCGCGGGCATTGCGTTGCTTGCGGCGCCGCTGTCGATCACTTACGCCGTCCTTCGCCATCGCCTGTTCGACGTCAGCTTCATCATCAGGATTGGACTGCAATATCAGCTGGCGCGAAAGACCGTTGTGTTCCTGCCGTCAGCGATCTCCCTCTTCATGATTCTCGAAACGCTGCGGCTGCGCCATCTGACGGTCAACGAGGTGCTCCGACGGCGCGGCTTTCTGTTCCTCGCGCTGACTGCGATCGCGCTTGCGGTCTTCCGATACCGGCGCCAATTGCTCAAGGCAATTGACCGGCATTTCTTTCGCGAGCGGTACTCCGCGTACGAGATCCTGCAAAACGTTGCCGAACAGGTCCGCCGAGCGGGAAGCCTCGACCAGGTGGCCCCGATCGTGGTCGCTAAGATTGAGGCGACGATGCTGCCCGAGTTCGCTGCGTTGCTCGTCCGCGACCCATCGTCGCGGACGTTCAAAACCATCACCGCCGCACCGTCGGCGGATGCGCCTCCCGATCTTCCCGAAGACCGCAAGCTTGCCGCGCTGGCGCGCGTGGTCGAAGGGCCGCTCGACACGTCCGAGGAGGGCGATGACTCCATCCTGCGACACCTTCCGGCAGCCGATCTCGAGTGGGTGCGGCGGGCTCGAATCGACACGGTCATCCCCGTGATCACGAACGACGATCAGCTTCACGCCATCATCGTGCTGGGACCGAAGCGGTCCCAGGAGCCCTACTCCCGCGAAGACTACGGGGTGCTCGTGACGATCGCCGACCATCTGGCGCTTCTCGTCGCACGGTCAGCTCCGCGCCCGGAGGCTCCACGGCTTGAAGAGTGTCCGGAATGCGGCGCCTGCTTCGATGGCGGAACCGGTGTCTGCGGGAGTCACGACCGGCAACTCGCCCCGCGCGCGCTGCCTCGAACGCTTGGAGGTCGTTACCGTCTGGACCGTCGTCTTGCTGAAGGCGGCATGGGCACGGTGTACGAGGCGCGCGACATCGCCCTCGAGCAGAGCGTCGCGGCCAAGGTCGTCCGCGAACATCTATCGACCAGCGACGGCGCCTTGCAGCGATTCATGGAGGAGGCCAAGCTCGCAGCCAGACTTCGCGGACATCCCCATGTGGTGATGGTCCACGACTTCGGCAGCATCGACAAGATTCAGCCGTTCATGATCATGGAGCTGCTCAAGGGGACCACCCTGCGCCGCGTCCTCGAATCGAACGGCCGCATCACACCTGTCCGTGCGCTCACGATGCTGGGAGATGTCTGCTCTGCCGTCTCTGCTGCCCATCGTCGCGGGCTGATCCATCGCGACCTCAAACCCGAGAACATTTATCTGGCAGAGACCGGTCAGGGCACAGTGCCCAAGGTTCTCGACTTCGGGATTGCCAAGCCGCTGTCTGTCACGACGACGGTGGACGGCCGCCGCGAAACGGATGCTCGCATCCTGATCGGCACGCTCGAATACATGTCGCCGGAGCAGCGTCGAGGCGAATCCCCTTCGACCGCGTGGGATGTCTGGAGCTTGTCGGTGATTGCCCTGGAGATGCTGAGCGGCCGGGCTCCGGCATCGACACTCATGACCACTCTCGGACCATGGGAGCCGGGGAAGGTCCTCGCAGACACCCTTCCCACGTGCGTCGACTTCTTCAACAGAGCCCTGTCGATCGATCCCGCACCGCGGCCGCGGGATGCCGAGACACTCTTTCGTCAACTCGAAATCGTTTTGCAGACACGTCCTGATGACCGCGTGCGCATGTGGAGCTGACGTTCCTGGGCAGGAGGGCGGCACTCCCGTGTGTCCGGCGTGCCTCATCCGACTGGCGCTCGAGCCGGACACCTCGGTCGAAGCTCATGATTCAGCGCCCGAGCCTGTGCGGCTGCTCGGACCTGTCGGTGATGGCCCGCATGGCACGGTGTACCTCGGCTATCGGCCGCACGACGATCCGGCCTTCGTCACGGTCAAGCTCCTCAACGCGGAGTATGAGCACTCGATCGACACGGACAGGTTTTGCGAGCGCGTCCGCCAGCTCGCTAAGCGACTGGCATCGATCCTGTGTGCCGGCCTACCGTCATTCCTCGAGCCGGGCGTCACCGCCGGCGGCCGACTCTACGTGGTTGCGCCGTACGTCGCGGGCTCGTCAATCCACAGCTACCTCTCCAACCGACACTGCCCACCATCCGAGCGCACGGCTGTCGCCGCTCGTCTCTGCTCGCTCGTCGCACATCTCCACCAGCACGGGATCATCCACGGCTCCATCAAGCCGCTCAACATCATCGTCGCGGCATCTCCTACCGGCGCCTTGCCCTCGGTGCTCGACGTCGGAATCCTGCCTGCCATCAACGAGTCCCGAACTGCCCCGGCCAAGCCAGAGCTGCCGGATGACTTCGCAGCGGGCAAATTGCGGGATGTGCAGGGGCTGCGCGCCGTGTTAATCCCCTTGCTCGGTGATTCGCCAGGCCTCGACACGACCGCTGCCAGTTCGGCGGAGGCTCTCGCCGCCCTGCTGGGACTTCCGTAACGTCTCACCATGGTTCCTTCAGTAGGTCGACGAGGACGGAACCATGACCAAGACATTCTCGCTGACGGTTGCATGTCTCGTCGCGATCGGCGGTTGCGATAGCGGACCGACAAGTCCAACACCACAGCCATCGTCGGCCGCAGTCTCCATCTCGATTGGCCCGGCGACCGACCTGCTGAAGATCAAGTCGGCGGAGTCCTTCTCCGCAACGACGACTTCGTCCAGCGGAACGCAGAAGGTCGCGTCTGCGTCATGGACCAGCGACAATCCGGCCGTCGCCTCCGTGGACAGCGCTGGAAAGGTCACGGGAAACGCGTCCGGCCGCGCCACGATCACCGCTCAGGCGGAGGCGCTGCGGGCGACTGTCAACCTGCGTGTGGTTCCGGACTACCAGGGGCGTTGGGAGGGCGTCACGCGCTTGACCGGTTGCACGGCCGAGGGCGACTGGGATGGCGCCTGCGCCGATGTCGTCGGCTCGGGCCTGGCCATGACCCTCTCGCTCACGCAGGCTCGTGATGCAATTGCTGGCGCCGTCGACTTCGACGGTGCGCGAGGGTCCGTCTCGACATCGGTTCAGGTCGACGGGCGGCTCGTGATGTCGGCCGCACTGACGCTTGTCGTCGACGAGCTCACGTTCGACGTCGCGCTGACCGACTGGGATACCGCAAGCACGGACAATCAACGGATGACCGGTCGATTCCGCCTCGACATTCGGCATGCGCTCTTATCGGGCGTCTGGAGGCTGGAGGGTGAACTCGCGTCGATTCAGAAAGCGGCCACGACGCTCGACGCCACGCCCGGCGACCTGGCAAGTTTCAAGCACGCGGCACCTGGTCCACTGTCCGTGCGGCTGGCGCAGATCGCAAGACGGCGACGATGACCGGCCGACGCGAATCCGCGGTGATCGCTTGACGCTGGTTGGAGTAACCGACAATGATGCACACGCTCCCGAGCACAATGACCGCGGACCGCAGTCGCCGCCGCTTCGCTACCACCCGCTGGAGTCAGGTGATTGCGGCCGCAGGCGTTTCGCCGACGGCCGACGTCGCTCTCGCAGAGTTGTGCGAAGCCTACTGGTATCCGATCTACGCGTTCGTGCGACGCTCCGGCCATTCGGTTGACGATGCCAGCGATCTCACGCAGGCGTTCTTCATGTGTGTGCTCGAAAAACACTATTTGAAAGACGCGCGGCCCGATCGCGGCCGATTCCGATCGTTCCTCCTGGCATCGGTCCGGCACTTCCTGTCGAACGAGCGCGATTGGCGGATGACGCTCAAGCGAGGCGGCCGGCAGCCACATATCTCGCTCGACTTCGGCACTGGCGAGGAACGCTATCAACTCGACCCGGCCGACGAGCTGACCCCCGAGCGCGTCTACGAACGCCGCTGGACGCTCGCGGTGCTGGACAAGGCGATGGCGCGCCTGTTCTCGAAGTACGAAGAAGGCGGCCGCGAGGACCTGTTCAGCCGATTGAAGCCGCACCTCGTCGGCGACGAGCCGGAGTCGTATCGCGAGCTCGCTGATGCGCTGAACGTCAGCGAGGGTTCGCTGCGCGTGGCCGTCCACCGTCTGCGCAAGGAATACAAGGCGACGCTCAGGGATGCCATCGCCGAAACCGTGGAGCGCGACGAAGAGGTCGACGACGAACTGAGGTACCTGCTGACCGTCGTCGGCCGCCAGGCCTGACGCGCAGGGAGCACAGCCGGGGACACTCAAACGGGACAGTCACTCTTGAGTGTCCCGGTTGAGTGTCCCCGCATTCCGATAGACTTCCCGGGGATGCCGCGACGCGCGCTTCAGGCCATCGTCGAACTCGTGCTCTGGGGGCTCATCACCCACGGGACGTTTGCCGGGACAGGCGACGAGCGCCGGGGTCGTGGCCGTTAATCCGGCGCGGCGCCTCACGGGCCTCGACGTGGCGGAGGTGTTGGCCCACCGTTGAGCCGGGAATCAGGCGCCTACTCGATCGCCGGGGACTCGGGGAGGGCGATGACGCAGGCTCGGCGTCGGATGCGTGGGTGGACGAAGCGCCGGTACTGGCCGGGCTCGGGGAGGTCCGTGCAGGGCATCGTGGCGCTGGGGCCGCATCGCGGGGTTCGCCTTCGACGCCTGGGCGACCCGGCCGAGGGCGAGGCCCCACCCCCACTCGCGCTTGCTCCTCGCAAGGGAGTCGAGTCCGACCCTGACCGCTGCGGTTGAGCTAGGGTTGACGCGTCGGGCGGGGTCGGCACAATCTTCGTCCATGCGATTGGTCAATCGGCCACCGCACGCGCTGGTCTGGATCGCGGCGGCGTTCTCTCTGTCCATCAGTCATGCGGGCGGACAGAAGTCCGAGCTCCTGGAACTGGTGATGAACGTCGGCCACGGCGGCCCCATCCGCCAGCTGGTGTTCACGCCTGACAACCTCGAGTTGCTGTCTGTCGCCGCGGACGGCACGCTGCGCATCTGGGATGCGACCCGCGGCACATTGTTGCGCGCCATCGCGGCGCACTCCGAAGTGGCCACGACTACGGCCGTTTCAGCGGACGGCGCACTGGTGGCCACGGGCGGCGACGACAAGATGGCGCGCATCTGGTCGATCCAGACGGGCGCGCTCATCCACGAGGAGTCCTTCGACGCGCGCGTCAGCCAGGTATTCTGGGCGGCGCAGAGCCGACGGCTCGCCGTGGCCTCTGGCCTGCAGATTCGCGTCGTGCAGGAGGTCGATGGCCGGTGGAACGAACGCACGCTGACACTGACGCGATCGGTCGATGCCGTGACGATCGCCGGTTCGCGACTCGTGGCCGCAGTAGGGCAGGAGCTTGTCGTCTACGACGATTCCGACCTGTCGCGCGAACCTCGGACTATGGCGCTTCCCGGGACCTGCAAGAGGCTTGTGTCGAGGGGCAGCGTCGTCGGCGCCCTGCTGCGCAGCGGCGTGAAGCTCTTTGATGTCGGTGAGATCATCCTCGAACTGGGTACACCGGCGGGACCTGCGGAATTCGAGGATCTCGATCTCGGCGACGCGTGGCTATCGGTCGTGAGCTCCAAGAGGGTTGAGGTCTGGAACCGGGCATCAGGAGCGTCCGTGAAATCAGCCGCCGTCGAGGGCGGCGTCGTGTCCGCCGTGGCCCTGAATCGCGCGGGGTCCATCGTGGCACTCGGCACGCTGAAAGGCGACATCCGTCTGGTGCCGATTCAGGGGGATGGCCGCGAGCGGCTGTTGCCCGCGAGCTCGCTGTCGATCGGCGACGTCACCCTCGACGCGGAGTCGCTGAGAGTCGTGACGCTCGACGATGCGGGGCTCGCCGCCTCGGCGCTCACGCCCGATGAGACGACGGTTCGATTTCGCGGCGCGCTGCTCAAGCCGCGTGTGGCCCGATGGCTGCCCGCGAAGGACCACATCGTCGCTGACGCGCCGCTCGAGATTTCGTCGTGGAGAATCTCCCGCGCCCGCCGCACTGCTCGGTTCGGCACGACCATCGACGCGTGGCCGCTCGCGTGCGCCCCGTACGGACTCTGCGCGTGGGAGGAGACAGACGGAAGCACACACGCCGTGGTCGTTCGCGATGCGACGATGGCGAACGCGCCCGTCCGCAGATTCTCGATCGGCGAGGACGAGGTGCTGGCGCTGGCGATCGACAGCAGCGGCCAGCGCGTGGCCGTCGCCGTCAATCGTCCGGCGATCCGGCAGTGGAGCCTGCGGACCGGCCGAGAGCTCGCTCCCTTGTCGCTCGAGATCCGATCCGAGGGTCTGCTGGGTATCGACATCAGCCGATCGTGGACACCCGTCTCGAGATTTGTGGTGCCGCGGGCGGGCATGGCCACCGCCGTGGATTACAGCGCGGACGGGCGATTCCTGGCGGCCGCAAACGATGCGGGTGTCCATGTGTGGGCGACCGCCGCCGACCGGCCGCAGGCCGTCGTCCTGCATGGCTTCGGGCGTGTGTTCTGGCTGGCATGGGCCGGGCATCGTCTGTTCAGTGCCGGTCAGAACCGCGAGCTGCGAACCTGGCAGGTTGGCGACTCGAACGACGGCCACATGCTTGCCCGGCTGGCCCGCGTGCCGGCGGGGTTGAGCGTCCGTCCTGACGGCAAGTTCGTGGCGATCTCGTTCCCTGACGCGCAGCTGGAAATCTGGAACGGCGCCGGCGAGCGGCTGGCGATGATCGGGTTTCCGGCCACCGGTGAATGGATCGCCGCGGCTGCCGACGGTGAGTTCGAGGCCAGCGAGAACGCCTGGCGCGCGGCGAGCTGGCGTTTTGGCGGGATGACTCGCGCCGTCGAGCCGGTGGAGAAGTACTTCAGGGACTTCTACTATCCAGGTCTGCTCCAGGAGATTCTTGCGGGCACATACCGGCTCAAGAGCGCCGGCGTCCTCGAGACGCTCGAGAGAGAGCCTCCCCGGGTTGATCTGCAGCTGCTGCAGCTCACGCCCGAGTCGATGGCGTTGACCCCCGACGGCATGGTGCGACAGCCCGGCCGCATCCAGGTGCGGGCGACGGCAACGCCAGGCACGACCGGCGGCCGGATCACGGGACTCGCGTTCACTCAGAATGAGATCGTCGTGCGCAAGTGGGCCGACGCGCGGAGTGAAGAGAGACCGGTGTCGGAAGAGGTGACGCTGCCGCTGCTGCCCGGGCAGAATCGCGTGACCACCTACGCCTTCAACCAGGACGGCATCCGATCGACCGAGGCGGTCTGGGAACGGCCGATGCAGGGCTCCGGGTACCTGATTCGGCCCATGGCGCTCCGCGTCCTCATCATCGCGGTCGGGACGTATCGGAATCCTCGTCTCAATCTGACGTATCCGGCGAACGACGCTGCGCTCGTGCACGCCGCGTTGCGGCAGAGCGAAAAGCAATGGCCTGGGATGTCGCGTGACCTGACGGCTCCGGCGCGGTCCGTCGACCGTTCAGCGCTGTTTCAGACGTCACTGCGGTCTGTTCCGGCCAAGCTCGAGATCGCAACGTTGCTCGACACCGAGGCGACGCGCGACAGGATCCTCGCCGCCCTCACGGACCTCGCCGCGCGGACCAGGCCGGAGGACGGCGTCATCATTTATTACTCCGGGCATGGGGGCGTTGCCGACGATCGCTTTTATCTGATTCCGCACGACGCGGCGATCCAGGGATCGGCCGCGATGCTGACCAACGACGGCATCCGCCGCGCCGCGTCGTCGCTCGTTTCAGATATTGAGGTCGAGCGCGCCCTTCTGCCGCTCCACGCAACGGAAGGGGCGATCATCATCGATGCGTGTCGCGCCGGCGCCGCGTTCGCAGGCGCAGACTTCCGCGGTCCTTTGAAGATCGCCGGCCTCGGCCGGCTCGGATACGAGAAGGGCCTGCACCTCCTGGCTGGAGCCCAGGGTACCGAGCCGGCGTTCGAGCTGCGCGGTCTGGGGCATGGCGCGCTGACGTATGCCCTGTTTCAGGCGGGTCTTCTCGAGCGGAAAGGAGACGTCCAGCCGGTGGACGGCTTGGTCGAGCTCGGTGAATGGCTGCGGTTCGGGGCGTCGACGGTCCGGACCCTCACCGACAAATCAGTCCGCGGCACTCTGCAGACGCCACGGCTCATCCCGCGCCGGGTCGCGTCCTCGTCGTCACTCCTGCTCGCGACGACGAAGTGAGCAGCGACGCTCTTCGTCAGTCGGCGGCCTTGGCGAAGAAGTAACCCAGCGCCGGGCCGACCACCCAGGCGAGCTGGGGCGCGATGTCCTTGGCCAGGCCCGTCGCGTTACTCAGCGCCGCTCCTCCCCACAGTGGGGGAAGAATCAAGACGAAGACGGCGAGATTCCACAGGGCCGACAGCGAGAGCGCCAGGAGAAACGGGGTCCGTGTCATTGCCCTCGGCCGCGGGCGCTTCTTCGTGGCCAGGTAATACGCGAGGATCGCGCCGATCTGCGGGGCATAGATGGCGCTCAGATCTTCCAGACTCGGCTTCAATCCGTCGGCCTCGATAAAGCTCATCGCGTACAGCACGAATGGAATCGCCAGCGAGACGGCGAATGACGCGCCCCACAACGTCGCGAGCAGGCCTCGCGCGTATGCCGGCGCGGGGGCAGCGGCGCCGGCATTCATGGTTTGAGGTTCGCCACGAGCGCCGTCCTGAGCGCTTCCACGGCCCCTCGGATCATCGTGGTCTCTTTTTCGATGTGCCACTGTGTTTCGGCTGTGCGTTGGTATTCGAGAATCGTTCGAATCTCGTACGAGATGAGGCCGTTCACCGGTTCGTTCACCTGCACCGCATAGGCGAGACGACGGTAGTGGATGCCGCGGTCCGCCGGTCGAATGAGCTCGGGTCGTACTCGCTTGTCGGTGTAGAGCGTGACGTACGGGCGCCTGGGGAGGAAGTCGCCGCGGACGAGAAACGACATCTGGTCCTGAAGGGTCTTCTGGACGACCGCGAGGAAATCCGTGAACTTGCTGCCCCGCCGCTGATCGACGATTGGCACCGAGGCGAAGTCGCCGATGTCCGGAAAGTCGGCCGCGCCCCTCGGCCCGGTCACGTCGATCGTGAGAGCGGCGCTGCGGATGCGGTCGCCGCTCTCCACTACCAGGACGTATTGGGTCGGCACAAGGGGACTGACGACCTGTTCGCCGGACGGCCGTACCTTGCCGACACCGGTCAGAAACGCGGCGTCTCCCTCGGCAAACCATGACAGCGTTGTCGACTGGCCCGCATCAATCTTGCCGCGAGAGGCCTTGAAGGTGACCGGATCCTGTGCGACAAGGGTGAGCCCGATCGCGACGATCAGTACGGTAGAGACGCGCATACGATCCGTCAGCCTCTATGTAGCTCCGCGGGTCCGGACTCTGGCTGCCTCAGGGGCAGAAGAGCATCGTGGGGAATTGTCGCCGCGATTCTGCAAGGCTCGTCGCCGGATGTCAACTCTGTGCAGCGCGACTTGAAAACGCCGTGTGTCGTAGCTGATCACCCAGTCGTTCGACAGCACGCGCGTCTCCACGAGCTGCAACACCCGATCGAGCGCGACGCGACTCGGTGTCCGCTGTGCCTCGGGGGTTCGGGGAGGGGCGCGCGGGCGGGTCGGATAACCGGCACTCCGTTACTTAACGTGCCCCCCAATGCGTTCTATCGTCTCGCCGCCTTGGGGCGATCGCCGAAAGAGGTAGATCAGCGTCGCCACGGCCAGTGCGACCACGAACGCCAGCCATTCGCCGCGCGTCACGCTCGTCAACATCCACCCGATCACCAGACATGCCAGGACGATGACGAGTCGTGGCGCAGGGACCTTGAAGGGGATGCCGCCGGCGCGCACGTCGCGCCGGCGAAGCTGCCAGGTTGCGAGGCAGCACGCGCCGTACAGCATGAGTATCGAGAGATTCGCCAGAATCGCGAGGCGCTCGAAGGTGCTGGTGAGGGCGAGCACGAGCACGAGTGCGCATTGCAGCACGATCGCCGCAACGGGCGTGCGATGGACGGGATGAATCCGCGCCAGAGCCAGCGGCAGGAACCCGTCGCGCGCGAACGCGAACAACATGCGCGGCGTGGCCAGGATCATTCCACCCGCATGGCCGAGCATCGAGACCACGGCGCCGACGAGCAGCAGGTGTTTCGCCCACCCGCCAAGCGCGACGCCGGCGGCCTCCGCGAGCGGCGCCGCCTTCGCGGTCGCGAGCGCCGGGCCCAGCACGCCTTGTGCGACGAACTGCAGCGAGGCGTACAGCACGGTGATCGTGGCCATCGCCATGACGATCGCGCGCGGCACCGTCCGCGCCGGGATCCTTGACCTCGCCGCCCGGCACGAGTGCCGCTTCGACCCCGGCAAACACGAAGATCAACAGGATGCTGCTGCGCGCGAGCGTGGGCAGGTCGGGCGGATTCACGATCGCGAGGTTGTCGGGGTCGATGGCGAAGATGCCGCCGGCGATGAGCAGCACGAGCGGCAGGATCTTCGCGACCGTCAGCGCGTTGTTGATCCGCGCGCCGCGCTCGACGCCGAAGCTGTTGATGGTCGCGAACGACCGCGTAGATCAGGATCAGCACGGCCGATGACGTGGCTCGCGGCGCCAGCGCCGGCACGAGCGCGCCGAGGCTGGCCACGAGCACAGTCGCGACGGCCGCCATCGCGAACGTCAGCACCATCCACAGCAGGAAGCCGGCGAGGAAACCGACGAAGCGTCCGAACGCGACCTCGATGTATGCGTACGGTCCGCCGGTCATCGACACCCGGCTTCCCGCCTCTGCCAGGCACAGGACAATGAGCCCCATCGCAATGGCGCACAGCAGGTAGGCCACCGGGGCTGTCGCACCGAGCGTCGCCGACATGTCCGCCGGCAGCCGGAAGATGCCGCCGCCAATCGTGACGTTGACGATGCTCGCCGCCAGGCCGAAGGCGCCGATGGAACGAAGAAGGTTGGACTCGGGCGAAGAGGGGTTCGCGGGCTCGGTCAACGTGACGCGACACTAACACAGGAGCGCGCCGTAGCCTTGTCGTCAGACCGCGCGTCGTGCTTGCTGAACGCCTCCAGCTTGCGCCGGAACCTCCGCGAGGCCCGCGCGCCGCTCTCAACCACCCGCACATCTGCGACCTCCACTGCACCTGCCCGTCGAGGGTCAGGTGCGGCTGGAGCTCCGACAGCCGTGGCGCGATGGGACGACAGACGTCGTGTTCGACGCCGTCGAGTTCCTGGGACGGCTCGCCTCTACATTTCCAGGAACTGATGTGGCGGTTGGATTTCAGGCGTAGACTCCCGGCATGCGCAGCCTCCAGCTTCACGCCTTTGCCCTCGCCACGGTCGTTTCGCTCGGTATCCCTCAGGCCCCTCCCCAGGTCACGGCGATTCGGACCGGCCGGGTGGTGGATCCGGACTCCGGCACGGCGGCGGCGAACCAGATCATTCTTGTCACGGGCACGCGCGTCACGGCCGTTGGTCCCGATGTGGCGATACCTTCGGGCGCGACCGTGATCGACCTGTCGAAGGCCACGGTGTCACCCGGCCTGGTGGACGCGCACACGCATCTCTGCATGCAGGTGCAGCCCGGCCGCGATCACGGCAATTACTACTACACGACGTTGAACGATCCCGATGCCTTCCGGGCTGTGGAGGGCACTGCGAATGCGAAGGCCATGCTCGAGGCCGGCTTCACGGCGGTGCGCGACGTGGGAAACGAGGGCAACTATGCATGCGTGCAGGTCAGGAAGGGCATCAACCAGAATCTGATTCCCGGCCCGACGATGATCACGGCCGGCCGGATCATCGCGCCGTACGGCGGGCAGTTCGGGATGCAACCGGACAAGCGGGGGCTCGGCGAGCCCGAATACTTCTACGCGGACACCCGCGACGAAATGCTGAAGGCGGTGCGTGAAAACGCGCACTACGGCGCAACGGTCATCAAGATCGTCGTCGACGACCAGCGCTACATCTATTCCGTCGACGACATCAGATTCATCAAGGCCGAAGCCGCGCGCGCCGGCCTGAAGCTGGCCGCGCACGCCTGGACCGGCCCGGGCGCGCACAATGCCGCGGAGGCCGGCGTGGATTCGATCGAGCACGGCATCGACATGTCTGACGCCGACCTGGCGCTCGCAAAGAGGAACAACGTCACGCTGGTCGGCACCGAGTTTCTGGTGCTCGAGTCGGCTGGCGGAGAGTTCCGGACCATGGTCGTCGATCGCCTCAGGCGCGCCTACAAGGTGGGCGTCACGCTTGTGTACGGCACCGACGCGATCGAGCTCGTGCCCGGTAAAACGCGCGGTGAAGTCGCGATTTCGGGCATCGACGCCTGGGTGGAGGCCGGTGTGCCAGCGCCGGCGATCCTCAAGGCGATGACGACTGAGGCGCATCGGCTGCTGGGTATCGACAAGCAGCGCGGCGCGATCAAGGCGGGACTCGCGGCCGACCTGATCGCGATGACAGGCGACCCGCTCGCCGACATCAATGCGCTGAAGAAGGTGACCTTCGTGATGAAGAACGGCCGTGTCATCCGCGGCGGGTAACCGCGGAAAAGCGCCGGCCTCATTTCGCGTTCAGTACCACTTCGATCCGCGTGGGCGCCTGGCTGGGTTGGACCGGCATCACGTGAAGAAACCGGCCGTCTTTGGCCACGTCGTAATGCGTATTGCCGTTGGCCGACACGCGAAAGCGGCCCGGAAACGAGCGGCCGCGGCTCGGAGAACCCACCGCCGTTGACGGTGGCGCCCATGATGCCGCCCGCCGCCATCTCGATACGCCTATTTGACCTCCCCAATGTTGGTCATGTAGGATGACCATATGGCAAAAGGACGCGGCACGATCCGCAAGGCTCGACACGTCAACGTCGCTGAAGCCAAGGCTCGGTTCTCGGCCCTCGTGCGTCAGGCGCTCGCTGGAGACGAGGTCGTGATCGCCAAAGGCAACAAGCCACTCCTCCGGCTGGTGCCGCTGGACGGGCAGCGGGGCCCGCGGAAGCCGGGCTCGTCCAAGGGACGTGTACGGATGGCGCTCGACTTCGACAGGACGCCCGCCGACTTCGACGACTACGTGTGATGCGATTGCTCCTAGACACCCACACGTTCCTCTGGTGGGTGAACGACAGCGACGCGCTCTCGCGGGCGGCGCGGGCCCGCATCGCCGACGTCCGCAACGAATGCTTTCTGAGCCTCGCGAGCGCGTGGGAGATGGCGATCAAGGTCGGCAGCGGCAAGCTCGAATTGCCGGCTCCCGTGGAACGGTTCGTCGAGGAGCAGCTTGCGGCCAACTCCTTTCGTCTGCTGCCGATCGATCTCGACCATGTTGCCCATGTCGCGACGCTGCCCTTCCATCATCGCGATCCCTTTGATCGTCTCCTGGCTGCGCAGGCACTCAAGGAACAGCTCACAATCGTGTCTGCGGATCCGGTCTTCCGGAAGTACGGCGCCAAACGGATCTGGTGATTGGTGATCACATCCTGTTCCTGACGCGCCTGCGTGACGGACCCGCGCGTCGAGGTGCCGGAGGTGCGCCTCGCGGCGCGCCACTCCGTGTCGAACGGGCCCCTTGGGACTTGACATGCCGTCCCCGGAGTCATACTCGCCGCGTGATGGAGAGAGGCTCGTCCCCGGGGGCTAATCCGCGCTGTGCCTCGGGGGGCTCGGGGTGGACGCGCGGGCGGGTCGGATAATCGGCAATCCGTTAATTAACTTGCCCCCGCCTAATGCTTCCTATCGTCTCAGCCGTCACGCAGACGTTCACGTTCAGCCGGGCGGCGTCCACCGGCAGCGAGAGCATTCTGACCTCGCGAAGTTCGATCGTCACCACGATGTGACCGGCAGCGCGGATTGGTCCGCGGCGGCGACTACCTATCGTTGAACGATCGCGTCGCTTTGCGCCTCGGCCGCAATGGCAGGCACGCCGAGCGCGATGAGTGCGGCGAAGAGAAGACTACGTCAGTCATTAGAGTGCTCGAAGGAATGCGAGCAGGTCGGCCTTCTCCTGCTCGGTGAAGCGGGCCTGGAATCGCGTGTCATAGAACTTGATCACGTCGGCCAGCGTCGCAGCGGACCCGTCGTGGAAATATGGCGGCCGCGCAGCCAGCGCTCGCAGCACGGGACCCTTGAACTTGCCGATGTCGTTCCACTTGCCGGTCACCATCGCCCGTCCGGGATCGGTGGTCTGGACGGTGTCGCCCGTCGCGCGGCGCCGCAGCGTGTAGAGCGGCAGATCCGACGTGCGGCGCGACACGTCGGCCACGCCGATGTTCAACGCCATCGGCACCGAATGATTGCCGGCGTTGGGCGTGTCGTGGCAGATACTGCAGGTGCCGTTCTGAATGGGCCGGCGAACCGGATCCTCCACGTGACCGTTCAGGCCAGGCACGGCGTCGATGACGAACTGTCGCGTATTGAAGATGGCCTCACCGCGCGCGATCGCCTGGCGTTGCGGCAACGGTGCATCCGTCCATCCGCGAAAGAGCCTGAAGACGAACGGATCGAGACCACCCGAAGACGCGCCGCACGCCCCAGGCATCGACGGCAGCATGTCGAGGGGGTCGTTGATGCCGATGCAGAACAGCTCGCGACCGAGCGTGCCTGGACCGCTGCGCACGACGCCCTCGGCGAGGTGGCCCGCTGAGCGATCGACGACCTGCGTCGAGAACAACCCGAGTTCGAAGTCGACGATCGAATGAATCTGCGTGGGCGGGGGAGGGGCACCCTGCGCGTGACCTGTGACCGCCTCTACGACCTGATTGATGAGACCATCGCGGATGGCTTGACCGGGCTTCGACGCGCGGCCGTCCCACATCACGGCGCTCAGGAATTTCAAATTGGCCGAGGGCAGCGGCCTGCGATACAGCGATGCGGACGTCGGCGGCACCGTGCAGCGATAGGGATCGTCAACCGCGAGGATCTCGAACTCCGCGCGGGCCGGAACGTCGAGCGCGACGCGAATGAGTCCCCTCTGCAGCAAGAGGCTGAAGGCCTGCCGCCGCTTCCAGGTCGTCGAGACGTCTGCCCCCTCACAGTTGGAGCCGTCGTTGGCGCGAAAGATCGGGTCGAGTCCGTCGGTGCGGTCGAAGCGATCGCGCAGTTCCGACGGCGTGATGCTCCAGGCCTGCGCGGGCTGGTGACATGTCACGCAGGTCCGTCCGTTTGTGCCGAGCGCCTGGAAGAACGGATTGCCGGAATTCAGTTCGTCCAGCCCGACGGTTGCAGCGGCGCCGCTCGAGTTGGGGAATGTCAGCTCGCCCGTACGGCGCGGCGGGACAGACGAGGCGTAGGCAGTGGCGATGACGGCTATCGTCGCCGTCGCGACGAGCGTCACGCCGGTGGTCAACCGGCGTGACAGCCCTGTCTGGCGTTGCGGTGTGCGATCCATAAGTCAGCTCTGAGATCGACCCGCGTGCAGTTACTGCGTGGGACCGTTGAACGCGTCGCACGAAATCTTCGAGTGCCAGTTCACGAATGAGCCGGTGGGGTTGTCCTTCCATGCCCACACGTGCAGCGTGTAGAACCGCGGCAGCCCGAAACGGTTCGGCGCCTCGAACTGCTGGAACTTCTGTCCCATGAGCTCGGGCGAGGACGAGTGTTTCTTGTCCCACGCGTCCGCGAACACGAGGTAGTCGGCGCCGGTGAGGCGCACCTGGCCGTTGCCGACCGGCTCGTACAGGATGATCTCCGGGCGTTCCGGATCGATCTCGCCGTCGAGCACGAGCGGCATGTTGACGTAGTGGAGCCCCATCGCTCCCATATCCGGCCCGCTGACACAGCCGAACGCGAGGCCGTAGCCCGCCGCTTCAGCCGCGGCGGCGCTCTTGTACGGCTCGGTGATCTTGCGAACCAGGTTCACCAGCGCGTTCGGCGCCGGGCCGCCGTGATCGTGCTCCTGTGCAGCGGACGCCGACATGGCAAACAGGCTCGCGACGGCGAGCGTGCCGACAACGGAAAGCGTGAATCGTGTGACGAGTCCTCGAACAGTCATAACGTGTCTCCATCGACGGACATTGCCGTCGTCACTGACGCGTCGCACCGGCACTGAAGCGCCGGCAGGGTTCGTGCGACGCCGACCTCTGATCAAACCCCACACTCTGAATATCGAAATCGGTTGATGGAAGGCGACACGCGCTCCGAATCACGGAAGGAGCGACACGCCGTGTGCAGGAAGGGTCAGCGAGTGCCGCTGGTCTGGCGAAGGCGTCGAGATGACTGATGCAGGATCGCGAGCCGCGCGCGGTTGGCGGCACGCTCACGTTCCTGAATCCCGGGAACCGGCTTGAGCCCGCGGTCCGCGGCCATCATCAGCGGTTCCGCTTCGGCGTACCGCTTCTGCGCCGCCAGCGCCGCGCCAAGCAGGCTTTGCGTCTGGGCGATGCGCCAATCACCTGGTGGATACAGCTTCTCGCGTGCGCTCAACGCGGCGCGGAGTGCGGATTCAGTCGCCGCGCCGTCACCACGAGCGATGCGAACGCGCGCGAGATTCACGATGACGCCAAGCACGCGAGGGTGATCGCGCCCGAGCTGCGGCTGCGCGACTCGCAGAGATTCTTCGAGAAGAGTCTGCGCATCCCCGAGCCGGCCCCGCCATTCCTCGGCCACCGCCAGGCTGTTCAGCGACTGTGCGTACTCGAGTCCGTTTGGGCCGAACACGCGTCGATAGACCTCAGCCGATTCCCGAAGCAACGCTTCGCCTCCCGCTGCGTCGCCTTGCAGCAGCAGCAGCTGCGCGAGTGTTCCTTTCGCCGCGGCGCTGTTCGGGTGGTCCGGTCCGAGCAAGTGCACTGTCGTTGCCACGTTCTCGCGCAGGAAAGGATCGGCTCCGGTCAGATCGCCGCGCTCCATCAGCAGGCGTCCGAGATCGGCCTTGCTTGTCGCCGTTTCACGGTGCTCTTCGCCAAACACCTTGCGTCGAATGGCGAGCGATTCGCGGATGGCAGGTTCGGCCTCGTTCGCACGTCCGCTGTCGGTCAGCACACGCGACAGCTCGATGAGGGTGACCGCAACATCCTTGTCCTCTGGACCGAGCAGCCGGCGGCGCATCGCGAGGCTTTCGCGCAACAGCGGTTCAGCGGCCGGGAGGTCCCCCTGTTCGCGGTACAGCACGCCCAGATCGTTGAGGCTCTGCGCCAGCGTCGGGTGGCCCGAGCCAAAAGCGGCACGTCCGAGCGCGAGCGCGCGTTCGAGCAACGGGAGCGCCTTCGTTGGAAGTCCCATCCGCAGGTACGTGCGGCCGACCATGGTCAGTATCCGCGCCTGGAGCTCGGGCTCGCCCGCCATCTCCTTGTCGATACGCTGGACGGCCAGGTCCAGCGGGCTTTGCGCGCCTGGATCGTTGGAATCGGGGGTCCGATAGGGGTCGGCACTCGTCAGCAGGCCGATCAGCAGGTCGCTGACTCTCGCCGACCGGACGGCTTCCTGCCGTGCGTGATCGCGCTCGGTTGACACACGGACCGTGTAGAACACCACGAGCGCACCAACCAACGCCACGACGACGCCAGCGGTGCTCAGCAGGCTGTAGTGACGTCTCACGAACTTGCCGGCGCGGTATCCAAACGCGTCGCCCCGGGCGGCGATCGGCAGCTGCTCGAGGTAGCGATGCAGATCATCTGCAAACGCCGCGACCGACGCATAGCGCTCGGCGGGATTGCGCTTGAGGGCCTTCGCGAGAATCGTCTCGAGGTCGCCCTGCAGCACGCGATGCAGACGCTCGGGTCCCATCCCGCGCGCAGCCGCGCGCGCCGTGACGTCATCGTCATTGCCTCTGGGACGCACGGCGGATGAAAGCCGGAGCGGTTCGCGGTCGGTGATCGCCCGGACGAAGTCCGCTGACGCTTGTGCTTCGACACCAGTCGGATGCCGGCCCGTCAGAAGTTCGAACAGCACCACGCCAAGCGCGTAGACGTCCGTCGCGGTGGTGATCGGACCGCCGGTCAGCTGCTCCGGCGCCGCATACCTCGGCGTCATCGCAACGTCGCCTTCGTGCGTCAGCATGGTCACGGCGGGGCCGCCCCTGTCGGCTTCGAGCAGCTTCGCGATGCCGAAGTCGAGCAGCTTGACCGTCCCGTCCGCCGTCACGAGCACGTTCGACGGCTTGAGATCGCGATGGACGATGAGGTTCGCATGCGCGTGTGCGACGGCCGCCTGTACGTCAAGAAACAGGCGAATCCGTTCGTCGACCGAGCTCCGTTTTTCGTCGCAATACCGATCGATGGGACGGCCGTCGACGTACTCGAGCACGAGAAACGGCTGTCCGGTAACCGACACTCCGGCGTCGATGAGCCGGCCTATGTGCGGATGCGTGAGCCGCGCCAGGATCGTGCCTTCGCGCTTGAACCGTTTCTCGGCCGAGCGGCCGAGCAGCGCGGCATTCAGCAGCTTGACCGCGGCGTAGCCGGTGAACCGGCCATCGCTGCGCTCGGCGAGCCAGACACTGCCCATCCCCCCGTGACCGATCGGCGACACGAGCGTATAAGGGCCAAAGGACAACCCGGCCAGCGTGCCTTCGGGCGGGCGGATCACGGGCGGCGAGGCCAGAAAGCCCTCCGCCGTCAATAGATGGTGCTCCGTCAGGAGCGCCCGGACGTCGGCGGCTGTCAGCGGGTCCTCGGCGCCGAGCACTTCGAGGTACTTCTCACGCTCGGTCGTCGTCAGGTCAAGCAGTCGATCGAGATGCGGACTGGCTCGCTGCCAGCGGTCGGCGCTGATCGCACTCATGGGCTGCCTGCTCGATCAGTAGATCGGAAACGCCGGTCAAAACCCGACATCAGGCCAGCGATGTGTCGCTTCGGAGCACCTGGTGCAGGTAGATCCGCGCCTTCTGCCAGTCGCGCTGAACGGTCCGCTCCGAAACACCCATCATCGACGCGATCTCCGCAAATGAGAAGCCGCCGAAGAATTTCAAGTCGACGACCCGGGCCAGTCCCGGGTCGGTGCCTTCGAGCTCATCGAGGGCACTGCTGAGGCGTGTCAACTCGTCCGCGTCGGCGGGGGGCTCGGCGAGGTCCGTCGAAAGCGACGTAATCTCGAACTCGCCCCCTCGCTTCTGCGCCTGACGCCGTCGAGCGTAGTCGATGATCAGGCCGCGCATCGCCCGGGCCGCATAGCCCATGAAACGGTTGCGATCGGGAAACGCGACGCCCTCGCGGTCTGAAATGTCCAGGTACGCCTCGTGCAGCAGCGTCGTTGCGCCGAGGGTCATGCCCGCTCCCCGTTTCGACAGCTCACGCCGCGCCATGCGATGCAACTCGTCGTAGAGCGCGGAGAAGAGCTGGTCCGCGGCGGCACGATCGCCTTGCTCGGCCGAAGCGATGAGCGAAGACAGCGCGGTGTTCATGGAGCCGGTGGATTCGCAACCGAAGGGTACTACGGCAGAGCGAACCATCCTGCCGAAAATCGTCCGGCGCGGACAATTCCGTAGTTCCCGCGTCCAAGTGCCACTGCCGGAAGCGTTTGGGACCGCGAGACTGCGGCTCGTCGGTCTTGCGAAAATCGGTCGCATCCGGACCGGAGACTCGCGTCAACCCGTCCCACTAACGCTCCGGCCCGATTTGAGGGCGTACCTGCTACTGTCGCGCTCTAATCGAGCTTCTTGCGCGCGAAATGGTAGAGCGAGTATGCGAGGAGCGCGAACATCACCACGCCAAACAGGTTTGACGTCGCCAGTCCCGGCGCGATCTTCGGGCCGAAGGCCAGGACACCCGGCGGGATCAACTTGATGCCGAGCTCCGGATCGCCGAGGACGTTGATAATGATGGCGATGAGGCCCATCACACCGCCGGCGGCAATCAGGCCGCTGGCGAAGAGCGATCCTGGGCTGACATCGCTTTCGGCGTGACCGCCACTGGGCTTCTGGCCGCGTTCGGCTGCCCAGCGCACGATGCCGCCGCAGAAAATTGCCAGAGTCGTGTGGAGCCCGAGGTAGGAGCCCACCGCGAACGACAGCGATCGAATTCCGAGCAGTTCGACGGCGATGACGAGGAACACGCCCATCGCGACCAGACGCCAGGGCAGGCGCTGGTTGAGGATGCCGGTGATGACCGTCGCCATCAACCGGCCCTGCGGCGCGGCGGCCTTGTCGCTGCCGATGCCGGTAATCCACTGCACTTCGATCTGCTTCGTGTCGGGGTCGTACAAATACTTGCCGTCTGGCACTTCACGCGAGCCGAGCGCGTTGACCAGGATGTACTTTCTTGTCTCGGTAGGTCTGCGGGTGCGGGTCGTCCAGTTCCTTTTCCACTCGCACCGCTGCGCCACGCTGGGTCTGTTCCGCCCGGACCTTGTCGATGTCGAGCGCGCGCTGCATCGGCCGGAACTCGGAGAGCCCGAAGTTCATCAGCATCAGCGTGCCGCCGATCACGAACACCGACACCATGACGCCAATCATCAAGGCCCACTGCTGGCGATACGGCGTCGCGCCGATCAGGAACCCGGTCTTCAGGTCCTGCGACGTCGCCCCGGCATTCGCGGCGGCGACGCAGACGACGCCGCCGATGGTGATCGCCAGCGCGGAATACGCCGGCGCCGTCCACCCCATCGCCAGGAACATCGCGCAGGTCGCCATCAGCGTGGCGATGGTCATACCGCTCACGGGATTGGCCGACGTGCCGATCAGCCCGCAGATGCGCGAGGACACCGTGACGAAGAGGAACCCGAAGATCACCACGAAGAGCGACGCGATGATGTTTTCGAATCCGGACGTCCTGGCGCCGGCAATCGGGTTGAAGGTCAGCATCAGCCACATCACGACGACGATCGCGAGAGATCCCAGCATGACCCACTTCATCGCGATGTCCCGCTCGAGCCGCCCTCCGGCCCCCGCGCCCGCCTGCTGCGAGCGAATGTCTTTCATGCCGCTTCTGAGCGCGCTGACGATCGTCGGCATGGTCTTCATCAGCGTGATCAGCCCGGCCATGGCGACGGCGCCGGCGCCCATTGGTCGGATGTAGCTCTCCCACAGTTGCCCAGGCGTCATGTTGCGGATCGGAATGGTGCTGGGATAAAGCGGCTCGGCGAGGCCTTCGCCGAAGAACTTGATCGCCGGCATCAGGACCAGCCAGGAGAACACGCCGCCGGCGAAGATCGTGCCCGCGATCTTCGGGCCGATGATGTAGCCGACCCCGAGATACTCGCTGGTGATTTCTGCACGAAACGACGCGCCGGGCAGCCAGGTCGGCTCGTACAACGGGCGCTGCTTCCAGACCTGTGCAGTAGCCATGAGGAACGTGTAGGCGCCACCGAGGCCCAGGCCCCAGAACACGCGGCTGGCAAACGACCCGCCCTTTTCGCCCGCCACCAGCACGTCCGCGCAGGCGGTCCCTTCGGGATAGAGCAGGTTGCCGTGCTCCTGCACGATCAGCTGACGGCGGAGCGGGATCATGAACAGCACGCCGATCCATCCCCCGATCAGCGCCAGCATGAAGATGCGGGAGTACTCGAAGGGGAAGCCCATGAAGATGAGCGCGGGCAGCGTGAAGATCGCGCCCGCGGCGACCGATTCGCCCGCCGAGCCCGCCGTCTGGACGATGTTGTTCTCGAGGATGCTGGCTTTGCCGAACGCGCGGAGCAGGCTGATGCTCAGGACGGCGATCGGTATCGACGCCGATACGGTCAGGCCGGCGCGAAGGCCCACGTAGACCGTCACCGCGCCGAAGATGATGCCGAAGATCGCGCCGAAGAGGATGGCCTTGAACGTGAACTCCGGCACACTCGCCGACTCGGGGATGTACGGGCGGAATTCACCCAGGGGGGCCGTCGAATTCCATGCCTTGTTCGTCGTGTCCACGTTCGATCCCTTCGCCACGCGCGGCCTCCTTCGGTCGGGCAGGTGCTGTTCGACGGATGACCCTACCACACCCCTCCCTCCCTGTCAGCGGAGCGAGCGTCCGCGTCGTCTTAAGGATGACGCTGCGCCAATGTATGCTTCTGCCTGGCCATCGTCGCCGCCGACGCGATTTGGCGAAGGAGCTCGACCGTATGCGCATCGTGCTGGTTCTGATTGGTTTGCTGGCGCTGCAGCCTCGCGCTGAAGTTGGGTCTGGCAACTGGCCCCATTGGCGTGGCCCCTCGCACGACGGCGTCAGCCGGGAGACGGGTCTTCCAGTGTCCTGGGGGGCGCGCTGCGCGGACGCTCTTGCTGCCAGCGAGCCAGCAGCGGGCTCGAGGGCCGTGAGTTCGGAGGCCGCGCCGGCGCCGTCGCAGGGCAGGCAGGGCAGACAGGGCGGGCGGGGCGGCGGCAACCGGGAAGGTCGGCCGCTCGTCAGCGCCTCGTGCTCGAAGATCGAGACCACCAATGTCGCCTGGAGGCTCCCGATGCCCGCCTACAGCGGCTCGACCCCGATCATCTGGGGCAATACGATCTTTCTCAATGTGGCGACAGGCGCGAGCACGGGCGCGCTCGAGTTGTGGGCGGTCGATCGGACGACCCGGGAGGTCAGTTGGAAGCGGCCGATCGCCGACACGAACCACATGGAGCGGAAGCAGAACATGTCTTCCCCCTCGCCCGTCACCGACGGCCAGCACGTCTGGGTCATGACGGGCGTCGGCGTGCTCAAAGGGTTCGACTTCGCCGGCAAAGAGCTTTGGGCCAGGAATCTGCAGACCGATTACGGGAAATTTGGGCTCAACTGGGGATACGCGTCCTCGCCGCTGCTGCGCGGCGACGCGCTGCACGTCCAGGTATGCACGGGATGAAGACCGACGATCCTCTCCTACGTCCTGAAGATCGACAAGCTGACGGGCAAGACGCTCTGGCGAGTCGAGCGACCGACTGACGCGGTCAGCGAATCGCCGGATTCGTACACGACGCCGGTCTGGGTCGAGGCCAACGGCCGCGCCGAGGTCGTCATCACAGGCGGCGACGTGGTGAGCAGCCACGATCCCGCGACCGGACGCGAGGACCGGCGGGCGGACGTCCTGAACCCGCAACGGGACAGGAACTATCGGATCATCGCGTCTCCAACGTTCGTCGACGGCCTTGTCATCGCGCCCACGCGCAACAACCCGCTCGTCGCCATCCGTCCGGGCGGCAGCGGCAACGTCGCTGCGAGCCATGTCGCCTGGACGTTTGCGCAGGGCCCCGACGTGCCGACGCCCGTCAGCGACGGCAAGCTGCTGTACATCGTGCGTGACAATGGCGTCGTGTTCGCGCTGGACGCCAGGACCGGTGCGACCATCTACGGCCCGGCCCGTCTGCCGTCCGGCACCTACAGCGCGTCCCCCATCCTCGCGGACGGAAAATCTACGTCACGACCGAAGAGGAAGGCCTGACGACGGTGTTCCGAGCGGGCCGACCTTCGAGATCTGTCGTCGAACTCGCTGCTCGGCGATTGCTCCTCGTACTGCCTCAGCACCGTCGCCGTGTCGGATGGCCAGCTCTTCTTCCGGACGGCGTCGTACTTGTGGGCGATTGGCGATCGCAGGTCTGCGGCGACGCGGTAACCGTCCACTCTTCCCCTATGAAACCTGCCCCGAGCGATTGGCCACGCGTCAGGAAGTTTTCGAGGCCGCGCTGCCGCTGCCGCCCGAGGAGCGCCGGCCGTTTGTCGTCGCCGCCTGCGGCTAAAGCCGAGCGCGGCGGCGACGGCCAGCGCATGTCCGCCTCCGAGCGGCACGAGCGCGCGAAGCACCGTACCGCAGCGGCGCTCCTGCATACCGAGCGCCACCGCAAACAGCCACCCCATTCCATCGCCCACTCGGCCTTCGCCGACGCCTTCATGCATGAGCGGGAGCGCCGCCGACTTGCGCGCGCAACCTGGAGAGCCGACCTGGATGCGAGGCGAGTGCAGCTGCCCATTCTCGAGCACAGGCGTTGATTGCCAGTACAATGGCGCCCGGCCCGGCGATTCACAGGCTGTGGCTCACACGAGGCAAGGCTGAGATGAACGCTCGAACCGTATGGTCCGTCGTCGCGCTGGCCTGCTCCATTTCTGGCGCGTCCTGCCATTCCTGCCGTGGCGAGACCGCGCTTGGGGACATGAGCATTGCCGACCTGCAGAAAGAAGTGAGACGCATCTCGCCGCCCGATAGCGCGACCACCCGTTTCGGGGGGGAGCAGGCGTTGATGCGCGTGCTGCTGGCCGTGCCTCCAGAGCGTCTGTCCCGCTTCAAGTTCGATCTGGAGTACGACCTCGACGACAAGGACATGGTTGAGTACGTCTTCCATGACATCGACGACAAAGAACGTCAGAACGCCATCAGGGCACACTACCTGAAGGCGCCCGAGGAGGGCGGCATCAAAGTGCTGACGGATGTCGACGACACCATGTACGCCAACCTGGTGGACAAGCGCTTCGGCAATGTGAGGGACGAGAATGGAGCGAAGCCGCTCTATCCGGGGATCCTGGCGTTCTACAACTCGATGAAGCACGAGCCGTTCGAAGAGGAGGGCGTGCTCGTGACGCCGACGGGTGTTACGAGGGTTCCCATCACGACCCTGTCCGCTCGGCCGAATCCCTTCGCGGGGGAGCTCGAGAGGGCGAGTCTCGAGAAGCTGGCGGCGATGCCATCGCCGGCGGGCGCCCGCCTGCAGCTTCTGCCGAGCGGCTTGTCCGGGGCCATCATCAGTTCCACGTTCGGTTCGCTGGAGACGGTCGTCCGCGCCAGTATCGAGCGAAGGCTGCAGCCCGATCAGCGGATTCTCGACGTGCTGCACGACCAAGTCCCAGACGGGCAGGAGAAGAAAATCGGCGAAGTGAAGTTCCGAAACTTCCTCGACTTCGCGGCCGTGTACCCGAGGATACCGCTACGTGTTCGTCGGCGATTCGGGGCAGGCCGACGCGTTGACCGCGCAATTGCTCGTCACCGACACGTCAGAACCCGCGACATCGAGGGTGCTGACGACCTTCATCCATGCCCTCAAGGCAGACGACAATGTGAAGGAGCGCAAGAGTCAGGCGTTTGACGCGCTCCGTCCCGACCTCCGCGTGAGCGAAACGTCACCCTCGGGTCGGGGCGTGATCGTCTTCAGGAACTACATCGACGCCGCGGTCATCGCCTACATCCATCGCGCGACGTTGCGGGACCCCGTCAGCTCCCGGGAACTGATCACCGCTCAGGAGCTGGCGGTCATCACGGAGAGCGGGCTCGCGGAGTTCGAGGCGCAGGCGGCGGGAATCGCTTCGAGCGCGCTGGCGCTCCTTCGCCAGGAGGACACGCAGGACGCTGAGAAGGCGGCGGCGCTCCTCGCTGCGGAACCGTCGCTCTCACCCGCGGTTGGGCGGATCCGCGCAACCCTGAGCAGCACGTTCTGGCGGCCCGGTGCCTCGGGCTGACGCCCCGTCGACAGCACCGGTCGTCGTGTAGCCGCGAGCTCGATCAGAGGATGGCCGCAACCGTGCTCTGTCGGCGGTAGAATTAGATCAGTATGCCGGTCACATTCTTCTGCCTGAAGAAGAAGACCAGCTTCTATCTGGATGAAGCGCTCGTGAGCACGGCGTCACCACACCACCAGTGAACACGGGAGATCTGCTCTCCAATCGATATCGCCTCCTCGACGAAGTCGGCCGAGGGGGTATGGGCGTGGTGTATCGCGCCAGCGATCGTCTCCTGCAGCGACAGGTGGCAGTCAAGCGAGTCCTCGCCCAGACCTTCGTCGCTGGTCGTCAGACACAAGTGTGGTCGCGTAGTCAGACGAGCGTACTGACGTCCGCCGAGGCAGCGCCAGGGGATCCGTCTCCCAGCGCGATCAAAACGGAAGAGACGAGCGCGAACGACATCGCCCTGGCCAATGAGTTCCGGTTCCTCGCTTCTTTGCGCCATCCGAACATTGTCAGCGTGCTCGACTTTGGCTTCGACGACAAGAGACAACCGTACTGACGGGATGGACTGGCTTCCGCAGGCCCGGACCATCTTCGAGGTCTCTCGGGAGCGTGACTTCGCGGGCCGTATCGACTTGATCGTGCAGGTGCTTCACGCGTTGGTGTATCTGCACAGGCAAGGGATTCTTCACTGCGATCTCAAGCCGAGCAACATCCTCGTCACGCCTGAAGGCGTCGTCAAAGTTCTGGACTTCGGGGTCTCGGAATATCGTGGCCGCGGGCTCGATCACCCGGGCGTCATCCTTGGAAGCGTCGCGTACATGGCGCCCGAAGTCATTGAGGGAAACAGTCCGGGCGAGGCCTCTGACTTGTACAGCCTCGGTACGGTGATGTACGAAGTGCTATCCGGTCGACATCCGTTTGTGTGTGCTGATCGCGAGGCACTCATCGCCCGGGTGTTGGCGGACACACCCGACTACTCCGCGATTCCCGCCGCCGGCTCAGGTGGCAAGGTGATCGAGGTCGTGCAGCGGCTGATGGCGAAAGCCCCCGACAAGCGGTATGCCGAGGCCGTCTCAGTCCTGAATGCGCTGGCCGACATCGTCGGACGCGCCGATGTGACGGAGACGGTCGAAACGCGCGAAAGCCTGTTGCAGTCGGCACGCTTCGTCGGACGTGAATCGCAGATGGCCGAACTCCATCGCGCGTGGCGCGACACCTGCGACCACGCCAAGACACGGTTGTGGCTGGTTGGCGGCGAAAGCGGAGTGGGCAAATCGCGGCTGACCGACGAATTGCGCATCCACGCGCTCGTCAGCGGTGCACTTGTGATGCAAGGGCAGGCGGTCAATCGAGGCGCCGCCTCGTACCAGCTGTGGCGCGACATCGCACGATACCTCGCGCTTCGCGGCGACCTCTCGCCGTTCGAGGAATCCGTTCTCAAAGCCATCGTTCCGGACATCGCCTCGCTCGTGGATCATCCAGTGCCAAACGCACCGGAGCTGGACGCGCAGGCCTCTGAGGAACGCCTGAAGCGTGTCGTGGTGGCCGTGCTGGGACGCTACGATCGGCCGATGCTGCTGCTTCTCGAAGACCTGCAGTGGGCGGGCAGCGTCAACCTGTCGCTGTTGCAACGCGTGGCGGAGATTCCCGATCGTCCGATCATGATCGTGGCGAACTATCGCAGCGAGGAAGCGCCGTACCTCAAGGACTTCTTTCCGTACGCGCACCACCTTCAGCTCGAGCGGTTTGCGAAGGACGAGCTGGTCGCCCTGGCGCGTTCGGTGCTGGGCGACATGGCGATCGGTCCTGCGACTCCCTTGGTGGACCTGTTATTTCACGAGACCGCCGGGCAACGCGTTTTTCGCGGTCGAAGCGCTCCGGTCCCTCGCCCAGCAGGCCGGCGGCCTGGACAACCTCGGTCGCATACCCGTTTCTCGTGAAATGCTCGGCGGCAGCCTCGACAACCTCATTCGGTTCAAGCTGAAACGCATACCGGCGCCACTGCAACGGCCGCTTCAGCTTGCGGCGATTCAGGGGCGGGTCGTCGACATTGAGGTCCTCGAAGCGATCGCCGCGTCAGAGCACGATATCGCCCTGCTGCTGTCCATCGCCTCGGCGCAGGGCATTCTGGCCGCCCACGAGCATTCATATCGGTTTGCACACGACAAGATTCGCGAGGGCGTCATCGCGTCGATCGATCCCGTCGTGGCTCCCGCCTTGCACGAACAGATTGCCACGGCCATCGAGCGCGTGCATGCCGACACGATTGCGGAGCATGCAGCGGCGCTTGCGCTGCACTGGAGGGACGCGGGCACGCGTCCGGACAAGAGAGCGTCATTACGCGGCGATCGCCGGACGACAATTGCTCGAACGCGGGAGCTACAAAGAGGCCATTCCCCAGCTGACGCGCGCGCTGGACCTCCACGGGTCCAACCCGGACGGCGTCGGGCCGGTCGCCGAACTGGAGCGTGCCCTGGGCGAGGCGTACTTCAGCGACGGACAGATGAAGGAGGCCCGCGCCTCGCTGGCCAAGAGCGCCGGCTTGCTCTGTGCCGCGGTACCAAAGACGGACGCGGGCATGATCGTCGGTCTCGTGAAGGAGGTGTTCGAACAGATTGCGCACCGCGCGTTGCCGACGCGCTTCTTCCTGCGGAACGAGCAGGACGCTCAAAAGGCACTGCTCGCCTCGCTATGTTACGAGCGCCTGTCTCACATCATCTTTTTCGAGAACAAGACGGTCCCGCTTCTGTACGCGTCGATGCGCTGCCTCAACCTGGCGGAGACGGCGCCGCCAGCTCCGGAACTGGCGCGCGCCTACGGCACCATCTGTTACAGCATCGGGCTCGTGCCCCAGTATCCGCTCGCGCACTTCTACGAGCGCAAATGTCTGGCGGTGGCCGACCTTCCGCGAGCGGCAAGGGCTTCCGGCCGAGCCTTGGGTCTGGGAGATAACCGGCGTACTTTGATTCGTCGAAGGGGGAGTTTGCCACCTCGGTCGAACGCTACCAGAAGGGCGCAGAGCAAGCCCTGTCGATCGGTCACTTGTCCCGCTGGCTGGAGTGCTCGACGCTCTTGTGGATGGATTACTACCGGATGGGCTTGTTCGACAAGGCCGCGCAATTGCGCGAGATCACTCACGCACACGCAATCCAGACCGCTAACGAACATGCCATGGGGTGGGCGTTCCTGGGTATTGCCGAGGACGCGCTCCTGCGGGGTGCGTTACACGAGGCGGAAGAGTATCTCCAGAAGAGCGGCAGCGTGACCCATCGACTCGGACAACCGAGCGCGCCTGGATGCACGGGTTGACTGCCCGGCTCCACACGATGCGCGGCGACTATCCGGCGATGAAGCAGGCCGTCGCCGACGCGCTCGAATTATTGCGCGAGGTGCCGCTGCCAAACGCCTTCTACACACAAGAGGGGTACACCGCAACGGCAGAGGCATTGCTGACGATGGCGGAGCATCCGGCGATGTCCGACTGGAGCGCCCGGCACTCGCCGCCGACACGAAGCTCGCCATGAAACGGCTGCGGGCCTTCGCCAAGGTATTTCCGGCCTCGCGTCCCCACGTCTACCGGGTCGAAGGATGGCATGCGTGGCAGCAGCGGCGCCATGACAAGGCCCGTCACTACTGGATGCGCGCGATCGCCGAAGCCGATCGATTCAAACAAAGATCTACGAGAAGGGGCTGGCGCACTACGACATCGGGCGGTTCGACCCGAGGGGTGCCGGCCACTTACAGCGCGCCCTCGAGATCTTCGAGCGTCGCGGGTTCTTACAACCACGAGCGCAGGACGCGGGCACTCATCGAGGCCGGCGCCTAATCGCCCAGCCACTCGACGCTGTTCTCGCCGACGATCCTTGTCGGATACCCGCAGATGGCGCGTGACGCCTGCATCCCGGACATCGTGGATGCCTCGATGCATCCAGAATTGAACCCGTTCTCGATCCA
>CAVZMJ010000010.1:0-521127 GCA_963776315.1 uncultured Acidobacteriota bacterium
GCAGCGAGCCGCAGGCAGCCAGGCCACGTATGGATGTGTTCGAGCAGATTGCGGCGTTACGACGCGAGGGGCAGTCATTTGCCGTGGCGACTGTCGTCGCACGTCGCGCGCCCGTGTCGGCGCATCTCGGCGATCGTGCAATCGTGTTTGCCGACGGCCGGATGGAAGGGTTCGTCGGCGGCGCGTGCTCGCACGAGATCGTCCGGCAGCAGGCGCTCGAGGCCATCAGTGCGCGATGCAGCCGCCTGGTGTCGATTCGACCGGACGGCGGCGAGTCACCCGCGGCGACCGGGGAGCATGTGGTCGTCCCCATGACGTGCGTCTCGGAAGGCGCCATCGACGTCTACGTCGAGCCGTTCGTGCGCGCCAGGCGGCTCGTCGTCGTCGGCGCCACGCCGGTGGCCGGGGCGCTGGCGCGACTGGCGCGCAGCATGAGCTACGACGTCGTGCGCGTCGTCGAAGGTCACGAACTGCGCGACGTCGAGCAGGAAGCCGCGGCGCTCGGCGTGACGGTCGTCGCCCTCGACGCGCTCGAGGCGACGCTGCGGGATTGCGCACCCGGCAGCCCGGACGTGTCGGCCGTCGTCGCGTCGCAGGGACACTACGACGATGAGGCGCTCGAGCCGAATCCTCGAGGTCCGGCGTGCCCTACGTGGGGCTGGTGGCGTCGCGCACGCGAGGGGCGTCCGTACGGCGTTGCTCGAGGAACGCGGCGTTCCCGGCACGGCGTCGATTCGGAATCCAGCCGGCCTCGACCTTGGCGCGCGGACTCCGCCGGAGGTCGCCTTGTCCATCCTCGCCGAAATCGTGCAGGCGCGTCCGGGCGGCGTCCGCGTGGCGGCGGCGACCGCGACCGCGACCGCGGTCGTCGCCTGCAGTGCCACCGTCAACGCGCGTGACCGCCATCGATCCCGTCTGCGGGATGAGCGTGGTCATCGCCTCGGCGCGCCAGACAGCCGAGGTCGACGGCGTCGCGGACTACTTCTGCTGCGCGAACTGCCGCGGCAAGTTCCTCAAGGACCCCCAGGCATTCCTGGCCCGCCCATGACAGACGCTGCGGCGATCCACGACCGCTTTCGCGAGCGCGGGTTCATCGTCGACGAGGCATTCGCCACTGCGCTCCAGATCATGCTGGCGCTCGAGAAGCCGCTGCTCATCGAAGGGCCGGCCGGCGTCGGCAAGACCGAGAGCGCGAAAGTGCTGGCAGAGGTTCTCGGCACGGAGCTCATCCGCCTCCAGTGCTACGAAGGGCTCGACGCGATGGCAGCGCTCTACGAGTGGAACTATCCGCGTCAGATGCTCCACGCGCGCTTGAGCGAAACGGAGGGGTCCAGTCTCGACGAGCGCGAAGCCTACATGTTCAGCGAGCGCTTCCTGCTCAAGCGGCCACTGCTCGACGCGATCACCCGCGACCGATCGCCGGTGCTGCTCATCGACGAAGTGGACCGCGCAGACGAAGCGTTCGAGGCGTTCCTCCTCGAGGTCCTGGCGGAGTGGCAGGTCACGATCCCCGAGCTCGGCACGATCCGCGCGCGGCACAAGCCGCGCGTAATCCTCACGAGCAACCGCACCCGGGAATTGTCCGATGCCCTGCGCCGGCGATGCCTCTTTCTGTGGCTGCCATATCCATCGCTTTCCCAGGAGGTTGAAATTCTCCACGCGCGCGTGCCCGGTCTGTCGGCTCGCCTCTCGCAGCAGATCGCGCGATTCATGCAGGTGCTTCGCGGGTTGCCACTGCAGAAGGCGCCCGGCCTCGCGGAAAGCCTCGACTGGGCGTTGGCGCTGATGAGTCTCCACCGCGAGCACCTCGACGCCGCCACGCTCGAGCAGACGCTGGGATGCGTACTGAAAGTACACGAGGATCGCGGCGTCATGCGCGCGCATCAGGCCGCCCTCGATCCAATCCTGAGCGGCGTGCCCGCCAGTCTCGAATCCGGCGGATACAGCCTCGACACCGATTTCGGCTTCGGATCCGTGTCGGCGCCTCGCCGCTGATGTATCCATTTGGCAGCCTGCCGGCGAACCTTGCAGCATTCTGCGAGGCGCTGCGTCATGACCACGGCTTTCACATCGGGCCGGGTGAGCTGCACGACGCCGCTCGTGCCTTGGGCGTCGTCGACATTGCCAGCGAGCGCGCCGTTCGCCACGCCCTCCGGCCGATTCTCGGCGGCACGCTGGATGAGGTCGCGATCTTCGACGAGGCCTTCACGCAGTTCTTCTTTCCCGGACCGGCAGGTGTTCGCCAGGACGAGCTGCTCTCGGCCCGGCGCGAGGCCGCAACCGGTGCCGGCGGGCGCGAGGCCGACGCTCGACGCGCGCGTCAGGCTCCGCCATCGGCCGACGCCGACGATGCGTGTGGGCCTGGCAGCGGTCCGATGACGCCGCTCGAGTGGAGCAACGATGATCCCGAAGAGGCTGCGGTTCTCGCGCCATCGAGCTACAGCCCGCTCGATGCCGACACGTCTGACGCACCCGAGTTGCCGCGCACCGAGCGAGCGTGGCGCGACGCCGCAAGAATGTTCGTTCGCCGGCTGCACCTCGGCTTGTATCGACGCTGGCGGCCGGCGAGCCGGGGAAGACGGTTCGATCTTCGACGAACGTTGCGGGCTGGCCTGCAAACTGGCGGCGAGACGCTGTCACCACGCTGGCTGCGCCGCCCCAGGCGAGCGCCTCGAATCGTGTTGCTGGTCGACGGCAGCCGCTCGATGAGCGCCTACGCGCGCACTGCGCTGCAGATGGCAGTGGCACTGGCGAGCGCTACGCTGCGAGTCGAAGTGTTCACGTTCTCGACGGGCCTCGAGCGCGTGACCGACGACGTGCGGCGAGCGGCGGCGGGCGAGGTGCGCCGGCTCGATCGTCTGCACCATGCCTGGGCGGGCGGAACCGCCATCGGCGCCTGCCTTCGCGACTTCCTGTGGCGCTTCGGCGAGCGCATGGTGGGACGGGACACCGTCGTGATGATCGCGAGCGATGGACTCGACGTCGGCGTCACGGACACGCTGCGCGACGCCATGCGCGAGCTGCACCGGCGCTCAGCCGGCGTCGTCTGGCTGAATCCGCTCCTCGAGACGGAGGGGTACGAGCCAACCGCCGCCGGGATGAGCGCGGCGCGGCCCTACATCACGACGTTTGCCAGCGTCCAGGATCAGGACGGACTGATGCGGCTCTCGCGGCTGGTGCGACTGCGGGCGTGACGGTCTAGAGCCTAAAGCCTGGAGCCCCTTCTACACCCGCCGCCACACGGCCGGCGGCTGGCCGAACGCGCGCTTGAATGCACGGCTGAACGCCGCCTCCGATTCGTATCCGACGTCGAGCGCGATCGCGCGGATCGCGTCGTGGGACTCCTGCAGCTTCTGCGCCGCAAACTGCAGCCGCCGCTGCGCCAGATACCGCATCGGCGGCTCGCCCATCAGCGTTCTGAAGCGTTCGGCGAACACCGATCGCGACGCACCTGCCTCCCGCGCCAGTTTGTCGGCGGTCCATCGATGGCTGCCGGGGCCGTGGAGCAACGCCAGCGCCCGGCTGACGACCGGATCGCGAAGTCCTTCGACCCACCCGTGCTGTTCGGATGGCAGCGATTCGACATGCTGGCGCACGGCTTCGATGAACAGCAGCTCGGCCAGCCGCGCCAGCACGGTCGGCGAACTGCCCGACGCGAGCTCCTGCGCCGCGAATCGGAACGAGCTCTCGATCCAGGCGCCGGCGGCGGCTTGCGTCACGGCCAGCGTGAGCGACGGCGGCAGCACGCTCGCGATCGGCGGATTCGGGGAATCGCTGCCGAGAAACCCGCACAGCATGCGCGTCCGTTCGCCGCCGCCGCCATAGACGATGCGCGGCGGCCGTCCCTCGCCCGAGGGCTGGACCAGGTGATCGACGCTGACCGGGCGGACGTTGGGACCGCTGCCAAGCTGGTGCGGCTCGTTTCGGGGCAGCAGGATGATCTCTCCGGCGCCCACCGATATGGGAGGACCGCCGTCGACCCTCAAGAGCAGACGGCCTTCCGTCACGTAGTGATACGCGATGACATGCGCCGGCGACGGCAGGAACGAGCCGTAATCCTCCGGGCCGACGTGCGAGCTGACGCACCACGGCGAGGTGAACTCGGCGTCCAGGAAGACACCGCCTGACAGGCGCATTTCGCGAACGAGGTCCAGGAGCGCGTCCATGGTTGGCCGTTCCGGCGAATCGGGCAAGGAATCCGGCGCCGCGGTCAGGTTGCCGAACCGGGGTTCTTCGTAGCGTATATCAAAGAACCGGCAGTCTCAGCCGGTCCGGATTGGCCACGGAGGGCACCATGATTGCGACGATGAACGGCAGAATACAACCGCACAACGAACGGCCAGCGGCGGTGTGGAGCGCGGGAGGGAAGGACTACGACCGGGTGAGCAGTGGGATCGCGGATTCCATCGAGCACTGCGTGCTTCGGCTGGACCCCCGGCCGGGCGAGCGGATACTCGATCTGTCGACCGGGACAGGCTGGACCTCGCGTGTCGTTGCGCGGCGCGGCGCCACGGTCACGGGCGTCGATATCGCCAGCGAGCTCCTCGCGACGGCCCGAATCAAGGCCGAAACGGAAGAGCTGCCGATCGACTACCGCCTCGGGGATGCCGAAAGCCTTCCCTTCGAGGATGGTGAGTTCGACGCGGTCGTGTCGACGTGCGGAATCATGTTCGCCAGCCGCCCCGAGGCGGCCGCCGGGGAGCTCGCCAGGGTCTGCCGCAAAGGCGGCCGGATCGCGCTGACCACCTGGCTGTCGGACAGCAACCTCGTCAAGATGTTCGAGGTGATGAAACGGCACACGCCGCTGACGACGCCCGTGACGCCCGCTCCGCGGTCACCGTTCGAATGGGGCCGTACCGAGCGCATTCAGGAGCTGCTCGGGAGCACGTTCCAGCTGCGATTCGAGAAGGGGGTGTCCTACTACCGCGAGCCCAGTGCCGAGGCGGCCTGGGAGACGTTCTCGACGGGCTACGGTCCCACGCGATCGCTGGCTGCCACTCTCGACACCACCCGCCGCGCCCGGCTTCGTGAGGACTTCATCGCCTTCCACGCGGGCTTCCAGACGGACCTTGGCATCTCGGTGCCGCGCGAGTACTGGCTGACGATCGGACAGCGCAACTGAGGCGGCGGCTCGGGGCTCAAGAAGGCTCAGGCTCAAGCCGGCTCAGGGCTCAAGGCTCAAGGCTCAGGCAAGAGCTTTCAGATCCTAGTCGCGCGACTGAGATCTGCATGGTCTTTCTTGAGCCCTGAGCCCTGAGCCCTGAGCCCAGAGCCTGCCAGAGGGCCATTGCAACTCCGCCCGCGGCTGTTCATCGGGCATACTGTAGGGCTGAGGAGCGTGATGGAATGCCAGTCCTGAATGTCGAACACGTCGCGTGCAATGTCTCCGAGCCCGTGGCAATGGCCGCGTGGTACGTCGAGCACCTGGGGATGCAGGTCGTCCGCAAGATCTCGACCGCGCCGTTCATCCATTTCCTCGCAGACGCGAGCGGCCGCGCGGTCATCGAGATCTACAACAACGCCGTCGATCCGGTTCCCGACTACGCGTCGATGCACCCGATGCGGTTTCATCTCGCGTTTGCCGCCGCCGACCCCGACGCGGCGAGGGCTGAGCTCGTCGCCGCGGGCGCGACGTTCGTCGAGGAGATGACACTGGCGGATGGTTCACGGCTGCTGATGCTGCGCGACCCGTGGGGGTTGCCACTGCAACTGTGCAAGCGGACGACCCCGCTCGTTCCAAGCCCCTGAGGCGTAGCTGCGGCGAACTCAGAGGTGCGGAAGTGATCGTCCGTCGTGTCCCTGACGGCCTCCAACTGATTACCCAGCCCGACCACGCGCACCTCGCGCGCCGGATCATGGAGCACTGCGTCCTACTGGCGGCCAGGCCTCGCCGGGCCACGATTCTTGAGGCGATTGCCGAGCACGACAACGGGTGGGCGGAAGAAGACGCGGCGCCGTCGGTCGATCCCGCGACCGGCCACGTTGTCGACTTCGTCAGCGCGCCGCTCAGCGTGCGTCACGGCGTGTGGCCTCGGGCCATCGAGCGGCTCGCGCACGATCGGTGGGCCGCGGCGCTCGTCGCGCAGCACGCCATCACGGTCTACGACCGGTTTCGATCCGATCGGGATTGGACGTCGTTCTTTGCCACGATGGAGGCCGCGCGCGATGCCATGCTGCGCGCGAGCGGCCTGCCGGTCGACGATCTCGCGGCCGACTACGCGTTCGTGCGTCTCGCCGACCTGATCTCCCTCACCTTCTGCGCCGGCTGGACTGACGCCCAGCGCTTCGGCGAGTGGACAGTCGAGGCCTCGGGCACGAGCGTTGTCGTTGATCCAGACCCGTTTGGAGGGACGACGGTTCCAATCGAGATCACGGCCCGAGCGCTTCGCAACCAGCCGTTTCGATCGAACGAGGAACTGCGTGACGCGTTCAAGGACGCGGGCGAGACGACAGTGCGGGGAGAGGTTGGAAGGCGGCGCTAGAAGCAGCTGGATTGCTGACCCAGGGCGACCCGACGCAGACGTTCTTGAATCTACCCATGGAATGCTCCAAGATGTGACACGTTCGCATGCCCCGGTCAGGCAGCAAATGGCGCCCCCAAAGCAACCATCGATCGCTGACGGCGTGGAGGTACTTTGCGCAGCGCTTGCTGCTGCACCAAGACCGACGCCGTTGGACGGAGTCGGGGTGAAGCACGCCTACGCCGTCCGCTTCGCAGAACATATGTCGCTCCAAATTGCGTCGGACTTCTCCAGTCGCCTTCCTGACATCGCGGTGACAACGAAACGGGCTCTTGGAGCGATGCGCGGCATCAGGCAGCTGGACGTCAACTTCAGCAGTTTGGAGCTCGGTCTGGTCTTGGGTATCTCTTTGAAATCGGCGCATTTCCCTGATGTCAAGGGCGCTGCACGATACACGCACGACGTGAAGCGCAGCCAGGACGAGTGGCGGAACGAAGCTACCGTATACCACAGGCGCGCGCCGTACGCCGTGTTGGTCGGCGTGCTATTGCTGCCTTTCGACAGTTGTCAGGACGGCACAAACGGTGAACCCTCCTCCTTCGGTTCATGGGTTCGCCACCTGCGACCGTTTGCCGGTCGACAGGCGCACCGCGATGACGCCGGTAGGTTGGAGAGGATCTTCATCGCCTTATATGAGCCAGACGGTTCAACCATGCGTTTCTTCGATGTCACGTGCAATCCGCCGAAAAATGGTCGGCCAAGATTACTCCGTAGTTACGTCGAGTTTCTCGACGATGTTTACTTGACCTACGTGACTCGCAATGGTCCCGAGTTCACATGGGCGCAAGACGACGAAGAGTTCCTCGACGTCGAGCCGCCTGAGATGCCGAATAACAAAGGCAACTGAGCCGGAAGCATCCTCGTCGTCCGTCAGGATCCGGTTCCGTCACTGCGGGCGGCAGCGAGCACGCCGACGCCGCGCCTTTGCAGTATCCTCGGTGTGTGCCGCATGCGGGCCGACTACGTGTGGGTGCCTACTACTGGGCATCCCTCGACGAATTCTTATCGGCCGCTCCGGAAGCGATTCTTGGCCAGCTCGCCGCGCAGCACGCCTATGCAGCCCTGGAAGTCGAGCAAACCCGGGCTTGGGTGGAGGAGATCGAGATTCTCAAGATCTCCTTGACCGGCCTCCAGGGGACGGTGTACTTCGAGTTCGACATTCCACGGCTCGGTAGCCGCATCGACGTCGTACTCATCTCAGGTCCCGCAGTTTTCCCGATCGAGTTCAAGTGCGGCGAGCAGAAGTTCACGTCGGCGGCCTACGATCAAACGTGGGACTATGGACTCGACCTGAAGAACTTCCATCTTGCCAGCCACGACGCTCCGATTCTGCCTGTGCTGGTGGCCACCGCAGCCGTGACCAGCGATGAGCTATGGCAGCCGCCACACGGTGACCGCGTACGACCGCCGCGACGCAGCGGGCGCGTCCACTTGCGTCGGGTGCTGAGCGAGGGACTCGCACTTGCCGACGGCCCAGCGATCGACGGTGAAGCGTGGGGACAGCGCCCTATCAGCCGACGCCAACGATCATAGAAGCAGCCCGGGCCCTGTACCTCCAGGCACACCGTCGCGGCCATTACACGCAACGACGCGGGTGCCACGAACCTTCGCGAGACCTCCAACGCTGTAGAGGAGATTATCGAACGGGCTCGGGCCGACCGCTGCGAAGGCGATCGTGTTTCTGACGGGTGTGCCGGGTGCAGGCAAAACTCTTGTCGGTCTCAATGTGGCCACGCGCAGACGAGACTTGGGAGACGCGCGCGCCGTGTTCCTGTCCGGGAACGGACCCCTTGTGGCGGTCCTGCAGGAGGCCCTCACTCGTGACGAATGGAGTCGTCGGGGGATGGGCGCCCGGAAGGGTGCGATCCGTCAGCAAGTGAAACCGTTCATCCAGAATGTTCACCACTTCCGCGACGAGGGAATACGAAATCCCGCAGCACCCTACGATCATGTTGTGATCTTCGATGAGGCCCAGCGCGCGTGGGACCGGAGCAAAACGGCCGACTTCATGAAACGGCGCAAGAAGATCCTGGACTTTCGTGAATCTGAGTCAGAGTTCTTGATCTCCTACCTCGACCGTCATAGCGAATGGGCAGTGATCATCTGTCTCGTTGGCGGCGGCCAGGAAATACACACCGGTGAGGCCGGCATCGCTGCTTGGCTTGAGGCCGTGCGCAACGCCTTTCCGCATTGGCGTACCTATGTTTCTCCCGATCTCACGGACTCGGAATACGCAGCTGGCACCGCTCTGGAGGGCTTGCGGGATCACACCCAGGTTACTCAGGATCGCCGCCTTCATCTCGCCACATCGATGCGCTCGTTTCGGTCTGAAAAAGTCTCGGCTTTCGTCAAAGCCGTTCTTGACTGTGACGAGCACGAAGCTCGCGAAGTCCTGAAGGACGTTTGTGCCAGATACCCCATCGCCATAACGCGTGACTTGGCCCATGCGAAACGGTGGATTCGGGGCCGGGCGAGAGGGTCAGAGCAATTCGGGTTGGTGGCTAGTTCTCAGGCGCAGCGGCTGAAGCCTCACGCTATCGACGTCCGCGTGAACGTTGATCCAATCCACTGGTTCCTGGCGCCCAGAACCGACACGCGCTCAAGTTACTACCTTGAAGATGCCGCAACGGAGTTCCAGATTCAAGGGCTTGAGCTCGACTGGATTTGCGTGACCTGGGACGCAGACCTCCGCCTGCAAAACCGGCGCTGGCGATACCATGCATTTCGAGGCGATGCCTGGACGATCATTCACAAGCTGGAGCGTCAGCGCCATCTTCTGAACGCGTATCGGGTTCTCCTCACCCGGGCTCGCCAGGGCATGGTGATCTTTGTGCCCCCCGGAGACAGCGCGGATCCGACGAGAGCGCCGACGTTCTACGACGAGACCTACGACTACTTGAGTGGTCTTGGCCTTGAATGCGTTTGATTAGAGGGGTTGCGCGCTGAAGAGCTCGTCACCCGTCAGACGGCTAGGTGTACTGCATGTCGAGACTCGTGCACGTCGTACATGCCAACATGAAAGCTATACAGGTCTCTGTGGATGACCACCTGCTCGCCAGGCTGAACGCGGACGAAGAAGTGCGTCGCGACGGCCTATCGGCCGTGCTACGCCGCGCGGTGGATTCTGCACTTGCGGCGAAACGAATCCCGTGCGATTGCCCGCGCGTACGAGCGTGCATACAGTCACACGCCGGGCCTTGGACGCGAGTTCGCGGGATGGGAAGGCGAGGGGGCATGGTCCGAGCCTTGAGTCGGGCGAGGTCTGGTCCTGTGCCCTACCGCCAGACGTATCCGCGGCGCGCGCGAACCTCGACCTTGGCGTCCTTGACGCGCACCTCGAGGGTGTGGTTGCCCTGCCGTTCGACGCCGCGCGGCGTGAAGTACAGGACGTAGCTCGTGCGAAACAGCTCGAGGACCCGACGGAACGTCGACGACAGGTTGTCGCCGGGCGTGACGCCTACGACGAAGCCGCCGGTGTCGCTGGCGATCTGATCGGCCAGATTGCCGACGGTCAGGGAACCGGGTTTGGACGCGCTACGGAGAAGGGACGCCGGCTGCTTGCTCGAGGCCGAGGCCAGCACCACGGCAACGGTCGGCGTGCTGCGTTTCGCGACGTCGAGCAGCGTTTCGGCGTCGCTGATGCTGCTGCTGTCCTGGCCGTCGCTGAAGAGGACGACGAGCTGCCGGCGGCCGGGCGGCACCGCCGCCGTGAGCGCCACGGCAAGGCTGTCGAAGACGGCGCTGCTTCCCGCGGCGCCGAGCGAGGCGAGGGCCGCGTCGGTGGCCGCTGGCGGATCGGCGAAGTCGACGAGGCGGCGCATACGCATGTCGAAGGTGATGAGCCTCAGCCGGTCGCGCGTGCCGAGGTCGGCCTTCAGCTGCCGCAGCGACCGGCGCAGATCCTCGAGAACCGATCCGCTCACGCTCGCGCTGACGTCGAGGAGGACGGTGACGTCGATCGGCAGCTTCTCGTAGCTGACGTCGGTGATCTGCTGCGGCACGCCGTTGTCGAGGAGCGTGAAGTCCGTCGCGGTCAACCCCACGACCGGCCGTCTCTCGCGCCGGACCGAGGCTTCGACGCTGACGACGTCGGCGCTCGCCCGGAAGACGGGCGCCGGATCCTGCGCGGGCGGCGCTGTCTGCTGGCCGGTGACGGATTCGGCCATCAGTGCCGTCGCGCAGAGGAAGACCGTTCCGCCAAACCGAAGCAGAGAGGTCATCGCGCGAACTCGCGCAACTTCTCGAGCATGGCGGGATACGCCCGGAAGTCGCCCAACCAATACGTCCACCAGGGATCGAACTCGCTGTCGGGGGCGGTCTGCGCGGCTTCGGCCAGCGCCGCCGCCTCCTCGCGCTCGCCGCGATTCACGAGGAGTGTCATGAGCGCCACGCGGGCGGACTGCGCGCCCGGCCAGGTCACGAGCGCGGCCCGGAATGCAGCGACGGCGTCATCGGATCGGCCGAGGGCGCGAAGGATCTGGCCCCGAAACAGGTCCGCGAAGTACCGCACTTCCTTATCCGTTGACTGGCTGGTCGCGCCCGTGAGCATGTCGAGCGCGCGCTCGAAGCTGCCAGTCGCGTAGAGGTACCGTGCGGCGCGCACTCGCGCCTCCGGCTCCGTCTCGGGGAACTTCATGGCCTCTTCGTACCGGCCCACGATTGCCAGCTCCTGCTCGGGAGTGAGTCCGCCGCGCAGCCACTGCTGCTCGGACACGAACGCGTGAGCCAGGCGAAGCCTGGGGCTGTTGGGACACCGCTGCAGCGCCCGCGGGATGAAGAGCATCGCGCTGTCGGCCATGAAGAGTCCTTCGAGGGCCGCCGACTCGGTGAGGAACCACCAGCACTCGAACGCGTCGGCTCCGGCCGGCTGACGCACCCTCGTGTGGTAGTCCGCGAGCAGCCGGCCGCCTTCGTCGCGCGCGCCTGGGATGTCGCTGCGAAGTCCGGCGAGGGCCAGCTCCAGCGCGAATACGGCCGTGCGCCTGGGGTCGTTGGGCCAGGGGCTGTCAGACAGCCGGAACGCGCGTATCGTGTTCGGCAGATCGTTCGACCGCCCGAGCGGCCTCAGGGCCGCGTCGAAGTTGCCGCGATCGAATGCGTCAGCGAGGGCCTGCACATCGGCGGGGACCACTCGCGGCGGCGGGGCGGCGCTCGGAGCCGGGGACGACGGCGCGGTTGGCTCCGCCGCGGGGGACGGTGCCGGCGCGGCAGCCGCGGTCCCGCTGCGCTTTGGTACCATGACCCATCGCCGGCCTCGGATCGTGACGTTCGATTGAGTGGTCTTGACCGCGATCTCGTGCGTGCGGCCATCGCGGTCTTCGTCTCCGGGCTCGACGCCAAGGAGGTAGTACGACGACAGCTCCGTTCGAATACGCGCCAGCGCCGACTCGGCGTTGCCGACCTGGACGGTGAACAGCGCGCCGCCCGCGGCGCCCGAGAACTGTGCGAGCCACCGCCCCATGAGACTGGCGTCGCGACTCCAGTTGATCTGGTTTCTGTCGGCCAGCCTCGTCTCCGCATTGAACCGCTCGCTCAAGCTGGACTCGATATACAAGGTGTAGATGGTCGTGTTCGCGATCGCGGCTTCCTTGCCCACCTGGATGCCGAGCTCACCGAGATCGGGACGGCCACCCGGCGTGTCACTGGCGATCATGCCGGCGCTGACGAGCAGCAGGGTCTTGCGGCCCAGAAAGCTTCCCATTTGCCCCACGAGCGTCCGCAGCATCCCGAGGCTCGCGGTGGACTGCCCCTCGTAGTAGAGAGCGGTGCTGGTCACGTCCGTGATGAACCGCTGCCTGCAGAACGCATCCGGAGGGTCGGCGCCGCATTCCCTCGCCACCACGGCGTCGAACGTCGGTCCGCCGCCGCGGGTGAGGTCACGGGTGATGTCCACAATCTCCGACGGCCTTACGTGGAACGCGCTCGTTTCGGCGAGGTCGCGCTGTCCCACGACCGTGTCGAGCGCTCGAAGCACCCCGGGATGGTCCCTCGTGGGATCGAGCTTGGTCCCATTCGGATAGGCGTAGAGGCCGACGAAATCCTCCGGTGACAGTTGCCGGATGAACTCGCGGATGGACTGGATCACGCCACGCGATTGAGTCGCGTCGAAGCTGATGCAGTCCACCGCGATCATGATCACGCGGCCAGCGGTCGGTGATGAAGCGCCGCCCGATCCGATCGCCCGCTCGACGCCCCCGGCCGCGTCGCTGCTGATGCGCTCGGCCGTCACGACCCGCCGCCGCCGGCCGTTGATCGTGACGGTGAACTTTTCGGGCCCGAGATCGGGCACCGGCCGCCCAGTTCGATCGATGACCTGGACGTCCACGGCCATCACGTCTACGGAAACCCGGATCGGCGCCGGCTTGTTCTGGTCCGGGCCGGCCGGTTTGGCGGGCGCGCTCGTCTGGGCGGCGAGCGTCGTCGCAAAGCCAAGCAGCGCCGCGGTGAGAGTTATCAGCCGTCGAGCCATCGGTATGTGCCGCTCGTGGCAGCCGGGTCAGCTAAGTTACCACAACGGACGCACCGCCGCTCCGTCACGCCGTCCGCCACTCAGCCCCGCAGACGGGCGCACTTTACAGCGTCGCTCGGCTGGCGGAAGCCAGGATAATGAACTGCCGGGGGTCTTCGACGTTCGGCGTCGAGCTGAGAGCCTCCGGCGAGACACATACATGACTGACACGGCGACGAAACAGAAGAACCCCCGCACAGACGATGGAGTTCAGGCGGCCCTGCTGGCGCTCGAGAAGATGAGCACCGCCCGCGATCTTGCCAATCTGACCCGATTCGGGATCACGGCGACCAGGCCGTTCGGCGTGTCGATGGCCAGCTTGAAGCTGCTGGCCAAGCGACTCGGGCCCAACCACGACCTCGCGGCTCGGCTCTGGGACACCGGCCGCTACGAGGCGCGCATGCTGGCGACGCTCGTCGACGACCCGGCGCGTGTCACGCCCGCGCAGATGGAACGGTGGTGTCGCGACTTCGACAACTGGGGTATCTGCGACACGGCGTGCTTCGTCCTCTTCGATCGCACGCCGCACGCGTGGGCAAAGGTCACCGAGTGGTCCGGCCGTCGCCCCGAGTTCGAAAAGCGGGCGGCGTTTGCCCTCCTGGCGTGTCTCGCGCTCCACGACAAGGACGCCGCCGACGAACCGTTCCTCGAGGGCCTGCGCCTGATCGAGCGGGGTGCCACTGACGACCGGAACTTCGTGAAGAAGGGTGTCAGCTGGGCGATTCGCCTGGTCGGCCGGCGCAACGCCGCGCTGAACGCCAGCGCGGTCATGGTGGCTCGGCGACTGTCCGTATCGGACGAGGCCGCGGCGCGATGGGTTGGGAAGGGCGCCCTCAAGGAGCTCACGAGTCCCGCGGTGCTGGGCAAGCTTGGCGGCCGTCGTCGCGGCAGTAGCCGCGCGAAACCGGTTGTGGCGCGCACGGCGACGTTACGTTCGAAGAAAGCGAAGTGACTCCAAGCCATCTCATGAACACGGTCGACGACCCATCACGATGATCGCGAAGACCTCAAAGCTCGCGAAGGAAGACTCACCAGTGAGTCCTTCGCGCGCCTCGTGAGCTTCCGCCTTCGCCAAGGCTTCGGCGGACCGCCGTATCAGCTTTAGCGGAGGCTGGTCGCGGCCTTCGTGAAGGGTCTCCGTTTGTGAGATGGCTCCTCAGCAACAGGAATCGAGGTCAGCTGCATGACTGTTTTTGTCGCGCTACTCCGCGCAGTCAACGTCGGCGGCACCGGGATGCTGCCGATGAAGGATCTGGCCGGCTTGTGCACGAAGCTTGGCCTCGAGAACGTTCGCACCTACATCCAGAGCGGGAACGTCGTCTTCACCAGCCGACTGTCGAGGAATCGGGTCCGGGAGTCGCTGGAGGGGGCGCTCGCAGCGCGCATGGGCAAGACAATCGACGTCATTGTCCGTGACGCGACCGAGCTCCGGAAGGTGCTCGAGGCCAATCCGTTTCCCGACGTGCACCCATCCCGGGTGGCGGTCGCGTTCTGTTCGACGCCCGTGCAGAAGAAGCTCTTCGACGCGGTCGTGATCCCGGCGAGCGAGGAGATCGTCGTCGGCGACCAGGAGTTCTACGTTCACTATCCGGACGGCATGGGCCAATCGAAGCTCAAGTTTCCCAAGTTCGAGGGCTTCGCCACGGTGCGCAACATCAACACCGTGACGAAGCTCGTCGCCATGACCGGCGAGGCCGCAGCCCCTCCGCGCGGCAAGAAGGCCCGCTGATCGGGTCGCGAGGATCACGCGTGGACCGCCGGCCGTCCGTTGCCGGTTCGCACGACGCGCGTCTTCGAGAGCATCTCGAACGCGCGTTGCCGCTTGTCGGTGAAGAGCGCGAACAGCACGTCGATCCAGTAGAACTGCAGCGCGACAGGCAGCAGGCGGACAATCGACTGGCCGAACCCGATGGGCGCCCCGGACTCGCGCACGACCTGCAGGCCGGCCATCCGCTTTCCCAACGTCTGTCCCATCCAGTACTCGCCGACGACCGTGTAGATGCAGAAGCCGAAGCTACCGAAGATCACGGCGGCGAGGATCGCTAACGGGAACCACTCGCGAGGCATGACGAACCATCCCAGGACGGCCGGCGGCGTGACGATAGCGACGACGATCGCGATATCGACGAGCTTGGCGGCGGCGCGCGCAGGGAACGACGCCGGCTCGAGCGGGACCGCGCTCAAGTACGACTCGGCGAGCCGCGCCGGATCGCCGAGCTGGCGCAGCACGTCGTCGACGGTCTGGCCGTGTGCGACGCGCTCCTCGATGTGGCCGCGGAGCTCGATGGCGATCTGCGCGCGCATCGGCGTGGCGCGCGGCAGGAGCGACAGGACGCGGTTGATGTAGTCGTCTGCGGTCGTCATGACGGTCCTCAGTTTTCCTGCGGCTTCGCTGTCTGGCCGAGCAGCCGCGCCATCGCGTCAGCAAACGTCGTCCATTCGCGGGTCAGGACGGCCAGCTCGTTCCGCCCCGCGTCTGTCAGCCGGTAGTACTTGCGCGGCACGCCGCGCGCCGGCGTTTCCCAGCGCACCTCGACGAAGCCGGCGCGTTCGAGTCGATAGAGGACGGGATAGAGCGTCCCGTCGGTGACGCCGAGGCTGCCGTTGGTCTCGGTCGTGAGCTTGTCGACGATCTCGTAGCCATAGGCCTCACCGGGTGCGAGCAGGTGCAGCACGATGAGCTCGAGCGAGCCGCGCTTCAGCTCGCGCTCGATGCCCCGGCGGCCGTCATCGCGTTCGTCGGCTTTTCTGGTCACGGTTGCCTGCGATTGTTTTGCAAACTATCTTGCATGACAAGGTATAAGACGAGACAAGTATATGCTTGGTTCAAGTCTCATCAACTTATTGTTCAGGCGTGACTTACGGTCCTGGAGAGGCCCCAGTAGAACCAATGTATCCTGAGAAGCCTTCAGTCGAGCCTGCGATGATACGGATTGCCTCAGCCACCGACCTTCCGGCGATCGTCGAAATCTACAACCAGGCCGTCGAGCAGCGCTTCGCTACTGCCGATCTGCGTCCCGTGACCGTCGACCAGCGGCGCGCCTGGTTCGACGATCACGATCCGTCGTCGTATCCCATCCACGTATTCGAAGAGGACCGGGCGGTGATCGGCTGGTGCTCGTTCAGCGCGTATCGATCGGGTCGGGAGGCCGTTCTCGGCACCGCCGAAGTTTCGTACTACGTCGGCCGCAACTCACAGGGGCGGGGCGTGGGCTCAGCGCTCGTGACGCACGCGGTGCAGGAGGCGCCCCGCCTCGGCAAGCGCGTGCTGTTCGGCATCCTTCTCGAGAGAAACCAGGCGAGCATTCGACTCATGGAAAAGTGCGGCTTCGAGCTGTGGGGCCGGCTTCCGGATGTGGCGATGATCGACGGAGAGCTCGTCAGCCATCTGTACTACGGACGGAAGGTGTGACGGGCCACCCGACCCGATGAGCGTCTCCGACAGCTACAAGCGGTTCGTGCTCGGCCAGCTCGAGGAGCTTGGCGACGTGACGCCCCGATCGATGTTCGGTGGTGTTGGCCTCTACTACCGCGACGTGTTCTTCGGGATCGTCGCTGCCGACGTGCTCTACCTGAAGGTGGACGACGCCACGCGCGGCGATTACGAGCGCGCCGGCATGGGTCCATTCCGACCCTTCCCTGACCGCGGCCGCGGAACGATGCAGTACTACGCGGTCCCGCTCGACGTGCTGGAAAGCGCCGCCGAGCTGGCCGAGTGGGCCAGGCGCGCGATTGACGTGGCGAAACGGACGGCACGTTGAGCGCGACCCGCAGGTCTACGTGTCAGCGATTTCATCACGATGGACACGATGAGACGATGGACACGATGAGTTCGAGGCCGGCTTCTTCCTGCCATCTTCCGTTTCGTTTGTGGTCAGCAAGCGGTCGGCGTGAAATCCCACGGATTAGGACCCATCGTGCCCATCGTCCCGTCGTGTCCATCGTGACTGAGATCGTGTCAGTGAAATGAGCTGCAGTTACGTCTCCGTTCGCGCGTATTTGCGTCAGGCGCCCGCGCCCGTCGCGACGGGCAGCTTCGCGGCTTCCCACGCGGTGATGCCGCCGGCAATCTCGCTGACGCTGGTGAATCCGTGGAGCTGCAGGAGACTGGCGGCGATCGACGAGCGATAGCCGCCCGCGCAGTACACGAGCAGAGGCCGGTCGTTCGGAAGTTCTGCCAGGCGCTCGACCAGGTGATTGAGCGGAATCCCGATGCTTCGCTCGAGGCGTTTCTCCTCGCGCTCGCGCGGCGTGCGGATGTCGACGACGAGCGGGCGCGCGCTGCGTTCTGCGTCGGCCGCGCGCGCCGCTGCCACCTGCGCGCTGAGGCGCTCGGTGTGCGTCGTCAGGTCGGATCGCGATTCGAGGCTCGCCAGGCCGTTCCCCAGGTAGCCGGCCACGTGGTCGAAGCCAATCCGTCCCAGCCGCGTCGCCGCCTCGTGCTCTCGTCCGGGGTCGGCGATGATCACGATGGGCTTGTCACGGCTCAACACCGTGCCGGCCCACGTCGCGAACTGCCCGCCGAGGCCGATGTTGATGCTCCCGGCGAGATGCGCCGAGGCGAACTCCCCGGGATCGCGCACGTCGAGAATCTGCGCGCCGACGGTCTGCAGCGCCAGCAGCTGATCGAGCGTCATCGGGTTGGCCTGGCGCGCGAGCGTTTCGTCGAGCGTCGGCCGTTCCTTGCTGTTCAGCACGGCGTCATAGGTGAAATACGGCGGCGCGTCGGGCTGGTCGGCGGTCACGAGCTCGACAAACGCCGCCTTGCTCATCGGCTGCAGCGCGTAGTTCGAACGGCGCTGCTCGCCGATGGTCGAGAACGTCTCCTGGCTGAGCGCCTTGCCGCAGAGCGAGCCGGCGCCGTGAGCGGGGTAGACGAGGCTCGCGTCCGGCAGAGCGAGGAGCTTGCTCCGGAGCGACTCGTAGAGCAGTCCGCCAAGGTCGCTGGCCGACCAGCCGAGCGCCACGCGCAGATCCGGCCGGCCGACGTCGCCGACAAAGAGCGTATCGCCGGTCAGGACTGCGTACGGCTCGGTGGCGCTGCGATCGAGGTCGTATACGAGAATGGAGATCGATTCAGCCGTGTGTCCGGGCGTCTCGAGCGCGGTCAGGCGGACCTTGCCGAACGCGACGACGTCGCCGTCATGGAGCGGCGTGAACGTGTATTCGGCCTTCGCCGCAGCGCCCAGATAGATGGTGGCGCCCGTCCGGTCGCGCAACTCGAGGTGGCCGGCAATGAAATCGGCGTGAAAGTGCGTCAGGAAGACATGGGCGATGCGCAGGCCATGGTCCTCGGCATACGCGACATACTGGTCGACGTCCCGCTGCGGGTCGACAATGGCCGCCGTATGCGTCTCTTCGTCGCCGATGAGGTACGAGGCGTGCGCGAGGCAATTCAGGTAGAACTGTTTCAGGACCATGTGCCGATCCTAAAGCCATTCCTGCCATTTCAGGATGTGATGCGAAGGGCCGACGCGTCAGCGTGGTGAGCGAGGGCGCCGGCGCGGCGGGCGGCCGGCCCCGCTGAGTCCCGGGAGGATCGTGAATCGCTCGCGCCCGGCGAGTCGGTAGACTTCGAAGTCGCGCCGATCCAACGTGAAGATCCGGCGATACCCGTCGCGCTCGGCGACGTGGACCAGGGATGCGTCGGCGAGGTCCATCGGGAGGTCGTGGTACTTGGCCATCAGCTCGCGCAGTCGAGGCACGTCCTCGTCGTCGAGGCGCGCCAGTGCAATGGGACCCGCCTCGACCATCGCCCAGAGCGCGGCCTGTTCGGACCACGTGTCCAGGATATACATGGCCTCGACGAGGGCGGGCCACACCGTGATCAGCGGGCCGGCCACGGCGCGAAGCGCGTCGACGCAGTCGGCGTGGTGTTTGTCCCGGCGATCGATGAGGGCCACGAAGGGCCCGGCGTCAACGAGGACGCCGCGCACGGGCCTTCGCCTTCAGGACGGACCGGAACTGCTCGCCCGTCCGCTCGGACCGACCGGTTTTTCTACCGACAACGCCGATCAGGTGCTGGAGGCGATCGTACGGACGCGCGTCGGCCGTCTGTCGGTCGTGCGCCGCCCCGTATTCCGCGACGGCCTCACGCACGATGGAGGACACCGTGCCGCCCGTCTCGTGGGCGAGCCGCCGAAGCCGCTGTTCGGTTTCGGCATCGAGCCGAACACTGATGGGCAAGGGCTTGCTTGTCATACACACTTGTACTACAGTAGCGACCCCACTGTAAAGCCGCCGCGAACTCCTCGACGCCGGTCAGACGCCGGCTCTCTGCTATGATGCGCGGGCGACGCAACTCGTCACGAGGGCTGACCGATGGCACGTCTGGAGATTCGGAGTTACGACTACGTCAATCACCCCTACGCCAGCGTGCGTGAGGCGCTTGTCGCCGATCCGGCCGGCATCTTCCGCGCGGCGACCAGGGCCGCGGCCGCGCGCGCGCGATCGGTGGCGGCGGAGCTGCGCGTGACCATCGCCGGCGTGGACGTCGCCGCCGAGATCGTCTTCACCATTGGTACGATCGAGGACGAGGCCACCGGGCCGCACGGCTCGCCGCTCACGCGCATCCCGGTGTCGTGGGAGGCCGCCAAGAATCCCCAGTTCTTTCCGCTCATGAGCTCGGTGCTGACGATCTATCCACTCACTGCGACCGAGACCCAGTTGGATTTTCTCGGACGCTACGACCCGCCGCTCGGCGTCGTCGGAGACGCGATGGACGCGCTCGTCGGACGCCGGATCGCCGAGGCCTCCGTCCATCGCTTCATCAGCGACGTGGCCCGATATCTCCGCGAGGACATCGCCAGAGGCTGATCTCGAACGGGCTGAGGATGCGGTCTGGCACCGGCTACGCGCCGCGCGGGCCCCCTCCGTCGTCGAGGTATTTCACAAACACGACTTCGTTTCGCTTCTCGTTGTAGAGGAGCTCGTCGACACTGCCCCGAACCATCAACAACCCGAACCCACCCGGCCGGATGCCCTTTTCTTCGCGCACCTGCATGTGGGCGATTGGATCGTCTGGCGGCCCTCCAATCGCGGCGTGCGGCAGCTCCTCGATGTTGAATCCCGGCCCGGGATCGGCGATGCGATAGAGCAGCATACGATGGGCCCGCAGATACGAGATGCGCACGGTTCGTTTGGGATCGAGTCGGCCGCCCCACTCGATCGCGTTCATCAGGAGCTCGCGAAACGCATAGGCGATCGACTCGCGCACGTCTGGTGCGAGATCGGTGTCGAGCCCGGCCATCACGGCTTGAATGCGCTCGACAGCCTCCCGCCGGCAAGGCAGCACGAGCTCGACCCACTCGGGGCGCGCTGAAATCACCTCGATCACCGGCGGCTCGGGTGCTGCAAGAACATCGCGGACGGTCCGAAGGAGCTCGACCGATGCGATCGGCTTGTGCACGTACTTGAACGCCTGCTGGCGCACCGCTTCGAGCAGGGTTTCCGGGGCCTCATCGGAGGTCATCACGATGACACGAGGGCGGGCCTTGCGCGTCCGAAGCCGCTCGAGCAGTTGGAGCCCGTTCATCCGCGGCATCCAGACATCCAGCAACAGCAGATCGAAGCGTCGGGTGCGCAGCACCTTGAGCGCCTCGACGCCATCCTTCGCGACCACGACAGAGAAACCCGCACTGGTCAGAACCTTGCGCAGCACGTGCCGTGTGGTCCGATCGTCGTCAGCGACGAGAATGCGGCTCATGATCGGCTCCCCCGTTTCCTCGACTTCGGCGGCGCAGGGGTGCGACGTCGGCGGGATGCCGGGTGCGCCGGGCGCGACACCAGCCCCGCGGCTGCAAACGCGTCATCGAGGCGTGCGATCTCGTCCCGCAGCCGGTCGTACGCGCGTTCGAGATCGTCGAACTGGTGCGCGCGACCCATCTGCTCGAGCTCGGCGGCCGCCTCGCGCCCTCGCGACGCACCAACGGTCGCGATGGATCCCTTCAGTGTGTGTGCCGCCATCCGAAGCGCCTCGCCGTCGCGCTCGTCCACGGCGCGCTTGATGCGTCGCAGAGCCGACGAACGGTCTGAGCGGAAGAGCGCGATGATTCGTTTGAGCAGCCGACGGTCCCCTCCGGTGTACGCCAGGGCCGCGTGCTCATCGAAAACCGCAGCGGTCACCGTTGTCTCCGGCCGCCCGTCACGGGGTGGGCTCGCGTCGCCTCCAAAGCGCTCGACGGTCGCGATGAGCTCGTCGACATCGATGGGCTTGGACAGGTAGCCGTCCATCCCGGCCTCGAGGCACCGCGCGCGATCGCCCTGCATGGCGTGCGCGGTCAGCGCAACGATCGGGAGGCGCCTCGCGGCGGGACCCTCACGGGAGCGGATCGCCTCTGTCGCCTCGAATCCGCTCATCTCCGGCATTTGCACGTCCATAATCACGACGTCGTATCCCCGCGCGCCGTCGGTCGGTATCGATTGAACGGCTTCTCGTCCGTTCTCCACCGCCGTCACCGTATGCCCGCGCTTCCGCAGCAGGGTCGTGACGAGCTGTCGGTTGACCGGATTGTCTTCGGCGACGAGGATGCGCAGGGGCCGTCGCGGGGCCCGCGTCGCGACTGGTGTCGCCGCCAGGGGAGGTTCCCTCCTGGTCGATACGCCGACGAGGCTCGCGAGCGTATCGAGCAGGTCCGAGTGCTTCACAGGTTTGGTCAGATAGGCGTCAACGCCGAGCCGGCGGCAGCGCTCGGGATCTCCGGAGCGCCCGACCGAGGTCAGCAGGACGACGGGCGTGCTGCGCAGTCCGCGGTCGCGCTTGATCTGGCGAGCGAGCGCGAAGCCATCGACGTTGGGCATGTGGCCGTCTGACACCACCACGTGGAATCGGTTGTCGGTCGGCAGTGCCTCTCGAAGAATGGCCATGGCTGACCGGGCATCGCTGACGGCGCGTGGCTTCATGTGCCAGCTTGCGAGCATCTCCTCGAGGATCCGCCGGTTGGTCGCGTTGTCGTCGACGACGAGCACTCGCAGCCCGTCGAGCGCTCGTGGTTGGTGTGCGACCCGTTTGGTCGCAGTCTCGGGGCGGCCGAACGACGCCGTGAAGTGGAAGGTGCTGCCTCGACCCATCTCGCTCTCGACCCAGAGGCGTCCACCCATCAGTTCGACGAGGCGGAGCGCGATTGCGAGGCCGAGCCCGGTGCCTCCATAACGCCGCGTGGTTGAGCTGTCGGCCTGGGTGAACGCGTGGAAGATCTGCTGCTGCTTCTCGATCGGAATGCCGATCCCCGTGTCGCTGACACTGAAATGCAGTTGCAGGCGGGGTCCGTCGGCGTTCTCCACGTGCACGCGAAGCACGACCTCACCCTCCGAGGTGAACTTGACCGCGTTGCCGAGGATATTCAGCAGAACCTGGCGGAGTCGGCCGGCGTCGCCGACGAGCCACTCGGGTGTGTCGGGGCTGATGTCGCAGGCGAGCTCGATGCCCTTTTCAGCCGCGCGGATCGCGATGGCCTTTGCCGCCTCGCCGACGGTTTCACGAAGGTCGAGCTCGGCAAGATCGAGATCGAGTCGACGTGCCTCGATCTTCGAGAAATCGAGGATGTCGTTGACAATCGCCAAGAGCGCCATCGACGACGACTTCACGGTCGTCAGGTAGTCCTGCTGCTCGGTCGAGAGCCGAGTCTGGAGCGCGAGCGTCGTCATACCCAGGATGGCATTGAGCGGCGTCCTGATCTCGTGGCTCATGTTGGCCAGAAACGCGCTCTTCGTCTCCGTGGCATCTTCCGCGCGCCGCTTCGCGACCTCCAGCTCCTTGACGAGCTGTGCCAGCCTCGACGCCTGGTCTTCGAGCTCGCGGTGCGTCGTCTGGAGATCGCGGGCGTCACGCGCCATCGTCTCTTCGGCGGCCTTTCGCTCGGTGATGTCACGCGCGGCGGCATACGCCAGCTGCTGCCCCGGGACCGGGGCCGCGGCCCAGAGCAGCCAGCGCAGCGTGCCGTCCTTGTGCCAATAGCGATTCTCGAAGTACAAGACGTCCTTGCCCTCGGTCAGCTTCGTCGCCTCGGCGAGTGTCGCGTCGCGATCGTCGGGGTGGACGAACTCGAGGTACGGTCGCGAGATCAAGTCGGCCTCGGTATAGCCCAGTACGCGACGCCATGCGGGGTTGACGCGCTTGAGGCGTCCGTCGAACCCGATGATGCAGAGCATGTCGAGCGAGAGCGTGAAGAACCGGTCGCGCTCCTCCTGTGCGCGGCACCGATCGCTGAACATGCCGATCTGGTTGCCGACCGTCGTGAGCATCGACAGCAGGTCAGCGTCGGGTTCGCGAATCTCCCGGCTGAAGAACTCCATGACGCTCAAGACCTCGCCGCGCAGCAGGACAGGAAAACCAAAGGCGGCGTGGAGCCCTTCACGGGCGGCGATCCCGGCCCGGGGGAAATTCGAGTCGTGAATGACGTCAGGGATCCAGGCGGGCTCGCCGCTGGCCCAGACGCGGCCGGGCAGGCCCGTCCCGCGCGTGAACGTCACACGGCGGCTGATAGCATCGAACTCGGGCAGTTGCACCAGCGGAGAGTTCCAGATCTCTGCGCAGCGGAGCGCGTCGGCCTCGCGGTCGATCGTCCAGAGCGCTCCGTGCTCCCATCCGAGCGCGTCGCAGATGGCCTCGAGAATCTTCGGGGCCGCCTCGTCAATCGTCGTCGCATCGAGGAGGGCGCGTGCTGCGACATACTCGGCGGTGAGTCGCCGCTCTGGAGGCCGGCCGGGGCGGATCGTTCCTCCCTCTGGTGCCATTGCCCGAAACGCCTTTCACTAGTGAATCCTTCGCGAGCCTCGTGAGCTTCCGCCTTCGCCAAGGCTTCGGCGGACCATATCAGCTTTAGCGTAGGCTGGTCGCGGCCTTCGTGAAGGGTCTCCGTTTGTGGGATAGCTTCTACTGTGCCGTGTGATGCGCTGAGTCGAAGCTCCGAACGGCGAGCTCTTCTGACTCGAAGGTCTCGAACACTGCGAGCAGCTGGGCGATGCCAATCACACGACGGACGCGCTCGGACAGGAGCAGCAACTTGAGGTCTCCGCCGCGCTTCCGCAGGGTGACGTACTTGGCGACCAGGGCGCCCACGCCCGCGCTGTCGAGGTAGGTGACCTCCTGGAGATTGAGGATGATCCGGGTTCGATTCTCCCGAACCAGGAGGTCGATGTGCTCGGCACAGGAGGTATCGCCCTCGTCCAGTACCAGCCGGCCGCGCAAGTCGAGTATCGTCACGTCGCCGATTCGGCGTTCGGAGATCTTGATGCGCCGCGTCATGGAGTCACCTCGGCGTTCGTGCGTCGGCCGACATCCGCGCGATGTGATTATAGGCTCCCACGAGCCAGGCCGGCATCGCGGTTCAGCTGCCTCCCCGGGAATGCCGGTTCGGTGTGAACAAGCCCGCGACGGCGTCGGACAGCCGATTCCACGTGGCCTCCGCCTGTCAGGTACCCGGCCTGGTCCGTCCCGTCGGCTCCCATTCAGGGTTCACGGTTCACGGTTCATGGTTCATGGGTCTAACCGCTATTCATCGCGCCTGTTCGGGTGCGGGCCAATGCCAAGCACCTTGGCACTGAACCCTGAACCGTGAACCGTGAACCCTGAACCGTATCGGGAGGCACTGCCGAAGATGACGGCGATCATGACGGCCGTGACGCCCGCCGCGGTGAACGCGGCGTTGTATCCGGCTCGCGCCACAACGAGGCCGGCGCAGATCGGGCCAAGCGCGTCACCGACGTCGAAGATTGTGCCGAAGAGGCCATGTGCCGTCCCGTATCGGGTTTCACGTGTCAGGTCGGTGATGTAGGCACTCGTCGCGGACGTGGTCAGCGCCAGGCCGACGCCATAAACCCCGGTCACCGCGGCCAGCCTTCCGAACGTTCCGGCCTTTGTGATGGCGAGCATGCAGGCGGCACACGTCATGAGACCCGCGACGATCAACGGACGTCTGCCGATGCGATCGGATGCCGCTCCGAAGAGCGGGCGCGCGGCCAGCGTGGCCGCGGTCTGTACGCCAAAGAGCCAGCCGATCGATGACGGCGCGAAGTCGAGAACCTCGCGCGCGTAGAGCGGCAGGAACGCGGTCAGGGTGCCGTTGATGAAGAACTGACCGGCCTGCGCCAGGCTCGTGACGAGCACCGGCGCATCGGACAGGACGGCGACGGCCCCCTCGCGGAGACGGCGCCACATCGCGATCCTGCCGTCTGGATTCGGAGTCGGTGGCCATCGCGCGACGAGCAAGAGGGCCAGCCCGCCAAGAACGCCACTGGCAACAAAGGCTCGCGAGAAGTCGGCGCCGGCGACGAGGGCGGCCGCCAGAACCGGACCGAGGGCCTGACCCGAGCCTTGGGCGGCCGCGTACAGGCTCAACCACCGGCCGCGCTGGCCGATGGGCGCGAGGTCAGAGACCGTGGCCGAGACGACTGGGCTGAAGAGCGCTGTGGCGCTGCCGTGAACCGCGCGGACGACCACGAGCGCGGCGAGCCCGCTGACGGCCAGATAGGTGAAGGGCAGCGCGGCAAAGACCACTGCTCCCGCAAACAGGATCGCGCGTCGGCCAAGGACGTCCGACAGGGCGCCCGCCGGGAATTTGAGGACGACGCCCGTCAGAGTCGATGCCGCGACGACGAAGCCGACGGTCGTGGGCGATGCGCCCAGCTCGCGCGCGAACAGTGGCAGCACCGGGGACCGGCACATCGCGTAGCTGCAGTAGGCGAGCGCACCCACAGCCGACAACCGCGCAAGGCGCGAGGCGTGGTCAAGCCCCACGCGCCCGCTCCCGGCGTCCTGCACTCCGGGTCGCGCGCGTCCGCGGCGGCGGCGACGATGCGACCTGGCCCTGATAGAGCGCGTCGAAGAGCGCGATGCCGTGCTCGAGCAGCGCCTCGTCGCTCTGGTGCAGCTGTCGCAGTCCCTCGACGAGAGCGCCGAGGAGCGCGGCGTCACGCCGTCCGAAGCGCGCGTCTTTCAAATCGAGATCGTGCACGAGCTCGGCGATGTCGCGCAGCCGGGCGTCGCTCATGCCGAACCGCGCGCACAGGACCTCGAACGTGCAGCGGTCAGCCTCGTGCGTGAAGTCTCCCTCGAACGTGTCGAACGTGACGGTGCCAGCCTCGCGGGGGGCGTCCGGCGCGGCGAACGCGAAGACCGCGTGCGGGTCGATGAAGCGACGAATCAGCCAGGCCGACGCCATGCGATCGATGCCCGGGCGGTGACGCGTGAGCCAGCGGCGCCGCCGGAATGCGGTGGGATCGAGGGCGCCGTCGGTGCCAGTCGCAGGCCCGGACGTCCGGGAGCCCGCAGACAAGGCTTCGAGCCTGTCCACCGCCGCGCGCGCGGCGTCCCGGCCGCGCGCCGCGAAGTAGTCGAGCGCCTCGATCTCCCCTAGACGCTCGCGCCACCGGCGGAGCGCCTTCGCCAGGGCTCGCGGATCCGGCCGGCGTCGCGCGCCGGCCACTCGCACGATCTTCTCCACAGTCCGGACGAGCGAGCGGTAGTCCTCGTTGCGGTCACGGCGGAAGGTCTCGCGCAGGTCGTCGCTCGAGACGGTGTCGATCGTCGAGGCCTGAAAGACCGTGGCCTGGCCGCCGCCGGCCACAATCTCCGCCCGCGCCCACTCGAAATCCTCGCGAGTGTCGGGGCGGTTCGGGAGCGCGTAGACGGAGCTCTTGACCGCGACCGCTCCGAGCTGCTGCATGCGGCGCCAGGTCCTGACGCGCACGCTCACGGGCCGGGTGGGGAGCTGGTGCACGAGGAGCAGCCACTGTTCCGGGGGCGCGACGATCGCCTCGGGCTCGGGCGCCGTCACCCCCGTTGACTCCGTAGTGTGCTGTATCATACGACCACGTGCTATGTAACAACTGTTTCACTCCAGAGTCAAGGGACGGGAGGACCCAATCACGATTGGTCTCGATGTGCTCCATCGGCGGCACAATTGGCTGCGCGTGGCCATACAAAATCTACAGCCATAGACATATTTGAGCATATATATTAGACTGAATCATATGCGAACGACCCTTCACTTGCCGGTCGCCCTGCTCGACGAAGCTCGTACGGCCCTTGGCTTCAAGTCAAAGACGGATACGGTCGTCTACGCGCTGCGTGAAGTCGTTCGAAAGAGCCGCGCGGACGAGCTGAAGACCCTCATCGGCAAAGTTCAGTTCGAATTCGATCCGACAGACCTTCGGAAGAAGGACCGGCGCCGGGCGTGATCGTCGTCGACACCTCCGTGTGGGTCGCTGCAGTGCGTGATCCGGCTGCGGCTGAGGCCGTGGTCCTGCGCAAGCTCATCGACGCGGATGAAGTCTCGCTCGCGCTGCCGGTGCGATTGGAGCTCATGGCTGGCGTCGCACGAAAGGACCGGACCGCATTCAGGCGCGCCCTGTCGGCACTGCCGGTCATCGTGCCTTCAGAGGACACCTGGCGAACGGTCGAAAGCTGGATCGAGCCGGCTGCCGATGCCGGCCACCGGTTTGCTGTCACAGACCTGCTGATTGCCGGTCTCGCGGACGAGATCGGCGGGCTCGTCTGGTCGCTGGACGCCGACTTCCGGCGGATGGAAGCGCTCGGTCTGGTGCGGCTCTACGGGTAGGGTGGGCGCGGACCGCTGGGGACGGCCGGCAGCGCCTCCTCGGCTCGAGCAGTCCACCACCGATCGTGTGGACCCGGTCGATTCGCGTCAGACGAGCGGTAGATTGCGGCCGAGCGGACGTTGGCTACGGTCCCGGATAGACGTCGAAACCGCAGTCGCGGAAGTCGCGATCGAAGGTGAACGAGCCGTCGAGCGCGAGCGTCCGGATCACGGCGAAGCTCACGGCGTCGACGAGGCTGAGCCGCTTGTCGGCGAAGCGGCGAAGATCCGTGAGCCCCGCCTCGATGAGCGGCGGATCGACGACGAGGACTTCATAGCGTCGACTGTTCAAGAGCGCGGCGCCGATGTCAGCGGCGTTTGCGGCGTCGGTTCGGGCGCGGAGCCGGGTCACCGTTTCGCTGAGGATGAGCTCGGTCAGCACGAACCGTGTTCCGGCCGCTTCCCGCGCGAACCTTCTGGCCCGCTGGTGCAGGGCGTCCCGGGGATTGAACAGGGCGAGCAGGGCGCCGGTGTCGGCCAGCAGCTTCACGCGACTCCTCCTCCTTCGGCCATCCGTACAGGTAGTGATCGTGGTTGAGCGCTTCGTCCGTGGGCTCGAACGGCGCGCTGCCGACGAGTGCGTCCACGGGATCCAGAGGACTGGCCGCCGCAGGAAGAGGACGACCCAGGTACGCCGCGACGGCTTCTCGAATCAAGGACGCGAGTGGCACACCCTGGCGCGCCGCGCGCAGCGCGAGGTCCCGATATGCCTCGACGGGCAACCGGATATTGGTCGTCGTATATCGTGACATCGCGGTACTATGATACCACTACACTGACACCGCGCGGGTCGAACGGGGCCTCCCCAGGTGCTGCGCGGCATCCGCACATTCATGCGAGACTGCCTCGAGGTTTGCGATGGACATCGTTCGCTGGGGGATGATCGGCTGCGGCGACGTCGCCGAGGTGAAGAGCGGTCCCGGGTTTCAGAAGGCCGACGGGTCCAGGCTGGTCGCCGTCATGCGCCGCGATCGCGGGAAAGCCGAGGACTACGCGAGGCGACACGGCGTGCCGCGGGTGCACGACACGGCCGAGGCGCTCATCAACGATCCGGAGGTCGACACCGTCTACGTGGCGACGCCGCCGTCGAGCCACTGCGAGTTGGCCCTTCGCGTGGCAGGCGCGCGCAAACCGTGCCTCGTCGAGAAGCCGATGGCGATCAGCCACCCGGAGTGCACGACGATGGTCGACGCGTTCCGCGCGGCGGGTGTGCCGCTATGGGTCGCCTACTATCGGCGCGCGCTGCCCCGATACCTGCTGGCTCGAACGCTGCTCGCCGAGGGTGCGGTCGGCAAGGTGACGTCGGTGAACATCCATGCGTTCGAGCCACTGGCAGTCGGCGACCGCGCACGGACGTGGCGCTACGATCCCGGCGTTGCAGGCGCGGGCCTGTTCTTCGACCTCGCCTCCCACGGCGTCGATCTGCTGGACTTCCTGATCGGACCGATCACCGACGTGCAGGGACTTGCGGTCAATACTGGCGGCACCTACGCGTCCGAAGATGTCACGGCCGCGATCTTCCGGATCGGCGACTCCGTGCTCGGCACCGGCACGTGGAACTTCAACGCGGGCCAGAAGAGCGACGGCATCGAGGTCGTCGGCTCCGAGGGCGTGCTGCGCGCACCGGTCTTCACCGACGGTGACGTCGCTGTGATCCGGCACGGCGAGGAAATCACCCATCACGTCCGCAATCCCGCCCACGTCCACCAACCGCTCATCCAGACCATCGTCGACGAGCTGTCGGGAAGAGGCGTCTGCGAGTCCACGGGCGCGAGTGGGGCTCGCGCATCGTGGGTGCTCGACCAGTGCGTCAAGGGGTACTACCGGCGCGTTCCCTGAACCCTAGAGGTCTTGACCCCCCAGAACTTGTCTGTTTGAGTCAAGTTTCTTGGGTCAAGACCGTCCCCGCGTCAGCGGGGCGTTATCAAGAATGCGACCTAGCGAGGCGGAGCCTCCTGGTCAGAGGCGCAGCCTCGCTAGAACATCCAGGCGCAGACGGCGACGGCCGCGAGCGCCGCGACGAGATCGCCCACGAGCGCGGCGGGCACGGCATGCCGCGTCCGGCGCACGCCCACGGCGCCAAAATACACAGCCAGGACGTAGAACGTCGTCTCCGTCGACCCATACATCGTCGCCGCCGTGCGCGCGATGAGCGAGTCGGCACCGTGGGTCTTGACCAGGTCGGTCGTGAACGCGAGCGATCCACTGCCGGTCAGCGAGCGGAGAATCGCCAGCGGCACGAGCTCCGCCGGGAAGCCCGTGGCGGCCGCCAGGGGGCGCAACGCCGCTGTCACCAGCTCCATCGCGCCCGAGCCGCGAAACATCCCGATGGCGACGAGAATCCCGACGAGGAAGGGGATGATCTTCACCCCGACGTCGAATCCCTCCTTCGCGCCGTCGATGAAGACGTCGTAGACCTTGACCTTCCGAATCAGGCCTGCGAGCGGGATGAGGACGAGCAGCACGGGGATCGCCCACAGCGAGATCGTCTCGAGCGCGGCGCGGATCACGAGCGCGCCTCCGCCGGCGCGGCGGGTGGCGGCGCGTAGAACCGTTGCAGCAGCCTGGCCGTGATGACGGCCGCCAGCGTTCCGACGAAGGTCGCAACGATGGACGTGCCGATGATCACCGTCGGGTTGAGCGAGCCCGCCGCGGCGAGCACGCCGATCATCGTGGCCGGGATGAGTTGAACACCGGACGTCGTCACGGCCATGAACGTGACCATGGCGTTTGTGGCCGTGTCCTTGTCAGCGTTGAGCGCCTGCAGTTCCTCCATCGCCTTGATGCCGAGCGGCGTCGCGGCGTTGTTGAGGCCGAGCATGTTGGCTGCGAGCGCGACCACGAGTGCACCGGCCGCCGGATGTTCGGGCGGCACGTCCGGGAACATCCAGCGGAGCAGCGGCCGCAGGGCACGTCCGACGAGGGTGACCAGGCCGGCGGCTTCGGCGACGCGCATCATGCCGAGCCAGAGCGTCATGATCCCGACCAGGCCGATCGCGATCTGCACGGCGGTCGACGCCGACTCCACCGCGCCTTTCGTGACCGCCTCCGCGGTGCCGTTGAACGCCGCGACGACGAGGGCGATCGCCATCAGGCCGAACCAGATGTAGTTGAGCATGCCGCTGATGGTAGCGTAGCGGCTTGCGCTTCGCGAGATGGTCGATGAAGGTCCGGAGTCGACGTAGAATCCCACGCATGAAGGCCGCGCCCGCCGCCCTGCTGGTTGTTGTCTCGACGATTCTCCCGGGGTTCGCCCGGCACGTTGAGCCTGTCGATGTCGTCCACACCCAGCGAAATCAGGAGCGCGTGCCAGGCGCCGCTGAATCATCAGCGCCGTGGACGATTTCCGGCGCCATGGTCGCGGACGGCACCGGTGCCCCGCTTCAACGCGTAGATGTGCGGTTTGAAGGTGATTCGATTCGCGCGATCGGTTCGGAGATCGCTCGGCCCGGTGATCGGGTCCTCGACGGGACGGGACTCGTGCTCGCGCCGGGCTTCATCGATGCGCACAACCACTCGACCGACGGGCTGGATTCGGATCCCGAGGCTGGCACGCAGGTGTCGCAGGGCATCACCACGGTCCTTCTGGGTCAGGATGGCAGCTCGCCGCTGCCCATTGGCGATTATCTCGCCCGGCGCCGTTCGTCGCCCGCGGCGGTGAATGTCGCGTTGCTCGTCGGGCATGCGACCGTGCGGCGGTCCGTGATGGGCGACGATTTCCGCCGGGAGGCGACGACGGGCGAGATCGCACGCATGCAGACGCTCGTCGAGCAGGCCTTTGCTGACGGCGCGATCGGCCTCTCGTCGGGACTCGAGTACGTGGTCGGCAGCTATGGTTCGACCGCCGAGCTCGTCGCGCTGGCGCGCGTTGCGGCGCGACACCGGGGCTTCTACATCTCGCACATTCGCGACGAGGCCGATCGCACGCTCGAAGCCGTCCGCGAGGCGATCGCGATTGGCGAACAAGCCGGCCTTCCCGTTCAGATCACGCACATCAAGCTCGGAACCGTCGGCGTGTGGGGCAAGGCACCGGAAGTCGTCGCGATCATCGAGGCGGCGCGCGCGCGGGGCGTCGACGTCACCGCCGACGCCTATCCCTATCTCGCGTGGCACTCGAACCTGAAAGTGCTGGTGCCGAACAAGCAATGGACGGATCCCGCGAGCGTGAAGAAGGCGCTCGACGACGTGGGCGGCGGGCGGAACGTCCAGATCACGCGCCTGCCGAAGTTCCCGCAGTACGTCGGTCAACGCCTGGATGCCGCCGCGAGGGCCGCAGGCGTCAGCGAGGTCGATCTCTACATCCGCATCGTCAGCGACGAGGACGCCGGCGTGATCGGTCATGCGATGATCGAAGAGGACCTGCGAACGTTTTACCGGCAGCCGTGGGTCATGGTGGCGAGCGACGGCGGCATTGGCGTGAGCCACCCGCGCGGCGCCGGCACGTTCCCGCGAGTCCTGGGCCACTACGTGCGCGACGAGCACTGGCTGACGCTGCCGGACGCGATTCGCAGGATGACGTCGATGCCGGCGTCGCGTCTCGGGCTGACCGACCGTGGCGTCATCCGCGCCGGGATGAAGGCCGACCTCGTGCTCTTCGATCCAGCCACGGTGCGTGACATGTCGACGTTCGAGCAGCCGCAACTGCGCGCGCAGGGCATCCAGACGGTGTTCGTGAATGGCGTGCCGGTGCTCGGCTCCGCTCGCCCGGGCGGTCGACTGCCGGGACGCGTGCTCGTCAGGAGCGGGCGCTGACGCAGCGGGGGGATTCGGGGACGTGTTCACCGGGCCCACGACGATCGGGGGCAGGCGAATCACGGAAATCGCCCAGCGCCTTCCAGCGTCGTTCCGTTCCGCGCCGGCGATCGCCAGGCCATCCTCGGACCGCACGTCACGCGCTGCATGTTATGCTCGCGCAGACGGCGTGCCCACCATCTTCCGCGGCTCCATCTCGGACCTTCAGCAGCGCCTCGTCGCGCAGCATTACGTCGCCGACTACGGCCTCGCCGTGTCCATATTCCTCGCGCTTCGTCTTGGGCGTCCGCTGTTTCTGGAAGGAGAAGCCGGCGTCGGGAAGACGGCGCTGGCTGGTGCGGTCGCCGCAGCGCTCGAGACCGATGTGATCCGCCTGCAGTGCTACGAGGGACTCGACATCACGCACGCCGTCTACGAGTGGGACTATGCGCGCCAGCTCGTCGAGCTGCGTATCCTCGAAGCCTCGGGCGAGCTTGATCGCACCGGCGTGCGGCGGGAGCTGTACAGCGACGCGTTCCTGATCAAGCGGCCGCTGCTGCAGGCCATCGACCCGGCGCGGACGCGTCCCGCGGTCCTGCTGATCGACGAGATTGACCGCGCCGACGAGGAGTTCGAGGGATACCTCCTCGAGCTGCTCGCGGAGTTCCAGGTGACGATTCCCGAGCTCGGCACGGTTCGCGCCGCCGACCCGCCCCTCGTCATCCTCACCTCCAACCGGACGCGCGAGGTGCACGACGCGCTGAAGCGGCGCTGCCTGTATCAGTGGATCGAGTACCCGGCGTTCGACAAGGAGCTGGCGATCGTGCGGGAACGGGTGCCGCACGCCTCCGCGAGGCTCGCGGCGCAGCTGACGTCACTCGTGCAGGAGCTGCGGACGATGGAGTTGTACAAGCTGCCGGGAGTGTCAGAAACACTCGACTGGGTGGCGGCGCTCGCCGCGCTCGACAGGGAGACGCTCGACCCTGACGCGATCGAGGCGACGCTGGGCGTGGCCCTCAAGTCCAAGGAGGACATCGACGCCGTGCGGGGAGAAGTCCTCGCCGGCCTCGTTGCCCGCGCGACGGCCGCGATCGTGTAGCGGCGTGCTGGCAATCTCATGAACACGGCCGACGGCGTTGTCAGGCAAGAAACCTTCGCGGTCTTCGTGGGCATCGCGACCTTCGTGAAGGGTTTTCGTTCATGAAACACTTTCTCGCATTCATGAGTCGCAGACGCTAGGGACAGCAGACCTTTCCCCTCACGACATGTCCGCTCTCCTCGAGAACGTGCTCGTCTTCGGCCGCCTGCTGCGAGCCGTCGGGTTGGAGGTCCATGTCGGGCGCCTGCTCGACATCGCCGAGGCGCTGCAGCACGTGAACCTCGGGGCTCGGGAGGACGTCTACCACACCTGCCGCGCATTGCTCGTCCATCGCCGCGAAGACCTGGCGATGTTCGACCGTGCGTTCGCCTCGTTCTGGCGCGTGCACGGTGATGGGTTGCAGCAGGCGCAACGCCGGCCTGGTGAGGATTCGCACACCGAGGACCCGCGCACGGGCACACCAGGTTCGGTGGAGACGTCCGGTGCGGCCGTCGACCTGGCGGAAGTCGAGTCGCCTGCCAATACGCTCCAGACATGGAGCGACGCGGCGACCATCGCACACAAGGACTTCGCGGAGTTCACGCCCGACGAGATTGCGATGGCTCGGGCGGCGCTGGATCGACTCGAGTGGACGCCGGGCGAGCGTCGAACACGCCGCTGGGTTCGCGGCCGCGGGCCCCGCGTGGACCTCAGGCGCGCGCTCGCGCACAGCGTGCGCACCGGCGGTGACGTGTTCAAGCTGCCGAGACGCCGGCGGCGAACGCGGCCGCGGCCGATCGTCCTCCTGTGCGACGTCAGCGGCTCGATGGACCGCTACTCGCGCATGCTCCTGCACTTCGCGCACGCGCTCGGCCGGCGGCACCGCCGCGTCGAGGCGTTCGTCTTCTCCACCGACCTCACGATCGTGACGAGGGCGCTGCGCACTCGACGGCTGGACGAGGCCGTCCTGGCGGTCTCACGATCGGTCCCCGGCTGGTCCGGCGGCACGCGCATCGGCGAGGCCCTGGGTCAGTTCCATCGACAGTGGCGGCGCCGCGCGCTCCACGGCGGCCCCGTGGTCCTGCTCATTTCCGACGGCTGGGACCGCGGTGATCCCGCGGTCCTTCGCGAGCAGGTCAAGCGTCTCCAGCGGAGCTGCCATCGCCTGATCTGGCTCAACCCGCTCATCGGCACCCTCGACTATGCGCCGCTGACGCGCGGCCTGCAGGCGGCGCTGCCGTTCGTGGACGACTTCCTGCCCGCGCGCACGCTGACCAATCTCGCCGACCTGGCGCTACACTTGAACACGCTGACGGCACGAGGCTGAAGCCCGGCGCAGCCTCCACGACGATCCAGTGGGCGATACGCTGTACAGGTTGGTACGAATGGCCATCACTTTCCTGTGCATCACCACGGGCACGATAACGGCCAGTGCGCAGATCACAACCGGCGTGGTCAGCGGGGCACTCAAGGATGAACAAGCGGTCGTCCCCGGGGCGACCGTCACGCCGGTCAGCGATACGCGCGGCACCAAGGTCGCGGACCAAACAGCACCGCCCGGTTGGTGTCGTGGAGTCCGTACGTCGACGCAGGTTCAGTGTGATCCGTGGCCCGTGGCCGTGGTTCAGAAGGTCGCGGAGGCCCCGGCGGCCGGCCGTACACGATAGAGGCGCATTTCGCGGCCTTGCGATTCGACGAAGAAGATGCGTTCGAGCTCGGTGCACTGCTCGATGCGTTTGAGGAGCTCGGCGTACTCGCCTTCGCGGTAGAGCCCACCGTGGAGCACGATGTGGGTGACGTGCCGGCGGCGAATTTCCGCGAGCGAGGTCTCGTCAGGAAAGTGTTCGATCTTCTGGCGGAGCTCGGAGTACGACGGCGGGCTGAAACCGCTGTAACCGTTCACGAGCGTGTTCCAGTGGAACGTGGAAAAGTACATGTACAGCGGCTCGATCGTGATGTCCACCTGGAGGAGTGGCAGCTCCAGGAGGATGCTCGATGAGCCAGGCGGGAGGGCGTCGTAAACCGGAGGCGGCGAGGTCGTGATCTCCCGCAGCCGCGGGACAGAGCGGTATTCGACGAACACGCCCAGAATCAGCGCGGCACAAATCGCCGCCTGGGCGCCGCGCTTGTTGAACAGGCGAACGATGCGGGCCGCGCCATAGCCGGCAAAAATCGCGAGTCCAAGGCCGACGACCATCGCCATCCGCGCCGGCACGCGCAACCCTCGATAGGGAAGCACGTACTCGTGCAGCCACGGATAGACCATGCCGTTGTAGCCGAACGAGATGTCGAGGGCGAGCAGGAACCCCAGCGCGTAGCCGATGCGCGCGGCGGAGAGCGGCGGCCAGAGCCCAACGAGGGCAATCAACGGGACGAGAAACCCCATGAAGAGCTCTCGTTCCTGTTTGCCCTTTCGCCACGTCTGCGGACCAACCAGAACGTTCTGACGGTGGGCGAGAAGGTAGTCGCCCGGAACAGCGCTAAAGAGGCGAATTTCTGACTCCGGCCGCTCGCCGACCTTCTGTCGTGCGGCGAAGTAGGGGATGGCCATCGGTACGACGAGAACGGTGGTCAGCACGGCCCCGGCGGCGAGCGCGCGGATCGTCGCTTTCGCGCGGGTGGCACTTTGAGCGATGAGCATGACCAGCGCCACGGGCACGAGAAACGTCGCGAAGAAGATCCCGTAGTACCACGACGACAGGCACTGCAGCGCCAGGAACAGACCCACCAGCAAACCGTCGCGGACGTGGCCACTCTGCAGGAGCCTGTGGAACGCCCACAGGCAGAACGGCATCCACTGCGCCATCTGCAGCTCGAGATGCGCGTAGTGGACGTAGCGGAAGGGCAGGAACGCAAAGACGAAGCCGGCGAGGAGCGCCGCGCTGCGGCTGCCAGTCAGCGACCGCACGAGCAGGAACATCCCAACGCCAGACAGGGCGAATCCCGACAGGAAGATCAGGTTGTGTACGGCCAGTTGCGGCACGCCAAGCCAGAGGAGCGGCGCCGCCATCAACGCCGGCACCAGCATCGAGTCGGAGAAGGCGAGCGTGCCGCGTTCGGGATAGAAGATATTGGCGTTGAACAAGTTCAACGGATCGCGCGGCAGCTGGTGCGCCACCCAGGCGAGTCGCCACGTCGAGAAGAGCGCGTCACCCTCGTTGATGCTGACGCCATTCTTCAGGAAGCGCACCTGCGGATACGTCATGAAGGCCGTCAGCCCGATGAATACGCCGAGCAACACTGCCGTTCGAACCCAGATCGACCTCGATGAACCGGGGGCCCAGGGATCGGGTGCGAGGGCGCCGCCCTTGGGAATGCGGTCCGTCAGCCTCGCGAGGTCAGACGCCAGCCTTCGGTGCAGCGGGTAGTCGCGTATGAGAACATGACGCAGAAAGAGGAGAATGCTCGCCCAGAGCGCCAGGCGCCAGGCGGAACGCACCGATAGCCGGAAACCCGCGAGCTCGGCAACGAAGCCGCCGTCCACCCAGACGTACAGGGCCGTCAGCAGCAGTGCGGCGGCAACGATGTCCGCTGCCGTGGCCCACCAAGGTAGTGTGTTCCGACGTAAAGGCATTACTGGCCGTGAAGCAACATTCCCGCCGGGCGAAGCTCATCACTCGAACGGGTAGCAGTAGGTTGGGCGTGCTCGCATCATCCTTCTTGACGATGTCGGCCGGATCACTGCGCTACTGCGCGTCTGGTGGCGTCAATCCGATGTCGCGCAAGAGGCCTCGATAGCGTGGATCCAGGCGGAATCGGTCGAGCCATGGCTCGACGCCAAGCCATGCCATGCAGTCCGCGCGCTCATCGGTGCCCTTGCGGAAGAATCTGAAGGCCGCGTCCGCATCCCCGAGGGTCGCATGGACGCTGCCGATTTCGTAGGGGCAGAAGTAGCGGCTCCTTGCAGCCTTCTCGACGTTCGCCAGAACCGCTTTGGCCTCTTCGGTTCGACCAGCAACGGCAAACACCTGTGCTTGAAGGGCAAGAACGGTCAGGCTGTTGTCCAGCTTGACGGCTCTCTGCAGGTTGTCGATGGCTTCCTCGAACCGGCCCAGCTCGGAGTAGGCCACACCCTGGAAGGCCAGGGTAAAACCGGAATTCGGTTCGAATTCCAGGCCGCGTCGAGCGAGCTCGATGGCCTCCCCGAAGTGTCGGCTGAATATCAGCAGCACGGTGCCCTGCGCATGGCTCCGGATCGATCGCGGATCGAGATTGACCGCCCGGCGAATCTCCTGGACGGCTTCATCGCGCCGCGCTTGCGTCGTCAGGTACGCCGCATAGTTCAAGCGCGCCGTCGCGAGGGACGGATTGAGATCGAGCGCCCGCAGGAGCGCCTTCTGCGCCGCCGGTCCGTCCCAGTCCCACACGAGATGCACATATCCCAGCGCTGCGTGGGCGTCGGCGAGCGCCTCGTCCAGTCGGAGCGCCGTTTCCGCGGCGCGCTTCGCCTTGGGCATGGCTTCTCGCGGGTCCATGTAGAAGCCGGCGAGCCCGGTGTAGGCTTCAGCGAGTCCGGCGTGGGCCCACGCGTTCGCGGGATCTTTGGCAATGGCGGCATCGAAGTACTGCACCGCTTTCCGCAGGCTTTCGTCCGTTGCTTTCGCGGCATGGTGACGGCCCAGGAGCAGTTCGAGGTCGCGCTCGGGATCGATCGGGCGCGCGCTGGCCATGCGCGTCTGCTGCAGCGGCGTCAACGTGATGTCCACCTTGCTCGTGATGCTTCGCGCGACCTCGCGCTGCAGCGTCAGGACATCGCTCGCGTCACGTTCGAACTTCTGCGCCCAGATGACTGCACCCGTCGTTCCTCGGATCAGCGTGGTCGTAATCTGAACCTTCCCGCCGGCTCGAATGACCGACCCCTCGATGATCGCGTCGACTTGCAGCTCCCTGGCAATGGCCGGCACCGGCTTGGCCGCGTCCTTGTACGGCATCACCGACGTCCGCGCGATGATGCGTACACCGTCAATCGTCGCCAGGTCGGCGATGAGCTGCTCGGTCATCCCGTCGGCGAGGTTCCTGGCGTCGGGTCCCCGGACAGGTTCTGGAGCGGCAGGACCGCGATTGACCGAATCTGGCCACTCAGCGGGCCGACCAACGCTGGAACCCGCCGACAATTCCCCCATGACGAGTCCGGTCAGTACCAAGAAGAGGGCGCGAGCCCTCCACCCCGACGACTGCCATGTTCTTGGCGCGTCTCTCAGCGGCGTCGAGCGAGCGCGAGCGTAAAGAATTGATTCGCAGGTCTGTTTCAATTCGTGGACGATCTCCGCCTGCGGTCTGGAATTGCTCGCTGGGATTCTTGGCGAGACAGCGACGCACGACCGCCGAGACTGGCGCAGGTGTCTCCGGCTGGAGCGAGGACACGTCGGGCACATCGCCCTCGAGAACTGCTTCGCGGACGCTGCTAACGGTCGTCCCCTCGAATGCGACTCGCCCCGTCAACATCTCGAACAGCACAGCGCCGAACGAGAACAGGTCGCTCCGCGCATCGACCTCGCCGCCCGTGATTTGTTCAGGGGCCATGTATCGGATGGTGCCGAGGATGGTGCCTCTCTTCGTCACGTGCGCGGAGCTGCCGCCGGATTGATTGGACGCCGGCGGCCCGAGCGTGTCTGACACGCCGCCCTCGCGCGTCACCTGCGTTTGGGCGATGTCGCCTGTTGCCAGCCGGAATTTCGCGAGGCCAAAGTCGAGCAGCTTTGCGCCGCTCGCGGTCAGCATGATGTTGGCAGGCTTCAGGTCTCGATGGACGATCCCGTGACCATGCGCGTGCTCGAGCGCGCTGGCGATCTCGATCGCGTGGGTCAGTGTCTCCACGAGGGGCAGCCGCCCCTTCGCGAGCCGAGCGGCCAACGTCTCGCCTTCCAGGCATTCCATCACCAGAAAGTCGACGTCGTCATGACGCCCGACGTCGTAGAGCGTGCAGATGTGCGGGTGCGTCAGCGCGGCAACCGCCTTCGCTTCGCGCGCGAACCGCGCGCGCAGCTGCGGCTCGAGCGCGACCGCCGTTGTCACAACTTTGAGCGCGACCGGACGATCGAGGCGGACGTCAGTGGCGCGGAAGACCTGGCCCATGCCACCGGCGCCGAGGCGATCTTCTATGCGATAGGGTCCGAGTGTCGTGCCGCGACCGATGTCAGAACCATCAGGGAAGAGCGGCGCAGCCGTTGCCCAGACCGAGCGATCCAGGATCACGGGCGCTCGATCCTGACGAGCAGCGACTCGACCTCCTGCCGAAGGGCAGGATCGCCCGCGCAGGCCTCGCTGAGAAACGCGTCGCGCCGAGACAAATCGCGATTGGCCGCCAGCTCGCTGGATTCGGTGCCACCGCTCGGGAGTCAAGGTCACCTGTGACTCCTTGTGATCGAAGACGCGCGCTGCGCCGGACACGCCGGGCGCACCGTGATGTCCGCTTGCCCGCCGCAGCGTACACGGACGCATCCGGCCGGACAAGCGCAATTCACACAATCGCGCGCAATCGGCTCCCTCCCGCCCATCTGGCGAGGAGGCCCGGCGGCACTACCGTCGCTCAGGTCGCCCTCGGCTGCCAGCCAGTCGAGAACCGCGGAGAACAATGTCGCGGTGGCTGAGCTCGATTCCGTCGACATTACGAGCCTCTTGCGGGCGTGGGGACGGGGCGACCAGGTCGCGCTCGACCAGCTCATGCCGCTCGTCTACGACCGATTGCGGAGCGCAGGCGCGGCGCCACCTGCGGAGGGAGGGCGCGGGCGGCCTCCTGCAGCACGGCCCTCGTTCACGAAGTCTATCTGCTTGTTGATTGGCACCCAGGACGTCAGCTGGCACGATCGAGTGCACTTCTTCGCGCCGTCCGCGCAGATCATGCGCCGTATCCTGGTCGACGCCGCGCGCGCCCGGACGGCGGCGAAAGGAGGGGGGCGCGCGGTCCTGTCGGAACACAGCTCAGCAGTCGACCTGGATTAGGTTCCAACCATCGACTCGAGCGCCTCATCGCTCTGCGCCCTCGACGATGCGCTCGAGGAGCTGTCGAGAATCGATCCGCGACGCGCGCGCGTCATCGAGCTGCGGTTCTTTGGGGGGTGAAGGGTGGTGGAAACGGCGGAAGTGCTGGGGGTTTGCTCCGGAGGGGGAGGGGGGACGGGGGCCGGGCCGGGGGGGGGTTCGGGGGGGAATTGGGTTGGGAAAGTAAAGGCCGGCCAACGGTGGCCGGGAACGGCGGCGGCCCCATTTTAGGGGTTCTGGACGAGCCCCATACGGGTTCCTTCGGACACCCCATCCTTTCAGGATTGATAAGGAAATGAAGGAAAAGGGTGTAAGGATATGGATAGCGACGTCATCTCGTTTGGAGTATCGTGACCCCCTCTTTGGACGCGTCATCGGAAGGCGCGCGGAGCAGATTATGGCCGACCAGCGCAAGAAGGAGGCGAGAAGACGGTGGAGGGCACGAGCCGCCCAAGCCCACGCCGAAGCCGCGACCTTACGAGCACGGACTACGCCGCCGCAGATCGATCGCGACTACATCCAGCGTCAGGTCGAGGAGGCGGTCGGGGGACCGCCGACACCGTAGGAGGCGGTGCCGCGACCGCCGACGCCTACCGTCGGGCCACCACGCAGTGGCATCAACTCCCTGGCGCGGTTCGCGTGTCGCCCTCCGAGGTTGAGGCGCCCGAGCCCCCCGCGCCCGTTGAACCGCCGCAGGAAAAGAACGAGCACGACGAGACCCCAACGAAGGAGTAGCCCGTCATGAGTCTCACCGGAACCGTCTGGACACCCCGCGGCCCAAGTCCGATCACGCGGGCACGCGCAGGACAACGGTCTGCGACGGCGATTGCGATCAATCCGAACGATGCCAACGTCGTCTACCAAGGCACAGCCGGGTGGCGGTACCTGGCGGAGCAACGACGGCGGCACCAACTGGACACCGCAGTTCGATCGGCAAGCGTCGTTGGGCATCGGTGAACCCGGGGCGCTCGCCATCGACCCGAACGACACCGACACGATCTACGTCGGGACCAGCGCCGCGAGTGACCCCGCAGACCCAGGCCGGCCTGTTCAAGTCGACCGACGGCGGCAACAGCTGCGTACGGCTCGGGTCGGGCTATCCGGCCGGCAACGTCGGCAATGCGAGCCAGTTCGGCAACCAGTGGATCAACGTCATCATCGTCGACCCGGCGAACTCGCAGACGGTCTACCTCGGCTCGACCAGCGGTGTATTCCGTTCCCTGGACGGAGGCCTGAACTGGACGCAGGGCACCGGTAGTGTCGGCGACGCGCGCTCGCTCGTGCTCGACCGCTCGACGCCGGCTGCCAACCGCGTGCTGTACGCAGGCATCCGGTCGGGGGGTCTTCAGTCTCGACGAATGGTGGCCAGAGCTGGACCCGGATCCTGAGCGCCGCCACTCCGGTGGTGCCGCGGCCGTCGGTCCGCCGCCTGGCGGGTTCGGCAAGGTCGTGATCGACATCGCGCCGCCGACGTCGCCGCCGAATCCCGCCGGCGTGCAGGTGCTCTATGTGGTGCTCGTCGGCACCAACGGCGCCGGCGATCCCGTCGGCCTCTTCCGCAGCATCGACCGCGGGGCGGAACGTGGACTCAGCAGGCCGCCACGGGCCTGCCGACCGGCACCTACGGCGGCTACTGCTTCCACATTGCGGTCGATCCCGCCTCGCCCGGCGACGGAATGAACGACATCATCTACTCCGGCGCGATCGGCCAGGGCAGATCGACCGATGCGGGCGCGACCTTCACGGGGCTGACCGGGATGCACGCGGACACGCATACCTGGGCGTTCGCTAGGCAGCCGGCGCCCGCCCCGACGATCGTGTACTGCGGCACCGACGGCGGGATGTTCCGGTCCACCGACAACGGCACGACCTGGACGTCGCTCAACGCGGGCGGTCTGCAGACCGGCGCTCTTCTACAACATCACGGTGAGGCCGGATGCGACGGCGAGCGTCACCGTCGGCGCCCTGCAGGACAACCAGGTCGAGTCGACCAGCGGCGCTCCCGGGCTGGCGTGGATCGGCACAAACGGTGGCGACGGCTGGGACGTCGTCTACGACGGAGTGACCGCGGGCAGGTCTACGCCACGAGCGGCTTCTGGAGTCCGGCGCCCTGCACACGCATCTTGCGGTCGACCGACGATGGCGTGACCTGGGCGGACGTCACGCCGTGGGGAACCGCCAGTGACGCCGGCTGCTACCTCGCGCCGGTCTCGACCGATCCGAGCGCCGCGGGCATCGTGTACGTCGGCGGAAGCAGAACCTCTGGCAGAGCCAGGATGGCAGCCACCACGTGGCGCAACATCGGCGCCTTCCCCGGCGCCGCGGAGGTCGCGCCGACCAACGGCAACAACGTCGTCGTCACCGTCGGGAACCAGGTGTTCGTGTCGACCAACGCGCTGGCCGCCACCGTCGGCCCGCCGAACGGTGTCACGTTCACCAACATCACGCGGCTGCTGCCGAACCGGGCCGTCCTGCGCGCGGCCTTCGATCCGAACGACCCGACGGTGATCTACGCCGTGCTCGGCGGCTTCAACGGCGGGACACCGGGTCAGAACGGGCACGTCTTCCGCACGACGATCGCGGCGACGGCGTGGACCGACATCTCTCCCGTCCTCGACGTACCCTTCAGCGCCCTCGCGCTCGACGGCACGGACGCCCCGACCACGATCTACGCGGGCACGCACCTGGGCGTGCTGCGCTCGGTGGACGACGGCAACACGTGGACCGTGCTCGACGACATTCATTTCCCGCGCGCGCCGGTCACCGACCTGGTGCTGAACACGCAGGCGCGGATGCTCCGGGCCGCTACCTACGGCCGGGGCGTGTTCGAGTTCGTGAAGCCGACCTGGCCGGCCATTGCGGTGAACCCGCAGAACGGCCTGACGTTCGGCACCGTCTGCAGCGGGGCCGGCTTTCTCACGCTGCAGATCTTCAATGTCGGCGCGGGCGACCTGGTGGTCACCAGCGTCCAGCGCCTCATGGGGTCCACCGGGTTCCGCGTGCTGGCGTTCCCCGGCACACCGCTGGTCATCAAGGAAGGCGAGGAAGTCGACTTCAGCGTCGAGTACGTGCCGACGCTGACCGGGACCCCGGAGGCCGCGACGATCAGGATCGTCTCGAACGACCCCGGAAGTCCCATCCTGGACCTGATGGCGACGGGCGCGAAGGGCGCTCCGGCGCTGGTCGTCGCGGTGCCGGACCAGGGCGAGTTCGGCGACGTGTGTCTCGGATCGTTCGTGGACCGCGGACTCGTCGTCAGCAATCGCGGTCCCTGTCCGCTGCGCGTCTCGAACGTCCTCTCATCGTCACCCGCCTTCGAAGTGCCCGGCGTGTCGTTCTACCCCGTCGTCGTGGCGGCCGGCGCCTCGGTGGAGCTGCCCATCCGGTTCCGGCCGGCGGCGCTCGGTGTGATCTCCGCGACGCTCACCGTGCTGAGCGACGATCCGGGCGGACCGAGAACCGTCCGGGTCAGGGGCAACGCGCCCGCACCGCGGCTCGCGCTGGTCATCGCCAACGCCGGCAACTTCGGCGACACGTGCGTCGGATCGTTCACCGATCGACCGTTGACGCTGAGCAACAGCGGCCGGTGTGCGCTGACCGTGACGGGAATCACGTCGTCGTCGGCGGAGTTCATCCCGCCGGGCGTGGACGCGTATCCGCTCCTCATCGCGGCCGGAAGCGCCCTCCAGGTGCCGATCCGGTTCCAGCCCACCAGCTTCGGCCCGAAGTCGGCCACGCTGACCATCTCGAGCGACGATCCCGGCGGACCGCGGACGATCGCCGTGTCGGGCAACGCTCCCTCCGGGAAGCTGGCCGTCTCGGGTACGACGCAGTTCGGCGGCGTCGAGCTCGGCGAACGGGCCAGGCTCACCGTCACCATCTGCAACGTCGGGCCGTGCGACCTGCACGTCACGCGCGTGGCCTTCAAGCCGCTGTGCGGCTGCGACGGCGAGTACGACGAAACCGGGTGCCCGGATCACGGCGAGGATTGCGGCTGCAAGAAGAAGCACGACACCGAGTGCGACCAGCGGTGCTCCGATTTCAAGCTGCTCAACAACCCGTTCCCGGCGACGCTCCGCCCGGGATCCTGCATGCCGGTGCTCATCCGGTTCGAGCCACGGTGTGAGACGTCACGCTGCTGCGAGCTCGTGATCGAAAGCGACGATCCCAGCCAGCCGGAGAAGACCCTGTACGTCACCGGGCACCTGAAGCGGACGCTGTCGTCCGCATTGAAATGCTGGATGGGTGAGGAGCTGCGGAAGATGCTCCGCGCCGGCAAGCGATGAGGTCGTACAGGACCAGCTTGTCACCATCGAGTCGGGCGACGCTCGAGACACGCCGCGTCCTGCATGCGTGGCCCTGAGTAATACTGGTCCCGTGGTTGGTCGGACGCGCGTCAGGGGACCGCCAACGATGTCGATGCCATGACGAGGCCGTAGCCCGAATCGCGGTCGATCCCCACCGCGCGGATGTCCAGCGCCGTGAACCTCATCAGGTTCTTGACGTCGTTCGCGGTCAGCGAAGGGTTCTTCGACAGAATCAACGCGGCAATTCCGGCTGCGTGAGGTGCGGCGGCCGATGTGCCAAAGAACGGGTTGAATCCCAGCGTGCGCGTCGTCAAGTCAACTAATGTCAGTTGGAGGGTAGACGCAAACGAGCGTCTGTATCGAGCGCCTTGCGCAGATACCGGGGGCTTCCAGGTCGCACGCGACGGCCGACTCCTCATGGGCCTGCATGGGCCTGCGATTACACGAGCGTCTTGAGCAGCGTCATCGCCGGACTCGCACGAATGCCCTCGGGCGTCTGATAGTCCTGGACGCCTTCCGCGTGCACTTGCCAGGCCGGGCACTCGGGAAACTTCGTCTTGAGGTAGCGAAGACTCGGGTCAACCGCAGCCGCAGCCAACTTGCATTCCACCATCAACACCGGCTTCCGCCGGTCGGTGACGACGAAGTCGACTTCGCGGCCATCCAGGTCCCGGAAGTATCGCAGCTCGAGGTCGAGGCCCTCAACATCCTGTTGGAAGTGGACCCACTTGAGCAGGTGAATCGCAATCAGATTCTCGAACGAGGCGCCCGGCGATGGCGGCAGCGTCCAGTCGAGGTGGTAGTGCTTGGGACTCTTCTTGATCGCACGAACCTTAGGACTGCCGAACGGGCGAATGAGCACGAGCGCATACAGGCGTTCGAGGAGCGCGACCCAGCGAGAGAGCGTCTTGTGGCTGACCTCGAGATCCTCACGCAGACTGTTGATGGAGAGCGGTGCACCGACGAGCTCAGGCAGGCGAAGCGCGAGCAACTCGAGGCGGCCGACATCGTCCACGCGTTCCAGGCTGCCCAGTTCGTCGCGGATGATCAAGGTGCGATGCTCGGTCGACCAACGTTTGGCTTCGCGAGCAGACCCGCCAAAGAACGGCTCAGGAAAGCCACCAAGCGTGCGCAGCGAGCGCCAATCTGCCGCGGAGGTGATCGCGAGCTCGGCGACCGTGAGCGGGTGCATTCGCAGGAGGTGGTAGCGCCCCTGCAGGGAGTCTCCGCCAAAGCGATAGAAGTCCAACCTCGCGCTGCCCGTGACCAGGATCTTCTGACCGGCCGGCCGGCCATCCCACGCACCTTTGAGGTAGTTACGCCAGCCACGAAACTTGTGGAGCTCGTCGAAGATCCACAGGGGGCCCGCCGGCAGCTCCCGCTTCAGAATGCGCTCGCGGTCGGGGGCCACGTCCCAATTGAGGTAATTACCCGCAGCTCCCGGCAATGACCGCGCGAACGTTGTCTTACCGACCTGCCGCGGGCCGGCGACGAAGACCATCTTCCTTGTGAGGTCGCGGAGGACCTGATCCTTAAGGTAACGCTGCCGCCCAGTCATGACTGATATTTTTACCCGAAGGACAATCCGTCTGCAATTGTTCGAGCCTTCGGGTAAAAATCTCTGCCATCGCCTGTCCCCATCCGATCTTCCCGTCGCTCGCGGTGATGCGCACGAGCGCGAGCGAATCGCGCCGGAACGTCTCGATCGACTTGACAGTCAGACCGCGCGGCACGACCGCCCAGTCGCGATAGCCGGGGGTGCGGCCCAGGTAATCGTAGCGGCCCGGACCGGGCGGCGCCTGGGCCGCATTGGCGGACGCCATGGAAGGTGCGGCAGTGGACAACGCGGCACCAGTGACGACGTGCTCGAGGAAGCGGCGACGTGTGCGAATCATAGAGGTTCTCCGGGAACGCGGTCACTGTAGCACCTCGTACGCCACGACGCTGTACACGGCGCGCAAAGGCAATCTGGTCTTCAATGCCGGGACGTGCTGGTGGAGCGTCGTGCTTTCGTCTCCGCCCGGCTTTCAGAATCCTCCGCGCAAGGACTTCCGCCGCAGCGATTCGCGCATCCAGCGGATTACCCGCAACATCCTCGACCGGATGATCGCAACGAAGCTGAGCGACTGACGTCCGTCTGACGCACTGCTCGGCCGAGTCATGGCGGTGAGCGGCAGGACGGCAAACGCGAGGGCGTCACATGTGGCCGCGACGAAGCTCAAACCGGCAACGGCGCGAGCGATGGCGAGCACGACGAGCGCGTTCGCGGCGTGGAACGCGATGTTCGTCATCCACACCTCGTCATTGAGAACGACGCACGGCATCCGCGAGCACGCGCTCGAGCGACTCGACGACGTCGCGGTCGGCTTGCCCCCAGGCGCGATAGATCGGCAGACAGCCCTCGAGCGTCGCTCGTCCTTCGGCCGCCAGACCCTGCAGCACCTGCGCACGACCCACCTCGCATGCCGCTTCGGCATGTTTGGGATGGCCGGGGCCCCAGCGCCCGAACCACGCCATGGCGGCGCGTGCAACAGGCTCTGCACCCTCGGGCCGTCCGATCTCGTTCAGGATTCGCGCGAGCAGCGCACGTGAAAAGGCCAATACGTACCCGGCATTCGAGTCCTTCATTCGTTCGAGGGCGGACACGGCTCGTGCGGCCTCCTGAAGGGCCTCCTCGCGCCGGCCCAGGCGAAACACCATCCACGCACGCTGCGCGCGAATCCCCTCGATGCCTGACGTCTTCCGAATTGCTCGTGTTCCTGCGGATCGCGAGGGCCCGATCCATCCACGGCAAGGCCTCGTCATAATGCTGTTGCAGCGCCAGGATGCGGCCGACGTTGCGCGCGAGGTTCCGCATGCGCCAATGATTCTCACCGAGAAGCGCCACATGCTGCGCGAACGCCTCACGAAACGCACGTTCGGCGTCGGCCAGCCGGCCGAGCGAGGTCAGCGTGACGGCGAGATTGTTGGTCAGATTCGCCACGGTCAGCGTGTCGGGGCCCAGGACCTGCCGGCCGATGGCAATGGCCTCGTCGCTGCATGACTTCGGCCTCGGCATGCTCGTTCATCTCACCAAGCAGCGACGCGTAGTCGTTCATCAGCGCGACAGCCCTGGGATGGTGGCGCGCGCCGGGATCTCGAAAGACCGCCAACGCCTGCTGATAGAGCGTCCGCGCGCGCTCCCGTTCGCCGCGTCGATTGTGGTACTGCGGCAAGTGCGCCAAGGCTCATGGCCAGGTCGGGATGGTTCCGTGGCAGCACCCGCCGTCGAATCTCGAGGGCCTGCGAGAGCAGGGCGCCGGCCGCGTCGAGATCGCGTACTGGCCACGAGAGGAGCGAGTGCAAACAGCGCTCGCGCGGTCTTCTCGTGCTCGTCGCCATACACGCGGCGATGCCGGTCGAGCGACTCCTCGAGCAGGCTGCGGGCCCGCGACTCGTCGTCTGCGCCATGGAGGACCCGCCCGAGCGCGTGCAGCGATTCGAGCGCATCAGGGTGATCGGGACCCACCAGGCGTCGCTGCTCTGCCAGCGCTTCCTCGAGCGCCTCGCGCGCCGGCGTGTACTCGCCGCGCTCGGAGTGGATGAGGCCGAACACCTGCTTCAGCTTCGCCCTGACGACCGGCGCACCGCTCAACTGCGCGAGGGCGCGAGCCCTCGGCGCCGGCGAGGAACTCGCGAATGGTCATCCGATCGCCGTCCGGGACGAATCGCTGGATTGGTGGTCTCGAACAGGTCGACGAGCACTCGGACGACCTGTTCCGCCTTCTCCTGCTCGAGCCGCGCGACGCGACTCTGCTCGGCGAGCGCACGTGCCTGCAGTGCCGCGACTACGCCGAAGGCCGTGATGCAACGAGACGAACACGCCGCCGCCGTGACGGCGAGGCGGTTCCGGCCCACGAACTTGCGCGCACGGTAGCTCAGCGTGTCGGCCTGCGCGAGCACGGCGCGCCCTTCGAGGAACCGTTCAATCTCCTCACCCAGCTGGCCCGCCGAGGCGTAGCGGCGCTCGGGTTCGTCGCGTAACGCCGTCAGGACAATCCGGTCGAGGTCGCCGCGAATCCGTCGGACGAGCTTGCGCGGGTCAGCGACGTGCGACCTTTCAGGTGCCGGAAGGCGGACCGTGCACTCGCCCGCTCGGCGGCTCGCTGTCGGCCGGCGACGTCGCCGCACGGCCTCGCTCGGGGCCGTGATCGGAGATGACACTCGCGTTGCGCAGTCGGCGGCGACGTGCCGGTCGCGAGACCTGCCGCGGCCTGACGCCCGTCAGCAGCTCGTACAGCACGACGCCGAGTGCATACACATCGGTCGCGGTCGTCATGGGGCCGTCCTGCCGCTGTTCCGGCGCACCGTATTCCGGCGTGATGAGGCGCATCTCGGCCCGCGTGGCCGTCGACTCGACATCCCACGCCTCCGGGTCGAGGAGCTTCGCGATGCCGAAATCGAGCAGTTTCACATTGCCGGATCGCGACACGAAGATATTCGACGGCTTGAGGTCGCGATGGACGACCAGGGCGCGATGCGCGTGCTGCACGGCATCGCACACGACGCGAAACAGCCGCAGCCGCGCCTCGAGCGACAGACGCTCGGCGGCGCACCATTCGGTGATCGGGATGCCATCAACGAGCTCCATCACGAGATAGGGTGTTCCATCGGGCGCGAACCCGCCGTCGAGGAGCGCCGGCGATGTTGGGATGGATCAAGCGTGCGAGCACCTGGCGTTCGGTGCGAAAGCGCTCGATGGCGTAGGGGTCGCGCGGGCCCGAGCGCACGAGCTTGACCGCCACTTCCTGCCGATAGTGACCGTCGGCGCGCTCGGCGCGGTAGACCGTGCCCATGCCGCCACGCCCGAGGACGCTGACGAGGCGCCACGGCCCGAGACGAGCTGCCGAGCAACGGATCGGCGGCCGCTCGGTCCGTGTCCCGATCGACGATGAATCGTTCGACGGCGAGGGCGCGATCGACGCTGGCGGCGGCCAGCATCGCCTCGAGCTCGTGCACGCAACGAGACATCCTGGCCACACGCCTCCGCCAGGAATCCTCGCCGCGCCTCAGTGGGCTGGGCGTGCGCGAGCTCGAAGAGCTCCTCGATCCGCTGCCATTGCATGCGGTCCATGACTGTCCCTTCGATTGATCGCGTCAACGCGGCTCTGGCTGGACACATAGGCGCCGACGGCCGACTACCGCGCCACGTCTCCGCCAATCTCCTTGCGCAGCCACGCACGCGCGGTCGATCCACGTTCGCTGCACGGACTTGCTCGAGATGCCGAGCGCCTGAGCGGTTTCCTCGAGCGTGAGCCCCGCGAAGATTCGACACTCGACGACGCGATGCGCGCGCTCGTCAATCTGCGCGAGACGCTCGAGGGCCATGTCAATCGCCAGCACCTCTTCGACCTCTGTGTCGCTGAGGAGCGGCACGTCGTCTCCAGGCTCGAGCCCGACGGGACGGTCGTCACCGCCCACGCTTCAGACGCGAGCGGGCCCGCGCGTGATCGACCAGAATGCGCCGCATCGTCTGCGCGGCGATCGCGAGGAAGGTGTCGCGATCCGTTGCGGCGAGCTGACGCTGCTGCAGCAGACCGCAGGTAGACCTCGTGGACGAGGGCGGTGGCGGAGAGCGTGTGGCCGGCCGACTCGCGGCGAAGCTGTCGGCGCGCCACCTGACGCAGCTCGTCGTAGACGAGCGGAACGAGCCGCTCCGGCGCTTCACGATCGCCTGCGCGCCAGCGCGCAAGCCATTGTGTGACCTGGCCATCGGACGCCATGAGTAGGACGGCAGCGAAATGCCGAGTCTCCAGCGAATCATAGCGCCAGCGTTCGCAACCGGTTCGAGGCAATGTGCGAGCAGCAGCTCATCGGTTGGAGGATCCCCGCGCGCGATGTCCACTTTCACGTCCGCTGACGCGATCTCCATGTGCGGTATGAGAACTCCGAACATGCGCTGCGTCGATCGCCTCGAGCGAGTGCGCGCCATGAACGGCCCACGCCTCCGAGGCGCCGAACGGCTGGAGAAAGCGAATCGCTGGGCTGGAACAGCAGGTGCCGCTCCTCGACGGCCGGCTCGTCCCGATACATCAACCTCGACAACGCTGCCAGCACGCCTCCACTTCAGGAGGTCCTCGACGCGGTCCACGCGTTTCTGCCGTACTACTCCAGCGTCCACCGAGGGGCCGGCTTCAAGTCACGCGTCAGCACGGCGGCCTATGACCAGGCGCACGACACGATCGCGCGCTTCGTCGGAGCCGACGTCAGACACCAACACCGTCATCTTCGGAAAGAACACGACTGAAGCCATCAACAAGCTCGCCTATCGCTACCCGCTCGGGCGGCGCAACGTCGTGCTCTCGACCGCGATGGAGCACCACTCGAACGACTTGCCCTGGCGCGGTCGTGCGCACGTGGTTCGAGCGAAGGTGACGCGCGATGGCCGCCTTGACGAAGACGACGTCGATCGGTTGCTCGCGGCCTTCGGCGATCGCATCGCCCTGCTGACGGTCAGCGGCGCCTCGAACGTCACCGGCTTCGTCCAGCCCATCCATCGTCTGGCGCGAAAGGCACACGCCGTCGGGGCAAGAATCCTGGTCGACGCGGCCCAGCTCGCGCCCCACCGCCGCATCGACGTCAAGCCGGACGACGACGCCGGAGCATCTCGATTTCGTGGCGTTCTCGGCTCACAAGATGTACGCGCCGTTCGGCACCGGGGCGCTGGTCGGCCGCCGAGACATCTTCCTCGCAGGGCGACCCGGAGTACCAGGGCGGCGGAACGGTCGACATCGTGACGCCCACCGAGGTGCAGTGGGCCGGATTGCCCGATCGCGAGGAAGCCGGCAGTCCCAACGTCGTCGGCGCTGTCGCGATGGCGGTTGCCGCGCGCGCACTGATGGACGCCGGCATGGAGAGCATCGCAGCGGCATGAAGCCTCGTCTGACGACATATGCGCTCGAGCGACTGCAATCGCTGCCAGACATCACGCTCTACGGCGCGACGGACCCGCGTCGGACCGACGACCGGGTCGGAGTCATTGCCTTCAACCTCGGACGACTGCCTCACGCACTGGTCGCGGCCATCCTTGGTTACGAGGGTGGCATCGGCGTGCGCAGCGGCTGTTTCTGCGCGCAGTCGTACGTCGCGCATCTCCTGGAGCTCACCGAATCCGATCGGGCTCGCTGGCAGCGAACGCATCTCGACCGGGGACAGATCCCGACGACCGGGCATGGTCCGCATCAGCCTCGGTGCCTACAACACGTCCGAGGACATCGATGCCCTCGTCGAGATGCTGCAGCGGATCACGCGGAACGACTACCAGGGTCACTACTACCAAGTGCCGGAGAGCGGAGACTACCGTCCCGCGGGCTACGAAGAAGTGGTGCCTCGAGAGGCGCGTGCGTTCCTGCCCCTCCATCAGTAGAGATTAATTAAGTCTCGAAGGCCCCGGCATTCTCTCTCGATTTATTGAACGCCGCAAAATACTCTTATTCCCATGAGGTGACTTACCCGCACTGACGCCACGAAATGCCCTGAAGTTGTAAGAAACGGGCGTATATCGGTGCGTTTTATGACTCCCGGAAGCGATGGCCGCGAGCAAGCACAAGTTCTGAATGAAGCATTGCAGCGGGAACCGATGAGCCGAAGGCGGTTGCTCGCCGAGGCCTGTTCTGGCGATGAGAGTCTGCGCAAGGCTTCAGTCGCATCCAGCGGATTCGAATCGTGCAGCCCTCGGCAGTGCGCCACTGGGCAGCCGCCTTCTTAGGCTGGATTATTCACCAGACGGCGTGATTTGGTAGAAACAGAAACGCCTCCGAGTGGTACAAGAGGTCTTACACGAGTGACCTTCACGGCTGACACCAAGGCCAACGTTTCGACGGCACTGAGCCAAGCCGATGCCGATGCGCCGACTCCTCAAGACAGCCATCGCCGCTGCCTGGCTAGCCTCCGCACCGGGATGTGCGGCTGCTCTCAATTACGACGACCCGGCCGGCCCGGTCATGGCCGTCCAGCAACCTTCGTCACGTGTGGCCACACGCGAGATCAGGCTCGTGACATTCAACGTGAAGTTTGGCGAACACGTGGATCGGGCGGCAGACCTGCTGACGCGGCCAGGTCCGCTGAAAGACGCCGACGTACTGTTCCTCCAGGAGATGGACGCGTCCGGCACGGAAAAGCTGGCGCGGGCCCTCGGTATGAACTCCATCTACGTCCCCTCGGCACGGCATCCGCACTCGCACCGCGACTTCGGCGTCGCCGTTCTCTCGCCCTGGCCGTTGGACGATACGCGCAAGGTGCCGCTCCCGTACGAACATCGGTTTCGAAAGCTTCGGCGGGCGGCAGTGGCGGCGACGGTGCATATGCCGGCTGGCAACGTGCGGGGTGTACTCAGTCCACTTCGAGACCGTGTATGGCCTCTGGAGCGAAGGGCACCGGCGCGATCAGGCGCGCGCGGTGCTGGCCGATGCGGCCACATGGCCAGGTCCGGTCGTGATCGCGGGTGATTTCAACGGTCGTGGGCCTGCCGACGAGGTCGCCAAGGCCGGTTTCCACTGGTTGACCCGCACGCTCGACGACCGCGGCCTGTTCTTCGACTTCGACCATGTGCTTGTTCGTGGGCTCTGTGCGACGGGAAATCCCCCGGCGTCGCACGCGCCCGACGTTACAGGTGCCAGCGATCACCGGCCGGTCTGGGCCACTGTCCGGCCGTGCGCGATCTCGTGAATTGGTGCGGGACTGGGGATGACAGGAGCAGCCACTGGCCGACGCGTCGGGCAGCCTATCGAAGGACCACCGCAGCCCCAATCGACCAGCGGTTGCCGATCACGTCGTCGATCAGCTGCTGGCTGCCTTGCAAGTCGCCCAGGGCGAGGGCGTGCTGCGTGCCGAACACCTGCAGGCCGAGGCGCTTGGTCGGCCGGAAGGCCCATCCGGCGCCAATGATCACGGACAGGGCCTTGTCGTTGAACGAGTCCGGACCGAGGACGTCCACCCAGTTCCGGACGAACGCCATCCCGGCGCCGCCCTTCAGGAAGAACCCCTGCGACGCCCAGGGCCTGAACTGCGCCACGGCATCGATGTGCGTCGTGCGGATGGTTCCCTGCGAGGTGTCGATCGGCATCCAGTACACTTCGGCGCCGACGTCCATGCGAGGATTCACACGATATCCGATATCGACCAGCACGGCACCGGAGTGGCGGTACGGGAAATCCTCCTCGCAGGTCTGACAATCGCCGCGCAGCGTCGCGAACGCGCCACCGGCCACGAACCACAACCTGGAGGCGCCGCCGGTCGGGGCCGGCTGGCTCGACGGGGCCTGGGAGGCTGTCTGGGCGCACACCAGGGTCGGGGCAAGCGCGAGCAGGCAGAGGCCGCGCACCCAGGCGCGCATCGAGAGGTTCATGAGAGCCTCCACGTGAAGTAGGTGCGCACCTGCGGGTAGTGGTAGCGTACGCGCGTGCGGGCGGTATCCTGGTAGAAGGTCCGTCGATTGAAGTACTCTCCTGTGACGCCAACGCCGAACGCGCCTCGCACTGGTAGCAGGATGTCGACGCGTCCGCGCTGCAGGAAGTGGTTCGCGCGCACGCCGTCGAGGGAGAAGAGGTGACGGCCCTCGTAGAAGAGCACAGCGAACGGGCGATTGTTCCGCGAGAAGGCGGCGGTCGCGCCAAAGTCCGATCCAGGGCCGTAGTCGTAATAGCGCGGTCCCTCGGAAACGCCCTGACCCGCATCTCCGGTCTCCGGCTCCTCCGGGCGTTCGGTCAGGCCGAGCGGGAGCGAATCGATGGCGCCGAGGACGGTCAAGCCGCCCCAACCCAGCACCCAAAACTTGGTCGTGGACGACATGTTGTGTGTGAACCCGAATGCGCCATCGAAGGATTGGGCTCCCGTGGCGTAGGCGTCGTTTTTCTGGAAGTCGTAGCTCTGCACGACAGCGAACTCTATACTGTCGCCCTTGAGCGGCTGTCCGAGCAGCCTTCCGCGCACACGGGCTTCGCTCAAGCCCGATCCTCCGCCGAAGCGTAGCCTCATCGTGAACGCGTCGTATGGTGTTCGGCTGTGTCCCTTGTCCGGATCCCCGTAGACCGCGTCCACCTCCAGGAATGGCTGCGCGTCCGCGGTGAACCCGTTGTCTTGCGTGCCGCGCCACAACACGCCGGCTGCGCCAAACGCGGTGAGGTTCGAGGGCACCATGTCCGCGGGCTTGTCGACGACGCGCGACGAATCCCCATGAATGAATCGGTTCAGCCCGGTGACCGGATCGAGCGCCGTGGCGCCGATTTCACGCCACAGGCGGCCGCGGCCGGTGGCGCCGGTGTCCCGCACGAGCCAGGCAGTACGGTGAAACATCTCGCCAAGCGCGATGCCGCCGAGCGTCGTGTTGATGAAGTCGTTCAACGACGCGTGGTTGGTCTCGCCGAAATACTCCCAGGTGCCGCTGCCGAAGGCCGTCACGGCCGCCGACTCATAGAAGCTCAAGCCGTTGGCCCGGCCCGTGTTGAAGTAGTTGTTGCCTTGATACGGGTGGCCGATCTGGTTGACGGTGAAGTCGTCCAGGTCCCAGACCCACCCCTGCTCCATGTTAGCCCACCACGTCTTGGGCGTGATGCGCGCCGTCACCTGCCCGCGAACGAGGTTCGCCAGTCCGTACATCACATTGACGGCGGTGGTCTGAAACAGGGCCCTGCCGACACTGCGTGGGGGACAGCCCTCGCAGGCGCGCCGCTCGACGATCCAGGAGGGCGGGCCTGCTGTCTGCGCGAGGGAAGTCGCAGCGAAACGGGTCACCTGGTCGGCCAGCGTCGTTGGAGGGGCGTTCGAGTCGGGGGGCGGCGCTTCCTGCGTGCCCTGCGCGACGCACAGGGAGACGCCCCAGAGCATGCTCCCCAACATCACGACAGCCACACGCCGCATCTTGGGAGGTTCGAACTCGATTCCATGCATGTGCGTTACCGAATCCATCAGCCAGACTCCTCAGTGCGCCATTGTAAGCGTTCCCGGCGAAACGTCGACCGCCCGGGAGGAGCTCGTCGGATGCGGCGATCGACCGGCCCGCTAATGCTTCCTAAATGCCGAGCGGTTTTTGCCCGGCGGCGCGGCGCCCCTTCGGCCGGCAAGCAGCTGAACGCGGGCTCGCCGCGCGGTGGGCAAAAAACGGATTGCACGAAGCCGCTGCGCAGGCGCTGCACTATGGGGATTGAATCGAGGCGGGTATCGGGGAGGACGTGGACGGTGGCCCCGCAGCGGCCATGACGAAGGCGCGTGCGGGTGATCGATGCCCATGAAGCTATCGCGGCGTGCCGCACCGCGGCACTCGGCGGCCATGTCGAGCCGTGCGACCACGGCAACGGGGGCACGGAGCGGTCTGGTATGGGTGGACCGTCAGGGCCAGGAGGCGCCCCTGCCCGCACCGCCGCGTTCCTACGTCTATCCACGGCTCTCGCCAGACGGCACACGCCTCGCGTTGTTCATCAGCGACCAGGAACTGGACATCTGGCTGTGGGATCTATCTCGCCCAACGCTCACGCGCGTCTCGTCTGACCAGGGGCTCGAGAACTATCCGGTCTGGGCCCTGATGGCCGACAGATCATCTTCAGCTCCGACGGCCGTTTCCGGACGTCACGAAGGGAGTATCGCAGGTGTCGACGGACGGCGGCACGCGGCCGCTGTGGGCGCGGAACAGTCGAGAGCTGTTTTATCTTGCGGCGACGGGCGCCGTGATGCGCGTTGGCGTGGTGGGCGGGTCGACGTGGGCGGCGACCGCACCGACGAAGCTGTTCGAGGGACGCGATGGCGCCGCAGCGTTCTATTCCGGGCGGACATATGACGTCTCGCCAGCGTGGAGTTCTTTCGGGAGCTGGCGTCCACCAACGGACGTGAGTTCGTCGTTTGGATTCAAACCGCCACACGACCGGAAACGCTCGAAAGGCGTATTCGAGTCGAACCGCTCTGCACGAAAGGTGTTTCTGGTAGTATTCCGCGAAGAAATCGGCTGACGAAAATGGCCCTCGAAGCAGTGTCAATCCTGAAAAACCAGGCGCAGGGCTTTCGGAGCGCGCGCGAGCTTCCTGCGCTCGTGAGCTATCTGCGTCAACGCCGCTGCGTCCTTTTCGTCGGCGCGGGGCTTTCGCTCGCTGCAGGCTATCCGGGGTGGCGCGATCTGATGCTGACGATCGTCCGCGAGACGGCGTCACGCCTCAAACTGGGCAGCCGCAAGAAGGAGCTGCTCGCGCTGGTCAGGAAGTCGAAGTTCGCTGAAGTCGCGGATCAATGCCGCACCCTGCTCGGGCGATCCACGTTTTCCGAAATCCTGCGCGCCAGCCTCGCTCGAGAGGCGGATCCTCCAGCCGACACGCACCGCGCTATCGTCCGGACGCCGTATGCCTGCATCGTCACGACGAACTTCGACACGTTGCTGGAGGATGCGTATGCAAAGTGGAGCGACATCGGCGTTCCTAAAGCGCCGACCGGAGCGGAACTGGCGCAGCACGGGACCCTCCTACTGGACGGCGCATTCTTCATTTTGAAGGCGCACGGAACGATTCACGAGGATGCGTCGATGGTCTTCACGAGCGAGGATTACCGCCGCATCACCCACGCCAACCCGGCGTTCCAGTCGATGATGTCCGCAATCCTCCTCTCGCACGCGGTTCTTTTCGTGGGTTACTCGCTCAACGATCCCAACTTCCGTCTGTTGCTCGACTCTCAACTCACCACGTTCGGATCGGAGGCGCCGCCGCGTTACGCTTTGATGGAGAACGTTGGGGAAGCGGAGAAGCAGATTCTGCGGCGAACCACGGGCATCGAGGTGATTTCTTTCCCGAAAGGCGCATTTGGGGAGGTTGCAGGCCTTCTCCAATATCTTGACGACGCAGCGGCGCCCGCGATACCGCGGGCCGGAGCGAATACGACGCCCAAGGCTGCTGCGCCTCGGCGCGTGCTGCGGCCGCGCAAGGCGCACGATGCCTTTGTCCTGAGCCTGCGCGCGCGCGACGCGATGGTCGACGGCACCTGGTATCGCACCGATACATCCGACCTCGCCGGCGTCAACGTACCGCTTGAGCGGAAGTACGTGGCCAGCGCTGTCACGCCTCCGTGGGAACGCTTTCCGGCGCTCGTCAAACAGGTCGTCGACGCGTTTGATTCCGTCGATGGCTACGAGCGCATCGTCCAGTTCGGGACGCTGCTTATGCGGTCGATTCCCGGCGTCGAGGACGCGATCGTCGCCCTGCCGCAGGCGACCCCCGTCATCCTTGATGTGGCGCCTGAACTCTCCCCGCTGCCCTGGGAATGGATTGCCGTCGAGGGGACGCCGTTGATGCTGCGCGTTCCCGTATCCCGCACAGTTCCAGGTTTCCACGATGCATCGCGCGGACGGCCGCTGGTTCGCGAGCCGCTGCGTGTTCTCCTGATCGGAGACACGCTCGCGGAAGCGTCACAGCACCTTTCGCTGCCGGGAGCGCGAGCGGAAGTCGAGGAACTGAGGAGATTGTTCCTCAGTGCATCACCACAGAACGAGGTCACGCTGCTTATAGGCGCCCGGGCGTCGTACGCGCGGGTATTGCAGGAGATCGAAAACGGGGCTTACGACGTCGTGCACTTCGCCGGCCACGCGTGGTTCGACGCAAGCGGTACGTTCCTCTTCATGCACGATGGGCGCGTCGTCGCCTCGGAGTTGGTAACCCTGTTGATCAAGCGGCCGCCCGCATTGCTCATGTTGAGCTCTCACTACACCGGATTCCCCCCCGTTTTCAGCAAACCCTTTCCGCTTCAGGTCCAGGCGGGCGCCGCATTCTCGGATCTGTACCAGACGTTACGGAGTCATTCGCCGGGGCTGGAATGGGCTGCGGCCCGCGCAGGCGTAGGAACCTTTATCGGCTGCATGGGCTCTCCCGGCGATGACCAGGCGCGAACCCTCGCCGTCACGATGTACCGCGAACTGTTGAACGGAGAAACCGCGGCGGCGGCCCTGTTCCGGGCAAGGCAGGCCAACGCCGCCGAGCATGACGTCACACGATTGCTGTTCTCAATGGCGGGATACTCGGATCTTCGGCTCGTGCGCCGCCACCAACCTGCCGGTCGTAAGCCGACTCGCCCCCATCGTCAGCCCCTCCCACTCGTGGCAGAACGCCGGCGCGTGACGACTTAATCGGCACGAGGCGCTTTAGCGTCTCGGATCTCACACACTACCTGCCCTTCTGGGGGTGACTGACCAAGCGGACGACTTCCTGCCCCGCGCGCACGCTGACCAATCTCGCCGAGCTGGCGCTACACTTGAACACATTGAACACGAGGCGAGGCTGATGGACATCTCCGGCTCCTACACGTTCGACGCGACACCCGATCGGGTCTGGGCCCTGCTCATGGACCCGACCGTCATTTCGTCCTGCATCCCGGGCTGCGACGGCTTCGAGCCGGCCGGCCAGGATCGTTATCGCGTCACGCTGACGGTGGCGTTGGCGGCAATCACCGGCACATACGAGGGCACGGTCACATTGGCGGATCTGGTTGCGCCCTCGTCGTACCGGCTGACCGCGGAGGGGCAGGGGAGACCCGGGTTCGTCAAGGGCAGCTCCGCAATCACGCTGCGTGCCGACGGCGCGGCGACGATCGTGGACGTCAGGGGCACCGTACAGACAGGTGGTTTGATCGCCCGGCTGGGCCAGCGCCTGATTGGCGGCGTCTCGAAGATGATGCTCGATCTGTTCTTCTTGAGCCTGCAGGGAAAACTGGCGGCGAGCGAAAAATGACTACGCGCGCGCCAGCGCGGCCGTCAGCGCGCGCCGCGTGAACACGGGAATCATCGCGCGGCGATAGTCCTCGCTGGCGTGTATGTCCGCGCTGACGTCGGTCAGGTCCTGCCCCGCCATCTGCGCCGCGCCCTCGATCGCCTGTTTCGTTGCCGGCTGGCCCGCGAGCGCCTGCTCGACGCCCGTCAGCCGTCGCGCATGCGACTCGGCCCCGGTGAGGCCGATTCGCGCCGACACGATCTTGCCGCCGCTCACCTCGAGCGCCGCCGCGACGCCAACGATGGCATAGTGCGACGCGCGCTGGTGCAGCTTGGCATACGCCGCCGCCCGGACCGGGACGAACTGGACGCTCGCCACGATCTCGTCGGCCGCCATGTCCACCGTAAACAGACCCTCGAAGAAATCCGGAGCTTTCACGACGCGCCACCCCCTGGGTCCTTTGAGATGGATCTCCGCGTCGACCGCCAGCATCACGGCCGGCATGTCGGCCGACGGATCCGAGTGCGCCAGGCTCCCGCCCAGCGTGCCGCGGTTTCGCACCTGCGGATCGCCGATCGTCGCGGCGGCGTCGGAGACGACCGGGCACCGCTCTCGGAGGAGTGCCGACGTCTCGACGTCATGGTGCACGGTGGTGGCGCCGATGACGATCTTGCCGTCCCGCTCGCGAATGCCCGCGAGGTCCGGGATGCGGCTGATGTCGATGAGCACGCCGGGTTCGCTCAGGCGCAGCTTCATCAGCGGCACGAGGCTGTGGCCGCCGGCGATGAACTTGCCGCTGGCCCCGGCTGCCTTCAGCTTCGCCAGGGCATCGTCGAGCGACGTGGCACGCGTGTACTCGAATGCCGTGGGGATCACGCCTGGCCTCCCTGAATGATGCGCCACAGCTTCTCGGGCCGCAGCATCATGTCGATGTGTTTCACGCCCAATCCCGTGAGCGCGTCGACGGCCGCGTTCACGATGCACGGCGTCGAGCCGAGGGTGCCGGCTTCGCCGACGCCCTTGGCGCCGAGCGGGTTGACCGGCGTCGGCGTGACTGTCGCGTGCAGCTCGAACTTCGGGAAGTCGGTGGCGCGCGGCAGCGCGTAATCCATGAACGAGCCGGTCAGCAGCTGTCCGTCGTCGTTGTAGACGGCTTCTTCGATCATCGCCTGGCCGATGCCCTGCGCCAGCCCGCCGTGAATCTGCCCCTCGACGATGAGCGGATTGATCAGGTTGCCCGCGTCATCGACCGCGACGACCTTCAGCAGTTTCGGCTCGCCCGTCTCGCGATCGATCTCGAGCATGGCGATGTGGCAGCCGAAGGGGTAGGTGTTGTTCGCCGGTTCGAAGAATGCTTCGTCGCTCAAGCCAGGCTCGAGCCCTGCTGGAAGCGGAACCGGCACGTAGGCGTAGCCGGCGACCTCGGCGAACGACTTGGCGGACGCCGGCGATCCCTTCACGCCGATCTTGCCGTTCTCGAAGACGATGTCGTCCTCGTGCGCCTCGAGCAGCGCGGCGGCGAACCTGGCCATCTTCTTCTTCACCTTGCCGCCGGCCAGGTGCATCGCCGTGCCGCCCACCGCCTGTGAGCGGCTGCCGAACGTGCCGATCCCCTGCTTCACGACCGCGGTGTCGCCGTGATGGATCGTGATGTGCTCGATCGGCACGCTGAACTGATCGGCCAGCATCTGCGCGAACGTCGTCTCGTTCCCCTGGCCGTGCGGCGAGGCGCCGGTGGTGGCGCTGATCCGGCCGTCGCGCTCGATGGTGACCTGCGAGTGTTCCCAGCCGCCCGTCGGCAGCGACGACGAGGGGCCGAGGCCGCACACTTCGACGTACATCGCCAGCCCGAGGCCGACAAGCCGCCCGTCCTTTCGGGCGGCGTCCCGTTCCGCGACGAGGGCATCCCAGTTCGACGCCTGGAGCGCGCGGTCGAGCGCCTTGCCGTAGTCGCCGGAATCGTAGACGGCGCCCATCTGCGTCTGGTAGGGAAACTTGTCGGGCGCGATGAAGTTCTTCCGACGCACGTCGGCCGGGCTCATGTTCAGCTCGCGCGCCAGCATGTCCATCGCGCGCTCCACGAAATAGGTCGCCTCGGGACGGCCGGCGCCACGATAGGCGTCGGTGGGCGTCTTGTTCGTGAAGACTTCGGTGAGCGTCGTGCGGATGGCCGGGATGTCGTAGGTGGCGTTGGCCATCAGCATCGTGAGCGTCGGAACGGCGGCCGTCAGCAGCATGTTGTAGGCGCCGATGTCGGCGATGAGCCGCAGCTTCAGGCCGATCACCTTGCCGTCACGCTTCGCGGCGACGTCTATGTAGCCGATGATGTCGCGCCCGTGCGTGGTCGCCACGAACGCCTCCGAGCGGTCCTCGACCCACTTGACCGGAACGCCGAGTTTCTTGGAGACGGCTGCGGCAACGTACTCCTCGCCGTAGATGTTGATTTTGGCGCCGAAGCCGCCGCCCACTTCCGGCGCGATCGCGCGCACCTGGTCCTGGCCGAGCCCGGTCATCGCCGCGACCAGCGTGCGCAGGATGTGCGGGTTCTGCGTCGACGACCAGATCGTCATCGACCCTTTGCCCGGCTCGAAGTGCGCGACGACGCCGCGCGTTTCCATCGCGTTCGGCACCAGCCGCTGATTGACCATGCGCTGCGAGATGACGACCTCGGCCGCGGCGAACGCGGCGTTGACGGCGGAGTCGTCCACTGTCTTGAGGTCGGCGCTGACGCCGGTGCCGCTCGGCACCAGCGGCACGGCCAGATTGTTCGGGAAGTCCGGATGGATGACGGTCGGCTGCCCCGTCATCGCGAGCTCCGGATCGACGACGACGGGCAACGGCTCGATGTCGACCACGATCGCGTCCGCGGCGTCGCGCGCCGTGTAGCGGTTGCTCGCCACGACCACCGCCACCGGCTCGCCAGCGTAGCGGACTACGTCAGTCGCGACGGCGCGATGCGGTGGCGAGGGGAAGGGCGTGGCGATCGGCATCGGCCCGAGCAGTTCTGCGATCTGCGCGCCGGTCAACACCGCCTCGACGCCGTCCATCGCCTCGGCGGCGCGGGTGTCGATCGAGCGGATGCGGCCGTGCGCGACGTCGCTGCGCTTGAACGCCAGGTGCTGCATGCCGGCGATCTTGACGTCGTCCACATAGGTGGCGCGCCCCTGAATCAGGCGCGGGTCCTCGCGGCGCTTCACGCGCTCACCGACGAGCTTGGGCAGGACGGGAGTAACTGCCATGGACTACCTCTTGTTGGCCGCGTGCTGGATGGCGTTGACGATGTGCTGGTAGCCGGTGCAGCGGCAGAAGTTGCCCGAGATGCCCTCGCGGATCTGCTGCTCGGTCGGCTGCGGCGTCTCGTTGAGGAGGTTGACCGCCGACATGATCATGCCCGGCGTGCAGAAGCCGCACTGGAGGCCGTGCTCCTGCCAGAAGCCTTCCTGCACGGGGTGCAGCGCGCCCTCCTTCGCGAGGCCTTCGATCGTGGTGATGTCGGAGCCGTCAGCCTGGACGGCGAAGATGGTGCAGGACTTGGCGCTGCGGCCGTCGACAAGCACCGTGCACGCGCCGCACTGGCTCGTGTCGCAGCCGACGTGGGCGCCGGTGAGGAGGAGCTGCTCGCGCAGGAAATGAACGAGGAGCAGCCGTGGCTCCACGTCTCCCTTGCGGACCTTGCCGTTGATAGTCATCGAGACGTGAGCCATGTGTCTCCTTCGGTAACCCAGAGACAATAGTGACGTCGCCGGCGCAAGTCAATCCACGTCGAAGGCGACGAGCGCCCACGGACCTACGCCTTGACGGAAAGCCGTCTATCGCAACCGGGATCTTCCGCACATGGCGGACGAGAAGAGAGGGGGACGGTTTCCAGCGCGCTCAGTTGACGGATGCGGTCGTCTTTGGTGACAAGTGCCGAAGACTCGATCAGGGCCGTCACGACAATCAGCCGGTCGGCGGGATCGCCTGGAAAGGTCGGCGGCAGCCCGGCGGCCTTGACCGCGACGGCGGGCGCGAGGGCGAGGAGGTCCAGTCACGGCAGCGCGAGCGCGTCGAGTATCCACTCGAGCCGTGGCGGTCCAGAACGACCGCCGCTCAGACCAGGCGCAGTCCTGGGACGTCTCGAAAGTCCGCCGAGTTGAGCGTCCAGAGGCCCGCGCCCTGGCTGAGTGCGCAGGCCGCGATCGCCAGGTCGATTTCGCGGCCGCGGGGCCTCGACAACTTGCCGTAGATGCCGGCCGCCAGGCTGGCCTCCGCCGCGGTGAACGGCACGGCACTTTCGCGAGGCAACAATGCCTCTTGCGCGGCGAGTTCCGCGCGGGTCCGCGGTCCGCGCAGCCACTCGAACAACACGATGCTCGAGATGGCGACGCGGTGGCCATCTTCGACGATCCTGGTCAGGCTCGGGAGTGACCGCCGCGGGCCGGTCAGAGCATCGATGAGGGCGGAGGTGTCGATGTGGACGATCATGCCCGGCGCCGGCCGCCGTGACGTCGCGCCGAGCGCACGGCCCTGATTTCCTGGTCGACGGCGCGCGCGGCGCGGCTGACAGGGGTCGCGCTGAGCTTTTCCAGCACGCCGAGCAGGTGCAGTCGCTCGCGCTCGCTCAGTCGGTCGGTGCGTGCGGCGTACTCCGCCACGGCCTCCCGGACGACGTGGCTCTGCGCCTTGCCGAGGCGTGCCGCCGTTCGCCGGATCTGCTCCATGGTCTCGTCGTCGAGTGAGAACGTTGCCTTGACCATACCGTTGCAATACTACCATAACGACTCCAGGCTCAGGGCTCAGGCAAGAGCACTCAGATCGCAGTCGCGCGATTCAGGTCAGAATGCTATTCCCTGAGCCCTGAGCCCTGAGCCCTGAGGCTTGAGCCTTGAAGCCCGTGTTTGAGGTAGCCTTCGCCCGACACCTGCGTCGCATGACACACGAGCAAACCAACGGTTTCCTTTCGGGAGTGATCGAGGGGTTCTACGGACAGCCGTGGAACCACACCGAGCGCGTCCAGCTATTCAGCTGGATGGCCGCGTGGGGGCTGAACACCTACCTTTACGCGCCCAAGGACGATCTGAAGCAGCGTGCGCTGTGGCGCGAGCCGTATTCACCATCCGAGGCACACGACCTTCACCAGCTGATCTTGGCGTGTCGAACGCGCAATCTCGACTTCATCTATGGGCTGAGCCCGGGATTGGACATCCAGTACACGCGCAGAGCCGATCTCGACCAGCTGCTGACCCGATTCGAGCAGATGCAGTCGTTGGGATGCCGCCATTTTTCACTGCTCTTCGACGACATCCCCGGCCGGCTCGAGGGAGCCGATCTCGAGCGATGGCAGTCGCCGGCGTCGGCCCAGTGCCACGTTGCAAACGCCGTCTTCACGTGGATTCGCGAGCGGGCGCCGGACGCGCGCCTTGTGTTTTGTCCGACCGCGTACTGTGGCCGCATGATCCACGCCGGGCTCGGCGGGACTGACTACCTGATGATCGTCGGACGCGATCTACTGCCGGACATCGACATCGTCTGGACTGGCCCCGACATCATCTCGCGGGAGATCACCGTAGCGCACGTCCGGGAACTTCGGCAGGTGCTTCGCCGCAAGCCGCTCATCTGGGACAACCTTCACGCCAACGACTACGACGGACGGCGCTTCTTCTGCGGACCGTACTCGGGCCGGCCGCTGGAGCTCAGGAGTGAAGTGAGCGGCCTGCTCAGCAATCCGAACAACGAGCTGCCCTTGAACTTTGTCCCGCTGCGCACGCTGGCCGGTTTCGTCCGTTGCGCGGAAACCTGGGACCCCCGCGCGGCGTACCGCTCGGCGATGCAGGAATGGCTGCCGTCCTTCGCAACAATCGGACGAGCCGTGACTCTCGAGGATCTGATCCTGCTCGGTGACTGCTACTACCTGCCGCATGAAGAGGGCGACGAGGCAGTGGACCTCTACGAGACGGCCCGCAGTCTGTTCGCTCGTTCGCCTGAGGAGTGGGGCAACGACGCGACGCGCTTCCGCGCCAGAGCCGGACGGCTTCGTGACTGCTGCGCCAGCATGGCGGAACTGCGCGATCGCCCGTTGTTTCATGCGCTCAGCCGGCGCGTCTGGGAGCTGCGCGAGGAGCTCGATCTTCTCGATCGATACGTGGACCAGATGTCAGCCGCAGGGAGCGACAGGTCCGTCGGCTCCGACGTTCATCCCGATCGCACCTACCGGGGCGGGATGGTGGCGAGCCTGCAGCGGCTGCTGATCGAACGACCCAACGGGACGCTCACGCCCGCCGGCGATGAGGAGCCCCACGGGAGGTGACGAGGAGAGGCAACGCTTCGCCTGGCCGGCCGGCGCGCCGGTGCCTCCCGGGATCAGGCAGAATGGGAGCCGCCATGGACTTCGAGATCATCAAACGCCTGCTGGCGGCGCTCGAGCGCGAGCAGGTTCGATACGCGATTTTTGGGGCCGTGGCGCTCAACCTCCACGGACTCGCGCGTTTCACCGAAGACCTGGACATCTTCCTGTGGCCCGATGCCGATAACATCGTCCGGCTCAGGACAGCTCTCCGATCGGTTGTTGACGATCCGGAGATCGAGAACATTACCGCCGCAGACCTGCTCGGTGATTATCCCGCGGTGCAATACGTGCCTCCCGACGGCACGTTTCATATCGACATCCTGACGAGGCTCGGCGAAGCGTTCACGTTTGACGAGCTCGAGACCGAGCGGGTCGCCTTCGACGGCCTGACGGTCTCGGTCGTCACGGCACGGGGGCTGTACAGAATGAAGCGCGACACGGTACGCCTGAAGGACCGGGCGGACGCTCAGGCCTTGAAGGAGCGCTTTGGAATCGTAGACGAGGAGGAGCGCTGATGCCGGTCAGGAAGTTCCGCAGCGTCGAAGAGATGAACAGACCCGTATGGCGGCACGCCGGAGACCCGGACCTCTACCGCGCGATCGCGTCGGTGTGGGCGTTCGGCCGTCGCTCGCGTTCGCGGTCGTTTCCGCCCGGCGTCCGGAAGTTCAGGTCGATCGCCGAGATGAAGGAGCTCGGTCGCCGAGATTCGGCTCAACCCCGTGAAGGCTGATTCCCAGTCACCGCGGCCGATTCAGGTCCGACGTGGGTCCGAACGCCGAGGCCGATAGACCCTCGCGGTTGCGCGACATCTCGATCTATTGCACACAGAGTGACACTCCGTTGTCTTGAAAGGGTTCGCCAGCACCGACCACGAATTCCCACGCGTAGTCCGTGGCACCCAGCGTCAGCTTGAGGACGCCGTAGGAGCGGGCGCCGCGCGCCTCGCTGTTTCGGCGAACCTGCTTGAGGTCGTACAAACCAGCGCCGCCCGTGCCGACGATGAATTGCCGGATCCCTTTCGTCGGATCGGGTTTGCCCTTCGGATCCTGCGGCGAAAACCGCTCGTACACGTGGTCGTGTCCGTTGACGACCACGTCGGCGCCAAACTCGTAGAGTACGCGCCACACCTCGCGCATGTGCCCCGTGGCTTGTGCCTCGCGTCCATGAGGGCCCGAGCTGAAGACCGGGATGTGCCAGTAGGCGAGCGTGCACGCGGCAGGGTGGTCAGTGAGATCCTTGCGGAGCCACTCGACCTGCGTGGACCGGCGGCCGGCCGCGATGGCGCTGTTCAGCGAGACAATGTGCCAGGCCCCGAGCGCATAGCTGTAATAGCCGCGTCGCTCGGGACCGGCGCTCTCGCCGAAATAGTCGAAGTACGGCTTCGCGTTGGCGGTCAGGTAATCGTGGTTGCCGGGTGACGGTCGCGTTCGCGCTTTGTGACGGCCCCAGCTCGGGTCGTAGCAGTCCTGAAAGTGTTTCGCCGCCCCTGACGGATACGCGTGATCACCGACGGTGAACACCGTGCCCGGGATCCGATCGAGCAGCCGCGCCGTGATGGCTGCGCCCGAGCCGCCGGCGATGTCGCAATTAGCGATATCACCTGCTCCGACCAGGACGACGGGCTCCGGGTCCTGCACACCGGGTGCACGAATAGCCACGCTCGTCGCGCTTCGGAGGTGTATCCGCGACGCGGCGCCACCGATGGCATGTGCGAGGGTCACCGCGCACGCGACGATGGCCACGACGACAGGTCGCCTCATTCGATTCGTTCCGGCTCGTGCATGGTAGTGCCGATCGCTTCAGCCATTTCGACCAGCTTCGACATCCCGATGTGCGGATGGGCCGCGCGCGCCCGCGTCAACAACGCCAGGTGGCGTGGCCTGCATCGGGCTCGATGCCCAACAACTGGAGCGTCCTGCCATCGCGCTCGCCCTGGAAGGTACTTGTCGAGCAGGCGATCGAACACCGAATCCGGAGACGACACGCACGCGAAGAGCGTCGCACACGACTTCAGCTTTACGTCGTCGGGAGAACCGAAGATGTCCAGGGCCGACCGTCCTCCGACGCTGACGACCGCCTCCGCGCAGCTCAGCAGCCTCGGTCCGAGGATCGGATGTTCCAGGTATGCCCTGGCTTCCTCGACGCTCTTGATCGCGTAGCGCTTTGCGGTTGGGCTGAACGCCAGCCCGTCGAGCTGGGGGAAGATGTACCACATCCAGTGCGTGCGCTTCTGGCCGCTGGCGATTTCCGCCAGCGCTCGTTCGTAATCGCCTCGCTGCGCCTCCACGAACCGGTTCAGGCCGTACAGGTCGGTCATGACACTCGCTCGTGTGCTATCCGACGGTAACTTTCCTGACACCCCGCGCCTCCAGCAGCGCCGGCAGCCGTTTGCGCTGATCGCCCTGGAGCACGAGCCGCTCGTCTTCTACAGTGCCGCCGCAACCGAGCGCCGCTTTGAGCGCCTTCAGCCACTCGTCGCGCGCCGCCGTCGCGATTGCAAGGTGCTCGACGACCGTGACTTCCTTGCCGCGGCGTCCAGAGCGTTCGAGACGGACCACGGCGCGCGGAATGGGCTTCGACGTCCCGGCGGACGCCGGCGCGGACCTCGTTCGCTGTGCTGCTCCGCCGGCAACCGGAACGAGTGTCGTGTCAGCGTCCACTGCTGCCGGCGCGGCCTCTGCCAACCCTCGGAGGGCTGCGAACGGATTGTGAAACGGCTTGTCCTTCTCACTCATCGGTGGACCCTGGGAGACGCGATGGATGCCGACTGCTCCGGTCGTCGCGGTGCCCCGATTGTAGATCCGACGCGCCGGATGCGAGGGCGGTAGGAAGCGGCATAATGGAGCGCGCGCGAGTCCCGCGCCAGGGAGGACCCGACGAAGCCAGCGCGGCATGTGGAGGCGCACCGACGCGTGTCAGGCTCAATTCCCCGCATTCGTCCCGCACGGTCCGGTGACGAGCCTGACGCGTATGACGTCTGCCTGAAGACGGGAGACCACGGTCAGGACGGTGAGCCCTTCTATCGAGAGGACCCGGACGCGCTCGGCCGCATCTACGTCGGTCCCTATCTGACGTTCGAACCTGGGCTGAGCCTCATCCTCGAAGACGATCAGGGCCTGTGCGGCTACGCGCTTGGCGCCCTCGAATCGCGCGCATTCTACGCCAGATACGAAAACGAGTGGCGGCCGGATCTGTGCGCGCGCTTCCCGGCGCCGGCAGGCGATCCGGCCGGCTGGAATCGTGTGCAGCAAGTCCATCACGCTTACCACCACCCGGACTATTTCTGTCCCGAGCCCTGCGAGGCGTATCCTTCCCACCTGCACATTGATCTGCTGCCCCGCGCCCAGGGTCGCGGCCACGGTCGCCGCATGCTCGGACAGTTGATGGCTACGCTGGCGCGTCTCGGTTCGCCCGGCGTCCACCTCGGCCTGAGCACGCGGAACCTGCGAGCGTACGGCTTCTACCAGCGTCTCGGCTTTCGCGAGCTCGTTCGAGTCGGCGACGAACATGACGGCTGCATCTATATGGGTATCGCGCTCGAGAACCTTGAACCTTGAACCTTGAACCCTGAACCTCTTGAACCTGTTGAACCCCTTGAACCCAAGCTGATGCTAGCCCTATTCGGCGGAACCCCCGTCCGTACGAGTCCGTTCTCGTCCTGGCCGATCTTCGGCGAGGCCGAGGAAGTCCGGCTGCTTCGCGCACTGCGCAGCGGCAGATGGGGCCGGCTGCACGGAGAGGAAGTCTCCGAGTTCGAGGAGCGATTCGCGTCGATGCACGGCTGCGCGCACGGCATCGCCGTCGTCAACGGCACGGTCTCCCTGCGCATCGCGCTGCTGGCGGCGGGCATCCGGGCAGACGACGAGGTCATCGTTCCGCCCTACACCTTCGTCTCGACCGCGTCGGCCGTGATCGAGGCCAACGCGATCCCGGTGTTCGCGGACATCGACCTCCAGACGTTCAACCTCGATCCCGCCGCGGTCGAGCAAGCGATCACGCCGCGCACCAGGGCCATCATTCCTGTCCACTTCGCCGGCCAGCCAGCCGACATGCACGCAATCATGGCCCTCGCAGAGTCGCGCAATCTCGTCGTGATCGAAGACGCCGCGCACGCGCACGGGGCGAGCTACCGGGGCCGTCCCGCCGGCTCCATTGGACACATGGCGTCTTTCTCCTTCCAGTCGAGCAAGAACCTGACCGCCGGCGAAGGTGGCATGATCACGACCAACGACGATACGCTTGCCGAAGCGTGCCGCTCGATTCAGAATTGCGGCCGGGTTCCGGATGGCGTGTGGTACGAGCACCACGTGATCTCCGGCAACTATCGTCTGGGCGAATTCCAGGGCGCCGTGCTGAACGCCCAGCTCGATCGCTTCGAGGAGCAGACGCGGACGCGCGACTCGAATGGTCGGCATCTTGCGACGCGAATCGCCGCGCTGCCCGGACTCCACCCGCAGGTCCGCTCTGTGGACTGCACCAGGCACAGCTATCACCTCTTCATGCTGAGGCTGGACGAATCGGTATTTGGCGCGCCGCGCGCCGCGGTGCTCGAGGCGCTCGCCGCCGAGGGCATCCCGTGCTCGGGCGGCTACGGATTCTCGCTGCCGGCCCAGCCGCTCTTCCGGAACAAGGCTTTCGGCCCATACCTCGCCGGCACATCTGACAAGCTGGACTATCGCGAGGCTCGCTGCCCGACGAGCGACCTCATCTGCCGCGAGCAGTGCATCTGGCTCGAGCAGCACCTGCTGCTGGGATCGAGCGCGGACGTCGACGACATCGCCCGCGCCTTCGAGAAGGTGTATGAACACCGCGACGCGTTGAACCGGGCCCGCGTGTCGCTCCAGTGACCGGCGTGAATCGGGCCGTTCAGCCGAGCGGCCGTCTCGTCCAGGCGCTGACGGCGCTCAGCGAGAACACGTACCTCTCGGCGATCAGGGCCGGGATGGTGGCGGTCGTGCCGCTGACGATCATCGGCGGGCTGTTCATGATTGCCGCCCATCCGCCGGTGAGCGGCTGGGACTCACGCGTCGCACCGTATCGCGATCTTCTCCAGATCCCGGTAACCGCAACCTTCGGCCTGCTGGCCGTCGTCGCGTGCTTCTCGATCGCCTACGACCTGGGGCAACGCCTGAAGCAGGACGCCATGGTGAGCGCGTCGATGGCGACGGTGATCTTCCTGCTGATTCAGCTCGACGTAACCGGTACGACGCTCACGATGGAGAATCTGGGCTCGAAGGGCCTGTTCACCGCGATTCTCGTCGCCCTGGTCACTGTTCAGGTCCAGAAGTTCTTCACCGCCAGGGAACTGGTCATCCGGCTGCCGGCCAGTGTGCCGCCGATCGTGTCGCAGTCGTTCGTCTCTCTCAACCCGCTCGTCTTCCTCGTCGTGATCTTCTGGCTGGTTCGCTTCGTCGCCGGAATCGATATCAACCTGGTAGTGCAGGCGGTCTTCACGCCGCTGGTGTTCGCCCTCAACACGCTCCCGGGCATCCTCGTGTATGCCTGCCTCGTCACGGTCCTGTGGTCCGTCGGCATCAACGGCGACAACGCCGTCGACGCCATCGTCGCGCCGATCTTTCTTCAATACCTGTCGGCCAACGTCGCCGCCATGACCGCCGGACAGCCCCTGCCGTATGTGACGGCGTACGGTTTCTTCACGACATTCGTCAACGTCGGCGGGACCGGTGCCACGATTGCGCTGGCGCTGCTGCTGGCGAGATCGCCGGATCCTGGCTTTCGGAAGATCAGCCGGATGTCACTTCCGACGCAAGTGTTTCAGATCAACGAGCCGATCTTCTTCGGCCTGCCGATCGTCTTGAACCCCGTCTTCATGATTCCCTACGTGCTGAACGCACTGCTCCTGACGACCGGCAGCTATCTGCTCATGCAGTGGGGACTCGTTCACAAGCCGTTCGTCAATGTCCCCTGGACCACGCCGCCAATCATCGGGCACTATCTGGTGTCGGGTGGCGACTGGCGCGCCGCCGTCTGGGGTGCGGTGTCCATCGTGATTGCCATGCTGGTGTACTTTCCGTTTGCCCGGGCTACAGAGCGCCAGCGAGAAGCGCCTGCGGCCCGAGCGCGGCGCGAAGTCGCCGCGCGAGAGCGAGCGGGGGTGGGGCCCCGCGAGCATTGAGAAAAGCTGACCTGATGCGCGTCCGAAACTGTCTGATCGCGCCGTCGATTTGTTCGGCGCTCTTACTGGTCGTCTCGGCCTGGGCGCCGCAACCGCAGACCTACCTCCAGAAGACACGCACGTTTCATTCGGTCGAAGACTTTGCCCGCACGACCGGTGGGAAGGTGCGGATCGAGCGTCAGCTCGACCCACAACGTGAGATGGCATTGCGCCGAACGCTCACGCCATTGCCGACGAGCGAGCTCACCGTCATCAACGTCGAGACGCCTTCGGTTACGTGGGTCGGCACACGGCAGGGCGCCGTCCGTCTCAGCCGCGACAATCAGGTTCGCGAGTACTTTGCCGGCTTGCGCTGGCTTCCCGACGATCACGTCACCGGAATCGGCGTCGAAAGCAATGTCGGCAACGTGACTTGGATCGAAACACCCCAAGGCTTCGCGCGCATCGAAGACGTGTCGATGACGCTCGCACGACAAGTCACGCGTGTTCGTCGAGCGCGTTCAGGCACGGCACAACCGCTGGGGCTTGACGGCGACCTCGCACCTTCGTGTGCCGGGCGACCTGTCCACCAACCAGATGGTGTCGAGCGACAACGATGGGCTCTGGACGGCGATGTACGTCGTCGCGGAATGTTTCCGCTATCGCGTCACTGGCGCAGCCGACGCCCGTGAGAACGCGCGCCGTGGCATGCAGGCCATCGTTCGGCTCGAGTCGATCACCGGCAGGCCGGGTTTCCCGGCGCGCTCGTTCATCAGCGTCAAAGACGATGCACAGCCGGGCGATGGTGAGTGGCACGACACGCCGGACAAGCAGTGGCGCTGGAAGGGCGACACGAGCTCGGACGAGATCGTCGGCAACTACTTCGTCTATCCGCTCTATCTCGAACTCGTCGCGGACGAAGCGGAGAAGCCGGCGCTGCGGGCCGTTGTCGACCGCATCACGAACCACATCCTGGACAACAACTACCAGTTGATCGACATCGACGGTCGTAAGACCACCTGGGGCTGGTGGGGCCCCGACGTCATCTGGGAAGACCCGGATGAAACCGGTTTGCGCGCGCTGCACATCCTGTCGCACCTGCGGGTCGCGATCGCTACGACGACCAACGTTCAGTTCCGGGCTCGTTACCAGGCCGGCGTACGACGATCTCATCCGGACCCACAAATACCACTGGCTCACGCGCAACCAGAAGGTCATCGTCCCTGGCTCGGTCAACCACTCGGACGATGAGCTGGCGTTCCTGTCGTACTATCCGCTCCTGCGCTACGAGAAGGATCCGGCGCTCCTCGCGGTCTACAAGCAGAGCCTGGAGCGAAGCTGGCAGGTCGAGCGGCCGGAACGCAATCCGCTCTGGAACTTCATTTACGCGGCAGGCACCGGCGCGACGGACTTCGATCGGGCAGAATCACTGCGCACGCTGCGAGAGATTCCGATGGATCAGATCCAGTGGACGGTCAGGAACTCTCACCGGCTCGATGTGCCGGTCGACCCTCTCAGCGATCGTTTCAAGCGTCGCCAAGCGCTGATCGTCCTTCCTTATGACGAGCTGCCGATGTCGAAATGGAACGGCAATCCGTACAATCTGGATGGCGGAAACGGCGGCCGGACCGAAGACGATGGCGCGTACTTCCTGCTGCCGTACTGGATGGGCAGGTATCACCAGCTTATCGGCAACTAGCGCGCTGTGCCTATGATAGGGGCCGATAAGGCAATGACGCGGCCGATCCCGGATGTACCGACGACCGTGTCCCGGCGCTCATGGCTGACGGGCGCGCTCGCGCTGATGGCCGCCGGCTGCGCTCCGCGTCACCGCGGGAACGCCGCGCGGCCGCCGTCGTCGAACGCGAGCGTGATCGAGACGGTTACCGGACCCGTCAGCGCGGAGACGCTCGGCGTGACGCTGATGCACGAGCACGTGCTCGTGGACTTCATCGGCGCGTCGGAGGTCAGTCGATCCCGCTACGATGCGGAGGAGGTCTTTCGAACGGTGCTGCCGTACCTGCAGCAGGTGCGAGAGCTCGGGTGCGAGACGCTCGTCGAGTGCACGCCCGCCTACCTCGGGCGGGATCCGCAGCTCTTGAAGCGGCTGTCGGAAGCGTCGGGCGTCCGCATCCTGTCGAACACCGGATACTACGGCGCGGCGAAAGACAAGCACGTGCCGGCATTCGCATTCACGGAGACGGCCGACCAACTGGGGGCCCGCTGGACACGCGAGGCGGAGCGCGGCCTGGACGACACCTCTGTCAAGCCAGCGCTCATGAAGATCGGTGTCGATGAGGCGCCGCTCTCGGAAATCGATGCGAAGCTGGTGCGCGCCGCGGCGATCACGCACCGCGCGACCGGTCTGCCGATCGCGTCTCACACCGGCACGGGTGCGGCGGCGATGGCCGAGCTCGACCTGCTCGAGGGGGCCGCCGTGCCGACGTCGGCCTTCATCTGGGTGCATGCGCAGTCGGAGCGGGACGACAGTTTCCACGATCGAGCCGCACGACGAGGAGCCTGGGTGGAGTTCGATGGCATCAGCCCGGCAAGTCTTGCGCGCCATCTGGAGCTGGTGCAGCGCATGAAGAACCAGGGTCTTCTCGACCGCGTGCTGGTGTCGCACGATGCCGGGTGGTATCACGTCGGCGAACCGGGAGGCGGCCAGTTCCGCCCGTACACCACACTCTTCACCGACTTCATTCCGGGGTTGAAGAGCGCAGGATTCTCGGATGCGGAGGTTCGGCAGCTGCTTGTCGAGAATCCGCGACGCGCGTTGACCGGCCACTAGCCTAAAGCCGTCTCACAAATGCTGTCACGAGACCACGCTACAACACGATGAGCACGATGACACGATGTTCACGATGATCCGTAGAGAGGTTTTCCATCGTGTTCATCGGGTCATCGTGTTCATCGTGAACCATAGCCGTCGGCGCGTTCAGTCTGGTCTTGGTTTATGAGATAGGTTGTAGCGTTCCGATGCCGAAGAGGCAGGGAGGTGATCGTGGGTATTCCCGACGGAACAGACGTGATCGGCAGCCGCGAAGGCCGCACTGAAATCACCCGTCGAAGCGCCGTCGTTGCCTTGCTGCAATGCGGCATCGTTGCGCACGCTTTCGGCTGTCGCCAGCTTGCCGCCGGGCCCTTCCAGACGGATTCGCAGCCGCTCCTGGCCGCTGTCGGCCGTCTCGTCGACGCGATGGCATTTCTGGGCGAGCCGTTCAGTGAAGCAGACAAAGCCCGGCTGCTGGCAGCGGGCAGCCAGAAGACAGCAGGCGAGGCGATGGCGGAAATCGAGCGGGTCCTCGACCCGCACTGCCTGGTCAGCGTTCGCATCAATCCGGAAAGTCGGGTCTCGGTCGAGCGCGCCGCCGCCCCGGCGCGTCTGGTCGAACAGGGATGGCGGGCGTTCCTGATGAAGGTGCGGAACGAGGCAGGCGTGACGGGTGTCCTCAACGCCGAAAGCCCCCAGGCCCGGCCGGTCTACCGACCCGGGACCGGGTCGCCTCTTGCGCCGCAATCGGTCCTGCCGGCCGACATCGCCGACCGCTGGCTCGTCATCACGAATCACGGCGCCAAGCCCATGGAGCCGCAACTGTCCGGACTCCTGCTCGAGTACCGGATCGTGCTCCTCTACAGCCGCGATCGCGGACGTCGCGAGGCGCAGATTGGCGCCACGATTGGTGCGGGGACGGCCGATATCGGATTCCGCAACCGGACCGCGGTCCTCTTCGACATCGCACCGTCGCGCGACGTGACGTTACGCGTGCGCGACGAGCATGGCCGGCCGACAACGGCGTCGTTTGTCGTGCAGGACAAGGTCGGTCGCGTGTATCCGGCGCGATCGAAGCGGCTCGCGCCCGATTTCTTCTTTCAGAATCAGGTCTACCGGGCTGACGGCGAGACCCTGCGTCTGCCGGATGGTGAGTTCACGGTGACGTGCGGGCGGGGTCCGGAGTACGTGCCCGAGACCCGCGCCGTGACCATCGGCCCCTCGAGCACCTCGCTCGACTTTGCGCTGCGGCGCTGGATCGATCCCGCCAGCCAGCATTGGTATTCCGGCGATCACCACATCCACGCCGCGGGCTGCAGCCACTACGAGAGCCCGACCGAGGGTGTGCGGCCGGAAGACATGATGCGCCACGTGCTCGGCGAGGCGCTCAGCGTGGCGTCGGTCCTGAACTGGGGTCCCAGCTACTACCATCAGCGTCAGTTCTTCGAGGGCAAGGACAACGCGCTCTCCACGCCGTCGACGTTGATCCGCTACGACCTCGAGGTCTCGGGGTTTCCGTCGAGCCACTGCGGACACCTCGTTCTGCTTCGCCTGCGGGACCAGGACTATCCCGATGTGCGGCAGATCGAGGATTGGCCGGCATGGGATCTGCCAATCCTCAAGTGGGCGAAAGCACAGGGGGCGATCACCGGGTTCGCGCATTCCGGAAACGGTCTGCAGGTGAGATCGCGCGAGCTGCCGAACTACGAGATGCCGAACTTCGACGGCATCGGCGCGCAGGAGTACATCGTGGACGTGACCCACGACGTGGTCGATTTCATTTCCGCGGCGGACACGCCGTTCGTCTACGAGCTGAACATCTGGTATCACACGCTCAATTGCGGGTACCGGACCCGGGTGAGCGGCGAAACCGACTTTCCCTGCATCACTGACGAGCGCGTGGGAGGCGGCCGCTCGTATGTCCACCTTCCGCAGGGGCTCACCTACGACGGCTGGTGCGACGGCGTGCGAGAGGGGCGGTCCTACGTGTCTGATGGCTTCAGCCACCTCCTGGATTTCGCCGTCAACGGGCTCGAGGCCGGTACGCAGTGGAAGCGAACTGAAACTCGAGCGGCCGGGCAGCGTGCGCGCGACGGCGCGGGTCGCGTGCCTCCTCCCAGAGAAGGCCGTGCACCCGAGCCTGTCCGATTCTGCGCCCTTGCCGGTGTGGAGTCCGGAACACGCGCGCGTGCCGGAATCGCGCGATGTTACGGTCGAAGTGGTCGTCAACGGACGGCCGGTCGCGACCAAGCGCGTGACCGCCGACGGGACGCTGCGCGAGATGACGTTCGACGTGTCGGTCGAGCGCAGCAGCTGGATCGCCCTGCGCATTCTCGGCTCCGCGCACACGAATCCGATCTTCGTCGTCATCGGCAATCGGCCGGTTCGGGCGTCCAGGAAGAGCGCGCAGTGGTGCCTGCAGGCGGTCGATCAGTGCTGGTCGCAAAAATCGCGGCGCTTCAACAACGCTGTGCGCGAGGCGGCGCAGCTGGCCTACGATCACGCGCGCGCACGTTATCGGCAGATCCTGTCGGAGTGCGAGGTGGAGTAGGATTTTCGATCACCGTCACGACCACACGGTCTCTGGGTCGGTCCACGGGTCGGGCACGATGACCACGATGGCACGATCACGATGAGTGAACCTCAGTTTCTTCACATCGTGGTCATCGGATTATCGTGGTCATCGTGCCTAGGTCGTGATCAATTCGTGGCTCACCGAAACGCCGTCGCCCGTTGACACCACTAGAGATCCCGTCCGAGGCTCAGAAACCAGTCGGTCGCAGCCAGAAGCTTTCTTCCCACCTGCCGCCGGGTGCAATGCTCTGCAGTTCCTTGTAGAGTCCCTTGTGCGCGAGGTTCATCGAGTCGGTGATCCCGACCATCGGTTCGAAGGCGATGAAGCCGCGATTGCTGGCCGTGTCTTTCGCACCGGTGAGGGCGGGTCCGATGGGCGTCGCCGCGGGTGCTGGCGCAGGTGCGCCACCACGTCCGCCACCGCCGCCGCGCGCGTTTGCGGGATTCGGCGAGTAGAGCACGATCGATCGGTAGTTGGGACCGAGAATCACGTCGAGCTGCTGCGCCTTGCCCTTGACGCTCATCACCGCCCGCCCCTGCGCGTCGCGCTCGAGATCGCCGAACACGTGATCGAGGTCGAAATCCTTCAGCGGCACCGCCTTGCGATCGGGAAAGAACTTCTCGGCCGGCTCGGTCTCGCCCGTGGGAATCTTGTTGTCGGCGAGCAGCCAGTGCGCTTTCGCGCCGATCGACAGCACCCAGTCCTCGCGCGTTGAGTCGGTCAGCTGGAAGTAGGGGTGAAAGCCGATGGCCACCGGCATCGGCTCGATGCTGAGGTTCTCGATCCGCGTCTTCACTTCAAGTACGCCGTCGGCGAGCCGGTAGGTCATTTCCAGCGTGTGAGCGAACGGGAACTGCTTCATCCATTGCGGATTGCGATAGAAGTCCAGCCTGTTGGTGACCCACGCGCTCGTGCCGTCGGCCTTCGCTTCGACCAGCTTCCAGTCCTTCGCGCCCGACAGGTAGCCATGGATCGGAATCGTGCCGCGGACGTTCCCGAGCTCCATGTCGAAGTTGTATTTCTTCCCGTTCGCGTAGAAGGCCTGCTCGTCGAGGCGGTTCGCGAACGGCGCGAGGAGCGGAATGCCGTTCAGGCCCGGACGCGCGCGGAAATCATCGACCGTCGCAAACGGAATGCGGATGACGTTCTGGCCCTTGACGACCATCTCGTAGGCGTTGCTGACGGTCGTCATTACCGACACCGTCGTGTCGGTGCGGGTGTCGCGCAGCTGCACGACGTCGCCCGTCTGCTTCGCCGAGTAGCGTGCCTGCGCCTGTGCGTTTCCCGGCGATGTCACCATGGCGGCCACGATCAGCATCAATCCAAGTGCACGGTAGTACGTCAAGGTGTTGGCTCCTTAGGTTCCGCTGCTGGCCTCTCGCTGCTGGCTGCTGCTGGTGCCAACGGCTAGGCGAGCCGCGAGCCGCGAGCGGCCAGCTCCCAATCACGGCTTCGCCAGAAACGCCTGCGTCCACTTCACGCTCGCCTCGACGTCGGAGAGGTTGCGTGCCTGCGGCGTCAGCGCTGGATCTGGATCTGGTGGGGCCGCCGGTGTCGGCTTCCCCTTGTCGCACAGGGTCAGGAACCGCGCGAACTCCCACGCGGGCGTCGATTTGTAGAGCTCCCAGAACTTCGGGTCGCGGTAGTTGAACATCCGGGGGTTGCCGCTGACGATCACCTCGAGCGACACGGCCTTGCCCGGGCACTTCTCGATGTAGGTGCGGATGTAGTCTTCCATCCCCATGTTGCCGTCGCCCATGCGCGTCCATCTGACGGCCGCTCCTTCAGGAGTGTTCCAGAGCGCGCTGTCGCGCATGTGGCTCGTCAGCACGTACGGGGCGAGGGTCTCGAGCGTGAGGTGCGGATCTTCGATCGTCCACACGGGATTGCCCGAGTCGAGGCAGACGCCGACGATATCGGGGCCGGCGGCCTCGACGAGCATCTTCAGCTCGCGCGCCTGCATGTCGCCCGCGTGGTTCTCGATCGCGACCTTGACACCGGCATCCGTGATCCTCGAACGCGAGCTCTTCAGCACACCGACGAGCGATTCGATGTGTTTCTCGATGCCTGTCCGGCGGTCCGCACTGCTGCCGAGTACGGCTCGCACGATCGGCGAGCGGACGATCTTCGCCGCGTCCACCATCTTCGCCAGCTGTTCCTCGGCGGTGCCTTGCGCCTTGTCGAACATCGCCGAGGTCGGGCAGATCGACCGCATGCCGATTTCGAGATCGAGCCCCAGGTTGTCGGCGTAGGCGCGCACCTTGCGCAGGTTGTCCGGCTCGAGGTTGCCGAGGAACCGGATCTCGCTGAAGTGCACGACCTTGACGTTCCACCTGGCGGCGAAATCCAGCTGCTGGAACGGCGTCCAGTTCTGCGCGCCGAGGCTGTACATGTCGACCCCGAACCGGACATCTCCATGAACGCCGGCTTTCGCGGCCGGTTTCTGCGCGGCCGACGAGCTCGCGGCTTCAGGCGTCGCGCCGAGCGCCAGCGTGGCGGCGCCAAGGGTCTTCACGAACGTCCGTCGATCTGCCGGCATGTCGTCCTCGATGGGCATGGGGAACAGCCTGGTTGTGAATAGTGGCGCGGTCGTGTCGAACGATATCCCAGTGCGCGGCACTGTCGCAATTGGGGGGTCAGACCGGGGTCAGACCAGGGTCAGACCAGGGCCCGACCGTTCGACTGCCGCCCCTCGGAAATGTGCGTGACTGAGAACCAGCGCGGTCAGCAACCGGCGACGCTGACCTTCTCAAGAACCCTTGATGTTTCCTGGCCGCCGCCTTCCGGTGCGAAGTCATTGCGCACAGAGAGCTTGAACGTCGCATCGCCGAGTACCCGTTCGTTCGAACGGATGCGATCCTCGAAGTGGACCTCTTCAAGGGACCTTCCGAGCACGTGTTCCACGAATCGCGCCTGAAGTTGGCTGCGGTCGCCGGCGCCGAATTGGCGCAGGACGGAATCGACAGCGACAAATGACGGCGCCGGTCGCGTGCCGACCGTGGCCGCATAGCTACTCCACTCCCAATCTTCAGGACGCTCTGCGAGCCCCGCTCGAACAGGATTCATCGCGACGTACCGACACAGCGCCAAAAGATAACCCTCCTGTTGAACGATCTGGTCCTTGAAGCGTCCCTGAAAGACGTGGCCGACTCGCTCGTGGCGCTTGTTCCACCACTGGGCATATCGACTGTTCAATTGGCGAAGCCCCTCCGACAAGTTCGGCCTGGAGGGGCAGAGAGTTGCATGGTAGTGGTTGGGCATAACGCAGTAGTTCACGCACTCAATGCCGTGGTCTTCGACGACCTCGCCGAGCAGGTAAACGAACTGTCTGTAGTCCGCGTCGTCCAGGAAGATGGACATGCGCCCGTTTCCCCGCGCCATGACGTGCCGAATCAACCATGGGATCTGGATCCGTTTTGGACGTGACATGTGATCCCAGGATCCACGAAGCGGGCCGTCTCTAGAAACACAATGATTACGGGGTCATTCTGCGTTGGCGACGACTGAGCAGTGCAGTTACCGCTACGACGATCGGCCGAAGAGATTGCAGAGGTTGCAACCTCGTGCGTCGAACGACCAGTCGCGAAATGACCAGCGGCGCGTCAGCTCATCTTCCCGCATGGTCTGACCCCGGTCCGACCCCCGTCTGACCCCCGTCTGACCCCGGTCCCCGCCTCGGCCTCCGCCCCTTGTCGATCTCGCGCCGGCTCGTTCGACGTGACTATGGAGGGCAGCATTCAACACCGGCCGCTAGCGACCGGACGACCAACCCAATTGGGAGACAAGACGATGCGATTCATCATGATGATCAAGGCCAACAAAGACTACGAGGCCGGCGTTCCGCCGGATCCCAAGCTCCTGGCCGCGATCGGGCAAGTACACGCAGGAAATGATCAAGAAGGGCGTTGTCCTCGCGACCGAAGGGCTCCTGCCGAGCTCGAAGGGCGCGCGCGTCCGGCTGTCAGACGGGAAGCTGACCGTGATCGACGGGCCTTTCACCGAGACGAAAGAGCTGATCGGCGGCTCGCAGTTCATGATGCTCCACAAGCAGGCGCTCGGCGGGAAATGGGAAGGAGAATGCGAGATTCGCCAGCTGTCGGAATTCGGTCCACCCGAGTAGGTGGCTGCCAAGGAGAACCCTCATGAGAACTCCGAGTCATACCCACGAGTCGAAGACGCGCGTGTGGGCGGGCCGCATCCTGCTTGCCGTGCCGGTGTTATTCCTGATTTTCGACTCCGTGATCAAGCTGTTGCGAATCACACCCGTCATGGACTCGTTCCACGAGCTCGGCTATCCCGGGAGCCTGGCGCTTGCTGTCGGAATCCTGGAGACCGCCTGCCTTGTCGTTCTGCTCGTCCCGCGAACGTCGATCCTGGGTGCCATCCTGCTGACGGGTTACCTCGGCGGCGCCGTGGCGACGCACGTGCGCGTCGGCAGCCCGCTTGCCAGCCACGTCTTGTTCCCGGTCTACGTGGCGCTTCTGATCTGGGCAGCACTCTTCCTCAGGGAGGACAAACTCCGCGAGCTCGTCCCGCTGCGAAGCTGACCGATGGAGTCGGATGCTGGTCTGACCGGGGTCTGACCCTCGCTCCGACCCTGGCCCGACCCCAGCCTCCGACCCCTATCGCTTCGCCTCGCCGCCGAATGGGACGTGGACGGGATACGCCTTTTCGCCGGCGAGGACCTTGATCGGCAGGCGGTTCTCGCGAACCGGGATTGGACAGGTGGTGTACGGATTGAACGCGCACGGCGGGTTGTAGGCCTGGTTGAAGTCCAGCACCACCGTCCCATCGTCGAGCAGGTCAGCATAGAGGAAGCGAGCGGCTTCGTAGGTCTCCTGCCCGCTCGACGTGTCCCTGAACACGAAATAGAAGCGCTTCGGCCGCGTCGTGAACGGCCGGAGCCGCAGGGTCTGACCGAGCAGGTTGAACTCGACGAGACCCTCGCTGTTGTACTCATCGACCTCGCCGAACGTGTTCAGGACCTTGATTTGCTGCGGCTGCGGGTCCTTGATGAAGCGTCCAACCACGCGGTACTGGAGATCGATCGGGAACCACGTGAAGCCGAGGAAACCCTTCGCGAGCGATCCGTTCGGATCCTTGACGCGAAGCGACCTCGTATCGCCGCTGACGTGAACGACCAGACGGACGTCTCCAACGACCAGCTCGTCAGCCTTTGGCGCGCGGTCATCACGCAGGTCGATAGGTGCGGTGACAGGCTGGCCGTTCAAGAGTACCTTCGCGTCAGCCGCCGGCTCGAACCGGACGATCGCGTCCTGGCGGACGAAGCGGCCCACCACGGCGGCTACCGACGCCGGCAGCACGATGTTGTTGCTGACGGCACTTCCGGCGGTGTTGGCTCCCGGCTTGAGCGGGTGCAGGCCCGCGATAGTGACCCAGTCGCGGCGATAGTCCGTCTCGTGCTTTGCGCGCCACTTTTCAGTGACGGCAACCGGCGATTCGGCCGCAGGCGAAGCCGCCTGTGTCTCCTTCGTCGTCCCGCCGCCGCAGGCGACGGTCAGACCAATGGCCGTCATCGCCGCCTGGAGAGTGCCGATCCGCTGTGTCAACGTCATCATTTCTGATCGTACGCGGTGAGTCGTCCAAGTCAAAGTGCGTGCTCGGCGCCTACTTTGCGGGACCGACCAGCCTTCGCTAAAGCTACGGCGGTCCGCCAACCAGCCTCAGCTAAAGTTACGGCGGTCCGCCGGAGCCTCGGCGAAGGCGGAAGCCTTGGCGACGGCGGAAGAAGTCGTCGGCGCTGCGATACGCAAACCCGAGGCGTCGGGCGAAGCCGGGATCCTGGGTCCCCGCGCCGACGTAGATGCACTGCGGCGGGATCGAGCCGGTGGCGGTCGATGAAGACCACGCCGAGGCCAGGCAGAGGCTTTCGACACCAGCAGATCGGCGGTCCCGCCGGGTGTGGGCAGTACGCGAATTCGATCGCCACGCCAAGAAGCTCCTGCGTGCGCGAGAACGCGGCCTCGACCGCCTCGACGGTCATCGTCTCGTCCGCGATCTCGGGCTGCCAGGAGAGCGCGAGCAGACGCCAGCCATCATCGTCATATCGACGCAACACACTGCTTCGTTCCGGCAGCACTTCGACATCGTCGGCCGACATCGGCGTGCGCGCGCCAGAACGGCTGCGGCGCAGCACGCCGTCGCACCAGAGGATCAACGCCTTGTTGACGTGCGATGCGTCCCGCCGTCGCTCGAAAGGCACGACGTCGATCGCGGAGAACCCCTCGGACGGATGAGGAGGCTCGAGCTCGCGCTGATAGCGGAACTGCACGGCAGGGCCGAAGAGCGTGACGTCGCGCTTCGACGCCGGCGCGAATCTCTTCCGGGCCCGGCAGGTGTCCGTGCTTCGAGACCATCCGCCGGACGGCGTTGATCTGGGCATCCTCGAGGCTTGTGTCGATCGACAGGCACCGCACGGGCAGGCCCCGGGCCGACGCGGTGGCAATCACGCGAGCGCGCGACTGACGCGTGACGTAGGTGTTGTCGAGGACGATGCGCGACGCGCCGGATGCAAGCAATCGGTCGAGCTCGGGCAGGAGATCGGAGAGCGAGCCGCCAGCAGTGTCGCGGTTCACGCGCGCGTAGCCCCGAGCGACGAAGGACTCGGCCGCGGTGCTCTTGCCGGCGCCCGGAAGGCCCATGATGAGCACGACGTCTCCTTCGCGGGCGGGCGTGACCGTCGCCGACGGAGATCCCTTGCGCCGCCGGACCGCCCGGCCCGCTGGGAAGCGCTCGTCGAGCCGCGCGCGGTCGTCATCGTCGAGGACGATGGCAGCGGCCCGAGCGATCGACTGCACGGTGTCGATTCGCGTGGCTCCCACGACCGGCACGATGAGATCCGAGAGATCCATCAGCCACGCCAGCGCGACCTCGCAGGCGCTGGCCTCGTGCCTGGCAGCAACCTTGGCGAGCGCGGGATCGGCGGCCGGCCGGTGCGCCCGCTTCGCGCCGCCGAGCGGACGGTAGGCGAGCAGTGGAATGCGATGCGTGACGCACCAGGCGACGACGCCGTTCAGGATGCTGTCGTCCTTCCAGACGCTCAGTTCAACCTGGACAGCAGCGATATCCGTGATGCGGATGGCCTCCTCGATCTGTCCGACGTTCACGTTGCACAAACCGATCGACTCGATGTGTCCGTCGCGCTTCAACGCGTCGAGCGCGCGCACGCTGGTCGCCAGGGGCACACGCGGGTCAGGCGCATGGAGCTGGTAGAGGTGAATGCGCTCGACGCCGAGCGCGCGGCGGCTGGCTTCGCACGCGGCGGTCAGGTGCCGCGCGCGTCCGTCCGGCACCCAGGCGCCTTGCGGACGCGTGAGGCCGCCCTTGGTCGCGACGCGAATGCGCGGATCGGTCCCCATCCCAGGTCGCAACGGCGTGAGCAATGAGCCGCTCGTTGTGCCCGACGTCGTCAGAATCCCAGCAATAGGCGTCGGCCGTATCAAGGAGCGTGATACCTGCGTCGAACGCGGCATGGAGCACTGCCAACGCCCGTTCGTCGTCACGCTCGCGCTCCGTCGACAGGCGCATGCAGCCGAGGGCGAGGCGCGGTACGCCGCGAGGGAACTGCGCGAACCCGCTCACAGACGCAGCGTGAAGAACAGGAAGGAGACTGTGCCGCCGAGGATCGCCACCCATCCCCAACGACGCTGGCCCGGAAGCTCCCACCACATGAAGAGGCCGGACGCGATCCACACGATCATCGACACGCACACGATGTCGACGACGACGCTCCACGAGAGCTGCAGCAGGCCTTCCTGATCGAAGCCGCCGCGGGCGTGCATGCCGGTCAGGAAGTGATCCCAGCGGAAGCGCCGGTCTTCGACGGTGAGCTTCTTCTGATCGATGAAGTACTTGAGCTGCGTCGACTTCCAGAACGAGTATGCGTAAACGTTGATTTGCGTCGGACTCTGGACGTAGGCGCCGTAGCTGATGGCATCGACGCCCGCGTCCTTGAGCAGCGTCGCCCCGAACGCACGCAGGCCCGCGGCGCCCTGGGGGACGGGCGCGTCGAGCGTGCGCTCGGCGCGGAGCGTCCAGAGCGGGAGTCCCTTCGCGGCGTCGCGCTGATCGAAGAACTGATTGTGCGCAAAGGGCACCGACGAGATGCCGTACATGAAGAACCAGGGCAGCAGCGCCATTCCCAGATACAGGTGAAGCCGGCGATTGAGGTGCGAATACGTCATGGCGCCCCCTTCACAAGGTCAGGAGGTAGAGCGCGAATACCGCAACTCCACCGAGCGAGCGACGTGAGTCCAAGCCGCCGCGTCACCTTCATCTCCCACCACATCCAGAGCCCCGACAGCACCCAGAACACCATCGCGACGATGAAGAGGTCGACGGAGATCGCCCACACCGTATCGAGCCCGTAGCCCGTGGCGTAGCCTCGCCGCCGGTGGAACCGTTCCAGAAACGCATTGGGCCGGGGTTGCATCCGCTCGATGACGAGCGTGCGATCGGCCGGAGAGTAGGTGAGGCGGCGTGGAGTGACGAGGTCGTTTCGGTTGATGGCGATCGTTCCGTCCTTGCGCCGCGACACGCCGTGGGCGCCATCGAGCCCGACCGACATCAGGATCTGCTTCGAGATCGTCCTGAGCTCGGCGTTCTCGGGGAAGACGCTGTCGTAGACGAGCCTTCGCTCCTCGACGAACGGTATCGGCCCCTCGCCATAGGCGCCGACGAAGAGCGCGCGATGGTTCATGACGAGCGTGCTCAGGGCGTACATGAGGACCCACGGAAAAAGGAACAGCGCGAGGTACATGTGCGTCCGACGAACGAGCCTGGAGATCATGAGCGACACCTCGTTGCGGCGATCAGCTGGCCTCGCGCTTCAGCACGAGCTTGATGGCGATGAGCGAGGCCAGAATCCCGCCCGTCAGGAACACGGCGTACCCGGTGAGCGGCGTCAGCAGCACGAGCACGGCGGCAATCGGGCCAAACGATCGGGTCCGACGGTACTCCGGCCGGTCGTGGAGAACCCAGAGGCAGACCAGGAAGACCGCGACAGGGATCGCGACGGCCGCGCCGGCGGCAGCGGCGCTGATCTTCGTGTGATGGCCTACCTGATCGACGTTGACGGCGAGGCCTGCTCCCACCGCAGCCGCGGCGGCAAAGACGAGATAGTGTCCGTAGCCCCACACGACCGCCTTGACGAGACTGGTCAGGAGATCGTGCACCGGACGATCGAAGTACGCCCACCACATCGAGAAGACGATCAGCAACCCGCCGATGATGATCGGCAGGAGCGCGGGGAGCGCCTCGCCCGAGGCGAGGGCTGACTGGATCGCAACGGTCGCCGAGAGGATCGACTCGCCAAGCACGATGAGCGTCAGGAGTCCGTACCGTTCGGCGATGTGCTGGGGGTGCCACGTGGTCGGCTCGGCCCGTTCGGCCCATACCGGCACCGCCAGCTCGAGCGCCGCCAGCGTGACGAACCCCGGCCCCCACAGGCCGGGCATCCAGAGCATGCCGACCCACGCGACCTGAAGGACCGTGATGCCGAGCGCGTAGCGCCGCGCGGTGACGCGGCGGCCGGGGTCGGAGGCCGCAGCCCGCAACCACTGTGCGACCATGGCCGCGCGCATCACGACGTAGCCGGTGATCACCGCGAGATTGGGCACGCGGCTCTCGAACATCGCCGGCACGCCCGCCGCCAGGATGAGCGCACCGGTGATCTGCACGAATACCGCAAGCCGGTAGGGCACATCGTCGCAGTCGTAGGCCGAGGCGAACCACGTGAAGTTCATCCACGCCCACCAGATGGCGAAGAAGACCATCAGGAAACCGACGAGCCCTTGCAGTGCGTGCGCTTCTCCGACCGCATGATGCAGCCCGCTCGCCGCCTGGGCGATGGCGACGACGAAGACGAGGTCGAAGAGGAGCTCGAGCGGCGTGGATGCGCGGTGATGCTCGTGCGGTGACCGCGCGGCCATCCGGGCGTTGAGCCGCGCGCCAGAAACTGGGCCTGCGTGTGTGACGGTCGCCGATTGAGACATCGCGTGTGCGCGAGATTCTATCCCTTGTCCTTCACGCCTGTCCTCCGACGGTGTAGCCTAGTTCTGTCGTTCCTTTCGGCGCAGGCGAACTGGCAACCACCAACTGCGGCGATCGCCAGCTGCGACCGTCGACTGACGACCGTGACTGACGACCGTGACTGACGACTGTGACTGACGACTAACGACTGCCGACTGGCGACTGAGATGTTTCCCTACCACGACGAGAACGAGACGCAGCGGCCGGCCTACGTGACGATGGTGCTCGTGGCCATCAACGTGCTGGTCTGGATCCTGATTCAGGGCGCGGGGTCGTCGCTGCCGCTCGCGACATCGGTCTGCAATCTCGGCCTCATTCCCGGTGAGCTGACCGGCGCGCTGCAGCCCGGCGCGGGGTTTCCCATGGGTGATGGCCTCGTGTGCCTCACCGATCCAGGCCGTCAGCCGCTCAACGTCCTCACGTCCATGTTCCTCCACGGCTCGTGGATGCACCTGCTCGGGAACATGTGGTTTCTCTGGCTCTTCGGGAACAACGTCGAGGATGCGATGTCGCGCCCGCGCTTCGTCGTGTTCTACCTCTTGAGCGGCCTGGCGGCCGCGCTGCTGCAGGTCGTCGCCGAACCGGGTTCGGCGATCCCGATGGTCGGCGCGTCGGGCGCGATCAGCGGCGTGATGGGGGCGTATCTCGTCCTCTTCCCGAGGGTCCGCGTGTTCACATTGCTGCCGCTCGGGTTCATCTTCACGACCGTCGCGCTACCGGCGTGGGTGATGCTCATCTACTGGGCCGTGCTGCAGATCTTCGGCGGCTTCGTCAAGATCGGCGCCGAGCCGGGCGGCGGCGTCGCGTTCTGGGCGCACGTCGGCGGGTTCATCGCGGGCGTGGTCCTGGTGAAGGTCTTCGAACGGCCGGACCGCGTGCTCGCCCACCGCTCAACTCACTGGGAGCCGCACCGTCAGGGCTGGCGGTGAGCAGGAAGAGGGTTGGAGGGGACGAAGGCAACGGGTTCAACACGGAGAAACGAAGCAAACGGAGACGAACGAAGAAGAAACGGCCACTGTCGCCGCTTCCAGTCCCTGCAGTTTCTGCGATGTCTGGGTGCCTTGTCTTCGCATGGCCTGCAGTTCGCTGCGGCGCGGCAGTTGCACTTCGCACGTGAGGACAGCGGCTGCTGCGCGTGCGGATGGGTGGGACGAACGGCGGATCGCAAGCCCCGCGCGATCAGACCGGGCTTGCGATCCGCCGTCCGTCCCACCCATCCTGCCGCGCTCCGCGCGGCACGAGCAGCCTCACCGCGATGCGATCGGCGGAGCGGCTGTCTTCTCCGTTCGTCTTCGTTCGCTTCGGTCCTTCGTGTTGAACCCGTTGCCTCCGTCCCCTCCCCATGCGACCTTTCTACCGAATTGCGCCAATCACCTGGCGCGCGAGCACATGGTCCGGATCCAGCGCGAGTGCAGCCTGCGCGTGGGCTCGAGCATCCGGTCCGCGTCCCAGCTTGATCTCGCAGTACGCAAGATGCGCCAGCGGCTCGGGGTCCTTCGGATCGAGACGAGCGGCCTCGGCCAGCTCGGGGATGGCCGCGTCACACCGATCGAGGACCAGCAGGTTGAGGCCATACTGCACCCGGGCTCCTGCCTGATTGGGCGCCATCGCCACCGCCTGACGGAAGAAACGTTCGGCCTCCGCCGGCGCTTTCACCTGCATCGCCAGACGCCCGACTCTCAGCCACTGCTCGACGTCATCGCGATCGCTCAGCCGGATGTCGTGAATCACGCGCGCCGCCGCCGGAAGATCGCCGGCCTGTTGCAGGGCGACGGCGAGGTCGTAGCCACCCTGTGAATAACCAGCCTCCCAGGCGCGCCGGAGGTGCGGCCGCGCGCGCGCGTCCTGCTTCGCGGCAAGCAGCTGCACGCCGACGCCGTACTCCGCCACGCCGCGCCGCGGCGCACTAGCTTCGAGCGTCGTGACCCACTGCTCGGCCTCGTCGTATCTGCCGATCGTCACGAGATGCTCGGCCAGCCGCAGCCCTTCTTCCCATCGGCCGTCGTGCAGCGCGAGCCGCCAGTTCGACAGCACGAACAGGATCGCGAAGGCCACTCCAGGCACGGCAAGGGCCGCCGCGCGCCGCGAGCCGAACGCGCGCAGGGCGCCGTCGATCGCGGCGCCCGAGCCGATGCACAGCGGGACGAGCAGGGGCAGCCGATAGCGTTCGGCGATGAAGAACGCCGCGACGCCAATCGCATAGCCCGGTACGAACGACACCCAGACCAGATAGTCGCGCCGGCGAGGCGCCGGCGGCGCGAAGCACGCCAATCCGACGAGGCCGAGGGGGATGAGGAGCCACGGCCCGATGGCGTAGAAGCGCAGCATCGTGCCGACGTCGTAGGCGTAGAACGGATAGCTGTGCGGCAGCGCGATGTGGTGCGCGCTGAACGTGTAGCCAAGCTTGCGCGCGAAGAGGCCGGCGGCGGCAGCCGGATGCTCGACGATCCACGATCTGGCCAGATCGAAGAAATAGCGCGACGTCTCGGCATCGTCGAGCGTCCGTCCCAGGGCCTTCTCGGCGACGCGGCGCGCGTCCTCCGACTGTCCCTTGATGTTGGGAGTGATCCCGGGGACCTGACGGTAGAAGCCGGTCGCCCCCTCCCCGTTGCCGATGTAGAAGTTCAGGCCACCGTGCGAAGAGGCGAACGCAGACGACAGGGACCATCGCTGCGAGACGACGGCGTTGCGTATCGCAATGGGCGTCGTACCGATGAGGAGCGCGGCAACGAGAACCGCCAGCGGGCGGAAGCGACGCATGACGAGCAGCGCCGCCGCGATGCCGGCCATCCCGAACGCCATGTTGGGTCGGTTCATCAGCGCGAGCGCGAAGACGATCCCGGCTGTCCCCCACCAGACATCCGGCTCGACGGACCTGGTTTCGTGCACGCCACAAAGGCCGCGCGTCACGCACAGCAGGGCTGCCGACGTCAGGAACGCGTCGACTGCGGCCTGCAGGATCAGCGTTTCGTAGAACGTGAAGAGCCCGGTGAGCGCGGCGAGCCCCGCGGCGACCCAGGCGGGCCGCTCGCCGAACCAGTCCCTCGCCGAGAGAAAAACGAACCCGACCGACACGGTGCCCAGGAGAACCTGGAGGACGCGCACCGCGGTAAAGGAGTCGGTAACGGCAAGTCCGGCCGCGAGGAAATAGATGTAGAGCGGCGACACGAAGTAGAGCCCGGGACCGAGCGCCACGTCCCCGGCGAGGACTTTCCGGGCCAATTCCGCGTACGCCGTGGTGTCCAGGCCCACCTCGGGCTGGAGGAGCGGGTGATCCTTCAGCTGGAACACGACCAGGAGCTTGAGAGCAAAGACGACGCCCCCGAGGAGCAGGATGCGCGAAAATGGCGTCTTCTCCGGCGCCTGCGGCCTGGCCATCCTACTTTTCTGTCCTTTCGGCCCACATTTTTGTCGTCCTATTGCACTTTAATGTTTCTTGACCCCTAGCATACCCGGCAGTAGGATTCCGCAATCCTCTGTGCGGGGGAGTGCTGACGTGTGCGGTCAGCTCGGTTGCCCCGGCCGCCCGGCCGGGTATCGCAAGACAGATCGTCGCCGTTTTTGTCGTCTTCAGGGAGAGGGGGGGATGATGATGCGTGGCTTCCGCGGGAGCCTGCTTCTGGCAGGTATTCTCACGCTCTGGGCCGTGTCGGCCAGTGCCCAGGCAACAGGCTCAATCTTCGGAAAGGTGACCGACGAATCCGGCGCCGTACTGCCGGGCGTCACCGTTACCGTTGCGGGTCCGTCGCTGCAGCAGCCGCTCGTGGCCGTGACCACCGCCACCGGCGCGTTCCAGTTTCCGAGCGTGCCCATCGGCAAGTTCACCGTCACGTTCGAGATGAGCGGCTTCAAGAAAGTCACTCGTCCCGACGTCGTGATCGAGACCGGCTTCAACGCCGGCATCGACGCGAAGCTCGAGCTCGGCGCGCTCACCGAAGAAGTCACCGTCTCGGGCGCCTCGCCCATCGTCGACCTGAAGAAGACGACGACCGGGTCGATCTTCACGTGCTGACGTGCTCGAGAAGATCCCCTCGGCGCGCGACCCGTGGCAGATCATCGGCATGACGCCCGGCGTCCGGGCCGGCCTGAACGTCGGCGGGTCCACCTCGGGTCAGCAGGTCGGCCTCAACTCGCGGGGCACGGCGGCCAACGTCCAGTGGAACCTCGAGGGCGGGTCGATCACGGACCTCTCGTCGAACTCCTCCCCGAGCTACTTCAACTTCGATTCGCTCGAGCAGATTCAGGTGAGCAACGGCGGCGGCGACGTCTCCGTGCAGTCGAGCGGCCTGGCCATCAACCTCGTGACCAAGAGCGGCAGCAACGTGTTCAAGGGCACGGTGATGGCCACCTTCGAGAACGACAAGATGCAGGCGAGCAACGTCACGCAGGAACTGTTCAACGCCGGCGCGAACGGCTTCCTGTCGGGCGCGCCCATCCAGAAGATCGCCGTCTACTCGGCCGAATACGGCGGGCCGATCATGAAGGACAAGCTCTGGTTCTGGGGCTCGATGGACTATCAGGACATCAACGTCGGCGTCGTGAACTTCTTCGACGCCAGCAAGGGCCAGTTCTGCTCCGACCTGGTGGCTGCGCAGAAAGCGCGCAACCTTGCCGGCCAGATCACCTACGACAACCTCGATCAGGTGTCGGGCTGCCTCAACAACGACCGGACGAAGATCAAGAACCTGCTGTGGAAGATCAACTATCAGCTCAACTCGGCGAACAAGATCCAGTACCTGTTCCAGAGCGACAACAAATACCGGAACCGCCGCGACGCGAGCGCGACCAACGCCGCTGAAACGACCTCGCAGCAGACGAGCGACGCGCCGTGGAACCTCCCGCTGCCGACGCATTCCATCACGCACACGTTGATCGCCAACGACAAGCTGGTCTTCAACAACATGTTCACCTACGTCGGTGGCGGATTCTTCCTGGACTATCAGGACGTGCCGCCGCAGGACGACTGCCTCCAGAGCCGCTATCTCGGAACGAGCACCGCGTCCAGCTACCAGACCGGCGGCCGTGAGCTCAGCGGCGACTGCATGTGGAACATCCAGTCGTTGACCAACCGCACGACGGGCTTCAACACCCGGGCAAAGACGAGCACGTATCAGACCGTGCGGAAGTCCTGGGAAGTCAAGACCGACGGCACGTACCTGCTGTCGAACGTCCTCGGTGGAGACCACAGCCTGAAGTTCGGCATGGGCTGGCGCAGGAACCCGATCATGACGTTCTCGCACTACAGCGGCGGCGCGCGCGCCCACCAGCAGTGTGTCGGGAACAGCAACGCCAACTGCGGGAACGGCGATACCGTCGCGGTCGGATCGGCCGCCGGGCTCGTGCCCTATCAGGCGGTTCTGTACCGCGATCAGCTCCGCAACAACAACTGGTGGACCTACAACGGGTACATCCAGGATTCGTTCTCGAAGGGCCGCTGGCGCTTCAACGGCGGCGTCCGCTACGACTGGCAGTACTCCACCTATCTGGGCGGCTGCGTCCCGGAGAACGTGATTCGTCCGGACCTGCTGCCGGCGCAGTGCGAAGACGCGACCGAGACCGACACCATTACCGGGAAGAAGCTCCAGTCCTTCAGCAACTGGTCGCCGCGTCTGTCGGCCACCTACGACCTGACGGGCAACGGCAAGACCTCGGTCAAGGCCACCTGGTCGTACTTCTACGACACGAGGATCACGCTGGCCAACAACCTGGGAGGCTTGTTCGTCCAGCCAGCGTTGACGTGGGGTCCGAACCAGACAAGCGGAGCGTGCAGCACAGCGGCCAATTCGGGGTGCTGGACCGATGCCAATCGCGACGGCCTCGTCCAGGCCAACGAGCTCATCGGGACGCCGACCTCTGCGGCGAGCTCGCAGTTCAGAAACGGTGTGCTGGTGCCGGTCGGCAACAACGTCGATCCGAGCGCGGAGCTCGGCCGGACGCGTGAGGCCATCGTCGGCGTCCAGCACGAGCTCATTTCGAACCTGGCGATAGGCGTCGACTACATCTATCGCAAGTACGACCATGGCACGGCCACCTACACCCAGGGTTACCAGCCCGGCGCGGCGGGATACCCGCTCTCGCAGATCTACACCGGGCCGCAGACCTTTACCGATCCGGTGACGGGGCAGACCGCGCCGTACTACACCATCTGCGACGGGTGCACCCGGCCGTCTGGCGTCGGCACGATCCTGATGACCAATCCCAACTATCAGGTCTACCACGGCGTCGATATCACGGCGACGAAGCGGTTCAGCAACCGCTGGCAGATGCAGACGGCCCTGACGCTGCAGGTCAACCCCCAATACTTCCCGGACGGGTCGGCGACGTTCATCAACCCGACCAACCGGCCGTTCCAGGAAGGCGTCAGCACGATCGAGCCGTGGATTTACAAGCTGCAGGGCAGCTACACCTTCCCGTGGGACATCATCGCGTCCGGCAACCTGAACATGTACGACGGCGCGACTCGAACCCTGACCATCAACGGACCTGGACAGGTCTACGGTGGCACCAGCGGGACCATCAACTACGGCACGCTGGAGTTCACGTCGCGGGACGAGCAGCGCTTCGACCCGATCAAGCTGCTCGACATCGGGGTGCAGAAGGTCTTCCAGTTCAACGGAGGCCGTCAGCGCATCAAGCTGATCCTGGACGGGTTCAACATCTTCAACATCAACACGATCACGGCTTACGTCAGCGGCAACAAGAGCCTGGCTGGCTTCACGCAGCCCAGCACGATCGTGTCGCCGCGCGTCTTCCGTATCGGCACGCAGCTGGTGTTCTAGCAGGCGGATCGCGGATCGTCAGGGAACAGCACGGGACGCGGATTACGGAGTCGAATACACGGGACGCGGATTACGCGGATTACCGACTGGACGGGACGCGGATCACGCGGATCTCAGGTTGAAAGGGACCCGGGCTCACCCCCGGGTCCTTTTTTTTGAGGTCGGCTCACGACGGCGGTCCCGATTCAGCGATCCGCGAGATCCGCGTCCCGTGAGACCGTGATCCGCGTGATCCGCGTCCCGTGTGATCCGCAATCCGCGCCAGGATTGCTGTACTCTTCGGCCGGAGCATGAAAAGGAAGCCGAGTGCGAAACCCAGTCGAACGGCTCCGGAGCGCCAGCCGGCCCTTACCGTGGCTCGGCCCAGCCGGGCCATCGTCGCGCTCGTGCTCAGCGCGTTCACTGTCGCGTTCGTTGCGCTTCAGGTCGCGAGCTACGCGCGAACGGCCGCCACGTTTGATGAGCCGGGCAGCCTGGCGGCCGGTTACGCAGCGCTCACGTCCGGCGACTACCGCCCCGCAATCGAGCATCCTCCGCTGACCCGCCTGTGGGCGGCGCTTCCGCTTCTGACGATGGCGGGTGTGTCGTTCGAGACGAAAGACCTCGATGCGGCCAGGCCGGACATGGTCGCGTTTCAGGGACCGTTCGAGATCGGTCATCGCTTTCTCTACAAGGAAAACCCAGCCCCGCGCGGATCCATGCGCGCGGACGTGCTGCTCTACCGGGCGCGGTTCATGAACGTGCTGCTCGGCGTTGTGCTCGGCTTTCTGCTCTTCAGCTGGGTGGTGGAGTGGCTCGGATTCCGCTCGGCCGTTGTCGCGCTCGGGCTCTACACGATTGAGCCGAACATCGCCGCGCATTCGTCGCTCGTCACGACGGACCTCGGCGTGACCTGCTTCATCTTCGGCGCGATCTACTTCCTGTGGCGCACTTCACGACAGATGACGCCGTGGAACATCGCTGGATTGGTGCTCTGTTTTGTCCTCGCGATGCTCAGCAAGTTTTCCGCGGCGATTCTCGGTCCGGTGATCCTCGTGCTGCTGGTGATGCTTGCCTGGCGTCGCGGAACGCCGTCGGCCGCCGGCGTGGCTGGCGTCGTCGCGCTGCTCGCAGTCGCCACGTGGCTCGGCGTCTGGGCCGCCTACGGATTTCGCTACGCTCCGAGCTCGACGCCCGGCTGGCTCTTTGCGCTCCACAATTCTCCGGCTGCACAGCAGGCCGTTCCAACGTTTGCCGCGCTCGTCGGCTGGATTGATGGCCATCACTTGTTGCCGAATGCGTTCAGCGAGGGGTTCCTGCACGGCCAGGGGCTGGTGCAGGGCCGGCCGTCGTTTCTGGCGGGCAGCTACAGCAACTTCGGCTGGTGGTACTACTTCCCGATCGCCTTTCTGATCAAGACACCGTTGGCGCTTCTTGCGCTCTTCTCAATCGGCCTCGTCTCGATCGTGGGGCGCGGCCGCCTCTTCTCACTGGAAGGAGAGGCGTTCGTCGTGGTGCCAATCGTTCTGTTTTCTGGCGTCGCGATGACGTCGACGCTGAACATTGGACTGCGGCACATCCTTCCGATCTATCCGTTCGTGATCGTGATAGGGACCCTGGGCGCCACCGCGCTCTTCGACGGGAAGCACAAGAACGGCCCGAAGATCGTCGCCGCGCTCCTGGTGATCGCACTTCTGGAGTTCGCGAGCGTCTACCCGAACAACCTGGCGTTCTTCAATCGCGCTGTGGGCGGGCCGTCGAACGGTTTCCGCTACCTCGCCGATTCGAACGTCGACTGGGGCCAGGACCTCAAGCCCCTCAAGAACTGGATGGATCGCAACCGCGTGGCGCACATCAACCTCGCCTACTTCGGCGTCGCCGATCCGTCGTACTACGGGATCGAGTGCACCTACATGGGAGGAACGACGATTCCCGGCGTGACGCCGTCGATGATGCGGCCGCCGAGGCTCCCCGGGTACGTGGCCGTCAGCGTGACGCTGCTCGACGGCGTCCCGTTCGCCGAGCGCGATCGTGATTTCTACAAGCCGCTGCGCGACCGCGAGCCGGCTGCCGACATTGGCGGGTCGATTCGGGTGTATTGGGTGGAGAAAAGCCGTGGTGGTGACCGGCTCAGGGTTCAGGGTTCAGGGCTCAGGCAAGAGCTCTCAGGCCAATCGAGCGGCAATGCTTTGATGACAGAATGCTCTTCTGAACCTTGAACCCTGAGCCTTGAACCCTGAGCCCTGAGCGCGTTTTTATCGCCCTCCCCCCATCAGGCTCTCCTGCGGCGGGAGCGCGACCGCGGCGTACCTTTTTCTCGCGCGCACGTTGAGGCCGGACACCTTGCTCTTCACTTCGATCCGGCGGTACTTGCCGTCCATGGTGGGGTTGGCGGGCTGATAGCCGATCACGTAGTAGGTGCTCGTGTCGCGCACGATCATGCCGAAGGCGCGCGACATGTCGTCGGTGTTGCGCACCATGAAGCCGCCCGTGCCAGCGGTGAGGATGTAGGGGCCATCGTCGCCGGTGTCGAACGCGGTCGATCGGCCCCTGGTGTTGGTCAGGACGTCAGGTGTGGCGCTTGGAGCGCCGATGAGCCCTCGTCCGTCGATGGAATAGATCGTCGTCCCGCCGCGCGCCGCCTGCGCGGCGATTGCCTCGATTACGCCACGTGAATCCTCGAGATAGAAGCCTTCGGACAGAAACACGACTGTCTTCCGTCCTGGGAGCCGGCTGAGGCCCCGCGCCACGGTCTGGAGGCTCTGCGCCGTTCTGTCGGCCAGGATCCTCGCCTGGCGCACGTAGAGGCGGGCTTTCTGCTGAATGAGGTTCTCGACCTGCTGCAGGCCGCCGTTGAGCTCGCACTCGGCCCGATCCTCCCGGCATGCCCTGACGCCGAGGTCGTCGACGAGCTCCCGCGCACCCTCGGCGATCCTGGTGGCGTCCCGCTCTCCCGGGATACGTGGAAACTGCTGGAACGTGGCGAGGAGCGCCTGACGGTTGTCGAACGCGGGCTTCACGGCGTGCACGCCCGCGAGGAGCTGTATCTTGTCCGAGGTCAGCCGGCCTTTGTACATGCCGCCGTTCACGAACACGCCGGCGACGTCATCGGGTCCCAATCGGTCCCGGATGAACGCGGTGGCCCCCTCCTTGACGCGCATCAGCGAGTCGTTGGCGAGATGTCCCTCGTCGAAGAGGATCACGAAGACGCGCTGCGCGCGATAGTCGGTCTGGTCGGCGTGCTCGCTGATGACCGAGCCGCCAGGCTCGTGCGTGACCATGTAGAACTGTTCGATCTTCTGCGGCTTGCCGTCCTCGAAGATCTCGAGGTCCTCGGCGCGAAGGCCGGCGGCGAAGCGGCCTTCCCGGTCGAGGATGATGGCATCGACTTCGACGAGCGCCGTCGACGATCGAAACGCCGGCTGTCCCGAGCCGGAGGGCGGGTTCTGACCGTGCAGGGAGGCCTGGTGGACGGGCACCAGCAGGAGGGTGGCGACGACGGTGCAGAACACGAGTCGCATGGTGCGCATCCCGATCCAGAAGGGCATTCTACTCGCTCTGCGGCGCGCTTTTCGGCGGTTTTGCTGATGTTTTTGTCTCGACTACCCCGCGTGGGTCGTTATACTTTCACCGCTATCACCCAGAGGGTTCACACAGGTTGAACCTCCTGAACCTTCTTGAGAGGGGAGAATCGCATGCGATTTCGTCTGGTCTGCACGACCCTGTTGGCGGTGCCCCTGGCAGCGGCGCTGGCGGCTTCAGCCCCTCGACAGCAAAAGACGGCGCTCGTCACGGTCGTTGCCGAGGCCGGCGGGCCGGTCGCGGGTCTCACGGCGGCCGATTTCGTCGTGCGCGAGGACAAGGCCACGCGCGAGGTTGTCTCGGCCGAGCGCGCCGCCGAGCCGCTCTTCATCACGCTGCTCGTCGACACGACGCAGCCGCCGATGGGTCGTTCTGCCGCCCATCCAGGACCTTCGCCGGGCGCTGTCGTCGTTTGTCTCGATCATCAAGACCGCCAGTCCCGACGCGCAGATTGCCATCATGGAATTTGCCGGCGCGTCGGTCACCGCCGTCGACTTCACCGCGGAAGCACCGGCGCTCGACAAGTTCGTCCAACGTGTGTTTCTCAATCGGCAGTCCGACGCCGTCCTGATTGAAGCGATGGTGGACGCGGGGAAGAAGCTCAGCGACAAGCCGAGCCCGCGGCGTGCCATCGTGTCGGTCGACTTCAACTCACGCGATACCAGCGCCGAGAAGACGATGAGGCAGGCAGCAGAGAACGTCCGCAAGGCCGGCGCCACCGCGTGGGCCATCTCGATTCGCGGCACCGCCGGCTCATCCAGCGCGCGCGAGGAGGTGCTGAACGTCATCACGCGCGCAAGCGGCGGCATGCGTCTGACCGGCGTCGAGGCCACCGGGCTCGAGCCGATGCTCAAGAGCGTGGCCAACAGCCTGCTCTCGCAGTACACGGTGACGTTCACGCGGTCCGGAAGCGGGGAGGTGAAGTCGACGGAGATGGAAACACGCAAGGGCGGGAAGGTCTTGCTCACGCCGTGGATGAGATGAGACAATCGGTAGCTAGTTGTCGGGCAACCTGGCGGTTCGCGGCTCGCGGTTGCCAGGCCGAAGCGTTGTGGCTAGCAGCAGCCAACCGCGAGCTGCCAGCCGCCAGGTTGCCTGACACCTAACGACCGCCGACGGTCGAGTGTCCCAACGCCCTCTTTATCGCCGCGATATCGCCTTTCATCGTCTGTGGCGCCGCGGCGATGAACCTCTCCCCATAAATCCTTGCCTCGTCGCGTCGTCCCGCCGCGGCCAGGTTGATCGCCAGGTTGTAGAGCGCGTTGAGCTCCGTCGCCTCTTGCGCCACGGCGCTCTTCCACGCGTCGATCGCTTCGCTCTTGCGGTTCGTTCCCGCCAGCACCACGCCGAGCGCGGTGTAGGCGCCGGCGAGACTCTTGTCGAGCTCGATCGCGCGCCGCAGCGATGTTTCGGCGGCCGCGACATCACCCGTCTGCAGCTGCGACGTGCCGATGTTCTCCCAGGCCAGTCCGTTCTTCGGATCGATGTCGAGGAGTCGTTTGAAGGTCTTGATCGCTGCCGCCGGCTGATCTGCGAGCTGGTAGGCATTGCCGAGCGCGATGAGCGCGTCGGGGTCGTCTCCCGTGTCCCCGGCGAGCAGCGCGACGGCCTTGCCGGGTTGCCCGGACTCCGCGAGGTACTGACCGAGCTTGATCCGCACCTCGCTCTGCGTCACGCCGTTTCTGAGCGCGGTCTCGAGCGTGGCGACGGCGTCAGCCGCGCGGCCGGTGCGCCAGTAGACCAGCGCCAGCTTGCGATACGCGTCTTCGGTGTCGGCGCGCTTGGAGATGACGCTCTTGTACATCTCGATCGCGTCCGCCGGCCGTCCCTGCCGGAACGCATCCGCCGCCCGCGTCATCGTCTGCTCCAGCTCGATGAGGCGCTTGGGGTCGTCGCGGTCCGTGTACTCCTCGCGGACGGCCGCCGATCCGCCGCCGATATAGCCGAGCGATCGCAGGCGCTCGAGCGTTTCCGGCGTTTCCTTCTGTGGACGGCCAGGCGGCGCTACGTTGAACGTCTTCAGGACGTTCATCATCACGGGCGTCCGGTCGGTCCTCGAGGCAAACAGGTTGCGCTGCTCAGCGGAGTCGGTAGAAAGGTCGTACAGTTCAGCGATTGGGAGGTCGATGAGCTTCTCGCGCCCGACGAGCACACCGCGCAGCGGTGCCCAGCCCCGCGCGAGCGTCGGGGTCATGGACTCGAAGTACGACGGCCGATCCGCGGTGCCGCTTCCGGCGATCGCAACACGAAGCGACGAGCCAGGCAGGGTCGCGTCGGCGCCGGCTCCCACCGCCTGCAGGACCGTCGGCAGCAGGTCAACATGCCGTGCCGGTGTGCCGACAACCACGCCGGTGCGCGTCGCTTCACGACCGCCGGCAGCGATCTCGCTCACGATCAGTGGCACCTTCAGGACCGACTCGTACGCGAACACGCCGTGTGTCAACTCACCATGGTCGCCCAGCCCCTCGCCGTGATCGGCCGTGACGATGGCAAGGGTGGAGCGTGGCTGAGCGGCGAGGCGATCGAAGAGCACACCGAGCGCGGAGTCGGTGAACGACACTTCCCCGAGGTAGGGATCCGCCGGAAAGCGCGTCTTCCACTCGCCGGGCGGATCGTAGGTGACGTGCGGATCGTAGACGTGCACCCACACGAACCATTTGCCGGACTGCCGGCCGATCCACTCGAGCGCGGAGGCGACGACGGCGTCGGCGCGGCGCTCGCGGTCGTCTTCGTTGGCGCGCTCGCTCACGCTCGCGCTTGGGAGCCGGGAGTTGTCCAGATTGTCGTCATAGACATCGAATCCAACGCCGAGGCCGAACCTCCGATCGAGCGGAAAGCCGCCGATGAACGCGCCCGTCGCGAAACCCTGGGCTTTGAGCCGTGTCGCCGCAGTCGCCTGCGTTTGTGCCAGACGATAGCCCGTGTTGTCGCGAATGCCGTGCTCGTAGGGATACCGGCCGGTGAGAATCGAGGCGTGCGAGGGCAGCGTGACGACCGCGTGCGAGTGCGCGAACGTGAATCGCGCGCCGTGCTGCGCGAGACGATCCAGGTTCGGCGTGCTGGCGCGACCGCCGTACGACCCGAGCGCGTCGGCGCGCAGCGTGTCGATCGTCACGAGCAGGACGTTGCGGTCCGGGTTGACGTCAACCGCGAATGCCGGCGAGCGCAGCCCCCACCATGCACCAAGGGCGAGAATCGCGACGAGCGCGGCGCCGACAGTGGCAACGCGCGCGCGCGCGCCTGCGGACGCAACAGGCGGCGCAGGTGGAGGCCCCTGGGCACCCCTTTGCCCGGCACGTTTCTTCGCCATGAACCTCTAAGCTTACCTTGGTGGGCCGACGTCACCGCGCCAGCGGCACGACCTTCGATCTCAGCAGCGCCCGATCCCTGGTGAGCAGCGGGACGCTGTGCACGACACTCGTGGCGCCGATGATCTGGTCGGCGGGATCGCCCTTGAAATCCAGACGGGCGCACGTGCGGGCGATGTCGCGCGTGAGGGGCCAGACATGCACCTGTGCGAGCACGCGCGTCACTTCGGGGTCATCGAGATCCAGGTCAATTCGACCGAGCTGAGCCAGCTTCGCGATCTCCCAGAGCACGATGGCGGACACGCTCCAGCGCTCCGCCTTCAGCAACGCGGTTTCCCGGGGCCGAAGCGCCCCCATGACCGCGTAGAGCAGCACGTGGGTGTCAACGTTCAGCATCCCACCGGCTCCCCGTCGACAGGATGTTGCCGTTGATCCGGAGCTTGCCCTTGAGCGACCCGATGAGCTGCGCCGAATCGGTCGCGAACGGAATGAGCTTCGCCACCGGCTTGCCGCGCTTGGTGATCACGATGCCGTCCGGGTCGACCTCGTCCAGGAGAGCGAGGCATTGTTCCTTGAATTTTGCTGCTGCGATCTGCCTCATGACCATATTATACGGCTGGTCATGTGAGATGACCATTACCACGCGTTGGGCGGCCCGAACGTCAGCCGCGAGCGCACGGCTGGGAACGGCAGGCAGCGTCTATCTGGCGCTCGATGTTCCCGCAGTCCCAAAGTCAGGTGTCGCGATTACTGGGCTGGCGGTCGGGCTGGCTGGTGAGGCGTCGACACGCGGTGCGCCGGCCGCCGAGGGCCCTCTCCCGATTCGGCCGGCGTTCGACAGAGTCTTCAGCCAGGCCGACACGCTTCGTATCGTCTACTGGCTTGCCCGGAAGGATGGAACGAACGCCGTCTCGTCGCGCCTGGAAATCGTGAATGAGCGGAACGAGGTGGCGCTTGGCAAAGAGGGAAGCACAGAGCGCGGCGCGGATGGCATGATCGAGATGGACGTCCCCCTGTCGACGTTGGTCCCGGGCAGCTACCGTCTCAGGGTGACCGCCGGCGAGGGAGCCCGGATGGTCAAGCGGGAAATCGGGTTGGCAATCAGACCTCTGGAGGCATTGCGCAACCGTCCGGGTGTGGTTTACTGAACCACGATCAACTCGAAGTCTCGGACGGACTGGATCGCGCGGTAGTGCCGCTCGTTCTGGGTCACGACTGTGGCGCCGATCGACCGGGCAGACAGCGCGATCAGCACGTCGTTAGCCATCGACGCCGGGGCCTCACGGCGGAACCCTCGCGTGGCTTGAAGCCGGCGAAGCGCGTCACCCGCCTCGGTGAACACACGGCGAGTGGGCACGAGGATTCGCCCCGCCTTGTCAAAGGCGGTCTCGATCCGATCGAGCAGACGACGGTCGGGCTGAGTAAGTGCACCGGCCCGCAGCTCCATCAGGACGACCGCGCTCATATGCTTGATCGAGTCCTGCCGAATGAGCACATCCTCGTGCGGCCGGCGTTGATCCAATCGATGTAGAGGTTGGTGTCGATGACGACCCGGCGCATGTCAGGGGAAGACTCTCTTGAACGTACCCTTGCCCTTCACCCGGCGAAGGGCGGTATTGACCGCTGATTCAGAGACGACGAGCGTCAGCGCCCGATCGAGCGCCTCCGTTTCTGGAAACTTCCTCATCTGCTCGATCGCCGGCCCGTAGAGCGCCGGCGGAGCCGTCGACACGAACTGCTTCGCATACGCGCGCGCCTCGTCCATCTGACGCGCCTCGACGAGCAGGATCGTGAGGTTGTAGAGCGCATCGAACTCGCGGCCGTCGAGTGCGACTGCGCGTTTCCAGCTGTCGATGGCTTCAGGCTTCCGTCCCGATTCCGCCAGGACGACGCCCAGCGTGGTGTAGGCCTTGGGCAGCGACGGATCGGTCTCGAGCGCCTGGCGCGCGTAGCGCTCGGCCTCCTGCAGCTTGTTCCGCCGGTCGGCGTCGTTCTTCGACGCGAGTGCCTGCCTGAGCACCATCGACGCCAGGTTCTGGTACGCGAGGCCGTTGGTCGGATCGAGCGCCAGCACTTTCTTGAATGCCTGTATGGCTTCCGCGTACCGGCTCGCGCCGCCGTAAGCCACGCCGAGGCCGTTCAGCGCCTCGACGTCACTGACCGGGAGGCCTTCGAGCAGCTTGATGGCGCGTGCGGGATCGATCTGGCTCTCGGCGAGGTAGATTCCGAGGCGGATGCGCACGTCGCGGTCCGGGGCCCCGTTGGTCAGCGCCTTCTCGAGCGTCGCGATGGCCGGCTGCAGCTGGCCCGACTCCCAGTAGGCGTGCGCCATGGAGATGTAGGCGTCCGCCGTGTCAGGCCGCTTGGCGATCACGCCGTCGAGGAGCGCGATTGCGTCCTGGACCTTGCCCTCCTGGTAGAGCTCGGACGCCGTGTGCAGATCGCGGTCGACGTGGACGAGGTTCTTCAGATCGTCCGCCTCGGTGAAGACCTTGCGCTCAGGCGCGCTGCCAGACACATACCCGAGCGATCGCAGCGTGGCCGCCACCTCGCCGGATTCCCGGCCGGGGCGATCCGGCGGCGCAACGTTGAACGAGCGCAGCACGTTGACCAACACCTGCACGCGCTCGGCCTGCTGAGGTGCGAGGTTGCGCTCCTCTTTCGCGTCGCCGGCGAGGTCGTACATCTCCGGAATGGGTTGATCCACGTACTTGTCCTTCTTCACGAGCACGCCGCGCAACGGCGCCCAGCCGCGCACGAGGTTGTAGGTCATCGACTCGAAGTACGCGGGCCGGTCGTCGCCACGGCCGGCTCGAACGACCTCCTTCAGCGAAGTGCCCGCGAGCGGCCCGTCCGCCGTAACGCCAAGCGCTTCGAGGACAGTAGGGGCGATATCGACGTGCCGTGCCGGCGTGTCGATGACGGACTCCCCGCGATGGACGCGCACGCCCGGTTCGACTCTCGCGACGATCAATGGCACATGTAGTGTGGCCTCGTACGCGAACATCCCGTGCGTCATCTCGCCGTGCTCGCCGAGGCTCTCGCCGTGGTCGGCAGTGACGATGACGAGCGTCGGTCGAGACAGCGTGGCGAGCCGCTCGAAGAGTGGTCCGAGCGCGCGATCGACAAAGGCCACCTCGCCGTAGTAGGGCTGGCCGGCGTACGTCGCGGCGAGATCGGCTGGCGGCTTGTACGGCGAGTGAGGATCGAACACGTGGACCCACGTAAAGAAGCGGTTCGTCGTCTTGCCGATCCAGTCGACTGCACGCGAGACGACCTCGTCCGCGCGCCGCTCCGGCATCGTGAAGCTGATGTCCCCCTCGAGCTCGGGGATCTGATCGTCGTAGACGTCGAACCCCGGCGTGAGCCCGAATCGCTTGGTGAGCGGGAAGCCGCCGACGAAAGCGCCCGTGACAAAGCCGGCCGTCTTGAGGCGCGTGGCGAGCGTGGCCGTGCCGTCCTTGACGCGAAAGCCGCTGTTGTCACGCATGCCGTGCTCGTAGGGCAGCCGGCCGGTGAGGATGGACGTGTGCGACGGAAGGGTCACAACCGCATGGGCGTGCGCGAAGGTGAACCGCGCGCCGCCGGCGGCGAGCCGATCGAGGTTCGGCGTCTGGGCGCGCCCGCCGTACGATCCCAGCGCATCCGCACGGAGCGTGTCGATCGTCACGAGCAGGACGTTCTGATCGGCGTTCGTGTCGAGCAGGAACGCGTGGCCTCGGGGCCACCAGATGGCGACCGAGGCGACGATCACGAGTACCGCTGCGCCGATAAGCGCCCGGAACGACGGGCGACGAGTCCCCGGTTCAGAAGCCGGGCGGCCTCGTTGGTTTCTAGCCTTGTGGGAGGTCACGGGTGGTCTCGGCTGAATCAGTCCCCATCAGCGGGTGGCCGCGGACGGGGCGCCCCGCTTCGCGCCGCAGGGCCGTCTCCCGTGACACGGGCTTTTCGGCCCGAGCACGAAGTGGGGCTGGCCGCGGACGGGCCCCGTCCCCTCTTCTGATTCAGCCGAAACCATTCAGGACAATTACTCTACGACAATCCCCACCTCGCGCGCGGTCGTGTTCGTGCCGTCGCTGGCGGTGACGCGCAGACGGTAGGCGCCCGCCGCCAGCGTGCTCAGAGGCAGCCGGACGTCGATACGACCGCGATCGCCGGCTGGAATCTGTCTATCGACCCACGCCCGGACGTCGTCCTGCGCATCGAGAATCTCGACCTTTGTCCGCACCACCGCCGCAGGGCTCTTGCACGCGACCTCGAAGTACAGCCGCAGCGTGTCCGCTGGCGTGAACTCTCGGTCGAGCGACGGCGCAAACGGTGCGCGCGCGTCACGACGGGGCGCTTGCTTCGGAAGGTCGGCCACCGCCACGTGATCGCCGTCGCCGTAGCCGAGCGTCATGCCGGCGATGGTGAGCGCTTCCTTCGCGAAGTCCGGCACTTCGATCGTCAAGTAAACGCTGCCTCCCCGGGCGAGCTTCGTGCTGGTCGCCGAGGCGCGGAGCTGATACTTGCCAGGCGGGAGCTCGAGCGTGACCGGAATCTGATAGGACACCAGGCCAGGCATGTTCGGATCGTCGTCTGGCGAACGAACCGCAACCCGCGGCTTCAGCGCGATGCGCGCGGCCACGTGGGTCCGAGACGTAACCTTGGTTTTCTTCTCATCGACGACGAGCACGCCGTAGGACACCTCGTCGTGCAGCTTTGCATCCGGCCCGAGCAGGACCTTCGTCGGCGCGGTGATCTCGATCGCTGCGGCAACCGTCGCAAGCTTTCGTTCGCCGGGGAATACCGAGGCGTAGAGCCTGAGCGGCAGATCCGGTTTGGGCAGAACGCCCGCTGCCAGCGCGACCAGCGGGTCTTTGTTTGCCGGCGGCGCGGGCGCGCCGCCGGGCCGGTAGCCCTTGCGGCTTCGAACAGTCCAGTCCGGATGGTCGCGAACCTTCACGTCGATCGGCCGGTAGTCGCTGCCCGATCCGGCAGCTCTCGCGAGGCCGGCCAGGAAGCCCGTCGTCCGGCCTGGATCGCTCGGATAGAAGCCCAGCAGGTAGTAGTGATCGAGGTCCTCGATGATGCGATCCAAACCTGACGTGTAGTCGTCCGTATCGGTGACCGCGAAACCACCCGTGGCCTCGGCCATCATTGTCAGGCCGTCCTGCGCCTGACGAATCGGGTTGTTCCATCTGAACCCACCGGTCGCCGGATCGTCGCCCAGGCCTGGCGGTGCTGGAAACGCCTCGATCGCGAGGTCCTGAGGCGACACGTGCCCGCGCGGATCGATGGCGTAGGTCGTCACGCTCGATCGCCGCAGCGACTCCATCATTACGCCGAGCGCGCGATCGTGAAAGCAGGGGCAAGTCGGGCACTGCGCTTCGCATGGTGTCAGCGCGCGGTCGAACACCCCGGTCAGGTCCTTGCCGACCCCCTCCGACACCAGCACGAACGCCTTCCGCCTCGCATCGTCCGATCCGAGAATGCGCGCGGCGTCCTCGAGCGTCTTGTACTGCGTCAGGTTGTCGAAGAACTGCTGGAGACTGACCTCTTGGGCCTTGCCGACCGCATCGAGGCGAGCCAGGGCGTCCTGTTCGGGAGCCCCCGGGGGCGCCTTCTGGTCGTCTCTCGCCTGGTTCGGGCGCCGGACCGACTGGCGCCCACGCAGCGTGTCGATCGCGGCCAGCAGCTCCGCGCGATCCTCGGTCACCTGGGTGTTGCGGTTGGCGCTCGTGAAGAGCACCGCCATCGACGCCTGCGGCCCGAGCTGCGAGACGATCCGCCGCGCGATGTCCTGCGCCCGTTCGGTGCGGCCCTTGTAGATGTGCAGGTCGTCGACGACCATCACGACCAAACGGTCAGACCGTGCCGTCTGATTGTTCCCGACGTCGAGCCTGGCCGGACGCGTCAGAAGCGGCACAGGCGCTTCAGGCGGACGCTCGTGCGACACCTCTTCGAAGGTCGCGATCGTCTGGGGCTTGTCGCGGTCGAGAACCGCAAAGTCCATCGCCTTCAGCCCGCGGACGTGCCTCCCGTCTTTGTCGACGACGACGACGTCGACCTGGACGAGCTCGACGCCGGAGCGAAAGGTGGGCTGCTGCGGCGACTGGGCGGGCAGGGCTGGACCGAGCGTAAGGCTGATGGCACTGAGTATTGCCCAACGGACGGTTCGATGCCGCGTCGAAAACAATGCCAGAAATCCGTGTTGTCTGTGTTGTCCGTGGCGCTTCTTGATCGGTTGTGGCCCGTGGAGTGTGCTCGTGCGTCTACTGCGGTGCGAACCCGCTGGCATGGAGCTTCACGCCCGGCCTGGTGGTCCCGATCTGGACCTGCTGCGCCTTCGACGCCGGCCGCTTGTAGGTCGCCTCGTACTGCGCCGTCAGCGCATCGGCATAGCGCTTGAGCCACGTCTCGATCGCCGATTGGCCGACGATGAACTGCCGGTCGCCGCCGGTGTTCTTCGTGAAGTCGTTGAGGACGACGTCGCGGGTGGCGTTCTTGAGGGCGCCCTTCTGGATCGAGACGCACCAGAGCTGCGCGACGGACAGGCGCAGCGACTCGATGATTCGTTTGGGCTGCTCTTGGCTCCGCTCGTCGCTCGGCTCGACATTGAGCGCCACGATGGCGCGCCTCGGGCTCGGCCGCTTCGCGAGGGTTTTGCTCGCGGCGTTGATGGCTTCGAGCAGGACCGATGCGGTCCGCGGCTTTCCAACGAGCGTGTTGATGCCCTTCTCGAGATCCTGATCGCTCGTCGTAAACGGCACCACGGTGATTGCCGCCTGACCGAACTCCATGAGCGAAATCTGCGCCTCAGGGCTGACGGCGTGGACCTGGCGTACGAAGGCGGTCAGCGAGACGCGAAGGTCGCGCAGCATGTCCTCGGCTGCCGACGATGTATCCGCCATGAGCACGACGTTCAAGGTTTCCGTGGACGGCTTCACAGAAACGAGCTCGCGGTCGACGCCGTCTTCTCTGATGAGGATGTCGTTCGACGTGAAGTCCTTGATTGGCCTCCCCGCTTCGTCAACGCCTGAGAAGATGATCGTGCGTTCGCCAGCTGTCTGCCCGTTGGTGGCTGCGGCCGGCGCCATCGCCGCCCAGGCAGCAAAACCGAGCACCGCGAACGTGGAGACGATCCAGCAGCCGCGCGTGGGTGCAGTCATGTTCACAAGCCTCAGTGAGTGTCAACGATGGCGCATTCTATCCCAGCGTTCGGCCCAAATTCGTTGAATTGACACTCGGCGCACCGTGCGACAATCGCCAGCAGCCAGCAGCCAAAGCGAGCCGCCAAAAGCGAGCCGCGAGCAGCCAGTAGCCGCCATGACCGCCGACGATTTCCGCGAGATTGCGCTCAGCATGAACGGTGCGACGGAAGGGTCCCATATGGGCCACCCTGACTTCCGCGCGAACGGCCGGATCTTCGCCACGCTGCGCCCCGCCGAACAGAAGGGGATGGTCAAACTCGCGCCCGAGGAGCAGCGCCAGTTCATGCGGGAGTATCCGAAGATGTTCGAGCCGTCGAGCGGCGCGTGGGGCCGGCAGGGGTGCACCGACGTCAAGCTGGCCGCTGCCAACCGCGCCACAATCCGCGGCGCCATGGTTCTGGCGTGGGAGGCGGTGTTGGCGAAGAAGAGACCCGCGAAGAAAGGAAGCACGACGAAGAAAACCAGGTAGCTTCCGCCTTCAGTCGGAAGGAACCACGAGCCCCATCGCTCCTGTTTGACACGCAGGTGGGCTCGCCAGAGAATGCGCCTGTATGCCCATCAGGTCGCGATGTGGAGCGGCGCTCGCGTGTGCCGCGCTCGCGGGCCTGACGACGGCCGCATACACCGGCCAGATCACACCCGCCGCCGTCGATCGCGTCGACTTCAGCTTCCAGATTCGCCCGCTGCTATCGGACCGGTGCTTCCGCTGTCACGGGCCTGACGCCTCGAAGAGGAAGGCCAAGCTCCGCCTCGACACGCGGGAGGGCGCGTTCAAGGAGATCGAGGACGGATGGGCGATCGTCAAGCCGGGCGATCCTGGCAGGAGCGAGCTCATCCGCCGGATCAACTCCGACTACGAAGACGACGTGATGCCGCCGCCCGAGTCGCACCTGACGCTGTCGGAGGCCGAGAAAGCGCTGTTGAAGCGCTGGATTGCAGAGGGCGCGGACTACACGCCGCACTGGTCGCTCATACCGGTGCACGCGGTCGAAGTGCCTGTTGTCCGTTCTGGTCCGGCTGAAGCCGGACACTATGAGGCGTTACGACAGCGAACAGGCGCAGTGTCCGGCTTCAGCCGGACTCCAGCTGCGCCGATGCAACCGAATCCGATCGACGCGTTCGTGCGCGCAGCGGCTCGAGAGAGAAGGCTTGCGGCCCGCGCCGCAGGCGTCACCCGAGACGCTGCTGCGACGCCTGGCGTTCAACCTTACGGGCCTCCCGCCCACGCCTGCCGAGATCGACGCGTTTCTGGCCGACCGATCGCCCGGCGCCTACGCGCGGGCCGTCGATCGCTACCTCGTCGTCGCCGGCGTACGGCGAGCGCATGGCGATGGACTGGCTCGACCTCGCACGCTATGCCGACACGTATGGCTATCAGAACGACTTCGAGCGCGACATGTCGCCGTACCGCGACTGGGTGATCCGCGCGTTCAAGGAGAACCTGCCATACGACCAGTTCCTCGTCTGGCAGCTCGCCGGCGACCTCCTGCCGGATGCGACGCGCGAGCAGCGCATCGCGACCGCCTTCAACCGCCTGCACCGCCAGACCAACGAGGGCGGCAGCATCGAGGAGGAGTTTCGCACCGAGTACGTCCTCGACCGCGTGAACACCCTCGGCACGTCGATGCTCGGGCTGACGCTCGAATGTTCCCGTTGCCACGATCACAAGTTCGATCCGATCACGCAGCGCGACTACTACTCGCTCTTTGCCTTCTTCAACAGCATCGACGAATCCGGCCTGTACTCGCACTTCACCAATGCGACACCGTCGCCGTCGCTGCTCCTCTGGCCGGACGCGGCCGGGAAGCAGCACGATCTGACAACTGCCCGAATCGCGGCGGCTGAATCCCGTCTGACGGCCATCTCCCGCGGCGCGAGCCAGGCCTTCGCCGCGTGGCTCGAGGCCTCTTCGACGGGCTCAGGGCAGGCCCCGTCGCCTGGGCCGCTGGCGGCTGGCAGCTGGCTGCGCGCAGCTCCGAGCCCGAATCCTCAACCGCGGGCTGCAGGCTCGAGCCAGTCGGCGCAGGTCAGTCCGCCCGCGCCAATCGCGCACCTCGCGTTCGACGTGCTCGTTGGCGACGAGACGCCGGACAGCGTGCTGAAGTCATCGGCGCAGGTGCAGGAAGGGCTGGTCGCTGGTGCGCGAGCCGGGTGAGCACGGCGGCTCGAACGCTGCGCTCAAGTTCACCGGCGACAGTCCCGTCATCCATCCCGGCGTCCGCCCGTTCGTCCGCACCGACGCCTTCTCCCTCAGCCTTCGCCTCCAGCCGACCGAGCTGCAGGATCGCGCCGTCGTCCTCCACCAGTCGCGCGCCTGGACGGATGCCGGCAGCCGCGGCTTCGAGCTGACGCTGGATCACGGGCGGCCGTTCTTCGGCCTCATTCACTTCTGGCCGGGCAACGCCGTCGCGGTGCGCGCGCGGCGAGCGCTGCCGCTCAACACCTGGTCGCGCCTCGTCGTGACCTACGACGGATCGAGCCGGGCCGCCGGCATCAGGATGTATCTCGACGGCGCGCCGCTCGAGACCGACGTCGTGCGCGACCATCTGTACAAGGACATCAGCTATCGCCGCGAGGCGGGCGACCGATCGGCGGACACGCACCCGCTGACGATCGGCGCGCGGTTTCGCGACAGCGGCTTCAAGAACGGCCTGATCGACGACCTGCAGGTGTTCGACGTCTGCCTGACCGCGGTGGAGGTGTCAGGGATTATTCGACGCGATCGCGGCGATGCCGACGCATTCGCCCACTTCCTGGCGCGCCAGCATCAACCGTACATCGCCACGCTGGCCGAGCTCAAAGCTCTGCGCGAGGAGGAGAGCCGGCTGATTGCCGATGTTCCCGAAATCATGGTGATGGAGGAGATGCCCACGCCGCGTCCCGCGTACGTGCTCGCTCGCGGCGCGTACGACGCGCCCGGCGACATCGTCGCGCGAGACACTCCGCGGAGCCTGCCGCCGTTCCCGAAGGGTCAGCCGCGCAATCGCCTCGGCCTCGCGCGGTGGCTGACCGACCGCCAGAATCCGCTCACCGCGCGCGTCGTCGTCAATCGCATCTGGCGCATGCACTTCGGCCGCGGGATCGTGCCGACGCAGGAGGACTTCGGCAGCCAGGGCAAGCTGCCGACGCACCCGGAGCTGCTCGACTGGCTCGCCGCCCGGTTCATGGATGACGGGTGGGACGTCAAGGCACTGCACCGGCTGATCGTCACGTCGGAGACGTTCCAGCAGTCGTCCGCGGCGCCGCGCGAGTCCGTCGTGCGCGATCCCGACAACCTGTTGCTCGCTCGCGGTCCGAAGATCCGGTTGATGGCCGAGGAGATCCGCGACAGCGCGCTCGCGGCGAGCGGCCTGCTCAATCGCACGATTGGCGGACCAAGCGTCAAGCCGTATCAGCCCGCGGGCCTCTGGGAGCAATCCGGCACCGGCAAGACGTACACCCAGGATCAGGGACTCAAGCTCTACCGCCGCAGCCTCTACACGTTCTGGAGGCGCACGTCGCCGCCGCCGTCGATGATGACGTTCGACGCCGTGTCGCGCGAGGTCTGCACGGCCAAGCGCGATGTCACGACGACGCCGCTGCAGTCGCTCGTGCTGCTGAACGATCCACAGTTCGTCGAGGCTGCGCGCGTGCTCGCCGAGGGCCTGCTCGAGACGTTTCCCGGCGAGCGAAGCCGACCGGACCCGCGAGGCGTTCCGCGCGCTGATCGGCCGACAGCCGGACGAGACGGAAGCGCGGATTCTGGCGCGGCTGTTCGCCGAGCAGAGGGATGTGTTCGCGAGAAATCCCGATGACGCCGCCAGGTTTCTCGGCGTCGGGGACTCGGCGTGCGACCGAGACGCTGCCGCGCGCCGAGCTCGCCGCGATGACGACCGTCGTGAGCGCGATCATGAATTTCGACGAGTTCGTGGTGGTGAGATGACGAGGCTATCGAGAGCTGTCGGCTGACGAGAAAGTCACGGACGGCAACCACGATGACCACGATGAGACGATGGGCACGATGACTGATCGCGACGAAGAAGATTGCTGGAGAGATCATCGTGAGCATCGTGTCCATCGTGGTCTTCGTGATGAAAGGCCGTCGGCGCGTTCAGCGTACGAACAACTGAGTAACTGAGACGAAGAGGAAACCATGACCTGCCCGAAATGCACCGGTGCGCTACCAGCCGCCGGAATGTCGCGGCGCGCCGTGCTCGGCCGCTTCGGCATGGGGCTTGGCGGCATCGCGCTCGCGAACCTCATCAACCCGTCGAGTGCTTTCGCGTCCTTGTCCTCGGGAACAGCGCAGGATCGCGGGGTCCTCGGCGGGCCAGCTTCACTTGCCGGCCAAGGCGAAGCGCGTCATCTATCTCTTCATGGCCGGCGGGCCGTCGCAGATGGAGACGTTCGACTACAAGCCGGTGCTCAGGCAGCGCAACGGCGAGCAGCTGCCCGATTCGGTGCGCCAGGGCCAGCGGCTGACCGGCATGTCCGGCAATCAGTCGTCGCTGCCGCTCGCGGGATCGCAGTTCGGGTTCAGTCAGCACGGGACGAACGGCACCTGGGTCAGCGACCTGCTGCCGCAGACCGCGAAGATCGTCGACGAGCTCTGCATCGTCCGATCGATGTTCACCGAGGCCATCAATCACGATCCCGGCGATCACGTTCTTCCAGACCGGATCGCAGATCGCCGGCCGGCCGAGCATGGGCTCGTGGATTCACTACGGGCTCGGCAGCGACAACGAGGATCTGCCGGCGTTTGTCGTGCTCATCACGCCCGGCAAGGTCGATCAGCCGCTCTACTCGCGGCTGTGGGGCAGCGGGTTCCTGCCGGCGCAGCATCAGGGCGTGCAGTTCCGCAGCGGCAAGGACGCGGTGCTCTATCTCGCGAATCCCGACGGCGTGACGCGCGAGAGCCGGCGGCTGATGCTCGATCGGCTGCGCGATCTGCACGCGCACGCCGCCGAACGCTCGGCGACACCGAGGTCGACGCGCGCATCGCGCAGTACGAGATGTCGTACCGGATGCAGGCGAGCGTGCCCGGCGTGATGGACGTGTCGAACGAGACGCCGGAGACGTTCGCGCTCTACGGCAAGGACGTCGACGCACGCCGGCACATTCGCCGCCAACTGCCTGCTGGCGCGACGGCTCGCCGAGCGCGGCGTGAAGTTCATCCAGCTCTATCACCAGGGCTGGGATCAGCACGACAACCTGCCGCGCGACATCCAGCGGCAGTGCCGCGAAACCGACCAGGCAAGCGCCGCGCTCGTCATCGATCTCAAGCAGCGCGGCCTGCTCGACGACACGCTGGTCGTCTGGGGCGGCGAGTTCGGCCGGACGAGCTACTCACAGGGCAAGCTGACCGCGACCAACTACGGCCGCGATCACCATCCGCGCTGCTTCACGATCTGGATGGCCGGCGGCGGCGTCAAGCCGGGTCTGGTCTACGGCGCCACCGACGACTTCAGCTACAACATGGCCGAGAACGGCGTTCACGTCCACGATCTTCCACGCGACGATGCTGCACCTGCTCGGCGTGGATCACGAGCGGCTGACCTACTTCTACCAGGGCCGCCGCTTCCGCCTGACCGACGTGCACGGCAAGGTCGTGACGCCGTTGCTGGCGTAAGTGATCGGAGGATACGGAGCTAACGGGTTCAACACGAAGGAACGAAGCAACGAAGACGCACGAAGAGATCCGGGTGAACAGCAGCCATCGAGACTGCTTGCGCCGCGCGAAGCGCGGCGGAGTCAACGAGGAGCACCGGGATCACAAGCACCCCTGAATCCGACCAGTGCTTGTGATCCCGGTACTCCTCGTTGACTCGGCGCCGGCCTTACGGCCGGCGCGCAAGCAGTCTGCAGCGTGACGCGTCGGCGAGTCTCACCTGGTGAGTCTTCCCTGAACAGCGTGACCGGACCGGCTGGCGCGCCGCTCCTCTCTGAACAGCACCGGTCCGCCATCGCGCTCAAGGTGGAGGGACAGAGGCCCGCGTCCTGGTCGAGGGTTGGGAGCGCGTCGGACCCCCGGGCGCCGGAGCCACGGCGCCATGCGGGAGTGGGGGCGCCCGAGGCCGCATGTCTGCCGAAGGCGAGATGATAAGCTGCGCGGAGCAACTACCGCGGAGAGTGGACCGCGAACAGCCACACCAAATGAGGACGAGCATGAGACGCTTTCAATTGACCCCCTACGTGTTCGTCCTGGCGATCCTGGGAGCCGGCGCGAGCGAGTCCTCCGCGCAGTGGCCGCAGTTCCGCGGGCCCAACGGCTCCGGAGTCGATTCCAGCGTCGGCTATCCCATCGCTTTCTCCCCAACCAGCAACGTCATCTGGAAGGCTGCGATGCCCTTCGGGCAGTCCTCTCCGGTCATCGCCGGCGGGCGCGTGTACCTGACCGCGAGCGACGGCGGCAAGCTCCTCACCATCAGCCTCGACGCAGGGACGGGCCGCGAGGTCTGGCGGCGGGAGTTGAAGCCCGCGCACAGCCAGAAGGTCTACCACGCCAACAATCCCGCCTCTCCCACTCCAGTCGCGGACGCCGAAGGCGTCGTCGTGTTCTTCCCCGATTTCGGCCTCGCTGCCTACGCGGCGGACGGGAAGGAGCGATGGACGATGCCGCTCGGGCCGTTCAAGAGCTTCTACGGGATGTCGGCGTCGCCCATCATTGCGGGCGACCTCGTCGTGTTGCTCTGCGATCAGCGCGTCAGGTTCCTTCCTTGTCGCCGTGGATCGCAAGACGGGGAAGGTGCGGTGGAAGAAGGACCGGCCCGGCGTCCCTGAGGGATGGGCCACGCCGATGGTGTTCCGTGGGACCGCGGACGCGCCGGCACAGCTTGTCACGCTCGGCACGACGCGAGTCGATTCGTATGCGCTCGAGACGGGAGAACTCCGATGGTGGATGCCGGTCGGCTCCAGCGGCTCGATGGGCATCCCGGTCGCCAGCGGCGAGATGCTGTTCATGACGACGAGCGGCGGCAGCGAACCCAACCTGCCGGCCTTCGAGACGGCCCTGGAGAAGCTCGACACCGACAAGAACGGACGGCTCTCGCACAAGGAGTTCCTCGCCGACAAGGAGATGGGCGAGCACTTCGGCTGGCTGGACGAGAATGCGGACGAGGCCATCGACGCCAAGGAGTGGCAGGACATCCGGATGCTGGGCATGGGCGAGTCCGGCGCGATCGCGATCCGGGTCGGACAGGCCAGCGGCAAGGTGGATCCGGCCTCGGTGGTGTGGCGCGCGAAGAAGAACCTGCCGTACATCCCTGCGCCGCTGCACTACAAGAATGTCCTCTACCTGGTGAAAACTGGCGGGATCATCACCTCATTCGATCCGGTGACGGGGCGCGTGCTGAAGGAAGGGCGGAGCACGGATGCGCCCGGTGATTACTATGCGTCGCCGATTGCCGCCGATGACAAGGTGTTCGTGGCGAGCGTCGAAGGGAAGGTGTCGGTGCTGAAGGCCGGCGCCGATTGGCAGGTGCTCGGCGTGAACGACATCGGCGAACCCATCCACGCGACGCCCGCGCTCGGTGGCGGCCGCATCTACGTGCGCACGCGCGGATCGCTCTACTGCTTCGGCGCGAAGTGATACGAAGGAGCCAGCGCCTGCTCTCGCCGGACGAATGGCGGCAGGTGCCAATAGGTGAAGCCGCGCCAGACCCATTCCATCGGGCCGTAGTGAAATCTCGACAGCCACCAGTGGCTGAAGGCAATCTGCGCCGCGTAGACCACCAGCACGAACAGCACCTGCTGCGCACGCGGCATGCCCCAGTGGCCCATCGCATAGCCGTAAAAGTAGATCGCGCAGATCAGTGACTGGGTGAGGTAGTTGGTCAGTGCCATCCGGCCCAGCGGCCCCAACACCCTGATGCGCGAGAACACCGTCTTGCTGTGGAGCATGAGCACGACCATGCCGACATACCCCAGGCAGGCCGGAAGATTGCCGATGAATGAAAGTCCGACTGCGATGCCCCAGCCATCGTATCGATCGCCCGGCGTGTGAGACATGGCGATCAGGCTGCCGAGCAAACCGATCCCTATGCCAATCGGCAAACCATAAACGGCCAACTGGCGAAAAAAAGGCAGATGCGCGCCGGCATGCTCCATGACACCCGAACGGACGAACCAGGTCCCGAGCAGAAACATGCCGATGAGGACTATTGCGAAGCCGAAATCCTGAGCGGCCTTCTCCGGGAACCGGCCGCCACTCAATCGAACCGTCTCCCAATAGCCACCAGTTGTGAAGATGCGTAGTTCCTTTTCTTTGTCCTCTTTCGCTTTGGCGAGCTCTTTCTCCCGCTCGGCCTTGCGTTCTGCGGCGCGCTCTTCCTTGGTTTTGGGCTTCTTCTCTTCGACCTTTTTGTCCGCGGGCGCCTCAGCCTTCTTATCCTTGTCCGCTGTCGTCGCTGCGGCTGCAGAAACCACAGCAGACGGCACGGCAGGGGGCTCAGCGGGTTTCGCGATATCGGCCTTCGCTTGTGCCTGCCCACTTGCAGGCGGCGTGACGGGTGTGCCCGCCGTTGTCGGCTGTTGGTCGGCGATGACGATCCCGGCGTCTGGATCCGGTGCGAAACGCTGAACGAGTCCGGCAGCTGTGACAGCCATGGCGAAGAACAGATAAATGCTGACGCCAATCGAACGCTGCGTTTTGCCGCTGGCTCGTAGTATTTCCACGATAGCCATCCCGCGAGCAGGAGCAAGGGCCCGAACACCGAGAGCGGCAGGCGCGGCTCGACTGGTCCATCGGGCAACAACCAGAAGACCGCAGCCGCGACGATGAGCAGCGAGCCGACCGCCAGCAGCAGGAACGAAAACAGCGGAATACCGTGGCCGCGGACGTTCACGTGTTTGTCGCTGCGAAGATAGAGCGCGATCAGCCCAGCCGCCGCAAGGCCGGCCGCGACGGCGAAGACACTCCCCAAGTGGGGAATGAACCCCAGGCCGGCCGCAACGACGATGCCGAGAAGGAGCGGTTTTGTCGTCCCGTACAGCACAACCATCAGCATCAACGCGCCGACCGCATAGCTGAACAGGATGTCGCCTTCCCACAGGAAGACAAAGTGCGCCGCACCGAACACGGCCAGGGCCAGCACGCGCCGCAAATAGACTTTCTTGAATTCGCGCCCGGCCTGCTCGGCGCGCACCATCATCACCGCGAATCCCATGCCGAACAGCAACGAAAAAATCGTCCAGAACTTGCCCTGCACGAAATACGCGATGAACCAGCTGGCAAACCAGTCGGCGCCGGTGAGGCCGCGCGGCATGCCTTCGCCGAGGCTGGCAATGGTGCGATTGAAGAACTCGATGTTCATCAGGAAGATGCCGAGCAGCGCAAACCCTCGGACCACATCCAGGGCTTCGATCCGCTGATTCGCGGCAATCGGCGCCAAATCTTCGTTGGCCACCGCCGGCGTTGCTGACTCGATGCTGATCGCTTCCATGTCTTGGTCACCATCCGGGATCAATTGGCCTGTCACCACCCGTGCTTTCGCGCTAGGGCCGCTCGGTGTCAATATACGCTCGTTCTCCACGCCGCCAACGCGGAAGGGCTACCATACCTCTCGCGAGAACGCCCGCTTCACAGTGACGGCGAAAGTGCGAACATGTTCCAGAAATTGCCGCCGCGTGGGCCGAGACGGGGGGTCGCGGCCGCCGCCATCGTGGTGGCCGCGGTCGTGGCGGCGACGGCCGCGCAGGCACAACAGCGTCATCCCGTATCAGGACGAGTCATTGCCCACATCATGGGCTACGAGGGCGCCGCGTGGCTCGAACGGCCGGAACGCGAACGCGAGGAAGAGCCCTCGAAAGCCATCGCCGCCCTCGACATCAGGCCGGGCCAGGTCGTCGCCGACGTCGGCGCCGGGTCTGGTTACTATACGGTGCGGCTGGCGGAGCGTGTTGGCGCGTCCGGGAAAGTGTTCGCCACCGACATCCAGCCGCAAATGCTGACGCTCGTGCAGCAGCGTGTCGCGCGCGACCGGCTCACCCAGGTCGACGTCGTGCAGGCCACGGAAACGGATCCCCGGCTGCCTCAGAACCAGCTGGATCTCATCCTCATGGTCGACGTGTACCACGAGCTCGCACGACCGCAGGAGGTGCTGCGGCAGCTGCGGGCCGCCTTGAAGCCGGACGGACGGCTGGTGCTGATTGAGTTTCGCAAAGAGAGCGCCTGGGTGCCCATCCGCGAAGAACACAAGATGAGCGTCAAGGAAGCGCGGATGGAGCTCGAAGCAGAGAGCTACCGTTTCGACCGCGTCATCGACGTGCTGCCGTGGCAGCACATACTCGTGTTCCGTCGATGAGCTCGCCGGGACGATAGGAAGCATCACCATACGTGGCGCAACGCACCTCGAGTTCATCATTGCTCGAGATCGTCATGAAGCAAGATCGTCACTAAGGAGGACTGGTGGCCTTTACCGTTACGAAGAATCTCATGCTGCCGGCGACCGTTACGGGCTCGTGGCCCAGGCCGCGCTGGTTCGACGTCAGCATGTGGGCGAAGCCGCTCGACACCTGCATGATGGACATTCGCTTCCGCGAGAAGTTCCAGGACGCGCTGGCGGTGGTGATCAGCGACGAGGAGCGCGCCGGGCTCGACATCCTCACGCACGGGGACTTTCATTGCGACGAGGATTTCGGCGGCCGCAGCTGGCACCACTATCCGCTGCAGCGCTGGACCGGCCTCGAGGGCGACTACCTGCAGTCCGAGGAGACACGCAGCCCGTGGCTCCGCTATCCGCCAGGCACGCTCCTCAACGAGATCTACACAGGCTGGCGCTGGCCGCGCGTGACGGGCACGATCGAACACCGCCCGCTCGACTACGACAAGATCTGGCGGCTCGCCCAGAGCAAGTCCCGGAAGCCCGTCCGCTTCGGCACGTGCTGTTCCCAGGTGATGGGTCTCTTCCTCGACATCCATACCGACAAATACAAGGATCCCCGGGAGATCGTCTGGGACATGGCCGTCGCGATGAACACGGAGCTCCTCGCGCTGCGCGACGCCGGCTGCCGCTGCATCCAGATCGAGGAGCCGACGCTGCACTTCATGGCCAACACCTTCGGCGCGAAGCACGAGAACGTGAAGTTCATGGTCGAGTGCTACAACCGCGAGGTGCAGGGACTCGACGATGTCGAGATCTGGATTCATACGTGCTGGGGCAACCCGAACATGCAGCGTGTAATGGAGGATACGAGCTACAAGGCGTCGTTCGAGCTCTATCTCAACGAGCTCAGGGGCGACGTCTGGACGATCGAAACCAAGGATCGCGGGTTCAGGGACATCGAGCTCTTCGGGAGCATGAAGGGCAAACTGCCGAAGAAGATCTGCATCGGCGCGGTCAGTCACCGCACGCTTCAGGCAGACCGCGCGACGGACGTGGCCGACTCCATCCGCACCGCGCTCGAGCACATTGCGCCCGAGCAGCTGATCGTCTCGAGCGACTGCGGCTTCGGGCGTCAGGGCTGCAACCGCGAGATCGCGTTCTACAAGGCCAGCGCCATCGCCCAGGGCTGCAACATCGTGCGCAAGGAGCTGGGGCTGGAGGCGACGTATGTCCCGGCCGCCGATCCGGTGCTTCAGACTGATATCGTCCCAAGAACGGCTGCCCGATGATGCGCACGCTTCCGCGTCTTGTGGTTATCGCTTCGATTGCGCTTGCGTTGGTCGGGAGCATTGGCCGAGTCGATGGACAGGAAGCACGGCGGCTCCGCGCGCGCGAGCTCGGTGTCAGCGCGCTCATCGGCGGCCAGCCAGGCGCGCTCGATGCCATCACCGACCTGAAGGGCGTCGAGGTCGGTCACACGACCCTCATCGACGGGCGAAGGGCGCCTCGTCGTGGGCAAAGGTCCGGTCCGCACCGGCGTCACGGTCATCCACCCGCGAGGAAAGTCGAGCCCCGATCCCGTGTTCGGCGCCTGGTTTACCTTGAACGGCAACGGTGAGATGACGGGCACGACGTGGCTGGAAGAGAGTGGCGTTCTCGAAGGGCCCGTCGCGATCACGAACACGCACAGCGTGGGCGTCGTCCGCGATGCGATCCTCCAGTGGCAGGTTGCCCGGCCGGGCCTGCAGCCGTGGGGATTGCCCGTCGTTGCCGAGACGTACGACGGTAGTTTGAGCGACATCAACGGGTTTCACGTCAAGCCCGCTCATGTCACGAGCGCTCTCGACGGCGCCTCGGGCGGCGCGGTTGCGGAAGGCAACGTCGGCGGTGGCACCGGCATGAGTTGCCTCGGCTTCAAGGGCGGGATCGGCACGGCGTCCCGGGTGCTCGCCAGTAGCGCCGGTGGCTATACCGTAGGTGTTCTCGTCCAGTGCAACTTCGGAGCCCGGCAGGATCTGCGGGTGGCCGGCGTGCCGGTAGGCGAGGAGATCACCGATCTGCGGCCGTGCATCGCGCTGGACGACCCGACAGTGCGTCCCCAGACGCCGCGGTGCGGCCGGGAGCAACCGCGCCCGCCGGATCCGCGCGATGAAGAACTCGGTTCCATCATCGTCATCGTGGGAACCGACGCACCCCTCCTGCCTCATCAGTTGAAGCGCATCGCCACGCGTGTCTCACTCGGCATAGCGCGAGCAGGCGGCTTCGGCGGCAACAGCTCGGGCGACATCTTTCTCGCTTTCTCGACGGCTAACGCCCAGACTGGCGGCGCCCAGGGCGTTCAGCGCGTCGAGATGCTCCCGAACGCGGCGATGAACGCGTTGTTCTATGGGACCGTCCAGGCGACCGAAGAGGCGATCCTCAATGCGATGCTGGCGGCGACGACGATGACGGGTGCCGATGGACTGCGTATCCACGCGCTGCCTCACGATCGGCTGCTCGCCGCGCTCCGCAAGTACGGCCGACTGAGGTAGTCATCTACCAGGCCTAGACCGCGCCACCGAGCGACGCGTCGACTATGCGTTGAGCCTCGCTGACGACCTCCTCGAGGTGCGCGCGGCTCTTGAAGCTCTCCGCGTAGATCTTGTAGATGTCCTCTGTGCCTGATGGCCTGGCTGCGAACCACCCGCTCGCTGCGACCACCTTCAATCCATCGATCGGCGCGTCGTTCTCCGGCGCACGCGTGAGCTTGCTGACGATCGGCTCACCGGCAAGCGTCGTGGCTGTGACGGCGTCCGGCGACAGCTTCTGGAGTTGTGCCTTCTGCCGCGGCGTGGCCGGCGCGTCGATCCGCGTGTAGTGCGGCGCGCCGTAGCGGGCTTCGAGCGCGCGGTAGTGCTCGCCTGGATCCTTGCCGGTCCGCGCCGTGATCTCGGCGGCGAGGAGCGCCATGATCAACCCGTCCTTGTCGGTCGTCCAGACCGTGCCGTTCCGGCGCAGGAAGCTCGCGCCCGGCGCTCTCCTCGCCGCCGAAGCAGACCTTGCCCTCGAAGAGCGGCTGCGCGAACCACTTGAAGCCCACCGGCACTTCCGCGAGATGTCGTCCCGCGCCCTGCCGTGACGAGGTCGATCATGCTGCTGCTGACGATCGTCTTGCCGATGGCGGCGTCGGCCGGCCAGGCCGGACGGTTGGCGAGCAGGTACTGGATCGCGACCGCCAGGTAGTGATTCGGGTTCATCAGCCCGGCAGATGCGGTCACGATGCCATGGCGATCGGCATCGGGGTCGTTCCCGACCGCCACCTGAAACCGATCCTTGAGCGCGACCAGTCCGGCCATCGCGTACGGGCTCGAGCAGTCCATGCGGATCTTGCCGTCGTGGTCGAGGGTCATGAACCCGAACGCCGGATCGATCACGGTGTTGACGATCGTGATCTGCAGGCCGTAGCGCGCGCCGATCGCCTGCCAGTAGGGGAGGGACGCGCCGCCGAGCGGATCGACGCCGATCGTCACGCGCGTATCGCGGATCGCCTCCATGTCGACGACCTCGTTCAGGTCGTCGACGTAGGGGGCCACGAGATCCTCCTGATGGGTCGTCGAGGCGCCGAGCGCCGCCGTGAGCGGCACGCGCCTGATATCGCCGTTCTTCGACTCGAGCAGATCGTTCGCCCGCTGCTGGATCCAGCGCGTGACGTCGGTGTCGGCGGGCCCGCCGTTCGGCGGGTTGTATTTGAAGCCGCCATCCTCGGGCGGGTTGTGCGAGGGCGTGATCACGATGCCGTCGGCCAGGTGCGCGGTGCGGCCTTGATTCCTGACGAGAATCGCGCGCGAGACGACCGGCGTCGGCGTGAACCCGCCGTCGCGCTGAACGATCGTGTCGACGTCGTTACCGGCCAGCACTTCGAGGGCCGTGTCCTGCGACAACGAGGACAGCGCGTGCGTGTCCTTGCCCATGTAGAGCGGGCCGTCGATCGATTGAGCACGCCGGTAATCGCAGATCGCCTGCGTGATGGCCGCGATGTGCGCCGCCGTCAGGCTGCCGTCGAGCGGCGTGCCACGGTGTCCGCTCGTGCCGAACTTGACCCGCTGGCGCGGGTCGTTCGGATCGGGCGTTCGTTCGAGGAACTCGCGTTCGAGCCGGGCGACGTCGACGAGCGCCGTCGGCGGTGCGGGCTTGCCCGCGAGTGGATGTAGTGCCATAACTACGCGCTCCTTCGTGAGGCCTCGTCCCACAATATAAGCCACGGACAACACGGACAACACGGACGGCACGGATCGGAGTAGCGCTCATTCTGCGACTCGCTCAGGTTGACCCACTGAGCGGGTGGCGCCCGGCGGGGCCGCCCCGCCCGCCGCGTCCCTCGACGGGCTCGGGACGCCCTGAGCTTGTCGAAGGGCGCAGGCGCCTGTCCCGTCGACAGGGTTTTTGGCGCCGAGCGGGGGTTCGCCGCGCACGCTTGCGCGGTGGGGTGGGGAAGACGGGTGGGGCTGCCGGGCGACCCGCCGTCGCCCTTCGGGCTTTGGCGAGGTCTCGCCGAAGCGCTTTGCGCGAAGGCGGACAGGACCCGCGATCAGGTCAACTCAAGTGAGTTACGGTGTAGACATGTCCTTCTCGCACTCCTCACGCGGCCGGCTGACCGACAAGGACCTCGGGCGATTTCCCGGCGCGACGCTCTTCGACCGTCTCGCTCGGGCGGTGTGCCACGCGGGCTGCCTGCCGCGCAAGGAACTGTTCGAGGCCTGGGAGGTCGCGCGTCGCGTCCGCCGGCTCTTCCGGGGCGGTCGCATCGTCGATCTCGGCGGAGGGCACGGGCTCCTCGCGCAGGTCATGCTCGTCCTCGACGATTCCTCGCCGGCGGCACTCGTCGTGGACAAGGCGCTGCCCGCCTCGAGCGCTCGCGTTCACGACGCGCTGGTGCAGACGTGGCCACGACTGTCGGAGCGCGTCACGTTCGTCGCGCAGCGCGCTCGATGACGTGGAGATTCAGTCGACCGACGTCGTGGTGTCGAGCCACGCGTGCGGCCGGTTGACGGACGTGGTGCTCGAGCGCGCCGTTGCCGCGCGCGCGCGCGTCGCCGTCCTGCCGTGCTGCCACGATCTCGAGCGGTGTGATCCAGGGGAGCTGTCCGGCTGGGTCGACGGCCCGGTCGCCATCGACATCATGCGCGCGGTGCGCCTGGAGCGGCAGGGCTACCGCATCTGGACGCAGAGCATTCCCGCCACCGTCACGCCGAAGAACCGCCTGCTGCTCGGAGCGCCGGTCGCTCGCGCCACTTCGGCTTGATGTTTGCGTTGATGTGAAACAGACTGTCCGGATCTTTCGCGCCTTGATCGTCGAGCTTCGCGCGGTGTCCCGTGCCGGGCGGCGTGACAGAGACTCCGGACTGGCCTGTCATCACAGATGAGACTTGTCCTCGTTGCTGTCGGCGGTGCGATCGGATCGACGCTCCGCTATGCGCTCGATGGTGCGGTGTACCGCTGGTTGCCTCCCACATTTCCGTACGGCACTTTCGTCGTCAACGTCACCGGCTGTGCGGTGTTCGGCCTGCTCCTTGGGGTCGGTGAACAGCGGCTCGTGGTCGGATCACCGGCACGCACCTTTCTGCTCATCGGCGTTCTCGGCGGGTTCACCACGTTTTCATCATTCGCTTTTGAGACTGTGCAGCTGCTGCGCGGCGGTGAATGGTTGCTCGGCGTCGGCAATGTCGTCGGACAAGTCGTGCTCGGGCTTGCGGCGCTTTGGATCGGATTTGCGCTCGGTCGCGCGTTGCAGGGGACGTGATGAAGATTCCGACCGAAGGGAAGCTGTTACGGATCATTGTTGGCGAAGCCGATCGCTGGCACGGGCGGCCGCTCTACGAAGCCATTGTCGAGGAAGCGCGGCGGCGCGGACTGGCAGGAGCGACGGTCTGGAAGGGAACGATGGGTTTTGGCGCGCATAGCCGGCTGCACACGGCAAAGATTCTGCGGCTGTCAGAGGATCTACCAGTGGTGATCGAAATCGTCGACGCGCCAGAGAAGATCGAAGCGTTCCTGCCGCAACTGGACGCGATGGTGCAGGAGGGACTTGTCACCGTCGAACGGGCGCAAGTCATTCTGTATCGCGGTCCAGACAAGCCCCGCGGGTGAAGCTGCGTTACGCGGGACGCGGATCACGCGGATCTCAGCCAGAACCCACCGAGCTGAAAACAGCGTAAACCGTTCCGGGTGCTCTACCGTCAAAGCATCACGATGAGCACCCTCTTGTCCGACCTTCGCTACGCGTTCCGGGGACTCCGCCGCAGCCCGCTGTTCTCGATTGTCGCGATCTTGTCCCTCGCGCTCGGAATCGGCGCAAATTCGGCCATTTTCACGCTCATCGACCAGGTGCTGCTGCGCAAGCTGCCGGTCGTAAGACCAGATGAGCTGGTCATGCTCTACCAGCAGGGCTCCCACAACGGCAGCAACATGGGATCCCGGATGCACTCCTATCCGATCTACCAGGACTACCAGCAGCGAGCGGAGCCGCTGGCCGAAGTCCTGTGCCGCCGGCTCGTACCCGGCCTCGGTCAACATCGACAACCGCACCGAACGGCTCCAGGCCGAGCTGGTCTCCGGGAACTACTTCTCGATGCTGGGGGTCAAGCCGGCGATCGGGCGCGTCTTCAATTCTCAAGAGGACGATCAGGTCTACCAGGGACACCCGGTCGTCGTCCTCAGCTACGACTACTGGGTGAGCCGGTTTGCCCGCGAGCCTGGAGTGATCGGCCGGAAGATTCTCGTCAACGACTCGCCGATGACGATCGTCGGCGTCTCCGCCGCGGGATTCGCGGGCATCGACCCTGCTCAGGCGCCGCAGATCAGGGTGCCGATCCTGATGAAGCCGGTCATGACGCCGGAGTGGAACTGGCTGCGCATGGACGATCGGCGCGCCCGCTGGGTTCAGGTCTTCGCGCGGCTGAAGCCTGGCTACACGGTCGAATCGGCAGCTGCTCCGCTCCAGGGACTGTTCACCCAGATCCGAACCTACGAGATGACGCTGCCGGCGGCCAAGGACTGGTCGGCGTTCTCACGCGATCGATTCATGAAGGGCCAGCTGCTCGTGACGAGCGCGGCCATGGGGTATTCGCCGCTTCGCAATGACTTCTCGACGCCGCTCCTCGTGCTGATGTCCATGGTCGGCCTGGTGCTGCTCATCGCGTGCGCCAACGTCGCGAATCTGCTGATCGCGCGCGGCTTCATGCGGCAGAAGGAGATTGCCGTGCGCCTCTCGCTCGGCGCATCGCGCGGCAGGCTCGTGCGTCAGCTGCTCGTCGAGAGCCTCGTCCTGTCCGGCGCCGGCGGCATCGTCGGCCTCGGGCTCGCGTTCGTGCTGACCCGGGGCCTCCTGGCGCTCATCCCGTCCGATGGCCAGCCGCTCCTCATCCGTCCTGAACCGGACGTGCGGATCCTCTCGTTCACGCTCGGCCTGACATGCCTCACCGGCATCGTCTTTGGGCTGCTCCCCGCGTTGCGCGCGAGCCGGCCCGATCCCTGGTCAACGCTGAAAGACACCGTGGGCTCGATCGCCGGAACCGGCGGGTCGCTGTTTCTCAGGAAGGGTCTGGTCACCGCTCAGGTCGCGCTGAGCTTCCTGCTGCTCTTTGGCGCGGGCCTCTTCGTGCGCAGCCTCCAGAACCTGCAGGGAACCGACACGGGCGTGGCGCTCGACAACCTCGTCACGTTTCAGTTGTCGCCGGCGCTGAACGGGTACGACACTCCACGCGCCGTGCAGTTCTATCAGAGCCTGCTCGAGCGCCTGGGCTCGGCCCCTGGCGTCACCTCGGCGGGCATGGCCGCGGTGCCGATCTTGAGCGGCGACGAGTGGGACAATTCCACCTCGGTCGAAGGCCATCGACCGGCGGATGGGGAAGACATGCAGGCGTTCATGAACGCCCTGTCGCCCGGATACTTCAAGACGATGAAGATCCCGCTGCTCGAGGGCCGCGACTTCGCGCGCCTGGACTACAGGGAGAACTCGAAGGTCGCGATCGTCAACCGCCGCTTCGCCGATCACTTCTTCAAGGGCACGAGCGCCGTCGGCAAACACCTCGGAAACGGGACGGGGCCCAAGACCAAGCTGGACATCGAGATCATCGGCGTCGTCGCCGATTCGCTGTATGAAGGCCCGCGAGAAGGCGTACGGCGGCAGGTCTTCATACCGCACTATGGATCCAATAGCGCTGTCTTCTACGTGCGCACGACGATGCCTTCGTCGGCCGCCTACAGCCTCGTGCGCAACGAATTGAAGCAGCAGGACGCGGCGATGCCTGTCTATGCATTGAAGACGCTCGAGGCGCAGCTCGACGAAACGCTCCTCACCGATCGGCTGATCGCACTGCTGTCGGCCGGGTTCGGCCTGCTGGCGACGATCCTCGCCTCGGTGGGCCTCTATGGTGTGATGGCGTTCGTCGTCGCGCGGCGGAGGAAGGAGCTCGGCATCCGCCTGGCGCTCGGCGCGCAGCCGGGCCTCGTCATCTGGCTGGTCATGAGGGAAGTGCTCTTTCTGCTGGCGATCGGCCTTGCGGTGGGCATCCCGGCCGCGATGCTGCTCGGACGCTACGTCTCGTCGCAGCTCTACGGCATCCAGGCGCACGATCCGGTCATCGCGGTATCGACGACGGTGCTGATCGCGCTCGTGTCGGCGGCGGCGGGCCTGATTCCGGCGCATCGCGCGAGCCGAATCGATCCGATTCTGGCGCTGAGGACGGAGTAAGACGCGCCCGGAATGACGGTTAACGACGCTAGCTGCACGGCTTGGCAACCGCGAGCCGCGAGCCGCGAGGAGCGAGCCGCGCGTTACAGGAACCGTTTCAGAAACGCGATGATCTCCTGCCGTCCTTCCGGCGTCTCCTGGTGTCCGACATCGTAGCGCAGGAGTTTCCAGCGTTCGGGATGGCCCTGTTCCGCGTACACGCGCGTGAGCTCTCGATCGATGATGTCGAGGCCTTCGACCGGCGTCAGCTTGTCCTGCAGCCCGGCGAGGCCGAGGTGGGCGCGCGGCGCAATCAGCGTATTGATCTGTGACGTCGTGAAGTGCTTGAGGAGGCCCGGTACGTAGTAGTAGACGCCGTGGCCGCTGAGCCCTTTCTTTGCGACGAGCGTGTCGAAGTCGGTGAGGCAGCAGATGTCGACGGTGACCTTGACGCGCTCGTCCAATGCCGCCAGCCACCACGCCATGGTGCTCCCCATCGACATGCCGAGCGTGCCGACGCGCGCGGCGTCGACGTCCGGCCGCGCGACCAGCCAGTCCATCGCGCGCAGGCTGTCGTAGACCATCATGCCCCAGAGCACCTGGCCCTTCCACAGCATGGCCTTGAACATGTCGAGCTCGGTCGTGTGGCTGCGCTCGCCGAAGATCCAGTGATCGATCGCCAGCCCGATGTAGCCGAGGCTCGTCAGCGTCTTCGCATAAGGCTCTGGCTGCAGGTACGACCGCCCCTCGACGAACTCCTTCTTGCCAATCGTGTAGCCACCGCCGTGCGAATGATCGAAAACCACGGCCGGTGCCCGTCCGGTCAGCCCGCGCGGTCGCGCCAGATAAGCTGGCACCGTCTCGATTCCGTTGAGATCGAGGTCCCACGTTTCGAGGACGTAGCCGTCACGCTCCCCCTCGCTCCGCTTCTTGCCACCGATGGGCCGTCGCCGATCGGGGAGGTCGCCGAGCAACGCATAGAGCTCGCGGCGGCGGGTCGCGGGATTCTGTTTGTTGGGAGTGGTCATCGCCTGGCCCTCGAGCGGTGTGCCGTGCGCACTGATAGATGCCAGCGAGGCCAGCCCCGCGATCGTCAGGACATCACGCCGGCCGAGATGGTGGTTCGCCATTGGAGGAGGATACACTGGAGCCCCGGATGGCGGCACGCTGCGCCTTGATTCGGGCGTTCTCATCTGGAAGCGCGATGGCGGCCAGTGTGCGTTCGTCGGCACTCACGGCCGGTGCACCGAGCGTGGGTTCCTCGAGTTCCATCACGTACGCCCTATGCGGACGGCGGCGCCACCGCCGTCGAGAATCTCGAGCTCCGCTGCCGGGCCCACAATGTAGCATCGCTGCTTTGCGATGCCCAAGGTCACATGTCGCATTTTGCTTCAAGCGTCGTGTTGTCACGAGACGGCCCATGGAACATCCCAGTGGTATCCAGGAGAGAATTGTCAAGAAGGTCGTCGCCCGCCGAGGGCGTTTGCACGCATTCGAGAGTATCGACGGCGAACGGCACTCGTCGTAATCGATCTCGACGTGGCGACTGTCGAAGGCGACGACCAGTGCAAACGCATGACCCCGACCGTCAACGCCGTGGCGAGCGCGGTGCGAGACGGCGGCGGCGTCGTGGCATGGGTGCTGTCGCGGATGACGGCCATGCCCAGGCACTTCGCGGCGATCCTTGGCATCGATTTGGCGACGAAGTATTTCAACGACGGTCAGCCGAATGGACCTGGAACACGAATCTGGCACGAGCTCGACAGGAGAGAGGGTGACCTGCTGGCGGTCAAGTCCGGCGCCAGCGCGTTTTTTCCAGGCAAGTGCGATTTGAAGGCGCAGCTCGATGCGCACGGTGTCGACACGGTGCTGATTGCAGGCACAGTGACGAACATCTGCTGCGAGTCGTCTGCTCGTGATGCCGCCGAGCTCGGATACAAGGTCATCCTCATCTCGGATGCGCTTGCGGGGCATGCTCACGGACTGCACGAAGCGACGCTCGCCACGTTTTATCGGATATTCGGCGATGTCCGTCCGAGCAGCGAAGTCATCACGCTCCTGTCCGAGTGACTGGCATCGATGTGCTTGAGGGATTCCGGGATCTAGCAGCCTTGTGGATCGCCGACTCGCATCAGAACCGAATCGAGTTCGATTCCGTAGATCGATGGGTAAATTGACGACTGCCGAAGGCGAAGGAACACCATGCTCACCAAAGTCCTGGCTGTGTACTCGACTGTTGCGACGACACTACTCGCCGCGTTCACGCTTGCGGGCTCCGCGGCCGCAAGAGTTCAACGCTTTGACGAGATTGACGTGCATCGCATCAATGTTCGTGAGCCTGACGGCACACTCCGCATGGTGATTTCCAACCATGCACGCCTGCCAGGCGTCATTGTGCGAGGTAAGGAAAACCCGCCAGTCGATCGGCCGTACGCCGGCATGCTGTTTTACAACGACGAAGGAACCGAGAACGGCGGTCTCGTATTCGGTGGACACCGCAACGCAAACGGCGAGGTGGTCGATGCTGGTGTGGCCCTGTCGTTCGATCGCTACGGGTCGAGCTCACAATTCGTTCAACTCGCCGGTGTGCAAGACTCCAAGAACCACATCGTTGGGCTCACGCTCTCCGAGACCGAGCCCACAGGCAATCGGCGTCGTCTCTTCATCGGCCACGACAAGGAAGGCGTCGCCAGCGTCTCACTGATGGACCGGAATGGGCGAAAGAGAATCGTGTTACAGGTCACACCCGACGGAACACCCAGTATTTCGTTTCTCGACGCGGACGGCAAGGTCGTCAATCAGCTCGGGCCAACCCGGTCGCAATGACCTCGCGGAAGACCTGACCCTCTCTCTAGCGCCTGGAGACGCATCGTTCGGGATTGGCAGTCGCGGGCAACGCTGACGCATTGGGCGCAACGGCTTTGCCAAGCTGGTCGAAGGCGACCTGCTGCAGCGCTTTGACCTGCGGCCGGGACAGTCCTAATTCGAAGGCTGAACATTCGTTCTCGCCGAGCGAGCGCGGATCGCGTCCGGTCAGGCTGCCGAAGACGACCAACGCCTCGAGGTAGTACCCGTACGTGCTGGCGTGATAGTGATCGTAGGTCCAGAGGTTGAGCTTGCCTGCCTCGATGCCGTCGTAAGGATTCGGATCGGCGACACCCGTTTGCATGGCGCGGGTCCACGCCTCGCCGACCGGGATCACCGCCTTGACCCCGGGCGCGCCGGCGGCCGCCTTGTCGTAGGCGGCGCGGACATCTCGAGCCATGGCCTCGATGGGCTTGCCAGACCAGGTACCCGTGGCCGGGTACGTCTGATCGGCGCGCGACCAGGTCGCCATCAAGTACATCTCGACCTTGGGATTGATGCTCCTGAAGAACTCGGCCATCTGCCGGCTCGTGGCAATGAGCTTGGCGGGATCGCCAGGTTTTGCGAAGTCGAGCGTGCTCTGGCCGTGCATCACGACCTTGTCCCAGGGACGCGTGCCGAGCGCCTCGCGCTTGTTCTCGAGGTGGAACTCCAACCCGCTGCCGCCACGAGTCTCGAGGGACACGTCGTAATCGAGACCGGCCTGTGCGGTAAACGATTTGAAGAGGGCCGGCACGCCGCCTTTGCCTTCGTTGTTGAGGTCCGACACCGTGTTGGCCCGATAGAACTGCACCGCCGAGCCGGCGCCGAACGTAAAGCTGTTGCCGACGAACAGAACGCTCGTGCCTGCCGCGGGCGCCGTGGCACCAAGCCCGAGAATCACGCCGACGACCAGAACCGATGCGTACTTCATACGGTGTCGAGCTATCGTCGTAGCCTGGCAGCCCAGTTCAAGTCGACCGTGATCGGCAGCGATCCGCTGCCGCTCTCGACGTTAATGAGGAAGCGCTGGCCGTCCTTCGTGTCGTACTGGCTGCCTCGCGCGTGTACGCTAAAAAGGGGCGTCGGCACACCCGGGCGGCCGTCGGCGGAGATGGTCACCGCCATCAACCGGCCGTCGGGCACGGTGGCGCCGAACGGCATCGTCGAGGCGGTAGCCAGGTAGTAGAGCTCCTTGCCGTCTCGCTTCCACCTGGGACTCAGGCCGCCGGCCGTTGATACTTGACGCGTTTCGCTTGCGGGATTCATCGCACGCACGTGGACCTCGTTCCGGCCAGTGTGGGTCGACACATACGCCAGCCACTTGCCGTCGCCAGACACCACGCCATCGGTGTCGTCGAAAGGCGTATTGACGAGGGGGCGTGGCGCGCGGTCACCCCAGAGCGGGACGAGCATCAAGTCACCGCGAGTGGTCGGCGTCCCGTCCTGATAGATGATGAACGCGCCCTCTGGGCCCTGAGCCCAGTCAGACACGAATTGCAGTGCTCGGGACGGTTTTACGATTTGCACCGCGGCATCCGCACTATTCAAGTGCTTCACATGGACGTGGGGCGGCCCGGCTCTGCTGGATGCGAATGCCAGTTGCCTTCCGTCCGGCGAAAAGACAGGTGCAAAGTCGGCCATGGGATCCGTGGTCACGAACGACGGTTTCCCGCTGCGCGTCAGGTCGAAGAGCGCGATGTCGGTCGTGCCGGTTCTGCGGTCGAGAATGTCCACGGCAACCTTCTCGCCGTCGGGCGAGAGCCGAAAGAAGCCGAAGTGGACGGGATCGCCTACCTGGCCTGCCTCCGTCCCGCCCCGCCGATACCAGACGAGGCGGGACGACGTGACTCCGGCCTGGTAGGCCAACGTGCCATTTGTCGAAACCGAGAAATCCGACTGACCAAGATCCCGAAAGTACAGCAGATCTTCGGCCACCGCAGTTGGTTCGCCTGCCGTCCGTCTGGTTTGCAGGTCGAACTTCTGAGCCATCAGTGTGCTATCCCGCGCGAAGAGGAGATACCCCGGCTCCGCATACACGGCTCTGGAGTTCGCAAGCGTCACGAGGTAAGTTTCCGACGAGTCGAGCGATCCAACCCGGATCTCACTCGGTGTTCCGGGTTTGAGCGCGTAGTAGAGGAAGTTTCGCCCGTCGGGCAGGAACGACGGCCAATAGCCCCCGGGAGTCATGAACACAACGGGTTCCGCCCCGGGTGATGCCTGCACTCTCATAAGGCTACTCAGGCCATCGCTAGCGATGAAGAGGATGGTGTTCCCTGTCCCCCACGTGCCCAGCATCCACGGTGTCGTGGCGGTGGCTCCGGGAACGGCACAGATTGTCTGGGGAGCGCCGCCGGCGATGCCAATCCTCTTCAACTTTCCATCGGCGAAGAACCCTATCCATTGACTATCCGGCGACCAGAACGGGCTGGAGGCCCCGTCAGTGTCGGCAAGCAATCGGAAAGTGACCGAGTCGAGCGCACGCAGGTACAGGTGCCGTGCTTCGCCGGTGGTCACGACCATGGCGAGTGTCTGTCCGTCTGGTGAGATGACGGACGAGACACCGAAGATCCCCTGCAGCGCGCCACCTTCCGGTGCTGGGATCTCGAAGCGGACGGGACGAACCTCAGTGCGATCCCGGCGAAATGACACGATCGACAGCGCTGCCGTGGTCAACAAGAAGAGACTGGCCAGCGCCCACGCAATGCGAGGTCGGTTTGCGCGCGCCGCTGCCGGTCCGGCAATGACCGCCGTCCGGCCCGAGTCGTTGGTCACCCCTTCAAGCGCGAACGCGACATCGCGCGCGGATTGGAATCGCTGCTCCGGAGTCTTCTCCAGGCAGTGGCGCACCACCCGGTCCAGGGCAGGCGCTGTCCCCACCGACGTGGGGAGCTCTGGCGGTTCGTCGGTCAGGATCGCGTTGAGCGTTTCGACTGAAGAGTCACGTCTGAACGCCCGCTTGCCAGCGAGCATCTCGTACAGCACCGCGCCGAAGCTGAAGATGTCCGAGCGGTGATCGACGTGCTGCCCTCGCACCTGTTCGGGCGACATGTAGCCGGCAGTGCCGATCACGAAACCTGGGTCGGTCTGAGCGTGCCGCGTCGGGGCATCGCTCTCGTCCGTCTCGCCGTGCTCGACGAGTTTGGCAATCCCGAAGTCGAGGATCTTCACGCGGCCATCGCGGGTGACGAACAGGTTCTCGGGCTTGAGATCGCGGTGCACGATCCCGCGCGCGTGCGCCGCGGCCAGGCCGTTGGCGATCTGAACCGCGTAGTCGATGGCCCGCCGAGCCGGCAGTGGCGTGGCGCTCAACTGCTCTCGTAACGTTGCGCCCTCGAGCAGCTCGCACACGAGGTAGGGAGCCCGTTCGTGGTCGCCCACGTCGTGGACCACCAGAATGTTGTGGTGGTTCAGCGAACCGGCGGCGCGAGCCTCCTGCTCGAATCGCCGGCGCCGATCCGGATCATCAGAGACCGAGGCGGGCAGGATCTTGATCGCAACATCGCGCCCGAGCCTGGTATCTCTGGCGCGGTAGATCTCGCCCATTCCACCGGCGCCGATGGGCGCGATCACTTCGTACGGGCCGAGTCGCGCACCGGCCGAAAGGGACATGGCCGCCTATTGTAAGGCGTAAGTGCCACTCGACTATTCGATCTTGGACCGCGTGAGCGGGGAATCTGCGAGATCCGCCTCCGTGAGAATGGAATTCACCGTGATCCGCCGGCCGCACGGCGCTCGGTATGGCGGCGGTCTTCTACCGCGGGTCGGTGGTCAAGTGGCTGCGGCAGCACGGCGCGTCGCCAGACGCGCGCGATGCATCGGGGCTGCGGCCGATAGACGTGGCCACGGCCATGGGCGCGACCGAGGCCGTCGCGGCGCGATCGAACGTCCGGGGGTCTGACCCCGGTCTGACCCTCTCGTGGACTATGCTCTAGGCCTCCCCACGGTCGGAGGTGTGATGAGCAGTGGTCAGGGCAGGATCGAGGACACGGCAAGACCCATCAACACAGCGCGCCAAGTACTCTTCGCCAGCCTGATCGGCACAACGATCGAGTTCTTCGACTTCTACATTTACGCGACCGCCGCGGTCATCGTCTTTCCGAAGCTGTTCTTTCCCGCGTCCGATCCCGCCTCGGCCACGCTCGCCTCGCTCGCGACCTTCGCCATTGCGTTCTTGGCCCGCCCCGTCGGCTCGGCGCTATTTGGTCACTTCGGGGACCGCGTCGGCCGCAAGACGACGCTCGTCGCCGCGCTGCTGACGATGGGGATTTCGACCGTCGCGATAGGCGCGCTGCCGACCTACGCGACGATTGGCGTCGCTGCGCCTCTTCTTCTTGCCCTTTGCCGTTTCGGACAGGGCCTCGGGCTCGGTGGCGAGTGGGGTGGCGCAGTGCTCCTGGCCGTCGAGAACGCGCCGCCGGGCCGCCGTGCCTGGTATGGCATGTTCCCGCAGCTTGGCGCGCCGATTGGCTTCTTTTTCTCGGGGAGCGTGTTCCTCGCGCTCTCGAAGTGGCTGACCGACGATCAGTTCTTTTCGTTCGGCTGGCGCATCCCGTTTCTGTCGAGCGCTGTCCTCGTGCTGGTGGGCCTGTACGTCCGGCTGACCATTTCCGAGACCCCGGTGTTCCAGGACGCGCTGACCAGAAGCGGGCGGGTGAAAGTCCCGATGTTCGAGGTCTTCCGCCACTATCCGGGTACGCTCGTGGTAGGCATCATGTCATCGCTCGCGACGTTCGTGCTCTTCTACCTGATGACCGTGTTCGCGCTCTCGTGGGGCACGAGCGCCCTCGGCTACAGCCGCGAGAAGTTCCTCCTGATGCAGCTCGTCGGCATCCTCTTCTTTGCGCTGACCATTCCCTTCTCCGCGATTCTCGCCGAGCGTGGCCGCCGCTCTACGCTCATCGGCGTGACGATTGGCATCGGGCTGTTCGGCCTCGTCATGGCGCCGATGTTCGTCAGCGGCACGGTCGGCGCGATGTTCACCATGGCGCTCGGCCTGTCGCTGATGGGCATGACCTACGGGCCGATCGGCACCGTGTTGTCCGAGCTCTTCCCGACGTCGGTGCGCTATACCGGCAGCTCGCTGACCTTCAACTTCGCCGGCATCTTCGGCGCGTCGCTGGCGCCCTATGTCGCAACCTGGCTGGCCAGGAACTATGGACTGCAGTATGTGGGTTACTACTTGTCTGCGGCAGCGGCGGTGACCCTCGTCGGGCTGCTCCTCATACGTGAGACGAGGGATGAGGATCTCGTCGAGACTCGCCCGCCTGATGCGTGACGCGGACGCCACTTCGTTCGTCTTCGTTGCGCTCCGTTCCTTCGTGTTGAACCCGTTCTCTCCGTCGCCTCCCGCGGCTCACACAATCACGAGCGCCGCCGGCAGCTTCATGAAAGTACCGTAATGCGCGACGGCGTCGGTCAGCGCTGTCTCCTCCGGCGTCGACAGCGGCCTGAACGGCCTGACGGCGACGGACACCGCGCGGCCCGTGAGCGCCCTGCGCCAGGCGCCTCTCAGGACGCCGTTGATCACGAGCTGGTGGGGGAACCCGGCGAATGCGCCTGCCGGCGGCGGACCTGAGGAATCCTGAAAGAGACTCCGGTCCCTGAGCGCATTCATGAGCTCGTCGTAATTGGAAAGGAGGTAGACGGTAGGCTTTGCTGCGTTCGAGCCCTTCCGGGCAGGACCAGGTGCGGGCACATACCAATAGTCGACGCCGTCGACTGTTTCAGCGATCACCTGGCGCCCCAGCAGCTCGACGCCCGTCTTTGCCTGCTTCACTGACAGTCCCGACCACCACACAAAGTCACGGATTGTAGCCGGACCGTGGCTCGCGAAGTAACGCTTCGCCAGTTCGGCGAGCGCCTCGTCGCCCTTCAGCACGAGACCTCGCGGCGCGCGCTCGTCGACGAGTGCGTAGGTGAACTGCTTGCCCTGGCGGGGGCCGCTGCAGATCACGCCGTCGAGCTCCGCGGCCATCATCAGGAACGCCAGGCGGAGGTTGTCGACCGCAACGCCCGCGCGCGTCATCGCGGCCCCGAGCGCGGCGCGCGTGAGGTGTCTGCCCCCGCCGAGCGAGCGTTCGAGCACGCGACGGCTGCGGGTGAACACGGTCTTGTCGAGTTCCAGCTTGCGATGGTACGGGAGGCTCCGCGCCAGAACGCGCGGTCCCGTCAGCGACTGCATCCAGCGGATGTCAGCCGGCGTCACGAAATGCCACGTCGGCCGGAGGACGTGCGTGCGCAGGATCGTGCCTTCGTCGAATGCGCGATCGACATCGGCGTCCGTCAGCTTCGGCGCCCGCAGGCTCAACGCCCACTTCGCGCCGGCGTAGTCCTGCGACTGCACGGCGCCAAGCCACGAGACAATCTCAGCCGGCTCGCGCAGGTTCGAACGCACCAGTTTCTGGTTGTGGAGGCGCAGCGCGGTGATGCGTTCAGCTTCCAGCTTCCCGCTTCCCGCTTCCAGCGCTCGCTTCAACCTGCCCATGTCAAACGTCGCACTTCAATTCCTGACTTCCAGCTTTCGAACTTCAACTTCGAACTTCAAGCTTCCGTGCAACTTCAGCCTTTCCACTTCAGACCTTCTTCGCGTAGTGTCCCTTGTACATGCCTCGACGGAAGATGAACCCCCCGAGCGGCCCGAGCCACTGCAGCACGTAGTGCATGTAGCCGAGGTCGATCATCTCGATCAGGTTGCCGTCGAAGTCCCGGACGAAGAAGAAGGTGTGGCCGCGCGGCGAGCGTTCCGGCTTGCTGATGCATTCGACGCCCTTGCTGACGAGATAGTCGTACCACTTCTGCGTGTTGCGGACGTTGAAGCTGAAGTGAGTCTGCCCGACCTTGTTCCAGGGGATGGCGTCCGGTGGCAGCTGCGGCTGGAACTCGAAAATCTCCAGGATCGCGCCACCCGGCACGCGCACCCAGCCGATCTTGCAGGCGGGCTTGGGCCCGTCGACCTTGAAGAACGTGCGCACGCGATCCGGTGGCGTGTCAGCCACGCCGACGAGCGGACAGCCGAACACGTCCCAGTAGAACTGCACGAACCTGTTGAAGTCGGACACCGTGATGCCGACGTGGCTGAACGATCGCGCTTTCATCGGGTCTCCATCCACTAGCGGGCCGTATCCGCTGAAACAGTACTACCAAAGTCAGGCGTTCGATTGTGATCTGGCCGGCCGTGACAGCGGAACGGCCGGTCTCGGTACGGGAGATACGGTCGATTAGAGATCGGTCGCCATGATGTGATCCGCCGTCCGCAGCGCCTGCGCCACGATGGTCAGGCCGGGATTGACCGCGGCCGAGGACGGGAAGAACGACGCGTCGACGACGAACAGGTTCGCAACGTCGTGCGTGCGGCACCAGGGGTCGAGCACGGATGTTCGCGGGTCGGCGCCGAACGTGAGCGTTCCGCACTGGTGCGTGGTGTTCTTGCTCTTGTGCGAATGCGTCATCACTTTCCAGAATCCCAGCCGGTGCAGGATGCGGGTCGTTTCCTTGACGAGGCGTGCGTGCGCGGCAAGGTTGTTTGGACGGTAGTGCAGCTGGATGCGCCCGTCCGGTCCGACGGTCACACGGTTCTCGTCTCGGGGGAGATCTTCGGACATCGCCAGCCAGTCCACTCCTCGCGCGACCCAGGCGTCGTACGCCCACACGGGAACCCAGGGAACCACGGTCTGCGCCATGACGCCATGGGTGCGGCCCTGGGACTGGATGTGGCCGAGGGGGAACTTCGTGTCCGGTCCGCGGAAATAGAAATCGTTGATCGCGACGGTCTTCTGGAAGACGGTGTCGTTTGTCCGCAGCGGATTGAATCCCTGCATCATCGTCGCCAGGTGCGCCATGTAGCGCCGGCCGACGAGCCCGGACGAGTTCGCGAGACCGTCCGGATGGGCGCCGCTCGCCGATCGCAGCAGCAGCGCCGCCGAGTTGACCGCACCGCACGAGACGATGACGAGCGATGCCCCGACCCGGATGGTCTGGCCGTCGCGTTCGATGTCGACGGCCTCGACCTTCTTCCCCGCGGGACCGGTGACGAGACCGATTGCCCGCGCGCTGGTCCACAGCTCGACGTTGCCGGCTACGAGCGCGGGCTCGATGCCGCAGACTTCGGCGTCGCTCTTGGCGTGGATTCGGCACGGGAAGGAGTTGCAGGTGCCGCACAGCACGCAGCCGCCCGGCTCGCCAGGCCGAATCAATCCGAGCGGCAGGTGCGAGGGATGGAGCCCCTGTTGTCTCAGCGCGTCGACGATCGTGGCCATGCCGGGCGCGTGAGGAATCGGCGCGTAGGGAAAGGGCCCGCGCGGCGGTTCGGTTGGATCGATCCCGTGCTCGCCGTGCACATGGTAGAGCCGCTCGGCGCGGTCGTAATACGGTTCGAGCGTGTCGTAGTCGATCGGCCAGGCAGGCGAAACGCCGTCCATGTGCTCGACCGCCTGAAAGTCCTCGCGCCGCAGCCGGTAGAGCACGCTGCCCCAGAACTTCGTATTGCCGCCGACGCCGTAGTGCGTGTAGGGAAGGAATTCCTGGCCCTGCCCGTCGAGCCAGCGCTCGGTCGCGCGGTAGCGCAGGTGCTTCCACACGGCCTCGGGATTCCAGTTGTCCGGTTCCTGAGGCACGGGCTTGCCGCGCTCGACGACGAGGATTCGCGCCGGGCTCTTCGCGAGCGCCCGCGCCATGGTGCCGCCGCCGGCGCCGCTGCCGATGATGATGACGTCGTAGCGAGTGTTCACTGGCCGATTGGCCCGGCGACCCGATCCGGGATGTGATGGCCTGCCGGCGAAGGACCGATGCTCGCGTAAGCCTGATCCATGAGCCGGCGGTCCTCGATGGCCCGCTCGAGGTGGAAGCGCGGCGGTACGGCTACGACGACGGCGTCGACGCGTGGGTCATCGATCGCCGTCGAGTCGTCGCCGAAGGCGGCGACCCCGCCATACCGGCGGCTGAACTCGTCGGCTTTGGCTCGGTCGCGACTGGCGTAGGCGCACTCGATAACGCCCCGGAGAGACCGCAGCGCGCGACTATGGACGCCCGTGATGAAGCCACATCCCAGAAAGGCTATACGGAGCGGTGCTGGCAAGCCTCCATGATATCGAACATGACCCCAGGCGCTACTTCTTCGCCAGCTCGTCGTAGGCGGACTCGAGCACGCCAGCGAGGCCGATCCGGGGGTTGATTTGAGCCACGTCGTCGAAACCCTTGAGCGCCGGCGTCTTGGCGATCTCCTCTTTCGATTGCCCTGCCTTCATGCCGGCTCGCACCTGATCGAGCGCCGCCGACAGGTAGTCGCGGAAGTAGGCAACGTCCGCGCTCTTGCCCAGAACGACGCCATCCTTGCCGTGACCGAAGATGAATGCGGTATCGCCTCCGTGCGCGGCCGTCATCTTCTCGAGGATCGAGAGCCAGTTGACGACCGATGCACCGGCAGGACTGTCGACCCGCGGATGGACGCGGCGGAAGAGCAGGTCGCCGGCGTGCATGACGTTGGCCTTCTCGAAATAGATGACGGCATCGCCGCTCGTGTGGCCCGGTCCGAAGTAGCGCACGTGCACGGTCTCGCCGCCGAAATCGACGGTCCACGTGTCCTTGAACGTCGAATCCGCATAGACGGGTGCAACGGCAGGCGGCGCGCCGGCGGCCGGCGGCTGCGGGTTGGCGGCGGCCTGTTCGGCGACCTTGCGCTGCCATGCGACGCAGTTCTCGTGGGCCAGGATGCGCTTCACGACGGGCCTGAACGCCGGATTGCCGCTGGTGTGATCGCCGTGGTGATGGGTGTTGATGAGGAGCTCGATGCCCTTCGGCGCCCTCTGTTTGAGCCCCGCCACGCAGATTTCGGCAGTCGGCATGAACTGGCTGTCGATGGCGATGGCGCCGTCCCCGTTGACGAGATAACCGATCGTGCCGCCGTTGCCCGTGAAGAAACCGACGCCGCGGCGGATGTCCTCGAACTTCGTGACTGGAGGCGCCTGAGCCGCGGGTGCCTGGGCGCCCGCCTGGGCAAGGACTGGAATGCGCGCGAGCCCGATGGCGGCTACCGAAAGCGACGAAGCTGAGACGAACTGACGGCGGCTGATGGTCACGGGAATCTCCTTGGCCGCACTGACGCGCGCGGTCCAGCGCTGAAAGATAACAGATTTCGGCAGCGATGGCTGCCAGGGGTCAGATCTCGATTTTCTGATCCGGACCAAGGTCGCGATCAGAAAATCGAGATCTGACCCCAGGCGTCGGCCTGGGCGATCGGATAGAGTGTCAATGGCACCTCTGACATGACGAGCCCCTCCCCGGAGATTCCGATGCGCCCGTTCGGCCGCACCGGCCAGCGCGTATCGTGCATCGGCCTGGGCGGCTGGCATCTCGGCCTTCCGGAGTCAGACGAGGCGGCGATACGCCTGGTCCATACCGCAATCGGTGCGGGCATCAACTTTCTCGACAACGCGTGGGACTACAACGACGGGCTCAGCGAGGAGCGCATGGGCCGGGCGATCGTCGACCGCCGTGACCAGGTCTTCCTGATGACCAAGGTCTGCACGCACGGTCGCGATGCCAAGGTGGCGATGCGGCAGCTCGAAGATTCGCTCCGGCGGCTCAAGACCGACTATCTCGACCTCTGGCAGATCCACGAAGTCGTCTTCGACGACGAGCCGGCCAAACACTTTGCGCGGGGCGGTGTGGTCGAAGCGCTCGACAAGGCGCGGCAGCAGGGGAAGGTACGCTACGTCGGCTTCACCGGCCACAAGGATCCATCGCTCCATCTCGCGATGCTGGCGCACAATTTCGAGTGGGATGCGTGCCAGCTGCCGCTCAACTGCTTCGACGGATCCTTCCGCAGCTTCGAGAAACAGGTGTTGCCCGAGCTCAATCGCCGCGGCATCGCGCCGATCGGCATGAAGAGCCTCGGCGGCGACGGCCGCGCCGTGCAGGCGAAAGTCTTGACAGCCGAGGAGGCGCTCGCTTACGCGCTGAGCCTGCCGGTGGCGACGGTGGTCAGCGGGATGGACTCCGTGCGGGTCCTGAAGCAGAACGTCGCCGTCGCGCGAAGCACAACAGCCATGACCGCCCGCGCGCGGGACGCGCTCCGCCGGCGAGTCGCCGACTACGCCGTCGACGGTCGATTCGAGCTCTACAAGATTTCCGCGGCGTTCGAAGGGGTAGAAACGAGGCGTGTGCACGGGCTGCCGTCGCAGACGGAGCTGCCGGAATGACAAGAATGCGGTTGCTGAGTACTGATGCTGACTCGCTGCTCGCGGCTGGCCGTTGGCGGTTGCAGAATCCGGAGCTTGTCGGGCCGTTGAACCGCGACATCAGCTTCAGCTGCCAGCAGCTCAGCTGCGCGAGCCTTGTCTCGTTACGGCGTGCGCAGCAGCACGACCGGGTCGATCTTGAGCGCGCGCCGTGATGGGATCCATGTCGCGATTGCGCCGACAAAGACGACGATCACCACCGGTAGGACGAACGAGTAGAGCGCCGGGTCCCAGATGCTGCCCGCGCCGCCGCCGGACCGCACGACCCGCGCCAGCGCGAACATCAACAGCAGGCCCACCGCTGAACCGACCGCGATCAACCGGGCGGTGTGCGCCGTGACGAGCCGAACGACGTCGGCCGCGCTCGCGCCGACGGCCACCCGGACTGCCAGCTCGCGCGACCGGCGCGCGATGGCAAACGCCAGCACGCCGTAAATCCCCGCCATCGTCAGCAGGATGCCGATGGTCACGAGAGGGAAGAGAGGCGCGGTCCCGATCAGCGTCTCCCGGCCCATGCCGTCGATCATTTGATCGACGGTCTCCACGCCGCCCACGATGGTGCCGGCCCCGACCTTGCGCGCCGCGCTGCGGACGGTCTGGACGAGCGCTGCCGGATCGCCTTCCGCCCGTAAGAGAATATGCATCCGCGTGACGTCCTTGGAGTCTGGCGCCAGCGGGACGAAGACTCTCGGCTCTGGTAGCGATGCCAGCACCGGGTTGCGCGCGTAGTCGGCGACGACGCCGACGATGTCGTATGGAACCTTCGCGATCCAGAGTCGCACACCCACGGCATTTCGGCCGGCGAATAGCTGTCGGGCGAGCGTCTCGTTGACGATGGCGACCCGGCCGCCGCGCGCGTCAACTTCCGAAAACGCGCGTCCCGCACGCATCGGCACGCCGAGCGTCGAGAAGAATCCTTCGCCTATCTCTCCGTGCCGTGCCGTGACCGGCTCGCCGCCGGTGGCCTCAGCTGAAACGGGTTGCCGCGAGCCGTTCGCGGCAAACGGAATGAGCGTCGATGCCGATGCGGCGGCGACGCCTGGAACGCCGGTCAAGGCATCGACGATCTGCCGGGATCGTACGCCGTTCCGGTTTTCGATGTCTGCCGTCAGCAGGGGGCCAGTGGCGAAGCCCACGTCGGCATGGCTCGTCCGCCAGTACCCGTCGATCATCGTGGTCGTGACGACGAGGAGAGCGATGGTCACTGCGATCTCGAAGATCACGAGCGCGTGCCGCCACCGCTGTCGAATGCGGTCTGATGTCGCGATCGTGCGCAGCGGGTTCGTGTGCAGCCGGCGCGTTTCGTAGAGCGCCGGCGCGACGCCGGTGGCGATGCCCGTCGCGAGCGCGATGACGGCGGTCTGCAGCAAGATGCGCATGTCGATCGCCAAATCGTAGAACGTGATGTTCCCGCCGTTCCGCACGATCCAGCCTCGCAGCGCAAACGTCACGCACACGCCGAGGATGCCGCCACAGACCGAGACGAGGACCGATTCAGTCAGGAGCGATCGCACGATGCGACCGCGGCTGGCGCCGATCGAGGCGCGGATCGCGATTTCGTGTTCGCGCGCCGTCCACTGCGCGATCATCAGGATGGCCACGTTGGCGCAGGCGATGAGGAGCGTCAAGAGGACGGCGGTGCCGAGCACGTAGGGCAGCACGAAAGACATCTGATGGCCGATCGGCGTGCCTTCGAGGCCGGACGCCCTCACGAAGAGCTGTCGCTCGCCAGCGGGGAGCTGCTGCGCGTAGTCGGCGAGGCCAACCTGGAGCCGGGAGTCGAGCGCGGCGTGCGTCGCATCGGCCGGGCGCCGCACGACGACGCCGACTCGCGCGTCCGGCGCCAGCGTCCGCGGATCGAGCGCGGTCCAGATCGGGGAGTCCATGTCCGAGAACCAGAAGCGCCGCGGCATCACGCCGATGACGGTATGCGCTTCGTCGTCTATCCAGAAGACACGGCCGATCGCCTCGGGATTCTGGTCGAAGAGCTCCTGCCACACCCGATGGCTGAGGATCACGGGCGGAGGGCCGCTGACGGTCGTGAGCGAGTCAGAGAACGACGCGCCGGGTGATGGCGCCACGCCGAGGATGGCGAAGAGCTCCGGCGTCACCGCCCGGAGCGGGACACTGGCTGTACGGTCGCCGATTCGAATCTCGCGCACGCCGAGGGAGGTGAACGCCGCCATTGAGGGTCCGATCGTCTCCCTCCAGCGCTGATAGAGGGGGACGGGAACGGCGTTGCCGACGGGCATGATGGGGCTCGCCGGTGACCCAACCTGGATCTTCGACAACTGCTCGGGGTGCTGGTACAGCGGCGGCGGCTTGCGGAAGATGACGTCGCGGATCGTGAGGGTCACCGTCGTCGCACCGATGCCGGCGGCGAGCGACAGGACGGCGACGAGCGACGCGACGGGGTAGCGCCGCATGTTGCGCTCGGCACAGCGGAGATCCTGGATGAGATGATCGAGCCAGAGCAGGCGCCCCGCCTCGTAGAACCGCTCGCGCGCGACGGTCACGTTGCCGAACCGACGCCGGGCCGCGACCCGCGCCGCATCCGGGGGCATCTCCTCATCGATGAGCCGCTCGGTCTCGATTTCGATGTGGGCGCGAATTTCCCGGTCGAAGTCCTGGTCGGACCGCTTTCGGGTGGACATTCAACCCGAAGGATAGGATCCCTCGGGTCGAATGTCTAGATGAAAAATCGAGTCGGCCCTACTTCACCACGCGCTTCAAATTCAGCGGCATCGGCGGCCCCTGCGTCCAGGTGCCGGTGATCTCGCCGTCCTTCAGATCCCCTTCGTAGGAGCCGCCGACCGCGGGCACCGTGAACGTCAGGTGCGCGTCGGTCTGCACGATGGCGTTGAGCGGGATTTCGACTCCACCCTGATCGATGCTGATGAGGGTGCCCGTGGCGCCGCCGTCCTGGTTGGTCAACTTCAGACTCAGCCGCAGCCTCGCGCCGTTCGCTTCGAGCGCGCCCTCCCAGGTTCCCTCGAAGTCCTTCGTGAGCGGCGTATTCTTCGGCGGCGCCTCGAACTTCGCCTCGCCCTTCCACGCGAGCGTGAAGGTCCCCGAGACCGGTCCCTGGACGTAGTCGCCCGACATCGTCTTGGAGTCCTTCGACAGCGTCCCCTTGAACGTCGGATCTCCCGGCACGCCTTTGATCCCGAACGTCACCGCCTGGCCCTGCACCGTGATCGCCGACAGCACCAGCCCCTTGGCATTCATCTGCGGAAAGGCAGCCGAGCCTTCCCACTTGTCCCCCGCCCTGGGGACAAGCTCGACTTGGAGCTCCACGTCCTTGCCCTGAACGCTGATAGCGCCTTCCCAGTGCCCCGAGCCTGCTGGCCCCGGTGTGGCCTGCGCTGATGCCGGCTGCCCATTGCTCATCAGTAGTGCGGCCAGGGTCAGCCCGACCGCCGCGAGTTTTGTCATGAATCGTGGTCCTTTCATCCTGATTTCTACGTCATTGTGACGCGAAACGTTCGGGCGGGCTTTCTCCTGGCGCTATGCGGCTTCTCGTCAACGCTTTCCGGGAATGCGGTCGGGTACTATCGGAGACGACCCGAGATGACCTTCCGGCGCATCACCCTTCTCGTTGCCAGCCTGGCCCTCGCCAGCGCCTGCGGCGGACCCGGCCGGCCGCCGTCCGCATCCGGCACGATGTCCGCGACGCGGCCAGCCGTGATGCCGTCCGTTCTCCTGGTCACGCTCGACACGACGCGCGCGGATGCAATCGGCCCGGAGGCGCGGGGCCTCATCACGCCCGCGTTCACTGCGCTCGCCGCCAGAGGCCGGCGTTTTCGACAGGCCTACGCAACAGCGCCAGAAACGCTGCCGTCCCACAGTTCCATGATGACGGGACTTTACCCCGGCGGCCACGGCGTGCACGAAAATGCGCGCTACCTTGCCGGCACCCATCCCGTTCTTGCGGCGCGATTGAAGGACGCCGGCTATCGCACCGCCGCCTTCGTGTCGTCGTTCATCCTTTCGCGTCGCTTTGGTCTCGCGCGCGGCTTCGACGTCTACGACGACACGCTCAGGGCTGGAGCGGTCGAACGCACGTCGCGCGAGACGACCGACGCCGCGCTGGCCTATCTCGGCGAGGCCTCGACAGATCCGCTGTTTCTGTGGGTGCACTACTTCGATCCGCACACCCCCTACGCACGGCCGGATGGCGACGGACCGCGCGATGCGAGGTCGCGGTATCTCGGCGAAGTAGTGGAAATGGACCGGCAGCTAGCCCGCCTCGACGAAGCGTTCTCCGCGCACGCTTCTCGCCGGCGTGGCCCGGCGGCCGTGATTGTCGTCGGCGATCACGGCGAGGGGCTCGGCGACCACGGCGAGCTCCAGCACGGCAATCTTCTCTATCAGTCGACGATCCAGGTGCCGCTCGTGGTGGTGGGGCCGGGCGTCGAGCCAGGCACGACGGACGCGCCGGTCAGCACGAGGCGGGTGTTTCATACGGTTCTCGACTGGGCGGGGATCGACGCTTCGCACAGCCTGCGCGGCGCCGACGGCTCGTCGCCCCAGGAGGTGGTCCTGGCCGAAGCGATGAAGCCCTTCCTCGGCTACGGATGGCAGCCGCAGATCATGGCCATCGAGGGGCGGCTGAAGGCCATCGTAGCGGGGAAGGCCGAGGCCTACGACGTCATCGCCGATCCGGCGGAGCAGATGAATCTTGGGGCGGGTGCGAACCTGTCGGCAGCACTACGGAAAGCGTTGGACGACTATCCGGTGCCATCGCCCGAGGCTGCGCGTGCTCCGGAGAATCTCACTGACGAAGCCCGGCGCAACCTTGCCAGCCTCGGTTACGTCAGCGGGAGCGCGCCGCCCGTCGTGCGCAAGGACGCGCCCCGGCCCGCAGACATGGTTGGTCTCTTCGATGTGCTCGAGAAGGCGTCAGCCCTCTTCGTCGAAGAGCAATACGCGCAGGTCATCCCGCTGCTCGAGAAGATCCTCGCAGCTGACCCGTACAACCTGGACGCGGTGCTTCGCCTGGCAACGGCGCACTCCTCGCTCGGGCACGACGCGAAGGCCATCGACGCGTTCAGAAAGGCGGCGGTGATCGCGCCGCGGTCGCCTGACGTTCGGACGTACCTGGCGCTCCACTACGCTCGCGGCAAGGACTGGCCGCAGGCTGTCCCCATGCTCGAGCGCATCGTCGCCGAAACGCCCGAGCGGTTGCCGGCCGTCGAAGCGCTCGCCGTCCTCCGCGAGCGTCAGGGCCGGATCGAGGACGCGCTTGCGCTTCGCCAGAAAGTCGCGAGCCTGCGACCGCCGACCGCTGTGGACCTCGTCCGGCTCGGACAACTGGCGATGCAGGCGCAGCAGACGACGGTCGCGATCGAGTCGTTCGAGCTGGCGCGCAAGATGGAGGGACCGTCCTTCAGGAACGACCTGGAGCTTGGCGTGCTCTATCTGGCGGCGCGGAGGCTGATCGAAGCTCGCGACGCGCTCGACCGCGTCCCGCCGGCGCACCCGGAGTATCCGATGGCGCTCTTCAAGCGGGCGCAAGTCAGCGTGCTGCTCAAGGAACCCGACCGCGCCGCCCGCATCGCGAGGGCGCGCCAGCACGCCGATCGCACGACGCGCGGGCTCATCGGGAGAGAGAAGTTGTTTCAATGACGGTGCCAGGGTGCCAGGGGCCATGGTGCCAGGGGTGCTTAGGGTGCCACTGTGCCAGGTGCCTTGGTGCCAGGTGCGCCGCACACTGGCCACTGGCACGGCATGGCTCTCCAAGCACTCGGGCCCTCTGGCCGTCTAGCCCCTGGCACCCTAAGCACCCGGGCCCTCTGGCACCCTGGCACCCTAGGCACCAGGCACGCTGGCCCTCTAGCACCCTGGCACCCTAGAAACGCAGCCTCGCCGCCAGCTGGATTCTCCTCGGATCGAAGTACGACCGCGCGGTTGCGTAGTCCGACGAGTGCACGGCCGGCTGGAAGTTGTAGCCGGTCTGATTGTCGAAGACGTTGAACAAGTCGGCGTCGAGCTGCAGGTGCAGTCGATCGGCGAGGCGGAAGTTCTGGATGTACTTCAGATCGATCTGCCAGTGCGCGTCGGTCCGGCGGGTGCCGGCTGGTTCGGCGTATCTGTTCGTGTCGCTGGTGCTCGTCGTCAGCGCGACATACGGCTCGTAGCTCCACGCTTCCCACGGCTGGCCTGACTGCGCGACGACGAAGGCGCCGGCGGTGGCGTTCCAGTTCAGGTTGTAGTAGCCGTAGAGCTTGAACATGTGCCGGCGGTCGCCGCGGAGGTCGCCGTCCTTGAAGTCCCACAGCTGACGCCCGGCGCCGTCGCCGATGAACGACGAACCGATGAAGACGTTCGCGTCGTTGGCGGCGGTGGAGTTGTCCTGGTCGAAGTTACCGTAGTAATGGCTCCAGGTGTACGAGCCGCGGACGAACCCCTTGTCGCCGCGCCATTCGGATTCCGCCGCGACCTCGTAGTATTTCGAATACGCGCCGTCGAGCTCGGCGATGACGTAGGTCGACCCGCTGCCGATCTGGGCAAGCTTGGCCGTGAGGTCGGGGATATACAACTCGCGCGGGATGTCGGCCGGAGGGTTGAAGGCCACTCGCGCGTTGTTGTTGGTGTCTTCCCAGAAGTGGCTCGCGTCGCGATAGCGCCAGTACAGGCGGCCGGTCAGCCGGCGGTTGAACTGCCGGGCGGTGCCGATCAGGTACTCGTCGATCGTGCGCGGCGTCATGTCGTCGACGAAGAGCTTCCCCGACGAGGAGCCGACGGGCACGGCGGCGAACACGACGCCGTTGGCATCGAAGTGCGTGTCGATGAACGTGCCGATGAGGTTGCGATCCCAGGACGCCGCGCGCGGCAGCGAGCTCGCCGCGGGATTGTACCGAGCGTAACTCCCGTAGACCGTGTCGTTCCCGTTGTAGGCCCAGGTCGCGCCGATGCGCGGCTGGATCATCTTGCTGAACGGGATCTCGGTACATCTTGTACTTGTTGCCGGGTGCGGCGACGTACCCCGAGAGTGTCGAGCCGTCCTCCCGCAGTCCCTGGCCGTAGAGCGTGTCCCGGCTCGCGACCAGGCCGACATTGAACGTCCAATCCTGCCAGCGGATCGCGTCATTGATCTCGAAGCTCACCGAGCGGTACTCGGACTTGATCGGAGAGGCCTGTCCCGTCGTCTGCTGCTGGAACCGCGCGGTGTAGAAGATCGGCGTTCCATTGAGGTTCGTTCGCCCGCCCGGCGCTGTGATGAGTCCCCAGCCGTTCGAGCTGCGGACCAGATCTTCCGAGTCGACGTACTGCTGATACCCGGCGTGCACCTCCTGCGTGATCGCGCCGCCGAAGGTAATGTTGTAGGCCAGCTGTCCGGCGTCGCGAAAGAAGTCCTGATCGTCGAACTGCGATCCGAATCCGACCGTCCCTCCACCGACTCGCGCACCGTTCTCGACGTAGCCGTAGCGGTCGATGAGCGGCTGAATGAATGCGTTGTAGGCAGTCTGGCCGGCGATCGGTGCCGGGACCGAAAAGAGGCCCAGCGTGTCCAGGCTCGAGGTGTCGATTCGCGTGCCGGGGGCGGTGTTGATGGTGACGTTGGCGACGTTGTCGGGGCGGCCCTCCGTCAGGTTCGCGAAGTGGTTGTACTTGAACGTCAGCAGGCTGCGTGAGTTGATGACCCACGACCCCTCGGCGATGGCGATCTTCTGCGTCGCGGCGCCGCCGGTGCCGGTCGTGGCCGCGGCATTCGAAGCGAAGAGGTCGCTTTTGTCGGTGCGGTCGGAGCCGCGGTAGCTGAAATTCAGGAGCACCGAGCTCACCGGCGTGATCGTGACCTTGCCGAAGCCCTCGTCTCGCGTCCGTTCGTACGGCGGCAGCTCACCGTACTTGTTGGCCCGGTTCTGCCGCGAGACCTCGGGACGGTAGTACGACGCGTAGAAAAAGAGGCGGCTCGGCAGGACCGGGCCGCCGACGCTTGCGGTGAGCCAGTTGCGATCCTGCTCGTAGCGCGAGGCGCTGCCATTGTCGAGGTCTGCCGACATGGCGTCGTTCTGGAACTGGAAGCTGACCTCGCCCGAATACCGGTTGGTGCCGGACTTGCTGATCGTGTCGATCGAGAAGCCGCCGGCGCGGTCGAAGTCGACCGCTCGTGCGCCGGCCTTGATCGTCGTGACCTGCGCGATGTCGTGAGACGAGGGTTCGGCCGACAGCGTGCCGAATAGCGGCAGCGTCACGTTCACGCCGTCGAAGTTGTAGACGTTGTCCTGTCCGCTGCCGCCCGCGCTCGGACCTCGCACGGTGTCCTGCGAGTACTGCACCCCGGGAATCAGCTTGAGGAGGTCGCGATACTCCTGCCCAACAGGCAGCGACATGATCTGCGCGTTCGACAATCCGCTCTTGATGGTCGCCGAATCCGTTTCGATGAGGCTCGCGGTCGCCGTAACCTCCACGCTCTCCGTCACGCCTTGAAGACCGAGAGTGGCATCGACGACCGTGTCCTGCGAGAGCTGAACTTCGGCCTGCCGCGTGACATTCTGCATCCCCGAGAGGACGAAGGTCAGCGTATAGGCGCCCGGCGGCAGCGCCGGCAGGCGGTACTCGCCGTTGACGCCCGTCGTCGTGACGCGCGGCACCGGCAGCACGTTGGCGCGAGCCTCGACGGTCACACCCGGAAGCACGCCGCCACCAGAATCGACCACTTTTCCGCTGATGGCGCCGGTCTGCTGCGCGTATGCGGGAATTACGGGTATGACGAAGGCAAGAAGAAGCACCGTACGCAGGACACGTGAAAGCATGTTGGCCCCTCCCCGAGCTCAAGCAGCCCCAGAATTATATCGCTTGAGCCCGAAATGACGGCCATTCGTCACCCGCGGCGGCCAGGGGCCAGATCTCGATCTTCTGATCGCGTCAAGACGATCGAGATCTAGCCCACTCCTAGTCGCGCGCGTGGAGCCTCTTGATGAGCTGCACCTGGCCCGCGTGATAGACGGCATGACATGTGATGCCGAGCACGAGCGCGAAGCGTTCAGCATCCGGGAGCCGGCTGCGAACGCGGCCGGCCTCGATATCGCCGACGAGCGTCGCGAGACGTTGCTGCTGAGCATCGACGACGGTGAGGACGTCCTTCCATGAGAGCGCATTCGCCCCGGACAGCGTGAACCAGTCTTCGCCGTCCAATACGAACGGCTCGGGCGTGGTGTCTGACAACCGGCCCCGGACCGCGTGCGCATAGTAGGCGTGGTGAATCGCGATCTCCGCGATGTTGTGCCGGCCGTCGGCCGGCCGCCAGGACGCGAGCTCTGGCGACACATCGGCGAGCGCCGCCTTCAGATTTGGTCCGTGCCAGGCCTCGGATCCATATCCTTCCTGCAGGACGCGACTATTGAGGGTGTCGGGAATTGCCGCCGTCGTGGTCGTGCTCATCGTGACCTCCTTTGATGGAGGTCATCGTAGCGAGTACGACGCCAGCCGATCTTGGAAGATCTTGCGGTCGCCTTTCGCAGCGTTCCGGAAGCCCCGGGGCGAGACGCCGGCGGCGCGGTGGAACGTACGCACGAAGTTCGACAGGTCACCGAACCCGACGTCGAGGGCGATCTGGGTGACGGCGCGATCGTCGTCGGCCAGCAGGCGCGCGGCGTGACGCAGCCTCGAGCGGACCAGATACTGATGAGGCGTGACGCCGAGCACCTGCGAAAAGAGCCGCAGGAAATGGAACGGACTGAGTCCGGCTTCGCCGGCGGCATTATCGAGTGCGATTGGCTCGTGCGAATGCGCGTCTATCCACAGGGCCGTTTCGACCGCGCGCCGGCGGTCGCGTGCGGGCGGGTTCTCGGGCCGGTGCGTGCGTCCCGAGGCGGTGTCGACGAAGCGTCCGGCCAGCATCAGTCCGACTTCGTCGACGCCGATGGCGGTCCGACCCGAGGCCGCCGCCTGTGCCAGCTCGCCGAGCACCATCATGCTGGCGATGGGAGGCAGCGATCCTGTCTGCCATGCATCGCGTGGCCCGCCGATGGCGTCGACGAGCGCCGGGTCGAAGTAGAAGGACAAGCACTCGTCGCCGCCGGCGTGGTCGTGCGTGCACATGTACTCGTCGCCGGGATGGCCGACGAGAAACGACCCGGTCACGAGCTCGTACGAGTGGCCGCGGAAGCGATAGCCGAAGCTGCCCTGCCGGACGTAGCTCACCGAAAACGCGTCGTGCCATTCGACGAACGGCTCGTCGCCTGGCCTGGCGTCGCAGCGGTAGTCGATCACCGAAACCGGTCCGCCGTCGAAGACAGTTGTAATTGCCATGCGAGCGCCCTGATCTCTAGCCACCGACCTTCCGCCGCTCAAGAGCTTCTCACCGCCGAGGTCGTAGAGGTCGCAGAGCCATCAAAATTGTTTCTGCGTGCTCGGCGCTCTCCGCGGTGAGAGGCTCTTGGCGGTACACGAACCAGTGCCCTGACGAGGACAGGCCACTACAACCTATCTGATAAACCAAGACCAGACTGAACGCGCCGACGGCTCTGGTTCACGATGAACACGATGAGCCGATGAACACGATGGAAAACCTCCAGGGATCATCGTGAACATCGTGCTCATCGTGTTGTAGCGTGGTCTCGTGACAGCATTTGTGAGACAGCGTCTATTCTTAGTCTAGCCCCCAGTCTAGCGGGAAACCGCGATCCCAGCCTCAGCCATGTAGCGACGGACGATCTCGTCGAAGTCGGTGTCAGCCGGAAATCCAAGCGCCCGGGCCCGGGTCGCCGCGAGCTCGCCGGGCCACGTGGCGACCATCCGCTCGATGCGGGGATCGGGTTCGAACCGGACTCGCGCGGCGACGTCCGCGCCGGCGACTCGCGCCAGCGACGCGACCATCTCGCCCACAGTGATGGACATGCCCGGGAGGCTCAACCAGCGGTTCGAGCCGAGCTTCGCGCCGTCGATGTCGTGAGCCATGATGAAGCACTCGACCACCGTACGTGGCGACAGCAGCCAGACGCGCGTCGACGCGCCCACGGGACAGACCGAGGTCTCGCCGTTGAGCGGCTCGCGGATGATGCCGCTCGCAAACGACGAGGCGGCCGCGTTCGGGCGGCCGTGCCGAACGCTGATCGTCGGAAGCCTCAACGACCGGCCGTCGACGAAGCCGCGCCGCGTGTAGTCGTTGATGAGGAGCTCGGCCATCGCCTTCTGCGTACCGTAGGAGGTCTGCGGCGTGACCGCGAGGTCGTCGGGCACCGTCGCCGGCAGGTCGCCGCCGAAGACCGCCACCGAGCTCGTGAACACCACGCGCGGACGCTGTCCGTGATGGCGGCAGATCTCGAGGAGGTGCCGCGAGGCGTCCAGGTTGACGCGCATCCCGAGATCGAAATCCGCCTCCGCCTGGCCGCTCACGATCGCCGCCAGGTGAAAGACCGATGTCGTCTCGGCGTCGATCGCGCGCTCGAGGAACTGTCGATCGGCGACGTCGCCCGTGATCTGCCGAACGCGGCCGTCCGTCACGCCTGCCGCGGGCACCACATCGACCAGCGTGATCCTGTCGATGCGCGCGTCGCGGCCGTCGGCTCCGCCGAGCACGCCGCGCTCGAGCAGCGTCTCGGCCAGACGCCGTCCGAGGAAACCCGCGCCTCCGGTGATGACAATGTTCATGCGATGTGGCGTCCATGGCGCCAGGCGTTCAACCATCCCAGTCCGTCTTCGGTGCGGCCGCCGGGTCGATATTCGCAGCCGACCCATCCTGCGTATCCCAATTCGTCCATCAGACCGAAGAGATACTCGTAGTTGACCTCGCCGCGATCCGGCTCGCCTCGGGCGGGCACCCCGGCAATCTGCACGTGGCCGATACCCTCGAAGTATCTCCTGAAGGTCGTCTCCAGATCGCCCTCGACAATCTGTGCGTGGTAGAAGTCCATCTGCACTTTGAGGCCTGGCTCGGCTATCTCTTCGCGGATCGCGTGCGCCTCGGCCTGCGTGTTGAGAAAGAAGCCGGGGATGTCGCGCGGGTTGATGGCCTCGATGAGCAGCATGCGACCCTCCTTCGCCACTCGCTGCGCCGCCGCTCTGATGTTGGCGACGTAGACCTCCCGGTGCCGTCGCCGATCGGCGCCGGAGGGGATGCGTCCCGCCAGGGCATGGAGCCTCGGCGTGCCCAGTACATCGGCATACTCGAGCGCGCGCTCGACACCCGCGAGGAACTCCGCTTCACGGCCGGGAATCGTCGCGCAGCCACGGTCTCCCGCGTCCCAGTCGCCGGCGGGCGTGTTGAACAGCACGTTCTCGAGCCTGTTGTCCGCCAGCCACCGCGCGATGTCCTGCGGCGGAAACTCGTACGGAAAGAGGAACTCGACCGCAGTGAAACCCACGCGGGCCGCGGCCTCGAACCGCTGGGGGAACGGCACCTCGGTGAACATCATGCTCAGGTTCGCGGCGAAGCGCGGCATGTGAACTTGGAAGTATACCGGTCCGGCCAGTTGTCGCGAGGTTCCAGCATGGTTCGATCCGCGTTTGGTCCACCAACCTCCGCTCACGCGAGCCTACGCCGAAGCGTGAGCTTCGGCTCGGCAAGCCACGCGAAAGGATGCCGCGCCGCAGCGGCGAAGCCGCGAAGGCGGGCCAGTCGCCTCTGAACGAGCTTCGGCTCGGCAAGCCGCGCAAAGGCGGGCGTGTGCTCTCTGCTCGAGAGTCACCCGCGCAAATTTTTAAGCCTTTCAGTCTGGCCGAGTTGCAGGAATTGCAATCCTGGCGGGGCTCCAGGCACACTGCGCGTGTTTTGAGGTGTCGGCTCTCGGCATCGACGTTGCGTCTCGCCAGGTATGGCGGAGGAAGCGATTCGTTTACGTCTTGAAGAGTCTCCATCCGACGCCACGCTTCTACATCGGCCTCACTTCCGACGTCAGTCCCCGCCTCGTTCACCACAACACCGGCCGTTGCCCTCACACCGCGCGCTACCGACCCTGGCAGCTCCACGTCGTCATTGAGCTTCCCGACGAGCAACGGGCCATCGCGTTTGAGCGCTAACCTGAAATCAGGTTCTGGCCGCGCCTTCGCAAAGCGTCATTTCGAGTGAGAGGTTCCCCCTTCGACCAGCTGCCGGTTAGGCCCCGACCACCAGCCTCGCAACGTAACGAAGGCTCGGAGTGGAAAGTCCGGGTGCGCGCGCTGCTGCGGCGCCGTGCCTGCGACAGACTTGAAGCGCCGCGGATTGATCTGAACGAGGTCGATTTCGCGAATGAACGCTTGACCTTTGCTTGTTAACCCATCTATAAAGTCACTTTTCAAGTCAGTCACATCGGCCTCGGGCCGAAGAACAGGAAAACGCCAATGAAGACACGCCTTCACGCGGTCGCCTTCGTCGTCCTCCTCGGCGTCAGCCTCGTCGCTGCGGACCCGTCCTACGTCGGTAAGTGGAAGTTGAACACCGCTAAGAGCCAGCTCACTGGCGACACGGTTACCATCTCCAAAGTCGCGGACGGAACGATGACGTTCGACGGACAGGGGTTCAAGTATTCATTCAAGACCGACGGCAAGGAGTATCCGACCCCGGACGCGGCTGGGCATTTCGCCCGCGACGCTCATGCGCATGGTGCGGGACGCTGGACGGGATGTCGTCCGGATCGGTCGCGGTCGGGCCACGCAGTATGCGTTGCGTCAACAGTGGCCCAATCTCGACAGTTCGCGCTTTCCGTTGTTTCGAATCACTGACACCGGCGCGGCAGTATCGGCAGGCGAACTCACTACGCTTGCGACGCGCCAGTCCGTTTGGATGCCCGCCGGCAGAGTCTCAAACGGCCTTCCGATTGAGCTTGTCGACGCTCGACCTTCGGGATTCTTGGGGCGACACTTCGCCGCCACTCATGCCGATCTTCGGCTACCGCCGCGACTGACCGATTGGTCTGATCATCACATCCTGATCGCCATGTCTCGTCGAGGCGAGGACTTTCCAGGGAACCTCATTGTCGGCGAGGAATCCTTTGCTCGATGGCAAGCGATGGAAGGTGTCGCTGCCACCCACAATGAATACCCAACGCTGGCGAACGCCACAATCGCTGGACACCCTCCTGGTTCATCAGCGGGAGGCGAGCGGCCAAAGTTTGGAGTGCTCGTTGACGGACGGCACATGCTCGTTAAGTTTGCTGCGCGCGGAGGTGCGACCGACGTCGTTGCGCGGCGTTGGTGTGATCTGCTCATCCTGGAGGGAATGGCGCTAGACGTTGTTGGTGCGAGAGGGATTTCGGCCGCACGCACCAACATTATCGAAACGCCTTCTCATTGGTTTCTCGAGAGCGAGCGTTTTGATCGTGTGGGAGCACGAGGAAGGCGTGCCGTTTTGAGTCTTGCGGCGATTCACGACGACCCAGCAGACGCTTGGGCCCGTGCCGCGACGTCGCTCAGAGAGGCGGGCCGTGTGACCGATGCAGATGCGCGACGGCTTCGCTGGCTTGATGCGTTTGGCGCACTCATCGGAAACACCGATCGGCATCAATACAACATCCTCTTCTTCACCGAAGAGGGCATCCCGCGACTTGCGCCGGCCTTCGACCAAGTCTCCATGCTGTATGCGCCAACAGCAGATGGCCAAGTGCCGCCGCGTGTGTTTGCGATACCGAACGTCACATCAGACACTCTCGACGTCTGGGATGACGCGCGGGAGGCCGCGCGTCGGTTCTGGGCGCGGGGAAGCGAGGACGCACGTTTGTCAGACGACGTTCGGGCCATTTGTGGAATCAACGCCCGGTTGCTCGCGGGGAACGGGCACGCCGGCTGAATGAGTCCTGACGACGGGCCGACTTCCGCAACGGATTATGTTGCGCAACAAAAAGTGTTGCGCTACTATGGAGCATGCCGATTGCCCTCAGTCAGAAAGTCGAAGCCCTGCGGGTGGATTTCCGTTCGGCGGCGCAGCTCGCGGATCTCCTGGGCGTCAGCCGCTCGCAGGTGACGCGCTGGCTGCGAGGCGCGGGCATCGACCCTCTGAACGCAGAAAAAGTCGACCTCCTCGAGCTCGTGTGGTCGAATGTGCTCCGGCTGTACGAGCGCGACGCGGCGCTCGAGTGGCTCTTCGGCGTGAACCCGCTCCTCGGCGACCGCCGTCCCATCGATTTGATTCGGCTGGGCCGTGCGGAAGAACTGATGCGTGCCATCCGGGCGGAGCGCTCGGACACTTTCGCGTGATGCTCTATCGCTGTTTTGCGTGGGACGAGCGCGCACGGCCGCGAGAGACGGACGGGCCGCTCTGGTTTCCCCGGGTGTTCCAGGGCGATGGCCGCCATGACAATCCTGAGCTCTACGGCTGTGTGTACCTCTCGGCTCACCCCCTATCGTCGGTCGCCGAACAGCTCGCACGTTTCCGTGGGCAGCGGCTCGTGCCCTCGCTGCTGCGCCGACGCGGGCTGCCGCTGGCCCTGGCCGAGCTCGAGCTCGCCGACGCTGCCGAGCTCATCGATCTCGACGACCCGGTCGTGCTTCGGCGAGAGCGTCTCAAGCCGTCGGTCGTGGCCACGCGCCAGCGAGCCACGACCCAGCCGCAGGCACGGGCCTTGTACGAGCGTCACGCGAGTGCGGCCGGGTTGCGGTGGTGGTCGACCTTTGAGTCACTCTGGGCGAATGTGACGGTCTTCGACCGCGCAGCGACCATGCTGCGCGTGCAGTCCGTGCGCGTCCTCGGCGTGGATGATCCCGCAGTGGTACAGGCGGCCGACTTTTTCGGCCTCCGGATTCTATGACGGACGCGGCGCGAAGCCGCGCGTTGCGTCACTGGCGCTCAGGCCGGCGCAGGAGTAGCCTTGAGCCCACTCGGTATCTCCTTCGGCAATCGGAAGAGAGGCGTGAATGCGCAAGACGTGGTGCATGGTGGCAGCGGTGCTGATCGGTTCGGGGCTTTCCATCGCCGGTCAGCAGGCTCCTCCGCAGGGATCGTCTGCGCCGCCCGGTCAGGCTGCTGCACCACCGGCTTCAGCAACCAACCTCGGCGCTGACGCAAACGGCAACCCGTTGCGTCGCGCGCTGAAGACCGGTCACGTCTCGAACTATGACGAGGCCAAGGTGGCGCCGTTCGCGCTGCCCGATCCCCTCGTCCTGGCCAACGGTAAACCGGTCCGCGATCGTCAGACCTGGATCAAGCAGCGCCGGCCCGAGATCGTGCAGATGTACGAGACCGAGATCTACGGCCGGTTGCCAGCGAAGACGCCTGCGGTGAAGTGGGAGGTTACGGAGACCGACGCCAACGCGCGCGACGGCACGGCGGTCATGAAGAAGATCACCGGAACGATCGGCAGCGGGCCGGATGCTCCGCAGATCAAACTGACGCTCTACACGCCGGTGGCGGCGAAGAAGCCGGTGCCGGTGATCTTGCTGGTCAACTTCGGCGGCGGACCGCCGCCTCCCCCGACGGCACAGGGCAGGGGCGGCGCCGGCTTTCCGTCTGATCCCCCCGTCGCCGCGGAGATCATCAGCCGGGGCTGGGGCTACGCGACCGTCGGGTATGCGGATATCCAGCCGGATCGACTCAATACGTTCACGCAGGGAGTCATCGGCCGCACGCTCGCGCCCGGGCAGGAGCAGCCCTTGCTCGACGAGTGGGGGACGATTAGCGCCTGGTCGTGGGGTGTCAGCCGGATGATCGACTACTTCGAGACCGACAGTTCGGTGAACGCCAAGCAGGTCGCCCTCTTTGGCCACTCGCGGCTGGGGAAGACGGCGCTGTGGGCCACGGCCAAGGACGAGCGGATTGCCGCGGCGTTCTCGAGTTGTTCGGGTGAGATGGGCGCTGCGCTGGCACGGCGTGACTGGGGTGAGACCGTCGACGACATGGCGCAGAACTTTCCCTGGCAGTTCGCCGGCAACTTCCAGAAGTGGTCCGGCCGCTGGAACGAGATGCCAGTCGATGCTCACATGCTAATCGCCCTGAGTGCGCCGCGTCCCGTGTTCATCAGCGGCGGCACGACCGATCAGTGGGCCGACCCCGTAGGGATGTTCAAGGCCGCCGTCGCCGCTGGGCCGGTCTACCGTCTGCTCGGCAGGAAGGATCTGGGTGTAACGGAGCTGCCCCCGCTCGATACACCAGCGATCACCGGCGACATCGGGTGGAATTACCACACCGGTGGTCACACCGCCACGCCAGCCGACTGGAAAGCGTTCCTCGACTTCCTGGGGAAGTATTTCTAGGCGGGGACACTCAATCGGGACACTCAACCGTGACAGTCACGGTTGAGTGTCCCCGCCGCGAGGATCGTGCCACGGGTCGCAGGAATTGAACGTTCCAGCGCCCTGGTGCTGGAGCAACACGACAGCTCACCGGCAAAGTGTCTTGAATTCAGACGCGCTCCGGACGTCCGTCTACTTCCCAGGGCGTTCGGGGACACTCAAGGTTGACTGTCCCGGTTGAGTGTCCCCGAGGGCGCGCAAGACCGCCGGGTCGAGGGAATAGACGTCCTTGGCGAAGCGCAGATCGCCGGCGGCGCCGACCGAGACGGTCCAGTAGACGATGAGGACCGGTAGCGGCGTCTTGAGGAAGACAGTTTGCGACTGCGCGGAGTCGACGGCTTCCTGAATGCGTGTCGCGTTCCAGTTGTCCTGTCCATCCAGCAACACGGCGGCCAGGTCGAGCGGCTGCTCGACGCGGATGCAGCCCGAGCTGAAGGTGCGCTGATCGGTCGCGAACAGCTCCCGGCTCGGCGTGTCGTGCAGAAAGATCGAGTACTGGTTGGGGAAGATGAACTTGACCCGCCCGAGCGCGTTGTCGGGTCCCGGTGGCTGACGGAGGGTGTAGCGGAAGTTGCCGGGCGTCGCGCTCTGCCAGTCGATCGACGCCGGATCCACGGCGCGCCCCTGTTGATCGAGAATCGTCAGACGCTTCTTTGCGATGGTGTTCTGCCCCTTGCGCATGCCGGCGAGCACGTCCTGCGCGAGGATCGTCGGCGGCACGGTCCAGTCGGGATTGAGCACCAGATACTTCATGTCGGCGCGGAACATCGGCGTTTGCCGCGCCTCGCGTCCGATCTGGGTCCGCCCTTCCCAGACGTTCTTGCGATCGCGGATGAGGTAAACCTTGAACGCGGGCAGGTTGACGAGCACGAACGAGTCGCTCAACCCCGAGACGATCCACCGCGCGCGCTCGAGGTTCACCCGGAGCTGCTGCACCCGCACCTCGGCGCTGACGTTCATGGCATCGATCGTCGCCTTCCCGATGACCCCGTCGTCTGTGAGCCGATGATGGACCTGGAAGTCCTTGACGGCTGACTCGAGCGCGGCGTCGTAGGCCGTGTCGTCGCCCGATGCCGCGCCCGCGAGCTCGCCGGTGACGCGGAGGCGCTTCCTGATCGCGCCGAGGCGCGGATCCGTCGCGCCAGGCTTGATCGCCGCCCCGGCCGCGACGGCCGGCCATCCTCCCGAACCGGCGACCGTGCGCATCCGTGCCAGCGCCTCCTTCAGACCGGTATAGATGAAGTGCGTCGGCTTCTGTGCTTCGATCCCGGTGTCGAGTGCCGGCGCCCGTGCGAGCTCGTCGAGGGCGACATCGAGTGCGGGCGCACCGATACGCGGGTCGACGTTCCAGCGCTTGTCGAGCGATGAGGGTCGCACGCGCCCGTACCGCACATCGTCGACGAGGACCGCGGCGGCGTCGGCGATGAGCACCTGGAGGTCGCCCGCGATCTCCGGTGACGGGGCCTTCGTGTAGGCGTCGAGTCCGGCCGTGATGGCGTCCAGGTGATAGTCAGCAGGCGTGAGGCCATCCTGCTCGACGTTGCGAACGGCCGCGAGCATCTGCTGCGCGCCGCCCGGAAGACGCCAGGCCGGCGCGAACGCGCGCGCTTCGAAGAATCGCGCGACCGCGTCGGGCTGGATCAGGCGAGTGCCGCGAACGCCCATCGCCGGCTGCAGCCTCACTTGCTCCACGCGCAGCCGGATGGTGTTCTCGACCGTCGGCGGCTGCGCGCCGGCCGGTCCATGTGCAGCCGGGAAGGAAAGAGCCAGGAAAATGAGGGTGAGAGCAAAGCGCCGATGTCTGGGCATTGATGGCGATGTGTCCTGGATGAATCTCCGATTGCGACCGCGCATACATTCTAAGCCCGTCCTCCATTTCATTCCGCTCGCAATGCGACGAGCGGATCGATCCGCGTGGCCCTCTGCGCCGGGATGCCTGCCGCCGTCGCGGCGACCAGCGCGAGCAGGCACGCAACGCCGATAAACGTCGGCCGGTCGAGCGGCACGACACCGAAGAGCAGAGCCTCGAGATAACTCGTCGTCGCTATGGCTCCCGCCACTCCGAGGATCAGGCCGGCGGCGGTGATGGCAAGGCTCCTGAAGAGGACGAGGCCCATGACGTGCGTCCGTTGAGCACCGAGCGCCATCCTGATCCCGATTTCGAACTGCCGGCGGCTGACGGTGTACGACGTCACGCCGTACAGTCCGAGGCCTGCCAGCAGTAACGCCAGGCCGCCAAAGAGACCCGCCAGCCGAGCCACGAGTCGCTCCTGCGATACCGACGCGTCCACGTAGTCCTGCAGCGTCCTGAACGAGTACGACAGGCCGGGGTCGACCGCGTCCAGTGCGGCCGACACCTGCTTTTGCAACAGTGCCGGCGGACCGGACGCGCTGCGGACACTGATCTGCACCTCCGTGCGCCCCGGCATGCCCGTTCCGGCGGATTGCGCCAGCGGGATGTAGAGCGTGGGCCGCGCCCCCCCACGCACAGTGGCGAAGACGGCGTCGCCGACGATGCCAACGATCGTCCTCTTCTCGGTGACTTCGCCGAGGGCGTTTCTATCGGGGAAGAACTTGCGCGCAAACGCCTGGTTGACGATCGCGCATCGCGCTGCGCTCGCGGAGTCCACGCTGCTGAAATCCCGGCCGGCGACGAGTCTGGTCCCATAGGTAGCGAACCAACCGGGCGCCACGACGCTCTCCACCCACTCGGCCTTCAACAGCAGTGGAGCCTGGCGCGCTCTGCTCAGCGGCGTGTCCATCGACGCGGCCGCATGCGCGACTCCGGGGACGCGGCTGACGGCCTCGGCGAGGCGCTCATAGAACGGGAGCCGCTCATCCGGGTCGATGCGTGCGCGCGCCGTGTCGACGGTGGCGACCAGCACACGGCCGCTGTCAAAACCCAACGGCACGTTCAACAGCCGTCCGAACGTGCGGACGAATAGACCCGCGGCTACGACGAGCATCAGTGAAAGGGCGATCTGGATGACGGTCAATCCGCTCGTCAGGCGGGCGCTGCCGCTCGTGCCGCGCGAGCCTCCAGGCCCGCGCAACGCCGAGAGCGGCTGGACGTTGGTCGCGCGAAACGCGGGGGCCGCGCCGAAGAGGAGGGCCGTGGCCACCGCGATCGCGATGGTAAAGCCGAGCACCCGCCAGTCGGGCCGGAGGTTGAATGTCACCTCGGTGTCGAACGCGGACAACTGCGACACAAGCGCGTGGCTTCCCCACGACGCCAGCAGCAGCCCGATTGCCGCGCCAGCGGCGGCGAGGAGAACGCTCTCGATCAGGAGCTGCGGAACGAGCTGCCAGCGCCCGGCGCCGAGCGCGATGCGGATGGCCATCTCGTGCCGGCGGCCCGCCGCGCGCGCCAGGAGCACGCACGCGACGTTGACGCAGGCGATGAGGAGCACGAGTCCCACGAGGACTTGCAGCGTCAGAAGCGGCCGTTCGTACTGAATGCGCATGCGCGAGAAGTCCGTGCCCGTCGGCGCCGCGACCGCCACGAACGGTTCTTTCAGGAACGGCGGGCGGACGTCGGACAAACGCTCGGGCGGCACGCCAAGCACCGCGGGTTGGATCGAACGGAGGACCGCGGTCGCCGACTCGAGCGACTGCCCGGGCTTCAGCCGTACGAGCACAGCGAACGTGAAGGCGCGCCGCTCATCGATTGCGCTCCGCCTTCCGAGGATCAAGGGCTCGGTTCCGAGCGGTATCGCCACGTCGAACGCGCGGCCCACCTCAATCCCGAGAAACTCCGGCGGCGTGACCCCGACAATCGTGAACGGCACGCCGTCGAGCGTCAGGTCTCTGCCGATTGTGTCGGCTGCGCCATCGAACCGCTCCTGCCACAGCCGGTGGCTGATGACGGCCACCGGCCCATCCTTTCCACCGCCCCTCACGTCGTCTTCGACCGACAGCAGGCGGCCGACGCGTGGTTGAATGCCGAGCGTGGTGAAGAACCTCCCGCTGACGAGCAGCGTGCGGGCAGGGTCCCTCTCTCCGCTCCGCGCGAAGTTGAATGTGGACCCTGACCACATGAGCACGCCGTCAAAGATCGGCGGCAGCTGCAGCAACCGGGTCCACATCTCGTAGTTCCACCCGACGCCGGCCTTGAACCCGTGCGCCAGCGCATAGTCGGACGAGATCGTCACCAGCCGTCCGGGCTCTGGCACCGGCAGGGTCCGGAGGAGCAGGCTGTTGACGACGCTGAAGATGGCGGTGTTGGCGCCGATCGCGAGCGCAAGCGTGAAGACGACGATGGCGGACACGGCCGGCGTCGATCGAAGCGCACGGATAGCCATTCGGAGCATGTGCATGAGCTCCTCCGAGCGTGTGATTGTTGAGCGTCCGGAATTGCAGGGGAGCGTCAGCTGAACCAGCGATACCAGCCCACGAGGCAGAGAAACGCGCCGAGGATGGCGATCATGAGCTTCACGCCGAGTGACAGGCGGTCAGGTGAATTGGTGGCCATGGCGGTCCTCCTTCGTTAACGCTGAGATCTCAAACAGAGAGGCTGGGTGATTCCGGCCCCGTGTCCGCATTTCTCAATGCTCGTGGGGCCCCACCCCCACTCGCTCTCGCGCGGCGACTTCCGCCGTCGCTGCAGCTTCGGCGGACCGCCGTAGCCTTGGCGGAGGCTGGTCGCGCCGCGCTCGGGCGCAGGCGCTGCTGTCAGCTACTCCGGTTTCGGCGGCTGATCGTTGCCGCCGGTCAGCGTCGCCTGCCGCATCGCCGCGGCGCCGAGCATGCCGCCCATCCCCATCGACTCCACGGCGCTGCTCGGGATGAGCATGAGCGCGCCCTTTTCCTTCAGGCCCTCGTAGAGCATGTTCATGGCGCGCAAGTGCAGTGCCGTCGGGTTGTCGTGGTACGACTTGGCGGCTTCCTGGAAGGAGTGCGCGATCTCCATTTCGGCCTGGCCCAGGATGATGCGCGCCTGCTTCTCGCGCTCGGCTTGCGCCTGCCGCGACATCGCGTCCTGCAGCGCACCGGGGATCACGATGTCCCGCATTTCGACCGACGAGACGGTGACGCCCCAGGGGTTCGAGCGCACGTCGATCAGCTGCTGGAGCTCGGCTTCGATCTGTTCACGGCCGCGGAGGAGATCGGCGAGCGTCGTGCGGCCGATGATGTCGCGCAGCGCGGTCTGGGCCGCCCAGCTTACCGCCTGCGAGTAGTCCTGCACTTCGAGCGCCGCCCGCTGCACGTCGTGCACCATCCAGAAGAGCACCGCGTCGACGTTCACCGGGACGGTGTCCGAGGTCAGCGTCTGCTCGGCGGCGAAGCTCGTGGTGATGGTCCGCTGATCGATCCACGCGGTGACCCGGTCGACGAAGGGCACGAGCCAGAAGAGGCCGGGCCCGCGCAGGCCGACGAAGCGGCCGAGCCGGAGCACGACCGCCCGCTCCCATTGCTGGGCGACGCGAGGCGCCTGCATCAGCACCAGGCCGCCCGCGAGGATGGCGATGGGCAGGACCAGGCTGCCCGTGACCCGCCATTCGTACATCCCCAGCCCGGCCGATGCGATTAAGATCGCGATGGCCACGAAGTTGACGCGTGGGACGCCGACGCCGGGGCCGTCCGAAACCGCAAAGATGACGGGAGCCATCAGGCTTCTCCTCCTGTGTGTTCTCGTTTGTGTAGGTCGAGGGCGGCGACCAGATCGTCGAACGTGAACCCGGCCGCGTCGGCGTCCGCCAGCACGCGCGTGACGAACGCGCGAAGCCGCCGATCGCGCTCGCGCGGCGGGTGCGCCTGGGTCGGGGTGGCGGTGACAAACGATCCAACGCCGCGCCGGGTCTCGATCACGCCGGCACGCTCGAGCTCGCCGTACACCCGCGCAACGGTGTTGGCGTTCACGCTCAACTCCACCGCCAGCTGGCGCACCGTCGGCAGCTGATCACCGGGGCGCAGGCGGCTCGTGGCAATCGCCGCCCGCAGTCCGCGCTCGAGCTGCGCGTAGATCGGCGTCGCGTCTCGCGGGTCGATGGATACGATATCCATGTGAACTATTGTACTAGTTCATTAATACAATGTCAAACCATTGGGACAAGTAACCGTCCGGAGCCTCCGGCACGTGATACAAGACCTGGAGAGGATTCCACGGTCGCCGGATGACGCGGCTTGTACGCTTTACCGTTTGCGAACGTTTTCGGAGGACTGATGATCGACCGACTTTGGTATCGCTCTCTCGCGCTGGGCCTCGTACTCGGCGTCGTCGTACCCGGACCAGCTGCGGCACAGGACGCGCCGCTCAACCTCGCCGAGCTGCTGCCTGACCTCATCCTTCGCGAAATCACGTTGCCCCGGCCGGTTACGGCCGGCTTGTCGCACGTGGCGCACTTCAGTCCGATCGACGCCGACGAGCTGGACAACCCGGCCGTCGACGTGGTTCGCAGCTTCAACACGCTGATGTTGATGCAGCTCTCGTCATTTCCGTTGGGGTCGCCGGCCGGCGGTTTCACCTACAAGTTCGACGAAACACTGGGCACGTTCCGGCGGTCGACACCCAGCTTCGGCCCCGTGTTTGCCGAGCGCGCCGTGACGATGGGCCGGAACCGGTTCAACGCGGGCTTCTCGTATCAGCACACGACATACCAGACCTTCGAAGGCCAGAACCTCGACGGCGGCGCGATCAAGTTCTACCTCCGCCACGAGGAATGCTGCTCGTCGGGCACTGGCGGCGGCACAGGGGGCGGCGGCGGGGGTAGCGGTGGCGGCGGCGGGCCCGTCGTGACGCCGAATGACACGCGGTTCGACCCGCCGTTCGAAGGGGACCTCATCGAGGCGGCGCTCTCGATGAAGACCAGTACGGACACCGCCGTGTTCTCGTTGAACTACGGCCTGACCGATCGCTGGGACGTCGGCCTGCTCGTCCCGCTCGTGCACGTCAAGATCGAGGCCGATGTCCAGGCGACCATCATGCGCCTCTCGACGGCCAACGATCCGCTCACGCACACGTTCGAGGCAGGCAACGCCGCGGCGACGCAGAAGAGCTTCCATGAAGGCGGCTCCGCGACGGGCGTCGGCGACGTCGTCGTGCGATCGCAGTACCGCTTTCTGGATTTCGCCGGCGGCGGCGTGGCGGGCGGCATCGACGTGCGGATGCCGACAGGCGATCAGAACAATTTGCTCGGCGCCGGTGGCCAGACCAAGATGTTCGCGATCGTGTCGGGCGGGAACGGCCGGTTCATGCAGCACGCCAACTTCGGCTATACCGCGACCTGGGGCTCGGTGCCGAACGTGGGCGTGCTCGCCACGCTCGGCGACGAATCGGCGTTGCCCGACGAGCTCAACTACGCGGCCGGCCTCGAGTTCGTCGTGGAGTCGCGGCTGACGATTGTCGGCGACGTTCTCGGTCGGACGCTTCGCGACGCAGGCCGGCTGGAGGTCGTCAGCAAGCCGTTCCAGTACGTGACACGGAACGGCGGACCGGTTCAGGTCGTCAACTTTGACGAGTTCGACCCACGGCCGGGAAACCTGAACCTGACGCTCGGGACTATCGGCGCGAAATACAATCCGACGGGCAACCTGCTCATTTCGGCCAGCGTTCTCTTCCCGATCAGCTCGTCTGGGCTCAAGAGCCGGGTGACGCCGGTTATCGGGGTTGACTACGCGTTCTAGCGGCTCGCTGCTGGCTGCTCGCTGCTCGCTGCTCGCTGCTCGCTGCTGCTAATTAGCAACCGCTAGCCGCTAGCCGCCAGCCGCTAACTGCTAGCTGCCAGCTGCTGCTACTTAGCAACCGCTCGCCGCGAGTCGCGAGCCGCGAACTATGCTCTTCCCGCGAACTCGCGCGTCTCCGTGTGCACCTTGACCTTCTCGCCGTCCTTGATGAAAAGCGGCACACGAATCTGGAGTCCGGTTTCGAGCGTGGCGACTTTGGTGACGCTGCCGCTCGCCGTGTCTCCGCGGGCGCCGGGCTCGGATGACGTAACCGTCAGCAGGACATGGGGTGGAAACTGAAGGCCGATGGCGTTGCCGTTGTACTTCTGGATCTGCACGAGGACGTTGTCGACGAGGAGGAGCCGGTCGTCGCCGACCATGGCGGCATTGAGCGAGACGGTTTCAAACGTCTCCTGGTCCATGAAGTGATAGCCGTCGCCCCCCGAATACAGGAACGTTGCGTCTACCGTGGCGAGATCGGGCTCCTTGAACTTCTCGCCGGCCTTGAAGGTCTTGTCGAACACCGCGCGCGTCAGCAGGTTGCGCATCTTGAGGCGAACGAGCGTCTGCCCTCCGCGCGCCGTGGGCTTCGAGACTTCGACGTCGATGCAGTGATACGGCGCGTCCTCGAACTCGAAGAACATCTTGCGCTTGATCTCGATTGCTTCAATCAGGCTGGCCATAACATTTTTCAGCGCTCGCGGGGCCCCACCCCCACTCGCTCTCACTCGGCGTCTTCGCGCCTCGCTCGGGCCGCGGGCGCCCTATTCTAGTCCACAGCCGCGTTGAGCCTCCAGCCCGCACCTACCCCGATCGGGTGAAGATCCCTGAACTGATTCTGAGGTACGTTTAGCCAAGAACCATGGCTCAATTCGATCTTCACGAAACGGCATTTCCCACACTCTCGGAGGCGCAGATCGCCCAGCTCGGCAGCTGCACGGCCGCCTCGCTGTCGCGCTATGCCGCCGGCGACGTGCTCGTGCATTTCGGCGACCGCGACTTCAAGTTCTTCGTCGTCCGCTCGGGCGAGATCGAGATCCTCGACCAGACGGGAGACAGGCCGAAGACCATTGCCGTGCACAGTCGAGGCGAGTTCACCGGCGACGTCTCGCACCTGACCGGCACGCCGGCGATTTTCACTGCCGTGGCGTTGAGCGACTGCGAGGTCTACGCGATCGCCGGCGACATGCTCAAGCAGGTCATCAATCAGTGTCCCGATCTCGGCGACATCATCCTGCGCGCGTTCATGGCACGCCGTCAGCTCGTGCGCGAATCGGGCACGTTCACGGGCCTGCGCGTGATCGGCTCCCGCTATTCGCCCGACACCTTCCGCATCCGTGATTTCCTCGCCAAGAATCTCGTCCTCTTCACGTGGACCGACCTCGAGGCGAATCCGGACGTCGATCAGCTGCTGAAGCACTTTGGCGTCACCGAAGCGGAGACGCCAATCGTCGTGTGCCCGGAGCACATGCTGCGCAACCCGTCCAACAGAGACCTGGCGGACGCGGTCGGCATTCTGAAGACCTTCGAACGCACCGTGTACGACCTCGCCGTCGTCGGCGCCGGTCCGGCCGGTCTGGCCGCGGCGGTCTACGGCGCCTCCGAAGGTCTCAACACCGTCGTGCTCGAGCGCACGGCGCCGGGGGGGCAGGCCGGCAGCAGCATGCGGATTGAGAACTATCTCGGCTTTCCCACCGGGCTGACCGGCAGCGAGCTCGCCGAGCGCGCCGTCCTGCAGGCGAACAAGTTCGGAGCCGTGCTCTCGATTCCCGCTCCGGTGACGGGAGTCACGTTCAACGGCGGCTACTCGGTGATCGCGCTCGAGGGTGGAGAATCGCTCGTCACCAAGTGCCTGCTGGTCGCAACCGGCGCCGACTACCGCCGCCTGGAAGTCGAGGGCTGCGCGCAATTCGAAGGCAGCGGCGTGTTCTATGCCGCGACGCCCAACGAGGTGCAGCAATGCCGAGGCGCGAACGTCGTCGTGGTCGGCGGCGGCAACTCGGCCGGGCAAGCGGCAGTGTTCCTCGCCGGGCAGGCGAAGCAGGTCTACATCCTGATTCGCGGCGGTGATCTGTACAAGCAGATGTCGACGTATCTCGCACGACGAATCGAACAGACACAGAACATCGAAGTGCTGCTCAACACGTCCGTTGAGCGCATGCTCGGCAACGGATCGCTGGCGACGGTCGAGGTCGTCAACAGGAAGACCGGTGATACACGCGCGCTGCACGTCGCGGCACTCTTCAGCTTTATCGGCGCCGTGCCGCGCACCGAATGGCTTCCCGGCGACATCGAAACAGACGCCAGGGGATTCGTTCGCACCGGGCCGGCCGTCGAAAGACTTTCGGAGGGTGTGACCAAGCGCCAGCCCTTTCTCCTCGAGACGAGCCGGCGCGGTGTGTTCGCCGCCGGCGACGTGCGCGCCAGCTCGGTCAAGCGCGTGGCGTCGGCGGTGGGCGAGGGATCGATGGCGATCCAGTTCGTGCACGAATACCTCAAAGAGATGTGACCGACCCCGTCCTCCTCGCGTTCGTCGTGATCCCCGTGGCGCTGGCCACGGCCCTGGCGTGGGGCGCGGCGGTGTCCTGGCGCCGTGCCGGCGCTGATCCATCGGCCGCGCGCCGCGCCGGCGTCCTGACGCTGGTCGCATCCGCCGTCTGGATGGCGGGCACGTGGCTCGCGGCGGCGAGCGGCGTTCTCGCCAATTTCGAACGAACGCCTCCGCCATTTGCGCTTCTCGTTCTCGCCATCCTCGTCCTCGCCTGCCTACTCGCGTTCAGCAAACTGGGTACGAGGCTGTCCACCTGCCTTCCGCTGTGGGTGCTTGTGGCGGTGCAGGGATTCCGGCTGCCGCTCGAGCTTGCCATGCACGCGATGTACGAACGCGGCGTCATGCCCGTTCAGATGAGCTACTCCGGCCGCAATTTCGACATCGTGACCGGCGGGACCGCCATCGCGGTCGCGCTGCTCGTGCGATCAGGACGCGCCGGCCGCGGGCTGGTTGCTGCCTGGAACGTCATCGGACTGGCGCTCCTCGCCAACGTCGTCACGGTCGCGATCCTCGGCACGCCCCGGTTTCAGTATTTTGGTCCCGAGCACCTCAACGTCTGGGTGACGCATCCGCCGTTCGTGTGGCTGCCGGCAGTCATGGTGCTCGCGGCGCTCGCCGGACATCTGGTGATCTTCAGAGCCCTGGTCGAGCCGCGATGAGGGCGAACACCGCCTGATCAATGAGATCCGCGTGATCCGCGTCCCGTGAGACGCTCGACAGTAATCGGCGTCCGTTAGAGCGTTTCACCGATCGGCGTTCACCCATGTCGTCAGGCGCTGCGCCAGATACGGGAAGAACGGGTTCGATGTCACGCGCATCAACACGTCGACGGGCACGGTCAGCACCGCGCGTTCGCCGCGCGGGCTGAGCAGTCCGAGCGCGACGGGCCCGCTCGGCGATTCCCGGGCCATGTTTCCGTAGACGGGATCGTCTTCGGGAAACGGCAGCGCGACGTGCGAGAGCGAGAACGTGTCCCGCGGCCAGGCCAGGCCGAGCGTCTCGTCGACGGGCGTCGTCGAGCCCGGCGCCACATCGCGAGCGGCCACGTCGAGCGTGTCGGTGCGCGCGTTGGTCACGACCGTGATGCGATAGTTTCGCGCCCGCCTCTCGAAGAGCGTCGAGATCAGCCTCTGATCCTCGGGCCGGATGAACTGGTCGAGCCTCGCGTGGCGGTTGATATCGAAGAGGACGAGAGCGCTGCCGTTCTGCGGCAGGCGATCGTAGAGGTTGGCCACGATCGCCGGCGTGCTGACGGTGGCGTCGACCAGGGACTGGAACGTCAGCACCGGAGGAAACGCGCTGAGCCGTCCGGCGGTTTCCAGCCGTGTGAGTCGCCGTTGCACATCGGTCGTGAGGTCGTACGTCTGCCGCCCGGCGTTGGCCGGGAACGAGTTGTACTTGAACGGGTTGTATTCGGGAATCACGTCGAGCCAGCGCGCCTTCTCGAAGTAGGGAATGGGGCCGAGCGCGCTGATCACGCTCGCCAGGCGCGCCATCGGCGAGATGCCGATCATGGGCGAGACGAGCATCAGGCGATCGGGACGGGGAAGCGACGAGTCCTCGAGGGCCTCGAGTGTGTAGCGCGTCACGAGCGCGCCGCCGTTCGAGTACCCGACGAGCACGAGCGGCAGGCCGGCCCCAATCCGTGACCGCACGTGGCGGACGCCCAGTCTGACGGCCGCATTCCAGTCGTCGGCTCCACTCTTCACGAGTCCCGCGGGCACCGTGCCGTGCCCGGGCATCCGCAGCGCGAGTGAATAGTAGCCGTCAGCGCGGAGCTGCTCCGCGATCGCCCGCATGGAGTACCGGCGAATCCGTGAGGCCATGGATCAGAAGGGCGCCGCCCTTGAGCGTTTCCGGCTCGACCTCGTACGTCCGGTTGTAATCGCGATCGAGCCTTGACGGACTCGATCGGCTGGCCCGGACGTAGCGATTCACGGCGAAACTGCCGATCGGAGCAATCGCATCCTCGACCCCGGTCCGCACCTCGTCGAAGACCTGCTGTTCCCGCTTGAGGTAATCGGCCAGCGTGAACCGTTCGTCCATGTCAGCGGCGCGCAGTTCGCTCGGCGGCGCGTTCCTGTGCCACACCTGCAGATCGGCCAGGCGGAAACGCGCGTCGACTGCCGCGCCGACGACAACCGTCGCGACGATGAGAAGGATGGCGAGTGAGAGCCAGATGGCCCACCGCAGCAGGCGGCGGGGCCAGGGTTTATGTGGTGCCGTCTCGATGCTGGTCATGCGCGCAGTATATCCGGCCGCTTCGAAGTAGCATTGCTTCTCCAAGGAGCTCAGCAGACATGAACCGCAAGAGCCTGCCCGCACTCGTCTTCGTGCTCGCGGCGGCCGGCATCGTCGCCACGCATGCCCGCCAGGATGCCAAAGCGGACGTAAAGAAGTGGGACGTCGCCGATCCCACCGGTCCTACGACGACGCTGGCCTTCGATACGAGCGAGGGCACGTGGATGAACGTCGACGTGAGCCCCGATGGCACGCAGGTGGTGTTCGACCTCCTGGGCGACATCTATCTCGCGCCGATCGGCATGGTCATGATGAACGGCCGGCTGTACGACGGGAAGACGCTGGCCGAGATCGGTGCGACGAAACGGCCGGCGCCACGATTCTGGTGGGAGTGAGGATGTAAGCAGCGGAAGAGAACGAATAAGACTCAACACGAAGGAACGAAGCGAACGAAGACGCACGAAGACAACGAGCTGGCTTGGGTCCCTCTGCCGCTGGTCGCACCGCGCTTCGCGCGGTAGGCAGGGCGTGAGGCCGACGGATCACAAGCACTTCATGAATTTTGCGCGTGCTTGCGATCCGTCGGCCTCGCGCCCTGCCGTGACGCCGGCCCAAGGGCCGGCGAGCGACCAGCTCGGTGCCCAGTGCCCCGAGGCATACCGGATCTCTCCGTGCGTCTCCGTTTGCTTCGGTCCTTCGTGTTGAAACCGTTGTCTCCGTCCTCTCCGTCGCCCTCCAAAGTCCTGGCCGCACGCGGCTATTGCACGCCCGGAAGCGTAAGCTGCGCGCGCAGGCCGCCGGCGGACGAACGGTCGAGCGCGATCGTGCCGCCATAGAGGTCGGCGAGATCGCGGACGATCGCCAGCCCGAAGCCCGATCCCGGCGCGGCCTCGTCGGCGCGCACGCCGCGTTGAATCACGACGTCCCGCATCGATGGATCGAGTCCTGGTCCATCGTCATCGACCGTAATCACGATCGATTGGGGTCCCGCCACTGATTCGATCGACACGCGCGTCCGGCCCCATTTGCAGGCGTTGTCGAGCAGGTTGCCCAGCATCTCGTCGAGGTCCTCGCGCTGGCAGCGGACCGAATGCGTTGCCGGCACGCGGACGTCGATAGCGAGCCCGCGGTCGGCGTGGAGCCGGAGCATCGTCCGCGCCAGTCCCTCCGCCGATTCCGCGACCTGACATCGGGCACCGGGCGTTGCGCCGGAGGCGGCGGCGCGCGCGTGTGCCAGGTGCGATTCCACCTGGCGCCTCATCCGCTCCACCTGCTGACTGACGGCCTGGGCGAGCTCGTGTTGACCGGCGGCGGCCGCGCGCTCGGCCTCCTGCGACAGGACGGCCAGCGGCGTCTTCAGGCCATGCGCGAGGTCGCCGGCTCTCGCGACGGCTCGCCTGACCGCCTGCTCGCGGTGGTCGAGCAGGGCGTTCAGATCGTTGACCAGCGGCTGCACCTCGGCGGGGTAGTTGCCTTCGACGAGGCGTTCCCGCCCCTGATGAACAGCGGCCAACCGCACGCGCAGGCGATCGACGGCCGACAATCCGCTCCGCACGTAAACGAGGCCCGCGATCAAGCAGATCAACGCGAAGACAGACGTCGCCGTCACGTGGAGGAATATGCCGTGGAAGACCCTGGGCGCGGTGGGATGCCGATAAATGATCTGGGTCATGACGACGCCAGCCACGGCGAACAGCCCGACCGTCCACAACACGGCCCCAAGGAGCACGCGGGTGCGCAGCGTAAACGCTGGTGTCATGGGCCGTCCTGCGCGATCCGATAGCCCATCCCTCGCACTGTTTCGATGAACGACGGGCCCAGTTTGCGCCGCAGGCGCGCGATGAATACTTCCACCGTGTTCGAGTCCCGGTCGAAGCCCTGCGAGTAGATGTGCTCGGTCAGCTCGCCCTGCGAGACGAGGCGCCCGCGGTGGTGCATCAGGTAGGACAGCACGCGGAACTCGTGGCTCGTCAGCTTCACCGGCGTGCCGTTGCGGGTGACGCGCGCGGCACGCGGATCGAGCGCGACGGCGCCACAGCGAAGCTCGGGCGCAAACTGTCCGCTGGCGCGGCGGATGAGAGCGCGCAGGCGTGCCAGGACTTCCTCCATCCGGAACGGCTTCGCCACATAGTCGTCCGCGCCGCCGTCGATCCCCTGCACCTTCTCGTGCCAGCTTCCACGCGCCGTCAGGAGCAGTACGGGTATCGCCAGGCCCTCTTCACGCCATCTCCTCAGCACCGTCAGCCCATCCACTTTTGGCAGGCCGAGGTCGAGCACCACCGCGTCGTACCGTTCGGTCCTCCCGAGAAAGTCGGCTCGCTCGCCGTCGGCGGCGCAGTCGACCGCGTACCCGGCCTCGCCGAGCGCGGCTGCGAGCTGCCGCAACAGCTGCGCTTCATCTTCGACGACCAGGACTCGCACCAGACCGTTATAGCCCAACCGAACCTGAACGGCACCTGAACGCCGCATTCACGCGCCATTCAGGGCCCCTTGGATACGCTCTCCCGGTCTAAACCACTCGAGACGACTCGAAACCACGCCCATGACCAAGCGAACGCTCCTCATCGTCCTCGTCGCCGCCGCGCTGCTCGTCGTTGCCGCCATCGCGCTGCGAGGACACGGCGACGGCGCCCTGACGGACTGGTTCCAGCGGATCCATGGGCATTGAGGAGAGATCGATGACGACCAGAACCGTCGCGTTGCTGACCTCGATCGCGCTGTCGGGTTTCGTACAGGCCAGTGAAGCCCGTGCTGTGACCACTGTTCAAGAGAAGAAGGCCGACCAGAAAGCCGCGCCGGGCGTGGCCGGCCGCTGGGCGATGTTCGTCAAGGGTGGACCCCACGGCGACATGACGATGGGCCTGGAGCTGGCGCAGGAGGGCAAGAAAGTCAGCGGCACGTTTGCCACCCCGCACGGTGACATCAAGGTCGAGGGCGAATTCGTTGAAGCCAAGCTGACCATCGCTACTCCAATCGGTACCGAAACGCAGATCAGCCTGACCGCGAAGCTGAAGGACAACGGCACGCTCGAGGGATACCTCTCGAGCCAGATGGGCGACATGACCTGGACCGCCAGCCGCTCGATCGGCAAGTAGCGTCGAGCGCCGGGCAGGGACACGACGCGAGGCCCCATTGCAGTGGATTGAGTCGGCAGGCCGCGACGTGCGGCACGCGTGCCGCATGGTCGCCCGGATGCCTGTCCTTGCGATGGTCGTCATCCTCTCGCTCGGCGTTGGCATCGGCGTCAACGTCGTCATCTTCTCGTGGATTCAAGCCGTCGTCTTTCAGCCGATTCCCGGCGTCGCCGACGCCGCGAGCTTTCACCTCGTCGAGCCGCGCACCGAGACGGGCATGAATCCGGGCACGTCCTGGCTCGAGTACCGCGATCTGCGGGAGCGCTTGCAGACGTTCCGCGATCTGCTGGCGTTTCGGATGACGCCGCTCTACGTCGGCGAGTCGGGACAGGTGGAGCGGGCGTACGGGCTGCTCGTCTCCGGCAACTACTTCACGGCCCTCGGTCTGCAGCCGGTTCGAGGCCGCTTCTTCCGTCTCGACGAGGCCGCCACTCCCGGCGGCGAACCGGTGGCGGTGATCTCTGCACGAGTACTGGCAGAGTCACCTCGCTGGTGCGCCGACGGCGGTGGGACAGAGGATTCGGGTCAACGGCCGCGACATCACCGTCGTCGGCGTCGCGCCGCAGGGGTTCCAGGGCACGGTACTGCGGCTGAAGTTCGATCTGTGGTTGCCGGCCACCATGGCGCAGGCGCTGCTCAACGGATCGCGAGAGCTCGACGAGCGTGGTGCCCGCGGCTATACAGCCACGGGCCTTCTCCGGCCTGGGACGACGCGCGAGCAGGCGCAGAGCGATGTGGACGGAGTGATGCGGCAGTTGTCGCAGCAGTATCCCGAGACGAACGCCACCATGCAGGCCGAGGTGTTGCCGTTCTGGCAGTTCTCGCGCGGGCCGCAGCGTTTCCTGGTAACGGCGCTCGCGTTTCTGCAGGCCATCATGCTGCTGCTCCTGGTCGCGGTGTGCGGCAACACGGCGAACCTCATGCTGGCGCGCGCCAGCGCCCGTCAGCGTGAGATGGGCATGCGGCTGGCGCTCGGCGCCGGACCCTGGCGTATCGTGCGCCTGCTGCTGGCGGAGAACCTGATGCTCGCGCTCGCCGGCGCGGCGCTGGGCATCGCGATCGGCGTCTGGGGAACGCGCGCACTGTCCGCGGTACCGCTGACGATCGGCTTGCCGATCAATTTCGAGACGCACGTCGACCTGGGCGGGCTCCTGTTCGCGGCGTCGCTCGGCCTCGCGTGCGGCGCGATCTTCGGGGCCGCCCCGGCATTTCATCTTGCACACCTGGACCCGCAGGTCGCGTTCCGCGCCGGCGCGTCGCCCGCTGGCCGCAGCCGGTTGCGCAACAGCCTCATGGCCGTCCAGGTGGCGCTGGCACTGATGGTGCTCGTGGCGGCAGGCCTTTTTCTCCGCAGCTTCCTCGAGACGCGCGACACCGACCCGGGCTTCCGCCGTGAAGGTGTGCTGCTCGCGGCCTACGATCTCACCGGCCGAAATGCTGACGATGGGTTTGCCCGCACGTTTGCCAGCCGGCTTCTCGACCGGCTGCGGGCATTGCCGTCGGTCGACGGCGTCGCCATTGCGTCGTCCATTCCGCTCGACATTCACGGACTGCCGTCCCGCGTCTTCAGCGTCGACGGCTGGGTGCGCGCGGCGTCGGGGTTCGATCAGGCGCTCGCGAACACGGTCACGCCAGGCTACTTCGCTGTGATGGACATTCCGCTCCTCGCGGGGAAGGATTTTGCCGACCTGCGCGACACGTCGACGCCTCCACAAGTCATCGTCAACGAGGCGTTCGTGCGGCGCTATCTCGCCCGCCTCGAGCCGCTCGGCCGGCGCCTGCAGGCGCGCGGCCGGTCGTACGTGATTGCCGGCGTTGCCCGCAACTCGCTCTACAACGCCTTCGGCGAGCCGCCGACGCCCATCATCTACTTCTCGTACCGCGACGGCCCCACGCGCGTGGGAGAGATACACTTACGCACAAGGGCCGGAAGCGAGACGGCAGTCGCGTCAGCCGTGCGCAACACCGTGCGCGAGCTCGATCCCGAGCTGCCGGTCTACAACGTCAGGACGCTGACGGCCCACGTCGAGACCAGCCTGCTTTTCCGGCGCATTCCTGCGCGGATGTTCGCCGTCCTCGGGCCCATGCTCCTCGTGCTGGCAGCGATCGGGATCTACGCCGTCGTGTCCTACACCGTGTCGCAACGGACGACCGAGATCGGCGTGCGCCTCGCGCTCGGCGCGACGCCACAGGGCGTCGTCGCCCAGTTCGCGCGCGAGAGCCTGTTCGTCATCAGTGTCGGCGCGCTGGCCGGCTGGGCGATCGCCTTGAGCGCGCTCATCGTCCTTCGGGGCCCGATGGACGTCGCGATTCTTGCCGGCGTGCCGGCACTCCTGATGACGGTGGCGGCCAGCGCCTGCTGGCTGTCAGCGCGTCGTGCCGCACGCTGCGATCCGATGGCCGCGCTGCGCCAGCAGTAGAGTTGCCGGAGGGGACGCTTCGGAGGAGACGAAGCGAACCGGAGAAGACTCGACACGAAGGAACGAAGCGAACGAAGACGCACGAAGACAACGAGCTGGACTCGAGTCCCTGCAGCTGGTCGCACCGCGCTTCGCGCGGTCGGCTGGGCGTGAGTGGCGACGGATCACAAGCACTCCGTGAATCCTGCTCGTGCTTGTGATCCGTCGCCACTCACGCCCAGCCGTGACGCCGGCCAAGGCCGGCGTTCGACAGCCGACGGCAGTGCCCGCAGGGGCTAGCCCCGTCGGCGCGGTCCGGGCCCGGTGGGTGTGGACCGCACCTGAAGTGTGGACGGAGCGGATGCTGACGGCGCTCGAACAGGGCGTCAGAGGAGGCCGATGGTACACGTTGATGGACAAGGTCTATGCGCTGCCAACGCTGCGGGCCGCCTTCGCGCGAGTGAGGGCGAATCGCGGGGCGGCTGGTGTGGACCATGTGACGATCGCGATGTATGAGGCGCGACTCGACGCGAATCTCGCCGCGCTGTCGGCGTCGTTGCAGGACGGCACCTACCGCCCGCAGCCGATTCGCCGGCACTGGATTCCGAAAGGGCCGCGCGAGCGGCGCCCCCTCGGGATTCCGACCGTGCGGGACCGCGTCGTGCAAACCGCTCTGCGTCTGGTCGTGGAACCGATCTTCGACGTCACGTTCGCCGAGCACAGCTACGGCTTTCGTCCGCGTCGGGGCGCCAAGGCTGCGCTCCGCCGGGTGAACGCGTTGCTGCGCGCCGGCTATCGTTACGTCGTGGACGCGGACCTCCAAGCCTACTTCGACACCATCCCGCTCGCACCGCTGCGCGCGCGGGTGGCGGCGAAGGTCAGCGACAGTCGGGTGCTCGCCCTCGTCGACGCCTTCCTGCACCAGCCCATCGTCGAGGGGCTGGCGCAGTGGACGGTCGAGGAGGGGACCCCGCAAGGCGCGGTCATCAGCCCCGTGCTCGCCAATCTGTATCTCGACCCGCTCGACCACGCGATGGTCGCGGCGGGCTTCGAGATGGTGCGCTACGCGGACGACTTCGTCGTCCTGTGTCGCACAGCGGACGAAGCGCAGCAAGCACTGGCGGTCGTGCAGCGCTGGACGGCAGCGGCAGGGCTGCGGCTGCATCCCGAGAAAACACATCTCGTGGACCTGCAGTCCCCGGGCGGCTTTGACTTTCTCGGCTACCACTTCGAGCGGCGCTATCGTCTGCCGCGCACGAAGAGTCTGCGGAAGCTCAACAGCTCAGCGCGCAGTGCCCGAACCATTCCCGGATCTCTCCGTGCGTCTTCGTTCGCTTCGTTTCTTCGTGTTGAACCCGTTGCCTCCGTCGCCTCCAATGCCACGCACTCTCCACTTCCGATTTGACGCCGCCAGCAACGTTGGATACTGTGCGAATGCTCGGCGGCTCTTCCGCTGGTGCTTCAGGAGACGACATGGACCAATCTCAGGCACAGTTTCTCGCCCAGTATCTCTGCAAGCTCTGGGAAGGCGAGTTCCCCGCGACGCTCAAGGTCATCGCCGCGGTCCCCGACGACAAGCGCACGTATCGTCCAGACGAGAAGTCCCGCACGGCCTGGCAGCTGGCGACGCACCTCGCGACGGCTGACATCTGGTTCGCCGACAGCGTTGTCGCGGGCAGTTTCGTGTTCGATCCCGCGGTCGCCAAGCAGCGCGAGTCGCTGTTCGGATCGGTCGCGGACGTCGTCGCCTACTACAAGAAGGAATTTCCCGCCGCGCTCGACCGCGTCCGCGCGATACCCGCCGACAAGCTGGCGGCCACGGTGGACTTCTTCGGCGTCATGCAGATGCCGAATGTGACCTACCTCGGCTTCGCCAACAACCACTCGGTGCATCACCGCGGCCAGCTGGCCGCGTACCTCCGCGCGATGGGGTCGAAGGTGCCGGCGATCTACGGCGACAGCGCCGACGAGAAGATGGGCGGGTGATCGTTCGCGAGGCAACGGAAGTGGCCGACCAGCCTCCGCTTGCCCCGACCTCGTCAGCTTCGGGATAGAGTAGTGGTGACTCATGTCCACTGACTACTCGACCCTCGAAGGCGCGCTCGTTTCCGCGGTTGGTCCTCTCCGCCTGATCGCCGTCTCGTATCTGTCAGCCGCTCCACAGGGAGTGGAGCAGTTCTCGGGCACGGTTCCGTCCGGGTGCACGTTCTGGAGCCTCGCCGCGAGCGGCAACGGCTTCTACACGGTGCCGGACGATCACCTGAACTGTCCGATCGGCAGCTACACGCACGCGATCGATCGGCCCGCCGGCCGCGAGGCGGAGCTCGAGCAGGCGCTGACGCTGATGGCGGGCATCGGCTACGTGCGGATGGAAGAGGTTCCTGCGATTCCGCGCCTGGCGAAGTCGCCCGCGTTCATCTATTACGCTCCGCTCGGGAAGGCGGTCGTCGCGCCCGACGTGATCATCGCGGCTGGGCGGCCGGGGCCGCTGATGCCGCTCCAGGAAGCTGCCGCGCGCGCCGGCGCCGCGTCACAGCTCCCGTTGCTCGGCCGTCCGACGTGCATGGCGCTACCCGCGGCGATGGCTCACGGATCGGTCATGAGCACCGGTTGCGTCGGCAACCGCGTCTACACCGGCCTCGGCGACGATGAGCTCTATTTGATGATTCCTGGTCCGCGGCTTGCGGATGTTGTGAAGGAGCTCGCGGTGATCACGACCGCGAACGACACGCTGCTGCAGTATCACGAGCAGCGCCGCGCGACGCTGACATCGTAGCTTGCTGCTCGCTGCTCGCTGCTCGCTGCTCGCTGTTGCCAACCCGGGCCGCCAGCCGGGAGCCGCCAGCGGGGAGCCGCCAACCCGAGCCGCCAGTCGCCAGCCGCGACCGGCGAGCCGCCGCCCGTCAGCCGCGGACTAGAGGTCTTGACCCTCCAGAACTTGTCCATTTTGCGTCAAGTTTCTCGGGTCAAGACCGTCCCGCGTCAGCGGGCGTTATCAAGAATGCAACCTAGCGAGGCGGAGCCTCGTGGGTCTGAGGCGCAGCCTCGCTAGTACTCCGCCATCTCATCGTCGGGATAGCAGTAGAGCCACCGCTCCCCCGGCTCGGCGGACGCGACGACCGGATGTCCGCTGGTGCGGGCGTGCTTGGTCGCGTGCTGGTTCGGCGACGAGTCGCAGCAGAGCGTGGCGCCGCACGACTGGCACGTGCGGAGGTGGACCCAGCGGGCCCCAATCTTGACGCACTCCTCGCAGCGCCGTGCCTTCGCGTGCTTGACGTCGGTGATCACGTTGATGTGTTGACAGACTTGGGAAGCCATAGTCGTGTTGTGCCCGCGAATTGCCCCGGCGCCTACGAGGCCGCCGTGCCCGTCAGTTCTTCGTAGGTGCCCTTGAAGTCCACGATCTTGCCGTCCTCGAAGTGCCACACGCGGGTGCCGACTTCTTCGAGCAGATCCTGGTCGTGGGTCACGAGCAGGACCGTGCCCTCGAACTTCTGGAGCGCGACGTTCAGGGCGTTGATCGACTCGAGGTCCAGGTGGTTCGTCGGCTCGTCGAGGATGAGGACGTTCGGCTTGAGAAGCATGATGCGGCAGAAGAGCAGCCGCGCCGTTTCGCCGCCCGACAGCGCCTCGGTCGGCTTGAGGCCTTCCTCGCCGCTGAAGAGCATCTGACCGAGCAGCCCGTGAATCTCCTGGCGCGCCGCGTCGGGGTCGAACTGGTGCAGCCACTCGACTGCGGTCAATCCCTTCTCGATTGCGCCAGTGTGATCCTGGGGGAAGTAGCCGATCGAGACCTCGTGCCCCCACCGGATCGATCCGCTGTCCAGATCCGCCGGCGACGCTGGCCGATCGGGCGCGTCCGCGAGCAGCGCCTTGAGCATCGTCGTCTTGCCGACGCCGTTCCTGCCGACCAGAACGATCTTCTCGCCGCGGTTGACGATCGCGCTGAAATTCTTGATCACCTTCAGGGGGCCATGGGCCTTGTTGAGACCCTTGCACTCGAACGGCACTTTGCCCGACGGGCGCTTGGTCGTGAACTTGATGTAGGGACGCTGGATGTTGGATCGGGCCAGCTCGGTCGTCTGCAGCCGCTCGACCTCCTTGCGCCGCGACGTGACCTGGCTCGCCCGTGTGCCGGCGCCGAACCGCGCGATGAAGTCGTTGAGCTGCGCGATCTTCTTCTCGCGCTGCGCGTTGTCGGCTTCGATCGTCGAGCGGATCTGCGTCTTGGCGAGCACCATGTCGTCGTAGCCGCCGGTATACGTGATGATCGTCTGGTAGTCGATGTCGGCGATGTGCGTGCAGACCTTGTTCAGGAAGTGCCGGTCGTGCGAGATCACGATGAGCGTGCCCTGATAGCGCTCGAGGAACGACTGCAGCCAGTGGATCGAGTCGAGGTCGAGGTGGTTCGTCGGCTCGTCGAGCAGCAGCGCCTCAGGGCTCCCGTAGAGCGCCTGCGCCAGGAGCACGCGGACCTTCTGACCGCCTTGCAGCTCAGCCATCTTGCGATCGTGCAGCGCGTCGGGGATGTCGAGCCCCTGCAGGAGCACGGCGGCGTCGCTCTCGGCCGAGTACCCGTCCTCCTCGCCGACGATGCCCTCGAGCTCGCCGAGCCGCATGCCGTCGTCGTGCGTCATGTCGGGCTTTTCGTAGAGCGCGTCCCGTTCCTTGAGCGCGTTCCACAACCGCTCGTTGCCCATGATGACGGTGTCGGTGACCCGATAGTCGTCGAAGGCGTACTGATCCTGTCGCAGCACGCCGAGCTTGCGCGGCCGGCTGACCGTGCCTCGTTGCGGCTGGGTCTCGCCCGTCAGGAGCTTCATGAAGGTGGACTTGCCGGCCCCGTTCGGGCCCGTGAGGCCGTAGCGCCGGCCCGCCGAGAACGTCGTCGTGACCTCCTCGAAGAGGATCTTCGACCCGAACCGCATGGAAACGCCGCTGACCGAAATCATGACGAGAAGCCTTCCGTTGATGCCAAACCCTTAATTGTAGCAGAAGCCCCCAGCCCGGCCGCTCGGCCCGTGGCCCAGGCCCAGAGGAAGTTGTAACCGCCGATCGGTCCGAAGGCGTCGAGCATCTCTCCGCACAGGAAGAGGCCTTTGTGCTTCCGGCTCTCCATCGTCCTGGGGTCGACCTCGCTCAGGCTGACACCGCCGCCGGTCACCTCGGCCTTCTTGTAGCCTTCATCGCCGGTCCAGGGCAGCACGCCGCGAACGAGGAGATCGATCAGCCGCAGTCGATCGGCGCGGCTGAGGTGGGCGAGCGACTGCCGCGGATCGATCCCGGCGGCATCGATCAGGGCCTCGGCGAGACGAAGCGGCAGGTCGGCGCTGACGGCCGTGAGAACCGTGCGCGTGCCCTGGGGTTTCAGCGCTGCCTTCCACGCCTCCTCGCCACGTACCGTCCAGCGCACCTTGATCACGGCAGGAGACATCGCCTCCGCGCGAGATCGCACCGCAACGTGAGACACGTCGAGGACGGCCGGCCCGCTGTAGCCATGGTGCGTGAAGAGAAAGCCGCCGGTTGCCGTCGACGAGAGACCATTCGCGCGCGCCGTGATCGTTATTGGCAGCGACACCCCCGACAGCGACGCGAACGGCGCCGGGCTGGCCGTGAGCGGAGTCAATGCGGGATAGGTTGGCTGGATGGCGTGGCCCAGCGCTTCAGCGATGCGCAGGCCGCCGCCGTCGCTGCCCGTGCTCGGCACCGAGAGTCCGCCGGTAGCGATGACGAGCGCATCGGCGTGTAACGGTTCGGCATCGTGAATGTCGATGCGCCAGCCGCTGCCCTGGGGGCGGAATCCAATGACGGTCGTATTCATCAGAATGCGCGCGCCGCGCCGTCGTGCGAGGTCCAGCAGGCGATCGCGAACGTCCCTTGCCCGTTGCGACGCAGGGAAGAGCTTTGCCGACTCCACCTCTTCGACGAGCGGCATTCCGAGCTCTCGTTCGAAGAATGCGATCTGTTCCCTGAGCGGCCACGAACGCACGATGCGGCGGACGAGATGAGGCGGGGCCTCACTGACGAATCGTGACTCGTCGAGTCGGGCCGGCAGGATATTGCATCGCCCTCCGCCGCTGATGAGGATCTTGCGCCCGCCGTCGGCCGTGCGCTCGAGGAGCACTGTGTCGGCGCCCGAGGCCGCGGCGAAGATCGCCGCCATCGTGCCGGCCGCCCCCGCGCCAATGACAACGACGCGGGCGGTGCTCGAAGCGGGATCGGTCATCGACACGATGAAGGGCCGCGAAGGGCTCGAAGACCGCGAGGATCGCGAAGCAGGGCTTGATAACCGTCCTTCGTGGTCTTCGTGATCTTCGCGGTCATCGTGAATGGCGTCGTGGCGTTCAGCCGCCTAATCATCCCTCCCGTGGCAGCAGCACGGACTTGATGACGCGCCCGTCGTGCATCGAGTCGAACGCCTCGCGCCAGCCGGCGAGGGGCGAGCGGAGTCCGACGATGGTGTCGGCCATCGTCACCCCGCGATCGAGCAGCTGGATGACGCGCTCCCAGACGGGATAGTTGTGGCTGAACGACCCTTGCAGGCGAACGTTCTTGAATACCAGCGGGTTCACATCGGTCGTAATGCGATCCGGCGACCATCCGACCTTTGACACCTGGCCGTCCGGGCGCGCCAGCCGCAGCGCGGTTTCGAGCGTGGCGCTCGCACCCGACGCATCGCAGACAAGGTCCGCACCGATGGGGCAGATGTCGCGGACGATCTCGTCCAGGTTCTCCGTCTCGATGTCGACGGTATGCGTCGCGCCCAGCCGTCGTGCGGTCTCGAGGCGTGGCCGGTCCACCGACAATCCGGCGACGATGAGCGTGCTCGCACCAGACAGCGCCGCCATCCGCGTGCACAGCAGTCCGATGGGGCCTGGCCCGATGACGACAACGAAATCGCCCGGCGCGATTCTCGAGTTGACGCACATCACCTGGTAGGCAACCGAGTGCGGCTCGGCCAGGCACGCGATGTCGAAGGGCAGAGAATCGGGGATGTGGTGCAGGCATCTCGCCGGCACGCGAACGTACTGCGCCATAGCGCCGTTGACGCCGTAGCCGAACCCCTTTCGCTCCGGGCACAGGTTGTAGCGGCCTGTCCGGCAGAGCAGGCACGTCCCGCAGATCTCGGCCGCCGTCTCGCTGACGACGCGATCGCCTTCGCGAAAACCGGTGACGCCGCGGCCCAGCCGGGCGATGGTGCCGCCGAATTCATGGCCCAGGACGACCGGGATGTTGACCGGCCACGAATGGGTGTTGCGCGACTGGTGCACATCCGAGCCGCAAACCGACACGGCGCCGACTTCGAGCAGCACCTCGCCGTCGCCAATCTGAGGAATCGGGACCTCGCGCAGTTCGACGGCGAGCGGTTCGAGCGCGTAGTGGACGACGGCTTGTTGGGTCACGGATAACAGGGATACAACGAGTTGGCCGCGATCGCAAGCGCCGTGATTTTGGGGACGCGGATCTCGCGGATCACCGCACGCCCACAGGACGCGGATCACTCCGGGACACGGATTACTACGGGACGCGGATTACGCGGATCACTGCGGGACACGGTTGCGCGGATCCGCTAGGACGTAGTTCGTCGATCGCCGACGGGGTGTGTTCCAGCAGAGCGGACCCCAATCACAGAGGAAGATTCGCGCAATCCGCGTCCTTTGAAAACCGTGATCCGCGACCGCTCCGCAACCGTGTCCGCGAAATCCGCTCCGTGACCTGATTTGAATCCGCGAGAATCCGCGTCCGAGCTCGTGTCTCTTGCGCGATAAGTGCTGTCGCGTGACAGAATTGACTCGTTGCCTCAGAGTAAACTCATGAAGCTCTATCTGAAGACGTTTCTGCTCGTCGGCTCGTGCTTCGGTGTCCTGACTCATTTTGTGACCAGAGAATCGATGCCGTGGTGGCCTGATACGGCGATTATGGGCGCGACCTTTGGGACACTCGCAACGTTGGGCACGTTCCAGCATCGTCGCACCAATCGGATCCTCTGGAACGCGCTGAAGAGCGCCTTCCGACGTTCATAGCGTCGATCGCTGTTGATGCGGTTTCTACACGTCGCGAATGGCACATCGACCACGGGAACGATCCACCTGGCCGGGATTCCCGGGTCGACCTCCATCTGGGCGGATCCGCTGCACGAGGGCCCTGTTCCCGGACACCTGACGGATGAGGAGTTGCTCGACGTGCGCGCGCGTCATCTGGCTGGGGACGGTTCTGCGGGAATCGATGCGGCAGACACGATCGCCGAGCTTCGGCGCTGGCGCCAGGTGATCGACGATCACCCGTCCTACGACGAGCTGGTCCTCTGGTACGAGCACGATCTCTTCGATCAGCTCAATCTCATTCAGCTGCTCAACCGGATCGGGCAGGGACCGTGGGTTTCTCGATCCGTGCGCCTCATCTGTATCGACGCCTTTCCGGGTCATCCGCACTTCAAAGGGCTGGGTGAGCTGTCGCCCGACGAGCTCGGATCGCTCTTCGGCGCGAGGCAACCCGTCAGCGCGGCGCAGTACGCGCTGGCCGCGCGGGCATGGGACGCCTTCCGTGCCGCCGATCCCCTGGCGCTTGACGCGCTGCTGCATACAGATACGTCGGCCCTGCCGTTTCTTGCCGCGGCACTGCGGCGCCACCTCGAGGACTATCCGTGGACGCGCGACGGGCTGTCGCGAACCGAACGCCGCTTGATGACGTTGGCACAGCCGGGCCCGATCGATATCTCGAGGGCGTTTGCCCTCATGCACGACGACGAAACGGCGTTCTACATTGCCGACTCGTCGTTCTGGCACGTCGTCAAGGAACTGGAATCGGCGCGGCCGGCGCTCGTCTCCGTTGCCGGGACTGCGACCGTTTCGGGCCGGTTGCCGGACGCTACGATCGCCTTGACCGACGCAGGTCGCTCGATTCTCGGCGGCCATGTCGATCGCGTCGAGCGGTGTGGCCTCGATCGCTGGCTTGGTGGCGTGCACCTCACGGGCGCGCATCCGATGTGGCGATGGGATGACGCGTTGGAAAAGATCTGGCAATGCTGAATGCTGAGTGCTGAATGCTGAAATGAATTGCGGACTCGGCGTGCTGCCATGAGCACGGACAAGAAGGGTGCGCAGGGTGCCAAAGGGCCTTGGGTGCCTGGTGCTTAGAGTGCCAGGTGCTGGAGTGCCTCGGTGCCAGGTGCCCATCGCAACCCGACACCTGGGCCCCCAGCACCGAGGCCATCTTGGCCCGTTGGCCCCGTGGCACTTCAAGCACCGGGCACTGAGGCCCCTTCGCACCCTGGCACCTCGAAGAGTGAGCCGCGTCTACGGGTTGAGCAGCATGATGATCAAGCCGCCGCTGCCATCCCGCTGGAACGACACGCGGAGATGTTCGTCGAGGTTTCGCGCAACTTCACTGGCGCGTTTGGCCATGTCTTCGGTGATCGAATCGCCGATGCTGAGGCCCGAGCGCTGCACGAACTCCTTCATCGTTTCCGGGGTGACGCGTTCGCCGCCGATCCGGACGAGCCGTAGCGGTCCCTCGAAGACCGGGCGGCGTTGGTCCAGTCGGACCGTGTACTCGGCTTCACCCTTCAAGGCACTTTCAGCGAGCATCTTGTTGAGAAGCAGCGACTGCTTCTCGTACTCGCGCTTCCATTCGTCCTTCTGTTCAGGGGAAGCGTTCTGATCCTGCAGCGCCATCTTGAGCTCGTTCATGGCATGTTTGGCGTGCTGCGCCTTGTCCGGCTCGGCCTTCAATTCGTCCTCTTTCTCCATGCGGAAGGCGTAACCGCGGTTCTCGAACTCCGCATTGCCGGCCGGCAGGGTGAAACGCAGCGTGGCCTGGAGGGTGGTGGAGCGAAGCGCTTCCGGTGAGTAGTGCCACTGGAGCACCGATTCGAGCGCCGCGCGCCTGAGCTCGTCCGGACCGCTGACGACCCGGGCGTCAGACACCTCTCCGCGCTCGTCGGTCATGACGTCTAGAACGACGTCGCCCTGCACGCGCTGTTCGACTGCCCGTCCCGGATACTCGGCCAGGGAGGCGTGCAGCAGGTGTTCGCCGCCCTTCACGATCTGAACCGGCGCGCCTGTCGATTGCTGTTGCGGGACGCTCTGTCCTTGCGCCTCGAGCGGGAACGATCGGACGGCGACGGTCGCGGCGAGGGCGAGTGCGGCCGTGCTGGCGGTAAGCGAGGCGATCAGTCGGCGTGTTGTCATGGTGGTCTCCTGCAGAATCTGGGCGACTCGCTGCCTCAGGAGGCTGCGCCGCAGGAAGAGCGGCGCGGGAACGAGGGCCATACGCGATTTGTTCAACGCAACGACGAGCAGCGCATCGATGTAGCGCTCCTTGGACTCAGTCAATCCCACGGCCGCCCGATCGACGACCTGTTCGCGACTGAGCTGAATGCGTCCGATCAGCCACCAGATGGCCGGATGGAACCAGAAGACCGTGCGTATCCCTTCTTCGAGGATCTCGAACAGCCAGTCGCGACGGAGCACGTGCAGCAACTCGTGATAGGCGATTGCCTTCTGCACGTGGTGGGGCATCGCGAGGACAGATGGAGGAACGATGACGACCGGGGAGCGCAGGCCGAACGTGATTGGCCCGGAGACGCGCTCCGAAACAAAGATGCCTGGCCGGACGCCGATCCGGGCTTCCGCTTCGCCGAACGCCGCGGGCGGCGGCACGAGTGGTGACGCGGTGCGGCGCAAGCGACCGAGCGTCCATGCGCCGACGGTCAGCCACAGCGCGCGTATCGCGGCCCCGCCAGCGAGTGCAAGCAGGCTCAGGGCGGCGATGGACCATGGCGCAGGGGCCGTCGCCGACGGCGAGAGCTGGGGCACGACGTCCGCTCCCGCCACGGGCAGGATCGCCATCGTCACGCTCGTCGAGCCCGACGTCAGCCACGGCTGGCAGAGGGGCAGGAGCAGGCACGCCGCCAGCAGCGTACGCCAGCAGGCCAGCATGACCTTCGGCTCGCGGATCCGGAACATGAACGCGAGCACTGCGCCCGCGGCGATGATCAGGGACAGCTGCAGGCTGTAAGAGAGGATGTCGCGGAACACTATCGCGGTCGTCATCGGCGTTTCCCCATCATCCGGGTGATCTCGACAAGATCTGCTTCCGTGAGCCGGTCGTCCTCGATGAGATGCGTGACGAGCGGCTGGGCGGAGCCGTTGAACACGCGGTCGACGAACTCACGCACCATGGCCTTGATGACCTGCTGCCTGGGCTTGGCGGGCCGGTAGAGATACGCTCGATCCTGCTGGGTGGCCTTCAAATACCCCTTCTGCTCGAGCGTCTTCATGCTCGTCATCACGGTGGTGTAGGCGATCGTGCGGCGCGCGCGCAGCGCCTCGTACACCTCGCGCACCGTGACAGGAGCGTCGTGCTGCCAGACGATTTTCATCATCTCCAGCTCGTGGGCGGTCAACGTCGGCGACTTGGGTCTCATTAATTACTAGTTAACTAGTACTACCGAACATTGTCAAGAGCAAGATTGGCTCAGGGCTCAGGGCTCAGGGCTCAGGCAAAACCTTCGACCACATACTCGAGGGTTCTGGCTTGGCCCTGAGCCCTGAGCCCTGAGCCCTGAGCCTTCCCCTTCGCCTCCCACTTCACTTGACACCCCAGTGAACAAGTGTCAGGCTGAGACGACTCCACTGCGATGTCTAGTGAACCATCCGACCGGATCGAGCTCCTTCAGGGCACCCTCGATCTCATCGTGCTGCGGGCGCTGTCGACGATGGGGCCGCAGCATGCCTACGGGCTGGCCGCGCGCCTCGAGCAGGTGAGCGACCATCCGCTGACGCTGAACCAGGGGACGCTCTATCCGGCGCTCGTGCGGCTCGAGCAGAAGGGCTGGATCAAGGGCACCTGGCAGAAGACCGACAGCAACCGCGACGCGAAGTCCTACGCCATCACGAAGGCCGGGACTCGGGCCCTCGAGAAGCAGGCCGAGCGCTGGCGGAAGCTCGCGGGACTCGTCAACAAGCTGCTTCTCGGCGAATCATCCTGATGTGGCGACTACGCCGCGCACTGTTCCGGCTGTTCAACACCGTCCGTGCCGGCGCTGCCGAGCCAGAACTGGCGCGAGAGATTGCGTCGCACCTGGCGCTGCTCGAAGAAGAGTTCACGCGCCGTGGCATGACGCCCGACCAGGCACGCGCGGCCGCGCGCCGGGCGCTCGGCGGCGTCGAACAGGCGAAGGAACGCCACCGTGACGAGCGGGCGTTTCTCTGGCTGGACGACCTGAAGCGGGATACCCAATACGCGATCCGCTCGCTCGCCCGGACCCCCGGCTTCGCCGCCGGTGCGGTCCTCACGCTGGCCCTGGGTATTGGCGCCAATACGACCGTGTTCAGCGTCGTCAACGCGGTGCTGCTGAAGCCACTCCCGTATCCAGATCCCGATCGCATCGTGCGGCTCTCGACTGCGTCAGCGGCCGTCACCTCGTCCGCCTCATTGTCCAGGCAGGTATCGCTCCCCGACTTTGAGGACTGGCGAACGCTCAGCACGTCTTTCGCGGCGATGGCCTACTACAGCTCGCGCGAGACGTCCGTCATGCCTGGGCCAACCGCCGAGTACGCCCGCGCGGCGAGGGTCGGGCCCGACTTCTGTCGCGTGTTCGCGGTCGAACCCGTGCTCGGCCGCCAGTTCACGGCAGATGAGATGAAACCAGGCAGCGGCGGAGCCCTGCTGATCAGCTACGCCTACTGGCAAAGCCGTTTCGGTGGCGACGCTGGCGTCCTGGCAAAGAGCGTCCGGCTCCAGGGCAAGGTGCTCCAGATAGTCGGTGTCCTGCCGCCAGGATTTCACTTCCCCGGCGACACCGATCTCTGGTTCCCGGCCGACACGATCACTCGGGAAACCAGAGAATACCGGTCAGCCAACAACTATCTCGCGGTGGGGCGATTGAAGCCGGAGGTGACGCTCGAACGGGCGCAGGCTGAAATGACGGCGATCGCGGTTCGGCAGGAGCAGCAATACCCCGACAGCAACAAGGGCCGCACGGTTGCGGTGGCGCGGATGCGTGACGACATGGTCGGCGATATCCGACTGACGCTCTACCTGTTGTGGGGTGCCGTCGGCGTGGTGCTGCTGATTGCCTGCGCGAATACCGCGACGCTCCTTCTGGCCAGGGCCACGAGTCGTACCCGCGAGATCGCGGTTCGCGCGGCGCTCGGCGCCAGCCGACGGCGTATCCTGCGCCAGGTCATCACCGAAAGCCTGATTCTTGCCTGCCTCGGCGCGTCCGCGGGAGTGTGCCTGGCCGCGTTCGCGTCGAGCGCGCTCGTCGCGTGGGCTCCGGCGAGCGTTCCACGCATCGCTGAAACCAGCGTCGACGGGCGAGTACTTCTCTTTACGCTCGGCGTCGCCGTCCTCACCAGCGTACTGTCGGGCCTCGTGCCGGCGCTCCATGCGTCGAAGGTCGATCTGAACGATGCGCTGAAGCAGTCCGCGGCGCGGTCGGTCGTCGGCGGCACGCTTCGCCTCCGCGGAACGCTCGTGGTAGTGCAGATAGCCTTTTCTGTCGTCCTGCTCGCGGGTGCAGGGTTGCTGATCAAGAGCTTTGTTGCGCTGCAGACGGTCGCGCTGGGATTCAGGCCGGAGCACGTCCTCGTCGTTCGGGCGACGGTCCCGGGTGTTGCGCTACAGGACGCGAACCGCTACTTCAAGGACATGATCGATCGGGTCGCCGACTTGCCCGGTGTCACGGCCGCGGGAGCGACGATGGCGCCGCCCGGACGCGTCGAGTCGGATGGGGGATATTTCGTCGACCAGCTGCCGGCGCGGTTGACCTTGCAGGGGCCGTCAGCCGTCCGATCGGTGGTGACGCCGGGCACGTTCGCGGCTCTCGGGATTCCGGTTGTGGCTGGCCGCGACTTCGACGAGCGCGACAGTTACGACGCGCCGTTCACCGCCGTCGTCAACGAGGCGTTGGTCCGGACGTCGTTCCCCGGGGTCGATCCCATCGGGCGAACGATCTTCTGTACGTTCGATTCGATGAAGGGTATGACCATCGTCGGGGTCGTCGGAGATGTCCGGCAGCACGGCCCGGCCCGGGAACCGATGCCGGAGTGCTTCATGCCCTACCAGCAGCATCGCTATAACGGAGCGAGCTTGAGTCTCGTCATGCGGACCGCCGGTGACCCGACGGCGTTGATCGAAACCGTGCGGCGGCTGGCCCTCGAGCGGTCGGCCGAAGTGCCCGTGCACATCACCACCATGGAGGCAGCGCTTTCGGCCAACGTCGCCGAGCCGCGATTCCGCACGTGGCTGTTCGGAGTCTTCGCCGCGCTGTCCGTGTGCCTCGTGGTGGCGGGCGTCTACAGCGTCCTGTCGTACGCCGTCGGCCAGCGCTCGAGCGAAATCGGCTTGCGGAAGGCACTCGGCGCGAGCACGCGCTCGGTGATCCGCGAGGTAGTCGCGCATGGACTGACCCTGACGGCCGTCGGCCTCGCGCTCGGCTTGGCCGGCGCAGTTGCCGGCACACGGTTGTTGTCGACAGTGCTGTTTCACGTCACGCCGCATGACCCGGTGGTCTACGTGGGTGTGGTCGTGCTCCTGGGCGGTGTCACGATCGTCGCCAGCGTCGTTCCCGCGTGGCGAGCCGCGAACACCGATCCGCTGGTGGCGCTGCGGCAGGAATAGGAAGAGCGCCTGGTGAGAGAGCAGCTTCGCCGGCTATTCTCGAGGCGCTGCGCTCGGAGTAGCGCTGTGGGAGGGATCAGGGATCAGGGATCAGGAAGAGCATTCAAGGCTTAGCCCGCTCGGCTGAGATCTGAACGCTCTTCCCGATCCCTGATCCCCGATCCTTGAATGCTACCAGCGGCCGCGGTCGATGACGTAGGTCGAGTCGATGCGCGCGATCGACGGCGTGCCTGCCTGGCGCATCACGAGCTCGAGCTCGCGGCGCAGCATCGTGAGGACTTCCTCGACGCCCGGCTGGCCGAAGGCGGCAAGGCCCCAGACGTACGGACGGCCGATGCACGACGGCGGTCGCGCCGAGCGCGAGCGCCTTGAAGATGTCAGTGCCGCGGCGGAAACCGCTGTCGACGAGTACCGGTACTGCGCCGCCCACGGCCTCGACGACTTCGCGCACGCACTCGATCGATCCACGTCCGCTGTCTTCGGAGCGGCCGCCGTGGTTCGACACGATGAGGCCGTCGACGCCGTGCTGTGCGCGCCAGGTCGGCGTCCTCGCGCGTGACGAGCCCCTTGATGACGAGCTTCATTTTCGTCAGGGCGCGAAGCCGGTCGATCTGATTCCAGTTCCAGTCCTGCGGGGAGACACGTTCGGCGCGCGACATGTCGATGCCGCTGAATATCGGTCGCGTGACGAAGAACCGCCCCGTCGAAGGAGGCGTCGCGTGGCAGGACTGACACGTACGAGTGTCGAGCCGCGTCAGTCGCCGTTGCGTGACGCGGTTGTTGCCGAGGTTGTCGACCGTCAGCACGAGCACCGGACAGCCGGCTTTCTCGGCTCGCTCGACGATGGCCGTGGTTACGTTCCAGTCATTGGTGGGGTAGAGCTGAAACCAGACCGGCTCGCCGCGCGCGGCGTTGACCGCCTCCACGGCTGTCGACGACATCGTCGAGAGGATTTGCAGGTGCTTCTGCGCGCGAGCGGCTTTCGCGACGGCGATTTCGCCCTCGGGATAAAAGGCCCGCTGGCTGCTGACGGGAGCGAGGACGATCGGCGAGTCGTAGCGACGCCAAACAACTTGACCGACATGTCCGGCTTGGCGACGTTGACCAGCCGCCGGACGCGAAGCTGATAGCGGCCGAACGACTCCCGGTTCGCGCGCACGTGTCGTCGCGTCGGTGCCGGTGGCCAGGTAGCCGAAGTGTGCGGGCGGCAGCGTCCGCCGCGCGACAGCTTCGAAGTCGAAGACGTCGAGCGCGTCTTCGAACCTTGGTGATGACCACCGCGTCATCGCGGGCGAGCCTGCGAGCCCGCGGGCGCCTGGAAAGCCCACAGCCCCGACGCGTTGGCCATGGCCAGCGGGCTCGCCGCCGCCCACTGCAGCAGCTTCCGGCGCGCCGCCCGGCTAGAGGAGTCGTGTCTCACATTGTGCTTTCGTGCCTATTGCTCAAGGGTGGGGTCTGACCCCGGTCTGACCCCGGCTCTGACCCCGTCCTCATTTCTTGACGGTCGCGCCGGTCAGTTGCGCGACAGCCGACAGCGTCGTCTGGGCGGCGTTCAGCCCAAGACGGAAGTCCTTGTCGGAGAACGTCGAGAAGACGTCGGTCACCTGGTGCCAGTGGGGATCCCAGCCGCCGCCGACCTGCGCGCCGCGCTCGTTTTCGCGCAGGCTGATTGCGGGGACGAGATCCATGAACGGCGTGGAGTCGGTGTTGGTCATGTGCGGGCCGACGGCCGCGGGGTAGTCGGTCGCGTACTTCTCGTTGGCCGCCTTGAAGAACCACGCCAGCTTCTGCGCCGCCTCGGCCATCTTCGCGGTCGATTGGAACTCGATGTTCACGTCGGCCTCCGGACGTTGCTCGGGGCTGACCTTCCCGTCGGAGTCAGGCATCCCATGATCGAACATCATCATGTCGTGCTGGATCATCCCGAGCCACTTCGGCTCCGGGTATCGGCGTGACCCGGGCGGGTCTTCCTTCCCCTGCAAGTCCTTGCGCTGATCGACGTAGGCCCGCGCGCCGTTAAGGCCGGTCTCCTCGTTGTTCCAGAGCGCGAACCTGATAGACCGCTCGGTCTGCACGTCAGGACTGCTGAAGGTGCGCGCCAGCTCCATCACCAGGGCAGTTCCCGAGCCGTCGTCGTTGGCGGCCTCGCCGAACCCGATGCCGTCCATGTGGCCCCCGACGATGTACATCTCGTCGGGCCGCGTGGTGCCGACCTTGGTGCAGAAGACCTGTTCGCGGAGGCCCGGCGTGCTCGGCGGCGAGTTGAGCTCGCGGAGCTTGAGGTCCGTCTGGGCGGTGGGATCGTTGTTGACGCCGGTGCGGCCGCGGTTGCCGAAGATCGTGCTGCCGCCCTGACCCGCGCGCCCGCGCCCGCCCCCGCGCTGTCCGCCGGCCGCGGCTTCGCCTCGTCCTGCGCCCCGGCCTTCACCGGCCTGTCCCGCTGCGGCGGCGCCTTCACCACGCCCGGCACCTGCCGCGCCGCCTCGCCCGGCGGGGGGCTGGTAGTCGGTACTTGATGCGCTCAGTGTTCGTGCAGCCGTAGCTCTTGAGCTGGGCCTCGATCCAGTCGATCGCCGCGCGATTCCGATCGGTCCCCTGACGGCGGTCGCCGAACTGCGTCAGTCCCTTGATCGTCGCCTTGTATTTCTCGAGGTCGAGCCTGCCGACGAGCGCGCGCACAGGGTCGTCGTCGGCCGCGGCTGCCTGCGGCGCCGCCTGGGCCTGTTGCCCCTGCGCCCGCACCGACGGCCAGGCCGTGACGATCCCCATCAGCACCAACGCGACAGACACACGTAGCGTCGAACGCATCGTTGCAGTCTCCTCCCGATTTCTGCTAACGCCGGGCCCCATCACGAATCGTCTGCCGTCTTCTTGGTCGAGCCCAGGTCCGGCTGACCAGCTTCCGCTGAAGCTACGGCGGTCCGCCGAAGCCTTGGCGAAGGCGGAAGCCGGAGGCTACTTCTTGGTCGCCATCCAGGCGCCGCCGCCCGACACCGCGCCCACAATCGACGTGCCGTTCACCTTACCGGTGTAGACAGTCTTGCCCGCCGTCAGCGTGATCTGGTCGCCGTTCATCTTGCCTTCGACCTTGTTCGCGCCGAGCGTTCCAGCGAGCTTCTGGTATGTCTGGGTGAGCTTGAGATCGCCCTGCGCTGTGGACCAGGTGCCGTCGACCTTGGCCGGCACGATCCAGAGGAGCGCCGTGCACCAGCTCGTACAGTCGCCGCCAATCGTTTCCGTCTGGTCCGCCTCCCAGTCTTCCATCGTGAAGGAGTTCGACACGACGCGCGTCCCGGGCTTCAGGTTGAGAATCTTCGGCCGCAACTTGACGTTGATGTCGGGCAGCAGAAACATCGTGATGACCGTGGCCTTCGAGAAGTCGGTCTCGAAGAGGTCGGCCTTCACGAAGGCGGCCTTGGCGGTCACGTTCTCCTTGGCGGCGTTCTTCTTCGACAGCTCGACCATGTCCGGGTTGTACTCGATGCCCATCGCGGTCGCGCCGCGCTTGGCGGCGGTGATCACGGTGCGGCCATCGCCGGACCCGAGATCCATCACGAAGTCCTGCGGCGTCACCTTGGCCATGTCGAGCATCTTGTCGACGAGCGCCTGCGACGTGGGCACCCAGACGACGTCCTTGCCGGCCTGGCCGACTTTGGGTTCAAACGGCTGCTGTGCAGGTTTCTGAGTGGCTGTCGCCTGCGCGTGCGCGCTGACGGCCAGCAGGCAGACCCCAAGGGTCAGCCCGGCCCGCCTGACCATACCTCGTGCATTCATAAGAGCACTCCTGACAAGACCAACGTTGGTATCAAGACTTCAAGGCGTGCGCTGTCTGTGCTGCCCGCAACTCGAAGACCGCTCAGATAATACCTTGCGCGACGGGCGCCTGTTTACCGACCTGTCGAGTCCAGGCGAACGCGGCGCTATAATCGGGGCTTGTCCACCGTTCAGCACGGGAGATCGCAGGCGCTCTCCGTCGCGGCAGAGGAGCTGGTGCGGGCGGGGCGCCGTTTCGACCAGCGAGGCTGGGTCCAGGGGACGAGCGGCAACTTCAGCGTCGTCATCGACCGCGATCCGCTGCGGCTGGCGATCACGCCGAGCGCGACGTTCAAGGGCGAGCTCGACGCGGACCACATTCTCGAGATGGACGAGCGTGGCACGCCGGTCGGGGGCGGGACGGCGCGTGTGTCGGCTGAAGCGCTCCTGCACGTCGAAATCGTTCGCGCGCGTGGTGCCGGAGCAGTGCTCCACACCCACTCGATCTGGAGCACGCTCCTCTCCGGGCGCTTCGGAGACGCCGGTGGGTTCTCGATCGAGGGTTACGAGATGCTCAAGGGACTCGAAGGCGTCGCACGCACGAGCATCGCGAGTGGTTGCCGATCGTCGAGAACGACCAGGACATGGCGCGCCTGTCGGGCGTCGTGCGCGGCGTGCTCGACCAGCATCCGGATGCGCACGGCTTCCTGCTGCGCCGTCACGGACTCTACACCTGGGGTGCCGATCTGGCGCAGGCCGTCCGGCACGTGGAGATTCTGGAGTTCCTGATGGAAGTCGTTGGGAGAGATGAGGAGCGCCTGCGGCCCGAGCGCGGCGCGTAGTCGCCGCGCGAGAGCGAGCGGGGGTGGGGCCCCGCGAGCATTGAGAAATGCAGACTCAGCCTTTTGTAGGAACATGCGACTAGAAGGAGCCTCACCATGGCCGTCGTCAAGATTCCCTCGGATAACGTCACGCTGACAGACGCGCAGGACGTCACGACGTTCCTCGCCGTGCGCGGCATCGAGTACGAGCGCTGGACGCCGGCTGTCGAAGTGCCTGCCGATGCGCCGGCCGACGCGGTGCTCGACGCGTACGCGCACCAGATACAGACGTTGAAGCGACGCGGCGGCTATGTGACCGCGGACGTGATCGACGTCAAGCCCGACACGCCGAACCTCGACGTCATGCTCGCGAAGTTCAACAAGGAGCACTGGCACGACGAAGACGAAGTGCGGTTCATCATCGAGGGACGCGGCATCTTCCACATCAACGCCGGCGACAGCGTGTTCGTGCTGGAAGTGGGCCGTGGCGATCTGATCCGCGTGCCCCGAGGGACGCACCACTGGTTCGATCTCTGCGCCGAGAAGCGGATCAGGGCGATTCGCCTGTTCCAGGACCCTTCGGGCTGGACGCCGCACTACACCGAGAGCGGCGTGGACCGCGGGTTCCAGCCCCTTTGCTTCGGTCCGTCGTACGTCGGGCCGTGGGTCCAGCCGCACGCGTAGCGAGTGTCTGCGTCTCTGCACCTGGGCGCCGCGGGCATCGATTTCGTGCTGCTCGACATCGAGGGCACGACCACGCCGATCACGTTCGTGCACGACGTGCTCTTTCCCTACGCACGCGTCCGCGTGCGCGCGTATCTCGAGGATGCCCACAATTCCGACCCTGAGGTTCGTCAGATCGTCGAGGACCTGCGTCTCGAGCTTCCAGCTTCCGGCTTCCCGCCGCCAGCAGGAGGCCTGAACCCAGACGTGGGGAGCCGTGAGCTGGAAGCTGGCAGTGGGAAGCTGGAGTCTGGCACCGCGAAGCTGGGAGCTGGCAGCGGGAAGCCGGAAGCTGACAGCGGGAAGCTCGGCTGGCAGCTGGAAGCTGACATCGCCAGCTATGTCTATTGGTTGATGGACCGCGATCGCAAGTCCGGTCCGCTCAAAGCGCTGCAGGGGCGCATCTGGGAGCAGGGTTACGCCACCGGCGCGCTGAAGGGCGAGGTGTACGCCGACGCGCCAGACGCGTTCGCGCGGTGGACCGCCGCCGGCGTGCGCATCGGCATCTACTCGTCGGGCAGCGTGCTCGCGCAGAAACTCCTGTTCGCCCACTCGACGGCCGGCGACCTCTCGCGGTTCCTCAGCGGTTACTTCGATACCGCTGTTGGCGCAAAGAGAGAAGCCGTCAGCTACCGGCGGATCGTCGAGGCGCTCGAGCTCGCGGCGTCACGCGTGCTCTTCGTATCGGATGTCGTCGCCGAGCTCGACGCCGCGCAGGAGGCAGGCCTTCAGACCATGCTCTGCGTGCGGCCTCCGGCGCGACCGCCCGCAGCGAGCGCGCACCGCATGGTCGAGTCCTTCAACGAGATCGAGGCGTGAGCGATTGCCTTCAGTGTCGTTCGCGCCGATAATGCAGCGATGAAGGACCTCGCCCCACAGACGATCGAGCTCGAATCCGAGAAGGTGCAGTTTCTCGAGGAGATGTCGACCAAGTACGGCCTCGCGGACATCGGCAAAGCCGTGCGATGCCTCGTGAACTACGCCCGCGAGAACCCCGATCGACTAGACGACATCTTCAGCGAGATCCGCTGCCTGGACTGTTAGCCGCTGGGAGGGCTCAAAGGGTCAAGGCTCAGGGCTCAAGGCTCAGGCAAAAGCCTTCTGCCCTGATGAAGATCAGTATGCTCTTCCCTGAGCCCTGAGCCCTGAGCCCTGAGCCCTGAGCCCTGAGCCCTGAGCGCCCTGAGCCTGAGCCTACCAGATCACCACTCTCCCCCCCGGCTCCCGATACATCCCATCGCCCGGCTTGGTTCCGAACGCTTCGTGGAAGCCGGCTATGTTGCTCGCGGGGCCGTTCGCGCGGTATTCGGGTGGCGCGTGCGGCGTGGAGAGGAGCGTCTGCCGCAGGTACTCATCCCGGATCCGGCCCTTCCACGCCTGCGCCCAGCTCAGAAAAAAGCGTTGTTCACCGGTAAATCCATCGATCACAAGCGACGATCGCCCGCGGAGCGACATCTTGTAGGCGCGCCACGCGATGGCCAGCCCGCTCAGGTCGCCGACGTTCTCGCGCTGCGTCACGAGTCCGTTGACGCGGGCGCCGGGCAGCGGACTATAGGCATTGAACTGCGCGACGAGCGACTGCGCTTTCGCGGCGAACGCCTGTTCGTCGGCGGCCGTCCACCAGTTCGCTGCCGCGCCGCTCCCGTCGAGGCGGCGGCCGCGATCGTCGAAACCATGGCCGAGCTCGTGCCCGATGATGGCCCCGATCGCCCCATAGTTGGCGGCGTCGTCGGCTTCGACGTTGAAGAGCGGCGGCTGCAGCATGGCGGCCGGCACCACTACTTCGTTGAGGACCGGGTTGTAGTACGCATTGACCGTCTGCGGCGTCATCAGCCACTCGCCGTGCGCGCCTGACGCCGACAGCCGGCTGAGTCTGTACTCGCCGTCGAACTGACGCGCGCGCTGCACGTTGCCGAAGAGATCGTCTGGCTTGATGACGAGCCCGCGGTAGTCGCGCCAGCGATCCGGGTAGCCCACCTTCGTCGAGAGCTTCGCCAGTTTGTCGAGAGCGCTGCGCTTCGCCGTCGCGGACATCCACGGCGACTCGGCGATCGCCTGACGAAATGCCGTGAGGAGCGTGGCGACGAGGACCTCGACGCGTGCCTTGGATGAAGCGGGGAAGTGCTGCTCGACGTACAGCCGTCCGACCGCATCGCCGAGAAAACCGTTGACCAGGCTCACGCCGCGTTTCCAGTGCGTGCGCGGCAGTTCCTGCCCGCTCAGCACCCGGCCGAAGAACTCGAATCGCGCGTCCGAGAGCGCGCGTGTCAGGTAGGGCGCGCATGCGGTCAGCAGTCGAGAGACCAGCCACGCCTTCCATGTCTCAATCGGCGTCTCACCGGGCGTGGATCCGACGAGCGCCGCGAAGCCCTTGAAGAACGACGGCTGTGCGAGGACGACGAAGCCGGTGCGGTCGATGCCTTGAGGTCGAGCCCAGCGCGACCAGTCGAAGCCTGGCATCTCACGCTCGAGCGCGGCAAGGGAGAACTTTGTCGCGGCCCGCACCGGGTCGCGCATCTCCTGCGGCGTCCACTGCAGCCGGGCGATGCGAGTTTCGAGGGCGAGCACGGCTCCCGCGTCCGACGCGGCGCTCGTGCGTCCGGCGAGGGTGAAGATGGTCGTCAGGTAGGCGACATACTGCGCGCGGATGCGGACGAAGCGTTCTTCCTCCTCGAGGTAGTAGTCGCGATCCGGCAGCAGCGTTCCGCCCTGGGCCATCGATACGAGCGGGAGGCCGGGCCTCGCGGCGTCTTCCTCCACCGTACCGAGAAACGGACCGCCGAGCGCGATGGCCGAGAGATAGCCCGACTCCGACGCGAGATCGCGCGGCGTCCGGATCGCATCGATCCGGCCGAGCAGGTCCGCGATCGGCCTGAGGCCGAGCGCTTCCGCGCGCGGCTGGTCCATGAGGCTGGCGTACAAGTCCGCAATCTGGCGCGCCGTTCCGCGCTGACGATCGCGCGCGGCGGCGATGCCCTCGATGATGGCGCGCAAGTCGCTTTCAGTTTTGTCGGCGAGCTCGATGAACGTTCCGTACGTCACTCGATCGGACGGGACTGGCGTCCGCGCGAGCCACCGACCGTTGACAGCGCGAAAAAGGTCATCCTGCGGGCGGACTCCTGGATCGAAATTGCTCACGTCCAGGCCCGACGCGGGCTGCTGCGCTGGCGTCAGCGCGACACCTACCAAGACCGCCAAAACCAGGGTTTTGAGCGTCATTCCTGGCCCATTGCCTAGGTGGTCGACTTACACAAATCTGGTTATAGGCAGATGTGCGTGAATCTTGCACTGCGACAAGTAGTCGCGGTTGAAACGTAGAAGTTGAATGTGTTCAATGCGTTAGCTATGAAAGAGGCACTCGTAAGGGAGCACAAAGTCTGCCTTCCAGGTGATGGTTCCAAAGGAATCCGCAAACATGAAATTGCGAAATCTTGTCCTGGTGCTCGCCCTGCTTGTTCCGTCGATCGCAACGGCGGGCCCGATTTCGACCGGCATCTGGTCTCCGACCTCAACGGTCCCGGTCGCCGACCCGGCGCTCCACCCGCTCGAGCTCGCCTCATTCTGGTCGGGGGCCTCGTGGGACGGCTGGCACAAAGGCGTCCGTTATCTCCTCGAGGAGTACGGCGTGACGGGACTCGAGTACCTCAACGACGGTTTGGGGAACTACACGTCCTTCCGATTCGACGAAGACATCTTCAACCTCACAAAGATCGGCGGCATCACCGGCTGGACGAACGGCGTGCTCGGTCGTCGCTCGGACGGGGCCTTCACCTATGACAGCGGCACCGGTCGCGTGTCGAATTCGTGGGACAACCCCGGGCAGTATGCGCTCTTCCGCCTCGTCCTTCCCGAAGAGACGCGCTACTTTCTCGGCGTCGAGGACATTCTTCTGAGCGAAGAGTACAACGATCGCGACTACAACGACCACATCGTCAGGTTCGACGTTCCGCAGCCCGTTCCCGAGCCGGGCACGCTGCTGCTCCTCGGCTCCGGGATGGCGGCGCTCGCGGCGCGAAGGAAGCTCGCAGCCCGAAAGGCACGCAACGAGAACGCCGTCTAGAACCGCAGATCGCACGAGCCACGGACGACACAGAGCGCGAGCTCCTCCGCCTGTCGTCGCCGACCATCGAGCGCGGTGCATACGGCTCGCGGATCACGCGGACTGGCCAAGACTCACGGGGCGCGGATCACGCGGATGGTTGACTCACGGGACGCGGATTACGCGGATCACTGACTCACGGGACGCGGATCACGACAGGCTCAAGGGTCAAGGCTCAGGACTGAAACAAGGTCTTCGAGTGTGCAGTCGAAAGGGTTTGCCCTGAGCCCTGAGTCCTGAGCCTGTCCGCGATCCTCGCCCGCCCTCTTCGTCACGTCGCGTGCGTGCTGGTCGGCTGGCCCTCGTCACTCTAACTCTGGCACCGCGCGAGAGGCGTCGCGCTCTCGAGCAGTCAGCAATGGATGGTGTGGCTGTCGTTTGCGGCCGGCGCCGCGCTCAGCCTCGGTAACGTGTGGGTGGTCGATGCGATCAGGCGTGCGGGCGCTCGAAGAAGTGGGCTGAGGATTGTCGGGGAGCTGTCAGATCGCGTCCACCAGGCCGTGCCACTCCGGCGTTTCCTGAAAGAGGGCGGCGCCACACATCCACGTGCCCTCGCCAATCAGGTTCTCCCACACCAGCTTGGCCTTGACCGACAGCTGCGCAGTGGGCAACGTGATGCTCAGCGATTCCGGCAGCGCGCCTTCCGTGGCAGGGAGGCTTCGCCGCATCTCGAAGCGCAGACCGCCGTAGCTCACGTCCACGATCCGCGCCGGCGCGTCGTCGACGCTGATGGGCAGGCCGCCAATCACGGGCTTGCGTTCCCATCGGCGCGGTATGCCGAATGCCGGTCGGGCAGCGGTGAGCTTCTGAGCGACCAGGTCGAGCAACCGAGCGGGCGACACCGGTTTGAGGACGTAGTCGGCGCCGCGGCGCCGCGCGTCGGCCTCGAGGACGGGGTCGGCGAACCCGGTGATGATGATCGCCGGTATCGGCTGCGGGCTGCTGATTACGAGCTGGAGCCCGTTGAACGGGCCGAGCCGCACGTCGGCGATCAGGAGATCGGGTGGCGACGTCCGCAGCACGCGCGTGGCCTCTTCGAACGTGCCGACGGCGACCGCCTCGTAGCCGGCTTCCTCGAGGAATTCGGCGAGGCCTTCCCTCGTTGTCTTGTCGTCGTCGACGATCAACACCTTCGAAGGCATGCTCTCCTCTGCGGCCGCGTGTGCAGGTGACGAGGGGTCAACGCAACCTTGATGCCGGACCGGGCCGGAAAGGAACGCCGCGCCGGCGTGGGTTGCGGGACGTTGACCCCGAGCCGTCCATTTCACATTTGTCGAGTGCTGTTTCGAGTCTGATGGCAGCTCTACCATAGCATTGATCGCCTGGCACCCCGCTAGTTTGCCATGACGCTACACAGAGACGCGACAAGACGAGACGAAGCGTTCCCTACGCCCGGGGGTATCGGGTGCTGTTGCGACGTGCTTTAGTGGGCGCGGGAACGGACTATCGAAGGGGCGGGGCTCTTACAGGAATCGCACGCGGCGCACGGCCGTAGTGACGACGAAGACGCGGGTGTTGTTTGCGGCGGGATCCGCAGGGCTGACAAAAAACCCCTGGGCGTCAGGCCGATAGTTGAGCGTCGTGCCGAGAACGCTCTCGCCGTCGGAGAAGGTGACCTCGACGCGCCTGCCCTGGCCCTTGGTGCCAAACGCCTTGCGTTCGCGATAGTGCGGATTGCCGTTGAAGTCCCGGACGAAGAACACGGCCTTCAGTCGCGCGACCGGCACGAGGACGCGCTCTTTCGGCGTGGCGCTGATCGAGGGCCAGAGCGAGAACTGCGCCCGCGACGGGTGAAAGTCCTGCGTGTAACCCTTGAGGATCTTTCCGTCCGTGTATCGCGCCACGATTCGCTGAAACGTCGACTTGCCCTGGTCCGCGGATTCTGGGGTGAGGACCTCTGGCCGTGCCACTTGCACCTCGACCGCATCGGGCGAGATCTCCGTCGGCGCCGGTACGCTCGTCGTTGGCGTCACGTCCGCGTCGACGACCGTCGCGCAGTGGTCGATGAGAGACGCCAGTCGTCCGCTGGTCGGCTCGAGCAGCGATCGCCAGCGCTGCGGCACGCCGCGCATCCGTTCTACGAGTGCGGCCGCCGCGACTTCGCGAGGCGCGCCGTCGCGCAGAGCAGGAAGGATCGCGGTCAGCAGATCTGAAATGTGTCGGCTGAGCACGTCGCTCCCGCGCGTCGACGTGCGCGCCTGAAGCGCATCGAGCACGTGGAGCACTTCCGTGCGCTCGAGCGTGACGCCGCCCGTCCCGGCCGCGCTCGACGATACGCATCGTTCGAGCAGGTACCTCAGCGCCTTGTCCGTACCGACGAAATTCGCCGCCGCCGGTAGCGGCGCGGGTGCGGACGCGCGTCGCGCTGTCCGCTCGGGCAGCTCGATCAAGTGGGCAAAGGCGCACGCGCCGCGGTACTTCGCCGTTTCACCACGGAGGCTGGCGATGTAGCAGCGCAGCACTTCGAGGGGGACCGCCGCGTCGATTTCGGGCCCCGTCATCTCGAGCGTGAGCGTGACGCCGGGCCGCAGCGGCGCGTCGACCTCGACGAGCGCACCACCCTCGGACAGATCGACGAGCGTGACGTCGTAGCCGGTGCCGCCGAGCAGACGCACGGCGCGCAGCCATTCGAGATCGCCGGCACCCCGTCGCTGATGCGCGCGGCGATCGGCGCGGGCGGCCGCGGCAGGCGACGTCAGACGGCGCGCCGCCAGCCGAACCGAGAACGGGACCGCCTCAGCGGTCTCCGGCGCAAGCAGTTCCAGTGGACTCATCGCTCCCGACACTTTCCTCGCACAGCACCATCGCTAGACCACGACGGTCGGAACTTCCAGCTCGCCTTTGCGGAACGCTTCCGTGAACGCATGCACGACGCTCGGATCGAAGTCGGTTCCCGAACCCTTGACGATGATTTCCTTGGCGTCGAACGGCGACATCGCTTTGCGGTAGGGCCGATCGCTCGTCAGCGAATCGTAGACGTCGGCCACGGAGATGATGCGCGCTTCGAGGGGAATGTCCTGGCCCTTGGTCGGGTTGTAGCCCGACCCGTCGAACTTGTCGTGGTGCGACAGCACGATCGGAATCACGCGCCGCAGCGATCCGCCGACAGGCTCGAGGATCGACACGCCCTTGTTCACGTGCTCTTGCATGTGCTTGAACTCTTGCTCCGTCAGCCGCGCGGCCTTGTAGAGGAGCTCACGACTGATGTCCAGCTTGCCGATGTCGTGGAGGAGCGCCGCCGATCGCACGTCCTCGACGCGGCCCTGAGGCAGCTCGAGCTCGGCGGCAATCGTCGCGGCGTAGACCGAGACGCGATACGAGTGGTTCTCGGTGTAGGTGTCCTTTGCGATGAAGTGACGGAGGATCATCAGGACACCGTGATAGGTCTGGCGCAGTTCGTTGATCTGGCTGGCGCTGTGCTCGTAGAGCGTGCCCATCGAGTAGCCCGTGACGATGAGCACGCCGCCCCACACCGCGATATCGAGCCAGCGCTCCGACAGCACCGTCGCGCTCGCGGTCGCCGCGAGGAGCACCGGGTTGTACCACGTCATCAGGCACACGAGCAGGACGCTGCCGAGCGCCGTCAGCGTCGCGTGGCGGCGCCCGTAGAGGTAAGCGGAGCTGAGCGTCGGCAGCGTGTAGAAGCTGAGCACCATGCGCTGGCCGTCCACCGCCAGATTCAGGAGCAGGCAAATCCCGAACAGAGACAGGAGCAGCCAGAGCTCCTTGTTCACTTCCTCGATGCGGCCGAACCTCGGTTTCATACCTGGTGCTCCTGGCTGTTTCACTGACGCCACAATCGGTCCCGTGCTCGAGAGGCAACCGACTGAGCGCTGGCAAGAAAAGATCCGCGCCAGCGGATTCGAGCCAACTAGCTGGTGCTCAAGACTTTGATGCGGAGGGACTCTTAGGGGGTCGCCGAAGGTCAGCGTCTAAATGCTCCAGATCGAGACGCTTTGGTGACGAATCCGGCAAAGAGTGTTGAATTCTAGTGAAATCGAGAGTATTGCCTGTGCTGAAACAGCTCAGGCAACCTGTGCGGTGCCCGAATGTGCGCAGTTCATGCTGCCTTGTTTGGAGGCAACTCTCCGCGCCGAAGCGGCGCAGCCGCAGCCTTAATCCCTGCCGTGCGGGCCCCACCAGCCGGCGGACACGAGCGTGTCCTGCAGCTCGACCCAGCGTTTGTAGGCCTCGTCAGAGGTCGGGAACGACTCCCGCCGTTCCGGGCGCTTCGGCTCGGTGATCACAATCTCATAGCCCGAAGCATCGTCTCCCCTGATTTCGCACTGGAGGAACTCCGCCCCGCGTTGAAAGAAATAAAACATCTCGCCTTCTGACCAGATATCGGCTCAGGCCCTCCCATGGTGCAGGGTCACTGCGCGGCGCGGACGGCGATTACGTGATTCTGCGTGCGATAGAGCAGGGCGCCCTCTGAGATCGCCGGCGTCGAGAGGACGCTCTCGGTCATGTCGTTCTCGGCCAGCACCTCGAACGCCGGGCCGGCCTTGAGCACGCAGACGTGTCCCTCCTCGCTCGCGAGGTAGATCTTGCCGTCGGCGGCGATGGGCGACGAAGTGAACGCCGACAAGCCGCCCGCGAGGCGCTGCCAGAATCGCGGATGCGTGGCATACGGGACGCGGGCGGATCGAAGACAGGCTCAAGGCTTTGGGCTCAGGGCTCAGGCAAAACCTTTCGACTACACACTCGAAGATCTTGCTTGAGCCCTGAGCCTGAGCCCTGAGCCTCCCGATCCGCGATCCGCGCTCAGCGGCCCCCGAGCGACCGCTCGAGCGCTTCGAGACGCTGGTTGAGATCTGTCCAGCGACCCTGCTCGGCGGTGATGTCCTGGGTCCGCACGGCCTCGTCGGTCTGCAGTCGTTGAAGGTCGAGCGTCGCCCTCGTCATCTCTGTCTTGAGTTCTTTGAGCTCCGCCTCGGCTTGCCCTCGCGCCTCGGGGTCGGATGCCTCGCGAGCCATGCGCTCGAGGCTGCTCGTGCGCAGGGTCATGGTCTCGGAATCCCTTTGCGCCTGTGCCAGCTTGTTTCTGATCTCCTCGAGCCCGCGCACGAGGTTGTTGATGCGCTGCTCCTGAAGCTGTAGCCGTCCCAGGGCCAGCTGCACGCGGGGACCCGCGGACGCCATCTGCTCCATCGCGGCCCGGAGCCCCCGCACTTCGACGAGAAGCGCCGCAAGAACTTCCGGCGGCGTCGTCGTGGCCTGCGCGCGGCCGTCCGCGGGCCCTCCGAGGAGTGCCGCCGACACGAGAACTGCCGTCAGGACCAGGGAGCGAAAGGTGGTGGACATCAGGTGTCTCCCGCGAAAGGCGAATGGAAGTGGATTCGAAAAGCTGCGTTCATCGTTCGACGGACTCGACCCTGGCAAGAGCGGCCGCGATCTCGGGGTTCTGCAGGAACCACGACCAGACTCGGCCCGTTCGCAGGTTCTCGGCGCTGAGCAGCGTGATGCCGAGGTCGATGCCAATGACGTCGCGATTGACCCAGCCGTCCGTGGGATGGAAGGCATCAGCGAACCCGTAGCGCCCGTAGATGCGATCGCCGAATCGACGGTGCATCTCACGAAGAGCGGGAACGGTGATGTCCGGTGCAAACATGAGCGAACCAGCGGCGGCGGCCGGGACGACTGTGCCGTCGATTGCCTGGTGACGCGGCGGCCCGCCCCATGCGACGTAGCCCTTGCGGCTGTCTGATGCCGTGATTCCCCAGATGTTGTCGCTGTAACCGGGGAACTCCGGCCCGAGTGAAAGAACGAACGCCTTGTGCGCGCGCGTCGCCGTCACCGAGTTCTGGAACCAGTCGACCGCTATCGAGCCGCCCTCGCGCAGCCGGCGGAAGTCGATCCACGCGTGCGAGTACTGGTGCACGAAGAGCGGATCGGACCAGCTGACGTAGGTGAACGGCCCAAAGGTCATCACGGGCCGCGACCACGCGAACCACGACGCTGCCGGAATTGGATGCGACGGCGATCCGATCGCCAGCACGTAAAGAATCATCAGCTCGCAGTATCGATCCCACCGCCCAGCGAGAAATCCCGACTCCGGCTTCCAGCCATGCGACAGCGTCGTCGGACTGCCGGCCAGCATCCACTGGAAATCCACGCGGCGGTAGATGGCGTCGGCGTAGCGGACCACGCCGGGGTCGTCTCCGAAGCAGCGCCGTACCGTCAGAACGCCCGAGAGGAGCAGCGCCGTGTCGATCGATGACAATTCGCTGTGCCACGCCCGCGCACCGGTCTCGAGGTTGACGAAGTGATAGAACCAGCCGTGTTCCTGCGGCATTTTCTCGGCAAACCAGCGCAGCGTCGTTGCGGCGCGGTCGACGGCGCTCGCGCGTGGCTGCCAGCCGCGGGCGGCCGCAATGCACAGCCCGCTCAGCCCGAAGCCAACGGACGCGATGCTGCCGATGTGGGCGGCTTCTTCGCTGGCGGGACCACCGTCGGTGCGCGACCGGTCGCGGATGATGCCGGTGCGGACATCCGCCTGCTCCCAGAAGAACGCAAACGAGCGCCGTGCCAGATCCTCGAGAAACCGATCGTCCGCACGGCTCAGCCGATAGGCGGTCGGCGAGGCCGAGGGCTGTCGGGCCCGCTCCACAACACGCAGCGGTGCGCCGCCGATGTGACCGGCGACGAGCGCGACGAGCACGACCCAGGCCTTCAGAGCCACTGAGGACAAGGTATACCGAACGGCACCAGCGGGCTGGGGTTTTCAGACCTCGAAAAGGCTTGTGAGACGCGGAGAGCCGCGGAAGCCCTATATAATCGTAGGTTGACCGTCATGGACAAGCCGACAACGGAGCCAGTCCGCGAAGCGGGCACGCCGCTGGACTTCATCCGCACGATAGTGGCCGAGGACATCAAGGCCGGTAAACACGAGGGGCGCATTGCGACCCGGTTTCCGCCCGAGCCGAACGGCTACCTGCACATCGGGCACGCGAAATCGATCTGCCTCAACTTCGGCGTCGCGGCGGAGTTTGGCGGCACCTGCAACCTGCGGTTCGACGACACCAATCCCACCAAGGAAGACGTCGAATACGTCGATTCGATTCAGGAAGACGTCCGCTGGCTCGGCTTCACCTGGAGCGGGCAGCCGCTCTACGCGTCGGACTACTTCGAGCGGCTGTACCAGTACGCGCAGCACCTGATCAGGGCAGGACTCGCCTACGTCGACAGCCTGACGGCCGAGGAGATCCGCGCGCACCGCGGCACCCTGACCGAGCCGGGGACTTCCAGCCCGTATCGCGACCGGCCCGCAGAGGAGAGCCTCGATCTCTTCGCCCGCATGCGCGCGGGCGAGTTCCCCGACGGGGCGCTCGTGCTGCGCGCGAAGATCGACATGGCGTCGCCGAACATCAACCTGCGCGATCCCGTGCTGTACCGCATCCGGCGCGCGCACCATCACCGGACGGGCGATGCGTGGTGCATCTACCCGATGTACGACTTCGCGCACCCACCCTCGGACGCCCTCGAGCACATCACCCACTCGCTCTGCACGCTCGAGTTCGAGGACCACCGTCCCCTCTACGACTGGCTGATCGAGAACCTGCCCGTGCCGTCACAACCGCGCCAGATCGAGTTCGCGCGGCTGAACCTGACCTACACGGTCATGAGCAAGCGCCGGCTGCTGGAGCTCGTCGCGGAAGGTCACGTCTCGGGTTGGGACGACCCTCGCATGCCGACGATCGTCGGGATGCGGCGCCGCGGCTACACGCCGGAGGCCATCCGCGCGTTCTGCGACCGCATCGGCGTCGCCAAGCGCGAGAACATGGTCGATGTCGCCCTGCTCGAGCACGCCGTGCGCGAAGACCTGAACCGCCGCGCGCCGCGCGTGATGGGCGTGCTCGATCCGCTCCGCGTCGTGATCGAGAACTACGCTGAGAACGAAAGCGAAGAGTTCGAGGTTGCGAACAACCCCGAAGACGATGCAGCCGGGACCCGGCGCGTGCCGTTCTCCCGCGTGCTCTTTATCGAACGCGACGATTTCCGCGAAGAGCCGCCGAAGAAGTTCTTCCGGCTCAGCCCCGGGCGCGAGGTACGGCTCCGCGGCGCCTACTTCATCACCTGCACGGGCGTCGTCAAGGATCCCGCATCCGGGGACGTCGTCGAGCTCCGGTGCACCTACGATCCGGCAACGCGCGGCGGAGACGCGGCCGACGGCCGCAAGGTCAAGTCGACGCTGCACTGGGTCTCGGCCGCGCACGCAGTTGGCGTCGAGGTCAGACTCTACGATCGGCTGTTCACGAGCGAGAACCCAGGCGCGATCGACGACTACCGCTCGCAACTCAACCCGAAGTCACTCGAGGTGTTGACCCGCTGCTGGATCGAGCCGAGCGTCACCGGGGCGCCGGCGGGGACGCGCTACCAGTTCGAGCGGCTCGGCTATTTCTGCGTCGACGCCGATTCGACGCCGGGCCGACTGGTGTTCAACCGCACCGTAACCCTCAAAGACACCTGGGCACGAATCGAGCAGCGCGGGTGAGCGGGCGGGTCTGCCTCCCGGTAGACTTGGTCTATCGAGCAGACTTCATTCCGGCTTTGGCGGCGAATAAAGTCTTGTTTCGGGTAGACTTTTGCTGATTCCAGCTCTGTAATAAGTTCCTAAGCTATTGTCCTGTAAGCCGTTGTAAGAAGTCATCAACGCTGAGACTCGGGCATTCCCCTTGCGGATACGGTGTGCGGGCGCCTCGTGCGTCAGAGACAGCCGGAACCAAAGGGACGATCAATGCCACGTATTCTCGCCATCGAAGCCGATTCCAAACGCTGCCGCGTGCTGACTGCGCTCGTGCGCGAGCACGTGAAGGCCAACCTCGTGGTCGTCTCCTCCGTACGGGCCGCCATCGACTCCATTGCCGAACACACGCCCGATTTGATCATCGCGCCGGCGCTGCTCTCGCCCCCGGACGAGGCCGAGTTGCACACGCACATGAAAGGGCTCGATACGGCGCCCTACATTCAGATGCTGACCGTGCCCGCCCTCGACATGCTGGTGGACGCGCCCCGGGAAGAGTCGCGCCGCCGGAGCCTGTTTGGTCCGGTCTTCAATCGCCGGCCCGTCTCGCTGGGCCTCCAGTACGACCGCAGCATGGTGGCGGCGCAGATCGTGGACGGCCTCGCGCGCGCCCGTCAGCAGCGGATGGAATACGCCGCGATGCTCGCCTACAAGGAAGCGGCGAGCTGCGCTCCGCGCGAATCGTCGCTGGTCCTCGCGCGAGCCGGTCATCACGACATCGCCGAAGCAAGCGACGCGTTCATCGAACAGCAGCTGCGCGACCGTGCCCGTGACGAGCGTCGTATCGCCCTGCGGAAGGGCCTCGGCGACGTGCCCTGGTTGTCGGGGATCAAGCTCTCGTGGGGACCGGAGCTGCAGCTGATCAACATCTCGAGCACGGGAGTGCTGGTCGAGACCGGATCCAAGTTCGCGCCCGGCAGCACGACCAACCTGCAACTCTGTGGTCCGGAGACCAATCTTGTGGTGCCGGTGCGTTTCATCCGCAGCGACGTCGCCAGAATCGACGGGCTCGGCGTTCGCTACCGCGCCGCCGCGGCCTTCACGAAAGAGATCGATCTGGCGGGACCCCGGCGCGATGCCGGTCTGCCGGCGACGCCACCGGAGGCGCTCGCGGCGCTGCTCGGCTCGGTGCTGTCGTCCGGGCGCGAGCGTCCTGAGCCAGCGCACGCCAGGTTTGCTCAGGGGCTCCGCCAACTGGTCGGCGCCCGCGATGTTCGGCTGAGCGCAGCAGGAATGGGATCTCAAGCCGGGAGGGAAACGCTTTACTTCGACGTTCCTGGCGACGACCGATCGCGCGCGACGCTGCAAGTGACCTTCGACCGCAATCACGACGTCACCGACCCCGAGTTCAAGCTGCTCAAGGCCGCCGCATGGCTCACCGCCGCAGTCCTCGAGCTCGAGAAGCCAGTCACGCCCGCCGCCGAACGCCCAGCCGACATGGCGCTTCTCACCGAGCGCGTGGCATAGACGCTCGAGACGTTGGGCTCAGGGCTCAGGAAAGAACTCGCTGTCCCTAGTCGCAGGGCTAGGATCGGTATGTTCTTGCCTGAGCCCTGAGCCCTGATCGATTGATCCATGCGCATCGACATCAAGCTTCGGTGAAGATGCGGCCGCGCAGCGGCTGGACACCAAGCATCCGCAGCAGCGAGGGCCTGCCAACCGTGCCGGTGATGCGCTGCGAGGCGCCGCCCGAGCCGCTCGCCGGGCCGCCGATCGTCATGCCCCGCGTGTCGTAGAGCGCCCGCTCCTCGAAGACGTCCACGTCGCGCAGTCGATCGTAGTAGTCGGGCACGCCGTTTGAAGCCTGCTCGACACCGGATAACTGTTGAAGATACGCACGAGCCGCTCGGGCTCGGGAACGGGCAGGGGGCGCAGTAACACTGCGCTGACACTCGAGGAAATGGCCGCATTCGCCCCGATGCACACCGCCAGCGTGAGGAGCGTCGGGAGCGCGAACGCCCGATCGGACCAGAGCAGCCGGACCGCAACTTCAGATCTTTGAATAGTCGATCCATAGAGCCTTATTACGTCCGATGGACGGTTGTCGTGCGGATTCGACCGTAACGGCAACCTGATTGACGCTGTCCCTCAGGGCCCATCACCATCGGACTCCGTTCGCGAACAGCCAAGGAGTCTTGAATGTTTCAACGTTCCCTGTCGGCTCTGCTCTCCCGTCGCGCTCTCGGCCTGGCGATCGCGATGCTGCTGAGCCTGCCTGCCGCAGGCATCGCGCAGACGATCCAAGGTCAGATTTCAGGCCGCATCACCGATTCCTCCGGCGGGGTCCTGCCTGGGGTGACCGTGACGATCGTCAATGACGGCACCGGATTCACCGACACTCGCGTGACCGACGCCGCCGGCTTGTATACGTTCACCAACCTCCGCGTCGGCACCTACTCGGTCTCGGCGGAGATGCAAGGTTTCCGCAAGGAACAGCGAACCGGGTTCTCCCTCACCGCCGACGGCCGTCTCTCGGCGGACTTCTCCCTCGGCGTCGGTGAGCTGAACGAATCGGTCGAGGTGACGGCCACGCTGGGCGAGGCGGTCAACCGCACGAGCGGCGAAGTGGCGCGCACGATCGACTCGCAGCAGATCAGGGACCTTGCGTTCAACGGCCGAAACTACCTCGAGCTCGCCTCGCTCATACCCGGCGCGGTCGCGACCGACTTCGATCCGCTCGCGCTCGCGACCAGCCTCAGCGTGACGGGCCAGTCGATCAACGGCAGCCGCAGCAATACGAACAACCTGACCGTCGACGGCGGGTCGAACCTCGACTCGGGCTCGAACGGTAGCCAGATCAACAACGTGAGCCTGAGCTTCATCGACCAGGTCAAGATCCAGACGTCGAACTTCTCGGCGGAGCTCGGGCGCAACAGCGGCGGGGCCATCAACGTCGTGACCCGCAGCGGAACCAACAAGTTCCAGGGCACGGCGCGGTACGACTTCCGCGACGAGAAGTTCGACGAGCCGAACTACTTCGCCGCGCGCGACGCCAACGGCAACCGGACGAAGCCCGCCCTCGAGTTCAAGAACTTCGAGGGCGCGCTCGGTGGTCCGATTCTCCGCAACAAGCTTTTCTTCTTCGGCGGCCAGCAGTACCGCGTCATCAACCGCTTCACGAACCCGGCGCGGCAGACCATGCCGACGCGCGCCGAGCTCGCGGGCGACTTCTCCTTCCGCCTTCGCGGTACCGACAACATCGTCGGCACCGCCGACGATGGCGTGCTGCGTGATCCGGCCACCGGACAGCAGTTCCCCGGCAACGTGATCCCGTCTGGCCGCATTACGACCGACGGACGGGCGATCGCCAATACCTATAACCGGATGATCGAATTGGCGTCGGAGTACACGAGCACGCCGACAGCGAACAATGCGACCTACCAGCTCTACAACCCATTCGAGCAACGTCAGGACATCATCCGCATCGACTGGCAGGCCACGGGAAATCAGCGCGTGCACGGACGGTATCTGCACGACGAGTACGACCTGCTCGATCCGTACGGCGTGTTCTCCGGCGCGGCGCTGCCGACCGTGCCGACCAACCGTTCGCGGCCCGGCACCAGCTACCAGATTGGTCACACGTGGGTCGTCCGGCCGACGCTGGTAAACGAGGCCAGGATCAGCGCGGCGTGGAACGGGCAGCGAATCAACCCGCAGGGCGACACGTGGCTTCGGGATACCTATGGCTATCAGTTTCCCGAGCTCTACCCGGGCGGCTTTATCACCGACGGCATCCCTTCGGTGAGTGTCTCGGGGTTCGCGGCCCTGACGTCGCCATCATTCGCGCTGCTCTCCCCGACGACCGACATCACGTTCCAGGACACGCTGACCTACTCGCGCTCCACCCATTCCATCCGCACCGGCTTTGCCCTGTCACGCAACCGGAAGGATCAGAATGGACGAGCGGCCTACTTGGGCAACGTCGCTTTCAACCCCTCTGGGAACCCGAACAGCACGAGCAACGCGCTCGCCGACGCGCTGCTCGGTAACTTCAGAACTTACAACGAGGCTTCGGCCGACCCGGTCGGGTTCTTCCGCTTCACGTCGTATCAGGCGTACGTGTCGGATACGTGGCGGCTGCGTTCAAACCTGAGCGTGGAGCTGGGTGTGCGGTACGAGTATTCGACGCCGACCTATGCGCAGGGCAACAACCTCGTCAATTTCGATCCATCGCTGTACGACCCGTCGCAGGCCGTGACGGTGCTTCCCAACGGTCTGCTGGTCCCCAATTCTGGATTCCGGTTCAACGGGCTCATCGCGGCTGGTGACGGCGTGCCCGAGGATCAGCAGGGCCGGGTGACGCTCCTGACCGGTGGGGACTACTCGCGCATACCGAACGGCGCACCGCGCGGCTTGTATTCAGCGGAGAACCTCTTCATGCCGCGCGCAAGTTTTGCCTATACGCTGAACCCGGCCACAGTCCTTCGCGGCGGTGTTGGCGTCTTCTACGACAAGCCGGAAGGCAACCTCATCTTCTCGCAGTTGAACATCCCACCCGTGCTCGACAACGTGACGTACGAGAACTTCAACCTCTCGGCGCCGTCGAGCGGGGCGGCGGGAGCGATTGGCGCGCTCGGCGACATCAACGCCATCGACCCAAACCTGAAACTGCCCCGTCAGACGAACTACAGCATCGGCGTCCAGCGCGAGCTCGGCGGCGGATACTTCATCGAGGCGACGTACGTGGGCAACCGCGGCGACCGCCTGTTGTATCAGCCCGACGTCAACCGGCCGACCTTCGACGCGCTGCGGGCCAACGCGGCGCTGCCGGCCGCCCAGCGCGTGTCGACCAACTTCCTGCGTCCCTACCGCGGCTACTCGGCGATCCGGATGCGGTTGAGCGACGCCGATTCCCTCTACAACTCTCTGCAGCTGTATGCCACCAAGCGCCGCGGCGATCTGCAGTTCACGACGTCGTACACGCTCGGCAAGGTCACGACCAACGCGAGCGGCAACGGCGACAACGACACCGCCGAGGCGCCCGGCGATCTGGAGTACACGCGCGGGCCTGCGACATTCGATCGACGGCATGCGTTTGTCGGCACGTTCACCTACCGTGTGCCGTTCCTGCTCGATCGAGGTGACTGGGTCGAGGCGATTGCCGGCGGGTGGGAGGTCAGCGGCAAGGTGCGGGTGCAGTCCGGGCAGGACTACACCGCGACGGGCGACTCGTCGGTCGGCAACCGCCGCGCGAACTACACGGGCGCCGAGATTGGTCTGAGCGACGGGGATGAGCTGCGCTGGTTCAACACCGCTGCGTTCACGGTGCCCGCCGAGGACGCACGGGGCACTGCCACCGTCGGCCAGATCCTCGGCCCGGGCTTCTACCAGTGGGACCTGTCGTTCCGGAAGAACTTCCGGTTCGGCGGCCGCTATCAGGCGACGCCGATCTTCGACGTGTTCAACGTGTTCAACCGGGTCAATTTCGGCGCGCCCAACACGAATGTGTCCTCCGGTGCCTATGGCACGATCAACGCCGCTCAGCCGTCGCGCCAGTTCCAGTTCGGCGTGCGGTTCGACTTCTAGCGCGGATCCCGAATGTTGTTGCACGGGACGCGGATCACGAAGACCTCCTGACGGGACGCGGATCACGCGGATCCAGGGTGAATCCGCGACCCGTTTGGAACCCTTTCGTGATCCGCGAGATCCGCGTCCCGTTTAGAAACCTCGTCGTGATCCGCTGCCCTCGAGCGTCGTTTCCGATATCTCGTGCAAAGATCCGCGTGTGGCGTTCGCTGCGCTCCCGATCGACCCGCTGATTCCCGAGATCCTCGCGCGAGTACGTGCCTCCCGCGCCGTCGTCGTCACGGCGGCCCCGGGAGCCGGGAAGACGACCCGCGTCCCGCCCGCGCTCGCGATCGACGGCCCGGTGATTGTGCTCCAGCCGAGACGCGTTGCCGCGCGGAGCCTCGCCGCCCGCGTCGCGGCGGAGCAGGGATGGACGATCGGCGCGGAAGTCGGGTGGCACGTTCGCTTCGAGCGCCAGTTCGGTCCGGCGACCACGGTGCTTTTCGCGACCGAGGGCATCCTGACGGCGCGGCTGCAGCAGGATCCGCTGCTCGCAGGCTTCCGCACGATTATCCTCGACGAGTTCCACGAGCGCAGCGTGCACGCCGATCTGGGCATCGCGCTCGCGAAGCAGGCGTGGCTGGCGCGCACCGACCTCGGTCTCGTCATCATGTCGGCGACGCTCGATGCCACCCGCGTGTCTGGCTATCTGGACCACTGCCCGATAGTCGAAGTCCCAGGCACGTTGCACCCGCTCGACGTGCGTTATACGCCGGACATGAGGATGCCCGACGCCGTGAATGTGTGTCTGCGCGAGCGTGCGGGATCGGTGCTGTGCTTTCTTCCGGGCGCCGGCGAGATCGCGCGCGCGCGTCGGGAGCTGGTGGCTGACGCCGACATCGTCGAGCTCCACGGGTCGCTCGATGCTGCGGCGCAGGACGCCGCGATTGTGCCAGCCTCGCGGCGCCGGGTCATTCTTGCGACGAACATTGCCGAAACATCGCTCACGGTTCCGGGCGTTGCGGCGGTCGTCGACACCGGCCTCCACAAGGTCGCGCGCTACGACCCCGACCGCGCCGTCGACAGCCTCGAGACCGAGCGGATTTCCCAGGATGCGGCGGACCAGCGCGCGGGTCGTGCCGCTCGCATGGGTCCCGGCGTCGCCTTCCGCCTGTGGCACCGGACCGATCGGCTGCGCGCGCACCGTGAACCGGAGATTCAGCGAGTCGATCTGTCCGGCGCCGTACTCGACATCCTTGCCTGGGGCGGCGATCCCAGGACGTTCGACTGGTTCGAGGAGCCGGCACCTGACCGCGTGGAGGCGGCGTTCGAGCTCCTCGGCCGCCTCGGCGCGACGAGCGCCGGCCGGTTGACCGATGCCGGGCGCCGGATGCAGCGCCTTCCCCTCCACCCTCGGCTGTCGGCGATCCTGCTCGCCGCGACCGGCGCGCGCGAGGCGGCCGTCGCCTGCGCGCTCCTGTCGGAGCGTCACTATCAATCAGTCTCGCCCGGTCAGCGTCCGACGACCTCGAGCGACCTTCTAAGCGCCGTCGAGCGCGGGCGCGACCTGCCGTACCACGTGCGGAGGACTGCGCGCGAGCTGCAGTCGCTGGTCGACGGCCGCGCCGACCGATCGATGGACGAGTCGACGTTCCGCCGCGCGCTCTTCGCTGGCTATCCCGATCGCGTGGCCCGCCGCCGGGAGGCGGGCTCGCCGCGCGTGCTCCTGTCGTCAGGTCATGGCGCCGTTGTCGGTCCGGAGAGCGGCGTTCGCGACGGCGAGTTCCTGGTCGCGCTCGACGTCACGGCCGGACGACCCGGCGAAGGGGCGGAGGCACGAATCAGGATGGCGAGCACGGTCGAACGAAGCTGGCTCGCGCCGACCCACACCCGCGTCGAGCACGCCTTCGATCCCGATGCCGGCGTCGTCCGCGCGCTGTCGCGCGACTACTACGACGCGCTCGTGCTGGTCGAGCGTCCGGCGCCAGCGGACCCGGATGAGGTCGCGCGTCTTCTCGTCGACGCCTACTTGGCGACGCCGCTGTCCGATGCGAGCGAACAGCTCTTGCGCCGTTCGCGCTTCGCGGGACTCGACGTCGACGTTCGCGTGCTCGCGGAGCGCGCCGCGCGCGGCATCCGGTCGCTCGGTGACCTCGACATCGAGCGGGGTTTCACCGAAGACGAAGGTCGACGGCTCGATCGCATGGCGCCACCGACAATCGGCGTGCCCAGCGGACGCAAGGTCCGCCTCGACTATCAGGCGGACGGGTCGGTCAGTGCCGCGGTGAAGCTGCAGGAGCTTTTCGGTCTGGCCGACACGCCTCGCGTCGGGCCCAGGCGCGAACCGGTCCTGCTGGCCCTCCTCGCGCCCAACGGCCGGCCTGTGCAGATGACGCGCGACCTGCGCAGCTTCTGGGAACGCACGTATCCCGAGGTCCGCAAGGAACTTCGCGGCCGCTACCCGAAGCACCCGTGGCCCGAGGATCCGTGGACGGCAACGCCGACGGCCCGTACGACGAGGCGTGGGGTCAAATAGACAGGAGGTAGGAGGTAGGAGGTAGGAGGTAGGAGCACCGACAGCAGCGCCTGCGGCCTGAGCGCTTGGGGGTGGGGCCCCAAGCGCATTGATAAATGCAGACAAAACAGCTCAAGTACGCAAACGGTCGAGTTTCTTCAGCAGTATCTCCATTGAGAAACACAGCCGCCGGGATGCTAACGCTGTTTCTCACCGCCACGCTGCCGGCGCACACTTACGCCCAGAACTGCTGCACCCAGACGCACACCCCTTGCGCCGCGTACTGGAACGCTGCGACGGTATTCGTCGGTCGCGTCGAGAGTGTCAGGCGTGCAGGGACGTTGCGCACGGTGTCGTTCACCGTACTCGAGGGCTTCAGCGGTGTGACAGCCAGTACCGATCGACGTGTCGACGGGGTCCGCGGGTCAGCGATGCAGCCTCTCGTTCACCATCGGGCACGAGTACGTTGTTTTCGCCGATCGGGCCGCCGTGACGAACGGCGCGGCGGCTGGCGGGTTCACAACCAGCCGGTGTTCAGGGACTCGCGCCGTCGAGGACGCCGACGAAGAGCTCGCCTACGGGCGCAGTGTGAAGCAGGGAACCGCCCCACCCGGACACATCAGCGGCCGCGTGCTGGTCGAGTCGCGCGACCTCGCGGGAGAGTCCAGAGGTACAGCGCGGCCGGTGCCGGACATCACCGTTACGATCGCGAGAGAAGACGTGAGTGACACGACCGTGACCGATGTCGCGGGAGACTTCCGCGTCGAGAGTCGCGGTCCTGGAACATATCGAGTCAGCGTGAACGTGCCAGAACGATTCTATTCGGACGATCGCGAGGCGATCGTCACCTTGCGCGATCCGCGAAGCTGCGCGGCGGTCGAGGCGACGCTTCACGACAATGGACAGGTCGCAGGCCGCATCGTCGATGCGGCGGGCCGACCGGTCGCGGGCCTGACGATCGAGCTCGTCCCGTCTGGCAAAGGGCCGGGCGCCAGGATCGTGACCGCTCGCGACGGCCGCTACTCGCTGGCGCGGCTGCCGCCGGGGCGCTTCGTGCTGAGCATTCCCGCAGGCCCGTCGTCCGCGGTAGGCAGCCGGCCGTCTCGCGTCTTCTCTCGTCTCTTCTATCCTGGCGTCGAGACGCTGACCGCGTCGACGCGGGTGGTGGTCGCACCCGGCTCGCGCACGAACCTTGCCGACTTCAGAATCCCCGCTCATCACAAGTACGTGGCCGTATCGGGGGTCGTGTTCGATGCTGACGGAACGCCGGCCGAAGGCGCGCGCGTCTTCCTCAAGGGTGTTGGGGAGGACGACCGGATCGTTTCGGAACCCGTTGCCGCTGATTTCATGGGAGGATTCGTGATTGCCGCGCGCGCGGGAATCGAGTATCGGCTCTTCGCGGAACGGATGCGGCCCGGCGGCCGGTCGTCTCGGGTCGACTCGACCGACCCGATGCAGCTGACCGCAGCCGAGGGGCTCGCCCCCGTACGCCTGAAGCTCGAGCGCCGCTATTGACCGAAGAGACATGCCAGTACCCATCAAGATTGCCACCTGGAACGTCAACGGCATCCGCGCACGGCTTGATCAGGTGCAGGACTGGGTCATCAAGGAGCGACCTGACGTCCTCTGTCTCCAGGAGATCAAGGCCTCTCCCGATCAGATCCCGATGTTTCTGTGCGAGCTCGAGGACTATTGGTGCTACTGGCACGGCTCGAAGGGCTACTCCGGCGTAGGCCTGCTCGTGCGCAAGGAGCTCTCGCCCGACCGGCCGGCGTTCGCCCATCCCGCATTCGACTACGAAAACCGCATCGTGACGGTCAGGACGCCGTTTGCGACAGTGGCCTCGGTCTACGTGCCGAACGGCGGCAAGGACTTTCCCGCCAAGATGCAGTTCCTGTCGGCGCTGGACGAGTTCGCCGCCGCCAGCCGAGCCGACGCGCTGCCGCTCGTCATCTGCGGCGACCTGAACGTCGCGCGTACGGAGACTGACGTGCACCCGAAGGAGCGCAAGCCGCGCGCGACGGGCCAGCTGCCGGAGGAACGGGCACTCCTCGAGCGCATCATCAGCCACGGCCTCGTCGACGTCGGCCGCGCGCTCGATCCTGACAACGATCAGCTCTTCACCTGGTGGGCACCGTGGCGCGAGATGCGCCAGCGCAACATCGGCTGGCGCCTCGACTACATCCTCGCGAGCGAGTCCCTTTTCGCCGGCGCCCGCCGCTCCGCCGTCCAGCGCGAGTTCGGCACGAGCGACCACGCGCCGGTGCTGGTGGAGTTCGACGTCTAGAGAAGTGCCTGGTGCTTAGGGTGCCAGTGGGCCAAAGTGCCTGGTGCCTCGGTGCGGTTACTGAGCGACGCTGATGGCCCTTGGCACTCGAGCACTCTGGCACCTCAGTAAGGCTATGGGCCCCATAGCACTCTGAGCACCCTAAGGCGCTGAGGCACCGGGCACCTTAGCACCCTGGCCCTTGACAACTGACCTTTAGTACTAAATCATTAGTAGCCAATGCGCACCCCCCACCCGACCCTGACCCCGCAGGAGCTCGCCATCATGAAAGAGGTGTGGCGGCTCGACAAGGCCACCGTGCGTGAGGTCTACGAGGCGCTCCGGGAGAAACGCACCATCGCCTATACCACGGTGATGACGATGATGAAGATTCTCGAGGACAAGGGCTACCTCAAGAAGACCCAGGTCGACCGTGCGTATGTCTACCGGCCGGCGCGTCCGCGCCAGCAGGTCGTCGGGGCGATGGTCCGCGACTTCGTCGATCGGGTGTTCGACGGCGCTGCCGGAGGGTTGCTGCTGCATCTGGCTCGGGACGGGCGCCTGTCGAAGGAGGAACGCCGGCGCATCAAGCAGCTCATGCTGGACGCGGAGAAGGAGACGAAGGAGGACTGATGGCCGCGAACGCGCTCGAGAATCTCGCTCGCTGGAATCTCCAGATCGCGCTGCTCGCGATCGTTGCGGCAGGCCTGGTGCCGCTCCTGCGCATCCATGCGCCGGTCATCCGCCATGCCTTGTGGCGGAGTGTCGTGGCCGCCTGCCTGCTGCTGCCCCTCGTGCAGCCCTGGCGCTCGTCGGTCATCGACTCGTCGACGCTGCGCATCGAGGCGCTCGAGGCCGCATCGGCGACGGGCCTTGTGGTGGAAGTATCTTCCGCCGGCCCGACATCCGTTCTCGCCCGGACCTCGAGGCACCTGCGCGCGAACTGGGCTTCCTATGCTGGTGCCATCCTGGCCTGCGGCGTCGCGCTACGCCTGGCCTGGCTGGTGATCGGCATCCGTCGCCTGCAGCGCCTTCGCCGTACCGGCGAGCCCGGCATGGCTGGCATGGCTGGCATGGCTGGCATGACCGGTGGAGGTTATCAGGAGCTTGCCGCGCTCATCGAGGCTGGCGCCGAGATCCGCCGTGTCGACCGGCTCGGCCAGCCGGTGACGTTCGGCGTGCTCAAGCCCGCGGTGCTGCTGCCGGCGTCCTTCGCCGAGCTACCGGCCGGCGTCCAGCGGGCCGTGCTGGCGCACGAGCTGTGGCACGTGCGCCGCCGCGACTGGGCCTGGGTGTTGGTCGAAGAAGCGATTCGCGCGGCGTTCTGGTTCAACCCGGCGATGGGGTGGCTCGTCTCCCGCGTCCAGTTGTCGCGCGAGGAAGTCGTCGACGAGCTCACGGTCCAACTCACGAACGCGCGCAAGACATACCTCGAAGCCCTGCTCGTCTTTGCCGATCAACCGACTCTGTTCCCCGCCACGCCCTTTGCTCGCCGTCGTCACCTGTTCCAACGGATGCTGCTCATTTCCAGGGAGGCTGCGATGTCGTCCAGGAGAATCGTTGCGTCGACCGTCAGCATGGCCGCCGTGTTGGTCGGGACCGCCGTCTATGGCTCGTCAGTGTTTCCGATGAAAGCTGCGCCGGCCGTCGAGCCGAAGGCGGCGTTGCGCCAGCAAGCTCCTCCGCGGGACCGACGTCCGGGCGAGGCCGGACCGGAGACGACCTTGGAACGCGAGCTGAAGCAACTCATCGAATCCGGCTCGGCGAAGCCGGAACAGTACTTCGAGCTCGCGCGGCTCCAGGAAACGCGCGGTGCGACCGCTGAAGCGGAGACGACGTTGGTGGCAGCCACGCGGACCCCGGTCAGCCGATACGCGCAAACGATGCTGGCGGCGTTCTACATCCGGACCGGCCGCTTCGACAAGGCCATTGCGACGCTCGAAACGCTGGCTGCGGCGGAGCCGTCGACGCCGCAGATTTATCAGATCCTGGCGACGTTCTATTGGGAGAAGGCCTCAAAAGATCCGTCGCTCTCCGACGCGCAGAAGCGTGCGTACATCGATTCGGGCATCGAGGCGAGCGACAGGGCGCTGGCGGTACAGGACGATTATGTGGATGCGATTGTCTACAAGAGCATCCTGGTGCGACATAAGGCGAACCTGGAGACCGATCCGACGAGCCGCCAGACGCTCCTCGCGCAGGCCGATGCGCTCCGCAACCGCGCGATGGAACTGCAGAAGGCGCGGGGTGGACCGACCATGGCGTTCGCCCCCTCGCTCGAACAGGGAACTCTTCCGCCGCCACCCCCGCCACCTCCACCTCCAGGAGCCGAAGGCATGGGGCCGGTTCGCGTCGGCGGCAACATCAAACCGCCGGTCAAGGTCAGGGACGTCAGGCCTGTCTACCCCGCCGACGCGCAGGAGGCGAAGGTCCAGGGTGTCGTGATCATCGAAGCGACGATCGACACCGCAGGGTACATCTCTGCGGCGCACGTCCTGCGCGGCATCCCGATGCTCGATGCGGCCGCGCTCGACGCCGTGCGGCAATGGCAGTTTCAGCCGACGATGCTGAACGGCGCCGCCGTGCCGGTCATCATGACGGTCACAGTGAATTTTTCGCTGGATCGGGGGCCCGCGTCGTCGTCAGCGACAGAGTTGGCGCCACCGCCACCGCCTCCTCCACCGCCGCCGGCGGAGCTCGTCAACGGCCAGGCGCCGGTCCGGGTCGGCGGGAACATCAAGCCGCCCAGGAAAACCAAGGACGTGCGTCCGAACTACCCGGCCGACGCCCTCGCCGCGCGCGTCCAGGGCGTCGTCATCCTCCAGGCCACGATCGATCAGGCCGGCAACGTCGTCGGCGCCCGTGTGCTCTACAGCCAGCCGATGCTGGATCAGGCCGCCGTCGAGGCCGTTAATCAGTGGCAGTTCGAGCCGACGTTGGTGAATGGTGTGCCGGTGCCGGTGATCATGACGGTCACGGTGAATTTCACGATTGACAAGTAGGCTTTAGGCTTTAGGCTCTCGGCTCTAGGAAGACCTTCGACTACCTACTCGAAGATCTTGCCTAAAGCCGAGAGCCTAGAGCCCAAAGCCTTTGCGATCAGGACTCAGCCGTCCTCTCCTCCCACACCTGACACAAGTTCACGATCGTCTCGACCGCCTTGTCCATGTCCTGGGACGAGACCCATTCGAGGCGCGAGTGGAAGTTGTGCTCGCCGGCGAAGAGGTTTGGCGTCGGCAGGCCCATGAACGACAGCCGCGACCCATCCGTGCCGCCGCGGATGGGCCGCTCGACGGGCGTCAGGCCGCTCCGGCGGATCGCCTCGCGCGCGCACTCGACGACCTCGGGGTAGCCTTCCAGGATCTCCTTCATGTTGCGGTAGGACTCGCTGATCCGGATCTCCACGGCTGCCGGCGGGCGATCGGCGACGACCGCACGCGCCAGCTCTTCGACGAACGTCTCCTTCTCCTCCAAGCCCGTCGTCGAGAAGTCCCGGACGAGCAGTCGAACCGAGGTGCGTTCGACCGACGCGTCCATCATGTAAGGGTGCACGTAGCCGTCGTAGCCGTCGGTCGTTTCCGGCGACAGCCGGTCGTCCGGCAGGCGCGCGATGAATTCGGAGGCGAGCTTGATCGCGTTGACCATCCGGCCCTTTGCGTAGCCGGGGTGCGTGTTGAATCCCTTGAACGTGACCGTCATCGCATCGGCCGAGAAGCTCTCCCATTCGAGCTCGCCGGCGTTGCCGCCGTCCATCGTGTAGGCGCAGAGGGCGCCGAACCGACCGACGTCGAAGTGGTTCGCGCCGCGGCCGATCTCTTCGTCCGGCGTGAAGGCGACGCGGACGGCGCCGTGCGGAATCTCGGGGTGCGCCATCAGGTACTCGGCGGCGGCGACGATCTCGGCGACGCCCGCCTTGTCGTCGGCGCCGAGCAGCGTGTGGCCGGAGGCGGTGACGATGTCGTGGCCGATGTGCGCGGCGAGCGACGGGTCGTCTGCGGTCCGCAGCACGGCGGCAGGATCGTCCGGGAGTACCAGGTCGCGCCCATCGTAGGCGCGGTGGACGATTGGGCGAATGTCGTGGCCTTGCAGCTCCGGAGACGTGTCGACGTGAGCGATGAATCCGATGACCGGCACGTGCAGCTTGTCGGTCGTCGCCGGGATGGTGCCCATGACGTAGCCGTGATCGTCCATGCTCACGTCGGTGAGTCCGATGGCGGTCAATTCGTTGACGAGGATGCGCAGGAGCGTCAGCTGTCCCGGCGTGCTCGGGCAGGACGAGGAGCCTTCGTCCGAGCGGGTGTTGACGACGGCGTAGCGCAGAAATCGCTGGAGGGCCGACGACTCGATCCCCGCGGCTATTCCTGACGGCTCTGTCCCACGCTGTTCGACAGCGTCTTTGGGTCCGACAGGTGCACGAGCAGGAGATCGGCGCTTCGAATGGCTTCTTTTGCGGTCTGCCATGGTGATGACGGTTGTTCTCGCGCGTGGTCTCGCGCGGCTCCCATCTTGACCACTTCCAGCTCGACGAATTTCATCTTCACGAGGGCCAGGGCGACCTGCAGGTACTCGACAATCGCGTGCAGTCCCTGACCGTAGTACGCGACCCAGTTTCCGAACAGGCGCGCCGCCAGGTAGCAGCGGACCGCGCCATCGATCTCGTCCGGCATTCCTGGGACACCCAAACCCGCGACACCCGGCCACCGCGCCCGATAGTCGGCGGCCACAGGCGGACGGGGGAGACCCTGCGGTATCGAGCCGAGCGCCAGGCGAGCGCGCCTGGCGTCGATGTCGCTGGGGATCTCGTCGGGGATCCCGCAGAACGCCACCAGATCTTCATCCGGTTTTCTCGCGGACGCAACGTCGAACTCGCGATGGACCGTCTCGAGGAGGCTGGCGCCGCCGGGCCGCCACGCCTGGACCGATCGTGTCACGGCCTCGAGAAGGCCGAGCGCCTGTGCGGCGGTCACGTCCGCCCGCGCGAGGAGACCAATCGCCCTCCGTTCCCAGGCATCGTAGCCCTCGTGATCGGTCAGCATCCCTGGCCTCAGGAGCGGCGGCAGCGCGTCGCGCGCGTCGAGGCCTTCCACCTCGCCCTCGAGCGTCAGCGTGCCCGGCGCTGGGACGATCTCGAATGCCCGTGCGACTGAGGACCGGAGCAGATCCGCGGCCGTCGGGCAGAAGTGTGAAAGCGAGACGAGCGTTCCGCGCGCGTCGTGAAGTGCCACGCGCGGGAACTGCCGGCAGGCCGAGGGCAACGAGGCGGCACCAAGCTGGCTATGAACCGCACACAGGTTGCCGCGATCCGCTTCGAAGAACACGCACGCGCCGTCGGGTTTCACGCCGAGCACCGCTGCGGCGCCATCGGGGGGTGGTCCGCCTGATGCAAACAGTGGCTCGCGTGATCCGCCGAAGTGCACCTTCAGCTGCCGGTACACCGGTTCCTCGACCGGGATGGCCCATCCCGCGGTGCAGCAGGCGCCCGCGTGCCGACAGAGATAATCGGCGTGCAGGTTCAGACAGAGCGTGTCGCGCGGCGCCATTGGTGTTCCATTTTGAGAATCCAGATTACAGAAAACGGCTGGACGCAGCGGCCAATCTGTTCGAAAGACCAACAAATTGCGGAATTGGCCTCGGCCCCCGTATTGCTGTCCTTCAGAGCCTTTCATGTCCGACAGGGATACATTCGGCCCCCGTCTGCGCGCCGAGCGCGAGCGTCGAGGCATCTCAATCGAGACCATCGCCGCCGTCACCAAGGTTGGGGGTGACCTGTGGGACGGTCTCGAGCGGAATGACTTCTCGCGCTGGCCATCGGGCATCTTCGCCCGGGCGTTCGTGCGCGACTACGCCCGTGCGATCGGCCTAGACGCCGACGAGGTCGTGGACGAGTTCTGCCGATTGTTCCCACTCGGGGATCGGCGTGGCAGCCGGTTGATTCAGGCGCAGGCACAGCTCATTGGCCACCACCTCGCCTACGCCGAAAGCGGTGGTCTCCCAGCCGACGGAGACCGGCGATCCGCGCAGGAACCGCCGTTCGACGAGTCGACGGTCGTCCGCGCCCGGCTCGCAGCGCGGGCGCTCGCCACGTCGCTCGACGCGCTCGCCTCGCTCAGCGTCGCCGCGGGCGTGTCGGCGCTGATGGATATCAGCTTCTGGACGATCGCCGGCGTCATCACGGTCATGTACTACACCGGCATGACGATCGCGTTCGGCACCTCCCCTGGCCTGCGCGTCGTCGAGGCGCTGCGTCAGCGCATCCCGTCACTGTTCGAAGTTGCAGATCGCCGCGGGGCGCACGCCTAATGAAATGCTGAAAGGCGAATGCTGAATGCTGAAGTGAATTCTGAATTCCGTTCAGCATTCAGCATTCAGCATTGCCCGTTTCGCCCGCCCCGGTGTCTAATCCCCATAGCCGGAGTTTGCGACCCGGTCAGGTGTATGGCGCGACAGCCTGGGCTCAATACTTCAGCTCTTGATGCTCGCTCGAACGCCGTTCGTGCTGCCCATCCTCCTGTTTCTCCCTGCAACCTGTTTATGAAGCATGTCCTTGCGCTCGGCGTGTGTCTTCTCGTGCTTGCTCCCGCTCCGCTTGCTGCGCAGACAGCCGGCACACCCAGGACCCTGACCGTGGTTTCGGCGGGGCCGACGGGCGAAGTGGCCAGCCTTGCCGAAGCCAACGAGATCCGGATCGTCTTCTCGGAGCCGATGGTCGCGCTCGGGCGCATCCCGGCTGTCGTCCGGCCGCCCTACGTGACGATCTCGCCGGCTATGCCGGGCGCGTTCCGCTGGTCCGGGACGACGATTCTGATCTTCACTCCGGACGCGAAGACGCCGCTGCCGTTTGCGACGCGGTACGACGTCACCGTCGATGCATCGGCGACAGCGGTCAGCGGGCGGACGCTCAGCACGCCCTACACGTTCGGCTTCACCACGCCGACGGTCAAGCTGCTGCGAACTGAAGCGTATCGCCGTGGCGGCCGCGCGGACGCGTCGTATGTCGTGCTGTTCCGATTCAACCAGCCGGTCGAGCCTGCCGACGTCGCTGCGCAGCTGAGTGCGAGATTCGCGCCGCACGAGTGGGAGCGGCCGTTCCTGTCGCAGGAAGCGCAGCAACGACTGGCGGCCGTCGACAAGACCTCGTTCCCCCGGTTCAACGCGAAGCTCGCCGCGACCAACATCATCGCGGCAGCCAACGGGCCGGTCACATTGCGGCTGACGAACGACTGGGACAAGAAGGCATACCCACCCGCCCGGACGCTCGTCGCCTTCGAGACCGTGACGCACGTGCCCTCCGAAAGCTGGGTGTTGCTCACGCTCGGTTCCGGGCTGAAATCGCAGGCCGGCCCGGCCACTCCCGGCCGCATCCAGAGCTACACGGTGAAGGCCGAGCACGCATTCTTCGTCACGGGGTTCGACTGCGCGTCGCGCTGCGACCCCGACGATCGCAATCCAGTCATCCTGCGGACCCAGGTCAAGGTGGCCGAGTTCGCAAAGGCGCTGCGGCTGACGGACGTGACGTCTGGTGCCGGCCAGGATGTCTCGCGGCCAGCCCCCACGGCGTCTCGAGCGACGACGTCATGGGGAAGCGACAGCGCCGGCTCACTGACGGTCGAGGACGGAGGCTTCGGTGCGCAGCCGCCCGCGAGCACGTACTTCGTCACGATTGATGGCGGCCTCAAGTCGGTCGACGGCCAGACGCTTGGCTACACGTGGGCGGGATTGGTCGAGAACTGGCATCGCACGGCCTTCACAAGCTTCGGGGATGGCCATGGTGTCTGGGAGGCGAGCGGCGGATCCGTTCTGCCGTTCTACGCGCGGAATCTCTTCGGCGTGAAGCAGTGGGCGGCAGCGCTCGCCAACGACGATCTGATGCCGACGATCCGGAAACTGACGCCGGGGTTTGGCATTGCGCCGTCGGTCGATCCGGTCGACCGGAAGCTGAATCTGACCAACGATCGGATCCAGTCGCACGGCCTCGACGTCGCGAAAGCGCTCGGCGCGAAAGGCACCGGCCTCCTGTGGACTGCGGTGGAGAACGGCGCGTCGATCCCCAACGCGAAGCGCTCCGTTCAGCCCGTGCGGGCGTCTCTTGTGCAGGTCACGAACCTTGGCGTGACGGTCAAAGACAGTCCGCAGAACACGCTGGTGTTCGTGACGCGCCTGGACAATGCCGCGCCCGTCGCCGGCGCGAAGGTGTCGATCATCAACCGCGACAACAGCCTGCACTGGACCGGCACGACGGGCGCTGACGGTGTCGCGACCGGGCCGGGCGTTCCCTATCGCGAGCGGCGGTACACCGGCGAAGACGACTACGCCGAGTGGCAGAAGCCAGACTTCGTCGTCCTGGCAGAGAAGGACGGCGACATCGCCTACGTTGGCAGCAACTGGAACGAGGGCATCGAGCCGTGGGACTTCGGAACTTCGTTCAATCGCAGCGAGTCCGAGCCGATGCTGCGCGGAACGGTCTTCAGCGACCGCGGCGTGTATCGACTGGGCGAAGAGGTCCACTTCAAGGCCATCCTGCGTCAGAACACCCCGAGCGGCATCCGCCTGCTCCGCGCCGGCACGCCCGTCTTCATCTCGCTCCGCGACAGCCAGTACCGGATCGTCGACGAGCGCACGGTCACCATCAACGACTGGAGCAGCGCCGAGTGGACGACGATGCTTCCGGGAGAGGGTGGGCTCGGCAATTACTCCGTGCGTGCCGTGCTCGAGAGCGACAAGCCGAAGCCCAGGACACCCGAGGAGGTCGAGCCCGGTGACGTTCCGAGTCCAAGGCTGGATGACGAGGTGCCGTATCAGAAGACTGTGAACGGGTCCTTTCTGGTCGCGGCATATCGACGTCCCGACTTTCGCGTCGACGTCACGCTGAAGGGCGATCGCGCGATGGCGGGGGAGCCGCTCAAAGGCGTCGTGGCGGCGCGCTATCTCTTCGGCGCGCCGATGGGCGCTCGTCCCGTGAAGTGGACGTTCACACGAACCTGGGTTGCCTCGGCGCCGGCCGCCGTCCTGGACAAGTTCCCCGCAGAAGAATGGGATTTCATCGGGTGGTCCGAGCGGCTTGGTAACGCGAAGGTCGGCGAGGTGAGCCGCGACGAGGACACGCTGGCCAAAACGGGTGACTTGCCGCTGACGTTGACGCCACAAGCCGACGCGGGCGTGCCCTACCTGTACACGCTCGAGGGAGACGTCGAGGACGTGTCGCGGCAGCACATCGCCAATCGCGGCAGCGTGCTGGTGCATCCTGCCCCGTGGTACATCGGGTTGCGCCGCTCGTCGTACTTTCTGCAGCAGAAGCAGGGTCTGAACACCGCCGTCGTCACCGTTGCGCCGGATGGTCAAGTGGTCGCGGGCGTGCCCGTGACGGTTACGCTGACCCAGATCCAGTGGAACAGCGTCCGCCGCGCCGAGGGCAACGGCTTCTACACGTGGGACACCACGCGGACGGAGATTCCCGCAGGGTCGTGGACCGTCACGACCGGCGCCGAGCCCATCCCGCTGACCGCGACGCTGCCAAACGGCGGGTACTTCGTCCTCGAAGCGGTCGCGCACGACACGAACAAGCGGTTCGCCGTGACGACCACGTCGTTCTACGTGCTTGGTGACGGCTACACTGCGTGGGCGCGGTTCGATCACAACCGCATCGGGCTCGTCCCCGAGCGCCGCACCTACAAGCCAGGCGACACTGCGCGGATCATGATTCAGTCGCCGTGGGAACAGGCCACGGCGCTCGTGACGACCGAGCGCGAAGGTGTGCGGTCGCACCGTCAATTCCCGCTGACTTCGACACAGCAATCGATCTCGATCCCGATTACCGAAGACGACATTCCGAACGTGTTCGTCTCGGTCCTCCTCGTGAAGGGGCGCAGCCAGGCCGAGGCCAAGACCGCCGAGCCCACAGCCACGCGGCAATTCGAGGGATACGGAAGCGAGGGGCCAAACGTCGTCGAAGACCCGTCGGACCCGGGCAAGCCCGCGTTCAGGCTCGGATACGTCGAGTTGAACGTGGAAGACGCATCGAAGCGATTGAAGGTAGGTGTCCGGGCGGACAAAGAGGAGTACCGGCCCGCCAACGCTGCCACGGTGCAGGTCGACGTGAAGGACGCGAACGGTCGCGGCGCGCCGAGCGAGGTGACGCTCTGGGCGGTTGACTATGGCGTGCTGTCGCTGACGGCATACCGGACACCGGACGTGCTGGGGTCGGTCTACGTGCACAAGGCGCTGCAGGTCATGAACGCCGACAACCGCCAGCGCATCATCAGCCGGCGCGTGCTGACGCCGAAGGGCGAGACGGAAGGCGGCGGCGGTGGTGATGACGCGGGCGCGGGCACGATGCGGAAAGATTTTCGTGTCCTGGCATTCTGGCTCGGCTCGGTGACGACCGACGAGTACGGCAAGGGGTCGATCGAGGTGAAGCTCCCGGAGTCGCTGACGACCTACCGGATCATGGCCGTCGCGGCGGACCGCGCGTCGCGGTTCGGATCGAGCGACGCCGAAGTGCGCATCAATAAGCCGCTGACGCTCAAGGCAACGTTCCCGCGCTTTCTCGCACTCGGCGACAAGGCGTACTTCGGCGCGGTCGTCACGAGCCAGTTGAAGACGGCCGGCGCTGCGACGGTGACGATCGCCAGCCTCGATCCCGATATCCTAGAGTTCACGGCTGGCGCGGAGCAGACGCTGCAGGTGGCCGCGGGCGGATCCATCGAGGCGCGGTTCGACGCGGCTGGCAAGCGCGTCGGCCGGGCGCGCGTGCGGATGACGGTCAAGATCGGTGACGAGACCGACGCGTTCGAAGATGTCATCCCGGTCGAGCTGCTTGTATCTCCTGAGACAGTTGCCGCTTACGGCGAGGCGACCGACACGGCCGCGACCGCGACTGAAACACTGACGATTCCGGCCAGCGTCGTGCCTGGTCTCGGCGGCCTCCACGTCGAGCTATCGTCAACAGCGATGGTCGGACTCGGTGAAGGTGCGCGCTATCTCGTGGAGTATCCCTTTGGCTGCGCCGAACAGCGTGGGTCGCGGACACTTGCCCTGGTACTGGCGTCCGATCTTGGCGACGCGTTCTCGTTGCCCGGGATGGATACCGGCAAGATGCGTCCGTCAGCGCAACAGAACCTGAAGGACCTCGAGAAGTTCCAGTGTGCGGATGGCGGGTTCTCGTACTGGGCCGGCGACTGCCGTTTCACGTCCCCGTACCTCACGGCCTACCTGCTGCACGTCTTCAAGACGGCAGTCGACCACAAGTACAAGGTTGACGTCGGCATGCGCGAGCGCGCCTATGCCTATCTCGAACACGCCCTGGCGGCCGAGCCGCCGACGAACGAAGGCTGGTGGCCGGCCTACACCGCCTGGCAGGCGTTTGCCGTCAAGGTGCTCGTCGAGGGCGGCCGCAATCAGGACTCGAACCTCACGCGGCTCTACGGTTATCGCGAGCGGATGCCCGTGTTCGCGCTCGCGTACCTGCACGACGCGCTGGTCGCGCGCGGCGGAGCGTCTTCAGACTCGACCAGCCGCATCGCCGATCTCCGGCGCCGCATGGCCAACGCCATCCTGCCCGAGGCGGGCAGCGCGCACGTCGAGGAGCTGAGCGATCCGTACCTCCTCTGGTTCTGGAACTCCAACGTGCGGACGACGTCGATCGTGCTCAACTCGCTGGTGAAGTCCGACGTCAACGATGCGCCTGTGCGGCAGATGGTGCGCTGGATGATGGCGGCGCGCAAGGACGGGCGCTGGGGTAACACGCAGGAGAACGCGCTCGCCATGGAAGCGCTCGTCGCCTACTACCGCAAGTATGAAAGCGCGCCGCCCGACTTCCGCGCAGTCGTCAAGCTCGGCACCGAGGACTTCGCGCGCGAGGAGTTCAAGGGCCGCACGACGACGTCGAGGGTGAAGGAAATGACCCTGGCCAAGGTGCTTTCGCAGGGTCCGGCCGGCGCGTCTCGCCCCCTGACGTTCACGCGCGAGGGAACCGGCACGCTCTTCTACTCGGCGCGACTGCGTTACGCCTCGGACGAGCTCTTCCAGAGCGGGTTGGACAACGGCATCCAGATCGCCCGCTCGTACGCCCCCTATGTCGAGAACACGACACGCCCGGCACTCGCGACGTATAAGGCCGGCGACCTCGTCCGCGTAACGCTGTCGTTCAATCTGACGAAGGAGCGGCGCTACGTCGCCGTCACCGACCCGCTTCCCGCCGGGTTCGAAGCCGTGGAGTCCTGGTTCGCCACGACGGCCGCGTCGCTCGCGCGCGAGCAGGACGATCAGGGGAACCGCGGCAGCGATAACTGGTTCTCGTGGTGGCAGCGCGGCGGCTTCGACCACGTCGAACGCTTCGACGACCGCGTCCAGCTCTTCGCCACGCGCCTCAGCGAAGGCCGCCATGAGTTCACGTATATCGTCCGCGCCACGACCGCCGGCACGTTCCGTACCGCGCCGGCCCGTGCGGAGGAAATGTATTCGCCGGAGGTTTTTGGAAGAACATCGACAGCCGTGATTGAAGTCAAGAGGTAGAGCCGGACTGTCGCTGATTGGGTCCAGCAGCCCGAATCTGCAGCGCCTGCGGCCCGAGCGCGGCCGAATGGCCGCGAGAGCGAGCGGGGGTGCCCGGCGAGGTCTCGCCGTAGCGCGCAGGAATTGTTGGCGCGCGTAGGCGGAGGACCCCAAGCGCATTGAGAAATGCAGACAGAGTCAATGACTGCACTCGTGAAGTTGCGCACTGCGTTCCGTCGCCATTGGCGCCCGCTGACCGCCGGCTGTCTCCTGGCGCTCGTCTGTTTCGCCCTCTGGCTGCGCCTGGGCCCAATCGATCCGGCTCTCCTCGACCTGGACGATGTGACGTCCACGGTCGTCGTCGATCGGCGCGGCGTGCCGCTTTACGAATCGCTGTCGGGCGACGGCACGCGCAACGTGCACCTCGATGCGCGAAACCTGCCGCCCGTGATCGTCGCGGCTACCCTCGCGGCCGAGGACCGTCGTTTCTGGTCGCATCCCGGCGTCGACCCCGTCGCGATCGCGCGGGCGCTGCGGCAGAACCTGCTCGAGGGCACGGTCGTCGAGGGCGGCTCGACGATCACGCAGCAAGTGGCCAAGCTCCTGCTGAATCGACGCTCTCCGAAACGCGCAAGGGGCGTGCGCGAGAAAATTCGCGAGGCGGTGCTCGCGCTGCGGCTCGAGCACCGGTTCGACAAGCAAGAGATCCTGGGCCTCTATCTGAATCTTGCCGCGTACGGCAACCAGATCGTCGGCGTGGGCAGGGCGAGCCGCTCGTATTTCGGCAGCGAGCCGTCGATGCTTACCTCTGCACAGGCGGCGTTTCTCGCCGGGCTGCCGCAGCGGCCGTCGGGCTACAACCCGTTCCGCAATCGCACGCAGGCGATCGCCCGGCAGCTGACCGTGCTCCGGCGCATGCAGTCGGCCGGCGCGTTGTCGCCGGACGGCGTCCGCGAGGCGCGGGCCGAGCGTCTGCGCTTCTCGCGCACGGCGTCCCCGTTTCTCGCGCCGCACTTCGTCGAAATGGTCGTCGCCGCGTCCGGAGAGAACCGGCCGCCACGGATCGAGACGACGCTCGATGCGGGCCTGCAGAGCGATGTCGTCGGCATCATCAGGAGTCATCGTCAGGCGCTCGATCGTCACGGTGCCGCGAATGTCGCTGTCGTGGTCCTCGACAATGTCTCAGGCGAGTGGCTCGCCTGGGAAGGGTCGGGAGACTATTCGGATGCCGAGCACGGGGGCGCGATCAACGGCCCGCTCACGCCGCGCCAGCCTGGGTCGGCGCTCAAGCCGTTCACCTACGCGCTCGCGTTCGAGTCCGGGTTCACGCCGGCGAGTGTTCTGGCCGACGTGCCGTCGCATTTCCCGACCGCCGAAGTGGGCGTCCTCTACAGTCCCCGCAACTACGACGGCCGCTATCGTGGTCCGCTGCTCGCGCGGCGCGCGCTCGCGGGATCCGAGAACGTCCCGGCCGTCGTCCTCGCTTCCGAGCTCGGCGTGCCCACGCTCCAGCGATTTCTCACCCGCGCGGGCCTGTCGACCTTCGACCGGACGCCGTCCTACTACGGCCTCGGCCTGACGCTCGGAAACGCCGAAGTGCGCCTCGACGAGCTCGTCGCTGCCTACTCGACCTTTGCTCGAGGTGGCGATTGGCTCGAGCCGACCTGGTCGGTCCGTTCGCATGCTGCGGCGTCGCCGGCAGAGGACCGCCCGCGCCGGCCTCTCGTCTCGCCCCTCACCGCGTATTGGATCACCGACGTGCTCTCTGACGACAGCGCGCGCGAATACATCTTCGGCCGTGGCGGAAGCCTGGAGTTCCCGTTTCCGGTCGCCGTCAAGACCGGTACGTCGCAGGCGTATCACGACAACTGGACCATCGGCTACACGCGCGACGTGACCGTCGGCGTCTGGGTCGGGAACTTCGATCGCACGCCGCTCAAGTCGTCCACCGGCGTCACCGGTGCGGCGCCGATCTTCCATGCCGTGATGCTCGCCGCGACGAAGCGCCTGCACGGCGCGGCCGGCCTCGACGCGCGCGCTATCGTCGCCGCTCCCGACGGCCTGGCCGAGCGCGATGTCTGCGCGCTCTCGGGCATGCCCGCAAACCCGTGGTGTCCCGCCCGCCAGCGCGAGCGGCTGTCCGTAGCCGACGATCCGCCGTGCAGCTGGCACCACCAGAGCGACGATGGCCCGCTCGTCGTCTGGCCACCAGCCTATCGTCAGTGGGCTCGCGAGAACGGCTTGCTCGCTGACCCTCGCCTTCGCCAACGCTTCGGCGAGCTTCGCGCGGCGAGCGTGTCGACCGGCTCGTCCTCTGTCCCGCTGGCACCGGCGCCCGCCCGCGGTCCCCTCGAGATCGTCAACCCGCCGTCGGGCGCGACCTACCTCATCGATCCCACGCTGCGCCGCGAGTTCCAGACCCTGCCGCTGCGCGTTGTTGCGACGACGCCCGGCACGATCGAATGGCAGGTCGCCGGGCCGCCTCGTCGGGACAGCATCGTCAGAGGCCGCGCTCATGTGGCCGCTGACGCCTGGCGTCCACCGCATCATCGCGCGCGATGAGCGCGGGCGGGTGGCGGAGAGCTCGGTGGTGGTGAGGTAAGCCTGTGAGCTTTGCAAAATAGAAATGAAATTCTATAATACAAAACATGCTCAGGCGCTCCGCGCTCGCCGTCGTCCGGCGACGGCTGAAGGCCGCGCCGGCGGTGGCGCTCGTCGGTCCCAGGCAGTCGGGCAAGACCACCCTCGCGCGGAGCCTGCGCGGCCGCTATTTCGACCTCGAGCACGAGCCTGACCGGCTGGGGCTCGACCTCCAATGGGCCGCGCTCGAGTCGGGCCGGTCGCTGGTGGTGCTGGACGAGGCGCAGGCGTGGCCCGAGATCTTTCCGCGTCTGCGTGCCGCCATCGACCACGACCGCGGCCGGCGCGGGAGGTTCCTGATCCTCGGATCGGTGTCGCCCGCCATCATGACCCAGGTCTCCGAGTCGTTGGCCGGCCGGCTTGCCCTCGTAGAGCTGACTCCGTTTTCCCTGGCCGAGTTGCCGCGCGTTCCACTGGATCGGCTCTGGCAGCGAGGCGGGTATCCGGACGGCGGCGTCCGTGGCGGCGACGCGTATCCTCGGTGGCAGCGCGACTACCTGACCCTGCTGGCGCAGCGAGACCTCCCGTCGTGGGGGCTGCCCGCCAAGCCGCAGGTCACCGAGCGGCTGCTGCGCATGCTGGCGGCGGTGCACGGCCAGGTGTGGAACGCGTCGCAGATCGGTCAGAGCCTCGGGCTCTCCTATCACACGGTCAACAGCTATCTCGACTTCCTCGAAGGGGCGTTTCTCATTCGACGTCTGCCGCCGTTCCACGTCAATATCGGCAAGCGTCTCGTCAAGAGCCCCAAGGTGTATTGGCGGGATAGCGGTCTGCTGCACGCGCTGCTCGGCGTCGGGGAGGGCCAGTCGCTGGCGGACCAGCCGTGGGTCGGCGCCAGTTGGGAAGGGTTCGTGATCGAGCAACTGCTGGCCGTGCTCACGCAGCGGGACCTTCACGCGGAGGCGTATTTCTTTCGCACGAGCGATCAACACGAGGTGGACCTGGTGCTCGAACGTGGAGGCCGCAGGTGCGCCATCGAGATCAAGCTGACGGCTTCACCTGGGCCCGATGACATGCGCCGGCTGAACAGGGCGGCGGATATGGTCGACGCGCACACCCGCGTGTTGGTCTCCCGGACGCGCCAGGCCGTGGTGAACGCCCGGGAGGTGTCGTGCGGCCTGCCGTGGCTGTTGCGGCACCTCGAGCGCACCATCGGGCTCGGCTGAGGCCATGCCGCTGTCGGGTGTTGGGGCCTTCCGATGACGCTCTGGCGGGCGGCGCATGTGTTCTCGCGAGAGCTGGCTTCGCGAGCTCCTTGCCTGGAACTTGATAGGATCGGCCCCATGAACATATCAAAGCTCATTGCGTGTGGTGTCCTGGCCGGGGGCATCTGTGCGGGGCTTGCCACCAGGCCGGGCGCGCAGTCGGTGACGACGGCGTTCGTGGGTGTGAGTGCGCTGCCCATGGACAAGGAAGCGGTGGTCGCCGACCAGACGGTGATTGTCCGCGACGGGACGATTGCATCGATCGCTCCGTCGGCCAAGGCGCAGATTCCGGCGGGCGCCATCCGCGTAGACGGCAAGGGCAAGTTCCTGATGCCGGGGCTGGCCGAGATGCACGCCCACATTCCTGGCGGGCAGGCTGCCGACTCGGCCGTCGAGCGCACGCTCTTCCTCTACGCCGCGAACGGCATCACGACGATCCGCGGCATGTTGGGAGATCCGCGTCACCTGACGTATCGCGAGCGCGCCGCTCGTGGCGAGATCGTGAGCCCGCTCATCTACACATCGGGCCCGTCGTTCAATGCCAAGACAGCGTCGACGAAAGAAATGGCGGTCGAGGCGGTCATCGCGCAGAAGAAGGCCGGCTACGACCTGCTGAAGATACATCCCGGAGTGCCGCGGGATGTGTTCGACGCGCTCGCGGCCACGGCCGACGAGCTGAAGATCCCCTTTGCCGGCCATGTGCCGGCGGCGGTCGGCGTCATGCGCGCGCTCGAGGCCAGGTACGCGAGCATCGACCACCTCGACGGATTTGTCGAAGCGCTGACCAAGAATCCCTCTGCTCCGTCGACAGTTCTTCGGCACCAACCTGATGAACGATATCGACGAATCGAAGCTGCCCGGCCTGGTCTCGGCGACCAAGGCCGCAGGAGTCTGGCAGGTGCCGACGCAGGTGCTGCTCGACAACCTCTTGAACGACGTGTCGACCGACGACCTCGCCGCGCGGCCGGAGATGAAGTACATGCCGCCGGAGACGATCAAGAACTGGGTCACGCAGAAACAGAACTTCCTGAAGATTCCGCAGGCCGAGCGGACGAAGCTCCTCGTCCTCCGACGCCGGCTGATCAAGTCGCTCCACGATGCCGGCGTGCCGTTCGCGCTCGGATCGGACGCGCCGCAGTTCTGGAACGTGCCGGGATTCTCTGCACACCGGGAACTGCGTTCGCTCGTCGATGCCGGACTCACGCCGTATCAGGCGCTGCGAACGGGCACGGTGAACGTCGGTGTGTACTTGAAGACCGAGTCGACCACCGGCACGCTCACGCCCGGCAAGCGCGCCGACCTCCTGCTGCTCGACGCGAACCCGCTGCAGAACATCGACAACAGTGTCAAGATTGCCGGCGTGATGGTGAACGGCCGCTGGTTGTCGAAGGCCGAAATCGACAAGCGGCTGGCGGAGGGATCCTAGAGAGGACCCAAGGCTCGGCTCAGGGCTCAGGGCTCAGGGAAGAGCATGCTGATCTTTGTGGACAGGATCGTTTGGCCTGAGCCTTGAGCCCTGAGCCCTGAGCCATCAGTTCATGCGCAGCGCCCGCGTTGGGTCAACCGACGCGGCCCGCATCGCCGGAATCAGGCTGGCGACGAGGGCCACCACGGCAAGCGCGACGACCACCGTGCCAAAGGTCAACGGGTCGTAGGCCGACACGCCGAAGAGCTGCGTCGACAGCACACGCGTCGCCAGCGCCGACATTCCGATGCCGGCGACGATGCCGAGACCGATCGGCCATGCGGCCTGGCGGAAGACCAGCGCCAGCACATGGCCTCGTGACGCACCGAGCGCGACGCGCACGCCGATCTCCTGCGTTCGGCGCGTCACGAAGTAAGCAATGACGCCGTACACTCCGATCGCCGCCAGCACCAGTCCGACGAGACCGAGCAGCGTCAGCAGCATCGTGTTGAATCGCGCCGTTGCCATCGAGTCTCGCAGCCGCTGCTCCATCGTCCTCACCTGAAACAGCGGTACGCCCGGCGCTATCCCTTCGACAACGGCACGTATCGGATTCGTCATCGCCAGCGGGTCGAGCTCCGTTCGAACGACGATGAACGCCGTGCGTTGAACCCAGTCCCAGCCTTCCGCCGGCACCTGATCGATCGGCAGATAGAACTCCGGCGCGGGCGCTTCGCCGAGTGCGCGCGAACGCACGTCGCGCGCGACGCCGACAACGGTCTTGTAGTCCGGACTCTTGCCGTCGGGACCGGGCTCGCAGCAGGCGATGCGTTTGCCGATGGGATCCTGTCCTGGGAAGGCGGCGCGGGCAAGCGCTTCGCTCACGACCATCACTTTCAAGGCGCCTTGCCGGTCGGCGTCGGTGAGCGCCCGGCCCTTGACGATCGAAATGCGCATCGCCTCGAAGTATCCGGCCGTGACCATGCGGAGCCGGCTGCCGATGGCGTTCTTCCGCTCGAACGTCGGGCCCTCGGGGATGAGCCCGTTGCCGTTGCCGCCGCCTCCCATCGGGACGCTCGTCGAGATTCCCGCGGCCGTGGCGCCGGGGATTTGCGCCGCGGCTTCTGCCAGCCGGTGAAGCGTCTGCACGACCGCGGCGCGATCCGGGTACACGGCGGCAGGAAGCGCGAACCGGCTCGAGAGCACACCTGAGGGGTCGAAGCCCGGGTCGACTGCCTGAAGCGCGAGCGAGCTGCGGATGAGGAGCCCCGCACCCACGAGCAGCACCAGGGCGACGGCGAGCTCGGTGACGATGAGGCCCGTGCGCAGACGATCGCGGACGCCGCCCATGCCCGCAGCGCGTCCGCCCTCCTTTAGCGCACTCTGCATGTCGACGCGCGCAGCCCGCAGGGCTGGAGTTGCGCCGAAGAGGATCGCGCTCAGAAGCGTCACGACAAACGTGAACCCGAGCACCCACGGATCAATCGATGTCTGTTCGAGCCTGGGCACTCCTGGCGGCGCCGCCGCGACCAGCGCCCGAATCCCGAACGCGGCCAGCGCCAGCCCGACGACGGCCGCGAGGAGGGCGAGGACGACGCTCTCGGTGAGCAATTGCCGCGCGATGCGGCCGCGGCCCGCGCCGAGCGCGGCGCGAACGGCGAGCTCGCCAGCGCGTGCCGCGCCGCGCGCGAGCAGCAGGTTGGCAACGTTGCCGCACGCGATCAACAACACGAAGCCGACGGCGCCGAGGAGCGTGAACATGCGGCGGGAGTAGCCGCCCACCAGATCGTCGAGAGACGATGTGGTGGTGAAGTCGAGCTCTTCGTCGTCCTTGGAAAATGCCACGCGGAGCCGCAGCGCGTTGGCGTGCAGCTCGCCACGCGCCTGTGCTTCAGTCGCGTCCGGCTTCAGCCGTCCGTACACCTGCAGATAATGCTCGTCGTGCGTCGCCTTGCGTTGGGGCGTGAAGGCGATGGGAACCCACAGCTCCTCGCTGTTCGCCGTGTAGCTGAACGCGGCAGGCATCACGCCGACGATCTCGTATGGGCGTTCGTTGAGGGTGATGCGGCGGCCGACCGCCGCCGGATCGCTACCGAACCGCCGGACCCACAGCGCGTGGCTGAGGACGACGACCTGCTCACGGCCCGGCTGGTCTTCGTCTTTCGTGAAGATGCGGCCATGCGCGGGTGGAAGATTGAAGACGTCGAAGAAGCCAGCCGTGACGCGTCCGCCGATGATCCGCTCCGTGTCGCCTGCCTCCGACAGGTTGAAGCTCGAGAACTGTTCTGCGGCGACCGCGCTGAACGCGCCTACCGGCTCGACACCGTCAACGAAGTTGCCCGCGGAGACACTGTCGCGGCCGTTTCGCGTCGACTCGTACACCGAGAAGAGGCGATCGGGTGCTGGAAATGGCAGCGGCCGCAGTACGACCGACTGAACGGCGCTGAAGATCGCGGTGGTGGCGCCGATGCCGAGGGCGAGGGTCAGGACGGCGACGACAGAGAATCCTGGAGCTCGCAGGAGTTGCCGGCAGGCGAACTTCAGGTCCTGCGTCAGCTCGGAGAAGTATTCACTGCGGCGCAATTGAGGTCCCTTCTTTGCCAATGGCCAGGGCACGTGGCGGTAGGCTCGGTGAGACTGACGCCTGGATTATCTAGGCTATCAGACGGGGAGGGGGACCGAATGGTTTCTACGTCGTCGCTGCAGACGCTGTTTCTGGCCATTTCCGGACCGCGCGATTCACGATGCACGACCTGACCCCTAGAACATGACCCCTAGAACAACGTCCGGCTGACGCCTTCGTGGTGCAGCAACCAGCGCTTACGCTCCAGCCCTCCGCCGTAGCCTGTGAGGCTGCCGTTGCTGCCGATGATGCGATGACACGGAAGGACGACCGCAACCGGGTTCGCCCCGTTCGCGGCACCGACAGCGCGAACCGCGGTCGGCGCTCCCACTCGGCGCGCGAGCTCGGCATACGACGTGGTCGTGCCCGCCGTCACTGTACGCAGGGCGTTCCACACCCGCTGCTGGAACGCTGTGCCGTGCAGCTCGACGTCGATTTCGTCGAGGCTCGTCAGATCGCCGTCAAAGTAGCGAGTCAACACGCTCACGACTCCGCCCGGGTCGTCACCTGACTCGATGGCAGTATCCGGATACCAGGCTGCGAGAGCGTCACGGATCTGTTTGCTGACCTGACCGAAATGGACGAGGCACACCTTCGGTCCGTGTGCGGCCACCGTCAGCTTTCCAATCGGCGAGTCAACCGTCGTCAGGTCGATGCGGTCCACGAGTCGATTGTACTCACGTGCACGAAGCTGACGGCATCGGTGTCGACTGCACTAGTGGCGCGGCGCCTGCGCCCGCCGGAGTGGACCGGTCGGATCGGGCCGACCTCTGAGCGGCATGACATCGAAAACGCTAAAACGGCCCCGGCGCGGTTCCGATCGGCGGCGGCGCTGTTTCGTCCCAAGCGGTCTACCGACCTCGTTGTCCAACCGATTGTTGGCTGTCGCCCGGATCGCCCCAGCCGCCGCCGTCACCGTGAGCTCAGCTGCGGAGGGGTCGTTTTTCCATGCTGCGAAGCGGGAGGCCCGAGGCGACCGGTCCACTCCGGCGTTCAGTGTCATCGCGCTCATGCCGTCCAGCGCGATTCACGATTCACGGCCTGACCTCGTGTTTCGCCGAAAAATAGTCGTAGATCATCCGCGAGACCCGCGCGCCCGTTGTCAGCGCGTCGTTGTCGACGCCCCATCGCGTGTCTTCGACCTGCCGAGCGTAGATCGCGATGACGTAGGTGAAGTCAGGACCTGTGACGATCGCGGCGTCGGCGCGCACGTGGCGCTTCACACCGTCCTTCAGCGCGTGCTTTTCTTCATCAGTACCAGTCTTGTTCCCGATCTGGATGCGGTCGTCGGCAGGAAGCAGACGAGGGATCATCGCGCGGTCCTGCTGACGCCGCAGCGTGGCCAGCATCGCGTCCGACGCGTCACGATTCACGGCCTGGCCCCGCGCGATGATAGCCATCAGCCGCGCCATCTCGCGTGGCGTCGTCATGCCGAGGCCGTACTCGCGCTCGAGCTCGGGCAGGACGTCCGGGCGCCCGTCCCGGAACGTCGGGCGAAAGAGTCTCGTTTCCTTCAGCCCGTAGGAGTCGAGCCGCTCGTTCACCCGCGCGGTGCCGAGGCGCTCAATCAGGAGGTTGGTGGCCGTGTTGTCGCTCAGCACGATCATCAGGTGGATGAGGTCGGACACCGTCAGGGTGAGACCGTCGTGCAGCACGCGCAGCACGCCCGCCCCGCCGACCTTGTCGGCGTCCCGGAGCGTCAGCGTGGTATCCATGGCCAGCCGGCCGTCGGCGGCCTGCTGCCAGGCCTCGATCATCACGGCCGTCTTGATGGTGCTGGCGGTGGGAAAGCGCTCGTCGGCGCCGACGGCGATCATCTCGTCCGTTCGCAGATTGATGGCCGCGATGCCCATCTGGCCGTGGAAGCCTTTCACGACCGCGCCGACTTGATCCTCCATCCGGCTCCTCGGTCGGGCGGGCTGCGCGGGCCCAACGGCAAATGCGAGCGACGACAGTAGCAGGAGCGCCAGGCAAGGTCGCACGCGGCCACTATAATCGCCCACCTCCGCGCCTGTCACGCCGCTGGGGCGGTCGCCGGACCACGAGTGCGCGACAAGGATCAGCTTGCAGACACGCCTTTCCGTGGCGCATACTGCGCATGTAACCTGCGTTGAACCTGCGTGCTGGAGCTGATGGACGATACCACCACGCTCGGAGCCTATCTTCGAGCCGAACGCGAACGCCGAGATCTCGCACTCAAGACGATCTCGGAGAGCACCAAGGTTTCGCTGCCCCTCCTCGAGGGGCTCGAATCAGACGACATTTCCCGCTGGCCCGGGGGTATTTTCCGGCGCGCCTTCGTGCGCTCCTACGCCGAAGCGGTCGGACTGGATCCCGACGAGGTCTTCAGACGTTTCGAGCGTCAGTACAAGCCAGCGGTGCCGGAGGTTGACGGCGCCGACTCCGGACGGCCTCCTGCCGAAATCGCGGCGCTCGCGCAGGCGACCGGCGTCTACCGGGGTTCCGGCGCCCCGTCGAACCGGGCGCGATATCTTGGCACCGCCGCGGACATGGCCGTCGCGCTGGTGCTCGCCTTTGGCAGCGCCGCCGCCGGCTCGCGACTTTTGTGGCCGGTCCTCCTGATTGCCGCCTACTACGCGGCAGGCGTCCTCCTTACCGGGACCACTCCAATGGTGGCCCTGCTCGGCGACGAGGCATCGTCACGGCCGTCATCCGCCTCCGACCGGCTGGTCACGACCGACGCAGATGTCGACCCGATGCTTGGCCACTCCTCGCCCCGAACGATTTCCTGACGTTCGCTCGCCGCCGGCCCTGGTCCGCCCCGCAGCCCTGTCTGCACGACTACCCGGTCTTGGTGTAGGCTCTGCAGCGTCGGAGTTCGATGGTCAACCGCTTGCATTCCCTCCCTGGGAGGAAACGAGGAGGACAGACCTATGATCGCCATTCTCGCGTGGATTGTTTTCGGGCTTGTGGTGGGGGCCCTCGCGAAACTCGTGATGCCGGGCACCGATCCCGGCGGCTTCATCGTCACGGTACTTCTCGGGATAGCCGGTGCCCTCGTCGGCGGGTTCCTCGGAAGAGCCATGGGCTTCTACGGCCCAAATCAGGTCGCCGGCTACATCATGTCGATCGTCGGCGCCATCATCCTGCTGGCGCTTTACCGAATGATGACCAAACGCAGCGCCTGAACCCGCGAACGTCTCTTCAAATTCAACTGGGCTCGCTACAGGCAACACGGGTATTCCGTGTTGCCTGTCCTCGTTCGTGGCTCTCTGATCCGCGTCGTCCGCGTTGCCCGTGGCTCATGTTGCTTCGTGATTTCTGTGGTTGACGTATGCGGTCATGTAACGCTCGTGCAGTCGTCTGTGCACTTCTAGTCGGGGCGATGGCCCGTCCGGTCACGCTGGCGCAATCGCCACCCGCCGCGCAGTCGCCGACCGTGGACGAAATCGTCGCTCGGAATCTCGCCGCCAAGGGCGGTGTCGAGAGGCTGCGGGCGGTCAACTCGGTCAAGATGACCGGCCGGGTCAAGAATCCCGGCGGCGAGTACCCCATCGTGACCTGGGCCATGCGTCCGAATAAGATGCGGCGCGAGAGCATCCACGACGGGCTGAGGTTCGTTCTTGGCTTCGACGGGATGACCGTCTGGCAAATCAATCCGCTCGTCAGCCCGAAGGCGCGTGAGATTGCCGGGCCGCAAGCCGACAGAACCCGCCAGGACGCCGGCGACTTCGACACGCCCCTGCTCGACTACAAAGCCAGAGGAACTACGGTGGAGCTCGTCGGCACCGAGGCGGTGCAGGGCATCACCATGCACAGGCTGACAGTGAAGTCGAAGAACGGCTCCATCCAGGAGATCTACATCAATGCGGAAACGATGCTGGAAGCAAAGATCGTGATGCAAATGGAGCAGGGCGGGCGGAAGGGCGTGGTGACCTCGGAGTTCTACAACTACAAGGAGGCCGACGGCCTGACCGTGCCATTCAGTATCCGCCAGACGTTCAACGGCCAGGTGATGGCCGAGGCCATCTACGACGAGGTGCAGTTCGACGTGCTGATGGCGGACACGCTGTTCACGATGCCGAAGTAGGGCTCACGGCAGGCTCTAGCTAGGCTCTTGGCTCTAGGCTCTAGCTTAGCTAAACCTTCGACCCAGTACTCGAAGATCTTGCCTAGAGCCTAAAGCCTAAAGCCGAGAGCCGCTCTTTACAGTCCCCGCCCCAACCGCTCCTGCAGCTTCTCCCGATAGCCGCGGCTGAGGGTCAGTCGCGTTCCGGTGCGCAGCACGACGGCGTACTCGCCGTTCAGCCACGGCTGCATCTCCTGGACGCGCTCTATGTTGACGATACGCGAGCGGTGGATCCGGAAGAACTTCTCCGCATCGAGGCGCCCTTCGATGGCGTTCATCGTTTCTCGCAGCAGGTGCGAGGTCGTTCCCACGTGCAGCCGGACGTAGTTGCCGGCCGCTTCGATCCAGTCGATCTCGTCCATGCGCAGGAAGAACAGCCGGCCGCCCGACTTGACGACGAGCCGGTCCGAGCGCGGCTGATCCTTGCGGAGGTCCTTGACGAGGGCCAGCAGGCGGCGTCCGAGGTCTCCGGTCTCCTCGCGCTCGATCTGCCGCCGGGCGCGCTGCAGCGCATCGGAGAAGCGCTCGCGATCGAACGGCTTGAGGATGTAGTCCAGCGCGCGTACCTGGAAGGCCTTGAGCGCGTGCTGATCGTAGGCGGTCACGAATATGACGAGCGGCATGCGCTCGCTGCCGACCGCCTCGATCACCTCGAAGCCGTTCATGTGCGGCATCTGGACGTCGAGGAACACCAGCTGCGGCGAGTGATCCTGGATGGCCGACACGGCCTCCTCGCCGTCGCGGCACTGGCCCACCACCTCGATGTCCGCCTCGCTCGACAGCAAGGCGGCCAGACGCTCCCGGGCGAGCGGCTCGTCATCCACGATCAGGGTCTTGATCTTCTTGATGGCGGTCGTCCGATGCATGTTTCCCGGAACGGGATGCGATGCGGCGGCCGGTGTGGCGATGTGATTGGTGTCCATGATGCCCTCGATGAGTTCTGTTCAAGACCAGGCGGCGATATCGCCGCGTTCCCAGGGGTTCCCGACCGATCCGTGTTGTCCGTGGCCCAAGTACTCCGCGGTCATTGGTGCTGTCGTGCGACGGTTGCGAGCCGGCCGGCGGACGCGATTCGAAGCGTATCCACCGTCGTTCCTGCGTCGTGGTTGGCCTGGGCCCTGACCTCCGTCTGCCAGGGAACGACCACGACGACCGATAGGCCCTCAGGTTGGCGATGGAACTCGAAGCGGTAGTCGGCGCCGAACAGGTGCTGCAACCGCGCGCGCGTGGTCGAGACGCCGATGCCCTTCTGGAGCGCGGTCAGCGCGTCCTCCGAGAGGCCCATGCCGTCGTCTCGCACTTCCATCCACAGCTTGCCGCCGTCGCGGCGGGCCGAGATGTCGATGTGCCCGGGCCCCGACTTCTTGGCGACCCCGTGCTTGATCGCGTTCTCGACGAGCGGCTGCAGGATGAGGTTCGGCACGAGCGTGTCGAGCGACTCGGGCTGGATGTCGAATCGGACGACCAGGCGGTCTGCGAAGCGCGTCTGCTCGATCTGGAGGTACTTGGCGAGAAAGTCGAGCTCCGCCTGCAGCGGGATCTCCTGCTGGCCGATGTTCTCGAGGGTCAGCCGCAGCAGGTCGCTCAGCCGCATCAGGGTTCGATCCGCGGCTTCGACGTCGCGGTGCATCAGGGCCGAAATGGCGTGCAGCGTGTTGAACAGGAAGTGCGGGTGGAGCTGCTGCTGAAGGGTCTTGAGCTGGGCTTCGACCAGCCGCGTCTCGAGCTGCGCCGTCCGCAGCGCGCGGTCCTTCGATTCGCGGTAATAGAGGACGGCGTGGCTCAGGCCCACGATCGTCCAGTAGGTCATCATCTCCCAGTCGAAGTTGAGGAGGGCCGACCGCTGCGCCTCCGCCCACCAGGCGAACGACCGGCCGTCCGCGCGGGCGAACCACCACTGCACGCCCGACATCGCGAGGATGTGCGTGAGGGAAAAAAGGACGACCGACGGGAGGTGGACCACGACGGCGCGCCAGAGACCCTGCCGCTCGAACCGAAAATGCTGCGAGAGCCAGATGATGGCAGGCGTGAAGAGCGCCCAGAGGTACCAGTAGCTCGTGTTCAGGATGACGAGCGTGCGCCAGTAGGTCATGCCGCGGCCGAGCGAGACCGTGAAGCGCCAGGCCATGAGCGACGAGAACAGCGCCAGCAGCGTCGCCGCCATGAAGATGATCGCCCAGTGCACCCCGTAGCGCAGCGGTGCCGCTGCCGGCACATCCGTGCCGGTTCCCTGAAGATTCAGCTGCCGATCGGCTGGCGGTTTCATAATCGACAGTTCCTGTCCGACGACCGCAGCCTTGGCCATGGTCGCCGTTCTCCATCGGACCCGGTGTCCCAGGGCCCGCTCCTCCCGGGACCGCAGGCACCCACCTCAAGGGACGGATAGGCCTTCGGCTGTGTTGGGGACTTGCTTGGTGTTAGACGTAGGAAACGATGATTTCGTCTTGTCGAATCGTGCGATTCAGGCCCGGAAATATTGAGCGAACTGGCAGGGATCGAGGGTTGCGCACGCTCGTCAACCAGCGCGCGTGGTTCGTCCCTCAACGGTGGGCGTTCGTCCCAGACGGCACTGCTCGATCGCGCGGAAACGGACAGGGGGTGGAAATGGGACAGTGTCAGTCGGCAGTCGGCAGTCGGCAGTCGCAGTCGCAGTCGCCAGTCGGCAGTCGCCAGTCGCAGTCCAGTCGTCAGTTCCAGTCGTCAGCCGGAGTCGGCGCTCCCAGTCGGCCGTCGGCCGGCTCCGTCCCCGGTCGCGCGCGAGCTCGACGCCACACCTCCGGCAGCCAAGAACCGGGGAGTGTGCGGAGACCGACCGAACTCTTTCGTCGTTCGGTGCACGACGCGGTGAACGCCTGGTGGCGGCCCGTCGATGACGCGGCGGCAGTCGACGTGAAGGCAAGAGGTGCGACTGCGGCCCAGCGGCTGACGGCCCGACTGACGACTCGGACTGACGACTCGACGACTCGGACTGAAGACTGCGACTGACGACCGACGACAGTCGACTGTCGACTGTCTCAATCTCCACTAGCGACCAGCGATTAACGTCTGTATCATGTGACCGTGAGCACATCTGTCTCTCGCCCCCATCGTAACTGGCAGACGGGTGAGACCTTTACCGTCAGCGACGCGACCGAGCTCTACGAGGTCGACCGCTGGGGGAAGGGCTACTTTTCCATCTCGCCGGCAGGTCATGTCCTCGTCCATCCCACCAAGGATCCAGCGCAGGCCATCGACCTCAAGCAGCTCACCGACCACCTGATGTTGCGCGGGATCCAGGTCCCGGTGCTCATCCGCTTCAGAGACATCCTCCGCCACCGCCTCGGAGACATCCACAACGCCTTCAAGGCCGCCATCGCGCAGCACCAGTACGAAGGACGTTACGTCTGTGTCTACCCGATCAAGGTCAATCAGCAGCGGCAGGTCGTCGAGGAAGTGCTCGATTTCGGCCGCGAATACGGGTTCGGTCTCGAAGCCGGCTCCAAGCCTGAGCTGCTGGCCGTAGCGGCGCAGGCCTACAACGACACCCCGATCATCTGCAACGGCTTCAAGGACGCCGAGTTCATCGAGATGGCCATGCTCGCGCAGAAAATCGGGCGCACGGTCATTCCGGTCGTCGAGAAGTACGAAGAGCTGGGGCTGATCCTGAAGTACGCCGAAAAAGTCGGCGTGCGGCCGCAGATCGGCATGCGCGTCAAACTGGCCGCCAGGGGGGGCGGGCGCTGGCAGGGATCCGGGGGCTTCCGATCCAAGTTCGGACTGACCGTCACGGAGGTCCTGCGCGGCCTCGAAGAGCTGAAGGTCCTTGGCATGCAGGATTGCTTCAAGCTCCTGCACTTCCACCTCGGTAGCCAGATTCCCAACATCCGGATCGTCAAGGGCGCCCTCAACGAGTCGGCCCGGATTTACACCGAGCTCGTCAAGGCCGGCGCCGGCCTCGAGTACCTCGACGTCGGCGGCGGGCTGGGCGTCGACTACGACGGCTCACAGACCAACTTCGAGTCGAGCGTCAACTACACGCTCGAGGAGTACGCCAACGACGTCGTCTACCACATCCAGACCGTGTGCGACGATGCCGGCGTGAAACACCCGACGATCGTGTCGGAGAGCGGCCGCGCGATCGTGGCGTATCACAGCGTCCTCATCTTCAACGTCCTGGGCGTCTCGGCGTTCGGCGAAGAGAAGATCCCGGCGACGATCTCGCCTGATGAGGCGGAGCAGCCCCTCATCGACTTGCTCGAGACGTATCAGAACCTGTTGCCGCGCAATGCCCTCGAGAGCTATCACGACGCGCAGCAGGCGCTCGACATGGCGCTCAACCTGTTCACTGGCGGGTACCTCCCGCTCGATCAACGGTGTCAGGCCGAGAACCTGTACTGGGCCATCCTGGTGAAGCTCAAAAAGATCGTTGCCCAGATGGATGACGTCCCCGAGGACCTTCAGGGCCTCGACGACACGATGGCGGACACCTACTTCTGCAACTTCTCGCTGTTTCAATCGTGTCCCGACAGCTGGGCCATCAAGCAGCTGTTTCCCGTCATGCCGATTCACCTGCTGAACACGCCGCCCACGCACCACGCCGTGCTCGGCGACATCACCTGCGACTCGGACGGGAAGATCGACCAGTTCATCGACCGGCGCGACGTCAAGCGGACGCTCCCGCTCCACACCGTCAATGGCGACCCCTACTATCTCGGGGTGTTTCTGGTCGGGGCGTATCAGGAGATCCTGGGCGACCTCCACAACCTCTTCGGCGACACGCACGCCGTGCACGTCAGCCTGGACGAGCGGGGCAGCGTCGTGCTCGACGCCGTCATCAAAGGGGACACGGTGAAGGAAGTGCTGGACTACGTCGAGTTCAGCGCCGACGAGCTCGTCCGCAAGCTGCGCAACGACGTCGAGCTCGCCGTCCGCCAGGGCAAGATCACCTACGAGGAATCCGGCCGCCTGCTCGAGTTCTACGAAGAGGGACTCAACGGTTACACGTACCTCGAGGACCCGAAGGAAAGATAGCTTCCGGCTGCCAGCTTCCCGCTTCCAGCTAAGTTCATTCCGATCTCAACTCTCCGGCTGAGATCAGCATGCCCTCATCTGGAAGCCGGTAGCTGGAAGCTGGATAGCTGGATGCTGGAAGCTGGGAGCTATTTCTTCATCATCCCATCCCGCTTCGCCTTGAACTCGTTCCCCGGCTTCCACTCGGGGAACGTGTCGGCGTTCGCCACTCGGTAGCCGACGGCCGCCATCAGCTCCGCATCCTCGACGGCCCCAGCCAGGTCCCAATCAGGCTTGATCTGGTCCGACGGCGCGTGGTAGTCGTGCTCGGTGTACTCGTCGCGTTTCTGCTTGGCGTACTCGGTCGGTTTCCCGATGTACTCGATGCCCGACTCGGTGTACAGCGCCGGTACACCCTGCTTGGCGAAGTTGAAGTGGTCGGACCGGTAGTAGAAGCCCTTTTCGGACTCCGGATCAGGCCGGAGCGTGCGGCTCTGCTCGGCTGCCGCGTCGCGCAGGTAGTCGTCCAGGTCGGACGCGCCGAGCCCGATGACCGTGATGTCCTTGGTCCGGCCCCACTGATTGATGCCGTCGACGTTGATGTTGGCGAGGGTCTTCGCCAGCGGGTAGACGGGGGTCACGGCGTAATACTGCGAGCCGAGGAGCCCCTGCTCTTCAGCGGTCACCGCGACGAAGAGGATCGAGCGCTTCGGCGCGGGCTTCACCGTCGTCAGCGCGCGCGCCATCTCGAGCATCGAGGCGACGCCCGACGCGTTGTCGAGCGCGCCGTTGTAAATCTTGTCGCCCTTGTCCACCTTGATGTTCGGCACGCCGATCCCGTAGTGATCCCAATGCGCGGTGTAGACCACGTACTCGTCCTTGAGCTGCGGGTCGCTCCCTTCGAGCTTGCCGAGCACATTGCGCGAGTCGATCGTCCGCAGCGAGTTCTTGACCGCCAGCGACGCTTTGAGCCCGAGCGGCACCGGCTTGAACTCGCGGGTGGTCGCCTGCTTCTTCAGCGCGTCGAAGTCCTGACCGGCCATCTTCAGGAGCCGTTTCGCCGCGTCGAGCGACAGCCAGCCCTCGACGTTCGCGCGGCCCATGTTCTTGTCCGGCGTCACCAGGTCGAACTTCTCGCTGAGGTTTCCCTGGACGACTTTGAAGGGGTAGCCCGCGGGTTGTTCTTCGTGCACGATGAGCGCGCCAGCCGCGCCCCTTCGCGCCGCCTCCTCGAACTTGTAGGTCCACCGGCCGTAGTAGGTCATCGCCGTGCCGTTGAACGTCCGGCCATCGAGCTTCGACGGGTCCTCGGGATCGGGAACCTGCGGGTCGTTGACGAGCACGACCATCGTCTTGCCCTTGAGATCGACGCCTTTGAAGTCGTCCCAGTTGTACTCGGGCGCGACGACGCCGTAGCCGACGAAGACGAGGTCTGAATTCTCGATGCTGGCGCCGTCGGCGACGTGTTTGGTCCACGCCACGACCTCGTCGCGCCATTTGAACGACGCCTTCGCCTTGCCTGACACCACGAGCGGCTTGGCCTCGGTGCCGGTGATGCCGACGAGGGGCACCTTCTGGACGTAGGTGCCGTCGGTGTTGCCCGGTTTGAGCCCCAGCTTCTGGAATTCGCCAGTCAGATACTGGACCGTTCGTTCTTCACCCGGCGTGCCGGGCGCGCGGCCTTCGAACTCGTCTGATGACAACTGGCGGATGTGCTCCAGCAGCGGCGCCGGCTCGATCTTCGGCATAGCCGAGAGCGGAATCTTTGCGGCCGGCAAGGAGGTCGCCGCCGGCGGTGGCGTCGCGCTCGGCGAGCAGCCAGAAATGAGGATCGTCGAGGCGAGAAACGTTGGAATGAGCTGCTTCATATCATTGACAGAGGAGCGCGGAACTCGAGTTCCGCGTCATTGGAGACGTCGCTGCAGCAAGCCTTATTGGCCGGCGTCCGCCGCAGTTTCGACGGCCGACCGAGCCCCGAGATCGCGGTCCATGTCGAGGATCGACGCAGGGTCGTTGCCGATCAGCTTGAACTTGGCGACGATCTCGCGGCCCGTCTTCTCTTCCTCGACCTGCTCGGTCAGGAACCACTGGAGCTCGGCGACCGCGGCGAACGCTTTCTCCTTGAAAGCCGTCTCGTAGAGCGCGTCGATCTGCCGGCTGACTTCCTGTTCCTGCGCCAGCGCCCGTTCGAAAACGTCGGCGAGCGACTTGAATTTCTGCGTCGGTTTCTCCAGCGGTTTGAGATCCACCTTGGCGTCACGCGCCAGGATGAAATCGAAGAGCTTCATCGCGTGCATGTACTCTTCCTGGCTCTGGAGCCGCAGCCAGCGGGCCGCGCCCGTGAACTTCTGACCCTCGCACCAGGCCGACATGGCGAGATAGGAGTACGACGCGCTGAGCTCGGAATTGATCTGACGGTTGATGGCTTCGACCACCGGAACGTTCATCGCTGAGACCTCTCTTTGGGGTCAGAGCTCGATATGGCGGCTCGCGGCTCGCCGCTGGCGGTTGCTCAGGCGATCGACTGAGCAACCGCGAGAAGCGAGCCGCGAGCCGCCAGATCGAGATCTGACTCCATTACTCTATCGCAAAGCGCAGGAACCAGGTCCGTTGGGATTCGTGGAAATTGTCGTCGCTGACGAGGAGCAGCGTGGCCCGGCCGTCGGGCAGCCGCGGGCCGAAGGCGAGGCCCTCGAAGTTGTCCAGGGTCGGGACCAGATCGGCGCTCAGTCCCTGGACGTCGGAGAGATCCATGAGCAGCGTCTTCTTCACCGGGACCACTTCCGGATGTCCCTTGAGGGATTCGAGCGATGAGACATCGGTCGCGCCCGTCAGGCTGATTCGGTACAACCTGATGCGGCAAGAGCCCCCGCCTGGTGTGTCGATGTTCGCGACGAACCCTCGCTCGAGCGCCAGCAGCGTCGAGGGATCCAGCGCGAGCAGATCGACTAGCCCGTTGATGTAGACGCCAGGCGTGAACGGCACCTTCGTCACGGGTTCGAGATCGTAGGCGAACTCCCGCGTCGGCTCGTACGCGTCGCGGCGCGAGACGAACTCGAGGATGCGCGTCCGCGCCCCGGCGTCGAACGTTGCCGGATCCCCGTCCTGAAGAAGTGCCGTTTCGGCCGCGGTGAAGAGGCGCGCGCCGTCGGGCGAGAGCGTCAGGCTCTCGAAACCGGCATTGCCGCGTGCGCCTTTCGTTGGCGATCCGTTCGGCTCGGGCACGAACTTCTCGGGAATAGGCAACCGGCGCTTGAAGTCCCCGTGACGGCCGTAGATCGCGACCGACGCCGGCTGTCGCGGCTCACGGCCTGTGCCCTCGGCCGCAATGGCTAATGTGCCGTCGGGCAGTAGCGCGATGCCCTCATGGTCCGGGCTCTCGTCTCCCGGCGCCATCGCCAGCGACACCACACTGAGCGTGTCGATCCGAAGCGTCCCGCCGGCATCATCGACTGCGAACCGGTAGACGCGGCCGCCCCGCTGCGCGTCGGAGATCCCGTAGATCTCGCGGCCCGCGTCGCGCGTCGTGAGCCCAGAGATGCCGCCAAACGGCAAGCCCATGACCGGTGGAAATCGTCCCTGCGACGGGATGCTGAATTGCCCTACGAGCGTCAATGTCGTGACGTCCCGAGGGACTTCCGGGTGTTTGATTCTCGGACGGTGGCCGAGGCACGAGGCTACAGCGAGCGACGTTAGCAGGACGAAGCACAGGCGACGCACGACCCGCCTATCTTGCCACTTTGTCCATCAAAGGGCATGCAAAAATGGCGAGTCCGGCACTATTCGCGCTCGCCGTGCGACGATCGATCCGCTCGTCGCGCTGAGGGCCGAGTGATTTCATTCCGGCCGACGTCCCTCCACGCGCCGGGCTGGAGCGCGCCGAGCTCGATGCCGCCGAACGCCACCCTGAGAAGTCGCGTGACCTCATGGCCCACCGACTGGATCAGACGCCGGATCTCGCGGTTGCGCCCTTCGGTCAACTCGATGATGAGATGTGTCTCCCTCTTCGAGCGCTTCCGCACTTCGACCGACCGCGCCTGCAGCCCGCCGATGCCGCGCTCCATGGCTGTGGCTTCCTCGTCAGTGACGGCTCCACGTGCCGTCACGACGTATCGCCGCACGATCTCGTTGCGCGGATCCGTGAGCCATGCCGCGAGCTCGGTGTCGGTCGTCAGGAGCAGGAGGCCTGTGCTCGCCATGTCGAGGCGCCCGACGACCACCAGCGAACCACTCTCCTCGCCGAGCACGTCGAAGACCGTCTTGCGTCCCTCCGGATCGCGCCGCGTCGTGACGACGCCGCGCGGCTTGTGGAGCGCGATGGTGCGCCATGGCGCCGTCCGAGCGACGGTGCCCGCGATGGCGATCACCGCAGTCTCCACAACGACCAGATGGGCCGGATCGATGACGACGAGGTCCGAGACTTTGACGTGCCCTTCTCTGATGAGGCGCTGAGCCTCGGCGCGCGACGCGAGGCCACGTTTGGAGAGCGCGCGATCGAGGCGGACACGCATGCGTAGAAGCCCGAACCCTATCGAGAATAGTCTTCGCGAACTTCGCGAGCTTCGAGATCTTCGCGATGGTGCCGTGAAAGTGTGAGCAGCTGGTTTGCTATATCCGCAGTGCGCAGCACCTGTTCGCGATCAGATCAGGCAGATGAACTCGCCGAGCACCATCGCCGTCGCCCCCCACACCTGGTGCCCGAGCAGGTCGAAGTAGGGCCATTCGACCGCGACGCCTTCGCGGATGCGGATGTCCCGCCCGATGCGCGACGCGTCGCGCAGATCGTCGAGCGACACCTCCAGGATCTCGTCCACTTCTCCCGGCGCGGCCACGAACGCCGGCCGGTCGTCGGTCACGCCGATGATCGGGTGCAGCGTGAACCCGCTGACCACGACGTGGACGGGCGTCAGCTCTCCGAGAATGCGCACCGACGCCGGATCGACGCCGACTTCCTCGGCTGCCTCGCGCAGTGCCGCCTCGCTCAGCGTCTCGCCTTCGTCGGTCGCACCGCCAGGCAGGCTGATCTGACCGGCGTGCCTGGCCAGTCCGCTGGCACGAATGGTGAGCGGAATGGCGACGTCGTTCTCGCGCGGATAGAGCAGCAGGAGCGCCGCCGCGGTACGGGTATCGGAAGGAAAGTGTCCGGCGCGCCAGTCCGGCCTGGGGGGCGTCGGCGCGAACTTCAGCTGGGCCTGGACGCCGGGAAGCGTCTCGGCCAGCCGGACGCGCAACGAGCGCTCGAGATGACGCAATGGTGAGGGCATGATTTCCAATCGACGAATCGCCAATGTACGATGACCCCATGTTTCCTGTCATCGATCCGGCCATCGGGCGATCCGTCCTCGACCGGGTGCAAGGCTGCACCTTCGATGACTATATTCTCGCACCGCAACGGAGTGTTCTGGCGCGCCGGGACCCGGCAGCCATCGATCTGTCCGGCTGCCTCTCCCGCCGGATCACGCTGAAGCGCCCGATCGTCTCGGCCAACATGGACACGGTGACCCGCGCGCCGATGGCGATCGTGCAGGCCGAGGAAGGCGGGATTGGCATCATCGACCGCGGCTTCCGGCCTGGCGAAATCGAGCCGCAGGTGCGCGAGGTCGAGATCGTCAAGCGGACCCAGCACGGCGTCATCAGCGATCCGTACAGTGTCGACGAATCGGCCTCGGTCGGCGACGCCAGGGGTCTCATGTCGCGCTCGCGAGTCGGCACGCTCGTCGTGGTCGATGCCGAGCGGAGGCTCAAGGGACTCCTGACCGAACGCGACGTGCGCTTCGTCACCGATCGCGACACGCTGGTCTCCGAGCGTATGACGCCGCTCGAGCGGCTCGTGGTTCATCGCGGTCCGCTCGAGCTGTCCGACGCCGAGCGGATCATGGTCGAGCGCAAGGTGAAGAAGCTCCCGCTCGTCGGCGACGGCGGGCGTCTCCTCGGCCTCATCACGGCGCGGGACCTCATGCACCAGCGCCGGCTGCCGTTTGCCACGCGCGACGATCAGGGCCGTCTGCGCGTCGGGGCCGCCATCGGCGCCACCGGCGACTATCTGGAGCGCGCCGCCGAGCTCGTGCGCGCCGGCGTCGACATCCTCGTCATCGACATCGCTCACGGCCACTCCATCGTCATGGAGAAGGCCATGCGCGAGTTCCGAAAGCAGTTCGGCGAAGTCGAGATGATCGCCGGCAACGTGGCCACGGCCGAAGGCGCACGGTTCCTGCTCGAGCGAGGGGCCGACGGCATCAAGGTAGGTATCGGGCCTGGCGGCGGATGCACGACGCGGATGACGACGAGCTTCGGCGTGCCGCAGCTGCAGGCGTTGGTCGAGTGCCGCCTGGCCGTCGGAGATTCGGGCGTGCCGGTGATCGCCGACGGCGGCATCAAGCGTCACGGCGCGCTGGCCGAAGCGCTCGTCTTCGGCGGCGACTGCGCGATGCTCGGGAGCGCGTTTGCCGGGACTGAAGAGGCGCCCGGCGAGATCGTGCACAAGTCGGTCGTCCTGCCCGAGTCGCAGAAGACCGTCAAGGTGCCGTTCAAGGTCCTGCGCGGCATGGCCTCGATCGAAGCCATCCGCGACAGGCTCGACGTCGAAGACGCCGACAAGGTCGAGCTCGAGGCGATCGGCGCCGAAGGGATGGAAATCAGCGTGCCCGCGCGCGGCTCGGCGCGCACGATCCTGCGCGAGATGATGAAGCATCTCTGTTCGTCGATCAGCTACGGCGGCGCCTCGAGCCTGGCCGAGCTGCGGTCGATGTTCTGGGCGGATCCGTCGAAGTACTTGATACGGCAGTCCCCCTCGTCCAGGCGCGAGTCCTACGAACGCTGATCCCTGGGGTCAGATCTCGATTTTCTGATCTGGCCCGCAAGCCGGTCCCGAACCGATCAGAAAATCGAGATCTGACCCCATGCTCACCGCGACGGCCATCAGGCGCAAACTCGGCGCGCACGCGAATCCGGACAGCGTGGCCATTCTCCAGAGCTTCTTCAAGACCGGGCCCGGTCAGTACGGCGAGGGCGACAGGTTTATCGGCGTCAAGTTGCCTGGTATCCGGGCGGTCTGCCGCGAGTGCCGCGGCGCGCCGCTCGGAGAGGTCCTGAAGCTCCTCCGCTCGCGCATCCACGAGGAACGCACGCTGTCGCTCCTCATGCTCGTCGACGCCTTCAAGGCCGGCGATGACACGATGCGCCGGCGCATCTACGACCTTTATCTCGCGAACACCGCCTTCATCAATAACTGGGATCTCGTCGACTGTTCGGCCGGCCAGATCGTCGGCGGCTGGCTGCGCGGCCGAAGCACGGTCCCCCTGACCAGACTGGCCCGGTCGACATCGCTCTGGGAACGCCGCATCGCGATGATCGCGACCTTCGACGGCATCCGCCGCGGCGAGTTCGACGACACCTTCCGCATCGCCGGGATTCTCCTTCACGACGAACACGACCTGATTCACAAAGCGGTGGGGTGGCTGCTGAGAGAAGTCGGCAAGCGCGACGGCGCCGCCGAGCGCGCGTTTCTCGCGAGCCGCTACAAGACCATGCCGAGGACGATGCTGCGGTATGCGATTGAGAAGTTTCCGGAGGGGGAGAGGCGGCGAGTATCTCAAGGGCGATGTCTAGCGAGCGGTCGATTTCACGGGATCATTCGCGATGATCGCGACGCAGCCTCACGCTGAACCTACGGCGGTCCGCCGAAGCCTTCGCGAATGGCGGAAGCTCGCGAAGACCTGCGAGGGATATCCGGCGGCGTACCGGAATCTAGTTCAGCAGAGCCCACGGACGACCGTCGACTAGCGCGACGGGCTCGTCGATGAACAGCTCGTCCCCCCGAAACCCGTTCGAGTCGAACCGATAGCCGAATCCATACCGCGCCAGGCAGATGTGTGTGCCGGCGCGCCGCGCGGTGGCGAGGTCGACGGGCGAGTCGCCGACGAGGAGCGTCTCGGCCGGCGTGGCGCCCGCGCGTGCGACGAGGTCGAGCAGGCCGGCAGGATCGGGCTTGCGGCCGTGCGCGGAATCGCCGCCGATGACGTCGCTGAAGAGCCCATCCATCCCGAGACCCCTCAGGATCTGCCGCGTCTGGCGCTCGGGCTTGTTCGTGAGCACGGCGACGCGATGTCTGGCGCGTAACGCGTTCACCGTCTCGACCATCCCCGGGTACGGACGCGTCGTGTCGAGCAACCGGTCATCGTAATGCGCCAGGAACCGCTCGAGCGCGTTGGGCGTGTCGGGGTCGAGGCCGGCCCGCTCGAGCGCGCGGCGCACCAGCACCGCGGCGCCCTCCCCGACCAGGCTCACCACCACGTCGAGCGATAGCGCCGTGGCGCCGAGGTCGGCAAGTAGAGCGTTGGTGGCGTCCGCGAGGTCCCGGCTCGAGTCGACGAGCGTGCCATCAAGGTCGAAAGCGACGAGTTGAATCATGATCGGCGGTATGTCAGCTTCACCGACACGGTGCAGTGCAATAGCGAGGCAACGACTCCTGCACGATAAGCGCGATGTCACGATGGACGCGATGAGTCATGGAGGTCTTGATCATCGTGTCCATCGTCGTATGATGCTCCAGCGTGCTGTCGTCGTCGCGGGTGAGCCCGAATCGGTGCAGTCTGCACATTACAGATCGCGGACAAGCAGGCAGAAGGGGGCGGCAGTTCTCGCGATGCGGTTATGGCAGCTGGCCAGCGTAGCGTTCTTCCTCTACATCGCCCTGATTGTGGTGGGGCAGTGGGGACGACGTCCGGCTGCGCTCAAGGCGATGGCCGCGGCCGCCTGCGGGCTGTTGCTCGTGCTGATCAGCCTTACCGCCGACGCGCCCATCCTCGGCGAGTGGATCTGGCCTCCGCTTCTATTGTTGATCGGGTACTGGTCGAGCGGCCTGCTCTTCGTCGCGCCTCGCCCTTCCCACGAGGCGGCGCTGCGGTGGCTCGACGATCGGCTGGGCATCCGGGACGTGTCGCGCCGCACGCCTCGCCCGCTTGTTGAAACGCTCGAGGCCGCTTACGCGGCCGTCTACCTCCTTATTCCACTCGCGCTCCTGGCGCGCCTGCAGGTACTCGCCATCACCAGACCCCGACCGGTTCTGGTCGATCGTCCTCATCACCGACTTCATCTGCTTCGGCGTGCTGCCGTGGGTCCAGACCCGGCCGCCGCGCGCCCTCGAATCCGGAGAGCCCTGGGACTCGTCTCTTCGTGCCTTCAATCTGAGGATGCTCGGCGCGACGAGCATCCAGGTCAACACCTTCCCGAGCGGCCACGCCGCGGAAGGACTCGTCGCCTTCCTGCTCGTGCTCGCCGCGCCCACGTGGCTCGTCGTCCCGATGTTCCTCGCCGCCGTGGCCGTCTCGGCCGGCGCCGTGCTTGGCCGCTATCACTACCTCGTCGACGCGCTGGCCGGCTGGGTTGTGGCAGTGGGGGTGTTTCTGGTGCTTTCGTGATCCCGACTTTCTGTCTGCATTTATCAAGTGCTCGCGGGGCCCCACCCCCACGACCTGCCAGCGCTCGCTTCGCGCTCGCGCCGCCGGTCGCAGCGATAGCCTGCTTGGAGACACGATTTCGTCTCTCAACGTTCACTGCCTCCTGCCTCGTCTTCTACTCCTGCGGTAACATACCGGCCGTCACACCGAAGGAGCCTTCATGCCCAGAGCCCTCGCCCTTCTCGTCGCCGTTGCCTGCGCCGCGACGTCGGCTTCGGCAGTTGTCGCTACCAATCCGTCCGCGCCGGGAAGAGGCCAGAGCGCCCGCGCACCGGCGCAGGCGGCGCGACCACAGGGCAACGACGGGGGCCTGATACCCGCGCCCAACCGCCGGGCGGATGAGGGTCGGGGACCGTTCAAGACGCTCGTGATTCGCGGCGTCATGCTCATCGACGGGACCGGTGCTCCTCCTCAGGGCCCCGTCGACGTCGTCGTCTCCGGCAACCGCATCGCGTCTGTGCGGAGCGCCGGCACGCCGGGCCTCGCGCTGCGGACGAACCGCGCGCCGCAGGGGCCCGATCTCGAAGTCGACGCGACGGGCATGTATCTCATGCCGGGATTCGTCGACATGCACGTGCACGCCGGCGGGGCGCCTAAGAACGCCGAGGCGGAGTACGCCTACAAGCTGTGGCTCGGCCACGGCGTGACCACCGTCCGCGGCGTGCCGCTCGGCAGCAACAGCGTGACCGTCGGTGACAAGCTCAGGAGCGAGAAGAACGAGATCGTCGCACCGCGCATCTACAACTATCAGCGTCCCGGTAGCGGCTGGGACAAGGGGCAGGTCACAACTCCGGAGCAGGCGCGCGAGTACGTCCGCTGGGCGGCAGCCAACGGCATCGATGGCCTCAAACTCGGCGCAGAGCGCCCGGACATCATGGCTGCGCTTCTCGATGAAGCAAAGAAGGTCGGCTTCGGGTCGACTGCGCACCTCCAGCAGGGCGGCGTCGCGCAGATGAACGCGATCAAGGCCGCGCGTCTCGGCCTCAACACGGTGACTCACTTCTACGGCCACTTCGAGTCGCTCCTGAAGGACTACGTCGTCCAGCCGTGGCCCGTCGACATGAACGCGGGCGACGAGCAGTGGCGGTTCGGCCAGGTTGCGCGGCTGTGGAACAAAATCTACGAACCGGGTTCTCCGGAGTGGAAGGCCTATCTCGCCGAGCACCTCAAGCTCGGCACGGTGTTCGATCCGACGCTGACCATCTACTCCGCCGGCCGCGACCTCATGAAGTTCCGCAACGCCGAGTGGCACGGCAAGTACACGCTGCCGTCGCTCATGGACTTCTACGCGCCCAGCCGCTCCAATCACGGCGCCTACTGGTACTACTGGACGACCGAGGACGAGGTCGAGTGGCGGAACTTCTACCAGGTGTGGTTCAAGCTCGTGAACGACTATAAGAAGATGGGCGGCCGCGTGACGACCGGCTCGGACTCGGGCTTCATCTATCAGACCTACGGGTTCGGCTACGTGAACGAGCTCGAGATGCTGCAGGAGGCCGGCTTCCATCCGCTCGAGGTCATCCAGGCCGCGACGATGAACGGGGCGATCACGCTGGCCGAGCCGAAGGGCAAGGCACCCGAGTTCGGCATCGTCCGCGCCGGCATGCTGGCCGACATGGTGATCGTCGATCAGAACCCGCTGCAGAACTTCAAGGTGCTCTACGGCACCGGTGCGCTCAAGCTGAACGACAAGACCGGCAAGCCCGAGCAGGTCGGCGGCGTGAAGTACACGATCAAGGACGGCATCGTCTACGACGCCAAGCAACTGCTGGCCGACGTCGCGGCGATGGTGGAGAAACAGAAGCGCGCGCCGCGCACGTCGCCGTCGCAGCAGTAGCCGCGGGCCACGCGATGGAGAACCCACCGGCGTGGGAGTGCCAGTGTTCCGTCGAGTGTGACGTGCCGGTGTCGTTCGCGTGGCAGTACATGACCGACGTGTCCAACTGGAGCGATCCGCCCGCGGAGTTCGCTCTAGACGGCCCATTTGCTGCCGGGTCGCGCGGCACGACTCGAATGCCCGGGCAGCCTCTGGCCGCCTGGCTGATTCGCGACCTCGATTCGGGCAAGAGCTACACGATCGAGGGAGGTTCCTTTCTCGAGCGTGCGTTGATGCTTTTCCATTGGCGATTCGACGCTCTACCCGACGGAAGGACGAGACTAACGCAGCGGATGGAGTTGCGCGGAGAGAACGCCGCCACTTACATCGACGAAATCAGAGCGGGATTCGGACCCAACCTCGAGCCCGGCATGCGCAGGATAGCGGGGAACATAGCGCGAGCCTCGTCAGAGAGCGGGCGCTCGAACCAGCGCGTCAAGGATCCGTAAGTCACAAGGAACAGCTCTATGCTGTCGCAGCTAATCGGCGTCTTCGTTGCCACCGTCGCTATCTTCGTGCTCGGGGCCCAGCCAGCAGCGCCACATCGCAGCTTCAACACCGTCGTCCTCCTCGAAACGTCGTCCGAGGATTCGGCGAACGTGAGCATGGGGGATCTCGACGGCGACGGCGATCTCGACCTCGTGCTCGCGAAGGGACGGCACACCCCGCTCCTCGATCGTGTGCTCCTCAACGACGGCAAGGGTGGGTTCGTCGCGTCTGATCTCGGCCCCACCGCAGATAGGACTTACACCGCAGCGCTCGCCGACCTCGACGGCGACGGCGACCTGGACGTCCTGACGAGCAACGACACACCCGACAGAAAGCTCGTCTACTTGAACAACGGCAAGGGCCAGTTCACGGTGGCCGGCACGTGGGGTGTGGCCAAATGGTCGACCAGGAACGCCGCGGTCGCGGATCTGGACGGCGATTCGAAGATCGACGTCATCGCGGCCAACCGGCCCGGCCCGAGCTTCGCGTGCCTCAACCAGGGTGGCGGACGCTTCGCCGGCGACTGCATCAGCATTCCCGCCGAGTCGGCCACGAGCATCGTGCCGGCTGACTTCGACAAGGATGGATTCATCGATCTGGCTGTGCCCAGCCGCGACGGCGGGCAGAGTCGCATCTACTTCAACGACGGCAAGGCCGGATTTGCGCGGACGGCGCCGTTCGGTCCTCCGGATGCCGCAGGCCGCGCTGCCGCCGCAGCGGATTTCAACGGCGACGGTTCGATCGATCTGGTCGTGGGCGACGAGGCGGCCGCGACGATGGTGGTGTATGTCAACGACGGAAAGGGCCATCTCTCCGCCGGGTTCCGGGTCGCCGACAAGTCGAAGACGCCCTACGCCATCACCGCTGGCGACCTGAACAACGATCGCCACCCGGACATCGTCATCGGATACACATCAGGTCCGCACACGGTGTACTTCAACGACGGCACTGGACGGCAGTTCACGCCGGTCGCCTTCGGCGACAAGAGCGGCTCGGCGTACGGCTTTGCGCTCGGCGACATCAACAAGGATGGATTTCCGGATATCGCGCTGGCGAGGTCCGGGGCGCCCAATGTGCTCTATTTGAGCGGGAAGGTCGCCGCTCGCCGATAGGGTGACCGTCGGCGGTTCGTCAGCGGCATCCTCGTAGGAGATGATCATGAAGGCCATCGGCCAGAGAGACCTCCGAACGCGACGAGCATTCCTCAAGGAGTTCGCACTTGGGAGCGCCGCTGCGATCGCAGGGGCCCGTTCCGTGGATGCAGTGGCGGGCGCGCAGCCGGCGACCAATTGGAAAGCGCAAATCGGTATCGAACTCTACACAGTCAGGGATCTCCTGGCCAACGACTACGAAGGGATCCTCGAGAAAGTGGCGTCGATCGGTTACAAGGAGGTCGAGCCGGCGGGCGGATACAACAGCATGTCCCCCCGACAGTACCGCGCGATGCTCGATCGGCTTGGCCTGACCATGCCGAGCACCCATGCACCGGCCCGCGGCACCGGCGCCGAGCTGGAGCAGCAGCTCGAGGGCTTTCAGATTATGGGCATCAAGTATACGGAGATCGCCAGCGGCGCCGGGGCGGCTGCTGCTCGAGGCGCGCGTGCCGGTCGAGGTGAGGCGCCTCCCTTGGCGCCCGGTGCCTATTTCGATGCCGGCACGGGAATCATCCATAACGCCTTTACTGAAGTCGAGGCGTTCGGTCCGTACCAACCGACAGTGACCCTGGAGTCCGTCAAGCAGCGGGCAGCACAACTCAACGCGAACGGCAAGATCGCCCGGAAGTTCGGGATGAAGATCCTCGTTCACAACCATACGGGCGAGTTCGAGCGGCTCCTGGACAGCCCACGGACGACCTACGATGTCCTCCTGGCCGAAACGGATCCGTCCCTGGTCACGATGCAGCTCGACCTGGGCTGGACCTACATCGCCGGGGTGGATCCGGTCGCGCTGTTCAAGCAATATCCAGGACGTTTTGAGCTCTGGCACGTCAAGGACGTCTTCGGGCTGAGAACAGTCAACTCCTCGCTCGGGCCGAACGCACGCGTCAGCAGCATGGCGCTCGTTCCGGTGGGGACGGGGCACATCGATTTCAAGCCGGCCTTCGCCAGTGCGACGCTCGCCGGTCTGAAACACTTCCTCGTCGAACAGGACAACGCGGCGGCGTGGGGCGACTCGCTCGCGGCGGCCCGCGTCTCCTACCGGAACATGGTGCGGATTCTCTCCTAGGTCGGGTCGAGCGTCCTGAGCACCGATGGCGCGGTCGCGACCTGGAACGGCGGACCGGCTTTGATATTGGGCTGTCGGCGCACACGAGACCGGCCAGCTCCCCATCCTTCCCACGCCAACCGCCACGAGGGGACGCCCGTCTAAGCTTCAGACAGACATGATATAGACTGCCTCTATAAGGAACCCCTCTACGGCGTGCTCGAGATGCTGGTCTCACGTTCCAGAGCTACGCGACGCTCAACCACCTGTTTATCGCTGGCACCGGGCCGAGTCTTCCCGCGCAGTACCTGGTCCCGAGTCACGTCGCGGAGGAGGTGATCCGCGGCATCGCGACCCGGATTCTCGCCAGAGGCTACCAGGCCAGTGGAGCCGGCGGGTCCGACACCGACTGAAACCGGATCACGACCACGGCATTGCGGTCGCGCCGGCTCGCGACAGGGATCACCCCGGCCTTCAACACCGCTTGTATCTCGCTCTCGGTCAGGAAGCGCTCGCCGCAGGCCTGCATCTCACGCTCGCCGTCCCGTACGAACGTGTACGCTGGCAGATCCCCAATCTCGCGCTGATCGCCCGGCTCCATGTCCCAGCCGCGCGCGGTGAAGGCTCTTCCGATGAGCAGCGCTGTGGCCAGCGCGGCGTTGCCCCACAGGAACTCTTCGTGCGCCGGGAGGCCTACGAACTCTTCGAATTGAAAGGCCTCGATTGGATTGCTGCCTTTTCCGTAGGGGAGACGGATCAGCACGCGCGGCGCGGCCAGACCGATCCACGGCGCGGCTTCGCTTCGGCGCAGGGCCTGCCACCCAGCCAACGCGCTCGGATCGTCGCCGGCCAGCGCCGAGTCGGCACCAGCGAGCAGCGGCCCGCCGGCCTGCGACGCGATCAGGCCCAGCGCAGCGAGGAGGCCGATGTCTACACTCGACGGTCCGAACTGGATCAATCCGACGAGTACTGACCAGCCCTGGCCGCCTGGCACGTTGCGCCAGCGGTCGACCAACGCGCGATAGAGGCCCGTCTGCGCGAGTTTGCCCTGCGCCCCAACGACGTCAGCGAGCAGTTCCTCGCGCGTCACGTCGAAGAGATGCAACTGCAGGTTCTCATCGAGCTCCAGGCTCGAGATCAACCACTGCACCCCGCGCCAGGCCGCTTCGAGCGCCTGAAACGCCCGGTCATGCAGCAGCGTGCGCATCTGCTCCGCGATCGCAGCATCCACGCCCGCTAGATATGACTGGGTTTGCGCCGCGGTGTCTTTGACGATGTACGGCGCGACGACGTCACGGATCAGCGAGTCGAACCCGCTTGCCGGCGTGTTGACAGGTGCGACAGTGGGCCCGGTCCGCTTGCCCAACAGGCGATCGAGCAGATCGCCGGTGCCCGCCTGAGGGTCGGCCCGTGCGCGACGGAGGTCCTGGAACAGGTCGAGCCTTGCGTACAACCGGTCAGGGTGAAAGTCATCGACCTGCGAAAGGCGGATCTCGCCAGACGAGACGATCAATCGCGGTCCCAGGCGCTTCATGACGTCATCGAGGGTATCGATGTCCACCAGCTGCGTCGGCCGGCTCGCCAGCGGCGGCCGTTCTGCCGCCGTCTTGCCGCTGAAATCGCCCAGCACGACCAGACGCATCGGTTCACCCTTGTCGCGCGGACGGCCAGTGCCGCCGAAACTGAGGTCGAACTCGAATCGTCCTGGCATCGATGGCTCCTGCAGGCAACCGGGCTGCTGCGTTGTCAGGCCGGTGGCACATCCGAGGACGCGCGCGCCGATGTCCCTGATGCGCGCGTCACGTTCGCGCGGCGCCAGATCGCTGGCGCCTCGCCCACCAGCTTCTTGAAGGCTCGACTGAACGCCGCTTCCGATTCGTAGCCCACTGCGGCGGCCACTTCCGCCACCGGCTCGCCTTCGAGCAACAGCCGCGATGCCAGCTGCATGCGCCACAACGCGAGGTATTGCATCGGCGGCTGGCCGACCATCTCCGCAAAGCGGTCGGCGAGCACCGAGCGCGAGACGCCGACGGCGCGCGCCAGCGACTCGACCGTCCACGCGGTGGCCGCCCCACCGTGAAGCGCGGCCAGCGCCTGTCCCACGATGGGATCCCGGAGGCCTGCGAGCCATCCGGTGTGGGCGGGCGGCAGGGTCTCGATGTATCGACGAATCGCTTCCACGAACATCAGCTCTGACATCCGCGCCAGGATGTTGTCGCGACCCGCTCGCGCCGATCCCGATTCCCGTACGGCGATGTTCAGCAGCGTGGCGAGCCACCCGCTGGCCGCGTCGTTGCCCGGTCCCGACAAGTGAATGGTCCGCGGCAGCGCCGTGAGCAGCGGATTGAACGGTCGTTCGTCGCACCCGAGGAAGCAGCAGACGATCCGCGTGCGATCGGGACCACCGCCGCCGCGCTCGTAGACCAGCGGCAACGGCGTCTGCGGCCGGACGAACAGCGACATATCGGGGCTGGCCCGCATGCCTGGCGCGCTCGACAGCACGTGCGGGTCTCCCTGCGGGAACACGATCAGGTCGCCTTCTTTGAGACGGATGGGCGCCTCGCCGACAACGTGTCCCCAGCACGCGCCGCGCGCGATCAGGTGGTACTCGATGACGCGCTGGGCGCCCGGCATCACGACTGCCGCAATCTCGCGCGACGGCGGCGCCTCGGCCACCCACGGCGAGCTCAGCTCGAAGTCGAAGTAGACCGCGCCAGTCAGGCGGACCGACCGAAGGACGTCCGACAGGACATCAGCGGACATGCCGACCCCATCCGTGCCGGACGCGCGGTCATCCCGTCCGGACGGACGGTCAGGTCGTTCGTGCATATGGACTGCCTGCTACGCGATTCGGACGCGCGCGCATGGCTCCAACACCATACCCCATATAGCGTGGAGGTGCCGCGCAGTCTCGCGCGGCGCATATCAGGGGGAACAGCGGATGACAACTGTTGCAACGCATGCGCCCGGCGCCACGCCGGCGCCGCCGACCAGCAGGCGCGCGAACGCGCTTGCCGAGCGACTCGAGCAGGGCGCCCGTTCGCTCGAGGCCGCGGCGCGCGCGCTCACGGATACGGAGTGGCACACCCGTATCCCTGGCGACGGCCGGACGATTGGCGTCGTCATTCACCACGTCGCGACCATGTACCCGCTGGAAATCCAGCTGGCGCAGGCACTCGCCGCAGGCAATCCGATCACAGGCGTGACGTGGGACGTGGTTAGCGAGCTCAATGCCAAACACGCCAGTGCGAACCAGGCGGTGACGAAGGCTGCGGCGATCGAGCTGCTCCAGCGTAACAGCTCCGCAGCAGCAGCGGCGCTCCGCGCGCTCAGCGACGAGGAGCTCGATCGGGCCGCGACGGTGTCGCTCAACGCCGACGCTCCGCTCACGTGCCAGTTCTTTCTCGAGGACCACGCCGTCCGCCACAGCTACCACCACCTGGCGCGGATACGTGCCGCGCTGGCGTCGTCGGCCGCCTGACAGAAGGAGATGAGGAGGAGATGAACATGACAAACGTAATGTCGTGCGACACTGCAATTCCGGCGGACCGTGCCCGTGCGGTCAAGGCGCGGCAGCAGGCGATGTGGGCGTCCGGCGACTTCGCGGTGATCGGCGCAACGCTCCAGATCGTCGGCGAGCTCCTGAGCGAAGCGGCGGACGTACGCGCGATCCACAGCGTGCTGGACGTCGCGGCGGGCAGCGGCAACGCCACGCTGGCAGCGGCGCGACGCTTCGCCACCGTGACGTCCACCGACTACGTTCCTGCGCTCCTCGAGCGTGGACGCCGCCGCGCGGACGCTGAAGGGTTCGCCAACGTCACCTTCGACGTGGCGGATGCGGAGGCGCTGCCGTACCGGGATGCGAGCTTCGACGTCGTGCTGTCCACGTTCGGCGTGATGTTCGCGCCCGATCACCAGCGTGCGGCGGCCGAACTGATGCGCGTGTGCCGCGTGGGAGGTCGTATCGGTCTGGCGAACTGGACGCCGACGGGTTTCCTCGGGCAGCTTCTTCGCCTCGTCGCGAAGTATGTGCCGCCCGCGCCCGGAGTTCAGTCTCCTCTCCTGTGGGGAACCGATGCTCACGTTCGCGAACTGTTCCCGGCGGCGGCGAAGGTCGAACACACGACCCGCAGGTTCGCTTTCCGCTACCGCTCGCCGGAGCACTGGGTCGAGGTGTTCCGCGCCTTCTACGGGCCGACTCACACGGCCTTCCTGGCACTCGACGCAGACGGTCAGGCTGCCCTCGAGGCCGACCTGGTTACGCTGCTCCGGTCGCAGGATCTGGGTGGCGGCAATGGACTCGTCGTGCCAGGCGAGTACCTGGAGACGGTGATCACGAAATGAGCGGGAATCCGCGATGAAGTTCCCGGCGCAGGCTGATGGCCGTGCTCGCCCACATTCGACGACGAATGGTTGAGAGTGGGCGGCACGGTCGCGGACTCCCTTCGCGACGCCCGGGCGCTCAGGTGCCGATACCGGCACTCGAGCTGCTTCCAACGCATGATTCTCGGCAACCTCGTGACCATCTCCCCCGGCGCGCGTCTCTCTCTGAATGGGACGTGAGCGCGTGAGTGAAACGGATTGGCCGAAGCATCGCCGCCTTGCTGACCGGCTTCGTCGGCGTCGTCGTGCTCTCGGTCGGGACCGACCTGGCGCTTCAAGCAGCCGGCACTTCCCGCCGTTGGGCCAGCGGATGGCCGACCATCTCCTGCTGCTGTCGCTGACGCTGACGTATCGTATCGCGGTCGTGCCTACGTAACGCCGTTTTGGTCCCGTGTAGTGACCACGTTTACCAACGTCCAACTCGGTCCGGACCGAGTTCAGTGGACCCGTATGCATGGACATTGCTTTCCGGATATGTTGCGCTGGCGAGATCCGGGGCGCCGACCGCGCTCTTCTGAGCGGGAAGTGATCGGGATTGAGGATTGTTGGCAGGTACAAGGTCTGCTGCCAGTGCCTGCTCTCGCGTCGTGCCTGCACGAATGCCTCCATCGCGCGCAGCTGCGATTGCGGCCTTCTCCACATCGCTCAAGGTCGACGTCGACGATGGAGAACTCATCAGAAAGCGAAATTCAGGACGATTCGAATTGATTCTCAGAAGGTGGAAGAGACCGTTTGCGTGGCCGAGCTCGTGTCCAATGGTGGTACCAGTGACGCTGGTGCTTGCGAGGGTCACGACCGATGCGTTAGACCCCAAAGGCGCGGGCCCGATGCTCGCGCACCCGGCCGCTATGGCCGGACACTGTGTTGTCGAGATGCGTGTGGCGATCGTGAAGGGCGGCAGCTGACTCGGCGCAACCGAACGGAGGTCGTCATCCACGAGCTCGGTCGTGCCGGTGATGGCACCGCCAACAACCGACGAGTATTCCTCGATGGCCGCCTGCATCAGCGTTCGAATGCTCTCCCCGGCTTCGCGCGATACCGGCATACGGAGATGCGTGCCATCCGGCCAGACGGCCGCTGGCGCCCATCCCGGCTGGACCGCTCTGAACTCGGACATCGGGCCGCCGTTGAAAAACAGCGCATCGATGATGTGGCGCAGGTCGAGCGTCGAAACCGTAAGCTCTGACGTCGGCGCGCTGGTTTGGTCACCGTCGGTCGCCACCACGCGCGCATAGTACGTGTTGGCCGTGCGCGCCGCGAGGAAGGTATACCGCGTCGACGTGAGGTCAACGCTCCTGACGTCGCTGGCGTTGGAGGTGCTGCCGATCAGCACGCGATAACCCGGCGCTGTTCCGTACCAGTCAAGCACGATCTCGTTGCTGGTGAGAGCGACGCGCTGTGAGAACACTCCGAAACCCGTCGGGGCTTGCAGCGCGCCTGTCGACGGTGACGGTGAAGGTGAAGGTGCGCTGGGTGAACTCGATCCGCACGCTGCAGCCGACATCGCCAGTGCGAGCACTACGAGCGGGGGACCAGGGCTGGGCCTTCCGTCACGATGTTCCCCAACGCTCGTATGCATCAGGCTGGCGCCCATTCGCTTCCAGATCCCGCTTACGCTGTCCAGCGTTCGAAGATTGTGGCACATGAGCGCAATCGCCAGGCGGTTCCTCGCTCCCTCGGCTTCTGAGCCGCCGAATCACGGCGATGACCGGTGCCGCGCTCCAGTTCGGGCATGTCACCAAGGCTACACAGTCCCACTCTGATAGAGTGTCGGCTTCGATGAATCCTCTGTGGATCGTTGCTCCCGCAGTCCTGCTGCTGGTCGTCCTCGCGGCGATTCGGCGCAGCCGGACAGAGCGTCTCGTTCGCATGCGCGCCGGCTGGGGGACGGCAACCGAGCGGGTCCGCCGGATGGACGCCATCTCGGCATCACACGTGGCCCGCATCGCCACCTCGAGCGGCAGCCATTCTCTCGACGAGAGGACCTGGGTCGATCTGAATCTCGACGACGTCTTTGCCGCGATCGATCGGACCGAGAGCACGCTCGGTCAGCACGCGCTCTACCACCGGCTTCGAACGGCGCCGGTCGCCGATCATCTCGGACCGTTCGAGGCACTCGTCCGCCGGATGAGTGTCGAGCCGGCGACCCGGGAACGAGCGCAGTTGGCGCTCGCACGCCTGCAGGATCCGCATGGGTACGACATCTGGTGGCTGGCAGCCACTGACGCCGTTGAGCGACGCGCCTGGCACGTCGTGTTTCCGCTTCTCACGTTGACGACGATCCTCGTGGCTGCGGCGACGCCGTTCTGGTCTCTCGGTTTCACGCCGCTCATCGCCGCACTCCTGGGCAACGTAGCGATTCGCTACGCGACCGATCACCACATCATCCAAATCGCGCGCGGCTGTCGGCAGTGTGCGCCGCTGATTGCGACGGCCGAGTCGCTGCGCTTCCTCGCAGGCGAGGACATCGACCCGATCGTGAGCCCGCTCCGAGCGGACGTGCCGGCTCTCGCCAGGCTGAAGTTGATCTCGCGTTGGGTGAATGGCGACCCATTCATGCTTTCCGTCAGCCCACATCCAGTCGCCACGCTTCTGAGTGATTTCATCTCGGCAGCGTACGAGTACTTGAATCTGGCGTTTCTACTGGACGCCACCGGTGTGTATTTTGCCGTGAGGGATCTCTCTCACCACGGCCAGTCGCTCCTTCGCGTTACGGCTGCTGCCGGCGATGTGGACGCCGCGATCAGCGTCGCGTCGTACCGCGCCGGCCGCGACGACTGGACGACACCCGAGTGGGTGGGAGCGGAGGAGGCGTCCGAGATGACCGACCTGCGTCACCCGCTGGTCGACGACGCGGTCCCGAACTCGATGGTCCTGCGGCCCGGAGGTGGTCTCTTGATCACTGGTTCGAACATGTCCGGGAAGTCGACGTACCTGAGGACAGTCGGCGTCAATGCGATCCTGTCTCAGACGATCCACAGCTGTCTGGCGCGAAGCTACAGGGCTCCCATCTTCCGGGTGCGCAGCTGCATCGGGCGGGCGGACGATCTCGTGACCGGCAAGAGCTACTACATTGCCGAGGTCGAAGCGCTTCTCGAGCTCGTGCGTGCGAGCGACGATACCAGACCGCACCTCTTCCTGCTCGACGAGCTGTTTCGCGGCACCAACAGCATCGAGCGCATCGCCGCGGGGCAGGCCGTTCTGCAGCAGCTGCTGGGACCCTCGGGCAAGACGAAGCCGCATCTCGTGCTGGCCGCGACGCATGACGGGGAACTGGTCGACCTGGCGGCAGACATGTTCGAGGCCTATCACTTCGGCGACGCCATCGGGCCAGACGGCCTGATGTTCGACCACCGCCTGCAGCGCGGCCCGGCGACCACCAGAAACGCGATCGCTCTGCTGCGGTTGCACGGCGCGCCGGCGACACTCCTCACACAGGCCGTGACGACCGCTGAGGCGCTCGACCGGCAGCGCGGAACAACACTCGTCGCTCGCCACTAATCTTTCCGAGGGGCTTCGCCCCTCGGACTCCCCTACACGCTCTCTCGCGCACCGCTTCGCCGGCGCGCTCCGTTCGCGTGGCTCGCTCGCCTTGCTCGCTCGCAGTTGGACACGAGCGACAGGTTTATGAGACAGCTTCTAGTCTTTCCGGGGGGCTTCGCCCCTCGGCCCGCCTCCGCTGAAGCTTCGGCGACGTCCGCCGTAGCCTTGGCGAAGGCGGAACTCCCCTACACGCTCCTCGCGCACCGCTTCGCCGGCGCGCTCCGTTCGCGTGGCTCGCTCGCAGCGCTCGCTCGCGACTTGGAACGAGCGTCACGTTCATGAGATAGGTTCTAGGCTCCGAGAGCGGTCCATGCCAGCGGTTGCGATGCCGATTGCGTTCCAGGCGCCGCCGATAGATGGTGGAACCCGTGCAGGAGCGCCGCCCGGTCAGTCGCCCCGCAGTGCGATTGCCGGTTCGATGCGCGTGGCCCGCGCCGCAGGAATCCACGTTGCGACCAGCGAGCTGGCCAGCAGGATGGCGGCAATTTCGAGGTACGCGAGTGGGTCGAACGGACTCATCCCATAGAGCGCACGACGCAGCAGCGGCGTGACGATGAGCGACAGCGCCAGGCCCGCGCCAAGACCGGCCAGCACCGGACGCGTCGCGCCACCAAGGACCAGCCGCACGACCTGCGACCGGCGCGCGCCGAGCGCCATGTGCACGCCGATCTCGCGCCGCCGTTCTTCCACCATCGAGGCAAATACCCCGAACGCGCCGAGCATGGCCAGCACGAGGGCGAGCCCCCCGAGTACCCAGGCGATCCGGCTGCCGATGACCAGGTCCATCAGCGAATGACGTAACTCATCGACCAGGGGACGACTGTAGGATGACGCTCCCGGGACGGTCGACTCCACCAGATCACTGATCCGGGCCGACACTGCGGGCGAGAGATCGCGGACGAGCACCACGTTGCCCACGTGCATCGGCTGGTAGATCACCGGCTCCACTTCCGTCAGCCTCGTCGTCGCCACATCGGCCACGACGCCGACGATCTCGCGGGACTGCGCTGGTTTGTCGTTGGATTCGGTGAGGAGCGGCTTGCCAATCGGATCCTCGTTCGGCCACAGGAGGCGCGCGGCCGACTCGCTGACCACGAGCTCGCGACTGCTGACGCGGTCGTCGAACGGGCGGCCGGTCCGAAAACGAATCCCGAGGACGCCAAAGTAGCTGGCGGACACCGGCCTCAGCACCAGCCTCCGGTTCTTCTCCGCCGTCTGGTTCGGGTGGCGGACGGCGATCTCCCTTCTCGCGGTGGTGATTGGCCGCAGGCTGCTGAAGGCGGTGGGCGGCAGGCCGGCCGCTGTCAGGGTTTCTCGAATCCTGGGCAAAGCATCGGCGGCCGCGCTTCGTGGTACCTCGACTCCGATCTGTTGAATGTCGGCTGCGGCGAAACCCGGGTCGAGCGACATGGCATGCGAGATCGCGCGGGTGAGAAGCGCGGCTCCGAGGAGGAGCACCGTGGAGAGCGCGATCTGCATCGCCAGGAGCGAGACGCGAAGGCGGTGACTCGAGGGGCCGGCGAGCGCCCTGTCCTTACCGCTGCCGATCGCGGCGGCCCGTGTGACCCGCAGGACTGGGCCGAGGCTGGCGAAGGTGCAGGCCACCATGGACATCAGCATCGTGAAGAGAAACACCAAGGCATCCGGCGCGAGGTGCGCGGCGTTACTGATCTCGCTTCCGCTCAGTCGGATCAGCAGCGAGGGCACCGTGGCTGCGAGGTAGAACGCGAGCAGGCCGGCAACGAGCGAGAGCACCAGGACCTCCGTGATGAGCTGGCGGGCCACCCGCCACTGGCTCGCGCCGAGCGACAGCCTGATGGCGATCTCGTCTCGCCGCGCCACGGTCTTGGCGAGGACGAGGTTGCCGGCATTGGCGCAGGCGAGCAGCATCACCAGCAGGAGCGCGAGAAACATCAGCGCCTGGGCGGGCAGCTCGCTGCGGACAATCTCGTTGTCCGCCGAGAGGGGCCGCGTATCCGCGATCCGCAAACCGGGGGCCTCCATCGCGTACGCGCTGCGGAACTGGCGGCTGAGCACCTCGAGCTCTGCCAGGGCTTCGTCGGCGGTCACGCCTGGCCGGAGACGGCCAAAGATCTGACTGGAAAAACTCCGACGTGGGTTGTCAAAGGTCCGCCGCCAATCGGCCGAGGCAGAGCCAGTCGCGACGGTCGGCAACGGCAGCCAGAGATCGTCGCGGATGCTGCCTCGGACGCCCGCGAATCCTCGTGCGGCAACGCCGACCACCGTGACCGTTTTGTCGCCAACTCGAATGGGACTGCCGAGCACCGCTGAATCGCTAGCGAAGTACTCACGCCAGACCCGTTCGCTGATGACAGCGACGGCTTTCGGTGACAGGTAATCTTCCTCTTCCGTCAGAAACCCCCGCCCGATCGTCATGCCGATACGAAGCGCGTCGAAGTAATTCGCGGTGACGAACTGCGACTGCAGCGTCGCAAACACAGTGCCGTCGGTACGGCCGACCGAGCCGCCGCCGCCCAGACTGGACGCCAGGTGGGAGAACGACCGCGCGTGCTCGCGGAAGTAGCGGTACTCGAGGCTGGAGAGCGTGCCGTATTGTTCGTTGCTCGCAGGGCGAGGCTTGATCACCACGATCGACGATGGATCGGGCACGGGCCACGGCCGAAGCACCGTCGCGCTGAACACGGTGAAGAGCGCCGTCACGAGACCGATTCCGAGCGTGAGGATGAGCACGACGCTCGCGCTGAAGACCGGTTGACGACGTATCGTTCGCAGGACATACCGGACGTCCTGGCCGACGCTGACGAGCCACGGGATCAGCCAGACCGAGCGGCTGTCCTCGAGCCAGCGCACCTGGTTGCCGAACTCCAGCAGTGCCGTGCGCCGCGCCTCGTCACTGGACATGCCGCGCTCGACGAGATCGTCGACGCGCTCGGCGATGTGCGCCTGCATCTCTTGCGCGAGCTCGCGGTCGGCTCGCGCCCGGCCGACGACCTGTCGCCACCAGTTCATGATCTGAGTCATGACTGAGCCTCCTTCATCACCTTGAGCACACCGGCGAGGAGCCGCTCGAACGCGTTGACCTTTCGTTCGAGCTGCTTGCGTCCGAGAGGCGTGAGCCGGTAGATCCGCACCTGGCGGTTGCGTTCCGAGACTGACCAGGCCGCCGTCAGCCAGCCGGCCTTGAGCATCCGCTGCAGCGCGGGGTAGAGGGAACCCTCGTCGACGCGGACGAGGTCATCGGAGGCGCGCATGATCGCCTGGGCCAGCGCATAGCCGTGCAGCGGGCCGAGCCTGAGGGTCTGCAGCACCATCATCTCGAGCGCGCCGGGGAAGAGGTCCTGTCGATCCGATCGTGGCATGCTATACCTATTGCAACTATGCCTAGAGTAGATCGGCCTCGTGGACGCTGTCAATTCAGGACACACTCGGTCGTCAGATCACGCGTTACGATGAGCACTGTCATGCCACGAAACAGCTTCACGACTGTCGAATCCATCGGCCGCACCTTGCCTGATGTGGAGGTGACTACCGCTTGGGGTCAGCCTGCACTGAAGGTGCGGGGCATGATGTTCGCGTGCATCGCCTCCCACAAATCCGCCGAGCCGAACACGCTGGTGGTGATGATGGATTTCGCGGACCGGGACGCGCTCGTTGAGGACGACCCTGGCACGTACTACCTGAAAGAACACTACGTCCATTACCCGTGTGTCCTCGTCCGGCTGTCGCGCGTCCGTGCCGACGCGCTTCGGGATCTCGTGGCGGGCGCGCACCGCTTCGTGAGCGCCAGCGCGCGGAGGAAGCCGGTCGGACGTAGCCGCCGTGGCACTGCCCAGCCATCACGCGATCGTTGAGTCGCCGGCCACGTAACGGTGCTGCTTCAGATCAGCGCCAGGTATTCGTGCGCGAGCCGCACCACCATCGATCCCTCGCCCACGGCTGACGCGACGCGGTTCATCGCGCCGGCGCGGACGTCACCGGCCGCGAACACGCCGGGCACGCTGGTCTCGAGCGGCAGCGGTTCGCGGCGCTCCTTCCAGATGCGCGCGTACGCGTCGGCCGCCATCAGGTCCCGGCCGGTGAGGACGAATCCCTTGGCGTCGCGCAGCACGTCTGGCGGGAGCCAGTCGCTCCGCGGACGCGTGCCGATGAACACGAACAGCGCGTCGGCCTCCTCCACCTGACACGATCCATCGTCGAGCGAGGTGAGCGCGACCCGTTCGACGTGACCGTCGCCCTCGACTCGCTCGATTTCCGTCCGCGGCCGCAGCCGGATGTTCGGCGTCTTCTCGATCTGATCGATGAGGTACTGCGACATGGTGTCGCGCAAGCTGTCGCGGCGCACGACGATCTGCACTTCTTTCGCGTAGCGCGCCAGATACAGCGCGCCCTGGCCCGCCGAGTTCCCGCCGCCGACGACGAGCACACGCCGGCCGCTGAACGCCGGCGCCTCGGTGGTCGCGGCGCCGTAGTACGACGCCCGCGCCCGTGTGTTCGGCCACTCCGGGCGCGGGATGCTCGCGATAGATCATGCCCGTGGCGGCCAGCATGGTCCGCGTGACGATCTCGCGGCCGTCGGCGAGCGTGAGACGCTTGTATCCCGCGTCGATCGATACGCCGGTCACTTCGAGCGGCGCCAGAAACTCGGCGCCGAGCCGCTGCGCCTGCGTCAGGGCGCGGCGTGTCAGCTCGCTGCCGCTGACGCCGGCCGGAAACCCGAGATAGTTCTCGATCCGCGAACTGGTGCCCGCCTGGCCGCCCGGCGCGTGCCGGTCGAGCAGCAGCGTCCGCAGGCCTTCCGACGCGCCGTACACCGCCGCCGCGAGGCCGGCCGGACCGGCGCCGACGATCACGAGGTCGTAGACATCGAAGGCCGCCGAGAGCGATCGGCCGAGGCGCTCGGCCACCTGCCGGGGCTCCGGATTGCGCAGCACGGACTTCCGTCTTCGAAGAACAGCGCCGGAAGCTCGTCGGCGCCGACCGCGGCCGCATCGAGCAGCGCACGGGCGTCCGGATCCCGCGCGACGTCGAGCCAGCGATAGGGAATGAGGTTGCTGGCCAGGAAGTCCTTGATCGCGTGCGATCGAGGCGACCACTGGTGTCCGACCAGCCTCAGTCCCTTCGCCTCGGGCAGATACTCGGCCTGCCAGGCGTCGAGGAGATCGTCGATCACCGGGAAGAGACGTTCCTCGGGCGGATCCCACGGCTTCGACAGGTAGTGATCGAGATGCGCCTCGTTGATGGCTTTGACGGCCGCCTCGATGTCCGAGTAGGCCGTGAGCAGAACGCGCCGCGCCAGCGGGTACACCTCGCGCGACTGCGCGAGCACTTCGCTCCCCAGCATGCCGGGCATGCGCTGATCGCTGATCACCATGGCCAGCGAATCGCCGCGGCTCTTCAGCTCGCGGGCGGTCGCCAGCGCTTCCGGTCCCGATGCCGCGCTCATGACCGTGTAGTGCTCGCGGTACCGGGAGCGGAGGTCGCGGCGCACGGCGGCGAGCACCTGCGGATCGTCGTCCACGACGAGAAGGACGGGCTTGTTCATGGCGCTCCGCCGGCGCCGTCATCGTGGCGAGCGGCAGGACGACCCGGAACTCCGTCCGGCCCGGTTGCGACTCGACGGAGATTTCGCCGTCGTTGTGGCGGACGAGCCGCCGGACGATGTCGAGGCCCAGGCCGGTGCCCTGACCCATCGGCTTGGTGGTGAAGAACGGATCGAAGATGCGCTCGCGGATCGCTGCGGGAATTCCGGTCCCGTTGTCGACGATGCGCACCACCACGCGTTGACGTTCGCGGTTCGCCAGCACCTCGACGCGGCCCGACTCGGGGATGGCGTCGAGCGCGTTGTCGATCAGGTTCGCCCAAATCTGGTTGAGCTCGCCGACGAAGCCGCGGACGCGCGGCAGTCCGGGCTCCACGTCGACGACCACGGCGACCGATTTCGTGCGCGCCTTCGACTTGAGCACGGCGACCGTGTTGCCCAGACCCTGCACCAGATCCACCGGCTCGGCGACCGTCGCCTGATCCATGTGCGTGAAGCCCTTGATGGCGGTGACCAGGCCCGAGATGCGCATGGCGGCGTCCTGAATCTCCGAGGCGAGGGTGCGCACCGAACATCCGGCGGCGGCCCACCGCAGCACGGCGTTCAGCGCCGGTCCGTCGATCTTGCGCGGCCAGACGTTCGAGCGCCTCGAACGTCACGGCCGTTTCGGCGAGCGCTTCCGCGATGGCGATGTCGAGACCGTGATCGGCGAGCCAGTCGGCGATGGCTTCCTCGCGTTCGCCCTGCTCGATCGGCGACCGCACGCCGTGCACGCGGCGTCGCCAGGCAGGCCTGGCGAACGGCATCGACGGCGGCGAGTTGCGCGTCGGTCAGCCGGGCCGCGCCGAGCGCGCGCGTCGCCCGCTCGGCCTCCTCCAGCCGATTCTCGAGCAGCGCGGCGCTGCGCTCGATCGCCGACGCCGGGTTGTTCAGCTCGTGAGCCAGTCCCGCGGACAGCTTTCCGAGGGAGACCATCTTCTCGTCGTGCAGGTCGCTCGAGGTGAAGGCGCGGGCGCGATCGAGCATGGTGTGGACCAGGATTGACGTGATCTCGTGACACTCGCGGATCATCGCCGGAAGGTGATCGCGGTGGACGACCAGAATCGCCGACGGCTCCTGAGCGACCGAATCGCCCGGTGGGCTGACCATGCGGGAGTAGGGAAGGACGCCCGTGACCTCCCCTTCCCGCCATTCCATGATCTTGTGCAGCCCGGCGCCGCGGTCGACGAACATGGCGATGCGCCCCGACAGCACGACGAACAGGCCTTCGACCCTCGCACCCTTCGCAGTCAGCACGTCGCCAGCGTTCAGTTGCCGAAGCGACCCGTGCGCGGCCAGCCACGCCAGTTCCTCGCGCGGCGCCGCGCCGAGGGTCTTGTGCGCCGCCAGCCGATCGACGAGATCCGTTGACGTCATCTGAACCAGTTTGCTGTTTGTTTACGGTTCTGGCGGGTAATCGGGTCGTGTGTGGCGGTCTACGGTCCTTAACCGTCGTTCCATGCCCGTCTCATCATGGTTCTGATCGGTCAATACTGCTGTCGGCCGATCCAGACGACCGGTTCGAGCTAGCGCCTGCTCCAGCGAATATCGACACCCTCTGCATTTCCGAGCGCCTTGCGCAGCACTAGCATAAGGTGGTCGGTGGCCCGGCCATCGCCGATGACGTCGATGGTCGCCGCATCGATGTAGTAGTCCTGGTCGTCAGAGGATTCCTCTTCCAGAGCGTCGACAAGCACTTTCAGGTCGGCCTCGGTGATGGACCCCAGCAGTTCGTTGGTGGCTTTATTGTAGACGTCGATCACGAAGAGCTCCTGACTGAACTGGCGTTGACGATCGCTTCCTTCAACCTACCAGACTTGCTGCGGAAACACGAACGAGTCGAGAACACCTCCAGCAGGTCGACGGCCTCGTCGACCGTGTCGCCGTGCTTGCTCTCTGGGAGCGCGTTCTCTCGACGCGTCCGTACGCCGGACCGCCCTGTGGATCCACGGCGACCTTCACCCCGGCAATCTACTGCTCAGCGGCGACCGTCTCACGGCGGTCCTCGACTTCGGCGATCTCGCTGCCGGCGATCCGGCGACAGACCACTCGGTGGCCTGGATGTGGCTGCCGGCGTCGGCGCGGCCGGCTTTCGTTCGTCGGCACGCGGAGCATCCGACCCGCTCGACGACGACACCGGGATGCGCGCACGGGGCTGGGCGCTCGCCCTGGGATTGGCGTATCTGACCAGTTCTCGAGACGACGAGCTGATGGCTTCGCTCGGTCTGGCGACTATCGACGCCGCCCTCCACGATGCCTTCTGAGCAGTCCGTGTGACGAGTCCAGGAACGGTCAGCGCGCGGAGGGCCCCGGTGGGTGACGAGGGGCTCGGATATGATTGTTTGCTCGAGGACGCAATGGTGCGAATTCGTACGCTCGTCGCCTTGGCCCTCACGCTGTGCGGCGGCGCCGGCGTTGCGCAGATCTTGCCTCAACCTGCGGCTGATCTGCCAAATCCGTATCGGACGACGGACCATTGGGGAACGCTGCCGGCTGGCCGCAGCTGGGGTGGCGTCAGCGCAATCGACATTGACCGGGATGGTCGCTCGGTCTGGGTGGGCGAACGGTGCGGCGGCACCGGTTGTGCCAACTCTTCTCTCGCACCCATTCTCAAGCTGGATTCGTCAGGAAAGGTGGTTGCCAGTTTCGGGGCCGGCATGTTCGTCGTGCCTCACGGTATGCACGTGGACCGTGACGGCAACGTGTGGGTGACGGATGCCTCGGACGGCATCAATACCGTGTCTGGAAAAGGTCATCAGGTCTTCAAGTTCAGTCCCGACGGGAAGGTACTCCTGACGCTCGGCAAGCCGGGCGTGTTCGGCGACGGGCCCGACGTGTTCAACCGCCCGTCTGATGTACTCGTCGCGCCGAGCGGCGATGTCTTCGTGGCCGACGGGCACGGCGGGGCGTCGAACAATCGGATTGTGAAGTTTTCGTCAGACGGCCGATACCTGGCCAGCTGGGGCCGCCGCGGTTCGGCCCCGGGCGAATTCGATCTGCCGCACAGTCTCGCGATGGATTCGCGAGGGCGGCTCTTCGTGGCCGACTTGAACAACTTCCGCGTTCAGGCGTTCACGCAGGACGGCACCTTCCTCTTCGAATGGAAGCAGTTCGGGATGCCGGGCGGGTTGTTCATCGACGGCCGTGACATGCTGTACGTCGCCGACTCGCTCTCGGGTTCGAACCGACATCCCGGCTGGGTCCGGGGCATTCGTATCGGCCGACTGACCGATGGGGTGGTCACGAGCTTCATCCCGGACGCGACGCCGACTGCCAATCCGATCACGGCGGCGGAGAGTGTGGCAGTCGACACCGAGGGGAACGTGTTCGGCGGTGTGGTGCCGGCGCAAAGGGTGCAAAAGCATATTCGACGGTGAGCGCTCGAGGGCTCTTGCTGTTCGAGCAGCACCGAGAGCAATTGCAGAGGTTGTTTTTGAAGGCTGAGACGTGCGCCAGACCTTCGCAATTCGCCCGAGCGCAGGTCGAGCTCGAGGACGCCAAACCTGACAAGCCGATGGGCCGTGCCGAGGTGTCGGTCATAAACCCTCAACCGAGTAGGCGCCGCCGCCAGTGTAGCACCCGTCCGCGCACCTTTCCGTTACCCGTTTGGTCACGTGTGGCTAGTCGGGAAGTTCCTCGACTAGCCGCGCGGGCTCGGGCTCCTCGAGGGCAACGCCGGCGGCCAGTCGATACGTCCCACGTGCAGGCATCGCCGCATAGCCTTCGGCTACGAGCGCACGATTGCCGCGTCCGGCCTCCGGCCGCGGCACGCCTGTCACGCGGGCCAGTTCGCCCGGGACAGTCATTCCCGCTCCGGCCAGAAAGCAGCGCGCGATCTCGCGCAGAGCGGTCTCTCGATTCACGCGCCGGCGGAGCGCGTCGGGAAATCGTCCGACGCCGAGCGTCCAGATGTAGGTGAACTTCGGCTGGTAGTAGACCTCGCTCGGCACGACGATCATCGCGGCTTGCAGCTCGTCCAGGGCCCGTGTGAACGCCTGCCGATCCTCCACGCCGGAATCATCGCGCAGGTCCGATGTGCTCATCTCCCATTCCCTGCGGAGCACGCGCAGGATCGCTTGCGCGTTCCTGCTCAGCCGCCGCTTCTCCTCCGACCGTCGCACGCCCCAGACGGCGTGAAAGTAGGGAATCATGCGCGGCGCGATGAACATCGTCTTGCCGCGGGCGAGCTTGCCATAGTAGACCTTCGCGCGCTTCACGATCTCGTCCTTCAACACCCAGGTGAGCGACGCCTCCGGATCTTTCTGGACGTTGCGTGGCATCACTGCGTCGCGGCGGCCGCAGACTGCCACATACAGTGAAGGCCCTGGCCGCCGGGAGTCGGTCAGGCAGGCGGCGAAACCGACCCGCTCGATGAACCGTTCCGCGTCGTGGGCGGTCTCGAGTTGCCGCGTGGCCTCGCGGCACCAATGTTGGTCTCGGTAGTCTTCGATGTCGGCGGGAATCTGTGGCCTGGATCTCATGAGTGCGGACGACCGCGAATGGTAGCGCGGTCGTGGTGCCGCCGGCCACGGAAGGTTACTTCGCTGGCAGGATTCTCTGAAGGCCTTTGCGCCAGAGATACACGGCGAGAAGAGCCGCTCCAAGACCGACGCCGATCTCCCACCAGATGACGCCGCCCGTCCAGGCGGTGTGCGCGACGAATCGATCGTGGCGATCGAGTGTGTAGCCGATAGTTCCGGCCACCAGAAAAACGACGGCCGCCACCGTGGCGCTGAAGGCCATCCACAGCGGGTTCCATGTTCGACCACCGGACTGCCTGTAAAGAAAGAGGTGCCAGGCGGCAACGAGGGCGACGAACGCCAGGATGGGAATCACGCGATCCATTTCGATTCGTCCGCTGACGATTCTACACCTGCACGCCTACTGCGGCCGAGTGTTGATCCGGAATGTGTCATGTGGCACAATAAAAGTGTCAGGTGGCAGTACCGGAGACGAGGAGGCGACCAATGGCAGTCGAGACCGTCGATGTGCCGTCTGGGCAGCGGGTGGCGAGAGTACTCGGCGTAGCGAAGCTGTTCAGGGGGCACAAGGGCTCAGCCGTCGCGGTCCATGAAGCCCTTCATGCAGGGCTCCCGCGGCGCGCGCTCTTCCGAGCCATACCCGCCGGGATTCCTGTGTCGACGCTGTTGCCCGTGTTTGGCATCAGCGTTCGCACCTTCATGCGCCTGAAAAGCGACCCCGACAGGTTGTTGGACTCTGAACAGAGTGGCCGCGTCTGGCAGTTCGCGGAGTTGTTCGCGAACGCAGAGGATGTCCTCGGGTCACAAGAGAGCGCTGTCGAATGGATGATGTCGCCAGCGATGGCTCTGGAGAACCGCCGACCGATCGAGCTGCTGACCACCCCCATTGGGGCACAACTGGTCGGTGACGTGATCGAGCGAATGCGCCACGGCGTGTATCAATGACACCACTGCCGGGCCACTCTGGCCCAGCCGTCTTTTGGCGCCTGGATGACAAGCGATACAAGAAGACGTGGGACGGTGGGGAAGGCGCGCGCGAGAAGGGCGGTCGCTGGAGTCCAGCGGGCGTCCCCGCAGTCTATGCCTCGCTCGATCCCGGTCCAGCCATCCTCGAGGTTGCTGTCCACAAAGGGTTCAAGACGCTCAACGCGGTTCCCCATGTGCTCTCGGCTGCGGCGCTGGAGATCGCCTGGGACCAAGTTCGTATCGTGCAGCCCGAGGATGTTCCCAACAAGCTGTGGCTGTATCCGTGCGCCTTCAGTTCAGCGCAACAAGACTTCGGACGCCAGTGGCTGAACGCGTCCCCTTTCGTGGCGATTCCCAGCGCCGTCTCGCGGCGAAGCTGGAATCTAATCTTTGACGCCCGCCGAGCTGTCGGGAAATACAGACTTCTGTACCAGGAAGACCTGGACCTCGACCCGCGCCTGAATCCCCCCACGCGCTGAGAGCGTTCGGCTACCTCAGCTTCCGCGCACTCTCGGTGGCCGCGGCGTAGCCCTCGCTCAAGTTGAACCCTTCAAAAATGGCCCCGGGGTCTTCGCCCTCGTAGCGGAATCCCCGCAGTTCCGCTAAACGACGATGGCGGCGCACGGTAAGGATGGCGATGGCTGAGACGACGACGCCGATGAAGATAGTCACGGCGCGTTGGTGGGCGAAGAATTTGACCTCCCACGCGGCGACTGTGTAGGAGTAGGTCATGAACCCCGTCAGGTAGAGCGGCCACAGCGTGCCGACCTTGGACGTGCCGGGGAAGTAGGTGCAGGTGAACGGCAGCTTGTCGAGCCCCATCATCAGGATCTCGACGAGCAACCAGCCCATCAGCGTGCAGATGGTAGTGTGCACGAACGCGGGCCATGCGCCCCAGAGCGTCGCCGCGGTCGTCAACGCGAGGAGTGCCATCGGCACGACGCCGACCAGCAACATCGCGGCTCGTACGCCGCTCATTGCCGCGACGCGATCGGCCGGCTCTCGCAGGCGAAAGAGCCAGTTGGCCTTCGGCTCGATCGGAATGGCGATGGCGACGCGCATGCCCACCAGCGCGAAGAAGCCGATGACGAGCGGCGCCGACACGAGCTCGATTCCTGGCGTCGCGAATCCCACCAGTCCATCTCTGATCGCCACCGGCACGACCGCCGAGGCCACGAGCGCGACAGCGATACCGACGTAGATAGCCATCAGCAGGCGATGGCTGCGGCTGCGGGTGAGCGACTGCAGCGTGAACTCGAGCACGCCCCGCGCGACCGGAAGCCGGGTGACGAGTCTGGTCAGGCTGGCTGTCGTCAAAGCGATGCGCCGGCCGCGCGCCCAGACCGCCTTGGATTCGAGCGCGCGACGCGTCAGGCGAGCGTGCGTCGACACAAACAGCAGGAGGGCGCCGGCGACCGTCGTTCCCGTGGCGAGGAGCGCCACACCAGCGAGCAGCGGCGAACCGGCGACCGGCCGTCCGCCGATGACGTCGTAGAGCCCGAGGAACCAGACCGAGGGCATGGCCCGCAGCCAGCCGCTGTTCAGATCTGCAGGCAGTGCGGCGCCGACGCGACCCATGAAGAAGATCATCTGCAGCAGCGCCGTCACGAACAGCACTTGAAGCACGAGCGACATGCGGTCGGTGGCCTTCTTGCCTCCCAGATTCAGGGCCAGCCCCTGCAGCGAAATCAGCGCAGCAAAGACGAAGACGCCGGCGAGACCGTTGGCGACGGCGAAGGCGAGGATCCCCTGCACCTGGTTGGCGGCACCGCCAGACCGCGCAATGAACGGGGCGTAGAAGACGGTCGGTACGGCATTGATGCCGACGACGAAAATACCGCAGAGCGCTGCCAGGGCCAGAAGCCGGGCGCCGATGAGCACGCTTCCGGGAACCGGGAGCGGCGTCAGGATTCGCGCATCGCGACGGTCCGGAAAGATTCCGTCCCAGATCATCAGCGCCACGATTCCGATGGCGGTCATGGTCAGGGTGATGAAGAAGAGGCGAAAGACCAGCAGCGCGTGCACGATCGACCCGGGATCGCGATGCATTCTCAGACCGCCGATCGCGAACTTGGCGGGGATGATCAGGCCAGGTGTCGCCAGAAACGCCAGGCTCCAGACGACGACCTGCCCCTGCGGCATACCCGGCGGCAGCAGATCGCTCTCGAAGAACCTGGCGAAGAACGTCCGGGCGAGGAGCAGCGTCCTGGTCAGAGCTTCATCACCGCGACGAGATCGCTCGCCATGCCATCGATGTCCGTTTCGATCACGAGCTGGCGAAAGACCTGCTCGAGAGACGCGAGCTCCATGAGCTCGCGCAGGCGCGAGACCGAATCGTGTGCCACGACGCGGCCGTCGTTGAGGATGATCACGTCGGTGGCGACACGCTCGACGCTCTCGAGCACGTGCGAGCTGTAGATCACCATCCGTCCTTCGGCGGCGAGCGTCTGCACCAGGCTGCGCAGCACGAACGTCGTCGTCACGTCCAGGCCGGAGTTCGGTTCGTCGAGGATGACGATCGCCGGGTTGTGCAGGAGCGCGGCCGAGATCAGGATCTTCTGCCGCATCCCCTTCGAGTACGCCGAGAGCGGCGCGTGGCCGTCGTCGGTCAGGCCGAAGAGCGTCATGAAGCCGTCGATGCGGGCCTCGAGCGTCGCCGCGGCAAGGCCGCGGAGGTTGCCGATGAGCGAGAGGTACTCCGGGCCGGTCAGATAGGTGTAGAGGACGGCCTCCTCGGGAACGTAGCCAATCTGTGCCTTGTAACCAAGCAGGTCGTCGCGGACGTCGCGCCCGTTCAGGCGAATCGTGCCCCCGGAGGGCTCGAGGAGGCCGGCCAGGATGGACACGGTCGTCGACTTCCCGGAGCCGTTCGGTCCAAGAAGGCCAAGGACCCCGCCGGGCCGCAGGCTGAAGGAGAGGCCACGGACCGCCGGAATGGCCGAATCGTACCTTGGTGAGACCGTCCGCCTCGAGCCCGGCCCCCAGCCTCTGATCGAGCATGGTCTAGTGGACACCGGCGGCCGGCGGATGTTCCAGCATAGAATGCTGGCTCATGTACGCAACAGTCCTCCTCGTCCACTCCCTGCTCCGTTGGGCCGTTCTGCTGGCGGGCCTCTTCGCAGCGGTGCTCGGCATCTCGGGGTGGCGGTCCCGCCGGCCATGGACGCTGGCGGACGAGCGTGCCGGTTTCTGGTTCCTCATGACGCTCGACCTGCAGTTCCTGCTCGGTATCCTCCTCTACGGCGTGTTGAGCCCGATCACCTGGGCGGCCTTCCACGACTTCGGCGCGGCCATGAAGGACCCGATCGCACGGTTCTGGGCTGTTGAGCATGCGTTCGGCATGATTGTGGCCATCGCGCTCGCCCACATCGGCCGGTCGCGCGTGCACAAGACCGGCGACGACGGGAAGCGCCACAGGCTGGCGGCGATCTTCTTCACGCTGGCGCTCCTCGTCATCCTGGCGTCGATTCCGTGGCCGGGCCTGCCGCACGGGCGGCCGCTGCTGCCATGGTAGGTGCCATGCCCGTGGCCCTGAGCTTCGTCATTCCGCTGTACAACAGCGCCCCGACCATCGCCTCTCTGGTACACGACATCGAGCATCTGGAAGTCGAGGGTGGGCACGAAGTGATCCTCGTCAATGACGGCAGCTCTGACGCGACGACCGACGTCTGCCGCGATCTCGTACGCGCCGCTCGCATTCCCATCACCCTTGTCGAGCACGCGAGGAACTTCGGCGAGCACAATGCCGTCCTCACCGGCTGGCGCCACGCCCGCGGCACTTACATCGTCAACATGGACGACGATGGGCAGAATCCGCCGAGTGAAGCGGTGAGGCTCTGGCAGCATGCGAAGACGTTGCGGGCTCGACGTCGTGTTCGGCCACTACGAGGTCAAGCAGCACTCGCTCTGGCGCAACGCCGGCAGCTGGTTCACGAATCGCATGACCGATTGGGCGCTCGACAAGCCGCACGGCTTCTACCTTTCGAGCTTCCGCTGTGTCAGTGCGTTCGTGACGGCGCAGGTCGTCGGCTACGCCGGTCCTTATCCGTATATCGACGGGCTGCTGTTGCAGGTGACCCAGCGCATCGGGTCGATCACCGTGCGGCACGACGAGCGTCGCGCGGGCCAGAGCGGCTACACGCTGCGCCGGCTGATTCGCCTCTGGCTGAGCGCGTGGCTGAACTTCTCGCTGCTCCCGCTGCGCGCGGCGACCGCCGTCGGGGTCGTCACGGCGTTCGCCGGGCTCGTGGCGTTCGTCTGTGTCGTGTGGCTGTGGTTCATCCAGCGCGGTCCCGCCTACGGCTGGGGCTGGGTAATGGCCACCGTGCTCGTATTCTCCGGCACGCAGCTCGTCATGCTCGGCCTCATCGGCGAGTATCTCGGCCGGATGTTCCTGACCGTCAACCAGCGGCCGCAGTCGGTCGTCAGAGAGGTTGTCAGTAGCAGGATCGAGTAGGGCTCAGGGCTCAAGGGCTCAGGGCTCAGGCAAAGAGCTTGCTGTGATGCACAGGTCAATCAGCAAGCTTCTTGCTGAGCAGCCTGAGCTCTGATCCCTGAGCCCTGAGCCGGCTTGAGCCCTGAGCCCTGAGCCGTTTTCGTTTCGAGGATATCGATGAAGTCTCCCGTTCGTGCGATTGTGATCTGGGCTCTTGCTGCGTCCGTCGTTCTGAGCGCGCAATCCCGCCTCGTTCCCGCCCCTGACGCGTCTTTCGGTTTCAAGCCGGGCGCCGATTTCAAGCTCGCCACCTACGATCAGTCGATCGAGTACTTCCGGAAGCTCGCGGGAGCGAGCAAGTTCCTGAGGCTGGTCGAGGCGGGCAAGACGAGCCAGGGCCGCACGATGTACTTTGCGCTCATCTCGAATCCGAAGAACCTCGACCAGGTCGAGCGCTATCGTCAGATCGCGCAGCGGCTGGCGCACCCGGCTGGACTGACCGACGCGACGGCACGCGAGCTCGCGCGCGAAGGCAAACCATTCGTCCACATCGACGGCGGACTGCACTCGACCGAGGTCGCCGGCGCGCAGCACACGCCGCTCCTCGCCTACGACCTCGTCAGCCGGGCGCAGGCCGAGGATCCAGGGGTCAAGGCCATCCTCGACAACGTGATCCTGATGCTCTGGCCGACGATCAACCCCGACGGCCAGCAGATGGTGGCCGAGTGGTACATGTCCAACGTCGGAACGCCCTACGAGCTCTCCGGGTTGCCGCAGCTTTATCAGGAATACGTCGGCCACGACAACAACCGCGACGCCTACATGCTGAACATGATCGAGTCGCGCGTGATCGAGCAGGCGTGGCGCGACTGGGAGCCGAGCATCGTCTACGTGCACCACCAGTCGTCGCCGTTTCCGACCCGCATCTGGCTGCCACCGTTTTCGGAGCCGATCGGCAGCGATGCGCCCTTCTTGATGTCGCGCGAAGTCAACATGATCGGCATGGCGATCGCCAAGGGGCTGGAGGAAAAGGGGCAGGTCGGCGCGACGCACATGGGGATCGCGTTCGACGCCTGGTATCCCGGGTACATCGACTACGCGCCGAACTTCAAGAACGTCCCGGCGTTCTGGACCGAGACCGCGCTCTTCCAGTACGCGACGCCGCGCGAGTACACGATCGCCGACTTTCCCGAGAGCTTCCGCGACCTGCGCCCGCAGAGCCTTTATCCGAGCCCGTGGCGCCCGGGCTGGTGGCGGCTCGGAGACGCCGTGGCGTACATGCACACGGCTTCGCTCGCGGTGCTCGAGTACGCCTCGAAGTACAAGGAGTCCCTGCTCTTCAACCGCTACATGGCTGGCCGCGACCAGATCGCGAGGGGGCGGAGCGAGGCGCCGTTTGCCTACTTCGTCCCGCAGGACCAGCGCGATCCCGTGGCGGCTGTCGAGCTGCTGCGCCGCCTCGCGTTCGGGGGCATCCGCGTCTCGCAGCTGACGGCGCCCGCCACTGTCGCGGGCGAGACGTTCCCGGCGGGGACGTGGGTGGTACCGACGGATCAGGAATTCGCGGCGATGGCCCGGCAAGTGCTCAACGTCCAGAACTACCCCGACATGCGCCAGTACCCTGGCGGTCCGCCGCTGCGTCCCTACGACGCGGCCGGGTGGACGCTGCCGCTCCAGATGGGCGTTCGCGTTGTCGCTGCTACCACGCCGATCGCCGAAGATGTCCGGGCGAGTCTGAAACTGCTGGGACCTGCGCCCGATCCGAAGCGCAAGCCCGCGCCGTACAACTCCAGTGAATCAGCAGACGCGTCGGCATTCGACAGCGTGCCGGGAATCGGTTTCGACTCGAATCCCAACGCCGCGGCCATCGTGCCGCCCGCGGGGCGCGTGACGGGATCCGGTGCGGCGCTCGCTATCGACGCGGCGCAGAACAACGCGTTTCGCGCCATCAACCGCGCGTGGAAAGATCCGAGTGGCGCGAGCGTGCAGGTGACGGCCGGGACTCCTGGCGCCGGCGCGCGCTACATCATCGGTGGTCTTTCCGAATCGGCGCAGGCCGAGCTCGTGCGGACGTTGGCCCTCATCGCTGAGCGCATCGATCCGGCGAAGGCGGCCGGCACGCCGGTCTCGCGCCCGCGCATCGGACTCTTCCGTCCCTGGGGCTCCAGCATGGACGAGGGCTGGACGCGCTGGGTCCTCGAGCAGTACGGCTTCGATCTCGTCACGCTCCGGCCGGTGGATTTCCGCGCGCCGCTGCGGCAGAAAGTAGACCTTGTCATACTCGCCGAAGATGCCCGGATTCCCGTCGAAGGCGGCGGTGGTGGTGGGCGAGGTCGAGGCGCTGGTCCCGGCGGCGGTGGCCGTGGCGTGCGGCCGGAGTACGCGGATCTCGTGAGCGCGGAGGATCTCGTCCGGTTCGACCAGTTCGTGCGGACTGGCGGCACCGTCGTATGCCTGGGCGGCGCCAGCACGTTCGCCATCTCGCAGTTCAAGCTGCCCGTGAGGAACGTCGTCGCTGGCCTCAAGCCCGAGGAGTATTTTCTGAGAGGATCGCTGGTCGAAGTGACCACCGACCCGACCCACCCGGTGATGGCTGGCATGCCGGAAAAGGCGGCCGTGTTCGTGGACGGAAGCCCGGTCTTCGAGACGCAGGAGGGCTTCACCGGCCGCGTACTGGCGAAGTATCAGGAGACCGGATCGCCGCTCCTCTCCGGGTATCTGATCGGCGAGAAGTATCTGCACGGAAAGGCCGCCGCGCTCGACGTGCAGGTGGATCAGGGACACATCGTGCTGCTCGGCTTCCGCCCGCAGTGGCGTGGCCAGCCGTTCGGAACGCTGCGCGTGCTCTTCAACGCGGCGCTGTTTACAAGGCCACAGGCCGAGTGAGACGCGTAGTGTTCAGCAAGGGAGAGTACAAGCCATCTCATAAACACGGTCGACGACCCATCACGATGATCGCGAAGGCCACAAAGGTCGCGAAGGAAGACTTTCACCAGCGAATCCTTCGCGCGCCTCGTGAGCTTCCGCCTTCGCCAAGGCTCCGGCGGACCGCCGTAGCTTTAGCGGAGGCTGGTCGCGGCCTTCGTGAAGAGTCTCCGCTGTGAGATAGCTTCTAGTCGCTAGTAGTGTCCTTGGGCGGACGAACTAGTTCGTGATCGGGCTTCAACTGGACTGGAAGGAAGAGAAATCAATGCGCCTGACTGCCCTCGTAATCACGTGCGCCCTCCTGACTGGCGTTCCGTCCGGCGCGCAGGCGCCGCCGTCCTCGACCACGCCGACCATCGACGCGCTGATCTCGCTCAAGCGGGCGGGCTCGCCGGTCATCTCGCCCGATGCGAAATGGGTGGCCTACACCATTCGCGAAACGAACTGGGACGACAACGTCTACGAGACCGAGATCTGGCTTGCTGACGTGCAGTCCGGCGCCACGCGGCAGCTGACCAACAGCCGCAAGTCGAGCAATGCGCCCGCCTGGTCGCCGGATGGCAGAAAGCTCGCGTTCGGTTCGGACCGCGAGGACAAGCGCCAGATCTATGTGATTGATCTCGGCGGCGGCGAGGCGATGAAGCTGACGTCAGCCGAGGAATCCGTCGGCGCGTTCGCCTGGTCGCCCGACGGCCGGTCGATCGCGTTCACGTCGAGCGATCCGCGATCGGATGCGCTCAAGGAGCGGGAGAAGAAGTACGCCGAGTTCGACGTGGTCGACCAGGACCATCGCATGTCGCACCTCTACGTCGTCGACATCGCGACCCAGAAGATCCGCCGCCTGACGAGCGGTGCGTTCACCGTCGGCCGTTTCGACTGGTCGCCCGACAGCCGGCAGATCGCCTTCGACCACCGCATCAACGGGGATCCGGCGAACAGCGGGTCGGCCGACATCTCGGTCGTCAGCGTGGCCGACGGCGCGCTGCGCAAACTCGTGACTGGCGACGGTCCCGACAGCAACCCGCAGTGGTCGCCCGACGGGTCGCGCGTCGCGTTCGAAACGTCGATGGCGAGCCCGAAGTTCTTCTTCACCAACCGCCGCATCGCGACGATTCCCGCCGCTGGCGGGACGATCGTCAACCTGTCCGCAGCCTTCGACGAGGACCCGTCGATTGTCCGCTGGGCCCAGGCCGGCATCTTCTTCTCGGCCTCGTCCCGGACCTGGGCGTATCTCTACCGGCTCGATCCGGAGACGAAGACGGTGACCCGCCTCGCGCCCACAGATCGCTGGATTGGCTCCGCCTTCAGTCTGAGCGCCGACGCGCAGACGGTCGCGTTCGTGGCGAGCGACGCAGCCACTGTTCCCGAGGTCTACGTCGCGCCCATCACAACAGCGCCTGCGGCCCGAGCGAGGCGCGAAGTCGCCGAGCGAGAGCGAGTGGGGGTGGGGCCCCGCGAGCATCAAGAGATAATCCCGAAGAAACTGACGGCCACCGGCGATCAGGTTGCGGCGTGGCCCTCGGCGCCGATCGAGGTCATCTCATGGCCCAGCCAGGACGGGGCCACCATCGAGGGCATCCTGCACAAACCGGTCGGTTTTCAGGCAGGGAAGCGGTATCCGTTGCTCGTCGTGATCCACGGCGGGCCTACCGGCGTCTCACGCGCCACGCCGTTCAGCAGCACGAGCATCTATCCAATCGATCTCTGGGTCGCCAAGGGCGCGCTCGTCCTCGAACCGAACTACCGCGGCAGCGCAGGCTACGGCGAGAAGTTTCGATCGCTCAACTACCGGAACCTCGGCGTGGGTGATGCGTGGGACGTGTTGTCGGGCGTCGACCATCTCGTCAAGGAAGGCCTGGCCGACGCGAATCGCGTCGGCGCGATGGGCTGGAGCCAGGGTGGCTACATCTCCGCGTTCCTGACGACGCACGACAGCGCCAGGTTCAAGGCGGTCTCGGTCGGGGCGGGGATCTCGAACTGGATGACCTACTACGTGAACACCGACATCCACCCGTTCACGCGCCAGTACCTCAACGCCACACCGTGGGACGACCCCGCGATCTACGCGAAGACGTCCCCGATGACCTACATCAAGGGCGCCAAGGCGCCGACGCTCATCCAGCACGGCGCCACGGATCAGCGCGTGCCGCTCCCCAACGCGTACGAGCTTTATCAGGGGCTCCAGGATGTCGGCGTACCCACGAAGCTCATCGTCTACAAGGGGTTCGAGGGCATCGGTCACGGACCGTCGAAGCCCAAGTCGAGCCGCGCGGTGATGGAGCACAACCTGGAATGGTTCGAGAAGTATCTGTTTGGCGCGGGGGCTTCCAGCTCCCAGCTTCCGGCTCCCAGCTTCCAGCTAGAGTCCTTCGAGATCCCAGCCCCTCGACTAGGCGCTGAATGCTCTGGCTGGAAGCTGGAAGCGGGAAGCGCTGGAAACTATTTCTTCGAAATCTTCACCCCGCCGTTGTGCGTCCGCACGCGAATCGGCGCGCCGCCACTGCCCAGGTTCGCGCTGAGCTGCCGATCGACACGGCCCTGAACGGTCAACGGAAAGTCGATGTTCAACCCGCCGTTGACCGTGCCCGTCTCGAGATGCGCGGAGTACTGTTCGGGGATGCGGAGGTGCACGCCGCCGTTGCTCGTCTCGACGTCGAGCCCCTCACCCTTCCAGCCCGGGCCCTCGAGGTCGACGTCGATGCCGCCGTTGCTCGTGCGGCCCTTCACGTCGCCGGCGAGGTTCGTCAGCTTGACGCCGCCGTTCACCGTCTTGAACTCGACCGTGCCGTCGACGTCTCTGATCGAGATCCCGCCGTTCGTCGACTTGAGCGACAGCATCGATACGGTGGGCACTGCCAGCCGGTAGCTCACTGACCAGCCCTCGCGCCGGCCCAATCCCGACGGCCCGTCCGCCGACACGTCGCTCGGCGTCGCCGTCACGCGCACGGCATCTGCGATCTGCTTGGCGCGAGCCTGGGTCTCGGCCTGCGCGACGACCTTTGCCTGAACCTGAATGTCGCCGCGCGGCTCGCCGTCGACCTGGATGCCGCCGTTCGGCTCGGCGTTGACGGTCATGGTTCCCGCCGCGACGACCGTGAACTGCCGGACCTCGCAGACGTTCTCGCGGTCGCTGTTGCCGGACCGCTCGCTTCGGCACCAGTCGTCGCCGGCTGCCTGCCGCTGCGCCGCCGCAGGCAGCGTCGCCGACGCCGTCGCCAATAGGAATAGCCCAAGAATTGCACGTTTCATCATGGTCAATTGCTCCTCGGCTAGCTTGGACGGGATTGGAGGCCGCCGCGTTGACTGGCGTGAACCCTGTGAACCCCTGTGAACCTCCTGAACCTCATGACGAACCCGAAACTGCTCACGCCGCCGGCTGTCTAAGTCGCTGTGCTTCTTCAGGATCTGCGCTCCGGGTTATCATCGTTGGCAGGGTGCAGCTTCACCTTCCCTTTCTTCAGACCGCCGAGCATCCCCCGGAGCCCATCCCCGCGCCGCCTGACGCGTCGCGGTTGTCGGTCGAGTTCGTGCGGGTGCCGCGTGCGCGGCGCTACATCCTCCGCGTCCGTCCCGACGGGACGCTGCGTGTGACCGTCCCGCGCGGAGGCTCGCGGCGCGAAGCCGAACACTTCGTCCGCCGTCACGAGAAATGGATCGCCCGCGAGCGCAGCCGCGTACGAGTGGAGTCGGCGGCGCCGGAGTGGCAGGACGGCAGCACGCTGCTGCTTGGCGGCGAACCAGTGCGCATCTCGGTCGAATCCCGCGGAGATGGCTGGCGAGTCGTCTTCGGCGATCGTTCGGTCGTGGTGCGCAACCTCGGCAACGTGAGGGTCGCCATCGAGCGTGACCTTCGCGAGCTGGCCAGGGCCGTCCTTGTTCCGCGCCTGACGGAGCTGGCCGCCGAGCAGTGCCTGCAGGTGGGTGCCGTGTCGATACGCAACCAGCGCTCGCGCTGGGGATCGTGCGCGCGCAACGGCAACATCGCCCTCAATTTCAGGCTCGTCCAGATGCCCGAGCACGTCCGCGACTACGTGCTGCTCCACGAGCTGATGCACATCCGGCAGCAGAACCACTCCCGTCGCTTCTGGCGGCTGGTCGAAGCCGTCTGCCCGGACTTCCGTGACGCGGAGCGCTGGCTGCGGACGACGGGGAGGGCACTCTTCTAGACAAGGTGCCAGGGTGCGAGGGTGCCCAGGTGCCTGGTGCTTAGGGTGCCAGGGTGCGAGAGTGCCCGGGTGCCCTGGTGCTTAGGGTGCCAGGGTGCGAGGGTGCCCGGGTGCCTGGTGCTGGCTTCGACAGCTTGTCACCCTGGCGCTCTGAGCACCCAGTCACTGAGGCCCCTTGGCACATGGCACCCTGGCACTCTGAGCACCGGGCACCTGGCCCCTTGGCACCCTGGCACTCTAAGCACCGGGCACCCGGGCACCCTCGCACCCTGGCACCCTGAGACGAGCGATGACCCTCCAAGGCGAGCGCTGTACCCTACGTCGTTGGCGGACGAGCGATGCGACCTCGCTCGTTCGTCATGCGAACAACCTGAGCGTCGCGCGACTTCTGCGCGATCGCTTTCCGCATCCGTACACCTGGAAGGACGCGCAGGGATTCCTGGCGTCCGCGTCGACTGAGGAGCCACAGACCAACTTCGCGATCGAAGTCGCGGGCGAGGCCTCGGGCGGGCTCGGGTACGTTCCGGGGAGCGACGTGGAACGCTACTCGGCCGAAGTCGGTTACTGGCTCGGGGAGGCGTGCTGGGGCCGCGGAATCGCGACCGAGGCACTCGCGCTGTTCACGCGGCATGCCTTCAGCGAGCTCGGTCTGTTGCGTCTCTTCGCGCTGCCCCTCGCCGACAATGTCGCGTCGGTTCGCGTCCTCGAGAAGGCGGGTTTCCGCGTTGAAGGGACGCTTCGTTCGAGCTGTGTCAAGTTCGGGGAGCCGCGGGATCAGGCCCTCTACGCGATTGTCAACGACCGCTGGTCGGCGTAGAGTCAAGCGTCCAGGAATCGTCGTGTCGGCAATCGAGTTATCATAAATGGCAGTGGAATATCTGATTCGGCAGTACGGGCTCCAGCAGGGCGCGCTCGAGATCCAGTACATCGAGGAGTTCTTTCTCGACTTCCCCCGCAAGAAGACCGCCAACGAGGTCGTCCGGCGGCTGGCCGATCGGGATCACCAGATCCTGATGGCCGAAGCCGCCCTTCCCGACGACCGCGCGACGGTCGTGCCCGTGTCGTTCAAAGTCGCGCACGAGCTCAAAACGTCGGAGACCGATCCCAAGCTCGCCGATCTCGTCTTCCAGCTCGAGGATGTGGTGCAGTTCAAGGGGCGCCGCGTGCTCTATCAGTGGATTGGCGGCACCAGAAAGGACTGGCGCGGCCAGGGTCATTTCCGTGCCCTCACCGAGGAGCAGGAAGTCTGGGCCATGGACAACGGCTTCGACGAGATCATCGTCAAGACCAAGAACCGATTCTACGAGATGCGCAGCACGCTTGCGCAACTGGCGTTCGACGTGATTCGCTTCGTCCCGCACCCGGTCGACACTGGCGAGTCCAAGGTGTTTCTCAGCAAGCGGCTCGGCCAGCACGTGATCGACAGCCATCGCAGCCGCCGCTCAGTCCAGCGCAACGACGATTGATCTGCCACCTCACCCGAGACGACGATCCGCGCCTGCAGAACTATCGCCACGTCGGCGATCCGGCGTGGCTGGAGCAGCACGGCTTGTTCGTCGCGGAAGGACGCCTCGTCGTCGAGCGTCTGCTCTCTTTGTCGGGTGGAGGAGCAGACAACGACAGATTCGTCGTCGACTCGGTGCTGATGACGCCGGCCGCCCTTCGCGCGCTCGAGCCGAGCATCGATCCTGCGTGGCTCGTGCTCGTGGCCGAGCCGGCAATCGTCGAAGGCGTCACGGGCTTCAAATTTCACCGTGGTTGCCTCGCGCTCGTTCGCCGCACCGGTCAGTCGCTGCCGCTCTCTGCCTTTGCGCAGTCGCGGCGCCTGATCCTCCTCGAAGCCGTGGGGAATCCCGACAACATCGGCGGGATCTTCAGGAGCGCCTCCGCGCTCGGCGCCGACGCCGTTCTCCTCAATCCCGCGTGCGGCGACCCGTTCTATCGCAAGGCTGTGCGCACGTCCATGGGCGCGGTGCTCCGCCTGCCCTCCACTCGCGTCGACCCGTGGCTGCCCGGCCTCGCGACCCTCCGCGACATGGGCTTCGCGATCGTTGCGTTGTCCCCGACAGGGGAGCTGACGCTCGAGGAGTTCCGGGCCACGCTGTCCGCTGACGCCCGGCTGGCGCTCGTGGCTGGCGCCGAGGGCTACGGCTTGAGCACCGCCACAATCGCAGCCGCGGATGTGACCGTCCGGATTCCCGTCGACCCGCTCAGCGATTCGCTCAACATCGTGGTGGCGGTATCGATCGCGCTGTCGAGGTTGTCCCTCAGCGTCTGAGACGGTGTCCACAAGGGTTCCCGCCCGCCATGCAGATCGAACCGGGACTTCACGTTCTTCAGAGTTACCTCGGCGCTGACGAACAACGGCGTGTGTGGACGATGTGCCGAGCGCTGGCACAGGGAGACGTTCCGATGTACACCCCGACCGTGCGAGGCGGTAAGAAGATGAGTGTCGGGATGCTGTGCCTCGGCCGTCACTGGAACGCGATGACCTATCGGTACGAGAAGACGCGAACTGATTTCGATGGTCTCGAGGTCCCACCGATTCCCGCTGAGCTCGAAGCCATGGCCACAGGCGCTGCGGCTGGCGCAGGGTTCACGATGCGGCCTGACATCTGCATCGTGAACTTCTACGACCACGAGAGCCGGATGGGCGTGCACCAGGACAAGGACGAGAGCCGTGAATCGCTCGAGGCCGGCGTGCCGATTGTATCGGTGTCCATCGGCGATACTGCTCGCTTTGTGGTCGGAGGAGTGTCACGAAAAGAGTCGATGCGCCCGCTGATGCTGCATTCCGGCGACGTCATCGTGATGGGCGGTCCGTCGCGACTGCGTTTTCACGGCGTGACCAGGATTCTGCCAGGCACGGCACCGGAGGGCACGGGGCCTGGGCGGTTCAACCTGACGTTCAGGGCGGCGTAGCCTCTCAGCTCTCAGCTCTCAGCTGTCAGTCGCTTCTCAGCGCTGAGCCGCGCGAGCAGGATCTCGAGGCTTTTCTGAGAGCTGACAGCTGAAAGCTGAGGGCTATTCGGCCGCTCTCTTCGCCAGCGTCCGCACCGCGTCGACCATCGCCATGAGCCCCATGCCCTTCCCCATCGAGATGTTGCGACGGAAGATGCGCTCGACGATGTCGCAGTTGACCGTCGCGACATCCGCGGCGGGCAGGCCCGAGAGCGTCTTGTCGAGGATCGTGGCGAGCGCCCGCGCCGAGATGCCTGATGGGTTCTCGACTGCGAAGTGCAGCGTGAGCGTGCCGTCCGGCCTCTTGAGCGCCCAGACGTAGGCATCCGACTCGCACTGCGGGATGTGGTTCTTCTCTGGAAACGGCCGCGTGGCGATATCGGGCGGGACTTCCTTGAACTGATCCGCGTAGCTCAAAAGCATATCTGTCCGATCGGCGGGATCGGGGAATAGATCGAATGTTTCGAGAAGGGTCTGGAGTTTGTCCAAGGACATGTCAGTCACTTCTCGATCGGCACCCCCACCATGTTTCCCCACTCCGTCCACGACCCGTCATAGTTCCGGATGTTCTCGAAGCCGAGCAGATACTTCAGGGCAAACCAGGTGTGGCTGCTGCGCTCGCCGATGCGGCAGTAGGCGATCGTCGGCTGTGACGGCGACAGCTGCTTTTCCTCGACGTAGATCTTCTTGAGCTCCTCGGCGGTCTTGAACGACCCATCGTCGGGGTTGATCGCGCGCGCCCAGGGAATGCTCTTGGCGCCGGGGATGTGGCCGCCGCGGATCGCGCCCTCGTTGGGGTAGTCGGGCATGTGCATGCGCACGCCGGTGTACTCGTCTGGGCTTCGGACGTCGACGAGCTGGCGCTTCGCCTGCATGTGCGCAAGCACCTCGTCGCGGAACGCACGGTGCTTCGTGTCGGATCGCTCCTCGGCCTTGTAGCTCGTTTTCGGGAAGCTCGGCACGTCGCGCGTGACCGGCCGCTTCTCTTTTTCCCACTTGACGCGGCCGCCGTCCATCACTTTGGCGTTGGTGTGCCCGAACAGCTGGAAGACCCAGAACGCGTAGCAGGCCCACCAGTTGTTCTTGTCGCCGTAGAACACCACCGTGGTGTCCTTCGTCGCACCGATGCGCGCCATCAACTGCTCGAAGCCTTCGCGAGTGATGTAGTCGCGGCGGAGCTGGTCGTTCAGGTCGGATGTCCAGTCGACGTTGACCGACCCCGGGATGTGCCCGGAGGCGTACAACAAGGTGTCCTCGTTCGACTCGATGATGCGGATGGAAGGGTCGTTCAGGTGCGCGGCGACCCAGTCGGTCGACACGAGAACCTCGGGATGGGCGTAACCGCGCGCTTCAATGTTGCTCATGACAGCTCCTTGCAGGAGCCCTCATGCTCGCGAAGGCTCCCAGGCAGAACCCTCATTGTAGGTCGGTTCGCGTGCAGGAAAAAAGCCGCAAGGCGACTCGTCCCCTGCAGATTTTTTCGCACTTGTCACAGACCTCTGCTCCGCCGTTCTTTCCCCGTACATGGCGCGGCGCGCCTGCGCGAGAACCGGGGGCCAGGCGGGCAGCCAGCCGTGCCGTTCCCATCGCAGGCGCGCCGCATTGACGATGTGATCGAGCCGCCCACACGGCGCTCGTCCACCAGCCATCGCATCCGCCTGCATGCGATGACCCTTTCAGTAGACTGGAATGCCCGCCCCTCCGCCATCCCGTGGACAGGGGAGAGGGGGCTTTTTCGCGGGGGAGGAAAGTCCCACGAAGCATGGTGCCTGGTTCGGGTATGAACGGGATGCTCGGACGGGTCGTGCAGGGAGTAGGATGGCTCTGGGCTCTGGGCTCTAGGCTCTAGGCTTTGGGCTTTAGGCTCTAGGAAGAGCTTCGTGTTCTTCTTCGTGGCAGGATGCTCTTGCCAGAGCCAAAAGCCTAAAGCCTTGACCGAACGCCTTTCACTGTATGCGCTTCAGAACCTGGCCGGTCGCGGCGCTCGGGCTCGGGGGGTTGCTCCTGCTGGTCGTCGTGTCGGTCCTCACGGCCTCGAATCGGGCGCAGGAAATCTATGCGCAACTCGACCAACTCAACACCAACCACAGAAACCTCGAGACGAAACTCCGGCAGCTGAGGTCTGACGTCCACCTGTCGGGCATCTACATCCGCGACTACCTGCTTGACCCGCAACGGGAACGTGCCCCGATTTATCGTCAGCGGCTGGCCGAGCTTCGTCAGAGCAACGTGGCGACGGTCGACGAGTTGCGGACGCTCGCCAGGGGACGTTCGGACAACGAAGAGCGGATTTCGAGCCTCGACGCGAAGCTCGACGACTATTGGCAGGCGTTCGATCCGCTCTTCGACTGGACGCTCGTCGAGAAGATCAGCCAGAGCGCCAGCTTCCTGCGGCGCGAGGTGCTGCCGCGCCGCGAGGCCGTGATGGCGATCGCCTCGGAGATCGAGGAGCTGAACAACGCCAACCACGCCATCCAGCGCGCTGAGGTCACCCGCCGTCAGGAGGAGTTCCGTACCGAACTGCACCGGCTCATCTGGGGAAGCCTCCTCCTCGGCCTCGTCGTCACGCTCACCGCGGTCATCCGGCTGCGCGTCCTCGAGCGGCGATCCGAGAACGAGCGCGCCGTGGCGGAGGAAGCCGAGCACCTGATGCGACAGCTGTCGCAACAGCTCGTGGCCACGCAGGAAGAGGAGCGGAAGAACCTGTCGCGCGAGCTGCACGACCACGTCGGCCAGATGCTCACGGCGCTGCGCATGGAGCTGGGACGGATCGATCGTCTCCGGTCATCGGGGGATACCCGCGTCGCCGGAGCAGTCGCGGAAAGCCGGCAGCTCGTGGACAATATGGTCCGCACGGTCCGCGACCTGGCGCTCGGTCTCCGGCCGAGCATGCTCGATGACTTCGGCCTCCAGCCAGCCCTCGAATGGCACGTGCGAGATTTCTCCAGGCGCTTCGGCGTCCCCGTCGAGCTCACGGTCGACGGCGACTTCGATCTCCTGCCAGAGCAGCACCGCACGTGCGTCTACCGCTCGGTCCAGGAAGCGCTCACCAACTGCGTGCGCCACGCACGTGCGTCGAGCATCGCGGTGTCGGTCAGCCGCCTCGCCGACGGCCTCGCCGTCACCGTCACCGACGACGGCGTCGGGTTCAACCCGGCGCAGCGCGCGGGAGGCCTCGGCCTGCGAGGCATCGAAGAGCGCGTTCGCGACCTGCACGGTGTCATGACCATCAGGAGCGCCCCGGGCGCGGGGACCACGCTGACGATGAAGGTGCCGCTCTCGGACGAGCACGTGGAGGTCACGCATGCGCGTGCTGCTGGCTGACGACCACGGCATCGTCCGGCGAGGCCTCAGGAGCCTGCTCGAGAGCGACGCCGGCCTGACGGTCGTCGCCGAGGCTGCCGATGGCCTCGAGGCGCTGCGGCTCTGCGAAGAGCACCAGCCCGAGACGCTCATCGTCGACATCGGCATGCCGAAGATGAACGGAATCGAGGTTGCGGCACGGTCGCAGAAGCTCGAGCGGCCGCCGGCCGTGATCATTCTGAGCATGCACTCGGACGAGTCCTACATCACGCGCGCGCTGGCCGCCGGCGCCCGCGCGTATCTACTGAAGGACGCCACCGACGAGGACCTGCTGCCGGCCGTCCGCGCAGTGTCGGCGGGCAAACCCTACTTCAGCCCGGCCGTGACCGCCGTATTGGTCGAGGACTACATGCGCCAGCTCCGCGCCCGCGGGCTGACCGACACGTATCACCTCCTGACCGATCGCGAAAAAGAAGTCCTGCAGCTCCTGGCCGAGGGGCGCTCGAACAAGGAAGTGGCGACACTGCTCGACCTGGGGTTGTCGACCGTCGAGACCCACCGCGGCAACATGATGCAGAAGCTCAACTTGCACAACACGGCCGAGATCGTGCTTTACGCGGTGCGGAAGGGGATCATCGTCTAATCTCGGGGCTCGGGGCTCGGGGCTCGCTTTTCGCTGCTCGCAGCTCGTTTGCCGCTCTCGGCTCGCGCCTCCCGCCCGACCCATTTCCGGCGATAATTGACGCATGGATGCCGCTTCGAAGCGTCGCAATCGAATGGACGTGCGGGTCTATCGATCTCTGGCCGCCCACGATCGGGACGATGCGCGGTACTGGGCGGCGTTGCCCGCGGACGTGCGCGTCCTGCAGGTGTGGAAGTTGAGCGAAGCGCAGTGGCGCCTCCGCGGCGAGTTCCCTGATGCATCAGGATTTTGTCGATCTACTGCGCGCGTTCGTCGACCATAACGTCCGGTTCTTGATCGTCGGCGCCTACGCGCTCGGCGTGCATGGCCGGCCGCGGGCCACGGGCGACCTCGACGTCTGGGTCGAGCCCGCCCCCGACAACGCCGCTCGCGTGATGCAGGCACTGAAGCAGTTCGGCGCGCCGCTCGAGCAGGTCAACGCGGACGACTTCAGTCGTCCCGGCATCGTGTTTCAGATGGGACTTCCACCCCTGCGCATTGATCTGCTCACCGAGCTATCCGGCCTGACGTTCGACGAAGCGTGGCCAGGCCGAACACGCGCCAGTTTCGCGGCGGTCACCGTCGACGTGATTGGTCGCGAAGCGTTCATCAAGAACAAGCGCGCCACCGGCCGTCCGAGGGACCTCGGCGACATCGATTCACTCGGCGAGTAGGTACCGAAGGCAAAAGCATCCTCGCGTGAGTCGCCGTACAAGGAAACGGCCGGCAGCGATGTTCACTGCCGGCCGTTTCAGTCTTCCGGACTCTACGCCTTCAGAATTCCTTCAGCCTTCAGCCTTCAGCATTTCTTGTTACCAGTTGACCCTGAACACGAACTGCACCACTCGGCTCGTGTTCGTGCCGGTCAGGGCGGTGACGCGGTAGTTCGCGATTGCGTTGCCGAGGCCGCCCACGGGAACGAAGTTCACGTGGTTGAACGCGTTCAGCATCTCGGCGCGGAACTCGAAGTCGCTCCGGCCGACGAGGCGGATCTTCTTCGCGATGCTGATGTCGTGCTGCTGGAAGGCCGGTCCGCTGACCGGGAGGTCGCCGGTGCCGCAGTCACCGACGCCGCCGGCGACCTCGATGCAATCCGGACCGTTGGCCGGACCGAAGTAGCGGCCGGATGGTGCGCCGCCCGTCCCGTACCCGGTTGCCGACGTCGCGCTCACGCCGAACGCCTTGATCGTCTCGTCGATGACGTCCTGCGGCAGCATGTAGACGAACTTGTTCGCATCGTCGTACCGGAGCTTGTAGATGTCCTGGACCTCGTCGCGGGTCATGCCGTAAAGGCGGACGTTGCCGAGGTTGACGAGCTGGCCGCTCTGGAGGCGCGACGCGAGGCCGAACGTCCAGCCCCCGATGATTCGATCCACGACCGCGTTCGCATTGCTTGCGAAACGGCGGCCCTGGCCGAACGGCAGGTCGTAGACAACCGTGGCCTTGAACGCATGTGTCAGGTCGCCCGGCGAGCCCACGTCGCGCCGCATGTAGATCGGCCGGCGGAACGACAGGAAATTGCTCTGCATCGTCTGGCCGTAGGCGTAGCTCAACCCGAACTGCAGGCCCTGCGCGTAGCGGCGGCGCAGTTCGAGCTGGAGGCCCTGGTAGGTGCGTGCTGCCCACGTTGGTGGTCAGATCGGCGCCACCCTGGAGGTCAGGGTTGGCGAGGAAGAAGTTCGCCGGGATCCCCGCCGCAGCTGCGCTGGTTCGCCTGGTCGCGTCTCCGTAGAGGCTGTTGGCGAAATTGATCGGGTTGGGATTGTAGGTTGCGAGCGGCGTCAGGAATGTGTTGTTCGTGAAGTTCGTGGACGTGTACGACGCGGGATTGTTCTTGTCGCCCGTCGTTCCGTGGAAGTACGCGAAGATCGTCGGCAGAGGCGCCGTACCCGGTGCACCCGTGTAGGCGAACGTGCCGCCGCGGCCTGCCGCGATGTTGGCGCGGAGATTGGCCTGCGCCACGCGGAACTCGTTCACGAAACCGTTCTCGAAGATGTTGGTCTCGTTGTAATTGAGCGTCTCCCAGTTCTCGCGCGACCTGGTGCCGACGTATCGCGCCTCGACGGCGAAGTTGCGACCGATCGAGCGCTGCACGCCGATGGTCCACGTGTCGGCGATACGGCACGGTGATGCCCGAGTCGAACAGGTTGATGTCCTGGTCCACGACGTCCGTCATCGGATAGGTCGGCGAGGACGCGAACGGCGCCGGTCCAAGGCGCGTGGCCTGCTGGAACAGCACCGGGAGGCCGAGGCCGTCGTTGTTCAGGTTGCCCAGGTTCTGCGATCGGTCCGGCGTCTGAATGACGACGCCCGGGTTCTGACTGTACTGGCCGGAGAAGTCGTTCATCCCGTTTCGGTTGAACGCGCGCGTGTATCCTGCCCGGACGACGGCCTCGCTGCCGAGCAGCGCGCCCAGCAGTCCTTTCTTGTCGTTGAGCGACCAGGCGAATCCGACGCTCGGTGCGAAGTTGTTGTAGTCGGTGTCGTAGGCGTACGTGCCCTTCGCGAAGTTGATGAACTGCGGCTGCCTGCCCGGCATGTTCCCAGGCTGGAAGAGGTTGCAGGTCGTGTCCAGGCTCGAACCGCTCCCCACGCCCGAGAGTCCGCACAGAATCAGCCAGCGTCGTTGTCGAGTAGCTGTCGTTCAGCGGGTAGAAGGGAAATTGCAGGTCGTAGCGAAGCCCGAGGTTGACGGTGAAGTCCGGCTTCCAGCGCCAGGAGTCCTGGACGAAGAACCCCATCTCCCGCATGCGGGCACGCTGAGTGCCTTTACCCATGTAGGTGTACTGATTCGTGTTCTCGTCGAGCGACGCGTTGCCGTCGATCACGCTCACGCGTCCGGTGAGAAGCGCGTAGAGGTTCTGAGCGGCCGTGAGATTCCCCGCCGCGGCCCCGGGGAATGCCGCGGCACCGATGGCACCGGTGAACAGACTTTGTGCAGGGTCGCCGGTCACCACGCCGAAATTGATCGTCGGCACCAGCGTCTGGTTGTCCATCCACAGCTCGTACTCCGTCCACGATCCGCCCATGCTGATGTTGTGGGAACCCTTCAACCATGTCAGCGTGTCTTCGATCAGCAGCGACGTGGCGTTGCGCGCCTGCGGCGTTGGTGCGCCGCCGGCGTTCGTGAGACCGGTTCCGTCGAGCGTGCCCAGCGCCAGGGAGAACCCATTCTGGTTCGCCACCGAGCCGCTGAACATCCCGACGTTGAACTCCTTGAAGAAGGTGACCGGCGCGCTGCTGTAACCCACACGCGCCTCGTTCACGGTGTTCTGCGTCAGCGTCGATCTCAGTGAGTTGCTCCAGCTCCAGCGCACCGAGTTCTGACCCGCCGCCACCGGGAAGCCCGGGAAGGAGGCGTCGCGGTTGTTGAGCGTGTCCGGAGCGTCGATGAACCAGTTGTAGTTCCACGCGCTGCTGAAGCGGTGCTTGCTGGTCAGGTTGTAGTCAACCCTGACGGTTGGGAATCGGCGCTCCGATTCCACCGGCACGTTGAACGAGAAGCGCTGGATGTTGTTGTCGACCGCGGTCACCGAGCCGCCGGCCGTCGCACTCCTGATGTCCGACAGAAGCTTTGCGACCGTCGGGTCAAGCGTCGCCAGCTGCCCGTTCGCGGCCGCGAGCTGGAGCAGGTTGACGGTCTGCACCCCCCCGCCGGTTGTCGTGTACCGATAGATGCCCGATGCTGCCTCCGCGTTCAGGAAGTTGCGATTGTTTCTCGTGACGTCACTCGGCTGCAGCAACCCTTCGTAGTTGAAGAAGAAGAACGCCTTGTTCCGCCCGTCCAGCAACCCGGGGATGACGATGGGGCCTCCCAACCGGCCGCCGAACTGATCCTGCTTGAGCGCAGCTTTTGCGACGCCGTCGCGGTTGTTGAACCAGGTGTTGGCGTTCAGCGAGTCGCGCCTGTAGTACTCGTAGACGCTGCCGGTCAGCGTGTTCGTCCCCGAGCGCGTCACGAACTTGATCTGTGCCGCGCCCTGGGCGCTCTCGGAACCCTGGGCGGCAGTCGTGACCGTGACTTCCTCGATCGCATCCAGCCGGGGGCTGACGATCGCGAAGAACCCGTCGGTCGATCTGAGCGTGTTGTCCTGGATGTTCACGCCGTCGAGCGTGATGTTGATCATGCCCTGCGGCAGCCCGTTGATCATCGACTGGCGGTTGCCGCCGGGCGTCTGCACGCCGGGCAGGAACGTCACGAAGTCCATCGCGCTTCTCGTCGTCAGCGGCAGCTTGAGAATCTGGTTCGTGTTGATCGTCGACGAAATGGTCGTCGACTGCGTCTGGATGATTTCGGACGCCGACGACACGACGACCTGTTCCTCGATCCCGCCAATCTCGAGCGTCGCGCGCACGCTCGCGCCAGCGCCGGAGGTCAGGACGACGTTGTTGGAGACGAAGGTCTTGAAGCCGGAGAGCTTGACCGTCACGGTGTAGGTGCCGATGTTCAAGCCCGGGAACGAGAACGCGCCGTCGGCGTTGGTCACGGCCGACTGCGTGAAGCCCGTCGCGGGCAGCGTGACCGTGACGTCTGCCCCCGGGAGGACCGCACCGCTCGAATCGACGGCGATGCCCGACAGTGTTGAAGTGGTGCCGCCCTGAGCGTAGGCGGGGGAATTCGATAGAACCAGCAGCGTCAGCAGCGCACATGCCGACGCCAATACACGCACAACCTTACTCATGGAACGCTCCTCCCTACATCGCTCCCAAAGTGTTGCCGGCGTACAGACGGGGTTGAAGGGCCCCGCAAACTGTGGACTTGGTCTGCGAAAGGTACGCTGTCCAGTGCCGGACAGTCAAGTCACCGGCTCATGATACTGGCTAGGGGGTATGATGGACACACCATGTATGCAGGGTGAATACTCGTAAAACGTCAGCTATTTCTCAGTTTTTAATATAAGGAATGTTAATAACGTAAAGAGGCGACCAAACCTGACGAATGAGGTGACGAGTGGCGCCACCTCATCCGGTTCGGTATTGGGACTACGCGTAGGCCGCGCCGACGAGAATTTTCCGGATGCGGAGGTAGGGCGATCCGTGCGAGATGCTGTTGGTCTGGGTGGGCTGTCCCTTCGCATCCCCGCCGGTGCCGTGCATCTCCCACGACTCTTTCCCGGAGATCGCGTCGAGGTTTCCCCAGAAGTCGGTCGTGATCGCGTTGTAGGTGACGTTGCTCACCATGCGTGTCTTCTTGCCGTTCTTGATCTCCCAGAACGCATTTCCGCCGAACTGCCCGTTGTAGCGCTGCTGGTCGATCGAGTAGCTGCCGCGGCCGTCGATGAGGACGCCGTCCTTCGTGTCCGCGATGATGTCGTCCGGTGTCGGCGATCCCGCCGGGCCCGGGTCGACGTGCACGTTCGGCATGCGCAGGAACGGATAGTCGCGCCAGGAGTTCGCCTGCGTGCAGCCACGGCTCTCCTTCTCGCCGATGAGGTGCGCCATTTCGCGGTTCGTCTGCAGGCCGACGAGGATGCCGTCGCGGACGATCGGCCACTCTTGCGTCTTCACGCCGTCATCGTCGTAACCGATCGTGCCGATGCCGCCCGGCCGGGTCTTGTCGGCGGTGACGTTGAACAGCTTCGAGCCGTACTTCAGCTTGCCGACGTCCGACAGCTTGACGAAGCTCGTGCCGGCGTAGTTCGCTTCGTAGCCGAGGATGCGATCGAGCTCGGTGGCGTGCGCGACGATCTCGTGAATGGTCAGCATCGCGTGCGAGGGCGTGAGGACGAGATCCTTGACGCCCATCTCCACTGGCTTTGCCGTGCAGAACTCGACCGCCTCGGCCGCGATGCGCTCGGCACTCTCGAGCATCTTCGAAGCTTCGGCGACTTCCCAGCCGCCGGTCATCGCGATGCCGCTGAACGTGCGCGACCGCGTCTGGCCGTCTTTCCGCGCCGTGACGGTGAACGACGGCGTCGTGGTGAAGATTTCCTGCTCGATGTACGACCCTTCGGAGCTCGCGAAGTACTTCCACTCGTGCTCGAGCTGCACCGACGCGTTGACGTTGGTGACTTCCTTGGTCTTGAGGACGGCGTCGACTATCTTCTGGACGTAGGCCTGCTTGTCATCCTGCGGAACCGTGCGCGGGTCCTTCTGGAACGGGCTGGCCCAGTACTGCGTGTAGGCGGGGACCGGCGCGAGCTTGACGTCCATCCGCTTGGCGATCGCGCTGGCCTTGGCCACTTCCGTCGCCATACGCGTGACGCGACGGATCTCGTCCTCGGTGACGATCGGGCTGCTCGCAAAGCCCCAGACGCCGCTGTGTATCACGCGGACACCGAAGCCCGCCGCGCCGCTCGGGCCCGCGGCGCCGCCGCCACCGAACCCCCCGAATCCGCCACCGCCGCCGCGTCCGCCACCCCGTCCTCCGCGTCCACCGCCGCGTCCGCCGAATCCGCCGCCGACGTCGTCGAACTCACGGTTGCCACCGGTCGCGTTGACCCCGCTGTTGGTGTTGCGCGTGAACCGGATATCCGCGTAGGTGCACCCCTGAGTCTTGGCCTCGAGGAGCGCGATATCAGACAGTCCCTTGAACTTCGACTCGAGGACTTTGCCCTGCGGCGTCTGCGCGATGAGGTCACCGACGAGGTCGCTGGCCGCGACGGCCATGCCCGACAGGGCGACGGTCTTGACGAAGTCTCTGCGTTTCATGGTTGCTGATCCTTATTGGCTCTCGGCTCTTGGCTTTTGGCTCTAGGAAAACCTTGGACTACTTGGTCGAAGGTTTGGGCAAGAGCCTAAAGCCTAAAGCCGAGAGCCGTGTCCCTGTCTATACCGCCGGCGAAATTGACGTCATGAAGAAGTCTTCGATCCGGACCGGCGGCACGAGCGCGGTTCCGGGGCCATCGTACGCTTCCCCGGTGTGCATCGGGACGGGCTTACCGACGGCCGTGATGTTGTTGTAGCCGACGAGCGGCGACATGTTCCAGCGGAAGTTCTGGACCGGGCCGGCGATCTCGCCGTTCTCGATCAGGAACAACCCGTCGCGCGTCATGCCGGTGTTGAGGAGCGTCTGCGGGTCGACCGCGCGGATGTACCAGAAGAAGGTGACGAGCAGGCCACGTTTGGTGGTCTTGATCATCTGCTCGACCGACATGTCCGAGCCTTCCATCACCAGGCTCTGGTTGACGCCGGCCGTCGACGGGTCCTTTTTCTGACGCTTGGCCCACAGGCGGTCGTAGGACAGCGTCTTGAGCACGCCCTTCTCGATCCAGGTCACCGGCCGCGCGGCCATGCCGTCGACGCCGATCGGCGTCTGCCGCAGGACCGGGTTGCCGATGTCGGTCTTGAGCGTGAAGGCATCGCTGAAGAGTTTCTCGCCGACCTTCGTCGTCCCCGGCTGCTTCCCGCTGAAGTAGTTGCCGACCGGGCCTTCCGCCGTGCGGGCGTTGAAGAGGCCGGTCATCAGCGAGAGGAACCTGGCGTTGGCGCGCGGCTCGAGGATGGTCGTGTAGCGACCAGGCTCGATCGCCCGCGGCTTCTGGCTCTTGAGTGCCTTGTCTGATGCGACCTCGGTCAACTCGCTCGCGTTGATCAGGCTGACGTCCTTGATGCCCGTCAATCCGGCCCAGCCGGAGCCGCCGCCGTCCTTGGTGCGGCACGTGAGGATGAAGCTCGCCTCGGCGTACTGGTAATAGGCGAAGAGCCCCTTCGAGTTCGCGCTGCACGTCGTCTGGTGGGTCTTGGGGATGTAGCCGGACCCGACGACGCCCTTCCTCTGGCAGATGTCGAGGCTCTGCTTGACCATGCGCGCCCGCTCGGCCGGGCCGAAGTTGACCGCGCTCGGGAGCGCCGCGTCGACCTGCACGTAGTCCTGCGGCCCCTCGATGAGCGGCAGCGCCTCGGGATTCTCACGCGCCTCTCCCGCCCGCTTCTGCGCGTCCTCGACCGCCGTCTTGAGCGACGCATCGTCGAAGTCTCGCGTCGACGCCGTCGCCGAGCGCGTGCCGACGTAGACCGTGACGCTCAGGTTGCGGTCGTACTGCACCATGTTCGCCGTGATGTTGGAGTTCGCAAACCGCGTGGCCGATCGCTCGCCGCCGCTGAAATCCACTTCGACGCCGTCGGCTTTCGCCATGTCGATCACCTTGTCGGTGATCGCTTTGACTTCTTCGCGTGAGTACATAGGTGGGAAAGACTAGCACAGGCAGGGGGCACGGCTCAGGGCTCAAGGGTCAGGGCTCAGGGCTCAGGCAATCCCTTCGAGTACTTCTTCGAAGATCTTGCCTGAGCCTGACCTGAGCCCTGAGCCTTGAGCCTAGTTCTGGTTCGTCCGACAAGCGCACCCTGCACCGCCGGCGCCGCAGCCGCCGAACGACGGTTGGGCCGCGTCGTTGCTCGATCGCTCCCCGGCGCCGACCATTCCCGGCGCCGACAGCAGCTTGCCAAGGTTCGCGCCCTGGCACGCCGGGCACGCCGGCTTGCGGTCGCCAGTCACGAAGGTCTCGAACTCCCGCCCGCAGTCCTGACAGTGATATTCGAAGATGGGCATTTCTAGATGTTAACACTCGGTTCAGGGTTCACGGTTCAAGTTCAGGGTCAAGAGTTCAGACGGTGGGGATTCACAATCCCGCAGGAGAACCCCGACGACCCCGAGCCCCGAGCCCCGAACCCCTGAACCCTGAACCCTGAACCTTGAACCCTGAACCAACCCATTGACCACCGTCTCCGTCATATGTATCGTTGCCACATATATGGCCGACAGTGACATCAGAAAAGGCAGCGCCGAACTGCTGGTCCTCGCGCTCGTTGAGGACCGCGGGCGGCATGGCTACGAGATCGGGAGGCTCATCGAGGAGCGCTCGGGCGGCGTCTTGAAGTTCCACATCGCGTCGCTCTACCCGATGTTGTACCGCCTCGAGAAACGGAAGCTGATTCAGGGACGGTGGGTGGAGAAGACCGGTCAGCGCCGGCGCCGTTTCTATCGCATCACAGCCGAAGGGCGGCGCGTCCTTGCCAGCCAGCGCAGCCACTGGCAGGAGTTCATCGTCGCGCTCTCGAGGGTGGCGGGGATTGATCATGCCTGATTGGAAAGAGATCGTTCGAGCACGCGGGCTGGACGCCGGCATCCGGCCTGGGCAGATGCCGCATGACCTCGTCGACGAGCTGGCTCAGCACGCCGAGCAGGCCTACCGCGCGGCGCGCGCCAGGGGGAAGAGCGAGGACGAGAGCCGTGCCTCGGTCGAGGCCGAGCTGCACGATCTGCCCGCTCTTGTCCGTGCGGCGAGGCAGGCGAAACCACGGCGCGTTCCACCGCTGCCCGAGACGGTGGTGCAAGGTCGAATGAGCCTGCTGTCGATCGTCGTACGCGATCTCGTGCACGGCCTTCGACTGCTCGCCGCTCGACCCGGCTTCACTGCCATCGCCGTGACGACCCTGGCGCTGGGGATTGGAGCGAATACGGCGATCTTCAGCGTAGTGCACTCGGTGCTGCTTGCGCCCCTGCCGTTTCCTGAGCCCGGCCGGCTCGTCATGTTGTGGGAGACCGCCCTCGACGATCGCCAGGACACCAACATCCTGTCTGGTCCGAACTGGAAGGATTGGCGCGACGGCTCGACCTCGTTCGAGCGCGTGGCCATCTGGGAGAACTTGACTTACAACATCTCTGGCGGCGAGGAACCGGAACAGGTATCAGGCATGCGGGTCTCCGCCAGCGCGTTTCCGATGCTCGGTGTCGCGCCGCGGCTCGGACGGACGTTCACCGACGCCGAGGACGAGCCTGGCCACCGCGTCGTAGTCATCTCCGATGCGCTCTGGCGGCGCCGCTTCGGCGCCGACCCCGGCGCCATCGGCAGGACGCTTCGCGTCAACGGCGAGCCGCACGAAGTCGTGGGCGTCATGCCGCCAGACTTCCGTTTTCTTCATCACCGTTTCCACGTCTGGGTGCCGATCGCGTTCAACGCGACGGACGCGGACAGAGACTCGCACTCGTTTCTGGCGGCCGGGCGGCTCAAGGCTGGCCTCCCGTTCGACGCCGCGCGCAACGAGATCGAGGCGCTCGCCCGCCGCATCGACGCACAGACGCACGAAGGCCACGGCGCGACGATCACACCACTGGCTGACTTCGGCGTCGAGTCCCTCAACCAGACGTTGAGGGCACTGCTCGGCGCCGTCGGGTTCGTGCTGTTGATTGCCTGCGTCAACGTCGCCAACCTGCTCCTCGCGCAGTCCGCCGCCCGGCAGAAGGAGTTTCTCGTCCGGACCGCGCTCGGCGCCTCGCGACGCCGGCTGGCGCTGCAGCTGCTCGCCGAGGGCATGCTGCTGGCGACCGGTGGCGGCGTGCTCGGCGCCGTGATCGCCTGGGGAGGGACGACAGCTCTCGCGCAATCGCTGCCAGGCAGCATCACCTTCGCGCCGTTCCGCAGTGGCACGATCAGCGTGAATGCGTCGGTTCTCCTCTTTACGGCCGCGGTGACGGTCCTCACCGGCGTGCTCTTCAGCCTGGCGCCACTCCTCGGCACGGGCCGCCTCGATACCGGCGGCGCGCTCAAGGCCGTGGGGGACCGCGGCGGGACCTCGCGGTCGAGCATCGTCCGCACGGCGCTCGTCGGGACCGAGATCGCGCTGGCGGTTATGGTGCTCGCGGCCGCCGGGCTCATGATCAAGAGCGTGACGCGGCTCGCGGGCGTCGATCCGGGCCTCGATCCGCGCAACGTGCTGCTGCTCAGCGTGGCGCTGCCGCAGCCGGACTTCTACGGCCCTCCCATCCGAACCACGTTCTGCGACGACGTGCAGCGCGAAGTCGGAAGCCTGCCGGGCGTGCGAACGGTGGGGGCGATCAGCCAGCTGCCGCTCGAAGGATCAGGCGCTGGCAGGGGATTCGTGATCGAAGGGCAGCCCGCGCCGGACCCGAACAACGGTCCAGGCGCCAGGTATCGTCTGATTTGTCCGGGGTACTTCGGATCGCTTGGGATCCCGATCGCCCGCGGCCGTGACTTCACGCCAGCCGACACGACGATGTCGCTTCCCGTCGCCGTCGTGAGCGAGTCCACGGCCAGCCTCTACTGGGCGAATCGGATCCCGTCGGTGCGCGGATACGGATCGGCGACAACCCGTGGATGACGGTGGTTGGCGTGGTCCCCGACGTGCGCCAGATCCGGCTCGATGCCGTCAAGCCGCGCATGCTCTATCGTCCGTATAGCCAGGCGGCATGGCCGTCGATGACCGTCACGGTGAAGACCGCTGCCGAGCCGATGGCGCTTGCCGCCGCCGCACAGCGCGCTCTGCGACGGCTCGATCCCGACATGCCGGTGTCGCGCCTTCGCTCGATGGACACGGTCGTCACCGATTCAATGGGCAACCGACGGTTCCCGACGCAACTGCTGGGACTGTTCTCCATCGTTGCGCTGCTGCTCGCCGCCATCGGCGTCTACGGCGTCGTCAGCTACCTGGTGACGCAACGGACACGCGAGATCGGGATCCGCGTCGCGCTCGGTGCGCGCCGGGCTCAGGTGATCAGGTTGGTCGTCCTGCGTTCGCTCGTCCCCATCGTCGGCGGGCTCGTCGCCGGTGTCGCCGGGGCCATCGGTGCGTCGCGCCTGCTCGGAACGCTGTTGTATGAGGTGAAGCCCACCGACCCGGTGGTCCTCGGGTCGATCGTGGCCCTGCTCGGGACCGCGGCGATCGTTGCGAGCCTGATTCCCGCGCGACGGGCAGCGGGGGTTGATCCGATTGTCGTTCTGAGGCAGGAGTAGACAGCCGGAGCGCGGATTTCAGATCCGCGTCAGAGGAATAGACAGTGGAGCGCGGATCTTTAGATCCGCGTCCTTGACGATGACGCGCAACTAAAGTTGCGCGCTCCGGTGTCGCGCGGCCCGGCGTCCTACGTCTTCGCCACTGCGACGACCGCGGGCCGCAGCACGTCGTCGCCAATCCGATAGCCTTGGCGGATGACGCCGACGACCATGCCGTCCTGATCGGGTGAAGTAGCCGGGACGGTGCTGACTGCTTCGTGAAGCGCGGGGTCGAAGCGTGCATCGCCCGATTCGATCGGCTTGACGCCGAGCCCCTCGAGCTTGCTCAGGAACTGGCGGCGCACCATCTCGACACCCTGGAGGAGCGCGTCGGCTGACGGCGACCGCTTCGCGGCGTCCAGCGCGCGCTCGAGATTGTCGACGACCTCGAGGAGCTCCGAGAGGATCTCGCGACGCGTCCGCTCGATGTCTTTCGTGATCTCCCGCCGCATGCGAAGGCGCATCTCCTCGAACTCGGACGATGCCTGGCGGTACTTCGTCAGGTACTCCTGGATCTGCTTGTCCTTCTCGGCGACCTTCTGCTCGAGCTCCTCGACGTAGGTCGGCTTGAGCGACGTCGTCGCGCCCTCAGACGAGGCGCCAGAGGCGTCAGTGTTCGCCCACCAGCGGCGGTCGACGACTTTGACGGGGATGTCGTGCTCTTTGTCGGACTGTGACATGGTTGCTGCTTGGAGATTCGGCTGCATTTCTCAGCGCTCGCGGGGCCTCGCCTTCGCGGAGCTTCGGCGTAGCTCGCCGTAGCCTTGGCGGAGGCGGCCCACCCCCGCTCGCTCTCGCCCTTCGACTCCGCTCAGGGCGACCCTGAGCTTGTCGATGGGTCGCGCGTCGACTGCGCGCCGCGCTCGGGCTGCAGGCGCTACGCAGTCACCGGCGTCTTGGGCGGGGCAGAGGCCTCGAACTTGAAGTCCAGCTTGCCGTCCTTCATGGTGATCGTCACCGTCCCGCCGCCTTCGAGCCGTCCGAAGAGGATTTCGTCGGTCAGCGGGTCGCGGACCTCGGTCTGGATCACGCGCGCGAGCGGCCGCGCGCCGTAGACGGGGTCGAAGCCTTTCTCGGCCAGCCACATCCTCGCTTCTGGCTCGAGGTTGATTGCCACGCGCCGCTCGGCGAGCTGCGCTTCGAGCTGCAGGATGAACTTCTCGACGATCGTTTCCATGACCCCCGGCGTCAACGGCCCGAACGACACGATCGCGTCGAGCCGGTTGCGGAACTCCGGGCTGAAGACCTTCTCGATCGCCTGCTTCGAACGCTGCTGCGACGCTTTCTGCCGCACGTCCTGAACGTGGACCGAGGTGCCGGATTCCGAGAACCCGATGCTGCCGGCGCTCATCTCGCGCGAGCCGGCGTTCGACGTCATGATGAGGACGACCTGCCGGAAATCGGCCTTGCGGCCGTTGTTGTCGGTCAGCGTCGCGTGATCCATGACCTGCAACAGGATGTTGAAGATATCCGCGTGCGCCTTCTCGATCTCGTCGAGAAGGACTACCGCATACGGATGCTGCCGGACGGCGTCGACCAGGAGTCCCCCCTGCTCGAACCCGACGTAGCCGGGCGGCGCGCCGATCAGCCGCGCGACGGCGTGCTTCTCCATGTACTCGCTCATGTCGAAGCGCAGGAACTCGTTGCCGAGGTGGAGCGCGAGCTGCTTGGCGAGCTCGGTCTTGCCGACGCCGGTCGGGCCGGTGAAGAGGAAGCAGCCCGCCGGACGATCGGGCTGTCCGAGCCCCGCCCGCGCGCGCTTGATGGCCCGCGCGACGGTTCCGACCGCTTCTTCCTGCCCAAAGACCACGCGGCCGAGCGACTCCTCGAGCGACCGCAGGCGATCGCGGTCGGAGGAAGAGGCCTGCTTGGCCGGAATCCGCGCCATCCGCGCCACGACTTCCTCGATGTTCACCGCGGTGATCTCGATTGGCTCAGCCGGCGTCGCGGGGTTAGTGACCGGCGCCCGATCCGGATCCATGCTGCGCTTCATCCGGATCTTCGCCCCAGCTTCGTCGAGCACGTCGATGGCGCTATCGGGGAGTTTGTAGTCGCGCAGGTGGCGCGCGGCGAGCTTGGCTGCCGCTTCGATGGCATCTTCCGCGTAGCGGACGCGATGGTGCCCTTCGTAGCGCGTGCGCAGCCCCTGCAGGATCTTGACGGTCTCTTGGATCGACGGCTCGTCGATGACGATCTTCTGCAGCCGCCGCGCGAGGGCGCGGTCCTTTTCGATGTGCTTGAACTCTTCGTGCGTCGTCGAGCCGACCAGGCGCAGCTGGCCGGTCGTCAGGATCGGTTTGATGAGCGTCGCGAGGTCCATCGTCCCGCCGGTCGTCGCGCCGGCGCCGACAGTGGAGTGAATCTCGTCGATGAAGAGGATCGGCATCGGGCGCTTCAGGAGCGCATGGATGACGGCCTTGAAGCGCTCCTCGAAGTCGCCGCGGAACCGCGTGCCCGCGAGAAGCGCGCCAGTGTCGAGCGAGAAGACTTCGGCGCCCTCGAGCAGATCCGGGACATCTTCGTCGAGCAGTCGAGTGGCGAGGCCTTCGGCGAGCGCCGTCTTGCCGACGCCCGCGTCGCCGACGAACACCGGGTTGTTCTTGCGCCGCCGGCAGAGGATTTCCATCGTGCGCTGGAGCTCGTCGGTCCGGCCGATGAGCGGATCGAGCTCGCCGGCCCGGGCGCGGGCCGTCAGGTCCGTGGCATAGGCGGCCAGCGGATCGCGCGCCGTCGCGCTGCCGCGGTCGCCACCGCCAGCCTCGGCGTCAGCCGCGGACTCGCCGGTGTCCGGTCCGCCAGGCGCCGCCGGCGGCACCTTGGTCTTGCCGTGCGTGATGTATTCGAGCACGTCGAGCCGGGTGATGCCCTGCCCGGCCAGCAGCTGCGCGGCGTGCGACCGGTTCTGTTGCAGCGTCGCCGCGATGACGTCGCCCGACTGCACTTCCTGACGTCCGGCGCTCTGCACGTGGAGCACCGCCGTCTGCAGCACGCGGCGGAACGCCAGCGTCTGTTCCGGCTCCTTCTGCTGGCCGCGCGCGAACTGCTCGACCGAGTCCTGCAGGTACTTGTCGAGATCGCGCCGGAGCTGCGGCATGTCGGCGCCGCAGGCCGAGAGGATCCGCTCGCCGTCAGGGTCGTGCGCCAGGGCGTACAGGAGATGCTCGAGCGTCAAGTGCGTGTGACGCCGCGCAGTCGCTTCGCGGTAAGCGACGGTCAGGACGATCTCTAAAGCTGGACTAAACACTGTGACCTTTTAGTAATGCTGAATGCTGAATGCTGAATGTGGAATGGAATTCTGAAGATCTCGAACGGTCAAGTTTTGAACCGAATTTCGAAGTGCGCAAGTAAACGGCCTTTGAAATTCAACTCAGCATTCAGCACTCAGCATTCAAAATTACCACCGTAAGTTCATTCAGGTTCCATGGCTGCCAACAGCGGGAACCCGCGCTCGCGCGCGAGATCGATCACCGTCGCCACTTTCGTCTCGGCCACCTCGTGCGGATACACGCCGCAGAGGCCTTTGCCCTGGATGTGGACGGCCATCATGATTCGATACGCCTCGGCCGGCTGCTTGTGGAACACGTTTTCGAGAATCTCGACTACGAACTCCATCGTGGTGTAGTCGTCGTTCAGCAGGAGCACCTTGAAGAGCTCCGGCTTTTTCGTCTCGTGCCGGGTTCGCTCGAGCAGCTGGCCGTCAGTCTGGCGTTCATTGTCGCCCATGCCTATCCCCATGATCTTAACAGGGTTACCATAGAATCGGCATTTTGCGATTGCACATATATGAGCGTTCTTGCAGGCGGCATGGACTACATCGATCTGAATTTTCTCGGACGCCCGGGCATCATTGCCACAGCGGTGTTGAAGAGCTCCGACGTGGCGCTTGTCGACCCCGGTCCCTCGAGCACGCTGGACGCGCTCATCAAGTCACTCGGCGCGCAGGGGATAGCGGTTCGCGACGTGCGTCAGATCCTGCTCACGCACATCCACCTCGACCATGCGGGGGCGACGGGGTCCCTCCTGAAAGCGAACCCCGATATCGAAGTGTTCGTTCACGAGCGTGGTGCGCGGCACCTGATCGATCCGTCGAAGCTGATGGCCAGCGCCACGCGGCTCTACGGTCAGGACATGGACCGCTTGTGGGGTGCCGTGCTGCCCGTGCCGGCGGCGTCCGTGAAGGCGTTGTACGGAGATGAGCGGCTGTTGGCCGCCGGACGGGAGCTCGACGTGGCGCAGACGCCCGGCCACGCCTCTCATCACGTCACGTTCTTCGATCGATCGAGCGGCGTCGCGTTCGTCGGCGACACGGCCGGTATCAGGCGCGGCGACGGGTCCTACATCATGCCTCCGACGCCCCCTCCCGATATCGATCTCGAGGCCTGGCGCGTCAGCGCCGACCGCATCCTGGCGTGGGAGCCGGACACGCTCTTCCTCACCCACTTCGGACCATTTCGCGGCGCCCGCACGCACTTCCAGGAATTGTTCGAACGCCTGGACGCCTGGAGCGTGCTCGTGCGCCGGCTTCTAGCGGACTCGTCGATCGACGAGGCGGAACGCGAGCGCCGGTTCGTGGAGGAAGGCCGTCAGGACATTCGCAGGACCGTGGGTGAAGGTGAAGCTGAGCAATATGCACGCGCCGGACGCCTGGACTACTCCTGGCAGGGGCTCGCCAGGTACTGGCGGTCCAGGCTCGGATGAGGCCGTATACTCTCTAGTGGCCTGTATCCGCTGAAGCAGGTCCTACCAAGTCAGGTGGTCGACCGTGATCTGCCGGCCGCGACAACGGCACGGACGGTCCCGAATCCAGGAGATACGGTCAACTAGAGCCTTGAGCGTCATCCGGCGATTCGTCTTTGGACAGAATCCACGTCGCACGGCCGTGCGGGTGCTCGTGCTGGCGGCCATCAGCTTCATCACCTTCAGGTGGGTGTTGATTCCGATTCGCACGGAAGGCGGCAGCATGCTGCCCACCTACGCGCCCGACAAGCTGCATTTCGTCAACCGGCTGGCTTACGGAGCCAGCGGGCCAGCCCGCGGCGATGTGGTGGCCATTCAGATGGCCGGCCCACACGTGGTCTACATCAAGCGGATTATCGGGCTTCCCGGCGAACGCGTCGCGGTCGCGCGTGGAGAAGTTCGGATCAACGGCACGGCGCTCCCCGAGCCCTATGTACGCCACCAGCGGTCGTGGGAGCTCGACGAAGTGACGCTCGGCCCGCGTGAGTACTTCGTGATCGGCGACAATCGCGGCGTCTCCGACTTCGGCCGCACACCCTCGGACAAGATCCTCGGCAAGGTCGTGTTCTGATGCAGCGCATCGCGGCCATCGTCCTGGCCGTGGTGGGGCTCGCGGTTGGCGCATGGTTCCTGCTCAGCCCGGCCGATGATGGGGCGCCAGTGCGGACGCGGCTGCAGGCGCTCGCGGACATGGTCAATAGGAGCACGGTAGACGGCCTGGGACCGGAGGCGCGCAGCGTCCAGCTCGGCGCGTTCTTCGCCGAAGATGTCGACGTCGATCTAGGCAGGGGCGCGGCGCCGATTCACGGACGGGACACCGTGATCGGCATGGCGGAGCGTCTCCAGCCGCGCACGGCGGCGTTCCAAGTGAAGTTCGAGGACGTTGGCGTGGCGATGGGACCGGGTGGAGAGACGGCCGACGTCCACCTGACCGCCGAGTTCATCCGCCGCAACATCACGACTGGCGAGCAAACGCTCGATGCGCGCGAGTTCACGATCGGCATGCGCCGGGTCGGGGGCGAGTGGCAGATCGCCAGGGTCACGGCCGTGGACACATTGCAGAAGTAGCGACGAGAGCAACAGGACGAAGCGCAGAAAACAGGTATCAAGAATGAGGAGGTCAATCGGATGGCGTTGAAGGTTGGAGACGAGGCCCCGGATTTCGAGCTGCGGAGCCATCGCGGTGGCTCCGTGAAGCTGTCGGACTTCCGCGGCAAGCGGCAGGTCGTCGTGGCGTTTCATCCACTGGCGTTCACGCCGGTGTGCGCGGCGCAGATGTGCGGGTACCAGGCGGACCTGAGCCGGTTCGACGCGGCCAACGCCGCCGTGCTCGGGATCAGCATCGACGCCCAGCCCGCCAAGTCAGCCTGGGCGCAGTCGCTCGGCGCGATCTCATTCGACCTGCTGAGCGATTTTCATCCACACGGTGAAGTCGCGCAGAAGTACGGCGTCTATCGCGCCAAGGACGGCATCTCCGAGCGCGCCATCTTCATCGTCGACAAGTCCGGCAAGATCGCGTGGGCCAAGGTCTACGACATCCCTCAGCAGCCCGACAACGCTGAGCTGTTCGCTGCGCTGAGATAGAGGCGGGGACACTCAACCGGGACAGTCAAAGGGGACAGTCAAGAGGGACAGTCAAGCCGGCCTGAACTGAGACAGAGGCGTGCCGCGCGAGTCAGTCTCTGCGTACTTTGGGTCTGGTCTACCCAGATCCAGGGCTCTCTGAGTGGCCTGCCGTCAGCTCGGTTTCGAAACACAGTGACTTACGGACGGCGGGGACACTCAACCTTGAGTGTCCCGTTTGAGTGTCCCCGCCTCTAAAGTTGCCGCAGTGCGGTGACGACCGGCAGACGGGCGGCGCGGACGGCGGGGAAGAAGCCGCCGATGAGTCCCATGATCACGGCGAAGAGCATGCCGAGCCCGAGCAGCGTTGGCGTGACGGCGAACGCGAACGCGACCTGGCTGAACGATTGCCAGTTCATCGTCGCGGTCTGATAGCCGTCGAACGCAATCCACGCCAGCCCGCCGCCAATCAGGCCGCCGATGATGCTCAGCAGCACGGCTTCGACCAGGACGGACACGACGACAGGGCTGCGGCCGAAGCCGAGCGCCCGGAACGTCGCGATCTCGCGGGTCCGGCTCGCGACGGCCGAGTACATCGTGTTCAAGGCGCCAAACACTGCCCCGAACGCCATGAGGATCGCAATGCCGAAACCGATCGAACGGATGACGGTCTGCAGAATCTCGGACTGCTGCGAGAAGTAGTCGGGCTCGCGGATGACCGCCACCTGCAGCCTCGGGTTCGTCGTCAGCGCATCCTTGAACGCCTGAAAGCCATCCACTGACGCCAGCCTGACGTACACCGACTGGTACGAGTTGCCGCGCCGATAGGCTGGCTGCAGCACCTTGGCGTCGCACCAGATCTCGGACTCGGCGACGCTCCCGTTGGCGTCGAAGATGCCGACGACCTGCCACGTGCTCTCGCCCCAGCGCACCGAGGTCCCGACCGTGAGCCCGACGAACTGTCGCGACGCCGCCTTGCCGACGACGATCTCGTTCGTGCCGGGCTGAAACATCCGGCCTTCGACGATCTTGAGTGTCGGCCGGACCTGCAGCGCGGCCAGCGTCACGCCGCGTAGCGGAACGTTGGCGTCGGTGCCGCTGCGCTTGAGCGGATGTCCCACGATCACGAAGAGCTCCGGTGACGCGTGCACGCCGTCCGGCCCCTGCTCGATGCCCGCCGTTTCAGCGATGAGCCGAGTCTCCTCGCCCCCGAACCCGCTCGTCATCTCGGTGTCGCTCCCCGAGCGCAGGACGATGACGGTCTGCGGATCCCCGGTGCCTTGCATCGCCTTGCGGAAGCCCTCGGCAATCGACAGCACCGCCGTGAAGACGATGACGACGCCGGCAATGCCGATGATCGCAACGATGGAGGAGCCCAGGCGCTGCGAGATCGAGCGCAGGGTCACGCCGGTGACGGCGACGGTTTGCGACAGCCAGTTCATGTCAGGAGTCCAATCAGTTCCGGCGCAAGGCGTCGACGATCTTCATGCGGCTGGCCTGAAGCGCCGGCAGCAGGCCCGTTCCGACGCCGAGGAGGGCTACGAGCGCCGTGCCGAGGATGAGATCGCGCGGCGGGAAATGGAAGATCGGCAGGAGGCCGCCCGTGGGATCGCCCGCCAATGGTGATCGCCGTCCACGACAGCAGCAGCCCGAGGCCACCGCCGACAACGGCGATGGAACACGACTCGAGCAGCACGAGAGACAGGATGCGGCCATCGCCGAACCCCAGCGTCTTGAGCACGCCGAGCTCGTTGATTCGCTCCCGCACCGACTGCGCCATGGCATTCCCGGCGACGAAGAGGATGAAGAACATGACGATGCCGGTGATGGCCATCATGATCGACCCGATATCGCCAATCTGTTTCGCGAAATCCGAAACGAACGACTTCTCGGTTGCGGTCTTCGTTTCCGCCTGCGAATTGGCGAACATCGCGTCGATGCGCTTGGCCAGCTGATCGGCCGTCGACGGGTCGGCCACCTTGAGGATGTACCAGCCGACCTGGTCGCTCATGAAGCCGGTTCCGCGGAACGTCTCGTTCAGATACGCATAGTGGAAGAAGAGCTGCGTCTTGTCGACGCCCTGCTTGCCCGAGTTATAGATGCCGTCGATCACGAAATCCCACGGGGCGCCGCCGGGCTTGCGATAGATGGGCGAGATGATGGGGATGCGATCGCCGACCTTCCACCCGAAGCGCTTCGCCAGGTCGGCGCCGACCACGGCTCCGCTCCGGTCCTTGAACCAGGCATTCTTCTGATCGTCCGGCACCTCGAACTCCGGATACATGCGCAGCCAGCTTTCCGGTTCGACCGCCATGCTCTGGATGGTGTTCCGCGTCTCCTGAAAGTAGCCGCCGAACCAGTTGGAGTAGGTCACTTCCTTGACGCCGTCGGTCGAGTGCGGATACGGGCACCATAGCTCTGCGGCAGCGGCTGGATGATCGATCACCTTGTGGATCACCATCAGGCGGTCGGCGCCTGCCGACGTCGACGCCGTAACTGAACGCCGCGCGATCGCCATCAGCACGCCGAAGAGGACGAACGCCGACCAGAATCGACATCACGGTGAAGAACGTGCGGATCTTCCGGCGCATCAGGTTGCGCCACACCATCGGCAGGAACTTCATGCGTTCACCGTTTCCTCGACGAGGAGGCCTTTCTCGAGGTGCAGCGTCCGCCGCGCGCGCTCGGCGGCGTGCGGGTCGTGTGTGACCATCACGATCGTCTTGTTGTAATCGCGGTTGAGCGTCTGCAGCAGGTTGAGACTCTCGTCGCCGGACTTGCGATCGAGATCGCCGGTCGGCTCGTCGCAGAGGAGGAGCGTCGGGTCGGTGACGATCGCGCGCGCGATGCCGACGCGCTGCTCCTGACCGCCCGACAGCTGCCGCGGATAGTGGTCGGCGCGCTCGCCGAGGCCGACAACCGACAACGCCGTCTGCCACCCGCTTCTTCCGATCGGCGGCGCCAGAGCTTGCGTCAGCAGGAGCGGAAGCTCGACATTGCGGGCCACGGTCAGCACCGGGCAGCAGGTTGTACATCTGGAAGACGAACCCGATATGACGGCGCGCCAGGATGCCAGCTTGCCACCCGACAACGTGTCGATGCGATCGCCGGCCACTTCGATCGAGCCCTTGGTCGGTGTATCCAGCCGCCGATCAGGTTGAGCAGCGTCGTCTTTCCGGAACCAGAAGGACCCATCAGCGCAAGAAAGTCACCCGACGGAATGTCGAGCGTAATTCCCTGGAGCACGTCGATCTGCTCGCTGCCCCGATAGTAGACCTTGTGCAAGTCGCGGACCTTGACCAGCGTTTCCATTCGGACTCCTAGATCTTATCCGAGGGGCTGCGCCCCTCGGACTCCCCGACTGGCTCGCTCGCGGGGGCCCCACGCCCCGCGCCGCTCGCCAGGCTCGCTCGCTGCCGCTCGTTCGCTCTGCTCGTGAGAAAGCTTCTACCGTTCCTTGACGCGCGCGCCGTCGGTCGAGCGTGCCGACGCCGTCGACCACGATGCGCTCGCCGGCATTCAGCCCCGAGATGATTTCGATCTGCTCGCCTTCGCTTGCCCCGGCCTTGACCGCGCGGCGCTCGGCGCGATCGTCGTGAACCACGAACACGATCGTCTGGCCCGCGTCGGTGCGCACTGCCCCCTTGGGCACGAGCAAACGCGGCCCGGCCGGCGCGTCGGCCGTCTCGGCCTGTTTTTCGTTGAAGAACGATACTTTGACGCCCATGTCCGGCAGAATCCTCGGCTCGAGTGCCTCGAACCCGATCCGCACGCGCACCGTCGCCTTCTGCCGATCGGCGGTAGGCACCGTCGTGATGACGTGCGCCGGAATCCGCCAGTCGGGATACGCATCGAGGATGGCCTCGACCGGCTGACTTGGCTTGACGCGGTTGATGTAGCTCTCGCTGACGTCCACTTCGATCTCGAGCGACGACATGTCGACGATCGTGCAGATGCCCGTGCGCGTGAAGCCGCCGCCAGCCGACACCGGCGAGATCATCTCGCCCGGCTGCGCGTCCTTCGAGATGGCCACCCCGTCGAACGGCGCGCGCACCACCATGTCGGCGAGGTCGACCTCGAGCGCGGCCACCTGCGATTGCGCGACCTCGACCTGCTGCCGGGCGAGCGCGATCCGCGCCTTGAGCGACTCGACCTGCGACTGCGCCGTGTCCACTTCCGCGCGCCCGACGACTTTTTCCTGCACCAATTGACTCAGCCGGTTGTACCTGTCGCTCCGCCTCGCGGAGGCGCGCTTCATCTTCAGCGGCAGCGCCGCGCGCCGTGCTCAGTTGAGCCTGCGCGACGGCCAGAGCCGCGCGTACCTGCGAATCGTCCAGCCTGGCGAGGATCTGACCCTTCTTGACGGCCTTGCCTTCCTCGACGAACACCTCGAGGACCTTGCCCGTCACCTTCGACGAGACCGTGGCCCGCCGACGTGCCGTGACGTAGCCAGACGCATTCAGGACCGCTCCCGGCGACGCTCCGCCTCCAGCGGCCGCGGTTACGGCCGCGATCTTGACCGTGGCGGCCTGGGCGCCTCGCGTCCAGAACCAGCCGCCGGCCGCCACCGCGATCAGCACAATCGCGATCCCGGCAATGAGCCCGCCGCGCCGGCCGCCTCCGGCCCTGGCGTCGTGGTCGATTTTGAGAGAAGCCAGTTCGTCTTTTAGGGTCGCCACGAACCACTCTGGATAAGGTGGAAAGCGCTGAAGGCTATCACAGACGCAAGCCAGCGAAAATTATACGAACCTTCACCGTTCAGTATAGTCATTTCTACGATCGGAACCACTAGAAGGGTCAGAACAATGCGGCGAGTGGCGGGATTCTAACGGTGAATGGGTTTACAGGGGTTCACGAGGCTCAGATAGCGGGTGCATCCCGGACGCCACGCGCGGCACATCGCCGTCGTGATCGCCGTGGTTCAGACCACGATGTCGGTGGCGGTTCGCGAGCGAGGATGATTGCCGGGGAGCGATCGGATGCGACTGCTGGCGATTGCGGAACGTGTGGCTGCACACTTTCCGATCCGGTTGGTGCATTCCGCCGGGCATGGACATCGAAGCTCGTCTCACGCGATGGGACGCCGAATAGATGGTTGCAGTGACGCCACCCGCGATTCACCTCTCCGATTCCCGCCAAGCTTCTGGCACAGCGCTGGTGACTGTCGTCGACGAATCGTTGCACCACGCCAGCGTTGAATCATCGAACGCTGCTCGTCTCGCCGACAGTGTGGCGCGGCGCGCTTGACCCTCGTACCGGTTCGTGGATAAGATCGCGGCCTCAATCGACGGGATTCGCTCGTTCCCCTGCGACAAACTCTTTGGGGGCGTGGATGTGGCATCACGGATCCATCGCGGACTCGCGGCATGTGCGACGGTCCTCCAGCGCGCTGGAGTATGGCCGTCTGCCGACATCGCGTGCCAGGCACTCTCGCTCTCACGTCCGTTGTCGCCCTGCCGGGTTGCGCGCGCCGCTCCACGTCGAGCCGCCCATCCATTCAGATCAATCCGAGCAAAGAAGATCCCCTTGGCGTCCCCCCGAGCGTCGTGGCAAGGCTGGCAGTCAGATCACAAACCGCTGGCGGCCGCGCTTGAGGAGCGCCTCGTCCATGGTCATGTGGATGGTGGAGAACTGTCCATCCGCTCCCTTGCCCGTGAAGACGGCCGTCCGCGTACCGGTGGCCGATCCCTCCGGCATACAGTCGGGCCTCGAGCGCAAGCGGTTGGCGAGCGCCTCGGGCATCAGATGAGGGAAGCGCCCTGATGAACCGTAAACTGCTGGTCCTTCTCGGTCCCGTCGCCGTACTGGTGATGTTCGCGGGGACGGTCAAGATGGCCTCGTCGCTGATGGCCCGCGAGTACAAGGAGCCTTACCAGGCCGCTTCCGCGACCGTGGGCCAGACGCCCCCAGCCGCGGGACAGGCCGAGGCGTCCGCCGCGGCCAAACAGGCCCAGGACAAGCCCTACGAGGAGGTGGCGTACCGGACGTTTCCCCTCGTCGGAAGCCGCGTGGCCATATGGATGGTCGCGCAGCTTCACCTGCTGTTCGCGGCGTTCGTCCTTGCCGTCCCGATTTTCGCGTTCATCGTCGAGGCGATCGGTTACAAGACCGGAGACCTGCGATACGACCGGCTCGCGCACGAGTTCACGAAGCTCCTCTCCGTCTCCTTCTCACTGACGGCGACCTTCGGAGCGGCCCTGACGTTCATGCTCATCATTCTGTATCCGAAGTTCACGAACTACCTGATGAGCGTGTTCTCTCCCACCTTCCTCCCGTACGTCCTGCTCTTCTTCTTCGAAGCCTTCTTCCTCTACACCTACTATTACGGCTGGGGGAAGTTCCATCCCCTGGTGCATCTCGGCCTGGGGCTCGGCCTGAACGTGGTCGGCACGGGCATCATGTTGATCGCCAATTCCTGGCTCACGTTCATGATGTCTCCGAAGGGCGTCTCGACGAGCGGAGCACTCCTCTCCCTCACGGACGCGATCTACAACTACACCTGGATGCCGATCAACGTCCATCGGGTCATCGCGAACGTCGCCTTCGGCGGATCGGTTGCCGCCGCTTACGCGGCCTTCAAGTTCCTCCACGCGACAACCGACGAGGAACGCGCGCACTACGACTGGATGGGATACATCGGCAACTTCGTCGCGATCAGCGCCTTCCTCCCGCTGCCGTTCGCCGGCTACTGGCTCGCGAAGGAGATCTACGCCTACTCGCAGACGCTCGGGCTCACGATGATGGGCGGGGCCTTCTCGTGGCTCTTCATCATTCAGGCGGTCCTGATCGGGAACCTCTTCCTCGGGGCCAACTACTACCTTTGGCTCGGCATGGGACGGGTCGAGGGGAAGCAGCCGATCCAGAAGGTCATCAAGTACCTGCTCATGGCGATCGTGCTCTGCTTCATGGTCTGGGCGACGCCCCGGTCGATCATCGCGACGGTCTCCGAGATCCGGGCGATGGGAGGATCGGCGCACCCGGTGCTGGGCTTCCTCGGTGTCATGTCCGCGAAGAACACCGCCGTGAACATCCTGATCCTCACGACCTTCATGAGCTTCCTCCTCTACCGCCGCACTGGAAAAGTCGCGTCGGTGGCGTGGGCGAAGACGGGCCATGCGGTCCAGTTGACGATCTTCGCGGCCGTCGCGGTCTTCGTCATCTTCCTCGGCGTCTACGGGTACTTCGTGGAGGCGACGGTCCGGATACGGCTCTCGGTGCCACAGGTCCTCTCGGTCCTTTTCGCGATGGTGTCGATCACCGCCATCGACGTCTTTCTCTACCGCGGGGCGAAGACGGCCGAAGTACGCTGGGGAAAGATCCCGGCGATCTCGCAGTACGTGCTGATCTTCATCGCGGTCACCTTCACCTGGCTCATGGGGCTCATGGGCTACGTTCGCTCCGGTCTCCGCCAGCACTGGCATGTCTACGGCATCATTCGGGACAATTCGGTCGACGCGTTCACGCCTACCCTTGGCTTCGCGACGAAAATCGTCTCGGTGACGGTGCTCCTGTTCTTCCTCCTGATCGGCCTCGTGTTCTGGCTCGCGAGCCTGCACGACCGGCCTGATTTCGAGCGCGCTTCCAAGCGACGCCGCCAAGGCCTCGCCGCAGCGCATGAAGCGAAGGCGGAAACGTTGTGAATAGATTCTGCCGCGAGCGAGCGCAGCAAGCGAGCCACGCGAGCGGAGCGGTTGGGGTCCGCGAGCGCGCCAGGGGCTTCGGCGAGGTCTCGCCGTAGCTTTAGCGAGGCGGAAGCGTGTAAGGGGGTTCGGGGACGAAGTCCCCCGATGCAAATGACGATCCCGCACTCTCTCCGAATCGGCGCTCTCGTCCTCGCGACGACCGGGTTCTATGCGCTATGTCGGCCAGATGGTGCCTCAGAAGGAAGTTCAGCCTCCTGAGGAGACCAAGCTGGGAGGCGACATGAGCACGGCCGACATGGTCAAGGTTGGCCGCCAGATCATGGAGGGCAAGGGCGTCTGCTTGACCTGCCACACGATCGGCAAGACGGGGGCACTTCGATTCCCCGACCTCGCGGGGGTGGCTGTCCGCGCGAAGAGCCGCGTCCCGGGCATGAGCGATGTCGAGTACTTCGCCCAGACGTTGTACGAGCCGACCGCCTACGTCGTCGAAGGATTCCCCCCGGCGATGCCCCCTATGAACCAGCCTCCGTTCTCGCTCACCGATCAGGAGATCCTCTGCGTGATCGCGGCCCTCCAGACTCTTGGCGGCACGCCGACCGTCACGCTGCAGACGAAACACCACTACAACAGCGGCACGGCGGCACCGGGCGCGGTGCCGGCGCCCGCGGGCGGACCCGCCTCGGCCCCCAAGGCTAAGCAATGAAGGCTAAGCCAATGAAGGCTAAGCATGAAGGCTAAGCAATGAAGGCTAAGCAATGAAGGGTGCGCTGCAATGAAGATCCCCGTTCTCATCGCCGTACTCGCCGTCTTCGGGCTCCTTCGCTTCCGCCGGGCCAATCTGCTGATGTGGGCCGGCGCCTGGTGGGTGGGGCTCTACGTCCTCCTCCGATTCGGATTCACGGCCCCGATTCCCGCCTCCGTCGTCTCGCTCTACATGGGAATCATTTCGCTTGGGATCCTGGCGTACGTGTCCTCCAGCCAGGAGCGCCGCGAAGAAGTCTCCCGCCCGCTCATCCGGTTGATGACGGAGAAGCGGTATGCAGCGCTCCTGGCCGCGGCGGTCGTCGCCATCCCGGCGCTCGCGGCCGCGAACGTCTACGTCCAGATGAACGTCCCCCTCGAGCCTCCCCTCTTCTCGCGAACGGTCCATCCTGCGTCGCCTCCCGAGATCACGGTTCACGACAAGAAGATTGATCTCGACGGAGAGAACCCCTTCCGGGAGCTCGAGACGTCGAATCCGGCAGAGTTCCGCAAGCACGTCGAGAACGGGCGCCGGGTCTTCTATCAGAACTGCGTCTTCTGCCACGGAGACAACCTGTCCGGCAACGGCATGTTCGTGCACGGGCTGGACCCGATCCCGACCAACTTCGCCGACCCGGGGACGATCCCGATGCTTCGCGAGACGTTTCTGTTCTGGCGGATTTCCAAGGGGGGCCCGGGCCTTCCCGAGGAAGGGGGTCCGTGGGCCTCGGCGATGCCCGCGTGGGAGAAGTTCCTGAAGGAAGAAGAGATCTGGGATGCGATCCTCTTTCTCTACGACTACACGGGCACGAGGCCTCGCGCCAAGGAGGAGGCCGAGAAGAAATGATCGCTCGCCTGTCGCGCGTGTGTCTCGCTGTGTTGATCGTGTCGTTGTGGTTGTGTGCGGCGCCGACGGGATCGGTGCGCGCGGCGGCTCAGGACGTCGGGACCGAGGCGCAGCGGGAGTCGGGCAAGAAGCTCTATCTCAAGTACTGTTCGCAGTGCCACGGCGAGAAGGGGGACGGTGAAGGATATGCTGCCCCGCATCTGCGCCCCCGGCCGCGCAACTTCACGACGGGCAAGTTCAAGGTGCGGACGACTCCCAACGGAGCGCTTCCGACCCATCAGGACCTCGTCAACATCATCAGGCGCGGCATGCCCTACACCTCGATGCCGGCCTGGCCCAACTTCGCCGACCAGGAAGTGTCGGATCTCGCGCACTTCATTACGACCTTCTCCCCCGACTTCACGAACCCCGAGAATGCCCCCAAGCCCGTTCCGCTTCCGAGCGCGCCGACAGCGACGAAGGAGTCAATCGAGCTCGGGAAGAAGCTCTACGAGGAGAACGGCTGCGTCAAGTGCCACGGCACGCTCGGTCGGGGCGACGGACCTTCGGCGCCAACCCTGGTCGACGACTGGGGATATCCGATACGCCCGGCGGACCTCGCGCAGAGTTGGACTCTGCGGGGAGGGTCGTCCCGCGAGGATATCTTCCGGACGATGAGCACGGGGCTCAACGGCACGCCGATGCCGTCGTTCCTCGAAGCCCTCACGCCCGAGCAGCGATGGGCCATCACAGATTTCATCGTCTCTCTCTCGGGGAGCAACGGGCCTGCCTATTCCAACCTCGTCGTCGCCAAGCACGTCCAGACTCCCATCGATCTTGCCAAGGGGGCCGCGAGCTTCGGCTCCGCTCCTGTGGCCCACTTTCCGATCGTCGGGCAGATCATGGAGCCCGGACGCGCGTTCCATCCGCCCGCGACGAGCGTCACCGTTCAGGCAATTTACGATGCGGACTCCATCGCCCTGCTCGTTCGATGGCACGACATGAGCGCGCAGAAGACGGGGAAGAACGGGCCGTCGCTCCCGGTGCCGCGGGAGGAGGAGGAGGAAGCGGCAGTCGCACCCCCGGGCGAGGGCGCGAGCGCCGGCGCGAAGGGGAACGTATTTGGCGACGCGGAAGTCGCGCCGGCTCCGGCCGGGCAGGCGAAGGACCCCTTTGCCGAGGCGGAAACGGCGCCAGCCGGCCAGCCATCCGAGTTCTCAGACGCCGTCTCGATCCAGATTCCGTCGCAGGCGCCGACGGGCGCCCGCAAGCCCTACTTCATCTTCGGCGACGCCGAGAATTCGGTGGATCTCTGGTTCTTCGATCTGGCGCGGCCCGATCCGCTTCAGTTCACCGGCAAAGGAAGCGCCGACATTGCGCGCGAACGCCACGGGCGATCTCACGGGTGTCGCGAGCTACGACCAGGGAGAATGGTCGGTCATCTTCAAGCGGCCCTTGCGCCCAACCTCGGGCGCCCCGTTCTCGCCCGGAGAGTTCATGCCGGTCGCCTTCTCGGTCTGGGACGGGTTCTCGCGCGAGCGTGGCAACAGGCGAGGTCTCACGATCTGGTACTCCCTCTACGTCGAGCCAGCAGTGGTACCCTCGGCCGTCGGCCCGATGCTGAAGACGGCGCTGCTCATTCTCGCGATCGAGCTCGTCGTGATTGGCTGGGTGCGGCGGAGACAACCGTCATCCACGAGAGCGTGATCCGTCGGCTATCCGGAGAATCCCATGTACAAGAGCATCTACGTTCCCGTCGATAACTCAGACCACTCCAACCGCGCGGTCGCCTGCTCGCTCGCGCTGGGCAAAGCGTTCTCCGCGAAGCTGGTCGGCTGCCATGTCTACGCGGCAAAGCTGCACGACTATCGCTTCAGGCAGATGGAGTACACCCTGCCCGAGGAGTACATCGATGAGGTGGAGCTCGAGCGCCAGCGGAAGATCCACGACAGCCTCATCACGATGGGCCTCAAGCTCATCTCCGACAGCTATCTCGATGGCATGTCGCGCCTCTGCCGAGAGTCGAGCCTCGAGTTCGAGCCGCGGATGATGGACGGGAAGCATCACATCGAGATCCTCAAGGATCTGGTCGGCTCACAGCACGACCTGGTCGTGATCGGCGCCCTGGGGATCGGGCGCGCGCGGGACAGCGTGATCGGCTCGGTCTGCGAACGCGTCGCCCGCCAATCCGACCGCGATGTCTGGGTCGTCAAGCACGTCCCGGAGCCGGGCGAGGCCGAGCGGGACACGATCCTGGTCGGCGTCGACGGCAGCCCCCAGTCCTTCGGCGCGCTCATGACCGCCATCGACCTGGCACGCACGTTCGGCAAGAAGGTCGAAGCGATCGCCGTGTACGACCCCTATCTGCACTACTCGGTCTTCAACGGCATCGTCAACGTCCTCACCGAGCAGGCGGCGAAGGTCTTCCGCTTCGAGGAGCAGAATCAGCTCCACGAGGAGATCATCGACACCGGCCTCGCGCAGATCTATCAGTCGCACCTCGAGGTGAGCGAGCGGATGGGGAGCGAGGCGGGCGTCGCGATCAAGAAGACGCTCCTCGACGGCAAGCCCTTCCAGAAAATCATCGACCACGCGCGCAAGACGAATCCGTGGCTCATCGTGCTGGGGCGGATCGGCGTTCACAGCCCGAAGGACGAGACGGAGCTGGGGAGCAACACGGAGAACATTCTCCGCGCCGCGCCCTGCGATGTCCTCCTCTCCACGCGCCTCGTGGTGCCGCGCCTCGACGTGCGCGCCGAGGAGACCATTCGATGGACGCCCGAGGCCGAGGCGCGCATGACGCACGTTCCCGAGCAGGTCAAGGGGATCGCGCGCACGGGGGTTCTTCGCCTGGCGCTCGAGAAGGGGCATTCGGTGATCACGAACGCGGTGATCGACGAAGCGATGGATCGATTCATGCCCAAGAGCGCATCGGCCGCGACCAAGGCACTGGCCGAGGCCGTGGCGCTCGAGCGGGCGAAGTCCGGCCCCGTGTCGATGTGCAGGGCGTGCGGCGTCACGGCCACGCAGAGCGGCGCCGTGAAGTGCACGGTCTGCGGCGCCACGGATTTCGAGGTGATCTCCCAGGAGATGATCGAGAGAATCGCGGAGGTCGAGGGAGGTCTCCAGGAGGAGACCACCTACGACGGGCGCAAGCTCCGATGGTCGGAGGAAGCCAGGAAGGGCCTCTGGACCATGAAGAACGCTTATCAGCGCCGCCGCGTCAAGGCGCGTGTCGAAAAGCGCGCGCGTATGAAGAAGCTCGACGCGATCACGCTCGAATTCGCCCGACAGGTCATCGAGGAGGAGACGGGAGCGCCGCTCGAGATTCACGGCGGGCTTCGCCCGCGCCGGACCCGCCATCGCCGTCGCTCGCGGGGGACGTGCGACGCGCTCCGCTCCGGCGGGGCGCGCCTCTGGCGTGCCGGCGTTGGCGACGCCCCCAGGGACGAGACCCAGCCTCGGTTGATCGCTCGCGACGACAAGAAGAACCCGTTGATCTCGACATTCGACTGGACGAACGAAGCCACACAACGAATCTTCCGCGTGCCGGCCGGGTTCATGCGGAGCCAGACGCAGGAGCGGATCGAGGAGCTTGCGCGCGAGCGCGCCGCCAGCCGCGCCGAAGCCTCTGGCGAAGGCGGGGCGTCGATCGACCTGGCGCTCGTCGAGGAGGGCATCGAGATCGGCAAGCGGATGATGGCCGAGATGATCGCCAACTATCAGGCACCGGGGAAGAGTCCTGGCGCGACGGCAGCGCCGGTTCCCACGAGCCCCTCTGCCACACCGTCGAGCGCGCCAGCGGCAACCAACGGGAGCGGCTACCTCAACGAGGTGAGCGCGCTGAACGCGAGAAGTTCTTCGGGCGAGCATCACTAGAAGCGAAAGTCTTCCTTCGCGAGCTTCGTGGTCTTCGCGATCATCGCGATAGAGTCGTCGACCGTGTTTGTGAGAGGGCTTGTAGGCTATACCCCACGCGCCGTGAGAAAGCAGACAAGAGCGCCGCTACCATGTCGGCCTATCGCTTCTGCCGCTCGGACGACATCGCGCTTCTCGTCGACGCGCTGAATCGCTGCTGGTCTCCGTACTTTCCCGACGAGCCTCCCATGACGCCGGAGGTGTTCAAGCGGTCGATCCGGGACCTGCAGGTCTGGTGCAGCAGCTGCATGGTCGCGTTCTCGGGCTCCGATCCGATCGGCGTCCTCATCGGCGCGAAGCGGCCTTCCGGGACCCTCGTCCACAAGATCGCGGTCCATCCCGATCATCGTGCGACAGGGTCACGGCCGTCACCTGCTCACCTCCCTCGGGTCGAAACTCGCGATTCTGGGTCCTCCTCGCATCGTGGCCGAGGTCCCCGACACGCTCGCCGACTGCCTGCGGGCTGTTCAGCGCATGCGGATATGTCCAGGAAGCGCTGCTGACCGACTACGTCTCGGAGCACGAAGGGAACTCTTCGCAGGTGATGTCAGCGGGATTCGTGATCCCTGTGACGGTCGACGACCTCGCCGCCAATGGTCTCTTTGGCGAGGCTGATCCGCGCGTGTGCTGGCAGCGCTCGGTCGAGACCCTCACGGCCAGGAAGGACGACATCGCCGGACTCGCCGTCGCCTCCGACGAGCGAATCGAGGCCTACATCCTTTATATAGAGGACGGGGAGATCCTGTCGCTCCGCTCGTTCATCGACGACGGCGGAGCCCGTCTGAGGCAGCTGATCTCTCGACTCGGCGCGCAGAGGCATGACGACCTTCAGGTTCCCGAAGGTCCACCCGGCGGAGACTCTCGAAGGAGCTCCTGGAAACGCTCGGATTCCGCCCCGCCTGCGGTCATCTACTCTACGCGGCGACGGCACGGTCCGCCTAGACGGGCCTCGTCTCTTCTCCTTTGTCGGCCCGACAGGTCATCGCGCACCCTCCTATTCGATCGACGTTAGAAGCAAACATCCGCCACGTTGCCCTCCAACTGGTTCTGTTTGAAAGTGTTGTCGCCGGCAGGTCCTTGTACTCCGCACGTGTTCATGGCAATCATGTTCTTGACGAAGGTGTTGGCGGTCGGAAAGAGGCCGCCTGCGCCGACATTGAACAAGATGCCGGCGGCATTCGCTGTGAACGTGTTGTCCCTGATCACGTTGCTGGACACGCCGCCGTTCAGGGCAATCCCGGCCCGGCCGCTCCCGGAGATCCTGTTCTCCGTGAACGTGTTTCCCGTCGGTGTGTCTACCAGGATGATGCCGTTCAGGTTGTCCGAAAGCGTGTTCTCCACGACGAGGTTCTGCGTTGAGTTCATGGTCGCGCCCGGCCTGAGCATGACTCCTACTCGGCGGTTCTGCCAGGCCGTATTCTCTTTGACGATGTTCCCACTCGACCCGATCAGGAAGACGGCGTCCTGGTTGCCAGTCAATCGGTTCTCCCTGATCGTGATGGCAGTCGAGTTCACGAGCTGCACCCCTGCCAGGAAGTTCTTGACCGTCCCCCCGGTGATCACCACGCCCGTTCGGTTAGCGACACTGATGCCCACGCCGCTCCCGGGCCCGGCGATCGTGTGGCCATTCAGATCGATCTTGATTCCGTCGGCGCCGACGATCAAACCGTTGCCCGGACACGCGAGGTCGTAGTCGAGCCTCATGTCCGCCACGATCGTCGCGCCGCAGAGGTCGCTGGAAGGGCTGGACGCCGAAGTGGATCCGTTGACGATTGACTTCAGGAAAAACGGCTCCCAGAAATCGCATTGCTCTTCACGCAAGCGCTTGTCCTCCCGCAACGGCCAGTCGAGCACGAGATACTTGTGGGCCCCGCTTCCGTGCCCGTTTGGGTGCCTGAATGCCGGCCAACGGATGGTGCCGTCGTCGTCACCGTTCGGATTGCCGGATGCGGCGAAGCGCGTCCAGTAGGTGCTGATAGCGCCAAAGAGCGCGAGATCGTCCTCATTGAGCACATAGGTGGGCGACGGCGGTCCGAAGTTGTTGCCGAACACGAAATTCCTGTCGAGGCCGTGGATGACGAGATCGGGGACGACCGCATCGACCTCGCGTTCGAACGAGTACAGATAGACAGGCGTTCGCGTGCGCCGGACAAGGCGTGCGATCCGGCGCGCTTCGCAGACCGCCTCCACGTCGCCCGACAGCTGCGATAGCGCGAGCTTGGGTGTTGGAAAGTCGGACGCGGGATACTGCGCCAGGATCGCGGGCGCATCGCCGGCGCCGAACTCGGTCACCACGGCCGCCTCGTACTGCTCTTCCGTCAGGCCCGTCGGAAAGCTCCTGTCCACGTAGATCCATCCTTCATCCCGCGTCGCGCCGATGATCAGCGGCACGTGGTTGAAGTCGCCCGCTTCGTACATCCTGCCGGGGCTGATCGGGGATGTCCAGCCCGTCCACCACCGGGCCCCACGGGACGCGACCGGTTTCGGCGAACTCCTGCTGGCCGTTGCCGAACGCCAGCAGCACTTCGTTTCTGGTTTTAGAGCGCATGCAGGTGAGCACCTGCGTGGGATCCGTGCAGCCAGCGACCGCGGCGAAGTCCATTCCCAGGGACTCAGCGTCCGCACGCGTTCGCCAGCGGGTTGATGCGTAGCCGCTCTGCATGATCGCCCGATGAAAGTAGCCGGCGCTTCCCGGCGACACGACGTGCAGGCTGACGCTGTGTCCGCCCGCAGATTGCCCGTCAATCGTCACGTTTCCTGGATCGCCACCGAACGCCGCGATGTTGTCCCGGACCCAGGCGAGCGCCGCGCGCTGATCGAGGAATCCGTAGTTGCCCGACGACGGATAGCCGGGGTCCTCTCCGGTGAGCGCGGGATGCCCCATGAAGCCGAGTGGACCGATGCGATAGTTGGCTGCGACAACGATGGCGCCCGTCCGCTCGACCAGCTTCCGGGGGTTGCTGTCCGCGAGGTTGCGCAGAAGCCGCCTGGAAGGCGCCGGTGTGAATCCAGACGATCACGGGCACCGGCGACGCAGGCGCCGGATCAGGCGTCCAGACGTTGAGTTTCAGGCAGTCCTCGTTGCCGACTACCGTGGTGGACCCCACCGGATTGACCAGCGGGCAGTTCGCGCCGGCTGTGGTTGCCGTCAACGTCGCGGGCGCCCATGACGGGGCAGGCTGTGGCGGCCTCCAGCGAAGGTTGCCGACCGGCGGCGCCGCAAATGGAATACCGAGAAACGAGCACGAGACGCCGTTATCAAGGCCCTGGACGTCGCCGCTGGTGGTGGTCACGAGACAGGCCGGACTTTGACGCTTCGCCTCCGGTGACTGAATCAGAAAGAGCTCGGCGGTCGCCGCCATGGTGAGAACGATGAGAACGAACAGGCTCCAGCGCCTCTGCATAAAACCTCCTCGTGTGACGTCAATGTGGCAACAAGCTCTCGGACACTCGACCGAGCGCGTCTGATGGGTATGACGCCGAGAAGCGTCCAGAGTCCTTGCAAAAAGCTCCAAAAAAGCGCCAAGATTCCCCCGTTTGAACTTCCGCGGAGGCGTCATGAGCCGCGAGACCGGGCAGTCCTACCAGTTCGGGCCCTTTCGTCTGAATCTGTCGGAACACACGCTGCTGCGCGACGGTCAGCCTGTGCCGATCACGCCGAAGATCTTTGACGTCCTGGGTGTGCTCGTTCGGCACAGTGGACATCTCGTCGACAAGGAAACACTCTTGAGGGAGGTGTGGCCGGGCAGCTTTGTCGAGGAAGGGGCTCTCAACCGCTCCGTGTCGGTGCTGAGGAAGGCCCTGGGCGACAGCTCATCGGGACAGAAGTACATCGAGACGGTGCCCAAGCGAGGATATCGCTTTGTCGCGCCGGTCTCAGAGTCTCCAGACGATCGTTCAGGTTCCGTCGTCCAACCGCACAGCCGCGGCGTTCCCGACGCCGAAGCGAACGACACGCATTCGGTGGACCTTGCTCAGGCGCGTACAACCCGGCCCCGTATTTCACAGCGAGCGGTAGCTATCGCCGGTGTGCTTCTGCTACTGATTGTTGCCACGCTGTCGTTTGCGATTCGGGGACTCGGCGAGCCGAAGATGAGTGCGTCGCTGACGACTATTCCGGCGCATAGACAGGTCACGTTCACCGGGAAAAGCGGCACTCCCACGATCTCCCCGGACGGCAGGCGGATCGCTTATGTGTCGGATGAGGATCCCGAAAAGAAGCTGATTGTGCAGGAACTGGCGGGTGGCCAGCCCCTCGAAATCTTCAGTGCGCCGGAAGTTGGACACGTGCGCTGGTCACCTGATGGTTCTGAGCTGATGATGTGGGCGCGGGGCTCAGGCAAGGCTGGCGTGTACATCATGCCGCAGCTGGGCGGAACCCCACGCCTAGTGGCCCCAGGCCAGTACATGGCCTGTTGGGCCCCGGACGGCTCAACGATCGCCGTCGGGAGCTACCTTGGCGGGAAGATCTGGCTCCTGAACAGGCGTGGGCAGGCGACAACGGACCCTGACTCTTCAAGGAGTTCAGGGAGCGATCTGGGCCATCGACTGGTCGCCGGCGAACGGCCGGCTGCTGTTCGTCAGCGACGATGGCCAGGGACGCTACACCATCTCGACCATCGGAGCTGACGGAAGCGATCAGAAGACGCTTCTTGCCGAAAACACTGAAATCCCTTCAGCGCGCTGGGCTCCCCGCGGGGACGCCATCTATTATTTTCGCAGGCTGAACCAGACCGTCTCCCTGAACAAGATTCTCGTGCAACCCGGTCATGCGCTCGGGGACGCTGTCGCCACAACGCTCATCGCCGGTCTCGAGACCGATCGGGGTTTTGGGCTGTCTTCAGACGGCACGCGGCTCGTGTACGCTCGCGCCCCCTATCATTCCAATTTATTGGTGTTCGAACCGGGCGGCCCCGACAACAACCAGGGCGCTGAACCACGGCAACTCACCCACGGTACTTTGCACATCGAAAGACCCCGTGTATCACCCGACGGCGCCTCCATCGTTTTCAATATCGGTTATCAACCGCTGACCGAGCTCTACACGATGCAGTTGTCGGGCGGTTCTCCGAAGCAACTCACGTTTCTTGAGGCGTTCAGCGTCGGGGGCGTCTGGTCGCCCGACGGAAAATGGATAGCCTTTGCGTCGACTCGCGGCGACAAGCCACGGGTCTGGACCGTTGCTGCCGACGGTGGAACCCCGCGTGCCCTATCATCGGGTAACTTGAGCGACTCGTTGGACCTCGCCTGGTCGGCAGGGTCTCGGATCCTGTATCAGGAGACCGGGAATCGAAACTACTACGAACTCGATCCAGCGACCCGAGAGGAACGGCCGTTGATATCGGACAGCTCGGTCGGTTGGATGTTTTCGCCGGTCTATTCGCCTGACGGCAGGAAGGTTGCCGTCCAATGGAGTCGCCCTCCAAACGGGGGGATTTGGATCATCGATATCCCGCAACGCCTGGAGACGCTGGTGTACAAGACGTCTGCCGGTTCCGTTGCACCAATTGGATGGTCCGCTGACGGACGCTCTATCTATGTGGTCGAAGCGAAACCGTCCAACGCCCGGGACCTTGCCGCGCCGCTCGGGGAAACAATGACCGAGGCGAAGATTCTGAACGTCTCTGTGGAAGGCGGGGAGGTGAGCACGGTAGCCTCTCTTCCCTTCGAAGAGATTGGCAGCGTCGCCATGACCCCCGACGGTCGCAGGTTTGTCGTGACCGTGTACCGGTCGCGGTCCGATGTATGGGTCGCCGATAACTTCGATGTGACGCTCGAACCGAGTCGCGAGAAAGTCGTGCGCGGCGCTCCTCGATCGACGCTGGACCGCGCGTTCGCGAGGATCGTGGATGGCGTCAGGCCCCACGTGAATCAGGAACCTGCTCGCCGTTGAGTTGTTCCATCAGAGTGGCGGCAGATACGGAAGATCGAACTCGGGCTCGAGGGTGTTCGGTATCGCTTCAGGTACGCTTCGACGAAGGCATCCAGCACCTCTTGCGGCGCACTCCCGCTGATGGTAATGACTTTGTCACCGCTCGACCAGTAAGTCCTTGCCTTTACCACGAAGACAGGCCGGCCGTGCTTCGTGATCCTCTCGACTCTGCGCCGGTCCTGGATCAGCTTGTGGTGGCCGTCCAGGCTTCTCAGGTCGTACCGCGCCCACGCGTCATTCGGAAACTGAGCGATCGACACGTGCACGGTTGAATTAACGGCGTTCGGCCCCTCTTTTGTCGGGTGACACTGCAAGCTGTATTCGTGGCGCGCCGGCGCGCGCAGCTGAAACGAGTCGACCTCGATGGGGTCAGGCGTCGCCAGACCGTCGCTCGGCGGGTAACACGCAAAGCCGGTGATCGGCGTGAACATGTCACGTGCGGGAACGGAGGGAATGGCTGGCAGGTCAACTGAAGTCGGTGCTTCGCTCAGCGACTTGAGCGTTGCCTCGCGAGCGGCCACCGAATACGGCGACTCCACTCTGACCATGACGGGAGCCGGTTGCGCTGCTGCGCGCAGGGAGTCGCCAAACACGAGCAGCGCGCAGACAGTGGCGAACCCCGCTCCCGCCACGAGTCGAAGCACCGTTGTGCTCGCCGCGGCCGGGCGCGATCGCAAGTGTGCTGCGAGCCCGAGTACGCCGGCGACCGCACCGTTCCAGAGCGGCAGCTGCACGAGCCATCCAACGGGCACCAACGCCGCGAACTCCCAGAGACAGCCGACCAGCCCTCCTGCGATCGCGCAACTGGCGATCTCGAGGCCCAACTGGTCGCGCTCCGACGGAAGAACCTGCAGGAACACGACGCCGATCAGTGCGGCTCCGGCTGCGCCTGCCAGCGCCGTCACGACCGAGGGCGCCAGATTCCCGTGGTTCGACACGACGGCCATGAGGATGAACGTGGCGAGCGCCAGGAACAGCATGACGTGGTAGCCGACGATCGCCGCGAGAACCACGGCCGCCAGGCGAGCGGGAGAACGGACGCCGGCGTGGAGCCAGAGGTACGCCGCAAGGACGACGCCTAGCAGTCCGGAGGCAATCGAGTCCGCCTGGCTGCCGAGCGCAGGCCACGCCGCCAGCGAACCGGACGCGAGCCCGGCCAGAGTAAGAAGGATGGCATGCCCCATACGGCAATCGTGATCGGCTGACGCTTCTGTTATCCCGCGACGCGAAAACATGCGAGCATCGCGGAGTCCGAAGGCGCTCGAAGCAAGAGGCGTGCTCTGAGTCGTGACAAAGACACCACGTCCCGCGGCCGGTCCGGGACGATGTAAGCTAGGCCAGCACTGAGAGCGCGCCGTAGGCGCGCCCGACGGAGCGGAGCGGGGCCATCGGGGCCCCCGCGAGCGACGACGTAGGGGGGTCCGGCGGGGCGAAGCCCCCCGGTTGAAGATGAAGAGCTACCACGACATCGTCGGCGACGGAGGGTCCAGAATCCTCGAGCAGGTGGCCGAGCAGCGCACCCGCATCACCGACGGGCTCGCCGGGGTGCGGCATCTCGTGGCCGTGGGCTCCGGCAAGGGGGGCGTCGGCAAGAGCACGTTGACGCTGCATCTCGCGGGCGCTCTGCGCGCTCGGGGGCTTCGGATCGCGATCCTGGACGCGGACTTCAACGGCCCCTCACAGGCGCGCATGGCAGGGGTCCAGGGGGCGCTGTTCGTGCCCGGCAGCCACAAGGTCTCGCTCCCGCGGACCACGAACGGGATCGGGGTCTTCTCGATGGGCTCGATGATCCCGGAGTCGGAGGCGCTCGACTTCGAGAGCGCGGCGCAGGGAGAGTCCCATACGTGGCGCGCCACGCGGGAGTTCGCGCTCCTCAGCGAGATCCTCGGGTCCTTCGACTGGGGTGAGCTGGATCTGCTGATGTTCGATCTGCCGCCGGGAGCCGAGCGAACCGTCCAGTACGCCGATTTTCTGGGGGCCCGAACCTCGTTCCTGCTCGTGACGATCCCATCCGAGGTGTCACGGGGTGTGGTCGCGCGCTCAGTGGCGGCTCTGTCGAAGGGATCCAATCGCCTCCTCGGTTACGTCGAGAACATGAGCGGCTATTACTGCCGCGACTGCAACGCTATCAAGCCGCTCTTTACCTCACCAGGCCCCGCGGACCTCGAGATCCCGTGCCTCGGGACCGTCCCATTCGATCCCGAGCTTGCACGGTACTGCGACATGGGGATCCCGCTCACCGACCTGCCCGACACACCTGTTGGCCGGGCCCTGGAGCATGTCGCGCAGCAGTTGCTGGACAGCCTCGAATCCACAAACTCAGCCTTCGCGCCAGATTCAGATGCGCTACGGCTGGACAAGCCAGGCAAGGAGCCTCCCCGATGAAGTTCCTCTGCGTCCCCTGCGACAGCCCGATGAAGTTGCAGAGCATAGGCCCACCCGAGCGCGGCTCGCTCTCGGTCGTGTACCCGTGTCCGGAGTGCGGCTACGAGATGGCGATGCTGACCAATGCGTACGAGACACAGGTCGTGCAGTCACTCGGCGTCCGCATTGGCCTCGCCGAAGCTTCAGCGCAGGCGGGCGCGTCGAGCGGCGCGAGCACGAAGTGTCCATTCACGGCGATGATTCCGGGAAACGAGGGGACCCAACCGAGCCAGCCGGGCGAGTCGATGCCTGTCCGCTGGACTGCCGCCGCCGAAGCGCGGCTCGCAAACATTCCCGAGTTCGTCCGCCCGATGGCACGAACCGGCATCGAGAGATTCGCCCGGGAGAGAGGGACCCTCGAAGTGGACGAGAAGATCCTCGACGACGCCCGCGACTTCTTCGGCATGTAGGCCGGCGACATGAACCTGCCGCCCCCGAATACGGGCACCTTCGCCCGGCCCTACGTCATCTCCTGGAACCTCACCTACCGCTGCAACCTCGCCTGCGAGCACTGCTATCTCGACGCCGGCGGCACGCCTCAGGTCGGCACGGAGAACTTCGCCGATCGAAGCGAGCTCGGCACCGAGGAGTGCTTCAGGGTCATCGACGAAATCGCTGAGTTCGCGCCTGAATGCGTGACGATCCTGACGGGCGGCGAGCCGCTCTTACGGCGCGACATCCTCGAGATCGTCCGGCGCGCGTCCGAGCGCGGACTGTGGGTCGTCGTCGGCACCAACGGCGTGCGCATCACGGAGAACGTGGCGAGTCGCCTCGCGGAGGCCGGCGCGCGCGGGCTCTCGCTCTCGCTCGATGCGCTCGATGCCGATCGTCACGACCACTTCAGGAAGGTGCGGGGCGCCTGGCGGAACACGGTGGAGGGCGCGGAGATCCTCCGCAGGACCGGGCTCCCCTTCATCGTGCAGACGACCGCGGGCTCGCACAATCTCGGCGAGCTCGACGCCATCGCCGACTTCGCGCACGATCGCCTCGCCGCCAAAGTTTGGAACCTCTACTTTCTGGTGCCGACGGGTCGCGGACAGTTCGTGTCGGACATCACGCCCGCCCAGTACGACGAGGTGCTCGCCTCGCTCTACCGGATCCAGCGGAAGTACGACCGCCGGATGCTCGTGAACGCGAAGTGCGCGCCGCACTACATCAAGACCGTTCTGGAAAATGCCCGTCGACCCGACTGCGGGCGGCCGACGGATGCGGCCGATTCGGTCGACGTGCGCCCTCAACCGGCCAGGGCAGGCCCTCGTGGCCCGGTTCGTCCCCGATCAGGACCTACTCCGGAGGAGCCGGCGGGTGCCCGGCGGGGACGCACTACATGGGGATACGGCCGAACGGGGATGTCACCCCGTGTCCTTACCTCCCGGTCTTCGCGGGGACGCTGCGCAGCTCGAGTCTCGCGGACCTCTGGACGTCGTCGGAGCTCTTCGCCGACATTCGCCGCCGCACCTCGCTCGGCGGGCGCTGCGGGGAGTGCGAGATGAACGGCCACTGCGGGGGTTGTCGCGCCCGGGCTTACGGGATGACCGGCGATCTGATGGCCGAAGACCCCCTCTGCACACACACCCCGGGCACGTTCGCCGGGTCTCCCCTTCTCGCCATCCAGGGCCGTGCGTCTGTCTCCGGGTCGCTCGGACCCCCCGCACTCCAGTATGGACGTGAATCGCCGACGACGATCGCGTGGGACGATGCGGCCGCGGAGCGCATGAAGAAGATCCCCGTGTTCGTCCGGGGCATGGTCGTCAGGGCCGTCGAGGAGTCGTGTCGGAAGAACGGCCTCGACCGCGTCACTGTCGAGGAGCTCGAACGGATTCGCGCGCGGATGCCGACGCCGAAGATGTTCGGGTAGGGCTGGATAGTCCGTTCGTGCGCCAGGGCTCCCGCGCGCTTTGCGGGAGACTGTTGGCTGGATACATCGTCGATATGCTAACTCGATACAATCGTTGGCGGCGCTCGCGGCTGAGCGCCATGTTAGGCGGACTCCCGGGCGCTGGCGGCGCGTGAGTGGTTGGAGGGAGTATGACACTGCGTTTCGCTGCTGTCGTGTTCTCCGCGTTAGCTGTCTTAGCGGGTCATGTGGTCCAGGGACCTGGTGCGTCCGCCGGAGGCGACGCCGGGCGTCAGGCCGACTCGGCCGCCATCGAGAAGTTCCACCAGCAGGACATCGCCGGCTACGTTGTCGCGAGATCCTGTTGCGCTGACGGATCTGTGGACCGATGACGCCATTCGTCTTGGCCAAGGCCGGCCGGCAGAAGTCGGCAAGCAAGCGATCCGAGAGAGCAACGAACGCTGGTCGGCCCGCCCAGGTGTCAAGGTGTTGAGCTACGTTCCGGAAACCAAAGACTTGACGATCTGGGACGGCTGGGCAGTCGAGTGGGGTTACGTCACTGGTTCGTACGTCGAAATCGCCGGGAGGCGAGCCGAAGCAGATTCGTGGCACGAGGCTCGTGGTGCTCAAGAAGCTACCGGACGGCAGCTGGAAATGCTTCCGCGGGATGGGGGGGCCGACGTTGACCGCCCCGTTGGCAGGGCAAGTGGTTCAGGGCCCGGCCGCGTCGGCTGGAAGCGACAGGGGGGGCCGCGATGCGGACCGGGCCGCCATCGAGAAGCTCCACCAGCAGGACATCGCCGCTACCCTGTCGCGAGATCCTGTTGCGCTGACGGATCTCTGGACCGATGACGCTGTTCGTCTCGGCCCTGGCCCGCCGGCAGAAGTCGGAAAGCAAGCTATCCGCGAGCGGAACGAACGTTCGTCGGCTCGCCCAGGTGTCAAGAAGGTGTTGAGCTACGTTCCGGAAACCAAAGACTTGACGATCTTGGAGGGCTGGGCAGTCGAGTGGCGTAACTTCACTGGTTCATATGTCGAATCGCCGGGTGGCGAGCCGACGCATGTTCGTGGCACGGTGCTCGGGGTGTACAAGAAGCTACCAGACGGCAGCTGGAGAGTCTTCCGCGGGATGGGGATCCCAGAATGAGTTGCAAGACAGGTGGAGCTGACGGGCACGCCGCTAGAACAAGTTGAGGAGGAGCACAAGATGCAAAGCAGACTCTACTTCCCGCTTCTGGTGGTCGCGGCGCTAGCTTGGACCGGCTTCGCTTCAGCACAACGTGCCAATTCAAATGATGCCGTGGAAAGTGAGATTCGGCGCCTTGAGCGCGCGGAAGCTGACGGGCTGCTGCATAAAGACACAGCGGCATTGGAGACGATCTGGGCCGAGGACTTTACCGTCAATAATCCGCGAAACAGCATTTCGCGTGGCAGAAGCGAGGTTGTGGCGCTCGTCCGCAATGGCACGATTGACTATTCTTCCTTTGTCCGCGACATCGAGGCCGTGTTATTCCACAGCGATACGGTCATCGTCATGGGAGCGGAGACGATTACACCGGTTGGCAAGGCACCTTTTGCGGGGCAGACGGTCCGCCGCCGCTTCACCCACTTCTGGATGAAGAGAAACGCCGAATGGCGTCTAACCGCACGTCACGCCAACGTGATCTGCGGCAATTGACACTACGCGATGCATGTCGTCGCATGCATTGGCCATGGCGCACAGACGTGGCGCCCCTGGTGGCGCGTATCCGCTGAATCCCTACCGGTGGCGGGTCCTGTCGCGGGTGCTCGCGCGCCGCCATGGGGCTCAACGGGTCCGCGCGCTCCGCGCCCGCGGGCGCCCGTCCCGCGCCACCCGCGAGCCCGCCGCCAGTACTGACTCAGCGGATACACGGCGCTAGTTGTCCGGACCAAGCGCTTAATCCAGGGTCAGTCTTACTTCCATACCGTCGCCTGGCTGTATGGCGTGAGCACCACGGGGCCGACGAGCCCGTAGGGCTGAACGATCCCGCGATTGGCGACGTCGGAATCCAGGTTCGCCAGCCGGTTGTTCAATGTCGTGGCAACCCGCACGGTGATCGTGTTGGCGCCCGCCTTCAGATAGGGACCGACATCTCCTTCCGCACTGATCTGGTCGATCGAGACCGCCTGACCGTTGACGGTCACAGTGAACGAGTCGAACACCTGCCCCAGTTCCAAGGTCGCGCCGTTTGTGGCGTTCCACGTCGCGGGCAGGTCGAAACGTGTCGTGTATGACGCAATGCCGGAGACGTGTTGCAGTTGGGGAATCTCCGGCCAGGCCTTCAACCCGTTCACGTCGACTTCGACCCGATCCTTCCGCGTCTGCGCCGCGGCTACGCCAAGCGTGTCCGTGTAGGGGTTGGCGGGCTTCCAATCTTCGGCAGCCACGTGCCAGGTGGCTTTCGTGAGATCGATCGGCGCAGGCACGTCCGCGATCACGCTGCTCACCGTCCGTCCGTTGCTGAGCGTCGTGGTGTAGGTTCCTGCCTTGGAAGCCCGAATCACGACAGCGCCCTGGTTCGCCACGGCAGCTTCGGCCGACGTCCTGGTGACATACACGGTCGGCACGGCGCTCCCAAAGCGGTTCGGGGTATTGCTGAGCGCGACGAGCGCGCCATTGTCACGCGAAAGCCGGATGCGCAGCGTCACCCGTCCGCCGCTGGAGGTGTAGTTGACGATGGGTGTGATCCTGCCGGACCAGGCATCCAGCAGGTAGGGACGGCCGCTGCCCTCCAGGCTGAACTCGCGGTCCACCGGCTCGCCGGTTGCCGGCTCGAACAGCGTCGTCGGCTCGTCGGCGGGGCTCACGATTCCCTGGTTGTAGAAGAAGTAGTAATCGGTTCGCGCGGCATCGTCGCGGCGGCGGATGCTGAGCACGCTCGACGGCGTGGCCGGTTCCGCGGCCGGGCGAATCCCCAGCGAGCGCAGCTTGGCTGGCACGTCGGATTCGTGCTCGACACGCGACACCGAGCGCTCGGCCAGCAGGTCGCCGATCACGCTCTTCAGCGTGGCGTCGTCGGCCGGCGTGTTGCCTGGCGTGCGGTCCGGAGGCGTGCCGACCACAATCACCGGCAGGCCGGCGCGCGCATAGCCCAGAATCTTGCGCGCGACCTCGACCGGCATGGACGTCTTGACGGGGTCGGTGGCGGGCTGCTGTTCGCTGTCGATGATCAGCGCCTTGTAGGCCGGCCCGTTTGCCGCGAGACGGTTTGCCGTCACCGTCGCATTCGGCAGGTCGAGCATCGTGGGATTGAGGTAATCGCGCGTGTAGCCGGCCTCTTGCAGCGTTGTATCGCCCCAGTGCCGGATCTTGGTGCCCTGCGACGGCGGATAGAGGTAGTTCTGCATGTACACGGCGACGTCGGTCTTGGCGTCGCCTTGCGTCAGCACCTGCTGGTTGCGCGCGATGTAGTCGTTGTAGGCGCGGGCGTCCACCCAGTAGGGCTCGCGTGGACCCCAGGCGTTCGAGAACCCCGTCTGGCCGAAGTTGTGATAGCCCGGCCATTTCGATGTGGCGCCGTCGCGGTACGGATAGACGTGATAGACGAGCTTGGTGATGCCGCCGGCGAAGCTCCGGTGCATCCGGATCACCGTGTCCTGGAACGTCTGGGCGTAGCTCCGGTTCAACGCCGCGCAGCACTCGGTCGAATACCACGGGTTGCCGGTCATGTGGTTGGCGGATGCCATCGGCAGGTAGTTGTCGACTTCGTCGCCGACGAAGAGGTTCTCGTGTTCCGGGCGGTCCACCACCGCGGTGGCCAGCACCATGTCGGTGATCGGAACGATGAGATTGGCCTCTCCCTCCACCTGCACGCGCAGCACGTTGTTGTATTTCCGGACCCAGGCGCGCAGCGGCTGAAGCTGCGTTTCAATCCAGATGTCGCCACGAACGGCGTAGAAGTCATTGCGCACACGCGGCGCGCTGCCGTCGCTGAAGTCGAAGAACTCCCGGAAGAGCGCCGGGAGGTTCGGGATGAGCGGATACTGACGGCGCCTCGCGAACTCCTCTGCCATCTGATTGGTCCACAGTTCGTCGGGACTGCCCCGATCGCTCGAGTGGGAATCGTAGAAGAGATCGCCGCCGTTGGCTCTCATCAACTCCTTGACTTCCGGGCTCAGGCCGGTCTCCATGCTGTGGACCAGCTCCTGGTAGCCCTCCGGGCTGAACGGGTCTGGTTGTGCCGAGACGCCCCGGGTCCAGAACGCGATGACCTGCCACTGTGCACCGGCCGGAGAGGACGGCGCGGTCCATCGGACCGAGCCCGCGGTTGTGCCGCCGAGCACGCCAGCCGTGTTCCTGCCTGTCACAACAGATGTCAAATCAACCACCGAGGAGCGGTCGAGTTCCGCCGGCCCGGTCGCTGGGCATGGCGTCTGGATGCAGCGATAGGCCAGCACGGCAATCAGCGTCGTCCGAGTGGCCTGGGGACCTCCTCTGCCTCCACCCGCGCCGGCCCGGCCTCCAGCACCTGCCGGCGGAGGAGCGGCGCCGGCGGGCGCACCTCCCGGGCCTGCTCCCGCAGCGCGACCAGCCCCAGGTCCACGTCCGCCGGCGCCGCCGAAACCTCCCCGTCCGACGACCGTCTGGGTACCAGCCGGCAGCGCACCGTCGAAAGTTGCCCCGGCATCCACCGCTGCCCTTCCGAAGTACATCGTCTTCCTGGCGTGGTCATTGTCTGGGGAATACCCGGCGGGGTTCTGGGTGGGGCCATGGCTCAGGCTTACCTTGATGCCGCCCTGATTGGCCGCGGTCAGCAATGCGACCAATTGTTCGTTGTTGGGAAACGCGCCCTGACCAACCTCAATTCCAGCGATACCGGCATCGCGCATCTGTTGGACTTCGACCTTGATCTCGGCAGGGTCGGCACTGGCGGGCATGTTCAGGCGGACCCATGGCAAATCCGTCGCGGGGGGATTGGCGAACGTCGCCGCGGTCAACGGCGTGACGGGGTTGAATTTGATCCATTCGGATCTGGTGGTGGCCGCCACTTGGCGGCTCTGGCCGACCGCAGTTTCGACCAGGGGAATCAAGCTGGCAACGGCCACCGTGATGATGAGAGCCTTTTTCATACGCACACCGACCAATCTTTCCTGGGAGGCGAGGAATACTAACCTCTGAACCGATGGTCCTGGTAGGAGCGCCGCACGCGTTCGACGAACCCCTGCTTTCGGAAAACGTGTTGTGACACCGGAGTTGAGCTGCGAAGCTCCGAAGTTCACCGGGCTTCGTCTGCTTCATCCTCTTGTTCTGCGGCGTGCCAGCTAGCTCCACCTGTGTTGCAACTCATTCTGGGATCCCCATCCCGCGGAAGACTCTCCAGCTGCCGTCCGGTAGCTTCTTGTACACCCCGAGCACCGTGCCACGAACATGCGTCGGCTCGCCACCAGGCGATTCGACATACGAGCCTGTGAAGTTACGCCACTCGACTGCCCAGCCGTTCAAGATCGTCAAGTCTTTGGTTTCCGGAACATAGCTCAACACCTTCTTGACACCTGGGCGAGCCGACGAGCGTTCGTTCCTCTCTCGGATAGCTGGCTTGCCGACTTCTGCCGGCGGGCCAGGGCCGAGACGAACGGCGTCATCGGTCCAGAGGTCCGTCAGCGCAACAGGATCTCGCGACAGGGTCGCGGCGATGTCCTGCTGGTGGAGCTTCTCGATGGCGGCCAGGTCCGCATCGCGGCCCCTGTCGCTTCCAGCCGACGAGGCCTGTCCCTGGACCATTTGCCCTGCCAACGCGGTCAACGCGCCGGCGACTACAGCAACTGAAAGGACTCTCATACGCCCTCCAACCCCACCTAAGCCCGCTAGCGACTGCGTTCACTTGCCGGGCGGGTTGCGAGGAGCTGAAGTCGAGACCCTCATCGTCAGCTCTTCGCTCGGTACCGAACGTGAACCATACCGTTGTCGAACCTGCGTTCATCGAGAAGTTCGAGCTTCACGGGGACCTTGCCTGGCAGATAGGGATTGCCGCTGCCCGCGATGATCGGCGCGATGAGTAGGTGATATTCGTCGACAAGGCCAGCTCGAATGGCATGCGCTGCGAGCGCCGGACCGCCCACCGCAATGTCGCGGGTCGCTCCTGCCTTGAGTTCCCGTACGACGTCCGCCTCGAATCTCCGCTCGAGCCGCGTCTTGGCCGTAGAGACCGTCTGCAGCGTCGTCGAGTACACGATCTTTTCAGCCGCCTGCCAGATCGGCGCGAACTCCAGCACGGCTGCTGTCCGATGGGGAATCACATCTGGCGTCTCCCAAACGGCCATGCGAAGTCTGCAACGTTGTGCGGACCTGGATCATGTGGCCGCGCTCGAGCGATCTCCTGAAACCGCCCCGACCCGTGCTCGGACGGTAGCCGCGCCTGTCGCGTTTTGACGATGCGGTCGCCGAGCGCATGAAGAAGATCCCCGCGTTCATCCGGGGCATGGTCGTCAGGGCCGTCGAGAGTTGCGCCGCAAGGGCGGCCTCGACCGCGTCACCGTCGAAGAACTCGAGCGGATCCGCTCGCGGATGCCGACTCCGAAAGGTTCGGCTAATTGCTGGTGGTCTGCTTGGCGCGCCGAAGCTTCAGCGGAGGCGGCCTACTTGAACGGATCCGCCGCCGCTTCGCCCTGCTCCTTGATCTTCTCCTCCAGCCACTTCTGGAACTCCTCGGCGCTCTGGACGGTGACAAATCCGCGCATCCGGTAATGGCCCAGACCGCAGAGCTGTGCACAGGCGATCTGGTACTGGAACTCGGGTTTCCCCAACCGAGTGCGCATCTCCGCGGTGGTGACGTCGGGAATGAACCAGATGGGGATCGTAAGGCCGGGGACGGCGTCCTGCTTCACGCGAAACTCCGGCACGCCGAAGCTGTGGATGACGTCCTTGCTCCGGAGCCTCACGATGATCGGCTTGTTCACGGGCAGATAGAGCTGATTGAGCGTCGTTACGTCGTCTTTCGCGGCAGGATCGGAGCGATCGAGCCCCAGAGGGTTTGCCTGAAGGTCGAGCAGCTTGATGTCCGTGCGGCCGAATACGCCGTCGGGACCGGGGTAGTGGACGTTCCAGGCGAACTGCTCGGCGGTGACCTGGACGACCAGCGCTTCGCTACGCGGCGGAATGTCGTCGACCCTCGCGGCCCACATGGGGATCGCGAATCCGAAGAGGAGAATCGCTTCGACCACGGCGACGCCGATCTCGAGATACGTCGATCTGTGCGACTTGACCCCGGCGTAGTCCGCCACCGGATGCCGTGATCGCCGGAAACGGATCAGAGCGTAGGCGATGAACGTTCCCCACCCGACGAACAGGATGAGCATGAACACGTGTATCCAGCCGATCAGGCCGTCGATCTGCCCGCCGTGAGCCGAGGCGAGCGTCGGGAGTCCGAGCCAGTCAGTCATGATGTCCTGGAAGGTCTTTGGAGCTCAGACCATTCGGTGTCGAGCTCGACGTCCGCGATGCGCTTCGCGCGCTTGCGGAGATAGAGAAAGAAACCCACGAACCCGCCCTGTACGCTGAGCGTGATGCCGAGCATCACCAGGACGCCGAGCCTCGTCCCGTGGACCATCGTAGTCTCCTCGGCCCCGAAGCACACCGGGCAGGCAAGGAGGCTCGAGCTGCCGGCGATCACGATCAAAGCCGCTGTCGTGAGGGCCAGCCTCATCCCAAGGAATCTCCCGCGAACGAGCGCAAGCGAGTGAGCCACACGAGCGGAGCGGGGATCGCGGGGTCCCCGCGAGCGCCCGCCTACGCTCTTCGAGCTTCGGCGAGGTCTCGCCGTAGCCTTGGCGACGGCGGAAGTGTGTAGGGGGGGCCGGCGGGGCGAAGCCCCCCGGAAAAGATTGGTTCTCATCGCAGCGTCCTCGTCTTGCGCAGGAACCACGAGTCGTAGACGACCAGGCCGGCCGACACGCCAAAAGCCGCGATGGCCGAGACGAGGCTGCCGACCCCGTCCTCCCGCCCGTACTGGCCCAGGCACCAGACCCCGAACAGCACCGCGAGGCCGGCGGAGAGGAGGATCAGCAGCGCGTGGAACCACCTGAGGTTCATCAGGGAATCCAGTAGCCGTCGTGAACGGTGAGGACGGGAAGGGCCAGCAGCGCGATGAAGAAGACAGCGGTCAGCGCGAGGACCGCGTAGATCAGCTTCTTCTCGGAGATCAGGTGCATGAAGTAGCACGCCACGAGCGATCCCTTGATGAGCGCGACGAGCATGGCCACGCTCACGGCAATCGGCACGGGAAGATGGACGCGGGAGATCGCCACCGTGATGATGGTCAGGGCCATGAGCGCGACGAAGACGGTGATGTAGACCCTGACGTGTCTGTCGATGTCTGCTGCGTGGTCGCTCGTCATGAATGCCTGCCGCCTACAGGAGATACAGGGTCGGGAAGAGGAAGATCCAGACCAGGTCCACGAAGTGCCAGAAGAGGCCCGAGTGCTCGACCCGGTTGGTGAACCACTCCGGGTTCGTCTTCCAGAGCTTCGCGCCGGGGCCCCAGAAATAGGCGTTCACTGCCATCCCGCCGGCCACGTGGAGCATGTGCAGGCCGGTCAGGGTGTAGTAGATGGCGAGGAAGTTGTTGGTACTGGGATATTCCCCCAGGTGGAGGTGGTGGCTGTACTCGAAGTATTTGACCACGAGGAAGACGAACCCGAGCAGGATCGTCGCCCCCATGTAGATCCGAAAGGTCTCGAAGCGGCGGCGCATCAGCGACGCCCAGGCCATCACCATGGTGACGGAGGACGAAATCAGGACGATCGTGTTGAACGTGGCGAGCGGGACGTCCAGAATCGTGTCGCCGCGCGGCCAGCTCGGCGCCCCCGTCCGGATCAGGATGTAGCTCGCGAACAGCGCGCCGAACAGCATGACCTCCGAGGCCAGAAAGAGCCAGATGCCGATCTTGCCGTTGGTCAGACCGGTGTCGCGACGGACCTCTACGGTGTAGGGAATGTCCATGTGGAATCAGGCCTCGTGCTGCGCCACGAAGTTCTTGGCCGCGCCGGGAACGCTGGACTCGTAGGGCCCGCGGTGCGCTTCCGGTGCCACGAGGAAATTGCCGTGCGGGGGAGGCGACGGAGCCGCCCACTCGATCGTCGTGGCTTCCCACGGGTTCTGGCCGGTCTTTTCCCCCTTCCAGATGCTCCAGAAGAAATTGAAGATGAATGGAATCTGGAAGACGCCGAGCATCCACGCGCCCCATGAGGAGACGACGTTCCAGTGAAGGACTGGCTGCGCAAAGTCGTAGCTCGCCCCACCGTCGAACAATCGCCGCGAGACGCCGGCCAGCCCCACGATGAACATCGGCATGAAGACGACGTTCATGCAGACGAACGACCCGGCGAAATGGATCTTGCCGAGCGTCTCGCTCATCTTCCGTCCGGTGGCCTTCGGATACCAGTAGTAGATCCCCGCGAAGAGGGCGAAGATCGTCCCTGGAGCAACGACGTAGTGGAAGTGGGCGATGACGTAGTAGGTGTCGTGCAACGGGATGTCCGCGATGTTGAAGCCGAGCGGAAGCCCCGTGAGCCCGCCGATGCCGAACATCGGGAGAAAGGCGAGCGCGAAGAGCATCGGCGTGTTGAAGCGTATCGATCCGCCCCAGAGCGAGATGATCAGGGACGTGAGAATCACGACCGAGGGGATCGAGATGATCATCGTGGTCGTCTGGAAGAACGCCGCCATCTCCGTGCCCATGCCGGTCATGAACATGTGGTGCGCCCAGACGATGAACGACATGAAGCCCAGGAACACGAGCGAGTAGACCATCGAACGGTAGCCCCACAGGGGCTTCCGCGTGTTGTTCGCGATGATCTCGGCCACGATTCCCATCGCGGGAAGGATGAGGACGTAGACTTCCGGGTGCGCCAGGAACCAGAACAGGTGCTGCCAGAGCAGAGGGTTGCCGGCGCCGGCCGCGGGGAGGACCTGGCCGCTGACGACGAGGCCAGTCGGGAGGAAGAAGCTCGTCCCGGCCACACGATCCATCAACTGCATGACCCCCGCGGCCTCGAGCGGCGGAAACGCCAACAGCAGAAGGAAGGCGGTCACGAACTGCGCCCACACGAAGAAGGGGAATCGCATGAACGTGAGCCCCTTGACGCGGAGCTGGATCGTCGTCGCGATGAAGTTGACCGCCCCGAGCAGCGACGAGGTGATCAGGAAGATCATCCCGATGAGCCACCACGTCTGGCCCGTGCCCGCCAGGACGGAGAGGGGCGCGTAGGACGTCCACCCGGACTGCGCGGCTCCCCCGGGGACGAGAAAGCTGGCCAGCATCGTCACGCCGCCGAGGAAGAAGAACCAGTAGCTGGCCATGTTGATCTTCGGGAAGGCCATGTCCGGGGCTCCAATCTGGAGCGGGAGCACGAAGTTCCCGAATCCTCCGACAGCGACTGGCACCACTCCGAGGAAGACCATGATGGTGCCGTGCATCGCCCCGAGCTCGTTGTAGAACTCGGGGAGCATCGTCCCGCCCGGCATGCGCGCCTCGCCCAAGATGCTGCCGAGCAGCGGCAGCGCAGCGCCCGGATAGGCGAGCTGCCAGCGCATGAGCATCATCAGCGAAAAGCCGAAGAGGAGGAACAGGAGGCCGGAGATGCCGTACTGGATGCCGATGACCTTGTGGTCGGTGGAGAAGACGTACTTGCGCCAGAAGCCCAGCTCCTCGTGATGGGCTTCGTGCGCGCCGTGGGGCGTGGGTGCGGCAACAGCTCCCGGATGACTCATGTGGCTTTTCTCCGGATCGCTACTTCGCGGCGGGCATGGCGAACTTGAAGTTCTGGGTCTTCGTATCGCTGGCGCCAACGGTGACCGAGGCCGTCTGCGTCCCCAGCCTTTCGTGCCAGGCGGTGATCTCGTACGTCCCCGGGTCGAGGCCCGAGATCGTGAATTTCCCGTCGGTGCTCGTCGCCGAGAAGAACGGATGGGTGAAGACGCCGATGTAGGCGCTCATCCACGGGTGGACGTCGCACTTGATGTGGAAGATCGCCTCTTCCTTGGCGAACGTCGTGGTGGCCTCCTTCAACGTCGCCGGCATCGCGCGATTGAAGGCCGGGTTGATCTTGGGAAGCGTGTGGATATTGTGGAGGATGCCGTCGGAGTTGAGGATCCGGTAGGTCTGACCGACCATGATCCCCATCACGTGCGGCTGGTACAGACAGCCATTCTGATCGAGCACGACCGGAGTCTTGGGAACGGGGAAGGTCTTCCCGGCCGGGAGCCCCTTCGAGACCCAGACCAGGATGTTCCCCATGGTGTTGCCGTTGCCGAGGACCAGCATCTCGCTCGGCACGGGTGCCGAGTGCTTCTTGGCGCACGCGGGGTCGGCGTCCATGGTCAGCGGCTTGAGAGCGGGGGCTTTCCCGTCGAACGTGACGGTTCCAGTGATCGACGAGGCGGCGACGGCGACGCCCGGCCAGAACGACACCGCAACCAGCGCAGCCGCCAACCACAACCTGTTCCCAGTCACGCGCATGCTCAGCTCCTTGGTTATCGCAAACCTCGTCACTCTCGACGCTGTCTTCCGCCTATCTGGAGTGCGCCGACTGTAACATCGCCCCCGCCGTCTGTGCAACTAGCTGTCGCTCGTGCTCAGGTGGACGCCCGTGAAGTCATGCGTGCGTGGCGGCCAGCGGCCGAAAGTCCTCCGAAAGCGCGCTTCAGCGAAGCGATCCGAACATCCAGCCGCGCGTCAGGTAGTCGAACATCGTGATACCGAAGAGGATCAGCAGCCAGACAAAGCCCGAGGCGGCGACGACCCAGGTCAGGCGCGAGCTCCAGCGCACGCCCATGAAGAAGAGGATGACCAGCGCGGCTTTGGTGACCGCGATGAAAAGCATCACGACGTTGTTGAAGAAACCGAAGTCGACGAGCGCAGCCGCATAGGTCAGGCCCGTGCCGACCAGCAGCGCCGTGAAGACCAGGTAATAAATCCTCGTCGATGCAATATGACCAGACATGAACGCCTCAGTGACCCGCGCCGTAGTGCGCCCCGATGAGATACAGCAAAGGGAACAGGAAAATCCAGACGATGTCGACGAAGTGCCAGTACAGGCCTGAGACTTCGACCGGGGTGTAGTACTCACTGTCGAACTTGTCTCGCGCCGCCATGATCGTGATGACCGTCATCATGCCGAGGCCGATGATCATGTGGACGGCGTGCAGGCCCGTCATGCAGAAGTAGAGCGAATAGAAGATTTCCGCGCCGGCTGGATACTGACCGGTCCACTGGAAGTTCGGCCCGGGCACCAGGTGATGCGTGAACTTGTCGGCGTACTCGACGACCTTGACGCCAAGGAACACGGTCCCGAAGAACATCGTCGCGACCAGCCAGAGCACCTGCGTCTTCGGCTTGGCGCCGGTCTGTGCCGAGCGGACGGCCATCGCCATCGTCAGTGAGCTGACGATCAGGACGACCGTGTTGACGCCGCCCCAGACCTTGTTGAGGTGCGCGCTCGCTTCCTGGAACGCGGTCGGGTTTGCCGAGCGGTACACCAGGTAGGCTGTGAACAGCCCGCCGAAGAACATGATTTCCGTGACGAGGAACACCCACATCCCGAGGGTCGACGCCTCGAGCTGCTGGCTCATGTCATCGAAGTGGTGCTGAAGCTTCGGATGATGGGCGTGCGGTCCGTGACCCTTGTGCGTCTCTCCGGCAATCAGCGGCGGAGTGTGAATCGGCCCAGGGAAGTGCTCGGAGTGCGAATGGACGTCAGACAATGCCGACCTCCCTGCTGGGCGCGTAATGATGCGTGCCATCCGTGACGATCGGCGTCGCCGGGAAGTTCGCGGTCGGCGGGGGCGACGGGACCTCCCATTCGAGCCCCTTGGCGCCCCACGGATCGGCGGGCGCCTTCTCGCCCGCAAAGAGCGAGTACGTCAGATAGACGAGCGGAATCACGTAACCGACGGCCAGGATGGACGCGCCCGCCGACGACATCACGTTCCACACCTGCAGCTCGGGCGGGTACTCGTGATAGCGGCGCGGCATGCCGAGGTAGCCGGCGATGAACTGCGGGAAAAACGTCAGGTTGAATCCGATGAACACCATGACGGCCGCCACTCTGGCCCAGGTCTCCGGGTAGAACCTGCCGGTGATCTTCGGCCACCAGTAGTGCAGCCCGCCGAGATACCCCATGATCGCGCCGCCGACCATGATGTAGTGGAAATGCGCGACGACGAAATACGTGTCGTGCACGTGGATGTCGAGGCCCATCGCCGAGAGGAAGAGTCCCGTCAGCCCGCCGATCGTGAAGAGCCCGATGAAGCCGAACGCGTAGAGCATCGGCGATTCGAGCAGGATCGAGCCCTTGTAGATGGTCGCGGTCCAGTTGAACACCTTGATCGCGGAGGGAATGGCGACGAGGAAGCTGATGAACGAAAAGATCAGCCCGGCGTAGACCGACTGGCCCGCGATGAAGAGGTGGTGACCCCAGACCAGGAATCCGATGACGGCGATTGCGAGCGACGAGAACGCGATGAACGAGTAGCCGAAGATGTTCTTCCGCGAAAACGTCTGCACGATCTCGCTGATGACCCCCATGGCCGGCAGGATCATGATGTAGACGGCCGGGTGCGAGTAGAACCAGAAGAGGTGCTGGAACAGCACCGGATCGCCGCCGAGCGACGGGTCGAAGATCCCCATGTGCAGCACGCGCTCGGCCGCCACCAGCAGCACGGTGATCGCGACGACCGGTGTGCCGAGGATCATGATCAGGCTCGTCGCGTAGTGCGCCCACACGAAGAGCGGCAGCCGGAACCACGTCAGGCCGGGCGCCCGCATCCGGTGAATCGTGACGATGAAGTTCAGCCCGGTCAGGATCGACGAGAACCCCGTGATGAAGACGCCGAGCGCCGCGGTGACCACGTGGGTGTTCGCCGCCGCCGTGCTGTACGGCGTGTAGAACGTCCACCCCGTATCGACGCCGCCGCTGAGCGCCGCGGTCATCGTGAACAGGCCGCCGAGGATGTAGATGTACCAGCTGATCAGGTTGATGCGCGGGAACGCGAGATCCTTCGCGCCGATCATGATCGGGATGAGGAAATTCCCCAGCACCGCGGGAATCGACGGGATCAGGAAGAAGAAGACCATCACCACGCCGTGCATGGTGAACATCTTGTTGTAGGTCTCGCTCGACAGCAGGTCCCCGGCCGGCGTCAGCAGCTCCAGGCGGATGAACGTCCCGAAGAACCCGCCCACGGCGAAAAAGGCGGTGATCGACACGAGGTAGAGCAGCGCGATGCGCTTGTGATCTTTCGTCAACAGCCAGGATTTGATCCCGTGGCCGTCGTTGAGGTAACTGACGGTTTCCATATGATTCCTGTGTTCGCCCCTACGATCCCGGCGGCGTCGCGCTGGCACCGGACCTGCTGCCCGAGCGAGCGCACGTAGACGATGAGCTGCAGCAACTGCTCCTCGGTCACCAGCCCCTGGAACGTCGGCATGATCGGCTGGAAGCCGGCGACGACCTTCGCCTGCGGGTTCACGATCGATTCGCGGATGTAGGCTTCGTCCATCACCGCTGTCCCGCCGCCCTGGAGCTCGATGGTCTTGCCGTAGAGGCCGGCCAGCGCGGGCCCGCGGGCCTGCGGGCCCGCCTGGTGGCACGTGCTGCACGTCAGATCCTGAAAGAGCTTTTCACCGGCCGCGATCGGCGACGTTACTGCCGGCCCGCCCGCCAGCCACGCCTGATAGTCGGTCGGCTCCATCGCGGTAATCCAGCCGATCATCCCGGAGTGCTTGGTGCCGCAGTACTCGGCACAGAACAGGTGGTAGCGCCCGGGCTTGGTGGCCGTGAACCACAGCGAGTTGTAGCGTCCTGGAATGACGTCCGCCTTCACCCGGAACGCTGGAATGTAGTAGCTGTGAATGACGTCTTCCGAGCCCATCACGAGCTTGACCGGACGCCCGATGGGCACGTGCAGCTCGTTGATCTCGCGCTGCCCGTCGGTGTGCTGCGCCTTCCACATCCACTGCTTGCCGACGATGAAGACCTCCATCGCGCCAGCCGGCGGGCGGTAGAGATCGAAGAACAGCTTCGCGCCCCACGCGAACATCACCATGGCGATGCCGAGCGGGATGAACGTCCAGAGCAGCTCCAGGGCGAGCGATCCGTGTATCGCCACGCCGACCTCGTCGTCGCTCCTGCGGCGGAACTTGACCGCGAAGACGACCACGAGCACCGCAATCAGCAGCGAGAAGAACGCCGTGATGGCGACCATGAAGAAGTAGAGGGCGTCGACCTGCGGCGCTTGCGCCGACGCCTGCTGAGGAAAGAACGGAAGGTTCGTGAACATCGTTATGTTTGGAGCGCGTGATCCCGGCGTAGGCTGACCGTCAGGAATACTGCGAACGCCAGCACGGTGGCGATGCCGCCGGCGCGAACGATCCCGAGGACGCTCGCACCGTACTTGCCGCTCGACGGGTCGTAGTGGTAGCAGAAGAGCAGCACGTCGTCGATGACCGTCCCGATGCGTTCATCCGAGGCCTCGATGATGCCCAGCCGCAGGTCCCGCGGCGAGTACTCGATGCCGTAGTAGTACTTCGCGATTGTGCCCTTTGGCGTCAGGAGCTCGATCGCGGCGCCATGGGCGAACTGCTCGATCTTGGGGTCGTACTCATATTTGAAGCCCACCGCGCCGGTCAGGCGCTTGATGGATTCCTGTGTTCCGGTCAGGAAGTGCCAGCCGCCGGCCGCCTGCGGACGGCCGTAGCGCTCGACGTAGCTCGACTTCTTCTGCGATGCGAGCCCGGGACCTTCCTTCGGGTTGAAGCTCACCGCGACGACGTCGAACTCGCGCCCGGCTTCGAAGTTCAACACGCCGAGCGCCGACACGAGGCCGTTGAGCACTTGCGTGCACAGCATCGGGCACTCGTAGTAGACGAGCGCGAGGACGACCGGACGCGTGCCGAAGTAGTCCCCGATCTTCACCGGTTGGCCGTTCTCGTCGACGAACGGGATGTCGGACGGCACTTGCGAGCCGATGCGCTGATCGATCGCGATCTTGCTGAGGATGCCCGGTCGCGCCGACGTGGGATCGCCGGGTTCCACCAGCCCGCCAGGATTCTGAGCGTACACGGCCGTGCTGGCGACGAGAGCCAGTGCGCAGACCGTGGCGGTCGAAAGGTAATTGGTCATTACTTGTGAGTGTCGTGGGCTGCGGCCGCCGGCGCCGGCTGCCGGTGCCGGCGCAGGCTCGGCCGCAGCAGGCGCGAACGCTTTCGTCACGTTCCGGCCGGACGAGGACTCGCCACCCGCCGGCCGCCGCGTGCCCAGCCCGTCATCTGTCAGCGGATCGGGCCGCACGGCCAGGCCCCGCTCGAGCGTCAGCTTCTTGGCCTGGTCGATCGGAATATGCGCGACGCCAGCCTTTTCGTCCATCCAACCATAGCCGTGCAGCTGCCCCTGCTGCTCGGTCCGCACCTCATTGAGGCGCAACGACTCGCCCGTCATCAGCTTGGGCTCGGGAGCACCGCCGAAAAACGGCGACGCGGTGGTCGTCTTCGGCATCGTCGTCGCCGGCATGGCCAGCGGCGAGAGCTTCGGATCACGAGCCTTGGCCTCGCGCTCGAGGACGCCGAAGAGCAGCGCCATCAGCCCCGCGGTGCCCAGTACGACGCCGAACATGACGACGATCGCAAACACGAGTGCGCTGATGTTGATGTCGCTGTGCTCGTGCGCAACATCGTCGTTCTCCATCTCTACGGGGTCATGGTGATGCACCCCTGCCGAAGCTGTATGCGAAGGCGGGCTAGTGGGCTTCATGCGCGAACGCCTCCTTGAAGTACGGGTCGTTGACCGGCAGGAGCGCCCGGCTGCGCAGGTTGCGGGTGAAGAGGAAGAGCCAGATGCCGAGCAGCCCGACCGGCACGGTGATGTCCAGCCAGTGAATCGGGAAGCCGGTGCCCGGCCGGAACTCGGGCGCGACGAGCCAGATCAGATCGACCAGGCGCATGCCGATGATGAAGATCGCGACGCGGGACAGCAGCTTGCCGCGCTTCTTGATGTCCTGCGAGAGCAGGATCGTGAACGGGAGCATGAAGTGCCCGACCACGAGCGCGATGGCGACGTAACCCCACGAGCCGGTGGTCCGCTTCACGTACCAGGGAATCTCTTCCGGCAGGTTGCCGGACCAGATGATCAGGAACTGCGAGAAGTTCAGGTACGCCCACAGCATGACGAAGGCGAGCATCAGCTTGCCGAGGTCGTGGAAATGCCGCGGCTTGAGGATGTCGGTCGTGCCGCCCGACCCCTGGATCATGGCGAGGACGACGATCGTCAACGCGAAGGACGTCAGGGCCCACCCGGCGATCGTCAGCAGGCCGAAAATGGTCGAGAACCACTCCGGGTCGAGCGACATGATCCAGTCCACCGACGCGAACGTCACCGTCAGGACCAGGAACAGGAGGCCGGGCGCGCTGACGGTCCGGAAGCGGACGCTGTCGGCGGGATGTGTCGCCTCTCCGCGATCCTGCTCGGCCGACCAGCGGTTGAGGAGCACCATGAGCAGCATCCAGAACGCGAAGTAGAGGACCGCTCGAACGATGAAGAACCCCTGATTCAGGTAGCCGGCCTTGGCCTGAATGATGGCGTTGTCCACGGCCTCCGGCCGCGCCCACTCGAAGATGACCGGCAAGCGGAGCATCACGGGGATGAAGAGGAGCGCGACGATCGGCAGCGTGCGCGTCGCGGCCTCGAATATGCGCCGGCTCACGAGGCCCCACTGGCCGCCCGACAGGTGCTGCAGCATCAAAAGTGCGAGCGACCCGAGGGTCAGGCCGAGGCAGAAGAGGAACCCGATCAGCCACGATCGGACGAACTGATCGATGTCCAAGAAGGCGCCGATCGCGCTCGCCGCGAGGCCGACGACGCCGATGACGAGCGCCCGCTGCTGGAACCCGGCCAGCGCCGGAGAGTCGGTGATGACTGCCTGGGTAGTCATATTTTTCAGTGTGTCGTGGGGCCCACCCCCACGACCTGCCAGCGCTTCCGTCCGCCTCCGCTGAAGCTTCGGCGGACCGCCTTGGCCTTGGCGACGGCGGTCGCTCGCGCCAGTGTTACCTGCCTGCTTTCAGAATCTTCTCAATGTTTCGCCGGTTCGTGCCCGGTTGCCGCGGCCGGCTTGGCCATCTTCGTCTGGTCCAGATCGGACGCAGGCGCGTGCTGGCTCAATTGCAGCGCGCGGATGTACGCGACGATGTTCCAGCGATCGCGCGGCGTGACCTGCGCGCGGTAGTCCGGCATCCGGCCGAAACCGTTGGTCATGACGTCGAAAAAGTAGCCCGCCTCGATCTTACGGAGCCGATCGCTGTGATACGTCTGCGGTTTCGGATAACCGCGCTGCACGATCAGGCCGTTGCCGTTGCCCGTGGCGTCGTGGCACGGCGTGCAAAAGATGTTGAACCGCTCCTGCCCGCGATCGAGGACCGCCTGCGTCACCGGGAACGGCAGCTCGGTCACGAGCATCGCGCCGTTCTTTCCGGTGAAGAACGCGGCGTCGGTCTGCAGCGTCCCGCGCGCGATCGTGCCGTCGACGAGCGGCCGCGCGCTCGACGTGTTCTCGAAGAACGCGCTGGCGCGGAGCGGCCGGTACTTCGGCTGATCGTGCATGTCCTGACGGCAGCCAGCCGCCGCTGCGAGCAGGCAGAGAACCACAACGAGCTGGCTACGCACCGACCGTCTGCATGTATCAGCGCTCGCGGGGCCTCGCCTTCGCGACGCTTCGGCGCAGCTCGCCGTAGCCTTGGCGGAGGCGGCCCACCCCCGCTCGCTCTCGCGCGGCGACGTCGCGCCGCGCTCGGGCCGCAGGCGCTGCTGTCTATGCGTCGACTTCATTGATCTCTCGGGCTCCAAGGGTTTTCATGAACTCGAAAGTCCGTACGCGGTCGAACTTCGGGTCGGCCGCCTCGATCGCCAGGAAGAACTTGTCCTGGCTCGCCCCGAGAAAGCTGGGTACGTTGAACACCGGGTGATACGGCATCGGCAGCCCGTTGAGCGCGATCATCGAGATCACCGCTGCAAACGACGCCAGGAGGATCGTCAACTCGAACGTCACAGGGATGAACGAAGGCCAGCTGTTGAACGGCCGGCCGCCGACGTTCAACGGGTACGCGATTGTCGATACCCAGTAGCACAGGCCGAAGCCGGTGAACATGCCGAGGATGCCGCCGCAGAGAACGAAGAACGATACAGGACGGTCGTCAACGCCCAATGCCTCCCAGACATGCTCAATGGGGAAGGGTGAATAGGCGTCGGTCTTCCGGTAGCCTTCGGCGTAGGTCCGCTTCGCCGCTTCGGTGAGGGCGTTGGGATCCTCGAACTCAGCCAGCAGGCCGTAGAGTTTTGGAGCAACTGGCGCGCGATCCATGGTTCAGATTCCCTCCGCGTCGTCCACGTGCGCCTGCGGCAGCATCGTCTCGTGGCCTTTGATGCTCGCCTTCGGCAGCAGCATGCGCACCTCGAAGATCGAGATCATCGGCAGCACCCGCACGAAGAGGAACATCAGCGTGACGAACAGTCCGATCGTGCCGAAGAACGTCGAGAAGTCCCAGAATGTCGGGTAGTACATCCCCCACGACGAGGGTAGGAAGTCGCGGTGCAGCGACGTGACGATGATTACGAAGCGCTCCAGCCACATGCCGACGCTGACGATGAGCGACATGATGAAGAGCCAGATCGTGTTGGTGCGCAGGCTCTTGATCCACAGCGTCTGCGGGACGATGCCGTTGCAGAAGATCAGCATCCAGTACGACCAGGCGTACGGCCCGAACATCCGGTTGTGGATCATGAACTTCTCGTACTGATTCGCGCTGTAGTACCCGAAGAAGATCTCCATCGCGTAGCCGTAGGTCACGAACATTCCCGTCACCAGGGTCACCTTCGCCATGTTCTCGAGGTGCCGCATCGTGATGAAGTCCTCGAACCCGAACATCCGGCGCAACGGAATCGCGAGGGTGAGGACCATCGCAAAGCCGGCGTAGATGGCACCCGCGACGAAGTAGGGCGGGAAGATCGTCGTGTGCCAGCCCGGGATGATGCCGACCGAGAAGTCGAAGCTCACGACCGTGTGGACCGAGAGCACCAGCGGCGTCGACATGCCGGCGAGCAGCAGGTACGCGTTCTCGTAGCGCTGCCAGTGGCGCGCGGACCCGCGCCAGCCGAGCGCCAGCCCGCCGTAGATGTACCTCGTGATCTTGTGCTTTGCGCGGTCGCGCAACGTCGCGAGATCAGGGATGAGCCCGGTATACCAGAAGAGCGCCGAGACCGTGCCGTAGGTGCTCACCGCGAACACGTCCCAGATGAGCGGGCTGCGGAATTGCGGCCAGATGCTCATGCTGTTCGGGTACGGAAAGAGCCAGTACGCCGCCAGCCACGGACGGCCGGTGTGAATGAGCGGGAACATCAGCGCGCAGGCGACGGCGAAGAGCGTCATCGCCTCGGCAAAGCGGTTGATCGACGTGCGCCAGTCCTGTTTGAGGAGCAGCAGGATCGCCGAGATGAGCGTCCCGGCGTGGCCGATGCCGATCCACCAGACGAAATTGATGATGTCGAATGCCCAGCCGACCGGAACGTTGTTGCCCCAGATGCCGACGCCCTTGAGGAACAGGTAGCCGACCGAGACGAGCAGCATGTTCAGGAACAGGAACGCGATCGCCGTCGTGACCACCCACGCGACCGGCTGGTACTTCGTCAGCACGATCGACGTGATCTTGCTCGTGACCGACTCGAACGTATGGCCCGGCTCGATGACCGGCGGCGGCTTCTTGTAGGCCGAGCGCTGGACTTGTGTCGAATCCATCAGTGTCCCGTCGTTCGCTCGCCCGTCGTGGCGGGTTCGAGCTCAGGATTGGTGTTGCGCAGCGACGCCAGATACGTCGTCCGCGGGCGCGTGTTGAGCTCTTCGAGCATCCCGTAATTGCGCTGCTGCGCCTTCAGCTTGTTGACGCGGCTGCCCGGGTCGTTCAGGTTGCCGAACACGATCGCCTCGGCCGGGCAGACGGCCTCGCACGCCGTGACGATTTCGCCGTCGCGGATGTCCCGGTTGTCGTCCTTCTTGGCGTCGATGCGTGCGTGGTTGATGCGCTGCACGCAGTACGTGCACTTCTCCATGACGCCGCGGCTGCGCACGCTGACGTCGGGGTTGCGCTGCGAGTAGTAGCTTTCCGTGTTCCAGTCCGAGTAGAGCAGGAAGTTGAAGCGGCGGACCTTGTACGGGCAGTTGTTCGAGCAGTAGCGCGTGCCCACGCACCGGTTGTAGACCATGTCGTTCAGGCCTTCGGAGCTGTGGGTTGTCGCGGCGACCGGGCACACGACCTCGCACGGCGCGTTCTCGCACTGCTGACAGGGCACCGGCTGGTGGACCGCCTGCACCGACTCCGGCGTGTCGATGTCGCCGGTGAAGTAGTGGTCGACCCGGATCCAGTGCATCTCCCGGTTCTTGCTCACCTGCTCCTTGCCGACGACCGGGATGTTGTTCTCGGCCACGCAGGCGACGACGCAGGCGCCGCAGCCGGTGCACGACGTCAGGTCGATCGCCATGCCCCACTTGTTGCCCTTGAACTCGTGGTCCGGGTACAGGGTCAGCGACCTCGGAAACGTGTGAACCATGTGCGAGACGATTTCCGGTTCGTGCGTGTACTCCGCGAGCGTGACGACGCGCGCAGGATGGCGGCCCTCCATCGCGTGATGATCCTGCGTCGTGGCGAGCAGATACCGGTCGCCTGTCTTGACGATCTCGAGCCCGGTGCCGAACCAGGGCGCGTCCGACGTGCGCAGCCGGTAGGCGTTGAAGGCCTGCGCTTCCTCGCTCGCGGTTCCGACGCGTCCGGCCATGCGACGGCCGTAGCCGAGAAACACGGTAACGGACTGATCGGGCTGACCCGGCACGATGAAGACCGGCATGCGCGCGGTCATGCCACGGTACCGCAGCTCAATGATGTCGCCGCGGTCGAGACTCTTCTCTTCAGCAAGCCTCGGGCTGATCCATGCCGCGGTGTCCCACGTCAGCTTCGTCAGCGGCTTGGGCGCCTCCTGGAGCCAGCCGTTGTTGGCGAAGCGCCCGTCCCAGACCGTCGGGTCGGGCCGGAACACCAGCTCGAGACCGGCCGCCGTCGGCGCAGGAGTCAGGGGCGTTGGGGCGGCTGCGGTCGTTGCCGCAGGAGTCGCGGACGCGGGAACCGCGGCAGCCGCACCCGCCGCCGGAGCGGCCGCGAGCGGCTTGAACGGCGTCGCTTGACCACCGGTGGCTGTCGCGGTGCCGCGGATGAAACCGTCGTGCACGGCCTGCTTCCAGAACGTGTCGGCGTTTCCGAACGTCTCGCCGTCGGCATTGCGGACGGTCCATCCCGTGGCCCCGCCGAACGCGCGCGTCCAGTAGTCCTTGACGATATCGACCGTCTTGCGTCCGGGAAGACTCGTGAGGCTGGCGAGAAGCTCGTGCGCCGAGTGCGCGTCGTAGATCGGCGCGATGAGCGGCTGCATCAGCGTGACCGTGCCGTCGTACGCGCGCGGATCGCCCCATGTTTCGAGCGGGTGCGTGTCGGGGATGTTCCAGTGCGCGAGCTCCGAAGTCTCATCCTTATAGAGGCTGAGGTAAACGACCAGTCCGACTTTGGCCAGGCGTTCGCCGAACTTGACGTCCGCCGGAGCGGTGAACACCGGGTTGTTGCCGACGATTACGAGCAGCTGGACCTGCCCCGCCTCCATCGCCGTCGAGAGCTCGGAAAGCGAAGCGTGCTGGCTGATCGGCTGTGCTTCTATCGATCCGCCGTAAGTGACTGTCGTTCCGACGTTTCCGAGCGTTTGATTGATGGCGTGCGCGAGCGCGTGCACGGCCGGGGGCTGGAACTCGCCTGCCATCACGACCGACCGGCCGCGATGCGCCTGCAGATCCTTGCCGATGGCTGCCACCCATTTGGCTTCATTCGGACCAGCGGCCGACCCTGGCTGCCCGCCGGCACCCACCGCGGAGGCAAGCGCGCGCGCGAAACCTTCAATATCAGATGAACGGACCGGCAGCCGGTGCTCGGCCTTGGCCCCCGTGAGCGTGGGGGAGCTTTCGATCACGTACAGCCGGTTCATCTGCTTCGCGTCGTCGGTCACGCGGCGGCGATCGGCGAAATCCCTCGTGTACCGGACCATCGACGCCCCGAACCCGAGGAAGTCCGCGTCGAGCGAGACGACGACGTCGGCCTTGTCGAGGTGATAGACCGCATCGCCTGCCGAACCGGTGGCCTGACGGATACCGAGGCGTCCGCCATCGGTTGCGACTGGATCGTATTGATGCCAATGGGCTTGCGGGTAGTCCTGAAGAACCGTTGCGAGGAGCTCGGACAACGAGGGCGACGTGACGGGCTCGGTCAGAATCCGAAGGCCCGCGCCCTTGGTCGCCTTCTGGTTGCCCAGCGCGGACTGGATCGCAGTCTGATACGCGCTCCACGGCCGGACCTCATCACGGTAGGTAACGGTCTGCGACCGATCCGGGTCGTACAGGCCAAGGACCGCGGCCTGCGTCAGGACGTCTGTGGCTCCAAGACTCGCCGGGTGTTCGGGATTTCCTTCGATCTTCGTCGGGCGGCCCATGTGGCTCTCGACGAGGACCGGCCGCGCGACACCGCCAAGCGGGATGGCGCTGGCGAAAAACAGCGGCCGGCCGGGAACCAGATCCTCAGGCTGTCGGACGTAGGGAACGATGTCCTCGGGGGGCTGTCTCGTGCAGGCGCCAACGCCGGCGAGCGCGAGCGACGCGCTCATGAGCTTCAGGAAATTGCGCCGGCCCTTCGGATCGCTCCATTCCGACGCCTGCTCCGGAAACTCACGGTGCAAATAGTCGCGGAAGTCCGGAGTGTCGGCCAGCTCGCTCAGACTCCGCCAGTAAAGGCGGCCTTCTGACCCTGCGAGACGCGATCGGATTGCAGCGAAGTCCATATGGGATCAATAGCTTCCAGCTACCAGCTTCCGGCTTCCGGCTTCCCGCTAACTTCTCTTGGTCATGCTCCGTTGCTCCGAACTGGAAGCGGGGAGCTGGAAACTGGAAGCTAGCGATGGCACGTCGAACAGCTCGTCAGCTGCTTCTCCGAGCCAATCTTGTATTCCTGAACCAGACGGGAACCGAGGCCTGGATCGTCGGACGGACGTTCCCAATTCATGTTGAAGACCTGGTCGCGCGGCCGCACGTATTTCTCCGGGTTGCGGTGGCAGTCGAGGCACCAGTTCATCATCAGCGTCGACTGCTGGTACATGAGCGGCATCTTGTCGACCGGCCCGTGGCAGGTGGCGCAGCCGACGCCCTTGTTCACGTGGATGCCGTGGTTGAAATACACGAAATCCGGCAGGTCGTGCACGCGCACCCATCTGAGCGGCTTGTCGTCGCGGAAGCTGGCGCGGACGGGCTCGAGAATGGGCGCATTCGTCCAGATCTGCGAATGGCAGTTCATGCACGTCTTGGTCGGGGGAATGTTCGCGAATGCGGACTCCTCGACCGACGTGTGGCAGTACCGGCAATCGATGCCCATGCCGCCGACGTGATGGGCGTGGCTGAACTGGATGGGCTGCTCGACGAAGTCACCCTGCTTGGTGTGGTACCCGGAGAGGTAGAGCATGGTCACGATCCAGCCGAGGAACCCCACGAACGCCAGCCCCGCCACGATGCTGACCCGAGAGTAAATATTGGTGTTGCGATGGAAAAGCTGGCTCATCGTGTCGACATCCGCGCCGTCCCTGATCCCGCTCGACGGCCCATGGAGCTGCTCTCTGTGACACTGCTGGAACAGGTCCCCGCCACCGCCGGCGAGAATCGTTCAAGGCGCCGCGGAACCGGGGGTTGCGGCTGTTTTGACGCGTCATTTGCCCCGCGCCCCCAAGAGCCTACTCGAAAGAGGGCTGCCAGCAGAAGTGCGACATTTGAGGTCGGCATTCGTCCCTTCGTTCCGGATCGACGGCCTGCGGCTCCTTAATAACTGTGAAACATTTCACAAAGTGTCAAACCGTCACAATCCGAGGAGCACCGCCGCGTTCCGGCTGAAGATCTTTTCCCTGAGCACGGCCGGTGCGTCGTATGCGCGAATCGTGTCGAGCATCAGCGGGATGCTCCCGATTTGATGCGGATAATCACTGCCCGCCAGGATGCGATCCTCGCCCGCGAAGTCGATCGCCAGGCGCAGCGCCGACGGATTGAAGTTGACGGTGTCGAAGTAGAACTCGCGCAGATACTCGCTCGGCGGCCGAGTGATGTGCTGCCGGCACTCCGCAAACGCGCGATAGCCGCGATCGAGACGTTCGGCGAGATACGGGATCGCGCCACCCATGTGGGTCAGCGCCCAGCGGATCCGCGGATGGCGTTCGACGACGCCGCTGAACACGAGCTTCGATGCGGCCAGCGTCGTGTCGAACAGGAAGCCGACGAGCGGCATCAGCCAGTAGTCGAGCATGGCGTCGACACCGAGCGGATCGGTCGGATGAATGTAGATCACGGCGCCAAGGTCGTTCGCCTTTCGCCAGAGCGGCTCGAACCGCTCATCGGCCAGCGCCACGTGATTGACGTTGCTGAACACCATCGCCCCCGGCAACCCGAGCGTCGTCATCGCGCGCTCGAGCTCGGCGACCGACGCCGCCGGGTCGTTGAGCGGCAGGGTGGCGAGCGCCGAGAAGCGCCCCGCGCGCTCGCGGACCACGCGCGCGAAGGCGTCATTGACCATCCGCGCCCAGGGCACGGAGATCTCCGGCGCCTCGACGTGCACGCCGGGCGTCGTCAAGGTCAGGAGTTGCGTCGTCACGCCGTGTTCGTCCAAGACGCGCTGCCGGTAGTCGATGTCGCGATGGCCAGGGACCAGGATGTTGTAGTCGCCCGGGTAGTGGACGCAGGGGTTGCCGTCGGCGTCGTAAGTGACCTTGACCACCGACTTCGACGCCGGGGATTTCAGCGCCTCGACGTATTCGGGCGGGTAGTAGTGGTTGTGGAAGTCTATGATGCGTGTAAAACCCATATCAATTGTCCGTCAGTGACACGAAACCATCGCTCATCGCGATGGGCCGTTTGCCGCGTCCAAGGCCGGCGGCTGCCTTGTGATCGTCAGATAGTAGACCGGCACGCCCAGAGCGACGATCCCCAGACCTGTCAACGCTTCACTAGGCGCGCGGACGATCTGGTTGATCACGATGGTCAGCGACGCCGCGATGAAGACCGCGGGGACAACCGGATATCCCCACGTGCGGTACGGCGGTTGATAGCCCGGCCTGCGCCTGAGGAGGAAGACGCCGTACGCCATAAGGGCAAAGAACAGCCACTCTGTGTAGATGACGCGCGTGAAGAGTTGCCGGTAGCCCCCTGTCGCAGCGAGTGCGCAGGCCCAGACGGCTTGCGCCACGATCGCGCGCGACGGCGTGCGGTACACCGGGTGCACGTAGTCCAGCCAGCGGAAGGCCAGGCTGTTCCCCGCCATCGTGTAGTAGACCCGAGGGCCCGTGAGCACGATGCCGGTGAGCCCGCCGAGCGACGACAGCATGACGAGCGCGGCCATGGCCGAGGCCCCACCACGGCCGACGAGCGCGTCGGCCGCGTCGGCGGCGATGCGCGTCGACGAGCGAACCGTGTCCAGCGGCAGGACCGCCAGGTACAACACGTTCACCGCCATGTAGCAGGCGGTGACGGTCGCGACGCCGGCAATGAGTGCAACGGGAATCGTGCGCACCGGCATGACCGTCTCACCGGCCGTGTAGGTGACCATGTGCCAGCCGCCGTACGCAAAGAGCCCGGCGACCATCGCGAGCAGGAATTCGCTGTATCCCGTCGGGGTCAGATCTCGATTTTCTGAGGGGATCAGAAAATCGAGATCTGACCCCGCGAGCAGCAGGCCGGCAACGACGCCGACGGCGATGGCCAGGACCTTGGCGATGGTGAGCGCGGTCTGCACGCGGCTGCCGGCGCGGACGCCGACGTAGTTCAGCGCCGACAGCGCAATGATCACGGCGACGGCGATCAGCCGGATACCAGCGTCGCCGACCTCGACGAAATACGCGGTATATCGCGCGAAGACCGTGGCGATGGCCGCGATGATGCCGGTGTGCATGCTCCAGAACATCGCCCAGCCCCAGAGAAAGCCGGCGAGCGGTGAGAACGTCTCGCGCAGAAAGACGTACAGACCTCCGGTGCGCGGAAACACCGAAGCGAGCTCCGCGCACACGAGGGCGCCAAAAAGCGTGAGGATTCCGCAGGCGAGCCACACGAGCATGATGTCGGCCGGCGTGGCGAGGTACCGGGCGATCTCCGACGGCTGGACGAAGATCGACGCACCGATGATCGTGCCCGCGACCATCGCGACGGCATTGGTGCGCGTCAGGGCCGGCGTCAACTCAGCCACGTCGGTGATATTACTGGTTCATTGGGTTCAAGGGGTTCAAGGGGTTCAAGGTTCAGGGTTCAAGGTTCAAGGTTCAGGGTTCAATACATGGACACGTTCTCTCACGCCGCGTGGGGCTATGCGACGCTGCACCGCCAGCCGTGGTTGCGGTGGTGGGGCGCCCTCGCGGGCGCGGCGCCTGACCTGCTGTGGTTTATTCCGAGCGCGGCCGAACGCGTCATGGCGCGGGGATGGAGCGCGCTTCCCATGGGCACCGATCGCCGCATCTGGCGCGCGGACGGTCCACCGCTTCCGGCGGAGCTCGTCGAGTCGTACTTCCGCTACTACGTCTACACACACAGCCTGGTGCTGCTGGCGTTCCTGACTGCAGTTCTGGTTGCGACTCGCTGGCGGCGTTACGCGTGGCTCGCGGTTCCCTACGCGCTGCACATCGTGATGGACATCCCGACGCACGAGCGGTATCAGACGCAACCGTTCTATCCGCTGTCGTCGTGGCACTTCGACGGGCTGACCTGGACCGATCCGCGGATCTTCTGGTCCAATGCGGTCGCGCTTGTTCTCGTCTACGCGTGGATCACGCGGATTGACCAAAGGCTCACGCGGACGGGACGCGGATCACGCGGATAGACCGAAGGCCCACACGGACGGGACGCGGATCACGCGGATCACTGCAGATCAAACGGACGGAACCAAGGTCGGGCGCGCAACTCAAATCGTCATGGCCGCACGTCCCGGCGTAGGTGTTCCTGCCGCGGATCAGCTTGATCCGATGGGTTCGCTCGTAAAGCTTCGTGATCCGCGAAATCCGCGTCCCGTAAGCTCCGCGATCCGCGAGATCCGCGTCCCGTCAAGCTCCGTGATCCGCGAGATCCGCGTCCCGTAGAGTTGCGTTGATCCGCAAGATCCGCGTCCCGTAGCGTTCGTGATCCGCGAAAACCCGCGTCCCGTAACGCGTCGTCGATTCGTGAAATCCGCGCTCCGCAAAGCGCCCGTGCTACGATCGATTTTCACCCACCCTTCGGAGAGGACATCCATGCGTCTTGCGGTCCGGCTCGCGCCGTCTGTTCTGATCTGGCTCGTCGCGACGGTGCCCGCGTTTGCGCAGGCGCCGGTCACCTACCGCGTCTCGTTTCCCGCGCCCGAACACCACTACGCGCAGATCGAGGTGACGTTTCCGAACGTGCCGACGGGCACGCTCGAGGCGCGTATGAGCCGGTCGTCGCCCGGCCGGTACGCCGTCCACGAATACGCGAAGAACGTGTTCGAACTGCAGGCGTTCGACAGCAAGGGCAAGGCTCTCGCTACCACCAGACCGAGCGCGTATCAATGGGACGTGGCCGGTCACGACGGGACGGTCCGTATCGTCTACAAGATCTATGGCGACCATGTGGACGGCACGTATCTCGGGATTGACCCGACGCACGCGCACATGAACATGCCGGCGACGCTGCTGTGGGCGCGAGGGTTCGATGGTCGCAACGTGCGCATCACGTTCGACGCGCCGAAGAGTCCGACGTGGGTCGTCGCGACGCAGCTGTTTCCGACCGACGATCCCTGGACGTTCACTGCGCCGAACCTTCAGTACCTGATGGACAGCCCGACGGAGCTGAGCGCCCAGACCATCAGGACCTTCAAGGTGCGCGGGCCTGACAAGCGAGAGGTCACGATCAGGACGGCGATCCATCACGACGCGGGAGACGCCGAGATCAACGAGTACGTCAGCGGCGCGGAGAAGATCGTCAGGGAGCATGGCGCGGTGTTCGGCGAGTTCCCGGACTTCGAGCCCGGGTACTACACGTTTCTTGGCGATTACGTGCCCTGGGGTGGCGGGGACGGGATGGAGCACCGGAACAGTACCGTCGTCGCCGCGCCCGTGTCGCTGCGGACGCCGGGTATGGTCGCCGACGTGCTCGACACGGTATCGCACGAATTCTTTCACGCATGGAATGTCGAGCGCATCCGGCCGAAGACGCTCGAGCCGTTTGATTTCGAGCAGGCGAACATCTCGGGTGAGCTCTGGCTGGCCGAAGGGTTCACGCAGTACTATGGCAATTTGATCATGGCGAGGACCGGGCTGTCGAAGCGTGACGAATCGGCGGCCGGACTCGCCCGCGCGGCGATCTCGGTCATCAACGGTCCCGGACGCCAGTTTCGATCGGCGGTGCAGATGAGCCAGATGGCGCCGTTCACCGATGCCGCGCGCGCCATCGACAGGACCAACCACTCGACGACTTTCATCTCGTATTACACCTACGGTTCGGCCATCGCGCTCGCGCTCGACTTGAGCCTCCGGGATCGATCGAACGGGAAGATCTCGCTGGACGACTACATGCAGGCGATGTGGCGCGTCCACGGGAAGCCGGGCGGACCGCAGCCGGGGCTGGTGGGAAAGCCCTACACCCTCGCGGACGCGCGCGCGAGACTTGCCGAGGTGTGCGGCGACCGCGCCTTCGCCGACGAGTTCTTCGACAAGTACGTCGAGGGTCGCGAGGTCGCCGACTACACGCGCCTGTTGCTGCGCGCCGGTTACGTCCTCCGCAAGCGCAGCCCCGGTACGGCGTGGCTCGGCCCGGCCGAATCTCGTCGACGGCAGCGGGACGATCAACAACCTGCTGCCCTGGGGATCGCCGGCGTTCGACGCCGGCCTCGATCAGGGTGATGTGATCGTCGACGTGGACGGCAAGGCCATGGCGAGTGGCGTCCTGCAGGCGGCGATCAAAACGAGAAAGCCCGGGGATGGTCTCACCGTGACGTACAAGCGACGCGGCGGCGCGACCGGGACCACGACGATCAGGCTGATAGAAGATCCCTCGCTCGAAGCGGTGCCCCTCGAGTCGACGGGCGCGTCGCTGACCCCCGATCAGAAAGCGTTTCGTGAATCGTGGCTGGGTCCGAAAGTCAAGCCGTGACTGAGACCGTCGACTGCCACGTTGACTGAGACCGTCGACTGAGACTGCCCGATTGAGCTCCCGACTGCCGACCCCCGACTACTCGCCTCCCCGTCATCGTCATGTTCATCATCCGCAGCATGCCCGGCATGCCTCCCATCGGTCCCGGCGGACGGACGCGGAAGAAGACGTGAAACGACACGGGACTGTCGCCGTAGTACGGCCGTAGCGCGCTCGGCACGCCGTAGAACGTGACGTCGGCGCCGGCGCCGAGATCCCAGTCCCGCGGCCGCGCGACGGTGCGTGCCCCGCCAAGCGTCAGCGCACTCACGACATCTCGTCCCTCGCCGCTTTCAGGCACATGCTGGTGCGCGAGGCGTTTCGGAGTCGTGATGAATGTGTGCCTGCCGAAGCGCAGCACGTCGGTCTCCACCTGAAGAGACTCGAACCGGCCATACACGCTGTTGGCGCCGAAGGTGTGCGTGGCTTCGGCGAGGAAGGCATTGAAATCGCCGCCGAGGTCGTTGTTGCGTCCGTAGGCCGCGGTAGCGGCCGTCCATCCGCTGCCGCCCGTGCGCATCCAGTCCACAGAGGCGGTCGTGCGACGCACGTCTCCGGGCTCGTGCGCTTCGGGAGACGTGAGGTATCCGTGCGAGGCCTGCAGCGTCCACGATGCGGTCGGCCTGAACCATCCACGCACCGACCATGAGTCGAGCGCGCCCGGGTCCATGAGATCCCATCGCTCCTCGTCCGGCTCTCCGCCGTGAAAGACCGAGCCCTCGACCTCCCAGCGGCCCCTGTCGAGTCCCGCGGTGAGGACGCCCATCGAGATGTGCGTGGAATCGAGCGTGTGATGGGCGAGCGGTGCGGTTGGATTCTCGAACGCCGACGCGCGGTGCATGAACGTCACCGGCCCGAGCGCCGGCTCGCCGACGGGTGCGCCCGCGAGCGTCAGCGAGTAGCCGCGCCCGAGCGGCGTTCGCCAGACGACTGCCGCCTGCACGAGGAAGTCGTGTGGATGCTGTCGATCGATGAGCGGCAGACCGTCGAGCGTTTCGCCGACCTGAAAGATTTCACGATAACCGTCTTTGCCGAGCGTGGCCGGTTCGAGGCTCAGCATCAGCGTGAATCGCAGCCGGCCGGTCGCGGCTGGCCGTTCGGCCATCCCCATCCACCAGTTCTGGACGGCGAGCTCGTCGCCGCCGCGCGGGCTTCCCTGGTGGTTGACGTTGAAGAACATCACGCCGTCCTGCATGAAATGCCAGGTGGTCGCCTGCATGGCCGCGTGATCGTGCTGCGGCGGAGCTGGCGTCTGCGCGGCTGCCGGTGCCGGGATGAAGGCAAGCAGGAAGGTAAGCAGTGCGAGCGGGGGTGCCCGCCTCCGCTGGTCGGGGGGATGCGGGCGACCAGCTACGGCGAGGTCCTGCCGTAGCGCGCAAGGATCGTTGGCGCCCGGAGGCGGAGGGGCCCCGCGAGCATTGAGAAAGGCTGACATCAGGCACCGACCGAGGACCCGAGGCTGGGCGGATACCGTCATGTCTCAGAGGTAGACCCTGCACACCACGGGAAGGTCAAGCGCGGCAATGGGAACGTCAGGCTCGGCACGCGCGTCGTAAGATAGGGGATCGGCGACGATCCAGCCGGCCGGCTTCAGACACCTCGTGGACACGTTGATTGGTTCGACCGTTCAGCATTATCGCATCGGCGAGCGCCTGGGCGCCGGTGGCATGGGCGAGGTGTATCGCGCGGAGGATGTCCGCCTCGGTCGTTCGGTCGCCCTGAAATTCCTGCCGGCCGATCTGAAGGCGGATCCAGAGAGCCGTGCGCGGCTCCTGAACGAGGCGCGGGCAGCCTCGCTTCTCCGTTCCCCCAACATCGCGGTCACCTACGACATCGGCGAATCGAGCGGCGCGGATTTCATCGTGATGGAGTACGTCGAGGGCGAGTTGCTGTCGTCGCGCGTGTCGAAAGGGCCGCTGGCGATCCGCGAGGTCGTGGAGATCGGCCTGCAAGTCACCGACGCCCTGGACGAGGCGCACGCCCGCGGGATCGTGCACCGCGACGTCAAGAGCGCGAACCTGATGCGGACCGAACGCGGGCTGGTCAAGGTCCTCGACTTCGGACTCGCGAAGTTCGTGAAACCCGAGGGCGCCGAGGCCGCGCGCATCACGCAACCTCAGGTGACGATCGCGGGCATGGTGGTCGGCACGGTGTCGTACATGGCGCCGGAGCAGGCGCTCGGCCGGCCCGTGGATCACCGTACCGACCTCTTTTCTCTCGGCGTCGTGCTCTTCGAGCTGGCCACCGGCCGGATTCCCTTCGTCGGCGGATCGCCCACCGAGATCATCGATCACATCCTGCACGAGATCCCGCCGCCGCCGTCGCGCTTCGCGCCGTCGGTCCCGCCGTCGTTCGACGCGGTCGTGGCGCGGGCGCTCGAGAAGTCGCCGACGTTCCGCTATCAGTCCGCGCGCGACATGCAGCAGGACCTGCGCCAGGTGGCGGGCGAGCTCGACACCGTGCCGCGCGGCACGACGAGCCGCGTCGCCGCCGGCTTGCCGACGTCGGCCGCGATCGAGCGATCGGTCGCCGTCATGACCTTCGCGAACATCACGCGCGAGCCCGCCGACGACTGGATCGGTTCGGGGATCGCCGAAACCGTCAGCTCGGACCTCAAGAACATCCACGGCCTGACGCTCATCGGCCGGGCACGCGTGTTCGACGCGCTCCGCAACCTGTCCTCGGGCGCGCACCTCGACGAGTCGCTCGCGATCGACGTCGGCCGCCGGCTGGGCGCTACGTGGGTGGTGGTCGGCGGATTCCAGCGCCTGGGCGAGCTCGTCCGCATCACCGCGAATTTCGTCGACGTCGGCACCGGCCAGGTCCGACGCACGGTGAAAGTCGACGGCCGCATCGGCGACATTTTCGCGCTGCAGGACAAGATCGTCTTCGAGCTCAGTCAGGGCCTGAACCTGGCGCTGCGCGGCACCGAGATCGCCGACATCGAAAAGCGCGAGACGCGCTCGGTCGAGGCGTACGAGAGCTACGCGCGCGGGATGATGAACCTGCGCCTGGCGTCGCGCGACTCGATCGAGCGCGCGATTTCGGCCTTCGAGGAAGCCATCCGCCAGGATCCGGAGTACGCGATGGCCTGGGCCGCGCTCGGCGGTGCGTACTCGCTCAAGGGGTCATTTCTCTCGATTGGCGATCTCGTCCGCAAGGGCGTCGAGATGGAGCGTCGCGCCGTTGCCATCGACCCCGATCTCGCGGATGCGCATGTCTGGCTCGGCGGTGCTCTCCTCAACCTCGGGCAAGTCGACGACGCGATTGCGTCGATTGACGAAGCGATCAGGCTCGAGCCCGAGAACGGCCAGGCGTACCAGGCGCTGGGGCGCGCGTACTGGGCCGGAAAGGGCAACTTCGCCGCGGCGATTCCCGCGTTCCGAAAGGCCATCGAGCTCAATCCCGAAGCGGGCTACTCGTACCTGCAGCTCGGCCTGCTCCTCGCGTGGGAGGGGCAATACGAGGAAGCCGAGGCGGTGTGCCGCCGTGCGGTCGAGCTCCAGGATCAGGTACATTTCTGGCAACGCTGGACTGCAGGTCGTGGGCGCGAACGCGCGGCTCGGGTATGTGTTCTACCTGCAGGGCCGATACGAGGAAGCGATTCGCGAATACGAACGAGGCCTCGCCTTCGTCGCGTCGAGCGACCACGCGCTCAAGGAACGCACGAGCATCGAGATCACGATGAAGATCGGCGCGGCCTATCACCGCATGGGGAAGGCCGAGGAAGCGGCGCGCTATTTCGACCGCGCGCTCAAGGCGTTCGAGGCGCGCGTGGCCAAGGGAGCCGACGATCCCTACACGCGGTACTACATCGCGTGCCTGCTCGCGCTGCGCGGCCGCGAGGACGATGGAGAGCGGGCAATCGACATGCTCGAGCGTGTGTACGCGTCGCTCCCCGCCCTGACCGCCGCCCGCGTCCGGCGCGATCCCGACCTCGACGGCCTGCGCGGCCGACCCAGGTTCGAAGCCATCACCAACGGCTGACCTGCGCAATCGGCGGCCGCCGCGACCATTGGTCCCTGCCTATCCGCAATTGGTCCCAGTCCAATTCGGTAGGCTATGCCGAATAGCACCAGGTATTTTGGGCCGTGACGTCCCGGGTTTGCCGCCCAAGTCACAATTGGATTGGCCATGGACTCCCGCATCGAGCCATACTGCCCGACAGCGTGTGTCTGACACCTTTCTGGGGGTGCCAGCCCAGCTCTCGGCGGAGGGGGCTCATGATTCAGCAGATCGAACGGCAGTTCGTCCGGACCACTCGGCCTCTGTACGGACATCTGGTCAGCCTTCTGGAGTCGGCGATTTCGCGCGGGGACCTTCCGTCGGGATCGCGCGTCCCGCCGGAGCGCGAGCTGGCCCAGCGCCTCCAGATCAGCCGCACCACCGTCGTCAGCGCCTATCGCGAGCTCGAGTCGCGCGGGCTGCTTCGCGGGTATGTCGGGCGCGGGACGTTCGTCTGCGCCGCACCCGATCCGACCGGCGCACCGTTTGCGTGGCGCGGGAAGATCGCGGCGGCGGCTCTTCGATCGAGCGACTCGACGCTGCGGGACACGCTCCGCCACTCGTCGGACGCGACGGTGCTGTCGCTCGCGGCGGGCGAGCCGGCGATCGACTGTTTTCCAGTCGAGACCTTTCAGCAGGCGATCGACCACGCGATCAAGCGCGAGCGCCTGGCCGTCTGGCGGCACGGGCCGACGGAAGGACAACCAGCGCTTCGCGAGGCGATTGCCGAGCGGTTCGGCGTTCCGGCCGAGAGCGTCCTCGTGCTCGCGGGCGCGCAGCAGGGCCTCGATCTCCTTGCTCGGTGCCTTGTCGATCCGGGCGACGCGGTGATCGTCGACCGGCCCGGGTATCTGGGCGCGATTCAATCGTTCAGCGCCGCGGGCGCGAAGCTGATTGGATGGGACGTCGGGAAGGCCGACATGGACGAGCTCGAAGACGTGCTCGTGCGATATCGGCCAAAGCTGATTTACACGAACCCGACCTTCCAGAATCCAACGGGCGTGACGCTCCCCATCCGGGCCCGGCGCGAGCTGTTGCGGCTGGCGGGGCGCTATCGTGTGCCAATCGTCGAGGACGCGACGTACCGCGAGCTCTACTTCAACGAGGTGCCGCCGCCGTCGCTCCGCGAGCTCGATGCCCAGAACATCGTCATCTACCTGAACAGCTTTTCAAAGGTGCTCGCGCCGGGGCTGCGGCTCGGGTGGCTGTCGGCCGCGCCGTCGATCGTCGACCAGATTGCCATCATCAAGCAGCGGCTCGATCCGCACACGCAGAACCTCGGGCAGTTCGCGATGGCACGCTTCATCCGCGACGGGAACTTCGATACGCACCTGCGCACGCTGCGCGCCGAGCACGCTCGCCGATGTTCGACGATGATCGCGTCGATTCAGCATCATGTGCCGCCGGGCGCGCTGCGCTTCGCGCGGCCGCAGGGCGGGCTGTACCTCTGGTGCCGCGTGCCAGCCGGCGTGAGCACGCGCGCCTTGCGCGACGAGGCGCTGACGGCCGGCGTCGCGTTCGTGCCGGGCCACGCGTTCTATCCCGATCCGGCTGGCGAATCGGAGCTGCGCTTGTGCTTCTCGAGCGTGCTTCCGAACGCGATCGACGACGCAGTGCGCCGCCTGGCAGGATGCCTCGCGCGTGCACTGCCGATTCGATCGGTGGCTATTTAGTGAAAGGCGCCGCCCAGCAACCAACCTCGTTCCGCGCTCTCTCCGGCTGAGACCGACCGCCGTCGCTACGGTCGAGCTGGCCTCGCCCTGCCCACGTCCGGTCGACCGCTCAGGCGCCGGCCCGTGCGGCGGCACACGCTATAGTAGCTGCCTGAGTCACGTGCAGACCCAGTTGACTGGACCTTCCTCCTCCGGCAGCTTCCAGTAGACTCAACGGGCTCGCCGATGCTGTTCAACTCATTTCATTTTCTGCTCTTTTTTCCGACTGTGACCGTGCTCTTCTTTGCACTGCCACATCGGCTGCGCTGGGCCATGCTGCTCGCGGCGAGCTGCTATTTCTACATGGTGTTCAGGCCGATCTACATCCTGATCCTCGCTTTTACGATACTTGTCGACTTCATTGCGGGCATCGTGATCGAGCGTTCCGAAGGGCGGCGCCGGAAGCTCTTTCTCATCGCGAGCATCCTGGCCAACGTCGGCGTCCTGGCGTTTTTCAAGTACTACACGTTTCTCAATGACACGCTGCGGGCGCTTCTCTCATTTGCCCACCTATCACTGCCCGTCCCGCCGATGCTGGACCTCCTCCTGCCGATCGGACTGTCGTTTCACACGTTTCAGTCCCTGAGCTACACGATCGAGGTCTATCGTGGCCATGTGAGGTCCGAGAGACATCTGGGCATTTTTGCGCTCTATGTGATGTTCTATCCGCAACTGGTCGCTGGTCCGATCGAGCGCCCGCAAAACCTTCTCCCTCAGTTTCACTCGAGGCAGTCATTCGACTATGCGCGCGTGGTCTCCGGCCTTCAACTCATGGTCTGGGGACTGTTTCAAAAGGTGGTGATCGCCGACCGGCTCGCTCCTTTCGTGAACACTGTCTACAACGATGTGCATTCGTATCAGGGCATCTCGTTGATCGTCGCCACCGTGATGTTTGCCTTTCAGATCTATTGTGATTTTTCGGGCTATTCTGACGTGGCGATTGGCTCCGCTGAAGTCATGGGCTTCAAGTTGATGAAGAATTTCGACCGCCCCTACTTCAGCAAGTCGATCGCCGAATTCTGGAAGCGTTGGCATATTTCCCTGTCCACATGGTTCAGAGACTACTTGTACATCTCGCTCGGCGGGAGCCGCGTGTCGATACCTCGCTGGTATTTCAATCTGTTTGTCACCTTTCTCGTCAGCGGCTTATGGCATGGCGCCAACTGGACGTATGTCGTCTGGGGTGGACTCAACGGTCTCTATCTCGTCACAGAGATAGTTGTCAGCAAGCTGATAGGGGCTCGCGTGCCGCTTGCCAGGGTGGGCGGTGTGCGGTTCTGGGCGACGCGCCTCGGTAAGATAGCAGTCACGTTCTGTCTGACCTGCTTCGCATGGATTTTCTTCAGGTCCAAGTCGCTCGGCGACGCCTTCTATGTCGTCACACATCTATTCAGCGGCGTCAGGACGCTTCCCCACGATTTGCACAGCCTGACCTTCATCAAAATGAACATCTTGATGAAGCATGACAAGTTTGAGTTCGAGGTCGCTGTCTGTGCGCTGCTCGTGCTGTTGTTGGCCCACATCGTCCAGCGCCGGTCGAGCATTCGTGCGATCCTGGCCCGGCAGCACCAGGCAGTGCGGTGGGCTGTCTACTACATGGAGGTTGTCGCGATCCTGTTCTTCGGAGCCTTCAATGACTCTCAGCAATTCATCTACTTCCAATTCTGAGGCGCCCGTCGTCGGGTCGGAACAGGCCGACATCAGACGATTTCTGAAGCGGCTCGCCGTGTTTGCGAGCCCGATGGTGCTGTACGTCGCCTTCATCATGGCGATCGATCCGTTCAGCTTTGTCTCGACACGTTCTCTGCTGTCACACAAGATCAAGACGGCAACATCGCTTCCCCTCAATCCCTGCTTGTGGAAGATGACGGAATTCGATCGCGCTCCGGCGACCAATATTCTCCTCGGTGATTCGCGCATGATGGCTCTCAAGACGGATGTCGTCGAGACCGTTGCCAAGGTGCCGTACTACAACTTCGCCTACGGTGGGGGCACGTTGCGCGAGGCGATCGACACGTTCTGGTTTGCGGCGAAACGTGTGCATCTCGAGCGCGTCTACCTGGGGGTGAATCTCGAGACGTACAACGACTACAACTACACCGAGCGGACGAAAACATACCCGTCGTTGAAGGCGACCCCGGCGCTCTATGTCGTCGATCGAACCGTGCTTCGGTCGGCGCTGTATGGACTGTACAGCTGGGCCTTGAACAAGGATCTCAAGGTAGGTGTGCCGACAATGGATCGAGAGGCGTTCTGGGCGTTCGAGCTCAACGAGGTGATGGCCAGCTATTTTTCCAAGTATGTCGAGCCAGTGAGGTATCGCGAAGAGCTCCGCGAGGTGTCCGCCTACTGCCGCGCCAATGGTATCCGCCTGGTCTTCGTCGTCTTTCCCACACATGTCGATGCCCAGAACCTGATCACGCGTCACGGTCTTGAAGGGCAGAACGAGCGGATGCGCACCGAGCTCGCGACGATGGCCACCGTGTTTGACTTCGACTACCCGAACGCGCTCACCACGCGAAGAGAGAATTTCAACGACCCCGTGCATACGGTGGGGTCGGCATCCGCAGAATTGATTGGTGAGGTCTGGGGCGGCAAGAGGGGGGTCGCGCGCGTGTCAAGCCGGTGACGTCGCGCATACAGTCCCTGGCTCACGCGGCTACGACAACGGCAACCAGCCTCGTCCCACGATGCCACCGCCGGATCCTGTGAGCTCGAACGCCAGGCGGCGCCCGTCCTCGAGCGTCAGCGTCAGCGTGCCCGGACCAGCGAGTACGACGGCCTCTGCGATTCCGGTGATGTCGATGTGACCGTCGATGGTCGCGACCGACTGAGCGACGCCGTCGGCCGGACGCGGCAGGTCGTCATTCGACCACAGCGATAGCTCGTACGCGGTCGTGCGGAGCAGCACGTCGTCCGCATGAATGGCACCGACACCACGCATCGACTCGAGAAGGCGTCTCGGCATCAGGTCCTCCACCTGGCGGGATTCTACGCGGGACGCCGCAGATAGCGCTCTCGAAGGATTCTCGTATGGTGGGTCACGTGCCCTGCCGAAAGATACGCGAGGGCACGAACCGTGAACGGATACCCGCTGGCGACGCCGCGTCGCGTCCACGCCTCGTCCGGAAGCTCTTGAAAGAACACGAGCGTCGCGGCCCGGACGGTCCGGAACTCGTCTACGTGGCTGCGCCAGGGTCGCGTGTCCGCACCGGCCGTGGCTATCGCGACGTTCTGATCGAAGCTGGGGAGCGGACTGTCAAAGCCGCGCGCGAACCAGAAGGCGCGAAAGACGAACAGGCGCTCCGTGTCGTTCAAGTGGCTGACGACCTGACGGATGCTCCACTTGTCCGGGGCATAGCGCTTCAGCGATTGCTCCTCCGAGATGTCGTCCAGGAGCGCAAGAGTCTCGGTCAGCTGCGCTGCGAGGATGGCGCAGATGTCGCCGGCCGGGACCTGATCGATGTAGGTGAAGTAGTACTCCGCAGCCTCAGTCCGATCCGGAACTGTCGTGGTCGTCATGCGAACCTCGCTGGTTATTCGGTCTCTGGCGCCTCCGCGGTCAGATGAGTTGAGTATTCATCAACTGATTCGGGCACGCATGTAGATCGTCATGGTTCGGCCGCCGTCGAACGAGGATGATCTACTTCGCTGATGCCCGGCCGGCGGCCAGCCATCCAACCCGCGTCAGCAGCGAGCCGACAATTGTCGATGCGGCCGCGATACGTCGAGCGGTCATCGACCGGCGTCCCATGACCCGCAGCGCGAGAGGCACCGGCCCTGACAGCACGCCGCCCAGCCGCGTGACATCACCGGACCATCCGTGTTTGAGCGGCTCGAGCGTGGGGTCGTCGTTACTCTCGAGGGCGATGCCGACTGCGGTTTCAACGGCAGCCGCGCCGATGCCGAGCGCGTTCAGCGCGCCGTCGCGGTGGCCCATCAGCTCCAGGATCGAGACCGCTGTCCCCAGCCCGGACGCGCCGAAGTGGATCGGCAGCAGAGACACGTTGCGCGACCACACCGGGATCGCAGTCGCACCGATGAGGACTCCGGTGTAGGTAGAGAGCACCAACCCCGTCGCGGCCGAGAGCACCTCGGCGGCATCGGCCACGACTCTGATCGGCAGCCGGCCGCGCGTCATCTTTACCAGCGCGTTGGCGAACGCGTTCGCGCCGGCAGCATTCGAAAACGCCATGAGTGTCCACGCGCCGACCGACATCGGACTGCGCAGCTTGAACACGCGCAGCATGTTGAGAAACCGGTCGGGACGACCGAGGTCCGAGACGAGGAGCGCAGGTGACACGGCCCCGCCCAGGGCGGCCAGCCAACGGGCGTCACGCACCAATGTGGGATCGGCTCCCGCGACCCGAGCCACGGCGCCGACGACCGCAGCGGCGCCGGCCGCGCCGCCAACGAAGAAGTACGCAGGGATCTCCCACGTCCAGACCGGCGCCTTCAGAAGCGGGAGGCCGTAGTAATCGCTCAAACGACGGGCCCTTCTCCGGCGAGCGCCGCCAGCGCGTCGAGGTCATCTGCGCTGACGAAAAGGCCGGTCTTCGGCGCGAAAGCACGCCAGCCGGTCATGAGCAGCACTTCTTTGACCAGAACCACCCCGGCCTCGCCGCGCGCGTCGACGACGGCCGTCGGCACGGGGTCGTCGGGGCCGAGCGCGATTCTGACCGTCCCGTCAGGACGCACCAGCACGGCGTGGATCTGGTCGACGGCGAGATCCGGGATGACGCCGCACAGGATCGCGACGACCTCGGCGTGCGAACCAAGCGGTGGCGCCTTCTCGATTGCCTCGGGTCCGGCCGACACCTCGACTGCGAGGAGGAGCAGGCGGGGCAGCGCCGCCTGATTTGGCCTCGAGATCCTGCCGGGTTGGGTCGCCGGAACGTGACTGTGCTCCGGCAGCTCGTCGAACGCGAGCTCGGGGTCATACTGACTGGACGCGCGCTCGGCGGGCAGAACAGGCGCGGGCAAAGGCGGCGCCGTTGGCGCGGTGCCGACAATATCCGAAGCCGAGCGTTCACGCCGGAACGGCCAGAACGCGAGCAGGGCGAGCAGCGCGCCAGCGACGAGCGCGACGCCCGGCCGTACGAAATCCGGCGTGCCATGGAGATCGACGATGACTGCATCGGCGGCGGGCGGCGGTGCCAGGCCGGACAGGATCCGCTGCGACTGAAGCCCGTCGATGAAACCGGTCCTGACGAGCCCGTCGATGGTGGTCGTCAGCTGCAGTGCGTCGACGACCTTCCGCATGGTCTCGAGCGATTGCTCACTCGTCGGGACACGGCCTCCGCCGAAGACGCTCCGGGCGACCGCGAGTGCCGCCGGGTCGCGGGTGGCGACTACGATTGGTGCCAGCACGTTCTGTCCGCCCGCCGGCCTTGCCGGGAGAAACAACTCCGCGACCTGCCCGCCGGATTCCCGATAGCCCGCGCCACCGTAGTTGATCTCGCAGTTTTTGACGAGGACCCGCGGCGATGACGATCGCTCCAGCCTGAACCGATCGCAGGCGACGGCAATCAGCTGCCGCCCGCGCGCGGCGTGGTAGATCCCCTCGCCCGAAAACACCAGCAGCGCGGCGGCGGGCACGAGCAGGATCAGTTTCAGCATCAATCGGATGTCGATCGACGAGTGAAGAACGCGGCGGCGATGCCAGCGAGCATCACGCCGGCCGCCACGGCAGCCGACTGCCAGCCCGCCTCGAGGTGGACGGTCGGCACCTCGGGCGACGAGGGCAGATTGTACTCCTCCGGTTCGCCCCGGAAGATGAAGATCGCATGCGTGCCGCCGACGCTGCTATCCCGCGGGTCGTACACTCTGGCGTCGCCGATGCCGCGCGAGCGGAGCACCTCGACCCGGCGCGCCGCCCGCTCGCGCAGATCGTCGAGCTCGCCGAACTGGATCGACTGCGTCGGGCACGCCGTCGCGCACGCCGGCTGCAGCCCCGCCTTCTGCCGGTCGTAGCAGAACGTGCACTTGAACGCCCGCCCATCGTCCGGCCGACGATCGACCACTCCAAACGGGCAGGAGACGATGCAGTAGCCGCAGCCGTTGCAGACATCGGGCTGGATGAAGACGCCGCCGAATTCGGTCCGGACAATCGATCCCGTGGGGCAGGCTTCGAGGCAGCCGGCGTTCTCGCAGTGCTTGCACACGTCGGACGAGAAGTCCCAGCGGAACGAGTTGCTCAGGTAGCCGCCATCGGCCGGCCCCGTCGGCACCTCGCCGCGCTCGACGAACTTCACGTGGCGCCACGTCGAGTGGCCCAGGCTCGTGGTGTTGTCGTACGAGAATCCCGTGAACGCGAACCCGTCGTCCGGGACGCCGTTCCACTCCTTGCACGCGACCTCGCAGGCCTTGCAGCCGATGCAGAGCGTCGAGTCGGTGAGGAAGGCAGTTACCGGCATTGGTCCCGTGCGGTCACGTTACAGAGTAGCCCCTTTGCTTCCATGATCCTGACGTTCGGCTCCTCCGAAATGGCGACGAGGTCGTTGACGACGTCGCCATGGACGAGTCCGCGTCCGCCGAAATGATAGGGCAGACCGACCTGATGGACGATGCGGCCCTGCACCGTGAGCGGCTGGAGACGTGGCGTGACGAGCGCGCGCGCGTCGATGGCGCCCCGCGGCGTGGACACGCGCACCCACGCGCCGTTCTCGACTCCGACCTCGCGCGCGAGGGCCGGTGAGATCTCGCAGAAGAGCTCCGGCTGAAGCTCGGCGAGGTGCGAGAGCGTCCGCGACATGCCGCCGGCGGTGTGATGCTCGGTGAGCCTGTAGGTCGTGAGGACGTAGGGGTATTTCGGGTCAGCCGGCGATGCCGCGTACGCGTTGTCCGGCCGCGATTTCCGATCGGCGGTTGGGTTTACCTCTTGCCGATACAGCCGGTTGCTGACCGGGGACTCGAACGGCTCGTAGTGCACCGGCAGCGGCCCGTCCTTGAGGCCTTCCGGCACCCAGATCCAGCCGAGCCCGTCGCCATGCATGATGAACGGCGCATCGCCGCGGAGCGCAGCATCCCCAGTGGCGTCCGGTGACGGCACGTAATTCGGCGCTTTGTCGCTCGTGAAATCCGGCGTGTCGAGTCCCGTCCACTTCTGCGCCTCCGCATCCCACCAGACCAGTTTCTTGCGCTCACTCCAGGGAACGCCGTCCGGCCTTGCCGACGCGCGGTTATAGAGGATGCGGCGGTCCGCCGGCCAGGCGAATCCCCAGCCGTGGCCGTATGGACCAGCCGCGCTGCGGTCGCGGGCACGGTTGCGGTCTGCTGCGGGGTAGACACCAGAGTAGATCCAGCACCCGCATGATGTGCTGCCGTCGGCAGCCAGGCTTCTGAAGCCATCGACCAGCGCGCCGTCCCTCGTCGTCCGGCCGTTGATCTCCTGAAGCACGTCGTCGATGTCTGGCTCATCGAGCGGGCCGGAAGTCGGGTAGTCCCACGTCAGCGCATTCAGTCCACGGTTGCGCAGCCGCGTGTCACCAGCCGCGCGTGCCCGGAGGCGGCGGCCGAGGTGGTAAACGAACCAGGCTTCGCTCCGCGCCTCACCCGGCGGATCGACCGCCTTGTCGCGCCACTGCAGGAGGCGCTGCGTGTTCGTGAAGCAGCCTTCCTTCTCGGCATGCGCGGCGGCGGGGAAGAAGAACACCTCGGTGGCGATCTCGCCGGTCCTGAGCTCGCCGCGTTGCACTTCGGGAGAATCCAGCCAGAAGGTCGCCGTCTCGGTTTCGACCATGTCGCGCACGACCAGCCACTCGAGGCTGCCGAGCGCGCGGCGTTCGAGACGCGCGTTTGGCGCGCCGACGGCGGGGTTCTGTCCCATCACGAACAGTCCCTCGAGCCGATTGGTCCGTCGATCGTCCGCGTCCGGCGGATGACCGTCGGCCATGTCGAGCCAGTAGCCGAAATGGGAATGATCGCCGCTAATCCGCGGCAGCCAGCCGAAGCCGAACTCGTTCTCGGCGGTTGCCCGCTCGCCGTACCAGGCCTTGAGCAGCGAGATGGCGTACTTGTCGAAGTTCGCCCACCAGCCAGTCTGCGAGCGATGCGTGCCGACGTATCCGTCGAGCGTCGACGTGACCTCGCCGAACGACGGCATGGGGAGATAGCCCGGCAGGAGATCGTAGAGCGTAGGGATATCGGTGGATCCCTGAATGGAGGCGTGGCCGCGCAGCGCAAGGATTCCGCCGCCAGGCCTGCCGATATTGCCGAGGAGGAGCTGCAGGATTGCGGCCGTGCGGATGATCTGCACGCCGGATGAGTGCTGCGTGAGGCCTACGGCGTAACAGATGGCTCCCGTGCGGTCGGGGCCGGACGCGCGGCAGAACGCGTCGGCGATCCGCACGAACGAATCCGCCGGCACGCCGCACACGTCTTCCACCATCGCCGGCGTATAGCGCGCGAAGTGACGCGTGAGGATCTGGAACACCGAGCGCGGATGTTGAAGGGTGGGATCTCGTTCCGCCGACCTGTCGTAGCTCCAGGAGGCGGTCGAGTACCGCCCTTCCAACGCGTCCCATCCGGAGAACAGGCCGTCGAGCTCGTCCGGGCCGACGAACGCGTCATCGATGATTGTCGAGGCGTTGGTGTAGGCGACGACGTAGTCGCGGAACTCGAGGCCCTGCGTGAGGACGTGGTTCACCATCGCGCCGAGGAAGACGATGTCGCTTCCGGCCCGCAGCGGCACCCACATGTCGGCCATCGCGGAGGTTCGCGTGAACCGCGGGTCGACATGAATGACCGTCGCGCCCTTCTCGCGCGCATCGATGACCCACCTGAAACCCACGGGGTGGTTCTCGGCCATCGACGATCCCATGATCAGGATCGCGTCGGCGTTCTGCAGATCCTGGAGCGCCGTCGTGGCTCCGCCTCGCCCGAACGAGGTGCCCAGACCGGGCACCGTGGAGCTATGTCATATCCGAGCCTGATTGCTGATGGCCACCATCCCGAGGCCGCCGGTGAAGAGCTTCTTGATCAGGTAGTTCTCTTCGTTGTCGAGGGTGGCGCCGCCGAGGTGCGCGATCGAGGCGCACTGCATCAGCGGATACTCGATACCGTCGATCGAGCGCCGTTCTTCGAAGTGCCGCTCGCGCGACGCCCAGACCCGATCGGCCACCATGTCCATCGCGGTCTCGAGATCGATCTCGGTCCACGCCGTCGCGCCCGGCGCCCGGTACTTCACGCGCGTGGCGCGCGCGGCGTGCGTCAGCAGCTCGTAGGTGGCCGCGCCCTTCGGACAGAGTCGGCCTTCCGAGATTGGAGACTCGGGATCGCCCTCGACCGACACGACCTTCCCATCCTTGTGGTAGATGAGTTGCCCGCACCCGACGGCGCAGTACGGACAGATCGAGCGCGCGACGTCCGCCGTCTCGTGGCGCGGACGAAGGCCATGCGTGCGATCCGTCATGGCCTCCGCGCCGGTTCCGTCAGAGCCGGTCGCGAGTTGGGTCAGCAGGGGCCACTTCGATCGGGCCCGGCGTTGAGCGTTCGGCGTTCGGGGTTCGAGTTCGTGGTTCATGTTCGCTTCTCGCGGCTCGCGGCTCGCGGTTGGCTCATCATCGTCCGTTGTGGCTCCCGCAATCGTAGTGTCCGGCTTCCGCCTTCGCCAAGGCTTCGGCGGACCGCCGTAGCTTTAGCGGAGGCTGGTCAGCCGGACCGGGCTAGGACACTACAAGCTATCTCACACACGGAGACCTTCACGAAGGCCGAGAAGCTACGAAGTACGCGAAGGATTCACTGGTGAAAGTCTTCCTTCGCGAGCTTCGTGGTCTTCGCGATCATCGTGATTGGTCGGCGACCGTGTTTATGAGACGGCTTGTACAGGACTCTCACGGGAAGACTACTCCCGGCGCCAGGCGATTCCCAGGATCGAGTGCCTGCTTGACGGCGCGCATCTCGGCGATGCCGGCATCGCCGTAGAGCTGCCGGAGCAGCGCCTGCTTCACCGGATTCCTGCCAACGCCGTGTTCGGCAAGCGGGCAGCCGCCCAGCCTTGCGACGTGCCGCCCGAACTCGAGCATGGCTTCCTTTCCCTTGACCACGTCGTCATACGAGCGCGGGATGACGTTGGGGTGGACGTTGCCGTCCGAGAGGTGCCCCCAGATCGCGTAGTCGAGCCCGCGGGACTCGAAGCCGTTCCGGTAGATGGCCATCATCTCGGCCGAGCGATCGAACGGCACGACCATGTCACCGGCCGTTTTCTCGATTCGCGCGTCGATGGTGCGCTTCGCCGTGCTGATGCGCTGGTTCACGCCTGCGGGGACGGCTTCGCGCACGGCCAGAAGCTCCGCCGCGCGGCGGCGGTCGTGCGGGAGCGCCAGCTCGGTTTCCGCAAAGACCCCGGCGCGATCCAACAGGCGGCAGAAGCTGCCGAGCGGGCTGCCGGGCGTCGTCCTTTCGAGCGACTCCTGGATCTGATCGAACGCCCTGGCCGCATCGGTGTCCGAGCGGAGCTCCAGCTGTACGAGCAGCGCGAGCTCCGTCCCTTCGGGTATCGAGACGTTGTTCCGCGCGGCCGTACCGTCCTCGCGGAGAATCTCGAGCGACCGGTGGTCCATGTGCTCGATCGCGCAGGCGTCGATTCCGTCCGCGTCGCCCGTCTGCCTGGTCGCGATCGACGCGTCACGGAGGGCCTCGACGAGCGCGAGTCCCCGCGCCTCGGCCGCGCATGGAATCCACGCCAGCACGATGTTCGGCGCAGGGGAAAGCGTTCTGAACGTTATCTGTGTGATCACGCCGAGCGTGCCTTCGGACCCGATGAAGAGCTCGATGAGGTCCATGCCGGGTGCGGCGTGATACCCGGCCGAGCGTTTCGGGACCTCCGGCATCCGATAGGTCGGCAGCGGCACGGACACGCGCCCGTTCGTCGTCTCGATCTCGAACCAGCCGTTCCGTGCGCGATTCGACCCGCGCGTCAACTCGAGCACCATGCCGTCGGCGAGGACAACCGTCAGGGCCTCGACCCAATCGCGCGTGCTGCCATACTTGAAGGTTGCCGCTCCGGCTGCGTTCGTGGCGACGATGCCGCCCGCGGAGGCACCGGTGAAGGTGGGGGCCGGAGGAAACCATGAGTCGGCCTCGGCCAGCCGTTCCTGCATGGCCGCGACCGTGACGCCGGGCTCGACCGTGATGCGCCCAGGCGTCACGTCGATGATGCGCGCCATCTTCGTCGTCGCGAGGATGACCTCGCCCATCGGCGTCGCGCCGCCCGTGAGCGACGACTGGGCGCCGATTGGGAGTACCGGCGCAGCAGTTCTCAGCACGTCGATGACATCGGTGGTCGAGCGGGGGAAGACGATGCCGGCGGCGTGGCCGCCGGGGTAGTGGGCGGCATCCTCCAGCCAGTCGTCAGTCGGCAGTCGGGAGTCGGGAGTCACAGTCGTCAGTCTCAGTCGGGAGTCCGAGTCGGGAGTCCGAGTCGGGAGTCCCAGTCGTCTTGCTCCTAGCGGCGTTTGGCGCGGTGCCCGGGCCCCAGGCCTCGATCTCGCCGATCGCTCCTGACCAGATACTTGATCAAGCCGGTTGTCATGCGGGCCACTTCGTCTGCCATCTCGTTGCAGGACGAGAACTCTTCCGACGTGATGTAGCCCTTGTCGCATGCCAGCAGCAGTCTCGTTCGCGCTTCCGCATTCGAGGCCTTGGAGATGAACAGGAATCGCGCAAACGCTCTGTCGGTCGGCTGGGTAAAGCCCTCAGCGATGTTCGAAATGACCGAGTCCACCGCATCCCCCAGCTGTTCACGCAATCGCCGATCCCGCTGGAATCCCGGCCGCTCGATGATCGCATTAACTGCAACACAGAACTCCCGGGCACGTTGCCAAACCTTCAGATCTTCCACCCGTTGGGCCATCTTTCCCTCCTGGATTGCATCAGCGATGCCAGGAGACCGAACGACCGCTTGGAGCACCGACCCGGACTGCCGACTCGGACTGCCGACTCGGACTGCCGACTCGGACTGCCCGACTGCGACTGCCGACTGCGACTGCCGACTGCGACTCCCGACTCCCGACTGCCGACCGTCGACTGAAGTATCATCACTCCGTGTCCACGTTCACCCTCGGCGTCGAAGAGGAGTTCCAGATCGTCGACCCCCAGAGCGGAGAATTGCGGTCGCACGTTTCCGAGCTCCTGGCGTCGAGCGGACCGATGCTGGGGGAGCAGATCAAGCGCGAGATGCACCAGTCGATTGTCGAGGTCGGCACGAAGATCTGCGCCGACGTCGGCGAGCTGCGTGACGAGATCTACCGCAACCGGCGTGAGCTCGCCAACGCGGCCGAGCGGGTCGGTCTCGCTGTCGCCGCTGCGGGTACTCACCCATTCTCGCGGTGGGAAGACCAGATCATCTCGCCCGGCGTCCGCTACGACAACATCGTCGAGGAATTGCAGCAGCTCGCGCGGTCGCTTCTCATCTTCGGCCTGCACGTGCACGTCGGCCTGCCCGATCGGTCGGTCATGATCGACCTGATGAACGAAGTGCGCTACTTCCTGCCGCACCTGCTGGCGCTCTCGACCAGCTCACCGTTCTGGATGGGTCGTGACACCGGGTTGAAGTCGTACCGCACGACCATCTTTCGCCGATTCCCGCGCACCGGCGTTCCCGACCACTTCGACTCCTGGAGCGAGTACGAGAACTACATCCAGCTGCTCGTCGACCTGCACAGCATCGACGATGCGAAGAAGATCTGGTGGGACGTCAGGCCGCACCCGACGTTCGGTACGCTCGAGTTCCGCGTCTGCGACGTGCCGACGCGGCCCGAGACGGCGGTGATGCTGGGCGCGCTGGTCCAGGCCATCGTGGTCAAGCTCTACCGGCTTCGCATCCGTAACCTAGGCTTCAGGCTCTATCGCCGGGCGCTCATCGAAGAGAACAAATGGCGCGCCGCGCGCTACGGTCTCGACGGCAAGCTCATAGACTTCGGCCGCCGCGCCGAGGTCCCGATGCGCGACCTCGCGGTCGAGCTCCTCGAGTTCATCGACGACGTCGTCGACGATCTCGGGAGCCGGCGGGCGGTGGAGCACGTCCACACGGTGTTGCGGGAAGGCACCAGCGCGGACCAGCAACTGGCGGTGTTCCGCGAGACCGGTGATCTCAAAGCGGTCGTCCATTACGTGATCCGTCAGACGCGGGACGGAGTGGACTGAACGCGGGTGCCATCTCCGGACGGCATTCAGCCGAGAACACCCACGGACAGCCACAGAGATAGACGGGCCACGGACAACACGGACAACGCGGATCGGCGCAGGTTCACGGCGGACGAGCAGCTATCTCACAAACAGCGCGAACGAGCGGTAGCGAGTGAGCCTGGGAGCGGCCAGCGGCGCGGGGCGTCGGAGCCCCGCTATCTAACAAAGAGCGAGCGAGCGTCAGCGAGTGAGCCACGCGAACGGAGCGCGCCGACGAAGCGGCGCGCGAGAGAGCGTGTAGGGGAGATCCGAGGGGCGAAGCCCCCCGGATAAGATTACGAGGTCGTCATGCAGCAGCAGCGGGCACCACAGGTCGTCGGACTTCTCTGCGGCCGGGAGTACAGCTTTCCCCCGCGTTCATCCAGCGCGTCGACGAGCTCGGCGCGCCGCACGGCATCACCGGCCAGATGGTAAGGCTCGGCGGGACGAAGATGGACGAGCCGTCGCGCTACCGGGTCATCGTCGACCGCATCTCGCACGAGGTCGAGTACTACCGCGGCGCGATGAAGCACGCCGTGCTGCAGGGCGGCTACGTCATCAACAACCCGTTCTGGTGGACGGCTGACGACAAGTACTTCAACTATTCGGTGATGGCCAAGCTCGGCGTCGCGATCCCCCGGACGGTGCTGCTGCCGCAGAAGGGCTACCCGGCCGACATCGATCTGAAGCCAGAGTCGCTGCACAACCTGGTCTATCCGATTGACTGGGACGGCCTGCTCGACTACGTAGGACGGCCCGCGATCCTCAAGCCGTACTCGGGCGGCGGCTGGAAGCACGTCTACAAGGTCGCGGACAAACGCGAGCTGCTCGAGGCCTACGATCGGACATCGCCGTACTGCATGACGCTGCAGCAGTTCATCGACTTCGATCACTACGTGCGCTGCTTCACGTTCGGCAAGACCGACATCACGCCGGTGGCCTACGATCCACGCGAGCGCAGGTATCTCGTCGAGCACGAGTACCTGTCGGCCGACGTCGGCGCGCGGGTCGTCCGCGATGCGCAGCTCATCAACCTCGCGCTCGGCTACGAGATGAACACCATCGAGTTCGCGGTCAAGGACGGCGTGCCGTACGCGATCGACTATCTCAACCCGGCCCCCGACTTCGAACGCGATCGCATCACCCCGTTCTATTTCACCCACGTCGTCGAGAAGATGGCGCACCTGGTCGTCGACCGCGCGCTCAACGGCCATCCCGCGCAGTGCTGGCCGCGCTGGGAGGAGATGCTGGGCATCGGCCCGGCATCGGGCTTTACGGGAGCCCCGGGGCTGTCCTGAGACGCGACACAGGATCCCATCTATGGATCTCATCGGCGACTGGCACGCGCTGCTCCGGCCCGACGAAGAACTGACGCCGCGTTTCACGAACGCGTTCGCCGCGTCCATGCGGGCGAAGAAGCTGACCTTCGGCCAGCGCGTCCATTGCCCGTTCCTGCGCCCGTTCTTCCTGACCGCCGCCGACGAAGCGCGTATCCGGGTGGCGGCCGAGACGATCGCGCTGCTCGGCGAACGCGTCATTCGCGCCGCGTTCGAGTCCGATGACATCTACCATCAGCTCGGCATGACCGAAGAGGAGGATGCGCTCGTCGACATCGAACCCGGGTATCCGACCGCCAGCACGACGTCGCGCCTGGACGCCTTCCTTCTCCCCGAAGCGCTCTACTTCGCCGAGTACAACGCCGAGTCGCCGGCCGGCATCGGCTACACCCAGCGGCTGTGCGAGCTCTTCGACGCGACGGCGGTCATGGGCAGTTTCCGCGCCAGGCGCCAGGTGCGGTTCCACAAGGTCATCGACTCGCTCCTCGAGGCGCTCATGGCCAGCTACCACGAGTTTGGTGGCACGGCCCGGCCGCCGACGATGGCGATCGTCGACTGGCGGGACGTGCCGACGTGGACGGAGTTCGAGATCCTGCGCGACGCCTTCACAGCGGCCGGCGTGCCGACGATCGTCTGCGATCCGCGCGAGCTGGTATTCGCCAACGGCGCGTTGACCGCGCAGGGTACCAGGATCGATCTGGTGTATCGCCGCGTTCTCGTCAACGACATCCTCGCCAAGCCCGACGAGTGCCGCGCGCTCGTGGACGCGTGCGCCGCCCGCGCGGTCTGCATGGCCAACTCCTTCCGCTGCAAGCTCGCGCACAAGAAGGCCTTCTTCGCCGTGCTGACCGACCCGGCGCACGAGTCGATGTTCTCGGCCGACGAACGGGCCGTCATCCAGGCGCACGTGCCCTGGACCCGCGTGCTCGATGACGCGGAGACGCAGAAAGGCGACTGGCAGGGTGAGCTGCTAGCGCTGGCACGCGCCTGGCGCGAGCACCTCGTGCTCAAGCCGAACGACGAGTACGGCGGCAAGGGTGTCAACCTCGGCTGGGAGATGACCGAGGGGCAGTGGGACGCCGCGCTCGAATCGGCGCTCGAGGATCCTTACGGTACGTGGATCGTGCAGGAGAGGATTCCGGTGCGACGTGAGGTGTTTCCGCAGTTCGACGCGGCGGGCCGCATCAGCATGAGCGACATGCTGGTGGACCTCGCGCCGTATCTCTTTCGCGGCCGCATGGGTGGATACCTGACGCGCCTCAGCGCGACCGGACTGGCCAACGTGACCTCTGGCGGCGGGCAGGTGCCGGCCTTTGTCGTTGAATAGGACAACGGACTACGCAGGCCAACGGGACCAGGCTCCGATCGTCTGTCCGTGTTGTCCGTGGCTCAGATCGTGAGCTCGCCCCGTCCCACGAGCACCGACACCCCTCCTACCCGCACACGCGTGATCCGATCCTCGTCGCTGTCGATCGAGATGTGAACGCGGCTCGGGCGTCCCATCGCGACGCCCTGCAGGCTGAGCATGCTGCGCGCTGCGTCCGCCGTTACGAGCCGGTGGTGGAGGAGGTAGGCGCCCAGCGGTCCGCTCGCCGCGCCGGTTGCCGGATCCTCGGCAATGCTGAAGCCGGGTGCCAGCATACGGCTGTAGACCGTCTCATCGCCCGTCCCCACGCGTTCGGGCGTAAAGAAGAAGACCGGCAGCTCTGCCAGATCCGCGTGGCCCGTCGATCGCGCGAGACCCTTGCGATCGATCTCGACCGCGTCGACCGCCGCACGGGTCGCGAGGGGGACGTAGAGGAACGGCACGCCGCACGACACGCGCTGGACGGGCAGGCCCTGGAGCAGATCCCGGGCCGAGAGCCCGATTGCCAAGGCGAAGGCGTCGCGGTCGGAGACGACCGCGCCAAACGCCGGCAGCGGCTGCGTCATCCAGGCAAACGAGAGTCCCTTCGCATCCCACTCGAGCGACACTGGCGTCGGGCCGACACCGAGCTCGAACACGAACTGTTCCTGTCCCCGTCGAATGGTGCCCTCGAGCGCGAGGGCGAACGTGCTGCCGATCGTCGGATGCCCGGCCATGGGCAGCTCGGAGCCCGGCGTGAAGATCCGCATCCGGACGTCTCCGCCACGCTCCGGCGGAAAGATGAACGTCGACTCGGAGAAAGCCATTTCCTTGGCAATGCGCTGCATCTGGTCGGTGGTCAGACCCTGCGGTTCCGGGAAGACAGCGAGCTGATTGCCCTCGAGCGGGCGATCGGTGAAGACGTCGAGGTGGAGGTAGCGATACATATCGATTCAGGATGACAGAGGGTCGAAGGTTGTGGACACGCCAATTGAGGAGTGGTCCTCGGGAGGGAGATCGGAGGAGATTGAGTTGGAGTAGGCGGAGTTGGAGGAGGCGGAGTTCTACGGAGGCAACGGATTCAACACGGAGACACGGTGATCACGGAGACGCACGGAGAAGAAACTGCCACTTTCCGGCACTTCAAGAGTTGCAGATTCTGCCACGAATCATCAACCAGCCACCGGATATGCAGGTGAATCACCTCGGCGTCCAACTTGCTGATGGCGCCTGAGGACAAGCGGCTGCTCGCGCGCCGGCCGGAGGCCGGCGTTGGACGGTGGGACGAGCCGAGATCGCAAGCACCATCGTGTGGGGCGGGTGCTTGCGATCTCGGCTCGTCCCACCGTCCAGCCGCGCTTTGCGCGGCGCGAGCAGCCTCGCAGCCGGAGGCGCCATGCTCACAGATACCGGGTCAAACCACATTACCCACGACATCATCGGGTGCGCGATCACAGTTCACAAGGCGCTCGGACCGGGGCTACTCGAGTCCGCTTACGCGGCATGCCTTGCGTTCGAACTGACTGAGTGTGGGCACGCTGTCGAGGTAAAGAAGCCGGTGCCTCTCGTCTACCGCAGCGTCACGCTTCCCGTGTCCTACAGTCTCGACATGCTGGTCGATGGTCAGGTGGTCGTTGAGCTCAAATCCGTGGACGCCCTCGCACCGATTCACGACGCGCAGCTTCTGACTTATCTGCGGTTGACTGGTTGCAAGGTCGGCTTGCTGATCAACTTCAACGTGCCTGTCGTCAAGGATGGCATCCGTCGCAAAATCAGCCCCGCCATCTGATCGCAATTCTTCTCCGTGCGTCTCCGCGATCTCCGTGTCTCCGTGGTGAGCCCGTTATCTTCGTCGCCTCCGTCTCCTGAACTCCGGCGTCTCAGCCCTCCTCGACCTCTGCCTCTCACCTCGCGTCCACGTCTCTCTGCTATTCTCATGCGAACGGAGGACACTCGTTGGCGAAACGGAAGAAGAGTGGCGGGTCGCTGTTCGATGACGGCGGCACAGGGGTGATCGATGCGGGGGCGGGATCTGGTGGCAGTGGGCCGGAGGTGGTGGCGCTTCACGAGGCGGCGCAGACGCGCTACCTCAACTACGCGCTCTCGGTCATCACGTCGCGCGCGCTGCCGGACGTGCGCGATGGGCTGAAGCCGGTCCAGCGCCGCATCCTCTACACGATGTGGCAGCAGAACCTGACCGCCGACGTCAAGCACCGCAAGTGCGCCAAGGTCGTCGGCGACGTGATGGGCAACTACCACCCGCACGGCGACACGGCGCTCTACGAAACGCTCGTCCGTATGGCGCAGTCCTTCTCGCTCCGCTACCCGCTCGTCGACGGGTCCGGCAACTTCGGCTCGCTCGATGGCGACAGCGCCGCGGCCATGCGGTACACCGAATGCCGGCTCGCGCGTCTCAGCGACGAGCTGCTGACGGAAATCGATCAGTCCACGGTTCCGTTCCGCCCGAACTACGACGGCACCAAGACCGAGCCCGTCGTCCTGCCGTCGCGCGTGCCCAACCTCCTCATCAACGGCTCGACGGGCATCGCCGTCGGCATGGCGACCAACATCCCGCCGCACAACCTTGGCGAGGTGTGCACCGCGCTCGTCAAGCTTCTCGACAATCCCGACTTGAGCAGCGTCCAGCTCTGCCGCTACGTGAAGGGCCCTGACTTCCCGACCGGCGCCCAGATGCTCAACTCGGCGGACGAGATCAAGGAGATCTACAAGACCGGCTCCGGCGCGATTCGGCTGCGCGCCACGTGGGAGGAAGGGCCGGCCACGCGCTCGGGCAAGACGATCTACATCACCAGCGTGCCCTACACCGTCAACAAGTCCGCGCTCGTCGAGCGCATCGGCGATATCGCAGCCGGCCGCAACCTGCCACCGCTCCTCGACGTCAAGGACGTGTCGACCGACGATGTGCGGATCGCGCTCGAGTTGAAGAAGGACGCCGACGAGAAGATGGTGATGGCGTATCTCTTCAAGCACACGCCGCTCCAGACGAGCTTCGTCGTCAACCTCACCTGCCTCATCCCGACCGAGAACCCGGAAATCGGCCGGCCGGAACGGCTGGACCTGCACGCGATCCTCTGGCACTTCCTCCACTTCCGGCTCGAGGTCGTCACCAAACGGCTGGAGCACGAGCTCGACGCGATCCGGAAGCGCGTTCACATCCTCGAAGGCTTCGAGAAGGTCTTCGATGCGCTCGACGAGATTCTGAAGATTGTCCGGAAGTCTGAGGGCAAGGCCGACGCGGCGCAGCAGATCATGAAGCGCTTCGACCTCGACGCCGATCAGACCGACGCGATCCTCGAGCTGAAGATCTATCGACTCGCGCGGCTCGAGATCCTCATCATCCGGAAGGAGCTCGAGGAGAAGCGCCGGCGCGCGCGCCAGATCAACGCGCTCCTCAAGGACGAGCCGGGACGCTGGGGCGTCGTCAAGGTGGAGATCGAAGAGATCCAGAAGAAATACGGCGACCCGCGCCGGACGGCCATCGCCTCTGACGCTGGCGAGGCCGAGTACACCGCCGAAGACTTCATCGTTGAGGAAGACAACGTCGTCATCGTTTCTCGCGACGGGTGGGTCAAGCGTCAGAAGGAAGTCAAGGACGTGTCCTCGACGCGGGTGCGCGAAGGGGACGCGGTGCTGGCAGTGCTGCCGGGCAGCACACGCGCATCGGCGGTCTTCTTCAGCAACTTCGGCGTCGCGTATTCGACGCGGCTCATCGAAATCCCGGCGTCCACCGGTTACGGCGAGCCGATCCAGCGGTTCTTCAAGTTGAAGGACGGCGAGAAGATTGTCGCGGCGCTCAGCCTGGACCCGCGGGTGATCGGAAACATCACGCCGAAGAAGGAAGGTGCCGAGCCACCGGTGCACGCCGTCGCCGTGACGAGCGACGGGTACTCGATGCGGTTCGGCCTCGAGCCCTTCGTCGAGCCGAGCACGCGCGCGGGCCGGCGTTACGCGCGGACGGCCGACGGCGCCGAGGTGGTCGGCGTGGCCCGCGTGAGCGGAGGCGAGATTCTGATCGCGGCGACGCGGGAGGCGCGGGCCATTCTCTGCAAGGCAGACGAGGTCAATTTCCTGTCCGGTCCCGGCCGTGGCGTCATCCTGATCAAGCTCGATTCGAAGGCCGATCGCGTCCTGGGATTCATCGCCTCGTCAGGGGATCGGGACTTGATGACCGTCGAGACGAGTCGCGGCGCCGAGCAGACGATCAGCACGGCCAAGTACGAGGTCACGGGCCGGGGTGGCAAGGGCCGGGAACTCCTGCAGAGAGGCCAGTTTACGCGGATTGTTCCTCCCGTCCCCGAGGCCCCGCCGGCGCTCGCCGAATAGGCGAGGAGGAACACGCCGACGGCCGAGCCCGTCTAGAACCACGGACATCACAGAGACTTCGGGCCACGGACAACACGGATCACACGGATAGGGCAGCGTCATGCGCACGTTTCTGCAGGACCTTCGCTATGGCATTCGTACCGCCGTCCGTCAGCCGGGGTATTCGCTGCTCATCGTGCTGACGCTGGCGCTGGCCATCGGCGCCAACACGGTCACCTTCAGCTTCACCAACGTTCTCCTCGTCCGGCCGCTTCCGGTTCGCGATCAGGGCTCGCTCGTCTGGGTGTTCATGGTCAACGCCCAGCAGCAGCAGACGCGCGGGCTGACCTCGGTGCCAGACTTGCTCGATCTCCGCGCGTCGCTCCGCTTTGTCGAGAATCTGGGCGGCAGCACGCCGGCAACCTTCACGATGACGGGACGCGGCGACGCGCAGCCGTTGACGGCGAGCCGCGTCACGGCCAACATGCTGGACATGTGGGGCGTCGAGATGGTGGCGGGCCGGCGTTTCGTGCCTGGCGAGGACGCTCCGGGGGCACCCGCGGTCGTCATCCTCAGCCATCGTTTCTGGCAGCGGCAGTTCAATAGCGATCCATCGATCCTCGGGCAATCGCTGACGCTCAACGGACAACCCCACACCGTGGTGGGCGTGGTGTCGTCGGCGATGGAGTTCGGGAACCTCAGCACGCTCGACGTCTGGACGCCCTTTACGCTGGACCCGTCGCTCCCTCGCGATGCCAGGGTGCTGCGGATCAGCGCGCGGCTCGCACCTGACGCCTCGTTCGCACAGGCCGACGCCGAGCTGCGCGCGGTTGCCGAGCGCCTCCGGCGCGATCATCCCGAAACGAATGCGGCCTGGCTTGCGCGGCTCGCACCGACGCGCGAGGCCATCGCCGGAGGCGACACCTGGGCAGTCCTGGCGCTCCTGACGCTGGTCGTGGGCGCCGTGCTGCTCATCGCCTGCGCCAACATCGCCAATATCGTCCTCGCTCGAGCGACGGGCCGGCGCCGCGAGCTGGCCGTGCGCTCGGCCCTGGGCGCGAGCCGCGGCCGGATGATTCGGCAGCTCCTTACCGAGAGCGTCCTCCTCGGCGTAGTCGGCGGCGCGCTCGGTCTGCTGTTCGCGGAGGCCGGTCTTCTCGCCATCAAGGCAGCGGCGTACGAGCCGATCTTCGAATTGATCTCGATCGATCGAAACGTCCTCGTCTTCACTGTGGTGCTGTCGTTCCTGACGCCGATCGTCTTCAGCGTGTTGCCCGCGCTTCAGGCATCGCGCACCGACGTCATCGAGACGCTCAAGGACAGCAACGCGCGAGCCGGAGGAGGCGTCAAGGGCCGCCGCAGCCGCGCGGTGCTGGTCGTATCGCAGCTCGCGCTGGCGGTCAGCCTGCTCATCGTTTCGACTCTCTTCGTTCGATCGATGCTTGCCATCGCCCGCACCTCGTTCGGCATCGTCCAGACCGGCACACTGACGATGAGACTCGAGGCGCCGGAGTGGAGATACAAGACCGATGCGGCGGTGACCGAGTACTTCGAACGCCTGCTCGGCCGATTGAAGGGGCTCCCCGGCGCGACGTCGGCCGCAGCGGTCGATCGCCTGCCTCTGCTCGGGGGCGAACCGACCGTCAGCCTGACGGTCGACGGCTACACGCCGCGGAACGCCGACGATCGCCCGTGGGCCGTTCGAGTTGTCGCGACCGAGGATTACTTTGCGACGGCCGGCATCCCGGTCGTCGCCGGGCGCAACACCGGCGCTGGAGACGTCGCCGGCACGTTGCCCGTCGCCGTCATCAACCAGGAGATGGCCAGGAAATACTGGCCCGACCCCTCAAAGGCGATCGGAGCGAGGGTCAGGCTCGACGGCGACAGCCGCGGCTGGGTCCACGTTGTCGGCATCTGCGGCAACGTCAAGCGCGCCGACTTGACCGGATCCAACCCGCAGATCTACTTGCCGGCCGGTCAGGTGCCGGCGAGAACGATGGCCGTCATGATCCGCGCGGCGGATCCTGCAGCGCTGATGGCGGCTGCACGACAGGAAGTGCGCGCGGTCGATCCCGACGTGGCCATTCATCAGCTGAGGACTTTCAGCGACGCGCTGGATGATGAGCTGTCGAGCTCGCGCATCATAACCGGGATGCTCGTGTCGTTCGCGGTGCTCGCGCTCGTGCTGGCCGCGTCGGGCCTGTATGGCGTCATCGCCTATTCGGTCTCACAGCGCGTCCAGGAGATCGGCATCCGGATGGCGCTCGGTGCGCTGACCTCCGACATCAGCCGCCTGATTGTCCGTCAGACACTGACGCTCGTCGTCGTAGGCTGCGTGCTCGGTCTGGCCGGCGGCGCGGTGCTGGCGCGCGCGGCATCGAGCCTGTTTTACGAGGTTTCCCCGAGCGATCCCGCCACATACGCGCTGGTCGTGCTCGTGCTGTGCGTCGTCTCGATTGGCGCGGCCTACACGCCCATCCGGCGTGCGATGCGCGTCGATCCCCTCCGGGCGCTGAAGGCGGACTGAAGGCTGTATGTCAGTAGCTGACACCTACCTCGATGACGCGCGGCTGCAGTTCCGCAAGCTGAAGAAGCTCGCCGAGGACGCCGTGGCGCAGGTCTCGGATGATCAGCTCGTATTGGCGCTCGACCCGGAGTCGAACAGCCTGGCGGTCATCATGAAGCACATCGCGGGGAACCTGCGATCGCGGTTCACCGACTTCCTGACGACGGACGGCGAGAAGCCGGACAGGAACCGCGACGGCGAGTTCGAGATCGCCGGCAACCCCGGCCGCGCGGCGATCATGGCCGACTGGGAGAGCGGCTGGGCGCGCCTCTTCGCCACCCTGGATGCCCTGCAGCCGAATGACCTCCTTCGTGAAGTTCGCGTCCGCGGCGAGGCGCTGTCCGCCTTGTCGCAGCTCGACCGCCAGATGACCCACCATGCCTACCATGTGGGCCAGATCGTGTTCCTCGCCAAGCACTTACGGTCGTCTGAGTGGAAGACTCTGAGCATGCCGCGCAAGCGATAGACACGGCTCTAGGCTCTAGGCTTTAGGCTCTAGGAAAACCGCCCGACCACGTGGTCGAAGATCCGCCTAGAGCCAAAAGCCTAAAGCCTAGAGCCTGAGTAAACCCCAGCCCCAGACATATCGTCTAACGACACGTCTATGCCACGTGTCAAACCGCCGTCGCTTCCGGTCCTTCACATCATGCTCGCGCTGGCTGACGGCGCGCGGCATGGCTACGCCATCAAGCAGGCCGTCGAGCAGCGCACGGATGGCGCCATTCGGCTGGGTCCGGGCACCTTGTACGAAGCGATTCAGAGGCTGGAGGAAGGCGGGCTGATCGAGGAGACCGCACCGCGTGGCGCCGAGCCGGCCAACGGGCAGGAGGCGCAGCGCCGGTACTATCGGCTGACCGAGCGCGGGTGGGCGTCGCTCAGGAAGGAGTTGCAGGCGCTTGGCCAGCTCATCGACGTCGCGCGTGCGAACCCGCGCCTCGGCAAGGGGCTCGCGTGACCTGGCTGACGCGCGCGCTCCTCTGGCTCTATCCCGCGTCCTTCCGCGACCGCTATGCGGCGGAGATGCTGGCGCTCGTCGCGTCGGAGCGTGACGCTCATCAAGGGGCCGCTGGCCGTGTGCGATTTGTCATCGACACTGCCGCGGATCTCTTCGTCACCGCCCTCCGACTTCGCGGCCGCCAGCTCTCCCGCGTCATTGCACGCGCGGGTCACGACGGCACGCCCCGACTGCCACACCCCCGAAAGAGGACCGAGATGGACACATTCTTCCAGGATCTGCGGTACGCGCTCCGCCAGTTCGCCCGCCGGCCGGGGTTCACGGCAATCGCGGTGCTCTCGCTCGGGCTCGCGATCGGTGGCAACAGTTTGATCTACGGCATGCTCGACGGGTTCGTCTTCCACCCGTTCGCTTATCCCGAGCCGGATCGTCTCGTCGCCGTCGGCGTCTCGTTTCCCAAGCTCTCGTCCGACACGACCTACGTCGAGGCGCTGTCGCCGGCCGAGTACGTCGACGTCCGGACGATCGGCAGCTTCGCGCACGTGGGCTCGTTCGATCTTGGCAACCGAAACATTTCCGGCGGCGACGTCCCGGAGCGGGTCTTCACGGCGCTTCTGCTCGACGACATGTTTCCTGTGATCGGCATGGCGCCGGCGTTCGGCCGCGGCTTCACGCGCGAGGAGCTCGGCCCGAACGGTCCGCCCGCGGCGATCATCAGCCATCGTCTCTGGCAGAGCCGGTTCGGCGGTGATCCTGCGATCCTGAACCGAGCGATCCGCGTCAGTGGACGCGCCGCGTCGATCGTCGGCGTGATGCCTCCCGGCCTGGTTCTGATCGGTACCGATCTCTGGATTCCATGGGGCGGGGATCCGCTGGCTGTTCCGCGCAACGTCCGGCAGTTCAACGTCCTCGCGCGTCTTTCGCCAGGTGGATCGCTCGCGCAAGCCAACGCCGAGCTGGCGGCGACCGCTCGCCGCGTGGAACAGTCCGAGAAAGCGAAGTTCGCGGAGTACGAAAACTGGCAGTTGACGGCGACGCCGTGGGCCGCCGCGCTGCTCCAGGACGTGCGACCGGCGGCGTTCGTCCTGCTCGGCGCGGTCGTCCTCGTTCTGTTCATTGCCTGCGCCAATCTCACGAACCTGTTTCTCGCGCGATCCTCGACGCGCCACCGGGAGCTCGCCGTGCGGCTGGCGCTCGGTGCGGCGCGCTGGCGGCTCACGCGGTTGGTGTTGACCGAGAGCCTGCTGCTCGCGATCGCGGGCGCCGCGGTCGGCCTGCTCATCGCCTGGGTCGGCCTCAGGAGCGCCGGCGCGCTCATCCCCGGTCAGTTCCAGATGCTCGGGCTCGAGGCCGGCGTCAACCTCCGGGTGCTCGCGTGGAGCCTGGCGCTCGCCCTCGTCTCTGGCACGCTCGTCGGCGTGCTGCCGGCCCTGCAGGCGATGCGCACCGATCCCCACGAATCGCTCAAGGCCGACGCGCGCAGCGGTGGATCGCGCGGCGGGCGTCACCTTCGCAACGTGCTGATTGTTGGCGAGCTTGCGCTGTCGGTCGTCCTGTTGCTCGGCGCCGGGCTGCTCCTGCGCAGCTTCCTCAACATCCAGCACGTCGATCGCGGCTTCGACCCGCAAGGGGTGCTGACGATGCGCCTGACGCTTCCGCGCGAGCGCTATCCTGGAGATGCGGCCGGAGCGTTCTTCGATCGACTTGCGGAGCGCCTGGCGAGCTTGCCGGGCGTGCGCGCGGTGTCGGCCGCATCCCAGTTCCCGCCTTCCGGATCCTTTGCGACGCAGTTCCGCCTGGAGCAGGGACAGCCCGACGCGAAGACGCTTCCGACGGCGCAGATCACGACGGCAAGCCCCAGCTACTTCGACACGCTGCGCGTGCCGCTCCGTGCCGGCCGCGCCATGAGCGCCACCGATCGTCTCGACACCGAGCCAATCGCGATGATCAACCAGGCGTTTGCCAATCGCTATCTCCCTGGCACCGATCCGATCGGGCAGCGTCTCGTCGTCGGCAGCCCCGATCGGAAGCGGCCATGGACAACCATTGTTGGTGTCGTGGCCGACTACCGGAACAATGGCCTCACCCAGCCCGTGCGTCCCGAGATCTATATTCCGGTCCGGCAGCAGACCGAGTGGAATCAGCTCTTCATGCTCGTGCGCACCGACGGATCCCCGGCGAGCCTCCTTCCATCCGCGCGTCAGGCGGTCTCGGCGCTCGACCCCGAACAGCCGGTCTACCTCGCGCAAACGCTCGACGAGGCGCTTGCCACGTCGTCGTTTCAGCAGCGCATCGCGGCGCTCCTCGTGAGCATCTTCGCCGGCGTCGCGCTCGTGCTGGCGGCGATCGGCATCTACGGCGTGATGTCGTACGCCGTGACCGCGCGCACCCAGGAGATGGGTGTGCGTCTGGCCGTCGGCGCCCAGCGTCGCGACGTCGTCTGGCTGGTTCTCGGCCAGGTGCTGCGCTTGTCGGCGATCGGCCTTGCGATCGGCATCGGCGTGGTGGTCGTGGCGGGCCGGGCGCTCGAAGGACTGCTCTACGGCGTGCGCGCCGCGGATCCCGTCACGATCGTGTCCGTGACGTTTGTCCTCGGGGCCGTGGCGCTAGTGGCCGCGTGGGCGCCGGCCTGGCGCGCCAGCCGGGTGGATCCGATCCGGGCGCTTCGGTATGAATGAGTGGTTCAAGGTTCAGGGTTCACGGTTCGGGCTGCGCAGGACCGCGCATTCGTAACGCGGGGTGTGAACCCTGAACCCTGAACCTTGAACCTTGAACCCTGAACCATTAGCGATTAGGTTAAAATTGATGGGTTCATGTCTGGCTGGCAGGAGTTCACCGGGCTCAATCGCGGGTATGTTCTCGAGCTCTACGAGAAATACCGCGAGAATCCATCGTCAGTAGACGACGAAACGCGGGCGCTGTTCGAGCGGTGGACGCCGCCGCCGTTCGAGGAAACACCCGCTGGTGACGCCGGAGCGATTCCCCTCGAGAGAGTCGTTGGCGCGGTCAATCTGGCGGAGTCGATTCGGCGCTACGGGCATCTCGCGGCCAGGCTCGACCCGCTCGGCGGCCGGCCCCCAATCGGTGATCCGTCGCTTCTGGCCGCCACGCACGGCGTCACCGACGAGGATCTCCGCAGCATTCCCGCCAACCTCGTCGCCGGTCCCCTCGACGGTGTGACGACTGCGTTCGACGCGATCGAGTCGCTCCGGCGTATCTATTGCTCGATGACCGGGTACGACTACGCGCACGTGTTCGTGCCCGAGGAGCGCGAGTGGCTGCGCCAGGCGGCGGAGCAGGGACGCTTCCGCGCGCCGGCCGATCCGATCGATCCGGTTGCGCTCCTCGACCGACTGTCTCAAGTGGAGGCATTTGAGCGCTTTCTCCAGCGCACGTTTCCTGGCAAGACGCGCTTCTCGATCGAAGGGCTCGACATGCTCGTGCCCGTGCTCGACGAAGTGATTGCCGAGGCCGGCGAGGCGGGCATCCGCCAGATCCTCGTCGGGATGGCGCACCGCGGCAGGTTGAACGTGATGGCGCACGTGCTCAACAAGCCGTACGCGCAGATCCTGGCCGAGTTCAAGGATCCGGTGTCGCGCAACTTCCGCGAAGACATGACGTGGACCGGCGACGTCAAGTACCACGCGGGCGCGCACCGCGCGATCAAGGGCGGGGCGGCGATTGATCTCGTCGTCTCTATGCCGCCCAACCCGAGCCACCTCGAGGCGGTCGATCCGATCGTGGAAGGCATGGCGCGCGCGGCGGGTACGACCGTGGACGTCCCTGGCGCGCCGAAATTCGATCCCGCGCGCAGCGTGCCGATCCTGATCCACGGCGACGCGGCGTTTCCAGGTCAGGGCGTCGTTGCCGAAACGTTGAACCTGAGCCGGTTGCCGGGCTATTCAACCGGCGGGACGATCCACATCATCGTCAACAACCAGCTCGGCTTCACGACCGGCCCGGAAGACGTCTACAGCACTTCGTACGCGAGCGGGCTCGCACGCGGCTTCAAGATCCCGATCGTCCACGTGAATGCCGACGACCCCGAGGCGTGCGTCGAGGCCGCGCGGCTGGCCTTCGCGTATCGCGAGCGGTTCCAGCGTGATTTCCTGATCGACCTGATCGGGTATCGGCGATACGGCCACAACGAGGGCGACGAGCCCGCGTTCACCCAGCCGCTGATGTATCAGAAAATCGGATGGCACCCGACCGTTCGGGAAATCTGGGCGAGCAGTCTCGTCGAGCGCGGCGTCGTCTCTGGCGACAAGGCCGACGCGATCTTCCAGGCACGGTCGGCGGAGATGCAGGCGGCGTACGACGCGCTGCGGCCGGAGCAGGATCTGGTCGAGCCGGAGCCCGAGGATCCGCCGCCAGGCGCGGCCGCGAAAGCCAATACGACCGTATCTCTCGAGCGCCTCCGTGAGCTGAACGCCTCGCTTCTGGCGCTGCCGTCGGACTTTTCGCTTCACAAAAAGCTCGAGCGCGGCCGCGAGAAGCGCGTCCACATGCTCGACGGCACGGACGAGCGAACGGTCGACTGGGCGACGGCCGAAGAGCTGGCGCTGGCGTCGATTCTGAGCGACGGCGTCAGCATCCGGCTGACCGGCGAGGACGTCGAGCGCGGCACGTTCAGCCACCGCCACGCGGTGCTCCACGACATGGCGACCGGCCGCGCGCACGTAGCGCTCCAGGCGCTGCCGCAGGCGCGCGCCGCCTTCGAGATTCACAACAGCCCCCTGACCGAGAACGCGGTCCTCGGCTTCGAGTACGGCTACAACGTGCAGGAGCCGTCGCGCCTGGTCATCTGGGAAGCGCAATACGGCGATTTCATCAACGGCGCGCAGGTCGTCATCGACGAGTTCCTCGTCTCGGCGCGCGGCAAGTGGGGGCAGCGCCCGTCGCTCGTCCTGCTGCTTCCCCATGCGCACGAAGGGCAGGGACCGGACCACGCGAGCGCGCGGCCGGAGCGCTTCCTGCAGCTCGCCGCCGACATCAACATCCGCGTCGCCAACTGCACGACGGCGGCACAGTACTTCCACCTGCTGCGCCGGCAGGCGGCGCTGCTCCTCGTCGATCCGCTGCCGCTCATCGTGCTGACGCCGAAGAGCCTGCTGCGCCACGCGTCGGTCGCCTCGGCGCCGCGCGAGCTCGCCGAAGGCCGCTTTCGGATGGTCATCCACGACCATGAAGCGGAGTCGCGCGCGTCCGAGATTCGCCGCGTGATCGTGTGCAGCGGGAAGGTCTACGTGGATCTGATGGCCGCCGAACTGCGCGCCTCCAGGCCCGACATCGCCATCTGCCGGCTCGAGCAGCTCTATCCCGTGCCGATGCGCGATCTGCGCGCCGCAATCGAGGCATTTCCCGAGGCCGGCGAAGTGGTCTGGGTCCAGGAGGAGCCCGAGAATATGGGCGCGTGGGAGTTCATTCGGATCCACCTCCAGGAAGTCTCGGGCGGGCGCACGGTCCGGCGCGTTGCGCGCGCGCGCAGCGCGAGCCCGGCCGAGGGGTCCGCGGCGCGCCACGCCCATCATCAGCAGATGCTGATCTCCCAGGCCTTCGGCGGCAAGCCCGTGGCGCGGCCGCGCGCCGCGGTCGACGTTCCGGCCCCTCAGCCACGCTAAGTTGTCTGATAAATATGTCGTCAAACATCCTCGTGCCCGAAGTCGGTGAGTCCATAGTCGACGCACGCGTCGCCAAGTGGCTGCGCAAAGAGGGCGACGCGGTTGCCGCCGGCGAGCCGCTCGTCGAGCTCGAGACCGACAAGATCGACGTCGAGGTCAGCGCGCCGCATGCCGGCGTCCTGAGCCGCATCGATCGCAAGGACGGCGAGGACGTGAAGGTGGGCGAGGTGCTGGGGATCCTCGACGAGTCAGCGAAGGGCGCCGCGACGCCGTCCGCGCCAGCCGCCGCCGAGGCGAAGAAGGACGAGGCCGAGCGAACGCCTCGGGCGACGCCGACAGCCAGGAAGGCGGCGGAGGCGAACGAAGTCGATCTCTCTCGCGTGCGCGGCAGCGGCGACGGCGGGCGCGTGATGCGCCGCGACATTGAGAAGGCGGCTGCCGCCGCGGAGCAGGCCGCCGGCGCGGCGGCACCGCCGCCGGCCGTGCCGCCGGCTGCGTCGCACGCGAAGGCGAAGCCCGTCCCTCCCGTCGCCGAAGATCGCCGGCACTCGGAAGGGGACCGCACCGAAGAGCGCGTGCGCATGTCGAAGCGCCGCGCGACGATCGCCCGGCGGCTGGTCGAGGCGCAGAGCACCGCGGCGATGCTCACCACGTTCAACGAAGTGGACATGACCGCCGTCATGTCGCTGCGCGAACGTCACAAACAGGCGTTCAAGGATCGCCACGGCGTCAGCCTCGGCATCGCGTCGTTCTTCGTCAAGGCGTCAATCGGGGCGCTGCGGAGCTTTCCGCGCATCAACGCCGAGATCCAGGGCGACGAGATGGTGCTGAAGCACTACTACGACATCGGCGTCGCCGTCGGCGCGAGCGAAGGGCTGGTCGTGCCCGTGCTCCGCGACGCCGATCGGATGTCGTTCGCCGAGGTCGAAAAAGGCATCCGCGAGTTCGCCAGGCGCGCCGAGGACGGCACCCTGTCGCTCGGGGACCTCAAGGGCGGCACGTTCACGATCACCAACGGCGGCGTGTTCGGATCGCTTCTCAGCACGCCCATCCTCAACCCCCCGCAGGTCGGCATCCTCGGCCTGCACAAGATCCAGGACCGCCCCATGGCGGTCAATGGGCAGGTCGTCGTGCGTCCCATGATGTACATGGCGCTCACCTACGACCACCGCATCGTCGACGGCGCCGAGGCCGTACGCTTCCTCGTCCGCGTCAAGGAGCTCGTCGAGGATCCTGGGGCGCTGCTGCTGGACTAGAAGAGACTCGGACTGAATACGCCGTGGGAACGGGTTCTGTCCGCGGCCACCCGCTGTCAGATGCCGATTCAGGTGAGCGGATACTCCAGAAGGCTCGGTGACTGTATTCAGGCGGCTCAACCGATGATGCCACCCGGCTCGAATGCTTTCGATGTCCTTGACATCGGCCGCGCGCCGGACGTGCTCGAGGCCATCCTCAGTGACACGGTCGCGCTCGGGTTCGCCATGGCGTCCGAGCCGAAGACCGGTTCGCTTCTCGCCGTCCTCGCGGCCACCAAGCCCGCCGGCCGACTGCTGGAACTTGGTACGGGAACAGGGCTGGGCACGGCGTGGTTGCTCTCGGGCATGGATGCCTACGCGCATCTCGACACGGTCGATACGGATCCGAATGTAGTGGCGGTAGCACGAAGGCACCTCGCAGGTGATTCGCGCGTCACCCTTCATGTCATGGATGGCGCAGATTTCATCAGAGACGCACCACAGCGTCAGTTCGATCTGATCTACGCAGACGCGTGGCCGGGAAAGTTCACGCACCTGGACCAGACGCTGTCACTTCTACGCGTCGGTGGGATTTACTTCATCGACGATCTGCTGCCCCAAACAAACTGGCCGGAGGGACACGCGGCGACAATTCCACCGCTTGTCGACGCCATCGAGCGTCGACCCGGATTCGCGACGGTGAAGCTGTCGTGGGCCTCGGGGTTGATGCTGGCGGTGCGGACGGAGTGAACGGAGCTAGACCGCCTTTTTCAAGAGCGAAATCTGTCCCGCGTGATAGACGTCGTGCTGGACGATGCCGTGGAGCAGGACGTAGTACCAGACGCCGGTGCCAAGCGGCCCGCTGCGCGTGTCGTTGGTGGGTTCGTAGAGTCGCGACTCGGGCACCGCCTTCACCGCGGCGATCAACCTGTCGTGGGCGGATTGAAGCCCTGCCAGCGCTGCCTGCCAGCGCTCCTCCGTGGGCGTTCCGACGTCGGGCCAGTCGCCCTCGAGCGGCATGCAGGCGATGGCACCTGACAATCGCCTCGAGGTTTCGTTCTTCCAGCTGGTCATGTGGAGCACGAGCTCCCAAATCGAGTGGGCGCCCGGAATCGGCCGCGCGGCCGCTCGTGCGGCGTCGACGCCTTCGAGGATCGCTTCGAGCGGGGAACCGTGCCACGGGTCGCCGTCGTGCTCGCGTTGAAGTTGGTCGACGATGCGCGCGATCTCGGTCATGGTGCGCAGATTCTTTCGATAACGTCCGACACGTGGGTCGAGCTCTGCAGCGGAACGCAGATCGACGCAAATCTCACGGGACGCTGATCACGTCTGTATAGCACGTGACGCGGATCACGCGGATGACACTCGATCTCGCCGGGACACGGATCACGCGGATGCCGTTTGATCTTACAGGACGCGGGTCGCACGGAATACCCAACCTCGTCAGCCTTAGCGTGATCCGCGTCCCATGGAGATTTCGTGATCCGCGTGATCCGCGTCCCGTGGAGATCTCGTGATTCGAGTGATCCGCGTTCCGTTGAAATCCGCATGATCTGCGTTCCGAATCCGTGATCCTAGTGCGACAACGCGTAGAGCAGCACGTTGATGCCGAACGCGTACCCGGGGACCGAGAAGTTGTAGAAGTAGGTCGGGTCGTCGCCCTCGCGCTCCCAGGAATCCCCAAAGTCCGTGTTGTGGGTTATCAGCACCATCAGACGTCCTTGCTTGTCGGCGACGCCCATCGCGTGAGGAACGGCGCTGTCCGCACCGCGCTCGGACGTGTTGCCGGTACTCGCCCAGTGGTTGATCGACGCAATCTGCGTGACGGAGGCGATCTGGAACTGCTGGCGGAAAATCGGATGATCCTTCGGCAGCTCGAAAATCTTGTACTCGTTGGGCGGCAGCACCTTGCCGAATTCCTGCTCCCAGTGCTCCCACGCGTACGAGCCCCAGAAGTCGTCGGCCCAGAGGAAGCCACCCTTCTCCAGGTACTCGCTCAGCTTCACGGCTTCCTGCGGTGCGATGTAGGCGTTCCCCACCTCGGTCATCATGACGAACGGGCACTCGAAGAGCGCCGGGTCGGTCAGGGAAATGACGATGTGGTCCGGCTCACCGGAGGCGTCGGTGCTGATCGCGCGTCTTGGTGAGCTCGGACAGCCGGATGGACAAGTTGACGTCCGCGCGCGGATAGTCGACCGCCCAGTTGCCGCCGAACCCGTCGTAGCTCTGAGAGAACATGATCCGGCAGAAATTGAACGCGCCCTGGAACGTATCCGGCGTCGGGCTCTTGATGGGTTCGAAGAATCGTCCCCGCCCGCGCCGCTGCGCGCTGACCGCCGCCGCGCCGAGCGCGACGAGCAGCACGGCGACGGCGATTCGATTCTGCCAACGGCTCCGACCCATCTTCGTATTGTATGCGCCGCGGGCAGGAACGCACGTCCCATCGCTCAATGGCCGCGTCCGGCATGCTAACATCTTGATACAGAACCAGTTGACACTGAATGGCGACCACTTACACAGCGAAAGACATCACCGTCCTCGAGGGTCTCGAACCCGTCCGCAAGCGCCCGGGGATGTACATCGGCGGCGTCGGCAGCACCGGCCTGCATCACCTCGTCTGGGAAATCCTCGACAACTCGATCGACGAGGCGATGAACGGCTACGCCTCGAACATCGTCGTCACGCTGCATGAGGACGGCACCTCGATCACCATCGCCGACGACGGCCGTGGCATTCCGGTCGACAAGCATCGCGAAGGCGAAGAAGAGCGCGCTCGAGGTGATTTTCTCGACGCTGCACGCGGGCGGAAAGTTCGAGGCCGGCAACTACAAGACGGCCGGCGGCCTCCACGGCGTCGGCGCCAGCGTCGTCAATGCGCTGTCGAAGGAGCTCGTCGCGACCGTCCGTCGCGACGGCTCGCAGTGGGAAATGCGCTTCAAGCAGGGCGCAATGGTCGGCGCGCTGAAGAAAACCGGGGCGGCGCGGGGCACGGGCACGACGGTGTTCTTCCGGCCCGATACCACCATTTTCCCGAAGGTCGACTTCGACGCCGACTTGATCAGGCAGCGCCTGGAGGTGTCGAGCTACCTGCACAAGGGCGTGAAGATCGTCTTCGAGAACGAGGCAACTGGCTCGAAGGACGTCTTCCAGCACTCCGAAGGTCTGACCGACTACCTCGGGAAGATCCTGGTCGAGCGCTCGGCGGTGCCCGTGCACGAGGCGCCGTTTGCGATCGCGAAGGAGAGCGACGAGAGCGGGCTCCGCCTGGATCTCGCGCTGCAGTGGACCCAGTCGACCGACGAGCACGTGCGGAGCTACGTCAACGGCATCCCGACGGGTTCCGGCGGCACGCACGAGAACGGATTCCGCGCCGGCCTCGGCAAGGCGGTGCGGAACTTCATCGAGACGCACAACCTCTCGCCGAAGGGCGTCACGCTCACCGCCGAAGACATCCGCGAGGGCATGGTCGTCGTCCTCAGCGTGTTCGTGCAGGAGCCGCAGTTCCAGGGCCAGACCAAGGATCGGCTGAACAATCCCGAGGTGATGTCGGCGGTCGACTCGCAGGTGCGTCCGGCGCTCGAGCACTGGCTGAACACCAACATCAGCGTGGCCGAGTCGATCATCGCACGCGTCATCCTGTCCGCGAGGGCGCGCGAGGCGAGCCGCGCCGCGCAGCAGGAGGTCGTGCGCAAGACGGGTGGTTCGAGCCGCCTCACGCTTCCCGGCAAGCTCAGCGACTGCAGCTCCTCGGACCGCGACGACAGCGAGCTCTTCATCGTCGAAGGCGACTCGGCCGGCGGGTCGGCCAAGCAGGGCCGCGATCGCGCGCGTCAGGCCATCCTGCCGCTGCGCGGGAAGGTGCTGAACACCGAGAGCGCCTCGCTGGCCAAGGTGCTCGAGAACAAGGAGCTGACCGACCTCGTCACCGCGCTCGGCAGCGGACTGGGGAAGAACTTCGACATCTCACGCCTGCGCTACGGCCGGATCATCATCCTCGCCGATGCCGATTCCGACGGGCACCACATCGCGACGCTCCTCCTCACGTTCATCTACCGGCACATGCCGGGCCTCATCACCGCCGGCCGCGTGTTCCTCGCGCAGCCGCCGCTCTACCGGATCGACGTCGGCAAGGAGACCTTCTGGGCGCTCGACGATGCGCACCGGGACCGGATCCTCAAGTTGCACGGCAACGGCCGCGGGAAGCCTGAAATCACGCGGTTCAAGGGCCTCGGCGAGATGATGCCGAAGGTGCTGTGGGAGACCACGCTCAACCCGCAGGACCCGCCGCCTGCTGCGCGTCGAGATCTCCGACCAGATCGTCACCGACCGGGTGATCAACGAGCTGATGGGCAAGGACCCGTCGGCGCGCTTCAGATTCATCATGGAGCGAGCGGAAGAAGCAGAGGAACTGGACGTTTGAGCTGACTCCTGCAAGAAGATCCTTTCTCGTCGTTCCAAGCACAACGAACGCCTGATCCGGCCAATCGGGGCGCGATGGTGTCTAAGCCAGCGCGTCAACAGATCCCCCATCCGGCCGGACGGGCACTGCATCGGCGGCGATCACGCTGCCTCGCGGAGGTTGTGCCATGCGTCTGCTCCTGTCCGCCCTTCTTGTCGGTTTCGTCGCGGTCGGCGTGATTGCCGTCGGTTCCCGGCAGGTCGCAAATCCAACCACCGCCGGCATCCTCACCGGCGTCGTTGTTGACGACACCGGCACTGGGGTGGCCGGCGCGTCCGTCGACCTCCGCGTCGGGTCGCGCGTCGACCGGTCAACGTTCACCGACGCCGGCGGCCGGTTCCGTTTCGACAAGGTCGCGGGAGGCAGCTACGAGATCCGCGCCTTCAAGACCGGATTCCAAGCCGTGTCGATGAACGTCGTGGTGGTCCATGACCAGCCGATCCCCGCCGTCCGGCTTGCCTTCGTGCGACCGCCACGTGCTGCGGCGCTGGCCGAGGCGGCGCCCATCGCGGCGGAGAGCTTGAAAGATGCCAGCGCCTACCCTTCAGTAGCGTCGCCCATCGTCGGAGGGGGCAGGGTCGGCGGCTACGCGTACGGGCAGATGATGGCGCGGCAGGCAGGCGACTACAACACCGAGGCCTACGACAAGATCGACGAGAACCGCTTCCATCGCGTCGCCGACGATCCGCTCTCGACGTTCTCGATCGACGTCGACACCGCGTCGTACTCGAACGTGCGCCGGTTTCTCAACGAGGGCACGCTGCCGCCGGCCGACGCGGTGCGCATCGAGGAGCTGATCAACTACTTCCGCTTCCCCTACACGCGATTCGCCGGACGGCGCGCCGTTCTCGGTGACGACCGAGGTGGCGCGCGTGCCCGTGGAATCCGCGGCACCGCTCGCGCTCATCGGCCTGCAGGCGCGGCGCATGACCGCCGAGCGCACGCCGCCGCGCAACCTCGTGTTCCTGCTCGACGTGTCCGGTTCGATGACGCCGCCGGACAAGCTGCCGCTCGTCAAGACGGCGATGCGGATGCTCGCCGACACGCTCAACGCCGAGCGACCGCGTCGCGATCGTCGTCTACGCCGGCGCGAGCGGCCTCGCGCTGCCGTCGACGTCCGGCGATCGCAAGGCGGAGATCCAGCGCGCGATCGCCGAGCTCGCAGCCGGCGGATCGACCAACGGCGCCGCGGGCATTCAGCTCGCGTACGACATCGCCGCCGAGCGCTTCGTCAAGGGCGGCGATCAACCGCGTCATCCTCGCGACCGACGGCGACTTCAACGTCGGCGTCACGAGCCAGGGCGAGCTCATCCGGCTGATCGAAGAAAAGCGCGAGACGCGGCATCTTCCTGTCGGTCCTCGGCGTCGGCACCGGCAACCTCAAGGACTCGACGATGGAGAAGCTGGCCGACAAGGGGAACGGCAACTACGCCTACCTCGATTCGCTGCACGAGGCGCGGCGCGTGCTCATCGCCGAAGCCGGCGCGACGCTCGTCACCGTCGCGAAGGACGTGAAGATCCAGGTCGAGTTCAACCCGCGCGACCGTCGGCGCCTACCGGCTGATCGGCTACGAGAACCGCATGCTGCAGCACGCAGGACTTCAACGACGACAAGAAGGACGCCGGCGAGATCGGCGCCGGCCACACCGTGACGGCGCTCTACGAGATCATCCCGCCCGGCGAGCCGCTCGAAAGCGCCGGCGTCGATCCGCTCGAAGTACCAGGAGCGGTGCGAAACCGCAATGCGGCCGCGAAGTCGGACGAGCTGATGACGGTGAAGCTCCGCTACAAGCAGCCCGACGGCGACACCAGCCAGCTCATGTCGGTCGCCGTGCGCGACGCGACGCGGCGAGCTGTCGCCGAACCTCGGCTTCGCGTCGGCGGTCGCCGAGTTCGGGATGCTGCTGCGCAGGTCGCGAGTTCAAAGGGCAGGCGACGTGGACGTCCGGCGCAGGAGCTCGCGCGGCGATACCGCGGCGAGGACCCCGACGGCTATCGGGCGGAGTTCGTCCGCCTCGTCGAGCTCGCGGCGGCGCTCGAGGCGCAGAACCTGACGTCGCCGCAGAGCCGGAGGTGAGCTGGCTCGGAGGAGACGGAGATAACGGGTTCAACACGAAGGAACGAAGTAAACAGAGACGAACGAAGAGGTCAGTGCTAGACAGCAGCCACGAGACTGCTTGCGCCGCGCTGCGCGCGGCGGAGTCGACGTGGAGTACCGGGATCACAAGCATTGGTCAGATTCAGGGGTGCTTGTGATCCCGGTACTCCACGTCGACTCCAGCGCCGGCCCACGGCCGGCGCGCAAGCAGTTGCAGCGTGACAGCCTCCGTTCGTCTCCGTTCGCACCGTTTCTCCGTGGTGAATCGTCTCCGCTCTCTTCTCTTGGGAGGCCTTACACTTCATGTAATGTCACGCGTGTGGCAACTGCTCTTATGCGCGACGCTGCTCGTCTGGCGGCCACTCGATTTCGCGATCGAATTCCTCTCGACGCTGCCGTCGCTCGGCCAGCGGGGCGTCGTCGGAGTTGTCGAGGTACTTGTGCACGGCGACTGTGGCGGCTCTGGCTGTGGCCGCGGTTCGAGCGCTCTTGAACGCGATGCCGTCGGGGCTGCTGCTGGCTCGCGCAGCGCTCGTCGCGTCAGCCGCGGTGACGATCCAGTCGTACTACTGGTCGGTCCTGCCGCACCAGACGATGCCCGGAGACAAGCTGCCGCTGGCTATCCTCGGAGTCGTTGTCGCAGGCGGGTGGCTTGTCTACCTCAGGAGGTAGGAGGTAGGAGGCTACCTCCTTCCTCCTTACGGAACCAGGACCACCTTTCCGATTGCCTCACCGGACTCGAGCAGCCGGTGCGCCTCGGGCGCATCGGCCAGCGGCAGCGTGCGGTCGATGACCGGTGCGACCTGACGGGAGGCGAGCAGCGGCCAGACCTTGACCTCGAGCGCCCTGGCGATCGCGCCCTTCTCTTCCACGCTGCGCGTCCGCAACGTAGAGCCCGTGATCGTGAGCCGCTTCTGCATGACCGGCCTGAGGTTGATTTCCGCGCGCGAGCTGCCGAGGAGGCCGATCTGGACCAGGCGGCCGTGCATCGCGAGGCACTCGATGTTGCGCTGCACGTAGTCGCCGCCGACGATGTCGAGAATGACGTCGACTCCGCGGGAGCTGGTGGACTCGCGGACCACCTGGACGAAGTCGGCCGTGCGGTAGTTGATGGTTCGTGCGCCCAGCCGCTCACATGCGGCGCACTTGGCGTCGGAGCCTGCCGTGGCGAACACGGTGGCGCCGAGCGCCCGCGCGAGCTGGATCGCCGTCGTGCCGATGCCGCTCGAGCCTCCGTGGACGAGGACGGTCTCGCCCTCTGTGAGTGTGCCGCGCTCGAACAGGTTGGTCCAGACCGTGAAGAACGTCTCGGGGATAGCCGCCGCCTCACCCGGCCGGTAACCTCGAGGCAACGGCAGCGCCTGGGGTTCTGGCGCGACGCAGTATTCGGCGTAGCCTCCGCCCGCGACGAGCGCGCACACGCTGTCGCCCACGCGCCATCGCGAGACACCCGGGCCAATCGCGGTCACGGTTCCGGCAATCTCGAGACCCGGCAGATCCGACGCGCCGGGAGGGGGCGGATATTGGCCGAGCCGCTGGAGGATGTCCGGCCGATTGACGCCCGCGGCCTCGACGCGCACGAGCAACTCACCGGGTCCTGGAGTGGGCATGGGCCGCTCGACGAGCCGCAGGACTTCGGGGCCGCCGGGTGTTGAGATTTCAATCGCTTTCACTGTTGAGTTCTCCAAGGATTCTTCCGCCTAACCAGCCTCCGCTGTAGCTACGGCGGTCCGCCGAAGCCTGGGCGAAGGCAGAAGGCGGAAGCGACAGTGTCCAAGTTCCATACTGTTCAAGTTTCAACCGGGAGCCGCGAACCGCGAGCCGCTCTATCTCACCACCCTCACCTCGCCGACTTGCACACCCCGCAGGCCGGGCCGAAGTCGATCGATCCGGACATCGACGCGGCGCAGCTTTCGGCGGCCAGGCGGTGGCAACTGCAGCTCGTGCGCTCTCCACTGCGCATCGCGCAGCACGAACCCGTCGGCCTGACGATCGTCGATCGAGATTGCGACAAGGACTGGTGGATCGGCTTGGCTGTCGAACGTCGTGCGCGTCGGGATGACGATCGCCTTCGCGGTGGCCGGGACGAAGAACGACGCATGACCGCCGGTCCAGCGATAGCGTGTGCCGTCCGTCGTCGTCTCCCATCGGCGAAAGCCCGACTCCATGCCCGCGAGCCACGGCGGATCGCGCAGGTAGGCGAGCGCCGACACGAGCGCTCCGGCCCCGACCACGAAAGAGATGAAGAGTCCACGTTTTGCCATCACCGGAGCCGCAGAAAGATCGCGCGATACTGGTCCCAGGTCAGGTCGGACATCGGCAGCACGCCGTTCCAGTACTGAAGCATCTGAAACACCGAGAGAGCCACGGCGGCGGTTGTAAGCAGGCTCACGATTGCCCGACGCCTGACGCCTGTGGCACTCCACTCGAAGAAGGCGGCGAGGCCGAACGCCAGCAGCGGGAGCACGTCGATGAACCCGCGATGCCCGTAGCTTGCCCCGAACTGCCAATCCCACCAGCTCGCGATGAGGTACGTGTTCACCATCATGACGACGATCGTGCCGACAAGGAAGGGTAGCTTCTTCCGGTCACCGACGGCGAAGCCGGCGACGGCACCGAGCAGGAGCGGCGACCAGAAGAACAGTCCCTTCTGCACGCTGAAGAGGACGCCCCAGAGATGCGGCGACAGGAAATGGAAGCGCAGGTCGCCGTACGAACTGACGACCACGCGGCCGGTGGCCTGATAGTAGATCGCCAGTTGCGGCGCGATCACTAGCGTGCCTGCAAGGATCATGATCGCCAGCTCCGGCCGTCGTGACGACAGGCGGCCGGCAGCCGTGCGCAGGCCTGCGCCGTCCGTCACGCCGTAGAGGGGAAAGAGCAGAAGAAAAAGCGCGTTCGTGTGCCGAGTCAGGACAATCAGGCCAGCCACGAGACCCAGCAGGATCGATGGGAACACGCGCGCACCCCCGCGTGCGTGGGTCCGGTCGTCATACCACGAGTCTGTCAGGGAGAGGAACGCGGCCAGAAGAAAGAACGAGTAGGCGTGGCTGTACGAGCTGTCGAACGTGGCGTAGTGATAGAGGCCAGTGCCGAGCAGAAGCGCGCCGAGTGTCGCGGCGGTCACGCCATCACTGAAGCGGCGGCGCAGCAGTGTGCCGAGGACGATCAGGCCGGCCAGCGTCCACCAGGTCCCGGATAGACCCGCCGCGTGCTGGTAGTAGAACGTGAAGCCGTCGGGCGAGAGGTTGCTCCATTTCGTCAGCCCGTGACCGATCAGAAAGAACGGCGCCTGCAGGACAGCGACGCCGATCGGGTGCGCGTTCAGCCATCGCCTCGTCCCCGGTTGTCGCAGGATGACCGTGGCGGGATCGAACTCGCCGCCGCAGCAATCACGCGCGACCGCGTCGAGCGTGGAATCGCCGTAGAGGAACCACGACGGCAGGTAGACGTAGTAGCTGAACCCATCCGACCTGATGGGCGGGTTCGCCCGGCCGCTCGAGTAGACGAAGACGTACCCGGCGATGCACAGGATCGCCGCCGCCAGCAGCACGCGCCCCGACCTCGATGACATCAACCGGTCGCGGTCACTGCAATCCCGAGGGCAGCCTGGGCGACGACAGGAGCGTCTCGAACTCCGCCCATCGTGTGCCGGGAATGCCGCCGCTGCGCGACTCGATGTAGCGCCGCGCCATGTCCTTCCCCAGGTTGTAGTTGATCACGTAGCTGCGGTACTGGTCGATGAACCTCACACGCTGCTGCGCGCGCTCGGGTGCGTACATCGCATACTTTTCGAGATACGCCGCCGCCTCGGCTGACGAGAGCTTGCCGTCGAGGTAGCCGCGCGCGGCTTCGTTGCCAGCGTACGCCAGCTGGTCGACGAGTCCCTGCAGCTCGTAGTATTCGGCCGCCTTCGTCGGATCCAGACCGGCCGCAGGGAAGAGGACGGTTCGTTCGAATTCCACCCGTTCGCGCCCCGGGAACGCGACTTCTATCCCGTAGTTGGCGGTGCCTTCCGCGATGAGGGACTGCGGGGAGAAGAGCGGATAGACGGTGAACTCGACCCAGCCGCGGTCCGAGACGAGATGCTTTTCGAGCAGCGCGTTGTAGACGTGATGGCCCGGGTACCCCTCGTGGCACGCGAGGTCGATCGCGCGGTCGATGTAGATCGGCAGATCGGTGTTGACCTGGATCAGGCTGCGGTAGTTGCCCTGATACCAGTTGTAGCCGCTCCATGACTTGTTCGTGACGTACTCGACGGTGAAGGATTCGCTGGCGGGAAGCGTGATGTGCTTCAACGTCCGCTCACGGCAGGCCTTGATGGCTGTTTGAAACACGCTGTCGAGCTTCTCGCGCGGGATCGCGAACGGGCGCCGCCAGGCGTCGTAGCGCGCAGCCAGGGTCCCCTCTCCGGGGAACCGCTGCTCGAGCGTGTCGAGGATCTGCTGAAAATGCGCGGCCGGAAGCGTGGGCGCGACCGCGTCGTAGAGCGCCCTAGACTCCGCGTCGAACGAGAGCCGTTCCCCTCTGATGATCCGGACCCGGGCTTCGAGAGCTGCGAGCTGACGGTCGAGGTATTGATGGCGCAGCCGCCCCATCTCGTCGCTCCCCGAAGCGAGCTTCGCGAGGTCCGCGCGCACCGCGCCCGCTTGTGCGGCGATCGCGTCGAGGCTCACCTTCGTTGCATCGGACTCCCGCTTCCACTCCGGCGGTCCGTAGTAGGCGTCGACGTAGTCCTTGTCGTGCTGGCCGAGGGCCAGGACGGTCTTGACGTAGCGCTCCGCAATGGCATGCATCGGCGTCGTATCTGGTTTCCCCTTTTGAGCCTGCCAGCTGCCCAATGCCGCGGCTGACAGCAGGATGCCCGCGCTTGCCGCAACAATCGAACGCGTCATGAGGCTGGTCCCTTAAGATGGTTTGATGTCAATCTCCGGATAGCCGGCGACATCCCCGTCATCGTAACGTGAACGCATGGTGAACGAAACTCTGCTCTGGGACGCGGTGGCCTCGCGCGATCCGCATTGGGACGGCGTCTTCGTCTATGCGGTGCCGTCCACGCGAGTGTACTGCCGTCCGACGTGTCCGAGCCGGCGGCCCCGGCGGGAGGGCGTCGCCTTCTTTGCGACGACGGCCGCGGCTCAATCGGCAGGCTTCCGCGCGTGCCGGCGCTGTCATCCGGACGCGCCGCCGTCGGTCCCACCGGGTGTCGAGCGCGTGCGTCGCGTGTGCGCCGCTATCGCGGCGGATACCGACGCATCCTCGACGCTCGCCGATCTCGCCCGGGAGGTGGGGACCGGTCCGCATCACCTGCTTCGCACGTTCAAGCAGCTCCTGGGAATCTCCCCGAGGGAGTACCGTGACGCGTGCCGCATGGGCGCGCTCAAGGCCGGCCTTCGGAACGGACATGGCGTTGCCGCGGCCACCTACGATGCCGGATTCGGGTCGGGAAGTCGCGTCTATGAGAAGGCGCCATCGGCTCTGGGAATGACGCCGGCGTCTTACGCGCGCGGCGGAAAGGGCGCGGTCGTCAGCTACGTAATCGTCAGCTCACCCCTCGGCCGGCTGCTCATCGCCGGAACACCACGCGGCCTGTGCGCGGTCAAGATTGGCGCGAACGACGCCGCGCTCGAACGCGACCTCCACGCCGAGTTTCCGGCCGCGCGGGTGGACCGCGGCGATCGCCGCCTGGCAGGCTGGGTCGAGCGGATCGTTTCGAGCCTCGAGCCAGGGGCGCCGGATCCCCGCCTGCCGCTCGATATCCGAGCCACAGCCTTCCAGCAGACCGTGTGGCGCGAGCTGCAGCGCATTCCCCGCGGCGGCACCCGCAGCTATAAAGAGGTGGCGCGCCGCGTCGGCCGGCCGTCGGCCGCGCGGGCCGTCGCCCGCGCCTGCGCGTCGAACCCGGTCGCCCTCGTGGTCCCGTGCCACCGCGTCGTGCGCGAGAACGGCGACCTCGGCGGCTACCACTGGGGCGTGGCCAGAAAGCGAAAGCTTCTGGAGGGAGAGCGCGCCGGATAGAATACCCAGCCAGATGCCTCGTCACGCTCCCATCTGGCTGGATCGCTTCCCGAAGAGCCGCCGTCCGTCTCACCCGCGATTGCATGGTGAGCTCGAGACGGACGTGATTGTGGTCGGTGGCGGCCTGACTGGATGCGCGTGCGCGTCGAGTTTCGCGGCGGCCGGCGTCAATGTGGTCGTCATCGAGGGGGATCGGCTCGGCGGCGGCAGCACCGCCGCTTCGGCCGGACTGATTCGCGAAGACTTCGACGCTTCATTCCAGGCCACGGCGGGTTCGGTACGGCCTCCGCGCGGCCCGTACGCTCTGGCAGGGGCAGCGCCGGGCGTCGTTGGATCTGGCGGCGGCGATCAAGCGCCAGGAGATCCGGTGCGACCTCATGCCACAGGATCTGCTGTCCGTGGTCCGCCGTGATGCGGAGGCGGTCAGGCGCTTGCGACGGGAGTATGAGGCTCGCCGCGCGGCGGGCCTCGATCACACGTGGATGACGCCTGCTGCGCTGGCGCGGGAGTCATCCATCGACGGGGGTGCCGCCATCCGGACGCGAGGGTTCACGTTCGATCCGTTTCGCGCCTGCCTTGGTTTCGCCGAATCGGCAGTCGCCCGCGGCGCCACGATCTTCGAGCGGACTCCTGTCCGCCGCATTCGTGCCGGCCGAAGGGTTGTTGAGGTCGCCACTGGGACCGGCACTGTGCGGGCCCAGGCGGTCATTGTCGCCACCGGCGCCCCCCTCCCCGATCTGCGCGCGCTCCGTCGTCACCTCCATACGGAACAGAGCTACACAGTCGTGACCGAACCGCTTCCTGCGGCCGTCAGGCGCGAGCTCGGCCGGCGCGCGGCTGCGCTCCGTGACAGCTCGAGCCCGCCGCATTTCCTCCGCTGGTTGAAGGATGACCGGGCGCTGTTTGTCGGCGCCGATCAGGCGCCGGTTTCCGCCCGAGCGCGCGACAAGATACTGGTTCAGCGTTCCGGTCAGCTGATGTACGAGCTGTCGACGATCTATCCGGCAATCTCCGGCGCCATGCCGGAGTGGGCCTGGGACGTGACCCACGACATGACCGTAGACGGGCTGCCCTACGTCGGTTTCCACCGCAATTTCCCAAGGCATCTCTTCGCCCTTGGCCACGGCCGACATGGCGCCGCTGTGGCCTGGCTCGCGGCCCGGCTGTTGCTTCGCCAGTTTCAGGGATCTCCGGATAGGGCCGACGAGCTCTTTGGCTTCAGCCGCATCCTCAAGTAACTGCGCGCCCTATCGCGCGGTCTAACAGGCTCGTGGCTCGACCATCGTTGCTCCAGACCTACGAGTTTTGTAATCGGAAGGGTGGGGTCTTGGTCTTTCAGGATGCCTTTGACCTCGGGCCGGCGACGCCGTAGGATTTGACTCTCCCAAGTACCCGGAGACGAGCATGCGTAGCGGCCGAGAGCAGGAGATAGACCATCTCTACCGGCGGGCCGGCTTCGGCGCGAGTCAGGAAGAGGTCGAGGGCTACACGAGCCTGTCGTTTGCCAGCTACGCCGCAGCGGTGTCGCGCCTTCTCGACTACTCCGACATTCCCGACGATGTGGATACGCTGATTGGCCGGCCGGGCTATGTCGGCGTGACAGGGCGGAGCGGCAGCGGCTTTCAGCCGGCGACCAACATCCTCGACGCCAGGCAGCGCTGGCTGTTCCGGATGGTGCACACCAAGCGCCCGCTGCAGGAGAAGATGGCGCTCTTCTGGCACAACCACTTCGCCACTGCCTACACCAAGATCAACGGAGAGATCGGCGACGGCGCTTTTGCGACGCGGATGCTCGCGGCCAAGCCCTCCGAGGATGCCAGCCAGACGAAAGGCCAGATTGAGCTCTTTCGCGAGCACGCCCTCGGGAACTTCCGCGATCTGCTGATCGAAGTCGCGAAAGATCCGGCGATGCTCGTGTGGCTCGACGGCCGCACGAATGTCCGCGCCCGGCCGCAGGAAAACTTCGCGCGCGAGCTGATGGAGCTTTTCACGCTCGGTGTGGGGCGTTTCGAGGAGACCGACGTGTACGCCGGCGCGCGAGTCTTCACCGGGTGGAATCTGAACCTGGCCAACCGCAATACCGACCGCGCGCGTTACGAGTTCTTCTACAACGCGGCCCAGCACGACACGACGGCGAAAGAGTTCACGTTCCCGATCTATGCCGACGGACGCCGCTCCATTGCGGCGCGATCCGCCGGCGACGGCATGCAGGACGGCATTGATTTCATCAACGCCGTAGCCAGGCACCCGGATACCGGGCCGAGACTCGCCCGGAAGCTGTATGCCTACTTCATCAACGAAGTGGACCCGCCCGACGAAGGGCTGATCGACGCGCTGGCTCGCACCTACTACACGAGGAACTACGAGATCGAGCCGATGGTGCGGATGCTGCTGCTCTCGCCGCAGTTCAAGAATCCGTCGAGTTACTACAAGCGGTATTCGTGGCCCGTCGAGTTCGTCGTGCGGTCGATGAAAGAGGTCGGGTGGAACGGCTTCTCGGTGAACAGCGCGCTCAACCCGCTCATCAGCATGGGGCAGCAGCTGTTCGAGCCTCCGGACGTCAACGGCTGGGAGCTCGGTCCGGGCTGGTTTTCGAGTGGCGGCATGCTGGCGCGGATGAACTTCGCCGCGACCCTCGCCAACAATCAGCGGTTCAATCTGCGCGATCAGTCGCGGGGCAAGGTGAATTCCGCGGAGAGCCTGGTGTCGTACATGCTCGATCGGCTGACGCCGCCCGAGTTTGCCGGCGACGCATACTCGGCGCTCCTCGACTACACGAGGTCGGGCGGCGCGTGGACGGGCTCTGATACGCAGCTGGCGGCCAAGTCGTCCGGGCTCGCGCATCTCATCACGGGATCGGGCGATTATCAGTTGGTGTAGGGCTTACGGTTCAGGGTTCAAGGTTCAAGGTTCAGGGTTCACATGGCGATGAACAGGCGCGAATTCGTTCGGGGCGGCGTGGCGGCGTTTACCGTCGGCTTCGCGGCGCCGTCGTTTTTGACCGACATCGCGCGGGCGCAGGGGCGGTCGCGACGCAACCTGGTTGTGCTGTACCTGAGCGGCGGGAACGATGGGCTGAGCACGGTGATTCCCTACACCGATCAGCAGTACTATGCGCGCCGGCCCAACTTGGCGATTCCCGCGGCCAACGTGCTGCAGATCGGATCCGACAGTGCGGGCAATCCCCTCGGCCTCAACCCACGGCTCACCGATCTTCGCACCATCTTCAACTCGGGCCGGCTTGCGGTGATCCAGCGCACTGGCTACAACAACTCGAGCCGGTCGCATTTTCAGGGTACCGACATCTGGTCGACGGCCGATCCATCAGCTCCTCAGGGCATCGGCTGGCTCGGCCGCTATCTCGATCGCATGCCGGCGCCCGTCGACCCGCTGACCGCGTGGTCCACGGTGCGCGAAACCCCGCGCACGCTGCTCGCGCGCACGGTGGGCGTCGCGGCTATTCCGAGCGTCGCCGAGTACGCCTTTGCCAGCCCGAACACCGGCGCCGAGGCGGCAGCCGCGCGGCAGAGCGCGACCCGCATCGCGTCGCACATCCCGGTCGATCAACCGCACCTCGCGTTCGTCAATTCCACAGCGCAGGCCGCTTTCGCAACGCTCGATCGCGTCGCCCAGGTCGCGACCTACGCTCCGTCGGTCACGTATCCCAACAACGGGTTCGGGCAGGCGCTGCAGATGGTCGCCGGCGCCATCACGCGCGGGGTCGGGACGAGCATTTACTGGGTGCAGACCGGCGGATTCGACACGCATTCGGGCCAGAACACCAACGTGGCCAACGGTTCGTACAACACGCTGATGACGACCCTCAACGGCGGCCTCTTCGCCTTCTATCGCGACTTGCTCAACCAGGGACTCCTGTCGGACACGCTCGTGATCCAGTTCTCCGAGTTCGGCCGCCGCATCACCGAGAACGGCAGCAACGGGACCGACCACGGCGCCGCCAGCCTGATGATGGCGATGGGCGGGGGCGTGCGCGGCGGGATCTACGGCACGGCGCCAAACCTCAGCGCCAACGGCAACCCGACGCTCGAGAACGGCAACCAGGACGTCCGCTACGAGACCGATTTCCGATCGGTCTACGCGCGCGTCATCGACAACTGGCTGGGCAGCGACTCGGGGGCCATCCTTGGCGGGGACTACCGGAACGGGCCCAACTTCATCTAGTCTTTTCCGAGGGGCTTCGCCCCTCGGACTCCCCTACACGCTCTCTCGCGCGCCGCTTCGCCGGCGCGCTCCGTTCGCGTGGCTCACTCGCCAAGCTCGCTCGCGACTTGGCACGAGCGTCACGTTTATGAGCTTCTGGTCTCGCGGCTGGCTGCTCGCTGTTGCCTGTTCGCAACTCGTTGCTCGCCCCTGCAACCGCTAACCGCGAGCTCCGCGAGCCGCGAGCCGCGAGCCGCTACCACCACCCAGCTTCAATCCCCGAAAATCCCCCTGAACGCCTGCTCGATCTCCGGATAGCGAAAGTGGTATCCGTCCTTCTGCGCTCGGGCGGGCAGGACGCGCTGACCGGTCAGGACTGAATCGGCGAACTCTCCGAGCACCATCTTCAGCGCGAAGCCGGGCGCGGGGATCAGGCTCGGGCGGTGCATGGCGTGACCGAGTGCGCGCGAGAGGTGCCGGTTGGTCACCGGGTGCGGCGCGGTGGCGTTCACAGGTCCGCTGACGACGGGCGTCTGGACGATCCAGCGAACGATTTCGATCCAATCGAGCCGATGGATCCACGAGACGTATTGCCGGCCGGATCCGATCGGTCCGCCGACGAAGTACCGGAACGGCCGCATCATTTCCGGGAGTGCGCCTCCCGATCGCTCGAGGACGATGCCCGTGCGAAGGAGGACGAGGCGCGTCCCGGGGCGTTCGGCCTGACGCGCTTCCTGTTCCCAATCCGAGCAGAGCTGCGCGAGGAAATCGGTTCCGCCGGGATCGCTCTCGGTGATCGGCCGCTCGCCGGACGGTCCATAGAACCCGACGGCACTGCCGCTGATGAGGACCGCAGGCGGTGCCGTGGCTGCGACAATCGCGGCCGCGAGGCTCCGCGTCGCCAGGATTCGGCTGTCCCTGAGCCGTTTCTTCGACTCCACAGTCCAGCGCGTCGAGGCGATCGACTCGCCGGACAGGTTGACGACGCCATCCGCGCGCTCGAGCGCAGCGGCCCATGGCCCGCTCTTCCCATCGGCCTTCCATCCGACGCGCGTGATGCCTGGGACACCCGTGCCCGGGTCGTGCCGGGTGTCGCCGGACTCGAGCGACCGCGTCAGCACGCGGACGTCGTGCCCGTCTTCCGCGTACATCTCAGCCAACGGGCTGCCGAGAAACCCCGAGCCGCCGGCGATGACGATTCTCATGAAGATGACCTTGCCGAAAGAATGCAGGACCATGCAGAGCTCGGCAGAATCCTGCAGCAACGGTACACCGGGCATCGGCGACGCGCCGGAATGCACGTCGCTACGGTTTGACGAGCGAGACGCCAGTGGAGTTTGCACTATAATGTGTAGTCTTTCCCCAGCTTTGCCGCGCTCCCTTCGGGCTGATCCCATGCGCTACTGCGTGCGCGTTGCGTTGATGCTTCTGCTGCCGGCGTGCGCCTATGCGCAGGAGACGACGTCGCTTGCCGTGCCCGACAGGGTCAAAGTCGACGGCGTGCCGCCGATTCCCATGTCGATTGTCGACGGCGTCGCACCCTACGCCCAGTTTCGACAGGCTCTTCTGCTCGGCTGGCACCCGACCGAGCGCCGCATCCTTATCTCGACCGCCTTCGGCAACGTGTCGCAGGTTCACGAGGTGCGGGCGCCCGGTGGCGCGCGCACGCAGCTGACGTTCTTTCGCGACGGCGTCACCGGCGGCGCCTCCTACGAGCCCGGCGGCCGCTATTTCGTGTTTCGGAAGGACACGTCCGGCGGCGGGGAGGCGATGCAGCTCTTCCGCTACGACCTCGACTCGGGGCGCACCACGCTGCTGACCGACGCCAAGTCACGTCACGGTGTCCCAGTGTGGTCCCATCGTCGCGGTCTCATCGCGTACTCCTCGACGCGTCGCAACGGCAAGGATCGCGATCTGTGGGTGATGAACCCGCTCAAAGAGGCAAGCGAGCGGATGATTGGCGAGTTCGATGGGACCTGGGACGCGCTCGACTGGTCGGCGGATGACAGGGAGCTCCTGGCGCATCAGTCGATCGCCGGATCCACCGAGACGCGCCTCTGGCGCATCGACGTCGAGTCCGGGCGGCGAACGCTCGTCACGCCGCAGACCGGCCAGCCGTCGCGGTGGTCGGCGGCATCCCCGATGATGACGCGTGCCGCGTTCAGTGCCGATGGCCGGTCGGTTTACGCATTGAGCGATCGCGATTCTGAAGTGACGCGAGTCTGGAAAGGGGACCTTGCGACCGGGAACTGGACGCCACTGAGCGCCAAGGGTGTCGCCGTCGAAGGGTTCTCCGCTGCCCCCGTCGGGACACTGATCGCCGTCGTGGTCGATCGCGGCGCGACGAGTGAACTGCAGCTTCTCGACGCTGCCACCGGCAGGCAGCGTCCGGTACTGTCCATCCCGCCTGGAGTCATTTCGAATCTCGCGTGGCACGGCTCAGGCGGCGTGGTCGCGATCGAGTTTGCCGGCGCGCGCACGTTCCGCGATGTTTATGCCGTCGACGTCAAGAGCGGCAGGCTCGAGCGGTGGACGACGAGCGAGATGGGCGGCGCGGGCCAGAACGCGCTGCCGGACGCCGAGATCGTCCAGTGGAAAAGCTTCGACGGGCGCATGATTCCCGGCATCCTCTATCGCCCTGCCAAGCACTTCACTGGCCCGCGTCCGGTCATGATCAACGTGCACGGCGGGCCCGAGCTGCGCGAGCGCCCACGAGGCCTCGGGCGGAGCAACTACTTCCGCAACGATCTCGGCATGGCGATCGTCTACCCGAACATCCGCGGGTCGATCGGCTACGGAAAGACCTACGAGCACCTCGACGATGGCCGGAACCGTGAGGATGCCGTGAAGGACATCGGCGCGCTGCTCGACTGGATCGCCACGCGTCCAGAATTCGACAAGAACCGCGTGATGGTGACGGGTTCGAGCTACGGCGGGTACATCACGCTCGCGGCGGCCATTGCGTATGGCGACCGCATCCGGTGCGCGTTCGAGGGCTTCGGGCTCAGCGATTTCGCGGCGTTTCTCGACGGCACGGATCCGTCACGCCGGCGCGACCGTCTGGCCGAGTACGGCGACCCCGCAGATCCGGCAACGCGGGCGTTCCTGAAGAGCATCTCTCCGCTGACACACGCGGCCAAGCTGAAGATCCCACTCTTCATCGCGCAGGGCGCGAAGGATACGCGGGTGCCGCCCGATCAGGCCGAAGCGATGGTGAGGGCCGTGCGTGCCAATGGCACGCCTGTCTGGTACGTCGTGTACGACTCGGGCCACGAGGAGTTCACGCAGGCGACGAACGATTTCAATCTATATGCCTGGGTGCTGTTCGTGCAGAAATTCTTGTTGAACTGAGCTTCCAGCTTCCAGCTTCCAGCTTCCAGCTCCTACGCCAATTCAGCATTCAACACTCAGCATTCAGCATTTCAGGATCGCCGCCGCGTCGTTCATTCCCTGGGCGCCGACCAGAAGGATCAGATCGCCAGCTTTTGTTCGCGCTCGGGCATCTCGGAGTGCGTCACGGAGCGCATCGTGCCAGACGAAACGCCTGCCGCGAGCGACGAGCGCCTGACGGGTCACGTCGACTTCCTCGACAGTCGCCATGTCCGAAGGGCCTACGCGATCCGCAGATGACGTCACGATGAGCGTCTCCACTCCGTGAAGAGAGCAGAGATCGGCCAGCGCGACGGCGTTCCGTCTGTTGATGTCGGGCCCGCGGCGGCCGCGGATCGCGCACACGACGGCCATCGCACGGTGCGGCAGCATCGCAGCCACTTCGAATGCTGCGGTCAGGCTGTCAGGGTGTCCTGCGGTATCGTCAAGAATCGTGCGGCCGCGGAGGTCGTACCGTTCCATTCTGCGCTTGAGCGGCGTCAGCGAGGCGACGACCTCCCGCGCGGTCGTCGCGGGCAGTCCGATGCCGATGGCGTAGGTCAGTGCGAGCGCCACATTGCGCAGGTGTCCGCGCCCAAGGAGCGGGCTGTACACGCGCGTGCCGGCCTGCGTGGCGAGCGCCCGGCCTCCCAGGCTGAAGGTCGTACCCTTGCCGTCGAGCACGATGTCGTAGAACTGGACATCGCTGTCGCGATCGCCGAGCGTGAAGCCGATTGCTGAGCGAGGAGAACCTGACTCGGTCACCAGCCGACTCGCGGCGAGGTTGTCGGCATCGAACGCGAGCGGAGCAGCCGGGTCCAGCCTGGCAAAGAAGAGACGCTTCGCCTCGACGTAGTCCTCGTAGGATCGGTGGAAGTCCGTGTGCTCGCCCGGCATGACTGCCGCGAGCAGGCCGCCATCGAAGCGCAGGCCGTTGACCCGGCCGAGTCGTAGCGCGTGGCTCGTGACCTCGAGGATGACCGTCGTGGCGCCGGCGTCCGCGAGTCCCCTGAGGGCGCGGTGGAGCTCGACCGGCGCCGGCGTGGTCAATCCCTCGCCGGGATCGTGGAAGCCCTTGTAGCGTGCGCCGAGCGAGCCGAGCACGCCCGGGCGCTGACCCGTGGCATCGAGGAGCTGCCGGAGGATGTCGCTCGTGCTGGTCTTGCCGAACGTGCCGGTGAAACCGATGAGGGAGAGCGGCGAGCTCGACGTGCTGAAATAGCGCGACGCGAGGAGCGCGAGCGCGTCGCGGCTCGAGGGAACCCGGACGACGGGCACGCCGCCCGGAATGGCGCCGGTACGCTCGGCGACGATGGCTGCCGCGCCGCGAGCAACGGCATGGCCGATGTACGCGTGGCCATCGAGCGCGGTGCCGGGCACGGCGACGAACAGCATGCCCGGTTCGATGCGCCGGCTGTCTTCCGTGACGCCCCTGATCTCGGGATCCGCTCCCGGCGGCGTGATCGCGAATCCGGCGACGAGCTGCGACAGCCGCATCAGTGACCACCCGCCTCGGTGTCAGGCCGCTCGGCTCGTGACTTCGGCCGTCTGTGCCACTGAGCCATCTATTGACCTCGTCGAGCAGATCGGCGAGCTCGGACCGCCGGCGTCTCAGGCGGGCCCGCGTGTCATGGTGCGCGCGTCGAAGCAGCCACCACGCACGGACGGCGTCGAGCACGGCCGTCTCGCGCTCGATGGCGAAGAGCGCGGCAACAGCGACCACTGGCGCGAGCAGCGTCGCCGCCACGGCCGCCGTCCGCCCGGACGCCCACCAGACGGTTGCACCCACCGCGGCCAGCCACGCGCCGTAGACCGCCGCGCCGGCAAAGACCTGCGCCGTCGCGAGCACGTCGCGCTCGCGCGCGACGCGTCTGGCGACGAGTCCGGTCAGTTGATAGGGCACGAAGAAGATGATGAGGCCGAGCGCGCACAGGGGAAGCAGGACGATCCCGAACGCGATCTCGCGGACGGCGAACGTCCGGACGTCGCTCGTGGAAATCTGCCAGTCGAGGTGCCGATCGCGGAGACCGAATCGCTGCAGCCGCTCGTCGTAGCGGCGTAGCCGCAGCAGGATCTGGTCGTAGCGCTCCGGATCGGCTTGTCGCAGCCGCGTCATGCCTTCCGCAATTGCCCGGCGCCGCGCGAGCCGCTCCGCCGGATCGGCGGGCCGGTCGCGCGCGGCGGCGTAGAGGCGATCGACGCGTTCGACGAGCGCCGCGTCGGCCCGCGGATCCGCCTCGACCAGCAGCCGGCGCATGTGGCCGGCGATGCGGTCCGTCAGCGCGCGGACAGCCGCGCCCTCATCCTCCGCCGCGTCATGTCCCGGCAGCAGGTCGCCGGCCGAAAACGGCTGGCCGAAAACGACCGTCACGCGCGAGCGAAACGCGGTCTTCCGATCGAAGTTGAGGCCGACCGGCACCAGCACCACCGGCGTGCCCTCGCCTTCGGCCGCGAGCGCCATTCGCGCCGCCCCGGTACGAAGCGGCTCCAGCCGTCCGGTCGAGTGGCTGATACCTTCCGGGAAGATGCAGATCGCGTCGCCGGCCGCAAGGGCGGCCGAAACGGCGGCGAACATCTCGGTATTCTTCGACGTGTCGACGCCGTGATCGATCTTGCGATAGACGGGAATCGCACCCGCGCCCGCGAGCACGGGGCCGAGCGGACCACGGAAGAGCGTGGATTTCGCGAGGAACCTGACGTCCCGTCCGGCCGTGGCCCACACGAGCGCGGGATCGAGGAGCGCGTTGGGGTGATTGGGCAGGAGCAGCACCGCACCGCGCTCCGGGACTGCGCCAATGTGGTCGGTCCTGTAGAAAATCCAGCACGCCACCCGCGCGAGCCACCGAACCGCGGGGTTCGCGCGCATGCTCATGTTTCGACGTGCGTCCGAATCGGAGATATCAGGTGCACGTACGTGTCAGACGAGGTCCGTTTCAGCCTGCCGCGCCGCCCGCCGGCCCGACTCGACGTCCACGAATACCAAGACCGCGCCACCCACGACGAAGAACCCGAGCACTGCGAGCATCGCATTCCGGCTCTGCCCCGTCGCGTCGACCATGGCGGCAAAGACGAGCGGACCGAGGATCCCGGCGTAGCGTTCGAACACGCCGAAGAACGCAAAAAACTCGGACGACTTGTGCCGCGGGATCATGCTGGCGAAGAGCGATCGGCTGAGCGCCTGCGTGCCGCCCTGCACCATGCCGACCATGATCGCGAGCGCGTAGAAGTGCGCGGCGCTCGTCATGTAGTACCCGAGCGTGATGATGAACGCGTACACCGCGAGGCCGACGAAGACCGCCGTCTTTGCGCCGATCCTCCCGGCGACCATCCCGAAGAGAAAGGCGAACGGCACGCCGATGAACTGCGTGACGAGCAGCGCCGTGATCATCGCGTTCTGGTCGATGCCGATCTGACTGCCGAACGTCGTCGCCATCCTGATGATGGTCTGGATGCCGTCGTTGTAGATGAGGAAGGCGACGAGCAGCAGGAACGCCTGTTTGTAGCGCCTGAGCTCGTGAAACGTTTCGATGAGACGGCGGAATCCGGTGCCGACGAGGCTGCCGGTCGGCGATTCATCGGCCTCGAGCCGGCGCTTTGGCTCTGGAACCTGACGGAAGAGCGGGATTGAGAACACCAGCCACCAGATCCCGACGCTGGCGAGCGAGAGGCGGACCGCTGTGCCAGCGTCCGGTATCCCGAACCATCCCGGGCGCTGAATCATGAGCAGGTTGATCGCGAGCAGCACGCCGCCGCCCAGATAGCCGATGGCGTAGCCGGCCGAAGACACCCGGTCGAGCTCGTCCTCGCTGACGAGGTGCGGCAGGAGCGATTCGTAGAACACGATGCTCGCGGCGACGGCGACGTTGCCGAGGATGAAGAGGATCAAGGCCAGCTGCCAGTCGCCGGCGCGAATCCAGTACATCGCCGTGGTCGCCACGACACCGATCCCGACGAATGTGCCGAGCATCTTCTTCTTCATCGCCGCGAAGTCGGCGATCGCCCCGAGGAGCGGCGCCACGAGCGCGACGATCACGATCGCGATCGTCGTCGCCCACGCGAACCGGCTCGTCGAGACGGCATCGCCGAGATCGGCCGCGACGACGTTGTGGAAATAGATGGGGAAGACCGCGGCGATGATGGTCGTCTGGAACGCCGAGTTGGCCCAGTCGTACATCGCCCAGGCGCGGAGCTCCGGCCGTCCGAGCCCGAGAGGTTCAAGCAGATGCTTCACACGTCGCCTCTTCAAAGCACCGGGCACGTCTGGCACCCTGGCCCCCTGACACCCTACGCACCAAGGCACTGGGCACCCTGGCACCCTGGCACCCTAGAATGTCCTGCGTGCCACCCACTCCCGAAACAGCGAATCGACGACTGCGTAGCCCGTTCCTTCGCGCGTGAGGATATCCTCTCGCACCAGCGCGGCGAGCGACGCCTGCACTGTCGACGTGCCGCTGAGGCGATGGCGCGCCCGGACGTCCCCCGACAGGAGCTCGTGCCCGTCTTCGAGGACGGCGGCGCGCAGGGCCGCCCGCTGCGCGAGCGTCAGCCGCTGCCAGGTGCCTTCGAAGAGCGTTTCGTGCTCACCGAGCAGCCGCTTCAGCGTCCCGTGCAGGTCCTCGAGGTCCGCCGTCCGCCCGGTCCCCGCCTTCACATCGTCCCAGACCTCGTGCGCGAGGCGTTGGACGTCGTAGGGCAGGTTGCCGGCGAGATCGACGACCGCCGCGCCGAGGCCCGCTGCGGGCTTGAAGCCGGTGGCCTTGAACCGCGCCTCGATGAATGCGGCGAAGCGGTCGGCCGGGATCTTCTGCAGCCGCATGACCGGTCCGGCCTTGTAGAACGGCCGGTTCTTGCCGAGCATCCTCTCCATCAGTGTCGGCTCGGAACCGGAGAAGACGTAGCCCACCTGCCGCTGCTGCTGCACGGCGGCGCGGAGCGCATGCTCGACGCTCCCGCCGTTGAACGACCCGATCGCCTGGAACTCGTCGAGCGCGATCGCCATCCGGCGGCGCCTGGCCTCGGCGATGCGGCCGGGCAGCGCAAAGACCTGTTGGGCGAGGTGGGACACGTCGCGATCGGTCCGGACGGAGGGGAACGACACCGCGATCTGGCTGCGGCCGCTCTCGTCCGGCTCGATCCGCACTTCGGGCCGGACGCCGGTTAGCATTTCGCTCAGCCACGACCGGGCACGATCGAGCCGCGTTTCGGCCGAGGCCAGCGCCCGGGCGTAGCCTTCGAGGAAGGCGACGTAGGAGCTGTAGCTGCTGACCTGCACTTCGACGGTGAGGGCGCCGCTCCTGGCCGCGCTCTTCAAGGCCTGCCGCACGAGCGACGACTTGCCGTAGCGGCGGGGGGAGATGAGGAAAACCTTCTGCCCGGCGTAGAGGTCTCTGCCGAGCCGGTCGAGCTCGACCTCCCGGTCGACGAAGGCCGTCACCGGAACGATCTCTCCGTAGACGAATGGGTTGGTCATCGTTCGAGCGGGTTCCAGCGGGTCCCGGCCGGGGCGCGTCGGGTGGTCCGCGCAGTTACGCCAATTACCGTAACCGTTACGTAGTCTAACGTAGCGGCGGCACCGGCGCAATCGGCAGGTCGAACGGCGCCACGATCCAGGACGCCTCAGCCGTCCAGGCGGTCCGCGTCTGCGGCAGCCACGTCGGCGGCTGCCAGCCCGAACCGTCGGAGGGACCCATCGCGGTGGCGACCACTCGGATGCCGCGCAGGCGATCGGCGTCCGGTGAGCCGAAGGTCGCGCGGAACACCAGTCCTTCGGCCGTCGGAGCGACGTAGGTCGCCGTCCAGCGGCCGAGCCGGGGAGCACCCGGGAGATTCGACCGGGCGGGCTCGACGCCGTCGGGGAGCACGAACGACACGGCCAGACCCGGATGCCGCGGCACGACTGTCACGGCGAGCTCGGTGCCCGCGGCGATGGGCGCGACGGTGAGCGCGGCAATGGAGATGGGGGCCGGTCCCAGGCTGGTACCGCTCGACCGGAAGACGAAGGGATGCGGCAGCCGCCGCAGCGGGATTGAAGCCGCCGGCGCGGTCGACGCCGGCATCCAGCCCGATGGAGCACCTTCAGCCAGATCCAGACCCGGTTCAGTTGACGCCACGTCCCAGGTCGCCGGGCCGTCGCCGTCCTGCACGCCGCGCGCGACCCGCCGCAGGGGTTCCTCGTGCGTGTAGCCCGGTGCCAGGTAGGCGAAGCCCGCGGTCCCAGCCACGGCGAACAGGCAGAGGGCGGTCTCGAGCGACGGACGCACGAACGGCCGCACCTTGGTGATCGTCGCGACGAGCGGCGGCACCAGCATGAGGCCGGCGGCCCCAATCACGGCGGCGTAGACGAAGACCGGCGTCACGATCGGCAGCCGTCCGAAGATCGCGACCATGAAATAGAGCAGGGCGATCGTCGGGCTCAGCCAGAGCGCCGCGGTGACCACCAGCACGATGCCAGAAGCCGTGCGGACAGCGACGGCGCTCGATACTGGAAGGATCGAGAGAAGCAATCCCGCGCCGAGGAGAGGCAGCAGCCACAAGTAGGCAGCCCCTGGCGCGAGAAAGAGCGCGGCCGCGCCGAGCGTGAGCCAGACCGGGAGCGCGATGCTCCACGCAACGAGCGGATGCCGAATTCCATGAGCCCGCTCCGGTAGCCAGCGACCGAGACGGGCGATGCTCCAGCCGACCGCGATGCCGACGGCAAGGAGCAGCATGAACAGCCGGCCCGGTCGCGCGTACCACGGGTGATGCACCTCGCGCGCCACGCGCAGCGCCCACGTCGCGCCCACCATCGAGGCCACGACGGCGGCCGATCCGACCAGCGTCCAGAAGGCGGTGAGCAGCCATCGCAGCAGGCCTTCGAGCCGGAGGGCGGCGCGCATGACTCGCACCCAGGCGACGATGCCAAGCGCGAACGAAGCGAGAGAGATGGCCAGCCCGAGGCCTGGACCGTACGAAAGGGCTCTTGTTTCGGCGATGTCAAAAAACGTGCGATCTGTTGCGGAGCGCTGGGTGACATCGACGCCGTCGAGCGCGGTCATCACGGCGACGACCTGATCGCCGGTATTGCGGACGGTCAGCGGGGACAGCCGTTCCGGGATGTCGCGCGTCGTGTGATAGGCGTAGCTGTCGTCGATGGCCGCGAAGTTGAGGCCCGGTATCCCCTGACGCTTGAGGATTGAGAAATCCGTGTCGTTCGGCAGGCGGCGATAGATCTCGATCCCGAACGACCCGCCGCGTGGCTTCGGGGCATGGCGGGCCCAGGGCCCGATGAGCCACCCGTTACCGGGTCCCGTTTCGAACAGCGTCGCAGCGCCGGCCGACCCAATCGCTTCAACGTTGACATACGCATGAAGACGGCTCGTCACCTCCCGGTCCGTGATCAGGGCGGCTGCGCCCATGAGGCCGGCTTCCTCGCCATCCGTGACGAGGATCATCAGCGTCCAGTTGCGATCGGCGCGGGCGGCGAGTATGCGCGCGGCTTCGAGCGACACGCCGACGCCGAGCGCATCATCCGCCGCACCAGGCCCGGCGGGGACCGAGTCGTAATGCGAGACGATGCCGATCGCTTCCGGCCGTCGCCCCTGCCGCACCGCGATGATGTTGGCAACGCGCGCGGTCAGCCCGATCGACGCCCGGCGCGCATCAGCCTCCTGAACGCGGACCTCGAAGCCGAAGAGCCTCAACTGATCGACGATGTAGGCGCGGGCTCTGGCGTTGGCGGGTGTGCCGATCGGGCGGCTGCCGATCGTGCCGGCGAGCATGCTGACGTGAGCGCGAGCGTTCGGCTCCAGGAAGCGGCCCGGCGGCCGCGAACACCCGGCCGTTGCCAGCACGAGAAGCAGCAGGCCGAGCCCCGTGTTCATTCTGCGCATCTGGCGCAGGGTACTCTATTTCTGCGTGTCCTTCGTCCGTGGAGCGCCTGGCAGGCTCATCCGGCCGGTGTAGATCGCCATGCCGACCACCGCATCCACGCTAATCGAATCCAGGAAATTCACCTCATCCATCGTGGTGATGCCGCCTGCCGCCGTCAGCCGGCGCGTCGTGGCATTGCGAACCGATTCGATCGCGCGCACGTCCGTACCCTGCATCAGTCCTTCGCGATCGACGTGCGTGTAGAGGAACTCTCCTGCGTAAGGCTCGAGCGCGCGCACCGCGTCGGTCGGCGTCAGGTCGAGCATCGTCCGCCATCCGTCGATGACGACGTGGCCGCCCCGGCTGTCGACCGCGGCGATGAAGCAGTCCGGTGTGACGGCGTCGGCGACACGCTGAGCGAAGTCGGTGTCGACCGCGCCGTTCTTGAAGAGCGAAGACGCGAGGATGACGCCAGTGGCCCCGAGCGCGACGAGCGCCTGCGCGCGTTCGGGCGTGCGGATGCCGCCGCCAACACGGCAGGGAAGTCGGGCGCAGATCGTCGCGATGAGCGCCTCGTTCGCGCCGGCGTTCTTGGCCGCATCGAGGTCGATGAGCTGCACTTTCGGATACCCGGAGAAGCGCTCGATCCAGCCGTCCACGTCGCGCGTCTCGACGGCCAGCCGCTCGCCCTGCACGAGCTGAACGATGCGGCCGCCCTGCAGATCGATAGAAGGTATGAGCATCAGAGTCGCATGGGAACGCCGCGCGCGTGCAGGAACTCTTTGAGATCCGCGACCGCGTGCTCGGAGTAGTGAAAGATCGACGCCGCCAGCGCGGCGTCGGCCTTGCCGCCGGTGAAGACATCGAAGAAGTGGTCGAATGTCCCGGCCCCGCCCGAGGCGATGACCGGGATTGATACGGCGCCCGAGACGGCCGCTGTGAGAGGACAGTCGAAGCCGGCCCGCGTCCCATCGCGATCGATTGACGTGAGAAGGATTTCGCCGGCTCCCCGTGACTCGGCTTCGACCGCCCACTCGACGGCGTCGCGATTCGCCGCCGCCTTGCCGCTCCGCGCGAACACCTCGAAGCGGTCGCCGTTCTGCTTCGCGTCGATGGCCACGACGACGGCCTGGCTGCCGTACCGATCGGCCAGTGTTGTGACGAGTGCGGGATCGGACAGCGCGGCGGAATTGATGCTGACCTTGTCGGCGCCGGCGTCGATCGCCGCTGCCGCGTCCGCTTCGGCGCGGATCCCCCCGCCGACCGCGAGCGGGATGAACAACCGCGATGAGACTTCACGAATCGTGGCTTCGAGCGCCCGACGCCCTTCGATGGTAGCCGTGACGTCGAGGATCACCAGTTCGTCGATGCCCTCGGCGTTGTAGCGCTCCGCCAGCTCCGCGGGATCGCCCGCGCGCCGCAGCCCTTCGAAGTTGATCCCCTTCACGACCGAGCCGTCGCGCACGTCGAGGCAGGCGATGATGCGTTTGGAGAGCATCCTACTAGTTCAGGGTTCAGGGTTCAGGGTTCAGGGTTCAGAGGTTCAGGGTTCAGGGTTCTAGGCGCGGCTCGCTGCTGGCGGCTCGCGGTTCACGGGTCGCGGTTCGCGAACGAGTGTTGCGAAGTTCGCCAGAATTCTCAGGCCCGGCGGACCCGATTTCTCTGGGTGGAACTGCACACCCCATACATTGCCACGCTGCACGGCGGCCGCGAACCTTGTCCCATGTGTGGTTGCGGCGACGCAGTCGTTGGTGACTGGTGCGGCGTACGAGTGCGTAAAGTACACCTGTGCGCCCTCGGGCACTCCCGCGAGCAGCGGCGAGGATCGCGACACTTCGAGTGAGTTCCAGCCGACGTGAGGCACCTTCACGACTGGCGGGAGGCGAACGCATCGCCCCTCGAGCGCGCCGAGGCCTGGGAGCGGCGCCTCTTCGCTTCCCTCGAACAGCCACTGGAGTCCGAGGCAAATGCCGAGGAGCGGCACGCCGGTTGCGACCGCGGCCCGTATCTCGCGCCGCCAGGCCTCGTCCAGAAACGCCGTCGCGCCGAAGTGCCCGACGCCTGGCACGACGATGCCGCTGGCGCGCGAGAGGTCAGATGCCGCCGAGGGTGTGAAGAGCTCCGCCCCGACCGCCGCGAATCCCTTGCGCACGGAGGTCAGATTGCCCGCGCGATAGTCAATCAACGCGATGGACATCTTGCAGCACCGGCCCAGGTTGCAGACCATTGTGGCTCTCTTCTCGACCCTGTGGCTTCCGCCTTGAGGCGGACGCTACAGTGCTCTTGTTCAGCATTTCAAAGAAGCCCCTTTGTACTTGGCATCACTTTGGCCAATCGTCTATCCCGCGAGCATGCCATGCGGAGCGCGCGTCCGAACGCCTTGAAGAGCGCCTCGACCTTGTGGTGATCCGAGCGGCCGTAGAGCACCTTCAGATGCACGTTGGCACGGGCGCCGCGCGCGAATCCCTCGAAGAAGTCGGTCAGCAAATCCGCTTGCAGGTCGCCGACCTTCTGCGTCTTCACCCGAGCGTCGACAACGGCGTGCGCCCGGCCGCCGAGGTCGATGGCGACGACACCGATCGACTCGTCCATCGGCATGACAAAGTAGCCGGCGCGATTGATGCCGCGCCGCGAGCCGAGCGCAGCCTCGACGGCCTCGCCGAGTGCAATCCCGATATCCTCGACCGTGTGGTGCTGGTCGACGTCGAGGTCGCCTTCCGCGCGCACGCGGAGGTCGAAGCCGCCGTGGCGTGTGAAGAGCTCGAGCATGTGGTCGAGGAAGCGAACGCCGGTTCTGACGTCGTATCGGCCGCGGCCGTCGAGCGTCAGCGTGATGGAGATCGACGTTTCCGTGGTCTGCCGTTCAATCACGCCTCGTCGCACAGGACCTCCTCGAGTGCGCGAATGCACGCCTCGGTGTGTTCGACGACCCCGGTGGTGATGCGGATACAGCCGGGGCATGCCGGATCGCGCGACTTGTCGCGCACGTGCACACCCCGGGCTGCCAGGCCGTCAACGACGGCGCGCGCCCGGTCGCCGAATCGAGCGAGGACAAAATTCGCGTCGCTCGGCCAGAAATGGATGGCACCTTTCGAGAGCGCCGCGTACAGCAGTGCCTTGGACGTCCTGACCTGGTCGAGATACCACTCGTAGTAGTCGACGTCGGAGAGACCAGCCGTCAGCGCCACGGTCGCACAGATGTTGAGGCTGAACGGCGGCACGATGTGTCTCAGTCGCTTGAGTGCCCCCGCGTCACCGATCACCGCGCCCGCCCGCACGCCCGCCAGCCCATAGGCTTTGGCAAACGTTCGTCCGATGAAGACGTTCGGAAGCGAGGCGACCTCTCTGTCGCCTACGAGCGTCGTGCCCGCGAAGTCAGCGTAGGCTTCATCGACCAGCACCCGTACGTGGGGGGCCGCGCGCGCGACGCGGACGATGTCGCTTGTCGGGATGGATAGCCCGGTCGGGTTGTTCGGGCTCGTCAGAAACAACAGACGGGTCTCGGGCCCGATTGCCGCGAGGATCTGCTCAACTGGGAAGGTGAATTCAGGCCCGAGCGGCACCTCCACGACCCGCGCGCCGACGCCAGCTGCAGTCGACGCATACATGTCGAAGGCCGGGACGACGACGATGGCGTCCGGTGTGACCGCACGACGCTCTCGAAGCGCCTCGATTGTGATCGCCAGAATCCCCTCGTCGAGACCGTTCGTCAAGACCAGTTGCTCTGGCCGAACGCCAAGCCTCGCGGCGCAGGCCGAGACGACGGCGCCGTAATCCGGATAGAACCCGATGTCGGTGCGCGTGAGTGCACGCAGCGCGTCGATCACCTTCGGCGAGCAGCCCGCGGTGTTCTCGTTCAGGTGCAGCCGCAGGCCGCTGGAGGGCGTCAGGACCTTCTCGTACTCGTAGGTCATGGCCGACTCCGCGACCCGGCAGTTGAGGCCGTGCGAATCCGGAGCGAGTCGGCGTGCGCGCGCAGGCCCTCGGCGTCGGCCAGCGCGATGCCGGCCGCTGCAATCCGGCGCAGGCCGCCGGCGGTCACCGTCTGCACCGTCGACACGCGAACGAAGTCGGTGGTGCTGAGTCCTCCGCGTGCCGCAGCGGCACCGCCCGTCGGCAGCACGTGGTTGGAGCCCGTGACGTAGTCGCCGGACGCCTGCGCGCTGTAGTTGCCGACAAACACGGTCCCCGCCCTCGTCAATCGTGCCGCGACGGATTCCGAGTCGCACACGGCGTGCTCGGGGGCGAGCCGTTGCATGAGATCGATCGCCTCACCAAGCGTGCGCGCGACGATGATGCCGCCATGAACCGCCAGGGCCTGCCGCGCCGGCCCATCGGCTGGCATCTGCCGGTCGACTTCGCGCGCAACGGCCGTCGCCAGGCGCCGGCTCGTCGTAATCAGTATCGCGCGCGCATCAGGATCGTGCTCGGCCTGTGCCAGGAGATCCGCGGCGATCCACGCCGGCTTGCCCGACACCGAGAGCACGGCGATCTCGCTCGGGCCGGCGAAGAAATCGATCGCGCAGTCCCCCGACACGAGAGACTTCGCCGCGGCGACGTACGCGTTGCCAGGACCGACGATCCGGTCCACGCGCGGCACCGTCCTCGTTCCATACGCGAGCGCCGCAATCGCGTGCGCGCCGCCGAGCCGGAACAGGCGCGAGACGCCGGCCTCGATCGCGGCGAACATCACAGTGGGATCCGGCTTCGGGCACACCACGATCACGTCCGGCACGCCGGCGACGCGCGCCGGAATGGCGGTCATGAGCAGCGACGAGGGAAGGGGATAGCGTCCGCCGGGCACGTAGCAGCCGACGCGATCGAGCGGCAGCACGCGCTGGCGAATCCTGACGCCTGGCACCGTGCTGACCGTCCACGCCCGCGGCCGCTGCCTTTCCGCGACCGTTCGGATGTTCTTCGACGCCAGGTCGATCGCCTTCTTTACCGTTGGGTCCACGAGCCGGGCGCCCGCTTCAATCTCTTTGCGGCTGACCTCGATTGGCCCCACGAGACCATCGAATGCTCGCGCGTACTTCACGAGCGCGCGATCGCCCTCGCGCCGCACGCGAGCCACGATCGTTGCGACACGTCGCTGGACAATGGCACTGCCTCCCGGCCGCGTGTCGAGCAGCGCCGCCACGTCACGAGCGTTCGAGGATTGGATAATCACCATCTCAACAGGCTGCACACGTTTACGAGCTACTCACGATGCTCGCGACCGCCTCCGCCAAGGCTCCCGCGCCCGCCGAAACTTCTCGCGAAGGACGTGACCATTGGGTCCTCGTGGTCATCGCGATCTTCGCGGCCATCGCGATGATTCCGTGAACACAGCAGAAGGTCGCTGGCGTCAGATCACGATCTTGTTCAACGGATACTCGACGATCCCTTGCGCTCTCGCGGCTTTCAGCTTCGGGATGAGGTCGCGCACGGTCCGCTCTTCGATGATCGTATTGAGCGCCACCCAGGACGCATCGCTCAGCGGCGAAATCGTCGGCCGTTGCAGCGCCGGCAGCAGAGCCAACACCGCATCGAGGTCCGACTTCTTCACGTTGAGCATGATGCCCACGCGGCCCTGGGCCTCGATCGCCGCCTTGAGGAGCAGGGCGATATTCTCGAGCTTCGTCCGCTTCCACTCGTCATCGAGCGCTCGTGCGTTGGCGATGAGCTGCGTATTCGACTCCATGACGGTATCGATGATGCGAAGACGGTTGGCTCTGAGCGATGACCCGGTCTCGGTGACTTCGACGATCGCGTCGGCGAGCATCGGCGGCTTGACCTCGGTCGCGCCCCAGGAGAATTCGACGTTGACACGGACGCCGAGCCGCGAAAAGTACGCCTGCGTCGCGCGCACCAGCTCGGTCGCGATCGTCGCGCCCTCGAGATCCTGCGGCGTGCGATAAGACGACTCCTCGGGGACCGCGAGCACCCACCGCACCTTGCCGAAGCTCTGCTTCGCGTAGATGAGATCCGCGAGCGGCACGATCGTAGGCGCGTCGCCTCCGGTGCCGTTGCCGGCCGCGTGCTCGGCAATCCAGTCCTGACCGGTGAGGCCGGCGTCGAGGACACCGTCCGCGACATAGCGCGCCATCTCCTGCGCGCGGATCAGCATGCAGTCGATCTCCGGGTCGTCGATCGCTGGAAAGTACGACCGCGTGCTCGCATAGATGTTGAACCCCGCCCGCGCGAACAGGTGAATCGTCGCGTCCTGCAGCGAGCCCTTGGGGATGCCGAGTTTCAGCTTGTTGGGCATGTGTGCCACTTCGAACAGGATTTCTCACCCACGGACGACTCATCTCACCTGAATCAGCACCGACAGCGGGTGGCCGCGGACGGGGCGCCCCGCTTCGCGCCGCAGGGCCGTCTCCCGTTGCGCCGCCTTTCGGCCCGAGCACGAAGTGGGGCTGGCCGCGGACAGGACCCGCCTCCGTACTGATTCAGCCAAAATGCACGAATGGTCGGTACCGACTGTTCTGTCAGCATTACTCAATGCTCGCGGGGCCCCACCCCCGCTCGCGCTCGCGCGGCGACTTCGCGCCGCGCTCGGGCCGCAGGCGCTGCCGATAGGACGCCTAGCCACGTTCACCGTAGACGCGGCTAAAACAGCTTCGATCGCCGGTGTGGCACACGTTGCCATCACCGAGCCGCGTAACCCGCACGAGCACCGTGTCGTCGTCGCAGTCGACCAGGATCCGTTCGACCTGCAGCCGGTTGCCCGACGTCTCGCCCTTCATCCACAGCTTTCCGCGCGTGCGGCTGAAGAAGGTCGCAAAGCCGGTGGCAACCGTCCGATCGAGCGCCTCCTGGTTCATGAAGCCGACCATCAGGACCTCGTTCGACACGTCGTCCTGGATGACGGCGGGAATCAATCCATCGAGTTTGGTGAAGTCCATAAAGCAAAAAGCCTCGCCGGGTATCCGGCGAGGCCTGGTGAATTCGGTTAGCGCTGTTGATTCGACTTATTTCGCGCAGAACTCGACCGGCCCGCCGTCGCGGTGCGAATGGTGATGCCGGTGTCCGTGCGGAACGAGATCCCGAAACATGTGAACCTACAGCCTACCGTCCAGCCGCAGTCGGTGTCAAACCCTGCGGCGCGGAGGCCTTGGAGTCGGGCGTGCGCTCGTCCTGCACGCCGTAGGGCACGCCATCGGGCGCGATCCAGATGCTGTGGGCGTCGCCCTGTCGCCCTTGGGCCCGGACGTCATGCCCCATCGCCCGCAGCCCCGCGAGAACCTCTTCCGGCACGGCACCCTCTTCGAACGTCGCGCGATCGGGCAGCCACTGGTGATGCATCCTGGCGAGGTCCACCGCCTGTCTGCCGGTGAACCCGTACTCCGTGACGCCGAGGACGATCGTGAAGACCGTGTTGATGATTGTCCGGCCGCCAGGGGAACCGGTCAGGAGCACGAGCTTTCCGTCCTTCGTCACGAGCGTGGGCGTCATGGAGCTCAACATCGTCTTGCGGGGCGCGATCGCGTTGGCCCGTGTGCCGATGTCGCCGGTGTCGTTGGTTTCGCCGGGCTTCTTGTTGAAGTCGCCCATCTCGTTGTTGAGGAGGAAGCCTGTGCCTTTGACGACGACATGGGAGCCGTAGCCGCCTTCGAGCGTGTAGGTGCTGGTCACGGCGAGGCCGCTTCGATCGATGACCGAGAAGTGCGTCGTTTCGTCCGGTTCAGCAGCCGGCGCCGTGACGATGTCCTTGCCGAGATCGACGCTGCTCGAAGCCCTGACCGGGTCGATCGTCGCGGCGACCGTTTTCGCGTAAGCCTTCGACGTCAACCTCGCCACCGGCACGTCGGCGAAGTCGGGATCGCCGAGGTGCCTGGCGCGATCGAGGTAGGCTCGGCGCATCGCTTCGATTTGCAGGTGCAGGGCCGGCGCCGTCAGCAGGCCCTTGCCCTTCAGGTCGAATGGCTCGAGGATGTTGAGCATCTCGACGAGCGCCACGCCGCCCGAGCTTGGCGGCGGCATCGCGACGATGTCGTAGCCCTTGTAGGTGCCGCGGATCGGCGCGAGCTCACGAACTTTGTAGGCGGCAAGATCGCTCTTGGTAATGATGCCGCCGTGTGCCGTCATGTCCTCCGCGATCCGGTCCGCGATCCAGCCCTTGTAGAAGGCGTCGGCGCCGCCATCGGCAATCGCGCGAAGCGTCTTGGCGAGATCGCGCTGAATCAGCCGATCGCCCTCGGCCCAGTCGCCGCCGCCCGGCTTGCCGAATGCGGCCATCGATGCGGGGAAGGGGGCCATCGCGCCCTGGATCTCGCGGTTGAGGCCGCGCGCGAGGCTGCCCGAGATCGCAAAGCCGTCGGCGAGCCGCGCCGACGGCGAGACGACGTCCTTCCACGGGAGCTTGCCGAACTTCTTGTGCACGGTTTCGAGCCCGCGCACCGTGCCCGGCACCCCGGGAGCGAGATACCCCGCCGCAGTCAGGCTCCGGACGATCTGGCCGTCGGCGCCGAGGTACATCCTCTCGTAGGATCTGAGCGGCGCCTTCTCGCGATAGTCGAAGGTCGTCACCTCCCCAGACGGCGTGCGCACAATCATGAAGCCGCCGCCCCCGATGTTGCCCGCGGACGGATGCGTGACGGCGAGAGCAAACGACGTTGCCACGGCGGCGTCAACGGCGTTCCCGCCCCTCGCGAGCACAGAGGCGCCGGCATCGCACGCCGGCGCGGACACGCACACGACCAATCCGTCCTTCGACGGGACGCCGAGGTCGGCCTGCGCCCGCGGAGCGGGCGAGGCGGTGAGAAGGACGGCGACAAAGAGCAGGAGGCGTGTGCGCATGATGTTCATCAACCCGTAGTGTCCGGCTTGAGCCGGACCAACACGTTCGATAACTCGTAGTGTCCGGCTTTAGCCGGATCAGCATGGGTCCGCCTGACCAGCCTCCGCCAAAGCTACGGCGGTCCGCCGACCAGCCTTCGCCAAGGCTATGGCGGGAGGCGGACACTCCGACAGCTCTACCGGCTCTCCGACGCCGGCGTCGTCGTCTTCTTCTCGGCGCCGCGCTTGTACTTGTCGAACCAGTAGCGCAGGTAGAGCTGCGTCCGGACGAAGTTCGACGGCACGCTCGTCGTCCCGTGCCATTCGTCGTTGAATCTGATCATGGCCGTCGGCACCTTGCGCAGCTTGAGCGCGCTGTAGAACTGCTCGGTCTGCGGCATCGGCGTGCGCAGGTCGTTGACGCCGGTCATGAGCATCGTCGGCGTCTTGACGTTGCCGACGTAGGTCAGCGGCGAGCGCTTGATGTGCTCTGTTGGGTCTTCCCACGGGAGCTTCGCGAAGTTGTAGTACCAGCTGGCGCCGTCGGTCGTGCCGACAAAGCTGAGCCAGTCGATGACCGGGCAGTTGGCCGACGCCGCCGCGAAGCGATCGGTGTGGCCGACTGTCCAGGCCGTCAGCACGCCGCCACCGCTGCAGCCGGTGACGAACAGGTTCTGCGGATCGACGAAGCCCTTCGCGACGACGGCGTCGACTCCGGCCATCAGGTCGTTGAAGTCCTTGTCCGGATACGCGTTCTTGATCGCGTTGCCGAAGGCGCTGCCGTAGCCCGTGCTGCCGCGCGGGTTCGTGTAAAGGATGACGTAGTCATTCGCCGCGTGCTCTTGCCAGCCGTAGTTGAACCCGACGCCGTACATGCTGTGCGGGCCGCCGTGAATATGGAGTTGCATCGGGTACTTGCGCGAGGGATCGAAATCGGGCGGCGTGATGTACCAGCCCTGAATCTTCATGCCGTCCACCGAGGTGTACCAGATCTCCTTGACCTCGCCCAGCTTGCGCCCGGCAAGGATGTCCTCGTTGACGGCGGTGAGCTGCTTGATCGACGCCGGCGTCTTGAGATCGAACGTCACGACATCCCCAGGCTGGGAGAACGTCGTCAGCGTGCCGACGGCAACGCCCTTCGACGAGATATCGGACACGGTCAGCATCTGCGTGCCCTTTGTGATCTGCGTCACCTTGCCCGCGGTTGCGACCGGCAGGTAGTAGAGGTTCTGTGAGCCTTCGTTCTGCGCTGTGAAGTAGAGGCCGCTGCCGTCGGCCGACCACCGCAGCTCGGCTGGCGCGCGGTCCCAGTCGCCCGAGATGAGGCGCGGGTTCGAGCCGTCGATGTTCATCAAGTAGATCTTGCTGTCCACCCACGTATCCGTCGACCAGTCGTAGCCGGTGTAGGCCACGCGCTTCCCGTCAGGAGACACGGTGGGATTGCCGTCGGGGCCCTTGCGCCTCGTGAGCTGACGGATGGCGCCGTCGGCCACGTCGACGACGTAAATCTCCGACTCGCGCCACTGATAGGTGGCGTCCTCGCTGCGCAGGCCGCTGAAGAGGATGCTCCGTCCGTCAGGCGTCCAGTCGGTACCCGCGTGATCGAAGTTGCCGGACGTGATCTGCCGCGGCGTCCCGCCGGAGGCCGGCACGACGAAGACGTGACGGTAGCCGTTGTCGGTGAAGCCGCTGCGATCGCGACGGTAGTTCAGCTGCTCGACGATCCGCGGCGCCTCGGTCCACTTCGCGCCGGCCGGCGCCTTGGGCATCTTGATCGGCCAGGTGTTGCGCTCCTCGACGAGCATCGAGAACGACAGCTGCCTGCCGTCGGGCGACCACGCGACGGCTGACGGGGCCTGATCGACCCGGGTGATCTGCGATGTCGCGCCCTCGGCATCCATCCAGCGGACGAAGATCTGCGTGCCCTTCGGTTCGCCCTGAGTGGTGAAGGCGATGCGGTCTCCGGAGGGCGACCATCGTGCGCCCGATCCCTTCGCGAGGAACCGGTTGCGGCTGCCGTCGGCGTTCATGATCCAGAGCGCCGATTCGCGCTTGTCGTTCACCTTGTCGATCCACCCGCGCGTGTAGACGATCTGGCTGCCGTCGGGGGCGAGCTGCGGCTCGGAGACCGTCTCCATGTCGAGATAGAGATCGAGCGTCAGCCGATCAGATCTTGCCGCGCGCGCGCCGTCCTGCGTGCTTTGGGCCGCGGGCACGTCGGCGCGGGTCAGAAACAGACCGACCAGGAGCACCGCCAGGGCACTTGTACGTTTCAACATCTCATCCTCCCGGAAAACGTTCAGTAGAGCCGGAAAACGTTCAGTAGAGCCGGAAAACGTTCAGTAGAGCCGGAAAACGTTCAGTAGAGCCGGAAACGCTCCAGTCGAGCCTGCAACCTTGCAGAAGTGATGAGGGGAGCTTACAGGCTCAGGGCTCAGGGCTCAAGGCTCAGGCTATGGCTCAGGCTCTAGGCTCAGGGAAGATCCTTCAGATCCTAATCGGCCGGCTAGGAGCTCAAGGCTCTTGCCTGAGCCTTGAGCCCTGAGCCTTGAGCCTGCTGAGTTACCATTCCAGCCTTATGCGCATCTGGCCCGGCCACCACGCGCCGCTCGGCTCGACGTTCGACGGGATCGGCACCAACTTCTCCGTGTTTTCCGAGGCCGCGGAGCGCGTCGAGTTGTGTCTGTTCGACGACCAGGGCGTGGAAACCCGCATGGACTTCACGGAGCGGACGGCACTTTGCTGGCACGGTTACCTGCCGGACGTGAAGCCCGGACAGCGTTACGGGTTCAGAGTGCACGGACGATGGGCGCCGGAGCAGGGGTCGTGGTGCAATCCGGCGAAGCTTCTCCTCGATCCCTACGCGAAGGCGATCGACGGTGCCTGGAACTGGAGCGAGGCCGTCTTTCCGTATCAGTTCGCCGCGCCCGAGTCCTCACGGAACGATCTCGACAGCGCTTCCTTCGTACCGAAGAGCATCGTTATCAATCCATTCTTCGACTGGGGACAGGATCGCCGGCCGCGGACGCCGTGGCACCGCACCGTGGTCTATGAGACGCACGTCAAGGGTTTCACGATCAAGCACCCGCACATTCCCGACGAGCTGCGCGGCCGGTATGCCGGCATGGCGCATCCCGAGGCGATCAAGTATCTGCAGCGGCTCGGAATCACGGCGGTCGAGCTCCTGCCCGTCCATCAGTTCGTGCAGGACTCGAGCCTGCGCGATCGCGGCCTGGCCAACTACTGGGGCTACAACTCGATCGGCTACCTCGCGCCGCACAACGAGTACGCCCGCGGCCAGCGCGGCGAGCAGGTGCAGGAGTTCAAGCACCTCGTGAAGACGATGCACGAGGCGGGGATCGAGGTGATTCTCGACGTGGTCTACAACCACACGGCCGAGGGCAATCATCTCGGGCCGGTCCTCTCGCTCAAGGGTCTCGACAACGCCGCCTACTACCGGCTCGTGCCCGACAAGCGGCGGTACTACGTCGACTACACGGGGACCGGCAACTCGATGAACATGCGGCATCCCCACGTGCTGCAGCTCATCATGGACAGCCTGCGCTACTGGGTCAGCGAGATGCACGTCGACGGATTCCGCTTCGATCTCGCGGCGACGCTCGCCCGCGAGCTGCACGAGGTGGACAGGCTCTCGTCCTTCTTCGATCTCATCCAGCAGGATCCGATCGTCAGCCAGGTCAAGCTGATTGCCGAGCCCTGGGACATCGGCGAGGGGGGCTACCAGGTCGGCAACTTTCCGCCGCTGTGGTCGGAGTGGAACGGCAAGTATCGCGACACCGTCCGTGACTTCTGGCGCGGCACCGACCGGACGCTCGCGGAGTTCGCCTACCGGCTGACGGGCAGCTCGGACCTCTACGAAGGCACCGCCCGAAGCCCGTACGCCAGCGTCAACTTCATCACCGCTCACGACGGCTTCACGCTCCGGGATCTCGTGTCGTACAACGACAAGCACAACGAGGCGAACGGCGAGAACAACCGCGACGGCGAGAGCTACAACCGGTCCTGGAACTGCGGCTTCGAGGGTCCGACGACCACGCCGGAGGTCACGACGCTGCGCGCGCGGCAGCAGCGCAACTACCTCGCCACGCTCATGCTGTCGCAGGGCGTGCCGATGGTCCTCGGCGGCGACGAGATCGGACGCACGCAGCACGGCAACAACAACGGCTACTGTCAGGACAACGACGTGTCCTGGTACGACTGGACGAGCGCCGACGAGCGGCTGCTCCACTTCACGCGCCGCCTGATCCGGCTGCGTCATCGTCATCCGGTGCTCTGCCGGCGCCGCTGGTTCCAGGGGCGCGAACCGCACGGTCCGAGCGTCGCCGACGTCGGGTGGTTCGTGCCCGCCGGCAACGGAGATGTCCGACGCGGACTGGCAGGCGGGATTCGCGAAGTCGCTCGGCGTGTTCCTGAATGGCGATGCGATACCGACGCCGAACGAGCGCGGCGAGCGTGTCGTCGACGACAGCTTCTACATCATGTTCAACGCGCACCACGCGCCGCTCGAGTTCCGCCTGCCCCCCAGGGCGTGGGGAGAGCGGTGGACGCAGGTGCTCGATACCTTCGAGAGCACCGACGAGATGTCGGAGGAACGGCTGGGGAGACAGGTCAGGGCCGGCGGCGCCGTCCAGGTGCAGGCCTGGTCGCTCGTCCTGCTACGGAGGATCGCACCACCTGTCGCGCGATCATGACCTCCGTCGACTTGATGACCGCCAGGGCCTCGTCACCGCGCCGGAGCTTCAGCTCGTCGACGGCATCCCGAGTGATGACCGCCGTCAGCGTCTGATCGCCGATGCGCATGCGCACCTGGGAGAGCAGACCCTCGCTCCTGACTTCCTCGACGATGCCGCGGAGTTGATTGCGGCCGCTGAGCGCGACGATGGCGCCGGCGTGAGGCGGTGCGGGCCGGGGCAGCGGGCGGCCGGCCGACGCCAGCAGGCGGTCAACCTCCGAAGCCGGTATGCGGTGATGGCCTCCGGCCGTGGGCCGCGTGCGGACGACGCCCTTGTAAATCCACTGCTTGACCGTCGGGTAGCTGACGCCGAGCCTGCGCGCCGCCTCCCGCGGGGTAACCAGGTCCACGTCGTCTAGAATCGTATTGATTCGCTGGAAAATCAAGCGTAATTCGCAGTAAATTGTATAGATGCTTTCGCGCCTGAGGGTCCTCGCCCTGATCGCCGTGTTCGCAGCGCCGCAGGGCGTGCCGCCGGAACCGTTGACGGTCGCCGCCGCCGTCAGCCTGACGCAGGCCCTCGAGGAGATGGCCGCGGCCTACGCTACGGCCGGCGGCGGCCCAGTCCGATTCAATCTTGCCGGGTCCAACGTCCTCGCGCGCCAGATCGTCAACGGCGCCCCCGCCGACGTCTTCATCAGCGCCGACGAGGCACAGATGGACGTCGTCGAGAAGGCTGGCGCGGTGCTTGCCGGCTCGCGCGTCGATCTCGTCGAGAATCAGCTGGCCGTCGTGTCGACGCCGGAGCGCGTGGATTTCGTGCGACGGGAGTTTGCACGTGCACCAGCGGAGATTCGCCGCCTGGCGATCGGCGACCCGGCGGCCGTGCCGGCCGGTGTCTACGCCCGCCGCTACCTCGAGCAGCGCGGGCTCTGGACCGCGTACGAGCCGCGCATCGTCCCGACGACCAACGTCCGGGCTGCGCTCGCGGCAGTCGAGACCGGCAGCGTCGACGCAGCGATCGTCTACGTCACCGATCTTGCCGCCACCCGCACGGCCGTCCTGGCGTTCGCGGTGCCGGCCAAAGACGGCCCGCGCATCGTCTATCCGGCCGCGGTTCTGGCCGCGTCGCGTAACCAGGCCGAGGCCATGCGGTTTCTGGCGTTCCTGCGCGGACCAGAAGCCGCGGCGATCTTTGTGCGGCACCGATTCGGAGCGCCGGTCATTTCCCGGTAGCAAGAGCGCCCTTTGAGGGCACTGCAGCAGCGCCTGCGGCCCGAGCGCGGCGCGACCAGCCTCCGCCAAGGCTACGGCGGTCCGCCGAAGCTTCAGCGAAGGCGGAAGTCGCGCGCGAGAGCGAGCGGGGGTGGGGCCTCGCGAGCATTGAGAAATGCGGACGAAACCGTTGATTCGAACGGCGCGATCACAGGCGTCGAGCGCTAGCCTGTGTCGACAGACGCCGTGCATCGCGACATGTCAGGACTGGTCCCATGGACATCTGGCAGATTACGAGCTTCACGCTGCTGACGGCACTGGCGGCGACCGTGCTCATGGTCCCCCCAGGCCTGGCGCTGGCGTGGCTGCTTGCACGGCGCCGATTTCGCGGCCGGGTGCTCGTCGAGACGTTCGTCTCGCTGCCGCTCGTCATGCCCCCCGTCGCGACGGGACTCATCCTGCTGCTGCTCTTTTCCCCCCGCGGTCCGATCGGGGGCGTGCTCGCGAGGATAGGGATTGACGTCGTGTTCACGTGGCGGGCCGTCGTGCTGGCCATGACGGTCATGGGCCTGCCGCTCTTCGTGCGCACCGTGCGGGCCGGGTTCGAGCAGGTCGACCAGCGATACGAGGCCATCGCCGGCACGCTCGGCGCGTCGCCGCTGCGCGTCTTCTTCTCCATCACGCTGCCGCTGGCGTTTCCCGCGCTCGCGGCGGGCGCGGTCCTGGGCTTCGCGCGGGCCATTGGCGAGTTCGGCGCCACGATCATGATCGCCGGCAGCATTCCGGGCGTCACGCGGACGTTGCCGGTCGCCATCTACACGTTCACCGAGATCGGCCGCGATCGTGACGCCGCCGTGCTGCTGGCCGTCTCCGCGGGCATCGCATTCATCGCGCTCTGGATCTCGAACTACCTGACGTCTCGCGCGGGGCTCCGCGCGTGATCGACATCGACATCCGGATCGAGCAGGGGAGCTTCGTTCTCGAGGTGCGCGAACGGCTCGAGGCCAGGGTCACGGTGCTCTTCGGTCCGTCGGGCGCCGGCAAGACGACGATTCTCGACGCGATCGCCGGGCTGCGCACGCCGGTCCGAGGGGCGATTGCCGTCAACGGCCGCACGCTCTTCAGCTCTACCGGCGGCGTCAACCTGCCCTCCCACAGGCGGCACGTGGGCTACGTCTCTCAGGACATCGCGCTCTTCCCGCACCTCGACGTCCGCCGGAACGTCACCTACGGCCAGCGGCCGGGGCAGAAGCTCTCGCTCGAGTCAGTCGCGTCGATCCTCGAAGTGGGGGCGTTGCTGGATCGCGGCGTCTCGATGCTGTCGGGAGGGGAGCGGCAACGGGTCGCGCTCGCGCGAGCGCTGATGTCGGCGCCCGACGTGCTCCTGCTCGACGAGCCGCTGGCCGCCGTCGACCTCGAGCTGCGCCGCCGGATCCTGCCGTACCTCGAGCGCGTAAGGGACGAGCTCGCGGTGCCGATACTCTACGTGACGCACGATCGCGACGAGGCGCGCCGATTCGCCGACCGCGTGGTCGTGCTCGAACGCGGCGCCGTCATCCGGGCGGGCGCCCCGGGCGACGTGCTGAAGTAGAACCTGTGCGAAACGAAGACCAGGCTGAACGCGCCGATGGCCATGGCTCACGATGAGCACGATGACCCGATGAACACGAAGAGAACTCTCCAGGGATCATCGTGAACATCGTGTCATCGTGGGCATCGTGGTGTAACGTGATGTCGAGACAGCATTTGTGAGACGGCTAGTAGTGTCAATCCGATGCGACGCCCGCTGCTCTTCGGCCTGCTGACCGCCGCGCACCTCGCGCTGACCATCAGCCTCCTGCTCTACGTCTTCGGCTCCGGCATGGCTCGATTCGATACCGGTGGCCAGCCGGGATGGTTCGAGGCGGCGTGCGGCCGCCTCCTCACCGCGCTCGCGTTCCCGGTGCTGACGCTCATCGAAGGCCAGGTGGGCTAGCGCTTTCCGGGGTTGTGGGGATACGTGCCGTTTGTCGCCAACAGGCGCTCTGTGGGCGGCGGCCGCCTCGGGGTTATCGGAGCTGTGAAGCGCGTCCGAACCAGACCACGGACAGAGATACGGTAAGCCAGGACAACACGGGGCGAGACAGGTAAGATGCCGCTATGCGAGCCACTCAGCTGACGCGCCGCGCTCGCTTGACGGTGATCCTGGTCGCACTCGTGGTGGCGGCCGGATTCGCGTTCGTTCGCGTCTGCGCCGACGGGGGAGCGATGGCCTCCGCCTATCGCACCTGCGAGTGCCGCGGCCTGGAGTGGCAGCTCTACGATCGCACGGCGGCTGACGGTCCCCGCCGGACGCTCTGCATCGGATACCTGCAGTCGCGCACGTGCTATCAGTTCAGGACGGGACCTATCGTCGCGTGCTCGGATCAATAGCGCCGTCCAAACGCAGGCCAGGACTTGATTCGCCGGCTGGTCGGGGCGAGCAGCGGGTCCGGCTTCTTGGGAAGAGATTCGAGTTGTTGGCGTACCCACGTCACCCACGGATCGTCCGCGCCGGTGACCTGTTCATTCGTTGCTCCGAGAGCCGCCCAGTAGGGCGTCAGCTTGCCGTCGACCTTCTTCAAAAGTAACAGGTACTCGCCGTCCCGTTGGTAGTTCCGGGCCGCACATGCCCCCGCTCGTCCGCCTGGCCGTACCATGGCGTATGGCACGGGTAGATCATTCATGTCGGATCGCTCAGTGAGCGTTCCGGTGACACTGACAGTGAATTGCACTTCTCCCTTGCGTACCTCTACCACCCCAAAACGTACCAATGTTTCCAACGTCCGCACGGCGGAGGTTGCGGCTGGCGCTTCGGTCAGCCTCCAAACGCGCGCTCGAACGATCACTTCAGCGTCGTTGACCCACGAGCGAGGGTATCCCTGCGGACCCCAGCACGCGAACGCCGATTGAACGCTCGACACAATCATCGCGACGACCACGAGCGCGATTCGGTGAACCATCCTTGCCTCGCCGCTCTAAGGAACTATTTTGCCCAGCACCTGTGCACAAATACTATCGATCATCGCCTGGGCCCTTCCATCTGGCATTCGAGCGTCGCAGCGAAGGAAGGACACGATTTCCGGTGAACGTCCCAGCACGGCGTCGACGCGTGGGTAGCCACTATCTGACTGCGGGAGCTCGGGATCGACCCGGAGAGTGTTGACGACCGTCAGCTCGTCTCCCATGTCGACGTTGTCCACCAGAATCACGTTGGCGTCGCGCAATTGAACGCTCTTGCCCTGAATCTGCGCGACGCGTGTCTGAAACTGGAAGTCAAGCTGCAGGTCCAGTCCGCCATAGGTGATCGTCGAATGGAACGATTCGCCGCTTCCACCACCTGATGATCCGCGATGCGAACCTCGGAGGAACCAGCCCGGTGTGCCACGCCACAACACGACGAGATCGAGCACGTGCACGCCGTCACTGCCATACCGTGTCACCCAGGTGAGCAGTGCAACAGGAGAGATGACCTGTGTGGCGCTTGATGTTGCAATGGTCCCCGGACGTGGCAGTCGGCGGGGCGGCGGCGGACCTTGAGCCGAGACTGACACCAGCAGGCCACCGGCGACAATGATTGCAACGTAAGCCCGCGTGTGCGCGAATCGCATCAGTTCCTCAACTCGAAAGGTGCCTCTCGGACAACTCCAACGGCACGAAGTGGTCCCTCACAATAAGAATAGCCAAGTCATGACCGACCGAGAGCAGGAGATCCAGGACATCGTCGATCGCGAAACGCGCGCCTGGGACACTCAGGATGCCGATCGCGCAGACGGGGTTGCTCGAGTACGCGGATCGCGGATCTAGTCACGGGACGCGGATCACGCGGATCTGGCTCACGGGACGCGGATCACGCGGATCTGAATGTTCAGGAGGGGACGGCAGGGACGGGGTCAGATCTTGTATTTCAACAGTTGCTGAAACAGCACCTGACCAGCGCGCTCGCGACAGGATGTTCGAACCCCCCCCGACAGGCCTCCCCGGAGGTCATCCGCCTATCTGGATCCAGAGATCTGCGTCATCCGCGTCGAGGTTCCGGAATCCGCGTGATCCGCGTCCCGTGATCCTCAGAATCCGCGTGATCCGCGTCCCGTCGTTCTTGAATCCGCGTGATCCGCGTCCCGTCATGGTCATGCCGCTTGTATCGACCTGAAACCATTGGCCTTGCAGGCCAATCCGCACCGAAAAGGTGGCTGACGCATTCCCGGCAAAGCGTGCAGCCACCCTGCCCGGTTCCGGACATTCCGATCTACCATAGCGCCTTCGCGGGGACGAACCGCCGCGATCCAGGGACAAGAGGAGAGTTGACGATGAGAGCGACACCGCGCCGGTTGGTCCTGACCCTTGCGCTCGCGCTGGCACTGCCGGCCACGTTGCCCGTGTTCGGGCCGTCGGCCACGATGCAGCAGGCCGTCCAGTCGAAGCGGCCGATCGAGCTGCAGGACATCATCAACTGGAAGGCCATCGGGACCACGGCGGTGTCGAACGACGGGCAATGGTTCGCCTATCGGATTGCGCCAGGCGAGGGCGACGCGCAGATCGTCGTACGACGAACTCGGAGCGCCGAGAAAGACCTGACGTTCGAAGTCGGCGAGATTCCAACGCCCGCCGCAGGGGCCGGTGGCGGACGCGGCGGTGACGGCGGCGGCGCCGGTTCGGCGTCTCTCGATTTTTCCGAAGATTCGAAGTTCGTCGCGTTCACGACGTATCCCTCACGACGCGAGGCGCAGCGGCTTCGCCGTCTGCGCCGTCCGGTGCAGAGCAGCGTGACGATCGTCAATCTCGCGACGGGTGAGAAGCGCGAGTATCCGCGCATCCGCCGGTTCGCGTTCTCGGGCGACGCGTCGACGTGGATTGCGCTACAGCGTCAGGCCGCTCAAGCGGCGGGCGCCGGTGGCGCGGCCGAAGGTCGAGGTGGTGCGGGCGGCGCTGCGCCGGCGCCGGGCGGTGCCGCAGGTGCGGCCGCCGATCGCCCGCGCGGCACAGACCTCATCCTGCGCGAGCTCGCGAGCGGCCAGGAGCTGAGCGTTGGCAACGTCGCCGACTTCGCGTTCTCGAAGGACGGCAACCTGCTGGCGTGGACGATCGACGCGCAGGACAAAGTCGGCAACGGCGTCCAGCTCCGCGACATGACGCGCGGGACGGTCGCCGTACTCGACAACGGCAACGCGAGTTACGAACGGCTGGTGTGGACGGAAAAGGGCGACGGCCTGTCCGTGCTGAAAGGGACTGATGATCGCGCGCTGCGCGACAAGCGCTACTCGGTGCTTGGATTCACCGGCTTGGCTGCCGGCGCGCCACAGAAGACGTCCTTCGATCCGGCCACCGACAAGACCTTTCCCGAGGGCATGACCATCAGCCCGAACCGCAACGCGCAATGGACCGAAGACCTGCAGGCGCTGACCTTCGGCATCCACACGCCGCGCAAGCGCGACGGCGCAGCCGACGCAGCCGAGGGCGATGCGCCGCGAGAGGGAGATGACGCGGCGCGACCCGCGACGACGCCCGATGCGGCGAACCCGAATGCAGACGAGAAGGTCGACCTCGTGCTCTGGCACTGGCTCGACAAGCGCCTGCAGTCGCAGCAGGAAGTGCAGGAGGCCGGCGACCGCTCGTTCAGCTACCTGGCCGAGTACCGCGCGCAGCCAAAAACCTTCATCAGGCTCGCCGACGAGGATCTGCGCACGGTCAACGTGGCGCCGAAGCAGCGGTTCGCCATCGGTCAGGACGACCGCGAGTACGAGCTCCTCGGCAACCTCGACGGCCGCCGCTTCCAGGATATCTACGTCATCGACATGTCCACGGGCACGCGCCGCCTCGCGCTCAAGCGCGCGCGGTGGTACAACGGCCCGTCGCCCGACGGAAAATCGTTCCTCTACTACGAGGACGGCAACTACCACGTCTACTCGATGGAGTCGGGCCAGACGCGCAACATCACGCTCAACGCGCCCATCTCCTTCGTCGACGCCGAAGACGACCACAACGTCGTCAAGCCACCGGCAGGCACGATCGGATGGACGAAAGACAGCGCGTCAGTGCTCCTGAGCGACAACTGGGACATCTGGCAGGTGCCTGTCAATGGCGGCAGCGTCGTCAATCTGACCGCGAACGGACGCAAGGATCAGATTCGCTATCAGCGCCGCTACCCGATCGAGCCGGTGCAGGAGCGCGCGCTCGGCATCGACGTCGCCCGGCCGCAGTATTTCGCCGCCTACGGCGAATGGACGAAGAAGGCCGGTGTCGCCAGGCTGACACCCGGAAAAGCCGGCGTGGAGATGCTGAACTGGTCGGATGCCTCGTTCGGCACGTTGACCAAAGTGAAGAACGCCGAGCAGTTCATCTACACACGCTCGACGGCGACCGAGCCCAACGACTACTACATCACCGACGCGAGCTTCGCCAAGGGCGATCGGCTGACCGATCAGCGCCCGCAGGTGGCGTCCTACGGATGGACGGAAGGCTCGATGCTCGTCAACTACACGAGCGACAAGGGCGACAAGCTGCAGGCCGCGCTCTTCCTGCCCGCCGGCTACGAGAAGGGCAAGTCGTATCCGACGATCGTGAACATCTACGAGAAGATGTCGCAGGGCGCGAACCAGTTCGCCAATCCGGGCGCCAACGGCTTCAACCGCTCCTACTACACGAGCAACGGCTACGCTGTGCTGCTGCCAGACATCACCTACAAAGTGAACGATCCCGGTATGTCAGCCGTGTGGTGCGTCGTGCCGGCGTTGAAGGCCGCGATTGCGACCGGCGTCATCGACCCGAAGAAAGTCGGGCTGACGGGCCACTCGTGGGGCGGCTATCAGACGTCGTTCCTCGTGACTCAGACCGACATGTTCGCGGCCGCCGTCGCCGGGGCGCCGCTGACCAACATGATCAGCATGTACAGCCTGATCTACAAGAACACCGGCGGCGGGAACGGCGCCATCTTCGAGGCCAGCCAGGGCCGGTTTCGGGGCGGATACTGGGACAACTGGGACGCCTACTACCGCAACTCGCCGGTCTTCTTCGCGAAGAACGTCAAGACGCCGCTGATGATCCTGCACAACGACAAGGACGGCGCCGTGGACTTCACCCAGGGCGTCGAGTACTACAACACGCTGCGCCGCATGCAGAAGCCGGTCATCATGCTCGAGTACGTCGGCGAGAACCACGGCCTGCGCAAGCCGTCGAACATGCGCGACTACACGGTCCGGATGAAGGAGTATTTCGACCACTACCTCAAAGGTGTCCCCGCGCCCGACTGGATGACCAAGGGCGTCCCGCGCCTGCAGATGGAAGAGCATCTCAAGGAGCGGGCGAAGCCGGCGCCGGGCAAAAAGATGACTACCACTAACGATAGCGGGAGATAGGTTTAGGAGGGGGTTCAGAGGTTCAACCCTCCTGAACCAATGAACCTGATCCAAACCGCGATTGCCGTTTTCAGTCTGCTCAGGAACGGTGATTGGACACCCGTGGACGGATCGATCTGCACGACGGCGGAAGTCCCGGGTGCGAGCGGAACGCCGCGGAACAGCGTGACGAGCAACTCACCGTCGGTGTACTCGATACCGGTCGGAACAGCCTCGACGACTGGGCCGCCCACAGCCGGGAAAAGAGGGTTCGGGATTGTCGGGAAGGTGGCCAGCGGGGAGAAACTGCCAGTCGGGATATCGACCTGCCATACCAGATTCCGTCCGCCGTCCGTCACGTAGACCTGGTCCGCAACGACCACAAGTCCGAACGGGTTCGAGCCACGCACGATCTCCGGGAAGCCCGGCAGGGGGTCGGAAATGTAGTCGGGGAAGTTCGCCACCAGGTCGATATCAACCTTGTCGCCGCCGCCGTTTGAAAGATGCACACTCTGACCTGCGGCGAGCGTCTGCTGATCCGCCGACGACAGCGTGAATCCGGCGGTGGTTCAGCCCAATCGGAAATCCGGGCCTAGAACCCGCCAGCGTTCCGAAACCGCGGATTCACGACGTTATTGAAGATCGACCCGAACGAGTAGCTGATCCCGAAGCCAACATCGTATTGATAGCCTGTCGCGAGCTCGCGCTGGCGGACGAGGATCTCTTCGTTGGTCGCATCGCCACGTCGCAGCGACAGCTGATCCCGCCGACGCGACGCCTCGCCGAACATCTCGACCGAGAAGCCTTTGAAGAGGCGCACCTCCAGGTTGCCGAACGTCGTCAGGCGATACTTGTCGGGCTGGCTCAGGTACTGCGCCAGCTCGAAGGACGCCGAGGCGCTGCCCCACGGCTGGCGCAGGTTCAACGTCGTCTCGAGCCTCTGGTCGAGGAGGGTCTCGGACAGCTTGTCGTAGATCGTCACCTCGTGGTAGTTCGCGGTTTCCACGCCCACGGTGTAGAGCAGGGTGAGGATGCGCCTCGTGGATTCCGAGTACGGGAACACATCGTATTCGACTCCGCCACCCGAGCGCGTGCGCAGGTCGTAGTTGCTGAAGAGAGACGACTCCAGCGCGCCGACGACGCCGAGCGACCAGTGCTCGGTCAGACTCTTGGCCACCAGCGCGTTGGCTTCGATGTTTCTCGAGATCGACGTGTAGATGTCGCCCTCCTCGAGCACGAACTCTTCTTTGCCGTAGTTCCCAAAGGCGTTGAAGTTCAGCTTCCAGGCGTTGGTCGTGCGATTGGCGGACAGCGAAGCCCTGACCCGCTTCTCGTTGCCGGACTCCTGGCCCTCGAGATTGCCGCTCGCGCCGATCCCGAACACCCAGAAATTCCACGGGTCGCGTTGCGGTTCGGTGGCCGCCTTCTCCTCCGGCGCGTCGAACGTGACCTTCAATCGGGAGGCCAGCGGCGTATCGGCGGCGTAGCGAATGAGCCCCAGACGGAACTGGGCGGCGAAGCCGGCGCGCCGTTCGTCGTCGGTGTTGGTCTGAGCCGAAACGTAGGTCAGCGACTGGTCGGCGCCGGCGAACCGTCCGAGGCCGATGTACTTGATCGTGTACTCGGTTCCCCCGCCACCGGTTCCTTGCGTCGTGACGAGGACGTGCAGGTCTGCGTCCGCGCGGTCACGGACGTAGTTGATGAACGTGATTTCGGTGCGCAGGTAGTTCTCGTCGCACGAGTTGCAGTCGAGGAAGACGCGAAGGGCGCCTGTGCGGTCGGCGGCTTGCTTGTCCTGGGCCGCTGCTATCGCGGGAGTCAGGACCAGGCACACGACTGCCGCGGCAGCGAAGATCAGCGTTGTCATCTGGGCTTTAGAAGAGTGTCAGCGGGCGGAAGATCAGGGATCGGAGATCAGGATCCCTGATCCCTGATTCCACCTCCCTCAGTTCCCCCCGCGCCCGCGGCCCCGGCCGCCGCCGGTTGCCGGTGGCTCGGCTTCGACCTTCCGGCCGTCGACGAACACGTGCACCACGCGCGTGCGATCCTCGAAGAGGTCGCCGTCGGTGACGATGAGGTTGGCGATCTTGCCTTTGTCGAGCGAGCCGAGGCGATCCGCAGCGCCGGCGATCCGCGCAGCGTTGATCGTCAGGGCGCGGACTGCGGCGTCGGGCGTCAGGCCGTCCTTTACCGCGCGCGCCGCGTTGCGGACGAAATCCCTCGGCTGCTGGATGCTCCCAGACGAGAACGCGAAGAGGATGCCGCCCTTTTCGAGCGCGCCTGGCGTCTTGGACGCCTGGGCACGCGCCCTCAGCTCGCGGATCGACTCGTCGGCATCGGGCGGCAGCGTGCGCGGGCGGGCCGGGTAGTCCAGGTTGTAGATGACGCGCGCGTTCTGCGCCTTGAGGTCGGCCACGACCTGATCGGCCTCGCGGGCGCCGGTGATGACCGGGTCGAGATTGAACGACTTGGCCATGTTGAGCGAGCGCAGGATTTCGCGCGCCAGGTCGGCCTCGAAGGCCACCGGCAGTGCGCGTGCCAGCGCCGGCTGGATCGCGTCGAGCGACGGATCGTAGAGGGGGCGGGACACGCCCGTTTTCATCTTCTCGTAGCGCTGCTTCTCGAGCTGCTGATGCTGCGCGTCGAGGAAGCTCTGGCGGACGAACGCGATCGAACCGAGGAGCGACACCGGATAGCCGCCGCCGCGGCCGCCGCCCTGTCCGAGCGCGAGCGATACGTGCAGCGCGACCGGCGTGCGCACGACCTGCAGGCCGCGCCGCGGATCGGCCACCGCCCCGACCTGGGGCTCGTCGACGGGCGCCGACACGTTGACGAGTGCGCTTTGACCCTTGAAGAGGCCCGCCGTCGGCGTCGCGAGCACCGTGGTCACGCCAGAGGCGGCCAGTCGAGACAATTCAGGCGCGTCGGGCCTGACGACTTTCGCCGCCTCGAGCTCGGGCCGGAGGATCACGCTGCGCTTCCACCGCTCGGCATCCTCGAGCGTGCGGAACGTGGCGGGAGCCGCGGGCGGCGCCGCGTCGAGCCCGGCGGCGTTGCCCATGTCGATGAGGCCGGGATAGACGGTCATGCCGGCGCCCTCGATCACCGTCGCGTCCGGCGGGACCGCGACGTCGGCACCCACCGCGTCGATGAGCCCGTTGCGGAGCACGATCGTACCGGTCGCAATCGGCGCGCCGTTGGCCGTGATTAGCCGCGCGCCCTTGATCGCGTAGATGTGCGGCGCCTCGGCGCGCGGCGCGACGGCGAAGGCGAGGGCGGCGGCCGCGACGCAGGCGGCAAGGTGGATCGGGCGTTTCATTTGCTGCTCCCAGGATTCTGTCTGCATTTATCAGCGCTCGCGGGGCCCCACCCCGCTCGCTCTGCGGCGACTTCCGCCTTCGCTAAAGCTTCGGCGGACCGCCGTAGCCTTGGCGGAGGCTGGTCGCGCCGCGCTCGGGCCGCGGGCGCTGCTGATTCAACCTGCGGGCTCAATCACCCGTTGCCCAGCTCCAGCATGCCTAAGGCCTAAAGCCGAGAGCCCAAAGCCTTGCCTTACGGCCTCGCGATGTACTTGCGATACAGCTGCTCGTGCTTGTTGTCGATTCCGACGTCCTTGCCGTTGATGAAGACGTTAGTGACGGCCGTCTTGATCTCGAGCGGATCGCCCTTCGAGATGAACAGGTTGGCGTCTTTGCCGGGCTCCAGGCTGCCGACGCGGTCGGCCACGCCGAGAATCTCCGCCGCGTTGATTGTCAGCGCCTTGAGCGCATCATCGCGTTTCATCCCCCAAGCCACCGACATCGCGGCGTGATAGGGCAGGATGCGGACGTAGGCGCTGTCGGTCGTCGAGAACGCGACCTTCACGCCGGCCTGCGACAGCTCGCCCGCGAGTTGATAGCTGGCGGCGTGGAAGGCGTCTTCGTTCGCGGGGAGCGAGAGGATGTTGCCGAGAATGACCGGCACGTTCTTCTCTTTGAGGAGCGGCGCGACGAGGTTGGCCTCGGAGCCGCCGCTGATCACGATATTGACCTTGACGCGATCGGCGAACGCCACCGCGTCGCGGATGTCCTGCGCGCGATTCACCGTGGTGACGAGCGGCAGCTTTTGCTCGACGACTGGGACGAGCGCCTCGAGCGTCCAGTCGACGGTCTTGTCGGGGCCGGCCTTGGCGTAGGCGCGCACCGAATCGAAGAGGCGCGCGAGCTCGTCGAGCCTGCGGTCGCGCGTGCGCTTCATGTCCTCGTACGTCGCGCCTTCGGGCCCGCCCCCGCCGCCGCGTCCACCGCCGCCCCCTCCGCGTCCACCACCGCCGCCGAGGGCTGGGAAGTTGAACGTGATGCCGGCGTTGGCCTTGAGCGTGGCTTCCTCCCACGTCCAGCCGTCGAGGTTCATGATCGCGACTTCGCCGCCGAACGTGCCGCCGCCCGGCATGACGGCGACCGTCGTGATGCCGTTGGTGCGGCCGACGGCGATGGCATCGCTTTCGGAGTGATAGGCGACGCGGGTGCGGAGCTGCGGATTGAGGTCCAGCATCTCGCTCACGTCTTCGAATCCGCGCGGCCCGGGTTCGTTCAGCCCCATCTGCGTGCGCGCGTTGATGAAGCCGGGATAGACATCGGCGCCCGCCGCGTCGACGACCTTCGCGCCGGCGGGGACCGGAACGTTCGCGCCCAGCGCTTCGATCTTCGTCCCGCGCAGAACGATCGTGCCTTTTTCGATCGTCGCCTGCGTGATCGGGTGAATCCTCGCGTTCGTGATCGCGATAACCGCGCCGGCGCCTGCGCCGGTCTGCGCCGGCCTCGGCGCCTGCGCAGCCTGCGTAGCGCTCGGCGCCGGGGCCGATCCCGTCGTCCCCGCCGGTTGCGCTCCGTCGTCGTCCGCGCGCGGCCCGCCCTGACGGTTCTGTTCGCCTGCTCTGGGGTTCTCCTGCGGATTGGTCGTCGCCGGGCGCGTGCCGCCTTCAGCGGCCGCGAGGCTCGACTTCTCCTTCTTGAGCGCGGTGAGCCGGCCTTCTTCGCCCTTACGATCGTAGTAGACGGTTCCGTCGATGTAGACGCGCTCGACGATCGCGTAGGAGCTCAGCGGATGGTGATTCCAGACGACGACGTCGGCGTCCTTGCCGGCTTCGAGCGAGCCGACTCGGCTGTCGATGCGGAGCTGCTTCGCGGGATTGATCGTCACCATCGCGAAGGCTTCGTCCTCGGACATCCCGCCCCACTTCATCGTCTTTGCCGCTTCCGTGTTGAGGCGGCGCGCGTGCTCGGCGCTGTCGGAGTTGATCGAGACGAGCACGCCCTTGCGCGTCATGATCGCGGCGTTGTGCGGGATGGCGTCCGCAGCCTCGACTTTGTACGCCCACCAGTCGGCGAACGTGGAGCCGCCGGCGCCGTGTGCGGCGATCTCCTTGGCGACCATGTAGCCTTCGAGCACGTGCTGGAAGGTCGCGATCTTGAAGCCCATCTCCTCGGCGAGGCGGATGAGCATGAGGATCTCGTCGGCGCGATAGCAGTGCGCGTGCACGAGGCGCTTGCCCTCGAGCACCTCGACGAGCGGTTCGAGCTGAAGGTCGCGCCGCGGCGGCATCGCCGTCCCGCTCGCCTTGTTCTTCTCGTAGTCCTTCCACGCCTTCTGGTAGGCCTTCGCGCGCGTGAACGCGTCGCGGATGACGAACTCCACGCCCATGCGCGTCATCGGATAGCGGCGCGGGCCGGTGGCCTGCCCGATGGGCATGTCCTTGGGGTTTTCGCCCAGGGCGAACTTGATCCCCGGCATCGCGCCTTCGAAGACGATTTCTTCGGCCCTCGTCTTCCCCCAGCGCAGCTTGATCACCTGGTTCTTGCCGCCGATGGGGTTGGCGCTGCCGTGGAGGACGTTGGCGACCGTCAGCCCGCCGGCGAGGTCGCGGTAGATGTTGATGTCGGTCGGGTCGAGGACGTCTTCCATGCCCGTCATCGAGCTGACGGTCGTCCCGCCCTCGTTGATCGCATCGTTGGCGATGTGCGAGTGCGCGTCGATGATTCCAGGCGAGACGAACTGGCCCGTCGTGTCGATGATCTCGGCGCCCGCGGGGATTGAGACATTCGTGCCGACCGCCGCGATCTTGCCGTCGCGCAGGAGGACCGTGCCGTTGGGGATGGTGCCCCTCGTGACGGTGAGCACCGTCCCGCCGCGAAGCGCCACGATTCGCGCCTGCGCCGGCTGGCCAGCCTGGCCCTCAATCCTCGTGACGGCAACCGGCACCAGAACGAGCAAGGCACCGAGCGTCAAAAACACATTTCGGCGGCAGATCACATTACCTCCCGTGCAGGGCGTGTGTTCGTAGTGTCCGGCTTCCGCCTTCGCCGAGGCTTCGGCGGACACTACATCGGTTTCTTCACAGCTCAGAAGGCTGGAAGAATATCAAAAAGATCGGGAGTAGACTCCTGTCTTTGTCGCCCCATTGAGAAGAGGTGGAGGATTCGACGATGCCCCTGCGGAATCTGACCGCGGCCTTCCTGGCCGTCAATCTCGCGCTGCTGCTGCCGCCCGTGACGTCCGCTCAACGCGCCGCGCGTCCGGCCTCGTCTCAACAGACGGCTCAGGTGCCCGTCTATCAGCGGTTCCTGAGTCCTGCCTCACCGCTCGAACTCGTTGCAGCGAAGACGGTCGATCGCGTCGCGTGGACGTCGTTCGACGAGGGGAAGCGAAACGCGTATACGGCTGCAGGGCCGGCCTTTACGCCCCATCGCCTGACGAACTTCATGACCGACGATGGAACGGATCTGTCCGGCATCCGGATCTCAGACGACGGGTCGACGGTCATCTTCGTTCGCGGCACGACGCCAAATCGCGACGGGTGGGTGGCCAACCCGACGGCGAATCCCGATGGACCGGAGCGCGCGGTCTGGGCGGCGCGCACGGCCGGCGGCACGGCCTGGCGTGTGGTCCGCGACGCGGTCAGCCCCGAGCTCGCGCCGAACGGCGGCGCGATCCTGTTCGTGAAGGACGGTCAAATCTATCGAGCACTCGTGACCGCGACCCGCCCGGCGACCGAGATGGATCGCGGCGAGAAGCCGTTCATCACTCAGTGGGGCGTGCAGAGCGGACCGAAGTGGTCACCCGACGACCGCAAGATCGCGTTCGTCAGCACGCGGACCGATCACAGCTTCATCATGGTGTACGACGTCGCGACGAGAAGCGTGAAGTACATGTCGCCGAGCGTCGATTTCGATACCAGCCCGCTCTGGACCGCCGACAGCCGGAGCGTCGTCTTCGTGCGCAGGCCAGGGCTGCCGTTCGGACAGCAGGCTCAGCAGGGGGGTGGCGGCATCGGCGTTCCGAACGGTCCGGCGTTCCAGTCCAACGGTGAATCGGGACGAGGCGGTCGAGGGCGCGGGAACGCCGGGCCTCAGGACACTGCCGCCGGACGCGGCGGCGCCGATCAGCCGGCCGGACCGGTCGCGAACATCCCGGGGTTGACGCAGGCGACGTTCAAGGGCGGGTACAACCTGTCGCTGTGGAAGGCGGACGCGGCGACGGGCGAGGCGGTCGAGGTATGGCACAACCAACCGAACGACCCGATGTTCACGAACTTCGCCAACCTGCGCCTGGCGGCCGACCACGTCATTGTTCCCTTCAACGTCGGAGGCGGTGGCCGTGGTGGCGGGCGCGGAGCCCAAGCGCAGGCGCCTTCGGCGCAGCAGGGCCCGGTTGACGAGTGGGAACGCTACTACTCGATCAACCTCGGGACGCCGAACGCACAGCCGGTGCTCTTGACCACGACCGATGGTCTGATCGAGGACCAGACGTCAGTGGCGCTCTCTGCCGACGGCCGGACCCTCTATTACTGCACGAACGCGAAAGACATCGAGCGGCGTCACATCTGGGTCGTGCCGGTCTCCGGCGGACCGCCGCGTCAGGTGACGACAGGTGAGGGCATCGAGACGTCTCCGGCGCCGCTCGCTTCTGGACGAACGCTCGCGACGCTCAGCGCCGACTGGAGGATGCCGCAGTCGCTCGGCATCTGGCCGCTCGAGCCCTCGCTGTCGGCGCAGACGCAGAAGATTATCTTTCCGGCATCGCTCGACGGTTTCCCCGGCGACGCGCACGTCAAGCCGGAGCTCGTCCTCACGAAAGCGCCGGACGGGCTCGAGATCAAGAATCAGCTCTTCCTCCCGAAGAACATCAAGCCCGGCGAGCGTCGTCCGGCGATTGTCTTCGTGCACGGCGGCCCGGCGCGCCAGATGCTGCTCGGCTATCACTACATGCAGTTCTACCACTGGGCGTACGGCATCAATCAGTGGCTGGCCGACCAGGGCTACGTCGTCCTGTCGGTGAACTATCGGAGCGGCATCGGCTACGGCCGCTCGTTTCGCACGGCGCCGAACACCGGTGGCCGCGGTAACGCGGAGTATCAGGACGTGCTGACGGGCGGAAAGTACCTGCAGTCGCGTCCCGATGTCGATCCCGATCGTGTCGGCATCTGGGGCCTCTCGTACGGCGGCGTACTGACCGCTCAGGCGCTCGCGCGCAACTCGGACATCTTCAAGGCCGGCGTCGACCTGGCGGGCGTCCACCTCTGGGGCAGCTCGCTCGATCCTGACTCCGTATCGTTCAAGTCCTCGGCGATTGGCGCGATCGAAGGCTGGAAGTCGCCCAGTCCTGCTCGTCCACGGCGACGATGACCGCAACGTCGCGTTCCAGCAGACGACCGGTCTGGTGCAGCTGCTGCGCCAGCGCGACGTCTACTACGAGCTCATCGTGTTTCCGGACGACACCCACGAATCGATGCTGCACAGCCGCTGGCTGTACACGCTCGAGCGGATGGATCAGTTCTTCAGGAAGTTCCTGGGCGGTGCGCAGAAGACGACGCCGCCATCAGGCGGACAATAGGCCAGGTGTAAACACCGCCACGAGATCCTCACGAAGCTTCCGGAAGCCCGCGAAGGGCGCCCTGGAACGTCTTCTTCGTGATCGTCGTGATCTTCGCGTTCATCGTGGTGAGCCGTGGGTGGGGTTTATGAGAGAGGGTCTAGTTGCGCCCGCGTCATGATCTAGTGATCGACCCGATGCGCAGAACAGGTCCCTTCTACGTGGCCCACAATCGCCAGGCATTGGCGGTTGAAATTGCTCACGTGGAAGGAACCGATATGGACCTCGATCGGGGCCCCGGCGCGCGCGTGAGGAATCCGCAAGTCGAGCAACTGCTCACGGCACTCAGGCGGACTCAACGGGCTGGACCATAGACACCTTCGCCAAGGACGAAAGTCACTCGCGCTCAAGCCGTGACCCTCCCGCACCTCGTCCGTGCGTCGGTCCCCGTCACGCGATCCTCTCGACTCGAAACGTAATCTGACGATACTTCTGTTCAGGCCGTCACCCGCACGTTGTCGTGCAGGAACTCGGGCGCAAAGTCGGCACCGTTGGGCCAGGTGAGCGTGTGGAACTCCGGGTGGATCTGAAACTGCCTGAAGACTGCAACATCGCGAAGAGGCTCAAAAACAGCGCCGATGCAGTTCTCTCTCGAGGTCGATTTCTCCGGCGGTATTGTCGCGAAACCGCAGCCAGATGACATATCCACCGATATGCCGCGCCTCGATCACGTCATAGTCCATGAGCTACTCCAATGGTGCGATGCGCTCGAGGGGTTGCCGCTGGCGCGCACGTTCCCAATCCTCCAACAATTCTTGCTTGTGAGAGCTGGGCCCATTCAAGCACAAGCCGAAGCGCACGAGTCGGAAATGTGCCTCGAATCCTGCCAGACTCGATTTCGACGGTCATCTTGTACTCGCCGTAGACGGCATGGAAGTGCGGCGGGCCGTGCTCGTTGAAGAACATGCCGATGACAATCCCAAGGAATCGTGAGATCTCAGGCATGCGGCCTGTTCCCTGGACTAGGTCTGACCGTCAGGAAGACGCGAGCATCGCCAGCAGCGCCTTCTGCGTGTGCAGCCGGTTCTCGGACTGATCGAAGACGACCGACGCGGGTGAATCGATCACCTCGTCGGTGACCTCATCGCCCCGGTGCGCCGGGAGGCAGTGCATGAAGAGCGCGCCGGACGCGGCACGCGACATGAGCGCGCCGTTGACCTGGTACGGCGCGAAGATCCGATGCCGATCGGGGCCCTCTGCTTCCTGGCCCATCGACGTCCACACGTCGGTGTAGACGGCGTCGGCGCCTCGCACGGCCGCGGCCGGATCGGTCGTGAGCTCCAGCCGGCCGCCCGAGGTCGCGCACCGCGCGATGCTTTCCTGGACCGACGCCGGAAGCTCGAAGCCCTTCGGCGAGGCGATTCGAACGACAGCGCCAAGCATGGACGCGGCCTGCGCGAGCGATGCGGCGACGTTGTTGCCGTCTCCGACGAACGCGATCGTGCGGCCGCGGAGGTTCCCCAGCCGTTCGGTGAGCGTCAGGCAGTCGGCCAGCGCCTGGCAGGGATGCTCCTCGTCGGTCAGCGCGTTGACGACCTTCAGCTTCGGGGCTGCGTCGGCGAAGGCTTCGAGGCGCGACTGCGCGAACGTACGAACGACCGCGGCGGCGACCCATCGTTCGAGGTTGCGCGCCACGTCACCGATGGATTCCCGTCCGCCGAGCGCGACATCTTCGGGCGGCTCGATGGTGTGACCGCCAAGCTCCCGCACGGCAATCTGAAACGTCGACCGCGTCCGGAGCGACGGTTTCTCGAAGAGCAGCGCGACGTGCAGGCCATCGAGCGGCTGCTCGTGCGGCCGGTGCGCCGCGCGCGCGGTCTTCAGCTCGGCGGCACGCGCCAGGCACGCCGCCAGCTGCGCCGGACCGAAGTCCAGGATCGACAGGAACCGGGTGGGTGCCACCGGAGCAACGGCCATCTTCAATGCAGCTCGCTTCATCTGATCGTCTCGCTTCGCTTTCGCGCGGACCTCGTCCAAGGCGCTATGTGCGGTAGTCGGCGTTGATACGGACGTACTCGGCGCTGAGGTCGCACGTCCACATCCGCGAATGACCTTGTCCGCCGGTGCCGAGATCGACTTCGAGGTCGATCGCCCGGCCCTGTAGGATACTCGGCCGCCTCCGGCGCGCGCTCGTCGTACGGCGTCCCCTCGGCGAAGAGCGTAATCGGCCCGATCCGAACGACAGCCTTCTCGAGGCTGAACGCCGATCCCGCCCGGCCGGCGACGGCGATGAGCCGTCCCCAGTTGGGATCGCCTCCGTGCACCGCGGTCTTGACGAGCGGTGAGTTCGCGATCGCGCGCGCGGTCCGGCGGGCGTCCGCATCCGACTCTGCGCCGGTCACCCGGACGGTGACGAGCTTGGTCGCGCCCTCACCGCCGCGGACGATGCCGATGGCCAGAGGTTCGCAGGCCGCCTTGAGGCTCGCGACGAGGAGCGGCCACTCGCGCTCGGTCAGCTCGACGCCGCTCGCACCGTTGGCGAGCGACGAACACACAGTCGTTGGTCGAGCACTCGCCGTCGACGGTGATGGCGTTGAACGTGTCGTCGACGGCCGCCTTGAGCGCTCGCTGCAGCAGCGCCGGCGCCACGGCCGCGTCCGTCGTCACGACGCCGAGCATGGTGGCCATCAGGGGCTCGATCATGCCTGAGCCCTTGGCCATGCCGCCGACGCGGAACGTGCGCCCGCCCGCCGACGCTTCGACTGCCGATTCCTTGGGGAACGGATCGGTCGTCATGATCGCGCGCGCGGCGGCGGCGCCGTTGGCCGGCGACAACTGCGCCGGCGGCGTCCGTGATGCCGCGCTCGACGTTGACCATCTTCAGCTTGACGCCGATGACGCCCGTGGACGCGACAAGGACCGCCGATGGGGCACACTTGACGGCCTCGGCCGTCCGCGCCGCCATCACGCGGGCGTGCTCCCGGCCGTCGGCACCCGTGCAGGCGTTCGCGCAGCCGCTGTTGATCACGACCGCGCGGGCGTGGCCTTCGGACTGCGCAAGGTGGTCGCGGGACAGGAGCACCGGCGCAGCCTTCGCCAGGTTCGTCGTGAAGACTCCGGCGGCGCTCGCTATGGTGTCGGAGACGAGCAGCGACAAGTCCAGGTCGCCCGAGGCCTTGATGCCGCACGCCACGCCGGCGGCGCGGAAGCCTCGCGGCGCCGTGATGCCGCCGTCGATCGCGGTGAAGGTCACGTCCGGCTGGAGTGCGATGTCAGTCACGCCGGAATCGCCTCGGCCTGATCGACTCCGGCCTGCACTGCATGTTCGACCGGGAGCGGGCGAAGTGCCAGCCGTCGCGTCGTCGTCGACCGCGTGCCGTGGATGATCGCGGCCGGGAGCTCGGGACCGATGGTGACGCCAGCCCGCAGCGGGAGCATCACCGCGTGCTGGCCGCAGCGGCGGAAGAGCGCGCAGCCCGTGCAGTCGTGGGCGATCTTCTCCGGTACCCAGATGTGGGGCACGATCGTGAAGCCCATGCGCACGAAGTGCGACGGCTCGTGCGCGAACGCGCACAGCGCCGAGAACCCGCTGGCCGTGGCGGTCGTCGAGACGTGGGCCACGAGCTTCGGGCCGATGTGGCGGCCGCGGAATGCTTCGTCGACAACGAGCGAGCGCACTTCGGCGACCTTGCCGCTGAGCGGCGCGAGCTCGGCGCAGCCGACGACCACGTCGTCTATCGAGGCCACGACGAACCTCGTCACGTGCCGCTCCACGTCCTCGATGCTCCGAGGCAGCAGGTGGCCGACTTCGAGGTTGTCCGTGATGAGCCGGTGGATGGCCGGCGCGTCCGACGGACCCGCGGTTCGCAATGTCACTGAAGCGTTCACGATGCTTTTCCCTCCGAAACCCTTCCGATCGCCCGATCCAGCAGGCCCAGCGCCTCGTCTACCTCGCCCTCGGTGATGACAAACGGCGGCAGGAGCCGCACGACCGTATCCGAGGTCCGATTCACCAGCAGCCCCATCTCGAGCGCGGCTTCGACGACCGGGAGCGCCGGCCGGTCGAGGTCGAGACCCCAGATGAGTCCGGCGCCGCGCACTTCGCGTACGATCGCGTGCCGCGCGGCGATTGCGCGAAGCCCGCGTTCGAGGTGCGCGCCGACCGAGGCGACGTGCGAGATGAGATCCCGATCGATCAGTTCTTCGAGAAACACGAGCGCGGCGCGGCACGCCAGCAGGTTGCCGCCGTACGTGCTGCCGTGGTCGCCGAACGCCGCGGCCTTCGCCACCCGCTCGCTGAGGAGCGCGGCCGCGATCGGGCACGCCCGCACCGAGCGCCTTGCCGACAGCCATGAGGTCCGGCTTGAGCCCGAGCGACTTCCGAGTAGAACGGACGCCCGGTCCGGCCGAGGCCGCACTGGATCTCGTCGGCGATGAGGAGCGCCCCCGTCCGCCGGCACGCCTCGGTAACCGCGTCCGACATGCGCTGGCTGAACGGCCGGACGCCGCCTTCACCCTGCAGCGGCTCGAGGATGACCGCGGCGGTCGATTCGGTCACCGCCGCGAGGAGCGCGTCGGGATCGTTCGGCGACACGAACTGCACGCCTGGGACGAGCGGCGCAAACGGCGCGCGGTAGTGGTCGTCCCAGGTGACCGAGAGCGCGCCCATCGTGCGCCCGTGGAACGAATGCTCGAAGGCGACGAGGCCCGGGCGCGAAGCCTTCTGCGCATACCAGTAGCGACGCGCGAACTTCAGGCAGGCCTCGACCGCTTCCGCGCCGCTGTTGCAGAAGAACGCGCGCGGCAACCCTGACATGTCCGACAGCCTCGTCGCGAGCTCGCCCTGCAGGGGATGAAAGAAGAGATTCGACGTATGGAGCAGCGTCGAGGCCTGATCCGAGAGGGCCGCGGCAAGACGCGGGTTCGCGTGCCCGAGCGCGGCCACGCCGACGCCCGAGATCAGATCGAGGTAGCCGCGGCCCTCGCCGTCGAACAGACGGCAGCCGCGCCCACGCTCGAAGACCACCGGGTTGCGCTTGTAGACCTGCAGAACGTGCTCGGATTCGAGCGCCATCACGTTGGTCGTTGCCGTCGTCATCCTCTCGTCTCCAGTGTCTTGATGTCCCTGCTTGCGTCGCCGTGGCTCGAAGAGCGGTTCGAGCCTGCCGCGCCGGAGCCCGAAGGGCGGTTGCCGAGCTGGCCTGCCGCGCCGAGCCCGAGCCTGCCGCGCCGAGCCCGAAGGGCGAAGGCGGGTTCCTGGTGCGGTCGTGTAGTCGGCCGCGCCCTTGCCCGTCACAATTGATATATCGGTCACGCCGCTCGCGAACGCGAGACGGCAGGCGCCGAGTTTTGCCACCATCCCCGAATGCGCCACGCCCGACGCCATCATCGTGTCGATGGCATCCAGCGCAAGCTCGGGCACCGTCCGGCCTTCGGCGTCGAGCACTCCCGCCGTGCCGCCCGCGACGATCAGCCGGCTGGCGGACAGGATCGCCGCCAGGTGTGCGGCCAGCACGTCGGCGTTGACGTTGAGCAGCACGCCGTCGGGATCCACGCCGACGCTCGCGATGACCGGGATGCACCCGATGCGCACGAGATCGTTCAGCAGCGAGGCGTCGGTCCCATCCGGCTCCCCAACGAGCCCGAGGTCTGCCAGCTCGCCCGAAACCGTCCGAAGCGGCGCCGCGCGTCGTGACAGGCCGATCCGGCCGTCGGCGCCGGTGAGCCCGACGGCGCGGCCGCCAGCCACCCCGACCGCCGCCACGAGCGTCGTGTTCGTCCGGCCCGCCAGCACCGACACGACCGTGTCGAGCGCCGGCTGATCGGTAATCCGCAGGCCGTCGACGAAGCGGGGCGACTCGCCGCGCGCGCGCAGCTCGGCGTCGATCGCGCGTCCGCCGCCGTGAACGACGATGAGCGCGGTCGAGGCGGCGAGGCGGACGATGGCGTGCGCCGCCGAGCGGACGGCAGTGGCATCTTCGAGCAGCTCGCCGCCAAGCTTGAGGACCGTCGTCAATTGAGCCCCATCGTTTCGTCGAACCCGAATGCGACGTTGAAGTTCTGAATCGCCTGACCCGCTGCGCCCTTCACGAGGTTATCGATGCACGAGATCATGACGAGCTGGCCGCCCGGACGTTCCACGCGCCAGCCAATGTCACAGTAGTTCGTGTGCGCGACATGCTTGATCTCGGGAAGGTCGCTGCCGGTCAGGCGGACGAACGGGGAATCCGCATACGCGGCTCCGAGCGTGCGCTCGATTGCGGCGGCGTCCACGCCGGGCGCAAGGCGCGCGTAGATCGTTTCGAGGATCCCGCGGTCGAGCGGCACGAGGTGCGGCACGAACGTCACGTCCATCCCGAGCTCCTGCTCGATCTCTGCCTCGTGGCGGTGCGAGAACACGCCGTACGCGGCGATGCTGCCGTGGACCTCGGAGAAATGCGTCCGTTCGCTCGGCGTCTTGCCGGCGCCGGAGACGCCGGATTTGGCGTCGATGATCACGCCCGGAAGCACTATCCCGGCCGCGATGAGCGGCTGGAGCGCGAGAATCGCCGCCGTCGGGTAGCACCCGGGATTCGCGATGAGGGGCGCCGTGCCGAGCTCGTTTCGGTACCGCTCGGTCAATCCATAGATCACTTGCAGGCCCGGGTCGGGCGAATGCGGATAGTAATGCGCGCGCTCCGTCTCGTTGTGCAGGCGGAACGCTCCAGAGAGATCGATGACGCGAGGCCCGCGCTTGGCGAGTGCCGGTCCGACCTCGGCCGCAAGCGTATCGGGGACGGCGAGGAACACGACATCGGTTTCCTCGGCCAGCCGGTCGGCATCGAAGCGCTCGACAGGAGCGTCCCAGATCCGCTTGAGGGCCGGGACTCGCCTGGCTTCCGACGTGCTCGATCCCATTGCCAGGCGGACATCCGCCTGAGGGTGCTGGGCAAGCCGCCTCAGCAGTTCCACACCCGCGTAGCCGGTTGCTCCGGCGATACCTACCCTGATTCGCGAATAACTATTCATCCGAACCACTACTTATACAAGACTTGCATACGACAGTCAAGAAAAACATGAGATTTGATTGGATATGACTGCATACTCGTGTATACTCATTCGTTGCAGTATGGTCATGAAGGCGCGACGGAAGACCGTCATCGTAGAACTCGTTGAGCGGGAAGCCATTACCAGCCAGGAACAGCTGCGCGAGAAGCTCAAGGAGCGGGGGATCGAGGCCACGCAGGCCACGCTGTCGCGCGACATCCGGGAGCTCGGCCTGGTCAAGCGGGCCGTCGACGGGGCCTATCGCCGCTCCGCCGCCGAGAGTCCGGGGACAGGCGGGGAGGCGGCGCTGAGGCGGGCGGTCGAGGAGTATCTGCGCACGCAGGAGACGATCGACCAGCTCCTGGTGCTGCGAACCGATCCCGGGCAGGCACAGTCGCTTGCCGTTGCCATCGATCGGTCCCGGCTCCCGGAGATTGCCGGCACCATCGGCGGCGACGACACGATTCTGGTCATTTGCCGGTCCGCGACGGACGCGACGGCAATCGCCGAGCGCTTCCGCTCGATGCGGTGAAGTCGGAGAGACATGGAACGAATTGTCCTGGCGTACTCGGGTGGGCTCGACGAATCGATCGCGATCCCGTGGCTGGCGGAAACCTTCAAAGCTGAAGTCGTGACGGTGACGCTGGACCTCGGCCACGGCGCCGAGCTCGTCGAGATCCGGCAGCGCGCTCTGGCGCTCGGCGCCCTGCGAGCGCACGTCATCGACGTGCGCGAGGAGTTCGTCCGGGATTACGCGCTGCCCGCGCTCCAGGCCGGCGCGCTCTACGCCGATCGCGCGCCGATGACGACCGCGCTCACGAGACCGCTCATCGCGCGGAAGCTCGTCGACGTGGGGCGGATGGAGAGCGCCACCACGGTCGCCCACGGTTGCGCGGCCACCAGCGACGACGGGCTGCGCATCGATGCCCTCGTGTCTGCGCTCGATCCGGCCGTTCGCGTGATCGCGCCGACCCGGATGTGGGAGATGACGCGCGACGAGGCCCTGACCTTCGCCAGCGAACGCGGCGTTCCCGTGCCCACGTCGTTCAACGGTCCCTACAAAACGGACTCGAACGTGTGGGGCCGGATGACGATCTGTTCACCCGCCCAGGACTCGTGGGCCGAGCCGTCCGAGGACATCTACACGCTGACCAGGTCGCCGCGCGATTGCCCTGCACAGCCGGCTTACGTCGAGATCGAATTCGAAGGCGGCAGGCCGCTGCGCGTGAACAGCATCGAGATGTCCCCGCTCGAGATGATCGAAAGCCTCGAGACCATCGCAGGTCTGCACGGCGTGGGACGAATCGATCTCGTGGCGACGCGCCTGACCGGCGGCCAGTCGCGCGAGATCTACGAAGCGCCCGCCGCGCTCGTCCTGCACGCGGCGCACAGGGAGCTCGAGCAGCTCGTCATCCCATCGGACCTCGAACAGGTCGCGCACGCGCTCGGTCGCACCTATGCCGATCTCGTCACCAGCGGCCAGTGGTTCTCGCCGACCCGCACGGCCATCGACGCGTTCGTGGCGGCCATCCAGCCGCGCGTGACGGGCGCGATTCGTCTCAAGTTGTTCAAGGGCGACTGCCGGGTTGCCGGACGGCGTTCGCCATTCGCTCAATCTGCCGATCCTGTTGCCTCATCGTCATCCACGTCTTCGGACACACGTGCGGGACGGCCAGCCGCCGACGGCACCATCAAAGTTCATACGTAGGGTTCCATCAGTGGCACACCTGTGGTCTGGAAGGTTTGAAGGGGATCCCGACGCGGCATTGGTCGCGTTCGGACGGTCGTTCGGGTTCGATCGACGCCTGTTCGAAGATGATGTCCGCGGCAGCATGGCCTGGGCCGCGGCGCTGGCGCGTGCGGGCGTGTTGAGCCCGGCAGACGCCGCCGCCATTCAGTCGGGTCTCGAAGACGTGCGGTCGCGAGGCAGCGACGAATCGTTCTTCGACTCGGCGGCGTCACTGGACGACGAGGACGTTCACGCGTTTGTCGAGCGCGAGCTCGTCTCGCGCATCGGCGATGCCGGACGCCGCCTCCATACCGGCCGGTCGCGCAACGAGCAAGTGGCCGTCGACCTGCGCCTGTACCTCAAGCGCCGCGTGCCGGCGCTGCAGCAGTCCATCGTCGCGTTGGTGGCCGTCCTCGCGGCCAGCGCCGAACGCGCTGGCGACGCGCTGATGCCGTCCTATACGCACCTGCGCCGCGCGCAGCCGATTCTGGCCGCGCACTTCTTTCTCGCGCACGCGGCAGCCCTGCGCCGCGACCACGCGCGGCTGACCACGCTCCTCGATGATGCCGACGAGTTGCCGCTCGGCTCCGGCGCGATAGCCGGCACGAGCTACGAGGTCGACGTCCGCTGGCTCGCCGGCCACCTCGGCTTCTCCCGCATCGTGCGCAACAGCATCGACGCCACGGGCGACCGCGACATCGTCGCGTCGTTCCTCTACGCCTCGTCTCTGGCGATGGTGCACCTGAGCCGGCTCGCGGAAGACATGATTCTCTTCACTTCCGAGGAGTTCGGGTTCTTCGAGCTGGCGGATACGGCGGCGACGGGCAGCAGCCTGATGCCGCAGAAGAAGAACCCGGATCCCCTGGAGCTCGTTCGCGGCAAGGCGGGCCGCGTCATTGGCCGGCTGACGGGCTGGCTCGCGACGATGAAAGGGCTGCCGATCGGATACAGCAAAGATCTACAAGAGGACAAGGAAGCGTTGTTCGAGGCGGAGGATACGCTTCGCGCGTCGCTTGCTGCGACCGCGTCGGTCGTGAGCGGAATCTCAATCAATCGCGAGACCACGGCGCGCGCGGCCTCGGGGCTGCTGCTCGCCACCGACGTTGCCGATTACCTCGTCGCGAAGGGGCTGCCGTTCCGCGATGCCCACGAAGTCGTCGGCGCGCTCGTGCGCCGCCTCGTGCGCGAAGGCCGTTCGTTCGACGAGCTGACGCTGGACGACTGGCGCGCGCACTCGCCGCTCTTCGACGCAGATGTGCGGCAGGCGGTGACGGCCGCGGCGTCGGTCGGAAAGAAGCGCACGCCGCAGTCGACGCACCCCGATGCCGTCGCGACGGCGCTCGCGGAACTGCAGGGCTGGGTCAAGGCGTCCGGGTGATCTACCTCGTCCACCACGCGGATGCCGTCGGCCCGGAAATCGAGCCGCAGCGGCCGCTCTCGGTCGCGGGGAGAAGTCACGCCGAGCAACTGGCTGTCGCGGCCGCCGCGCGCGGCGTGAAGCCGGTGGCCATCTGGCACAGCGGGAAGCTGAGGGCGAAGCAGACGGCGGAACCGTTTCTGCGCCTCTGCAGCCCGCTCGCCGCGTTCAGCGCGATCCGCGGCCTCCAGCCAACCGATCCGCCAGGATTGATCAGGGATCTCGTCACCGGGGAGCAGCGTGACGTGATGCTCGTCGGTCACGTGCCGAACCTCCCGCGCGTGCTCACGCTTCTCGTCACGGGCGATGAGTCATCGCTCTTGTCGTTCCCCCTCCACGGAGTCATTGCGCTCGAGCCGGCTGGGCAGCTGTGGGTGGAGTGCTGGCGGCTGTGACTCAGGGTGCCAGCGTGCGAGAGTGCCTGGTGCCTTGGTGCTCAGGGTGCCAGGTGCGAGGGTGCCACGTGCCACGGTGCTTGGCAGTCGCGGTGCGCAACGACGTATCGCCGAAGCCGTTGCGATAGCGTCTGAGGAATGACGTCTTGATGATCTGGTGGAGTGGGTCGACAACCTGACTAGCGTCGACCACTTGATTGGAAGTGTGCGTCGTGGGAGAGACGGCCTACTGCTCCCGCTCGACGTCGATGGCGACCGGAGACGAGAGCCGCACGGTGACGATCGCGCCGGCCGGCAGCGTGGCAGCGTTGCGGTCGCCAGCCATCACGACTGCGCTGCCACCCGCGGCACCAGTGGCGCTGCCAATCGCCGCGCCCTTCGCGCCGCCGATGATCGCGCCGAGGATCGCGCCCCCGACCGCAGCGCCGCCGATCTTGCGGGCGCTCTCAGCGCCCGGCGATGATCCTTCGCGGAAGATCGCGTCGGTGCGGAACGGCATCTGGTTGCCGTCAGCCAGGACGAGCGTATGAAAGCGAACGCCGAGGCGCGCTTTGTCTTTCATTTTCCCGCCGCGCTCGACGAGTATCACGTCGCCGATGACGCGCGTGCCGGCAGGAATGGCGACGCGGCCATCCGCCATGACGTCACGGGTCACACGCGCTTCGACGCGATCCTCCACGCGGGCGGTTTCGCTGGTGATCGACGTCGTCACGTGCAGACCAACGACAGACGATGCCGGGACCACGACTTCTACGAACTGAGGCTTGACCGGAGCGGGCGGCGCGTCAGGCACGACTGGCTCGGGCGGCGAGACTGGCGCGGGCGCCGCCGCTGCCGGAGCCGCGGGCTCTCGCGCTGGCGACGGACGTTCGACGACCGGGGAGGCATCGCGCGCGGTGCCCGACGTATTCGCCTTCGCGCGCGGGGCGTCAGCCGGAGTCTTGCGGGCCGCCGCACTTGCGGATTCTTTCCTGACGCTCGGTGCCGGACGATCGACCCGCGCCGCCGCGCGCTCCCGCGTCTGCGCTGAGGCGGCATTGACGGCCTCTACCTCGGCGGGCGGAGTCACAACGGCTTCCGTTTCGGCCACCGCGGCCTCAGCCTTTCCCGTTACCGGCGCCGGCTCGGTCGCGCTCTGGGCCGTCGGGACAGAGTGATTCTGCCGGACTGCGACGTAGGCGCCTCCTGCCGCGGCCGTGACGCACGCGGTGGCGAGGAGGCCGAGCGCGACGGATTTCGAAATCATGGTAGTGCTGCTCCTGGGTCGCCAGTGACATCAGCAAGTAATGTGCCCCGCGGAGTCCGACAATCAGGCCACGATTCTGGCCTGATTTCTACCAGAACCCCGCCGGCTGGCCCATCAGGGCCTCTTGGGGAGACACTTTCTGTCCTCGCATCAGGACCCCAACCGGGCATCCCCCTTGGACGTCAACATTTTGTCAATCTGGTGGGGCTTCACAGATCGGCACCGCCGTTGCACAATTGGCAGAGTATAAGGGTGTCCGCGGACGTCAGGGGAGGGTTTATGCGTCGGTCTACCTGGGTCGTCGCCATCTTCGTTGCCGCGATCGCCGCCTCGCCGTCGCGCGCCGAGGCGATCACGCTCCGCGAGATCGTCGAACTGACGCGGGCAGGACTTAGCGAGGATGTGCTGCTCGCCCTGATCGAAGTCGACCAACGAGTGTTTTCGATCGACCCTGACACGCTGAAATCACTGAAGGACGCGGGCGTGAGTCCGGCCGTGATTGTCGCGATCGTCAAGAGCGGTCGCATGCCCCAGCCGCAGCCCGACCCGGTCGTCGACGTTCAGCCTCCCGATCCGCCGCCGCCGCAGGTGGTGGTTGTCGAGCGGCCGGTTGTTCACGAGGTTCCTGTTGCCGTACCGGTTCCGGTTTACGTGGCGGTGGGCGGCCGATCGCACGCGCGGCACCGGGAGCAGCCCTACCTCGTACCTCCGACGCCGTTTGCGCCATTCGGGACTCCAGACGTTTCACGGGCAGTCGAGCGCCCCGAGCCGCGAAAACGCCCCGAACCGGTCTACTGGGGCTTCGGCGGCAAGCTGAGGCCGGACGCCTGGCAGCCGAAGTAGCCGCGGATCCACGTCCCACCCTCCTCACCGAAGGCCGTCCGCGCCTGCCCTCCATTGAGAGGCTGCTCACCTGCTATAGTGCGGTGGCCAGATGTGCTATAACCCGACGTTTCTGCCGTTTTCGAGGAGGACGTATGAGTCCCGCTCCCCTGCGAAGTCCCCTGGTCCGCTTCGCGTTTCTCGTTCTGCTGCTGCTCGCGGCGACGCCTGGTCTCAGGCCGGTCGCGCAATCGCGCTCACAGCCTGCGAAGCCGCAGAAGCTGGATGATGAGTACACGGCGAAGATCAAGGAGTACACGCAGGATCCGCGGATCAGCACCGAGCTCGTCGATCACCTCCCGGCGTCGGACACGATTCCCACACCGCTGAAATTCTTCGGCCGCATGCCCGGCACGCCGGGTGAGCTGACGTACGCGAAAGACATCCAGCGGTACTACGAGGCGCTCGACAAGGCCTCGGATCGCATCACGATGTGGACGATTGGCAAGACCGAGGAAGGCCGCGACATGGTGCTGCTCGCGGTGGCCGACGAGGCCACGATTAAGCAGATCGACAAGTACAAAGGCATGCTCGCCGCGCTCACCGACCCGCGCAAGACGACCGAAGCGCAGGCGCAGCAGCTGATTCACACGGCGAAGCCGATCTACTGGGTCACGAGCGGCATGCACTCGGGCGAGACCGGCGGACCGGAGATGCTGCTCGAATTGCCCTACCGGATCGCGGTCGAGGAAACGCCGTTCATCCAGGCGATTCGCAACAACGTCATCACGCTCATCACGCCCGTCATCGAGGTTGACGGCCGCGAGAAGCACGTCGATACCTACTATTTCAACAAAAAGCGCCCGGCGGCCGAGGCGCGGTTGCCGCTGATGTACTGGGGCAAGTACGTCGCGCACGACAACAATCGCGACGGCATGGGCCAGTTTCTCGCGTTGACCAGGAACACGACCAAGACGTTCCTGGACTGGAAGCCGACCATCCTGCACGACCTGCACGAGGCGCAGATCTACCTGTACGCGTCGACTGGCACCGGTCCTTACAACGAGCAGATCGATCCCATCACCATCGACGAGTGGTGGCTCCTCGCGAAGACCGAGGTCATGGAGATGACCAAGCGCGGCGTGCCTGGCGTATGGACCTACGGGTTCTACGACGGCTGGGTGCCGAACTACATGTTCTTCATCGCGCATTCGCACAACGCGATTGGCCGCTTTTACGAAGTGGCCAGCTACGGTCCGGATCTGAGAGAGCAGAGCGGAGGCGGCGTGACGAGCCGCGAGTGGTTCCGGCCGAATCCGCCGCTGCCGACGATCAAGTGGGGGCCGCGGAACAACACGAACATCCAGCAGTCGGCGTTGCTCATCGCGCTCAATCACGTCGCGAAGAACAAGGATACGTACCTCGAGAACTACTGGATCAAGAACAAGCGCGCCGTGGAGCGCGGCAAGACGGGTCCGACCTTTGGCTGGGTCATCCCGGCGGGTCAGCGCCGGAAACAGGACGCTGCCGACGCCGTGAACGAACTGCGGCGTCAGGGGCTCGAGGTACACCGGGCGACGTCGGCGTTCAAGGCCGGAAGCGTAAGCGTCGAAGCCGGCGACTACGTCATTCGCGGCGATCAGCCGTATCGCACGCTTGCCGAGATGTACTTCTCAGTGCAGAACTACGCGCCAGCCAATCCGAGCCCGTACGACGATACAGGCTGGACGTTCCCCTACATGCGCAACATTGTCATCAAGACGGTGACCGACAAGTCGGTGCTCGACGGCGCGTCGACACTGCTCTCCGCCGACGCGAAGGCGACGGGCGGCATCGAGGGGACGGGGCCGGTCATCATCGTCGATCACACGACCGACAACGTGCTGATGGCGTTCCGCTTCAAGCACGCCGGCGTGAAGATGCAGGCGGCGGAAGAGGACTTCGAGGCCGGCGGCCGTAAGTTTCGCGCCGGCTCGTTCATCATTCCGGCCGCCGATCGCGCGGCCCTCGATGCCACGATGAAGGCGCTCGGCATCGCGGGGTTTAGCGTCGCGGCTGCGCCCACAGTCGCGATGCACGATCTCGACGTGCCGCGCATCGGCTACGTGCACGCGTGGTCGAACACGCAGAACGAAGGATGGGTGCGCGCGGCGCTCGACACGTACGGTGTGCCGTACACGTATTTCGGCGACATCAAGCTGCGCGAGGGCAATCTGCGGCAGAAATACGACGTCATCATCTTCCCGCACGTGGGCGGCAACGCGCAGACGCAGGTCAATGGCATTCCGAAGACCGGGACGCAGCCGCTGCCGTACAAGAAAACCGCGGAGACGCCGAATCTCGGTGCGCAGGATCAGGCCGACGACATTCGCGGCGGCATGGGCTGGGAAGGGCTGATGGAGCTCGTCAAGTTCGTGCGCGACGGCGGGACGCTGATCACCGAAGGGTCGACGTCGACGATCTTCCCCGAATACAACATCACGTCCGGCGTTACGGTGGAGTCGCCGGACAGTCTGTTCGTGCGCGGTTCGGTGCTGCGTGGTGTGGTGTCCGACCGTCGCAGTCCGATCGCGTACGGGTACGACGCGCAGGTGCCGGTGTATTTCAGTCAGAGTCCGGTGCTGAGTGCGGGCGGTGGGGGTGGTTTTGGCGGCTTCGGCGGTGGGCGTGGCGGTGACCTGCCGGGCGTCGGCATGAACACGCAGCCGATGGCGTCAGCTGGGCAGCAGCGGCTGTCGACGTGGGATCCGGAGAATCCTGCCTCGTCCGCCATGCCACCTGCCGGGCGTGGCGCCCGAGGTCAGGGTGGTGAGGACGCGGCTGCGTTCGGGGGCCGCGGCGGTCGCGGTGGCGGCGGTGGTGGTGGTCGCGGTGGATTCGGGGGCGGCGATGCCGCCGAGAGTCGCCCGCGCGTCGTCGTCTCGTTCCCGACGAACCCAGACGACATGCTCCTGTCGGGCGTGCTGGTGGGTGGTCAGTCGTTGGCCGGCCGGGCGCAGGTAGTCGATGCGCCTCTTGGTCAGGGCCACGTCGTCATGTTCGCCATCCGCCCGTACTGGCGGTGGCAGACCCAGGGCACGTTCTTCCTGGGCTTCAACGCCATCCTGAACTGGAACGACCTAGACGCCGGCCGTGCCAGCGCCCGCCGCCCCGCGACGGCGCAGTGACTGCGGGGACACTCAATCGGGACACTCAACCGTGACAGTCACGCGGGACTGTCACGGTTGAGTGTCCCCATGCCCGGTGCAATCCGCACAGGCTGTCAACGCTAGTTGACCGTCCGGCTACGTGGGCGTGGCGGTTTGTTTGCCGTGGGCGCCCGCCAGCGACGAAATCTCCTTTTTCTTGTGATCGACGAAGCGAATCCATTCGGGATCACCGAATGGGATCTGCCGTTGCGCTGCCGTCCGTAGCGAGTCGTACGTGTCCAGTGGCAGTCTCTCGTTGACGATGTTTGTCCAGCTGTCTGGCCTGCGCACTGGCGACGACGTGACCAGTACTCGTCCGTCCAGAGACGTTTCCCTGGTGAGGCTGGACCACCTCCACGTCTCCGCTCGCGGAACGAGCTGAGCCCGAAGGGGATTAGCTTCAACATAACGAAGCACCGTCAATAGGTGGTGGTCGGTCTGAATAGGGAAGGCCTTGAATCGCCCCTGGTAAAGGTGCCCCGTACCCCACAGCTCTCCGAAGCGATGATAGCGACGAATGTGCGCATTCATGAACCATCGCATGAACGTAGAGATGTCCCCACCCTGCTGGGGCCAAAGCACCAGGTGAAAGTGGTTGGGCATCACTGTGTATGCAAGGAGCCCAATTGCGATTCGATCCAGAGCGTCAGCCAGGGTTGTCAGAAACATCTCGTAGTCGCCGTGCAGCGAGAAGATCGCCTGACGCCGATTTCCCCGATTCAGCACGTGATAAGGCAAGCCGTCGACGAATCGCCGCGCACTCCTGGGCATGAACAACCTCCCTGTCTGAAGACGACGACGCAAACGCCTTGCCGCCGGGCTCCGGGGACACTCAACGTTGAGTGTCCCGATTGAGTGTCCCCGCCCTGTATGATCGACCACATGCGCGCGGGCGGGGACGTCATCGTCGTCGGTGGGGGGATCATCGGGTGTGCGGTTGCGCGCGAGCTGGCCTCGCGGGGGGCGCGGGTGCGCATCTTCGAGGCGCGGACGGTCGCGGCTGGCGCGACGCGGGCGTCGGCGGGGATCCTGGCGCCGTATATCGAGGGCCACGAGCGGGGACCGCTCTTCGACTTGACGTTGCGGAGCCTCGCCCTCTACGACGACTTCATCGCTCAGGTGTCAGAGGGGTCGGCGGTCGACGTCGAGTACCGCCGCTGCGGCTCCCTCGAGTTGGCCGCTGACGATGCGGCGGCAGACGACTTCCGCCGCGCGTCCGAGACGGCTGGCGATGCCCTGCAGTGGCTGAGTGCGAGCGACGCCCGACGGCTCGAGCCTGCGCTGCCGGATTCGATTCGCGGCGCGATTTTCGCGCGTACGCACGGCTACGTCGCCGTCTCGTCGCTTACCGAGGCGCTCGTCTGGGCCGCGCTTCGGCATGGTGCCGAGCTCGAAACCCATCGACACGTCCGGGCCATTCGGCGCCAGGGGGACGAGCTCGAGGTGATCGCAGACGACGGCGCCACGTGGACGGCGCGACATGTCGTCATCGCGTCGGGCAGCTGGTCCGGTCAGCTCGACGCGCTCGACACTGCCGCACGCGCGGTGCGCCCGGTTCGCGGCCAGCTCATTCAACTGGGGTGGACAGGCCACGCTCTGTCGCACGTGATTTGGGGGAAAGACTGCTACGTCGTCCCGTGGTGCGACGGGACGGTGCTCGTCGGGGCGACCGTCGAGGAAGTCGGGTTCGACGAGCGCACCACGGCCGCTGGTGTTCGCGACCTGCTGGACGCGGCGTGCGAACTACTCCCGGAGGCGTGGGGCGCGACGTTCCTGGACGCTCGCGCGGGCCTGCGTCCGGCGACACCTGACTCGCTGCCGATCATCGGACCATCGGCCAGCGTCGATGGTCTGGTCTACGCGACTGGGCACTTCCGCAACGGCGTGCTGCTCGCACCGCTGACGGCGACGATTGTCGCGGACCTGATCCTCGACGGCCGGCATGATCCCGCGCTCGCCGTTACCACGCCGGACCGCTATCGCGGACAACACGAGTGACACTGACCACGAAGCCGGCGCCCGACCGCCGTTCTACTGCAAGATGCGCGTCGACGTCTGCTGCGACGTCTCGAACGCGATGACGGCGAGCTGGTAGTCGAGCAGCGCCTGCAGCTCTCCGTTACTCGCGATGGCCAGGTCGCGCTGGGCCTGGATGACGAGAAAGCTCGTCGACATCCCGACCTCGAAGCGCCGCTGCTCGGCATCGAGGCGCTGCTCTGCGAGCTCGCGCCCGAGCTTTGTCGTTTCGATCCGCTGACGGTTCTGCTCGAGACGCAGCGCCGCCTGGCGCACTTCGCGCACGGCACTGACCTCGTTGCTGCGCAGACGCGCCGCCGCCTGGTCGCGCTCGAGCCGCGCGCGGGCGAGATTCGCCTCGGCGGTGCTGTTGCCCAGCGGATAGCTGAACGTCAGCCCAAACGTCCACGTGGGGAAGTCCCCGGTGAAGACCTGTCCGAGCACGCTCCCGAAGCTCGTCTCCACCGATCCGACGACCGTGCCTGGGAACCCGCCTTCGCGGATGAGTCTGCTTCCCCCCGCGCCGTCGCCGAAATAGTTGGCCTGCACGCGCAGGTCCGGCAGGGTCTGGCTCTTCGACAACGCGACGGTCGTGTCGGTGATCTGAATCTCGGTGCGCGCCCGCTCGAGATCGGTGCGCTGGCCGAGCGCCCGGCGGACGGCCGCATCGATGTCCGGCGGCGGACCGACGACCGGCACGCGATCGGCGGGCTCCAGGCGAACCATCCAATAGTCGGCGCGCTTGGGATCGATGATGAGCGTTCGCAGCGTGTCTTCGACCTGCAGCGCCGTCGTGCGAGCGATGATCAGGTTCTCCTGACGCTGCGCGACTTCGGCACGCGCGGCAACGAGATCGAGCGGCGGAGACTGTCCGACGTCCACCCGCGCGCGATTGTTGCGCTCGAGCTCGCGCGCTAGATCGAGCGCCCGCTGCTGCACGTCGACGAGCGCCAGCGCGGCGACCAGTGCCCAGTAGCCGCGTTCGGCGTCGGCGCTGGTATTGACGCTGCTCTCACGGAACCGGCTCCCGAGGATCTCCCGGTTGCGCCGGCTGACGTCGAGCTGCGCGCGCGCCGGATCGATCTTGAAATCGCGCAGCAGCGGCTGAGAGAAACCGAGCGTCAGCCCGGCGCCGAGCTCGGGATTCAGGCTCGTCAGCAGGCTGTCGGTCGAGGTGCGTGCGGCGTCGAGCCCGGCAGAGTACGAACCGCCACCCCAGGGGAGCAGCTGGCCGATCGAGACGTTCGACGACCAGAGGTCGCTCTGGATGCCCTGATCGCCCGCGAACAGATTCGTCCCCGGCTGCTGCTGGTTGTTGCGCAGCACGCCCGACTGCAGAGTCGGCATGAACGCCCCACGCGCGGCAGCGACCTGCGCGTCTCCAATCGCCGGGTCGAAGCGGCTGACGGCGAGCTCCGGGTTGTTCTGGATCGCCATCTCGATGGCCAGTTCCTTCGTCAGCCGGACGACGGTTCCCGATGGTTGAAGCGTGGCGGGCGCGTTCAGGATGCCGGCAGGCGTCTGACCCGTCCCAGTCGGCTGAGGCGTGCCCGTTGTCTGCGCACCCACGGAAGAGGGCCAGAGCGCGCACATCAGCGCCAGCAGACTGGCGGTCACCGGCGCGGCGACGCGCCGCCAACGCCAGAACCTGACCTTCGACAGGTCGTCAAACAAGGAGTAGGCGACGGGTGTGGCAACGAGCGTGAGCAGCAGCACGAGCGATTGACCTCCGATGATCACGAATCCGATCGCGCGGTTGGTCGCCGACCCGACGCCGCTCGACAACACGAGCGGGATCATGCCCGCGACAAACGCCAGCGTCGTCATCAGGATCGGCCGCAGTCTGTCGCGGCTCGCCTGGAGGACCGCCGCGTCGCGCTCCATCCCGCGTTCGCGCAGCTGGTTCGCATGGTCGATCTGCAGGATCGAATTCTTCTTGACGACGCCGAAGAGCACCAGCAGGCCCAGCGCCGAGAAGATGTTGAGCGACTGGCGCGTGATGATGATGGACAGCAGCGCAAACGGGAGCGTCAGCGGCAACGAGAGCAGGATCGTGATCGGGTGCAGCCACGACTCGAATTGCGCCGCCAGTATCAGATACATGAAGACCAGCGAGAGGCCGAACGCGAGCAGGAAGTTCTGCGCCGCGCGGCCGAGCTCGCGGGAACGTCCCGCGAACCGCGTGCTGTAGCCGGGTCCCATGTTGATGCCCTCGGCGGCGCGTGTCATCGCATCCATGGCCGGGACCTGCGAAAAGCCCTGGAGCAGCCCCGCGAATACGGTCACCTGCCGCTGACGGTTGAGGCGGTTGATCTCGGACGGCGCCGTCCCGGGCGTCAGCCGTGCGATGTTATTGAGTGGCACGCTGCCGACCGTCGTCGACGGGACCGTCAGCTGTCCGATGGCCGCCGCCGTCTGACGATTGCCTTCGACGGCGCGGATGTGGACCTCGTACTGCTCACCGCCTTCGTTGTAAGTCGTAATCTGGTCGCCCCCGACGAGCAGACGCAGCGCGTCCGCGGCATCGGACATCTGCACTCCGAGGTCGGAGGCCTTGAGCCGGTCGAGCTCCACCGACAGCTCGGGCTTCCCGACGTTGAGCGACGTATCCAGGTCGACGACGCCCGGCTCCTTCTTCGCCTCCGTCATCACCGCGCCGGCATACTGCTCGAGCCGCTTCAGGTCGGGGCCGCTGATCGTGAACTGAATCTCCGCGTTCTGGTTGCCGCCACCGCCGATCGTCGCCACCGGTCTGCACGCCGGTGCGCAGGTTCGGCACGCCAACCGCCGGGAGGATCTCGCTTCGCACGACGTTCATCAGCTCGAACTGGTCCGGTCGCGCTCGTCGACCGGCGTCAGCCTCACGTAGATCGTGCCGAGAGTTCCGCGTCCGCGCGGGATCGTCAGCCACCGACACGAGCGTGTAGCTGACCCCTGGCAGCCGCTGGATGCGGCTCGCGATCCGGTTGGCGATGATCTCGGTGGCCTCGAGGCTCGTTCCCTCGGGCGCGCGCAGCACCGACCTCGAACTCCGACTGGTCGTCGTTCGGGCAGGAAGTTCTTGTTGGCGAGCATGAACAGCGGGACGCTGCTGAGCAGCACGAGCACGGCGATGCCTGCGATGACCGCGCGATGCGCGAGCGACCATTGCAGAATCGACGCGTAGCGGGAATCGAGCGCGCCAAAGAACCGCGATTCCCGTGACGTCTTCTCCGACACGACGTGCCCCTCGGCATCCTCGTGCCTGGGCTTCATCTTGATCCAGCGCGCCGCCAGCATCGGCGTCAGCGTGAAGCTGACGACGAGCGAGACGAGGATCGCAAACGACATCGTGAACCCGAAGCTCGTCATGAACCGGCCGACGATGCCGCCCATGAAGCCGACCGGCACGAAGATCGCGACGAGCGACAGCGTGGTCGCGAGGACGGCGAGGCCGATCTCCCGCGTCGCCTCGACGGCCGCCTGCATCGGCGGGCGCCCCTTCTCCTCGACGAACCGATAGATGTTCTCCAGCACCACGATCGCATCGTCGATGACGATGCCGACGGCGAGCGTGAGGGCGAGCATGGTCATCGAGTTCAGCGTGAAGCCCTGGTACCAGATCAGGCCGAAGGTCGCGATGATCGACGTCGGGATGGCGATCGCCGCGATGATGGTCGAGCGCCAGTTCCACAGGAAGACCAGCACGACCGCCGCGGCGAGGATGGACCCCACGATGAGGTGCTCCTCGACGCTGTGGATCGACGCCTTGATGAACTCCGAGAGGTCGCGCACGACGCGAATCTGGTAGCCGGCTGGCGCGAGCGCCGAGACTTCGGCGAGCCGCTCCTTGACCGCGTCGACGACCTGGACCGTGTTCGTGCCCGACTGGCGGCGCACGGTCAGCATGACGCCCGGCTCGCCGTTCAGGTTTGCCGTGGTCTCCGGCTCGGCCATCCCGTCCTCGACCGTCGCAACGTCGCGCAGGAGCACCTGATGGCCGTCGCGCTGGCGGACGACGATGTCGCCGAACTTCGCGACCGAGTCGACGCGGCCGCGCGTCCGGAGCGTCATCGCCGTTGCGCCCTGCTCGACGCGGCCGCCGGGAATTTCGGCGTTCTGCGTCTGAATGGCGCGCGAAACGTCGGTGACGGTGAGGTTCTGCGCGCGCAGACGGTCGGCGTCGATGAGGATGTTGATCTGTCGCGGCGCGGCCGCCCACGACGACGACCTGACCGACGCCGCTGACGCTTTCGAGCTGGCGGCGGAGCGTCTTGTCGGCGTACTCGGTGATGTCGCGAATCGGCGTCGTCGCCGAGACCGAGAGCGTCATCACCGGCGCTGCGTCGGGGTCGAACTTCTCGACCGTCGGCTGGTCGATCGTGCGCGGCAGGAGCGGCAGCACGCGGTTGACGCGGTCGCGCACTTCCTGGGCGGCGATGTCGCCGTCTTTCTCGAGGAGGAACGCGATGATGACCTGGGAGACGCCCTCAGACGAGTTCGAGCGCAGCTCGTCGATGCCGCTGATCGTGTTGACGGCCTCCTCGATCTTGTCGGTCACCTCGGTTTCGACCTCTTCGGGTGCGGCGCCCGGCAGCCGGGTCGTGACGACGACCGTGGGGAAGTCGACCTTCGGGAAGCGGTCGAGTCCCAGCTGCGTAAAGGCGAACGCGCCGACGACCGTCAGCGAGAGCGTGATGACCGTCGCAAAGACCGGACGGCGGACGGAAATGGAAGCGAGCCACTGCATGACTTGATCTCACAAAGAAGGCACGGATGGAAGGCACGGATAGAAGGCGCCGATCAAAGTGAATGGTCTTACCGGGTCTTGACCTGCTGGCCATCCGAGAGGCGGCCCTTCGGTTCGGTGGCGATGACGTCGCCCTTCGCGACGCCGGACGTGATCTCGATCTGCGCGTCGAGCTTTTCGCCGAGGGTCACGATCCGCTCCTCGATGCGATTGTCCTTCACGGCGTACACGCGACTCGTGCCGGCGACCGTTTCGACCGCCGTGGCGGGCACGAGCAGCGCCGGGGCCGCGTCGGGCTGACGAACGAGCGCGGTGGCGAAGAAGCCCGGCTTCAGCCGCGCGTCGCCGTTCGCCGCAATGGCTTCGACCGTCAGCGCGCGCTGATCCGTCCGCAGCGACGGGGATACGAACTTCACCGTAGCGGCGAACTCCTGCCCGGGATAGGCGTCGACGGTGAGCCGCACCTGCTGCCCGACCTTGACGAGCGACACATGCTGCTCGGGCACTGTCAGCTCGACGCGCAGCGGATCGATCCGCACGACCGTGGCGACGCGCGCCCCCCGGGTGACGTAGTCGCCGACGCTCACGAGACGCTCGGCCACGAGTCCAGTCAACGGCGCTCGGACCGACGTATCGGACACGGCCTTGCGGGCGAGCGCCACGCGGGCGCGTGCGCCTTCGAGCGAGCGATACGACTGATCGGCCAGGTTCTGCTCGGACTGATACTTCTGCCGCGCGGCCTCGAGCTGCGTGCGACGCTGATCGAACTCGCTCTGCGAGATGACCTTCTGATCGACGAGCGACCGCATGCGGTTGTACTCCGCCTCGGCGAGATCGAGCGACGCCTTGGCGTTCATCACGTCCGGGACCTTCATGCGATCGAACGGCTGGCCCCCCGCGAGCCCGAGCTTTGCCTCGATCTGCGCCGCGTTCGCCTCGGCCTCCTGCAGCTGCGCAGCCGTCTCCGACGGGGAGATGCGAACCAGGAGCGCGCCCTCGGCGACGCGCGTGCCTCGCTCGACGGGTGTCTCGATCACGCGGCCTGCGGTTTCCGCGCTGACTTCCGCCTGCGCGTCAGCCCTGAGCGAGCCCGTCACGCGCAGATATCGATCGATCGACCGGCTCTCGACCACAGCGGTCGAAATGGCCAGCGGTTCCGGCGCCTTGCTGGCTTCCGTGGCGGTCTCCGCCGTGGAGCAGCCACCCGTCAGCAGGGACCCGGAGAGGATGAGGGCAATGCCCGGAACGAAAAGATCGAAACGCCGACGTGTCATACCTGCCTCACTCAGTTGCTTCGGACAATGACTGTGCACAGTCTGTTGGAATGAATGTCGTGGGAAACCCGGCGCGTAGGCCCGTCAACGCCGCTTCGAGCGTGTCGCGGGCGAGCGCGTCCGAGTCTTCGCCCTGGGCCACACGTCCGCAGAGGCGGGCGACCGCTGCGCCCGTCGTTGCGGCGACGAGGATGCGGAAGACTGCGTGCGCGTGGGTGCCGGCCGGAAAGAGACCCGCATCGATGGCGCGCTGGATACCGGCTCCGAGCTGCGCCTTTCCGTCACGCACGAACTCGAACCGCTCCCAGTCCCGGCTGATCTGGGGGACCGTACGATCGAGGAACATCAGAGCGAAATACTCCGGATGCGACTTGCTGAATTCATAGACCCGCCAGAACGCTTGCCGGATCGCCTTGAGCAGGTCGGCGTCGACTTCGTCCGCCCTCCGCTCGGGCGGCGTGAACAGGATTCGGAACCCCTCTTCGGCCAGAGCGAAGAAGATGTCGTCCTTGCTCGGGAAATAGCTGTAGATCGCCGCCGGGCTGTATTCGATCCGCTCGGCAATCTTGCGTATGGATACGTTGTGATAGCCCTCGGCGACGAACAGGTCTCGAGCCGCATCCAGAATGGAGCGCGAAACCGCCTCCCGCTCCCGCCCCTGACGTTCCTTGACTCCCAAAAATCCCCCAAAAGTGAAGCATTGAACAGCGTTCAGTAGTCTAACACCGTTAGACGCCAGAACACCAGTTCGGGTTCCACTGGCAGCCGCTCTTGAATCAGGTGGCTGACACCTTTGCCGCGAAGGTGCCAGCCACCTTGGTATGCTTCCGCCCATGGGACACAGCGCGACGATTGGCGAACCGGAGGCGCAGCAACGCCTCAAGGCGCTGGCCGGCTGGGAGCTCGACGGGGCCTCGATTGCCAGGACATTCACGTTCGGGGGCTTTCCGGACGCACTGGCGTTTGTCGTCCGGCTGGGCTTCGACGCCGAGGCGGCCGACCATCACCCCGATATCCTTATCAACTACAAGCGGGTCACGCTCACCTACACGACGCACAGCGAGGGCGGCTTGACGGACAAGGACTTTGCTGGCGCCGCCAAGGCGAGCGACCTGGCGGCGATGATGGGAGGACGGTAGGCTCAGGGCTCAAGGCTCAAGGCTCAAGGAAGAGCATTGAGATCTCAATCGTGCGATTAGAATCTGAATGCTCTTCCCTGAGCCTTGAGCCTTGAGCCCTGAGCCCAATTCTGATGCAGCTCAAAAACAGCTACAGCGCGAGGGAGGTCGCGGCGCTGACGGGGCTTTCGGCGCGCCAGCTTCAGTGGTGGGACGAGCGGCGCCTGTTCCTGTCTGCAGTGGCGCCCAAGCCCACGGCTGCGGGCGGCTTCACTGAGCGTCGCTATACACCGGTCGACCTGCTCGAGCTCATGGTGCTTGCCGATCTGCGGCGACAGGGCATGACCGTCGCGCGCATACGGATCCTGCTCGAGACTCTCCGGTCACGGTTCGGCATCAGACTCTTTGATGCGATCGGCGGGGCAGGGTCGCTCACGCTGCTGACCGACGGCCGAGAGGTCTACGCCCGCACGGCGAAGGGCCAGTTCTACAACCTGCTGCGCGATCCCGAGCAGCCGCTCCTGGTCATCGGACCCGAACCGGAGTGGCGCGAGCTGGCGTCCAAGGCTCACGCGGTACGGGGGCGAAAGAAGAGAGCAGGGAAGAAGAAAAAGGGTAGAGCGAAGGGACAGTCGTAGTGTCCGGCTTCAGCCGGACGAAGATGTCTCAGCCGATTGGAAAGATCTTGTCGAGACCGTCGGCGGGACGCGGGATGACGTGAACGCCGACGAGCTCGCCGACGCGGCGCGCGGCGGCGGCGCCGGCGTCGGTCGCGGCCTTGACCGACGCGACATCGCCTCGCACGATCGCCGTCACCAGTCCGGCATCCACCTTCTGCCAGCCGACGAACACTACGTTGGCGGCCTTGACCATCGCGTCAGCCGCCTCGATCATCCCCACGAGCCCGCGGGTCTCGACGAGTCCGAGGGCTTCGCCTGGCAGCTCTTTCGACATGCGGCAGGTATTCTACCTCAGTCGCTCTGTCTGTGTTGACCGTGTCGTCCGTGGCTCTACGCGATCCGGCCCCGCGCGGCAACCGGCAGCTCGTCGAGGACGGTGTCTCCGTTCACGAGCCAGACCGAATCGACGAGATTCGATACGACGCACGCGTGATTGGGCAGCACGCGCACGAGATCGCCAGGTTTGAGGCTGCATCCCGCACCGAGGACGCGCACGGTCGCGTGTTCTTCCGACAGCCGCTCGACGAGCAGCGCTTCGTCCGGCCGCGGCGTGTCCAGACCGGCGAAGACGACCCCGAAGCCCGGACAGGGCACGAAGCCGCGCGCCTGATCGTTCGACAGCGTCTTGCTTCCGCTGTCGAGGATGAGGCGATCCGCGGCCGGCCTGCTGACGACTCGCGCAAGGACGGTCAGCGCGCAGTCGTTCCATGTCGCCGCGCCGAGCGCCACCTGCGTACGATCGAAGTAGATGTAATTACCCGGGCGCAGCTCGGTGATGCCCTTCTGCTGCAGGCTGAATCGCGCCGTCGGCGTGGCGCCGACGCTGATCTCTTCGACGCGCGGCCCGAGCCGCTCGACTTCACCCGCGAGCCGCGCGAGCGTCTGGGCTTCGCTCGCCGCAATCGCCGCGATCTCGCTCTCCGATCCGGCGCCGTAACCGTGACCGGCGTGACTGAGGAGCCCGCGGAACCGAAGCCCGGGTAGCTCGGCCACGCGCGCAACGAGCTCGGCGGCGCCGCGGCTCTCTGGATTGATGCCGCAGCGATGGAAGCCGACGTCCACCTTCACCAGCACGTCGACCTCGCGCTGGTTCACGCGCATGAAGCCCGACCAGCTCCGGGCGACATCGATGTCGTCCACGATGAACGAGAGCCGGGTGCGATCGAGCAGCTTGAGGACGCGGTCGGCGTTGGCCGGGTTGATCGGGTAGGGAAGCCGGATGTCGTCGATGCCGGCCGCCGCAAAGACTTCGGCCTCGCCGAGCTTCGCGCAGCAGATGCCGGCCGCACCCCGCGCAATCTGTACCCGCGCGAGGTCCGGCGATTTGTGCGTCTTTGCATGCGGCCTGAGGCCGATGCCCGTAGTGTTCGCCGCCGCCTGCATGCGGTCGACGTTCTGCTCGAGGCGCGTCTTGTCGATGAGCACCGAGGGGGTACGGAGATCGCGGAGGTTCACGGCCGCAGTTTAGCTGATCCAGGGATCGGGGATCAGGGATCAGAAGGTTCAGGGTTCAAGGTTCAGTTCAGACAACGCAGGCTGATCCTGTGTGAGCATCGAGCTCCTCAGAGAACCTTGAACCCTGAACCTTGAACCTTGAACCCTGAACCTACCCCAGCGCTCCGATCGCCACCGGCCCGTTGAAGCCCGGGAACACATGCTTCGTGTTGGTCAGGCCGAGGTGACCGGCGGCCACGTCGGCAAACACCGTCCGGAAATCGGTTGTGACAGCGAGGTCCCGCCCTTCATAGCGCTGCTCGCGCGCCAGGCCGGGCCACTTGCCGTAGACCTTGCCGCCGCGCACGCCGCCGCCGATGACCATCATCGCGTTTCCGTGCCCGTGATCGGTCCCACGGTTGCCGTTCTCCGCCACCGTGCGGCCGAACTCCGACATCGTCAGGATGAGGACGTCACTCATCCGATCGCCGAGATCCCGCACGAGCGCGGCGATGCCGCCGGCGAAGTCCGCAAGGCGATTGGCGAGCTGGCCGACGGCCGCTCCCTCCTGCGCGTGGTGATCCCAGTTGCCGGTCTCGGCGAACGCGATCTCAAGGCCGACATCCGCTTTGATGAGCTGGGCGATCTGCTTCAGCGCGTCGCCGTACGGGTCCGCGGGTACTGCGCTCCGTTCTCCGGAGCGTATTTGGACGGGTCGGCATCCTTCAGCATCTTCACCGCGTCGAACGCTTCACGGCCGGTGCGGTTGAGGACGCTGCCCGCGGCCGCGGCATACTCGGCTTCGAACGACGCCTGCACCATGTCGGTCGCCTGACCGGCGCGGATGCCGAACTGGCCAATCTGCCCGATCGCGAGCGCCGGCTCGAGGCCCTGAAGCGACCGCGGCAGCTGCGATGCCATCGCGACGGCGCGGAACGGCGTGGCCTTCTCGTGCTCTTTCGCGTGCAGATAGCGATTCAGCCAGCCGGCCTCGGTGCTCTTGATTCCCGGCGTCGCGGTTTCCATGTAGTCCTGGGCGTCGAAGTGCGAGCGCGTGCCGTCTGGCGATCCGCACGCGTGCACGATCGCGAGCTGCCGGGCGTCGTAGAGCGGCTTGAGCGGCGCGAGCCGCGGGTGCAAGCCGAAGAACCCGTCGAGATCGAGCGCGGCATCCGCCGCCGTGCCTGGCCGCGCAATCGCGATGCTCGGCCGCGACGCGTAGTAGTCGCGCTCGCCGAACGGTACGATCATGTTCAGGCCGTCGACGGCGCCGCGCTGGAAGATCGTCACCAGCACCTTGCGCTTGGGCGCCGCCTCGGCAACCGTCCGGGCGAGGAACTGCGGCGCGAAGCCGAGGCTCACGAGCGCCAGCGCGCCGTCTTTGAGGAACACGCGTCTCGAAGTCATGGCGTCCTACCTTCTCTGGAATTCCGGCGAGCCCAGCACCAGGGCCAGCGCCTGTGACGTCGTTGTCGCCTTCGCCACCGTCGCGGCCGTCGTCTCCGATAGTTCGCCCGCCAGGGCCGACGCCACGAGCGCCTCGCTTGTGATGGACGAAGAGGCACCGCCCCGGGCCTGCAGTGGCCGCACCCCGGCTCCGCGCTCCTGCCTCGAGGCGGTCAGCGACACCGCGAAGTTCATGCGGTTGAGGAGCGCTCCGGAGTTGACCCAGGCCTCGGCCTTGTCGGAGTAGCCGGTCGGCGGCTGGCAGCCATAGAGCGGCATGCCCAGGTTGCGGACCGCCATCACGAGCGGCAGGGCATTGCTCATGTCGGTGCCGGTCGCGCGCACGGCGCTGACGACGAACTCGAAGGGTGTTTTGACCTTCGCGCGGTAGGCATCCGGCGCGAAGAACTCCGGCGAGGTGACGATGGTCCTCACGACCTCGCGGATGTTGCCGCCGGTCTCGTGGAAGCGGCGTGCCGCGCGATCGACGAGCGCCTTCGGAGGATCGTCGGCGACGAAGCGCCGCGCGAGCTTGGTGGCGACAAACTGCGCGGTCGACGGATGCGTCGCGAGCAGGTCGAGGACGAGATCACCGTCCTTCTTTCCGCCGCCCGGCTTGATCTTGTGTCCCAGGACGATCTTCTCGCCATCGTCGTGCATCCGCGGCTCGAATCTGAATCCGCCGCCCTGACGTGGATTCGCGATCGTCCAGCCGGTGAACGCGCGCGCGACCTCCTGCACGTCCTTCTGCGTGTAGCCGCCTTCGACGCCAAGCGTGTGCAGCTCCATCAGCTCGCGCGCGTAGTTCTCGTTGAGGCCGGCGCGCCGGTTCTGCGCGCCCGGAGGGAGGTCGGCGAGCGTGCGCTGCCGTGGGATCTGACCGGGGCGATTCGTCGTGCCGGCCCGGCCCGGCATCCGGTTCGGGTTGCGAGGATTCATTCGACCATTCGACTGGCGGGCAGCGGCTGTTGGCGCACCCTCGGGCGCTGAGCTCTGCCAGTTGTCGAGATAGAAGAGCATTGCCGGGCTTTCGGCTGTGGCCTGCAACAGCTCGCGAAATGTCCCGAGCACGTGCGGCCTGATGGCGTCACGCTCGTACTCGTTGAGGTAAACCCGGACCTGACCTTTCCCCGAGAACACGTTGAAGTGGTTGAACCAGAAATCCACCATCACTTCTTCGAGCTGGCGATCGCTGTAGGCAGCGCGGAGGACCTTCGCCTGCATCAGCTCGGTCAGCGCCTGCCGTTCCATGCGAACGGCCTCGGCCTGCTCCGGTGTCATCATTTCTCTCATCGCCGCTCGTCGAGCGGCATCGTCCTGCGGCGGCGCAGCCATGGCCGGATCGGCTGAGGCTGGATCCTGCGCGGCCTGTTGCCGCTGCAGCTCGCGCCGGGCCATCTGCGCCGGCGCGTAGTACTGTCGCGCCATCTCCTCGGTGCTCTTCGAGAGCGTTTCGAAGGCGGCCAGTCTCGACGCCATGCCGGCGTCGCCGATCCGCTCCGGCTGGAGCTGCTGGTCGATGTACGCCCCCAACCCGATTGTGTGCACGCGCTCGACGCCGCCAGGCGCGGCGCCAAAGCCCAGCCTGTTCAAGACGTGCACGATCGTCCGGTCGTCAGGCTTCTGGGGGATCGCTGATTTGACCTGCGCGGCTTGTCCGGCCACGGTCATCGCGAGACCGGCAACCGTGATGATGTGGACGAACCGTGTGAATGCACGCATGAGCGACCTCTCCATTCATGTACGTGACCCGGGTCAGACCTTGATTTTTCCGCTACCGGCACCGATGTTGAGAATCACGCTCTGACCCCCGGGGGCGCGTGTAGTCGTTAGACCGGGCGGGCGGGACAGGGGTTGAAGCCAGGCCGGCACGACAGCCGCTGGGCCGGCGGATCTCGAAGCAGCTCAGCTACTTAGCCATGGCCCGCTGCCACTGCTCGACCATGGCTTGCTGCGGGCCTTTCGCGGCGGCGTAGGCGGCTGCCCATTTGGTGAAAAGCGCCCGGTCCTCGTTGGTCGATCTGATGGGCTTACGGTCCGCGCGCGCTTCGTGGAGCATGCGGAGCGCGAAGAAGTGACGCTCCTGATCGTCGGGGTGCGCGTCGAGGTATGGCTCGAGCTTCGTGAGCGCGTCGGCGCGCTTGCCTGACATCGCGAGGGCGGCGCCGATCCGAACCTGTACTTCATCGTTGTCGGGCCACTGCGCGGCGGCGTCATTGAGAATCTCGAGCGCGTGATCGACCTCGCGCAGCCGCAGCAGCGCGTCGCCGAGGAGCGTGAAGATGAACGGCGCGTCGCTCTCGGTGACGAGCGCAAGCTGCCACGCGCCGACGGCGTCCTGATCGCGCCCGCCGGCCGCGTAGCAGGATCCGAGGTAGAACGCCGCCGGGAAGAACTCCGAGTCGAGGCGCAGCGCCTCGCGAAATCTGGCGGCGGCGGGTTCGAGCTCACCCCTCGAGTACAACGCCAGCCCGCTCAGGAAAGCGACGGGCACCGACGATGCGCCGGTGCTCAGTGCCTTGACGGCTTCGTCGAAGCGGCCCGCGCGCGCGTGCTCGACGACCGGCTCCGGGTTGGCCTCGCCCCGCCCTCCGACGTTCAGCCTCTCCACGAAGAAGCCGACGACTTGCGGCGTGAGCACCGACGCGCGATCGAAGCGCTCGGTGCGGGACGCGAGGGGAATGGCGGCCGACCTGCTCACCACGCTTCGCGAGCCGGTCGGCGGCTTCGCTTTGGCGGCCGTGACCATGCGTCCGACGCGAAACGGGCGCGTGACCTGCCCAACCTTCCTGCCGTCGGTGGTGACGACGGCGCGCGCGACGTAGTCGCCGGGAGGCAGAAGCGCAACCGGGATGGACCCTTCGAGCGTTCGACGATTCGGCGAGTCGGCGCTCGACGGCTGCACGCGCCCAGCTGCGCCGTCGAGCGCGCGCGCCTGCGCATCCTGCGCGACCTCGAACATCACCGTGGTGTTCTTCAGCACGTCCGCCGCGTCGGCGTACAGCTCGATGTAGCTGCTGACCATGCCAGACGTGAATTCGCCCCCGACGACCGGCGCCGCACTCCCCGAGGCGGTCCTGTCGTCGGCGATGAGCAGGTCAGTGGCGCGAATCTCGCCAACCGGCGTCAATCCCGCACGGAACGAGCGCTCGACGCTCCCGCGCCGGCCGCGTTCGTCGACGACGGCGATCTTCAGCGTGTGCGTGCCGCTGGTGTCGCTGAGGATGAACCCCGAGTACCGCTGGATCGACGTGTCGGGCGAAACGGGCGTCTTGACCTCGCGATCGATTTGGCTGTCGATCACCCGCCCCTTGTCGTCGACGAGACTGTAGGCCAGCGCGAGCCGGTCGTCGGGATTGCTGGAGCGATCGATATCGGCAGCCATCAGGATGCGAAGCTTGTCGCTCGCGGGATCTTGCAGCGTGTAAGTCGCGAGCTTCAAACCAATGTCAGTCGCGAGCATCGGCGCCTGTAGTGTTTCCTTGAGGATCTCATCGTCGGTCCGGTTGGCCGGCGGGTCGATCGAGAACTGGCTGCGGGCCCGGACGTCCACGCCCGAGCGGCCCGGTACGCCCACCTTGATCTTGTGCGGCTTGCCGTCTCGATCGCCGGACTCGGGTTCGAAGCCCAGCAGGTAGTAGCCGGACAGCTCGAGAGCGAGGCGATCGAAGACATTGTCGGCGCTGCCGACCACCGGGAGGACCGTTCCGCGCGTCGAACCGGCGAGGACGCCCAAGCCTTCGAGCGCGAGCGCCCGGTCGCGCCCGGCCGTCACCGGCTCCCGCGCCGTCGATGCGTCGGAGCCGAACACCTCCAGTTGTAGGGCATAGATGGTCACCTGCCCGCGCGCCGCAACCGGGCCCAGCCAGGCGCCGTCGCCAGGCCGTTCGAGAACGAGGCCCTCCGAAATGTAGACGATGGTCTTGGGGGTGGTCGTCTGCGACAGCCGTTCGACGATCGCGCGCAGGGTCGTCAGCGCTGTTTGTGTCCGCTCGCTGACCCCGCTGTAGATGCCGTTGGCATCGGTCACGACCTGCCTCATGCAGAGGTCGCGTTCCTCGACGCTGGGCGCGCTTGCACATTCGCGCTGCACGACGACGTTGAGCGCGGTGCGGTCACCCTGCACGATCGCCACGGCCTCCGAGGCGCCGATGCGATACGACGTCGGAAACGTGTCGGTCAGCCCGGTCAGGCCCGGCAGCGCACTCTGGACGACGGCGTGGTTCGAAGTAAAGTCGATCGAGGGGCCCGCCCCCGGGAACGCGATGAGTCCGACGCGATCGGCCGGCGACAGCCGCGAGAGAAAGCGGCTCGCCGCCTCCATCACCTGCCGGCCGCGACCGGGCGCGATGTTTCCGCGATCGACGACGAACATGATCAGCCGTCCGCCGCCGCCAGCGTTGGAGCTGTACGTCGACTGTGACGCCGTGGGCGGCGCGGCATCGCGTACGGCCGACACCCACTGCGTGGACACGATGCGGCGCGAGCGACCGTCGACGTCGACGGCGAAGTCCTTCGCCGCGAGTCCGGTCACCGGCCGTCCGTTGTCGATGATGCTGACGTCGACGGGTACGACGTCGATGGCGAGACGCACAGGCGCCGCAGGCTGCTGCGGCGCATCCTGGGCGAGGGTCACCGTCAGGGCGCACGTCGCCATCAGTGTGGTGAGCCCGACGATGCGTGTCTCAGACTTCATTCAGGTCCTTGCTCGCAGCTGGCGGCTCGCGGTTGCCAACCAGTAGCCCTCAGCTTCGGCGAGCAGCGAGCAGCCAGCAGCGAGTATCGGCTCAATTCTTCGACAGCCGGTAGCCCTCCCTGGCCCGCACATGGTACTTGCCGTCGCCGACCTCGACTCGAATCGCGTGCCACTGACCGTCGCGTTCGTCATCGGGGTACGAGAAGGAGATCAGGTACTGGTTGCTGAGGTCCTCGAGGACTTCTTCGAAGAACCGGTCGAGACGGCTCACATCCTCGGTGAAGAACGCGCGTCCGCCGCTGATGGTGGCGAACTTCTTCAGCACCGACTGGAGCTCGAACGCGCGGATGGCACGGCCCTGTCCGATCACGTAGATTGTCGCGTCGCTGCTCTCCGCCCGGGCGATCGCCGCCTCGAGCGTCGCGTGACTGGACTGGTCGTCGCCGTCGCTGAAGAGCAGCATCGACCGTCGCCCTGGGTGACGGCTCAGCAGGTTGAGCCCGTTGAGGACGACGTCGTAGAGCGCCGTGCCGCCCCACGCGCGCATCAGATCGATGGCCTTGACGCGGGCGGCCTGGTCGCGGGTTCGCTGTGCGAGTGTGAAGACGTTGTCGTTGAAGCCGAGCAGCGTGACCTGATCGCGGGGCCGGAGGCCGGCGAGGAAACGCTTGGCGGCCGCCTTCACGCTTGGCAGCGCTGCGCGCATGCTGGAGCTCACGTCGAGCGCCACGACCATTTCGAGCGAGATGTTCTCGGACTCGAAGCTGGTGATCTTCTGCGGCCGGTTGTTGTCGTAGACTTTGAAGTCCTCCGGCTTCAACCCTTTGACGAACCGGCCGTCGGTGTCGGTGACGACGGCCGTGAACTGCACCACGTCGACGTCCACCGCCTCACTGAACTTCACGCCCTTGGTGTGCACGCTCGTGGCGACCCGCCCTCCCTTCACGTGCTCCACCGTGACGCGGACCGTATGCTCGACGACGCGCTCGCCGGCGTCCCAGTCACACTCGAACGGAAAACGTGTCAGGGTGCAGATTTTGCGGGCGTCCGCGAAGAAGACGACCTCCTTGATTTCCTTGACCGCCGTAGCCGGTTCGACCACAGCGACCATCTTGACCTGCCCGCTCAGGAACTCGTTGTCCACGGGGGACGTGATGCGCACGGTGAATGCCGGCGGCTGCGCCGACACGGCCGCGCCAGCTACGACCGCGAGCGTTACGAGCAGCAGACGGTGCGGCATCGGCGTGGGTACTCAGGGTTGACGGTCTTCTGATGACGTCGCCGGGAGGAGCGGCCCCCCCGCCGTCTGCGCCGCGATATAGTCGACGAGGCTGTCGCGGGTGAGCGCGCTCGCAGCGTGGCTGAATCCGGACCAATCGTCGAAATGCGCGGGTCGCGCCTGATCGATGACTTCCTGCATCGCGTATGCGATCACGCCCGGCGCTATCTGCGCGGGCAGATCGAGCGCCGCCAGCGTGTCGGCGACGATGATCGAGACGTCGGCGCCACGTGTGGCCAGGAGGCCCTGCGAGGGCCTGCCGCTCAGAATCTCCCACGGTTGAGCGCCCGGCATCGCGAGGCACACGCACCCACCCATCGGCAACACGGCCGCGCCCCAGCCATCGAGCGAGACCGCCGCCGACGTGCGCGGCCGTCCCAGCCACATCAACTCGACGACCGACAACTGCGTGGAGCGTTGTGCGCCGTCGTGGGCGAGCGTCCAGCGCAGCGCCTCGCGCCGCCACGCGCTCAGGCCCGCATCTCGAGCGATCGCTTCGACGTCGGCCTCGGTGCTCGCGGGGCCGTCGAGGGAATCCAGCCGCGCCCGGCCTCGCGCCAGTGCGGCGGCGATCTCGTCGCGTGCGGCGTCGCTCAGCGTCTGAGGGTTGAGCAGCGAGACCGTCAGCGCCGCCGTCTGCCGCTCGGACGAAACCATCCTCGGCTCGGGAGGCATGACGTTCGAGTCGAGCCGCCGCAACGACATCCGGGCGAGCGCGACGTCGAGCCCGAGCAGCGAGCCACTCACCCGCCAGCCCTTGCCCGAGTGCCCTTCGGTGGGCAGCCGCCACGCGGCGCGCGGCCCCAACACCCCGCTGGCGCCGATATCGTGCCGGAGGGCGACGTTGCCGGCGGCGAGCGCCGGGCCCTGCGGATCGCCCAGGTAGGCGGCGTACAGGATGGACGTCAACGTATTGACCAGCACGCGATCGCCGCCCGGCTTCTGAACCTGTTGCGCACTCTGCAGCGCGGCCTGAAGCGTCGCCCCGCCCTGTCGCTGTCGCACACGGTGCAGACGCAATTCTTCCGCGCGTGCCGCGTTGACCCGATAGCGGCGCCCTTCCCACTCGACGATCCGATCGCGCGCGTCGCTCGCGCGCACGCCAGCCATTCCCGCCAGCAGAGCGTCCTCGAGCGCGTCGAGCGACTCACCGTTGACTTCGGGCAGTTTCGCCAGCAGATCCTTCTGGATCCATCCGGCGATTCTCGAGCCGTAACCTCGAGTGGACTGGTCGATCATCGCCAGCCTGCCGACCAGGCCGTCGGCGTCCGCCCTCGACAGGCTTCCCGATCGGATGATGCGATCGAGGATGCCAAGCGAGGCCTGGAACGCCGACAGCGCCAGCGCTCGCGTCTGGTCATCCCCGATGTCGTTCAGAGCCTGTGCGCGCGCGGCCATCGCGCTCATGGTTCCGGCCGATGTCACGCCGGCACGCTCGAGCGTGAGCATCAGCGAGGGGAAGGTCCCGTAGGCGCGCAACGTGCCGACGGTGAGCGAATCTGCGGTGGATGCCGGGAACACACGCTGCGCGAACAGAAACGTCTCGAGCCGCCGCCGGCCGAGATCGACCGGCACGCGATGCATGCGCGAGAGGAGCCAGGCCGCATCGAATGGCGCCGGATCGAGTGCCGTCTCGCGCGGCGGGGACGCAAGCCGCCCGCCCGCATCATCGGTGAACACGCGTTCCCAGAGTCCCCGCTGGATGGGTCCCGGCGGCGTTCCATCCGCGTTGACTCGGATGAGGGCGAGCGTCAATGCGGGGTCGAACGGACGGCGGCTGAACGGCTGCTTTTCCGGCTGCCAATCGTTGCCGACGTGCTCGAAGACGTCGAGCAACGCTCGCACGCGCTCGACGCGTGCCGGTGTGGGCAGCGCCGCGCTCGTCGCAAATCGCAGCCGCGGCGCGTCGAGGCCCGCGATCGCGTCGTAGAACCAGGCCAGCAGGCCTGCCTCGTCGCCGTAGAGCCGTCGCAGGAACGCCGACGGTCTCGCCGGGTCCGCACCGACGACCGCCTGCCACATCGGCTCGGCATCCGCGCCGCCAGGGACGACGACCCGTCCGGCGCGCACGCGCACGCTCGGTCCAAACGCCGCGAACGCACCCGCATGACGGAGCAGGTGACGCAGCGTGTCGCGCTCGGGTCCGAGCCAGGCCAGCGTCTCGTCGTCCAGGCCGGCGAGCCCGTGATACAGGAGCGCCGTGTTTCGATCGGAAAGAATGGCGCCGATGATCTGGTTGTCCGGGACTTGCCGCTGAAGAAGCGTTTCACGCCAGATGGAGGCGTCGAGCGGAAGCGGAACGGTCTCACCAGGTGAGGAGGGCGCTGCGAGGAGCGCGGCGCGAAGGTTCTCGCGCTGCCGCACGTCTCCCTCGGCCATCCCCATAGTGAAGAGCGCACGCACGACGTCGAGAACGAAGCGGCTCCGATCGACCGAGAGGATCTCGAGCGCGTCGGCCATCTGCGCGGCAGGAAGCGGAAGCGGGACGGCCATCCGCACCGCGGGCTGCCGGGCGCCGACAGCCCCGTAAGAGAGCAGGAGGACGACGATGACGAGCGCCCTCGCACGCATGCGTCAACCTGACGACGCGAGCGGCGTGGGGCCGTGGGGACGTATGTTGACGGTACCTAGGCTGGCATCCATCGGCGTATCCGTCTCGATTGAGCCCCTTATTGTATGCGAGCTTTTTTGCGGCGGCGCAACGGAGTCCTGACGCTTTGCTTCGCTTTTTGCGGTTCCGACTTTGGTAAGTCTTACGTGGGACGAAAGGCCGGCTAGTCGCGGGGCGGAGGGTCCGAGCTCAGTCCGTAGCGCGGCCGAGCGCCGCCGTGGCGCGTCGCAGCGCGGCCGACAGACGAACTGCCTGCCCGCGCGCCCGCTCGGAATCTCCCGCGTCTACCGCTTCGGCAACCCCCGGGAGCACTTCCGGCGCATACGTAAACCCGGGCGCGTAGATGAGATGCCGATACCACGGACGTCCGGGAATGCCCTGGGGATCGAGCAGCGCGCGCTCGACCGCGAGGATCTGCCGGTTGAGCGGCTCGAACGCCGACCCATCCGACTGGCGGAGGGCGGCGTCCCGTTGCAGATTGAAATGAACCGCAGCGGCCCGCATCTCGGATGCAGCGTTCCGGACTTCGGCCAGGATGTTGACCGTACCGGCATTCGGGTGACGGATCAGTTGCCGCTCGATGTCGTCGGCAAACTCGCCGATGCGCCGCGCGTACGGCTCGTAGTCGAGCGGCACGACGTCGGCGCCGGCGAGCCTGAGCGCGGCGAGGCCCCAGAACTGCACGAGCGCGACGTGGTAGCGGAACCCTGGGTCGCCAATCGTCGCCACCCAGGCGTGGTTGTCGTAGATCGAGTGATACACGCCGTACGGCCCGTCGAATGACAGGTCCGCGACCGGCACACCGATGAAGTTCAGAAAGACCGTGAAGTCGGATCCGCCGCCGAGCCGGTTGTCGATCAGGTCGTCGGCGGTGCCGGTCAGCCGCACGCCGCCGTCGCGGGTCCGGCGATCCCGCGCGGTCGCCGCGAGCGTCAGTCGAGAGACCGGATCTTTCACCGTGCGCGCGACTTCGTCGAGCACCTGATTCAGCGCCGGCACGGCCGTCACCGAAAGGGTCGAGCCCGACGCGGCGCTGTCGACGTTCAGGTAGGCGACGGCGTTCCTGCGCAGCCAGGCCTCATGCTGTTCGCCCCACTCCGTGGACGAGGTCAGCGCAAACTCCTCCGCATCCCAGCTCGCGAAGAGAATCGATCGTTGCGGCCGCCACCCGCCGCGAGCCATTCCTCCGAGCACTCGGGCGAGCTCGATGAGCGCCGCCGATCCGCTCGAGGGGTCGACACCGCCGTAGACCCAGGCATCGCGGTGATTTCCGACAATCACCACGTCATCGGGCTGTTCGCTTCCTCGAATGAGCCCGGTGACGGTCCAGACGGGACGGATGCGATTGTCGGTCCGCACGCGAAGACGCACGACGGTTTGCCCGGGTCCTGCGCGCCAGCTGAACGCGCCCGTGCCGCGCCAGCCACGCGGCACTTCAGGCCCGCCGAGCGATTCGAGAATCACGCGGGCATCGTCGTAGGAGAGTGGTGCGCTGACGATCTTCGGCAGCGCGCGCGCGTCACTGGCAGCCACTCTCGGAGCACCGGCCGTCGACGGCCAGCCAGGCGTCAGCGGATCGCCCGGAACCAGGAAGTCGTACGCGATGCCGCCGCGCTGGACATGGGTGTCCGGCCCCCATGGACCGTCGGGATACACCTTCCCCTTCCCGTGACCGTCGTCGGCGGGATCGGAGTAGATGAGGAGCCCGGCAGCACCTCGCTGCTCGGCCATGAGCGCCTTGAACCCGCGATAGCTGTAGGGCACCGAGTAGCGCACGAGGACGATCTTGCCGCGCACGTCGATGCCCTCGGAGGCCAGCCAGTCGTAATCCGGGGGCAGCCCATTTCCAGCGAACACCACCGGGGCGCTGACGTCGCCGGATGCCGAGTAGGCGTGAAAAGGGACGCCTGGATCCGCGTGTTCGCCGTGGGTGTACCGATCGCCAGGAATGGGCGCCTCGCGCATCGACGCGCGCCACGGGCGCGGCGCGATCATCTCGACGCTGACTTCCTCGGGCCATGGGAGGAGGACGTCGTGAGTCGTGATGGCGACGTCTTCGAGCCCTGCGGTCCGGAAGCGATCGCGAGTCCACTCCGCCAGCTCGCGGTCGCGCGCGGTGCCGGCCATGTGGGGTTGGTCGGCGAGGAACAAGTGCGCGTCGCGTATCTGATCTGCCGACGGCATCGCGAGAAAGCGCCGCTCGACATCGGCCTGGGCCGCCGCGCGCGCCCGCGTGAAGCCGAGGGGCCCGGAATGGGGCCGTTGCCAGGCCGCGGTCGACAGCGCGGCGGCCGCCACGGCCAGCGCAGCCCCGAGACGGAAGCTTCTCGTCACTTCCTCAGGTCCTTGAGGATCTCTCTCGACGCGTTCTGGCCCGACCCGGCGGTGATTCCGCCGCCCGGATGCGTGCCCGCGCCGCACAGGTACAGCCCGGCGATGGGCGTCCGGTATCGGGCGCATCCGAGGACCGGTCGCATGGTGAAGAGCTGATCGAGTGATGGTTCACCGTGGAGGATGTGACCGCCGGTCAGCCCATAGGTCGACTCGAGATCGTGCGGCGTGATCACCTGCTGGTGAACGACGAGCCGCTCGATGCCCGGCGCGTATCGCGACAACGTGCCGATGACGTTCTGCCCAAGGCTGGCGGCCGCATCGGACCACGAGCGTCCACCCGCGAGCGCGTATGGCGCGAACTGCACGTAGACCGACAGGACGTGCGCACCGGCCGGAGCGAGCGAAGGGTCGTGCAGCGTAGGGACCGTGACGTCGAGGTATGGATCGGCGGACATCTCGCCGTACTTCGATGCGTCGAACGCGCGCTCGAGGTAGTCGATGCCTGGTGCAATCTGCACGCGTCCTCTGAGCTCAGATGGGCTGTTCACGCCCGTGAATGCGGGCAGCGCGCTGAGGGCCAGGTTGACCTTCGCGGTGGTTCCCGGGCAGCGGTAGTTTCGAATGCGAACGAGAAAGCTCGGGTCGAGCTCGATGGGATCGACCATGCCGAGGAGGGTGCGCTTCGGGTCGGCGTTGGAGATGACCGCGCGGGCGCTGATTTCCCGTCCGTCGTCGAGCACGACGCCCGTGGCGCGGCCATCGCGCACCACGATCCGGGCGACCGACGCGTCGGTCCGAATCTCGGCGCCCGCCTGCGTCGCGGCGTCCGCCATGGCACGTGTCAGCGCGCCCGGTCCACCCTTGACTGTCACGCTGCTGCCGCCAGGCGCGGGATCGACGGCCGCATTCAAGAGCAACGTCGCGCCTGTGCCGGCCGACCACGGTCCCTGGGCGACGCCAAAAATTCCGCGCGCGGCGACGGCGGCCTGGAGGAGGTCGTTCGAGAACCACTCGGCGACGAGATCCGCGGCGGCCATCGGCATCCATCGCAGGAGCCGGAACGAGTCGGTACGCCCGAGCGCCCGGAAGCGCCGCCCGGTCTTCAGCAACTCCCACAACTCGCCCACCGCCGGACCGTCGAGCGACGGCGGCGTCGTCTCGAGCAGCTCGCCGAGAAACGCGCCGAGCCGCTCGAGCACCGTGCAGAACTCGGGATACTGAGCGGCGTCGGCGTCTGAAAATGCCCGAATGGCCTCGGCAGTCCTGGCGACGTCGGTCGAAAAGGCGAGCGCCCGCCCGTCGAGCGAGAGCGACACGAGCCTCGGCTCCGGCGTGATGAACTCGACCCCGCGGGATTCGAGCCGCATGTCGCGCACGACCGACGGCCGCAGCGGCCCGATCGCGTGCGCGAGCGTCGGGCACCGAAACCCCGGCGCAATCTCGCCGGTGATGGCACCGCCGCCGACCACCGGCCGCCGCTCGAGCACGAGCGGCTTCAAGCCGGCCTTTGCCAGGTAGAAGGCAGTGGTCAGGCCGTTATGGCCGGCGCCGATGATGATTACTGACATATGTCAGCTGCTAGCTTCAGGTCTTTCGCCGATGGTGTGGCTTCCGCCTTTAGGCGGAAGGATGCATTAAACCGTAGCGTTCTTACTTCAAGCTCTCTGTCTGCATTTATCAATGCTCGCGGGGCCCCACCCCCGCTCGCTCTCGCGCGGCGACTTCGCGCCGCGCTCGGGCCGCAGGCGCTGCGCGCTATCTGCTGTCTTCTACTTTCTACCTCCTACTTCCTTCAATATCCTCCTCGCCGCATTCCGTCCCGGTGCCCCCATGATTCCCGCCGCCGGGATGTGTGGCCGAGCCGCACATATAGAGGTTCTTGATCGGCGTTCGATACTGCGCCCAGCCTGGCGCGGGGCGGAGGAAGAACAGCTGCTCGAGCGTCAGCTCGCCCTGGAAGATGTTGCCTTCGGTGAGGCCCCACTCGCGCTCCAGGTCGAGCGGGGTCAGGACCTGACGATGGAGAATGATGTCCTTGATGTTCGGCGCGTGCTCGGCGAGCGTGTTGATGACGGTGTCGCCGAACGCGTCCCGGTGCTCGTCCCAGGTCCCCTCCTTCAGGTGGTAGGGAGCGTATTGCACGAAGCACGACATCACGTGCTTGCCTGGGGGGGCGACCGAAGGGTCGGTCAGGCTCGGGATCACGACATCGATGTAAGGCCGTCGCGAGTAGCGGCCGTACTTCGCCTCGTCGTAGGCGCGCTCCATGTACTCGACGCTCGGCGAGATCGACACGGCGCCCCGCAGATGGGCGCCCGGACCCGGCAGGCAGGTGAAGTCCGGCAGCGCATCGAGCGCGAGGTTGACCTTGCCGGAGGATCCGCGGAACTTGTAGCGTCTGACGTCCGACACGAACTCGTCCGGGAGATGCTCGGTCCCCACCATGTGCATGAACGTCAGGTTCGGGTCGACGCTCGACGAGACGACCTGGCACGTCAGGTAGTCGCCGTTCTCGAGGACGACGCCGACTGCCGCTCCGTCCTTGACGATGATTTTCGAGACGCTCGTCTCCGTGCGAATCTCGACGCCGGCTTCGGCCGCCGCCGCGGCGATCGCGTTCGAGATCGCCCCGGTCCCTCCGCGCGCGAAGCCCCACGAGCGGAATGCGCCGTCGATCTCGCCCATGTAGTGGTGGAGCAGGACGTAGGCGGTGCCCGGCGAGCGCACCCCGAGGAACGTGCCGATGATCCCCGACGCAGACATCGTGGCCTTGAGCACGTCGGTCTCGAACCACTGGTCGAGGAAGTCGACGGCGCTCATCGTCATGAGCTGGATCTGGTTGTACTTGTCTGCGTCCGACAGCGCCTGGAAACGGCGGCCGAGCGAGAGGAGATCCATCAGGCCGCGCGGATCGAGCGACGTCGGGTCGGGCGGCGTCATGTTCAGGATGGGCTTCACGAACCGGCCCATGTCGACCATCGCCTTGCCGTACTCGTCGTACGCCTCGGCATCGATCTTCGAGTGGCGGGCGATTTCGCGCCGCGTCTTCGCGTGATCGTTGACCCGCCACAGATAGTCGCCGTTCGGCATCGGCGTGAACGTGCCGTCGAGCGGGAGGATCTCGAGGCCGTGTCGCGGCAGGTCGAGCTCGCGGATGATCTCCGGACGCAGCAGCGAGACGACGTACGAGCAGACCGAGAACTTGAACCCTGGGAACACTTCCTCCGTGACCGCGGCGCCCCCGACGACGTGCCGCCGCTCGAGCACCAGCACCTTGCGCCCGGCCCGCGCCAGGTAGGCGGCGTTCACGAGCCCGTTGTGCCCGCCGCCGATGACGATCACGTCATAGTGAGACATGGCAATGCTGAATGCTGAGTGCTGAATGCTGAAGTGAATGCTGAATGTTGGAATGCGGAAGTATTGTAGTCCGGGCTACGCCTTTCATTCGGCATTCAGCATTGGAATTGCCCCTTTCATTCAGCATTCCCTTCAGCATTCAGCCTTCAGCATTCAGAATTGTCCGCCTTCGCCAAGGCTACGGCGGGACTTTGCTATATTCCCCCCATGCCCATTGGCACAGCCGTCCATGACCGCACCTTTGCCCTGTGCGAGAGCCTGAACTACCGGGAGTGGTCGGGGTATTACGCGGTCAGCGTGTACGAGAGCCATCACGAGCACGAATACAACGCGATCCGCAACGCCGCGGCGCTCATCGACGTCTCGCCGCTGTTCAAGTACCTGGTTTCGGGGCCCGATGCGGCCCGACTGGTCGATCGACTGATCACGCGCGATCTGTCGAAGATGGCCCTGGGGCAGGTGTTCTACACGCCGTGGTGTGACGAGCACGGCCACGTCATCGACGACGGGACGGTGTCGCGCCTGGGTGAACAGCTGTTCAGGTGGACCGCCGCCGACCCGAGCCTGCGCTGGTTCCGCCAGAATGCCGCCGGACTTCGCGTCAGCGTGGAGGACGTGTCGGAAGAGATCGCCGCGCTGGCGCTCCAGGGGCCGACGTCAGCCCGCGTGCTTCGGGCGGCGTCCGACGTCGCCCTCGACGCGCTGAAGTACTTCCGCGTGGCGAGCGGCAGCATCGGCGGAGTCCCGGTCGACATCTCCCGGACGGGCTACACCGGGGATCTTGGATACGAGATCTGGATGCCCGCGATCGACGCGGTGAGAGTGTGGGACGCGTTGATGGAACAGGGGCGGCCGTTCGACATCAAACCGGCCGGAATGCTCGCACTCGACGTGGCACGCGTCGAAGCGGGCCTCCTGCTCATCGACGTGGACTTCTTCAGCAGCAAGAAGGCGCTCATCGAGTCGCAGAAGTACACGCCGTACGAAATGGGCCTCGGCCGGCTGGTCTCGCTGACCAAGGGCCGCTTCATCGGCCAGCAGGCGCTTCGCGCGGAACACCAGCGTGGCCCGTCGCGGCAGGTCGTCGGCCTCGAAATCGACTGGACGGGCGTCGAGTCGATCTACGAGAAGCTCGGGCTGCCGCCGACGGTTGGCGCCACTGCGTCACGCACCGCCGTGCCGGTTTACCGCGGCGGGCGGCAGGTCGGCCGTGGGACCACGACGACGTGGTCGCCGGTGCTGAAGAAGATGATCGCGCTGGCGACCGTGGATCGCCCGCACTTCGTCGAGGGCACTGTCCTCGAGATCGAGGTCACGGTCGAAGCCGTGCGCCATCGCGTCCACGCGACGGTCGTGCCGACGCCGTTCTTCAATCCGGCGAGGAAGGTGGCGGTGCCGCGCGTGTAGGTAGGGTGCCAGGGTGCTAGAGTGCCTGGGTGCCTGGTGCTTGGAGTGCCAAGGTGCCACAGTGCCTCGGTGCCAGAGTGCGCTACCGGACGGCCGCCGCACTGGCACTCTGACACCTTGGCACCCCTTGCACCCTAAGCACTGGGCACCAAGGCACTCTCGCACCCTTGCACCTTAAGCACCGGGCACCAAGGCACCCTGGCCCCTGGCACCCTGGCGGTGCAGCTCCACAATCATCCGATCGAACGCGTACAGCAGATCTTCTCGATTGGAGTACGGCCCGGGCGTGTACGCGCGCGATGAGATGCCGGCCTGCGACAGCTCGCACACGTGCCAGTCCTGCCGGTTCGTCATGTCCCAGAAATCGATCGCGTCCGAGGCGTCGAAGTCCGGGCGCGCCAACTCGGCCGGCTGGAAGTGCCACTCGCACACGTTGATCGTGCGGTCCGGCGCTACCGGCCAGAGCGTGTGCACCATCATATAGTCCGGGTGCAGGCTGAGCAGCATGTTGGGGAAGATCGCGTAGTAGTAGACGCGGCGGCGATCGTCAGCCGACAGATCCGGCAGCAGCGCCCGCCGGCACGTGCCGTCGACCGACAGCGTCTCGACACCCGGACGAAGGTCCATCCGGCCGCCCATGTAGTTGGCGTGCAACGGCTCGTTCTCGCCGCTCAAATAGTGCGACAGTTTGTTGAGTGCCGGATGCAGGTTGGGGCAGTGCAGGCACTCGTTGTAGTTCTGGACGATCAACTTCCAGTTGGCCTTGACGTCGTAGACGATTCGGCGGCCCAGACGCAGGTCTTCCATACGCCACGATCGAAACTTGCCCGTAAGATCCTCGAGCTGCGAGCCAAGCGGCCGCGGTTCGTGCGAGAGATTGAGAAAGATGTGCCCATCCCAGACGTCGGCGCTCACGCGGTGCAGGGGATAGTCGTCCTTGCGGAAGTGTGGCACCTCGTCCATATGCGGCGCGCCGAGCAGCCTGCCATCGAGGCCGTAAGTCCACGCATGGTAAGGACACTGGATGGTGCCCGCGAACGTGCCGGCCGTTTCGGTGCACAGCCGCGTGCCGCGATGGCGGCAGACGTTGTGGAAGGCATGGACGCGTCCGTCAGACGATGAGGTGACGATGATGCTGTCGCCGCCGAGCGCCCGGAGCACATACTGGCCGGGACGCGCCACCTCCTCGACGCGTCCGGCGCAGAACCACATCGTCCGAAACAAGGCATCGATCTCACGCGCGAAGTATGCGGCGTCGGTGTAGAAGCGCGCTGGCAGCGTCGACGCGCCCTCGGGCATGACTTCGCGCGGCTTGACGACGATTCCCGAGTCGGTTCGCGAGTCGCCTGCGTCCATGAGATGTCATGATACAACCTGCCCCTGGTACTGATAGATGACCTGATAGATGACCAGCCCGCCTGTGACCGCGCCCGTTCCCTCGCTGCGCCGAGCGCTCGGTCGCTGGGATCTCACTGCCATCGGCGTCAACCAGGTCATCGGCGGGTCGCTCTTTGCGCAGCCTTCACTCTATGCCGCCAGCGTCGGCGGCTGGAGCGTCTGGATGGTTGCCGCAGTTGCCGTGGCATCACTGCTCGTCGCTTTGTGCTTCGCCGAAGTCAGCGGGCGCTTCGATGCGACCGGCGGCCCCTACCTCTACACGCGCGCGGCGTTCGGCCGGTTCGCGGCGTTCGAGATCGGGTGGATGCTCTGGTTCACCAGGGTCACGAGCTGGGCCGCCGTCATCAACGTCCTCGCGTCGGCGCTCGCCTTCTACCTCCCGTCGCTCGGTTCGGGCTCGGTGCGTTCGACGTTCATCGCGCTCGTCATCTTCGCGATTACCGCCATCAACATCAGGGGAATCCGCCAGAGCAGCCTGGTGCTGAACGTGCTCACCATCGGCAAGCTGCTGCCGCTCGTCACGTTCGTGGCCATCGGAATGTTCTTCGTCGATCCCGCGCGCCTCGTGCCGCATCAGTCGCCGTCGCTGGCCGATCTCTCGTCGACGGGCCTGCTCTTGATCTTTGCGTTCGGCGGTTACGAGGTGATCCCCGTCCCGGCTGGCGAAGCGCGCGATCCGCGGCGCGCCGTACCGTTTGCGCTCATCATGACGATCGTCATCGTCGCCGTGCTGACCGTCCTGGTCCAGGTCGTGGCCCTTGGCACGCTGCCAGATCTCGCGTCGTCGAAGACCCCGCTCCCCGATGCCGCGTCACTCTTCCTCGGCGCGCCAGGCGCCGCGCTGCTCACGCTCGGCGCGGTGCTGGCCACCGCCGGCAACAACGTCGGCGGGGCGCTGTCGGGATCCCGAAACCTCTTCGCCCTGGCAGAACAGGGCGACTTGCCGAGGGTGTTCGGCCGCATCCATCCCTCGTGTCGCACGCCCGTGACCGCCATCGTCGTGACGTCTGCGGTGACGCTGGTTCTGGCGCTCTCGGGTCGATATTCAGACCTCGCACTCGCCAGCGCCATCAGCCGGCTGCTCGTGTATCTCGCGACGTGCGCGTCGACGCTGCGGCTCAGGTCGGCGCACTTTTCGGGCCGCGTCAACCCGCCGACGTTCGTGGTCCCGCTCGGTCCCGTCATTCCGGTGGCGGCGATTATCGTGTCTCTGACGATCCTCGCCGGCGCGCGGCGCGATCAGCTACTCGCCGGGGCGCTTGCCCTCGGTGTCGGCGCGGTCTTGTACGTGATCGCCGTCCGCGGACGGACTCCGACACATCCACTCCCCATCACCCAGGAGTTGTGAACATGTTGAGACGATCGACGCTGGTGTTCTTCCTTGCCATGCTCCTGGCGACCGAGGTGGGCGCACAACCAACGGTCTTCCTCGTTCGTCACGCCGAGCGCGCCGACACGGCTCCTGGCGCGACGCCGACGATGGGCGCCGACCCGGATTTGTCGGAGGCCGGCCGTGCCCGCGCCGAGTCGCTCGCGACGCTGCTCAAGGATGCCGGAATCACGGCGATTTTCGTCACCGAGTTCAAGCGCACGCAGCAGACGGCGGCGCCGCTCGCCAACGCGCTCGGCCTCACGGTCAAGATCGTGACGTCGAAAGACACGGCTGCTCTCGTCAAGCAGGTCAAGTCGAGCAAGGGCAACGTGCTCGTTGTCGGCCATTCGAACTCGGTGCCCGACGTCATCACCGGATTAGGGGTCAAGACGCCGGTCACGATCGGCGACAACGACTTCGACAACCTGTTCCTCGTGAATCGGGGCACACGTCCATCGCTGCTGCGGCTGCATTACAAGTAGGCGAATGTGCAGGGAGATCCGCGATGATGATCAGTCGTGGAGGCGATTGGCGCGCGTTGATCGGTCTGGCAATGCTGGCCGTGTGGACGTCAACTTTCCATCCCCTCTCCGCGCAGCCGCAGAACGAGCCGCTCGTGTCTGCACGCGAGCTCGGTGCTGTCTGGGACTCCGAGCACGTCTCGCCACCCCTGCCGCCGCTCGTCGACCACAAGGAGGTTGTCCGGCGGCTGACGGAGATCGTGTCACAGGCGCCGGATCTCTTCGCGATGGAGAAGGTGGGCGACTCGCTCGAGGGCCGCGCGATCAACCACGTGACGGTGGGCACTGGCCCGTTCGGGGTGCTGTTGTGGTCGCAGATGCACGGCGACGAGGCGACCGCCACCTCCGCGCTCTTCGACGTTCTGGACTATGTTCGGCGTCACCGGCGCGAACCGGCCGTCGCGCGGATCCTGTCGCGGCTGACGCTGCACATCGTCCCGATGCTCAACCCTGATGGCGCCGAGCGCTTCGAGCGCCGGAACGCGCAGAGCATCGACATCAATCGCGACGCCCTCCGGCTCCAGACGCCGGAGGGCAAGGTTCTCAAGGCGCTTCGCGATCGGTTGAACCCGCGCGTCGGTTTCAACCTCCACAACCAGAGCTGGCGGACTTCGGTGGGCAGTCCGCCCAGGCCGGCGTCGATCTCTCTTCTATCGGTGGCGTACGACGACGCACGCACCGAGAACGCGGGGCGGAAGCTGACCAAGCAGCTCTGCGCCGTGATCCGCGACGCGCTGGAGCCCCTCGCTCCCGAACAGATCGGCCGCTACGACGACGAGTTCGAGGTTCGGGCGTTTGGCGACAACATCACGCTCTGGGGAACGCCCGTCGTCCTGATCGAGACGGGCCCGTGGCCCGCGGCCGAACCCGACGCGGCGCTCGTCCGCCTCAACTTCGTCGCCATCGTGTCGGCGCTCGACGCGCTCGCGACCGGTGCAGTCGATCGCGCCGATCCGCAGCGCTACGAGTCGTTGCCGGTGAACGAGTCGAAGCTCTTTGCGGTGGTCGTCAGAAACGCGACGGTCATCAACGGGAAGGGCATCCCGCCGTTCATCGCCGACATCGCGCTCGTCGCCAACCGCCGCGTGCAAGTCACCGACGGCCGCCGCGAACTGCAGACGTCGCTCACGATCGAGGATCTTGGGGACCTGCGCACGATGGGTGCGTTGCGGACCATCGACGCGACGGGGATGACGGCGATACCACTCGTGGATGCTGCAGTTGTGCCCGGGCAGGTGATCGATCTGCCGGAGTGGAAGACGGTGGTCGCGGCGACGATTGCCGTCGGCCAGCCCGCTCGTATCGTGATCGTGAAACCGGCCGCGGATCCCGGCAAGTTCGTCGTGGAAGCTGTCATGCGCTGACAGCGGAGCACGCATCTTCAGCTGGGCGCCACCAGGTGCGAATCCAGAGACGCCGCGCGCCTGTCAGTTCGTCGTCGCCCCGTTTCGGCGATACACGATGCGCCCGTCGAAAATCGTGACGGCGACGCGGGTCGAGGCGAGTCGAGATGTCGGGGCGTCGAAGATGTCCTCGGACAACACGACGAGATCGGCGAGCATGCCGGCAGCGAGCGTTCCCTTGCGCTGCTCGTCGAACGAGGCCCAGGCAGGCCCGGACGTGTAGGCATCGATCGCGGTTTTGAGCGGCAGCTGTTCGCCCGGATACCACCCGCCCTCGGGAAGCCCGTCGGGCGTTGTCCGGGTGACAGCGGTGTGCAGGCCGAGTAGAGGGTTCAGCGGAACCCCAGGCCAGTCGCTGCCGAAGGCGAGCCGGCCGGCTCCGGAAGAGATGCTGTTGTAAGGCCAGCCCTTGGAAGCCCGTTCGGGACCGACGTTCTTGAACCACACGTCGATCTGGCTGGGACTCGGACTGCCGAGATACGGCTGCATGGACGCGACGACGCCGAGCGCTCCGAACCGCGGGACGTCGGTCGTGTCGACAATCTCGGCGTGCTCGATTCGGTGCCGGCGGCCCCGCTCGGGGAGCGGATTGGATCGCACGGCGTGCTCGTAGGCGGTCAACGCCATGTTCACCGCCCGATCCCCGGCGGCGTGTGACATCACCTGCCAGCCGCGCGCGTCGAGCAGCCGCACCATCCGGTTGAAATCGTCGGAGTCGATTGTCGGCGGGGCGGTAGTCCCATCGTCGGCGTATGGCGCGAGCGTCGCGGCAGTGTGCGCGTCGATCGCGCCGTCCAACACGATCTTGATGGCGCCGGCCTTGAACAGCGGGTCGTCAGGGTAACGCGCGGCGACGGCGGCGAGCTCGGCAATGACCGGCTCGGTCAGCGCTCCAGGGGCTGACAGGGCCGAATAGACCCGCACACCGAGGTCGCCGTCGCGTCGCGCCTCGGCATAGAGCTCGAAATCTTCCGTGCTTCCGCTCGCGTTCTGCACGCTGGTGATGCCGTTCCGCTGCGCCTCGCCGATCGCGGAGCGGAGCGCGGCCGCGCGATCGGCCTGCGTGGCCGCGGGCACGTGGCTGCCGACGAGCGTCATCGCGGCTTGTTTCAGCACACCTGTCGGTTCCCCCGTTTTGGGATCCTTCACGATCACGCCGCCGGCTGGGTTGGGGGTCTTCTTCGTGATGCGTGCGAGCCGCAGGGCACGGCTGTTCACCCACGACGTTTGCCCGTCGTAGCTGATGACTTGCGCCGGTCGATCGGGCACGATGGCATCGAGCTGCTGCCGGGTTGGCAGGCCGCCTGGAAACGGCTGGTAGTGCCATCCCTGGCCAAGTACCCAGGGGGAGTCCGCGTGACCCGTCGCCCATGTCCGGATCCGGGACTGAATCTCGTCAACGGTTTCCGCGCCAACCAGATCGATCCGTTCCAGGCTCAGTCCGCCGTTGATGAAGTGCAGATGAGCGTCGTTGAATCCTGGCAGCACGGTTGCGCCCTGCGCGTCGATCATTGTCGTTTGCGGGCGGCGAAGACGCGTGACCTCGCGTTCGCTGCCGACGCGCAGAATCTGATTGCCCCGGATGGCCACGGCCTCGGCCATCGTCCCATTCGTGCCAGCTGTGTAAACCTTTGCGTTGTGGACGATGATGTCGACAGGTCCGTCCGCGTCGCCCCGCTGGGCACCGACAATCAGTCCGGCGATGAGCGTCGCCGCGACGATTCCGACGACGACATAGGCGGTCAGGCGGGCAGCCATTGAACCTCCGGCAACGGATTCTAACATGCGGGGCGGCCTGCGGTCCGCTGCTCGCGGCTCGCTGTTCATGGCTCGACGGCCTTGGCGACATCTTGACAGGCCGTAATCTCGAGTGTTGAAGTTGCGCAGCTATTAGCAACAGCGAGCCGCGAACAGCGGACCGCGAACCAATAATGAAGTTCTCCATCCTCGGCAGTGGCGCCGTCGGCGGCTACTACGGCGCGAAACTGTCCCGTGCGGGGCACGACGTGACGTTCATTGCGCGCGGCGCGCATCTCTCGGCCATCCGTGACCGTGGTCTCGAGATCCGCAGCGCGGCGCTCGGCGATTTCACCGTGCGCGCCAGGGCCGAAGCCGATACCGCGCGCGTCGGAACGGTGGACGTCGTGATCGTCGCCGTCAAGGCCTACGACAACGCGTCGGCGCTCCCGCTCATCGCGCCGATGATCGGCCCGCAGACGACGATTCTGCCGCTCCAGAACGGCGTCGACAGCGCGAGCGCGCTGGCGGCGCGGTTTGGCGAGGCGCCGGTCGTCGGCGGCGTGACCTACATCGCCACGGCGCTCGCCGCACCCGGTGTCATCGAGCAGACGGGCACCCACCGCCGCATCGTGTTCGGGGAGGTCTTTGGCGCGCTGCCGCGCCTGACCGACCGGATCCGCGGGATACGCGAGGCGCTTGCGGGCGCGGACATTCAGGCCGAGGCCGTCGAGGATGGCCGCGTGCCGATCTGGGAGAAGTTCATCTTTCTCGTCTCGCTTGCCGGCTTCACCGGCGCGTCGCGCCTGCCGATCGGTCCGATCTGGGCCGACCCGGCGATTCGTGAGCGGTTCCTGGAGAGTTGCCGCGAGATCGAGCGGCTGGCCCGTGCCGAAGGCGTGCCCGTGGCCGCCGATGTCGTGGACCGCATCTCGTCGTACGTGGCCAACATCCCAACGTCGATGCGGTCGTCGTTGTTGATCGACCTGTCGCAGGGAAAGCGAATCGAGGTGGAGCAGCTGCAAGGATCGGTCGTGCGGCGGGCGGCCGCCGCCGGCGTGCCCGTGCCGATCACCGCGACGTTGTATGCGGTGCTGAAGCCGTGGGCGGACGGGGCGCCCCAATCCGCGTGAGCGCTTCGGAGATCTGCCACGCGATGTCCTGCTGCACGTTGGGCAGTTCGCTCAGCCGTGGACGAAACTGCTCTCCCCAGAGCTGTGATTCGGTCGCCGTGTCGACGAGCTCGGCCTGAATCGTCAAGTACTCGCCCTGCTGGCTGACGCGGCCCGAGAGGATGGTGCGCGCGCTCAGCGCGACGCCGATGGTCGACGGATCGGCCTGCAGTCCCTTGTAGCGGAAGACGAGGCTCCGCGGCACCACGCGCAGCCCGGTCAGCTGGGAGACGCTGTTGATGATGCTTTCGGTGATGCCATCGGTCAGATACTCGGTCGCCGGGTCGGCGCCGGCGTTGACGAACGGCAGGACGGCCAGGGACTTGCCGCGGGAGCGGGGCCGCCGTCCGGCGCCCACGGCCGTGGACCCGCTGAGGAGCGCGCGCAGTACCGTCGCCAGATCGGCGGCCGAGTCGAAGCGCCTCGCCGGCGCGCGCTCGATGCACCGCGCCACGATCGGTTCCAGATCCTTCGGCGCGACCGCCTCGAACCCCGGAAGCTCGGGTACGCGGTCGTGCATCAGCTGGGCCACGATTTCCTGTGGCGTGCTGCCAGCGAACAACGCCCGCCCGCTCAGCATCTCGTAGAGCACACACCCGAGCGCGAAGAGATCGAGCGCCCGTCGACACGGTCGCCGGTCACTTGTTCCGGAGACATGTAACCGAGCGTCCCGAGCACGACGTGCGGCGCCGTGCGTGCGAGCGTCGGGCCGTCACCGTCGTTCGTCCCGACGGCAGGGAGCTCCAGTCGGCGCAGGGCCAGCCCGAAGTCGAGGATTTTCACCGCGCCATCGTTGGTCAGGAAGACGTTCTCGGGTTTGAGGTCGCGATGGATGACGCCTGCGCGCGTGCGCCGCGGCGAGGCCTTCGGCGATCGACGCCGCGATCTGGACCGCATCGCGCCATGCCACCGGCCCCTGTTTCAGCCGCGCGCGAAGCGTGTGCCCTTCGAGCAGCTCCATGACGGCCACGGGGAGCCCGTTGACGATGGCCAGCTCGTGAATGGCCAGGATGCTCGGGTGTGAGAGCGCGGCGACCGCCCGGGCTTCGGTCTCGAACCGCCGCCGCATCTCGGGGTCGGCCGCGACGTGCGGCGCCATCACCTTGATGGCGACGTCCCGGCCGAGCCGCGGGTCCCGCGCGCGATACACTTCGCCCATGCCACCCGAACCGATGGGCTCGATGATTTCGTACTGAGCGAGGCGCGCGCCCGTCGCGAGAGTGGTCACCGTCGTGCGGGGTCCGTGCACGGCCTTCGCCCGAAGGCCCTGCGAACATGAGGTAAGATCCGCTTCCGGATCATAGCATTTCGATCGTTGTCACCATTTGATCATCTCTTGATCATCACGCCACTGACCATCGCCGTCGTGATGGCCGCCGGGGCCGTCGCCGGCGGCCTCGGCGCACTGCTCGGCATCGGCGGCGGCGTCTTCCTCGTGCCGTTCCTCAACACCGTCATCGGCCTGCCGATCAAGATCGCCGTGGCGACCAGTCTGATGACCGTCATCGCGACGTCGAGCGTCGTGTCGGTGAGTACGGTCGGTCGCAACCTCATCAACCTGCGGCTCGGCATGCTGCTCGAGGTCGCGTCGGCGGCCGGCGGCGTTGCCGCCGGCCTGATGTTCCACTCCCTGTCCGATGAGACGCTGTTTCTCTGGTTTGCGTTCGTGACGGGCGTGATCGCGATCATGGTGGTGAGCCGTCTCGACCGGCGGAACGTGCTCGACGCGACCGCAGATCCCGGCCGGCTCGGCGGCCGGTTCTACGAAGACGAGAGCGGACGGGAAGTGGTCTACCAGGTCAAGCGCCTGCCGGTCGCGCTCGGGGTCTCCGCGCTCGCCGGGGTCGTGTCGGGCTCGCTCGGCATCGGCGGCGGCATCCTCAAGGTGCCACTGCTGAACGCCTGGTGCGGCGTGCCGCTGCGCGCGGCCGCGGCCACGAGCGCGCTGATGATCGGCGTCACCGCCGCGGCGTCCGCGCCCATCCAGTACGCCAACCACTACATTCAGCCTCCGCTCGCCGCGGCCGCCGTGATCGGCGTGCTCGCCGGCTCGCGTTTCGGCCTGTGGTTCGGCGGCCGGGCCAAGGCGCGATGGCTCAAGCTGCTCCTCGCGTCAGTGCTCGCGCTCGTGTCGCTCGTCCACTTCGCGAAAGTGCTATGACCACGCCACCTGACGCGCTCGCGCGCCTCGAGTCTCACGTCGGCCGGCTGTTCGTCGTCGGCGTGACCATCAGCGCGGCGGCTCTGGCCGTCGGTCTGGCCATGTTCCTCGTGGCCCCTGATGCGCCCGCGACGAGCCGCCTGCTCAACGCGGGCCTGCTGGTGCTGATGGCCACGCCGATGCTGCGGGTGCTGCTGTCGGTCGTCGAGTACGTGCGGATGGGGGATTGGTTCTTTGCGGCGACGACACTCGCGGTGATCGCGGAGCTGTCGATCACGGTGCTGTCGGCGCTCCGCGTGAAAGGGTGAAGCAGGCTGAGCCCTGAGCCTTGCGCCTCGTCAACCGTCAGA
>CAVZMJ010000011.1:0-116347 GCA_963776315.1 uncultured Acidobacteriota bacterium
AGGCGGGCGCGGTGGCGGACCGTCCCGACGAGTCGTGGCCTCCCGTTGGTGTTTCGGGTGGGGCGAGCGGCACCGACCTCGGTTCCAACTCGGCTCGTTTCGCGGCTACCGAGTTGGCGCCGCGCCTCGACACGTCGGCGGCTCGCCCCGCGTCGCCATTGTAAGGCCGAGGACGACCTATGCGCGGTCGGTCGCGGATGCGGCCGATCGGACCGCGACCGAGGCGGGGCTCGTGATCGTCGCGCGGGCCGAGTACGACCTCTCGTTGCCCGACTGGCCCGCGCTCATGGGTCGGCTCCGAGCAGCCGGCCCGCCGTCATCATCCTCGCGTTGCACATCCCCGACGGCGTCGCGTTCCGCCGCGAGATGCTCGCTGCCGGCCTGCGGATCAAGGCGCTCATCGGCTCCACTATGGCCGAGTGCGACCCGGACTTCGCGGGCGATCTCGGGCCGATGCGATGGGCATCTTCGCCTCCGACGCCCCACCGGCGGGTTCCAGCCCGACGCGCTCGTCCCCGACCGCCGGGCGACGTACGACCGCTTCGGGCCAGCCTGGGCGGGGTGCGAGCGGCGGGGACGAGCCGGGGGGTCCGGATGGGAGGCAGAGGATGAGGAGTACCCGATCAAGGGCGGCCCGATGGTCGAGGGCTGCGGTTCGCCGCCGCAGGCCGGCCCCACCGAGGAGGGACTGTCGGGCTTCAGCGCCGCATGGGTGCTGGTGCACGACGTCCTGCCGGCGGCGGCTGCCGCCGGCGCGCTGACCCCGCAGGGCATCGCCGAGGCTGCTCGTGCCCTCGACCTGCCGTCCCGGAGCGCTGCCGAACGGCGCCGGCGTGCGCTTCTCCGAGGACCCTGCGACGCTCGGACAGAACGAGCGTGCCGCGGCCGTCATGTGGCAGTGGCAGGCCGTGCGCAGCTACACGTTCGTCTGGCCGTCGACATACGCGACCGGCGCGATCGGCTTCGTGCCGTTGCCGCGATGATCGCCGGCTTCCCGGTCCGCCCCGGCGCGGCGATGCCGTCGGGCGGTGGCCGGGGCCGGATCCTCGGGCGCCGTCCGGCTGCCGATCGGCATCGGTCGGCGGCGATCGCCCGCTGGTCGCATGCACCGCGGTCGATGCGCCGTTCGCCGCGGTGCGGCCTCTCGGGATGGCCGTCGTCGCCGGGTCGCCATCGTGGCGGGTCCGGCGGCCGTCCGCGGCTCGGCGCGTGACCGTCGCGATCGGTGTCGCCGGCGGCCTCGGCCTCATCCTCCTCCCCGTCCTCGCCCGACCGACAGGCGGCACTGCCCCTGGCGCTCCACCCGGAGCCGTTCCCGGTCTGGCTGATCGTCACCGCGATCGTTGCGATCGGCGAGGAGGTGATGCTGCGCGGTGCGTGCTGTTCGACGCCCGGCAGGTCGGCGGACTCGCCGCGACCGTCGCACTCACGAGCCTCGCGTTCGCGCTGATCCACGTGCCGGCGTACGGCTGGCACGTGGTGCCGCTCGACCTCGCCGTCGGTGTCTGGCTCGCCGGGCTGCGACTGCTCTCGGGGGTGTCGCGGCACCGGCCACGGCGCACGTCCTGGCCGACGTCGCGACGTGGTGGCTGTGAGCGGATCGCGCGGATCGGCGCCGACCCGCCGGCGTTCGCTCGTGCTCGGTGCCGGGCGCGACTCGCGATCGTCGCTGGGCCAGCGCAGCCGCGCCCGTCGCGCGCGCCGCCGCTGTACGACGGCGTGGTGGTCGTGGAGCCGTATCGCTTGGTCGACCCAGCGCCGGCCGGGCAGCCGGGCGGGGCCAGGGGCGCGACCTGGCGATGAAGGTCAAGGACGGCGCGAGCCCGGTCGTGGTGCTGGCCACGCCCGAGCCACTGGATCGACGGCCGCCGGTCGAGGTGCTGCCCGAGCAGACGGGTCCCGTCTTCGACCCGGCGACGGGCGAGGTGATCGCCCGCGTGCCGCGCGGCGGCGCGGCCGAGGTCGACCGCGCCGTGGCCGCGCGCCGAGGCGCCTTCCCGGCCTGGCGCGACACGCCGCTGATCGCCCGGAGCCAGATCTTCTTCGCCTTCCGCGAGCTCGTCTACCGCCACCGCGAGGAGATGGCCGCGCTCATCACCCGCGACCACGGCAAGACGTTCCCCGACGCCCTCGGCGAGGTGCTGCGCGGCCTCGAGACCGTCGAGTTCGCCTGCGGCCTGCCCGGCCACCTGGCGGGCATGAACACGCCCAACGTGTCCACGAGCGATCGACGCGCGCACGCTGCGCCAACCGCTCGGCGTCACGGCGGCGATCACGCCCTTCAACTTCCCGGCGATGGTCCCGATGTGGATCTACCCGATCGCGCTCATGTGCGGCAACACGTTCGTCTGGAAGCCGTCGTCAGCCACACGCCGGGCGCGACGCAGCTCCAGGCCGAGCTGTGGAAGGAGGCCGGGCTGCCCGACGGCGTCTTCAACATCGTCTACGGCGGTCGCGAGGCGGTGACCGCGCATCGTCGAGCACCCCGACATCGAGGCGATCCAGTTCGTGGGCTCGACCGCGGTCGGGCGCTACGTGTACGAGACGGGCACCCAGCACGGCAAGCGCGTCGGCTCGTACACGAGCGCCAAGAACGCGATGGTCGTGCTGCCCGACGCGGACATGGCGCTGACCGCGGACGCCGCGGTCGCCTCGGGCTACGGCTCGGCCGGCGAGCGCTGCATGGCGCAGACGCTGGTGATCGCCGTCGGCGACACCGGCGGACCGGCTCCGGCCGCTCATGCTCGGAGCGGATCGCGAAGCTCAAGGTCGGCCCCGGCATGGAGCCCGGCATGGACATGGGCCCGATCTACTCGGCCGAGCACCGGGCAGTCGATCATCGAGCTGGATCGACAAGGGCGTCGCGGAGGGCGCCGAGCTCGTCGTCGACGGGCGCCCGTTCGTCCACCCCGACGAACCCGGACGGCTTCTTCCTCGGCGTCGACGCTCTTCGACCAGGTCACGCCGGAGATGGAGATCTACCAGGAGGAGATCTTCGGGCCCGTCCTGGGGATCGTGCGGGCCGACGACGTACGACGAGGCACTCGCTCTCATCAACGGCCACAAGTACGCCAACGGCACGGCGATCTTCACGACCGACGGCGGCGCGGCCCGGCGCTTCAAGCTCGAGGTGGACGTGCCGATGATCGGCGTCAACGTGCCCGATCCCGGTGCCCGCCGGCTACCTCTCCTTCGGCGGCGCCAAGGAGTCCGCGTTCGGCGACCTCGCCATGCGCGGCGAGGACGGCATCCGCTTCTTCACGCAGCAGAAGATGGTCACCGAGCGCTGGCCGGAGCCCGGCCGCCGCGAGGCCCTCAGCCTCGTCTTCCCCGGCAACAACGTAGACGGAAGCTGACCCTCGCAGGTGACGAGGGTGCTTGAATTGAGGAGCTGGCTGAGCGCGAGAATAACCATGCCAAGGCGCTATCCGGTTGACTCCGGTAGCGCCGAGGCCAAAGCGGGAGTCGGCGCGTCGGGCGTGGACCCTTTACGCATCGCCCGCTCGCTGGCGACCGCCGACGCCTGAGCGAGGTCGGAGGCGATCTCATGGAAGCGCTCGGCGGCTTCCGGCTCGATCGAGTAGTAGACCTCGTGCCCACGGCGCTCCGCGCGCGCACCCAGCCCGCCTCACGGAGCACCTTCAGGTGGTGCGAAACCGTCGGTTGGCGCACATCGCAACAGTCGAAGTCGCACGCTGCGACCGATCCGTCGCACTGCAGCCGGCGGAGGATAGCGAGGCGGCTCGGGTGAGCAACCGCGCGCAGCAGGCGGGTGTCGGGATGGTCCGGGGTCGCGTGCCGTGGACGACCGCGGGGCAGGGCCTCGCAGGTGGTCGGCGCGACGAGGCTGGCATAGTCGGCGCCCAGCGCTGCGCTGATCGCGCGGGCGACCCCTGGCAGGAACGCCTGACCTCGCTCGTGGCCCGCAGGTGGGCCATGATTGGTACGTTGGCGCGCACGGCCGCCTGGCAGAGCCGGAAGCGGTCGATCTGCTCCTGGCTGGGCGTGAGCCCCGCTTGCTGGGTCCGTGTAAGGCGCGTCTGGTGCTCGCGGAGGTCGGCCAGCAGTCCCTGCGCGACGGCATCCGCTGCGAGCGCACGACGGCGGCGGAAAACGCGGTCAAGGCCGGCGCATGCCGAATGGCCATTGCGAGCTCGAGGGTGGTCTCGTGGATCTCGGTGGAGAGCATCGCGTTCCCCCTCAGTTGCCGCAGCAGCCGCCGGAGCGGCAGTTGGCAGCGAAGTCGAGCTCGATCTGGGCAGTGATGACCGACGCCGTCTCGCGGCAGACGGCCTGGAACGCAGCCGTGGCGGCGACGTAGGTCGCCACCGACGGGACGGCCACGGCCTCCCGCAGACGATCGAGGTCCGCCCTCTGGGCGTCCTGGAGGACTCCCATCATGATCTCCGCCCGGAGCTCTGCCTGGAGGCTGCTGAACGCCTCGATTGCCGCGTTCGCCTCGGTGTCCTCCGAGAGCGCCCGGTCGGCGGCGAGGAGCGCTTTGAACTCGGGGCTGGTACGGAGGACCGCACCGAATGCCCCCGCCGCCGTGAGCGCCTCGGCTTCTGCGGCACGGCTCGCGGCCTCGAGGTCAGCTTGGTCCAGCGTGGATGGGTGGAGCATCCGGGTCGAGCCTCCGTTTAGGCGACGAGCGAGGTGGGAGCGAGGGTCTGGTCGAGCAGCTCGCCGAGCCGCTCCAATCCGACGACCTCGCCGTCCAGGAGCGGCAGCTCGAGGACAGGAACGTCGAAGCGCTGCTCGATGTCGGCGAGGTAGGAGCTTCTGCATGTTCCAGCGCGCCTGGCTGAACGGCGTCGTGCATGCCTCCGGCGGCAGCACCAGGTTGGCGACCACCAGCCCGGCGGGACCCAGCGTGGCCAGCTCGCCGATCGCCCGGCTGCGCCTCCAGGATCGGCGTCGACTCGGGGTACATCACGAAGGCGAAAGTGCTCTGCGGGGTCGCGCATCATGTCGATGACCCCGCCGAAGCGCGCTTCGCCACATCGTCGGCGGCGGCCGACTCCACCGAGGCGAACACCTTGACGTCGATCTGCTTGCTCCAGTCCATGGGCAGCTCCAGCAGCCGCAGGGTGTGGCCGGTCGGCGCCGTGTCGAAGACGATGACGTCCCACTGTCGCTGGCCGGCGAAGTCGATAAACAGATCGAAGGCGGCCATCTCCTCGGTGCAGGGCGAGTCCAGCTCCTCCCGCATGGCACGGCGATCGCCTCGGGGCCGGCCACGCGCGCGGCGTCGTCCAGGATGCGGGTCTTGTACGCCTCGCCGCAGCCTTGGGATCGATCTTGGTCGCCCACAGGTTCGGCACGCCGGCCACCGGCGCGGTCGTCGCCGACGGGCACGCCCAGCACGTCGCCCAGGTGCGCCGCCGGGTCGGTGGTCAGCAGCAGGTCTTGTGCCCCTGCCGCGCCAGCCAGACGGCAGTGACGCACGAGGCGACGGTCTTGCCGACGCCGCCCTTGCCGGCGAAGAAGATGGTGCGGCGGTGGCCGTTGGGCGACAGGGCCCGCTCACCAGGCCCCGCCGTCGTCGGCCCGATCGCACGGGCGCCGTGTCGCGCCGTTGCGCCGAACGCCGGCTGTCGGGCGATGCATGATGGCGCCAAGGGCCCAGGGCGCGCAGCGGGCCACGCCCTTGATCTCGCCGTCGAGCAGCGGGACCTGCCGGGTGGGCAACGGCAGCTCTGCGCGATCTGCGCCAGGTAGCCGTGCTGCATCTCGGGCGCGCGGCGAAGAGCGGGTTGGTCGCCTCCTCGGCGCGGGAATGATGCCGTTGACGATCAACTCGTGGTTGGTGATGCCCAGCTTGCCCAGCTTCGGTAATCGCCGCGCCGGGTCTCCTTTGATCGCGGTCGCCTCGGGGTGCAGCACGAAGACGAAAGGCGTGCGGCTCGGGTCGCGCAAAGCCGCATCGCGCGCTCGTACTTGTGCTTGGCGTCCTGGATCGCCGCCGCCGGGCCGATGCACGTCTGGCCGCCGCCCTCTCTGGCTTCTCGATGGCTTGCTCCACTCGGCCGGCAGCTCCAGCAGGCGCAGGGTGTGGCCGGTCGGCGCGGTGTCGAAGATCACGACGTCGAAGGCCATGCCGCCGGCGGGCGGGCACGCGGGCGCGTCGAGGAAGTCGGTGAAACGGTCGAAGGCGGCCACCTCGGCGGTGCACGGACCGCTCATCTGCTCTTCCATCACCTGCACCATCTGGGGCGGGAAGACGCGGCGCGGATCGGCGCCATGGCGTCGGTCGATGTACTCCTGGGTGGCGCGATCGGGGTCGATCTCCATCGCCCACAGGTTCGGCACGCCGGCGATCGGGGTGACCGGGTGGCCGATCGGCTGCTCGAACACGTCGGCCAGGTTGGAGGCCGGGTCGGTGGTGACGATCAGGGTGCGCCGGCCGTCGTCGGCGAAGCGCACGGCGGTGGTGCAGGCCATGCTGGTCTTGCCGACACCGCCCTTGCCGGAGAAGAAGAGGAACTGGGTCACGAGGGGGTGCCTCCGCGGGGGTCCGCGATGTTCTGGCTCAGGCGTTGCTCATGAGCTCGATCCGGAGCTCGTCGAGGGTCGGGTAGGCGTCGGTCTTCACGATGCGCCCACCCATCACGGTGATCGGCAGGACCTCGAGCTGGCGCTCCTTGATCAGCTGGTAGACCTCGCGGTTGCGCATGAAGGCCTGGGGGTCTGCGGTCATCATGTGGCGGACCACGGTCCTGCCCTCGGCCTCGAGCGTGAAGATCGCCTCGCTGAGGTCGACCAGGGTGGTGTCGAGCACAGGACGAAGCCGTCGGGCAGCACAGGGGCGGGTCGAAGATCTCGACGTCCGGGGTGGCGAGGCCGGTCACCTGGTCAGTCATGGGACGCATCCTTCCGTGGCTGGGGTAGTGGAGACAAGACTGCCGAGGCCGTGGAGAGGTCCTGGTCAGCGGGTCATTCGTGGGGGCGCCGGCGACGACGGCGGGCGCCCTCCCGGTTGCCGACGAAGTCGCTTAGGCGGTTGAAGGCCAGCTGGAGGGGCGTCTCGAAGAATGGCCCGCAGGCACCTCCCGGGCAGCACGCCGGCTCAGCGAGAAGATCGATATCGGGCGACGTCAGGTCGGGCCTCAGGTCACGCATGGATCGCGACCGACTGAAGGGCTTCGGCGACGGCGCGCTCGATGGCCGAGAGGTTCAGCTTCCCGCCGCTGAAGCGCCGGACCCCATCGATGACCACGATCGGCGGGAGGGCCTCGCCGTCGGCGATCGCCGCCTCGATGTCCGGGTGCCGCACCATCTCCCGGCCGAACAGCTCGGCGTACTCGAAGACGACGGCCGGCCCGAACCGCTCGGCCAGGCGCTGCTCGACGATCGAGGCGGCCGCCTTCCAGGTCTTGGCCGGGTCGCAGGCCGCCATGGGGACCCCGACCACGAGGATGGAGCAGGTCATGACGACAGCTCCGCGACGAGCAGCACGCGCCGCAGTGGTCCTTGCTCGGGGATCGCACTCTTCTGCGAGCCGAGCAGTCCGAGCACAGGCACGCTGAGGTCGCGGCAGGTGTTGGCGTGAGAAGGTCGGCGACGGCAGCGCGGAGCGCCGCGACGCGTTCGACGTCGAGCGAGTAGTACACCCACCGACCGCTCCTGCGCTCGCGAAGCAGACCGCTCGTCCGGAGGGTCCGAAGGTGGTGCGAGACGAGGGCTGTGCTCAACCCGAGCATCTCCCCGACGTCGCAGACGCAGTGCTCACCGTGACCCAGAAGGGCCACGATCCGGGCCCGGTTCGGCTCTGCGACCGCCTGCAGGGCGACCGCGGGAGTCGGGCTCGGGCAGAGAGGATGACGGGTGGGTCGGATGGGCATCCATGGTTGTCATTCTAACGCCCGTTAGTACAACCGATGTTTGAGCGGGGCAGCCCCTTCTGCCGGGCCGAACGGCATGTTCGGCCTGCTCCCTGCCCGTGGGATGCCGTCGACTCGAGGACTGCGGAGGCCCGGGACTCCGCGGAGCGGGATCCCAGCCGAACAGGCCATGGTGGATGGTCGGCGCCGACCTGTCACTGAGTAGCGTGTCAGTCGGGCCTGACATATTCGAGTGTCGAAGGTCACGACACCGATGACCCGCAATGCCCCGCATGGCCTCCTCGTCGCAGAGGGCGCAGCGGTAGGAGGTGAGGCGGGCCGCGATGTCGCGAGCGGAGAGCACGCGGCCGGCGCTCACGAGCCGCCCGTCGATGACCAGCCCCGGTGTACTCACAGGACCCCGTAGGCAAGGAACTGACTGGCGTCCGTGACGTGGATGATCTCGGCCTCCACGCCCGCGATGGCGACCGCCTCACGGGCGTTCTTCGTCAGCTCCCCGCACCGGCGACAGCCGGGCCCCAGGACCTCGATCCTCCTCACCGTTGGGGTGCTCCCGGTTCGCCTGACACGCCGACGGCAATCGTCGTGCCAATGGGACCCGCGACCTGGGTCTCGGCCCCGGCGTCGTGCGACATCGGGTGGTGGCGCTCGGCGATGATCTCGGCCAGGATGGCGAGGGCGATCTCGACCGGCGTGTCGCCCCCGAGGTCGAGCCCGATGGGTTTGTGGATCCGGGCCAGGGTGGCTTCGTCGGTCCCCAGCTCCCGGAGGCGCGCCAGCCGGGCTGCGTGGGTGCGGCGGCTCCCAGCGCCCGCGTGAGCGGGCCCTGCGACCGAGGGCAACGGCCAGGGCGGGATCGTAGAAACTCGCGTCATGGGTCAGCACCGCGACGCTCGCCGTCTCGTTGACCCCTGCCACGTCGGCCAGCTCATCAGCGGCCCGCGGGGTCTCGTCGGCATCTGGGAAGCGTTCCCGGGTCGCGAACGCCGCTCGTCCGTCGACGACGACGGTGCGGAGGCCGAAGGCATGGGCCAGGCGGACGAGGTGGACGGCGATCCAACTGCCCGACGCCGTGGCTACAGCGGCCTTCTGGGAGCCCTTTCCGACCGTTACCCCGGCGTCGGCGGCCGCGCCCCAGATGGTGGGACTTCCGACCCCCTGTCTACCTTGCGGCGCACCCGAGTCCGCCGTCGTCGCAGGTCCGGCGATGGCTACCGCCACACCGATCGCGGATAGATCCGCACTCAGTCCGCCCTCGACAACTGGACGCTCCGTCGAGAGCACGATTTCCTGCCGCTGCGGGTTCTGCCGCGCGGTAGAAGTCGCGCCAGCGTCGGCGCGCTCAGGGGCCTTCTGAGATCCCGTCGGATCATGCGCCGCCGTGACCTGTCCGGCAGTTCTTTTTTGAACACTCGCCGGCCGTCGAACAACCTCCGAGGATGACACGGAAGCGTCTCGTGTAACGGCCCGGCGCCGCGAAGAAGGCTCGCCGGGGTCGACACCCGGCGACCGGGCGGCCACGCTGGAAGGGGCGGCCGGAACGATGGGGCCCGGTGTGTCCACTGGCGACGTCACGACGAGCTCGACGCTCGCGACGACCAGTGCGAGCGCGCCAAGTAACGGTGCGACAAGCATCGTTGCACCGACGGTCCGCGTCGTCTTCGTGTTGCGGCCCCGGTCGAGCAGCCGGACGACTCGCGTCGTCAATTCGGAAGACAGCAGCGCGGCAGGCAGCAGCACTGCGTCGGGCCGGCCCGGCAGCGCCGCGAGCTTCGTCAGGCAGACGGCCAGGCCCCTGGCAGACCCCGTGGCATTCACCGCCCAGTCGTCGCACGCGGTCTCGCGCTCGAGATTGAGCTGGCGGTCGATCCACCAGATCGCCGGATGAAGGCCGGCGAGCGCAACGATGACTCGCTGAACGAGGCGCGCAAGGTCGTCGCGACGCTGCACGTGGGCCCATTCGTGGACGACGATCTGATCGAGCTCCTGATCGTCCAGCGCGCCGAGCACACTCGGCGCCACGACGATCGATGGGGACGTCAAGCCCAGTACCGCGGCCGCCCGCACGCTGTCCGACACGCCGAGCGCCGCGCGGCGGCCGCTTGCGCGAAGCGAGAGCCAGGTCTCGAGCCGGACCTCGCGTGCGGCAGGAAATGGGCGCGCGGTGCGCTTGGCATGCCGCAGCGAAGCAAGAGCCCCAAGCGTCCGCGAGAGGGAAACCGCCGCCCAGGCGCACCACGCCATCGCCAGCAGCGAGAGAGTCCACAGGGGGAGGGGTGGAAGCACGAGGCTTCGAGCTCGTGGCAACGAAGCTTCCAGCTTCCGGCTTCCAGCTGCCAGCAAAATCCCTCGGAGCAGAATCCCCCGACAGTGCAGTGAGAGCTTGCCGGTAGCCGGAAGCTGGCAGCTGGAAGCTGGGCGCTGGAAGCTGGCCGCTGGAAGCTGGCAGCTGGGAGCTCAGGGCCGGCAGTACCAGCACGACTGCGAGCGTGACCCACCAGAGGTGATACCGCGTCGTCGCGCTCACGCGGCGCGAAGCCCGGAGAATGGCTGTCGCGGCCAGCGCGACTGCACACCCCTGCCACACCCAGTTGGCGAGCACGTCCACGACCTCCAGCCGGCCCTCCACTACTTGGTCTCCCAGATCAGTTGCTTCAGGCGATTGAGCTCTCGCGGGTCGATCCGATCGTCCTCGAGCACGTTGAGGACGAGGAGGCTCGGCGAATTGTTGAACAACCCGGACACGAGATGACTGAGCGCACGGCGTCTCGCCTGCGTCTGGTCGACGAGGGGCCGGTAGGTGAACGCTCGTCCGGCCTTCTCGTGCGTGACGTAGCCTTTGACCTCGAGAATGCGGAGCATGGTCTGTACCGTGCTGTAGTTCGACTTCAGCCGCGCGGCCACATCGGCCACGGTGGCCGACTGCTCATCCCAGAGGACTCGCATGAGCCGCGCTTCCCCATCGGTCAACGTTGCGGAGCGGCGTCTTGCCATGGTCAAACGCTTAAGAAATTAAAAGTACCGCCCGAACTGTAGTCGACGCCGGGCCTGCTGTCAACGAAAGAATTAAGAGTTCGAGGTAACGCCGGGTTTCCGAAAGAGGTGGGACATTCGCCCGAAGATGGGTAGGATGTTGCCACTATGTCCATCTCTTCCCACGTCTTGCACCGCGTGACGGGACTGTTGCTGGTCCTTGCAGCCATCGTCGCCGCGACCTATCCCGTCCGCAGCGCCGACAAACGAATCGTGCTGATCGCCGGCCGTCCGAGCCACCCGCCGGGCATGCACGAGTTCCGGGCGGGGTGCCTGCTGCTCCAGAAGGCGCTGTCCGGCGTCCCCGGGATCACGGTGCAGGTCTACGACGGAGGTTGGCCGGCGAAAGAAGTGGACGGCGCACGAGTGGACGACCATGCCGCCCTCGACAACGCCGATGCGGTGTTGATCTTCTCCGACGGCGGCAAGGGCAACCCGGCGATTCAGGGCGATCGCGCGCAGGTGCTCGACAAGCTCGTCGCCAAGGGCGCCGGGCTCGGCTTCGCGCACTACGCGGTCGAGGTACCTGCCGGCGTGCCTGGCGAGACGATGCAGCGGTGGATTGGCGGATTCTACGAAACGAACTATTCCGTGAACCCGATGTGGAAGCCGGCGTTCGACACGTTCCCGAGCCATCCCATCACACGCGGCGTCGGCCCATTCGCCACGCACGACGAGTGGTACTTCAGCATGCGGTGGACGCCCGACGCCGCAGCCAAGGCGAAGGTCACGCCGATCCTCGTCTCGACGCCGAGCGACGAGGTGCGCAAGGGGCCCTACGTCAGCCCGCGCGGCCCGTACAATCACATCATCGCGGCGAGCGGCCAGGCCGAAACGATGATGTGGGTGTTCGAACGTCCAGGAGGCAGCCGCGGCATGGGATTCACCGGCGGCCACACGCACACCAACTGGGGTGACCCGAATCAGCGCAAGATCATGCTGAACGCCCTCTTATGGCTGGCGAAGGTCGACGTCCCGGCGAAGGGCGTCGTGGACTCCATCACCGAGGCCGACCTGGCGCTCAACCTCGACGACAAGTCAGCGAGAGGAAGAGGCAGAGGCGGTTTCTAGCGGTCGCCTCTTCGTCCGGGTCCGCGTCCGGAGAGACTATGGGCCGGTCCCCGGTACTGAGAGTGCTAGGGTGCGAAGGTGCCTTGGTGCCCGGTGCTTAGAGTGCCACGGTGCCAGGTGCCCAGTGCTAGGTGCAGCGGCACTCTAGCACCGAGGCACTCCCTCTGGCACCTTGGCACTCTAAGCACCGGGCACCAAGGCACCTTCGCACCCTGGCCCCTTATACCGATACGCCCACCTGGAACGTCGCGGCGTAGCCACTCGCGGTGGTGCCGGTCGGCGTGATCAGCTCCGACGACAGACTATCGGCGAAGATGCCGTCCGACGCGTTCGACATCGGGTTCGAGCCTCGCGAGGCGTAGACGCCGCTCGCGTGCACGGTATTGTTGATGGCTTCGGGAAACGCGATCTGGGTCACCTTGACGGAGCGCCCGTTGATCGTCACCTCGAGATGGATGTGCGTCGCGCGCCCCTGATACCAGCCCGGGTAGATCGTGGTGAACGTGACCTCGCCGTTGCTGTTGGTCGTCTGAATCCCGCGAAGATAGGTCTGTGTGGTCTGGGTGCCGTACTGCGAGTAGTTGCCGGCGGCGTCGACGTGCCAGATCTCGACGTTGGCTCCGGAGACCGGGGCGCAGCCGCTGTTTGCGTTGACGACCTTGACTGTGAGCGTGAGCTGGGTCCCGCTCTTCCCCTCGCGGATGTCGCTGCGGAAGAGATCGGTCAGCGACGGGTACGGACCGATGGTCTCGGTCGGGGTCACCGCGCAAGCGGAGTTGGTGCCCGTGGTCGTCGTGGTGGTCGTGTTGGTCGCGGTCGGGCTCGTCGGGGAGCTACCGCATCCGAACGCGACCGCCGCACCCGCCGCCGCGCCCATGGCCCCGATGAGCTCGCGCCGGTTGATCTTCCTGCTATGCATCTTGCGATTTCTCGTGAAGCGCTCGTCCGTCAGACCCGTGCGCCGATCGGCGGCTGGCTTCGATTTCATGGTCGCTGGCAACGACGCTTCGAGTAAACCACGAGAGTGTGGCACCGCCGTGGCAGTTCTATGCGAAGTCTGTGACTCTCCGGGGGCTCAGGGCTCAGGGCTCAAGGCTCAAGGCTCAGGGAAGAGCATTCTGACCTCAATCGCGCGACTAGGATCTGGATGTTGTTGCCTGAGCCCTGAGCCTTGAGCCTTGAGCCTGTTAACGCCCGCCGCTCGCATTGTGAAAGACTTACCGCGCTACCCGCCGCTTCTTGGAAGCGGACTACAGTGGTTGAAGGAGCATCTCAATGTCGGTGAGCTTGGGCATCTTCGTCGGCTTCATCGCCTGGTTCGTTGTCCGGTATCTTCTGGCGGGTCTGTACACGGTCGATCAGAACGAGCGCGCGGTGAAGACCGTGCTCGGGCGGGCGCAGCGGCTCGGCGACGAGACCACGCTCGACGACCCCATCGCGCAGGGCCTGCGGCCCGACGAGCGGGAGCGGTACCGTTATCCGCAGCTGCGGGTGATTCCGCCGGGCGGCCCGTATTTCAAGTGGCCGTGGGAGCGCGTGCACAAGATCTCGATCGCGACGCGGACCTTGAACATGGCGTTCGACCCGGAGTCGCCGCAGGCGAACAACGGCGGTACCGTTCTCGAAGCCGTCACCAAGGACCAGCTGAATACCGGCCTGACAGGCCAGATCCGGTATCAGGTGTCCGAACGGAACCTCTATGCGTACCTCTTTGGCGTGAAGAATCCGATCGCGCACGTGATGGGCTACTTCGTGTCCGTCCTGCGCGAGCGCATCGCCAACTTCGAGGCGCCAACGGCGACCAACGCGGCGCGCGAAAGTCAGCCCACCGATGCGACGCTCGTGAGCGGTATCTCGATCAACGACCTGCGGAAGAACCTGCGCGACCTCAACGACCACATGGATCAGGAGTGCCGGTCGTCGGCCGCGCGCTACGGCGTGACGCTCGATGCGTCGCTCATCACCGAGATCGACCCGCCGCCGGAAGTCGAGTCGGCGCTCGCCGCGATCAACACGGCGCACAACCACGTCTCATCGGAGATCAGCCTGGCGCACGCCGGTGCGGATCAGAAGATCGTGCAGTCGAAGCGCGCGGTCGAGATCGAGACGCTGAAGGCGCAGGGCGAAGTCGAGCCGCTCGTCCGGCTGGCCGAGCAGCTGGGCGACCTCAAGCGCAACGGTCCCCGCGCGCTGCCGGCCTACCTGCGCAACGTCCGTCTCGGCCTCTACAATCAGGCGCACGACGTCATCATGGAGGTCGAGCGATGATCGACGCGATCATGGAATTCCTGCCGGCCGCGCTCATCACGTTCGGCGTCATGTTCCTCCTGGTGCCCGTGCTGCTGTTCCTCGTCAGGGTCGCCGGTCTCTACACCATCGTCTTCGAGCGCACCTGCCACGTGTACGTGCTCTTCGGCAAAGTCGTCGGCACGATCGACGAGCCAGGCCTGCACATCCTGCCGTTCCGGCTGGGAATCGCGGCGTTTCTCGTCAACTGGATGGGACAGCGGCACGTGCTCGACATGCGGCTCGATCAGGAGTACCTGCGCAGCCAGCCGGTGAACTCCGAGGAAGGCGCGCCGATGGGGATCGGCATGTGGTACGAGATGTACATCAGCGATCCCGTCGCGTTTCTCTTCAAGAACACCGACCCGCGTGGATCGCTGCGGGCGAACGTCAGCAACGCGACCGTGCGATGCCTGAGCAACATGCGGCTCGCCGACATGCTCGAGACGCGCCACACGATGAGCCAGGCCGTACGCGGCGAGGTCTCGGACAAGTCCCACGACTGGGGCTACCGGCTCGGATCGGTGTACATCCGGAAGGTGCACTTCCGCGATGGGGACATGATTCGGCAGATCGAAGAAAAGGTCGTCAACCGCCTCAGGCAGGTCACGTCGGCGATCCGTCAGGACGGTGCGAACCAGGTGAGCATCATCACCAACACGGCTGAGCGAACGGCGGCCGTGGAGTTCGCGAAGGCCGCGGCGATGCGGCCGCAGATCGTCGGCGCAGCCCTCAACCGGATCAGCGAGGATCCGGAAATCGAGGCGGCGCTCTTCGAGGTGCTCGAGAATCAGAAGCTGCTCGAGGGCGAAGCGCGGATCACGCTCGTTCCGCGCGGCAGCGATCTCCTGGCGCAGATGCTTGCAGCGTCGACCACGAGGCCGCGGCCCGACACGCCGAGCACATGAAACGCGGATCGCTTTCCCACGAGACGCGGATCACGCGGATCGTTTTCCCACGGGACGCGGATCACGCGGATCTGTTATTCACGGGACGCGGGTCTCGCGGATCTGGCGCTCACTCACGGGACGCGGATCTCGCGGACCTGGCACTCACGAGACGCGAATCTCGCGGATCTTTACAGCAGGGTCTTGCAGCCGGGGCGGCAACGACAGCGAATCGTCTTGTCGCCCTCCGTCCGGTAGTCGTAGGTGAGCTCCTCCCCGTCTTCGATGAAGCGCGACGCACGAATCCAGATCGTCGTGTCCACGACCTCGAACCAGCAGTTCGGTTTGCAGGCGTGGTTGATGAACCGGGCGATGTTGCCACTCACCGCCGCGTCCCGGCTCCACGTGCGGTTCACGCGAAAGACCCAGATGGCTCCTTGCGCAAGGTAGCGCGCCTCGCGTACGCCGCTCCGGCTGTTGCGAATGAGCTCGCCGGCGTAGTCGATGATTCGCGTGTTCTTGCTGATTGGTTCGGCGGCGAAGACGCCGAAGCCGTGCAGCTTCGACCGTCGGCGGATGATCTTGGGGAGCGCGCTACGCTTTGGCATTCATGCAAGAGTACAACGGTGGCATCACGATTGAATCACGATGGGCACGATGACTCGATGGCCACGATGATTCTCCTGGAAACGGACGGGCTCAGCTCGCGTGATTCCTGGTCACCGTGCCAGACATCGTGCTCATCGTGCCCAGCGTGCAATCGTGAACAACCTGTCTGAGCGTTGCAGCGAGACGGTGTAACGGAATCTCAACCCAGCACGCTCCGTGCGAACGCCAGGTCGCGCCTCGCGGCCGCGAGCGTCTGCTTCGTGCCGGACGGAATCTCGTACTCGAGGTGCACCGAGATCGGACCACCGAACTTGGCATCGGTCAGCGCCTTGCCGACAAAGGCCCAATCGACCTGCCCTTCCCCGAGCGGGCAGTTCTCGATCTCCCATCCCTTCGGCGACTTGACCCAGCGGCAGTCCTTGACCGCCACCATCTTCAGGCGCGGGGCCACGAGGTGCGTCGCGGCCTTCCATGCCCCGCCGCCACCCTCGGCTACGGCGTGCCGGGGATCGAAGTAGTAGCCGGCCCATCGGGCATCGAGCCGATCGATGAACGGCGCGATGTCCCAGAGCGCGGCGCCGATGTAAGCCTGGTGATTGTGGAATCCCATCTCGATGCCGCACTCGCGCGCGAGCGCGGCGAGGCCTTCGAGCGCCTTTCCCGTATCGGCCACTTGCGCCCGGACGTCGGGCGACGATGAGTAGCGCCAGTAACCGGTCTTGAAGAACTTCACGCCGCTGCGAGCGGCCGCCTGCAGCAGCGGACGCGCGAACGGCACGCTCGCCGACGTCAGATCGGTCGTGATCATCGGAACCCGCACGCCTTGGGCGGTCAGGGCCTCGATCGCGCGCGGGAGATCGTCAGCCGCACGCTCCGGCAGCACGTGCCCGGCCGGCCGGACGGTGAGGTCCACACCGTCGAATCCCGCGTCCTTGACCGCACGGCCCAGATCGCTCCAGTTGAGCTCTGGCAGGTGCTTCGAGAAAAGACAGAACACGCGCGTCGACTGGGCCGCCAGTCGAACGTCGCGGGTCACAGCGGTCGCCAAAGCGCGCGCCTGGCCGATGGTGCGTATCAACTCACGTCGAGTGAACATGGGGGCTCCAGGCATCACATCGTGGAGACCGGATTGACACGGTCACATTCACGAAGATCGCGAGGATACGAGGACCGCGATGAGGTCCTGACTGGTTTCTGTCATCGTGATCATCGTGATCTTCGTGGTCATCGTGAATCGCCCGTGGGCCGCGTCGATGTGCCTGCGCTGCCGAATTAGTGGACTTCACCCCACTCGCGGCGGCACCGCCCCGAGCCCCGGGCCCGTGAGCTGGCCGGTCTGCATCACGCCGTCGTGGATCGTGAAGAGCCCCGGGAACCGCGACTCCCACGGCGCGCTCGCGCTCGGGACGAACTGCCGCGCGTTGGCCTCGATGCCGGCATTGCCGGGCACACGTGCGGCGATCCCTGCCGAGTGGATCAACGATGCGCCCGGACATGTCAGATCCTGTACGCACAGGAACATCCCGAACTTCTGCGCCGCGGCCGCCATCAGCATCGCCTGCGTCTGGCCCTTGCACGCCTTGAGCGCAACGCCCGTGTAGCCCATCTCGCGCGCGAGCAGCAGGCTCTCCAGATCGGTCAGCGACTCGTCGATGACCACCGGCCGAAGCCGCGCGGCCTCGTGCATCACGTTGGCGCGATCCTTCTTCAGATCTCGCGCGGTCGGCTGCTCGATGTAGAGGATGCGATCGAAGCCGCTCGGCGTCGCCTCGCGGACACGCCTGAGGCAATCGAGCAGGTATCCGACGTTGGGACACCCCTCGTTGAAGTCGAGCAGATACTTCCAGTCGACGACGCGGCGCCCGGCTTCCACGCGGTTCACGATGCGATCGATGCGCAGGATTCGCTCGACGTCTGCGTTCAGGTTACCGCCGTTGAGCTTGATCTTGAACCGCGTCAGCCCGTCTCGCGGGATCCACTCTTCGAAGCGTCTCTGGCAAGCCATCGTTGATCGGCGTCCGGACGTCCGCAGCCTCCAGCGGATCGCTGGCCCCAATCGAATGGAAGAGGGGCGTCGTCGCACGCGGCGCAGACGGCACGTATCGATCGAGGTACTCCCCCTTGAACGCAGCACCGAGGTCCTCCGACAGATCGTGCGTCATGAACGACGGACCGTAGGTCTCGTAGGCGCTCACGCCGAACGCCTTGCCGTAGGCGTCGTGAATCGCCGCATCGAAGGCGCTGGCGACGACGAGCGTGCAGAGCTTCGGGATGGGCACCGGGAGCGCGCGCGTGGTGGACACGTCCGCCGCGGCGCGCAGATACTCGGGCTCGAGCACTCGGAAGAGGTCGATCGGATGACCTCGTTCGTCGCACGCGGCCGTCAGCGGCTGGAGCGCGTCGGCCAGCGCCTTCATGGCTCCGAGACCCGCGTCGTGGGACGCGGCGGGAAACGCCCACGCGTTGCCGAGCGTCATCGACCCGAAGCCCCACGCGTCCTTCCCCGCCTCGCCGCCGCCGTGAGTGCGCACACGGCAGTTGACGTTGAGGATCGTGACGCGATCGACCGACCGGCCGCCGAACTGGTACGGCGCGCGGTAGCGGAACTCTTCGAACTGGTGATCGACCGAGACGATGCGGATGTCCGTCGGACGCGAGGCGGCCACTGCCGGAGCATACGCGCGGCGACACGCAGACAGCGGAGCGCCGGCGCCGCACAGACGGCTCCTGCTGCGCGTAGCATCGCTCGCCGCGAGATAACGGGTGCGGACTGTCGGGGCACGGCGGTCGATTATAGAATGACGCGGATGAAATCCTGGCTGGCGGCAGCCACTCTGACGATACTGGCGTTGATGGGCGGGCTGATGTCCCCCGCGTCAGCAGTGCAGCAGCCGGCCGCGACTCCGGCGGTCAGCCCCTGGGCCGAGTGGATCGAACCGGATTTCCCCTTCTTCTCGTCGGTGCTCGACGCGGGGCGGGCCGGGCCCAGCTTCCCGGCGCGAAACCTCACGCCGCGCGGGCTCGATCCTGAACCTCGGCCGCGGCCACTGGGTCGGCTTCGACACCGACCTGCTGCGCGTCGCGGCGATCTGGCGTGGCAACGGCGTGACGCCGAAAGCGCTGGCGCCCGGCTCGTATCACGAGGCCGACCGCAAGACGCCGGGCGGACAGTCCCCGCGCCGGAGCCTGACGGCAAGGTCTGGGTCGCCAACGGCATCTACCCGGGATGGCAGACCGGCGCGCGCCCGTCGTTCGACGATCCGCGCGAGCCTGCGCCGACGCGTCGATGAAGTCGGCCGCGGTCCGCTGCCAGAGGCGCTGGGACGCTTCAAGGCGGTTCGCCTCGTCGGCGGTGGCGCCGTGCTCGAGTACACCGTGCGCGGCGCGGACGTGCGCGAGTGGATGACCATCGCCGAAGGCAGCGGCCGGTCGGCGATCGTGCGCAACATTCAGGTCGGGCCTGCGGCCGAGCCGTTGTGGCTGGTGCTCGGATTCAAGACGAAAGACGGCTCGATGTCGCGTCTGCCGCGGCAGCCAGCACCGGCCGTGCTCGAGTCGATTGCCGGCGAGCGGCGCATCCGGAGAGCCTCGTGTGGGCGGTGAAGGTCGCGCCGCACACCGAAGCCCGTTCAGTTCTGCGTCGCGATGAGCGACGGACCGCGGCCAGTCGAGCCGACGTCGCGTTCCAGGCCATTCCGACCGCCGCGCCGTCGCGCCGCTGGCCGCAGGAGGTGACGACGACGGTCACGCTGTCGACCGCGAAGGACGCGTACGTCGTCGACGACGTCGCGCTGCCGGTCGACAATCCCTGGCGCCGCAACGTGCGCCCCGGCGACATCCAGTTCCTGAAGGACGGCACAGGCGTCAGCGTCACGCTCGACGGCGATGTGTGGATGGTCCGCGGCCTGCATCGAACCGGCTGGCCCGATCACGCTGGAAGCGCTTCGCGTCCGGTCTGCACGAGCCGTTGACGCTCGCGATCCGCGACGAGCAGATTCACGTCTTCGACCGCAACGGCATCTGGCGCCTGCGCGACACCAACGGCGACGGCGAGGCCGACGTCCACGAGCTCTTCTCGAACGCCTTCGCGCAGACCGCCGACATGCGCGAGTTCCCGAGCACGCTGCGCCTCGCGCCGGGCGGCGAGTTCGTCATCGCCAAGGGCGGCCAGGAAGCGACGACGATCGGCAAGCACAACGGCAGCGTGCTGCGCATCTCGGCCGACGGCCGCACGGCGACCGTGCTCGGCTACGGCTTCCGGCAACCGCAGATCGGCGTCAACGTGCGCACCGGCCTCGTCACGGCCAGCGATCAGCAGGGCCACTACATCCCCAGCACGCCGCTGCACATCGTCACGCGATCAGCAGTTCTACGGCTTCCTGAGCGACAAGCTGCCGCGCGAGGTCTACCCGGCGCCGATCGCCGACCCGCTGACGTGGATTCCGCACGCCGTGAACGCCTCGGCGATGTCGCAGGTGTGGCTGTTCGACGCGAGGATGGGCCCGCTCAACGACGGGCTCGTGCACATCGGGTTCAACAGCCCCGAGCTCTTCCGCGTGATGCTCAACAACCGCGGCGTCAAGCCGCAGGCCGCCGTCGTCAGCATCACGCGCGCGTTCGAGTTCCCGCCGCTCAACGGGTCGGTGAATCCCGCCGACGGACAGCTCTACATCGCCGGCTTCCAGGTTCTCGGCTGGGGCACGACGTCGCCGCGCCTCGCGGGCCTCGGCCGCGTGCGCTACACCGGCGCGCCATCGACGCTGCCGCGCGAGGTCGTGCCGATGGACAAGGGCGTGCTGCTGCGCTTCGAGAGCGCGCTCGACGCGAAGCAAGGCCGCCGATCCCGGCGAGCTACACCGTCACGAGCTGGCACTACGAGCGCACCTACAAGTACGGCTCGCCGCAGCTCAAGGCCGACGGCACGCCGGGCATCGACGTGCTCGTCGCCGAGCAGCGCCTATCTCTCGAAGGACGGACGCAGCGTGTTCGTCGGCCTGCCCGGCATCAAGCCCGTGATGCAGATGCGCATCGGCTGGACGCTCGCCACCGCCGCCGGCACGATCGTTCCAGGACAGCGCATCGTTCACGCCCTACGAACTGACGCACGTTCGATCCGGAGGCGGAAGGGTTCGGGAAGCTGACCGTCGATCTCACGCCGCAGACCGAGGTCGCCCGCGCGTCAGGACCGGTGAGCGTCGAGGAAGGCCGCCTCGTCTACGAGCGCTACGGCTGCATCGCGTGCCACGCGAGAGACGAGTCGGCGATCTCGAAGCTCGGGCCCAACTTCAAGGGCCTGTACGGTTCAGACCGCACGTTCTCGGATGGGCTCGTCCGGGTGACCGCGAACGAGGCGTACATTCGCGAGTCGATCCTCGAACCGTCCGCGAAGGTCGTCACCGGGTTCGACCGGACCGGCATGGGCATGCCGAGCTTCGCCGGCGTCCTCACCGAGCAGCAGATCGAGTCGGTCATCCTCTATATCAAGAGTCTCAAGTAGGGCGACGGCCGACGTTCAGTTCGCTTAGGACCGAGCCGCCCTGGATCGCGCGGTGCGGCGAACGCCGGAGCGGGCCGGTCGGCTCGGGTCTCCCGCTTCGCCGCGTGGAAAAACAGCCCCTCCGCGCGCGTCCTTACGGTGACGTCGTCGGCTGGCGGTGATCCGAGCAACAGGTGAGCATCGGTTGGGCGGCCGAGTCGCTCGAACGCCGGTGACGATAGCTGCGCCGACGACGATTGGTGAGGCTGCGGCGTTTTAGTTTCTTCGCTGTCACGCGGCTCAGAGGTCGACCCGATCCGACCGGCCCGCTTCGGCGGGAGTCCGGACGCGCCGTGTTGAGCGCGAGTCCGCGCTGTGTTGTTCGAGCTGTCGATGCCTCGTTCCAGCTGATTATGAAGTGACTCATTCCAACCGTCACTCCGCGCGGAGCGCGGTGAGCGGGTCGACGAGCGTCGCCCGGCGCGCCGGCAGCAGGCAGGCCGCGATTGAGACCAGCGTCAGCAGCGACGTGATCACGGCGAATGTGACCGGATCACTCGACGTGACGCCGACCAGCATCCCCTCCATCAGCCGGCTCAAGAGCACCGCACCGGCAAGACCGATCGACAGCCCCAACGCAAGCTGGACGAGCCCGAGCTTGAGGACCATCCAGCGCACCTGGCGCGCCTGGGCGCCGAGCGCCATGCGCAGGCCGATCTCCGACGTTCGCTGCGTAACCGAGTACGCCATCACCGCATAGAGGCCGACCGACGACAGCACGAGCGCGATGACGGCGAAGACGCCGAACATGACGCCGAACACGCGGAACGGCCAGCGGTCCTCGTTGAGCATCTGATCGAGCGTCTGGATCGTGAAGACCGGCTGGTCGGCGTCGACGGCCTGGACCGCGCGGCGCAGGGAATCGACCAGGGAGGCAGGCGGCAACTGACTCCGCACAAGCAGCGACGCGCCTGCCGGCGGTTCCTGCCGGGACGGAACATAGACGACCGGGTTCAGTTCGACCTGCCTCGTCTCGCTATGCCGAATCGTCGGGCTGATGCCGACGATCGTGCGCCATGGCGCGGGGGACTGGCTCGACGTGGGCTTGTCTGGCACGGGCCGGTCGGGGCCACGCCCTCGTGACACGAGTCGAATCCGGCGACCGATCGGGTCCTCTCCCGGGAAGAACTGCGACGCCATCCGCTCGTTGATGATGACCGTCTCCGAACCCGGTGCGCCGTCCGACGCCTGGAAGCCGCGGCCTCGGGTCACGGCCACGCCGATGACGTCGAAGAAGGCCGGGCTGATCGTCACGGTCGCGACGTTCATCGCCTGATCGTCGGCTTCGCGCGCCGGCCGGCCATCGATCTCGAACGCTCGCTCGCCGGCTTGGAGCGGCGGCACGGTCGTGGTCACCGCCACGGACTCCACGCCGGCAATTGCCGCGAGCCGAGGCTCGAGCCGTTCGTAGAACGCCCGCCGCGCCTCGTCGTTCGCGTATTTCGCCTCCGGCAGCTGCATCCGCATCGTCATCAGGTGGTCGATGGGGAATCCTGCGTCGAGCGTCTCGAGCTTCATGAAGCTGCGGATCATCAACCCGGCGCCGGCCAGCAGCACGACGGTCAATGCCAACTCGGTCACGACCATCGTGCCGCTGAGCCAGCGCGCACGGCGGTTGCCGGTGGTGCCGCGACCGCCTTCCTTCAACACTTCGTTGTTGTTCGTCTTCGAAACGTGAAGGGCGGGCGCAAGACCGAAGAGGACGGCCGTCAGCGCACATATCCCGGCGACGTAGGCAAACACGACAAAGTCGACCCTGAAGTCGATCCAGTACGGCTTCCCGGGATCGCTGACCGCCGCGTCGAATGCGCGCACGCCCGAGTACGCCAGGAGCAGGCCGAGGGTCCCGCCGACGAACGCCAGCACCAGGCTCTCGACCAGCAGCTGACGCACGACGCGCCAGCGTGTGGCGCCAAGCGCCGTGCGAACAGCGATCTCACGAGCCCTGTTGGCCGACCGCGAGAGCAGCAGGTTGGCCACGTTGGCGCAGGCGATGAGCAGCACGAAGCCCACCGCGCCCATGACGACGAGGAACATCGTACGCGCCGCGCCGCCGACGAACCGCTCGGTGAACGTTTCGACGCGGATGCCGCCAAGATTCTTGTAGTCGTCCGGGTACGCGGCCGCCAGCCGTTTCGCGATGCCGTCCATCTCGGTCTGCGCTTCCGGGCGGGACGCCGCGTCGGCCAGCCGTCCGAAGACGCCAAGCGAGCGCGCATCCCTCTTCTCCTGCGCCTCGGTCGGAACTGCTGGCGCCCACACCTCGGTGTTGTCCGGAAACCGCATGCCCTCGGGCATGACGCCGACAATCGTCGCCGGCTGCCCGTTCATACGCACCGGCGTGCCGAGCACGTTCGGATCGCCGCCATACCGGTTCTTCCAGAAGGTGTAGCTGATGATGACGACCGGTTCAGCGCCCTTGCGCTCGTCTGCGGGCGAGAAGTCACGGCCGAGGAGCGCCGGCTGCCTCAACAGGCTGAAGGCGTTGCCCGTGATCCATGTGCCACGAGCCTGCTCCGGCAGCGCGCGCGCATCGCTGATGTTCATCGTGCCGTTGCTGAAGGCCCCAAATCCGGCAAACGTGTGGCTGCCCTCCCGCCAGTCCTGCAACTCGACGTGCGACACCTGTCGCCGTCCGGGGCGACCCTGCCAGGTCAGCATGTAGAGCCGGTCGGCGCCGTCGAAGGGCAGGCCTCGGAGGAAGGCCGCGTTGATCAGGGTAAAGCCCACTGCGTTGACGCCGATCCCGAGGGCGAGCGCGACGACGGCCGCCGCCGAAAACCAGCGTTCCTTGGCGATCAGGCGGAAGGTGAAACGGAGGTCGCGAAGCATGAGAGATGAGACTGAGGTTGGCGACGAAAAGTTTCGTAATTACTCGGCGAGTCACTCAGGTGGTGCTTCTGCGGGGAAGCTAGCGCCTACAACCCTCTCAACACCACCATCGGATCAACGCGGGCGGCGCGCAGCGCGGGGATGTAGCACGCAAGCAGGATTACTGCGCCGAGCACGAGCGGTACGACACAGAACGTGAGCAAGTCCATCGATGGCAACGCGACGACGAACCGGGAGACGGTCCGGATCACTCCGTACGTCAGCGCGAACCCCAGCGCGATTCCCACACTCGACACCGCCAGACCCTCGCGGATGATCAGGCGCAGTAACGTCTGAACGGTCCGCGCCCAAGGCCATGCGCACACCGATTTCGCGCACGCGTTGAGCCACTGAATAAGAGATGAGCCCATAGAGTCCGGAACTCGCGAGGAGAAGTCCAACGACACCCGCCAGTGCGAGAACGGCGACCGCGATGCGCCTCGGGTACAGCAGCTCGCCGATACCTTCGGTCATCAATCTGCCGTTGAGGGGCAAGAGTTCCGAGTCGGCAGCGACCACGGCGTCGGTGAGACTCCGGATGAGCTCACCAGCGGCGCGTTCTCCACGCACCACGATCATCGAAGGGAGCCCGAGGGCGAACTGTTCGGTCGGAACGTACAAGGCGGGGCTCCACGTGGTGTCGGTCAACGGCAGACGGACGTCGCCGACAACACCCACGACCTCGAGCCACTTGGGCACAAAGCCGGAGTTCGGTTCGTGGCCGCCAAGATACTGGCCAATCGGGTCGGCGTTCGGCCAGAGCGTCCGTGCCAGCGTCTCGCTCACGATTCCAACCCGCGGCGAGTCGTGCCGGTCGCGGGTGTCGAAATCACGACCGTGCAGAAGCGGGATGCGCAGCGTCGCGAAATACCCTGGCGACACGTCCATGTTCGAAACCCAGAGGTGCCGCCCGTCAGGTGCGAACCCCTCGCGAGCCGCTACCCACGCGCTCATCGAGGGCAGCGGGACACGAGTCGCTCGACAGATCGAGCGTCTTGCCGACGACGGCTGAGTCGGACATGTAGCGCGTCCGCCACAGATCGTGACTGATTATCACGACACGTTCGGCGTTGACGGCCTCGTCCTCATCCCACGCGAATCCGCGGCCGATGATCGGTTTCACCCCAAGCAGGTCGAAGTAGTTGCTGGCCACGCGTTCGCCCTGCGCGCGTTCGATTGTCGTTCCGGCGCGGATGCGCTCACGTCTGACGATGTCGACCAGCGTCACGTCTGCAAAGACGTCTCGTTGCTCCCTGAGCTCGAGGAAATGGCCGAACGACAGCCGGCCCACGGGCCCACGATTCAGCCGGCTGATCGTGTAGACGTACCGCAATTCGCCAGGCTCGCGAACCGGTGGCGGCCGATAGAGTACGGCGTTGATGACACTGAAGATGGCGGTGTTGAGCCCGCTGCCGAGCGCGAGGACGAGCATGCCGCCAGCGAGGAAGCCGGGATGCTTGACCAGCGTGCGAACGGTGTAGCGGAAGTCCTGCCACATGTTCGCACCGCTTACTCGACCCGCAGGGCTACCGCCGGGTCCACGCCCATCGCGCGTCGCATCGGTAGCCAGCACGCGAAGAGCGCAATCGCCAGCAGCAGAAGTGTGACCGCGCTGAAGCTCGCAGGGTCCAGCGGCCGAACCCCGAAGAGCAGGGCCTTGAGAAAGCGTGTCAACAGCGCGGCGCCGCTCAGACCAATCGCGGTACCGACCGCCAGCAGCACAACGCTTCGCGAGAGGACCAGGCGCATGATATCGGCAGAGCGGGCACCGAGGGCCATGCGCACGCCGATTTCACGGGTCTTCCTGGTCACGAGCTGCGAGAGCACTCCAAAGATCCCCGCCGCGGTCAGCGCAACGGCAACGATCCCGAACACGGACATGAGCTGAAGGACGAATCGCTCGGTTGCAAAGGCTCCGGCGTAGAGGTCCTCGACCAGTGTGATGCGACCAATCGGTTGATTCCTGTCGACCGCCCAGACCGCCGCCCTCATCGCCGGAACCGCCGCCGCTGCATCTCTGGTCCGAACGACCATCACGCTCGTCGCGTAGCCACGGGTGCGCGGTACGCTTCCGGTATTGCCGGATGGCGGCGCCAGCCGGCGGTAGATATAGAGCGGAGAAGCGATACCGCCAGCCCGGCCCTCGACGTCGCCGACCACGCCGACAACGGTTTCCCACTCGCCATTGGCGAAGAGCTTCAGCGCATGGCCGACCGCGTCGCCGTTCGGCCAGTAGCGATTCGCGAGCGCCCGGCTGATGACGATCGCGTCGCGGCCGTCGTCATTCGTGAACGTCCGGCCGGCGACAAGCGGAATGCGCATCGCGCGGAAGTAATCAGCGGTGACGCGATTGGATGGCACGGTGACCGTTCCCGTCGACGTGGAGGGCAGCCCGCCTTGCACGTCCGGCGTAGCGAAATGCACACCGCCTCCGCCAAACACGCCCGCAGCCACGGCAACGTCTGACACACCAGGAACCGCGGCAACTCGTTCGCGCACGGCTTCAAAGAAGGTCGAGCGCGAGCCCTCGCCCACGTATTTGTCCGTCGGAAGGCTCAGTTCCATGGCGATGAGACCGCGCGGCTCGAAGCCGGGATCGATCGCCTTCAAATTGGCGAAGGTACGCATCATCAGCGCGGCGCCAACGAGCAGAATGAGCGAGAAGGCGACTTCCGCGACGACGAGCCCAGAAGAGAAGCGACTGAAGGGCCGCGCGCCCGGTCCTCGCGCGCTCTTCAGAATCCACTCGACGTTGGGGCGCGACGCCTGAAGAGCCGGCACGAGCCCGAACAGCACGCCCGTCGCCAGCGTCATCGCGGCGGCAGCGGCCAGAATCCGCGTGTCGAGCTCGATCGGGCTTGTCGAGTTGAACGTCAGGTTCGAGGGCGCGGCAGCGACGATGGCGTCCACACCCCATGTGGCGACGAGCACACCGAGCGCGCCACCACACGCCGCAAGCACGACAGTTTCGGTCAAGACCTCGCGGAACAGACGCGAACGGGCCGCGCCGAGCGACGCGCGAACGGCCATCTCGTGCTGACGAATGCCGAGCTGCGATAGAAAGAGGTTCGCCGTGTTCGCGCACGTGATGACGAGCACGAATCCAACGGCGGCGAGCAGGACGAAGAGCGCCGTCTCGGTCACGTCCGCGACCTGTGCGACTTTCTTTCGCGAGAGGTGAATATCCCAATACGGTTCGGACGGAAGCGGCGTCTGCGCCTGCATCCGCGCCGCGAGCGTATCGGCCACCTGCTGCTGCGACTTCGGATCGACGCCCGGCGCGAGGCGGCCAATCCCCACAAAGCGTGCGCGGCACGCCGATGCCGCCGCCCGACGTGACGTCGATGGGCAGCCACAGATCTTCCCCTTCACCCGTGAGCCGGAAGCGCCGCGGCATGACCCCGATGATCGTGTGTTGCTCGTCGCTGAGCACGATCCGTGTCCCCAATATGTCCGGGCGGCCGCCAAACCTGCGCCGCCACAATCCTTCACTGATGAGCGCGACGCGCTCGCCGCCCGCTCTGCCGTCGTCTCCGGCGAATCCCCGCCCGAATGACGGTTGCACTCCAAGCATGCCGAGCAGCCCGTTGGAGACGATGAGGCCTCGGACTCGTTCGGGCTCGAGGTCCTCGGCCGTCAGGTCGAACTCCCGCGACGCGTACCCTTCGATGCCTTCGAACAAGGAGGGCTGCGCCTGCCAGCCGGCGATCTTCTGGGGTGTCAGAGATGTGCTGCGTGCGCCGGCGGACCGGTACAGGTCGAGAACCTCAACGAGCCGGTCGGGATGCGAGAACGGTGGGGGCCTGAGGATCGTCTGATCGACGACGCTGAACACGGCGGTGGCGGCTCCGATGCCGACGCCGAGGATGACGATCAGGAGCGCTGTGTGCGCCGGCCTGAACCGGAAACGACGAATGGCGAGTCGGAGATCTCGGACCATCGAGTGCCTCCTCGGCCCGGGCCGTCAGCCGGCCCGTCCGCGGCAGACCGAGCATACCGCCTGCCACCCCTCAATGACCCCGGATAATGTTGATTAGTTGACACTTCGAACGATCAACGGGAGCAACCGCTTGTCCGCATTCGCGACTTGCCATCCCAAAAGCGGTCAAGCTTCGGATCCAGGCGAGAAGGCCCTTGGGCCACCAGGGCCAGCGAGAACCCCTGAACAGGAGATCAGGACGCGGCGCGTGTACTTCCGCGGACGGTGATCGTCGGCAAAGACTTGCTCGAAGTGTCAGATCGGGGCGGCCCGCCGGGCGCCATTCGCTCAGCGCAGCGGGATGAACTCACCGTCGTCGATGACGCCGTTCTTGACGCGGTACAGGGTGACGCCGGAGATGGCGGGCACGATGTTGTCTGTGGGACCAACCACTGCCGCCGCCTGCTGGAATCGAGTGCGAACGGCCGATTCGTAGCGGATGGACTCGCGCGTGTGAAAGTGCCCGCCGAGCGCCAGCGTCCAGTCGCGCAACTGCAGCACGGGCAGGACCTCCTTGAAGTTCGAGACGATGTGCCGGAAGACCGTCCGGTCGCCGAGCTTGATGAGGGTCGGCGCCGTCCCGTCGTCACGATAGCCGCCGATCGTGTCGACGGCACTGACGAAAGGAATGTGGTTGAAGGTCACGACCTGCGTCCCCGCCGGCACACTTTCGAGATCGGCACGCAGCCACGCCAGTTGCGCGTCGTCGACGTGACCGTAGTACCAGAGGTCGGCAATGTCCACGGTGTCGAGCCCGACGAAGTGCACGCCGCCATAGGTAAAGGAGTAGTAGTTCGGACCGAGACGCTGTCGATACATGCCCTTGCCGTACAGGGGGTGCTTCGTGCTCACGAGCGAAAGATGGCGCTCGATGCCGAAGTTCTCGTGGTTTCCAGGAACGCTCCACACCGGCATCGGGAAGCGGCGCATCTCGTCGAGGTACAGGTCGTAGTAGCCGCGCGCTTCTTCCTCGCCGACACGGAGTGCGTCACGCACGAGGTCGCCGGAGACGAGGACAAAATCGGGCCGTCGCGCCTCGGCGATGTTGCGGAACTGCCGGAGCCGCTCGAGGCTCTGCGGGCTGACGTGCGTGTCCGATGCGTGGACGAACGTGAATTCGGCCGGGGTCCTGTGCAGGGTCAGCGCGAAGTCCAGGGACCCGCCTGTCGCCGATGCGGGAACGGGCTGCCAGAATGGCCCGACGGAACGGTAGCCATCCGGAGTGCTGACGAAGACCAGGCCGTATCCAGGCCCGGGCAGCCGATACGCGCCGTCGCTGCCGGTCTTGACGATCTCCCGCTGATTGGAAACAGCAACGCCGGCGATTCCACGCTCGCCCGAATCACGCCGGCCGTTGGCATTCGTGTCTTCGAAGACTGTGCCGGCGACAGGCACCGGAGCCTGGGCGCGCGACAGCGCCCCGGCGGCGAGGAACATCAGCGCGACCGCTATCCTGGCGGTACGCAATCGGTAGTGCATGGGTGTGGACCCGAAAGGGCGGTCGGTCGGCCGGGGCCACCCAGGCCGCAGGCTCACCGCGCAGCCGACGTCGCCAGCCGGCCGACGATCTCGACGGGCTTGGCGTTGGCCGGCACGTTCTGCTCGGCGGTCACGAACAGCTGATCGCCGGCGAAGCGAAGCTTGTAGGTCGTCACGAACGGCGTCCGGTAGCGTGCCACGGCCAGCGTGTAGGTGTCATCAGCCGTCCACGCGCCGCTCGCGGCAACCGGATCGGGCGGATCCGGGCTCGTCTTCAACGTGCCCTTCTGCCACTTGTTGAGACCGGCGGCCAGCCGCTGGTCGGTGCCCGCCACGCGAAGGCCAAACGACACGTCGCCCGACCCGGGTGCGGACTCGAGCGCGAGAGAGTCGAGACCAAGCGGGTTCGACGCGAACGTGTATCGCTTCCCCACCGCCGTCGCTGCCGACGCCGACGTCGCTGCTCCAGCCGGCGTCTTCAAGGCCAGGCTCGCCAGCTTCGTTGCCAGTCTGTTCTGCGCCGCGGTGTCCGCCGTCAGCGCGCTTGGCTTCAACGCCGGCACCAGGCGATCCCACACGAGGTTCATCACCGACCCCATGTCACGCGTGCCGCTCGTGATCGCAATGACCGCGTCGTACTGCGGCAGAATCAGGCAGAACTGGCCGTGCGCGCCGTCGCCGCGATAAAACCCGTGCCGGCTGCGCCAGAACTGATAGCCGTAGCCCTGTTCCCAGTCGCTCGTCGGCGAACTGCCGTTCGACATCTGACGGGACGTGGCGGTCTCGACCCACGCGGCGGGCACGAGCTGCTTGCCTTGCCACATGCCTTTCTGGAGATAGAGCTGTCCAAAGCGCGCGATGTCTTCCGTGCGCACGCGCAGCCCAAAGCCGCCCAGGGAGACGCCCTGCTTGCTCGCATCCCAGGTGGGGTTCTCGATGCCGAGCGGATCGAACAGGCGTGGCTTCAGGTAGTCGACGACCGCCAGTCCCGTGACCTTCTGAACGATTGCCGACAGCATGTAGCTCGCCGGCGTGTTGTAGAAGAAGAACGTGCCAGGTTTGTGCGACACCGGCCGCGCGAGAAACGCCTTCACGACGCTCTCGTCCGACATGAACGGAAAGTCCTTGACGTCATCCTCGTGGTGCCCGGTCGACATCGTCAACAGATCGCGGACGCGCATCGCCTTGAGGTTTGCGCTCGGCTCGGCGGGCGCTTCCTCCGGAAAGAACTTCAGTACCGGATCCTCGACGCTCAGCTTGCCCTCGGCAATCGCCAGGCCGACGGCCGTCGACGTGAAACTCTTGCTGAGCGAGAACAGCATGTGAGGCTCGTTCGCCGCATAGGGCCCCCACCAGCCTTCGGCAACGACCTGGCCGTGCCGCACGACCATCACGCTGTGGAGCGCGTCGAGCTTCTGCTCCGCTTCGTCGACAAAGGCGAGCAGTGCAGACGACGAAATGCCCTGCGATTCAGGTGTGGACCGCGGCAGCATCGTCGCGCGCGTTTCGACGCGATGCGTGCCGGCAGCGACCAGGAGAAGCAGAGCGACGGAGAGCGCCGAAACGCGAGCTTGACGCATAACACCTCTACAGCTGTAGTGTCCGGCTTCAGCCGGACAGAACATACGATCACCTCAGGGTTTCCCGAACGCGTAGAGCGCGGCTGTCGTCCGCACGTAGATCCGGCCGTCGGCAAACGCCGGCGTCGCATAGATGTCTTCGGCCAAATCGTTGACCGCGATCGGCGCCAGGTCGCCTCCCGGCGACACAACGACGACGGCACCGGGCTCACTCGTGAAGAAGATATGGCCGTCGGCCGCGGTCGGTGAGGCGAAGTGCGGACCGGGCGCCCCGGTCAGGCGGCCCTGTTTGATGAGCGCGCCGGTGTCCGGGTTGAGCGTGGTGATGATCCCGTTGTCGTTCACCATGTACAGGACGCCGCCGAAGAGGAGCGGCGACGGCAGCTGCGGCACGCTGCGCTGGTACTTCCACCGAATTGCCTTGTCGCTCATGTCGCCGGACCCGCCAAGGCGAATCGCGAGCATGCCGTTCTCGGAATCGAGCGCGGCGCGGTAGTACGCCCACTCGTCTTTGGTCAGCGAGCCGTTCAGGTCGAGATCGGCGACGTCGAACCAGAACGCGGCGGTGAACTTCGGGAACTCCGTCTTCGCGAGGACGCCGTTGCCGTCCGCGTCGGCCGTCTTCCAGACGTCGTCCGCGGGTGGGACGTTGACCTTGTTGCCGGGGTCGTTCACCGGCGCGCCGTAGCCGTTCACGTAAATCGTGTCGCCGCCGATGACCGGCGTCGACTTCATCTCGAACGACAGGCCGCCCACCCACCAGAGCTTCCGGCCGGTCGCCGCGTCGTAGGACGTGAGCAGAAACGATCCGGGCACGAGGATCTGATCCTTGCCGTCGGGCCCGCGCCAGACGATGGGCGTCGAGTGGCCGCTCTTGGCTTCGGGCCGATCGACCTTCCACTGCACGCGGCCGGTGCGCTTGTTCACGCCCATGATGAACGAGCCGAGGCTCTGGTCGCACGCGAGAATCACGAGGTCGCCCACGACGACCGGCGAGGCGCCCATGCCGTAAATGTTGTTGAAGGGCCCGAGCGGCATCGACCAGCGCTCCTTGCCCGCGCCGTCGTAGGCGATGAGGCCGTAGTCGGGAAAGAAGACGTAGACGCCGTTGTCTTCGACCGCCGGGCTCGGCGATGCCGGGTTGTTGCGCTTGTCGACAATCTTGGTCTTGACCTGCGGCGCGGAGCGCTCCCAGAGGATGCTGCCTTTGAGCCGGTCGATCGCGATCGTCACCAGCGTGTCGCCGCGATAGGCCGTGAGATAGATTCGATTGTTGTGAAGAATGGGCGACGAATGCCCGCCCGGCAGCGGCAGCCGCCAGAGGAGGTTCTTCTGGGGCCCGAACTCGATGGGGATACCGGTCGCCGTCGAGATGCCCGAACCGTTCGGCCCACGGAACCTCGACCAGTCCGGCTCGGCGCGGGCGCCGACCGACGCGCCCGTCAGGAGACTGAGGAGGCCGAGGGCGAGGGCACGGACGGTGAGTGAACCCATTCGCGGAGTATAGACGACCGTCGGTCAGGAACTCGCGTCCTTCTCCTTCTCGCCGTTCTGCCCGGCCACGCCCGCAATCCGGTCGAAGTCGCCGTCGGCGTGCTCTATGCCCGCACCGTGATGGCGGGCGCACGCCGTGATGAGCAGGTCGGTGGCTGGTGCAGTCACGCCGGCGGCGCGGCAGCGACGCGCCAGGTCATAGGCCTCCGTCCAGACCTCGGGCGTGATCGCCAATTCTGGAACGATTCGTTCGAACTCCCGCAGAATCTTGCGTTCGCGGTCACCGCCCGCGCCGTTCCAGAGCTCCAACCTGACGAGCGGACACCAGCGGGCACTGCCGGAGCGGAGCACCGTCTCGACGCGTGCGCGAACCTCCGGTAAGCCATCGGTGCGCAGAAAGTGAATCCAGGAGGAGGTGTCGACCAACACCATGCTCAGCCTCGGCGCCTCAATTCCCGGAGCTCGTCGGCGGTCATCATGTCGCGGCACGTGCCCGCCCGCTTCGCCAGTTCGGCCATTCGGCGGCGTCGGTTGAACTCGGTGATCGCCGTCACGATCGCCTCGCGCTTCGTCCGGGCGCGTGTGAATCGCATGGCATCTTCGAGCTCCTTGTCAGGAATATCAACTGTCGTCTTCATTATTCCATCTTAAGGACAATTGGATTCCCAAACAAGGGGCTGGGCGTCTACCTGCCCCGCGCCGCCTGCTGCAGGTCGTGCAAGTCGTAGTGGAGCAAATCGCTGATCCGTGCGACGGTCACGTCGGGCCGCGGACAGGTCGCCACTCTCGAGTCGTAGGCGTAGTGCCCCTGCCGCGGAAAGACGGTCGTGAGGCGCTCACCCCAGGCAGCCTTGACCGCACCGAGGATCCAGACTTTGTCGTCGACGAGCACGTAATGATCCGCCGGAAACCTCTGTTCCACGTCGTCGAGCTCCTGCTCCTTGTGGATGTAGATCAGAACGCGGCGCTCGACCGCGTCAAAGAGCCCCGACCGCTCGATCTTTCGCGGCTGGAAGACGACGTCCCCGTCGGAGAGGATGACCGTCGGGCCCCACTGCGCGAGGTGCTCGACGGCGTCGAGCGACCCTGGGAACAGTCGGTTGGCGAACGGATAGTTCACGAGAAAAGAGGACAGGGCGAGCACGTGCGGGTCACGCGGGCGCTCGATTCGATAGCGCTGCAGGGCCCCGAGGTAATCGGCATAGCCCAGTTCGGCACGGAGCGCCTCGAAGATCGCCCAGTACCGTTCCTCGCGTTCGGTTCCAATCTCCCGGATGAGGTAGCGCTTGAGATCCGCGGTGACGCGGTCGTTGTCGAGCAGCGTGTTGTCGACGTCGAGCAGAAACACGATTCGCGCCCGGTCGGATGTCGGCGACGTCATCGCATGCTCCGTTCGATCCCTACTGCGCCTTCGGCCCCGTCAGACCGTGCCCGCCGACCGGCGCCGTGACGACGAAATCGCCGAAACCGGCGACCAACGGCTTCCCCTTCGCGATCGCTTCCTTGACCTGCGGGAGGGAGAGCGAGGCGTCGTGGCTGGCCTTGCTGTCCCAGGCCTCGGTAATCCAGATGGCATCGGGATCGGCCAGATCCGTGGCGACGATGTAGCTCAGGCAGCCGGGCATCGCGCCAACACCCGAGAGCAGGATCGTCAGCAGCTCGTCCCGCTTGCCCGCGGCCGCAGTCATTTTCCCGATCAGCCCGTACATGTCTGCTCCATCCTGTGCGAAAAGCCGCAGCGTGGCATCGGGCAGCCCCACGGTTGCCGCGACTCCGGCGAGAAACTCACGCCTCCCCATGCCCATGGCTGTCATATTACTCGCCACGTCCTGATAGGCTAGGGGTGAGTCTCCGAACGTTCGAGCCAGCATAGCCAGTGTCAGTGCCGAAAACCGTCCGCCTCGCGGCCATCCTGGCCATTTTCGTCTTCTTGTCCGTAGGGTGGGTCGTCTATCGCCTGTCCTACGAGACGTCGGTCAGCCGGCTTCAGTCAATCGCGATTGCCCTCGCCACCGCCGCGTCGGGCCTGGTCGGATGGATCCTGTGGCTCTTCGCGCGCAACGCACGGCGCGACGAACGGGGCACGGATACGCTCCGACGCGCGAAAGCAGAGCTCGAAGCCGAGGCCGGCGCGCACGACCTCAGCGACCGCGTGCGGCTCGAGGACGAGCTGCGCGCGAGCGAAGCGCGGTGGCGGTCAGTGATCGACTCGGCCGTCGACGGCATCATCGTCATCGACGAGCACGGCAGCATCGAGGCGTTCAATCCAGCCGCTGAACGCCTCTTCGGGTACGAGGAACGCGAGGTCATCGGCCGCAACGTCAACGTCCTAATGCCATCGCCCTACCACGAGGAGCACGACACCTACCTCGCGCGGCACCTCGCGACGGGCGTCCAGAAGATCATCGGGACCGGGCGCGAGGTCACGGGCCTGCGCCGGGATGGCTCGACCTTTCCGCTGCACCTGTCGGTCGGAAAGATGACCGTCGGCGGCCAGCGGCGATTTACCGGAATCCTGCACGACCTCAGCGCGCGCGTGCGAATCGAGGAGCAGCTGCGCGAGCAGACGTCGCTCGCGAGGCTCGGCGAGATGGCGGCCGTGATCGCCCACGAAGTCAAGAACCCGCTGGCCGGCGTGCGCGGCGCGATTCAGGTCATCGGCACGCGCCTGCCCAAGGACGGCAAGGACGCGCTGATGATCACCGAGATCGTGTCGCGCATCGACGCGCTCGACGAGCTGATGAAAGATCTGCTCCTCTTTGCGCGCCCGCCGAAGCCCAAGCTGATGCTGGTCGACCTTGGAATGCTCGTAGCGACCACGGCCGACCTCCTGCGCGGCGACCCGGCACTCCAGGACGTTCGGATCATCATTGACGGCACGCCCGCACGCGTCCTGGCGGACGCGGAGCTCCTCAAGATCGTCTTCGTCAATCTGCTGGTCAATGCGGCCCACGCGATGCAGGGACACGGGGCAATTCGAGTGGCGCTGACGTCGATCGCCGATACCTGCCAGATTGCGTTTACCGACGAGGGACCAGGTATGTCGCCAGACGTGCTGGAAAAGATCTTCGTGCCGTTCTTCACCACGAAGACGCTGGGATCCGGTCTGGGTCTGCCGACGGCCAAGCGCCTCGTCGAGGCCCACCGCGGCAAGATCACCATCGCCTGTCCCCCAGCTGGCGGAACGATCGTCACCGTCCAACTTCCGGCCGAGCGCGCACCCGCACCAGCATAGGAGTCTCGGGGCGCGGCCTGCCGGGTGGACCCATTCTTGTAAACCCTCCAGGCGTTGGATGTCGGGGCGCGCGACCAGCCGCAGAACCTGTGGTTTTTCCGCACGTCCCATCAACGAACAGTGGGTAGTTTTTCAACATGACTCGAAATGTTCCTCGCCTGCGAGTACTCGTGGTGGAGGATGAGCTCCTGATTCGGTGGGCGATTGCTGAAACGCTCTCGGACGCCGGACACATCGTGATCGAAGCGGCAGACGCAGCGACCGCCGTTCGTGCGCTTACGAATTCCGTCGAGGCAATCGATGTGGTCGTGCTCGACTACCGGCTTCCCGATTCCGGGGACCTCGCGCTGCTAGCGGCAATCCGGCGGCTGTCGCCCCGAAGCGGGGTGATCCTGATGACGGCCTCCGGCTCGCCGGCGCTGACGCAGGACGCCCTCGACCTCGGCGCGTCCCAGGTGCTGCACAAGCCATTCGACTTGCACGATCTCGAGGCGCGGCTCCTCGACGCTGTCGGCTCGAGGTAGCGTCCGGGCATCACCCCGCCTATGCGCGTGTCGACAAGCGCGCGAATCATCGTCGAGCACCGGAACCTCGTCGACTGCCCCGGTGCTCGACATCTCGTCAGCCTCAAGCCCCCAAGGACTTCCCCGTTTCGAGGAGCGTCTTCAGGTCGCTCAGGATGAATGCCCACCCGCCGCCGGCTTCCTTGATCTGGCCGGACACTTGTGCCGCCGTCCTGGGCGCACCGTCGAGCTCATGGGTCACCGTCAGCGTCGTCACGCCGCCCGGACCCGGTTCGATCTCCCACGTGAGGCGCTTGAATCCCTCAGCGACCATCGCCGGGTCCCAGAGGGCGCGCCAGGTCTGGACCAGCTTGCGGGGCGGATCCGCCTCGATGACCTCGCCGTCGACGACCACGTCCGGTCCGCCGTGTGCTTTCATCTCCTTGCTGGCGAACCCACGGTACTTGCCGCCCGGGCGCAGCTCGTACTCGGCGGGGCTGCCGTAGCCGTATTTCTGGTTCCACTCAGGACTCGTGATCGCGGTCCAGATCGCCTCGGGCGTCGCCTTGATGAATACGCGGTAGACCTGGGTTGCTTCGCTCTTCATGATTGTGGTCACGGTTTGTTCTCCTTACTTTTTCTGTTCGGCTTTTCCAATTCGGTCTTGAGGTCCGCGAGCGCCGAGACCCGGCGCTCCCTGTACTTGTCGATCCACCGGTCGTGGATGAGCCGAATGGGCACGGGGTTGAGGAAGTGCAGCTTCTCCCGGCCCGAGCGGCGCACGACGACGAGCCCCGCGTCCTCGAGGAGTCGCAGGTGCTTCATGACCCCGAACCGCGTCATCTCCAGCTCGGACTCGAGCTCGGTGAGCGTGCGGCCGTCACGCGCGAAGAGCCGATCGAGCAGGTAGCGGCGCGTCGGGTCGGCGAGCGCCTTGAACACGCGGTCGTCATCCACGGCCGGATAATATGTGACCATATGGTCACATGTCAAGCGGGCGCATTCTCAGCTTGACTGGACCAGCTTGGGTCGCTCGCTCTAGCAGAGTGCTGAACTGCTAAAAGGGGTCAGGTCTTGTATTTCAACATGGCAATAATGTTGAAATACAAGACCTGACCCTCTCTCTCTCGTCTCGAGTCGTTTACTGACGCGAACCGTTTCCAATCACTTCACGGAGTCGGCCTTTACGACGGTCAGATCGAGCACACGCTCCTCGTTCTCGCCGACGGTAATGCGCTCGCCTGCCTGGATGAGTTGTGCGAACCGCGCTCTGTCGCGGGGCTGTGGTATGGCGCCCGACGGACCAACCGCGATGACGGTGTAGTCTCCCGGGCGTTGCGGACCCAATCTAAACGCGCCGGTGGGTGACGCAGGGACGTAGTCGCTGAACATGACTCCAGCGTGCGGGGTCTGTCGGGACCATGACAACCCTCGCGCCCCGAACCGGCTCGCCACGTTCGTCCATCACACGGCCGGCGATCGTCGCTCCGCGATTGCTCAAAACGATCTCGAGCGCGGACGGGTCGGTCCCGGCCTTGAACTCGGTCGCGACGTCGATAATCTCTTTGCCTGCGTAACGAATCGACTTCACATACCAGCCCCGCGGGACGTTGGCCACGTCGAGCATCTGCTTCCCGAACATCCGCGTCAGCCGGAACGTGCGGTCTGCATCCACCACGGCCGAACGGCTGCTGCCCTGCCCCCGCGACTGATCGCCAGCCAGCCGCGCGGACACGAACAATCCGGCGCTTCCAGGCGGCGGGAGCGGCGGGGTGCCATCCTCTGCCACCAATCGTCCCGCGACGTCGACTGCTTTCGACATCGTCACCACGAGGCCGTTGATGTCGGACGACTCGACGACGATGGGCTGGAACCCAACCTGGAGATCCTGTCTCTGCTCAGGTTGTTCAGGCCCGCCGGTGCTCGCCTGGATGGCGTAATCTCCCGGTTGAACATTCGAAACCGAAAAGTGGCCGCTGGCGTTCACGGTCACCGACGCCCCCGACGATCCGTCTGGCTCGAACTTCTCGAGGCTGACCCGCGCGCTGTGCGGCACGGCACCGTCGGCACCGACCAGCGAGCCAGAAATGGTGAACGTTCGGCCAAGGCGCATCCGGATTTCGACGCCGTCGAGGTCGGCCTTGTCGAGCTGAACGAGTTGAGCCTGCGTCTCCGACACGGCCGATGGATAGCAGGTGCGGAGAAACTGGTCGCGCCGCGAGGAGGCCGTTTTGTTGATGGAGAACATCGAGCGTGGTTCAGCGCACACGAGGTAGCGTCCTGGCGGAAGCTGGTACACGCGAAGCAGACCGCGGTCGTCAGTGGCTCGCATGAACGGCTGGCCGCGCTCGCTGCCATCATCAGCCGACCTTACGCGAACGCCGACTCCGGCAAGAGGCTCGCCCCATTCGTCGACGACGCGAACGGTCATCGCCAGAGACCGCGCGAGCGCGACGTTGATGTTTTCCAGAACCTGACCCTCCTTCAGCACGATGAGCCATCGACGCTCGGCGATGAACAGTGGCCCTTCCAGATGTGTCGCGCGATGCTCGCCAGGACTGACGAACCCTGAGTACTCTCCGGCCGGCAGCTCCGTGAACTCGTAGCGCCCCTCGTCGTCGGTTCGAGTCGTACGATATTCGTGCGGGTCTTGCCTGCTCAGATCAACCCGCGCACGCGCGATCGGCGAGCCGCTGTCCTTGTCGGTGACGCGTCCCCGAATCACAGCGGTTGCCTTCGGCACGTCGGACACGAGCGGCCGCCCCGCACTCTGCATCAGCGCGATCGACAGCAGCAGTAGCAGCGTAGTCATCGCGCCCTGGCCGCCGGCAACCGTGTGATCGGTAGGTCCAGCGTGCGCGTATCTCCTTCGACGAACGTGACACGCGCCGCCACGGAGGCCAAGTCCGGCAACCTCGAGACGTCGTTTGTGACCAGCCGATAGTCCGAACGCGCGACAACCGCCACAAAGTACTCGCCCGGCAGGATCGACCCGAGCTTGACGACGTCAGCGCCAGACTCCGGGGCCGCAATCGTCGCCGGAGGCACTTTCCATTTTTCCTGATTCGTCGAGAAGAGCACGACATGGTACGGAGAGAGCCGATCCCCGCCCTCGGCGGTCACACGGACGGCCGGTGTGGCGACGTGATTGGTGGCGATGATTTCCAGGTATCCAGGTCGAACTTCAATACCAAGGTTGGTCGGCACACCTGTGATGTCCTGGCCATTGAAGCGAACCGACTTGATGGCCCACCCGTCGGGCAAGCCTGTCACGTCAATCGTCAGCGGCAGTTGGTAGATCGCCTTGAGCTCGAAGTCCAGCATGTCGCCCACCGCCGCGACATACGGGTTGCCTCTGTGCGAAGGCCCCAGTGCCGCGTTCCCCCGCGTGTGCACGGCCATCCGCAACTGCGTCGCCGGTACCGGCGACCCGCCCTCGAACCTGACTCGTCCCTTGGCCGTGCGTCCCTTCGACAACTGGATAACTGTGCCGACCACGTCTGTCGCTAACACATCGATTGACGCGTACCCGAGTTCCAATTCGCGCAGCGGCGGCCGGGAGTCGTCTGGGTTCTCCGATCCGCCTACTGTCGCCCTGAGCAGGTATCGACCTGGCGTCAGCCCGCGCAGCACGAACATCCCGCCGATCCCGCTGTTGGAGGCAGAGCCAGAAACACGATCGAGCGGTTCCGCCATGACATGTGCCACGTCAACGATGGTGCCCGTGGCATCCACAACGGTTCCCGACGCGGTGAAGGTCCTCTGGCGCTGGACGTGGACGTCGATGCCACTGGCATCGCTGGTCGTGAGGATGATCTCGGCCCCATCTCCTCCGACCGCCGCTGGGTGGCACGTTCGTACTGAGCGAGACGTGTCCGATGGGACGTCAGCGGAACCTTGAGAATCCGCACACACGCGATAGCGACCTGGCGTGAGGCCGAACACGCGATAGTCGCCACGGTCATCGGAGATGCCGAAGTTCGGATAGTCTGTTCCGTCCGCGCGGGTGAGCTGTATTCCGACTTCCGACATGGGCTGATCCCAGGGATCGATCACGCGCCCTTCGATCGCAAGAGCGCGAGTGAGCGAGACATCAACTCCGGTCCGCCGTTCATCGGCCTTCAGCTCGACGCCGGACCGCGGCAGACGACTATCGGGCTCGAGCGGTGTCGGCCGACCGAAAGCCTGTCGCAGGTGCGTGGCGCGCAGATCCCCGGCAGTCGCCACGACGCCGTATTCCCCCGGCTCGAGACCAACAAACTCGTAGCGGCCCTCCGCGTCAGTCAGCGCCTCGCGCAGCCCCTGTCCCGCAGCAGGCACGAGCGTCACAACGGCGCGATGAAGCGGCCGATTGGAACCCTGTTCCGTAATCAGTCCGGATAGGCTTGCCGAGCCGGACTTTGGAGACGCGGCGTCGCGCGGGGGCGTGGCGGGTTGGGACTGAACCGCGGCGAGCAACAGCAGCAGCACATGGGCGAGCATCGTCGTCGGCCGGCGCCATTCTACATTGACGCCACTTGCGCTCGCGCCACCGTCTGAGTACTCTTTTTGCGGCGGCCGATCCGTCGCCCAACTCCCACCGGCCCACCGCACCTGGGCCACTGACGCGGAGCAAAGGGGGGCCTTCCCCTCCGGATCTCTCGAGTTTGGTCGTCCATTCGGACCAATGGACTCGTGCGGGCGGGCACGCGCTATTGGTGTGACCGAAAGGACCGCGTCGTGACCAAACAGCGTGATTTCAAAGCGCTCGTGCGCGAGCGCATGGACAAGACCGGCGAGCGCTACACCGCGGCTCGCGCGCAACTCCTCGGCAGGGCCTCTGCCGTCTCTCCCACTCCGCACACGTTTCCAGGCGTCCTTCCGGGATACAACACCTTCGGCGGGATCCAGAGCGGCACAGCCGCCCTTCGCAACACGCTTGCATCCATGGGCAGGGTCTCCGCGATCGATGGAGCGCCTTATACCGAATCGCTGATCAATGGTCTCTGTGGAGGTCCGGGATTTCTCTATGCCGTCTTCGAATACAAGGGATGGCCGCCGATGCTCTCGCTGGCGTTGCGCAGCCGCTCGATGCCTGACGTCTACATCGCAGCAGGGCCTGTCCCGCATCGGGATGAAGGTGACGACCAGCGAGACGACCAGTCCGGTGGTGGCGCGCAAGGCGCTCGATGCGGCGCTCGGCGGTGGACAGGCGGCACTCTGCGTGACCGATGCCGCTTCCCTGCCGTGGACTGGCCTGCCGAAGGCCTTCGTCGGCGGCGGCCCGCACGTGGTGGCGATCGCCGGGCGCGACGGAGACGACTACTGGATCGACGATCGGACCGCGCGTCCAAGGCGACTCAGCGCGACCGCGCTCTCCACGGCTCGCGCCGCCTACCGCCAGGCGAAGAACCGGCTGATGACGCTCGATGGTCCGAAGCCCGGATACGACGCCAGACACGCGCTTCGCGACGCCATCGCGGATACCGCGAAGTGTTACGTCGAACCGGCGGTGCCCAAGTCCTTCTGGGTCAACTGCGGATTCTCGGGCCTCGACAAGTGGCGTCAGATGCTGGTGGATGCGAGGGACAAGCGGGGATGGCCGACGTTCTTCGGCGAGGGGGCGCGAGCCTGCGCGGGCCTGCAGCGGCTATACGAGTCGATCGAATGTCAGTCCGCGCCGCAGGCGGATCGCGGCCTGTATGCCGACTTCCTCGAAGACGCCGCGCGGACGCTTGCGGCCCCGCCGCTCGCGAAGGCCGCGGCTACCTATCGGGAAGCCGGCGTGCTCTGGGCCTCGATCGGCGACATGGTCGCCCACTGCGACGACGCGGCTGTCCGCAAGGCGTGCGGGCTCGCGGACGAGCGTCTCGAAGCAGAAGAAGCTGATGATGGCGGTTCGGAGCCGACATCAAGGCCGTGCGTGGAACGGTGGCAGGACCTGCAGAACATCGCGGCCGGATGCAAGCTCTCGAAGAGCGACGCCGGTGCTCTCTATGCGGATATCGCGTCGATCGTCGGTCGGATCGCGGACGCGGAACGCGCGGCGGTAGCTCTATTGAATGAAGGAGTCAGGAGGTAGGAAGTCAGGAGGTGGAGCAGGATCTCCTATCTCCGATCTCCTATCTCCTACCTCCTATTTGAGTTCACTCCAGTCGAAGCGCCACCAGCGGATCGACGCTGGCCGCGCGGCGGGCGGGAATGTAGCACGCGACGAGCGCGACGAGGCCAAGCACAACGGCGACGGCTGCGTAGGCGATCGGATCGGCCGGTTGGACACCGAACAGCTGACTGCGCAGGAGCCGCGTCGAGGCGAAGCTGGCCGCGACGCCGATGACAAGTCCGACGAGGACGAGACGTCCTCCCATGGTCAGCATCAGCCCGAGGACGTGCCGTCGAGGCGCGCCGAGCGCCATGCGCACGCCCAGTTCGTGCGTGCGGCGGGTCACGTGGAACGACAGGACGCTGTAGATGCCGGCCGCCGCGAGCGCGAGGCCCAGCGCGGCGAAGGCGCTGAAGAGCGCCATCGTGAACCGCGGCTGAACGACCTCCTGACCGAGGATCTCGCGGGCCGTGATCGGGCGGCCCAGGGGCTGCTCCGCATCCATCGCCCGCACCGCGGCACGCAACGGGATTGAGGAGCAGGTTGGGATCGCCGGCTGCGCTCCGCACCGCCAGCATGCGCTGGGATGAAGCGATGATCGAATACGGCAGGATGACCGCCGGCAGCGGCTCAGCCCGGAGGCCGGCGTTGCGCGTGTTGGCGATGACGCCGATGATCGTGACTTCGGGCGGCTTCGTCGTGTCGGCCAACGTGCGCGCGGGCGGGCGCTCGAGGACGCCGAGCCGCAGCCGGGCGCCAATCGGATTCTCGCCGGCCGGAAACAGCCGCGCAGCGGCCTCGTTGACGAGCGCGACGCGATCGCCGCGGCGGGCCTCGGAGGCGTCGAACATGCGGCCGCCGCGCAGGGCGATGCCATACGTCCGCAGGTGATTTGATCCCACCAGGTGGACTGCGAGCCGCTTCGACTCGTCAGGCAGGTGTCCCACGATCGTGAATGGCGATTGCGGGCTGCCGAACGGATGCCCGAGCGTGGCGGCCTCGACCCCGGGGAGCGCGCCAACGCGGTCCAGCAGTTCCTCGGCGAAACGGTTGCGTTCGTCGAGCGTCGCGTACTTGGCCGGCGGCAGTGGCACGCCCACGAGCAGCACGCGATCGACGTTGATTCCAGCGTCCATGTTCTGGAGGACGAAGAACGTGCGGACGGTCAGGCCCGCGCTGACGAGCAGCACGACCGACAGCGCGACTTCGATGACCACCAGCAGGTTGCGCGTGCGGCCGCCCTGCGTTCCGGCACCGGTCCTGCGCCCGGCCCTGAGCGCGTCCGTGATGTCGGACCTCGACGTCTGCAGGGCCGGCACGAGGCCGAACAGGATGCCTGTGAGCACCGAAACCGCCAGCGAGAAGGCCAGCACGGGCAGGTTGACCGCGACCCGCGACTCGTTGGGCACGTAGAACTCGGGCATCAGCGCGACGATGGACCGGATGGCGCCGAACGCGAACAGCACGCCGAAGAGACCGCCGGCGAGCGAGAGCAGCACACTTTCGGTCAGCAGTTGGCGCACCAGCCGGCGGCGACCGGCGCCAATCGACATCCGGACCGCCATCTCGCGCGCCCGCGCAGTGCCGCGCGCCAGCTGCAGATTGGCGACGTTGGCGCACGCGATGAGCAGCAGGAACGCGACCGCGCCGAGCAGCAGCCGCAGGCTCGTCCGCATCTCTCCGCTCGCGACGGTCACGTCCAGGTAGTTCCGGAGCCTGGTCGTGAACCCCTGTTTCGGAAACGTCGCCGGCTTCTCCTGGGCCAGCCGCTGATTGAGCGCGCCGAGCTGCTCCTCGGCGACGGCCGTTCGACACGCCGGGCGCCAGGCGGACGATGGGACTGATCCACGGGATGTCCGTGCGGGTCGGCGAGAGCGGGAGCCAGAATCCGTCGTTGCCGTACCAACCGAACCGCGGCGGCATGACGCCGACGATCGTGTGCGGCCGGCCGTTCAGCCGCAGCGTCTGGCCGACAGCCGACGGACTCCCCTCGAACAGCCGCAGCCACAGGCGGTGGCTCAACACGACGACGGGGTCTGCCTGGCCGTCGGAACGAATGTCGGTCGGCTGGATCGTCCGGCCGATGACAGGAGGAACGCCGAGGAAGTTGAACGCGTTGCCCGACAAGAGGACACCGCCGAAGCTCTCGGGCGCGAACTCGCCGGTCATGAGCACGGTTTCCATCGAGGTCGCCATGACATCGGCGAACGCCGGCACCTCGGTCAGCGCCCGAAGCTCGTCGAGGGAGTAGCCGTGTCCGCCACGGCCGTCGACGGCACGGACCTCCGGGGCCCAGATGTCTCCGGGCCTCGCGTAGGGATACGGCGCGATGAGCACGCCGTAGATCACGCTGAAGATCGCCGACGTGGCGCCGATGCCGAGCGTCAGGGACAGCAGCGCGACCAGCACGAACGCCGGGCTGCGCCGAAACGATCGAATGGCGTACCCGAGGTCCTGCCCGAGCGTCCCCAGCCAGCGTCGCATACCGAGTCTCCTCAAAGGTGTCGGGACGTTAGACGGCAGCCAGCATCATTGAGTTTGCAGATTCTTTGCAATCGTTTCGCTGCCTGGACAGGTTCGAGACCTACAGATATGCCGCGTACTGCTCCCCCTCTTCCAGGAGGCGTTGAGCCACGAAGATGAGATGGGGGTGGCCGGAGCGGCGGAAGAGGCTGCCCCAGCCGTCGGCCGGTCGTCTGACGCGCCGTGCGCGCCTCGCCGCGCATCGAGCCCTCAGCCGTTGCGCGTGCGAAGCGGACGTCTCCGACACCGACCGGCGGCCCGCCCGAAGGATCGCCGAAACCATGCGGTCGGGAGCGATCCAATTCCAGAACGTCCGGACGGCGGCGACGATCGCCTGATTGATCCGGGGGCCCCACCGAACCTCGACGATCGACACCGCCACGCCGATGCCGAGGATCGCCAGCACGGCACCTAGCAGCAACAGATTGAAATCGGGCCCCAGCACCTTGTGGAGCCAGGAGTGCGCGAGCATCTTGACGCCTACCGTCAGGAGCACCACGGCCAGCGCGTGCTTCATGTAGTGGAACGCGTGCAGCGCGCCGGCGAGCGCGAAGTAGAGCGAGCGCAGACCGAGGATCGCAAAGACATTGCTCGTGAAGACGAGAAAGGGATCCGCGGTGATGGCGAAGATGGCGGGAATCGAGTCCACCGCAAACACGAGATCCGTCGTCTCGACCATCACGAGCGCGGGCGCCAGCGGCGTCAGCATCCACCCGCGGCGTCGGATCTTGCTGACGACCGGCTCGATCGTCCCGTTCCCCCCGGCGGCAGGCGTGGCGACGATGTCATCGGGCGGCGTTCTCACGAAGAAGTGCTCGCCGTCGAAGCGGGTGGTCAGCGGCAGGAATCGCCGCATCAGCCGGACCAGGGGATTCTTTTCCGGGTCGCCATGCTCGACGCCCATGAACGCCATCTTCACGGCCGTCAGGATGAGTACGACGCCGAAGAGGGGCAGCACCCACGCGAATTCCGCGACGAGACGCGCTCCGATCGCGATCATCGCGCCGCGCATCGCCAGAGCGCCAAGGATTCCCCAGAAGAGCACGCGATGCTGGTACATCCTGGGAATGCCGAAGGAGCTGAACAGCATCGCGATGACGAACACGTTGTCGGCGCTGAGCGACAGCTCGACGACGTAGCCGGTGAGGAACTTCAGCACGGCCGTCCGTGCGTCGTTGATCTCTCCGTCCGGGTGGAGCGCGCTGCGCTCGACGGGGTCGGGCTCGAGGCCCAGCCCCAGCCAGTGATGCTCGTAGCCGAGGTAAACGAAGCCGGAGAACGCCAGGGCCGTCAGCGATCCAGATGACGGTCCAGGTCAGCGCCTCGCGCACGGAGATCACGTGCGCGCGGCGATGGAAGACGCCGAGGTCGAGGGCGAGCAGAACGAGGATGAAGAGAAGGAAACCAATCCACACGAGCACCACGGGCCTCCTGGGACACGTGGTAGTCTCGCTCTGGTTCGTGGGACAGCCGGGAGCAGAAGCTCCGTGTTGACGACTGGACCGCCCGCGGGTGCGGGCCGCTACTCCCTACCAACGCCAGCGTAGCCTGGCGTTGAATGTCTGTCAACGTGAACCGCGTAATCATGATCAGGTTCCAGAGAGAAGGGGCGCGATGAAGGCAGCGGGCTGGGCGGTCGGGCTGTTCGGATTGGTCGTTGTCCTGGCGGTGCCGCAGGCACAGGAGCCGCCGCCGCTCCGGCTCGCGATTGCCGGGCTCGTGCACGGCCACGTTGGCAGCTTTCTGCGGGCGGCGCAGGCGCGCAAGGATGTGGAGATTGTCGGCGTCTTCGAGTCTGATGCGGCGCTGCTGCGGACGTATGCGGCGTCGAACAAGCTCTCAGACGGTGTGCTGTTCGTCGATCTGCCCACGATGATCGACCGCACGAAGCCCGAGGTCATCGCCTCGTTCACGAACACGTACGACCACCCCACGGTCGTCGAGACGGCCGCGGCCCGCCGCGTGCACGTCATGATGGAGAAGCCGCTCGCCGTGAGCAACGCGCACGCGCAGCGGATTCGTCGAGCCGCCGAGAAGGGAAACATACAGGTTCTCGTGAACTACGAAACCACGTGGTATCCGAGCCACGGCGCCATGTGGACGCTCCTCAAGGAGCAGCGCGCCGCCGGGGACATCCGGAAGATGGTGGCGCTCGACGGTCACAACGGTCCCAAGGCGATCAACGTGCAGCCGGAGTTTCTCGATTGGTTGTCCGACCCGGTCAGGAATGGCGGTGGAGCGTTGTTCGACTTCGGGTGCTACGGCGCCAACCTGATGACGTGGATGATGGACAATCAGCGCCCGCTCGCCGTCACCGCGGTCACGCAGCACTTCCAGCCCGATGTGTATCCGCGCGTGGACGACGAGGCGACGATCCTGCTCGAGTACCCCAAAGCCCAGGGCATCATCCAGGCGTCGTGGAACTGGCCGTTCGGCCGCAAGGACTTCGAGGTCTATGGCGACCACGGGCTCGCGATCGCGACGGGCGGGAACGGCCTGCGCGTGGCACTGCCAAAGGAGCCCGAACACGCCGCGACGCCAGGACCCCTGCCACCAGACGAACGTGATTCGATCTCCCACCTGATAGCGGTCGTGCGCGGGTCGCGGAAGCCGAATGCGCTGTCGTCGCTCGAGAACAACCTGATCGCGACCGAGATTCTGGAGGCGGCGCGGGAGTCGGCGCGCACGCGCCAGCGGGTGACGCTGCAGCCTGGGGCGAAGTGACGGGACAATCCTGGTGTCTCGGACGTCACGTGAACGCAAATCGAGATTGTCTCTGCGGCGAGCTGGTTCTCACCGTTCGAAACTGATTCGCCTCGAAGCAAGCAGTTCGGTCGACTCGATCACGTCCTGCTTCGTGATCGCCGGGTGCTCGCGCACGATCGCGAGCTGCGACCACTCGCCGGGACAACCCCACCTGCAGACCGACTGGACGTACAGGTGCCACGGGGACGAGAACACGTATTCGCCCTCGTGAACGACACTGCCGACGCCATCGGCGCTGATGCGGATCCACAAGTCGCTGGGCCGCGTTTCCGGAAGGCTTCGCAGATACTCGAGCCACTGCTCCCGCGTGGTGAAACGCGCGTCGACATCAAAGTAGGTGCAGGACGCGCGGGAAGATCGGAATCCACTGTCCGCGACCCGGTGGTTCAGCCGCCGCCGCTCGTCCGCGTCCGGCCCGGCAATGGCAACAATGAGCCTTGACGCGGAACTGCCCGGGATCCCCTTGAGAACGGATTCGCACTGCGGATCAGACGTGTTCAACCACACGAAGTTCGTATCGGATCGCTCGAGCTCCGCAGCGACTCCATACAGCCGGTCCTCGTACGCGCGCGGGTCCTCTTCGATGATGAGGCCCGTTCCGGGATGCTTGCCGGCAATGGCTCCGAGTCCAATGAGGAGCGCGTCTCCCCTGAAGAGGGCGACCGAAAGATCCGTGGTGCCTCCCCGGGTGACACTGAGGCGATCGCCATCTTCCACAAATGCCTCGATCGCGCGGCCGACACGAACCATGACCTTGGAGGCGGGCTCGCCCCACGAGCGATAGTGCGGATTCAGCTGGCGGCCAACCCACGATTCGGTGCGCCAGAGACTGATGACGCCCCCGGCGAGCTCGATCTCGGGCCGGTCGCCGGCGAAACCGGGATGAAAGCCAGTGTTCGCCGTCGATTCCGCCCGGCCGCGCCAGCCGTCCGATGAGTCCCGTTTCAGAACGACGCGGTAGTCGAACTGGCTTGCCGCCGGTATCGCCATTCACCCCTCCGGGCTCGCTGGTCGCGCATCATCGCCGGCCAATCCTAACGTCTTCTCCCCGTTTCGAACGCTCAATTCGATCCGCCGCACCGAGCCCGTTCGAAATCGTTCGGTCGGCATGGATCGTTGCCGCTATAGCCGCAGGCAAACACGAGTTTCACCTGGTCGAGTTCGGCACCACCGCCTTGAATAGGCTCTTTTCCACAGACACCGCGGGCGGCTTGCCAGAGACCCCGGGGTCAGCGCATCATCCGAAGAGAGGCTTCGCCATGATCAAGGTGGTCTTCTTCGACCTGGGACTGACTCTCGTGGACGCTCGGAATCGGCCGCTTCCCCACGTTCCGGAAGCGCTGTCGGCCATTCAGTCGCTGACGATCGCGAAGGCCGCGCCGCTCACCTCAGGCCTCGTGTCGGACTTCGACATGGCGGCACCGCCCGCGACACGCGCAAAGGTCGAGGCCATCTTCGCGCGCTACCTCGCCGTGCTCGACGAGACAGGCCTTCGGCCGTTCTTCGAACCGGTCGCGCGCCGCGTGACGCTCTCGACTCACGCAGGCGTCCTCAAACCGGACCGCAAGATCTTCGATACGGCTCTGACGCGTCTGCGCTCGAAAGCGTCCCTGGCGGAGTGCCTCTTCATCACCGAGAACGGGGAACACATTCGAATCGCGCGCACGGAGCTGCACATGCGCACGCTCCATTTCCGCGCCGGAGCCTCCTCCGAGTTCGAATTCGATGATTGGCTGCAGGCGCCGCCCATGGTCGCGCACCTGATCGATTCGACTGGCGGAGCAAATGCCGAAGCCGCGTTGCGGCCGCACTTGCGTGTCGCATACGGGTTCGATGTGCTGTCTGTCAGCCGGACGGAGAATTCCCGCGTCCTGGCCGTGAGCGGGACGTTGTGGACACCGGTCGGCGGATCCTCCGGTGACGGGCTGGCGAACATTCATGCGCCGTTCGCCGTGAAGGGCGAAGTCACGCTCGGACCCGGTGGCAGGATTTCTGACGTTCGCCTTGCCGAACCGGCCTCAACCGACGTTGCTGAGGCCGGCTCGCTCGTTCGAAGCCTGGAGCGGCACGGTCAAATCCAGAAACCGTCCCCCCAGCCTGACGCTGCGGCGACCCATGAGATAGAGACGGACGCTCAGGGCCGCCGCAAGCTCGTGCGCAAGCGTTTTCAGGCGATCTGAGGCTAGCGCTCGGACGCCTGGCACTGTCCCGGTCGACAGTGGAACCTGATTCGCTCGAGAACTTTCTTGCCGCCGGCGCTCTTCACGCGATGCGTCTCACGCGACACGGCCTCCCTCGCGCTCGGGACGGCGGACCTCGCCCTGGCCCCACCTGCAAACTCGATTTGGCCGTGCTCCAGCAACGACTCGACGAAGGTGTGGACCTCGCGTTCGGTGGCTGCCAGCTCTGGCAGCTGACCCATCACCGCGGCGCGGCCGCCCGAAGCGCCAACCAGTACCGGGACCACCGCCGGAATCGTCACGCCCTTGAGTCGGTTGTCCAGCGAGCCGAGGGCCACCTGCTCGGTGTGAACGGCACGCGCAAAACGCTGCCCGCCGATTTCGGCTACGCCTACTGACAGTTTCGTCCCGCGTCCGGCCCCGAGACGCGACAAGAGGTCCTTCCGCGTCGATGACGTGAGTGTAGCTACTCGACCCACTCCGGGCGCGGCGCCCGAGAGCGTCGTCACCGGTGCCAGCAGGGCGTTCGCGCCCAGCATGATGTTGTGGCGCTCGAAGGCGGCGCGGATTCGATTCCGATTGGCGCCGCCGTTGATCTGCTCGTCGGCGAGGACTATGGCGCGACCGACCGACTGGAAGAACCGCGGTGTGACCTCGGCGGTCTTCGCGCCTGCGACCAGCAGGGCGCCCGGCCGTCCGTGCCGAGGCGAGCAGCGCGGCTGAAGTCTTGGCCGGCTTGTCGGCGAAGATCGCGGCAATCAGATCGTAGAAACAGCCGCTGAAGAGCATGCCGAAGCTGTGCACTTCGTTGATGAGCTCGCCCGGCCCGCCGGTGGGGGAAGGGTGTCGGGGATCTGGAACATGAACGTGTTGAAGGCGTGCCTCGGTTCGGCGGCGTTATGGGTCGGCACGAGGCGCCGGATGCCGTCGGACAGTTCTTCGGCGGTCGACTCGACGAAGTTCCGCTTCCTGAGCGTTGTCGTCACCGCCAGCAGCTTCGTTCGCGTTGCGGCGTCATGGAGCGCGGTGAGCACGGCGATGCAATCGCCGAAGGCTTCGTGGAACGCGCCGGTCTCGAGGAATGGCGCATCCCACAAGTCGGGTCGGATCGAATCGAGCAGCCCGTGTCCCACTTCGTGCGCGACGACATCGGTGCTGGCGCCTGAGAAGAACGTCTTGGCGCCGATCGCCCGATGGAAGAAGGAGAAGCTCGCGCGATCGTAGAACGCATTGATGTCCACACCGACATCTTGCAGCAGTAGAAGCTTCTTTCTGTTCCCTTGCCATCGCGTCAACTGTCCGGCGACGGATTCCCACGCATCGAGGGCCAGAAAGCCGGCCTGCCGACACTGCCAGAAGAGGAAGCCCGGCGTGCCAGGCGCGAAGAGACCTTCGGCTGATGCATTCGAGAGGGTGAAGCTGGCGCGGCTGGCAGGCCGGTTCGCGTGCTTGGTCTGGCTGCGGAGTCCAGGGGCGGTCGGCCCTGCGAGCGGGTCGTTGGGAATGAAATTGATGGACATGGATAGATGCTCCTGCTCTGTCGGGCCCTTCAGGGATCGAGCCGACAATCAATGTTGACGCGCTGTCCATTGGCGACCGACACCTGGAACGAGCGCGGCGCGTATCCGTCGGCGACGCACTGAATCGTGTACTCGCCGGCCATGGGCGCCGAGAGCCCGAAGGCGCCCTCGTCGTCGGTCAGTGCTGCGACATCCGGCAGGGGCGCCGGACCGGCGATGAAAAACACACGCGCCTCCGCCAGCCCGGCTCCCGTTCGATCGACCACGACCCCGGTGATGACTCCCGGCGCCGATGTCATGACACGGCTCTGCTCACGCCTTCCACGCGACCATGTTGTTGTAGACGGGTGTGACGATCCGTGTGCCCGAATTCGTCGTGGCGCCTCCGTACGCGTGAACCGCGACAGCATAGCGCCCGCCGTTGATGATGCGATACACCGCGCTTCCGCTCTGTCCGCCCGCGGTGTCGATGTCGTAGAAGACCTTGCGGGCGTTGACCGACGCAATCTGCCGGTGGTCGTACCACTGCGTTCCGGTCGGCTTGTCGCCCGGGTAACCGGAGATGTTGCCCGTGGCTGCCGTCAAGTCGGCATCGGAGTACACGCCGAAGCCGAACCATCCGACGGTGTTTCCCAGATCGGTCGGAAGGATGATGGCGCCGTAGTCGTAGTTCTCGTCGCCGCTGTTGATCCATCCCGCGACCGAGCGGAAATTGGAGCTCGTCACCGACCCGTACGGCAACGTACCGCCGTTGCGGCCTGGCATTACCTGAATCGTCTTGACCCAGCCGTCGCGGCCCGCAACGCCGCTGTTCTTGATGTGCACCACGTGTCCCGCGGTCATCAGCGTGTGTGGGCCGATGAACCATCCCGTGCCGATCCACCTCGAGTTGTCCGCGGCCGTGATGAGCAGCGAGGCATGCGCGCGCCAGGGGTAGACAGCCGTGTTGGTGATCTGCACGCGATCGTCTGGACCGTGCACGATCTCGGCAATCTTCGGCGGTGGACCGAACGACGCCTCGCCGATGTCCGGCAGCGGATCGGAGGGCGCGGTGAACATCTCGGCTACCGCCTTGGCCGTGCGGCGGTATCCGGGGACGGCTTCGGTGCCGTCCGACTTGGGAGGCGACGTCTTTGGGTCCTTTCCTTCGGATGGCGGCTTCGAGACCGCCTTCGCCGCCTGCGCCCGGGCTTCGGTGGGCTGGTTCGACACTGCGGTGTCGGGACCGGCCTGTTGACTGACTCTGGATTTGGCCATACACGACCTCTTGTTGAGCTGCCTGGCACGTAACTCATCGGCAAGCGCGCCGAGTCGTCCGTTCTGACTGTTTAACGTCCGGACACGGCAAACCGTACACGCGCCGGCCGTTCGAGCGTCACGCGATCCCCCGGTTCGGCTAAACTCGTCAGCAATCGTCAGGCGTTATGGTCGATCAGTCAGCCCGGCAGGCCTTCACGGCGGCGCTCGATACTCTCGTCGCGCACATACAACAGGATCGCAGCGTGCTGGCTGCCCTTCTGTGCGGCAGCCTGGCCCACGATACCGTCTGGGCAAAGTCCGACATCGACCTCATCCTTGTGACGACCGACGACGGCAAGCCGTCGCCGGCCTCGATCGCCCTCTACGCCGATGGGGTCAACGTGCACGCGTTCCTGATCCCGCGCACCGAGTTCCGGCGAACGGTCGAGGGCTCCGTCCAGAACTCGTTCATACATTCGCTCCTGGCCAAGGGACGCGTGCTGTACACCCACGACGAGTCCATCGCACGGCTCTGCGAAGGGCTGCGCGCGCTAGGCGCCCGCGATAAGGAGATCCAGCTCCTGCGCGCCGCAACCGGAGCACTTCCGGCGGTCTACAAGGCGCACAAGTGGCTCATCACGCGCGGCGATCTCGACTACACGGCGCTCTGGATCCTGTACGCCGCGACGTCGCTGGCGCAGATCGAAGTCATCGGCGCCGGCATGGTCGCGGACCGTGAAGTCATTCCACAGGCCATGAAGCTGAACCCCAGCCTGTTCGACATCATTTACCTCCGCCTCCTGAACACGAAGAAGAGCAAGGCCAGCGTCGTGTCGGCCTTGAAGGTGGTCGACGAGTACCTCGCGTCGCGCGCACCCTCGCTCTTCGCGCCCGTCGTCTCCTACCTGCGCGAGGCCGGTGAGGCGCGGTCGTGCGCGGAGTTGGAGAATCACTTCGTCCGGCACTTCGACTTCAGCCAGGTGACGACGGCATGCGAGTACCTGGCCGATCTCGGGTTGATCGGCAAGGTCTCGCTTCCCGCGCGGCTGACGAAGAAGAGCAACGTGATGGTGCAGGAGATGGCATTCGTGCACGTGGCCGGCCCGGCGGGCCAGGCCCCCGAAGACGACGAAGACGACGACTGGACGCCGCGATGAGCCGGAGACCCGCCGCGCGCACGACCATCGCCGTCCAGGGCGCCCGCGTGCACAACCTCAAGAACATCTCGGTCGAGATCCCGCGCGACAGCCTCGTCGTCGTCACCGGCCTCTCCGGCTCCGGGAAATCGAGCCTGGCATTCGACACCATCTACGCCGAAGGTCAGCGGCGGTACATGGAGTCGCTCTCCACGTTCGCGAAGCGGTTCATAGCCCAGGTGACCAAGCCTGACGTCGATTTCATCTTCGGCCTCTCCCCCGTCATCTCGATCGAACAGAAGACGCTCGCCAACAACCCGCGCTCGACCGTGGGGACGATGACCGACATCGCGAGCTATCTGAACCTGCTCTTTGCGACGATCGGCCAGGCGCACTGTCCCCGCAGCGGTGAGGCGGCGCCGAGCCGAACGGCAAGCCAGATCCTCGAGGCGATCCTTTCCCTGCCCGAGGGGACCGAGGTCGAGCTGCGCGCGCCCGTCTTCAAGGTCTACGGCGAGGACCTCGACTTCGTCTTCACCGAGATTCGCAAGAAGGGCTGCCGGCGGCTGATCGTCGACGGCAAGCCGATCGATCTCTCCGAAAAGACGGACCTCGAGGCATCGGACGTCCGTCACATGGATGCCGTCGTCGATCGCTTTACCGTCGGCCGCAAGCACGAGAAGGCGATCAAGGCCGGCATTGCCGCCACGCTGCTGGTGGGAGACGGCCTCCTGCAGGTGCAGGTGGTCGAGAAGGGAGCCAAAGCCGCGAGCAAGGCGGAGGCGGATCGCTTCTACAAGGGTCTGTGCAGCCCGACGCATCACTTCGTCTACGGCGACATCGGTCCCGAGTACTTCGTCTTCAACAACCCCGAGAGCGCGTGCCGCACGTGCGGCGGCCTCGGCGTGGACAAGCTGACGCATCCGGAACTGCTGATTCCCGATCCCAAGCGCAGCATTCTCGGCGGCTGCTTCGTGCGCGAGGCGTTCAGGTACAACCCCGACACGTGGGACGGGCGGCTGATGTTCAGCCTGTCGGTCGCCCTCGGGTTTGCTCTCGACACGCCGTGGCGGCAGCTGCCCGAAACGGTACGGAACGCAATCCTCTACGGCATCGAACCGAGGAAGATTGCCGTGACCTCCCCGCCCGACGCGAAGGTGAAGCCGCCCGACCAGGAAGGACGCGAAGTCGGCTTCGGCGGCATCGCGCGGCGCATCGAGCGCTGGTACCGCCGCTACCGCCAGCGCGGCGAGGCGAACTCCAAGATGGAAGCGTGGCTCGACAAGGTGATGGTCGAGCACACGTGCCCGGACTGCAAGGGGGCGCGGGTCCGACCGACGAGATTGCTCTTCACCATCGGGGACCGCACGATCCACGACGTCGGTCAACTCAACTTCGACGAGCTGCAGACGTTTCTCGGGACCATCAAGCCGGCCGGACGAGGCGCGGATGCGGGGCGCCAGGTGCTGGCCGAAATCCGCGGCCGGCTGAAGCTGCTGCTCGGCATCGGCCTCGACTATCTCAACTTCAACCGCCGTTCGGGCACGCTCTCGGGCGGCGAGTCGCAGCGCATCCGGCTGTCGACGCAGATTGGTTCCGGCCTGATGGGCATGCTCTACGTCCTCGACGAGCCGAGCATCGGGCTCCATCCGAAGGACAACACGAAGATGATCGCGACGCTCGAAAGCCTGCGCGACATCGGCAATACCGTCATCGTCGTCGAGCACGACGAGGACACGATTCGCGCGGCCGATCACGTGGTCGAGATGGGGCCGGGTCCGGGGGTTCACGGCGGGCGCGTCGTCGTCCAGGGGACGCTCGACGATGTGGTGAAGTGCAAGGCCTCCCCGACGGGGCAGTTCTTCTCCGGGAAGCGGTCGATCCTGACCCCGAAGCAGCGGCGCACAGGGAGTGGCAAGTCGATCGTCGTGCGCGGCGCCCGCGAGAACAACCTGAAGAACGTGGACGTGACCGTGCCGCTCGGTAAGCTCGTGGCGATCACCGGCGCCTCGGGATCGGGCAAGAGTACGCTCGTCAACGAGATCCTCTACAAGGCGCTCTGGAAGAAGCTCGAGGATACACGGACGCTGCCCGGCGAGCACGACGGCGTGGACGGGCTCGAGCAGGTGCACAAGGTCGTCAGCATCGACCAGTCCCCCATCGGCAGGAACAGCCGCTCGAACCCCGCGACCTACGTCGGCTTCTACGACACCATCCGCGACCTCTTCACGAACGCGCCGCTCGCGATCGAGCGCGAATACAAACCGGGGCGCTTCAGCTTCAACGTCAAAGGCGGCCGGTGCGAGGAATGCCAGGGCGAAGGCGTGATCACGACGCAGCTCTACTTCATGCCCGACGTCGAGGTCACGTGCGGCGCGTGCAAGGGCGCCCGCTTCAACAGCGAGACGCTCGAGGTCACGGTCCGCGGCAAGACGATTGACGACATCCTGAACATGTCGGTAGAGGAAGGCGTGACCTTCTTCGCCAGCGAGCCCGCGCTGGCACGGAAGATCGAAGTCCTGGACGGTCTCGGCCTCGGGTATCTGACGCTCGGCCAATCGGCCACGACGCTCTCTGGTGGCGAGGCTCAGCGGATCAAGATCGCGACCGAGCTGAGCAAGCTCCAGCGATCGAAGCACACGGTGTACATCCTCGACGAGCCGACGACCGGGCTGCACCTCGCCGACGTCGAACGGCTGCTCGTGTCGCTCAACCAGCTCGTGGATGCCGGCCACACCGTCATCCTCATCGAGCATCACATGGACGTCATCAAGACCGCCGATCACGTCATCGATCTGGGTCCCGAGGGCGGTCACGCCGGCGGCCGGATCGTCGTGACGGGCACGCCGGAGGATGTGGCGCGCTCGAAGGCGTCGCACACGGGCCGGTTTCTCAAGCCGCACCTGAAGGCGCGCGTCAGCGCCTAGTCCAGGCCAAAGTGCCGAGGGCACGGCCGACCTCGGACGATCACTACGATATCTGGTAGTAGGTGCTGCTGGCTCGATACAGTCTCGATCGAGTCAGAATCGTTTTCTCCATTTGCCTGATCATCTGTACGTGTCTTCCGGAGACGATCTCATGCGGATCTCGATGCATGTATTTCTGGCACTCCTTCTGTCGGTGCTGGCCGTGCCGGCGATGGCGCAGTCCCCGAACACGGCGGCCATCCTGGTCGTCGTCGTGGATCAAACCGGCGCCGTCGTCGACACAGCAAACATCGCCGTCGCCAATCGTGCGACCGGCGCGACCCGTGATGTGACATCCGGCCCCGACGGTTCAGCGACCATCTCGGCGCTCTCGCTGACGGGCACGTATGCGATTCACGTAACCAAACCCGGCTTCACTGCCGAAGACGTCCCCGACCTGACGCTCCGCGCCGGCGAAACCGCGACGGTCAAGGTCAAGCTGGTCGCCAGCGGCGGCAGGACCGAGGTCGTCGTTTACGGGACGGAGCAGGGCGTCCGCGCGGACTCCCAGATCGGCCGCCGGCTCGACAGCCCGACAATCGACGAGACGCCTATCCTCGGCCGCAAGATCACGACGCTGCCGCTCTTCAACTCCGCCTTCCGGCAGGGCAAAGGCACTGGCGACCTCTTCGTCAACGCGACCTACTTCGTCACGGCCGCCGGCAGCCGGCGGACGACGACGTTCATGCTGGATGGAGCGAGCAACGACGAGGGCTGGGGACGCCAGACGATGCTGGCCACGGTGCCGGTAGGCGCCGTCCAGGAAATCTCCGTGCTGGCGAACGCCTTTTCGTCCGAGTTCGGCTGGACCGCTGGCCCGGCGCTCAACATCGTGACCAAGGCTGGCACGAACGCCCTCCGCGGCGAAGGATTGTATCTGGCCCGTCCCGGCGGCACGCAGGCCAAGACGTTCTCGACCGATGGCTTCTGCGCTCCGTCGGTCGCGAGCTGCATCACGCCGACCACCCTCGCCGCGATCAACCCGGCGGACGTGCCGGATGAGCTGAACCAGTTTTCCGCCTCGATCGGCGGGCCGATCCACAGGGACAAGACGTTCTTCTTCGCGTCGGCGGACTACACCATGCAGGACCGGACGACGTTTCTCTCGAATACGCTCCCGGCGTTCGTGCTGCCGCCGGACGGCAGCCTGACCTACGTGGGCCGCTACCGGCAGGAACTGGTCGACGCCAGAGTCGACCACAAGCTCACGCCGACGCAGACGCTGATGGTGCGGGCGAACTACGACCATTTCTACGACACCAATCCCAATGACGCCGTGGTGAACACCAATGCGCCAACCGTCGCGCGCCGGTACACGCGGGGCGCCTGGACGACTCAGGTCAACCACACCGCGGTTCTCGGCCCCACGCTGCTCAATGAGGTGCGCTTTGCTTACCTGAACGGCGATCCGGTCACGCTCTGGGAACCCCAGTCGCTCTCCACGACCTACACGCGGGCCGGGTCCGTGCCGTTCACCATCGGAGAGTCACGCTCCTCCGATCTCTTCGGCCATCAAGTCCAGATCGCCGACACGCTGTCGTGGTCGCGCGGCATCCACACCCTGCGGTTCGGCGGGAGCCTCGTCCATCACACGTCCGGAGGCACTGGCAGCGAGCCCGGTCAAGCCGTGCTCGGCACCTTCACGTTCCTCAGCACGACGACGGCGCCGTTCGATCAGTTGACGCTGGCCGACGTACAGCAGTACGCCCAGCCAGTGAGCTACGGCATCACGAGCTATGAGCTGAAGCAGTGGATGTCGGTGGCTTTCGTGCAGGACAGCATCCGCGTGACCGACGACCTCACGATCGACGCCGGCCTTCGCTACGACCGGCAGACACTGACCGACGCGACCTCGAACTTCGCGCCACGGATCGGCTTCGGCTGGCATCCGAACGGCGATTCCCGCACGGCAATTCGCGGCGGCTACGGGATGTACTACACCCAGATTCGCGCCAACGCGGTGGCCAGCGCGCTGACGGGAGGGCTGGATGGGATTACAACCTATACCGCAACGCCAGGACAGTTCGGGTTCCCGACTTGCTTGACAGGACCGTGCTTGCCGTTGGTTTTTGACCCGCGGACGCTGCCGCTGTCGCAGCAGCCGGCGCGCAACATCACCGTCCGGGCCGGACGGCGCGAGTTCTACGAGGCACAGTTCGCGACCTACGGGCTGAACTTCGCCCTCCTGCCGAACTACCCGAATGAATTCGTGAACCCGCGCAGCCAGGTGACGTCCATCGGCGCCGAGCGTGAAGTCGTCCGCCACCTGTTCGTCGGCGCCGACTACGTGCACCAGCACTGGAGCGACCTCGATCGCACCGTCGACCTGAACGCGCCGACGCCGTTCGAGCGCACGGCCACCGGCCAGACCAGGAGCGTGGCCGTGGCCAGCGCGACGCGTCCGATCGTGCCGGTCAACGGCGGCGTGCGCGCGGTCAACGTGCTGATGAACCTCGGCGTCGCGGACTACAACGGCTTGCAGACGCAGGCCAGCTACCGCGGCAACTCGAAGATCTACGCGCAGGTCAGCTACACGCTGTCAAAGGCCACCAACACCACCGAGCCCGACGGGAACGGCATCGGGCCGAACGACGCGAACATCGCGCGCCTCGGTGAAGTCGAGCGCGGCCCGAGCCTGCTCGATCAGCGCCATCGCGCAGTCATCACCTTCACCTACCTGCTGCCGTACGACATCACGGCAGGCACGCTGGCGCAGTTTGCCTCCGCGCGTCCGTTCAATTCCACCACGGGCGTGGACAACAACGGTGACGGCGCCAACAACGATCGGCCTGTTGTCGATGGCCAGGTCATCGCCAAATCGCAGTTTCGCGGGACCGGGACCCAGGATGTCGCGCTCTTCGTCGAGAAGCGCATCAGGTTCGGGGATCGCGCAGTCCTGCTGAGAGCCGAAGGGTTCAACCTCTTCAATCACGGCAACCTCCTCGGGCGGGCCCAGACGACATACGGCGACACCAGTGCCGTGAATCCGACGTTCGGTCAGCTCGTGAGCGTGGGCACGGCAACCAATGCGCTGCCGGCGCTCGCCAATATCGATCCGCCGCGGATGTTCCAGTTCCAAGTACGATTCACGTTCTAGACGTCGCCGCTCGACGCAAAGTGGCGGCATGTCAGGCCGTTGGCCGACCCCTGGCTACGCTGCGGGCTCAGCCGTCTAGCTGAGCGGCACAATCTACGCAGCAACCCCCGTGGCGGATTCGTTGGTCAAAGCCGCGAAAATGATAGAGTCGCGGCCGGATGGCTCTGGTATCGCGTCGGATCGTCCTGCAAGCTCTGGCGGCACAGGCTCTGGGCGCCGCCGCGGCGGGCCAGGCACGAGCACACCGGAAGCCGAAGCCGCTCGGGGCCGGAGCCGTATCCGATGACTGGCGCTCGTTCCTCGGGCCATCGCACAACGCCGTATCGACGGAAACGTCGCTCACGCGCGTCCTGCCTCCGCCACTGGTGTGGGAGATGCCCAGGGGCACGGGCTACGCATCGCCGGCAGTGGCGGGCGCGCATCTCGTGTTCGTTCATCGTCTCGGCGACGAAGAGATCGTCGAGTGCCTGCACGCCGAAACGGGGGCCAGCCGCTGGCAGTTTCGCTTCGGCACCGAGTTCGAGGATCGCTACGGCTACAACAACGGTCCGCGCTCGAGTCCGGTCATCGACGGCAATCGGGTGTTCACCGTCGGCGCCGAGGGCACATTGCACTGCCTGGACCTGGCGACGGGCGCACTCGTGTGGAAACGTGACCTGCGAGCGGAATACAAGGTGCCCCAGGATTTCTTCGGCACGGCGTCGACGCCGCTCGTCGAGGGCGAGCTGCTCATCGTCAATGTCGGCGCGCCGGGCGGACCCTGCGTCATCGGGCTCGACAAGACCACGGGCCGCGAGCGCTGGCGCGCCGGACAGGAGTGGGGGCCGAGCTACGCATCGCCTGTCCCAGCGGTCATCCATGGGCGGCGCCGGGTGTTCGTCTTCGCGGGAGGAGAATCCGATCCGCCGTCCGGCGGGTTGATGTCGATCGATCCGGCGAACGGTCGCGTAGACTTCGCGTTTCCCTGGCGAAGCCGCACGCGTGAGTCGGTGAACGCTTCCTGCCCGGTCGTCTTCGACAACAAGGTATTCATCTCGGCCAGCTATCGCACCGGCAGCGCGCTTATCGAGGTCCGGCCGGACTTCACGCACAAGGTCCTCTGGACGACGCAGGAGGTCGGGCTGCACTTCAATACGGCCGTGTATCGCGACGGGTATCTATACGGCTTCGACGGGCGCAACGAACCTGACGCGTCGCTGACGTGCGTGGACGCAGCGACGGGCAAGGTAGTCTGGCGTAACACTCCCGAGTGGACGGAAAGCTTCGAGGCTGGGGGCGGACGCCGGCAGCAGGTGCTCGGCACTTATCGTGGAACGTTGCTGGCAATCGACGGGCAGTTCCTGTGCCTCGGCGAACTGGGACACCTGTTGTGGATGAACCTCTCGCCGAAGGGCTATAAGGAAGTCGCCCGCGCGTGGCTCTTCGCGGCACGCGAGTCGTGGGCCCTGCCGGTGGTCAGCCGCGGGCTGCTGTACGTCGTTCAGAACACGCGCGATGCATTATCGGGCGCGTCGCCGCGGCTCCTCTGTTACGATCTGCGCGCGTAGACGAGCAAGAGAACATGGAGGTTTCGTCCGATGGCCAGTCAACAGACGTCGACAACGGCACCGCAGGTGGCTGGCACCGCACGAGGACTGATGATTCTGGCGCTGGCCGGTGTCACGGGACTGTCCATCTCCGGCCAGACCCAGCGCGAATGGCGTGACTACGCCGGCGGTCCCGACAGCTCGCGGTTCGTCGACGCGAAGCAAATCAACAAGACGAACGTCCATCAGCTTCAGGTCGCGTGGACCTACCCGTCAGGCCAGACCGATTTCAACCCGCTCGTCGTGCGCGGCGTCATCTACGGGCTTGGCGCCAACGGTTCGTTCGTGGCGCTCGACGCCGCCACTGGGAAGGAACTCTGGATCTACAAAGGCGTCCAGGGTTTCAACGGCCGCGGCGCGAACTACTGGGAGAGCATGGACGGCGCCGACCGCCGGCTGATCTTCAGCACGAACAACGTCCTCCAGGAGATCGACGCGCGCACCGGACAGAGCATTCCGTCGTTCGGCGCGGACGGCAGGGTCGATCTCCGTGTGGACCTCGACCGGGATCCCGCGGCCATCAATCAACAGAGCCGCATCCCGGGGCGGGTCTTCGAGAACCTGATCATCCTGGGCTCGGCCACGAATCAGGAATACGACTCGGCGCCCGGAGACATCCGCGCGTTCGACGTGCGCACCGGCGCGAAGGTCTGGACGTTTCACACCGTGCCCCGGCCCGGCGAGTTCGGCTACGAGACCTGGCCCACAGACGCCTGGAAGACCGTCGGTGGCGCCAACAACTGGGCCGAGCAGTCGATCGACGAGACGCGCGGTATCGTCTACATCCCGACCGGCAGCCCGAAATACAACTTCTATGGAGGGAACCGGAAGGGCGCCAATCTGTTCGGCGACTGCCTCATCGCGCTCGACGCGAGGACCGGCAAGCGTCTCTGGCACTTCCAGACGGTGCACCACGACATCTGGGACCTCGACAACAATTCGGCGCCGCAGTTGACCACCATCCGCCAGAACGGCCGGACCATCGACGTCGTCGCCATGGCCAGCAAGACCGGCTATCTCTACGTCTTCGATCGCGTCACGGGAAAACCGATCTGGCCGATCGAGGAGCGTCCCGTGCCGCAGAAGACGACGGTCCCCGGCGAGGAACTGTGGCCGACGCAGCCGTTTCCAACCAGCCCGCCGCCGTTCTCGAGGCAGAAGTTCACGGTGGACGATCTCAATCCGCACATTCTGACACCCGAGGAGCGTGAGCAGTTCAGGCAGCGCATCCAGAAGGCCAGAAATGAGGGCCCGTTCACGCCGATCGGGTTCGACGATGTCATTCACATGCCCGGCAACCAGGGCGGATCGAACTGGGGCAGCACGGCAGGCAATCCATCGGACGGCAGCGTGTATGTCATCGGCTTCAACGTGCCGACGATCATCCGGCTCCTCAAGACGGGCGAGATGCGCGCCGGACGCGCGGGCGCGCCGCCGGAGAAAGTCACCGAGGGGCGATGGGTGACGGAAGGCTTCGGGCTCTTTCCGACGATCGTCAATCCACCGTACACCACGTTGACCGCGTACGATCTCAACCGCGGCACGATCAAGTGGCAGATCGGGCTCGGCGACGATCTGCGCCTCGTCGGGCAGGGCGTCAAAGGGACAGGCACTGCGGGAACCACCAAGGGCGGCATCATCCCGACGGCCACGGGTCTGCTCTTCGTCACCGCCGCCGACCGCAAGGTTCACGTGTACGACAGCACTACCGGCAAACAGTTGACGGAGCTTCAGCTGGGCGGAGCGACGAGCGGGTCGCCATCCATGTACGAGCTCGGCGGGCGGCAGTACTTGCTCGTCACGGCCGCGGGCGCGGGCGGCCGGGGCGCCGCGAACGTTCCTGCATCCGGCGGACCGACAGGGATCGTGGCGTACGCGCTGCCACGGAACTGATGAAAAGCCATCTCATGAAAACGGTCGACCTGTACCAGTGAATCCTTCGCGGGCCTCGAGAGCTTCGCGGCCTTCGTGAAGTGTCTTCGTTTGTGAGATAGCGTCTACCGTCGTCGATTGAGAGGTCGATCGGAGGAACCACGTCGACTCTGATGTCTGAGGTTCACCAGACGCGGGCGCGCGCCGCGGGTGGCCGATAGAGCTTGTCCTGAGGAGTGAGCGCGAACGCGTCGTAGAAGGCCTGCAGATGGGTCACGGCTCCGTTCGCCCGGAACTCATACGGCGCGTGCGGCAGCGTCAGCACCCACTGCCGCAGGTAGTTATCGCGCACCTTCACGCGCCACATGCCAGCCCACGCGACGAAGAATCGCTGCGCGCCGGTCAAGCCGTCGATGACCGGGCCAGGCTTCCCTGCCGTTGAGATGAGATACGCGCGATAGGCCAGCGACAGCCCGTTCACGTCCGCCAGGTTTTCGGTGAGTGTGAGTCCGCCGTTTACCCGTAGCCCGCGGATCGGGCTGAAACCATCGTATTGCTGCGCCAGGATCACCGATGAGTCTCGAAACCTCTGCACGTCGAGCGCGGTCCACCACAAACGCGGCACACCCCGCGCGTCATACGCCTGGCCGCGATCGTCGAGCGCGTGGCTGAGCTCGTGACCCATGAGCGCACCGAGGGCGCCATAGTTGGCGGCATCGTCGGCATCCGCGTCGAAGATCGGGGGCTGCAGCACTGAGGCCGGCACCGTGATCTCGTTCAACGCAGGGTTGTAGTAGGCATTCAGCGTCTGGACGGGCACCATCCACTCGCTCGAATCGAGCGGCCCGGCGACGCCTGCCATACGCCGGTGGTTGTCGAACGCACGGCCGCGCATGACGTTGCCGAAGAGATCGTCATCTTTGATCGTGAGATCGCGATAGCCGCGCCAGCGGTTCGGGTAGCCGATCTTCAGGCGGATGCGCGACAGCTTGGCGAGCGCCTCACGCTTGGTACCTGGCGCCAGCCAGTCCGCCTCCTGGATCGCCTGCCTGAACGCGCTGAGCAGGTTCTCCATCAGCCGCTCGGCATACGCCTTGGCCCGCGGCGAGAGGTGGCGCTCCACGTACAGCCGGCCGAGCGCGTCGCTGAGGAACGTATTCAGGAGCGACACGCCGGTCCGCCAGCGGTCACGCGGCAGTTCCTGGCCGGTGAGGATGCGGCCGAACATTTCGAAGCGCGCGTCCACGAACGCCGGGCTGAGATACGGCGCCGAGGAGTTCAGGTGCCGCGCGGCGAGCCAGTTCTTCAGCGTGTCGAGTGGCGTCTCGGCCACGAGCGCGGCAAAGCCCTTGAAAAATGCCGGCTGGAGCGGCACCACGCTCGACACGCGGTCGAAGCCCAATGGCGTCGCCCACGCGGCCCAGTCGAAACCTGGCATCAGGGCAGCCATCTCGCGGAGCGTGCGTCGAGGCGCCGACCGTGCCACGAGGCGGCTCTCCTCGGCCGGGAGCAGGATCTCGGCCAGCGCCGTCTCGAAGTCGAGCACCGATCGCCCGGCCGGCGCCGCGTCCGTACGGCCCGCGAGGGCGAAGAGCCGAGCCAGATACAGCTCGTACCGCTGCCGGAGGTCGACAGACGCGGCGTCCGTGTTCAAGTAGTAGTCGCGGTTCGGCAGCATGATGCCGCCCTGCGGAATTTCGACGAGCAAGCGCCTCGAGTCCGTGGCGTCCACGATGATCGAATTGCCGAATGGGCCGCCGGCTATCAGCGAGGTCAGCCGGCCGGCTTCGAAGGCAAATGCCTCTCGACTCTTGATGGCGCTGAATCGATCGAGCTGTGCTCGGACCGGCGCGGCCCCCAACGCGCCGAGGCGCGCCACGTCCATCGCGCTGCGATAGAAGTCTCCGATCTGGCGGAGCGGCGAGCCTGGGGGTCCCGGCGTCTGCGCCGCGTCCTCGGCGATAGCCCGCAGGTCCGAGTCGGTGCGTTCGGCCATCTCGGCGAAGGTGCCGTACGTGACCCGGTCGGTCGGAATCTCGACCGTGGCGAGCCATCGTCCGTTGGCGTAGCGGAACAGATCGTCCTGCGGGCGGATCGTGTGGTCGATGTTGCCGAGGTTGAGCCCGGACGTCGGGAGAGACTGACCGGTCAGGATTGTGGCGGAGACGCAAACGCCGGCGACGAGCGCAGCACGGACATTCATGGGGCCGTAGGGCCCCATTCTTATCCTTTTTTGGTGATCTTGAACTCCCCGGTCTCGTCACCAGTGAACCGGCCGGTGGCCGTGCTTTTGACGACTGTGCCTTCGAGCACGAGGAGAACAGCGCTGTCGCCTCGGATACCCAACTGGAGTTTGAGCGCCCCTGTCTTCGGATCGAAGGTGCCCGCCTTGACGTCGGCCGGGTTCGGAAGGCCTGACACTGTCCCGGACACCGAGCTCTTGCCATCGAACTTCAGCTCCAGGGTGATGGGAATGGCGCTGGACGCGCCCGGCCGAACCAATTCTCCGGTCCAGGTTCCAGAGATCGGGTCGGCTTTCGCTTTCGCGCCAGGCGACTGCGCGGCCATCGACGTTGCGGATACCAACACACACAAGGTCATCACGAACTGTCTGCGAGTCATGAGTGTTCTCCTCGGATGCTGAGGCTCACTGGAGTCGACCTCGCGATTTCCTTCCCTGTTCCTGCGCTGTGGCTTCCGCCTTCAGGCGGAAGTCCGCATCATTCGTAGCGAAGCGCGATGACCGGATCTACCCGTGCCGCCCGAAGGGCGGGGAGCGCCGCCGCGAGCACGGCCGCCATCGTCAACATCCCGAGGGGCAGCGCCAGGCTCCAGAAGTCCAGCGGCGACACCTCAAAGAGCAACGACTCCACGTAGCGCGACAGATACAAGCCGCCCACCAGCCCGCAGACAGTCCCCACCAGCGCCGAGGCGCCGACCTCCGCCAGCACGTTCCGAACTACGCGCAGCTGGCGCGCACCAAGGGCAACGCGAATGCCAATCTCGCGCGTCCGCTCCACGACCGAATAGCTCAGGACGCCGTAAAGCCCGACTGCAGCGAGCACGAGGCCGACGAGCGCGAAGAATCCCGAGAGCAGGGCGAGCAACCGCTCGCGCAGGAGCGTCCGATCGACGGCAGCGGATTGTGACGTGATGGAGGTCACACGCAATGATGGCGTTGCGGCGCGGACCTCCTCTCGCAGCCTCGATGCCACCGCCGCGGGATCTCCCGCCACGCGCACGTGCACGGTGCCGGTGGAGCGCAGCCGCAGCGGAATATAGATAGTGGGTGCCGCGGGCTTGCGCAGGTCGTACCGGGTGTCTGCCGCCACACCCACAATCTCGTGAACACCCTTGTCTTCGGCGTCGCCGAAGCGCGCCTCGAGCGCGCGGCCAACGGCCTGGTCCCGCCCAACGTACCGCGCGGCGAACGCCTCGTTGACGACGATGGCGGTGGAGCCCTCGAGGGCCGTGTCTTGCGCGACAAGCGCGCGACCGGCGACCAGGGGAATCCTCATCGTCTCGAAGAACCCGGCCGTCACCGGCATCATGGTGGCTTCGATCCACTCGTGCTCCGTTCCAGGCACGCGGACGTTGTTGGTCCACGCGCGGCCGAGCACATTGGATTCGGCGGAGCTGACCGCCTGCACGCCGGGAACATCGCCCAGACGTTCGAGCACCTGGAGCAACGCCGTGCGCTGCTGATGCGCGTCCATCCGCTGGACCGCCTCCAGAGACAGGAGCAGCACATCAGACGTCGCGAAGCCTGGATTCACACGGGACAGCCGGGCGAAGGACAGCAACAAGAGGCTCCCGACGAACAGCACGATCAGACCGAACGCGACTTGCGCCGCCACGAACGGCCGCATGAGGTCGGAACGCGCTGCGGTTCGTCCGCCGCCGGTCTTGAGAGCGTTCAACGGCGCGACGCTCGACGCGCGAAGGGCGGGCGCAATGCCGAACACCGCCGTCGTCAACAGGGTCAGGCCGCCAGCGACAGCCAGGACCCGCCAGTCGAGGCGGAGGTCGAGCTGCACCGGATCGTCTGTGGATGCGAGCATGCCCACCACCGCCGGCCCCACAACCGCGGCGAACAGCAGGCCCAGCGCGCACGCGGCGCCGGCGACAAGTGCGCTCTCGACGAGCATCTGCTGAATCAACCGGAACCGGCCGGCGCCGATGGACAGGCGAAGCGCCATCTCCCGTTCGCGGGCCGCGGTCCGGGCCAGAAAGAGATTCGCGACATTCGAGCCGGCGATGAGGAGCACTAACAGCGCGATTGAGGCGAGGATCCAGAGCGCGCGTTCGAACTGCCGGCGCAACGGTGACGGACCGTTGGCCGCCGACCGCGCGTAGAGCGGCGTCTCGATGAAGCGCGCGACGCTCTCAGGCGTCCGCTCCGGCCCGAACAGCCTTGGCGCGTATTCGCGCCGGAAGCCGGTGAACGCCGCATGCAACACGCTCTGTGCCTGCTCGAGCCGGACCCCGTCCTTCAAGCGCCCGAGCACGCGGAACCACCCGAACTGCGCGTTCCCGAACGCGCGAGGGTTGTACATCATGTACGGCACCCACAGATCGGTCGGGCGGCCCGGCTCAACGCCCGTGAATCGCGGCTCGGCCACGCCGACAATCTGGAGCTGCCGATCCTCGAGCGCGAGCCAGCGTCCGACGACGGTGGGATCGCCGCCGAACCGTCGCATCCAGAACGCGTGGCTGAGAACTGCCACTGGGTGGGCGCCAGGACGCTCATCGTCCTGCGGCGTGACCAGGCGCCCGACAGCCGGTGCGACACCGAGCCTGTCGAAGGCATCGCCAGAGACGTGCTGCGTGCGGAGCATTTCCTTCTCGCCACCCGCGCCGGCGAACACCGCTGGCCGCAACACCTGGGTGCTCATCGCAAACAGGTCGACGTGCGCGCGCGAGGCGTCACGAAGATGTACGAAGAGCGGGTCGTTGAATGTGTCGGCTTCGGGCCGTTCGGGCGTGTAGGTGGGAAACGCCAGGTACACCAGCCGCTCCGGATGCCGCACGGGCAGCGATCGGAGGATGAGGGCGTCGACCAGCGAAAACGCCGCCACGCACGCACCCAGGGCCAGCGACAGGGACACCACCGAGGCGCCCGTGACTACGGCGTTCTTGCGCAGCATCCGCGCGCCGAGGCGGATATCGCGAATCAGCGAATCGAACCAGGGCATGAGCTTCACGTCGCGGCTCTGCTCGCGCAGCTTCAATCGATTGCCAAAGCGGCGAGCCACGTCGCGAGCCGCGGCCTCGCGCGTCATCCCCGTCGCCGTCAGCTCGCGGATGCGCTCTTCGACGTGGAACTGGAGCTCCTCGTCGAGCTCGGCCTCGACGCGGCCGGCCCGGAACACATTCGCCAGACGGGACCACAACGACATTGATGCTTCCTTTGCGGGCTACGCGTGTTTCAGGATCTTGCCGACCGCCGCGGTGATGGCCTTCCAGCGCATTTCCTCCGACTCGAGCTGCTTGCGTCCACCGGCGGTGATCTCGTACACGCGCGCCCGGCGCCCGGTGTCGGTCGTCGTCCAGCGCGCTTTGATCCAGCCTGACTCTTCGAGACGATGCAGCGCCGGATAGAGCGACCCTTCCTCGACGCGAAGCGTTTCGTCCGACATGCCCTCGATCTGCGTCGTCAGGCCATAGCCGTGCAACGGCCCGCGGCGCGCGAGGAGCTTCAGTACGAGCAGAGGGAGCGAGCCTTGAAGTGCGTCTTGACGAGCCATGCTCAGTAATCTTACTCAGATATCTGTGCATTGCAAACGGGAGAGTTGCGCGCGGGGGGTCAGGTCCAGGACTTCACCTTCGCCCGGGGTCAGGTCTTGGATTTCGGCATGAGGCGTGACCATTCGCTAGCGGTCCGACACGGCTTTTGCGGCCTTGACAGGCCGGAGTGCCCGGCATTATTATTCTTATTAGCTAATTAGCTTATTAGAAGAACTACATGACAACCGACGAGCTCAGCATCACATTCGCAGCACTCGCCGACCCGACCCGGCGGGCAATTCTGGCGCGCCTGGCCGATGGCGAGGCGACCGTCAACCAACTGGCCGAACCGTTCCACCTGAAGCTGCCCACCGTCTCGAAGCACCTCAAGGTGCTCCAGCACGCCGGGCTCGTCACCCAGAGCCGGAAGGCGCAGTGGCGGCCCTGCCGGCTCGAGCCGGCACCATTGAAGGAAGTCGCCGACTGGGTGGAGCGCTACCGGCGGATCTGGGAAGAGCGCTTTGGGCAACTCGATACCTATCTGACCGAGCTTCAAAAGAAGGAGAAAACACGTGGTGACAAATGACAGTGCGAACCAGACCAGCAGGCAGGTTGGCGCGATGAAATTGACTCTGAGGTCAGACCTGGAGATCGAGCTCACGCGCGTCTTCGACGCACCGCGCAGCCTCGTCTTCGAGGCGCACAGCAAGCCCGAGCACGTGCGGCAGTGGTGGGGCCGGAAAGACAGCACGCTGACTGTCTGCGACATGGACTTCCGCCCGGGCGGCAAGTGGCGCTACGTCATGCGCAAGCCCAACGGGAAGGAGTACGCGTTCAGCGGCGAGTACCCTCGAGATCGTGCGGCCGGAGCGCCTGGTCTGGACGTTCGGAGTCGAAGGCATGAGCGGCGCCGGGATCGAGGTCTACACGTTCACGGAACGCGACAGCAAGACCACGCTCACCACCACGAGCCGATTCGACTCGATCGAGGCGCGCGACGCAGTGATTCAGTCGGGCATGGAAGTCGGCGCCGCCGAGCTGTTCGACCGGCTCGAGGCGCACCTGCGCACGATGATGTAGTTCGCTGCAGCGTATCGCGCGCTTACACTCGGGCGGGACGCCGCCTTCGTGCTTTCGGCACGGTCAGCCGCCACGACACCGATAGCAAGTCGTGGAGGGCGTCCCGATCGACTCGCGACAGGCGCACCAGCACCACCGGATGACTTCGATAGTAATCGGTGAGGTAGTAGGTCTCGGGAGCATCCTCGAGGAGGCATTGACGCTCTTCGAAGCCGGCCCTGACCACCAGCGTCTCCGGTTCCGCCGAACGATGGGTCGCCAGCCCAGCCATGAAGGCGCCACCAACCTTCAGTACCGGCGACCCATCGTACTTCGTTGCTGCTTCCACGTCTGGCAGCGCGAGCCCCACCGTCCTCACCCGTTCGAACACGTCCGCCGGTATCTGCCCCCGCGGCCTTCGTTTCATCGCAGCACAGTATTCGCCTTCGCGCCCTGCGATTCAAGCTGGCCGCACGGATGAAATGATGCCTCGCGGACACCCTCGGAGTCGGAGCAGCGGTTGAATACGTCAGACTCGGCACGCTACACTCGCGCCATGACCGATCGAGGGAGCGTGTTGTGAGCGAGCCCGACGAAGATTTTGCCGCGATGTTCGAGGCCTCGCTGAAGGCGAAGCGCTTCGAGAGAGGTCAGACCATCGAGGGCACGATTGTCGCGATTGGCCCGGCGGTGGCGTTCGTGGACGTCGGCGGCAAGGGCGAGGCCGACGATCGAGGTCGGCGAATTGAAGGACGCCGACGGCAATCTCGAGGTCGCGGCCGGCGACCGTATCCAGGCGATGGTGGTGTCGACCGTGGGAGGGCTGACACTCTCCCGGACGCTGGCGCTCGGTGCCGCGACCGCGCAGCAGCTCGAAGACGCGTTTCGGGCCGGTCTTCCGGTCGAGGGCAAGGTCGAGCGGGCGGTCAAGGGCGGCTACGAGGTGCGCATCGCACGCGCCCGTGCCTTTTGTCCGATCTCTCAGATCGACACCAGGCGGAACACTGATCCGTCCGAGCACGAAGGGCGCGTCTACACGTTCCGGATCATCGAGTACAAGGAGGGCGGCAAGAACCTCGTCGTCTCGCGACGGGCGCTGCTCGAAGACGAGGAGCGCGCCCGCGCCGCCGAGATCCGGCGATCCATCGTCCCTGGCGCAGTGCTCGTCGGACGGGTCACGTCGGTGCGCGAGTTCGGCGCCTTCATCAACCTTGGGGCAGGCGTCGAGGGCCTGCTCCACGTGTCCGAGATGGGGTGGTCCCGCGTGTCGGACACGTCGCAGGTCGTGACGCCGGGGGAAGAGATCACGGTCAAGGTTCTGCGCGTCGATGACGCCACACACAAAATCTCGCTCGGATTGAAGCAGCTGACCGCGGATCCGTGGTCGATGGTCCACGCCACGTACGAAGTGGGCCAGGTGCGCACCGGCCGGGTCACGCGTCTCGCGGAGTTCGGGGCGTTCGTCGAGCTCGAGCCTGGGATCGAAGGACTGGCACACGTATCCACGTTCGCGCCGACGGGACGGTCGAACGAGTGGACCCAGTCGGTTGTCGCAGGGATGACGGCCGCGTTCGAGATCCTGAGCATCGACTTCGAGAAGAAGCGAATCGGCGTCGCGCTCGTTCCAGAGGGCTCGGCACGGGCCGGCGGCGCGGCATCGAGGCAGCCGGCCGAGGTCGAGGACGCCGGCGAGTACACCGAACGCGCGGATGCTGCGCCGGCGGAGGGATTCGGATCGCTCGCCGACAAGCTTCGCGGCGCGCTCGCGCCGCGGGGCAAGTGACGTCGCCTGAGCGCGACTCAACACCACCCAACCAGCCACGAGTTCGCGCCGCCGCACGCGCGGTGGGTAGACCCCCTGGGCCATGCTCGCCGGATGTGGCCGTCAGCTCCCCGGAATCGATCGACGCCTTGAGCTCCTCCAGGTCATTCCGCAGATCCTTCGCATTCTGGTATCGACGTTCCGGATCTTTCGCCAGCGCGCGACGAACGATGCGACCGAGATCGCGTGGCAGCGAGGGATTGACCTCGGTAATCGGCTTCGGCGTATCTTTGACGATGGAGGAGATGATCGAGATGCTCGTGTCGCCCGTGAACGGCCGCTGCCCCGTCGCCATCTCGTACAGCATGACGCCGAGAGAGAACAGGTCCGACCGCGAGTCGACGGCTTTCCCTTCCGCCTGTTCGGGCGACATGAGTGTGGTGTGTCTCGAGGAGGCAGAGAACTCAATGAACCTGGACCAACTGAAGGCGTTGCAAGCTCCCCTGAAAGACCAGTACAAGACCGATCCGGAATCGGCTCTGATTACGTTGAGAGCAACAGGCAGAGCCACGGAAGGCATCGCCTGCAAGGTTGAAACCGGGCGCGCCATCGTCGAGGCGGGCCTGCACCCTGCCACGGGGGGCGACGGATCGTTCGTGTGCTCAGGCGACATGCTCCTCGAAGCATTGGTCGCGTGCGCCGGGGTCACGCTTCGCGCGGTCGCGACGTCAATCGGCGTGTATGTGCGCGACGCCGTCGTCGCGGCGGAGGGTGACTTGGACTTCCGCGGGACGCTGGGGGTTTCCAAGGAGAGCCCGGTCGGATTTCAGCGCATTCGCCTCGACTTTGCCTTGACGACCGACGCGTCTGAGGAGCAGCTGGCAACGCTGATTCGTCTGACGGAACGCTACTGCGTTGTCTACCAGACGCTTCGCCGTTCCCCCGAGATTACAGTCACCCACAGCGCCACCGCCTGACGATCCTCAGCCGCCGCGGGCGTGAGCCGGATGGTGCTGCGTCGATGACTGCGCAGGAAGGGCAAGGACTACGAGAAGGCTGACCGTTGAAACGATCTTTCGCATGTTGTGCGCTGCTCCTTTGAACGCTATTAGCCGTGCGTCTGATAGGAAGTGCCACGACGGGCGCACGTGTTACATGTCGACATTCGTTTGTTCCCCGCACGCGCCGTGCCGCCGCACGCGCCGCGGCGTTGGTCGCCGACGAGCGCGCGCGGCGCGACCAGCTCACACCGACGAGTGGGAAGCGTCCCGGCGAAGCTCGCTCAACCCCTCCAGCGTGCGCTCCGGTCCCGGCGCGCCCTCCGGCGGCGTCCAGTCGAGCGGCGATCCGGCTGCGAGGAGCAGCCGCGCGACGCCAACGTGGTCGGCTTCCCGATTTTTCGCGTTGCTTCGTCCTTCGACTGCCCAGACGAGCGGCGGAGCCGAGAACATCCCGTCGAGCGCCTTCACGTCGGCGCCGTGCTCGAGCAACACGCGCACCGCCTCAACGTGGCCACCCATCGCTGCGCGGTGGAGCGGGGTGACGTTGTCCTTGTCCCTCGCGTCCGCATCGAACCCGCATGCGAGCATCGTCTCGAGGACCGGAGCGTTGCCACTCTCGGCCGGACGATGAAGCATGATGTGGTGCGCGGGCTGGAGCTCGGATCCGACCGCGGGGTGAGCCGCCCGGATCGCATCGGCCGCCGGGCGATCGGCGCGCGCGCACGCAGCGATGAAGCGCTCGAGCGGCGACAGCTCGTCGGCGGCGCCGTGCGCGAGCAGCCACGTGGCGATCTCCGGGTTGCCATGGAGCTCCGCGAGTGTGTGCGGCGTGGCGCCGTCGGCGCGACGTCGTGACACATCCGCGCCGTGCTCGACGAGCCGCTCGACCATCGGCACGTCCCAGCGCCGGGCCGCCACGTGCAGCGGCGTCTCCCCGGCGTCACCCCATCCGAGGTTGGGGTCCGCACCGTGCTCGAGCAGCCAGCGTGGACCTGCCGGATTCTCGGCCCACAGCATCATGTGCACGAGCGGCGGCACGCCGCCGGCGATACCGTCCACGTTCAGGCCATGGCGGTTCAGCAATTCGAGCGCGTCGAGATTGCCGCCTCCCCCAGCAATGTGCACCGTCACGCCGTCGGTCGGGTTGGCGCCTGCCTCGAGCAACACTTCCGCAAGCGGCAGGTGCCCGACCGCACAGACCGCTGCCCACAAAGCTGTCCGAGGAAGCTCCGGGTGCCAGTTCCAGTGGTACTCGGCGTTCGGATTCGCGCCGAGCGTGCAGAGACGACGGGCGAGTGTGGTGAGTCCCTCCAGGCGGGCCGGATTGCGCTTGTGCATGCAGGTATGGCACACGTAGAGTAGCGGCTCCCAGCTCTGCGGTCCGCCTGGCCGCTGCGCGAGCTCCGGATGATGGCTGAGCCGATTCTCCACGGCCGCCGCGTCACCCAGGACGAGGGCGGTCTGCAGCGTGGCTGACGCCAGGCGCGGATGGAGCGCGAGGAGTCGCTCGGCGCGGCCGTTCGCGCCGCCGGTGGCGCAGCGGATGAACTCGTCGACGGCCGAGTCGAACGAGAGGGTGCGTGCCTCGACTTCTTCGCGCATCGCGTGCCAGGACGCGAATCCGTACTCGCGCGCCACCGCCGACTGGGCATCGTGCAGCGCCAGATCCGAGGCGCCGATCTCGTCGAGGGACTTGCCGGAGAGCGAGGGCAGCGCGGCGAATCGGCGGAGCGCCTCAGGGTCGCGCGCTTTCGCCGCGTCGAGCAGAGACTTCGCGCGCTTCTTCAGGTTGTCGAGGTTCGGACGTGCGGGCAGTTCATGTGACGGCATACAACCTCCATGCTTCAGCCCTGTGGTTCGCAGACAGGCAGCACGGCGGTGTAGTGGCCGTTGGTCGAGCAGCTATGACGGTGGGCTTGGCCCTTCGCGCGAACCCGCGGGCGCCCGGAGCGCACGTGATCACACTAGTCGGTGCGCCGGCGCGTGTCAATGAGGGGTTGGTGGTCTGGTTGCCGGCGCCCGGCCTACTCCTGGCGAAGTGCCCGCGCGGGTCGAGGCGGGCGGCGCGGGCGGCCGGAATGGAGGCAGCGACCAGGCAGGCGGCGATGATGATGAGCAGACTCACGGCGTAGGCGACCGGATCGAGGACGTGAACGATGCCGCCAATTAGGAGAAGACTCACGGCGCTCAAAGAGGGAGGCCGGTCGGGCAGCGATGGTCCCGGCCGCCACCGCACGCGCGATGCGCTGGTCGTGGGACAAATCGCATTAGCGCTCACGCTGTTGGTCGTGTCGGGGTTGATGATTCGAACGTTTATCGCGATGCGTCAGGTCGACCCAGGTTTCGCGCGCCCAGAGGAAGTGCAGACGTTCGTTCTCGCGATACCGGAAAGCTTGATCGGCGATCCACAGCAGGCAGTGCGCACGTTCGAGGGCGTGGCCGAACAACTGGCGCGCGTGCCAGCGTCACCTCCGTTGGTCTCTCGTCTTCCATCACGATGGACGGCGAAGACAACGGCAACTACGCCGCGATTGAGGAATTCCCCGACCCGGAAGGGACGACGGTCAAGCTCCGACGGTTCAAGAGCATCGGCCCCCGGTATTTCGAGACGATGGGCAACCGGCTGGTCGCGGGCGATCGATCACATGGAACGACATCCGCGAGCAGCGGCCGGTCGTCGTCATTTCCGAGCCCCTCGCGCGCGAGCTCTGGGGAGAGCCGGCGAAGGCGATCGGCAAGCGCCTTCGCGGCAGTTCGTCGCGATTTCCGTGGCGCGAAATCATCGGCGTGTCCGGTAACGAGCGCGACGATGGACTGGCGCAGCCGCCGACGCCGATCGTCTACTGGCCGATGCTGAATGAGAGCTATGAGTGGCGCACGATGGCGTACGCGGTGCGGTCAACACGCGTCGGCGCACCAGGCTTTGTTCGCGAGCTCGAGCAAGCGGTCTGGTCGGTCAACCCGAATCTGCCGCTCGCGACCGTACAGACACTCGAGGAAATCCATTCGAGCTCGATGACGCAGACGTCATTCGCGCTGGTGATGCTGGACATCGCCGCGAGCGTCGCGCTGCTCATCGGCATGGTCGGCATCTACGGCGTGGTGGCCTACGCGGCGGCGCAGCGAACGCGCGAGATCGGCGTCCGGATGGCACTCGGCGCGCAAACCGGAGATGTGCGACAGATGTTTGTCCGGCATGGCCTGTGGTTGACGACCATCGGCATTGCGATCGGTATCGGCATCGCGCTCATACTCACGCGCGTGATGTCGGCGTTCCTCTTCGGCGTGGGCCCGATGCGATCCGATCACCTATGCCGCGTGTCCGCCGTATCCTCGCGGGCATGACGCTCGTGGCCACCTATCTTCCCGCGCATCGCGCCTCGCGTGTCGACCCTGTCGTCGCCCTGCGGGCGGAGGCGTAGGCGGCGTTGAACACGTCCTCCAGCACCGATTCGCTGCACACTCACTAACAGTTCCCTTTTCAGCGTGACGCCGCGGTCGAACTCCCTCTCACCAAGAGCCTTCGCCCGATGCGTCGACGATGTAACAAGTCCGAATGTTTGGTATCTCCGTTGCGAGAGATAGCCTCGCGCGCCCTAGCGTCGAGGTTGACCCGCGTCTGTCTCGTGTACCTGCGGATAGACTAGGAACGACCATGCCATCCAGCCTGTTCGCCCTGCTCGACGACATCGCCACGGGGCTCGACGACGTGGCGTTGCTCACCAAGGTCGCCGCGCGGAAGACCGCCGGCGTGCTGGGCGACGACCTGGCGCTCAACGCCCAGCAGGTTGCCGGCGTCAGCGCCAACCGCGAGCTGCCGGTCGTGTGGGCGGTGGCCAGGGGATCCGCCATCAACAAGGCCATCCTGGTGCCGGCGGCGCTCACTATCAGCGCCCTGGCGCCCTGGGCGGTGACTCCGCTGCTCATGATCGGCGGCGCCTTTCTCTGCTACGAGGGGGTCGAGAAGATTGCGCACAAGCTGTTTCACAGCAAGGCGGAGGACGCGGCGCACGAAGCCGAGCTGATGCGTGCGTTCATCGACCCCGCGGCCGACCTGCTAGCGATCGAGAAGGACAAGATCAGGGGCGCCGTGCGCACCGATTTCATACTCTCGGCCGAGATCATCGTCATTACGCTGGGGACGGTAGCGAACTCCACGTTCGTAACCCAGGTGCTGGTGTTGACCGCCATCGCCGTCATCATGACGGTGGGCGTTTACGGCCTCGTCGCGGGCATCGTCAAGCTCGACGACGGCGGGATGCACCTCAGTCAGCGCAGCGGCGAAACGGCGTTTGCCCGGATGCAACGCGGCCTGGGCGGCGCCATTCTTACGGGCGCGCCTTGGCTGATGAAGGGGCTGTCCGTGGCCGGCACCGCGGCCATGTTCCTTGTGGGCGGAGGCATACTCGTCCACGGCATTCCGCCGCTGCACCACGCTTTCGAGCGGCTCACCGACGGCCTGGCGGAGTTGCCCGCAGTTGGCGACACGCTTCGGTTGCTGACGCTCGTTGCACTCGACGCGGCCACCGGCATCATCGCGGGCGCGCTGGTGCTCGGCATAGTGACCGGCGTCCGGCGCGTGCTGCCCGCGCGCTAGTCGCGTGATGCGCGTTTCGCTGCCAGGTGTCGTCTGTCCCTGTAGTAGGCGAGGGTCGCAGGCATGTCCGTGGTGAAGAATTGGGGCGCAATCTGGCGGATCATGTCGCTCAACATACCATTGAGGGCCGCCCGCAGTTGTGCCGCTGCTTGTCCGCACGTCCTGCAGGAGATGCTCCAGCGCCGGCACGCCCTGCTGATCCCGATAGGCATGACTCCTTTGGGGAAAGCAAGTGGAGTCCAGCGAACCGATATTGGGTGGAAGAGGCAGGATTAAGTTGAAGCATTCGCGAGCGTCACGGAACCAAGTAAACCCTGTCTCGTCTACGTCCCAGATGGAAACGCTCCTCGCCGATCTGCGCTACGCCCTGCGCACGATGCGCCGGAACCTCGGCTTCACCGCCATTGCTCTGGCGGCGCTGGCCCTCGGCATCGGCGCCAACACAGCGATCTTCACGGTCGTGGATGCTGTCCTCCTCCAGCCGCTGCCGTACCCGCAGCCCGACCGAATCATGAAGCTCGGCCGCCAGTTTCGCACCGGCGTCGGCTATTCGAATTCCATCCCCAAGTACATGGCGTGGCGGCAGAACGATGTCTTCGACGCCATGGCGCTGTACGATTTCGGGGCTCTTGCGATGAACGTGGGCTCGGGCAATCCGCCCCAGACGGTGAAGGGTCTCCACGTCTCCGGGGACTACTTCAAGGTCTTCGGCGTTTCGCCAGTCGCGGGTCGCACCTTCTCGCAAAGCGAGGATCTGCCGAACGGCCCGGCCGTGGCCGTGATCAGTCATGCCGTGTCGCAAACTCGCCTCGGCGGCACCAGCGAGGTGCTCGGGCGGCCAATCCTGCTGAACGGCGTGCCCTACACAGTCGTCGGCATCCTCCCGAGGGGCTTTCAGCCTGACCCCGAAGCGGACGTCTGGATTCCGTTGCAAGCGGAGCCGAACAGTACCAATCAGGGCCATTACCTCAATGTCGCCGCGCGGCTGAAGCCAGGCGTGACCGTTGCGGGCGCGCAGGCGCAGATGAAGATCGTCGGCGAGCAGTTTCGCAAAGCCAACCCCAAGTGGATGGACGCGGAGGAAAGCGTCGCGGTCGTGCCGCTGCGGGATGCGGCAACCGGTGAGGTGAAGACGGCGTTGCTGGTGCTCTTCGGCGCCGTGGCGCTCGTGCTCTTGATCGCGTGTGCGAACGTCGCCAACCTGCTGCTTGCGCGGGCGGCAGGGCGTCAGCGCGAGCTGGCCATCCGTTCTGCGGTGGGTGCCAATCGCGGACGGGTTGTCCGCCAACTGCTCACTGAGAGCGTGCTGCTGGCAGGGTGTGGCGGCATACTCGGTCTCGGCCTTGGAGCGGCGGGCGTTCGCGGGTTGCTTCTCCTCGTCCCTGGGAAACATTCCACGCCTCACCGACGAAACCGGCGCAGTCGTCATTCCGGCGCTCGACTGGCGTGTGACGGCGTTCACGATCGGCGTCTCGCTGTTGACGGGGCTGCTGTTCGGCCTCTTTCCGGCGCTGCATACGTCGAAACCGGATCTGGTGTCGACGCTGAAGGAATCCAGCGGCCGCTCGGGCACCGGCCTCCGGCACTCGCGCGTACGCTCGGCACTGGTCGTCGCGGAGATGGCGTTGGCGCTCGTGCTCCTGGTCGGAGCGGCGCTGCTGATTCGCAGTTTCGTGGGGTTGCGTTCGGTCGATCCAGGTCTCGATCCGCACAATGTGTTCACGTTCCAGACGTCGCTGGCGGGCGGTGCGTACTCCACCACGGCGAGCGTGAGCGCCTTCACGACGCAGGTGATCCAACGCGTGGAAACGTTGCCAGGCGTCGAGGCCGCGGCATCGACCATCGTTCTGCCGGTCGAGGCCGGCGTCGATCTGCCGTTCACGATCGTCGGCAAACCGCCCGCGCAGGGCGAGTACAACGGCGATGAGCAGTGGAGATCGGTGTCGCCGCATTACTTCCGGGTGTTCAAGATCCCCTTGTTGCGCGGACGCGCGTTCACCGAGACGGATACCGGCGCCTCCGCTCGGGTGGTCATCGTCAATGACGCGATGGCGAAAAAGTACTGGCCGAAGGAAGACGCGCTCGGCCAGCAGATTGTGATCGGCAAGGGGCTGGGGCCCCAATTCGAGGAGCCGTCCAGACAGATTGTCGGCATCGTTGGAAACGTGCGCGAAAACGGGTTGGGGAACGCGGGTGTGGGCGTGATGTACGTGCCGCAGAGCCAGATGACGGAAGGTCTGACGGCGCTCGCGAACAGCGTGCTTCCGCTCTCGTGGTGTATTCGTACGGCGACTGATCCGTCATCCCTCCGCGTGGCCATTGCGCGCGAGCTGCACGCGCGTTGACGGTCAGATGCCGATCTCGCGCGAGCGCACCATGACCGAGGTCCTCGCCGGCGCCGTCGCACGGCAGAGCTTCAACACGGTGCTCCTGAGTATCTTCGCCGGCGTCGCGCTGGTGCTGGCCGCGATCGGTATCTACGGGTTGATGTCGGTACTCGGTCGATCAGCGGAGGCAGGAAATCGGTATCCGCATGGCGCTCGGGGCCGACCGCGGCAGGATGCTCAGAGTCGTCTTGCGAGAGGGCATGACGCTCGCGGTCCTCGGTGTCGTGCTCGGCCTCTTGCTCGCCTACGGCATGACGCGTCTGCTCGCGAGTCTGTTGTTTGGTGTGAAAGCCAGCGATCCGTTCGCCTTTGCCGCCGTCGCCGGCATTCTGACGATGGTGGCTCTTGTCGCCGCGTACATCCCCGCGAGGAGGGCGACGACCGTCGATCCGGCCATCGCCCTCAGGTAGCGAGTAACAAAGTCTTCGCGATTGCGCGACCTCCGGCAGCGCGGCTTGCGGAACGCGAGTTGACAGCTGACCAACGCCGGGACAAGCTCCCAGGATTCGGAGGACCGACCGGTGATGCGATCGAGGAAGGCGCTGCTCGTATTGGTCGTGGCTGCGGCGGTAGCACCCGCCTTCGCGCAGCGGGGGGTCGACCCGGCCCGAGTCGCGCCGGGGCACACATGTACCGCGATCACGCAGGCCAACGCCGACGCGAGCGCCGGCACGGTCAACATCCACCACAACGGCACCCCGATCGCCGGAACCCCGGCCCCCGACATTTCGCGCGGTTTCAGCGGAATCCCGAGATCGGCTCAGCCCCCGCTCACGGCATCGCAGCAGCGCATTCTTGAATGCACGCACCGCCTGGCGGAGGCGAACGCCGACATTCCCTACACCCTGTTCGTGCCGTCGACCTACGATCCGCAGAAGCCAGCACCCCTCGTGGTCGATCTGCACGGCCTGAACATTACGCCGGCTGCAACAGATCCTGTTCGACGGCACCACGGACTTCGCCGAGCGATACGGATTCATCATCCTTGCCCCGATGGGATTCAACCTGTCCAGTTGGTGGGGGCCGGCCCGGAACGCCGGTCGCCACCGCGGCCGTGAGGCCCGGCGGTGACGTCCGCTACTCCACGACGGAGTTGGCGGAAATCGACACGATGGCCCTTCTGAAATCGATCCCGGGAGCAATACGCCGTCGATAGCGATCGCATCTATCTCATGGGGCACTCCATGGGTGGGGCGGGCACGTGCTACCTCGGCGGCAAGTACAACGACATCTGGGCCGGACTCGCCCCACTCTCAGGCGCCGGGGGCATCGCGGACGGCGCCGCGGAACGGTTCAAGTCACTGCCGGTCCGCAATTCGCTCAACCCGCAGAACTTACAACGGTCACCTCTTGGTGGGTTTTCGGTAATTGTCTTTTCACCACCCCGGCATTGAGGTAGCAACTCACTGGAGAGACCGTGGCCACCTGAACGAGGTGGCCAATGCAACACCAACTCGCACGGACGGCTGTGGTCTCGGTCCTGATGTTTTGCGGGATAGCTCGAGTAGAAGGAGAGAAACCCGATTGGCAGTTTCTGATCGTCTCCAGCGGATCTGAAGCTGAGGTGGAACGAGGCGCACTCGTCACCGTCGTGCAACTGCTCCCCCACCTTCCCCAGCGCGTCGCCGTCTTCGACGCGACCGAAGCGAGCCCGCAGGTTCAGGAGCGCCTTCTCCGACTCGACGCGTTTGTCCTCGAAGGCAGCCCGGTGGTTTACGTCGTCAAGCAAAGCGCGCTGTTGCGGGGCACCATCGCCGGGTCCTCCTTCCACACGCACGCCCTGGCGGCGGTCATCTGGCATGAGATGGCTCACGTCGACGGGGCAGACGAGCGCGAGGCGCGGGCCCGCGAAGAGGCGCTCTGGACGCGTTATGTCCGCGATCAGCGCGTTGATGAGGTGACGGCGCTGCGCTACCTGACCGCGCTCAAGCGGCGGCCGGACGATCACAGGCTGGCGTCGCGTTGATCGCGGAACGCATTCCCCACGGCGGCAGTCGAGGGGCGTATAATCCGGGGCCGTGGCACATAGATTGTCGTGCCTGGCGAACGGGCGAGACGCTCGTGAAGCACCCGGCCGGAGCAGCCTCTGGGAGCGTGAGTCCCTGACTGGCTGATTTGAGGCGATGAGTCAGCGATCCGATCCGGCCGGTGGCGTGCGATTTGGTCCCTTCGAGCTGGATCCCCACTCTGGACGAGCTGCACTCAAACGGCGCGCACGTCATTCTGGCAGAGCAACCTCTCAGGCTCCTCCTCGCCCTTCTGGACCGCCCCGGTCAACTGGTCACCCGCGACGAGCTTCGCCAGCGCTTGTGGCCGGACGATACGTTCGTAGATTTCGAGCACGGCCTCAACGCGGCCGTGAAGCGGCTGCGCGACGCACTGCATGACTCCGCTGACAGTCCGCGCTACATCGAGACCCTGCCACGCCGCGGCTATCGATTCGTCGGCGAGATCGAACCACGTCCAGTCGCTGGAGCGCAGGGAGAAGGCGCCGTCACACGACCGACAGCAGCCGAACCGGCTCCTGCTGACATCTGCGGCCGTGCGCGAGGAGTGGTGGAAGAAGGTCGACACCGTTGCTTGTGTCCGGACTTCCTGTCGTGATCACCGCCGCGAGCTGGTATGCGTTACGTTCGCGCCCCGCCGATCCGCCCGAAACACGCGCGCGTGACCTGATACGACTGACATTCGGTCAGGGCCTGCAGACCGACGTGACCTGGTCTCCTGATGGGCAGCGGATCGCCTTCGCCTCGGATCAGGGAGGCAACTTCGATATCTGGGTCAAGCGCCTGGATGGCGAGGCGATTCAGATCACGAGCTCCCCCGCCGACGATACGCAGCCCGCGTGGTCTCCGACCGGCGATGAGATCGTGTTTCACTCCGAGCGTGACGGAGGGGGATTGTTCATCGTGTCTGCAGCCGGCGGACCCGCGCGCCAGCGGACCGCATTCGGAGCGTATCCAACGTGGCGGGCTGATGGCAGCGAGATCCTGTTTCGCGCTGGCAAGCGGGCCTCGATGGAGCATCTCTACGCCGTCTCCCCCCATGGCGACGATGTGCCGCGGAAGATACTGGAGGATTTCCTGAGAGGTGGCTTCTGGGAGTGGATGGCGCCCCATCCGGATGGGAGGCTCGCCTTCATCGGCGTCCATCGGAGCCAGGATTGGGGCGTATTCATAGTCGGCCAGGACGGGAAGGATCCACTCACCGTGCATCTGTCGGACGCCCTGTTGAAGACGATGGGTTCGCCGGATCGCCACGGTTTCCGCTTCCAGTGGAATCGCGCCGGCACCGCCCTCTACGTGGAAGCCGTGTCGAACGACATCAGCAACCTGTGGAAGGTCCGGCTTGCACCGGTTACGCTCGAATGGCTGTCAGCGGAGCAGCTCACCACGGGCCCTGGTGACGCAACGGTCGCGGCGGTGGCACCCGACGACGAGCGTCTCGCATTCACCATTCAGCACGAAGAAATCAGAGGATGGGTGTTTCCCTTCGACGCTGACGCAGGCGACTTCAACCCAAACGGGCGGCCGGTGACGGCCGAAGACGCCGTGATCGCGCATCTTCGGCTGACAGCGGACGGGCAATCGCTTCTGTACGACAGCCATCAGGCCGGGACGACGACGGTGGCTGTCATGGCCACGGACGTGAAGACGGGCAAGACGAAGGTGCTCGCCCCCAACGCGCGAGGCCCGGTCGGGTCGCGCGATGGCACAGCCGTCTCCTACGTGCTCACCCGGTACGGGCCTGAGGGGTCGTCGCCCGATGCCGATCTGGAATACGTCCTGGCCGTGCGCGATCAAGCAGGCTCAGAACGCCTCGTGGGCCGATGGGACGGGTGGGTGTGGTTCGCAGCGTGGGACTGGACCCGAGATGGTAAGAGTCTCCTCGGCTCGTACTGGGATACCAAGGACAGCGGACCAGTTTTTCTCGCCGTCTGGCCGGCGCCGCCGGCCGTCGCGACCCAGCCGGAACGCATCGTGTTGCGGTCTCCCACCCACCAGTTCTGGCAGGCCAGATTCTCACCAGACGACCGCTGGATCAGCTTTGTGGGAGTGTCAACCACTGAGCCCGGCCGGCTGTCCCTGGGCGTGATCGCGGCCTCGGGCGCCCCGCGGGGAGAGTGGACACGAATTGCGGCCGATCACGACTGGGCTGACAAACCCCGCTGGGCGCCGGATGGCAAGACGCTGTACTTTCTCTCGAACAAGCCCGCCGGGAAGTTCAACGTGTGGGCGGTGCGCATGGACCCGGTACATGGCCGTCCGGTCGGCGAGCCAGAGCAGATCACTCGATTCGAGGACTTCGGGGTCGCGATCCATCCCCATCCCGGCCATTCCGAAATGGATATCGCCGGGCACTCCCTGGCGGTGACAACGCGGAAAGTCACGGGAAGTGTCTGGATGCTGTCCGGGGTTCAGCAGTAGGGTGCGAGAAAGGCTTTGATACGACACGCGCGCGGCGGCGCGGGTGTCCACCAAGCCTAGCCAACCGGCGGGGAACCTTCACCGCGCCTGTCGAACACGCGCTTGGCCTTACCAACCGATCGCCCAATGACGCCGGGATTGCAGACCGACACCGACGCCGTGACGCCGACATAGGACTTGATCCGCCGCTGCAGGTCTCTCGCGGCTTCGTCTCGAATGGCGGCGACGTTCGCGACCTGCGGATCGAGCTCGACAGTCACCTCGAGGTGGTCCAGCGCGCCTTCGCGGCGCACTTCGAGGACGTAATGCGGCGCGAGGTGCAGCTGACCGACGATGAGCTCTTCGATCTGCGATGGAAACACGTTGACGCCGCGGATGATCAGCATGTCGTCCGTCCGCCCCATCACCTTGGCCATTCGTCGCATCGAACGCGCCGTCGGAGGCAAGAGCCTCGTCCGATCGCGCGTGCGGTAACGGATGACCGGCAGGGCCTCTTTCGTCAACGACGTGAAGACCAGCTCGCCGACTTCGCCATCCGGGAGCACCGCGCCCGTCTCCGGGTCCACGATTTCAGGGTAGAAATGGTCTTCCCAGACGACCGCTCCATCCTTCGCTTCGATGCACTCGCAGGCCACCCCTGGTCCGATCGCTTCTGACAGACCATAGAGGTCAATGGCGTCGATATCGACCCGCAGCTCGATGTCACTGCGCATCGCTTCAGTCCACGGCTCGGCGCCAAAGATGCCTATCTTCAGCGAGCACGTGCGCGGATCGACTCCCTGGCGGATGAATTCCTCGCAGATGTTCACCATGTAGGACGGCGTCACCATGATCACGTCGGGACCGAAATCGATGATGAGCTGCACCTGCTTCTCGGTTTGACCGCCGGACATCGGCACGACCGTGCAGCCCAGCTTCGGCCATCGCGTGCAAGTGCTCGGGCGACAATGTCGAGAGCCGCTGATACTCGAAGTAGGTCTCGACGAATTCGGTGAAGGACGTATCGAAGGCCATGTTGGTCAACTTCTTGGTCAACCGGGTGGACGTCCAGGCCATGGACAGGATTCGATCGGTGAGTTCGGCGACCTTGGCCTCGAAGGAGTCCGGTTCGACGACCCAGTCCACGAGGCCCCATTCCTTCGCCACGGCTGCGTCGACGATCTCGCCGGCCAGCGCGAGTTGTTTGGCGCGGCCGACGCCAGCGTGCCGCGCGACTCGCCACATCCCGATACCCGGAATGATGCCCTCTCTCACGGCGGTGATCCCGAACCGTGCATCGTCGCGCGCCACGCGCAGGTCACAGGCGAGGGCCACCTGGAGGCCGCCGCCGATGCAGTGCGAGTGAATCGCCGCGATCACGACAGCGTCGAGCGTTTCCAGCTTGCGAAGCGCCGTTTCCCAGTTCCGGAAAAAGGTCATGCCGGTCTCGCCCTGGGACAGCGCGGTGAGGTCGATGCCACTGCAGAAGGCGCGGCCCGCGCCGCGGACAACGACGACTCGCACGTTTTCCTGGTTCGCAAGGTCGTCGACCAGCGTGCCCAGATCGCGTGCCCACTGCTCGTTCGCGCAGTTCAGGACGTGCGGGCGGTTGAGGGTCACGGTCGCGACCCGGTCGTCGACGGTGGAATACATGGTTTCAAGCTGCACGCAGCCTCCTTTCAGCTGGCTTCGTCGCGTCGATGGTATACGGACAGTCGTATAGGGGCGCGCGCCACGACTTATCGGCGGGGCTGACGGCGCTCCGCGAGGAACCTGTTCTGGCAGGCAAGACCGGCGGCGTCAGATAGTTGACCGATTGGAGGACCTGTTCCGTCTCGCACCGGCGCAGCCACGCGGCATACCGGGCTTCGTCGAGGTGATAGTCCCAGGCCGCTCGAATCACCACGGACGTGAACTGCCGCCAGTCGACACCCGGGTCGTTCCAGACAGCCGCCGTCACCTGGAATCCGAGACTCTGCAGCGCCATGGCGACGAGTCGATCGTCGCCATGGATTTCCGGGAGCCGCTCACATGTCACGAAGGCGATTCGCTGGTCCAAAGGCACGGCTCCTGGGCGGGCACCTATTATTCTCGGTTCGAAGTGTGTCGGAATGCGCTTATTGCAGGGTGCGCTCACGTGTACAGGAGTGTGCTCGAGGAGGAATCATGTTTGCTCGGGTCGCAATCGGCGCCGTCGTCGCTGGCTTGATGCTCGCGGCCGCGGGGTACTCGGGAACCCTCGCACAGTCGCGCGCCGCATCCGACGCGCTACTGGGCCGATGGGATCTGGTCGTACAGCGCGGCGCACAGACGTCGCCATCGTGGCTCGAGGTGGAACGCTCCGGCACGGCCACCCTGGTCGGACAATTCGTGGGATCCGGCGGCAGCGCGCGGCCGATCGCCAAGGTCGAGTTTACCGACGGCACGTTCCGCTTCGCCATCCCGCCGCAGTGGGAAGCCAATCCCCGCGACATCACGTTCGAGGGACGGCTCGAGGGCGATCGCATCGCGGGTTCGATGACCATGGGTGACGGCCAGAAGGTGATATGGTCCGGCACACGGGCACCGACGCTACGGCGGACCGCACGACCGGCCTGGGGCGAGCCCATCACGCTCTTCAACGGCCGAACACTCGACGGGTGGCAACCGGTTGGACGAAGCGACAGCCAGTGGCGCGCGCTCGGCGACATACTGCAGAACGCCAACAGCGGCGCCAATCTCGTTACGGTTCAGAAATTCGACGACTTCAGGCTACACCTGGAGTTCCGCGTGCCCAAAGACGCGAACAGCGGAGTGTACCTGCGGGGCCGCTACGAGCTCCAGATAGACGACGCCGCCGGCCTCGAGCCATCGTCGCACCATCTCGGCGGACTCTACGGCTTCATTGCGCCGAGCGAGAACGTGGCCAGGGCCGCCGGCGAGTGGCAATCGATGGATGTCACGCTCGTGGGCCGGATGCTCACGTACGAGTTGAACGGCACGACCGTCATCTGCAACCGGGAGATTCCGGGGATTACCGGCGGCGCGCTCGACAGCGCCGAAGCTGACCCCGGGCCGCTGCTGCTGCAGGGCGATCACGGTCCCGTGGACTATCGCAACATCGTGATCACGCCCGCACAAACTGCGCGATTGCAGGCCGCGATACGGTGAAACGCGATTGGAAGATCGCGAAGCTGTGGTGGTTGCGCGAACTGCGAGGCGGCACGCACGATGACATCTGACCGCTGGCACGCTGAGAATCTCTTCCACGCCGCGCTCGCACACCCTGCCGAGGAGCGCGGGTCGTTTCTGGCGAACGCGTGTCAGGGCGATGAGGTATTGCTGCGCGAGGTCGAGTCGCTGCTCGCGCAGGAATCCGGCGCCGAAGGGTTCATGAGCGTACCGGCGGCGGCGTTGGCGGGATGGTCCGCGCCCGGTCGCACGCTCGTCGGCGCGCGCTTTGGGTCCTACACGATCCGCTCATTGCTCGGAGTTGGTGGGATGGGCGAGGTCTACCGGGCGCACGACGGGGCGCTTGGGCGCGAGGTCGCGATCAAAGTCCTGTCACCGGCATTCACAGCGGATGTGGAGCGGCGCTCGCGCTTCGAGCGTGAGGCGCGGATGCTGGCTACGTTGAACCACCCGCACATCGGCGCCATCTACGGCGTCGAAGAGACCGACGGCGTGCGCGCTCTGGTCCTGGAACTGGTGGAAGGCGAGACCCTCGCGGAACGAATTGCACTCGTGGGCGGGCGACTGATGCCCACCCACTCGGCCTCCCGGACGGCGAGGCGCTCGCGATCGCGCGACAGATCGCGGAGGCACTCGAGGCCGCACACGAGAAGGGAATTGTCCACCGTGACTTGAAGCCGGCGAATATCAAGATCACGCCGAACGGCTTGGTGAAGGTGCTCGACTTCGGCTTGGCAAAAATCGCCGCCGGCGAAGCGCCGAACCTGTCGCAATCGCCCACGATCACCACCGGTGGAACACGCGATGGTGCGATTCTCGGCACCGTCGCCTACATGAGCCCGGAGCAGGCCCGCGGCAAGCCGATCGACAAGCGCACGGACATCTGGTCGTTTGGTTGCGTGCTCTACGAGATGCTGACGGGTCGGACCCCATTTGGCGGCGACACCGCCTCGGACATGATCGTGGCCATCCTGGAACGCGAGCCGGATTGGCACGCCTTGCCTGATGCGACGCTGCCGCTCGTCCGGCGGCTGCTCCAGCGGTGCCTGGAGAAGGACCCCAAACGGCGCCTCCATGATGCGGCGGACGTGCGCATCGAGATCGAAGACGCGGTCGCGATGTCCGCTTCCGGCAGCGTCGCATCGAGCGTGGCGACGGGTGCACAGAGTCCGCCGCTCGCGCGAGGACCGCTGTGGCGCCGGCTGGTCGTGCCGACTGTGTCGGCCATGGCCGTCGGCATCGCGGTCGGCACCGCCGTTTGGCTCGCCATGCGTCCGGACGCGCCCCCGGTGACGCGTCTGGAGATCGCGCCAACCGGTGCCGCGGCGTTGTCCCTGACCAACAGCGGTGGAGACTTCGCGGTCACGCCCGACGGGTCGGTGATCTATCGGGCCACCGGAACGACCGGCGCCCAACTTTTCATGCGCCCACTCGGCCAGCTCGACCCCCGGCCGATCGCCAGCCTCCGCGAGGCACGTGACTTGTTCGTTTCGCCGGATGGCCAATCAATCGGCTTCGTTAACGAGAGAGCTCCGATCATACTCTCGAGAGTCGCTATCGCCGGTGGAAGGCCTATCCCGATCTGCCGTGTTGACACCGCAAGCCGGGGCGCGACCTGGGGCGACGACGACATCATCTTCGCCGCGGCTGGCACAGGCCTACAGCGCGTGTCGTCGGGCGGCGGCGAGCCTACGATCCTGACGACGCCCAATTCCCAGCGTGGCGAAGGCAATCATTTCTGGCCGCAGTACCTGCCCGGCTACCAAGCCGTGCTGTTCACCATTCTGGCCACGAGCGGTGGCCTCGAGACTTCGAAGGTGGCAGTACCTCGACCTGCGGCCCGGCATGCATGGCGAACCGAAAGTACTGGTGGCCGGCAGCCAGGCGCACTACGTGCCGAGCGGTCACCTCGTGTATGCCTCGGCTGGCGGCTTGCGCGCCATTCGGTTCGACTTGAAACGGTTGACTGTGATCGGGGATCCGATTCCGTTGCCGATTGAGGTGGCGGTGCAGTCAACGGGTACGAGCGAGTTCGATGTCGGCCGGGATGGAACCCTGGCGTACGTGCCAGCGAACGCGGTCATCGCGCCAGCCCGGACGCTCGTGTGGGTTGATCGCCAGAGTCATGAAGAAGAGATCAAAGCGGGCGCCCGCGCCTTTACCTATCCCCGGCTATCACCTGATGGTATACGCGTGGCGCTCGATATCCGCGATCAGGAAAACGATATCTGGGTCTGGGACTTTAGCAGCAAGAACCTCTCTCGGGTCACGCGCGATCCCGGGTTCGACCGGGGGCCGGTGTGGGCGGATGACCGACAGGTGGTCTACAGCTCCCAGGAACGCGGCGGGACCGGCTATCTGTACCGAAAGGCGGCCGATGACCAGGCAACGCAGAGCCGCTGACGCGCGGTCCGAGCGTTCAGTTCCCCACGTCAGTCTCCCCCGGGGGCAAGAGCGTCCTGTTCTGGGATGCGTTGCGGGGCCTGTTCACGGTCACGTTGGACAAGGATCAGGTTGAGCAACGCTTGTTGACCCTGCCACCGCCGCAACAGGCGCGAAACGCAGAGGTCTCACCCGACGGGCAGTGGCTGGCGTACCAGTCCGACGAGTCGGGTCCGGAACAGATTTCCGTACGGCGCATGCCAGATGTGAACAACTGGAAGCGGCAGGTGTCCACAGGTGGCGGTACTCAACCGGTATGGGCGCGAAATGGCCGTGAAGTCTTCTACCTCGCGCCGGACGGAGCGATCATGAGCGTAAGCGTAGCGGCCGGTCCAACCTGGGCACCTGGTACGCCGGTGAAGGTGATTGACGGCAAGGGGAAGTACTTCGCCGGCCCTCCGACGACCTCTCTAAGGTCGTACGATGTATCGCTCGACGGCAAACGGTTCCTGATGATCAAGCAAGATACAAGCGCTGCGCCGCCTGCCATCGTCGTGGTGTTGAATTGGCCTGAAGAGCTGAAGCATCTCCTGCCCCGCTGAGTCCGCACCGGCGCGCGGAAATTCGGAACGTGTCGGGACGCGCGTCACGAGGATCGCGCCAGCCGACCACTTCCTCATGAGTTACCCGGACTCGAGTAAACTCATGCTTCGGCCCAACCAACGTAGTGTGATTGGAGGAACCAGCGATGATGACTGCCAATGAACTGCGGCTCGATCACTTCTTGATCTACGACCTGCAGAACAAGCAGGCGGCCGGGAACATCTCTGTCCAGGGGCAGTTCGACGCGCAGCGCGTGCGGATGCAGCTGGCCCTGCTCGACTACTTCGCCAATCCCGTGTCGAAAAACGGTGAGCCCATCGTCAACAAGCACGCCCATCTCGCGTGGTACCGAGGCGTGCAGCCTGCGGAACCGCTGCGGCGCGTGACGCTCGAGAACCAGTTCGGCAAGTTCGAGATCCGCACCGGCACGGGCTACGGCCTCCTCGTGCCGACCCAGAAGGTCGAAACCGGGAGCGAGTTCCCCAAAACGCTCGACCACTACAAGGTGTACCGGCTGGCGGACGTCGAACAGGTGCCTGACAAGACACTGAAGCTGAAGGATCAGTTCGGCACGAGCGAGGCGCGGCTGCGGATACCGCTCTACTTCGCGGTGCCGGTGAGGAAGCGTCACGGGGACAAGGACTTTCCCATTCAGAACAAGGACGCGCATCTGCTGATCTTCTCGATCACCACCCGCAACGTGGAGAAGACCATCAAGCTGCGGAACCAGTTCGCCAACGGCATCTCGGCCACCGTCGTGCGGAGCATCATGCTCGCGGTTCCGAGCATCAAGCACGAATGGAAGCCCGTCTGAGCCGAGTGAGCCAGCGGCGCCAAACGTCGCCGCCGCTTCGGGCCTGAGCGCGCGCGTGGGCCGGGCTGTCCCGCGCCACCGGGCGCGACTCGCGTGAGAGCGAGCCCGGTGCTGCTATGCTCGCGTCGTTCCCGAGCGGCCTTGCGGAGGACCGAGGCGTTCTGGCGCCCTATGACCGAGAAGTCGTGGAGCAGGTTGATCGACACCATCCGGGACGGCAACGTGGTCCCGATCGTCGGGCCTCGCCTGCTCGTTGCCTCCGACGGCCGCACCTCGCAACGAGGCTGCCGAACAATGGTTGGCTTTAGTCGATGCTGGAGATTCTGACGAGAGTTGGCGGCATACGGCCTCACTCTTTGAATACGGCATCGCGCAGCACATCCAGATGCTGTCGGCCGACGTGCTGACGATCGAAGAGGGATCGCTCTATCCGGCGCTGCAGCGGATGCTCGTCAAGCGATGGGTGTTGGCCGAGTGGAAGATTTCGGCGAACAACCGGCGCGCGCGCTTCTACACGCTCACGACTGCCGGGAAGAAGCAGCTCGGCGTCGAGGAATCGCGATTCTCCCAGATGTTCGGCGCGATCATGCGCGTGATGAAGACGACGTAGTGTCCTGACTCTCAGGAGAGTGCCGTGGGTTCTGTGCTCCGACGTCTGCTGTGCTTCTTCCAGCGGAATCAGTTCGATCGGGATCTGGAAGACGAGCTGCGCTTTCACGAGGAGATGAAGGCGCACGCCCTCGCTGATGCGGATGGCCTGAGCGGCGCCGAGGCGCGGGCGGCTGCGCGGCGGCGGATTGGCAATCCTCTGCGGCTGCGCGAACAGTCGCGCGAACCGTGGAGCTTCGCGACGGTCGAAACGTTCGCGCAGGACGTGCGTCACGCGCTGCGATTGATGCGGCGCGATCCGGCGTTCACCTTCACCGCCCTCGCCACGCTCGCGCTCGGCATCGGCCTCAACACCGCGATTTTCTCCGTCGCCTACGGCGTGCTCTGGCGCCCGCTGCCGTATCCCAATCCCGATCGCCTCGTCGTCCTCACGTCGGCGCAGCAGACCGAGACGGGCGTCAAGACGTTCTCGACCTGGGCGCCCTCGACCTTCGAGGCGCTGCGCCCGCGCGTCACCACGCTCGATCATCTCGCGGCCTACACGTCGAGTGACGCGCAGCTCACCGGACGCGGCGAGCCGCTGCAGTTGCACACGCTCGACGTGAGTCCGAATTTCTTCGCCACGCTGGGCGTCACGCCCGCGCGCGGCCGCGCGTTCCTCACCGGCGCCGCGGCGCCTGACGACGATCGCAGCGCGATCGTCAGCGATCGGCTGTGGCGCACATCGCTCAGGGCCGATCCGGCGATCGTCGGACAGTCCGTCACCATCGACGGCGTCCCCCGCACCGTGGTCGGCGTGCTGCCGCCGGACTTCAGCTTCAGGCCGGTGATCCGGAGCGGCGCGTTGCCGGAAGCGGACGTCTTTCTGCCGAATCGCTGGCCCGGCGACACCGGCAGGAACGCGTTTCTCTGGCTGCTCGGCCGCATGACGTCCGGCGTGACGCAGGAACGCGCGGAAGCGGAATTGACGGCGCTGGTGAACGATTCGTCGATCGCGTCCGCCGGCGCACTCGCGCCCGAAGGCGCAGTCGCGCCGAATGTCCGCACGCTCGCGCGCGCGGTCGGCCTTACAGGAGTACGGCACGGAGTCGGTGCGCGCGCTGCTGCTGATCCTGCTCGGGGCGGTGTCGTTCGTGCTGCTGATCGCCTGCGTCAACGTCGCGAATCTGCAGATGGCGCGCCTCTCCGCGCGCCGCGGCGAACTGTCCGTACGGATGGCCCTCGGCGCCGGACGCCGGCGGATCGTGCGTCAGCTGCTGACGGAAGCGGTCGTGTTGTCGCTGCTCGGCGCGGCGCTCGGCGTGATGCTCGCGCAGATCGCGATCGGCGTCACGCTGCCGCTCGTGCCGCAATCCGCGCTGCCACGCCTCGGCGGCATCATGATCGACGCGCGCGTGATGGCGTTCTGCCTCGGCTTGTCGCTCGTCTCGACGCTGCTCGTCGGCCTCGTGCCGGCGCTGCGCGTCGGCGGGGCCGCGTGTGGCGAAGGCCTCGCGCTGCACGCCGGCGAAACGCGCACGACGAGCGACCGCCAGGGCGAGCGGCTGCGGACGCTGCTGGTCGCCGGGCAGATCGCGATGACGCTCGTCCTCCTGATCGCCGCGGGCCTGCTGATTCACAGCTTCGTGCGTCTCACGTCGGTGTCGCCCGGCTTCGAATCGAGCGGGAGCGACGGCGTCGTGCAGACCGTCAAGGTGACGCTGCCCCAGCACCTCTACGACGAGCCCGAGCGCATCCATGCGTTCGCGCGCGGCGTGCTCGATCGCATCCAGTACCTGCCGGGCGTGACGTCCGCGAGCCTGATCAACTCGGCGCCGTTCGGCATGATGTTCATCCGCGACGAGTTCGGCATCGAGGGGCAGCCGAAGCCGACGCTCGATGTCGGCCAGCCGAAGATCGACGCGAACTATTTCAAGACCATGGGGATTCCGCTGCTGGCGGGACGCGAGTTCACCGCACGGGACACGGCGGACGCGCCGAAAGTGGCGATCGTCAGCGAGCGCATCGTGCGCGACTACTTTCCGGGTGGTCCGGGCGAGGCGCTCGGCCGGCGCGTGCGCGTGGGCGATCGCGGCGAGTGGCTGACGGTGGTGGGCGTGGTCGCGGACATCCGTCAGATGGGACTCGATCGCGACGTGCAGCCCATGCTCTACGTCCCGTTCCAACAGGAGCGCAGCGGTTTCGTGCGGTTCGTGGCGTTCGTCGCGCGCACGGCCACGCCCGCCAGCGTCGCCGAAGGCATCCGCGCGGAAATACGCCGCGCCGCGCCCGATCTGCCGATCCAGAGCACCGTGACGATGGACGAAGCGGTGGCGGCGTCGGTGGCGCCGCCGCGTTTCCGGATGTGGCTGCTGGTGCTGTTCGCGATGACCGCGACGCTGATCGCGACGTGCGGCATCTACGGATTGATGGCCTACGCGGTGACGCAGCGCCGCCGCGAGATCGGCGTGCGCATGGCGCTCGGCGCCGAACGCCGCGACGTGCTCCGCCTCGTGCTCGCTCGCGCGCTCCGCATCGTCGTCGCCGGCCTGATCGTCGGCCTCGCCGGGGCCGCCGGCGTGACTCGCGTGCTGCAGAGGTTCCTGTTCGGGGTGACGCCGACCGATCCGATCGCGTTCACGATCGTCACGCTGCTGCTGATGGCGGTGGGACTGATGGCGGCATGGCTGCCCGCGCGCCGCGCGACACGGATCGACCCGTGCGCCGCGCTGCGCGCGGAATAGCCGTCAACGGAAGTGCCCCAACGTACAGGACGGCGGGTCTTTTTGGACCCGCCGTCCAATTGGCGGCTCGGACGGTATGCACCACCACGGGATTCTTGCCACAGAGAACTTTATGATATAAAGCTGTGTCGTGCGAAGGGTGGTTGTCAGACGATGCGAAGGGAACCATGTCGAAGAGGCTTAGGGGCGCCTGGGGGGTGAGGCCCGATGAGACGGCGGTGGGTGAGGTACCGGGGGCCTCGAGCCGCGGTCCGCTGACCGTGGTCTCGTGGCTCGACTGGAAGCTGGCCGCGCGTCTGCTGCTGAAAACTCCAGCGCTCACGATCATCGGCGGCCTCTCGCTGGCGGCAGCCATCGCGATTGGGGCGGTCGGCATCGAAGTCGCCGGCGAACTGCTGTACAAACGGCTGCCGTTCCCTGAAGGCGGCCGAGTCGTGCGCCTCGAGACGCAGGACACGGCGGCGTCACGCGTGGAGCCGAGGGTGCTCCACGATTTCGCGATCTGGCGGCGGTCTCTGAAGACGGTGGCCGAACTCGGCGCCGCGCGCGTGAGCGAGCGCAACGTGCTCACGGGCGAAGGCCGCGTCGAATCGCTGCGCGTGGCGGAGATCACGGCGTCGGCGTTTCCGCTCACCCGCGTGCCGCCGCTGCTCGGCAGGCCGCTGCAGCCGACGGACGAAATGCCGGGTGCGGAGCCCGTCGTGGTCCTGGGTTACGACGTCTGGCAGAGACAGTTCCTGCACGACCCGGCGATCATCGGCCGCGTCGTGACGGTGGGTCGCACGGCTCGCACCGTGGTGGGCGTGATGCCGCCGCGCTTCGGCTTCCCGCACAATCAGCAGGTATGGGTGCCATTGCCGGTCCAGGACGCGCCGCCGCGCGAAGGGCCGGCCGTGCAAGTGTTCGGCCGCCTCGCCGACGGAGCGAGCTGGCAGGATGCCGCGGCGGAGCTCGACGTCGTCTCGGCACGCTTTGCCGCCGACCAGCCGGCCACCCACGCGCAGCTGCGGACGCGCGTTCGCGCATTCGCCGGGCGCACGCCGGGTGATCCGCTGCGGCTGGAAGATCTGGCGGTCCACGCCATCGTCCTGCTGCTGCTGGGGGCGGTGTCGGCGAACGTCGCGACGCTGATCTTCGCGCGCACGGCGATGCGCGAATCGGAGATGGTCGTCCGCCACGCGCTGGGGGCGAGCCGTGCCCGCGTGATCGCGCAGATCGTCACCGAAGCGCTCGTGCTGGCCCTCGCCGCTGCCGTGCTCGGGCTCGTCGTGGCCCAGACGACCGTGCGCTATGCCTGGGCCCGGGCGAGTCAGATCACTGGGGACGACCTGCCGTTCTGGGTGGATCTGAAGCTCGAGCCTGCCACCATTGCGTATGCGCTGCTGCTCGCGCTCGTCGCCGCGGCACTGATCGGCCTGCTGCCGGCACTGAAGGCCACGGGCGCGTCGGTCCAGCGGGGACTGCAGGGGATCACGAGCACCGGCGGGACGATGAGGTTCGGCGGCATCTGGTCGTTCATCATCGGCGCGCAGGTGGCGTGCACGCTGCTGTTCGTGCCCGCCGCGGTGGGAATCTTCACCAACTCCCTCCACGACCAGTCGAGGTGGGCAGCGTTTCCGACGGAGCGTTACCTCACCTTCCGTCTCAGCATGGATAACGAGGCGCTGGCCGGCGAGCATGGTGTGCCTGACGATGGGCAGATCGGCGCGCGTCGCGCGCGTCGCATACGAAGAACTCGCGGGCCGATTGCGTGAGGAGCCTGGTGTGACGCACGTGACGCACGGCGATCGCCTGCCGACGATGTCCCCGGAGTGGGTGCCGCTGGAAATGGAGCAGGACGGCGCACCTCCAGCTCGCCTGCACGGCAATTACGAGGGCGGATTCGCGATGGCTGCTGTCGGTGCCGGCTATCACGACGCGTTCGGCGCCGGATCGTGGCCGGCCGCGGCTTGCATGCCGCTGACGCTGGGGCGCCGAACGGGCCCGTCGTGGTCAACGAGGCGTTCATGCGCGTGGTGGGCAGGAATCCCGTGGGCGCACGAATCCGAACGCTCCAGCGGGGCAGCGAGCGCGAGCCGGGACCCTGGCACGAGATCGTCGGCGTGGTCACCGATCTGTGGACGTTCCCCGCCGATTGGGGTGGGGCGGCGTACCTCTATCGCGCAGCCTCCGTGGCGGAGGTCGATCCTGTCGTGGTCGCCGTGCGCGTCGCGGGGGACGCGGCGCTGCTTGCGCCCCGCGTAGCCGCCCTTGCGCGGCAGGTCGATGCGGGTCTGCACCTCCGGGATATCGTCACCCTCGACGACATCGTCGCACAGGAGCAAAGACGGATGGTGGGCGGCAGCGTCGTCTTCGGCAGCGTTCTGCTCGTGGCGCTGGTCTTCTCGGCGGCCGGTCTGTACGCGCTCATGGCCGTCGCCGTGGCGCGTCGCACCCGCGAGATTGGGATCCGTATCGCACTCGGCGCCACCCCCCGGCACGTGCTCCGCAGCGTTTTCGCCCGCGCCGGTCGTCAGCTCGGCGGCGGCATCATCGCCGGCAACAGCCTCATCCTGCTCCTCGCGTGGCGCGCCGACAGCCTGACCGCGGATCTCCTCGTCACGTCGGTGATCACGTCCGTCATCATGGCGGCCGTGGGCGTGCTGGCGTGCGCCGCACCGGCGCGCCGAGCGCTGCGTGTTCAACCGACCGAGGCGCTGCGGCAGGTGTGAGGCTCGTCCGGGGAGCCACGGAGATTTCGGCCTACGTTCAGTCGAAATCGAGCGACGTCGAGAGGCTCCGGTTGGCGTCGATCTGGGCCTTCAGATCGGCGATCTTCTGCTCCGCGGTGGCAATGGCATCGGCGCCGGCGATAAACCGGCGCGGCGGCGGCTCCTGGCTGGCGATCGTGATGAGCGCACGCGCGAGCTTGGCCGGGTCGCCGGATTGCCGGCCATTCTGGGCTTTCCAGTAGTCGACGAGCGGCCCCCGGCGCTCGTCGTAGTCGGCGATGGAGGGCTCGGCGTAGTTCGTCGACTGCTCCGTAAGGAGCTCGGTGCGGAAGAACCCGGGATTGACGACGGTGGTATTGATGCCGAAGGGCGCGACCTCGGCCTGCAGCGATTCCATCCAGCCCTCGAGGCCGAACTTCGACGCGGCGTACGCACTCACGAACTCGAAGCCGGCGGCGAGACCCGCCGACGAGGAAATCGAGATGATGTGCCCTGAGCGCTGCTCGCGCATCACCGGAAGGACGGCGCGCGTCACGTTCATCGGACCGATGAGGCTCGCGGCCAATTGCCGATCGATCTCCTCCACCGTCAACTCCTCGAAGTAGCCGGCGTAGAAGCTTGCCGCATTGTTGACCAGCACGTCGATGCGTCCGAACCGATCGACCGCGGCCCGCACTGCCGCCTCGGCATCGGCGCGGCTGTGACGTCCAGCTTGACGGCGAGCAGGTCATTCGACTGTCCCAAGGCGCTCGCCACGCGGTTGGTGTCCCTGCCCGTCGCCACGACCGCGTGGCCGGCCGCCAAGGCGGCCTTGACGAAATCGACGCCCATGCCACGGCCGGCGCCAGTGATGAACCAAACCTTCTTGTTGCTCACAACAACTCCTTCGACTTTTTCCACAGTTGCCTGCAGGAGGCTCGGCAACTGATGCTGAAATCAGAACCTCGACGCCGGTACCGCCGCAGGGCGTGTGGGTTATGAAAGCGCGAACACGATGAGTGCCGTCGTCAGTCTGGCTGAGATATTGTGGCACCATGATCGCCCCAACGCTCCTCCTGCTGGTGCTGTCGGCGCAGCCGGCTCCGCCTCCGCCGCCGTTCATCGCGCGCTGCGCCACGTGTCACGGCGACGAGGCCCGCGGCACGGCGAAGGGGCCGGGACTGGTGATGAATCCGCGGGTCGCGGTACAGTCGGTCGAGCAGTTGCGCGGCTATCTGCAGCGCGGCAATCCGGGCGCCGGGATGCCCGCCTTCGCCGACCTGCCCGCCGATGACCTGCTGGCTCTCGCGCGCTACCTTCGCCGCATCAACGTCGAGACCATCATTCCGCCGCCGGCCGCCGCGCCCGCACGCACGGTCGCGTGGGGTCCGCCCCAACCGGGGGACTGGCGCACCTACAACGGGAGCGATTCGGCCAACCGGTACAGTCCGCTGACACAGATCACCCGCGCCAACGTCGGCGTCTCTGAAGGTGAAATGGGTGTTCCCGATGCCGCATTTCGGGCTCGAAGTCACACCGCTCGCCGCCGACGGCGTGCTCTACGTGACAGGTCCGAACCAGGTGGTGGCGCTCGACGCGGGGACGGGACGTGCGCTGTGGACCTACTCGCGACCGCCCACACCGGGACTGGTGGGCGACTCGCAGCTCGGCACCAATCGCGGCGTCGCGCTGCGCGGCGACAAGGTGTACTTCGTGACCGACAACGCCCACCTGCTCGCGCTCGATCGTGGCACCGGCGCGCTCCGGTGGGAAATCCCCATGGCGCCCGACGCGCCGCCGTCCGAGCCTCCTCACCACTACGGCGGCACCGTCGCGCCGCTCGTCGTCCGCGACATGGTCGTGGCCGGCGTCGCGGGCGCGGATGCGGGCATTCGCGGTTTCGTCGCGGCCTTCAACGCCGAGAGCGGTGCGCTCGTGTGGCGCCGCTGGACCGTGCCCCGTCGAGGGCGAACGCGGCATCGAGACCTGGCAGGGACCGGAGCCGATCAGAGGCGGCGGGTCCACCTGGCTGACCGGCTCGTACGACCCGTCGTCCGATACGCTCTACTGGGCGACCGGCAATCCCTGGCCGGGCGGCGACGACCGCGACCGTCCCGGCGACAACCTCTATACGAACTGCGTCCTGGCGCTCGACGCCGCCACGGGCGAGTTGAAGTGGCACTACCAGTTCACGCCGCACGACGTCGCGGACCGCGATGCCACCGAGCCCAACGTGCTGGTGGACCGCGTCTATCGCGGCAAGCCAGCAAAGCTGCTGCTCCACGCCGATCGCAACGGCTTCTTCTATGTGCTCGATCGGACCAACGGCGCCGTGCTGCTGGCCAGGCCCTTTCTCCGGCGCGTGGACTGGGCCTCGGCTGTCGGCGCCGATGGACGGCCGGTCGTGAAGGATCCGCGCGGGTGTCCGGTCGACGCCGCCAACTGGTCCTCCACCGCGTTCTCACCGGAGACCGGCCTGTACTACTTCCTGGCGCTGGAAGAATGCGTCGGCAAGCCGACCGGCTACCCCGATCAAACCGGCCAGCGCTTTCTGCGTGCCGTCGAACATCGAGACCGGAGAGATCGCGTGGGAAGTGCCGCAGCCGGGGCCGGCGCGGGCCAAGACGTGGAGCGGCGTCCTCGCCACGGCGACGCGGATTGCTCTTCTACGGCCAGCCGAACGGCGGCTTCGTGGCCGTCGATCAACGCGACGGCCGGACGCTGTGGCAGTTTCCGACCAACGTGCGCATGAAGGCCTCGCCGATGACGTTCAGCGTCGGCGGCCAGCAGTACGTCGTGGTTGCGGCAGGGCCCAATATCCTCTGCTTCGGTTTGTGAGGAAACGCCGCACAATCGGGGTGTTAGCCGTGAGGGCTTCTATGTCTGCCATCGCTGCCAGCATCGCCCTGGCTCCGTTTGAGAACCTGTCGGGCGATCCCTCGCAGGACGTGCTGGCGCTGGGATTCGTGGAGGACGTCGCCTCCGCGCTCTCGCGCTTCGGTGCCATCGAAGTCGTGTACCCCCAGGCGTTCGCGGCAGCATCGCCCGGACGCAGTGGCAGCGATCCCGCTGCGAACGCTTCCAACCTCCTGCGCGGCAGCGTCCGTCGAGCCGGCGACGTGATCCGCATTGCGGTCCAACTGCTCGACACCCACACGGGGCGGCAACTCTGGGCCGATCGCCATGACGTCACCGCGGGGACTCTATTCGATGTGCAGGACCGGATTGCGGAACAAATCGCCAGCGCGTTGAAGATCGGCGTCGACCGGTCCCGGTTGCGAGCGGCCCGGCGTGCTCCTCTGTCCAGCCTGATCAGGTCCGGCCTCCGTCAACGCATGACGAAGTACACCCACGGCGAACCGATCAGCAGGTACACCGCCAGGAAGGCGAGGGTGATGAGCCCGCCGAGCTTGTAGAGCTCGCGCTGCGTCAGATAGCCGCTCGCCGCGAAGATGATGTTCTGGCTCCCGCCCTGCGGGGTGATCACCGAGAAGTAGCTGCTCGCGAAGAGCAGGCCGAAGGCCATCAGCGGCAGCGGCACCCCGCCCTTCGTGCCGACGTCGAGGAAGACGCTGAACAACGCCAGCACCTGCGACGTCTGGCTCACGAACATGTAGTGGATGAGGACGTAGAGGACGATCAGGGTCACGTACAGGGTCGGCCAGGCCAGGCCGCCCAGGCCCGAGGCGAGGCGCTCGCCGACGTAGCCCATGAAGCCGAGCTCGTTCAGCTGCGCGCTCATGGCAAAGAGCACCGCGAGCCAGAGGAAGGTCACCAGCGTGTCGCCCTGCTTGGTGATGTCGTCGAGCGTGATCACGTTCAGGAACAGCAGCACGCCGAAGCCCATGAAGGCGACGCTGGTCGTGTTGAGGTGCAGCTTGTTGCCGAAGATCCAGCCGGCGACCATCAGCACGAAGGTCCCGGCCGTGATCCACTCGTCGCGCGACATCCGGCCCATGCCGGCCAGCTCCTTGCGCGCCGCCGCGGGGGCCTCGGGTGTCTTGCCCACGCGCGGCGGGAAGAGCTTCGCGACGATCAGGGGCAGGAGCACGATCGCGATGAGCGAAGGCACCGCGGAGGCGAGGAGCCACTTCCCGAAGTCGATCTCGAGCCCGGCCTGCTGGACGATCTGCAAGGCGACCGGGTTGGCGGAGGTGGCCGTCATCCACAGCGCGGAGGAGACCGCAAGGCCCGCCATCGAGCAGAACATGAGGTAGCCGCCCAGGTGTCGGCTCTCGGAGTCCGGCTCCGAGCCCGCCCCCTTGGCGACGGCGAGCACGATCGGGAACAGCACTCCGCCGCGCGCCGTGTTGCTCGGGAAGGCCGGCGCGATGGCCGCGTCGGTGAGCACGATGCTGTAGGCGAGGCCCAGCGACGAGCCGCCGAAGCGGCTGACCATGAAGAGGCTGACGCGCCTGCCCAGGCCCGACTTCACCACGGCCTGCGCGACGATGAACGCGATCACCACCAGCAGCACGCTCGAATTGGCGAAGCCCGAGTAGGCCTGCTCCGGCTTGATCGTCCCGGTCAGGACGATGGCGCCTACGGCCAGCATCGAGGCCGTGAGCAGCGGGAACGCGTTGATCAGCACCGAGGCGATGGCCGCGGCGAAGACGGCGAACAGGTGCCAGGCGGGCGCCGTGAGTCCGGCCGGAACCGGGAAGAACCAGATGCCGAGCGCCAACGCGAAGGGCACCGCGCGCTTGATCCGCAGTCCAGTCGTCATCGGGTCGAGCCTCCTGCTGCGGGACCGGCCTGAACGCGACCGTGAAGGTCGACGGCGCGCCCATGGACCGACCCTTCCTCGCCCTCCATCACCCACTGCCAGGAGAATTCGTAGGAGCCCGTCACGCCGGCGTAACGTCCTGTGCCGGAGAGGATCGTGCCCGCGATGCGGTTCTTCGCCGCGGTGCCCTCGCCCACGAGGGCGCTGTACACCTGGTCGCCGTGCTCGTCCGTCCAGACGCTGCGGCCCTGGAAGCCCGTGGCGCTGTCCACGAGTCCGATGACCTCGGACTGGAATCCGACGCCGGGCCGGCCCGGGCCCGCGAGCAGCATCGTGCCCTTCAGATCGATGATCGAGCCGAGCCGATCCTGACCGAGGGCGATGGTGTGACGGCTGCCCGTGGCATTCCAGGAGCCCTCGAACTCCAGCCCCTCGCCGGGCGCTGCGGCCGACCTCGGCGACTCCGCCGCCGGTCCGCACGCCGTGGCGAAGGCCAGGCCGAGGAGGAACTGACGTCGCGGCACGTCGCCACCCGGCTTTCGAGCGTGCCTCGGCGCGCGTGTGATGAATCCCATGTCTCCCTCCCGTCGGTGACGGCGTACTATCTCACAACTGGAACGCGCGCCGGAGCTACCCGGCTGACCGATACTCTCCGTCAGCGTTCGCCCAAGATGCTGCTCGCCCGAGCAGCCCTGTCCGGTGCAGGCATTCCTCTTCTGACCGATTGGTACGAACCGCTCCGGATGCGCATTGCCGTTGGGCGCGCGGGCGTCAGCGGAAAATGCGCTGCGCGAAGTGATAGAGGTTGCTGGCCCAGGTCTTGGGCGTGTGGCCTTCGTCGTCGACGTTCCAGATGTGCGGCACGTCGCGCTCCTTGAGGTAGGCGTGGACGCCTTGAGAGATGTTGATGAGCCCGTCCTTGTTGCCGCAGGACAGGTAGAGGAGCTTCAGCTTGGCCTTCGCCGCGGCCGGATCCGGCACGAGCTCGGCGGGCGGCCTGGTGTTCGGCGCGGAGGAGAACGCGCCGATCCACGCGAAGGTGTCGAGGTGCCCGAGCCCGAAGTTGAGGGTCTGCCCGCCGCCCATCGAGAGGCCGGCCAGGGCCCGGTGCTCGCGGTCGGTGAGCGCCGCGTACTTCTTCTCGATCGCGGGAATCAGGTTGTCCAGCAGGTCCTGCTCGAACCTGGCGAAGCCGGCCACCTTCTCCGGCGCGAACTGGTTGCCCGTCGCGCTGTCGTCGGCGAGCGCGCGGCCGTTGGGGATCACGACGATCATCGGCACCGCGACTTTGTCGGCGATCAGGTTGTCGAAGAGGGCGTCCGGCGTCGCGAAGCGGATCCATTCCGTCTCGTCGCCGCCGATGCCGTGCAGCAGGTAGAGCACGGGGTACTTCCTGTCGCTCGAGTAGCCGGGCGGCAGATAGACGTTCGCCTTGCGCCGCGTGCCGGTGACGCCCGAGTCGTACTCGAACGGTTCGATGCGACCGGCCGGGACGCCGGCGCGCCGCGTGTTGAAGCCCGGGGGAGCGTCGGGGAACGCCCGGACATCGTCGGGGCCGAGCACGATGGGCCTGCCCATGTTGCCGCGGCCCTGCGCGGGCGGAGGTCCCTGGGGCTTCTCCTGGGCCGGCGCCGCGGCAGCGGCGACGAGCAGCAGGATCGTGGTGCTGAATACGTGGGCTCTGTTTTTCATCATGTCGTCAGGAAGCGAAGGCATCCGTGCAGGTTGTCAACGGAAGTATACGGCAACGCCTCGGCCAGATGGCCGCATCAGAACCCGGCGGGCTCGCGATGACCGTATTGTTCATCCGGAACCGACGCGTCGTTCATCTCCGGTCGAACTTCGCCAGCTTCAGGGGAAGGTCTTTGGCATCCCCCCAGCCGAGCGTGACCCGGGTTGCGATCGCACGCAGTTGCTCGAGCAGATCCGGATCGTTCTCGTCACCGGGCTCCAGCGACTCGAGCGCGACGACCAGGTACGTGGACGGCCGGGAGGTTCTCTACCTTGAATCGCCCGTCATCGCCGGTCCGAGGCGCACGAAGATACCGCGTTGAAGCCGGCGGCAACAACGCTGCGTCGTCTGGAAAGATCACGACCGGGCAGCCCGTCGCGGGCTTCCCGCGGTCGTCGACGACGCTTCCGCTGATGCGTGCCGGCCGATTCGTCACCGTGATGAGCACGCGCTCCAGGTCTTCCGTGACGTCGAGCGGATTGTCGGTGATGTCCCTCTGGCCGTGGAACACCGACTGGATCATCCAGCCGGAGGGCAGTCCCTGCGAAAATCGAAACAGCCGCTGGCCGGCAAGTCCTTTGATCTCAAAAGTCCAGTCATCGCGGATCGCCGCTCGCGCCATCCCGCCCATCATCGTGAACTGGGACGCAGGCGTCGCCATCAACGTCAGCCCCGATGGCGTCAGGCCGGCGGGTGGCGTCCCCGGGTCGAACAGGATCTGCCCTGTCGCGCGAAACCCGGCCGTCGCGTGCAGGGTCACCCCCGTGATGTCTTCACCCGCGACGGTCAACGGCACGGCAATGATTTCCTGATCGCCGCCACCGGCGTTCGAGATGGCCATGAGCGTGTACTGGCCGGGCGCGACGTTGGTCAGCTGGAAGCTGCCGTCAGCCTTCACGGTCCCCATCCCCATCGCAGGCATGGCGTTGCCCGCCTGACATCTGGGACGTCGACATGATCATCACCATCTGGACCGGCCCGCCGGTGGCATTCGTGGCGGTTCCGCTGACCTTCACGACCCGCGACGGGACGAGCGTGAAGTCAGGCAGGGCTTTTTCCTGTGCGGGTTGAACCGTGACGCGCTGCGCTTCCATTTCGCTGACCGTTCCGGGAAAGTACGTGGGCGCGCCGCTCGGCGTGTTGAGCAGAGGGATGGCGGCGTTGGCGGTCGACGGGAGCGCGCTGACGAAGTACCCGCCGGACGGCAGCCCATAGAGGCGGTACTGGCCAACGTCGTTGGTCTCCACGGCGCGGCCGATGCTGACCAACCCGCGTTTGCCGTCGCGGTACTGCTGCCGCATCGCGGTCACGCGAACGCCGGCAGCGGGATCTCCCACATCGTCGAGCAGCACACCGCTGATCACGCCGCCCCGCGGCAGCGCGATGTCGGTCTTTTCGACAACCTGGCCCTCGGCCAGATCGATGGGCGTGCCTCGCTCGAATGGTTTTCGTTGTCCGTACTCGAATGTCACGTAGATGCCCTTCGAGGCCGACACTCGATACTGGCCGGCCGCGAGCTCAGTGAATTCGTAGCGCCCATCGAGGTCCGTCGTCGTCCCTCGCGATTCCAGCGGGTTGGCGTTCTCGAGAGAGACCTTGGCCCGGCGGAGCGGCATGCTGCTGTCCGCCGCAAGGATGCGCCCCTTGATGGCCCCGGTCCCGGTCTTCGCGATGGGCCTGTCGCGCTGTGGCGCCTGGCCCGACGCCGGAGGACCCATGCCTGGCTGGGTCTGGACAGGTGGTGTCTGGCCGAACGCCACGGCACTGCCAACGAGGATCACGGACGCTGCAGCGAACGAGGCCAATCGATACATGGCTCGGGACCTCCGACCTGAAAGTACCTGATACCCTTCGAGATGGACTTACGGGAACAATCTGGCCAAGGCCAACTGGATATCCTCCCGGTAGAGTACCTCGACTTCCACGATCCGGCCCGCGACCAAATCGATATTGATCATGCCAGTCTCCACAAACTCCAACATTATGGTTTCGTGGTCCGGTCCCCAAGCGCCCGCCGGCCTCGGGACAGCATAAAACGTGGCGCAGAAATCATCACCGCATCGACAGCGATCCACGATGCGAAGCCCCGTGATTTGTTGTGCCAGGTCCGGACGGCCTTCGCGTTCCAGAAGGCGCCGGAGTTCCGCCGCGAAGTCGGGAATCGCGCTTTCCAGAAACGGCGCGGGAGCTCTACCCAACGAATGACCTCGTTGTGCGATCGTCCAGCCTGCTGCCAGCGTTGATTCGCGGCCCGAATCTTACACGGAGCCAGCACCTACGCTGTCATGGGCCGAAGCGTCAGGTCCGCATGTCAGGTCCGCAGTCTGCGTCCTCGCACGTACGCGGCCCGCACCGGGCCCGCGTCGTGGCGGAAGAGGAGCGCGTCGATCAGGGCAGGGAGATCCGCCGTGGCCGGCGCGTCGACGGCGACGATGTCGCCTTCGTAACCGGGCAGAAGGTGACCGACCGATTCCGAGAGGCCGAGCGCGCGGGCGCCGCCGGCTGTCGCGAGCCACAGCAGTTCCTCGGGGGATGCCGGAGCGCCGGCGACGAGCGAAGCGTCGTAGGCGCTCGACGCCACGCGCCGCATCGAGAACGTACGGCCCGCGCCCATGTCGCTGCCGAGCCCGACGCGGCATTCGCGCGTCAGCGGCTCGCGCAGCGGCATGCAGCCGCTGCCGAGAAAGAAGTTGCTGTCGGGGCAGTGCGCGATCGCGGCGCCGTGCCGCGCGACGCGATCCCATTCGTCGCCCGACATCCAGATCGCGTGCGCGAGCACCGTGCGCTCTCCCACGAGGCCGTGCCGCTCGTACACGTCGAGGTAGTCCTTGGCGTCCGGGAAGGCGTTCAGCGTGGCGCGAATCTCGTCACGGTTCTCGGAGATGTGCGTGTGGACGAACAGCTCGTGCCGCCGGGCCATCGCGCCGGCCGCGGCGAGCAGGTCCGGTGAACAGCTCAGCGCGAAGCGCGGCACCATCGCCACGCGCAGGCGGCCGCCGTCGTGTCCATGCCAGCGGCGGCGCAGGTCGTCGCACGCCGTCAGCGCGGCGGGGGCATCGAGCGTGGGTGCGGGGGGCATGCCCCGATCCATCAGCGTCAGGCCGGACAACGCGCGGAGCCCGCGCCGATCGAGCGCCATGAACAACTCGTCCGTCGCGCCGGGATGGCTGGAGCTGAAGACGGCGGCGCACGTTGTCCCCTGCGCGATCAGGGCATCGATGAACTCTTCCGCCACGGCCGCCGCGTAGGCGCGATCGGCGAAGCGCGATTCTTCGGGAAAGACGCTCCGCTCGAGCCACTCGAGCAACGGTCCGCTCGCGCTGCCGATCACCCGCGTCTGCGGGAAGTGAATATGCGCGTCCACAAAGCCGGGAAGCAGGACGGCGCCCGGAAAGGACTCGGCCAGCGCGCAATCCGCCGGCGCGGGACCCACGGACGTGAGACGTCCGGTGCTGTCGATCTCGATGAGGGCGTCGGCAATCAGGTCGATGCGCATGCCGGCGGCGCGGGGACAAAGTGCCCGGCCGCGCAGGGCCGCCGGACGATCATTTTTGATACCCGGCTCGGCGCGGTTTTGCGATACTGATGTCTTCATCACGATGACTCGTCGGCGAATCTCAATGGACGTGAACAGGAGGGCGCCATGGACGTCGCAAAACTGTCGGAACTCTATCAGAAGGCCCTGAAGGTGAAAGACGCCGCCGTTCGCGGCTCCGTGGCACAAGCCCTCGCCGAGGCCACGGTCGTGAAATCCTCTCTCGCCGCGGCCAGCCATTCGGCGGATCAGAAGTCGACGCTCGGTGACGCGCTGGCCACGCGCGCGCTCGCGGAAGTCGAGCAGGTTCAGAACTCGGCCAACCAGTTGCTGGCAGGCCGCACCGCGGGGGCCGCGGGGGCCGCGGCCGCGCAGGCCGTCGCGGCGCAAGCGATCGCTGCCGAAGCGATCGCGGCCGAGGCGCTCGCGGCCGAAACGGTGGGCGCAGAGCCGCTGGTCGCCGAACCATTCGTCGCGGAGCCGTTCGTGGCCGAACCGGTCATGGTGCGCAACGTGAAGGCGGGCGGCGGGAAGTGAACACCGCGGCGGACGCCGCGGCCCAACTGCAGGACACCCTCCTTCGGGAGACCGTCGAGTGGTGCGCGGCGAAGTCACCGTACTATCGAGCCACGTTCGGCATGGCCACGGAAGGGTTTCGCGGTCTCGTTGATCTCCCGCGCCTGCCCGTCCTCACCCGCGCCGACGTCGTCGCGCACCACACCGACATCCAGTGCGATCCGTCGGTGCCAGCGGCACTGCAGCACACGACCGGCACCACCGGCGCGTTTCTTCAGATTCACCGCGGCCAGGCCGAGCAGGCCTTCGTCTGGGACTTCTTCGCCGGCCAGCTCGAGGCGAATCCGCGTACCGGCTTGCGGCCGCTCTACCTGAATCTGGTCAATGCCTACCATGGCGCGCTGACCGGCATGCCGAGCCACGCCTACGTGCTGTCGGCCGGCGTGCACGATCGCGCGCAGGCCCAGCAGGCCCGCGGATTACTCGAGCGCACGTACGATCTGCCGGGCGTCGAGCCGCGCGTGTCGATGATCATGGGCACCGAGCGCATGGTCAAAGCGCTCACCGCATACCTCATTCACGCCGGTTTCGATCTCCAGCGGCTCGTCGGTACGGACGGTGACGCTCTTCGGCGGCCATGTGACACCGGCCCGCAAGCAGCTGCTCGGCCAGCTCTGGGGCGCGACCGTCGGCGACCGGTACAGCCTCACCGAGATGTTCGGCGGCGCCGTCGAATGCGGACATGGCGGACCGTGGGTTTTCGATCCGCACGTGGTACCCGAGGTCGTGCATCCGCGGACGCTGCAGACCATCGATCACGGCGTCGGCGTGCTGCTCCTCACCTCGCTCTATCCGTTCACGCAGCAGATGCCGCTCGTGCGCTACTTCACCGGCGATCTCGTCGAGGTCGTCGAGCCAGCGTCGGCTCCGGGGGGCCTGCAGGCGCGATACCTCGGCCGGCTCACGCGCTCCGTGATCGACGCGAACGGCGCGGAGGTGCAACCGCTCCTGCTGTCCGGTCCGCTGTACGAAATCCTCGAAGCGGTGCCCGACCTCGCCATCACCCCGCGGTTCACCGATCTCGCCCCGGGCTTCGACCTCGAGTTGACCGGGGATCTGCACTACAGCGTCGACACGTCCAGGCCGGACGGCGCCGCTCCGCACGCCGCGCCGTCCGCGATCCACCTGCGTCTTGGCCTGCGCTACGCGCCGTGGATGTTCGCGGATCGCGTGGCCGATCTCGTTCAACAGCTGACGCGCCAGTTGTGGTCGCGTCACCCGGAACTGGCGACCCGTTGCGCCGACGGCCGGCTGACGCTCCGCATCGACGCGCTCGAGGGCAGCGCCGTGGCCCCGTACGATTCGAAATGATCGCGCCGCCTGCCGTCTCTTCGCCGCCGCGCCGGATGGTGTTCCTGTCCGGCATGATCGACGGCCTCGAGCTCGCCGAGGCGGCCGCCTGGCGGCAGCGCGCCTCGGCCGATCTCACGCAGGCGGGGTTCGATTGCTACGATCCCACGCGCGTGATGCGCGCCCGTCCAGGGGGATATCGCGCGGCGCCGATCGAGGTCTTCACCAACGATCGCTGGCACCTGGCGCGCGCCGACGTGATGCTCGTCAATCTCGATCTGCCGCCCACGCTCGAGACCCGGCACGCGCCGTTCTTCACCATCGGCGAGATGTTCCTCGCGCACCAGGCGGGGCTCCCCGTCATCGTGTTCGGCCAGGCGTTTCGCGGCCGCGCCGGATACGAGGCGATCGTCACCCGCAGCTTCGACGACATGGCGGACGCGTTGCGCTACATCATCGACCACTACGGCCCGGCGCCAGGCTGACCATGCTCGCGAATGATGCGCGGGCGGGAGACGAGACGCGGCAGCGGCTGCGGCAAGCGATCGCGGCGTCGGAGCTGCCGTGCTATGTCTACAGCTATCCGTCGAAACGCGCCTACCGGCCGTTCGATCCGCCGCTGCCGCTCTCGGCCGCCTGGCGCGGCGCGGCGGGGCCGCTCAATCTCTACATCCACATTCCGTTCTGCGCCTACCGCTGCGCCTTCTGCACGCTCTTTCTGACCACGTCGCACGGACCCGACATGGTGCAGGCGTACGTGGACGCGCTCTGCCGGCAGATCGCGATGCACGCGCCGCTCGTCGGCCACATGGACATCCTGTCGCTCTACATCGGCGGCGGCACGCCGACGACGCTCTCTCCGTCCCAATTCAGACAGGTGTTCGAGGCATTGCGGCGGCACTTTCCGCGCTGGGTGGCGGGTGCCGAGATCTCGGTGGAAGGTGCACCGGACTCGATGACCCGCGAGCGGCTCGAGTGTCTCAAGCAGATGGGCGTGACGCGCGTGAGCATCGGTCTGCAGACGCTCGACCCCGACGAGCAGAAGCGCGTCGGCCGTCCGTACACGGCCGAGGCGATCGAACGCGCTGTCGCCGGCATCAACGACATCGCCTTCGACAACGTGAACTACGACTTGATCTACGGGCTCGAGGGACAGCGCCGCGCGAGCTGGTTCAGGAGTCTCGAGACGACCGTCGGCTTCGCGCCGAAGACGATCACGCTCTACCCGGTCGTGTTCCGTCCGCTGACCGCCATCCACAAGCGCTTCGAGCGGAACGCCGGCGACTTTCTCGAGGACGAATCGAAATACGCGATCTACGACGAGAGCGTCCGATTCCTCGCGAGCCGCGGGTTTCGCCAGGACAGCTTCGTGCGCTTCACGACGCTCCGGCGCGGCGGACTGCGCCAGGAGACCGCCGACTTCGCCGGAGTGCCGCTGCTCGGCCTCGGCGCCGGCGCGCGCAGCTACAGCGACGCCGTGCACTACGGCACCGACTTCGCGGTGCGCAAAACGGCGACCCTCGACATCATCAGGGGCTTCATCGACTTCGATCACCGGCCCGATCAGCCGCTCGATCGTGGCTTCCTGCTCGGAGACGACGAGCGGCGGCGGCGGTTCTGCGTCCTCAATCTGTCGCTCGGGCAGCTCGACCCTCGCGACTACGCGCGCCGCTTCGGCGGCGACGGCCTCGCCGACTTCGAGTCGGAGCTCGGCGCGCTCGCCGCCGAAGGCTGCGTCGAGGCCACCGCCGCCGGCGTGTACCAGCTCACGCCGCGCGGGTTCAAGTACAGCAACGTGATGGGCGAGCTGTTCAAGTCGCCCCGTGTCGACGCGCTCGAACGGAGCTACGTGCCCGCCTGATTGAAAGGAAACGGCACCGATCATGTCCTCCATGACACCCGAAGAGATCGCCAGGCTGCCGTTTCGCGGCTTCTGGGAAAAGGGCTATCAGGATCGCGGCGTCTCGACGATGGGCGGCCCGAACCACGACATCGTCGAACTCGCGGCCGCGCTGCCGATCGGTGCGCGCGTCCTCGACCTCGGATGTGGTGAAGGACGCAATGCCTTCTATCTCGCGGGCCGAGGGTGCCGGGTGACGGCGGTCGATCGATCGGCGGCCGGCATCGAGAAGTTACGGGCGCTCGGACAGCAGACGCGCGTGCCGCTCGAGGCCGTGGTGGCCGACATCAGCGAGTTTCCGATCGAAGGCATCTGGGATCTCGTGATGGCGCACGGCGTGATCGACTATCTCGACAATCCGGTGTGGCGCCGGCTCCTGACCGAGGTCAAGGCGCACACGGCACCCGGCGGTGTGAACGCGTACACGTGCATGCTCTTCACCGACGAGTACCCGGCCGGGCCGGAGTTCACCACGGCTGGATTCAAGCATTCGCTGGCGCAGGGTGAGCTGGCGGCGTTCTACGAAGACTGGACGATCGTCCGCCACGACCGGTACGTCAAGTGGGATCAGCATCCGGGCATCCCGCTGCACTGTCACCCGGTGGATAAGGTCACGGCGCGAAAACCCGGAGGCGCCGCCGCGCCGCCGCGCATCGAAGTGGTGCCGATCGGCGAGGCGACACCTCTCGCGGGCGGACTTCGACGCGATCGAGATGGGCTGCCTGGTCGACGACCTGATGGCCCGCTGCGGCGCGCCGGCTGTGGTGGACAGTTTCACGATGGACGGCCCACAACTGGGCGTCGGACCCGGGTTCTCGGTCGACGGCTATCACCTCGACTTGTGGTACTACGGCCGCGCGGTCATGTACGTGGTGAACGGCCGCGTGTGGGGACGGTCGATCTACACGAGCGCGCCCACGAGAGTGCACTGGACCTCGGGGACGCCGGCGGCTCACGGCGACGATTCGCCTCAGGAGCAGTAGCACGCCCGTATCCACCGTTTCGTATACCATTCGATGGTTCACCCGCCTGGTCGGCTGTTTTCTAGGAGCTTGATTGACATGCATCGATCGCACGCCGCACACACGCTCGCCCTCGCCGTCCTTCTCTCGGCCGCGACGCTCGCGCAAACGCCGAACTTCACCGGCAAATGGGCACTCGTGCCCGACCCATCGTCGCAAGGCCCCGGCGGCGGCCTGGGGCAGTCGGCACTGATCAAACAGGACGCCACGACGCTGACGGTCACACGCACCACCCAGATGGGGGAGATGACGAGCGTCTACAAGCTGGACGGATCGGAGAGCAAGAACACCCTGAACTTCCAGGGCAATGCCATCGATCAGCTCTCGAAGGTGAAATGGGACGGAGGCACGCTGAAGGTCGACACCACCATGAGCTTCGACGGCAATCCCGTCAACGTGACGATGGCGATGTCGCTCGACGCGTCGGGCAACCTCGTCGTGGTGTCAACACGCCCGGACTTCCAGGGCGGCGGCGCCCCGGTCACGACGAAGGCGACGTACAAGAAGGCGGAATAGGCACGGTCAGCACGTCGTTCATCTCCGGTCGAACTTCGCCAGCTTCAGGGGAAGGTCTTTGGCGTCCCCCCAGCCGAGGGTGACCGCGGGTTGCCAGCGCACGCAGTTGCTCGAGCAGCTCCGGATCGTTCTCCTCGCCGGGCTCCAGCGACTCGAGCGCGACGACCAGGTACGTGGCGGCCGGGAGGTTCTCTACCTTGAATCGCCCGTCATCGCCGGGACGAGGCGCACGAAGATACCTCGTTGAAGCCGGCGGCAGCAACGCGGCGTCGTCTGGAAAGATCACGACCGAGCCGCCCGTCGCGGGCTTCCCGCGGTCGTCGACGACGCTTCCGCTGATGCGTGCCGGCCGATTCGTCACCGTGATGAGCACGCGGTCCACGTCTTCCGTAACGTCGAGCGGCTTGTCGGTGATGTCCGTCTGGCCGTGGAACACCGACTGGATCATCCAGCCGGAGGGCAGTCCCTGCGAAAACCGAAACAGCCGCTGGCCGGCAAGTCCCTTGATCTCAAAAGTCCAGTCATCGCGGATCGTCGCACGCGCCATCCCGCCCATCATCGTGAACTGGGACGCCGGCGTCGCCATCAACGTCAGCCCCGATGGCGCCAGGCCGGCGGGTGGCGTCCCCGGGTCGAACAGGATCTGCCCTGTCGCGCGAAACCCGGCCGTCGCGCGCAGGGTCACCCCCGTGATGTCTTCACCCGCGACGGTCAACGGCGAGGCAATGATTTCCTGATCGCCGCCGCCGGCGTTCGAAATGGCCATGACCGTGTATTCGCCGGGCGCGACGTTGGTCAGCTGGAAGCTGCCGTCAGCCTTCACGGCCGCCATCCCCATCCCGGGCATGGCGTTGCCCGCTGACATCTGGGACGTCGACATGATCATCACCATCTGGACCGGCCCGCCGGCGGCATTCGTGGCGGTTCCGCTGATCTTCACGAGACGCGACGGGACGAGCGTGAAATCAGGCAGGGCTCTTTCCTGTGAGGGTTGAACGGTGACGCGCTGCGCGTCCATTTCGCTGACCGTTCCGGGAAAGTACGTGGGCGCGCCGCTCGGCGTGTTGAGCAGAGGGATGGCGGCGTTGGCGGTCGACGGCAGCGCGCCGACGAAGTACCCGCCGGTCGGTAGCCCATAGAGGCGGTACTGGCCGACGTCGTTGGTCTCCACCGCGCGGCCGATGCTGACCAACCCGCGTTTGCCGTCGCGGTACTGCGGCCGCATCGCCGTCACGCGAACGCCGGCCGCGGGATCGCCCACATCGTCGAGCAGCACACCGCTGATCACGCCGCCCCGCGGCAGCGCGATGTCGGTCTTGTCGAGAACCTGGCCCTCGGCCAGATCGATGGGCTTGCCTCGCTCGAATGGTTTTTGTTGTCCGTACTCGAACGTCACGTAGATGCCCTTCGAGGCCGACACTCGATACTGGCCGGCGGCGAGCTCAGTGAACTCGTACCGCCCATCGAGGTCCGTCGTCGTCGCTCGCGATTCCAGCGGGTTGGCGGTCTCGAGAGAGACCTTGGCCCGGCGGAGCGGCATGCCGCTGTCCGCCGCCAGGATGCGCCCCTTGATGGCCCCGGTCCCGGTCTTCGCGACGGGCTTGTCGCGCTGTGGCGCCTGGCCCGCCGCCGGAGGACCCATGCCTGGCTGGGTCTGGACAGGTGGTGTCTGGCCGAACGCCAAGGCACTTCCCACGAGGATCACGGACGCTGCCGCGAACGAGGCCAATCGATACATGGCTCGGGACCTCCGACATGAAAGTATCCAATGCCAGTGCACGACTGCGGCGATGGCCGACTGCGCGAGGCGCCCAACGATTCCACGCCGATCGTGACGGACCAGAGACATCGGCCGACCTTAGCAGATCGCGTGTCAGCAGTCACCGCCGACTGTCGGTCTCGTCGCACTCGGCGGTCGGACCCACTGAGTCACACAATCCGACTGGAGTTGGAGGGAACCATGTGGGAATTGTGTATCGACCCTCGAGTACGGGCCGGATTACCGGTGGACATCTGACTCGGGCCACCGAAGGGTTCAGGGGCGACGGTGGACCCGGGATCGCCGCGCGCCTGAATTCACCCGTGGCACTCGCGGTGACGAGCGGCGGGACGCTCTTCATCTCCGATTGGGGCAACCGGCGAGTTCGGATGGTTGTCGATCGGCGATAGTCCGAGTCAGTCAGACAGACACTCGGTTTAGCGACGATCAGAGACCGCTGACACCCGGCTCGCGCCGGTGTAGTATCCGCGTGTTCGGGGAAAGGCAAATTGAGAATCCCGGCCAAAATGATCGCGACGTTGATCCTCACGCCCGGAAGTCGCGCCCAAGTCGGCGACGGCAGCCTCGCCCGGTCGACGACGGACTGCGGCGCCGCGACGTCTTACAGCTCGCATCGACGCTCACTTGATAGGTTCGACATTCGCCTTCGACACAGGGCGTGTTCTGTCCGTTCGCGTCTGCTGAGGAGATTGAACCATGGGCCCGCACAGTCTGTACTACTATCCTTACGGGTCGTTTGGCGAATCCCAACGCACACTCCTCAACTGCGCAGCTCTGTATTTCGACAGCCTCTACGTCCTGGATCCGGATCGCGCCTCGACAGCCGATTACGGGACACTTGCTCTAGACAAAGAGCTCCGGATGCTGGAGGCAGAAGGCATTCTCCATCGCATCGCGCCGGCTGATGTGCTGCAGCAGTACGAAGAGGCGATCACACGATCGATTCTCACCGACGTTCAGGATCCGGCGTTCCTTCGTGAATGCACAGGCCCCGGTCTGCCCACGGCCTGGAGATTGGCACTCGCTAAAGTGCCAAAGCAGATTCGAGAGCATACCGAGCATCCGGACCACGACCGCCTGAAACCGCTTGACGAGGCCATGCAACGTCTACTCGGTGAGTTACCTCGCAGGCTGCCGAACGAGCTGCAGCCGCCGGCGTATTATCGCGAGAAGTTCGGAATCGGTGGACAAGAGTTCGAGGACGTCCGATTCCTGTATGAGGAGACCGAGCCGATTGGAAACGAGATTCTCGAGTATCGATACGCGGATTACCCGCTGCCGCTCGGTGAGTCGATCATGTTGAATCATGCGCTTTTCGGTGCGCTTGGCCTGGTGGACTCGACGCCGATCACCGATGATCCATTTCATATGCGCGTGCTGGCGTTGAAGCTGCAACGAGCGCGCGACAACCCCGAGCTGCGTCGGGCAATAGACGCGCTCGGTCGGAAGGCCGACCTTCTCGCCGTTGCGACACTTGCCGATGTTCAACTCAATCTGCCAATCATGGCAGGGGACGTGGCATTGCAGGATGTCCTCGAGTACCGGCTCGCGAATCGTGACGCGCTCGCGAAGATTCGCGAACGACTCGCGTGGCTTGCGCGTGAAATCCGAGACACCCCTTGGACCCCCGAGTTCGAGTCCGATGTGCAGCACAGTCGCATCCCCGCAATTGCCAAGGAACTTCAGGAGACGCAAAAAGCGCAGTCAAGCTGGCTGAAAACCAAGCGCGGCAGGCTGGCCATCAGTGCTTCGGGCGTTGCGGTCAGCGCCGCTGCGGCAATAGCCGGGTTCATCATGACGCCGACTCCGGCGCTTCCGGTTGGCCTGGGCCTGCTTGGTTCGGCAGGCTTCCCTGCTGCCGGTATCGCTCTGGAATGGAAGGAAGCGAAGGCGACCACTACCCAGAATGGCTTGCATTACTTGCTTCGAGCGCCGCGGGCAATCGGTTCGGGCTGACAACGCCGT
>CAVZMJ010000012.1:0-458319 GCA_963776315.1 uncultured Acidobacteriota bacterium
CTTCATCGCCAGCCGGCCCTGCGGCTTGACCTCCTTGGCCGGCGTGGACATCACGCGCTCCAGGAAGCGCTCGGTCGCGTACGTCGTAATCTGACCGCAAGGGCCGCTGAAGCTCCAGTCGCAAGCGTGCGTCGCCCACGGGAGCCGCACGAAAAGGTTCTTCACCCTCGCCTGCGCGAGCCGTGCCTCGAGCCGCTCGCTTTCCTCGGGCGAGACGTGTCCATCGTGGAGCCCGTGAATCAGCAGCGTGGGCGGTGATGCCGCAGTCACGAAGTTGATCGGCGACGCCGCGAAGTACGCGTCGTCGGCCTTTGCCGGAGATCCGCCGAGATAGGTCTCGAGCACTCCGCGCGTGTCCAGCAGTCCCTTCGCGGCGGGCCGGTCGTACCCGAACTTCAGATCCGTCGGGCCGTAGACGGAGACGACGCCACGAATCGCCGGTTCGTTGGCGGTGTAGGCGGCGAGGAGCGCCAGCTGTCCACCGGCCGACCTCCCGAGAAGCGCCAGCCTTGTCGGGTCGAGGCCGAACTCGTGTCCGTACACCTTCAGATACGCTATCGCCGACAGGACGTCGTCGCGACTCGCCGGGAACTTCCATTTCGGTGCGAGCCGGTAGTTGATCGAGACGACGATGTAGTCGCGGGCGGCGAGGTAGGCGTTGAGCGCGATGAAGTCCTTGCTGTGCCCGCTCTGCCAGCTGCCGCCGTGAATCACCAGGAGGCCCGGCACCGGATCGTGGTCGTAGCCGGGCTTGTAGATATCGAGCGTCAGCTTCTCGCCGTCGGCCGTGCTGAAGACGCGCTCTTCGAGGCGTACCGGCCGCGACTGCACCGACGACACGAGATCGAGCATGACCACCGGCTCCGGCCGCAGGTCCTCGGCGAAGCGCCCCCGGGCGCGCTGCGCGGTACCGAAGCTGGCGTCGAGCTTCGCCGGCAGATCCTTGTTCATCTGGCTGGCGTAGAAGAGCGGCAACGCAAAGAGCGCCGCCGCCCCGAGGCTCATGAGGCCACCGAGCTTGCCGAGCCGGCCCTGGCCCCACCAGGGAATCGCGGGCACGAGCGCACCGATGGCCAGCCAGTGTCCGCCCTCGGTTGCCGCGACGCTCAGTTGCCACAGGAGCTGGTTCGGCGCGGCGACGGCCGTGAGCGCCGCCAGCGCAAGAAAGACACATCCAGCGAGAAGTCGAAGCAGGTCGCTCATGAGGTTGCCAACACCGTCTTTCGCAGGTTCACCGTCGGGCGGCCGGGGGCACACGTGCTCGACCGCGCCACGTACGGCTGAAAGGCCCGTGGCAAGCCAGGTGCCAGGCCGAACCGGAAGATCTCAACGATTTCTGCGCATGACCTTCGAAATCTCATGCCGGTATCGTGATCGGCACGCAGGTTCCGCAATTGGCGCTCCGAGCGTGTTTTTCTTCTGCTGGGCCTCGTTTTCCCTTAGGATCTCGCGCGGGAGGGTTCCTGATGCCGAAGTGCCGTGCGGTCCGCCTGCTGGTTCGGTCGATTCCCTGGCTCGTTCTCTCCACCGTGGCCGTGGCGCTCAACGCCGCTCCCAACGGTGACGCGACGCGGCTGTTGCGATCGCCGACAGTCAGCGCAACACAGATCGCGTTTGCTTACGCCAACAACATCTGGGTGGTTGAACGGTCCGGTGGCCTCGCCCGTCGCCTGACGAGCTTTCAGGGTCAGACGACGAACCCGCACTTTTCACCCGACGGCCGATCGATTGCCTTCAGCGGCGAATATGCCGGCAACACGGACGTCTACGTCGTGCCCGCCGAAGGCGGCGACCCCAAACGCCTCACCTGGCATCCCGGCGCCGACACCGTGCAGGGCTGGACGTCCGACGGCACGGCGGTCCTCTTTGCCTCCGGCAGAGCAAGCTGGGCGCCCAACGCGGCGCCGAGATTCTGGACCGTGCCCGCTTCGGGCGGGGTCGAGCAGCCGTTGCCCTTGCCGCGCGGCTACCAGGGGAAGATCTCGGCGAGCGGCACTCACGTCGCGTATCGCATGAACAGCTCCTGGGACGAGGAGCGGCGCAATTATCGCGGCGGCCAGAACCGGCCGATCTGGATCGTCGACCTCAAGACCTACGATCTCGTCTCGCCGCCGTGGACCGACTCGAAGGACATGGACCCGGTCTGGTCCGGCGACACCGTCTACTTCCTGTCCGATCGTGACGGCGTCTCGAACGTCTGGGCGTTCGACACCAAGGCCAGGAAGCTCACCCAGACGACGAAGTTCACCGACTTCGACGTCAAGACGATCGACGCCGGCGGCGGAGCGATCGTCTTCGAGCAGGCCGGCCGTATTCATGCCCTCGATCCGAAGAGCGGGAAGAGTCAGGTCGTCGAGATCAGCGCGCGTGGGGATTTTCCGTGGATGATGCCGCGCTGGGAGGACGTGACGGGGCGGATCTCCAACATTTCTCTCTCGCCCACCGGCAAGCGTGTCGTCGTCGAGGCGCGCGGGGAGATCTTCACGATTCCCGCCGAGAAGGGCGACATCCGGAACCTGACGAATTCGAGCGGGTCGGCCGAGCGCGAGCCGGCGTGGTCGCCGGACGGGAAGTGGGTGTCGTACTTCAGCGACAAGTCGGGCGAGTACACGCTGATTCTCGAGTCGCAGGAGGGCCTGGCGCCACCCCGCGAGATCGCCATCGCCAATCCGAAGCATTACTACACGCCGTCGTGGTCGCCCGACTCGAAGAAGATTCTGTTCAGCGACACCGATCTCAAGGTGTGGGTGCTCGACGTCGCCGGCGGGCAGGCCAAGGTTGTCGGCCGCGATCCCTGGATGGTGCCGCAGCGGACGCTCAATCCGGTGTGGAGTCCCGATTCGAAGTGGGTGGCGTATGCGAGCCGGCTGAACACCTTGTACCGCGCGATCTTCGTCAGCAACGTCGAGACCGGCGAGACGCGGCAGGTGACTGACGGGCTCGCCGACGCGATGTTCCCCGCGTGGGACGCCAACGGCAAATACCTGTGGTTCCTCGCGTCGACGACCTACGGGCTTGGCTCGCAGTGGCTCGACATGACGTCGTACGACCGCGAGGAGACCTTCGGGTTGTATTTCGCGGTGCTCAAGAAGGGTGAGCCCAGCCCGCTCCTTCCCGAGAGTGACGAAGATCTTGGCGTGGGGAGTGCACCGGCTGGTGGCGGAGGCGGAGGCCGAGGTCAGGGCGGACGTGGCGGCGCGGGGGCCGGAGCAGCGGCCGCCAGCGGAGAAGGCGCCGAAGATCAGACCGCCGCGCAGACGCCTCGCACGCCGCGCGTACCCGTCACCGTGCAGATCGACTTCGACGGGCTGCAGCAGCGCATCATCTCTGTTCCCGGCGTGCCCGAGCGTCAGTACAGCCAGTTGCGGGCCGGCGTCGCCGGCACGGTGTATTACCTCGAAGCGAGCGCGGGCGGCGGACGCGGCGGAGCCGGTGGCGGCGCGACACTGCAGCGGTATCGCATCAGCGACCGGCGTGCCGCGCCGTTTGTCACCGGCGTCGCCGAGTACGACGTCAGCGCCGACGGGAGGAAGCTCCTTTATCGCACGGGCGGTGGCGCCGGCGGTCGCGGCCGCGGCGGCGCGGCAGGCGGCGCCGTCAACCTGTTTCTCGTCGACGCGGATCGCAACGCGCCGCAAGCCGGCCAGGGACGGCTCGACGTGTCGCTCCGGATGTACCTGGAGCCCCGCGAGGAGTTCAAGCAGATCTTCGGCGAAGGCTGGCGCAACCAGCGCGACTATCTCTACGTGCAGAACACGCACGGATCGAACTGGCCGAAGATGAAAGAGATGTACGGCGAACTCCTGCCTTACGTCAATCACCGCGCGGATCTGAACTACCTGCTCGACAACATGGGCGCCGAGATCGCCGTCGGGCACTCGTACGTCCGCGGCGGAGCCATGCCCGACGTCCCCCAGTCGCCGGGCGGCCTGCTCGGCGCGGATTTCGCGATCGAGGGCGGACGCTACAAGATCACGCGCATCTACGACAACGAAAGCTGGAATCCGGATCTCCGCGCGCCGCTCTCGGCGCCCGGCGTCGACGTCTCGGTCGGTGACTTCATCGTCGCCATCAACGGCATGGAGCTGCGCGCTCCGGACAACATCTACCGTCTGCTCGACGGCACAGCGAACCGTCAGACGGTCCTGACCGTCAACAGCAAGCCCGCGATGGAAGGTGCGCGGCAGGTCACCGTGGTGCCGACGACGACCGAGCAGGCGCTGCGGACGCGGGCGTGGGTCGAGCACAATCGCCGGCTCGTGGAGAAGCTGTCGAACGGTCAGCTCGCCTATGTCTATGTGCCGAACACGGGCCAGGGCGGATACGAGAGCTTCAACCGCTACTACTTCGCCCAGCAGGACAAGAAAGGCGCGATCGTCGACGAGCGTTACAATGGCGGCGGCTCGGCCGCCGACTACATCGTCGACGTCCTTGGACGCGACTTTGACGGCTACTTCAACAACGTGGCCGGCGATCGGATGCCGTTCACGAGTCCATCGGCCGGGATCTGGGGACCGAAGGTGATGATCATCAACGAGATGGCGGGCTCGGGCGGCGACCTGATGCCGTTCATGTTCAAGCGTCGGAAGATCGGCCCGCTCGTCGGCAAGCGCACGTGGGGCGGGCTGGTGCACACGGCCGACACGCCGGGCTTCATCGACGGCGGCTCGATGATCGCGCCGCGCGGGGGTTTCTTCACGCGCGACGGGAAGTGGGCCGTCGAGAACGAGGGCGTGGCGCCGGACATCGACGTCGAGAACTGGCCGAAAGACGTCATTGCCGGTAAGGACCCGCAGCTCGAGCGCGCCGTCGAAGAGGCCATGAAGCTCCTCAAGTCGCAGCCGGCCAACCGCATGACGACCGAGCCGCCGGCACCGGAGTGGGGCAAACGGAAGAGCGGATCGTAGCGAGATGGAGCTCGAGTACCAGTTCGAGGAAGGCGACCTGCTCGCCTTCCTCGACCACCACATGCAACACTCCGAGGCGGCGCGCGACATTCGCCGCCGCCAGACCTACGGCTACGCGTTCCTGTTCGTGATCTTCGGTCTCGTGTTCTGGTTCTTCGGCGAGGCCGCCCTGGCCATTGCCATCCTCGTTCTGGGCCCCTTGTGGATCGCGTGGTGGCCAGCGCGCTCGCGGCAGATCTACCGTAAGCAGGCCCTCAAGATGTACCGCGAGGGTCAGAATCCCCTGTTCGAGGGCCCGCACGTGCTGAAGCTCGATGAGGCAGGTCTCGTCGCGACGACACCCAAGGCCGAGGCGCGGTTTGCGCTCACGAGCGTCCAGCGCGTCGTCGATACGCCAGACTACCTCTTCGTGTACCTCGGTGCTATGCAGGCGTTCATCGTCCCTCGACGCCGCGTTTCGAGGGGCGACGTGACCGCGTTTGCCGCGCAACTGCAGCGGCTGACAGGCGCAAAACCAGAGTAACCACGATCTTCGAGTATGCGGTCCAACGCTCTTGCCTGAGCCCTGAGCCCTGAGCCCTGAGCCCTGAGCCCTGAGCCTTGAGCCTTGAGCCAGAATTCACTTCATGATCTTCCTCACCGGCGCGCGCTTGCCCACCTCGAGCCAGGGGTCCATGAAGTTCCAGTCCGTCAACCCGTCGTCGCTCTCCGGTTCGAGCAGATAGGCGGCGAGCAGCCCGAGCGGCTGCGCCAGCCGGACGATGCGCGTGCCGGCCGGCAGCGTGACTTTTTCCGCGGTGTACTTCCCCTTCAGCTTGACTTCGTTGTGGCCCTGGAACGGCTTGGGCGACTTGATGATCTCGTCGACGACGAAGCTCGTCACGTCGGTCGTGAGCGGCGACTTCAGCTCCTCGACGACGATGCCGTGCTGGCGAATCTTGTCGACGATCGGCTGGAATGAAGGGTCTGTTGGCAGGACGTAGGCGCGAGCCATGGGAACCGTGCGCGTCGGCGCGAAGTAGGCGTAGTCCTGCATCAGCTCGGGCTTGTAGCTATCCTCGATCGCCACCGTCATCGGCCGCTGATTGCGCGGATTGATCTCCTGCTTCACTTCGCCGACCAGAATCTCGACCGGCTTGGGAAGCGGGCGGAGCTCGTACTCGACGCCGAGGAGGATCTCGGTGGAGCTGTGTGCCTGCTTGATCCATTCGTCGTCAAGCGACTTGGTCAGCGCCACGATCTCGGCGCGGTGGCCGTCGACGTACTTCAGGATCTCCTCGACGAAGTACTCGGTGACCTCAATCCGCCGCTTGAAGGACAGGTAGGAATACGCCTCCGAGAGAATGGTCAGTCGGTTGCGGAAGCCAACGTAATTCTGGCCTGCACGCGGGCGCCAGTCGAACGTGTTCCACCGTCGCAGCTCGCCCGCCGCAGCGTTTCCCCGGCCGAAGTTCCCATAGTAGTACGCGCGAATCTTGTGGTTGTCCTCGAGCGCCTTCATGATCGCCGGCATCATGGTCTGCCGATGGTAGTCGAGCGTCTTGGCGCTCAGGGACAGGTTCAGCGGTATCGAATGTGTGAGGTGATAGCCGTGGTAGGACCCATTGGTCGTGTGCAAGTCGACCATCAGGTGCGGATCCCACGCCGTGAAGGCCGCGGCGAGCGCGCGCGCCTCGGCCGATTCGAGCTTCATGTAGTCGCGGTTGAGATCCAGACCCTTGACGTTCTCGCGGCGGCCGACGCCGGCGACCGGTCCGTACTGCGCCGTCCGGTTCATGACGTCAACGGCCTCGTTGCCGTCGATGTTGTAGATTGGCGCGATCACGATCACCATGCGATCGAGGAGGGGCCGCAGGTCGCCGCCCGTCAGGCGCCGCATTAGCACCTGGACGGCTTCCTTGCCCTCGACCTCGCCGCCGTGGATGTTGGCGAGCAGAAAGACGACAGGGCGGCCGGCCGGACGGTCAGCCGGCCGGCTCACCGCCGGACTCGAGAGCGTCACGAGCGGCATCGCCCGCCCCTCTTCCGTCGTCCCGAACGTCTGGACGTGCACCAGCGGGGACTTGGCCGACAGCGCCGTGAGAAACGCCGTAATGTCTTCGAGGCGGCTCGTCTCCTCGAAGTTCGTCCGCTCGGGACGTGTCTGCAACGCGTCGGGCTTCGACTGTGGCGTGGGAGTGTGTGCCATCGGGACGCTCACCGCCAGCGTCGCCATCGTGAAGAGTGCAGCAGCTCGGATCATGCGGGTCGCTCGGCTCCGTCAGGGTTGATTGAGCGGGTATTCTGTCACTTGCCTGCGTGTGGCGTCCATGTTCGAGGTGGCACGCGTCAGCCTGACGGCGGCGTCTACAATCACTCCATGTCTGTGTTCACCAATTCATCGAGGGGCGCCGCCGCACAGGCGGGCGCCTACGTGAGCGCGATCCTCGACCTCCTCGGATCGCAGGACCCGATGAGTGTCCTGCGGGAGACACCGGCCGCGCTCGGCCGGGCGATCGAGGGCGTGCCGGCGGCAAAGCTGATGCAGTCGGAACGGCCCGGCAAGTGGTCTGTCGCCCACGTGCTGCGGCACCTGGCCGATTCCGATCTCGTGTGGGGCTGGCGCCTGCGGCTGATCCTCGCGCAGGATCGCCCGACGATTACCGGTTACGACCAGGATGAGTGGGCCGACAATCTCCACTACGACGAGGCCGATCCGGCAGAGTCCGTGGAGACCTTCGCCGTCCTCCGGCGATCGAACCTGCGGCTCCTCGAGCGCGCGTCGCCGGAGGATCTGATGCGAGTCGGTCTCCACGCCGAGCGCGGAGAAGAGAGCGTCGAGCACCTGCGCAGGCTGTATGCTGGTCACGACTTGATGCACCTGCAGCAGATCGCGCGCATCCGGCAGGCGGTCTCAAGCAGCTGATTCCCGGGGAGACGACATGCGACGTGCCACGCGCTCGATGCCTTTTGTCAGCGGTTCCATCCTCTGCGCGATTCTGTCCGCTAGCGACGCCGGCGCCCAGATCGCCGACACGGACGTCAGCGCGCTCGTCGACAAGGTCTCGGCGCAAGCTATCGAGATCCGGCACGACATTCACCAGAATCCCGAACTGTCGAACCGCGAGGTCCGGACCGCGGAGCTCGTGGCGAAGCAGCTGCGCGCGCTTGGCCTCAAGGTGACGACCGGGATCGCCCGAACGGGCGTTGTCGGCGTGCTGCAAGGGAAGGGACCAGGACCGGTGATCGCCGTCCGCGCCGACATGGATGCGCTTCCCGTCACCGAGGCCGGCGATCTGCCGTTCAAGTCGACGGCGCGGGCGACGTATATGGAGCGCGAGGTCGGGGTGTCGCACGCGTGCGGCCACGACATCCACGTCGCCGCGGCGCTCGGCGCGGCGACGGTGCTCTCCAGCCTTCGCGATCGCTTCAACGGCACGGTGATGTTCATCTTCCAGCCGGCGGAGGAGGGACCGCCGCCGGGCGAGAAGGGCGGCGCTGGATTGATGGTGGCCGAAGGCGTCTTCAAGGAGCTGAAGCCGGACGCGATCATCGCGTTGCACACCTACGGTACTCCTCCGGAAGCCGCGGGAGATGACGAACGTCTTGGCCGCCTGGCGTACACACCGGGCCCGGCGTTCGCCGCGGCGACGAAATGGACCGCAGTCGTCCGCGGCCGCTCGGCGCACGCTTCGGCGCCGCAACTGAGCGTCGATCCGATTGTCACCGCCGCGCAAATCGTGCTGGCGCTGCAGACGCTGCGGTCGCGCATCCTGCCGCCGCTTTCCGCGAACGTCATCACCGTCGGCATCATTCGCGGCGGCGAGCGCAACAACATCATCCCAGCCGAGGTGTATCTCGAGGGCACGATTCGCACGTTCGATACCGCGATTCAGGACACGCTCGAGGAACGCATGCGGGACATCTTCGACGGGACGACGAAGGCGGCTCACGCGACCTTCGAGCTGTCGTTCGACCGCGCCCATCCCTTGACGACGAACGACCTCGCGCTCACCGACCGCCTGGTTCCATCTTTGCAGCGCGTCTTTGGCAAGGAGAACGTCGGTGTGGTCCCGCCGGAGACCGGCTCGGAAGATTTCTCGTTCTTCAGCAATATCGTGCCCGGCTTCTACTTCCGGATTGGCGTCGTGCCGGAGGGGAAGACGTCCGGCGGCCACCATACGCCGACGTTCTATGCCGACGACAAGTCAGTGCCGATTGGCATTCGCGCGCTGAGCACGCTGGTTCTCGACTATTTGGCGTCCGGCAAGCGCTGAGCCGCTTCTTGCTTCTGCTGCTGATCGCGAAATTCCTCGAGCGCCTTCATGACTTCGCGTCGCGCCTTCGCCCGGCCGTCACTTCTGAGCTTTGTGCGCACGAAGTTCGACGCGCGTTTCCCTGAGGGCGTCGACGAGCTGTACTTCGAGTGCACGGCGTCATCAAGGACATCGAGCGGCTCGAGATGTTGTATGAGCTGTTCGCCGCGACGCTCGACGAGCTCGTGCGCATCGGGGCAGCCTCCGACGGACCCGCGGGTGTGGAGCTCTGATACCGGCGGCCGCTTCTGCCCGTGGCATAATCCGGCGCATGAATTCAGCGAACCCTCCGGCCTCGCGATGGCTCGCCGCCCTCGCCATCGTGTCGGTCGTCACGGCGGCGACGATCGCGCAGGCCCCTTCGACGAGCTCAGGGCAGGGGCGTGGAGTTCAGCGGCCGGCGGCCGCTCCCTACTATCCCGAACGCTTCGACTGGCAGAAGCAGACGCCCGAGCAGGCGCGCATGGATGCCGCGAAGCTCGATGCTGCCATCAAGTTCTCGGTGGCGAGCGAGAACCCTGCGAACAAGGATCTGGCGATCGATCTCGCGACGTCCTTCGGCCGCGAGCCGTTCGACACGCCGATCGGCCCGGTGAAACCTCGAGGAGCGCTGAGCGGCATCGTTATCAAGAACGGCTACGTTGTCGCCGAGTGGGGTGACACGACGCGCGTCGACATGACGTTCAGCGTGACGAAGAGCTTCCTGTCGACCGTCGTAGGCCTGATGTGGCAGAGGGGGCTGATTCGCGACGTGACTGACTTCGTCAAGGACTACATGCCGCCCGGCGATCTTGCGGCTGCGCTGTTCGAGGGTCCCCACAACTCGAAGATTACATGGGAACACCTGCTGCGGCAGACGAGCGACTGGCAGGGGACACTCTGGGGGAAGCCCGATTGGGCGGACCGTCCGGAGGGTCAGACGCCCGCCGATTGGCCGAATCGCAAGCTGAGCGAGCCGGGCACCCGCTACAAGTACAACGATGCACGGGTCAACGTGCTCGCGCTCGCAGCGCTCCAGGTCCTCCGCCGGCCGCTGCCGGAATTTCTCCGCGACGAGATCATGGAGCCGATCGGCGCTTCGAGCACGTGGCGCTGGCACGGCTACGAGAACTCGTGGGTCGACCTCGACGGCCGGCGCGTCCAGTCGATGACGGGCGGAGGACACTGGGGCGGGGGCATGTTCATTTCCACCCGTGACATGGCGCGCTTCGGGTATCTCTTCCTGCGCAACGGAAAATGGAAGGATCGCCAGATCGTGTCGCAGAAGTGGATCGACATGGCGCGCTCGCCCGGTCCGGCAAACGACGGCTACGGCTACATGAACTGGTTTCTCAACTCCGCTGCGAAGCCGGCGTTTCCGAGTGCGCCGCGGAGCGCCGTGACCTTCCAGGGCAACGGCAGCAACATCATCTACATGGACTGGCAGAACGATCTGGTTGTCGTGGTTCGATGGATCCGTCAGAACGCGTTCAACGAGTTCATCGGCCAGGTGGTGGGCTCGGCTGGCCCGGTGGGACAATAGCGCAATGGATCCCGTCGACCTGCTCGTCTTCGGCCCGCACCCCGACGACCTCGAGATCGGTCTCGGGGGGACGATCGCGAAACACGTGGCCCACGGTCATCGGGTCGGATTGTGCGATCTGACCGCCGGCGAGATGGGCAGCAATGGCACGATCGACGAGCGTCTCGCCGAAGCAGAGGCGGCGCGAGCGGTCCTTGGCGCCGCATGGCGCGTCAACCTCCGGTGGCCCGACCGTGGCATCGGCGGGAACCTCGCGCACATCCCCGCCGCTGCCGCGTTCGTCCGCAAGGTGCGTCCGCGCGCCGTGGCCATTCCGTATGGCATCGATCGGCACCCGGATCACGTCGCGGCCAGCCAGGTTCTGACCGAGGCCGTCTTCAACAGCGGGCTGCGGCGCTACGATGCGGGCACCAAGGCGGAGGCGTGGCGGCCCGAATGGATCTGCTACTACTTCATCAACGACGCCGCGCCACCGTCGTTTGTCGTGGACGTCTCCGAGTACTACGAACAGAAGCGCCGTGCGCTGCGCTGCCACGTGAGTCAGTTCAAGGTCCCGGTGAGCGACGGCGTGGAAACTCGCCTGACGTCTCCTCTCTTCGAGCAGCTGGTGGAGAGCCGCGACGAACAGTTCGGTGCACTCGCCGGCGTGGCATTTGCCGAGGGTGTTGTGGTCAAGGATCTGATGGTGCGGCCACACCTGTTCAAGAACCTGTAGCGTGAACGCTGAACCCTGAACCCTGAACCGTGAACCCTGAACCGTGAACCCCCTCAACCCGTGAACATCGGCATCATCTGCTACGCCTCCGTCGGCGGGAGCGGCATCGTCGCGACTGAGCTGGCGAAGGCGCTTGCGGACCGCGGACACCAGGTGCACCTCGTCAGCACCGATCCGCCGTTCAGGCTCGGCGACTACCAGGCCGGGCTGGTGTTCCATCAGGTGAACACGCCGAGCTATCCGCTCTTTCGCGAACCTCAATACGTCCTGTCGCTCGCCAACAAGGTCGTGCAGGTCGCCCGCGAGTTCCCGCTCCAGATCATCCACGCGCACTACGCGATTCCGCACGCCACGGCGGCGCTGCTCTCGAGGCAGGTGCTCGAGTCCGGCGGCCACCTCGTGCCACGAGTCGTGACGACGCTGCATGGAACGGACATCACGCTGGTCGGGAGCGATCCGTCGTTCTCGGAGATCGTCGCGTACTCCATCGAGAAGTCGGATGGCGTAACCGCCGTCTCCGAGAGCCTGCGCGAGGCCACGCGGCGCGAGCTCGGTGTCCGGCGCGACATCGAAGTCATCCCCAACTGTCTCGATTGCGATGTCTACCGCCGGCGAGCGGTCCCGGGCCTGCGCCAGCGCTTCGCGGCCGACGTGTCGACGAAGCTCGTCATCCATGTCTCGAACTTCCGGCCGGTCAAGCGGATCGATGCCGTGATGGAAGTCTTCGCCAGGATCAGCCGGGCTGTTCCTGCCAGGCTGCTGCTGGTCGGAGACGGTCCCGAGCTCGGGACGGCGTACCGTCTCGGCCGCGAGCTGAACATCTCGCCGATGGTCGAGATGCTCGGCGCGCAGGAGGATGTGATTCCGTTGCTATCGGCATCGGATGTCTTCCTGTTGCCGTCGGCGCAGGAGAGCTTCGGACTGGCCGCGCTCGAGGCGATGGCGTGCGGGGTGCCGGTGGTCGCGTCGAACGTCGGCGGCCTGCCCGAAGTCATCGCGCATGGCGTCAGCGGGTTCCTCCACGACCAGACCGATCTCGACGGCATGGCCGCCAGCGCCATCGGTCTCCTCACCGATGCAGCGCTGCACTGCCGCGTGGCGGAGGCGGCACGCACGAGGGTCGGCGAGGAATTCTGCGTCGACCGCGTCGTCCCGATGTACGAGCGGTACTACGAGCGGATGCTGGGATAGAGGGCGTCCGCACCTCCGGCTACCTTTTGGCGGAACAGGAAACGAGACCAGGCGTTTCCGCGTTCGACGATGTTCCTGAGCGCGGCCCAGATCGCCTCGAGCCATTCCGCGACTACGAACGACATGCGAACGCGTACGACGGACGAACGCGGGCGCGTTTGGTCGTTGCCAGCCGTCGTCAGCGCGGGCCGCTGCGCCTGCACCATCGCGACGCGTGACACCCACCAGAAGTCCTTTGTGAGCTCGAGGGCGCGTTGAAACGCGGGCACTGCCTTGTTGCTGTCGCCCTGGATGAGCTTTGCGCCACCGAGCCATCCCCACGCCTCGGCGAGTCCCCAGTCGCCCTGCACATCTCCATCGTGAGCCAGGCTGGCAGCCTGGAGCTCGCGCGCAGGCGTCACCTCGACATCCGGGGCCATGGCGGCACCCGTCGTGAGCATGCAGATCGTGAACAGGCCGGCGAGACGAGCGATCATGGAAGACCTCCTCGACCGCGACGATATGTCCGCCGCGCACCCGTGACAACAGGCGGCCGGTGAACGCGCCGGTCAAATCGGTGAATGGATGGCCTGCGCCGGTCAGCGGCGTGAGCAGCGACTGGAACCTATCTCATGAACCAGAAAACAGGCTGAACGCGCCGATGGCCACGGTTCAGGATGAACACGATGATCCGGTGAACACGAAGGAAGCCTCTCCAGGGATCCATCGTGAACATCGTGTCATCGTGCGCATCGTGTTGTGACGTGGCGTCGTGACACATTCATGAGACGGCTTCTAGTGACGGTCGACTAGGTCGCCCCGAGCTCCCGAAGAGCGCGTGAGCACTGGCGGCTGGCGACGAGGAGCGTGCCGTATGATGAACCCGAACCGCAGCGTGACGCGTGGTGACATCCCGCTCGATCCGGCAGCCGTGACCGACCAGAGCAGCGCCAGGGCCACCCAGGCGAGCACATACGCCAGCCAACCGCGACGGCGGTGCAGATGCCCCCGAAGGGCCGGAGCGCCCACGAATGCCGCGAAAGACATGGCCGGGCTTCGATGCTTGCACGACGCATGGTCCGTCGTCCAGTGGAACGCCCGGCTCCGACCGTTCACCGGCGAAGCCATACCGTTCGCCGGCTGGATCGCGCTATTCTTCGCTTCGTGAGGCTCGCCGTTCCCCCTCTTCGCGTCTCGTCGTCCGTCGCCTGCCTTCGAGGACCAGTCATGACGAAAGCCTCCCTGTCAGCGTTGCTCGTTCTGCTGTTCGCCGCCAGCGCGCACGCCGAGAAAATCACGAAAGAGTCCGTGATGTCGCAAGACGTCGAACGCACCTATTACTTGTTCGTGCCGGACAGCGCGAAGAGCAAGCCGGCGCCGCTCATCATCCTGATGCACGGTTCTGGTCGCGACGGCAAGATCCTCGTCGAGCACTGGCAGTCACTGGCGAAGAAAGAAGGCATCATCCTGGCCGGGCCGGACGCGATCGTTCGACAGGGGTGGGGCATGCGCGACGACGGGCCACTCCTGCTTCGCCATGTCATCGAAGCCGTGCAGACCGACTACGCCGTCGACCGCCGGCGCATGTATGTCTTCGGCCACTCGGCGGGCGCGATACACGGCATTTCGATGGGCGTTCTCGAGTCGGAGTACTTCGCCGCCGTGGCCGTTCACGCCGGCGCGGTCTCTCCTTCGATCGTCCCCTACATCGCGCGTGCGCCGAGGAAGATCCCCATCGCCGTCTGGGTCGGCACCAACGACTCCAACTTTCCGGTGCGGCAGGTGCGGGAAAGCCTCGAATTGCTGAACCGCCAGGATTTCAACGTCGAGCTCACGGAGATCAAGGGGCACACGCACGACTATTACGGCCGTTCGTCAGAGATCAACAAGGCGGCCTGGGCGTTCCTGCAGGGCCGGCGGCTCGAGAAGGATCCGCAGTACCAGGACTTCGCAGTCGGACGCTGACCCTATAATGAGGCTTCTCCTGTCACTATCAGTCTTTCGAAGAGCGCGAGCACCTCGCGAAGGGTCACCAGCGACCTCGCTGCTCAAAGAGGTCGCGCATGCGACCTCGCTGCTCAAAGAGGTCGCGCATGCGACCTCGCTAGTCAAAGAGGTCGCGCATGACGAAATACGATGTCGCGCTGGTCGTGCCGTTTCTGGCCGTGGCGCTCGTTGGACCGTCCACTCACGCCGAACAGACGGTCCGACCGCAGCCGCCCGCCGCGACCAAGCGGCCGCACACCACCGAGATCCACGGCTACACCCTCAAAGACGACTACTTCTGGCTCAGGGAGAAGAGCAACCCCGAGGTCATAAGGTATCTGGAGAGCGAGAACGCCTACACCGAAGAGGTGATGAAGCCAACCAAGGGGCTGCAGGAGACGCTCTACGCGGAGATGCTCGGCCGCATCAAGCAGACCGACCTGAGCGTCCCTTCGCGCATCGGCGAGTATTTCTACTACTCGCGCACCGAAGAGGGGAAGCAGTACCCCTACATGTGCCGCCGCCGAGGCAGCATGGAAGGAGCCGAGGAGCTCCTGCTCGATGTCAACGCGCTTGCCGAAGGCCACAAGTTCCTCGGCCTCGGCGCCTATGTCGTCAGCGACGACGGCAACTGGCTGGCGTATTCGACCGACACGACCGGCTACCGCCAGTACAGCCTGCACGTGAAGGATCTGCGCAAGGGCCAGGTGCTGGCCGAGAACATCGAACGGGTCGGGTCCGTCGTCTGGGCGACCGACAACAAGACGCTCTTCTACACGACCGAAGACGCGGTCTCGAAGCGGTCCGACAAGTTCTGGCGGCATGCGGTCGGGGCGCCGGCGAGCGACCTCCTCTACGACGAGCAGAGCGAGCTCTTCGACGTCGGTGCGAGCCGCTCGCTCGACCGGAAGGTCATATTCCTCGCCAGCTATGCCAAGACGTCGACTGAAGTTCGCTACCTGCCGGCTGACGCTCCGACAGCGACGCCCAAAGTCATCCTGCCGCGCGAGACCGGCCATGAGTACGACGTCGACCACTACAACGGGCTCTTCTACATCACCACGAACAAGGGTGCGCAGAACTTCAAGGTCGTGACCGCGCCCATGAACGACCCGGCGGAGAAGAACTGGAAGGCCTTCATCGATCACAATCCGGCGGTCAAGATCAACAGCCTCACTTTCTTCGCGAATCACATCGTCGTCTCGGAACGTGAAGGCGGCCTCACCCAACTTCGCGTCATCGACCCGAAGACGAGGCAGTCGCACCGCATCGCCACCGACGAGCCCGACTTCGCCCTTTCACTCGGCGCCAACCCCGAGTTCGAGACGACGACACTGCGGTTCAACTACCAGTCGATGGTTACGCCGTCGTCGGTCTACGACTACGACTTGACGACGCGGACGCGGAAGCTGCTCAAGCGGCAGGAAGTGCTCGGCGGTTATGACCCGTCGCGGTACGAGGCGAAGCGCATCTGGGCCCTTGCGCGCGACGGGACGAACGTGCCGGTTTCGGTCGTGCACAAGAAAGGCATCGCGCTCGACGGCAAGGCGCCGCTCCTGCTCTACGGCTACGGCTCGTATGGATCGTCGGGAGCGCCCACGTTTTCCTCGAATCGCCTGAGCCTGCTCGATCGCGGCGTGATCTTCGCCAACGCCTACGTCCGCGGCGGCGGCGAGATGGGCGAGGAGTGGCGCGAGCAGGGTCGCATGATGAAGAAGCTCAACACGTTCACCGACTTCATCGATTGCGCGGAGCACCTGGTCAAGAACCGATACACCTCTTCCGATCGGCTTGGTGATTCAGGGCGGAAGCGCCGGCGGGCTGCTGGTTGGCGCCGTCACGAACATGCGGCCCGACCTCTTCAAGGCCGTCGTGTCGCAAGTGCCGTTCGTCGACGTCATCAACACCATGCTCGACGCGTCTCTGCCGCTGACGACGAGCGAGTACCTCGAGTGGGGGAATCCCAACGAGAAGCCGGCGTTCGACTACATGATGCGCTACTCGCCGTACGACAACGTCAAGGCGGCGAACTATCCGGCGATGCTCGTCCAGGTGTCGCTCAACGACAGCCAGGTGCCGTACTGGGAGGGCACCAAGCTCGTCGCCAAGCTGCGCGCGACAAAGACCGACAAGAATACGCTGTTGCTCAAGGCCAACATGGGAGCGGGTCACGGCGGCTCTTCCGGCCGCTATGACGCGCTGCGCGAAACGGCGTTCACCTACGCCTTCATGCTGTGGCAGATGGGCGTGCCGGTCACCAGCGGGACGCCGCCATCGGCGGGGAGGTAGAGGTCCGACTAGAAGCCGGACACTCCGGCCGGTTTCGTGGCGTCCGGCTTCATCCGGACCCGGTGCGGCCCGCGAAGAGTCCAGCCACACGGTCATTTCTGGCCCGCTGTGGTTGAGCCGACGAACGCGACCGGTTCACCCTTGCTGATTGCGGGCGTGCCGATGACGTAGAGAATCTCGCCGGAGAACGGCGCCCGTACCTCTTCGAGCACCCGGCCGTGGAAGTCGGTGACGCGCCCGATGAGCGTTCCCTGGGCGACGGTGTGGCCCCGCTCGACCGCCGGATGAAAGATTCCCGTTCCGCTGCTGCGGAGCACCTCGCTGCGCTCGATCCAGATGGGTTGCGCCACTGGAGCCGGTCCATCGACGCGCATGCCAAGATGCTTGAGCAGCCCGGCAATGCCCCGTTCGATCGCCGCGATGGATTCCTCGTCGGTGCGCGCGAGGCCACCGGATTCAATCGTCAGCGCCGGCTTGCCTCGCGTAATGGCGGTGTTCGACAGATAGACCGACGCGTTCGGATCGGTGGGGCGCTCGCGATCGACGACGATGTGATCCAGGCCGAAGGCCAGCGCCAGCTGCTTGCCCGCATCGGCGACTGCCGGTGCGCCGGTCGTGATCCAGTAACTGTACGGCCGCAGGGATTCGTTGCCGTCGCCGCAGTGCAAGTCGACGACGTGGGTGGCGCGTTCGATCACGTCTCGCGTCAGCACCAGTGCGATCCGTTCGGAGAGGGTTCCGTCGGCACGGCCAGGGAACACCCGGTTGAGGTTCTTGCCGTCGGCCGGCGAGTAGTAGATCGTCCGAGCCAGATAGGACGGCATGTTGGCGACGTGCACGAGGACCACGGTTCCCGTCAGTGTCCTGGCGTCGAGGGACGTCAGCAATCGCTGCAGGGCGAGGACCGGCGTGTACTCCTGGCCGTGTACACCCGCTGTCAGCGCCAGCACAGGCCCCGGCTTCATGCCATGGACGATGCTGATGGGGATGGTCGTGCCCACGTCTCCAGGCCGCGCGGGCACCGAGAGGGTGCCCGACGCAGTGGTACCGGGAGCGGCGGTCACCGGGCCGATACTAAACGGTTGCCGCGCGTAGACCGTTCCTGTGATGGCTGCGGCGAAGGCGGCCGTCCTGACGAATGCCACGGTTGCACGACAGACGAGCAGAGCAGCGTGTCGCCGCATTATCCTTACCTCCCAGGCCGTCGTCTCTGGCCTTGTCAAGTGGCCGCATTCTAGCGGATGTTCACACGGATCGCCTGAAGGCACATCAGCGGAGCATGGCTATGATCACCGGCGCCCACTCGATCATCTACAGCACGAACCCTGACGCGGATCGGGCCGTCCTGCGTGACGTGTTCAAGCTGACGCACGTGGACGTCGGCCGCGGGTGGCTGATCTTCGGCCTGCCGCCCGCAGAGGTTGCCGTGCATCCTTCAGAGAAGAACGACGTGCACGAGCTCTACCTGATGTGCGATGACGTCGAGGCCCTCGTCGCGGATATGGAGCGCCATCAGTTGACGTGCGGGCCGATCAGCGACCAGGGCTGGGGCCTCCTGACACGATTGACCTTGCCGGGAGGCGGCAAGCTTGGTATCTATCAACCTCGTCACGCGCGCCCGGCGACTATGGCGGCGAGCGGGCCGTCGAAAGGAACGAGGCGAAAGGCGCGCGCCACGGGCACTCGCCCTGGAAACAAGCGGTAGCTGGCCCGAGCCAGCACAGGAGGCGTCACATGCGGGCATGCAGATCGGCGTTGACCGTCGGCGTGATTGTCGTGATTGGCATGGCGGGACTCTCGAAACTTTCGGCGCAGGGTGCCGACCCTCGAGTCGGTTCCTGGCAGCTCAACGTGGCGAAGTCCAAGTACACCGGGGGGACAGCGCCCAAGAGCCAGACATTGAAGATCGAAGCCGCGGGCAAAGGGGAGAAGGTGACGAGCGAAACCGTGAGCGCCACTGGCGACAAGACGGTGACGGAATACACGGCTGACTTCGACGGCAAGCCGCATGCGTTGAAAGGATCCGCGATGGCTGACATGGTAGCGCTGACACGGGTCGACTCGCACACGACGGAGCGGGTTGACAGCAAGGGAGGCAAGACGGTGACGACGTACCATCGAGTCGTCTCGAAGGATGGCAAGACGATGACCGTCACGACCAAGGGCACCAATGCCCAGGGCCAGCCGACCAGCAGCGTCATCGTGTTCGAGAAGCAATAGCGCCTCGTGAATCTTCAGGACTTCCTGACGCACCTGTCCGGCCAGCCCGGCTGGGCCGAGACCGGACAGGTGACGCCGCTCACGCGCTCGGGCAGCGGCGATACGCCGTTGCACGCGGCGATCTGGGCTGGAGACGACGAGGCGGCGCGGCTGTTGATCGTCGCCGGCGCGGACGTGAACGCGGCGGGTGAGGATGGCTACACGCCGATCCATGCGGCGCTCGCGCAGTCCAACGTCCCGCTCGCAAGACGATTGACGGCCTGCGGCGCGTCGTGGGACGCGGTCAACGCGTTTGCCTGTTCGGTGCGCGACGCCGCGCGGCGCTCGGACGATCCGGCGGTCCGGACGCTGCTCGAACAGGAAGAGCTGGTCAGTCAGCTGCCGGGCCGCATCGGCCACTTCCGGCTCGAGTCCGGGCATCACAGCGATCTCTGGATCGATCTCGAGCTCCTCTGTCTGCGTCCCGAGTTCGTTCGCCAGCGCGCGGCGGAGCTGGCGGCGCGTCTCGTGAGCCATCGCCTCGACGCTGTCTGCGGCCCTCTTGTCGAGGGGGCCTTCGTTGCGCTGCTGGTCGCCACCGATCTCGGTGTCGAGTTCTGCTACACGGAGCGCTCCGTGCCGCAGAGCGACGGCGAGACCCCTTCGACGGGCTCAGGGCAGGCCCCTTCGACGGGCTCAGGGCAGGCGCCGGCGTTGTTTCCGGTGGAGTACCGCGTGCCCGCCGTGCTTCGGGAGAAGCTGAAGGGCAAGCGTGTGGCGATCGTCAACGACGTGATCAGCGCCGGCTCGGCGGTCCGGGGCACACTCGAGGATCTCCGGTCTTGCGGGGCCGAGACGGTTGCGGTGGCCGCGATCGCCGTGCTCGGATCGTCAGCCGCCGCGTTTGCCGCACTCAACGACCTTGCGCTCGAGAGCCTGAAGTCCTTTCCATTCACGATGTGGACGCCGGCCGAGTGTCCACTCTGCCAAGCCGGCGTGGCCCTCCAGAACACGCCCGCCGGGAAGCCCTGACGCGGCGCATCGAGATGAAGCACGCGTTTCTCTGGTGCTGCGCCGTGGCGATTGCCGCGTCGCTCCTCGTGGCGACCGACTACCGCTCGCGGGATCCCGATTCGTCTCTGTATGCCCGGATCTCGGGCGAGCTCGCCGAACAGCCGCCGTCGCGCTGGATCGCGCCTGAGTGGCGCGGCGCGTGGAACCAGGAGGGGCTCTTTCGCGAGCATCCCGCAGGCATCCTGCTTCCGTCGGTGGTGCTGATTCGTGCCGGGATTCCCGCCGGCCAGGCCGCCTACATCGTCAACATGCTGTATCAGGTCGCCGTGATCGCGCTCGTTCCCCTCGTCGCCGGCGTGGTGGTGAAGGGCTTAGAGGCGCGATCGCTCGCGTGGATTCTGCAACTGCTCCCGGTGTCGTTCGCCTATCGCATTCGAGGGAACCAGGAGCATCCGCTGCTGATGTGCTTTCTCGCGCTGATCTACGGCACCGAGCGCGCTCGCACGAGCCCTGCCTGGGTGCTGTTGATGCTGGTTTCGTTCTGCTTTCTCGTGCTCGTCAAGGGCGCGTTTGCGATGTTCGCCCTCGTCAGCGCTGCGCTGTGGCTGCTGGTGATTCCGGCACCCAGGGAGGCGTCCGACCGTTGGGCGTGGCTGGGACTCGTCACGGCTGCCGCCGCTGCGGCGCTGATGATGGCCGGCTACGAAGCGCTCTACGTGCGCACGACTGGAGAGTCGTTTCTCGACTTCTATCGCTCGACGCGCCTGGGCCAGTCGATCCAGGTCAGCGATCCGCGCGTCGTTCCCCACGCGCTCGTCAACGTCGGATGGTATGTGCTCAGGCTGGCGTGGTTTGCCGCCCCGTGGAGCCTGATGGCGTTTGCCGTCGCCGCGGTCTGGCTCCGGGCCAGCGCGCAGGGACGCACCGGAGAAATATTCGAGATCGCGAGCGCCCGTGGAATCCAGTGGGGGCTGCTGACCACGGCCGTGTTCAGCGCCGTCCTCAGCCCGGCGCTCGTACGTGCCGAGCGCTTCATCTTCCCAAGTTATTTCATCATCGGCGCGATTGGCGTCGTCGCCACGTTGCGGCGATTCGACCGGGCCGGCAAGATTGTCGAAAGCACCGATCGCTATCCGTCTCTTCCGATCCTGGTGTGGCTGGCGACATTCCTGCTCAGCCTCGGGAGCAAGGTCGTCAGGCTGTAGCACAACCACGGCCGACGGCTCTTCACGATGATCGCGATGATCGCAAAGCTCACGAAGGGATGCCCCCCGTGAATTCTTCGCGAGCTTCGTCATCTTCCGCCTCGCCAAGGCTCCGGCGGATCGCGTATCTCTAGCGGAGGCTGGTCGAGACCTTCATGAAAGGTCTCCGTCTCATAAACCTGACGCTCGTTGCAGGGAGCGAGCGAGCCGTGCGAGCGAGCCACGCGTCCGGAGCGCGCCGGCGAAGCGGCGCGCGAGGGCGCGTGTAGGGGAGTCCGAGGGGCGAAGCCCCTCGGAAAAGACTAGTGCGTCAGCCCGTAGACGTAATAGTTCACGCCCAGCTTGTAGGCTTCGTTCGACAGGTCGATCGGCCAGAGTCCCTGGTCGGAGAACTCCCGGTACTCGGCGACATCATGGTTGTGATTGGCGATGACCATCAGGCGCTTCGACGGATCGTCGTCTTCGAAGATGCCGTAGTAGGTCGGCTTGATTCCGTACATCGGGTGGGGAAAGTAGATTTCCCTCATGCGGAAGAACGAGTCGAAGATGCGATGCGACGCGTCGAGCTTCACCCAGCTGGCGCCGGGCAGCACGCGGCGCATCTGCGCTTCGAGGTTGTCCCACTGGTCGTACTCGAAGTCGTCGAAGATGGCGAAGCCGCCTTTGAGGAGGAACTCACGGAAGCGGGCCCCTTGTTCGTCGGTCATGACCCAGAATCCCGGCTCCCACATATAGAGGATGGGGTGGTTGAAGACCTCGGGGTCGTCCAGGCGAAGAATGCGGCCCTCGGGATTGATGTCGATCAGCGTGAGTTCGCGCAGGATCCTCGCCAGGTTGCTCTCCGCCCTCGGATAGTCGTGATTCCAGGCGTTGCTCATGCCCCTGCGGCCCAGGCCACCTCCATCCCACCTGAGACGCACGAACCGCAGCCGCCCGTCGTAGCCGTCATCCTGACGATCCGGGTCCCGCCAGCTCTGCTGCCCGCTCGCATTCGCGCCGGCCAGCGCCGCGACGAAGGCGATGAGGAGGGCCCGTCGCAGGCCGGGGACAGTCACGGTTGCGTGTCCCCGGGGACAATCACGATTGAGTGTCCCCGTCGCGATGGACTGTGGCTGGCGAGAACGCCGGGAGGCAGACGGCGACGTACTCGGCGCCATCGGGTTCCGGTGTGCTGTAGCGGATCCACTCGCCGGGAGCGGTCACGATGGCTTGACCCGCTCGAACGTCGATGATCCCGGTCGCGTGCTCGACGCGGAGGAGGCCGCGCAGTACGACCGTGATCTCTTCGAAGTCGGGGCGCTGCCCCGGTTCCTGCCATCCGCAGGGGGACACCATCCTGGCGACGCTAACCCCAGCGTGGCCAGAGTTTACGCGCCCTGCGTATTCCTCGATTCGCTTCGGTTTGGTTCCGGCCGCCTGGACGACGGACGGCGCCTCTAAGAGTCGCGGCATAGGTCGTAATCCTAACTCAGCCGGCCTCGGCCGATCGGCCTCAGTCTGTCCACCTTTATTGATCCTCGTCCTCCCATTTACAAGGGGGACTTGATCCCCCTTCCCCTCTTTGCTATATTTGCAAGGTTCTGGTCGGCCCTGGGACACCCTATCTAGGGCCTGACTCCAAGACGCGGCGCCCCATCGCGCGAATCGCAGCATCAAAAGCGATCAAGCGCAGGCACCGCATCGCCGACGCCTCGAGCACACGAGAGGCGCAGCATCATCAACCTTTATAGGGTAAGTCAGCTCCAGGTGCCGGGCCGCTTCGGCGGCTCCCTAGGCTTGGAGCACCGGACCACAGGCTTGCGCCCATCTGCTCGAGAGATGCCGCGGGCGGGTGGCGTGGCCGTCACGGCGCGAACGGGCGTGAGCTCTTCGTCTCTGTGACCGGTTTTTCTGCGCGTGCGAGAGCGCGCGCTTGGAGTACGCGCGCGAAGGCGCGCTTGGAGTAAAAGTGCCGACTATCAGTCAGCTGGTGCGCAAGGGACGAGATAAGGTCGTGACGAAGACCAAGAGCCCGGCGCTGCAGGACAGCCCGCAGAAGCGCGGCGTCTGCGTTCGCGTGTTCACGCAGACGCCAAAGAAGCCGAATTCGGCGCTTCGCAAGGTCGCGCGCGTGCGGCTCACGAACAAGATCGAGGTCACGACCTATATCCCGGGCGTCGGCCACAACCTGCAGGAGCACTCGCTGGTGCTCATCCGCGGCGGCCGCGTCAAGGACCTGCCGGGCGTCCGCTATCACGTCGTCCGCGGCACGCTCGACGCCGTTGGCGTGCAGGGCCGGAAGCAGGGACGTTCGAAGTACGGAGCGAAAAGACCGAAATCCTAGCTGTCAGCCGTCAGCTCTCAGCTATCAGCCAGCAACCGCGGGCAGATGGCAATCGAGCTGAAAGCTGCAAGCTGAGAGCTGAAAGCCAAAAGCGATGCCAAGACGACGAGAAGTACCCAAGCGCGAAGTGCCCCTCGACCCGCTGTACAGCAGCGCGCTCGTGACCAAGTTCATCAGCACGCTGATGCGCGACGGCAAGCGCAGCACGGCCGAGCAGATCATGTATGCGAGCCTGTCGACGATTCAGGAAAAGACCGGCGACGACCCGCTCAAGGTCTTCAAGAAGGCGGTCGAGAACGTCAAGCCCGCGCTCGAGGTCAAGTCGCGCCGCGTCGGCGGGTCGAACTACCAGGTGCCGGTCGAGGTCAACCCGAATCGCCGCCTGTCGCTCAGCATCCGCTGGCTGGTGGGCTACGCGCGCGAGCGCGGCGACGGCAAGACGATGAAGGAGAAGCTCGCCAACGAGCTCATGGACGCGGCCAACCTCCGCGGCGGCGCCGTCAAGAAGCGCGAAGACGTGCATCGCATGGCCGAGGCCAACAAGGCCTTCGCGCACTATCGCTGGTAAGCCATCAGCTGTCAGCTGATGTGATTTGAGAGATTGGACAGAGTTGCATTTTCAGAACGAGAGCCAGCTGAAGGCTGAGAGCTGACGGCTGATAGCTATGCCTAGAGAAACACCACTACTTCGCACGCGCAACATCGGCATCATGGCGCACATCGATGCCGGCAAGACGACGACGACTGAACGGATCCTGTTCTACACGGGCATCACGTACAAGATCGGCGAGGTGCACGACGGCACCGCGGTCATGGACTGGATGGAGCAGGAGCAGGAACGCGGGATCACGATCACGTCCGCCGCGACGACCTGCTTCTGGCGCGAGCACCGCATCAACATCATCGACACGCCCGGCCACGTCGACTTCACCGCCGAAGTCGAGCGGTCGCTGCGCGTCCTCGACGGCGCCGTCGCCGTGTTCGACTCGGTCGCCGGTGTCGAGCCACAGTCGGAGACCGTCTGGCGCCAGGCCGACAAGTACCGCGTGCCGCGCATCTGCTTCGTCAACAAGATGGACCGCGTCGGCGCGGACTTCAAGCGCACGTTCGATCAGATTATCTCGAAGCTCGGCGGCAACCCGGTCGCGATCCAGCTCCCCATTGGCGCCGAGGACAAGTTCGTCGGCGTGATCGACCTCGTCCAGATGAAGGCGATCACCTACAAGGACGAGACGATGGGCGCCGACTACGTCGTGTCGGAGATTCCCGCCGACATGCTCGAAGAAGCGCAGAAGTACCGCGAGCAGCTCATCGAGAAGGTCAGCGAGGCGGACGACAAGCTGCTCGAGAAATACCTCCACGGTGAAGAGATCACCGAGGCGGAAATCAAGACGGCTCTGCGCAAGCGCGTCAACAGCTCGGTACACACCGAAGGCGAGAAGGCGGAGCCTGCCTTCGTGCCGGTCATTTGCGGCTCGGCCTTCAAAAACAAGGGCGTGCAACCGCTGCTCGACGCCATCGTCGACTACCTGCCGTCGCCGGTCGAAGTGCCCGCCATCAAGGGCTTCGATCCGGACAAGGGGCCCGACGTCATCATCGAGCGGCCGGCGGCCGACAATGCGCCGTTTTCGGCGCTGGCTTTCAAGATCATGACCGACCCGTTCGTCGGCCAGCTGACGTTCATCCGCGTCTACTCCGGCGTGATGACGTCGGGGTCGTCGGTCTTCAACTCGACGAAGCAGAAGACCGAGCGTCTCGGCCGTCTGCTGAAGATGCACGCGAACAAGCGCGAAGAGATCAAGGAAGTCTACGCGGGCGACATCGCCGCCGCCGTCGGCCTCAAGACGGTCACGACCGGCGACACGGTGTGCGACGAGAAGAAGCCGGTCGTCCTCGAGTCGATGGACTTCCCGGAGCCGGTCATTTCGCTCGCCATCGAGCCGAAGACCAAGGCCGACCAGGAAAAGCTCGGCGCCGGTATGCAGAAGCTCATGGCCGAAGACCCGACGTTCCGGGTCAAGACCGACCAGGCGACTGGCGAAGTCGTCATCGCCGGCATGGGCGAGCTGCACCTCGAGATCATCGTCGACCGCCTCAAGCGCGAGTTCGGCGTCGAGGCCACGGTCGGCCGGCCGCAGGTCGCCTACAAGGAAACGCTGACCCGGCCTGCCGACGGCGAGATGAAGTACGCCAAGCAGACCGGCGGCCGCGGCCAGTACGGCCACGTCAAGATTCACCTCTATCCGGGCGAGCCCGGGTCGGGCTACATCTTCGAGAACGAGATCAGCGGCGGCTCGATTCCGAAGGAATTCATCAAGCCGGTCGACGAAGGGATCAAGGAAGCCCTCACGCGCGGCGTCCTTGCCGGCTACCCGATCGACGACGTGCGGATCGAGCTGTACGACGGCTCGTATCACGACGTCGATTCGTCGGAAATGGCGTTCAAGATCGCCGGCTCGATGGCGTTCCAGGACGCCGCGAAGAAGGCGAAGCCGGTACTCCTCGAGCCAATCATGCGTGTCGAGGTGGTCGTGCCCAAGGAGCACATGGGCGACGTCATCGGCAACCTGTCGGGCCGTCGCGGCCACATCCAGTCGCAGGAAGACCGCGGCGGGACGCAGATCATCAACGCGCGCGTGCCGCTCGCGGAGATGTTCGGCTATGCGACGGACCTGCGGTCGCGGACCCAAGGCCGCGCGACCTACTCGATGCACTTCGATCGCTACGAACCGGCGCCGAACAACGTGAGCGAGGAAGTCGTCGCGCGGGTGCAGGGAAAGACGTAAGAAGGCTCAGGGCTCAAGGCTCAGGGCTCAAGGTTGTAGAGAGGGTTCGAACGGTTCGGGCACACGGCTCAGCAGTTCACTCCGAGCCTTCGACATTCAGCACTCAGCTTGCAAGGATCACAAGAACATGGCTTCAGCATTCAGCGACAAGATCCGCATCCGGCTCAAGGCGTACGACAGCCGGGTGCTGGATCAGTCGACGACCGAGATTGTGGACACGGCGCGGCGCACGGGCGCCCGGCTGGCGGGGCCCATTCCGTTGCCGACCGACAAGAACAAGTGGACCGTGCTCAGGTCGCCGCACGTCGACAAGAAGTCGCGCGAGCAGTTCGAGCTGCGCACGCACAAGCGGCTGATCGACATCTTCGAGCCGACCCCGCAGACGGTCGACGCGCTGATGAAGCTCGACCTCCCGGCCGGCGTGGACGTGGAGATCAAGGCGTTCGGTAAGGAGCACAAGTAGAAGCTCCCGGCTTCCGGCTTCCAGCTGTCAGCCGGAGAAGCGCGGAGGACAGGCGAGAGCTGATTGCTGCCGGAAGCGGGCAGCTGGAAGCTGGAGAGCTATGGTTACAGGAATCATTGGCAAGAAGCTCGGCATGACCCAGGTGTTCGGGCAAGATGGCACGGCCACGCCCGGGACCGTCATCCAGGCCGGGCCCTGCGTCGTCGTGCAGGCCAAGGCGAAGGCGACCGACGGGTACGAGGCCGTGCAGATCGGCCTCGTCGAAGACCGTCCGGCGCGGGTGCGCAAGCCGCTCGCGGGCCATTACAAGAAGGCCGGCGTGCCGCCGACGCGCGTGCGTCGTGAAGTCGCGCAAGTGGCCGGCAGCGAAGCGCTGAAGGCAGGTGATCAGGTGCTCGTCACGGGCCTGTTCACGAGCGGCGATCGCGTCGACGTCATCGGCATCAGCCGCGGCAAGGGTTTCCAGGGCGTCATGAAGCGCCACAACTTCCGCGGCGGCGCCGCGACGCACGGATCGATGTTCCACCGCGCGCCCGGGTCGATCGGCGCCTCGTCGTTCCCGTCGCGCGTCGTCAAGGGCATGCGTGCCGCCGGGCGGATGGGCGGCGACCGCGTCACGACGCGCAACCTGAAGGTCGTGCAGGTTGACGCCGAGAACAACCTGCTGGTGCTGAAGGGCGCCGTCCCTGGAGCGCCGGGCGGGTACCTGATCGTGCGCAAGGCGATCGCGCGCAAGCCCGATCCGAAGCCGCAGGTCGAGAAGCCGTCCAAGGCGGTCAAGGGAAAGAAGTAAGTGTTCCAGCTCTCAGCCATCAGCTCTCAGCTATCAGCCGGGTCGGCGGTAGCAGGGCAGGTCGGCGCTGAAGGCAGACAGCTGAAAGCTGGATAGCCATGCAAATCGATATCGTCAACAGCAACAACGAGAAGGTCGGCGCGGTCGAGCTGAACGACGCCGTGTTCGGCGGACGCGTGAGGGCCGGGTTGATCTGGGAAGCCGTCGTGCAGGAGAACGCCTCCGAGCGCCGCGGCACCCATCAGACGAAGAACCGCGCGGCGGTGAGCGGCAGCGGCAAGAAGCCGTGGCGGCAGAAGGGCACCGGCCGGGCGCGTGTCGGCGAGATTCGCAACCCGCTCTGGCGCAAGGGTGGCACGGTGTTCGGCCCCATGCCCCGCAGCTACGCCTACGACCTGCCGAAGAAAGTTCGTCGCGGCGCGCTCGTCGCGGCCCTCGCGCAGAAGCTGAACGACGGCGCGGTGATCGTCGTCGACCGGCTGGAGGCGAGCGACCGCAAGACGAAGACGGCCGCCGAGCTCTTCAAGCGGCTGGGCGCGACGGGGAAGACGCTGGTGATCGACGTGGCGCTCGACGAGGGCTTCGCCGTGTCGGCGCGCAACCTGGCCGGCGTGTCGCTCGTGGCGAGCAACCGCGTGACCGCGCGCGACATCATCGACACCTCGCGCGTTGTCACGACGAAAGATGCGCTCGAGAAACTGCAGGAGGCGCTGGGCTAGCTTCAGCCGTCAGCTTTCAGCTTCGTCAGTAGAGAACTGAAGCCGACGCTGGAGAGCTGAGAGCTGAAAGCTGGAAGCCAAGAGTCATGAAACTCACAGACGTCATCAGGCGCCCGCTCATCACCGAGAAGACCACGCTGCTCCGCGAGGACAACCGGACCGTGGTGTTCGAAGTGCACGTCGGGGCGACCAAAGTGGACATCAAGCGCGCGGTCGAGAAGCTCCTCGGCTCGAAAGTCGAAGCCGTGCGGACGGCGATCGCGCACGGCAAGTTCAAGCGCCAGGGCCGCTTCATGGGTCAGCGATCGGACTGGAAGAAGGCCTACGTCAAGCTCAGGGAAGGCGAGAAGATCCCCGAGTTCCTCGAGGGCGCGTAGGTCCCGAAGGCTGGACCAGGAAAAAGACCATGCCAATCAGAAAGTACAACCCCACCTCCCCCGGGCGACGGTTTCAGACCGTCCAGACGTTCGACGAGGTGACGACGAGCGAGTCGTACAGGCCGCTGACCGAGCCGCTCCACAAGTCGGGCGGGCGCAACAACCGCGGCGAGGTGACGTCGTGGTGGCGCGGCGGTGGGCACAAGCGCAACTACCGCATCATCGACTTCAAGCGGGACAAGCGCGGCATTCCGGCGACGGTGTCGACGGTCGAGTACGACCCGAACCGTTCGGCGCGGATTGCGCTGCTGACGTATGCCGACGGTGAGAAGCGGTACATCCTCCAGCCGCTCGGGCTGAAGGTGGGTGACACGATCGTAGCCGGCGACAACGTCGACATCCTGCCGGGCAATGCGCTGCCGCTCAAGCACATCCCGCTCGGCACCGAGGTGCACAACGTCGAGCTGAGAGTCGGCAAGGGCGGCCAGATCGCGCGCAGCGCGGGGTCGTCGGTGCAGGTCGTGGCGAAAGACGGGGAATATGCATCGGTCAAGATGCCCTCGGGCGAAATCCGAAAGATTCACGCCGAGTGCCTGGCGACGATTGGTCAAGTTGGCAACGTCGACCACGAGAACGTCTCGATCGGCAAGGCGGGCCGGAGCCGGTGGATGGGCAAGCGGCCGCACGTGCGGGGCGTGGCGATGAACCCGGTCGACCACCCGCTCGGCGGCGGCGAAGGCAAGACGTCCGGCGGCCGGCACCCGGTGTCGCCGTGGGGCCAGCCGACCAAGGGCTACAAGACTCGCAATCGTAAGGTGACGGATAGGTTCATCGTCCAGAGACGGAAGAAGTAGGAAGCTTCCAGCTGTCCAGCTCCCGGCTTCCAGCAAGACATGGGGAAGCAAGGATGAACAGCTGGAAGCGGGAAGCGGGAAGCTGGAAGCTACAAATGTCCAGATCGCTCAAAAAAGGTCCCTTCGTCGACGTACCGCTGCTCGAGAAGGTGGAGATCATGAACCGCGGCGGCGAGAAGAAAGTGCTCAAGACCTGGTCTCGCCGCTCGACGGTGATCCCCGAGATGGTCGGGCACACGCTCGCCGTGCACAACGGGAAGAAGTTCATCCCGGTGTACCTGACAGAGAACATGGTGGGCCACAAGCTCGGTGAATTCGCGCCGACCCGCGCGTTCAAGGGGCATACGACGAAGGCCGACAAGGCGGCGTCGGTGGCGCCCGCGGCGCCGGCCGGAGCCGCGCCCAAGGCTGGTGGCTAATGGCGGTTCAGGCCCACGCAACAGCGAAGTACGTGCGCACCTCGGCGCAGAAGGCGGGGCTGGTCCTCGACCTCATCCGCGGCCGTGATGTGAACGCGGCGCTGGCAACGCTGCAGTTCGCCCGCAAGAGCGTCGCGCGCGACATCGAAAAAGTCCTGCGCTCGGCGATCGCCAACGCGCAGCAGAAGGAAGGATTCGGCGGCGACGTGGAGCGGCTGTTCGTGGCCGCCTGCTACGCGAACCAGGGTCCGTCGCAGAAGCGGATCCGCCCTGCCCCGATGGGCCGTGCCTTCCGTGTCGTCAAGCGCACCGCGCACCTGACCGTCGCGGTGACCGAGCGGCCGTCCGACGTGGTCGCGGTCGTGGGGCCGGACGGCGAGACGCCGAAGCGTCCGCGGGGCGCGAAGCCCAAGGCCGCCAAGTCCAGGGGAGCGTCCCGAAAGAAGTCGACTGCGAAGAAGCCGGCGGCGGGCGCCGGCGGTGGCGCGAAGAAGAAAACGGCGAAAGCCTGAGGCGATTGCATCATGGGACAGAAGGTTCATCCGAACGGGTTCCGGCTCGGCTTCAACAAGACCTGGCGCTCGCGCTGGTTCGCCGATCGCGACTACGCCAAGCTCCTCCACGAGGATCTGAAGCTGCGTGACAAGCTCAAGGAGCGGTTCGCGCACGCCGGCGTGTCGAAGATCGAGATCGAGCGGGCGGCCAACAAGCTCAAGATCGACATCTACACGTCGCGGCCGGGCATCATCATCGGGCGCAAGGGGACCGAGGTCGACAAGCTGAAGACCGAGATTCAGAAGCAGACGAATCGCGAGGTCTTCATCAATATCCAGGAAATCCAGAAGCCCGAGCTCGACGCGCAGCTCATCGGCGAGTCGGTGGCGATGCAGCTCGAGAAGCGCGTCGCGTTCCGCCGCGCGATGCGCAAGGCCGTCGAGTCGGCGCTGCGGTTCGGCGCGCGCGGCATCAAGGTGCGCGTGTCGGGACGGCTGAACGGCGCCGAGATCGCGCGCTCCGAGTGGTACCTGCACGGCCAGCTGCCGCTGCAGACGCTGCGCGCCGACATCGACTACGGCTTCGCGGAAGCGTTCACGACCTACGGCGCCATCGGCGTCAAGGTGTGGCTCTACAAGGGCGAGCGGCTCGCGCCGCGGATTGGCCGCGAGGAAGATTACCGGACACCGCGGCGGCCGGCTGGGGCAGAGCGACGCTAGCTGCCAGCTACCCGCTTCCAGCTTCCGGCTGAGAACGCGGAGGTCGGACCGAGGATGGGGCTGCGATTTGCATTTGCTGTCGCTGGAAGCTGGCAGCCGGACGCTGGAAGCGATAAGGAACATTCGTCATGTTGATGCCGAAGAAGGTCAAGTACCGGAAACAGCAGCGCGGCCGCATGCGCGGCAAGGCGTGGCGCGGGTCCGACGTGTCGTTCGGCGATTACGGGCTGAAGGCCCTGGAACCGTGCTGGCTGACCGACCGGCAGATCGAAGCGGCGCGCGTCGCGATGACCCGCTTCATCAAGCGCGGCGGCAAGATCTGGGTGCGCGTGTTCCCCGACAAGCCGATCACCAAGAAGCCGCTGGAAACGCGCATGGGCAAGGGCAAGGGCGCACCCGATTCCTGGGTGTGCGTCGTCCGGCCCGGGCGCATCATGTTCGAGATGGAAGGCGTGAACGAGGTCGACGCGCGCCGGGCGCTCCAGCTGGCGGCGGCCAAGCTGCCGATCAAGACCCGCTTCGCGACCCGGTTTGCGCAGGAGAGAGCGCTATGAAGGTGGCGGAGATACGTGACCTCGGCGTCGACGAGCTGCAGCAGCGCGTGAAGGAGTGGGACGACCAGATCTTCCGCCTGCGGATTCAGAAGTCGATGGGACAACTCGAGGCCGGACACAAGCTCAAGGCCCTTCGCCGCGACCTGGCGCGCGTGAAGACCGTGCTGCGCGAGAAGGAGAGTCGGTAGATGGCGAGCAAGGAAATCACCGGCGTCATCGTCAGCGACAAGATGGACAAGAGCGTTGTCGTGGCGGTTGAGCGTCAGATCCGGCACGAGCTGTACGGGAAGACCAGCAAGCGGACGTCGAAATTCCTCGCGCACAACGAGGCGAACGACGCGAAGGTCGGCGACCGCGTCGCGATCGTCGAGAGCCGCCCGCTGAGTCGCCGGAAGCGCTGGGTCGTGACGCGCGTGGTCGAGAAAGCGAAGGAGGTCTAGCCATGATCCAGATGCGATCGATCCTCGACGTGGCCGACAACTCCGGCGCGCGCAAGATCGCCGTCATCAATCCGATCGGCGGATCGACCGGCCGCTACGCCCGGCTCGGCGACATCGTCACCGCGTCGGTGAAGGAAGCCACGCCGGACTCGACCGTCAAGAAGGGCCAGGTCGTCAAGGCGGTCATCGTCCGCACGCGTAAGGAGCAGCGCCGGAAGGATGGCAGTTACATCCGGTTCGACCGCAACGCCGCCGTGCTGGTCAACGATCAGAACGAGCCCGTCGGGACCCGTGTCTTCGGACCCGTGGCGCGCGAGCTGCGCGAGCGGAAGTTCATGAAGATTATTTCGCTGGCGCCCGAGGTGCTCTAGGAGAAGCCATCAGCTGTCAGCCGTCAGCGCTCAGTCGCAAGATTGAGAGACGCCGGGCTGGAGAGCTGAAAGCTGAGAAGCTGAAGAGCTCATGTCTAAACTCGCAACACCGATTCGCCGCAACGACAACGTGGTGGTCATCACCGGCAAGGACCGTGGCAAGCGCGGGCGCGTGCTCAAGGTCGATGCCGCGAAGAACCGCCTCATCGTCGAAGGCGTGAATTTCATCAAGCGGCACACCAAGCCGAACCCGCAGCGCCAGATCAAGGGCGGCGTGGTCGAGCGCGAGGCGTCCCTGCACGCGTCGAACGTGCAGATGGTCTGTCCGGAGTGCGACAAGCCGACCCGGCTCGGCCGCAAGATCCTCGGCGACGGCCGAAAGGTCCGCATCTGTCGCAAGTGCGAGGGAGTGGTAGACAAGTGAGACAGACGCCCCGCCTCAAAGAACGCTACGACAAGGAAGTCACGGCCGCCCTCTCGAAGGAATTCGGCTACAAGAACGTGATGGCCATTCCCGAAGATCAAGAAGGTGGTCGTCAATATGGGTCTCGGCGAGGCGACGCAGAACGCCAAGATTGCCGACACCGGCGCCGACGAGATCGCGCGCATCACCGGGCAGAAGCCGGTGATCACGCGGTCGAAGAAGTCCATCGCGCAGTTCAAGCTGCGCAAGGGCATGCCCATCGGCGCGATGGTCACGCTCAGGGGCGAGCGGATGTGGGAGTTCCTCGATCGCCTCGTGTCGGTCGCGCTGCCGCGCGTGCGCGACTTCCGCGGCGTGTCGCCGAAGGGCTTCGACGGCCGCGGCAACTTCACGCTCGGACTCAAGGACCAGCTGTTGTTCCCAGAGATCGACTACATGAAAGTCGACAAGGCCCGGGGCATGAACATCTCGGTGGTGACGACGGCGAAGACCGACGAAGAGTCGCGCAAGCTGCTGCAGCTGCTCGGGATGCCGTTCAGGCAAGCGTAGCCCCGGTCGAGACCCCGATCGAGACCCCGATCGAGAGACGTAGAGAGAGAAGACAAAGGCAAACATGGCCACGACTGCAAAGATCGCCAAGGAAGCGAAAACGCCGAAGTTCAAGGTCCGGCTGAGAAACCGCTGCAAGCGCTGCGGGCGGCCCCGTGCGTATCTGCGGAAGTTCGCGCTCTGCCGCCTGTGCTTCCGCAAGCTGGCGCTCGAAGGCGACATCGCAGGGGTGACCAAGAGCAGTTGGTAGTCAGCTTCCAGCTTCCAGCTGCCGCTTCCAGTCAAGACGCTGGAGGCGAGCAGCTGGGAGCTGGCAGCTGGAAGCTGGAAGCTGATAGCGAGAGCCAAGAAACATGACCGATCCAATTTCAGACATGCTGACGCGGATTCGCAACGCGACGCTCGCCCGGCAGGCCCGGGTGGAGATGCCGTCCTCCAGGCTCAAGGTGGAGATCGCGCGGATACTCGAGAGCGAAGGTTACATCCAGGGCTTCAAGGTCCTCGACGTCCAGCCGGGCGAGCGCGTCCAGGCGCAGCTGCGGGTCTTCCTCAAATACGGACCGCGCGGCGAACGCGTCATCACCGGCATCCAGCGCGTCAGCCGGCCGGGCCGGCGGGTCTACTTCGGTCGCGACGCGGTGCCGGATGTGCTGGCCGGGCTCGGCACCAGCATCCTGACGACGTCGCGCGGCGTCATGACCGGCCGCGAAGCGGTCAAGGTCGGCGTCGGCGGCGAAGTGCTGTGCAACGTGTGGTAGAGCTCCCGGCTTCCGGCTTCCAGCTTCCAGCTGGAGGGCGCGGAGGCCGAGGGTTGGAAGCTGCGGGAAGCTGGCAGCTGGAAGCTGGAAGCTAAAGACCATGTCACGTATCGGTAAGAAACCAATAGCGGTCCCCAAGGGCGTCAAGATTGACGTTCAGCCGGGCCTCGTCGAAATCAAAGGACCGAAGGGCTCCCTGCGGCAGGCGCTGCCGGCCGGGATCGGTTTCGAGCTCGAGGGCGACACGCTCAGCGCGCGACTGCTCCGGGACGACCCGCAGCTCGGAAAGTTCCACGGACTCGCTCGCAGTCTGGTGGCCAACGCCGTCAAGGGCGTGACCGAGGGCTTCCGTAAGGACCTGGACATCGTCGGCGTCGGCTACCGCGCCGAGGTGAAGGGCAAGCAGGTCGTCTTTGCGCTGGGGTATTCGCACCCGGTCGTGTTCGACATTCCGACCGGCATCGACATCGCGATCGACAAGCAGACGCACATCACCGTGACCGGCGTCGACCGCCAGGCGGTCGGGCAGGTGGCCGCCAACATCCGGCGGCTGCGCAAGCCCGATCCGTACAAGCAGAAGGGCGTGCGCTACACGGGTGAAGTGCTGAAGAAGAAGGCCGGAAAAACGGGAGCGAAGTAAGGCTCAAGGCTCATGGCTCAAGGCTCAGGCAAAAGCGTTCCTGAGAAAGCCCTGAGCCCTGAGCGCTGAGCCCTGAGCCTGAGAACGACTATGAAGATCAACACCAAGAAGGATCGACGCCAGCGGATCGCGCTCAGGCAGCGCCAGCGCATTGCCGGTACCGCCGAGCGGCCGCGGCTGCGCGTGTTTCGCAGCGTGTCGCACACCTACGCCCAGGTCATCGACGACTTCACGGGGACGACGCTCGCGTCGGTGGCGACGACCGAGCCGGCGCTGAAGCCGCAACTGGGCGGACCGGCGCGGCCCGGCAACAAGGCTGGCGCGCAGGTGCTCGGGAAGACGATCGCCGAGCGGCTCATCGCCAAGGGGATCAAGCGCGTCGTGTTCGACCGCGGCGGGTTTCTCTATCACGGGCGGATTCGGGCGGTCGCCGAGGCGGCGCGCGAAGCGGGACTCGAGTTCTAGTCAGCCCCCAGCTTCCAGCCGCCGGCTTCCAGCATGTCGCTGGGGCCGCTTGACGCTGGTGCAAGCTGGGAGCTGGTAGCCGGAAGCTGGAAGCTATGATTGAGACACGAGAGAGAATCGACGCGTCGCAGCTCGAACTGAAGGACACGGTCGTCAACATCAGCCGCGTCACCAAGGTCGTCAAGGGCGGCAAGAACCTGAGCTTCAGCGCGCTCGTCGTCGTCGGCGACGGCCACGGCGTGGTCGGCTTCGGCGTCGGCAAGGCGAAGGAAGTGCCCTCGGCCATCAAGAAGGGGATCGAAGCGGCGAAGAAGTCGTTGATTCGCGTTCCCCTGGCCGGGACGACCGTGCCGCATCCGATCGTCGGACGCTTCGGCGCCGGACAGGTGCTCCTCAAGCCCGCGCCCGATGGGACGGGCATCATCGCCGGTGGCGCCGTGCGCGCCGTCGTCGAGTCGGCCGGGATTCAGAACGTGCTCACCAAGTCGCTCGGGTCCGCCAACTCGCACAATGTGGTGCGGGCGACGTTCGCCGGGCTCGCCGGGCTGAAGGATCCGAAAGTGATCCGCCGGCTCCGCGGGAAGGAAGAAGAGGAAGAGGCCGTCAATGCCTAGAATCAGCAAAGGGTCCGCGCCGTCCGGGCAGCGGCGGCTGAAGATCACCCTCGTGAAGAGCCCGATCGGCTTCAACCGCGATCAGGCGCGCGTGGTGACCGGCATGGGGCTGCGCCGGATCAGGCACTCGGTGACGCTGGCGGATACGCCCGAGACGCGGGGCATGATCCTCAAGGTGCGGCACCTGGTGACGGTGGAATGAACAGCTGGGGCGACGTCACATCGTCTGGCTTCAGACTTCAGAGAATAGCGAACCATGGATCTGAGTAATCTGCGCAAGCCCAAGGGCTCGACGCATTCGAAGAAGCGCATCGGCCGCGGCCAGGGTTCCGGCAACGGCAAGACCGCGGGACGAGGCCACAAGGGCGCCAAGTCGCGTTCCGGCTTCAAGCGCAAGCGCGGCTTCGAGGGCGGTCAGATGCCGCTGCATCGACGGGTCCCCAAGCGGGGATTCCACAACCTGTTCCGTGAGACGTACGAGGTCGTGAACCTCGACACGCTCCAGGAGCGCTTCGACGCCGGCGTCGAGGTGACGCCGGAGCTGCTCCGCGAACGGGGCCTCGTCAGCCGGCGCGGGCCGATCAAGGTGCTGGCGCGCGGCGATATCGACAAGGCGCTGACGGTGCGGGCGCACAAGTTCAGTGGCAAGGCGGCCGAGAAGATCGCGGCCGCGGGTGGGACGGCGGAAGTACTGGCGTAGATGACGTCGCGGTGACCTCCGGTCGCCGCCAACACTTATATGCTGCAAGACAGTCTGAAGAATATCTTCGCTGTTCCCGAGCTGCGCAACCGCGTGCTGTTCACGCTTGCGTTGCTGGCGGTGTATCGCGTGGGCGGGCACGTGCCCGTGCCCGGGATCAACCCGCAGGCACTGGCGCTGCTGGCAGAGCAGGCGAAGAACACGATGTTCGGCCTGTACGACATGTTCTCCGGCCAGAACCTGTCGCAGATGACGATCTTCGCGCTCGGCATCATGCCGTACATCAGCGCGTCGATCATCCTGCAGCTGCTGACCGTCGTCTGGCCGTACCTCGAGCGGCTGTCGAAGGAAGGCGAGCTCGGCCGCCGGAAGATCACGCAGTACACCCGCTACGGGACGATCGTGCTGAGCGTCGTCCAGGCGCTGGGCATTGCGTTCTTCCTCGAACGGACGACCGAAATTGCCGGGGGGCTGCCGCTCGTCTACAGCCCGGGCTGGGGCTTCCGGCTGATGACCGTGCTGACGCTGACGACCGGCTCGGCATTCGTCATGTGGCTGGGCGAGCAGATTACCGAGCGCGGCATCGGCAACGGCATGTCGCTCATCATCTTCGCCGGCATCGTCGTCGGCCTGCCGCGGGCGGCCCTCGTGACGCTCGATCAGCTGCGCACGGGACAGATGGGCCCGATCCGCCTGCTCCTCCTGCTGGTGCTGATGGTCTGCGTCATCGGGGCGATCGTCTTCGTCGAGCGCGGGCATCGCCGCGTCACCGTGCAGTACGCCAAGCGCGTCGTCGGCCGGCGGATGTATGGCGGCTCGAGCACGCACATTCCGCTCAAGGTGAATACTGGCGGCGTCATCCCGGTCATCTTCGCGTCGTCGATCCTGGCGTTTCCGGCGACGCTGGCGTCGATGTTCGCCGAGGGCAGCTGGATGCGCAGCCTGAGCGATCAGCTCGCGTGGGGCATGCCGCTCTACAACCTGCTGTATGTGACGGGCATCATTTTCTTCTGCTACTTCTACACGGCGATCATCTTCAATCCCGATGACGTCGCGGAGAACATGCGGAAGTACGGCGGGTTCATTCCGGGGATCCGGCCCGGCAAGCGGACGGCGGAGCACATCGATACGATTCTGACGCGGATCACGCTGGTCGGTGCGATCTACCTGGCCCTGGTCGCGCTGCTGCCGGAGTTCCTGATCAACGGGTTCAAGGTGGCGCCGATCCCGTTCATCGGCCAGACGCTCGACACGTATACGCCGCGCTGGATCACCGACGGGCTCGGCGTGTCGTTCTTTTTCGGAGGGACTTCGCTCCTGATCATCGTCGGCGTGGCCATGGATACCGTGAACCAGGTCGAATCGCAGCTGATCATGCGGCACTACGACGGCTTCATGAAGAAGACGCGGATCCGCGGGAGACGAGGACAGTAGGTGCAGCTGCGAGCTGGCGGAGCTGGCGACGGTCGCGCGGCCTCGGCTCTGAACGTCGTCATGCTCGGCCCGCCTGGCGCCGGCAAGGGGACGCAGGCGGAGCGCCTCGCGCAGAAGCGCGGGCTGCCGAGAATCTCGACGGGCGACATCCTGCGCGAAGCGGTGCAGGAGGGCATGCCGCTCGGGGAAGTGGCGAAGGCGGCCATGGATGCCGGCCGGCTCGTCAGTGACGACGTGATGATCGGAATCGTGCAGGGCCGGCTCGGTCGCGACGATGCGAAGCATGGCTTCGTGCTGGATGGCTTTCCGCGGACGGTGGAGCAGGCTTCGTCGCTCGATCGCATGGTGGATGGCCGCGGACCGCTGGTGGTGCTCGACGTGGTTGTGCCCGAGGACGTGCTGGTGCGCCGCCTGGCCACGAGACGCATTTGCGGCAAGTGCGGCTCGAACGCCGCGGTCCAGTGGAAGAACAAGTGTGAGAAGTGCGGCGGCCGGCTCGTGACGCGTGTCGACGACGGGGACGATATCGTGCGGGAGCGCCTGAAGGTGTACCAGCGTCAGAGCCAGCCGCTCGTCGACTACTACTCGGTGCGGAGCACGTTTCGCTCGATTGACGGAAACCGGCCGGCCGACGTGGTGACGGCCGCCGTGGACGCCGCGGTTAACGCGGCCGCGTCTGCTGGAGGCGTAGGGCTGTGATCGTCTGCAAGTCGCCGCGGGAGATCGAGCAGATGCGCCGGGCGAACGTCCTGGTGGCCGAAGTGCTCGCCGAGCTGGCAGCCATGGTCGGGCCGGGCGTCACGACGGCGGACCTGGATGCGGCAGCCGAGCGGTTGGTGCTGGCGGCCGGGGCCGAGCCCGCGTTCAAGGGCTACCGCGGCTATCCGGCGACGCTGTGCGCGTCGGTGAACGACGAGGTCGTGCACGGCATCCCGGCGAAGCGCGCGCTCTCCGAGGGCGATATCATCTCGCTCGACATGGGCGTGAAGCTCGACGGTTTCTACGGCGACTCGGCGGTCACCGTTCCGGTCGGGCAGGTGTCCGACGACGTGCACCGGCTACTGCGCGTCACGCAGGAGTCGCTGCAGAAGGGAATCGCCCAGGTGCGGCTGGGAGGCCGCGTCTCGGACATCGGCCACGCGATTCAGGAGCACGTCGAGGCGGCCGGGTTTTCGGTCGTCCGCGAGTTCGTCGGGCACGGCATCGGCGCGCAGCTGCACGAGGAGCCCCAGATTGCCAACTACGGCGAGCCGGGGCGCGGGCCGCGACTGGCCGAGGGCATGGTGCTCGCCATCGAGCCGATGGTGAACATGGGGCGGCCGGCGGTGAAGGTGTTGCGCGACGGGTGGACGGCGGTGACGCGCGACGGCAGCCTGTCGGCGCACTTCGAGCACACCGTGGCGGTCACGAAGAACGGACCGCTGGTGTTGACGGAGCGGTCCGCGGCGCCCGCTGGCGCACGATGACCGCCCGCCTTCGCTAAGGCTTCGGCGGGTCCGCCATAGCCCGACTACGCCCGTTGGGCTTTCGTCGTGGCAGGCACGAAGGGGCGGAGGCGGGGTCTGGATGCGATGCCGGTCAGCGTGGAAGGCACGGTGCTCGAGACGCTGCCGCACGGGCTCTACCGCGTCGGGATCGACCGGCAGCGTGAAGTCGTGGCGCACGCGCCGCGGGGGCCGGGGCGGAACTTCATCCGCGTGCTCGTCGGTGATCGCGTGCGGCTGGAACTGTCGCCCCGCGATCTGACGCGAGGGCGGATTGTGGAGAAGTTGTAGTCGAAGCTGCCAGCTTCCGGTTTCCAGCTTCCAGCTGGAACGAAGCCGGGTCGGGCACGGGACGTCGATTGAAAGCTGGCAGCTGGAAGCTGGCAGCCGGAAGCTATAGAGAGTCGCCAAATGAAGGTCAGAGCGTCGGTCAAACGGATGTGTGACAAGTGCAAGATCGTCCGCCGCCGCGGCGTGGTGCGGGTGATCTGCTCGAATCAGAAGCACAAGCAGAGGCAGGGATAGCAGTCGCAGCGCTTCCGGGCTTCCAGCTTCCGAGCTGGAAGCTGACTGAGCTGGCTAGCTGGTAGCTGAAGAGGTTCACGACTATGGCACGTATCGCAGGCATCGACCTCCCGCGCACGAAGCGGGTCGAGATCGGGCTGACCTACATCTACGGGATCGGGCGGAAGCGCTCGAACGACATCCTGACGGAAGCCGGCGTCAGCTCGGACATCCGCGTGAAGGACCTGTCTGAAGACGACGTCCGGAAGATCAGCCGGGTGATCGAGGAGCAGGGCAGGGTCGAAGGCGATCTCCGCAAGGAGATCTCGATGAACATCAAGCGCCTGATGGAGATCGGCAGCTGGCGCGGCATGCGGCACCGCCGCAACCTGCCGGTCCGCGGCCAGCGCACGCGCACCAACGCGCGCACGCGCAAGGGTCCCCGCAAGGGTGCGGTGGCGAAGAAGAAGACGGTATAGCTGTCCGGCTGCCAGCTTCCAGCTGCCAGCTCCCAGAGGAGCCGGCAGGAAGGGTTTGAGCTGGAAGCAGCCGGAAGCTGGAAGCTGGAAGCTGAGAATTTATGGCAAAAAACGACCCGATTGACGCGTCGGCACCCCCCGAAGGTGGAAAGAAGGGCGCCGGCAAGCCGGTCAAGAAGAAGACGTTCAAGAAGCGTGGCGAGAAGCGGATCGTGCACCACGGCTACGCGCACATCCAGGCCTCGTTCAACAACACGATCGTGACGATCACCGATCCCGAGGGGAACGTGGTCGCGTGGTCGAGCGCCGGGGGCATCGGCTTCAAGGGCTCGCGCAAGGGCACCCCGTTTGCGGCGACGCAGGCGGCGATTTCGGCCGGGAACGCGGCGAAGGCGTTCGGCATGCGCAGCGTGGAGGTCAAGGTCAAGGGGCCTGGCGCCGGGCGCGAGTCGGCCATCCGCGCCCTGCAGACGATCGGGATCGACGTGAAGTCGATCCGCGACGTCACGCCGATTCCGCACAACGGGTGCCGGCCGCCGAAGCGGAGACGAGTGTAAGACAGCTACCAGCTTCCGGCTTCCAGCTCCCAGCCTGGAAGAAGAGACCTGGAAGCGGGAAGCGGGAAGCTGGAAGCGACAAGGATCAAAAAGAATGGCACGTTACATCGGTCCCGTCTGCCGGCTCTGCCGGCGCGAAGGCATGAAGCTCTTCCTGAAGGGCGAGCGCTGCTACACGGAGAAGTGCGCGATCGAAAAGCGCAATCTGCCGCCAGGGCAGCACGGCAAGCTGCGGAAGGCGAAGCTCGTCGGCTACGGCCTGCAGCTGCGCGAGAAGCAGAAGGTCAAGCGCATCTACGGGGTGCTCGAGAACCAATTCAGGCGCTACTTCGAGATGGCCGATCGCACACGCGGCATCACCGGCGAGACGCTGCTGCAGCTGCTCGAACGCCGTCTCGACAACGTGATCTACCGCCTGGGTCTGGCCACCTCGCGCGCGCAGGCGCGGCAGCTGGTCCGGCACGGGCACTTCACGGTGAACGGGCGTAAGGTCGACGTGCCGTCGTACTCGCTCAAGGCGGGCGACCTCGTGACGGTGCGCGGCACGAGCGCCGAGAACGCCGCCATCAAGCACGCGATGGAAGAGGTCAAGGGCCGCGGCATCCCCGAATGGCTGTCGTTCAATCCCGGCGACCTGACCGGCCGCATCGCATCGCTCCCGACGCGTGAGCAGATCAACCTGCCGGTGCAGGAGCAGCTCATCGTCGAGTTGTATTCGAAATAGCGTCCAGCTCTCAGCTGTCAGCTGTCAGCTAAGAGCATGCCGATCTCAGTCGAGCGATTGAGATCTGAAAGCTCTCAGCTGACGGCTGGAGCTGAGAGCTGACAGCTCGCCCTCTGCCCGCAGCCTTCCCGGATCTGCGGTGGGAGGCAGGGGGCTCAACGCAGATCCGGCGGGCGCTCAACCACGGGCGTTCGATTGAAAGGAAGCAAGGCACATGCTCTGGAAAGGTTTTCAGCGACCCAAGCGGCTCGAGTTCGAACGCGAGACGCTCACCGACAGGTTCGGACGGTTCTACGCGCAGCCGTTCGAGCGCGGATTCGGCACCACCATCGGCAACGCGATGCGGCGCGTGCTGCTGTCGTCGATCGACGGCGCGGCCGTCACCGCGGTCAAGATTGACGGTGTGCTCCACGAGTTCTCGCCGATCCCGGGCGTGGTCGAGGATGCGACCGACATCATCCTGAACCTGAAGCAGATTCCGCTCAAGATGCACGTCGACACGACCAAGACGCTCTATCTGCGCGTCGACAAGTCCGGTGAGGTGAAGGCGCGCGATATCGAAGGCGATGCCGACATCGAAATCCTGGAGCCCGACGCGCACATCGCGACGGTGGCCGACGGCGGCAAGCTCCACATGGAGATGCGGATCAAGCGCGGCCGCGGTTACGTCGCCGCGGACAAGAACTTCGACGAGGATCTCGGCATCGGCTGGATCCCGATCGACTCGGTGCACTCGCCGATCAAGAAGGTGAACTACCTCGTCGAGGCGGCGCGCATCGGCCAGGCGACCGACTACGACAAGCTGACGGTCGATGTGTGGACCAACGGGTCGGTGACGCCGCGCGACGCCGTGTCGCTCTCGGCCAAGCTGATCCGCGATCACCTGAACATCTTCATCAACCTCGAGGATGCCGGCGACCTGCAGCAGGACCTGTCGTCGGAGACGGGCGTCCGGCCGCTCAACGAGAACCTCGACAAGAGCGTCGAGGAGCTCGAGCTCTCGGTGCGCTCGTACAACTGCCTGAAGAACGCGAACATCCGGACGATTCGCGAGCTCGTGCAGAAGACCGAAGGCGAGATGCTCAAGACGAAGAACTTCGGCCGGAAGTCTCTCAACGAGATCAAAGAGATTCTGTCCGGGATGGGCCTGAGCCTCGGCATGCGGCTCGACCAGCCGACGGCACAATCGCAGGAGTAGGGCAGTCGGCAGTCGGCTCGGGGATCGGGAGTCGCAGTGGTCAGGCACAATCTTGCCAGTCGAGCCAGTCGAAGCTCTTGCCTGGCGCCTTGAGCGCCTGGACGCCTCGAGCCACAAGGATCAGAATCATGCGTCACCGAGTCAGTCACCGCAAGCTGGGGCGGGTCACCGAGCACCGCATCGCCATGCTGCGCAACCAGGCGTCGGCGCTGCTCAAGTACGAGCACATCGAGACGACGATGCCCAAGGCGAAGGAACTGCGTCCCTTCGTCGAGCGGATCATCACGATCGCCAAGCGGGGCCTGGCGGCCGGCGCTGACAATGCGGCGAGCGCGCGCACGCTCCACGCGCGCCGGCTCGTGCTCCGCGACATCCAGGATCGCGACGTGGTGAGCAAGCTGTTCGACAGCATCGCCCCGCGCTTCGAGGCGAGGCCCGGCGGATACACGCGGATCCTCCGGCTCGGCTACCGCCGCGGCGACAGCGCCGAGGTGGCGCAGATAGAGCTCGTCGGCAGCGAGTACGATCCGAACGCGGCGGACAAGGGCGAGAAGGCTGAAGTGAAGAAGCCCACGGGCGTCGGTGGACGTCTGCGTGCGGCCGCCGCACGGCTGCGAGGCAAGAAGGCCGACGCCGGCGACGGCGAATCGGCGGAGACGGAAACGAAGAAAGCCAAGCCAGCCCGCACGAAGAGCAAGTCCGCCAAGTCCGACACGCGCGGCAAGGCAAAGACGACGGCCGCGCCGCGAAAGGCGGGCGGCGCTAGGAATGCGGCTAATGGCTGAAGGCTGAAGGCTGAGGAAGAACGCTCGAACGTCGAAGTTCAACCTTCAGCCTTAACTTCAGCAGTCAGCACTCAGCATTCACACTTCTTCCACCGCTTCCTGTCCCCGCTCCGCTTTCGCGGCAGTAATGATCTTGCCGTGCAGGTGCGAGGGCACCTCTTCGTAGTGTGAGAACTCCATGTGGTAGGAGCCTCGTCCGCCCGTGGCTGACGTGAGGTGCTGCTCGTAGGTCAGCATCTCGGCCATGGGGACCTTCGCGCGGATGACTGTCGAGACCCCGCGCGTGTCCATCCCGCCGATTCGGCCTCTCCGGCTGTTCAGATCTCCCATCAGGTCGCCCGCGTAGTCGCTCGGCGCATACACCTCCACGTCCATCACCGGCTCGAGCAGCGTCGGGCGCGCGCGCGACATGCCGTCTTTGAAGGCGAGCAACGCCGCCATCTTGAACGACAGCTCGTTCGAGTCGACCTGGTGGTACGACCCGTCGAAGACCGTGGCGCGGAAATCGACCATCGGGTAACCGGCCAGGAAGCCCCGGAGCCGCGCGTCCTGCAGGCCCTTCTCGACGGCGGGAACGAACTGCCTCGGGATCGAGCCGCCGAAGATGTCGTCGACGAACTCGAAATCGCTGCCGCGCGGGAGCGGATCGAACCTGACCTTGCAATCCCCGAATTGCCCGTGGCCGCCGGTCTGTTTCTTGTGGCGCCCGTGCGCCTCGGTCGACGCGGTGATCGTCTCGCGATACGGGATGCGCGGGATCTTGAGGTTGACATCGACGCCGAAGCGGCGCTTCAGTTTCGCGACGGTGACCTCGATGTGTGACTGGCCCTGGCCGGCGAGCAGCAGCTGCTTCGTCTCTGCCTCGCGGTTGTAGCTGATGCTCGGGTCTTCCTCCTGCAGGCGGTGAAGCGCCGTGCTGATCTTCTCCTCGTCGCCGCGCGTCTTGGGCTCGATGGCGTACGAGATCACCGGCTCGGGGAACTTGATGGGCAGCACCCTGAATGCGGTCGCCTTGTCGCCAAGCAGATCGCTGGTGAGCGTGTCCTTGAGCTTCGCCACCGCCCCGAGATCGCCCGCCCGGATTTCCGGCACGTTCGTGGCCGTTTTTCCCTGCAGCAGCGTCAGATGGCCGAATCGTTCGGGTGTTTCCCGGGTGATGTTCTGCACGGTCGAGTCCGCCTTCACGGTGCCCGAGATGACGCGGAACATCGTGATCCGCCCGGCGAACGGGTCGGCGACGGTCTTCCAGACGAACACGGCGGCCGGTGAGGTATCGGCGGCCTTCACGGCGACGCTGTCCTCCGATCCCTTCGACGTGGCCGTGAATGGCCGCTCGGCCGGAGAGGGCACGTAGTTGACGATGGCATCGAGGAGCGGCTGCATGCCGATGTTCGCCGTGGCAGACGTGCACACGAGGGGACAGATGCGTCCGGCGGCCACGCCGCGCTTGAGGCCCTCGATGAGCTCGTCCTGCGTGAGCGTTCCGGACTCGAAGAACTTCTCCATCAGCCCATCGTCGGCTTCCGCGACCATTTCGATGAGCGCGTCGCGCGCCGCCTGCGCCGCGGATTCGAGATTCCCCGGGATCGAACCCTCCGACGGCTTGCCGCTCGCGTCGGTCGCGAACGTCCAGCCCTTCATCGCGACGAGATCGACGACGCCGCGGAAGTCCTTCTCCTCGCCGATCGGAATCTGAATGGGGATCACGGTGCGGCCGAAGACCGCGCGCAGCGAGTCGAGCGCGCGGCCCAGGCTCGCGCGCTCGCGGTCCAGCCGGTTGAGCACGACGAGGCGGGGTGCGTCCATCTCGACGGCGATGCTCCAGACCTTCTCGGTCGACACCTGCACGCCGGACACCGCGTCGACGACCACGAGCGCTGCATCCGAAACGCGCAGCGCGGCTCGCGCGTCGCTCAGGAAGTTCGCCATTCCTGGCGTGTCGATGAAATTGATCTTGCTGCGGTTCCACTCCACGTAGGCGAGGCTGGCGGAGAGCGTGTGCTTGCGGGCGATTTCTTCTTCGTCGTAGTCGGTGACCGTGGTGCCTTCGTCGACGCGGCCGAGGCGGTTGACAGCGCCGGCATCGAACAGCAGTGCGGAGAGCAGCTGCGTCTTGCCGGCGCCGCTATGGCCGACCAACGCGACATTTCTCAGGGTCTGGGCGTCGTAGACTTTCATGGGAGGTGGCCTCCGAAGCTGCCAGCTTCCGGCTTCCAGCTGCCAGCCCGAAACGATTTAACCCTCTAAGCTGGCCATCAGGCCGCTCAGCATTCGTCTGACCTCTTCCAATTGAGCCGAGAGCCGGGAGTGCTCAGCAGCCGGCAGGAATCCCAGATCCCGTGCAAGAAGCAAATCATACTCAACTTCGTTAAGGGAACCCAAGGAGTGTCCCAGAAATCGCCGGAAGTCGGGATCGGAGCGGCGGCCCGCGCCTTCGGCAATGTTGGAGGGCACCGAGATGCTCGCCCGCAGCATCTGGTGACGCAAGGGCCAGGCGGTGGGTTTGTCCAGGTACGCAGAGGCTGCGTACGTGCCCAACGTCAATTCGTGCGCTTTCTGCCACACGCGGAGCTTTCTGTAGTCCTGCATTGATCCCTCCAACAACCAGCTTCGCGGATGCAAGGACAATGCGAGCTCTGCCGAAAGCAGGAAGCAGGAAGCTGGAAGCCGGAAGCTGGGAGCTGGGAGCTGGAAGCTGGAAGCTGGAAGCTGAAAGCTGAAAGCTGAGAGCTACTCGTACCGTAGCGCTTCGATCGGATCCAGCCGTGACGCCTTGATGGCGGGGAAGAGGCCGAAGAAGATGCCGACGCTGGCCGAGAAGCCGATGCCGAGGGCGAAGGACCACCAGGGCAGGGAGACGGGGAAGCCCGACAGCCAGTGGACGAGGAGGCCGATGCCGCTGCCGCAGATGATGCCGATAACGCCGCCCGCCGAGGTCAGGAACGCGGCCTCGATGAGGAACTGCCAGAGGATCTCGCGCCGCCGCGCGCCGAGGGCCTTGCGGACGCCGATCTCACGCGTCCGCTCGGTGACCGAGATCATCATGATTGCCATGACCCCGATGCCGCCGACCATCAGCGCGATCGAGCTGATGACGACGAGCGCGAGGAACGTGGCCTGGCTGAACTGGTCCCACACCTTCAGTGCCGCGTCCTGCGTCGCGAGATCGAAGTCGTTCGGTTCCTCGAGGCGCAGGCTGTGGCGGATGCGCATGATCGCTTCCGCTTCCCGCAGGGCCTGCTCGCGCATGCCGTCGCGGGGGATGATGATGATCATGGCGGTCCGGAACGAGTTCGGTGTGAGGTTGCCGCCGCTGTAGCCGGAGGCCTTGAGGACGCGGCCGTAGAACTTCTCGTGGGCGGTGAACGGGATCACGACGAAATCGTCAGCGCCGAGGGAGAAGCCGCCAGGCGACGGACGCTTGCCGAGCACGCCGATCACGGTGAACTCGTTTGGCCCGATGCGTACCTTCTTGCCAATCGGGTCTATGTTGGGGAAGAGGGAGGTGGCTGGCGTCTGGCCGAGCACGACCACCTGGCGCCGGTGATCGACTTCGGCCGGGATGAAGAACCGGCCGAGCTCCAGCTTCGCGAAGTTGACGGCGGCGAAGTTTTCGGTGGCCCCGAAAATTGTCAGCTGCGTGGTTCGCGAACTTCCGTAGTACACGCGCGCCCGCGAGTTGCCCGTCGCGCCGAGCCACACGTCCATCAGGGCGATCGACGGAGACTCGCGCGCGATCGCCACTGCGTCCTCGCGGGTCAGGTTCGGCCGCTTGATCAGCTCGAGGAACGTCTTGCCCGCGCCGAAGCTCAGCGCGCCCATCTTTTGCACGAAGATCGTATTCGGACCCATCTGACCGATCGAGTCGCGGAGCGACTGATCGAACCCGCGGATGAGCGACGTCATGCCGACGATCGACGTGATGCCGATGACGACGCCGAGTACCGTGAGCGCCGAGCGCATCTTGCTCGTCCGGAGCGTGTCGATCGACATGCCCACGATTTCACCCAGCAGGCCCGAACGCATGGCAGCCATACGGTCGAGAGTGTAGCTGATTTGAAGGGTGATAGCTCTCAGCTGTCAGCTCTCAGCAAGAGCATCAGAGCCCAGCCCAGCGACTGAGGGTGTGTAGGGTCTGAGCTGAAAGCTGAAAGCTGAGAGCTGACAGCTGACAGCTGAAAGCTTACTCGTATCTCAGCGCTTCGATCGGGTCGAGCCGAGAGGCCTTGATAGCGGGAAAGAGGCCGAAGAAGATGCCGACGCTGGCAGAAAAGCCGATGCCGAGCGCGAAGGACCACCAGGGCAGGGACACGGGGAAGCCTGACAGCCAGTGCACGAGCAGACCGATCCCGCTGCCGCAGATGATGCCGATGATCCCCCCGGCCGAGGTCAGGAACGCGGCCTCGATGAGGAACTGCCAGAGGATCTCGCGGCGCCGCGCGCCGAGGGCCTTGCGCACGCCGATCTCGCGCGTGCGCTCGGTGACCGAGATCATCATGATCGCCATGACCCCGATGCCGCCGACCATCAGCGCGATCGAGCTGATGACGACCAGCGCGAGAAACGTGGCCTGACTGAACTGATCCCACACCTTGAGCGCGGCGTCCTGGGTCGCGAGCTCGAAGTCGTTCTGCTCCTCGAGCCGGAGGTTGTGTCGGATGCGCATGATGGCTTCGACGTCGCGCAGCGCCTGCTCGCGCATGCCCTCGCGGGGGATGACGGCAATCATCGCGGTCCTGAACGAGTTGGGAGTGATTTGGCCGCCGGTGTAGCCGGAGGCCTTGAGCACCTTGCCATAGAACTTCTCGTGCGCGGTGAACGGGATGACGGCGAAGTCGTCGGCCCCGAGCGAGAACCCGCCCGGCGTCGGACGCTTGCCGAGGACGCCGATCACCGTGAACTCGTTCTGTCCGATGCGCACCTTCTTGCCGATCGGATCGATGTTGGGAAAAAGTGCCGCGCCGGGCGACTGGCCGAGGACCACGACCTGGCGGCGGTGATCGATCTCGGACGGGAGGAAGAACCGGCCGAGCTCCAGCTTGGCAAAATTGACCGCGGCGAAATTCTCGGTGGCGCCGAGAATCGGCATCTGCCGGGTTCGCGTGCTCCCGTAGTAGATGCGCGACTGGCTGTTGCCCATCGCGCCGAGCCAGACGTCGATCATGGCGACCGACGGCGAATCGCGAGCGATGGCCACCGCATCCTCGCGGGTCAGGTTCGGGCGCTTGATCACTTCCAGGAACGTCTTGCCCGCGGCAAAGCTCAGACCACTGAATTTCTGCACGACAATCGTATTCGGCCCCATCTGGCTGATCGCATCGCGCAGCGACTTGTCGAAGCCGCGGATGAGCGACGTCATGCCGACGATCGAAGTGATCCCGATGACGACGCCGAGCACCGTGAGCGCCGACCGCATCTTGCTCGTGCGCAGCGTGTCGAGCGACATGCCGACGATTTCACGCAGGAGGCCGGAGCGGAGAGTTGCCATGACAGTGTTACTCCCGGCGCAGCGCTTCGATGGGATCCAGGCGCGAGGCGCGGATCGCCGGATACAATCCGAAGAACAGGCCGACCACGGCGGTGATGCCGATGCCCAGCGCGACCGACCACATCTCGACGGCGGCGGGCAGAGGCGTGAGCGCCGCGATGAGGAGCGCCAGCCCGAACCCGAGCAGCGTGCCGACCATGCCGCCAAACGTCGACAGCGTGACCGACTCGGTCAGGATCTGCCAGATGATGTCGCGCCGTCGCGCGCCGAGCGCCTTGCGCAGGCCGATCTCGCGCGTGCGCTCGCTGACCACCATCAGCATGATGTTCATGATCACGATGCCGCCGACGACGAGCGACATGGCGACGACGCCGACGAGAATGGCGAAGATACCGGCGGTCGCCTGCCGGTAGATGGCGAGCAGCGTTTCCGACGTGAACATCCCGAAGTTGTCGCGTTCCTTCGGCTTCAGCCGCCGCTCGATCCTGAGCGCCACCGTCGCATCGTCCATGGCCGGCTGGACGAGATCGGGCGTCCGCGGCTTGACCAGCAGCTGGATGTTCGGGCGCGACCCGAACATCTTCCGGAACACGCCCAGCGGAATGAGGGCGAACTCGTCCTGCGACTGGCCGAAGAAGGAGCCTTTCTTTTCGCTGACGCCGACGACGCGGAAGTTCAGGCCGCCGATCCGGATGACCTTGTCGATGGGCTGGAGCTGGCCGAACAGCCGCTCGGCCGTCTTGGCGCCGAGCACGGTGACCTGCTGGTTGCGATCGATCTCGCTCGAGCTGATGAGGCGCCCGAATTCGGCGTCGAAGGTCTGGAAGAACAGATAGTCCTTCGACACGCCGCGCACCTGAATGGATTCGAGCGACTCCTCACCGTAGATGACCCGCGCGCTGGCGTTGCCCTGCGCGGCGACGGCCGTGATGTTATCGCTGAACGCGCGCACCGCCTTGGCGTCGTCCATGGTGATACGCGGGAAACTGCGGACGCGGTCTTCGTCCTCCTGCGAGCGCACCGCGGGCTGACGCTGGATCGTGAAGCTGTCGGCGCCGACGCCCGAGACGATCGTATCGGTGACATAGCCGTTCATGCCCTGGATGAGCGACACCACGGCGATGATCGACGTGACGGCGACGATGTTGCCGAGGACCGTCAGCAGCGATCGGAGCTTGTTGCTCCAGATCGCGTTGAGCGCAATCCCGGCGGCTTCCAGGAACTGGTTCATCGTTCAGCGTTCAGGGTTCAGGGTTCAGGGTTCGGGGTTCATGACGCGGCGCCGGGGCGGCGCGTGGCCGGCTGTTCGACCTTCACGGCTGCGCCGTCCGTCAGTTCTCGGACTGAGCTGAACGGCCCGATGATCACGCTGTCGCCCTCTTTCAGGGCGCCGAGCGACTCGAAGTACTTGTCGCCGGCGATGCCGGTCTTGATCGGCGTGAAGACGGCCTTGCCGTCCCGCACCAGGAACACGCCCTCGAGCTCCTTGCGGCTCTGACCGGGCTTGAGCTCCGCCGCCTGGACGCCGCCCGACGACGGCCGCGGCCGCTTGCCGTCGGTTTCCGGCGCCCGCACGATCTCGCCCTTGTCGTCGACGACCATCTCGCGGACCGTCGTCGCCTGGATCGGAATCGCGAGCACGTCGCTCCGCGTCGCCGTCGTAATCTCGGCGGTGCACGTGAAACCGGGACGCACTTCGGGAATCTCGGTGTCGAGCGTGACGACCACCTTGAAGTTCGTCGCCTGCGCCGCCGCTCCGCCCGTCGTCTGAATCGGACTGTTGCCGATCTCGGTGACCTTCCCGGTGAACGTCTTGTCGGGGAACGCGTCGATCGTGATCTTCGTGATCTGGCCGAGCTTGACTCCGGGAATGTCGGTCTCGTCGACATCGACTTCCGCCTCGATGACCGACATGTCGGCGATCGTCAGCAGCACCGTGCCGGCGTTGTTCATCGTGCCGATGACGACCATCTCGCCTTCTTCGATGTTCCGGCGCGTGACGATGCCGTTGATCGGCGACTCGATGCGCACCTTGCTCAGGTTGTAGCGATCGGTCTCGAGGCTGGCCTCTTCCTGTTGCATCCGCAGGCGCTGAGTCAGAATCTGCTGCTCCTGGGTGCGCAGCTCGGACTGGCGCATCTTGAGGTCGTTCTCGGCGCGGTCGAGCGTCTCGCGAGTCGTCAGCCCGCCCTTCCAGAGTTGCTGCTGCCGGTTGAGGTTGTCTTCGGCCTGCTTCACCGCCGTCTTGGCGCTCTCGATCGACAGCTGGAGCTGCTGGGTCGTGGAGCGTGCCGCCTCGAGCGAGGCCTGCGTGCGCGTCACCGCGCTCTTCAGGTTCCTCGGGTCGACCTGCATCAGGAACTGGTCCTTCTTGACGCGGTCGCCTTCGTTGACCGCCAGCTGGGTCACGCGGCCCATCGTGTCGGCGCTGATGTTCACGAACCGCTTCGGCTGGATCTTGCCCGACGCCGACACGATGGCCTCGAGGTTGTGCTTCTTGATTGCCTCGACGTTGACCGTGACGCCTTCAGTCCGCTTGAACCGGAAATTGGCGAACGCGATGCCTCCGAGTGCGATCGCGACGCCGACGCCGATGAGAATCTTCTTGTTCCTCGTCAATTCGTTCTCCCAAAAGCACTCATGACCGCCGCCGCCGCGAGGATGATCACGGCGTAGACGGCGAAAAGGCCGATCGCGATGGGCTGCGTCCGCCGCCGGTACAACACGCCCAGGCCGATCGCCAGCAGCACCAGCCACCAGACCAGGAAGATGTCGATCATTCCCAACAGTCTGCCAAGGAACGAATGTTCATCGATCATCGGCAGCACGACCGCAAGGTTGGTCGCGCTCGACATCGAGCCGCGGAAGTAGTTCAGCGGGCCCGTGAAAAGCTGTCCCACGGCAGAGAGGGCGGTCGAATGCACGTAGACCGCGAACAGCTGTTTGAACGTCGCCTGGCCGCCGGTCACTGCAAACACGCCGAACAGAATGCCCGCGATGATGACGGTGATGATCGGGCCGGCGACGAGGACGCTGAAGAACGTCTGATACACCGCGAAGCGCATGCCCTTCGCCATGTTGGCGTACATCTCGTCGTTGACTTGCATCCCGAAGTTCTCCATCTGCCGGACGTTGTTGTCCAGAGCGGCCTGACGCCCGGCCTCGGTCGTCATCGGGAGGCTGACGCACACGGCGACGACGATCGTCACGAGTGCGAGCATGCCGAACCATTTCGGATGCGCCACGACGGCCTGGAAGGTCGCCTTGGGCGACGTGATCACGCCGACGAACCGAGACAGGAGGCCCATGGGGGCGACAGTCGCCCCGGCGTCAGTCGTTGGGTTGGTCATAAGTGTGGGGGACGCAAAACCTGGGCGGCACTCCAGCCAGCCAGGGGTACCGTGTGATTTTACTGCAGGAGAATACGATAGAAGTGCTCGCGAGGTTTCGCCATTTCAGCGAGCGGAACCTCAATGCGGTCTGTGGCTTAGGGACCGGCGACGTGACCGGTCCAAGCGCACGGACCAGCTGGCGCCCGCAACCCGTGTCCACGCGCGAAAGCGGCTCCTCTCCGTACGCTAAGCTGGCGAGGATGGGCAGATCGCTGACGGGCGCCGTACTCGCAATCATTATGGCTGCACCTGACGCCGGTTCGGGCGTCGGCGCAAAGCTTTGAGGCGCTGGGCACCAGGGCCGCGGGAATGGGCGGAGCGTTTGTGGCGGTCGCCGACGACGCGAGCGCCGTCTACTGGAACCCGGCAGGTGTCGCGCTCGGCGGCTCGTATTTCAGCGTGGTTCTCGACAACAACGAGGGGCAGGCCGAGCCAGAGGACATCAGCCAGGCGGGGAAGCGCTCCGCGAGCCTCATCTCGCTCACGACGTTGCCCGTTGGTGTGTCCTACTACAGGCTCAACGCGAGTACCCTGACGCCAACGACGGTTCCGCAGACGGTCCGGCTGGACCGGCTGACGACCCATCACACCGGCGTGACGCTCGTGCAATCCCTGACCGAGCGGATTGCCGTCGGGGCGACGCTGAAATGGGTGCGAGGCTACGCGGCCAGCGGTCTCGTGCCCGACGGGGACCGCGATGATCTCCTTGACGGCACGGATGAACTCCCGGACAAGTCGACCAACAAGTTCGACGCGGACATCGGGGTCATGGCGACTCTGGGGACGGTCAGGGCGGGCCTGACGGTCCGTAGCGTCGCGGAACCTGATTTTTCTACCGCCAGTGGCGAGATCCTGACGCTGAAAAGGCAGACGAGGGCTGGGATTGCCTATGTCGGCGTGCCGGGGCTGATAGTCGCCGCCGACCTCGACGTGGAGCGAGCCGACGGGTCGCTCGGGGAAGTCCGCGACCTCGCGGCCGGGGCGGAGGCCAAACTCCTCAAGCGCGTGGCGGTGCGCAGCGGCTTCCGCTTCAACACCCTGGGCGACGAGCCGGGCGGCCACGCTCCCGTCTACAGCCTCGGCACGAGCGTCGCGACGTTCCGGTCGCTGCTCGTCGACGCTCAGATGACGCTCGGCTCCCGGGCGGGCGATCGGGGATGGGGTATCGCCGCTCGGCTGGTGTATTGACGGATCGGCTCTTGGCTCTAGGCTTTAGGCTCTCGCAAGATCTTCGAGCATTCACTCGAGGATTTGCCTAGAGCCTGAAGCCCAAAGCCTAGAGCCTACATCCTCGAGCCGCCCCTTGACCCCGCCCCACCTGCCACTGATAAAAGCCCGCCTGAGGCGGTGGCCCCAGCTACAGATCCGTACGCGTCAACCAGAACGCCTGAGTTTGACGGGCGGGTCGCGGCGCCGAATTCTGTGGTTTCGACCCGCCGAATGTCCGTTCGTGTCATTTGGAAGTCTTTTTTGTCTGCTAGACTTGACAAAAAGTGTCAACCATGTACACTATTCACCTCCCCCAGCTGGTTCTCCCTCGCCGACTGACGTGGTCCGGCCTCAAGGTCGCGATCTGCGCAGCCAACTTCAAGCGATTCTGAGTTTTAACGATGGCCGTCCGTATCGGCGACCTGCTTCTGAAGGAAAAGCGCATCACTCCTGCCCAGTTGCAGGAGGCGCTGAACTATCAGAAGGCCAATGGCGGGAAGCTCGGCTTGAATCTCGTCAAGCTCGGTTTCGTCACCGACGAAGAGATAACGTCGCTGCTCAGCAAGCAGTACGGCGTGCCCTCGATCAACCTGACGCAGTTCGAGATCGACCAGTCGGTCATCAAGCTGATCCCGCCCGACACGGCGCAGAAGTATCAGATCGTTCCGTTGAGCCGGTCCGGCGCGACCCTCACGATTGCCATCACCGATCCCACGAACGTGTTCGCCATGGACGACATCAAGTTCATGACGGGCTACAACGTCGAGCCGGTGGTCGCGTCGGAAACGGCCGTGACGGACGCCATCAAGCGCTACTACCCGGCGGCATCGGCTGCCCCCAAAGCGGCGCAGAAGCCGGCCGAAAAGAAGCCGGAAAAAGCCAAGCAGGCGCCGCCGCAGCAGGCGAGCCTCACGAGCGCCGCGACCCTCGAGCTCGTCACCAAGGCGCTCGAGGAAACGACCGCGGCCGTCGTGGACGACGACGTCGAGCTGCTCGAAGAGCTCGAACAAATCGACGTCGCGTCGCTCGAGCGGCAGGGCGGCGAAGCGCCGGTCATCCGGCTCGTGAACCTCATGCTGATGTCGGCGATCCAGAAGGGCGCGAGCGACATCCACATCGAGCCCTACGAGAAGGAGTTCCGCGTCCGGTTCCGCATCGACGGCATCCTCTACAACGTCATGGCGCCGCCGATGAAGTTCCGCGACGCGATTACGTCGCGCCTCAAGATCATGGCGAAGCTGGATATCGCCGAGAAGCGGCTGCCGCAGGACGGCCGCATCAAGATCCGGTTCGCCGTCGACGGCGCGCTCAAGGAGATCGACTTCCGCGTGTCGTGCCTCCCGACGCTCTTCGGCGAGAAGATCGTCATGCGTCTGCTCGACAAGGACAAGCTGATGCTCGACATGACGAAGCTCGGCTTCGAGTCCGAGTCGTTGAGCAAGCTCGAGGTGGCCATTGCCAAGCCGTGGGGCATGGTGCTCGTCACCGGTCCGACCGGCAGCGGAAAGACGAACACGCTCTATTCGTCCATCTCGAAGGTCAACACGAGCGAGACCAACATCATGACGGCCGAGGATCCCGTCGAGTTCAACCTGGTCGGCGTCAACCAGGTCCAGGTCCGCGAGAACATCGGCCTGAACTTCGCGGCGGCCCTGCGGTCGTTCCTGCGCCAGGACCCCAACATCATCCTCGTCGGCGAAATCCGGGACTTCGAGACCGCCGAGATCGCGGTCAAGGCCGCGCTCACCGGGCACCTCGTCCTCTCGACGCTGCACACCAACGATGCGCCGAGCACGATCAACCGGTTGATGAACATGGGCATCGAGCCGTTCCTCGTCGCGAGCTCGGTCAACCTGATTTGCGCCCAGCGCCTGGTGCGGCGCGTCTGCGCCGCCTGCAAAGCCGATCACCCGACGCCGCCGCAGGCGCTCGTCGAGGCCGGCTTCACGCCGGACGAGGCCCAGCAAGTCGTACCCAAGCGCGGCACCGGCTGCGAGATTTGCAACCAGACCGGGTACAAGGGACGCGTCGGTCTCTACGAGGTCATGGAGATCAGCGAGGAGCTGCGCGAGCTCATCCTCGTCGGCGCATCGGGGCTCGAGCTGAAACGCAAGGCGGTCGAGGAGGGCATGATCACGCTCCGCCGCAGCGGTCTGCGGAAGGTCATGGAAGGCGTCACGACGATCGAGGAAGTGGCGAGGGAGACGGTTAAATAGCTTTCAGTTCACAGCTTTCAGCTGTCAGCTCTCAGCCAAGTGCTCGCAGAACACAGTCGTCTGACTGTGTTCTGCACACTCCGGCTGAGAGCTGACAGCTGATAGCAGGGCTGAGGGCTTTTCTGAGCTGAAAGCTGAGAGCTGATAGCTGATGGCTACACTACCCGAACTGTTGCAGACCCTCGTCGACAACGAAGGGTCCGACCTGCACCTGACGACGCAGACGCCGCCGCAGATCCGCGTGCACGGGAAGCTGCAGGTCCTCGACCTGCCGCCGCTCGGCGCCGCCGACACCAAGACGCTGGCCTATAGCGTCTTGACCGACGCGCAGAAGAAGCGGTTCGAGGAGACGCTCGAGCTCGACTTCTCGTTCGGCATCCGGGGCGTGGCGCGGTTCCGCTGCAACGTCTTCAACCAGCGGGGCGCCGTCGCCGCGGTCTACCGCGTCATTCCCGAGACCATCAAGCCGTTCAACGAGCTCGGTCTGCCGGCGGTCATCGGCAACCTCTCCGAGCGGCCTCGCGGGCTGGTTCTGGTCACGGGCCCGACCGGAAGCGGCAAGTCGACGACGCTTGCGGCGATGATCGACAAGATCAACACCGAGCGGCGCGAGCACATCATCACCATCGAAGATCCCATCGAGTACATCCATCAGCACAAGGGATGCCTCGTGAACCAGCGCGAGGTCCACGCCGATACGCTCGGCTTCGCGCACGCGCTGCGCGCCGCCCTGCGCGAAGACCCCGACATCGTGCTCATCGGCGAGATGCGCGATCTCGAAACGATCGAGTCGGCGCTGCGCATCGCCGAGACGGGGCACTTGACGTTCGCGACGTTGCACACGAACTCGGCGGCGCAGACGATCAACCGCATCATCGACGTCTTTCCAGCGCACCAGCAGGGCCAGATCCGGACGCAGCTGTCGCTGGTGCTCGAGGGCATCGTCTGTCAGGCGCTGCTGCCCCGCGCCGACGGCAAGGGGCGCGTCGTGTCGCTCGAGATCATGATTCCGACGCCGGCGATCCGGAACCTGATCCGCGACGACAAGGTGCACCAGATCTACTCGACGATGCAGACCGGGCAGGAGAAGCTCGGGATGCAGACGATGAACCAGAACCTGGTCACGCTGTACCAGAAACGGCTCATCACGATCGAGACGGCGATGAGCGCCTCGTCGCAGAAAGACGAGCTCGAACAGATGATCAGCCGCGGCGCAGGGGTCGTGGCCGGCGCGGGCCTGCGCCAGGCGGGGATGCCGCCACGGACGACGGCGAGATAGGACTCAAGGCTCAAGGCTCAGGCAAGAGCTTCGAGGGATTGGTCGAAGGTTTGCCCGAGCCCTGAGCCTTGAGCCCTGAAGCCGGACAGCGAAACAGAGGATCTATGCCGACATTTGCTTATTCGGGTCGCACGCGAACGGGGCAGACAGTGACGGGCGAGCGGATCGCCGACACCATGGATGCGGCGGTATCGGCGCTGCGCCGCGAGCAGATCATGGTGACGCGGATCGATCCCGCCAAGGCGGCGGCCGCCGCCAAGGCCGAGGCCAAGGAGGTCAAGCCGGGCGCGCCCAAGCCTGGCAAGTCGGTGCCGGCCAAGAACCTGGCGATTTTCACCCGCCAGTTCTCGGTCATGATCGACGCCGGCCTGCCGCTCGTGCAGTGCCTGGACATCCTCGGCAAGCAGGAGCCGCACAAGAATTTTTCGGCGGTCATCCTCAAGGTGCGGGAGGACGTCGAGGGCGGCGCGGCGCTGGCCGAGAGCATGAAGCGGCACCCGAAGACGTTCGACGCGCTCTACGCGAACATGATTGCGGCCGGCGAGGCGGGCGGCATCCTCGACACGATTCTCAAGCGGCTCGCGGTCTACATCGAGAAGAACGTCAAGCTGAAGAGCGAAGTGAAGTCGGCGATGATCTATCCGGTCGCGGTCATCGTGATCGCCGCGGTGGTCGTCGGCGCCATCCTGTGGAAGGTCATCCCGACCTTCGCCTCGCTCTTCTCTGGACTCGGAGCGGAGCTGCCGCTGCCGACCCGCGTGGTCATCGCCGCGAGCGACTTCGTTGTCGCCTGGGGCTGGGTGATTGTCATCGCCCTCGGCATCATCGGCTACCTGTTCAAGCGCTACTACGAAACCGAGAACGGCCGCTTCGTGATTGACGCGATCACGCTGAAACTGCCCGTGCTCGGCAACATCATCCGCAAGGTCTCGGTCGCGCGCTTCTGCCGCACGCTGTCGACACTCCTGTCCTCCGGCGTGCCGATTCTCGACGGCCTCGACATTACGGCCCGGACCTCGGGCAACGCGATCGTCGAGAAGGCCATCCTGACGACGCGGACCGGGATCGAGCGCGGTGAGACCGTGTCGGGCCCGCTCCGCGAGACCGGCGTCTTCCCGTCGATGGTCGTCCAGATGATCAACGTCGGCGAGACGACCGGCGCCCTCGACACGATGCTGTCGAAGATCGCGGACTTCTACGAGGACGAGGTCGACTCGGCCGTGGCCGGCATGTTGACGCTCCTCGAGCCGATCATGATCGCGTTCCTGGGCGTCGTCGTCGGCGGTATCGTCATCGCGATGTACATGCCGATCTTCGACCTGATCAGCAAGCTGACGGGATAACTGGTTCAAGGTTCCTGGTTCACGGTTCAAGGTTCTGGTCGGACCCTGAACCCTGAGCCATGAACCCTGAACCATGAACCCTGAACGTTGAACCTGAAACATGTCACCGAATTTCAGACGCCGACTGTTGTGGTTGATCGGCGGCCGCGCGGCGGTCGTGACGCTGCTCCTCGGGTCGGCGATTCTGATCCAGATTCAGGCGCCGGGATCGCTCCCGATCGATCCGTTCTTCTTTCTCATCGGCCTGACCTATGCGCTGACGGTTGTGTACGTCCTCCTTCTGCGGCACGCCGAGGAGCACCGGTGGCTCGTCGACGTGCAGCTGGCGTGCGACGCGGTCATCGTGTCGGCGCTCGTCTATCTGACCGGCGGCGTGTCGAGCTACTTCACGTCGCTCTACACGCTGCCGATCATCGCCGCGAGCACCATTCAGTCGCAACGGACCGGCATGATGGTGGGCGTGCTGAGCTCGCTCATCTACGCCGGGCTGGCGAGCGCGCAGTATTTCGGGACGCCGGCGCTGCCGGTGGTCGTCGGCGCCGATTCGCGGCCCCAGGAGCGGGTGGCGCTCTTCATCGTCTTTCTGAACATCTTCGGGTTCCTGGCCATCGCGCTGCTGAGCGGTTGGCTGGCCGAGCGACTCCGGCGCACCGGCGCCGCGCTCGAGCAGACGTCGAATCAGCTGGCCGATCTGCAGGCGTTCAGCGATCACGTGATCAGCAGCTTGACCGGCGGCCTGGCGACGACCGACATCGACGGGCGGATTCTGAGCTTCAACAAGGCGGCCGAGGGGATCACCGCCGCGACCGCGGCGCAGGTCCTCCACCGCCACGCGGCCGACATCCTCCAGCTGCCGTCCGAGTTTGCCGGGCTGTTCGGGTCGCGCGAGGGACGCCCGCGGCTGCCGCGCGTGGAGTACGTCTTCAAGTGCGGCGACGGCCGCGAAATCGAGCTCGGCATCAGCACCGCGATCCTGCGGACGCCGCGGGGCGAGGTCGGGTTCGTCTTCACGTTCCAGGACGTGACGGAAGCCCGCCGGCACGAGCGCGAAGCGCGCATCCAGCAGCGGCTGGCCGCGGTCGGCGAGATGGCCGCGGGGATCGCGCACGAGATTCGGAACCCCCTGGCGTCGATGTCGGGATCGCTGCAGATCCTGCGACAGGAGCTGCCGCTCAGCGACGAGCAGTCGCAGCTGATGGACATCGTGCTCCGCGAGTCCGATCGGCTCAACGAGACGATTCGCAGCTTTCTCGCCTACGCGCGGCCGCAACGCAACGCGTCGGCCAGGCTCGACGTGCGGCAGATCGTCACCGACGCCGCCACGCTGCTCCAGAACAGCCCAGAGCGGCTCGAGACGCACGCGGTCCGCTGCGATGTGCCGGCCGACCCGGTGTGGTGCCTCGCCGACGAGGCCCAGATCCGGCAGATTGTCTGGAACCTCGCGACCAATGGGCTCCGCGCGATGGCCGAAGGCGGGACGCTGACACTTGCGGCGACCTCCGTGCAGCCCGCGCCGGGGACGCCCGACATGATCGCGATCGCCGTCACCGACGAAGGAATAGGCATCGATCCCGCCGAGCTCGACGGCATCCTGCAGCCGTTCCACGGGGGATTCGCGCGCGGGACCGGGCTGGGCCTCTCGATCGTCCACCGCATCGTCAGCGACTACGGCGGCGAGCTCGTCATGACCTCGGCCCGCGGCAAGGGCACGACGGTCACGGTGAGGCTGCCGGCAGCGACGGGGCAGGAGATAGAAGGCGGGAGACAGGAGCTAGGAGCTAGGAGTAGGAGCTAGGAGGTAGGAGGTAGGAGGTAAACGCCTCCTGAGTGGTCGGCCGAGCTGTCGATGGAATCCTGCGTTGGGGGTGAGTCGGCAGCGCCTGCGGCCCGAGCGCCGCGCGGAGTCGCGGCGCGAGAGCGCTTGGGGGGTGGGCCGCCTCCGCCAAGGCTACGGCGCGCTCCGCCGAAGCGTCGCGAAGGCGAGGCCCCAAGCGCATTGAGAAATGCAGACAGAGCCCCACGACGACCGAGAAACGCGGATTGAAAAGCAGCGAGCAGCCAGGAGCTGAAAGCTGAGAACTGGAAGCTGGAAGCTGAAAGCTGGAATCGATCATGCCAACTGACACCGTCACTGACCCCGTCACCACGGCGCCCGCGCGCGTGCTCGTCGTCGACGACGAGCGCTCGATGCGGGAGCTGCTGTCGATCGTGCTCAAGCGCGACGGCTACGAGGTACTGGTGGCCGACGACGGGGTGCGCGCGATCGAGCTCTTGAAGAAGCAGCGCGTCGACATCCTCATCACCGACATCCGCATGCCGCAGATGAGCGGCGTCGACGTGCTGCGCGAGGCCAAGAACATCGACCCCGAGATCATCAGCATCGTCATGACCGCGTTCGCCTCGACGGACACGGCGGTCGAGGCGCTGCGCCTGGGCGCGGCCGACTACGTCCACAAGTCGCCGAGCGCCGCCAACGAGCTGCGTCTGCGGGTCCGGAAGGAGCTCGAGCGGAAGCACCTCCAGCGCGAGAACGTGATGCTCAAGCGTGCGCTGCAGAGCTCCCACAAGTTCTCGAACATCATCGGTCGGAGCGACGCGATGCTGGCCGTGTTCCAGCTGATCGAGACGATCGCGCCGACGGGCAGCACCGTGCTGATCAGCGGCGAGTCGGGCACCGGCAAGGAGCTCGCGGCGCGGGCCATCCACTACAACTCGCTCAGGAAAGAGCGGCCGTTCGTCGCGCTCAACTGCGGCGCGCTGTCCGAGACGCTCCTCGATTCCGAGCTCTTCGGCCACATGAAGGGCTCCTTTACCGGCGCCGACACCAACAAGAAGGGGCTGATCGAAGTCGCGGAGAAAGGGTCGATCTTCCTCGACGAGATCGGAGAGATGAGTCCGCTCGTCCAGGTCAAGCTGCTGCGCGTCCTGCAGGAACGCAAGTACCGGCGGCTGGGGGGTACCGAGGAGGTCGAGGCCGATATCCGCGTCATCGCGGCCACCAACCGCGATCTGTCGAAGATGGTTGCGGAGGGGACGTTCCGCGAGGACCTGTTCTACAGAATCAACGTCATTCCCATCCGGCTGCCGGCGCTGCGCGAGCGCACGGAGGACATTCCTCTGCTGGCGGACCACTTCGTCGTGCGCTTCGCCACCGAGATGGCGAAGACCATTACCGGGATCTCGGGAGGCGCCCTCGCGTGCCTGCAGGCCTACGGCTGGCCGGGCAACATCCGCGAGCTGGAGAACGCCATCGAGCGCGCCGTCGCCCTCGAGCGCACGCCCTCGATTCTGGTCGAGAGCCTTCCCGATCAGGTGCGCGCGACGGCAGCCGCGGCCGCCGCCGCGGCAGTGCCGACCGAGAATTTCCCCGACAACGGCTTCGACCTCGAACAGCACGTGCAGCACATCGAGCGGGAGTACATCGCCGAGGCGCTCAAGCGCGCCGGCGGCGTCAAGGTCAAAGCCGCCGAGCTCCTCGGGATGAGCTTCCGGTCGTTCCGGTACTACATGAAGAAGTACGATCTGAAATAGGGCTCAGGGCTCAAGGCTCAGGGCTCAAGGAAAACATTCAGATCCCAGCCGCTCGACTGGGATCGGAATGCTCTTGCCTGAGCCGTGAGCCGTGAGCCCTTGAGCCCTCCTTGCCCCGACCGACATTTTCTGACAACCGCCGGCGACAGAAATTGTCAGTTCGCCAAAAATTGGCATAAAATCAGAGGCGACATCAGGATGGATCATCATTAACAAGTCGTTAATATTCAATAGTTTAGCAGAACTCGTTCGACGTCTTGACGCTCTGGCATTGGCGTTGCTGATTGGCTGACCGTCGGCCGCTGGGAATGACCAGTCGGGAGCCGACGCGGGTATTCCCCGCGGCCAACACACACAAACTTCGACTACTGAGGAGAGACGACAATGAAGGTGCTTCGCAATCAGAAGGGTTTCACGCTTATCGAGCTGCTGATCGTCGTGGCGATTATCGGCATCATCGCGGCCATCGCGGTGCCGGGTCTGCTCCGTGCCCGTATGTCCGGTAACGAGGCCTCGGCGATCGGCTCGCTCCGCGCCATCAACAGCGCGCAGGCCAGCTACTCGTCGGCGGCGGGCAACGGAGGTTATGCGGTCCTGCTCGCGACGCTGGCGGCTGCGTGCCCCGGGTCGGCCCAGGGGTTCATCTCGCCGGATCTCTCGGTTGATCCTTCGGTCAAGAGCGGATACTCCATCGTCGTCGTGGACGGTGCCGGCGCGGCTGACGTCGCGCTGGATTGCAACGGCTCGGTTCAGAGCCGCACCGCCTACTACACGACCGCAGCACCCGTCACCATCGGTTCGACCGGCAACCGCGGATTTGCCAGCAATGCGGCGGGCACGATCTTCTTCAAGGCTGACGGCACCCTGACGACGGAGGCCGAGATGGCTCCCGGCGGCGGCGGCACGCCCATCCAGTAACGCCTCGCGGTTGACAATCAGAGGGATGCCCGGACGAACGGGCATCCCTTTTTTTGGCCGGTCGACGGCTCGCCAGGCAGACAACTTTCAATGAGGAATGTGCACGTGCCCAAGCGCACCAACAAGTCCTCGGCCGGCTTCACGCTCATCGAGCTGCTCGCGGTGGTGGCGATTATCGGGATCCTCGCCACCCTGGCTGTCCCGACCCTGCTTCGCACGAGGATCACCGCGAACGAAGTCTCGGCGATCGGCTCGATGCGTGCCATCAACACGGCCGAATCGGCGTACGCCGCGTCAGCCGCCGCCGGGAGCTACGCGACGCAGTTGGCCGTGCTGGTGCTCTCGTGTCCAGGAAGCACCACCGGGTTCATTTCTCCGGACCTCGCCAACGATCCGTCGCAGAAGAGCGGTTACGAAATCGAGCTCGGTCCCGGTACGGCAGTCGCCGGCTCCGCGGACTGTAACGGGAGTCCATCGCACGTGGGTTACTACTTGACCGCCGTGCCAAACACGATCGGCCTCACTGGCCATCGGGGTTTCGCCACCTCCAGCCGCGGCGTGATCTTCTTCGACTCGACGGGGGCGCCGCCAACCGAGGCCGCGATGGCTCCTGGGGGTGGGGGGCGGCCGATACAGTAGTCCGCAGTCGGCAGTCGCGAGTCGCGAGTCAGGACGCCAGTCGGGAGTCGAGCCGGGGCAAAACCGGCCTCCCCGGTGGTAAGCTAGCCACGTGCGGGATGCGCGGGGATTCACGCTCATCGAGCTCCTGATTGTCATCACAATCCTGGGCGTGCTGCTGTCGCTGGCGGTGGCGAATTACCGCTACGCCAGGATTCGCGGGAGCGAAACGGCGGCGGTGGCCGCGCTCACAGCCGTCAACCAGGCGCAGTACTCTTACATGGCGACGTGCGGCAACCAGCGGTTTGCTCCCCACCTGACGAGCCTCGGCCGGCCGAATCCCGGGAGCGGGGCGCCGTATCTCAGCCCGGACCTCGCCTCAGCCGACGAGATCCTCAAGAGCGGCTACGTGATTCGGATGGCGGGCACCGAGGTGAGCGATTCGGCGCAGTCTTGTACCGGCGAGACACCGGTCGAGAGTTATCAGGTCACGGCCGATCCGGCGATTCCCGGCACGACGGGCGTGCGGTTCTTCGGCACCAACGCCGACCTCGTCGTGTACGAAGACGTCGAAACCTTCAACGGCCGGATGCCGGAAATCGGCGCGCCGAACGGGGGCCAGGAAATCAAGGGCTTCGTCGCCCGGTGACAGGGCACGGGCAGGGCAAGATCAAGGCATGACACGATCACAACGTCTCTGGCTGCTCGGGTTCGCCACGCTGGGGCTCGGCGCCGCGCTGACCTCGAGCTACGTCCACTATCGACTGCTGACGGACGCCTCGTTCACGAGCTTCTGCGACGTGAACTCGACGATGAACTGCACGCAGGCGTACTTGAGCCGCTACGGCAGCGTCTGGGGTGTGCCGGTTGCTGCCGGCGGGGTCCTGTTCTTCGCGATGGTCCTGGCGCTCGCCGGCCTGGCCGGACGCGCCGGATCCGGCGCCCGCGAGAACGCGCCGGGCTACGTCTTTGCGCTCTCCACGCTCGGGTTGGCGTTCATTCTGTACCTCGGCTGGGCGTCATATTTCGTCCTCGGGACTTTCTGCATTCTCTGCACGATCACCTACGTGGCGGTGATTGCGATCTTCCTCATTTCCGGTGGAGCGACGACGTTTCCCATGAAGACATTGCCTGCTCGCGCGCGCCGCGATCTCCGTACTCTCGTGTCCAGTCCCGTTGCGCTGGTGGTCGCGCTGCTCTTTGCCGCGGGAGCGGTGATGGCCGTCACGGTGTTTCCGCGAGAGGCCGCGGCGAGCGGGCAGGCGGCGGCCGCCGCGCCGCTGCCGCAGGTCACCGACGACGAGCGGGCGAAGATTGCACAGTGGTGGGAGGTGCAGCCGAAGGTCGAGGTGCCGGTGCCAGCCGACGGGGCCAAGGTGCTGATCGTCAAGTTCAACGACTATCAGTGTCCCGCCTGCAAGCTCACGTTCGAGGCCTACAAACAGATCCTGCCGAAGTACATCGCCAGCGGGCAGGTGAAGTACATCGTCAAGCAGTATCCGCTCGAGCCGGAGTGCAATCCCGGCGTGCCCACCACGGTCCACAACGCGTCGTGCGAGGCGGCGGCGTCCGTGCTCATGGCCAAGTCCAAGGGCACGTCCGACAAGCTCGAAGACTGGATCTTCTCCCACCTCGGCCCGCCGCTGCTGACGCCCGAGCAGGTCAAGGACGCGGCACGCACGGTTGGCGGGATCACCGATTTCGACGCGCAGTACGCGCGCATGAAGGAGGAGCTCAAGACCGACGCGGGCCTCGGCCAGCTGCTCGGCGTGAAATCGACGCCGACGTTCTACATCAACGGCCGGATGCCGACGCAGATTCTTCCGGCCCAGTACTTCGAGGTCCTGATCCAGCTGGAGCTCCAGAGGACCAAGTAGAGCAGAGCGGAGCGGACATGTCTCCCTCGCGACACGCGACATGCCCCCAGCGATAAACATCGAGGAGTTGACCAAGGACTACGCGATCGGGTTCTGGCGCAAGCGGCCCTATCGCGCGCTGGACCGGCTCTCGCTCGCGATCGAGCCGGGCGAGGTCTTTGGCTTTCTGGGGCCGAACGGCGCCGGCAAGACCACCACGCTCAAGCTGCTCATGCAGCTCGTGTTTCCGACATCGGGCCGCGCGGAGATCCTGGGCCAGCCGGTCGGCCATGTCGCGACCCGTCAACGAATCGGGTACCTTCCCGAGAATCCCTACTTCTACGACTATCTGACGGCCGAGGAACTGCTCGAGTACTTCGCGCAGCTCTTCGGGTATGGCGCCGCGGACCGCAGGAAGCGCGCGGCGGCGCTGCTCGACCAGGTCGGCATCGGCGCCGAGCGGCGGTTGCAGCTTCGCAAGTTCTCGAAGGGAATGGTGCAGCGCGTGGGCATTGCGCAGGCGCTCATCAACGATCCCGAAGTCATCTTCCTCGACGAACCGATGTCCGGCCTCGATCCGCTGGGACGCCGCGAGGTCCGCAACATGATCCTGCAGCTGCGCGACCAGGGCCGGACCGTGTTCTTCAGCTCGCACATCCTGGCCGACGCGGAGACCCTCTGCAGTCGAGTCGCGATTGTCGCCGGGGGGCGGCTGGCCGCCTCCGGCAGGCTGAGCGACATCCTGGCGTTCGAGGTGCGCGGCTGGGAGCTCGTGATCGCCAATGTGACGCCGGCGATGCTGGCGCGGGTCGCTCCAATTGCGCAGCGCACCGCGGAGATTTCGCCCGGGCGGTACGCGCTGGACCTGTCACTCGATCATCCGCCGGAGCGCGTGCTCGCGGATCTCGCGGCGATGGGTGCCACCGTGGTGTCGCTCAACCCGATTCGCGACACCCTCGAGGACGTCTTCGTGCGGCGGGTCGCCGAGGCGGGATCCGCCCGGCCCAGCCCTGCAGGTGGCGCGTGAGGACCATCAGCCGGATCGCGGTCAGCGTCTTCCGGGAGTCGGTACGCGACCGCGTCCCGTACAACCTGGTCGTGTTCGCGGTGCTCCTGATCGCTTCGTCCTTTCTGCTCGGGCAGCTCACGGCCGGTCAGGACGTGAAGATCATCAAGGACCTGGGGCTCGCGGCGATCGCCGTCTTCGGGCTTTTCATCGCCATCTTCATCGGCATCGGCCTCGTCTCGAAAGAGGTCGAGCGCCGGAGCATTTACGCGCTCCTCGCCAAGCCCATCAGCCGTCCGCAGCTCATCGTCGGCAAGTATGCGGGCCTGGTGCTGACCCTCGCGGTGAACGTGGCGGTCATGACTGTCGCGTTGTACGCCGTGCTGGCGTACATGACCTGGACCGAGTCGGCGGAGTTTCAGTCGGCGTGGGACGCGCCCGGAATCGACCCGGCGCTCCTCAAGCCCGTGTTCCTGATCTTTGTCGAGCTGATGCTCATCACCGCGCTCGCGCTGTTCTTCTCCACGTTCTCGACGCCGCTGCTGTCTGCGGCGCTGACGTTCGGGCTCTACATCGCCGGGCACTTCAACGCCGACCTGCGCAACTTCGAGCAGGTGGTCAACTCACGCGCGGCCGCATGGCTCGCGCGCGGGCTGTACCATGTGCTGCCCGATCTGTCGGCATTCGACGTCAAGACGGAAGTCGTGCACGGGCTGCCGGTCCCGGCTGGGTATGTCGTCATGACGTCCGCGTACGGCCTGGCCTACATCGCCGTGCTGCTGCTCATCGCGACGGTCATCTTCTCGCGGCGGGACTTCAAATGACGCCGGGCGGAAAGCAGGGCGCGCTCGGTCCGGCCCACGCCGGATTCATGGTGGCCGGTGCTGCCGTCTGTCTCGCAGTTGCGGTAGGCCTCCAGATCGCCCGCGACCGCACGTATGCGATGCGTGAGCGCGTCGCCGACCGGGTTCTGTATGTGCGATCCGGCGAGGCGGCAAAGCGGCTGACGCTAGGCTTCGACGCGCTCGCCGCTGACGTGTACTGGATCCGGGCGATTCAGCACTACGGCGGCGATCGGCAGGCGGATCCCGGGAAGGGGCGCTTCGAGCTGCTCTTTCCGCTGCTCGATCTCACGACAACGCTCGATCCGTACTTCACCATCGCGTACCGGTTCGGTGCGATCTTCCTGGCCGAAACACCTCCCGGAGGTCCCGGGCGCGCCGATCAGGCCGAGCAGTTGCTGAAGAAGGGCATCGCTGCCCAGCCGGGGAAGTGGCAGTACTACTACGACACCGGCTTCGTCTACTACTGGCACGAACGGGACTACAAGGCCGCGGCCCGCTGGTTCCAACAGGCGGCCGATCAGCCGAACGCTCCGAACTGGCTCAGGCCGCTCATCGCCAGCATGCTGACGACGGCCAACGATCGCACCGCGGCGCGCTTCCTCTGGCAGCAGATGCTGCAGTCGGATCAGGCGTGGCTGCGCCGCAATGCCGAGCGCCGGCTCTTGCAGCTCGATGCACTCGATCTCATCGACCAGCTCGAAGCCTTCGTCAAGCGCTATCCGCCTCCACCCGGGGAGCCGCTGACCTGGCAGGGGCTGATGCGCCGCAGCCCGCTTCACCAGATCCCGACCGATTCCACAGGCACGCCTCTTGATCTCGATCCCGTCACGGGTCAGGTCACGGTATCCAAGGAGTCTCCTCTGCAGCCCATGCCCGACCTGAACCGCCGGTCACCTTCATGAGCCTCGATCCGATCGCGCTTGTCGCGCTCGCCATTCTCGGACTTGCCGTCGGCAGCTTCCTCAACGTGTGCATCCACCGCCTGCCGCGCAAAGGCTCGATCGTGCAGCCGGCATCGAGCTGCCCGCATTGCGGCTACGTATTGCGGTGGTCGGACAACATCCCGGTGCTGAGCTACGCGATGCTCGGCGGGCGGTGCCGCTCGTGCAAGGCCGGCATCTCCGTCCGATATCCGATTGTCGAGCTCCTGACGATGGTGGTCTTTGTCGCCCACTATCTGGCCTTCGGGCTCGACATCATCCTGGTGCCGCGTCTGCTCTTCGGCGTGCGCGCTCATCGTGCTCTTCGCCATCGACCTCGAACATCATCTCCTGCCGAACGTGATTACCCTGCCCGGTATCGTGGTTGGCCTGGCGTTCAGCGCCATGCTGCCTCCCGGGCTGTCGACGCGATGATTGGGGTCCTCGCCGGTGGCGGCGTCCTCTGGCTCGTCGGCGAGGCCTACTATCGCTACTCCGGCCAGGAGGGCATGGGTGGCGGCGACGTGAAGATGCTGGCCATGATTGGGGCGTTTCTGGGCTGGAAGCTCATGGTGCTGACGCTGGTCCTGTCCTCCGTGCTCGGTTCGGTCGTCGGGATCCTGGTCATCGTCCTCAAGCGGGGCGGGATGAAGCACGCCCTGCCGTACGGCACGTTTTTGTCACTCGCCGCGCTCGTGTCCTCCCTCTTCGGCCGGCGGATCCTCGACTGGTACCTCGGGTTTTATCGCTGAAAATCGCTAGGGTTTGGCGCCTCAATTACGATTCTCGTGATCCGTTGTGCCGTTCCGGTACACGACAGCGCCCTCTTCGCCGACAAGACTGTGTTTGTCACGACCTAAAAGCTTTACCAGCAATGAGTTAAGGCTTGATGGAACATCACTTGCTACTTTGCCAGACCGTGCGGGGGTGACGAGTATGGCTCCCGACCGAACGGACATGAGACAAGAGCACGCACGGAGATTCGGCGCCTCACTCAGCAACCAGGCAGGCCTCACCCTGCTCGAGGTGATGGTCGTCGTGGCGTTGATCGGGACGATGGCCGCGATGGCCATTATGGTGTCGCCGACGTTCCTGAAGAGCGCCAGGGCCGACGGCGGCATCTCGCAGGTCGAGGACACCTTGCGGCTGGCTCGCGATACCGCCATCAGTCAGCGGCGTAACGTGCGGGTCGAGTTCGTGGGGCTGACGGCCATCCGCACCGTTCGCGAGAACATCGGCGCGAACGGCGTCGTCACCGACACGACGACGATTCGGACGATGGAGCTCGAGAATCACATGCAGTTTCGTGTCGTGCCCGATGTGCCGAACACGCCCGGACGCGTTCTCGCTCTCAGGGGCGACAGTCGGCGGGGCGGTCGCGTTCGGGGCGTCTCCATCGCGGATGTTCACGAGCGAAGGCACCTTCGTGAACCAGCAAGGGCGACTTCCTGAACGGGACGCTGTTCCTGGCGATTCCGGGCGATCCGCTGCAGCGCGCGGGCGATCACGATCTTCGGCCCCACAGCGCTGATTCGCGCCTGGCGCTGGAACGGCCGGGAGTGGGTGGAGTAAGTGCGATGACCAACGTGACCTTTTCGCGCGGAGACCAACGGGACGAGGCGGGATTCTCGTTGATCGAGACGATGATCGCGATGGCGATTCTCGCGACCGGCCTCCTCAGCCTGGCCGGCGTGTTCACGATGGGGCTCAATCAATTGTCCGGCTCCTCGGCCGCGCTCATCGCGCGTGAGAAGGCGCGGGAAGCGGTCGAGAGCGTTCACACGGCGCGCGACACGCGCGTCATCACCTGGTGCCAGATCTACAACGTGTCGTCGACCCGCGGCACGGCGTGCGCCAGCCGCGCCCGCAGGCGTGTTCCTGACCGGGGCGCAGCCGCTCCGCAACGCCGGCGACGACGGCCTGGTCAACACGGCCGATGACGATCGGAGTCGAGGAGGCGCTGAGTCCAGGTCCGGACAACGTCCTGGGGACTGCCGACGACGTCAGCATGCCCCTCACGAGTTACACACGAGAGATCGACATCAGCGAGATCGTCACCAACGGCGTGGCAAACCCGAACCTCCGCCGGCTGCGCATTCGCGTGCGCTACGGAAAGATGGTTCCGAAACCGGGACGGCGTCATCGAGCCCGAGCGGGTCTACGAGCTGACGACCTACATCTCGTCGATCTCGTGAGGCGCGACATGAGTATCGAAATTCGTCTTCTTCGTTCACGGCAGACGCGAGGCGACCGATCGCGGCCGTTCCGAGCGCGGCTTCACGCTCGTCGAGCTGCTGGTCGCGATGGCGATCACCACCATCATCCTCGGCACGACGATGTTGGCGATGAACGACGCCGTCAAGGCGACTGACTCGGCGAGCCAGATCACCGATCTCAACAACGGGTTGCGCACGGCGATGGACATGATGGTCCGCGACGCCCTGCAGATCGGCCAAGGGCTGCCGACCGGGCGCACCATCGGGCTGCCCTACGGCAATAACGCGACTCCCATGCAGCTGCCGGGTCCGATCGATTCGAACTTTCAGCTCGACGGTCCGTCGTTCTGCCCGCCCGATCCCAACGACGCCACCCCCGACACCGCTGTGCGAGCAGATCACGGCAGTGGTGCCCGGGCCGGGGCGCGGACCTCTGGTCAACGAGAACGGTCAGCCGACCGACATGATCACGATGGTCGAGGCCGACAGCGCGTTCGACCAGGTGCCGCTGACGGCGTTCGGCGCCAACGGCGCCAGCATCACGGTAGCGCTGCCGGATCTGGTGGCGCCGATCGACGTTGGCAAGTCGCCGCGCGGCATCAATATCACCGACGGCGGCGCCGACGACATCGACACCGGCGACCTGATCATGCTGACCAAGGGCAGCACCAGCGTGCTTGTGCAGGTCACGCGGCAGCCGTCCACGTCAGCAGATCTTCTTCGACACCGCCGACTCGCTGGTCCTCAATCAGCGCGGCGTTTCGAGCGTCGTCAATGGGGTCACCGTGTGGAGCCCGGCAGGGACGTCCACCGAATTGCGCATGCAAGCGCCTGCCGACACAGCGGTCGGCTCCAACGGCCTGGTGAACACGCTGGCCACGCGCATCCGCCTGATTACCTACTACCTGGATGTGACGACCGATCCGCGTCGGCCGCGTCTCATCCGCCGGATGAACAACGGTCATCCGACGAACTTCGACAATTCGCTCGGCACCGTCGTCGCGTTCGACGTCGAGAACCTGCAGATCAGCTACGACCTGACCGACGGCGTCAACCGGACGCTGACCAACGTGCGCATGGACGACGCCGATCTCGACGGCACCGGCCGGTGCACCCCGCGTGCCTGCTCGCCGAACCAGATTCGCAAGGTCAACTTCGTCCTGAGCGGCCGGTCGCGCCTGCCGCTGCGCACGACCCGGCAGTTCGCCCACAAGACGCTCGTGACGCAGGTCAGCCTTCGCAGCCTGGCCTTCGTCGATCGCTATCGCTGAGGAATGATCATGCAACCTTCGATAAATGAGCCACGGACGCTGGCAGCCGCCAGGAGGGCATCGCGCTCATCGTGACGCTGCTCGTGCTGATGCTCGTGTCGGCACTGATGGTGGGCTTCTGTCTCGTCGGTCGTCGCCGATCAGCGAGCCAGCGGGCTCGACCGCGATCAGACGCAGGCCTACGCCGCCGCCCACGCCGGCCTCGAGCAGCTGACGTCGGATCTGTCGGGGCTCTTCACGCAGGACTTTTCGCCGGACTGCGTCCCAGATCGCCGCGCTGACGGCGACGTCCGCCGTCGCTGACGGGCTTCGAGTTCCGGGATCCGGACGGCTCGAGCGGATACGACATCCTGTTCACGCCGGACGCGAATGGAAACCCGGCGCCCGAGGATGCCAACGGCAGCACGATTTCGGCGGGGCCCTATCAGGGCTTCAAGGGAATCATCACTCCGTACAACATCACCGTGACGGCCCGATCGAGAGGCGGCGCGGAAGTGCGGATGCGCCGGACGCTGCAGACCGTCGCCGTTCCGGTGTTCCAGTTCGGCATGTTCTCGGAAGGCGACCTGAGCTTCCACGCCGGTGCCACCTTCAACTTCGGGGGGCGCGTTCATACCAACGGCAATCTCTATCTTGCGCAGGGTGGCGGCACACTCACGCTCGCGGATCGCGTGACGGCCGTCGGCGAAGTGATCCGGACCAACCTCTCGAACGGTACCGACACGTTGACCAGCTGGAACGGTACGGTGAGCGTGATCCGCGCTCTTCCAAGCACCTACCGCAGCCTGGGCCGCACCGAAGGCAGTCTCGTGACGAACAACCCGGCGGTGCAGAACGAGCCGTCGTGGACGGCACTATCTGTTGGCACGTATGCGAGCAATATCCGCAACGGCCGGACGGGCGCTCGCAGGCTCGACCTGCCTCTGGTGTCGCAGGGAGCGAGGCCGATCGACTTGATCCGGCGGCCGGCACGCAACTCGAACGAGAACACCACCCAGCCGCTCATTTACCAGCAGCGGTTCTACGGTAAGGCGTCGCTTCGCATCCTGCTGTCAGATACCAGAAATGCACTCATGGAATTACCGACCGTCCTGACCGCGACCGAGCCGGTTCTTCTCGGTGGTCCTCTGACGCAGGATGAAGTGCTCGACTATGGAGTGACGCCTGCCGATAACATGCGGTCGCCGCTCGCGAACTCGGAAGATCCGGCTCTACGGTAGGTGTTATGCCCGCGGGCATCGCCAAGGACCCCCACAACTATCCTTTGCTCGGTGGCTACATCAAGATCGAAATGCAGAGGCAGGACGAGACGTGGGTCGACGTCACCAGGGAAATCCTCGGGCTGGGGATATCAGGACGCAACCTTGCGGACGCGAACGCGGCCGTCGCGAGCCGCTGGAACAAGGTTCCTGACACGACATACACGACTCCGATCCCTCCAGTGACGGGTTCAGGAGACATCTGCGCGGAACCGCACCGGAACGCCGTCATTCGACTCCAGCGGGTTCGCGATGTGCCGGCCATGGACTGGCGCCGTGCGGCATCGATACGACGTGACGGAGCGGCGACATTACCGGGAACGTCGACCCGTGTCAGCCAGAACGAGCACGACTATTGGCCGCTGACGCTCTACGATCCGCGCGAGGGCTTACTCCGCGACGCCACGGGCCTGGGCACTGCTGACATCAGACTCGGCGGCGTCATCCACTACATCGAGCTGGACGTCAACAACCTGCGTCGGTGGCTCCTCGGGCAGATCGGGACGAACGGTCCGCAGGCGCGCAACGACAATGGCAACGGCTTCATCGTGTATTTCTCCGATCGGCGAACCAATCGTGACGGATCCGGAGCGGAAACCGCAGAGTACGGTTTCGAAGACTTCATCAACCCGGCAACCGCGGCAGGAACGCCAAACAACACACTCGATCCGGGCGAGGACGTCAACGGCAACGGTACGCGCGAGGTATACGGCATCAACTCCCGTGGCCGACAGACCTCTTCCCTGGACCAGCGCGACTCGTCCCTGGGACAACGTCAACGGCGCCGTCAGCACAAACGCCGCGACGATTGCCCGTGCGAACCGGCCGATCTTCTTCCGGCGCGCGCTCAAGATCGTAAACGGGGGCCTCTACGCGTCCGCTCCGCCGGCGGGCGCGTGCACGCCCGCGCCGTGCAACAATGTTCCCGCTCCGGGGCTGACGATCGCGTCGGAAAACCCGGTGTACGTCCAGGGGAACTTCAACGCGACGACGACGGATGTGACTGCCGAGCCAAACGTAGCCGCGGCGGTCATCGCCGACGCCGTCACGTTGCTGTCGAACAACTGGAACGACATCCGGTCGTTCACCAGTCCACACGCGTCAAGCGGTCGCGTGGCCGACTCAGACTGGCTATCGCATGGCCGTCGTCGGCGGCAAGACGATCCCGTTTACGCGCTCGTTGGCGTGGACCTCCGAGCCGGATTTCGGAACCGACGGCGGCGCGCACAACTTCCTCCGGTATATCGAGAGCTGGAACGGCCAGACGCTGAATTATCGTGGTTCGATCGTCAGCTTCTTCAACAGCCGGCAGGCCATCGGGATTTACAAGTACACGAGTGCTTCGACGGCCGTCTACCAGGCCCCGACGCGCGGCTACAACTTCGACACGGACTTCCTGCTGCCGTCGCTCCTGCCGCCGGGCACGCCGATGTTCCGCGACGTCAACACGCTGACGTTCCGACAGTTGTTGAGGCCGACACAGTAGTCGTCAGTCTTTGATCGTCAGTCGCGAGTCGTCAGTCGCGAGTCGTCAGTCGCGAGTCGTCGGTTCCAGTCGGGCTGAGCAATCGCTGCTGATGAGCAGGATAGCGACTGGACTTGGACTCAGGACTGGAACTCACGACTGCGAACTGACGACTGCGAAATGACGACTACGAACTGACGACTGGGACTGGCGACTGGGACTGACGACCGCGACTGACGACTGGGACTACGACTGGGACTGACGACTCGCGACTGACGACTGGGACTGACGACTCGTGACTGTAGACTGAAGACTAACGACTGCCTTGTCCCAGAGCGGCTACCTCTTCCTCGGCCTGACTGCGATTGTCGCCGCGTTGTCGGCAGTGCTCGCCTACGCCGTCCTGCGCATCTTCGCCGCCGCGCGCGCCGCCACCCGCGACGATCGAAAAGCCGGCGCGGAGACGGCGTTCATGGCCGCGGCCATGGAAGACGCCGTGCGCAAGCTCCGGGATGGAGAGCGCGCGATGAAGGCCCGCGCCGAAGCCTCCGAGCGGCTTGACCAGCGAAATCGTCGCCAGCTTGACGTCGGGACTCCTCGTCGTGGATCGGCGCGGCGTCGTACGCACGCTCAACCCTGCTGGTCAGACGATGCTCGGGTTGTCGGGCAAGCAGTGGGAAGGTCCCTATCGCGAGGTGCTGAAGGACGTCGGGCCGCTCGCAGACGTCCTCGAAGAGTGCCTGACGACATCGCGGCCTGTGGTACGGCAGGGCGGTTCCTCTGACCGGCGTTGCCGCGTCGCACCTCGGACTGACGGTGTCGCCCATTCGCGAGGAGGGCGGCAGCACGGCGCACGGCGTCATCTGCCTCTTCAGCGGATCTCACCGAGGTGATGGAGCTCGAGGAGCAGCTCCGGTTGAAGGACAGCCTCGCACGGCTCGGCGAGATGACCGCCGGCATTGCGCACGAGTTTCGCAACGGCCTCGCAACGATCCACGGTTACGGCCGCTTGTTGAACCTCGAGCGCTTGCCAGCTCGACTTTCGCCCGTATGTGCAGGGTATCCGTGACGAGACCGAGCGCTCTGGGGCAGGTCGTCACCAACTTTCTCGCCTTCGCTCGACCGACGGAGCTGACGCTCACACCAGTCGAGATGCTGTTGCTCGTCGATCGCGCAGCCGATGAGATTCGTTCCGAGGTGCGCGCTCGCGGCGGCAGACGTCACAGTCCGCGGGGATTTCGGCAGAGTCGAGGGTGACGAGGTCCTGCTGCGTCAGGCGATGAGCAACTTGTGCGAAATGCGTTCGAAGCGTGCGATCAGGCCACGGTCGTTCCGCAAATTGCGATCGAAGGGCAGCCGGGACGCTGTGCACGCCGTCCAGCGCATCAGCGTCACCGACAACGGCCCCGGCGTACCGAACAACGTCGCTGACCGCGTGTTCCGGCCATTCTTCACGACCAAGGCGCACGGAACTGGTCTTGGTCTCGCCCTCGTGCAAAAGATTATCGTGACGCACAACGGCCGCGTCACTGCCGGCAACGACGATGGCGGCGGTGCACGATTCGTCGTGACACTGCCCGCATCGGTGACGCCGGAGCGCGCGGCTCCAGCTGCGACTCGCTGACCCCTCATTCCAACGCCAGCCTGAAGCCTGGCCGCCGTCCGTTGTGCCTGCGATTGCCCGAGCGGCGTCAGCCGGGGACACTCAACCGTGACTGTCCCCGGGGACACTCAAGGGTGACTGTCCCCGGACGCCGCGCGGCGCGGTCGACAACTTCAGTTGTGCGGCGGCAACTCTGGTTGGCGGTCTCCAGGTTGGGCTGACGCGTGTGGCGCCAGAAAGTGGCGGTGGAACGAGCGGCCTCGAGCGGATCGCAGGTTGCATTGTCTCGCGTCATGTCCCGCGGTCGCCATCCCTCATCCGCTTCCGGCTTCACGCTTCTCGAGGTTTTGATCGCCGTCGCGATCTTCATCACGATTGCGCTCGGCGTGGCTCAGCTCATCGCCGTGGCGACGCGCGCCATGCGCGCGTCAAGGGAACAGACGTCTGCCGTCATTCTGGCGGCGGCGAAGATGGACCAGCTGCGAGTCGCTCGCCTGGACGTATCGAGTCGTCCGCGCCCGGCCTGCCGGCCCTCCCGCGATCGGATCGAACGACTGACGTGAGCCATCCCGATCATACCGGGGACGGCGCGGGGCTGGAGGCGTCACCCGAAGGTGCGCTCGGTTCGAACACGCCGCCCTGGGTCGACTATCTCGACGGCGCCGGGCGATGGGTCGGGCACGACGGTGAGCCTCCGCCTGACGCCGTGTTCATCCGGCGGTGGGCCGTGCTGCCGCTTCCTGCCGATCCGGAGCGCACCCTCGTGTTGCAGGTGCTCGTGACGACCGTTCGCGACGACCGGGCACGGCGGATGGAATGGAGCAGACGCGCGGGCGTCGATGCGCTGCTCGTGAGCGTCCGCTCGAGAAAGGGACAATGAGCGAGAAATGGACAATGAGGAAGAGACTGTGACGACCGGCTCCACGCGATCGAGGATTCTCGCTCATCGAACTGTTGATTGCTCTGACGATTCTGCTCGCGGCTACGGGAACGCTGCTCCAGATCGCCGCGAGCGGCCAGCGGCTCGCGAGATCACACGCCGAGGCGACGGATCTACAGCAGCGTGTTCGTGTTGGGGCCGAGAAACTCCTGACGGATCTGGCGCGCGCCGGAGCCGGAGCGCTCCGTGGTTCCGCCGCCGGCTTGTCTGGTGGTTTGACGGGCTACTTGCCGCCGATCGTCCCTGCCCGGACCGGCGCGCGCTTGCCAGACCCACCGCTCTCGGCGTTCACCGATCGCGTCAGCGTCGTCTATGTGGCCGATGGGGCCTGGCCGTCAGCGCTCGCAGTTTCGATGGCAGGTCCGGCTGATCCCGTCCCCGTCGACGTGGCTGCGGTCGGGTGTCCGGCCGCGGGCCTCTGCGGATTCAACGAAGGGACGCGGGCCCTTCTCGTGGAGACAAGCGGTGTCGGCGCGGGCCACGACCTCTTTACCGTGACTGGCACCGCCGGCCAACTGGCGCACGCCCCGCCGAACCTGCCGTTCGCGCGGGCGTACCCATCAGGAAGCTCGATCGTGGTGCCCGTCGTGCAGCGCGTCTACTACTTCGATCGCGTGAACCGACGGCTCATGGTCTACGACGGCTATCAAAGCGACATGCCGCTCATCGACAACGTCCTCGATGTGCGCTTCTCGTACTTCGCTGACGCGTCACCATCGAGCGTGGCACGGCCGGCCGAGGGAGCCGGCAATTGCGTGTACGACGCGGGCTCGCCTCCGGTGCCGCGTCTGGAGGATCTCGGGGGCGCGGGACTTCGACAGCTCACATCTGCGCAGCTGACCGACGGCCCCATGTGTGGCGCTGGCGCTGCTATGTTCGACGGCGATCTGCTCAGAATCCGGCTCGTCCGGGTCACGATGCGCCTTCAGGCGGCCGCAGACGAGGTGCGCGGTTCGGGCGTCTTGTTCACCCGGTCGGGACGATCGACGAGCGGCGAAAGCTACGTGCCCGACCACGAAGTGACGTTCGACGTCGCCCCGCGCAACATGGCGCCGGTCGTCTTTCCGCGGTGAGGCTGGCAGACATGGCTGAAGCATCCGAACCCGACAACAGCGAACGGGGCGTGGCGGTCGTGATCGCCCTGCTCATCGCCGTCCTCGTCGGCGCCGTGGCCGCGGCGCTCGTGGCGCTGACCACGACTGAAACGCTCATCAGCGCGAGCTTTCGCCATGGGAAGGAGGCGTCGTACGGCGCCGAAGCAGCACTGGAGCGTGCCCTTCACGACCTTGCGACGATGCCAGACTGGTCGCCTGCCTTGACGGCGCCACCTGGCGGACTCACGTCGAGCTTCGACGATGGGGAGGCGATGCCGCGCGCACCGGATGGACGCGTGCTCGACCTTGCCGCACTGACACTGGAGCGCCAGCGCGAGAGCGACCGGCGTGATGGTCCAGCCGTCTTCGGCGCCGACAGCCCCAAGTGGCGGCTCTTTGCGCATGCGCCGCTCAGCGCGCTGATGACCGCCCCCGGGCTCGATGTGCCGCTATACCTCGTCGTTTGGGTCGCAGACGACGAGTCGGACGGCGACGGCGACCCGGCAGTCGACCGCAACGACCAGATCCTGGTCTGGGCACTGGCTTTCGGCGCCGGTGGAGCCCGGCGCTCTCTTGAGGCCCGGGTAGGACGGACCGACGGGGGTGAACTCGAGCTGCTCGCATGGATCGACGAGCGGTAAGGCCGGGATCAGGTCTCGGCCGGGCCTTCCGGGGCCCCGCTGCGCCTTGCGCCCCTTGGCGCAGATATGTGCCGTCGAGGGTCGAGGACGCGGAATTCGGCCCGAACCACCTGTGCGCCTGACGGCTGGTCACGCACGCCCGTATCTGATACAATTAGCAGGTATTTAGACGAACATGACAGCCCTTCACACTTCCCGTTCAATCGTCCGTGCCCTGGTGGCGCTCGCGGTTCTATTGGTCTGTTCGGCCGTCGCGACTGCGCAGTCGCAACCCTCGCTCGCCGATATCGCGCGCAAGGAGGCTGAGCGACGGAAGACGGTGAAAGACGCGAAGGTCATCACCACCAAGGATCTGCCCGAATCGGCTCGCAAACCTGCTTCAACGCCACCATCCGAAGGCGGCGGCGCGACGCCGGGCGGCGACCAGAAGCCACAGACGTCGGCGGCGAGCGACGCGGGCTCCAATGGACAGAGCGGCGAAGCGTCGTGGCGCGGCAGAATGACCCAGGCCCGAGAGGGACTGCGCCGCAATGAGGTGTTCCTTCAGGCCCTTCAGACCCGGGTGAACGCCCTCAACAACGACTTCCGGAACGGCGGCGGCGACTTCTATCAGCAGGCCAGGGTGAATGACGATCGCCAGAAGGCGCTCGAGGAAATGGAGCGCGTGAAGGCGGACGTCGAGCTGTCGAAGAAGCAGCTTGCCGACATCGAAGAAGAGGCGCGCAAAGCCGGCGTCCCCCCAGGCTGGCTCCGCTGACCTCCGCGCGAGTGGCCGCTCCCGCCCAGATACTGATCGTCGAAGACAAGGATTCGCTGCGCACGATGCTCCGGCACGCGCTCGAACGGCAGGGACATGCCGTGCTCGAGGCCCGCGACCAGCCGGAGGCCGTGCGGATGCTCCAGCACAGCCCCGCGATCGTGCTGTCGGACCTGCGCCTCCCGGAAGGCGACGGTTTCGGCGTGCTTCGTGCGTCGAAGGAGTTCGACGCCGATACGCCGGTGATCGTCATGACCGCGTACGGCAGCATCGAAGACGCCGTCGCGGCGATGAAGGAGGGGGCCCTCGACTTTCTCGCCAAGCCCGTCGACCCCGATCATCTGGCGCTTCTCGTCGCGCGGGCGCTCGAGCAGCGACGCATGGTGACCGAGAACCTTCTGCTCAAGGAAGAGCTCGCGGTACGACGCGGGGCGCCGCAGCTCGTTGGCGAGGACCTGTCGCTCAGGAAGGTGTTCGCGAGCCTTCAAAAGGCGGCAGCGACGGATACGACCGTGCTGCTCGAGGGGGAAAGCGGTACAGGCAAGGAACTGTTCGCGCGGTCGCTGCACGCCTTGAGCCCGCGTGCCGAGGCGCCGTTTGTCGCCATCAACTGCGCCGCCATTCCAGAGACGCTGCTCGAAACCGAGCTCTTCGGCCACGAAAAGGGAGCCTTTACCGGCGCCGTCGCGCGCAAGCTGGGCAAGTTCGAGATGGCGCACCGCGGGACGCTCTTTCTCGACGAGATCGGCGATCTGCCGCTGGCGCTGCAGGCGAAGATACTTCGCGCGCTCGAGGAACGGCGGTTCGAGCGCGTGGGCGGGACCGCGACGGTTCAGGTCGACGTCCGGCTCGTCGCGGCGACCAACCGCGGCCTGCGTGCAGCCGTTGCGGCGCGGCGGTTCCGCGAAGACCTGTTCTTCCGGCTGTCCGTCTTTCCGATTACGGTTCCACCGCTTCGCGATCGCCCCGGTGACATTCCGCTGCTGGCACGGTTCTTCGTCGATCGCTTCTGCCGGGATATGAAGAAGAATCCGCTCACACTCTCGCCGGCGGCGCTCGAACAGCTCGTCTCCTACCGCTGGCCGGGCAACGTCCGCGAGCTGCAGAACTGCATCGAGCGAGCCGTGATTCTGACCGATGGCGACGCCATCCTCCCCCGTCACCTGAACCTCTCCTTCGTCACGGCTGAGCCGGAAAACCTGCCGGTCGATCCATTTGCCGATCTGGATCTCTCGGGCTCGCTGATGGACGCGACCAAGCGCACCCTGGCAGTCGTCGAGCGGGTGAAGATCGAGCAGGTGCTGAAGGAAGCCGACAACGTGAAAGGGCGGGCAGCCGAACTGCTGCAGATCAGCTACAAGATGCTCCTGGCAAAGCTCAAGGAGCATCGACTCGAGTAGGTCAGGCCCGCAATCCCAGGCTGCGCGCCGCAGCGATCAGTTCATCACTCGTGACGTCGGTCACGGTGGTCGTGGCGCCGATGCCGAGTGGGAGGACGAAGTGCAGGTGCCCGGCGATGACTTTCTTGTCTCGTCCGGCGGCCTCGACGACCTGCTGGGCGGAGAGGTCAGACACCGAGGGCAGCGGCCCCATCTGCGCCAGGATCGCCGCGAGCGCATCGCGGTCGGCGGTGGACATGACGCCTCTCTCGACCGAGAGGTTGGCCGCGGCCAGCATGCCGTAGCCCACGGCCTCGCCGTGCCGGAAGCGGCGGTACTTGGTCGCCGCCTCGAGCGCGTGGCCGAGAGTATGGCCGAAGTTGAGCGCACGACGCGGTCCTGACTCGCGTTCGTCCTCCTCGACGACGCGGCCCTTGATGCGGCAGCACTCGGCGATCACGGGCACGAGCACGCCGGCGTCGCGCGAGAACAGCTGAGCGAGATGTCCACTGACCTGTTCGAACAGCGGGCGGCTCGCGATGACACCGTACTTGACGACTTCGTACAGGCCGGCGCGGAACTCGCGGCGCGGGAGCGACCCCAGCAGCTCGGGGTCGACGATGACGGCGACTGGCTGGTGATACGCGCCGATGAGGTTCTTGCCGGCCACGTGGTTGACACCGACCTTTCCTCCGATCGCGCTGTCGACCTGCGCGAGGAGCGTCGACGGCACCTGGACGACCGGCACGCCGCGGAGGTAGGTGGCGGCAGCAAATCCGGCCACGTCGCCGACCACTCCGCCGCCCACGGCGACAATCGTCGTCGCCCGATCGGCGGCGGCCCGGATGAGGGCATCGTAGATGCGCCCGACCGTCGCGAGCTGCTTGAAGCGTTCGCCGTCGGGGATGAGGATCGGGTCTTCTGCCGTGAGGCCCGCGAACGTCTCGCCGTGCAGTCGCCACACTGTGGGATTGGACACGACGAAACGCCGGCGTGGCGCGCCGAGCGCGTCGATCACGGCCGCGAGGCGGCCGGCCACACCGCCGGCGATCTCGACCGGGTAGGCGCCAGATGGTGCACGGACGTGCAGAAGCGGCGCGTTCGCAACAGGTCGGTTGGATGGTGGAGGTTCGATCGTCACGTCGGTGCCGAGCCGATGGAGCGACGCGGGCTCAAGTGGATGAAGTTGCGAATGGTAGGATAGCAGGATCGGACCAGACAGCGTGGACCTTCACGCAGACTTCCTCATCATCGGCAGCGGAATCGCAGGCCTGCGTGCAGCCGTGGAGCTCGCCGGCGCGGGATCCGTCCTCATCCTGACGAAGGCGGAGCCTCGCGAAGGCAATACCGGCTACGCCCAGGGCGGGATTGCCGCGGCCGTGGGCCCGGGGGACTCGCCTGCGCTGCACGCCGCGGACACGATTGCCGCCGGCGACGGCCTGTGCGACGCGCGCGCCGTGGAAGTCCTCGTCGAGGAAGGGCCCGGCTACGTGCGGGAGCTGATGGAGTGGGGCGCGGCGTTCGATCGCGAGCCGGACGGCACTCCGGCTCTGGCGATCGAAGGCGCGCACAGCGCGCGGCGCGTGCTGCACGCCCGCGACGCGACCGGCCGCGAAATCGGCCGCACGCTCTGGCGTCGCGCCTCGGGACTCGCAGGCGTCCGCACATCGGATCACGCACGCGTCGTGGAGCTGGTCACAGAGGTGGAGGATGGCGCACAGGCGCGCTGCACCGGCGTGCGCGTGCTGCACGAGGATGGGACGACGAGCATCGCGCGCGCGCGCGTCGTGCTGCTCGCGACCGGCGGCGCCGGACACGTGTATAGCGATACGACCAACCCGCCCGTCGCAACAGGCGACGGCGTAGCGATGGCCTTTCGTGCAGGCGCGGCGGTCTCGGATCTCGAGTTCGTCCAGTTTCACCCGACGGCGTTGAAGGTGCCTGGCCAGCCACGATTCCTGCTCTCGGAGGCGCTGCGCGGCGAAGGCGCACGGCTCCTGAACGCGAGCGGCGAGGCCTTCATGCTGCGCTACGATCCGGCAGGCGATCTCGCGCCCCGGGACCGTGTTGCTCGCAGCATCGAGCTCGAGAGCCGGCTCACCGGTGCGCCGGTGTACCTCTCGCTCGAGCATCTGGATCCGGAGTTCGTGCACCAGCGCTTCCCCTTGATCTCCGGCGCGTGCCGGCAGGCGGGGCTCGATCTGGCGCGAGAGCGCATCCCTGTCGGCCCCGCCGCGCACTACGTAATGGGCGGTGTGGAGACCGATCTGGATGGCCAGACGACGATCCCCGGGCTCTTTGCCGCTGGCGAAGTTGCCTGCACCGGCGTCCACGGCGCGAACCGCCTCGCCAGCAACTCACTGCTCGAGGGGCTCGTGTTCGGGGCCCGGGCGGGACGGGCGATGCGGGCTCAGGGAGCGTCCGGTTCAAGGGGTTCAGAAGGTTCAAGAGGTTCAGGGGGTTCAAGAGGTTCGGTTGCGGCGGCGAGGTTGGCCAGCGCGTTGAGCGCGCCGGACATTCAGGCGTTGATGTGGCGCCACGTGGGACTCTTCCGTGACCGAACCGGACTGATCACGACGTTGTCGCACCTGGAACCGGCGTGGAACGAGATTGACGGCTGGCTTCGAGGCGGGGGAACGCTCGATGCGGCCGGTTGGCGCGCCGCCAGCCTCTTGACCGTCGGCCGTTTGATCACGCGCGCGGCGCTCCGCCGCGAGGAAAGCCGCGGCGCGCACTATCGCGACGATTACCCCGCGCACGACGATATACACTGGAAGCGCAGGGTGTCGGAAACCATCGGTTAGCGGTCACGAGGGCTCAGGGCTCAAGCAAGAGCCCTGACCTCCCAGCCGGTCGATTGGGATCTGAAGGATCTTCCCTGAGCCTTGAGCCTTGAGCCCTGAGCCTTCTCCGGCTGAGCCTGAGCCGGCATTCATCGATACACCGACATGACATCAGACAAGAAGAAAGATGCGCTCGTGACGGAAATCACGCCCCAGTCCGAGGACTTTTCGCGCTGGTATCTCGACGTCGTTCGGCGGGCGGAGCTCTCCGACTACACCGAGGTCAAGGGCTGCATGGTTATCCGGCCCTACGGCTATGCGATCTGGGAGCTCATTCAGCAAGGGCTCGATCGGCGATTCAAGGCGACGGGGCATGTCAACGCCTACTTCCCGCTCTTCATCCCTGCCAGCCTCTTGATGAAAGAGAAAGAGCACGTGGAAGGCTTTGCGCCGCAGGTGGCGTGGGTTACGCGCGGCGGTGACGAAGAGCTGGCAGAACCGCTCGTCGTGCGGCCGACCTCGGAAGCCATCATCGGCACGCTCTACGCGAAATGGATTCAGTCGTGGCGGGACCTGCCGGTACTGATCAACCAGTGGGCGAACGTCGTGCGGTGGGAGAAGGTCACGCGGCCGTTTCTCCGCACGACGGAGTTCCTCTGGCAGGAAGGGCACACCGCCCACGAGACGGCGGACGAGGCGCAGGACGAGACGCTGAAGATTCTCGCGCTCTACAAGGAGTTCGCCGAGAACGAGCTGGCGATGCCCGTGGTCGACGGTCAGAAGAGCGAGAGCGAGAAATTTGCCGGGGCGTCGAAGACGTACTCGATCGAAGCCCTGATGGGCGATGGCCGCGCGCTTCAGGCGGGCACATCGCACAATCTCGGCCAGAACTTCGCCAAGGCCTTCGAGATTCAGTTCCAGGGCCGCGACAAGACCGTGCAGCACGCCTGGACGACGTCGTGGGGGGTGTCGACGCGGCTCATCGGCGGCGTGATCATGACGCACGGCGACGACAGCGGCCTGATCCTGCCGCCGCGCGTGGCGCCGCATCAGGTCGTGATCGTGCCGATCCCCCGCGGCAACTGGCAGGAGACCGTGCTCCCCAAGGCGCAGGAGATTCGCGACGCGCTCGTCGCTCGCGGCATTCGTGTGATGCTCGACGATCGAGACGCGTACACGCCAGGCTGGAAGTTCGCCGAGTGGGAGCTGCGCGGCGTGCCCGTGCGCCTCGAGATTGGCCCCAAGGACATCGAGAAGTCGACCGTCGTCCTCGCACGGCGCGATACGCGCGAGAAGTCATTCGTGCCGATGGACGGACTGCCCGCGCACGTGGCGGCGCTGCTCGACGACATTCAGAAAGCGCTGTATCAGCGCGCACTCAAGTTCCGCGAGGAGCACACGACGCGCGTCGCGAACTACGACGAGTTCAAGGCCGCGATGGAAGGCCGCCCCGGCTTCGTCATCGCGTCCTGGTGCGGGAGTGACGCGTGCGAGGCCCAAATCAAGGCCGACACGCAGGCGACGCTCCGCAACATTCCTTTCGGGAGCGAGATGGTGCCGGGGAGCTGCGTGAAATGCGGCGAGCCGTCGACGCTCCAGCCGTGGTTTGCGAAGTCGTACTGACGGCTTCAGGCTCTTGGCTTTTGGCTCTAGGAAACCTTCGACCACTTCACTCGAAGATCTTGCTAGAGCCTGAAGCCTAGAGCCGAGAGCCTATGCCATCAACCCCGGCCACCGCGCCGCAATTCTCTTCATCACCGCGTGGCGCTTCGTGATTTTCTCGCGCTGGGTAATCGCGCGAAAGGCTGACGCCAGCTGCTGCCGCCACCTCAGTCCCTCCGTGGTCCGGTCCGGTTCGGCGCTTCCCCAGGCTGCTGCGAGTGGATCGAGGCACGACACGTCGCCGAGGATGTGCAGCGCGGCCAGGAATGACGGGGGCAGCCGCGCCGGCGCGTCCTCGATGGTTTCCCTGAGGTCGTAGAGCGCAAGCCGGCTGCCGCGCAGGGCGAGCGCCTGGTGCAGGGCCCCTCGGAGCGCGAGCCACTCGTGAGCTGCCGCCGGCCTGTCGTCGCGCGCGGCGCGTTCCCTGGCTCGCACGGCATCGACCAGCGCGCGGAGCGTGTTGAGGGACGCCGACGCTCCACGCGTTGCCAGCGCATCGCGAAGCTCGTGCGGCGCCTCGGGCAGGCGTCCTTCCACCGCATCTTTCCAGATCGCCTCCGCACGCGCGGCGTCTCCGTCGGCGATCGTCATCACGTCGGCGACATCGTTGGTCCCTCGCGCAGCATCGTTGCGCAGCGTCTCGGCGACGCGGGCCCGCACGTCCGGTGGCAGCTCCCGGAGGGTGTCGAACGCGGCCAGCCTGAGTCGACGGTCGCGGCTGACGTCGAGGGCCGTGGCGATGAGCGTATCGAGTGCGGCGGTGGCGGTTGCCGCGTGCGAAGAAGTGAGCAGAGCGCGGAGCACGCCCGTGGCAGCGACGGCGATGTCTCCGCCCTCGGCCATCGCCTGCTGCGCGAGCGGCGCGCTCCGGTGATCGCCGATGACCTCGAGGGTTCGCAGGATGGCGAGATGCATCCCGCGGCTGGTTGTGTTCGCGTACGCGTCACTCAGGCGGTCGACCGCGCGTGCGCCGATGATGCCGAGCCTCGCGATGGCGGAGTCGCGCTGGACTTCGTCGTCGGCAGCCAATGCCGCGACGAGCGCGCGGATTTCTGTCGCCGCCGAAGCTTTGATGACCATTCAAGTGCGGTTCAAGGTTCAAGGTTCAGGGCTCAGGTTCAAGGTTCTGGGCTCAGAATTGCAGCCTTGACTCGAAGACCGGCCGAACCTTGAACCCTGAACCTTGAACCTTGAGCCTACCCTGAACCTTGAACCCTGAGCCAGACTACTGTTGCTGCAGATTCACGACGAGCGCGGCGCGACGATTGAGCCGCCGTGTTTCTTCACGTGCGTTGTCGTGCTTCGGCCGCTCTTCGCCGTAGCTCACCGTCCCGAGGCGGCTGGCGGCGATGCCGCGGCTCGTCAGGTAGTCGCGCACCGAGTTCGCGCGGCGATCGCCGAGCGCGAGGTTGTACTCGGCCGTGCCGATGTTGCAGGTGTGCCCCTCGATCTGCAAGCCGCAGGGTCGCGTTCTGCTGCATCGCGGTAATCGCTTCGTCGAGCGCGCGTGTCGCTTCCGGCCGCAGCGAGTAGCGGTCGAAGTCGAAGTGCACGTCTTCGAACACGATCTGTTTCACCACCGGCCGGATGACGTTGATGTTGACGGTGTCGCTCGCCGTCTTGCCATCCTGCGGGCAGGTCACCGTGACCGTGACCGGGACGGTGCCTTCGGTGTTCGGCGCCGTCCAGGGCGTGTTCTGCGCGGTGCGGTTCGTCAGCGTGCCGGCGGGTGCCGACCAGCTGTAGGTCACCGTGCAGCCGATCGAGCTGTTCGCCACGGCCGACACGGTGGACTGCCGGCCCACTTCCACCGTGCACGGCGCGCACGACGCCTTCACGCCCAGCACGTGATCCGGCTTGGCGGGCGCCGGCGGGGGCGGGGGCGGCGGCGGAGGCGGCGGGCGGCACGTAGATCCGCACGCCGGGGTGATAGCCGATGCGCGCCTGGAACCCGAACGAGTCGCCGCTGACGTTGCCGAACTCGGACCCGGCCGCCTCCCGGCCGTCCATCCCGAAGCGCCAGTTGGCGCCCGCGCCCGCGAAGAAGCCCTTCTTCGACAGCCACGTCAGGCCGACCGTGAAATGGGTCGCCGAATCCGCATCCGACACCGCCGGCGGAATCGATCCGTCCTCGCCGACCAGCAGCGCACCCCCGCTGTAGCCCACATCATCGAACTGCGCCTCGCCGTGCAGTTCGGCCGTCACCCGCAGGCTCTTCCGCGTCGGGAACCCCGCGCCGAACCCCCACCGGAACCCGTCCGAGAGCGCCAGGTCGGCGGGGTCGCCTCGCACGATATACCCGGCATACCCGGAGAGCTCGACCTTCTGGTTGATCTCTTTGCTTCCGATGAAGTCGAACAGGAAGTCCACATTGCCCGACCCCACGCCGCCGGGGTCATCGTTGGCCGTCGGCAGCTTGAACATCGCGCGCACCGCGAGCGCCATCGGCTTCTGCTGCCACTCCGACATGAAATTGACTTTGCCCCCGAGCCACAGGTCGCCAAGGTCGCTGCCGGACCACCCGCCATTGACCCACGGATAGTCGTTGATGAGGCCGCCCACGTGCGTATTGGTCGGCCGGAAGATCGGCCGCACGTCGCGGTCGATGCGCCGCACCAGCGTCCAGGAGCCGAACAGCTCCACGCGATCCTTCAGCCCATAGCCGAACGTCACCGGCCAGTTCGACACGTCCGTAAAGCCCTGCTGGTAGTCGAAGTTGACCCGGTACGCGCTCGCCGACCACCGCTTCGCCGGCAGAATCTCCGCCGTCGGCACGAACCACAGTCCCGTATCGCCCATCGGCGTCGTCGTCGCGGGCCGCGTTTCGGACGGCAGCGTGGGTGGTGGAGCCGCCGCAGTCTGGGTGAATGCAGGAGCAGCCGCCAGTAGAAGCGCGGCGCCGACGCTCACAGCTGTCCGAACGAATCTCTGAGGCATGCCTCGACAATATACGGGTTGGACCCGCCCCAGTCAATCGGGTGCAGCCGCGCGCAATCCTGAGAAGCTATTGAATCAGACGGGTTTACGCTTCGCGAAGATCCACGCGATGACGATGCTTAGAGCGTAGAGAACGAGCATCGGACCCGCCATCATGAGCTGGGACACGACATCGGTGCCAGGGCTCAGGACAGCGCCGAGAATGAAGATGATGAGCACGGCGTACTTCGTGTGTTTGATCAGGAACCCAGCCGTCACCATCCCCATCCGCGCGAGGAAGAACACGATCGTGGGCATCTGGAAGATGACGCCGAAGGCCAGGAGCATCTTGACCCAGAGTGAGAAGACGTCCGAGATCTTCGGCCGGAACTCGAGGTACTGGGTCTCGAAGCCGAGGAAGAACTTCCAGGTGTAGGGAAACGCGATGTAGTGCGAGAACGCCGCTCCGCTCACGAAGAAAATCGTGCCCAGCAGCACGAAAGGCACGGCGAAACGCTTTTCATTCGAGTAGAGTCCGGGCGCGATGAACAGCCAGAGCTGCAGGATGATGAACGGCAGCGCGACGAAGAGTCCCGCGAGGGCGCCGATCTTCATCATGAGCATGAAGCCTTCGGTCGGCGCCGTGTACATCAGCTTCGTGCCGCTGGGCATCAACTGCCACAGGGGCAGCATGATGAACTTCTGAATTCTGTCGACGAAGACGAAGCCGATCACGCAGCCGATGACCAGGGCGTAGACCGATGCGATGAGGCGTTTCCGGAGCTCGTCGAGATGCTCCAGAAAAGACATCTTTCCGCCGGCGCCGTCGTCGTCTTGCAGTTCTTCGTCGTCCGGATCGCGTGGGGCCGGAGATGCGGAGGGAAACGGGACGAGGGCCATACGGCCTTATGCGCTGCCCGACTGTCGAGGAATGCCCGCCTCGTCTTCTTCGCCAACGACTGACGGGCGCGGGACATCGGGAGCCTGTTGCCGCTCGGTAGAGCGCTGCTCCTCGACCCGAATCTCCTCATCCAGCGTGTGCTTCAGCTCGTTCGAGGCGCGCTTGAATTCGTTCAGGCTACGCCCCAGGGACCGCCCCAGCTCGGGCAGCTTGCGCGGCCCGAAGATGATCAGGGCAATCACCATGATGACGATGAGCTCGGGCATGCCGATGGGACCGAACATAATGGAAGTCCTTGAAAAACCGGGCGGTTGTACGCCGTACCCCCGATTATAGGAACGGGCCGGGCGGAGGGTCAACCGCAAACCTTGTCATGTCCCCCGAAGTCATTGCAATGACGACACTTCGTCTGTTACGATCCGATCATGCGTACTTCCCGGTTTCTTCCCGTGGCGATACTCGCGGTGGTCCTCTCGGCGATGGCGGGCGGCGCGCTTGGCGGGAGCCTGATGGCCAGGCAGGACCAGGTCGCGCAGCAGTACAAGATCTTTACGTCCGCGCTCGACGCGATCGCCAAAGAGTATGTCGACGAGCTCCCGCCGGACCGCCTCGTGTACGGCGCGATAGACGGCATGTTGAAGCAGCTCGATCCCCATTCGAGCTTCTTCGATCCGCGGAGCTACCGCCAGTTGCGGGAGCGGCAGGCGGGAAGTTACTACGGTCTCGGCATTTCGATTCAGGTCATCGACGACGACATCACGGTAATGTCGATCTTCGAAGGATCGCCAGCCTACAAGAAGGGCCTTCGCCGGAACGACGTCATCGCGCGCATCAACGGCGATGATGCCAAAGGCTGGTCGGCCGACGATGCGGTGAGGAAGCTGAAGGGGCCGAAGGGGACGACCGTCAATATCTCGCTGCGACGGCGTGGGTACGACGGCCTCATCGATCTCGAGATCGAGCGCGACGCGGTGAACATGTCGACTGTGCGCGGCGCGTTCATGGTCGACAAGGATACCGGCTACGTGAAGCTCGGAGATTTCTCCGAAACCTCGAACGAGGAAATGGGGAACGCCCTCAAGGCGCTCAGCGCGAAGGGCATGAAGCGCCTGATTCTCGACCTGCGCGACAATCCCGGCGGGCCGCTCGATCAGGCGATCCGGATCTCCAACCGGTTCCTGCCCAAGGGCGAGCTGATTGCCTACACCAAGGGCCGCACGCCGAACTCCAACGAGGAATACCGGGCGACCGAGGACAGCGACTACACGCATCAGCCGCTCGTCGTGCTCGTGAACCGCAGCTCGGCCAGCGCGTCCGAGATCGTCAGCGGCGCCCTGCAGGATCACGACCGCGGCCTCATCGTCGGCGAAACGACATTCGGCAAGGCGCTGGTGCAATCGGTCTACAACGTCGGACCGCGCGGGAGCGCGAGCAGCGCCGGCCTTGCGCTCACGACCGGCCGCTACTACACGCCGAGCGGGCGGATGATTCAGCGGCCGTGGGATGGCGCGTTCGACGAGTACCTGACCTACTCGTTGCGCGACCAGAGCGCCGCGCGGTCGCACGATTCGGCGGAGCTGCGGTATACCGACGGCAAGCGCAAGGTGTACGGCGGCGGCGGGATCGAGCCGGACAAGTTCATCGCGGGCCCGATCGAAGGCTTCAATCCCACGCGCTTCGGCCGCTCGCTGTGGGCGCGTCAGACGTTTGCCACCTTTGCCGATCAGTTCGTCGCCGAAGGGGACACACGGATGAGCGCCGCGAACAAGAACCAGAAGCGGATTGCCCGTGGATTCACCGTCACCGACGCGATGCTGGGCGAGTACAAGGCGTCGGTCAAGATGCTGAAGGTCACGATCGACGAGGAGAGCTTCGCCAAGGACGATGCGTTCATTCGCGCGATGATTCACTACGACATCGACCTCGCGCTCTTCGGCGTCGAGGAGGCTCGTCGAAACCTCATCGCGAAGGACCCGCAGGCGCAGTTCGCGCTCCAGCAGTTCCCGGATGCCGTCAAGCTGACGGAGCTGGCGAGGGCGCGGGTGACCGGAAACGAACGAGATCGGTAGGGCTTTAGCCCCATATTTGGGGGTGTACCTTCAGTCTTGCCCCATGTAATAGGGGCTTGTTAGACTGACCGCCGTTCGCCGATCCCAGGGGCCATCCTGCCGGGGCAGGGTGTGGCGTCGGCCGTGCGGTCCTTGACACCGAAGCGTCGACTCCCAGAAATCACTCAGCAATCGAAGCGATCCCAGCCGCTTCCGCGTCGGAGTGCGTCTCCGGCTCGCAGGCGGCTTTTTCTTTAAGGAACAAGGTTCTTCATGCGGCTCCAACGTCTCGAAATCGCGGGTTTCAAGAGCTTCCCCGACCGCTCGGAATTGACCTTCGAGCAGGGCGTGACGGCGATTGTGGGCCCGAACGGTTGCGGCAAGAGCAACGTCGTCGATGCGCTCACGTGGGTGCTCGGCGAGCAGAGCGCGCGCAGCCTGCGCGGCGACCGGATGGAGGACCTGATTTTCGGCGGTAGTGACGCGCGCAAGCCGACAGCGGCCGCAGAGGTCCGGTTGAAGCTCAGCGGGGTAGCCGCTCGGGTTCCAGGAACGCCTTCGGGCCCGACCCGGCCTGGCGCGGGAAACGGCGACGCAGGAGGTAATCCTACGACTCGCCATGATGACGGCGGCTCGCTCAGGGCAGGCGGTCATGCCGCTCCATCGGACGCAAGCGGAAGTCTCGGCGCCGATGTCGACGGTGGGGGCGTGGCGGTCGCGGATGACGTGATTTCCCGAGTCATCGAATCTCTCGAAGAAGACGAGCCGCTGCTCGTGCGCGACGTCGAGGTCATGCGGCGGCTCTACCGATCGGGTGAGAGCGAGTACCTGATCGACGGAGAGATGTGCCGGCTGCGCGACGTGCAGGACCTCCTCATGGACGCCGGTGTCGGCGTGAAGGCCTATGCGGTGATCGAGCAGGGCAAGATCGGTCAGATCCTGAGCGCCCGCCCGACCGATCGCCGTCAGCTCATCGAAGAGGCCGCCGGCGTCACGAAGTACAAGAGCCGGCGGCGCGCGGCGGAGCTGAAGCTCGAAGCGGCGCAGCAGAACCTCACCCGCGTCGACGACATCGTCTTCGAGGTCGAGAAGCAGCGCGGCATGCTGAAGCGCCAGGCGGCCAAGGCACGGCGCTACAAGCGCCTGCGCGAAGAGCTGCGGCGCTGGGAGAAAGTCCAGTTCGCGCAGAAGTACCACGTGCTCGGCCAGGCCATCGAAACGGCGAGAACCGATCTCGCCGGCGCGCGTGAACGCGAGACGGCCGCCGCCGCCCGGCTCGCCGAGCTCGAGACGACGCTCGAACGGCTGCGGCTCGAACTCATGGAAGCGGATGGCCAGGCGACCGCGGCGCGCGAGGCGGCCCACGCGAGCGAGATGGAGATCGGCCGGCTCCAGCAGCAGATTGCCTTCGATCGTCAGCAGATCGAGCAGCTGACGACAGCGGCCGCCGAGATCGAGACCGAAGTGCGCGCGCTCGATGCGCGTCAGGAACCGGCCCGCGTCGAGCTCGACGCCCGCCGCGAGGCGGCGCGCCGCGCCGGCGTCGAACGCGACGAAGCGGCCGCCACGCTCGCAGCCGAGGAGGCGGCGTACGTGGCGGCCCAGCGCCAGATCGAGGGTCTCGAGGCTGATGTCGAAGCGGCGCGTAGCGAGGTGTTCGCCGCGGTCAACGCCGCCACGGCCCTGCGGCACGCGATGGAGCACGCCGGTGCGGCGCGGGCGCGGATGGCCGAGCAGATTGCGTCGCTCGAAGTCGAGGATCATGATCTCGGCGTCGAGGCGGCGCGAGCCGCCGCCGAGCGTGCCGCCGCCGCCGCCGCTCTCGACCGCGCGCGTTCGTCGATGGAGGAGTTGCGCGTCGATCGCGCCGCGCGTGAATCGGAGCTCGCCGGCGCTCGAACCGAACGCGACGGCCGGGCGATCGAGCTGCGCACCCGCGAGCATGATCTCGCCGCCCTCCTCGCGCGGCTGACGTCGCTCGAGGAGCTCGATGCCGCCCGCGCGCAGTATGGCGATGGTGCCCGCACCATTCTCGCCGAGTCGCCCGCGGACGTTGGACAGATGGGGTCGGTCGCCGACTATCTCGAGGTCGACCGCCGGTACGAGCGTGCCGTCGAAGCATGCTTGGGCGAATCGCTTCAGCACGTTGTCGTCGCCTCGCACGCCCACGCGGCGGCGGGCCTGCGGCTCGCCCGCGATCGCAACGCCGGCCGGGTGGGCTTCGTGGTCGCGGAGGGAGCCCCGATGGAGGCCGCGCCGGCCGCCATTGACGCGCCGCCAGGGCTTTCGCCGCTGACCGATGTCGTCCGCGTTTCGGGGCCCGCGGCCGACTGTCATCACGGCCGTTTTCTCACAGGCGTGGGTGGCGCCGGACTTCGACTCGGCTCGCGACGCGGCACGATTGGTCCCCGGCACCGTGGTTACGCTCGACGGTGACGTCTTCCGCGGTATTCACGTCGTCGAGGGCGGCGTGCGGGCCGAAGCGAAGGGCATTCTCGCGACCCGCCGCGAGATCAAGGAGCTGCGCGAGCGCGCCGACGAGCAGCGGGCCGCGGTCGAGCGCGTGCGGGAAGACCTCGTCGCGATCGACCTGAGGATCGCCGCGGCCGAATCGGCGGCGGCGTCGCTGCAGGGCGAGCAGCATCGGCAGGAAAAGGCCGTCGTCGGCTTCGACCTTCAGATTGGCACCGCCGACGACGCGTCGGAGCGGATTGCCAGGAAGCGGGAACAGATTGCGGTCGAGCGCCGTTCGGCAGAGGAAGAGCAGCGGACCCAGGACGCGCGACAGGAAGAGGCCCGCGAGTCGATCGCCAGGATCGAAGCCGACCAGCGGGAAGCAGACGACCGGTTGAATAGAGCGCAGCGACGGCTGTTCGACGCACGCGAGGCGATGCAGGCACAGTCGAATCGCACCGCTGAGGCCAAGGCCACGCACGCCGCTCTCGTCGAGCGGACGAGCGCGCTCGCGGTCGAGGTCCGGCGGCTGGAGGACGCGAGCGCGGAGCTCGAGACGCGGCTCGCCACGCGGCGGGAGGATCTCAGGCGGGCGGGCGTACGCAAGGCCGAGCTCGAGGATGGCGTCGTCGCCTCCGAAGCGCGGCTCGACGCGGGCGTCCGCACATTCGACGAGCAGCGCGAACGCGTCCGCGAGGCCGAGGAGCGTTCGCAGTCTCTGCGCAGCGGATTCGACGAGCAGGACGGGCACATCCGCGAGGCTCGCCGGGCGCTCGAGGGTGTCCGGACGGAAGCGTCGCGCCTCGAAGTCGCTCGTGCGACTGCCGAAGCCGACCTCTCGCACCTGGCGTCGTCGTGCCTGGAGTCCGTGCAGGCCACGCTCGACGAGGTCGCGGCCGAGGTCGAGACGCTCGAGCGGGAAGGGCTGCTGGCCAGCCCGAAGCCGATCGACGATCGGCCCGAGGCGGCCGAAATCGACGAGGACGCGCCAGCGGTGGACGCTGCAGCGGTGTCAGCCCCTGACCAGGCCCCCGTGGGCCGTCACATGACGCCGGACGAAATGGTCACCGACCTGCGAACCAAGATCGAGCGCATGGGCGCCGTCAACATGATGGCCATCGATCAGTTCGATGACCTCGAGTCCCGGCACGCGTTCCTCACGACGCAGCGAAAGGACCTCGTCGACGCCATCGCGTCGACCGGCGAGGCAATCCGGAAGATCGACAAGACGACCAAGGAACGCTTCCGCGAAGCATTCGCCGTGATCAATCTGAACTTCGAGCACACGTTCACCACGCTCTTCGGCGGCGGCCGCGCCGGGCTGGTGCTGCTCGACGAGAGCGACCAGCTCGAGAGCGGCATCGACATCATCGCGCAGCCGCCCGGCAAGCGGCTCCAGAACGTCCAGCTCCTGTCGGGCGGCGAGAAGGCCCTGACCGCAATGGCGCTGATGTTCGCGATCTTCAAGTACCGCCCGAGCCCGTTCTGCCTGCTCGACGAGATCGACGCCCCGCTCGACGATGCCAACATCGGGCGCTTCGTGGAGATGCTCCAGGGCATGCAGGAGCACACCCAGTTCATCCTCATCACGCACAACCGGAAGACCATGGAGATCGCCGATCGGCTCTGGGGCGTGACGATGGAGGAGCCTGGCGTGTCGAAGCTGATTTCGGTGCAGCTGAACTGACTTGGACGGCTCTCGGCTCTTGGCTTTTGGCTCTAGTTAGACCTTCGACCACTTACTCGAAGATCTTGCTAGAGCCTAAAGCCTAAAGCCTAAAGCCAAGAGCCATTCGGACGCGCGTGAACGAAGACAAAGCCGCTCGTTTTCACCGCCTGCAGCGCCGCTGCTTCTGGCTGTCGCTGGCGACGCAGGCGGCCATCCTGCTGGCGCTGGTTCCCGGTGGTCTCGCCGTCCGCATTCGTGAGTGGGCAGTGGCTCTGACCAACGCCGGCGCGTCGGCTCCGGCGACGGTTGCAGTGTTCACCCTCCTCCTGCTCCTCCTGTTCGAGCTCATCGGGCTTCCTCAGCGTTTCTACCAGACATTCGTTCTCGAACGCCGCTATGGTCTGTCCGCCGCTCCCGTGAAGGTGTGGATGGCGGATCATCTCAAGGGGCTCGCGGTGAGCCTGGTGCTGATCCTGCCCGCTGCGGAGTTCGTGTATTTCTCGATCGCGCGCTGGCCCGGCTCATGGTGGGCCGTGACGGCGGCCGCGGGCGCGCTTGCGGTCGTCGGCCTCGCTCGCCTCACGCCGGTCGTGCTCTTGCCGCTGTTCTACCGCTTCAAGCCCCTCGACCGCGCGACGCTGCGATCGCGGATTGAATCGCTCTCCGCGCGCGCGGGTGTGCCCGTTCTCGGCGTGTACGAGTGGAGCCTCGGCGACAAGACGCGGCGCGCGAACGCCGCGCTCGTCGGCACGGGCCGGAGCCGCCGCATCCTCCTCTCGGACACCCTGCTGGCGCACTACTCGGACGACGAGATCGAGGTCATCCTCGCGCACGAGCTGGGTCACCATGCGCACCGTGACATCAGGAATGGCCTCGTGATCGAGTCGCTCCTGATCGCGGTCGCGTGCGCCGCGGCGGCTGGTGCGCTGCAGGTCTCGTGGCGGGCGCTCGAGCTCGAGGGTCCGACCGATGTCGCCGGCCTGCCGCTGCTGATCCTGGCGGCAGGAGTGGTGTCGTTCCTGACGACCCCCGTGCTCAACGCGTGGTCCCGCCGCAGCGAGCATCGCGCCGACCGGTTCGCGCTGACGTTGACCGAGCGGCCCGACGCCTTCGTCTCGGCGATGCGCCGCCTCGCCGCACAAAACCTGGCCGAGGAACGGCCGTCGGCGGCGACGCTCTGGCTGTTCCACACCCACCCGCCGTTCGAGCAGCGCATCCAGGCCGCGCGCGCATTCCTCACGTAGCCGCGGATCACGCGGATCAGGTTGTACGGGACGCGGATCGCACGGATCAGCGTACGGACGGATCGCACGGATCACGTCGTACGGGACGCGGATCGCGCGGATCAGGTCGTACGGGACGCGGATCACACGGATCACGTCGTACGGGACGCGGATCTCGCGGATCAGGTCACGGGACGCGGATGACGTTGATCTTGCCGAGAAGACGAGTTCCGTTCGACCTTAAACTAATCCGCGTGATCTGCGTTCCGTTTTGATTCTGATCCGCCGTGATCTGCGTCTCCCTCTTGATCTGAACCGCGCGAGCCGCGTCCCGTTGACGCGATCCGCGAGATCCGCGCGATCTGCGTCCCGTTGATCTGATCCGCGAGATCCGCGAGAGCGCGTCCCGTTGACCCGATCCGCGAGATCCGCGAGATCCGTGTCCCGTGACCTGATCCGCGAGATCCGCGAGATCCGCGTCCCGTGACCTGATCCGCGTGATCCGCGAGATCCGCGTCCCCGTTCGACCTGATCCGCGTAATCCGCGTCCCGTTTTTGAACCTGATGCGCGTCCCCAGGCTCGCGTTCCCACCAGCGATTGACAATATTTTAGTTATAACTAAAATATAAGAATGCTCGCCGACACGCCCTTGCTTGCCGCCGTGGCGTCGCCCCGCCGGCGCGAGATCCTGCGGCTCGTCTGGAACGAGGAGCTGGAGGCCGGCGCGATTCACCGGGCGATGCCCGATGTGACGTTCGGCGCCGTCTCTCTACAATTGCGCGCGCTCACCAGTGCCGGGCTCGTGCAATCCAGAGCCGAGGGCCGGTACCGTCTCTATCGCGCGCGCCGGGACGCCCTCGGGCCCGTGGCGCGGATGCTCGAGGGGATGTGGAGCGACGCGCTCTGGCGGCTCACGCTTCAGGCAGAACTACTCGAGACGCGCCGCGGTCCTGGGGCCGCGCGCGCCAAGGCACGGCTGGCCACAAACAGAAAGAGAGAGCGCACATCATGAATCTCCCGCACCGACTCGACCGCTCCGTCGTTATCAAAGCCGCCCCACCCACCGTCTTCAGTTTCTTCACCGACAACGATCGCTGGGCGTCGTGGTGGGGTGCGGGTTCCACTATCGAGCCGACGCGTGGCGGCCGCGTCTACATCCGTCATGCCAACGGGATCGAGAGTTCCGGGGAAGTCGTCGAGGTTGTTCCACCGACACGCATCGTCTTCACCTACGGGTTCAACAGCGGCAATCCCATTCCGCCCGGCAGCTCGCGCGTGACCATCAGCCTGAAGCCGCTCGGCGCGGTCACGCGCCTCGACCTCATGCACGAGTTCGCCGAGTCGGCACCGCGCGACGAGCATGTGCAGGGCTGGCGCTATCAGCTATCGGTGTTCGGTAACGTCGTCGCCGACCTCGTCAACGCCAACGCCGGGGCAGCGGTCGATTCCTGGTACCGCGCCTGGTCGGAGACCAACGACGATGCGAGACGCCAACTGCTGTCGACGATTGCGAGCGCCGACGTGCAGTTTCAGGACCGCTTCAGCCTGCTCGACGGCCTCGCCAATCTCGTTCCGCACATCGGCGCCACGCAGCGTTTCATGCCCGACATGCACCTCGCGCGCAGGGGCGAGGTCCGGCACTGTCAGGGCACGCTGCTCGTCGGTTGGACCGCCGCGAGCGGCGATGGGCAGGAGCGCGGCAGTGGTACGAACGTATTCACGCTCGGAGGCGACGGCAAGATTGTTTCGGTGACCGGCTTCTGGGATTCCGCCGAAGACGCCGCAGAAATGATGGGGTTGTGAACCCCCTGAACCTCCTGAACCCATCTACCGCGGCAGCGCCGTCGCCGGAGGGCCCAGGAGCGCGCGAACCTCACGAAGCCACTCCAGGCTCACGATTGCGGTGCCCTGCGACAGGTCGGTGTCCCTCTCGACGAGCATCCGGCCGTCAGCAGCGACGCCGCGCAGCGTGGCGCCTTGCAGGTTGCCGAGTCGCGTGACGGTTTCGACGCGGAACGTTTCGGCGTCGGCGATCGCGGCTCGCACGAGTTGCCCGCGAGATTGGAAGTAGAGTCCGTCGCGCGCCCAGACGGGCCGCTCGCCGCCGTCGGTCGAGACGACGAGACGGCGTCCGTCGCGGAGGCGCTGCAGGTAGATTTCCCACCGTCCCGTTTCGGCCGACTGGAAGGCGACGAGCCTCGAGTCGGGAGAGAACGTGGCGGCGCAGTCGTCGAACGGTCCGTTGACGAGCGGGCGTGCAGGCCCGCCGGCGAGCGGCACGACCGAGAGGTCCGCTTTTCTCGATGGCGCCGTGTGCAGGAAGGCGAGCATCGCGCCGTCAGGAGACACGCCCATGGGAAACGCATGCCTACCGGCAGCCGCGCCAGACGGTACACGCCTCGCCGCCTGAATTCCTTCCGCATCGCGGCTCCAGATCTCGAACACGCCGTCGCGCCGCGTCGCGAAATAGACGGTCCGGCCGTCTGGGGACCAGATCGGCGACGAGTTGATGCCGCTATGCGTCAGCCGCGTGGCCGTGCCGCGCCGCACGTCGGTCACCCAGACGTCTGCGCGCGCACCTTCGACGTTCACGCCGGCGATTCTCGATCCATCAGGAGAGAGGGCTGCGTCCCGCAGCCGGCGGATTTCATCCGTCGTCGCTTGGAACCCCGGCGGTGACCACCACGACAGCCCGAGCTCTCCCGAGGAAGGGCCCGAGGAAGGAGACGAGGACGGCGTTACCGCCCAGGCGACCGATCCGGTCTGCGAGAGCGCGTAGTGCGCACGGCCGTGCGCAGTTGCGGTCGGGCCGAGTACCACGCGCGGAGTTCCCGCGACTGCCAATCGAATCGGATCGAATGAAATGGCCTGGAGCTCGGAGTCGCGCCCGAAGACAATCGTGTCGGACGCCGCGGCTCGCGCGATGTCCACGCCCGCAACGAGCGCGCTCCACTGACCCACCTCGGAGGACTGCGCAGGATCGAACGAAAGCGCAGCCATGACGCCAGGTGCACCGTCGACCGCCATCGTGTCGATGGTGAACAGCACCACGCGGGAGCCCGGCACGAGGGAAGGCCAGGCGTGCCGGACTTCGCCGTCACCCTCGCGCGGCGTCGTCAGCGCCCGCGGGACGCCGCCGTTGGCTGGGACTCGTGCCAGCCCGCCCGACGGCGATCCCGCGAACACGATTTCGCCGTCAACCCACGTGCCGCCGAGCACGGAGGGCGCGTCGGCCAGGGTCACGGGTGCGCCGCCCGCGAGCGACACTTTCTTGAGCCGTCCGCCCGCGAAGAACGCAATCCACCGGCCATCCGGTGAAAAGAAAGGGGCGTGACCATCCTCGGTGCCGGGAATGACCACCGGCTCGAGCCGGTCGAGCGGCCGGACGTAGAGCCGGCAGCCGCCCGCGTCGCAGCCTGACCACGCGAGCTGCGTACCGTCAGTGGAGAAGGCAAGCGCGGGCGCGGATGCGTCGAGTCCGGTTCCCGCAGCCGGTGTGACAGCAAACCGCGCGGCCAGCACCGACGCGCCCTGGTCCGTCCGCGTCAGTTGCCAGACAGCCGCGGCGGCGATGAACGCGCAGATGACCGCCGCGCTCCAGGGGACCAGCTGTCCGCCAATCGACGGCGAGACGACCGCCTCCACGGCGTTTGCATCGACTCGGGCTCCCTCCGTGTGGCCCGCCGGGATCGCCGTCGAAACCGGCGCGACGAATCGGTATCCGCGGCGGTGCAGCGTCTGGATGTAGGTCGGCGACTGCGGATCGTCTGCAAGCGCCTGCCTCAGGACGCTGACTGCCTCGGCGAGCGACGTATCCGTGACGAACGCATCTTTCCACACCGTATCGATCAATTCCTGGCGCGACACTACGTCGCCGGCGCGCTGCAGGAGCAACTCCAGCACGCCGAGCACACGCGGGGGAAGCGCGATCTCCTGACCGCCGCGACGAAGCAGCCGCGTGTGGGTATCGAATGCGAATGGGCCGAAGGACACCGACGGCAGGCGTTGACGTTCGGCGCCAATCGACGAGGTCTCTGTGGCCGGCATGTTTGAAAATCCGAATGTTATCGCGGCCTTGAGAAGAACTTGAGGGTTTCTTACGGGCGTTTGACCGTGCCTTCATGACTTCGCGCTGGCCTCCGCACGAAGCTGACGGCGGAGAGTCCTGATGTCCATTTTCGCGACCAAGCCCATCGAACAGATTCAGACGGAACAGCTCGGTACGCACGGCGACGGTCTGCCCCGCGTGCTCGGGCCGAGCCAGCTCATCATGCTCGGCGTCGGCGCCATCATCGGCACGGGCATCTTCGTCCTCACCGGTCAGGCCGCCGCAGCCAACGCGGGACCAGCCATCGTCCTGTCGATGGTGCTCGCCGGGCTCACGAGCGTGCTCGCGGCGCTGTGTTATTCGGAGTTTGCGGCGAGCGTTCCAGTCGCGGGCTCGGCTTACACATATGCGTATGCCACGCTCGGAGAGTTCGTGGCGTGGATCATCGGCTGGGACCTGATCCTGGAATACGCTCTCGGTGCGGCTACGGTCGCGGTGGGCTGGTCCGGCAACCTCGTCACGCTGCTCGGCCAGCTGGGCATGAGCTTTCCAGCGGCCCTCAGTGCCGCGCCGGGGACGATCGTCCAGGTGGTGGGCGGGGACCCCGTGACGGCCGTCTTCAACCTTCCGGCTGTTTTCGTGACCGTCGCGGTGACGACGCTCCTCATCTTCGGCGTGAGCGAGTCGGCGACCGTCAACTCAGTCATCGTCGTCGTCAAGGTCGCGGTCGTGCTGATCGTCATCGGCACCGGAGCGTTCTTCATCGACACTGCGAACTGGCACCCGTTCATCCCCGAAAACACCGGCCACTTCGGCGAGTACGGCTGGAGCGGCGTGCTCCGTGGCGCGGGCGTGATCTTTTTCGCGTACATCGGATTCGACGCGGTCTCGACGTCCGCGCAGGAAGCGAAGAATCCCCAGCGCGACATGCCGCGAGGGATCCTCGGGTCCCTCGCGGTCTGCACGGTGCTCTACGTCCTGGTCTCGGCCGTCATGGTCGGCCTCGTGCCCTACAAAGCGATGTTGAACCAGGCGGCGCCACTGGTCGTGGCGATCGAAGCGGCGGCCGGTCGCGCTGCCGGCACGGCGTGGGAAGGGCCCATGGCGGTCGTCCAGATCCTCGTGACGGTCGGCGCGCTGGCGGGCCTCAGCTCGGTCATGGTCGTGATGATGCTGGCGCAGCCGCGCATCTTCCTGTCCATGTCCAAGGACGGGCTGCTGCCGGCGTGGGCCGGCCGCCTCCATCCGCGGTTCCGCACGCCACACATCTCCACGATCGTCACCGGCGCGGTGGTCGCCGTCGCCGCAGGCCTGACGCCGATCGGGACACTCGGCACTCTCGTCAGCATCGGCACGCTGATGGCGTTCGTAATCGTCTCGCTCGGGATCATCGTGCTGCGCCGGACGCGTCCCGATCTTCCCCGGCCGTTCCGGATGCCGCTCGTTCCGCTCCTCCCGGTCCTTTCAGCACTCGTAAGCTTTCTCCTGATGCTCAGCCTGCCCTGGAGCACCTGGGAACGGCTGATCGTCTGGATGGTCATCGGGGTCGCGGTCTACTTCGCTTATGGGCACCGGCACAGCCGGCTGGCGAAGGGCAGCGCAGGGGTTCAGGACGTTCAAGGAGCGTTCGAACCCAATCGATTGCGAGGGCGCCACAGCAAGTGATCACCGGACGTCAATTCAACGGAGCCTGGTGCAGTATGATGCCCAAATGGAGAGGCGCCTCCCGACGTTGTAGGATTCTGCGAGATTGGATGGGCGTGGGGCGAGCGGTAGACTTCCATGATCAGAGATTCCGCGGCATCGTCGGGTAGCGACGGCACGTTCGCTTTGATTCTGGTCGGCAGCGGTTTTGCCTCGTCTTTCTTTCTACAGCGTTACCTGCAACGGGCACGACCTTCAGCGCGGATTCTCGTTCTCGAGCGTGGTGAGCTGCGCACCCATCGCTGGCAGGTCACACACATCGGCGAGCTCGATCGAAAGGCGCAGGCAAGCTTCGACAAGGAGCGTTCCGCCAAGCTGTGGGTGTTCCGCCTGGCGTTCGGTGGAAGCTCGAACTGCTGGTGGGCCTGCACACCACGATTGCTGCCGGAAGACTTTCGGCTCCAATCGACGTACGGAGTTGGACGCGACTGGCCCGTCTCATACGATGATCTCGAAGAGTACGATTGCGACGCCGAAGAGATCATGGCGGTGTCGGGGCCAGATGATGGCTCGCCGTTCCCGCGCAGCCGACCGTATCCGCAACCGCCGCACCACTTGACGGATCCGGACCGCCTCTTCAAACGGCGGTTTCCTCACGCATTCTTCAACCAGCCTGCGGCGCGTCCGACCCGTACCCTCGAGTCGGGGCGGCCGCGATGCTGTGCGAACGGCGTGTGCGGGCTCTGCCCGATCGACTCGAAATTCACGATCTTGAACGGCCTCCAGCACCTGTACGATGCTGATCCCCGCGTCACACTCCTGACCGGCGCGAATGTGCTGGGCCTGGACGTCGCGAACGACCGCGTAACTGGCGTACGTTATGAAGTCGCAGGGACCGAACACGTCGCTCGGGCCGATGTCGTCGGCCTTGGAGCGAACGCGTTGTTCAATCCGTTCCTGCTGCTGCGGTCAGGACTGACCGGTCCGGCAGTCGGTCGAGGACTCGCAGAACAGCGATCCGTGAACGTCGAGGTCGACCTGCGAGGCGTCGACAATTTCCAGGGGAGCACCAGTATCACAGGTCACGGCTACATGCTGTATTCAGGTGAGCATCGGCGCTCCCAAGCCGCCGCCCTCATGGAAACGTTTAACGTGCCGTTGTTACGCGACGAGCGTGAAAAATGGCGGCAGCGCATCAGGTTGAAGTTCTTCTATGATGACCTCCCACAGGCAGAGAATGCCGTAACCCTCGGACGAGATTCCACACGGCCCGAAGTACGGTATCTGGGCCCTTCGACTTATGCCCAGCGCGGGATAGACGCGTTGGAGACAAATCTCGCTCGAGTGCTCGACGCCCTCCCGGTCGAACGCTACCGGATCGTCCCACACGACCCGAAAGCCACCGACGGTCACATTCTGGGAACGACGAGCATGGGATCGGATCCGGCAACGAGCGTGATCGACCGCGATCTGATCCACCACCGAGTGCGCAATCTCGTGGTGCTCGGAGGCAGTGTGTTTCCCACGATTTCGCCGGCCAATCCAACTCTCACGATCTGTGCGCTGTCGCTTTGGGCGGCTGATCGCCTGATGGGATCGTCGGAGAGAGGTCGCTCGGTATGACGCGCCGAAGGTTACTTCAAATCCTCGTGTGGTGCGGGGCCCCACTAGCCGTCGGTTGGCTCGCGTGGCGCAGCTCAGTCACCTCGTTGTTTGGTCGTGGCACCGCACGGCTTCTCGCGGTCCTGCTGACGCCACAGCAACGGTTACGTGCTCACTTCCGATACCTGGACCTCGATTCTGGCGGGGTCGACCAGTATTTCGCCGACTATCAACGCTTTCGGGGCACACTCTCGCGACGCGCACCGCTTCCGCGGGAAGTCTTCACACACTACCTTCTCTCCACGGATTTCTTCCGGTACGGGGCAGATGAATCACGACGGGTCCGGTACGTTGGCTTCTATGATCCGTACATCACACCCTGCAACAATCCGCTGGTAGGAGTCGATGGCGGCGGCGGAGCGTGAGACTGGCAAAGCCGCCACCGGTCATCGCGGGCACGCGGCGGGAGTCAAGCGATCCCACAATATATTCGGTGAGGCGCGACGCGCGTACACACAGTTGCCGGCCAGGGGAACCTCCACGTAGGCTTCGCGCAGAGACGGTGCCGCTTCGTCCGCCTGCTGCCACAACTGAACGACCACGTCCGGTTGCAGCCGCCCGATGGAGTAGGCGTAGTCGAATTTCATGTGACCCGGCCTGAACTCTACGAAGCGGCCGAGGCCGGAGGACATCCGCGCTTGTTCGCGGGCTACGTGCTTGTCATTCTTTCCCAACACGTCGACGCTGGATCTGTCGGCAAAATAGGGAATCGTGCCCGCTCTGACGACCGCCAGCGTGGCGTCGGCCGTCGTCGCACGGTTGAGCAGGAGCGCCTCTTCGATTTCCTGCTGATTCTTGCCGCCGTTCCCGGTGTGAAGCGGCGGCCGTATCAGGAGAGCCTCGGCCAGTGCCCCAGGACCGTAGATGCTGTTCAGGCTCACGATTGCGTAGGCGACCAACAACGCGAACGCCCAGGGTCTCGCCGTCGCTCGCGTTGATATCGTCGACTGTGATTCGTGTCGTGTCAGGTTCATGAGCGTGGAAGCCAGAACATCCAGCGAGCACGACAACAGGATGAAGAAACCTGGCATCGCGAGACAGATGTATCTGTTGGCGCCTCCCCAGTATTCCCACGCGTCGCCTCCCACGTACACGCTGTAGGCGATCTGCGAGAGGAGCATCGTGGCGAGCAACCACGTGTTCCTGCCGCCACGAGCCACGACCACGAATGCGATCGCGAACAACAATGCATTCGCCTTCCACGCAAACTTCAGCAGCACGAACGCGCCCCGGCTGATTCGCAGCATCAACGGCACGCCTGTCATCTTCAGATAGTACGTGTTCGGCAGAACCTCTCCGTAGGTACCAGAGCCTGAGCGTCGTCTGAAGGGCGGTCACGGCCGCGAACACGAGCAACCCCGACACAAGATGCGTGCGCCGATGGACGGGATCGGCGACGAACAGGAAGGCGAGAATTGACCCGAATGGAACAACCATGTCCGGCCGTACCAGAGTGCTGATGCCGAGCACCAGGTACAGCCGCAGCGGAGATGTGCCACGTTCCATGCACTGAATGGCCAGCCACAGGCAGAGCGTGGTCAGCAGAACCAGCACGCCGACTTCCATGCCCTGCAGGCTCCAGTTGTTGATCGGCAGGTACGATGCCGTGAGCGCGACCGCTCCCCACGCGATCGCAGCAGACCCACCCGACACCGCGAGCGCGATCCGCCGGACGTAATGCAGGTTCAACGCGAGGAAGACCGCTGCCGTCACCTGCACTACCAGGCTGGTCTTGGATGAAGGCACGGGGAGCAGATGCACGAGTGACATGTAGAGAACCCAGAGCGGATTCGTGTAGCCTTCGATGCGTTCGCCGCCAGGGTTCCAAACCAGCCCATAACCGTGGGCGAGATTCCTCGCGTAGCGCATCGAAACCATCGCATCGTCGAAAAGCGAGAAGTACCGCTCACCGGAGATCACGAAGCTGGTTCGATAGATGAAGGTCGCGGCGTACAGCAGAAAGCCTGTAACGATCAGCGCGAAGATCACGCGGTCGTCGAATCGCCCCATCATCCGGGTGTCCGGCGCCGGTTCCGCGGACGCGATTCCGTTCGATCGGAGGACGGAAGGTGCCGCGTGGTTCTCGCCGCGGCTGTCGGCAGTCATTTGAGGCAATATAGCGCACGCACTCTCGTCCGGCAGTCGGGAAGTGGGACGGGAGCGTTCCTGGGGCAGGCCGACCGCTTCGAGAGACGCTCACTGGCCGACTCCACCGCATGTGAACGCCCGCTCGGAACCATCTGAAAGGCCTGAAGGGCTGGGCTTGCCGTAGCGCTGAGCTTCGGGGTCCGCTGGAGTCGACCGGCGATTTGCCAGATGTTTCCGTCTAAATTCCCTAAATTCCCTCTTCCACCATTTCCAGGCCCCATCTTATGTCTTGCCGGGCCCGCCGGGCGCAGCACTGTCGGTGTGGCTCTTGCATCTGAGTCCGCGCTGCGGAGTGAACACCGTGCAACCTGAAGCGATGAGAGGCCGACTCGAGCCGCACGCCACCCGGTCGCGTGGGGATCGATACGCTGCTCCAGGGGCATCACGCGGGACCGAGCGTTCCACACCCTCGCCCGCTCCCCGCCAGCCCATCCATTCGCCGACAGCAGACGCGTTCGATGTGTCCGTCGTGATCAGTACGCGAAATCGCTCTGCCCTGATCGGCGCCGCTATCAGGAGCCTGGTGGAACAGGAGACAGAGACCGTCCGGTACGAAGTCATCGTCGTGGACAACAACTCGACTGACAACACAGCGGAGATCGTTCGGTCCTTCAGCGTCTGTGACATCCCCGTGCGATACATCTTCGAGCCACGCATCGGCGTGTCCCACGGCCGAAACGCCGGGGTGCTCGCCGCGCGCGCCGAGGTCATTGCGTTTACAGACGATGACGTGCGAGCGGAGAAAGGATGGGTCGGCGCGGTTCACCGGACACTGTTGGAGCGGCCGGACGTCGACTGCATTGGCGGAAAGATTTTGCCGCATTGGCCCGGGAGCCTACCGCGGTGGCTCGACCGGCGGCACTGGAGCCCGCTCGCAGTTCTCGACTACGGCGACGACGTCATTGAAATCAGCGCAGGGAATCCGCGGTGCCTATTGACGGCGAACATGGCCATTCGCCGACCGGTGTTCGATCGGGTGGGTTACTTCTCCCCGGCGTTTCCCCGTTGCCAGGATCACGAGCTGCAGCTTCGCTATTGGAGGGCCGGGGGCCGGGCCCTGTATGTCCCGGAGCTGGTGACGGTGGCTGAGGTGGCCGGGCAGCGGCTCGACAAACGGTATCACCGGGACTGGCACCGTACGCACGGCGAGTTCAGCGCCCTCATGCAGTCGGACGAGAGCATCGGTGCCGACGCATCGCTGCAGCCGGTTCCGGTCAGTTCGCACGTCGTTCTCTTCGGTTCGCCTGGCTACTTGTATCGCGAGCTCATCCATGAGGCTGCATCGTGGGTTCGCGCCTCACTGCTCATGCGTGGCAGCGAGGTGTTCGCGCATGCGAACCGCATTCGGTTCTTGAGGGCATACTTGCGGACCCGCTCGGCCGTCACTCGCGGCGAACGGCCGTCGGTGGCTCAGTGCCTGGGATCACCTGCGTCGGCCGTCATTCTTCGGCCCCCTGACGACGGCGCGGCGCGACCAGCGCCGTCATCGACGCGCATGTCCTGGCGGCGGCTGTTGTTCGTGCACGTGCTCCTCGCGTGTCTCGTGGGCGGGCACTTGTATGACATCGTCACCGATCAGGAGCACTGGCCGTTCTCCCAGTACCCGATGTTCTCGAACGTGGACGAAAGCCGCACGCACCGCACGCTGCGCGTGTTCGGGGTGACAGCGGGGACGGAGCTGCCTCTCCTGTCGCCTGCGTACATTCACCCATTCGACCAGTGCCGGTTGTCGACCGCCCTTCTTCGGCTGTCGGATCGGACGACCGTGCGCCGTGACCTGGACGAGGCCCTGTCCGATGTGTGGCACCGGTACGAGGCGCGCCGAATAGCCGGACACAACGGTGGCCCCGCTCTCACCGCCGTGCGGTTGTACTCGCTCGAGTGGAACCTTGATCCGAAAGCGACAAACGCTCGCACGCCTGAAACGCGTGAGGTCCTGGCCGAGTTCCAGCCGTCATCCCGAGCACAGCTGGTTCGCCGATGACAGGTCCTGTACTTCGCCGTCTGACGCATCGCTGGCTCATGTTCTGGTTCGAGCCGCGGCACTCGACTGATCTCGGTATCAGCCGGCTGCTCTTCTTCGGTCTCCTGTTCGTGCTCTATGTCGGCGAAGACTTCAGCGCGTGGGGATCGGTGTCCGACGTCTTCTGGATGCCGATCTGGGTCTTCGAGCGTCTCGGCCTGCCGTCCTTGAACACCGAGGCCCTTGCCGTGCTGCAGTTCTGGTGGAAGGTGGCCCTGGCGATGAGCGCCGTCGGCCTGTGGACGCGCCTGAGCATGGCGGTGTCCTTCATCGCTGGCGCGTACCTGCTGGCGCTACCGCACAATTTCGGTCACACATACCACTTCGACGCGCTCCTCGTGTTCGTGATGGGTGTGCTCGCCGCGTCTCGAGCGGGCGACTCATGGTCGATCGATGCGCTCGTGACCGCCTACCGGAGGCCGCACACGGATCGGCCACCCACAAGCGGGGAATTCACCTGGCCGATACGCGCGGTGTGGGTCCTGATGGCTTTGGTCTTCATGGCTGCAGGCCTCTCGAAACTACGCCACGCCGGAATCTCCTGGGTGCTGTCCGAGACGATGCGGACGACGCTCGTGAAGGCGCACTACAGTCTGTCGGACGCCGATCCGTTCGTTTCCTGGGGACTGGTGCTTGCCGGCTACTGGTGGGCGCCTCGGGTCATCGCCGCCCTGTCTCTCGCGGTCGAACTGCTCTTCCCCCTCTCGCTGATCAGCGCGAGGGCGCGTGCCGTCCTCGTGCCCGCAGCGGCCGGCATGCTGATCTCCATCCGCACGCTGATGGGCCCGACGTTCGGCGGGTTTCTCGTCGCGAATGTCTTCTGGATTCCGTGGCGTGCGATCGGAGCACGTGTGCGCGCGCGGCTCGCCCTGCGCGAGCCAATCGTGGTGCTGTTCGACGGCGGCTGCGAGACTTGCACGGGGACCGCGGCCGTCCTGAGCCGGCTCGACCTGCTTGGACGCGTCAGCTTTCTAGACGCATCGCGGGACTGGAGCGCGATCCGGCAACGGTTCGGTGTCCTCGATCGCCACGTCCGCCTCGACGAGATGCATGCCGTGACGAACACGGGCGAGATCCTCTGCGGGTTCGACCTCTACCGAAGGCTGGCGCAGGTCTTGCCGCTCGGCTGGATTGTGCTGCCCGTATTGGCCGTGCCCGGCGTGCCGCATCTAGGCCAAACGGTCTACAGAAGGGTCGCCGCCCGTCGTCATCGGACCGTATCCCCGGTGCCGGAGTAAGGCTTCAGACTCGACGAGGTCACTCCTTCCGCGGCTCGGTGATCGTCAGAGGGCCAGCGAGGCGGCGTAAAGGGCGTTCATGTTCTCGCCGAATTCTTCAACAGTGAAACGCGTCTGAACCAGCTTCCGTCCTGCCTCAGCGAGCCTGGCCGCGCGACCACGGTCCCGCAACAGACTCACCACGTGCGCACCCAGCTGCACGTCATCTTCAGGTGCATACAACAAACCGGTTTCCCCATCCTGCACGATCTCTGGAATCCCATCGACGGACGTCGCCACGACCGGCTTCGCCTGTGCCATGGCCTCGAGAATCACCAGCGGCAATCCCTCCTGGTGTGTACTCAGAACGAATACGTCGAACGCGCTCAGAAGGCGCGACACATCCTGGCGGTGTCCGGTGAAGATGAACGCGTCGGCCACGGAGCATTCCTCGAGCACTCGTCGCACGCCTTGATAATGTTCGCGGTAGGTCTCTGCGGACGCGTAGTCGCCCACGATCAGGAACCGCGTCTGCGGCTCTGCCTGCAGAATTCGTCGGGCCGCTCGGGCCAGCGTGAAGTAATCCTTCTGCGGAGCCACACGCGCCGTCATTCCAACGATGAATGCATCTCCGGGAATGTCGAACTCCAGGCACACGTCTGCACGCGCGTCCCCGGGGGCATCATGCTGAATACGGATTCCGTCGTAAACCACGACACCGCGGGAAGGTGAAACGCGAAACCCGAAATGCTGCCATGTGTGCTGAGACACAAAGATGAACTTGTCGACCGGCCAGAGGAAACTGCCGTCTCTGCGAGATATATCGTCGAAGCGATTTCGGATGTGAGCGACGACTGGAATCCTGGCGAGCCAGCCAGCCAGAGCCGCCTGGTGCGCGGCCAGAAGATCGGCGCAATGCACCAAGTCCACACCATGACGCCTGAGCTCGCGCGCAAGCCTCAGCGATGCGTGCAGAAACCTCGCCGCATGCCGGAATGAATGCACCGCGGGTTCATAGGTGGCCGTTTGAAATCCGGCGTCAACGAACATGTCGCGCACCGGATTCGCATCGGCGACGCAAAATGCGACGTTCGTGAAGCGCGACGGGTCAATCGCCGTGGCGATGCGCAGCGTCGCCTTCTCGGTTCCCCCCACAGACGGCCACGGCAGGATGTGACCGATCCGACGCAGTGGTTGCGAAATGGGCGTGCTCACGGCTTGTGATGTCTCGACGGTCGATAGTGGTGGGGAACGCGAGCGGTTGTTCCCAAACGCGCCGCCCCTGTCAGGGATCATCGCATAGACACAGCTCGATTCAGCTCTTCCGGGCCGACACACCAAGCTCTGCAGGGCTCATCACGAAGAGACGCGACTTGGCGTAGGCTTCGACTCTGTAACGAGGAAAACACGACGTCCTGCCCAACGCCGAGCAGGAAGCATGAGCGGGGTTCCCGCGGTGATTTACCCGATCGTTCTCTACTCGTACGTCGGTGCTGACCAGCAAGTGCAACGACCTACAGAACGATGTCTTGCCGTTCCGCGTGCTCGACACCGGGTCGGACTTCTCGCGGTACGACGGGCTGAACTGTGGGCCGGTGTTCCGCGCTCTACTCCATCCTTGAACGTCACGTCGTGAAGGCGCTCCTCGACAAGAACGGCTTGACGACGCCCTCTTCGCACGTCGACTGGAACACGGTCGAAACCAAGTTGCCCGCGACGATCGAGACGGCCAAGGTTGCCTCGACGAATTGAGCCGTCGTCAGCTCACCGCGACACTTTTGACTCATCCGCGGAATTTTGCCGGCTGAGCAGTAGCGCGCGCATCAGTTCTCGCCACGATACGCTCCCTCCAGCCGCGCCATGTCGTGGCCCTTGAAAATCGTCGCGACTGACACGCGTGTATTGCGACGTGATGCGCGACCACTTGCACTGCCGAGTCCGGGGCCACGACCTCTTCCGAGGTCGTGATGCCACAGGGCACTCCATGGCAAGACTTGTGCTACTGGGCAGGTCGGCGGCGCCTGATGGCGTCGCCCAGCATACTGCGCGACAACCGGCTCAGGCGCCCCGGCGGTCGTTCTCGGGTAGGCGCTGCAAGGGTGGCGAAGTGTTGAAACAGCTTTTCGTGTGGATGAGTTTCGTCGTGGTATTGATGTTGGCGCCCGCAATGACGGCAGCTCAGACCCTTGGGGCAACCGGCGGCGAGGTCACGCTGCGCGGGACCGTTCAGGCCGTTGATCAAACCGCCCGCACGGTAACGATCCAAGGTGACAAGGGCATCGTGGTCACGTTGGACGTCCCGACGACCGCAACGCGGTTCGATCAGGTGAAGGTCGGCGACATCGTGACGGTCACCTACTACGACCGCGTCAACGCCCGGCTCAAGCCAGCGGGCGAGGCGGCCGTGGACCGCATCATCGAGCCGACGACGACTGCGTCGCCGGGTGCGCTCCCTGGCGCCTCGCGCGTCCGCGCGCACGAGGCGACCGTGACCGTCACGGCCTGGGATCCGGCCACTCGCGTGGTGACGTTCACCGGGCCCAAGGGCAAGACTTATACACGCTACGTGATGGAGACGATCGATCCCGCCGTCGTCGCAGGTCTCAAGGTCGGCGCTCGCGCGGACGTGACGTGGACGGAGGCGGTGACGCTGCAGGTGACGCCGGGCACGGCCGCTGCACCCCCCCCGCCCCCGCCGGATGATTTCCGGCACCGGCTCACCTTCTCTTTCCAATTGGGCATCGACAACCAGTTCAGCGGGAAGATGATCAAGGCAGCGACCGGCAGGACGACCGGGGGCCAGCCGATCAACCTCGACGAGACGACATTCGACGAAGTGTACGGCCGGATAGGGATGCTGAAGATTGGTGCAGGGTACCGAACGAGTCCGCGCAGCGAAGCGGTCGTCAACTGGGTGTGGTCCAAGAGCGATGCGTCGGACGAAGCAACCCCCGTAGGCACCGTGGGCACGAACCCGCCGGTCCCCCTGAACGTCCACTTCACCGAGTACAAGTACTGGGGCTTCGAAGGCGGACAGCGGTTTTACTTCGCCCGTACGCGGTTCACGCCTTACCTTGGTTATCTCGTCGGCATCAATCGGCATCAGGACATCAGGGGTACGTTCGTTGGCGTGCCATCCAGCGCCACGCCCGGACTCGCCGCCCAGGACGGCAAGTTTTTCGAGAAGTCCTGGGCTCTCAGCTTCGGGCCTACCGGCGGCGTGCTGATCGGCGTTGGCCCATTCGAAGTGATGGGTGAGATCCAGCTCCGCTTCATGGGTGGACTCTCCGATGTCGACTGGCTCGTCGAAGAGGGCCTCCGCGACATCAACGACGAGAGCTCGCGCTGGTCAATCCCATTTCTGGTCGGCGCGAGAATTCGATTCTGAAGCGACGCCTTTTACGCGCGGGGACCGACATGCATCGGTGCCCGCGCGTTTCAGCGTGGCGTGAAGCGACGACCGTTGGCACCATCCACAGAATGGACCTCAAGCTGGTGCGCTCGGGCAAGGTACGAAATTCACCGGACAGATGACGAGCGTTGGAGCGGGCTCGATCGACTGGAAGCGCATCTTCAGCCACGCCGACAAGGCGGGCATCAAGCACTACATCGTCGAGTACGACAACCCGAAGTCGCCCCTGGACGACTTGAGTGCCAGCTACACGTATCTGAGGAATCTGAGCTTCTGAGCGGAAGGCTCTAGGCTTTAGGCTCTCGGCTCTGGGAAAGGCATGCTGCTTTCCTAAAGCCTAAAGCCTAAAGCCGACCACTTGTGGCTACCGAACGACCAACTCGCCCTTCATCTGCTTGCAGCGCTCGTCCTGGGTGAGGTTGCAGTAGAAGGAAAAGCGGCCGGTCTCGTCGGCGCGAAACTCGAAGACGACCGTCTGACCCGCGCCTGCGCGCTTGGAAATCCGGTAGGGGACGTCGACGGTGAAGCTGTGGGCGATGTCCTTCGCGGTGAATTTGATCTGGACGAGGTCGTCTTTCTGGACTTCGATGCGAGCCGGCGAGAAGGCGAACTGGTCGCCCGTGATCGTGATCTCGCGGACCTGACCTCGACTGCCGGCCGCACTTCCTGCCCAGAAGGCGGCGGCGACCACCACCCCCAGGGCAAGCGCTATCCGGACTCCTCGCGGCATTTTGGTCATCAATCCCCCTGAGGCGCCCGGTGCCCACAGTTAAAGACGCGCCGAGGAAGGGTTTGGTTGTCCCCGCCTCCGCCTACGGCTTCGGCGCGGCAGGCTCCGCCCTAACTTCGGCGCGGCGGGCCTCCGCCTTTAGCTTTGACGAGGCCCGACGGCTGGTTGCGGAGCTCAGCCCTTCCGTCCCTGCGCCTCTTCTGCGGCAGGGGGCGTCAGCAGCGCCTTACGGCTGAGCCGAATCTTGCCTGACGGGTCGATGTTGATGACCTTGACCATCACCTGGTCGCCTTCCTTGAGCTCGTCCCGCACGTCCTTGACGCGGTAGTGCGCGATCTCGGACACGTGGAGCAGGCCGTCGAGACCGGGCATGATCTCGACGAAGGCGCCGAAGTCGGTGATTCGCTGGACCTTGCCCATGTAGGTCTTGTTGAGCTCGGGCGTGGCGGTCAACTCCTGGATGATCCCGATCGCCTTCTGGGCCGATGCCTCGTCGGCCGACGCGACGTTCACGCGGCCATCGTCTTCGACGTCGATCTTGACCCCCGTGCGCTCGATGATGCTCCGGATCATCTTGCCGCCCGGTCCGATGACGTCGCGAATCTTGTCGACGGGAATGCGAATCGTCACGATACGCGGCGCGTACGCGGACACATCCGAGCGGTTGGTCTCGATCGCCTGCTTCATCTTGTCGAGGATGTAGAGGCGGCCCAGGCGCGCCTGCTCGAGCGCCTTCTTCATGATGTCGTGCGTAATGCCCGACACCTTGATGTCCATCTGGAGGGCGGTGATGCCCGCGGCAGAGCCGGCGACCTTGAAGTCCATGTCGCCGTAGTGGTCTTCGGCGCCCGCAATGTCGCTCAGGATGGCATGCTTGCCGGTGTGCTCGTCCATGATGAGACCCATGGCGACGCCCGCCACCGGCGCCTTCAGAGGCACGCCCGCGTCCATCATCGCAATCGAACCGCCGCACACCGACGCCATCGACGACGAACCGTTCGATTCGAGGATGTCGGAGACGACGCGGATGGTGTAGGGGAATGTTTCTTCGCTGGGGATCATCGGCATGAGCGCGCGCTCGGCGAGCGCGCCGTGACCGATCTCGCGCCGTCCGGGGCCGCGCAGGAACTGCACTTCGTTGACCGAGAACGGCGGGAAGTTGTAGTGGAGCATGAAGCGCTTCCACGTTTCGCCGTCCACCATCTCGATCTTCTGCTGGTCTTCCGCCGTGCCGAGCGTTACGGTCACGAGCGCCTGCGTTTCACCGCGCGTGAACACGGTCGAACCGTGGGTGCGGGGCAGGACGCCCGCTTCGATGGTGATGGCACGAATCTCGTCGAACTTGCGCCCGTCGAGACGACGCCCGCGTTCGAGCGCCTCGTCCTTCATCACCTTTTCCTTGAGGTCCTTGAAGACGTGCTTGGCGGCGCTGCGCTTCTCGGCTTCGTCCTCGGGGATGCTGGCGAGGAGGTCGGCCAGCACCTGGTCGACTTTGCTGTAGTTCTGCAGCTTGTCCTTGATCAGCATCGCCTCGGTGAGCGGGGCGAGGGCCTTGGCCTCGACTTCGCGATGGATGTCGGCCGGGATTTCCTTGACGGCGAACTGGCGCTTGGCCTTGCCGACTTCTTTCGCCAGCGACTCGATCCCCGCGATGATCTCTTTGATCGCGACGTGGGCGAGATCGAGCGCCTGGAGGATGACGTCCTCGCTGACCTCCTTGGCACCCGCTTCGACCATCACGATGGCGTCTTTGCTGCCCGCGACGATGAGGTCGAGGCTGCTCTTGCGGCGCTGCTCGAAGGTCGGGTTGACCAGGTACTCGCCGTCGACGAGACCCATGCGCACGCCGGCAATCGTCCGCGTGAAGGGGATGCTCGAGAGCGCGAGCGCGGCCGAAGCTCCGGTGATCGCGAGCACGTCGCTGTCGTGATCGGTGTCGGCAGAGATGACAAACGCGATGATCTGCGTCTCGTGCCGCCAGCCCGCCGGGAAGAGCGGCCGGATCGGCCGATCGATGAACCGGCTGGTCAGGACTTCCTTCTCGGTCGCCTTGCCTTCGCGCTTGAAGAAGCCGCCGGGAATCCGTCCCGAGGCATAGGTATATTCGCGGTAGTCCACCGTCAGCGGCAGGAAGTCGATCCCTTCGCGGGGGTTCGGGGCGGCACACGCGGTGACGAGCACCATGGTGTCGCCGGAGCGGACGATGACCGAGCCGTCGGCCTGCTTGGCGAGGCGGCCGGTCTCAATCGACAGAGTGTGCCGACCGACCGAGATGTTGCGGGTATGCATTGTGTGTCTTTCTCTAAGGAGCTAGAAGCTAGGAGCTAGGAGTTAGAAGACGGAGCTGGAAGATGGGAGCCAGGCTGCCGGTGGACGCGACGCGTATCACTCTAGCTCCCAGCTTCCAGCTCCTGGCTTCTATTTTCTGATGCCCAGGCGCTTGATCAGATCCGAGTAGCGGTCCGTGTCCTTCCCCTTGAGATAGTCGAGAAGGCGGCGGCGCTGGCCGACCAGCTTCAGGAGGCCGCGGCGCGAATGATGATCTTTGGCGTGGGTCTTGAAATGTTCGGTCAGGTAGTTGATGCGCTCGCTGAGGAGCGCTACCTGAACTTCGGGGGATCCGGTGTCTGAAGTGTGGGTCTTGTACGAGCCGATGATGTCGGTCTTCTTGTCCTTGCTCAAAGCCACGTCGAAACCTCCACGCACGGCCCAGAATTCGGCAGGCGTTGTCCGCCCCGCCGCACCAGACCGCCGTATGTCCCTAGAGTCGGAGTTTACAATTCTAAACGACTCAACATCTTACACCAGAACGACCACCGGATGCAAAAGGCCGTCTCGACGTGATTCGGCCAGCCCGAGGAGCGCACCCGCACGGTCGAGGAGGCGCACCTGCGGCCCCTGGCCCTCACTTGATGTGCCGGGAGCCAGAGGAAACGCGCCTTGAACATCTTCGGGTCTGAGGGCGTTCCCGTGGCCCGTTCGCTTCGCTCCGAGGTCGCTGACGACGACCGCTGGAAGGTGGGTCAGCAGGCGGCCCATGGGGATCAGCCGGCGCTCGACGACCGTGACACCGTCCATGGCCATGGCTTCGAGCGTCACCGCGTCGTCCAGCGTCAGCTCGCCGGCCCGGGTCCGTCTCAGACCTTCGAGATGCGCTCCGCAGCCCAGGCGCTGCCCGAGATCGTGCGCCAGCGACCGCACGTAGAACCCGCTCGAGCACACCACCCGCACGTCGGCCAGGCCATCGACGTAGCCGCGGAGCTCGATCTCCCTCACCGTGACGTCGACGGCCTTCACCGCGACCGGTTTCTGCTGTCGTGCAAGTTTGTAGGCCGGAGTTCCGCCCACTTTCTTGGCCGAGAATGCCGGGGGTGTCTGGAAGAACCGGCCCTCGAAGCCTCGGAGCGCCTCTCGGATGCCTCCTGCCTCCAGCCGGGCAACGGCGGCCGCGAGCGCGACCGTCGGAGGCTCGTCGGGGCTGCCGGCGAGACCCTCGGCGTCGTAGGTTGCCGTGGCGACGCCGAAGCGAATCCTGGCGACGTACTCCTTGTCGGCGCCGCTCAGGTACGACGCGAGCCGCGTTGCGCTCCCGATGACGAGCGGCAGTACGCCGGTGGCCAGCGGATCAAGTGTGCCGGTGTGGCCGACCCTGCTGACGCCGATTGCCCGTCGCACGACAGCCACGACGTCGTGCGACGTCGGACCCGCTGGCTTGTCTATGACAAGAACTCCGTTCATGAAATGCTGAATGCTGAATGCTGAAGGGAATGCTGAAACAGCTGGAATGTGCCAATGTCGAACTGAACTTTGAAGTCAGCAATTCGAAATTCACTTCAGCATTCAGCACTCAGAATTCAGCCTTGTCTAAGGCCTGCTCTTGAGGCCTTCCCCAACCGCTGCCACGAGCCGCGCGAGAATCTGCGGGCGGACGTCGCCCAGCTGTCCTGGAACGGTGAAGCCGGCGGCGTTCTTGTGGCCGCCGCCTCCATACGCGCTCGCCACCGCCCGCACGTCGACGTCGTACTTCGATCGCATGCTGACGCGGACCTCGCCCGTCGATCCGACCTTGAAGAACACGACCGCCTGAATCTCGCGCGCGGTCAGGGGCAGGTTAATCACGCCCTCGGTGTCGTTGTGCGTGCAGCCGCACGTCTGCAGCATTTCCTCGTCGAGATAGAGGACCGCGAGGCGTCCGTTGTCGACGAGCTCCATGGCATCGAGCAGGGCGCCGATGAGCTTGAGTTTGCCGAAGCTGTTGCTGTCGAAGACGCGGCGCGCCATGGCGGCCGGGTTGACGCCGGCCTCGACGGCCTGGCGACAGATGTCGAAGGTCCGTGGCGTGATGTTCGAGTGGTGGAACGAGCCTGTGTCGGTCAGGATAGCCAGGTAGATATGGGTAGCGATCTCGCGGCTGAGGGGCACGCCGAGCGCCCGGATCACGTCGAACACCATTTCGCCGCAGGCCGCCGCCGACTCGTCGAACCAGTTCAGTGCGCCGTACATGCGGTTGCCGGCGTGGTGATCGATGTTGATGATGAAGTGTCCGTCGAGGCCGGCGACGCCGGTCCGGCTGAGGTCGCTGCACTCCATCACGATCAGCGCATCGGCCTCGGCGTCGCTCCGCTCAGCGATCTCGATCCGTTCGACCCCCGGGAACTCGCGGTAGTGGTCGGGCGCCGCATCGGCATTGACGAGCCTCACCTGCTTGCCGAGCGCCTCGAGCGCGTAGGCCATCGCGAGCTGAGACCCGATCGAGTCACCGTCGGGGCGCGCGTGTGAGGTCAGCAGAAATCGCTGGCGGCGGAGAATGGCCTGGCAGATCGACGTCACGACTTCGGAGCCGGCGGCAGTATCTGCGTTAGCGGTCGTCGTCTTGCTCATCGTGGGGGGTGCCCTGGTCGCCAGGAGGGGTCTCGCCGCGCTCGGCCCGCTCGGTTTGGAGATCCTGCAGGATGCGCTCGACCCGGTCGAGCCGCTCGATGTTCTCATCGAAGAAGAACTGGAGCTCCGGAACCCGTCGCAGCCGCAGCCGTTGGCCGAGATGTCTGCGCAGAAACGGCGTGGCGCGGTCGAGGGCGCGGCTCGTCTGCTTGCGCGACTGCGCGTCGCCGAGCGTCGTGTAATAGACGCGGGCGCTCTGCAGATCGGAGGTGACCTGCACGCGCGTGATCGTCAGAAAGCCGATGCCGGGGTCATGGACCTCACGGGCCAGCAGCTCCGCGAGGTCTTCGCGAATCTGCTCGCCGACGCGGCTCGGGCGCTGGGAGGACATCTGCAATTCTGAATGCCGAGTGCTGAATGCTGAAGGGAATTCTGAATCTACTTCAGCATTCAGCACTCGGCATTCAGCATTGCCTAAACTACAGCGTTGACGCGTTCGACGGCGAACGCCTCGATGACATCGCCGACCTTGAGGTCGTTGAACTTCTCGAACCCGATGCCGCACTCGAAGCCGGTCTTCACTTCCGAGACGTCGTCCTTGAAGCGGCGCAGCGAGCCGATCTTGCCTTCGTAGACGACGACGTTGTCGCGCAGGAGGCGCGCCTGGGTGTCGCCGGAGCGTGTGATGCGGCCCTCGATGACCATGCAGCCGGCGATGGTGCCGAACTTCGGCACCTTGAAGATCTCGCGCACGGCCGCGGCGCCCATCCGGACTTCCTTGAACGTCGGGTCGAGGAGGCCGGTCATCGCCTTCTTCATCTCGTCCACGACGTTGTAGATGACCGAGTGCAGCCGGATGTCGACCTTTTCGCGGTCGGCGACGTCGGCGGCGTTGCGATCCGGCCGCACGTTGAAGCCGATGACGATCGCGTTCGATGCCGACGCGAGCAACACGTCCGACTCGTTGATCGCGCCGACGCCGCTGTGGATGATGCGGATCTTGACCTTCTCGTCGGTGAGCTTGGTCAGCGTGTCGCCCAGCACCTCGGCCGACCCCTGCACGTCGGCCTTGACGATGACCGGCAGCTCCTTCATGCCGCCCTCGGCAATCTGCTGCTGCAGCGATTCGAGCGTGAGCCGCGAGCCCTTGCCGCCGAGCGCCTTTTCCTTGGCCTGGGTCTGGCGGAAGAGCGCAATCTGCCGCGCCTTGGTGGCGTCGGCGAGCGCCTGAAACGCATCGCCCGGCTGCGGCAGCCCGCCGAGGCCGAGGACTTCGACCGGCGTTGCCGGCCCGGCGTGCTTCTGCTGCCGGCCGCGGTCATCGATGAGCGCGCGAACCTTGCCGACGATTGTTCCGGCGATCAGCGTGTCGCCGACGTTGAGCGTTCCGTCCTGCACCAGGATCGTGGCGACGGGGCCGCGGCCCTTGTCGAGCTTGGCTTCGAGCACCGTGCCCGAGGCGCTGCGCTTCGGATTTGCCTTGAGCTCGCTCATCTCGGTGACGAGCAGGATCATCTCGAGCAGCGCGTCGAGGTTCTGCTTCTTCTTCGCCGAGACCTCGACCATGACCGTCTGGCCGCCCCATTGTTCGGGGACGAGGCCGAGATCCGCCAGTTCCTTCTTGACCCGCTCGGCGTTGGCGTCGGGCTTGTCGATCTTGTTGATCGCGACGAGGATCGGCACCCCGGCCGCCTTGGCGTGGTCGATCGCCTCCCGCGTCTGCGGCATGACGCCATCGTCTGCCGCGACCACGAGGATGACGACGTCGGTCACGCGCGCGCCGCGGGCGCGCATCATCGTGAACGCTTCGTGACCCGGCGTGTCGAGGAAGACCACGTTGCGGTCGTTGACCTGGACGGCGTAGGCGCCGATGTGCTGGGTGATGCCGCCGGCCTCGCGCTCGGCGACCCGTGCGGATCGGATCGCGTCGAGGAGCGTCGTCTTGCCGTGATCGACGTGACCCATGACGGTCACGACGGGTGCGCGCGTCACGACGTCGGCCGGGCTGACGTCTTCGGCTTCGACTTGCAGCATCTCCTCTTCGAAGGTCTGCATCTTGACGTCGGCGCCGAACTCGCGCGCGATCATCGACGCGGTCTCGTCGTCGAGCGTGCTGTTGATGGTCATCATCATCCGACGATCCATCAGCTTGCGCAGCACGTCCTTGGCCTTGACGTCGAGCTTGGTCGCAAGATCGGCGACAGTCATCCCTTCGGCCAGCGTGATGGTGCGCGTGACGGGCGGCGGCGCCGCCGGTGCGACCGCCGGCATGTTCACGCGTGGCGTGTGGTCGCGTCGCTGACCGCCACCTGGACGGCCGCTGAATCGCGGCGGCGGTGGCCGGTAGCCTGGTGTCGAGCCGGGGCGAGGAGGCGCCGATGGGCGAACGGGTTGAGATGGCAGCGGCCGCGGACCGCCCATGGGCGGCCGGGGCGGCAAGGCACCCCCCGGGCGCTGCGGTGGACGGGCGCCGAGACTGGGAGCCGCCGGTGCCCCCGGACGCGTACCAGTCGGACGACTCAGGTTGCCGGTCGGCGCCTGCGATACGGCCGGCGCGCTCGGGGCCGGCGGCCGGACCAGGACGGGTCTGCGCGGTGGCGCCGGCGGCGCCTGTCCCGTCTTCGGATCTTCAACCCGCAGCCGAAGCGTTGGCGGCACGATTCGGCCCGTCGGCGGCGGCATCACCGGTCGCGGAGCGGAGGGCGGCGCGGCCTCGCGAGGGGATGCGACGAACGTCTCGGCAGCTTCTTCGACAACAGTTTCAGGCACGTGCGCAGCAACCACCAGTTCTTCAGCTTCGACAGGAGCCTCGGCGACCGCGGGCTCGACAGCGGTGACGGGTTCGGACGCCGCGATGGGTTCCGGCACCTCGGGCTCGACCTCGTGTGGAGGCGGCACGTGGGCGACGTCAGTCTGGACGGACGGGGCGTAGGCCGGCTCGGCCTCGAGATCGGGCGGCGGTGCGACAGGCTTGGCCGTCTTGACGAGGCGCGGGGGCGGCAGCGCGGGCGCCGCGGGGCGGGCCGGTTCGACGGCCTTGCCGGCCGGTTTCCGGCCGCGGACCGCGGCCGGCGAGTCGGCGAACGACGCGCTCGACGGCACGGTGATGTTCCGCTGTCGCGCGAGCCGCTCGACGAATTGCCGGGCGACCACCTCCTCGATCGTGCTCGACGCACTCTTCACGTCAATGCCGTGATCGCGCTTGAGCAGCGCCATCACTTCCTGGCTCGACGTGTTGAGGAGCTCCGCGACCTTGTAAATCCGAACTGTCGCCATTTACCTCTCTTCGTGCTTGGCGGCTCGCCTGCTGGCGGGCCGCTGTTCGCGGACCTGCCCTACTTGGCGGGTTCGCTCTCCGCGGGCTCTTCCGGATCGACCGCCTCGGCAGCCACGGTCTCGCCGACGCCGTCGGTCGCGCCGGGCACCTCGTCACCGTCGATCGCCGCCGCCGAGGCTGGCGCGTCGGACTCCGCCATGGCTCCCTCTGTCTCGGCCGCCACGACGTCGCCGGCATCACCGGTTCCAGGCTCGCCGATCTCGAGCGCTCCGAGCTGGATCTCGACTTCCTTGCGCTTCTCTTCTTCGCTCTTGATGTCGATCTTCCAGCCCGTCAGCTTCGCCGCGAGACGGACGTTCTGTCCCTTCTTGCCGATCGCGAGCGACAACTGCTTGTCCTCGACGATCACTTCCATCACCCGCTCGGCGTCGTCGACGATCGAGACCCGCTGGACCTTGGCCGGGCTGATGGCGTTGGTGACGAACAGGATCGGATCCTCGGACCATTCGACGATGTCGATCTTCTCGCCGCGCAGCTCGCGGATGATCGACTGCACACGCGTGCCCTTCATGCCGACGCAGGCGCCGACCGGATCGACGTCGCGCTCGCGCGAGTACACGGCGACCTTGGCGCGATCGCCGGCCTCGCGTACGGCGCCCCGAATCATGACCGTGCCGTCGTAGATTTCCGGCACTTCCTGCTCGAAGAGCTTGATGAGGAGCGCCGGATCGGTGCGCGACAGTACGATCTGCGGACCCTTGGCGCTCCGGTTCACGCCCCGGATGACTGCGCGGACACGATCGCCGGCCGTATAGTTCTCGGCGCGGGACTGTTCCTTGCGCGGGAGCTGCGCTTCGACACGGCCGAGCTCTATGATGATGTCGCCGTTCTCGAAGCGCTTGACCATGCCGGAGACGACGTCGCCGACCCGCTGGCTGGTACTCGGCGTAGACATTCTCCCGCTCGGCCTCGCGGACCTTCTGAAAGATCACTTGCTTGGCCGTCTGCGCGGCGATGCGGCCAAGATCCTCGGTCGGACGCGGGAACTCGATCTCCATGTCGACTTCCGCTTCCTCGCCGTAGAGCTGCTGCGCCTCGCCGAGCGAGATCTGCGTCGACGCGTCGGTGACCTCGGTCACGATCTTCTTCACCGCGTACAACTCGAGCTGGCCCGTCTCCTGATTGAACCGGGCGCGCAGCGCTTCACTCTTGAATTTCTTCCGCGCGGCCGCCTCGAGCGCGTCCTGCACGGCGCTGATGATGATCTCCGGCTCGACGCCCTTTTCCTTGGCGATCGCGTCGATCTGCTGGAGCAGCGGATTGGTCGTAGTTGCCATAAAAAGTCTAGCTCTCAGCTCTCAGCCGTGAGCTCTCAGCTCTCAGTTCTCAGCGACATGGCTGACAGCTAACAGCTGATAGCTGACCGCTCTCACCCAAACTCCACCGCCAGCCGCCCGCGCTTGATGCTGGCCACGGGCACCCGATGCGTCTTGCGACCCTCTTCGAGCACCACCAGCTCCTCGTCCTTTCCCCGTTCGACGCCGACGATGCGGCCGGAGAAAGCGGATTGCCCGTTGAGCGGCGCCGACGTCACGATCCTGGCGAGCCGTCCCGCGAAGCGGCGATAGTCGGCCGCGTGCCGCAGCACTCGATCCAGGCCCGGCGACGACACCTCTAGCGTGTAGTGCTGACCGAGAGCCGCTTCACCGAGCGACTCCTCCTCGACGTCGAGGAGCGCGCTCAGGTCGTGGCTGACGCGCTGACATTCCTCAATGCCCACCGCGTCTTCCGGCCGCTCGGGGACCCCGCGATCGGGGCGGTCGATCGTCACCCGCAACACGGTCCCGATCGACTCGCGACGTAACTGCACGTCGAAGATCTCGAGGTCGTAACCCCGTGCGACTCTCTCCGCGGCGGCCCGGATCGTGGTCAACCGTTCCGACGACATGCGTGCGCAGCGCCTGTCCGCGTCGTGGCGCGTCCAAGCCCTCGAAAAACCGCCCCTAAAAACAAAGAGTGGGCACAGGCCCACTCGGGTACTGACTTACTCGAAGCTGCCACCCATCAATATAGCACAGCGCTCGCGCAGATTTGCCCGGGAACGCGGATCACCAGGAACCCTGGGACGGGACGCGGATTACGCGGATTCTCGACAGACGCAGATTCTCGACGGGACGCGGATTACGCGGATCCCCGACAGGGCGCAGATTCTCGACGGGACGCGGATTGCGCGGATTCCCGACAGGGCGCGGAGATTCTCGGCGGGACGCGGATTACGTGGATTCCCGACAGCGCAGTCGCGCCATCAGGCTTCCGGAGCTGAATCGCGGAATCCGCGTCCTGAGGTGAGATCCACGGATCGCGTCCCGGCAGCCGCGCGGTCCGCGCCATCCGCGTCCCGTAAGGCTTCATGAAACCCGCGGAATCCGCGTCCCGAGTGGAGATCCGCGCGATCCGCGTCTCAGACGCACGAAATCCGCGCAATCCGCGTCCCGTAAGGCTTCATGAAACCCGCGGAATCCGCGTCCCGAGGTGGAGATCCGCGCGATCCGCGTCCCGTCAGACGCACGAAATCCGCGCAAAACCGCGTCCCGTAAGGCTTCATGAAACCCGCGGAATCCGCGTCCCGAGGTGGGGATCCGCGCGATCCGCGTCCCGTCAGACCCCACGAAATCCGCGCGTTCCGCGTCGGGAGCTCCGCGATGGGTGTGAGCCGGTTACGGCAATTCGAGCGGGGCGGCTACGAGGTCGTAGCCCCGTGCCCCGACAATCCGGGCCTGGATGAGCGCGCCGGTCTCGAACGCCGTCGGGTCGCAGTCCGTGAGGTAGACGACCGAGTCGATATCGGGCGCCTGGCCCTCGAGCCGTCCCTGAAGCACCATTTCATGCTCAGCCGACGGCCCGTCGATGAGCACCGCCGACTCGGTTCCGATGCGGGCCCGGTGCGCTCGAGCCACAATCTTCTTTTGACGCGCCATCAGGGCATTCCGTCGCCGCCGCTTCACGGCTGCCGGCACGTCGTCGGGGAGGTCGAAGGCCCGGGTGCCCTCCTCGTGCGAATATGTGAAGACGCCGACGTGATCGAACCCCGTGTCGGCGACGAAGCCCTCCAGCTCGGCAAAATCGGCATCCGACTCGCCGGGGAACCCGACAATCAGCGTCGTTCTGAGCGTCACGTCCGTCACGGTCGACCTGATTCGCGCCAGCAGCCTGTCGTAGGTGTGACGGTTCCCGGGACGCCTCATCCGTTTGAGGACCGCCGCGGACGCGTGCTGGAGTGGCAGGTCGATGTAGCGGCAGACCTTCTCGCAGTCGGCCATCGCCGCCAGGACGTCGTCGGTAATCGTCGTCGGGTAGAGGTAGAGGAGCCTGATCCAGGCCAGGCCATCGATGGCGTTCAGCTCGCGGAGCAGCCGCCCGAGTGCACCCCGCTCGCCGCGATCGATGCCGAAGAAGGTGGTGTCCTGCGAGATGAGCAGCAGTTCGCGCACGCCGCGCTCCGCGAGCGCGCGCGCTTCGCGGACGATCGATTCGGCCGTCCGGCTGCGGTACGAGCCGCGCAGCGTCGGAATGATGCAGAACGCGCAGGTGTAGTCGCAGCCTTCGGCGACCTTGACGTAGGCAAAGTGCTTCGGCGTGGTCAGGTAGCGGGGGGTGTCGGCGTCGTAGAGATAGTCGGGGACCCTGGCCTCGGGATTCGGGGTTCGGGGTTCGGGGCTCGGAGTGCCCGATGCTTTCTTGAACAACTTGAGGGGGCTCACGCCGGAGCCCTGATTTTCCACGATCGAATCCCGAGCCCCGAGCCCCGAGCCCCGAACCCCGATTGCTTCAAGTATCAGCGGCACTTCCCCCGTTCCCAGCACCGCGTCGATTTCGGGAATCTCGCGCCTGAGCTCGTCGCGATACCGCTCAGCGAGGCAGCCCGTGACAACGAGGCGCTGGCAGCGTCCGTCGCGCTTCTGGGCGGCCATCTCGAGAATGGCGTCGATCGACTCCTGTTTGGCGGAGTCGATGAAGGCGCACGTGTTGACGACGAGCACCTCGGCGTTCGAGGCGTCGGTCGTAATCTCGTGGCCGGCCTCGCGGGCCATGCCGAGCATCACCTCGCCGTCGACGAGGTTCTTGGGGCAGCCGAGGCTGAGGAATCCGATCTTCATAGGCTTTGGGCTCAGGGCTCTGGGCTCTGGGAAAAGCTCACGATCCCAATCGCCCGGCTAAGCTCTCGAAGCTCTTGCCTGAGCCCTGAGCCTTGAGCCCTGAGCCTTACCCCGTCATCAGGGATAAATCCGATACAACATCCGCGGATAGGGAATCGCTTCCCGCAGGTGATCGATGCCGCAGATCCACGTGACGACACGTTCGATGCCCATCCCGAAGCCGCCGTGGGGGACGCTGCCGTAGCGACGGAGATCGAGGTACCACTCGAAGGCTTCCTGCGGCAGGTTGTGCTCCTTGATCCGCTGGACCAGCAGGTCGTAGTCGTCCAGGCGCTGCCCGCCGCCGATGATTTCCCCGTACCCCTCGGGCGCGAGCACGTCGACACAGAGCGCGACGTCGGGCCGTTCGGGATCCGGCTTCATGTAGAACGCCTTCACCGCCGACGGATAGCGGTGCACGCAGATCGGGCGGTCGAATTCCTCCGACAACGCGGTCTCGTCGGGGGCGCCGAAGTCGCCGCCCCATTCGAACGGCAGTCCCTTCTTCTCGAGGATCGCAGCGGCCTCGTCGTAGGAGACGCGCGGAAACGGCGCTTCGACCTTCTCGAGCTTGCTCGTGTCGCGCTCGAGTACCTTCAACTCTTTGTGCCGCCGCTCGAGCACCCGCTTGACGACCGAGACGACCAGCGCCTCGGCCAGATCCATCACGTCGTCGAGCGTCGCGTACGCCACTTCGGGCTCGACCATCCAGAACTCGGTCAGGTGACGCCGCGTCTTGGACTTCTCCGCGCGAAATGTCGGGCCGAAGCAGTATGTGCGCCCGAGCGCCATCGCGTTGGCCTCGTTGTAGAGCTGTCCGCTCTGCGTGAGGTACGCCGTTTCGTTCTCGAAGTACTGGACCGGGAAGAGCGTCGTCGTGCCCTCGCACGCCGCCGGGGTGAAGATCGGCGTGTCGGCGAGGATGAAACCGCGGTCGTTGAAGAAGTCCCGCACCGCGTTGATCACTTCGTGACGGATGCGGAGGATGGCCTGCTGACGCGGCGCACGGATCCACAGGTGGCGGCGGTCCATCAGATAGTCGACGCCGTGTTCCTTCGGCGTGATGGGGTAGTTCTGCGCTTCGGCGACGACGTCGAGCTGGCTCACGTCCAGCTCGAAGCCGCCCGGCGCCCGGGCGTCGGCGCGGACCGCGCCCGTGATGATGATGGCGCTCTCCTGGGACAGGTGGTCGGCGCGCCCGAACGCCTCGTCGCCGACGGCCGCCTTGGACATGACGCACTGGATGAATCCGGTGCCGTCGCGCAGCGTCAGAAAATGGATCTTGCCGCTCGACCGGCGGTTGTGCAGCCAGCCCCTCAGGGTGACGGTCTGGCCGGCGTGTCCGGCGATGTCTTCGATGTAGACGATCATGCGTGAGCCAGCGTGCGTTCGAAGCGTTCCCTCGCGCGCCGTGCCTCCTCGAGAACGCCGGCGGCTCCACCAGTCCCGGCCAGCTCCATCAGATACGTGCCCTCGTAGCCAATCTTCTGCATCGTGACGAGCGCCTGATCCCAGTCGATCGAGCCGCGGTACGGAACGAGGTGTTCGTCGTCGCGGCCGTGATTGTCGTGGACGTGCGTCGCGATGATGTGCTCGGCGACGGTCTCGACGGCGTCGGCCACGTCTCCCATCAGGTGCGCGTGCCCGAAGTCGAGGCAGATGCCCGGGTGATTGACGTCGAGCTCATCGTCGAGCATCGCGACGAGCGACGCGGGGTCGGACAATCGATTCGGGATCACTTCGACGGCGACGCGCACGCCGAGCGGTTCGGCGAGCCGGCAGATCGCGTCGAGGCTCCGGACGGCCGCGGCCCGGTGATTGTCGTCAGCGTTCTTCATGTTCGCCGGAGTACCGAGGTGCAGCACCATGACTTTGAAGGGAATCGCCCTCGCGATGCCCAGCGCCGCTTCGGTCTCGCGCACCGCGGCTTCGCGCCGGTCGTTCACGGTCACCGCATTCGAGTACGTCGTCCGAGGTCCCGGCCCGCCGAAGACGTCCGCGATCGGCGCGTGCACACTGTTCAGCATCAGCCCCGTTTCGTTCAGCCAACGTCGGAGCTCGGCAACCGCCTGGTCGCTGCGATAGTCGAAGTGGCTCCGCGTCGCGAACAGCTCGATCGCCTCGAACCCGTGCAAGGCAATCTCGGCCAGATGGCCGCGCTCGAGCCGACGGTCGTGATAGAGGTGCGTGGAAATCCCGAAGTGCATGGAACAGCCTGTTCGTGGCTGAGTGAACCTCGAATTGTACCATGCTACCGGAATTCCTCGACGTGCGCGCCCAGCAGTTCCCGTAGCTTGGCGAAGCGCGGCAGCTGCTCGAGGTTGTTGCGCACGTGCCGGAGTGTCCGCGGGATGTACTGGATGTAGACCGGGTTGCGCCGGGCCGTGGTCTGGTAGCCGAACGTGCCGAGCGCCTTGAGGTTCCGCTGAAGCGCCATGGCGTCGAAGCGCCCTCGGAACGCCGCCTCGGTGCCGGTGTGGCCCTTGAGCGCCAGAAAGTAGGCGATGAGCTCGTCGACCGTTCTCTCGGGCAGGTCGACGTAGGAGTCGCGCAGCAGCGAGACGAGATCGTAGGTGTCCGGACCCATCCGCGCGTCCTGGAAGTCGATGATGTAGAGCCGGTCGTGATGGAGCATGAGATTGCGGCTGTGGTAGTCGCGATGGCACAGCACGCGCGGCTCGGCCGTCAGCTCGGCGATGAGCGGGGCGAACGCCTGCCGAAGCTCGTCCCGTGCGGCCGCGCCGATGACGACGCCGCGATACGCCTCGATGAAATGCTTCGTGAAGAAATCCATCTCCCATGTCAGCTTCTCGACGTCGAAGGCGATGCCGTAGGGGAGGAAGGCGGGCCCCTCGAGCTCGGCGCCGCGGCGCTGCAGTGTGGCAATGAGCGCGACGGCCTGTCGATACCTGGCCGCGTGCTCGGCCGGCGAGACGGCGCCCAGGTGCGCCTGCAGCGTGACGTCTCCCAGATCTTCGAGCGCGAGAATTCCCAGGTCGCCGGCATGTCCGATCACCGTGGGGATCGGCACTGGCATCTGCTCGAGCAGCCGCGCAACGTTGACGAACGAGAGCGTTTCGAGGTCGAAGGGGCCGGCATAGAGCGACAACACGATCGACGGCGCGTCGGGGAGCAGAATGCGGTAGTACCGGCGGTCGGAGGCGTCACCGGTGAGCGGCACGACCCGCGGCGCGTGCCTCGCCAGATCGCTTCGCTCGAGATAGGCGTCGATTCGCTCGCGTTGCCCGGCGGCGTCGGCTACTTGGTTGCTCATTATCGAAGGAAGTCGCAAATAGAGGTGACTGTCTCTACAACCCTGTGGTCTGTACAGTCCCTGTGGCTTCCGCCTGAAGGCGGAAGATCGCTGGTCTGGTGGTCCTTCCGCCTGAAGGCGGAAGCGCACGAGCTCCTGTGAAGATCAGGAAAAAGCCCGCACGAGCAGGCTACCCTCGATGCGTTCTCCGTCGCCCGGCGTCCGCGTCCCGGCAGGGACAATCGCACATCGCTCGAATCGCGCGCCGTCCGGAATGCGCACGCCGTCGGCGACGATGCATTCCTGCAGGTGCGCTCGCGCGCCGACCGTCACATCATCCCACACCAGCGTGCGCACGAGCACCGCCGAATCCGCGACCCGGACGCGTGCCCCCGCGAACCGCGGCCCTTCCGCTTGAGCTAGGGCGAGCGAGGTGTCGAGGCAGTCGCGAGGCGTGCCGATATCGAGGAAGGATGCCCGCGTCACGAATGCGGCCACGCTCCGCGGATTCTCGGCGATGAGACGCGGGTAGAGTGCGTTCACCGACTCTGCCGGTACACCGTCCTCGAGCCTCACAAACGCCCGCGCGCTCGCCACCTGCACGCCGATGAAATGAAAGGAAGGCGGGTCATCGGCCTCGGCGGCCGGCCGGGCTCTCGTGAATCCCGTGATCCACCCATCGGGCGAGACGACGACGCCTCCGTACCTGGCTCGGCCGTGGATTGGGAATCAACGCCATCGTCACCACCGCACCCGATTCCCTATGGCGGGCGAGGAGCGACCAGACATCGACGTCGGTCAGCGTATCGCCGTTGACGATCAGAAAGTCGTCATCGTCCGAGTCGGCGACGAGCGGCAGCGCGTGACGCGGCCCGCCCGCCGACCCGAGCACGGGTTGCTCCCACGAATACCTGACGCTGACGCCGAGATCTCCGCCGTCGCCGACGAGCGCTGCGATGGAAGCCGGGCGATGATGCAGATTGAGGACGAGGTCGCGGATGCCGGTCGCCGCCAGTCCGCGTATGACGCGCCGCACGAGGGCGTCGCCGTTGATCGGAACGGCGGCCTTGGCGCGGATGTAGGTCAGGGGATGGAGGCGCGTGCCAAGACCGGCGGTCAGGAGGAGCGCCCGCGGCGCCCGCCGGTCAGCTTCCGTCATCCGATTCGTCGAACACCATGTCCTGGCCGGTGATGCCGAACGCTTCGCGGTTCTTGAGGAACACGCTGCGATAGGAGTCGCAGATGTAGTCCGATTCCTTGCGGCCGAGCGCCTCGGCCATCGCCGCGATACCGGACTCGCCGCCTTCGATCTCGACGAAGATGCCGACCGGCGTTTCGTCGATGGCGACGATGACGTCCTCGCGGGCGAACTCCTCGCGGTACTTCTCGTAGCGGAACCAGATGTGGAGGCCGAGCTCCTTGAGCACCCGCAGCAGGATGTCACCGTCGCCGACGACGGTCTCGAGCTCCTCGCGCACCTTCATGATGCCCGGCTCCACGGGACCCTTGAACGTGAGGCGGCTCTTGCCGTTTTCCATGCGCACGCGCAGGACGCACCGCCGCCGGCGGAGCGCCTCGTCGTCGCTGTCGAGCAGCGAGTCTTCCTGCAGACGCCGCCCGAGGAGGGGCGTCGCACCGCACGCGAGAATCGCCGTGCGTGCCTCGTCCACCGACGCGAATCGCAGCTTGATCTCGCGCTCGATCGTTCCTGTCGGCATGTCGTGTCGCGCTCCCGGCGCGCGGGGATTATACAGACATTGAGGCGGAGTGCAAGTTGACCGCCCAAAACAGCAAAACCACTGGCGGATTACCGCCAGTGGCTTGCCTTCAAGCGAAACCGACTGTCGACTGTGACTGCCGACTGTGACTGCCGACTCACGACCGCCGACTGCCGACCCTTCGACAGGCTCAGGGTCGCCCTGAGCCTCGTCGAAGGGCGACTGTCCTATCTCTTTCTCAGCGTCAGGAACGTCTCCTGACCTCCCGACGGGCCGATGCGCCAGACCACGAGGAACACGGTCGAGCCCGGCGCCGAGTCATCCAGCGCGCGCTTGACCTGGCTGACGTTACTGACCGGCTTGCGATTGACCTCGAGGATGACGTCGTTGGGCACCACGCCGGCGTTGAACGCCGGGCTGCTCCGGCTCACGTTGCTGACGATGGCGCCACCCTTGCCGCCCGGCAGACGCAGCTCGCGCGCGACGTCCGGCGTGATGGGCTCGATCGTCATGCCGAAGCCCGCCGACGTGGGCTCGGTGTCGACGTCCGGCTGCGTAGTCGTGCCCTGCTCGGCTTCGAGGTCGAGCTCGCCGATCGTGATGTTGAGCGACTTGCGCTGACCTTCGCGATACACCGTCAGTGGAATGGTCGTGCCTGGCTTGGTCGCGATGACCATCGCGACGAGCGCGTCGCTGTCGATGACGGGCTTGCCGCTGAATTCGGTGATCACGTCACCTCGCTGAAGCCCCGCCTTCTGGGCCGGCTGCCCTTCGGCCACAGTTGAGAGGACGGCGCCGTTCGTGTTGGGCAGACCGAACGCCTGCGCGTCCTCCTTGCTGATGGGGTACGTCCGTACGGTGACGCCGATGACGCCGCGGATGACCTTTCCCGACCGCAATTGCGGCAAGATCGCGCGAATGGCGTTGATCGGTGTGGCGAACCCGATGCCGATGTTGGCCGAGCGCTGGTCGGTGTAGATCGCGGTGTTCATGCCGATGACCTCGCCGCGGACGTTCAGCAGCGGGCCGCCCGAATTCCCCGGGTTGATCGCGGCGTCGGTCTGGATCATGGGCTGTCGACGACCGTCGATGCCACCGAACGGTCGGCCGAGCGCGGACACGACGCCCACGGTTACCGTATGGCTGAGATTGAACGGGTTGCCGATTGCCATGACCCAGTCACCCGGCTGCATCTGCTCGGAATCGCCAAACCTGGCTTCCTGCAGCGGCGCGGCTGGCATCTCGGTCAGCTGAATGAGCGCGGTGTCGGTCAGCGTGTCCCGGCCCACGACCTTTGCGGCGTAGAGGTGCTCGTTGGGATTCTGCATGTTCATGCCGTAGAGGCCCACCTGAATCTCATCGGCGTCCTCGACCACGTGGTTGTTGGTGAGGATGAACCCCGCCTTGTCGATGACGAAACCTGTGCCGGCCCCCGTCTGCACCGGCGCGTCTTCGTCACGCGGCGCCCGGCCGCGGCCCCGGCCCTGCGGATTTCGATTGAAGAAGCGCTCGAGCAGATCCTCGCTCCCCTGGAAATCGGTGAGCTCGCGGCCGCGCACACGCGCCTGTGTGCGAATGTTCACAACAACCGCGGCCTGGCTCTTGGCGATGTTCCGGAACGTGGTCGCGTCGATTGGCCCGCTCAACGGGGCCGAGTTCGCCGCCGGAACGGCGACGGTCTGTGCCGACGAGCTCTGGGGCAGGCCCCACTGCGACGCGATGACCATTCCAACAGCCGCCGAGGCGACCGCGATGAGAACGACGTAAAACAGCGTGGTCTTGCGAGTGGGCATCTTCTTTCTCCCCTGGTGTCAACCGTGCCCCGCCCGACGTTGGCGGAAGCGCACCCTCTATTGTATGTAGTCCAGCGCGCAGTATCAGTTCAGCCTGACGATTTCCTTCTGTAGCGGCCCCGTCACGCGGGCGTCGCGCTCGCCGACGAACATGTTGATTTCCGTCCTGACGCCATATCGGTCCGTGTAGACACCCGGTTCAATGGTGAACCCCGTACCGGGAAGGAGTCGCCGATCGTCGTGCGTCTCGTAGTCGTCCATGTGCACGCCGTTACCGTGGACGTTCTCGCCCAGGCTGTGCCCGGTTCGATGGATGAACTGCGCACCGAATCCGGCGCGCTCGATCACTGCGCGGCACGCGCGGTCGACCTCGAATCCTCGCAGCTCGCGGCCGTCGCGCACAGCCGACTGCACGAGATCCACGGCTGCGTCACGTCCATCGCGCGCCGCCGCGAACGCCGCCGCGAACTCCTGCGGGACATTCGTCCCGGTGAAGCCCATCCAGGTGATGTCGGCAAAAACCGCCCCCGGCACCGGCAATTTGCCCCAGAGATCGATGAGCACGCCTTCGTTGGGGCGAATCGCCCGGTGCACGGCCTGTGTTGCCTGGTAATGCGGGTTGCCCGCATTCTCCTGGGCCGACACGTTCGGTGGCGTGTCGGCAACGAGACCCTCGTCGCGAAACCACACCACCATCGCATCCTGCACCTCGATCTCGGTGAGCGTCGCCCCGGCGCTGATACGCTGACGAATCAGGTCGAAGGCGCGATCCTTGATCCGATAGAGCCGTTCGGCCGCGGCGAGGTGCGTCGCAAGTGCCGCCTCTGTCCAAGTCGCCTCGAAACGCTGCGCCAGATCGCCCGATGACACGACGGTCGCGCCGCACTGCCGCACGCTCTCGATCGTTCCCGCATCGACGCGAGAGACATACGGAATCGCGTTCCCCGGCGAGTACTCCATGGCCACGCGGCCGACGCCCTTCAGCAGGTCCTGCAGGCCAGCCGTCAACTGCTCGCGTCCCGCATACACGCGCTTCTCGCCCGGCAGCTCGTCCAGGTTGTGGCTTTCGATGGCGTGAACCAGGCCCCGCGGGGCGCCGTTGGCCGGCACCAGGTAGTACCACCGCCGCGTCGCCATTTTTCCAGACCCCGCCAGCCCCACGAGCCGCGACGCGATAGGGTTCGATCCCTGAAAGTCGTAGAGCAGCCAGCCGTCGAGCTGCTCGTCCCGGAGGGCCCGCTGGACCGCATCTATCGGCAACGCCATCTATCGAGTATACCGCCCGCACACTGGTGCCCTGTATGACGACGAAACTCTTCGTAAAGTTTGGCGGTCTGGCCTTAACATCCTTGACAACTCCCGCCCGGTGGCCGGAGTCCTATAATGAAGGAGCCCTGCCTTCTGACGTTTTGACCTTATGCGAACCCACACGACCGGCCTGACGGTTCTGATCCTGCTCGCAAGCCTCTCGAGCCCCATGGGGGCGCAGCAGACCCCGCCGCCCCGGCCGGCGGCCGACCAGCCGCCGATTACCTTCAAGGTGGAGGTCAACTACGTCGAGATCGACGCGATCGTCACCGACCAGCAGGGCAACTTCGTCCGCAACCTCACCAAAGACGACTTCGTGGTCACCGAGCAGGGAAAGCCGCAGACGGTGTCGATCGCCTCGCTCGTGGACATCCCGGTCGAGAAGTTCGACCCGCCGCTCTTCAAGACCAAGGTGGTCGAGCCTGATGTCCGGAGTAACAGCAAGGAGTTCAACGGCCGGGTCTTCGTGCTCGTCCTCGACGATCTCAATACGAGCTTCTCGCGTTCCGCGCGCGTGAAGCTGGCGGCCCGGCAGTTCATCGAGCAGTACCTCGGCGCCAACGACGTCGCGGCGATCGTCCAGACCGGCGGCGCGAAGGCCACCGGGCAGGAGTTCACGGGCAGCCACGAGCGCCTGCTCCGCGCCGTGAACAACTTCATGGGTCAGAAGGAACGATCGGCCACGCTCGGTCGGATCGACGAATACTATCGGACGCAGGGCACCGGTCTGAGCGGACGCCCCCGCGACCCGAACGAGGAAATTCGTGTCTACAAGGCGCGGAATACCTACACCGTTCTCAAGAACGTCGCTGAGTACATGTCCGGCATCCGCGGCCGGCGCAAAGCCGTCGTCTTCTTCAGCGAAGGCGTCGACTACGACATCTACCAGCCGATTGCGAACACGTATTCGAGCGACATCCGCCAGTACAGCCAGGACGCAATCGCTGCCGCCACGCGCGCCAACGTCAGCTTCTACAGCATCGACCCACGGGGACTGGCCAGTTTCGACGATGCCGCAGAGATCGGTTCCATTCCAAATGACCCGTCGCTTGGACTCGGGTTATCTGCCCTGCATGACGAATTGACGATTTCGCAGGACAGCCTGCGGACGCTGTCGGACGAAACCGGCGGGTTTGCGGCCGTCAACTCGAACGACTTTGGCAAGAGCTTCGAGCGAATCATCCGGGACAACAGCAGCTACTATGTGCTCGGGTATTACTCGAACGATACCAAGCGCGACGGGCAGTTCCGGAACCTGAAAGTCAGCGTGAAGCAACCCGGCCTGGAGGTGCGCGCCCGCAAAGGGTACGTCGCGGCGAGGGGCCGGCCGCCTGCGGGCACGCCTCCGCCAGCGGCCATCGCCGCGTCGATCGCGATGCGAGAGACGCTCGACAGCCCCGTTCCGGTCACCGGGCTGGCCCTCCGGGCGTTCGCCGCACCGATGATGGGCGTCAAACCCAAGGCCTCGGTGCTCATCGTCATCGAGCTCGAAGGGCAGGCGCTCAATTTCAAGGAAGTCGATGGGCAAAGCCTCACACCGAAACAGAACGGCCAGTTCTTCACGAACAAGGTCGAAGTGGCCATCATGGCCATGGACGAGGGCGGCAAGATTCGCGATGGCGCGAAAGACATCGCCGACCTCAAGCTGCGTCCGGAGACGCATTCGTCGGTCATGAAGAACGGCGTCCGTCTGACGCGACGCCTCGAGCTGCCGCCCGGCGCCTACCAATTGCGCATCGGCGCGCGCGAGGCCAACGGCGGGCTCGTCGGCTCGGTCATGTACGACCTCGACGTGCCGGATTTCAGCAAGGCGGACCTGTCGATGGGGGGCATCCTGCTCACCGCTTCCTCCGCGGGCCGCATCCCGACCGCGAACCCCGACCCTGACTTCAAGGACATCCTGCCGGGTTCGCCGACAGCCGTGCGCGTGTTTCCCTCCGGTGACCAGCTGACGCTCGCGGTCGACGTGTACGACAACAAGGCGGCCACGCCCCACCGGGTCGAAATTCGCACCAGCGTCACGGCCGATGATGGTTCGGTGGTGTACAGCGCCAAGGACGAACGCCGGTCCGAGGACTTGAAGGGCGTCAGCGGCACGTTCGGACATGTCACGGTGGTTCCCCTCAAGGGACTGGCCCCAGGCCGCTACGTATTGAAAGTCGAAGCGCAGTCGCTCCTGTCGAAGGATGCCGTGGCCGCGCGCGAGGTCGAGTTCACCGTACGTTGATGGGAGATGTCGAGACCCTCGCCCGGGGCGACGACAGCCGGCTCGTCGAGCCGCGACGATTCCTGATCCGCGACCGGCAAGCGTTCGCCGCCGTCTGGACGGCGCACGCTGGACCGAACGCCGCGACGCCGGCGGTCGACTTCGACACTCGCATGGTGGCGGCGGTCTTCGCGGGCGAGCGCCCGACGCCAGGCTTCTCGGTCGAAGTGACCGGCACGCGCCGGGAAGGTCCGGAGCCCGGCGCGGGGCTGGTCGTACTCGTTGACGAACGCCACCCTGACGCCTCGCGGGTCGCGGCGCAGGTCATCGTGTCGCCGTTCCACATCGTCACGCTCCCACGCGACGACGGGGACATCCGGTTCAACGCTCCCGACACGGGCGGCTACCAGACGATTGTCTTCAAGCCTCAGCCGTCGCGACATCCGGCGCCCAGGGCTCCCCATGAGGAGACGTCATCGTTCACCGGGTTGACGCCTCGCGCTGCGGCGACGCTGGCCTACCTTGCGGGGCCGCTGTCGGGGGCGCTGCTTCTCGCGACCGAACCGGCGAACCGTTTCGTGCGGTTCCATGCGTGGCAGGCCGTGGTCGGCCTGGGCCTGCTCGGGATCGGCGCCGTGCTTTCTCTGACGCTCGCGTTCGTGCTGCTGCTCGTGTCTCCGACCGCGTTCTGGGCGTTCCTGTGGCTGGCCGCGGCGACGGGCGCCACGTGGATCGTCGTGTGGGCGTTCTGCGTGGTCAGCGCTTACAAGGGCCGGGTGTGGAAGCTGCCGCTCGCCGGTGCCTATTCGGCGAGGCATGCCGGGCTCTGACCTTGGTGGCTGCTGGCGGCTCGCGGCTCGCAGCTCGCGGTTGCCCAGGCGGAGGGAATGGGTTCTAGCAGCAGCAGGTCGCGCTTGGGTTGGCAGCCCTGTCGGTCACTGAGTCCCTGCCCCAGGGATAAGCAGCAGCGAGCCGCGAGCCGCCAGCAGCGAACTGCGATGAGCGACGTTACCAGCCTTCCCGGCGTCGAAGCGCGGTCACATGCGCGGCGTGGTGACGTCCGTGCCACGCATAGAGCTGCAGGATCCAATCTATGGAGATCGCTCCTCGTTCGGGATGCTGCAACGGCCGCGCGAAATCGGCCGCCGTCATCGACTCGAGCAGCACCACCCAGCGCGCGTGCAGCGCGTCGAGCAGCGCGAGCGACACCTCGGGAGGTGTTCGCGCGGTATCCGCAACGTTGGCCCACGCGGCCTCGTCGTACGGCTTGATCGTCGGGTTGTCTTCCGTCAGTGCGAATTTGCAGCGGCTGTACGCCTGAAGATGGCTGTCGGGGACGTGATGCACCACCTGCCGGACGGTCCAGCCGCCCGGCCGGTAGGGTACCTCGAGCTGTCGTGCGCTCAGCCCGTCGATCGCCGATCGCATCAACGCCGGTGCTTCGGCAATCTGGCGAATCCACTCCGCCCGTTTGACGGGCGTGCTGGTCCTGTCGAAGACGAACGCGCCGATGGGAAATCGGAGGTCATCCATGCGCGGGATCCTACGTCCGCCGGCTGGCTCGAAACAGGCCGTGGAGCGATTGGACTGTGCCTACGGCAGCTTCTTGACCTTCGTCGGTTTGACCGTCCCGTTGGCGTGCTTGAACATCAGCATGTTCCGGCCGTCCAGGCCAGGCTTCGACGGGGCGCTGATGACGAACTCGATGATCTCGCCCGGGTTGAGCAGTTTCTTGTGGCGGTAGATTCCGTTCGAGCCTATCTCGCTCTTGACGTACCAGAACTCTTCGACCGAGAGCAGCGCGATTGAGCCCTTCGACGTGTTGCGGAGCTTGATTTTCGTCTGGATCTCGTCCTTGACCCTCGTCGGCGGGTACTCGATGAACTCGACCGTCACCTCCCCCTTGATCGGCGGGACCCACTTGGCTGGCTCCTGAGGCGCCGGAGCAGCGGTCTGGGCGGCCGGCTTGGCCTGGGCACGGGAGATCGACGGGACGAGCACGGCGACTACACACACGGCGGCTATCAACGCGAAGCGGCGGTTCATGGCAGCCTCCCCGATAGCTATCGGCTCTCAGCTATCAGCTCCCAGCCTTCAGCGGAAACGCTGAAAGCGGACAATTTTGTACCGCCAAGTATAGCCGAGAGTAGTTCACCGCACAGCTGGTGTCCCGTACAGTGGCTCGTGACATGACTACCGGGCGGGGCATCCCCGCTGGCGGCGTTGCTTCTCGCTCGAGGATGCGGAATATTCTCGCTCGTCGCGCCCGGTCAGCCGGGCGCCGCGCTCCGGCATTGAATTAATGCCACGATCCACTGTGACGGGACAATACCCTGATTGAATGGGCTGCCGGGGATCCCCGTCGTGGAACAAAGGGGCTTGCGTCCACCGGCCAGCGGAGATCCGCGTGATCCGCGTCTCGTTGAGCGTGCGGGGCAATCCGCGTGATCCGCGTCCCGTGAGTGTGCGGGAATCCGCGTGATCCGCGCTGAGGTCGGGAATCCGCGTGATCCGCGTCCCGTGAGTGTGCTGGGAATCCGCGTGATCCGCGTCCCGTGACCCTACAGGAGCATCCGCGCTACATTTCGCCGTTCCAGTCCTCCGGCTCGGGGTTCGACGAGCGGAAGATTTCGAGGTGCCACTTGCCGCCGCCCCAGGGCTCGATGACCTCGGCGGCGACGACATCGACGAGGATTTCGGCGAACGTGCGGCCTTCGGGATCCCCCTCGAGGTGGTAGGCGGGCTCGTCCCAGCCGAAGCTGGGGTACAGGACCATCGTCAGAAACAGATCGTATCCGTCGTCGACGACGATGAGCTGACCGCAGGGACGCTTGAGCGTGGAGTGATAGACGAGGTATTTCTCGGCGCTGTGCGCGCGGATGTAGCGCTTGAGCGCGAACTCGCGCGCGACGATTTCTTCAACGGCGATCTTCTTGTCCCAGCAGTCACGGCAGTAGCGTTCCTCGCCCCGCGGTTCGGAGACGTCCTTGGCGCCGCAGAGGGCACACCGTGTCTGGGTCATGGCCTTGCGTGACATGCCTCGATCCTAGCGCATTATGGATGACCGGGGGCTGCACCCTCGCGGATGGCTGGCGCGTACATGGTGTTGGCGTACTCCTTCAGCATGCGCCGCGCCGCGAACCGCGGGGTGACGGTCATGATGGCCTGCCGGACGATGGCGCACCAGCGCCGCGGGATGTCCTGCGCATCACGGTCGTAGAACGTCGGAACGACCTCTCGCTCGAGGAGCTGATAGAGCGCTTCGGCGTCGGCCGCGTCGACCGCATCGGGATCGCCGCTCGGCGCCTGCCCCTCGATCAGCCATCCGTTCTGGCCGGCATAGCCCTCTGCCCACCAGCCGTCGCCGATGCTCAAGTGCGGCACGCCGTTGATCGAGGCTTTCATGCCGCTCGTGCCCGACGCCTCGAGCGGCTTGCGGGGGTTGTTGAGCCAGACGTCGCAACCCTGTATGAGGAAGTGGGCGACGTGGAGGTCGTAGTCGTCCACGAAGGCGATTCGGCCGGCGAACATCGAATCGACTGCGCGCCGGTAGACTTTCTGGATATTGTGCTTGCCCGTTTCGTCTGCCGGATGCGCCTTGCCGGCGAAGACGAGCTGGACCGGCCGGCGTGCCGCGGTCAGGATGCCCACCAGGCGTTCAGGGTTGTGGAAGATCAGCTCCGATCGCTTGTAGCCGGTGAATCGTCGAGCGAACCCAATCGTGAGCGCGCTCGGGTCGAGCAGCGTGCCGGCCGCGACGACGCGTGCGGCGGTGACGTGCTCTTCCTTCCACCGCTGGCGAGCTCGTTCCCGCAGGAACGCAAAGAGGTAGGTCCGAAGCGCCTGCCGCGTCTCCCATACTCGTTCGTCGGGAATGCCTCTGACGGCTTCCCAGAGCGACGGATCATCGACGCGATCGCGCCAGTCCGCGGGCAGGAAGTCGTCGAGGAGCGCGGCCATCTCGAGCGAGAGCCAGGTGGGGACGTGAATGCCGTTCGTGATGGCGCGGACCGGACGCCGGTCGCTCACGAGGCCCGGCCAGATGGGCGCCCACATGTCGCGCGTCACCTGGCCGTGCAGCTGGCTGACGCCGTTGACGAAGTTGGCGGTCCGAAGGGCCAGCGCAGTCATGTTGAAGAGGGGGCCGCTGCCGTTGTCGTAGTGCCCGAGCGCGAGGAACGCGTCCCGATAGGCGCCGAGCGTGCCCCACGCACCCGAGAGGTGGGTTTCGACCAGGCTGAAGGGGAACGCGTCGTGTCCGGCAGGAACCGGCGTGTGGGTGGTGAAGATCGTCGACCTCCGGACCGCGTCGAGCGCCGCTTCGAACGACGCGCCGTTCTCGATCTGATCGCGGATGCGCTGCAGTACGACGAACGCCGCGTGTCCTTCGTTCAGGTGCCAGGCCGCCGGCTGGATGCCCAGGGCCTTCAGGACACGGACGCCGCCGATGCCGAGGATGATCTCCTGCTGGATGCGCGTCTCCCGGTCGCCGCCGTAGAGCCGCGCCGAGAGCTCACGGTCCCAGGGCGCGTTCTCCTCGAGATCCGTGTCGAGGAGAAAGAGCCTGACGCGGCCGAGCAGCACCTGCCAGACCGACACGAGCACCGGTACGATTTCCGAGCGGCACCGCGATCACGCAGGGCCGGCCGTCGACGCCGATGGCCGGGTCCACCGGCGCGTTGGCCCAGTTCAGGCGCTCGTAGACCTCCTGCTGCCAGCCTTCCGGCGACACCGTCTGATGGAAATAGCCCTGCGGGTACATGAAGCCGACGCCGATGAGGGGAATCCCGAGGTCGCTCGCTTCCTTGCAGTGATCGCCGGCCAGTACGCCCAGCCCGCCAGCGTAGATCGGCAGCGACTGGTGGAGTGCGAACTCGGCGGAGAAGTAGGCGATGGGTCCGTTCGCGCCGGCATGGGCCTGCTGCCACCAGCTATCGTGCGCCGCGCGTGCGCCATCGAAGGTCCCGATCGCGGCGTCGTAGGTCCGGAGGAATTGCTCGTCCCGTGCCCGCTCCGCGAGAAGTTCCGCCGAGACCAGCCGCAGCATCAGGACAGGGTTGTGAGCGGTCTGCCGCCAGAGCGGGTAGTCCAGCTTGCGGAAGACCTCCCGGGCATTGGTGTTCCACGTCCACCAGAGATCGGTGGCGAGCTCCGGCAGTCGACGAAGGCGATCCGGTACGTGCGGGGGCTGAGACTGACTCAGGGAAACGTCCACTCGGAAGGTCCTTTACTTGTGGCTTCCGCCTTCCGCCTCCGCCAAGGCTTCGGCGGACCGCCGTAGCTTTAGCGAAGGCCGGTCAGGCGGAAGGATCATAAATCGCTCGGTTACCTGTCTTGACACGCGCCGACGAGCGCGGCGAACTTCTTCAAGTCGATGTTGCCGCCCGAGACGACGGCGACCACGTTCTTGTGTCCGCGCGCGGCCATCGCGGGCGACACGGCAGCGGCGACGGCACACGCAGCCGCGCCTTCGGCGATGACGTGGACGCGATCGGCGACGAGGCGCATCGCGCGCGCCGCGTCGTCGAGCGACACGACGAGCGACTCCGAGACCCAGGACTGGAGCAGCGGCCACATCGAGGCGAGGACCGATTGTCCGCCGGCACCGTCGACGAAGGACGCCTGCCAGCCGTCGAACGTGCTCGCCCGCCCGGCGGCGAAGGACGTCGAGAGCGGCGCCGCGGTCTCCGGCTCGGCCGCGTAAACCCTCGCGTCCGGCCGCTGGCTGTGCATGACGCAAGCCACGCCGGCGAGGAGGCCGCCCCCGCCGAGCGGCGCGACGACGGCGTCGACGTCCGGGAGATCCTCGAGGATCTCGAGGCCGATGGTTCCGTTGCCGCTGATGAAATGATTGTCGTCGAACGGGTGGACGAAGTGGCCCTGCATGCGGTCGGATCGATGCTGTTCGACCGTGCGCCAGCATTCGTCGAACGGGGCCTGAACGATCGTGGCCCCGAATCGTGCGATGGCGCGGAGCTTGGTTTCCGGCGCCGTGTCCATCACGAGCACGCTGCTTCTGGCACCGACTTTCCGCGCCGCGAGCGCGACGCCCTGCGCGGCGTTGCCCGCGCTGACCGTCCAGACGCCCTGCGACAGCTCGTCGGGCGTCAGTTGGCGCACGGCGTTGTAGGCGCCGCGGATCTTGAACGAGCCAATCGGCTGGAGCGTCTCGAGCTTGAGGAAGACCGAGGGGCCTCCCGGCTCGGTCGGGAGCGGCACGAGGGGCGTGCGCGCAGCCGCCTCGTAGACGTGCGTAGCCGCATCGCGAATCGTGTCGATGGAGATGTGTCTCTTCACAGTCGCTGGGATCAGGGCTCTCGGCTCTAGGCTCTCGGCTCTCGCAAAAGCCTGTTGTCACGAAGACAAGAGCATGCCCCAAGAAGCAGGGCCAAGTCCGGATGCTCTTGCCAGAGCCTAGAGCCGAGAGCCTAGAGCCGATCCAAGAGAATATCACGCTACACTACGGCATCCCTGGAGCGACTATGAGGCCTCGCCTGACCTGTGCAACGCTGTCGTGTCTGATGGTGGCAAGTGCGGCTGCGGCGCAGGCGCCGACCACGCGCGAGCTCGAGCGTATCAACTGGATGGAGTTCCGCGAGGTCGTACCCAAGCGCGTCGACACCGTCCTCGTGCCGCTCGGGACGCTCGAACCGCACGGCGTGACCGCCAACGGCGCCGACATCATCGCGCCGGTGGCGATCGCGCGCGCCATCGCGTCGCGCACCAACGCGCTCATCGCCCCGGTGATCCCCTACGGCATCACCGGCTCGATGGACGCCTATCCCGGCGCATTCAGCATTCCCGAAGAGGTGTACCGGCCGTACGTCAAGGCCGTCCTCCTCGGCCTCGCGAAGAACCAGTTCAAGAACATCATTCTCATCAACGGCCACGGCGGACCGCAGACGGCGGTCCTCAACGCGCTCGGCGTCGAAGTCGGACGCGAGACCGGCGCCCGGACCCTCGTCGTCAACTGGTGGAGCTATTGCACCGACATCACGATTGCGGTGTTCGGCGAGGACGGCGGTCACGCGGGCGAGAACGAGAACGCGTTCATGCTCGCGATCGATCCGGCGCTCGTCCACAAGGAGCGTTACACCGGACCGGACATGACGACCGCCAACCCCGCCGCCGGAACGTGGAGCGCCTACCCGACGCCGTCGAGCATCGGCCTCTACAAGGAAGGGCAGGGCTTCCCGAAGTTCGACCCCGTGAAGGCCAAGACGTATTTCGATCGCGTCAACGACAAGATGGGCAAGCTGGTCGAAGATACGATACGCAAGTGGAACATGATTCAGTGAGTGTGTTTCCTGCGATGTGCTGACATATCACGGCTCAATCACGATGGACACGATGAGACGATGGACACGATGGCAGGCTTGAAGGAAACCCATCGTGGTCATCGTCCCATCGTGCTCATCGTGACTGCCGCGGGGCCCCGCGAACCACTGATGGTCGAGCCGAGGTGTTAGTGAGTTGTGTCCAGACGCTCTATCGGCAGCGCCTGCGGCCTCGCCTTTGCCAAGGCTACGGCGAGCTTCGCCGAGCGCCGCGCGAAGTCGCGGCGCGAGAGCGCTTGGGGGTGGGGCCCCAAGCGCATTGATAAATGCTGACACAGTCCTAGATTCCAGCTTTCAGACGCGAGGACCACACCATGCTCCGTAAAGTGAACCGCCGCGAATTCGTCGTCACCAGTGCGGGCGCAGGACTGGCCGCGGCCGCGCACACCCGCGCCTCGGCCCAGGCCCCTGCCATGATCCGCGGCAGCATCAAGCCCGTCGTCGTATCGTCGGCGAACGGGCATCAGTACAAGAACGGTGGCACGAAGACCGGCGTCGAAATCGCCTTCGGCATGATCACCGACGGCAAGGACGTCCTCGACGCTCTGATCGCCGGCGTCAACCTGTGCGAGCTCGACCCCGAGGACACCAGCGTTGGCTACGGCGGGCTGCCGAACGCCGACGGTGTCGTGCAGCTCGATGCCTCGTGCATGCACGGACCAAGGAAGCGTGCCGGCGGAGTCGCCTGCCTCGAGGGCGTCCGAACCCCGTCCCTCGTTGCACAGAAAGTGCTGAGCGACACCGACCATCACCTGCTGGTCGGCCGGGACGCGCAACGGTTCGCGCGGAACATGGGGTTCAAGATCGAAGACGACCTCAATACCGATCGGTCCCGCGCCGCGTGGCTGGAATGGAAGCGCCGCACCGACCCGGCGCGTTATCTCGACCCGGTCAAGCGGGAGGCGGCCCTGCGCCGCGTCGACCGCGAGATGATGGAACAAGGCTGGGTCGATCCCAATCACTTCTACGGCACGATCAACTGCAACGGCATCAACGCGAAGGGCGAGATCTGCGGCGTCACGACGACGAGCGGGCTGGCGTGGAAGATTCCCGGGCGCGTCGGCGACTCGCCGATACTCGGCGCCGGTCTGTACGTCGATGGCGCCATCGGTGCCGCCGGTTCGACCGGCCGCGGCGAGGCCAACCTCTATAGTCTTGCGTCGTTTCTGATTGTCGACGAGATGCGACGCGGCAAGAGCCCCAAAGACGCCGGCATGGAAGCCCTCCGCCGGATCAAGGCCAACACCATCGAGAAGAGGCTGCAGAACGCGCGGGGCGAGCCGAACTTCAACATCAACTTCTACATCCTCAACGCCAAAGGCGAGTACGCCGGCGTGACGCTGTACGGTCCCGGACCGCTCGGCCAGCGCTTTGCGGTCTGCGACGAAAAGGGCGCCAGGCTCGAGACCTGCGAGCCACTGCTGCAGGGCGGTCCCGAGTAGGGTCGCGGATGTTCAGGGGACGCGGATCTGGCGGATCACCAAAGCATCACCGGACACGGATTTCGCGGGTCACAAAGAACATCACGGAACGCGGATCTCGCGGGTCACAAAAATTCACGGGACGCGGATCTCGCGGATCTTCAAACGGCTCAGGGCTCAGCGATCAAGCAAAATCTTCGAGTGTGCTCTCCAAGGTTTTTGCCTGAGCCTTGAGCCCTGAGCCCTGAGCCGTTTGAAGATCCCTGTATATAATCGCGGCACCCAACTCTTCTGGAGGCCGCTGACGATGAGGCTGTATCGACTGCTCGGCGTGGCGCTCGCTGCCGCGATCCTGTTCACTGGGCGCCCGCTCGCCGAGCGAGCCGAGCAGGGGGCCAGCACTCCCGCCGGCGCATCGGCGCTCGACGCGCTCCACTTCCGCCAGATTGGCCCGGCATCGATGTCCGGACGGATCGCCGACCTCGCCGTCTACGAGGCGAATCCGTCGCTCTATTACGTCGGCACGGCCCACGGCGGCGTCTGGAAGACCGCGAACAACGGGACGACGTTCGAGGCGCAGTTCCAGGACCAGGGCCTCATGTCGATCGGCGACGTGACGATCTCCCAGTCGAACCCAGACCTCGTGTGGGTGGGCACGGGCGAGTCGAACAACCGCCAGAGCACGTCGTGGGGCGACGGCGTCTACAAGTCGACCGATGGTGGCAAGACCTACACCAACATGGGTCTGCGCATGTCGCGCCACATCAATCGCATCGTCATCGACCCGCGCAACAACGACGTCGTGCTCGTGGCCGCAACCGGCAGCCTGTGGGGGCCGGGCGGCGATCGGGGCGTCTACAAGACGGCCGACGGCGGGCGAACCTGGACGCAGGTCCTCAAGGTCGACGACGACACCGGGGCGAACGACCTGGTAATGGATCCGTCGAACAGCCAGGTGCTGTGGGCCTCGATGTATCAGCGGCGCCGCTCGGCCTGCTGCATGAACGGCGGCGGCCCCGGCAGCGGCATCTGGAAGTCGACCGATGGCGGTGAGACCTGGACGAGGCTGAAGGGCGGTGTGCTGGACGGCCCGCTCGGCCGCATCGCGATCGACGTGTACCGCAAGCGACCGAACATTCTTTATGCGCTCATCGAGGGTCCGGTCGCCGGCGGCCGCGGCGGCCGCGGCGCAGGCGGCGGCGAGGAAGGACCGGGCGTCCCCGCGGCGGCGCAGGAGGCTGCGGGCGGCGGACGGGGTGGCGGTGGCGCGCTGAACGCGTCGCCGACCGGCATGTATCGATCGGACGATGCCGGCGCGACGTGGCGGAAGGTCAACAACGCGAACCCGCGCCCGATGTACTTCAGCCAGGTGCGAATCGATCCCAACGACCCCGAGGTGTTGTATCTCGGCGGCGTTGACCTTCACCAGACGATCGACGGTGGCAAGACCATCAACACCGCCGCCGCGTCGAGGACCCATTCGGATCACCACGCGATCTGGATCAACCCGGCGAACTCGAACCACGTGCTCATCGGCAACGACGGCGGCCTGGCCGTGTCGTACGACATGTCGAAGACGTGGGTCTTCCTGCCCAACCTTCCGGTCGGGCTCTTCTACCACGTGAGCTACGACATGGCGACGCCGTACAACGTGTGCGGCGGGATGCAGGACAACTACAGCTGGTGCGGACCGAGCCAGGTACGGGCCACGGCGGGCATCGGCAACCACCACTGGGCCACGATCCAGGGTGGCGACGGCTTCGTCGTGCTGCAGGACCCGACGGATTCCCGCGTCGTCTACAGCGAATCGCAGGACGGCAACATGGTCCGGCTCGATCGTGTGACGTTCGAGTCGATGTCGATCAGGCCCGTGCCGGGCACAGGCGAGCCGGCGTTGCGCTGGCATTGGGACACGCCGCTCGTCCACTCGCCGCACGATCCCAAGGTCCTCTACGCGGCCGCCAACAAAGTCTTTCGATCCCCCGACAAGGGACTGTCGTGGGTCGCGGTGAGCCAGGATCTGACGAGCAATCAGGATCGTGATGAGGTCGTGACGATGGGCGTCAAGGGCACCGACGTCACCATCTCGAAGAACGATGGCATCGCGGCCTGGCCGGCGATCGTCGCCTTCGCGGAGTCGCCGAAGCGCGCCGGCGTCCTCTACGCCGGCACCGATGACGGCAACCTGGCTGTGACGCGCGATGCCGGCAAGACGTGGACGCAGGTGATCGAGAAGGTCGCGGGCGTGCCCAAGGGCGTGTACGTGTCGGAAGTCGTGCCGTCGCGGTTCGACGAAGGAACGGTGTATGCCACGTTCGACGCCCACCGGCAGAACGACTTCGAGACGCACATCTACGCCAGCAACGACTTCGGCCAGACGTGGCGATCGATCGCGGCGAACCTCAGGGGCGAGATCGCGCGGACGCTCACCGAGGATCTGAAGAATCCGGATGTGCTCTACCTGGGAACCGAGACGGGCCTCTTCGTGTCGCTCGACCGCGGCAAGGCCTGGCAGCGCCTGAAGGCCAACCTGCCGACGGTGCGGATCGACGAGATCACGCTGCACCCGCGCGACAACGCCATGCTTCTGGCTACCCACGGACGCACGATCTGGATCCTCGACAATCTGTCGCCCATCCAGGAATACTCGGCGGCGCTGACGGCCGCGGCGGGCGCGAAGCTCTTCGTCCCGTCGGCGACCGCGATGTTCCGGCGCCCGGCGAGCGATCGCAACTATCAGTTCTGGGGCGACCAGACGTTCTTCGGCGAGAACCCGCCGCAGGCGGCGGTCATCTCGTGGTACCTCAAGGATCAGGTCGAGAGCGTGCAATTGAAGATTGCCGACGCATCGGGCAGGGAAGTGCGCGAGATCTCCGGGCCGGTCCTCGCGAACAGCAATCGCGCGGGCATCCAGTCAGCGTGCTGGGACCTGCGCGTGCAGCCGGCACCGGCGCCGGCCTTTGGCGGCGCGGCAGGGCGCGGGCAGGGTGGCGGCGGTCAGGCCGCCGGTCGCGGCGGCGGGCCCGGCGGTGCGCCGGTTCAAAATCCGTTCGGAGCGGGCTGCGGCGGCGCAGGTGGTGGCGGCCGGGGTGGATTTGGCGGCGCCGGCGGCGGAAACCCGGGCCCCTACGTCCTCGGCGGCACCTACACGGTCTCGCTTGTCGTCAACGGCAAGACCGTGGACAGCAAGCCGCTGCGCGTCGCGCCGGATCCCGAAGTGTCGCTGACAGAAGCCGAACGCAAGAAGATGTTCGACATGGCGATGGAGATGCACGAGCTGCAGCGGCGCGGCACCGACGCGGGCACCGGCATGGGAGCGCTCAACACGCGCCTCGGCGAGTTGACGAAGGAGACGGCGAGCAAGAGCGACGTGCCGGCTGATCTCAAGGCATCTCTCGAAACGCTGCAGAAGGATGTCGCAGCCCTCGCGCCGAAGCTGACGGTGCCGGCGTTCGGGGGCCGTGGCTTTGGCGGTGGGGGCGGCGGCCGCGGAGGCGGTGCGCCAGACAGTCTCGTCGCGCGCGTCGGGCAGGCCAAGACGGGTCTGATGGGCAGCATGTGGCCGACGGAGGCCACCATGCGCGCCTACACCGAGTCGAAAGCGCAGCTGCCCAAAGCGATCGCCGACGCCAACTCGCTCTTCACGCGCGCGGCGACGCTCGGCAGCGCATTGACGAAATACAGCCTGACGCTGACCGCGCCGACGCCGGTCAAATGAGCGGTTGCCCATTTGATTCGCTCTGAGTTGACGTGATCGCGGGTCCTGTCGCCCGGCAGCCCCACCCGTCCTCGGCGCCAAAAGCCCGTGTCGACGGGAAAGGCGCCTGCGCGGCGGGCGGGGCGGCCCCGCCGGGCGCCACCCGCTCAATGTGTCAACTGCAAAGCATGTTTGGTTTCTCGGGCGACATCGCTGACGCGCTGCGCGATAGGACCGGAGCAACCCCGCGAGTCCTGCGATGGAGAACTCAGACGCTGCTCGTTACGGCCCAGGTGGCCGTCGCCCTCGTGTTGCTCGCGGGCACCGGACTCTTGATCCGCAGCCTGTCGGCTGCCTTGAGTCTGAACGCCGGATTTGAAACCGATCGCCTGGTGTTCGGAGAAGCCTTGCTTGGTCCGTACGGATATACACCGCTCCGCTCGGCGACCCTCGCCTCACAATTGACCGACCGGCTGCGCGACAATCCGACGCTTCAGTCTTTCGCGCTGACCGAAAACAAGGGCGGCATGACCGCGCTAGGACGCTTTGTAATCGACGGCCACCAGCGTCAGTTCCCGTCGACCGTTTCCTTCATAGCCGCCGACGACCGCTACTTCACGACGTTGGGGTTGCCTGTCATTGCGGGGCGAGACTTTTCGCCGTCCGATACTGCGTCCGCACCGCTCGTGATCATCGTCAGCGAATCTTTCGGTCGGATGATTGCGAACGGCGGCGATCCGATCGGACGCCGAATCACGAGTTGGGTTCAGCCGACCTGCCGCTCCGCCGCCGACTCTCGAGATCGTAGGCGTCGTGCCAGACGTCATCACCCGGGTGAGCGATCAGCGAGCCACTGGCACTCTACGTTCCGATGGCGCAGGCCGATCGAAGCGCCACCGTCGAGTGGGTCGCTCGTTCGGCAGGGCCGGCCGATGCCGCGATACGAGAAATCCTGAGCGTCGATCAAGCAGATCGATCCCGCAAGTAACGCCGTCGCGAATGTTGACGATGCGCGAGCAGCTCGGCCAGCAGATGGGTCCACAGCGGTTCGGTGCCAGCGTGCTCGGTGGGCTCGGCGTGATTGCCGTGCTGCTCACGGCGCTCGGCACATATGTGCTGGCGGAAACGATGGCTGCCGCTCGACTGCGAGAGATGGGGATTCGTGCCGCGCTTGGCGCGAGTCGGCGTCAGCTCGTCGGGTCTGATACTGGCGGATACCGTCGAGCTCGTCGGGCGTCGGTTTGGTGATCGGACTCAGTCCTGGCCTGGTTGGGCGCGAGCACGATTCGCGCGTTTCTGTTCAATGTGCAACCACTGGATCCTGCCACGTTATCGGTGGCCGCGTTGCTGATCTTTGCACTCGCCCTCGCTGTCAGCCTCGAGCCCGTATTGCGCACCGCCGGAGTCGATGTGGCACGCGTCCTCAGAGAGTAGGCGGCTCGCCGCGGTCTCGCTCGGTTCTGACGCCACTCGCGCACTCAATGCTGCGGCGAGGCTGGCTGGCCATGGCCCTGGAGCGAGCCGAGGCGCTGCGAAGCAGGACCGCGCGCGGAGCGATTCCTCGCGGCGCCTTCCGTCCCTGTGATCCTCCAAGCGAGTAGAAGCACAGAAGGGCCGCGAGCGCCTGATCACGGTCGGCATTGGAAGCCACTAGGCGACGCGCCAGCGGAAGAGTCTGAGCGCAGAGCGCGGTCCCGGCGAGCGGAGTGGGCCATGACCAGCCAGCCTCGCCGCGGCTCTCAGGCGAGTGTCACCGATCGGCGAGCTGCTTCAGAGCTCGGCAGGCGCGGCGTACAGGCGGCGGGCCCTGAGCTTCAGGCCGGGCCGTTTGACGCGCACGTCGAGCGTCGTGCAGCTTGCCGTCGCGGACGGGGGGCGTGAAGCCGAGCGTGTAGCGCCCGTGCAGATCCGCGAGGAGGCGTTCGAGGATGGGCCCCGGTGCGGGAGGGTTGCTGCGATCCGGCAGGTAGAGTCCGCCGGTCGCGCTGGCGATCCGCGCGAGGGCGACGCCGGGACGCACGCGCACGCCAGTATTGGCGTCCTGCCGGATCGTCATCTCCCAGTCTTCGCCGACGACGCTGACGGCGACGCCTTCCGCCGCGGCGCGCGTCGCAGCCTCCTCGGGGCTCAGCCGATTGCCCGTTGCCCGTCCATCGGTCACGAGCACGATCGCGCGCCGGCCCTCGGCGTTCGCCAGCGCCGCGACCGCCAGATCGATCGCGTCCCAGATTGGCGATGGGCCGAGCGTGTCCTCGTCGCGCGGGTCGAGCGCCTTGCGGACGGCTGACAGCAGAACCTTCGGGTTGCCTGAGATGGCCGGGCCGATCGAGGTCTGCCTGGCGAACGATCCCACGTGCACCCGATCGCGCGGCGCCAGCCGATCCACGAACCACTTCTCGACGCCGGTTCGCACGATGTTCCGCTTGGCCGTCGAGTCCATGCTGACGGTCACGTCGAAGAGCAGCACCAGCGAGAGTGAACGCTCCTGGCCGGCGGCGAATGATTCGATGGGACGCGTTGCGCCTTCGGCGACTGATCTCGAAGTCGTCTCGAGTGAGGTCCGTGACAGCGTTCCCGTCGCCGTCCTCGACGGCGACGTCCAGCAGGACGGCCGGCGCGCGCTGCGGTGGCGCGGGTGGCGAGAACGCAGCTGCGGCCGCCAGGATGCCGGTGAGCCACGCCGTCACGGCCACGACCAGTGAGATTCCGGAGCGCGTCATGAGCGTCCGGCGAGATAGTTGCGCCGGGCCTTGACCTTCATTCCCTGCGCGGCCGACGCGGACCTCGACGCGGTGCAGCTTGCCGTCGAGCACGGCCGGGCTGAAGCCGATCAGATACTGCCGGCGCAGCTCCTCGGCGACGCGCGCGAAGGTCGCCGTCAGGTCCGCCCCCTCGGGCAGCGCGTAGTGTCCGCCGCCCGTCTCCTCGGCCATCTGCATGATCTCGCCGTCGAGGCCGGTGCCGTCCATGCCGATCGCGTACAGCATGAAGCCTTCGCGGACGGCGCGGCGCTCGACGTCCCCTGGCTTCAGGCACCGCGGAAAGCTGCACATGTTCCGCCCGTCGGTGATCGTGAGCACGATCCGGCGCCCGGACTCGGAGGCGAGGGCGGTCATGGCCGCGTCGAGCGCGTTCCAGATCGGCGTGCCGCCCGCCGGCCACAGCTCGTTGCCGATGACCCGCCTGAGCACCGCCTTGTCTCCCGTGAGGTGCGGGCTGATCGCGATCTCTTCCCCGAAGCTGCCGATCTGCGCCCGGTCGTGCGGCAGAAGCGCCTCGACGAACGACAGCGTCGACGTTCGCAGCCGGATGAACCGGCTGAACATGCTCCCGCTCATGTCGAGCATGATGACGACGGTGATTGGCTGAATCTCGCTCGAGAAGAGCGTAATCTCGCGCGGCGTGCCGTCGTCGAGGACGGTGAAGTCTTCCTTGACCAGATTGGGCTCGAGCCGCCCGTCCGCGTCGCTGACGGTTGCGTAGATCGAAACGGTGTCGACGCTCGTCCGGAAGCGTCCCTCCTGAGCCTCGAGCGTGAGGCACAGAAGCAGGGCGCCGATCGCAGCCAGCACCAGCTTCATCGTCCGTACTTTTTGAGGAGCGCGGTGAGCGGTTCGATCGGGATCGCGCGGATCGTGCGGCCGTTGCCCGTCGTGTCGGATGCCTTGAGCAGCGAGTTGTAGACGGCTTCTTCTGTGGCGTCGAGCACGGCTTCGAAGAGTCCCGAGACGCTGTCGCTTGGAAGCAGTGTCCGGGGCTGCGGGCGGTCCGTCGTGGTCACGCGCAGCGACGGATGCGTCGAGAACGCGATGGCGAAGTCGCCGCTGCCGTTCGAGTAGGTCGATCCGGTGCGCGCGAGCGCGAAGATGGCGCGGGCGGCCAACCGCTCGAGGGTGCGCGAGTCGAGCGGCGCATCGGTCGCGACGACGATCATGCAGGAGCCGTCGGCGTCGCGGGGCCGCGACTGGCTGCTGGCGGCTGGCGGCTGCGCTGTTCCCGCCACGGCCTCGCGGCGACGGTCGGCGGCGTCAATTCCTTCCACACCGGCACGCCGGCGATCGTGAGGCGGCCGCCGTAGTTGGATTGCACGAGGACGCCGACGGTCCACTCGTCGCTCTGCTGGCGGACGCGCCGCGACGACGTGCCGATGCCGCCTTTCCACCCGAATGCGACGGTTCCGGTCCCGGCGCCGACGGCCCCTTCGTCGACGGCGCCGTCGCGTGCCGCGACGATGGCCGCGACCACGTGTTCGCGCGTGATGTGCAGTCCACGAATATCGTTCAGCCCGCCGTCGTTGGTTTCGCCGACGAGCGCGTTGACGGATCGAACGTTCTCGTTCCCGGGTTGCGCGAGTGTCCAGCGGACGACCGCATCGACGCCGACGCCGACGCCGAGCGTGTTGGTCAGGACAATCGGCGACTCGATCGTGCCGAGCTCCTGCACCTGCGTCGAGCCGGCCAGCTTGCCGAAGGCATTCCCCACGAACACGGCGCCGGGCACCTTCTCGCGAAAGAGATTCCCCGCATGGGGGAGGATCGCGGTCACGCCCGTGCGAACCGTGTCGCCAGCGACGACCGTCGTGTGCCCGACGCGCACGCCCGCTGACGTCGGTGATCGCGTTGAGCGTTCCGGGACTGCCGGCGCCTGGCTGAATGCCGAGGTCGCGCGCGCGCGGGCGGCCCTGGCTGCTAATCGCCTCTGTTGCGAGGAGACAAACCAGCGCGGCCATCCATACGCGGACATTCTTGTACATCGCGAGACTCCGTCAGCATTTCTCAAGGCTCGCGGCCCCACCCACGCTCTTCGAGCTTCGGCGACCGCGCTCAGGCCGCAGGCGCTGACGCTCTCAATCACCCGAACCCTGTGAAGCTCTGAACTACCTGCACCTCTTGAACCTCCGCTTGATTACGCCATAATATGCTCGCCCTTCGACTCCCGTCGACCCGCACCCCGTTTACGAGGTGGTTCGCATGCTCGTGAGATTCCAGCGTCACGCGGTTGTGATTGGTGCCGCGCTGCTCGTTTGCGCCGGCGCGTCCTGGCCCGCTGGTTCGCTCGTCGCGCAAAGCGCGGCTGCGGGCAAGAAGGCGCTCTCCTACGACACCTACGATGCCTGGTGGTCGATTCAGGGGACTACGCTGTCACGAGACGGAGAGTGGCTCGCCTACGCGCTGACCTCGCAGGGACTCGATGGCCAACTCGTCGTCAGGAACCTTCGCACGGGTCAGGAACTGAAGCATCCGCGAGGCACGAATCCCGCGTTCACGCCCGACGGCAAAGTCGTCACGTTCACGATCGCGCAGACGAAGGCTGAGGAAGAAAAGGAACGGTTGTCCGGCCGCGGCCGCGAAGGCGCGGCTGGCAGAGGTGCGGAGGGCGGTCAGGGCAGGGGCGGCGCAAACGCGGCGCCCCGCACGTCGGCGGGGATCATGACTCTTGCCACGGGTCAGGTCACCACGGTCGAGCGCGTCGGCGGCGTCACCATGCCGGAGGAGTCGTCCACGTGGGCGGCGATGCATCGCGGCCGGGCGGGCGTCGGCGGGCGCGGCGGCCGCGGCGCCTTCGGCGGGCGTGGCGGACGGGGCGCTGAACCACCGGCGGCTGCAGCAGCACAAGGGGCAGGCACCGCCCAGGCCGAGGGTCAGGCCGACGGTGCGAGCCGAGCCAAGCGGAAGGACAACGGCAACGATCTCATCGTCCGCAACCTCGTCACCGGTCAGGACATCACCATTCCGCTCGTCACCGATTTCGCGTGGTCGAAGGATGGCTCGTGGCTCGCTTATGCCGTCTCGTCGGCGAAGGCCGAAGAAGACGGCGCGTTCGTCCGCAAGATGAGCGATGGCACGACGGTGCCGCTCCTCAAGGGCAAGGGCAACTACAAGAGCCTTGCCTTCGACGAGGCGGGCGCCCAGCTCGCGTTCCTGAGCGACGAGGCCGAGTACGACAAGGACGTCTCGCCGTATCGCCTCTATTACTGGAAGGCCGGCGATGCAGCAGCCGCCGAGATCGTGTCGGCGACGACGCGCGGCATGCCGGCAGGTATGGTCGTGAGCGATCAGGCCGCGCCGCGATTCTCTCAGGACGGCAATCGGCTGTACCTCGGCACGGCGCCTCCTCCTGCACCGCCAGCGGCCGAGGGAGCGCCGGCGCCGCGCGGCGTCGATGTCTGGCACTGGCAGGATCCGCTGCTGCAGCCGATGCAGCGCGTTCGGGCGCAGCAGGAGCGCAATCGCACCTATCGCGCCGTCGTGCACCTCTCTGACAAACGGTTCGTCCAGCTCGCCACGCCGGATTTTCCCAACGTGGCCCAGGGCGATGATCCGGCGCGCGCCATCGGCACGTCCGAGCTCCCGTATCGCCGCGAGATGTCCTGGGATACGACCTACAACGACGTGGCGCTCGTCGACTTGAAGACAGGTCAGCGCCAGCCGATTCTGCAGCACTGGCGCGGCACGCCGACGATGTCGCCCGGCGGCCGCTACCTGCTCTATTTCGACGAGACCGAGGCCGACTGGTTCACCTACCGGATCTCGGACGGCGCCAAGGTCAACCTGACGTCGAAGCTCGGCCTCAACTTCTGGCGCGAGGATCACGATTCGCCGAGCCTGCCGCCGGCTTACGGATCGGCCGGCTGGACGACGAAGGATGCGTCGGTCCTCCTCTACGACAAGTACGACATCTGGGAAATCAAGCCCGACGGCACCGCGCCGCGCATGCTGACCGCCGGCGACGGGCGGAAGAATCAGATCGTCTACCGCTACCGTTCGCTCGATCCTGAGGAGCGCGCGATTCCCACGGACAAGCCCATCCTCCTCTCGGCCAACGACGACAAGACCGAGGGCAGCGGGTTCTACCGCGTCGCCTACACCGGCACGACCGCGCCAACGAAGATCGTCATGGTCGACAAGTCCTTCGGGCCGGTCATCAAGGCCAAGAACGCCGATCGCGTGGTCTTCACGCAGGCGCGGTTCGACGAGTTTCCCGATCTGTGGGTGAGCGACACGAGCTTCCGCGACATGAAGAAGGTCTCGAACGCCAATCCCCAGCAGAGCGAATACCTCTGGGGCAAGGCCGAGCTGATGCAGTACATCAACGCGGACGGCAAGACGCTGCGCGCGATCATCGCCAAGCCCGAGAACTTCGATCCGTCGAAGAAGTACCCGCTGATGGTCTACATCTACGAGGAGCTGTCCGAGGGCCTGCACAGCTACCGCGCACCGAACCCCGGCACGAGCATCAACATCACGCGCTACGTCAGCAACGGCTACGTCGTCCTGATGCCCGACATCGTCTACGAGACGGGCTACCCCGGCGAGAGCGCGGAGAAATGCGTGATCCCGGCCGTCAACACGGTGGTCGCCCAGGGCTTCATCGATCCGAAGCGGATCGGCATCCAGGGACACTCGTGGGGCGGCTATCAGATCACGCACCTCATCACCCGCACGAACATGTTCGCGGCGGTCCAGGCCGGCGCATCGGTGTCGGACATGGTGAGCGCCTACGGCGGCATCCGCTGGGGGACGGGCATGTCGCGCGCGTTCCAGTACGAGAAGACGCAGAGCCGCATCGGCCTGCCGCCGTGGGACGCGCCGCTGCAGTTCATCGAGAACTCGCCGATCTTCTGGGTCGAGAAGGTCCACACGCCGTACCTCTCGATCCACAACGACGAAGACGATGCCGTGCCGTGGTACCAGGGGATCGAGTTCTTCTCGGCGATGCGCCGCCTGGGCAAGGAGGCGTACATGTTCGTCTACAACGGCGAGCCGCACGGCCTGCGCCAGCGCGACAACCAGAAGCACTGGACCGTGCACCAGGACGAGTTCTTCGACCACTTCCTGCTCGGGAAGCCCAAGCCGGAGTGGATGGAGAAGGGCGTGCCCTACCTCGAGAAGGGCCGCCGCGACGTGAGCGACATGTTCAAGCCGAAGGTCACGACAACCGCGCCGTCGGTGCAGGACAGGTAGTCGTGAGCCCGGACGGTCCGCATTCGTCGTCTCGATCCGTCCGTCGAGCTTGCCGGCCTACGCGACGGCTGGCTCGGCGGCGTTCGATCTCGCCGCGTCGGTAGACACCACGATCGCGCCGGGCGAAGTCCGGCTCGTGCCGACGGGCCTCGTCATCGAGGTGCCGGAGGGCATGTTCCTCGCCGTCTTCGCGCGCAGCAGCACGCCGCTCAAGCGCGGCCTGATGATCGCCAACGGCGTCGGCGTCGTCGACTCCGACTACTGCGGCCCGACCGACGAGGTGAAGATTCCGACGCTCAACTTCACGACGGCGCCGGTGCAGGTCGGCAAGGGCGATCGCATCGCGCAGGGCATCCTGCTGCCGTCGCCGCGCGTCGAGTGGGACGAGGTCGACGAGCTGCGCGCAGGGTCGCGAGGGGGGTTCGGGGCGACGGGGCGATAGCAGAGTCGGCGGTTGGCAGGCTGCGCAGGTGCCTCGCTGTTGCTTAGGGTGCCAGAGTGCAAAGGTGCCCCCGTGGCCAGGGTAGGAACCGAGGCGCTGTCGACCCAGGCAGCGGCAGCTTCGCGCCCTAAGCACGGCACCAAGGCACCCTGGCACGCTAGTGCAACCGGTACAGCACCGGCCCGCCCGGCGTCGCGGCGATTCGCTCCAGGTACGGACTCGCCGCGACGTCCTGCCACATCTTCTTTATCTCCTCTTCGGTGCCGAATCCTCCAGGGTGGATCATGACGTGCGTCGCGCCGGCCTGCCGCATCGCCTCGATTGCCTGGGGCCGGGGGAAGTACCAGAACGACGCCGCATACTTGCGGTAGGCGCCTGGCGTGTAGCCGCTGTATCCATTCATCAGCGGCCGCCAGTGGGCGGTCGAGTTGAGGACGTACCGGCCGTTCTGGAACACGCCCTGCGGTGGGTAAAAAGGGACTTCGACCAGCACCACCTTCCCGGGCTCGTCAGCGAGCAGCGAGTAGACCGCCGGAATGCCTTCGAAGCGCCTGTAGTACATGGGCGCGCGCAAGCGACTCGATGTTCGCGACAATCACGAGACCAACCCCGACGGCGGCCGTCCAGTGCCTGGGAAGCCGGTGGCGCAGCCCGGCGAGGCCATACGCGGCGAGCACGGCCATGCCGAGCAGGAACAGGTTGCCGAATCTGGCCGCCGCGCGCAGGCCCTGCATCGGCGGAAACACGGCGAACAGCCAGCCGTAGACAGGCGTCCGCGTGCCGAGCGACAGGATCATGCCCGTCGCGGCAATTGTGACGAGCATGACGATGCGTCGGCGCGACAGTCGGCCCGCGAACGCGGGCGCTTCAGTGTCGGTGCCGGCGCGCTCGTGCAGTTGTCCGGAGTCAGATCTCGATTTTCTGAGGTTCGAGTCTTGCACATCAGAAAATCGAAATCTGGCCCCGTAGATTGCCGCGATGGCCATGACGATGACGACGAACCCTGGAAAGAATCCGTCGACGGGATCGGTCCAGAATCTCCCACTCCACGTCGAGAAATGAATGCGGCCCGCGGCGGCAAGATATCCCGTCAACGTCGCCGAGTACTGGCTGACCGATTCGATTGAACGGACCAGACCCAGTTTCGCGACTCGACGGTAGGGAAGGTAGACCGGCAGGATCGCCGCGCCCGCGAGCATCGTGGCGCCGGCAAGAAGCATCACGACGCGACCCGCTCGCGGCCACCAGTCCGGCACACGGGACACCAGCACGACCGCGACCATGATGACGCCGAACACCACGAGGTAGCCGGAGGTGTACGCCATCGCCGTCATCCAGACCGCCAGCCACACAGCATCGCGCCAGCGCGCGTGGACCAGGATTCGATCGGCAGAGAGGAGCGTCAGCGGCAATCCCCAGGCGTGGATGCCCTGGATGTGGGCGAGTCGCGTCAGCGTATGCGTGTTGAACGCGAACATCGACCCGGCCAGCATCCCGGCGGCCCTGTCGCCCGTCCACTCGAACGCCACCGCGTAGCCGGCCCAGGCCGTCAGCGCGAAGCCCAGGATCAGCACGAGATTGAAGACGAGGACGGGCGACACTCCCAGCCACTGTAAGGGGGCGCCCATCAGGGCCGGCACAATCAGCGGTTCGGAGAAAGCGAGCGAGTCGTGTTCGGGATAGAAGATGTTGCCTTCGAAGAGGTGCGCAGGCGCTCGCGGAAGCTGGTGAGCCACCCAGGCCAGGATCCACTCGTTCAGCTCGGCGTCGGCGTTGTCGTTGCGCGTCAGCGTGCCGGGCGCCGTGGCGAGCGGCCAGGTGTGGACGATCGCCAGGAGCAGGCACAGCCCGGCGATGGCTCGCGTTCCGTGGCGCAACCGCGGCATGAGATCGGGAGATTATGTCACCCGTCGGCGCGTACGGTAGGCTGTCTGCCGAAATGGGACACACCGAAGCTTCCGCCTTTAGGCGGAAGAACTTCAGGCGGATGCACACCGGCGGCGCCAGCGAGCCCCTTCCGCCTGAAGGCGGAAGCCACATGAACGAGGCCGGACGCCGAAGCAGCTGCGCCAGAAACTATGTGGCACACCAGGACGATCCGGCCCACGGGCACCAGCGATAGCCAGTCGTGTTAACACGTCACGAAACCATCACGATGATTCCGAAGCTCACGAAGTTCGCGAAGGGCGCCTGTGAAACGTGTGTTTCGAATGTAATGACGCTGCAACCGGCGTCGTAAGAGCCGATCGACGGCAAGACTATCAACGCTAGGATTGCGGTGGGTCGGGTGAGTTGCCGCAATCTGGGGAGCACAACGATGAGACGGGTTTGGACGTGGGTGGGCGTCGTGGCGATGGCGGCGACGGCCTTCGGACAGGGTGGCGGCGACCGACTGACGCCCGAGACATTCCAGAAGCTCGAGTTCCGAACGATAGGGCCGAGCCTCACGACCGGGCGGATCTCGGACATTGCCGTCGACCCGAAGAACGCCAACATCTGGTACGTGGCGGTGAGCGCCGGCAACCTCTGGAAGACCGAGAACCGCGGGAACACCTGGACGCCGATCTTCGAGAACTACGGTTCGTATTCTCTCGGCGCGGTGGTCGTCGACCCGAAGAACTCGAATATCGTCTGGCTGGGCACGGGCGAGAACAACAACCAGCGCAGCGTCAGCTACGGCGACGGGATCTACAAGTCGAGCGACGCCGGCGCGACGTGGACGCGAATGGGGCTCGAGAGCTCAGAGCACATCCAGAACATCCTGATTGATCCCCGCGATTCGAACGTTGTGTACGTGAGCGCGATCGGTCCGCTCTGGAGCTCGGGCGGAGACCGGGGCCTCTACAAGACGATCGACGGCGGCAAGACGTGGAAGGCCGTGTTGACCATCAGCGCCGACACGGGCGTCACCGACGTGGTCATGGATCCCTCGAACCCCAACGTGCTCTATGCCGCGGCGTATCAGCGGCGGCGCGCGGTTGGACAGCTCGTTGGCGGCGGTCCCGAAAGCGCCCTCTACAAGACGACCGACGGCGGGGCGAAGTGGATCAAGCTCACGAAGGGTCTGCCGACGGTAGACATCGGGCGCGTCGGCCTGGCGATCAACTGGAAGAATCCCAAGACAGTCTACGCGCTCGTAACGGCGCAGCGCGGGCAGGGGGGCTTCTTCAGATCCGACGACGCCGGCGCGAGCTGGACGCGCATTGGCCGCTCAGTCCCCGCTGCCGGACGAGGAGGTGGCGGCGGTGCCGCTGGAGCCGGACGCGCCGGCGGCGGACGTGAAGGAGCACCGCCACCTGCGCCACCCGCGCCCTGCACTCCCATCGGCGCCGCGGCCACACCATCCGCTCCGGCGGCCGAGCCTGCACCAGCGCCTGCTGGCGGGCAGGGCGGCGGACGCGGGGCGGCGCCGGCCGACGACTGCTATCGCGGCGGTGACCCCGGCTACTACAACGAGATCTTCGTCGATGGACACGATCCCGAAACGATCTGGTCGCCGCAGACCAACTTCTGGCGCAGCACCGACGGCGGGAGGACGTGGTCGTTGGTGCCGATGAACGTGCACGTCGACCATCACGAGATCGTCTTCGACCCGACAGACAAGAATCACATCCTCATCGGCAACGACGGCGGGTTGTACGAGACCTACGACGGGATGAAGACGTGGCGGCACTTCACGAATCTGCCGCTCTCGCAGTTCTACCGAGTCAGCACCGACAACGCGAAGCCGTTCTACAACGTCTGCGGCGGCATGCAGGACAACGGATCGATCTGCGGGCCCTCGCGAACGCTCAACGGCCGAGCGGGCATCCGCACGAGCGACTGGTACGCGGTCGGCGGGGGCGACGGGTTCTTCACGGCCAGCGACCCCGAAGATCCGAACATTGTCTACGCCGAGTCGCAGGAGGGCAACTTCAGCCGGCTCGATCTGCGGACCGGCGAGCGGCTGCAGATGCGCCAGCGGCTGAACCAGTCCCTCGCGCCGCCGGCAGCGCCGCCTTCGACAGGCTCAGGCCAGGGCCCTTCGACAGGCTCAGGCCAGGCGTCCGGAGCCGCTGCAGGCGCTGACGCGTCGCAGCCGGGACGGGGTGCCCCGCCGGCAGGCGCAGGGCAGGGGCGCGGTGGCCGGGGCGCCGGCGGCCGCTGGCACTGGGACACGCCGATCGTCGTCAGCCCCCACGCGGCGCGGCGTATTTACGTCGCCGGCGATCGGGTCTATCGCAGCGACGATCGGGGCGAGAGCTGGACGGCCATCAGCCCGGACCTCACCAGAAACCTCGATCCGGCAGAAATCCCGATTATGGGCAAGGTGTGGCCGCGCGACTCAGTAGCGTTCAACCAGGCCACGACGCAGCTCAGCACGATCACGGCGCTCGATGAGTCGCCGCTGCTCGCCGACCTGATCTACATCGGCACGTTCGACGGGCTCATCCAGGTGACCGAAGACGGCGGGAAGAACTGGCGCAAAGTCGAGAAGCTCCCCGGGCTTCCGGACTACACAGCCGTGACCGACGTCCAGGCATCGACGCGCGACGCGAACACGGTCTTTGCCACGTTCAACAACTACCAGCGCGGCGACTTCAAGCCGTACGTGTACAAGAGCACGGATCGGGGACGCACGTGGACCTCGATTGCCGGCAACCTGCCTCAGCGTTCCGGGGCGTGGGCGATCGCGCAGGATCACGTCAACGGCGACCTGCTGTTTGCGGGAATGGAGTTCGGCGTCTGGTTCACCGTCGATGGCGGTGCGAAGTGGACGCAGCTCAAGGGCGGGATTCCCACGACGCAGGCGCGCGATCTGCAGATCCAGCGGCGTGAGAACGATCTGGTGGTCGGCACATTCGGCCGCGGCGCCTACATCCTCGACGACTACTCGGCGCTGCGCGGCGTGACGGCGCAGGCCCTGACCGAGGACGCGCGGCTCTTCCCGCTCCGCGATGCCTACATCTTCAACGAGCTCAGTCACTACGGCGCGGCGTGGGGCAACGAATCGACGCCCAACCCGTCATACGGCGCCGTGTTCACGTACAACGTTGGCCAGGCGCCCGCCGCCGACGCGAAGCTCGTGCTCACGATCGTCGACGACGGGGGTCGTCCTGTGAGGCGACTGGATCTTGCCAAAGACACGGGGGTGCAGCGGATCACATGGAACCTGCGGGGCGAAGCGCCCGCCGGGGGAACGGGTCGCGGCGGCGGACGCGGCGGCGGTGCCATTGCTCAGGCCGAGGCGCGGGACGACGACGAAGCGCGAGCAGACGAGAATGCCCAGCAGGACGAGCCGCCGGTCTTTGGCGGTCGAGGTGGTCCGCCGCAAGGGCCGCCGGTTCCTGCCGGCCGCTATCGCGCGACGCTGGGCCGCATGGTCGGCGACATCGTCACGCCCATAGGCGAGCCACAGTCCTTCCAGGTCCTGCAGTTGCCGAGGTAGCGCGTGCTGACAATAGTGGACGGAGGCGCATCGACGGCATCCGTCCACTTTTCATCACACCGGTGAAGCTACCAGGCCCCCGCCGTCGTCATAGATGGTATTAACTTAAGGAAGGTGCGAAGGCGCCCTTCCGCTGAGCAGGAAGGTGCGAAGGCGCCCTTCCGCTGAGCAGGAAGGTGCGAAAGCGCCTGCCGCTGAACAACGCAAGGCGGTTTAGCTGTCGGATTGCGCCGCGGGCGGTTATACAATCCACGCCTGGGCCGGCTCGATTTCAGGCCACGGGGGACAGGCGTGCTCGATGCTATCTTTCGGCTGCTGTTCAATTACCGGCCGGTCGTCTTTCAGCAGGGCGATTTTCGGTTCGTCCCGACGACCGGGTCGTTCGTCGCCGCCGCCGTGGTCGTTGCAGCCATCGCGATCACGATCCTGACGTACCGTCGCACCCGCAGCCAGGGGAATGTGCGGCATCGCGCCGTTCTCGTCGGCATCCGGCTTGCGACTCTGCTGCTCGTCCTGTCCTGTCTCTTCCGGCCGGTGCTCGTGATCAAGGCGGCCGTTCCACAGCAGAACTTCCTCGGCGTGCTCGTAGACGACTCGCGCAGCATGCAGATCACCGACGTCGACAATCAGGCGCGCAGCGCGTTCGTCAAGCAGCACTTCGCGTCGCCCGACGCCGACGTCCTGAAGACGCTTTCGAGCCGGTTCGTGCTGCGCAGCTTCCGTTTCTCGTCCTCCGCGCAGCGCCTGGCGTCGCCCTCGGAGCTCGCGTTCGGCGGCGCACAGACGAAAATCGGCGCGGCGCTCGACGGCGCGCGGCAGGAGCTGGCCGGTCTGCCGCTGGCGGGAATCGTGCTGGTGAGCGACGGCGCCGACACGACTGATGCCGAGCTCTCGGACGCGCTGCTGGGGATGAAGGCCGCCGACGTTCCCGTGTTCACGGTCGGTCTCGGCCAGGAGTCGCTGACCAAGGACGTCCAGATCGACCGCGTTTCGACGCCGGCGGCCGCGCTCAAGGGGACGTCGCTCATGGTGGACGCGCTCGTCACGCAGACCGGCTTCGCCGGCGAGACGGTGACGCTCGATGTCGAGGACGAAGGGCGCATCGTGGGGTCGCAGGAGGTGAAGCTGCCGATCGACGGCGAGCCGGCGGCGGTGCGCGTGCGCTTCACGGCGTCGGATTCCGGCCCACGCGTGTTCCGCTTCCGGATCGCTCCGAGGCCCGGTGAGATGGTGACGCAGAACAACCAACGCGAGTCGCTGGTGGACGTCTACGATCGCACCGAAAAGATCCTCTACTTCGAAGGGGAGCCGCGGCCCGAGCTCAAGTTCCTGCACCGCGCCGTCGACGACGACAAGAACCTGCAGGTCGTGACGCTGCTGCGGACGGCCGACAACAAGTACTACCGGCTGCTCATCGACACGCCGGAGCAGCTCGCTGGTGCGTTTCCCAAGACGCGCGACGAGTTGTTCGCCTACCGCGGCCTGATTCTCGGCAGCATCGAGGCCGGTGCGTTCACCGGCGATCAGCTGCGGATGATCGCCGAGTTCGTCGAGCGCCGCGGCGGCGGCCTCCTCATGCTCGGCGGCGCGAGGTCGTTCTCCGAGGGCGGCTATGCCGGGACGCCGGTTGCGGACGCGCTGCCGGTGGTCGTCGAACGGGTCGCGCGCTCGCTCGATACGTGGCCGGTGTCGCGCTTGAAGGTCCGGCCTACTCGCGCCGGCGAAGGCCACGCGCTCGCGCAGATTGCGCCGACCGAGGCCGCGTCGCTGAACCGTTGGAACGAGCTGCCGACCCTCATCAGCGTGAACGCGATCAAGGCCGTCAAGCCCGGAGCCACGGTCCTCCTGACTGGCACAGATGAAAAGCGCGGCACGCAGCCCGTGCTCGCGTTCCAGCGCTACGGGCGCGGGAAGGCGCTGGCCTTCACCGTGCTCGATTCCTGGCGATGGCAGATGCATGCGAGCATTCCGCTCGAGGACATGACCCACGAGAACTACTGGCGTCAGCTCCTCCGATGGCTGGTCGATGGAGTGCCCGGCCCGGTGGAGGTGCACACGTCGGCCGATCGCGTCGAGGCGGGCGAGCAGGTTGCGATTACCGCAGACGTCGTCGACGACACGTTCGTGGAGATCAACGACGCGCAGGTGATCGCGAAGGTCAAGGGGCCCGACGGAGCGGTCACGGACGTGCCCCTGCAATGGACTGGTGAGCGCAACGGGCAGTACCGGGGGACCTTCGTCTCGAGCGCTCCGGGCATGTATGCCACCCGGGTCGACGCCTCCAGGGAAGGAAAAGCCCTCGGTACGGGTCAAACGCACGTACGCGCGGCGCCGGGTGACGCCGAATACTTCGACGCGACAATGCATGCTGCGCGGCTGAGGCGGATTGCCGAGGAAACCGGCGGACGCTTCTACACGCCGGCGACGCTGGGGACGCTCGCCGAAGACCTGAAATTCACGGGCCGCGGCGTGACGACGGTCGAGGAGCGGGACCTGTGGCACATGCCGATCATCTTGCTGCTCCTGGTTGGCCTGACGTGCGCGGAATGGGGCTATCGAAGAGCGGTGGGAATGGCATGAGCAGCGCCTGCGGCCCGAGCGCGGCGCGAAGTCGCCGCGCGAGAGCGAGCGGGGGTGGGGCCCCGCGAGCATTGAGAAATGCTGACAAGCTGCTGGGAGCTGAACTGACGTGCGACTGAGGGCCCTTGCGCTGTCGGTATCGCTGCTCCTTGCGGCCGCACCTGCCCATGCGCAGGCGACGCACCTGGCGGTGATCGTCGGCCTGGCGGGGGAACCGGAACACGCCGAGCTCTTCACGCGGTGGGCCGGCACGCTCGTCGACGCGTCGGCACGGCTCGGGGTCGAGGACGTCATCTACCTGGCGGAGAAGCCCGAGGTTGACGCGAAGCGGGTGACCGGACGATCGACCAGGGACGAGATTGTCAAGGCGTTCGACAAGCTCGCGACGGCCGGGGAAGACGATCTGGTGTTTGTCGTGCTGTTTGGCCACGGGACGTTCGACGGCCGGGTGGCGAAGTTCAACCTGCCGGGCCCGGATCTGACGCCGGCGGATTTCGAGCCGCTGCTGAAGAAGATCCGATCCCGGCACCTGGTGTTCGTGAACACGGCAAGCGCGAGCGGGCCGTTCATCGAGGCGCTGTCGGGACCGGGGCGGACGATTGTCACGGCGACGCGCACCGGGGCCGAGCGGTTCGCGACGCTTTTTGGCGGGTACTTCGCCGACGCGCTCGCCGGCACGGACGCCGACTCGGACAAGAACCGGCGGATCTCGGTGCTCGAGGCGTTCATTTACGCGAAGCGGGAGGTCGCGACCGCGTACGAGCGCGAGGGCATCATGTCGACCGAGCACGCGCTGTTGAACGACAGCGGCGGCGAGGGCGCTCCCGATCCGACCGCCGACGGCAAGCAGGGCAAGGTCGCCGCGGTGCTGTCGCTCGGAAGCGTCGCGGCCAGCGACCCGCTGCCGGCCGACCCGAAGCTGCGGGCGGTGTATCTGGAGCGGCGGGATCTCGAGCGGCGGATCGAAGCGTTGAAGCTGCTCAAAGGGAGCATGCCGGCCGACCGCTACGCGGCCGAGCTCGAGAAGCTGGCGACTGATCTGGCGCTCAAGACGCGTGAGATCCGGGAGCTCGAAAAGAAGTGATGCGCAGGGTTCTGGCGCTCGCGATCGTGCTGGCCGCCACCGGTGTGGCGGTGGTTGCGGGAGATTATCTGCATCAGGGTCGAGAGCGCGCCGCGGCGTTTCCTGGCAACGTCGAGTACGACGGCCGGCTCGTGTTCGTGCGGGTGAAGTTCGACGTGGCGATGTTCGGTGGCGGCGGCGGCCGGTTCCGCGGCAGCCGCGGCGAGCCGCCCTGGGCACATGACTATCCGACGTCGGACACGCACCTGATGAAGATTCTGAAAGAGCTGACGCTGACCGATCCGCGAGTGGACGCGTCGAATGTCCTCGAGCTCGATGACCCGGACCTCATGGACTACCCGATCGCGTACATGTCCGAGCCGGGGTTCTGGAGCATGTCGGAGGAGGAGGCCACGGGGCTGCGCACGTACCTGCAGAAGGGCGGGTTCATCATCTTCGACGACTTCCGGCAGAACGACATGTACAACCTGGAAGCGCAGATGAAGCGGGTCCTGCCAGACCTGCGATGGATCGTGGTCGAACCGTCGCAGACGGTGTTCAACTCGTTCTTCGAGATCAAGAACTTCAACTTCGGCTACTACGGGAAGGAAACCTACTACGGCATCTTCGAAGACAACGATCCCCAGAAGCGGTTGATGGCGATTGCCGGCCACAACCAGGACCTCGGCGAGTTCTGGGAGTTCTCGGACACGGGAATGATGCCGGTCGACCTGTCGAACGAGGCGTACAAGTTCGGTGTGAACTACTTTATCTATGGATTGATTCACTGACACGGGCTCAAGGCTCAAGGCTCAGGGCTCAGGCAAGAGCTTCGAGAGCATGTTCGAAGGTTTTGCCTGAGCCTTGAGCCCTGAGCCCTGAGCCGATAGCTGATCCCTGAAAGCGAGGCCCCGTGGAGCGTGTTGTGGCGCAGCAAGTTGTCGACATGGAATCCCCTGATGATGTCGCGTTGGCCGACCGGATGAAGCACGGCCGCGATCAGATCGTCTCGGAGCTCCAGAAGCTCATCATCGGTCAGGGTGACACGGTTCAGCTCGTGCTGCTGTCGCTCTTCGTCGGCGGCAACAGCCTCATCGTCGGCGTGCCGGGCCTCGCCAAGACGCTGCTGATTCACACGCTGGCCCGTGTGCTCGAGCTGAAGTTCGCGCGGATTCAGTTCACGCCGGACCTGATGCCATCGGACATCACCGGGACCGACATCATCCAGGAAGATGCGACGACGGGGCGCCGACAGATGGTGTTCGCGCCGGGGCCGATCTTCGCGAACATCGTGCTCGCGGACGAGATCAACCGGACGCCGCCCAAGACGCAGTCGGCGCTGCTCGAGGCGATGCAGGAGCACCGCGTCACGATCCAGGGACGGACCTATCAGCTGGAGGAGCCCTTCTACGTCTTCGCGACGCAGAACCCGATCGAGCTCGAGGGGACGTATCCGCTGCCCGAAGCCCAGCTCGACCGCTTCATGTTCCACATCGTGATCGATCACCCGCCCGAAGACGAGGAGTTCGAGGTCGTGCGCACGACGACCGCGATTCTCGATCCGAAGTTCGAGCGCCCGGTGAACGGCGCCGATCTCGTTGCGTTCCAGCGGCTGGTGCGCCGGGTGCCGGTCGCCGAACCGGTGATGCGCTATGCGCTCAACCTCGTCCGGGCCAGCCGTCCGAAGTCGCCGACCGCGCCCGACCAGATCAAGAAGTGGGCGGCGTTTGGCGCCAGCGTCCGCGCGGCGCAGTACCTCGTGCTCGGCGCGAAGGCGCGCGCGATCACGAACGGGCGCTACCACGTCAACTTCGAGGACATCCGTGCGCTCGCGCACCCGGTCATGCGGCACCGCGTGCTGACGAACTTCCACGCCCAGTCCGAAGGCATCACGAGCGACACGCTGGTCGACCGGCTGCTCGAGGCTGTGCCAGTGCCGCGATCGGGGATGTAGGGTTCGCGGCTCGCGGTTGCGAGTTCGGCGGTCGGCGTTCTACCGTCAGCTTCGGTATCGGGCATTCAGAATTGCATGGATCACTCAGCCATCCCCGGCGCCCGGTTCGTTGATCCCGTCGTGCTCGCGCGCATTGGCAACCTCGAGCTCGTCGCGCGCGCAGTCGTCGACGGCTTCATCAACGGCATCCACCGCTCGCCGTACTTCGGCGCGTCGGTGGATTTTGCCGAGCATCGAGGCTACGTTCCGGGTGACGACATCCGTCGCGTGGACTGGCGGCTCTACGCCCGGACGGATCGGTACTACATAAAGGAGTACGAGGCGGATTCGAACTCCAACTTTTCGGTGCTGCTGGACGTGTCGAAGTCGATGGGCTACAGCAGCGGGGGCGTCACCAAGCTCGATTACGGCAAGATGCTGGCCGGCTGCTTGACCTACCTCGTGCACCGCCAGCGGGACCGTGTCGGGCTCACCGCGTTCGACAGCGATATCGTGGAGCACGTGCCCCCGTCGGCCAAGCACATGGACGTCGTCCTGCACGTGCTCGACCGCCTGAAGCCGGCCAGCCCGGGGAGCCTGCGCGCGCCGCTCCACAAGATGGCGGAGCACTTCGGGAGACGCGGACTGCTCATCCTGATCTCGGACCTGTACGAGGAGCCCGACGCCGTGCTTGAAGCGATCGGTCCGCTGCGGTTCCGTGGCAACGACCTCGCCGTCTTTCACTTGCTGGATCCGGCGGAGCTCGACTTTTCGTTCCGCGAGCCGTCGGCCTTCGAAGATCTGGAGAGCGGCGAACAGATACCGATCGTTCCCGACGCGCTGGCGGATCAGTACAAGGCACTGGTGCAGGCGCACGTCGACGCGCTCAGGGAGCGATTCTCGGCCAACCGAATCGATTACACGATGTTGAACACGTCGATGCCGCTGGATCACGCGCTGTTCAGCTATCTCTCGACGCGTGAGCGTCTGTCGAGGGTCCGTTAGCGCGATGTCTTTCCTCACCCCGCTCTTTCTCGTCGGCCTCGCCGGGCTCGCCATTCCGGTGATCCTCCACCTCATTCAGAAGGAGCGGAAGAACGTCGTCCAGTTTCCGTCGCTGATGTTCCTGCGGCGGGTTCCGTATCAGTCGGTTCGCCGGCGCCGGATTCGGCACTGGTTCCTGCTCTTCATGCGGCTGGCGGCGCTGGCGCTCATCGTGCTCGCCTTTGCCAGGCCGTTTCTCCGCCGGACCGAGATCACCGCCGCGGCCTCCGGCGCCCGCGAAGTGGTCATCCTGCTCGATCGGTCGTACAGCATGGGCTACGGCGGGAAGTGGGCGCAGGCGGTGGCGGCCGCCGAGCGCACGATCAACGGCCTGTCGCCGTCCGACCGCGCCTCGATCGTCTTCTTCAGTTCGAACACCGAGGTTGCGCTGCGTTCGGCGGCGGATCGCGGGCGGTTGCTGGCCGCGGTCGGCTCGGTGCAGCCCGGAGCAGGCGCGACGCGCTACGGCCCGGCGTTGAAGCTTGCCGGGAGCATCCTGAGCGAGTCGGCCGTACCTCGGCGCGAGGCGATCCTGATCAGCGACTTTCAACGTAGCGGCTGGCAGGGCGGCGAGGGCGTGCGACTGCCGGACGGCGCCGTGCTCAAGCCGGAGGCGATCACCGATTCGGGAAAGACCAACCTCGCAATTGCGCCCGTCTCGCTGCAGCAGTCGGAGTTCCAGAATCAGCAGCGGATTACGGTGACGACCGGCGCCGTCAATCACACCGACGTCGCGGTGTCGAACGTCGAGATTGCGCTCGAAATCGGCGGCCGCGCCATCCAGTCCCGGCGCGTCAATGTCGCGGCGCGTGGCTCGGCGTCGACAACGTTCGATCCGGTCACGGTGGCCGAACGCAACGTGCGCGCGTCGGTGCGGCTGGCCAACGACGCGCTCGCGGCCGACAACGTGTTTCATTTCGTGGTGTCTCCGGAGAATCCGGTTGACGTCGTGATCGGCGAACGAGCGGGATCGGGGCGCAGTACGAGCCTCTACCTCACGCGGGCGGTTGCCGTCAGCGAGGCCCCCCGCATCGAGGCCAAGGTCCGCCAGGCCGACTCGCTCTCGAGCGAGGACCTCGCGGCGGCGTCGGTCGTCATCCTCAACGACGCGCCGATCGCCCAGACGACAGCCGAGCGGCTGCAGACCTTCGTTCAGCGCGGTGGCGGCCTGTTCGTCGTCGCGGGCGAGAAGGCCACCTGGCCGTCGGTCGTCGATATCCTGCCTGGCGTGCCCGGGGCCGCCGTCGACCGATCACGAGGCGCGGCGGCGCGCCTCGGCGCACTCGAGTACGGTCATCCGCTCTTCGAAGTGTTCCGCGGACCGCGGACGGGCGACTTCGCTTCGGCGCGCTTCTACGGATTTCGCAGCGTCACGCCGGGTCCCAACAGCTCGACGCTGGCGCGCTTCGACGATGGGCAGCCGGCCCTGCTCGAGCGCCGGGTCGGGACCGGCCGCGTGCTGATGTGGACCTCGACGCTCGACACGACGTGGACGGACCTCGCGCTCAAGCCCGTGTTCGTGCCCTTCGTCCACCGTGCGGTCCGCTACCTCGGTGCGTATCGCGAGCCGAAGCCCTGGCGAACGGTCGGGGACGTCGTCGACCCGGGGCTCCAGGCGCCGGCCAAAGGGTCCGACGTGTCGCGCGTCGCGCTGACGCCGTCGGGCACGCGCATCTCGCTCGACGGCGACGGCCCCGAGGTTCTCGAGCTGGCCGAACAGGGCTTTTATGAGTTCCGCGCGCAGGGACGGGACGCCGAAGCGCCGGTCGTCGTGGCGAGCAACGTGGATCTCGCCGAATCGGATCTGACGCCGCTCGATCCGCAGGAAATCGCGGCGGCGGCGCTCGGTCGCGCGGGCGGGGACTCGGCCGGGCCGCTGGCCCCGCCGACCGACGATGCGCAGGAATCGGCCCAGCGCGTCTGGTGGTACCTGCTGTTTGCCGGGCTCCTGCTGCTCGGCGCCGAAACTATCGTGGCCAACCGGTTGACAGTGTAAGCTGGTTCCAGGAGCTGAACGCGTATGGGGATCATCGAGGAGCGGCCGTCGGGACATCCTTCGAGTCTGATCGGGGTCATCCATCAGATCCGGCGGCGCTGGCGCTACAAGCTGATGCTCCGCGGCGCGGTCGGCGTGCTCGGGCTGGGCGCCGCAGCTCTCGTGCTGTCGGCCTGGGGCCTCGAGTCGTGGCGGTTCAGCCCTGGCTCGATCGTCACGTTCCGTATCCTGGTGGCCATCGCGCTCGCCGGCCTCATCGGCTGGTTCCTCGTCCGGCCTCTCTTCTGGCGCGTCTCCGACGAACAGGTCGCGCTGTACCTCGAGGAGCACGAACCGTCGCTGCAAGCCGAGATCATCAGCGCGATCGAGGCCAGCCGGCTGGCCGAGACCGACCACTCGCCGCACTCCCAGATGCTGGTGCGCCGGCTCGTGCAGTCGGCCGTCGCCAAGTGCGAGGCGATTGACTGGGGCCGGAACGTCGAGCGTCAGCCGCTCCGCCGGCACGCCGCGACGTTCGCGGTCATTGCGATTGCGGCCGTCGCACTCTTCTCGCTCGGCCCGCGCTTTCTGAGAAGCGGGCTGTCGGCGATCTTCGTCCTGTCGCGCAGCGTGCAGGCCGCCGCCCCCTATCGGATCGAGGTCAGCCCGGGCAACGCGAGCGTGCCGCGCGGCGTGGATCAGACGATCACCGCAACTCTCGCCGGCTTCGAGGCCGACCAGGCGTCGCTGATGATTCGCAAGTCTCCTGATGCGCCGTTCGAGCGGGTGCCGCTCGTGCGGAGCGAGAAGGCCGACGAGGCGAACAAGTACGAAGGCATGCTCTTCGATCTCGCCGGACCGATCGACTACTTCGTCGAGGCCGAGGGGGTGAAGTCTCCGACCTTTTCGCTCAAGGTCGTCGACCTGCCGTACGTCCAGCGGCTCGAGCTCGAGTTGCACTTCCCGGCCTACACCGGGCTCGCGCCGCGGAAGATCGAGGACGGCGGCGACCTGGCCGTGCTGAAGGGCACTGAAGTGCGGGTCAAGGTCACGCCGACGATGACCGCGCGGGGCGGGCAGATTCTGCTGCACCAGGTTCAGCCGCAAGGACAAGTTCAGCCGCAAGGAAAGGACCTGCCGCAAGGAGCCGAGCTGAAGGTCCCGCTCACGGCCGCGGCCGACGGCTCGCTCACCGCGATGTTCAAGGTGGAGAAGGACGGGTTCTACCGGTTCGAGCTCGATGCGCCGTCAGGCGAGCGCGTGTCGGCGTCGCCGCAGTACACGATCGACGCGCTGACCGACCAGGGGCCCACGGTCTCCATTGCCAAGCCCGGCCGTGATACCAACGCGTCGCCGATCGAGGAGGTCTTCGTCGAGGCGCGGGCGGAAGACGACTTCGGCGTGAAGGATCTGGAGCTCGTGTACTCGGTCAACGGCGCGGCAGAGAAGACGATTCGACTGTTCGATGGCAAGAGCCGGCTCGCGGAAGTGACCGCCGGCCACACCTTCTATCTCGAGGAGCTCGACGTCAAGGCCGGGGATTTCGTGTCCTACTACGCGCGCGCCGCGGACAACGATGCCAGCGGCGGCAAGCGTCAGTCGAGCGACATCTACTTCCTCCAGATCAGGCCGCTGCGGAAAGAGTTCAAGCGCGCCGAGTCGGATGCCGGCGCCGGAGGCGGCGGCGGAGGAGGCGGCGCCGGGCAGGTGGGCGCGCTCTCTCAGCAGCAGCGGCAGATTGTCGCCGCGACGTTCAACGTCAACCGCGATCGCAAGACGATGACGGCCGATAAAGTGCGCGAGAACTCCGTCGTGCTCGCGCTGTCACAGGCGAAGTTGCGCGATCAGGTCGAGGGCCTGGTCACGCGGATGAACAGCCGTCTGGTGCAGCAGGATCCGTCGTTCAAGAAGATCGCGGACCTGCTTCCGCAGGCTATCACCGAGATGAAGAACGCGGAGGCGAAGCTGCAGAAGGCCGATCCACAAGGCGCACTCGAGCCCGAGCAGAAGGCGCTGCAGATTCTGCAGCATGCCGAAGAAGAGTACGAGACCCAAGTGCAGATGGGCCGTCAGGGCGGCGGTGGTGGTGGCGGCGGCGGACAAAGCGCCATGGCCGAGGACCTGGCCGACCTGTTCGAGCTCGAGCTCGACAAGATGGCCAACCAGTACGAGACTGCCCAGCGCGCGCAGCAGGAGCAAGCCGATCAGCAGGTTGACGCCCTCCTCGAGAAACTGAAGGAGCTCGCCCGGCGTCAGGAGCAGGAAGCCGAGCGTCAGAGGCGGCGGGCGCAGGCGGGGCAGCAGGGAGGCAGCAGCGGGGATCAGCAGCGGTCGCTGGCCGAACAGGTCGAAGAAGCGGCGCGGCGCCTCGAGCAGCTGTCGCGGGAAGAGAATCGGCCCGAGCTCGGCGACACCGCCCGTCAACTGCGTCAGGCGGCCGACCAGATGCGGCAGGCGTCGGCCAACGGACAGTCGGGTACCGCGCAGGCCGCGTCCGCCCTCGATCGCCTGCAGGAAGCGCAGAAGCGGCTGCAGCAGTCGCAGTCCGGCCGCGCCGAGCGGGATGTGAAGGACGCGCTACGTCAGGCAGAGGAGATCGCGCGCGAGCAGCAGCAAATCGCCGAAGGCGTGAAGGGGCTCGACAGCGCGGGCGATGCGCGGCAGGAACGTGTCCAGCAGCTGAGCGAGCGGAAAGACCAGCTCGAGTCGAAGGTGGCCGAGCTGGAGAAACAGGTCGAGAAGACCGCCGGCGAGCTTGCGAAGACCGAACGCGACGCCTCCCGGAAGCTCGGCGAAGCCTCGACCTCGATGCGTGAGAACCGGCTGCGCGACAAGATTCGCTATTCGCGGTCGATGATTCGTGCCGGCGTGCAGGGCAGCGACGCGTCGAACTTCGAGCAGGAGATCGGCAACAACGTCGGCGACATGCAGAAAAAGATCGCCGACGCGGCGGCGGCTCTCGGCCGGACGAGGCCCGATTCGACTTCGGCTGCGCTCGACAAGGCGCGCGAGCTCGCCCGAGGAATGGAGTCGCTCGACCAGCGCATGCGCGAGCGCGGTCAGCAGGGCCAGCAGGGCCAACAGGGTCAGCAAGGCCAACAGGGTCAACAGGGCCAACAGGGTCAGCAGGGCCAACAGGGTCAGCAGGGACAGCAAGGCCAGCGAGGCCAACAGGGTCAGCAGGGCCAGCAGGGGCAACAGGGTCAGCAGGGCCAGCAAGGTCAGCAGGGACAGGCCGGCCAGCAAGGCCAGGGTGGTCAGCAAGGTCAAGGTGGCCAACAGGGCCAGCAGGGACAGGGTGGTCAGCAGGACCGCGGCGGAGCGAACCCGAACGGCAGCCCGAATGCCGGCGGACGTGACGCTCAGGGCGGCTTGTCGTTCGGCCAGGCCCCGTTCAATGGCGGCGGCTCAGGCGACCGCCGTCCGGGCGGCCCCATGAACGCCGAAGATGCCCGGCAGTTCCGCAGCGAGGTCCAGCGCTGGACGCGCGAGGCCGAGCAGCTGCGGCGCATGCTCCAGGGCGAGAAGGTCGACCCGAGGGAGATCGACGCGATGCTGCGGAACCTCCGCCAGCTCAGCGACGACCGCGTCTACAAGGACGTCGAGGAGCTCGCGCGGCTGCAGGCGCAGGTGACCGACAGCGCGAAGCGGCTCGAATACGACCTGCGGCGCAAGGTCGAAGGCGCCGACGGGCAGCTGCTGCTCTCAGGTTCCGACGAAGTGCCCGAGAAGTTCCGCAAGAGCGTCGAGCAGTACTACCGGTCGCTGTCGAAGGCCCCCGACGCGGCCACGCCCAGGGCCCAGGAGAGCGCGAAGCCGCCCGTGAAGAAGCAGTAGCGACCTTCGCGTTTGCACACGTGTCGATGCGTCGCGCCATCACCGCCGGCCTCGTTGCCCTGACGCTGGCCGTCGGCGTGTCAGCGCAGGACTACTTTCAGTTCCAGCGACGATTCCGGCAGGCGCCGCAATTCGCAACCGGCGACAGCTTCGACGGGTCGTTCAACTTCTGCCGGTTGTTCTATACGAGCGTCCGCAGCGAGTATGGCGGCCAGGGGTGGTGGACTGACTACCCGGACGCCGACACCAACTTCATGATTCGGCTCTCCGAGCTGACCAAGACGCGCGTCAGTCAGGATCCCGACGGCACCCCGAATCATCTCGTCGTCCGCGCCGACTCGCCCGAGCTTCTCAATTGTCCGTTTGTCATCATCGAAGACGCGGGAACCGCGAGCTTCACTGCCGCCGAGGTGGCCGGGCTGCGCGCCTATCTTCTCAAAGGCGGCTTTCTGTGGTCGGACGACTTCTGGGGGACCTTCGCCCTCGAGAACTTCGAGGCTGAACTGGCCTCCGTGCTTCCCGAGTACAAAGTCGTCGATCTCACCGCCGACCACCCGATCTTCCGGATGATGTTCGAGTTCGACAAGATTCCGCAGATCCCGTCCATCAATCACTGGCGTCGATCAGGGGGCGAAACGTCGGAGCGGGGCCCCGACAGCGAGCACGTCAACCTGCGGGCGATTGTCGATGCGCGGGGGCGGGTGATGGTGTTGATGACGCACAACACCGACATCGCGGATGCGTGGGAGCGCGAGGGAGAGGACCCGCGCTTCTTCTACCTCTTCTCGCCGAACGGCTACGCCGTGGGGATCAACGTCCTGCTCTACGCACTGAGCCACTAGGACCTATCTCATGAACCAGACAACAGGCTGAACGCGCCGACGGCCACTGTTCACGATGAACACGATGATCCGATGAACACGAAGAAAACCTCTCCAGGGATCCATCGTGAACATCGTGTCATCGTGCGCATCGTGTTGTTACGTATGTCGTGACACATTCATGAGACGGCTTCTAGGGGGTCAGGCAGTGAATCGTGAATCTGTTCGCGGTCTGCTGACGTTCACGTTTCACTGCCTGACACCGATCAGTCGCGCCGCTGCGGCCCACCGGTGGCGTGCCGCGCTCGTTGTCGTGTCGATCCTGCTGTTCGCCAGCATCACCACAACCGGCCAGGACGGGCGGTTCCTGCTCATCAGTGCCGAGCGGAACCTCGATGTCGGGAACTGGCAGATCACCGGGAGAGACACGGGCATCGCCCCGGAGGCGTCCTGGTCGGTCCGAAAGCAGCGGCTGTACGGCGGGCGCCAGGACGCCGTCGACCTCGTCACCATCGACAATGGACGGCTCACGATTACGCTCGTACCGACGCGCGGGATGGGTATCCTGCGCGTGGTCATGGGTGACCTGCGGCTGGCTGGGACTCGCCCGTGCGCGAAGTGGTACACCCGAAGGTACGTGAACCTGAACGCGCGCGGCGGGCTGGGATGGCTGGAAGGCTTCAACGAGTGGCTCGCGCGATGCGGGTTGGAATGGGCGGGCCATCCGGGTCGGGACACGTTCGTCAACAACGTCGGCGAACAGGCGGAGATGGACCTGACGCTGCACGGAAGAGTCGCGAACATTCCCGCGTCCGAGGTCGAGGTGCTCATCGACCGCGGATCCCGTCCGCGTATCCGTGTGCGCGGGCGCGTCGATGAGCGGGCGTTCTACGGCCCGAAGCTCGAGCTGTGGACCGAAGTGTCCACCGAGCCAGGGCGCAACGACCTTCCGGATCGAGGATGCGCTGACCAATCGCGGCGCGTTCGATCAGGAGTTTCAGGTGATCTATCACGCCAACTACGGGCCGCCGCTCCTCGGCGCGGGATCGCGCTTTGTCGCGGCGGTGCGCCAGGTCACGCCGTTCAACGCCCACGCGGCGAAGGATGTCTCGACCTACGCCGAGTACGGGGCGCCGACCGTGGGGTTCATCGAGCAGGTCTACAACTTGCACCCATACGCCGACGCCGGCGGCCGCAGCCTGGTGATGCTCCGCAGCGCGGCTGGCGACCGTGGCGTCTCGATGGGCTTTGCGGTCGCCGAGCTTCCCTACTTCACGCTCTGGAAGAACCTGACCGCCCTCGAGGAGGGATACGTGACCGGACTCGAACCCGGCACCGGCTTTCCCTACACCCGGCGGATCGAGCGCGAGGCCGGACGCGTACCGAAGCTGAAGCCCGGGGACACTCGCCGATTCTCGATTGACGTCGGGCTCCACACAACGGCTGCCGACGTAGTGGGCGTCGAGGAGCGGGTTGCACGGATCCAGAACGGCCGTCCCGTGCAAGTCGATCGCGCACCCGCGCGCTGAGGCGCGGCCCCAGGTCAATGGGGGATCCGGTGTCAGCGATTGAGTCGCCCCGCGGAGCCCTTCTCCCCAACGCCGAATCCAACCCCTCCGCCCCGCGCAAAGCTGAACGCGTGGAAGCCCGGTCCCGGCACGGCGGTCCATGTCCTGCCGCGATCAGTAGACAGATCGGTGCCGGATGGGCCGACGGCCACGACCGTCGTCGCGGCATCTGGACGATAGGCGGCGACCGACCGGAATCCAGTCAGGCCTGTGACGAGCGTCCACGTCGCGCCGCCGTCGGTCGTGACCGCGGCGTTGTCGCTGACCGCGGACTCTGCCTTGTAGTCGCCACCGACGACGATGCCGTGCGTGGCGTCGGCAAACGCGATCGAGAAGATGCCGGCAGACGGGCCGGCGGCGAGCGGTGTCTTCGCGAGCGCCCACGTGCGGCCGCCGTCGCTCGATCGCAGCACGCGCGCCTCGGTGGCCGCGCCGGTGCCGATCCAGACATGGTTCGGCGCGAGCACAGTGACGTTGGTGCCGCTCGCGGCAAAGAACCCTTCGTTCGGCAGGGCGGGCGGAAGCGCCGCGCCCGGCACGCGCGTCCACGTCGCGCCGCCGTCGCTCGTCATCAGGATCACGAACTGACCGTCGACCGAATCGCTGACAGCCACGCCCCGCTTCGCGTCCCAGAACGCCATCGCATCGAAGAACGCCTTCTGGTCGTGGTTGACGAACTGCTCGACCCACGTGAGCCCGGTATCCGAGGTCTTGTAGATGCGCGACAGCTCGCCCGGTCCGATGCTCAGCGCATAGGCAGTCGTGTCGTCGACGGCATCGATGTCACGGAAGTCGAGCTTCTCCGCGCCGGCAATCGCGAGTTTCTGCCACGTCGCCCCACCGTCGCTCGTCCTCAGTACGGTCCCGTTCGTCCCGCTCGCCCAGGCCACCCGGTCGCTGACCGCGCTCACACCGCGCAGCCTCGCCCCAACGCCGGTCGAGAGGGGGGACCACGTGAGGGGCGCCTGGAGCGGCAGCAGGCCCAGCGACAGAAGGAGCACCAGGCGGATTCGCATGATGTCGCTCATTATTGACGCAACCGCTGACCTGAGGCTATACTTCACGGCTATGTTGCAGGGCGCGACGAAAACCAGCGGATATAAGCGAGTCAAGCGACTCCGGAGGCCGCTGGTCTGAGTGCGCGCGTGATCTGAACAGAACACGAACGGACAAATGAACCCGCCGGCCTCTGAACAGGGCCGGCGGGTTTTTTCGTTTGGCACGCTTTCTTACTCCTTCTCGAGGAACATGAAATGGGCGCAGTGGACATCGGCGGCGGCAGGCAGCTCGAGGTCGGGATTCTCGGCGCGACCGGCATGGTCGGGCAGCAGTTCGTGCGGCTGCTCGCCGGGCACCCGTGGTTCAAGACGGCGTGGCTCGCGGCGAGCGAGCGCTCGGAAGGGCGCACCTACGGCGAGGCGATGAAGTGGCGCCTGTCGACGCCTCCCCCCGCTGATGCCCTTGGCATGAACGTCGACGCGTGCACGCCGGGGCGCGCGCCGAGGATTCTGTTCTCGGCGCTCGACGCTGGAGCCGCCAAGGACATCGAGCCCGCGTTCGCCGCCGCGGGCCACATCGTCGTCAGCAACGCCCGGAGCTACCGGATGTTCGCCGACGTCCCCCTCGTGATTCCCGAGGTCAACGCCGATCACCTGACGCTCATCGCGCGCCAGCGCCGCGAGCGCGGGTGGACGGGCGCGATCGTCACGAACCCGAACTGTTCGACTGTCGTGCTGAGCGTCGTGCTCGCGGCGCTGCGCCGGTTCGGCCTGTCCCGCGTGATGGTGACAACGCTCCAGGCGGTCTCGGGGGCGGGCTACCCGGGCGTTGCGTCGCTCGACATCCTGGGGAATGTGATTCCCGCCATCTCGGGCGAGGAAGAGAAGATGGAGAGCGAGACGCAGAAGATCCTGGGCACGCTCGAGCGCGACGCCGTCTCGCCGCATCCCATGGTCGTCAGCGCGACGACGACGCGCGTGCCGGTCGTCGACGGTCATACCGAATCGATCTCGATTGAGTTCGAGCAGCGGCCGTCGCTCGAGGATGTGCGCTTCGCGCTCGAGGCGTTTCGCGGCCGGCCGCAGGAGCTGGAGCTCCCGAGCGCACCGCCGTCGCCGATCCAGTATCTCGACGCCCCGGATCGGCCGCAGCCCAGGCTGGACGTCGAGCGCGGCAACGGCATGACGATCTCGGTCGGCCGCTTGAGGCCTTGCTCGATCCTCGGCACCAAGCTTGTTGCGCTCGGCCACAACACTGTGCGTGGGGCGGCGGGAGCGGCGATTCTCAATGCAGAGATGATGGTGGCGGACGGGATGCTCGACTGAGGGCGATCGTGTACGGAGGGGACGGAGGTAACGGGTTCAACACGAAGAAACGAAGTCAACGAAGACGCACGAAGAAGAGCACACATTGAATAAAGAGGTGAGACGCTCGCGTGCCGGCCGTAGGCCGGCACAAGGATCGAGCCGCGAGTCACAACGGCAAGCGCTCTTTTCTCTGTTCCCTGGAGCGCTTGCCGTTGTGACTCGCGGCTCGATCCTGCCGCGCTTTGCGCGGCGCGAGCGTGCTGCCACGTGCCTGAGATCAGCCTTCGTTCGTCTTCGTTGAACTTCGTTCCTCCGTGTTGAACCCGTTGTCTCCGTCCCCTCCGCTTACTCCATAACGAGAAGGACAGCGTGTCGATGAAGAACGTGGTGATGAAGTTCGGCGGGACGTCGGTTGCGGACGCGGATGCCATCCGCCGGCTGATCGCGATTGTCTCGGCCCAGGCCGCTCGATCCGGCGCGCCGCCGGTCGTGGTCGTCTCCGCCATGTCCAAGGTGACCGACCAGCTCCTGCGGATGACGGCCGACGCCTCGCGCGGCGAGCGTGGGACGATTACCAGCGGCGTGGACGAGATTCGTCACCGGCATCTCGCGGCGATCGATGCGCTCGTGCCTCTGCCGGGGCGGGCTGCTGTGACCGCGGCGGTCGAGCAGCAGATCGATGAGCTGCGCGCCATGTTGACGGCGCTCGCAATCCTGCGCGAGGCCTCGCCGCGATCCTGCGACGGCATCGCGGCAGCGGGCGAGCTGCTCAGCAGCCGCGTCGTAGCCGGCGCGCTTCAGGCGGCGGGGATCGACACGGCGTGGGTCGATGCCCGCAGGGCGATCGTCACCGACGACCATTACACGGCGGCGGCGCCCCTGACCGCCGAGACAGGCGACGCGCTGAAGCGTGAGGTGGCGCCGCACCTCGCGGCCGGGCTGGTGCCGGTCATCGGCGGGTATGTCGGGGCCACGCGGGACGGCGTGGCGACGACGCTCGGGCGCGGGGGGTCGGACTATTCGGCGGCCATCATCGGCGCGGGACTCGGCGTCGCCGAGATCCAGATCTGGACCGACGTCGACGGCATGCTCACCGCGGATCCCAGAGTGGTGCGCGATCCGCGGGTCGTCGCGCACCTCTCGTTCGGCGAGGCGTCCGAGCTCGCCTACTTCGGCGCGAAGGTCCTTCACCCGAGCACGATCCTGCCGGCGGTATCGACCGACATCCCCGTTCGCATTCTCAACAGCCGGCGGCCGGATGCGCCGGGCACCCTCATCACCGCCAGCCCACCGGTGAACGATCGTCCCATTGTGGCGCTGGCGTGCAAGCGCAACATCACCGTGGTCGAGGTCACGTCCACGCGGATGCTGATGGCACACGGCTTCCTGCGCCGGCTCTTTGAGGTGTTCGAGCGGTACCGCAACGGCTGTGGACGTCGTGACGACCTCCGAGGTAAGCGTGTCGGTGACGATAGACGACGATCGACGGCTGGAGGAGATTGCCTGCGCGCTGCGGGAGTTCGCCGAGGTCACGATAGAGCCGCAAATGGCGCTGCTCTGCGCCGTGGGCGAGAACCTGCGCGTCGACCCGGCCTTCGCTATCCGGATGCTCGCCGGGCTCGACGGCGTCCCGCTGCGCATGGTCTCGCAGGCCGCCTCCAGGCGGAACGTCACCGTCGTCATTCGCGACAGCGACCTGCCGATCGCGATGTCGCGCCTGCACAACGCCTGGTTCGCGGCCCCGGCGGCCCCGTCTCCGGTCGAGGCGGGCCGGTGAGCGCACCGCGCGTCCTCCGCGTTCTCATCGTCGGCTATGGCCGCATGGGCCGGCTCGTCGAGTCGCTGGCTCCTGAGGCCGGCGTGGACATTGCCGGCCGGGTGGATATCGACAATGCCGACCGCCCGGAGGAGTGGCCCGCCGCCGACGTGGCCATCGACTTTTCGACCGCCTCGGCCGTGCCCGGCAACGCCCGGCAGCTCGCCGCGCGCGGGACGCACCTCGTGATTGGCACGACTGGCTGGCAGGACCATGAGGAAGCCCTCAAGCTGGAGATGGCCGAGTACCCGATCGGCATCGTATCGGCGCCGAACTTCGCCCTGGGCGTGAACCTGTTCGTGGCCCTCGGCGCCCGTGCGGCGGAACTGCTCGCCGACAGACCGGAGTTTGGCGCCTGGATCCACGAGCTCCACCACAGCACCAAACGCGACGCGCCGTCCGGGACTGCCATCCTGATGCGAGAAGCCATGCGGCAGGCCGGGTACGCCCTGCCGATCGATGTGGCCTCGACGCGGGCAGGTTCGATCCCCGGTACGCATACCGTCGGGTTCGACAGCCCGGCCGACACGATTACGCTGACGCACACCGCCCGGGACCGCACCGGGTTCGCCAGAGGTGCCCTTGCGGCCGCGAAGTGGGTCAACGGGCGCCGCGGATGGTTTTCGATGCGCGACGTTTTGGGGTTGTAGTCGGAGCGACTTCGCACGATGATTTCGACACACGGCTTTCGCACGATGGACACGATGGTCACGATGAAGATAATGAATCCATCGTGTTCATCGTCCCATCGTGGCCATCGTGACGAGCGTCGTGATCAGAAATGCAGGGTGACAGCTGGCAGCTTGAGCAGACCCGGGATCTGAGGGAGGCCATGGGATCTGAGGAGGCCACGGGAGTTGAGGAGAGCATGATGCGAACGCCATGGACGGGATGCGGAACGGCTCTAGTGACGCCGTTCACGCGCGAGGGTGCAGTCGACGAGGCCGGAGTCAGACGTCTCGCGCGGCGGCAGATCGAGGCCGGAATCCACTACCTCGTGCCGTGTGGGACGACGGGTGAGAGTCCGACGCTGACCGAAGACGAGCGCGTCCGCGTCGTGCAGCTCGTCGTCGAAGAAGCCGCGGGCACGGTCCCGGTGCTGGCCGGTGCGGGTGGATACGACACCAGGGAAGTCATTCATTCCGCGAAGCGCATGAAGCAGGTGGGCGCCGCCGGGATTCTGTCGGTGACGCCGTACTACACCAGGCCGACCCCGGAAGGCCTCTTCCAACACTACAGCGCGATTGCGGGCGAGGTCGGTCTGCCCATCGTCGTCTACAACGTGCCTGGCCGGACCGGGTGCAACGTCGACGTCGCTACGCTCGTCCGGCTGAGCGGCGTGCCCGGCATCGTCGGTGTCAAGGAAGCGTCCGGAAATATCACCCAGATGGTCGAGGTGTGCGGCGCCGTGCCGAAGGATTTTCTCGTGCTCTCGGGCGACGATGCGTTGACGCTGCCGCTGATGGCCGTCGGCGGGCGGGGGCTGATCTCGGTTGCCGGCAACGAAGTGCCCGGCGAGATGGCGCGCATGGTGGAACAGGCCGAGCGGAATGACTTCGCCGCCGCGCGGCAGATCCACGATCAGCTGTTGCCGTTGATGATGGTGAACTTCATCGAGTCGAATCCGATTCCGGTGAAGAGCGCCATGGCTGCGCTCGGTTTGCTCGAAGAGGTCTACCGGCTGCCGATGGTCCCACCGCGCGAGTCGTCGCGCGCGAAGATCCGGCAGGTGCTCGGCGAGCTCAAGACCGACGCGGCGCTGGTGGGCGGCCGGTCATGACGCTGGCGGCGGAGGTCGAAGCCCTGAGCGCCGCAGGGCCGGCGACGGACCGTCAGGCGGCGCGCGAGGCGTTCGCGCGCCTGCGGGCGCAGTTGTCGGCAGGCGAGGTGCGTGCGGCCGAGCCGGATCCGTCGACGGAGACGGGCTGGCGGGTCAACACGTGGGTCAAGCAGGGCATTCTCCTCGGGTTCAAGTTCGGCGACGTCGCCGACATGTCGTCCGACCACGGGCGCTGGCCGTTCTTCGACAAGGACACGCTGCCACTGAAGCGAATCGACGCGCAAAGTGGCGTGCGCGTGGTGCCTGGCGGCTCGACCGTGCGGGACGGCGCGTATCTCGGGCGGGGCGTCATCTGCATGCCGCCGATGTACATCAATATCGGTGCGTGGGTCGGCGACGGCACGCTCGTCGACTCGCACGCGCTCGTCGGTTCGTGCGCGCAGATTGGGAGCCGGGTGCACCTGAGCGCGGCGGCGCAGATCGGCGGCGTGCTCGAGCCGGTCGGCGCGCTGCCCGTCATCATCGAAGACGACGTACTCGTCGGCGGCAACTGCGGCGTCTACGAAGGGGCGATCGTCAAGCGCCGCGCCGTGCTGGCCTCGGGCGTCATCCTCACGCGCTCGACGCCGATCTACGATCTGCCCAACGAGCGCATCATCGAGCCGGCGCCGGGACAACCGTTGATCGTTCCTGAAGGCGCCGTTGTCGTCCCCGGCACGCGACCCGTGACGACGGGCAAGGGCCGCGAGTGGGGGCTGTCGGTCGCGACGCCGATCATCGTGAAGTACCGTGACGAGCGAACCGACGCGCGCACGGCGCTCGAGCAATGGATTCGCTAGACACGCTCGCCTTCGCGCGATCCCTCATCGACATCGACTCGACGACCGGCCGCGAGGCCGAAGCCGGCCACTGGCTCGCGGAGCGGCTGCGCGCGCTCGGGTACAGCGTGCTCGAACAGCAGGTCGAACGCGGCTGCGCCAATATCCTGGCGACCATCGATGACCCGGTCGTAGTGTTCTCCACGCACTTCGACTGCGTGCCGCCGTACTTTCCCAGTCGCGTCGAGGGCAGCCGGTTGATTGGCCGTGGCGCGTGCGATGCGAAAGGGATCCTGGCGGCGCAAGTCGCGGCGGCCGAACGGCTGCGCGCGTCGGGCGAACGACGGGTCGGGTTGCTCTTCGTCGTCGGCGAGGAGCGGGGCAGCGACGGCGCGGCCGCGGCCAACACGCTGCGCAATCGGTGCCGGTTCCTGATCAACGGCGAACCGACGGACAACCGGCTCGCGACGGCGACGCGCGGCGTTCTCCGCGTGCGGCTGATCGCGGCTGGCCGGGCGGCGCACTCTTCAGTCCCGGAGCAGGGCGAGTCGGCGATCGAAAAGCTCGTCGACGCGCTCGTCGAGCTGCGTGGGCTGCCGCTTCCCGTCGATCCCGATCTCGGCGCGACCTTCTACACCGTCGGCCTGATCGAGGGCGGGGTGGCGCCGAACGTCATACCCGCGCAGGCGTCCGCCGAGGTCATGTTCCGGACGATCGGTTCTGCCGACGACATCCTCGCGGTCCTGCGGCGTCTCGAGCCGCGCGTGACGATCTCGGAGGTCCTCCGGGTGCGGCCCATCCGCATGCACACCGTGACGGGCTTCGAGACTCGTGTGTTCCCGTTTACGACCGACGTGCCGTTTCTCGACCGCTGGGGCACGCCGCTCCTGTTCGGACCGGGTTCGATTCTCGTCGCCCACACCGACGGCGAGTTCGTGACGCTCGACGAGCTGAACGCCGCGGTCGACGGCTTCGAGCGCCTTGCCCGCGGTTGTCTGGCCGCTGGGCCCTCTCGTACAGTCAGTGTCCGGCCTCAGCCGGACGTCAGGTCATGAAGACACAGTTCTTTCCGACGCCCGCCGATCTCCGGAAGTGGTTCAAGAAGAACTCCGCGACGGCCCAGGAGTTGTGGGTCGGGTTCTACAAGGTCGGTACCGGGAAGCCGAGCATTACCTGGCCCGAGTCGGTGGACGAAGCGCTGTGCGTCGGCTGGATCGACGGCATCCGCAAGACCATCGACGGCGAGAGCTACAAGATCCGCTTCACGCCGCGGAAGGCAGTGAGCACGTGGAGCGCCGTCAACATCAGGCGTGTGAAGGTGCTCACCGACGAAAAGCGCATGCAGCCCGCCGGACTGAAGGCCTTCGAGGCCAGGCGTGAGAACCGTTCGGGCATCTACGCGTACGAGCAGCGGCCCGGAGAGTTCGACGAGCCCTATCTCGGTCTGATGAAAAAGGACAAAACGGCGTGGGCATTCTTCCAGGCTCAGCCGCCCTCCTACCGCCGCACACTGATCTGGTACGTGGTCAGCGCCAAGCAAGAAGAGACGCGGCTCAAGCGGCTGAAGAAGCTGATCGAGGAAAGCGCGCGCGGGCGCCGGTTCTCCTGACAGGGCACGACGTGATTGCGAAGCTCAGCTCCACCCCGACGAGGACGGGAACCGCCGAGCCGTTCACCATGCGACACTTCTGGCCGCCGCGGCTGACGCACCGGTCGCTAGCCGGACAACATCGAAGAGGAGATTCAATGATCAAGGTGGCGATTGGATTGGCACTTGCGCTTGTCTGTCAGCCGGTTGCCGCGTTGGCGCAGCCCAAATCGCCAGCTACGCGGTCACCTCAAGAGAAGGTCGTCCTCAGCTACTTCCATGACGTCCTGGATGGGCGACAGATTGGCCTTCTCGAAAGCCTGTTTCTCTCCGACTGTGTCATCCACCGGCCAGAGGGCACCGTGAAGGGTTTGACTGGCATTCGCGGCGTCGTGGAGCGGAACATCGCGGCCTATTCGCAGTTTGCGACCGAGGTGCATGACATCTTCGTGTCCGGTGATCGCGTCGTGGTTCGCATCACGCATCGAGCGACCGGAGCAGGGGTGTTCCGGTCCAGAATCGGCGACCACGATGTGAAGGGCAAACAGCTGGTGTGGGACGCCATCGCGATTTTTCGCATGAAGGATGGGAAGATTGCAGAAGAGTGGGTGAATCGGGACGAGCTCGGGATCCTGCTGAGCGCTGGCGTTCTCAACGCGAAGGGCGGCGCGCGCTGATGATCTCCCATTCGTCCAGGCGCGCTTTCTTGACCAACCTCGCAACGGCCGCGATCGGGCCCGTCGTCCTCGGCCGAGGCGTCTTCACGCAGAACCGTCCGGCTCGTGTCGATGCCCTGGCATTGAGACAGCGGATTGAGGCGCTCAGCGTGTTCGGCCGGCCGTCAGGTGGAACGTTCGCCGACGGTGTGAGCCGTGTGGCCTACTCGGACGCTGATGTCGCTGGCCGCCGGTACACGATCGACTTGATGCGGGCGGCGGGTCTCGACCCCCGTGTGGACCCTGCGGGCAATATTTTCGGACGCCGCGCAGGCCTCGACGCATCCTTGCCGCCGATCCTCTTTGGTTCCCACATCGATTCGGTGCCGAGCGGCGGCAACTTCGACGGAGACCTCGGAACGCTCGCCGCGTTGAGCGCACTCGAGGCGCTCGCGGCGGCAGAAGTGCGCACCCGCCATCCGCTGGAAATGGTCGTCTGGTCGGCGGAGGAATCGGCCACCTTCACGGGCCTGAACGGCAGTCGTATCGTCGCTGGCGACGTGAAACCGTCGGACATGGACAAGGTCTGGAACGGGATGACCCGCGCCGACGCGATACGGAAGATCGGCGGCGCTCCCGCCCGAATCACCGATGCCATCCGGCCGCGCGGTGCGCACCACTGCTACCTCGAGCTGCACATCGAGCAGGGCGGCGTGCTCGAACGCGAGCGCATTCCGGTCGGAGTGGTAGAGGGTATCGTGTCGATCGATCGCTACGAGGTCACGGTCACCGGCGTGGCCAATCACGCTGGCACGACACCGATGGCGGATCGGCAGGACGCGCTGCTGGCAGCCTCGCACCTGACGATCGGCGTGCGCCAGATCGTCACCTCGGAACCGGGCCGCCAGGTCGGCACCGTCGGCCGGTTTGACGTGACGCCCAACTCGCCGAATGTGATTCCCGGCGTCGTGCGGCTGACGATCGAATTGCGTGATCTCTCACCCGAGAAGCTCGCGCGGCTCGCGGAGCGGATTCGCTTGCGCGCGGCTGAGATCGCGAAAGAGACGAAGACTTCCATCGAGTTCGCCACCAACAGTCGCATCCCACCCGCGATCGCGTCCGAGGACGTGCAGCGAGCGATCGAACAGAGTGCCGGACGACTCGGTCTCGCCACCCAACGCATGCCCAGTGGCGCCGGCCATGACGCCCAGATGATGGCGCAGCTCTCGCCGATGGGGATGATCTTCGTGCCCAGCGTGCGCGGTATCAGTCACTCGCCGCTGGAGTTCACGCATTGGGATGACTGCGCTCGAGGGGCGGACGTCCTGCTGGGCGCGGTCTTGGAGATGGATCGCGCGTAGGGCGGTCCTGTGCACTCGTGGTGTTATCGCTGGAGCAGTCACCGGCCGACGTCGTCGCGGCGACCGTTCGGGATCAATTGAGAATCCCGTTGCGGAACTCGGTCCGGACCGAGTTGCCAGGCGTGCGGCGCCGGTCCATAGCCAGTAGGCGACCTGGGAACACTAACGACTTTGGGAGCGACGCAGCATCGGCCTGCAGTCCCGGCGACCGACCTGCGGGTGGCGTCTTGTTATCGAGGTCGATCTAATCTGCGGCCGGATAATGCTCAGACGACTGCAACACCAACAGTTTCAAGACGATGCCTGCTTTCGACATCAGTGTTGTTTGGAGTTATGCTGCGGGCTTCGCAAGATCGGCCGCGATATGCAGGTCGGTCTACTATCAGGCAGCGAGGGTGATTCGAATGGATGTCGTTCAGATTGGTCGGAACTACGCCGTCGGTTGGGGCACCTTGGCGCTTATCAACGCCGGCCTCGCTCAGTCGAAAGGCCGAAGTCGGCTGGCGTGGTTCATGGCCTCGCTCGTTCTTGGACCTATCGCAACATTCATCATTGTCGTGACAGACGATCCACTGCCGGGGGTGGCGAAGTAATCGACCGGGCGTTGTTCGTTCCAGCCAGGCGATGGACTTGACGCCGAGCAGGCCGCTCCCCCGCCCGGCTCGGCGCAGGTCATCGACAATTCGTTAGCCATACGGAAATCGATGGCAGAGCACTGTTGCCAGCACATGGCAAGACCGCTAGTACGAGCTGCCCCGACCATGCCGACCATGCCGACCGTCCCGACGCGTAGTGGATTACTCCGCGCGTTTCGACGGGCACGCGCTCATCGTGCACGACGGCGGCGATTCGACGATCGGCATCCAGTGTTGTCCGTAGTGTGGTGTCCGGCTTCCGGACTCGAGGCGAGCGCGCGATAAACTCGCAGTGATAGTGGCCCCAGACCGCGGCCACTCACGGCAATGCCACTCTCGTGCGCCCGGCCCCGAGGGGCGCCCGCTGCGTGTACAGGTGCACGAACATGCGGCCGGCGACGAGATCCTCCCTTTGACGGCCTCTCATCGTGAGCACAGACGAAGCTCCAGCCTGTCCCGCCGTCATGAGATGCGCCACGACCGGCCCTGGTGCGCCGTCGACGCTGCGCTGAAGGGTCAACGCGATCACGCGATCGGTGCCAGGCCCGCTGGCCGTCGCCTCATATTGGAGCACGCCCGTCGTCGCGTCGTAGGTGAATGCCACGCGCGCCCCGGGACCCGGTGCGCCGCCTGCAGTGACGACGACGGTGACCGGCCGAGGCGCTGCCCCCTTCACCAACGGCGGCGTGCTGAACGGCGCGCGCCGCGGCTTGGCGGCCTCCTCCCACGCAAACGCCAGTCCCAGTAGCGCAGGTTCCGAGAACGCCGGCCCGAGGAGATCGAGGCCCACAGGCAACCCGTCGGCCGTGAACCCCGCTGGTATGGAGATCGCCGGCAGCCCGGTCGTCGCGCTGAGGAAACAGTTCGTGCCCACCTGAGCCTCGCCGATGAGGGTGGGTTTGCGCCGCAGCGTCGGATAGGCCAGCACGTCCACCCGCTGGACCTCGAGTGCGACCGAGACGGCTTCGCGCAATGCCCGCCGCTTCAGTAGGGCCTGGCGATAGTGCTCCGTCTCCTTCTTCTCGGGGGCGTTGCGGAGCCGGAACGTCTGGTCGAGCGCGTCGTGGTGAAGACCGCGTTCGATGATCTCACCGAGTGACTTGACCGGGGCATCCGGGTGACGGGCCAGATACACCGCCAGATCGAACTTGAACTCGTCAGTAATGACGCTGGCATCGCGCAGCAGATCGTCCATGCCTGGCACCACGACATCGATGACCTCGGCGCCCTGTGCCTTCATCGCGTCGAGCGCCTTCCGTGTCAAGTCGCCGACTTCCTCATCTTCGGGGGCCGAGCCGAAGAGCCCGCGCAGGACGCCGATGCGGGCGCCCTTGATCCGTCCGGCGGTCAGCGTGTCCCGGTACGACGTGGGCACGTGCCCAGCGCCCTCGCCGGTGATGGCATCGTCAGGATCGGCCCCAACCGTGGCATCGAGCATGATGGCGAGATCCGTGACCGTCCGCGCGAGCGGGCCGGCCTCGTCCTGCGTGCCGGAGAGTGGGATCACGCCCGTTCGACTCGAGAGGCCACGGGTCGGACGCAGGCCGACGAGATTCTGGTTGGCCGCCGGAATGCGGATCGATCCGCACGTGTCGCTCCCCATGCCGGCCGCCGCAAAGCTCGCGGCCACACCCGCCCCTGTCCCGCCACTGGAGCCCCCCGGCACGCGCAGGAGGTCGTAGGGATTTCTGGTCTGCCCGGTAAGCGACGAGATCGTCGTGATGCCGGCGGCCAGTTCGTGCATCGTGGTCTTGCCGAGGATGACCGCGCCGGCGGCGCGCAGTCGCTTCACCTGGAACGCGTCGGCCGCCGGCTGCATCGTGGCGAGTCCCAGCGCGCCGCCAGACGTCGGCATGTCCACGGTGTCGTAGTTGTCCTTCACGAGCACGGGTATACCGTGCAGCGGGCCGCGTGAGCCGGTGCGCGCGCGCTCACGGTCGAGCGCCTCGGCTTCTTCCCGGGCGCGGGGGTTGAGCACAACGATCGCGTTGAGGCGTGGTCCCGCCTGGTCGTAGGCAGCAATCCGAGCCAGGTAGGCGTCCACGAGCCCGCGCGACGTGACTCGCTTCTCGACTTGCGCTGCCTGAAGCTCGAGGATGGACCGCTCGTGCACCTCGAAGAACTCGGTTGCCGCCGGCGTCTGCGGGCGAGTGCGCTGCTGACCGGGCGCCGTCATTGGGGCGTCGCCTCGCGGTAGCACGATCAGCGCGACAAGCGTCAGCACGAACAAAGAGTGGCGCGTCATGCTGCGCATTCTATCCGGACGAGCGCTTCGTCTCGTAAACGCGCTCACACGTCGGCACCTGCGGCCGGCAGTTCGTCATCTGATAGACTCCGCTCACCAACCGTCGGTCGGCGAGTTGTCGGTTTTCCAGGTTGAGGATGAGCACAGGGAGGAGGGCCCAGGGTGCGAATCAGCCGGCTGGGGTCGGGCGTGGCCGCCGCGCTGATGCTGCAGGTGGCCGTGGGAGTCTCTCAGGCGCCCCTCAGTCCGGCTCGCTGCACGTTTCCACCAACCGAGATCGCCTGGCTTCAGCGCGCGCTCGACGGCTGGGACCGGGTCAGCCGTCAGTTCCTCCGTATCGACGCCGCTCCTCTGCCCTGGATTGTGCTCTTCGATGCCTCGTGCGTCTGGCATCTGTCGCCTGACGCCACTCTGAGTCCTGACGCCGCGGCCGTCCCAACCACGCTGTTATTTGCCGGAAGCTCTGTTCCAGTGCGCGCGCTGACGCACAAGGGAACCGTCCTCCTTCCAAGTGGTGCGCTGGTCGCCGTCGAGATGAAGGCGAGCACGGCGCTCTATCGCAACAGTCGCGCTGCGTTCTTCGTCATGGCGATGCCGTCGGTGTGGCAGACGAAAGAGGTGAGCGCGCCGACGCGCGCCGAGTATCTGCAGGGCGTCTTCAGCCACGAGATGACGCACACCCGGATCCTCGTCGCGATCAATCGCCGCGTGCGCGAGCTCGCGCGCCAGAACGACCTCGTCTATCCGATCAACGACGACGTGATTCAGGCGCAGTTCAGCCGCACACACGGCTTCGAGGCGGCGGTCAATCGCGAGCGCGATCAGCTCTACCGCGCGGCGCTCGAACCGGATCCGATCAAGCAGCGCGAGCTGGCCGTCAAGGCGCTCGAAATGGTGCGCGCCAGGCACGGCCGCTACTTCACTGGACCGACCGCGGCGTATTCCGAACTCGACAGCCTCTTTCTGACGATGGAGGGCGTTGGCCAGTGGGCGGCCTATCAGCTGGCGCGGACGCGTCCCGGTGGCAACGACGCCGAAGCGCTGCGCCTCGTGCGCGACAACAAGAAGTACTGGTCGCAGGACGAGGGCCTGGCGCTGTTCCTGCTGGTGGACGCCGTCGTGCCGAACTGGCAGTCCCGTGTGTTCGCGCCCGCGCCCGCGTCTCCGTTCGCGCTGCTCGAAGAGGCAGTTACCGGCGGCACGAGTCCGGCTAAAGCCGGACGCCACCACTGAATCGTCTCTTGCCAGTTGTGGTGTCCGGCTTCAGCCGGAACCCCCTCACAAACTAACGCGCCGCCGACGCGGTCGGCGCGGTCTTGGGCTTGGCTTCCAGGTCCTTCCACTCCGGCGGTTTCACGCCAAGCAGGTGCTGCACGAAATAGTCATACCGCTTGTGATCGCCGTACGCGCCGCCCGACGTGTGGCCGGCCCCGGGAATCACGAGCAGGTCGAAGTTCTTCTCGTGCTTGATCAATTGGTTGACGACCTGGAACGTCGATGCGGGATCGACGTTGTTGTCCATCTCGCCGACGACGAGCAGCACCTTGCCCTGGAGCTTGTGGGCGTTGTCGACGTTGGACGAGGCGGCGTACTCGGGCCCGATCGGCCATCCCATCCACTGTTCGTTCCACCAGATTTTGTCCATCCGGTTGTCGTGGCAGCCCGCCGCCGACACCGCGACGTCGTAGAACTCGGGGTGGAACAGCAGGCCGCCGAGTGCGTTCTGGCCGCCGGCCGATGTGCCGTAGAGGCCGACGCGGGTGATGTCGTAATACGGATATTTCGCGGCGGCGGCCTTGTGCCAGAGGATCCGATCGGGGAATCCCGCGTCGCCGAGGTTCTTCCACGCGACGTCGTGGAACGCCTTCGATCGGTAGTTGGTGCCCATCCCGTCGATCTGCACGACGATGAAGCCGAGCTCGGCCGTGGCCTGCATCGCGTTGTAGGCGGCGAACGACTTCGGCACGAATGACCCCTGCGGCCCGGCGTAGATGTTCTCGATGACCGGATACTTCTTCGTCGCGTCGAAGTTCGTCGGGCGGAAGATGACGCCCCAGATGTCGGTCGCACCGTCGCGTCCCTTCGCGGTGAAGACTTCCGGCGGCTTCCATCCGGCCTTCTTCAGTTCGGCGATGTCAGCTGCCTCGATCTGCGTCACGAGGGATGCGTCCGCGCCCCGTCGCAGCTCCGAGACCGTTGCCAGATCGACGCGCGAGTAGGTATCGACGTAGTAGGCGCGATCGGTGGAGAAGCTGACGGCGTGGTTCGCATCGGCCGTCGTCAGGGGGGTGAGACCGGATCCGTCGAAGTTGATGCGGTAGTAGTGGACGAAATAGGGATCCTTGCCCGGGTACATCCCGTTGGCGCTGAACCAGATCTGGCGCTTCTCCTCGTCCACGGCCACCACGCTCCGCACGGCCCAGCTGCCCTTCGTGATCTGCTGCTTCACTGCGCCCGTCGCGCCGTCATAAAGATAGAGGTGGTTCCACCCGTCGCGCTCCGACATCCAGATGACTTCCTTACCGTCGGCCACGTCGAACCGGTACCGCTTGCCCGAATATGCGAAGAACGTCTTCGGTTCCTCGCTGATGACCGTGCGGGGCTGTCCGGTCACGGCGTTAATCTCGATGACGCGGTAGACCTGGTGGCCCCGTTGGTTGTACTCGAACGTGACCGCGCTGCTGTCCTTCCGCCACGCGAGCGGCATGTTGTCGTACGCGTTCGGGAACAATGCATCGTCGACGACGATCTGCTTCTTCGTTTCGACGTAGAAGAGGACCGGTTTCTCGGCATCGAGGACGTCCCCCGGCTTGGCATACTGGAGCGTCGAGTGCTTCGGCTGCAGCTGATCTTCCGGCGACGACTGGACGTAGTGCACGTAGCGCCGGTAGCCCGGCTTGATCTTGTAGGCGGCAATCTTCTTCGAGTCTGGCGACCAGGCCAGCGAGTTCGGATCGTAGTAGCCGCCTTCCGAGCCGTCCATGGTGAGCATGCTGAGGAGCGTGACCGCCGTCTTTCCCGTCTCGCGAATCGCCACGTTGTAGTTGTTGACGAGCGCCTCGAGCTTGCCGTCGGGCGACTTCTTCGGCTCGACGCCGTTGACGTCGAACTCCGCGCGCACCGGTCCTCCCAGTCCGCCGCCGCGCCCGCCGCGTCCGCCTCGTCCGCCAGGCGGGTCCGTCCGGCAGCGGTAGTCCTCGAGGACGCAGCGCCAGACGACGGCGTTGAGCGTGATCTCGATCGCGCGGTCCCCATCGACGAAGGAGAACGTCGTGAACGGCAGCGTCACGCCGGTGTAGGGCTTCTCAGGCGTGAGCGCGGCGGTGAGTGCCGCGGCGAGCTTCTCATGATCGAACGCCGGGCGTTTCTGCTGGGTGGCGGCCTCGACGACCACGAACTCGTTGCCACCCTTGACGGACTTGCGATACCAGAAGCGCGGCGTCTTCTCGACCCATGTGGCCGGTTCGGGCACGTTGAGCCCGAGCCCTTGGTACTTCTCGCGCAGCCCCATCGCGCGCTGGTAGTCGGCGACGGTGCCCTGCGCCATCGCCGGCAGGGCCGCAGCGACCGACGCGAACACGACACCGGCGATCAGGACAAGTCGGGTACTCCGCATGGAACGCTCCTCTATGAACGGACGATGTCCGGGTGCATTCTAGCGGGTGCGCCGTCGTCGGGCGAATCGGATTCTGTAATGAGCGCATCAGCGCCCCAAGGGCTGGTGACCGAGTAAATGTGACAGACTTGCACGTTCAGGCACGGTTCTGACGGGCGGTTCCGGTGCGGAGTGCGCGGTTTCGGCCCAATTCCCATCTGTTTATTCGCGTCCGTCGCCGGTACGGGCTCTGCACGTGGCGGGCAGCCGCCCCTGTCGGGAGGCGTTTGTTCGCGAGCCTATTCATGTTGCATTTTCGTAATGAGAGTCAGCCCCGTCGTTCCCGGCCGACAGCGCGCCGCACCGCGTGCGTCCTGGCTCTTGGAATCGCCGCGGCCGTCCTCGGAGATGGCCTGCCCGCCCCGACGATCTCCGCCCAGGCCCCCTTGCCCACGCAGGCGGGCGAGCCGCTGCCTGGCGCTCAGATCGGGTACGCCACGAGCGATCAATTGATGAACCTCGAGGCTCGAGACAGCCTCCAGATGGCGGCACGGGGCATGGCGTCCGACCGTCTCGGGCGGCGGCGCACCGTGCGGAGGCCGACGTTGGTGGAGTCGGCTGCGACCCGTGGTGGGGCTGTCCAGTCCGCCGCGGGTGTCGGCGAGTTGGAGGCTTCCGAGCCGGCGACATTCCTCCAGACCTTCGTCGGTGCGACGCTCGGCGAGACGGGTTCGCTGCCGCCGGATCCAAGCGGTGCAGCCGGCCCGGCCCAGTTCATCCTGGCCGCCAACGGGCGCATCAGAAGCTTCGTCAAGGCCACCGGTGCGCTCGATCAGGTGTTGAACCTCTCGACCAATTCGTTCTTCACGCCCGTGCGCAACGGAGCGAACACGTTCGGACCCAAGATCAAGTACGACCGGCTCGCGGGCAGGTGGTTCATCATTGCCGCGACCGACGCCGTTCCCGGGCGCATCGTGATCGCGTCGAGCAACGCGTCGACGATTACGGCCACGACGTTGTGGAGCTTCTTCTCCTTCGACAATACCGGGTTTCCTGGTGCGACGAACTGCGCGGTCGACTCGCCCACGTTCGGCCTGGATCCCTTTGCGCTCTATATCGGCATCGTGCAGTTCTGCGATCCGGGAAGCGCCACGTACCTGGGGACGTCGGGATTCGTGGTCCGCAAGACGTCGGTGATCGACTTTGCCACAATCGTAGTGACGGCGTTTCACAATCTGACCGGGGCCCCCGGCGGCGCCGGTCCATTCGCGCCCGTTGGTGTCGACGTCGAGGACGGGTCGCTCGCGACCGGCTTTTTCATCGGCGTCGACAACGCGTCGCTCGGAACTCTGATGCTTCGTCGCGTGTCGAACCCTGGTGCGACGCCGACAATCTCGGCCAACGTGTCGATAGCAGTAGCCCCGACGGCCGCGCCGATCACGGTGCGGCACCTCGGCAACCTGGGGTCGACAAGCGGCCAGATCGATGGCGGAGACGATCGCCTCACGTCAGCCAGCCTCGTCAACGGCCGCTTGTGGACGGCGCACACGATCGGCGTGACGCACACAGGTCAGGCGAGCGGGTCTGCCAACCGCAACGGTGTGCGCTGGTACGAGATCGCCTCGCTCACGACGACGCCGTCGGTCGTGCAGGCCGGCACCCTGTTCTCGAACACGGGCTCGGGCAGCCTTGATCAGCGCAACTACTGGGTACCGTCGATTGCAACGGCGACGACGGGGCGGTCGATCGTCGGATTCAGCGCCGCAGGTACGAGCGAGTTCATCAACGCGGGAGTCGCCGAGCGCTTCTCCTCCGACGCCGCGGGAACGCTCCGCGCGCCGCAGCTCTACACCGCGTCCACTTCTGCGTACAACCCTCCCGGCGACCCCGGATCGGCGACGCGCGGCCGCCGCTGGGGAGGTCTGTCGTCCACGGTTCTCGACGGCTGCGACGGCTCGACGATCTGGACACTGCAACAGTTCACCGATGCGATCAACTCCTACGGGCTGTCGGTCGGCCGGACGGTTGGACCTGGCGCTCCGACACCGGTCAGCGTCACTCCATCGGTCATCCCGAGCGGAAGCGCCTCGATCAACCTCTCGGTGACGGCGACGTCGAGCGGTGGCACGGCCTTTTTCGATCCCGGCGCCGGATACCCGTGCCGACTGGCCGCGAGCATTCCGGGCGTCATCGTCAACAGCGTGACGCGGACGAGCGCGACGAGCGCGACGGTCAACGTCTCGACCGTCGGTGCTGCGCCGGGCCTGAAGGCGATTACCATGGTCAATCCCGACGCCCAGAGCGCGTCGAGTGGATCGATCCTCAGGGTCCTTCCAGGTGCGGTCGTGACGGTCGAGTCGCCGGTGGCGGGTGCGGCGGGACAGCCCCTCGAGGTGCAGGGCTGGGCCGTCGACGGGGCGGCGACGAGCGGCACCGGCATGGACGCGGTGCACGTCTGGGCCTATCCGGCGTCAGGCGATCCGGTGTTTCTCGGCGTGGCGACGTACGGCCTCGCCCGCACGGACGTGGGAACGCTCCACGGCGCGCAATTCACCGCCTCAGGGTTCAGTCTTCGAGCGCCTGCGGTGTTAGCCGGCGGGAGCGTGGTCGATTGTTGTCTACGGGCACAGTGCGGTGTCCGGCACGTTCAACGCGACAGCCACAGTCGCTGTCACGCTTACGGCCCCCGCACCGCCGTTCGGGTCATTCGACACGCCGGTGAACGGTACCACCGTGGCAGGGGAAGTGGCCGTGACCGGCTGGGCCCTCGACGATGCGGGTGTCGCGAGGGTGGAAGTGTTCCGATCGCCGGTCGCAGGCGAGAGCGGGTTGATATTCGTCGGTCGCGCCGTCTTCATCCGTGGCGCCAGAACTGATGTGCAGGCGGCGTATCCGTCTGTGCCGGCGAACGACAACGCCGGCTGGGGCTTCATGGTGCTGACGAACATGCTGCCGAACCAGGGCAACGGTACATTCGACCTGCACGTCTTCGCGACCGACTACGCCGGGATGTCGACAAACCTCGGGACGCGGCGCATCATTGCCGCCAACAGCGCGTCGGTCAAGCCCTTTGGCACCATCGACACGCCCGGTCAAGGGGAAACCGTTTCCGGGACGGTCGTGAATTTCGGGTGGGCCCTGACACCGCATGCGGGGGGAATCCCGACCAACGGCAGCACCATTGGCGTGTACGTCGATGGTGTGCTTCGTGGGCATCCGGTCTACAACAACGTCCGCTCGGACATCGCCACGCTATTCCCGGGGTTCTACAACACGAGCAACGGAAGGGGAGCGGTCGGGTACTTCGTGCTCGATACAACGACGCTCTCGAATGGCCTGCATACCATCGCCTGGGTGGTGACTGACAGCGCCGGACAGACGTCGGGGATGGGGAGCCGGTTCTTCCGCGTGCAGAATGGATCGTGAAGGAGAGGGAGCCATGTCGTCGTCCACGAAAAGCATGGAAGAGAGACCAGCGGAGACGAAGGATGGACCGTCTCGCGCTGGACAGTTGTCGCGACGGGCGCTGCTCGGGTTGGGTGCGCTCGGTGCCGCGGCTCGCGCCGAGGCCCAGGTCCGGACGCCGACCCGGTCGAAGCCGAACACCGTGCCGACTGGCGAGATGCGGTTGCTTCGTCGCGTGACCGTCGGGGCTACGACCGAGGATGTGGCGTGGATGAGGTCGCTCGGCTACTACGGCTACCTCGAATGGCAGCTCAACCCCGAGACGATGGGCGATCCCGAGTGCGAGGCGCGGCTGCTGCCGCTCCCCACGATTAACCATGCGCCCTTCTCTCTCTACGGCGGGGACTCGGCGGTTGTGATTCGGGAGCTCACGGAAGCGACGATCCTCCGCGCGATCTACTCGAACCGCCAGCTGCTGGAGCGGATGGTCGAGTTCTGGACCGACCACTTCAATACGAACATCACGTCGGTCGGGATTTTCAAGACGCTCGAAGTCCGCGACGTCTACCGCAAGAACGCGCTGGGCACGTTCGCCGGCATGCTGAATGCCAGCGCGTCGAGCCCCGCGATGATGACCTACCTGAACAATACACAGAGCGACGGGCGGCCCGGGCGCGTGCCGAACCAGAACTACGCGCGCGAGCTGATGGAGCTCCACACGCTCGGCGTCGACGGCGGCTACACGCAGCAGGACGTCGTCGAGGTGGCGCGCTGCTTCACCGGCTGGCGCACGTATTTCAACACCGGCGACCCGCGTGCCGGCACGTTCTTCTACGACGCCAGCCGGCACGACAACAACAGCAAGCTCGTGCTCGGCGTGCCGTTTGCCGCCGGCGGCGGGTTCAACGACGGGCTGAACGTCCTCAGCATCCTCGCGAACCATCCGAGCTGCGCGCGGTTCATCTCGAAGAAGCTCTTGCGCTGGCTCCTGAACTACGATCCGTCGCCCGCGCTCGTCGCGGACATCGCCGGTGAGTTCACTCGTACCGGCGGCGAACATCAAGGCGCTCGTGCGGCGCATTCTGCACTACGACAACGTCCTCTGGTCGCCGCCGCTCTTCAAGCGCCCGTTCCACTACATCGTGTCGGCGCTGCGCGTCATGAACGCGAACATCACCTCGCTCAACACGGTGCGCCAGACCTACCTGTCCGGCACCGGGCACACGCCGTACGCGTGGGGACCGCCTGACGGCTATCCGCAGGAGTTCGAGTACTGGGGCGGTCTGCCGCTCCCGCGCTGGAACTTCGCGTTCCAGCTGGCGAACAACAGCGTCAGCGGCGCCGCGGTCGACCTTACGGCGCTGCTGGCGGGCGCCACGACTCCGATTCAGATTGCCGACCGCATCGACGTGCTGATTTTCGCAGGGGAGATGCCCGCCGCCGACAAGGCGGCACTCATCGCGTATCTGCGCCCGAGCGGGACTGCCACCGCACCGTCGTCGACTCAGATTCGCGACGCGTTCGGCCTGGCATTGGCATCGCCGTCTTTCCAGTGGCACTGACGCCCAGCGGCAGTGTCAAGGGTTGTGTAGAGACGAGGAGCGCGAACCGTCATGTCCAGGAACACATCGAACGATTGCCAGGCGTGCGACGAATACCGTCAGCTCTCGCGCCGCGAGTTCGTCGCGCGCGGGACGGCGACTGCCGTCGCGCTGAGCGTCCCTGCGTGGCTGCCGCGGGTCACCTACGCCCAGAGTGCCTCGAGTCGGGACGTGCTCATCTCGATCTTCCTCCGCGGCGGCGCCGACGGCTTGTCGCTGGTGCGCGCCGTTTGGTGAGCCGTCGTACTACCAGTTGCGGCCGACGCTCGCGATCCCGCGCCGGGGAGCGCCGCGCGAATGCGGCGCTCAGTCTCGACGGCTTTTTCGGCTTTCCGCCGGCGATGGCCGCACTGCTGCCGGCGTACCAGGCCGGACAACTGCTCGTGGTGCACGCCGTGGTTCGACCGATCCGTCGCGTTCGCACTTCGACGCGCAGTTCTTCATGGAAATCGGGAAGCCCGGCGACCTGAACGTGGTCACGGGCTGGCTCGGCCGGCATCTCGCCAGCCTGCCGCCGATGAAGGTCGACGCAGCGCTGCGCGGGCATCGGCTTCAACTTCGGTCTGCCGCAGACGCTCGTGGGCGCGCCGGACACGCTGCCCATTCCGGATCCGGCGAACTTCGGTCTTTCCGGCAGCTCGAGCACTCGCACGCAGCGCCTCACGTGGCTCGGCACTGCCTACCAGATCGAGCGGGATCCCCTCAAGACGGCCGCGCTCAACACGCAGCGCACGATCACGACGTTGAGCGCGCTCAACATCAACGGCTACGTTCCGGCCGGCGGCGCCGTCTACCCGGGTGGCAGTTTTGGCGCGGCCCTGCGCTCGACGGCGGCGCTGATTCGCGCCGACATGGGCGTCGAAGCGGTGCAGATCGACCTCGGCGGGTGGGACACGCACAGCGCGCAGGGACCCATCAATGGCGGCATGTCGGTGACGATGCAGCAGCTCGCCCAGGCGATCGGTGCGTTCCACGCCGACATGGTGGGCGCGAACCGGATCAACAACGTCACGCTGGTTGCCAGCTCGGAGTTCGGCCGGGTGGCCAGGGAAAACGCCAGCCAGGGCACCGACCATGGTCATGGCAACGCGATGTTCGTCATGGGTGGCGCCGTGCGGGGTGGCCGCGTCATGACCGCCTGGCCAGGCCTCGCAGCGGGTCAGCTCTACCAGAACCAGGACCTGCAGGTGACGATCGACTACCGCGACATCCTCGCGGAGACCGTGCTCCGGCGCCTCGGCAACACCAACTTGGATGTGGTGTTCCCCGGCTACACGCCTACGATGCGGGGTGTGTTCGTGTAGCTCGGGGCTCGGGGCTCGGGGCTCGGGGCTCGGGGTTCGGGGATCAGGGCTCAAGGCTCAGGGCTCATGGACGGCATGGGCTCGTGTGGCTTCCACCTTCAGGTGGAAGATCTCGAGTTCTGCCCTACGCCTTGGGCGGTTCCGTCGGTGTCGCTGACGAGGCCCTCTCGCTCGAGGCGGACATGAGCATCGTGATGGCTGTGTAGAGGACGACGACGATCACCAGCCAGCGCACGGTGCGGATGTTCAGGGTTCCGAAGAACTTGGCGGCCACATAGGAGCCCACGATACCGCCGATCGCGAGACCGAGCGCATTGCGGAAGCTGTAGGCCTGCTCGCGAATGAAGCGCAGGCTGCCCACCGGCATCAGAAACGCACACGACCCCATCATGATCGGGAACGCCGTTCGCTCACTCATGCCCAGAAGACTCACGAGAATCATGCAGGGTGCGTAGAGCCCGATGCCGAGCGTCATGAGCGCGCCGAGCAGGAAGTTGCCGCCAACAGCGACCACCAGCTTCAGCCCGCGCACGCCAATCTCTTCGCTGCCGGCAGGGAACAGACTCAACTGGCGCATGAGCATGAACGTCGCGGCCGCAAGAAGAGCGGCGCCCATGCCGACCTGGACCTTGCGCTTCGACCAGCCCGCCACGACGCCCGCGCCCAGCCAGGCGCCAAGCACCGCGGCCGCAATCATGCTGAAGAGCGTCAGCACGTCGACGGGAATGATTGCCGTGAAGGCGAACGCCTGGACAGCCGTCGGCAGCGTATGGCCGACGTTCAGCGTTCCAGGGATGATGCGGTCCGGGACCATCTTGAACAGGCGAAAGACCGCGGTGGTCGTGGCGAATGAGCCGATGCCGAGCGCATCGAAGAAGTTCGTGACCGCGCCGAGCGCAACTTGAAACGCTGTGGGAAACCGCACATCCGTTGCATGGGATTCGCGACTCTCGACCTGTCGCGCTCCCACAATGGCTCGCGTCCAACCGGCGACATACACGACCGTCAACGCGCCAAGGGCGGCGAGCAGTCCGGTGATGGGATTCATGCCTGAGTCATCCTCTTGAGTGTGAGAAGCTGGGTTGGGTGAGAAGGTGAGCGCCAAGCGTATCCTGCGGGGCCGCGCCGAAGCAACGGATCACGGATTTCGTGACGCGCAAGGCGCGATTAGGTTCACGGTACGCGGATCAGCTGCGAGGCGCGGCAGTCAGTGGCGGCGTGCTTCGCCAGATGCACTTCGTTGTTCGCCGGCGCCACCGACACTCTCACGCTTCAAGTCCTCATAGCTGGCATCTGTGATGATCTGGCCATCCGTTGGAACGCACCCCGCGCGCCATTCCTTCCCGACCGAATGGATCTGATCCCCTTGGGTTGAAGAGCCACAGCGCGACAGCCACCAGCGCGACATGAGAAGGGCGTACACAGGCCCAACGACCCACCGTGGCGCATGTTCGAAGATGCCGAGGGCGCTGGCCACTCCGACGAGACCGAGCAGCCCGGCGAAGACGAAGACGCCTGCCCCGACTACGCGCATGCACCCTATCGTCTGGCGAACTCACGCCGCTCGCCGGTTGCGGCGGTCTGTTTGTCCCATTGGCTTATCAAGGGATACTGCTCCGCGAGCGACAGCGAGTCGACGGCTCAGGCTGCTCATAGTGAATCCTCGAGCGCGGACAGGAGGCCGGCCGGCGTGACGATGGCTACGGCGAATCGACGGCGCCAGCAAAGTCGCGCACGTTATGAGTCACGATGGCGTCGCATTTGGCCGCCACCGCCAACTCGAGGACGAACTCGTCCGGGGTCGCTTAGCGTCGGGCCGCCACAAGAAATGGATCGCCTGACGGTGCCCAACGTCGCAGAGGTAATCCACGAGCCCGTCCGCTTCGACCCTCGAAAGCCCAAGCTCCCGGGCGTGACGAACCAGGACGCTGATGATGATGCCGTAGAAACGCGCGATCTCAGCATCTGCGTGGATCGACTTCAAGGTCGGAAACAGATCCTCGGGCGACTTGCCAGTGAGGCGCAGGTCCATCGCGTCGGGGCAGAGATCAATGTTCGGTGCCCACTCGACAGCGCCATCGGATCCGAGACGGACGGTGACGAAATACGGCAGGGTCGTCCCAGGCCAGGAAAACGCCTCGCCCCGCAAGGTCGGCGAGATCTACGTCGCCCTCCACACCGTCGTCGTACCGAAGCCAGATTCTGAAGTTCGCGAGCGGTTTCACCGCAATCGGTTTGGGCATGGTCCTCAACTCCGGACGTCCATGGGTAGAATACCGCGGTCGGCTTCGATTCGACAGCGACGAAACCTGATGGGCAACTTGGGGTGGGCGCGCAGAATTCACCCCCTGAGTCCTCGCTCGAAGAGACAACACCGAGCATCCTTCGCCACGTCCGAATCGAGGTGCTGCCGCAACGCCCGAACTCTCGTCAAGTCGTCGTCCTGCCCGAGGACTGTGAGGACCTGAATGCCCGTTCGAATCAATACCGCATCGTTGAGTTCGAGAGCCCGAAGCGCAACGCGCCGAGCCTTGGCTAGAAACTCAGAGTCACCCTCTGTTCGTTCCGAAATGAACTGCCTCAGCAAGTCCAAATCCCTCGGCGCGACCGGCGACCCTTTGTGCCACGCGATCGTTCGCCATGAGGGCCGTTGAGAATGAACCACCGCCAGACGGGATCTGCAGGATCATCCGCGTCGTGCAGCCGTGGATGATTACCATACAAGGCCATCTATGACTCTTCGCGGTAGGCCCGAGAGGGAAGCGGCATAACGTTGCAAATGAGCCGCGCGCCTCGGCGACATGATCGCACAGACGGTCAGGCGCGTCGGCTCCATTTGCGTGTTGGGCAGCTCATTGAGCTGATAAGTCTCCGGGATATCCCGTTGCGACCGCGAGGGCGACGACTCGCTCGACGAAATCGGTCTTGGCCAGAGCATACCGTTCCTGCGACTCGGGATCGGCCGTCACGACTTGCGCGGCTACGGTAAGTTTGAGATCTTCGTACTCGCGAGCCACTTCGGCGTGGTCACGAAGGTAGTCGCGAAAGGCCAATGTCCGTCGTTCTTCCTGTCCATCCTTTTCGACGACGTGCACGTGGTGACTGTGGGGCCACTGAATTGGCCGATGGAAGAACGGACAGAAGGAATCGTCGGGATGCGGCACGTGAGCGTAACCAATGGCCTCGAGCGTCGCACGGTAGGCCGAAATCGGTTGAAGTGTCGCTACTGACACCTGAATGTCGATGACTGGCTTGGCGCCCAACCCGGGAATCGCAGTCGAGCCATGATGGTCAATTCGCAAGGCCAGGGTCTTCAACGCGGTGCGAAGGCGGGCGGCCTCGGCTTCGAACGCGCCCGGCCAGCCTGGATCGTACGGAACGATCTCAATCGTGCTCTCTTGGGGCGCCATTATCCGTCGTGTCGTTGTCTGCCCAACTACTAGTGGACCGCGAAGCCGCAGGGTAAACTCCGACCTCTCGGCACTGTTGTTCACAAGCGTAACCCACGGAAGGCGCCGTGATTCTAGCAGGAATCCTGCCCGCCTTCGCGCGCGGTTACGCGCAACGGCCGTCGCAGAACCCGCCGCCAAAGCGCGGATCTGCCCGGTTACGCGCCGGTGCCAGCGCGTAACCAACGAAGACCGATGGTGGCGGATGCCGGGAAACCATTCAGCAGTGCGGGTTCCGGCCAGGCCGCACAACCGGCGCTCCGGCGGTTACGCGCGAGGCTCGCGGCTGTCCGTTCACATCCGATCCAGCGGACTCTTCACACCCAGCGCGCCACGGGTCATCACATGCAAACAAAAGTTGTAGAGAAACAGCAGCGCGCTGAGCGCCTGATTCTTGGTCGATGCGCTCACCCGGCGATCGATGGCCAGCCAGGTGAGAAACTGCGAGATTTCGCCCGCGCCCATCTGTGCCGGGTGTGTCTTGCGATGGAAGACGATGTACCGCCGAATCCACCCGACGTCCGCGTCCTCGGTGCAGCGGCTGTAGTGGCGCGTGCGCACAGCGTCGCGGACGCGGTCGAGGAGTTTCGGGGGCGACCCCTATGCCTGGGGCTGAGGAACAGCAAAAGCCGGGCGACCAGCGTCGTTCGCTCTCGTCGCTGCGGACTGGTCTGACATTCGGAACGCCTCCTGCGTCCGGCGGACGCGCCTGGAAGCGCAGCGAACGTCGTGCCACGGCCCGGACCTCGACGAGCCGGCAGGGTACATCGGTGCCTGTGTTTGGGTGAGGTATCGCGCAGACCGGACGCGCATAAGCGAACCGAGCTCCTGCCGTTGCCAAACGGACCTTCAGATTGGGCCGGCTGCGGATTAGGTGGCTGGCTTCGCAGCTGACGGCGGGAAGGCGTCCCAAGCGACGGCTGGGACAATCCGCTGCTGCGTCGGCGACTACCGACGTCGTGGTCCCACGACACCGTGTCCCTGTGAATCGATTAATCCGCGCGACCTGATCCGCGCGATCCGCGTCCCGTGAATCCCTGTGTTAGAGCCTGCTTGATGTGAGAGGCCGACTCATTAACGCAAACCTCTCGCGAAGGTCCCAAAGCTCACGAAGCCCGCGAAGGTCTTGCGGATGAAAACCTTCTTCGCGATCTTTGTGGTCTTCGAGCTCATCGTGATGAGCCGTCGGCCGTGTTTATGAGATGTCTTCTAGCCATCCCCGATCCGCGTTACGGGTTGATCGTGATGAGGCGCAGCCCCAGGTTGTTCACCTCGCTCGACTCGGCGACGACTCCCCATCCGTCGGCGACCGCCAGCAGGTAGTAGCGGCCCGAGATCCCCGTCGGAATCGCCACGCTCGCCGAGCCGGTGTGAAAGGCGTTGTAGGCCAGCGCCGGGACGGACCGCTCCCCATCGAGCAGGATGTCAGACGCATCGAGGGCCGCGTTCACGGAGAGATAGTAACGGGTCGTCGACGGCGCTGCGAGGTCGACGCCGTAGTTCCTCGCCGTGTCGGTCACGGTCATGACCGTGCCTGCCACGACCGTCGCCGGAGCGTTCGTGATCGTGTCGGTGAGGTCCGGACCAATGTAGATCGTGGTGTAGCGGACGTTGTTCGTCTCCTGCGTCTCGACGACTGTGCCCGTGTCGTCTGCGTTGGCCATGAGGTACCACGTCCCGGGCGCGACGAGCGGCAGGGCGACATTTGTCGTCGCGAGGCTCGATGCGCCGGCTTCGAGCGGACCGACGGTCCGGGCCGGGGTCAGCCGGGCGTCGCCTGCATCGAGCGTCGTATTGGCTGACAGGTAGAAGGCGGTCGTCGACGGACCGGCACCCCCTCCGCCCGTGTTCTTCGTCGTGTCTGTGACCGCGATCGTCGAGCCGGCTCCGGCGCGTGTTGGCCCCGCAATCGTCGAGACGAACATGTCGGCGCCGACGCGTACGGTCACGAAGCGCGTGTTGTTGTTCTCGGTGGACTCGGCGACGGCGTTGCCATCATCAGACACGGCGATGAGATAGAAGGTGCCGCTCGCAACATCGGTGGGAATCGTCAGGCTGGTGGCGGCAGAATGTGAGACGCCGGGGGCGAGCGCCCCGACGCTGCGTGCCTCGAGCGCCACATCTCCTGCATCCAGGGCGTAGTTCGCCGACAGGTAGAACCGCGTGGACGACCCGGTCGCGCCTCCGCCCCCCTGGTTCTTTGTGGTCTCGTTCACGACGATCGACGTGCCGGCTCCCGCCATCGCCGGCGCGGTCAGCGCCGTGATCGCGAGATCGGGACCGATCTTGACCAGCGCGGTCCGCGTGTTGTTGGTCTCTGTCGACTCGCCGACAGCTCCAGGTCCGTCCGCTTTGGCAATCACCCAGAACGTGCCGGCTCCGGGGTTGTCCGGCACGGTCAGCGTCGTCGTGGCAACGTCGCTCGAGCCGGGTACGAGCGCGGGCACGACACGCGTGCCGATCAGCGCGTCGGTGGGCTCGATGACCGTATTCACAGATAAGTAGAAGGACGTCGTCGACTCGACTGAGGCGCCAGTGCCCTGATTCCTGGTCGTGTCGGTCACGGTCAGTGGCAGACCCCCACCCCCCACCGCGGGAACCGTCAGGGCCGTGACGGTGAAATCCGGTGCGACGTCATCGCTGACGATGCTCACGGTTCCAGCCGAAGGCCCGGCGATCACGTACCCGGCGCCGCTGCGCAGCGTGAGGACGACCGTCTCGTTGGCCTCGAGGGTCGAGTCGTCTATGGGCACGACCGGCACGTCGACCGACGTTGCGCCTGCTGGAATTGTCGCGGTGCCCGGCAGGGTGACGTAGTCGGTGCCGCGCGTGGCGGTGCCTGCGACCGTGAAGCTGACAATGGTGGCCGTCTCCAGGGCCGCGTTACGGCTGATCGTAAAGATGCCGTTCGACGGGCCGGCTTCCGTGGCCGTCGCGCTCGTCACAGCGAGCGTGACGGTCGGTGGCCCAGGCGGAGCGTGACATCCCTCAGGCACTTCGAAATTGGCACGAACCTGATTGAATCCGTTGTCCGCGGTATCGGTCGCGTTGACGCCCATGCCGCGCAGCGCGAACGGCTCCCAGAGCGCGCAGAAGTTCGCGCTCTCCGGCGAGCCAGGATTCCGGATTGCGTCGGCCTGCAGCATCGCGTCCCGAAGGTCCAGCATGGTCGGCGCGGGCGGCGATAGTTTCAAACCGTCGATGTACAACTGGTGCACTTCGTTCGTCGCCGCGGCGTCGCTGCCGCGAACGAGATCGGCCCGGAACCGTTCGCGTATGTCCCACAGGACGTTGACCCAGATCTCGCCGTTGTCGTGCGGTTCGCAGTAGAGGCCGAGCAGGCACGTCCAGTCGTTGTAGGTCTTGCCGTTCACTCCCCGAATCCCACCCGGGTAGGCGAATTCGGCGAGTGTCGTATCGCCGTTGATCGAGTACGCGAAGAAGTCGCTGCCGCCTTCGCCGATCGCTCCGGCCTCGTTGCCGGTGAAGGCCGTGTTCAGGCGGGTGCTGACGCCGTGATGGAACTCGTGCAGGACGATATCGGTGTCGTAGTCGCCGTCGAGATCCGGTGTGCCGTCTCCGTCGACGTCCTCGGACCAGCAGCCCACGCCGTCCCACAGGAACATGCTGATCACCGGGCTCGCGCCATCGGGTGCGGGTTGGAACGTCGCGTTGTTGCGGCCGGCCGCGCGCGCGAGACCCCTGATGGGATCGCCGCCCAGGCCTCCACGGCCGAAGTTGTCGACCTGGAAGTTGCCGGCAGCCTCGTCGAAGCCGAGGTCGTAGAAGAAGTCGTGGGCGAAGTTCAGCGCGAAGAACAGCGCAGTTTCAGCCGACGCGGCGGAGTTGAACGGGAAATCGAACAACCAACGCGACCCGTCGAACGTGCCGAGCGCGCCTTCGGTCGAGGTGTTTCCGCGGAAGACGTGGACGTTGTTTCCCGCGAGCCGGCCTGTGTCCGAGAGAACGGTCGATGAATCCCGGAAAGGCGTGGTGAGATCGCGCAGCTCGTGATTCTCCGGTGGAGGACATGCGAGCGAACCAGCCGGCATCTGGTCGGGCCGCCGCGGGTCGAGGGCCTGTGTGCCCGCCGACTGGACGACGCGGCCGGTGCCGTTTCCGTCCAGAACGCGGTTGCGACGCAGGAGCAGATCGCCGGTTCCGGCGTCGACGAGGACATCGTAGAACTGCGGGAGGCCGTCGGGCTCGAGCTCGACGTGCCAGGCGAGCCGCAGGCCGCCGTCCATCGCGAACCACACGAGCGATGCCGTCACGTCGCGGCGGAACTTTCCGCGCGCGAAGCGGGCGACTTCGGGGCGTGTGGACGTCCCGGCGCGGACGGGGACGAAGAACGCGTCCGGGTCGACGTCGTTCGCCGCGAGGGTCGCCGCTTCGTCCGCCGCAAGCCTTGGCGCCCGCTCGCGACCTTCGCCCCGGGCTGCACTCGACGTGACCCGCACGATCTCACCGGTCGAGTCGATATGGACGGTGACAGTGCCGCTGAAGACCGGGATGCCGTCGAACGACTGCGCGAACGTGACGTGACGCAGCCCCGTCGAGCGACTGACATAGTCGCGCACCACCGCCAGCGATTCCAAATCCCCATCCCCGAGGCCGAGCCGATCGACGGCCTGCGCCAGCCGGTTCCGCAGTGCCACTGACAGCGCCGTGCGACCGGCGGCCCAGCCGGGCGTGTCGAGCACCCGAAGCGCGCCGGTGTGCGGGTCCAGGCGCGAGCCGCGGCGGCCCCTCGACGATGGCGTCCGTCGCAGCTCGGCCCGCGCTCGAGCAGATCCCTGAGCCGGCAGCCGGTGTTCGCGGATGTCGAAGTCGGGGCGCGCCGCGCGAGCCCGCTCGGAAGGCTGCTGGCGCGCGGCCAGCGGTCCGGAAAGGCCTACGAGTGCGGCGGCCACGAGGATGAGGGCCAGCCGGGTCCGCAACGCCATTGACGCGCTCCTTTTGGTGAAGCGAGATTCCAGAGGGCCTGAGCGGAAACTCGGGGCACCTGCGAAGTTCGCGCCAGCAAGGCGGGTCCCACTCCACAACGAGTTGCGGGGATCTTACAAGACTGTGCTGACGCTTGTCGCATCGCGGATTTCAAGACGGGAAGGGATGCGGATCGGGCGAATTTGCCGGTAAAACGGGACGCGGATCACGCGGATCTCCGGGAATAGGACGGGACGCGGATCACGCGGATCCGGGTGACGGGACGCGGATCACGCGGATTTCCGGAATAGGACGGGACGCGGATTACCCGGATCACGCTCGACGGGACGTGGATCACGCGGATTCTGCGTCAAACGAGACGCGGATCACGCGGATCTTCACGTTGACTGGGATGACGGGTGGGACGAACCAATGGGCCTGGTCTTTCAGAAACGTCAGATCCGCGTGATCCGCGTCCCGTTCGACTCCGGAAATCGGCGTGATCCGCGTCCCGTTCTAGGAAATCCGCGTGATCCGCGTCCCGTGAAGCGTGATCCGCGTCGAGAGTGATCTTGCCTGATCCGCGATCAGGCGCCCCTGGGGTAGAGTTTCTTCATGCTGATCAAGACCTTCCGCGCGGCGCTGGCCGCGCTCGTGCTCGGCGTTGTCGTTCAGGCGTACGGTCACGCGCAGGTCCCGGCACCGCCGGCCCAGGCCTTCGCGCCGGCGGCCGTGATCCCGCTCGACACAGCGGTGACGACCGGCACTCTTGCCAACGGCTTGCGCTACTACGTCCGGCAGAACGTACGTCCCGAGAAGCGCGTCATGCTGCAGCTCGCGGTCAAGGCCGGATCGGTCGACGAGACCGACGCGCAGCAGGGACTGGCGCACTTCCTGGAGCACATGGGGTTCAACGGTACGAAGCGATTCAAGCCGGGCGAATTGATCGCGGCGCTCGAATCGACTGGCGCGCGGCTGGGCCCGCACGTCAACGCTCAAACCGGCTTCGACGACACCATCTACATGTTTCAGCTGCCCACCGACAAGCCCGGCATCGTCGAGAAGGGCATGCAGGCGCTGGCGGACTTCGCCGGGGGCATGACGCTCGATCCGAAAGAGATCGACAAAGAGCGCGGCGTCGTGATCGAGGAATGGCGGGGTGGCCTCGGCGCGGGCTCGCGACTCCGCGACCAGCAGATCCCGGTGCTGTTTGCCAAGTCGAAGTACGCCGAGCGGCTACCGATTGGTAAACCCGAGATCCTCAAGACGTTCCCGGCGTCCGAGCTGCGAGCCTTTTACACGAAGTGGTACCGGCCCGACCGCATGGCCGTCGTGGCTGTGGGCGACATGGATCCGGCAGCGCTCGAGACGCTGATCAAGAAGGAATTTGGACCGCTGGCCAAACCCTCGACGCCGGCGCCGCCACGCGACTACTCGATGCCGCTTCAATCGGAAGTGCTGGTCAAGATGGCGACGGATGCGGAGGCCACGCAGTCTTCGGTGTCCATCGTGCGGAAGCGGCCGAGCGGGTCGCACGACAAAGTGAGCGACTACCGGCGCAGCCTGGTCTCGTCCATGGCCTACGAGATGCTGAACGAACGGTTCGACGAGATCTCGCGGAAGGCCGATGCGCCGTTCCTGAACGCGGGCGCCTACGGCGGCGATCTCACGCCGACCGTCGACACTTTCACGCTCGCGGCGAGCGTTCAGGATGGAAAGATCGAGCGCGGGCTGGTGGCCCTCGAAGTGGAGGCCAATCGCGTCGAGCAACACGGGTTCGGTGCTGGAGAGCTGGACCGCGCGCGAAAATGGATGCTGGCCAGCTACGACCGCGCGTACGCCGAGCGAGACAAGACCGAGAGCGGATCGTACGTGCAGGAGTACATCAACCATTTCCTTCAGGGCGAACCGACGCCCGGGATCGCCTACGAGCACCAGCTCGTGCAGGCGCTCGTGCCAACGATCACCGCGGCGGACGCGACCACAGCCGCCAAGGCGATGTTCGCCGACACGAGCCGCGTGATCCTGGCGGTCTCGCCGCAGAAGGCCGGCGTCGCCGTACCGACCGACGCGCAGCTGGCTGCCGCGATCACCTCGGCCGATGCCGTGGCGGTCACGCCCTGGGCCGATACCGCCAGCAGCGCCGTGCTGCTCGCGCGCGCGCCCGATCCGGGGTCGATCGCGGGAAGGCGTGAGATTCCAGAGCTTGGCGTCACCGTGATTCGGCTCTCGAACGGCGTCGAGGCCTGGCTCAAGCCAACCGACTTCAAGAATGATCAGGTCCTGTTCGCCCTGACAGCGTCCGGAGGGAGCTCGCTTGCCACGCCGGACACGTACGTCGAAGCGCAGCTCGCGACCGGACAGGTCGAGTTGTCCGGCGCCGGCGGCCATCGCGCGGTCGACCTGCCGAAGCTGACGGCCGGCAAGATCGCCTCGGCGTCGCCGTTCATCTCGCTGTCGTCCCACGGCATCCAGGGATCGAGCACGCCCGCCAACATCGAGACCGCGCTCCAGCTGCTCCACATCAAATTCACCGCGCCCGGCGACGACGCGGAAGCGTTCGCCCTCATCAAGCGCCAGCTCGAGGCCGCCGTGGTCAACCGCCTGAGCAGTCCCACGGCTGTGTACGGCGACAAGCTCGGCCAGATCCTGACGATGGGGCACTACACGTCACGGCCGCTGACGGTCGAGCGGATCCGCGCGCTCGACCGCGCGGCGATGGTGTCGTTCTATCGTGAGCGTTTCGCGAACGCCGCCGACTTCAGCCTCTTCATGGTCGGCGCCTTCAAGGTGGACGAGGTGCTGCCGATGCTGACCCGCTACGTCGCATCGCTGCCGTCCACGAAGACGGCGACCAGCCGCTTCAAGGACGTCGGCATCTCGTTTCCTTCGAAGGCCGAGCAGGCGCGCGTCGAAAAGGGCAAGGAGCCGAAAAGCCAGACCGTTGTCAGCTACTTCGCCGACCCGCCGATCGAAGAGAACGAGCAGACCCGCGTCGAAGCTGTCACCGAGGTGCTCGAGATCGCCTTGCGCGACATCCTGCGCGAGGAGCTGGGAGAAACCTACAGCGTCTCGGTGGGCCTCTCCCAGTTGACGCCGCAGCGTGGCGGAGGTCACATCGACATCTCGTTCAGCGCCTCGCCCGACAACGTCGACAAGATGATCGCGCGTGTCCAGCAGGAAGTGGTGCGGCTGCAGACCGCGGGCCCGAGCGACGATCTCACGACGCGCGCGAAGGAGACCGCGCGACGCGCCTACGAGACCTCCGTCAAGCAGAACGGCTTCTGGCTTGGCCGGCTTCAGTCGGCCAGGCTGCTCGACCGTGACCCGCTGCTCATCCTGAGCCGGCTGCAGCGAATCGAGGCGGTCACGCCGGCGGTGCTCCACGAGACGTTCAAGAAGTACTTCCCGGCGGACCGCTCCACGGTGGTGACGCTGGTTCCTGAAAAGCCGGGCCCCTGATGCTTTCGTCGTGGTCCGGCTAAAGCCGGACACCACGACTGAATGTCACCTGGCATTCGTAGTGTCCGGCTTTAGCCGGACCTGATAGGCGCGTCCAAGGCTCACCGCCTCTGATATCTGAACTGGACCATCGTTTCCTCGTCGACGACGAGTGGCTTCAGAAAACGATGTGACGTCCCGGCACGGGGGATGTCGATTCTGACGGGCAGCACGCCCGCGGCGCGCCGCTGCAGGCTCTGCACGTTCACCGATGGCTCCTGCGCCCGCTGTTCGAGTGCCGCGCGCCGCGATGCCTCATCGCGCGACCGGCTGTTGCTGTTGGTCGCTGCGGTCATGGAGTTGATCACCTGGCCGCCCGTCGAGCTGCGCATGTCGAGCAGCGGCGCCTCGGCTGCAACGGTGACCGTTTCCTCCAGTCCTCCGACGGCCATCTGGAAATCGATCTGTCTCGGACGTTGATCGTAAGTCAGCGTCCGCTGCGCGGTCTTGAATCCAGGCAGCTGGCTGCTCACCGACAACGGCCCGGCGGGAAGGTCTGAGATCACATATCGGCCATCCGCTCCCGTGACGGCCGTTCGACGCAGGCCCGAGACTTCTGCCACGATGGTCGCGCCGGGAATCACGCCGCCCTGTGCGTCCACTGCGCGTCCCGCTATCTGGCCCGCGACGGCGCCTCCCATGCCGACCGCGTCGATGCCGGTCACGGTCGCGACCGACGCCAAGGATGAGTCCGGCACGAGGTAGGCCGCGATCGCCGTGCCCGTGAAGCGATCGGCGCGATACTGATCCGGCAGGAAGAGCTCCCATTCGACGACGCTGACCGGGACGTCCATTCGCGGGAGCGTCATCTGCATCTCGCCCTTCTTGGCGAACGCCGCTCCCGCATGCAGGTAGACGAACGAGACGGTGTACGGGCCCTCGGGCCGGAAACCGGGCCGAAGAAGCGGGACGCGCATGCCATCGACGCCTTCGGCGGGCTTGGCCGGGGCCCCGGCGACGTCGACCGACAGCATCGACGCGCCCGGCGGCAGCGATACCTTCATGAAGGGCTGCGCGCGGTTGCGTAGCCAGAGCGTCACTTCCGTCAGCGCGCGCCCCGTGCTCGTCACGAGCGTGGTCGCCACGGCCCGCTCGGCGATGGCTGCCAGCACGGCGGCGTCGGGGAAGCGCGTGACCTTCAGCGCGAGCGTCGGCACGCCCGTGGCCGTTCGCTGATAGCGATACGCCGAGAGCAGCGATTGGCGCGCGACCGATGTCAAGGCCGGGTCAACCTCACGGACGTCCATCCGGCGGAGCCCTGGGACGTCGGCGGACGAGATCTCGAGCGTGCCGATCCCTTCGATCGCGACTTCTCCCGTTTCGCGCTGCGCGGCGGGCACCGATGGCAGACCTGTGTCGAGCGCGAACGATCCGCTGGCGCCCGCGCGTTCGAGATTGAGCAGGAACTGATGACGCCGCCGTGCCGGCGCCGAGACGACGAGCAGCACCCGCTCGCCCAGCTGTTCGCTGCGATCGAGCGAGCTGCCGGTGACACCGGCGAGCTCGTAGCCGGAGGGAATCCGGACCTCGAACTCGGTTGGTTCGCCCTGTACGACGGTCAGGTCGATGAGCGCGAGCAGACGAATGTCGGCGTCACCGATCGTGACAAGCGTCTTCATGTCCGACAGCAGCCGTGTGTCGCGCGGCGCGGCCGCCGGTCCGGTCTCCCTCGACGACCACCAGACCTGCGTCGGCGATCCCGGATCGAGCGTCGCCTCGATGATGGTGCGGCCGCCGGCGGACGTCCGTCGGAGCACCAGACCCGGCGAGACGCGAAGGTCCGATTGCTCGCCCGGGACGTCGAAGGTCGCCGTCACGCTCCCGGCAGGCGGCACCGGCAGCACGAACGATCCCCGGCCGGGACTGGTCGTGACCGACGATCCCCATTCGAGTGTGGCGGAGAACGTCGCTGGACCGGCGACGAGGGCGACATGCGCATTGCCTTCGGCGATGAGCGGCAGCGGACGATCGGCCCTCCGCGCGTCGAGGAGCGTCGCGTCTTTGAGCAGCGGAACCTTCACCGTTCCTGCCTGGAACACCTCGCCATCCACCGTCATCGTCGCGCGCACGGTCCCGGCGGCGACGCGGGCGCGAATGTCGGCCCGGGTGAGCGCCGCGGGCAGCGGCGCGCCGTCAGGCGGACGGGGTTGGCGGCTGGCGAGATCGAGCAACCGGTCGTAGTCGGTGCGCGTGAGCGTGACGGTGCCGGCCGGCCCGCGCTCCTGTGCGAGCGTGCTCGTGACCGTGAGGGGCGCCGATGAAAGCAGAAGCGCCGTGAGTGTGGTCGTTCTTGCGATGCGTGTCATGTTGGCCATGGCTCACCTCTGGCTCAGACGCTTGTACTGGACATCGAGCGCCGGCGCGTACGCTTCGGCCGTGAGCTCGGCAGCGACGAAGAACGATGGGCCGATGTCAGGCACGGTCACGTGGACCGGAATGGCTCCCGTGGATGTCCGGCCCATGTCCTTGCGAAACCGCTCGACCAGCGCCTTGGCGCTGGCGGCCTCACGATCGCCTGCTGACTTGCCCGCCAGGGCCGCTGCTGGAGGCGGCGGGGGCTCCGGCGCATCAGCTTCGTTGCCGCGAAGCGCGGCGCTCCAGGGCTCCTGTCGAGCCTCGGCGCGGAACACGCCAGCCTTGGGTTCGACATGGAAACGCGGGGAGTAGTTGAGCGCCAGGCCCGTGCGAGAGACGGGAAGATCCACCGACGGCAGCTCGACGCGGGCCTCTCCCTTCTCGGTCCAGGCAGGCGTGCGTTGCAAGTAGACGAGCTCGACGGCAAAGGTCGGCGCCGCTTCACCCGCGCGTCCCTTGAGCAGCGGCAGCAGGTAGCCGCCGTCGGCCGAGACGCCCGGGCGGACGGGCCGGCCCGCCAGAGCCGCGCTCCACAAGACCGATTGCGCGGGCAGCTTGAGCGCGAGAAACGCGCGCTGGTTGTTGCGGACGGCGTAGCGTGCGCGCACGAGCATCTTGCCGTCCTCGCCGACGAGCACTTCGTAGCGCGCCTCTTCGACGTTGGCGACGAGCACCGCTTGCGGCGTGTATCTCGACACGGTGACCGTCAGCCCCCGCGCGGCGCTGCCCGGCAGCGGCTTGAATCCGAAGGCCACCATCGACGGCGACTCACGGCCTTCGAGAATGTCGCCGAGATCGCTGGGATCGGCGGGGTCGACCCCGCGGGGCTGTCGCTCGGTGATCTCTCCCGCGCCGATCACATCGACCGCCACTCCGCCGCTCTCCCGCTCGGCGGCAGGCATGCGGACGATGGGAATCGCGATGGACCCCTCGCGCGGCGCGCGCACTTCGGCGGAGACGACGAGTGACGTCGACGCCGCGATGGGCTCGAGAAACGAGACGGTCAGCGAGCCCGATTCATGTTTCCAGTCGGCGACGGTAGCGCCCGAAACCTGGTTCACCGACACGCCCTCCGGGATGGTCAGGACGACGTCGCGCGCCAGCCCCTGGACGACTTCGAGGAACACGCTCACCGTGACCTGCGAGGCGTCCTCGCCGAGCGCGACGAGCTCGGTGATCCGTGCCTTGGCGCGGAGCGGCTGCGTCGATCGCCGGTCGTCGATCTTGCGCTTCCACGAGAACCTGAGCGGCCGTCCCGGCGATCCGTACACCATCCATCGGTTCTCGGCGTTCGTCTCGGTTTGTTCCGCGACGAAGCCCCCGCTTACCGTCAGGTCGACGCCCGTGCGCGGCACGATCAGCGTGACCGCCGACAACGCAGACGCGGAGGCTGGCAGCGCCATTGACTCGATGCCGCTCGCGGCTTCGATCGGCACGACGATTTCGAGCGCGACCACCGAGCGTCCGGAACGCGACACCAGCACGCGCGGCGGGTTGCCGTCGACGAGGGCGGTCGGGCGGCCGTCGAGGCGCGCGCCGCGCACGAGCAGTCCTGCAGGCATCTGGATGCTCACCCAGCCCTGTTTGAGAACGTCGATCGTCAACAACGCTTCGCCGGTCACGCTGTCGCCGTTCACGCGCAGGTTGTAGTCGACCCGCGTCAGCGTGGCGTCGACTGGCGGGGGCAGCGGGTCCGGCGTCGATGGAAAGGCCCGGGCCCGGAGGGCGCGATAGTCGTCCAGCGCGAGCACTACCCAGCCGTCCGTGCGTGCCGGTTCCTGCGCGTGCGCAACCGGCGCAGCCAGCGCGGCGGTGCCGATCGCGAGGATCCCGACGAGCGTTCGCAGTTGCATCAACATCAGCCGCCTCCCTGGGACACGTGTTCCTGGCGCACAAACGCCGGGCACGTACAGAGAACGAGGGAACCGAGAAACCTTGCGGACCTCGAGGTCCGCGGTGCTAGTTCAGACGCCTGTACCCCTGTTGCTGTCTTGACTCGCGGTCAGATGCCAGTTCTGTAAGGCGCCGTGAGTGCAATCGGCTGGCCGGATGGCGTCCGAGCGTGCTCGCTCATGAAATCGCGCTCGAATCGAAGTAGTCGGCTCCTGGCTTTGCCGACACGATCCATGGACGCACCGCTGGCGATCCGATCCCAGAGATCGGCACACAAGTTACGGGCGCTGAAAGGGGTCAGGTCGGCGACGGCGGCGTCGTACTACTCACGCAGATATACTTCGGCCGTGGACACGCGCATGCGAGACGAGTTCATGCAGGCGGCGCTCGCGGAGGCCGAGCAGGGGGCGCGCGAGGGTGGCGTTCCGATCGGCTCGGTGCTCGTCCATCGCGGCCGGATCATCGGGCGCGGACACAATCGCCGCGTCCAGCAGGGAAGCGCCATCCGCCACGGGGAGATGGACGCGCTCGAAAACGCCGGCCGGCAGCCGGCCGCTGTGTATCGCGAGTCGGTCATCTACACCACGCTCTCGCCGTGCGCCATGTGCAGCGGCGCCATCCTCCTCTATCGCATTCCAAGGGTCGTCATCGGCGAGAACCAGACATTCCTTGGCGACGAGGCGCTCCTGCGATCGCGAGGGGTGTCGGTGGAGGTCGTTCAGGATCCGCGTTGCGTGCGCCTGATGGCCACGTTCATCGAGGCGCATCCGGGACTCTGGAACGAGGACATCGGGGTCTAGCTCGCGTAGAGAGATGCGCCATCGCTTCTGCTCACCTTGCTGCGAGGGCCAGCCGGCGGCAGTAGAACAATTACAGAGATGCGTGGGCGAGCGACAGTATCAGACACTGCGCCGAGTCCAGCTAGAACTCTGCGCCGACGTGTAAGTCTATGTGTTCACACCACTTGGTGCTCGCCACTCATCCCGGCACGCGGCGTGAAGGCTCGAGGCACCGTGCATCTGCGTACGACCCTTGTTGCCGTCGTCTCTGCCGCGACGGTCGTGGTCGTCTCCGCGTCGGCGCCTCCGGTGCTGCTGGAATCGCTGTCGGGCCGTCAGGTCTTCCCGGCCACCAACTGGTGGAACCAGGACGTGAGCACCGCGCCGGTCGATCCGGGTTCGGCGCAGTTCGTCTCCGGGATCGGCGGCGCGACCCGGCTGCATCCCGACTTCGGTCCCCCGCCATACGGCATTCCGTATGTCGTCGTGGCCGGCGATCAGGCGCGGGTGCCGGTGACCTTCGGTTACAGCGGTGAGAGCGACACGGGTGTGCCTGGCCTGCCCGGATATCCCATTCCGGAAGAGGCCAAGACACAACCGCATTTCATCGAGGGCGACGTGCCTGGCGGCGGCCCGTCCGGCGACCGCCATCTGCTCATCATCGACCGCGATCGCTGGCTGCTCTACGAGCTGTTCGCGACTCAGTGGAACGCGGCCGCAGGCCGATGGAATGCCGGGTCCGGCGCGATCTTCGATTTGAGTACCAACGTGCGCCGGCCGGAGACGTGGACATCGGCGGATGCAGCGGGTCTCGCGATTCTCCCCGGTCTCGTACGATACGAAGATGTCTATGGCGCCGGCGAGATCACGCACGCGTTCCGCTTCTCGACGAGCTCGACCAATGGCTACGTCTGGCCGGCCTCGCACCGCGCAGGCTCGACCGCGGGCGCGCTACCGATGGGCGCCCGCATGCGGATGAAGGCCTCGAAGGACATCTCCGGCTATTCGCCTGAAATGCAGAAGATCTTCCGTGCGATGAAGCGTTACGGCCTCATCCTGGCGGACAACGGTTCCAGCATGTACATCACCGGGACGATGGACGCGCGGTGGAACAACGATGTGCTCAACCCGGCGTTCCACTCGCTGACGGCCGGCGACTTCGAAGTCGTCCAGCTCGGTTGGGGCCGTGGAAATCCACCTGGCGCGCCCACCGGGTTGAGGATTGTGCGGTAGTTTTCGGGGCTCACGTTTTCTGGTCACGATGAACACGATGGGACGATGAGCACGATGCAACCTGGCTCAGATTCTTCATCGTGTCCATCGTCTCATCGTGTCCATCGTGAGAACGCCGTCAGTTCGTGTGACTCCGCTAACACACGCTGCACTCATGACAGGAGCCTTGAAACTCATTCGATCGCGACCACCGGGCGCACGGGCCCCGGTGCGGGATCGCCTTTATAGGACACCCTCTCCAGGAACAATCCCGCGGCTGGCGCGGTCAGTTCGGCTGGTGTGGCGGCTCCAGGTCGTCCACCGCCGCGCGCGCTGAGCAATTGCGCCGCGTCGGCCGGCTTCATCTCGCCTCGTCCGACGGCGGCCAGCACGCCCACGATCCGGCGCACCATCTTCCACAGAAAGTGCGAGCCCTGCACGCGGACGAGTACAAGCGCGCCGGCTTCGACCAGCTCCAGGCGCTCGAGGACGACGACCGTGGATTTCTCGTCGGGGTCGTCGTCCGAGAAGGCGGCGAAATCCTGGCGCCCCACGAAGGCCTCGCGCCGCGCGGCGCATGGCCGCGACATCCAGCGGCTCGCGGATCCACCACACGAACGGCTTGGCGAACGCCGTGCGGCGCCGCGAGATTTGATAGAGATAGCTGCGCGAGACGGCGTCGTGGCGCGCATGGAAGCGATGCGGCGCTTTCTCGATCGTCAGGATGTGGATATCGGCGGGCAGCTCGTCGTTGATCCGGCGTCTCAGGGGCTCCGGCGCCAGGCTCGTGTAGAGCTCGAGGTGCGCGACCTGCGCGAGCGCGTGGACGCCCGCGTCGGTGCGGCCCGAGCCGTAGAGCTCGAATTCGCGTCGGCCCGCGACCTCGCGGATGGCGCGATCGATCTCGCCCTGCACCGTGCGGGCGTTCTTCTGGATTTGCCAGCCGCTGTATCTCGTGCCGGCGTACTCGATGACGAGCTTGAATCGCGGCATCAGCGGTTGGCGTTGAGGGCCCCGGCAATCTTTGCCGCGACGCTCCGGGGGACCAGCCGCACACTCTGGGCTCCGATCTTGTTGGCCACCCCAGGAACGACGAGCGCACGCCCCGCCAGCATCGCGTCGTAGCCGGCACGTGCCACGTCGGCCGAGCGCATCACGCTCGTCACGCCAAACAGCCGTGACTTGCCCATCTGGGCGCGCTCCTGGAAGCCGGTGCTCGTGGGGCCCGGGCAGAGACACGTGACGGTCACGCCGGTGCCAGCCGTCTCCTCGGTCAACGCCAACGAGAGGGACATCACGTAGGCCTTGGAGGCGTAATAGACCGCCATCAGCGGACCGGCCTGGAATGCGGCCGTCGAGGCGACGTTCAGGACTCGCCCGCGCCGGCGCTCGATCATGCCCGGCAGCAGGAACCGCGTCAGCATCGTCAGCGCGACGACATTCACCTGCAGCATCCGCGACTGCTCGACTGGATTGTCGCGCGCGAACTCGCCGTGGCTGCCGAACCCGGCGTTGTTGATCAGCATGTCGATGCTGATCCGTCGTTCGGCGAGCGTGCGCGGCGATCTCGTCGGCAGCGTCGGGCGCCGAGAGGTCCATCGCGAGCACCGTCGCCGAGACCTTGTGCGCGCGGGAAAGTTCGTCGGCCAGCGCCTGGAGCTTCGGGGCGCTCCGCGCGAGCAGGACGACGTCGCGTCCCCCGGCGGCAATCAGCCGCGCCAGGTCTTCGCCGATCCCGCCCGATGCGCCTGTGATGAGCGCGACTTCCGACATGAGGCGATTGTACAGAGTTTGGGGCGGGAGGGATGCAGGATGACAGGCGGAGTCCGAGAAGACGGAGGAGACGGAGGAGACGGAGTCAACGGGTTCAACACGGAGGAACGAACCGAACAGACGCACGAAGGCTGTCGAGGTGCGTCGACCTGCAGACCGGTCGCGTCGCCGGCCGAACGGCCGGCGAGTGGCATCGAGAGAGCGGCGCAACTCAAAGCACCCAGTGTGTTGGTCAGTGCTTTGAGTTGTGCCGCTCTCTCGATGCCACCCGCGCTTCGCGCGGCGCGCCCGGTCCTCCGTTCGTCTCCGTTCGTCTTCGTTTCTTCGGTTGAACCCGTGATCTCCGTCGTCCTCCGTCTCCTCGCGCTCCGTCTCCTCCTCCGCCGATCACCCTTGCTTCAGCACCGCCACCGCGTCGATCTCCACGCGCAACCCCTCGCCCGGCAGGCCCGAGACTTCGACGGTCGTGCGCGCGGGCCGGTGGTTGCCGAACATCCGGGCGTAGACCGCGTTCATCTTCTGGAACTCGGTCATGTCGACGAGGAAGACTCCGCATCGTACGACGTGACCGAGGCTCGACCCGGCGGCTTCGAGGATGGCGGCGACGTTGCGCAGCGTCTGCTCGGTCTGCGCCTCCACGTCGCCCGCCAGTTCGCCGGTTCGGGGATCGCGCCCGGCCTGGCCGGACACGAACACGAGGTTCCCGACGACGACGCCGGGGGAATAGGGTCCGACAGGCGTCGGAAGCTGAGCGGTGGTGACGGGCTTCAATGGCGATGGCATCATGCCCGCGATGCTACGGCAGGCGTCCCCTGCCCGCAAAGCCAATTCCGTCCTTGACATTCCAATCATGGGAAAGTTAATGCTGATGTCATGAACATCGGGCAAGCCTCGCAGGAATCCGGCGTGTCGGCGAAGATGATCCGACACTACGAGTCGATCGGGCTGGTCACGAAAGCCCGGCGGACCGACGGCGGCTATCGTATCTACGACGCAAACGACATCCATACGCTGCGCTTCATCCGCCGGTCCCGCGACCTCGGCTTCTCGATGAAGGAGATCGAGCAGCTCCTCGGCCTCTGGCGCAACCGGCGCCGCGCCAGCGCCGATGTCCGTCGCGTCGCGCAGCAGCACATCGCCGAGCTCGATCAGAAGATCGATGAGCTGCAGGCGATGCGCCGCACGCTGCACCAGCTGGTCCAGCACTGCCACGGCGATCGCCGCCCCGACTGCCCGATCCTCGACGACCTGGCCGGAGACCATCAATGCCGATAGATCCGGTGTGCGGGATGACGGTCGAACCCGCGACCGCCGCGGGATCGTACGACTATCAGGGCACGCGCTACTACTTCTGCAACCCATCCTGTCTGACGCGGTTCAAAGCCGACCCCGAGTCATTCCTGAAACCCCGTGGGGAGGGCAGCAAACCTGCGGCGAGCGACGCGCTCTACACCTGTCCCATGCATCCCGAGGTCGTTCAGCACGGCCCAGGGGCGTGCCCGAAGTGCGGCATGGCGCTCGAGCCGATGACGGTCTCGGCAGACGATGGTCCGAACCCGGAGCTCGTCGACATGACGCGGCGCTTCTGGATCGCGACGGCGATCGGCGCGCCGGTGTTCATCCTCGCCATGGCCGACATGTTCGGCGTCTTTCGCGGTTGGCACTCGACAGTGTTCCTGGGTGACACCACGGTCGAGGTTCATCCCATGACGGTCATCAACTGGATCGGTCTCGTCTGTTCGACGCCGGTCGTGGTCTGGGCCGGCCGGCCGTTCTTCGAACGCGGGTGGGCGTCGATCAAGACGCGTCAGCCCAACATGTTCACGCTCATCGCGCTGGGCATCGGCGCGGCCTGGCTGTTCAGCGTCGCCGCGACGCTGGCGCCGCGGAGATTCCCGGCGGGCTTTCGTGCGCACGGAGCAGTCGAAACGTACTTCGACACCGCAGTGGTGATCACCGTGCTGGTGCTCCTCGGCCAGGTCCTCGAGCTCCGCGCACGCGGCCGGACGAGCGCCGCGATTCGTCAGCTGCTGGACCTCGCGCCGAAGACGGCGCGGATCATCCGCAACGGAGAGGAGCTCGACGAGCCGGTGGCCCACATCCGCCTCGGCGATCGGCTCCGCGTCCGGCCTGGCGAGAAGATCCCGGCCGACGGACTCGTGGTCGAGGGCCGCAGCCTCGTGGACGAGTCGATGCTCACGGGAGAGCCGGTGCCAGTGGTCAAGGAGCCTGGACAACGCGTCACGGGCGCGACCATCAACGGGACGGGCAGCTTCGTGATGCGTGCCGAGCGCGTCGGCAGCGAGACCGTGCTGGCGCAGATCGTCCGGATGGTGGGCGAGGCCCAGCGGACGCGCGCCCCCATCCAGCGGCTCGCCGACGCCGTGTCGGCGTGGTTCGTGCCGGCCGTGGTCGTCGTGTCGATCGCCGCATTCGTCGGCTGGTATCTCTGGGGACCCGAGCCACGTTTTGCGCTCGCGCTGCTCAGCGCGATCGCCGTCCTCATCATCGCGTGCCCGTGCGCCCTCGGGCTCGCGACGCCGATGGCGATCATGGTCGGCACGGGCCGCGGCGCATCCGCCGGCGTGCTGATCCGGAACGCCGAGGCTCTGGAGCGTTTGGAAAAGGTCGACACGATCGTCGTCGACAAGACGGGGACGCTCACCGAGGGCCGACCGCGGCTGACGGACGTGACGCCCGTCGCTCCGTTCTCCGATCAGGACGTGCTCAAGTACGCCGCCGGGCTCGAGCAGGCCAGCGAGCATCCGCTCGCTTCCGCCGTTGTCGCCGCGGCTCGCGCACGTGGCATCAAACGGCCGGCTGTGTCGGGCTTCCAGGCGCTGGCCGGGCTCGGCGTGTCGGGCAGCATCGATGGACGCGCCGTTCTCGTCGGCAGCGCGAAGATGATGCGGGCGAATGGCATCGATCCGGGCGGGCTCGAGACCGCGACCGGGGCGATTCAGGCCGCCGGCCGCGCCGCAATCTTCGTTGCGGTCGACGGCCGCCTGGCGGGCGCGATGACGGTCGAGGACCCGATCAAGCCCTCGACGGCTGACGCGATCCGGCGCCTCCATGCCGAGGGCCTGCGCATCGTCATGCTGACGGGCGACGTCCGTGGCACGGCGCAGGCGGTCGCCGACGCGGTGGGCATCGACGACGTCATCGCCGAGGTTCAGCCGGACCAGAAGCGCGCCGTCATCGAGCGCCTGCAGCGCGAGGGTCGCGTGGTGGCTATGGCGGGGGACGGCATCAACGACGCGCCGGCGCTCGCGGCCGCGTCGGTCGGTATCGCGATGGGCACCGGGACCGACGTCGCCATCGAGAGCGCCGGTATCACGCTCGTCGGCGGCGACCTGGCGGGCATCGCCCGCGCGCGGCTGCTCAGCCGCGCGACGATGCGCAACATTCGCCAGAACCTGTTTTTGGCGTTCGTTTACAACGCGGTGGGAGTGCCCGTCGCCGCCGGCGTTCTGTACCCGTTGACCGGCGTCCTCATCAGCCCGATCTGGGCGAGCGCGGCGATGACGTTCAGTTCGGTGTCCGTCATCACCAACGCGCTGCGGCTGCGCCGGGTCGAGCTGTAGCGCGCCCCGGTGTCGGCTCGGTCCCTACTGCTTTTTCAGAGCCTTTTGCCGCTCCATGTCCTCCACGACGAGTGTGTAGGTGATGTAGTACTTGTAGATGTTCGAGACGTAGGTGACGGTTTCGGCGCCAATCTTGTCCGCGGCGACGATCTCCACGTTGTTGAACCAGACATTCGGATCGAGTCCGCGGCGTGCCGCCTCCTGGCGGAGCTGGCGAATCCGCGCCGGTCCCGCGTTGTAGGAGGCGAACGTCATGAGGCCCTTGTTGAGGGGCGTCATGGGCTCATCCTTGTAGTAGCGATCGATCATGAACCGCATGTACTTCACGCCGGCGTGGACGTTCGGCTCGAGTTGTGAGACGTCGCCGACGCCCAGCTCCTTGCCGGTGGCGGGCATGACCTGCATCACGCCGAGCGCGCCGACCTGGCTCTTCACCTTCTGATCGAGTCGCGACTCCTGGTAGCCCTGCGCCAGCATCAGCAGGAAATCGACGTCGTACTTCCCGGCGTACTTCCTGAACAGGTCGATCACGGTCTGAAACTTCTTGAGCTCTTCCGGCGACCGCGCGTTCTGGACGAACTTCGTGCTGCCGGCGTAACGCTTCAACAGCGTGTTGCCGAACGTCGTGCCCTGCCGGTGGGTCTTGAGGAACGCGTCGAGCGCGGCCTTGAGCTGCGGGCTGTTCGGCCTGAACGCCCAGGCGAGGTCTCCTCCTGTGCTCACCGCCAGGTCCGGGCGGGCCACAATCTTCGGGTAGACCTTCGTCCAGACCTGGAGCTTGTAGTCGTCGACGACCGCGACGCCGAAGAGGCCCGCGTTCAACATCTCGAGCAGATCTTCGTCCTCCAGGTCTTCGGGCGCGGGACGCAGGGAAATCGCCGCCTTTCCCTCCTTCTTGAATCGCGCGTTGAGCTGCTCGAGGTGCTCCCAGTAGCTCGATGACTTGCGGACAAAGACTTCCTTGCCGGCGAGATCGTCGAGCGACGACAGCTTGGGCGATTGGGGGCCCGTCACCACGATCTCGCTCACCGGCTTGGTCGTCGACGGAATCGCGAAATCGACGAGCTTGTCCCGCTCGGCGGTGATCGTGAATCCGGCCGCGATGACGTCGCCGAGTCCCGCAAGCAGATCCGGCACCATCTTCTCGCGCGTCGTCGGGAAGAAGACGACGTTGACTTTCAGGTTGCCACGCTTCTTGTTGAGCTCGTCTTCGAAGGCCTTGAACGCCTCGTACAGGACACCCCTTGGCTGGCCAGCCTCGACAAAGTAGAGGGTCTTGGAGTGCGGAACGAGGACGCGGATGACGCGCCGCTTGACCATCGCATCGAAATCACCGGTCCACGGCTTTCTCAGAATCGAGAGTGCTCCCTGAGACTTCGGCGAGGCGGTGGGGGATGCAGGCGCGGGTGCCGGTTTCGTCTGGGCCTGAACGGCGGAGGACATCAGGAGCGCGCCGGTCACGACGATGGCCATCGCGCCCGGGACTGGTCGAAGTGAGCGAACCATGCAACAGATTCTATCGCAGCGGACGAGCTGGCTGGGTCGTCGATACCCTTCTGGCGTCAGTAAGGCACCCCGCCTTCCGGCGTTCCTTCAACGCCTCGGCGTACCACTCCGCTCGGCTGCAAAGCGGGCAAATCGCTTTTCGAACACCGTATCTCTGGCCGATCCGTCGTAGGCGAACGCGCTCGCGACCTTCGGCACGGGAAAGGCGCTTGGAAGAATCATGGCGGGATTATGTCTTCTGTCGGCTCGTACGCGTTGACGCAGGCGTCCGCAGTATAATTTCAGCCAGTCGATGGCTTCCGTCCGACGGCACCTCGCTTCGCTCGGTCTGGCCGTGGTCCTGTGCCATGTGGTCATGCAGGTGCTCGTGCCTGCCGCTCTGTGCTGCCAGAAGCCGCTTGCGGGCGGAACCAGAGCCGAGGCACACGAGTGCTGCCCGATGGGCTCGCATCCCGGCAAAGTGTGTCCGATGCACGGGAGCCGCGCCGGCAAGGTGAAGTCCGGCGATCCTGACTGCGCCGCGCGTCCTCTCGTCGACCTGCACGACATCCTCATGACGCTGTCGAACGGGGGACTCATTCCCACCCTCGTCGCGCTCGCGCTTCCGGCGGGTTCGGAATCCGCACCCGCAGTTGCGCAACCGATCGCGTCATTCGTCGCCTCGGCTCCACTCGGCCCTCCCCCTCGCGCCTGAACCCGACCTCGATTCGCGTTCGCGCTCGAAGTCCGTTCGGTTCAGGGAGGAGTCCATGATCTTTCGCCCGGTGTCACGTCGGCATGGCGGCATCGGCCTGCCATTCGTTCAGATTGCCTTGCTGGTGAGCCTGCTTGCTGTGCCGGCCATCCCCGTGTCGGCTCAGGAAACCATCAACTACGCAAGCCTCAGCGGGCGGATCACCGACCCGCAGGGAGCAGTAGTCGGCGGCGCGCGGGTCACTGCGCGTCAGACCGAGACCAACATCGCCCGCGAGGCGGTCACCGGTTCGGAAGGACGGTTCCGCTTCCCGTACTTGCGGCTCGGACCTTACGAGATCACCGTGCGGCAGTCCGGATTTGCGGAGACGACGCGACGTCTGGATCTGACGGTCGGCTCCGCCTTCGACCTCGCCATCTCTCTCAGACTCGAGTCCGTTGCTGAGAGCGTGACGGTGACCGGTGCCGCGACGGTGCTCGAGTCGGCACGCAGCCAGATCGCGGGAACCGTCTCCCGGACGGAAGTCGCCAACCTTCCGCTCAACGGGCGCAACTTCCTCGACATCGCGCTCCTCGTGCCGGGCGTGTCGCCAACCAACGTCGGCGGCACGCAGCTCTTCGCCGAGACGTCGGCGGTTCCCGGCACGGGCCTGTCGATCGGCAGCCAGCGCAACTTCTCGAACAACTTCATCGTCGACGGCCTGTCGGCCAACGACGATGCGGCGGGCCTGAGCGGCATGCCTTACGGCGTCGACGCCGTCGACCAGTTCCAGGTCGTGACCTCCGGTGGACAGGCGGAGTTCGGGCGGGCGCTCGGCGGCTACGTGAACGTCGTGACCAGGAGCGGCACGAATGCGGCGCGCGGCGACCTGTACGGTTATTTCCGCGACGACAAATTCAACGCGGAGAACCCGCTTCTGGTGCAACAAGGCAGCACCATCACGAAGCTGCCGATGTCGCAGCAGCAATACGGGGGCAGCCTCGGTGGACCTGTGTCCAAGAACCGGACGTTCTTTTTCGCCAACGCCGAGCAGCGTCTGCTCGACCAGACCGGGCTAGCGACGATCCTGGACCCGAACGTCGCCATCGTCAATGCCCGGCTCGCCGCAGTCGGCTACCCGGGTTCACGTGTCGCGACGGGCATCTATCCCAACCCGGTTCACAGCGTGAACGTCCTCGGAAAGATCGACCATCAGTTCAACGGCAGCGATCACTTCAGCGTCCGGTACAGCCTGTACGACGTCACGTCGAGCAACTCCCGCGGCGCGGGCGCGCTCAATGCGCCGTCGGCATCGGCGGGGCTGGACAACCAGGATCAGACGGTCGCGTTCAGCAACACGCTGACGCTATCGCCGACGACAGTCAATGAGACGCGTGCGCAATTCGCTTACGGCGATCTGCTTGCGCCGCCGACCGATCCTGTCGGCCCGGCCGTGAGCATCGCGGGCGTGGCGTCGTTCGGGACGCTATCGGGCAGTCCCACCGGCCGGCTGAACAAGATGTACCAGGTCGTCAACAATCTCTCTCACCAGGCGGGAGCGCACGCGTTGCGCGCGGGCGTCGACTTCCTGTACAACGACGACAAGATCACGTATCCGCGCTCGGTGCGCGGCGCGTACACGTTCTCGTCGCTCGCAAACTTCCTCACCGGCACGTACAACAACGCCGGCTTCACGCAGACCTTCGGCGAGAGCGTCGTCCTGCAAACGAACGCCAACTTCGGCCTGTACGCGCAGGACGAGTGGAGGGCAAGCTCGACACTGACGCTCAACGCCGGCCTGCGCTACGATCTGCAGTTCCTCGAGACGATCAGCACCGACACGAACAACGTCTCGCCGCGCGTGGGGTTTGCGTGGACGCCGTTCGCGGCGCGGAACACCATCGTGCGCGGCAGCGCCGGACTGTTCTACGATCGCGTGCCGCTGCGCGCGCTCGCCAACGCGCTGCTGTCGGCCGGGAACACGACCGACCTCGCCAATCTTCGTCAGATCGGCGTGAGCCTGTCGCCGACGCAAGCCGGCGCGCCGGTCTTTCCGAACATCCTCAGCGGCGTCGTTCCGACGGTGACGCTCGTCAACCTGACGACGATGGACGCGGGCATGGAGAATGCGTATTCGACGCAGGCAAGCGTCGAGGTCGAACGGCAGCTTGGTAGATCGCAACACCGTCAGCGTCGGCTATCAGTACGTCCGCGGCAGCAATCTGATCATGTCCGTCAATCAGAACGTGCCGTCGTGCGTGGCGTCGGGCACCAACAACGGATGCCGGCCGAACCCGAACTACGCGAACAACAGCCAGTACTCGCCGGTGGCGGACTCGAACTATCATGGCCTGCATGTGTCGTTCGTCCAGCGGCCGGCGGCGTGGGGCTACTACCGGGTCAGCTACACGCTGTCGAAGTCGATGAACAACGTCGGCGAGAATTTCTTCAGCTCTCCGATCGATCCCTTCGATCTGTCGAAGGATTGGGGCCGGTCGGACGACGACCAGCGCCATCGGTTCGTGTTCACCGGCGGCGTCAATACGTCGATGGACCCGGCGCAGGACGTGTGGGAGATGCTCAGCCACGGGTTTCAGCTGAGCAGCATGCTGCAGGCGTACTCGGCGCTGCCGTTCAACATCACGTCGGGCGTGACGACGATCCAGGGCACGGCGGGGCGGCCGATCGTCGACGGCGAGTTCATCCCGCGCAACGAGGGAATCGGCAGCGACTTCTTCAGCATGAGCCTGCGCGTCAGCCGCTCGTTCAGGGTCGCCGGACGTGTGCGTCTAGAGGGACTGGCCGAGGTGTTCAACCTGACCAATCGAACCAACAACCTGACGAGGAACACGAACTTCGGTGCGGGCGCCTATCCGACGAATCCCTCGCCGACGTTCAACCAGATCACGGCCGTCGGGGATCCCCGGACGTGGCAGTTCGCCGTGCGCGCGAGGTTCTGACCGATGCCGTGGACAGCGACGAGGTATCTCCAGGTGCAGATGACGGTCAATAGACGATGGCGAGCGGCATGGCTGCTCTGTGTGCTCACGACGACGATTGCGGCGTGCGGTGGTGACCGAACACCACCGCCGCCGGCGGCTGCTACCGCTCCGGCCGAACCCACTCGCATCGCCCTCGCGGTCGCGGGCCGGTCGAATGCGGCGGTGTCGGTGGCGGCCTTCGGTCAAATGGTCGCCGCCGTCTGGACGGCGTCCACCGACGACTCGTCCGACATCTACCTCAGCGTCAGCAGCGATGGCGGCGCCACGTTCGGCGCCGCCGGTTCGCGTCAACGACATCGAGGGCGATGCGCGCGCGTCGGGCGAGCAGCCGGCTCGTGTCGCCGTCGGCGTCGGCAACGTGATCCACGTGGCGTGGCCGGCGAAGCGCGACGGCCGCACGGTTATTCGATACGCCGGATCGAAGGATCGCGGGAAGACGTTCTCGCCGGCCGTTACGGTCGCCGGCGCGACCGACACTGGCGCGCGAGGCTGGCACTCGCTGGCGCTCGGGTACGACGGAGGCGTTCACGTCTCCTGGCTCGACGGCCGGAACGCGGCTCCGATGAAGCACGTGCACGGGAGCGCAGGGGCAAAGCCGCCGCGAGCCGACGGCGGCCCACGTCAGGACATCTTCCACGCGTCGTGGAAGGGCGATGGCGCGCGATCCGAGCACCTGGTTCAGGCGAACGTCTGTTTCTGCTGCAAGACGGCCGTCGCGACCGCGGGCGAGCAGGTGTACGCCGCCTGGCGTCACATCTATCCCGGCAGCCTGCGTGACATCGCCGTCGCGCGGTCGACCGACAACGGCGCGACCTTCGGCGCGCCGATCCGCGTCAGCGAGGACGGCTGGAAGATCGACGCGTGCCCGGACGATGGACCGGGCATGGTGGCCGACGGTCACGGCGGGATCCACATCGTGTGGCCGACGCTGGTCGCGGGCGATACGCCGCGGAAGGGCATCTTCTATGCGTCGCTGTCGGGCGACGCCTTCACGCCGCGCATTCGTCTCGATTCAGGTGACTCGGATCCCGCTCATCCCCAGATTGCCGCCGACGCGCACACGAACACCGCCGCCGTCTGGGACGAGCGAGCCGGCGAGACGCGGCGCATCGTGTTCCGGCCCGTGTCCGACAACGTTGCCCAGCCACCGCAGGTGTTCAGCGGCGTAGGCGTGAGCTATCCCGTCGTTGCGGCGGGGGAGGGGTTCTGGATCGTGCTCTGGTCGGCCGAGGGCGCGGACGGCCGCTCGGTCATCGAGGGGCGGCGAATTCCTTCGGCGGCGAAGCCCTGACGGCGGCCACGCGGTCTGCTGATTCCTGCAGCAGCCTGAGCGTGCCGGCAGCGCATGTCCGGCGGGCCGGGCAGGCCGATCACCGGCTGCGCCGACAGCCCTCTCCAGATCGCGAGCGCGGCCAGGTACGAGCCCAGGCGAGCTCGGGTGAAAGCCGTCGTCTCCGTAGAGCGCCAGCGACGGATCGCGACGCCACGCTTCCCGCCACGCGTCGCCGGCCGGCAGCAGGAGACCCTCGACATCCTGCGCCGCCAGCGCGTACGACTTGCTGACGTCGTCGAAGTCGCGCGACCGCGCCTTCGACGGCCACACCATGTAGAGAGCCGTGCGCGCCCCGACCGTGCGCGCCTCGGCAGCGAATCGCTTCGTGTAGTCGCGCAAGAGCACGCGGGACTCCGGCAGCGCCGACGGTCCCTGCTGGAGCACCACGACCGACCATCCGCCCTTCGCGATGACCGCCCGCGCGTTGCCCTGATTCCAGTGATCCTCGAGGCTGAAGTTGTTGGCCGTCACCGCCGTTGTCTCGACGGTCTGGCCTTTCGCGCGACCGAGTGATTCGACAATGGCGGGCAGGTTGTTGGCGGCGGTCAGGCTGTTGCCGATGAAGAGGATGCGAAGGGGCTCGACGCCATTCGGCCGCGGGAATCCACGCGGGAGGGCGGCGAGGCTCAGCACCATCGAGCCCACGGCGGCGAGCGCGACCCACGCAGGGCCGATGCGCTTCACCTGAACGACCAGACCGCGACGTTCGACGCATCGCGCACGATGACGCGGTCGCGCAGTACAATCGGCTGAGCGTAGGTCGTGCTCGGCGCCACGGTGTAGCGGCGAACCTCGTGGAACGCGGCCGCGTCGACGGACGTGACGATCAGCTGCGATTCGGTCGTCAAGAAGACCATGGGCGGCTCTTCGACCCGGCACGTGGTCAACAGTCGCTCGGTTCCGCAGGGGCCTGACAAAGGGTGGGGAGTCCGCCCGCCGCGCAGGCGCCACTCCCGTCGACACGGGCTTTTGGCGCCGAGCCGGGGTCCCCGCCGCGCACGCTTGCGCGGTGGGGTAGGGAAGACGGGTGGGGCTGCCGGGCGACCCGCCGTCGCCCTTCGGGCTTTGGCGAGGTCTCGCCGAAGCGCTTTGCGCGAAGGCGGACAGGACCCGCGATCGCGTCAACTCGAGCAATCATGGAGCTGACCCCTTCCCACTCTTCACCTTCTTCAGCTCCTGTTCGCGATCGAGGAAGCTCACGCCGCTCGTGATCCACGGCTGCGCGGGCTCGCCCTTCAGGTAGTGACCGAACCATTGGACGATACGGCGCTGATAATCGAGCTGATTTGGCTTCCGGCGGTTGCTGTGATCCTCGCCGCCGTAGACGAGCATCACCACATCCTTCTTCGCCCGCCGCGCGATGTTGTAGAGCTCGACGCCCTGGTGCCAGTGCACGGTGCCGTCGTTGTCACCGAAGGCGACGAGGAGCGGCGTCTTCATCGTGCTGACGCCGAAGACCGCGGAGTTGCGGATGTACGCCGGCAGGTCCTCCCACAGCGGGACTTCCATCCGCTGCTGGCCGGTTTCGATGTGATCGGTCTCGGCAATGCCGGCACTCCAGTGGTGGTTGCCGTAGTTGCTGACGAGGTCGGTGATCGGCGCGCCCGCGACGCCCGCCGCGAAGAGGTTCGTATGAGTTGCGAGGAACACCGTGTCGAACCCACCCCACGAGTGGCCGATGATGCCGATGCGCGCCGCGTCGACGCTGCCCATGGCGATGACCCGCTTGACGGCCGAGCCGACGCAGTCGGCCACCGAGAGTCCGGGCTCCCGTGGACGGAATGCGATGTCGGGCTGCAGGAACATGTAGCCGAGGCTCGTGAAGACCGCCGGATTGTAGGGCTCACGATCCGACGGGCTGCTCCAGCGGTGGATGCCGTCCGACAGCCGCTCGTACATGTAGACGACCATCGGATACTTCTTGCCCGGTTGGTAGCCGGCCGGGTAGAAGAGCGCGCCCTGCAGCCGCTCGCCCTTCTCGTTTTTGTACTCGACGAGCTCGGACGTGCCCCACGCGTAGTCGGCGGCGAACGGGTTGGTCTTGACGACCACCCGCGCAGCCTTCAGATCGCTGCCTCCGACGAGGACATTCGGTGGATGCTCGAATGACTGAACGGCGTACGCGAACACATCCGCGTCCTTCGCCTTGCCAAGGCCCGTGACGCTCTTGTCTTCGAGGACGATGGGAGTGACGCGCGACGCCCCCGCGTCGAGGCGGGCGTAGCCCGATGTCTTGCTCCAGATGCCGAACACGCTGAAGTAGATGGGCTGCTTCGGATCGATCCACTCCTCGTCGGGGTCGAGGCGAGCGTAGCGATAACGGATCTGATCGGTCGACCCATCGCTCAGCCTGCTCGCGCCAGAACCGTCGGGATCCACCAGCCACGCGTCGTACTTGTCGTAGAGGACGACGCCCTCGTCGTCTTTTGTCCAGCCGGCGACGCCGAACGCCGGCTTCTGCCGGACAGTCGCGTCCGATTCGCGGTTGACAAACGACGTCTGCGCCGCCTTCGAGATGTTGACGGTCGCCTTCGTCGCCGTGTCAATCGTCCAGTACCTGATCCGCCTGGAAGTACAGGAGGTACCGGCCGCCGGGGCTCGCCTGCAGGTACTGATCCTCGATGCTTTCCTTGACCTTGGTGCGCGCGCCGCTCTCGATATCAATCAGGTACACGTCGGCTGATGGACGCCCGATCGTGCGCTCCATCGCGTAGGAGGACCAGTTGGCGGCGTAGGCGAGCCGCTGCCGCCGAATGGGAGAGACGCGCTCGAAGAGATCGGTGCCGAGCGGGACGAAGCGCTTGGTGTCGATGTGCCATGCGGCGAGCGTGTTACGCTGGCGATCGGTTCTGGCATTGATCTTCTGGCGCGGCATGACGTCGACGTCCCGCGCGTGCCAGACCTCGACTGCCGCCGGCTCGTCGGGCTCCTTCTTGTCTTCCTTCTTGTCGTCCTTCTTCTCTTCTCGCTTTTCGCCGTCCTTGGCGCTCTCCTTCGACTTCTCCTCCCACTTCGCGACGCCCACGAACACCGTCCGCCCATCGTCGGACCATGTGGGCCTGCGGAAGGACACGATGCGAGAGCCGGCGGGGAAGCCCGCCCCCGACGCCGGGTCATAGATCGCCATCGGGCCGAGCCCCTTCCACGCCAGGACCGCGTGTGTCGCGCCATCATGGCGCTCGTCGCTCGCGCTCCTGAGGACGGCCAGATCGTCCGCGTCCTTGCGCCAGGTCAGCCCGGCGTAGATTGCGGGTGCGGAATCGAGGACGCGCAAGGACCCCGTCTCGGGGTCGTAGAGCTGGACCCCGTTTCCCGTTTTGTCCTCCGCGCCGATCGCGAGCGCGAGGAGGCCGCCCTTCTCCTGCCACGTGAACTCGGTCACGTTCCCGAACGTCGTGTCGCGTCCTGTCTCCAGCTGCCGGACGATGAGCGTCGTTCCGACGGGAGCTTCGTCGGCCGGCGCCGGGGCGTCTGGCGCATCCTTGCGTTCGGGCGCGTAGCGCTTCATGGCCAGATGGGTGCCGCTCGCATTGAAGGCGAAGGACTCGATGCCATCCACCGACGCCATCTCGCCCGAGGCGAGCTTCACCGTGCCGAGCTTGCGGTGGATCGGCTTCTTCTGCTGGCGCAGCTTTTCTTCCTGAGCCTCCGAATAGCCGACCGCGTAGGCGGCCCACCGCGAATCAGCCGAGAACGTCGGCTGCGATCCGAACGCGATCGTCTTCGTCTCGCCTGACGCGACCGATGTCACGCGCAGTTCATTCTCGCGGTTCGACCGGTTGACGCCATAGGCGAGCCAGCGCCCGTCGGGCGATAGCCCGCCTCTCGGCTGAGCCACGAGCGTTTCGAATTTGCCGTAATCGGCAGGAGTGACCGGCTGGCGCGTCTGCCCGGTCAGCACCGTCGCCGCAGCGACAGTGGCAAGGAGGACGAAATGGATCCGATGCGGTTGAGATGGCATGACGGGCGAATTGTCCTCTGGAAGGTGGCTCGCCGACAACAGGTCGGGCGACTTGCCGGCTGAAGCCTGACACCACAAGCCCATCTCATGAACACGGTCGACGACTCATCGCGATGATCGCGAAGCCACGAAGTTCGCGAAGGAGGACTCACCAGTGAATTCCTTCGCGCGCCTCGTGAGCTTCCGCCTTCGCCAAGGCTTCGGCGGACCGCCGTAGCTTTAGCGTAGGCTGGTCGCGGCCTTCGTGAGGGCTCCGTTTGCGAGATAGCTTCTACAAATGAGGGTCCGGCTGAAGCCGGACTCCACGACCGAGATCCCCTCAGCTTCAATGCGCTGGATCTCCACTCGCTCACGCTTTGGATCGCACTGGCTCTCGTGTGACGAACGGTGTGACAGGCAGAGGCTCCGGAGTGACGAATCGCAGAATCTGTTCGCATGCGGCCAATCGGGCGATGGACTGCGACTGGCAGCAAACATGCGATCCATCTCCGCCAATAGCGTCTCGTCACTACCGATGCGCGTTCGATCCCTCTCTCGATCCTCGAGCTCGAATTCCTCCGAGCTGATCCCTTAGGGACGAACGCTCTCACCCTGGAGGCAACGCAGTGAAGACCATCACACGATTCTGGCCGGCGCTCGCCGCAGCGCTCGCGGTGCTGGCGATCGCGCAGCCCGCGGCCGCGCAAGTCACGGAGTCCGGGACCATCGAGGTCCTGGTCCAGGACCAGGCAGGACTGCCGATCCCGGGTGCGACCGTGGTCGCATCCGCCATCGACACGGTGACCAAGCGCGAAGCCGTCACCGATCCAGAAGGACGTGCGCTGCTCGTCGGCCTCGCGCCGTCGGCGCGCTACGCCGTCACCATCGAGCTCACGGGCTTCAGGCCCGCGCGCAACGAGAACGTGCTCGTGCGTTCGGGGCAGACGGCCACGGTGCGCGTGCCGCTCGCAGTGGGCGGCGTGACCGAACAGGTTCAGGTCACAGCCGAATCGCCCATCGTCGACTCCCGGAGTGCGACGACGGGACAGGACATCACGCTGCAGCTGACCGAGTCGCTGCCGACCGGACGTTCGTACCAGAGCTATCTGCAGCTCGTGCCGGGCGTGCTGCCCGACGATCCCCAGCAGCCCGGCAACCCCGCATCGAAGTCCGGCATCAACTACAGCGACATCGGCGGCAACCTCGGCGTGTCGAGCGACAACTTCTACTACTTCAATGGCATCAACGTGACCGACCCGGTCACCGGCACGTTCGGCTCGAACCTCAACACCGAGATCATCCAGGAGCAGAAGGTGCTGACCGGCGGCATTCCGGCCGAGTACGTCGGCACGCCGGGCCTCCTCTCGACGGTCATCACCAAGTCGGGGAGCAATGCGTTCCACGGTTCGGGGAACTACTTCTTTCAGAATAGCGGCCTCGTCGCCGAGAACAAGAACTCGGCCCTGCAGGAATTCTCGACGTTCGATGTCGCGGGCACCGTCGGCGGACCGATCGTCAAGGATCGCGCCTGGTTTTTCGGCAGCTACCGCAAGATCGAGCGCGAGGACGATGTCACGAGCCTGGATACGGACGTGTTCCTGCGGACGGTGAAGAACTCTCAGGATCAGGGATATGCGAAGGGCACGTGGACGCCGACGCGAAACGACACCGTCAGCTTCACCTTCCTCAATGACCCGACCGACATCAGCGGCCGCCGCGATCGCGACCTGACCAACGCCCGCGACCGCGCGCGCGTCCAGGGCGGCGACAACTACAGCGCCAACTACATGCGGCTGCAGGGTCCGATGCTCATCGAGGCGGGCTACAACGTACACAACGGCGAGGTCACGGATCTGTCGGCCATCCGCGACGTGTCGAACACGGTCATCTATCGATCGACCGACGTCCGCACGCTCGCCGACGAGCAGCTCGGCGGTTTCGGCCAGGACATCATCGACCAGCGCGACACCAAGGGCGTCCGCGGCTCGCTGCAGTACACGTGGAACCGGCACACGTTCAAGGGCGGGCTGGAGTGGTCGCGCAACGACAATTTCCGCGACCTCATCTACATGGATGACCAGACCGTCACGTCGCTGCAGAACGGCCTCGTCGGCCTGTCGGCGGGCGAGCTGGCGACCGGATCGTTCAGCGGCCGCGACTTCAACGTCAACAACAGCAGCGACTTCAACGGCCTGATCAACACGATCAACCGGTCGCCGAACCGCGCGCAGTTCTACGCGCAGTTCGACGCCAACGGCGACGGCACGATCACCTCGGCCGAAATGGGACCGCGCCTCACCTTCTCGAGCACGGCCGGCAACCCCGACGGCAGAGTCAACTACGACCGCACCTTCATGTCCCAGCGCGGCTCGCAGGAAACGCGGTCCGACGGCCTCAGCTTCTTCGTCCAGGACCAGTTCACGTACAACCGGCTCACGTTCAACGTCGGGCTGCGCGCCGAACAGTGGAAGCACTTCGCCAGCACCGGCGAGGACATCTTCACGTTCGACTGGGCGGTGGCTCCACGGCTGAGCGCGGCCTACGACCTTCGCGGCGACGGCAAGCAGAAGGTCTACGGCTACTACGGCCGCTACTACGATCCGATCCGCAACAACATGACCAACTTCGCCGGCACGCTGAGCGGCTTCGTGCGCGAGGAGCAGGTCTGGATCAACGACGGTTGGGTCACCTACCGGACCCGCGGCGGGCTCGTGCAGCAGGACGCGTTCTTCGCGCCGTCCACCAAGACGCCGTACACCGATGACGTCACGGCCGGTTACCAGGTCGACCTCGGACGCAACATGAGCGTCGAGGCGGCGTACACGAATCGCCGCACGCGCGACATCCTCGAGGACTACGACCTCGCGCTCTTCGCTACGGCAACCAACGGCACCACCGACTATCCCGGTCCCGTTGACGATCCGCAGTCGTTGTGGCTGGGGCTGGACTATTTCGGCTACGCCCAGAATCCCGGATCGAACTTCGTCATCGCTACGCTCAATGGCGGCAAGCGGGACTATCAGGGCGTCGACCTGATCTTCCGCAAGCGGTACAGCGACAACTGGCAACTGTTGGGGTCCTACACTTACAACTGGGCCAAGGGCAACACGAACTCCGACTCGAACGCGGACTTCCAGGGCGATGTCCTCTATCTGGATCCGCTCGCGCCGAACACCTACCAGAAGCAGCCCGGCACGATCCCGCACGTCTTCAAGGCCGCCGGCTCGTACATCTGGCCCGTCGGCATCGAGCTCGGCGCCGCGTTCCGCTACAACTCGGGGACCATCGCCAGCCGGACCGCGCTCGCGTCGCAGCGCAACCTGCCGATCCAGGTGGACGTGCCCTACACCTATGCGGGGGTCACGGACTACTGGGTGACGGCGGACGCAATCGGATCGCTGCAGAACCCGGGCTGGGCCCAGCTCGACCTGCGCGCGCAGTACAGGAAGCGCTTCATGGACATTGGCACCGAGTTCTTCGTCGATGTGTTCAACGTCCTGAACAACCAGGACTCGATCCGCGACCAGGATCTCGTTGCGGGTGCGGGCGGAACGGCGTTCGGACAGCCGATTCGCTTCCTCGATCCGCGGCGCTTCTTCCTCGGCGCGCGGGTGACGTTCTAGCTCGCAGCTGGCTGCTGGCTGCTCGCTGTCGGCTTCAGGCTCTCGGCTTTAGGCTCAAGCCAGATCTTCGACCACATGTTCGAACGATCTGGCTAGAGCCGAGAGCCTAGAGCCGAGAGCCTGGAGTGAGCCGAGACGAGCCAGCGGCGAGCCGGCGAGAAGTGCCCTTGCATCCCGTCGCTATTTCCTCTACGATGCAGTTCAAATGAGCCGGACCGACACTCTGGGTGAGTTCGAGCAACTCGTGCTGCTGGCCATCGTCCGGCTCAGTACGGACGCCTACGGCTCGACGATCCGCCGCGAAATCGAGCACCGCACGGGACGGTCGATTGCGATCGGCGCCCTCTACACCGCGCTCGACCGCCTGGAACGCAAGGGCTACGTCAGCTCCCGGCTCTCGGATCCGACGCCGCAGCGCGGCGGCCGGGCCAAGCGATTCTTCCAGCTGCGGCCGGCCGGCGCAGCGGCGCTCGAGCGGTCGCGTGATGCCCTGACCCGAATGTGGGCCGGCATCGAGCTCGACGTCCAGCGGAGCCGCGGATGATTCGGGCGCCGCGGATCGCGCTCTGGCTGCACGAGCACTCCCTGGCGGCGGACGACCGGGAAGCGGTCATCGGCGATCTCGTCGAGGAATTCGCCGCCCGATCGGCGCACGATCCGCGGGCGGCCCGCCTCTGGATCTGGACGCAGACCTGCCGTTCGCTCGCCACGAACCTGCGCCGGCGCCTCGTGCTCTCTCGATCGATGGCGGTGCCCGAGCCCCCTCAAGGAGCCCGTATGCTGGACGGTTTGAGTACGGATCTCCGGTTCGCGCTGCGTCTGCTGCGGCGTCAACCGCTGACCTCGTTCGTCGCGTTGCTGTCGCTCACGGCGGGATTGGGACTGAACATCCTTCTCGTGACCCTCGCCGACGCCGCGTTGGTGCGAGCGCTCCCGTTGCGCGATCCCGGTCGCCTCGTTCTCCTCCTGCTGCAGCGCGAGACCGGATTGATGCACAACTTCTCATACCCCGATTACCGCGACCTGAGCGATCGGGCGCAGACGCTCGACGGGCTGGTCGCTTACGGTGGAGTCAGCGCGACGATCGCCGGATCCGGAGGCGCGGCCGCCATCGAGGGCGAGGTCGTCTCGGGAAACTTCTTCGCGACGCTCGGCGTGCCTCTTCGCACCGGCCGGGCGCTGACCGGCGCCGACGACATGGCCGGCGCGCCGCCTGCGGCCGTCGTCTCCGAGCCACTGTGGCGCGATCGTCTCGGCGCGGCGCACCTCTCGGGGCAGACGATCGCTGTCAATGGCCAGGCCTACACCGTCGTCGGTGTTGCCGCATCGCGGTTTCCGGGCATGCAGGTGGGGAGAAGGGCAGAGTTCTGGGTGCCGCTCGCCCACGCGCGAGCGCTGACCGGCGAGGACTTTCTCGCTCGCCCCACAACGTCGTGGCTGACCCTCATCGGTCGCCTGCGCGACGGTGCTGCCGCCGACGCGTCGCGTCAGGAGCTCGACGCGATTCTGCGCCGTGTCCGGGAAACGAGCGGCCGCCCGGTCGAGCCAATGGTCCTTCAGCCAGGCGCGCGTGGCGATTCGATGCTCTCCGAACGCCTTGCCTCTCCGATGGTGCTGCTGCTGTCAGCCGGAGCGCTGGTGCTGCTGGTGGCGTGCCTCAATGTCGCCAACCTGCAGCTGGCGCGGACCGACGCGCGTCGACGTGAGCTGGCGGTGCGGTCGGCACTCGGCGCGCGCCGGGTCCAGCTGGTGCGCTTGCTGCTCATCGACGGATTTCTGATGGCCGCTGCGGCCGGGGCGGCCGGCTTCTACGTCGCCGCCGTCTTCATGGATAGCGCGGCATCGTTCATCGCGTTCTATGGCCAGCCGGTGTCGCTCTCGATTCCGCTCGATTTCCGCGTTGTCGCCGCCGCCTTCCTGCTCTCGTGTGCCACGGCGCTTGTCATCGGATTGCTCTCGACGTGGCAGATCGCGCGCCGGCCGGCCGGAGGTCTCGTTGACGGCCGCAGCGCGGCAGGGGGCCGCCGTCCGACGCAACGCGTGCTGGTGGTGGCTCAGGTCGCGCTCTCGATGGCCCTGCTGACCGGCGCATCACTGCTGGTGCGGACGCTCGACCGGCTCCGGCACGCCGATCTCGGCTTCGATCCGCGAGGCGTTGCCGTCCTTCAAGTGTCCCCGGAGATGGGGCGCCTGTCGCGCGATGCCGCCGGTGTCGTACTTCGAGCGGGCGATCCGCGCGGTTTCGGCGCTGCCTGGTGTGGCAAGTGCGGCTGTTGCCCACGTCATGCCGCTCGACTTCGGCGGGTCGCGCACGACGATCGCGGTGGCTGGCTATACGCCGACTGAGGGCGAGGACATGGAGGTCAATTTCGTGCGCATCTCTCCAGGATACTTTCGCACGCTGGGTTTGACACTGCGCGAGGGGCGGGCTTTTGACGAGCGGGACCGCGACGGTCAGCCCGAGCGCATCATCGTCAACGAGACCATGGCGCGCCGGTTCTGGCCCGGAGGCCGCGCCGTCGGACGTCTGCTAGGCTTCAGCTCGCGCGGACCGTTCACCGTGGAGGTCGTCGGCGTCGTGCCTGACGTGCACTATCGCATGGTGCGCGAGGCGGCGACGCCAACGTTTTACGTTCCGCTCGCGCAGTGGCCGACGAGCGAAGGCGTGCTGCACGTCCGAACGGCCGGAGATCCTTCGGCGAGGATCGCCGAGTTCAGACGTGTCGTCGGGGCCGTGGACATCGCGGTGCCGGTGACACGCGCGCACACACTGCTCGATCAGATCGAGCGCAACGTCGCCGACGAGCGGATGTCGATGGCGATCGGATTGACGCTGGCGCTCGTCGCGCTCCTGCTCGCGACGGCCGGAATCTACTCGACGATGGCGTTCCTCGTCGGTCGGCGGACGCGTGAGATTGGCGTACGCATTGCCCTCGGCGCTCGGACCACCGACGTGCGGTCGCTCGTGTTGAAGGAAGGTGTCGTCCTTGCCCTGGTCGGAGTCCTCTGCGGTCTGGCCCTGTCGGCTTGGGTGGGTCACGCCCTGCAGTACCAGCTCTACGGCATCGGGCCGCTCGATGCGTCGAGCGTCGGCGCGGCGGCAGCGATCCTTGCCGGGGCGGCACTGCTCGCAAGCTGGCTGCCTGCACGTCGAGCCGCACGAGTCGATCCGATCGTCGCGTTGCGGGAATCGTAGAGGAAGTCACTCCTGCAAGCGCAGGTTCATGGCTGAAGTGCCCCCCTTTTGTTAGAGTGGCCAGGTGGGCATCGGAAGAGCGGTTGGTGTTGCCCTGACGCTGGTCGTTGCCTCGTGCCAGCCGGATGGCCGGCAGCGGCGCGAGCCCGACTGGGCTTCAGCCCGGGCAGCCATGGTGCGCGATCAGCTACGGGGACGCGATGTCGTGAACCCTCGTGTGCTCGACGCGATGTCGCGCGTGCCGCGGCATCTGTTCGTTCCCGACGCCGTTCGAGTGGACGCCTACGGTGATTTTCCCCTGCCGATCGGGCATGGCCAGACCATTTCCCAGCCCTACATCGTCGGCTTCATGAGTCAGGCGCTCGAGGTCGAGCCCCATCACCGCGTGCTCGAAATCGGCACGGGATCCGGGTATCAGGCGGCGATTCTGGCCGAGCTGGCACGGGAGGTCTACACGATCGAGATCGTCGCGGCCCTGTCGGACCGAGCGCGAAAGACGCTCGACGAGCTCGGCTACAAGAACGTGCGGCTCAAGACGGGAAACGGCTATCTCGGATGGCCCGAGCATGCACCGTACGATCGGGTGATGGTGACCGCCGCGCCGGACGCTGTGCCGGGCCCGCTGGTCGAGCAGCTACGCGTCGGCGGTCTCATGGCCATCCCCGTCGGCACGGTCGATCAGGAGCTGAGGATTCTGCGACGAACCGACCGGGGGCTCGAGACCTTGCACACGCTGCCCGTCAGGTTCGTGCCGATGGTCGGGAAGCCGAAGTAGGCGGCACACCGGTCGTTGCGCGGCACGCGTCGTGACCCGCGTCAGCAGATGACCGCCGTGCCGCTGCATGAGACCATCAACATCCCGTTTGCCTGGCCGAGCACTTCGTAGTCGAGGTCTACCCCGATGACCGCGTTCGCGCCAAGCGCCTCCGCGCGCTGCTGCATTTCCGTCAGCGCGATGTCCCGTGCTTCGGCGAGCGCCTTCTCATAGGTCGCGGAGCGCCCGCCGACGACGTCGCGGACGACCGCGAACATGTCGCGGAAGATGTTGGCGCCGATGATGGCTTCGCCTGTGACCACGCCCAGATAGCGGCTGACAGGCTTCCCCTCGAGAACCGTCGTCGTGCTGATGAGCATGTTCATTTCTACGCAACGCCGGCGGCAAAGTTTCGTCACCGCCGCCGTTCAAGCCGACCGCCGCTACCGCCGCGGCCCGAAGGCGTTTCGGAACACGTAGCTGGCGATGCGCCGGCCCTGGGCGATCCCTTCCGTCTTGTCGAACGACCAGTGAATCCCGAGATAGATGCGGCTCTGGCCGTTCTCTTCTTCCGCCTGCGAGAGCGACGAGAACGTGCGCGGGAGAAGCGGCCGCTGGTTCCCCTTGTTGTCCAGGGTCACCCCGTTGAGCTCGTCGGACGTGAACGTGAAGGCGATGTCGTCGGTCCGGTAGAAACTGCGGAGGGTCTGGAAGAGCGCGGCCCCGAACACCGCGTGCCCTGATGGATACGCGGGAAACGGCGGCGTGAAGTTCGGTCCCTGGAGATTGCTGGCCGGCGCCCCAAGTGGCGAGAACGTCGGGTCGCCGTCCGTGAGCGGGTTGCCGTCCCCCCGGCCCGTCGGGCCCGTGCCGCGGTCCGCTTCGCGGATGCCTGTGACCGGACGCCAGAACTGATAGTAGTACTTCGACTCCCAGCTGGCCACACCGGCATCCGACATCGCCGTATTGACGAGGGCGAGCAGCCGCGCAAGGTCGACGACGTCGGTTCCCATCTGATCGGCGATGGCGACGGCGATCTGGTTGTAGAGCCGCGGTGGCGCGCACAGACTGGGTGTGCCGTCGTAGGCCCAGTATATTCCGGCGTTCGTCTGATCCTCCGTACGCGTGGTCCGCGTGGTCACGCCGTCTCCACCGAGGCGTTTGACCTCGTTGTACGCCTCCGCGTATGCACGGCTGGTTAGCGCCGGCGGTGGCGGGACCCTGAACCGCGTGACGTCCGGCACGACGAATGGTTCGACGTCGCCCCAGTGGGCGCCGAGAGCAATCGGGACTTGGCTGATAGGATCTTGCCGCCATTTGCCCGGCTGGTCGCTGGTGATGAACTCGGTGCCGAGGATCGGGTTGGTTTGCGACGAGCCATCATTGGCCCGGCGCCGCAGAATCGCGCGCGCCGCGCGCTGCCCGACGCGGATGCCATCGGCTTTGCCGCGACCGTCGTCGATCTTCGCGAGCTCCTCGGCGAGCAGGCCGTCGCAGTGGTCCTTCTGCGATGGGTACATCGCGACAAGCGCATCGTGCGCGGCCTGGGCGATGGCGGCGTCCATGGAGGCGCCTGGCGCCGCGTCGGTGATCCCGGTGTAGCTCCGATACCGCTTCGCGATCGCGTTGACGGCGTCGAACATCGCGATGTGGACGATGGCCATCGCGCGGCTCGAGCGGCCCGGTCCGAGCTGTTCGCCGAACACGCGCGGGTCGCCCTGCGGGACTGGCGTGTGATCGAGCCCGCTCGAATCGATCGCGATGTGGTTCCAGTGGCGCATCGCGTCGACGTCTCCAGGGTCCGGCGGCGGGTTCGAGCGTCGCGCGGCCACCGCGGCGGTTGGAGAGGTGTAGTTCGGTCCCCAGAATTGTTCGAAGCCACCAGCCGGTGCCTGTGCCCACGTGTAGGCGACCAGACTGGTGACGATTGTGACGAGCACAGCAGCAAACGTGCAGAATCTCCGCGTCATCGCGCAGTCCCCCCCTCGATCGTTTCAGTTCGCAGTGGTGATGCGCACCACACAGCAATCGAGGTGCCCGACGGGAATTGTAGGTGAAACGCGTTGGGTGAGACTCAGCTTTTCCGGAGGTTGCGCGCAGATGATGTAGGTCTTACGACTGCCAGCGGGGACGGCAGGACCCGGGGCGGCAAAACACACACGATCGACCGCCCGCGGGCGAGTGCTTCGTGCAAACTCGATACAGCTCACCCGTTACGGCGCTGCGCGCGAGCCCCGCGAGCTGATCGTTACGCGCGCACGATGCCCAGCGGGCAGCGGCGACTGCCACCGTGCGCGCGTGAAGTCCGGAAAGTCCACGGAGCTGGTTGCCCACGTGCGACCCGGCCTGTCCGCCGACCCCGACAATCCGATCCGAACGTCCGGGATCGGCGGCGCCGCGAAGCCAGGTGTCGGAGTTCCCGCCGCTTGCGTCGGAACTGGTGAGCCGTGCGCAGCCGTTCCCGTTGCGTATGTGCTGACGAGGGCCCCCGCGATCTGGAGGAACGTTCGACAGACATGGACGTGTTGCCCTCATCGTCCTCGATTGTTCGACCGCGTCGAGGAGACGAAGGTAACGGGTTCAACACGAAGGAACGAAGTGAACGAAGACGAACCGAGAGAACCCGGGTAGTCAGCAGCACACAGAACTGCTTGCGCCGCGCTACGCGCGGCGGAGTCGGCTCGGAGTACTGAGAATCACAAGCACACCAGAAATCCAGCAGTGCTTGCGATTCTCAGTGCTCCGAGCCGACTCCAGCGCCGGCCGCTGGCCGGCGCGCAAGCAGTGCAGCGTGACGGCCTCGGTTCGTCTTCGGTCACTTCGGTCCTTCGTGTTGAACCCGTTGCCTCCGTCACCTCCGTCCAAAGCAATCAGATCCGCACTCAACCGAACGACCGCCGGCCCCGGCCTTGTCAGGAAAAACCGCGAGCGGGCCGCGGCCGCGGGGCAGGCCGTGCGATACGCATTCTGCCACCGGTCGAGGAAGGCGTGGGCGTTCGCCTGGTCGACGAGCGCCCACACGCTGCCGCCGAATCCCGCGCCGAACGCCGAGGCCGCTAATGCGCCGTGGTCGCATGCAGCTCGGACGAGCGCCACGGTCTCGGGCACCTGGTTCCGCAGCAGGTCTTCGGCAAGCTCCTGCGAACGAGCCACGGAGCGGCCGAATCCGGCGAGGTCGCCGGCCTCGAGCTGACCCGCGGCGTCGGGCACGAGCCGCGTACTCTCCTCGAGGAACTGATCGAATCGATCGACGAGCTCCTGATCGCCGTCGAGCAGCTGGCGGAGGTGGCCGGGCGCATCGTTCGCTGATGCGACCGCAGCAGCGAGCGACTCGTCATGCCGGCCGGTGGCCGCCTGCCACTGCTCGAGCACGCGTGCGGCGTTGCGGGACGCGCGGTTGTAGTCGTCGCGCGCCTGGCCCGTCTTGCGCGCGGCCACGCCGCTGACGCCGATTGCAAAGACCAGCCCGGGCGGGAAGGCAATCGACCGCTCGCGCCGTGTCGGGCAGAAGGCGTACTGACCCAGGCGCGAGGGTTCGCTGCAGAGGATCGCCGTATGATCCTCGCTCCCGCCTTCGGTGCCGACGCCGCCTTCGCCCGAGAGTCCGCGGAACGAACGGCCGTTCTCGATGGTAGCCGCGTACGCGGCGAGGTCCTCGGTGGAGTTGTGAATGTTCTCGCTCCACGCCGCGGTACTCTCGAGGCGATTCGCGCGCACCAGGGCCAGCAGCACCGCAATCATGAGCGCGCTCGAGCTGCTCATGCCGGCGGCCGACGAAAGATCGCTTTCGAACACCAGATCGAGGCCGCGGGTCCTCTCCGGAAAATTGAGCGACAGCCGGCGCAATACGGTCAGCGGGTAAGTCGCCCAACTGACGTCGGGCCACGGTCCGTCGGCGTCGAGCACCAGCGAGACGCCCCGGCCGAGATCGGTCAGCGTGAGGCGTGCGTCTGTGCGTGGCGCGGAAACGACGTCGAAGCCGCGTTCGGCGGCGCAGATGAGGCTGCGGCCGCCGCCGTAGTCGGTGTGCTTGCCGAGCACTTCGATGCGGCCGGGCACGTACCACGCGTCCCACGCCTCCGCGTCTTTGCGCTCGAGCGCGAGCGTTGCCATCAGCCTGGCGAGTCTCTCAGCGCGGTCGCTCGCCGCCGCTCCGCCGAGGCCGGCCTCTTCGAGTGTTCGTCGCGGGTCAGGCGCAATCATGATGACGCCGCGATCCTCTCAGGGGCGCGCCTCGACGCCTGACAATCGCTGCTCGACCTCGGCGATGTCTTCGCGGCGCGAGAGGTCGAGCACGCCAGCGTCTACCGGAATCGCGCGAAACCGCTCGCCCATCACTCGTACCGCGTAGCGCACGGCATTGGGCAGCTCGAGCTCACCGCGCGCCGACGGCTCGATGCTGCGGCAGGCCTTGAAGATGGATGGCCCGAAGCGCCAGCAGTTCATGCTGACCCTGACGTCGTCACCATAGCTGGCGTAGGTCCCAGGATCCGGCTTCTCGACAATATCCACGAGGGTGCCCATGTCGTCGATCGTCAGGAGGGCGTAGCTCCGGACGCGGCCCGGATCGATGTTACTCCGCTCGAGAAGCGTCGATCGGCGGAATGCTGGCAAGCCCGGGCCACCGAGGGCGACGAGCGCGCCCAGCACATCGATGGGGTAGTAGTTGTCTGAGTTGAGGACGAGGAACGGGGCGTCCCCGGCAAATGCCTCCGCCGACAGGACGGCGTCGGCCGTGCCGCGCGCCTCCGCCTGGACCGCAAAAGAGACGCGCACCCGTTGGGGAGGGTGGGTGCGCTCGTCAGTACTCGCGGACGACGTCGTGTTCGGGTCCGATGATCAGGCAGACGTCCGGGCATCCGGCGTCGGCGAGCGCGCTCAGGATGTAGTCGAGAAACGGCCGGCCGAACGGGATCATCGCCTTGAGCCCGGCGTCGGCGATTCTCGTCTGCGCGGCATCGGCGGCAGCCGTTCCATCCGCGCGCCGCATCCTCGTACCCTTGCCTCGGGCCAGGACGACGGCCTTCACGCGCGCCGCCTCAGAAGAGTGAGTAGACGGCGCCCACGCTCAGGAGGATCGCGTCGGCCTTCCATTGGTTGCGGAACTCCACATTGGCGACGTCTCGATAGACGATGTCAGGACGGTTGAAAGAGTATCCGGCAAAGCCAACGATCGCCACGCGCGACGCAATGGTCCAGGTGACACCGACCCCGGGGCGCACCGCGAAACTGTTCTTGATGTCGAGGTCGGGCTTCGGTCCGGCAGGCAGCGTGTTGAGGAAATCGTCGTCAAAGTCGAGATCGTTGAACGACGGCCCGGCCACGATCGAGAAGCTGACGAGCACGGGCTGCTCACCTATGGTGTACGAGACGCCGCCCATGAGCGGACGCACGCGCAGCTTGGCGAAGGGATCGCCAGTAGTCGGGTTGTCGATGTCCGCGCGGAACCAGCTCAGACCGCCGGCGATGCCCCACCCCTTCTTGGGATTGAGTCTGACGAGCCCCCCGAAGCCCACGAGCGACCCCACTTCGCTGTCGGTGGGCTGAACGAATGTAACTGTTCCGCCAACGCTGATTCGGCCCTTGGTTTGGGCGGCCGCAGGGATCGCACTGAGCAGGACCAGCGTGACTGCTGTGAGCGCGCGCTTCATGAACACTCCAAAGTGAGAGACCAACAAGCTCTGCAGGAGGTGACAGCGACAGCCTATAGTGAGACGCCGGCAGGTGGCAAGTGCGAGAAAGGCGGGTCCTTTAGTTTGCTGTATGAACTGTAGAACGCATGTGTTGATTATTGACAAACTGCTATGGCGTTACTATCGTTCGTGACGCGAACAAAAGATGATGCGGAAGATCGACCTCACCAACTTCCAGGTCGCCACGAGCGAGACGGCCCGCCAGATCAACCGTCGCATCGCGCTCAACTTCATTCGACGCCACACCCCGATGTCCCGCGCGGATCTGGCGCGACGGTCCGGCCTGCAACGCAGCACGGTCTCGGCCATCGTCGACCAGTTGATCGATGAGGGCTGGGTGACCGAGGGTGCCGTCGGCGCCACGCGGCGCGGCCGGCGCCCGCGGTTCCTGCACCTCAATGTCGAGCGCGCCGGCATCATCGCCGTGGAGCTGCGACCGGAGACGACGACTGTCGGTCTCGCCGGCATCGATGCCCGGTTCGCGGAGCAGTCGTCGTGGCCCACTCCGCATACGCCCGAGGCGTTCGTGCGAAAGCTGGCCCGTGCCGTGACCGCCATGCGGCGCGCGCACCCGCAGGTCGTGTGCGAGGGCGTGGGGATCAGCCTGCCGGGACGTGTCTGCCCCTCCGGCCGACTCGTCTTCGCGCCGAACCTCGGGTGGGGTGACGTCGCCCTGCGTCGCTCATCGAAGCGGCCGTCGGATTGCCGGTCGTGGTCGAGAACGCGGCGAACGCGTGTGCGCTGGCGGAGCTGTGGTTCGGCCGGCACGCCGAGGACATCCGGCACCTGCTTGCGGTGACCGTGTCCGAAGGAATCGGGGTGGGCATGCTCGTGAACGGGCAGCTCGTGCACGGTGGGCATGCCATGGCCGGAGAGTTCGGTCACGTCACCATCGACGAGCAGGGGCCGCCCTGTCCGTGCGGCAAACGGGGATGCTGGGAGCGCTACGCCTCGAACTCCGCCGCCGTTCAACACTACGTCCACGGGCCGAGCTCGGCGGTCGGCGACATCCCTCGCTTCGAAGATCTGCTGCGCTTTGCCGATCACGGGGATCGGCGGGCTGTGCAGGCGCTCGAGCGCATGGCGCGCTTTCTCGGGTTCGGTCTCGCGGGGCTCGCCATCGGCCTCGCGCCTCAGGTCATCGTGATGATCGGCGAGATGACCGCGGCCTGGGATCGCCTCGGCCCGATCGTGCTCGAGGAAGTGAAGAAACGGACGCTCCCGCACGTCGAGACACGCATCGTACCGACCGATCCGTCGACCCAGCCGAGGCTGCGTGGCGCTGTCACGCTCGTCGTGCAGCAGCACTTCGGCGCGCCTACGGTTGCGTGAGCCGTTGAGTACCTCACCTTCGAGGTTCAGTAGCCGTCAGGTCCGGCTCACATCGCTGCTCGTTCCGCCCGCCGCCGGGATGTAGGTCTTGAGCAGGTAGTCCTTGACCATGCGGTCGGCGCTGAAGCGCCAGCCGAGCGTGCGGATGGCGCGCTTGACGCGCGCGATCCACTCGCGCGGCAGGCCGTCACGGTCGCGGTTGTAATAGAGCGGCACGACCACGTCGCGCAGGACCTGGAGCAGGGCATCGCCGTCACGGGCGTCGTGGACGTCTGTCGAGGTGTGCGTCTCCCCCATGTCGATCGCGAAGCCGTTGACGCCGTCGTAGGCTTCCGCCCACCAGCCATCGAGAATCGACAGGTTCAAGCCGCCGTTGAGCACGATTTTCTGGCCGCTCGTGCCGCAGGCCTCGAGCGGCCGGCGGGGATTGTTGATCCACACGTCGACACCCTGCACCAGGTGCCGGCCGACATTGATGTCGTAGTCTTCGACGAAGACGAGCTTGCCGGCGAACCGCGGGTCCCGGGCGAGCTGCGCAATCTCCCGGAGCAGCGCCTTGCCGGGCCCGTCGTGCGGGTGTGACTTGCCCGCGAAGACGAACTGGATGGGCATCGTCGGATTGTTGACGAGCGCGGCGAACGCCTCGATGTCGCGCAGCATCAATGTGGCTCGCTTGTAGGTGGCGAACCGGCGCGCGAAGCCGATCGTGAGGGCGTCGAAGCTCAGGGCCCGCCGCATCGGGGCGACGATCTCGCTGGGCTCACCCCGGCGCTCCGCCTGCTGGGCGGTACGGCGCCGCACCGTATCGATCAGCTGCACTTTCAGCGTCTGGTGCGTTTCCCAGAGCTCACCGTCGTCGATGGCGTCGATGCGATCCCAGAGAGCGGCGTCGCTCGCCCGTCCCGTCCAGTCGGGGCCGAGGTGGCGGTCGTACACCTGGCGCATCTGCGGCGCGAGCCAGGTCGGCACGTGGACGCCGTTGGTGATGTGGCCGATCGGCACGCGATCCTCCGTGCGATCGGGGTAGAGCGGGCTCCACATCGCACGCGAGACCTGGCCGTGCAGCGAGGAGACTGCGTTGGCGCGGTGACACGACTTGAGCGCGAGCACCGTCATGCAGAAGCTCTCGTTGCCGTCGTGCGGGTTGACGCGGCCGAGGCCGAGGAAGCGCTCACGGTCGACGCCGAGCGATTCGCGGAGGGGGCCGAGGTGCTCGTCGACGAGCGCGGGGCTGAAGCGGTCGTGCCCGGCAGGCACCGGCGTATGGGTCGTGAACACCACCTGCGCGGCCACCCGGCGCAGGGCTTCCCAGGCGTCGACGCCCTCGACCACCATGCGCTGACGCACGACCTCGAGCGGCGCAAAGGCGCTGTGCCCCTCGTTGAGGTGCAGTACACCCGGCGCGATGCCGAGTGCGGCGAGCGCGCGCACGCCGCCGACGCCGAGGAGCAGCTCCTGCCGGATGCGGACACGATCGTCGCCGCCATAGAGCCGCGAGGTCAGCTCCCGATCTTCGGGCAGGTTACCCTCGACGTTCGAATCGAGGAGGAGCAGCGTGTTGCGGCCGACCGACAACTGCCACACGCGCGCCGAGATCGACCCGGTCCGTGTTTCGACCGAGATCGTCACCGGCGCGCCCTGGCTGAGCGCCGGCCGCATCGGGAGTGACCGGTGATCGACGTCGATGTAGTCCTCGTGCTGCCACCCGTCGCGATCGAGGCGTTGCCGGAAGTAGCCCTGGTCGTAGTACAGGCCGACGCCGACGAGCGGGATCCCGAGATCCGACGCGCTCTTGATGTGGTCGCCTGCCAGAATGCCGAGGCCCCCCGAGTAGATGGGCAGCGATTCGTGGATGCCGAACTCGGCGGAGAAGTACGCGACCGGCCGCGCCCAGAGCACGCCCGCGTGACGGGCGCCCCAGGTGTGCTTCGAGTTGAGGTACTCCTGCAGCCGGCGGTAGGCGTAGTTGATCCGGCTGTGGAGCGCCAGCTGTGACGCCCGCTCCTCGAGCTTGTCGATCGGGATCTGCTGGAGCAGCGCCACGGGGTTGTTGTCGAGCGTGCGCCAGAGCACGGGATCGATCTCGCGAAACAGGCTGGTCGTGTCGGGATCCCAGCTCCACCAGAGATTCTGCGCCAGCGCGCCCAGTCGCTGGTGGGCAGGCGCGACGAACTGTCCGAGGGTTCGCGCTTCGGTGACGATCGGCGCCAGCTGCGCGCCGGCCATCGTCAGCAGCCGCATGTCCTCGGCCCCGAACGTCCTGGCTTCGATGGTCTGGACGACGAGCACTCCCTGCAGCAGGCCGCGCTCGACGATCGGAACTCCCAGAAATGAGCGATACGTGTCCTCACCCGCTTCGGGAAAATACTTGAAGCGAGGGTGCGTGGCGGCGTCGGCAACGAATTGCGGCCGGAGTCGCTCGGCGACCAGACCCGCGAGTCCTTCCGTCAGCCGCATCCTGACCCGCCCGACGCTTTCGGCGCGCAAGCCGACCGTCGCCGCGAGCACCAGGTTGGCACGGTCGGGTTCGAGGAGATAGACGGAGCAGACGTCCGTTTCGAATCGTCGCTGGATCAGGTGGACGATGTTGTTGAGGGTCTCGGCCGCATTCCCGCTCGCCGACACGAGCCGGCCGATTTCCTCGAGCGTCCAGAGCGCTGAATCCTCGTTGCGTGCCGCCACATCTCTGATGCTCACCGACCCTCCGAAGCCCGCCTGCGCGCTCCGAGCTTCAGCGAGGTTTCGCCGTAGCCCTGGCGAAGGCGAGGAAAAGTTGCATACCAGAACAAAACTCTCACCCCGAGAGCAAGAATGCTGCCCCGCCTGGCTGAGCTCCCTGACGTTTTCCCAGCCAGTTCGCGCGGCCGTGATTCGGTGCAGCCCGCTGATTCTGGACATATTTGTAGGATCGTCCGACGAGCCCGTACACAAATGCGCCGTTCAGCGGCCACCGACAGCGGCAGAGTGATGTCCCGCCACGCCGATGACGGGAAACGCGCCGGATTGTCGCACACCTCGGCTCGGATCACGTCTTGCTATCGCCAGCGCCGATCGAAATGACCGCGCGGCCCATGTTGCCAATTGACCTTCAGGCGTTAGAATTCGAGAAACTGGTGGAGCGCGTGCGCTCCGAGTTCCTCGAGATGCCGGGCCTGCGGCTGACGATGGCGCAGGCCGCGCGGCTCTGGGGCCTGGACCTGCGGTCGTGCGAAGCGGTCGTGGACGCCTTGATCCGGTGCGAATTCCTGCAGCGGACGGCGTCCGGGGCCGTCGCGCGGATCGACGGGTAGCGGCATCACCGGAACGCGCCGCGAGGGCGGACCGACACAACCGTCGGCGTCCGTACGCGTGCCTACATTTGTGTCTGAAACGAGCCGCACCTGCTACCATGCGCGCCATGACGCCCTCACGCCAGTCGATGTCCTCAGCGGGCGAGCTGTTTTCCAGCTACGACGCCGGGATGGGCTACGACGAGATGTTCGACACATCCGGCGCCCGCGCGCCGTACGGACCGCTCTTCGACGAGCTGCGGGCCTCCTCGGCCGGCGAGCTCGGGCTGCGCCAGGTCGAGGCGGACAAGGCCTTTCTCACTCAGGGCATTACGTTCACCGTCTACGGCGACGAGGAGGGGACGGAGCGGATCTTTCCCTTCGACCTGCTGCCCCGGATCATCACCGCGGCCGAATGGCGCACGCTGGCCAGCGGGCTCACGCAGCGCCTGACCGCGATTAACCTGTTCCTCAAGGACGTCTATCACGAGGGCCGGATTCTGGCCGAAGGCGTGGTCCCCCGCGATCTGCTCTACAGCTGCCGGCACTTCCGGCGCGAGATGCGCGGCGTCCGGGTCCATCGCGACATCTACGTCTCGGTTGGCGGGAGCGACCTGGTCCGGCTCGAGGACGGCCGGTTCGTCGTGCTCGAGGACAACCTGCGCGTGCCGAGCGGCGTCTCCTACATGCTCGCCAACCGCGAGGTGACCAAGCGGGTGATGCCGGGGCTCTTCGATCGGTATCAGGTCAGCCCGATCGCCCAGTACGGCCAGGCGCTGCTGGCGACACTGCGCGCGCTCGCGCCTCCGCACGTCGCGGACCCGACCTTCGTCGTCTTGACGCCCGGTGTCGGCAACTCGGCGTACTTCGAGCACGCGTTCCTGGCGCGCGAGATGGGCGTGGCGCTCGTCGAAGGCCGCGACCTCCTGGTCCACGACAACGTCGTCTACATGCGCACGACCGCCGGGCTCCGCCGCGTCGACGTGATCTATCGTCGCGTGGACGACGATTTTCTCGATCCGCTTGCGTTCAGGCGCGACTCGCACCTGGGCGTGGCGGGTCTCCTCAATGCCTATCGCGCCGGCACGGTGTCGCTCGCCAATGCCATCGGCACCGGGATCGCCGACGACAAGGCGCTCTACGCCTACATTCCGGCAATCATCCGCTTCTATCTGTCCGAAGATCCGATCCTCGACAACGTCGACACGTATCTGCTGTCCAATCCCGACGACCGCCGCTACGTGCTCGAGCACCTCGATTCGCTGGTGGTCAAGGCGGTGGGGGAGTCGGGCGGCTACGGCATGCTGGTGGGCCCGCACAGCACGGCGCGCGAGCGTGAGGAGTTCCGCGCCAAGATCCTGGCCGAGCCGCGCAACTTCATCGCCCAGCCGACGCTGGCGCTGTCGCAGTCGCCCTGCTTCATCAACGAGCGGGTCCAGCCGCGCCACGTCGACCTTCGACCGTACGTGCTCTACGGCGAGACGGTCACCGTCGTCCCGGGCGGGCTGACGCGCGTGGCGCTCAAGAAAGGATCGCTCGTCGTCAACTCGTCGCAGGGTGGAGGCAGCAAGGACACCTGGGTGCTCGAGGAGTAGAGGCGGTGCACGAACCGACCTCGGTGGCTACGACATGCTGCTATCACGCGTCGCTGACGCTCTCTACTGGATGAGCCGGTACCTCGAACGCGCGGAGCACACCGCGCGGCTGATGGACGTCCGCCTCGACCTCGGGCTGGACCGCCGGTCGAGCGGCGACGGCTGGGACTTCGACCGGCTGTTTGCCGCCCTCAGGCTGACGCCGCTCGCCGAGACGCCGACGAGTCCGGCGGCCCTCATCGATGCGCTCGTCTTCGACCTCGACTATCCCGACTCGGTGCTCGCCTGCGTGACGGCGGCGCGGGAGAACGCACGCCAGGTGCGCGAAGAGATCAACTCGGACATGTGGGAGCAGCTCAACGCGCTCTTCCTCCGTCTGAAGCAGGCGCGCACCGAGGGGACGTGGTCGAGCCGGCCGCATTACATCTGCCGCATGGCGATCGAAGGCGTGCACCTGTTCGCCGGCGTGACGGACGCGACGATGTCGTACGGCGAAGGCTGGCAGTACCTGCAGGCCGGCCGGTATCTGGAACGCGCCGGCGCGACCGCGGCGCTCGTCGATCTGTACTTCCGCGAGGACGTGCGGCTGCCGCCGACGCACGGCGAGTGGGTGGGACTGCTGCGATCGTGCGCGGCGCTCGAGGCGTATTGCCGCTGCTACACGGCGCACCTCCGGCCGGAGCTCGTCGCCGAGTTCCTGCTCCTCAATCAGGACTTCCCGCGCTCGGTGCGGTTCTCGGCGGCGCGCGTGGAGTCGGCGCTGCGCGCCGTCGCACAGCTCGCCGGCCGGACCAACGACGGCCGCGCCGAGCGGCTCGCCGGCCGGCTGCACGCGTCGCTCGACTACGGACAGGTGGACGAGATCCTGAGCGAGGATCCGCACGCCTATCTCGAGGCGGTCGGCCGCTACTGCGCGCAGATCCACGCGGCGGCCTATCAGAGTTACATTAGGTATCCGATCGAGTCGGCGTTGCCGGCGTAGATGCAGGTTCCTTCCGGCTGAAAGGCGGAAGCCACGAGGTTCGATGTAGGCGATGTAGCTTCCGGCTTGGCCGGAAGAGCTTTGGAAGAGCAGACGAAAGAGCATCTCATAAACAGCGCGAACGAGCGGAGCGAGTGAGCCACGCGAGCGGAGCGGGGCGTCGGGGCCCCGCGAGCGAGCGTGTAAGGGGGTCCGGGGGACGAAGTCCCCCGGATGAGACAAGTGCAGTACACCATCCGGCATGTGACGCGCTTCATTTACGATTCGCCCATCACCGAGAGCGTGATGGAGGCGCGCGTGCAGCCGCGCAGCGAGGGCGCGCAGCGCTGCGTGCGCTTCAACCTGAGCACGACTCCGATCGCGCGCGTGCGCATGTATCAGGATCACGACGGCAACATCGTCCATCACTTCAATATTCCCGGGCGCCTGTCGCGACTGACCGTCGTCGCCGACGCGCTCGTCGAGTGCGGGCCGCCGGCGCCGGTGCCTGCGGCGCTCGGCGCCGGGGGGTGGGAGCGCCTCGACGCCGCCACCGCGTCGGGCGCCTTCTGGGATGTGCTCCATCCGAGTCCGTTTGCGCGGCCGACCGCGCGGCTGGAGGACTTTCGCCCGCGAGATCGATCTGACGCGGCCGAGGATCCGCTCGCGACCGTGCGGCGGATCAACGCGGAGCTGTTCGACCGGCTGACCTACAGCCCGAAGAGCACGCGCGTCGACTCGCCGATCGACGACGCGCTCGAGTCACGGAAGGGCGTGTGCCAGGACTTCACCCACATCATGATCGCGCTCGTGCGGCAGCTCGGTATCCCGTGCCGCTACGTGAGCGGGTACCTGTTCCACCAGCCCGACGGCGACGTGCGATCGCCGGACGGCTCGACGCATGCCTGGGGCGAGGCGTGGCTGCCCGAATCTGGGATGGGTGGGCTTCGATCCGACCAACAACCTCGTGGCCGACCATCGCCACATCCGCGTGGCCGTCGGCCGCGACTACGCCGACGTGCCGCCGACGCAGGGGCGTCTTCAAGGGGTCGAGCGCGGCGCGCAGCGAGCTGTCGGTCGCCGTTCGCGTCGGGACCACCGGCCAGAGCCAGTCGATGACCGCGCACGAAGTGCCGACACACATGCCGTGGGTCTCGCGCGAGGTCCCATCGTCGCTGCCACGGCCCGACCTGGCCCAGCAGCAACAACAGCAGCAGTAAGAAGCTCAGCCGTACGGCACCACGGCCCAACACGATGCGCCCGAAGATCACGAAGCTCACGATGAGACTCTTGGTCAGGCAGGATTCTTCGCGGTCTTCGCGTCCTCGGGACCATCGTGAAGGGTGTCGTTTATGAGACGAGCTTCTCGTCTGTGGGCTCGCACTAGCGGCTTCGCGACTGTTCGGCCGATCGGACCGACCGCCGTCGCGATGCGGCGCGACAGATCCGGGATGTCGGAGAGGGTCCCGGCGAAGTCGTCGACCCAGATCTTGCGATCCTTCACCGCGTCGACGAGTCGTGCCTCGACGCGCAGCCGTTCGCCGTCCACGTGCACGCTGCCTTCGAGGATCGAGCTCGGCGTTCAGCGCCTGCGCGATCTCGCGCAGCGGCCGGCGGGCGCCGGCAAACTGCAGGGCGCTCGTGTGCGACACGACGCCGAGCATGCGGATTGCGCGCCAGCTCGCCGGTCACGCTATCGGTGAGTCTCGCCGCCAGGAGCGCGTCGGCCTGGTCGTTCGAATACTCGGCGAAGGGCAGCACCGCGATCGTGACCATCGGGGTCGCACTGCCGACCGACGTCACCAGCCCGGTGCGCCACGACGGTGAAGGCCAGCGGAAGCACGACCAGGAGTGCGGCGCCGAGCGCGACGAGCCCGGGTGCCACCGCGTCGTGACGCGCCGGGCGATCGATGGCCGAGCGGCGCTGCCGCAGTTCCGGCACCGGCACGAGCCCGCCGTGAGAAGGCCGGGACGTAGCGCGCCACGCCGCATCTCGATGACGATCGGGTCGTGGCCGGCCGTCGCCCGCGTAGTACTCGTCGAGCTTGGTCCGCAGCCGCCGCGCCTCGACCCGGACGATGGAATCGAGCCGCGGGTCGTACTGCTCGTCGCGTCCGAACACGGCGACGCCAATCACGTACTCCTTGACCTGATCGCTCTCTCCCGCCAGCGCGCGTTCGACGACGTAGCGGAGGAACCCGCTCATCCGATCGGCGTTGGCGAAGCCATCGCTCGCGAGGAGGCGATCGAGCTGGAGGCGAATCTCGTCGGCTGACGGTTCCACGGGGTCCTGCTCCGGAAGACTCCAGTATGGACCAGATTCTGGCCGCCGGCGCGCTCGCCGGGTGAGGTTAGTAACCGTTACACTCACCGCAACTCACTGACAGACCGGTCATTTGGCTGCGACACTCGGGGCTGGTTCTCCGTCTGACCTGTTCAGGAGGTTCACACATGTCGAATGCACGTCGATTCACTCACCGAACGCTCGCCGCCCTCGGATTCCTGTTCTCGGTCGCCGTCGCCGCCGAGGCCGGGCCACCGCTCATCTGTCATGCCTTTGATGCCGGCTACGCGGCACTCGCTTCTCTTGGGGCCGGGGTCAGGGTTGGGACACGCCCGACCGTTCGTACGACGTCAGCCGCCTCACCGCCGACACCGTCGCGCTCCTTGACGCGCCGACGCGCCGATTCTTGCCCGCATGGAGAATCTGCGGCGCGCGACGATCTACGCCGCGCGGGACCGGAAGGCGGCGGCCGAGCTCATGAGCGCGCTGATGAAGCGCGCCGAGGCCGGCGGCTCCCGCGACGCGCTCGCCTGGTTCGACGCCGGCTACCTGGTGGAGTCGTACCGCCAGGCCAGCCACATCTACAAGTGGGACATGCTGAGCCGCGGCTGAGCGAGCGAAGTGGACCCTGCGGTCCGAGCCGGGTGGCGTCGACGGCTATGCCATGGTCGTGAAGGCGATCGCGCATGGCCGGGACGAACCCCGAGATGGAGTTCGCCGCCTCCTTGATGAAGGACGGGACGGTCGCGCGCCGAGCACCGGCGTCGGGCGGTGGCCGGCGCCCGGTCCGGATCGCTCCTCGCGAAGAACCTCGCGCACTGAGATTTGCAGTGCTCGACCGCCACGGGAATCACGCTGTTGACACGACGCCCGATGGCTCACGACGCTTCCGCCTTCGCCAAGGCTTCGGCGGACCGCCGTAGCCAGCTTTAGCGGAGGCTGGTCAGGTGCGAAGGCGATCGGATCGCGCCATCTGACCGTCTACGAGCGGTTCCATCTCGGGTATGCTGAGCAGGCCGGCGGGTTCGTCCGCTCGGCGTCGTTCAGCGGTGATGGAACATGGCACACTGCTCAGGCAGACGCGCGGCGCTCGACCACGCGCGTGCTGGTCGTGGATGACGAGCCGGCGGTGGCCGAAGTGCTTCGGCGCCTGCTCGTGAAGGAAGGGTACAGCGTCGACGTCTGCAACGATGGCCAGGAGGCGCTCAATGCGATGCCGACCGTGCGTCCGCACCTGCGTGCTCTGTGACGTGAACATGCCCGGCATCACCGGCATCGAGGTCTGCCGCCGCCTGAAGCAGGATCCCGCCTACCGGTTGACGCCGGTGGTGATGGTGACCGGCCAGGCGCAGCGCGAGGCGCGGCTCGAAGGGCTGGAAGCCGGGGCGGACGACTTTCTCGCCAAGCCGGTCGATCCGCAGGAGCTGCTCGATCCGCGTGCGCTCGCTCGTCCGGATCAAGCGCTACACCGACGACCTCGACTCGGCCGCGTCGATCATCATCGCGATGGCGCTCCTCATCGAGGCGCGCGACGGCAATACCGAGGGCCACTGCCACCGGATGGCCAACTACGCCACGGCGCTCGGCCGGGCGCTCGATCTCAGCGAGGACGATCTGCAGGCGCTCCACCGGGGCGGCTTCCTGCACGACATCGGCATGCTCGCGATTCCCGACTGCGCTGCTGCGGAAGACCGGGCCGCTCGACCCCGACGAGTTCGAGCTGATGAAGTCGCACACGACGGTCGGGGACTCGCTCTGCGGCAACCTGCGCTCGCTCGATTCGGTGCGGCCGATCATCCGGCACCACCACGAGCGCTACGACGGTTCCGGCTATCCCGACGGCCTGGCCGGCGACGACATTCCGCTCGTCGCGCAGATCATGGGCCTCGTCGACGTCTACGACGCGGTGACGACGCGGCGCCCGTATCAGGGCCCGCACACGGCGCCAGGAAGCCATCGACATCCTGCGCGGCCAGGTCGCCCGCGGCTGGCGCCGCGCCGATCTCGTCGACGCTTTCGCGGCGCTCGTCGAGAGCGGCCGGCTCAAGACGTTCCAGGGGTGATCTTTCGGAGACGTCCCGGAAGCCGAGCGCGCTTGCCATCCCCGGGCTCGCCGCGTACGATGGGTCCCGCACCACTATCCTGGAGGCCGCGTGATCGGCAGCCAGATCTCGCACTACCGGATTCTCTCCAAGATCGGCAAGGGGGGGATGGGCGAGGTCTACCTGGCCGAGGACCTTCAGCTCGATCGCAAGGTCGCGCTCAAGTTCCTGCCCGAAGGCCAGGTGCCCGATGAGACGTCCGGCGGCGCCTCCTGCGCGAGGCCAACGCCGCGGCCCGGCTCGATCATCCCTTCATCACCAAGGTCTACGAGGTCGGCCAGAGCGAGGCCGACCCCGCCGTTGCCGGGATCCCGTTTATCGCGATGGAGCTCGTCGAGGGCGAGACGCTGCGTGAGCGGCTCCTCCGCGGTGCCGCTGCCGATGCCGGACGCTCTCCGGATTGCCGCCGAGATCGCCGACGCGCTCGAGTTCGCGCGTCAGCGCGGCATCGTCCATCGCGACCTCAAGCCCGCCAACGTGATGCTGACCGGGGATGGCCACGCGAAGGTCATGGACTTCGGCATCGCCAAGTACGTCTCGATTCCGTCGGCGGATGGCCGCCGCGTCCGATGGTCCGAGCCTGACCTCGACCGGCGAGATCACCGGCACACCCGCCTACATGGCGCCCGAGCAGCTCAAGGGCCTCCAGCTCGATTCCCGCGCCGACATCTTCGCGCTCGGCGTGTGCCTGTATGAAATGGTGACCGGCACGCATCCGTTCATGAAGGATTCGGGATTCGCGACGGCCGACGCCATTCTGAACCAGCCCGCGCCGCCGCTCGATCGCTATCTCAAGGATCCGCCGGCGGCGACTCGAGCACGTCTTCCGGCGGGCCCTGGCCAAGGAGCCGGATCAGCGCTACCAGTCGTTCAAGGATCTGCGCATCGATCTCGGCGCGGTGGACCTGCCGCAGACGCGCACGGCGATTGCCCCGCCGGTGCGCACGCGCGCGCGGCCGCCATGGCTGGTGCCTGCGCTCATCGCGCTCGTCGCCGTCGGTGGAGGCGTGCTGGCTTGGCGCTTGTGGCCGGTGCAGCTCAGCATCTCCCAGCGGGCGCTCGCGTTCAACGAGCGCGACTGGATTCTGATTACCGATTTCAAGAACCTGACGGGCGAACCGGTGTTCGATCGATCGTTGCGCGTCGCGCTCGATGTGGCGATCGCGCAATCCCAGTATGTCAACGTCTTTCCGCCGAGCCGCGTGCAGGAAACCCTCCGGCTCATGAAGAAGGCGTCGACCGACACACTCGACGAGTCACTGGCGGCCGAGATTGCGTTGCGCGAGCACATCAAGGCGGTCCTCGCGTGCAGCATCACCGGCGTCGGCGATGCCTACACGCTCACGGCACAGGTGATTGACCCGCAGTCGCGCGTGGCGGTCCAGACCGAATCGACCCAGGCCCGCGGCAAGGACGGCGGTGCTGCCGGCGCTCGACGAGCTCGCGACTCGCGTGCGGCGCAACCTGGGTGAATCGCTCAACAGCGTCTCGGCGCAGAAGGTGGCCCTGCCGCGGGCGACGACCGCATCGCTCGAGGCCCTGCGGCTCTACGCCGACAGCCTTCGGCCGCAGCACGACGACGTCCAACTGGACCTGCTGCGGCAGGCGATTGCGCTCGACCCCGATTTTGCGACTGGCGCACGCCGCGCTCGGCTACTCCTCCTATCTGAGTCAGAATCGTCAGCAGCGACAGCAGGGCGAGGCGCACTTCGTCAAGGCGCTCAGCCTGCTCGATCGGCTCAGCCATCGGGAGCGGCTGTGGATCAGCGCGCTCGCCGAGGACTCCCGGGGCAAACGGGATGCGGCGGTGTCGGCGTATCGCACCTATCTCGCCGAGTATCCCGATGATCAGGTCGCCTGGTTCCGAGTGGGCTGGACCTACCTGGCGGGCGTGCGCCAGCCCGAGCTGGCCGTCGAGGCGTTCAAGCGGGTGATTGCCCTCAATCCGTCCAACTCGAGCGCGTACGTCAACCTCGCGACCGCGTACGCAGGACTCGACAAGTACAAGGAGGCGGTCGAGCATTACCAGCGGGCGTTCGACCTGAGCCCGTCGTTCCGCACCGATTCGCTGGTGAATCACGAGTACGGCTTCGTGCTGGTGCGGCTCGGCGACCTGGACGGGGCTGCCGCGAACTTCTCGCGGATGCTCGCGGAGAAATCGACGGCCAACCAGGCGCGAGGTCATCGCTCGCTGGCGCTGCTCGAGATGTATCGCGGCCGGTACGCTGCGGCGATCCATCACCTCCGTCAGGCGGTGGTCATCAATACGACCAACAAGGCGCGGGTGAGCGAGTATCGGGATCGTCTCTATCTGGCGCGGGCGTATCAGGCGAAAGGAATGGCGCAGCCGTTTGCCGTCGAGCTGGACGCCGTGCACCGACTCGCGCTCGACTCGACCCTGGCGCCGGAATGGCTCCGCCGCCTCGGCAAAATGGAGGCGCGAGCCGGACGTGGATCAGGCGCGCACGATTCTGGCGCTGATGTCCAAGACGGCGGGCGACGCGACGGCCGCCTCGTCCGTCAATCGCAACGCCGCCGCCGAGAGTGCGCATTTCGACGTCGTACGCGGAGAGATCGAGCTCGCCGAAGGACGAGCGCCGAAAGCCGTCGAGTTCCTCCAGTCGGCGTACGTCATCGATCCTCAGACCGACACGCTGGATTCGCTCGCCGTAGCGCTGCTGCGCCGGGCAGCTCGAGGAAGCCGCAAAGCGGTACGAAGAGATGCTCGCGCGGAACGATGCGGGAACGAGAGCCAGGACCAGACGCTGAACGCACACGTTCGACTCGCGGAGATCTCCGCTCGCCTCGGACGCCCCGATCGTGCACGGGAGCTGTGCGACGCCCTGCTGGCACAGTGGAAGGGCGCCGACGACGATCTCGTGCTGCTCAAAGACGCGCGCAAGGTGCTCGCCGGACTGAAGTAGCCGCGTCTCCCTTACGAGAAGCTGATCGCCGTAGCGGATGCCCTCCCTGACAGACGGCAGGGTCGCGGTCCTCGTCCTCCGGCGTCCGTGACGGCAAAAGGGCCGGGTGCCGCTCATCGGTTGAAGAGAGCAGCATCCCGGCCCTTGTCGTGCCTGGCTCCGAACCGCGTGCCAGGCCTTTACTTGTCGGCTCAGCGTGACGAACGCGTCGCCGCCCTTGCGCGCGACGAGCAGCAGCGCCGGCCGATCCGTCGACTGGCCGAGCGCCGACTTCAACTCGGCAGCCGACTTCACCGCCTGTCCGTTGACCTGCACGATGACGTCGCCAGGCTGCAGACCAGCCGCGGCGGCGGCGCCATCCGGATCCACTTCCTGGATGACGACGCCTTCGCGTCGGCCCGTCAGCTCGAGCTCTCGCGCCACTTCGGGCGTGAGCGGCTCCACGGTCATCCCGAAGCCCTGGGCATCCGCCCTTCGGGGCCCGCGCCTCGAGTCTTCGCCGTCCGGCCCTCTGCGCATCGAGCGTGGCGTAGAGCGTCTTCGTTGCGCCCGTCGCGCACAATCTCGACGGCCACCTTCGAGCCGGGCTTCGTGCCCGCGATGCGGTTGCGCAGCGCGTTGTTGTCGGCCAGCTTCTCGCCGTCGACCGAGATGATGACGTCGCCCTGGCGCAGGCCGGCGCGAGCCGCCGCGCTCCCGGGTTCGACGCCGCTGACGAGCGCGCCGCTCACGTCGGCGAGCTTCAGGCTCGCGGCGATGTCCGCCGTGACGTTCTGGATCGTGACGCCGAGCTTGCTGCGGCTCACCTTGCCGTCGGTCTTCAGCTGGTCCATGACCTGGCGCGCCATGTTCGACGGAATCGCGAACCCGAGGCCGATGTTGCCGCCGGTCGGCGTCAGGATCTGCGAGTTGATGCCGACGAGCTCGCCGCTCAGGCTGATCAGCGCGCCGCCGGAGTTGCCCTGGTTGATGGCGGCGTCGGTCTGGAGGAAGTCCTCGTAGCTGCCGTCGCCGACCGCCGGTCGCGCGTCCCTTGGCGCTGATGATGCCCATCGTGACGGTCTGGCCGACGCCGAGCGGGTTGCCAATCGCGAGCACGACGTCGCCGACGCTGACGCGGTTCGAGTCGCCGATCGGCAACGTGTGCAGGCCCTGTGCATCGATCTTCAGCACCGCCAGGTCGCTCGCCGGATCGGTCCCGACGACCTTCGCGTCGAACGTCCGCTTGTCGGTCAGCTCGACGCGCACGCGGTCCGCGCCGTCGATCACGTGGTTGTTGGTCAGGATGTAGCCGTCAGCCGTGGTGATGACGCCCGACCCGAGGCCCGCCTGACGCGGCACCCGCTGCTGCCGCGGTTCCTGGAACCGGCGCCCGAAGAACTCCCGGAACATCGGGTCGTCGGGCATTTGCGGCGACTCCGTCGGGACCATCGACGCGCTCTTCTCGACGCGGACGGTCACGACCGCCGGCGCCACGGCGTTCACGACGTTGGCGTACGACGTGCCGGCCACCGGATCGGGCGAGAGAGTTGAAGTCGAAACCGACGACGCCCCGACGAGGGCGTTTGGCGACTGGGTCTGTCCGACGCCGTATCCGGCAAGCGCGACGAGCGCGATGACTGCGATGCCGGTGCCGGCCCGGGTCAGCAGGCGACGCGGGGATAGGTTGTACATGGCGATCTGGTCTCCTTCTCCATTGCGATCTCCGGTCGCCTATTGGGACCGGTCACAAGATAAGACGAGCATCAGGCTTGCCAGGTCGTTGCTGGATCATTACATCGGTGTAATGGTCTAGGAGGTAGGAGGTAGGAGATCGGAGATAGGAGGTCGGAGGCGGAGACACGACAGCAGCGCCTGCGGGCGGAGCGCGGCGCGTCCGCGAGCATTGAATAATGCGGACAGGGCGCCGGTAGGTCCCCTTACTCCAACCGTGCCACCCCGGGTAGGCTGACCGAAAATGTGGAGCCTCGTCCGGGTTCGGTTGCGACGTCGACGGTCCCGCCGTGGGCGCGGACGATCGCACGGACGAGGCTCAGGCCGAGTCCGAGACCGCGTTCGGCACGACTCTGGTCGCCGCGATAGAGGCGCTCCCAGATCCGGGGCAGGTCGTGCGCGGCGATCCCGATGCCCGTGTCGGCGATCTCGATTCTTGCATTCAGACCGTCGGCGTGGGCGCTGACGGTCACGCCTCCTCCGGATGGGGTGTATTTGACAGCGTTATCGATGAGGTTGGCCACGACCTGGCGTAGGCGATCGCGGTCGCCGGGCACGGTCAGCCCCGCCTCGACATCCGTACGCAGCTCGATCTGTTTGTCTTCCGCGACGTCCTCGTAGACGCTCACCACCTCGGAGACGAGCGTGGCCAGGCTGACATCGGTGAGCGTGAGCCGCATCGTGCCGGTCTCGGCCTCCGAGATGTCCATCAGCGTCTCGAGCATCGCGAGGATACGCTCGGACTCCTCGAGGCAGGTCGACAAGGCCTCGCGTTGCGCGTGCGGGTCGTTGGTGGCGAGCGCCCGTTCCGCTACACCGCGCAGCCGCGTCATCGGCGTGCGCAGATCGTGTGCGACGTTGTCGAGCGCGCTGCCCATGCCCGCGATGAGCGTGCTGATGCGATCGAGCATCTGGTTGAACAGGGCGCTCAACTCGTCGATCGCGTCGCGGTCTGTGCCGACCGGCACGCGCGTGTCGGTGCTCCCGGTCCGGGCGATGCCGCTCACCGCGGCAATCAAACGGTGGATCGGCTCGAGCATCCGTCGCGTGACCAGCATTCCGCCGGCCAGCCCGACGAGCACGATGGCCACGGACACGAGTGCGACGATGGTACGGAACCGGGCGAGCAGTTCTTCGCGGCTCTCGGTGCTCTTGCCGACCTGGAGGAGCGTGCCGTCGGCGAGCCGGACGGACGCGACCTCGAGCCGCGCGGCGCGCGAGTCCGACTGGGCCTGCTGCCAGAGTGCGGTCCCGCCGCCCAGTGCGCTGACGTCGAAGTCGCTCCACTCGGGCGGCATGCTGAAGAAGAGCGTCTCGGCGCCGCCGCGGACCACGCGAACGAACAGCCGCTCGTGGCGTCCGGACCGCTGTTCGAGATCCACGGCCCGCGCCAGAGCTGAGAGGCCGCCGCCGGCGTACCGCGCCGAGTACTCACGCAGCGTCGATGCGACGATCTGGCGGTCGCGCTCCGCGAGCGAGGAAGCGAGCAGCGTGTAGGTGAGCAGCACGATGGCGAGCGAGCTCGCCACGAAGACTGCCGCGTACCAGAACGCCAGCCGCAGACCGAACCGTCCGGATGGTGGGGTGCCGGTGGGATGGGGAGATTCGTCGACCACTCGTTGTCAGGTTAGCGGGTCCGGTCGCGCGTCACAAGCGAAGAGGAGACAAGGAGGTCCCGAAGCAGAGGTAACGGATTCAACACGAAGGACCGAAGAGAACGGAGACGAAACGAAGAGACCCGTCGAGTCTGCGGACTGCTCTGCACTGCCGGCCGGCGGCGCGGCGTTGGGGTCAAGCGGGAGGGCGGGGATCACAAGCACTCTCTCAGCACACTCTGAGTGCTTGTGATCCCGGCCCTCCTGCTTGACCCGACCGCCTACGCGCGGTCCAAGCAGTCTCAGATCTGTCGCAAGCAGTCTGACGCGCTTCTCCGTTCGTCTTCGTTCTCTCCGGTTCTCCGTGTTGAAACCGTTTTCTCCGTCCGCTCCCGTCCATCCGTTCGCCGCCCGCCAGGAGTCCAGGAGATCCGAAGTTCACGAGGCATCACCTCTTGAGACCCTGCTCCTGGTCTCCTGAACTCCTGTTCAAGAGTCACGCGGAGGAGTCTCCGGCCCGCGAGTCTCGAGCACGTATCCGACCCCGCGCACGGTATGCAGCAGCTTGGGTTCGAAGTCCTTGTCGATCTTTTCTCTCAACCGTGACACGAGCACATCGACCACGTTCGTGCCGGGGTTGAAGTTGTAGCCCCAGACGTGCGAGAGGATCATCGTCTTTGAGAGGACGCGGCCGGGGTTGCGCATCAGGTACTCGAGCAGCGCGAACTCGCGCGGCCGGAGATCGAGTGCGCGGCCGGCGCGTTCGGCGCGCCGGGCCAGCAGGTCGAGCGACAGATCCGCGACCGTGAGCCGCGTCGGCTCGGTCGCGCCGGTCGAGCGCCGGATGAGCGCCTGGACGCGGGCGAGCAGCTCGGCGAAGGCGAACGGTTTGGTGAGATAGTCGTCGCCGCCGGCCTGAAGGCCTCGTACACGGTCGTCGACGGTGCGTCGCGCACTCAGGATGAGGACGGGCGTCCGCACGCCGCGGGCACGCATGCGATCGATGAGCGTCAGCCCGTCGATCTGCGGCAGCATCACGTCCACGATCGCGACGTCGTAGCCGCCGGCCGGCCGCCAGGTCGAGGCCACGCGCCCCGTCACCCGCCACGTCCACGGCGAACCCGGCTTCGGTCAGACCTTTCGCTACGAAGTCGGCAATCGTCGCGTCGTCTTCGACGATGAGCAGACGCATCGGCGTGCTTACCGCTTCGCCGCCAGCCGCCAGAACTGCGTCTCGTTGAGCACGGTGATCTTGTGGCCCTTCTCGCGCAGGCGCTTGATCTCCATCAGCTTGAGTCCGCCGTCGCGGCCGGCGGCCTGCAAGGCGTTGGGCCGGCCGCGGACGATGACCGTGGTCTTCGACGAAGGGCCGCTGTGGACGAGGGCGCCGGCGCGCCGGGCGGCGCGGATGGCGTCGCGCCGCGGCTGGCTGAGGATGCCGGTGAACGTGAGGTGCACGCCCTTGAGCGTGCGCAGCACGCCGACGGTCAGCGATTTCGGCGGATTGCGCAGCGCGTCGATGAGCTCGTCGGCGCTCTCGTAGCGCTTGCGGCGCTCGCCGAGGCAGCGATAGACGATTTCCTTGAGGTGATCGCTGCACGGGAGGAGGCGGACATCCGGCGTGCGAATGCGTGCCTTCGCGTCTCCCTTGATCAACATGCCCAGCAGCTGGCCCACCTGATAGACATCGTCGCGCGCCTGCCACTTCGGCGCGGCGCCCGCCAGTATGTCGCTCGGCGCCGTCAGCGCGTTCATCGTGCGCGCGGTGATGCCGCGGCGGTCGCTCTGCTGCTGCACGATGCCGAAGTCGCCGAGCTTGAGCTGCCGCCCGTCGCAGACGAAGACGTTCAGCGGCGTCAGGTCGCGATGCAGCAACTGGCCGCGGTGGAGCTTGCCGAGCACGTCGAGGATGCCGGCGATCTCGCGCCGGGCGGTCCGCTCCGGCCAGCCGCTCCCGTGGCGGCGCAGGTAGGCGCTGAGATCGCCGAAGCGCGCGTACTCGAGCGCGAGGCAGTAGAGGACCGGCGTGTCTGGCCGGAGCAGCGGGAAGGCGTCGAAGATGCGAATCGCCCGCGGATGATCGTCGAGCAGCTGCCCGAAGTACGCCTCGCGCAGCCAGCCGTCGATGCGGGTGCTGACCTTGATGCAGAGGATTTCGGGAACGTCGCGCGACCGCCCCAGCCGGCGCGCGAGGTACACTTGACCGAAGCCGCCTTCGCCGAGCAGACGGTCGACGGCGTAGCTGAACGACGTCTCCGGGCTCTCGATGACGTGTCCGGAGCGGAGCAGGGGACTCGCGCGGGGCCTGTGGCTGCGCGCGGACGTCGCCGTGCGCGTCGTGCGACGGCTGGCGTCGGTCGAGGAGACGCCGGGGCCGGGCCCAGTGGACGGTGAAGTTCGTGGGCGCTGCGGCATCGCGAGGGACAGCAAATCAGCATAGCTGACTGACGGACATCGACACCACCCATTCGTGCTCGGGTATGCTCTTGGCGCTGCTCGGCAGTGATGAGCTCACGCCTCGCGCGGCCGTATCGCACATGCCCACCGACCGGACACTACCCTGACGACATGCGCCTCAATGTGGTTCTGATCGGTCCGCCCGGTTCCGGCAAGGGCACGCAGGCCGTTCGTCTCGCCGAGCGATATGGGATTCCGCACATCTCGACGGGGGACATCCTCAGGGCGTCGGTGCGGGCGGGCACACCTCTCGGGCAGCAGGTCGCGACCACGCTCGCCAGCGGCGCGCTCGTGAGCGACGCGTTGATGACGGATCTGGTCCGCGACCGACTGGCGAATCCCGACGCCAGGGCCGGGTTCGTGCTGGATGGATTTCCGCGGACCGTCGTTCAGGCGCACGCGCTCGATGACATGCTTGCGGCCTCGCCCGCGGGGTCCGCGTCCGGATCGTTGCCCGCATCGTTGCCCGCATCGGGGCCCTCTTCATTGATCGTCCTGCTCGTCGCCGTCGCCGACGAGGCCATCGTCGGCCGGCTCAGCCGGCGGCGGCTCTGCGCTTCGTGCGGGATTACCCAGTCGGTCTCCGAAGACAGCGAGCCTCAGGCGGACCCCTGTCCCTATTGCGGCGGCAGTCTGGTCCGGCGCGACGACGACGAGCCGGAGACGGTCCGGCGGCGGCTGACGACTTACGCGTCTTTTGCAGAGCCGATCACGGCGCTCTATCGGACACGGCCGCGGTTTGCGTCCGTCGACGGCCTGCGCCATCCCGACGAGGTGACAGACGCTCTTTGTGCCCATATCGAGCGGTTCCAGAGGCCTCGCGCCTGGCGGCCAGGGCCAGTAACCCCCGCCTGGTCAGGGGGTCCCGGCGGAGCGCGGGAGCGAAGGCCGGGGTCTGGACAGGCCAGGGGGCCGTGCTATACTCCCTGCCGTCAGGTGGACGACAGCCATCCTGCTTGAGACCGCGTCAAGCGCCGAACCGAGCCCCTCCGACTCGCTTCCTCTGCAGAACGTGATCGCCTGAGCATAGAGCCGACTCCATCACCCGATCCGTTTCGGATTATCCACTCGTGACGTGCCTCGTGCCGCGAGGCAGAAGTGAGCATTCAGACATGGCTCGAAAACTCTACGTTGGCAACCTGCCCTACGACACGGGCGAACAGGATCTCGAGTCGCTCTTCGCAGCTGCGGGGACGGTTGAGTCCGTCAGCGTCATGCGCGACATGGCGACGGGACGTGCCCGGGGGTTCGCCTTCGTTGAGATGGGATCGGACGAAGATGCGCAGAACGCCATCAGCCAGTTCAACAACTACTCGCTCGGCGGACGCAATCTGACGGTCAACGAAGCGCGTCCGAAGCCGCAGTCCTCGGGCGGCTACGGCGGTGGTGGAGGCGGGGGCAAGGGTGGTCGCCGGCGCGAACCGCGCTGGTAGGTCGGCGTCGGCATCAGCCGAGTCGGTGGGAAGAACGAGAGCAGGAATGCTCGATTCAGGAGTGTTGCAGATGGCATCAGTGAAGGGCACGATCAAGCGGCTGGTGAGCGACAAGGGCTTCGGCTTCGTCGCGGCGCAGGATGGCACGGAGTATTTCTTTCATCAGTCGGCCTGCACGGGAGTGCGTTTCGACGAGTTGAGGGAAGGACAGTCGGTCTCGTTCGAAAAGGGCCAGGGCCCGAAGGGTCCGCGCGCCGAGCGCGTGACGATCGACTAGCGCGTCGCGCTCGACGACCAGCGTGAGGAGCGCGGACTGCCCGGCAGTCCGCGTTTCCATTTTCACCGGCACGCGATCCCCTCCCGTGTCACCGGCGCCTGTTTCGTCTCCTCCTGTCTGGCTCTCTCCGTGTTATCCTCCCGCCGCACCTGGTTTCTCTCCCGAAAGGCGATCGTTCATGACTGCACGCGTGCAGCGCACCCGATCGGTCCGTACGCTCATTGGCCTCGCGACAGCGCTCGGCCTGTCGGCCTCGACTTGGACTCGGCGATCCGTTGACCGCGCGTCAGGCCGCACCGCAACCGCCCGCGCCGCCGCCGGCGCAGCGCGCTCCGGGTGCGCCGGCCGGCGAGGTCATCAAGGGAGAGTTCGACCAGAGCAAGGTCTATCCCGGGACCTGGCGCGAGTACCTGGGTCTACGTGCCGAAGCAGCTCGATCGGGCAAAGCCGGCGCCGGTCATGGTTTTTCAGGACGGCCTGCAGTACAACGCGCCCATCGTCTTCGACACTCTGATTCATGCGAAGACCATCCCGCCGATCGTCGGCGTGTTCGTGATGCATGGCCGCGTGCGGGCGCCGTCGGCCGACGCGCTCGACCGGATGAACCGCAGCTACGAGTACGACTCGGTGAGCGGCGACTACGCGCGGTTTCTGCTCGACGAGCTCCTGCCGCACGTCGCGAAGACCCACGGGCTGAGCCTGTCGAACGACCCCAACGACCGCGGGATTGCCGGCAACAGCAGCGGGGCGATTGCGGCATTCGCGGCCGCCTGGCAACGTCCCGATGCGTTCAGGCGCGTGTTCAGCGCGATTGGCACCTACGTCGGCCTGCGCGGCGGCAACGAATTCCCGGTCCTCATCCGCAAGACCGAGCCGAAACCGATCCGGGTCTTTCTTCAGGACGGCCGGAACGATCTGAACAATTACACGGGGAGCTGGTTCGTCGCCAATCAGGACATGCAGTCGGCGCTCGAGTATGCGGGCTACGACGTGCGCCACGAGTGGGGCGACGGCGAGCACAACTCGAGGCACGCGACCGAGATCTTTCCGCAGGCGCTGACGTGGCTGTGGCGCGATTGGCCCGCGCCGATCAAGGCCAACCCGGAAGGGAAGTCACGCCAGGACGTCTTCCAGGTGCTCGAAGGCGGCGAAGACTGGCAGCTCGTCGGCGAGGGGTATCGCGCGACCGATGGACCGGCGGTGAGCGGAAAGGGCGAGATGTATTTCACCGATCCGCCGAACAACCGCATCCACAAGGTGGGGCTCGACGGCAAGGTCAGCGTCTTCGCCGAGAACACCAACGGCGCCAACGGCATGATGTTCGGCCCCGACGGCCGGCTCTACACGGGTGCCACCCGCACGAGGCAGATCGTCGCCTACGACGTGTCGGGCGCCGGCAGCAGCAATGTCCAGGTTCTCGCCGAGAACATGCCGGTGAACGACCTGGCCATCAACGTCAAGGGCGACATCTACTTCACGGACACCGCCAGCAAGAAGGTGTGGCTGCTGCCGAAGGGCGGCACGCCCCGCGTGGTCGATGAAGGGATCGACTCTCCCAACGGCGTGCTCTTTTCGCCGGACCAGACGCTGCTCTACGTCTCCGACTACATCGGCCAGCTGTCGTGGGTGTTCCAGATACAGCCCGACGGGTCGCTGACGCACAAGCAGAAGTACTTCTACGTGCACATGCCGGACGCAGCGGTTCGCAGCTCGTCGGACGGGATGGCCGTCGATGCCGACGGGCGCGTCTACATCGCGACCGCGCTCGGGGTGCAGGTCTTCGACCAGATTGGCAAGTGCCACGCCATCATCCCCGCGCCCCAGCGCATGGCGCTCTCGAACGTCGAGTTCGGTGGCCCGAACTTCGACGAGATGTACGTGACCAACGGCGACAAGGTCTTCAAGCGAAAGACGAAGGTCACGGGCGTCATGTCGTGGCGTGCCGCGATCAAGCCTCCACCCCCCAGGCTGTAGCGTCATTCGCCGGTTGATTCCAGCCGAGAGCCCGGCCGGGCGACGGGTATTCGAGCCTCCCGGATCGCGGTCTTCCCGTGCCTGAGGTGTTTCCGCGATTTGTCGCGCATAGCGCAACAAAACATTAGTTTGTATCGCAAACTATTGCCACGACCGGTCGCATATGATATATGGCCTCTCGGAATTGGTCTTACCACGCTCCGAAACTATTGATTCTTCGACGTTCCTTCGGTCTGGCGTGTAGAGTGTTTTGGAGGAGGAGAACAGATGATCAGGTACGCAGGTTCGGCGGTAGCCCGGGCTCTATGCCTATTGGCCCTGACTTTCGGGCTGGCGCCTTCGGCGGTCGCACAATCGGTCAGCGGAACCATCCTCGGGACGGTCACGGATTCGACCGGCGCCATCGTCGCCGGTGCCAAGGTCACCATCGTCAATGAGGGGACGGGTTTGACACGCGTCCTCACCGCCGACAGTAACGGCGAGTACACTGCGCCGGCCCTTCCGACTGGGCACTACACCGTTACGTCCGAAATGACGGGATTCAAGACCGTCGCGCTCTCGAACATCGAACTCGGCGTCGACCAGCGCGTTCGCATCAACATTAAGCATGAGGTGGGCGCGATGACCGAATCGGTCAGCGTCACCGCCGACACCCCGTTGATCCAGACGTCCTCCTCCGAGCTGGGCACGACGGTCGGCAGCACGCAGATCGAGGCGCTCCCGCTCAACGGCCGCAACTTCGTCAGCCTGACCCGATCGATCCCCGGCGTCCTGCGCGGCATCCCCGGCGCCAACATCGACGGCGCCGGCAGCCTCGCCTGGCGCGCATCGGCGTCCTTCTCGGCCAACGGCCAGCGGCCGCGCGACAACAACTACATGCTCGACGGCGTCGACAACAACGAAACGTGGCTGCAGACGGTCGTCATCTTCCCGAGCGTGGATGCGCTCGACGAGTTCAAGATGCAGACCTCGACCTACTCGGCCGAGTACGGCCGTTCGCTCGGCGGCGTCGTGAACCTGCAGATCAAGTCGGGGACCAACACCCTGCACGGCAGCGGCTTCGACTTCATGCGCAACGACGCCTTCGACGCCAACAACTTCTTCAACAACCGCGCCGGCCGCGCCAAGCCGCAGTTCGAGCAGAATCAGTTCGGCGGCACCATCGGCGGCGCGGTGTTCAAGGACAAGACCTTCTTCTTCACCGACTACCAGGGCCACCGCGAAACGCTCGGCCAGACGTTCCTCTCGACCGTGCCGTCGATCGCGATGCGCGCCGGCGACTTTTCCGAGGTGAATCGCGTCATCTACGATCCAACGACCGGCCAGCCGTTCCAGGGCAACGTGATCCCCGGCGGTCGCGTCGATACCGTCGCGCGCAACATCCTGACGCAGCTCTACCCCGAGCCGAACACGGCGGGATCCAGGCAGGCCAACGGGCAGACGATCAACAACTACCTGATCAACCCGCTCAAGCACCGGCAGGACAACCAGTTCGACGTCAAGGTCGACCACAACCTGTCGGCGAGCAACCGGTTCTTCACGCGCTACAGCTTCCAGAAGACGCATCGCGAGCAGCCGGCCACTCTGCCTCACGGTGACGCGGGCGCGACCTTCGGCGCGGGCATTGGCGACATCAAGGGCCAGAGCCTCGCGTTCAACGACACGCAGACGCTCGGCATGAACTGGCTGAACGAGTTCCGCTTCGGCTGGTCGTCGATCAAGTTCTTCATGACGCCGATCGACTACTTGACCAACCCCGCCAACGCGGTGGGTCTGCCCGGGATCAATCTGAACGACGCGACGTCGGCGTTTACGCAGTTTACGTTCCAGAACATCAGGAATCTCGGCCAGAACGGTAACCAGCCGCTCATCACGAACCAGAACGATTTCCAGATCTTCGACAACGTGACGTGGGTCAAGGGCAAGCACACGGTGAAGAGCGGCGGCAGTCTCACCCTGCGATCCCGCGAGATTCTCAACGCCGACTCGATCACCGGCGTCTTCAACTTCAATAACAACATGACGTCGAACTGCGCCGGCCAGCCCGCCGGCTGCTCGGTCAACAGCGCCACCGGTTTCGACGTGGCGAGCTTCATGCTCGGTCTCGTGAATACGAAGAACCGGGCGCTCTTCGACGCCAACACCTACACCGAGAAGCGGCCGGAGTACAGCCTGTACGTGCAGGACGACTACCGCGTCACCAACCGCCTCACCATGAACCTCGGGCTCAGGTGGGACGTGTACGTGCCGTGGGTCGAGAAAGACAATCGGCAGTCGAACTTCGACGAGACGACCGGCAAGTTCGTCGTCGCCTCCGACGGCGCGGTGATTGCGGGCGTCGAGGTCGGCCGCTACCTCCAGACCTACTCCAAAGGTGACCTCGGACCGCGATTCGGGTTGGCCTACGATCTCACCGGCGATGGTAAGACGATGATCCGTGGCGGCTATGGCATCTTCTGGAACTTCACGCCCGGCGGCACGTCGTCGTCGAAGGCGCAGAACCCGCCGTTCCTGCAGTCGACCTCGCTCAACGCCAACCCGACCGCGTACGGCAGCAACCTGCTGCTCAAGGATGGCCTGCCGGCGCCTCCCGGCGTCGATCCGAACCGGCCGGCGGCTGGCACCACGCGGTCGATTTTCGACATCAACTTCCGCGACGCGTACGCGCGGCAGTGGAACATCAACGTCCAGCGCTCGTTCTTCACGAACTACATGCTGGAAGTGGCCTACGTCGGCTCGCAGGGCCGCAACATGCTGGTCAAGGGCGACCCGAACCAGGCGCGGCCGGTCGTCGGGGTGAGCGACTCCAACGTGAATCGGCCCTATGCCACGCTCGCCCCGGCTCTGCGCACGATCGGTCAGGTGCAAGCCAAAGGAACGCTCGACTACAACGCGCTCCTGGTGAAGTTCCAGCGCCGGTTCGCCAACAACTTCTCGATGCTCACGTCGTACACCTACGGCAAGGCCATGGACCTCAATTCCGATAACGATGGCCTGGTCACGCTGACCAACGTCTACGATCCGCAGTACAACCGCGGGCCGGCCGACTACGACATCACGCACACGTTCGCGGAGAGCGTCATCTACGAGGTTCCGTGGGCGAACACGAAGCTCTACGGCGGCTGGCAGCTTGCCGGCATCCTGACCGCGCGCGGCGGCCTGCCGCTGACGGTCACGGCGACGCAGGGCGTCCAGTCCACCGGGACTGGCAACCGTCCCAACCGGATCTGCGACGGCAAGCTCGCCAACCCGACGATCGACAAGTGGTTCGACACCGCCTGCTTCGTCCAGGTGACCGAGATCACCGGAACCTACGGCGATTCGGGCCGCGGCGTCATCCGTGGACCGGGGTCGTTCAACATCGACGCCTCGCTCATCAAGAACACCAAGTTCGGCCGCTATACGACCGAGTTCCGCATCGAGGCGTTCAATCTCCTGAATCACCCGCAGTTCGCCAACCCGAACACCACGGTCGGGAACGCCGCCTACGGCACGATCTCGGCGATGCTGTCGAGCCCGTCCTGTTCGCTCTGCGGCACCACCGAGCGGCAGGTGCAGCTGGCCATCAAGGTGCGTTTCTAGGCCACGGATCGCACGGATGACACGGACACGAACCGCCCGGTAGCATCCGTCGTCACGCTCGCACGGCGCGGGCCCTTCGGGGCTCGCGCCGTTTTTTTGTCGGGTTTAGGCGTATTCTTTCAGGCGCCGTCCGCCACCTCGTCAACCAGGCGGGTCAATCAGGGGGCACGCCATGACCGACATCGATCGCCGCACGTTCCTCACAGGGCTGTCTGCCGCGTCTGCCTTCACCATCGTGCCGCGCCGTGTGCTGGGCGGCCAGGGGTTCGTCGCCCCAAGCGACATGATTCGCCTGGCGCAAGTCGGCTGCGGATTGCAGTCTCAGCGCCAGGTGAACACCGGGTTCGTGAAGCGTCCGGACGTCCAGTTCGTGGCTGTCGTCGATCCCAACCGCGACAGCCAGAACTACGTCGATTGGAGCGAGTTCGGCAACCGCAACCAGATTCGCCGCTTCCTCGAGGACCCGCAGTGGGGCGCCTCCGACAAGGGGATCCGCGGCGGGCGCGAAGTTGCCCGCGAGATCATGGAGACCTATTACCGGAAGCAGCAGCGTCCCGGAGGCATCCGCGCGTACGAAGACTACCGCGAGATGCTGGAGAAGGAGACCGACATCCAGGGCGTCATCAACATCACGCCCGACCATCAGCACGGGAACATCAACATCGCCGCGCTCCGAAAAGGAAAGGCGGCCATCTCGCACAAGCCGGTCGCGAGCGTGCTCTACGAAGTGCGGCGGACGCTGCAGGCCGCGGGCGAGAGCTCCGCCGTATCTCACCTCCTCGCCTACAGCAACAACGCCGACCGGCACACGCTGGCGGCGTGGATTCAGTCAGGCGTGATTGGCACCGTCCGCGAAGTGCACAACTGGACCGATCGGCCGTTCTGGCCGCAGGGCATGCAGGAGTATCACGCGTCGGGGCCGCCAGTGCCCGACGGGTTCAACTGGGCGCTGTGGCAGGGGCCGGAGCCCGACCGGCCGTACCATCCAAGCTACACCTTCGCGGTCTATCGCGGTTGGTACGCCTACGGCACCGGTTGCCTCGGTGATATGGGCCACTACAGCCTGTGGCAGCCGTACCGCATACTGAAGTTGGGCGTGCCGGAATGGGTTGAGGGTCGACCCAACAACGAGGCTTGGGTTAACGACAAGGGTGTCAGCACTGGTGGCCGCGTCTCGAAAGTCGGCCTCCCAAAGGCCAGCAGCGTCCGGTGGCGGCATCCGGCCACGGCCACTCGCCCCGCGGTCGACACGTTCTGGTACGACGGCGGGATGAAACCGCAGACGCCCGAAGAGATGTACGCCGACGGTGAGGATCTGGCGGCCGAGGGCATGCTGATCATCGGCGACAAGGGCAAGATCCTGTGCGACTTCCGCGGCAACGCGCCGCGCCTGCTGCCGAAGAGCCGTCAGCAGGCGTTCGCGGGTTCCGTCACCGTACCGGAGTTCGATGCGACGAGCGCGGAGGACGAATGGGTCAACGCGATCAAGACCGGCAAGAAGTCCAGGGGCAGCTTCGAGGAGGTGGCGGCGCTCGCCGAGGCCGTCACGCTCGCGAACATCGCCCTGCGCGTTCCCTACAAGCGTCTGCTGTGGGATGCGCAGCGGATGGAGTTCACCAACTCGGCCGAGGCCAACGCGTTTGTCCGGCGCGAGCAGTATCGTCAGGGCTGGGACACGCAAATAGGATGACGGCGGAGCAGATCCGCCTGTACCCGATCGGTGCTGGGGTGACCTCCAACGGCGGCAGCTGATTACACTTCTGCCGACGCGCCCATCGCAGAGCCAGCCCCGGCTGGTCCAGCAAAAGACTGTCGCTGAGCGGCTTCTGGCATTTGCCCGCATCAGGCGGTTGCAGGCACAGCGCTTGCCTCACCTGAGCGCAGGAGCAAACGCCATGATGATGCGAACTATCACCGGTGTCGCGTTTCTCAGCGCTGCGATCCTTCTGCCCGGCGGCTCTGTCGTCACGGCCTCCCCTGAGGTGTCAGAAACGGCTCGCGTCGCTCGTCGGGTCACGATTCCTGCCGGCACGGTCCTGCGCTTACGCGTCGATCGCGGGTTCGGATCCGACATCTCGCGCGTCGAGGATTCCGTGCCGGCGACGCTCACGCGTGCGGTCGTCATCGATGGGCGGACGATCCTGCCCGCGGGCAGCGCCGCCGCCGGCTACGTGTCCGAAGCCGTGAGGCCGGGGAAAGTCAAAGGCCGCGGACGTGTGGCGGTCCGCTTCACCCGCATCGATCCAGGCCCCGGCGTCGAGCCGTACCGCATGCAGACGCGATCGTGGGTCGCAGTCGCCCCGGCAACAAAGAAGAAGGACGCCTTGACGATTGGCCTGCCTGCGGCTGGCGGCGCTGTTGTCGGCGCGCTCGTCGACGGGAAGAAAGGCGCGGCGATTGGGTCAGCCGTGGGCGGCGGTGCCGGCACGGCTGTCGTGCTGACGACGCGCGGCAAGGACGTGCGCGTCGGCCGAGGCGCCGTGTTGTCCGTGCGCCTCACGTCACCGTTGACGGTCAGCCTCAGCGACTGACAATGCTGCGCAGCCGTCGAACGCAAAGGGGGCAGTCGGTACGCGAGAGCCGAAACAATGCAGGTAGACTGAGCAATCCGAATTCGGCCAGGGAGCGCTCATGAAGCCGTTCGTGACGCACGCGTGCCTGCTGTCTCTCGTTTTTCTCCTCGGGCAGATGTCCAGCGTCCCTTTGGTCACCATCACTGGAGAGCTGCGCCAGTGGCATACGGTGACGCTGACGCTTGACGGCCCCGAGGCCGACGAGAGATTCGAGCGATCCCAACCCGTTTCGTGACCGTCGAATGACGGTCACGTTCGTTCACGAGTCTGGCGTACCCATCTATAGTGTGCCGGGCTATTTTGCCGCTGACGGAGAAGCCTGGAGTACCTCGGCGTCGGCCGGCGCCAAGTGGCGCGCGCATCTTTCGCCCGACAAGAGCGGGCGGTGGGATTGGCGCATCACCTTCGTGTCAGGACCCAACGTAGCCGTCAGCGCCTCGGCTGCTGGCGAGGCTACGGGTGTCGGACAGTTCGACGGCCTGCGCGGGTCGTTTCGCATCGCTCCCACCAACAAGGCCGCCCCTGATTTCCGCGCCCTCGGCAGGCTGCAGTACGTCGGCCGGCACCATCTGCGGTTTGCCGGGACGGGCGGCTACTTTCTGAAGGTTGGAACAGACTCCCCGGAAACGCTGCTCGCGTACGCGGATTTCGACGGCACCCTCATCGGCGAAGGGTCCCCCTTGACCGGAGTGTCGTTGCAGAACTCGTACGCCGGCGCCCACGAACGGACACTGCGGTGGGTGACGGCATCGCGCAAGGTTGGCAAGCCCTGGGTGGTGGCGAACGACGAGCAGGGTCCTTCGAACCTCGGTGTGCCTCCCGACGCTGGCTACAAGGGCTTTACCGGCAAGGGCCCTCAGGGCAATGCCATTCAGACGATTCACGACGTACGCAAATGGACACTGTGGGGCAACCTTATGGCCGGCGGCGCCGGCGTCGAGTATTACTTCGGCTATCAACTTCCAGAAAACGACCTGCTGGCGGAAGACTTCCGCAGCCGCGACAGAAGCTGGGACTTCGGCCGGATCGCGCTGCAGTTCTTTCGAACGCATGGCATCCCGTTCTGGGAGATGACGAACGCGGACGGACTCGTGGGCAACGTCACCGGTGACAACAGCCGTTATTGCCTTGCTCAGCCCGGCGAGCTGTACCTCGTCTACCTGCCGTCGGGCGGTACAGCCGATCTCGATCTCAGCCGGATCGCCGGGCAGTTCAGCGTGAGCTGGTTCGACCCCCGAAAAGGGGGCGTGCCCAGACAGGGGTCGGTGAAGTCGGTTGCGGGCGGCACGTTGCGCACGCTCGGCGCGCCTCCGGGTGACCCAGATGAGGACTGGCTGGTGATCGTCCGGCGCCTCAGGCAGCCTGTTGGAGCTCGAGTCAAGTAGCGCCGGCGACGGCCGCGCGAAACCGGTACACGCAACGGGCGTGCAGCGATCCAAGAAAGACGGTGCAGCCGTCGGGCCCACCGAACGCCACGCTCGTCAACTGCTGCAAGGTCGTTCCTGGAATAACGCCGAGATGGTCCTGCCGCATCTCGCCGGCGGCGAAGGCGCGCTCGGCGGCGTCAACGAATTCGTCATTGACGTCTTCGAGCACGGTCTCGACCGTGCCGCCGTAAATGCGCATCAACCGGTTGCTGACGAGGCTCGTGATCCAGATGCCTCCGGCCGCGTCGAAGGCGAACCCATCTGGAAAGCATCCATGGCCAAGCGTGACGACCGTCTCGCGTGCACTGAGCCCGCCATTGTCCGCCAGGCGGAAGCGCACCAGGCGCTTGCCGAAAGTCTCGACGACGTACAGCCAGGTACCTGAGGGATCGGGACGGACTTCATTCGTATAGTGCAGGCCGTCGGCGACCACGCGGGCGCCTCTGTCGTCGGCCAAGACGACAAAGCCATCAGCGATGTCCGGACGCCAGGCGCCCTGGCGGGGGACGTGACGCGTGCTGACCGAGATCCAGGTACGGCCGAGCCGGTCCACTGTCACGAAGTTCGCCGGTGGGAGAGGAGTGCCGTCGATGTCGATCACGAACGGGACGAGGTGGCCGTTCCGGTGGAGCCGCCATACGCCGCCGCCGACACCAAGGTTCGCGAGGAGGAACGACCCGTCCGGCAGCATCGCGATACCATTAGGGCGGATGTCTTGTGTGGTGGTCGCCAGCCATGTCACTTGTGACCCATCTGCCTCGAGCTTTGTGACGCCTCCCCGCCAGTCCGGTACCCAGACGTCGCCCTCAGGATTCGCGAGGACGCATTCGGGCCGGTGCAGGTCTCTGCCCACAGGCTCGAGCTCGGAGACCGATACCGGATTGACCAGCGGCGTGTCGTTCACCGGTGCTCACGGTAACACTGGAATCCACATTACGGATACGGGCTGTGGTGTCCGGGTTGTCCGTGGCTCATGACGCCGCTCAAAGGCGTCGCAGTCGGCGCAGGGTATTTCAGCCAGTTTCATTATGATGCGTGGCGCCGCACGTCCGGTGCGACGCTCGTGGCGCTGTGCGACACGTCACGCGAGCGGGCGCAGGAGGCGGCCCGACAGTTCGGCATCAGCCGCGTTTATTCGGACGCCGCCGCGATGCTGGACGCCGAGCAGCCGGATTTCATCGATGTCATCACGCCCCCGGCAACGCACCGCGACATCTGTCGTCTCGCGGGAGAGCGGGGCGTTGATGTCCTCTGCCAGAAGGCCCTGGCCCCGACGTTCGAGGAGGCCGTGGCGGTCGTCGGTGATGCCGAACGGGCCGGGATCAGGCTGATGGTCCACGATAATTTCCGGTTTCAGCCCTGGCACCGGGAGCTGAGGCGGCTGCTCGACCTCGGCACGATCGGCCGGGCGCATGCCATTGCGTGCCGCACGCGGATGGGCGACGGGTGGCGCGCCAACGCGTACCTCGATCGTCAACCGTACTTCCGCGTCATGCCGAAACTGCTCGTCTTCGAGACCGGCGTGCATTTCGTCGACGTGTTCCGGTATCTCATTGGGGAGGTGCGCCAGGTGTACGCATCATTGCGACAGCGCAATCCGGTCATCGTCGGCGAGGATGCCGGAGTGATGCTGTTCGAGTTCGAGGACGGTGCCACGGGCGTCTGGGACGCGAGCCGTTACAACGAGTCGAGGGATCCCGATCCGCGCTACACGTTCGGCGAGTTTCTGGTCGAAGGACCGGGCGGCTCGCTCAGCGTGGACGAGCGCGGCCGGATCGTAGTCCACACGCTTGGCGAAACGCCGCGCGATCACCCGTACGTCCACGAGCGAAAAGGGTTTGCGGGCGATTGCTGCTACATGGCCATTCAACACTTTGTCGATCGTCTGCTCGACGGGGCGGCGTTCGAAACATCCGGACGCGACTACCTTCGTACGCTCGCCGTACAGGAGGCGCTATACGCGTCGGCAGCGACCGGTCAGGCGGTCAGGGTCAAGGAACCGTGATGCGAGAATTCAGGATTGCTGTCTTTCCTGGTGATGGGATCGGCCGCGAAGTCATGGTCCCATGCCTGACGCTCCTCGAAACGGTGATGTCTCACACGAGCGAGGTTCGCCTTCAGTTCGAACCGCACGAGGCCGGGGCCGAGCTGTACCTGAAGACCGGGGTAGCGCTTCCCGACGACGCGCTGCGCGCGGCCGCCTCTGCCGACGCGATTCTCCTCGGCGCCATGGGACACCCCGACGTGCGCTATCCCAACGGCACCGAGATCGTTCCGCAGATCGACCTTCGCGATCGTTTCCAGCTTTACGCGGGCATGCGGCCGATTCGCGTGTTCCCCGGCGTGCGCATCCCGCTCGGCGATCCTCGCGCGACCGGCATCGATTTCGTGATCGTCCGCGAGTCGACCGAAGGGTTGTTCGCGGCGCGGACCGAGAGCCGTCGCGAAGGAGAGGACGCCGTCCTCGACACGATGCGGATCAGCCGCCACGGTTCCGAGCGGCTGTTCGAGTCGGCGTTTGCGCTCGCCCGGCGCCGGCGGCGTCCGGGACGGGTGCCGAAGGTCACGTGTGTCGACAAGGCCAACGTGCTGCCGTCGATGGCCTTCTTCCGCCGCCTCTTTCTCGAATGCGCCGCGCGCCATCCCGACATCGCCGCCGACTGCCTGTATGTCGACGCCGCCGCGCTGCGGCTGGTGCGATCGCCGTGGGATCTCGACGTCCTCGTCACCGAGAACATGTTCGGCGACATCCTCTCGGATCTGGGCGCCGGCCTGATGGGCGGGATGGGGATGGCGCCGTCAGCGGATATCGGCGACGCTCACGCCGTGTTTCAGCCGTGCCACGGCACCGCGCCGGACATCGCGGGCCGCGGCCTGGCTAATCCGACGGCCATGTTCCTCTCGGCGGCGATGATGCTCGACTGGCTCGGCGATCGGCATGCGGTTCCGGCGTGTCATCGTGCTGCCGGCGCGCTCACCCAAGCCGTGGAGCGCGCGTTTGCCGACGGTGCGCTGGTGCCCGTCGAGCACGGCGGGAGCGCTGGAACTGCGGAGATCGCGGAGCGCGTGCGCAGGGAGATAGGCGCAGAAGAGCCTTTCGCCTCGCCGAGAGCGCCGATTCGGCGGAGTAACGAGCGTTTGGCTCGGCGATCTGCGAGCTCAGGCGGGAAGATCTTCTGGAGTAAAGCATGCTGGGAAGCCACGCTTGCAGCGGTCAGTGTGAAAACCGCGATACCACATAAGCGACCAGAATAACCACGAGCGACGCGCCGACGACGATTGATTCGGTCTTTCGCATCCATCGTTCCATGGCGGGTGACTCCTATTCGTCCACGGTGATAGCAGCCCTCAGCGGGCCGCGACGAACTTCACGCTGACCGGCGCGCCGACCTCGATCTTCGAACCCGTGGGCGTCAGCCGTCCCGTCTCTTGATTGATGCGGAAGACGACCACCGAATCCGACCGTCTGGTTGCCGGCCAGAAGAAACGCGCCCGTCGGATCGATGCCGAAGCCTCGCGGGGTCGAGCCCTGCGTAGGCTGCGTTTCGACGAAGGTCAGGCGCCATGACGTCTTGTCGATGGTGAACACCGCGATACTGTCGTGTCCGCGGTTGGATCCGTAGAGAAACTTGCCTGACGGGTGGACCAGCACCTCCGCCGTGCTGTAGTTGGGCAAGGGTTTCTGGTCGGGCGGCAGAGTCGAGATCGTCTGCATCGCCGTGAGCCCGCCGCGCTCGTGGTCGCGCGCAAACGCGGTGATCGAGTTGAGCATCTCGTTGATCACGTACGCAAACCGGCCGCTCGGTTGCAGCGCCAGGTGGCGCGGGCCTGCGCCGGGCTGAGTCGACGCGAACGGCGGGTCGTTCGCCACGAGCGTTCCCTTGGCCGCGTCCAGCCGGTAGATCATCACCTTGTCGAGGCCAAGATCTGCGACGTAGGCGAAACGATCGCTCGCGTCGACGTTGACCGAATGCGCGTGGGGCGCCTTCTGACGATCCGGGTTGACGCTCGACCCCGTGTGCTGGATGAAGGCCGATGCCGGTTTCAACGCACCGTCCGGGCCGATGGGCAGCACGGCGACGCTTCCGCCACCATAGTTCGCGACGAGGACGTTCCGGCCGCCGTGGTCCACGATGAGGTGTGCCGGACCGCTACCGACTGACGGCTGCCGGTTCAACGCGGTGAGCGCACCGGTCTCGCGGTTGATGGCAAAGGCGCTGACCGATCCGCTCGGCTTGCCCTCGTAGTTGCCGATCTCGTTGACCGCGTAGAGCAGGTCGCGTGTCGGGTGCACGGCCAGAAAGCTCGGGTTGGCGCTTTCCGCCGCGAGCACCGGCGCGGACAGCGTGCCCGCCGAGAGATCGAGGCGCGAGACGTAGATCCCCTTGCTCTTCTCGCCGGTGTAGGTGCCGATGTACACGAGGGTAGACGTCGCCGGCTGCACGGCCCCGGCGTGCAAGGCGGCCAGCGCCAGGCCAACGCACAGAACCAGCGTCGCCGCCAGTCTGCCGACTGACGACTGAGATTGCCGACTGTGACCCCCGACTCCCGACTGCCGATTGTCGACTGTCATAGCTCTGTCAACTGCTCAATCCGGCCCGTGCTGTCGCCGATCTTCTCCGACTGCACGCCCATCCGATCCAGTACCGTCAGGAACAGGTTCGTCATCGGCGTGTCCTTCGGATACACGATGTGGCTCCCGAGGCGGAAGCCGCCGCCGCGTCCCACCATCAGCACAGGCAGATCCTCGTGCGTGTGCCGGTTGCCGTCGCTCAAGCCGCTCCCGTAGATGATCATCGAGTGGTCGAGGAGCGACCCGTCGCCGTCCGGCGTGTCCTTCATCTTCCGGATGAACCCGGCGAACTGCTCCATGTGCATGGTGTTCACCTGGGTCACCTTCTCGATCCACTCCTTGTTGTTGCGGTGATGGGTGAGCGGATGATGGGGATCGGGCACGTTGATCTCGGGATACGTCCGCATGCTGCCTTCCCGGCCCATCATCATCGTGACGATGCGGGTGGAATCGGTCTGGAAGGCCAGCACCTGGAGATCGAACATCAGGCTGACGTAGTCCGCGTAGAGCACGGGGACGCCCGTCGGCTTGTCGATCGCCGGCACGAGGCCGGTCATGTCCTTCTCGGCCCGCTCGATGCGCTGCTCGATCTCGCGGATGGATGACAGGTACTCGTCGAGCTTCCGCTTGTCGGCCGAACCCAGGCTGGCGGAAAGCTCCGTCGTCCGCTCGCCGACGAGATCGAGGATGCTGCGGCGATAGCGGAGCCGGCGCGCGCGAACATCGGGCGCGAGGCTCGTGTCGATGTCGCCGAACAGCCGCTCGAACACCAGCCTCGGGTTCGTTTCCGGGGGCATCGGGGTGGCCGGTCCGCGCCATGCGAGGCTATTGGTGTACGCGCACGAGTAGCCCGAGTCGCAGTTGCCGACGGTGCGCGAGTCGTCGCAGCCGATCTCGAGCGATCCGAATCGCGTCGCCGAGCCGAGCTGCTGCGCGGCAATCTGGTCGGCGGAAATGCCGTTCTGGATGTCGGCGCCGGCGGTCTTCCTCGGGTGGACGCCGGTCAGGTACGACGCACCTGCTCGCGCGTGGTCGCCCGGCCCGTCGCCAAGTGCATACCCGTTCTTGTGCGCGAGGCCCGAGAGCACGAGCGTGTCCTCGCGAAACTTCTCGAGCGGTTTCAGGATGCGGGTGTACTCGAATCCACGCCCTGCAGTACCTGGGTGTCCAATCGGACATGACGATGCCGTTCGGCACGTAGGTGAAGGCGAGGCGGACCGGCGCCTTCGCGGCCTGCGCCGCAGAGGCGAACGCCGGCGTCATCGCGTCGAGCACCGGGAGCGCGACCACGGCGCCCATGCCCTTGAGAAACGTGCGGCGATGCAGATGCTTGCGCGTGACGATCATGGCGCGGCGCTCCTTTATTGGATTCGTCCCGCGACCTTCTGACGAAGGTCGCGGGCCGGTGCCTCAACAATTGGGGACGTGGTCGGTGTTGGTGTCGAACTGGCAGCGGTCGGTTTGGTCATCGTCTGGTCGCCCCACGAGGACGATCGACGGGACTGGAACGGCAGGCTGTTGACGATCTCGATCACGAGGCCCGAGAACTTGTAATCGTACTTGGGCAGGCGGCTGGCGATGAGCTTCACCGTCCGCGTGTCGTAGCGCTCGAGCCCGCGGCCCAGCCCGTAGGTCAGCAGCTTCGACGTGATCGCGCGCGCGAACGCGTCGCGGTCGGCCGACAGGATCGTGCGCAGCTCGTCGGGGCCGGCGAACCGGCGTCCGTCCGGCAGCTGGCCCGAGGCGTCGATCGGGAACTTGCCCTCCATCGTTCGCCACGCGCCGACGGCATCGAAGTTCTCGAGGCCGAACCCGAGCGGGTCCATCCGCCGGTGACACGACGCGCAGATCGCGTTCTTGCGGTGCTCTTCGAGCTGCTCGCGCATCGACGCCGCGGTGCCGATCTTGGTTTCGTCGAGGTTGGGGACGTCGGCGGGCGGCTCGGGAGGCGGCGCGTTCAGCAGGTTGTCGAGCACCCACTTGCCGCGCAGGACCGGGGACGTTCTCGTGGCGTACGACGATACCGAGAGGACGCTGCCCTGCGTGAGGACGCCGCCGCGCGGCGTACCGCTCAGATCGACTTGACGGAGCTCGGGTCCCGAGACGTTGGGGATCCCGTAGTGACGCGCGAGCCGTTCGTTCAGGAACGAGTAGCGCCCGTTGATGAAGTCGAGGACGCTGCGATCCGAGCGGATGATCGTCTCGACGAAGAGCTCGGTCTCCCGGCGCATCGAGAGGCGGAGGTAATCCTCGAAGTCGGGGAACTTGTCGCGATCCCGCGTCAGCGACTCGAGCGCGCGGAACTGCAGCCATTGGCCGCCGAACTGCTCGGCGAGCGAGTGGGCTTTGGGATCGCGGAGCATGCGCCGTACCTGGAACGCGAGGATCTGGGGATCGCGCAGCGTGCCGGCGTCAGCCGCGCGGCGGAGCTCCGCGTCGGGCATGCTCGCCCACAGAAAGTACGACAGGCGCGTGGCCAGCTCGTGCGGCGTGATCTTGTACGCCGTCGCCGTGCCCGGGCGATCGCGCTCGAGGCGGAACAGGAAATCCGGCGAGACCAGAATCGCCTGGATCCCGACCGCCAACCCTTCCTCGAATGAGCGTTCCTCTTTCTGCGCCGACTGCGCGAGCGCGATGTATTTCCCGACCTCGCGCGACGTGACCGGCCGGCGGAAGGCCCGCCGGGCGAGGTCGGTCATGATGCGCGGCGTGCACGTCGGCAGATGGTGGCCGTCGAGGTGCCCGCAAGTGTAGACCTTCTCCAGGCTCGCGCGCGACGGCCCCTTTACGTACGCATACGGTCCCCCGATTTCAACCGCGCTGATGCGGACGCCGTTGAACGGAATCTTCGCGAGCTCGGACTGCGTATCGTCGAACCGCTTGCGCAGCTGCTCGAGGCGGTCCGGTGGGATGTTGGCCGGAGGTGTGAATTCTGCGACAGGAGGCTGCGGGCGCAAGGACGGGTTGGGTCCGCCGAAGCGGGCGGGCAGCCCCTCGTAGATGAGCGGAATGGCGACCGATATCAGGTGATCGCCGGCCGTCATCCTGACCTTCATCTGGACGGCCTGGCCGCCGAAGTCCTGCCGATCGGTCGAGAACGACGCGGAATTCTCCTGATCGTGGGTCGCGATCTGGATCTGCTGGTCATCCACCCAGAGCGCCGCGGTCACGGCGTTCGACCCCTTCGGCCGAAGTCCGCCGAGCACGACGCGCACCATGTACTCGCCGTCGACCGGGATGCGGTGCATGGAGTGAAACGCGTTCGGGAGGCTGAGCCCCGTGACGTCGTATGAGGCGGGAATCGTGCGCGTCTCGATGACCTTGCGACCCTCCGAGCGCAAGCGAATCAGCGTCGGCTCCATCGCCGGCGGTCCGAAGAGCGCGACTCGCGCGACGCGGTCGGCCGCCGACACGTATTTCTCCATCAGGACCGGCGAGAGCGACAGCACGTCGGCGATGTTGTCGAAGCCGTACCCGGCATCGTCCTGCGGAAAGTCGTCTGCGGGACGCACGTTCACGCCGAGCAGCTCTTTGATGGTGTTGTTGTACTCGGTGCGGTTCAGGCGGCGCGCGGTGACCCGGCCGGGATCGGGCGGCGTCGCCGCGTCGATCCGATCCAGCTCACGTGCCAGCCACGTCGCCACCGCCTGGCGCTCGGCTTCGGGCGGCTGTTCTTCTTCGAGCGGCGGCATCTCGCCGCGCCGCAGCTTGCCGACGACCTCGTCCCACTGGTCACGATGTTCGACGAGCGACGCGCTCGAGTCGAACGCCTGGAGGTTGAGGTCGTTCTCCTGCTTCTTCTTTCCGTGACAGGTGAAGCAGTTCTGCGCGAGAAAGGGTTTGACGATGGTGTCGAAGCCGGCGGGGGAGTGGGATTGCAGCGATGCGGCGCGACACGGGCTGCGGTGACGGCTTTTCGCCGCGCGCAGACTCCGTTGCCCTCTGGGCGGAGCCCACGACAACGAGAGAACAGAGGAGGAGGAGAACGAGGAGCGGCCGCACGCACCTCCTACGCACGGTGGCCGCCGCTGCGGCGGCCCCGCGGATCTAAATCGTTACCTGTCATTAATTATGGGGAAATGGTCCTGCCGAGATCAAGGGGATTCGGCTTCCGTTCCGGCGTGTGCGCGAAACCTCGCGGCGGCGCGGGATCGCGAGTGGTATATAGTCCCCGCGTCCAGCGCCGTCGCGGCTAAAGGAGGACGTTCATGCGTGTGTCTCCCGTTCGAATCAGGCTGGGAGTGGCCAGCTTGTCGGGCCTGATCGGCCTGTCGTCAGTGCTCGTGGCCGCCCCGTCGACCAATCGACCCGTGCCCGAGCCGATCGTCCGGACGGTCTACGTCACCGTGACGGACGGAAACGGTGCCCCTGTCCCCGACCTGACGGCGGCCGATTTCACGATCAAAGAGGGCGGAAAGGAACGGGAGATCGTCAAGGCCGTGCCCGCGACGGCGCGCATGCGACTGGCCGTGATGGCCGAGGAGCGCCTGCTCGGCGACGGCGGGGTTCGCAATGGACTCTTCGAGTTCATGAAGCGCATGCAACCGTCGGCCGAGATGGCCTTCATCGCCATCGGGCTGCGGAACACGACCCTCGTCGACTACACGACCGACCTCAACAAGATGGTCGCGGCCTTCAACGCGCTGAGCCTCAATCCGCCGCCGCAGTCCAACCTCTCCGAAGGGATCCTCGACATCAGCAAGGCGATCGAGAAGGAACGTCCGGAGCGTCCGGTGATCGTGCTCGTCGCGGTCTCCGGCGGGCAGTCGGGCGGCGCGTCCGCGAACGAGGTGCTCAATCAACTGCGCCAGAGCGGTGCGATGATGCACGCCGTCACGATCGCGACGAGCCAAGGCAGCACGGGCGTCGGCGGGCTAGCCGATGACAGCAATCGCGAGCAGGTGATCGGCGACGGCGCGAAGCAGTCCGGCGGGCGGCGCGTGGAGGTCACGGCGACGATTGCCGTCGGGAAGGGCCTGCAGCAGGTCGCCGGCGACCTGGGCGCCCAGTACATGATTCAGTACACGCTGCCCGACGGCGTCAAGGTGGATCGCCGGCTGAATGTCAGCCTGAAGCGGCGCGGCGTCTCCCTGCGCGCGCCGACGCTGATTCCGGATCGGTAGACGCTCGCCACGCGGTCGACTCCCCCAACAGACTGTAGGATGGTGTCCACAATGGTCTCGTTCCTCAAGACGCGTCTCAGCGCGATGATGTTCCTGCAGTACGTGATCTGGGGTGCGTGGTACGTGACCCTCAACACGTACCTCACGAGCACGCTGAAATTCTCCGGCACCGAGGCCGGCGCCGTCTTCGGCACCACGGCGCTCGCCTCGCTCGTCGCGCCGTTCCTGGTCGGGCTCATCGCCGATCGGCTGTTCGCCACCGAGCGCGTTCTCGCCACGTTGTATGCGCTCGGCGCGGTGTTTCTCCTGCTCGCGACGCAGGTCACGAGCTTCGGCGCGGTGTACATCGTCCTGCTGGCGTTCTGCCTGTGTTACTTCCCGACGATCGCGCTGACCAATTCGATCACGATGCAGCAGGTCGCAGATCCCGGGCCGGGAGTTTCCGCGCATCCGCATGCTCGGGACGATCGGCTGGATTGTCATCGGCCTCGTCGTCGGCTACCTGCGAGTGGAAGCCGGCACGATGCCGTTCGTGCTTGGAGCGGGGGCGTGCGTCGTGATGTGTGTCTACAGCCTGCTGGCGCTCCCGCATACGCCGCCACGCGCGTCGGGGCAGAAAGCGACCGTACGAAGCGTCCTCGGGTTGGATGCGCTCGCCATGCTCAAGGATCCGACGTATCTGGTATTCGTGATCGCGTCGGTACTGGCCTGCATTCCGCTGACGTTCTACTACTCGTTCACCAACGCATATCTCAACGAAGTCGGCGTGGTCAACGCGGCAGGGAAGATGACCCTGGGCCAGGTGTCCGAGATTGGCATGATGCTGCTCATGCCGCTCGTCTTCAGGATCGCGACCGTCAGATGGATTCTGCTGGTCGGCCTGTTGTCCTGGGCGGCGCGGTACGTGTTGCTGGCCTACGGCAATCCGGGACCAGGTCTCTGGATGTTCTACCTGGCGATCGTCATGCACGGCGTGTGCTTCGACTTCTTCTTCGTCACCGGCCAGCTCTACACCGATCAGCAGGCGCCGCCGCAGCTCCGCAGCACGGCGCAGGGTTTCATCACGGCGATGACCTACGGCGTCGGGATGCTCGTCGGTGTCGCTGCTCTCGGGCAGCGTGCTCGACTACTTCTCGACGACGGCGGCCGACGGCGCGATCACGCGTGACTGGTCTGCCTTCTGGCTGACGTCGGCGTCGATGTCGTTTGCGATCATGCTGCTGGTGTTCTTCTTCTTCCGCACGCCGGCGCGGATCAGGGCCAAGGAAGCGGTGTAGGTGGGATCGCACGAACGCGCGGTTCGCGCAGCACAGGCAGCGACGACTCAGACCGCGCCGTGAGCGCAGCGCAGGCCGTATCGGCTCGCGGCTCCCGCCGACGGTCGCGTGGAAACCTGTTGTTCCTCACGGGAGCCACGATGAAAACAGCCCGCGTCTCCGGTCGTCCGGTCAGCCTGACGAGGATGATTGTTCTCTCGGCTGCGTTCGTCGCGAGCTCCGTCGTCGCTGCTCGTCCTCCTCAGCCAATCGTCAGGACCGTCTACGTGACGGTGACGGACGCCAACGGAGCGGCCGTTCCCGGTCTGACGGCTGCGGATTTCACCATCACCGAAGGTGGCACCGAGCGGCAGATACAGAGGGCGGAGCCGGCGACCGCTCGGATGCACCTGACAGTGATGGTCGAGGAGCGGCTCGCTGATACCGCGGTGCGCATGGGCATCTTCGGATTCGCGAAGCGTGTCCAGCCCTTTGCCGACACCGCCATGACGGCGATCGGGCACCGAACCACGACGCTCGTCGACTACACGACGGACCTCGATGCGATTGCCGCGGGGCTCAATCGGCTCAGCCTCGTCCCGCAGGCGCTCTCGAACTTCTCCGAGGCCGTGCTCGATATCAGTCAGAAGATCGAGCGGCAGCGCCCCGAGCGCCCGGTGATCGTGATCGTGGCGAAGGCCCACGCCTGGGACGGCGGCGCCTCTGCAAAGGATGCGCTCGATCGCGTGCGCCGGAGCGGAGCGATGCTGTATGCAGTGGCGGTCGTCGAGTATTCGAGTACCGGCGAACCCCTTCCAACCGTCGGCGAGACCGGCGAGCGCCTGGTCGCGGAGCCCACCCGTCGTCAGGATGTCTTCGAGGGCGGCACGAAACAGTCCGGCGGCCGCCTGGTGGAGGTCACGGCGACGGCCGGCGTCCCGAAGGCGCTGCAACAGATCGCGGACGACTTGAGCAATCAGTACTTGATTCAGTACGCGCTGCCCGACGGCGTCAAGCGCGATAGGCAACTGACCGTCAGCGTGAGGCGGCCCGGCGTCTCCCTGCGCGCGCCGACTCTGCTTCCGGATCGGTAGGCGAGTCGACCTCGCCGTTCAATTACCAGACTGTACGAGCCAAGACCTCACGAGCACACGGTTCGCGTACGAAGGATAGCGATGACTCCGATCGCGCCCTGAGCGCGGCGGACAGCCGTGTCGGCTCGCGGCTCTCGCCGACGGTCGCGTCGGAAAACGGCGGCTCCGGCCTGATGATTTGCGACCGCGCAACTCCGTGAGTTGCGCGCTGGCCCGCCTGCGCTCGCCGTTTTACTGTCTGACGCGTGTCACCCGAGTCGGAGGTCGCCGCGACCCGACACGGCTATCCGCCGCGGGAGAGCGCGGCACCAGCGCAGAAGCAGAATTTCCCGAACTGCCTACGGCTGTGGGATGCTGAGGTCCTTGCAGATTTTTCTGGCGCTCAGCAAATCAAGCGGCAGATAACTTCGCCACGCGCAGCTTCTTGCGGCGTCGTTCCACGTGCCAGAGGTCGTGTTGAATCTGCTGGTTCATCCAGCTCTCAGCGGTCGTGCCGAAGGCGAGCGACAGACGAACAGCCATCTCGGGACTGATCCCGGCGCGGCCGTTCAGAATGCCTGATATGGTCTTGCGGCTTACGCCCAGCGCCCGAGCGGTTTGAGTGACGGTCAGCCCCAGCGGCTTCAGACAGAGTTCTCGGAGGACTTCGCCAGGGTGGGGAGGGTTGTGCATCTTCATCAGTCGACCTCAGTGATAGTCTTCGTAGTCGACGCGCTCAGCATCTTTGCCGGCGAATCCGAACGTTACCCGCCAATTGCCGCTGACGTTGACGGCCCACGTCCCCTTCCGAGCACCCTGCAGTTCATGGAGGCCCAAACCGGGCAAGTTCATGTCCTGCGGGTTCGTCGCCGCGTTGAGGGCGCCCAGAATCAGCCGCAATCGATCGACATGCTTGGCCTGAATGCCGCGCTTGGTGCCAGTGGTGAAGAACTGTTCGAGCCCTTTGTGCCGAAGGTCTTGATCGCCACTGGAATCAGTGTAACGTATACGGTTACAGATCACAATCCGACTGACATGCAAATGGAGCCGACGCGCCGTCGGCTTGTGCGATCATGGCGCTGCGGCGCGCGGCTCATTTGAAGCGCTAGGCGGCGTCGCGCTCGACCGCTGTGAATTCGTTGTGCAGCGGTGATCGATCTACGATACCGCCGACCGAGGCCAGCTGCCTAACACGGCGCAGGGACGCGACGTGGCAAAGGAGGCGGACATGACCGCCAAATCGAGCAACGACTCGTGCGCGAAGGAGACCTTGTCGCGGAAAAGGAATTCGTTACGTTCGGGAGAAGATGCCGCGGTCGATGGGGTGCGGCCTACTCGCCCGGCCCGTGCTTCAGGATGAAGTAGACCTCTTCCTTGAGCGCGTCCTTCTTCCACCCCCGCCGCTTCAGGATCGACTTGCCGTGCTCGATCATCTCCGGGTGGCCGCAGAGGTACGCGCACGTGGTGCTGGTGTCGAGCGACCAGAGGTCGGTGTACTTTCGGATGATGTCGTCGACGCGTCCCGTCTCTCCGGTCCACTCCGGATCGTCCCACGGCCGGCTGATGGTGGGGACATACGTCAGCCACGGCAGCTCCGCGGCGAGACTCGACAGCTCGTCGCAATAACCCAGCTCCGGGGACTTGCTCGCGCCCTGCACGATGAACAGCTTGTGCTCGCCCTTGAACTTTCCCTCCGCCCAGTCCTTCTTCAGCGACCGCACGTAGCTGACGTACGGCGCGACGCCGGTCACGGTGGCGAGGAGCAGATGGTTGGTCCGGCCGCTCGTCGTGTCGAGCGTGAAGCGGCCCTTGGCGACCTTCCGGGCCGTGACCGTGTCGCCAGGCCCGAGCTTGTAGAGCAGCGGCGTGAGCTCGCCCTGCGGCACGAGCTCGAAGAAGAACTCGATTTCCCGCTCGTACGGCGACGAGACGATCGAGTAGGCCCGTTCGATCAACCCCGTGCCGTTGTCGACGCCGAGCGTGGCGTATTGGCCCGGAGCGAAGTGGAACTCCTGGCCAGGCTCCACCTTGATCATCCAGAGGTCGTCGGCGAAATCGACACGAGTCGTGATGCGGACGTCGAAGAACTTCTCTGCAGACGGGGTCGTCATCAAGCGTACCTCTGTTGCGCCGGCCGACTGGATCCGAGCGGGAGCCTAGCGTGGCACACCTCGCACGCATTCACAACGGCGCAGGATTGGGTCGGCAATCGCCTGCCTCGGTAATCATGCTAACGTCACGCAGCTCCACGTGCTCCACATGCTCCACATGCTCCACATGGCGCAGACCGCAACCCTCTACTCCTTCGAAGTCGAGCTCGCCCACGTCGATCGCGGCGTCTACGCCTCGCTCGCCTTCCGTGTCGCGCAGCACCCGTCCGAGACCGACGAGGCCCTCCTGACGCGCGTGCTGGCCTACTGCCTCGAATACACCGATGGCATCCAGTTCTCGTCGCAGGGACTCTCCGAGCCCGATGAGCCGCCAATCTCCATCCGGGATGCCACCGGTGCGATTCGTGCCTGGATCGACATCGGCGTGCCCGACGCCGCCCGGCTGCACAAGGCCAGCAAGGCGGCGCCGCGGGTCGCGGTCTACACCCACAAGGATCCGCGTGCGACTCGTGCGCCTCCTCGAGGGCGAGCGCATCCACCGGCGGGAGGCCCTCGAGATCTACGCCGTCGACCGGAACTTCCTGGCCGCGTGGGTCGCGCGGCTGGACCGCCGCATGAGATTCGATCTGTCGGTCTCCGACGGGCAGATCTACCTGGTGCTGGATGAGGTGACGCTGACCGGCACGGTCGTGGCCCAGGCCCCAGTGCCCGGCTAGCCCCGCGCTGAACTGCCGACGACTTATCTCACGATGGACACGACCGCCTGCGCCAAGGCTACGGCGGTCCGCCGGAGCTTCAGCGAAGGCGGATGGTACGATGCTCACGATGAATTCTTCGCACGAAGCTCATCGTGGCCATCGTGTCATCGTGCCCATCGTGAAAGGCCGTTCGTAGTCCGCGCTTTTGTTCTCCCGCGCCGTTTGGTGCATATTACGAGTGCTATGCAGATCATCGCCCAGCCCCGGGTGTATCCCGTCATCGTCATCGGCAGTGGCGCGTCGGGCGGCATGGCGGCGTGGAACCTGACGCGGCAGGGCATCGACGTGGTCCTCCTCGACGCCGGTGACAAGTTCGACCGCGCGAAGTACTGGACGCACGTCCGTCCGTGGCAGGCGCAGGAACGGGAGGCGCGCGGCGAGCGTCCAGAGACGTTCTTCCTCGACACCAAGGAACAGCCTTACCTGACGCCGGCCGGACGGCCCTTCGCGCTCACGCGTGTCTGGGGACACGGCGGCAAGACGAATGTCTGGGGCCGCGTCAGCCTGCGCTATTCTCAGATGGACCTCAAGGCGTCCGAGCGCGACGGCTGGGAGATCCCGTGGCCCATCTCCTATGCGGAGATCTCGCCCTACTACGATCAAGTCGAACAGCTCATCGGCGTGTGCGGCGGCACAGACGACTCGGAGGCGCTGCCGGGCAGCAAGTTCCTGCAGCCGCCGCCAGGGCCGCGGTGCGGCGAGCGGCTCCTGGCACGCGGCATTACCAAGCTCGGCATTCCGGTCGTAGCCGGCCGTCGCGCGAACATGACCCGGCCGACGCGCGGGTTTCCGCCGTGTCACTACTGCGGCAACTGCGGCGCCGGTTGCGACACGGCCTCGTTCTTCTGCTCGGCCGATCACCTCCTGCCGTTTGCGATGAAGACCGGCAAGCTCGAAATCCGCTCCAATGCCGTCGTCGCGCGCATTCTCACCGGCGACACTGGCCTTGCCACCGGCGTGCAGTACTTCGATCGCCGCACCGGCGCCGAGCAGCAGGTTCGCGGCAAGGTCGTCGTCCTCGGCGCAAGCTGCGTGGATTCGACGCGCATCCTCCTCAATTCGAAGTCGGAGCGCCATGCCAACGGGCTCGGCAACGGGTCGGACGTCATCGGTCGCTTTTTGTGCGAGCAGATTCGGCTCAACGTGACCGGGTACCTCCCGGCGCTCGTCGGCACCCCAACGCAGAACGATCGGGGGATCGGCGGCGAGCACATCTATATGCCGCGCTTCAACCATCTGCCGGGCCGTAGCCGCGATTACCTGCGGGGATTCGGCGCGCAGTTCTGGAACACCGGCGCCAGCATCTACGGCGCGCATCCGGGTTCCGAACGGGTGCCCGGCTTTGGCGCCTCCCTCAAGACCGAGATCAAGCGCCGGCATCCTGCCTGGTTCGAGATTCACCCGTTCGGCGAGGTCCTGCCGTACGCCCACAATCGCATCACCGTCGATCCGTCGAAAGTCGATCGCTACGGCGTGCCGCTGCCGAGCATCGACTACCGGATTGGCGAGAACGAACGCAAGATGACCGAGCACATGGCCGATACCGTCGAAGAGATCGTGAAGGCGTGCGGCGGCGTCCTCGTCAACTACCAGCGCGGCCAGCTCGACGCCATGGGATCGGCGATCCACGAGCACGGGACGTGCCGCATGGGCGCCGACCCGAAGCGCTCGGCGCTGAACGCGTTCAACCAGATGCACGAGGTGAGGAACGTCTTCGTCGTCGATGGTTCAGCGTTTCCCAATGCGTCCGAGAAGAACCCGACGCTCACGATCCTGGCGCTTTCCTGGCGGGCCACGGATCGTCTCGCCGAAGAGATCAAGCGCGGCTCCCTGTGAAGGCGCGAAAGTGTGAAGTCAGCGGGAAGCTGGAAGCTGGAAGCGGGAAGCGGAAGCTGGAAGCGGAGGGGCCTATGAACCGTAGCGGGATGAACCGGCGACAGGCGGTGCGGACGCTGGCCACCGGAGCAGTCGGTGCGGCGACGTCCGCGATGTGGGTGGAGTCACTGACCGCGCTGGCCCGGCAGCAGGCGCATGCGCACGTGGCCGATGCCGCCATCGTTGCGCAGGACTGGACACCGCGCGTTCTCACGGCGCGGCAGAACGAAGTGGTGATCGCGCTGAGCGACTTGATCATTCCCGACACGGGCCCCGCGCCCGGCACCCCCGGCGCGAAGGCCGCGCGGGTGAACCGCTTCGTCGACACCGTGCTGCAGGGTGCCACGCCCGCTGATCGAGAGAAGTTCCTGAAAGGTCTCGGCTGGATCGACGCGCGCAGCAAGACGCTCTTTAAGCATGACTTCCTGGGCGCGAGCGCGGTAGAACAGACGGCGCTGCTCACACGCCTCTCGGCAGAGGGTAATCCCGACAAGGAAGAGCCGATTGGCACTGAGTTCTTCCAGGCGATCAAGGTCATGACGATTAATGGCTACTACACTTCCGAGATTGGACTCCATCAGGAGCTCGGGGATGACGGCGTGTTGTTCATGCCGCAGTTCCTCGGGTGCACGCACCCGGACCATCAATGATGAAGACGCTCTTACTCGTCCTCGTTGCCGTCGCTTCGATCACTGGCGTCCAGCAGCCGCCGGCCACTCCCTTTGCTCCGAAGCAGAGCGACCGGCCCGAAGCCGTAGCGGGCGACGAGCCCGGCTTCGAGCCAATCTTCGACGGAAAGACGCTCTCGGGTTGGGAAGGCGATCCCACCTACTGGCGCGTCGAGACTGGCTCGCTCGTCGGAGAGATCACGCCCGCCACGGTGATCAAGAGCAACACGTTCATCATCTGGCGCGGCGGACGGCCCAAAGACTTCGAGTTGAAGCTCGACTATCGCATCACGCCGGAGGGGAACAGCGGCATCAACTACCGCAGCGCGATCGTTCCCGACTCGGTGACCCCGGCCAACAAGTTCGCGATGCGCGGCTACCAGTGCGACCTCGACGGCAGGAAGCGGTATCCCGGCAACAATTACGAGGAAAAAGGCCGCCTGTTCCTCGCCGTGCGCGGCCAGGTCACCCGCGTCGTCGGCGGCCGGCCGCCGGTGCTCGTTTCGACGATTGGCGATCCCGACGAGCTGGCCAAGGTCGTGACCGACGACTGGAATGCCGTCCACCTGATCGTACGCGGCAACACGCTGACGCACATCATCAACGGCCGCCTCATGACCGTCGTCATCGATGACGATGCGTCGAATCGTCCGGTCGACGGCCTGATCGGTGTCCAGGTGCACGTCGGACCACCGATGAAGGTCGAATATCGCAACCTGCGGCTCAAGAACTGGTAAGGCCCGGCCACTTGTACGGATCGAGCGAGAAGGACCCGGGGATGAAACCGCGCGTCGCAATTGCCGGCATCGCCGTCTCCGTCTGCGCCGGCTACTACTTCGGCAGCATCCTCGGGCTGCTCCTTCGCGTGCCACCCGCCACGCCGTCGGTCCTCTGGCCGCCGAATGCCATCATGACGGCGGCGCTCCTCCTGGTGCCGCCCCGCCGCTGGTGGCTCGTCCTGCTCCCCGTGTTGCCCGTCCACGTCGCGGTCGAGCTCCCGACCGGCTGGCCGCCGACGATGGTGCTCGCCCTCTTTCTGACCAACTGCACGGAAGCCGTGTTGTCGGCGGGAACCGTCTGGTTGCTGAGCGACGCGCCGCCGCGCTTTGACACGCCGCGCCGCCTGTCGGTCTTCTTCCTGGGCGTGGTGGCCGCGACCGCGATTTCCGGCTTTCTCGATGCGGCTGCGGTGACGTGGTTCCTGGGCGAGCCGTATTGGACAGTCTGGAGCCAGCGCTTCTTCAGCAACATCCTCGCGCAGCTGACGATCGTCACCGCCGTCGTAGGTGTTGCGACCGGGTTGCCGGGCGGGGTCCGATCGTCCTCCTGGATGCGGCTCGGCGAAGCGGCCGCGGTCGGCGTTGGCCTGATGGTCATGGGCTCGGCGGATTTTGGCGGCGTCCTGTCTCAACTTCCTCCGCTTCGCGCGGTATCGAGCCAGGCCCCGCTCGCGCTGCAGCTACCGTTTCTCCTCTGGGCGGCCGTGCGGTTCGGGTACTGCCGGCGCTGGCGTCACACTGTTCACCTCGACGATTCTGGCCGTGTGGTCCGTGGTTCACGGCGAGGGCCCGTTCGCGGACGTGTCTCCCACGACGACGGTTCCTGCACTCACGCTGTCGCTCATCCTGGTTGCCGCCACCGTTCTCTGGCTGGCGGCACTCGTCGAGGAACGCCGGCAGACACAGAGCGCGCTCGCCGAACGGCTCGCCTTCGAGGAGCTGCTCGCGCGACTCTCGGGCGCGTTCGTGCAGGTCCCGAGCGATCGCATGGACGCCGGCTTTGACGAGTGGCTCGGGCGTATTGGCCAGTTCCTCCACATCAAGTGCGTCAGGCTCTACGCGCACTCGGAACGCGATCAGACGATCACTGCCCGTTACGAATGGACACATCCCGATTTCGAGGCGATGCCGCCGCCGGACGTCAGGCGCGATTTCCCCTGGTCGTTCAGCCGGCTCCAGCGCTCGCTGTCGGTCGCCCTCTCGTCGGTCCGCGACCTCCCGCCCGAGGCGGTCGACGACCTGCGCTCGATGCAGCGGTACGGTTACGCCGCCACGCTCGTCCTGCCGATCGGGTCAGGCGATCGGGCGCTTGGCGCGCTGGCGTTCGGCTCGGCCCACGAACGCGCGTGGCCCGACGAGCTCGTGATGCGGCTGCGCCTGGTCGCCGAGGTGCTCGCCAATGCGCTCGCGCGAAAACAGACCGAAGACGCGCTTCGGGCCAGCGAGTCGATGAAGTCGTCCATTCTCCATTCGCTGCGAAGCGGTGTGGCCGTCGTCGATCGTGACGGACGGGTGCTGGCCCTCAACGAGAATTGGACCCGGCTGGCGCGGGAGAGCGGCGATTCGATGGTCAAGGTCGGCGAAAATCTTCTCCAGGTGAGCCCCGACGTGAAGGAGGACCACACCAGGTCCGAGGACCTTGCCGCGGGAATCCAGTCCGTTCTGCTGGGAGCACGAGACAGCTTTGGCTACGAGTACGCGACGCAGTTCGGCAAAGCTCCGCGATGGTGGGCCGTCGTCGTCAATCCGCTCGACCGGCCGGACGGCGGCGCCGTCGTGACGCGCGCTGACGTGACCGACTTGCGTCGGGCCGAGCTCGACGTCCAGCGCGTCCGTCAGGAGCTGGCGCACGTCGCCCGGGTGTCGACGGTCGGCGAGCTGACGACGTCGCTGGCGCACGAGCTCTATCAGCCGCTGACCGCGATTATGACCAACGCGCAGGCGGCGCGCCGGATGCTATCCGCGGATCCACCGGACGTGTCCCAGGTGCACGCGATCCTGTCGGACATCGTCAAGGACGATCGCCGCGCCAGCGACGTGATCGAGCGGCTGCGCGACCTCCTGCGCAAGGGCGAGCTCGAGATGGAGCGAGTCGACATGGCGTCGACGATCCGCGACGTCGCCGATCTCCTTCACGGCGAGGCGATCGTCAAACACGTCCTAGTGGCGCTCGACCTCGACAGCGATCCGGTCATCGTGCTCGGCGATCGGGTGCAGCTCCAGCAGGTGATGCTCAACCTCCTGCACAACGCCATGGAAGCGATGGTCGAACTTCGCCAGGCGGTGACGATGGTGACGGTGCGCTGCAGGCGCGCCCCTTCGACGGGCTCAGGGCTGGCCCATTCGACGGGCTCAGGGCTGGCCCATTCGACGGGCTCCGGGCAGGCCCATTCGACACACTCAGGGCAGGCTCGGGTCACCGTCAGCGATACTGGGCCTGGGCTACCAGCGGGCGCAGAAGAGACCGTATTTGATCCGTTCTACACGACGAAGAAGAACGGGATGGGCATGGGGCTCTCGATTGTCCGGTCGATTCTCGAGTCCCACGGCGGATCGATCACCGCGGCCAATCACGAACGCGGCGGGGCCGTGTTCGAGCTCACACTGCCGCTGGCCGTCGACGATCATGAGCCCGTCCCGCAGCCAACCGCGTGATACGAATCGTCAGGAAGTCGCAGGCCGTGGCCCGGTTATGGCCGCCGTGCGGGTGTCCGCAGCTGAGTGTCCACTCTGGATGACCCGGGTATCTCCGACGCTCGATCCTTGTGAAAACGTTGGAAATCCTTCACATGCCTGGTGGCACGCCAGTTGAACTGTCCATGGCCGGAGACTGGCCATGGTATCCAGACGACTCATCTCAGGAGTGGTTCTTCTTGGTGTTCTCGCGGCGGCGCCCGCGTTTGCGGCCGAGGGTCAGCGGCGCCGGAGCGGCGGCGATAGAGGCGACCTGCAAGACGAGGGTCAGCGTGCCGAGCGTGCCGTACCGCGTTCGCGTGCATCGGCTCGACAAGACGATGGCCGCCGCGATCAGCAGGCGCTGGTGCAGCGCCAGTTCGACGCGGCGCCCCAGGTGCAGCGCCAGTATCAAGCGGTGCCGCAGCGTCAATACGAAGGGGCGCCGAGACCGTATCAAGGCGATCGTTCGTACGACCGGCGGGACTACGCGGTCCGGCGCGAGTATCAGCGTCCGTACTATCCGTCGGTACTCGACCAGAGGCGGCTACGGCTACGGCTACGGCTCGCGGACGGTCATCGTGCCGCGCTACATCACGCCGCGCTTCGTGACGGTCGTGCCGTACCGGCCGTACGTCTATCGTCCGAGCATCGGCATCGGCATCTACTACGGCACGGGCGGTTCGTATCCCTACGGCTACACGCCGCGCGGGTACTACGATCCGATCGCGGGCCGGCCGTATGGCGGCCTGCGGATCACCGGCTTCTCTGAGATCGCGCAAGTCTTCGCGGATGGCTACTACGTCGGGATCGTCAACGACTTCGACGGTGTCTTCCAGCACCTGAATCTCGAAGCTGGTCCTCACCAGATCGAGGTGCGGGAGCCCGGGCTCGAGCCCATCGCATTCGATGTGATGGTGCAGGCCGGCCGGACGATTACCTTCCGCGCCGACGCGTATTAGTCCAGGGCCGGAGGCCAGGATCGGGGGCCAGGCGCCAGGGGGTCAGGGAACGGAATAACCCTGAACCCTGAGCTCCTGGCCTCTGACGTTTGGCGCCCCGCGTTGAAGGCTCAGGGACCAGGGATCAGAGATCCCTGATCCCTGGATGTACGGTGAAGCCTGAGGCAGTTTCCGACAGAACCTACCGCAGCCCGACCCGCCGGCGCCATTCTGAGTGAAACGCGTCCGGCTGCACCTGAAACGCGAGAAGCGCATCGTCCACAACGCTTCCGTTGCCGACCATCTGCAGGAATCCACCGATGTTCGACCCCAGCTTCGCGCAGAGGATCTCGGCGGCCACCGCGCTCTCGGCGTAGGCCACGAGCGCTCCCTGCTCGTCGAGCCCGCTGAAGCCATTCGCGAGATCGGCGAGCGGAACGACCGCGCTGGCCTTGTGCAGCACGCCGGGCACCCAGGAGCGATCGCTCGATTCCAGATAAGTTGCCAGTCCCTCGTTGAGCCACGCCGGCACCCGCCGCGGGGCGGCGCTGGCGACAATCGCGTGCACGAGCTCGTGGGTGACCACCCGGTCCAGATCGTCCGGCCGGAGCGCACCGCCCACGGCGACGCGAATCCGGCCGTCGTACCCGCCTGTCGCCCAGGACGGCGATCGCGTGATGTCCTGAAACTCGCGATTCGTATAGAGGATCACCGTCAGTGTCTCGCTCGGGTAACTGCTGAGCGTCCGACCGATGCTCGAGTATCCGCTCTCGAGGACGCGCGCGACACGGTCACCGATGCTCTGCTGCGTGCCGCCCTCGTAGAGGATTCGGAAGTGCCCCGCGGGCTTCTCGAGATACGAGTTGTGTACCGAGGACTCGTGTCGCCACCGCTCGAGCATGTCGGTCAGACGGCTGTCACGCGGCCTCAGCGCCGCCGCCTTCTCGATCGATCGAAGCGCCAGGCTCGCGTCGCCGCTCTCGTACGCCACTTGCGCGAGCACCGTCAGCGCCTCCGCGAACTCGGGATCGAGCTCGACTGCCTTCTTGAGCGACGCCAGGGCAGCGCCGCGTTGACCGAGCGCGTAGGCGGCGGACGCGGCCCCGAAATGCAGCACTGGATCGTTTGGACGTTGTTGGAGTTCCTTGCGGAATAGCGATGCAGCCTGGTCGGCGTCATCCCGTTCGAGCGCCGCCCACGCGTCGGGCGCGACCACATGCCGTGGTGACACCCGTGTGAGGCTCGTGGCAGCGAACAGCGCCGAGAGTGCGGCGAGGAAGGCGAGGAGCAGGATGCCCTTCGTGCCGCGCGCGATGGCCATGCCCGGCCGGGGGCAAAGCACATGCCCAATCTCCCGCACGCGAGGCGGCCTGTTTCGCGCTGCGTGGCCGGGATGTGATTACACTTTAAGTGGGTTGCGCCAGATGCGTGATTGTCTGGTGGTGGACCGCGATCGACGTCGAACGTGGTTGGACCGTCTGCGTGACGCTCGGCGGCGGTCTGTTGTGCGAGGGGCGCCTGTGGTCTACTCAGTTAGCGGAAAGGTTGGTCCAGTGTTCAGACGAGCACAAGTTCTTGCATTCGTGATCCTCTTCCTGCCGGCTGGCCATGCGGCTGCCGCCGATCTCAAGATCACCGACAGTAGGGGAACAGAGGTCGTGCTGACCGGTGCCAGCATCGACTACAGCGGCTTCATGGCGGCCGACAAGGAAACACAGGGGATTCGTGTTCTTCAAGGCGACGGCCGAGTCATGGTCAAGTGGACCGACATCGAGAGCCTGAAGGTGGTACGCAGGGACGATTCTGAGAGGCCGCCGCGAATAGAAATCGAGATTCTTCTGAGAAATGGGAAGAAGGTGTCCGCGGCGCTCCTGCGACTAGGTCAGATGAAGCTGCTGGGCAAAACGGATCTGGGCGACTACTCGATCGATCTCGACAAGGTTCGAGCAATCGTGCCCGTAAAATGACTGGGCGTGATTTCGTTGTGCCTGGGAACAGTGGAGGTCTTCTTGTTCCAGTCGGACCTCGGCTCACCCCTTGTAACCCAGCAACCACCGTGGCAGGACGAGTGTGAGGACCGGGAAGGCGGCCAGTAGCGCGAGGCCGACGAGGAGCGCCACGAGATACGGGACGTACGCGCGGCTCACATCGTCGATGTCGACCCGCGCGATGCCGGCGGCGATCGTCAGGCCCACGCCGACCGGCGGCAGGAAGAACGCGATTCCCATCGCCGCGATGATCACGATGCCGTAGTGCACGGGGTCAATCCCGAGTACCTTGGCGATGGGGAAGAGGATCGGGCCGAAGATGAGGAGCGCCGGCAGCCCCTCGAGTAGCGCGCCAATCACCACGAACAAGACGACGGTCAGGGCCAGGAAACCAGCGCGGCCCGCGCCAGCGCTGCCGATCCATTCGCCGAGCGTCTGCGGGACCCACTCACGCACGAGGATCCACGCAAACGCCGATGCCGCGGCCAGTACCCACAAAGTCGTCGCGGTCACGATCCCGCTCTGCGCGAGTTGACCGACGATCTCGGTGCGCCGGACGCCGCCCATGAAGATCCCCGCCACGAGCGCGTAGACGACGGCGATGAGCGCGGCCTCGGTCACGGTCGTGGCGCCTGAGAAGATCCCGCCGAAGAGCACGACCGGGAGCCCCGTCGGAACGATCGCCCGGCGGATCGCACGTCCCAGATCCGCTCGTGAGGCGCCGGTCGTCACCGGCCAGTTCTGGCGCCGGGCCCGCACGGCAATCAACACGAGCAGGGCGCCCGCAAGGATGAACGCCGGCACGAATCCGGCCAGGAAGAGCGTCACGATCGACAGGTTCACGAGCGATCCGAGCACCACCATCGTCAGGCACGGCGGCACGAGGATGCCCATCGCCGAGGCGGCCGCGACGACGCTCACCGACTCGGGTCCCGAATAGCCGGCCCTCCGCATCGACGGCACGAGGAGCGAGCTGATTGCCGAGACGTCTGCCGCCGTCGAGCCCGAGATGCCAGAGAAAAGAATCTCCGCGACGACCACCACCATCGCCAGCCCGCCGCGGACCTTCCCGACGATCGCCATCGCCAGGTCGACGATACGCTCGGAAATTCCGCCCGACTCCATCAAGGCGCCGGCAAGGATGAAGAGCGGGATGGCGAGCAGCACGAACGAGTCGACGCCGCCGAGAATCTTGATCGGAAGAATGATCAGGCCCACGCCGCCGATGCCCAGCAGGTAGGTGAGCGAGGTCAGCGCGAGCGTGAACGCCAGCGGGAGCCCCAGCGCCCCGGTCACGAGGAAACCCGTGACGAGCACGACGAGCGGCGCCGCACCCGCGACGAGCGGGATGAGAACGGACGCGATGGCGAGGCCGGCCGTGCCGAGAGACCAGGCGAGCGACGAATGGTCGCGCCACGGGCCGACGCCCTCGTGGTACAGCTGCTGCACGACGACCAGGGACATCAGGACGAGCGCGATGGGCAGTATTACCGAAATCCACGCGCCGGAGATGCCGCTTGCGGGCAGGCTCTCGCCGGCGCTCGAGACGGTGAGGTGATAGGCCGGCACGATCAGGAAACCGAAGAACGCGAGCAGGACCAGACGCAGGCCCCGGTCGACGGCCTGACGCCGGGATTCGGACAGCAGGCGCACGAGTGCGGTCACGCGCGGGTGCTGTGCGTGCCTGAGCGCGGCAATCCCGCCGACGCACATCAACCACGCCAGCAGCAGGCGCGCGATTTCTTCAGTCCAGGGGATCGGCCGGTGGAGGACGTGGCGGCCGACGACCTGCAGGCCCACGACCGCGGCCTGAGCCACCACGAGAATCGCGATCGCCCACTGGAGCGCGATATCCGATCGAGAGGCGGCGACGGGGCCGTGCGCCGGTGCGCTCACCCGCGGATCGCCTCGAGCCACGCCGTGATGCCGAGCGCGCGTGCCTCGCTGTCCCAGAGCCGCTCGGCCGCCGGCTGCAACGCGCGGCCATCGATGTCGCGGATGATCATGCCGTTCTTCGTCAGCTGCGCGGTCGCCGCCGTGTCCTCCTGCGGTCCCATCGCGCGCTGGCGCTTCGCCGCTTCGAGCGCGGCGCCCTCGAGCGCGGCGCGGAGGTCGGGGGACAGGCTGGCCAGTGTCGCCGTCGACGCCCAGAGTCCGAGGACGCCCGCAATATGGCGCGTGCGCGCCATGAAACCGGCGATCTCGTAGAAGCGCTGCTGCAGCGTCGTGCTCGCATCGTGCTCGTAACCGTCGATCACGCCCGTCTGGAGCGACGTGTAGACTTCGCCGAACGCCATCGGCGTCGGGCTCGCGCCCATCAGCTCGACCGCCTTGACGTAGATCGGCGACTGGATGGTCCGGATCTTGAGCCCCGCGAGCTGGCTCGTCTCGGTCACGTCGCGCGACCGCGTGATCACCTGCCGGAAGCCGAACGAGTCTCCCCATGCGAACGGCCGCATCCTCACCGACCGTTCGAGATAGTCGGCCGCCTCCCGTCCCACCGGGCCATCGACGATGCTGTGGACGTGCGCCCAGTCGCGCCACATGAAGGGGAAGTCGAAGACCTGCAGCTTCGGGGCGACGCTGCCCCAGATGGCCGTACCCGAGACCATGAAGTCGACGAGCCCTTCCTGGAGCTGCTGGACGACTTCGCGTTCCTGCCCGAGCGTGCCGCTCGGAAAGACGCGGATAGTCACCGCGCCGCCCGTCGCCTCTTCTGCCAGCTTCCGGAACGTATCGGCGAACACGTGGAGCGCCGTCGTGCCCGAGGCCATCGAGTGCGACAGCCGCAAGACCAGGGGGCCGCGCCCGGGACGCGAGCGGCAGCCAGCGACCAGGGCGGCGGTTAGGCCGCTCGTCAGGAACGTTCGGCGGTCCATTCGAGTGGGCACGGGTGGATTCTATCGGGGATTGGAAACAGATTCCCGCTCCGCGGCAGATCCCGGCCCTCAGTCTGCATTTCTCAATGCGTTTGGGGCCCCACCCCCAAACGCTTTCGCGCGGCGACTACGCGCCGCGCTCAGGCCGCAGGCGCTGCCGATAGTACTTCGGGGCACAATCACCCCAATCACGGCTCGCACAAGCGAGCGTTCTTCTACCTCCTCGCTCCTACCTCCTACCTCCTGATCTAAACTCACCAACCATGAAACCCTATCTCGACCTCACCGGCCGAGTCGCGCTCGTCACTGGCGCGTCATCGGGCATTGGCGCGGCGGCGGCCGTCACGCTTGCGGATCTCGGTGCGAAGGTGGCGCTCAGCTACCATCGAAACCGTCAGGGCGCCGAGGACACACGCGACCGAATCGTTGGAGCTGGGGGCAAGGCGATTGCCCTCGCGGCTGACGTGCGCAAAGCGGCCGACGTCCGGGCGCTGGTGGATCGTACGGCCGCCGAGCTCGGACCGGTCGACATCCTCGTCAACAACGCCGGGTCGCTCGTCGCACGGTTCGGGATTCTCGAGATCACCGAGGAGCGGCTCAACGAGATCGTGACGCTCAACTTCACGAGCGCCGTGCTCGCATCCCAGGCCGTCGCGGCATCGATGATCGAGCGCAAGCGCGGCGCCATTATCAACGTCGTGTCGATCGCCGGCCACAACGGAGGCGGTCCCGGCGCCGGCCTCTACGCCTCGTCGAAGGCCGCGCTCACCTCGTTTACAAAGAGCCTCGCCAAGGAGCTGGCGCCGCAAGGCGTCCGCGTCAACGCCGTCTCTCCCGGCGTCATCGACACGCCCTTCCACGAGGTGTTCTCGACACCCGAGATGATCCAGAACTTTGTGAAGATGATCCCGCTCGGCCGGGTTGGCACCGCGCAGGAGTGCGCGACGGTGATTGCATTTCTGGCGTCGGACGCCGCCAGCTACATCGTGGGAGAGACGATTGAGGTGAATGGCGGGCAGTTGATGCGATAGGAGATAGGAGATAGGAGATAGGAGATAGGAGACAGCAGCGCGAGAGCGAGCGGGGGTGGGGCCCCGCGAGCATAGAGAAATGCAGGCACGGCAGAAGACAGAGACCGAGTCCTGTTCCGAGCAGGCTGTCGCCTCTAGCCGGCGGCGCGAGCGCAGCGAGCGCTGGCAGGTCGTGGGGTGGGGCCCCACGACAAACTGAGAAATGCAGACCGTTCCGCCGAAGCAGTCTCGGAGTTGGAGCGGACGAAACCACTCACGCGATCGGGAAACCACCTACGCCATAATCTTCCCAACCGCCTTCCCGCTCACATCCGTCAACCGGAAATCCCGCCCCTGGAACCGGTACGTCAGCTTCTCGTGGTCCATCCCCAGCAGCTGCAGCATCGTCGCATGCAGATCATGGACGTCGATCGGATCCTCGACGACGTTGTAGCCGAGGTCGTCGGTGCGGCCGATGGTCACGCCCGGACGCATGCCGCCGCCGGCGAGCCACATCGTGAACGCGCGCGGATGGTGGTCGCGGCCGAGGAACGTCGAGCCGTTGCGCGCTTCGTTCATCGGCGTCCGCCCGAACTCGCCGCCCCAGACGACCAGCGTGTCGTCGAGGAGCCCGCGCTGCTTGAGGTCGGTCAGCAGCCCGTAGATCGGCCGGTCGGTCTGACGGCACAGGTGCGGCAGCTTTTCGACGATGTCCTCGCCGAATGAGGCGCCGTGGGTATCCCAGCCGCGGTGATAGAGCTGGACGAAACGAACCCCGCGCTCCACGAGTCGTCGCGCGAGCAGGCAGTTGTTGGCGAAAGACGCCCGGCCGGGTTCGGTGCCGTACAACTCGTGCATCGACGCCGGCTCCTTCGAGAGGTCGGTCAGCTCGGGCACGCTCGTCTGCATGCGATAGGCGAGCTCGTAGGCGGCGATGCGCGTCTGGATCTCCGGGTCGCCCACGTTGAGGCTGTTGGCGCGGTTCAATTCGTTGATCGCGGCGATCGAGCGGTTGCGCACATCCGCGTCGACACCGTCGGGGTTCGACACGAAGAGCACCGGCTCGCCGTTCGAGCGGAACTCGACACCCTGGTGCACGGTCGGGAGAAAGCCGCTGCCCCAGCAAGACTTCCCGCCGTCGGGATTGTTCTCACCCGAGAGCAGGACGACGAAGCCGGGCAAGTCGCTGTTCTCGCTGCCCAGCCCGTAGCTGAGCCACGAGCCGAGGCTCGGGCGGCCGATCACCTGGTGCCCGGTGTTCATGAAGATCTGTGCCGGCGCGTGGTTGAACTGCGTCGTCCGCATCGAGCGGATGATCGTGAGGTCGTCGGCGACCTTCGCGAGATTCGGCAGGAGCTCCGAGATCTCGGCGCCCGACTGTCCGTACGATTGGAACTGGAATGGGGACGCGAGCAGCTTGGGCTTGCCTTTGATGAAGGCGAAGCGCTCGCCCTTGACGAGCTCGTCGGGGATGTCCTGCCCGTTGTGCTTCGTCAGCATCGGCTTGGGATCGAAGAGGTCGATCTGCGACGGCGCGCCGGCCATGAAGAGGTAGATGACGCGTTTGGCCCTCGGCGCGAATCGCCTGGCCGCCAGCGGTCCGTCGGCGCGCGGCTGTTCCTGACTTCCGGCCAGCACGACGCCGTCCATCAGCGACGCGAGCGCCAGGCCGCCGATGCCGAAAGCGGACTGCTCGAAGAAATGGCGACGGGTGATGCCGCGAAGGGACGGCGTGTTCGGGCGTTTCATTGCTTGGTTACGGCCTCGTCGAGATTCAGCAGGACGTTGGCCACCATCGTCCACGCGGCGACGTCCGCAGCGTCCGCCCGTTGGTCCCCGGCGCCGGCGACCTGTCCGGCCGCGGCCGAACGCTGTTGGTAGTGCTGCCGCTCGCCATCGTAGAGCGCGACCAGGCGTGTCAATTCCTCGGGCCTGGCTTCGCGCGACAGGACCAGCTTCACGCCGAGCGCGGCACGCGCGCGCGGCGTATTGCCGGCGCCCGCCGTGGCCTCGCTCATCATCCGTCGCGCGAGGGCTCGCGCGGCTTCGAACGACGCCGGGTCGTTGAGGAGCGTCAGGGCCTGCAACGGCGTGTTCGTGCGGACGCGGCGCACCTGGCAGAACTCCCGGCTCGTGGCATCGAACGTCATGAAGCTCGGGTAAGGCGACGTTCGGCGCCAGAACGTATAGAGGCTGCGCCTGTATCGATCCTCGCCCTCGCTCGTCGTCCATTTGTCAGAGTTGTAGGGCATGTTCCAGATACCGGGCGGCTGCAGCGGGTAGACGCTCGGGCCGAACATCTTCGCGCTCAGCAGGCCGCTCGCGGCGAGCGCCACGTCACGCACCATCTCGGCTTCCATGCGCACGCGTGGTCCTCGAGCCAGCAACCGGTTGTACGGGTCGCGTTCCTCGAGCGCCGGGCTGACGGCCGACGATTGCCGGTAGGTGGACGAGCGCACGATGGTGCGAAGGATGGACTTCTGGCTCCACTTGTTGGTCATGAACTCCGTGGCGAGCCAGTCGAGCAGTTCCGGATGCGTCGGCTGAGCCCCCTGTGCGCCGAAGTCCTCGCTCGTTTCAACGAGGCCGCGTCCGAAGATCTGCTCCCAGAACCGGTTCACCGCGACGCGGGCGACGAGCGGGTTGTTTTCGTCGACCAGCCACCGCGCGAGGCCGAGGCGGTTGACGGGCAAATCGTCGCGCATCGGGTGAAGAGCTGCAGGAGTGCGGGCGTAGACGCGGCCAGCCCTGGCCGTGAAGCTGCCGCGCTCGCGTAGCTCGTACGACGGCCGCTCGAACGTCGGCCGCTCCTTCATGACGAGCGTCGAGGGAATCTGGAGATCGGCCAGCGCTTTTCGGGCGGCGGTCAGCGCGTCGCGCGCCGGCTTGAGCGAAGGCGCGGTCGAGCGAAAGAAGGCCGCCAGTTCTTCTGTCTGCTTCTCGCTCCGGTCGGCCGCTGGCCTCGCAAGTACGGGTCGCAGGCGCGCGGGAAGCTCGCTTCCGACGAGCGGATCCGCCGCTGTGGTCACCGACAGACGGAAGCGGCCGATGCCCTGGCCAATGGTGCCGTCGAGGTGGTCGATCCGCAGAGTGACACGCGTGCCGCCGGAAAAGCCGAACGGCTTCTCCGCCGCGAGCACGGCCGCGCGCGCAGTCCGCTCCGGGTCGCGCATCGCGTTGATGGCCCAGGACCCACCCTTGCGGGTCGTCTCCACTCGTTCCGGAGCGAGAAGGTCGGCCGGCTCGAAGGGGTACGCAGAGTCGTCCACCTTGATCGTCTTGAACGACACCACCTGGTGAGGTGCGGCGGGCGCCGCACCCGACGGCTCGATCTCGACGTGAAGACCGGTGACCCGGAAGTGTCCGTACCCGTCCCGACCGGGCCCGCCTCTCGGCAGGGAAGGATCCGGAAGGGCCTCGAGGCGCACACCGGTGATCGCCTGCAGGGCCGTGTCGGCGGTGACCTCATACGACGTGAGCTTCGGGTTGGGACCCGATGCCAGGAGTGATCCGTCGTCGAGCGTCTTCAGCGTGACCCCGTTCGTGGCGCCCGCGTGCGAGGGGACGAGCGGCGTCCACGTGCGCCCGGCCGCGCGCAGCGACTGTTCCCACCGCTCCTGTTCGTCGCGTAGCGGCGGCGTGACGGTCTTCAATTCCTGTTCGAGCCGGTCGATCTCGGCCTGCGCCCGCTTCCGCGCCGCTTCCTGTTCGGGGGTTGCCAGATCGAGCCGCGCTTCGGAATACCGCGTGCCATCGCCGAACGTGCCGCGCTCATAGTCCGAGTTTGCAAAAAAGGCGAGCAGGCGGAAGTAGTCCTTCTGGCTGAAGGGGTCGTACTTGTGGTTGTGGCACTGCGCGCACGCGAGTGTCGTGCCGAGCCAGACCGTGGCCGTCGTGTTGACGCGATCGACGAGCACTTCGTACATCGACTCGTCCGGGTCGACGCCGCCTTCTTCGTTGGTCATCGCGTTGCGGTGAAACCCGGTCGCGATCTTCTGCTCGGTCGTCGCACCCGGCAGCATGTCGCCCGCAATCTGCTCGATCGTGAACTGGTCGAACGGCATGTCGCGATTCAGCGCGTCGATGACCCAGTCGCGATACTTCCAGATGCTGCGACGGTTGTCTTTCTCGTAGCCGTTCGTGTCGGCGTAGCGCGCGAGATCGAGCCAGGGGCGCGCCCACCGTTCCCCGTAATGTGGCGACGCAAGCAGCCGGTCCACGACGCGATCGTAGGCGTCCGGAGCGGTGTCGGCGAGGAACGCGTCGAGCTCGGCTGGCGACGGTGGCAGACCCGTGAGGTCCAGGGTCACGCGCCGGAGGAGCATCGATTTCGACGCTTCCGGCGACGGCGACAGCTTCTCGCCTTCGAGTCGCACCAGCACGTAGCGGTCGAGCGCGTTGCGCGGCCATGCCGTGCGGACGACTGCGGGTAGCTCCGGGCGCCGGGGCTTGATGTACGCCCAGTGCTCCGGATCGACCGCCGTGCGCGTTGCCCCGCCCGTCGATGCAAGGCTGGCGTTGGTCGAAGCTCCGGGCATGGTCGCGCCCTGGTCGATCCATGCGCGCAGCTGCGCGATCGTCGCCTCGGGCAGCGGATCCGAGTCGAGCGGCATCTGGTCCTCGCCGTCGAGGCCCAGCACCCGGCGCATGAGGAGGCTCTCCTCGCTCTTGCCCGGCGTAATCGGCGGTCCAGAGAGGCCACCCCTGAGGATGAGATCTGGTGTGTGCAGCCGCAGCCGCGCCCGCGCCTTGGATGGGCCGTGGCACTCGGCGCAGTACTGCTTGAAGATCGGTTGGATGTCGCGCGCGAAGTCGATCGGCGTCTGCGCCGCCTGGTTCTCGAGCCTCGCTGCCGGCACGGACTGCGCGCGGAGGAGGACCGCGCTCACGACCAGCATGCTGCCCGAGCCGATTGCGACCCACCGGTTCAGCCGGTTCATAGTGCTCTGGCGCGACATGTTACACCCTGTCCGCCGTCGCAGAGCCAGTGCGGTTCACGGGCCGTTCCCACGGTCCGACAGTCGCCGGCACACCGGCGCACCGGTTAGGATGAGTGCCGTGCGATCACTCTCCGCTCGGCTCACCTCGCGACGGTTGACGCTCTGGGGCACGGGCCTGCTCGTTCTGAGCTGGTTCATTTACGCATACGTGATGTCGACCCCCGGGTTGGTCGACCGCGCCGGGCGTGTCAAGGGCACGGACTACATCGCCTTCTACGTCCTGGGATCGCTCGTGCTCGATGGCCGGACCGAGGCGCTCTACGATCCGGACGCTCACCTCGCCGAGGGCCGTCGGCGGATTGATCCCGATCTGCGCCTCTACATGGCGTACCCGAACTACGGCCCGCAGGTGGCGCTTGCATTTGCGCCGCTGGCGGTCCTGCCGTTCGGCTGGTCGCTCGGCGTCTTCCTGGCCCTGACCGGGCTGTGCTACGGCGTGGCGGTCTGGCTGCTGTGGAGGGAATCACCCGCCTTGCGCCAGCACGGACGTCTGGTCGCGATACTCGCCGCCGCGTCGCCGCTCCTGCTGGCGCTCGTCCGCTACGCGCAGCTGAGCGCCGTCAGCCTGCTGTTGTTGTCGCTCGCGTTCGTTGCGCTCAATCACCGCCGGGCCTTCACCGCCGGCCTGGCGATCGGCTGCCTCGCATTCAAGCCGCAACTGGGGCTCGTGATCGGCGTCGTGCTCTTCGCCGCGCGGGAATGGCGCGCCATCACCGGTGCCGCCACCGCGGTCCTGGGACAGCTCATCGTGGGCTGGCTCGTGGCCGGATCGACCGGGATGATGGCCTATTTCCGCGTGCTCTGGATCCTGACCCTCAATCCGGCCCTGGTCCAGGTCTACCCGTCAGAGGTGCACTCCGTCCGCGGGTTCTTCCAGCTGCTGATTCCGTCGCCCGCTGTCGTGGCGGGAGTGTCTCTCACTGCGCTGGTGATTGTGACGGTCGTCGCGGTTCGAAGCTGGATGAGTCGTGGGCCGCTCGGTCTGCGATGGGGACTGGTGGTCCTGCTGACCGTCCTCGGGTCGCCCCACCTGCTCACGTACGATCTCGTGCTGCTGACCATTCCGTTGATGCTGTTCGCTGATTGGGCGCTGGAGAATTCAAGTCATCGGCTCCAACCAGCCGTCAGCGTCTTGCTGGTGCCTCTCTATCTGGCGCCCTTCAGCAGCAATCTGACCCGTCTTATCGACGTACAGCTCTCCATTCTCGTCATGGCGTGCCTCGCCTGGTGCGTGTACTCGGTATGCATGAGCGAGCGGCCCAGCCGCGAAGCTGCGACAGAGGCGCCAGCGTGACCCCATCACTGCGGGTGGCAGCGAGACACAGAGCGCAGCAGGCCAGCCCACCGCTATCCGCGCAGGAATTACGTATTTGACAGCGCTCTGCACCGGTTTGACGTGGGAATACGGCCCTTTTAGGGGGAACGCAATTTGCTGCCCGACCCTCGACCATGCGCGCGCTCGTTTTCGTCACTTGCCTCTTTTTGTGCCAGTCAATCGCGGCCGAGGCGCAGCTGCGCACGGTGACGTTCGCGTCGGGCTTCAGCTCGCCGATCGCATTTGAGCAGGATCCGTCGGATCCGGCCGTGCAGTACGTGGCCGAGCAGCGCGGGGTCATCCGCCTTATCCGGAACGGTGTCGTGCAGGCGACGCCGTTCCTGGACATTTCGAGCCTCGTGCTCTGCTGCGGCGAGCGCGGACTGCTCGGGCTGGCGTTTGCTCCCAACTACGGCGCAAGCGGACGCTTCTACGTCAACTACACCCGCCTGAATGACGGCCGCGTCGTCGTCGCCCGTTATCGACGTTCCGTCAATCCGCTCGTCGCCGAGTCGCAGGGTGTCTCGCTCATCTGGTCGACCGCCGAAAACACCATCCGCCATCCGAACTCGAACCACAACGCCGGGTGCATGGCGTTCGGCCCGGACGGGTACCTCTACATCTCGCAGGGGGATGGCGGAGGCGGGGGCGACCCGGAGAACAACGGGCAGAACACGAGCGAGCTCCTCGGCAAGATCCTGCGCATCGATGTGAACGTTCCCGACGGGCACGCTCAGGGATTCGTGGTGCCGGCAGGGAACGCCGGTCTGTCGCGGCCCGAGATCTGGAGCCTGGGGTGGCGGAATCCATGGCGGTTCAGCTTCGACCCGCCATCGCGAGGCGGCACGGGCGCCATGCTCGTCGCCGATGTCGGCCAGGACGCGTGGGAAGAGATCGACTACGAGCCCGCCGGCCGCGCGGGGCGCAACTATGGCTGGCGCGTTCGCGAGGGCGCGCATGCGTATACCGGCACCACCACGCAGCCATTGGTGGATCCCATCTACGACTACGACCACGGCACCGGGCGCTCGATTACGGGAGGTCACGTTTACCGCGGCGCCGCCTTCCCTGCCATGCGCGGGCGCTACTTCTTTGCCGACTACGTGACTCGCCGCGTGTGGTCGCTCGCGCTACACATCAACGGCGGCACCGGCGAGGCGTCGGCGTCTTCGTCGGCCGATCTGATCGACCACACCACCGACCTCGGCGGCAGCTCGGTCCTTGGCGGAATCAGCGCGTTCGGTGTCGACTCGGCCGGTGAGCTCTACATCGTCAGCCACTCCTCGGGCACCATCCTGAAGGTCGTGGGCGCCCCAAGCGCGCCGACCAACCTCCGCATCACTCGCTGAAGGGTCAAACCGGGGTCAGACCAGGGTCAGACCAGGGTCAGGCCCGGCCGACCGGGCCAGCGGACCCCCGCCGTCATCGAACGGCTCAGGCCCTTTTCATGTAGCATCCTGACGTGACTATGCGTCTGAGCCGCCGGTCAGCAGCTCGGGCCCTACGAGGTCGTCGCGCCGCTCGGCGCCGGTGGGATGGGCGAAGTGTACCGTGCGGTCGATCGGCGCCTCGGACGATCAGTCGCGTTGAAGGTGCTGCCGTCCCAGGTCGCGGGCGACGAGGACCGGACGCGGCGCTTCATCGGCGAAGCGCGGGCCGCATCCGCGCTCAATCATCCGAATGTGGCGACGATCTACGACGTTGGTGAAAGCGGCGGCGTCACTTTCATCGCGATGGAGCTCGTCGAAGGGCGGACGCTGGCTGACAGCATCGGCGCCACACCGATGGGGCGCGCCGAGATTGTGACGATCGCCACGCAGGTCGTCGACGCCCTGGAAGCCGCCCACGCGCAGGGCATCACGCATCGCGACATCAAGCCGGCCAACCTCATGCTGACGCCGCGAGGTCAGGTGAAGGTGCTGGACTTCGGGCTGGCGAAGAACCTGGAATCCAAGGCGCACGCGACCGGCGACGGCCTGACGTTCGCGTCGCTCACCGCGGCCGGGGTGGTGATGGGAACAGTCGACTACATGAGCCCGGAGCAGGCGCTCGGACGGGCCATCGATCATCGTTCCGATCTCTTTTCCGTCGGCGTGGTGCTGTATCAGATGGCGACGGGCCGGCTGCCGTTCCCGGGATCGTCGGCCGCAGAGACCGTCGGCCTGCTGCTACACGTCCAGCCTGATGCCATCGCGCGCTTCAACACCGACGTGCCGGCCGAGTTCGATCGAATCGTCCGCAAGTGCCTCGAGAAGGACGTCGAGCGCCGCTATCAATCCGCACGCGACCTCCTGGTCGACTTGCGCAATCTGAAGCGCGACTCGGATGCCATCGATCTCCAGCCCGCGGCTGTCGAGGGCATTCGTCGCCACAACCTGCTCGGCCAGCTCACGACGTTTGTCGGTCGCGTGAAGGAGCGTGCCGAGGTTCAGCGGCTCCTCTTCTCGACGCGCCTGCTCACGATGACGGGTGCAGGGGGCTGCGGAAAGACGCGGCTCGCGTTGCAGAGCGCCGCCGACGTGCTCGACCAGTTCAAGGACGGTGTCTGGTTCGTCGATCTCGCACCGTTGGTCGATGTCGATCTGCTGCCGCAGACAGTGGCGACCGTGCTCGGCATTCGCAAGCCGCCGCAGCATTCGTTCACCGAAGCGCTGTCGGCCGAGCTCTCCGGGCAGCAGCTCCTGCTGGTGATGGACAACTGCGAGCACCTGATCGACGCCACCGCCCAGCTCGTCGAGACGCTGCTGCGCGCGGCGCCACAGCTGCGAATCCTGGCGACGAGCCGCGAGGGTCTGGGCGTTCCCGGCGAGACCGTGTGGCGGGTGCCGTCACTCTCCGTGCCCGATCCCTCGCAGCCTGTTCGGCTGGAGTCGCTGCTCGAGTTCGAAGCCGCTCGGCTGTTCGTGGACCGTGCCCTGGCGGTCGACCCGGCGTTCGCCGTCACCGACAGCAACGTCGCGTCGATCGCCGAGGTCTGCCATCGTCTCGACGGGATACCGCTCGCGATCGAGCTGGCGGCCGCCAGGCTGAACGTGCTGTCGCTCGACCAGATCAACAGCCGGCTGAAGGATCGTTTCCGTCTGCTCACTGGCGGGAGCCGCACGGCCGTTGCCCGACAGCGAACGCTCGAGGCGACGGTCGACTGGAGCTACGAACTGCTCGCCGAGCCGGAGCGACGGCTGCTCTGTCGCCTCTCGATCTTTCCCGCGGGCTGGACGCTCGAAGCCGCCGATGAGGTGTGCTCCGGCGATCCGATCGCCCGCGAAGACATGCTCGATCACGTGTCGCGGCTCGTGGACAAGTCGCTCGTCAGTGTCGAAGCAGCGTCTGAGGCCGATCCCGCCGCGGGGCGGCGCTACCGGTTTCTCGAGACCGTCCGCCAGTACGGGCGCGATCGTCTGGTGCGAGCGGGGGAGTCGGAGATGGTGCGAGATCGCCACCTCGCCTACTTCACCGCCTTGGTTCAGCGTGTCGAGCCCGAGCTCGGCGGGGCCGATCAAGTGCTGCGGCTCAATCGACTCCAGGTCCTGCACGACGACTTACGGTCTGCGTTGGATTGGAGCCTCGCCACGCCGGAGCGCAGCGAGACGGCACTCGAGCTCGTCGCCGCGCTGTGGTGGTTCTGGGTCAAGCGCGCCTACTTCAGCGAAGGGCGTCAGCGCCTGGAACGCGCGCTGGCCGCCGCGCCGCATTCATCCCCGGGACTTCGAGCGAGGGCCTTGATCGGTCTCAGTCACCTCACGAGTTTCGAGGGCGACAACGCCAGGACGATGGTCCTCCTGGACGAGTGCCTGGCGCTTGCCCGAGAGGCCGGAGACCTCTCCACGATGGCGCTCACGTTCGGGTTTCAGGCACTCACGGCCGCCGAGCGCGGCGACTTCGAGCGGTGCGGGCAGCTCGCCGCCGAGGGTCTGTCGGTTGCCCCGCAGAGCGGCGATCCCAAGGGTCGAGGTCTGTCGCTCCGGATGCTGGGGTACGTCGCCGCGCACGCGGGCGACTACAATCGGGCGAGCGCCTCGTTCGAGGAGTCCGTCTTCCTGCTCCGGCAGACTGGCGAGACGTGGGGACTCGGCATCCTGCTCGGAGACCTCGCGGGATTGCGGCTCTTGCAGGGCCGATACGCCGATGCCCGGGCGCTCGGCCACGAGGCCATCTTCCTCTGCGAGGAGCTGGGCGACCGCCGCGGCGTGGCGTGGTCCCTCGCCACGCTCGCGACGGCGGAGGCGGCCGAAGGCCGCAGCGATCGAGCGGCGCGGCTCTGGGGTGCGTCGGCAGGCGCGCTCGAGGCCATGGGCGTGCCGGCGCAGCTCACGATCAAGCGTGTGCAGGATCGGTTTCTCGATGTCGCCAAGGCGTCGATGGGCGAGCACGCGTTTCAGGCCGCCTCGTCTCAGGGCCGCGCCCTGTCGCTGAAGCAGGCGGTTCAGGTCGCGCTCGACGATCGGTAGCGTGACGCAGAGCGGGGTCAGACCTGGGGTCTGACCCCCGCTCCGACCCCGTCCGGCCCCCGCTCCGACTCCAGCTCCGACCCCGGTTCCGACCCCCACCGTATAATCGTTGCTGTGGCCGACTCCAACTCCACGCCGTTCACCATCGGGATCATTCAGGACCACGCGGACGCCGATCCGGGGAGCAACGTCGCGCGTGCGGAAAGGCTGATTCGCGACGCCGCACGGCGCGGCGCCCAGATCATCTGCCTGAAGGAGCTCTTCAACGCGCCGTACCTCTGCAAGGCACAGCAGAGCGATCGGTTCGACCTGGCGGAAGCCATTCCGGGGCCGACAACCGATCGCATGCAGGCGCCTCGCGCGAGAGCTCGACGTCGTCCTGATCGTGCCGCTCTTCGAACGCCAGGCCGCCGGCGTCTATCGCAACTCTGCGGCCGTGATCGACGCGGACGGCACCTTGCTGGGCGTGTACCGGAAGATGCACATTCCCGACGATCCGCTCTTTTACGAGAAGTCACTGACTTCGCGCCGGGCGAGGGCCCCGGGTTCAGGGTGTGGAAGACGCGGTACGCCACGATCGGCGTCCTGATCTGCTGGGATCAGTGGTATCCGGAAGCGGCCCGCATCACCAGCCTCCTCGGGGCGCACGTGCTCTTCTATCCGACGGCGATCGGCTGGCATCCGGCCGAAAGAGACGAATGGGGCGCCGCGCAGGTCGACGCCTGGCGGACTGCGCAGCGTGCGCACGCGATCGCCAACGGCGTCTATGTGGCCGCGCCCAATCGTGTCGGCCACGAAGACGAGCCAGGCACCAAGGGGATCACGTTCTTCGGCCGGTCCTTCATCGCCGATCCGTTCGGGCGGTACCTGGCGGACGCGGGCGAAGGGGAGGAGATTCTGGTCGCCCGCTGCGACCCGGCGCTCATCGAAGACGTCCGCAGGAATTGGCCGTTCCTCCGTGACCGGCGCGTCGACGCCTACGCGCCGATCCTCAGCAGGTATCTCGGCTCGTGACGTCTGCCGCGCCAACGCACGCACACAGCGACGGGGATCTTCCGCCTGACCAGCCTCCGCTGAAGCCACGGCGGTCCGCCGAAGCCTTGGCGAAGGCGGAAGGCGGACGCCACAGGATCAGCAAGTACCGCATGCCGGCCGAATGGGAGCCGCATCGCGCGACCTGGATCAGCTGGCCGCATCACGAGCCGGATTGGCCCGGCAAGCTCGGGCCGATCCCGTGGGTTTACGCGGAGATCGCCCGCGTTCTCGCCGCCCATGAGCCGGTCGAAATCCTCTGCCACAGCGAGGCCGTGCTCGCCGATGCCCGCGCAACGTTAGGCTCCCACGGCGTTCCGGCGCGACCGCGTCCGCCTCCATCTGGTCCCGACCGACAGGGTGTGGCTCCGCGACTCGGCGCCGATCGGCGTGCACGATCCTGCCGGTGACGTCGTGCTGCTGTCGTGGGGCTTTAACGGTTGGGCGAAGTACGACAACTGGCGTCTCGACGCGCAGATCGCCCGTCCGATTGCCGCCGCCGCCGGGCGGCGCGTCGAAGAGCCGCGCCGCGACGACACCGGGGATCGGATCGTGCTCGAAGGGGGCGGCCTCGACGTCAACGGTCAGGGGCTGCTGCTCGTCACGGAGGAGTGGCTGCTGACCGACACGCAGGTCCGCAATCCCGGTCTGACTCGCGGTGACTACGAGGCGATCTTCTTGAAATGGCTGGGAGTCCGACACACGCTGTGGCTGGGCGATGGGTGCGTGGGCGACGACACGCACGGCCACATCGACGACATCGCGCGGTTCGTCAGCGCCGACACGGTCGTGCTCGCCGTGGAGGAGGATCCACGTGATGAGAACCACCGGCGCTCGATCGACAATCTGCGGCGCCTCGAGCTTGCGGCCGGGACGCCCGGCGTGGGGCCCTTGCAGATCGTGACCATCCCGTTCCCGCGCCCCGTGACGATGAATGGCGAGCGCCTGCCGGCGAGCTACGCGAACTTCTATATTGCCAATGGCGTCGTGCTGGTGCCGACGTTCAACGACGTCAACGATCGCGTGGCGCTCGAGACGCTGGCCCGCGCGATGCCCGCGCACAAGGTCATCGGCATTCACGCCGTCGATCTCGTCTGGGGACTTGGCACGCTCCACTGCCTGACGCAGCAGGAGCCGCGGCCGCGCGTCGGTAAGGGAAGGTGATCGAGGCCACGCCGGACGGCGTCGTGATCACCGTGCGGGTGATCCCCCGCGCTGCGCGGTCGGGCGTCGCCGGGACGCGCGGGCGTGCTCTGCTCGTCCGGCTGCAGGCGCCGCCCGTCGAAGGTGCAGCCAACGAAGCGCTCGTCGAGGTTCTGGCCGGAGCGCTTCAGGTCCCAAAGCGCGCCGTGTCGATCGTCGCGGGTGACCGCTCGCGCCAGAAGCGCGTGCGCGTCGTCGGGATCGATGCCGCCACCGCCGCGCGGCGGCTCGGCTGAGCTCGGGGACACTCAACCGGGACAGTCACGGTTGAGTGTCCCCGCGTGGTCCGTTCCCGATAGTCCCCTACTGTTTGGTGTAGACGGCCACGCTGTTGAGCGCCTGACCCTTGGCGTCTGTTCCTGTGGTGGTGGCTGTCAGCGTCTTACCGTCCTTCGATACCGATGTTTTCACGGTAACGACAGCCTTGCCGCCGTTCTTGTAGACGATCGTGCCTTCAGTCGGGCTCGTTTGCGTGGAGGCGGCCGCTTGGTAGAAGGGATGGCCCGTGACGGGACCGTCCTTGCCGTCGCGCATGGTCGTGTAGCCCCACTTCATCGGTCCGTCAGCCGTGACGGCGTCGACGGCTACTTTGATCCCCTTGCCCGCCGCATCAATGACGACGGTCGCGCTCTTCGGCGTCGGCCCGGACTTGTAGGTCGACTTTGCCAAGTCCAGCTTCCAGGTTCCCACGAGGGGATCCGGAGCTTGCGCTGACGCGCCTGCCGCGAGGGCGAAAACCGCCATGATTGCAATTCCAGCACACCGTTGAGTCCAAGTTGCCCGCATGTGACCTCCTGATTGAAGTTAAGAGCGCTCGCACGATACGCGAATTGGCTGAGCTTGTCCAACGGGGATTGGAGAAACTGCGTACTCGGGACGGTTGAGTGCCAAACGGCCGAGTGTCCCCGGCCGTGGCTGGCCCCGGGGACACTCAAGGTTGAGTGTCCCGGTTGAGTGTCCCGGTTGAGTGTCCCCGGCAGAGTGTCCCCGGCAGAGTGTCCCGGTTGAGTGTCCCGGTTGAGTGTCCCCGGCAGTTACTGCTTGAGGAACACGCCGACGTTGTTCATCGGCTGACCCTCGAAGTTCACGCCGGTGTAGGTGACCGTCAGCTTCTTACCGTCCTTCGACACCGACGTCTTCACCGTCACGATGGTTTTGCCGCCCTTCTTGTACAGGATCGTTCCCTCAGTCGGGCTCGTCTGCGTGACGTTGGCGGTGTCGTAATTCGGGTTGTCGGTGACTGGAGCGTCCTTGCCGTCCCGCGCGCTGCTGTATCCCCATTTCACTTCGGTGCCGTCGGCCGAGACCGAATGGACGGAGACCTTTATCCCCTTGCCCGCTGCCTCGATTGTGACGAGCTGGCCCCTCGGCGCTGGCCCTGGCTTGTAGGTCGAGTGAGCGAGATCCAGCTTCCAGGTGCCCACGAGCGGGTCGGTCTGCGCCCCAGTCGTGGAACCGAGCACAATCGCACAGATGGCTGCGCACGCGACGCCGACGATCTGCCTCGCCCATGTTGCCCGCATGTGACCTCCTCTTGGGTTGAATTGCCGAGGGACGAACGAAGCGATGGAACGATACGCCTAGGCCCGGGCTGTTGTCCACCGCCAGCCGTGGAAATCTCCGCAACAAGCGGAAAATCCGCAACGGAAGGTGGCATCAACGAATCGGCGGATCCGCCGGCGTTCCCGCTACTCACGCATCACCCGGACGTTCGCAGTATAGTTGTGTGTTCGAGTCTGCGTTTCCATGAAAGGACACATTATGCGTCTCGTCAATAGTTCCGCGATCGCCGTCGCTCTCGCCATGCTCATTCCTCCCGTGATCGGCGCCGCGGGGCAGGATGCCGCGAAGCCCGTGGCCGGCGGCGGGATCTCGATCCAGGGCTGGATGGGCAAGATCGACGCCAACGAGGAAAAGAATGGCCAGGTTCTGAACAACGCCAAGCTCGCCGGGGACGCCAAGACCATGAGCGTCTCCACCGGCCCCGCCGTCGCGTACTGGAACCCGAAGAACATCGCTACCGGCGACTACACGGTGAAGGCGACGTTCAACGAGCCGAAGTACATGAACATCAACGATCACCCGCACCCGTACGGCATCTTCATCGCCGGAAACGACATGGGGACGGCGGACCAGAGCTATCTCTATTGCGCCGCCTACGGCAACGGCAACTTCATCGTGCGCGGCTTCGGGCCGGCGGCGTTCCAGATGAACGGGCGGCGGGGAGAGGCCGGTGCGTCGGTGAACAAGGCGGCCGGGAAGGACCAGCCCGTGACGCAGGAGATCGCGATGTCGGTCAAGGGTGACCGCGTCGAGTGCTCGATCAACGGCACTGTGGTCGCCGGCTACAACAAGGCTGATCTGGTGGCTGCTGGCAAGCTGAAGTCGACCGACGGCGTCTACGGCATCCGCTTCGCGCACAACACCGAAGCCACGGTGACCGGCTTCGGCCTGACGAAGAACTGAGGAGCTATCAGCTCTCAGCTCCCAGCTATCAGCTCTCAGCACACGCGCTCGTGCTGACGGCTGATAGCTGACGGCTGAGAGCTCTCTCATCCCCCCAGATACGCCTGCACCTGCACGATCACCAGCCAGCCGGCGAAGAATCCGTAGAACGCGGTCGCGAACCACAGCATCGCCAGCCGGAAACCGCGCACCCGCAGCGCCGGCGGCAGCCCTCGCCGATTGAGCTGGATGAGCAGGAGTGAGTAGACGAGCATCACCATGCCGTTCGAGCAGGCGGCGATCGTCAGCAGCAGCAGCGGCTGGTTGAATCCCGACAGCAGAATCACCGAACCTGCGGCAATCGTGCCCCACGCGACCAGGAAGTAGATGCGGCTCTCCGACCAGCGCTGGCTGTTCTGCAGGTACACCGTCTTCAGCACGTCGGCGACGATGCGCGAGATGTAGTCGATCGTGCCGAGCGCGACCAGAATCATCGAGAGCGACCCGAAGACCCAGAAGAACGTGCCGAACCACGGCGCGACGATGGTCTTGAGCGCCTCGCCCTCGGCCTTGATGAACGCCAGGTTCGCTTGACCCGACGAGATGTTCTGTCCGAACACCGTCGAGTAGGCCAGCGTCGAGAAGACCGTGATCGAGAACACGCAGATGAACCAGAAAGAAACGAGCTGCTCCTTGTTCGCAACCTTCCACCATCCCCAGAATCGCCGCAGGTTGTCGGCGTCCTGGCGGAGCATCGATCCAGTCGCCGGAGCAGCGATTTCTTCTCCCGTGATCGGTGAGACGATGCGCGGCACGTAGATGCCCATGCCGAAGCCCTTGTCGCGGATCCAGTTGCTCTGCGCGAGGTTGTTGACGCCGCCGGCGCCCGCGAACACGAGGCCGCTCAGGATGAGCGAGATCGGAATGACGTTCGAATCCGGCAGCCGGCCGAAGTTGGTCACCGCCTGCGGCAGGGCCGCCCACGCCGACGGCCCGATGGCCGCGACGATGGCGACCGCCAGGAACACGAGCGTCAGGCCCACCTTGAAGAACTGCGCTCGCTCGAGCGTCTGATACACGATTGGCGACGTGGTCAAGGCGATGCCCGACGCGACGAGGACGCCGATCGTGATGAGCGGCACGTTCCCGCCGCCCATGAGGAACGTGAGGATGGTGACGCCGCTCGTTCCCCACCCTGGCCACATGTTCGGCACGATCGTGAAGAGACAGAAGAGCACGCCCCAGGGCTTCCAGAACCGGACGAAGCCGGAGACTGCGGTCTCACCGGTTGCGAGCGTGTACCGCTCGATTTCCATGTTGAGGTAGTACTGCACCGTGACGCTCAGGACGGCGGCCCAGAGAAACATCGGTCCGACGGTCGCCGTCATGAAGGGCCAGATGATGTATTCACCCGAGCCGACGCCAAGACCGGCGAGGATGACGCTCGGCCCGAGCACTTTGCCGAGCGACAACGGCTCGGGCATGTCGCGGTACGGCATCGGAGGCAGGTTGCCGTTGCCGACGGGATCGAAGACATCCGTCGCGCTGGTTCCTGCGTCCCTTGTCGGTTGAGTGACCACGGGGGGATACTATGTCACGGAACACGCGGATCACACGGCCGCGCGATCTGTGCCCGCGCCCGATCGACATCCAGTCGATCGCAGGAGAACGTCATGACCGATCACGCCGCCACTCATGGCCGCCGTCAGTGGATGGAGCAGGCCGTCGTGCTCCCGCGATGACCGCCGCCGACCGACGTCAGCTCGACGAACAGGGATACGTTCTGCTCGAGAATGTGGTGGAGCCCGCGCTGCTGGTCGAAGTGCGCGCGCGGATCCTCGAGGTGTACGACGAGGAAGGTGCGCAGGCCGGTCACGAGTTCAAGACCGAAGCGAACGCGACCCGTCTGGCGAATCTCGTCGACAAGGGCGATGTCTTCAGCCGCGCGATTGTCCTGCCTGAAGTGCTCGCGGGCGTTCGTCACGTGCTGGGCGACGAGATCAAGCTGAGCAGCCTGAACGCCCGCTCGGCCGATCCCGGGTCAGATGCGGGGCAACCGTTGCACGTCGACATGGGCGCGGTCCCTGACGAGCGGGGCTACTGGGTGTGCAACACCGTCTGGATGCTCGACGACTTCACAGCCGACAACGGCGCCACCCGGATGGTTCCCGGCTCGCATCGCTGGCGCAAGCGGCCGCAGGACGTGCTCGACGACCTGATGGCGCCACATCCTGACGAGGTGCTGTTGACTGGGCGGGTTGGCAGCATCGCCGTGATGAACGCGCATTTGTGGCACGGCGGCACGGCGAACCGCACTGCGTCTCCGCGTCTCGCGCTGCACGCGTTCTACTGCCGCCGGGACAAACCGCAGCAGCAGTATCAGCGGGCGCTCGTGCGGCCGGCTGTGCAGGCGCAGCTCTCGCCCGCCGTCAGACACATCCTCGCGCTCGACGACCCGCTGAACGACGAGCTCAGCGCAAACGTCACCGTGCGCAGCGGCTTCATGAAGTAGAAGGGCGCGGAGACAACGAGTGGTGACGCCGTCAAACGTCACACACTTGAAAGCCCTCTCGCAGCGACGTCAGCGGGTCGCGGGCCGGCACGAACTCCTGCGCGACAAATCCCGTGTAGCCGAGATCGACGATTGCCCGCATGATTGCCGGGTATTGGAGCTCCTGCGTCGCGTCGAGCTCGTGCCTTCCCGGAACCCCACCCGTATGAAAGTGGGCGATGGCGCCGAAATTGTCGCGAATCGTCCGGATGACGTCGCCCTCCATGATCTGCATGTGGTAGATGTCGTACAGCAGCTTGAACCGGGGAGAGCCGACCCGCTTCACGAGCTCGGCGCCCCACGCAGTGTGATCACACATGTAGTCCTTGTGATCGACCTTCGAATTCAAGAGCTCCATGCAGACGGTGACGCCGACGCGCTCGGCAGCCGGCGTGATCCGTTTGAGGCCGGTGACGCAGTTCTCGAGGCCCTCGCTGTCGGACATCCCGCCGCGGTTGCCTGAGAACACGATCATGTTCGGCAGGCCGGCGGCGGCGACGAGCGGGAGGAGCCGCTCGCTTTCGGCAACGAGGCGATCGTGCTCGCTCGGGCGATTGAAACCGACAGGGATGGTCGACGGCCCATTCGCCATCGCGCACGTCAGGCCGTACTGCTTCACGGTGGCCCAATCCTTCTCGCCGAGGAGTTCGACCGACTGAAAGCCCATCGCCTTGACGGCGCCGCAGAATTCGTCGAGCGGAATCTTCGCGTAGCACCACTTGCAGACACTCTGCCGAATCTTTCCCGCGCTCCCGGACTGCGCCGCATCGGCTCGTCCCGTCGCGGCGGCGACCGCAGCACCAAGGCCCATCAGTTTCATCGCATCGCGTCTTTCCATGGCTGCATGCTCCCGTGACAGTCTACGTCCGTTCGGGGCGATTATGCTCTGGCTGGTGTGCTCGGGGTAACATCGTGGCAGAACCTCAGCCCATGGCCACAGGTGAACGCTCCCGGCGCGCCTTTCTCCGGCAAGCAGCCGGCATCGCAGCATCGGGGGCCGGCGCACTAGTCGGCGCCGGAATCTCCGAGCAGGCACCGGCACGGCCGCTCTTTGGTCAGGCGCCTGCCCTCGTCACGTCAGACAGTCTCAGGCCGTCGGCGGCGTTCGGCGTGACGGCCGGCGACGTCGACGGCGACCGCGCCATCGTCTGGAGCCGCACCGATCGAGCCGCGCGCCTCATCGTCGAGTACGCGACGACCGAATCGTTCAAGGATGCGCGCCGCGTCGTCGGGCCCGCGGCGCTCGAAGCGAGCGACTTTACCGCCCGTGTCGACTTGTTGGGCCTGCCCGCCGGCCAGCGCATCTACTACCGGGCGACATTTCAAAGCCTGCGCGACCTGGGTGTCTCCAGCGAGCCGATGGTTGGCACCTTCACGACCCCGCAAGCGGGCGGGACGCTTCGCGACGTCACGGTCGCGTGGAGCGCCGACACCGTCGGCCAGGGCTGGGGCATCAACGCCGAGATGGGCGGCATGCGGCTGTACGAGACCATGCGTACCGCCGGGGCCGACGTCTTCATCCACACCGGCGACACGATATATGCCGATGGGCCGCTCGTGGCTGAGGTGAAGCTCGACGATGGCCGCGTGTGGCGGAACCTGGTGACGCCGGAGAAGAGCAGGGTCGCCGAGACGCTCGACGAGTTCCGCGGGAACCACCGCTACAACCTGCTCGACGACAACGTGCGCCGGTTCAACGCGTCGTTGTCGCAGTTCGTCATCTGGGACGACCACGAGGTGCTCAACAACTGGTATCCCACGGAGGTGATCACGGGCGAAAGCCCCTACACCGAGCGCAGCGTCGCGCTCCTCGCCGCGCGGGCCAAGCGTGCGTTCATGGAATACACGCCGATCCGGCCGGACCCCGTCGACCCGGAGCGTATCTACCGTGCGGCTCGTTTCGGGCCGCTCGTCGAGATCCTCGGGTTCGACATGCGCAGCTATCGCGGGCCCAACACGGCGAATCGCCAGACCACGCTGTCGGAAGAATCCGCGATTCTCGGCGCACCGCAGGTCGAGTGGTTGAAGCGCCGGCTGCGGGCGTCGACCGCGACGTGGAAGATCATCGCGAGCGACATGCCGCTCGGCCTCACGGTGGTGGATGGGCCGCTCTTCGAGGCTGTGGCCAACGGCGACGAGGGACCGCCGCTCGGCCGCGAGCTCGAGATCGCGGCGCTCCTGAAGTTCATCCGCGACCAGCGCATCAGGAACGTCGTGTTCGTCACCGGCGACGTGCACTATTGCGCCGCGCACCACTACGATCCGGCGCGGGCAGCATTCACAAACTTTCATCCGTTCTGGGAGTTCGTCGCCGGCCCGGCCCACGCCGGTACCTTCGGCCCGGCGAGGCTGGACAAGACATTCGGCCCCGAGGTGAAGTTTCTCGGCATCCCGGCCGGCATGAAGCCGAACCGGCCACCGAGCGAGGGGTTGCAGTTTTTCGGGACGCTGACGGTCGATGCGCGAACGCGGGCGCTGACCGTCAAGCTGCGGAACCTGGCGGGGGACACGTTGTACAGCGTTGACCTGCCGGTGGAACGCTAGAAGCAATGCTGAATGCTGAGTGCTGAATGCTGAAGTGAAGATTTGAAGGAGTGCCGCGTTTGGCTATTCAACCTTCACTTCAGCATTCGACATTCAGCATTGCTTCTAGCTCCCGCCGACCTTGCGTGGCGTCCGCGCGCGCGGGATGTAGCCGCGATTGGTCGTCGCTCTCCATGGCTGGTTGGATTCCGGCTTTGGCGCCCGCTTGGGCTTCGCAGCGGCGGCTTCTGCCTCAGCCGCCGGTTCCGGGCTCTCGGCCTCCGCAGCGGCCTTGGCCCGCGCGGCGCTCGCCGCCTTTTCGTCCTTCTCGAGGCAACACTGCTTGTACTTGCGGCCCGACCCGCAGTGGCAGGGCTCGTTGCGCCCCGGTCGTGCTTCGCTCTTGGCTGTCATTGGATCGAGTGTACCGTACTGGCGCACCAGCGGCGCTCGGAGTCAGTTCTCGATTTCTGGCCGCCGTTGCGAGTCACTTCCGCCTGAAGGCGGAAGCCACAAGGTGTCATCATGGCTTCCGGGTATCCTCGTGGCTTCCGGCTTTAGCCGGAAGGTGTCTAGTCCCGCCTCAGTGCAATGACCGGATCGAGTCGCATCGCCCGCCTCACCGGGACGAAGCAGGCGACGATGGCGATCGCGATCAGAATGCCGGCCACGCCCACGAGTGGGACCAGATCGCTGGCGGTGACGCCGGCGCGCCCGCTCGAGAACATCCACGCCCAGACCCGCGTACAGGCCACCCCTGTCGCCAGCCCGATCGCCAGTTGCGCTGCGACGCCGCGGCCGACGAACAGTGCGATCTGCCACCGGCGCGCGCCGAGCGCGATGCGGATGCCGAGGTCCTGCGTGCGCTGGCTGACCGCGTAGGAGGTGACCGCATACAAGCCGAGCGCCGCGAGGAGGACGGCGATGAACGTCAGCGCGTCCGACAGGTTGCGCGAGGTCCGGCCGACCCATTCCGCATCGCGGATGACCTGCTGCATCGTCCGAACCTGGTCGAGCGGCAGGGTGTCGTCGATGGCCTGCAATTCCGCGCGCAAAGTCTCGGCAAGCGCCCGCGTGCTCGACGTGCTCCCGACGAGGAGCGCCGCATCCGGTGCGGGCGACGATCGGAAGGGGAGATAAACGACGGCGTCGGCGCTGGGCGTGGGGCGCTGCCGCACCGATGGGGCGACGCCCGTAATCGTCAGCCAGGCAGGAGGATCGGTCGATCCGATCGGCGTGACCGCTATACGCTGCCCGATTGGATCACTCCCGCCGAGAAAACGCTCCACGAACCGCTCGTTGACGATGACCGACGGCCGGCCAGCCGCGCCGTCGTCGTCTGTGAATTCGCGCCCGCGTATCAGCGATAGCCCGAGCGTTGCGAAGTATCCCGGTGACACGGCGAGGCTTGTCACCGTCTCCTGCTCCTTGGGATCGCGTCGCGGCCTGCCGTCGACGTCCAGGCGGCGGGGCTCGCCGCCGCTCAACGGCAGAGCCGTCGCGAGCGACACGGATGCAACCGTGTGCACAGCCTTCAGTCGATCGCCGAGCGCGGCATAAAACTGGCGGCGCCGCTCTGCCGAGCCGTACTTGGCTTCAGGCAAGGAGATGTTCGCAGTCACCACGGCCGACGTCCGCAGCGACTGGTCGGACTCGACTGCCGGCGTCCTCGTCCGCACGTTGACGATGAAGCTCGCCAGGAGGACGACCGCAAGTCCGAACTCCGCCGCGAGAAAGACCGTCGACCATCGCCGACTTCGCTGAGCCGTACCCGAACGGCCGCCGTCCTTCAGGACGAGCGTCACATCGGTCTTCGATCCGCGTCCCGTCTGAGAACCGCGTGATCCGCGTCCCGTCAAGAACCTCAGCGATCCGCGCTCGACTTGTGAGATAACTTCCGTAAAATCGCTGGATGGCACACATGGAGCGCCGAACGTTTCTCGCGACCGTTGGTGCGGGAGCCCTCGTGCCGCGGGTGAGCGACCAGTCATCAGCGATCCCCATCATCGACACGCACATCCACCTCTTCGATCCGAATCGCCCGCAGGGCGCGCCCTACACCGGTCCGAAGAATGCCGGTCCTCCAGTGCCCGCGCTTCCGGCCCGTTATCGTGCGCTCGCGACCCCGCTCGGCGCTGTCGGCGCGATCAAAGTCGAGGCGAGCCCGTGGGTCGAGGACAATCTCTGGGTGCTCGAGGTGGCCGAGCGGGATCCGATCATCGTCGGGGTGGTCGGCAACCTGGAGCCCGAGAAGCCCGAGTTTGCGGAATACCTCGAGCGGTATCACAAGAACCCGCTGTTCCGCGGCATCCGGTGCGGGAACCTGTGGGGACGCGACATGACGGCGCAAGTCGAGTCAGCCGCGTTCATCGCCGGGTTGAAGCGCCTCGCCGATGCGGATCTCGTCATGGACACCGCGAATCCTCGGCTGTCGCTGCTGCAGGCAATCGTTCGCGCCACCGACCAGGTGCCGAGCCTCCGTGTCGTGCTCGATCACCTGCCGGCGCTGCCGCTGCCCGAGACGGCTGCCGATCGCGCGACGCTCGACACCGTGCTCCGCGAGCTCGGCGCGCGCCCGCAGGTCTACGTCAAGCTGTCCGCGATCATTCACAACGTCAAGGGAACGATCTCGACCGACCTTGCCAGCTACAAGGCGTGGCTCGACCGCCTGATGGAAGTCTTCGGCGAGAACCGTGTGATCTTCGGCAGCGACTGGCCCAACAGCGACGGTGTCGCGCCGGTCGACAAGGTCTTCGCGATCGCAAAGGAGTACTTCGCGTCGCAGCCGCGGGCTGTCGCCGAGAAGTATTTCTGGAAGAACTCGATCGCGGCATACAAGTGGATTCGCCGCGATTCCTCTCAACCGGCAGCCTGATGCTGACGCTCCTCGTTCGTACCGCCGTGTGGCTTGCGGCATTTTTCGTGTGCGCGTCACTGGAGAAACCCGCAGGCTCGAGCTTCACCGATCTGCTCCAGGGCCCACCGGGCTGGATCGGTCTGGGACTGATCCTGGTTGGGGCGGCCCTGCTGCTGTGGAGTATGCTCTGGCTGGACCGCGTCGTGCAGGATCCGGCGGCGCCTCAGACGCTGCTCGTGACGGGTGGACCGTACGGTCACGCGCGAAACCCTCTCTATCTGGCGGGCGCGATCGTGTGCGTCGGCATTGCCACCGTCTACGCGCCGTGGAGCGCTGCCCGTGCGGGTCGGGGGTTGCTGGTCGCCCTTCTGGTTCATGCCGCCGTCGTGCGACTGGAGGAGCCGCGAACGCTCGGCAGGCTCGGGCCGATTTACGAAGAGGTACCTGCCGGCGCGTGCCGCGCTGGATTCCAGGACTCGCGCCGTCGCGGCCGGGCAGCTGGTAAACAAGGAGTCGTGTCATGCGAACGTTGCGCTCGTCGCTCGTCTGTTTGCTCACGGTCGTTCTCGCCGCCTCTGTGGTCGCAGCGCGCGGACAGGGCGATCGAGGAGCGAAGGCCGTGCCGCTCTTCGACGGCAAGACCCTTGATGGGTGGGAAGGCGACCTGAAGATCTTCCGAGTTCAGGACGGCGCGATTGTCGCAGGGACGCTCGACAACAAGATCGTCAGAAATGAGTTCCTCTGCACGACGAAAACGTTCGGCGACTTCGAGCTGAGGCTGAAGTTCAAGCTCCTCGGCGGCGACGGGGCCAATGCCGGCGTGCAGTTCCGCACGAAGCGCATTCCGAACAATCACGAGGTGTCGGGCTACCAGGCCGACATGGGAGTCGGCTGGTGGGGTGCGCTTTACGACGAGTCGCGGCGCAACAAGGTTCTCGTCGGACCCGATCAGGCGAAAATGAAGGACGTGATCAAGATCAACGAGTGGAACGACTATGTGATCCGCGCCGAAGGCAAGCACATCCAGCTCTGGATCAACGGGGTTCAAACCGTGGACTACACCGAGCAGGATCCCGGCATCGACGCAGCCGGCGTCATCGCCGTGCAGATCCACGGGGGCCCCCCGAGCGAAGCCTGGTACAAGGACATCACGATTGTCGACCTGACGAAATGAACCGCGGTCGACACCGACCCTACGAGCCACGGACAACACGGAATTGAACCAACGAGGACATCGTCGCACCGTCGGCCTTGGCGCAGCGATAGCCGCCGTGCAGGCGGTCATCGTTGGCAGTGTTCTGCTCGGGTTTCAGCCCGGACAGTTTCCTCCGCTCGGCACTGGCATCTCACCGGACGAGAAAGCCGCGCTGCAGGTGCAGGTCGAGCAGCTCTCGTCAAGAGTCGCCGACCTCAAACGCAAGTACTCATCGGGGCCGATGGCGGATCGGATTGCGGACGTCGAGATCTATCTCGAGGCGGTTCGCCGGCCGTTGAAGTACGACGAGCGCCTGTACGCCGGCCGTGACAGTACGCCCGTCGCGGTCGCCCGGCGGACGCTGGCGACGGGCAGCGAACGGGCGCAGCAGTTGATGGCCGGTCAGTCACCATGGATGGCCGAGAGCGGTGTCCGCGGCTTCTATTCCCGCATCGACGGCTCGGCTCAGCCCTACATCTTGACGATGCCGGACGGCTACGACGCCGCCGCGAAGCGGCAGTACCGGCTCGACATCTTCATGCACGGCCGCGACGACACCGTGCTCGAACAGCAGTTCATGGCGAAGTCGACGACTGGCTACACGTCGAAGCCGTTTGGTCCGGGCGCGGACCGGTTCATGCTGCAACCGTACGGCCGTTATACCAACGCGAGCCGATTCGCGGGCGAGGTCGACGGGCTGGAGGCCATCGAGTCGGTCGCGAAGGCCTATCCGATCGATCGCAACCGGATGGTCATGGCCGGTTTCTCGATGGGTGGAGCCTCGGCGTGGTCCTACACGGTCCACTACGCCGATCGATGGGTTGCGGCAGCACCGGGAGCGGGCTTCACGGAGACGCGCGTGTTCCTGCGCGGAGATCTCGCGCGGCAGCCGCAGAACGCCGTGCAGCAGACGCTGTGGCACCTGTACGACGCCACCGATTACGCGATGAATACGTTCAACGTGCCTGTCGTCGCTTATTCGGGCGCGAACGATGGACAAAAGCAGGCCGCTGATGCGATGGCCGCGGCGATGCTCGATGAAGGCTTGACGCTCGAGCACGTCATCGGCCCGAACACCGGGCACTCGTACGAACCGGGCGCACGCCAGCAGCTGCAGGATCGTCTCGATCGACTCGCCTCCAAGGGTCGCAATCCGGTGCCGCCGGAAGTTCGCTTCACCACCTGGACGCTCAAGTACAACAAGATGTTCTGGGTCACGGTCGACGCGATGACCGAGCACTGGGCGCGTGCGAGGGTCAGCGCGGCCACCGACGGCGACGCCATTCGCGCGACGACAGCCGGCGTCTCTGCATTGCGTCTTACGTTCGAGGCGGGCCTTGCGCCCTTCGCTGCGGGCACCAGGCCCACGCTGACGATCGACGGCATCACGGTGACACTACCCGCTGTCGCCCGCGACAACTCGCTCGAGGCGGGCCTGGTCCGAACAGAGTCGGGCTGGAAAGTCGGCGAACTGCCCGCGACCGGCCTTCGCAAGACCCATGACCTGCAGGGTCCGATCGACGATGCGTTCATGGACGCGTTCGTGTTCGTACGGCCGACTGGTAAACCGTTGTCCGAAGCACTCGGTACGTGGGCGCGCGAGCAGGCCGACTACGCCATCAGCGAATGGATCCATTTCTTCCGCGCCGAGCCGCGGGTGAAGAACGACACGGATGTCACCGCCGCCGACATCGCCGGCAGTCACCTCGTGCTCTTCGGCGATCCGTCGAGTAATGCCGTCTACCGCCGCATCGCCGATCGGCTGCCGATCAGATGGCGCGGCGACGGCGTTGTCGTGGGCCTGGAGAAGTTCTCCTCGTCGCATGCACCGGTGTTCGTCTATCCGAACCCGCTCAACCCGAAGAAGTACGTGGTCATCAACAGCGGCTTCACGTTCCACGATCAGGCCAACAACGCCATGCAGTCGCCGAAGCTGCCGGACTGGGCGGTCGTCGACACCACGAAATCGGGGAATAACTTCCGATATCTCCCGCTCTTCGTCGAATCCCAGGGCTTCTTCGACGAAGCGTGGAAGCTGAAGGGGCCGGCGCGGCTCGCAGACGTCAAGTGACCTCAGAGTGGGTGTCGCGACTCGGTGTCCTTGGCCTCGCTGCGGTGTCATGGCACGCCGCGAACGTCTCGCCGCAAGCCCTTCATCGTCACGAAGCCAGCCGGATGTCCATGGCGTGCCTGTATGCCGTCGAGGCGTACGCGCCCGATGCCGAGGAATTGCCGCGTATCGTCGACGAGGCGTTCGACGAAGTGGATCGCATCGATCGGCTGATGAGCCACTACAAGGCGGACAGCGCCCTGTCGCGCCTCAATCGCGATGCCGCGACGCATCCGGTCGCAGTGGAACCGGAGCTCTTCGACTTCATTGCCGAGGCGCTGCGGTTCAACCGCGACTCCGGGGGCGCCTTCGACATCACGGTCGGCCCGCTGATGAAGACGTGGGGATTCTTTCGCGGCGACGGCCGGCTGCCATCGGAGGACGAGCTCCGCGTCGCAGTGGGTCACGTCGGCGGTGCGCACGTGAAGCTGAATCCGATCGCACGGACGATTGCCTTCGATCATGCAGGCGTCGAGCTCGATCTCGGAGGCATCGCCAAGGGCTACGCCGTTGACCGCGTCGCAGCGCTGCTCAGGCAGCGTCACATTGCCGCGGCCCTGATCAGCGCGGGCGGCAGCAGCGTTTACGGGCTTGGCGCACCACCCGGCCGCGATGCATGGGACGTCGTAATTCAGGACCCAGTCGACGCTCGAAAAGCCGCGCTCACGGTTCGACTGAAAGACCGTGCACTGTCCGTCGCCGGCAGCTCCGAGAAGTCGTTCGAGGCCGGGGGCGTCACCTATTCGCACATCATGGACCCTCGCACCGGCCGACCCGTGCAAGGTGTGCTGACCGTCGCGGTGCTGACCGACAGCGCCACGGCCGGAGATGCGCTCGACGACGCGCTCTTCGTCCTGGGCCCCGAGGGCAGCCGGGCATACTTACGGCGGCTGCCCGAAACCGAGGCAATGTTCTTCCTGCCGGCGGCGGCAAAGACGTGGACGCTGGTGCGTCGCCTGGGAGGATCACATTGAGGCAGCCCCTTGCACTTCTGGGAAGCGTGCTGTGCCTGGTGGCTCTGGCTGCACCGGCATCGCAACCTGTCCCTCCCGACTTCGAAGCCACACCCTTCGCGCCGCGGCGATACGTGGCCTATCGCGCCCCGATCAGGATCCAGATTGACGGGAAGCTCGACGAGCCCGCGTGGGCCGCCGCCGCGTGGTCCGATCCCTTCGTAGACATCGAGGGCGACAGCCGCCCACGGCCGCGCTTCGATACGCGCGCAAAGATGCTGTGGGACGACGAGAACTTCTACGTGTCCGCCGAGATGGCGGAGCCCGACATCTGGGGCACGCTGACCGCGCGCGACTCGGTCATCTTCCGCGACAACGATTTCGAAGTCTTCATTGACCCCGACGGCGATACGCACGCGTACTACGAGCTGGAGGTGAACGCGCTCGGGACGCCGTGGGATCTCATGTTGATCAAGCCGTACCGGGACGGAGGGCGTGCGATCGACGCGTGGGATATCGCGGGCCTGCAAGTCGGCATAGACCTTCGCGGCACCATCAATCGGCCTGGCGATCGCGACGAGGGTTGGACAGTCGAGCTGGCGATGCCGTGGCGGATCCTCCGCGAGGCGGCGCCCGATCGGAAGCCGCCGCAGCCTGGCGACCGCTGGCGCGTCAACTTCTCGCGCGTCGAGTGGCACATCGACGTCACCGACGGGCGCTACGCCAAGCGTGTCAAGCCCGGGACCAAGGATCCCCTGCCAGAAGCCAACTGGGTCTGGAGCCCACAGGGCGCGATCAACATGCACATGCCCGAACGCTGGGGATACGTTCAATTCTCTGGCGTGGGCGCGGGCGCCGGAACGGAAGCCTTCGTCGACGATCCGAACGAGCGCGTCAAGTGGGCGCTTCGCCGGTTGTATTATCGTCAGCGTACGCGTCGTGCCACGAGTGGCGCCTATGCCTCGACGCTCGACGCGCTCGACGTCGCCAGCATTCGCGTGGAGGGCCTCGATTTCCGTCCGGCGATGCACGCGACCCCGTCGTTCTACGAGATTGTCGCGCCCGGCTTCGCCGGCGCCGTCGTTCACATCGACCAGGACGGGCGGGTGTGGGTGACGAAGTAGACGGCTCTAGGCTTTAGGCTCTTGGCTCTAGGAAGTGCTCTCAGCTCTAAGCCGCTGGACTAGATCGGCAAGCTCTTGCCAGAGCCCTAGAGCCTAGAGCCCTGAGCCAAGACAAGGAGTCAGCAATGAATCGTCGCGAATTCCTCCAGCACACCGTCGCGGGCGGCGCGATCACCGCCCTGGGAGTGTCGATGTCATCGTCACTGAGCGCACGAGCGGTCAACTGGCCGATCGGCTGCTTCAACCGTCCGTGGACGACGTGGAGCTATGACGAGGCGCTGAAGCAGATCAAGGCGGCGGGCTATCAGACGACCGGTCTCCTCACGCGCACGAAGGACGAGCCGTTCATCGGCGCCGACGCGACGCCGGAGTACATCGCCGGCCTGAAGCAGAGGATTGCCACCAGCGGGTTGAAGGCCAACATGGGCGCGCTGCGTTCGCGCCACAACATTCCGCTCGAAGACTCGATCAAGGAGACGCGCAAGCAGGTCGAGAACGCCGAGACGCTGGGGTTGACCTATCTCCTCACCTTCGGCGTCGACAAGCCCGAAGAGTACGACCACTACTACAAGGTGATGAGCGACACGGCGGCCTACGCGCAGGAACGCAAGATCAAGCTGGTGATGAAGCCGCACGGCGGCAGCAGCGGCGCCTCGGACGAAATCGTCGCGGTGATGAAGGCCGTCCAGCATCCCAACTTCAAGATCTGGTACGACGCTGGCAACATCATCTACTACACCGGCAAGGACCCGATTGAAGAGCTGAAGCCCATCGCCCAGCACGTCACCGGCTTCTGCGCGAAGGACTGCGGGGCGGTCAAGGGCGACGTGATGATTCAGTTCGGCACCGGGAAGGTGGACTTCGCCGGCGTCTTCGGCGTCGCTCAAGTCGGCCGGGTTCAACGGGCCGATCATGGTCGAATGCTGCAAGGTTGGCGCAACCGCGGAAGAGACGATGGCGAATGCGCGCGCCAACCGCGAGTTCCTCGAAGGCGTGTTCGCCAGAGTGTGAGGCTAGCGAACCACCTTGAGATCGATCACCGCGTAGGTCGCGATCCGCGGCACCGAGAACTCGGTGGCGCCGTCGGCGACGACGAAATCCGCGAGCGGCAGTCGTCCTGCGCCGGCGACGGCGGCCTCACCCTGAGCGTACGCGCCACGCAGCCTGATGCGCAGTCCCTCGATCTCGCGGCCGCCGTAGTTGAGGAGATGCAGCCTGGCCTGCTTGCCGTCCCCGGTGAGCCGGCAGATGACAACCTCGCTCCCGTAGACACGCAGGCTCCGCTGCTCGTCGGTGAGCTGCCGGCGGATCTTCTGCGCGAACGCGCTGGGATCGGCGGCGTCGGCGAGCGGATACGCCGCGGTGCCCATCGCGATATTGATCTTGGAACTGCGCCGACGGCGCCTTGACGACCTGAAACAGCAGGTTGCGGCGCGTCAGCAGGTTCATGACCTCGCCGGTCACGGGCGAGCCATCGTCGACGACCGCGAAATCGGCGATCGGCGGCAGATTGGCCTCAGGCAGTCGCTTCGAGGAACTTCAGCATGCCGCCGAGCGATCCCAGGTCCGCGGGATCGACCTTCAGGACGACGTCCGCGCCGTACGCGAACGCCTCGGCCGCGGCGAGCGCCGCCTTGCCGGACGGCAGCTCGTAAACGAATCTCGCCTTGGGCTGTCGAGTGAAACGCCAGCCGCCGGCGACAATCCACGGGGTGCGGGTGGGCGAGGCAATCCCGGCGCGCGGCGTGACGCCGGGCGACGGGCAGCGCTTCGCGTGAGGCCAGCTCCGCCGTCGTCATCGGGGCTGACCGAGAAGCCCGCGGCGCGCCAGACGTCGACCTGATCGGGGGCGACGCAGAGGCGCCTGATGCCGGCCGCTTCGAGCGTGGCGCGGCTGTCGATGCCCTGCGTCCAGTAGACGCACGGGAGCGAGGCCAAGACCGCCAGCACGAGTGGCGTCATACCGCGACGTCCTGCACCGAGATCTTCGCGCGATCGTAGACGCCGAGGCCGAGCGTCGAGGCGTACTCGATGTGGCCGGGCTCCCTGATGATGATGTTGACGTTGGGATCGGCGTCCCGAGCCCGCGTGTCGTCCATCTTGAGCGAGGCGGGCGAGCGGTCCCAGACGGAAATCACGCCTTCGGCGCGGCGCTTTTCCTCGATGATGTCGAGCAGCAGGTGGTCGATCGCCACCGGATCGGTGCCGAACATGATCTGCCGCGGATAGAAGACGTACCGCGTCGTTCTGGCGAACGGACCGCCGTGCCACACCGCGCGCAGGCCGTCCATGATTTGCAGCACCGTTCGCGAACGCAGCGGTTCGATGCCGGCAAGCGTTCCGACAACGGAATAGGTGTGAGATTTGCCACCCTGATGGGTGCGCGCCACGTTCGAGAAGCTGCCGTACGCGATGTTCTTCAGGCAGCCGGTGACCCCCGTAGCCCCGTGATCTTTCATGTTCGGGATGTTGATGATCTTGGTCAGGCGCTTCGACACGAGCCGCATCATGTTCGAGCGCGTGTCCTCTTCGCCGAAGAGGTTCGCCTCCAGGTAGGTGGCCGGATCGTAGCCGCTGTTGTCGACGTAACGATTGGCGCGCTCGGCGGCGACGATCTGCAGGCCTTCGGGAAGATGAGGCGCGTAGTTGCACTCGTCGAGCTGATTCTGAAAGCGCTCGTACAGGTAGATCTGCGACACCGGCACGCCGATACCCGTGAGCTGGCGGACGGTCTCGGCGACGATCTCGTACGCGGATATGCAGTGCGGGTAGCCGCCGCAGTTGACCTTGATGCCGACGACGTCTGATGGCTCGAAGAAGCGCCGCCAGGCGTCGGGCGTCGTGCCCGCGCCGGTCAGCGCGCGCATGCCGCGCGCCATCATCTCGCGGACGACTTCGTCGTTCGCCTGGCCGGTCGAGGTGTCGACGCTCCTGTCGGATTTGACGGCGATCACCCGGCCTGGAAACGGGCCGGGCATGCCGGGGATTTTCACGGGAGGGTAACTGGAAACGACCTTGAGCGGCGGCGTGTCCTGGCGGACCTGAAGTGCGCCTCCCGCCTTTGCGCGAAGCTCGAAGGGCGCAGCCGGGACGAGCGACGAGGCCGCCAGCAGCCGGACGAAGGTTCTGCGATGCATCGGGTTGGCGCCTCCAATTGTGCCGTTGCGCACATCCTACCTCAGAGGCAATTCTGAATGCTGAGTGCTAGATGCTGAAGTGAATGCTGAACTTCCAAACTCATCCTTAACTTCAGCATTCAGCACTCAGCATTCAGCATTGCCGTTTGTCCACCCATCCGTCCCTTGACTTCGATCCACGGCTGCGACACTGTTGGCTCTTCTACACTCCAGTCATGCCGGTCTGGCGGATCGGCGCGTTCGTTACCAGGCGCAGGACGCGCGAAGTCCGCCCGTTGTCGAGGGAGGAACTTATGACAGCTCAGTGGCGCGTCCTATCGACCGCACTGCTTCTCGCGGTTGGACTTCTCGCTCCCATATCCGCCGGTGCGCAAACCGGCGCGGCGTCGCTGACGGGCCTCGTCAGCGATCAGAGCGGCGCGACCGTACCGGGCGCGACTGTCACCGCGACGAACCAGGCGACGAACGTCACCTACACCGCCGTGTCGAACCAGGCGGGGAACTACACCGTCACCTCGCTTCCCGTGGGGACCTACATCGTCAAGGCCGAGCTCTCCAGTTTCAAGACTGCGGCCACCAAGCCGGTCCAGCTCGAGGCGATGCAAATCGCCAGGATCGACTTCAAGTTGGAGCTCGGCGCACTTGCCGAGACCGTCGAGGTCAGCGGCGAGACGCAGGTGCTGCAGACCGAGTCGGCCACAGTCGGCGAGGTCATCTCGGGGACGACGCTGTCGGCGCTGCCGCTGAACGGCCGCAATGCGGGCCAGCTCTCGCTGCTGCTGCCTGGCGTCGTGTCGCCGAATCCGAGTACGTTCACCGGTGCCCGTAACACCGGTGGCGGCGGCCGGCCATACGTGAACGGGAACCGCGAGCAGACCAACAACTACACGATCGACGGCGTCGACATGAACGAGACGATCGACAACCTTGTGGCGTATCAACCGAGTCCCGATGCACTGGCCGAAATCAGTGTCGAGACGAACAACTATTCGGCAGATACGGGGAACGTGGCGGGCGCGGTGATCAGCAACGTCATCAAGTCCGGCACGAACGCCTTTCATGGCAACGCTTTCGAGTTCTATCGCAACAGCAGCATGGACGCGAACTCCTGGTCGAACAATCGGTCGAGCGCGGCCAAGCCGGAACGCCGGCAGGACATCTTCGGCGGCACCTTCGGAGGTCCGCTGGTCAAGTCCAAGTTGTTTTTCTTCGCCAACTATCAGGGCACACGTTTCGATGCGCCCGGCTTCGAAACGATCTCGGTTGCGCCGGCGACGTGGCGCGTCGGCGACCTGTCGAGCGTCACCACAGCCATCCGGGACCCGCAGACCGGCGTGGCGTTTGCCGGCAACCAGATTCCGTTGGGTCGCATCAGCTCGATCGCCCGCGGAATCCTCAGCAACACGGCGCTCTACCCACTTCCCAACCGGACCGTGACCGGAGTCACTGGCAACTACGTCGGTGAGAACTTGACGACGGTCAGCGCCAACCAGGGAGACGTGCGGCTCGACTGGAGCCCCTCGAACAACGACAAGATCTTCGGACGTTTCTCGTACGCGGGGTACGAGTCAGTGACCGACAAGCGAGCCATTCCGCTGCTGCTCGGCAGCACTCAAGACGCGCCGTTCCGCAACCTGGCGTTCAACTGGAACCGCATTGTCAGCCCGACGATCGTCAACGAGCTGCTCGTCGGCTACAACCAGATCGCCATCGTGAACGATACCCTGGACTGGAGCGGCATCGGGAACGCCAACGCGACTTTCGGCATAGCGGGCGGGCAGCCCATTGCCGGCCTCAGCTCGATCGGCTGGGGCGGTGGGTTGACGTCGATTGGCGCCGGCGCGAGCGACTCGGACACGCTCGACAAGACCTATCAGCTCAACGAGAAGCTGACGTGGCTCAAGGGCCGCCACACCATGAAGTTCGGCGGCCAGTTCCTGCACTACGTGCAGCAGCGCTTCTATGCCGGCAATAACGGACTGCTCGGCCTCTTCGGCTATAACGCCGCGTTCTCGGGATTCGCGTTCTCCGATTTCCTGCTCGACCAGGTCGCGAGCAAGGGACGCGGCAGCCAGTCGGAGGCATGGACGCACCTCCACAACCGCACTGCGCTCTACGTGCAGGACGACTTCAAGTTCACGCCGGCGCTGACGCTCAACCTCGGCATGCGGTGGGCTTATACGCAGCCGGTCGTCGAGAAGGACAACCGTCAGTCGAATTTTGACTTGAGTACGGGCCAGCAGATCCTGGCGCAGGACGGCGATCGTGAGAGCCGGGCGCTGTACAAGGCGTACACGAAGGGCTTCGAGCCGCGGCTCGGGTTCGCCTATCGAATGGGCGAGCGGTGGGTCTTCCGTGGCGGATACGGGATCACACAATACATGGAGGGCACCGGCGCCAACCTGCGGCTGCCGCTCAACCCACCGTACTTCTTCGAATCGGCCGCGTCGTACGACGCGACCACCGGTGCAGGCACGCTGACCACGGGTTTTGCGGAGCTTCGGCCTCTCGACCAACCCTCGGGTCAGGTGCGCGCGTGGGATCCGAACCTGCGCCCGCAGTTCACCCAGCAGTGGAATGTCTTTGCCGAGTACCTGTTGAAGCCGTCCGTGTCGGTCAACGTCGGATACGTCGGTCACAACGCCGATCATCTCGTGACGCCGGTCGAAGGCAACCAGCCGCTGGCCGGCGTGGGCGATGTGTCCACCTGGCTGCCGACGCAGCAGCGCCGTCCGCTCTACGCGACGGCACCGCTCATCACCAACATCTCGACGACAGCGGCGCGTGGGCGCAGCGACTACAACGCGCTCCAGGTGGGCCTCCGCCAGCGCAGCAACAACGGCTTCGAGTATCTGGCGTCGTATACGCTGAGCCAGACGAAAACCAACAACCTCGGCTACTACGGATCGGGAGGCGTGGCCGCCGAGGGCGCCTACTGGATGAACACCTACCAGCCTGAATGGAACTACGGGCCGGCGTTCTTCGACGCCCGCCACAACCTGGTGTTCTCGGCGAACTACGAGCTGCCGTACGGAAAAGGGCGCAAGTGGGGTGCCGACGCCTCTCCGGTCGTTGACGCGATCCTCGGCGGCTGGAGGCTCAGTGGCATCTTCCAGGCGAGATCGGGCTTCCCGATTACGGTCACGGACGGCAGCGCCCCCTCGCTGCAGGGACAGCGCGGCAACGAACGTCCGAACTGCATCGGTGACCCCGTGCCTGCCGACCAGAACATCGCCCACTGGCTGGACATCAACGCCTTCCAGCGCGTGCCTCGCGGCACGTGGGGCAACTGCGGCATCGGCGTCGCGCGCGCGCCGGGCTACAACAACCTCGACATGGTGCTGGCCAAGCGTTTCAGCATCGGCGGCGAACGCGCCTTCGAGTTCCGCGCCGAGGCGTTCAACTTCACGAACACGCCGAGCTTCGGCCCCCCGGCGCGCGACATCAACGCGCCGAACACGTTCGGCCAGATCACGAGCACCGTCAGCACCGCAAGGACGGTGGAGCTGGTGATTAAGTTCTTCTTCTGACGATCGACGGCTCAGGGCTCAAGGCTCAGGGCTCAGGCAGGACCTTCGACCACCTGCTCGAAGATCTTGGCCCTGAGCCTTGAGCCTTGAGCCCTGAGCCCTGTCGAACCGTCGTCTTGACTCCGCCGTCCGCCTGCGGCATGGTTACGCAGCTTCCGAGGAGGACGCTGCGATGAGCCAAACCATCAGCCGGCGCGAACTGATCCGTCGTGGGAGTGTCCTGGGCAGTCTGTTGGCGGTACCCACCGCCGTCCTTGGCGAGGGCCAGACTCCCGGCACGCCTGCTGTAGCCGCGGCTGCCTCAGCTGGGCCAAAGCCCGGTGCCGACGTGTACACGTCGATTGGCGTGCGTCCGCTCATCAACGCCCGGGGCACCTTCACCATCATCAGCGGTTCGACGATGCTGCCGGAAGTGCGCGCGGCGATGGACGCGGCGGCGAGGAAATACGTGCATCTCGATGAGCTGGCGGACGCCGTTGGCGCTCGTCTGGCAGAGCTCACTGGAGCCGAGTGGGGTCTCGTCACGAACGGGTGTTCGGCAGGGCTGACGCTCGCCGCGGCGGCCTGCGTCGCCGGCGGAAACCCGGACCTGCACGTGCGGCTGCCCGATCTCAGCGGCTTCCCCAAGGACGAAGCCGTCATCCCGACTCACTCGCGCAACGTCTACGATGCGGCGATCCGCTCTGTCGGCCTGCGTGTGGTCGAAGTGTCGACGGTGGCAGAGCTCGAGGCGGCGCTCGGTCCGCGGACGGCGCTCATCTACATCATGGCCGGCCCAAGAGTCGACGAGAGTCCCTTGAGTCTGCAGGCCATGGCTCCGATCGCGAAGGCCAAGGGCGTGCCGATCGTCGTCGATGCGGCCGCGGAGATTCTCACCATCCCGAATGTGCACCTGAAGAACGGGGCAACACTCGTTGGCTACAGCGGCGGCAAGTGTCTGCGCGGACCGCAGACCGGCGGCCTGCTGCTCGGGCGCAAGGATCTCGTGCGCGCAGCCTGGGTCCACAGCGCGCCTCATCACGGCGTGACGCGTTCCCTCAAGGTCGGCAAGGAGGACGCCATCGGCATGCTGATGGCGGTCGAGATGTGGGTGAAGCGCGACCACGACGCCGAGTGGAAGCGCTGGAGCGGCTGGCTCGACCACATCGCGCAGCGGCTGTCCTCGGTCGCGGGCGTCACGACCACAGTCGTTCAGCCGAACGGGCTGTCCAACCGCACGCCGTCGCTGCGCATCCTGTGGGACCGGCAGAAGCTGGGACTCGCAGGTGACGCGGTCGTCCGCGCCCTCCTCGATGGCGATCCGCGCATCGCGACGGCCGCGGCCGGCGGCGCGCCGCCGTTGACGGGAATCTCCGTGACGCCTTACATGATGGAGGCCGGCGACGAACGGATCGTGGCGGATCGGCTGCACGCGCTCCTGTCGAAGCCGCCCACGCAGCCCGCAGCGGCACCGCCCGCGGCGGCGGCCGCGGATCTCGCCGGCCAGTGGAACGTGAGCATCCAGTTCGCGGCGGCGAAGTCCACGCACACGCTCCTCCTGACGCAGCGCGGGAACGACCTCGGCGGGTTCCATCAGGGCGAGTTCGTCACGCGTGAGGTTTCCGGCACGATCGACGGCGACAGCGTCCGGATCCGAAGCGCCTACGGCGAGCAGCATGGAGACTCCGTCAACCTGACCTTCTCCGGTAAGGTGGCCGGTGACCAGATGACGGGGACGCTCGATATGGGCGAGTACCTCGGCGCGACGTGGACCGCCGCGCGTCGCGCGGCCAGAAGGGGTTGATGAAGGGGTTGATGGGGAGGGGCTGATGATCTCACGCACCGCCGGATTCATCGCACTCGTCACGGCCGGCCTCAGCCTGGGCGCCGGTGTCGCTCAGCAACCTGCCAGCCCGGCGGCACTGAAGTACGATCTGCTGCTGCGCGGTGGACACGTCATCGACGCGCGGAATTCGATCAGCGCCGTGCGGGATGTCGCGATCGCCGGCGGCAAGATTGCGGCGGTAGCGCGAGAATCTGAATCCCGCCGACGCGCTGAAGACGGTCGACGTTACCGGGCTTTACGTGACACCAGGGCTCGTCGACATTCATGCCCACGTCTATACCGGCACGGGTGAGCCGCGGTCGTACGCCGGGGACAGCAGCGTCTATCCGGACGGCTTCGCCCTTCGCGTCGGCGTCACCACGGTCGCCGACGCCGGCGGCGCCGGCTGGCGGAACTTCGACGACTTCAAGACGCGCGTCATCGATCGATCGAAGACCCGCGTCCTCGCGTTCCTCAACATCGTCGGCAACGGCATGCGCGGAGGCAAATTCGAGCAGGATCTCGCCGACATGGAGGTGCAGCCGACGGCCGACATGGCGCGCCGGCATCCGGGGCTGATCGTCGGGATCAAGACGGCGCACTACACGGGACCGGAGTGGGCGCCCGTCGAGCGCGCGGTCGAGGCGGGCACGCTGGCGAATGTGCCGATCATGGTGGACTTCGGATCGAGCAAGCCCGAACGCCCGCTGAGCGAGCTGGTCACGAAGAAGCTCCGTCCCGGCGACATCTACACGCACGTCTATTCGGGGCTCCGTGGCGAACAGGATCCGTCCGGCCACGTCAATCCGGCGCTCTTCGAAGGCAGAAAGCGCGGCGTGATCTTCGATGTCGGCCACGGTGGCGGGAGCTTTTTGTGGCGTATCGCCGTGCCGGCCATCAAGGAAGGGTTCCTGCCCGATTCGATCTCGACCGACCTCCACATCGGCAGCATGAACTCGGGCATGAAGGACATGCTCAACGTGATGTCGAAATTCCTGGCCATGGGGCTGCCACTCGACGCGGTGATCGCCCGATCGACCTGGAACCCGGCGCGCGAAATCAAGCAGGAGGGACTTGGTCACCTCTCCGTCGGCGCCGTGGCCGATGTGGCCGTGCTGCGGCTGGAACGCGGCCGCTTCGGCCTGGTCGACATGTACGGCGCGCGCATGGATGCGACCGAGCGGCTGACATGCGAGCTGACGGTGCGCGACGGCAAAGTGGTGTACGACCTGAACGGCCTGTCCCGTCCAGACTGGCAGTCGCTTCCCAAGGACTACCGTCAGACGGGTGACGCACGCTGGGACGGGATCAACCCGGTTCCGGCTCCTACCTGCCCTGTCCGGAGGTAACGATGGCGAAATCGAATCGGAGAGCGTTCCTGAAGAAGGGTCCCGCGGTGGCGGTGGCAGCGGCCGTGGCGGCGCCCGCGAGCGTGCTGGCACAGGGCACTGCGGGTGACAAGCCCGTGAAGAAGGTGCACTACGCGAGCGGCAAGATGCCCGAAAAGACGCCGCTCTTCAACGGCGTGGTCTCGTACGGCAACCTTGTGTTCATCTCCGGCATCGGCGCGCACTTCGAGGGCGACATCAAGGCCCACACGAAGCACGTGCTCGACGAGATCCAGAAGAACCTCGAGCGAGTCGGGTCGTCGATGGAGAAGGTGCTGAAGGTGAACGTCTACCTCAACGACCTGAAGGACTACGCGGGCATGAACGAGATGTTTCTCGGCCGCTTCGGCCCCGAACCCGGCGTCCGCACGACGATCGCCGCCGCCGGCGGCATCCCCGGCAACTCCCTCGTCGAGATCGACTGCATCGCGTATATCTGACACTGCGGGGACACTCAAACGGGACAGTCACTCTTGAGTGTCCCCGGAGCGCGGCCGTGGGTCCTGGCGTTCAAGAATGAGACGCGAGGCCCTGGTTTTTGACTGGCAGCAGCGGCTCTGTGTTCAGAATCGCTGTCAAGTACGAAGAAACTGCAAGAAGTCTCCCGGTTTGCCCGTCCCTACGTGACTGTCACGGTTGAATGTCCCGTTTGAGTGTCCCCGCCGGGACTGACGGCCAGCCGCGCCGTGTACTGCTGGGACGCTAGCGAGAAAACACAGTAAGCGGCGAACCAGTAGAAGCCGGGGCCGAAGTGCGCGGTGAACGCGACGAGCGGCGGGGCGGCTGAGCCGGGCGCTGTCGTGCTGGCCTGCGCGGCCAGATAGGCGATGAAGATCGCGACGACGAACACGTCGGCCATCGACCACTTGGCAATGGCCTCGACAAATCGCAGCGTGCGGTAGCGACGTCCGGCGTCGGTGATGAACGTCGCCCACGCGACGAGCGCCGCTTTGCCGAATGGCACGATGACGCTGAAGAGCAGGATCAGCGTGGCCGGCACGGGACTGCCCACCTGGTAGAGCCGCCGCACAGCCGAGACGATGCTGCGCGTCTGCGTGTAGACCTCCACTTCGTCGACGCCCTTCTGGAGCGCCGCGGTGATCTGCGGGGTGAGCTTCTCGAGGATGATCTTGCGGAGGTCCCCACGCGTACTATCCAGAAAGCCGACAATCGTCGGGCTCATCATCGACTTGAGCACCGCGATGGTTTCGTCACTGAGCCCCTTCTCGAGCATCGTCGGCGCCACCTGCGCAATGCCGTCGCGGGTGAGCACGCCGCGGATCGTCAGCACTGGGGCGAAGAGGCCAGGGATGAGCAGGCCGATCGAAACGGCCAGCAGGATGAGGACCACCATGCGGTTCGATGTGGATGTCATATCGGATTGCGGACATGATGTCACAGCGAGTGAGGGTGTGACATCCGCGAAGGACACCCTTGAAGCGTCTTCTTCGTGGCCATCGTGTTCTTCCGCCTTCGCCAAGGCTTCGGCGGACCGCCGTAGCTTTGGCGGAGGCTGGTCGCGTTCATCGTGGTGAGCCGTGGCCGTGTTTATGAGACAGGTTCTGGTCTTCTCTGCGCACTCGGCGAACTCTGCGGTGAAAGGCCCTTGGCAGGGTACTCTCCGCTGCGCTAATTGTCGCCGTCGAGGAGCCTGCCCAGCCCGCCGAGCACCGAGCCCTCTTCGCGTCCACCCTTGCCGAGACCCGGCGCGGCGGCGATGATTCGGCCCGCCAGCCGGCTGAGGGGCAGCGACTGCAACCAGATGCGGCCCGGCCCGCGCAGCGTGGCGAAGAACAACCCTTCACCGCCGAAGAGTGCGGACTTGATCTTGCCGACGTACTGGATGTCGTACTGGACCGACGGCTGAAAGGCCACGATGCAGCCGGTATCGACGCGAATCACTTCACCAGGCGCCAGCGTGCGCTCCTGCAGCGTGCCGCCGGCGTGGACAAACGCCCAGCCGTCGCCCTGCAGGCGCTGCATGATGAACCCCTCGCCGCCGAACAGCCCGACCCCGAACTTCTTCTGGAAAGCGATGCCGATGGCGACGCCCTTCGCCGCGGCCAGGAACGAGTCCTTCTGCGCGATGAGCTCGCCGCCGATCTCGGCGAGGTGGATGGGGACGATCTTGCCTGGATAGGGCGCGCCGAACGCCACGCGCCTCTTCTGGCCCGAGCGGTTGAGAAAGACGGTCATGAACAGGGATTCACCGGTCAGCAGCCGCTTCCCCGCGCCCATGAGCGCGCCGAGAAACCCGCCGGCCTGCTGGTTCGAGCCGTCGCCGAAGATCGTTTCCATCTCGACGCCGTCGTCCATGTACATCATGCCGCCGGCCTCGGCGACGGTCGCTTCGTTCGGATCCAGCTCGACCTCGACGAACTGCATGTCGTCGCCGAAAATCTTGTACTCAATCTCGTGCATCTCCGCCATCGTCGCATCCTTTCGGTAAGTGTCGCGACCGCCGCCTACATCTTACCTTCGAGCCGCTTTGCCTTGCCTCCAGCCTTGCGGATCGTTATCCTCTCGTTCTACTAGCAGACGTAAGCGAACCTTGAGATGTTCTGGCGGGCCGCGTTGTCTCATGCGGCGAGTCTCACGGGCGCTTTCCCCGGAGGTGCAGGATGTGGAACCGCAGACGCTTTCTCGAGACCGTTTCCGGGTTACCCCTGCTTGGAGGACTGGCGGGCAGCTTCGGCGGGGCGACCGCAGTACGCGGCGCGGCGCCGGCCGCCATGAGCGCGCCGGACTACTTCCAGGAGCTCGGCGTGCGTCCCTTCATCAACGCGTCGGGCACTTACACGGCCATGACCGCGTCGCTCATGCCGCCCGAAGTCATGGACGCGATCAACTACGCCTCGAAGCACTACGTCATGCTCGAGGAGCTCCAGCTCAAAGTTGGCGAGCGGATCGCGAAGCTGGTGCACGCCGACGCCGCCATGGTCACCTCGGGCGCCGCGTCGGCGCTGACGCTCGGAACGGCGGCCGTCCTGACCGGCACCGACCAGCAGAAGATGGTTGCGCTCCCGGACCTCACCACCATGAAGAGCGAGGTCATCATCCAGAAGTCCCATCGCTTCGGCTACGACCATGCCGTTCGCAACTGCGGCGTGCGCATCGTCGAGGTCGAGACCCGCGACGACCTGGAGCGGGCGGTCAATGCGAAGACCGCCATGATGCTCTTCTACAACAACAACAACAAAGAGGGCCGGATTCAGGACGAGGAGTTCGTCCAGCTCGGAAAGAAACATTCGATTCCCACGTTGAACGACGCCGCCGCCGACGTGCCGCCGGTCGAGAACCTGTGGAAGTACACGAAGATGGGGTTCGACCTGGTCGCGTTCTCCGGCGGCAAGGGGATCCGCGGCCCGCAGAGCGCGGGTCTGCTCCTCGGCAGCAAGGAGCTCATCGCCGCGGCTCGCCTCAACGCCCCGCCGAACGGCAACACGGTCGGCCGCGGGATGAAGGTGAACAAGGAAGAGATCGTGGGCATGCTGGCCGCCCTCGAGTTGTATCTCAAGAAGGATTTCGCCAAGGAGCAGGCGGATTTCGAGAAGCGCGCCGAGACGATTCGCAGCAGCGCTGCAGCCGTCGCCGGCGTCAAGGCCGAGGTGTTCGTGCCCGAGGTCGCCAATCATGTGCCCCACGTCCGCATCTCCTGGGACGGCAAGAGCCTCACACCCGCGGCCGTGGTCACCGCGATGCGAGATGGTGAGCCCTCAATCGCCATCCGCTCGGAGGGACCAGCGCTCGTCATCGGTGTGTGGATGATGCGACCCGGCGAAGACAAGATCGTGGCCAAGCGTCTGCGCCAGGTGCTCGAGGCAAAGGCGTGAATGGCCACGGGACGCCGATGGCACGCATGGCGCATGGCAAGCATGGCAAGCATGGCGAGCATGACACGCGTGGCGCGCCTCGGCGTGTTGCCGCTACTGGCGGCGCTGCTTCTGATTCCGGAGCCGCCGCTGTCGGCGGTGCAGGAGTCTCCGCGGGTGCGCTTCCCGGCGGACGTGCCGCCGCGAAACGATATCCTCCTCGACAACCGTGTTCCGGTGCGCATGCGCGACGGCGTCACTCTGTACGCCGATGTCTATCGGCCAACAGGCACTGGGCGTCATCCGGTCATCCTGTCGGTCACACCCTACAGTACCGAGCGGTTTCCAACCGCCTACGACGCGGCGGTCTACTTCGCGCAGCGCGGCTACGTGTACGTCTTCCAGGACGTGAGGGGACGCCACGAGTCGGAGGGCGTTTGGATCCCGTTCGTCAACGACGAGAAAGACGCATTCGACACGGTCGAGTGGGCCGCGAAACAGGCGTGGTCGGACGGCAAGGTCGCCATGCAGGGCGGCTCGTATCTCGGGCAGAACCAGTGGCGGGCTGCGCAGGCCAAGCCGCCCAGTCTGGTCACCATCTTCCCGATGGTCGCCTCCACCAGCATCTATCACGACTGGATCACGCTCAACGGCGGCTGGCGCCTGTCGTTCAATTTCGGCTGGGGACCGGTCCGGCAGGAATCGCGGATCATGCAGAACCCCGGACCTCACACGATCGACGGACTTCGCGCGCTTCATTACGACCAGGTACAGCGGCATCTGCCGCTCAACTCGATGCAGCAGCTGGTGGGGCGGAACGCGACGTTCTACGACCAGTGGCTGGCCAACCCCGACTACAACAGCTATTGGAAGCCCTTCAACGTCGAGGAGCAGTTCGACAAGATCGCGATCCCGGTGCATACCTTCGGCGGCTGGTTCGACATCTTCAGCCAGGGAACGCTGCGTGGTTACGTGGGGATGAGCCAGAAGGGCGCCACCGAGCGGGCCCGGCGCATGAGTCACCTCGTCATCGGTCCTTGGGGACACGGCCCCACACAGAAGTTCGGGGCGCTCGATTTCGGACCGACGGCCAATGTCGATGCCCTGACGCTCCAGTTACGCTGGTACGACCACTGGCTGAAGGGGATCGACAACGGGCTCGCGAGCGAAGCGCCAGTCAAGCTCTTCGTCATGGGCCGCAACGAGTGGGTCTACGAGCGCGAGTATCCGCTCGCTCGCACCGACTACCGGCCTTTGTACTTCAGCAGCGGAGGCAAGGCGAACACGGCCGCCGGAGACGGCCGTTTGACCTGGACGAAGCCAACCGGCGCGTCACCGGCGGATCAGTTCCGCTACGATCCCAACGACCCGGTCCCGTCAGTGGGCGGCAACAACTGCTGCGGCACGCCGACGGAAGCGGGTCCGCAGGACCAGCGGCCCGTCGAGGGCCGTCGCGACGTCCTCGTCTACACCACCGACGTCCTGCAGGAAGAGCTCGAGGCCACCGGCCCGGTCAAGGTGGTGCTGTATGCCGCGTCCGATGCCGTCGACACGGATTTCGTCGCCAAGCTGGTCGACGTCCATCCCGACGGCTCGAGCTACAACATGGCGGAGGGGATTTTGCGCGCCCGGTACCGCGATAGCCTGACGCAACCGACACTCCTGAAGCCTGGCCAGGTATATCGCCTGGAGATCGATCTGGTGGGCACATCGATCGCGTTTCTGCGAGGTCACCGGATACGCGTGCAGGTGACGAGCAGCCATTTTCCCCAGTTCGATCGCAATCCGAACACGGGAGCCGTCTTTGGTACCACGGCTGCGGTCAAGGTGGCTGAGCAGACGATCTATCACGACGGCGAGCGGGCATCGCATGTTGTGCTGCCGGTGATTCCAGTCCGCCGCTGATGGGTATTGCATGGGAGCGGCAGCTTTTGTGACAGGAACGTCAGCTAGGGCTTGAAGTATTCGGCGATATTCGCGAGGTGTGCGGCCGAATGTCACGCGGAAGAAGAGGTAACGTTCAACCTCGGCATGTCCCGCATCGCTTGCCTTGCCGGGTGTAGTATGCCGGTGCCCGCGTCGACGCGCGACGGGGGATCAGGACCCATGCACATCTTCTGGCGCCTCGTCGTCGTCACGCTGCTCTGTGCGCTGCCGGCTGTCTCGCAAGGCCGCCAGATCCAGCGCCCGCCCAGTTTCATCATCGTCTACGCCGACGACATGGGCTACGCCGACATCGGGCCCTTCAGTGCACGCACGGGCGCGGCTCGTCCCCGGACACCGAACCTGGATCGCATGGCCGCCGAGGGGATCCGGCTGACGAGTTTCTATGTTGCGCAGGCGGTCTGTTCGGCGTCGCGCGCGGCGCTGCTGACGGGCGCGTATTCGAATCGAGTCGGGATTCAGGGCGCGCTGAACCACACCGCGCAATACGGCATCAATCCGAGTGAGATGACGCATTGCCGAAATCCTCAAGTCAGCGCGGCTACGCGACGGCGATCTACGGCAAATGGCACCTCGGTCATCAGCCGCCGTTCCTTCCCGTCCACCACGGCTTCGACGAGTACTTCGGCCTGCCGTATTCGAACGACATGTGGCCGCGGCATCCGCAGCAGAAGGACTTCTATCCAGACCTCCCGCTCTTCGACGGCGACAAGGTCGCCAAGCTCGATCCCGACCAGTCGCAGCTGACGACGTGGTACACGGAGCACGCGGTCAGCTTCATCGAACGCAACAAGGAGAAGCCGTTCTTTCTGTATGTGCCGCACAGCATGCCGCACGTGCCGCTCTTCGTCTCTGACAAGTTCAAGAGCAAGACGGGCGGCGGAATCTATAGTGACGTCATTGCCGAGCTCGATTGGTCCGTGGGCCAGATTCTGGATGCCGTGAAGCGGACCGGGCTCGACAACGACACGATGGTCATCTTCACGTCCGACAACGGTCCGTGGCTGTCGTATGGCAATCATGCCGGTTCGCCCGGACCATTTCGCGAGGGCAAGGGCACGGCGTTCGAAGGCGGCGTGCGCGTGCCGTTCGTCGCCCGGTGGCCCGGGCGGATTCCCGCAGGAGCCGTCGGGACGCTGCCGGCGATGACGATCGATCTTCTCCCGACGCTCGCCAAGCTGGCGGGCGCACCGGTTTCGACAGAGAGGATCATCGACGGACGCGACATCTGGCCGCTCGTCGCCGGTCAGCGTGACGCTCCGGATCCGCACGACGCGTTCTACTTCTATTGGGGCGCCGAGCTCCACGCGATCCGGAGCGGCAGGTGGAAGCTGCACCTGCCGCATCCCTACCAGTCGCTCAAGGTAGCAGGGAATGACGGCAGGCCAGGTGAGTACGAGCGGAAGACCATCGAGTTGTCCCTGTTCGACCTCGACCAGGATCCCGGCGAGTCGACGAACGTCGCGGGCACGAACCCCGAGGTCGTCAAGCGGCTCCTCGACTACGCGGAGCGGGCCCGCGCCGACCTGGGAGACACGCTGACCAATCGTACGGGCAGCAACGTGAGGGCCGCCGGCAGGATGTGACGGATTCGGAGGAGAGGTATGACCGCGATTTCCAGGCGAGCGTTCGTCAAGCACGCAGGTGCCGATCTGGCCGTTGCCGGGTTTCTGGCTGCCCGCGCGGCACGGCTCTCGGCCGCGCCGCTCGGTCTTCCCATCGGCAGCCAGACCTATCCGCACCGGATGATGATCAGGGACGGCAATTTCCCCGGTCTCCTGAAGACGCTGGCCGACCTCGGCGTTGGCGAGATCGAGCTCTGTTCGGCCCTCGGGTATGCAGAGTTCGCGAGCCTGTCGGATGGCAAGCAGGTCAAGACCGTGCTCTCGGACCACGGGATGAAGTGCGTGAGCGCGCACTTCAGCATGCGAGAGCTGCGCGAGAAGCAGGACACGAGCATCGCGTGGGCGAAAGACATTGGCATCACGCAGATGATCACGGCCACGCTCGGCGGCGGAAACACGCCGACTATGGACGACGTGAAGAAGGCCGCCGACGAGTACAACAGGATCGCCGAGGTGGCCGCCAAGGCAGGGATCCAGCAGGGGCTTCACAACGAGGGTTTCGAGCTCTCGGAGGTTGACGGCAAGCGCACCTACGACATCCTGTTCGAGCTGCTCGATCCGAAGCTGGTCAAGTTCCAGTTCCAGATGTCCACGATCGCCTACGGCTTCGTCGCCGCCGAATACTTCACGAAGTATCCGGGCCGCTTCATCTCGATGCACCTCCAGGACGTGGATCTGAACGCGACCCCGCCCCCACCGCCGCCCGACGCGCCTGCCCGCGGCGGCGGCAGGGGGCGGGGGAGAGGCGTTGCGGCGCCGGTTGGAAAGGGCAGCATCGACTGGGTGAAGACGTTTCAGGCGGCGAAGGCCGCCGGCGTCAGGAACTACTTCGTCGAGCAGAACATGGATCTGACGAAGGAGAGCGTCGCGTTTCTCAAGACGCTCAAAGTTTGATGAGGAAAGTCACGTCTCTCTTCGTCGTGCTCGCAGCGTTGGGCGCGCTCTATCCCGGGTCGACTCGGGATCTTGAAGCACGCATGCAGCCGCAGGCTCCCGGATTTGATCTGCTGATCAAGAACGGTCACGTCATCGATCCGGGCAACGGCATCGACGCCGTCATGGATGTGGCCGTGAGCGGGGCGAAGATTGCGCGGGTCGCCGCCAATATCGATCCATCGCTGGCTCGGCGCGTGGCCGACGCCACCGGTCTGCATGTGGTGCCGGGTCTCATCGATATTCACTCCCACATCTTCTTCGGGACGGAGAAGGATGCGTACCTGAGCAACGCCGACACCGCCGTCCAGCCGGACAGCCACTCGTTTCGCAGCGGCCAGACGACGCTCGTCGACGCGGGTGGGGCCGGATGGAGGAACTTCCTGCAGTTCAAGGAGCAGGTGATCGACCGCGCGCGCACGCGCGTGCTCTCGTTCATCAATATCGTGGGCTCGGGGATGAAGGGTGGACCCGTCGAACAGAACCTCGCCGACATGGACGCCAGGCTCACCGCGATGCGGATTCGCCAGCACCCGGGCGTAATCATCGGTATCAAGGTGGCCCACTACGGCGGCGCCGAATGGGACCCCGTGACTCGCGCAGTAGAGGCCGGACGGGAGACGAGCGTCCCCGTCATGGTTGACTTCGGCGTGCACACGCCGCCGCAGTCGCTCGAGGACCTGCTGCTGAAGCACCTCAGACCCGGCGACATCCTGACCCACACCTACGCGCACGTGGACGGCAGGATTCCCATCGTGGACGAAAGCGGAAAGGTCCGGCCCTATGTCTGGGAGGCACGCAAGAGGGGCGTCATCTTCGATGCCGGCCACGGCGGTGGCAGCTTTCTCTTCCGGCAGGCGGTCCCTGCGCTGAAGCAGGGGTTCGCCCCCGACGTCATCAGCACAGACCTGCATACTGGCAGCATGAACACCGGCATGAAGGACATCCTCAATACCATGTCGAAGTTCCTGAACCTGGGGATGACGCTCAAGGAGGTGATCAAGGCCAACACCTCGAAGGCGGCCGACGTCATCAAGCGGCCCGATCTGGGGCGCCTGAGCGTGGGAGGCGAAGCGGACATCGCGGTGCTGAACCTGCGGCGCGGGACCTTCGGTTTCATCGATGTATCGGGAGGCAAGCTCGTCGGCGATCGAAAGCTCGAGTGCGAACTGACCGTCAAGGGCGGGCAGGTCGTGTGGGATCTGAACGGCATCTCTCGGCCAACCTGGACGGAGATGACGAAGTAGTCAAAAGAAAGCGGGAGGGACCGATCATGCGTCGAATTTCGCTGCTTCTGAGCCTCGTTCTATTGCTCGCGACCAGCGCCTTTGCACAGCTCGCGTCGCAGACAGCGCTGGTCGGAACGGTCACCGACAGCGGCGGCCTCGTGGTCCCTGGCGCTCAGGTCGTCGCCGTCAACACCGGCACGAAAGACACGTACGAAGCGATCACCAACTCGGAGGGGTACTACCACATCCCCTTCGTCCGCCCCGGCAAGTACGAGATTACGATCACGATTCCCAGTTTTCAGGCGTTCAAGACCGTCGGCGTCGAAGTCGCCACCAACCAGGTCGTGCGCACGAATGCCACGCTGCAGGTGGGGGGCGTCAGCGAATCGGTGAACGTCTCGGCGGAGGCCCAGGTGCTCGACACCGACCGCGCCACGGTCTCGGAGACGATCGGCCAGCGCGCGATCGTCGAGCTGCCGCTGAGCGGGCGCAACGTCTGGAGCCTGGCGAGCACGACGCCAGGCGTCCTCGGCGGCCTGAACAGTGATATCGGCCTGAGCTTCCGTGGCGCGGGTCAGCGGGAGATCCAGAACAGCCTGTCGCTCGACGGCATCAACTCATCGTCGAATCTGCTGGCCGCGACCAGCATGCGGCCGATCGCCGATGCGGTAACCGAGGTCCAGGTCCAGACCGGGAGCACCTCGGCTGAGTACGGCGCCTACCTCGGCGTCCACATCAACGTGGTGACCAAGAGCGGCACCAATGCCCCGCATGGAGCCATTTTCGAGTTCTACCAGGACTCTGGGCTCGACGCGCGCGGATACTTCGAGAACACGGCGCTGCCCAAGAATCCGCGGGAACGCAACCAGTTCGGGGCGCAGATGGACGGCCCCATGCTGATCCCCGGACTCTATGACGGGCGCAACAAGACGTTCTTCATGGGCGCGTACGAAGGCGTCCGCGGCGAGGCGATCACGAGCCCGTTTGGCTCGGTCCCCACCGCCGCCATGCGCCGGGGAGATTTCTCGGAAATCAGCACTGTGATCAGGAATCCGTTCACCGGTCAGCCGTTCCCGGGCAACGTCATTCCTGATGCGATGATTTCGCCGACCTCGAAGCAGCTCCTGCAGGACTACCCGGCGGCGAACCGGGCCGGCACTGCCAACAATCTGCAAGGGCCGAGCTCCAATTCCGACAACGTGGACCAGGTACTGGCTCGGGTCGACCAGAATCTCGGGAACAAGATCCGGCTGAACGTCCGCTACAACTGGCACGACAGCTTCAACGCGAATATCGGCAACGCGGTCATCCCCGTCACGGCGGTCACGCAGCCGCGCGTCAACAAGAACTGGCTGTTTTCGTACACCCACACGCTGCGGCCGAACCTGCTCAACGACTTCCGGATCGGCTATCACCGCATCGACTTCGATACCGTGAACCCCTTCTATGTCGACGGGCCGGCGGACGCCGGGACGGCGCTTGGTATTCCCGGGTTCAACGGCGACACGGCGTACAACAATCCCGGCCTCCCCAGTATCAACGTCAGCAACTTCAACGGGCTCGGGGCGGGCGGCACGAACTGGTTCCAGTTCGACACGACGTTCCAGATGTCGAACGTGCTCGCCTACAACCGCGGTTCGCACAACGTTCGTGCCGGCTTCGACCTGCGGCGGATGGCGACCGGCCGGCGCGCGGCGAACGACCCCCGGGGGCTCTTCAACTTCACTGGCGACATCAGCGGCTACTCGGTCGCCGACTTCATGCTCGGGCTGCCGCGCACGGTGATCCCGCCCACGGATCAGATCCAGGGTCACGTCGGTGGCTGGCGCAACGGGTTCTTCGTCAACGATACCTGGCAGGCGTCGCGAAACCTGACGTTTAACCTCGGCCTGCGCTACGAGGCGACTTCGCCCGTCCAGACATACGAAGGTTTGGCGTCGATGCTCGCGGAGGACCTGGAGACGATTATCCCCAGCACATTCCCCAGCAAGGGCTTCGAGTTCACCAAGGCGAATTACGACTTCGGCCCCCGTCTTGGCGCCACCTACCGGATCGGCGACAAGACGGTCGTGCGCGCCGGCTTTGGGATCTACTACAACCCGAATCAGATGAATTCGTTCACGTTCCTGACCAACAACCCGCCGTTGGCCGCCGTGACGACCTACACCTCCGACCCGGCGAATCCCACGCTGTCGTTCGAGCATCCCACCGGAGTGGTCGGGCCGGCCGCTCGACCAGACATGATCTCGCCGACGCGCGAGCTTCCCAACGCACGCAAGGATCAGTGGAGCTTCGACGTGCAGCGCGAGCTCGGGCGGAGCACGGCGCTGGACTTCCAGTACCTCGGCTCGAACACCAGCCATCTCGATCGAAGTTTTTTCAACAACACGCCGACGCCCGGTCCCGGCACCGTCGATCCCCGGCGGCCCAGCCAGAATTTCCGCAGCCGGCGCATCATCCAGAACGACCTCATTGCGGACTACGACGCCTTCAGCATCATCCTGCGCAAGCGGATGACCCACGGCATCCAGGCGGACGCGCACTACACCTGGTCGCGCACGCGTGACATGGCGACGCATTCCAACGGCGGCGGCCAGACGATGGACAACTACGACATCTGGCGGGACTACGGCCCGGCGAACTGGGATATTCCGCACCGGTTCGTCGCGAGCTACCTCTACGACGTGCCGTTTCTCAAGGACTCGTCCAATGCGATCCTGAAGTACGTCGTGGCGGGCTGGCAGGTGTCGGGCGTCACGACAATCCAGAGTGGTTCGCCCGTCAACATCACATTCACGCAGGATCGCGCCAACATCGGGATCACCGGCCTTCAGCGGCCGGACCTGCTCGGCGCAGTCCCTGAGCTCAACTGTCAGGCGAACAGTGCCGGCGCCACGGAGGTCGCGCGCCGACAGCTCATCAACTGTTACGACGCCTCGGTGTTTGCGCTTCCGGCGCAGTTCACGTTCGGCAACGCGTCACGGAACATCCTGCGCGGGCCGAAGTTCTCCAGCACTGACCTGTCCTTCATGAAGACCGTCCCGGTTGGTGGAGAGATGCGGTTCCAGGTTCGCGTTGAAGTGTTCAACATCTTCAACCAGGTCAACTACGGCAACCCGAACGCGTCGTACGGTGCGGCAGCGTTCGGCAGCATCACCTCCGCCGGTTCGATGCGGCAGATTCAGTTGGGGGGGAAGTTGTTGTTCTAGCCTCGTCGGGCCGAGATTGGTCGCGCACGCCTCGCTGGTTGACGGTCACATCACGATGGCCACGATGCGACGATGAGCACGATGATTCTTTGAGTTCATCGTGTCCATCGTTTCATCCGCCTTCGCACTTAGCTCGGCGGACAGCCGTAGCCTTGGCGTAGGCTGTCGTGGCCATCGTGAATTCGGTACGTTTGCTTTCACGCGTCCAGGAGCGATATCCATGTCCAAAAACACCCGTCGAACGTTCCTGACCGCAGCCGTGCCGGCGCTGGCGCTCGCGGCGCCCGTGGCCGCCCAGCAGAAGCCGGCCGCCACGCCGACCCGCAAGAGGGTCTATCGCACGAGCACCGGTCCGTTCAAGAAGGACGGTCCGCCGCTCTACAGCCAGGAGCTGTCATTCGGCAATCTGGTCTTCGTGTCGGGCAAGGGCGCCGGCCTGGACTTCAAGGGCGATATCAGGGCCCATACCAGACACGTGCTCGACCTGATGGAGGAGTCGCTGAAGAGCGCCGGCTCGTCGATGGACAAGGTCCTCAAGGTTACCGTCTACCTCACCGACATGAAGGACTACGACGGGATGAACGAGACGTATCTCGGCCGCTTCGGTCCAGAACCGCCGGTGCGTACGACGGTGGCGGTCACCGCGATCCCCGACAGAACACTGGTGGAGATGGATTGCATCGCGCAGATCTGATGACGTCATAAGCAGTTCTGGCAGGAACGTGCGCTACACTTCGGCGCATATGCGCCTGGTGAGACCCCTCCAGATCGTCACGACGTTGCTCGCGCTCCTGCCTGTGTCGCGGCCGGCCCGTAGCAGCACAACAGATCACGGCGGCCGGACAGCCCGCACAACTCGACATCCGCGTGGCCGGAGAGCGGAGCATCCGTGTGACGCTCAAGCCGGTCAGCTTCAAGGGTGAATTCCCCGACAACCCGGCGCTGGCCGAGCGGAAGTACTCGCCGCCGGCACTGAGCGTGCGCGATCTCGCACGGCCGGTGCAGAAAAGGCTCGGAAGCCTCGGCGTCGAGGTGCGGCCGAATCCGCTGACCCTCGTCGTCAGGAATGCTGCCGGCCAATTGGTGCAGGAAGTCGTCTTTGCCGAGGACGGCACGTTGTCGTTCAAGCTCGACGAGCACCCGGTGCTGGGCATGGGCGAGGGTGGGCCGCGCCCGCAGAACGGCGACAATTGGCGCGAACAGAAAGTGCAGTTCGACCGCCGCGGCGCGCTCGACACGATGGAGCCGCGCTGGCAGAGCGACATGTACGGCTCGCGCAATCCCGTCGCGATGCTGCTCGGCACGAGCGGGTGGGGGATGTTCGTCGCGGTTCCGTGGGGCCAGGTCGATCTGCGAGACCCGAACCGCGGCGTGTTCCTGCCGTTCAAGCCGACCGGCAACGAGAGCGCCCAGACCGAGAGGAACCAGCAGCAGGCGCTCGGCAAGGGGATTCCGCCGATCGATCAGATCGTGCCTGGACTCTACGACTTCTTCGTCTTCGACGCGCACGACGCGGCCGGCGCCCTCAAGGATTTCTCGGCAATCACCGGGCCGGCGGTGATGCCGCCGAAGTGGGCGCTCGGCTACATGCAATCGCACCGGACACTCGAGGACGATAAGCAGATGCTCGGGATCGTCGACACCTTTCGGTCGAAGCAGATCCCGATCGACGCGGTCATCTATCTCGGAACGGGCTTCGCGCCGCGCGGCTGGAATACCCGGCAACCGTCGTTCGACTTCAACCCCGACGTGGTCAAGCGCGACCCGAAGGCGTTCCTGGCGGACATGCACGCGCGCAACGTGAAAGTCGTCGTCCATATGGTCCCGTGGGATCGCGACAAGCTGCCGACGCTTCACGGAACCATACCGGCGAAGGCCGGAGACACCGTCGATGCGTCGCACATCCAGAGTTACTGGCAGCAGCACGTCCCGCTCGTGACGAGTGGCATCGACGCGTTCTGGCCAGACGAGGGCGACTGGTTCAACCTGTTCGAACGGATCAAGCGTCATCAGCTGTACTACCAGGGACATCTCTCGATGCAGCCGAACGTCCGTCCCTGGAGCCTGCAGCGCAACGGCTACCCGGGCATTGCGCAATGGGGCGGCTGGGTCTGGTCGGGAGACACGGAATCGTCCTGGAAGACCCTCGAGGCGCAGATTGCGGTCGGCATCAACTACTCGCTGAGCATCGGTCCGTACTGGGGGTCGGATATCGGCGGTTTCTATCCCAATAACGAGTTGACAGGAGAGCTGTACGCGCGCTGGCATCAGTTCGCGGCCTTCTGCGGATCGTTCCGCTCGCACGGCCGCGACGTGGTCCACGCGCCTGCCGTGGGGTTGGGGGCTGAGCGACATGGGGCCGCGCGAGCACAGCAACTCGAACGCGCCGATTCCACCAGACGACCGGCGCAACATCCTGCAGTCGGAGATGAACAATCCCGCGATTGAACCTGTCGCGAAGAAGTATTCCGAGCTGCGCTATCAGCTGATGCCGTACACCTATACGCTGGCATGGGAGGCGCGCGATTCGGGCCTGCCCCTGATGCGCGCGATGTGGCTGCACTATCCAGACGACGTCCGCGCCAGGGCTCTGGGCGATCAATTCATGTGGGGGCGGGATCTGCTTGTCGCGCCAGTGTTCACCAAGGGCGCGACGTCGCGCGCGGTCTATCTGCCGAAGGGAGAGTGGTACGACTGGTGGACGAACGCGAAGTCCGCCGGGGACCAGGCCGTGGATCGTGCCGTCGATCTGGCGACGATGCCGATCTACGTGCGCGCCGGCGCGATCATTCCGGTCGATCCCGTTCGTCAATACACGAGCGAATTGGTCAAGGAGCCGACGACCCTCAAGGTCTATCGCGGCGCCGACGGTCAGTACACGTTGTATGAGGACGACGGCATCAGCCAGGAGTATCTGAACGGGCGAGGATCCTGGACGCGGATGGCGTGGAACGACCGCGCGAAGCAGCTGACGATCGAGCCCGGCGCTCCCCGCGGGGCGACAAACATCGTCACCGGGCGGACGTTCAGAGTGCAGTTATTACCGGAAGGGACTACGAGGGACGTCAGCTACGCCGGAAAGCGCCTGCAGGTGGCGTTCTGAACTGCGGGGACACTCAACCGGGACAGTCAAGGTTGAGTGTCCCCGAGCTCAGCCGTAGGATCTGGCTCAGCCATACGCCATGACGGCCCCCCAGACGACAGCCTGCTTGAACTGCGGCCATCCGCTGACCGGGCCGTACTGCGCCGGTTGCGGGCAGAAGCGGCGCGACACCGATCCCACGCTGCGCGAGTTCCTGCACGAGACGACCGCCGAGCTCGCACAGTGGGACGGGAAGATTCCCAGCACGCTCATGACGCTGTTCCTGAGGCCCGGCGCCCTCACGCTGGACTTTCTGGCCGGCAGGCGCGCACGCTGGCTTCAGCCCTTGCGCCTGTACCTCATTTGCAGCCTGGCGTTCTTCGTGAGTAAGCCCCTGGGCCAGGCCATCGGGAAGCGCTCGGGCAATGACATCGCCGAGATTACGATCACCAATCCAGACGGCAGCAGGACACTGACGCCCGAGGTTCTCGAAGAGCTCGAAGCGGGCATTCCTGCGCGCGTGTTTGGCCGGGACCGCCTGGTGCGCGCTGCCCTCAACAACGATCAGCTCAATCGAGAGATCGACGCGGTGCTTCCCAAGGCGCTGTTCGTGCTCCTGCCGGTGTTCGCGCTCCTGACGATGGTCGCCTGGCGCCGTCGCCTGCCGCGCTACCCGGCGCACCTCTATGTCGCGCTGCACCTCCACGCGGCATGGTTTGGCGCGTTTGCCGTCTCAACGATACTGCAGGCGCTCTTCACGTCTGTACCCGTCGTTGTCGTGATAGGTGTGGCGGCTCTCGTCTATGTAGCGGCGTACGGCCTGCTCGCCGTCCACCGCATCTTCGGCGACTCCTGGCCCGCGACCATTGCCAAGGTGGCGGCGGTCACCGTCGCGTACAGCATCTGCCTGTTCGCCGTGAGCCTGGCGCTGCTCGCGTACGTGCTGACGAGAATGTAACCGGGGACACTCAACGTTGACTGTCCCGGTTGAGTGTCCCCGAGCTCAGCCCAGCCTGGCTAGCGGCGCGCTAATGAGCTTGAGCGCGACCAATCGATCGAGCCGCTCGTCGTGCGCCCGGTACACGACGCCCATCCCGCCGGCGCCGAGGCGGGATTCGATGCGGTACTGGCCCAATATTTCGCCGATCATGGGAGTTCAGGGCCATGGTATCGCGTCCACGCGACGGCGATCGCCTGGCTGTTCGAAGGGGCAGGGAGGGTAGACTCTCCGGGATGATCTGTCACGTGATGCGGACTCTTATCGTCGTGACCGTGGCGCTCGCCGCCTGGCGCCCGCCCGCATTCGCGCAGTCGGTGGAAACCGGCAGGAACATCTACGAGACGCGCTGCGTCGGCTGCCACGGGTCCGACGGCGCCGGAACCGGCCACGGCCCACCCATCGTCGACATCCGCCGGACCCGGGCCGTGTCGACGACGGCGATGCGGGATCTGATCCGCAACGGCATCCCCAACACGGCGATGCCGCCGTTTGCGATGCCCGACGCCGAGCTCGATGCGCTGGTCGCGTTCGTCGAGGTCCTGAGAGTGCCCGCGGCTGATCACCCGGCGGCCGGCGACGCCTCGGCCGGCGAACGGTTCTTTGCCGGGAAGGGCAATTGCTTGAGCTGCCACATGGTGCGCGGCAGAGGGCGGCATTCTCGGTCCCGACCTCTCGAATCTCGCGCGGGAGCGAAGGACCATCCAGATCGAGCGAGCGCTGCGCGAACCAGCCGTCTCGAACGACCATGTCCCTGCGCCTGCGCGATGGCCGCACGTTCGCGGCTCGCCAGGTACGAGAGCCCGTTCGATATGGGAGTCCAGGGATCGACGGCGCGTTTCATTCGATATCGAGAATCGCAGGTCGAGTCAACTCACGCGCGAGCCGTCGCTCATGCCGCACGTCGCAGGCGACGGCCGACGAGATGCGTGACCTCCTGCGCGTACCTGACCCGGCTCACCGTCGATCGATCGCCGCCGCGCAACGCTGACCGGGACGGCCACGGCCGGCGAGGGCAGTCGCGCTTCGCAGAGATCGCTCGTCCCAAGGCCTGGCGAGTGGCCGACGTATCACGGACGCGCTGAGCGGCAACCGCCACAGCGCGCTCGACCAGATCAACACGACGAACGTGGCGCGGCTCGCGCCCGACATGGAGTTTCAGGTTCCCGAGGCGCTCGCGGCGCGCTTCAGGTGACGCCGGTCGTCGTCGGCGGCGTGATGTACGTGACCGCCGTGAACGCCGTCTACGCGCTCGACGCGCGCACCGGCCGCCAGATCTGGCGATACAGCCGTCCGCGCACGCAGGGTCTCGTCGGCGATGCCGGCGAGCGGGATCAATCGCGGCGTGGCGGTGCTCGGCGATCGCGTGTTCCTGCAGACCGATCATGCGCACCTGATCGCGCTGCATCGACTGACGCGGGCAGCTGCTGTGGGACGTCGGAGATGGCCGATTATCGCGAACACTACGGCGCCACGAGCGCGCCGCTGGTCGTCAACGATCTGGTGATCGCCGGCGTGTCAGGCGGAGACGAAGGCAATCGCGGATTCCTCGACGCCTACAGGGCGTCGACCGGCGAGCGCGTGTGGCGGTTCTGGACCGTGCCCGCGCGCGGCGAGCCGGGATCCGAGACGTGGGTCGGCAAGGCGCTCGAGCACGGCTGCGCGTCCACGTGGCTGACCGGCACCTACGATCCCGACGCGCGGCTGCTGTACTGGCCGACCGGCAATCCCTGCCCGGACTACAACGGCGACGAGCGCAAGGGCGACAACCTGTACTCGAATTCCGTGCTCGCGCTCGATCCCGACGACCGGCAAGCTGCAGTGGCACTTCCAGTTCACGCCGCACGATCTTCACGACTGGGACGCGACCGAAACGCCGATGCTCGTCGACGCGGACGTTTCGCGGCCGTCCGCGCAAGCTGCTGCTGCACGGCGATCGCAACGGCTTCTTTTACGTGCTCGATCGTCTGACGGGCGAGCTGCTGCTCGCCGAACCGTTCGTCAAGAAGCTGACGTGGGCAAGCGGCATCGGCACGGACGGTCGGCCGATACTGCTGCCGGGCAACGAGCCGACCGTCGAAGGGACGCGCACCTGTCCGTCGGTCGCGGGCGCCACGAACTGGCCGTCGACGGCGTTCAACCCGGTCACGGGTCTCTTCTACCTGATGGTGGAGGAGTCGTGCACCATCTACACGAAGAGCGCCGAGTGGTGGGTGCAGGGCAAGTCGTTCTACGGCGGCGGCACACGTCGCTCGCCGGGCGACGTCAGCGCGGAAATTCCTCCGGGCGCTCGACATCCAGACGGGCAAGATCGCCTGGGAGATTCCGGACCTCGGCGGCGGTATTCTCGAGAGCGGGCTGATGAGCACCGCCGGCGGCCTGGTCTTCTACGGTGATTCTCCGGGAGGCGCGTTCGTCGCGGCCGATGCGAAGACGGGCAAGCTGCTGTGGCACTTCAACACGGGTCAGAGCTGGAAGGCCGGCCCGATGACATAGCCATCGCCGGCACCCAGCACATCGGGATGGCGGCGGGCTCGACCATCATGGTGTTCTCGCTGCCCTGAGCCGTCAATGCTCGTGTTCGCGCTGCCTCGAGAGTTTGTGAAGCAGTCTCCCTGCGGCTTCCGCCTTTAGGTGGAAGATCAATTCCAACGCCCAACTTCCGCCTAAAGGCGGAAGCCACGGGAGAATGATTCACCCCTATCTGGAGAATGATTCACAGGCCCTGAGCCGTCAGCTGCTCGCAAAACAGCAAGGAACCGATCGGCTCACCTCACTTCACGCGCTCGTGTGCCACGCGCCCGCCGATGACCGTCAGGTCCGCGCCGATCGCGCGCAGCCGCGCCGGAGGACACGTCAGGACGTGGTCGTCCAGAACGACGAAGTCGCCGAGCTTGCCCACTTCGATCGACCCGCGGTTTTTCTCGTCGAAGCTGAAACGGGCTGCGGCGCTCGTCATCATGCGCAAGGCGTCCTGCCGCGAGACCGCTTCAGCACCACTGACGATTCGCCCCGATTCCGTGCGCCGGGTGGTGGCGGCGTAGAGCGTCAGGAACGGATTGAAGGGATTCAACGCCTCGTTCGGGTCGAGTCCAAACATGTGATCCGTGTTGATGGCGACGTCGACGCCAGCTCGCCGCCAGGTCCGGAGCCCGATGAAGTGCGCGAGGCGGTCACGACCGAGGCCGGTCGACAGCGCGTCGGCGTCCTTGTAGTACCACGCAGGCTGTGTATCGACGAGCACGCCGAGACGCGCGGCGCGAGCGGCCGTCTGCGCGTTGACGAAGTACGCGTGAATCAACGTGTGGCGCCGGCCCCCGGTGTCAGGGCCGGAGGTCCCGGACGTGTCGTGTTGCGCCGCCTCGATCGCATCGAGCACGACGTCCACACCCGCGTCCCCCGTCACGTGCGCCACCATCTGCCATCCGCGTGTGTGGCCGATCGCGACTGCGGACGCAATCTGCTCGGGAGTCAGCGTCAGGAATCCCCGATAGTGCGGATCATCCACGCCGTACAGCTGCCGCGCGCCCAGTCCATACGGCTCTCGCATGAACGAGGTGCCGATCAGGATTCCGCCGTCAGCGACGATCTTGAGCGGGCCGACCTTCAGCCAGTCGTCGCCGTCGCCGAAGCCGAACGGCAGACTCCGGACGAAGCGCTCCACCTCGGCCGAATCGTCCGCTCGAGGGATCCGGATCGTGACAGTCGTCCTCAGGCGCAAACGGTTCGCACGCTTCAGCGCGTCGTAGGTCTGATAGCCCTCGAGCGAGGCGCCGCGCTCGATCACGCTCGTGATACCCGCCTCAACGTACTGCTGGTGGACCCGCTCGAGCGTATCGAGGGGGACACGGTCCGACGCAGTGTGGAAACGAGCCAGCATGGCGCCGACATTCCTCAGCAGGCCGGTGGGCTCACCGGCGGCATCCTTCACGATGGCTCCGCCCGGCGGATTGCCCGAGTCGCGCGTGATGCCCGCTGCTCGAAGCGCGGCGCTGTTGAGCGAGAACGCGTACGCCGCGTCGACGACCACCGGGTGATCCGGCGCGGCGAGGTCCAATTCCCGGCGCGTCGGAAAGCGTTGCTCGCGCAGCCGCGTCGGATACACGCGTGGCGTCCAGATCCAGGTCCCCGGCGGCCGCCGTTGGGCGTCGCTGCGGACCCAGTCCTGCAGCTCACCGATGGTTCGCAGATTCCGGAACGGTTGTGTCGCCTCCGCGGCCGCTACGTCGAGTGCGTGCACATGCGTGTCGATGAGGCCGGGGATCACGCTGCGCCCGCGTCCATCGATTACGCGCGTCGTGCTCCCGATGTGGACGCGCACGTCTTCATTCGATCCGACCGCGATGAACCGACCGTCGCGGACGGCCAGCGCCGTGGCCATGCTGAACCGGTCGTCGACGGTCAGGATCCTGCCATCGAGCAGCACGAGATCGGCCGGGCGCGTCGCATCCTGACTCCCCAGAGCCGGGGCGAACGCTGCGGTCAGCAGGACAATGGCGCTAATCTGTCTCGGGGTCACATCAGCTTCCAGCTTCCAGCTTCCCGTTTCCCGCTTTTGGCAGAGATCTTCCATCCGAGACCTGGAAGCTGGAAGCCGGAAGCTGGAAGCCTCACTTGAGCCACCGATCCAAGTGCTCCCTGACGAACCAGTCGTCCGCCAGATGCGGATAGCGGGCCAACGCGCGGTCGATCGCCGCCATCTGTCCGGGGCTCAACTCCTCGTGCGGGTCCAGGCACCAGCGCCCGGCGAGCAGCCCCTGCCGCCGTAGGACCTCGTGAATCCCGGGGATGCAGCCGGCAAACTGGTGGGCCGGATCGAACAGGGCGGCGTTGACGTCGGTGAGCTCTGCGCCCTGCGCGAGCAGCTCGCCGAAGCCTGGGCCGCCTCCGCCTGGCTCGCAATTCTCGGCCAGGCTTCGGCGCGCCAGGCACGCGTTCAGTAGATCGACCGCACTCCGTGTCCAGACGGCCCATTGACCGAGCAGGCCGCCGCGAAAATGCACGCGCGCCCCGTTTTCGCCCATGGGAAATGGCGTCAGCAGATCAGCCACAATCGCATCGTCGTTCCCCGTATAGAGCGCCACGTCGGTGCGGCCGCTCTCGGCGAGCGCGGTGACGACGTCCAGCGTGCGATAGCGATCGAAGGGCGCAACCTTGATCGCCACGACGCGGTCGATCTCGAGGAACCCGCGCCAGAAGGCGCCGTCGAGCACGCGTCCGCCGACGGCCGGCTGGAGATAGAACCCGACGACCGGGATGACGTCAGCCACGCGCCGGCAGTGAGCGAGCACGGCCTCGTTGTCGGCGTCGCGCAGGGCGCCCAGGCTCAGCAGCGCGGCATCATAGCCGAGCGAGGCCGCCAGGTCCGCTTCACGCAGCGCTTGCGCCGTGGGCCCGCACACGCCCGCAATCGTGACGGGGAGATGCCCGCGATGGCCGCACCAGTCCCGGACCGTTCGCGCCGCCAGATCGAGCACTGGCGCCAGCAGGCCGACGGCAGGATCGCGAATCGCGAACTGCGTGGTGTGCACGCCGACGGCAATACCACCGGCGCCGGCGTCGCAGTAGTACCGCGTCAGCGCTACTTGCCGCCGCTCGTCGAGTCGGCGCGCCTCGGTGAGGGCGAGCGGATGGGCCGGAATCACCAGCCCTCGAAGGAGCGCGCGCCGAAGATCTGACACATGGCCGGCATCAGAATCGGCCATCGGTTACCTCGAAATGCGTCGGCTTGTTCAGCGAACGGCCTCCGGCCTGTACCCAATGTGCCACCCAGTGCTGCAGGACAGAGAGCGGCACCGACGGTTCGCCGAGCTGTGCGCGGCACCGGCTCGAATCGCTCAGCAGCGCCACCGGACCCTCGCTGTTCACAAATCGAGGAGGCCGGCCGAATCGCGAGCCGAACCACTCCGCTGTTTCACGGACGGCAATGCGCTCAGGACCGGTGACGTTGAGAATCGACGGCGGCGACGAGGCAAGCTCGAGGCTGCGCAGCGCGTAACTGTTCGCGTCTCCCTGCCAGATGGCATTGAAGAAGCCGACGCTCAGGTCGATCGCCTCGCCAGCGAACACGCGCCATGCGATGTCTACGAGCGTTCCGTAGCGCAGGTCCACAGCGTAGTTCAGCCGACACATGATCGCAGCCATGCCCCGCTCGCGTGAGACGAACTCCACGACGCGTTCGCGTCCGAGGCAGGATTGCGCGTACTCGCCTACGGGTGCCGGCAGGTCGTCTTCTGTAGACGCGCGGCTGCTGGTCTGTACCATCGAGTAGACGTTGCCCGTCGAGAACACCACCATTCGTGATTGACAGAAGTGCTCGGCAACGCGGGCGGGAATCACGGTGTTCGTCACCCACGTGACGTCGGTTCGATCGAGGGTTCCGAACTTTCGGCCTGCCAGAAAGAGGACATAGGGACAGCGCGGCAGCTCCGCGATTCGGGCGGGTTGGAGCAGGTCGCACCCAACCGTCTCTATACCCTCCGCATCGAGGTTCGCGCGCACGGCTGCTGAAGAGAAGCGGGATACGGCCACCACACGACTCGAGCTGCCGGTCTGAGTGACGGCCCGGTGCACGCGGCGGGCGAGCGACGGCCCCATCTTCCCGCCGGCTCCAAGAATCAGCACCTCACCGTTCAGGCGCGTGACACATTCGAGATCCGCGTCTGACGGTTCCGCCAGGATCTTTTCGAGCTCGGCCTCGGTGTCGATGCGTTCCGGGATCCTCATTCACCGCGCATCGTAGCAAACTGCGCATCATCCTTGTCATTACGCGAATTCAGGTCCCAGAATGGCGAACTCGGCGACCGCGGGCCGGTTCCGGCCACCGATCGCAGGCGCCGCCTCGCCCTGGGCACGGCACATTCGGAAGAGCCGGCGCTGACTCTGGAAGCCGCAGGCAGCCAGCGATGCCGTGAACGTCCGATGCGAGTCGAACGCATCGACGACGACCGGCCGGCCGGCAGCCGCCGTAAGTGCGGCATTCATCAGTCCCTGCGCGATGTCGTCGTCGCCCGCAACCACTGGCCCGATGTGATCGAAAAGGCGACCCTGGCGGCCAAAACAGTAGTGCACGAGTCCCGCGTCGTCCTGGACCACAAGACCATACTGCGGGGCCCCGTCCAGAGCCCACGCGAGCACCTCGTCGCGATGGCCGCCGAAGACCTCATTGTCGTGTTCGGCCACGATCGTCAGGTCGGCGGCCGTCAGTCGTCGCACGCGCGAGACCTCAACGCGAGGTTGAGCCGCGGACATCACGTGACGGGTGAGCGTACCTTCGTCCTCGAAGCCGTACCGCCGATAGAGCGGGCGGCCCAGGGGCGTTGCGTCGAGACGAATCGGGCGATCAGAGGGCACCGCGCCCATGGCTGCCTCCAGCAAGCGCCGGCCGAGGCCGCGGCCGCGGTGGGCCGGATCCACCAGCATCATCGCAATCCACGCGAAGCCGCCGTAGTCGATGCCGATCGCGGTGCCGACGATGCGTCCTCCGTCAAGGGCAGCGAAGCCGCCCGCGGGTGCCAGCCGCCGCAGCATGCGCCAGTCCTCGAGCCGTTGATTCCATCCGGCCGTCGAGCTCAACGCGAACGCGGCGTCGAGGTCGTCGTCCGCCAGCAGTCGGATGACCGGGTCGCTCATCGTTTCCAGTGCTCCAATTCTAACGAGGCTGCGCCTCAGACCCACGAAGCTCCGCCTCGCTAGGTCACATTCTTGATAACGCCCCGCTGACGCGGGGGCGGTCTTGACCCGAGAAAACTTGACTCAAATGGACAAGTTCTGAGGGGTCAAGACCTCTAGTGACATTGGACTGACCAGCCTTGCACGCCGAAGGAAAGTTGAAGAGAATCGATGCGCCTATGCCGCCAATTCCAGTCTCTCGACGTGCGTTCCTCGGATCGGTCGCCGGCGGCATGACGCTGTCGACGCTCAGTCGCCCGTTCCTGTCGGCCCAGTCGACGCAGGCAGTCACGCGGGTCCCACCGGGGCCAAACGATCAGATCGTGCTGGGGATGATCGGGGTCGGATCCCAGGGGATGTCGCGCCTTCGCGAGTTCCTCAAGCATCCCGACACACGAATCGCAGCCATCAGCGACGTCGACCGCGACCACCTCGATCGCGCCGTCGCCGAGGTCGAGAAAGTCCGGGGACAGAAGCCGAAAGCCTTCGGAGACTTCCGCCGCGTGCTCGAGGATCGCGAGATCGATGCCGTCGTCGTCGTGACACCCGATCACTGGCACGCGATCCCGACGGTTCGTGCGTTCGAGGCGGGGAAGGACGTCTTCGTGGAGAAGCCCTTGAGCTATAGCGTGGCCGAGGGGCGCATGATGGCCGACGCGTCGTTGAAGTACAAACGCGTCAGCCAGATGGGCAATCACATCCACAACGACTATCCGAACTACCGGCGCGTCGTCGAGATTGTGCAGTCGGGCGCACTCGGACGCATCACACGTGCGCACTGCTGGAAGACGTCGCCGACGCAGTCCGGACCGCCGACGACCAATCCCGCTACCCTGCCTCCCACGCTCGACTATGACTTCTGGCTCGGACCAGCCCCGAAGCGCCCGTATCAACCGCTCCGGTCGCACATCTCCTTCCGGAATTTCTGGGACTACTCGGGTGGTACGTTCATCGACTTCTGGTGCCATATCGTCGACGTGGCCGTCTGGTCGCTCGATCTGAAGGCGCCGACCAGCGTGGATTCGCTCGGCGGGCGGTTCTTCCTCACCGACGAGACAGAAACGCCGGATACGCTCGAGGCCGTGCTCGAGTACCCGAACCTGCTGCTGACGTTCAGCTTCCGCCCGACGCCCCTGCCGGGATTCGAGCACATGGGGCACATAGGCTGTCTATTCGAGGGCACCCAAGGCTCGCTCGTGACGAACTACACCACTCATGAAGTCTGGGTCAGTGGCAAGAAGGCCGTTGATTTCCCGGTTCCGGCGCCGACGATTCCCGACTCGCCGGGTCACACCCGCGAGTTCCTCGACGCGATCAAGGCCCGGAATCTCGAGACGACGTGCAACGTTCGCTACGGCCATCGCGTGACGAAGCCGGGACTGCTGGCGAACATCGCCTTTCGCACCGGCCGGAGGATCCACTGGAACGACGCGCAGGAACGCATCGTCGGCGACAGCGAGGCGAGCCGCTATCTGCGGCGAAAGTTCCGCAAGGACTACAAGCTTTAGGAGCGGTCGATGCCCCGGGGCACTCAGAGTCTGACGACCTCGCCGGTGCGCACGGACTGGTCCGCTGCGAGGACAATCTTGAGGCTCTTCACTCCGTCGTTCATGTGATCGGAGAGATCGATGTCCTCGTCGATTGCCCTCAAAAGATAGCGCTGCTCGCGCTCGCAGAGTGCGTCGTGATCGGGTTCATCCATCATGTCGATCCGTTCGTCCGGCTTCGTCATGTCGGTGTGGTGCCAGAGAATCTGGTTGGTTTTCGTATGAGCGTTGATGTCGTCGGACTTCACGTTCCCGGCCGTCTCCGCCATGACGATCGAGACCGAACCCTTCGGGCCGATCACGTCCTTCACGAAGAACGCCGTTTCGCTCATCATCGGGCCCCATCCGGCTTCGTACCAGCCCACTGAGCCGTCGTCAAACGCGACCTGCAGCATGCCGTAGTTGTAGACAGGCACCTCGTTCGTGAGATGGGCGCCGAGCGCATGGACGCGAATCGGTCGAGCCTTCGTCATCTGGCACATGATATCGACATAGTGGACGCCGCAATCGACGATGGGCGGAAATGAATTCATCAACCGCTTGTGCCATTCCCAGGTCTCGCCGTTCGACTGCTGGTTCAGATTCATGCGAAAGACGAGCGGTGTGCCGAGCTGCCTCGCGATTTCAATGAACTTTATCCAAGACGGGTGCTGGCGGAGGATATAGCCGATGACCAGTTTCCTGCGGGTACGCGTCGCGGTGGCCACCACGCGCTCGGCGCTCTCGACTGTCTCGGCGAGCGGCTTCTCGACGAAGACGTGCGCGCCCGCCTCCATCGCCTGGATGGCGTATTCGGCGTGGGTGTCGGGGAGCGTGTTGATCGACACCACATCAGGCTTCAGCTCGGCGAGCGCCTGTTGGTAGGTCGAATAGCGCTTCGCCCCGGCCAGTGCATCTGGTAGCGCTTTGCCGACAATGCGCCGTGTGCAGACGCCCACCACATCGCACTCCGGAATGCGCGTATAGGCAAGAGCGTGTGACATCCCCATGTTGCCAAGCCCAACGACAAGCACACGCCGACTCTTCATGTTGAACCTTGAACCTTCTGAACCCCGTGAACCCTGTGAACCCTGTGAACCCTGTGAACCCTGAACCATGAACCCTGAACCTAAAGATCCTCCAGCGTCAACTCCCGCGCCATGACGATGTTTCCGGCCGAGAGCCCGCAATCGACCGTCAGCACCGCGCCGGTAATAGCTGATGCGGAGTCGGACGCGAGGAAGGCGACTGCGCGCACGACCTCGATCGGCTCGACGATGCGGCCGAGCGGATACCAGCGCTCGAGCTGGGCGAGCACTTCCGGATTGCGGGAGGCGCGCTCGTTCCAGAGCGGCGTTCTTACCGTTCCCGGGCAGACGATGTTGGCGCGGATGTTGTACCGGCCGAATTCGAGCGCGAGCGACTTGGTGAGGCTGATCAATCCCGCCTTGGCGGCGCTGTAGGCGGCGTCCCCGAGGGCGGAGAGTCCGTTCACCGAGCCGATGTTGACTATCACGCCTGCCCGCCGCGCCTTCATGCCGGGCAGAACAGCGTGGGCGCAATTGTAGGCCCCGTTCAGATTGGCGTCGACGTCGTCTCTGAACCCCTCGGGCGTGGTGCGCTCGAGGCTCGGGTTGCGTGACACGCCGGCGTTGTTGATGAGGATGTCGACTGGACCCAGGAACGCGGTGCTGCTCGCGAACGCGGATCTGATCGCGTCCGCGTCGACGATATCGACGACGGCCGACTCGATCCGCGTACCGTTGCTGCGAAGGCGTTCGGCGACAGCGGTGACCGTGTCGTTGCGGTCGAGCGCAACGATCGACGCGCCCTGGCTGCCGAAGTAGGTGCAAAGTTCCTGGCCGATGCCCCCGGCGGCTCCGGTGATGGCGACGACTTTCTTATCGAACGGCACATCACCCTCCGAAGGCGGCGAGCGCGTCGGCGATCCAGCTGAGATTGCTTCGACGCAGCAGGCCGTAGTTGTAGAACGCGATTCCAGAGACACCGGCTTCGCCGAGCGCCTGTGCAGCGGCGACCACCTCGCTGCGGGTCTCGAGATCCGGGAAGCCCGGACGAAGGATGCCGCGGAGGGTTCCGGCGCCATTCAGTCGTCGCGCGGCGTCGAAGATGTCGGCGCGGATCCGTTCGGCGCTGTTCTCGTAGAAGCACGCCTCGACGATGCCAGCGGCTTCAGCAAGGCCGCGAAGATCGCCCCCCTCGTACCAGGCGCCGCCTGTCGGCCGCGCGACGGAGGGGATGACGGCGACAGTGGCGTCCGCCCGGACATGCGCGCGGATCTCGCGGACGAGCGAGGTGACGACCTCCGAGCGCCAGTTGAGGAAGCTCGCGAGCGTCCGATCCGTCGTGGCGTCGCTCAGCCAGAACGCCTCGGCCATGTCGCCAGGGAAATCAACCCCGCTGGCGAGATAGGCCTCGATGTCCTCTCGCACGCGCGCCCTGAGGCCGCTCGCGTCGATTCCGGCGGTCTCGGCCCCTCGCACGCAATGGTCGCAGAAGCAGAGGCCCAGCCTCCGGTCGAGCCACGCGTTCGGCTTCACCATCGCGAACTCGTGGTGATAGCCGTGCGCGTAGGGGAGAAACCCCGGTGTCTCGAGCGAGATGCCGCTGACGGGATAGTTGTCGGTCACATCCTGGCAGAGCGTGATCGCGTACTCGCGGGCGGCAGGAGCCGACGGGCAGAGGCTGTAGACGTAGCGGTCGCCGAACGCGTTGTTGACAGTCGACTGTGGATGGAGCTCCCCGAGTCGAGAGTTGTGCAACAGGACCAGCCAGACATTGGCGGCAATCTGGCTGGCTCCCGCAATCTCGCGGAGAACGTCGCGCTCGCGAACGAGGCTGTTGAGAATGGGCCTGATCGTTCCGTAACGCGCCGGGTCGGGAGTGAAATAGACGGTGCCGTCCTCCGGGAAGTAGACCTTGCCGCGTCGTCCGTGCGGCTGCAGGAACTTCCCGGCGTGGTAGCTGCCGGCTACGGTGATCGTGTTGATGCCGAGCGCTGCGACCGTGCCGATGACTTCGGAGACGCCTTCGTCGGCGAGGTTCCAGGCATAGGCGTAGATCGCTCGGTAGCTCATCGCCCTTCTACTGTGTTCCCTTGGCCAGCGCCATCAGGTCGGCCTTGGTCATCGGGCGATCCGGGTTCGGCGCGTGCACCAGCACGTGTCCTTCGAAATCCAGCTTCAGCCGCTCGATGTTCTGGACGAGCGTCGCGATCGCCGGAGCTGGCGGCTGTCCCTGCGCCGGGATGTTGAAATCCGCCGTGAAGAGAATCTTTTCCTTGGGCAAGTACGCGACGAGCATGCCGTCGCTGTGCTGGAGGTTCTGGATGTGATGCAGCTCAACGGTGTGCGTCTCATCCTTGAGCACGCGCTTGTCGCCAGCTGACTCGACCTTGAGCTTCTTGTTCGCCTTCGCGAGATTGTCTCCCACGAGCGTCCGTGGGGCGCTCAGGACTTTCTCCAGGTAGGCCTTGTTGTTCTTGTGGGTGATGATGGTGATCCCATCGGCGGCAAACGGTGCCAGCCCGCTGGCATGATCGAAGTGCGCGTGCGTATTGACGACGTACTTGATCGGCTTGTTCGGGATAACGCGTCTGGTTTCAGCGATGACGGCGATGCCGCGCGCCTCGCTCTGTCCGCCTTCGAGCACGACGACGTGGTCCTTGAACTCGATGGCCAGCGCCACGTAGCCGCCTGTGATGCGATACACGCCATCGGCCATCTTCTCTGACGCGACTGCCGGCGCGGCCGCGGGCGCGCCCGGCGCACCGCCCGCCGGCGGTGGAGGCGTCAGCAACTGGGTGAGGTTGGTGGGATTCGCCGTGCCGCTCGTGATCGTGGCTTCGAAGGTTTGGAGGCCGGCTCGCTTCTGCACAATCTTCGTCGGGACCTTCACGCCGTTGAAGTCCTGATAGTTGGCGTAGGTCGTGTCGACCTGCAGATCACCGACCACCGGATGTTCCACCCACGTCTCGACGCGGTCGACCATGTTCTTGTCGTCGAGGTAACCGGTGAGGCGGTACGGCTGTCCGGATGGCGCTTTCTGGGCGGCCGTCCACGTCACGACGTTGTAGGCCTTCCCGCCGATCTTCTGGGAGCGGACCGTGGCGTTGTTTGCCGCGGCGCCCTTCAGAAATCCCCAGGGCGTCACCCAGATTTCGAGCTGCTGCGTCCACGCCGTATTGGCCGGCGTGATGTTCTGATTGAAGACGCCGGCTTGCGGCGCTGGCGCGCCGGGGATCGTCGGCGGCATGGACGTGCCCGTCGCCCGCGACGCGGGCTGCGTTAGATCGATCGCTCGGGTGTAGTTCGTGATCGTGGTCACCGCCAGCGGCCCGGCGATCGTCTTGCTCTGTCCGAAATTGCCAGTGGCCGCAGATCCTGAGTAGATGACGGAGCTCAGGTTCTCGGCGCCCATGGCCTTGGTGGCGTCGGCAATGACGGTCTTGGCGTCCTGGGCGACCGCTTCCAGTGAAAGGACGGTCATGAGCCCCGCGGCGACGGCGAGCTTTCTCAACATGCGTGCCCCCAAATCCAACAGTGTGCGAGGTGAATGTGTCAGCCGCCGGATTATACCGCCGGGGCGGGGACACTCAATCGGGACACTCAACCGGGACAGTCACGGGGGACAGTCAACGTTGAGTGTCCCCGCGGCCCGGCCGGGTAAGTACGCAGATATCGCACTACGCAGGTCCTCGGGATATTGAACTGTTCGGCACTGTTGCAGGTTGCCGCCTCGGAATGGCTCGCTCCATGACATCTGACGGTGGTCAGAAAGGTTCGGGGACACTCAAGAGTGACTGTCCCGATTGAGTGTCCCCGCCTTGACTCTGCCCGGCGTCTCGACTACTTTTGCCTCGAGCGCGTAAGGGCGCCTCCTGTCCGCGGAAAGGGACCGAGTCCCACCTTACTGTTCGACTCACATCGAATAACCGCTTCTTTCGGCCCGCGTGCGGACATCGGGCGCTTGCGAAAGGAGCGCGTGTGCCTACCCGATCTCTACCTCCGCGTCCGAACCTCGCCCAGCTCAAGAATCAAGCGAACGAGCTCCATCAGGAGCATCGTGACGGCCGGCCCTCGGCCGCCGCGCGCATCGCTGCGCATCATCCGCGGTTCAGGGGACTGACGCCCGAAGCCATCCTCGGCACAGCGCTGCCGTTGGCCGACGCCCAACTGGTCCTTGCACGCGAGTACGGCTTCGACAGCTGGGCCAGGCTCAAGCAGCATGTCGAGCTCGCAGATGCCGTCGCCATGTTCCATCCTCACCCGGGCTTCGATGACGCGGTCGCCGCCTTGGACGCAGGCGACGTCGATCGCCTGCGCCGCCTGCTCGCAGCGGATCCCGCACTGGTGCACGCGCGCACCAATCTCGAGCCGCCGTTCCACTACTTCACCGGTGCGACGCTGCTGCACCACGTCGCCGGGAACCCGGACCGCGGCAGGCTCGACGGCACGCGTCCGCCGCTGCCGGTGAACAGCGCGGACATTGCGCGGGCGCTCCTCGACGCTGGCGCCGATGTGAATGCGCTGACGCTCGGCCCGAATGCCGGCGACACGATGGGGCTGCTCGTCACGAGCAAGCAGGCGAGCGACGCTGACGTAGCCGGACCGCTCATCGATCTGCTCCTGACGCACGGAGCCAGGCTCGATATCACCAGCGACGGATGTCTGGACGGCTCCCTGGCCAACCACGCACCCCGCGCCGCGGAGAAGATGATCGCGCTGGGGGCGAAGCCGGATGTGCTTGCGGCTGCCGCGCTCGGCCGGCTCGACCTTCTGCGCACCTTCTTCGACCACGACGGTCGGCTGCTGTCCAGCCCCCGTCGTCGCAATAAGGAGATGTCCGCCCCAGACGCCGTTGGACTCGCGCTGCTCTACGCTTACGTTCGAGAGCAGCGAGAGGCGGTCGACTTCCTTCTCGACAAGGACGGCAACTGGGACATGACGGGCGTCAACAATGGCGCCGTGCTGCATCGCGCGGCCTTCATCGGCGATCTGGAGATGGTGAAGCGCCTCGTCGAGAGGGGTGCCGACATCAGCAACCGGGACAACCCGTTCAACTCGACGCCGTTGGGGTGGGCCGACCACAACAAGCAGACCGCAGTGATCGAGTGGATGCGGGCCCATTGCGCCATTGACCTGCACGACGCCGCGTCGTTCGATCTTCGCGAGCACATCGACGCGCGGCTGACGGAGGATCCATCGGCGATCGACAAGCGCATCGACCATTGGGATATTCCACAAGCGACGGCGTTGCACTGGGCGGCCGCGATGGGACATGAAGACGCCGCGCGGCTCCTCCTCGAGCACGGCGCCGATGCCACCATCGTCGCTGGCAATGGCCTGACTCCGCTCGATTTGGCCGACGCGAACGGTGCGTCCGGCGTGGCCGCGCTGCTGGAGCAGCACGGGGGCACACGCAGCGCCGGACCCCGCCGGAGGGAGCCCCCTCCGAAGCTCGCACATTTCGAGCAGCTTGCCAGCGACATACTCGTCGCCTACCAGTCAGGCGAGTCGTCCGCGCTGCACCGGATCCGCGATTTCTTCAAGCAGACGTTTACGTGGACCGAGATGCGCGCCAGACTTCCCCAGCGCCTGGGCAAGCCCGCCGGCGCCGAGCTCTCGCTCGACGACACCCGCGGTTTTGTCGCGCACCTGCGCGGATTTGCCAGCTGGGTCGAGTTCGTCCGCAGCGTGACCGGTGCCGGAGGCCGCGCGAAGCATTGGAATCTGCCCTTGTACCGTATCGAGGGGAAACACCGCACGATGCACGTGCGGCACTCGCTCGACAGGAAAGAGTGGGACGACATCCTGGCCGCGATGGCCGATCAGAAGATCACGAGTCTCGATGCCGGCGGTCAGATGACCGACGCCGTCCTCGCGCGGCTCGCCGATCTGACTCAAGTCACGCGGATCAATTTCGGCGGGACCAAGCAGCTCACCGACGCCGGCCTCGCGCATCTGGCGCGCCTGCCCCATCTCCAGGACCTCGATCTGAGCGACTACCCTGGTGGTCGGATCACCGATCGCGGACTCGACGTGCTGCGTCACCTGCCAGAGCTCAAGCGGCTCCAGATGTGCTGGCAGAGCGGGATCACCGACGCGGGCGTCGCCACCCTGAGATTCTGCGAGCACCTGGAGAGCGTGGACCTCCTGGGCACGCACACCGGCGATGGCGCCATCGCTGCCCTGGCCGGCAAGCGCAGCCTGCGCCGGCTCAAGACGGGCCGCGGCGTCACCGATGCGGCGCTGCCGCTCCTTCACCGAATCCCAATCTTCAAGACATGGCACGGCGGCAACGTCGAGTACTCGCTGATGAGCGCCGACGCCGAACCGAACCACCTCCTGCTCGACGGCCCGTTCACCAACGCCGGGCTGGCCAGCCTGGCGGGGCTCGACGGGCTCTTCGGGCTCAGCTTCTTCTGGCACATCTCCGCGCTGACCGGATCGGGCCTCGCTGGACTGGCGGATCTGCCCAACCTCGGTTTCCTCGGGTGCGAGGGGCGCCTGTGCGATGACGAGGCCATGCGTCACATCGGCGCGATTCCCCGCCTGCGCATGCTGATGGGGCAGGGGACGGTTGCCACCGACACGGGGTTCGCGGCCTTGAGCCGATCGCAGACGATCGAGTACATCTGGGGCCGGGAGTGTCCCAACCTGACCGGGTCGGGGTTCGCCGCATTGTCGGCGATGCCCGCGCTCCGTGGCCTGGCCGTGAGCTGCAAGTTCGTCGACGATGATGCGCTGGCGGTACTGCCACGATTCCCGGCTCTGCGAGAGCTCATGCCGATGGATGTATCCGACACGGGGTTTCGCCACGTCGGCCGCTGCGAAGCGCTCGAGGGTCTGTGGTGCATGTATTGTCGCGACACGACCGACGCCGCGACGGAGGAGATCGCCGGCCTGCGAAAGCTCAGGACCTACTACGCGGGTCAGACGAAGATCACCGATCGAAGCCTGACGATTCTCAGCCGGATGCCGTCGCTGGAGAAACTCGAGTTCTGGAACTGCGCCGGCATCACGAACGCCGGTGTGGCCGAGCTTGCCGCTCTCCCGGGCCTGCGGGAGATCAGCGTCGATGGCTGCCGGCAGGTGACGCCCGACGCGCTGACTGCGTTTCCCGTGCACGTCCGGACGAGGCATTCGGTGTAACCGCAGGCATATTCGCTGATGACGACGACATTTCCCGAATGGCTCGAGCCGATGGCGCCGACGCTGACGCAGGAGCGCTTTGCCGGCCCTGAATGGATCTTCGAGCGCAAGTTCGACGGCATCCGCGTGCTCGCCTTCAAGCGCGGGTCTGACGTCAGGCTGTATTCACGGAACCGGCTGCCCCTCAACGGCTCGTATCCCGCCGTGGTCCAGGCGATCGCGGACCTGCCGGTCGACGAGGTGATCCTCGACGGCGAGGCAGTGGGAGGGTGGGAGCGGTTTGGGAAGGCGGACTACTACGTGTTCGACATCCTGTGGCTCGATGGCCGCGCCGTTACGGGATTACGTCTCGATGAGCGCCGCACACTGCTGAGCGGGTTGGCCCTTCGCCTGCCGCTCGCGCACGTCATCACGCTCGACGATCCGAAGCCCTGGGAGCTCGCGCGCGCGGAAGGATGGGAAGGTGTCATCGCCAAGCGCCGCGATTCGACGTACGAGCATCGCAGGTCGAAGAGCTGGCTCAAGATGAAGTGCGAGGAAACGCACGCCTTCGTCGTTGGCGGCTTCACCGATCCGCAGGGAAAGCGCGTCGGGCTCGGTGCGCTGCTTGTCGGCTATTTTGCCCCTCGACAGTGCTCCGGGCACCCTGAGCAAGAGTCGAACGGCGAAGGCGAGGACTTCTGCTTCGCCGGGAAGATTGGTACCGGCTTCGACAACGCGATGCTCCTGGAGTTGCGCGCCAGGCTCGACGCCCTGGAGATCCCGAAGACACCCTTCACACGCGCAAAGGGCCTGCCGCGCCTGCGCGCGCACTGGGTGCGCCCGGAGATCGTCGTGGAGGCTGGCTTCATCGAGTGGACCGGTCACGGGAAGCTCCGGCATCCCCGGCTGCTGGGCGTTCTCGAGGACATGCCGGCACGGCAGGTTATTCGTCGTGAGCGCACTCGCGTCGACGGTCAGGAGCCTGCGTGATCACGCACCCCGAGAAAGTGCTCTTCCCGGCGGCGGGAGACAGTGCCGGGATCACCAAGGGGGAGCTGGCCGCTTACTATGAGGCCATCGCCCCGATCATGGTGCCCCACATCCGCGCTCGGCCCATCACGATGGAGCGCTACCCGGCCGGCATCGACAAGAAGGGCTTCATCCAGAAAGACGTCTCGAAAGGCTTCCCCGCCTGGCTCGAACGCGTCGAAGTGCCGAAGAAGGACGGGACCGTGCACCACGCGATCGTCACCGACTCGCGGTCGCTTCTGTGGATCGTCAACCAGAACACCATCACACCGCACGTGTGGTCCTCGCGCGCGCCGGACCTCTATCACCCCGACATCTGCGTGTTCGATCTCGACCCGTCGGAAGACGATCCGGATGCGCTGCGCGCGGCCGCGCTCGGGCTGCGCGATCTCTTGAAGGAGCTCGGGCTGCCAAGCTGGGTGAAGACATCTGGCTCGAAGGGTTTTCACATCGTCGTTCCGCTCGACGGTCAGTCACACACGGGAGAGGTGTCCGGTTTCGCGCACCACGTCGGTGCGACGATGGTGAAGCTGGCGCCGGATCACCTGACGCAGGAGTTCAGCAAGGCCGACCGCGGCCGGCGGATTCTCGTCGACACGGGGCGAAATGGCTGGAGCGCGACGTGGGCGGCGCCCTATGCCGTACGTGCCAAGCCAGGCGCGCCTGTGTCCGCGCCGTGCACGTGGGAGGAAGTCGAGCGCGGGAAGGCAGGTCCTCAGACGTTCACGCTGAGGACGATGGCCGCGCGGGTCGCCGAGGTCGGCGACCTGTGGTCGGATCTGTGGAAACGTAAGCGGTCGCTGCGGCGGGCAGTAGAGCGGTTGCGGCGGTTCTAGCGAGGCTGCGCCTGAGGCCAACGAAGCTCCGCCTCGCCAGGTCGTATTCTTGATCACGCCCCGCTGAGGCGGGGACGTCAGGCTCGCCGACCTGACCTCAACGTGGGGCTACATCGAGTTGACCGACTCTCCACGCATGGCTGGGCGTGCGGCGTCGGCTCCGGCGTCGGCGCTCGCCAGCGCGGGCAACTTGAAGGAGAAGCGCATTCCGTGCCCGTTGCGACCGGCGCCTATGGCGCCGTCGTGAAGGTGCATGATCATCTGGCAGATGGGCAACCCCAGACCCATGCCGTTGACTCTGGTCGTGAAGAATGGCTCGAACGCCTTGCCCACTTCCTCGTCGGTCAGCCCGGCACCCTGGTCGGTGACCGAGACCACCACCCAGTCCTCGTCCACGCTCGTGCTGAGCGAGACGCGTCTGGCCTCGTCCGGCTGGTGCTCGACCGCGTCGCAGGCATTCATGAGCAGGTTGAGTGCGACCTGTTGGAGCTGGACGCGATCCCCGAACACTCGTGGCAGGTTGGGCTCGAGATCGACCGCGAGAGAGATTCGTCGCGCCACCACGTCGGCTCGAAGCACTTTGACGACTTCGTCGAGCCCGGCGTTGAGGTCGACTGCATCGTGTTCGGACGTGTCTCTCCTCAGCAGAGCGCTCACGCGTTCGATGACGTCGTTCGCGCGTTGGCTGTCCGCGACTATGTCGGCGAGGGCGTCGCGCAGGTCAGCGACCTCGTGACCAGGCTGGCCGATGAGGCGTCGCGCCGCCTGCGCATTGGTCCGAATCGCGGCGAGCGGCTGACGGATTTCATGGGCGAGCGACCCGGTCAAGGCCGCGAGGGTCGAGACGCGGCTGATGTGAGCCAGCTCCCGTCGGAGGTCGCGCGCCTGGTGCTCGGCCCGCTTTCCTTCCGTCACATCCCGCACGATGGTCAGGATCCTGTCGTTGCAGCGAACGGCCCTGACCTCGTAGTACCGGATCTGGCCGCCCACCGGCACGAAGTACTCGAACGTGCCTGGTTGATCCCTTCGCGCGACCTGATCGAACAGTCGGGTGAGGTCGGCTGCGAGCTCGGGCGGGAGGACCTCGGTCACGTGCCGGCCGACGAAATCCTCGGGCGCGGCCAGCAGGAATTCCCGGTCCTTGACATGGCAATCCAGAAACACGCCTTCGGGGCTCATCAGGAAGACCCAGTCCGGGAGCGCGCGGAGAATCGCCCGATGCCTGACCTCGACCTGGCGGTGCGCGGTGACGTCCAGCGCCACCGAGAGCATGTAGGCCTGCCCATGCATGGAGATCGTGTCGGCCGAGTAGAGGACCGTCAGCTCGTCGCCGGCCTTCGATCGCCATCGAACTTCCCGGTTCACGACCCTCCCGTGTTCCTTGAGGTCAGCCACTATGTCTGCGCGTTCGCGTGGGTCGATCCAGAGTCGCAGCTCCTGGGCGCTTCGACCGATGACCTCTGTCCGCCGATACCCGGTGTGCTGCTGGCAGGCATCGTTGATCTCGATGACGCGCCCGTCCTCCAGCGTACTGATGGCAATCGAGCAGGGGCTCGCCCTGAAGGCAGCGGCGAACTTGGCCTCCGACACCCGCAGCGCGCGCTCCGCCTTGACGCGCTCCGTGACGTCGTGCGCCGTGCCTCTGACGATGGGCACCGGCACGCCGTCGGTTCGCAGCGTGCTTCGAAACTCCCACATCCGTCGATCGCCGCCACGGGTCACGACGGCCAGGAGCCCTCGAGCGATCCCCTTTCGCCCGATCTCGGCGATGTACGCGTCAAACCTGTCTCTGATGTCCGGCGCCAGCAGCTGCTGAACGGTCATGCGCGCGAGCTCGTCGGGCGAGTACCCGAGGATTCGAGCCGGTGGGTCGTTGATCGAGAGAATCCGGCCGTCGAGATCGTGGGTGCAAATCAAGTCTTCGCTGTGCTCGACGAGGTCACGATACCGATCTTCGCTGTCTCGAAGCGCCCGCTCCACACGACGGCGTTCGCTGATTTCGGCTTGAAGGACGGCGTTCTCGTCGAGTGCCTCACGCTGAACCCGGAGGCTCTCTTCAAGCGCCAGCCTCGACCGCGTGAAGTCCTCCACGAGGAGCAGGACCATCCCGAGACAGATGCCGTAGGCGCTGACGACATCGACCAGAAAGAGGAACGGCCGCAAGCCTGCTCCATCGTCGAATATCGAGGCGAAGGGCGCGGCGGCGCCAGCCACGAGTCGCCCCGTCAACGCCACGCCGTACACCGTCTGGACGAAGCTGTACACCAGGCACGAGACCGCGGTCACGTAACACGCGAGCGAGCGGATTTCGCGTCCGCGCCGAACAAACACCACGACCGAGAACAGTGCTGCGCCCGCGAGCGCCCATGCGCGGGGCGCGACACGGGTAGAGAAGCTGTCGATTGGGTCGGTCTGCCCGAGGGACACCAGGAAGATCACCGTCGCGGCGACGAGCGCTGCTGCGATCCCCAGCGTTCGCCATGCCGGTACCGGCATCGTGTCCCCCAAGGGACGCGCCGCGCCGCCGCGTCCGTTGGGGGACCGCAGGCTCGCGACGCCGACCATCAGGAGCGCCGGTTGCAGGTAGCCACAAATCGTGGCTAGAAAGGCGAGCGTGCCAACGGCTGGGCTCCAGGTCGCCGACAGCGGCAGCGTCAAGGCTCCCAGCAGGAGGTACACCGCGAAGACCGTCCACGCCCAGCCCCACCACAGAAAGAACGGCCGGCGGCCGAGCCGGGCGTGCAGCACCCAGAGGACGGCCACCAGGCCGGCGGAGATGAGGGATTGAAGGGCGGCGAACCAGGTGAGGCTCGTCAAGTCGTAGCTCCGAGTGTGTGCATTCTCAGGCCGTTCGGGATCTATAAACTGTATCGCAAAGGCACGGCCGGAGAAAGCTAGCCTCCCTCCGCAGAAAAACTCGGGCGTGACGGCGATGTCGAGCCGATCCTTGCCTGGACGGCTAGCTGAAGATGTCCTGAACAGGACAGCGGAAGCCCTGAACCACCTCATCCAGGTCCAGGACATCGGCAGCGCCGAGCGTGATGGGCGGGGCGGACGGACGATGCGTGATGACTGAGCGGTCGTCGGGGTCAATCACGACGACGAGCGGGACGCCGTATGTCAGGTACTCCGCGACTTTGGTCCGGATGTCGGAGGGGCGATCATCAGGCGAGAGCACTTCCACGGCCAGATCGGGCGGACCGTGCCAGAACCCACGAGGGAGAGCCCCTTCCGGCAGCCGCTCGCGCCGGATCAACGACAGATCTGGAGCCCTGACGGTGTCGGGAGAAGACGACAGGCGGAACCCCACTTCCGTGAGCACGAGGCCCAATCGACGGGCGTTCGTGTACTGCGTGAGCTTGGAGCCCAAGTTCATCACGAGCCAGCCGTGGACAGTTCCGGTCGGGCTCATGCGAATGACCCGGCCTTCCACCAGCTCGTAGCGGTAGTCGTCGTCCGGGAACTTCTCGAGCTCTTCGGCCGTGACGAGGTGTGTGGTGTCGGACATGGGATGCCGTTTCCCTCTCGCATTCTAGCATCGTCACTGCGAGGCCAATGCCAGGCGGATTCCGGCGGAACTTACTTGATCAGTTCAACTTGGTGAACCGGTTTGTCGCAGAAACTGCGACCAACCTTCAGCTGCGAGTACGCAGAAAGCTCGAAGAAAGAATGGCTCACAAGTGGCGCAGCGCAATGTTGGGATCAACGCTCGCGGCCCGATGCGCCGGCAGAGAGCAGGCACAGAAAGCGGCCAGGACGAGCGGGGTCGGGACGACGAGCAGCATGGCCACTTTCTGCCCGCGGCCCGCTTGCAGGTTGCCGTCGAGCACCGGGTCCTGACGTTGTAGTGCTCAGGCGACGACGATAGGCGAGACTACCTGACTCACCGGTCGGCCGGCTGGACGCGCAGCATCGGCGCCAGGTCGGGAACCACCTTGCGCAGCGCCTCGACGACCATCCGTCCGACGACCTCGCTGCCCTTGGCGTTCAGGTGTGTCCGATCGATTTGGCCTTTCTCGTTTCCTTGCTCAACTCGGGGGCTGAGATCCGCCCACACGTCATCACCGGCATTCTCTGCGTCGGCCAGGCTGATCGCGTGCAGGTCGATGAGCGGCACTCGCTTCTCGATCGCCAGTGCCCGGACGACTTCGACGTAGGGCGTCTGGGTCGTCCGTATCGTGCCGTCCTCCTTGTAGAGACGTCGGACGAGAGACGTGACCAGAATCGGTTTGGCGCCGATCGCGCGGGCATCGTCGACGTACCGCGTCATGTTGGCCCGGTACGTGGTCTTCGGATCGGTCTCGCGCTCGGGTCCCTTCCCCGGTTCGTCGTTGTGGCCGAACTGAATCAGATAGTACTGGCCGCGCGTGGCCAGTGCCTCCGCCCAGCGGCCCTCGTCGATGAAGCTCTTCGAGCTGCGGCCGTTGGCCGCCGTGTTGATCACTTCGATCCGGGGGGTGACCTGCCGCTTGAATCCAGCGCCCCAGCCCGAGTCATCCGTCACGGTTGAATCACCGACGAGGACGATGCGCACGGCGCTGGTTGCCGAGGGAGTGGCCTGCGGGCCGGCGGCGACGAATGCCGTCGCCCCGAACACGGCGACAACAATGAGGGCGACACGCGGGCGCGAGAACAGAGCCGGCTTCACATCATCAGGATATCGTCATTCTGTCTACAGGCCGGTGATGGCGATCTCCGGGACGCGTTCGATGTGCCTCTTGCCGGCTTCCACCGGATCGAGGCGCCAGGGCCGAATGTGCGCGTGTTCGTCCGTGTGCTCCGATGAGTTTGCGCGGACTATTGCTCTTTGATACGGATATTGCGGAACTCGACGCGCGTACCATGGCCAAGGAAACCGATGTGGCCCCGGGCGTTGGCGATACCGCGTGAGCCTTCAGGTTTGCTGAGATCGCGGTGCTTGCCGAGGATCGCTTCGTCGGTCACGTCGTCGAGATTGGCATCCACGATCGTGCTGCCGTTGAGCTTGACGGTGATCTGTCGGCCCTTCGCGGTTATCTCTTCGGCGTTCCATTCCCCAACCGGCTTCTGTGCGCCGCGTCTGGCTGCAACCATGTCGTAGAGTGAACCATGGTATTGCGTCGGACGGAGGGTCTTGTACTCAGAGCCGCCATCATCGAGTACCTGGATCTCGATCCCGACGTAGGCTGCGTCGCCCTCGAGCGGCGCCCGGATGCCGATTCCGTTGTTGGCGTTCTCTGTCAGCCTGAACTCGAATCGCAGGACGAAGTCTCCGTACTCTTTCTCGGTGTACAGGTTGCCGCCGTCTTCCCCCGTAGTGAAGAGGACGCCGTTGTCGACCTGATAGCCCTTGCCCGATCGATTCTCGACGTTGCCGGCCCGTCGCCCGTACACCCAGCCGCTCAGGTCTTTGCCGTTGAAGAGCGGAGTGAATCCCGCCTCGACGGCTTGCGGGGCCGCGAGTGCAACGAAGGGACTGACCGCGATTGCGCTCATCGTCCAACATTGGAGCCAGTGTCGTCGTGTCATTGTCCGTTCCTCCACTAAAATGCGGCCCGTCAGCTGACGGCGGCTCCGATCAGCGCCACTACAAACTTCGCTACGGACGGTGTACCCTTCACGGCGCGAGCATATCGCCGTTACGGTGGGTGAGGGAAGCGGGGACGGATAGAAGGTAGACGCGCATGCGTGAGCGAGCTTCTCGTCTGGTACGTGCGCAGCTCTGGGTGTGTTACGTGGCCGTTGGTGTCCTCGGCGCTTCAGCCCGTACTGCCTGCCAAGAACCGCCGGTTCCTTCTGTGGTGCGGGGCCGGATCGTGGCGGCTGACACAAGCCTCCCCTTCCGCGACGTCTCCGTCAGCCTGCAGCCGCTGTCGTCACAACCCCCTCCGCCCGGCCGCGAGGCCATGGAATGGATGTCGCAGGGCAGCGCGCCTGTCGACGCCGAAGGCCGGTTCGAGTTCCCGGACGTGCGGGCGGGATCGTATCGGATTGTCGCGACTCCAGCCCAGACGGCGATGAGATACGTCCAGGGCTTCTATCCAGAGGCGTTGACGGACGGGCCACGATCGTTCAGGGTCTCGCCCGGGCAGTCGCCTGCAGAGATCGTGATTCTTCTTCCTCGAGGTGCGGCCATCAGCGGACGCGTCCTGGACGAACACGGAACGCCGCAGTCGTACGTTTCGATCAACGTCCGGGAATCGCTCGCGGGCGGCCGTACGCGCGCGGCGGTGGGTTTCGCGCCTTCTCTCGGCGTGCGCACGGACGACAACGGAAGCTTCCGGCTCTTTGGCCTCCAGGCCGGCGAGTACATCGTCGTGGCGCAGCCACCGCCTGTACCGACGGGTGTGACACGCGGCTTTCCGCGATCGTCGGCCTACCCGCCGACCTACTATCCCGCCGCTCTCTCCGCAGTCGATGCCGCAAGACTCCGCGTCAAATCAGGCGAGGACCTCGGGCCGATTGACATCGTCTTCGAACGCTCGCGCCTGGTGACAATCCGCGGTGTCGTCGTCGACTCGACTGGAGCCCTCGCTTCCGGCGTCCGCGTCAAGTTGCAGAAGGCGACATCGCCAATCGTGATCGAGGGAGAGGCGAGCGGTTTCCCGACGATGGGGGACGGGGCGTTCGAGTTTCGGCTTGTACCGCCCGGTGACTATTCCCTGGCTGCATACAAGTATGCGGGAGGGCGTCAGGAATTCGCGTGGACGCCAGTCTCGGTCAACGCGGACGTGGATGGCGTGGTCGTCCGGCTCCGGCCGGGCGTTGATGTGGCCGGCCAGGTGATCTTCGACACGCCCCCGAACGGCTCGCTGCTCTCCCTGCGAATCCGGCCGATGGAAGGGCCCGGCGCCAGTCAGAGCCCGGCGATCCAAGTGAAGGATGACGCGTCGTTCGTGCTCGAACACTTGTTTGGGCCAGTGCTGCTTCGCGCTGAAGGCTGGCCGGGCTGGCACGTCAAGAGCGTGGTGTATGGTGGACGCGACATTACCGACGATCCCACCGAGCTCGCGCCGGGCACCGAGCTGCGAGTCACCCTGACCGACCGCGCTGGCACGTTGGCCGGAGTCGTCACCAACGAGCGTGGCGCTCCGATCGAGGCCGCCGTGATGGTATTTGCCGAGGACCCGGACCTCAGGCACGAGCGATCCACGATGACCAGGATGGTGTACGCCGCGCCGAACGGGCGTTACGTCATCGAAGGTCTCCGCCCCGGCCGCTACATTGCGGTGGCCGTGCCCAGAGAGGCCGCTTCGCTGACCGACGTCCCTGCCGCGTTCTTCGAACTGCTGTCGAAAGAGGGAAAGCCGGTCCAGATCCGCGAGCGCGAAGCGGAGGCGCTCGATTTGACGATGTTCGCGGTGCGCTGAGGGCCGGCTCGTCCCGCCGCTCGTCAGTGTAACCGGCTGACGGACGTCATCGGCGGTCACTCATCGAGGAGGGCCGGCGTGAGGGGCGGTGGTCGGTGTCCACTCCTGTTCAAACGCATACGCTACTGAGAAGAGCTGCGGCTCGCTGAAGGGCGACTCATGTATCGAGGTCCTTTCCTTTGCAATTCACGCTATGAATGATTATCATTCTAGCGATGGTGCCTGTCGCCCGTCTAGCGATCCGCGCGCTGGCCGCCAGCGCGCGGGCATTCCCGGCGACCGTGGTCACAGGCGCTCGCCAGACGGGCAAAACCACGCTAGTTCAGGACCTCATCCCGCAGGACGGCCGACAGTATCTAACCCTTGACGATTTCGATACGCTCGACCAGGCCGTCGCGGCGCCAGACGACCTGGTTGCACGGGCCCCGCGACCTCCAGGCGTTTCGGTCCGAGGCACGGCCGCACGTCCCGGGCCGGACTCCTGCTGCATGGGGGCGAGACGATCGAGCGGCTCGCACCCGGCATTCTGGCCGCACCGTGGTGGCGTGTCATCTGATCCCGTAGCTATGCGGCTCCGCGAGACGCTGCGGCTACAGCCCCCGGCACGATAGCTCCAAGGGTGCGGCAACTGTTGCGGGCGTTCGATGCGCGGGAATGGCCGGCCCGCGGAGTCTGCCGAGCCAGCGGTGCGGTCGGGATCCGGGAAACACTACCGCAGGATCAGCGGCCGCAGCGGCCGAATGTACATGTTCCGGAACGCCACCGGACCGTGGTCGCCCTGGATCATGAGCGGGTTCTGAGCCGCCTCGGGGATTTCGAGGCTCGCGCGCGTCGGGCCGTCGACGTCGACGTCCTTCTGCACCAGCTGGCCGTTGAAGAGCACTCGCACGAAGCGCGCCGGCTGGGTCTTCTTGCCGGACGCATCGAAGCGCGGCGCACGAAACCAGGCTTGAAACGACTGCCACTCGCCAGGACGGCGTGAGGCGTTGACGAGCGGGGAGATCCGCCGACGCCCTGTTCGTTGATCCAGCGATGATAGATGGCGCCGGCGTCGGACGTCTTCACGCCTTCACTCGATCCCCAGCTGTCGAAGATTTGGATTTCGTAGAGGCCTTGCAGGTAGACACCCGAGTTCGAGCCTTTGGCCAGCATGAACTCGAGGTAGAGCTCGACGTCACCGAACGTGCGCTCCGAACAGAAATTGGCCGTGCGGCCCGTCGGACCGTTCAGCATGACGCCGCTCGGCGCCGCCCGGCCGTTGAGCCGCGTCGGTCCGAGGAGCCGCTCGAACATCACCGATCGCGTCGTAAACCATTCACTCTTGGTGCTCGCGTCGCAAGCCTTCCATCCCGCGAGGTCCTTACCGTTCAGGAGCGGCTCCCAACCTTCTTCGAGGATGTACGGCGGGTCGCCATGGGCTTCGCCGTCCTGGATCGCAGATGGACGCGGCGCCGGCTGCTGCTGCAAGAGAGCGCCAATCGCGAGAAGAGCTAGAAGAGTACGCATACGGCGCTGACTATACACCGACCCATCAGTTAGTTAGTCCTCAACGCGCAGAGGGTTTCCTGGCGAGACGCGGATCTTCCGGGATCTTTCAACGGGACGCCGATTTCGCGGATCTCTTAACAGGGGACGCAGATTTCGAGGGATCTCTCAATGGGACGCGGATTTTCGCGGATTCCTTCGGATGGGATGTGTTTCTGACGATCGTCGCAGCTGGGCGCCTGCGGTTCCTGCCCGCAGCGTGATCCGCGTAGTCCGCGTCCCGTCCAGGCGGAGCGTTCGATCCGCGTAATCCGCGTCCCGTACTCCACCGAACCCTACGCCCAGCCGCGGTGTCAAACTGATGGATGGAGGTGCGGATGGGTCGCACAGTTCGGGCAGTCGTTGCGGTGGCGTTGATGTTTCTGATAGCGGTCATGCTATCCAAGCGCTTGCCGGCTCCAGCCGCGAACGGCCAAGCGCGTCGATGTGAAATTCCAGCGGAGCCACCGCGACCGTTGCATCTAGACCGATTCGCCGACCGTGCTCACCTCCGTGCCGATTCTGCGACGGCGGAGAGTTGGGCCATCGCCTATGCCGATGTTTCACCGCTTCGGCAGCAGGGCGCCGGTCCATATGCGGACGTCCGCGACCAGTGCATGGCGATGCTGTTCGCGAGGATCTCTCAGAGCCATGGAATCGATGTGAGTACTGTGCGTGAGTACGCCCAGCAACGAGACATCATTTTCGACGCCGCCGTCCTCCTCGTGTTCGCCTTTGCGTACGTGGTGATCGCGTACCAACTGGTCGGGGCAGTCACGCGTCGGTTCCCTGGTGATGAACGATTCGCTCTGGTAGCCGCAGTGATCATCGTGTCAGTCATGACTGTGTTCGCCGCGGTGCTCGTCGGCGATAGCTGGTCCATCGGCGCTGAGGTTCTTCGGGTCGGTAATGGGCATCTGAGCTACCGCACAGAGCGTCTGCCGTGGCGGCAATATCGGCCCGCCATCATCGCCACGGCGCTCGGCGTGTTCTGGCTGGTTGCAGTCGTCAGGATCAAAACAGAAAGAGTGCAGGCCGCTGAGCGACGGGCCATGTTCGGCACTGATGACGAGCTGTACTCAAATCGGTGAACAGCCCGTTTAAGACGAGCGTTCGATCCGTGTAATCCGGGTCTCGTTGAAGTGGAGCGTGCGATCCGCGTAATCCGCGTCCCGTTTAAGACGGGTGTTCAATCCGCGTAATCCGCGTCCCGTTGAGCCTTCGATCCGTCCATCCGCGTACCAAGGCACGGCAGCGACGCCCAGCTGCAGTAGGATTCTCCAATGCGCATGTGGATCCCGGTCGTTCTCGTCACTACCGCTGGCGCGGTTGCACTCGCGCAGCAGGCGGTCGCGCCGGCGGCCCCGTTCGGCGATCCCGACCGCCGGGCGAAGCTCGCGACGGCGTTCGCGGACGTCGACAAGATCCTCGCCGACTATGCCACCTCGGTCCACGCACCGGGCGCGGCGTGGGGCATCGTCATCGACGGCGAGCTGGCGCATGAGGGCGCGATGGGTGTGCGCAACGTCGCGGCGAAGGCGCCGGTCGACGGGAACACCGTCTTCCGCATCGCGTCGATGACCAAGAGCTTCACGGCGATGTCGATCCTCAAGCTTCGCGACGCCGGCAAGCTGTCGCTCGATGATCCCGCGGAACAATACGTCCCGGAGCTGAAGAACCTGCGCTATCCGACGACGGACTCTCCGCGGATCACCGTTCGCCACCTCCTGACACACTCGGAAGGGTTCCCCGAAGACAACCCCTGGGGCGATCAGCAGCTGTCCGAGAGCGAGGAGGAACTGTCCCGGATGCTGCGGAGCGGCATTCCGTTCTCGAATGCACCCGGCATCGCCTACGAATACTCGAACTACGGGTTTGCGATTCTGGGGCGCATCGTGTCGCGCGTGTCGGGGCAGACCTACGAGGAGTACGTCACCCAGAACATCCTCGAGCCGCTCGGCATGTCGTCGACGACGCTTCATCCGTCGAAGGTTGCACCGAATCGACTGGCCATCGGGTACCGCTGGGAAGACGAGCAGTGGAAGGAGGAACCGGCGCTCCCGCACGGCTCCTTCGGATCGATGGGCGGCATGCTGACTTCGGTCCGGGACCTGAGCCGTTATGTGGCGGCGTTTCTCGATGCGTGGCCGCCGCGGGACGGACCCGAACGCGGTCCAGTGCGCCGCGCGTCGCTGCGCGAGATGCAGCAGCCGTGGCGTTCCGCGAGCATGCGCGTCGTGCTCGACAAGTCGACGAGCGCTACGCACCTCACGTCAACCAGCTACGGGTATGGCTTGAGAGTGACGCAGACCTGCCAGTACCGCGCGGTCGTCGACCACAGCGGTGGCCTGCCCGGCTATGGATCACTGATGCGCTGGTTGCCCGACTACGGGGTCGGCATCATCGCGTTCGGCAACGTCACCTACACGGGCTGGAACAACGCGGTCGGAGCGGCCATCGATCGACTGGACCGCACCGGCGGCCTTCTGCGCCGCGAGGTCCGGCCGTCGGACGCGCTCGTCGCCGCGCGCGACGACGTATCAAGCCTCATCGTGCGCTGGGACGATGGCCTGGCGGACAGGATCGCGGCCGAGAATCTGTTCCTCGATCGATCGAAGGATCGGCGGCGGAGGGAGATCGACGATCTTCGCGCCAGACTTGGTTCCTGTACGGCCCCGACAAAATTCGACCTCGTCGAGAATGCGTTGCGCGGGCAGTGGACGATGAGCTGCGAGCGCGGCGCGCTGCAGGTCGCCATCACGCTGGCGCCGACGATGCCCCCGGGCGTGCAGTACCTGGCCGTTCGTCCGGCGCCGGCGCAACCACAACCTGCGGGCCCGTGCGTGTCTTTTTGAACCACGGAACACACGGACAGCCCCGAACCCCGAACCCCGGATATCACAGGGGCACCATCCGTCGTTACGCGATCGTCGCGACACTGAAGACGCTCGGCGCCATACGTGCGGTCATGCGCTCGGCGGGGCTTGGCGCGGTCGTTGCGGTGACGACTCCTACCGCTTCGCGCCGGCCACTCTCGCAAACAGCTGGTCGTCGCGCCGCATGTGCTCGCGGCGGAGGCTGACGTAGTCGCGCGCGTGCTGTGCGAACACCGGCCCAGCGGCCGTGTCGCCGCGCTGCCGGGCATCGAGCGCCAGCCTCAACTTGCGAAGCAGCACCCGTGCGGCCTCGTGCTCGGCGACGCACACTGACAGCACCGGTTCTCCCTCGCTGATCTGACTCGCATCGTACGCGGCTTCCTCCGACTCGGTGAGAAACGCGACGGTCCGATCCGCCTGCTCCGTGGGTGTCTCGCCGGATTCGATCCGGACGGCCATGCCCGCGAGCGCATCGAGCGCCTGCTCGATTCGCGTCCGTTCATCCGTGAAAAGGTCTTCGTGCCTCATCGCAGGCCTCCTTGGGCTCGCCACTCGCTCTCGGGTGCTGCAACCGGCACGCCGAGTGCACCCGCATGCGTAAGTTGCGAGAGCGACGAGGTTTGCGGGAGGCCGGTGGACTTCGCGCCAACGGCTGACGAGGAATATTCCGCGCCGCCGCGCCGTCGCCATGAAATTTTTCCCTGCACTCCCAGACCCCACACTCCCGGAACAGCCGGATCAACGGATGTTTGCACGCTCGATCCCCGGCACCCTGCTTGCTCGATGTCTCTCTGAGCCATCAGCGGCCCCAGCGAAAGAATCTTGGAGTCAGCATGTCGAACCTTACCCAACCCCCCTCCGCAACAGAACCTGCGACCGTTCGAGACATCGTCCTGCGTGACGGCTCGACGCTTGCGATGCGCCCCGGCCGGGAGAGCGACGCCGGCGCGCTGCTGAAGTTCTTCGATGAGCTGACACCGCTGAGCCGTTATCAGCGGTTCCTCGGCTTTCCGCACCTCGACGCGGCGCAGGCCAGGCACCTCCTCGCGGCTGATACCCCCGGTGCTGTGGCCCTCGTCGGCGAGGTGTCGGGAAGGATCGTCGCCTTCGCCGGCTTCTATCGGACCAGTGCCGCGTCCGATCGCGCCGAGGTGGCGTTTGCGATCGCCGACGCGCTGCAGGGCCGGGGCATCGGCACGCGGATGCTCGAGCAACTCGCGGAGGTTGCGCGGCGTCAGGGCATACGAACCTTCGACGCGTCGGTCCTTGCCGACAACCGCCGGATGATGGATGTGTTCTTCGACTCCGGCTACTCGGTCACGAGCCGGCTCGAAGGCGGCGTCGTACATGTCACGGTCGGACTCGAGCCGACGGCGAGCTTCGTGGAGAAGTCGGCCGAGCGCGCGCAGCACGCGGCGACGGCCTCGATGAAGGCGTTCTTCGAGCCGCGCAGCGTCGCCGTCGTCGGTGCGAACCGCACCCGCGGCAAGATTGGCTCCGAGATCCTGCACAACCTGATCGCGAGCGGCTTCACGGGCACCATCGTGCCGGTGCATCCGTCCGCGTCCGAAATCGAGGGTCTGCGCGCCTGGCCTCGCGTCACCGACATCCCTGGCGCGGTCGATCTTGCCGTCGTCGCCGTTCCGGCCGCGCACGTGCTCGACGCCGTGGACGACTGTCTCGAGAAGGGCGTGCGGGGCATCTGCGTCATCAGCGCCGGCTTCGGGGAATCCGGCGCCGAAGGCCGTGCTCGCGAAGCCGCCCTGCTCGCAAAGATCCGCAGCGCCGGCTGCCGGCTCATCGGCCCCAACTGCATGGGCTTGCTGAACACCGATCCGGCGTACGCGCTGAACGCGACGTTCGCCCCGACCTATCCACCCGCCGGTGGTGTCGCGATGTCGACGCAGAGCGGCGCCCTCGGCCTGGCCATCCTCGACTATGCGCGCCGGCTCAACATCGGCATCTCGAGCTTCGTGTCGGTGGGCAACAAGACCGACGTCTCGAGCAACGATCTGATTCAGTACTGGTCGGAGGATCCGCACACGTCGGTGATCCTGCTGTACCTCGAAAGCTTCGGCAATCCGCGCAAGTTCAGCGAGATCGCGCGCCGCGTCGGACGCTCGAAGCCGATCGTCGCGGTCAAGGCGGGACGCTCCGTGTCGGGCGCCCGCGCGGCCTCGTCGCACACCGGGGCGCTTGCCGGCAGCGACAAGGTCGTGGATGCGCTCTTTCGGCAGGCCGGCGTCATCCGCACCGAGACGCTCGAAGAGATGTTCGACGTCGCCGCGCTGCTGGCGCACCAGCCGATCCCGAACGGGAGGCGCGTCGCGATCCTGACCAACGCCGGGGGGCCCGGGATTCTGGCCGCCGACGCCTGCGAGGCGAACGGTCTCGAGCTTCCGGTCTTGAGCGAGTCGACGCGCGTCGAGCTGAGGAGCTTCCTCCCGCCCGCCGCGAGCGTGGCCAATCCCGTCGACATGCTCGCGTCGGCGCCGGCGGAGCATTTCGCCCGCGCGCTGAAGGTCATCCTGCGGGACGAGAACGTCGACAGCGTGCTGACGATCTTCATCCCGCCGCTGGTCACCGAACCGGATGCGGTGGCGGCGGCCATCGCCAGCGTCGCTCCGGATGCGCAGGGCAAGCCGATCCTCGGCATCTTCATGCGCGCCGAGGGCGCCCCCGCGGCGCTCGCGGCGATTCCGTCGTATGCCTTCCCCGAGTCCGCCGCGCGCGCGCTCGCGCGTGTCACGCACTACGGCGAATGGCGTGCCAAGGCCGTCGGCGAAGTTCCCGCGTTTCCTGACCTTCGAGTCGACGACGTGCGCGCCCTCGTCGACGAGGTGCTGTCGCGCGGCGGCGGATGGCTGACGACCGACGAAGGGCGCCGTCTGCTGGCGGCCGCCGGGATTGCCTCCGCCGCCACGCGCAGCGTCGCGAACGCCGGCGAGGCGGTGGCCGAGGCCGATCGCATCGGGTATCCCGTGGCCCTCAAGGCGGTCGGGCCCGCGCTGCTGCACAAGACCGAGCGCAACGCCGTCCGCCTGAACCTGATCGACGCGGCTGCGGTCCGGGCCGTTGCGCGGCAGTTCGAGGCGCAGTTCGCCGGAGAGATGTCGGGCATGATCGTGCAGCGCATGGTGCCGGGCGGCGTCGAGATGCTGGTCGGCGCCATCCAGGACCCGACCTTCGGCCCCATCGTTGTCTGCGGCAGCGGCGGCGTGCTCGTCGAGTTGCTCGGCGACACGGCGTTCCGGCTGCATCCGGTCACCGACCGCGACGCCGGCGAGATGGTCGACGAGCTGAAGGGCGCCGCGCTGCTGCGCGGCTTCCGCGGCGCGCCGCCCGCCGACGAGGCGGCGCTACGCGAGACGATCCTGCGCGTCTCCGGTCTGCTGTCGGTTTGCCCAGAGATACAGGAGCTCGACCTGAACCCCGTCAAGGTGCTGCGCAACGGCGCCTGCGCCGTCGACGCCAGGGTGCGAATCGATCGCCCGTGGCTCGCGCCGCGATCGAGACGCGTGGAGTACTGAGGCCATGGGGGCGGTCCTCGACGTTCGCGACGTGACCAAGGTCTACCAGATGGGCGACGTCGCGGTCCACGCGTTGCGCGGGGTCAGCCTCAGCCTCGCGAGTGGCGAGTTCGTGGTCTTCCTCGGCCCGTCCGGCAGTGGGAAGTCGACCCTCCTCAATATCATGGGAGGCCTCGACGTGCCGACGGCCGGCACGGCTTCCTATCTCGATCACGACCTGACCACGCTCGACGACGATGCGCTGACCGAGTACCGCCGGGAGCACGTAGGGTTCGTCTTTCAGTTCTACAACCTGATTCCCAGCCTCACGGCGCGCGAGAACGTCGCGCTCGTCACCGACATCGCGGAGCGGCCGATGTCCGCCGAGGCGGCGCTGGCCCTGGTCGGCCTCCAGGATCGGCTCGACCACTTTCCGTCGCAGTTGTCCGGCGGCGAGCAGCAACGGGTCGCCGTCGCGCGCGCGATTGCCAAGCGTCCCGACGTGCTCCTCTGCGACGAGCCAACGGGCGCGCTCGACATCACGACAGGCATCACGGTGCTCGAGGCGATCGAACGCGCGAGCCACGAGCTGGGCGCGACGACGGCGATTATCACGCACAACACGTCGATTGCCGGGATGGCGGATCGCGTGCTGACGATGGCTGACGGGCGTGTCACGGCCATTCGCCACAACGCCACGAAGGTCGCCGCGCACGAGCTGCAATGGTGAGCCCATGCGAGCGCTGACCCACAAGCTCCTCCGCGACCTCTTCCGGCTGAAGAGCCAGGCGGCGGCGATTGCCGGTGTGGTGGCCGCAGGGGTCGCCGTGTCGGTGCTGGGGGAGTGCAACCTGGTGACGCTGTCGGAGTCCCGGGCGCAATTCTACGAACAGCAGCGCTTCGCCGACGTGTTCGTGTCGCTGAAGCGCGCGCCGCTCGCGCTCGCCCGCCGCCTCGGTGACGTCCCCGGCGTCGCCGCCGTCGAGCCCCGCATCGTCGGCCAGGTCCTCGTCGACATGCCCGGCGTCGCCGAGCCGGTATCGGCGCGCATGGTATCGCTGCCGGTCGGACGGCGGCCGGTCCTGAACGATATCGTGATCAAGAGTGGCCGGGAGCTCTCGGGGGGCCGGCTGGAAGTCATCGTCTCCGAGCCCTTTGCGATGGCGCATCGCATACGGCCGGGCGCGTCTCTCACCGCCGTCGTCAACACCCGCCGCCGCACGCTGACCGTCGTCGGCATCGCGTTGTCGCCGGAATTCATCTACGCCATCAGCCCGGGCAGCTTGTTTCCCGACGATCGCCGGTTTGGTGTGCTGTGGATGGCCGACGACGAGCTCGCGGCGGCATTCGATCTGACGGGGGCGTTCAACGACGCCGTCATCAGGCTGGTGCCGGGCGCGTCGGCGGCTGATGTGATCGCGCGGCTTGACCCGCTCGTGTCGCCGTTCGGCGGGCCAGGCGCGTACCAGCGCGCCGATCAGATGTCCCATTGGTATCTGCAAGGGGAGCTCAATGAGCTCCACACGACGGGCCAGATTCTCCCCTATGTGTTTGCCGCCGTCGCGGCGTTTCTGCTCAACATCGTGGTGTCCAGGCTCATTGCCACTCAGCGCGAGCAGATTGGCCTCTTAAAGGCGTTCGGCTACTCATCGTGGGCGATTGCGCGGCACTACTCGGCGTTCTCGCTCGTGATTGCGCTGGCAGGCGTGCTGGTCGGGGTTCCGATCGGCGTGTGGCTCGGATGGATGCTGTCGGGCCTTTACGGAGAGTTCTTTCACTTCCCCGAGATGGTGTTTCTGGTGCCGACGTCGCGCATCGTCACCATGTCGGTGGCCGCGATGGCGGTGACGGTCGCCGGCAGCCTGTTCGCGGTCCGCGGCGCGCTGCGCCTGTCGCCCGCGGACGCGATGCGCCCGCCGCAGCCCGCCACCTACCGCAAGGCGGTCTTCGAGCGCCTCGGATTGAGCGCCATGCTGCCAGCCGTGGTTCCGCATCGTGCTGCGCAACGTCGAACGTCGGCCCTTTCGCGCGATGCTCTCGATTGCCGCTGTGGCGATGTCGGTCGCGATCATGCTGCTCGGTGCGCTGACCGACAGCATGGACTTCATCATCGAGACCGAGCTGGAAGTGGCGCAGCGACAGACCTCGACGGTGACGTTCGTCGAGCCGCGGCCGCGGCGCGTCACCGCGGAGCTGGCCTCCTTCGATGGCGTGTTCTATGTCGAGCCATTCCGCATCGTGCCGGTGACGTTTCGCAACGGCCCCTGGCGCCATCGGGGTTCGATCACTGGGATGCCGACCTCGGGAAAGCTGGTCAGGCCGCTCGACGAGGCGCGGCATGCGCTGCGGCTGCCCGACGACGGCGTCGTGATGAGCGAGAAGCTCGCGCGGAAGCTCCATGTCTCGCGCGGCGACACGCTCACCATCGAGGTGCGGGAGGGCACGAGGCCCGTGCGGTCGGTGGTCGTCGTGGACACGGTCAAGGACTATCTTGGTACCCCCGCCTACATGAACATCGCGGCGCTCAACCGCGTGCTGCGCGAGGGGCCTGCGATTTCCGGAGCGCACCTGTTGACCGATACGCGCGCCGATACCCGCTTCTTCGAACGCCTGAAGGAAACGCCCGGCGTCGCCGGTTTCTTCTCGACGCGCGCCGCGCGGCGGAGCGTCCGGGAAACGATTCAGCGCAGCATGGCGACGTCGCTCTCGATGCTCATCGCGATGGCCGGAATCATCGCGTTCGGCGTGGCCTACAACACGGCGCGTATCGCGCTCTCGGAACGTGCCTGGGAGCTGGCGACGCTGCGCGTGATGGGCTTCACGCGCCGCGAAATCGGGCTGATCCTGCTGACCGAGGTGGCGCTGCTGGTCATCACGGCGATTCCGCTCGGGCTGGTGCTCGGACAGGGACTGGCGCACCTCGTGTCGGCGGCGTTCGATTCCGAGCAGTACCGCATTCCCGCCGTCTTCGACCGTTCGAGCTACGGGTTTTCCGCACTCGTCGTGATGACGGCGGCCGTCGTATCCGGGGCAATCGTGTGGCGTCTGCTGGGGCGGCTCGACCTGATTGCCGTCCTCAAGACGCGGGAGTGACTCTCATGCGCGGCCGAATTCGTCGCTGGACACCAACGGTTCTCGTGGCGGGCGGCATCGTGGGCCTGCTGGCCTACGCGTTCATGCCCGAGCCGGTCGCGGTCGACGTGGTGCGCGTCGCGCGCGGCGGGCTGACGCAGTCAATCGACGAAGAGGGGCGGGCGGTCGTCCGCGAGCGCTTCGTCGTGTCGGCGCCGATCAGCGGCGCGGTGGCGCGAGTCTCCGTCGAATCCGGCGACCGCGTCGCAAAGGGCGCGGTCCTCGCCGCGGTTCAGCCGGCGCCGGTCGACGCGCGTACGCGCACGCAGCTCGTGGCGCGGGTCGGCACGGCGACCGCTGCGCTGCAGCAGGCCGAAGCCGCTGAGGGGGCGGCGCGCGCCTCGTACGAGTTCGCGCGCGCCGAGCACGAACGCTCGGTCGAGCTGGGCAAGTCCGGCGCGCTCAGTCGAGGGGAAGTCGAGTTGGCGTTTTCTCGCCGCGCGGCCGCCGAAGGCCAGTGGGGGTCATCCAAAGCCGCCGTCACGGCGGCCACGCACGCGCTGCAGGAGGCGAGGGCGGCGCTGCTCGGCTCTTCCGAAGGCCCGAACCGGTCCTCGGCGGTGCTCGTCCGCGCGCCGTTGGCTGCCACCGTGCTCCGTGTGCTCCAGGAAAGCGAACGCGTCGTGATATCCGGCACGCCCCTCGTGGAGCTCGGCGATCCGGCATTGCTCGAGGTCGTGGTGGATCTGCTCTCGTCGGACGCCGTGCGCGTACCGGACGCCGCTCGCGTCGTGATTGATCAGTGGGGCGGCGGAGACCCGCTGCACGGGCGCGTCCGGCTGATCGAGCCCGCGGGCTTCACGAAAATATCGGCGCTCGGCGTCGAGGAGCAGCGCGTGAATGTCCACATCGACCTCGAAGATCCCGCCGAGTGCTGGAAGCGACTCGGCGACGCCTACGCGCTCGACGTGCACATCGTCGTGGCCGAACGCGCGGAGACGCTGACCCTGCCAGCGGGCGCGCTCTTCCGCTCGGGCGACGCCTGGGCGGCGTTTGTCGTCGAGTCGAACCGGGTTCGCGTCCGCGCGGTCGATGTCGGTCTGCGGGCTGGCTATCAGGTCGAGATCTTGAAGGGCCTGAACGAAGGGGAGGAGGTCGTCCTCCATCCTTCGGAGGCCGTCGTCGAAGGGGTTCGCATCGTGCGCCGGTGAGTGGGGCTTACTTGCCCAGCTGTCATCTTCCGCCTAGAGGCGGAAGGACATCTCAGCGCGCGCCGAGCGGCGCCGGAATATCCCGGTCGACGAACGTCTGGATCGCGCGGATGTCGACGGGCGTCAGACCCATTCGCGTGAGCACCTGAGGCGCGTACTGCCGCGACCAGATCGTTGCGTACTCCCGCCAGTGAGACGACGCGGCCAGCAGGTGAACGCGGGCGTTCTGGTGATCCCGTGTGTCGCTCCCCTTCTGATAGCGATACAAATCGACGGCACCGCGGATCTTCTCCGCGTAGTAGCGGCCGAGCCACGCCATGGCCCTGATGTCTTCCAGCGTGTGCCGCAGCTCCGTGTCGGTTCCCGGCGCGAGGCGCGAGATGTCCTGCAGGCCGGCATCTGCATGGCGAGCCAGCCTGTCCGCCACGTCGAGCGGCGTGAGTCGGCCGGCCGGCGGCTCGCCGTCGACGAACGCTTTGACCGACATGAGTCGCGGGGACTGACCGTCCTCGGCCGCGCTCATCGGCGGATACTTCGGATCGATGAGGTTCTGGACCGTCGCGAAGCCGGTATTGCTCCAGCACGCCTCCGGATACCACATGAAGTCGAGGCTGCCCCAATAGAACCGCGTCATCAAGGGGATGATCATCGACACCGACGCCCAGCCGGTGAAGAGATCGCCGGCAGAGACCTGTGGGAAGCGGGCCCCGAGCATCTGCTGGAAATGAGCATTGGGCAACGAGGGCTCATACGCCAGGCGCCCCCAGATGTGGAAGCTGTACCACATCTTTTTCATCACGAGCTGGCGTGGCGTGTCGGGCTCGGTGCTCAGGAACTCGCGTCCCCACGTGTAACCGTCGGGCCCCAGGTAGAAGCCGGCAATCTTCGTCAAGTCCGGAAGGCTGGTGAGATACGCGCGGGCGAAATCAGGATCACCCCAGCGCAGGTAGTACATGTCGTCGTTCCGAATGGTGAGCCACGTCTTCCTGCCCGACGGGATCGTGTCGAACCACCCGTTCTGGTGGATGAACAGCGGCTGCGTCGAGGAATGCATGTGTGCCTGCGAGTACTTGAAGCTGAACGACAGCGTCGAGTCCGCGGCGTCGTATCCCGGGAGCTGGCGAAACAGCGACACGATATCGTTCAGGTTCGACTGGTGCGCGCGATGGATGAGGCGAATCGCGCGACCGGGCCGGTAGTACGGGCTCGACGGATTCTGCGCGTCATCCATCGCGTCTTTCACACCTAGTCCGTAGGTATCCCACAGCCACTGTTCCTTGACCGCCGTCCCGGAATTCTCATCGCCCATGTTCTCGCCCGACGTCACGCCGATCGCGGTCAACAGCGGGTAGGTGTTGAACAGCGTGCGAACGGACTTCCGGACGTAGTCTCGCGTCGTCGGGTTATCGAGGGAGTCGGTGATGCCGTATCCGCTCGTCTCGGTGCCGTAGACGAACGTGTTCCACGTGAAGACGGCGACGTCCACGCCGCGGTCGCGGGCGTACTCCATGACGCCCCGCCAGAAGGCGATCTTCTGCTCGATCGTCATGACTTTCACCGTGTCGAGGGACCAGGCCGGATCGAACATCCGGCGCCCCTGGAGCGTGGCGTCCCACAGCGCGCCGGACTTCTTCTTCACGTCGGCGAGGGCCACGTTGGGGTACTCGGGGACCTTGACGAGCGAGGGAAACGGGCTGAGGCTCCAGAGCGAGAGCATGTTGTAGCGATGCCGCGCGCAGTCGTCCAGGAACTCGGTCCAGAAGTCCATGCTCCACATCTCGGCGATATTGGCCTGGGCCGAGCTCGAATCGTCCGAGTAGCTGGGCGTTCGTGCGTCGAGCGGGATGTTGAACTTGATTCCGCGGCGGACGATGTGGGGATTGACCTGCCGGTCGCCAACACGGTTGAGGTGTCCCGCGCGCTGGATGGCTTCCGCGAGCTCCAGGCCGCCGTACATCGCGCCTGCGGCGTCCGCGCCGATCGCCCACCAGCGCGACAGGCTTCCCGTGGTGACTTTGCGGATCGCGTAGCCCTGCGTGGTCAGCCCGGTGACCGCTGGCTGCCCGGTCAGCGATGTCGCGACCGTCGTGATCACGATCTGCACGCCCGCCCTCTGACTCGACACCCGGCCGGGGTCCGCGGTCAGAATGGTGACGCCCTTCGCGCGGAGCGCCGCCTGAACATCCTCCGCGGCGAATCGGATGGCTGGAATCGCGGCGTCGAAGACCACAACGGCATTCGTCTGGGCGGCAGCGTCGCCAGCCAGCAGGAATGCGATGACCGCCACGCACCCGCGCCACACCCCGATCCGCCTGAACTGCATGGTTCTCCTGTTCAACCGCGGCTTCCATCGACTGCGCGGTGCGAGCCATCGTAATCTGATAGGCCGTGGCCGAACGCATGAATCGACGCGCAGCCGTACTCGCAATGCTGGCCCTGCCGTTCGGGGTTCGACGAAGCCTTGCGGTCTCCGCGAAGGGAGTCCAGGAACCGTTCGTGCCGCTCTTCAACGGCAAGGACCTGGCCGGGTGGGACACCTGGCTGGGCCGGCCCCACAAACTCACCGATGTGCCGGGGCTACCGAAGAACGAACAAGGCGACTATCTGCAGCCCATCGGTCTGAACCGGGATCCACGATCGGTGTTCTCGGTCGTGGAGGTCGATGGCGCGCCCGCGATCCGCATTTCCGGCGAAACCTACGGCGGGCTGATCACGCGTGAGGAATACGAGGACTACCACCTGCGGTTGGAGTTCAAGTGGGGAACGAAACGGTGGCCGCCGCGCGAGCAGGCCGTCCGCGACTCCGGGTGCTGCTATCACTCGATCGGTCCCCACGACGAAAGCTATGGCTTCTGGATGAAGTCGTTCGAGTTCCAGATCCAAGAGGGAGACTGCGGCGACTTCTACAGCCTTGCCGGCGTGATCGCGGATGCCGAGGCGGTTCCCGTCAATCCTGGCGATCCGAAGAGTGACCTGCTCTACCGCAAGGGAGCCCCGACCGTCGTCGGCACCACGAGGCGCATCATCAAGGATTCACACAACGAGCACGCCTCGGGCGCGTGGAACACCATCGATCTCTATTGCCTCGGTCAGACGAGCGTCCATGTCGTCAACGGCCGGGCGAACATGATCCTGACGGGCCTCCGCCACAAAGTGGAGGGGCGCGAGATTCCGCTCACGCGGGGGCGCATCCAGCTTCAGTCGGAGGCGGCGGAGGTCTTCTACCGGAACATCGCCATACGTCGAATCACGAAGATTCCGATGGTGTGAGTGTTTCTCGAGCCGCTGGTCTTGCTACGGATGAGCCTTTGGGTGTAGGCTGCCGGCGCCTGAGTAGGGAGGAGCGTGCACGCAAGCGATCTCTGACCGACAAATGTGAACCAGACACGCCTCGAAGCGTTCTGCAGCCGCCGCTATACGGCTCTGGCCGCCGGAGTCCTGCTCTTTGCTGCCTTCAATCTGATCGTCCGCCTCGATCGTGAGTTCGTCACCGAATGGGACGAGGCGCTGTACGCCATCAGTGCATCGGAGCTCCTCGAGAGCGGCGACTGGATTGGCGTGACGTTCCTCGGAAAGCTCGACTACTACAACACCAAGCCGCCGTTGAACGTGTGGGTCATCGCGCTCGCCTTCAAGGCCTTCGGGCAGAGCCTGCTGTCGTTGCGTCTCCCATCAGTGGCAGCCGCACTCTTGACGGTCGCGGTGCTCCAGCACTGGGCCCGCCGCGCGTTCGGGCCGGCTGTCGGCCTGCTCGGCGGTCTCGTCCTGGCCACGACCTTCGGGTTTCTTCACGTCCATTCCGCACGCAGCGCCAATACGGACGCGCTCTTCACATTGTTCGTGCTGCTCACCGTGGTGACCTTGTGGGCCGAAGAGCGCTATCGCTGGCATCGAGTCTGGCTGGGGCCGCTGATGGCCGGTGCGTTTCTGCTGCGGGGTTTCGGCGTGCTGATGCCGTTGGCGATTGTGGCGCTGGCGGCGTTCAGGCGATCCCGGTGGCAGTCGAAATGGATCCTTCCGTCGGCAATCGCGCTGCTGCTCTTTCTGTTGCCGGTGACGCTGTGGGCAGTGCCTCGCTATCGCCTGGACGAGTGGCAGTTCTTCGAGCGCATGTTCCGCTACGATTTTCTGGCGCGCAGCCTGGCGGCGATCGAAACCCATCGCGGAGGTCCCGCCTACTACCTGGTCATCCTGATGAAGCACCAGTACGATTGGATACTCGCCGGTCTTGCGGCACTCGTCTTCGCGCCGATTTCGTGGTCGCGACTTCGTGCGTGGATGGCCGGCGGTCTTCGCGACGACAGGAGCCCGTTGCTTGTCGCATGGGCCGTGAGCACCCTCCTCATTCCAACGCTGATGCGGACGAAGCTGCCCTGGTACCTGAACACGTTCTACCCGTTGTTCGCGCTCATCGTGGCCCTTCTGCTGGTTCGCGCCTGCTCCCGGGCGTCAAGCATGGCCGGCGCGCGTGCTCGCCTTGTTGCCCTGTCGCTCGTGACGGCACTGGCTCTGACGAGCGCAGAGATCAAGCTGTTCTGGTACTCCTTCCACTTCCGGGACTTGAGCCACTCGGCTCAGGGTCTGCTGCTCGACGAACCCCAAGAGTTGTCTGGCCGTGTTGTCTACCGCGACTTGTGGGATCGTTCGGCCATGTTCGTTACGGGGCTGGTGGGCGCGGAGTTCAGGCACGTCGAGAGCCTGGACGATTTCCTTCGCCAGGCCAGCCCCGGAGACTTCCTCCTGACCTCTGACGACCTGAATCTCAGCGGCCTCACGCTCGTGCGATCGAACGCGCGCCACCGGCTGTATCGCCGGACAGAGATCGACGACGGCCGTCTCGAGAGCCCGCCGGTCTGGCCCCAGGAATAGCCATCGAGCCGCTCGTTTCTGACGCGCACATTTCCGGGGCGCGTGGGGAATTTCCACCACCTGCTCGAGTATCGACCGCCGACCATGCAGCGCCGAAGCCTCGTCTAGCAGCCGGTTCCCGGTCGACCGGTCTGGCACCCGCCGTGCGTAGTCACCCGGCAGGGGATGGCCATGGAAATGTCGGCAGGCGCCGTGTTGGGTCGAGCCTTCGCGATCTGGCTGCTGATGATGCTGATCGAAAGTGTTCACGGTGTGCTTCGGGCGTTGCTGCTCGTGCCAGCGGTCGGCGATCTTCCCGCAAGGCAAATCGGCGTCTTTACCGGGTCGCTCCTGATTCTGGCGGTCACCTACCTGTCGCTCGGATGGCTCCGGCTCGACACCGCACGCCTGCGTCTCGTGGTCGGTATCGAATGGGCCATCCTGACGCTCGCGTTCGAGGCCGGGCTCGGCCGCTTCGTGCTGGGGTCTCCGTGGAGCCGGCTCGCCGCCGACTACGACCTTGCGGCCGGCGGCCTGATGGGGTTCGGCTTGTTGCTGGTGGTTTGTGCTCCGTCTATCGCCTACGCGTTCGCCACGCGCGGGGCCAGGCTGGCTTGGAGACGCGGCGTGCAGGCGGGCTCGGCACGCTCATCCGGACAGGGAGGGGCGCTCCGCCGTGTGGGCCACTGACGATCAGTCCGAAACGATCGCCTTCCTCGCGTCGCCGTCGACGCACGGCGGGGCAGACGTGCGGCGCATCGACACCCATGCATCCGTCGTCTTTCTCGCGGGCGCGCGCGCGTGGAAGCTCAAGCGGGCCGTTCGCTACGACTATCTGGATTTCTCGACGACCGGCCGGCGCCGCGCCATGTGCGAAGCCGAGCTTCGCATCAATCGGCGGATCGCGCCCCGGATTTACACTGGCGTGACGCCCGTCACGCGCGAGCCGGACGGGTCCCTGGCGCTTGGAGGCACCGGCACGCCGGTGGACTGGGTCCTCGAAATGACGCGCTTCGACGAGGACGGATTGTTCGATCGGCTCGCCTCGCATGGAAGACTGGACCTCGATCTGATGCACCGGCTGGCCCTGGCCGTCGCCGAGCTGCATCTGACAGCCGAGTCCCGGCTCGATCACGGCGGCGCCGACGGCATGGCGTGGGTGATCGACGGCAATGCCGCGGGCTTCGCAGAAGAGGGTAGGGGGATCCTCGATCCCCCGGCCTGCGCGCGCGTCACGCTCGAAGCCAGACGGGTCCTCGACCGCTGCCGCGCGAAGCTCGACGCGCGCCGCGCCGCGGGCTTCGTGCGCCAGTGCCACGGCGACCTGCACCTGCGCAACATCGTCCTCGTCGACGGTCACCCTACGCCCTTCGACGCGGTCGAGTTCAACGACGAGATCGCCTGCATCGACGTGCAATACGATTTGGCGTTTCTCTTGATGGATCTGTGCCGGCGGGGGTTGCCGCGTCACGCGAACGTGGTGTTGAACGGCTACCTCGCGGCGACGGGGGACATCGACGGCTTGTCGCTGCTGCCGCTCTTTCTCTCGTGCCGGGCAGCGGTCAGGGCGAAGACGAGTGCTACCTCCGCTCGACTGCAGCGCGATCCGCAGTCGAGGCGCGAGCTCGAAGATCTTGCGCGGCAGTACCTCGATCGGGCGGAACGCCTCCTGGACCCGCCTGGTCCTGGTCTCGTCGCGATCGGCGGGCTCTCAGGCTCCGGGAAGTCCACGCTGGCGCTGTCGCTCGCGCCGCTCGTCGGCGCGGTCCCGGGCGCGATCGTGATTCGCTCCGACGAGGTCCGCAAACGGATCTGCGGCGTGTCACCTCTGGCGCGTCTCGGTCCCGAAGGGTATGCACCCGACGTTTCGCGGAAAGTGTACGCCGCCGCCGCGGACCAGGCCCGAAGGGTCCTGCGTGCGGGCCACGCGGCGATAGTCGACGCGGTCTTCGCCCGGCGCGAGAATCGTGAGGCGATTGCCCGCGTGGCCGCTGCCGAGCGCGTGCCGTTCGCGGGTCTCTGGCTCGATGCGCCTTCATCGGTGCTGATGGGCCGCGCTGACAGGCGCACGAGCGATGTCTCCGACGCCGACAGCGCGGTCGTCGCCGCGCAGGCGGCCGAGGACGTGGGGCCGATTGCCTGGCATCGACTCAACGCCGTGCGCACCGCTGAAGGTGTGCTCGAGGACGCCGTAACCCTCGTCGCTCCCGTGATGCACCCCGGCAGCGCGATGCTGAAGGCGTGAGATGCCTGGGCGGCTACCCTCGTGGCAGCTGAGAGAAAGGCTGCCGCAGCGTCGGCGGGTGCTCGACGGCTGCATGTTGTGTATTGAACGGACAAGCTGGCGCAGCGCCGCTACCGTGAGGTCCGGAGCTATCCAGGCGCCATTGAAGCATGAAGCTGGAGTGATGGATGGAGCCACATGAGCGTGTTCAGGCCGTGCTCGATCGAGTGCGGCCATTCCTGCAGGCCGATGGCGGCGATATCGTGCTGATGAACGTGTGCGGCAACAAGGCCACGGTCCGCCTCACGGGCAAGTGCGCGGGTTGCCCAAGTGCTCACCTGACCCTTCACGTCGGGGTCGAGATGGCGATCAAGGATGAAGTCCCCGAGATCGACGAGCTGGTTCTCGGCTGAGGCGATCGTCGGGCACTCTCTTTGCTTTTGATCTGCAGCATGGAAGGCCAGTTCATCGATCGTCGCGAGGCTGGGGCGGTGCTGGCGCTTCGGCTCCAGTCGTTCGCCACGCAGGACGTCGTCGTGCTGGCGCTTCCGCGCGGCGGCATTCCCGTCGCGTACGAAGTCGCCACGGCGCTCGACGCGCCGCTTGGGGTGTTCGTCGTCCGCAAACTCGGCGTCCCGGGGCATCGCGAGCTCGCGATGGGAGCGATCGCATCGGGAGGGACGCGAGTGCTCAACGACGACCTGATTCGGGACCTGGGAATACCGAGAGCAGCGATCGATGCGGTGGTAGTGGAAGAGTCAGTCGAGCTGGCCCGGCGCGAGCAGGAGTACGCGGGCGGCGCCGGGATGCCATCCGTTCGAGGACGGATTGTCATCCTCGTGGACGACGGCCTGGCCACCGGCGCGACGATGCGGGCGGCCGTGATCGCGATTCGCGCGCAGCACCCATCCCGAGTTGTCGTCGCCGCTCCCGTGGGGGCGTGGAGCACCTGTCAGGCTCTACGAGCGGACGCCGATGAAGTGATTTGTCTCCGCACGCCGGAACCCTTCTCGGCGGTCGGCCTCTGGTATCGCACGTTCGACCAGACAACCGACGAAGAAGTCCGGACTTTGGTCGAAGCCGCGGCCCGTCGTCACGCGGTCCAGCACTGAGCAGCCCCAGATCGCCCTCGCCTGCCCACCTCCCTTCAGCGCCAGATCAGTGGCAGCCAATCGCGGAAAGATTCTCCACGGTGTGGAATTTTGCCCAGTACGCCGTCGCGACGTCGCCGCTCACCGGCTCCCAGGATCACCATCTGTCGACGACGTTCACGCGGCCATCATCGGCGCGGCAAGCGGCCACGCGACCTGTCGCGGCGGTAGTACGTTGCTGACCAGTCGACCAGCACCGGTCTTCATCCGGTGTCCGAGCCCGGAGTGCCCGTGACCAGGTTACGCGACGCGCGACGTGAGGCCTTCTCGATTGACTCGGTAGTTGTTGGACGCAGTCCGCGCATGCGCGAAGTGTTCGATTTCGTGCGGTGATCGCCGACAGCGACAGCTCGGTCCTGATCACCGGCGAGAGCGGCACCGGCAAGGAGCTCGTCGCGCACCTGATTCACCACTCGAGCCCGCGTCGACACCGGCCGTTCGTGGCCGTCAGCTGCGCCATCCTCGCCGAAACGCTCATCGAGTCGGAGCTGTTCGGCCACGAGCGGGGCGCCTTCACCAACGCCGTCAAGGACCGCCCGGGACGCTTCGAGCTCGCCGATGGCGGCACGCTGTTTCTCGACGACATCGACGACGTGCCGCTGTCGATGCAGGTCAAGCTCCTTCGCGCGCTGCAGACGCGCATCGTGGAACGGGTCGGCGCGATCCGATCGATTCCCGTCGACGTGCGCGTGCTGACCGGCAGCAAGCGCGATCTGCGCCAGCTCGTGGCCGGAAGGGACGTTCCGCGAAGATCTCTACTATCGGCTGAACGTGATCCCCGTGCAGCTGCCGCCGCTGCGCGATCGCACCGAAGACATCCCGCTCCTCATCGACCATTTCTTCGGCCGGTACTTCCGGGCTCGCGGCAAGGACGCCAAGCCGATGTCTCCGGCCATGCTGGACGCGTTCATGCGCTATCCGTGGCCCGGCAACGTCCGGGAGCTCGAGAACGCGTGTGAACGGATCGCGCAGACTTGTATCTGCGACTCCGTCGTCGCCGGTTGCGTGCCGGCGTCGATCCTGTTCCACAAGACCGCGGCTGATGCTGGAGCGCGTCCCGTCGGCCGCAACGATCCCGCGGGCGTTTCGCTCGACGACCGCATCCGTGAGGTCGAGACGAGCTTGATCGGGTGGGCGCTCAAGGCCAGCTCCGGCAACAAATCAAAGGCCGCCGTCCTGCTGAAGGTCAAGCGATCCACGCTGGGGGATCGAATCAAGAAGCTCGGCCTCGGCCACCTCGAGACCCCCTGACCCCGGACGTTGCCGGAAACTCGGCGGTTGCTCGCGCTCGCGCGCGCCTGTCATGGCGCCGCGCCAGCAAATACGGGCATGCCACCGCCGTGGCACCGCGATTGCTCGTCGGTCCGCGTCGAACGCGACGCGGCAGGGAGTCCTCCGCCGCGCGGCGTTCGGTTTCGAGAGACGGGCGACCATGGTCGACCGAGAGAAAATCATTGCCGTTCTGCGAAGGCGGTTTCCAGGCTCCGCCAGCGATCAGGTGGCGGCCGCCGCGAATGCCATCGTGGGGCTCGAGGACGAATGGGAAGAGATTCCCCCAGCCGAGGTGATTCCATGTGGCGACTCGTGCTACCTTGCTGAAGCATCGGTGCGTGGCGGGCGGTTCCGGGTGCTCAGGAAGCGTGCGGCCGACTGACCGACCGACCGATAGACAGGAGACGGAGACGATGAAGCGGACGTCCTTTGCAGTGCTGTCGATGATGTGCCTCACGGCCAGTTTGCCGCTGGCCCAGGATGCCAAGCAGATCGAGCGGGCCCAGAAGGTGTACGTCGAGAAGAAGTGCGCGAACTGCCACTCTATCGCCGGCAAGGGCAACAAGAAGGGGCCCCTGGACGAGGTCGGCACCAAGTTGAGCGCCGCCGAGATTCGCGAGTGGATTGCCAACCCAGTGGAGATGACCAAGAAGACCAAGGCCGCCAGGAAGCCGCCGATGAAGGACGCGACCCTCGCCGCCGAGGACGTGGATGCCATGGTCGCCTACATGCTCACCTTGAAGAAGAAGTAGCGCAGCCGCGATGCGACCGATCGTTGCCGCCGCGCTGCGAAACCACGTCTCGGCGATCGGCATTGCCCTGACGACGGCGAGCGCGCTCATCTTCCTGGTTCTGCTCGGGACGGACCTGTTGGGCCTCCTGCAGAACCCCTACATGGGCATCGTCGTCTTCGTGGTCCTGCCGCTGCTGTTCGTCGTCGGCCTGTTGCTGATTCCGATCGGCCTCTGGCTGGCGCGGCGGGCCGGGCCGGCCCCCGACTGGCCCATGCTCGACCTGCGGGATCCGGCCACCCGCCGGGTCCTGCTCTTCGTTCTTGTCGCGACCATCGTCAACGTGGGCATCATCGCGATGGCGAGCGTCGGCGCGGTCGAGTACACCGAATCGCAGGCCTTTTGCGGCCAGGTGTGCCACACGGTCATGGAACCCGAGTTCACGGCGCACCAGGACGGACCGCACGCGAAAGTCCATTGCGTGTCGTGCCACGTCGGCCCCGGGCCAGGCGGGTTCGTGACCGCCAAGATGAACGGCACGCGGCAGCTCCGGCTCGTGGCGACCGGCGGCTATCGCCGGCCCATTCCGACGCCTATCGAGGGGCTGCCGGCCGTCGTTGCCACCTGCGAGCGGTGCCATGCGCCCGATCGCTTCGTCGGCGACGTCGTGAAGGTGTTCTACGACTACGCGGATGACGAGGCGAATACCCAGACCAAGACGGTGGCGACGCTCAAGGTCGGCGGTCCGATCGGCGGAAGCGGCACGGGCTCCGGCATCCACTGGCACATGAACCGCGCGAATGTCGTCGAATACGTCGCCCTCGACGAGACCCGCGAGAAGATTCCCTACGTGAAGGTCACGACGCCGGACGGGAAGGTCCGCGAATATTTTGCCGAGGGTGTGACGGCCGCTGCACTCGAGGGCAAGGCCAGCCGGCGCATGGATTGCCTGGACTGCCACAGCCGCCCGGCACACACGTTCGGTATTACAGCCGAGCGCGTCGTGGACGAGGCCCTGGGCACCGGAGCGATCAGCGACAAGATTCCGTTCGTGCGCCGGGAGGCAGTCCGCGCGCTGACCGCGGAATATTCGAGCCGCGACGTTGGTGTGGGACAGATCGAGCAGACGATGCGGGACGGGCTGAAGAAGGCCTCGTCCAGCCCGATCGACGAGGCCGAGCTCCGGCGCGCCATCGGCGTAACTCAGGCAATCTACAAGCGCAGCATCTTTCCCACGATGAAGGTCACCTGGGGGACCTACAAGGTCCAGAGCGGGCACACGTCGTCGGACGGCTGCTTCCGCTGTCATGACGACGAGCACAAGACGCGCGACGGCCAGCAGGCCATCAAGCAGGATTGCGAGATGTGCCACGCGATTGACTAGCGACCACCGACGGTCCTGAGCCCGGAGAATTCCCCACTGCGCCGCAGAATTCCACGTCGGCCACCCTCTATGTGATACGCAGGCAGCTTAACCGGGTATCTCGTTTGCAGTCACCCTCCGGGGGAAGCGAAAGGGCCCCCGGCCATGCGACGCATCGCGTTCGCCGCTCTCTGTGCGACCTGTCTCGCGCGCGACTCGACCAGTCCAACGGGTCGCACCCCGGCCTGCACCTATGCCTCTCGGCCACATCGTTCTCATTCCAGGCGCAGGGCGGTCGGGATCCGTCACCGTGACCGCCGAAAACCGGTGCTCCTGGACCGCGACCTCACAGTCGGGCTGGCTCTCGCTTACGGGCGGCGCGACTGGTCAGATGGCCGACACCGACGGCGGGAGAACCTGCGCGTGTCTCAGGCCGGATGCTTCTATTCGGTGAGCCCGTCAAGCAGCATTGGTGCAGCGGGTGGCTCCGATTTCATCTACGTCTACCAGGGCAGCGCCCCCATTGGCTGCGGCGGGCCGACGCAGGACGCGTGTCTGTGGACGGCGCAGGCCAACGTGCCGTGGATTACGATCCCGAGAAGCACGGGCCGAGGCGACGACCGGATCTCGTTCATGGTCGCGGCCAACACCACCGGCTCCGCGCGCACCGGCGGGATCAGCGTGCGGGACAAGACCGTCGTGATCTCGCAACCGTGACAGTGATGCATCGTGAAACCAGTGCCAATCTCTGAGCCTGCCGGCGCGGGATCTCGGTCGGGGCCGCCGCGGACAACAGGTCCCGGTGGAGAAGTATCGTCGTTCTATCACCTGCAGTCGGCGCCGCACTCCGACGAGCTCTGCCAAGGGCTCGCGTGCTTCGTCGCGCGGCATCGCGATCCAGCGCGCTGGCAGGCGGCCTGCGCGCAACGGACGCGCGTGCATTGCCTCGGAAAGTGCTACATGGCGCCGGCGTCGGCGGCCGACGCCGATCGACCACACGTCGAAGTCGTGTCCTGCGAACCGATCGTGCTGCGGCGCCTGGTCGCCGGCGGCGCGCCGACGCTTGCCGCCTACAGATCACTGGGCGGGTATCGCGCGCTCGCGAGCGCGCTCGAACGGACCCCAGACCAGATCGTCGGCGAGATCGAACGGTCCGGCCTTCGCGGCAGGGGCGGCGCGGGGTTTCCGGCAGGGAGGAAGTGGCGGGCGGTCTCCGAGCAGCAATCCCCGATGAAGTACATCGTGGCGAACGGCGACGAGGGCGATCCTGGCGCCTATATCGACAGGTTTCTCATGGAAGAGGATCCCCACGCGATCGTCGAGGCGATGATCATCGCGGGACGTGCCGTCGGTGCTGACCGCGGTCTGATCTACGTGCGCTCCGATACCCGGCGGCGTTCCGCAGGCTGGCGGCGGCGATTGCCGAGTCGCGCGGTGACGGCATCCTTGGGCCCCGTGCCGCGTTCGCCTTCGACATCGAGGTGGTGGCCGGCGGCGGCAGCTATGTCTGCGGCGAGGAGACGGCCCTGCTGAACGCGCTCGAGGGCGTGCGTCCGGAGGTGCGGACGAGGCCGCCGTATCCCGCGGCGCATGGCCTCTTTGGCCGGCCGACGCTCGTGCACAACATCGAAACGCTCGCCAACATCCCCTGGATTCTCGAGCATGGCGGCGATGCGTATGCGAGCATCGGGCTCAGCCAGAGCCGGGGCACCAAAATGGTATCGCTGAACTCGCTGTTCCGGCGTCCAGGGCTGTACGAAGTGGAGCTCGGCATGCCGCTCCGCCGGATTGTCGAGGACATCGGGGGCGGCGTTGACACCGGAGCGCTCACCGGACTCCTCGTCGGTGGACCGCTTGCCGGCCTGCTGCCGCCGGCGCTCCTCGACACGCCGCTGGCATTCGAGGAGCTCCATGCCGTCGGCGCCTCTGTCGGCCACGGTGGGGTCGTTGCGGTCGACGAGCACACGACCATCCCCGAGATCCTCGATCACGTGGCAGCGTTCGCCGCCGCGGAATCCTGCGGCAAGTGCACGCCCTGCCGTCTGGGCACGCGGCGGATCGCCCAGCTCGTCCACACGGCGTTGAACGGCGGCGGCGCGGAGCGAGGTGCGCGCGACGTGTGGCGCGCGCTCATTCCGACGCTGGCCGATACCAGCCTGTGCGGTCACGGCAGCGGATTCGCCGATTTCGCCGCGAGCCTCGAGCGTCATTTCGGATCGGAGCTGGATCGATGCCTCGGGTGACCATCAACCACGAGCCGCGCGAGGTCCAGGATGGGCTGACGATCCTCCAGGCGCTCGGCGACCTCGGTATCGACGTGCCGAGCCTCTGCGACGACCGGCGGCTGCGCCCCTCCGGCGGGTGTCGTCTGTGCCTGGTGCGCGTGAACGGCGCCGCGAAGCCCGTCGCGGCGTGCACGACGGTGTTGACCGACGGCATGGACGTCGACACTCACCCGGCCGATATCGAAGCGCATCGGCGGTCGCTGCTCGAGCTGCTGGCGCGCGAGCAGCCGCCACTCGACGCGCCGCATCTCGCGCAGAAGCCGTTCTTCAGAGCGCTTCGCGAGTAGGTCGAGGGCCTCGCGCCGACGATGCCTGCGGACGTTCGCCGCCTCGCGATCCGCCCGCTCTGGACGATTCGCATCCGCTATTCACGTGGACATGTCACGGTGCATCTACTGCTACCGCTGCGTGCGAATCTGCGACGAGCTGCAGGGGCAATCGGTGTGGCGCGTCTGGCAGCGCGGTGCCGAGACCCGCATCCGGCCCGACGGCCCGACGCTCGCGGAGAGCAGCTGCGTGAGCTGTGGCGCCTGTGTCGACACCTGTCCGAGCGGCGCGCTCGAGGATGTGTCCGTGCTCGCGCAGGGCACGCCCACGGCGTGGACGCGCACCACCTGCGCCTACTGCGGCACCGGCTGCGAGATGCGGGTCGGAACGCGCGATGGCGCGATCACGCAGGTGGCACCGGTGAGGCCGCGCCCGTCAGCCGTGGCCACCTGTGCGTCAAGGGACGCTACGCGTTCGACTTTGCCTCGGCCGCCGATCGCGTGGTGGATCCTCTGATTCGGGAAGGGGACAGATGGAGGGTGGCGTCGTGGGATGAGGCGCTGGAGCTTGTCGTCGAGCGTCTCGGCGACCTCGGGCGGCGATTCGGACCCGACAGCATCGGCGTCCTTGGCTCCGCCCGCGCGACGAACGAGGAGAACTACCTCGCGCAGAAGCTCGCCAGGGTCGCGATCGGCACCAACAACGTCGACTGCTGTGCCCGTGTCTGCCACGCCCCGAGCGCCGCGGCGCTCAAGGCGATGCTCGGGACCGGCGCGTCCACCAACGCCTTCGACGACATCGAAGCCGCGCGGACCATCCTCGTGTGCGGCGCGAACCCCACCGAGAACCACCCGATCGTCGGCGCGCGCATCAGGCAGGCTGCCCGCCGCGGCTCGCGGTTGATCGTGATCGACCCTCGCACAATCGAGCTGGCGCACCTGGCGGATGTGCATCTCGCTCCACGCCCGGGCACGAACGTGCCGCTGCTCAACGCGATGGCTCACGTGATCGTCACCGAGCATCTGCAGGACGAGGACTTCGTCTCGGCCCGCCTGGACGACTGGCCCGCCTTCGTGGAGTTCCTTCGCGACTGGCCACCCGAGCGGGCCGCTGGCCTCTGCGGCGTCGAGCCTTCGACGATCCGGGAGGCCGCGCGCCTCTATGCGACGGCCGGGCCGTCGATGAGCGTCCACGGTCTCGGGTTGACCGAGCATGGGCAGGGGACCGAGGGGGTCATGTGCCTCATCAACCTTGCCCTCATCACGGGCAACATCGGGCGGCGCGGCTCGGGCGTCAACCCGCTTCGCGGACAGAACAATGTGCAGGGCTCGGCCATGATGGGTTGCGATCCATCCGTCCTGACCGGCGGCGCGCCCATCGCCGCCGCCCGCGATCGGTTCGAGGCCGTGTGGCAGGCCGCGATCCCGGAGCGCCGCGGCCTGCACCTGATGCAGATGATGGACGCCGCGTCCGCGGACCAGCTCAAGGCGCTGTGGGTCATGGGCTACGACGTTTTCTTCACCAATCCGCAGGCCCACGCCACGCGGGCCGCGATGAGCCGGCTGGACTTCGTCATCGTGCAGGACCTGTTTCTCAACGAGACCGCCCGCACCTTTGCGTCGGTGTTCCTGCCGGCCGCCTCATCGTTCGAGAAGCACGGGACGTTCATGAACGCCGAGCGCAGAATTCAGCGCGTGCGGCCGGCGGTCCCCCCTCCGGGTCGCGCACGATCCGATCTGGAGATCATCTCGGCCGTGGCCAGACGCATGGGCCACGCCGCGGGCTTCAACCACGTGTCGGCGCAGGCCGTGTGGGACGAAATCCGCAGCGTCTGGCCCGACGTTCGCGGGATCACCTACGACCGCCTCGAGGGCGGCGGGCTGTGCTGGCCATGCCCCACTGTCGATCATCCCGGCACGCAGGTGCTCTACGAATCAGTGTTCCCCGTGGGCCGAGCGTCGCTGCGGCGCATCGACTATCGGCCGAGTCCCGAAACGGCGACGCCTGACTACCCGTTCCTGCTCACGACGGGACGCACGCTCTACCAGTTCAACGCGGGCACGATGACACGCCGCAGCTGCACCCACAGCCTCTATCCGACCGACGCGCTGGGGATCGCGCCCGCCGATGCCGCGCGTCTCGACCTTCGCGACGGCGAACGGGTCACGGTGCGGAGCCGATACGGCGCCGCGACGCTTCCCGTCGCGTGCACGTCATCGGTCAAGCCTGGCGAGCTCTTCGCGACGTTTCACGACCCGGCAGTCTTTCTCAACACGATCACCGGCCCGGAGCGGGACTCCGTGGTTGGTGCTCCGGAGTACAAGGTGACGGCCGTGAGGATCGAGCGTGCGGAGACCTAGATCAGATACTCGAAGAGGCGGCAGGGGACCAATGGCACCCCGCTTGCTACGCTGGCGCCTAGTTCAGATTTGAACAGCGTACTGCAAGGGAATAGGTGTAGGGTCTACCGAGGGCCCGGCAGTCCGACGGAAACCCGGCAGATAAGAAGCGGCGGACACCTGACTGTTGAGGTGGCCGCCACTTTCGGCGCAAGTCTCTTTTGGGTTCCGCGGCGGCGTCAACGCCGCCGCAGGGCACGAGCGGAGGAGCAGTGCAGATGCCTGCGATGGGTCGCTATCGTTGGTCCACGTTCGCGATGGGCCTGTTGTCGCTGATGCTGGTCGGCGCCATCGCCGTCATGGTCGCCGGGGCCGAGCAGTCGCCTCCGAAAAAAGGCCAGCCCGAAAGGGCCAAGGGAGGCCAGGCTGCCGCTGCTGCCGCACCGCAGAAGGCGGTGCCCGCCGACTTCTACGGCAACGATGCCAAGTGCATCGAGTGTCACGATACCGTGGGCATCAAAGGCACCGCCCACGGCCGGGAGTTCAAGGACAGGTCTCCGGCGGCCAACCACGGTTGCGAGTCGTGTCACGGGCCCGGCAAGAAGCACGTGGAGGCCGAAGGCGGGCCGGATACGATCCTGAGCCTCAAGAGCCTGCGGCCGGATGAGGCCGCGGCGACGTGTACGACCTGCCACGATCGGACGAAACACGCGCTCTGGGACGGCAGCCAGCACGACCAGCGAAACCTCGGCTGCCTGAACTGCCACAGCATCCACTCGGCGAAGGGCCAGCCGCAGCTCAAGCAGAAGGACGAGTGGACGCTCTGCCAGAGCTGTCATCGCAACGTCGTCCACAAGCAACTGCGGTTCAACCACATGCCCGTGCGCGAGGGCAAGATGACGTGCTCGTCGTGCCACAACGTGCACGGTTCCTCGAACGTGAAACTCCTCAAGGCCGGCACGACGATCGATGAAAGCTGCACGTCGTGCCACGCCGAGAAGCGCGGGCCGTACCTCTGGGAGCACGCGCCCGTCGCCGAGAGCTGCACGACCTGCCACGATCCGCATGGGTCGAACAATGTGCGCCTGCTGGTCTCCAAGCCGCCGTTCCTCTGTCAGCGCTGCCACGTGACGTCACGGCATCCTCCGACGGTGTACGACGGATTCGTTCTGCAGAACTCGTCGAACGCCAACAAGATCTGGGGTCGAGCCTGCCTCAACTGTCATCAGCAGATTCATGGTTCGAACGCCCCGTCTGGGAAAGCGTTACTGCGGTAGGGGAGCATGCCGATGCGTCACAGACTCATTCTCAGCGCTGCAATCCTCATGATGTCGACGGGCATCGGGATGGCCCAGACTCCCACCACGCCGCAGACCAAGCCACCGGCGCCGGCCGCGGCGCAGGCGCCGGCGGCGCCCGAGCCGGTATTGCCGTCGCTCGGGTCCATCGATTTTGGCGCGCGCATCACTGGTACGGATGGCGATGCGGCGCGGTACGAGCGGTATCGTGACCTGCGTGATGGCGTGTCCTCGCTGTTTCAAATCGGCAAGGAGACACCCAGCTACTTCTTCGATGCGAGCGCCTCGAACGTCGGGTACCACGATCAGCGCTACCAGCTCGACTACCAGCGGCATCGGATGAAGTTCAATTTTCTCTTCGACGCCATCCCGACCAACTACAGCTACGATTCGGTCTCGCCGTGGGCGGTCAACGACAACGGCGTGCTGACTATCGACCCTGCTCTGCGGCAGCAGGTGCAGAATCGCACCGCGGTCGGCGTGCCTTGCGCGCCCGGAGGGCCCCCCGCTTCGTGCAGCAACCCGACGCAGGCCGCGCAGGCTTTGGCGAACCGATCTATTTACGCTACCAACCTCAGCGAGTTCGATCTCGCGACGCGGCGCGACACGGCGTCGTTGGGGCTCGTGTACGAGGCCACGCGAAACACGGACGTCAATTTCACGTTCTCGTCGACGGGCAAGACCGGACACCAGCCCTGGGGCGCCTCCTTCGCGTTCAACAACTCCAACGAAGTCCCCCTTCCCATCGACAACCGCACGAACGACATTACCGCCGGAATCGCGTGGGCCAACAAGAGGGGCATGGTTCGTCTCAACTGGGACGGTTCGTACTTCAACCAGAACATCCCGTCGCTGACCTGGGACAATCCGATTCGTGCGACTGACTTCAACAACGGTTTGCAGCCTCCGAACGGGCCGTACGATCCCAGTGGCTACAGCAACGGCAACGGGCCGGCGCAGGGCCGTATGGCGATGCCGCCGAGCAACAGCATGAACGTGGTCAGCGCCACGGCCCTCTACAAGATGGCGCGCCGCACGTCGGTCAACGGCACGTTGCAGTTCACCACCCAGTCGCAGAACGAAACGCTCATCCCGTGGACGATCAACCCCCTCATTACGACGCCGTCGGTCTATGCGCTGTTTCCGAATCTGGCGACGCTGCCGCGCAGCACCGCCGAAGCGGAAGTGAAGGGCATCAACGCCCTTCTGAACTTCAGCACGAGAATCTACAAGAACCTGGCATTCACCGCGCGGTATCGCTACAACGATCGCGACGTACAGACGCCGTCGTTCGACGCGACGGAGTACGTGCGGTTCGACGCGGTTCCGGAAGAGACCGGAAGCCCGACGCACCAGTTCGACTCCACCCGCCAGACCTTCGACGCGTCGGCGACCTACACGCTCGGTAGCCTCGGCGCCATCAGGGCCGGCTACGGTCACGATCAGTTCGAGCGTCACGGACGGGGCTTCAGCGACTCTGGCGACAACATCTTCCGTCTCTCGTACGACGCCTATGCGAATCAGTACGTCACGATCCGCGCAGCTTATGAAGGGTCGCGGCGGCGAGGCGAGGGATTCACCGAGTCCGGCGTGGACTACGAAGGGGTAGGGGGCACACAGGAGGGCCTTCGGTACTACGACGAAGCCGACCGCGATCGGCGCCGAACATCGCTGACCGTGACCCTGATGCCTCACGAGACGCTCGACATCAGCATCACCTATGCGGGAGGCCGAGACGAGTTCCCGGCTGATGAGTTCACGCCTGGGCGAAGCCAGTTCGGTCTGCTCGACTCCGATACCAATGCCTTCACCTTCGGCGTCAATTACATGCCGCGTCAGGAGGTCGCCATCGGCGGGACCTACGGGCACGAGACGTACAGCTCCTTGCAGCGATCCCGCAACGCGGCACCGCTGCCGAGCGCCGAGTGGCTGGATCCGACGCGGGACTGGACGCTCGATAACGACGAGTCGGTCAACACGTTCACGCTCTACGCCGACGTCCTCAAGGCCGTCAAGAACACGGATATCCGGTTCGCTTACGACTACATGGACTCGAACAACGCGTTCGTCCACGGCGGGCCGCGCATCGACCAGCTCAACACGAACACATCGGTAACGGGGACGTCATGTTCCGCGGGCGTCTCCGACTGCTTCGAACCGCTGCCCCCGGTCACGACCACCTGGAACCGCATCAGCGCCGACCTGAAGTACTTCTTCACGCGGACCGTCGGCGTGGGCTTCGCTTACTGGTATGAGAAGCTGGACGTCATGGACTTCGCGACCATCGACGCCAACGGATCGGTCGCCTTCACGGCGCCGACCGGCACGGTCCGGGTCGACTATCTTGGTGGACTGATGACCGGATATGCCGCGAGGGACTATCGCGGGAGCACCGCGTCGGTGCGGTTGCTGTATCTCTTCTAGGTCACCGACGACACGTACGACACGGCGCTGGTAGGGGCGGTTCGCGAACCGCCCCTACTGCACCTCTAGGCTGGCGGTCCCGACGACGATCGACGATTGCGCCGACATCGCGTCGAAGTACGAGACGAAGCGCCTCGGCTCGTCCGCGTCGTACGGGGCAAGGTTCCGGGCCCAGCGAAACGCGATCGGTTGATAGCGCAGCTCCACGGTCACCTGGAGCGGCCCCGTCGCTCTGCTCACATCGACCACGTAGCGCACGCGATCGCCATCCGCGCCGAAATCATCGTCGGAGGCGGCTTCGCCGCGGACGGCGATATCCGGGGCGGCCGTTCCCTTGTCGAACCCGCGCGGGAGCAGCCTGTTGTCTTTCACGAACCGCGTGCCCTTCAGCAGCCCGGTGGTCACCGCGCCCGCGGCGTCCACCATCATCGATTCGTAGATCTGCACGTCGGCCGCGCTGCGGATCTCATCGTGGTGCGGTTCGTACCGCGAGGCGTCGCCGTCGTTGTCGTTCCCTTCGATGGATCCCGACGCAGTCACGGCGCCGGACTCGAACACGGCACGGCCGTCACGATCGCGAACGACGACATGCAGCCAGGCACGCCGAGCGGGGTAGCCGGTTGGGAACTTGTGCCCGGTCAGATTGCGCACGGCGACGTCGACGTCCAGGACGCCTCCCGAAGCTCGAGCGCCGGACACCGATACTGCGGCGGTCCCGGTCTGCAACTGGAGCGAGGTCGCCCGCGCAGTGGATTCGAGCTCGACCGGCAGGGCCTCGACGCCGAGCTCGGTCCGGAAGCGATTCAACATCCGCAGCATGAAGAAGTTTCCACCGATGAACGCATGGCGGCTCAGACCGGCCCGCGGCTCCCCGAGCACCGAGGACACCGGCGTCGGATCAGAAACCTCCGGCATGTGACACGACTGGCAGCTCCGCTCGGTTCGAAAGGCGCTGTGCCGCCACTCGAGGTACGGCACCTGCTCGGGGAGCGACGCCGTCACCTCGCCATTCGGTCCGAGCGCCTTGGTGTACAGGGTGTGGCAGGTCGCGCAGAGCTCCGACTGCTGGATGTGTGTCGCTTCGGTTGGCGTCACTCCGGCAGACGAGTGCATGATACGCGTGCGGCCCGGGTCAATCCGGAATGGACCGTAGATGGCCGGCCCCGCGTCCGTTGGCGGGTTCACGACGAAGCCGCCGGTGAAGCTCTCGGGCGTGCCGAGGCGCTCGCGGCCAATCTGATGGCAGAGCGTGCAGGACACGCCGTCGGCAGCGAGGCGCCCGGCATCCGATCCGTCCCGTCCCACCGGCAGGTGGGCGAAGATCTGACCCTGCGCGCCGGCCGCGCGCGCCATCGTCCGAGCCATCGGCATATGGCACGTCGAGCATTCGTCCTCGATCTCCGCCTTGCTCGACGGATGATCGATCGTCTCTCGCCTGACGGATGCCTGCCAGTAGGGGTCGCGCGACGAGTTGGCCATCATCGACCCGCGCCATGCCGACCCGATCGACACGTCTTCCCCTGACGGTGCGGTCAGGCTGTTGTGGCAGGCGATGCAGTTGTCCGAGGTCTGGAAATGCGGCGGCTTCCCGGGCGCCGACGGCGCCGGGCCCTCGCGCTGCGCCGCACCGGGCACCTGGGCGAACCCGAGCGCGGCCAGCCAGACGGCCACCCCGGCCGCCATCGAAGTCGCCCGCAACCTAACGCCACCCATCGAACAGGCCTCCGTCGAACCAGTCCCAGAGGAAATAGGTCAACACTTGCGTGTCGCGTTCGCGGCGGTCGGTCATGGGGATGCGTACACCGGCGCTAATCAGGATGTGCTGCCGCTTGCTGAGCGAGACCTGCATCTGCGGGACGATGTCCCACTGCGTGCCCTCGTCGGCGCCCAGTTCCCGCGCGGCGACGAGCTCGACGATCGGCGACCAGGACCGCCCGAACCGGCCCTGCATGAAGCTCTTGCCGAGCGCCACGCGCCAGAACGCCTCATCGTTGGCGCGATCGTGGTTGGTCGACAGTTCGACGCCGCCCTGGAACTGTAGAAACCCGTCGGAGGGAAGGATCTGGCCGAGCGCGATGAAGGGCTCGACAATCGTGACGCCCTTGCCAAGGTCCTGGTTCTCCTTGCCCGTCGGCAGTGAGACTTCCGCCGCGGCGCTGACGATTGTGCCCGACTCGAGCGAGTGGAACAGGGCGTGCTTCAGCGCCACGGCAACGTCGCCGAGCCCGCGTTGCCAGTCGCCCGAGCCGCTCTTCTGAAGCGCGAGCGGCACGGCCACTTCATACTGGGTGCGCGCGCCGATACGATGCTCGTACACGAAGACGTTCTCGAAGGTGGCGGCGTCGCCTCCGGCGATGGTCGTCGTGAGGAGAGCCTCGTTCTCCGGGAACGCTTTCTCGGTGACCAGGGCGCGCGGGAGATTCAGCTCGCCGCGCGGCCACGCGCGGTCTGCGCACAGGCTGCGAACGTAGCCGATTGCCTTTTCGATCTGCTCGTCGGAGAGCACCTCGCCGAACGCCGGCATCCGTCGATCGAAGGCGCGGACGGGTCCGCCCTGATGCGCGATGCCCACCCAGTCGGCCGTTGTCTCTGGCGTCGCGAAGCTGCAGCTGGTGAAGTCGGGAAGCGGCGTGTCGAAGCCGACGGTGCTCTGCGGTTGACCCCTGCCGTCCGGACCGTGGCACGCCGCGCAGGCCGCCCGGAAGATCTGCTGTCCGTCCTGCAGGAGAACCGGCGACGTCTGAGTGGCGTCCGCGCGCACTGAGGCGGCAGACAGAAGAAAGATGAACGCGACGACACGCACGCGCAGGAGGCTACTACGCGACTGTCGCGTGCTCATAACCTGAGACCGATCTCACAGTCAGCGAACAAGCTGAGATCGATCTCATATGCCCAATCGCTGACGGCAGGTTGTCTAGCGCGCGAGCCCGCGGCCCTCGCCGAGCAGCGGCGACGGCTTCAGCACGCGGCGCCGGAGTCCGAACGGTTCGATGCCGTAACGTGTGATGTGGGCCATCGCGTCGGCCACGTCATCGGTCACCATCAGCAGCTTCAGATCGTTCACGCCCACCGTGCCTTCGATCGTCATGTGGCTGAGCATGTCGATGAACGGCTGCCAGTACTCACGGCCGATGAGAACAATGGGAAAGTTGGCGATCTTGCCGGTCTGGACGAGCGTCAGGGCCTCGGAGAGCTCGTCGAGCGTGCCCAGCCCGCCAGGCAGCGCGACAAAGGCGTAGGAATACTTGAAGAGCAGCACCTTGCGGACGAAGAAGTAGCGGCACGTGACCCAGCGATCGAGGTACCGGTTCGGCGCCTGCTCGAATGGCAGCTGGATGTTGCAGCCGACCGAACGGCCGCCGGCCTCGCGCGCGCCGAGGTTGGCGGCCTCCATGAGGCCGGGACCGCCTCCGGTCATGACCGTGAAGCCGAGGCGGCTCACGGCCGCACCCACCTCGCGGCCAACGGCGTAGTAGGGGTGTGCGGCCGTGTAGCGTGCCGACCCGAACACGGTGACGCACGGACCCACGAAATGCAACGCGCGGAAGCCGGCGATGAAGTCGCGTAGTGCCCGGAGGACCAGCCAGAGCTCTCGCGTCCGGGAATGCGGCCCCTCGAGCAGGACGCGGTCTTCAGTGGCAGCGGCAGTCACCTCTGTTGGCGCCGCCGCGGTTGTCGCCGGTTCCGTCACCTCGCGATCCCTCCCGTCCGCCGGTTCTCTAGGCTCTCTCTGGAGGCCCGAACATGCACCAAACGGCGCGTGCGCGAGACCAAAACGCGCCGTACTACGAACGCTCTTTCACGATGGGCACGATGACACGATGGCCACGATGAGCTTCAGAGTGAGAAGAATTCATCGTGAACATCGTACCATCGTGTCCATCGTGAAATAAGCCGTCGGCCAGTTCGGGGGGCCTAGGCTACGCCGCCGCTCTCGCCGCCGGCATCTCGGCCCGTACCGTGAGGACGGGGCAGTGCGCCCGGCGAACGACCGGCTCGACCGTCGAGCCGAACAGCATCCGATCGACGACGTTGCGGCCGCGCACGCCGAGCACGATCAGGTCGCTTTGCCACTCCTCGGCGATGCGCAGGATCTCGTGATGCGGCTTCCCGCAGACGACCATCTCCTCGACGCCAGCGACGATGTTTTTCGATTGACGCAGGGTCGTCGGAATGACGTTCCGCAAGCGCTCGCGGCTGACGATCTCGCACGCCTGCCGGTAGCCTGGCAGGTCGATCGGCGGCCCGACGAGAGGATCATAGGCCGGCGGCGCCAGTTCGATCACATGGACGGCCGCCAGTCGTGCACGCGATTCTTCGGCAAGCAGCGCGCCGTAGCGAAGCGCCGCCATCGAGCATTCCGAGAAATCGACCGCGCACAGGATGCGCTGAAACGGCCTGCGACCGGCGGCGGCCACGTCAGGGAGCGCCGATGGAACCGTGAGGACCGGCGCCCGCGCCTTGCGCAGCACCTTCTCGGTCACCGACCCGAGCATCAGCCGCTCGAAGCCGGAGCGGCCGTGTGTGCCCATCACGATGAGATCCGCCGGCAGCCGCTCGGCATGGACGAGGATCTCCTGATGGACATCCGGCGCTTCGGTCGCCACCAGCGCGACCTGAACGCCGAGGGACGCGTCGACCCCGAGGAACCGTCGCATTTCTGCCACGATCCGTTCGCGGTCGGCCTCGGATATCTCGAACGGCCCGAGGCTCTGAGGCTCGACGTACGGCAGGGCGGGTGTGGCCAGTTGTATCGGCACCACGTGAATCGCCGTCAGCGCGGCCCCGTGCGCACTGGCGATCGCGACCGCACGGTCGAACGCATGCCTCGAGAAGTCCGAGAAGTCGGTCGGGCAGAGCACGTTTTCAATCCGAACCATGGCCAGCCTCCGTAAACTCCGTCCCGAACCGCGCGTCATGCCGAGCCCCGGTTCAGGGGACGACGGCGATTCTGTTGTCGACGACCGCAACACCTGGCACGCGCCACGCGGCACGCTGCGCTTCGTCCTTCTCCATCCAGGACCGCACGGACCCGCTGAGGGTCACCCGGCTCCCATCGGCCTCGACGTGAATGCCGCGCGCGTCGATGTCGGCATGTCGATGGAGCGCCTCGACGATTCGCTTCTGCACGTCCTTCGGGGTGACGAGGGGCTTCAGCGTGATCTGATTGAAGACGCCCTTCACGCCGCGCAGATATTTCACGGCGCGTTCCGCGGCCATCTTCTGATACATCCACTCGACGATGCCCGACAGCGTGAGGTGGCCGTTGCGCACGGTGACGGCGATGCCGAGGGGGACGTCGATCCGGTTCTTCAGGGTCTCGAGCGCATCCCGCGCGATCTCGGGATCGATCCGTTCGCTGGACAGTCTGACCTCCAGCTCGTTGGCCAGGGCCCTGACGCCATACACGCGCCGGCACGAGCGTTCGGCGGCCAGCTTCTCGGCGTACGAATCCACGTAGCCGCTGAGCGTCACGACGCCCTCCTGGGCCGAAACGCCCACCAGCGTCGCGTCGACCTGCGGATCGGCGGCGAGCTGATGCATCACCGAGTCGCGGAGCCTCTGATCGAGAACGGTGAGTGTGGTACTCATGAAAGCCTGTCCTTGTCTCGCACGACCGGTCTGCGTGCGTCTGTCCGCTGACGCCCTGGCGCGTCGTGCGCCGCGGCATCGCGATCCTCGTTCCCCAGTCAATCGAGCAACGCGTGTGCCGCCCGGTTGGCGCGGACCGCGCCGGGATTTGGGCGGGCGTGAGGCGGCCGGTGCGGATCTTCCCGCACCGCCTGAGGGAATCTTCTCGTGAGGGGGGCGGGCTACGAATCCGACAGGTCGTAGCGGGCGCGCACCCGAGAGGCGATGTCCGCGATCGTCTCGGTGGCGGGTGTCGCCCGGTGCCGGTCTTCGAGCGCGCGCAGCTCGTCGGCAAGCGCGTGATCGCCGAACACGTCGCGAATCCAGCGGGAGAAGTCGTTCCTGTCGAGGTACGCGTCGAGATTCGGCGTGTGATCCAGCACGTCGACGAGCTCGCGCAGCGTCCGCACCCGGCGGCTCGCGCGATGGTCGGTCGCGCCGAAGACGAAGGCGTGGGCCTCGCTTACCGGGACGTCGACGTACTTCTCGCGATGCCGGACATGCGGCGTGAGCCGCGGGCCCAGCGTGAAGAGACGCAGGTCGCCACCGGCTTCTTCAGTGATCGGCAGGGCGACCGCCTGCGCGGTCTTCAAGTGCGCCAGGATCGACCACCGCGCGGGATCCACGCCCGTGCACGTCGAACACCATTGCCGCAGCGCCTCGACCTCGGTCGTGCTCGACTCGCGCGTCACGATCATGACCTCGGTCGCGGCGAGCAGCGCTCGCGGCAAACGGGACGCCCAGTAGGTGACCACGGTGTAGCCGTTCGTGTCGAGATCGAGCAGCCGCGGCGCATCCGAATCGTGCAGAAAATAGTGCGCTTCGTCGAGGACGATACGGTGTGGAAGTCCCGTGTCGCGCCGGATCTTGTTGATAGCTGGCAGAACCGCCCGCGTGTATTCGATCTTCGCGTCCTGCGGCAGGCGTGACAGGCCCGTGACGTCTCCGGAACGATGCCGCCCGTCGATTGGGTGAGTGTCGCCGCCGTCGTACTCGGCGCCCCGATTTACGCCGGCCGTCACCAGAAGGCCGCCGTCGACTTTGCGCGAAGCGAAGCGCGCCACTTGTCCGTCCGTCCCTCGGCGTTCTTTTCGGTGAGCCTGAGCGCGGGCTCCCGCAATCCGGCCGAAGTCGACGCCGTCCGCGCGCTGGCGAAGAGTTTCGTGACGACTGCCGGCTGGCAGCCTCGCCGACTCGCCTGCTTCGCAGGAAAGCTCGCCTACTCCCGCTATGGATTCTTCAAACGGCAGATCATGCGCTTCATCGCCTGGCGCGAGGGGGCGCCGACCGATGTGCGCCGCGACCATGAGTTCACCGATTGGTCGGCGGTGCGGCGGTTTGCGCTCGACATCGCCGCGGACGTCCATCGGGACCGCCGGTCAGAGGCCGTCCGACCGGCTGTGTGAGGTTCGGCGCCGGGGATGTTTTCACCATGGTGCGCAATTTTCCCCGGCGTGAATCCCGGCTTTTCCGTGGTTTCTGGGCCCGAATCGCCCGGCACGGAACCTGCCTTCAGGACGGCGAGGCCATCGCCGATGTCTACCAAGGATCGCCGGCTCGTTCTGGACGAGGGTTTCGACCGTGCGGTCGAGACCGTGCTCAACGCGTTTCTGTCCGAAGGGTTTACGATCGAGCCTGTCGATGGTGGGGACCTGCACGGTCGCTGCGCGTCAGTCGATCGCCTGCGATATGCGCTGCTCGAGGCGACGTTGCCAGAGCTGAGATTCGTTCCCACCGGCTGTGGACGGCTGCCGGCGATTCTCGCCTGCCGGATCACGATCTTCGAGCTGACCAACACCTGCACGCTCGTCACGGCTTCCAGTCCGCTGCAGCGATACCCGACGCTCGCCTCGCTCATGCCGCGGCTGTCCGAGCGGCTCGGTGGTGCGCTGGACACGGTTGGCTGCCGGCGCGCCGACCTCGAGGCCGCATAAGTGATCTCCACAAATGCCCGGTCGCAGGTCGACGATCCGGCGCGCCGACTCGAAGAGATGCGCCTGGCGCTCGATCAGGCCGCGATCGTTGCGACCACCGACGCGCGCGGCATCATCACGTACGTCAACGACAAGTTCTGCCAGATCTCGAAGTACTCCCGGGAAGAGCTCATCGGTCAGGATCATCGCATCATCAATTCCGGGTATCACCCCAAGGAGTTCATTCGCGAGCTCTGGCGGACGATCGCGCAGGGGCGCGTCTGGCGCGGCGAGCTCAGAAACCGCGCCAAGGACGGCACGATCTACTGGGTTGACACGACGATCGTCCCGTTCCTCGACAACGACGGGAAGCCCCGCCAGTACCTCGCGATCCGTAGCGACATCACGCAGCGGAAGGTGGCAGAGTCGCGCCTGCGGGAGCAGGAGGCGCTGACGCAGCTCGGGCAGCTCGCCGCGGTGGTGGCCCACGAGGTGCGGAATCCGCTCGCGGGTCTGCGCGGCTCGCTGCAGATTCTCGAGTCCCGCCTCCCGCGAGGCATGCGGGAGCGCGAGATCATCGGCCCGATGATCCAGCGCATCGATGGCCTGAGCAAGACCGTGGAAGACATCCTCCTGTTTGCCCGCCCGCAGCCGCCCCGCCTCCGTCCGCTGGAAGTGCGCACCATTATCTCGGAAGCGGTCTCGAGCGCCAGGGCATCGGCGCCGGACCTCTGCCAAGTGACCATCTTCGGCGACGATGTGGTCGTGCGGGCCGATCCGGATATGCTTCGTGCCGTGCTGCTCAACCTGCTGCTCAACGCCTGTCAGGCATCCAACGGACAACCGGTCGAGATCGAGATGACAGTCAGCCAGGGGAACGGTCACATCGAAGTGCGGGATCGGGGCGCGGGGATTTCCGACGAGATTCGCGACAGAATCTTCGCACCGTTTTTCACCACCAAGAGCAGCGGCACGGGCCTCGGTCTTCCGATCGTCAAGCGCCTGATGGAGGCGCAGGGTGGAACCGTCGGCCTCAGTCCCCGCGAGGGCGGAGGGACCGTGGCCGAGGTCGTTCTCCCGCTGCAGCGGTCATGAGGCAGTCGGGCCGGCCATCACGGAAGGAACCGGGATGCAGATACGAGAATTGACGACTGTGGAGTGTCTGGCGATGCTGCAGGCGACGAACCTGGGTCGCCTCGCCTGCGTCCGCTACAACCGGCCGTACATCGTTCCGGTCTACTTCGACTTCTATGAAGACGCGCTCTACAGCTTCGCGACCGTCGGCAAGAAGATCCAGTGGATGCGCACGAATCCTCGTGTCTGCGTCGAGTTCGACGAGATCCTCGACCGGTTCAACTGGACGACCGTCGTCGTCAAGGGCCGCTACGAGGAGCTGACGAAATCGCCGGCGCACCAGGCCGCCAGGAAGCGGGCCTACGCGCTCTTCGAGAATCGCCCCGATTGGTGGTATCCCGCGGCGGGAAAGACTCGCGCCTCGGAGATACGGACGCCGGTGATCTACCGCATTCAGATCGAGAGCGTGAGCGGCCGGCGGGCCGCCCGGGATCCGAAGAAGATCGCCCGCGTCAGGCCGGTTCCCGCCGCCACACAGGCGCCGCACTGGTGGAGCCACGTGTTGCGCCCGCTTCAGGGCCCGCCGCCGGGCTTCAAGTGACGTCGTGCCGGCAGAACCATCATCCGCGGGTAGTGTCATGGTGGAGGTCAAGCGGATCCTCTGTCCCGTGGACTTCTCGCCGGCTTCCGCACACAGCCTGAACTACGCCGTCGCGCTTGCGCAGTGGTACGGCGCATCGGTGACCGTCCTGCACGTGGCCGATGCCAGACCAGACGTGCCCATCGACCCGCCCATCGGGATCCTTCCCCGTGGCGCCGCAGTGCTGGCCCCAGCGGATACCGAGCGGCTGCTCGCGGCGATCAGGACGTTTGGCGATGCGATCCCCCACGGTGACGTGTCGCTCGAACCGCTGGTGCGCTCGGGGCCCGCGACACGCGAGATTCTCGAGGCTGCCGACGAGATGTCCGCGGACCTGATCGTGCTGGGAACACACGGCCGCTCGGGGTTCGATCGCGTGGTGATGGGGTCGGTGACCGAGAAAGTCCTTCGCAAGGCGCGATGCGCGGTGTTGTCCGTGCCTCCTCATGGTATGGGGGACATGGCGGGCATAACCGGCACCGGCCCGCCGACCATCGAACGGATCCTGTGTCCGGTGGCGTTCTCCGAGCCGTCGATGAAGGCGCTGCAGTGCGCCGTCTCGCTCGCAGAGGAAGCCGATGCACGCCTCACGGTCCTGCACGTAGCGGAAGCGCTCTCCGCTCAGGATTTTCCCATCTACGATCGCGTAGACCTGCCGGCGCTTCGGGCAGAGTACGAGCGGCAGCTCCGCTTCCGTCTACGGGAGTTCGTGCCGACCGCGGCGCGCGCCTATTGCACGATCGACGAACTGATCCGGACCGGCACCGCATGGCAGGAGATACTGGCGACCGCCGGAGAGAGACAGGCGCAGTTGATCGTCATGGGCGTGACCGGCCGGACCGCGGTGGACCGCGCCATCTTCGGATCGACGACGCAACAGGTGGTCCGTCAGGCGCAGTGTCCCGTCCTGACGATCCGTCAGCGAGGGTGCTGAGAGAGGGAGCCACTGTCCCGTTCGAGCGCCGTCACCGGGACCGCAAGACCCTCCGCACGCCGCACGACACGGACCACCTCCGCCGGATCGCTCAGCGCCTTGAGGCCGGCGTTGTCGAGGAGCTCGAGCGCTCGAAGCAAGGAGTCGGGCACGCGGTCGTAGGGATCGGGGTGCACTTCAAGATACACGTCGGTTCCGTCGTAGGTCACCAGCACGGGCTCGTAGATGATGCGGCCGCGTTCTCCTTCAACCACCTGCTGGTAGAGCGCGTCGATGTCGTCGGGGTGCAGCCTGATACAGCCGTGGGTCGCAAAGCTGTAGATGCTGAGCGGTGCGATGGTGCCGTGTATCCCCACGCTGCCGAGACTGAGCCCCAGCCAGTAACGGCCAAGCGGGTTGGCCGGTCCGGGCGGGACCGAGGTCACGACCTTCTTCCCCGCCCGCCGCATCTCCTGCTGAATCGAAAGCGGAACGTCCCACGTGGGGTCTTCTTCTTTGACAGCGACGGTGAACTCGCCGAGCGGCGTCTGCCAGTCGGCGCGCCCGACGGCCACGGGGTAGTGCGCCTGCAGCCGGCCATCCCCGAAGTAGAAGAGCAGGCGCTGCGGCACGTTCACGATGAGCCCGAGTTCCACGCCGTCGAGCATGACGGGGTTGTCCGGAACGATGTGCCGGTTGTCGATGACGATCGTGTCGCCGGCCCTGAGGGGCGATTTGAGCGTGCGCCCGTTGCGCCCGGCGAGCACCGCGGGAGAGACGCCGGCGCGCGCGCCGACCGTGGTCCACGACTCGCCCAGGACGACGACATGAACCCACTCGGCGCCGACGAGCGGCGCGCGTGCCGGCTGCTCCTGCGCGCCGGAGCCGCACAGCGCCACCGACGACAGGCTCACCGCGAGCGCGTACAGAAAGAGCATCTTTCCCGAGATCGGTGTGGCGTGCTGCATGGTCCCACTCCCGTGCTGTGATTCGATGCATCCCCGGTGCCGCCGGGCTGGTGCTGGCATGGCGCGTGAAGCTCCCACTCGCATGAATCGTCTGTCCCTTCACCAGGAGCCCGACGGAGCCGTCCAGATAGCTCGGCACTACATCCGCGACGTTGTCTATGGCGCCAACGACGGCATCATCACGACCTTCGCGGTCGTGGCGGGCGTCACGGGCGGGTCCCTATCGCCGCGCGCCGTGCTCATCGTCGGCGCCGCTAACCTGTTTGCCGACGGCCTTTCCATGGGGGTCGGAAACTATTTGAGCATCCGGTCGAACGAAAGCGCCCGCGCGGCGCAGGACCTTCCCGAAGAGGAGGCAAGCCCTGCGCGTCATGGGCTGGCGACATTCCTGGCATTCTTCGCGGCTGGCTCCATCCCCTTGCTGCCTTATGTGTTGCCGCTGGTCGATGGCCGCAGCCTCGGGACTTCCGTCGTGCTGACCTTCGGCGCGCTGTTCGTCGTCGGGTCCCTGCGGGCATCGGTCACGATCGACAAGTGGTGGGCGGCAGGACTCGAGATGTTGGGGCTTGGCGCCGTGGTGGCGCTGGCCGCATACGGCAGCGGCGCCTTCGTCAGCTGGCTGATTCCAGGGTTCGGGTAACGCGGGAGTTTTCCATATGACCAGAAATACTTCGCACCAACGACATGGCCCGCTTCCAGGGGTCCTGGTTCTCACCTTCAGCCTGATGCTGACGGCGGCGCTGGGGGCGCAACCCCAGCTCACGTCAAGTCCGTCTGGTCAGGTATTTCCCACATGGCCAGCGAGCCAGGCGCCAGCCGAGCTTCAGCCGGTCATCTCGCGCGCCGACCTCGTCGTCGTCGCCATGCACGATTCGGTGTTGCGTGAGCTGACGGATGCGTTGTCGCGGGGTGGCCCGGATTCCGCGATCGCCTTCTGTCATCTCGACGCAACGGTCGTAGCCCAGCGTGTCGCCAGGAACGAGGGCATCGCTGCCGGCCGGACGGGCGACCGCCTTCGCAATCCGACGAACGCGCCGAAGCGGTGGGCGGCCGCGCTGGTGCAGGACAACGCCGGCAAGCAAGCGCGCAGCGTCGACGGTTTCGCGGTCGATCTCGGCGACAAGGTCGGCGTGCTCCGTCCGATTGCCGAGCGCGCGATCTGCGCCGGGTGTCACGGACCCGCCGACAAGTTGAGCCCGGCGGTCAGAAATGTGCTACACGATCGCTACCCGGTCGATCGGGCCGTGGGCTTCAAGGAAGGGGAGATCCGCGGTTGGTTCTGGGTCGAGATGCCGAAGCGTCCCCAGTGACTGAAGCGGCCGGCCAACCGGCAGGTCCGCGCTGGCATGCGCTGTCTATCGATGCCGCGCTCGCCGCCGCCGGGACCGATCGCCTGGGACTGTCCGATGCCGAGGCGGCGACGCGGCTGGCGCGCTATGGGCCGAACCGGTTGTCGCCTCCGCCTCCTGTCTCCGCGCTCGCCATCCTTCGCGACCAGCTCACGGGAGTGGTGGTCATCCTCCTCATGGTGGCCGCGGTCATTTCCCTGATCCTCGGCGACCGGCTCGAAGCCGGCGCGATCGCCGCGGTCCTCGTCATCAACACGCTCATCGGCTTTCTGACGGAATGGCGCGCCCGACGCGCCATGGAGGCGCTGCTCGAGCTGGACACGCCGCGCGCGTCGGTCGTCCGGCAGGGGCAGCTGCGGCTCATCGACGCGCAGACGCTCGTGCCCGGCGACATCATCGAGGTGAGCGCGGGACACCGCGTGCCGGCGGACGCGCGGCTCGTCTCGACGGTGGACCTCCGCATCGCGGAAGCGGCGCTCACGGGAGAATCGCTGCCGATCTCCAAACGCGCCGACGTGGTGCTCGAAGACAACCCGCCGCTGGCTGAGCGGAACAACCTTGTCTACAAGGCCACGACCGTTGCTGCCGGAACCGGCCGCGCCGTCGTGATTGCGACCGGAGCGCAGACAGAGGTCGGCCGTATCGGCACGCTCGTGGGATCGGTGCAGGAAGAGCGCACGCCGCTCGAGCGCCGTCTGGACGCGCTCGGGCACCGGCTGGTGTGGCTGACCCTCGGCGTCGCCGGAGTCGTCTCGATCCTCGGCTTGCTGCAGGGCGTTCCCATCGGGCTGGTGGTCGAGACCGGGATTGCGCTCGCGGTGGCGGCCGTGCCCGAGGCGCTGCCGGCCGTCGCGACAATCGCGCTCGCGGTCGGCATGCGGCGGATGGCGAGGCGGCACGCGCTCGTCCGCCGGCTGCCCGCCGTCGAGACACTGGGGTCGACGACGATCGTCTGCACGGACAAGACGAAAACGCTGACGTCAGGCGAGATGACCGTCGTGCGCGTGTGGACGGCGGGACGCGAGATCGACATGCTCGCCGAGCCGATCGTCACCGACGCGCATCTGGAGCGCGTGCTTCGGACGGCCGCCCTTGCCAGCCGCCAGCAGGCATCGATAGCGACCGAGGGTGCCGACGCGGCCGACGGACCGAGGATCGCAGGCCCGCTCGTCGATCCGGTGGACGCCGCCGTGCTGCACGCCGTCGACCGCATCGGCCTCGATCGAGCGCATCTCGCCGATACGTCACCGGTCGTGGGCGTCGTGCCGTTCTCGAGCGAGCGGAAATTCATGGCGTCCTTCCACGACGTGGACGGGCGGGTGACGGCGTTTGCGAAGGGGGCGCCCCGACGCATCCTCGAGATGAGCGCGCTCGACGCGGAGCAACGCGCGGGGCTCGTGGCGGTGAACGACGGGCTCGCGGCGCGCGGCCTGCGCGTGCTGGCCGTATGCGCGGGCGAGGTGAGCACGCCGTCGGAAGACGCGCTGCGCGGGTTGGCGTTTGTCGGGTTCCTGGGACTCGCCGATCCGCCGGCCGCCGGCGTCAAGGAGACGATCGCGCGGTTGCGCGCCGCGGGCCTCCGCACGTTGATGCTCACCGGCGATCAGCGGCTCACGGCGGAAGCGGTGGGCCGCGATCTGGGCGTCCTCGGTCCAGGCGATCGCAGCCTGGACGGCCGTGAGCTCGATGCGCTGACCGATGCCGATCGCGATCGGACGATCGGGCAGACCCAGGCGTTCAGCAGGGTGACGCCGGAGCACAAGCTCATCATCGTGCAGTCGCTCCAGGCCCGCGGTGAGATTGTCGCGATGCTCGGCGACGGGATCAACGATGCTGCGGCGCTGAAGAAGGCGAACGTCGGCGTGGCGATGGGGATCCGCGGTACTGACGTCGCCAAGGAGGCCGCCGCGATCGTGCTGCAGGACGATCGCTTCGAGACGGTGGCGGCGGCCGTCGAAGAGGGCCGCGTGATCTTCGACAACATCCGCAAGTTCGTCTTCTATCTCTTCAGCTGCAACGTCGCCGAAGTGCTGGTGCTGCTGGTGGCCGGGCTGGCGGCGCTGCCGCTGCCGCTTGCCCCGTTGCAGCTGCTGTGGCTCAACATGGTGACCGACACGTTCCCCGCGCTGGCGCTCGCGATGGAGCCGGGAGATCCGGACATCATGCGCCGCCCGCCACAGGACCCGCAGGAAGCCATCCTCTCGCGCGGCTTTCTGACCAACGTGCTGGCATTCGGTGGGCTCATCACCCTGTCCACGCTCGTGGCGTTCGTGTGGGCGCTCGGCCGTGCCCCGGATCGCGCGCCGACGATGGCGTTCATGACGCTGGCGCTGGCGCAGATTGCGCACCTCGGAAACGCGCGGAGCCGCGGCCCGGTGCTGCGGCTCGAGCGTGCGCTGGCCAATCCCTACGCGCTTGCGGGCGCAGGTCTGGCCGTCCTCCTGCAGCTGGCCGCGGCCGTCATCGATCCTCTGGCGCGCATCCTGCGCGTGACGCCGCTCGATCCCCTTGAATGGCTGGTGGTGGCCGTGCTCGCGTCGATTCCCGCGCTCGCGGGGCAGGGGCTCAAGGTGTACCGGGCGGTAAGTTCGAAGTCTGACGTTTGAAGTCTGAAGTGCGGACGTGGGAAGTAGGGAGTCGGTTCAAACTTTCTTCCCCGGCGGTAGCGCGAGAACGAGCGTGCTCGTGAGGCAGAGGACCCGGTAGGTCACCGATCCCATCCGCGGCCCGAGCAGGGACGAGGCGTGCAGGCCGATCACGATGAGCCCGGCGTCGCGGTCACGCGCCACCTTGGCGATTTCCTCCGCCGGATCGCCATACGCGACCAGGGCCTCCGACCGCAGGGTGGGCGGGATGCAGAGCGCAAGCTCGGCGAGCGATCGTTCGGCTCGGTACCGGCGCTCGACTTCGAGGTTCGGCATGTGGGGCAGGCCGGACACCGCGAAGTGCACGGGCTGGACGACGAAGGTCAGCAGCACCGGCACGTCGAGTACCGTGGCCACGTTCTTCGCCGAGCCCACCTGGTCGAGCGTCGCCGGACTGAGGTCCACGGGTACGAGGATCCGCTTGACCGCCTTCTTCACGTCATCGGGTCGCGCGGGTCCATGATCATGCGCCGGTGTCAACAGCACCGGAACCGTCGTCTCGCGCAGCACGCGCTCGGTCGTCGAGCCAAAGAACAGCTTCCGAACGCCGGTCAGCCCGTGCGTGCTCATCACGATGAGGTTGGCCGGCCGGGCCTTGGCGACGCGCAGGATCTCGACCGCCGGCTTGCCGGTCGTGACTTCGAGCCGAACCGCATCCGGAGTCACCGCTCCCTCGAACGTCTTCTGCGTGAAGCGCTGCAGCTCTTTGTTGATGGCCTCCGGCAAATGCTCGACGGATGCGCTCAGCTCGGCCGCCTCGGTCAGCAGTGGATCGGTCACCGTCAGCACGGTGAGCTCCGCCTCGAGGTGGTTGGCCACGACGGCGGCATACCGCAGCGCGCCCCGCGACGCGTCGGAGAAGTCGACCGGGCAGAGAACCGAGTTGCGCGGCGTCATGTCACCCTCACCCTTCACGCTTCCAGCTTCCACCTTCCCGCTTCGCTTGCAGCTTCCCGCTTCGCTTCCTCCTTCCAACTTCTTACTTCCCCCACTTCAGACTTCCCGCTTCAGACTTTCTCGTGGTGCTGCACCGAGAGCCCGAACTTCTCTATGCGGTAGCGAATCTGATCGCGATTGAGGCCGAGCAGCGTCGCCGCCTTGGTCTGGTTCCCGCCGCTGCGTTTCAGCGCCTGCACCACGAACTGCCGCTCCACCTGCTCGAGGTCGAGGCCGTTGGCGGGCAGCTCGAACCCGTCGCCTGCGATGACCGACGTGCGGAGCGCGGCGAAGTCCGAGGGTTCGAGCCGGTCGGTCTCGCAGAGCAGCATCGCGCGCTCGATGACGTTCCTGAGCTCGCGCACGTTGCCCGGCCACCCGTACGACTGGAGGAGCCGCACGCTGGCGGGCGTGGCGCCGAGCACGCTCTTGCGGAACTCGCGGTTGAAGCCGTCGACGAAGAACGCGGCCAGGACCGGAATGTCCTCGACGTGACTCCTGAGCGGCGGCAGCGCAATCGGGAGGACGTTCAACCGGTAGAACAGGTCGTGGCGGAAGCGTCCCTTGGCGACTTCTTCCTCGAGATTGCGGTTCGTCGCCGCGATGACGCGAACATCGACGCGGACGTCGGTCGACGCGCCGACGCGCTTGAAGGCCTTCTCTTCCAGGAATCGCAGCAGCTTGGCCTGCAGGGCCGGCACCATCTCGGCAATCTCGTCGAGGAACACCGTGCCGCCGTCGGCGGTTTCGAGCATGCCGCGTTTCTGCGCGCGCGCATCGGTGAAGGCGCCGCGCTCGTGCCCGAAGAGCTCGCTCTCGAGCAGCGTTTCGGGCAGGGCCGAACACGTGATGTTCATGAACGGGCGGTTCGCGCGATCGCTCGAGTAGTGCAGGACCTTCGCCACGAGATCCTTGCCCGTTCCGCTCTCGCCCGTGAGCAGCACCGTGGACGCCGGACTCGTCGCGACCTTGGCGACGAGGTTGCGAAGCGCCGCGATTTGGTCCGAGCCGCCGACGATGTTGTTCAGGCTGAACGGGCGGGCTTCTTTCAAACGCAACTGACGCACTTCGCGGCGCAGCCGCGTCGTTTCGAGCGCCCGACCCACTGTCGCCACCACGTCGTCGAGGTTGAAGGGCTTGTTCGCGAAGTGATAGGCGCCAATCTTCATCGCTTCGACGGCCGTTTCGACCGTCGCGAACGCGGTGAGGAGGATCACGAGGATGTCCGGGTCGTACTCCTTGATCTTGCGCAGGACCGACACGCCGTCGGTATCCGGCAGCTTGTAGTCGAGCAGGACGAGGTCGACCCCCTCGGCGAGCTGCTCAAGTGCGCGGGCACCCGTGCCGGCTTCGAGCACCTGGTAGCCCTCGCCCTTGAAGCGTTCGGTCAGCGACCACCGGATCAGGGCTTCATCGTCGACGACGAGGATAGTTGGAGCAGGCATGCGCATCGGCTGTGCAGCAACGGTACCAAGGTCTAAGATGTTGAAAACGCTAGAGATTCATGAGTGTAGAGGTACAAGACTAGCGGAACTTTCCACGGCTGTGTGGATTTTTACGCAAGGACCCTGTTCGGTGGCCAGTCGTGCGTCACAGGACGCGGATCATGCGGATAGCTTCACGGGACGCGCGTCGTCGGTCTTTCTCGCGGCCACGAGACTCGTATCGGCGGTCGCAGAAACTGCCAGCTTTGCGGCTGGGGAATCGTGCGGCAATTGCAACCTGTCGGACGGAGATGCCCGTTTACTGGGGTTTCTCGGTCGGTGAGCGTGTTGCTATGTGGTCGGCATGGATACAAAACCGGACCTTCAACATGAGGACATCACCGAAGAGTGATCCGCGTCCCGTCTGTACCGGCTTATTTTGCGTTCCGTCGATGACCGCCGTGCACTACTCATAGTGCAGCGCCACCATGGGATCGACCCGCGACGCCCGGCGCGCTGGGATGTAGCCGGCGACGGCGGAGACGGCGATCATGACGAGGATCGCGAGCGCGAGCGCCAATGCGTCGGTGGGTGGCACGTCGTAGAGCAGTGTGGCGACAAAGCGGCCTGCGAAGAGCGCGAGCGCCAGGCCGGCGCCGATGCCGATGATCACGAGGAGCATCGACTCGCGCATCACGAGGCGTAGCACGTCCTGACGCTGCGCCCCGAGCGCCATGCGGATCCCGATTTCGTTGGTGCGGCGCGCGACGTTGTAGGACATCAGGCCGAAGAGGCCGAGCGCGGCCAGCAGGAGCGCCACCACGCCGAAGAGCGTGTACGCCTGCGCGAAGAACTTTTCCTGCTGGAACCGCATCTCGACCTGTTCGAGCTGCGTCGAGACGTCCATCACCGGCAGGTTCTGGTCGATCTGCCGGACGGCCTCGCGGACCGCGCCGGTGACGGCTGCCGGTGCGCTCCGCGTCCGCACCTCGAAGACCGCGTTGCCGACGCGCGTCTGCATGTAGGGCACGAACATCGTCGGCGGCGCCGCGTCGCGGACGCTGTTGTACTTGACGTCACGGAGGATGCCGACGATCTCCATCTGCCCGGCATTTTCGAGATTGCCGCCCATCCGCTGCCCGATCGGGTTCTCGTTCGGGAAGTACTTCTTCACGGCCGCCTGGTTGATCATCACCACTTTCGGCGCCGCGTCGGTGTCGCGATCGGTGAAACCGCGCCCGGCCAGGACCGGAATGCCCATGACGTCGAAGAAGTTCGGCGACACCACGAGGCGGTTGATGTTGTTGTCGCGATCGCGGACGTCGGGCGCGTAGGTGCGGCCGTGCACGAAGATGCTGGTGCCGTTGACGCTGCCCGAGAGGAGCGCCGGAGCGGACAACGCGACGGCCGACACGCCGGGGACGCTGCCGAGCCGTTCGAGCATCTCGCGGTAGAGCGCGGCGGTCTTCTTCTCGTCGTAGCGGTTGAGCTGCGGGTTGACGCGGAAGAGCAGGAGGTTCTGCGGGTTGAATCCGATGTCCACGTGGCGGAGGTTGGTGAGCGTCCGCAGGAACAGGCCGGCGCCGACCAGGAGCACGAGCGAGATCGCGACCTGCACCGCGAGGAGGATTTTGCTCGCCCAGCTGCGTGAGCCGACGACGCCGCGGCCCGTTTCCTTGAGCGCCGCGTTGACGTTCATTCCCGTGCCGCGCAGCGCCGGCAGGATCCCGAAGAGCAGCCCGGTCATCCCGCTGACCGCCAGCACGAAGGCGAGCACGCGCCAGTCGAACGGGCGGGGGATGTCTGCAGCCCCAGGCAGCAGCTGTTTACCCCAGTAGCCGACGACGATGCCCAGCGCGCCGCCGAGTGCCGACAGCAGCAGGCTCTCGGTCAGGAGCTGGCGCACCAGCCGCCAGCGGGTGGCGCCGAGCGACAGCCGCACCGACAGCTCTTTCTGTCTCGTCGTCGCGCGCGAGAGCAGCAGGTTCGCGACGTTGGCGCAGACGATCAGGAGGACGAGCCCGACGACCACTGCCAGGATCGTGACCGATCGTAATTCGTTGGTGGACACATCGTACATCCCACGACCGCCCGGCTCGACCATGAGCCGCGGAACTTCCGTGCGTGACCTGTTGTACGAACGCGACCGCTCCTCGTCGGGGAGCGACTTGAGATACGCATCGAGGCCGCTGCGCGCCGTCTGCTGAAACACGCCCTCGAGGTTGCCCTGGGCCTGTGCCGGGCTGCTCCCCGGCTTCAGTCGGCCCAACACCTGCAGCCACCAATAGGTCGGTTGACTCAGCCGGGGCGGGCCGGTCGCAGGGCCGGTATTGAGCTGCGGGTCAAGGGAGAGCGGCAGAGAAATGTCCGGCGGGTTGGCAACCGGCTGTTGGACACCGCTGAAGGTCGGGACGATGACGCCGACGATGGTGATCGGCACGTTGTTGACCTTGACGGCCTTGCCGACGACCGCGGGATCGGTGCCGAACCGCGAGTGCCAGTACTTGGAGCTGATGACCGCGACCGGCGGCGCGGTGGGGCGGTCGTCCTCGGGCAGGAGGGTGCGGCCGATGCGCGCGGTCACGCCGAGCAACTGATGATAGTTGCCCGACGAGATGAACGCTTCCGCGATCTCCGACTGCCCATCGACGAAGAGATTCACGCGGCCGAACGGCGCGCAGGCCACGAGGTCCGTCATCGAGCGGTTGTCGGCGACAAACTGCTGGTACATCGGATAGGAGAACGTCGCGCGCACGTCCTTGCCGTCGGGTGTTTTGTTCAAGGAGCCGTAGCCGCTCGAGCTCGTCACCATGTCGTTGCGCCCGGCGTAGCGAAACCGCACGAGCTCCTCGGGCTTCTGGACGGGCAGGGAGGTCAGCAGTCTGGCGTTCACCGCGCTGAAAATGGCGGTGTTGGCGCCGATGCCGAGCGCCAGCGACAGCACGACCACGGTCGTCCACCCTTTGGACTGCCACAACAGGCGGACGGCGTGACGCAGGTCTTTCAACATTGTTCCTCCGGAAGCCGCGGGACGGACGGATTGGGGCCGCGATGGGTAGTGCACACCGGCGCTTTCCCCCCGCTGCGCGGCCATTCTACTTCCCGTGACGTCGATTGGTACGGTCGGGTTGGCTTGTTCAACCGCCGTCGACCGAATCGGTCGCGGTGTGAATCGCACATCCGTACTACGTCGACTGTGCTCATCCGGTTAACAGCGAACGGCGTCGCAGGCAACATCGACGTTGCGGCAGTGTGCCGTAGTTGGAGGGGATGTCGGAGGGGACGGAGGTAACGGGTTCAACACGGAGAAACGAAGCGAACGGAGACGAACGGAGAGATCCGGGGAATCAGCAGCAGACACGACTGCTTGCGCCGCGCTGCGCGCGGCTGGGGTGACTCGGCGTCACCCCGGCGCCGGCCAACGGCCGGCGCGCACGCAGTGCACCTCGACAGCCTTCGTTCGTCTTCGTTGACTTCGGTCCTTCGTGTTGAGCCCGTTGCCTCCGCCGCCTCCTCGACAGCGCTCACCGCCACAGCGCTTCGCCGGTCTCGACCGCTGACTCCATCTGGCGCACGACCATCCCATGGTAGGCGCCGCGGGCGCTCATGAGCTCCTCGTGCGTCCCGCGTTCGACGATCCGCCCGTCCTCCATCAGCAGAATCAGGTTGGCGCGGCGGATTGTCGACAACCGGTGCGCGATGACGAACGTCGTCCGGCCCGCGAGCAGTGTAGCCATCGAGGCCTGGATGAGCTGCTCGCTTTCCGTATCCAGGTTGCTCGTTGCCTCGTCGAGGATCAGGATCTGCGGGGAAGCCAGAATGGCTCTGGCGATCGCGAGGCGCTGGCACTGCCCGCCAGAGAGCTTCACGCCGCGTTCGCCGATGAACGTCTCGTACTGCTCGGGCAGCCTGACGATGAACTCGTGGGCGTTCGCGCGCCGGGCGGCGTCCTCGATCTCGGCGGCGGTGGCGTCGTGCCGCCCGTAGGCGATGTTGTCGCGCACCGAGCCGTCGAAGAGGAAGACGTCCTGCTGGACGGTGGCGAGGAGGTCACGGTAGGTGCTCAGCCGGAAATCCCGGATGTCCGATCCGTTGACCAGGATGCGCCCCTTCGTCGGGTCGTGGAACCGGGCGACGAGGTCGGTGACCGTCGTTTTGCCCGCGCCGCTCCGGCCCACCAGCGCGACCGCTGTCCCGCCCGGGACCACGACATTGAAGTCGCGCACGACGGGTTTCCCCTCTCGGTACTCGAACTCGACGTTCTCGAAGCGGATTTCGTGGACGACCTCCGGCGCGTTACGCGCATCCGGACGGTCGGGTTTGTCGCTTTCCATGCCCAGCACTTCGAAGACGCGCTCCATCGCCGCGAGCGAGCGCTGGAGCTCGGAAAAGGAGTTGACGATGCTCCAGACGGGGTTCATCAGGAGGAACGTGTACCACTGGAACGCCATGATGTCGCCGATCGAGGCGCGGCCGACGACGTTCAGGAAGCCGCCGTACCACACGATCACGACGTTGACCGCCGCCGAGAGCATGCCCCATGACGTCCACACGAGCAGCTCGCGACGGTGCGCGAAGAGCTCCTTGCGCAGGACCGTCTGCCGTCCGAGCATGTAGTCGCGCAGCTCGCGCGTCTCGCGCGCAAAGGCCCGGACGACGCGGATGCCGGAGAACGTCTCTCCTACGCGGCCGTCCACGATTTCGATGTCCTTGCGCACCGTTCGGTAGATCGGCCGGATGCGGCGCGAGAACGCGAAGCTGATCGTCATCACGCCGGGGATGATGGCGAGAGCCGTCAGCGCCAGCCGCCAGTTCAGCAGCAGCAGGACCGTGACGGCGATGATCAGCCGGACGAGCGAGACCGACGGCGAGACCACCGCCATCTGCAGCAGCCCGGTCGTCGTCTCGACGTCGCCGGTGAGCCGCGAGAGGATGCCGCCGGTCTTCATGTCCCACAGCTTCGGCAGCGGCAGGTGGAGGAGCCGGTCGAAGAGCGACCGCCGGAGCGTCAGCATCACCCGCACGTTCAGCAGCCGCTGGCGGTAGTCCTTGAGGACGCGGGCCAGGTTGGAGAGGATGACCACGCCGACAAACGCGGCGCCGGTCAGATGGAGCCGCGACAGCCGCGACGGCTGGTCGAGCGCCGGGTTCAGGAGCACGCGATCGACGATGAACCGCATGAACAGCGGCTCGATCATCTCGAGTCCCGCACTCACGAGCGCGAGCACGAAGACGGCGCCGACCGCGTAGCGATGCGGCCACAGCCAGCGCAGGTAGTCGCGTAGGTATTCGCGGCGTTTGCCGCGGGCGGGGCGCCGGGATTCCCCGCTCGACGCGTCGCCGCCCTCGGTGGGTTCGTCCAGTTCCCGGCGCTTGTACTTCTGGACGAACTCCCGATAGCGCTGGCGCGACGAGCCGCGGTGGGTCATCAGCGCTTTCCGACGATTTGCGTGATGCCGTCGACGAGATCGAGCCGCTGCGCCTGGTCGGCCGTGCGGCCCAGTCGCTCCGTCAGCACGCGCAGCGCGTCGTCTGTACCGACCGCCGAGATGCGCTGCACCGTAAACGTGAACAGCCGCGGCAGCGGCGAACCGGCGGCCAGGGCCAGCGCGCGGGGCATGTCGAGCGGCACCACCGGTTCGGCGGCGTACCACACCATCAGCGGCTGGTTCTGATCGTCGGCATCCTCTTTGTGCGCGTAGAGACCGGTCAGGGCGTCCCACCGCTGGTCAACCGCGACGCGTTGAAGCGCGCTCGCCACGTAGAGCCGTACGAGCGCCGAGGTGTCGGTCTTCGCGAGCTGCGCGAACCGCCGGATCGCCTCCGGCGACGCCTCCTTGAATGCGACCGTCAGGTAGACGGCCCAGCTGCGGACGTACTCGCTGTCGTTGTTGAAGAGGTCCAGCAGCTCCGGCTCGGTCAAGCCGTTGGTCACGTGCAGCGCCCAGAGCGCGCGGAGCTTGCGCGTCACGTCGGGGTTCTCGCGCAGGATGCGCTTGAGGGCCGCGTGCACTGCCGGGTCGGGGCCGCGCTCCTGCAGGATGCGGCGTGCGTGCCGCACGTACCAGTCGTTGCGATTGAGCTGCAGCTCGACGAGCTTGTCCGACGACAATTTCTGGAGATCGACCTTGACCCACTTGTCGTTGACGTTGTTGATCTTGAAGATGCGTCCGAGCGACTTCTGATGGAGCTCGGGATTGCTGCTGTGGCACTGGTTCTTGTCGTACCAGTCGATGGCGTAGACGCCGCCATCGGGGCCGTAGCGGAAGTTGAGCATCTGGCTCCACGAGTCGTTGGCCAGCAGGAAGTCGGGGCCGTGCGTGGCGACATACCCCGAACCCTTCCGCTGCAGCAGATCCGTATTGGCGCGGCTGCCGTGGATGTTGTTCATGAAGATCGATTGGCGGTACTCGCTCGGCCAGGTGTCGCCGCCGAGATAGATCATCGCCCCGGCGTGCGCGTGACCGCCGCCCGCCGACGCCGACCGGCTGTTGCCGGCATGCGGTCCCTGGCGCCCGACCCAGTGGACGTGATCGGCGGCGGTCTTGATGTCGTCGTAGATGTAGGGATTGAAGTGCTTGCCGGCCTGCCGCTTGTATCGCGCGCCCTGCACGATGTTATAGAGGTGTTCGATGACGCAGGCGGTCGTGAAGGCATGCCCGTAGTCGTTGAAGTCGAGGCCCCACGGGTTGCTCGTGCCCTCGGCGAAAACCTCGAAGATGTGCTTCGTCGGGTGGAAGCGCCAGATCGCGCCGTTGAGGCGCGTGCGCTCGGCGTCGGGCGCACCGGGCTTGCCGACGTTCGAGTGGGTGAAGACGCCGTGCGTGCCGTAGAGCCATCCGTCGGGTCCCCACGTGAACGTGTTGAGCATCTCGTGGGTGTCCTGGTAGCCCCAGCCGTCGAGCAGGACTTGCGGCGGACCGGCCGGCACGTCGGTGCCTGCCTTGACCGGAATGAACATCAGATAGGGCGCGGCGCCGACCCACACGCCGCCGAAGCCCACTTCGATGCCGCTGATGAGGTTCAGGCCTTCGATGAAGACCTTCCGGCTGTCGAGGCGCCCGTCGCCGTTGGTGTCCTCGAAGATCAGGATGCGATCCCGTCCCTGCCCCTCGGGCGCGCGCATCGGATAGGTATGCGCCTCGGCCACCCAGAGGCGCCCGCGATCGTCGAGCGCGAAGCCAATGGGGCGAATGACGTCAGGCTCGGAGGCGGCAAGCTTGACCGTGAAACCCTTGGGCACGGTCATCGCCTTCGCGGCGTCCGCTGCCGAGAGACCGGCATACCGGATCGGGTCCATCGGCGGCAGCGTGTTGATTTCCGACGAAGTGATCTCGGTGGGGAAGAACGGTCGAGTGTCGTAGAAGCGGAAGTGATCGAAGTTGATGTGCGCCCACGGGCTCTCTTTGAGGTATGCGGCCACCGTTTGCCCTGTCTCGTCGTCCACCAGGCGAATCATGACGTGGCGGCCCACGAAGGACTTGAGGTCGACAACGACCGGGCGCAACGCGGGGTTGTTGGCGCCGGAGATCGTGAAGATGACGTTCGGGTCCGAATTGTCACCCTGACTGGGAACCGGCGCGAGGAGCAGGTCGACGCGCGTGCTCGTGAACGCGCCGCCGGACACGAGAAAGCTGGCATAGGGCTGCGTGACCCGGAACGGAACCGACGTGAGCGTGCCCTTCCGCGCGCCTCCGCCCGTGTTGCTGCTGACCCAGTACCCGCTCGCCTTCCCGCCTTTCTTGTCGGGACCTTGCCCGGGAACGACGTCGCCCTTCACGAGCGCGAACGCATCGCCGGTCGCGGTCCAGTCGTCCATGGTGCCGCTCTCGAAGTCGAGATTCAGCACGCGTCCGTCCGCCATCGCGGGAACGCCCTCCGAGGTCACCCGCGGTTCGTCGGAGACGTCGATTCGGCCTTCCATGCCTGCCAATCGGTGGCCGGGAACCGAGCAGTAATAGATGTCGCTCTTGGTCGCCGTGAAGGTGATGTTGGCCCGGGCCGCCTTGTCGAGAATCTGCGGGCTCTTGATGTTCAGGCTTTCGAGCGCGATGTCGTGAACCATCAGCTCGCCGTTGACGATGGTTATGCGCACCGATTCGCCCGTGCGCGCCCACAGCGTCGGGTTGCGGACACCGTCGATCTCGCCACCGACGCCGCGGTATCCGAGCATCGTCGTCTCGAGGACGTATTCCCGATCGAAGGTGGGCGGCTTGGCCGCCGGCGTCTGGGTCGAGACGTAGGCCCGTGAGGCAGCAAGGAGCAGGATGAGGACAGTGAGGGACACGGCCAGCCGGGACGCGAGCGACGCCGGGTGCTTCATGGTGGGTTTTCTCCGGCCGTAGGCTACCAGATTTGACGGAGGTCATCGACCGGGCGGTGACCGCAGCTGGTGACGCAGCACTGCCGGACCACGGCGGTAATCGTCGCCGGTACGGCCCTCGCCTTCGGGCTCCCACATGCCACCTGACCCCCCGCAGTGTTCGGGCACGCGGCCGACACGCTGAGGTTTCTCCCGCGCAACGCGAAGCTCGGGGCCGGCACCGACACGCGGCTGCTGGCCGCCGTGCGTGCGAAGATCGATGCCGTGAACTCGGTTCTTGTCTGGGGCGAGACCGCATCGCCCTGGCGCTGCACGCCGTGGTTCGCCGCGCGGATGCCGCCGCCGCACCACCTGAGGCGTGGACAGCGCGTTGGGCCGACTCGTACCGTGCAATGTGGTCAACGGGACCGCAGGTGAACCCGCGGACGTTCGCCCAGGTCGAGAACACGAAGCAGATCATGCGCAGCGTGCACGCGGCCCTGTCGATAGAGGCCACGCCAACGCCCACCGGGGCGGCTGCGGCGACACCGTGCTGACGGCTCTGGCGAAGATGCGATGACCAGGCACTTTTCGTCCGTGTGCCCGGGCGCGCCGGAGCGGGTGCCTACTTTGCCCCGAGCCCCCAGTTGAATGCACCTACGACGGAGAGCTCGCCCGACGTGCCGTCCCGCGCCAGCTGACGGCCGAACGACAGGTTCAGCCAGGTGTTGTCGACCAGGCGCTGCTCGAAGCCGATGCCGAGGTTCCAGGTACTGATCCTTGCGCCCGTCCGGGCGATCGTTGTCGAGCCACAGCATCTCCAGGTTGAATTGCGAAGAGGGCGATCCAACGAGGAAGCGCACGCCCGTGGTGACGTTGTCCTGGGTGACGAAGGCCCCACCCTCAAACGCGTCGGGAACGATCTCCCCGGTGCGGCCCTTGAGGTAGAACGCCAGCATCGCGTGATCCTGAAGCACGGGCACGCGCTCGAATCCGTAGCCCATCGAGGTCCAGACCGCAGTGCCGCTGTAGTCGATCTCCGCGGTGCTGCCGTCGGCGCTGGTCCAGGTCGGTGCCAGGCCCGCAATCCAGGCGGAGCGATTCCACCGCCGCCGCGCGGCCGCTTCGCGACACGGCTTCACGCCGATGCGAGTCTGGTCCTCGCGCTGCTTCAGGAGGATGGCCTTCTCCTCGTCGGAGGCGAAGGGTGGGATTGGCGCGGAGGTATTCAGCACGCGCTGTCCCTCGCGGGCCAGACAGGCCACGAGCACTGTATCCATGCGCGGATCCCCACGATCGAAGACCGTGAAGCGCATGCCCAGCGCGAGCTTCGCGGAGGGGTCGTCCGCTCCGCTGCCCTTGGTCGAGGCGAACGACGCCTGCCAACGCGCGAGGAACCTCGTCAGGTACGGCCCGGTCTGGTAGTCGCTCAGCGTGATCTTCGGTCCGGCCAGCAGCATGTACGGGGCGGTGTCGATAGCCACGCCCGTCTGAAAGTTGCCATTCCGATCGATCCCGTTCAGGAACGACGTCGCCAGCTCGCGCACCGTCGTCGGCCGACTCACCTCCTCCGGCGTCAGCCCGAGCGCGCCGAAGGCCGGCGACTCCGGCACTGCCAAGTCGACCGTGCCGTCACGGAGCGTGAACGTGGATGGAAGCTGCGCCGGCTGTGCGTGAGCGACGGGAGCCGCGAGCCAGAGGCAAAGCGGCACGACGGCCCATGGACGCGCGCTCATGTCGTCCTGAACTTCCGGAAGCCGACGAGCGCTTTCACGTCTTCGAAGGTGCCGGTTTCCTGGATGACGCCGCCTGGACACACGGCGCCCGCCTGTCGCACGGTCACCGTCACGCTGTACACGTTGCCCGGCCGGACGTCGGCCGCCTGAACGATGCCCTCGAAGCTTAGGATCTGCGCGTCCAGCGCTGCCACGGGGACGCCGATGTCGAAGGCGTCCACGATGTCGTCGGCATTGGTGCCACGCGCGAGCTCCCGCGGGTTGTGCCCGGTGGCGTCCCAGAGGAAGAATCTATAGTTGCCGACATGCGCCTGGCCAAAGATGATTTCCACCGTTGGTGGGCTTTGTGCGGTGTCGAGTGCAATCTCGTCAATTCGCGGCATGGTGCCTCCTCGTCAGCCCGGTTCAGACGGGCGGGGGTGTCGGCGCCTTCGCCTGGAAGTCGGCCGCTCGCTTGGCGATGTTGGCGGCGGGCGTCGGCGTCGCCGCGATCGTGCGTTGGGAGGAAACGGTGCCGGTCGTCGTCGCAACGGAGTTTTCCGTCGTGGCACGTTGCGCCTGGTTCACCAGCCGGTCGAGGGTGTCGGGCACGAGTCGCTCGGCGAAGCCGGCGATGAAGGACCAGATGAACAGTTTCGCCCAGTTCCCGATGTCCGTGGGTACGCCCGTGGCGAGATCTGGAAAGAGCGTGCCCTCCATCAGCTTCGCGGCGAGCAAGAAATACAGGATCACCGCGAACACGCCACCGCCAATGAGCGGGAAGTGGAGGACACTGTTGAACTCCAGGATCGCGAGGACACCGATCACCGGATCGCCGCCGTCCGAGGTGCTCTGCAACCGGCGTTGGATGCTGACGTAGGCCCCCAGGCACCCGAAGAACAAGACGACCGACATTACTCCGGCCAGCTTCAGGTGCGAGAAACCGATCAACCATGCGGCTAGGGCCAGAAGGGGCACGCAGAAGAGAAGTGTCCAAATCAGGAGCCTCTTGAGCACGCGCCGGCGGTTGTTCTCGCGCACCAGCGCGATGTTGTAGGTGAAGTGCGTGGCGGCCAGCACCCGGCGCAGGTCTGCGCGCAGATCCTCGACATCCACTCTGGGGTCTTTCTCGTCCGGTGGTCCACTGGCGAGGTAGGCCTGCAACCGCTCGGCGCCCACCAGGCGCGCGTACCGCGCACGGATCTGCCAGGCCCGGCGCCGCAGCGACCCGTCGTCGTCTCGCGCCAGGATCTTGTCTTCCAGCGTCGCGATCTCGGCCCAGTCCAGCCTTTCTTCGTCCTCCCAATCCACTTCGCAGTCGGTATCGACCTGCTCCACGAACTTCGCGATGCCCGCCGGGAGCTCGTTGGCGACCTCCTCCCGGAGGCGCCTCGGCATGCGATGCAGATCGGCGACGACGTGCGCGAAATAATCCAGCTTCAGGTCCCGTTCGTTCTTCCGCCTCGTCGAGTAGCCCTTCGTCCTGTCACGCTTCTTGTAGATCTTCGTCTCGCTGATTGAGTCGTCTGGCGATGGAGCGGATGTGTTGGACCACATAGCGGTGTCCTCACGAGGTAGCAGCTCGAGCATTGTCGGGCCTGTCTGGACTGGCTCGCTCAGGAAATAAAACGACGGCGGGGCGCAGATCGTACAGATGGGCTGAACGGATCCTTTGGCGGGCAGAACTGCCGGGTAGTCTGCCGTGGCCGGAACTCTCTCCCAAGCAATCCGGCGCGGATGTTCCACTTGTTGTCCCGGATGGAGCTGGAGCACTTCCTGATGGACGTGTCTTCTTGCGCCTCTGGGCTCCCATATGCCAACCAGCCCGGCGCTGTGCTCGGGCGTCAGGGGAGACTCCTGCATCTGCCCGCGAGACTCTTCACGCGATCGGACGTAGGCGTAGGTAGATGTGGCCGAAAATGGTCCATGACGCACGGCGGCCAGCAGCTCGACGCCGGCGTTGGTCGAGGCCCGGTCGCGATTGAGCAGCACGTACCGATTATCTCGGTCGACCGCGACGGGATCTTCGACACGCGAGGCGAAGAGCGTCACCGTGTAGGAGCCGGGGCCGGCCGTTCGCGTGAGGTCCACCGACGCCGTCCGTCCCCGCTCGGCCTTCAAAGGACGCACGACCTCGAGCCGCGACAGTCCCGGCAGCCTCGGTTTCTTCCGTCAGGGGAGTCGATGCGAAGAAGCCCTGCGCCGCCGAGATGCGGCTGGTCCACCCGCCCTTGCGGAAGAGCGCCGCGATGCGCGGGCTGATGAAGGTGCCGTACTCGCTGTGGACGTCGATGCGGCCGCTGGCCGAGATCGAGAGCCAGGGGGTCAGATCGATGTCGTCCTGGACGAAGACGCCCGGAACGTCGTAGGTGTAGGCGAACTGCGGCACGTCGCCGGGGTCGAACGCGTCCCGCTCGTATGCCAGCCCCGCGACCCACGTCTGGCGGCCGGCCGCCCCTCTCGCCGTGACCTCGGCGAACGCCGTGTCGTGCCGGTCTCGTTCGAGGACGTCGCCGAATCGATGATCCTGGCGCTGCCAGGCCGCGGCGGCACGCGCGGCAACCACATAGCGGTTCTTCCACAGCTCCTGCACGGTTCCGCCGACGTCGTACCGGCGCGTGTCGAGTGTTTCCTGGTAGGGAAGTCCCGTCGCCGGCAACGCCGCGCCACTCATCGTGCCGCCGTCGCGGTTCTCGTAGGTGACACCGGCAGTCAGGAACGCCGAACGGCCGCCGCCGCCATCCCAGAACAGGCGGGGCCGCGCGATCCCGCGGTCGTATCCGGCGACATCAGCCCAGCCATCGTCATCGATGTCATCGCGTGTCTGCCAGTGTCCGCCTCCGAGAAGCGACGCGCCCCAGCGTGGACCGAGCGGTGACGACAGGAACAGCACGCCTACATGCCGTACTACCGGGTGGCCAAGCTGTGTGCCTGGGATATCGGCGCGCTCGCGCTCATCATCTGGATCACGTTCCGCATGTTGCGCCGCGCTCAGCCGTTCCAACTTCGCGGCTCCAACGACAGTCGCTGAAGCACCACACACCGAGCGGCCACGTTCCAGGCAGAGGTTGACGCCGGCGAGCGCCAGGAGCGAGAGGACGCCAATGCGTTCGTCAAGGCGCTCCAGGCGATGCCGGCGCCGAATCGCAGGGTGCCAATCGCAAATCCCGCCGCGCTACTGCCGGTCGTACACGACAGTGGTCTTCTCGTTCGGCCCTGTCGCGGTGCCGTTCTCGGTGAGGGTCTTGCCATCTCCGGAGACCGAGTACCGACATCTTGAAGAGCACCTTGCCGTTGTTCTTCACGGTCATATCCAACGTGCGTGGTCCGGCGTTGACGAATGACGCCGTCCACCCCGGCGCAAGCGTGGGCCCGCTGCACGGATGGTCTTTGCCGTCGAACTTGCCGTTGCACGTCAGGTCCATGTCGACGATCTTGAACACCAGGCCGTCAGGTCCCGATGACGCGAGCTCGAGCACGCTGGGCGCAGCGGACTTCATGTTCTTCGTCTTCCACTTGCCGGCGAGTCCGGGGCCGCCTGAGACGCGCTCCGCCACCGCGGTGTCGTCGAGCATCTCGCCATTCGGTTTCTTGGCTTTCGAGTTCACGGTCAAGGTCTTGCCGTCGGGGGACAGCGTCAACGTGTCGGTCCCCAGCACCTTGCCATTCAACTTCCACGTGGTCTCCCAACTGTTCGCGCTGAGCGTCTTCCAGGCCGCCGTGTTGCCGAAGGTGGCCGGGTAATCTTTGCCATCCAGCCTGAACTTGTACGACTCACCTGCCTGGGTCGACTGCATCTCGCCGGATGGCAGCTGTTCGTAGGTGGAGGTGGTCTGGCCGAAGTCGCTCTTCGCGGGGTTCATCTTCCACTTGCCGACATAGGGAGGGTCGGCCGCCGCGACTGCGGCCACGGCAGCGACGGCAAAAACGACGGTAAGCACGCGGTTCCGCTGCATAACGTACGCTCCTTTCGTCAAGGTACCGGGGTGCCGACAGACTAACACACCGCGGATAGCTGGAATAGGACGCGCTACCGCGCGATTCTCTTCAGCCGCACCGGCTTCGGCGGCGGAATGCCCTCGTCGGTCACGTCCTTCAGGGTCTCTTCATCCAGGATGAACCGCAGCTCGGCCTCGCCGCCGCTCAGGCGCATCTCGAAGCGGTCGGTGTCGTTACCATCCTTGCGCGAGAACGAGACGACCGAGTCGCGCACGGCCACGTCGAAAATCGGCGTCAGCCGGTCTGGTGCTGGCCGCGCGGCCTTCACACGGCCGTCGGCATCGACCTCTATGTTGCCGAGGGCAATCCTGCCTCCGAGCGCCCCGCCGGTCACGCTCAGCTCGAGACGGACGAACGCCGTCCCGTTGAACTCGGCAGTCCAGGTGCCGCCGTAAGATTCGAGGCTCTGTCCGACGGAAAGAGCGACCAACGCGGTCGCAAGCAAGGTCACTGGCATCACTACCTCCCTGATGGTCTTCAGACGCGGCGCCAGGACGATTGGCCGGTCGTCCCAACGGTCGTCACATCGCCCCGCGCCGATCGCGCGACTTGAGGCACACTCGTTCGCGAGGCCAACATGACCGATCTCCGCTATGCGGCCAGACTCCTGCGCAAGTCGCCCCTCTTCACCATCACCATCATCCTGACGCTCGTGATCGGCCTTGGCGCGACGACAGCGATTTTCAGCGTCGTCAACGCGATCCTGCTGCGGCCGCTACCGTTCGCCGAACCCGAACGGCTGATGCAGGTGGCCGAAAAGAACGATCGGCTGAACCTTCCTGCATTCGGCTCGTCCGCGCTCAACTATCTGTCCTGGAAAGAGCAGACCCAAACGTTCGAAGCGCTGGGGGCCATCAGGTTCGCGACGTTTACGCTCAGCGGCCGCGGCGATCCAGAGACCTACACCGGCAACGCGATCAGCGCGTCGCTCATGCCGCTGCTCGGTCTGCCGGCGACCTTGGGCCGTAGCTTCGGCGACGAGGATGACAGGCCGGGCGGCGCGCCGGTCGCGCATCATCAGCGAATCGTTGTGGAGACGCCGGTTCGACGGCGATCCCGCGGCCATCGGACGTGCGGCGACGATCAACGGCACTGCGTACACGGTGGTCGGCATCGCGCCGCGCGCGCTCACCATCCTCACGAACGGCGATATCTGGGTGCCTCTGGCCATCGATCCGGCGAGAGAAATGCGCCTCAACCACGTGCTCTTCGTCGTCGGCCGGCTCAGGCCAGGCGTGACTTACCAGGCCGCGCAAGCGGAGATGGATACGATCGCGGCGCGCGTCGGCCAGCAGTACCCAGAAGTCAAGGACTGGGGGATCAACCTCGTGAGCTTCACGAACACGTTCGTGAGCTCGCAGCTCCGCACGGCGCTGCTCGTCCTGCTCGTCGCGGTTATCTTCGTGCTCCTCATCGTCAGCGCCAACGTCGCCAACCTGCTGCTGGCACGAGCGCTCGAGCGACAGCGGGAAATGGCGGTGCGGACGGCGCTCGGCGCCGGTCGGGCGCGCCTCCTTCGCCAGCTCCTCATCGAGAGCCTGCTCCTCTCGGGCATCGGGGGCGCCGCGGCCATTCCCGTGGCCGCATGGGCCGTCGCCTTCTCGAATCGACGTTGCCGCCGAATGTCCTTCCGGTACCCGACATCGGACTGGATACGACGGTCGTGTTGTTCGCGATTGGGGTGACACTGCTGACCGGCGTGGTGTTCGGGATGGCCCCGGCTTGGCAGTCGGCACGGATCGACGTCAACAGGACGCTCAAGGCTGGCGGCCGATCGGCGAGCGGCGGCGTCCGGCCGCTGCTGCGCAAAGGCCTGGCGTGCGCCGAGCTCGCGTTGGCCACGGTCCTGCTCGTCGGCGCGACCCTGCTCGTGCGCAGCCTGCTCGAGCTGCAGCGCGTCCCGCTCGGTTTCGATCCCGAGGGCGTCACGGCGTTCCAGATTGCGCTGCCGCCCACGAAGTACGACGGCCCGAAGCGAGTGGCATTTCACCGCGAGCTGGGGAGCGCGATCGCGGCTCTGCCTGGAGTTCAGCGCGCCGGGACCTCGAGCGGGATTCCCTTCGGCGTCGGAAACTACACGACGTCGCCGGTGACCGCGCCTGGCAAGTCCGTCCTGCCTCCCCGGACGCCCGTGCCGGTGGACTGGCGCGTGGTCAGCCCCGCATTCTTCGAGACCATGCGGATCCCGCTCCTTCGCGGTCGAGCGTTTGCCGATGGCGACACTGCCACCGCGCCGGCAGTCATGATCGTCAGCCGCGCGACGGCGCGCCGGTTCTGGGGCGACGACGATCCTATCGGCCGCACGATCCGCCGCGTGGCCGATAGCAAGGACTTCACCGTGATCGGCGTGGTCGGAGATGTGCGCAGCACGACGCTGAACCGCGAATCGCCGGCGCTCTACTACTCGAGCGGGACCGTGACGTGGCCGCTGATGGACATCGTGGTGCGGACGGCAGGCGATGCCACGCCGGTCATGGCAGCAATCCGGCGGAAGCTGCGCGAGCTCGATCCCGAGCTCCCGCTCTCGAACGTGCGGCCGATGTCGGAATGGGTCGCCACGAGCGCCGCGCAACCGCGATTGAACGCGACGCTCCTCGGCATCTTCGCTGTCGTCGCCCTGCTCGTGGCGGCGATCGGCACCTACGGCGTGCTGGCGTATTCGGTGTCGCAGCGGACGAAAGAGCTCGGCCTCCGCATGGCGCTCGGGGCGGATCGAGCGGGCGTCATCAGGCTCGTCGTGCGCGAGGGGCTGACGGTCGGCGTCGCCGGCATCCTTGCTGGCGTCGTAGCGGCCATCGCGCTAAGCCAGGCGTTGTCCGCGCTCGTCTTCGGCGTCTCGGTCTGGGACCCGTGGACCTACGGCGGAGTGTCGGCGCTGCTCGTGCTGGTGGCGCTGGCGTCGTGCGCGCTGCCAGCGATTCGTGCGTCCCGTGTCGACCCGATGACGGCGCTTCGGCTCGACTGAGTAGAAGCTGGCTCATAAACGTAAACCCTTCACGAAGGTCTCAAAGCTCACGAAGCTCGCGAAGGTTCTTAACTGACGAATCCTTCCTTCGCGATCTTTGTGATCTTCGTACTCATCGTGATGAGCCGTCGGCCGTGTTATGAGATGGCTTCTACTCGTCACGGAGCGCGATGTTCGGGTCGACGCGAAGTGCGCGGCCGAGCGGGACGATGGCGGCGAGGCCGACGACCACGGCGAGAGCCGCGACGACCGCAGCGAGCGTCGGAAGGTTGAGCGGCGGTACGCCGTAGAGAAACATCCGCGCCATGCTCGTGACGGCGAGGGCCGCGGTCAGTCCACCCAACAGGCCGAGGCCCGCCAGCCGCATCGACTCACCGAAGACGAGCCGTCCGATCTGAAGCGGCCGCGCGCCGAGCGCGACGCGCAGCCCGATCTCGCGCGTCCGACGTCGGACGGTGTCGGTCATCACGCCGTAGATGCCGACGGCCGACATCGCGAGCGCGATCAGGCCGCACACGCCGATGAGCGTCGTAATGAGCCGATCGACGGCGAGCGCATCTGCCAGATACGCGTCGAGCGTCGAGGTCTGGAGCAGCTTTGCGCCCTGCCCCGCCTGGCTCACGGCGCCATCGAGCGATCGAAGGAGCGCGGCTGATTCGGCAGTGGTTCGGACGATGGCGTGCCCCTGGTACAGGTATTCCTGTGATGACGGGTAGTACACCGTCGGCTGAGGCGCCTGCTGGAGCGTGCGGTACCTGGCAGTGCGGACGACGCCGACGATCTCGAGCCGCGTGTCCTTTACGTCAATCAGGTGACCGCCGATCGCTGTCCGTCCGAAATAGCGCTGTGCCAGGAGCTCGTCGACGATGGCAACGGGCGGCGCGCGCACGCTGTCGGTGGGCTCGAAGAGCCGACCCTCGACGCATTGGAGTACCAAGGCGCGGAAGTACTCCGCCGTGACTACGTTGGTGTCGAGCTCGACGGTGTCGGTGACCTCGGCGGAGCCGCCCTCGAGACGGAACTGCTGCTTGCTGGCGCGGCTGACCGGCAGTTTGCTCGCCCAGCCGACCGCCTCGACGCCCGCCAACCGTGACAGCTGTTCGATGAGGGCATCCCGAGAGGCGACTCCACGCACCGTATCGCCGAACTTGCCCGGCAGTTCCACCGAGACAAACGCTACGCGCCTGGTGGTCGAACCGAGGCCGGCATCGAGCGCCTGCGCCAGACTCGACACGGCAAGGCCGGTTGCGAGAAGGAGCGCCGTCGAGAGTGCGATCTGCCCGCCGACGAGCCACACTCGCAGACGCGATCCGCCGCGCGAGGCCGAGATGCCGCCGGCGTCGGCGCGCAGCGCGGTCACCGCCGGTGCCGACGTGCCTTGCAGCGCCGGAGCGATGGCGAAGAGCACCCCGGCCAGCGTCGCTACGCCGACGGTCAGCAGCATCGCGCTCGCATCGAGTCCCGTGTCGAGCTGCTCGGCCTGCTCGACCATGAAGAGCGCGGGGATTGCCGTGGACGTCCACAACGCAAACAGCAAACCGAGGGATCCACCCGCGACAGACAGGAACAGCGCTTCGGTGAGGAGTTCTCGTACCAGGCGCGCGCGGGACGCGCCGAGCGCCATCTTGACCGCCAGTTCGCCGCGTCGCGCCAGCGCCGCCGAGAGGAGCAGGCTGCCGACATTGAGGCACGCGCTCGTCAGGAGCAACGCCGACGCGCCGCCGATGACGAGGGCGATCAGCCGGATCTGATCGCCCGCAGATGGATCGAGCGGCGAGTAGCGCACTGGCGTGATTCTGCGCGGTGCGTCGGGCTGGTCCTTGGTGCCGCGGTTGGTCTCCGGATAACGTGCGGCGAGGTCGCCCGACAGCCGTCGCAGGGCGTCGTCGGCCGCGCTCAAGGTGGCGTCGGGCGCCAGCCGCGCGACGATCGCGAGATGGCGATCGCCGCGCGCGGGCGCGAGCTCGGCCATCGGAATCCACACATCGCACTCGCGCCCAACCTGCAGTCCCCGAAAGCGCGGCGGCGTGACACCGACCACGGTGTAGGACCGGCCGGCGACTTCGAGGACCTTGCCCACGACCGACGTCGCGCCGCCGAGCTGTTCCGACAACGGAAAGCTGACGACGGCAGCAGACGACGTGCCCGGCGCCGGCAGCAGCATCCCCGACCGGGCTGTCATCTCGAGCAGCGTGAAGAAGGAGTCGGAGACGGCGGCGATGCGCGCCGCTGCTGACGCGGCGCCGATGGTCACGTTCTCGACCGCCCGGTCGTCTATCGCTGCAACCGCCGCAAATGCGCTCGTCTGGATGCCACCGAGAGGTGTCGGCGTAAGAAGACGGACCGTAGGTGACGCCGCTGAACTCGCTCGTGAAGATGTTGACGATGTGCGACGGATTCTGCACGCCCGCCGGCGCGGCAAGAAGCAGGCCCCTCATGACGCCGTAGACGGCGGCGTTGGCGCCGGTTCCG
>CAVZMJ010000013.1:0-63711 GCA_963776315.1 uncultured Acidobacteriota bacterium
ACGATTCTGCTACGACAGCGTCGACTCGACCCCATCCAGCCAGAAAGCACTCGTCAGCGCCAACGACGTCTATCGCGGCGGCGATGCAGCGCCGTGTCGAAGGCCGTGGCCATGGTGCAGGGCCACGTCGAAGCGCATCCCGATCTGATGGCCATCGATCCAAAGGACCGGCAGTCGTCGCACTAGCGGAAGTCCTTCCGCCTGAAGGCGGAAGCTACGGTGACGTTGCACGAGATGTCTCGTGGCTTCCGCCTTCAGGCGGAAGATCCTCCAGCGAAAGGCGTCGTTCACGCCGGCCGCCAGCGTCGCAGCGCGCGGAACAGCCACCACGCGAGGAGCGGCGGTGAGCACGGCGGCCACGACCGCACCGGGAAGCGCTCCGGGAAACGCACGCTCGGCGCCGCGCATCAGCACGCCAATCGCCATCATCGTGCCGAGCGCGATCGGGATGATCGTCAGATCGGCGCGCAGGAGTGTCGTATACGCGACGAGCAGCCCGACCGCGAGCAGGAGCCCCGCGGCGATCCAGCCGGCGAGCGGCGAGCCGGCTGGTGCGCCCGCGCCAAGAAATCCCACGAGGGCCACGCCGGCCCGGCGAGCGCGCGTCGCCGCGTCCACCCGAGCGTGATGTGGTGGACGCTGACGAGCAGGCTGAGGAGGACGGCGGCGCGCGTCAGGAAACCGGCGAGCGGGTCGAGTGCCACGGCGAGCGCCGGAACGAAGGATCCGACAGGGGCGATGTTGACGGTTTCGGCCCACACGGGCGTTCGCAGCGATCCCGCGAGCGCCAGCAGTGCCGCGCCGAACGCTCCGGCGGCGGCCCCGAGGAGCAGCGCGTCGCGGTCGGGAAGGGTGCTCGATCCGGTCAGTCGCGCCGGCTGGGCGCCGAGCGCCAGACCCGCGAGGCTCGAGGTGATGACGAGCGCGACGAGCCCGACGCCGATCGCGCCGAGAATCTGGATGGCGAGCGGAATCTCGGTCGGCATGACCGCCTGCGTCGCCGGCCACGCGTTGATGGCCGCACGCGAGCGTGACGACGAGCATGATTCCGGCGGCGGCGAAGAACAGCCGCGGCGTGTACTTCCTGCGGCTCCAGGCGATCACGCCGCCGACGGCCGCCGACACGAGCAGTCCGCCAAAGACGACGCCGATGATGACGCGCACGATCAGGTTGCGCGTTTCGGCGGCACGCTGCTGACGCTCCCACTGCTCCGGCACGAAGACGAAGCGGCGGACGCCCGCCACTTCGTCGCCCGCGAGTTCGACGTCGATGCGCAGTTCGCCCTGCGCCAGCGGCGGGAGCGACGTGTCCGCGTACGTGAACGTCCAGTCGGTTCGCGCCTTGCGCTTCGCCGGACGCGCGGAGACTTCCCGGGCTTGCCACCGCCGCGATGGCCACTCCAGGCCGAACTCCCGCATGAGCACCGCCGCGCGACGCGCGCGCCGTGCTTTCGTCGAGCGTCGCGCCGGCGCGGGCCTCGGGCAGCGTGTGTTCGACGCGCAGCACCTGCGCCGTCCTCGTCACGAAGACGCGCCACTCTTCGGCGCGCTCGGCCACGTCCCCTTCGTAGGTCGCGATGCGCACGTTCCACCGCGGCTCAGGCAGATACTTGCCGAGGAGCTGGCGCCGCCGCTCGTCGCCGGAGGTCACCGACACGAACTCGCGCGGCCCGCCGCTCCCACGTCGGGCGACCGGCATCACGCGCCACTGTGGGCCCGAGCGTCACGCCCCGCGCCGCGAGCGCGGCGCGCGCGATGTCGGCGGCCTCGCTGCGGGTGATCGCGAACATTCGGCCCGATCGCGCGCGGCGGCCGCCCAGATGCACGCGGCGAGGCTGACCGCGCCGATCGCCAGCCACGCGTCCTCGTCCGCGGACCGAGTCCGTGGTGGACGATCACGGCCACGGCCTCTTCTGGCTCCGCCGCCGTCGGTGGCGTCCACGCCGCGTTCCGATCCGCCGGCGCGAGCACCGTCCAGGCGCCCGACTGCCGGCGTCGCCACAGCACGACCCAGAGCGGCACGAGCGTCATCACGACGACCATGACCTTCTGCAGCCAGATGCCGGGCGCGTCCGAGAGGAAGATCGGGCAGCGCGAACCAGACGACGTCGAACGCGAAGTGCAGGACGATGCCGGGGAGCAGGCCGAAGTAGAGGTAGAGCAGGCCGAACCCGATCGACGGGATGATGAGCTCGACCGGCCGCGCGAACGACGGCTGCGTCGGATACGGCGCGTGGCCGGCGCCGAAGATGATCGCCTGGACGACGAAGGCGACGATGATGAACAGGCCGCGCTTGCCGAAGCGATCGCCGATGAGCGCCGCGCCGGCGATCGGCACGGCGCGGAACAGGCACTCCTCCCAGAACCCCGCCTGCAGCGAGTTGGCGATCGCCGACAGCCACGGGACGTAGGTCGCGAGCACGTCGGGGTGGAGCAGGGCTTCGGACGGCGTCCACCAGCCGAAGACGCGCGTGGCGATGACGTAGAGCCCGACGTCGTAGGCGAAGAACACCGACGACGAGGAGGTAGCCCGCAGCGGTGCGGCCGAGGATGGTGGTCGAGCTGCCCGGTCCCTTCGTCCAGACGCGCCAGAACTGCGGGTGTGGCCGAAGGCGCGCCGCGTGAGCGTCTCGGCCGCCATGAACGACAGCGCCATGAACACCGAGAATCCCACGACCGTGGCGACGAGCGTCGCGACTTGTCCCGCGATGAAGGTCGTGCGCGGCACGGCCGTGTCGTAGGTCATCCACATCAGCGGCCACTCGTTGAGCGTCGCGAGCGCCTGCACGAGCCCCGACGACCACGCCCCACATCGCCGCCTGCCGCCACAGGACGTAGCGGCTGCGGAGCATGAAGAAGAGGCCGACGCCGATGCCGCCGACGACGTAGAGGAGCACCATGCCGACGAGCGAGCCGATGCCGATGGCCTCGTTGGCCGACCGCATGCTCGGCGTAGCGGCGGGTGAACGCCTTCGGGAATCCGGACGAAGTGCGTGACTTCCGTCAGCCGGTCGCCAGAGACCACGAGCCGGAGGCGATACCGGCCCTCGCCGAGGACCGGGGCCGATCGCTCGTAGGTCATCGTGTGATCGACGCGGCCGCCGGGCCGCTGCTCCTGGCCCTGCTCGACGAGCGCGAACGGGGCCAGGTCGACATGCCATCGCGCGGCCGCGTCCGCTTCCGCGCGCCGCCGCGCCTCGGCGGCGTCGAGCGCGGCCCCCGGCGCGTCCTCCTTCAGCGTTTCGACGAAGCCGTAGGGCCGGCCGTCGGGCGTGAAGCGGACGAGCGTCTCGTTGGTTTCGCCTTCTCTGAAGTGGCGGACGCGCCAGGTGTAGGCGGCGTAGAGCCCGTCGCGCAGCATCGCGGTGAACGCGGCCTTGCCTCCACCTTCGAGCTCGACGAAGGTCTGCGCCTCGCTGTCGAGCGCGAACGAGGCCGCCTGCCGGAAGTCGGCGGGGCCCAGCCGATCGCGCGTCACGATGGCGCGCGCGTCGGCGAGCGCGCGCTCGCGCGTCATCGTGATGTCGAGCGCGACGATCGAGAAGGCCTGCGGAAAGTAGTGAACGGCGGCCGCGGTCGCGGCGAGCGAGACCAACCCAAGCAGGATCCAGAAGGCCGGGCGCTTCACGACGGACTCCTTACTCACTGCTCGCAGGGCCTCGCCTTCGCGAAGCTTCGGCGCAGCTCGCCGTGGCCTTGGCGGAGGCAGCCCACCCCCGCTCGCCTCGCGCGGCGACCGCCTACGCTCTCGAGCTCTGGCGCGGCGCCAGCGCTCGGGCCGCGGGCGCTGGTGGCCGCAAGCGGCCAGAAGTCGTTCGTGAGCCGCGATTCTACATGGATCTCGAGCTGCCAGCTCCCAGCTCGCCAGCTCCGCGAGCTCCAGGCTCACTGTTAGCCGACAGCCGACGAGCTGGCGGCTGCGAAGCTGCGATGCTGGAAGCTGGACTACCGAATGACGCGCAGGTCGGTCGGTGTCGGTGGCGTGAGGCCGGCGACGCTCAGCACGATGCCGCGCGTCAGGCTGACGAGATAGAGCTCGCCGTCGGCGTCGACGCCGAACGAGCTGATGTTGCCGAGTTGACTCTGGCCGCCGAGCTCCGCGGTGTGTTCGGTCAGTCCGGCGGCGCGCGCCTCCCCCTGGCTGTCGATCGTGAGCGCGATCGACCAGACGCGGCCCTGGACGTAGTCGGCGAAGAAGTAGCGTCCGGTGTAGGCCGCACCGAGCGCGCGGCCGCGATAGACGTAGCCGCCGGTGATCGATTGTCCGGACGAGCGGCCGTACTCGTGGATCGGATCGATGAGCGGCAGAAACGCCGGCGGGCGTGACGTCACGTTGTCGTGCGCGCCCTCGCGGTTGCGCCAGCCGTAGTTGCGGCCGCCGCGATTCGGCGGCTCGTAGTCGATCTCTTCGAACGCGTTCTGGCCGACGTCGCCGATGACGAGCGCGCCGGTGCCGCCGCGCGCCGGGTCGTCGAAGCTGTAGCGCCACGGGTTGCGCAGGCCGAAGGCCCAGATCTCGGGCCGCGCCGCGACAGGCCGGCCGCCCACGAACGGGTTGTCGGCCGGCACCTGGTAGCCGACGGCGTGCGCGTCGGGCACGTTGACGTCGATGCGCAGCATCTTGCCGAGCAGCTCCTGCGGATTCTGCGCGCGATGATCGGGGTCGTCTCCCGAGCCGCCGTCGCCGAGGCCGATGTAGAGGTAGCCGTCCGGGCCGAACGCGAGGTGGCCGCCGTTGTGATTCGAGAACGGCTGGGCGATGACCGCCGGACCGTTCGCGCCTCCAAAGCGGAGATCGAACCGCGATGCGGGATCGGCGACGAGCGGATCCGCTGATCGTCGGAATCGCGCCACGACCGTGTCGCCGGATCGATCGGTGAAGTTGACGTAGAAGCGTCCGCTCGACGCGTCAGGGGCGAACGCAAGCCCGAGCAGTCCGCGTTCGCCGCCAGCCTGTGTGGCAGCTCGCAGATCCAGAAAGTCGGTGGACTGTACGGTTCCGCTTCGGACGACGCGGATGCGTCCGGCCTGCTCGACGACGAACTGCACGGTGCGATCGAGCGGATCCTGGACAAAGGCGATTGGGGCCGTGAAGCCGGACGCGTAGACGCGCGAGTGAAGCCGGCCCTGGGCTCCGAGCACGAGGAGGCCCGCAACGCTGCCGCCGAGCGCGAGTGCGCTCAGGAGCATTCGGCGGGGAGTCATGATGTGCATTGTAGGCGACCACGCGTTCCCGTCGTCTTCGTGCGGGTCCGTCGCAGCTATCGCGCTATCATTGAATGAAGATGCAACGGCTGGGCTGGCTCGGAACTGTTGTGGTGGCGCTGGTACTGGCGCTGGCGTCGTGCGGCGGCGGCAGCCCGCCGCCGTCCACGTCCAATCCGGGCGGAACGGGCGAAACCATCTCCGGCAACGAACGACTTGGCTGGACTCAGGCGGCGAGCGACGCGAGTGAGCTCGCGACCTTTCGATATGCCGCCTATGTCGACAACAACCGCGTCGAGCTCACCAATGTCTCGTGCGGCGGGCTGAGCGGCGGCACCTCTTCCTGCAGCAGCCGCCTGCCCGCGATGGCTCCAGGCGCCCATACGATTGAGCTCGTGTCGTTTGTGATCGACGGCACTACCGTCGTCGAGAGCGGCCGGTCGGCGCCGCTTCGAGTCACCGTCACCGGTGCGACGGCGGGCGGCTCGGCGCCCTCTCCCACTGCTGTTCCCGCAGCGACGCTCCTGACGACCGCCGACGGTGTCGAGTTGCGCCTCGACGCGCTGTCGGAGCAGGTGGAAGGCGCGACCGCGATGGCCATCGCACCTGACGGCCGGGTGTTCGTCGCCGAGCAGGAAGGGCGCGTCCGCATCCTGGTCAACGGCGTGCTCGATCCGCAGCCCGCGATCGCCATCGACGAGGCGCTGATGACCAGCCCGTCCGAAGGCGGGCTGCTCGCGCTCGCGCTCGACGCGCAATTCGATCGCACGCATTTTCTCTACGCGGCCTACACGATCGCGGGCCCCGAGGGCACTCACCGGTTCCGCGTCGTCCGCTATCGGGAGGTCGAGGGCCGGCTCGGTGAGCGCGTCGTGTTGCTCGACGGGATCCCGACAGCCACGCGGCCGGCGGCGTCGCTGGCGACCGGCCCCGACGGCCAGCTCTATGTTGCGCTCGACGCTCCCGTCAGCACTGGGCGTACGCCGGCGCTGGCGTCTTATAGCGGCAAGGTCCTGCGCCTCAATGCCGACGGCACCACGCCGCGGGATCAGGCGGCCGGCACGCCGGTCGTCGCGACCGATCTTCAATCGCCGCGCGGGATGGACTTTCATCCCTCGACCGGCGCGCTGTGGGTGGCGAATGTGAGGCAGCGCGACGTCGAGGAACTGCGCGTCATCGTCTCTGTCGGAGTCTCCGGCGCGCCATCGACTTCACGCATCAGAATCCCGATACCCGCCGGGGTCGGCGTCGCCGGCGTCGCGTTCTATCGCGGGACGCTCATCCCCGCGTTCGCCGGCGATCTGTTCGTGGCCACCGAAGAGGCGCGCAGCCTGCTGCGACTGCGCTTCGATACGCGCGACCCCACACGGCTCGTGTCGGGCGAACGGCTGCTCGAGGATGTCGGCGCCCGCATCCGGGCTGTGGCCGTCGCAGGGGACGGCCTGGTCTACGTGGCGACCGACCGCGCGGTGCTCCGGCTGGGGCCGCGGTAGGACTTTCGCTGGCGGCTCGCAACCACAGCCGCTGACCTCCGCCTCGAGCAACAGCCAACCGCGAGCTGCCAGCAGCCGAACCGCCAGCTACTTCAAGTGCTTGATCAACAGCACTTCGTTGCCGCGCTCGTTGTAGACGAGCTCGTCGACGATCTGGCGCACGATCAGCATGCCGAAGCCGCCCGGGCGCAGGCCGCTGTCGGTGCGCTCGACCGCGGTCTTGATGACATCGTCGGGGTGCGGCGTCGCGGCGGCATGCGTCAGATCGTCGCGGTCGAACCCGCTGCCCGGGTCGCGGAAGTGGAAGACGATCGCGCGCGCGGTCTGCGCCGCCGTCACCTCGATGACTTTCTCCGGGTCGAAGCCGGCGCCGTGTTCCATCGCGTTGAGGAGCATCTCGCGGAACGCGGTCATCAGCAGGTCGCGTTCGGACGAGGGAATGCCGGCGCTGTATTCCGTCATGAAGCGGGTGAGCCGATCGGCCGTGATCAGGCGGCAGGAGACGCGCAGGCTGATCCAGTAGGGAAGCCCCGAGGTCACCTCGATGCCGTCGCGCCAGTTGGCATCGTCGATCGCGGCGCGAGCCATGTCCGCCACTTCCTCGTAGTCGATCGGGCGCGTGAAGCAGGCGTAGACGTGCTGGCGGAGCGCCGCGATGACGTCGGCGCTCGACAGGCGGCCGGAAGCTGGAAGCCGGAAGCTATTTCAAGTGCTTGATCAACAGCACTTCGTTGCCGCGCTCGTTGTACACGAGCTCGTCGACGATCTGGCGCACAATCAGCATGCCGAAGCCGCCCGGGCGCAGACCGCTGCCGGCGCGCTCGACCGCGGTCCTGATGACATCGTCGGGGTGCGGCGTCGCGGCGGCATGCGTCAGATCGTCCCGGTCGAATCCGCTGCCGGGGTCGCGGAAGTGGAAGACGATCGCGCGCGCGGTCTGGGCCGCCGTCACCTCGATGACTTTCTCCGGGTCGAAGCCGGCGCCGTGTTCCATCGCGTTGAGGAGCATCTCGCGGAACGCGGTCATCAGCAGGTCGCGTTCGGACGAGGGAATGCCGGCGCTGTATTCCGTCATGAAGCGCGTGAGCCGATCGGCCGTGATCAGGCGGCAGGAGACGCGCAAACTGATCCAGTAGGGCAGCCCCGAGGTCACCTCGATGCCGTCGCGCCAGTTGGCATCGTCGATCGCCGCGCGAGCCATGTCCGCCACTTCCTCGTAGTCGATCGGCCGCGTGAAGCACGCGTACACGTGCTCGCGGAGCGCCTTGATGACGTCGACGCTCGACAGTGTCGGCGTGAGCAGGATCGTCCTGATGCCGGGGCGCAGCTCGCGCAGTTCGTCGAGGAGCGCCAGATCCTCGGCGGCACTCGTCGAGGGATCGGACAGCACGACATCGAACGCCCGCTTGCGGAGGAGGCGGGCGGCCTCGAAGCGCCCGCCACACGTCTCGACCTGGTGATCCTTCAAATGATGACTGGCCTGAAGGGCCCCCGCGAGCGCCGGCTCGTTTCCGATGAGCAGCAGCCTTCCCATGCTTCACGTGCCTTTCGAAGTCCCCGTCCCGCCCCTGATCTCTTGTAACAACGTCCCAGTGTAGCGCCTCACCCTCCCGAAACAGCCCCTCCACCATTTCTTTCTTAGGCGGAACGGCGTTTGCTGCACGCCCATCAGTCAAACCAGCGTTGCGCGACTGGTTGGGATCCGAGACACCGTCTTTGCGGAAAAGTCCGGATCGATCGCTGAAAAAACTCACGCCCCGGATGCTCTGACCCTGTCGAGGAATCTCATGGAGCAGCAGATGAGGGGACACCACGAAGAGCTCTCCACGGCCCTGCCGGCGCTGGCCCTCCTCATTCCCTTCGTTGGCGCGCTCTGGGCGCGGATCAAGTCCGGGCAGAAGTAACACCGACGAGAAGGCGAAGGTGACGCATGAGCGAACGGCGCGGATGGTTGGCGACCGAGCTTCAGCGGCGCGGGGTCTCACGTCGCGAGTTCATGGGGTTCTGTACGACGATGGCGGCAGCCCTTGCGCTGCCTGACTCCGTGGCGGCACAGATCGCCCGGGCCATCCAGACAACCGAGAAGCCTGTGCTGGTCTGGCTCGAATTCCAGGACTGCGCGGGAAACACAGAGTCATTCCTCCGGGCGAGTCGCCCGAGCGCGGCCGAGGTCATCCTCGACGTGCTGTCGGTCGACTATCACGAGACGATCATGGCGGCGGCGGGCCATCAGGCCGTCGAGAACCTGGATACGACGGTCAAGAAGCGGTCCGGCGCGTACATCGCCGTCGTGGAGGGTTCGATACCGACGGGCGCCAACGGCGGGTATTGCATGATCGGCGGCCGTTCGGCCATCGACATTGCCCGTCAGGTCTGTGGGAACGCCGCCGCGACCATCGCCATCGGGACATGCGCCGCCTTTGGCGGAATTCCGGCAGCATCGCCGAACCCGACCGGCGCGCTCGGCGTGGCCGACGCCGTTCCAGGGGTCCGGAACCTCATCAACCTGTCGGCGTGTCCGGCCAACGTCGAGAACCTGACGGCCCTGCTCGTCTACTACCTCACGTTCAAGCGGTGGCCGGCGCTCGACCACCTCCGCCGGCCGCTTTTTGCGTACGGCAAGTCCATCCACGACAACTGCGAACGCCGGGCCCACTACGATGCGGGCCAATACGTGGAGGCGTGGGGCGACGCGGGCCACCGGGCAGGGTATTGCCTCTACAAGATGGGGTGCAAGGGACCGGTGTCGTTCCAGAACTGCCCGAACGTGCGGTGGAACGGGGGCACGAACTGGCCGATTGGCTGCGGTCACCCGTGCATCGGGTGCGCCGAGCCGGACTTCTGGGACCGCATGACCCCCTTCTATCAGCACCTGACCGGGATTCCGGGATTCGGCATCGGATCCAACGTCGACACGATCGGCGCCTACGCCGTGCTCGGAGTCGGTGCCGCGTTTGCCGGGCACGGACTCATTCAGATTGCCAAACGGGTCGGGAACAAGGCCGAGCCCATCCCGCCCAAGCCGAAGGCGTCGTCATCGCCCACCGAGAAGGGAGAGCCGCTATGAGCCGCGTCGTCGTCGATCCGGTCACGCGCATCGAGGGGCACCTTCGGATCGAGGCCGAAGTCGATGGCGGCGTCGTCAAAGACGCGTGGTCGTCCTCGACGATGTTCCGCGGGATCGAGCTCATCCTGAAGGGACGCGACCCGCGCGATGCCTGGGCGTTCACGCAGCGCATCTGCGGCGTCTGCACGACCGTGCACGCGATCGCGTCGATTCGGGCCGTGGAGAACGCCATCGGCGCTGTGCCGCCGCCGAACGCGCGGATCCTCCGCAACCTGATCATCGCCGCGCAGTGCGTGCAGGATCACGTCGTCCACTTCTACCATCTGCACGCGCTCGACTGGGTCGACATCGTGTCGGCGTTGTCGGCCGATCCCGCGAAGACCTCGTCGCTCGCCCAGTCGATCTCGGACTGGCCGCTGTCGAGCCCGAAGTACTTCGCCGGCGTTCGCGATCGCATCAAGGGGTTCGTCGATCGTGGTCAGCTCGGACCGTTTGCCAACGCGTATTGGGGTCATCCGGCGTATCGGCTGCCCGCGGAAGCGAACCTGATGGCGGTCGCGCACTACCTCGAAGCGCTCGACTGGCAGCGCGAGTTCATCAAGATGCACGCCGTGCTCGGCGGCAAGAACCCGCACCTGCAGAGTTTCCTGGTGGGCGGCATGGCCACGCCGGTGGACCCCGACAGCCAGGCTGCCCTGAATATGGGAACGATCGCCGGACTGAAGACAATTCGTCGCCAGCGCGCGCGATTTCGTGACGCGCGTCTACATTCCCGACTTGCTGGCCGTTGCCTCCTTCTACAAGGACTGGGCTGGCCACGGCAAGGGCGTGGGGAACTACCTGGTGTTTGGCGAGTATCCCGAAGACGACACACCGCAGTCGCGGCTGTTTCTCCCCCAGGGCATCATCCGCAATCGCGACATCTCGAAAGTCGAACCGTTCGATCAGGCGAAGGTGGCCGAGTACATCACACACTCCTGGTATCAATACGACGGGGGCGACCAGGCGGCGCTGCATCCGTTCCAGGGCGAAACCAAGCCGAACTTCACCGGGCCCAACCCACCGTTCGAGCGGCTCGACACCGAGAAGAAGTGACTCGTGGCTGAAGTCGCCGAGGTACGCCGACGAGCCCATGGAAGTCGGGCCATTGGCGCGCATGCTGGTGGCCTATGCCTCGGGACATCCGCGGGTGAAGGAGCTCGTGGCGGCCGTCTTGTCGAAGCTGCAAGTGGGTCCAGAGGTCCTGTTCTCGACGCTCGGCCGTGTCGCCGCACGAGGGATCGAGACGCAGGTGCTCGCCGAAAAGATGGAGGACTGGGTGGATGCGCTCGCCGCAAACATGGGGGCCGGCGAGTTGCGCATTCATGACAACTCCAAATGGGATCCCGACACGTGGCCGGCTGATGCGACGGGCGCCGGCCTGCATGAAGCGCCGCGCGGCGCGCTGAGTCATTGGGTCCACATTCACGACGGCACCATCGCCAACTACCAGTGCGTCGTGCCGAGCACGTGGAACGCCGGCCCTCGCGATGCGAAGGGACGCCGGGGTCCCTACGAAGAGGCACTCATCGGGACGCCGGTCGCGGACCCGCAGAAACCGATTGAGATTCTCCGGACCGTGCACTCGTTCGATCCCTGCATGGCGTGCGGTGTCCACGTCGTTGACGCGAAGGGGCATGAGATCACGAAGGTGAGGGCCGTATGACCGACCAAGCCTCTTCCGACGTGACCCGCGTCTACGTCTGGCAGGTTCCGGTGCGTGTCACGCACTGGCTCATCGTGCTGTCGATCATCGTGCTCTCGATCACGGGCCTCTACATCGGACGTCCGTTCATGACCGTGCCTGGCCCGGCGGGTCGGTGGTTCGTCATGGGCACGATGAAGGTGATTCACTTCTACGCCGCCATCGTGTTCACCTGCGCCGTGATCGCGCGCCTCATCTGGATGTTCACCGGCAACAAGTACGCGCGCTGGGACAAGTTCGTGCCGGTGTATGCCACACGCCGGAAAGGCATTCTGCCCGTCGTCGCCTTCTACACCTTCCTGCGCCGTCGGCCTCCCGCCTACGTCGGCCACAATCCAGTGGCTGGATCGGCCTACTCGCTGGTGTTCGGTCTCTATCTTCTCTCCATCGGCACGGGTCTCGCGATGCACGCGCCGAGCGCCGATGCGGGATCACCCCTGCGATGGTTCGCCTCACTGGCTCCGCTTCTTGGCGGGCTTCAAGTGGCGCGCTGGATTCACCATATCGTCATGTGGCTCCTGCTCGGGTTCATGCTGCATCACATCTACAGCGCCGTCCTGATGGCCTCGCTCGAGAAGGACGGGACGATGGACTCGATTTTCACGGGCTACAAGTTCGGGTGCCCAGGCACGCTCTCGAACCCGGCGCGTACCGCTGGGTCCACCGAGGAGAGCTCGATGAGTGACCGCACGTCCCTCCTGGTGCTCGGTCTGGGCAACCTGCTGCTCGGTGACGACGGCGTCGGGTCGGCGGCAATTGCGCTCCTGCTCGATCGGTATCGACCGCCCCAGGCGTGCGGGTGTTCGACGGGGGCACCCTCGGCCTGTCGTTGCTTCCCTATCTCGACGAGGCCGACGCCGTCCTTCTCGTGGACGCCATCAGGGCCGACGCGGCCCCTGGGAGTCTCGTGCGGCTGGATGGCGAGCAGGTGGCGCCCGCCGTCGCGACGCGCCTCTCTCCGCATCAGATTGGCGTCAGCCGACCTGCTCGACGGCGCGCGATGGCTCGATCGCTACCCGGCGCGGCTCGTGCTGCTCGGCATAGTCCCCGAGACCATGGAACTGGCTGTCGGGTTGTCGCCGGAGGTGGCGAAGTCGCTGCCGGACCTGGTCGAACGCGTTGTCGATGAAGCGGCCGCGATGAACTTCGTGTTCACTCGCGTCGCACGCATGGATTCCGATGAAGCACCTGTTGCCGGGAGCGCTGTTGATGTCGCTCGTCTCGCTGGCGTGCCATGACGTCGATCGCGACTCTGCCACGCTCGTACCGGAGTCTCGAGGTTCCTGCAGCGCTCCTCGGCTCGACCGATGCCGAGCGTCGCGGGCGCGCCGTCTTTCTCGAGCATTGCGCCTTGTGTCACGGCGAGCGGGGCGACGGTCACGGCGTGCGGCGAGAGGGCCTCGTCCGGCCCCCGCGTGACTTCACCAATCCGGCGTGGCGCCGTTCGACGTCGCCACGCCACGTGTTCTTCGCGATTCGGGAGGGTATAGGGGGGACGCCGATGCCGGCGTGGACGAACCTCAGCGAGCAGGATGCCTGGAATCTGACGGCCTACGTGCTGTCACTGGGAGGGCCGAGGTGAGGAGATCGGGCAGGCGCATCGAGATTCGCGGTGTCGTGCAAGGAGTCGGCTTCCGGCCGTGGGTCTACCGGCTCGCGACCGAGGGAGGCGTGGCCGGCCGAGTACGCAACGACGCCGCCGGGGTCACGATCGACGCGTTCGGGTCCGAGACCGCGCTCGACGATTTCGTCTGCCGGCTCGAAACTGGACCACCGCCCGCGGCCGAGATTCGAGAGCTACGGACGCATGCGATTCCGGCCGAAGCGGTCGACGCATTCTCCATCGTCGAGAGCCAGGAGAAGGCCGACCGCCGGATCTCGATCCCCCCTGACCTGGCCACGTGCTCGGAGTGCCTGCGCGAGGTTCTTGATCCGGCAGATCGCCGGTATGGGTACCCATTCACCAACTGCACGAACTGCGGTCCACGATTCACGATCGCGCGCGATGCGCCCTACGATCGCGTCGCCACGACCATGGCGCCGTTCACCATGTGCCAGGCGTGCAGGGACGAATACGACTGCGTGGACGATCGGCGATTCCATGCCCAGCCCAACGCGTGCCCGAACTGCGGTCCCAGCTTGGTGCTGATGACATTCGAGCGGCAGGTGGTCGCGAGCGCCGATCCGATCGGCGCGGTGGCCGAGGCCTTGAAGCTCGGCAGCGTGGTCGCCATCAAGGGGCTGGGAGGCTTTCATCTCGCGTGCGACGCGACCGATCCCGAGGCCGTCGAGCGCCTGCGCGTACGCAAGCGTCGCGACGAGAAGCCGTTCGCCGTCATGGTGCGCGATCTCGACGAAGCCAGCGAGATCGCGGCGCTCGCCGACGCGGAGCGGCAGCTGCTGACCTCGGTCGCGCGTCCGATCGTGCTGGTCCGCAGGCGCGAGAATTGTGCGCTCGCGCTCAATGTGGCACCCCACAACCCGCTCGTGGGACTCGTGCTCCCCTATACGCCACTCCATCACCTGCTGATGATCCAGATGGACCGGCCGGTGGTCATGACGTCGGCCAACCTGTCGGAAGAGCCGCTCGCGTATCGGAACGACGAGGCGCTCGACCGCCTTGGGATGATTGCGGATCTCTTCCTCATGCACGACCGCGACATCGAGGCGCCCTGCGACGACTCGGTGGCGCGCATCATCGCCGGCCGTCCTGTCGTGTTGCGCGGCGCGCGCGGCTACGTCCCACGGCCCATCGCCGTGCCGCGCGCCTTCGCCGCGCCGGTGCTGGCGTGCGGGGCACTCCTCAAGAACACCTTCTGCATCGGCGTCGGGGATGCGGCGTATCTGGGGCCGCACATCGGTGACCTCGAGAACCTCGAGACCTATCAGTCCTATCAGGCGTCAATCGCGCGGATGGAACGCTTCCTCCGCGTCACGCCCGAGATCGTCGCCCACGACATGCATCCCGACTACATGTCGACCACCTACGCGCTCGGACGCCCGGAACCCACACGAATCGCCGTGCAGCACCATCACGCGCACGTCGCGAGCGCGATGGCCGAGCACGGGCTGACGGGGCCCGTCTATCGGCGTCGCCTACGACGGCACCGGCTATGGAACCGATAGCACCGCGTGGGGCGGGGAGGTGCTGGTCGCGCGATACGACGCATTCGAGCGAGTCGCCACGCTGCGCGGAATCAAGCTGGCAGGCGCAGACGCTGCAATCCGCCACCCGTGGCGGATTGCCGTCGCGCTCCTCGACGACGCGTTCGATGGACAGGCGCCGCTCGATTCGCTGCGGTTGTTCTCGGCCGTGCAGCCGCAGGATCTCGGGGTCGTGCGCCAGATGATCGCCGCCGGCTTCCGCTCGCCGACCGCCCATGGCGCCGGTCGTTACTTCGACGGAATCGGATCGCTCGTGCTCGCGCGACCGGACTCGAAGTACGAAGGGCAGATCGCCCTGGAGTGGAATGTGGTCGCTGAACCGACCGAACGACGACGGTACCACTACGAAGTGGACTATCGGCCCGCGCCGTGGACCGTCGATCTGCGCCCGATGGTCCGCGAGGTTGTGCGGGACGTGCTCGCCGGCGTCGAGCCGTCCGTCATCTCGGCGCGCTTCCACAACACGCTGGTGGCGGCGTCGGCCGAGGTCGTCCGCGCCGCGGCCCGCGAGCACGGCGCGTTGCCGGTCGTTCTCACGGGCGGGTGTTTTCAAAACCCGAGGCTGGCAGAAACGCTGGCCGCCGATCTGGCGTCGCAGTTCACCGTACACCTGCACGGCCGCGTGCCGCCGGGCGATGGAGGGATAGCGTTGGGACAGGCTGTTGTCGCGGCTGCGATAGCGGGGGGACGGTGACGGGCTCAGGGCTCAAGGCTCAGGGCTCAGGCAAGAGCTTGGAGTGTGTTCTCGGAGGTTTTGCTTGAGCCTTGAGCCTTGAGCCCTGAGCCAGCAGAAAGGACTACACCGATGTGTTTGGGAGTGCCGGGCAAAGTTGTCGCAGTGAACGGGCTGATGGCTACGGTCGACTTCTGGGGCGTGCGCAAGGAGATTCGCCTGGAGGTCGTCGACGAGCCCGTCGCACCTGGCGATTACATCCTCAACCACGTGGGTTATGCCATCCGCCGGATACCGGCCGAGGAAATTGGCGCCACGCTGGTTCTCTACGAGGAGCTGCTGACGCGGGCGGAAGAGGACGATCTGATGGCCGCCGACGTGCGCGGAGAGATCGCGGGAGCGCGAAATGCCGACGAGTAACGAGGGCTTTGCCGAGCTCAAGTTTCGCGATCCGGTGCGTGCCCGGGCCCTGTCGGCAACGCTCGCGCGCCATGTCGACGAGATCGGGCGCTCGCCCGTGTCCATCATGCACGTCTGCGGCAGCCACGAGCAGGCGATCGCGAAGTTCGGGCTGCGGGCGGCGTTGCCCCGCGCGCTGAACGTCATCATGGGGCCCGGCTGTCCGGTGTGCATTACCGACGTCCCGGAAGTGGACGAAGGGGTCGCGCTCGCGCGCCAGGGTGTGCGCCTCGCCACCTACGGCGACATGGTGAAGGTCCCGGGCACGGTCATGTCACTCGCTGATGTTCAAGCCGAGGGCGCGAAGGTCGAGGTGGTCTATAGCGTCGCGCAAGCTGTCGAGCTCGCGCGCACGATCGACGAGCCCCTGGTGTTTTTCGCGACCGGGTTCGAAACGACCGCCGTGGCGACCGCCGCGGCCGTGCTGCATGACCCGCCTCCGAACTTCTTCGTGCTCTCAGCCCACAAATACATTCCGCCCGTCATGGAGATCGTCGCCGAAATGCCCGACACGCGCGTCGAGGGATTCCTGGCGGCCGGCCACGCCGCGACGATTACCGGCTGGGGAGTATTCGAGCGGTTCGTGGAGCGCCACAACCTCCCGGTCGTGGTCGCGGGGTTCGAGCCGCTCGACATCCTGGCGGGCCTCGCGAAGCTGGTCGAGCTGATTCGGGAGGGTCGGGCATCGGTCGAGAACATGTACCCGCGGTGCGTGACGAAAGCCGGCAACCGGGCGGCGCAGGAGCAACTCTGGAGAGTGTTTCGTCCCATCGGTGGCCGCTGGCGAGGCATCGCCCACGTTCCGAACGGCAACCTCCGGTTGCGTGACGAGTGGGCGCACCTCGATGCGCGCAAACGCTTCACCATCGACGTCCGCACGCTCTGGGACTTCGCGCCGCCTGCCCTCGTGCACGAGTGCATCTGCGGAAACATCATGGCGGGCATCAAGTCCCCCACCGACTGCGCGCTCTTCGGCAAGGCGTGTGTGCCGCACTCGCCGGTGGGGGCCTGCATGGTGAGCAGCGAAGGGACCTGCAAGATCTGGCACCAGTACGGAGGACATCCTGACCTCGGAGGTTACAGTGGCGCTGTCTGTGCTCGATGATCGCATCACGCTGAAATACGGCGCCGGCGGACAGGCCATGCGGACGCTGATTCAACAGGTCTTTCTCGACGGCCTGACGCGCGATCGCCCGAGCGGCAACATCGAGCTCGCAGCGATGGACGACGGCGCGGCGCTCAGAATCGGTGATCGCTGGCTGGTGATCACCACCGATTCGCACGTCATTCATCCCGTGTTTTTCCCCGGTGGCGATATCGGAAGGCTGGCGGTTTCGGGAACCGTCAACGACCTGGCCATGATGGGCGCCACCGATGTTCTCGCCCTGACGTGCGCCGTCATCATCGAGGAAGGCTTCAGCCGGGCGGACCTCGTCCGCATCCAACGGTCGATTCGCGAAGCCTGCGACGAGGCCGGCGCCGCGATTGTGACTGGCGACACGAAGGTGATGGGGAAGGGCGAGCTCGACGGCATCGTCTTGAACACGACGGGCGTGGCCCTGACCGATCGCGTGGTGCCCGATTCCGGCCTCCGGCCGGGGGACCGCCTGATTGTGACGGGCACGATCGGCGACCATGGGATGGCGGTCATGGCCGGACGACACGGGCTGGCGCTCGACGGCGATCTGCGCTCCGACGTCGCCCCGCTGAACGGTCTCATCCGCGCGGCCCTCGCGAGCGCGCCCGGCGGCATCGTCGCGATGAAGGATCCCACGCGCGGCGGGCTGGCGTCGGCTCTGCACGAGATGGCCGAGAAGAGCCATGTCGGGATCAGCGTCGACGAGATGGCGCTGCCCGTGACACCCCAGGTTCGAGCGGCGGGTGAGCTGCTCGGCATCGACCCGCTCCACGTCGCCAATGAAGGCAAAGCCGTTCTCGGCGTCCGGCCCGAGGCCGTGGGTGCGGTGCTCGAGGCGCTGCACGCTCACCCGTTGGGGCGCGAGGCGGCCATCGTCGGAACGTGCACCGAGGATCGCGTCGGTGCCGTCATCCTCGACACGGGATTTGGGCGTCGCCTGGTCACCGAGCCTGAAGGGGAACCGCTGCCACGTATCTGCTGACAGGGCCACGCACATGCCATCACCATCGCCGACCGTTGCCCACATCCGGACTCGCGTCGCCGACGCGGTCGGATACATCACCATCGACCGCCCCGCGCGCTTCAACTCGCTCGACGTGCAGACCGCACGGGATCTGCGCCACGCCGGGCTGATGCTGGCGCGCGACGACAAGGTGCGGGTCGTCGTGCTCTCGGGAGTCGAGGGCGTCTTCTGCAGCGGCGCCGACCTCAAGTACATCCGGGCAGGCGGCGAGGCCGAGGACCTCCAGTACCTCAGCCCCGACGCGCGGGACACACCTGCTGGATACGGCGAACGATTCAAGCAGATCCTCGAGTACCTCCACAGCACGATCGCCGAGATCCGGCGTGCGCCGAAGCCATTCATTGCGGCGGTCGATGGCATCGCGGCGGCGGGCGGTTTCGGCCTCGCGATGTGCTGCGACCTGGTGTACGCGTCCGAGCGCGCGGTCTTCGAGTGGGCGTATTCGAAGACCGCGTTGACCGGCGCAGAGAGCTCCACGTTCATGCTTCCGCAGCTCGTCGGGTTCCGGCGTGCCATGGAGCTCGTGCTCTTGAACCCCCGCCTTCCGGCAAGGCGCGCCCTCGAGCTGGGCCTGGTCACCGACGTCTTCCCGACGTCGACCTTCGAGGGAGACGTTCAGCGGATAGCGGAGACCCTGACCAACGGACCGATGGCCGCGCTCGGGATCGCCAAGGGCCTGATCAATCAGGCGGCCGGCATGGATCGTCTCGACGTGCATCTCGATCGCGAGCTCGATCACCTGACGCGCATTGCCGACAGCGAGGAGTTCGCCGAGGGAATCGACAGCTTTTTCGCGAAACGGCCGCCACGGTTCTCCCGGTGAGCGCTCATGCATGAGTACTCCATCGTTCAGGCCCTGGTCGAGCGCGTCGCCGCCGAGGCGCGTGCGCGGCAGGCCACGACCGTCCACCGGTTGTCGGTGCGGATCGGCGAGTTGTCGGGAGTCGACGTCGGCCTGCTGACGACCGCCTTCGCGACCTTTCGGGAGCGAACGATCTGCGAGTGCGCGGACCTCGAAGTGCACCGTGTTCCTGCGCGATGGGAATGCCCGGAGTGTGAAGGCGACGTCAGCCCCGGCACCATGCTGCGCTGCTCCCGATGCGGCGCGCCGGCGCGCCTCGCGGCTGGAGACGAAATTGTGCTCGACCGGATTGAAATGGAGGTTGCGTAATGTGCGATACCTGCGGATGCGGCGATCCTGAGCTCGTGGCGGTCGACGTTCAGGAGAAGATCCTCGCCGGAAACGACCGGACCGCGGCGCACAACCGCGAGCATTTTCGCGAGCGTGGGGTCGTGGCGATCAATCTGATGGGATCACCCGGTTCGGGCAAGACCGCGGTGCTCGAGGCAACCGCCCGCGCGCTGGCCGGACAGCGGCTGGGCGCCCTCGCCGGAGATCTGGCGACCGATCACGACGCCGATCGACTCCGCAGCGCGGGCATCGTCGCCCGATCGATCACGACCGGATCGGCCTGTCATCTCGACGCGGGGATGGTGCATCACGCGCTGCACGATTTCCCGTGGCGCGAGCTCGACTATCTGTTCATCGAAAACGTCGGCAACCTGGTGTGCCCGGCGGTCTATGACCTCGGGCAGGCGGTCAACGTCGTCGCGCTGTCGGTCACCGAGGGCGAGGACAAGCCGCTGAAGTATCCCGTCATGTTCCTGAAGGCCGACCTGGTGCTGATTACGAAGATCGATCTACTGCCTCATCTGCCTGACATCCGGGTTGACGCGATAGCCGAGTCGCTCGCGCGCGTGATGCCGCGTCCGACGTTTCTACCGATGTCTGCTCGGACGGGCGAAGGTCTCTCCGATTGGCTGACATGGCTGGCGCGGGTGCGGGACTCGCGGGCAGCGCATGTTCTCGCGTCGACGGCCCAGGCTGCGGTGGGGGAGTCGCCAGGGCCCGCTACGGCACATCGATGAACGCCGACCTCGAGGCGATCATCGCCGCCGACGAGGAGGCTTGCGCGCGTGTCGAGGCGGCGCGCGCGGCGGCGCATGCGCGGGAGCAGTCGGCGGTCGACGAACGGGAGCGGCGGCGCCAGGAGCGTCATGAGGCGCTTCTGAAGACGGCCCAGGACGACGAGCTCCGAATCATGGAGGCGGCGGATCGCGCGGTGGCCGAGCGGAAGTCGTCGCGGGCGCGATATCTGGAGGCGCGACGACAGGCGACTGAAGGCGCCCTGGCTCGTGCCGCGGCCGCGTACGCCCGCATCATCCGCGATGGTCCGACGCCCGGGACGCGGAAATGATTGCCTCCGGCCGCGTGGCCTACGCGAATGCGCGCGTCAGGGCGCTGAAGTCGCAGCTCTTCGGGCCTGACGCCGTCGGCCGTCTACGCGCGGACCGAGACATCCCACATTCGAGCGCGGACGACAGAGAGGCGTCCCGCGACGCGGGTGGACCCCGGGACGTGTCGGATCTGCCGGCGCAGCGATTCCGCCACCTGCTCACGTGCTACCGCGTTGTCCTCGCCAGCTATCCGACGGGGCAGGCGCTCTTCCTGGCGCTCGTCAGGCTTCACGAGATCGAGAACCTCAAACTCGCGTGGCGCGCGCGCACCAGCGGACATCCCTTCGAACGGTGGGGGCTGCTGTGGCGGCCGCTCGGAGTCCTCGAGACCGTCCGACTCGACGATTGCCGCGATCAGACGTCCCTTGCGGGCCTCGTCGCCAGCTTGCGAGCCACGCCGTACAACGTGATTGCGGATGCCACCTGGCGGGCGCATGCCGACGACTTGCTGGCGTCGGAGCTCGCGCTCGATCGATGGGCGTCGGCGTCGATAGTCCGGGCGGCCGCCAGTCTGGGTCGATCTGAAACGACGGCGCGGGACCTGGCGTTGGCCGTTGTACGCGAGCGAGATCTCAACCTGCTTCGTCGTGGCGTGCAGACGTTCGGCCTGGCGCCGGACGCCATCCTTGGCGGCCTCGCGCTGCTGCCTCGTGAGCTCCCGGCTGACGAGGTCTCGCGACTCGCAACGTGGACGCCTCAGAGCGGGCGGTTCCTCCGCGCGTGGCCCCGGGCGTGGGGGCCGGCGGCGGATCGTCCGGCCGACTGGGACGGGTTGCTGCTGTCGGTCAAACGTGCGCGCGGACGAGCGTGCCGGCGCGCGTTTCTCGGATCCCCGTACTGCCTCGGTCCAGCGATGGCGCTGCTGCTCTTTCACGAGGAGGAAGTGCGGGGTGTCGCATCGATACGTGAAGCTGCAGGTTGGCCAGACGCCGGCGCGCCACTCGAGCGGGTCCTGGCGGCAAGCGCCATGGGAGCGTGACCGATGCTGGGATCCGTCCCCATGGTGCACATGCAGGTTCAGGTGCCCAGCCGTGAAGCGGCGGCGGTGACGCGGCACATCGCGGCGCAGGGCCTGCTGCACCTCATCGACATCGCCCACGGTCGGGTCGCCCAGACGGATGCCGCGCCGCCAGGGACTCGCGAAGAGCTCGCCGCCTTCCGCGATCTGGTGCGTCGGATCCGTCGCATTGCCGAGCGGCTCGAAGTTGCGCTGCCCGATCCCACTGGCGCGCTGGCCACGACCGAGATCCGCGACTTCGCCGATGAACGCCGGGTGCTCGACGAGCAGCTCAGGCCGTTCGAGTCCGCGGTCGACGACTTGTGGAGACGCATCAGCGAGGCGCGGGAGCGCGCGGCCCGGGCCCGTCAACAGCTGATGCATGCGGAGCGGCTTCGGCGCGCTGCCGTGGATCCTGCCCGGCTCCCGGGCCTGCGCTTCACGACGATCAGCCTCGGCCTGATTCGAGCGGAGGAGCTCGCAACGCTCGCCTCGGTCCTGGCGCCTGCACCATTCACCATTCTTCCGCTGGACATCAGCGAGGGAACGGTGCTCGCGGCGGTCGCCGTGCCCACGGCCGTGCGTGACCGGCTGGAAGGTGGCTTCCGCGTCGTGTCTTTCGAGCCCATCTCTCTGACCGATTCAGCCGGCGTGAAGCCCGATGCGGCGCACACCGCCGTGCGCGACGCGGAAGAAGCGGAGCGGACGGCCGTCGACGAGCTCGCCACGCTGCGGTCTCGTGTCCTCGCGCCGCTCATCGATCTCGCGCGGCGTTCGGAGCTCGGAGCGCTGCTGCTGCAGGCCCAGACCCATTTCGCCTCCTCCGGCCGTTATGTCGTCATTTCCGGCTGGATTCCCGAGGACCAGGCAGAGGGCATGACCCGCGCGATCGCCGCCGTCACGGAAGGGCGGGCCGTCGTGGACGTCGAAAAGCCTCAGGACATGCCCGAGGCCCTCGCGAGCGCGCTCCGCATCCCCATTCTGTATCGCAATCCGCTGTTGCTGCGCCCGTTTCAGATGCTCGTGCAGCTCTACGGCGTGCCATCGTACGGTGAAATTCAGCCGACGACATTCTTCGCGGTGAGCTTCCTGCTCATGTTCGGGGTCATGTTTGGCGATGTTGGCCACGGGCTCGTGCTCTTCTCGGCCGGCTACTGCCTGTTTCGCTACCTCCCGCGCTTCCTCGACTACGGCATCCTGCTGATGGAATGCGGAGCAGCCTCGATGATCTTTGGCGCGCTCTACGGAAGCTTCTTCGGCATCGAAGGCCTGCTGCCGATCCTGTGGATGGAGCCGATACGCGATCTGCGCCGATTCATGGGCGTGGCGATCGCATTCGGCGTGGTGCTCGTCAGCACGGGGCTTGTGATCAACATCGTGAACAGCTGGCGATCCGGCGATCGCGCCTCCGCACTGCTGGGCCCTCGCGGAGTGTTCGGTGCCTTCGCGTACTGGATCCTCGTGGCGCTCCTGGCGCGGGCGTTGATGCCTGCAAATGTCGTGCTGCCGGCCCCGCTCCTGCTCGGCATGGTGGCTGTACCGGTGCTGCTCATCGTGCTCAGGCGCCCGATTGTCCGGCTGGTCGGACGGGGCGCTCCGCCACGTGCCCCTCAACCGAATACGCCTCGGTGGCTCCTCGCCCTCGAGAGCTCCGTCGAACTCGTCGATACACTCTTCTCGTTCTTCGCCAACACGATTTCGTTCGTACGCGTCGCCGCGTTCGCCGCCGTCCACGCCGGGGTGTTCATTGCGATGTTCGCGCTTGCCGACACGCTCGCGCACTTTCGGCTCGGGCAGCCGCTCGGTATCGTCACGCTCGTGGCTGGCAACGTCGTCATGATCCTGCTCGAGGGCCTGACCGTATCGGTCCAGGTCCTCCGGCTCGAGGACTACGAGTTCTTCGGGAAGTTCTTCAAAGGTGGCGGTGAGCTCTATCGCCCATTGATGCTCCGCAAAGGAGGCGTGTGATGCGTCGCGGAAGGACGTGGCTATTCGTTGCTGTCGTGCTCGCGCCAGTGGCGGCGCTGATGATGTTAGTGCCCGCATTGGCGCAGGCCGTCACCACCGCCCAGGAAACGACCGCCAGTCACTCGCCGCCGGAAGTCATGAAATGGGGCTTCATCGCGGCCGCGCTGGTGGCGGGATTGTCGGCTCTTGGCGCGGCGTACGCGGTCGCGGTCGTCGGTGGCGCCGCAATGGGAGCCGTCGCGGAGAAGCCGGAAACCGCCGGTCGTGCGCTGGTGTTTGTCGGCCTCGCGGAGGGCATCGCCATCTACGGGCTGATCGTCGCGCTCATGATTCTCGGGTACCTCACGTGAGGATTGTGGCTGTGGGTCGGACCGACGAGATCCGAGGGTTCGCGCTCGCCGGTGTAGAAATCGCCTCGTGCCAGACGACACGAGAGGCTGATGCCGCCGTCTCCGCTCTGAGCGCTGACCCGAGCGTGGGCCTCGTGATCGTCCCAGCGTGGCTGAATCGGGTTGCCCCGGCGCTCGTCGCACGCGTGCGCGCACGACGCCGCGGGCCGGTCATCCTCGTGCTGCCTGACGACGAGCCGGAGTACGGGAGCTGAGATGAAACCGCTCGGGAGTGTCGCCGCCGTGATCGCAGCCGTCCGGGAGGACGCGTCCGCCGAAGCCGAGTCGATCGATCGCCGGGCTCAGACAGAGGTCGAACGTATTCGCTCCCTGGCGGCCAGCGATGTGGTGACCATCCCCGACCTCGAGCGCAGGCTGACGGCCGCGCGTCAGGCGTCCGAGGCACGGCTCGCCCAGGAAGACTGGGAAGACAGGCGCGAGGCCGTGGCCGACCGCGAGCGGTGGATCGCGCGCGCGGTGGAGCTCGGTCGACACCTGCTCACCGATCCCGGTGATGCGCAGGCACGCCGCGAGCGGCTCGCTGCTCTTGCTCTTGAAGCCCTTTCCCGGCTGCCGGGTGGCGTCTGCGAGGTCGTCGTGCCGGAGGCCGAGCTCGCGTGGCTTGGACCCGACTGGTGCCGCGCCGTGGCAGACGCCGCCGGTCGGGACGAGGTACGGGTCACCGCGGGATCGCAGGAAGGCGGGTGTATCGCACGCACGCCCGACGGTCGTGCCTCGTTCGACAACAGCTACGCCGCACGTGCTCAGTACTTCCAAGCGGCATGGCGCTCCGCGCTGGCCGAGATCCACGAACAGGCGTTGTCGGGTGCGCCGCCTCCAGCCGACCGCGCACGAGGAGACTAGGTTGTCAGGCATCCTTGACGACGCGCGCGCCGGCCGCCTGACAGCGATCGCCGGGTCGGTCGTTCATGCGGACGTGGATCGCGACGTCATGCTCGGTGAGGTCATGCGCATCGGCGACGAGGGACTGCTGGGAGAGGTGGTTGCGCTCGAGAATCGTTCCGCGACGCTGCAGGTGTACGAAGAGACCGCCGGACTCACGTCTGGCGCGCCCGTGTTCGCCACCGGCCAGCTCTTCGAGGTCGAGCTCGGCCCCGGTCTTCTCGGGAGTGTGTTCGACGGCATTCAGCGGCCGTTGCACCGGCTGGCTGAGGCCACCGGTAACTTCCTGGGCCGAGGCCAGCGCGCAAGCCCATTGGACCGTGACCGGCTCTGGGAGTTCGTCCCGACAGTCCGTGTCGGTGAACTCGTGCGGGGCGGGAGCGGGCTTGGCACTGTCAGGGAAACCGCTGCGCTCGAACATCGAGTGCTCGTTCCTCCGCATCTGTCAGGCCGCATCGCGGAGGTCGCCGGGCCCGGTCCTCACCGTATCGTCGACGTCATCGCCACCCTTGCCGCCGATGATGGATCGCGACCCACGCTGGGCCTGTTTCACACGTGGCGGGTGCGGCGGCCGAGGCCGTTTGCCGAGCGCCTGGCCCCGACCATGCCGATGCTCACCGGGCAGCGCGTGCTCGATACCTTCTTTCCGCTGCCCCGCGGGGGCGCGTGCGGCATGCCGGGCGGATTTGGGACCGGCAAGACCATCATGCAGCAGCAGCTCTGCAAGTGGGCCGACGCCGACGTGATCGTATACGTGGGCTGCGGCGAACGCGGCAACGAGATGACCGAGATGCTCGCGAAGCTGCCGAACCTCGTCGATCCGCGCAGCGGCCGGCCACTCGCCGAGCGGACGGTACTCATCGCGAACACGTCGAACATGCCGGTGCCGGCGCGGGAGGGGTCGATCTACACCGGCGTCACGATCGCGGAGTACTACCGCGACATGGGCTATCACGTCGCTCTGCTCGCCGACAGCACGTCGCGCTGGGCGGAGGCGCTGCGGGAGATCTCCGGACGCCTCGGCGAGATGCCCGCCGAAGAAGGATATCCCTCGTATCTGTCGAGCCGACTGGCGAGTTACTACGAGCGGGCCGGACGCGTGCGAACGCTCGGAGGCGCTGAAGGCTCCGTCACGCTCATCTCCGCCATCTCGCCTCCTGGCGGGGACCTCACCGAACCAGTCACGCGCCACACGCAGCGTTTCACGCAGTGTTTCTGGACGCTCGACAAAGCCCGGGCCGAAGCGCGGATGTTTCCGGCCATCAGCCTGCGCGAGTCCTACAGCCACCTGTCCGACCAGCTGACCGAGTGGTGGAGCACCACGACGGCACCCGAGTGGCAGACGCTCCGGCAGCGCGCCCTCGCGCTCCTCGACGACGCGGCCCGCGTGGAGGCCACCGCTCGATTGATCGGCACCGAGAGCCTGCCCGAGCGGCAGCAGTTCCTCCTCATCACTGCCCGCCTGTTCGAGGACGGATTCCTGCGTCAGAACGCATTCGACGCGGCGGATGCGACGTGCTCGCCGCTCCGGCAGTTCCGGTTGCTTCGGCTGCTGCTTCGGTTCCACGAGAGGGGCCTCGAGGCCCTCGAGCGCGGCGTCTCCACGCAGGAGGTCGCCAGGCTTCCGGTGCTCGCCCGGATCGCGCGCGCAAAATCGGAGATTGGTGACGACGCGCTGACCGGGTTCGACGAGCTGGAGGCCGCGGTCGGCCGCGAGTGCGCGTCGCTCGAGACGACGGTGCGGCACCATGAGTCACTTCGGCGGTCTGGAATACCGGGGTTTGACAGGTCTGCGCGGGCCGCTCGCGTTCGTGAAGGGCGTTGCCGGCGTCTCCTTTCACGAGCATGTCGAAGTGATCTCGCCTGACGGTGCCGCACAGGCCGGACAGGTGCTTGCGGTCAGCGGCGATACGGCCGTCATCGAAGTGTTCGGCACAACGGAGGGGTTGACGCTCGACCAGGCGCGTGTGCGTTTTTCCGGCACCCCCCTGACGTTTGGCGTCGGCCGCGAGCTGCTCGGCCGCATCTACGATGGAATGGGACGCCCGTGCGATGGGTTGCCGCCGCCGGTGGTCGCCGAGGAACGCGCGATCGACGGTGCCCCGGTAAATCCTGTCCGGCGTGAGTTCCCGCGCGATTTCCTGCAAACCGGCATCTCGTCCATCGATGCGCTCAACAGCGTCGTCCTCGGGCAGAAGCTGCCCATCTTCACCGAAGCCGGATTGCCGCACGACACGCTGGCGATGCAGATCATCGCGCAGGCCAGGGCACCTGGTGTCGAGACGTTTGCGGTCGTGTTCGCCGCGCTCGGGCTTCCCCGCGATACCGCGCTCCGGTACGAGGAGTCGTTCCGGAGAACCGGGGCGCGACAACGGGTCGTGGCGTTCTTGAATTATGCGGACGATCCCGCGGCGGAACGCCTGATCACGCCGCGGTGCGCGTTGACCGCCGCCGAATACCTGGCGTTCGATCTCGGGCTGCACGTGCTGGTTGTCCTGAACGACATGACGAATTATGGCGAGGCGCTGCGCGAGGTGTCCGCGGCGAGAGGCGAGGTGCCGAGTCGAAAGGGGTATCCCGGTTATCTCTATAGCGACCTCGCCTCGATTTTCGAGCGCGCCGGGCGTCTGCGGGGTGGCGCCGGCTCGCTGACGCAGATACCGATTGTGACGATGCCGTCCGGGGACATCACGCACCCGATTCCGGATCTCACCGGGTACGTGACCGAAGGACAGATCGTTCTCGACCGGGAGCTCGATCGGCGCGGCGTCTATCCGCCCGTGGCAGCGTTGCCGTCGCTCTCGCGGCTGATGAACGATGGAATCGGCGCCGGCCGCACACGTGAGGACCACGCCGATGTGTCCAGACAACTCTATGCGAGCTGCGCGCGGGTCGCGCGTGCGCGGGCGCTCGAGTCGATCATCGGCCGCGAGGAGTTGTCAGAGGTGGAGCGGCAGTATCTGCAATTTGGGGAGGCCTTCGAACGGCAGTTTCTGGCGCAGCGCATCGATGAAGCTCGCCCGGTGGCTGCCACGTTGGATCGCGCGTGGGAAACGCTCGCGCTCCTGCCGGACGAGGAGCTCAACCACCTGCCGTTCGATCGCCTCCGTCAGGTCAGGGAGCGTCTGCGCGCCGTGCCGGGTGCGGGGACTCCTGGAGCCGCGGCATGAGTGGACCGGCTATTCGATCGCGACTCCTGACGCTTCAGCAGGATCGTCGGGCGGCCCTGCTGGGACGAGCGTTGCTCGACAGCAAGCGCGAGGCCATTCTCCAGGAGCTCCTGAAGCGTGTTCGCCGTCGGAACGAGTTGAACGCGGACGTCACTCAGGCACTGACCGAAGCGCGCCGGGCCCTGCGCGAGGCACGCATCGAGATGGGAAGCGCGGGAATCGACGCGGCGCTGCTCGCGCAGCCCGTCACCGCAGGTGTCGAAGTGCGGCATGGATCGCTCGTGGGAGTCCCGATGCCGCGGCTGCGGCCCAGGCTGGAGGGGTTCAAGCCCCACTTCGGTCCTGCGGCCACGACGTCGAGCCTCGACACGGCAGGCTCACGCTTTTCGGCGCTCCTGCCCGCGTTGGTGGCGCTGGCCGAGGAGGAAGAAGCCGTGCGCAACCTCAAGGCGGGTCTCTTCAAGACGGTCCGGCGGCTGAAGGCGCTCGAACGAGTCGTCATTCCGCGGCTCGAGCGTGACGTACGCGAAGTGACCGTCGCGCTCGAAGAAGACGAGCGCGACGAATCGGTCCGCCGAAAGCGCTGGCTGGAAGCGGCAAAAGCAGCCGAGTCAGCGATGGACCTCCAGAGGGGCTGAGGGAAGGGAAGAAACCATTCGCCGCCCAATCCCGTCCAAGCCCCCATGCAGGACTTCCGCTACGCGCTTCGCTCCCTGCGCAAGCAGCCGATCTTCACCCTCGTGGCCGTGGCCACCCTGACGCTCGGCATCGGGGCGAACACAGCCATCTTCAGCCTGCTATATCAGTACCTGTTGAGGCCACTGCCATACCCTGAGGCCGAGCGGCTCGTCTTCATCTGGAACACGTATCCCCTCATGGGGCTGCCGCAGGCGGCCGTCTCCATTCCCGACTACATCGACCGAAAAACACAAGCCTCCGCGATTGAGGACGCCACGCTCTTCACGACTCGCGCGCTGAGCCTGGCGGCCGCGGGGGAGCCCGTACAGGTGCGCGGTCTGGCCGTCACCCCGTCCTTCTTCAGCACCCTGCGGCGGCAGCCCTTTCTGGGACGAGCGTTCGCGGAAGGGGAGGCCCAGCCCGGCTCAGACAAGTTCGCGATCCTTACTTACAGTCTCTGGAACTCGCGATTCGCGGCGGACCGCTCGATCGTCGGCAGGTCCATTCGGCTCGGCGCCGAGCCCTACCAGGTCGTCGGCGTGCTGCCGGCCGACTTCGAGCTGCCGTCGCGCGACATCTCGCTACTCGTTCCCTTCGCGTTCACGCCCGAGCAGATGTCCGACCAGGGACGGGGCAACGAGTTCAGCCAGATGATCGCGCGGCTCGGGCCGGGCGCGACGATCGAGCAGGTCAACGCGCAGATGAAGACGATCGTCGATCGCGTGCTCGACCGTCTGCCTCAACGCCAGGCATTCGCGCGGAAGAGCGGGTTCAGCGGCTACGCCGTGCCGATCCGCGATCAGCTGGTCGGCGATCTCCGGACGCCGCTCTATTTCCTCCAGGTCTTCGTCCTGCTGGTGCTGCTCATCGCCTGCGCGAACGTCGCGAATCTCCTGTTGATGCGCGCCACGGGCCGATACCGCGAGCTGGCGATCCGGACGACGCTCGGCGCCGGCCATCGGCGGCTCATCCGTCAGATGCTGACCGAGGGGCTCGTCCTCTCGCTCCTTGGCGGCGTCGCCGGCCTCCTGCTCGGACTGGCGGGCGTGCGCGGGCTCGTGGCGCTCGGCTCGCAGCAAGTCCCGGGAATGACGACCGCCACGATCCAACCGGCCGTGCTGGCCTTTACGATGGGACTGGCGCTCGTGACCGGTCTCGTCTTCGGTCTCGTGCCGGCGCTCGTCGTCCTGCGAGGCAACACGTGGTCGCTCCTCAAGGACGACAGTACTCGCGGATCGTCGGGACGCAGCACCGGCCTCACTCGCTCGGTTCTGGTCGTCGCCGAGACGGCGTTCGCGCTCGTCCTCCTCGTCGCGGCGGGATTGCTCCTCAAGAGCTTCATGAAGCTGCAGAGCGTCGACCCGGGATTCACCACCGACAACGTGCTGACGGCTCAGATCGCGCTGCCGGCGGCACGCTATCCCGATCCCGCGGCGCGCCGGGCGTTCTGGATCCGGCTGGTCGAAGCGGCACGGGCCCTTCCGGGAGTGACGTCGGCGGGACTGACCAGCAACGTGCCCTTCAACGGGATGGTTTCGTCTGGCTCGTACTCAATCGTCGGCTACACGCCCGGGCCAACCGAGACGGCGCCACACGGGCGCCAGGAGGTAGTTGGAGGGGACTACTTCGCGGCGATGCACATTCCGCTCATCGAGGGCCGCTTCTTCAACGACGGAGATACGGCCGACAGCCCCGGCGTCGTGGTCGTCGATCAGTTCATGGCCAACAAGTACTTTCCGAATCGCAGCGCGCTCGGCCAGCAGGTCAGACGCGGCGGTCCCGACAGTCCTGCCTTCACGATTGTCGGCGTCGCGGGCACGATCAACAGCATCGACCTGGGCCAACCTGTCACCAAGGAGCGAATCTATCGACCGGCGACGCAGCAGTCGCCGCCAGCGATGGCCCTCGTCCTCAAGACTGGCCTCGATCCGCAGACGCTCGTGGGCCAGGTCCGCGGAGCGGTTCGCGCCATCGATCCCGAGCAGCCCGTCGCCGACGTGCGCACGATGGATCAATGGGTGTCACGGTCGCTCGAGTTGCGCCGGACGCCCGCGATGCTGCTGGCACTCTTCGGTTCGGTCGCGCTCGTCCTGTCGGCGATTGGCATCTACGGTGTCCTCGCGTTCAGCGTCGCCCAGCGCGGCCGCGAGTTCGGGATTCGTCAGGCGCTCGGCGCCGACCGGACGGCGATCCTCACGCTGGTGCTGAAGCAGGGTCTGATGACGGCCGGCGTCGGGATCGTCCTCGGCCTCATCGCCTCGGCGGCTGTCTCGCGGTTCATGCAGACGATGCTGTTTGGCGTGGGCAGGCACGACCCGGCGGTCTTCGTGGGCGTGACGGCCGTGCTGTTCGTCGTCGCGGTCGCGGCGTGTTACATCCCCGCCCGCCGCGCGACTCGCGTCGATCCGATGGTGGCGCTCAGGGATGCGTGACGCGAACGCCCAGCGCCGATTCAGTTGATCTTGATCAACTCCACCTCAAAGACCAGCATGCCCTGCGGCTGTCCCGGCTCGCCCTTGTAGGCGAGCGACTCTGGGATCCAGAATCGGCGCTTCTCGCCCTCGACCATCATCTGCAGTCCTTCAGTCCAGCCGGGGATGACTCCGTTCACGGCAAAGGTCGCCGGCTGACCGCTGGCGACCGAACTGTCGAACATCTTGCCGTCGGTCGTCCAGCCCGAGTAGTGGACCGTGACGCGGTCCGACGGGCGAGGGTGCCGCGTGCCGCTGCCAGGCTTGCAGCACCAGCGTCGACAGCCCGGACGTCGTCTTGAGCGATCCTGCCGGCGGCGCCGCCACGTCAGGCGGAGCCGGAAGTGCGGCGCCAGTCGTCTCGACGCTCGACGGCCGCAGGACGATCTGGAAGCCAAAGCCACAGGCGCTCGTCACTGCCGCCGCGATGAGGATCGTCGAGAGGAGCCGCGGGCACCCGTGATTCGTGACTTCGAGGTCCTGCTGAACGAGGTCATGACCGTAATCATAGCAATTCCTCCATCTGTACATCCGGCGACGTCCGTTGTAGAATCGGTCGCGTCGTTCGAGGGCCCATGGACACCAATTCAGCGCCGACTCCATCCGTCGAACCCGCCGCCGATCGAATTCGGCTGCGGCGATCTCATGGTCCGGCTCGACGTGCGCCTGCCGGGGGATCCGGCCGCGATCACCCCGGTCGTCGAGAGCGTGCTCACGATGGCGCACGCAGATGAAATGCGCCGAGGGCAAGGAGTTCGAGATCGAGACCGCCCTCCGCGAAGCACTCGCGAATGCGATTCGCTACGGTTGCCGCCACGACCCGTCGCGGGAAGTGCAGTGCGCGGTCGCCTGCGACCAGTCCCGCGGCATGCTGATCGTCGTGCGGGATCCCGGGCCCGGCTTCGACCCGTCGTCGATCCCCAGCCCGATCGTCGGGTCAGAACGTCTTCTCCCATCACGGCCGCGGAATCTACCTGATCAACCAGCTGATGGACGAAGTCAGCTTCGCGCATGGGGGGACCGAGATCCGCATGCGCGCGCAGATAGCGCCGCACGCCTATTCGGCTCGCCTCATGAACACCGTGCTTCAGGACGTTCGTCACGCGTTGCGCTTGATGACCCGGGCGCCGGGATTCACCCTGGCGGCGCTCGTGACGCTGGCGCTCGCGATCGGCGTGAACACCGCCGTGTTCTCCGCCGTGTACGGCGTGCTCCTTCGCCCGTTGCCCTACGCCGGTGCCGACCGGATCGTCCGGCTGTCGGAGCTCCATCCCGGCGGCACTGCGATCATCACACGACGCGCGGCTCAGCAACCTGACCTTCGACGCGTGGCGTGGAAACGCCACGACGATCGAAGCCGCGGCCGCCTACAGCAGTCAGTCCTACACCGTCGGCGGCATCGACGAGCCGGTGCGAATCGAGGGCGCGCCCGTGTCGCCCTCGCTCTTCCCGCTGCTCGGCGTTGCGCCGGCCGCGGGTCGTTTCTTTCGTGATGACGACGCGGTGCAAGGCGCCGCGCCCGTCGTCGTCCTGAGCCACGCCTTGTGGCAGAGCCGCTTCGGAGGGGAGCCGTCGGCGATCGGCCGCACGATGCAGCTCGACGGGGAGGTGCACGAGATCGTCGGCATCGCTCCGGCCTGGTTCTACTTTCCCGATCGCGACGCGCAGCTGTGGACGCCGTACGTGTCTGTCTGCGGGTGGCCCGGGATCGATCAGCGTCATTTACGCCGTCGCGCGCCTGAAGCCCGGCGTCACGGTCGAGCAGGCGGCGGCCGAAGGAACGTCGGCGGCGCGCAGCGTGAAGCGGCCGATGGCGGCCGACCTGATGTTCGGCAAGGGCGCTCCCGTCGAGGTCCGCGTGCGTCGGCTCGTCGACAGATGACGCTCCGCGTTCGGCCGGCCATGCTCGTGCTGCTGGCCGCGGTGGGGCTGGTGCTGCTCATCGCGTGCGCGAACGTGGCGAATCTGCTGCTCGCGCGCGGCGTCGCCAGGTCGCGCGAGCTCGCGGTCCGGGCGGCGCTCGGCGCCGGGCGCGGCCGTCTGGCGCGGCAGCTGCTGACCGAGAGCGTCGCCTTGAGTCTCGCCGGCGGTGCGCTGGGAGTGTTCCTCGCCTGGGGATTGATGAGGGCGCTGCCGGCGTGGGCGCCCGACGAGTTTCCGCGCCTCGCCGACGTCCGGCTCGACGTCCGCGTGCTGGCCTTCGCTGGTCTGGTGTCCGTCGTCGCCGGCGCACTCGCCGGTATGTTTCCGGCACTGCGCGCGGCCCGAACCGAGCTGACGCCCGCGCTGCGATCGAACGATCAGCGCAGCATCGGCGGAAGCGAGCGGGTGCGCAACCTGCTGCTGGCGGCCGAGGCGGGCATCAGCGTCGTGCTGCTCATCGGGGCGGCGCTGCTCGTGCGCAGCTTTGTCGCGCTCGTGAACGTCAACCCGGGCTACGACCCCACCAATGTTCTGACGGGGCGCGTCTATCTCAGTGGACCGGCGGCGACGCCCGAGCGCCGCCAGCAGATCGTCGAAGCGATCGTCGATCGTGTGCGGTCGTCGCCCGGCGTCGTGTCGGCCGGCGCCGGCAGCATGGCCCCGCTCAATGCTGTCGACGTCGATCTCGGGCTTCGACTTCCGGGCGAAGGTGCGGCCGAGCCGGTGACTCGCCCGGGCGCTCTACTACGTGGTGACGCCGGGATACGCCGAGGCGCTGGGCCTGCGGAAGAATCGAGGGACGGCTGCTCGAGCCACGGGACTCGACGTCCGCGATCCAGGCCATGGTCGTCAACGAGGCGTTCGTGAAGTCCTACCTGAACGACGGGCGTCCGGTCGCCGGGCGCCGTTATCAGGGTCTGATGGCGGAACCGAAGGTGACGACCGAGATCGTCGGCGTCGTCGGCAGCGTCCTCAAGGACGGTCTCGATCGCGAGCGCGCGTCCGGAGATGTACTTCGTCCACTCGAAGACGCGCGGCATCACGCGCGAGATCAACCTCGTCATCCGCACGCACGGCGATCCCGGCGCCATGGTCCCGACCCTGCGTTCGATCGTGCGCGACGTCGAGCCGACCGCGGCGCTCGGCGAGGCCGGTACGCTCGCGTCACGCGTGTCGGCGTCGGTTGCGCAGCCACGGTTTGCGACCGCCATCCTCGCCGCGTTTGCTGCGCTCGCGCTGACCCTCGCCGCCACCGGCCTGTACGGCGTCCTCTCCTACAGCGTGTCGCAGCGGCGGCGCGAAATCGGCATCCGCTCAGCCCTCGGCGCGACGCGCGCGAACGTCATCGCGCTCGTCGTCCGGCAAGGTCTGGCCGCGACCGTCGTCGGGCTCGTCCTCGGCGTCATTGCGTCGGCGCTCGTGACCCGCCTGCTGCAGCCGCTGCTCTTCGGCATCACGCCGCTCGATCTGCCGTCGTTCATGCTGATGCCGGTCATCCTCCTGGTCGTCGCCCTCGCCGCCTGTCTCGTGCCCGCGCGCCGAGCCGCCGCCACCGACCCCGCCATCACGCTCCGGAGCGAGTGAGCCCCGGGGACACTCAACCGGGACACTCAACCGTGACAGTCACGGGGGACAGTCAAGGCCCTGAAGATCTGCGTGTGTTCTCCGCATGTTGGCATCACACGAAGCCGAAGGGCAGCTGTGGTGAGAAGATTTGTGCAACCCCGTCGGCCAGGTGTCGTGGATCAAGACGATCAGGCGCGCTGATCGCCTCTCGCCGACCGTCCGGGGACACTCAACCGTGACTGTCCCGGTTGAGTGTCCCCGCACCGCCGCCAATCGTGCGATCATTCCGTCATGAACTGCCAGAACTGCGGCGGGGCGATGGAGCTCTTCGCGTCGCGAGGCTACTTCTTCTGCCGCTACTGCGGATCATTCCACTTTCCCGACACGAGAGCCGACGACGGCATCCGGATTGTCGGGGAGGGCCCAGACCGTGGCCTGTGCTGTGTGCAGCAAGCCGCTGACGTCGGCGATGCTCGACGAAACGCATCCCATTCGATACTGCCGGAACTGCCGCGGCGTGCTGATCGCGCGGAGGTCTTTCGCGGGCGTCGTGCAGAAGCGGCGCTCCTGGGCCACCGGTACTCCTGCGCCGGCGGTTCCCCTCAATCGCGACGAGCTCGAGCGCAAGGTGCGATGTCCGGTGTGCACGGGACCGATGATCACGCACCCCTACTACGGGCCCGGCAACGTCGTGATCGATAGCTGCGAGCCGTGCGAGCTCGTGTGGCTCGACTTCGGCGAGCTACGGCAGATCGTCGACGCTCCTGGCAAGGACAGGGGCACCAAGGAAATGCCGCGACCGGTCAAGGGCGAGCCGGTTGGGCAACAGCATCACCGGATTCCGCGTTGTCGGGCCCGGACCGAGCACGGGGGGCCTGGATGACTCCGACCTCCTGGCCATCCTCACAAGACTCTTTTAACGCCCTGATGACCACGCTGATTCCTCTCCTGATTCTGGCCCTGTCTACGACTGCGTGGACGGAGTCTCAGCTGCCCGCCCAGGATTGTCGCGAATGGCAGGAGTGCCGCCGTCTCGCGCTCGCCGCCGCCGAGCGGCAGGACTACAACGCGTTCCACGACCTCGCCTGGCGCACGCTGCAGACGGGCCCGAAAAACGACCCGGCGAACATGACGATGCTCGCGCGAGCACAGAGCCTCAGCGGACGGCCGCACGATGCGCTGGTGATGCTCCAGCGGCTGGCCGCCATGGGCATCGCAACCGACGCCGCGACGAGCGACGACTTCAGCGGCGTTCGCGCGTTGCCGGGTTGGGCGGAGCTCGAGGCCAGAATCAATGGAACGCCCCTGCCGGAGAGGAGTCCGACAGCTCCGCCGCCGAAAGCTGTTCCACCGCCACCGGACCCACGACCAGCGAAGGTCATTCCCGAATCTGCCGCAGCGCCAGGTCGTGAGCCGGCCCGGCCGGAGCCAGGGGATGTCGAACCGAAGAGAGTCGGGAAGCCAACAAAACCCGAAGCTGTTGACTCGAAGGCGAAATCGGCGGCGCGGACGCCTGCGCCTTTGATCTTTTCGGCGCCGAGCCTGGCCGCGGTCGGTCTCGCCTACGACGCCGTCTCGGGGCGCTTCATCGTCGGGGACGGTAAAGACCGGAGACTGCTCGTCGTGGGCGAGCGGTCCGGCCGCCTGGCAAGCCTCGCCGGCGTCGACGCGGGGTTCGACGAAGTGTCGGCGTTCGAGATTGATCCGGTGGAGGGGGACCTGTGGGTCGTGAGCACCTCCGGCCAGACGCGCTCGACGCTGCACAAGCTCCAACTGATCTCCGGCCGGGTCCTGACGTCGATACCGCTCTCGACGGACGAGGGTCCGGGCCGCTTCTCCGACGTCGCCGTCACGCCCCAGAGCATCCTGGTGCTCGACGGCGAAGGCCGCCGCGTCTATCGCGTCGCCAAAAAAGGCCGAACGCTCGAGATGGTGGCGCAACTCGCCGCGCCCGACTGCTCGAGTCTCGCGCCAGCAGCTGACGGTGTCGCATACGCGGCATACGACCGCGGCATCCTCCGTATCGATCTCACGACGCGAGCGATGACCGTGGTCGATACTCCAGCGCAGGCCGACCTCGCGGGGCTTCGCTGGATTCGATGGCACCGCGGGTCGCTCATTGCGATCCAGGGGATGGGCGGATCGTTTCGACTACTGCGCCTCCGGCTCGACGATTCCGGACGCCGCGTCAGGACGGTCGACGTCCTCAACGGGAACGTCACGCTGGCGGGACCGACGTCAGCCACGCTGTCCGGCGGAGTCGTCTACTACCTCAGCCCGTCAGGCGACGACCAGGTCGAGGTCAAGAAGCTTCCGCTGAAGTAACCGAGACGCAGGCCGCGCGAAGCGGCAAGACCGTAATTCGCTTTCATCTTCGTAACCGCGTGTGGCCCGGCTCGGCGGGAAGTCAGCCTGGAACGCACAAATCTTCCCACAAATGCGCGCTTCCGTCAGCGCACGTGTGCGGAACGACTTATGCGTCATGCCAAAGACAGCAACGGCACCTCTCCTCCAAACGAGGGCAGGGCGGCTGCGAAAGCACCGCCCTGCCGTCTCGTTAAACCCGGAGCCTTCGGACATGAGCTTCTTCTCGGCCTTCGCGACCGATGTCGCCATCGACCTCGGTACGGCCAATACCTGCGTCTTCGCGCGCGGGCGTGGCATCGTCCTCAACGAACCTTCCATCGTTGCTTTCAATATAGCCAAGGGGTCCATCGAAGCAGTGGGGACCGAAGCGCACGAGATGCTGGGGCGAACCCCGGCGAACATCAAGCCCGTTCGTCCGATGAAGGACGGTGTCATTGCCGACTTCGACGCTGCGGAGAAGATGCTGATGCACTTCGTGCGCAAGGTGCAGGGCAAGAGCCCGCTGCGCCGGCCGCGGCTCATCATCGGCGTGCCTCCCGAAATCACGCAAGTCGAGCGCCGGGCGGTGAAGGACAGCGGTTATCGGGTCAAGGCGAGTGAAGTTCACCTCGTGGACGAGCCGATGGCCGCGGCGATCGGCTCGGGCCTGCCGGTGACCGAAGCGGCCGGCAACATGATCATCGACATTGGCGGCGGCACGACCGACATCGCCGTCATCTCGCTCGCGGGCACCGTCTACGGCCGGTCGCTGCGCGTGGCGGGGAACGCTCTGGACGAGGCGATCATTTCCTACATGCGCCGCGCCCACAATCTCCTCATCGGGGAGCGCACGGCCGAGCAGATCAAGTTCGAGCTGGGGTCCGCGGCCGCCCTCGATGCGCCGCTGACGATGGAGGTGAAGGGTCGGCACCTTGTCGAGGGGGTGCCACGGACGCTGAAGATTTCCGACGGCGACATCCGAGAGGCCCTGTCCGAGCCCATCAGGTTGATCGTGCAGGCCGTCCGCGACGCGCTCGAGCGTGTACCGCCCGAGCTCTCGGCAGACATCTTCGACCGCGGTGTGGTGCTGACGGGTGGCGGCGCCCTGCTGAGAAACCTCGACAAGCGGCTCCGCGACGAAACCGGGCTTCCAGTCCTGGTGGCTGAGAACCCGCTGACGTCGGTGGTGCTCGGCGCCGGGAGGATGCTGACGGATCTGACATTGCTGAAGAGGGTCGCTCTCGATTAGCCCGTTTACCCGAATCATCTTGCGTCCATCACTCCCGCGGTCCAACCGGTCCCCGAAAGCTGGCACGTCCTACCTATAAAGCAGAGGTGACGCCAGGGCGGTAATGTTCGGTTCCCGATCCCTGGTCGTTACATCCAACTGAAGCCATTCGTCACGACGGGTTCGGTCTATTATTTGGGCCATGAGGGGTTACGTCTGCCCGCCTCATGGCACTCGTGGCTGAATCCGACCCGTCATGACCGATTTGGCATCGACGACGGACTTGTTGCGTCGCGCCCGGGAGGGCGATGCGCAGGCCCTGGACGACTTGATTCGGCGGCACCAGGGCCCGTTGCGGCGCTGGGCGCGGGGACGATTGCCGAGATGGACCCGCGATCTCCGCGACACCGAAGACCTGGTGCAGGAGACGCTCACCCAGACGCTCAGGCACATCAAGGACTTCGAGCCGCGTCACGACGGGGCGCTGCAGGCCTACCTGCGCCAGGCGCTGATCAACCGCGTGCGCGACGAGGTCCGGCGGGTCACACGGTACCCGACGCCGGCGGCGATGGACGATGAGGCACAGCATGCGGACTCATCCGCATCTCCGCTCGACGAAGCGATCGGCCGCGAGGCCGTGGATCGATACGAGGCGGCGCTCCAGCAGCTACGACCGGAAGAGCGCGAGGTGATCATTGCCCGCGTGGAGTTGCAGCAGAGTTACGCGCAGATCGCCGCGGCGCACGGCAAGGCCAGCGCCGATGCGGCCCGGATGGCCGTGACGAGGGCTCTCGTTCGGCTGGCTGAGGAGATGGACATTGAGAGGTGATGATCGCGCGCTCGCGGAGGCCGCCGCGTCGGTGGCTGACGGAGCGCCTGTCGACTGGGTGAGTGCCGAGTCCCATGCGGACCCGGACAATCGCCGCCTCGTCCGTCACCTGCGCCTCGTCGAGAGCATCGCGAGCCTTCACCGGAGCATTCCCGTCCACGATCTGGACGACATCGATTCGCTCCCGGCCGGAATGACCGACACGGCGCTCGAGCCTGGTGGGGCGCAGTGGGGACGGCTCTCGCTGCTCGATCGCATTGGTCAGGGGACGTCGTGCGAGGTCTACCGGGCCTGGGACACGGCGCTGCACCGCGAAGTCGCGCTGAAGCTCCTGCACGACGAAGAGGATCACGCCGAGGCACACGGCCGTCTTCTCGAGGAGGCGCGCCGCCTGGCGCGCGTGCGCCATGCTCACGTCGTTCAGGTCTACGGGGCCGAGCAGCACGACGGCCGCGTCGGCTTGTGGATGGAGCTCGTGCGCGGCGAGTCGCTCGAGCAGACCGTCCAGACTCGTGGAACGTTCGGCGCCAGGGAAGCGGCACTCATCGGGTTGGACCTCTGTGCGGCGCTCGCCGCCGTGCACGGCGCCGGGCTGCTGCACCGCGACATCAAGGCCCAAAACGTCATGCGCGAGAGCGGCGGGCGCCTCGTGCTCATGGATTTCGGCACCGGCGAGGAGCTGTCGGGCACCAACCGCCTCGTCGGCACCCCGCTCTACCTCGCGCCCGAGATCTTCCGTGGCCAGCGCGCGTCGGTGCAGAGCGACCTCTACAGCCTCGGCGTGCTGCTGTTCTACCTCGTTACCGGCAGGTTCCCGGTGAACGCCGGATCGATGGAGCAGCTGGCAGGCGCGCACTTGCGTCGGGAGCGGCAACCGCTGCGGGACCTCCGGCCGGACCTGCCTGAGGGCTTCGTGTCAACGGTCGAACGTGCGCTCGATAGCGATCCCACGCGCCGCTATCAGAGCGTCGGCGAATTCGAGTCCGCGCTGCGGGAGTCGCTCGACGGCCGGCAGCAGGCGGTCGCCGTTACGACCAGGCCGACGACCCGGCGACGATTCGGCCTGGCGTTGGTCTCTGCGGTCGCCGCACTCGCGCTCGCGGTCGTGGCCCTCATTGTCTGGACGCGAGTGACACAGTCGAATCGTGGGACCGTCCTGTCGTCCATTCGCTCGATTGCCGTCCTGCCGATGTCCGAGGAGGCCGGGTCGGGGTTGCCCCAGCATTTTGCGAGCGGCCTTACCGATGAGCTTATCGCGACGCTTGGACAGATCCACGTTCTCAGCATCAAGAGCGGACTTTCTGTGAAGGCGCTCGGGGAGCTGCCGCCGAAGGAAATCGCCGACAGGCTCGGGGCGGATGCGTGGCTCGAGACGACTCTCTCGACGGGGGCCGAAGGCGCGGGTGGTGCGGATGGCGTGAGAGTTCGCGCGAACCTCATCGCGGCCGGCACGCAGACGGTCATTTGGTCGAAGATGTTCGAACGGCCGCGCGGGGAAGTGTTGACGCTTCAGACCGACATCGCGAAAGCCATCGCCACGGCGCTAAAAGCGAACCTCACTCCGTTCGTAGCAGCACGTCTCGAATCGGTTCCACAGCGGAATCCGGCTGCTGAAGAGGCGTATTTTCTGGGCCGGATGCACATCGACCGTTACGGTGCCGGCAGCGCCGACCTGGCGCTGAAGGCGTTCGAGCGCGCGCTGAGCCTCGATCCGTCGAACGCATCAGCGCACGCCGGCGCTGCCTGGGCCTACGTCAGCCTCGGGCAGAACGGCGCGATCGGGAACGCGCAAGCCCGCGCGGCAGCGATGGCCGAGGTGCGTCGCGCCCTGGCACTCGACGAAGGGCTCGCCGAGCCGCATACGATTCTCGGCCATCTCTACTTCATCTACGAATGGGATTGGGCCGCGGCAGATCGCGCCTTTCTGCACAGCCTCGACCTGAATCCGAACTCGGCCGTCACCCGTACCTACTACGCAGACTACCTGGAAGCCATGGGCCGCTTCGACGATGCGCTCGTTCAGGCGGACATGGCCAAGCGCCTCGAACCAGAATCGGTCGCGGCTGCGCGACGATATGCCCTCGCTCTGTACTACAAGCGGGACTTTGCCGCAGCGGAGCAGGCCCTGCGGGAGGCCCAGGTGATGGGGCCGAGCGCGTCGGGAGCAATCCTCGAGGGACGTCTTGACGAAGCGCTCAACCGGCCGGACGCCGCCCTGGCGGCGACGACACGGGCAGTGCAGTTGTCGGGCGGAGGTGGGGTGCCGCTGCGCGTCGGGGTTGTCAGGCTGCGGGCCTTGACCGGTCAGCGGGCTCAGGCAATCGAGGATCTGCGGCAGCTCCAGCGCGAAGCCGACAGCCGCACGATCCGACTGACGGCGAGAGACGTGGCCTACGTCAAGTTGGCACTGGGAGACACTGATGGGGCGCTCACTGCATTCGAGCGGGCGGTCGAAGATCGCGATCCATCACTCGTCTGGCTGGCCGTCGACCCGCGCCTCGATGCGCTGCAGGATGTTGAGCGATTCGGTCTGATTCTCAGGCGCATCGGTTTGCCACACCGACCTTGACCGCAAGAACCCGGTGGCCTAGACTCGCTCAATTGTCTTCAGAAGGAGCGCTGTGTGGCCAAGAAACGCAAGGGTTCCAAACCATCCTCCGCGAAGCGTAGCAAGAAGAAGAAAGCCAGCAAGCCGGCGCGCATTGTTGTAGTCAGGAAAGCGCCTTCCGGCTTGGAGAGTCAGAAGCACGTCGACTTCAAGCCTTTGAAGACGCACATTCGAGCGCACATCGATCGGCTGAGCAAGGTCAAGGACCCGTCTCCTGCAGTGGCAAACGCGCTTCGCAGCCTGCAGCAGGTGTCGGCGGACTTGAGTTCCGAGTGCCTGCCGACGATGATCCTGCCCACGTCGTGAGCCCTGCTCGTGGTGTGCGGCGCGCGGCGGCAAAGTTCCGCCGGGCGCCGCACCTCGTCGCCTACTGGCGCACGGGTTTCCTGCACCTCTGCAACTACGCCACACAAAAGACGTCGCACGCCAGCCCGCTCGTCTGCGAGATCCTCGACCTCTGCGACGATTGGCGGACGATCGACGAGATTGTTGACTGCTTGTCGGTCGGCCCAGCGCTCGTCCCAACACTGGTAGACAAACTTGTCGGCCTCTCCTTGCTCGAACGGTCAGATGAGCAAGTGGACCCGCGAGTCGTCGCCATGGATCGTCTGGCACCGTGGAACCCCGAAGCCGGCTTTTTCCACATGGCCACGCGCGACGTGGCGTTCAGCTCGCCGCAGAAGGTGGCCAGGCACGGACGCGTGGCGGGCGTCCGACAGTCCAGGCCTCCGACCCTCAAGCGTTACCCTGGGGCGGAGCGCATCGATCTGCCGCGTCCAGAGACGGCCGGAGAGTTTCCTCGAGTTCTGAAGGCGCGTAGGACGTGGCGGAGGTATTCGGCGACACCAGTTCGCTTGGATGAGCTGGCGACAGTTCTGGGATTCACCGCGGGAGTGCAGCAGTGGGTCCAGGCCGATGGGCACCTGGCGCCCCTCAAGACGTCGCCGTCCGGTGGGGCCAGGCATCCCATCGAGTGCTACGTCGTTGCCCGGAAGGTCCAAGACCTCCGCGCTGGCATCTATCACTACGAGGGCAATCGGCACTGCCTCGAGAAGGTTGGTGGGCCCGTGCCGATCGAGCGGATGCGGGCGTACCTGCCCAACAGCGGTTACTTCGCGAACGCCTCGGCCATGGTCTTTTTCACGGCCGTGTTCGAGCGAATCCTCTGGCGCTATCCCTACTCCCGGGCCTATCGAGCGGCCCTCGTGGAGGCGGGCCACATGTGCCAGACCTTTTGCCTGACCGCCACCTGGCGCGGTCTGGCGCCCTACTGCATCATGGGTCTGGCGGACTCACTCATCGAGCACGACCTTGGGATTGACGGAATTTCAGAATCGGTTCTCTACGCCGCTGGTGTGGGGCATCAGCCCAAGGGGACAACCTGGGCGCCACTCGCCCGGGGCACCCTGAAGGCCCGCCGGAACCCCCGCCTGTAACATCTTCAGCCACGGTTCGTTTCTTGACTTGGGGGGCCCCGTACTCGCCGGATCGGTACGCACTTTCATACCCCCCCTCGTCCCAGGCGTGCCTGTCATGTTCGGTTCTCCTGAAACCACCGTTACATCAGACATACGGGGACGGTCTGCTAAACGGGGGGTAGCGGGAATGGATACGGCAATGACGCTCAACTGGCTGGAAATGAGGCGAATCTCGAATGCACGTTCGCGCCAGGACGATCAGGCGCGGATCCTGACCTTGACTCGTGAGAATACCCGTCTGGCAGAGGAGAACCATCGGCTCCACCAGCAGTACCAGGACCTTCTGGCGTCGACGGACATCTGGATCCGGCTCTACGAGGCTGCGCTCGACAGGGCCAACGGTTCCGGTGACGTTCGGGGCATGTCAGCATCGTCGAATCTCATGAATTGACCTCGGTCGGACGGGAGTCCGAAAGGGCGTCGAGGGCGGAGGACCTCGAGGCACCATGGAATCATCAACTTACAGTCAAGTCGGCGTGCGCCCTGCGAGGCGCGTGCGACTTATCGAACACGGCGGCGTCGTCGTCGCATATCCCGAACCGCACCGCACGCCGGTGCTTCCCCCGGGCTGGGCTCCCCTCAGCCGGGATCAACAAGAAGCGGTGCAGCAGGCCTGTGACGCCGCGCCGGAGTGTCTGATCTTCAAGCTCGGCTCGCTCTGGGAGCCCGATTGCGAATACCGCGTGTATCGGCTCGCAACCGAGCAGTGGGCCGGGCTGTCGGTCGTCTGCAAGTTTGCGGCTGCCGATGGACGCATGAACCCCGACGCGTCCAGCTACCCGTCGGGCGTTCCGTGCAACCGACAGCTCCTCGGCTTGGCCTGGGAGCCGCTCGCGGCGCTGCGGATTGCCACCGACTTCTTCAACTGGGACCTCGAGGCGCACGGCCAGTCCTGGCGGCTGGGCGTCCACGACGCGCACGTCGAGCAGTTGTAGCCGGGTGACGCTCGGCTCAGGGGCGCAGGGGGCAGGGGCTGAGGGGGAGCGGCAGGGGCTCAGGGCTCAGGACTCAGGGCTCAGGGCTCAAGGCTCAGGGCTCAGGGCCAAGGCACAAACGATCTACTCGAAGTCGTCCGGCGCGAGCTCCAGGACGTACTCTGACGCTGGCCCATCCAGCAAGGCCGCGCCAGACGCGGTCCACGCGAGCAACTCCAGTTGCGCCAGCAGCTCCACGCGGAGCGCCTCGATTCGATCGCTCAGCTCGGCGAGGCGCTGTTCCACTCGCCCGAGACGCTGTTCATTCTGAGCGAATCGCCGATCTACGCGCTCGAATCGCTCGAGCATCTCACCGCGAACCTGCTCCATCCTGATCATGACGGCAGGACGCACTGCCAATAGCGTGCCGGGGGAGCTGGCTGCTGGCTGCTCGCTGCTGGCGGTTGTAGTTAGCAACGGCTAACCGCGAGCCGCCAGCCGCGAGCTATCTCACTCCCGTCGCGAAAACCGTCCGCGTACGGTAGGTATCTCCCGGGCGAAGCGTTGTGGACGGGAACGTGGGGTGGTTCGGCGAATCCGGGAAGTGCTGGGTCTCGAGGCAGAAGCCAGAGCGCTGCCGGTAGATGCTCCCGCCCTTGCCGGTGATGGTGCCATCGAGGAAGTTACCGGAGTAGAACTGGAGGCCGGGCTCGGTCGTCCTGACCTGGAGCGTGCGTCCGCTCTTTGGTTCGTACACGTCGGCGGCGAGCGATAGGCCGGCGCCGGATCGTGCCAGCACCCAGTTGTGATCGTAGCCGCCTCCGAACTGCATCTGCGGGTGCTCGCTCTTGATGCGCGCACCGATGGTGGTCGGCGTGCGAAAGTCGAACGGCGTCTTGTCGACCGATGCCAGTTCGCCGGTCGGGATGAGTGTCGCATCGACGGGTGTGTAACGGTCGGCGTTGATGCGCATCTCGTGGCCGAGGATGTCGCCGCGGCCCTGGCCCGCGAGGTTGAAGTAGGTGTGCTGGGTCAGGTTGACGGGTGTGGCCTTGTCGGTCGTCGCCTCGTAGGCCACGACCAGCTCGTTCTTGTCGGTCAGCGTGTAGGTCACGCGCACTTTCAGATTCCCCGGGTATCCTTCCTCGCCGTCCGTGCTGGTACGGCTGAATGCGACACCCGCGCCTCCGCCTCCACGCTGTGTTTCACCCTGCCACAGCGCCTTGTCGAAGCCCTGCGTGCCGCCGTGCAGGTGATTGACACCATTGTTGGCCGCGAGCGCATACACATGGCCGTCGAGGGCGAACTGGGCTTTCGCGATCCGGTTGCCGTAGCGCCCGACGATTGCGCCGAAGTACGGTGAATTGTTCGCGATATACCCGGCGGGGTCGTCGTAGCCGAGCACGATGTCGGCGAGCTGGCCGCTGCGGTCCGGCACCCGCCATGACGTGATGATCCCGCCGTAGGTCATCGCCTTCACCTCGACGCCCGCGGCGTTCGTGAGGGTGAAGACTTCGACCGGATTCCCATTGACCAGAGTCGAACTGGTCGCGCGCGTGACCCCCGCGCGCGCCGCAGGCGCCGGCTGCGGAAAGCCGGCGAGCAAGGAGGCGAGCAAGGACGTGAAGGCCAGCGAGGCACCGACGGCTGTCGCGATCAGGATTCGCATGCGTCTCCTCGGACCTTCCGGACGAATGACAGTATTATCATACCCGCGCGAAGGCCAGGCCTTGTGACTCTCACGGATAACCCATGAGTAGAGCGAGCGATCTTCTGTCCCGCGCCGGCCTTCCGGCGCGTGATGCCTACGATCTGCCCACGTCGAAGAAGCGATTCGAAGATGGCGGAGAGTATCGAATCGAGATTCCGTCGACCGAGGGCCCGCGGGCGATGGAGGCGGTCATCGAGAGTGCTGCCGCCTACGACGTGACGATTCACCGCGTCAGCCAGGGCAGCGGCATCATGCTCCAGACCGACGACGAGATCCGCGAGATGGTGGCGCTCGGCAGGCGGCACGGTATGGAAGTGTGCCTGTTTGTCGGGCCCCGGGCGAATTGGGATGTCGGCATCCAGGCGGCCAGCACCGCTGGACGCGTCGTCGGGTCGTCGCTGCGTGGCGCCGATCAGCTCGCCTTTGGCATCGAAGATGTGCTGCACGGCGTGACGCTCGGCGTCAACTCGATCCTCGTCGCCGACCTGGGACAGTTGATGCTCCTCGGCCGGATGAAGAAGAGCGGCGACCTGCCGCCGGACTTCGTGCTGAAGACGTCGGTCACGCTCGCGGCGCCCAATCCCGCGGCGGCGCGGCTCCTCGAGGACCTGGGCGCGACCTCGCTCAACCTTCCGGTCGACCTCTCGCTACCGCAGATCGCCGCGATCCGTCAGTCCGTGGACGTGGCCATCGACTACTACATCGAGAGCCCGGATGATTTCGGCGGCGGCGTTCGCTACTACGAGATCCCCGAGATGGTGCGCATCGCGGCGCCCATCTACTTGAAGTACGGCTTGCGCAACTCGCCGCCGCTCTATCCGGCGGGCCAGCACCTTGCGGCCGCCGTGCTCGCCCTGTCCCGCGAGCGCGTGCGGCGCGCGGCTATCGGGATGGGCATCCTTCGCCGATATGCGCCGGCGGCCGTGTGCTCGCCGCTCGCGGCCGCAAGACATTGATGGCCTGATGGAGGCGTCCTTCGTGTGTACCGTAACGCGGTCGGATCCGCCAGTGACCTCGAGCGGCTTTCGAGAGTAGTCCGCGTGCCTGGACTCGAGTTCATCGACATCCACAAGTCGTTCGGAGCCGTGCGGGCGCTCGGCGGCGTCAGCGTTGCCGTGCGCTCCGGTGAGACGCACGCCCTGATGGGCGAAAACGGCGCCGGCAAGTCAACGCTCCTCAAGATTCTCGCCGGCATCGTCACGCCGGACCGCGGCGAGATCCGGCTGGACGACCAACGCCTGTCGCTCTCGAGTCCGCGCGACGCGCTCGCCCACGGGATCGGCATGGTCTATCAGGAGATGGTGACGTTCCCCAACCTCACTGTCAGCGGCAATATCTTCGCCGGACGGGAGCTGACCGGGCGCGGAGGCGTCCTGCTCGAGCGCGAGATGCGCCTGCGCACGCGCGATCTCCTCGCACGCCTGCATCTGTCGCTCGCGCCGGACGCACCGATGGGGCACCTGTCCGCGGCGCACGGCCAGCTCGTGCAGGTTGCCAGAGCTCTCGCGTTCGACTGCCGGGTCCTCGTGCTGGACGAGCCGACTACGGCACTGACCTCCGCCGAGGCCGACCATCTGTTCCGTGTGCTCGACGACCTGCGCCATCGAGGTGTGACGATCCTCTACGTGTCGCACCGTCTCCCGGAGGTCTTTCGACTCTGCGACCGCATGACCGTTCTGCGCGACGGTCAGTATGCCGGCACGTTCGACCACGAGGGGCGCTCCGGTGCAGCGCGCGGCGACCCTGCAACCGCGAGCCGCGAGCCGCGAGCTGCGGTCGATGAGCCGCGAGCCGCGACCGACGACCCTGCAACCGCGAGCCGCGAGTCGCGAGCCGCAACTCCAGAATCCATAGTCCGCGCCATGGTCGGCCGTGACCTGCCGGCCCGGCCGGCGTATCGGGCGCGGCGGCGAGCGAACCTGTGCTGCGCGTCCGCGGCCTGACCCGGGCGCCTGCCGTCGACGATGTGAGTCTGGACGTCCATCGGGGTGAGATCGTCGGTGTTTTTGGACTCGTGGGCTCCGGCCGATCGGAACTGCTCGAGACGATCTTCGGCTTGCACGCCGCCGATCGCGGCGACGTGTTCGTCGGCGAGACGCGCCTGGCGGGCGGCAGTGTTCTCGGCGCCACGCGCGCGGGCGTAGCCCTCGTGCCCGAGGATCGCCAGCGTCAGGCGCTCCTCTTCAACCTCGCGTTGCGCCACAACCTGGTGCTGCCGCGCGCGACGATGGGCCGTTCGGTTCTCATGCACCCGGTGGAGGAGCGCGCGTTCAGCAGCGAGCTCGTGCGGGCCTGGCACATCAGGGCGCCCGGGATCGAGGCGACGCCGGACCGGCTGAGCGGTGGCAATCAGCAGAAAGTCGTGCTGGCACGCTGGCTGGGCATCAACCCGCGCGTCTTCCTGCTCGACGAGCCGACCAAGGGCGTCGACGTCGGCGCCAAGGACGAGATCCACGAGATCGTGCGCAGGAAGGCGGCCGAGGGCGCGGCCTGCCTCGTCGTCTCGAGCGATCTGCCCGAGATCCTCGCCCTCGCGCACCGGATTCTCGTGATGCGCGAAGGACGAGTGCAGGGGGAGCTGCCGGCCGGGCAGGCCGACGAGGAATCGGTGATGCAGCTCGCGACGGCACCTGTGAGGCGTGCGTCGTGAAGCGCCTCGCCGGGCTGCTGCGCGTGCGCGAGGGGAGCACGCTTGCCATTCTCCTCCTCGAGATCGTCTTCTTCGGCTGGTATCTGTGGCCGGACTCCGGCAGCGGCTATCATCCGTTCCTGAACGGCTCGAATGCGCTCCTCGTCCTGAAGTACTCGTCGATCTACGGCATCGCGGCGATCGGCGCGGCGATTGTCATCATCTCGGGCGGGATCGATCTCTCTCCGGGCGCGGTCATCGCGCTCGCGAGCGTCGTGACCGGCGGGCTGCTCGTCGAGGGCGGCTGGAGCCTGGCGCCGAGCATCGCCGCGGGCCTGCTCGTCGGCGTCGTGTCCGGCCTCCTGATCTCGCTCCTGGTGATCACCGTGCAGCTCCCGCCGTTCATCGCCACGCTCGGGGCCATGGGGATCGTGCGGGGCGCGGGGTTCATCCTCACCGAGGGGCGCTACTTCGACGTGTCACGGATGCTCCCGCCGGGCTGGCGGCCGCTCGGGATCCCGCTCGACTGGTGGCCGCCGGCGGTCATGGTCGTGCTCGCGATTCTCTTCCAGATTGCCATGCACCGCCTGCAGTGGGGGCGCGCCGTGTATTCGGTCGGTGGTAACGAGACCGCCGCGCTCTATTCCGGGATCTCGCTCGGGCGCATCAAGACCTCGGTTTACCTGATCTCGGCAACGCTCGCCGCGGTATCGGGCGTCGTGCTGGCGCTCGTCCAGGGGCAGGGGAAGGCGGACCTCGCCATGGGCTACGAGCTCGACATCATCGCGTCGGCCGTCGTCGGCGGCGCCAGCCTCTCCGGCGGGCGCGGCTCGGTGATCGGCGCCGTGCTCGGCGCGCTCATCTTCGGCGTGCTGCGCAACGCGCTGGCGCAGATTCCCGGCGCCACGTTCTATGATCGGATGATCGTCGGTGTGGTCGTGATCGTGATCGTCGTGATGGATCAGATACTCGTCAAGCGGGGGGCGTAGCGGGCCTGCGGCCCGGCGCGTTGGCTCAAGGCTCGGGCCTCGGGCCTCGGGGCTCGGGGCTCAAGGAAGAGCATGCTGATCCTGATTGATCCGTATGCTCTTTTGATCGCTATGCTCTTTCCTGAGCCCTGAGCCCTGAGCCCTGAGCCCTGAGCCCTGAGCCCTGAGCCCTGAGCCGTGTTTCGACCGATGGAGGCCCAATGAAAAGACTCTCAGCCGTGCTGGTGGCCGTGCTGGCCGCGACGATCGTGGCCTGTGGCGGCAGCGGCACACCACCAGCCGAAGCGCCGCGCAAGCTTCGATTTGCCGTCATTCCCAAGGCGCTCGACCTGCCGGTGTTCGACTATGCCAGGAAGGGCGCCGAACGCGCCGCCAAGGCACTGGGGAACGTCGAGGTCATCTGGCGCGGACCGGAAACCGGGGACCAGCTCAAACAGAAGGAGATTCTCGAGTCGTTCATCACGCAGCGTGTGGACGGCATCGCGATCTCCTGCCTGAATGGGGACTTCCTCACCGAAACCATCAACCGCGCCATGGACGCGGGCATCCCAGTGGTCACGTGGGACGCCGACGCCCCCAAGTCGAAGCGGATCGCGTTTTACGGCGTCGACGACATGGCGGGCGGTCGGATCATGGGCGAGGAAGCGGTCAAGCTCCTCAACGGCAAGGGAACGGTCGCATTGATGACGACCGCTGGCGCCACGAATTTGCAGCGGCGGCTCGATGGCGTCCTGGAGGTGCTCGCGAAACACCCTGGCATCCGCGTCATCGAAACGTTCGACGTCAAGGAGGACTCGGTGAAGGCGGCCGAGCTCATCGCGACTGGGTCGAATCGCTATCCCGATCTTGGCGCCTGGATCTCGGTGGGGGGCTGGCCGGTCTTCAATCGCAACGCGCTGATGCCGGTGCCCAAAAGCACCTTCGTGATCTCGTTCGACACGATTCAGCCGGCTCCCGAGCTGCTCAAGGCGGGAAAGGTCCAGATCCTGATCGGGCAGAAGTACTTCGGTTGGGGCGAGGAACCCGTGAAGATGCTTGCCGGAATCAAGGCGGGCAAGATGCCGACAGCCACGATCATCGACTCGGGCGTCGACGTCGTCCGCGCCGACAACGTCGATGCGTACATCGCGCAGTTCAAACGGTTGGAAGAGGGGAAATAGACAGCTTCTAGCTGCCAGCTTCCGGCTGCCGGCTGCCAGCTTCCAGCTTCAGGTTCCAGCCCGAGCGTTCAGAGCCCCAGTCGAGCGGATGAGCTCTGAATGATTTGGCTGGCAGCTGGCAGCTGGCAGCTGGAAGCGTTCAAGCAAACGGTCTGTGTATCGCCACTGACTGGTCCGTGAAGAACTTCGGCCCCCTCTCGGTGATGTAGAGGCAATCCTCCAGCCGAATGCCGAACTCGCCATAGATCGCGATCATCGGCTCGTCGCTGAAGCACATGCCGGGGGCAAGGCGCGTCTTGTTGCCTTTCACGAAGTTGGTCCACTCGTGACCGTCCATGCCGATGCCGTGGCCGGTGCGGTGGGGGAGGCCCGGCACCTTGTAGCCCGGTCCAAAGCCCGCGTCGGTAATCACCTTGCGCGCGGCGGCGTCGACTGATTCGCAAGTCGCTCCGACCTGCGCGGCGTTGAACGCCGCCGTCTGCGCCCGTCTTTCGATGTTCCACACGTCAATCTGCCGCGGGGTTGGCTTGCCGAAGACCGTCGTCCGGGTGATGTCTGACTGATAGCCCTCGATGCTGCATCCGCCGTCGATGAGCACGATGTCTCCCTCGCGGATGGCCTGCGGCGTGATGCTCCCATGCGGAAAGGCCGAGAACTGGCCGAACCCGATGAGCGCCGATCCGCCGGGCCCGCCGAGGGCGTCGAAGGCCGCCCTGATGTTCCGGCCGAGTTCGACCTGCGTCATCCCGTCGCGCAGCGTCGGTATGGCTGCGCGAAAGGCTTCGATGGTGATGTCGCTGGCGCGCTGCATCAGCGCGATCTCGGTCGCCGACTTGATCATCCGGCAGCCGGCGGTCACCGGCGTCGCGAGGACGACCTTCGAGGCCGGCGCCGCCTGTGCAATGCCGTCGGCGATGAAGAAGCGAACGCGCTCTTCGACACCGATCTTCGCCGTCGACACGCCGCGATCTTTCAGGATGCCCAGGACCGTCGCACCCCAGTCTTCGTCTTCCTGCCACACCCGGACGTCTTTCGTGAACGTGGTCAGCTCTCGCGCGCGCGCCTCTTCGAATCCCGGGCAGACATACGCCAGCTCGCCCTTCTGGGGGATCACGAGGAGGAACGGGCGCTCGCTGAGTCCCCACCGGACGTTGGCGAAGTAGGTCATACTCGTGCCCGTTTCGAGCACGATGGCGCCAATGTCGTGCTCGGCCATCAGCCGCCGCGCCTTCTCGATACGACCCAGGCGCTCCTGTTCCGAGATCGGCGTCGCCTTTCCAGGGAACGGCTTGAGCGCGCGGATGCTGTCAGGCAACGGCGTTGCCGGACCGCCCTGCCCGCCGCGCTGGGCCGCTGCGGGTGAGGCGCAGGCGGCAGTTGCAGCCAGGGCGGTTGTCTGAACGAAGCGGCGGCGGGTAATGGACATAGACAATGGCTCAGGGCTCAAGGCTCAGGGCTCAGGGCTCAAGGCTGGCTCAGGGCTCACGGCTCAGGCAAGAGCATGCTGATACTAATTGATCAGCAGGCTCTTTCGATCGCTATGCTTTTCCCTGAACCCTGAACCCTGAACCCTGAACCCTGAACCCTGATCGCTATACAATCATCTCCGCATGCAAACTGACACTTTCACTCCCGTAGCGTCGGACAAGTTTACATTCGGCCTCTGGACCGTCGGCAACCGTGGTCGAGACCCCTTTGGCGAGTTCGTCCGGCCCTGGGTCGACCCGGTCGTCGCCGTGGAGCGCTTGGGAAAGCTCGGCGCCTATGGCGTGAACTTTCACGACAACGATCTGGTTCCGATCGACGCGACCGTCGCCGAACGGGATCGCATCGTGCGCGACTTCAAGCAGGCCCTCAAAGACAGCGGCATGTGCGTGCCGATGGCGACGACGAACCTGTTCACGGATCCGGTCTTTCGCGACGGCGCCTTTACGTCGCACGATGCCCGCGTCCGCGCGTATGCCCTGCAGAAGACCATGCAGGCCATGGACCTCGGCGCCGAAGTGGGCGCCAAGACTTACGTCTTCTGGGGCGGGCGCGAGGGCGCTGAAGTGGATGCCGCCAAGGACCCGGTCGAGGCGATCAAGCGCTTCCGCGACGCGCTGAACTTCCTCTGCGAGTACTCACGCGATCAGAAGTACGGGTTCCGGTTCGCGCTCGAGGCGAAGCCGAACGAGCCACGCGGCGATCTCTACTTCCCGACGACGGCGGCGTACCTGGCGTTCATTCCGACGCTCCAGTATCCCGAGATGGTCGGCGTCAATCCCGAGGTCGCGCACGAGCACATGGTGGGCCTCAACTTCTACCATGCGATCGCGCAGGCGCTCGAGGCCGGCAAGCTCTTCCACATCGATCTCAACGATCAGAAGTTCAGCCGCTTCGACCAGGACCTGCGATTCGGGTCCGAGTCGATCAAGGCCAACTTCTTCGTCGTCAAGCTGCTCGAGGATTCCGGCTACGACGGTCCCCGTCACTTCGATGCGCACTCGTATCGCACCGAAGATCAGGAAGGCGTCTGGGATTTCGCTCAGGGCTGCATGCGGACGTACCTGATCCTCAAGGACAAGGCGAAGCGCTTCCGCGAGGATAGGGAGATTCAGGCGATCCTCGCGAGCCTCCGCGACACCCACGGCGAGCCGCCGGCCCCGGCCTACAGCCGGGCCGCGGCCGACGCGCTCAAGAAGCGCACGTTCGATCGCGCCGCGATCGCCGCGAAGGGGCTGGCGTACGAGCGACTGGATCAACTGCTGATCGATTTGCTGCTCGGCGTGCGGTAGCCCGAACGCGCCGGCGGCAATCGCTTACGACCGCCTCCGCCAAGGCTACGGCGCGTCCGCCGAAGCTACGCGAAGGCGGATGAACACGATGAGACGATAGTAGAGGTGGTACTTGCCGTTCAGGAGGGAAATGTCCGGCGCCCAGGCATTTCGCGCCAGCGGGATTTCCCGCGTCGCCCACTCGGGGAGCGCCGGCAGGACGTAGCCGGCATTCTGCCAGCGACGCATGTCAGTGGAGGTCTTGATGGGAATGATGCCCTGTCCCTGACGCCCGCCAGTCACGAAGACGTAGTACGTGCCGCGCTCTTTGATGACCACCGGGTCGTGCACGCCGCCGAGGTCGCCCTCGAGCGTCAGCATCTCCTGGCGAGGAGCCGCGATCAGCCCGAAGGGACCAAAACCTGCGACGAGCGCCGCGGCGAGAGCCCAGGCGATGTGGGTGGACCTTGGGCGAGTAGCCATCAGTTGAGCAAAGAGAAGTCGGGTCCGCGATGGACCACACCCATCCGTGTCGTCCGTGTCATCCGTGGCTCGTATGGTCCATGATGTCCGTGGTTTAGAAGCGGATGACATCGTATACATGCGGCGAGCCGCGATTGCTGGAAGTCCTTCGCGATCTTCGCGAGCTTCGCGCTCATCGTGTGTGATTCGTCCGCGCTGACACCGTTCTAGGCACCCAGCAGCGCCTCCCGCTCCCGATTTGCATACACCTCGATGAGCCGCTGGTAGGTCGCTACGTTCGCGGGCTGCGGCTTCAAACGCGAATCATGCCGCGGCACCACGAACCCAGCGATCACATCCTCCCACGCGAGCGGACGGCCGTCGGCCAGCCGATCGGCGTGGAATGCCCGCAATGCGGCGCCGAGCGCCGCGGAGTTGCCCGTTTCGAGCTGCAGCACGTCGGCATCGAAGACGTCGGCCATGACCTGCAGCACGTCTCTGTTGGCCGAGGCGCCCCCGGTTGCATAGATCGTCGCGATCTTCACGCCCATCCACCGGCTGTGGAGCGCGAGCGACATCATCTGCGATTCGACGATGGCGCGGACGTTGGCATCCGCGTCGATCGCGTCGAGCTCGAAGCGTCTGACGCCAGGCTCGAGGACGAGCGGCGTAATCTCGGGGTCGAACCACGGCAGCATCGTCGCGCCCCGGTTGCCTGCGGGCGTCCGCGCGAGCGCTGCCGAGAAGGCAGCCCAGTCCATTCCGTACTCGTCTCGGACGCGCTCCCGCGCGAGCGAGCCGTTCTTGAAAACCGTCATGCCCATGTATGCGCCCGTAGGCGAGGCAAAGACGTGGCCGGTACCATCGTCGCTCGGGCGGGGCGAGGGCATGATGCCGAAGATCGTGTCGCTCGTGCCGAGCGAGATGGCGACGATGCCCGGGCGAACGAGTCCGGTGCCGACGAGGCTGCAGGGGTTGTCGCCCGACCAGGCGACCACGCGCGCGGCAGGGAAGCCGTACCGCTGCCGCCAGTAGGGCGCCAGCGTGCCGAGGACCGTCCAGGATTCGGCGACGGGCGGCAGCTTCGCGTCGAGGTCTGGCGCCGTTGCGCGGACGGCCTCTGCCGACCACTGCTTCGACGCGAGATCCATGAGGTTCATGCCGGAACCGTCCCCCGGATCGATGGCGGCGTGGGTCCCGGCCAGCAAGGACGCGAGCCAGGAGCTGACGAGATGCACGCGATCGGTTGCGGCGTAGGCGGCGGGCTCGTCCTCGGCAAACTTCCGGATCTGCGGTCCGGTGAAGCGCTCGAAGGCGCGCGAGCCCGTGATGCGGGCGAGCGCGCGCGGCCCACCGACCGCAGCCTCGATGGCCGCGCACTGGCTGGTCGTGCTCGAGTCCATCCAGATCGGCGACGTGAGTCGCGAGAAGACGTCGCCGAGCTGATCGGCGAGCGGCCGCGACGGATCGAGTGAGGCGAGCCGCTGACGGGCCGTGGCGTTGACGTAGACGCTGCCGTGCTGCTGCGCCGAGCCCGAGATGGCGCGGAGGCGGCTCCAGTCGACACCGGTGTCGCGGACGAGGTCCGCCAGCATCCGATCGAGCGCCTCGGACCACATGAGCGGCGGCGCATGCACCGTGCGCGGATCGGCCGAGCGCAGCACGCCGTGCTCGGTGCCGTAGCGGGGCAGCGCTTCGTCGTAGCGGAAGGTTCGCTCGAAGAGAATCGCGCGTCGGTCCGGATGCACGTCGTCGATGTCAACGGCAGTCGCCGTTACGCTCTGCGTACTGGAGTCGAGACCGAGGTAAATGGACACGGCTACTGCGGTACCTCCCAGCGTCCTGTTTCCGCTGACTTGAAGATGGCATCGATGCACGCCATGTTCTTCACGGCGTCTTCGATCGGCGAGGGCACGGTCGTGTTGTCGAGAATCGCCTTCGAGAAGAGATCGCCCTGGATCGTGTACTGGTTGCAGACGTCGACGTCGATGTGCGAGATGCCGCCGCCGAAGAGGTCCGCGCCGGTGTCGACGATGATGCGCGAGGGGCGGTCGGGCGGCGCGTTGAACGGGATGGGCAGCTCGATGCGACCGGCTGTGCCGAAGATCTGCAACTGCTGATAGGAGACCATCTGCGTGCTGCAGCTGCCGGCGGCGTGACCGGTGCCATAGTCGAGCAGGATCGACGTGAGCCGATCGGTGCCCATGTCGGGGTCGCGCTGCACGGCTCCCGTCACGCGCAGGGGCTCGCGGCCGAAGATGAACCGCGACGTGTTGACGAGATAGCAGCCGATGTCCATCAACGCGCCGCCGCCGAATTCCGGACGGTTGCGGATGTTCGCCGGGTCGCGATTGGTGTAGCTGAACGCTCCCAGGATGGATCGCACATCGCCAATGCGGCCGCTGGTCACCAGTTCCTTGACCGTCAGCCACTGCGGGTGCGTGCGCACCATGAACGCTTCCTGGATCTTCGCCCCGGTGCGATCGCGAACCGCCAGAAGCTGCCGGGCCTCACCAGCCGAGAGCGCGATCGGCTTTTCGCAGAGCACGTGCTTGCCGCGCTCGGCCGCCTCGATCGTCCAGGGGACGTGCAGGTGATTCGGCAGCGGATTGTAGACGGCGTCGACGTCGTCGTCTTTGAGCAGCTCCTCGTACGACCCGTAGGCTTTCGCGATGCCCAGTTTCGCCGCTGCGGCGCGCGCCTTGTCGAGATCCCGCGACGCGATCGCAGTGACCTCCGACCACTGGCCACGTTGCATGGCCGGGATGACCTTGTCGGTCGCGATCTTGGCGACGCCGAGCACGCCCCAACGAATCTTGCGCATTGGTGGTGATTCTATGCCGAATCTGAGCCACGGGAGGAGACCGAGGCAGGACGAAGGAGCGAGGATGAAGGAGCGAGGACGAAGGAGGACGGAGTTAACGGGTTCAACACGGAGGAACGAAGTTAACGGTGACGAACGAAGAGAACCGGGTAGTTAGCAGCACACGAGACTGCTTGCGCCGCGCTTTGCGCGGCGGGGTCGACTCGGAGTACCGAGAATCACAAGCACTCTTCCATTCGACCAGTGCTTGCGATTCTCGGTACTCCGAGCCGACCCCAGCGCCGGCCAATGGCCGGCGCGCAAGCAGTGCAGCGTGACAGCCTTCGTTCGTCTTCGTTGACTTCGTTCCTTCGTGTTGAATCCGTTGCCTCCGTCTCCTCTGTCTCCTCAATCCTCCCTTTCCTCAATCCTCCTGTCTTCTCCATCGTGCTCCCCATTCGAAAAGTCGATACGGCCATAACCCGCCGGTCGGGTAGTATGCGCCGTCATGTCTCGACCGATCACGCGCCGCGAAGCGCTCAAGCACCTGACGTCCGCAACCACCGGCGTCGCTCTCTCGGGGGGCATCATCCGCGGGCAGGCAACGGACATCACGATCGGCGGCCGGCCCGTCGAGATCGCGGTGTCGTCGCTCAGTCCGGCGACGGTCCGCATCAACGTCCTTCCCATCGTCGCGGGTGCGCCGGCGGCGGTGCCAGTCGATGGCGGGCTCGTGCAGCCTGACGCCGGAAGGCGTGTCGGCGAGCGGAGGACGTCCGACACGTTCAAGCCCGTGCGCGCGGGGAACCTGACTGTTCGTTTTACCGCGCAGCCGCCGACGCTCCACATCGAGACGACGGCTGGCGTACCGGTTCAACGGCTGACCTTCGACGCGCAGTTGCCGGACATGACGTTCCTGCTGCCGAAGGGGCCGCTCCTCGGCCTCGGGCAGGGCGGGCCGCAGTTCGATCGCAAGGGTCAGATCGACCGCATGCGCAACGGTCAGGGCGGCTACCAGCTCCAGACGCACGGCGCGCGCGCGCCGATCCAGTGGCTGGTCGGAACCGACGGGTGGGGGATGTTCATCCATCACCCGCAGGGCGCGTTCGACTTCACCGGGACGGACGGGAAATTCACGCCCGCGGCGGCCGGCTCGCCCGTCGACGTGTTCATTGTGGCGTCGCGCGATCCGCTGGTGATCATGCGCGAGTACGCGCGGATCACCGGCCTGCCCGAGCTGCCCGCTCAGTGGACGCTCGGCTACATGCAGTCGCACCGGACCTTGTCCGGACCTGACGAGATCCTGTCGATCCCGAAGACCTTTCGCGAGAAGAAGCTGCCGTGCGACGCGCTGATCTATCTCGGCACCGAGTTCACGCCGTCGGGCTGGAACACGCGCAACGGCGAGTTCGGGTGGAAGCCGGAGAACTTTCCCGATCCCAAACGCATGATCGACGAGATGCACGCCCAGCACTTCAAGGTCGTGCTCCACATCGTCATCGAGGGTCGCCGGATGTCCGGCACCGTCGCCGATCCCTGCACGCCGGCGAACGCCGTGCCGAGCGGCCGGACGCCGGACGATCGCTGGCCCGAGGATCGCAACACCGCCTGCTACTGGCCGTATCACAAGCCGCTCTACGATCTCGGCATCGACGGCTGGTGGCCGGATCAGGGCGACGGCCTCGACGTGGCGTCGCGCCTCGTGCGGCATCGGATGTACTGGGAAGGTTCGCAGCAGTGGCGGCCCAACGAGCGGCCGTTCGCCCTGCACCGCAACGGCGCCGCCGGCATGCAGCGGTACGGCGCGTTTCTCTGGTCGGGCGACGTGCAGTCGCGGTGGGAGACGCTCAAGACGCACCTGCCGATCGCCGTCAACACCGGGCTGTCCGGCCTGCCGTACTGGGGCACCGACATCGGCGGGTTCGTGCCGACGGCCGAGTACACGGGCGAGCTCCACGTCCGGTGGTTCCAGTTCGGCGCCTTCTGTCCCTCTTTCCGCGCGCACGGCCGGCACTGGCACTTGAAGCTGCCGTGGGGCTGGAACGGTGGCGACGGCGGTCCGAAGGAGACCAACGGCTTTTCGCCCGCGCCCGAGGAGCTGAACAACCCGCAGGTCGAGCCGATTCTCCGCAAGTATCTCGAGCTGCGCTACCGCTTGATGCCCTACATCTACACGGCCGCGCGCGAGACCGCCGACACCGGGCTGCCGATGATGCGCGCGATGTGGCTCCATCATCCCGACGATCCGGTCGCGTCGCGCGCGGCGATCAGTTCTTCTGGGGACGCGATCTGCTCGTCGCGCCGGTCGTCGAAAAGGGCGCGACGACGCGGAAGCTATATCTGCCAAAGGGAATGTGGTTCGACTTCTGGACGGCCGAGCGGGTCGAAGGCGGCCGCGAGATCGAGCGCGCCGTGACCCTCGAGACGACGCCGCTCTACGTTCGCGCTGGCGCGGTGATTCCCATGGGGCCGGTCAAGCAGTACGTCGACGAAACAGTCGACGGTCCGCTCCGCCTCGTCGTCTACCCGGGTGCCGACGGCGCGGCTGCTCTGTACGAAGACGATGGGCGGAGCTTCGACTACAGGAAGGGACAGTTCATGCGGATCGCGATGACGTGGCAGGACGCCGGACGCCGTCTGACGTTGACGCTGGCGCCCGGATCGCGCATGCTGCCGCCCGGCAGCCGCAACATCGAGGTCGTCCTGGCGGGTCAGACCGCCGGGAAGCCCGTCACGTTCAGCGGCAAGCCAGTGGAGGTACGGCTGTGACGTACGGCAGGCTGGGCACATTCGGTGTCGCAATCTTCATGGGCGGTGTGTTCGCGGCAGCGAGCGTTGGGCCCCCCCTCGACGCCGCTCGGGCAGGCAGGCCGAGCGCGTCGTCATCAAGGTCGACGCCGCAAAGCGGATCGCGCCGATGAAGCCCGTGTGGGCGTGGTTCGGCTACGACGAGCCCAACTACACCTACATGAAGGACGGGCAGAAGCTGCTGACCGAGCTGGCGAAGCTGAGCCCGGTGCCGGTCTTCGTCCGCACGCACAATCTGCTGACGACCGGTGATGGCACGCCGGGCCTCAAGTGGGGATCGACCAACGCCTACACCGAGGACGCCAACGGCAAGCCGATCTACGACTGGACGATCGTCGATCGCATCGTCGATACGTACCTCAAGCGCGGCATGAAGCCGATGATGCAGATCGGGTTCATGCCCGAGGCGATGTCGGTCAAGCCGCAGCCGTACCGGCACGACTGGCAGCCGGGCGTGCCGTACAACCGGATCTATACCGGTTGGGCGCACCCGCCCAAGGACTACGACAAGTGGAGCGAGCTCGTCTTCCAGTGGGCGACGCACTCGATGAAGAAGTACGGCCGCGCCGAAGTCGAGAGCTGGGTCTGGGAAGTCTGGAACGAGCCCGACATCGGCTACTGGCAGAGCACGCCCGAGGAGTTCTTCAAGCTCTACGACTACGCCGCCGATGGCCTCAAGCGCGCGCTGCCGACCGCGCGCATCGGCGGACCGGAGGTCACGGGTCCGAACGGCGCGCGCACGCAGAAGTTCCTGCGCGACTTCATCGAGCATTGCCTGCGCGGCACCAACTACGCGACTGGAAAAGTCGGCTCGCCGCTCGACTTCGTGACGTTCCACGCGAAGGGCGCGCCGCGAGTGATCAAGGAGAACGACGCGGCCTGGGTGCGGATGTCGGTCAGCAATCAACTGCGCGCGATCTCCAACGGCTTTTCCATCGTCGCCTCTTTCCCCGAGCTGAAGGACATGCCGATCGTCATCGGCGAGTCCGATCCTGAGGGATGCGCCGCGTGTCCGGTGAAGACCGATCCGCACAACGCGTATCGCAACGGCACGATGTATTCGAGTTACACCGCCGAGCAGATCGCCCGGACCTACGAGCTGGCCGATCTGCACAAGGTGAACCTGCTCGGTTCGGTGACGTGGGCATTCGAGTTCGAGGATCAGCCGTACTTCTATGGCTTCCGCGACCTGTCGACGAACGGGCTTCCCAAGCCGGTCTTCAACGTCTTCCGCATGCTCGGTCAGATGGGCGGCGATCGCGTGTCAGTCGAGAGCAGCGGCGCCGTGCCGCTCGAGACGGTTCGGGACATCGGCGTGCGCGAACGCGCCGACATCAACGCGCTCGCGAGCCGCCAGGAGCGTTCGATTGCAGTTCTCGTCTGGAACTATCACGACGACGATCTGCCCGCGCCGGATGCCGACGTGACCCTGACCATCGCGGGTGTGCCGCCGTCCGAGCGTCCAGGCTCACGCACTACCGCGTCGATCGCGACCACAGCAACACCTACGAGGCGTGGAAGAAGATGGGGTCGCCGCAGCCGCCATCGAAGGACCAGCTGGCCGCGCTCGAGAAGGCCGGTGCACTCTACGAGGTCGCCCCGTCACGAACGGGCACAGCGGCAGGCGAGGTCTCCGTAACGTTCCCGCTGCCGCGGCAGGGCGTATCTCTTGTTAAGCTAACCTGGTAGACGCCTACGGCCCGCGGCACGAGTTCACCGAGCCCAGGATGATGGCAAGGCATTCCGGTCTCGGTTTCTTCGTGTACGCGCTCACCCTGGCGAGCGTCTGTGGCGTCGTCAACCCTGTCGTGTCCGGGAGAGTCTCTGTGCCAGTTGCAGCGAAAGTGACGGAAGCGTCGTTCGGTACGATGCCCGACGGTACCCCCGTCCGGCTGTTCACGTTGACGAATGCCGCCGGGATGGAAGTCCGGGCCACCACCTACGGGGTCATCCTGGTGTCGATCAAGGTGCCCGATCGCCAGGGCCGTTTCGACGACATCGTCATCGGACACGAGAACCTCGAGGGCTACCTGACGAAGTCGCGCTACTTCGGCGCCGTCGTCGGCCGCTACGGCAACCGGATCGCCGGCGGGCACGTCACCATCGACGGGCAGACCTACAAACTGACGCTGAACAACGGCCCGAATCACCTGCACGGGGGACGAAGGGCTTCGACAAGACCGTCTGGAACGCGGATATCGTCAACGACGCGCGCGGTGCGTCGGTCGTGTTCACGCACACGAGCCCGGACGGGCACGAGGGCTATCCGGGGACACTCGCGGCGCGAGTGGCTTACACGGTCACCGACAAGAACGAGCTGATCGTCGAGTACTCGGCGACGACCGACAAGCCGACCGTCGTCAACATGACGCAGCACAGCTATTTCAACCTCGCTGGCGATGGGTCCGGCGACGTGCTCGGTCATCGCGTGACGCTCTACGCGGATCGCTATACGCCGGTCGACGGGAACCAGATTCCGACCGGCGAGCTGGCGCCCGTCGAGGGCACGCCGTTCGACTTCCGGAGCGAGACGCCGATCGGCGAGCGAATCGACGCTGACCACCCGCAGCTCAAGATGAGCGGCGGCTACGACCACAACTGGGTGCTGTCGCGGACTGGCGCCGGCCTCGCGCCCGCCGCCCGCGTCGTCGAGCCCAGGACGGGACGGACGATGGAGATTTCAACGACGGAGCCGGGCATCCAGTTCTACTCGGCCAACAAGCTGGACGGGTCGATGGTCGGCAAGGGCGGCCACGTCTACGGCGCGCGCACGGGCTTCTGCATGGAGACCCAGCATTTTCCCGATTCGCCGAACAAGCCGAACTTTCCGTCGACGGTGCTGCGACCGGGCGAGCAGTACAAGTCGACGACGGTGTTCAAGTTCGGCGTGGTGTAGGTCGTACGTAGTGTCCGGCTTCAGCCGGACCGAGTTCGTGCGTCGTCGAAGGGCTGTCCTGAGCCTCGGTCGAAGGACTTATCCTGAGCGTGGTCGAAGGGCCTGCCCTGAGCCTGTCGAAGGGGGCCTCCACTTCGCCGCGCGGAAAAACGGCCCCTCCGCGCGAGTGCTTACGGTGACGTCGTCGGCTGGGGCGATCCGGCGACAGACTGGCATCGGTTGGACCTTGGGTTGCTCGGCGGCGGTGACGATAGATGCGCCGACGACGCTCGGTGGCGCTACCGGGCCGTTTTAGTTCTTCGTTGTCGCGCGGCTCAAGTCGGCCTCCTTCGACAGGCTCAGGACAGGCCCTTCGGTGGGCTCAGGGTGGCCCAACCCATCGGATGCGCAGCCCAAGCCCTCACTGAAGCCAACCGGCGTGCAATTGACGCCGTCAAGTTCCTATGGAGGTGATGGGCATGCGTACGCTTCTAGCTGCAGTGTTCGGCGCGATCCTGGTGCTTGTCGGCTACTCGTTTCGGGCGGCTCCGGTAAGTGCCCAGACAGCGGGCGACTGGCTTCCGTTCACCGCCGGCGAAGTCTTGAGACTCGAAGTCGATTTGCCGGGTGGCGTGATCAATTGCAAAGTGACACAAGTCCAGAACGGATTCATTGGTTGCGCTCGAGACGACCAGCACCAGTCCGAACGGTGGATCAACCTGCGGTTCATCAAGGTCATCACACCACCGCGAGAGCGTTAGACGGTTCGCGCGCCGTGCGCTACGATCGCTCGCGATGCCTGAATTCGTGCCGCCTGGCGTCTACATCGAGGAATTGGAGCAGGGGCCACGGCCGATCGAGGGCGTGCCGACGAGTAACGCCGCGTTTCTCGGCGAGACCGAACGCGGTCCGCTGCGGCCGCGCCTGGTCACCAGCTACACCGAGTACACGCATTGGTTCGGCGGCGTCTTCGCCGACGGCCGGTACATGCCGCACGCGGTGAGCGGCTTCTTCGAGAACGGCGGCAAGCGCTTGTACGTCTGTCGCATCGTCGGCGCTGGCGCGACGACGGCGTCCAAAGCATTCGGCGATTTCACAGTGACCGCGGCAGGGCCGGGCGCCTGGGGGCGGAGGGTCTGGGTCAGGATTCAGGACGGATCGACCGGGCGGGGCGGCCAACAGCGGCTTCAGGCTGAAGCTCGCGTACTGGTCCAGTGTCGGAGACGGCTTCCAGCATCAATCAGGGTCCCGACGGGCGGGTTTATGATACGTGTCGACTGTCGAATTTTTCTGAATTTGGAGCCACGGGAGCGCACGGAGGCAACGGGCTCGACACGGAGCGACGCCCGGAGCCGGTGACGAACGGAGAAGCCCGAGTAGTCAGCAGCAGACGGAGCTGCTTGCGCCGCGCTTTGCGCGGCGGAGTCGACGTGGAGTACCGGGATCACAAGCACTGGTCAGATTCAGGAGTGCTTTGTGAGATCCGGTATCCACGGCCGACTCCAGCGCCGGCCAATGGCTTGCCAATGGCCGGCGCGCGAGCAGTGCCAGCGTGACAGCCTTTCCGTTCGTCTTCGTTCGTGCTTCGTTCCTCCGGTTGAACCCGTTGCCTCCGTCTCCTCCAAAGACCGCGAGCCCCCCATTCACCACCCGGTGCGCAAGATTCGTCGCGGCGTGCTTGGCGTCGCGACAATCGCGACCGACAGGTCATCCCGACCATGCAACGTGGACGGTGGACGGATGTCGCGCGATCGCGTCGCGTGACATCGACACATCGCGCGTGG
>CAVZMJ010000014.1:0-527424 GCA_963776315.1 uncultured Acidobacteriota bacterium
CAAGCGGGTTCAGGGTTCAGGGGGTTCGGCAATGTCGGCGCGTGATGAGTGCCGTGCCGGCACGCTCGATTTGATGGTGCTCAAGACGCTGGCGGCGATGGGACCGTTGCACGGCTACGGCATCGCCAGGCGCATTGAGCAGGCGGCAAATGGCGCCGTGGCGCTGAACCAGGGCACGATCTATCCGGCCTTGCTACGCCTCGAGCAGAAGGCGTGGATCTCGAGCGACTGGGGCACCAGCGAGAATAACCGGCGCGCGCGCTTCTATACGATCACCGCTGCCGGGCGGAAGCAGCTCGCCGCCGAGGCCAAGCTGTGGGCACGAACGGTCTCGATGGTGAATGGACTCCTGGAAGGTGAGTCGTGACCCGCGTTCGCGTCCTCCTGTCGCGTGTGCTCGACCTGGCGTTGGGACGCCGGCGCGAGTCGCGCCTCTCCGAAGAGATTCAAACGCACCTCGATCTGCTGACGGAACAACACATCGCGCGAGGCATGACCCCCGACGCGGCACGGGTTGCGGCGCGTCGTGAGTTCGGCGGCATCGACCAGGTCAAGGAAACCTATCGCGATCAGCGCGGGCTGCCGGTCGTCGGGACCATCATGCAGGACCTGCGCTTTGCGATTCGGATGCTCGCCAAAGACCGCCAATTTACGTTGACCACCGTGATCGCGCTTGGTCTTGGCGTCGGTGCAGTCGTACCATCTTCACGCTCTTCAACACGCTGATGTTTCGGGATCTGCCGTTTGCCGATCCGAACCGGCTGATACGCGTGTCCGCGGAGACCCAGCCGGGCCGACGGGGAAACTTCACCTACGCCGAGTACTCGAGCTGCAGCAACGCGTGCCGGCACTCGATGGGATTCTCGGCAACGATCCAACCAACGGAGCCTACGCCACGATCGTCGAAGCCGCCGACGACGCGAAAACCCAGGATCTGCTCCCTCCCATGCAGGTCAGACGCACCTGGCTCACCGCGAATGCCTTCACGGTGCTCGGCGTGGCGCCGGTCCACGGCCGCGGATTCCGTCCCAAAGACGATGTGCCCGGCGCGCCATCGGTGGCCGTACTATCGGACGACTTCTGGCGGTGGCGATACGCCGCGAATCCATCGGTCATCGGCCGCGCGGTCACGATCGACAACGGGTCTGCGACCATCGTCGGCGCCATGCCGCCGATGGTCAAGTTTCCAGTGATCACAGAGCTCTGGCCAGACCGCTGGGGCATCGCGGATGGTGACGGGCGACGGACGCAATCGGCCCTACTTCGAGCTGGTCGCGCGCATGCGACACGACGCCGACCTGCCGCAGGTCAGAGCGCAGCTCGAAGTGGCGGCGAAAGCGATCGCCGGTTTGGGACTGTCAAAGGACAGATTGATCGGCTTCAACACCCAATTGCTGAAGGGCGTCGGACGTGGGGGCCCGCTAGCGACCGAGATCCTCACGGTGCTTCTGGGTATGGCCGGACTGGTGCTCGTCATCGCGTGCGCCAACGTCGCCAGCTTGTTGCTGGCGCGGTCGATCGGGCGATCGCGCGAGATCGCGATCCGCACAGCCGTCGGCGCCACGCGTTGGCGAATCGTCAGGCAACTACTGATCGAGTGCCTGGTGCTGGCTTTCATGGGCGGCGCACTCGGCGCGATGTTGCAGGATATGGTGCCGAGATGATCGGCTCGGGCTTCGACATGATCGAACCGGGCAGGCGAATGCCACCGTATTGGCCGACTTCTCGAAAGACTCGACGGCTTATCTCTTCATCGCCGGAACCTGCCTGGTGCCACGCTCGGCAGGTTCGGCCTCGGACCAGTGTTGCACCTGTCGCGCCGCGGGCACGACGCGATTCTCAAAGAGGGTGGACGGGTAGGCACGCGACGCACGGCTCGGTGGACGAGCGCGCGCTCATTACGGCGGAAATCGCCCTGGCCCTGGTCCTGCTCACGAGTGCTGGCCTGATGTGGCGCACCTTCATCGCGCTGTCTCAGACCGACCTGGTCATCGAGAACCTCTCGTCTGAACATCATGTCGGTGTGGGTCCCGGCACGCTTCGAGGACTCGCCAGTCGCCAGGCACGAGTTCTTCGCCCGCCTGAGCGATCGCATGGGGGCATCGAACCGATTCTCGTCCGTGACGATGTCGAGTGCATCGGTGATCGGATCTCCAGGGTCGAGCCGTGAACTGTCCATCGCTGGGCGCGCGACACTGCCAGGCGATGTCCCGAGTGGACAGTTCGTATCGGTTGGCGACCGCTTTTTCGAAACGGTTCGACTACCGATGTTCGGCGGACGCGCGCTCGTCATGTCAGACGGCGACGCTGGCCGCGAGGGCGCCGTCGTCAATGAGCGTTTCGTGCAGCGGTTCTTCCCAAACGAGGATCCGATCGGCCAGCGGATTCAGTTGGTCCAGCCGCAGTCCAGGGATGTGGCCTTCCCGTGGTTGACGGTCGTCGGTGTGGCGCGCACGGTACCCATCGCTTCCGCGAATGACCAGTTTCAGCCGTTCGTCTATCAGCCGCTGCGCGTCGATGCGATCCCACCTCGCTCGGTGACGGTCATCGTCGGCGATATGACGCTCGCCACCGCCGCGGCTGCTCTGAGAGAGGAGGTGCGCGCCCTCGATCCGGGTCTTGCGGTCTCCGGGATCGAATCGCTCGACACCGCCGTTGCGCGTGGCGGCGGGGCTCAGAAACTGCTCGGGACCTGGCTTGGGATTCCTTGCGGTCGTCGGCCTGGTCCTCTCGTCGCTCGGCGTCTACGCCCTCGCCGCCCACCACGTGGCGCGACGGACGCAGGAAATCGGCGTGCGGATGGCGCTCGGCGCGCCGTCTGGCCGCGTCATCTGGTTGTTCCTGAGACGCTCGCTCACGCACCTGGCGGTCGGGCTGGCGCTCGGGATGTTCGGCGCCTTATCAGTCGGGAAGTTGTTCGCGAGCTTTCTACTACACGCGGGTGCGCGCGACCTCGCAACAACGGCGGTCGTGACGGTGCTCCTCATCGTGATCACGCTCGCGGCGAGCCTGCTCCCAGCCCGTCGCGCCGCCAGGGTCGACCCGCTCGTTGCCCTGCGACATGAATAGAGGGCAGAGGGCAGAAGGCTGGAGAATGCCCTCACTTCCTGGCCTCTAGCCTCAGGCCTCTGACCTCAGGCCTTACAGCATGCTGTGCGAGCCACCGCGCTCCGGAGCATAATCGCAAGACGAATTCTGTCCGTTCAAGGAGTTGAGATGACGCGCACTCTTTCCGTCCTGTTCGTCGGTCTGGCCCTGATTGGTGCGCCGCTCGCCGCCCAGGACAAACCCGCGTTCGCCGGCACCTGGAAGCTCGCCGACCCGGCTACGCCGGACATGTTCACGCCGACCGTGATGACCGTGGTGCAGGACGCCGGCGCGTTGACCGTGACCACCACCTCACAGATGGGGGAGTTCAAGACGTCCTACAAGCTGGATGGCAGCGAAGCGCCGAGCCCCATGGCGTTCAACGGGACGACGATCGACCGTATGGTGAAGCTGGTCTGGGAAGGCAGCAAGCTGCTGCTGATCACGACGTCAAAGGTGGAAGGGCAGTCGTTCGAGTTCAAGTCGGCGTGGACGCTGACGGCCGACGGGACGCTGGCGACAGAAACGACCGTCCCCGACTTCCAGGGCGGCGGGGCACCGATCACCATGAAGGCGACTTACAAGAAGAAATGATATAAAGGGCACCCCGACTTCATCCTGTCCGACACCATGAGTGCCTGGAGCCGTGGGGCGTCAGTTTTGTTCCTGCTTGGAATTGTGGTCACTCCTGCCCTGACAGGAGCCCAGAAGCCAGCCCCCGTGTCAGACCCCGTGCTGGAGCGCCAATTCGCCCAAACAGTGCGCCCGTTCGTCGAGGAATTCTGCACGGGCTGTCACAGCGGCGCGCAGCCAGAAGCTCAGTTCAACCTGAAATCTTTCGCGACGCTGTCCTCTGTGCTGGACGACCTTCCGCATTGGACCCTGTTGATGGAGCGGCTGAACCATCAGGAAATGCCGCCAGATTCCGAACCCCAACCGTCGGCCAATCTCCGCCAGCAGGTGATCGATTGGGTGAAAGCCGTGCGCGCAAACGAGCTGCGCAAGCACGCAGGCGATCCAGGACCGGTGTTGGCGCGCCGGTTGAGCAATGCCGAATACAACTACACCGTTCGCGATCTCACCGGCGTGGACCTCCAGCCCACCAAGGAATTTCCAGTCGATCCGGCCAATCAGTCCGGGTTCGACAACACCGGCGAATCGCTGACCATGTCTCCCGCCTTGTTCAATAAGTATCTGTTGGCGACGCGCGAAGTGGCCGACCACATGGCGCTCACGCCGGACGGATTTATTTTCGCGCCCGGCCCTGTGCTGGCAGAGACGGATCGCGACCAGTTCGCCATCAAGCGCATCGTCGATTTCTATCGATCGCAGCCAACCGACTATGCCGACTATTTTGAAGCCGCGTGGCGGTACAAGCACCGCGCGGCTCTCGGAAACCCGGCGGCGACGCTCACAAGCACCGCGAGAGCGAACAAGGTCGCGCCTAAGTATTTGCCGTTGATTTGGCGGATCCTTGGTGAATCGGTCGCTCCGTCCCAAACGCGAGCCGTTGAGGTTGGTCCCATCGCCAAGCTGCAAGCCATGTGGAAGGCCTTACCTGCGCCGGCATCCCGGACCCTCAGTATCAAGGAGGCGGAAACCCTTCGTGCGCGGTGCGTTGAGATGCGCGATGTCGTGGTCCGGATCCGCAAGAACACCTCGATGCAATTCTCAGCGCCGGAGGTGAGCGGTCCCCCCGCTCCCCCGCGTGACCCGGCCGTCGCGGGGCGAGGAGCTGGTGGTGGCGGCCGCCGCGGTGGACTGCCCGCCGCATCACAGCCGCTGCTGACCTGGAAGTACAACCAGTTCAATACCCACCGCAGAACATTCGATCCAGGCGCTCTGCGGAACGATACCGACGCGCCTGAACAACCGCCGAAGGTCCCGCCATACGCCGGCCTCCATGCGGAAGCCTCGGTGCGCTGGGGCGCCGTCATGAAGACGGCCCAATTGGCCGATGCTGATTTGGTCGTTCCCGCACGCCAGCGCGCCCGCTATGAGGAATCCTTCGCGCGGTTCGCCACTGTCTTCCCCGATACGTTCTATGTCGCGGAACGCGGCAAGTTCTTCCCGGACAATTCAGCGGATGCCGGGCGCTTGCTGAGCGCCGGCTACCACAGTGTCATGGGACACTGGCGCGATGACGATCCGCTGGTCGAGTTGATTCTCGACGAAAAGGGCAAGAAGGAGTTGGACAAGCTCTGGACTGAATTTGACTTCTACGCCAGTCACACGGCGCGGACATTCATTCAGTACTACTTCAATCAAAGCGGCGAGGTCCTAGGCGGCGGCGCTGAGGCCGGCCGCCCGCGCCCGGTTGGCAAGGAAGTGACCGACTCTTCCGTGATCGCAGAAATTCGGGATCAATACATTGCATTGGCGAAAGCCAGCGGCAACGCCATCGCCGCGGCCTGGATGCCTCAGCATTTTGATCGTATTGACTCGACGCTTCGGTCGCTCGAGAAAATGCGCGCCGCCGCTGAACCGGTTCAGTTGGAAGCGCTGGCGACGTTTGCGGCGCGCGCCTATCGCCGGCCGTTGACCAAAGCGGAGCGCGATGGCTTGCTGGTGTATTACCAGAAACTCCGGAAGCAGAGTGCCCTGTCGCATGAGGATGCGATGCGCGATGCAGTCGCCAGTATCCTGATTTCTCCGGCATTCCTTTATCGCGTCGATCTAGGAGATCCGGCCAGGGGTTTCCGGGGTCTGGCGTCGTCTCATGCTGCAATCCCGCTCTCTGGATACGAACTGGCGAGCCGGCTCAGCTATTTTCTATGGTCCAGCATGCCCGATCAGGAGCTGTTGAACCATGCCGCCACGGGCGACCTGTCACGGCGGGACGTGCTGATTGCCCAGGCCCGCAGAATGCTGAAGGACCCGCGCTCGCGTGGCCTGGCGACTGAGTTCGCCGCGAACTGGCTCGATTCGCGCCATTTCGAAACGCATAATTCCGTGGATCGCGAGCGCTTCCCGAATTTCACCAACGATCTGCGAGAGGCCATGTTCGAGGAGCCGGTCCGGTTTGTCGAAGAGGTGGTTCGGAACAATCGCTCCGTCCTCGATCTGCTGTATGGCGATTACACCTTTGTGAATCCGGTGCTCGCCAACCATTACGGCATTCCTGGCGTGACCGGCAAGCCCGGCCAGCCCGGCAAGAGTAAAGAAGATGACTGGGTTCGCGTCGATGATGCGGGAAAATACGAGCGCGGGGGCTTGCTTCCCATGGCCGTGTTCCTGACCCAGAGTTCACCGGGCCTGAGAACCAGTCCAGTCAAGCGCGGGTTTTGGGTGGTGCGCCGGCTCTTGGGCGAGGTGATTCCTCCTCCGCCACCAACGGTTCCGGAGTTGCCGCAGGACGAAGCCAAGACGGAGGCGCCTCTTCGCGACGTGCTGGCACAGCATCGCTCGAATTCGCTTTGCGCCGGATGCCATGCGCGCTTTGACGTATTCGGGTTGGCGATGGAAGGGTATGGACCCGTGGGCGAGGCCCGGACGAAGGACTTGGCTGGCCGCGTCATTGACGCTTCGGCCACCTTCCCTGGTGCATTCCACGGCTCTGGCTTCCGGGGCGTCCAGGCGTACATCAAGGAAAAGCGTCAGCAGGACTTCCTGGACAACATCAGCCGCAAGCTGTTGTCGTATTCCCTTAGCCGCTCGCTGCAGCTATCCGACGATCCGGTCGTCGCGCAAATGAAGACACGGATGAGGGCAACAGGCTATCGATTCGGTTCTCTGGTTGAGGCTATCGTTACCAGCCGGCAGTTCCTCAACAGACGCAGACCCGAATCCCCCCGGCTGCAATCAGCACACTAAGGAAGGCGGGTACATGTCCGAGAAGCTCTTGCCGCAAAATAGCGTCCCCGGAACCTTTGCCCGCACCATCTCGCGTCGGGCGGTGTTGCGCGGCGCGGGCGTGGTCATGGCGCTGCCCTGGCTCGAATCCGTGCGCGTCCTTGGCGCACCCGCGCCCTTCCCGAAGCGCTTCGGCGTCATGTTCATGGGATGCGGGATCAACGAAGACTATTGGAGCGCGTCCGGCGATGGCGCGGAGATGACACTCAGCAAGACACTGTCCCCGCTGGAGCCGTTGAAGCACAAGATCAACGTCGTCGACGGGCTGTTCAACAAGGCCGCCACCGGTCAAGGCATTCATCCGGCTCAGACAGGCAGTCTGCTTTCGGGCGCCCAAATCTCAAAGGGGGCCGTTCTGCACTCCGGCATGAGTGTGGACCAGATGATCGCCAACACGATTGGCCAGGATACGGCGCAGTCGAGCATCGTTCTGGCTTGTGATCCGCCCATGACCGGTTATCACGAAACCAATTTCTCGATGGCCTACAGCTCGCACGTCTCGTGGCAGAGTCCGTCATTCCCCGTACCGGTGGAACTGTACCCCTCTCTGGCCTTCGACAACTTGTTTGAGAACCGCGGCAGTCTCCGTAACCTGAGCATTCTCGACCGGGTAAAGGAAAGCGCCGAGACCATGGGCAAACAGGTCAGCGGCGCCGACAGGAACAAGCTGGATGAATATCTCACCAGCGTCCGGGAAGTGGAAAAGCGCGTCGAGGGCATGCGCAAGAGCAAGGATGTGGCCGAGGATAGGGCCAAACTCAAGAACACCGCTGCCTTCACAATGGAGCGTCCGGCCAATGGCTTGCCGGAAGACTTGCGAGACCACTCCAGGCTGATGTGCGACATCATCGCCATCGCCTTCCAGACAGACAAGACCCGCGTCGCCTCCTTGATCATCTCCCGCGACCTGTCGGCCATGTACTATCCGTTCCTGGGAGTGACGCAAGGGCACCACGGCGCATCGCACAACAACAATTCGGATGGCTACGAAGCCATCTCGCGCTGGCACGTGAGCCAGTTCCATTATCTTGCGTCGAAGTTGGATGGCATGCCGGAAGGCGATGGCACGGTACTGGACAACTCGTGCCTGATGTTTCTTTCCAGCCTTTTCGTTGGCCGTACGCACGACAACAGCCGATTGCCCGTGCTGCTCGCCGGAGGCCTGGGCGGGACGCTCAAGACCGGCCGCTCACTCAATTATCTGGGCCAGCCTGCGGAGAATCGGAAAATGTGCAGCTTGTACCTCTCCCTCATGGATCGGATGGGCGTTCGGTTGGATCACTTCGGCGACGCCGATTCGCGGTTGGCGCGCCTGTAGACGTCCAAAATGTTCGACGCCGGCCCGCCGGTGAGCTCTTCCTGCTCGAGAAATCCACTGGGCGCCGGTTGCGGCGCCGGGACCGCACCCTGCCCGGTCGTCGTCGCTGTGCTGCCGTTCGACACTGCGCCGGCCGGCAGCGGTGGCGTCTGGCACCGCGCGGTGCTCGGTAAGAGTCCGATGAAACCCAAGACTACTCGGACGACTCGGCCCGAGCGGGTCTCTCGCATCGCCAGCCCTTCTCAAGCATCGCCACATTCCACGTCTCGCCAGCGGTCAGCACTTCGTCCTGCGATCCCGAGTTCGACACAGTGCGTCGCGAACTGCGATACAGGCGCTTGACATCTTCAGCTCCTACAATTGAGAGGTCACCGGTCGCGAGGCCGAGGAGACGGGCCGCCTCTACGCATACGTGCTCTCCGGACTGCCGCCTCAAGTGGGTGCCCTCGTTCGCGATTGGTCCTAAGTAGTCGCGTTGTGGCGAGTGATCTGGGGATCCGCGGATTGGTCGCCACTACGGCGTTAGTGCGGACCATCCACGCTGCGCGACCATCCGACTCGTATACTCTACGACGCATTGGCCCTCATCCCCGGCGCCCGCCTCGGCCCCTACGAGATCCTCGCCCCTCTGGGCGCGGGTGGGATGGGAGAGGTCTACCGCGCGCGGGATAAGAAGCTGGACCGGGACGTGGCGATTAAGGTCCTCCCTCAGTCCGTGGCTGCCGATCCCGACACGCGGGCCCGCTTCGAGCGCGAGGCGAAAGCGGTCGCGGCGCTCTCTCATCCGAACATCCTGTCCATCTTCGACTTCGGAGCCGAGGCGGGTATCGCCTACGCCGTGATGGAGCTTCTCGAGGGGGAGACGCTACGCGGGAAGCTCGACACCGGTCCGATCACGCAGAAGCGGGCTGTGGACTACGCGCTCCAGGTTGCCCGGGGTCTCTCCGCCGCGCACGGGAAGGGCATCGTCCATCGCGACCTGAAGCCCGAGAATCTCTTCGTCACCAGAGACGGCCACTTGAAGATCCTCGACTTCGGCCTGGCGAAGCGAGTCGACACAGTGGCGGAAATGAGCGGGCCAACGTGCTCGGGCCAGACGGAGCCCGGGACGATCATGGGGACCGCGGGCTACATGTCGCCCGAGCAGGTGAAGGGACTGCCGGTCGACCACCGCTCCGACATCTTCTCGTTCGGCACGATCCTCTACGAGCTGCTCTCGGGGAAGAGGGCGTTCAAGCGGGAAACGAATGCCGAGACGATGGCGGCGATCATGCGAGACGAGCCGCCGGAGCTGTCGGAGTCGGGGCGGAACATTTCGCCTGCACTCGACCGCATCGTCAAGCATTGCCTGGAGAAGGACCGGAATCATCGGTTCCAGTCGGCGAGAGACATCGCCTTCAACCTCGTGGAGCAGTCCTCGTCGCCGGTCCTGAGCGGCGCACGAGAAGCCGCGCCGATCCGCTACGCGGACGACTCTGGCGCCGCGCGCTCCGAGGAAGGGTTCTGGGTCGCGGTGCTGCCATTCAAGTACACCGGCACCAACGCAGATCTCACGGCTCTGGTCGAGGGATTGACCGAAGACATAGTGACCGGCCTGTCGCGCTTCTCCTATCTGCGGGTGATCGCGCGCAGTTCGACTTCGCGCTACGCCAATGAGTCGGTTGACGTGCGCACCGCCGGCAAGGAACTGGGCGCCCGTTACGTGATGGAAGGCAATCTGCGGCAGGCGGGAGGAAGGCTGCGCCTCGCCGTGCAACTCGTGGACGCCGTCTCCGGCGCTCATCTCTGGGCTGAGAACTACGAGCGCACCTTCAGCGCGGAGACGGTCTTCGAGCTGCAGGACGATCTCGTCCCCCGGATCGTCTCTACCGTCGCCGACAGCTCCGGCGTTCTCCCGCATAGCATCAGCGAGTTGCTACGAAGGAAGAGCGTCGAGCAACTCAGCGCATCGTGATCAGCTGGTCCGCCGCATCGTGATCAGCTCAGTCCACGTCATCGTGATCAGTCGGACCGGGCATCGTGATCGGAGCGAAGCGACGCTTGGGCGTCCGGCAGTGTACTGAGTCCTCAGCCTCCGTGACAAGGGATCCCGTGTTTGGGTCGTCGTTCTTTCCGTCCACACGATCGATGATGGCGGTGGGCGCGGTGGGAAACCGCGCTCTGTGCGGTTTTCCAAAGACCTGTGGAAACCGGTCTGTGGTTTCCATGGGTCTGGCGGCGTCCACGGCCTGCCTCAGTCCGCCGCGCGGCTTCGCCGGCGGCTCCGTCTTGCGTCGCGAGGGCCCGGCCGAGCGCGAGCGGGTGGGCCCGATGCACCAGTCGGTCGAGAATGGCGTCGGCGACGGTCGGGTCGCCCAGATAGTCGTGCCAGCGCTCCCGCGGCAGCTGACTGGTGATGACCGTCGACCGCGCGCCATCGCGGTCCTCGAGGATCTCGAGCAGGTCGTGTCGGTGGCGATCGGTGACCGCGCCGAGCCCCCAGTCGTCGAGCACGAGGACGTCGACGCGCGCGAGGCGCCCCAGGAGCGGCGATGTAGGAGCCGTCGGCGTGCGCGAGCGCGAGGTCGGCAAAGAGGCGCGGCAGCCGGCGATAGATCACGCGGTGCCCCTGGCGACAGGCCTGCTGCCCGAGCGCACAGGCCAGAAAGGTCTTGCCGACGCCGGTGGCGCCGGTGATCAGGACGTTGTGGTGCTCGACGATCCAGCGGCCGACGGCGAGCTGCCGGATCACGGCGCGATCCAGGCCACGGCGCGGCGCGTAGTCGAGATCTTCGAGGCACGCGTGCGGGAGGCGTAGCTTCGCTTCCTTCAGCCGCCGCGTCAGCGCGCGGTTGTCGCGAAACAGCTGCTCGGCGTCGACGAGCATGCTGAAGCGCTCGTCGAAGCCGAGCGCCGACGCGCCGGCGTCCTGGTGCTGCGACACGTAGGCGTCGGCCATGGCGCTCAGGTGCAGCGCGCGGAGTCGGTCACGGGTCATCGTCATCATGAGGGCTCTCCTTCGTGGTAGTACGCGGGACCGCGGACGTTGTCGTGCGTGAGGACGGGGCGGGCGTCTGGGGCCTCGAGTCAGCAGCGGCTGCCGATCGAGGCCGTGCTTGAGCATCGAATCGACGTGGCGATACGACCGCGCGCCGACGGCGACCGCCCGGGCGCACGCGGCGTTCAACCGGGCCGGGCCGTAGCGTTTCGCCAGGCGCAGCAGCCCGAGACAGGATCGATAGCCCTGCTCGGGATGCGGACGACTCTCGAGAATCTGCTGCACGAGCGTCTCGGTCTCCGGGCCGATCGTGGCGCCCCAGCGCACGAGGCGCGACGGACTCCATTCCTGATGCGCGCGATGCGCTTTCGGCATGTGCGCGGCCACCGTGGTGTGCCGGCCCGGCTGATGGCTGCGCAGATGGACCCAGATCCGCGTGCCGCGCTGGAAGATCTCGACCGTGGTCGCCGAGAGGCGGACGTCGAGCGTCTCGTGCACGAGCGGATAGCGGCACCGAGTAGTAGTGGCGATCGACCTCGACGTGGTAATCGATGTTGACGCGCGCCTGGAGCCAGTCGGCATGGACGAAGCGCTCGGCGGGCAACGCCTGCAGGGCGGGCCGATCAAACTGCTCGAAGAGATCGCGCCGCGAGCGCCCGCCGTAGCCTTTCATCGGGCGGGCATTGAGCGCCGTGAGCAGCTCGGCGATGCGGGCATTCAGCGCGGCGAGGCTGAAGAAGGTCTCATGGCGCAGCCGCGCCAGAATCCAGCGCTCGGCGACTTGGACGGCGACCTCGACTTTCGCTTTGTCCCGCGGCTTCGCCGGACGCGCCGGAATGACGACCGTGTGATAGTGCTGCGCCCACTCGGCGTAGGTCCGCTGCACGCCCGGCTCGTACCGGCACGGCACCGTCACGCCGGTGCGCAATTGATCCGGCACCCACACCGCCGGCACGCCGCCAAAGTACTCGACGGCGTGGACGTGGCTCGCGATCCAGTCCGCGCTCTGTTGCGTCCGGGTCGCCTCGGCGAAGGTGTAATTCGACGCGCCGAGCACGGCGACGAACAGTTCGACGGCGATCACCTCGCCCGTGGCGGCGTCGACGATCGTGGGCCGCATGCCGGCGTAGTCGACGAAGGCCTTCTCGCCGGCCTTGTGGACCTGGCGCATCGACAGCCGCTGCCGCGCCCGCCAGGCGCGATACCGGTCACAGAACGCCGAGTAGCGGTACCCGGTCGGGTGCGCGGCGAGATACTCGACGTGCAGGAGCTCCAGGGTCACGCCGGGCCGGCGGAGCTCCTGGTGGATCCACGCCAGGTCCGGCTCCGGCCGGGCCCCGTCGATCTCGGCCGGCGTCGGGCCGTACAACGTCCGCTCCAAGGCGTCGTCGCTCAGCGCCTCGACGGCCTCCCAGGTCAGCGCCGGGCGCGGGCCCGGCTCGACCGCCGACGCCACCGCGCCGGGGCTCACGCCCAGGCTCCGCGCCGCTTCCCGGTGGCTGCGCTGGGCCACCCATTTCAGTCGCAGGATTTCTCGAATCTTTCGCATAGGCACGCGCTCCGTCGCCATTCGCTCCCTGTCTCCCCCATGGGACAAAGAGCGAATCGTAGAGCCGATGCCCAGCGTCGCCCACGGTGATCACGACCCGTGGAACGGGTGATCACGATGCGTGGAATGACTGATCACGATGCCGCGGAACGGGTGATCACGATGGCGTGGAACAGGTGATCACGATGCGGCGGAATGACTGATCACGATGGCGTGGCGCACCCGTACGAGACGGTTCTGCGCTACTTCGGGTACCTTGAACGTGGCACTCCCGAAGAGCATGCGAAGGCGAGAGACGCTTTGGAGCGGGCGGTTGCGAATGCGCCTGATCAAGCCAGCTGCTGGGCCACGTTGGCGATGGTCTACAGGGACGAGCACACCCACGGGTTCAACGTCCGGCCCGATCCCCTCGGGCGCGCACTGGCGGCGGCGCATCGTGCCGTTGAGGCCGGGCCGTCCAATCACCTTGCCCATCTCGCCCTGGCCTCCGTTTTGTTTTTCCGGAGGGAGATCGTGGCGTTCCGGAGCGCGGCGGAGCGAACCATCGCGCTGAACCCGATGGACTCGAGCACCTCTGCGTACTTCGGTACCTTGATGTTGCACGAGGGAGAGTGGGAACGTGGCTGCGCCCTCGTGGAACGCGCCAGGCAACTCAATCCCAATCATCCCGGTTGGTACTGGTTCGCCGCATTCTGGGATGCCTACCGCAAGCAGGACTACCGTGCCGCGCTGGAGGTCGCGCTCAGGATCAACATGCCGGGCGACTTCTATGTCCCCGCGGTGATCGCGGCCGCGTACGCGCAGCTCGGCGAGCTGGACGCAGCGCGCCCTGCCCTGCGGCAGCTGCTCGCGATGAAGCCGGACTTTGCCGCAACCGCGCGCGAGGAAATTGAAAAGTGGTTCGGCCCCGGCGAGCTCGTCGAGCACTTTCTTGATGGTCTCCGCAAGGCGGGGCTGGACGTTCCCGCACTCGGCGGGTCCGCTCCGATCCACGATTCACGGCGCTGATGCGGAGGCTCGAGCTGTCACCCGCGTAGGCCACACGGAACTCCTCGTCCGCGCCGCTAGTGATTCACGCCAAGAAGCGCGAGATTGTCAGAAGCCCAGGGTTTCTTTCATTTCATTTGGCGTTACCGGTTACTTGGCAGCGGCACGCACCTCGGCCCATGCGAGATCTGGCGATTTCACCGTCGCCGACGTGAAGCGTCACAACTTACACGCGTGGATCCAACCCGCGACGGGAGGACTGCTATTTGCCGAACACCCTGGCCGCGGCTTCTGCTGCCTGGGTATCCTCGACGATCGGATTCAGTTCGATATCAATCAGGTCGCCCCAATTGTTCACATGCTCGGCGAGGGCGGTCATATCGTTCGTTTCCAGCACATGCCAGCCCAGAACCGAGCCGGGCACGTGATACCGAGCAACCTGTTCCACTCCCTTGGGCGGCAGACCGCCGATTTCCAGGAACTGCCGAAACGCCGTCTTGTAGAGGCCGGGGCGCGTTCGCCACGTAAGCATGAATTTCACGGGTACACCCTCCTAACTTGATTTGAGGTGTGGAGCGGAGGCTGACCAGGTCCTGCCTGGTCGCGTTTCAGCGACCGATCCGTCCGTTCACAATCCGTCCATCCTGCGGCGTTGTCGGGGAGTTTGCCGAGTTGCGACCCGCAACTCCACCAACAGCAATCAGTTGCTATCGTGCAGGCGACTGCCCTGTGAGCGTCTATCGTGCGTCGACACAGGCTGCCGGTGCGCGGGAGCACGAGTCTGGGAGCGCCAGCACCTGACGCGCGACGGTACCAAGTCGCGCGCGGGTCTCGGGACTCATCCGTCCGGAGAAGTCTGTACCTGCCCGACCACCTCGCGGAATGAACGCGCCCTGCAGCGACCGACGTGGCCGGTTGGAGCCGTTGACACCCTGGCCGTGCCATGTCGACCCATTGAACACGAGAAGTGACCCTGCCGGCCCGCATGCCGACACCAACTGCGCGGTGTGCTCCTGCAGCCGAGCGTCCCGAGGAGCGTGGCCCCAGCGATGGGAACCGGGGATGAAGCGCGTGGCGCCGTTGTCGGGCGTGAACGCGTCGACCATGAAGATGAAGCCGAGCAGCGGCCAGTCGGTGGAGTCGTGTTCGACGTCGACGTGGATGTCTAGCACTGTCGACCCTGGCCGGAGGGTCCGCGCGTGCAGTGAGCTGAGCTTGAAGGTCAGGCCTACGGTGAGAGCGGCGGCATCCAGCAGTGGAGGATAGACGTACAACGGATCGAACAACGGGCCACGATTGACGAAGTCCACCACACGGGTCGACGTCGATCCCACGTGGATGTCATCTCCAACTGCGGCACCGACCTCCGCGTCGTAGGCGTCTGCCACCGCACCGAGCTGCTCGACTGGAAAGGGCCCGGGGAGCACGACGAAGCCGGACTCTTCCAGAGCTGCCATCGCGGCAAGAGGGAGGGCGCCGGATCCCCGCATTGCTGGTTCTCCTGCGGACATGGCTACGAGGATATCGTGAACTCCCGTCCCGCACAGTAGAGGAGCTACTCAACTCCGGTACCATGGCCGCGTGGAATGTTGTCGATATCCTGCAGGACCAGCTCGCGCCGCTAGTGCGCCGGTGCTTGGCGGGCTACCGATTGGGCATCGCCCATGCCCGGGCACCGTGCCACTCGGAACGGTGGCGACGCCAGACACCACGACTCGGACCCTCACGGTTGAACCCGGAGTGTCCTAGACCCTTCGCTGACTCCCGTGTTGTCGCCCAGGGCGGATTGAACGGCTCCGCCCTGGCGACAGCTGGTCAATCGACGTCAGGTTCGATTCCCAATCGATCGTTCACTGCCGACCGGAGCTTCTGTTTGCATCCCAGATAGCGTTCGGTGGTCTGAATCGAAACGTGCCCCAACAGAAACTGGATTTGGTCCAGTTCCCCACCCGCGAGGTGACACAGTCTGGCGCATGTGCGCCGGAGGTCGTGGGGCGCTAGCTTGTCGATGCCGGCGCGCGCCGCCGCCGCGCGGACGACATCCCACAGCACCTTGGGCGACATGCCATCTCCCCACACGCGCCCGGTCTTGTTGATGGCACGGAAGATCGGGCCATGGGTAATCACAGCCGCCGCCGTCCACGTGTCCACGGCCGTCTTCACCCACGTTGGAATCGGGACGGTTCGGATATGTCCACCCTTGCCGACCAAATCGGCAATCACCCAGTGGTCCTCCCGCTGCTGGATCGAGTCGAGGCGCAGGGCCAACAACTCGGCGCGGCGGAGTCCGCAGCCAATCAACATCGCGACCATCGCGTGGTCGCGTAACTCTCGGGGTGTCGAGGGCAGCGCACGATCGAGTAGCCGCCGGCCTTGTTCAGGCGTCAGCCAATTCCCCAGCCGAACGCCAATGCGCCGCACACCCTTCACACGGCGGATGCCTGCCGCAAGTTCGGGACTCAGGAGACCGGCATCGGCAGCCTCGTACGCCACGCGCCGAACCGCGGCAAGCCGAAGGTTGATGGTGGCGGGCGCGTAGTTCCGTTGTTCAAGGTGAATACGGTAGCGGAGGACGACGGTGCGGTTGAACGCGAGTCGGGGCTCCGAACAGTACCAGGCGACGAACTCGCGAATGGCGTGGTCGTAGGTTCGCTGGCCACTGGCGGACGTCAGGCTGTTCAGCACGGCCGTCTTGGCGTGTTCGAGGTCGGGGAGCGCCAAGAGGCGCTTCGGCGGCTTCTTCTCGCGAGATTTCGACTTCGGCATCGGCGACGGCCTCCTTCACCGTCGCCGACAGCTTCATGGATTCTCGCTCCTGCGGCGTGTACGGGGACTATCCGTCCGCAGTCCGTCAAGACCCATATAATGAGCCACTTGTCCCTCACCCCCGGCACCCGCCTCGGCGTCTACCAAATCGCCGCCCAGATTGGCGAAGGCGGGATGGGGCAGGTGTATCGGGCCACCGATACCAGGTTGAAGCGTCAGGTCGCGATCAAGATCCTGCCGCCATCACTCTCCGCTGACCACGATCGGCTCGCACGTTTTCAACGCGAAGCCGAAGTCCTCGCCTCGCTGAATCATCCGCACATCGCCGCCATCTACGGACTCGAAGAGAGCGCGGGCATCACGGCGCTCGTGATGGAACTCGTCGAGGGCGACGATCTGTCCCAGCGCATTGCGCGCGGCGCGATCTCGATCGACGAGGCGCTGCCGATCGCGAAGCAGATTGCGGAGGCGCTCGAAGCCGCGCACGAGCAAGGCATCATCCATCGTGATCTGAAGCCAGCGAACATCAAAGTGCGGAGTGACGGGACCGTAAAGGTCTTGGACTTCGGACTGGCGAAGGCCATGGAGTCACCTGCGGGTTCGTCGCCAAGTGCGTCCGTGTCGCCGACGCTGACAACACCCGCCATGACGCAGGCCGGAATGATTCTGGGCACGGCGGCTTATATGTCGCCCGAGCAGGCGAAGGGACGGCCCGTCGATCGGCGCGCGGACGTGTGGGCCTTCGGCTGCGTGCTGTTCGAGATGCTGACGGGGCAACGCGCCTTCACCGGCGAGGACGTGGCCGACGTGTTGTCCCGCGTGTTGCAGCGGGAGCCGGACTTCGACGCGCTTCCGCCCATGGTACCCGCGCGCGTCGGTCAGGTGCTCCGCGTGTGCCTGCGGAAGGACCGGAAGCAACGCGCACACGACATGGCTGACGTGCGCCTCGCGCTGGAGGGCGCGTTCGAGACCTCTGTTGCGCAGACGGCCACCTCGCTGCCAGTGGTCGCACGAGGCCGTGCGCGCGAGTATCTCGCGTGGGGGCTGGCGACCGTGGCGACGGTGCTGGCTGTCGGCGCCTCCGTCCTGTACCTGCGCGCACTGCGTCAGACGGACACGATCGTGCGCTTCACCGTACCTCCGCCCGCTGGCGCCGTCCGCCCTGTCGGCGCCGGGTTTGCTGTGTCGCCGGACAGCCAACTGCTCGCCTTCGTCGCCACCGGCGCGGACGGCGTGTCTCGGATCTTTGTCCGGCACATCGATGCCGCGGAGGCGCGGCCGCTGGCCGGCACGGACCGCGCGGGGGCTCCCTTCTGGGCGCCCGACGGCCGGTCGCTGGGCTTCGCGCAAGGAGGGCGGGCTCTATCGCGTCGCGCTCGATGGGAGCGCCCCGCGTCTGCTTTGTAGCGTGCCCGGCGGTTTCTCGGGCGGTACGTGGAGCGCGCGTGGCGTGATCGTCTTTGCGTCCAGAAGTGGACTACTGCAGGTGCCCGACACGGGCGGCACGCCTACACCGGTGACGACACTGGACGCCGAAGCGAAGGAAACCTCCCACACCTGGCCGTGGTTTCTCCCGGATGGCCGTCGGCTGCTGTTTCTGGCGCTGGCCAACGAACAATTGCGGGGCACCATTTGGGCGACCGCGATTGACGATCCGGCACGCACCCGCATCGTGGAGAGCAGTGGCGGTGCCGCGTACACCGCCGGATGGTTGTTGTCCACCACGGGTGCGCCCCGCAGTCTCGTGGCCCAGCCGTTCGACCCCGAGCACCTGACGCTCCAGGGCACGCCGCAGCCCATTCGCGATCAACTGTCCGGCGCGACCACAACCGGACTGCTGGGTTTTGCGGTCTCGTCGAGCGGGGTGTTGGTCGTCGATCGGCCGTCGCCGACAGTGTCTCAACTGGTGTGGATGGACCGGAGCGGGCGAGAACTGGCGACGGTGGGCACAGGGGCGAGCTTCCCCGAATTCGCGCTCGCGTCCGATGAGCGTCGCGTTGTGGCCAGAGTGACGTTGCCGGATGGAGCGACACGGGCCCTGTGGCTGTTCGATGGGATCCGTGCAGAAGGGACCCGCCTCACGTACGAGGGCAGGGCGACCCGACCCATGTGGGCACTCGACGGGCGCCATGTCTACTTCACAGACAGCACAGGGAACAATCCCGCACTGCGCACGCTCGCCATTGGCGCCACGGCGCCGACGGCGTTCGAGCCGCCCGGCCCGTTCGTGCATTTCGAGGATGTGACGCGGGATGGCCGCTACGTCGTCTTCAAGTCGCTGAAGGCCCCTGACGAAATCTGGATCCAACGTGTCGGCAGCGCCGAGCGACGGGCGCTCGTGCAAGACCAATTTGCGGCGTCTTGGCCGCGCGTCTCTCCAGACAGCCGCTGGCTGGCGTATACGCTCGGTCTGCCGTCAGGCAACGAGGTCTTCGCCCAACCGTTCGACCGGCCGGGCGACCGGATTCAGGTGTCGGTGAAGGGCGGCTTCGGGCCGGTGTGGCGCGACGACGGCCGGGAGCTGTACTACGAGGGGCCGCAGGGACTGATGGCGGTGCCCATAACCGAGCGCGACGGCGCGCTCGACGCGGGCACGCCGCAGAAGCTCTTTGCGATCCGGACGCAAGGCAGCGTGATCAATCAGCCCCACAACTTCGAAGTGGCGGCCCACGGTCAGAAGTTCCTGGTCAACACGATTGTCGGCGACAGCGACAACAATCCGCTCGAAGTGACGCTCAACTGGACGACGGGGCTGACGAAGTAGCGCCTCGAGGAACTGGACGCGCGTGGTGCCGTCGAAGTCACCCCCGGCGCGTCCTGTTGGCTCTGGCACCGCCCGTGAGTAACGAAGAGTCGCCAAGGGTTTAGCAATGAGCTTGGGCAGCAGGGTCCCGGCGACGAGGCGGGTGGAATGTCGGTGCTGCGGATGAATCTCGGGACGCGCCGTAGCGGGGAGGGGGCGAAGAATCCCGCGCCTACCTCGGGCCAGTTGCGACTTGTTGACCCTGATGATTGAGGGTCAATCCTAGCGCCTGATGGAATGCTCCGCCTCTGCAGCAGTGTCGGTACGGTCCGCAGCACCTGTTCGAGCGGTCGAGCCGTCGTGTAAGGTTCCGCTCAGATCTCGCGTTCTTCGTGTTAGGCCAGCAACTCTATGCAGCTAGCGAGCGCTGCAAAGCTGTCATGCGCGTCCGCGGAATACGGGCAAACGGGGAGTCGGGGTGTGACGTCGATAGAGCTGACGCACCAGTCAAGTCTGCCCGCGGTACATTTCAGGTACAGCGGAAAAGTGTCGACTGTAAGTCGTTTAGATAGAGCAGTTAAAAAGTGGAGGCGCCGGGATTCGCACCCGGGTCCGAAAATACATCCTCGCAGGAATCTACGATGCGTATCCGCGTCTGAAATCTCGCTCCCGACGTGAAGCCGCGGCCAGAACCGCCGGAAGCCAGCCCCAGAGAAGTCTCGCCGCTACCGTCCAGGGCAACCGGTAGCCGCCAGCCTGCTAAAATGACATCCGTTTCCGGCCCACAGGCTGACCGGAAGGGACGCTCACAGGGGTTTAGGCTGCGAGTGCGAGCTGCGTGTCCGCAGTTAGGTTTGTTTCCATCTGATTTACGAGGGTGATGGTCCTCGGCACGCATCCTGCGAAACCATATCTCCGTCGAATCTAAGTCGCCCCCTTCGAGAGACTGACCTTCTATTGTACGCTCCGCGCAGCAATAGGTCAAACTACTGTGGCGCTTGGGGTTGTGCGCCCAGACGAGCGCTTGTGGAGGCTTGACTTGCCCGCGGGCCGTCCCGATAATGCCTGAGATGCCCGATCACGATCTTCGTACCACGATTGACGCACTCTGTGCGCGCCTGCAGTCGGATCTCCACGCTCAGGCTGCGCAGATGGTGGATCGGTTCGCCGAAGAGCGCGAGGCGCGTCAAGCGCGAGACAGAGGCGAAGACCGCGGAGCTGTGGGCGGCCAAGGTTGAAGCGGTTCGCGAGGAATGGCAGGGCCGGCTGCAGGCAGGACTGGCGGATGCAGCCGCGGAGGCCGACAGGCGAGCGGCTGCCGAGGCCGATCGCGACTCGTCAGCGAGATCGAAGGGCTGAACAAGGCGGCGGCGGAGGCCGCCGATCGTCACCGCACAGGAGATCGACGCCGTCCGCGAGGAATGGCAGGGCCGCCTCCAGGCTGGCCTCGCCGACGCGACCGCCGACGCCGACCGCCGCGTCATCGCGGAGACCGACCGCATCCGCCGCGACGTCGAGCAGGCAGCGGCCGAAGCGACCGAGCGTGTCCGCGAGCAGACGCGAGAGTTCGCACGCGACATGGAGCAGGCCGCGAGCGCATCGACGGCGCAGCTCCGAACCGAGCTGGAGCAGGCCGCCACTCATTCGACGACTCGCCTGCGCGAGGAACTGGAACAGGCCGCAGCGCACGCAACCGCTCGGCTGCGCGAAGAAATGGACCACGCGGTCGCCGCCGAGCGCCAGCGCGCGGGGGTCGAGCTCGATGGCGAGCGGGCCCGAGCGCTCGCATTGATCTCCGAACGTGACCGCTCGGCCGCCGAGCTCGAAGCCGAGCGCCTGAAGACGCAGGCCCTGACGGCGGCGCTCGAGGAAGCCCAGGCAAACGTGTCCCACGAACGCGAAGCGGCGCGCCACGCGGCGGCTTCGCTCCTGGCGACGCAGAACGAACAGAAGGCGATCGATGACGCAGGCCGTGATCGAGGCCCGCGTCGCGGAGCGCCAGGCCCACCTCGCGGTCGTCGAACGCCTGCTGAGCGCGGTCCACGCGATTGACGGCGCGCGATCGCTCAGCGACACGCTCACCAGCGTGACGCACGCGGCGGCGACGGTCGCCCCTCGCGCGGCGCTCTTTATCGTGAACGGTCAGGAACTGCAGGGATGGCAGGCCGCAGGTTTCGACAAGGATTCTCCGGCGGCGCTGCGCTTCTCCGACGGCGACCGCGCCCGCGGGCTCCTGGATCTGGCGGTCAGCAGCGGTCGGGCCGTCTCGACGGCCGCGGCGCCGGCGCCGTCGTTTGCCAACCTGCCGCCGCATCGCGCGGGGCTGGCCGTTCCGCTCACCGTCGGGGGGCGCAGCGTCGCGGTGCTCTATGCCGACGATGCACCTGCGCTCGAGGCCGAGGCCCCGGCGTGCTGGCCGGAGGCGATCCAGGTGCTCGCGGCTCACGCCTCGGTGCGCCTCGAGCAGATCACGGCGGTACGGACGACGCAAGCCATGCAGCAGATGTCGGCGCCCGGCGGGGTCAGGCCCGTGGCCGCGGCGACCGCAGGAAGCGAAGAGGACAGCAGCGCCCGGCGTTACGCGCGCCTCCTGGTGTCGGAGATCAAGCTGTACAACGAGGCGGCCGTTCGAACCGGTCGCGAGAAGCGCGACCTGCTCAACCGGCTGGCGCCCGAGATCGAGCGCGCCAGACGCCTGTATGAAGAGCGCGTCTCGCCGTCGATCGGCGCACGCGCGACCTACTTCCAGCAGGAACTGATGCACACGCTGGCAGACGGCGATTCAGCGTTGCTGGGCGGATCCGCATGATCAGGCGCCAGGCATTCGCCCTCGTTCTGTCCTCCTGGCGTCGTTCGTGGGGGTGAGCGCGCGCGGTGCCGGGCAACTCGCGCCAACGGCGCATCCACCACTGCCCGCGACGGCGAGCGACATGTGGCTCGTCCCCTCGGAGACGGCGGCGACCACACGAGCGGCCGCACTCTATCGACCGCTCGCGGACGCGGCAGCCGAGATCGCGGCCGGCAACTACGAGAGCGCGCTGACGCTTGCCAGCCGCCCGTCGCTCAGCGGGAGTGCGCTGGCCGACTACGCGTCGTACTACAAGGGCCTCGCGCAGCTGCGCCTGAACCGTGCCGCGGCGGCGCGCGACACGTTCAATGCCCTCGAGGAGCGCAAGCCCGCGGGCTATCTCGCGGTCGCGGCATCGCTTGGCGAGGCAGAGGCCGCCGTCGCGCTCGGCGATCACGCCCGGGCGTTGAGCATCTACGAGCGTCTCACGCGCCGACCGGACCATCGTCAACGAGCTCATTCTCGCCAAGCAGGCCGAAGACGGCGAGGGTGCTCGGCGACCGCCGCAAGACGGCCGAGACGCTGCTGCGGATCTACTACGAGTTCCCGCTCACCGACGCCGCCGTCGCCGCCGCGGCCGAGCTCGAGCCGCTGCGCGACATCGTCGTCCGGCAGGGCTACAAGCTGGATCTCGGCCGAGCGGTGCAGTTGTATGCCGCGCGACGATACTCGGATGCGCGCGCGGCGTTTGCCGCGCTGCAGGGCGAGGTGAGCGGCGACGATCGCGAGCTCGTCGACCTTCGCATCGCCGAGTCCGACTTCTTCCTGCAGCGTCACGCGGCCGCGCTCGACGGCCTGCGGCCCTGGCTCGATCGCGGATCGCGCCAGGCCGAGGCCCGGTTCTTCAGGTGAGCGCACTCCGCGGCTTGGGCCGAGACGACGAGTTTCTGTCGCAGACGCAGGCCCTCGTGCGCGACTTTCCGGAGAGCTCGTGGTCGGAAGAGGCGCTCAACAACCTGGGCACCTACTACATCCTGAAGAACGACGACGTGATGGCGGCCAAGGCCTTCGATCAGCTGTTCGAGAAGTTCCCCAACGGCCAGCGCGCCGAGCGCGCGGCGTGGAAGTCGGGATGGTGGGCCTACAAGAACGCCGAGTATGCCGCCACGGTGCGCATCTTCGAGGCCGCCGCGCCGTCGTTCCCACGCTCGGACTACCGGCCGCTGTTCCTCTATTGGTCGGCGCGCTCGCACGCCAAGCTCGACGCCGGCGCGGACGCCGAGTCGCGGCTCCGGCTCGTGGTGACCGACTACGGCAATTCGTACTATGGCCGTCTCGCCGGACGGCTCCTGTCGCGGAGCGCCCAGACGACGCTCACCGCCGATGCCGTGCCTGCGGCGCGACAGTCGGCCGCGGTGCGCCCAGCCGAGCCGCCAAATGCGGCCGTGATCCGGCTCCTGCTCGCCAGCGATCTCTACGACGATGCGTTGAACGAGCTCCGCTACGCGCAGCGCACCGGCGGATCGTCGCCGGTCGTCGACGCGACGATCGCGTGGGCGTATCACCGGAAGGGCGAGTTGCGGCGGGCCATCACGCTGATGCGGCGCGCGTACCCGCAGCATCTGACCGCCGATCAGGCAGCTGCCGCGGGAAATCCTGCAGGTCATCTTCCCGCTGACCTACTGGGATCTCATCCGCAAGCACGCCGCCGCCCGCAACCTCGATCCGTATCTGGTGGCGGCGCTCATCGGCCAGGAGTCGACGTTCGACGCCGACGTCCGCTCGTCGGCCAATGCGTGGGGGCTGATGCAGATCGTGCCGGCAACCGGCCGGCAGCTCGCGAGGTCGCTCGGCATCCGGCGCTTCACGACCTCGATGCTGACCAATCCCGAGACCAACGTCCGGATGGGCACGCTCTACTTCTCGCGGCTCGTGCAGCAGTTCGGCGGCACCTACTACGCGCTTGCCAGCTACAACGCCGGCGAGAATCGCGTCGTGCGCTGGAAGGCCGAACGTCCCGGCCTCGACGAAGACGAGTTCATCGACGACATCCCGTTCCCCGAGACGCAGAACTACGTCAAGCGCATCCTGGGCACTGCCGAGGACTACCGGCAGCTGTACGGCAAGGGCGGCGGACGTCCGATTCCCGTTCCGGTGGATAGCTCCGCGGCGAGCGGTGGGGGAGTGAGCTCAGCTAGCTCTCAGCTTTCAGCCATGAAAGCGCTGCTAGAACTTGCTGAGAGCTGAGAGCTGAGAGCTGACAGCTCCTTCTCACTTCGGCCAGCTCACCACCTCATAGATCACCACGTCTCCGTCGTCGGCGATCACGCCGAGGTGGAGCAGGTACGGCTGCAGTCGCCGCTCGATGTCCGGCCACGTCTCGCTGCCGTACCCCTCACGTCCCCGATTCAGCGTCAGGTAGCGCACCCGCACGTCGCTCATCGCGTCGAAGCTCTCCTGTCGACGGGAATGTGGCCAGAACGGGCGCCAGCGTCCGGAAGTCCGCCGGGATGTGATCGCTGTAGCCGTTCACGAGCGGCTGCCAGTGCACGGTCGAGTTCAGCATGTAGCGCGTGTGCAGGTGAAAGTCCGTTCGGCGATCGTAGAACGGGAACTCGGCCACCGGGCCGCGCGGCATCGACGCCAGCGCGCGGTAGACGGGCGGAACGCTGTCGGGACGCCAGTCAAAGGGAATGTCGTTCAGCTCGAACAGTGCCGCCGCGCACGCGATGACGGCAATCGCGGTGCGGCGCCGCGGAATCCGCCGGCGCAGCTCGCGGACGGCGAACGCGGCGAAGATGGCGAGGCACAGCATGACGACGATGCCCATCCGCTCGGGCGCGCGGAGGAACGAGAAGACCGGAATGGTCGTGTAGAGGACCGTATAGAGACCCGCACGTGGACCGAGCGAGGCCCAGAGCGCCAGCACCGCGATCGATCCGTACAACGCTATGGTCTCCCGATCCGCTGTCAATCGTCCGGTGCGGGCGACCGTCGGGGACTGCATCCAGACCGTCACCGCGCCACACGCGGCGAGCACGATCGAGAGATAGCCTGGAAAGAGCACGGCCTGGTTCGAGTCACCGATGAGGGCCAGCATCCACGTGTGCGCGTGCGCGCCCGAAGCCAGATATGAGCGCCAGAACGCCGACCACCGCGCCGCATCGTCGAGCGAGCGGGCAAAGCCCGTCTCCTGTCTGAATCTCGAGGTAGGGCAGGAAGAACGGAAGGACGATGACGATCGAGACCGCCGCGGCGATCGTCACCGAAATCCAGAACGGCCGCGAGGTCCACAGCCGTCGGGACCAGGCGAGGAAGAGCATTCCGTAGCCGACCGTCAGCCCGGCGAAGACGCCGTAGTACGCGCAGGACAGCGCCTGGGCGGCGAGCGCGACTCCAAGCGCCAGGCCGCGTGCCGGCGACGGCGCGTCGACGAGCCGGTGAAAGAGCAGCAGGCAGAGCGGGATGCCGCCGACCATCAGCAGCTGGATGTGGGCGGTGTGGGAGAAGACGTACGGGCAGAACGCGAACAGCACCGCCGCGGTGGCCGCGGCGCCGCCGTCGCCGTGAGCCGCGTGCCAGGAGCCAGGCACCCACGACCGACAGCGCGAAGGCGAAGAGCACGACTGAGTTGTGGGCCGCGAACGGATTTCTGCGTCACCACCCAGACCGGCACGGCGAGCGTGCCGGCGCCGATATTCGATTCGGAGAAGGCGAGCGCCCGCCGATGCGGATAGAAGATGTTGGCGTCGAAGAGATCCGCCGGGTTGCTGACGAGCGCGTGCGCGACCCACGCGACGTTCCACACCGCAAAGCGGCCATCCCCTGAGTTCTGCGTGCGACCGAGGTGGCCCATGCCCGCGGCAAGCGGCCAGGTCATGAGCACCGCGGCGGCGAGCGCGGCGGCGCCGAGGAGGGTCGCGTGGCGCACGCGAACGCTCAGTGGCTGGACGGGCGATGAGTCGGCAGACGATCGTGCGTCCATTCTTGTGCGGGGCCCCGAGGGTCGATTGGATCTCTCGCTCGTCTGGCTCGATCTGGCTGGTTTGTCTATAGCTCTGTTGGTTTTCTCTGTAGAATGACCAGCATTCTACATGACCCGTCCCGGTTTACCCGCGGCGGCGCTGCTTGCAGCGGTCGCCGCGTGGCTGTCGCAGAGCACGCTCGCCGTCGCCGGCCTTGACGGATCGCGCATCGGGTTGCTGCCGATTTCGCCGGTCGCGATTGCGGCCGCCGTCCTGGCGGGCGCGGTAGTCGTCGCGCTCGCGCGCGCCGGCGCCTCGCTCGCGCCCGTCTGGCTGTTATCGCTCATCGTCTTGCCGTGGCTGCCGTGGCCGGTGCCAGCGGTGTTTCTGATCTGGGCCGGATCGATCCGGTGGCTCATCTGGACGGCCGTCGTGCTCGTCATGATCGCTACCGCGACCCGCCTTCCACCAGCGGAGAATGTCCTGACCAGCGTCGCGGCGCACGTCCGTGAGAGACCTCGACTCGCGGCGGGCGTGTTCGCCTTCTGCATCTTTGCCTTTGCCGCGTGGCAGGTGTCTCCGTCGGTGCCAGGCGGGGACGAGCCGCACTACCTCGTCATCACGCAGAGCCTGCTGCTCGATGGCGATCTGAAGATCGAGAACAACCACAGGCGAGGCGACTATCAGTCGTACTTCGCCGGTCCGCTCGCGCCACACTACATCCGCCGCGGCGTGAACGGCGAGATCTACTCCATTCACGCACCTGGACTCTCCGCGCTCGTCGCGCCGGCGTTTGCGCTCGGCGGATACCGCGGCGTCGTCGTGTGGCTCCTCGTGATCGCGTCGTGCGGCAGCGCGCTCGCGTGGCATCTGGCGTGGCTGTCGTCGGGAAATCGAGTGGCCGCCTGGTTTGGCTGGGCCGCGGTCACGCTCGCGGCGACGACCATCTTTCACAGCTTCACCGTCTATCCCGACGGTCCCGGCAGCGTGATCGCGCTGACCGGCGTGTGGGCGCTTCTCCGCGCGGAAGAGGAGCGGCGAAGCGGCGAGCGCCGACTGCTGCCGTGGCTCCTGCACGGGATGGCGCTCGCGCTCCTGCCGTGGCTGCACAGCCGTTTCGCGCTGCTCGCCGGCAGCATCGGCGCGCTCGTGCTGCTGCGCCTGTCGCTTACGAAGAATCCGGCGGGGAAGGCGGTGGCGTTTCTCTCGGTGCCCGCCGTCAGCGCGGTCTGCTGGATGGGACTGTTCGTCGCCATCTATGGCGTCGCGGATCCCTCGGCACCGTATGGCACGTCGCGCGAGTTCTCGCTCGGGTTCATTCCGGGCGGGCTCGCCGGGTTGCTCTTCGATCAGCGGTTCGGGCTGATCGCGAATGCGCCCGTGCTCATGGTCGGCGTCGCCGGGCTGGTGATGATGCTGCGTCCGGGCAGGCGTTCGACGGACACGTTCCACCCCGCTGGGCTCGCCGATCGTCGGCTGGCGCTCGAGTTGCTGTTCGTCACGGTCCCGTATCTCTTGACGGCGACGAGCTATGCCATGTGGTGGGCCGGGTGGAGCGCCCCGGCGCGATTTGCCAATCCCGCGGTGTCGATTCTCGCAATTCCGTGCGCCGTCGCCTGGAGTCGCATGCAGAATCGCGGTTCGCGCGCGGTCGCGGCGGGCGCCCTGGCCTTCACCGCGTTCCTGTCGTGCGTGCTCGTCGTCACCGACGGCGGGCGGCTGGCCTACAACACGCGCGAGACGACGGCGCTCTGGCTCGAGTGGGCGTCGACGCTCGCGCCGCTCGCCGACGGGCTGCCGATCTGGTTCAGGGGGCGGGAAGGCGCGTTCGCCATCGACATCGCTCGTCTGGGCAGTCGCGCTCGCGCTGGCCTGGTGGTGCGCGCGCGCGCTCGCAGGCGTGACGCGTTTCGCCGATCGCGGGCGTTTGCTGACGGCGATCACGGCCGTGCACATTCGTCGCCGCCATGCTCGCGGTCACGGTGATCTGGCGCATTCATGGCGCCGGCGGCCTTGCTCGCGGCCCCGGCCGAGCTCGACGTTCTGCGCAGGCTGGCTGCCGAACCGCGGGCGCTCGCGGTCCAGGTCATGCCGCCGCGAGTGCTCTCGTCCGGCCGGCTGCTCGAGATGCTGCCGCTCGAACCGGCGGTGCTGCGCGGCGGCTCGGGCGAGGCCGCAGCGACCCGACGATTGCCGTCCTGCCGGCGATTCCGGCTGGCCGCTATCGCGTTCGCGTCGAGGGGAGCGGCGCCAGGTGGCTGGCTGATGCTCGGGATCGGGCAGGATCAGTTCGCGCTGCGGAGCGAGGCGATCACCTGGCCGGCTCCGCCGATCGAGATTGCGTTTCCGGTCGACGTTCGCGCGCTCATCGTCCGCGGAGACGAGGACGCGAGGCGCGCAGTCCGCCGCGTGGTCGTCGAGCCGCTATCGATTCTGCCGGCGAGCGCGCGCCTGACCGATCTCGTCGCCCGGCGCGCGGTGAAGTATGCCGCCGTTTCGGTGTTCTTTCTCGACGACCGCAGCTTCGCCGAGCCTGAGGGGTTCTGGATCGGCGGGAGCCGGCAGTCGGCGTTCGTCGTGCAGCCAGACCGGCCGCGACCGTCGGTCGACCTGATGATTCGCAATGCGCCGGTGGAGAATCGCCTCACGCTGGCGTCGGGACAGTGGCGTGAAGAGCTGACGCTCACGGCGGGCGAGGAGCGTCACGTGCAGGTGCCGCTCGGTCCCGGTCAGCGCGCGGCGTTCGTGACGGCGACGACGACCTCGGGGTTCCGTCCGTCGGCATCGACGCCCGACAGCCGTGACGACCGTTTTCTCGGAGTGTGGGTGAAGCCGGGACACTAGAGAGAAGCCATCTCATAAACCTGACGCTCGTTCCAAGGAGCGAGCGAGCCGTGCGAGCGAGCCACGCGACCGGAGCGCGCCGGCGAAGCGGCGTGCGAGGGCGCGTGTAGGGGAGTCCGAGGGGCGATGCCCCTCGGATAAGACTAGAAGCGAACCACGCCTCCGAAATAGAGCCCCTTCATCTGCAAGTCGCCGTTGTCGTCCCCCACCTTGTAGATGACGTCGAAAGATCGGTAGCCACCCTGGGCGCCCACGTTGTCGGTGAAGTTGACGGTGCCGTAGAGATCGAAGTCGAAGTAGCGGCCGCTGTTACCCTGGATTTCCGGCAGCTTGAAGAACGTGAACTCGCCGGTGATCGAGATATTGGGCGCGACATATCCTCGTCCGATGAGCCCGACGGCCGGTATCGGTGCGTGGGCGCGGACGAACTCGAAGTCGAGCACGTTCCGCAGTGACGCCTCGACGTCGGTGTACTTTGCTTCGAGCACGAGCCCCACGAAGCCGCGATCGAGGTAGACGAAGTCGTATTCGTACGAGAACCGGTACGCTCGCCAGGTGAGGTCGGCCTCAATCGGTATCTGGAGTGGAAACTCGATGCCGTTGAAGATGAGATCCCGCCGCACGATCGCAGACGCCTCGTACTTCATCGGCGTGTACTCGAAGCGGAACTTGTGCTTCGTCGCGGGGCGCAGCACGACTTTGAGCTGCGTGAACCAGGACTTCTCGATGCCGAGCTCGTTGACGAAGTCGATGTCGGTGCCGACGATGCCGTCGATCGACTCGCTGTTGATCACGATCGCCGGCGTTGGATCCCAGAGCAGCCCGGAGACTTCGACGTGATAGTTCTCGCCGGTGGCCCGGTTGGAGGTTGAACTGGCTGAGGACTGGGCAAACGAGGGGGTGGCCGCCCCGAGCATCGCCAAGGCACACACACACACCACCGCAATACGTGTCGGCATGAAACGCGTCTCGCCCCGGCTGGATTAGTCGGCTCGAATCGGGCTGGGAACCCGAGCCTTCTGGGAAAGGCCTGGAGAGAATACCACGGGGGACTCGATTTCTCCTCTGGAAATCGACGGTATACTGGGAAGGACTCAGGTTGTATACGTGAAATCAGCACCTCAGCCCGTTCCCTCGGACGCCTCCCAGGTGGAGCGCGCCTATCGCGAGATCAAAGCCGGCATTGTCGACGGCCGCTATCGTCCCGGCGCGCCGCTCTCGGAAGTCATGCTGGCGCGCGAGCATCGGATGAGCCGCACGCCCGTGCGCGAGGGACTGACCCGCTTGTGGCAGGAACAGTACCTCGATCGCGTCGCCGGCCACGGGTACTTCGTCGCGCGCGTCACGGTTCAGCTGATTCACGAGACCTTCGACGTGCGGCGCGTGCTCGAGGGTGCCGCCGCCGCCTGGGCGGCGGAGCGTGCGACCGCGGATGAGGTCGGCCAACTGCGCCATCTGGCGTCGCTGCCGCAGACGATCCCCACCGATGCGCGTCACCGACGGAGCGACGCTCCGGTCGAGTATCGCGACGCGGAGGCCGCGAATGTCCGGTTCCATCTCGCCATCGCCGCGGCCGCGCGCAACACGCTCGCGATGGAGCTCATCGATCGATGCCTCGCGAAAGTCGATCGGTTCATGTCGCTCGGCGTACACTTCGGCCCGTTTCAACACGGTGCGACCGAAGCGCACCTCGCCATCGTCGACGCCATCGAACGCCGCGACCCCGCGGCCGCGCGCGCGCGCATGGAAGAGCACCTCGACTGTGGCAGCCGGCTGATGAAGGAAGCGCTCCTTCGAGGCCAGTTGACCCACGTCGGCGTCGTGTAGCCCGCTATCCGGTTGCTCATCGACCACGCAGGTTGTGATCATGACACGCGTCGATGGACCGTTGACGCCTGCTGCCATCGAGGTGTGGTATTGGCCGACACACGCGTTCGATGTCGCGGCCATCCATTCCCTTCGAGGCGTGCTGTCGCCTGCTGAATGCGCACGGGCCGACCGGTTCGTCTTCGACCGCGACCGGCGAGACTACATCGCGGCCCATGCGCTTCTCCGCCACACACTGTCTCGATACGGACACGATGCGGCCCACGAATGGCAGTTCGTGGACGACGTGCACGGCAAGCCCACGCTTGTCGCTGCTCAGGCCGGGGACCCGCACATCGAGTTCAACCTGTCCCACGCGCCGGGCCTGGTCGCGTGCGCGGTCGCGCGCGCGACACGAATCGGGATCGATGTCGAACGCGTGCAGAGCCGAGTGGACGCGCCGTCAATTGCCCGCGCGCACTTCGCACCCGCCGAGATCGCCATGCTCGAGTCCCTGCCGGTCGACGAGCATGACGATCGCTTCGCCGAGTTGTGGGTGTTGAAGGAGGCGTATGTCAAAGGGCTGGGGGCGGGCTTGTCGGCCCGTCCGCTCGACTCGTTCGCCTTCTCGTTTCCCGATCGGGCAGGACTGCGATGCGAAGACGCGGGGGAGACGACCGTCACACCATGGCAGTTTGCCTTGGCCGCCCCATCGCCTGGATATCGTCTGGCAGTGGCGGCCGAAGTCCCGTTGGTGAACGGACGCTGGACGCTGAGCGTCAACGCCGTTGGCGCACGCGCTCATCCCAAGCTCCTGAGATGGTCTGGACCGCTGACGTTCGACTTTTCGCCGACGCCCGAGAATCCGGCGTGGTGCCCGTGGACGCTGGGCAGGCACGACTGAGCCTCGAGGCTGGTCCGCCGGCGCGCCACATAGGCTCTCGCCCCGCCTGCCTGGCTCCAGTCGCCGCCCGATAGCCGAGGTCGCGATGGTTCGTGAACCTATCGGTTTGCGGCGGAATTGGTATGTATACTGCAGGGACACCAGTCGCATACACCGAATGCCTGGCCCGTGCCAGCTCGAACGCACTTGCCCTTCGACCGAGTCAGCCATTGCTGAAGGAAGGGAGGGCAGCCGGGTCGAGCTCGGTGTCTTTGCGCTGGTTGCGTCCGACCGGCATTCAAAATCCGGAACGTGCTTCTACGGGTTTCCGGAGTTGCTCGATTGAACGGGATGGATGGTGGGACGAGTGCGGCGAACGCGCCGTACACGTCAACGGTCGCTGCATGTTGTGACGACCGCGTGCAAGGGAGGAGACGTCATCATGAAATCGCGAATATTGAGCCTGATGCTCAGTGGCCTGCTCGTGTGCGCCGCGAGTGCATTCGCGCAGCAGGGCACGACTGAGGTCAAGGGTAAGGTCGTTGACAGTCAGAACGCGGCCGTCCCTGGAGCGTCGGTCGTCGCCAAGAATCAGGCGACGGGGATGTTCCGCGAGACGGTCAGCGGTGCGGACGGCACGTATTTCGTCGGCGGCCTGGCCCCGGGGATTTACGAGATCACCGCGGAATTGTCGGGATTCAAGAAACTGGGTCTCAGGGATATCCGGCTCGAGATCGGTAAGACGACGACGCTCGACCTCCAGCTCGCGGTTGGCGGGATCGAGGAGGTCGTCAGCGTGTCGGCCGAGTCCCCACTCGTCGACGTGACGACCAAGGAGGTCGGCGGCAACATTACCGGCGGCGAGCTCGTCGATCTTCCGTCGATCAACCGCAACTTCATCGGCTTCATCGGGCTGCTCCCCGGCATCGTGCCGAGCATCAGCACCGAGTCCTTCGGGTCGGATTCGATCTCGGTCAACGGCTCGGACCCGCGCAGCAACAACTACATGCTGGACGGCGGCAACAACAACGACGATGTCATCGGCCAGCGCGCGGGGACGCAGGCCCGGACCGCGATCGAGTCGGTGCAGGAGTTCCAGGTCATCACGAACCAGTTCGACGCGCAGTTCGGCCGCACGACCGGAGCGATCATCAACGCCGTCACCAAGAGCGGCACGAACGTGCTGCACGGCAGCGCGTTCGTCTTTGGACAGGACGCCGACTGGACGGCCAAGGACTACTTTGCGAAGGAGCGCGACCTCTCCAAGCCGGACACCAAGCGCACGGAATTTGGCGGCACCATCGGCGGTCCGATCGTCAAGAACAAGGCGCACTTCTTCTTCAGTCTCGAGCGCGTGATGATCGATCGCGGCGCGGCCATCGTCATTCCCGCACGGCCGGACTTGAACTGGAGTCCGACGACGCAGGATCGCGTATGGAACACGATGGTCAAGTTCGATCAGCAGGTGAATGCGAATCACACGTGGGGCGTGCGGTGGCTGCGAGAACTGTCCCCGCAGCGGAACCAGGCCATCACACCCCCGTTGATTACGTCGGTTGCGACACGGGAGGAAGACGACAAGGACCAGACCGTGCTGGCGACGTTCTCGTCCGTGTTCGGCAGCACGAAGCTGAACTCCTTCCGTGCGGGCTGGACACAGGAGGATGTGTCGTTCGCCAACCCCTGCTTCAACGGGAACGGTCATGATATGACCGCCTGCGAGCCGACGCTCGCGTTTCAGACCTTCACCGATCAGCAGGACAACACCGCCCAGGCGCGCGTCAACGACGCCTATCAGATTGAGGATACGTTCTCCTGGTTCCTGCCCAACAAGCGCGGGGACCACGATGTCAAGGTCGGCGTCCAGTACCAGGTACGTCACGGCCGACAACTTCGCGCAAGACAACATGAACGGGACGTTCGGCTTCGGCGCCAGCAACGCGCCGTTCGACGCCAACAATCCGAGGACCTATCCGGATCGTCTGACGATCAGGGTCCCGGGCCAGGGGACGGTCTTCGAGAAGGCCCATTACGTGTCATTCTTTGCGCAGGACAAATGGAAGATGACCAACCGGCTGACCGCGACGATCGGCATCCGCTATGACGTCGAGAAGATTCCCGTTCCGGAGAAGAACAATCCGGCATTCGCCAACGAAGACGACTACCCCGTGGACACGGACAACTACCAGCCGCGCGTCGGCCTCTCGTACGCAGTCGACGATGCCGGCCGGTCGGTGATCCGGGCTGGCTACGGCCGGTTCTACGACAAGACGCATTTCGAGATCATCGGCGGCCTCTTCAGCGCCGGTGTGTTTTCCAGCTCCTTTCTTGTGAACTTCCCCACATCCGCCGCTGATCCCGGACCTCGGACCGGAAACCTGCCGACCGATCCCATGCTGATCGGCGGGCCGGTTCTCAACAGGACGCTGCTCAATCAGCTGTATCCGCCGGGATCGACGGTGCGAAACACCGGCATCGTTTTCCTGGATGATCCATCTCGCGGCATCCCGCAATCGGACGAGGTGACCGTGGGTTACGAGCATCAGCTCGGATCCACTGTCTCCGTGAGCGCCGACTTCGTGCGGGTGCTGGGCCGTGACATGTTCATGGCGTTCGACAAGAACAAGGGGACGCGGGCCACGACTGCGGCGACGAGCCCGATTGTCAGGCCTGATCCGAGCTTTCAGGAGGTCAGGACGTTCCTCAACGTCGGCGAGACCGATTACAACGCTCTGCTGCTGCAGATCGAGAAGCGGCTGTCGCACGGTTTCAGCGCCCGCGTGTCGTATACCTTCGCGGATGCGACGGGCAACTTGGGGAATAACGGGTCGATCATCAATTTCCAACAGGGATCGAACATGAACCTCGATCTCAACGAGGGCCGAACCGATAACCTCCGACGCCACAACCTCGTCGTGAGCGGTCGGACGCTCGTGCCCTACACGCACGGGATGACGTTCAGCTGGGTGGCGCGCGCGCTCAGCGGCGTCCCGTTCTCGCTGACGAACAACTTGATTGACGTGGATCGCAACGGCACGCTGTTCGATCCGATCGCGCCAGGCACCTACACCGGAGCCGGAACCATCGCGGCCGACAACTACACCGTCGAGGACTACGACGGCAAACGTAACGGCGCCACCGGCCCAGGGTTCTTCCAGTTCGATACGCGATTCGGCTGGCGGCTGAACGTCGGCAACGGACGCACGCTCGACCTGTCGGCCGACGTGTTCAACATCACGAACCGCGCGAACTTTGCCAACCCGGGCGGGAACCAGGGAGCGCCGACCACGTTCCTGGTGCTCTCGGCGCTCCGCGCTGGCGCGGCGCCGCGAACTCTGCAGATTGGCGCCCGGTTCGGCTTCTAGCCGCTGCGGTCAATCAGCCGAACTCGACGGGGTGTCCTGCCGTCGAGTTCGGCATCCCGCTTGCTCTATGGGATGCAACGTCGCGTTTCGCATTACGAATTCGATGAAACGCACGCGAATTTGTTGGGTTGCCTGGTTCAATCCAAGATTCTGAAACCAGGCGATACGGATTTTCGGACTATCGCGAGCCAGGCGCTGGATTTTCTTGAAGCGAAAGCGGCTCTGTCGCAAGGCACAGGCGGCTTTCCGGTAGGGCAAACGGCTTTCAAGTAAGGCAAACGGCTTTCAAGTAAGGCAATCGGCTTTCAAGTAAGGCAATCGGCTTTCGAACAGCTAAGGCAATCGGGAGGAGGAGGGGGTCCCGGCCGAAAGGTCGGGCCCCCTTTTCTTTTATCTGTGCTCGCGGGGCCGCATTTCTCAGTCCACCTGGGGCCCACCCCAAGGTGCCGCTCGCGCCGCTCGCCCCTTCGCGCTCGCGGCGGCTCAAGCCTGTCGCTCGCTCTCGCGCCGTCAAACGCGACTCCATCAATCGTGAGTGTTGGCGTCGGACGTGAGTTTGGAGCTCCTCAGCCTCGATATACTCAAGCAGGATGTCCCCACCGTTTGCCCGTCTGCTTCCATTCCTTCTCCGCTACAAGCGAGCGTTTCTCCTCGGCCTGGGCTGCGTGGTCATCACGACGGCCATTCAACTGCTGTCGCCCTGGGTCCTCAAGAATGCCATCGACGACCTCACGGCCGGCGTGACGCGTGGGAAGCTCGCGATATACGCGGCGCTGCTCCTGGCCATCGCGCTCGTCGGCGGCGCCTTCCGTTTCCTGATGCGCCGCATCCTGATTGGCGCCTCCCGGGACATCGAATACGACCTGCGGAATGCCTTCTTTGCCCGGCTTCAGCAGATGCCGCTCGCGTATTACCAGGCGCGGCGAACCGGCGACCTCATGTCGCGCGCGACCAACGATCTGAACGCCGTGCGCACGATGATCGGACCGGCGGTGATGTACTCCGCCAACACCATCATCGTGTTCGTCGTCGCCATCATCCTGATGGCGACGATCGACGGCCGGCTCACCCTCATCGCCCTGCTGCCGCTCCCGCTCGTGTCGGTGAGCGTGAAGTACTTCGGGAGCGCGATCCACACACGGTTCGAGGCGATTCAGGCGCAGCTCGCCGACCTCAGCGCGGTCGTCCAGGAGGCGCTGTCGGGCGTGCGAGTCGTACGCGCCTACAACCAGGAACCGCACGAACTGGCTCGCTTTCGCGCGGCGAATGACGAGTACGTCCGCCGCAACCGGGTCCTGATTCGACTCCAGGGGATGTTCTACCCCAGCATGACCCTGTTTCTCGGATTTGGATCGCTGCTCGTGCTCTGGATGGGGAGCCGTGAGGCCATTCGCGGTCGCATTTCGGTCGGCGAGTTCGTGGCCTTCAACGCGTATCTTGTGATGTTGAGCTGGCCGATGATCGCATTCGGCTGGGTCACCAACATCCTGCAGCGGGGCATGGCTTCGTGGAAGCGGATGCTCGACGTGCTCGATGCGCGACCGGAGATCGATGACCGCGCGGTGTCGGCCGCCGGCCGTGCCGCGGTCATCCGTGGCGCCATCGAGATCCGCGACCTGACGTTCACCTATCCGGCGTCGACCACGCCCGCGCTCGACCGCGTCTCGCTGCGCATCGAGGCGGGCCAGACGGTCGCGTTCATCGGCGCGACCGGCTCGGGCAAGTCCACGCTCATCAACCTGCTGCCTCGGCTGCACGAGCCGCCGTCAGGCACGATCTTCCTCGACGGCATCGACGTGCGCGAGATTCCCCTGGCCCGGCTGCGCGGAGCGATCGGCTTCGTGCCGCAGGAGCCGTTTCTCTTCTCGGACACGATCGCCGAAAACATCGCGTTCGGCGTAGCACCGGCCGGGCCTCGTGACGCCGCCAGGTCGCTCGACGCCGGCATTCGGGCAGCCGCAGCAATCGCCCGGCTCGACAAGGACGTCGAGACGTTTCCCAAAGGGTACGACACGCTCGTCGGCGAGCGGGGCATCACGTTGTCGGGCGGACAGAAGCAGCGGACGGCGATTGCCCGCGCGCTGATGATGGATCCGAGGCTGCTCATTCTCGACGATGCGCTGTCGGCCGTGGATACGTATACGGAGGAAGAGATCCTGGCGCGCCTCCGCGGCGTGATGCGTCAGCGGACGTCGCTCATCGTGTCGCACCGCGTGTCGACGGTTCGTGATGCCGACCGGATCTTCGTGCTCGATCGCGGGCGCATCGTCGAGCAAGGCCGCCACGAGGATCTGGTGGCGCGTGGCGGCGTCTATGCCACGCTGCACCGCCGGCAGCTGCTCGAGGAGGAGCTCGCGGCGAGCTGATCGTAGGCTCAGGGCTCAAGGCTCAGGGCTCAGGCAGACCTTGGAGGCTAAGCGGTCGAAAGATCTTGCTTGAGCCCTGAGCCCTGAGCCCTGAGCCAATTCAACCATGTCCATTCACGACGAAGAGGTGCTCGGCAAGGCGTACGACGCGGCGCTGATGCGGCGGCTGCTCGGGTATCTGTGGCCGTACCGGCTGCAGGCGGTCGTCGCGCTCGCGTCGATCATCTGCGCGTCGGTGCTGCAGCTGGCGCAGCCGTATCTCATGAAGCTGGCGATCGACCGCTACATCGCGACCGCGGATCTGGCCGGACTCGACCGCATCGCGCATCGGCTTCCTGGCCATCCTGCTCGCATCGTTCGCGCTCGAGTACCTGCAGACCTGGGTGCTCCAGATGACCGGTCAGCGCATCATGTTCGACATGCGCATGGAGATCTACGGACACCTCCAGCGCATCGACGTGCAGTTCTACGATCGCAATCCCGTCGGCCGGCTGATGACGCGGGTGACGACCGACGTCGACGTGCTGAACGATCTGTTCACCGCCGGCGTCGTCTCGATTTTCGGCGACATCTTCACGCTCCTCGGCATCATGATCGTGCTCGTCGCGATGGACTGGCGGCTCGCCCTGCTCGCGTTCTCCGTGCTGCCGCTCATCGTGCTCGTGACGCAGTGGTTCCGGACGCGCGTGCGGGAATCCTATCGAACGGTGCGGATCTGGATCGCCCGGATCAACGCGTATCTGCAGGAGCACATCACCGGCATGGCGACGGTGCAGCTATTCCGGCGCGAGCGGCGCAGCTACGATCGTTTCGACGACATCAACCGCCAGCACCGCGATGCCAACGTCGAGTCGATCTTCTACTACGCCGTGTTCTACCCGGCGATCGAAGTGATCGGCGCGCTTGCCGCCGCCCTGCTCATCTGGTTCGGCGGCGGCTGGACCATGCAGGGCACGCTCACGCTGGGCTCGCTGGTGGCGTTCCTGCTCTATTCGCAGCGCTTCTTCCGGCCGATCAGCGACATGTCGGAGAAGTTCAACGTGCTCCAGGCGGCGATGGCCTCGTCGGAGCGGATCTTCAAGCTGCTGGATACGCCGGTCGTGATTACGTCGGGGTTCGCAGCTCGGGGTTCGGGGCTCGGAGCTCCGGCGAGGACGAGTGCCGGAGATCGCTTCGAGTCCGGGGCGTTGAGCCGCGAGCCCCGAGCCCCGAACCCCGAATCGCGGCCAGCGGCCAGCGAGACGCGGCCGCCTTCCGGCCACATCGTCTTCGACCACGTGTGGTTCGCGTACAACGGCACCGACTACGTGCTCAAGGACATGTCGTTCGAGGTGCGGCCGGGCGAGCGCGTCGGGGTCGTGGGAGCGACGGGGGCAGGGAAGTCGACCCTCATCAACCTGCTGCTGCGCTTCTACGACGTCACCCGCGGGCGCATCCTGGTCGACGGTGTCGACGTCCGCGAGCTGCCGCTCGATGGGCTCCGGCGACTGTTCAGCCTCGTCCTCCAGGACGTGTATCTCTTTTCCGGAACGATTGCCGAGAACATCCGTCTCGGAAACACCAGCATCACCAACGAGGCCGTCCGCCGGGCGGCGGCGACCGTCCACGCCGATCGCTTCATCGATCGACTGCCGCTCGGCTACGAGAGCCCTGTCGCCGAACGTGGCGCGACGCTGTCGGTCGGGCAGAAGCAGCTGCTGTCGTTCGCGCGGGCGCTCGCGTTCGACCCGAGGATTCTCGTCCTCGACGAGGCGACGTCGAGCGTCGACACCGAGACCGAGATCCTCATCCGCGACGCGCTGCACGTGCTGATGGCCGGACGGACGACGATCGCGATCGCCCACCGGTTGTCGACGATCCAGGACATGGACAAAATCCTCGTTCTGCACCGCGGCGAGCTCCGCGAATCAGGTTCGCACCAGGAGCTGCTCGCCAAGCGCGGGCTCTACTTCAAGTTGTACCAGCTGCAGTACAAGGATCAGGAATCGCGATCGGACGCGGAGCCAGCGGAGGTGACAGAAGGCACGGAGAGATTGTCACCACAGGGCTAGCGGAGTCCGCGGAGGATGGCTGACAAGAGCGGGCGGCTGCGCGTCGGCGAGTATGTGTCGGCGACCGGCCGCGCCGCTGGCGCGCGGCCGGTCGCTTCGCAATACAGTGTCGCGTGTTCTGATCCGCGCGATCCACGTCCCGTGTGCAAGCGGGATCCCATCCGTCGGCCCTGCCACTGTCGCCAGTAGCCTTCCTAGGCCCCTCTGCTGACTCCGCTGACTTCTCTGCGTTGAAATTCTTCGTCCGCTCGGGCGCTACTTCGGTGCCTGGTCGGTGGCCGGGGCCGGGGGGGTGGGTGCGGGCGGCGGGTCCTGGGCCTGTTCCCGCTGCCGGAAGAGCCGGTCTATCAGCCGCGGGGTGCTGGCCTTGGGGTTCCAGCCCAGTCGGAGCACGCTGATCTGCATGCTGCGGCGCCCGAGTTCCAGGGCCTCGTTGCAGCTCCACATGTAGATGTCGATGTGACGGCCCTGCACCTTGGGGCCGGTGTCCATGATCGTGTAGATCCCGTTGTACTTGTCGTCCAGGCGGTCGACTTGGATGACCGATCCGACCGGAAGCAGGTCGGGGTCTGCCGCCGCGATTCCCGTCCGGACGTTCACTCCTGACGCGGTCGTCGTCCCTTTGCAATAGCCGGTGGCCGTGAACCGCAGCCTGGCGCCGGGCGCCGGCGAACTGGCTGGTTCACGCACTTCGGCCTGCCGGGCCGCATAGCGGGAGTCCAGCGTGGTCACCTCATACAGGACGGCGAAGGTGACGGCGGCCGTGGTGGTCGCCACGATCTTGCGGCCGGTCGAGCGCGACAGAAACATAGGTCGATCTGGCGCTGGGGGGCGTGATCACTATACCGGTCCCGGCCCACCCGGTCAAAGGGTTCCGATTCCATACTGGCAGGGGGTGTCAGAGAAAATGGCCGTGAATCAGCCCGTTTCTCCAGGCCTGTGTGATGTGAGCTTGCGGTGCGCGAGGATCATTACCAGCGACACCCGATACGCCACCGCCGCGAAGAGCAGCGCGCCGACGGTCGATCCGAGGGTGTAGGCCCACATCAGGGGAGCCAGGCGCCGGGCAAGTCCGGCGAATTCACCCCAGGACGCCGCCGACACGGCCCGCATCGCCTCCTCGAGCGCCCGTGGCTGGACGTCGACGCCCAGCACCGCGGCGCCGGCGATGGTCGCCAGAGTGTAGTACGCGGGAAGCACCCAGGGCAGGTTCGAGTAGACCCCGAGCACCACCGCGACCCGGTTCAGGCCAAAGACGAACGCCAGGGCAAGACCCAGCACGGTGTGGAGCCCGAGCATCGGTGAGAACCCCAGGAAAACGCCCAGGGCGTAAGCCGCAGCGGTTCGGTGGGGGGTATCGTGGGTGTGAAGGAGCTGTTCGAGCCACGACCGTATGCGAGAGGGACCAGCCATCGGGATGCCGCTAGAAATGGACGAATCCGGCTGGCAGTGGTTCGGCAGCTCCGTCGCGCTCGACGACGAGCGCCCGGTCGCGGGTGAGCTCGCCGATTCTCGTCAGGCGCAGGCCGCGGGACTGCCGTTCGACGAGGCGGAGCCGGCCGCGCCTGCGGCTCGAGAGGGCAAACAGCAATTCGTAGTCATCACCGCCGCCAAGGCTGGCCTGGACGGCGTCTTCGCCGCGTCCGCGAAACCAGCGGGCCGCTCCCGGGTGAATCGGCAGCGCGCTGGCGGCGATCCGGGCGCCGACGCCGCTCGCTTCAGCGACCTGCCGGACCGCGTCGGCGAGCCCGTCGCTCAGGTCCATGCAGGCACTGGCCGTTCTGGTCCGGCCCAGCAGCGCGCCGAGGCGCGCTCGCGGCTCGGGACGCCGGTGCCGCAGCACGCACGCGGCCATCTCAGGGTCCTCCGGCAGTTCCGCCCCGGCCACGCCATGCTCCCTCAGCCAGCCGAGACCCGCCGAAGCGGCCCCGATGGCGCCGCTCACGTAGAGTGCGTCGCCCGCGTGTCCCCCGCTTCTCGTCAGGATCCGCCGCGGCCTGACCGATCCGACGATCGTCACATCGACAACCAGCGGACCAGGCGACCGCGTGATGTTGCCACCTGCCAACGCGACTCCGGTGCTGGCGGCGATTTCCAGTAGGCCGTCGAGCAGACCATCGACGTCGGCGAAGGGCATGGCCGGCGGAAGCATGAGCGAGAGCAGGGCGAAGCGCGGGGCGGCACCCATGGACGCGATGTCGCTGACGTTGACGGCGAGCGCCTTGTAGCCGATATCGGCGGGGCTCGAGAAACGCCGGTCGAAGTGCACGCCCTCGACGAGGGCGTCGGTGGTCAGCACCTGCAGTGTGCCCCGGTCCACGACCGCCACGGCCGCATCGTCGCCGATGCCGACGACGAGCGCTGGCGGCGGAGGAGGAAGCCGCCGGCGGATGTGATCGATGAGCCCGCGCTCTCCGACGGCCGCCACGTCCTTTGCCTGAGGGACGTGGGCCTCGTGATTACCGGGCGTAGTCAACGGCCCGGGTCTCGCGGATGACGGTCACCTTGATCTGACCGGGATATTCGAGCTCGTTCTCGATCCGGCGGGCGATGTCCTTCGACAGCCAGACGGTCTCCTCGTCCGAGACATGATCGCTTTCGACCATGATGCGGATCTCGCGGCCGGCCTGAAGGGCGAACGCCTTCGAAACGCCCTGGAACGAGTCGGCAATGCCTTCGAGCTTCTCGAGCCGTTTGACGTATGACTCGAGGATGTCCCGCCGGGCGCCTGGACGGGCGGCCGAAATGGCGTCGGCCGCCTGCACGATCATGGCTTCGAGCGACGGCCAGTCGATGTCCATGTGATGGGCGGCAACGGCCTGCAGGACGGGTTCGCTCTCGCCATGCTTGCGGAGGAAATCGAGACCGAGCTCGAGGTGCGTACCCTGGAGATCGCGATCGATGGCCTTGCCGATGTCGTGGACGAAGGCGGCGCGGGCGGCGACGTGTCCGTTCAGTCCCAACTCCTTGGCCATGATGCCGGCGAGGAACGCGACCTCCTTCGAATGGTTGAGGACGTTCTGGCCGTAGCTGGTCCGGAACTTCAAGCGGCCCATGAGCCGCAGGATTTCGGGATGCAGGTCGAAGAGACCGAGCTCGAACGCGGCCGCCTCGCCTTCCTTGCGTACCGAATCCTCCATCTCGACTTTGACTTTTTCGACGACCTCCTCGATCCGCGCCGGGTGGATGCGGCCGTCGGCGATGAGGCGCTCGATTGCCTGCCGCGCCACTTCGCGGCGGAACGGATCGAAGCTCGAGAGGATGATCGCGCCTGGCGTGTCGTCGACGATGAGCTCGACGCCGGTCGCGGTTTCGAGCGCCCGGATGTTGCGGCCCTCGCGACCGATGATGCGTCCCTTGAGGTCGTCGCTCGGCAGATCGACGACCGACACCGTGGTTTCGATGGCGTGCTCGGCGGCGCTGCGCTGGATGGCGTCGGCGATGATCTGCTGTGCGCGCACGGCGGCGGTCTCGCGCGCTTCGGTCTCGAGGCGCTTGACGAGGTTGGCGGCGTCGCGGCGCGCGTCGGTCTCGATCTGCTTCAGGAGGAGCTCGCGGGCTTCGTCGGCGCTGAGGCCGGCGACGCGCTGCAGTTCGCGCTGCCGCTCGGCGACGAGCTGGTCGGCACGGGTTCGCGCGGCGGCGGCGGCCGACTCATGCTGGGCGATGGTCAGTCCTTTCGCGCGCAGGTCCTGCTCGACGCGGTCGCAGGTCGCGAGCCGATCGGTCAGGGCGCGGGTCTTGTCGGCGAGCGCCTGTTCGAGGCTGAGGATCTCGTCGCGCTGCTGGCGCGCGCGCGCCTCCGACTCGGCGGCAGCCGCGTGGGCCTTTTCGCGCGCTTCGAGCGCGACTTCCTTGCGCAGACTCTCGGCGTCGCGCTCGGCCTGTCGCACGAGCCGATCGGCCTCCGCCTGCGCGCGGCCGAGCGTCTCGGCCGCGATCCGCCGGCGGCTGGCGGCCCACCAGACGATTGCGCCGAGAGTCGCGAGGAAAAGGAAGAAGCTGAAGAGGAGAACGAATGTGACAGACGAAGCGGCCGGTAGACCCATGCGTGTCACCGTCCTGTATGTGAAGCCCTCGCGTGGACTCGGCCGGCGGGTGCCGGGAGTTCGTGGCGCGGGCGATCGAAGTCGAAAGGCCCCCGCTTTGCCGTGTGGGGAGGTCGGATGAACCTGCTATAGCAGGTGGAACCGCTGCACAAGCCGCGCTTCAGGCTTCCTCTCGCAGAGGCATGCACACCACGCAGCGTCGCGATTCACTTGGGGTTAGAACATCGGCTCAAACGAGCCTCCGAACCATCACAAGCAAAGCAGGGAACTTAAACTCCTGTATGCCATTGTACTGCACCCGGGTGCCGCGGTCGACAAGAGATCGGTGTTGTCCGCCGTTTGCGGGTCAGCCTGCGGCGAGCCGTTCCTGCCCGGACGCCAGCGCCATATCGAGCATGCGCTCGAGCTCGCGCGCGCGGTGCGCAAATCCAGCCTGACGATCCTGCGCCTCGTCGCCGGCGCGGAAGTACTCGTCGGCGATGTTGAGCGCGGCGAGCACCGCGACCTTCAACGTGTCTCCCGACGGACATTCCCTGAGCGCCAGCCGCATCTTCTGGTCCACGTAGGCGGCGAGCTCCGCGACGTAGGCCGCATCGAGCGAGCTCTTGATCGGATACCGCTGGCCGTGAATGTCGACGGTGACGATTCGGCTGGTCTGTTCCATGGATCGATCCTGGTTCAGGAGGTTCACGCGTTCACCTAATGAACCCCTTACAGATTGAGCGACTCGATCTGCGCGAGCATGTCCTCGACGCGCGACTTGATGAGCTCGCGTTCCTCGCGCAAGGCGGCGATCTCGGCGCCCGATCCTTCCGCCGCCGTCAGCCGGGCCAGCGCCGCATCGAGCTCGCGCACCAGCCGGCCGTTCTCGTCCGACAGGCGTCCCTCGCTCGACCGCAGCCGTTCGACCAGACCGACGAGCAGTTTGACCTTCTCTTCCAGCCGGTCGATGGATTCGAGATCGATCGACCGCGTTGCAACCGCTTTTGCCACTGTGACTCCTTGCTGAAAGGCTCAGGGCTCTGGCTCTAGGCTCTGGGTTCAGCAAAATCTTCGACCGCACTACTCGACGATTTTGCGAGAGCCTAGAGCCCAAAGCCTTGAGCCGAGCAATCTATCGCTGCTCCGCCCCATGCGTGGCGCGCAGCGCTTCGATAATTCTGTTGGTCGCGGCCTGCACCTCGTCGTCGGTCAACGTGCGATCCGGCGCGCGGAAGGTGAGTCGCAGAGACAGGCTGATGCGACCGTCCGGCACGCCTTTGCCCTGGTAGCGATCGAACTCGGCAATCGAAACCAGCGTTGACGGAGCCGACGAACGGATAGTGCCACGAACGGTGGCGGCAGGCAAGGTATCGTCGACGAGCATCGAGATGTCGCGCACGATCGACGGGAAGCGCGGCAGCGACGCGACGAGCCGATCGACATCCGCGCCGGCGATGGTGAGCGCATCCAGATCGAGCTCGGCCACGTACACGTCTTCCGCAGCCGGGGAAGCCGCGCGCTTCGGCGATCGCCGGGCTCAGCTGACCGACGACGCCCAGGAGCGCGCCGGTGCCCGCGCTCGCACCTCGGCCGCACGGCCGGCGACGAGGAATCCGTGCCGACTCGCCGCGATCTCGGCCTCGACGCCGACGGCCTCGCAGATGCCCTCGACGACGCCCTTGGCGTCGAAGAAGTCGACCGTGCGCGACGGACCCGACCAGTGCGGCCCGTCCGCGGCGCCACACCAGACAAACGCGACCGCACGTCCTTCGCCGGCGCGCGTGAAGCGGCTGCCGGCCTCGAACAGCCGGATGTCCTTCCGCTCCCGGCGGCGGTTGTGGGCGCAGGCGTCGACCAGTCCCGGCAGCAGCGACGGCCTGAGGACGGCGAACTTCTCCGAGAGGGGGTTGGCGATCGGGGCCGCTTCCACGCCCGGCTCGCAGAACGGCACGCTCGCGTCCTTCTCGATGAACGCAAACGTCGCCGATTCCGAGAATCCGGCCGCCGTGAGGACCTGCCGGATGAGCCGGTCCCTCGCGATCTGCGGCGGCGGCGGCGCTTGCGCCGCGGTGAGCGCGGGAAACGTGGTCGGCAGGCGATCGAAGCCGTAGTGGCGCCCGACCTCCTCGATGAGGTCCGCTTCGCGCGCGACGTCGACGCGGAAGCTGGGAACCGTGACCATCCAGCTCGGTCCGCCTCGGTCGGCGGCGCTCGCGACGCCGAAGCCGAGCCCGCACAGGATCCGCTCGACATCGTCGGCGGGCACGGCCTGACCGAGCAGCCGGGCGATGCGCGACGCGCGCAGGCGCACCTGCGCGAGCGGCCGCGGCGCGGGATAGCGATCGATGAGGGCGCCGCGCGGCGTGCCGGCGCCAATCTGCGCGAAGAGGGCCGCGGCGCGGGCGATGCCGAGCGGCGGGGCAGCGATGTCGCCGCCGCGCTCGAAGCGGATCGACGCCTCTGTCTTGAGCCCGAGCCGCTTGCTGGTGCGGCGGATCGACGGCGGATGAAAGTACGCGCTCTCGAGCGCGATGAGCCGTGTCGCGGGTCCGATCTCCGAATCGTGACCGCCCATCACGCCGCCGACCGCGCTCGCGTGCTCATCGTCGGCAATCATGAGCATGTCCGGTTCGAGCGCGCGGTCGATGCCGTCGAGCGTCCGGATGCGCTCGCCGGGGCGCGCGCGCCGGATGACGAGCGCGCGGCCCGCCAGCCGTTCGAGGTCGAACGCGTGCATCGGCTGCCCGAGCTCGAGCATCACGTAGTTGGTGACGTCGACGATGTTGCTGATCGGGCGGACGCCGGCGGCGGTCAGACGATCGGCGAGCCACTGCGGCGAGGGGCCCACGGCGATCTCGAACACCTGCGCGCAGTAGCGCGGGCAGAGGTCCGGCGCCTCGAGTCGGACGTCCAGCCCTTCGACGGGCTCAGGGCAGGCCCTTCGACGTTGCTCAGGGCACGGTCTCGACCGGGCCGGCTGCCGGAAGCGTCATGTCCGGCATCTGCAGCGGGAGACCCCAGATGACCGACGCCTCGCGCGCGAGGCCGACGTGGCTGAGGCAGTCCGGGCGATTCGCGGTGATCTCGAAGTCGATGACCGGCAGACGGCCGGTTCGATCGAGGCCACTTCGAACCCGCGCAGGCTGATCTCGTGCGCGATGGACTCGGGCGTGCCCGGCACGCGACGAGATCGCGCAGCCAGGGATAGACGAGCCTCACAGCGGGAACTGCTCCAGGAAGCGCAGGTCGTTTTCGTAGAAGAGGCGGATGTCCTCGACGCCCCACTTGAGCAGCGCGACGCGCTCGATGCCCATGCCGAACGCAAAGCCGGTGTAGCGCTCGGGGTCGTAGCCGACGGCCTCGAACACGGCCGGATGCACCATGCCGCTGCCGAGGATCTCGACCCACCCCGATCGCTTGCACATCCCACAAGGCCCGCCTTCGCTCGTGCCTGGCTGCGCGAGCTTCGGCGAGGCAAGTCCGCCTTCGCCCGGCTGGACATTGTCGGGCTTTGGGCCGGGCTTCGGCGCGATAAACCCTGTCCCGTTGCACGCCGCGCAGCTGATGTCGAGCTCGGCGCTCGGCTCGGTGTAGGGGAAGAAGCTCGGCCGGAAGCGGACGCGGCGTTCCGGTCCGAAGAGCTCGTGCACGAAGGCCGTCAGCGTGCCCTTCAGGTCCGCGAGCGAGACGTCCTCGCCGACGACCAGGCCTTCGACCTGCGTGAACATCGGCGTGTGCGAGAGATCGAAGTTGTCGCGGCGATAGACGCGGCCGGGCGCGATCAGGCGGACCGGCGGCTGATGCGTCTCCATGTAGCGGATCTGCATCCCCGACGTGTGCGTCCGCAGCAGCGTCGCCGGCGTGCCCGATCCCGAGCGCACCGGCGCCGAGAGGTACAGCGTGTCCTGCATGTCGCGCGCGGGGTGCTCGGGCGGCATGTTGAGCGCTTCGAAGTTGTGGTAGTCGTCTTCGAGCTCGGCGCCCTCGATCACCAGGAAGCCGAAGCGCGTGAAGATGGCTTCGATGCGCTCGCGGAGGATGGTGAGCGGATGGCGGTGGCCGATGCGCGGCCGGCGTCCCGGCAGGGTGATGTCGACCGCCCCTGCCGGTGGGCGGGTGGCGCTGACAGACGCGTGTGTCGCTTCGAGCTGGGCCTCGATGCGCACCTTCAGCTCGTTGACCTGCTGGCCGAGCTTCGGACGGTCTTCCGCCGGTGTCTGTCCCAGTGACTTGAGGATGGCGGAGACGAGTCCGCCTTTGCGCGCGAGGTACTTGTCGCGGACGGCCCGCACCTCCGACTCGGTGCGAGCGTTCCCCAGTTCGACCTCGAATTGCTGCCAGAGGTCCTGAATGATGCGAATTGGCGGATCGGCGGGCACGGGCTGGTCAGAGACTCAAGAGGCCGAGGTGGCCCACGCGGCTCAGTCGAACGTGCTGAACCACGTGAACCTCTTGAACCTCATGAACCATCGTCAGGCATGAGCGGCAGGCCTGGCGTCGGCGGCGGCCTTCGCGAGCAGCGCGAACGCTTTCGGGCTCGTGACCGCGAGATCGGCGAGCTGCTTGCGATCGATCGGGTTGCCCGCGGCCTTCAGCCCGGCGATGAGCTGACCGTAGGTCAGACCGTTCTCGCGCGCGGCGGCGTTGATCCGCACGACCCACAGGCGGCGGAAGTCGCGCTTCTTCCGGCGGCGGCCGACGAAGGCGTACTTGAGCGCGGTGTCGACGGACTCTTTCGCCGATCGATACAGCTTGCTCTTGGTCTGATAAAAGCCCTTGGCGCGCGCGAGCAGTTTCTTCCGCTTGGCGCGCCGGACGTTTCCACGTTTGACTCTAGGCATGATGTGTTCTGTCTTCTTTACTCAGTGCTCGCGGGGCCTCCGCCTCCGCGCGTCTTCACTCTCTGCGCGCTACGGCGCGACCTCGCCGTAGCTGCCCGCTGGTCTCGCAGCGGAGGCGGGCCACCCCCGATCGCTCTCGCCCTTCGACCTGGCTCAGGGCGACCCTGAGCTTGTCGATGGGTCGCGCGGCGACGTCGCGCCGCGCTCGGGCCGCAGGCGCTGCCGATACTGCGCCTTCCCATTGTTCGCCGACAGTCCGGCTCGGCCTACGCTCGTCTATTTCCTCGGGATCATCCGATCGAGCTTCTTGTAGTCGCCGTCGGACACTTCGACCGTGCCGCGCAGCTTGCGCTTGCGGCTGCGCGCCTTGCTCGTCAGGATGTGCTGCTTGAACGCCTTGCTGCGGACAATCTTTCCGGTTCCCGTTCGCTTGAACCGCTTCGCCGCGCCTCGATGTGTTTTCAGTTTCGGCATAGGTCTTGACGCTCTACTCTTGCTCTTGCGCTTTCTCCGCTTCCCGTTTCGGCGCCGGACGCTTGGTCCCGGCGCGCTGCGCGAGGATCGTGTGCATCTGGTTGCCTTCCTGCCGCGGCGCGTTCTCGGCGACCGCTACTTCTCCGAGGTCGTCGATCAGCCGTTCGAGGATGCGGCGCCCGATCTCGGGATGCGCCATTTCACGACCGCGGAAGAAGATCGTCGCTTTGACCTTGTCGCCCTCGGCGAGGAAGCGCTCGATGTGCTTCTTCTTGAACTGATAGTCGTGCTCGTCGACCTTGGGCCGGAACTTGATCTCCTTGACCTCGATGATCTTCTGGTGCTTCTTGGCCTGCCGGGCGCGCTTCTGCTCCTGATACTGATAGCGGCCGAAGTCCATGATCCGGCAGACAGGCGGCACCGCCGTTGCGGCGATCTCGACCAGGTCGAGTCCCTTCTGTCGCGCGATAGTCAGCGCCTGCTGCGGCGCCATGATGCCCAGCTGCGCGCCCGTGTCGTCGATGACGCGGACTTCGCGAACTCTGATCCGTTCGTTTACCCGCGTGCGGTCGTCCCGGCGCGGGCTTCTGTCAAAAGCGATAACGTACCTCCAGGCAATTCGGAATGTTGAATGCTGAATGCTGAAGTGAATGCTGAATTACACCTTCCGCATTCATTCTCTTACTTCAGCATTCAGCAGTCAGCATTCGCCTTGCCTTGTTTCTGACTTCGAGCAAGGCCTCGGCGATGAACTCCTCGAGGCTCTTCGCCCCCAGATCGCCCCCGGCCCGACTCCTGACCGCCACCGTGGACTCTGCCGCCTCACGGTCGCCGGTTACCAGCATGTACGGGATTTTCTGCAACTGGGCTTCGCGGATCTTATATCCAATCTTCTCCTGCCGCTCGTCGAGCTCCACCCGGAGGCCGGCCGCCGCCAGGCGGTCCCGGACCGACCGGGCGTACTCGGCGTGCCGATCGGCGATCGGCAGCACCACCACCTGCACCGGCGCCAGCCAGAGCGGGAAGGCGCCGGCATAGTGCTCGATCAGCAGGGCGACGAAGCGCTCGAAGCTGCCAAAAATGGCCCGGTGGATGACCACCGGCCGGTGCTCGGCGTTGTCCGCGCCGACGTATTTCAGGTCGAAGCGCTCGGGCATCTGGTAGTCGAGCTGGATGGTCGCGCACTGCCACTTGCGGCCGATCGCGTCGACGACATCGAAATCGATCTTCGGCCCGTAGAACGCCCCGTCGCCCTCGTTGACGACGTAGGGCTGGCCGACCGCATCAAGGGCACGCCGCAGCTCGCGCTCGGCATGGTCCCATTGCTCGATCGCGCCCATGAACTCGGCCGGGCGGGTCGACAGCTTCATGGTCGGCTGCAGCCCGAAATCGCCGTAGACGCGCTGCACGAGCCGGAGCAGGCGCTCGACTTCTTCGCCGATCTGCGACTCCATGACGAAGCAGTGCCCGTCATCCTGGCTGAACTGCCGGACGCGGGTCAGCCCGGACAGCACGCCCGAGGCTTCGTGGCGGTGCAGTGGCGTCTGCTCGTGAAGGCGGATCGGCAGGTCGCGATAGCTGCGAACGTCGCTCGCGTAGATGAGAAAGTGTCCGGGGCAGTTCATCGCCTTGAGACCCATCTGCTCGCCTTCGCTCTCGACGAGGAACATGTTCTCGCGATAGTGCTGCCAGTGGCCCGATGTCTCCCACAACGCCTTGTTGAAGATGATCGGCGCCTTCACTTCGACGTAGCCCGCCGGGATGAGCACGCTGCGCATGTAGTCGGCGAGCGTGTTCCAGAGCACTGTGCCCTTCGCCAGCCAGAAGGTCGCGCCTGGCGCCCACTTGTGGAACATGAAGAGGCCGAGATCCTTGCCGACCTTGCGGTGGTCCCGCTGCTCCGCTTCCTCGAGCCGCTGAAGGTGGGCCTTCAGCTCGGACTCGCTGAGAAACGCCGTGCCGTAGACTCGCTGCATCGGCTGGTTGTGCGCGTCGCCCTTCCAGTAGGCGTTCGACGTGGACAGCAGCTTGAACGCCTTGAGGCGGCCGGTCGAGGGCACGTGCGGTCCGACACAGAAGTCGACGAAGGTGTCCCGATCCTTAATCGTGTAGACGGACACCTCGGACTGTCCGGCGGTCTTCTCTTCGATCAGCTGCACCTTGAGCGGCTCGCCCTTCGCGGCGAAGAACTGCTTCGCCTCTTCGCGTGGCCACATCTGCCGTTCGTAGACCAGGTCCTGCGCCGCCAGCTCCTTCATCTTCTTTTCGATGACGGAGAGGTCTTCCGGGACGAACGGGCGATCGACGACGAAGTCGTAGAAGAATCCTTCATCGGTCGCCGGACCGATGCCGCACTGCGCGCCGGGGAACAGCTGCGTCACGGCCGCCGCCAGCAGGTGCGCCGTGCTGTGCCGGTAGAGCGGCAGCGCCTCCGCGTTCCTGTCGGTGACGATCGTCAGGCGCGCGTCGTCGTTCAGCGGATACGTCAGATCGACCAGCCGGCCATCGACCGTGGCCGCGAGCGCCGCCTTGGCGAGCCCCGGCGACACCAGTGCCGCCACGTCGCGGGCAGTACTGCCCGCGCGCACGCGACGGCTGGATCCGTCGGGTAACGTGACGGCGATCTCGGACATCAATTGTTGCCGGAAGTGTCGTTCTCTCGTCAGGGGCCCTTCGACTCGCCGCGTTTGCGGCTCGCTCAGGGCATTCGACCTGTCGTTGTGGCGGCCTGCCATGAGCGAGCCGCAACGCGGCGAGTCGAATGGTAGGCACGGGCAGACTCGAACTGCCGACCTCCTGCGTGTCAAGCAGGCGCTCTAACCAACTGAGCTACGCGCCTATGTCTTGAAAACACTGGCCTTACCGGAACCTATAGTCTACCAAGATCCGGGGAAAGCGGACAAGAGGAAAGGAAACGGGAGGCGGGGAGGCAAAAGGGACGAGGCAGAAGGAGCGAGCGCCGCCTTCTCCCTTGTCCCCTGATGCTCGGTGGTCGCTCAGTTGACGGCTGACTTGAGCGCCTTGCCGGCAGTGAAGCGCACGACGCGACGCTTCGGAATCTTGATCGCGGCGCCGGTCTGCGGGTTGCGCGCGGTGCGCGCCTTCCGCTGCGCCGTCTTGAAGGTGCCGAAACCGACGAACGTGATCGGCTGTCCCTTTTTCAGCGACTTGGTCACGCCCTCGATGAACGAGTCGACGGCGGCCGACGCGCTGGTTTTGGTGAGGCCGGTGTCCTCGGCAATCTTCGAGATGAGTTCCTGCTTGTTCATGAATGTCTCCGATGAGGATGAAAATCGCGAGCTCCCGTGCAGCCCAAGCGCGGCACGGGTTCGCGAGAGGTGTGCTGCGGTTATACGCCGCCGTGTAGGCAGTGTCAATAGCTACGCGGCGACTTTGAGAGCTACGCGGCGACTTTGAGCTTCATGCGCTCGAGCGCGGCGTCGAGGATGAGATCTTTTTCCGACGCCGTCGCGCCGAACTCCACATCGGGTTCGTCGACGGCAACGTCCGGCTCGAGGCCGCGTCCCTGAATGGGATTGCCCTTCGGCGTCAGATAGCGAGCGTAGGTGAGCCAGAGGCCGCGGCCTTCGGGCAGCTTGACGAGCTTTTGAATGCCGGCGCGTCCCAAGGTACGTTCGCCGATGAGCTCGGCGCGATCGTTGTCGTTCATCGCCGCGATGAAGAGCTCGCCGGGGCCGGACGTGCCCGTCGTGACGAGCACCGCGGCGGGGAGGTCGACCGTGGCGTCGCCGGCGCGGGCCAGGACCGACTCACGCGTCTCGGGCTTGCCACGGCCGGCCTTGATGGCCAGCGTGCCCGACTTGATGAAGACGCGGGCGGCGGCAATCCCGTTTTCGAGCGGTCCTTCGGCCGTTCGCCGTACGTCGATGATTAGATTCTTCGCGCCGCCCTTCGCGAGGTCGCCCGCCTGCTTGCGCAGTTCCTCGACGACGCCGTTTCTGAACGAGACGATGCGCAGGTAGCCCGTCGAGCCGATCAGGCGGCTCGTGACGAGCGGACCGGCGATCTTCTCCCGGACCAGCACGACCTCGTGCGGATCGGCGGCGTTGCCCCTGATGATCGTGAGGGTGACCTTCGTGGCGGCCTTGCCGCGCAGGGCGCGCGTACCTTCGAAGACCGACATGTCGCGCGTCGGTTTGCCGTCGATGGCCCGGATGGTGTCTGCCGTCCGCAGGCCCGCCTTCTGCGCCGGCGATCCGTCGCGCGCCGCGATGATATAGAGGTAGTAGCGGCGGGTCAGCTCGATGCCGACGTCGCCGTCGGGCGCCGCCTCGCCGGCCTCCACCGCCTTGACCTGTCCAGGCGTGAGGAACGCGCTGTCCGGGTCGAGCCCATCGGCCAGGCCCCGCATCGCGCCGTCCATCACCTTGTCGACCTGCACGTCGCCGACGTAGTTGTTCAACACCAGATCGACCACGTCGTCGAATACCCGCAGGTGCTGGTAGGTCTGCTGTCCGCCGCTCTGCCCCTGATCCGCGCCCATCAGGCCGCCGACCAGAACGAACGCGAGCACAGGCGTCGACAGCACCAGGACGGACATGCGGGTCTTGAAGGTCATGGAATCCCTTTCTGTAACCATTGTAAGGGATCGACCGGCTTGCCGTCGACGCGGAGCTCGAAGTACAGCGCGGCCGTGCCGTTGGGATTGAGCCCCGAACGTCCGATGACCACCTGGGCCGGGACGTGTTCGCCCTGCGCGGCCTGAATCGCGCTCAGATGCCCGTAGAGCGAGAATGCCCGCTCGCCGTGCTCGACAATGACAAGGTTGCCATAGCCCGTGAACTGTCCGGCGAACGCCACGACGCCCTCGTGGACGACTCTGACCGGCTGTCCCTCGGCGCACGCGACTTCGATACCGTTCCGGACGATCGACGTGCCGAACCGGCTGCTGGGCTGGCGGCCAAACCGCGAGCTGACCGCGCCGCGAACGGGCCACGGGAGCGCGCCCTGAAAGGGCCGGATCGGAAGGGCGGGTGCGCTGCCGTCGAGCGCGGTCACCGACGTCTGCAGCCGCTGCTGTGCGGCTTCGAGCTCGCTCGTCCACTGCGCATTGAGATCGCGCCGCGCGTCGATCGAGGTGACGAGCGCCGTCCGGTTCTGTACCGCGCGATCGAGCGCCGCGCGCGCCTTGGTCGCCTGCTCCTCGAGCGTGGCGAGCTGCTGCGATCGCGCCTGCAGCGTGCGGCGCTCCTCGGCGAGCGCGTCGAGGGTCCGCTTGTGCGACTGGATGCGCTCCCGATCGAGGTGCGTCATCGCGGCGGCCGTCCGGTACACGCGCCCGAGCGAGCGCAGGTCGTCCACGTCGAGCAGCAGCCGCCAGTAGCCGGCGCGCCCGAGTCGGTAGAGATGGACGAGCCTGGCTTCGATGTCGGGTCGATCCGCCTCCGCAATCTTGCGCAGCGCCTCGGCGCGCGCCGAAGCGGCATTGATCTGGCGCGAGGTGTCCTGCTGCTGCTTGTCGATCGCAGCGAGCTCTTCGACCTTGATCTGGCGCTCGAGCTCCAGCTTCCGGAGCTCGACGAGCAACTGGCTCTCCTGCGCGACGAGCGCCTCGGCTTCGCGCTGCAGCGATCGGATCCGCTCGCTGGCGCGCTCGGCCGGTGTCTGGGCCCGCCGCGCGGGGGCGTCCTGGCCAAAGACCGTCAGGCTCAGCGCCACGGCAATGCCGAGGCACGAAGCACCGACCGCCAAGTGCCAGGCGCCGAACGCCGAGCGGCGAGAGCCGGCTCTGTCCTGACTAAAATATCGACTTGCCATCGACGCTGCCGGGAATCTGGACGCCGAAGAACTTCAACACGGTTGGCGCAATGTCCATGATCGATGGGGTCTCTGACGCGAGCGGCTTGTTCGACACGAGTACGCCTGCCGTCGTGGCGAAATCGTATCCCCCGTGATCGCCGCTCCATTTCTTCATGTTCGGGTAGACGATCCCGGCCGGCGATCCGCCGAGCGTCGTCTGCCAGGACACGCGGTAGCCGTCTTCCATGCCGACCTGGAGCTCGGACGCGTTGTGGAGGAACTCGCCCGCATAGACGTTGTCGCGCTGATACACGGACCGGACGATCCGTGCCCCGTCGTCGGGATCCGTCATCGTGAGGAGGCGCGCGCTCAATTCGTCGGCCAGCTGCTTCGCTTCGGCGCCAGGGCTGACGATGCCACGGGCCTCGCGGCCGCGCAGGTTGAAGTAGATCTGGCCGAGCCCCATCGCGTAGGCGCGCGTGCGCGACCAGTCGACGTTCTCCCAGAACTCGCCGCCGCCGAAGAGGTCGTCGAGCTTCTTGTCTCCCGGCGCCTGGCCGCCTTGCGACTGGAGCACCATGTAGCCCTGCTGCACGAGCCAGGTGTTGAGGTTGACCGACTTGCGCCACGAGTGGAAGCCGTGGTCGGAGACGACGAGGACCGTGGTCCCTGGCTCGATGCGTTCGAGCGCTTCACCGACGAGCTGATCGGCACGTCGGTAGACGCGCAGGATCGAGTCGCCGAATTGCTCGGCGAGCGCCGCGTCGTACATCGGATGCCGCGGATCCTGCAGGCGCCACATCATGTGCTGCACGCGGTCGGTCGATTCGACGACGCCGACCAGCAGGTCCCAGTTGCGCGCGTCGATGCGGCTGAGGATGACCTGGGCGCGATCGTCGAAGGCCTTGTAGAGGTCCTCCATGAACGTCTGTTCGTCCATGCGGCCTTCGTTGAGCGGCCACGTCGCCTCGGCCCAGCCGAGCGTCCGATAGTAGCCAAGACGCTGGAAGAGATCGCCGGCGAACGACGGCGGCGACGAGATCGGCAGCGGCGGCGCGTCGGGCTTCCAGTTGACGGGCGAGACGTAGAGCTGCAGCTCGTTGTCGGCCTTCATCAGCAGCAGCTGCGCCATTCCGTGCAGCCGGACGAAGAAGTTGATGCGGAAGTCGAGGTCGATCCAGCGGCTCATCTTGCCCGGTTCGAGCAGCAGCGATTGACCCTGGATCTCGACGGTCGCGGTCTTCTCCGCTCGGTGCCATCGGATCGTCAACGGCACCCGCACGTCTTCTCGCGCCTGAAGCGCCGCGACCGTCGCTCGATCCTGGTCGCTCAGCGTCGGACCCTTGGTTCGTAGGGCCTGAATCTCGGCCCGGACGATCGGGTTGGGCGGACCGATGAGCTCGGTCCGCGCGACGTCCTGTTCCATCACGAGACGCTTGAGGATGCCGCCGAACTCGGTGTTGCCTTCTTCGTAACGGCTGAGGTCGGTCGCGAAGTAGTAGAACGTGCCCATCGTGCCGCGGATGTCAGGAAGCGGCAGTCCGGACAGGAGCTCGCCGTTCGGCACGTCCTCGGGCGGAAAGGTCACCGGAACCGTGAGGATGCTCGACCGGACGCCCGCCTGACCGGCTGTCACCCAGAACGAGGTTCCGCCCCGGATCGAGAAGAGCTTCGGTTTCGCGATCGGGAGGTAGCCGAAGAGAAAACGCGCAGGCTCGCGGCGAACCATGCCGAGATCGGGCAGGTACGTCGCGGTGTCGCGCACGAGAAAATCGTAGATGTTGTGCTTGCCTGGGTTGACGCCGGTCGCAAACGACGCCCAGGCCGTCGGCGACTCGGGCGAGTGCGTCGTCGCGAGCGGCCGCACGCCGCCCGTCGACGCGAGCCGCGAGAGGTTCGGCAGCTGGCCCGCCTTCATCCACCGGTCGAGCAGCGTCGGGTCCATCCCATCGAAGCCCAGGATGAGGAGCTTGGGACGGCCGGTGTCGCGACGCGACCCGGATCGACAGGCTGATGTTGCGAAGCCAGCCGTCAGCGCGAGCGCTACGGCGGACGCCAGCACGCGCGCAGTCATGCGGATCATCGGTGGGCCGATTATACGGGGCCGTGGAACGAATGTGCCACCCCGGCAGTAATACCGAGTACCGGTACTCTTCTCGTGTGCGCTTCCTCGGCATCGACTACGGGCATCGGCGGATCGGCCTCGCGCTCTCCGATGCGACCGGCCTGCTGTCCCGGCCGTGGAAGACGATCGCTCGCAAGGGCAGTCGCACCGAGGTCGCATCGTTGCTCGCGGCCGAGGTCGCGACGCTCGTCGCGGAAGACGACGGCCTTGCCGGCGTGGTGCTGGGGTATCCGCGGACGCTTGGGGGCGAGGCGACCGATCAGACGGCGGCTGTTGCCGGCCTCGCCGACGCGCTTCGTGCGCGGATCGAGGTTCCGCTCGTTCTGCAGGACGAGCGTCTCAGTAGCCGCGAAGCGGAAAGCCTGCTCGCGCGGCGCTTCAAGAACTGGAGGGACCGCAAGCCGCTGCTCGACGCTGCCTCGGCTGCCGTGATTCTGCAGGACTACCTCGATAGCCGCACCGCGGCACCGCCACAGAGCGGCGATCGCGCGGAGGATCTCCCCTCGTGATGCGGATCCTCAAGCGCCTCGTTCTGGCGGCTGTTGCGCTCGGAGTGCTCGCCGCGCTCGCGGGCGGCACGTGGGTCTACCTCCTGATGGAGCGGCCCTACAAGGGCTACGCGGACGCCGAGACGTTTGTCGAGATCGTCCCCGGCAGCAACCCCCAGAGCATGGGACGAACGCTCTCAGATGCGGGTGTAGTCGAGAGCGCCATCGCATTTCGAATCGCGGTGTGGCTCGAGGGCGCCGGGCGTCGCCTGCAGGCGGGTGAATATCGATTCGACGCGGCGATGACGCCGAGGGCCGTGGTCGACAGAATCGCTCGCGGGGATGTGTTCCTCCGGCCGGTCACGTTTCGTGAGGGGCTCACGATTCGTCAGATGGCGGCGATCTTCGAAGAGAAGGGATTCGGCACCGCGGACGAGTTCGTTGTCGCCGCGTCGAAGTCCGGGCCGGTTCGGGAACTGGACCCGCAGGCGCGGGATCTCGAGGGCTATCTCTTCCCCGACACCTACACGCTTCCGCGCCGCACGACCGCCGACGAGCTCGTCGCGCGAATGGTGGCGCGCTTCGAGAAGGCGCTGACGCCCGAGATGCGACAAAAGGCGGCGTCGCGCGGTTTACGCGTCCGGGAACTGGTCACGCTCGCGTCGCTCGTCGAGAAAGAAACTGCCAGCGCCGAGGAACGGCCGCTCGTGGCGGCGGTCTACGCGAACCGGCTGAAGGTCGGCATGGGGATGCAGGGCGATCCGACCGTCATCTACGCGCTCGAGCGGGCGGGGCGGTACACGGGCAACCTCACGCGCGCCGATCTGCAGTTCGACTCTCCCTACAACACCTATCGCTACGCCGGCCTGCCGCCCGGACCCATCGCGGCGCCCGGGCAGGCGTCACTCGAGGCGGCCGCCAATCCGGCAGCAGTGCCCTACCTCTATTTCGTCAGCCGCAATGACGGCACGCACGCCTTCGCGACAACCCTCGACGAGCACAACCGGAATGTGGATCGATTCCAGGTTCAATACTTCAGGGAACGCCGGCGCCAGGGATCGCGGATGCGTTAACTCGGATCGCGTCCCATGCAGGATATCCGTGGTCAGAACTGCCAGCGGTCCGCGTCGGCGGTAGTACTACGTCTGGTAGTAAGTTTCGCCGGCCGCTACAGTCATCCCGTGCCAGTCAGCAGCTGAGGCAGTAAGCAATCGCCGGGCGACAGGCGTCCGTTCGTACGGGAGGAGCGCTATGCGAGGTCGGATCGTGGCTGGGGTGCTCGCACTGTGGGCGCTGACGGCCGTTGCCGCGGCTGCCGCGGTAGACGTGACTGGCGTGGTGAAGGACCCGTCGGGTGGCGTGGTTGCCGAGGCAACCGTGACCGTGTTGACGGCCGAGCAGACGACGGTTGCGACGACGCAGACAGACGCACAGGGCCGATTCACCCTCCAGGTCCCCAGCGCCGGACGCTATCTGCTGGTGGCGAAGAAGGCGCCGCTCGGCGAGTCGCGGATGCCTCTGACTGTCGGCAATCACGGACCCCCATCGGTCGAGATCACGCTGCAGGTCAATGCCCTCCGCGAAGATGTCACCGTCACGGCCTCCCCGAATCTCGTTGAAGACGTCCGGCGCGCCGGTCAGCCCGTCAACATCATCGACTCCGAAGACATCGCCACGCGCATCACCACCGTCGTCGCTCAGGCCGTCGAGGGCGAGACCGGCGTGAGCCTCCAGCAGACGAGCCCGACGATGGCCGGCGTGTTCGTGCGCGGGCTGACCGGGAACAAGGTCAACGTGTTCATCGACGGCGTGCGCTATTCGAACGGCGCGCAGCGCGGCGGCGTCAACACGTTCCTCGATCTGATCGAGCCCGGGGCGCTCGAGACGATCGAGATCGTCCGCGGCCCGTCGAGCGCGCAGTTCGGCAGCGATGCCCTCGGGGGCAGCGTCCAGTTCCTGACGCGGCCGCCGACGATTGGCGTCGCGGGTGGGCCGCGCTGGGGTGGTTCGGCGGGCGCGAGCGTCGGAACGGCGCACAGATACGGGGGCGGCCAGTCGTTGGTCTCCTACATGGGGCCGTCGCTCGGGATCGCCGGCTCGTTTTCGGGCAGAGGCGTCGGACTTGCCAGGCCTGGCGACGGCATCGATTCACACGCCGCCGTGACGCGGTTTCTCGGTGTGCCGTCCGAGCTCCTGATGGACGATCGGCTGCCGGATACGGGCTTTCACCAGCTGGGCGGATCGCTTCGGGCGCAATGGGCGCCATCGAGCGCGACACGCACGTCGTTCAGCTACATGCGCACCTTCCAGGATGACGGCGATCGCTACGATCAGCTGCTCGGCGGCGACGGCAATCTCATTTCGGAGCTCAACGAGCTGTCGCTCGACATCTTCTCCGCGCGACTCGAGACGCTCGGCGCCCTGGGGTTCGATCATGCGTCGTTCACCTACTCGCTGAACAGTCAGCGTGAAGAGCGGGTGAACCAGGGTGGAAACGGCAATCCGACTGCGACCATCGGTCACGAGCCGGAGCGGACCACGGTGCACGGCGTTCAGGGCGTCCTCTCGAAGCAGCTGTCGCCCCGTCTGTCGCTCTCGCTCGGCGGCGACGTGTACTTCGAGCACTTGACCTCGGATGCGTTCAACGTCAACCCGGTCACCGGGGCCGTGTCGGCGCGCCGTCCGCGCGTGCCCGACGGCGCGACGTTCACGCAAGGCGGCGTGTTCGCGCAGTCGACGTATGACGTCAAGCCGGATCGCGTGCGGCTGGTCGGCTCGCTTCGCGCCGGCGGCGCCAGTTACGAGGCCAAGGCGTCGGACAGCCCGATCGTCAACGGTCAGCCGCTCTGGCCGGACGATTCCCTCACGGCCGGGGACGTCACCTTTCGCCTCGCCGGCGTACTGACGCCGAAGGACCCGTGGACCATCCTGTTGTCGGTCAGCCGCGGGTTCAGGGCGCCGCACATGACCGACCTCGGCACGCTCGGCCTCACCGGATCGGGATTCGAAGTGGCCGCGCCCGACGTGGCCGGACTCGGTGGCTTCGTCGGCACGACTGCCGATGCTTCGGCGGTATCCACCGGACGAGCCGTCGCCCAGCTCGAGCCCGAGACGAGCCTGCAGTACGAGGCCGGCGTCGGATACCGGCACCGCGTCTGGCGCACGGACCTCACGTTCTTCGTCAACAACGTGCACGCCAACATACAGAAGCAGGCGCTGATTCTGCCCCCAGGCGCCGTCGGGACGGTGATTGGCGGTCAGACCATCACGTCGCAGAACGCCAACGGCGCTGTCTTCGTGCCGGCGTCAACCGTACCCGTGCTGGTGCGCGCGAACTTCGACGAGGCGCGCATCTGGGGGATCGAGCACACCGCGCAGGCCATGTTCGGCGCCAACGTGTCGCTGAACACGGCCTTCACGTACCTCCACGCCAGAGACACGACGACCGACCTGCCGCCGAACATCGAAGGCGGCACGCCGGCGCCGGACGCCTTCATCACGCTTCGCTGGACGTCGTCCAACGGCCGCTGGTGGGTCGAGCCGTACACCCACTTCGCCTGGGAGCAGTCAAACCTGTCGACGCTCGACCTCGGCGATCGCCGCACCGGCGCCGGCCGCAGCCGCGGCAACATCGCCGCGTTCTTCACCAATGGTGCGCGCGCCCGCGGCTGGATCGGCCCTGGCGCGGACAACGTCGCCGGGACGTCCGACGATGTGCTGATCGCGACCGGAGAGACGGTGGCGCAGATCCAGAATCGTGTGCTCGGCGTGGGCGTGAATTCGGCGCCGCTCTATACCGCTGTGCCTGGCTACGCCACCTTCGGCGTGCGCGCCGGACTCCGCAAGGCGCCGCACGAAGTCGTCGTCGACTTCGAGAATCTCAACGACGAGAACTACCGAGGAATCAGCTGGGGCATCGACGCACCGGGGTTCGGCGTGTCGATCAAGTATCTGGTGAGGTTCTAACAAGGTGCCTAGCGTGCCAGGGTGCGAGAGTGCCTGGTGCCCGGTGCTTAAGGTGCCAGGGTGCGAGGGTGCCTCAGGTGCCCGGTGCTTAGGGTGCCAGGGTGCCAGGGTGGCAGCGCACCCGAGGCGCTCTGGGCCCCTGGCACCCTGGCACCCTTGGCCCCTGGCACCTGCTGGCACCCTGGACAAGCACTGGGCACTGAGGCACCCTCGCACCCTGGCACCCCAAGCACCGAGGCACCCTGGCACCCTCAGCGCGCTCCCCACTTCAACTTCTGACGTAGCAGGTCGAAGTAGGTGCGCTTCGACGCCTGCACCAGCCGCAGCGGGCGCTCCGCCCGCGTGATCTCGATCACGTCGTCGGCCTGGAGCGGGTGGCCGGACTGGCCGTCGAAGGTGACGAACACTTCTTCGGCGCCGTTCATCATCGGCTCGACGCGGACCTCTGATGAGCCGGGCAGGACGACAGGCCGGTTGGTCAGCATGTGCGGCGCGATCGGCGTGAGCAGCAGCGCGTCGACGGCCGGGTGCACGATGGGGCCGCCCGCGGCCAGGTTGTAGGCGGACGAGCCCGTCGGCGTGGCGACGATGAGACCGTCGGCGCGCACCTGCATCACGAGCTGGTCGCCGATGGTGACCGACAGGTCGATGATGCGCGACAGCGCGGCCTTCGTGATCACGACGTCGTTGACGACCAGGCGGTTGGCAAAGATCCCGCCGTCGCGCAGCGTGCGCGCGCGCAGCATCATCCGTTCGTCGATGTCCGCGTCGCCATCGAGCACCGACTCGAGCGAGTCGTAGAGCTCGTCAGCTGGATCTCGGTGAGAAATCCGAGGCTGCCGAAGTTCACGCCCAGAATCGGCACGGGCGTGCCGGCCTGCGCGATGAGTCCGGCCATGCCGATGAGCGTGCCGTCGCCGCCGAGGATGACGACCAGGTCGCAGACGTTCGGCAGATCCTCCCGCGAGCGCGTCGGCCGTCCCGGCGGCAGGCCGACGAGCTCGGCGGTGTGGGTCTCGAAGACGGGCTCGACGCCACGAGCCTCGAGCCATCCGGCGACCTCGGCGAGGACGCCGGCCGAGGCATCGAGATTGTGCTTGGCGACGAGCCCGACTCGACGAAGTGGCGTGTTCATGCGTCCGGCCTTGTCAGGTGCAGCAGGAATTCGCGATTCCCTTCCATGCCGGTGATGGGTGACTCGGACAGTCCGGCGCGGGTCAATCCTAGCGCAAGTGCGTGCTGGACGATCTCTTCCACGACCCGCGCCTGCACCGCATCGTCGCGGACGATGCCACCCTTCCCGACCTCGCCGCGCCCGGCCTCGAACTGCGGCTTGACGAGCGCGATGACGTCGCCGCGCGGCGCGAGGAGCGGCGGGACGACCGGCAGGATCTGCCGCAGCGAGATGAACGACACGTCGATCGTGACGAGGTCGAAGATCCGCGCCTCGGGCGGAAGCGCGTCGGGCGTCAGGGATCGCGCGTTCGTCTTCTCGAGAACAATCACTCGAGCGTCGGTGCGCAGCCGCCAGTCGAGCTGGCCGTGGCCGACGTCGAGCGCGACGACGCGCGACGCGCCGTGGCGCAGAAGGACGTCGGTGAAGCCTCCGGTCGACGCACCGATATCGAGCGCCGAGCGACCCTCGACGGTGATGCCGAAGACGCGCAGCGCATGGTCCAGCTTGAGACCTCCGCGGCCGACGTACGGGTGATCCGGCACGAGGAGCGTGATGGCGGCCTCGACGCCGACCGGGGCGCCGGCCTTGTCGACGGGCTGGCCGTCGACGCGGACCTGCCCGGCGAGGATGAGGGCGCGCGCCCGCTCGCGCGACGCCGCAAGTCCGCGCTCGACGAGCAGCGTGTCGAGCCGAAGGGTCTTCTTCAACTGGTGCGGGCGATGACCCAGCCGACGATGGCCGGCAGCTGGCCACCGAGGCGCGCGCCGGCCAGCGCCGCGCGCGCGCGCGCGGCGCAGTCGGCTGCAAGTCTTCGCGACTCGTCGAGCCCGAACAGCGCCGGGTAGGTCGGCTTGCCCGCGGCGGCATCCTTGCCGGCGGTCTTCCCGAGGTCGGCCGACGCACCCTCGACGTCGAGGATGTCGTCGACGATCTGAAACGCCAGGCCGAGTGCTTCACCGTAAGCGTCGATCGCGGCCAGCTCGTCGGGGGGCGCACCCGCCATCATGGCACCGGCGAGCGCCGAACCGCGGATGAGCGCGCCGGTCTTTCGCGCGTGCATGCCTGTGAGCGCCTCGCCGTCGAGAGGGGCCGCTCCGGGAACGGCGGCCTGCAGATCGAGCGCCTGACCACCAACCATGCCCGTGGCGCCGGCCGCTTCCGCGAGGACCGTCAACGCCTGCAGCTTGCGCCGCGCGAGCTCGGCGGCGGGGATGAGCGGGGACTCGACGGGCTCGCGCGCGAGCAGGGCGAACGCCTCGGTCAGCAGGCCATCGCCCGACAGAATCGCCATGCCCTCGCCGTAGACGACGTGCGCCGTGGGGCGGCCACGCCGGAGCGTGTCGTTGTCCATCGCGGGAAGGTCGTCGTGGACGAGCGAGTAGGTATGGATCAGCTCGACCGCACACGCCGCACTCATCGCAAGCGGGGCGGCCTCGCGGGTGCCGCTCCGATCAGCGACGGCTTCGGCCGCCGCCAGCACCAGGAGCGGCCGCAGGCGTTTGCCTCCAGCCATGACGCTGTAGCGCATGGCCTCGCACACCGCGAGCGGAGCACGCGGCGAGGAAGGCAGCCACCGGTCGAGCGCAGCGTCGACGTCGCGTCGATGCGCTTCCAGCCAGGTCCGCAGGTCAGGCGACGAGGTGGTGGTCACTTCGTACCGGTCGGCTCGCCACCGAGCCCGAGGGCTGGGGGCGCCACTTTGATCTCGCCGCGCTCGCTCAGCAGCTCGATGCGCCGCTCGGCCCCTTCGAGCGTGGAGTGGCAGAAGCGCGCCAGCTGCACACCTCGCTCGTAGAGCTCGAGCGATTTTTCGAGCGCGAGGTCGCCCTCCTCGAGCGTCTTGACGATGGCGTCGAGCTCGGCGACCGCAGATTCGAAGTCCTTGATCGTTGGGTCCATCGATCGTATCCTAGTGTTCCAGCGTGTCACTGTCAGGGATTCACGAATTGCTCACGATGGTTCAACCGGCTTCGCAGAGGTACGGCGGTTCACCGGAGCGTTCGAAGGTGGAGCTCGACGAAGCACGCGTGAATCCGTCACGTGACTTACTTCGTGACCTTCGGTCTATGGTGACCATTGTGACCAGTCGTCGTGATCCTACGTGGTCCGCATCGATCGGAGTTCCGTCCGCGCTCTCGACCACGCAGCTCAACTCGCCGTCGTGCAGCGTCACGTGGACCTGGTCTCCGACGGCCACGCTCGACGCCGTGCGAAGGATCGCCGTGCGGTCCTCGTTCCAGCAAACGGCGTAGCCTCTTCCGAGCACCGCGAGCGGGCTCAGGGATTCGAGGCGACCAACCGCGGCGCTCATGCGCGCGGCGGCGCGATCGTGCCGCCGCGCGATCGCGGCGTGCAGCCGGCCGGTTGCGCTTTCGAGCTTGCCGCGGATCGCCGCGAAGCGGCGTCGCAGGTCGCGGGCTTCGAGCCGGAGCCGGAGCCCTCGGAACTCGCGCTCGCGCCGCGTGAGCGCGTTGAGAATACTGCCGCGCAGCTGGTGCGTGAGCTCGGCGGCATGACGTCCCCGCATGGCCAGCCGGGCCGGAAAGCCCGCCAGTCCCCGGCGGCTGCCGAGCACGTGCAGGCGCGTCCGGCGGCGGTCGAGCCCGATCGCCATGGCGGCCCGCAGCCGCCGCGACTGCCGGTCGAGCCTGGCGCTGAATTCCTCTTTCGCCGCGATGACCATCTCGGCGGCCGCCGACGGCGTCGGCGCGCGCACATCGGCGACGAAGTCGGCGATGGTGAAGTCCACCTCGTGGCCGACCGCCGTGACGACCGGCACGGGACATCCGACAATCGCGCGGGCCACGGGCTCCTGGTTGAACGGCCACAGGTCCTCGGCCGACCCGCCTCCGCGCCCGACGATAACGACCTGGACGCCGGGCACGCGGCCGATGGCGCGGACAGCGTCGGCGATCTCGGCCGCAGCACCCTCGCCCTGGACGCGCGTCGGCCGGATGACGAGGTGGGTGTTGGGATGACGGCGGGTGAGGACCTTGATGATGTCGCGCAGCGCCGCGCCGTCGAGCGACGTCACGATCCCGATTTTGGCCGGCAGCGCCGGCAGCGGCCGCTTGCGCGACGCGTCGAAGAGGCCCTCGGCCTGGAGCTTCTTCTTCAGCTGTTCGAACGCGAGCTGCAGCGCGCCATGTCCCTGTGGCTGCAGGTGGTCGCAGAGGATCTGATACTCGCCCTTGGGTTCGTAGACGCCGATTCGTCCACGCGCGATCACGCGCAGCCCGTCTTCGGCCTTGAATTTCAGATAGCGCACGGCCGATCGATACATCACCGCCTTGATCTGCGCGCCGCCGTCCTTGAGCGTGAAGTACAGGTGGCCGGTGTTCCACAGCCGGCAGTTGGAGATTTCTCCCTCGACCCAGAGATCGCCGAAGCCGGACTCGAGCAGGGCGCGAATCGACCCCGTCAACTGCGAGACGGTGACGACGCGCCGTTCCTGCGGTGCGGGTATCTGGCGATCGTCCTCGAAAGGCTGCGAGAAAAGATCGGACATCGGATCGGCTCCGACTAATGCGAGCGTGACGCGGATCTTCAGCCGTGCGAAGGCGCCGGCGTCGCCGCCGCAAGCGCGTCGACCTCGGCGGCCGACAGGTTGAGGCGCTCGATCGCCGTCGCGCGGCCGGTTCTCGGATCGGCCGTGACGACGACGGCGTTCAGTCGCCCGGCACCCGTCGCCGCCTCGAACTTGGCCGGCATGCCGTTGACGAACCGGCCGAGCGCCGCGTCGACGGTGACGCCGATGATCGAATCGTGCGGGCCCGGTCATGCCCGCGTCGGTCAGGCAGGCGGTGCCTTTCGGCAGGATCCGCTCGTCGGCGGTCTGCACGTGGGTGTGCGTGCCGACCACGGCGGTGACGAGGCCGTCGAGGTGCCAGCCCATCGCGATCTTTTCCGATGTCGCCTCGGCGTGAAAGTCCACGAAGATGACGCGCGCCTTGGCGCGGAGCGCCTCGATCTCGCGCAGCGCGAGCGCAAACGGATCGTCGAGCGGCGTCATGAACACCCGGCCCATCAGGTTCAGCACGCCCACGGGTTCACCGGTCCGCGTGCGCCCGATGATGCTGCCGCGGCCGGGGACGCCGGCGGGGAAGTTGGCGGGCCGCAGGAGTCGGGGCTCGCGCGGCAGGTAGTCGAGGACTTCTTTCTTGTCCCAGATGTGGTTCCCCGACGTCATGACGTCGACGCCGTAGCCGAGGATGGTGTCCGCGACGTCGCCGGTCACGCCAAAGCCCGCCGCCGAGTTCTCGACGTTGGCGATGACGAAATCGATCCCGCGTTGTTCGACCAGCGCCGGGATCGCCCGTCGCGCGATCTCGCGGCCCGGTTTTCCAAAGATGTCGCCGATGAACAGGATCTGCATCATTCAGCTGGCCGCCGGCGGGCCCGCCAGCGGCTCGACGGTGATGGGAATCTCGCGACCACGCCGCTCCTCGATGCGCGGCAGCACGATGTGGAGCTCGCCTCTGGCGAGCGTGGCCCGCGCGCGACCCGCGTCGACCGCCAATTCGCATCGGACGGCGCACACGAAATGTCCGAAGGTGCGCTCCGCCAGGTGAAACGCGGCCTCGCGGTGCGTGCACTGCGGCACACGCTTGCGGCCGGAGATGACGAGCGTTCCCTCGGTAAACGTGACCCGGACGGACTCCATCTGGACGCCCGGCAGATCGGCCACGACCTCGACCGAGACAGCGGTTTCGATCACGTCGACGGGAGCACGGTATTCGACGGTTTCGGCCGCCCCCAGGGAGCGAAAGGCCTCGAAGTCTTGCCGATCGAAGAAAATTCGCGCCACTTGTGACGTCCATTCTAATCCGGTCCTTCCTCTGGACGAACTCCCACTGGTGCAGAAGTTAGGCTGACACCGAGCACTGCGGAAATATCTTAGTCTTATATTGTCAAGATATATGCTTGACAAACGCTTAAATATTGGTCTATATTGGCTCCCGTAGACAACACCGGGCCCAGAGGCCCGTGAAATTCAGGAGGTTCGACCATGGCACTTGTTCGCTGGAATCCCATCGGCTCCCTGGCGGGGATGGAAATCGATCGGCTCAATCAGATGTTCGCGGATCTTCAGTCCGAGGCTTTCAACCAGGCGTGGGTCCCGGCTGTCGACATCTACGAGACCGACTCGCACGAGGTCGTGATCAAGGCGGAACTGCCCGACGTGAAGAGAGAAGACATCGGCGTGACCTTCGAGAACAACGTCCTCACGCTGACGGGCGAGCGCAAGCAGGAGCAGTCCACGAAGCGCGAGCAGTTCCAGCGCATCGAGCGCCGCTTTGGAACCTTCAGCCGCTCGTTCACGCTGCCGACCTCGGTCGATGCGGGCCAAATCGCCGCGTCCTACAAGGATGGCGTGCTCACGATTCGGCTGCCGCGCCGCGAAGAGGCGAAGCCGAAGCAGATCGCCGTCAACGTCGAATAACGCCGAATACGCCAGAGACGATGGAGAGGACTCGTCCTCTCCATCGTTCGCACGTCACCATTCCAATCACCCGCTCAACCGGCACGAGTGGCGCGGATCCGCTGTTTCGACTACTCTTGCAGCATGCCGCACAACTTAAGCCTGCCGGACTCGGACGCCGCGGGCGACGAGGACGCGCAGTCCGTCATTCCGATCACCAGCCGGTTTCTCTTCGTAGACGTGGCAGCCCAGCGCGCCAAACAGCTCCGGCGAGGAGCCTTGCCGCGCATCGATCGGCACGCGGCCGGGCACACGCCGCACAAGCTCGAACGTGTGGCGATGGAGGAGGTCAGGACCGGGCTGATTCACTACACGCTGCCGACGCGAGCCGAGCTCCTGGGCAAGGTGTAAGGGAAGGTCTCGTCAGGAACTTCTCAAAGTCCATCGCGTAATTTCTCTACAGACACGCCCTTCAGGCGGTCGAGGAGCGTACGATGATGGGGCTTCTGGCGCTGCTGGCAGTACTCGCCGCAATCGGGTTCGCGGGCGCCCTCGCCGTGACCATGGTGGTGAAGGCGGTGCTCTGGGTCGTGCTCCTGCCGTTCAGGCTTCTCTTCTGGCTCCTGCTGTTCCCACTGCTGCTGGTGGTCAAACTGCTGGTGGGCGTCGTGCTGCTGGCCGTCGCCGGGCCGGTGTTGCTCGTCGTGATTCTGGCGTCGATAGTCGCGGCGGTGGCTGCCCTCGCGGTTCCTCTCCTCCCGCTCCTGTTCATCGGATTCGTCGTGTGGCTGCTCGTCCGGTCGAGCAAGCCTGTCGTCGCCTAGAAGGTGCTGGGGTGCGAGGGTGCCCGAGTGCCCGGTGCTTAGGGTGCCAACGTGCCCAAGTGCCAAGTGCCAAGTGCCTGAGTGCGCCTGGACAGCGCCACGCATCCTCCGCACCAGGCACCTGGGCACTCTCGCACCCTGGCACTCTCTGAGCACCCGGGCACCCTCGCACCCTGGCACTCTAAGCACCGGGCACCCGGGCACTCTCGCACCCTGGCACTCTAAGCACCAGGCACCCGGGCACCCTCGCACCCTGGCACTCTAAGCACCAGGCACCCGGGCACCCTCGCACCCTGGCACTTTCAGGAGGCGTGCGGCCTCTCCCGCGCGAACGTTGTCGCGCGCTCGAACGCGTCGGCGACGCGCAGGACGGTCGTCTCGTCCATGGCCCGCCCGGTCAGCTGGAGACTGCACGGCAGCCGTGTCCCGGTGAACCCGCATGGGATGGAAATTGAAGGAAGGCCCGCGAGGTTGGCCGCAACAGTGAAGACGTCGGCCAGGTACATCTGCAGCGGATCGTCCATCCGCTCGCCGAGCGGGAACGCCGGCGTGGGGCTCGTCGGCATCGCGATCAAGTCCACGCTCTGGAGCGCCATCTCGTAGTCGCGGCGGATGAGCGTGCGCACCTGCTGGGCCTTCAAGTAGTACGCATCGTAGTAGCCCGCGCTGAGGACGTAGGTGCCGAGCAGGATCCGGCGCTTGACCTCTGGCCCGAATCCGCCGTCCCGCGTGCGATCGTACATGTCCCCCAGCGTTGCCGCATCCGGCGCGCGATAGCCATATCGAACCCCGTCGTAGCGCGCGAGGTTGGAGCTGGCCTCTGCCGTCGCCACGAGATAGTAGACGGGGATGGCGTGCGCGCTGTGAGGCAGGGCCACGTCGACTATCTCCGCCCCCTGCCGTCTCAGCGTTTCCACCGCGTCTTCAAATGCAACGCGAATCTCCGGGTGCACGCCAGCTCCTTCCGACACGAGCGCGCGCGGTACGCCGACGCGCACACCCTGGACCTGACCGGTCAGCCCTCCAACGTAGTCGCCTGTTGCGGCCGCGGCACAGGTGGCGTCTTTCGGATCAGGGCCGGCGATCACCTGCAGGCACAACGCTGCGTCGGCCACCGAGGTGGCGAACGGCCCGATCTGGTCGAGTGACGACGCAAACGCCAGCAACCCGTAGCGCGAGACTCGGCCGTAGGTGGGCTTGAGTCCGACGACGCCGCAGAGTGCGGCGGGCTGGCGGATGGAGCCGCCGGTGTCGGAGCCGAGCGCGAGCGGGACCATTCGTGCGGCCACCGCCGCCGCCGATCCGCCGCTCGACCCGCCCGGCGTCCGGTCGAGCGCCCATGGGTTCCGCGTCGGTCCGAAGGCGGAGTTCTCGGTCGACGATCCCATGGCGAACTCGTCGCAGTTCGTCTTTCCGACAATGACTGCGCCTGCGGCGACGAGCCGGTCGACCACGGTCGCGTCATATGGAGGAACGTAACGCTCGAGGATCCTCGAGCCAGCAGTCGTCTTCAGCCCCCTCGTGCAGAGGTTATCTTTCAGGGCCACCGGCACGCCGAGGAGCGGCAGCCGCGCCCACTCGGAGCGCCGGTTGTCGAGCGCCGCGGCCTGCGCAAGGGCGCGATCCTCGGCGACGGTGTGGAAGGCGTTCAGTGCCGGGTTGGACGCGGCGATCCGCCCAAGGGCGGCCCGGCACACGTCGACGGCCGAGACTTCTCCGGACCGCACTGCGTCGGCGGTCGCTGTGGCGCTCTCGAGCCGCGTCGTCACGCGAGCACTCGTGGTACCTTGAAGAGCCCGCGCTCGATGTCCGCTTCCGGCGCCTGCGCGACCGCTTCTGTTCGATCGAGCGAGGGCTGCGGGACATCGTCGCGCCAGGCGCTGACGGTGGCCAGCGGATGTGACGTTGGCGGAACGCCGGCGGTTGCGACCTGCTGCACCTGCTCGGCGTACGCCAGGAAGCTCGATAATTGAGTTGTGAGGAGCATCTTCTCGCGCTCTGTCAACTCGAGTCTCGCGAGCCGAGCGATCCGCTCGACGTCCTCGCGTGTGAAGTCGCTGGCCATGCGGCCGATCGTAGCATGGGGGGATGGCGCGGTTCAGGGTTCACGGTTCACGGTTCAGGGTTCAGGGTTCACGGTTCACGGTTCAGGTTCAGGGTTCAGGGGATGACCATTCGTCCGGCGGCTGTTGCGGGTACGTGGTATCCGGCGAGCGCCGGCGCGCTGGCGCGGGAGGTCGATGACTACGTCGAGCGGGCGTGCGACGGGCCGCGCGGCGCAATCCGGGCGATCGTCGCTCCTCACGCGGGCATCATGTTCTCTGGTCCGGTCGGCGCCTGTGCGTACAAGGCGGCCGCGCGGTATCAGTACGACGTGGCGGTGCTCGTCGGTCCGTCACATTTCGTGGCGTTCGAGGGCGTCGCGCTGTATCCCGAGGGCGCGTTCGCGAGCCCGTTCGGTCCGATAGCGATCGACTCCACGGCGGCCGCCGCGATTGGCGCGGCGGACGTCGTCCGGGCGTCGCCATCCGTCCATGCGCGCGAGCATTCACTCGAGATGCAACTGCCGTTTCTGGGCCGGCTGTTCCCGGGAGTGCCGATTGTCCCGCTCCTCATGGGACATCAGAATCGCCGGACCATCGAACTTCTGGCGCAGGCGCTTGCCGACGGCCTCGCGTCGCGACGCGCCCTGATCGTCGCGAGCACCGACCTGTCGCATTACTTTGACGCGGCGACGGCAGCAACGCTCGACGGGGAGGTCTGCGACAGCATCGCGGCCTTCAGCCCTGAGCGGCTGCTCGACGTATTCGAGCGCTATCCCGAGGGCGAACGGGGCCGTCATGTCGGCTGCGGAATCGGGCCGGCAATCTCCGTGATGATGGCCGCGCGCGCGCTCGGGGCGACACAGGCGCGCGTGCTGCGGTACGCGCACTCGGGCGAGGTGTCGGGCGACTTCGATGGGGTCGTCGGGTACCTGGCGGCGGTGCTGGGCACGTTCGATGTCGAGTCCGGACATGTTGAGTGACGTCCAGCGCCAACGGCTCGTCGACGTGGCGCGCCGTTCGGTGGCTGCGCAAGTGTCCGGCACTCGACTCGCGCCTGGGCGCCCGAGTGACCTGCCACCAGCCTCCGGCGTGTTCGTCACGCTGAAGCGCGGGGGACAGCTCCGCGGCTGCCTCGGCACACTGGACTGGCTCGAGGATCTCGCCTCGGAGGTCGCCCGCTGCGCGGCCAATGCCGCCAGCGTGGACCCGCGCTTTCCGGCGGTCACGTCGAATGAGCTTGTCGATGTGACGGTCGAGATCTCGGTGCTCGGTCCGCTCGAGCGCATCCATCCCCACATGACCGGCGCCCTCGGATCGATGACGATCGGCTTGCACGGCCTCGTCGTCGAGCGGGGACGCCACCGGGGCCTGCTCCTCCCTCAGGTGGCGGCCGAGCGGCGGTGGAGCCCCGAAGAGTTCCTGCGCCAGACCTGCATCAAAGCGGCGCTCGCTCCGGAGGCCTGGGAGCGCGACGCGCTTGTCTACCGGTTTACCGCCGACGTCTTCGGGGAATGACCGGGTGGAATCCCGGCCCACTTTGTAATCGAGAATTCACATTCGTCGGTTTACGCCGACTCGAAGGCCGTCCTGCGCGAGCGGTCGTGTGGCGTACTCGTTGCAGATTTTGCGTCCAAATGCACTCCGATCGAACACATCGTCCGCTCGTCACTCTGGTTCTGGCGGCACTCTGCGCGTTTGCGTTTGCCTGCGGGGGAGGCAGTTCCAGCCCGGCGGCTCCGACTCCTCAGCCTCAGCCGGCGCCTGCAGCGGCACCAACGGTCACCGGGATCTCTCCTGGTTCGGGGCCAACAGGCGGTGGGCTCAGCGTCACGATCACGGGCACGGGTTTCACGAGTGGTGCGACTGTCTCGATCGGCGGCACTCCAGCCGCCGGGATCGCGGTCGCTACCTCGACGTCGATCACGGCGACGACGCCCGCGCACGCCGCCGGTGCGGCAGACATCGTGATAGCGAACCCGGATGGCCAGAGCGGCCGCCTGGCCGGAGGATTCACGTTCGATGTTCCGGTGAGTGCCCCGCCGGCGATCGCCGCCATCGCGCCGGCATCGGGCTCGACGAGCGGTGGGTCGATTGTGACCATCACCGGCACAGGCTTCGCGTCGGGCGCCACGGTCACGTTCGGATCCACGGCGGCGACTTCGGTGAGCGTCGCTGGCCCGACCTCGATGACGGCGGCCGCACCGCCCCGCAGTGCCGGCAGCGTCGACGTCGTCGTGGCGAATATCGATGGGCAGAGCAGCAGGCTGACGGGCGCCTTTACCTACGTCGGGTCGGCGCCGCCGCCAACGCCCCCGCCCGCGCCGGTCGCCCCGACGCTGACGGCGATCACGCCAGCGTCGGCCACGACGGCAGGTGGGACGACCGTCACCCTGACGGGAACGGGATTCTCGACCGGCGCCGGAGTCTCCCTTGGCGGCACTGCCGCGTCGAACGTCGTGGTAGCAGGCGCCACCCTGATTACTGCGACCACGCCGGCGCACGCGGTCGGTGGCGTTGACGTGGTCGTGACCAACGCCGACGGTCTCACCGGCCGGCTCAATGGAGGGTTCACCTACACCGCGCCGGCGCCGCCGACGCCGCCTCCGTCAACCGTGGTCGTCATCACGATCACCTCGGCTGGCGTGACCCCGTCGACGCTATCGATCGCCGCAGGGACCCGCGTTCGGTTCGTCAACAACGACACCCTGCCGCACACGATGAGCTCCGACCCGCACCCCGAGCACACGCAGTGTCCGCCGATCAACCAGGTCGGGCTGCTCCTGCCGGGCCAGGCTCGCGAAACCGACGCGCTCACGACCATCCGCACGTGCGGCTACCACGACCACAACGACCCCGACGACCCGAAGTGGACGGGGACGATTCAGATCCGGTGATTCTGTTCCCTGTGATATTTGTTTCTTGTGGCTTCCGCCTTCGCCAAGGCTTCGGCGGACCGCCGTAGCTTCAGCGGAGGCTGGTCAGGCGGAAGTCCGCTGTGGAACAGAGTCCGGAGCACCTCAATGCGTAAGCTCGTGGCCGCGCTCGTGGCCCTGGTCGTCCTCGCCGCTCCTCGGCCCGCGGATGCGTGGGGATTCGAGGCGCACAAGTACATTCTCGATCGGGCGATCAGCCTCCTTCCGCCGGAGATCCGGCCGTTCTTCGAGAAGTACCGCGCGTCCATCGTGGAGCACGCCGTCGACCCAGACCTGTGGCGCAACGTCGGGTTCGACGCGGTCGAGGGTCCGCGCCACTTCGTCGACATGGACGCATACGGTCCGGCGCCATTCAAGCAGCTGCCGCGCGACTTCGACGAGGCCGTCAAACGTTACGGGCTGGAGTTCGTCAACAAGAACGGCCTGCTGCCGTGGCGCGCGCAGGAGATTCACGGCAAGCTCGTCGAGGCGTTCACGCAGAAGGCGACCTATTCCCGCGACAACATCAAGTACTTCTCGGCGTTCCTCGCTCACTATTTGTCCGACGCGCAGGTTCCGTTTCACGCGGCGCTCAACCATGACGGCCAGCTGACGGGCCAGTGGGGGATCCACTCGCGGTTCGAGACCGAGACGTTCGAGCGCTATCGGGACAGCCTCGAGGTCACGCCGAAGCCCCTCGTCACCATGACGAGCGCGAGGGACCTCGCCTTCGACTCGCTCGTCACGAGCTTCTCTCACGTACAGGCGATCCTCGACGCCGACAACGCGGCCGTCGCCGGTCGCGAGAGCTACGACGAGGCGTACTTCGCGGCGTTCTACGGAAAGGTGAGGTCGATTCTGGAGCAGCGACTGGCGGAGTCGATCACGGCCGTTGCCTCGGCGATCGCGGGCGCGTGGGAGGAGGCCGGGCGCCCGGCGCTTCCGCTCGACGCCCCGCGTGTTCCACGCAAGGTGCGGCGTCACTAGACCCGATTAGCGCGCGACCCAGAGCCGTGTCCGATCGAGTGGGACGTCCACGCCCGCGTGCCAGGTGGACTTTCCCGGAGCCCGCTCCAGCAGCTCGTAGGACCCCGCCCGCACGACGAAGAGAAGATAGCTCGACGCGGCGAACGGTGCCGTCGCAGGCTTGTCTCGCTTGCCTGGCTCGTAGATCGCGACATCCGGTTGCCCGCCGCCCGGCTCGCGGACTTGAAGTGCGCCGAATCCGTTCTTGAAGTTGATGACTTCGAGGTGATGTCCCGACTCGTCGGGATAGGGCATGACGACCAGCCGATTGGCCCATCGAATATTGAGGACGCGGCCGTCGCGTTCGTGGATGGCCTGCACGTCGTAGATGCCGGCGGGGACCCGGAGCTCGACGCGTCCGGACGAGGGTGTGGTGTGCAGCAGCGGTTCGCCGCGATCTCCGGCGCGGTGCACGGTCGCTCGGGTCTGGGCCGTCACTTCCTCGACCCCGTTGAACATCCGAAGCTCGAGTATCAGCTGCCTGGCGGGATCCGCCACCGGATCCTGCACTGCAAGCGCCGTGACGAGCGCCAGCGCCAGGCCCCACTGCATCGGGGGCATCTTAGCACCGCGTGCTATCGTATTTTCAGTAATGGATGTCTACATCGTGCCCGTCGGGCCCAACCGTCACGAGCTCTATTGCGAGGTGCCGGATGAGCCCGAGACCGAGACGGCAGACGCGGCTGGAGACCAGGACGGCCTGGAGCCGCGCGGCTTCTTCCTGAGGTTGTCTGGGTCGCCGGGCCGTCTCTTCCGGCGCTTGCGCTCGAGCTTTCGCGAGATGCTGGCGGAAGCCGAACGCGAACGCCGGCTCGAACGAGCGGGCGCGAACGTGGCGGCCGACCGGAACGAACAGGGATGGCTGACGCGCGGCAAGGCGCGACTCATGCAATGGGTCGCCGAGAGCATCGCGGAACAGCGTCTGCTGTGGCACCTCCGCAGCCAGACCGACGCGTGCCTGTTCTACCCCGACGACATCGACGAGGCTCGCGCGACGGGTGTGCTCCGGTCACAGCTCAAGAGCGATTTCGACAAGCATCGCTTCTGGCTGACGATCGACAGCATCGCCTTCGTCCTCTCCGGTGTGTTCTTCTTCGTGCCCGGGCCCAACCTCGTCGCCTACTACTTTGCCTTCCGTCTCGTCGGCCACTACCTGTCGATGCGCGGCGCGCGGCAGGGATTGTCGGGGCTGACCTGGCGCACCGAACGGAGCGCGCCGCTCGCCGAACTGCGTCGGGCCATCGCGCTCGAGCCCTCGGCGCGCGACCAGCACGTGCAGGACGTCGCCCTCCGCCTGCGGCTCGAGCACCTCGCGAGCTTCTTCGAACGGACCGCTATCCCGCAGTCGTAAGGGGCGTGAGCCGCAGGCCTCCTCGATCGTCGTCGTGTCCCGCCTTCAGGCGGACTTGTCCTTGTCCGGCTGAAGCCGGACACTACGAATGGTCCGGCTGAAGCCGGACACTACGACTTGTCCGGCTGAAGCCGACACTACGAATGGTCAAGTCACAGGCGGGCCGCCAGCCGCCAGCCGCCAGCAGCGAACTGCGAGAAGCGACCCGTGAGATACTCACGGACGCCTTGAAACTCCAGGACATCGCGGCGCGACTCGAGTGCCGCCTCGACGGTGACCCGGACGTCGATATCCGCGGCATCGCCGCGATCGACGATGCGGTCCCCGGCGATCTGACGTTCTTCACCAACCCGAAGTACGCCGCGTTGCTCCGTACGACGCGCGCATCGGCGGTCATTCTGGGCGAGACGGCTGACGCCGCGCCGTGCGCGATGCTCAGGGCGCGTCATCCGTATCTGGCGTTTGCGCGCGCGGTCGAGCTCTTTGCCGATCCGTGGCGGCCGCCGGCGGGCGTTCATCCGACGGCCGCGGTCGGTCAGGATGTGAGCCTGGGTGCCGGCGTGTCAGTCGGACCCTTCGCCGTGATTGGCGACGGCACGCGAATTGGCGCCCGTTGCATCGTGCACGCCCACGTCGTGATCGGTCGACAGGTCGAGATCGGCGAAGACTGTGTGCTGCACGCCCGCGTCTCGATTCGTGAGCGCATCCGTCTCGGACACCGTGTGATTCTGCAGGACGGCGCGGTCATCGGGAGCGACGGCTTCGGCTTCGCGCGCCGCCCCGACGGGACGCATCACAAGATTCCTCAGCTCGGCGGCCTCGTCATCGAGGATGACGTCGAGATTGGCGCCAACTCGGCGGTCGATCGTCCTGCCGTCGGCGAGACCCGAATCGGCGCGGGTACGAAGATCGACAACCTGGTGCAGGTGGCGCACGGCGTCACGATCGGCCGCAACGTCCTGCTCGCCGCACAGGTGGGTGTGGCGGGCAGTGTGACGATTGAAGACGATGTGACACTGGCCGGGCAGGTGGGGGTCGCCGGGCACATCACGATCGGCAAAGGCGTGGTGGCGACGGCGCAGACCGGCATCCCGAGCTCGGTCGACGCGGGCGCGTTCATCTCGGGATATCCCGCCATTTCCAACCGCGACTGGCTGCGCGCGTCGGCCGTGTTCCGCAAGCTGCCGCAGCTCAAGAAGGTCGTCGCCGACCTCGAGCGGCGAATCCGGGAGCTGGAGGATATGCCATAATCGAAGTCTTCATGAATTCCACCATTTTCGGCCGGAACCGACGTTCCCGGACCGCGCTCGCGCTGCTGGCGCTCGCGGGTTGGATCGCGATCGCGTCAGCGCCCCAGGCCTCCGTGCGGCCTCCCAAACTCGACTACAAGATGACGACGCTCGAGAACGGCCTCAAGGTCGTGCTACTCGAGGATCATTCGACGCCGATCGTGCATACCGAGCTCTGGTATCACGTGGGTTCGAAAAACGAGAAGAAGGGCCGCACCGGGTTCGCCCACCTCTTCGAGCACATGATGTTCAAGGGGTCAAAGAACGTCGAGCCCGAGGGCCATCCCTCCCGCATCTCGAGCATCGGCGGACAGAGCAACGCCTCCACAAACGAGGACGCGACCGTCTTCTGGGAGACGACGCCGGCGCAGTACCTGCCGATGGTGCTATGGCTCGAGGCTGATCGGATGGCGACGCTGCGCATCGACGAGAAGGTCTTCGAGACCGAACGCGAGGTGGTCAAGGAAGAGCGCCGGATGCGCGTCGAGAACCAGCCGTACGGCAAGCTGAACGAGATCATCTACGACCAGGCGTTCACCACGCATCCCTACAAGCACCCGACGATTGGCAGCATGGCCGACCTCGAGGCGGCGTCGATCGACGACGTGCGCGATTTCTTCAAGACCTACTACGTGCCCGAGAACGCGACGCTCGTGCTCGTCGGCGACTTCGATCCGAAAGAAGCGATGGATCTGGTCACCAAGTACATGGGCCGTGTGCCGAAGGCGACCAAGCGGGTGCCGCGGGACATTCCCGTCGAGCCGCCGCAGACCAAAGAGCGGCGCGTCGTGATCGAGGAGAACGTGCCGCTCCCGGCCGTGGTCGTGGCGCACCACATCACGTTCGACGGGCACCCTGACTCGTATCCGTTGCACGTCGCATCGAAGGTGCTCTCAGACGGCCAGAGCTCCAGGATTTATCGTTCGATGGTCTACGAGAAGCAGCTCGCACTGGCCGCATTCGGGCAGGGGAATCTCATCGAGGATCCGAACCTCTTCTACGCTGTGGCGATCGTGCAGCGGGGACGGAAGCCGGAAGAAGCCATCAACGCCCTCATCGCCGAGCTCGACCGCATGAAGACCGAGCCCATCACGCCTGCGGAGCTGCAGCAGGCGAAGAACCAGTTCACGCGCGACTACATCCTGATCCGGGAATCCGACAAGGACAAGGCCGGGGTTCTGGCTCACGCCGCCGTGATCCACAACGACATCACGACGGCGGACGGCGAGTTCGACATTTTCCAGAACATGACCGCCGCCGAAGTGCAGCGCGTCGCGCAGAAGTACTTCACGCCGGAAAACCGGCTGGTCATCACCCTCATGCCGAAGGGGTCGGGAAGCGGCAGGGAGCTGCCGCAGTGACCCGTCGCATTCGCACTTCCATCATCATGCTCGCCGTCGCCGCGACACACGCCGCCGCGGCACAGGCACAGGTCAAGGATTGGCCATCGGAATCGGCGCCCGCGCCGCTGGCCGCTCGCGACGTCAAGTTTCCCCCTTACCAGATCAGGACGCTGTCCAATGGCCTCCAGGTGATCGCCGTCGCACACCACGAGCAGCCGGCCGTCAGCCTTCGCCTGATTATTCGCGCTGGCGGCGCACAGGACCCGGCGGACAAGTCCGGCGTGGCCACGCTCGTCGCGGCGCTCCTCGATCAGGGCACGGCCACGAAGGACGCCGAGCAGATCGCGACGGCGATCGATTCGATTGGCGGCCTCATCGGCACCGGCGCGGGCAGCGACCTCTCTTTTATCAACGCGATCGTGCTGAAGGACAGCTTCGGCTTCGGGCTCGACATGGTGTCGGACCTCGCGAGAAACCCCAAGTTCGCGCCGGAAGAGCTCGAACGGCAGCGTCAACAGATCCTGTCAGGCCTCAAAGTCGGGTACGAGGACCCGGACTACATCGCCGGGATGGTCTTCGACCGTCTGGTGTACGGCTTCCATCCCTACGGCCGCCCCGACTCGGGCACGCCGGATTCGATCTCGAGCATCACCCGCGCCGATCTCGTCGCGTTCCACAAGGCCTGGTTCGGCGCCAACAACGCGATTCTCGCGATCGTCGGGGATGTCAGCCACGAAGAGGCCTTTGCGGGCGCCGAGCGGGCGTTCGGCACGTGGGAAAAATCCGAGGCGACGGCGCCGAGATCCGTGGATCCGCCACCGCCGACACGGCGTGTTGTCGTCATCGACCGGCCCGGCGCGGTCCAGACCGAGATCCGCGTCGGCAACGTCGGTCTTCCGCGCCGCCACAAGGACTACCTCGCGCTCGATCTTGCGATCAACATCCTCGGCGGCGAAGGCGGCAACCGGCTGCACCGCGTGCTGCGATCGGATCGCGGACTGACGTATGGCGCGTCGGCAGACGTCAATGCCCTCAAGGATTCGGGCAACATCGTTGCCGATACGGATACCCGCTCGGAAGTGACCGGCGAAGCCCTGCGACTGATCGTGGAAGAGTTCTGGCGCCTGCAGCGCACGCGCGTGCAGGAGCCGGAGCTTGCCGATGCGCAGGCGTATCTCACCGGCAGTTTTCCGCTCACCATCGAGACCCCCAGCGCCATCGCGCTGCAGGTGCTCAATGCGGTGTTTTACGGGCTCGACCTGAACGAGCTGCAGACCTACCGCGAGCGCGTCAACGCCATCACGCCGGATGACATCCAGCGCGTCGCGCGGGAGTACCTCCGGCCGGATCGCCTGTCGATTGTGCTCGTCGGCGACGCATCCGTGTTCGCGAAGCAGCTCGCGGGGGCAGGCTTCGATCAGTTACGAGCGAATCGCTCTTGCCGATCTGGATCTCGGTTCGGCCGATCTCAAGCGGCACGGTCCGCCCGCCAACCGCTATCAGCCGGCCGCGTTCAAATCGACGTCACCCTCTTCTCGGGTTCCCGTCACAGCGCGAGACGTCCAGGCCTCGAGCCCGGCGCCCGAGTCGGTTCGCGAGGTGATCGCGCGAGCCGTCAAGGCCAAGGGCGGAGTCGACAAGCTGCGGTCGATCCGAACCGTCAAAGCGACCGCAACGACCTATCTTTTCGGGGCTGAAAGTAAGATGGTTGGGGGCACTGGCGGTCCCGCGACGTTCGACACCACCTCGTACATACAGTACCCCGGCTCATTCCGCGTCGACGCGAAGACCGCATCGGGTCCCGTCGTCCGCGTATTCAGCGGCGGGGAGTGCTGGGTGCAGGACGAACGCGGCATCCGATCCGCTCCTGCCGCCGAGGCCGATCAGATGCGTAGGTACCGTGCAGCGGGACGTCATCGGGCTCCTGCTGGCGCTGGCCGACGGCAAGGTACCCGCGACGCGTCTTCCGGACGTCCTCGAGCGGGGGCGCAGCCTGACGGCTATCGGCGTTGGTGGCGGCGCGATGCAGTCGGTCGTCCTGCTGTTCGACCCCGCGACGGACCTGATTCGTGCCCAGCGATACGACGCGCCGGCAGGGGCAGCCGGGCGAACGACTGTGGAAGAGCAGTTCTCCGAGTACCGAAACGTCAACGGTCTCCAGGTGGCGTTCGCCGCCGTCGTCCAGGCTGGAGGACTCCCGGTGCTCACGCGCCGCGTGCGGACCTTCGAATACAACGTGCCGCTGGCCGGGGATCTGTTCACGAGGCCCAGCTAGAGCGGCGGCAAACGGACGTTCGGCTACCAGAAGCATGCGCGTCCTGATTTCCTGCGGCGAGCCGTCCGGGGACTTGTACGCCGGCGTGCTGGCCCGCGAGCTTCTCCAGATCGATCCCTCCACGGTCATCACCGGTTTTGGCAGCGAGCGGCTTCGCAGCGCCGGCGCAAGCCTGGTTGCCGACTTTCAGGGCCTCTCGGTGACCGGCCTCCTGGAGGTAGCTCGCGTGCTGCCCCGCACGTACGCCATCTACCGCCGGCTCCTGGCCCATGCGGAGGCCGACAGGCCGGACGTATTCGTGGCGATCGATTTCCCCGACTTCAACTTCCGCCTGGCGCACGCGATGCGCCGGCTCGGCGTGCCGGTCGTCTACTACATCAGCCCACAGCTGTGGGCCTGGCGCCCGGGACGGATGAAGACCATGCAGCGCATCGCCGATCGCGTGCTCGTCATCTTTCCGTTCGAGGAAGAAATCTACCGGCGCGCCGGAGTCCCAGCCGAGTGGGTGGGGCACCCGTTGCTCGACGTCGAGGAGATCCCCCAGCCGCGCGACTCGTTTCTCATCGGGCTGGGCCTCGACCCGGCGAGGCCCGTGGTGGCGCTGTTGCCCGGGAGCCGCATCAACGAGGTGCGCGCGATCCTGCCAGGCCTGCTCGATGCCGTGCGGATCATTCACGCACGGTCTCCTGCGACGCAGTTCCTCCTCGCGCGCGCCCCTCATCTGCCCGACGACCTCTTCATTGACATCGGGGTTGGCATCGGGGGCGGCATCGATGCCGCCGGTCCGGCAATCTCCGTGATCGCAAACGCGACCGACGACGTGCTCGGCGCAGCGGACGTGGCGCTCCTCGCGTCTGGAACGGTGACCGTGCAGGCGGCACTGCGGGAGTGCCCGATGGTCGTCGTCTACCGGGTCTCGCCGATCACGTATCGGCTCGGCCGCCCGTTCGTCCAGGTGAACACGTTTGCGATGGCGAATCTCGTCGCGGGTCGTCAGGTCGTGCCCGAACTCATGCAGGATGACTTCACGCCCGACGCGGTCGCGAACCACGCACTGGCACTCCTCGAGGATCCTCGACGTGCGGACGCCATGCGGGCCGAGTTGCGAAGCGTCAGGGCGAAGCTCGGCACGCCGGGTGCGAGCCGCCGCGCGGCGGAGGCCGTCATGGCGGTCGCCGCGCGGAATGGCGCGCAGCGTTTGGGGTAGACTGCTCACATGGGTCGCGTCATTCCTTTTGTTGCGTCAGTCTCGTCACATCACTCGCGAGCGCGACGGTGCTCGTGCCTGCGGAGTTCAGCGAGATCGTCGGCGGCTCCGAGATCATCGCGTACGCGCGCGTCGTCGACGTGCGTCCGGAGTGGGCGGACGGCCGTCGCTGGATCGACAGCGTCGTCACCGCCGAAGTCGTCTCGTATCTGAAGGGCGGATCGGAAGAGACGATCACCTTCAAGGTGCCCGGCGGACGACTCGGGCGCTATCGCAGCGTCGTCGTCGGCGCACCGGTCTTTGCGCGCGGCGACGAGGCGGTGCTGTTCCTCAAGTCGAATGGCGCGCCCGGCGAGAGCCTGCCCGACGTCTTCGGCCTCAATCAGGGCGTGTTCCGCGTCAAGGTGGATCCACGCACGGGGCAGCGGATGGTCGTGCCGCCGCCGGTGATTGCCGGTGAGGTCTCCGAGCCGGCCGCTGGCGAGCCACAGCCAGTCAAGCGCGGCTCCATCGATCGCCGCCCGCTGGCGTTCGACGCGTTCGGCGCGCGTGTCCGCGAAGCGATGGCGTCGACACGCAAAGGGGCGAAATGAGGCGGCGTTCGCGCACGGTGGTGATCGCCACGGTCCTGGCCCTCGTCCTTGCTGCTCCCGTCGGGGCATACCTCAAGCTCGGCACTCGCGTCGGCAATCGGACCGAGAGCCTGCGGTGGCGCCAGTTTCCCATCCGATACTTCGTGACCGACGCGTCAGTCGCCGGCGTCACCGTGCAGCAGTTCCAGGCCGCCGTGACGCGCGCCTTCGGCACATGGCACGCGGTCGAGAACACGCAGACCTCATCGACGTTCGTCGGGTTCGTGCAGGCGCGGCCGTTTGTCGAGGACGGCGCGAACGTGATCGGCTACCTCAGTCAGCCCGGCCAGGATCGCACCCTCGCCGCCACGACGTTCACCGTCGACGAGACCGACGGGCGCATCCTCGAGTCGGACATCTACTTCAACACGATCTTTCCCTGGTCGACCGCCGACGGCGGCGGAACGGATCGCTACGACGTCGAGTCGATCGCTGTGCACGAGATCGGGCATCTGCTCGGCCTGTCGCATTCGGCGCTCGGCGAGACCGAGCTCATCGGCGGCGGCCGACGGGTCATCGCCGCCGAGGCCGTGATGTTCCCAATCGCGTTCACCCGCGGCAACATCGCCGATCGGTCGCTCAAGGCGGACGACATCGCCGGCATCTCCGACATCTACGGGACGACGACGTTCTCGAGAGAGTTCGGCAGCATCAGCGGGCGCGTGACCAAGGGCGGTCGAGGCGTCCAGGGCGCGCACGTCGTGGCGTTCAGCCCGAAGACGGGCAAGCTCGTCGGCGGCTTCACGCTGACCGAGAACGGCGACTTCGTCATCGCCGGGCTCGAGCCCGGGCCGCACGTCCTGCGCGCCGAACCGCTCGACGATGGCGACGTCAACAGCTTCTTCGACGACGACTTCGATGTCGACCTCGACTTTCGCGTGACGTTCTACGAGCGGGTCGTCGCCGTGCCGCGCGGCGGCGGTGCGAGGGACATCGAGATCAAGGTGACCGCGAAGTGAGCCGGCCGGCCAGCGTCAGAAGGTGCGCGCGTGCGGTTTCGCGTTCTTTCTGGCTTCCCTCGGTGCCGTGACGCCCGCACTGGCGCAATCGGCGGCCCGCGACCGGCAGGTTGGAGGTGAGCGGCGGCGGCGTGTTCGTCGGCGGCTATGAGCTCGGCGAGAGCAACGCCGAGCTGACGCCGAACAGCGGATCGTCCGGCTTCGACCTGTTCACGACCGACAACGAGGTCCGCCAGGCGTTTGGCGTGCAGGCGCGGATTGGCTTCGTCGTGACGCCCGCCATCGTCGTCGAGGGCGGCGTTCGGTTCACCCGGCCGGTGTACGAGGTGCGGGTGAGCGGCGACGTCGAAAACGCCCCCGATACGACCATCGAGGAGACGTTGAGCCAGTACGTGTTCGACGGCTCGGTCGTCTGGCAGTTCTCGCGCGGCGGACGAGCAGTGCCGTTCGTGTTCGGCGGCGCCGGCTACCTGCGCGAACTGCACGAGGACGATGCCCTCGTCGAGGAGGGCGTCGAGTATCACGCCGGCGCCGGACTGAAATGGTGGTTCGGCCAGGGCGGCCGGCGGTTTGGCGTGCGCGGTGAAGTCGGCATCTCGATTCGCGACGGCGGGTTCGACTTCAAGGACGCACAGCGCGTGGTGCCGGTCGTCGGCGGTTCGCTGATCTATACCTTCTGACATGTGAGCGAAATCGCCTTCCGCGGTGTTCGACTCAAGCGGGGCGACACCCACGTCCTGCAAGGTCTCGACCTCGAGGTCGAGCAGGGCGAGACGCTCGCGCTCGTCGGGCGGAGCGGCGCCGGCAAGAGCACCATCCTCAAGCTGATCAACCGACTGCTCGTGCCGGACGCGGGCGAGGTGGTCGTGCGCGGCCGGGCCGTCGCGGCGTGGGACCCGTTCGATCTCCGGCGCCACATCGGCTACGTCCTCCAGGACGTCGGGCTCTTTCCGCACCTGACCGTTCGCGACAACGTCGCCGTCGTGCCGCGGCTGCTCGGCTGGGACGAGGCGCGAATCGGCGCGCGGGTGACGGCGTGCTGGCGCTCGTCGGCCTGCCCGCCGACGAGTTCGCCGCGCGACGGCCGGAGCAGCTGTCGGGCGGCCAGCGCCAGCGCGTCGGCGTGGCGCGCGCGCTCGCCGCCGATCCGCCGATTCTCCTGATGGACGAGCCGTTCGGCGCGCTCGATCCCGTCACGCGCAGCGAGCTGCACGGCGAGTTCCGGCGCATCCAGTCCGCGGTCCGCAAGACGATCGTCATCGTCACGCACGACATGGGTGAAGCGCTGTCGCTGGCCTCGAGGATCGGCGTGCTCGCCGACGGCGTGCTCGTGGCGCTCGACCCGCCGGCCGCGATCGCGAAGAGCACCGACACGCGCGTGCGCGCGATGCTCGCGCCGCTCGTCGAGGCCGCGTCGGCGCTGCAGGGGCGGGTCCACCCGTGAGCGTGCTCCAGTTCTGGGCGTCGCACCGCGCCGAGTTCGGCGCGCTGCTGCTCCAGCACCTCTTCCTCGTGGCGGTGTCGACCATCGTCGCGGTCGCGATCGGCGTGCCCCTCGGCATTCTCGCGGCGCGGCGGCCCGCGCTCGGGGCGCCGATCGTCTGGCTGGTCAACGCGGCGCAGACCGTGCCGAGCCTGGCGATGTTCGGCTTCCTGCTGCCGCTGCCGCTCATCGGCGGCCTCGGCGCGCGCGTGGCGATCACCGTGCTCATCGTCTACGCGCTGCTGCCGATCGTGCGGACCACGATTGCCGGCATTCGATCGGTCGACCCGGCGCTCGTCGAGGCCGGCACGGCGCTCGGCATGACGCCGCGGCAGCTGCTCCGGCAGGTGCAGCTGCCGCTCGCGCTGCCGTCGATCGTCGCGGGCATTCGCGTCGCCGCGGTCATTGGCGTCGGCACCGCGACGATTGCCGCCGCGGTTGGCGCGGGCGGGACTCGGGGAGTACATCTTCCGCGGCCTGTCGATGGTCGATCCGACCGTCATCCTCGCCGGCGCGATACCGTCCGCGGTGCTGGCGCTGTCGCTCGACGGCGGGCTGACGCTCGCGGAACGCGCGGTGCGCGCCCGGCTCAGCGGCGGTCCGCGGCGCAGGACGTGGGTTCCAGTTCTGGTGGTCGCGTCCGTGCTCGTCGCTGTGGCCGCCGCTGTCGTCGTCAGCCTGCGATCCGAGACGCCGATTCGCGTCGGGTCGAAGAACTTCACCGAGCAGATCCTGCTCGGCGAGCTGCTGGCGCAGACGCTCGAATCGCGCGGCGTTCTCGTCGAGCGTCGACTGAATCTCGGCGGCACGTTCATCTGCGATCGCGCCATTCGCGCCGGCGACATCGACGTGCTACGTCGAGTACACGGGCACGGCGCTCACCGCCATCTTCCGGCAGCCGCCCGAGACCGATTCGCGACGCGTTCTCGACGCGGTCCGCCGCCGCTACGCGGACGCCGGCCTGACGGTCCTCGATCCGCTGGGGTTCGAGAACACCTTTGCGATCCTCGTGCGGGCGGCCGATGCCGAACGGCTGCGGTTGAAGACCATCGCCGACGCGTCGGCGCACACCGCCGGGTGGCAGGCGGGCTTCGGCTACGAGTTCCTGCAGCGCGAGGACGGCTATCCGGGCCTGGCGAAGACGTACGGGCTGACGTTTCGCGCGCCGCCGACGGGCGATGGACCTGTCGCTCATCTATCGGGCGCTGGCGGACGGGCAGGTCGATCTCGTGGCGGGCGACGCCACCAGCGGCCTGATCGACGCCTATGGGCTCGTCATGCTCGAGGACAACCGCCGCTATTTTCCGCCCTACGACGCCGTCGCCGTCGCGCGGAGCGCGACGCTGCTGGCGCATCCCGAGGTCCGCGACGGCCTCGAGTGCGCTCGCCGGACGGGTGTCGGTCTCGGATATGCGCGAGATGAACCGTGCCGTCGACACCGATCGCCGCGACCCGGCGGATGTGGTCCGCGCGTTCCTGGCGCGGCGCCGGTGAAGGTGATCGGGGTTCCGTGTTGTCCGTGGTCACGTTCGCCCCTTGAACACACACGCCGCTGTGGAGAATGATTAAAGGATGGGCTCCAACAATTCGTTCGGCACACGGACTCCGCTGACCGTCGGCGGACAGACCTTTGACATCTTCAGCCTGCGGGCGCTCGAGAAGTCCGGCTTCCCGTCGATCGGGCGTCTGCCGTTCTCGCTCAAGATCCTGCTCGAGAACCTGCTGCGCCGCGAAGATGCCCGGTTCGTCGACCCGGAGGACATCCAGGCCCTCGCCGGCTGGGACGTGACGTCGAAGGTTCAGAAGGAGATCGCGTTCACGCCTGCCCGCGTCCTGCTGCAGGACTTCACCGGCGTGCCGGCGGTCGTCGATCTGGCGGCGATGCGCGACGGCATCCTGCGGCTCGGGGGCGATCCGCAAGAAGGTCAATCCGCTGCAGCCGGTCGAGCTCGTCATCGATCACTCGGTGCAGGTCGATCACTACACCGAGGCCAACGCCGCCGACCTCAACGCGCGACTCGAGTTCACCAGGAACCGCGAGCGCTACACCTTCCTCCGCTGGGGTCAGGACGCGTTCCAGAACTTCCGCGTCGTTCCGCCCGACACCGGCATCGTGCACCAGGTCAATCTCGAGTACCTCGCGCGCGTCATCTTCAAGGAACAGGTCGACGGACGGCTGCTCGCGTACCCCGATACGCTCGTCGGCACCGACTCGCACACGACGATGGTCAACGGCCTCGGCGTCGTGGGGTGGGGCGTCGGCGGCATCGAGGCCGAGGCGGCGATGCTCGGGCAGCCCATCTCGATGCTCATCCCGGAAGTCATCGGCTTCCGACTCGTCGATCGTCTGCCGGAGGGCGCGACGGCCACCGACCTCGTGCTGACGATCACCGAGAAGCTGCGCAAGCTCGGCGTGGTCGGCAAGTTCGTCGAGTTCTTCGGCCCGGGCCTGGAGTTCCTGACGATCGCCGATCGCGCGACGCTCGGCAACATGTCGCCGGAGTACGGGGCGACGATCGCGATCTGTCCGATCGACGACATGACGCTCGACTATCTGCGGCTCACCGGCCGCGACGATGCGGACATCCGGCTGGTCGAGGCGTACGCGAAGGAGCAGGGGCTCTTCCGCACGGAGGACTCGCCGGAGCCGGTCTACACGTCGACCGTCGAGCTCGACCTGTCCACGGTCGAGCCCAGCCTTGCCGGGCCCAAGCGCCCGCAGGATCGCGTGTCGCTGCGGCAGGCCAAGGTCAAGTTCGAGCAGGCGCTCGAGGTGATGCTGACCGAGCGCAAGCCGAAGGCGGCGCCCGCGCCTGCGGTCTCGGCCGCGGCGAGTGTCGCGTCCGGCACCGCGGCAGTCGCGGCACCCGCCGCCGTGCCGCCCGGGCTCGAGGGACTCAGCCACGGGTCGGTGGTCGTGGCCGCGATCACGAGCTGCACGAACACGTCGAACCCGAGCGTCATGATCGGCGCCGGCCTCCTGGCGAGGAACGCCGTCAAGCGCGGCCTCAAGACCAAGCCGTGGGTCAAGACCAGCCTGGCGCCTGGCTCGCTCATCGTCACCGAGTACTACAAGGCTGCGGGCCTGCTCGAGTACCTCGCCGAGCTCGGCTTCAACATCGTCGGCTACGGCTGCACGACGTGCATCGGCAACAGCGGGCCGCTGCCGGAGGCCGGTGTCGAAGATCGTCAAGGACCAGAACCTGGTCGTCGCCTCGGTGCTGAGCGGCAACCGCAACTTCGAGGGCCGCATCCAGTCGCAGGTGCGCGCCAACTATCTGGCGTCGCCGCCGCTCGTCGTCGCCTACGCGCTCGCCGGCAAGATGCAGATCGACCTGACGTCCGAGCCGCTGGGGCACGATCCGCAGGGGCAGCCGGTGTATCTCAAGGACATCTGGCCGCCCGAGCGCGAGATCCAGGAGACGATGCTGCGCGCCGTGCGGTCGGAGATGTTCCGCGACAAGTACGCGCACGTGTTCGACGGCGACGACCGCTGGCGATCGCTGCCGGTGCCGACCGGCGAGCGCTTCGACTGGTCGGACGATTCGACCTACATCCGCAACCCGCCGTTCTTCGAGAACCTGACGCACGAGCCGGCGCCGCCGGCCGATATTCGCGGCGCGCGCGTGCTCGCGGTGCTCGGCGACAGCGTCACGACCGATCACATCTCGCCGGCCGGGTCGATTCCAGCGGACAGCCCGGCGGGAAAGTATCTGATCGGCAAGGGCGTGACGCCGGCCGACTTCAACTCGTACGGCGCGCGGCGCGGCAATCACGAGGTCATGATGCGCGGCACGTTCGCCAACATCCGGCTGCGCAATCAGCTCGCGCCGGGGACCGAGGGCGGCTGGACGACGCTGCTTCCCGCAGGACGAGGTGATGACGATCTACGACGCCTCGATGCGCTATCAGTCCGCCGGCGTGCCGCTGCTCGTCATCGCGGGCAAGGAGTACGGGTCAGGCTCGTCGCGGGACTGGGCGGCGAAGGGCACGCTGCTGCTCGGCGTCAAGGCGGTCCTCGCCGAGAGCTTCGAGCGCATCCATCGCAGCAACCTCGTGAACATGGGCGTGCTGCCGATGTGTTTCCGGACGGGAGAGAATGCGTCGACCCTGAAGCTGACGGGCCGGGAGACCTACGAGGTCCTCGGCATGGGCGACTCGCTGCGTCCGTCGGGAGACATGACGGTCCGCGTGACGGGCGAGGACGGCACGTCGCGGGATATTCAGGCCATCGCGCGCATCGACACGCCGGAGGAGCTGGTGGCGTTTCGTCACGGCGGGATCCTGCCGTACGTGCTGCGCCAGCTCGCGAAGGGGTAAGTACGCTGCTCTCATCGTCGGAGATCAAACGCCAGGCGACGGCCATCGGGTTCGACCTCTGCGGCATCGCGCCGGTCGCGTCGTTCCCCGAGCTGGAGTTCCTGCGCGAATGGCTGGACCGCGGCTTACGCCGGGGAGATGCAGTATCTGCATCGATCGGCGGATCGGCGACGCGACGTCCGGGCCGTCCTGCCGTCGGCGCGTTCGGTCATCGTCCTGGCCACGATCTACAACGTCGAGCGCCCGTACTCGAACGAGCCAGGAGACGCGGATCGCGCGTCGATCGCACGCTACGCGTGGGGCGACGACTATCACGTCGTCATCGAGGAACGGCTGGAGCGGCTGCTCGAGTGGCTGCGCGCGCGCGCCGGCAGGGACTTCGAGGGACGCGCGTACGTCGACACGGGGCCCGTCCAGGAGCGCGTCTACGCGCAGTATGCGGGGATCGGCTGGATCGGCAAGAACACGTGCCTCATCAACGAAGACCTCGGGTCGTGGGTGTTCCTGTCGGTCGTCATCACCAATCTCGCGCTCGAGCCCGACGCTCCGGCGCTCGATCAGTGCGGGACGTGCGCGCGCTGTCTCGACGCGTGCCCGACCGGCGCGCTCGTCGAGACCGCACGTGATGGACGCGACGAGGTGCCTGTCGTACCTGACGATCGAGCTCAAGGGTCGGATTCCGGAAGCGGCGCGCGAGGACATCGGACATCACGTCTACGGCTGCGACATCTGCCAGGACGTCTGCCCCTGGAACCTCACGCCGTCGACTGGCGTGTCCTCTGATGTCGCGTGGCTGCCGCGCGCCGGCCTCGACGGGCCCTCGCTGCTCGAGTTGTGGCAGCGGAGCGACGATGAGTTGCGGGCGCTGCTGAAGGGGAGCGCGATGAAACGGGCGGGCGTGACGCGGCTGCGGCGGAACCTGGCCGTCGCCGTTGGCAACAGCGGGGCGCCCGCGAGCGCCGCGCTGCTCGAGGCGCACGATGCGCCGACCTGCCGCGATCCGCTGGTCGCGGAGCACGTCGCCTGGGCCGCAGCCAAACTTCGTGGGTGATTGCCGATGTCCGAGTCTTTCCAGCCGACCCTGCTCGTCTCGATGCCGCAGCTGCAGGACCCGAACTTCGCCCGGGCGGTGGTGCTCCTCTGCGACTACATGGCCGACGGTGCGTTCGGCCTGGTGCTGAATCGTCCGACCGATCTGCCGGCCAGCACCATGGTGAAGCTGGAGCCGGCGGTCGCCGACGGCAACGCGCTGCCGCTCTGCATCGGCGGCCCCGTCGAGCCCGATCGCGGGTGGATTCTGCTCGCCGACCCGCCCGAGGAGCGCGAGTACCGCACCATCTGCGACGGTCTCTTCTTGTCGACCTCTCCGGTTCTGCTCCGGCGGGTCCTCTCGGCCTCGCCGCCGCCGCGGGCGCGCGTGCTCGCCGGCTACGCCGGCTGGGGACCCGGACAGCTCGACACCGAGCTCGCGCAGTCGGCGTGGCTCATCGGGAAGATCGATCTCGACCTCGTCTTCGACATCGAACCGGAGCTGATGTGGGAAACCGCGATTCGCCGCCTCGGCGCCGACCCGTCATCGCTCCAGATGAGCCATGGGGTGCATTGAGACAGGCTCAGGGCTCAAGGCTCAGGGCTCAGGGCTCAGGGCTCAGGCAAACCCTCGAGAGCACACTCGAAGATCTTGGCAAAGCCCTGAGCCTAGAGTCCTGAGCCCTGAGCCTACTTCAGTATTTCAGCGAAGAACTCGACCGCGCGCGGATCCTTGGACTGACCGAGCCAGAACATCGCCTGCTTGCGCACGGCGGGATTCGTGTTGGTCCGGGCGACGTTGATGAGCAGCGGTACGCCTTCGTCCTTCGGCATCTGGCTGAGGGCGAAGACGGCTCGCTTCTTGACCTCCGTGTCAGGGTCCTGCTCGATGCGCTCGGTGATGGCGGCGGCGACCTTCTGGCCGGCCTTCTGCCCGAGCCAGAAGATCGCCTCTCCGCGGATGCGCGGGTTGGGGTCGGTTCGCGCGAGCCCGAGCAGGACGTCGCGGCGCACTGGCCTCGCGGCTCTGCGAGACGCCGAAGACCGCGGCCTTCTGCACTTCGCCGCTCGGATCGTCCTTGAGCACGCGCCTCAGCGTCGCCAGCCCGTGCGCGCCGCGCGTGTTGCCGAGCCAGAACGTGACCTTCTTCCGCACGGCTTCCGGTTGATTCGCGGCGACGAGCCGATCGAGTGAGGCGTCGGCGGCCGCGTCGCCGTGGAGCGCGATGGCCGAGATCGCGCCGTCGGTTACGCGATCGCGACGGCCATCCGCAGGCGACCGCGAACGACTCGAGGAGCGCCACGCTGTCGGCCGGCCGAACGCCTTCGAGCCATGTGACCGTCCGTCCTCCGGCGTCGAGCTCGCAGTCTTCCGAGAAGACGCGGATCCGATCGACCGCGCGCTCGGCCACGCGAAAGAGGACGACCATCCGCTCGGAGCCTTCGAGCCGCACGACGTTCCTGGCCGCGCCGGATCCCGCCGCTCCGGGCGCGCGCGTCGCCATCGACGTGCCGTCGGCCGAGGGCTCGAGCCGGCACGCGCGGCAGCACCCGCCGCCGTCGGACATCACGACGTTCCCGTTGGACCCAGGTGGTGTCGCCGCTGAAGCAGCACATGACGCGTTCGCCGTCGACGACCGGCACCGCGTAACCGAACCAGGCCACGTCGGCCTGGCTCGATACGAGGGAGCGGAACGACTGCGCGAACGGCGATCCCGCGGGCTGGGCAGCCACGCGGCCGTTGGTGATTCGCGGCTGCTGCGCCGCGATGGTGCCCGACGGCGAGCGACGTGACGGCGAGCAGTGCGCATCCGACGAGCCGGTAAGCAGTCGGCATGATGACCTACTTCAGCAGCTCCAGCATGTAGGCCTGCGCCTCTTTGTTGTCCATGTTCGACAGCCGCTTGACGATCTCCGTCTTCATCGCCATGTCCTGTTCTTTGCGGGCCAGGGCGACGAGCGCGGTCGCGTTGCCCTGCGTGGAAGAGCGAGTTGATCACCTGGCGGCGGATCGCCGGGTCCTTTTCGGCCGAGTAGATCTCGACCAGCGCGTCGCCGGCGGTGCGTCCGCCCATCACGCCGAGGTTCCGCACGGCGATCCGGCGCAGATCCGCGTCTTTCTCGGTCTTCGCGATTTCAACCATTCGAGCGGTGTTGCCGCCGACCTGCATCGCCGACAGGATCTGCCGCTTGACGTCGATTGACGTTTCCTTCTGATACATCTGCCACAGCTCGTCGTTGGCGCCCATCGCGCCCAACTGCCGGACCGCCTCAGCGCGCAGCTCGGGATTCTGTTCCGTCTGCGCGGCGTTCAGGAGCCGGTCCTTCTCGCCGGCCGCCATGAAGGCACGGAGGATGCGGCGCTTCACGTCGACGTCGGTCGACGAAGCATAGATCTCGGCGAGAGCGGCGCGGCTCTCGCGGCCGCCGTTGGCGCCGAGGTACTGAATCGCCTTGCTCTGCAGCTCGGGAATCGAGCTGCCCTTGGCGATGTTCAGAAGGACCTCACGGGCGCGCGGGTTGTTCATTTGCGCCAGCACGAAGAGCGCCTGGCCCTTCAGCCGCGGCGAGCCGGTGCCGGCCAGTTGCTTCTCGAGCATGGGCACGGCCTGCGCCGGGTCGCTGTTGGCGAGCGCACTGCATCGCGTAGATCTTCAGCTCCTCGTCAGCCTGCGCAGTCACGGGCTGCCCGGTCCGCTCCCCGGACTTCGACCTCGAGCGCGCGGGCTTCCTTGAGGTAGCGGCTGTTGGGATAGCCCTTGGTCAGCTCGGAGAGGGTCGAGAGCGCGTCGGCGCGCTGCCCGAGCCGGTTCTGCGCGTAGGACTTCCAGTAGAGCGCCGAGTCGGCGCGCGTTCCCTTCAGATCGGCGAGCCTGGCGAAGTAGGTGACCGCGCGGTCCCAGCGGCCTTCGTAGAGGGCGTTGTTGCCCTGCTCATAGAGAGACGACTCGCGATCGCGCTCCGATTGCGCTCGCTGGAGTTCCCGCTCCTTCTGCTCGCGCTCGCGGTCCTGCCGCTCGGTTTCGCGATCCTGCGCGTCGTACCGGGGACCGAGACCGAGCATCATGGTCGGTGCCAGGGGTGCCATCGGCGCCATCGGCCCGGGACCCATCGGGCCCATACCGATTGGGGCAGGTCCAATCGGGCCGGGGCCGATCGGGCCGGGTTCAATCGGACCGGGACCGAAGAGTTCGAGTCTCATCGGGCCGGGTCCGACCGGCTCGAGTCCAATCGTGCCGGGTCTGCCCGGCCCTTGACCAACTGGCATCGGCGCCGGGAGGGGCATCAACGCCGGCGGTGCGATGGCCGGGCGACGCGGCGGGAACCTTGACCGGTACCGCGCCGGACACTCCTTCCGGAACGGCTACGGGGACTTGTGCGACGGCCGGCGAGGCGATGGCCAGGCCGACGACAAACGCAATCGACAATGTGTGCTTCATGTGAGAGTTCCTCTGTCGTGCTCTTTGGACTGACGCGCGCTGTGGCAACGAGCGCTGCGTGGATTCATACGGACGAGCGCTGTTGCGCTCTCGATTGAACGATTGATTTCTGCCGCTGCCGCACCTCTGCGGACACGACGCGAACCTTGAAGAGCAGGCTTCTCGACTCGATCCGACCCCGCACCTCGGCGAGCCGCTCCGGCGACAGCTCCGCGGGACTTGCCGCGACATCCACCAGCACCCGTTCGAGCTCATCGAGCAGATCGACGATGCCGCGGTCGCCGGTTGCCAGCGCCGTCTGGCGATAGAGGCGGTTGGCGGCGACCAGCTGCTCGGCGCGCGCGCGCTCATCCGAGATATCCACGGCGTTTTCGTCGTCGGCGCTGACGATCTCGACGAGCATCATCTGCGACCGGTCGAGATGGTCGCCGAGATCGACCAGCAGGATCCGCTGGCGGAGATCGTTCGCGTTGAGCACCGCTCCATCCTGCGACCGCGGCAGCAGCCGGCCGGCCATGAACGCGGCGCCGACGAGGAGGACGACGGTTGCGATCCACGCGAGACGGCCGGGCGACAGCACGAACCACGACCACCACCCGCCGTTCGCCTCGATGGAGATTCGGTTCGAGCCGCGCCCACACGGTGCGCTCGAAATGCTCCGGCAACTCTGGCCCGGAGAGCACGCTCTCGTCGACGACCGCCAGCACGCGCTGCAGGCGCCGCAGGTTCTCGTGGCAGTCCGCGCACGAGGTCAGGTGCGCCGCGGCGCGCGTCTCTTCACCCGTCGACAGTTCTCCGTAGTAGTGAAGGACGAGCTCGTCTTCGGTCAGGTGGAGTGTTCATGGCCCTGTCAGTATCCGTGTTGTCCGTCAGCGGTCATCCTCGACTCTCTTCCGTGGCGACGAACGGCTCGAGCGCGGCACGCATCTTTCTCACCGCGCGGAAGATGCTGTGCTTCGTCGCGTTCGTCTTGAGCCCGAGCGATCGGCTGATGTCCTCGATCGAGTTGCCCTCGAAGTGCCGCAGGACGAACGCGGCGCGCTCCCGGTGGCTCAACGTGGACATCGCCGTGTTGATGCGTTCCTGAACTTCCGTGCTCAACATGAGTCGCTCCGGTGTGTGTTGCCGGCTCTCTTCGCCGCCGTCCTTACCGCCCTCATGGCCGCCCATCGCCTCGAGGTCCGCCGAGTCGTGCCCCGCTTCCCGGTGCGGCCGGGACCGAATCAGGTCGATCGAGCAGTTCACGGCGATCCGGTGCAGCCAGGTGCTGAAGTTTGCCCGCGATTCGAAGCGGCCCAGTTGCTTGTAGGCCTTGAGGAACGTCTCCTGCACCACGTCCTCGGCGTCCGACGGATTGCCGGTCATCCGGTGCGCCAGCCGGTAGACAGCCCGGCTGTGGCGCTCGACGAGCGTCCGAAACGCTTCGCTGTCTCCGCTTCTCGCCAGCGCGACGGTGGCGATGTCCGTTTGCGGCATCCGATTGCTTAGACGGGGGTTGCCGGCGCCGGTTAGGTCCGGTGGGTCGACCAGAGGCCTGGCACCTTCGCCCGGAAGGTGGCTGGCACCTTGGCGCGCGACGGGGGGTTCGGGGCCTGCTCGTCGTCCCCTGGGGAGGTCATTTCAGCTCGAGCAGCGCCTGGACGCCACGCTCCAGGGGCGTGATCCGGTATCCCAGGTCTTCGACGCTCGGGCGGCTGTCGAGCGGCCAATCGTGGCGGAAAATCTCGACGGCCCCGAGGGTCAGGAGCGGCGGCCGGCCGAGTGAGCGTCGCACGGGCCTCCTCGACGTACGCGAGCGCCGTGGCGATCCCGAACGGGATGCGGCGGGGCAGGGACGTTCCGCGAATCCGGCGCAGGACCTCGAACAGGCGCATCTGCGGGACGTTCTCGCCGCCGAGTGCATACTCGCGGCCTGGGTCCCCCTTGGTCAGCGCCGCCACGTGCGCGGCCGCTACGTCCTCGATATAGGCGAACGACCACTCACGATCGGCGCCGATGACGCCTGGCAGCCGTCCCTCGAGGTGATCGCGGACGAGCCGGCCCACGAGATTGCCCTCGGTCGCCGCGCCCGGTCCGTAGATGACGCCGGGCAGCATCGACACGATCGGCACGCCGCTGGCGGCCGCCGCTCGCGCGAGCTCGAGCCCCGCGATCTTGGTGCGCTGGTAGTCGTTGGCGGCCATCTGCGCCTGATGACCCGCCGGCGGCAGCGCCAGAAAGGACGACGTGTAGAGCAGCCTGGCGAGGCCACGCGCGCGGCACACGTCGATCACGTTCTGGAAGCCGCCGACGTTGACCTCGTCGAAGTCTTCGCGGCGCGGACGCCAGATGCTCACGAGCGCCGCCGAGTGGCAGACGGCGTCGACGCCCTCAGCCGCGCGGTCGATCGCCGCGCGGTCGCGCACGTCGCCGTCGATCAGGCGACCGGGCAGACCGCTGCGGCTCGCCGCGCGCGCAAAGACGATCGGCGTGTGTCCCTCGCGGGCGAGCGTGCGAACGATCGCCCGGCCGACGTAGCCGGTGCCACCTGTCACGAGCACGTGCATGGCGTGGTGCGCGAAACCGGCACGGCGTCCGCGCCGGCCGTCCGATCCCCTGATGATATGCTTTTGCCCGATGTTCAAGCGTCAGACCACCGGCTCCGTTGTCTGCGCCTCGTGTGGATCGCTCGTCGGGGTCAACGACGACACCTGCTACTCCTGCGGGCGGCGCAATCCCGGGCTCTGGGGATTCGGCCCGATGTTGCGCGCGTTCGGCAACGATCTCGGCTTCGTCTCGCTCGTCGTCTACGGGTGCTCGGCTCTCTACGTCATCAGCCTCGCCCTCACGGTTGCCTTCGGCGGCAACATCATGGGAACGGGCAATCCGCTGACGATGCTGGCGCCGGACGGGCGCATCCAGGTCCTGCTCGGGGCGTCCGGCGCCCAGCCTGTCTTCGTCTATGGCCGGTGGTGGACCGTCCTCAGCGCTTCGTGGCTGCACGGCGGCGTGCTGCACATCCTCTTCAACATGCTCTGGGTGCGGCAGCTCGGACCCGCGACGGCCGACATCTATGGTCCGGGCCGAATGATCATCATCTACACCGTGGCAGGCGTGGTGGGGTTCACGCTGAGCAGTCTGGGTGGGCTCCTCATGGGCTGGATGCCCATCCCGTTCCTGCGGGGCGCGTATCTGACCGTGGGTGCGTCGGCCTCGATCTTCGGGCTGCTGGGGGCGCTGGTGTACTACGGCCGTCGCGGTGGGAGCTCGATCGTTCGAAGCGAGGCCATGGGGTATGCGGTCACGCTCGGCATCATGGGATTCATCCTGCCTGGGGTCGACAACTACGCCCACGCCGGAGGATTCCTGGGCGGATACCTGGCGGGGGTCTGGCTGGATCCGTTGAAGCCGGAGCGGATGAATCACCTCTTCGGCGCCGCGATATGCCTGATGCTCACGGCGCTGGCGGTCGTCGCTTCCGTCGCGACGGCGCTATTTTGAGTACAGATCGACGATCCGGCCGATCGCGCGCTGGCAGACGCGGCAGAATCCGACGCGATCGCGCGTGAACATGATGCAATCGGCTTCCGGGCGATAGAGCCCGCGCGCCTCGTACGACGCACCTTCGAACGCGCCGATTGTTTTCGAGTACTTCATCCCGCCGAGGAACTTCTCTTCCCACTGCACGCTCTTCGCGAAAGAGCGCGTCCATTTCTTCTTCGGGCGCGTTCCGCTTGCGGATGGCGCGTCGGCGCTCCTGAATAGACCGGCTCTGTCGCTCGAATTCGTCTTTCTGCCACGGCGTGGGCAGTGGCGTGCCGGTCGCGACGAGGTCGCGCCATTTGAGCGCGGCGGGATCGGCGAGCGCCGTGACGTTCGGCTCCCACGGTTCGGGCTTCTTGCCTGGACTGGCCTCATACGCGACATCAGAGGTGTAGTACTCGTCGGCCAGCGCCGCGAAGTGGTGACCGAACTCGTGTACGAACACGTACTCGGCAAACGCGCTGTCGACCGAGGCGGTCGCGTGATCGTTGAAGATACCGCCGCCTCCGTAGGTGTGTTCGTTGACCAGGATTTCGATGAATTCGTACGGCGCCGCTGAGGCGGCATCGCGCAGCGCACGATTGTCGAGCGTCAGGACGTAGCGCTCCGAGTCGAAGATGTTGTACTCGGCCGACAGCGGCGTCCGCCGGAAGACGGCCGCGTTCGGGCGGTTCACGCCGCTCTGGGCCGACGGCAAATCGAGCGCCCGGACGTTGAAGTCGCGCTTGCGGCTCTTGAACGGCTCTTCGGCGAACAGGGCATCGATGAGGCGCGCGACATCCTTGTGGAACTTCGGCAGCTGCTCGCGGGTATAGCCTTCGCCCATCACCAGAAGGTCGACCTTTTCGGCGGCCGGCCCGTTCTCGAACACGGTCCAGACGGTGCCCGCGTGCGCCGCGAGCGCCGCCGCGTTCACGAAGCGCGACGCCGGGATCGATCTCCGTTGACCAGATCGTCGCGAACCGGTTGTCGGGCTGCCGCTTCTGGAGCGTCACGCGCACGGGTTGGGTCGGCCACGGGAACCGCATCGACTCGTGGAAGCTCCGATGGACGGTCTTGACCTCTGCCGTCGTCTCCCATTCACCGAAGATCGACGCGAACCCGCGCGAGTAGATCACCCGGCCGCTCGCCTTGTCCTGCACGTCGAAGAAGTACTTGCCGAGATTCGTGGCGTCGATGAACTGCGTGCGGCTTCCCGCCCACGCGCCATCGTTGACGACGCGATCGAGCGCGACGGTTTCGCCCGAAGTAGGCCCGCCTGTGTGGATGTAATCGACGCGCATGGTCCGGCCGAAGTCGAATGGCGGCGGCGATTGCGGGGCGAGTCCCGGAGCGAACCCGAGGACGAGTTGGAGAACGAGCCAGATGATCATGACGGCTCCAGTATAATTCCCGCGTGCGCAAACCCGTGGTGCTCATCACCGGCGCCGGCGGCGAGATCGGACACGGTCTCATCGAACGGCTGGCCGGCCAGTCCGCGCGGGCCGTCGTCACGCTCGACGTCGCCCGCCTCGAACCGTCGATCGCCTCGAAGGTCGACCGCGAGATCACGGGGTCGATCCTCGACAAGAGCGTCCTCGAGCGCGTCCTCGCCGAGTTCCAGGTGGAGCTGGTGTTTCACCTCGCGGCGCTCCTCTCGACGCGCGCAGAGTTCACGCCGGTCACGGCGCACCAGGTCAACGTCGAGGGCACGCTCAACCTGCTCGAGTTCGCGCAGCGCGAGGCCGAATCACACGGGCGGCCGGTCGTGTTCATGTACCCGTCGTCGATTGCCGCGTACGGGCTGCCGGATCTGGCGACCAAGACGCGCGCGGGCCGTGTCCGCGAAGACGAATGGGCATTTCCGGCGACGATGTACGGCTGCAACAAGCTGTATTGCGAGCAGCTCGGGCGCTACTATGCGCGATACTACAAGCAGCTCGCGGCGGAACACGCGAGCGGGCGAGTCGACTTCCGCTCGGTGCGATTTCCCGGGCTGATTTCGGCTCAGACCGTACCTTCGGGCGGCACGTCCGACTATGCGCCGGAGATGATGCACGCCGCCGCGAAAGGCGAGCCGTACGCGTGCTTCGTGCGTCCAGACACGCGAATCCCGTTCATGGCGATGCCCGACGGGGTCGAAGCACTGTTGCAACTCGCGTCCGTACCGGCCGATCGCCTCACGCGAACGGCGTACAACGTCAGCGCGTTCAATCCCTCCGCCGAAGAGATCCGCGCCGTCGTCGTTTCGTCGTTCCCCGCCGCGCGGATCACCTGGGACACCGACGCCAAGCGGCAGAGCATCGTCGACTCGTGGCCCGCGGATGTGGACGACAGCGCGGCGCGGCGCGATTGGGGGTTCGCGCCGCGCTACGACTTCGACTCGGCGTTCGGGGATTACCTCATCCCGCGGATCCGGGAGAGGTACGCGTAGCCACGATCCGTGTTGACCGTGTTCTCCGTGGCCGTGCCCAATCGCGCTGTCACGCCAACCTCACACGAAGATCGCGAATCTTCGTGAAAGGTTTTCCGTTCCTCCTCGTCGCTGTGTGGCGGTGGTTACTTCGGGCCCCACTCCGGAGGCGGCGAGATGGCCTCGGTCGGCGTCGACCCGGGATCGGGACGGCCTGACCCCGTGAGCCGCGAGATAGCGCGAACGGTCATGTCGTGGTCGCAGAGGATCTGACACGACAGTCGGACGCCGGTGGCGCCTTTGGCGGCGAGCACCTGTCGCTCCGCGGCCGTCATCGTCGCAGGCTCTCCCTCGACGAACTCTACCCGGCAGGTGGTGCAGCGGGCGTTGCCGCCGCAGGCGTGCAGCACGTCGACCTTGGCATCCTGCTCGATGGCGAGCACGAGCCGCTTGCCGGTCACAACCTCGACAGTTCCAAATCCCTCGACGGTCAACTTCGGCATCGTTTCAAGACCTGTCTCTCACGAACGCAACGGTGGATGGAGTCGGGCGTGTGCGGAATCCGCTCACGCTTCGGTTTCAGAGCGCCACCATCATACCGAAAGTCGCCATTCGTACCTGCCCACGATATACTCGTCACCTCCCTCGGTCGCATGCGAGACTTGGCGGCGAGGGCACTTACCGCTCGGCTCGACGGGGCGCTCGAGACGCGCCCGGCACAAATGCACGATATCAGGACCGCAGTGCGGGCTCTGGCGCTCAGGCCCGGGTTCACCCTCATCGCGCTCATCACGCTTGCGCTCGGTATCGGCGCTAACGCCGCGATCTTCAGCGTCGTCGACGCCGTGCTCGTGCGGCCGCTCCCGTTCGCCGACCCGGACCGTCTCGTCATGCCGTGGGAGTTCAGCGCCGAGGTCCAGCGGCGCGCCGGCTTCGACCGGCTGCCGGCCTCGCCCGGGGACGTGACCGACTTCATCAGTCGCAACACCACGTTCGAGCAGCTCGCGTCGCTGCGTGCAGAGCGCGTCAACCTGACGGGCGGCGGCGATCCAGAGCGGGTGGGCGCTGTTCGGGTCAGCCAGAATTTCCTCACCACGCTCGGCGTGCAGCCGGTTCACGGCCGCGATTTCACCGCGACCGACGGCTCCGAGGCACGCGTCATCCTGATCGGCCACGGCCTGTGGCAGCGCCGCTATGGCGGTGCCGTCGATGTGCTCGGCCGGGCGATTTCCGTGAACGGCGAGCCGGCGACCATTGTCGGCGTCATGCCACCGTGGTTCCACTTTCCCGCGGGAGGAGAATTGCCGACCGGGTTCGGCTACGCACCGATGCCGGAGGTGTGGAGCCTGGACCGACTGTCGCCCGAGCTGCAGCGGACCCGCGGGGGCAAGAGCTTCTCGCTCATCGGCCGGCTGCGGAGCGGCGTGAGCCGGCAGGCCGCGGAAGCCGATCTCGTGGCGATTGCGGCGGACATTGCGCGGGAGTTTCCGGCCTCGAACGCCGGGTGGACGGTGCGCGTGATTCCGCTGCGCGACCAGCTCGTCGGCAGCGTGCGGACGCCGCTCGTCGTGCTCCTGACGGCGGTCGGGATCGTGCTGCTCATTGCATGCGCCAACGTCGCCAATCTGCTGCTCGTCCGAGCGTCCTCTCGGCAGCGGGAAGTCGCTGTCCGTTACGCGCTTGGCGCGGAACGCTGGCAGATCCTGCGGCAACTGCTCATCGAAAGCCTGCTGCTCTCGCTCGCGGCCGGTGTTCTTGGCATCCTCATCGGATTCTGGGCGCTGCAGGCGCTGCTGACCATGCTGCCGGCCGGCACGCCGGCGGTATCAGAGGCGGTTCTCGACTGGCGCGTCGTGGCGTTCACGGCGGCGGTTTCGATTCTGACGGGCCTCGTGTTTGGCGTCGTGCCTGCGGTTCAGACCGCACGCGTGGATCTGTCCGAGGGCCTGCGTGAGGGCGCCCGCGGCTCGATCGGCACGCGTCGTGCCCATCGCACCAGGAACGTACTCGTCGTTGTCGAAGTCGCGCTCGCGGCGATGCTCCTCATTCTGGCGTCCCTGCTGATTCAGACGTTCGTGCGGCTCTTGAACGTCGATACCGGGTTCCAGGCCGACGGCGTGCTGACAATGGAGATCGCGCTGCCGCGGACGGTTTATCCAGGCCAGCGTCCGGCCGAGTTCTTCGATCGGCTGGTGACGCGGCTGTCGGCGGTGCCGGGCGTCGATAAAGTTGCAGCGACGTCGAGCGTGCCGCTCGGGGGGACGGAGAATCTCCGGCAGATCACCGTCGAAGGGCGTCCCCGGCCAGAGCCGGGGAAAGAGATCATCGCGGACTTCCGGTTGGTGACGGCGGACTACTTCAGGACCATGGGCATTCCGCATGTGGCTGGCGACGAGCTGCCGCGTCAACCGGGGCCTGACAGTCCGCTCGTGCTGCTTATCAACTCGATGATGGCGGACACCGTCTTTCCCGGTGAGAGCCCGCTCGGCCGGCGGCTCAAGCTGACGAACTTCGATCAGGACTCGCCGTGGTACACGGTGGCGGGCGTGGTCGGCGACACACGGCACACGGCGCTCGACAGCGCGGTTCGGCCGCAGGTCTACGTGCACCAGAACGTCGAGCCGTCGTCGCAGATGATCGTGGTGTTGCGGACGACGGACGATCCGGCGGGGTATGCCTCCGTGGCACGTGCGGCGGTGCACGAGCTCGACGGCAATCAGCCCGCGGGTCGGATCCGCACGATGCGGGCCGTCGTGTCCGACGCCGTTGCGCGGCAGCGCTTCACGATGTTTCTCTCCGGCGTGTTCGCGGCGCTGGCGCTCGTGCTGTCGCTCGTCGGCCTCTACGCCGTCGTCTCGTACTCGGTTGCCGAGCGCACGCAGGAGCTCGGCCTGCGGTTCGCCCTCGGCGCGACGCCGGGCAGTCTGTTGGGTCTGGTGCTGTCCGACGGCCTCAAGCTCGTGGGCGTCGGCGTCGCGCTTGGGCTGGGCGTCGCCTTCGTGCTCGCGCGCTACCTCGAGACGCAGCTGTTCGGCGTCACGGCTCACGACCCGGGTACGTTCATCGCCGTCCCCGTCCTGCTCTTCTGCGCCGCCGTCGCCGGTTGCCTGATTCCCGCCCGCCGCGCCACACGCATCGACCCGATGACTGCTCTGCGAACCCAATGACGAGGCGGGGACACTCAATCGGGACACTCAAGCGTGACAGTCACCCGGGGACTATCAAGTGGCGAAACTTGCGACCATCGAAGCAGTCAGGCCGCGCAGAAGTGGCGTACTAGCACCGGCAGATGGTTCCAGTGCGATTGAGTGGTCAATTCCGAACGAAGGTGGCTGGCACCTTCCCGGCAAAGGTGCCAACCACCCAAGCTCATCGTGTCAGATTTGCACTGCGGCTGGCGCTTGTTCGAGGCGGGGACAGTCAACCTTGAATGTCCCGTTTGAGTGTCCCCGGAAGGCATGATCCCCGCGCGGCTTCTGGTCGGGGCGTATGCCAGCGGGTGGTTTCCGATGGCGACGGATGGCGAGATTCGGTGGTATTCCCCGGACCCCAGGGGTGTCCTGCCGCTCGACTCGGTTCACTTTCCGCGCCGGTTGGCGCGCGTGGCGCGGCAGGGCAGGTTCCGCGTCGAGGTCGATCGCGCGTTTGGCGACGTCATCCGCGCCTGCGCGTCGGACGACCGGGATCCCACGGATCCGGGCAGCTGGATAGACGACGAGATCGTCGAAAGCTACACGGCGCTGCATGAACAGGGGATTGCTCACTCGGTCGAGACGTGGCTCGGCGACCGGCTCGTCGGCGGGCTGTACGGGGTGGCACTGCGCGGCGCGTTTTTCGGGGAATCGATGTTTCACCGGGAAACCGACGCGTCGAAGGTCGCTCTCGTTGCGCTCGTCGACCGGTTGCGCGCCCGAGGCTACACCTTGCTCGATACGCAGTGGGTCACGCCGCATCTCGAGCAGTTCGGAGCAGTGGAGATTCCGCGCGCGGACTACTTGCGCAGGCTGGAGCAGAGCCTGCGTCTCGATTGCAGCTTCGTGTGAGAGCCACGGACAACACGGACCGTGCCGGCTAGTGCACGGTGTAGGGTTCGCTCAGCGCGACGGGGGCGACCTTGGCCTCGAAGTGTTCGCCGAGCGCCGTGACCATCTGGTAAGTTCCCTGGAGGACTCCGAACGGTGAGGGCAACGGCCAACCGGACGTGTACTCGAACGATTCGCCCGGCGCGAGCGTCGGCTGCTTCCCGACGACGCCAGGACCGCGGACCTCGTCGATGTGACCGGCGCCGTCAGTGACCACCCAGTGGCGGGTGAGCAGCTGAACGGTTTCGGCGCTTTCGTTGACGATTGTGACGGTGTAGAGGAAGAACCACTTGTTGCCCGCAGGCTGGGATCGTTCCGGCGAGTACCGCGCGAGGATTTGCACGCGAACGCCCCGCGTCGTGGCTTCCGATGTAAACATACGCCATCATCATGAACGATTCCCGCAATGAGGAGCAAGATGCTGGTCTATGCGCCCGCTGCGCACACGCGCTCGTCATCCGCAACGACCGCGGCTCGCGCTTCTATCTGTGCCGGTTGTCGGCCACCGACGGTCGATTCACGAAATACCCTCCGCTGCCGGTGCTCCGGTGCACGGGATTCGTGCCCTCCCCGGAAGACGACGATCAGGAAACGACCTGATTGGGACCGGTTTTGCTAGCATTGGACGGTGTATGCACGCCATTGAACCGGCTCGGCTGAAGCCGGGCGTGACGGTCCGCACGTTGCCGCCGGACCCTGCCGCAGACGACGCGGCGCAGAGTCCCGAGGCGCCGGCCGCCGCGCTGATCACCGGCCGCGCCCTCGTTTTCTGGGATCCCAAGAACCTGCCGGGAACCAGGCTGGCCAGGAAGCTCGACGCGATCGACACCGATCAGATCACCCCGGCAACCGATTGCGTGTCGGAGAGCCTCGACACGCTCGACGAGCGCTGGAAGGCGGGATCGTTCCGCTACCTGATGCCCGATTTTCGCGCGCGGGTGCATCGAGGCGAGAACTTCGTCATCGCGGGCGACCGTTTCGCGATCGGGTCGTCGCGCGAGATGAGCCCGGCCGGACTCAAGGGCGTCGCCGAAGAAGCCGGCCTGCAGATGGTCATCGTCTGCGGCCAGAACATGGGCGACATCTTCCGTCGCAACAGCTTCAACCTCGGCCTCCACGTCGTCCAGAGCCCGGACGCCGTCGCCGATGCGCAGGATGGCGACGAGCTGAGCTTCGATCCGGTGTCGCGGCAGCTGAAGAACCTCACTCGAGGCAAGACCTACGAGCCGGTGCCATTGTCTCCAAAAGAAGAAGAGATTCGCCGGAGCGGAGGCATTTTCGAGGTGGGCCGTCGCGAGTTCCGGAAGTCGGTGATCACTCGTCCGTCTGTCGATTGGGCGGAACACTACGCCGCCGAGAGGATGACGACGACCGAGCAGATCGTCTGGGCGCACCGGGTTGACAAGGAGATGAGGCCAGCAGATCTGACGCCCGGCACAACGCTGCGCGTATACGCCGACCTGCTCCCGGCCTCCGACGGAACGGCGCCGTTCTCGATTCACACCTTCAATCAGATTACCGGCGGCCGCTCGATCTATCCGCGCCAGGCGGCCATCGCCAACGATCATTTCGTCTTCACCGGGCTCGACGCCGACAACAAGCAGACATCGATCGGCCGCGAGTTCGCGCGGCTGCACGAGATCGAGAAGCCCTACTACGCGACGCCGGGCGACGGCATCTTCCATTTCTACTTTCCCGAGCAGGGACTCGTCATGCCGGGGCAGTTCATTCCCGGCGCCGACTCGCACAGCCGCGCGTATGGCGCCTACGGCGCGGTCGGGATCGGCGTAGGTTCGACGACGCTCGGGTTCGGATGGTCGACGGGGTACATTTACTTCACGCTGGCGAAGCAGCGGCGAGTCGTCTTTCGCGGCCGCCTTCAGCCCTGGGTCAGCGGGAAAGACATCGTGCTCGAACTGCTGCGGCAGTGGGGCGCGAAGCAGTCGCAGGGCATGTCGGTCGAGCTCGTCGACGCCGACAAGCAGCTGCCGATCGCCTACCGCAACACGATCGCGAACATGATGGCGGAAGCGGAGGCGCAGAACGGCATCTTCGCGGCCGACGAGATCACCGCGGCCTGGTATCGCCACAAAGGCATCGCGGATCTGCCGTATCCGCTCATTTCCCCGGGTGCCGACGCGAGCTACGAGATAGACGAGAGCGTCGATCTCACGGTCGTGCAGCCGATGATTGCCAAGCCCTTCAGCCCTGGAAACGCGTTCCCCGCCGACGAAGTGGCGCGCGAGCACATCACATTCGACAAGGCGATGATCGGCTCGTGTACGAACGGCAGTTATGACGACCTGCTACAGGCGGCGCTCGTCATCCGCGCGGCGCGCGAGCACGGCGCCAGGAAGGTCGAGCGCGAGCTCGCGATCTTCCCGGGATCCGGAGGCGTGGGTCGTCAGATCGAGCGGCCGGATCCGCGGCTCGGGGGCGAATCGATCGCCGAGGTCTTCCGCTCGGTTGGCGGCGGCATCCGGCAGTCGTGGTGCGGGCCGTGCTTCGGCCAGGGGCCGGACGCTCTCACGAAGGGCCAGCGCGCCATCACGTCGTTCAATCGCAACTGGCAGAACCGGATGGGCCTTGGCGGCGAGGGTTATCTGGCCAGCCCTGCAGTCGTTGCGGCGTCGGCGCTGCTCGGTTTCATGGCGCCGCCGTCGGAGCTTGGGCTCGTCTGGGAGCCGGAAGCGTTCGGCGTGTGACGATTTTCCTCGTTCGCACGATCTGCGTGCTGGCCGCTCTCGCCGCGGTCGGCCAGAGCCCTGCGCTCGTCCCGCTAGAGGCCGGGATGGTTATCGACCGATCGGTCACGATCCGGCCCGGCACGTACCGTCTCCCGGCGTCGCCCGATCTTGCGCGACCCGCCGTCACGATCCGCGGTGAGAACATCACCGTCGACTTCAACGGGGCGGTCCTTGCGGGTGGGCCCGAACTCGCCGACCCGGACGGCTACGCGGGCGTCGGGATTCTCATCGAGGGCGGCCGCACGGTCACTGTCAAGAACGCCGTGATCCGCGGATACAAGATCGGAATGCTTGCCCGACGATCTCCCGATCTGCATCTCTCGCGGAACGATCTGTCCTACAACTGGAAGCCGCGACTCTACAGCGGCGTCGAAAAGGAAAGCCTCGTCGACTGGATGTCGTATCACCAGAACGACAAGGATGAATGGCTGACAACAGGGCGCCGCGATCTACCTCGCCGAGTGCGACCGGCGCCGAGGTCGATAACAACACTGCCGTGCAGGGGCAGAACGGCCTGATGATCACGCGATCGTCGGCGTCTGAAGATCTGGAACAACACGTTCCAGTTCCTGTCCGGCATCGGCGTCGGACTGTACCGCACGACCGACAGCACGATCATGCACAACCGGATCGACTGGTGCGTGCGCGGCTACAGCCACGGCTTCTACAACCGCGGCCAGGACTCTGCCGGGCTGCTCATGTACGAGCAGTCGAGCCGGAACATGGTCGCCTACAACTCGATCACGCACGGCGGCGACGGGCTGTTCCTGTGGGCCGGCCAGTCGACGATGGATACCGGGCAGGGCGGGTCGAACGACAATCTGTTTCAGCTGAATGATTTCAGTCACGCCGTCACGAACGGAATCGAGGCGACCTTCAGCAGGAACACGTTCTCGAGAAACCGGATCGACGAGTGCTGGCATGGCGTGTGGGCCGGCTACAGTTACGGTTCGATCGTTCGTCCGGCAATCGCTTCGCCCGCAACACCGAAGCCATCGCCATCGAGCACGGCCAGGACAACGTGATTGTCGACAACCTGTTCGACCGCGATGAGACCGCCATTCGCCTCTGGCAGAATCCCACACAGGATCCGAATTGGGGTTATCCGAAATCACGGGATACCAGGAGCCACGGCTATCGCATTCAGGACAACAGATTCCAGGGCAACAAGACCGCACTGGACATTCGCGCCACCGCGGACGTGAGTGCCGAACGTAATGTGTTCGAGAACGTCGGGGTACGCGCAACCGGCGATGCGGGTCTCGCACTCGATTCAGATCGGCGGATTCCGGTGGACTACGACTACGCTGAACCGTGCCAGGCTCCCCGGCGGCATCGACCCGATGATCAAGGAAGACTGGCAGCGCGGCCGCGCGCGGATCATCGTCGACGAGTGGGGCCCGTACGACTGGAAGTCGCCCAAGCTCTGGCCCGCAGGGCGATCCGATGAGAATCCGCTGACGCTTGCGTGTCCTTGGTCCGGTGGGTGAGTGGAAGCTCGCCAGCGTGCGTGGCGCGACGGTCTCGCCCAACGCCGGCCTGGTGTACCGGCGAGATCGTCGTGACGCCCACGCACGACATCGCCGCTCGACTTCACCGTGACGCTCGATTACCGCGGCGGCGACGTCGATCTCGCCACGCGGCGCGCGGACGCCGGCGGGGAAGCCCTACACGTTCAGCTACTCACGTTTCTTCGCGCCGATCGACTGGACCGTCAGGTTCTTCGAGTACGGCGACGACGCCGATCCCGTCAAGCAGCCGGCCGGATTCGCGAAGCTCGTCTCGGGCACACCGATCAAGACGGTCACGACCAACCGTCTCGACTACATCTCCGGCCGCGCAATCGAAGACGGCGTCCCGCGCGATCGCTTCGCGCTCGTCGCCGAAGGCGCGACGACGCTCCCGCCAGGCGACTACACTCTCCAGGTCATCTCGGACGATGGCGTGCGGGTGTGGATGGACGGTGCGATGATCCTCGACGAGTGGGCGCCGCACGAATCGAAGGTCAACCGCGTGCCGATCCGCGGCGGCGGCGAGCGCCGCTTCAAGGTCGAGTACTACGACGTCAGCGGATTCGCCGAGCTCCGTTTCGACATACAGAGGAAATGATGGACTGGATTGACCGACCCGCAGATCTGGATCGCCCTCGCCACGCTGACCTTCCTCGAGATCGTCCTCGGGGTCGACAACATCATCTTCATCTCCATCCTGTCGGGAAAGCTGCCCGTCGAGCAGCAGCCGCGGGCCCGTCAGGTCGGGCTGCTCGGCGCGATGGTCACGCGGATGCTGCTGCTGTTCTCGCTCGCCTGGATCATCCGGCTCACCGCGCCGTTGTTCACCGTGGTCGGCACGCAGATCTCCGGACGCGACCTGATCCTGATCCTCGGCGGGCTGTTCCTGATGGCGAAGAGCACGCACGAGATCCACGACAAGCTCGAAGGCGAGGAAGGGCACGCGTCGAGCCGCGTCGCGGCGTCGTTCGTGAGCGTGATCGTTCAGATCATGCTGCTCGACATCGTCTTTTCGCTCGATTCGGTGATCACCGCGGTCGGCATGGTCGACGAGTTGTGGGTGATGGTCACGGCGGTCATCATCGCGGTCGGCATCATGATGGTGGTCGGCCGAGCCGATCAGCGCCTTCGTCCACCGTCACCCGACCGTCAAGATGCTGGCGCTCAGCTTCCTGCTCCTGATCGGGCTCTCGCTCCTCGCCGAGGGCTTCGACCATCACATCCCGAAGGGCTACATCTACTTCGCGATGGGCTTCTCTGTTTTCGTCGAGTCCATCAACCTTCGGCTCCGGCCGAAGGCAGTCCCCGTCCACCTGCACGAGCCGTACGTGGCAGCCCCTGAACCTGCCAAGTCCTCACGGCCAAAGGATCGCCAGACCAAGCTCTAAGCCGCGGGGACACTCAACCTTGAGTGTCCCCGACGTTCGCTGGCACGCCGTTTGCGCCCGGGGACAGTCACGGTTGAGTGTCCCCGCATGAAACGTGCGCCGACCGCGGGGCGTCTTACTCGTAACTGTCGGCGAAGGCCGACGCTGGGAGGACTGTTCGAATGACCCGCTTCGTGACGCCACTGGCCGCTGCGGCGCTGGCGGTATCCGTATCGATTTCCGCGCAGACACCCGCTGGCCGCGCGGCCCAGCGCCCGCTCGGGCCCAACCAGTGGCTGGTCGATTCGAGCCACTCCGCGGCCAGTTTCAGCGTCCGTCACCTGATGGTGTCGACGGTTCGGGGCCAGCTCGGGGCGATCACCGGCTCGGTCGAATACGACGGCAACGACGTTCGTACCATCAAGGCGGACGTGAGCATCGACGTCAAAGCCATCAACACGCAAAACGCCAACCGGGACGGTGACCTGCGCGGTCCGGACTTCTTCGACACGGCGAAGCACCCGACAATCACGTTCAAGTCCAAGCGAGTCGAGCCGGGGGCCGGCGGCGCGTTCAAGTTGATTGGCGACCTGACGATTCGCGGCACGACGAAGGAGGTCACGCTCGACGTGGAGACGCCGGCTCCGGTGACCAAGGGCATGAAAGGGATGGTCACCGGGACGACGGCAACGACCCGTATCAAGCGCCTGGACTATGGGCTAAAGTACAACGCGATGGTCGAGGCAGGGCCGGTCGTCGGCGACGAGGTGACGATCACCATCGATCTCGAGGTTGGGCGTCCGACACCGCCAGGCATCGTGTCGCACTAAGCGTTCCGCGTTGCATCACATTTCCGGAGGGGGTCCGTCGGTATCGATCGGACCCATTTTTCCGCCTTCGCCAAGGGACCGCCGTAGCTTTAGCGGAGGCTGGCCTTTATGGGTATTCCCGTCGCGCCGTTGCTCCTCATTCTCCTGCTGACGTTCGGCGCGGTCGACACCGCGCCGAGAACGCCGGTGCTCGTCGAGCTGTTCACGTCGGAGGGATGTTCGAGCTGCCCTCCGGCCGATGCGCTGCTCACCAGGCTCCTGCGCGAGCAGCCGGTCGCTGACGTCGAGATCATTCCGCTCTCGCTCCACGTCGACTACTGGGACCATCAAGGCTGGAAGGATCCGTTCGGGTCGAAGGCCTTCTCGAGCCGCCAGGCGGCGTACTCGAAAATCTTCGGCGCGGAGATCTACACGCCGCAGATGGTGGTGGATGGACGCGACGAGCTCAACGGCAGCGACGAGCAGGCCGTTCGCCGCATCGTGCGCGAGGCGGCGTCACGTCCGCATCTTCCGCTGCGCGTCGACGCGCGCTCGATCGGAGCGTCGGTACGACTGTCGATCGACCTGCCAGCCGCGCCGGCCGACGCCGAGCCGATTGACGTGCTGGTTGCGCTGACGGAGGACGATCTGAGCTCGATCGTGCGCCGGGGCGAGAACGGCGGCCGCACCCTGAGCCATGTCGCCGTCGTCCGCAAGCTCGAATCGCTCGGGACGCTCGAGCGCGAGGCCTTCGTCGCCGACGGTCAGCTGAGCCTCGATCGCACCTGGAAAGCCGGGAAGATGCGCGCGATCACGTGGCTTCAAGGCCGCCGCACCCGTCACGTCTACGGCACGGCGACCGCCGCGCTTGTACAATGAGCTGACGTGCTGAACCTCATTTTCAGTCTCGTTTGGCTGGCGCAGGCCGTGCAGCCGCCGGGAGTGCTGCCTGGGCCTGTGCCGGCGGTGGTCTACGTCCCCGAACGCGTCTACGACACTCGCCGGCAGGTCTTCGCCGATCTGGAGAGCATGCTCGCCGACCTCGCGAAGGCCGATGTCGTGTTCGTCGGCGAACAGCACGACGATCCGAACACTCACCGCCTGGAAGCGGCGATACTCGACGGGCTCCGCCGGCGCGGCGTGCCGGTCACGCTGTCGCTCGAGATGTTCGAACGCGACGCCCAGCCTGGCATCAACAGCTATCTCGCCGGCGGCATTACGGAAGAGGACTTCCTCAAGTCGTCCCGTCCGTGGCCGCGGTACTCGACCGACTATCGCACGCTGGTGGAGATGGCAAGGGCGCAAGGGTGGCCCATCGTCGCGGCGAACGTTCCGAGACGGGTCGCGTCGAGCGTTGCCAAGACGGGGCTGACCGCGCTCGACACGCTGACGGCGACCGAGCGGTCGTGGGTCGCCACCGAGTTGAAGTGCCCGAAGGACACCTACTTCGATCGGTTCGCGGAGACCATGAGCGGACACGACGGACCAGGCGCGGCCAAGGCGTCGACAGAAGAGCAGCGCGCGACCACCGAGCGCTACTACTTCTCGCAGTGCGTGAAGGACGAAACGATGGCCGATGCGATCGCCTACGGGTTCGAGCAGTTCAATCGCAAACTCGTCGTCCACGTCAACGGCGCCTTCCACAGCGACTTTGGCCTGGGTACCGCCGAGCGCGTGCGCCGGCGCCTGGGTGGGCGACGCCTCGCAGTCGTGTCGGTGCTGCCGGTCAAGGATCTCGACACGCTCGCGCCCGCCGGCGACGATCTGAAGCGCGCTGACTATCTCCTCTACACCGTCGCGGACACCAGGAAATAGCGGCGCCTACTTCAGCCGGTCGGGCATGTCGGCTACGACATACGACATGACCGCGATGGCAGCCGAAGCCTTGGCCATGTCCGCGGGATCGATCTTGTCAACGGTGTCTGCAGCGGTGTGATGGATCAGGAAGTAGTTCCCCTCCACCTCGAGCGACAGTGCCGGAATCTGGCCCGCTTCGACGCTCGGCCCGATGTCCGCTCCGCCGCCCGACGCGCCGATCTGATCGGCCTGAATACTGCGGAGCAGGCCCGCGATCTGCTGGAGTGTCTCGCGCGCGTTCGCTGATCCGGTGAATCCGAAGCCCGTCGGGCGGAAGACGCCGCTGTCCGATTCGAGCATCAGGACGTGGTTGGCGAGCTCCGATCGATGCCGCTCGAGATACGCGCGTCCGCCGGCGAGGCCGTTCTCTTCGTTGGTGAAGAGCACCACGCGCACTGTGCGCCGGGGCCGCAGGTTGAGCTTCTTCATCAGCCGCAGGGCTTCCCACGTCACGACACACCCGCCGCCGTCATCCGTGGATCCCGTGCCCACGTCCCAGGAATCGAAGTGGCCGCCGAGGACGATGACTTCGTCTGGCCGCTCGCGTCCGCGGATTTCGCCGACGACGTTCGCCGAGTCGGCGTCGGGCAGGAACTTTGCCTCCATCTTCAATTGCAGCCGAACCTTCGTGCCCCGGTTCTGCATGCGCTGGAGCCGCTCGGCGTCTTCGACGGGAATCGCGGCCGAGGGGATTCTGCGGCGTTCCGTCGGCATAGCGGAGTGAGCCCGTGTGTGGCGTGCGGAGCCCTGGAGGGCCTACCGCGCGGATGAGCATCGCGACGGCGCCAAGCCCGGCCGCACGCGATGGACCGGCGGCGCGGTACTGAACGGTCTCTCCGTAGGTCGTGAACGGAACGTTGAAGAGGACGATCTTTCCCTTGACGCCGGCGGCGCCCGCTGCGTCGAGCTCGGCAAAGGAGCGGACTACGAGCAACTCAGCCTCGATGCCTTCGGCGGGCGTGCCGACGCTGTTGCCGAGGCCCAGCATGGCCAGCGCCGATCGATGCGGATACGTGATCTCCACGCTCTCCTGACCACGCACCCAGTGCGGCACCTTGACCGGTTCAGCGCGGACGTTGTCCAGTCCGTCCTTTTTCATTTCGGCCACTGCCCACTTGATGGCGTTCTCGAGCGCGTCCGATCCGCTCAGGCGGTGACCGAACGTGTCGCCGAGCAGCGCGAGCCGTTCCCACGCGAAGGGACTCGACTGCGACTCGGCAACCAACCGCGCGGCCGGGTCGCGATAGGTGTCGAGCCAGCTCGACGATTGGGCGATCGGCGGTCGCGCCGCGAGAGAAAGCACCAGGATCATCAGCGGGAAGAGGGCCAGCACGCGAGACTTCCTCTGCGGGGTGTGCATGTTGACAGGTATTCTATAGCCATGCCCGCGGCCATCGAGATTGCCGTCCGAGGAACCGCGATCGTCTATGCGCTCGTCGACGGCGCGGCGGCGACGGTCGGCCGCGTCGCGCAGTGCGAAATCCACATCGACGATCAGTCGGTCTCCCGCCGTCACTGCACGCTTGCCGTGCGGGATGCATCGCTCGTCGTCACCGATCTCGATTCGGCGAACGGGACGTTCCTCAACGAGTGCCCCGTCAAGTCCGCCACGGCGAGGCCTGGCGATCTGATTCGCGTCGGGTCGACCGTTCTCGAGGACCCGAGACCCCGAGGCCGCGCGCGGCGCCGGTCGCGCGGCCCGCGTCGTCGCCGATACCCCGAGCGCGATGCAGTCCGTCGTGCGCAGGCGCATCGAGCCGGCCGAGGTCGATTGGCTGTCGTCGGCGACCTCGGCGTTGCCTCCGCTGTCGCTCCTCCAGCGTGCGCAACGGCATCTGAAGACCCTTCATCGCGTTTCGGAAGTGCTGGCGGGCGCACGCGACCTGCAGGCCCTTGCGGATGTTGCACTCGAGACCATCCTCGACGTGACCGCGGCCGATCGCGCGGCGCTCGTGTTGCGCCGGGAGGGCACTTCGGCCGGGGAAGCCGACGTGGCTGCGGCCCGGTTCAGGAATCCCGAGCAGGGCTCGTTCACGCTGAGCCGCACGATCGTCGCAGACACGATCCTGAAGGGCGTATCGACGTTCGCGCGCGACGCCAGCGCCGACGCACGGTACTCGAGCGGCCAGAGCATCATCGGCCAGGGGATCCGATCGGTCATGTGCGTGCCGCTCAGGACGACCGATGAGATTCTCGGCGCGCTGTATGTCGACAGTCAGAGCGGCCCTGGTCGCTTCAGCGAGGAGGATCTCGAGCTGCTCGCGGCCGTCGGCAACCACACCGGGGTCGCGCTTCACCGCGTGCGCCTGCTCGGCGAGATCCAGCGGCTCTTGCTCGACACGGTTCGCGCCATCGCCGCAACCATCGACGCGAAGGACGGCTACACCCATCGCCACTCCGAGCGCGTAGCGACGCTCGCCAGCCGCATTGCCACCGAACTCGGGCTCGGCGCCGAGCAGCAGGAAGTTGCCGAGCTGTCGGCGCTCCTGCACGACGTGGGCAAGATCGCGGTGCCGGACTCCATCCTGAACAAGCCAGGCCGGCTGACGGTCGAAGAGTTCGCCGAGATGCGGAAGCATCCCGCGCACGGTGCGCGCATCCTGGCCAACATCAAAAGTCCTCTCGTGTCGGCAGTGCTGCCAGGCGTGCAATACCATCATGAGAAATGGGACGGTTCTGGCTATCCGGAGGGCCTGAGCGGCAGCGGAATCCCGCTGCTCGGACGATTGCTCGGCGTCGCGGACTTTCTGGACGCGCTCACCTCGGCGCGCGCCTATCACGCCGCGAAGTCCCTCGACGAAGTCGTGCAGCTCATCGCGGATGGCGCGGGTGTCCATTTCGATCCTGACATCGCCGATGCAGTCGTGCGCCTGCACGCGCGCGGGGCGCTGAATGTGGAATAGGAGTCAGGAGACAGGAAGTAGGAGGCAGAAGTCAGGAGACAGCGCCTGTGCGAGGGTGGTCGTGCCGGACTGTCGCTGGGATGTGCCCAGGAGTGGATTCGGCAGCGCCTGCGGCCCGAGCGCGGCGCGAGTCGCCGCGCGAGAGCGAGCGGGGGTGGGGCCCCGCGAGCATTGAAAAATGCCGGCATAGTCGGCGACTTGGTAGCCAGAGGTCAATTGTCCGTGACCCTCGGCGTCTCCCTACTGATTGTCGCCGCGACGGTCTATGCCGAGACCGGGGCAGCGCCTCTCACCCTCCGCTTCCATCACCTCCACTATCGTGTGGCGGACCCCGGCGCCGCGCTTGGCGAGGCCGCGGACGCACTCGAGGGCACGCGAACGATCCTCCAGGGACTTGGGGTTGGCGTGCGCGTGGGGCGCGAGTACGTGCTCTTCGACCGCGCCGGATCGGATGACAGCAGCCGGCGTCGCGGCCTGACGCCGGCAGCCGCGTACGCGCAAGCCGTCAGTTGGCTGGCCGCGAAGGGGGTCGTCGTCCAGCCGCCGTCACTCGCGTCGACCGCCGTCGCGCGAGCGCTCGACGGCACGATCCTCGACCATGTGGCCTTTGCCGCCGACGATCCGGGTCCGGCGATAGCGGCGCTGGGCGTCAAACCCTTTTCAGCAAACGGTGACCGGGCCTTCTTCAGGACCTCGTCCGGCGCGCTCCTGGAGATCGTCCGCAACACCGATCGGCCCGATGCTTTTTGGTGCCCGATGCACCTTGACGTGCGCGCGCCGGCGCCCGCCAAGTGTCCCATTTGCGCGATGCCGCTCGTGCCCATTCCGCCGCCGCGGGTCGGCGAGTACAAGCTCGACGCGACGCTCGTGCCTCGCGCCGGCGGCGGAGCGGCCGGCCTGACCCTCACCGTTCGCGATCCGGATACGGGCCAACCGGTGAAGAGCTTCATCGACGTCCATGAGCGTCCGCTTCACCTTTTTGTCATCAGCCGCGACCTATCGCAGTTCGCACACGTGCACCCGGAGATGCGACAGGACGGGACGTTCGAGCTTCGACATGATCTCGCCGTCGGTGAGTACATGCTCATCGCAGACTTTCTGCCCGCCGCCGGAACCGCGCAATTCGTGCAGCGCGCCGTCGTGACGCCCGGCTACACCGGCCCACTCTTCGCCCCGGCGCCGGTGTTGACGGCCTCGCCCGCCGAACAGGTCGCCGGTGGCCTGCGGATCCGGCTCGAACCCGAGTCCCTGCGCCCTCGCCGCGAATCGCTTCTACGATTCGTGATTTCCGATGCGGATTCTAGCCTCCCCGTGACCGATCTCCAGCAGTACCCTGGGCGCGGCCGGTCATATGCTGGTCGTGAGCAGTGACCTGACGGCCGCCGTCCATGGTCATCCCGAGGGCATCAGCAGCGCCGGTCCGATCGTGACATTCGGGCCCGTCTTCCCGGCCCCGGGCATGTACAAGATGTGGGTGCAGTTTCAGCGGCGGGGGCAGGTAGTGACGGCGTCCTTCGTGGTCACGGTGCCTGAAGCGTGAGCGTGAGGCTGCACGATGCCGCGGCCGGCAGGGCGCTGACGATCGCCCCGCGCGGCAGGACCAGCGGAAGCCGCAGCCGGTAGGTTGTCGGGGACTCCGGCTCGAAGTCGCGTATCCAGCCAACGATCTCCCGCCGGCCATCTGGAAGCCTGACCGAGACGCCGACGGACCCGCCTTTCTCCAGCATGGGCCGGATGGCGAGCAGCGTTCCTTCCGGCGCCGCCTGCTCGCCACACGGGAGCGCGACATCGCGCGCACCTGCCCGCGGACTCTCGGCCTCGCTCCGTGTTCCCGTCGACACGGCCGTTCGCGCGTCAGCCTCGGTGCCCCGCGGCGCACCGCCATCAGCCCATGCCGCGATGAGCGCGATCTCGAACGGCGACAGCGACGGGTCGTTGCTGAAGTCGCCGTAGCCACGCGCCGCGTGCCACTTCGGCATCCGGCGCGTCATGACTTCTTCCTTGATCGCGCGTGCCCAGGGGCGCGCCTCTTCGTAGGTCGCGAGGGACATCGTCCCCCGCGCGTTGGCGGAATGACAGGACGCGCAACGTGCCTCCATGATGCGGGAGATCTCGCCTGTCCACGTGACTCGAGTCTTGATCGGGTCGTGCGCGGCAAGAACCGCAGCCGCGGCGAAGATGAGGACCGACGGCGCGGCGAAGACGCCGAGCGCGGCAGTGAGGACCCGCACGCCGACGCTCCGGCCCGCGGGTCCGTTCGTCACGCTACTGATTTCCGCGCGTCGCTGGCGGAAGGACCGTTCCCGGCGTCACGCCGTCGATCGAGTACACGAACGCCGTGAACATCATTTCTTCCCAGGTCTGATCGCCCCACTTCACGTCGGCTTTCGGATCCGGGTTGGCTTTGTTCGCGCGCGAGTTGTCGTAGTGGGCGACGGCTCGAATCCTGGTTCCCTTCGGCAGTTTCTTCGGCTGAGCAAACACGTAGTCGGTCTGCCAGTTGAAGTCGTACTTCGGGACCGCAAGGAGGATCTCGGAGCGTCCGTCCGGATAGAAAGCGGTGTACTCCCAGCTCTTGCCGCGCAGGTGAGTGTGCGGCAGCATCTGCCGCAGCGTGACGTCGGCTGTCGTGACCATCTCCGCCGTGACCTCGTAGTCCGGCGCGCCGGCCGGAATCGTGAAGCTGCCATTCGAGAGGTTGGCGAAGCGAACTTCCTCGGTGGGCGGCTGCTTCGCGAAGAACAACCCGATCTTCGTCCGGTCGACGGCTTCCTTGCCGTTGGTGGTGTAGTGCATTTGCAGGACGATCGTCGATCCCTTGCGCAGGAGCATGGCCGAGCCGGGGTTGAAGGCCATGGTCGACGTACCAGGCGCGAAGCCGCCGATCGAGACGCCGGTCCGCTGCGGCCGGGGATAGCGGCTCACGCCGCGCGCCCGTTTCGGCCCGCCGTCGGGCTCGGGCGGCCCGCCGGTCTGCCCGGCAGGAACATCCATCCCGTCGGCTAACTGGAAGCCGGTCGGACGGCGCTCCGGTTGCGGAGGTCTGGCGCTGACGATGACGTGGTGTACGACTTCGCGATTGGCGGGCCGGACTTCGAGCGCCTGGATCCAGCGGTCCTCGGTGAGGTTGGTTGGGAGCTCGATGTACTCTGTACTCGACGAAGCCCTCCGCCGGGACCGTGTATTCGGGAATCGTCAGGACGAGATCCGGCTCCCCGATCATCCAGCCGTCCACGAACCGCGGCGCCACGGGCAGGTCTTTCGGGTCGCCCTTGGGCGCGCCGTTGTTGGCCCATCGGAGCAATGTGTCGCGATCGGCAGCCGTCAGGCTGCGATCGTTGGCGAACTTGCCGTACTTCGGATCGGCGTGCCACGGCGGCATGTTGCCGTCGCCGATCTCATCGCGGATCGCCTTGGCGTGCGGCCGCGCGTCGTCGTAGGTCAGGAGCGACATCGGGCCGATTTCCCCCGGCCGATGACATCCGACGCAGTTCTTATAGAGGATGGGAGCGACGTCCTTGCTGAACGTCGGAATCGCCGCTCGTGCACCTGACGAAGAGCTGGTGTTCTGAGGGTCCGATTGTCCGCCTTCAGGCGGTGCTGCGCTCACGGCGGCAAGCGAGGCACAAAGCCCCAGTGCCGCCAGCGCGATCGCCCGCGAAGAGGGGCGGGAGCCGCGCGCCGGGTCACCGAATTGTCCAATCACCGAATGCCTCCAGGTAGTTGTGGCGTGGCCTGCGGTACCGCCGGACTGAAGAGGAGCCCCGTGTACTGCATTTCCTCCCACGTCTGATCACCCCACTTGACGTCGACTTGGGGGTCCGGGTTCGATTTGTTTCCTGCAGAGTTGTCGTACCACGCGCTCGAGACCAGCCGCGATCCTTTCGGGACCTGGAGCGGATCCGCGAACATATAATACGTCTGCCAGTTGAAGTCGTAAGTCGGGACCGACAGGACGTTCTTCTTCGTCCCGTCCGGCAGCTCGAGTACGTATTCCCATTTCTTTCCCCGGACGTGGGTGTGGGGGAAGATGCCCCAGATGACCGCGTCGCTCACAAACGAGATGTCCGCGTCGACGCGCGTGTCGGGCGAACCGGCCGGCAACTTCAGTGTGCCGTTCATGAAATGAGAGACGCGAATTTCCCGGGGCGAGGGATCCCTCGAGAACTGCAAACCGACCCTGGTGCGGTCCACCGCCGCCTTACCGTTGGTCGTGTAGTGCATCTGGAGCTCAATCACCCCGCCTGGCTCGAGCCGGATGGCGGTTCCTGGCCGGAGGACCTGAGGATTGGTGCCCGGCGCATATGTCGCGAGGATGCGGCTTGGCGTCTGATCCTCGCGTCGCGGTCGCGTGCCCTGCTTGGGGGGAGGGGGCAGCACCATCTGCTCCCGGTTGGGGCTGAGAACGGGCTGCCGACGCATATCGGGCTTCGCCCTGTAGAACGCGAGGGCATGGTGCACGACCTCCCGGTTCCCCGGCCTCAGCTCAATGGCCTGAATCCACTTCGGTTCGGTGAAGTTCGTCGGAATATAGAAGTACTGGTACTCGATGACCCCTTCGGCCGGGACCTTGTACTCCTCCTGCATCTCGAAGACGACGTCAGGCGTCCCCATGGCCCAGCCTTCCGGATAGACCGGTGTCGGCGGGAGATCCTTCGGGTCGCCCTTCGGCGCTCCGGTGTTCGCCCACGCGATGAGTACCTTCTTTTCATCAGCCGTCAGCCCGCGCTCGTTCAGGAACGTGCCTTTCGGCGCCGCGGCGTGCCAGGGCGGCATGTGTCCCTCGCTGACCTCGTCGCGGATGTCCTTCGCATGCGGCCGGACATCGTCGAAGGTGAGCAGCGACATCGGTGCGATCTCGCCGGGGCGATGACACGACGTGCAGTTGCGAAAGAGGATTGGCGCGACGTCTTTGGTATAGGTGGGCTTGGCGGGTGCGTCCTGGCCGGCCGTCGCGACCATGCTACCGAGCGAAAGGGCGCCGAGGCCCGCCAGCAACCAACCTGTCGTCTTCATCTCACGCCTTTCGGAAAAAGTGAACGGTCAATTCTAACGCTGACAGGGGCTCAAGGCTCAAGGCTCAGGGCTCAGGGCTCAGGTGCTCAGGTGCTCAAGGTGCTCGGGGATCAGGGATCAGGGATCAGGAAGAGCATGCTGATCCAATCGCGCGATTAGGATCTGAAAGCTCTTGTTCGAGCCCTGAGCCCTGAGCCTTGAGTCCTGAGCCTTGCCACAGAGTCGCGTTCTGTCTCAGAGCGCGACTCTGTGAAACCCGCTGTGCAGGTAGTTCATCGTCTGCACCGTGAGCATCACGGTGAAGTCGCCCTTGCTCCGTTCCTCGGGACCGGGGAGCCGGAGGTTCAGCTCGTTGGCCCGGCGGATCATGTTCTCGATGACCTGGTCGATCGTGTACTGGTATTCGCCGGTCCATGAGGCGACCATCCGCCGCACGTCGCGGCGGATGCGGGCGATGAACCGGGCGGCCTTCATGTTGCTCGCGTACTCCGGCGCATCCGAGAAGAGCTTTCGGAGGTCGCGATCGTAGAAGTGCGGGTGGTCGACGCCGTAGTGACGCCGTTTGCGCTCGTAGTGGGCGCGCAGCGTCTTGCGCAGCTTCTGGAGCGGTTCGACCCTGCGGTGGGTCCGAACGAGCGCCGGCTTGCCGGCGAGCTCGCGCATCAGCGTGTCCATGTATTCGAGCTTCTTGAGCGCCGGCCAATCGGCATAGCGGTTGCGCCAGTCAGCCTGCGGGTTCAGCCACACCGCAAAGCTTTCGGCGAAGTCCTCGTCGGGATGGCTCTGCGCGTACCAGCTGTCCAGATGCAGCACGAAGCTTTTGCTGTACGGCTTCGGCGTGTAGTACTCGGGGTACTGCATGTAGGACGGGCCGAAGATCTGCTGTCGCCGGCGGCGCTGGCGCAGCTTGTAGGCGTTGTCGATGGCGTGTCCGGCCTCGTGGCGGAGGATCTTCCTGCACCACTCGGGCGTGCCCCCCTCGACTTCGAGCATCTGGGTCCGCTCGAGCTGCGCCAGCCTCGGGTGGGCCAGATAGAAGGGGATGGCGACCCCCGGGACCCCATCGGGCGAGAACCATTCGGCCGATAACCAGAAATGCGGCTGAAACGCCAGGCCCCGGGTGTCGAGCTCGGCCTGCAGCTCGGCGATGCGGGTCTCGAGCGGGCTGCCTTCGATGCTGACGCCGAGCTCGGAAAGCTTCAGATCCAGCAGCTTCTCGTCCGGCCAGCCGGCCCACTCGTCGGGCGGGACCACGGGCTCGGGCTCGGGCCGTTTCGCTCGAGGGGCTGGAGGCGGGACGGGATCGGCAGACATCGCAGGGGAGCAGTGTATCCGGGGACGGGCTGCAGTCGAAGTCCGGCTTGCATTTACGGTTTTCCCGGCGCTGTGGTATACCCGAGCGCCCGCACCTCACAGGAGTGTTTATGAGTCCCGTGTGCCGTGTTGTCGTCGCCGTCGCGATGGGTGTCACGCTCTGTGGAGTCGTCCACGCCGCTCCGCAGGCACAGAGCCCGCTGCCCGCCACGCAGCCGCCGGCCCAGCCGACACCCCCTGCGACGCCGACACAGAAGCCCGACGAGCCTCCAAACTTCACGGACACGGTCGTCGTGACCGGATCGAAGGCCGAGGTCAAGCTGGTCGATTCCGTGCCCACGATGAGCGTCATCACCAGCGCGACGATCGAGACCGCGCCGTCGGCGAACTTCGCCGAGCTGCTGCGCACGATTCCTGGCGTCAACATCACGCAAGTCTCCGCGCGCGACATCAACGTCACCAGCCGCGCGGCGACCGGCACCCTGGCAACCGGGCAGCTGGCGATGCTCGACGGCCGCACGCTCTACCAGGACTTTTTCGGGTTCGTGATGTGGGACTTCCTGCCGGTCAATTTCAACGAGGTCAAGCAGGTCGAGGTCATCCGGGGCCCCGCATCAGCCGTCTGGGGCGCCAATGCGCTCTACGGCGTCGTCAACGTCATCAGCAAGACGCCGCGTGAGTTGAAGGGTACGAGCGCCACGTTCGGGTTCGGCGGCTTCGACCGGCCGGACGCCGACGCGGGTTCGCTGTGGTACATCAGCGGCACCTACGCCGATGCGCCGAACGACCGCTGGTCGTACAAGCTGTCGGGCGGGGGATACTCGCAGGACGCGCTGGCCCGGCCCACGGGGAAGATCCCCTGCGACATCGCGGCGGTGTGCACGGTCAACACGACCAACTATCCTCCCTTCGCCAACACCGGGACCACGCAGCCGAAGTTCGACGCGCGCGTCGACTACGACTACGAGGACGGAAGGAAGCTCTCGTTCTCGGGAGGTGTCGCGGGAACCGACGGCATCATGCACTCCGGGATCGGCCCGTTCGACATCAACAGCGGGTCGGTCATGAGTTATGCAAAGGTGGACTTCACCAAGGGCGCCCTGCGCGCCGGGTTCTTCACGAATCTCCTCAGCGGCGATGCCGACCAGTTGCTGACGCGGGGCTTGAACGGGGCGCCGATCGCCTTCAAGTTCGATACCGCAACGGTTGACTTCGATCTGTCGAACGTGCACACGTTCGCGAGGCGTCATGTGGTGAGCTATGGCGGGAACCTGCGCTTCAACAACAACGACCTGTCGATTGCGCCGGATGCCGACAACCGGACGGAGTTCGGAGTCTACGGGCAGGACGAGATCTTCCTGTCCGACCACTTCCGGCTCGTTGCGGGCGGGCGCGTCGACCGGTTCGATTTCGTCGACAACTTCGTGTTCTCGCCGCGCGTCGCGTTTCTGGTCAAGCCGGACGCGAACCAGACGTTCCGCGTCTCCTACAACAAGGCCTACCGGTCACCGTCGGTGATCAATAACTTCATCGACTTGATCATCTCGCAGCCTATCAGCCTGGCGGCCCTGGGCGGACCGAGCACCTACCTGCTTCCGGTGAACGTCGTGGGAAACACCGAGCTCGAAGTGCAGTCCCTCGACGCGTTCGAGATCGGCTACTCGGGCGTCGTGGCCAACGGCCGCGCGATTCTGTCGGCGGCGTACTACATGAACTGGCTGAAGAACGACATCCTCTTCACGCAGCCGCCGGGGGGTGTTTACACGGCGGCCAACCCACCGTCGAACTGGCCGCTGCCGCCCGTGTTCATCGCGGCACTGGCGCAGCAGGGCATCTTCCTGCCGTCGACGTTCACGTATCTCAACTTCGGCAAGAGTACAAGCCAGGGCCTCGAGCTCGGCGTGAACGCCTACGTCAACAGGTACGCCAGCGTCTTCGCCAACTACTCGTACCAGACCGATCCGGATCCCGAGGATTTTCCTCTCTCCGAGCTGAACCTGCCGCCCAACAACCGCTTCAACGTCGGCGCCAGCTTCACGGTCGACAAGTTCCTGGGGAACCTCTCGATCACTTACACCGATGAGGCTTTCTGGCAGGACGTGCTCAACGATCCGTATCATGGGACCACCGAGCCGTACACGCTCGTGAATGCAGGCGTCGGATTCCGCTGGCTGGACGACAAGGTCACGACGTCGCTCAAGGTCGTCAACCTGGTCAACTCATCCGTGCAGCAGCACGTCTTCGGCGACATCACGAAGTTTCAGATGGTCGGGGAGGTCAAGGTCTTCTTTCCGGGGCGGTAGTCATTTCAGGCTCAAGGCTCAAGGCTCAGGGAAGAGCTTGACGATCTCGATTGGCAGTAAGCTTTTGCTTGAGCCTTAAGCCATGAGCCCTGAGCCGACATGATCCGCCTGCTCGCCCTCGACCTCGACGGCACCGTCCTCGACAGCCACGGACAGATTCCAGACGCGAACCGAACCGCCATCGCCCGCGCGATCGAGGCGGGCGTCGAGGTGGCGATTGCCACCGGGCGCCGCTACGAGTTCGCCCGCTCGATCTTCGAGCGGCTTCCGGCGCCGCTCACGCTCATCCTCAGCAACGGGGCGATCGTGAAGTCGCACGAGGGACGGACCCTGATGCGACGCCTCCTGCCGCGCGCCACCGCGCGCGCGGTGCTGGCGGGCGCGCCTGAGCATCGTGCGAGCGCGGCGCTCATCTTCGACCGGCCCCGGGAAGGGCAGGTCGTCTTCGAGTCCATCGACTGGAACGATCGCCGGCACCGCCGCTTCTACGAGGCGAATCGCCCGTTCGTGAGCGAACACTCGCCGCTCGAGGACGCCCTGACCGAAGATCCCGTGCAGGTGATGTTCACGGGTGGTTGCGCGTCGATGCGCCGGCTGTTCGACGGCCTCCGGGAAGTCGCCTCGTCCGACGTCGAGTGCTCGGTCGCACTCACGGAGTACGAACACCGCGATTTTTCACTCGTCGACGTCCTGCAGGCCGGTTGCACGAAGGGGTCCGCGCTTGCCGCGTGGGCGGAGCGTCAGGGTCTGTCGGCGAGCGAAGTCATGGCGATTGGAGATAACCTGAACGACCTGGAGATGCTGGAGTACGCCGGCACGGCGGTCGTGATGCGAAACGCCATCGACGCCCTGAAAGCACGTGGCTGGGCTGCCACGGCGTCGAACGACGAGGCAGGCGTCGCGAGGGCGATTGAGACGTTCGTCTTCGCCGGCGCGTCATACTGACCGGGGTCAGATCTCGATTTTCTGATGCCGCCTGGCTGAACGATCAGAAAATCGAGATCTGACCCCATGGGGAGTGATCTCAGCGAATGAGCCTATGCCTGGTGGACTGAGGGGAGGGCTGCGGATGCCGCGGTCGGAGACGGCGCGCGGGCGCCAGTCGGCCGTCGGGCGCGTCGCCGAGCCGTCCAAGACCCCGAAAAAGAAGATTTCGGCTCAGGCCGCCTGGCGCGAGGCGCGCGCCCTGATCCTCGCGCGCAAGGGCCGCCTGGCGCTCGGCCTGGGGCTCATGCTGGTCAATCGTCTGGTGGGCCTGGTCCTTCCCGCCACGTCCAAATTCCTCATCGACGACGTCATCGGCAAGGGCCGTGCGGACATGCTGATGCCGCTGGCGCTCGCGGCCGGCGCGGCGACGATTGTCCAGGCGGTGACGTCGTTCGCGCTGTCGCAGGTGCTCGGCGTCGCGGCGCAGCGGGCGATCACCGACATGCGGCGGCGGATCGAGGCGCACGTCGTCCGACTGCCGGTCCGCTACTTCGACTCGACCCAGACCGGCGTCCTGATCTCGCGAATCATGATCGGACGCCGAAGGCATCCGCAACCTCGTCGGCACCGGCCTCGTCCAGCTCACCGGCAGCATCGTCACGGCGGTGATCGCGCTCGGGATCCTGTTCTACCTGAACTGGTAGCTCACGCTCGCCACTCTGACCGCGCTCGCCGCGTTCGGCGGCGCCATGGCGCTCGCATTCAACCGGCTGCGCCCGCTCTTCCGCGAGCGCGGGAAGATCAACGCCGAGGTGACGGGCCGGCTGAACGAGACGCTCGGCGGCGTCCGCATCGTCAAGACCTACACGGCCGAGAAGCGCGAGGAGCTGGTCTTCACCAAGGGCGTGCACCGCCTGTTTCGCAACATCGCCAAGTCGATCACCGGCGTGTCGGCGATCACCGCGTTCTCGACCGTCGTCATCGGCGCGATCGGCGTGATCATGATCGTCATCGGCGGCCGGTCGATCCTCGTCGGGCGCCATGACGCTCGGCGACTTCATCTTCTACCTGGTCTTCACCGGGCTGATGGCGGCGCCGATCGTCCAGATTGCGTCCATCGGCACGCAGATCAGCGAAGCGTTCGCCGGCCTCGATCGGATTCGCGAGCTCCTCGAGATGGACACCGAGGACGACGAGGACGCGGCAAGGCGCCGCTCGGGCCGATCGACGGGCGAAGTCGATCTTCGAGCACGTGAGCTTCGAGTACAACGCCGGCGTCCCGGTGCTGAAGGACGTCAGCTTCAACGCGCCGGCGGGAACGACGACGGCGCTCGTCGGGTCGAGCGGGTCGGGCAAGAGCACGCTGATCAGCCTGGTGATGGCGTTCAACCGTCCAGCCGCGGGTCGGCTTCGTGATCGACGGGCGGGATCTGACGACGATCCGGCTGCGCGACTACCGCTCGCAGCTCGGCGTCGTGCTGCAGGACAACTTCCTGTTCGACGGCACCGTCGCCGACAACATCCGGTACGGCACGTCCGGACGCGACGATCGACGAGGTCCGCGAGGTGAGCCGCATCGCGCACGCCGACGAGTTCATCGACGGCTTCGAGAAGGGCTACGACACGGTCGTCGGCGAGCGCGGCGTCAAGCTCTCGGGCGGGCAGCGCCAGCGCGTCGCGATCGCCCGCGCGATTCTCGCCGATCCGCGCATCCTCGTCCTCGACGAGGCGACGTCGAGCCTCGACAGCGAGAGCGAGGCGCTGATCCAGGACGGCCTGCAGTCGCTCCGCCACGGCCGGACGACCTTCGTGATCGCCCACCGCCTGTCGACGATTCGCAGCGCCGACCAGATCCTGGTGCTCGAGCACGGCGAGATCGTCGAGCGCGGCACTCACGGCGAACTGCTCGCGCTCGGCGGCCGCTACCGCACGCTCTACGACAAGCAGTACAACTTCGAGACGATCGCTTCATCAACCCCGGCGAGGACTTCACGCCTGAAGCGCCCAAACCGCGCGCGGCGGTCGCCACGCGCGGAGATCGGGCGCTCTAAGGTCGGCTCGGGCTCAGGGCACCCGTAGCGCGCAACTTCAGTTGCGCAAGCTTCGCCGAACGGTCGGCTTTCGCACACTGTCCCAGCGCCCATGAAGTTGGCGCTACGGGCGTCCGTTCGTTTCTGACGAGCAACTGCCGCGAGAATCAGATACGATCACGGTTTTCGGCGTCTCAGTTAAGCGCGACTATTCACAACATGCCTCAGTTCATCTACACCATGAAGGGGCTGGGCAAGGTCCATCCGCCCGACCACGTCGTCCTCAAGGACATCTGGCTCTCGTTCCTGCCACGGCGCGAAGATCGGCGTGCTCGGCCTCAACGGCGCGGGCAAGAGCACGTCTGCTCAAGCATCATGGCGGGCGACGACCAGAGTTCGTCGGCGAGGCGCTGTCCGGCCGAGGGCATCAGCGTCGGGTTCCTGCACCAGGAGCCGCGGCTCGACCCGGCGAAGACCGTGCTCGGCAACGTCGAGGAAGGCGTCGCGGCGATCCGCGCGCTGCTGACCCGGTACGACGAGATCAACGCGAAGTTCGGCGAGGAGCTGTCGCCGGACGAGATGGAGAAGGTCCTCGACGAACAGGCGCAAGGTGCAGGACACGATCGAGGCCGCCGACGCGCTGGGATCTCGATTCGCGGCTCGAGCTCGCGATGGACGCGCTGCGGCTGCCGCCGCCCGACGCCGACGTCGCGACGCTCTCGGGCGGCGAGCGCCGGCGCGTCGCGCTCTGCCGGCTGCTGCTCCAGTCGCCCGACCTGCTGCTGCTCGACGAGCCGACGAACCATCTCGACGCCGAGTCGGTCGCCTGGCTCGAGCGCTTCCTGCAAGGACTATCCGGGCACCGTCGTCGCGGTCACGCACGATCGCTACTTTCTCGACAACGTCGCCGGCTGGATTCTCGAGCTCGATCGCGGCTCGGGTATCCCCTGGGAAGGGAACTACTCGTCCTGGCTCGAGCAGAAGCAGAAGCGCCTGGCGGTCGAGGAGAAGACCGAAAGCAAGCGCCAGCGGACGCTGCAGCGCGAGCTCGACTGGATCCGCATGTCGCCGCGCGCGCGCCAGGCCAAGGGCAAGGCCCGCCTCAACGCGTACGAGGAGCTGCTCGCCGAGGAAACGCGCGCAGAAGATCGACCAGGTCGAGATCTACATTCCGCCGGGTCCGCGGCTCGGCGACATCGTCGTCGAGGCGCGCGGCCTCCGCAAAGGCTACGGCGATCACGCTGCTGATGGACGACCTGAACTTCACGCTGCCGCGCGGCGGCATCGTCGGCGTCATCGGCCCCAACGGCGCCGGCAAGACGACGCTCTTCCGGATGATCACCGGACAGGAGCAGCCGGACGGCGGCACGCTGCAGGCTCGGCGAGACCGTCAGGTCGGCTACGTCGACCAGTCGCGCGATTCGCTCAACGCCGACAAGACGCGTCTGCGAGGAGATCACGGGCGGCGACGACGAGGTGGAGCTCGGGAAGCGCAAGGTCGCGTCGCGCGCCTACGTGTCGTGGTTCAACTTCAAGGGCCGCGATCAGCAGCGCAAGGTCGGCGCGCTCTCGGGCGGCGAGCGCAACCGCGTGCACCTGGCGAAGCTGCTGCAAGGCGCGGCGGCAACCTGCTGCTGCTCGACGAGCCGACCAACGATCTCGACGTCGACACGCTGCGGGCGCTCGAGGAGGCGCTGCTGGCGTTTGCGCGGCTGCGCCGTGGTCATCAGCCACGATCGCTGGTTCCTCGACCGCATCGCGACCCACATCCTCGCGTTCGAAGGCGACAGCAAGGTGGTCTGGTTCGAAGGGAACTACCAGGACTACGAGGCCGATCGGAAGCGCCGACTCGGGGCGGAGGCGGATCAGCCGCATCGGATCAAGTATCGGAAGCTGACGCGGTGAAAGGGCTCAAGGCTCAGGGCTCAGGGCTCAAGGCTCAAAACCTTCGAGCATGTACTTCAAGCTCTTGCCTGAGCCTTGAGCCTTGAGCCCTGAGCCTTGAGCCAGCCTGAGCTAGAATCACCAGCGTGCGCCTGCACTCCGTCCGCACGCTGGTGGCGCTCTTCCTTCTCGCCTGCGCGAGCTGCTCGAACGACAGCCAGCCGCGCGCCCGCTTCCTCTCTATCGCGACCGGCGGCACGGGCGGGGTCTACTATCCGTACGGCGGCGGCCTGGCCAAGGTCCTCAACGAGAACCTGCCAAACGTTCGGGCGACGGCTGAAGTGACGGCAGCATCGGTCGACAACCTCAAACTGATTCGGGACGGCCGCGCCGACCTCGCGTTCGTGCTCGCAGACACGCTCGCGGATGCAGTCGCCGGCCGCGGGCCGTTCGAGGGCCGCCCGGTGCCCGTGGCCAGCCTCGCCGTCCTCTATTCGAACTACACGCACATCGTCACGACGGCGGCGAGCGGCATCACCTCGATAGCCGATCTGCGCGGCAAGACCGTGTCGACCGGTGCGCCCGGCAGCGGTACCGAAGTCATCGCCCTGCGGGTGTTGCGCGCTGCGGGGCTCAACCCGGATCGCGATCTCACACGTCAGGGGCTTGGCGCGACGGAATCGGCCGGCGCCCTCAAGGACGGCAAGATCGCCGCGTTTGTCTGGACCGGGGGGCTGCCGACGGCGGCAATCCAGGATCTCGCGCACAGCCAGGGGTTGACCATCCGTCTCATCCCCAGTGCCGATGTGCTCCCAATCCTTCAGCGGGACTACGGCGGCCTGTACTTTCCGCTCGAGATCCCGGCGGGTGTCTATCGCGGAGTCGATCAGCCGGTGTCGGTCGTCGGTGTCGCGAACGTTCTCGTCGGCAACCGGTCGATGCCGGACGATCTGGCCCACGACATCACGCGTGTGCTGTTCGAGAAAAAATCCGAGCTCGCAGCCATCCATCCCGAGGCTGCGCACCTGTCGCTCGAACGCGGCGCCGCGGGTTCACCAGCCGAGTATCATCCTGGTGCGCTCAAGTACTACGCTGAGCAGAAGGCCGCCCGGTAGCATTGACAGCCGTGCCGCGGGTGCAGACCCCAGACATCGAGGCACTACAGGACTCGCAGGGGCGCGTGCTGCGAGGATGGTCCCGCGGCGTCGCGACAACTCTCGCGATCGGCCTGTCGCTCTACTCGATCTACTGGGTCCTCTTCATCGTCCAGCCGCAGGTCTATCGCGTCAGCTTTCTGCTCCTCGCGCTCGTCCTGATCTTTCTACTGTTCCCGGCGCGAAGAACGAGCTCCGGCAACCGCGTCGAGCCACTCGACTGGTTCCTCATCGTGGCGTCGGTCGTCGCGCTCGCCTGGCCCATCGCGGACTTCAGCCGCTTCATCTACCGGGCCGCCGATCCGTTGCCCATTGACGTCGCGCTCGGCGGCTTGACGATGCTGCTCGTGCTCGAAGCCACGCGCCGATCCGTCGGGTGGATCCTGCCAGCGACAGCGATTGGGTTCATCGCCTATGGATGGGGCGGTCCGTTGCTCGATCGCATCGGACTCGGGCTCATCGCCCACCGCGGCTACGAGCTCGCACGCCTCGTGGGTACGCTCTACATGACGCTCGAGGGCATCTTCGGCGTTCCTCTCGACGTCGCCACGACCTACATCATCCTCTTCACGATCTACGGCGCGGTGCTCGAGCAGTCCGGGGCCGGCCGCTTCTTCATCGACTGGTCGATGGCCGCGATGGGCCGTTCCCATTCGGGCGCAGGTCCGGGACGCACGGTAACCGTCGCCGGATTCCTGCTGGGCACGGTGTCCGGCAGCGGCGTCGCCACGACGGTGATGTTGGGATCGGTTTCCTGGCCGCTGCTGAGAGGCGCGGGCTATCGTCCCGAGGTCGCCGGTGCGATTCTGTCGGCCGCCGGCATCGGGGCGCTCATCTCGCCGCCGACGCTGGGCGCTGCGGCATTCCTCATCGCCGAGTTCCTCAAGATCTCGTATCTGCAGGTTCTGGTGATGGCGACGATCCCGACCGGCCTGTACTACTCTTCGATCCTCCTGATGATCGAAGCCGACTCACGCCGGCTTGGCACGAAGGGGCAGATACCCGACGTCGAATCCGCCGGCACCCTCTTCCGCAAGTACGGCTATCACTTCACGTCGCTCATCGCTATCGCGGTGTTCATGGTGGCGGGCATGTCTGCGTTTCGCGCAGTGTTCTGGGCGACGACGCTTGCCGTGGCACTGAGCTTCATCAGGCGCGACACGGCGTTGACGCCCCGCCGGCTGGCGGCAGCCCTCGAGAGCGGCGCAAGAGGAGTGCTGGGCGTCTGCGCCACGACGGCCACGGCCGGCATCATCGTCGGGGTGGTAACGCTGACCGGGCTCGGGCTGAAGATCTCGGGGCTCATCGTCGCGCTCGCCGGGGGCCACCTGTTCCTGACGGTGGTCTACTCGGCGCTCGCGGTCTGGATGCTCGGGCTCGCCGTGCCGGTTACCGCGTCGTACATCATCGCCGCGGTCATGGTCGCCCCGGCGCTCGTGCAGGCCGGCGTCTCCGACGTCGCCGCGCACATGTTCATCTTCTACTACGCCGTGCTCTCCGAAGTCAGCCCGCCAACCGCGCTCTCGCCGTTTGCCGCGGCCGCCATCACCGGCGGCAACCCGTTCGCGACGATGATGCTGACGTGGAAATACACGCTGCCAGCGTTCCTCGTGCCGTTCGTCTTCACCCTCACTCCGCAGGGGTTGGGCGTACTGATGCAGGGGACACCCATGAGCATCGCTACAGCCACCTTCACGGCCGCTGCAGGCATCGCGGCGCTGGCTGCGGCCTTCGGGGGGTGGATCCGGGGTCCCGCTTCCGGCCTCGAGCGGGGGCTCGCCGGCCTCGCCGGCGGACTCCTCTGCTATGCGGCCGGGTGGGCGGACATGGCTGGCCTCGCACTTCTGGGAGTGGTGCTGTTCTTGCACTTTGGCAGGCGTCCCCCGAAAGTTGGGGGATGACTGATGCGGACAAGATTATCAGCATCAATCATTTAGCAAGAGCTGGCGAGCGTGGGGCTCGCCGGAGCGGGCCGGGCGAACCAATTTACGGCAGACGCAAAAGTGGCAGAGTGCCAATAATTGTCAAGCGATAAAGGTGCGATGATGTCTTCTTCAAAAGCGGGCCTTGCACGGGGCGAGTCAGGCTTCACTCTGATCGACCTGCTCTTCGTGATCGCGCTCATCGGACTGCTCTCGACGCTGGCGATCCCGGGTCTGATGCGGGCGCGCGGTGCGGCGCAGTCGGCGTCGGCGCTGGGGACATTGAAAGTCATCAACAGCGCGCAATTGAGCTTCGCGATCACGTGCGGTCTCGGCTTCTACTCGCCGGACCTTCAGACGCTCGGCGTCAGGCCGCCGGCGGCGATCGACGCGTTCCTCGCGCCGGAGATGTCATCGAGTCCGACGTTCATCAAGAGTGGCTACAACTTCAGCATGGCCGGTGTCGGGATCCCGGGTGCGCCGGCGTCCTGCAACGGGCTCGCTGCGGGTGCGGCATCGTCGGGGTATGCCGCCGTGGCGGATCCGCTGGATATCACGCCGCCAGCGCGCTACTTCGGCACGAATGCCGACGGCACCCTCTACGAGGATGCTGGCTCCTTCTCCGCGACCATGCCTGAAACTGGTCCGCCGCCATCAGGCGGTCCTGTCAAGTAGGTGCACATTCGGGCCTCGGTGTGAGGCGCGTGATGCTCCCGTGCATGGGGGCGCGCGTTCTCTGCCGAGGCCGCTCCCCGCCCTCCTCCTCGGCCATCCACCTGCAGCTTTTCTGATATCGTTACTCCTTCTCGCTCGGGGGGGAGGGTGACTGATGCTCACGGGTACCAAGCGGGCCGGTCGTGTCGTTGCGATCTCACTGTGTCTGCTGGCCACCGCCGCCGCGGCAGGAGCGCAGTCGGCGCAGACCATCACGACGCCGAAGCAGCAATTCGGCTTCAACATCGGCGACGACTACCAGCTCGCCACCTACACGCAGTTCATCGACTACTGGCAGAAGCTCGACAAGGAATCCGATCGGATGAAGGTCGTCGAGATCGGCAAGACCGCCGAGGGGCGGCCGCAGCTGATGGCCATCATCACGTCTCCCGAGAACCACAAGAAGCTCGAGCGCTACAAGGAGATCTCCCGCAAGCTGGCGACGCGCCGAGGGGCTGACCGACGACCAGGCACGTGCGCTCGCGAAGGAAGGCAAGGGCGTTGTCTGGATCGACGGCGGCCTGCACGCCACCGAGGTCCTCGGCGCGCATCAGTTGATCGAAACCGTCTATCAGCTCGTCAGCCGATCCGACGCCGAGACGATGCGCTTTCTGAACGACCTGGTCATCCTTGCCGTGCACGCGAATCCCGACGGAATGGAGCTCGTGTCGAGCTGGTACATGCGCGAGAGCGAGCCGACGCGCCGATCGTCGAACGGCCTGCCGCGCCTCTATCAGAAGTACATCGGTCACGACAACAACCGTGACTTCTACATGTCGACGCAGCCCGAGAGCACGAACATGAACCGCGTGATGTACATCGAGTGGTTCCCGCAGATCATGTACAACCATCACCAGACCGGCCCGGCCGGCACGGTGATGTTCGCGCCGCCGTTTCGCGATCCGTTCAACTACAACTTCGATCCGCTCATTCCCGCGCAGCTCGATCTGGTCGCCGCCGCGATGCACAGCCGCTTCGCCGCGGAAGGCAAGCCGGGCGTGACGAGCCGGAAAGGCTCGAGCTATTCGACCTGGTGGAACGGCGGCCTGCGGACGATGGCCTACTTCCACAACATGATCGGCCTGCTGACCGAGACGATCGGCAATCCGACGCCGACCAGCATCCCGTTCATCCCGTCGAAGCAGCTGCCCGACTCGAACCTCCACTTCCCGATCGAGCCGCAGGTCTGGCACTTCCGGCAGTCGATCGACTACTCGGTGACGGCCAACTACGCGGTCTTCGACATCGCGTCGCGGAACAAGGAGAACTTCCTCTACAACATCTACCAGATGGGGAAGAACTCGATCGAGCGCGGCAACCGTGACAGCTGGACGGCCACGCCGCGCCGGGTCATTGCAGCAGAAACAGCGCTGAGCGGCGGTCGCGGCCGCGGCGGCGCGGCGGTGCCCACGGGCGACGAGCCTGATGCCGGTGGCGGTCGTGGCGGGCGAGGCGGCGGCTCGCCCGAGGACTTCAAGAAGTTTCTGCGCGACCCTGCGACGAGGGACCCGCGCGGCTACATCCTTTCAGCCGACCAGCCCGATTTTCCGACCGCAACCAAGTTCGTCAACGCGCTCCTCAAGACGGGCGTGACCGTGCAGCGCGCGACCGCGGCGTTCTCCGTCGCCGGCAAGAGCTATCCTGCCGGTTCCTACGTCGTGAAGTCTGCGCAGGCGTTCCGGCCGCACGTGCTCGACATGTTCGAGCCGCAGGACCATCCCGACGATATTCCCTATCCTGGTGGTCCGCCGACCAGACCCTACGACAACGCCGGCTGGACGCTGGCCTATCAGATGGGCGTGAAAGTTCGACCGCGTGCTCGAGGGGTTCGACGGCCCGTTTGAAAAGCTCAGCGGCCTGCAGAAGCCGGCACCCGGCAAGGTGACGACGACCGCGACAGCCGGCTATACGTTCAGCCATGCCGTCAACGACTCGTTCACGGCGATCAACCGGCTGATTGCCGCCGGGGAAGACGTGTCCTGGCTGTCGTCGGGGCCGCAGCAGGGCGCATTCTTCGTTGCCACGAAGGCCTCCACTGCGGCCGCTGTCGGCAAGATCGCGGCTGACCTCGGGCTCAACTTCGAGGGCGTCTCCGCGCGACCCGCCGGCGACGCGATCAAGCTCCGCAAGCTCCGGATCGCCCTGGCCGATCAGTACGGCGGGTCGATGCCCTCGGGCTGGACGCGCTGGCTGCTCGAGCAGTTCGAGTTTCCATTCGAAGTCGTCTTCCCGCAGGCGCTCGACGCCGGCAATCTGGCGAGCCGCTTCGATGTCATCATCTTTCCGTCCGGCGTCGGGCCGGCGCCGGCCGGCGGCGGCCGTGGCGGCCGTGGCGGCGGTGGTGGTGGGGGCGGAGGGCGCGGCGGCGGTGCCGGCCCCGGAGCGGGGATACCCGCGCAGTATCAGAGTCAGCTCGGCGCGTACACCGCGGCCCAGACCGCTCCACAGCTGAAGAAGTTCCTCGAGGACGGCGGGACGATTCTGGCTGTCGGACGATCGGCGATGAATCTGGCCGAGATCTTCGAGCTACCGGTCGACAATCACCTCGTCGAGCGGTCGTCCGACGGGACGACGCGGCCGCTGCCGTCCGAGAAGTACTACGTGCCGGGGTCGGTGCTCCGGGTCGCGGTCGACAACACGTCGCTGATTGCCCACGGCGTGACGAATCCGCTGGACGTGTTCTTCGACAACAGCCCGGTGTTCCGGCTCGAGCCGGAGGCAGCGCTGAAAGGCATCAGGCCAGTCGCCTGGTTCGACAGTGCCAATCCGCTGCGCAGCGGCTGGGCGTACGGGCAGGGTTACCTGCAGGGCGGCGTCGCCGTGGTCGACGCGTCGGTCGGAAAGGGGAAGCTCTTCCTCTTCGGCCCCGAGATCACCTTCCGCGCACAGCCGCACGGTACATTCAAGTTCCTGTTCAACGGCATCTACCTGGCGGCGCGTACGCCAGGCCTCGGACCGGCGACCGACAGCGCGCGCTGACCGCACCGTACAGCACAACAGCCGGGTCGCGACGATGTCGCGGCCCGGCTGTTTTTCTTCGGTGAACCTGGGTGGCGCCCGGGTTCAGCGGCGCTTTTTGGCCTTCCCCTTGGCCTTGGCTTTCGGAGCTTTCTTCACCGACTTCTTCGCCTTGCCTGCTGATTTCTTTGCCTTCGCCTTGACAGGCTTTGCGGCTTTCTTTGCCTTCGCGGCCGGCTTGACTGCCTTCTTGGTGACCTTCTTGGCGGCGGCCTTTACCGTCTTCTTGGCGCGCGTGAGGGCTTTGGTGGCAGTGCTCTTCGCCGCTCGCCCGGCTGCGGCGGTCTTCTCGGCTGCACCAGTGACGGCGGCGGCGGTTGCCGTTCCGGCCGACTTCGCGGCCGAAACCGCCGAACTGGCCACGCTCGCGGCCGTGCCGACGGCTGCCTGCGCGGTTTCGCTGACGCTCTTCACGGCGCTGCCGGGCGCTCCGGCGACGGCTTCAGCCGGACGCGTCAGCGGGTCGTCTCCTGGTGTCACTCCTTGTTCATCGGACATAGATGCTCCCTTCGCACCCTATAGTTCCGCGCAACCGTTACGGCTCTCGCGTTCGAGTGGCTCTCCCGTTGTGGATGGATACCAACGTGTGAATCTCACGGTGAAGTCGCCAACTACGGCAGTAATGCGGAGTGCGTGTCGCGCATACTAGCAGAGACGCGGCGAAAAAGCGCAACGAAGTGAGTCCAATCTACACATACGACGCCCGAGTTCTCGACGCGCTTGCCGGACATGGGCTTGTCCCAGGGCCCGGCACATCGCCGCAGCAGTTGCGCGACGCGGTGCGGGACCTCTACCGCTACGAAATCAAGCGCCTCCGCGCGTCGCTCCTCGCCGGCCGCATCGACAAACCCGACTACGCCGGCCACGTCGTGGCGCTCCGGCGCAAGTATCCGCTGCTGTCAGTGCCCACCGAGTTGTGGCTTGTGAGAGAGGATGGCAACGTGGACGCAGCGAGCGGAGGTCTGCCTCCACAGGGTTAATGGGTCCCCCCGCCAACTGTGTGTCAGGTTCCTCCGCGATCTCCGTGTCCCCCCGCGTGGCACAGTACCGCTACCATACCGCTATGCAGGACTTCGAAAAGCTCGGCCTTTTCTACCTCGGACGCCGCTACGACATGGCCGCTGGCCGCGCGCTCGACGAGGCGGTGCTCTACGACTCGCGCGACCTCGTGACACACGCGGTGTGCGTGGGGATGACCGGCAGCGGCAAGACCGGGTTGTGCCTGTCCCTCATCGAGGAGGCCGCCATCGACGGCGTCCCGGTCATCGCCATCGATCCGAAAGGGGACCTCGGCAACCTCCTGCTGACGTTCCCACACCTCTCGGCGGGGGAGTTCCGGCCCTGGGTCGACGAGGACGAGGCTCGACGCAAGGGCCAGACGGCCGATGCATTCGCCGCAGCCGAGGCCGAGCGGTGGCGCGCGGGTCTGGCCGAGTGGGGCGAGGACGGCGCGCGAATCGAGCGATTGAAGAGCGCCGCCGACTTCACCATCTATACCCCGGGCAGCCGCGCCGGCGTCCCGGTCTCGATCCTCAGTTCCTTTGCGGCGCCCCCTGCCGCGGCCCGCGCCGACGGCGAGGCCATGGCCGAGCGCGCCGCGAGCACCGCCACCAGCGTGCTTTCCCTGTCGGGCCTCGACGCTCCTCCGCGGAGCCGGGAGCACACGCTCGTCACCAGCCTCTTCGGCGCCGCCTGGGCGGAGGGCCACGATCTCGATCTCGCCACGCTCATTCAACAGGTGCAGACTCCTCCCTTCGCCAAGGTCGGGGTCGTCGACCTCGAGGCGTTCTTCCCGGCCAAGGAACGGTTCGATCTGGCCATGCGGCTCAACGGTTTGCTCGCCGCGCCGGGCTTTGCGCAGTGGCTCGAAGGCGCACCGCTCGACCCGGCAAGCCTGCTCTATACGCCGAAAGGCAAGCCGCGAGTAGCCGTGTTCTCGATCGCGCACCTCGGCGACGCCGAACGGATGTTCTTCGTGTCGCTCCTGCTCAATCAGGTCGTGGCGTGGATGCGCGGGCAGTCGGGTACGACGAGCCTGAGGGCGGTGCTCTACATGGACGAGATCCTCGGCTACTTTCCGCCGGTTGCGAACCCGCCCTCGAAGGCCCCGCTCATGACGCTCCTCAAACAGGGTCGCGCGTTCGGCCTGGGAGTCGTCCTGGCCACTCAGAACCCAGTGGATCTCGATTACAAGGGACTCGCCAACACCGGGACCTGGTTCCTCGGCCGTTTGCAGACCGAACGGGACAAGGCGCGAATGCTCGACGGTCTCGAGGGCGCGGCGGCAGGGTCGATGGATCGCGCGGAAACGGACCGCCTGCTGTCGGCGCTCGACAAGCGCGTGTTCCTCCTGCACGACGTCCACGAAAAGGCACCGGTCGTGTTCCAGACGCGGTGGACGCTCTCGTACCTCAGAGGACCGCTCTCACGGGATCAGATTCGGGCGCTCACGCCCCAGGCGGAGGCGGGGAGTCCGAAGCCCGAGGCCGTGGCGCGGACACCAGAGGCGGCACGTCAGGCGCCGGGGGCCGGAGGCCCGCGGGCTTCCGCGCCGCCGATTGTCTCCCCTGGCGTCCAGCAGTATTTCGTACCGACCGTCGCCGCCTCCGAGGTTCACTACACGCCGGTCGTCCTTGGCGCGGCGCGCGTCGCGTTTGGCGACGCCAAGCTCGGGATCGACGAAGTCCGGGACGTCGTCTACGCGGCGCCGTTCGGAGCCGGGGCAGTGGCGGTCGACTGGACGACGGCGACGCCGGTCGAAGTCTCGACGGCCGATCTCCGCGATGCAGGACCGGCCGGCGCGACGTACGAGGAGGTACCGGCCGCAGGGCTCCAGGCGAAGAGCTACGCGCAATGGAACAAGGATTTCGGGAAGTGGCTCTCGCAGGCCGAAAAGCTCGAGCTGATGCGCCAGCGCGACCTGAAGCTGACCTCGACGCCGGGTGAAAGCGAGCGTGATTTTCAGGTCCGCGTGCGCGACGCGCAGCGCGTCGCCAGGGACGCGGCCGTCGATGCCGTGCGAAAGAAGTTCGCGGCCAGGCAGGCGCAGCTCGAAGAGCAGAGGCGGCGCGCCGCCGCGGCCGTCGAGCGCGAGTCCGCGCAGGCTTCTCAGCAGAAGCTCCAGACCGGCCTGTCGGTGGGAGCGACGATTCTCGGAGCGTTCTTCGGCCGGAAGGCAATCGGCGCCGCGTCGCTCGGGCGCGCGACCACGGCAGCGCGCGGCGTCGGCCGGAGCATGAAGGAGAGCGACGATATCCGGCGCGCCAGCGAGAACCTCGAGGCGATCGAGGAGCGGGCGCGGGCGCTCGAGGACGAGGTGACGCAGGAGACGCGCAGGATCACCGAGGAGTTCGAGGCCGCCGGAGCGATCGAGCGCGTGTCACTCACCCCGAAGCGCGGGCAGGTCACGGTACAGCTCGTGGGGCTCGGCTGGCTCCCTGAGGGCCACTGACGTTCCAGTGGCGGCGCCATGTCCGCCAGAGGGGAGGAGCACCAGACCCATGAAATACAGGGTCAGCGTGAGAAACGCGACATACCCCGTCGCGCTCCCGGCCGGCACATAGTCGATTGCGCCGAGGGAGATGCCTTCCATCAGCGCAGTCATGATCCGCTTGATGACTCCGCGTCCTGGTGCGTAGAGCGACTCGAGCGCGATGAACCTCAGAAAGAACGCACACCCCAGCAGCACCGCCAGGCTGCGAAGCATCGACCGGCGGTCGCGAACGGCCGTCAGCGTCGTCAGAAGCTGCACCAGGAAGAACACGCTCACCAGGACGTGGAGCAGGCCCGCATCAGGCGTGAGCAGATTGAATATCTGGGCAGACGCGGCAACGAGCGCGATCAGCACGGCGCCCCCACAGGCGTTCTCGATGCCGGTCCGGTGCTGACTCAGGAGCCGCTCGATGACGAACGAGCCAGAGCGGACGAGCGAGCCGAGGAGAAGCACCGCCAGTACGAGCGCGACGAGCGGCGGCGGCACGAGCCGCACATCCGCACCAAGCCGGAGTCCTCCGAGGAGCGCCACCGTCAGGAAGAGACAGGGGAGGACGAACGCCTCGCGCAGCGGGGTCATCGGCGTGGCTTCAGCAGCCGCAGAGGGTTGAGGTCCGATGCGTCCCGTGTGAGGCCTCGCTGCAGCTCGGCGCGCAGCTCGTCAGCGGTGTGCATGCCGATGTCGGGATCGTCAACCACCAGCCGGTGATCGGCTGCCAGAGCGATTGCCCGATCGACCGCCTGCAGGCCGTGCGTGAACAACGCGTCGTCGTTGTAGACGCGTCCCCAGCCCTGGCGATAGTAGGCGTAGGCGACGTAGAACTGCGTGAGCGCATCGCGCCCCCCAGGGTCCGCCCGGGCGAGCGCCGCGCGCGCCTCGTCGAACTGATCCCGCCGGAAGAACGCCAACCCGTCGTCGAACGCCTGCTGATCGATGCGGTAGACGCCGATGGTCGAGGTAAATCCGCCGGTGACTTCTGCCATGGTCTGCGGCTGCGCCGCGTACATCCAGACGATGGCCGCTCCGTAGAGCACCGTCCCCGCCAGCCCAGCCCCCCGCACCACCGAGTCGCGCATCCTGGCGTGAGTGCTTGGTCACGCATCTCGCGGCGGCTTGGCTGCTCGCGGCTGGCTGCTCGCGGTTGGCGATTGGCGGCCCGCGGCTGGCCGCTGTCACCTCCTGCTCGGACTGTGCCGGTTCGACCAGCACCGGACGCCAAACTAGCAACCGCGAGCTGCGAGCCGCGAGCCGCCGGCCTTTGACGATGGTCACGTGTCGCTGCTGTTGGGCTGGCGGCGTGCCACCTCCCTGCGCAGCGAGTGAGCGTTCCTACCGCGCCGACAGGTCCAGGGCCACGATCTGCTTGAGGTCGCGCAGGTACAGTGTCGTGCCGCTCAGTGTGGGTGCGGTCCACGCGCGTGCGCTGAGCACGCTTGCCTTGGCGTGCACTACGAGCCCGGCGTCGCCCGGCGTGGCCAGGACGAGATTGCCGTCCTCGTCGAGAAGCACGAGGAGCATCCCTTGCCTGCCACCCACACCGATGAGGGTCGAGCGCGCGACGCTGCGGTCGCGCCAGATCATGTCGCCGGTGCTGATGTCGATGGCCGCGAATGGCGCTGCGCCGAAGTCTCCGTTCGAGGCGTAGACTCGCCTGCCGTCCCGGATCGCGTTACCGAAATGGATCCGGACGCGACGGTTGGCCCACAGCTCTTCCACGTTGACTCTGCCGTTCTGGCGCGTGAGCCGGAGCACGCGGCTGCCGCCGTTGTACGCCGACGAAACAAAGAGCAGGTGGTCGCTGCCCCAGACCGGCGTCGCTACGTTGACGCCCTGGTCCGACGCGTGCGGCACCGTCCAGTCGAGTGCACCAGATCTCGGGTCGATCCCCGACACCTCGCCGTAGGTGAACACGACGACCTCCGGCTGGCCGTCCAGATCGATCAGCAGCGGTGAGGAGTAGCCGTTCTGAAAGTCCTGCGACTTCCACGCGATCTCGCCCGAGGAGGACTTGACAGCGATCACGCCGCGGCCAGGCCCGCCTGCCGTCGTGATGATGAGGTCTTCGAAGGCGAGGGGGCTGGCCGAGTAACCGCAGGCGCGCACCGCGTCGGGGCCCGCATCAAGCAGGTTGACGGACCACTGACGCCGACCCGTGAGGCGATCGAAGCTGTTCATCAAGCCGCCCGCGCTCGTCGTAACCAGCCGGTCTCCCGCGATGAGCGGAGCCGCACGCGGCACGGGACCGAGCCGCTCCGAGCAGGTCTCTTCGAATGGGGCTTCGTATCGTGTTTCCCAGACCGTCGCGCCCGTCACCGCGTCGAGCGCGATGGCGACATCGGCGCCGCCGTCGCGGAAGAGCGTGTAGAGCGTTCGTCCGTCAGTGACGATGGAGGAGTAGCCCGGGCCGATGGGTCGTTGCCAGAGCCGGCGCGGCCCATCAGCCGGCCAGGCCGTGGCGAGCTCGCGCGCGTCGACGTCGGGTGAGACGAAATTCCGTGCCGGTCCGCCCCATTGCGGCCACGCCGTGCGGTCGCTGGCCGGCAGCAGGGCGATGACGAGCGCCGTGGCTCCGACCGCGAGGAGTGTCACCGTCCGCCCTGTGCCTTCGGCGCGAACAGCGACGCGTCGAGCGGCGTGTTGAGCGAGATCGTGTCGAGGGTTGCCGATAGTGAGGGCTGCGGTAGCCCGTTGAACGTCGCGCGGACGTTGAAGGGCAGTTGCAGGCCTTCGACCGGCCTGAAATCGGAATACACGATGCTGAACGTGCCGTACTCGCCTTCAGAGTTCCGATCGCGATACGTCGTGCTGTGAATCCGGCCGCTGGCCCCGACGGCGAGCGTGACGTCGGTGGAGGCGCTGATGACGCGGACGTTCTCGACGCTGAGACCATCGACGGTGCCGCTGCCGATTGCTACCGCCTTGAATCCTGGAGCGCGTCGTGCCCGAAGCAGCGCCACCGGGTGGCGTCCGAAGTCCTGTTCGAGGCTGGGCCGGCCGGCGGGGCGCATGGGATAAGCCTGGCCCTGCCCGCCGAGGTACCACATCCCTTCAGGCGAGAGAACGGTCGCCGAGGACATCGTCTTGCCCTGGAGGACCATGCTGCGTTCCTGCCGCGCGCGGTCAGGAAAGCTCCACATCGTCTTGAATGCGATCGTCACGTCGCCCTGGGGTCGAGTCTGAACCTGGGTGTACGACTCGACATAGCTCGTCAGGCCGTCGAGCATGGACGCGCCACCGAGTGCGGCCACGGCGCGATCGACAAGCTGCCGGCCGCGAGTCGCGGCGGCTGGCGACGCGGGCAGCGGAGCGGGCGGCGTCGGGAGGTACTTCGCCGGCTCGGCCTGGAACTTCTTGTGGCACTCGTCGCTGCCGAAGATGTAGATCTTGCCTTCGTACACGACAAAATCGGAGGGGTTGCCTCCCGTGGTCTTGCCCATCCTCGCGCACAGCCCGCCGAGCTGGATCTCGTACTTGGCGGGATCGCTCTCGAACGTCGCCTTGGTATCTGCCGTGGAAAAGAGATAGACGAAATCGCCCCGTGTGACGCTGAACGCCGACTTGCCGGGGACCTCCTTGCCCCCGACCAGCAGGACAGGGTCCAGGCCGTCGAGTGCGTCATCAGCGGCTTTCTGTGAGACGTCGCGCCCGGCGGGTCCACCGGCCGAGAGCAGCACGACCAGGGCGGTGAGGATGAATGACTGCATGGCGTCGCCTTCCTGTGCGTTGCGGTGCGTTGTTACTCTAGACGATCGACAAGAGCATACGGTTCGCTCTTGTAGATTGTCAAGGGAAGGCTAGCCTTCGAGTAAGACGAAGCAGACGGAGGTAACGGGTTCACCACGAAGGAACGAAGCTCAACGGAGACGAACGGAGGGCTGGTCGCGCCGCGCTCCGCGCGGCTGGGAGGGAGGGCGAATCACGAAAACACGAGCACGCGAACATCTCTGGCGTGTTCGTGTTTTCGTGATCCGCCCTCCCTCCCAACGCCGGCCAACGGCAGCCAACGGCCGGCGTGCGACCAGCTCAGAACCGCTGACCTGCGAGTTCTGCTGTCTTCTTCGTGCGTCTTCTATGTTCGTCTCCGTTACTTCGTGTTGAACCCGTTCTCTCCGAAGGCTTCGGTCTCTCGAGGACGTTTTCTCCGCCAGACGGCGAGCCCGACCGTCGCGACTACCAGTACGCCGAACTCAAACGTCATGACCGACACGGGAGTAATCCATCGCCCGCCGTGCCGGGACAGGTCCCAGACCTCGTAGACAGAAAGAGCGCTGATAGTCCACGCGGTCAGCGGCAGCGTCACGACCGAGAACAGGAAGGGCGTCAGGCACAGCCAGGTACCAGGGATAGATCACCGGCGCGAATGCGATCGCGGCGGCCATGGGCCATGCCCAGGCGGCGGGATCAGTAACCGGCAGCCGCCACCGCGCCCAGATTGCGACCGACAGGCCGGCGGCCAGGGCAACGCCGGCGGCAAACCTGGGGAACGTGACCTGGGCGATAGCTGCGAAGAGCGGTCCGTTGAAGCGCACTCTGTCGACGACGTTCGGTACCGCGCCGAGCGGCACGTCTGTACCCGAGACGAATGGCAAGTAGAGAGCTACGGCGCACAGCGCCCCGATGAACGCGTCCCGCTTTCTCACCCGTCCGATGAGGAGCGGTGCCAGGACGACCGGCACCAGCTTTGTGGCAATCGCCAGCACGAACGCGACGGATGCCAGCTGCGTCCTCCGCCGTGCCAGCCAGAAGGCCGCGGCGACGGTCCATAACGCGGCGAGCGCATCGATATGCCCGCTGTGCGCGATTTCGAACACCACGAGCGGGTTCCAGGCGTACGTCAGCGTCAGCCACTCAGAACGGCCCGTCGCCGCGAGCCACCGCCACAGCACCACGATCGTCAGCAGGTCGCAGGCGACGAGCGCCAGCTTCATGGCCAGCGTCGAATCGCTGATCATGACGACGAGCCGAAAAAAGAGCTGCGCCGCCGGCGGGTAAGGCGTGCGATCCCGACGACTCGGCATGCGCGCGGTTTGATCCGTGTGCGTGTGGGCCATCGACGGATCGGCGGGACGGACGCCGTAGGGGTTGTAGCCGAGCAGCTGCACGCGCCCGTCCCACTGGTAGCGAACCATGTCGCTGTCGGGGCCGACCGGCGCGACGGCCATCGGGATCCGCATCACCACGGCGATCGCGAACGCGGCGAAGAGCAGGCGCCGCGGGGCGCGTGGTACCCGCCACACCCTGGCCAGCACGGCGCTGTAGGCGATCGTCCCGACCATGACGGCCGCAAAGAAAATGGTGGAGCCGAGCGGCGCCTTCGAGACCACCAGCCCGATGATCGCGGCGAGATACGCCGCGCCGGCCGCCGCGAGCAGGTGTGGGATGCGAATAGAGGACAGGCGCATGGAGTGGACGGCCAGCGAGGCAGACGTGCGCCGCGGACCGCCCATCATAGCGCGCCTGTCGCCGCGAGTCGTGGGATCTGGAGCGTCTGGCGGCGAGCGCCACTCGGTCAGTCGCGCGTGCGGCGACGGGCGCGGCCGTCTCGGTGAGCTCGTCGCCGTGGACTGCCAGCGGCGACTTGTTGGCGGTCACCACCGGATCGCTCTGCTATGCTTCCGGCACCATGTCCAGCCCTGCTCCAGGAACGGTTCGCCTCGCACTAGGCGCGGCGCTGCTCGTCGTGCTCGTGTCGGCGACACGTGTCCCGCCCCAGCCCGCCGGCCAGGCGCCGCCGGCCCGCTGGCTCAAGGGCAACACGCACACCCATACGACGGAAAGCGACGGCGACAGCACACCGGATGTCGTCACCCGCTGGTATCGCGAGCACGGGTACCAATTCCTCGTGCTGAGCGACCACAACGTCCTCACGTCGATCGAGGCGTTGAGCGCGCTCTACGGCAAAGACGATGAGTTTCTGCTCATCAAAGGCGAGGAGGTCACCGACAAGTTCGATGATCGAGCCGGTCCACATCAACGGACTCGACGTCGGCGCCAAGGTGGATCCCCAGGGCGGCACATCGCTCGCCGATGTGCTGCAGCGCGACGTCGACGCGATCCGCCGTGTTCGCGGCGTGCCGCACGTCAATCACCCGAACTTCCGGTGGGCGTTTTCAACCGACGAGCTCCGGCAGGTCCGCAACATGCGTCTGCTCGAGATCTTCAACGGCCACCCGCAGGTCAACAACCTCGGTGGGGGAGGGGTGCCAGGTCTCGAAGAGGTCTGGGACGCCATTCTGTCGAGCGGCACGCTGATGTACGGAATCGCCGTCGACGATGCGCACACGTTCAAGCAGCCGGGGAACCCGGCCGTGGCCGGACCCGGACGCGGGTGGGTCATGGTCCGCGCCGAGCGTCTCGAGGCGCGGGCGATTCTTCAGGCGCTCGAGGACGGGCGGTTCTACGCGTCGACAGGCGTCGAACTGTCGGACTATGTCGCCACGGAGCGGGCGATGACCGTCACAGTCAAGCAGGACACGTGGGCGAAGTACCGGATTCAGTTCATCGGAAAGGGCGGTCGTGTGCTGCGCGAGGCGATCGAGAGCCCGGCCGAGTACGTGTTTCGTGGTGACGAGACGTACGTTCGTGCCAAGGTCATCGAAAGCAACGGCCGCGTCGCGTGGGTCCAGCCGGTGTTCGTGGGACGCTAGGTTCAGGGGGTTCACCTCGTGAAGCCCCTGAACCTCCTGAACCCCTACTATCCCCCCGCCTGCCAGTGCTTGATGCTGTCGAGTGGATACACCAGCATCAGGATGTTGAGGGTCAAGTTGTCGCGGATGAACCAGAGGACGAAGAGCTCCATGGCCACCGTGAGCACCACGATCGTCCACACGGGCAGGCGTGACGCGGCCAGGAAACCCACGACCATCGCGAGGATGTCGCTGACGGAGTTGAGGACGCTGTCGCCGTAGTAGTCGAGCGAGATCGTCACTTCGCGATACCGGTTGATCACCATGTCGGTGTTCTCGAAGATCTCCCACGCCGACTCGAGGACCACGGCCAGGATCAGGCGTACGCCGCTCGGCCAGTGGCGCCCGATGAGCCAGAGCAGGCCGTAGAAGCCGAAGCCGTGAATGACGTGCGAGAACGTGTACCAGTCGGAGATGTGTTGGGAGTTCTCGGAGCTGAACACCACGCCGTGCCACAGCTTCACATACCCGCACTTGCAGATGGGCACCTGACCCATCAGGGACAGCACGACCCCTGCGGCGGCGACGATGCCGAGCGCAGCCAGCAGCCACCGCCAGGTCAGGCCATCGGCACGACGAGATCCGATCCCGGACGCGGTCCTACGAATGAGGTTTGTCCTGTGGCTGGCGAACGTGGGGCAATGGAGGGAGCGCGCTGCGTGGCGCTACGCGCGGGACGTGCGTACTCCGCAGCACGCGATGGAGCTCTGCAATAAGGTGATCGGGCTGACAGGGCTTCATCAGGATCGACGTCATGCCCGCGCGGTCGGCGCGTTCGTGCACGTCGGCAGCCCAGTAGGCCGTCATCGCGACCACGGGAATGCTGCGCGTGCGGGTCTGTACCCGGAGGTCGGCGGCGAGCGAGAAGCCGTCGCGGCCGGGGAGCGCGATGTCGGTCACGACGACGTCGGGCACGAGCTCGAGCGATCGCGAGTACGCGTCCTCAGCCGTTTCGCACTGGGCCACGCGGAAGCCCCCGCCCTCGAGGAACTCGGCGTAGCCTTCGCGGGCGAGCGGATCATCTTCGACGAGTAAGACCAGCGGTTCTTGCGGCACTACTCCCCCTCATGAACACACGGGTGCCGGCTCGGGAGGCTGGGGGAATGACGATCTTACCGCCGAGTCGCCCAGCCGTCAAACGTGGCGGCCATAGTAGTCGAGCTTTGCGCGAAACTGAGTGTTTTTGCGAAGATTTCGTGCAGTCGCGGGCAGGAGTGACCCAGTCCGCGCAGATCAGTTACGCCGGCCGCACCGGGCCGTTCTTGTTGCGGTACGCGGCGACGATCATCGCCGCGTCGGCCTTTGCCGGTTCGACCGAGCCGTTGAACGTCGCGCCGTCTTCGAGCGCCAGCTTCGGCGCAGCGACATCGCCCTTGACCGCGGCGCTCTGCTGCACGCGCACCATATCGCGCGCGATCAAGCGACCCGTCGATCGGCCCCGCACTGTAATGCTTCGCGCCGTGACCGCACCGTCGACGCGCGCGCCCAACTCGACCGTCACGTCGTAGTCCGACGCGAGCACGTCGCCGTTCACTGTCCCCGCAATCGTGACTGGCTCACTCGCTTGAATGCTGCCGGTGATGGTGATGCCCTTGCCGATGATGGTCTCCATCGTGATGTTGTTGGTCATTGTAGCGTATAGGGCGTGGGAAGGGGATGAAGTTCACGGGGAACGAAGAGGGGACGGAGGCAACGGGCTCAACACGGAGGAACGAAGCGAACGGAGACGCACGGAGAAGACAGCTAAGGGACGATGGCACCGGTACTGAGCTGGTCGCACGCCGGCCGTTGGCCGGCGTTGGGAGGGAGGCCGGATCACGAAACACGAACACGGCTGAGATGTCCGCGTGCTCGTGTTTCGTGATCCGGCCTCCCTCCCAGCCGCGCGACGCGCGGCGCGACCAGCCTCCGTGCGTCTCCGTTTGCTCCGTTTCTCCGTGTTGAACCCGTTGTCTCTGTCGCCTTCGACTCCTCAACCTCCGTCAGGTCCGCTCCCCACGCCGATCGCCGTCACTCTGATAGAATCCCCGCGTCTTTCCAACTGGCTCAAGGAGTTACGGCAATGACGGTCGAGCATACCGCGCGGCAACGGCGCGTCACGTTCATCATCGGCGCGGCGCTGCTGCTCGCTGGCATTTCGATGCCCGCTCAGCAGATGGTCACGGAAACGCGTGACCCCGCCCAGACGCAGGACGAAGACTTCGCCAAGCTCGTCAAGGAGTGGACGACGCAGCCGTACTTCATCAGCCCGCTCGTCGATCACCTGCCGAAGGTGAGCGGGCGTGCCGTCGCCGAAGGACGTGCTCGGCTATCACGTCGGCGCGCCCGGCAAGCTGACCTACTACGCCGATGCGTTGAAGTACTATCGCGCACTCGCCGCCGCCACGCCCCGCGTCACGATCGAGACGATCGGCAAGTCCGACGAGGACCGCGAGCTGGTCGTCGTCTGGGTCTCGTCCGACGAGAACATCAAGGGCCTGCAGAAGAACCGCGACAACCTGGCGAAGATCGCCGACCCGCGCGGGCTGTCCGAGGCGCAGATCACACAGCTCGTCGCGACGACGAAGCCGCACTATCACTTCATGGGCGGCCTCCACAGCGGCGAGACCGGGCCATCCGAGATGCTGATGGAACTGGTGTACCGCCTGGCGACCGAAACGTCGCCGCTCATCAAGCAGATCCGCGAGAACGTCATCGTGTCGGTCACGCCGCAGGCCGATCCCGACGGCCGCGATCGGAACGTCGACTGGTTCTATCGGACGCAGGCGGAACAACAGGCCGCTGGCGGGCGCGGTGCGGGCGCGCCGGCGGGGGGCGCCGAAGCGGCGCCGGGCGAGGCGGCGGTGGGGTGGCGGTGGGGGAGGCGGCGGACGCGGCGGCGCGGCCGTGCCGTACTGGGGCAAGTACGTCTACCACGACAACAACCGCGACATTAACCTGTCGCAGAAATCGATGCGCGCGATCGCGGATTGGTACTTCACCGCGCATCCGCCGATCATGCACGACCTGCACGAGTCGCTGCCGCTGCTCTACACCTACAGCGGCGCCGCGCCGCAGAATCCCAATCTCGATCCCATCCTCTTCACCGAGCTCCCGTGGTTCTCGAACTTCGAGCTGTCGCAGATGACCAAGTGGGGCATGCCGGGCGTCTACACGCACGCGTTCATGGACGGCTGGTCGCCGGGCTACCTCGGCTCGGTCGCCTACAACCACAACGGCATGATGCGCATGTACGAAACGCAGTCGGGCCGCGAGGGTGGGCCGGGCGCGGCGGCCGGGCGCGGGGGCGCTGGGGACACGGCGGCCGCGACTGGGCGCGGCGGCGCGGCGGGTGACGTGGCGGCGGCTGGGCGCGGGGCTGCGCGGGGAGAAGGAAGAGGAGAAGGAGAGGAGAGGAAGAGGAGAAGGCCGTGGTGCCGGGCGCGGCGCCCGCGGCGAGGGACGAGGTGACGCCACCGACCCGGGGGCAGCCGCCGAGGGCGGGGGCGGCGGGCAGGGCGCTCGCGGTGCCGCGGCAGGACCGCCGACCGGACGCGGCGGCGGTCAGACACGCGAGTGGTACCGCGGGATTCCGATTCCACCAGGGGCGGCGAACAACTTCTCGCGCCGCAACAACACCAACTACATGCAGACCGGCGTGCTGAGCGCGCTTCAGCTCACGGCGTCGTTCCCCAACCTCATCGTCGACAACTTCTATCGCAAGACGAAGAACTCGATCGAGTCGGGGAAGACCGAGGCGCCGTACGCGTTCGTGATTCCCGTCCAGCGCGACATGACGCGCGTCGCCGAGCTGGTGAACATCCTGCGCGTCCAGCGCATCGAAATCGGCCTGGCGTCGAGCGAGATCAAGGTCGCGCGACGGAACGTTCCCGGCGGGCTCGTACGTCATCAAGCGCGATCAGCCGTACGGCCGCCTCGCGAAGAACCTGCTGGAGAAGCAGAGCTTTCCTGACGCGAATCTCAGGACCTACGACGACAGCGGCTGGACGATGGGGCTGGCCATGCTGACCGACGTGAAGGAAATCAAGGACAAGGCCATCCTCGACGTGAAGACGACCACCGTCACGGAGGCGACGGTCAAGGGCCGGACGCGGGATCGGGAAGCGCCGGTCTCGCCGTTGCCCACTACGGCTCGAACAACATGATCGCGTTTCGCTACGCGCTCCGAAACGTGCCGATGAAGATCGTCGAGAAGAGCTTCACGGCCGAAGGGGTCGAGTTTCCGGCCGGCTCGTTCGTGATCGCGTCGCCGGCCGACATGACGGCCGCGCGCGCGGCGGTCGAGCGGTTCGGCCTCACCGCGGCCAGCCTGACGGCGTTGCCGGCGTCCACGATGCACGACGCCGACCTGCCGCGGATCGCGATGTACTCGTCGTGGACCGGGACGCAGGAGATCGGCTGGGTGCGCTTCACGTTCGACAAGTTCGGGATCCCGTACGACCTGATCTACAAGGAGCGCGTCAAGAAGGGGAACCTGCGCAACGACTACGACGTGATCGTCATGCCGACGCAGCAGGCCAATCGTCAGGCCGTCTATCAGGCGCCCGCCGCGCGGCCCGTCCCGTACATGAAGGATGACAAGTACAAGTTCCTCGGGATGTACGGCGAGTCCCCGGACATCACCGGCGGCATGGGTGGCGAAGGCGTCGATGCCTTCGCGAAGTTCCTCGACGGCGGCGGCACGCTCATCACGATGGGGAATGCCGTCCGCTTCCCGACCGAGCTGGGCTTTGCGCGGACCGTCGACGCGTCTGGCAACACGTCGAACGACTTCTACGCGCCGCGCCCGCTGGTGAACGCCGAAGTGCTCAAGCTGGATCACCCGGTCTTCTACGGCTACACCGACAAGATCATGCCGATCAAATATCTCGGCGGGCCGCTGATGACCGTCGGCGCTCCGGATCAGGCGGGTGTCCTCGCGCGCTACGTCGGCGGAGACGAGGCCGTGCTGAGCGGCCTGATGAAGGGCGCGTCAGAAATTCGCCAGCGGCCGTTCGCGGTCGACGTGCCCGGCGGATTCACCGGCAAGGGCCGCGTCGTCCTCTTCGCGAACAATCCCATCTACCGCTGGCAGAACCACGGCGAGTTCAACATGGTGTTCAATACCGTGATGAACTGGAACGATCTGGCCGGGTCGGCCACGCGTCCGGTTACGCCGTCGGCTGCTGGGCGGGCAACGGTAGTTCAGGAGGGCTCAGGGTTCAAGGAACCTTCGAGACGTGGTCCAAGCTCTTGCCTGAGCCCTGAGCCCTGAGCTGGTCGACAGCTAGTTTCACCGAGCGTCCCATGAGCGCGACATACACGCCAAACGCCGCCGCGAACCCGACGAACCACGCGTAGTCGTAGAGCGGCTTCAGCACCGGAACGACCAGGCCGCCCCACGCGAGCGCGCACCCGACGAGCGTCGCGACGACGGCCTTGCCGTTCCAGCCGCTCGATAGCGATACCTGCCGTCGGTCAGATAGAGATCCTCGAGGTGCACCGACGTCCGCGCGGACGATCCAGTAGTCGGCGATGAGCACGCCGGCGATCGAGCCCAGGCCTCCGGAGTAGCCGAGCAGCCACGTGAAGATGTAGCCCGACGGATCGGCGAGCAGCTTCCACGGCTGCATCAGGATCGCCAGCAGGCCCGTGATCAGCCCGCCGGTCTTGAAGTCGATGAGCCGCGGGAACGCGTTGGCGAAATCGTTGGCCGGCGAGACGACGTTGGCGGCGATGTTGACGGCGAGCGTCGCGACGACGGCCGTGAACATCGAGACCGCGACGACGAGCGGCGTAGTCGAACCGGCCGACGAGCTTGACCGGATCCCAGATCGCTTCGCCGTAGATGACGACCGTTGCGCTCGTGATGAGCACGCCCATCGCGGCAAACACCGACATCGTCGTCGGCAGCGCGACGACCTGACCGACGATCTGCTCGCGCTGGCTGCGGCCGAAGCGGGTGAAGTCCGGCATGTTCAGCGACAGCGTCGCCCAGTAGCCGATCATCGCCGTCAGCGACGGGATGAACACGGGAAAGAACTCGCCGAACGTGTTCAGCTTGCCTGGCTGCGCGAGCAGCGGCCCCAGTCCGTTGGCGCGCTGGACCGCCCAGACGAGCAGCACCGTCGTCATCACGAGCACGAACGGCGCCGCCCAGTTCTCGACCCACCGCAGCAGATCCATCCCGCGGTAGATGATGAAGACGTTGAGGCTCCAGAAGAGCAGGAACGACAGCCACTCGGTCGTCGTGTGGCCGGCGAAGCCGCTGCCGAGCAGCTGCGGCCAGCCGGGGATGAGCGCGGCGAAGAACGTCTGCAGCGCCTCGCCGCCAATCCAGGCCTGGATGCCGAACCAGCCGCAGGCGACGAGCGCGCGCATCAGCGCAGGGAGGTTCGAGCCGATCGTGCCGTAGGCGACACGCGCGAAGACGGGAAACGGAATGCCGTACTTCGTGCCGGGATGCGAGTTCAGGAGGATCGGGACGAGGACGATGGTGTTGCCGAGGAGGATCGTGACGAGCGCCTGCCACCAGTTCATGCCGCTCGCCATCAGTCCCGAGGCCAGCATGTAGGTCGGGATGCAGTGGGCCATGCTGATCCAGAGCGCCGCGTAGTTGTAGGTCGACCAGGTGCGTCGGGCGAGCGGGACCGGCGCGAGGTCGTGGTTGTAGAGCGGGCTGCGCTCGATGCGCGACGTATCCCGCAGTTCCACGCGTCCGTCGGGATGAAGGATCTCGTTCATCGCGCGCTAGGGTACTACTGATCGAGGAAGCGCTCGCGCCAGTCGGGCGGCGGGATCTGGCAGCGGTCGTATTGACCGAAGATGCGGTATCGGCTGCGAGCGACGGCACGGTAGACGAGATCGGCGAGCGGCCGGGGCACGAGACGTCCGACCCACGCCAACGCTCGCCACGGGCCACCGAGCTCGCCGAGCGCGTGCAGCACGGCCTTCGAGCGCGCCAGCACGCGCTCGGAGCCCGTCTTCCAGTCCGCCATCACGTAGACGGTGTCGAGGTCCGAGGGGTCGAGCCCATGCGCGGCGAGCAGCTGCCGGGCGATCGGACTCTGGAGTGCGGCGAATCGGATGCGCGCGTCAGCGTCGCGACGAAGCAGGAACTGGTTCAGCCGATTGCACAGGCCGCAGACGCCGTCGTAGAAGACGATGGTTGTGGGAGGCGGCGCGCGTCACGCTGGTGTCACTTCGGCTCGTACTTCCAATTGCGGGTCTTGCCTTCGGCCAGCCACTCGACCGCGGTCGCCATCCGCTTCTGCCGCGTGGCGTCGGTCTTCGCGTCGGTCACCCATTCGACGTACTCGCGCCGATGGCTCGGGCTGAACGCGTCGAAGGTCTTCCGCGCCGCCGCCTTCTTCTTCAGGGCCGCGGCAAAGTCGGCGGGACGCTCAGCGGCTTCTTCGGCGCCGCCGGCTTTCTTCGCGACCTTGATGCCCTCGTCGTTCAGCGTCGCGGCCTTCTTGACGTAGGCGGCGAGCTCACGATCCGGCGGCAGATCCGCGACCGACGTGATCCGGCCGAAGTGCCCCATGGCGTCGTCGGCGCCCGGTTCGTCGAGCACGAGGCTGCTCTTCCAGAATCCGAAGGCGCAGTGCGCCTTGAACGCCGCCATGCTGCACATCATCTCGCCCTTGTAGTCGAAGTGCGGAAAGCTCCACTTCATCGTCTCTTCGACGTCCGGGCAGGCGGCGTGCACGACCTTGCGGAGGTGCATCAGGATCGGCTTGGCGAAGTCGGCGGACTTCGCGATGTACTGATCGACGCGCGGATCGGTTTTTCCCATGTCGGACACCTCTCCGGCTCCGCAAAACCGGCAACTGAATTCTGTACCACGACCGCGCCGCCAGCTTCTCTGAAATTGCTGTTTCGATGGTGTTCCGAAAGAGAACAGGGCTCTTTGACAGCCGGGATGGCCAGGTGTAGGCTCGCTGGTCGAAAGCCTAAGACGTCGAAACGGCGTCGCGGGGGAACCAACGGCGCGATACCCGCGCCACGGGGCGTATCCGGAATCATCCGGTAGAGGAACTCCAACCTCGAGCCCGTCAGCTAACCCCGTCGGCTTACTTGGAGGCCTTCCGTGTTCACCTCGCTGCATGTTTCATCAGCGTCCGAGCGCCGCGTTGCGGGCAGCGCTCTCGTCGCGGCGTTCCTCGTCCTCGGCGTGTTCACCGTTTTCGTCTGGTTCATGGGATCGAGGAACCCGTTCACCCCCGCGGGATACGTCGGCTATCTCACCAAGGGGGCCGTGCTCGGCCAGTCGCGGTTCTACGGCATCCAGAAGGGACCGACGTCGCCCGGCCGGACCTGGCTGCTCGACGTGACGAACGTCAGCGTGACGCCGTACACCTATACCGAGAACTTCACCGGCGAAGACGCGGTGCTCAGCCGCGACAATCTGAAGATCGCGTTTCGCGTCCACACGGTGTGGCGCGTGGACGAGACGAAGATCCCCGTCTTCATGGAGCGCTTCAGCACGACGATGGCGCGTGCCGAGCACGACAAGGAGCCTGACTCGATCGTGCAGATCGCGTACGGCAACTTCGTGCGCGAGCCGCTCAAGACTTACGCGCGCGACGAGGTGCAGCGCCGCAACGGCCTCGAGGTGAAGGATGCGTTGATTCAGATCGGCGACGCCGTGCTCGGCGCGCATCCGCCAGTATGCCGACGGCAGCCCGTTCGCCATCTCGAGCGTCGTCGTCGGCAACGTCCAGTATCCGGAGGAAGTGGCCAACGCCGTCTCGCGCAAGCTCGCGGCGACGCAGGAGCTGCAGCGCAAGGACACCGAGATCGAGATCGAGCGCAAGGAGCGCACGAAGCGCGAGGTGCAGGCGCAGGGCATCGCCAACGCCATGGAGATCATCCGCGGCCAGCTGAGCCCGATGTACATCCAGCACGAAGCGATCGAGGCGCAGAAGCAGATGGTGAACTCGCCCAACCACACCGTGGTGTACATCCCCGTCGGCCCGATGGGCGTGCCGCTGACCGGGACGTTCAACGCTGCCGGCACGGTGCCGCCGAAGTAAAGACCTGCCGGCGCGGCGGAGGCTTCCACGAAGTAGACTCATGTAGAACCGGCGGTCCATGAAGGGCCGCCGGAAGACGTGAGGTTACGCGTGGAGCAGTGGTCGGGGCGTCCTCCGGCGTGCGGTTGGAGCGGTGCGGCCGCCACACTCGCGCTCCTGCTGCTGCCAGTCTGGTGCGTCGGCGCAGGAGCTCGAGCCTGGCGCCTATTGGCCCATTCCCGTGGGGCTGAACATCGCCACCGTCGTCAACAGCTTCAATTGGGGCGATCTGGCGTTCGATCCGTCGGCGCCGATCGATGAGGCGAGCGCGACGATCAACACCACGGCGTTTGCGTTTACCCGGGCGATCGCCTTGGCTGGACGATCGACCAACCTCGGCGTCGTGCTGCCGGTCGTCGGTGGTCATGTGGAGGGCCTGTATCTGGGTGAGCCCGCGGAGGTCGGCCGGTTCGGTCTCGGCGATCCGCGGGTGCGGTTCGCGATGAATCTCTACGGCGCTCCGGCGATGGTGCCCAAGGCGTTCGCCGGCTATCGCCAGCGGATGCTCGTCGGCGTCAGCATCACGGTGGCGCCGCCGCTCGGGCAGTACGATTCGACCAAGCTCATCAACCTCGGCACCAATCGCTGGTCGTTCAAGCCGGAGGTCGGCTATCTCACGCGCCCGCGGGAAGTGGGTGTTCGAAGGGATGGCGGGAGTGTGGCTGTTCACGGATAACACGGACTTCGTGGGCGGGCGCACGCGCGAGCAGGATCCGGTCGTCGCGACGCAGGTGCATGTCACCTACAGGTTCACGCCGCGGAGGTGGCTGGCGGGAGATGCCAACTACTTCACTGGTGGGCGCACGACGATCGGCGGGAAGCAGAGCCTCGACCTCCAGCGCAACTCGCGCATCGGCGCGACGTTCTCCTCGGCGATCTCGCGTCGCCAGGCCATCCGCGTGTCGGTGAGCCGCGGGGCCTACACGACCATCGGCGCCGACTTCACCTCGATCGCGGTCGGCTACAATTTCGCGTGGGCGCGTTAGAAGGGGCCCATCAGTCCGTCTGCGACTTCAGGACATTCCACGCCAGGAAGAGCGCGACGACCAGGAGCAGGGACGCGAGCAGGAACGGCGCCCCAGGCAGGTGAAGATTCGCGCGCGCGCCGATGAACGTCGCGAACGTGAAGGTGAAGATGAAGGGGCTGATGAGCCCGCTCAGCCCGCGCAGGCCCATGAGCGCGCCCTGCAGTTGTCCCTGCTCTGACGCGGCCACGCGCCGCGTCATCAGTCCCTGGGCCGACGGTCCGTAGAGTCCCCAGAACGCCATCACCGGCACTCCGGCGAGGAAGAGCGTTCCGCGGGGCGCGAGCCCGTAGATCGCGAACGCCACCGCGCCGAATGTCAGCCCTGTCAGCGCCGCGCGGCGCTCGCCGATGCGCGCGACGATCGGGCCGACGAGGCCGCCCGACACGATGGCCGTGCAGACTCCGACGAGAGCGAGGGTCAACCCCACGGTGCTCGTGTTCCACCCGTAGCGGTAGCCGGTGTAGAGCACGAACGTGCTCGGCAGCACCTCGTGCGCGACGTAGAAGAGGAACGTCACGCTGGCGAGGCCGAAGAGCTCCGGATGCGATCGAAGGAGCCGCAGCGATCCGAGCGGGTTCGCGCGCGCCCAGGAGAACCGCGTCGAGCGCCGCGCGGGCGCAAGTGACTCGGGCAGGACGAAGGCGCCGTAGAGCGCGTTGGTCAGGCAGAGCGCCGCCGCAATCCAGAACGGGAGCCGCGGGTTGATCGTGCCAAGGACGCCGCCGAGCGCCGGCCCGAGCACGAAGCCCAGCCCGAACGCCGCGCCGATCATCCCGAAGCCCTTCGCGCGCTCCTCGACGGGTGTCACGTCCGCGATGTAGGCTGCGGCGGTCGCGAAGCTCGCCGACGTGATGCCCGATATCACCCGCCCCACGAACAGCCAGCCCAAGTTCGGCGCCAGCGCCATCAGGATGTAGTCCAGCCCGAGTCCGGCGATCGACGTCAGGATGATCGGACGCCGGCCGAAGCGATCGGACAGCGCCCCCAGGATGGGCGACGCGACGAATTGCATCAGCGCCCAGACGGTGGCAAAGAGCCCATACGTCTCCGCCGCGCGTGCCGTGTCGCCGCCGAGGAAGTCCACGACAAGACGGGGCAGTACCGGGACGATGATGCCGAGCGCCAGCACATCGAGAACGACGGTGACGAAGATGAAGATGAGTGCCGCGCGCCGCGCCGCCTGGCCGGTGGGCTCGGTGGGCGCCGTTGACCCCGTTGACCCCGTTGACCCCGTTGACATTGACGTGAGGTCTGGCAACGTCCCAATGGTCCTGTAAGAATTCGACTGGCCCCGCGCCGAGGCAGTGCATGCGATACGCCGAGTACACACCCGCGCCGCACCTGGCCGCGCTCGTCGAGCGGTTCTGGCTCCTCGAAGGCTCGTCGACGGGCTCGGCCGACGCGATCATTCCCGACGGTCGCGTCGAGCTGATCTTTCACTACGGGGGACCATTCTGGCGTCACGACGCCTCTGGCGACCGAGCAGCAGCCGGCGGCACTGCTCGTCGGACAGATGGTCGCGCCGGTCGTGCTCGCGCCTGACGGGCCGGCGGGAGTGGCGGCGATCCGGCTGCGTCCGGCCGCGGCGCGGACGCTGCTCGGCTTCTCGCTGCAGGAAGTGTCGGGACGGTTCGTCGACCTCGAGCTCGTGCTATCCGTCGGCCAGGCGCCTGCGCGACCGGTTGGGCGAAGCGGCGAGCGACCACGAGCGCATTCGCGCGCTCGAAGGACTGGCTGATCGACATGGCGTGCCCGTCGCCGCGGCGTCAGGTGGAGGCCGTGGTGTCGAGCGATCCTGCGGAGCGGCGGACGCGTGCCGATCGACGCTCGTCGCCGAGCGCTCGGGCACGAGCCTCCGCCAGCTGGAGCGCCAGTTTCGCGAGGACGTCGGGCTCACGCCGAAGACGTTCTCGCGGATCGTCCGGCTGCAGGCTGCGCTTCGGCGCGTGCGGCAGGGGAGTGCGCTCACCGACGTCGCGCTCGCCTGCGGTTTCTACGACCAGGCGCACATGACGCGCGACTTTCGTGAGCTCGCGTCGATGTCGCCCGGCGCGTGGCAATCCCATGCCGGCGATCTCGCGCCGCTGTTTGTCGAGGGGAAAGTCAGGTCTATCCCTTCTTGACCGGAACCGGCGCGAGCTTCCGCGTCACGTTCAGCGTCGTGATGTGCAGGTTCATGTCCTTGCCGACGCGGAAGCCGACGCGGCCGTCGATGCGGACCTCGGCGCGCGGGACGGACAGCACCTTCGCGGCATTCACCCACAGCGTGACGTTCGCCGCGTCGACGTCGACCTTGAGGACGTTCTTGACCGGCTCGTCGCCGGCTTTCCAGGGACGATCGCCTCGTGGCGCTGCCACGCCGCCAGCGCCGTCGTCTGACCGCGCGCGCCGCCGCAGGACGGCCGCCTGTCCATCCCGGCGCAGCACGAAGGCCGAGTAGTCCGGCACGGCTGACGCGTCGATGTCCTGACCTCCGAGGAAGATGCCGTACTCGTCGGCCGCCTCTCCCGGAAACAGGAAGATCTCGGCCTCGAGCGAGAAGTTGCCGCCGATCTCACCGTTGGTCGTCGGATAGAGGAGCACTCCGGGCCCGGTCGTGACATGCCATCCCGGCGGCATCTGGACGAAGACCCACGACCCGGGTTCCATCTTCGACCCGGGCGCCAGCGGCGCCGGTGCGTCCTGCCGCCACTTCCAGTCGGTGGGCGTCGTCAACTGCGCCGTCAGCAGGGCCGGGGCGCAGCACAGAGAGCGCGATCAGGGCAGTCGTACAAGGCGTCGCATACGTCCTCCATCAGGAACATTACGCGAGACCAGCGATCTGTACGAAGGCCGTTCGAGCGAGCCAACGCTCGCGAGCCGGGCCTCGTCAAAGTGGCTGGAGGGCTCGCCATGTTTCGTCTGGTCCAGGAGGTGCGGCTCGCGGCACGAACGCTCGTCCGTTCACGATTCGTCACGAGCCTCGCGGTTCTGGCCTTTGCGCTCGGCATCGGGGTGACGAGCGCGGTCTTCAGCATCTTCAACGGCGTGCTGCTGAAGCCGCTGCCGTTTCCCGATGCGCAGGACCTCGTCAGGTCTACGACACGCAGCCGGCGTGCGCGACCTGTCCGGCGTCGTATCCGAAGTACATGGATTGGAAGGCACGGAACACTGTGTTTGCGGCGATTGGCGGATCGGCGCAGGCGGCGTATACGTTGACCGGCGGCGGAGATCCCATCCGCGTCCAGGGCGTTGCCACGACGGCGTCGCTTCGGGACGTCTTCGGCGTCCCGCCGGCGCTCGGCCGGTGGTACACGGAAGAGGAGGCGCAGTTCGGCGGTCCGCTCGTCGTTGTGCTTTCGCACGATCTGTGGACGCATCAGTTCAACGCTTCGGCCAGGGCAACGATCGCTCGAACTGGTATGAGGTGGTCGGTGTCATCGGCAGCATCCGCTCGCTCGGCCTGACTCGCAACAGCCCGTTCGAGTTCTATCGGACCATCGATCAGTCATCGTTTGGTTCGATGGCCGTGGTCATGCGGACGCGCGGCGGCGATCCGTCGGCGATCATGCCCGCCGCGCGACAGATCGTCGCGTCAATCGATCCATCCCTGCCGATCACCCAGGTGCAGACGATGGAAGCCGTGGTGGCAGCGTCGGTCGGCCAGCCGCGGCTGATGTCGGCGCTGACGGCCGTCTTCGGCGTGCTCGCCGGGCTTCTGGCGATGATTGGCGTGTACGGCGTGATGTCGTACAACGTCCGCCGCCAGCGCCGCGAGTTCGGCATCCGGCTGGCGCTAGGAGCCGGCGCGCCGAGCGTCCGCAACCTCGTCGTGGGGCGTGGTCTGGTGCTCGCGGCGGCAGGCGTCGCGATCGGCGCCGCCGGCGCCTGGCTGCTCGGCGGAGTCGTGGCGGCGCTATTGAACGACGTCAAGCCCACCGACCCGAGCGTGTTCGCGGGGACGACCGTGGCGGTCCTCGTCAGTCGCGACGCTGGCGTCGTACCTGCCGGCGCGCGCCGCGGCGCGCGTCGATCCGATGGTGGTGCTGCGGGACTCGTAGGGGGCTGGCTGGCGGCTCGCTGCTGGCTCCTGGCTGTTGCTAGTAGCTACAACCGGGCGATTAGCAACAGCTAGCTGCGAGCTGAGAGCTGCGAGTGTCTATGTCCGCACCGTCGCCGACGCGGCCCCGAGCATCGCGCCCGGGCCGAGCCGCAGGCGGAACTCGCGCTGGAGCAGCAGGAGCACGAAGAGCACCTGAAAGGCGATGGTTCCGGCCGACAGGTACCAGATCCACCGCAGCTCGAAGCCCGCCATCCGGGCGAGAAAGATGGCGGGCACGGTCGGTCAGGAGCATGCGTCACGAACGACGCGGCCAGCGACGGCAGGGTGTTGCCGAGTGCCTGGAACATGCTCGACGACACGAAGACGAGGCCCGACCCCACGAACGTCCAGGCGACGATGCGCAGGTATTCCGAACCGACCGCGATGACCTGCGGGTCGGCCTGAAGAACATGCGACCAGTCGTCGCGGCTCCGAAGTGGCAGGCGACGGCCCATACCGCCATGAACGCCGGCCGCCATCGAGCCGCGGTGAAGTAGGTCTTCTTCACCCGGTCGGGCAGCCGGGCGCCGAAGTTCTGGCCCGGCGACTGGCGCAACCGAGAAGCCCAGGGCGACGACCGGCATGAAGCCGGCCTGCACGACGCGCAGTCCGATGCCGAAGCCGGCCTGCGCCGCGGCGCCGAACGGCCGGCTGATCGAGTAGACGACGATCAGTACACCGCCATCAAGCCGAACTCGGCGCCCGCCGGCAGGCCGATCTTCAGCATCTGGCTCCAGAGCGGGAACTGGGGCATCCACTGCGACGGGATGAAGTGCAGATACGCGCTCGGCTTGATGAAGTAGGTCGCGAGCCAGACGACGCCAACCGCAACCGCGACGAGCGATGAGATCGCGGCGCCCGCGACGCCGAGCGGCACGCCCGTCACCCAGCCGAAGATCAGAAACGGCGCCAGCACCATGTTGAGGATGACCGTCGCGGTCGCGACGATCGTGCCCGGGCTTGAAGTTGCCCGTGCCACGCAGCGCCGCGCCCATCGCGACCATGGCAAACTGCAGCGCCATCGCCGGGATGAACCAGGTCAGGTACTCCCCGGCCTGCCGCGCCGTCTGCGGATCGGCACCAAGCGCCGACGCGTACGCGTCGCGCAGCAGCATGCGAGACGGCGAGGAAGATCACGCCGACGAGGACCGAGAGCGCCTGCGACTGGTTGAACACGAGCAGCGCCCGCGCGTGATCCTTGCGGCCGGTCGCGTGGGACACGAGCGTCGTCGTGCCCACCCCGAGCATCTGCGAGATCGGCCAGCACGATGAAGGTGAGGTTGCCGGCGATGCCGACGGCCGCCACGGCTTCCTTGCCAAGCCTGCCCACCCAGTAGAGGTCGACGAGAAAGTAGAGCGTCTGAAAGACCATCGTCACCAGCATGAAGCTGGCGGTCTTGAGCAGATGGCGCGTAATCGAGCCCGTCGTGAGATCCTGCATCGCGTCAGCTTATATCCTGGATGCGCGCGCAGTGGAGAATAAAATACGAAAGCATATGTGTATCGACGTGGCCCGCCTTCGCCAAGGCTATCGGCGGGTAACCTTCGCGCGCATCTGACGCGAAGGTCAAAAACGAACGCCGCCCCTGCAGGCGACCGAGTAGCATAGAAAGTCTGGACTCACACCTCGAGGCTCTGACGATGACAACGACTACCGCAACGGCACCCCAGTTCGACCCCGGCTGCAACTTCCGAGACGTCGGCCGCTCCCCTGAACGCGGCGTTTGCCGGCGCCCGGCGCGTGCCCCAACCCATCAACGACCCCAATCGCACCTACGCTCCGGGATCGCCGGAACGCGCCGAGCTGAAGGCGCGGCTGAAGTCGATGGCGTCGGAGAAGATCGAGATTCCGCTCGTCATCGGCGGCAAGGAGATTCGCACCGGCAAGATCGAGAAGTCGGTCATGCCGCACGACCATCAGCACGTGCTGGCCGAGTACCACAAGGCCGGCCCCGAGCACGTGCAGCAGGCGATTGCCGCGGCCGCCGAGGCGCGCCGCGAGTGGGCGAGCTGGGCCTGGGAGGATCGCGCCGCGGTCGTGCTGCGCGCCGCCGAGCTCCTGGCCACGACCTGGCGCTCGACGATCAACGCCTCGACGATGCTCGGCCAGTCGAAGACGGCCTACCAGTCCGAGATCGACGCCGCGTCCGAGATGATCGACTTCTGGCGCTTCAACGCCTGGTTCGCGCAGGAGCTCTACAACGAGCAGCCGGTCAGCAGCCCCGGCATGTGGAACCAGATGGAGTACCGCAACCTCGAAGGGTTCGTGTACGCCATCACGCCGTTCAACTTCACGGCGATCGGCGGCAACCTGACGACGGCGCCGGCGCTGATGGGCAACACCGTGATCTGGAAGCCGGCGCCAGCCGCGATGCTGAGCGGCTACTACACGCTGAAGCTGCTCGAGGCCGCGGGCCTGCCGCCCGGCGTCATCAACTTCCTGCCCGGCGATCCGCAGGAGATCTCGAACCACCTGATCGACTCGCCCGACCTGGCGGGCATCCACTTCACCGGCAGCACGGCGGTGTTCAACAGCATGTGGAAGCGCGTCGGGCGAGAACATGGGCAGGTACCGGACCTATCCCCGGCTGGTCGGCGAGACGGGCGGCAAGGACTTCATCGTCATGCACCCGTCGGCCGATCCGCAGGAGGTGGCGGTCGCGATCGCCCGCGGCGGCTTCGAGTATCAGGGCCAGAAGTGCTCGGCGGCGAGCCGCGTGTACATCCCGCAGTCGCTGTGGGCCGACGTCCGCGATCGGACCGTGGCGATGATGAAGGACATCAAGGTCGGCGACGTGCGCGACTTCCGCAACTTCATGGGCGCCGTCATCGACAAGAAGGCGTTCACCCGGATCAGCGACTACCTCGACGACGCGAAGAAGAATGCGAAGGTGATTCAGGGCGGCGTCGCGAAGGGAGAGACCGGTTACTTCATCGAGCCGACGCTCGTCGAAACCGCCGACCCCGGCTATCGCCTCCTCTGCGAGGAGATCTTCGGACCGGTGGTCACCGCGCACGTGTATCCGGACGCCAAGTGGGCCGAGACGCTCGCCATCGTCGACCGGACGTCACCCTATGCGCTTGACCGGGGCGGTGTTCGCGCGAGATCGCGCCGCCGTGCGGCAGGCCATGAGCGCGCTGCGCAATGCCGCCGGCAACTTCTACATCAACGACAAGCCGACCGGTGCGGTGGTCGGACAGCAGCCGTTCGGCGGGGCCCGCGCGTCGGGCACCAACGACAAGGCGGGTTCGAAGCTCAACCTGGTGCGCTGGGTCAGCGCGCGGACGGTCAAGGAGACGTTCGTGCCGCCGCGCGACTACAAGTATCCCTTCATGAACGAAGAGTGAGGGCCGGCCTTCGGCTTCGGTTGATCGACCGACAAAGGGACGGGCTTCGGCCCGTCCTTTTCGTTTTGTCGTGAGATGCGTTGAGGCAATGGCGCGCGGATTCGTTCAAACGCCGAATCGCATCGCCAATCGGGGCAGGGATGAGTATACTGAAGGGACGGCTGGCGCGCCGCGCGATGCGCGGCCCTTCTCCAACAGACTCCTGCAGAGTTCGGTCCACCTCGGATGGTGTGAGTCCTCGACGGCAGGGCGGTTCGGCGGCGCCTCGAACACGAGTCTTCACAACCGCTCGTGCTCACCCCGCAGGGGGCGACCACGATCGACCACAAGATTTTAGAGACGTCGCGACCTGGTCTTGGGGTGTCGCGGTCTGGAGGTTACGGTGCAGAAATCACGACCCACCCAGAACAAGCGCGCCCGGGAGCGCGCGCGGCAGGAAAAGCAGCAGCAGAAGACCGCTCGCCGGATGGAAGCGGCGACGCGCAAGGCCTCACGGCCCGCGAACAGCAGCGAGGAAGATCCCGATATCGCCGGGATCGTGCCTGGCCCGCAGCCGTCACCCTGGGGTGACGAGTTCGACGATCTCGAGGAAGTCAAGGAAGCCGAGGAATAGGCTGCGGTCCGCCGTCCGGGGTGCCGCACTTGACAGCCGACTGCTAGCTGCTTCGAAACTAGGCATAGGTCAACTATGCCTAGAGAAGACGGACTGCCCCCCGGCACCCTCGTGATGCTGATTCTGCGCGTGCTCGCGAGCCAGCCGCTGCACGGCTACGCCATCGCGCAGCGCATCGCCGCAGCTGTCCCACGACGAGCTGAGCGTCGAGGAAGGGTCGCTCTATCCCGCCCTCCAGAAGCTGCTCCTCAAAGGCTGGGTCAAGGCCACGCCGGCCGTGTCCGACACCGGCCGTCAGGTGCGCGAGTACCGCATCACGCCGAGCGGGACGAAGCAGCTCGACCTCGAACGCGCAGAATTTCAGGCGCGTCTCGCAGGCCATCATGACCGTCCTCGAGACGGCGTAGCCAGGTGAATGCGATGAGTGCCATCGCCGAGTGGTTTCGCCGGCTGTCGTACCTCGCTCAACCGCAGTCGTCATGAGGACGAACTGCGGCGCGAGATGGAAGCGCATCGCGCGATGATGGCACGTCCGTCGCGCTTCGGGAATGCGCTGCGCCTGCGCGAGGAATCGCGCGACGTCTGGGGCTGGGACTGGCTCGACAACGCTCGGGCGCGACCTTCAGGTTCGCCGCGCGCACGCTCCTGCGCAGTCCGGGATTCGCGGTCATGGCGATCGCGACGCTCGCGCTCGCCACCGGCGCGACGACGGCCATCTTCAGCATCGTCAACACCGTGCTGCTGAGGCCACTGCCGTTTGCCGCGCCCGATCGGCTCGTGCAGGTCGCCGAGATTCACCAGACGGGCAGCGCCGGCGCGGTCGCGTTCGGCGACCTGCAGGCGTTCCGCGCGCAGAGCGTCATCGTTCGAGCGCTTTTCGGGATACGAGCTCACGACCAGGCTGCTCGAGACCGGCGATGGCTCGGAGCGGGTGAGGGCGTCATCGCGGATCGGGAGTTCTTTCCGCTGCTCGGCGTCGCCCCGCTCGTCGGCCGCACGTTCGCGGCGGGGGATCCCTCGTCGGTCGTCGTGCTCGAGCGCCGCGCTGTGGGAACGACAGTTCCAGCGCGATCCTGGCGCGATCGGCCGCACGGTTGCCCTGAGCGGCAACCGATGGGATCCGGTTCAGCGCCGCTCGGTGATCGAACGGCGCGAGATGACCGTCATCGGCGTCATGCCGGACGTCTTTCAGTTTCCCTACGGCGCTTCAGCCACCTTTGCCGGGTCGCAGCCCGAGTTCCGCACGGACATGTGGATGCCCGACGACCGCTTGACGGCGGGCGATTCGGAAACGTGACCGGCCGCCTGAAAGCCGGGGTGACGATTGGCGCTGCGCACGCTGAGCTCGATGCCATCGAGAAGCGGCTGGATGTGACCGCTCCTGGGCCCTACCGGGCGCTCGGCGTGCAGCTGGTGCCGCTCGCCGACGACGTGCTCGGCGAGGTTCACAAGTCGCTCTGGCTGCTGCTCGGCGCGGTCGGACTGGTGCTCGCCGCGGCCTGCGCCAACGTCGCGAACCTGCTCCTCGCGCGGACCGCCGCGCGCGCGCACGAGGTGGTCACGCGCGCCGCGCTCGGCGCGAGCCCCCGACGCCTCATCAGCCAGTTCCTCGTCGAGAGCCTGCTGCTCTCGCTCACGGGCGGCGTGGCGGGCGTCATCGTGGCGCGCTGGACGCTCGATCTGCTCGTCAGGGTCGGCGCCGCCAGGATCCCGCGCGCGCACGAGATCACGCTCGACTGGACCGCCTTCGCGTTCCTCCTGGCGCGTCTGCGTCGTCGTCGCGGTGCTCTTCGGCCTGGCGCCGGCGGTCATGGCCGCGCGGACGGAGGCGCAGGACATCACGAAGACATCCGGCGGCCGCTCGACGGGCTCGTTGACGTTCAGCCGCCTGCGCGACGGCCTCGTCGTGGTCGAAGTCGCGCTCGCGTTCGTGCTGGCGCTCGGCGTCGCCGGCGTCATGCGCGAGCTGAGCCGCCTCGAGACGAACCGACTCGGGGATGGTCACCGACAGCGTGATGACGGTCCACATGACGCCGCGCATTCCCGACGGCGACTACTTCGCCATCGCCGATCGCGTGGCGCAGCTGCCGGGCGTGCGAGCGGCTGGCTTCACCCAGATGGTGCCGCTGCAGAACTGGGGCTGGATGGGCGACTATCCACATCACCGGCCGGCCTCGTGAGGATCGTCCGAGCGATCGAGTTGCGCACCGTGACGCCAGGGTACTTCTCCGCGCTCGGCATACCCCTTCGGAGCGGGCGCAACCTGACGATCGGGGATGGCCTCCTGGATCCGGGCGTGCTTCTCGTCAACGAAACGCTGGCGCGCCTGCACTTTCCCGGGGAGGATCCGGTCGGCCGCGCGACCGATCGCGGCACGATCGTCGGCGTGGTCGGCGATGTCCGTCAGGCGGGACTCAATCGTCCCGTCGAGCCCGAGATCTACAAGGTCATCAACCGCGACGCCGGCGTGGCGTCGGACCTCGGCATGACGCTCGTGGTGCGGACCGACGGGCCGCCGGAGGAGATCGTGCCCGCGGTTCGCGCGGCCGTGCGCGACGTCAATCCTGTCGTGGCGCTCTTCAACATCAAGACGATGGCGCAGGTGGTGTGCGGATTCGCTCTGGGAGCTCAACCTGTATCGCTGGCTGATCGGTCTCTTCGCCGCGCTGGCGCTCGTGCTCGCCGCGATCGGGTTGTACGGCGTCATTTCGTACGGCGTGACGTCACGCACGCGGGAGTTCGCCGTGCGGCTGGCACTCGGATCCGATCCCGACGGGCGTCGCGCGGCTGGTGCTGCAGCGAGCGGACTGCGGCTGGCCGCTGCCGGCCTCGTGTGTCGGCATTGCCGGCGCCGCTGGCCGTCGTGCCGCTGCTGCGCCGCGTGTCCAGCCTCTTCGCCCCTGATGCGGCGACGTTCGCCGTCATCGTCGCGCTGCTCCTGGCCGATCGCGCTCGTCGCCTGCCTCGTGCCCGCGCTCCGCGTCGCGCGCGTCAATCCCGCGACCGCGCTGCGGCATGACTGAGGTCGCCCATCGGAACTGAGGGAGACTGATGGAGACGCGCGGAGACAACGGGTTCAACACGGAGGAACGGAGTCAACGGAGACGAACGGAGGCTGTCACGCTGCAACTGCTTGCGCGCCGGCCAGCGGCCGGCGCTGGAGTCGGCTCGGAGTACTGAGAATCGCAAGCACTGCTCGAACTCAGGTGTGCTTGCGATTCTCGGTGCTCCGAGCCGACTCCGCCGCGCGTAGCGCGGCGCAAGCAGTTCTGTGCGCTGCTTACTACCCGGCCCTCTCCGTTCGTCTCCGTTGACTCCGTTCCTCCGTGTTGAATCCGTTGCCTTCGTCTGCCTCCGTCTTGCTCATCGTTCATATCGAACCGCTCGAGGCTACTTCACGAACCCGCTCTCCTTCATCCACTCCTCGAAGCGCACTATCCAGTTGCCGACCGGCCGTTTGTTGGTCGCGCGCAGGCCGAAGCCGTGTCCACCCGTGCTGTAGATGTGCAGCTCCGCAACGACGCCGGCGCGTTTGAATCGCAGATAGGCTTCCGCCAGCCCTTCGGAAATGTCCTGCCGGTCGGTATATGAGGCGGCAAGAAAGACTGGCGGTGAGTCTTTCGTCGGCTGGATGTCGACGGATCGGCCGGGGTAGATGAGCGCCTGAAAATCGAGCTTGGAAGATTCGCGATCGATGGGGTCTGCGGCAGAGGCGTTGCCGCTCGTCGGCCTTTGCGGCAGCCATCGAGACCAGCTCACCGCCGGCCGAGAAGCCGACGGCGCCGACGCGGCCGGCGTCGATGTTCCACTCTTTCGCGCGGCTGCGAATGAGCCGAATCGCGCGCTGCGTGTCGGCGAGCGACTCCACTTCGATTTTGTAGGTCGACTCCGCTTCACGAGCGAGGCGGTGCTTGAGGACGAAAGCCGCGATGCCGTGGTCTCTGAGCCACTCGGCGACGTTGTAGCCCTCGTGGGTGATGGCCAGCATGCGGTGTCCGCCGCCAGGGATGACCAGGATTGCCGTGCCGTTGGCCTTCTCTCTCGATGGCACGTATGGCGTGAGGCTGGGGTTGTGGATGCTCGACACACTGAGCTCGCCGCTGGCGGACGTGGTGACGGCCTCCTTGGCAGTCTTGCCTTCCGATCCCGGTGCGCCCGACGGCCACAGTGGTATTTCCACCGGCGTCTGGGCGGCGGCGATCGAGGCAGTGGCGACGAGCGCGGCAGCGAGCATTGGCATCGTATTCATCAGATTGCCCCTCTCCAACAGCGAGAATCTCGACGGTTGCTTCACCGGGCGCATCGGTAACGCCGTCAGCCTGACCTGGCGTGGCTCGACATGCCAGAATACCGGGCCCAACCCATGTCCGACATGTCCGACGCGATAGAGTCTCGTCCCCCCGACGCTCCGGTCCCGCACTCGTTTCTCGAGTACGTCCGGTCCTTCGGCCCCGGCATTGTCATCGTGCTCACGTGGCTCGGCGCCGGCGACGTCGTGGACATGGGCGCGGCCGGCGCCAACTATGGCTACGCGCTCATCTGGGTGTTCGTGGTTGCGATTCTATTCCGGTTCCTCTTCGTCTCGCTCATCGTCCGCTACCACCTGTGCAACCAGCACGGCGAGGGCGTCCTTGACGGCCTTGCGCGGCTGCATCCGATCTATGCCCCAATCCTCTTCTTCGCCGCGATCGTGATGGGACACGTCTACGGGTCGTACATGACCCGCGGCGTCGGCGAGGTCTGCCGGAACGTGTTCGGGTTCGGCGCGATCTGGCAATGGGCCGTCGCCTGCAACGCCCTGGCCTGTTACCTCGTGTTCAGGCCGAGCTTTCGCGCGCTCGAGTTCGTCTTCTTCTTTTTTCTGGCAGTCCTGTCGGTGTCGTTTCTGGGCTCGGCCATCTGGGTCGGCTTCGATCCCGCCGATGTCGCGCGCGGATTGATCCGCATGGAGATGCCCGGCACGCACGGCGCCTACGATCCCACGCTCGTCGCGTTGGCGATGATTGGTGCCGTCGGCGGGTCGCTGATGAATCTGGTCTACCCGTACTTCCTCGACGCCAAGGGCTGGCGTGGTCCGCAGTACCGGCGTGTCCAGCTGTACGACTTCAGCCTGGGCATGCTCGCGATGCTCGTGCTCAACCTGTCGATCTGGATCCTCGGCGCCGAGCTTCTGTTCCCCGACAAACACATTCAGAATCTCGAGGATCTGCCGAACCTGCTGAGCACGGTCCTCGGTGAGCCGGGACGCGTCCTCTTCTACGCCGGGATCTTCGCCGCGATCTACACCTCGATCATCGGCCATGCAGCTGGACTGGGACGGCTCGGCACGCACGCCTGGCTTCGCTGGCACGCCGGGACGGGTCCGATCACCAGCGATTACCGTTACCACGCCTGCTACCGATGGATCGCGATCTCCTGCCTCGTGACGCCGCTCGTGTGGACGCTGCCGGGGATGCCGGGCTTCGTCGCCCTGACGCTGGCCGCAAACAGCGCCCAGGTCGTGCTGCTGCCGCTCCTGGCCGGAGGGTTATGGTGGATCACGGCAAGCGACCGGCTCATCGGACGCGCGCACCGCAATCGATGGTGGGAAAACATCCTGATGGGCACGCTCTTCGCCCTGGCGACCTACTTCGCCTTTGGCGCGGTGATGGATCTCGTGAATCGGTTCTGACGTCGTCTGTCACGATCACCCGTGGCTTCCGTTTAGGTGCCAGGGTGCGAGGGGGCTCTGAGCACCGGGCACCTGGCCCTCTGGCACCTTGGCACGCTAAGCACCAGGCACTTGGCCCTCTGGCACCTTGGCACCTAACTGAAGCCAGGGTCCCGTCACACGCGCTTGACTGACCGCAGCTCGGCATCGGCGAACGTAAACGCGTACTGCCCATCGCGGCGCACGTTCCCGACGACGGCCGGCCGGAAACAGGCCAGGCACGTGCCGCCCGATTTGCGGACGCTCGGGTAGACGACGCCGAGCGCCCCCTGGTCGAGGAGCCGCTGGCCGAGCTTCTGTGACGACACGTAGCTGTCGGGATCGAGACAGTCCGCGAACCGCCGATCGCGTCGCACATCGTGCAGCTCGGCGCTGAAGTCCGCGAGGTAGTCGTCGTAGGTGGCGACCTCGTCCGCCCGCCAGTCGATTTCGGCCAGTTCGACCGACCGATGGAACGCGACTTCGGCCTGTGCCGTTCGCAGCTCGAAGGCGGCATACCACGCGCCCCGGTCAGGTCCGTTGAACCGTGCCCCCAGTGGGTGGGCGTGGCAGAACGCCGCGTTGATCACGTGGTACGACGGCACCCCGAAAACGAGCTCGTGCGGACCGATGTCCGGCAAGCGCTGGTGCTCGGCGAGCAACCGGTCGTTGGTGGCCTGTTCGAGCTCGAAGATCGCCCTGAGGTCGTCGTCTTTGGCAATCCTCGTCAGCACGCTCTCAGTCTCGCGATACTTGGACGGGACCAGGCGATGCGTATCTCGCTCGCGGATCAGGCGGAGGCGCGGTTCAACCGGCGCGGCGGGCATCGAGCAATCGGCGGACGACCTGCATCGCGGGCAGCCCGCCCGCGGTCAGGTAGGCCAGTGGTGTCTGGCCCGCGAAGATGGCATTGGTATTCGGTTGCCGCATCCACGCATCGGCCAGCGCATCCGAATAGAGCATGTTGAGCGCCTTGAAGATGCCGACGAGATACGAGATGCGCAGGAGCCGGTCGACTTCCAGGACGCGTTCCGGGTTCTTCTTCATCTCGTAGAAGGGGCCGTTGGTGACGCCGCCGAGCAGGGCGCGCGCGTCCTCGTCGCGCACCTGCCAGCGCGTCATGATATTGAAGAACGCCCGGAGCGCGGCCGGGCTGAGCCGCTCCCGTTCGGCGCGGACGGCGATGTCCAGCAGTGGTGACGGGTGATATCGCGTGGCGGGGTAGCCCGGGGTGCGCCGCATGCCGTGTGTCCTGAATAGAAGTATATATATGACTTATCAGGAGTGTCAACCAGCCCGGCCGCGGTCGGCCCTTGGGCTTCTGACCCGGCCGCCGAGCCTCGGTCAAATCCGAAAACCGTGACCGACGTCGAGCCGTTGCGCCACCTTTACACCAGGGTGGGTATACTGCGGTCTCTGCCTCGGCCAGCCTTCGCCGAAGCTACGGCGGGTCCGCCGAAGTCTTGGCGGAGGCGGAAGTCACGGTGCCCGGGTACGGTCGCACGCACGCGATCGAGGAGGAACGAGTCATGTCGCAGCAACGACAATCGATGATGTCGGTCGGCGTCCTGGCGCTTGCGCTGGTCTGCCTGCTGTTTCCGCGCATCGCGTCCGCGCAGTTCGACGCCGCCACGGTCCTCGGCGCCGTCGTCGATGCCACAGGCGCGAGGGTGCCTGGCGCGACGGTGACGCTCAAGAACGCCGATACCGGGATCGTGTCGACGACCGTTACCGACAGCGAGGGCAACTATCAGTTCCTGAACGTGCGCGTCGGCACTTACAGCGTGCGCGCCGAGCTGCAGGGCTTCTCGGCGGCCATGGCCGAGAACATCGCCGTCACGGTCAACGCGCGCCAGCGCGTCGATCTGACGATGAAGGTCGGGGACATCGGCGAAACGGTGGTCGTCACCGGGGCAGCCCGCCTGCTCGAGAGCGAGTCGAGCGACCGCGGACAGGTCATCGGCCACGAGCAGATCGTCAACCTGCCGCTCAACGGCCGCGCCTACGCCGATCTGGCGCTCCTCAGCCCGGGCGTCCGCAAGTCGTCCATCAGCGAGTCGCGCGACGGATCGTTCAATGTGAACGGGCTGCGCAGCTCGCTCAACAACTTCATCCTCGATGGCGTCGACAACAACTCCTACGGCACGAGCAACCAGGGCTTCTCGAACCAGGTCGTCCAGGTGTCGCCCGACGCGGTCGCGGAGTTCAAGGTCCAGACCAACAACTTCAGCGCCGAGTTCGGTCGCGCCGGCGGCGCCGTCATCAACGCGACGTTCCGCAGCGGCACGAATCGTTCCGCGGCACGGTCTGGGAGTTCAACCGCAACACGTCCCTGAATGCGACCGGGTTCTTCAAGCCGTCCTCCGGCGTCAAGCCGACGCTCGACCGCAACCAGTTCGGCGGCGTGTTCGGCGGGCCGCTCGTCAAGGACCGGGCGTTCTTCTTCGCCAACTACGAGGGCTTCCGCCAGGTGCAGCGTGCGGTCACCTTCGCCAGCATTCCGACGATGGCGCAGCGGCAGGGGATCATGGGGAAGCCCGTGCGAAATCCGCTGACGGGCGAGCTCTACGCCGACGGCATCGTTCCCCAATCGGCGATCACGTCGTTCGCCCGCTCGGTCCTCGCCGGACTTCCCGCACCGACGCGCGCGGGCGTTTCGAACAATTTCGACAGCCTCCCGCGGCGGCAGGACTACAACGACAAGTTCGACATCAAGTTCGATCAGCAGATCAACGCCGCGACGAGCGCCTTCGTCCGCTTCAGCTACCGCGACGCCGACAACTTCGAGCCGCCGCCCATTCCCGGCGAGACGAGCAGTCCCTCGAACGCCTACGTCAACATCCTGAATCAGCAGGTGGCGGGCGGCGTGACGCGCACGCTCGGACTGACGTCGCTGCTCGAGGTGCGCATCGGCGTCTCGCGCACCAAGGCGGGGAAGACCGCGCTCGGCACCGGCAGCCCGAACATGTTCGAGGCGTACGGGATCACGGGGCTGCCGACCGACACGGTTTTTGCCGGCGGCCTGACGCAGCAGTCGGTGAGCGGCTGGACGGCGTGGGGCCGTCAGAGCAGCAACCCGCAGTTCCAGGATCCGTTCGTCGTCGACGCGCGCCTCAACTACACGTGGATCCGCGGCCGCCACACCCTCAAGTCCGGCTATGAGTATCAGCACATCAACACCGATATCGACGACGTGCACCCGAAGTACGGCGCCGACGGCTACAGCGGCCAGTTCAGCCGTCCGACCGGAGCCGCCGCCGACGCGGCGACGTTCAACCTCGTGGACTTCCTCGTTGGCGCGCGCAACACCTACGAGCTCGTGAATCCGTTCGTGTTCGAGCTGCGCCAGCGGATGCATTTCGCCTATCTGCAGGACGACTGGCGCGTCTCGCCGAACCTGACATTCAATCTCGGCCTGCGATACGAGCTGGGGACGCCGCAATGGGAGAACAACAACTACCTGACGAACTTCGATCCGGCCACGAACACGCTGTTGCAGGCCACGAAGGGATCGATCTACGACCGCGCCCTCGTCAATACCGACACCAACAACTTCGCGCCCCGGCTGGGCGTCGCCTACAGCCTCACGTCGAAGACGGTCATCCGCTCGGCGTACGGCACCAGCTACATTCATTTCAACCGGCTCGGTGGCGAGAACCTGCTGTCGTTCAACGGCCCGCACGTCGTGCCGCTCGCCATCACGCAGCAGCCGTCGCAGGGTGCGTGCGCCGCCGGGCAGGCGCCGACGACGTGCTTCCGGACGACGCAGCAGGGGTATCCGGAGGGGCTGAACGTGCCGGCGAACTTCAATCCGCTCAACGGCCGCGTCAATTACATTCCGCCCGACACGAACACCGGGAACGTGCAGAACTGGCACGTCACGGTGCAGCGCGAGATCCTGAGCAACCTGCTTGTTGACGTCGCCTACATCGGCAATCGCAGCCGCAACCTCGTCATCCTCGGCGACTACAACCAGGCGCGGCCCAATAACGCCGGCGAGGACGTCCCGCTCCAGAACCGCCGGCCGATCTCGAGCTATCAGTTCATCCAGGCCGCGTTCGACGGCGGCAAGGCCAGCTATCACGCGATGCAGGTCAAGGTGGAGCGTCGCTACACGCGCGGGTTGTACTTCCTCAACGCCTTCACGTGGTCGAAGGCCGAAGACAATGCGTCCGGCCACCTCGAGACGGCCAACGGCGACAACAGCCGCGTCAACTACCGTGACATCGACGGCGAGTGGGGGACCTCAGGCTACAACCAGCCGATCAACAACACGACGACGGTCGTCTGGGAGCTGCCCTTCGGCCGCGATCACACGTGGGCGAACGAGCTCAATCCGATCCTCGACGGGATCGTCGGCGGCTGGCGCCTGACCGCGATCAACACGATGACGAGCGGGCTGCCCGTGAACCTGAGTTACTCGCCCTCGTCCACCTTCTCGGTCAGCGGCGCGCCAACCTATCGGCCCAATCTCGTCGGCGACGTCTACGGCGATCGAACGATCGACAACTACTTCAACAGGGACAACGTCGTCATTCCGATCGACCGCACGCAGCCGTTCGGCAACGCGCCGCGCAACGTCGCGCGCGGCCCGGCGATCTACTCGCTCGACCTCGGTCTGCACAAGGACTTCGGCCTCGGGCTGGGCGACTCTCGACTCGAGTTCCGCATCGAAGCGTTCAACGCGCTCAACAAGACCAACTTCGGCGCGCCGAACGGCAACCGGTCGTCCACCGATTTCGGGACGATTCGCACGCTGTCGACGACGCCGCGGCAGATTCAGCTGGGCGTGAAGGTGGATTTCTAGCGAGGTCAGACGCCGAACTGCGTGAAGTGGTGGTCGGTGTGCCGATAGAGCAGCCTGCCCCACTGTGCGCCCGTGAGCTTCCCGAAGGCGGCGTGGGCTGGCCAGGCGCCGTCCTTCGGGCGTTTCGCCAACGCGTCCATCGCTGCGCGGAAGCGAGCTACCTCTTTGTCCCACGCCTCAGGCTTTCGAGCGAGGAGCTCGGGCGCCGTTGGCGCGCTCTTCGGCCACGGCAGATAAAACATCACCAGCGAGTTGATGATCGGATATCGAAGGGGGCTCGCCGTGGGGGTGCACGTGACGTCGCCGGTGGCCGAGCGCAACGCGTCGGTGACGTGACAGAGCATGCGTGGGGCGTCGAAGCCGCCCCACTGGCCGCGGGCGTCCGGCGTCAGTCTGGCGAGCCTGGCGTCGAGCGTCTGGCGGTCCCGGTCGTTCCAGAGCGTGTTGGCCATCGGGGCAGCATCGGAGATATCAAGAATCGGCGCAACAGGGGTTGACAGTCTGCAGTCGGCGGTCGGGAGTCGGGGGTCACAGTCGCGAATCTCAGTTCGACAGTCACAGTCGACCAGTCGAGGGTCGCCATCAGAGTCGACACTCACATCCCACTGTCCGACCACAGGTCCAGTAGACTGACGACTGCGACTCCCGACTCCCGACTGCCGACTGTCGACGACGATGTCCATCACGCTCGAGAATCTTCGCCGATTCGCCGTCACGCGCAGCTTCTTCCCACCGACGACGCTGAAACGCGCGATTCACAGGATGGGGTTCGTGCAGGCGGACCCGATTCGCGCGCCGGCGCGGGCGCAGGACCTGACGCTGCGCCACCGCGTGAAGGGCTATCGCGCCGGCGACCTCGAGCGTCGGTACGCGGAGCTCGACGTCGAGGAGGACTTCTTCGTCAACTACGGGTTTCTGCCGCGAGCCATCCAGACGCTGATGCACCCGAGGGCGGGTACGTCGATCGGCGTCAGGGGCAAGAAAGCGAAGGACCTGCTGGCGTTCGTCCGCGCCCGTGAGGCCGTGCACCCTCGCGAGGTCGACGATCATTTCTCGCACGGGTCGGTCACCAACTACTGGGGCGGCTCCTCGACGGCCACCACGCACCTGCTGAACCAGATGCACTACCACGGCGTGCTGCGTGTGGCTCGTCGCGCGGGCGGCATCCGCCTCTACGCGTCCCACGTGCACGCGCCGGGACCTGCCGACGCCGCCGGACGTCGCGCCCACATCGATGCGCTCGTCGACGTCGCCGTGCACGCGTATGCGCCCGTGCCGGCCGTCACCCTTGCCTGGCTCGTCAACCGGCTGCGCTACGCCGTGCCGCAATGGACCGGCGAGCTGAAGCGCGCGTTGCAGCGGGCGAAGGACCGGCTGTCGCACGCGCACGCCGAGGGCGTCGACTGGTACTGGCCGGCGCCGAGCGCCTGTCGCGACGTGCGCCGGACGACGTCGTTCGCTTTCTGGCACCCTTCGACCCTGTCGTCTGGGATCGCCGCCGATTCGAGCTGTTCTGGGGCTGGGCCTACCGCTTCGAGGCCTACACGCCAGCGCCTCGACGCCGATTCGGCTACTACGCGCTGCCGCTCCTGTGGCGCGACCGCGTGATCGGGTGGGGCAACGTCTCGGTCGTCGATGGCAAGCTGCGGTCGGACATCGGGTATGTGGCCGTGCGACCGAGGGAACGTGCGTTCGCGCGCGAGCTCGCCGCCGAGCTCGACCGCCTGCGCGAGTTTCTCGGCCTCGACCTGACGTAAGATGGAAGGGTCTGAGCCTTTCCGAAGTCAGTGAATCATCCCGGCTGCGCGCGGCCGTGAGCGCGCCGTCGTCAAGAGTGGAGAACAGCATGCCTTATCCGGAATCCTTCATCGGTCCCATGCGGGAAGAGCTGACGCGGCTCGGCGTCAAGGAGCTCCGCACGGCGGAAGCCGTCGACGCGGCGGTGCGCGGGACGCACGGGACGCTGATGGTGATCGTGAACTCGATGTGCGGCTGTGCCGCCGGCCGCGCTCGTCCGGGGGTGGCGCTGGCGCTGCAGCACCACGTGACGCCCGACGTCGTGGCGACCGTGTTCGCCGGCGGCGACATCGAGGCCACCGAGCGCGCGCGCGGCTACTTTGCGCCGTATCGTCCCTCGTCGCCGTCGATCGCGCTTCTCCGTGACGGGCAGATGCTCTTCATGCTGGAGCGGCATCAGATCGAGAACCAGAGCGCCGAAGCCATCGCGCGCGCGCTGACGGCCGCGTTCGACAAGTTCTGCGCGCCGGTCGTGCACTAGTCTGCGGTCCACGGCCCAGGTGGTCGGCTTTAGGCTTTGGGCTCTAGGCTCCAGCCAGACCCTCGACCGACTAGCTCGAACGTCTTGGCTAAAGCCGATAGCCAAGAGCCAAGAGCCGAGAGCCAGTTAGCGTTCGGACCCGTCCGGACTGGTCTGAGGTCGCGATGAAGGACGTCAGGCTCGCGCTCGGCATCGGCGCAACACCGCGATCCCCTTGCACCTGCTGCGGCCGAACGCCTTTTGCCGCGGAACCGAGTGACAAGCCTGAGGGGACGGAGATAACGGGTTCAACACGAAGAAACGGAGTCAACGGAGACACACGGAGGCTGTCGAGCTGGGTCGACCAGCAGACCGGTCGCGTCGCCGGCCGAACGGCCGGCGATGCCGCCCGCGCTTTGCGCGGCGCGACCGGTCCTCCGTGCGTCTCCCGCTGGTTTTCGCTCCGTTCCTCCGTGTTGAACCCGTTGCCTCCGTAAGCTCCGTTGCCCTCGCCTCTGCGAGTTGAGGCGGGAGACAACGTTCCGTGCGTCGCAGTCAGCGTCGCTCGACGGCTGAATGCACGTGCGCCTGGTGCGACGCGGCGGACACCGGCGCAAGGCCGCGCACGAGGAGCATGGCCGCGGTCAGCGCGAGGAGGAGCGGCGTCAGCCGGCGCAGTCGAGAGCGAATGCCGAAGGTTTGCGATGCCGCCGCCATCGACAGCGCGACGAGCGCCGGGATTGTCCCGAGCCCGAACCCGGCCATCAGTGCCACGGCGCCTGTCGCCGTTCCCATCGCCGCGGCAGTCAGCAGCGCTGAATAGACGAGGCCGCACGGCAGCAGCCCGTTGGCGGCGCCCGCGATCGCCGGACCCGCGACGCAGTGCTGTCGGCCCCATCGACCAGCCACTGCGCAGGCTCTGGTCGCGAGCGCGGCGGGCCTGGCGCCCCATCCTCGCAGCCGTTGCGGGACGACAGAGCCGATAGCCGCCAGCAGCAGAACTACGCCGGCTGTCACCGCGAGTACGCGTCCGAGACCCCAGAATGTGAGCGTTTGCCCGACCAGCCCGGCTGCCATGCCGAGGAGCGACGTAGGTGAGCACTCGACCGGCGTGATACGTCAGGGCATGCCGCAGCTGCATTCGCCGCGACGGACGCCGCAGGCTGCGTTCGATGGTCAGCACGAGCGGACCGCACATCCCGACGCAGTGACCGCTCCCGACCGCGCCGAGGAGCAGTCCCGTCACGAGTGCCGTCATGGCACGATGACCGGCTCTTCGAAGTAGTAGTCACGTCCCCCGGCGGACCACCGGACCTGGAGAAGCCAGCGGCCCCGGGCCAGCCCGTCGAGCGCGATCTGCTGACGTCCGTCGGCATCGACCGCCAGCGGCAGCACACGATCGGCGCTGGCGTCGGACGGCCGGTACAGCGTGACCGTGCCGGTTGCGCTGGCGGCGTGGGCGGATGGCAGCGACAGCACGAGCGCGCGAGCGCCGGACTGCACGACCTCGGGCGGGGAGGCGAGCGCCGCCGTGTTCCGTTCGGCGTCCATCCGCTGGTCCTGCTGCAGGGACTGCGCGTAGTAGTCGGCGCTGACGAGATCGACCGATCGGCTCATCGCGAACGTGACGAAGCCGGTCGTCGCCGCCGCAAAGGCGGTGTAGACGAGCGCGATGCCCGTTCCCCAGTTCAGTGTGATACGCATCTCGTGTCGCTCCCTGTGGCGTCCGCGCGTTTGTCTCCACTTACTGCTGTCCGGGACCGACGAACGACGATTCGATTGTCTGCACCATGCCGTCATCCGTGCGCACGGCGAACCGGACCTGCGTGCTGGCTCCGGCGAGGCCGCCGGCCGGATCCGCAGCATGACGCGGCTTTCCGCCAGGCCGTAGGCGGCGACCTCGCCCAGCTGGCCGAGCGCGGTTACGGTCGCGCCGCGCGGCTCCACGACGTCGATGGTGAAGGCCCGCGTGCGCCCGGTGCGATTCAGCGCCTGCACGCTGTAGAAGTTCGCGACGTCCCCGCCCGTGACGGTCGTGTAGAGCGTGCCCGGCTGGCGCAGGATCAGGACGTCGAGATCGCGCCGTCCGGCCAGCAGCACGGCAACGCTGCACACGAGAATCAGCCACACGCCGGTGTACGCGACGACGCGCGCGCTCATCCAGCCCGATCGCCCGCACCGTGCGCAGGACAAACGAACCGCCCTTGACCCCGGCCGTCACTCGTCCCGGAAAGCCCGTACCAGACATCGAAACGGCGTCGTGCGACGTGAACGCGGATCAGCCCTTCGGGCCGGCCGACGCGCACCATGACGCCGTTGCACGCATCGATGCAGGCCGTGCAGTTGACGCACTCCAGCTGGATGCCGTCGCGGATGTCGATCCCGGTCGGACAGACGGTGACGCACTGGTGGCAGTCGATGCAGTCGCCGCTTGGCGTCGCGGCCGCCGCGGACCAGGCGATGGCGCGGCTCGCCGCGCCGCCAGTCGTAGGTGATCGTGATCGTGCGTGCGTCGGTCAGCGCCGACAGCATGCGGCCGTACGGACAGGCGAGCACGCACGCCTGCTCGCGGAACCGGGCGAACACCATGTAGAACACGAAGCTGAAGATCAGGATCGCGACCAGCCCGACGATGTGGTCGGCGGGCGAATCGGTGACGATCTGCTGCAGCGCCGGCGCGCCGATGATCCAGGCGAGGAACACATTCGCGATGACGAACGACAGGCCGAAGAAGATCAGCGTGCTTCTCGCTCCGCCGCAGCCTTGTCACGTGTCCACGGGCCGCGGTCGCGCCGCAGCTGCTGCTCGGCCGATCCCTCGATGAGGTACTCGAGCTTTCGGAACAGCATCTCCATGAAGACGGTCTGCGGGCACAGCCAGCCGCACCAGATCCGCCCGAAGACGACCGTGCTGAGCACGACCGTCACCAGGACCGTCAGCCCGATGAGCACGACCAGATAGAAGTCCTGCGGCCGGAAGAGCACGCCGAGCAGCACGAACCGCCGCTCGAGCACGTTGAGCATCATCAGCGGCTGGCCGCCGACCGTGATGAACGGCGCGAGGAACAGAAAGGCGAGCAGCACCCAGCTGAGGCCCGTGCGCGCCCGATAGAGGCGCCCGGACGGCTTGCGCGCGTAGATCCACTTCCGCCGGCCGTCGCGCGCGACGCTCGCGAGCTCGTTCCGAAACGCGTCGTGCTCTTCCGCAGCGGAATGTTCACGACGTCTCCACCCCTCTCAGCGGCACTCTTGTCGCGCTCGGGCTCGATCGGCTTGGGATTGGGCGGTGACCATCCGCGCCGGGACATGACGTAGCTCGCCACCAGGAGCACCTGCTCGTCGGTGAGCGGCTTGCCGGTGCCGAACGGCAACATGCCCTTGAGCGGGTAGCCGGTCTTGATGCTCGTGATGATCTCCGGCATCGAACAGCCGTGCAGCCAGTAGTCGTCGGTCAGGTTCGGGCCGACCAGGCCGCCGAGATCCGGCCGATGGCAGGACGAGCAGACGTTGTCGGGCCCCTCGAAGATGGTCTTCCCCTTCGCCAGACTGGCGGCGTCGGTGCAGAGCGACCGGCGCCACGGCGGGAGCTCGGCGCAGGACCGCCGAGCGGCAGCGAGCCGCTTCTGCCGCGAGCACTTCCGCCTGATATTCGGCAATCATGCCCGGCTCGCCGAAGAGGGGCGTCGGCAGCACGTGGTAGTTGACCATGTAGACGACGGCGAACGCGATCGTGAAGTAGAAGCCGTAGAGCCACCAGCGCGGCAGCGCGTTGTCGAACTCGCGAATGCCGTCGGCCTCGTGGTCGAGCAGTTCGTCACGCGTCGGGTCCGGGCCGTTCGGGACTCATCGGCTGACCTCCTGTCGGGCAGGCCGAGCCCGTCGGCCGGTTCGAGAGGCAGCCCCGCGAGCTGCTCGGTCTCGGCGCGGTCCATGCGGATCACGCGGACGAGCACGACCGCGAACACGACGACGAACAGCACCAGCGAGACGGCGGGGAAGAGCCCGATGCCGGCGATGGCGCGAAGCGTTTCCTTGTACATTACTGACCTCCGCCGCGGCGGCACCCGTCGGTGCCGAGGCGATCACGCGGCCGCCGACGGGCGCGCGTCTTGATATCGGTGCCGAGGCGCTGCAGGTAGGCGATGAGCGCGACGATTTCGCGATCGGCCGTCGTCGTTGAAGCCGCTCGCTCGTCAGGCCGTCCGCGATCTGTGCCGCCTGCGCCGTCAGGTCGCGCTTCGGCCTGCCGCTCGTATCCGTCGGGGTAGGGCACGCCCAGGCGCCGAAGCGTGATGATCTTGCCCTCGACGTGCGACGGGTCGAGCCGGGCGTCGTACATCCACGGGTAGCCGGGCATGATCGACTGGGGCGACGTCGCCGACGGCTGCTTCATGTGCACGAAGTGCCAGGAGTCCGGATACTTGCCGCCGATGCGGTGCAGATCCGGGCCCGGTCCGCTTCGAGCCCCACAGGAACGGGTGGTCGTAGACGAACTCGCCCGGCTTCGAGTAGTCGCCGTACCGGACCGTCTCGGCTCGCATCGGCCGCACCATCTGCGAATGGCACCCGACGCATCCTTCGCGGATGTAGAGATCGCGGCCCTCGATCTCGAGCGGCGTATAGGGTGTGACCGACGCGATGCGTCGGAACGTTCGATCGGATGAGCGCGGTCGGCACGAACTCGACGATGCCGCCGATGACGACCGAGACGAACGTCAAGACCGCGAACTGCACCGGCCGCGACTCGAGCGATCGGTGCCAGGACGAGCCGGTGCGCGCCGGCCGGCTGCTCGCATCGGCGGCGCCTGCGCTTCCTCCGCCGGGATGAACGACGCCCTGCCGCGCGGTGCGATAGAGGTTGTAGACCGCGATCACGGCACCGGCCATGAAGAGCGTGCCGCCGACCGCGCGCAGCGCATACATCGGCGCCAGCCGGACGACGGTCTCGAGGAAGTTCGGATACCGCAGCACGCCGTCGGCGGTGAAGTCCTGCCACATCAGGCTCTGCGTGATGCCGGCGACGTACATCGGGATGGCGTAGAAGAGGATGCCCGAGCGTGGCCAGCCAGAAGTGCACGTTGGCCAGCCGATTCGAATAGAGCTCGGGTGCCGTAGATGCGCGGGACGATGTAGTAGAGCATCGCGAAGGCCAGGCCGCCGTTCCAGGCGAGCGCCCCGAGGTGCACGTGGGCGATGATGTAGTCGGTGTAGTGCGTGATGGCGTTCACGTTCTTGAGCGACATCATCGGCCCCTCGAACGTGGACATGCCGTAGGCCGTGACGCCGACGACCATGAACTTGAGGACCGGGCTCTCGCGCACGCGGTCCCAGGCGCCGCGCAGCGTCAGCAGGCCGTTCACCATGCCGCCCCACGACGGCGCGATGAGCATGACCGAGAACACCGTGCCGAGCGACTGCGCCCAGTCGGGCAGCGCCGTGTAGAGCAGGTGGTGCGGGCCGGCCCAGATGTAGAGGAAGATGAGCGACCAGAAGTGGACGATCGACAGCCGGTAGGAGAACACCGGCCGGTTCGCGGCCTTCGGGATGAAGTAATACATCACGCCGAGAAACGGCGTCGTCAGGAAGAACGCGACCGCGTTGTGGCCGTACCACCACTGCACCAGCGCGTCCTGCACGCCGGCGTACATCGAGTAGCTCTTGAGCAGGCTGACCGGCAGCTCGAGCGAGTTGACGACGTGCAGCAGCGCGACGGTGATGAAGGTCGCGAGGTAGAACCAGATCGACACATACATGTGGCGCTCGCGGCGCCGCAGGATCGTGCCGATCATGTTCCAGCCGAAGACGACCCAGACGCCGGTGATGAGCAGGTCGATCGGCCACTCGAGCTCGGCGTATTCCTTGCTCGTGGTGATGCCGAGCGGCAGCGTCAGGGCCGCCAGGACGATGATGAACTGCCAGCCCCAGAAGTGAATCGCGCTCAGGCGGTCGCTGAACATGCGCGCCTTGCACAGGCGCTGGAGCGAGTAGTAGACGCCGACGAAGATGGCGTTGCCGCCGAAGGCGAAGATCGCCGCGTTGGTGTGCAGCGGCCGCAGCCGGCCGTACGACAGGTAGGGAATGTCCGGCAGGAGGCCGGGAAAGACCAGCTTGAGCGCGACGATCAGCCCGACGAGAAACGCGACCACGCCCCAGAGGGCCGTCGCGATCGCGAAGTTCCGCACCGTCGCGTTGTCGTAGTGAAACGTCTCGACCTGCGGATCACGATCAGTGACACGGCGCTGACGGCATACAGCGCATCATCTCACACCCTCGATCTCGCCGGGGGCCGCGGTCGACCGCCTGGGAACTGTCAGCTGGCGAACAGCCTGCGGTTCTCGAACAGCATGCGAATCGCCGGCGTGCACGTGTCGTCGAACTGGCCGCTGCGCACGGCCCAGACGAAGGCGCCGAGGAATCCGGCGGCGACCGCGCCGCCGGCCGCGATGAGCAGCACGATGACGCTCATGCCGGCAGCATCCTTCGCGCCGACCAGCGCATCGCACCCGAGCTGATGCCGACGATCGTCAGCGAGCTCACCGGCATGAGGATCGCGGCGACGAGCGGCGTGAGCGCGCCGGCGAGCGCCAGACGTCAGGCCGACGGCGTTGTAGACGATCGACACGATGAAGCACGCGATGACCACCTGCTTCGCGCGCCGCGCGTAGGCGAGGAAGGCCGGGCAGATCGGCGAGCCGGTGACCGCTGATGACCGCGTCGCACGCGGGCGTCATGCAGGCCGTCGCGTCGGACACCGCCATGCCGACGTCCGCCGCGGCGAGCGCCCCGGCATCGTTCAAGCCCGTCGCCGACCATCAGCACGTGACGCCCACGGGCCTGCGCGTCCGCTGATGAACGCGAGCTTGTCGTCCGGCGTCTGCCGGAAATGCATGCGGCGGCCGAAGAGCCGCTGCCAGCGTGAGCGCTCGCCGTCGTGGTCGCCGGAGATCAGGCAGAGCTCGTGCGCGGCCGGAGAGCGCGCGGCGGCCCGTTCGATGCCCGCGCGCGCCGCCGGGGACATGCGGATCCAGCCCCACTCGCTGCCCGCGGCAACGAACGTGACGTCGGCCGGTCCGAGCACGCGCCGGCCGGATTGGGCCGCGACGAACGACGCCGTTCCAATCGCGACGCGCTGGCCGGCGACGATGCCAGTGATGCCACGGCCAACGTCCTCGCACACGCTGTCGATTACCGGGAGCGTCGAGGCGAGTCGGTCTGCACGGCCGCGCTGCCGCTGATGGAGCGTCGATACCGGCGGCAATGGCGCGGCTCGTCGGATGGACCGATTCGGCGGCGAGCCACTGCACCAGTCGCAGCGCCTCGCGGCTCAGGCCATGCGGGATCGACAGCGTCCGTACGCATCGGCGGTGGTCAGCGTGCCGGTCTTGTCGAACGCGACCGTGTCGATGCGGCTGAGGTCGAGGGCGACGGCCGGCTGCTTCAGATAGAGTCCGCGAATGCCGAGCAGCCCCATCGCGGTGCCGAGCGTGATCGGCGCCGACAGCGTGAGCGCGCACGGGCAGGCGATGATGAGCACCGCCGTCGCGACGCTGGCGCCTTGCGCCGCGTCGGGCCACCAGGCGATCGCTCCGGCGGCAGCAAGCCCGATCGCGCCGACCGTGAACCACCCGCCGAAGCGCGCGGCCACGTCCGCTCAGCCAATGACGCCTTCGGCTTGCCGAAGACTTGATTGGTCCAGAGACTCGCGAGCTGGCTGTGCGAGACGTCGCGCCGCACGCGCAGCCGTACCGCTCGGCCGAGGACGCGGCCGCCGGCGCGCACGAGTCTCGCCGCGCTCGACCGCGACCGGCGTTTGCTCGCCGGTGATGAAGGCGTAGTCGACGACGCCCGACTCGTCGAGCAACGTCGAGTCGGCCGGGACGACCTCCTGCGGGCGCACGCGGATGCGATCGCCGGAGCGCAGCTGTTCGATCGGGCACCGATGCCGGCCCGCCCTCGCGCTCCGCCTGCACCGACAGCGGCAGGAACGAGCGGAACGTGCGATCGAACGCGATGCGGTCGAAGACCTTCTGCTGGAACAGCCGGCCGATCAGCAGGAAGAACACGAGGCCGGCGAACGAATCCATGAAGCCTTCGCCGCGCGCCGGTGGCGATGTCGACGACGCTGCGGCCGAAGAGCACCGCGAGCCCGAGCGCGACCGGGACTTCGAGCGCCATCACCCGCGGTGCGGACGGCGCGCCAGGCGGTGCGGAAGTAGTCGGAGGCGCTGAAGAGCAGTACCGGGAGCGCGAAGAGGACGTTCAGGACGTCGAACAGCCGCTGAAAGCCGCCGTCGAGCGGGCGCGCCGTTGGCGTAGCGCGGGATGCTGAAGAGCATGATGTTGCCGAAGGCGAAGCCGGCGACGCCAAGCTGCAGGTAGAGCCGTCGCATCGCCGGTGGCCGCGCAAGGCGGCCCTCTTCCGGCGTGATCGCCGGCTCGTAGCCGAGCGACGCGATGGCTTCCGGCCACCCGGCGAAGGGTCGTCTTCGCCCGAGCCGAAACTCGACGCGCACCGCGCGCCGCAGCAGGTCGACCTCGGCGCGCACCACGCCAGGCTCGAAGCGCCAGAGCTGCTCGAGCAGCCACACGCACGACGCGCAGTGGATCGTCGGGAATCGACAGCGTCACCCGCGCCAGGCGTCCGTCGTCGAAGGTGATGAGGCGCGATGCGACCGCGGGGTCGTCGAGGCGGCGAAGCGGCCGGCATCGCGGTCGCCGGCGCTCTTCTGTGAGACGCCGGCCGACGTCGTCGAGCGCGTAGAAGCGCGTCGAGCCCGTACGACGACGAGGATCGAGAAGACGCTCTCGCAGCCGCGGCAGCAGAACGTCCGCGTCGCGGACACGATGGCTGCCGGCGCCGCACTCGTCGCCGCAGTGACGACAGAGCGTTTGGTGATCGACCGATTGGCTGACGATGGGCGCGGCGACAGCCATGGGGCAGTGCCGACAGAGGAGCAAGGGAGGTGCCGGCGCCGGAATTGTCGCGTTTTAGCTAAGGAAATTGCGATGTTATGAGCGCGGAACGGATGGCTGCAGGGGATTGTTCCCCATGGCTGGAAAAATAATCATGGGCGACCGACGATCTTCATCCTCGAACGCATCGACGTACGCTCGGAGAATCCCAGGTTCAGCCGACGTAAGATTGACCACTCGCCGGGACGAAGGACGTGGACAGGAGTCTCGAGATGAACAGATCGCTGGTCTCGATGATGGTGACGCTCGCGTGCGGCGCCTCGGTCGTCGTGGCGCAACAGGCCACCCCGGTGTTCACATGGCCGAACGGCAGACGCGTCGCGGTCAGTCTCAGCTTCGATGACGGGCGAGCCAGCCAGGTCGACGGCGGCACGGCGCTACTGGATCGCTATGGCGTGAAGGCGACGTTCTATGTGGTGCCCTCTGCCGTCGAGAAGAAACTCGAGGGCTGGAAGCGGGCCGCTGCCGGCGGCCACGAAATCGGCAACCACTCGCTGAATCATCCGTGCTCCGGCAACTTCGCGTGGTCGCGTGGCAAGGCGCTCGAGGACTACACGCTCGACCAGATGCGACGCGAGCTGACCGACGCGAACCGCCGGATTACGGAGTTGCTTGGCGTGACGCCGGAGTCGTTCGCGTATCCCTGTGGACAGACATTTGTCGGGCGCGGCGTGGGCACACAGAGTTATGTGCCGGTGGTCGCGAGCTCTCTTCGTTACGTCGCGCGGGTGGCTGGACGAGGCGCCCAACGATCCCTCGTATGTCGACTTCGCCCAGCTGACCGGCATCGAATCGGACGGCAAGGACTTCGAGCAAATCCTGGCGATCGTCGAGGCTGCCAGGCAGACGGGATCCTGGGTCGTGCTGGCTGGACACGAGATCGGGACGGACGGGCCGCAGACGACGCGACTGGCGATGCTCGAACGGCTGTGCGCGTATGCCAACGACCGGTCGAATGGCGTCTGGATGGCGCCAGTCGGAACGTCGTCGCCAAGTATGTCCGCGCGCAGCGGGGTCGGTGAGACTACACGTCATCTCACAAACACGGCCGACGGCTCATTCACGATGGTCGCGAAGAGCACAAAGCTCACGAAGGATCACTTTCACGCTGAGAGTTCTTCGCGAACCTCGTGATCTTCCGCCTTCGCCAAGGCTCCGGCGGACCGCCGTAGCTTTTGCGGAGGCTGGCCGAGGCCTTCGTGAGGGGTCTACGTTTCTGAGATAGCTTCTGGTGACTCTGCCCCCTGTCATGTCCGCAGGTCGAAACAACCGAGCGTCCTCTCGTAGCGCGCGTCGCTGGCCAATGTCTCGAGCGGTGGCAGTCGCCGACGGAGTGCTCATCCTGGTCTTCCTGTTGGGGACCGCCGACGCTCGGTCGCAGGCGCCTGCTCCTGCAGTCGTGCCCGAGCAGGAGATCGATCTCGATGAGCTGGCGACGCGCTCTCTGACCGCCGTCGAGGAGTACAAGAAGGCGTTCAGGAATCTCACCGCGGAGGAGACGAAAGTCATCGAGGTGTTCCGCCAGACCGGAGACATCGAGAAGCGGCGTGAGATCGTCTCAGACTTGCTCGTCTATCAGTCGCAGTCGCCGCGAGACGGAAAGACTGTGGCGACGGAGTATCGTGACGTCCGGCTGGTGGATGGGAAAGCCGTAAACAATCGCGGCGAACGTGCGTTGACGTTGCTCACCAAGGCCGCCAGGGCCGAATCGCTCGACAAGGAGCTCGAGGCCATCGATCGCGAGACCTGGCGCTACGAGTTCCGGCGTCACTTGCGCGGTTTCACCATCAGTCAGGCCGCCGTACCGAAGCCGTCGGACATGTTTCATGTCGAGGTGCCTGGCCGGGAGCAGATCGCCGGACGCGATGTCATCGTCGTGGTCTATCGACAGACGAAAGTCGGTCCGGCCGGCAAGTCGAACTTCCCCGTGCCAAAGGAGTTGCAGGCCGTCCCTCAGTTGCCGAGGGGGCGACTCTGGCTGGACGCGGAAACGTATCAGTTGCGGAGATCGATCTGGGAGATTGTGGTCGCCGCGACCCCGGAGCCATACGTCCTCACGCATGCCGAGAGCGAGTACGGACCGAGTCGCTTCGGCATCCTGGTGCCCGAGCGGATCGTGTTCGAGTGGCGGCAGCCCTTCGCCCGCCTGAACAACGGCCAGCCTGCGTTCGCCATGAGCGAGCGCACGACCTTTACCTACAGCGCGTTCAGGCGCTTCGACGTAGCAACCGAGGAAACGTTGAAAAAGTAGGTCACCGCCGCAGGTCCAGACAGACGAGCGTCTTCTCGTTGCGCGCGTAGAGAAATCCGTTGGCGAGCGCGGGGAACGCGCGGACGGTTTCCGGCAGGACTTGTGCCCGCGCGAGCGGTTTGAAGGCATCGGGCGACGCGGGCGCAAGGACGAGCTCCCCGTTTTCACGCAGGATGATCAGTCGGTCGCCGGCCAGGATGACGCTGCCGGCCATGAACCGATCCTGACTCCATCGGACTTTGCCGGTTCGGAGCTCTACCGCGCGAAGACTCGGGCCGAACTCCTGGCGCCCGTGGAAGCCGAACAGGTAGCCGTCACGCAGCACGCTCGTCGCGTAGTGGTTCGACAGCGCGTCATTCGAGCTCCACAGCTCCGTCAGCGTCGTCCCCGCTAGCCGAAGCGCAGCCGCACCCGGTCCGTACTCGGCGGAGATGAAGATCAGATCGCCGGCGACGAGCGGCGTCGCGGCATTCACCGACGCGTTCTGACGCGCCCGCCACTGCCGCTGAAACTGCACGGTGCCGGTCGCCGGGTCGAGCCCGACAAGTCCCGCGCGCGTCAGGAAGATCGCGTACCGCTTGCCCGCGATCGTCGCTGCAACGCCGGACGAATAGCTGGCTTCGTCGTCGGTCGCCGTCCACACGAGCTGTCCGGTCTTCGCGTCGAACGCGACGATTCCCGCGCCCTTGCCTCCGACGTTCGCGATGACCTTGCCGGCCTCGACGAGCGGCGATCCGGCGGCCCCGAAGAAGCCTTTGGCGACCTTGAAACGGCCGGCCGTGTCTTGGCTCCAGAGCCGCGTGCCTGTCGTGAGAGACACCGCGTGGAGCTGCCCTTCGGCGCCGAACGTGTAGACGACTCCGTTTGCGACCACGGGCACGGCACGCGGCCCCTCGTCGAATCCGAAGTCGTCGCGGTACGACGTCGAATACCCGTAGCTCCACTGCTCGGCGCCAGTGCGGGCGTCTAGTGACTGGACCATCTCGCTATTGCCGACGCGATGAAACAGGATGAGGCGGCCGTCGGCCACGACCGGCCCGCTGAATCCCTGCCCGACGGGCTTCGTCCACACCACCTTCGGGCCGCTAGCTCCCCAGTTGTCCGCAAGCGCGGGGCCTCGATAAACGCCGTCGCGTTCCGGACCAAGGTGCTGCGTCCAGTCGGCAACGGTCGTCTGCGCACCTTCTCCGAGCGCAACGAGGACAGGGAGCGAGCCGAGCGCTACCGCAGCCATCACCGCGATTCGTTTCATCGGACCATCCTCGGCGATCGAATCGCGCAGCGGTCCGTCATGCCGAACTTCCTGGTGACGGGTGCGAGACTTGTCCGGGTCGCCGCATGGACTCTAAGCCTGCATGCGCGCTTTGTTCGTCAACGTGACGTGCCGACGGCGACGAGAGGGGGACCACGTGCCAGATGTCGCGGCAGTACTCGCGAATGGCGCGGTCCGACGAGAACCGGCCCATGCGCGCGACGGTCAGGATCGACGTTGCGCGTCCAGGCGTCGCGATCGGCAAACGCTTCGTCGACGCGGTCCTGACACTCGAGTAGGAGTCGTAGTCGGCCAGCAGCAGATACTCGTCGTCGCGTGAGCAGTGCGTCGACGAGCGGCCGGAACAGCCCGGCATCGCCGCGCGAGAAATGTCCCGACCCGATCAGATCGAGGACCCGGCGCAGGCGCGGGTTCCGCTCGTAGAGCGACCGGGGCGAGTAGCCGGCCGCCTTCGTGGCGCGGACCTGCTCCGCCGTGAGCCCAAAGAGGAAGAAGTTCTCGGCGCCGACGGCGTCGCGAATCTCGACGTTCGCGCCGTCGAGCGTCCCGATCGTCAGCGCGCCGTTCATGGCGAATTTCATGTTGCCCGTGCCGGAGGCCTCGGTGCCTGCCGTCGATATCTGCTCCGACAGATCGGCGCCGGGATAGATTCGCTGCGCGTTCTTCACGTTGAAGTCCGGCAGGAACGCCACCTTCAGGCGATCGCCGGTGGCGCGGTCACCGTTGACGACCTCGGCCACGGAGGAGATCAACTTGATGATCAGCTTCGCCATCCACGTAGCCGGGCGCCGCCTTGCCTGCAAACACCATCGTCCGGGACGGCACATCGTCTGGATGTCTCGAGCAGACGCAGATACCGCGTGATGATGTGGAGCACGTTCAGGTGCTGTCGCTTGTACTCGTGAATTCGCTTGACCTGCACGTCGAACAGCGAATCGGGATCGATCGGCACGCCGGCGTGCTTTTCGATCTCGCGCGGCCAACGCCACCTGTTGGCACGTTGAACGCTGCCGCCACGACTCGCGGAACGCGCTGTCGTCGGCGAACGGCTCGAGGCGCGGCAGCTCCTGTTCGGTGTCGCGCAATCCACCGATCGCCGATGGCCTCGGTAATCAGGCGAGTGAGGTCCGGGTTGCAGACCGCCATCCAGCGTCTCGGCGTCACACCGTTGGTGACGTTGTGGAATCGTGTCCGGATAGAGATCGTGGAAGTCGCGGAGGACGCCGCGCTCGAGCAGCTCGGTGTGCAGGCGGCGACACCGTTGATCGCGTGGCTGCCGACGCTCGCCAGGTGCGCCATGCGGACGGACCTCTGGTCCCCGTTCGTCGATGAGCGATACGCGTCTCACCCGCTCGTCGTCGTTGGGATAGCGGATCCGGACCTCGTCGAGAAACCGGCGATTGATCTCGAAGATGATCTCGAGATGCCGTGGCAGGAGCGAGCCGAAGAGCGACACCGGCCACTGCTCGAGCGCTTCGACGAGCAGCGTGTGGTTCGTGTACGCGAACGTCTCCTGTCGTCACATGCCACGCGAGTGTCCCAGTCCATCGCATGCTCGTCGACGAGGAGCCGCATCAGCTCCGCGACGGCGATTGCCGGATGCGTGTCGTTCAGCTGAGCCACGAAATGCTCGTGGAATCGTTCGAGCGGGTCGCGGGCGCGCAGGTGCAGCCGCAGCATGTCCTGGAGTGAGCACGAGACGAAGAAGTACTGCTGCTCGAGGCGCAGCTGCTTGCCCCGCGTCACGCTGGTCGTTCGGATACAGACACCTTGGTCAGGTTTTCGGAGGCGACTTTCGTTTTCGACGCGCTCGGTGGTAGTCGCCGACGTTGAAGGCGGACGAAGTCGAACGACTCGGTCGCTTCCGCCTTCCACAAGCGCAGGAGGTTCGTGGTCTCGACGCGGTAGCCGATACCTGTCATGTCGTACGGCGTGCCGTTGACGACGCGATCAGGAATCCAACGGACGCGATAGCGCCCGTTGGCATCGTCGTAGGCCTCGGTCCGCCCACCGAAACTCACCTGATACGAGATCTCCGGACGGGCCACCTCCCATGGATTGCCCAACCGCAGCCACTTGTCGGTGATCTCCACCTGCCAGCCGTCGCGAATCTCCTGGTCGAAGATGCCAAATTCGTAGCGCAGGCCGTACCCGATCGCGGGAACATTCAGCGTGGCAAGCGACTCCAGGAAGCATGCCGCGAGTCGTCCGAGCCCGCCGTTGCCGAGCCCCGGCTCTTCTTCCTGCTCGACCAGCTCGTTCAAGTCGAGCCCGAGGGTCTCGACCGCCTGCCGGAACTGGTCGTGCAGGCCGAGGTTGATCAGGTTCTGGACGAGCTGCGGCCCGAGCAGGAACTCCGCGGACAGGTAGCAGACAATCTTGGCGTTCTGGGCGGCCAGGACGCGCCCAGTCTTGACGAATGGATCGACCAGCCGATCGCGGACGGTGAGCGCGACGGCGGTATACCACTCGTTGCGCGTCGCGAACTCGGGCACGCGGCCTTGCCGGTAGTACAGGTTGTCGACGATGGCCCGCGCGATGGCTTTGGGGTCGCCAGCGGTCGGGCTGGCGTCGGAGGCCAGAGCGCGCGGGTCACTGGTCATGGCGCATGATAGCGCATCAAGATCTCGCTGAAGCGCAGACTGCAAGCCATCTCATAAACACGGTCGACGACCCATCACGATGATCGCGAAGACCACCAAGCTCGCGAAGGAAGACTTCACCAGCGGCCTTCGTGAAGGCTCTCCGTTCGTGAGACAGCTTCTAGTGCTCTCTGACGTCGCACGCTGGGAAGCTGGCCAGCGCGGTGTTGCCGGTGTAGCCCAGTTCCTCGAGCAGCCCCGCGCGCGACGTGTAGTACCCGTCGGCGGTCAGGTTCTTGATCAGGCGGAACAACCGAACGGGCTGGGCGGGGTCGGCTTCGGGCGCGGAACGTGCCGCGGCTGGAGGCGCCGGCGAGGTCTTGTCGTTGATCGCCACGTAGTAGACCAGTCCCGCCTTTCGCGTCGGTTCGAAACCGCCGCACGCTGCGCCTCGCGCTGCTGACGATCGACTTCGTCGCTGAGGGGCTGCAGGATCGCGATGTGCTCGGCTTCATCGAGCGACAGGAAGTCCCGTGAGAATCGCTCCTTCGCCTGCCGGTCGAGCCACGCGAGCCCCGTACGCATCAGCGGTTGATGCTCGGCGTTCAGCGAGACTACGCGATCGATGTACTCGGGCACGCCGGCGGCGACTGCTCCGGGCGTGCTTGTCGGCGGGATGATCACGTCGGTGAGCCGCGAGAGCGTCGCGTACTCGGCCGGGGTGAAGAATGTCGGGGTGTACGGGCCCCGTCGCCGGCGTCTGGGCCAGCGTGATGTGCACGTGCTGGCCGTAGAGCTCGTCTCCCGCGAAAGGAAAGGCGCAGGTGAGGCCGATGCGTGCCGAGCATCTTCAGCGCATGCCGCCGCGACTCGCTCACAAGTCACCCCTTCGCAGCCGCTCGGCGATGTGCTCCGCGGCGCGCACCGCGAGCGCCATGATCGTGTGCGTCGGGTTCTTCTCCGACGCCGACGGAAACACGCTGCCGTCGACGACGTAGAGATTCGGTACGTCGTGCGTGCGGCAATCGGCGTTGACGACCGACGTCCGCGGATCGCGTCCCATGCGGCAGCCACCGAGCTCGTGGTTCGGCGCCGGTCCGTCAGGTACCGACAGGATCTCCGCTCCCGCCTTCTCCAGCATCGCGAGGCTCCAGCGCACCATGTCGTTGAAGAGCGCCTCCTCGTTCGCGCCCCAGCGGACGTAACGCCGTGCCTGCGGCAGCCCGAACTTGTCCGTCCGCTCGCGATCGAGGTCCACGTACGACTGCGCGTTTGGCAGCATCTCGCCGTACGGCGTGAACTGGATGAACGCCGGGTAGGCGGCCTTCACCGTCGCTTTGTACCCGCGGCCGAAGCCGCCGACGGTCTTCGCCCAGCCGACCGTCCGCCGGTTCTGGTAGTTCAACTGCGCGCCGAAGCTGCGGGCGTAGCCGCGCTTCCTGTCCGTGTGCATGAACGACGGCAGGTACGCGTGATCCAGAAATCCCTCGTCGTTGGTGATCGCCTTGCCGCGAAGACCCTCGAGCACGCACTCGATCCCGCCGGTGAAGTGCGGGATGAAGTGCTGTCCGAGCTGGCCGCTCGAGTTCGCCAGGCCCGTCGGAATAGCGACGCGACGTCGACATCAGCAGTAGCGCGATGCTCTGCACGCACGCGCACGCCACGACCACCGTCCGGCCGCGCACCTCTCCCTCCTGCTGGTGCACGCGGTGCAGATAGCGGACGCCCGTCGCGCGGTTCTCGTCCGACACCATCACTTCGCGGACGATGCAGTCGGGAAACACCGTGACGCGTCCATCCCGTTCAGCCGGGTTGATGTGGACGTCCGCCGAGTTGTACTTGGCGACCACATCGCATCCCGCCATGCAGTTGCCGCAGAAGTGACACGCGAGGCGGGTCTTGCTCGCCACGGTCAGCGTCGCCTTCCGGACGTGGATGAGGCGTGCCCCCATCGACGTTACCGCGCGCCGGAGGATCTCGTCGCTGCACTTCATCGGCACCGGCGGCAGGAAGACGCCGTCGGGCAGATCCTCGAGACCGTCGCGGTTGCCGCACACGCCGACTTCGCGCTCGATCGTGTCGTAGTAGGGCGCGATGTCCTTGTAGTCGATCGGCCAGTCTTCCCCGGCGCCGTCGAACGTGCGCCCCTTGAAATCCCGCTGGCTCAAGCGCAGCGCGACCGCGTTCCACAGCATCGTCTTGCCGCCGACGCCGCGGCTGCGCTCCGAATCGAACCCGGCCTTGCCCGGCCGCATCGTCGGAATCTGACGGTTGGGAAAGTCGAACGGCATCGCGTGCGTGTTGAAGTCGGTGCGCGTGTTGACGCGCGGACCGCCCTCGACGATCGCGACCTGCACGCCACGCCGCGCCAGGTGCGACGCGAGCGTGCCTCCGGAGGCGCCGGATCCGACGATGACGACGTCGAAGATGTCGGTCTGCATACGCGGCCGCACGATTGTGCGTCCGACGGGGGGCGGCGTCAACATCGCTTTCCTGGACGTCCACGGTCCGCGCTGGAGTAGAACTCGCCCCTCGTCCCGCTGATACTCATTGCAAGAAGGTCACGGCGTCGATTCACGGCAGTCGCGATTTCTTCGAGTATCGCGCCGCCATCGACGTGGCTCTGTCCAGGTAAGCAGGCACAGAGTTTGGCCGTTGGCGCGAGCACGCACACTGTTGCGGCGTCACATGCTTCGGGCGGGCGACTCGCGTGGTATTCTGGGAACGCTTTCCAGGAAGCCTACGGTCCGCGTAAAGGGTTGAACCCTCCTGTCGCACGCGACTGCCATCGCCTTCTTTCTGCCCGAGAAACGCGGACGCCGGGCCACTGGAGAGAAGGTGTCGCATGCCTCTGTCGCTGCCCGCACGTCCGAGCCTCGAGTGGCTGAAGAAGACCGCGAAGAACACGCTCAAACAACTGCGCGCTGCAGAGGCCGTCGGCCGTCCTGGCCGAGGCGCAGCTGCTGCTCGCGCGCGAATATGGCTTCGACAGCTGGCGCAAGTTCAAGCGGCATGTCGAGGAGCGGGAGCGAACGCTGGCCGCCAGCGAGGCACCGCCCGCATCGGCGCTGACCCGCGATCAAATCGTCCACGGGTTTCTCAAGCTCGTTGGCACAGGTCGGATCGACGAGGTCCGCCGGATTCTCGCGGCGGCGCCGCAGATGGTCAATGCCGTCGGCCCGCATCCGTTCTGGGGTGGGCGCCCGCAGCCGCTGCACGTGGCCATCGAAACCAAGCGCCGCGACATGTTCGACCTGCTGCTCGACGCTGGAGCGGACGTGAACGGCACGAACGACGAGTACCAGTCACTGGTCGCCGCTGATGCTGACGAGCGATCAGGACCGGCAGGATATGCGCGACGAGCTGCTTCGCCGCGGGGCGCGCGTCGGGCTGATGGAGGCGCTGATGTTCGCCGACGACGAACGCGTCGAGGAATTGCTGCGGCCTGGCGCCTCGGCCCTTCCGGCGTACGCGCCGAACGGCGGGTCTGTCCTGAACTTCGCGCGGACGACGGCGGCGATCGATCGCCTGCTGGAACTGGGCGTGGCCACAGACGTCAAGGACCGTTGGGGGGCGACGCCGATCGAATCGATGAGCCGGCTCGGCCCGCGCGGCCAGGCGCTGGTGCGACACGTGATTGCCCGCGGGGTGCCCGCCGCCCCCGAGGAGTACGCGCGGCTGGGCGATCGGCACACGCTGAGCGCGATGATCGAGCGGGATCCAGCCGTCGTCAGGTCCGATGCCGTGCTGATGGGCGCCGTGGATTTCGGGCACCATGAGCTGGTCGAGTGGTTGCTGGCGCGCGGCGCGAACGTCAACGCGCGAACGACGGCTCAGTCGCGTCATACGGCTCTGCATTCGGCCGCATGGAACGGTGATCTGCCGATGGTCCGCGTCCTCGTTGGCGCGGGCGCCGACCTCTCTGCGCGTGACGAGGAGCACGACGGCACCCCGCTCGGCTGGGCCGAGGTGGCGATCGACGTGACGAACAACCCGAAGTGCAGTGAGGTCGCGGACTATCTCTCGGGCCTTGGTCGCACCTGACGGCCGCGCCAACCGCGCGAGAACCGCTCGTTGAGGCCAGCCCGAGAGGCAGCGACGATGGTAAGATCGGCGCTCCTTCCTGTCGCGCCGTCCTGAACAGCGAGACAGGCCAGAGGCACGTCAGACATGATTGAAGGCGAGCAGCTCGCGGCTTCGACTCCATCTCTGCGCCGGCGCCGGCATTTCTGAATGGCTCGCTTTGCGGGTGTTCGACGAGTGCTGGACCATCTTCTGCGCGCCCGCGGTCAAGGTCCTGCCGGCGCAGACCAACATCCCGCGTCCGGCGGCCCGGCGTTCAGCTTGTCGAGCCTGCCCGGCGAGGAGGGCGCTGGCGCTGTCAGCGCGGAGCAGCTGTCTGTCTGGGAGAACCGTGACGTTCCGAGCATCGATCGCGCCTCGGATGATGTTGAAGCCCGGGCCGACGAGAAGCAGGACCTCACGAGCAGCCTCAATTTTCCGCTGCACTGGACCACCCCCGAGCAGAGCTGCAACTACCTGTTCGACTTTGCCGTCGCCTGCGAGCTGCTCGCTCCTCGGCCTGACGACCTCGTGCTGGACTTTGCCGCCGGAACCTGCTGGGCCTCGGAGCTCCTGTGCCGTCTGGGCGTTCGAACGGTGTCCGTCGACTTGTCGGTGGAGATGATGCGCCGCGGGCGGACGCGGCTGGCCGCCGACAGCCGGCTCGTGTTCCGGGAGCAAGCCGCTTTCGTCACGGCAAGGGGGCAGTCGTTGCCGTTCGTGGACGGCACGTTCGAAGGCGTGCTGTGCATGAACGCCCTGCACCATTTGCCGTCGTACGCGGCGGCCCTTCGAGAAATCCACCGCGTGCTCAAGCCGGGCGGGCGTGCCGTCTTCTCGGAACCTGGCACCGAGCATGCCGTTCAGCCGTTGTCCAGATTCCGGATGCGGCAAGAGGGCGTGATCGAAAAGAGCGTCTCGCTCTCGCTGGTCCGCCGTCTGGCGATGGAGGCCGGGTTCAACCGAATGCGAGTGGTTCCGCTGCGCTCCTCGGCGGCCTACGTATTCGAATATGCGGCAACGCCGGCGGACGCCCTGCCGCTTCGCCAGATGTGGGATGAAACGCTGCGCCTCGGTCCTGGCGAGCACGCTCGTTTCGTCTTGCACAAGGGTGATGATCCACCAGCCGACACATTTCTGCCGGCGCACCGGTTGGTCGGCCGACTCGCGGCCCGGATCGTTCCGGAGCAGGTCTCCGCCGTCGTCGGTGCGGGGCAGGCGTTTACGGATCGGCTCCGCATTACCAACACGGGTAGCGTCACGTGGAAGGCGCAGGGACGACGCTTCGGGGGACAGGTGACGTGCGGACTCAAGGTCTGCGATGCACGCGGCGACGTGCTGCGGGAGGACCTTGGCCGCACACCCTTGCCACGCGATGTCGCTCCAGGAGACGAGATTGCGATAGAGATGACCGTTGGCGGCTCTCTCCCTTCCGGTCAGTATGACTTGCGGTACGACATGGTGGTCGAGGGCGTGACCTGGTTCGAGTTCCAGGGCTCGTCGTGCGCCCGGCGATCGCTCGAGGTGGCGTCCTGACGGAGGCGCGCGGTTGTTGACAGCGCTCGAGGGGCGAGGTGCAGATGACAACCAGGCAACAGTTCAAAACGAATCGATGAATACATCCGAGCCTGCCCGAAAGATGTCCAACGGCCTCTTGAAAGACTGAGGCGGACCATCCACAAAGCAGCGCCTGAGGCGGTAGAGACCCTTAGCTATCAGATGCCCACATTCAAACTGAACGGCAGGTTTCTCGTGTCGTTCGCCGCCTGGCGACTTCACATCGGACTCTATCCGATACCGTCGGGAACTGAAGCATTCAAGAGAGCAATATCGCAGTACAAGGCAGCAAGAAGCTCGGTACGATTTCCATTGAGAGAACCCATTCCATACGACCTCGTGGCACAACTCGTGACATTTCGAATGCAGGAAGAGTCAAGAAGAGAAAGATAAAACCTGCCGCCGAGTGCCTGGAACTATGCCGCATGCCCGCCAGTCATCTCCGGAACCGGGAGACGCGGGATTTCCACGAGCCCGCCCAAGTAGGTCCGGGTTTCCACCAGCGTCGAGGCCACGAGAATCCGCGCCGGCCTCGCGTAGCGCCTGCGTGCTGTCGTCCGCCAGTGCCTGCGGACCCCACCGCCCCACCGTGATTCGAACGTCTGGCAACGCCGCGTGGATCCTCTTGACGAGATAGCGTGTCTTTGATGGGGGACTGGGGGGCAGATCGGCGAGGCACACGACCGAGAATCTCTGCGCTTGCACGAGCGACACGAGTTCCGAGGCCTGCAGGCGCGCCCTCGTGATCTCGACGGCGATTGGCAGATCGTCCAACACCTCGACGAGCATCGCTAGCGCGAGCTCGTCGGCGACGCCGTTGGCTGCGTAGCCCAGCACGCGCAGCGGTTCCCGTGGCGGGGGAGGTGCCCGATCATCGGGCGGTACGGCGGGCTCCGGGTGCAGCCGCCGGATCAACTCCGCGGTGTCCGAGAGCAGCTCCCGCGTCGCATCGACGACGGCCGTCTCTTCGTCCGGCGACAATCGCTGCTCGAGGCGGTCGCGCTCCGCATAATTGAGCGCTGGCAGCAGCAAGGCGTCGTAGACCGAGCCCGGGGACTCGGTCTTGACGTATCGCTCGATAATGTCGGCCGCTTCGCTCGGATCGCGGGCCAGCAGTCGCTGGTAGTAGCCAGACTCGGGTGCGAGCGCGGGGGTGTCGGCCAACAGGGTTCCGATAAACTCGAGACCCGGCACGTGCTTGCCGAGCACGACCAGGCACACGGTCAGCGGCGTCGCCATTAGCAGGCCGAGCGGCCCCCACAGCCACGTCCAGAACGCAACTGATGCGAGCAGCGCCACGGGTGAGACCCCGGCTGCCCCGGCATACAACACCGTCTCGAGTACGAGATTCGTGAACAGCTCGAGCGCAACAAACAAAGCGAGCACCCGGAACGGTCCGGTCCAGCCATCGGTGGCCGCAAGGCTGACCAGGATCGGCGCTCCTGCGCCGAGCACGGGTCCGACGTATGGGACGAATCGGAGAACCGCACCCAGCACCGCCCAGACCAATGCGTACGGTACGCCAAGGTAGTAGAGCCCGGCACCGGCGGCAATGCCGTAGACCAGATTGACCAGGGATTGCATCAAGAGCTGCCGGCTGACCCGAGTTCCCGCCTCGTCGAACGCCTTCGTCGTGATTGCCAACTGGCCGTGTCCGACGAGCCCGATCACCCGGTCGCGCAGATCGCGACGTTCGAGCAGCATGAAGATGACCATCGCCACCACGAGCCCGGCCGTGCCCAATGGGGCGACGATGGGACTGAGCCACGAGAAGCCCGAGAAACCCGCGACCTGCTCAGAGGTGACGACGACGGGCCGGGCGACCGTTCCTCTCGGCACCTCCGTTTTTCCAAGGTCGGTCTTGATGTCTTCGATCGTCTCCTGCAGCTTCTCGACGGACCCCCCCTTGCCCGCGCCGCGCACGTCCGCGATCTTCGCCAGGATGTTGACACGGTAGCGCGGAAGGTCCTCGGCCAGATAGTCCACTTGCCGCGTCAGTCCCCAGCCGGCCAGACCGAGGACCGTGAACACCAGCGTGACCATCGCGAGAACGGCGGGGATGCGGCCGATCCAACGCTCGAGCCAGGTGACGGGAGGAGTCAGCACGAACGTGAGAAGGATGGCGAGTGCGATCGGAACGAGCACGGCCTGTGCCCAGTACAGGACGACAACGACGAGCATACAGCCGGCGAATGTTACCCACGGTTTCAAGGTCTGCGCCGTGTCATCCATGGGCCCAACCGCTCTTCGACTGTGCTCAGCGCCAGTCAAATCTGACGTGTTCAGAAAGGAACAGGCATCTCTCGCCGTCTTATGCCACGCTGACGTAGCGCCCGGGATCCTGGTCAGTCGGAACTACGACAGACGCCGGTACGCTGCAAATGACGGTCAGGCAGGAGACATCATGGACACGAATACTCTCCTCATTATCCTCGTGCTGCTGCTCGTCCTCGGTGGCGGCGGATTCTTCTACAGGCGTCGCGTCTAGACGCTGACAGCGCGCGCCGAACGCGGTCCTCAACGCGGCAGTCGCGTTGGGGGTCCGCCTGTAGCGGGACACTCAGGATACCCGTTCGAATAGAACGGTCTGGGCCAGCAGATTCGGCGTGGCCGTTCTGTGGGCCAATGTCCATGCGTCTGAGCAACGGGCTTCGGCAGTGGGTATGTCTGCAATCGTCCACCACTCGCGGTCGGTGCGCGCCAGGTCTGGCAGCGTGAAACCAAGGAGATCTTCGATCTGCCCGAACGTGAGGACGACGGTATTGGCGTACCTGTGCTCCAGGTATTCGTAGAGTAGCCGATACTTGCCGGCCTTCTTGCCCCCGTGCGGCTTCGCGACGTCCACCTTGGGTGTGGCCTCGCGGGGTGCCGTCGATCCGCGCCTCTTCATCCAGTCGAACAGCATGTGACGATCCTAGTCGCGTCCTCGGCCGGCGCGTGTGTCGAATTGCACACCAGGGAGAGGAGCGACGCTGTGGACGTCATGCTGGTGGTTGCCGGAGTGGCTGCGTCTCTGGCGCGACCTGCAGCAGCGAGGGTTCACTTCTGAACACATGGCGTACCTGGGCGCATGCCATGATGCCGGTATGGCAACCAGGAGTCTTTCGAAATCGAACGCACTCGTCGGCATCGTGTTGATCGTGCTTGGTGTGGCGGCGTTCGCCTATCAGGGCATCACCTACAGAAGCCGCGAGACCGTCTTGGATATCGGTCCTATTCACGCAACAGCGGAGCGAGAACGGACGCTGCCGATTCCCCCAGTGCTGGGGTTCGCGGCGATCGCCGGCGGAGCGGCGCTGCTCATCGTCGGTGCTCGTGCTCGCACGAACCCGTAGAGGCGGCCGTCAGTCACGGAACCTGCTGATGATGTGTCACCGACAACGGTCCGGCCGACGCCTTCTGAGCGCCGCCGCTTTCGTCGCGGTAGCGGTCTCCCTGGCGGTTGCGCAGACGCGCATCACGCCACCCAAGAACAAGTACACGCCGGCACAGGATGTGGAGCTTGGTCGGCAGGCGGCGAAAGAAGTCGAGCAGCAGTTGCCGCTTCTTCGGGATGACGGAATCGAGTCCTTCGTGGATCGAATCGGCCGGCGCCTGGTGCAGGTGATGCCGTCCGAGATGGAGCATCGCGAGTTCCGATACTCCTTCAAAGTCATCAACGTGCGGGAGATCAATGCGTTTGCGTTGCCAGGCGGTCCCATGTTCGTCAACCGCGGCATGCTTCAGGCTGCGAAGGTTGAGGGCGAGGTCGCCGGCGTCATGGCGCACGAGCTCAGCCACGTGATTCTGCGACACGGGACGGCCGGGGCGACCAAAGCGCAGCCCTTCGAGATTGGAGCGATGGCCGGAGCGATTGCGGGAGCCATCATTGGCGGCGACATCGGGCAGGTGGTCGGGCAGGGAACGCAGTTCGGTCTAGGCACGTACTTTCTCCGCTACAGTCGCGAGTACGAGAAGCAGGCCGACTTGCTGGGCGTTCAGATGATGGCGCGCGCCGGATACAACCCGCTGGATCTAATGCACATGTTCCAGACAATCGCGAAACAGAGCGGCGGCGGCGTTCCGCAGTTCATGAGCGATCATCCCAATCCGGGGAACCGGGAGACTTACATCACCCAGGAGGCCTCGCACCTGCGAATCGAAGGTCAGGCCGGCGATTCCCGTGAATTCGCGCTCGCGAAGGATCGGCTCCAGAGCATGTCGCCGGCGCCGACGACCGAACAGGTCACACGAAAAGGCAAACCGACGCCCACTCGGTCCGGACAACCCGCGCCCGACGCGCCGAACATCGGTACTCGCGTGGCGCCTCCGTCATCGCGGTACAAGACCTATACGGAGGGCAACCTGTTTCGCGTCAGCGTGCCCGACAACTGGCGCGAGGTGACGACGAGCAACGTGGTGAAATTCGTGCCCGACGGCGCCTACGGTCAGGTGCAGGGGCACACGATCTTCACCCATGGCGTGGAGCTTGGTGTTCTTCGCAACGAGATTCACTCGCTTCAGGAAGCGACCCAGGAATTCATCGACGGTCTGGCGCAGTCGAACCCCTCGCTGCGCGCGACGGGCGACTTCCAGAACACGAATCTGGCCGCTCGCAACGGGATCGTGGCCACACTCAACAACGTCTCGGAAGTGACTGGCCGGGGAGAAACGGTTACGGTCTTCACGACCTTGCTCCGCGATGGCAACCTCTTTTATTGCATCGCCGTCGCGCCGCAGGAAGAGTATCAGCGATACCAGCGCTCGTTCGAGCGCGTGGTGCAATCGATCCGCCTGAGCGACTGAGCCTCTTCCAGTGTGTGCGGCTGTGTCCACACGCACATCAGGTACGACGACGGCGTGACTCAGTTGGAAGTGGGCTCGTTCACGTCTCTTATTCCACGTTCTGGGGATATATCGGGCTCGGGATTCGGGGCTCGGGAAACCTCCGCATGAGTAGTCGAGGTTTCCCCGAATCCCGAGCCCCGAACCCCGGTATCTCGATCAGAGTATCGGTGGCGGCGTGCAGCTATCCACGACCGCCTGACGCACAGCCGGTCAGTCGCGCAGGACGACGGTCAGGAGAGAGTTGTTGAATCTTCAAGCCGCCGTTGTAGTCGATGAACCCGAGCTTCCGAAACTTGTTCATGAAGAAGTTGACACGCGAGCGCGTCGTGCCGACCATCTCGGCCAGGAGTTCCTGAGACACTCGCGGCAGGGCGCGGTGAGACGCCTCGGGTTCACCGTAGCGCGCGAGCAGAAGAAGCGTGCGTGCCAGCCGCTTCTCGCTGGAGTTGAAGAGCTGGTCGATCAGATCTTCTTCGATTCGGATGTTCCTCGTCAGCATGTGCGTCAGGAAACGATCCGCGAACGCGGGCCGGGCGTGGAGCTGCCGCACCATTTCCTGCTTCTCGACGGCCAGGATGGTGCACGGTGCCATGGCTGTCGCAGTGGCCATCCGCCGCGACTGGCCCGCCAGGCAGCCCTCGCCGAAGAAATGGCCCCCATCGAGCACGGCGACCACGGCCTCTTTTCCGGCGTGCGACAGGACCGACAGGCGCACGGCGCCTTTCTCGACATACATGACGCTTGTGGCCGGATCGCCCTGGGCAAAGATCATCGCCTCGGGCCCGTACTCGACGCGTTCGTGTTCGCACGCCCGTCCAATCGAGTACGCCGGCGGGTGTGCGTGCTGGTGCGCGCTTCGACTTGGCCATCGGCATTACCTCGTCTATTCTGACACGAACGCCCTGTGTCGATTGCGAGTACTCTCGCAGTGTTCGCTTTCGTACCTCGTGACGTTTTGACCGGTGGCGGGTCTGCGATACGCCAAGAGGGAGCCTCCATGCGAATTGGCAATGCGCGTCGCGCGGTACTGTCTGCGGTGTTGGCCGGCCTCTGGAGCTGTGGCGGGCAGTCCTCACCGCCTCCGGCGCCGGCGACGACGCCGCAGGCGCCGCAGGCTGTTCCAGATGAAGTCGATCCCGCCGATGAGGCCATCCCCGCGCCGAATGCCCGGAGCGCCAAAGTGCTAGCCCAGCTGATGCCGTCGAACGCGACGGGCTGCGCGCCTGGCGCGCGCTGCATCCGCGTGCTGACGAGCGGCCGGCCGCAAGCAGCTGGAACCTACGTTGCCCAGTGTCGCGGCGAGTTTCCCGACTTCATGGTGCCGCGGGGCACCATCCCGGCGAACTACAACGGTCCGTGGTTCCAGCCGAATCTCATCGAGCAGGCGCACACCAGCGTGCCCTCCGGCACGCGGCCGTGGCGCAGCTTCGACCCTCGCGTCGAGAGCCAGCGCCTGGCTTATCTTCTGACGCTGCGGAACTACGCCTTTGCCAGCGCGCCGGTCCGAAGCCTCACGCCTCAACTGACGACCGACGGCGACTACTTCGACAGCACCGGCGGCGCCGTGCCGGCCGCTCAGCGGTCGCAGAAATGGTACTCGGCCCCTCGCATGACGTACGGCAATCCCAACTCGCCTGGTGCGCGGGAGGCGTCGAATGGTCTGACGTTCGAGCGGACCGTCCAGAAAGACGAGCTGGGAGGCAACACCGCTCCCTTCCCCAACTACGCGATTGCCTACTACGATGCGCGCGGCGCCCGCACCTACGCGCGCGTGTGGTCGACGGCGACGCCGGGTGTGGATACACCGGACCGATCGAAGATGCGCTTCGCTGCCGGAGGGTTGGTCTACAAGCTCCTCTTCAGCGCGGCGAAGGCGACCGACTTCCCGCAGGATCTCCTGGCCGGGTCTCTATCGGCGCAGATTCTGCCGAACTCGACCGGCGGGCCAATCACGGTGCGGCTCCTCCAGATCGACATCGCCGTCAAGGACGACCGCGCTGGTGCGACCGGCTGGTACTTCGCGACCTATGCTTACGATCAGACCGTCGCCGGGAGCTCGCCGTGGCTCAAGATGGTTCCCGTCGGCCTGATGTGGGGCAACGACCCGGCCGGGCCGCCGCTGACCCAGTCCTGGATCAATCCGTCAGCGCCGGCGTACGCCAAAGCGCACCTCGGCGTCGATGGCCGGCTGAACGGTCCCGTCGACAACAAGCTGTCCGCGTGCATGAGCTGCCACAGCACCGCGCAGGCGCCGAGCCTCGCCGCCATCGTGCCTTCGGGGAGCGGCGGCTGCGCGTCGCAGCGCGCGGCGTGGTTCCGGAATCTTCCCGGCACCGAGGCCTTCGGGCGCTTCGATCCGGACGGATCGACATGCGAGACCTCGCTCAACGGGACCACCCTGACCGCGGCCGACTACTCGCTGCAGCTCGGATCGACGGTGACGCGCGCGGTGTCGGGTTCGGCGACGTTCAATCCCTGCACGTGGGACGACACGGCGCCCCCGACAGCTGCGCCGATGGCAGCTCCGACCGGCCGCGGGCAGAAGCCGGCGAGGGTCTTTGGTGTGGCGCGGGACTCGGAGCGATGAGGGATCGAGCCGACGCTGGGAGGCGAGGGGAGCTGAGCGTCAGCGTGCGCTGCGGAGCGAAGTCATCGCGCGCGCAGCGATGGTGTCAGCTCGGTACACCACGTAGATGGCCGAGGTCCACATGACGGCCGACATCCCGGCTCCGAGCCAGAGGAGTCGCGTTGATCCGAATGGCCCGACCAGCGCGACGAGCGAGACGAGTGCCCCGGCGAGCGCGGTGACGTAGTACGCCGGCACGTCGAGGAGGCGGGCCAGCGGCAGGAAGTGCAGGCTCACCGCGAGCCCGATTGCCGGCCACACCAGGTCCAGCCGCCCGAAGTGTCGGCACAGCAAGACGGCGGCCGCGACGAGTGTCCCTTCGAGCAGGCCGACGATCCGAAAGCCCGTGATGATGCGCCGCGTGTCTGGATCAGCCCGTCGCAGGTCTGACGCGCGAAAGCCGGATCGGCGCCGGAGCCTGAGTGCTGCGCGCATGAGGGCTGCAGCACCACCGATCATCGCCGCGAGGACTGCCAACCAGGGGACCACGCCGATAGCAAATGCCGCCGGTCCAAGCGCCATGCCCAACCAGAATGCGCCCGCGATGGCGAACACCAGGACGCCGTTCGACAATCCCCAGAGGACCTGACCAGTCGTCATCGACCCGGCGGTCACTCCCAGAACCACACCACGATGGTGCCCGTGCCTCCGATACCGAAGACCTCTGTTCCGCCCGACGCCGCGACCGAGATGTTGATCAGGCGATTACGTCCGACCTCGGTAGCGAACTCGCAGGCTTCGGCGCAGAGCGCTTCCCAGGATTTGCTGGCGCTGGAAAACAGGCGAGACTGGACGGTCATTCGGACATCCTCCCCTCGGTTCTGATACGCAGCTCGTCCTGCGGTGTTCCGGGCGTTGCCCTTCGCCGCTCTCTCCGGCTTCGGCGTATGCCCCCTGTGCCAATAACCCCTGAGACAACCTCCCGGGTGAGATGAGTAGGGGCGGGGAGGGTTCGATGGACGCATCGTATGCCCGCAGTGGAGACCCACGTCGCACGCGACTCGTCCCGACACTGAAGGGATCACGCGAACCTCGTGCCGGCTCACGGCGCGTGAGCCGGCAACCCGCAGATACCCCGGCAGGCGCTCAGGCAAACGATCGGGATCTCCCTGATCCGGGTGCCTTTAGTCGCCGAAACTCTTCCTGGAACACGAAACCTGAACGGATGAGTCTGTGAACCGGGTAGGTCGCGACGCGTCACATTGTCGAAGATCCGCGTATTCGGCGCAAGAATCCTCCCGCAGTCCGAATGACTGCAGGACTGGCGGCAAGGGCTTCGGACGCCGTTTCGGGGCTTACGCGACGGCATGAGGCGTGATCACGTCACGCTGTTTTCCAAAAATGCCCGACACCACCCGATACCTGCGGCCGGCGTCGCTCGTCGGCGTGGCTGACCGTTCCTCGTTCGACTCGACCTGCGAATCCGGCACGCTCGAGGCCATTCCTCCTCTGTCAACGAAGGTTGTCGGCATCAGCGGCGCCAGGCAGAACGCGGCGGCGGCGGTCTGTGTGAACGGCCGCTTGCACGCGTTCTGCGAGCAGGAACGCGTCTCGAGAGTTCGCCGGGCCGGCATCGAGCCAGGCAAGCTGCCGGAAGAGGCGGTCGACACGGTCCTTCGACTGGCGAGCGCCAGCCAATCCGACATCTCGCTGCTCGCATCGGCAGAAGACTGCTTCGGCACGATCCAGGGCGTCCCGTTCCTGCGCCTGCAGCACCACTACGCGCATGCGGCGACCGCGTTCTTCACCGCACCCTACGACGAAGCGGCCGTACTCGTGTGCGATCGGCACAGCGTGCTGCCGGCGAGCGTCTGGAGTGCACGTCAGGCCGAGCTCGCCGCTGTCGACTGGGACACGGAAGGGGCCAGCCTCGCACAGCTGTACCTCGGATTGCGCGCGGATATTCGAGTTCGGTGCCTCGGGCGAACATCGGCTCGAAGCGCTCGCCCGGGCGGCGTCGGGATCTGAAGCCGACCGGCTCGCACCGTACCTGAGCTATGCGGATGGGGCGGTTCGCGTCGCAGCCGGGTGGAAGGAGTTCATCGCGACATGGCTTGCCGCAAGCGATCGTGAATCCGGCGCGCACCGGGCCCTGGTCGCGAGCAGCTTCCAGAAGCGAGTGGGAGAGATGCTTCTGATGCTGGTCGCCGATATCCGGCAGGCGTCCGCCGCCAGCCATCTGTGCCTGGCAGGCGGGCTTTTCTACAACACGTATTTCAATACGATCATCCACGAATCGCACATCTTCGACGGCGTGTTCGTTCCCCCAATCCAGGAAACGCAGGACTGGCCGCAGGATGCGCCCTCGCTGCTGCGGCAGATCACGTCGGGCGGCCGCGCCGGAACGAGCCCTCGCCATTTCTCGGTCCTGGATTCAGCGTCGAAGAGATCAAAGCCAGCCTCGACAACTGCAAGCTGTCGTACGACTGCCTCTCTGAAGGTGCACTGCTCGAGACGACCGTTGACGCGCTCGGCCGCGGGCACCTGGTCGGCTGGTTTCAGGGGCGCATGGAATGGGGGCATCGGGCGCTCGGAAACCGCAGCATCCTTGCGAGTCCGCTGTCGCCCTACGTGCTCGACAACCTGAATCTATTCCTGAAGCACCGGGAGCGTCACCGGGCGTATGGTCTATCCGTGCTGGAAGAGCAGCGCGATCGGTTCTTCGTCGGGCCGCCACGTTCCCGGTACATGGAGTACGAATACCAGCTCGTCGATCGCCAGACCCTCCGGCACGCCGTGCCGCCGGGCGTCACAGGGCTGCGCGTCCAGACCGTCGGAGAGACGCCGCGACTGTTCCGCTCGCTTCATCACGCATTCGAGGCAGCAACCGGTATCGGGGTGCTCGTGAATACGTCGTTCAACGGGTTCAACGAGCCAATCGTGTGCTCGCCTCGCGACGCGATCCGCGTCTTCTTCGGGACCGGTCTCGACCTTCTCGTCATGGGGCCCTTCGTCATACGCAAGTAGCGCAAACGCGCGTCCCATCGCGAGCAGCCGGACAGCTGGCGCGGACGACACGTCGATTGTCGGTGTAAGTGGCTCGCAGACCAGAAGAGCAGAATCAACGCGGTTGCGGGAGTGGCGTCCCTGGCACGACGGTCTTCTCCGGGACGATGTTCTTCGATTGGAGCCAGGCGGTGATCTGATCGGCAAGGATCTTGTTGCCGCCGACGTCGAGGTGGGTATCGATGACCGTGTGATAGACCTCAGTATTGTCTGTCTCGGCGCCGCGACGCAGCGCGTCCGTGAGATCGACGAAGTCGCAGCCCAGCCGGCGGCATTCCTTCCGCATCGACGCCCCGAAGTCCCCGGGTGCATCCATCAGGCTCCCCGGCAGCCACGTGTCTCGATCGCGATCGTCGTGGAACTGGACGAACGGGCCGAGGACGCGCGCCTTGATCGGCACGAACACGACCAGAAACTCGACGCCCTGGGATTTGCAAAGGGACTGGCCGTCCTGAACGGCTTTGGCGGTTGCTTCCCAGCCGCGCGCCCATCGGGCGGGCGCGTCCGGATAGTAGAGATAGTCGAGATCGATCTCGCCGAGCGTCCCGTCTGTCCGGCGGAACGTTCGCCTCGACCCCGCGCGCATCGGCTGGCGCGGCAGGAGCTGGGCGATCAACGAACGACTGGCAAACCGCTGAAGCAGCGTCTGCCGCGACGCCGGGTTCTCCGTCCAGTGCACGAAGGCCTCCGCATCCGTCAGGTCGTTGCCCTCGAAGATCTCCCAGACCACGGCGCGTGGCTGATACTTCAATGCGTACCGCTTCGTGACGATGAGATGCTGCGGCGGCCCGTGGTGCGTCCGCCCGAGATTGACGGTCACCAAGCCGGTCAATCGCTGGACTTGTTGAACGGCTGTCCTCTCTTCCTCAATCGTGCCCGCCTCGATGAAGGAATCCCCGACGATGGCCACATCGGCCCGCCTCAGTCCGGCGGGATTGCGGAATCCGTTTTCGTCGGTGCGGTAGGTCGTTGCCGGAAGCCCCTTGACCGACTCCCCGACCCAGCTCAGGCCGGGTTTGCGGATGAACCCGAGCTCAGCGTCGCGCACGTTGGTCCTCGACGACATCCCGCTGCTGTACAGCCAGATATCGTAGTGCGGGAGCCGGAACAGCGTGGTGCCGACCAGCGCATACGCCAGGTCCAAACCGAACACCGCGATGAAGACCGCAAGGTATCCCGTGGTGAGCCGAAGGGCCCGCGGCCTTCGCCTGGAAGCCGGCGTCAAGCGGACAATCAGCATGCAGACGGCGGCGACGAGCAGCGGGGTACCCAGGTAGAGATCCGGGAGCCGGTATCGCCACCCGAAGTAGATGCCATGTGGCCTGAACAGTGGCCACACGAGAAGATATCCCACCGCCAGAACGGTGAGTACGAACGACAGCCATGCCCGGACGCCGCCGCCGTCTCGGTGTGTTGACATGTATCGGACGCGCGCGAGTCCCGATGTGGTCCGAATGCCCCTCAGAAGAGACTGTAGATGAACGGTGCAGCGCTCGTCCCACCCAGCACCAGAATCGCGCCGAACAGCACGAGGACCACCACGATGGGCACGAGCCACCATTTGCGGCTCTGCAGGACGAACTGCAGAAGATCGGCAGCAAATCCGGGGTTCCTGTCCATCTGCACTTTCTCAACCATTCGGTGTCTCCTTCAGAACTGACGATAGTAGCGTCGGCGATCCGTCGCGGCGCGGTGAGCGATCCATTCCGTCGAACCGGGATTCCTGCGAAGGCGCAACAGGTCTTTACCGGTCAGTCGAAGGATCAGTCCAATCGGGGTGAACAGCGCGAAGAACATGGCGGTCAGGAGCACGCGACTGATCACGTATCCGACCGCCCCTGTGGCGACATACACCGCGAGGTAGACGTACCGGCCGACGCCAGGGAGCAGGGCTCCCGCGGCGAGGCCGCCGCCGACCGCCCACAACGTGAGCGACGACGAGACGACCGCGCGGTTGCGGATGGCGACGTAGGCGCCGATGACACCGAAGCCGATGATCATCGAGAGCGCGAACTTGCGCAGCTCGCTCGCATTCGGCGTCCAGTTCACATGGGCGAAGCAGGGAAGAGTCTTGATGCTCACGGTCAGTCCAGTTTGAACTGGCTCAAGTGCTCGGCAGCCCCCGCCATCGCGGGCTGGTTCTCTTTCAGGAGCAGCCGGTTTCCGAGGACCAGCGCATCGATGTGCGTGAACATGAAGCACCGATAGGCGTCCTCCGGCGTGCACACGATCGGTTCTCCCCGCACATTGAAGCTGGTGTTGACAATCACCGGACATCCCGTCAGCTCGTAGAAACGCTGCATCATCGTGTGGAACATCCCGTGCCGGTCGGGATCGACCGTCTGGATCCGTGCGCTGTAGTCGACGTGCGTCACTGCGGGAATCGCGCTGCGAGGGACGTTCAGCCGGTCGATGCCCCACAGCGCCTTCTGGTCGTCGCTCGTCGACACGCGCTTCTTCCTGGCGACGGGAGCCACGAGCAGCATGTAGGGACTCTCGCACTCCAGATCGAAGTACTCGCTGACGTGGTCGAGCAGCACACATGGCGCGAATGGCCTGAAGCTCTCGCGGAACTTGATTTTCAGGTTCATCTGCGCCTGCATCCGCGGGCTGCGTGCGTCGCCGATGATGCTCCGTGAACCGAGCGCCCGCGGACCGAACTCCATGCGACCGCGCGACCAGCCGAGAATCTTCTCCTCCGCGATCAGGCGTGCACCCGATCCGCCAGCTGGCAGTCCGTCAGCTTTTCGCTGACCGCGCCCACGCCATCCAGGTACTCCGCGATTTCGGCGTCGCTGAACTCCGGGCCCAGCCAGGAGCCCTTCATCCGGTCCTTTCCGCCGTTGCCGTTCCGTTCTCCGTCCATCATCTGGTGCCAGACCAGCAGGGCAGCGCCGAGCGCTCCACCGGCGTCGCCCGCAGCCGGCTGGATCCAGATGTTCTTGAACGGACCCTCGCGCAGGATTCGCCCGTTGGCCACGCAGTTGAGCGCAACGCCTCCGGCAAGACAGAGATTCTCGCTGTCGGCGATGTCATGGGCGCGCTGCGCCAGGCGCATCATCACGTCTTCCGTCACGACCTGAACACTGGCGGCGAGGTCCATTTCTTTCTGCGTCAGCCTGCTCTCCGGCACGCGCGGGGGCCCGCCGAACAGCTCGTTGAAGCGCCCGTTGGTCATCGTCAGGCCGGTGCAGTAGTCGAAGTACTCCTGATTCAACCAGAACGAGCCGTCGTCTCGGAGCTCGACGAGGTGCTTGTAAATGAGATCGACGTACTTCGGCTCGCCGTACGGCGCCAGCCCCATCACCTTGTACTCGCCCGAGTTGACCTTGAACCCGGTGTAGTACGTAAACGCGCTGTAGAGCAGTCCGAGCGAATGCGGGAAGTGAATCTCCTGCCGGATCTCGATGCGGTTCCGCTCGCCGACTCCGATGGTTGTCGTGGCCCATTCGCCGACGCCGTCCACGGTCAGGATGGCGGCCTTCGCGAACGGAGAGGGAAAAAATGCGCTGGCGGCGTGAGATTCGTGATGCTCTGTAAAGAGCGTCGGCGCCTTCAATCCCGGACCGAGCTGCTTGCGTATCAGTCCCGAGATGTTCGCTTTTTCGGACAGCCAGGTCGGGATGCCCGCGACGAAGGACTTCAAGCCTCTCGGGGCGACGCCGAGATAGGTTTCCAGCAGGCGCTCGGCCTTGATGAGCGGCTTTTCATAAAAGACCACTGCGTCCAGGTCCTGAACGCTGAGCGTGCCGGCCGCAAGGCAGTACGACACCGCGTGTGTCGGGAACCGGGAGTCGTGCCGGACGCGCGTGAAGCGTTCTTCCTGCGCCGCCGCGATGATGTCGCCGTCGCGGACCAGCGCAGCGGCGCTGTCATGGTAGAGAGCCGAAATCCCGAGGATATTCATAGGTCGAAGATCCACGGCGCCCCGTCCGGCGTCGAGACACGCAGCCCTGGTCTCGCGGTTCGGCGGCGAACCGGCGGGTGAAGACGAGTCACTGATTGGCGAAGTCGCAGCGCCCCTCGCAAAACGGCTGCCCAGTGCTTTCGAGAGCCCCTCATTCGGGGTTTCGCAAATCCCGTTGTAGTTGTGGTCCCAGGTAACAGGCCTTCGCGGCCTGCCGGCTTCAAGTCCGCGCTTGCGGAGACTTTTGTCGGCGGCGTTGTGCCGGTGCCACGCACAACGACTCTACTCGACGTCGGGCCAGTCCTCCAACCTACGCTCTAGTCCAGGTCACTTGCGACCGGGTTTCGCCGCCTTGAGGAGTGCGTTTGCGAATCCCGGTCACATGGGTCGTGGCGCCGCGTGACCCGCGATTTGGGCGATATGCCTGTAGTGGCATACAATGAGGATGCAGTTGCCGAAGACCTCGCCAGGTCCCGAAGCCGGTCCGCTGGGTGGCCTCGAGCAAAGACGACTTGAGCGCGTTTCCGAACGACGTCAAGACCCGCGTCGGCGGGGCGCTCTGGGATGCGCAGATCGGCCTCAAGTCGCCGGCAGCAAAGCCCCTGAAGGGCTTCGGCGACGCCGGAGTGCTCGAGGTAGTGGTGGACTTCGACGGGAACACGTTTCGGACGGTCTACACGGTGCGGTTCGCCAAAGCCGTCTACGTCCTTCACGCGTTCCAGAAGAAATCTCGGCGTGCGATGGCCACGCCGAAGGGCGAGCTGGATTTCATCGCCGCGCGGCTCGCCCGCGCCAAAGAGGATTACGAGGTATGGCTAAGAAGCCGCTGATTCCCGTGACCGCCCAGTTCCGGCAACGTGTTCGCCGATATCGGCGTGCTCGAGCCCGAGGAGGAGTTGGCGAAAGCGCAGCTCGGGAGCCGGATTCGTGAAATCGTTCGGAGCAGTCGCCTCACTCAGGTCGCTGCCGCTGCCGTGATGGGGATCGACCAACCCAAGGTATCGGCCTTGCTGAGTGGTCGACTGACAAACTTCTCGAGCGAACGCCTGATGCGTCTCCTGACCAGGCTCGGGCAGGATGTGGAGATCGTCGTCAAGTCGAAGCCGCGACGACGCCAGCGCGGTCGGATACGCGTGGTTGCAGAGGCTCAAATCTAGGGTCCGAGTTTTACCTGGTTCGGACACGCGTTTGCGAAAACATTCCGACCGCTGGCAGGTCGTCGGACGCAGCGGTTTCCAGTTCATCACACCTTCCCCCCGCGGCCCGATCATTGCCCGTGTCGAAGTGCCAGCATCTCTTCACCTGTCGTGGCCGACAAGTTGGTCCTGACTCGTCGTCGAATTGTTGTCGCGTCGCTGCTGGGCCGCTGATCGCTTGCCGACGGTGACGTTCCTCGCCACAGAGCTCGAGTCGCGCGCACCCGCCGTACGAGAATCATCTAGCGTAATCCTCGCGAACGACCGACGATGTATCACACGACCTGTCTGCGCGTCCATCGGCGTTGACGGCTGGTGCGCACTCTGCGTCGACAGTCAGATCGCCGTGATGTTCGGGGACGCAGTGCGCGCCGCAGTGGAGCAGAGGTATCGACGCATTTGTTTGTTCTCTTCGGCGACTGTGTCTATTGCGCCGCGTCGCGGACCCCGAACTGTGGCGTGACATTTCGATGATCCCTACTTGACATCGAACGAGATCCGCTGGACGGCACCACGGGTTCGCTTCGCCTGCTTCGGATCGTCGGATGTCGCGGCGATTTGCAGCACGTATGTGCCCGCGGGCAGATCATCGGCGAGCGTGAGGCCACGGGCCGCGGCAAAGGGGTCGCCATCTGCTGGCGGCACCAGTGTGTCAGGCGGCAGCGAGGTGAGCCTGTCGGTGCCTCGCCACAGACTCGTCACGGCCTGAACCGCTGTCCCCGCGTTGTAGATCTCGTACGAGTACGACAGCTGCGTGCCGGGCGCGTAGACGCGGAGCGCGTCGGCCGGTCGAACAGAGAACCGATCGCTGTCGATCGAGTCGCTCGCCGCGGTGCTTCCACCAGCGCGCAGGACCAGCCCGGAAAGCGCGAACGCGCCGCCCGTCACATCCGGCACGTTCACGAACCCGCCGACCGCGCCGATCGCGCCGGAGCGGCGGTCGCGAATGGCGTACCGCAGTTGATAGCCTCCGGGCTTGTGAATCGGCACCCGCGCGGTGTACACGAGGCCGTCCTTGATCGCTTGCTCGGCCGCTCGGTTTTCGAGCGTCACGTCGAATCCGGTGGTGACGGTGTCGACTTGCGCGCCGTCGCTGTCGAAGACCAGACCGACGAGATCGGCCGACGCCGTCCTGGTGCCCCGCGCGTCGGTGGCAAAGGCGAGCGACTGCGCGTCGAGGTGCAGCACCGTGCGAACGAACATGCCACGTCCGGGTGAGTATCCGGGCAGATTCGTGGCGTGCAGCGCGATCGTGGCCACGCTGAACGGCGAAATCGCGGCGCGCACCAGCTCCTGGGCCGGCGTCGGCGGCCCTGACGGCCGATCCGGATCGCTCACGCCGATGAACTCCTTGCGCGCCTTGACCCGCAGGTTGGCGCGACTGACGTTCACGACGATCTTGTGGAGCCGGGGCGTTTTTCCCTTCGGCGCGAACGTACCCTGATCCGGCTCGTAGCCAATCACGTAGTAGTCCCGCACGTCGTTGCTGATCCGGCTGAGGCCGGCGGCGAGATCGTTCGTGTTCATGACGGCAAAGCCGCCGGTCTGTTCGGCAAGATACGCGAGGCTCTCCTGGGCATCGCGGCTGGCGCGCCGGCGATCTGCCGCGAGACCGCGCAACGACTCACCCATCGCATCTGGATTCCCTCGCGGGTCTGCCGAATGGACGTCGTCTGCCGCCCCCAGCCCGACCGGCTGGAGCGCCTGACCATCAATCGCGTAGATGACCACACCCGACCGCGTCGCCTGATCGATCACGCGGTCGACGGCAAAGCGCACGCGCGTGTCCTCGTCGGACGTCTTCGTGGCGACGGTTTCTTCCCACAGCTGAAAGCCTTCAGACGCGAGGATCACCGTCTTTCGACCCGGCAAGTCGCGCGCCGCCTGCACGACGAGGTTGAGCGCGGCAAGTGAACCGGCGGCCGAGACCGAGCGCTGCAGGGGCATCACTTCGTCGGCCACGGGTTTCGCGTCGCCCAGCTGAGTCACGTCGCCGAACGGTGACACGCCCTTGCGTGACATGATGTTGTAACGCAGTCGCGTCGATGGCCGCCTCGAGCGCCCTGCGATCGTTCGTCAGCGACTGCATCACACCCATCGACTCTCCCGTCCGGACGATCGCGACGAGGTCCGTCGGCAGCAGTCCTGTGTCTACGAACCCGCGCAACGCCCGTCGGGTATTGTTCATGCCTTCGACGGAGAGCCCCAGATCGTCGACGACGAGAACAATCGTCCGCCGCACCTGCTCGCGCGTGATCGGCGGCGCCGACAGCCGCGGCGTCTCCGCTGCCGGCCGATGCCGGGATCGCACTCGACCCGATGGCCCTGACTGCTGGCGCAGCGACCGTGATGACGGGTACGAACTGCGCGAACGTGACCTTCTGCCGCTTGCCGTCCTGGAAGACTTCGAAATCCGCGGCGGTCAGGTCGCGAACGACCTCTCCCTTGCGATCGGTGACAACCGCGTCGATCGACACGACGTCGACGGCGACTCTGAACCTGGGAGGCTCCGAGGGCGCCTGGCTTGCGGCGACTACGGCCGCCGTGCACGCAACGACGATGATCGACACCCTGGTCGGCGTCATGATGTGCACCGGTAGTATACCGGCCTGCCAGCGAGCGCCCACCGAGTACGCTTCAGCACGATGCGGATGATCCTCATCGTCGTCACGTGCGGCGCAGGGTGCGTCCCAGACAAGCAGGCTTCTTCTTTTTGCTTCAGTCGAAAGCTCTCGCCCTGGATCATCAGCGTGTGGCTGTGAGGTAGGAGCCGATCGAGAATGGCCGCCGCAATGATCTCGTCACCGACCACGGTGGCCCACGGCGTGACGACTTGGTTGTCGTGATGAGCAGCTGCCGCGCTCGTAGCGGCGGGCGACCCACTGAAAGAAGAGCGGTTCGCGCGTCATGGAACGACGAACCCAGTCTCGCTGTTACCGATGTGATACCCGGCGAGCTCTCGGAGCTCTCGACCGTGCGGCAGACAGGCAGTTTTACTAGGAAAGATGGAGCCGACGACCCGGCTTGAACGGGTGACCTGCTGATTACGAATCAGCTGCTCTACCAACTGAGCTACGTCGGCCTGGCGTGAGGGACTCGGCCCGTCCTTGACGGCCGGACTTCCGACCATTCTAACAGACCGGGTTCAGAAGCCCAACCCGGGCGCTGAGGGACTGCGCCTGTCTCTACTTTCCCGACGTCCGGCTCACCTCGTACCGCACCCGGCTTCCATCGGCGGCGAGTGTCCCTAGAGTAAACCCGTCCCGCAAGAGCCGCGACTGCCACCACTCGCCGTGACCGGGCGTCGCGTACAGCAGGAACGTCTCGTGACTGGCTTCGAACGCCTCGCAGCTCTAGACGACGATGGGGATGCGGGGAGTGCGCGTGCGCGCGCTCGAGGACTTCGGGCCCGGTCACCCGGGCCCGGCTGAGAAATCGCGCGTCGACATGGCGCGGGGGGAGTGTAGCAGAAGGCTCTCGGCTCTCGGCTCTAGGCTCTAGGAAGACCCTCGACCACGTACTCGAGGATCTTGCCAGAGCCCAAAGCCCAGAGCCAAGAGCCGACCTTCAATCCAGCGTCCTGAGCAACCCCTCCGCGTACAGATAATCCATCGTGTCGCGGCCTTCGGTGAACCAGGACAACACGGGCTGCAGGAGGTCGCGCGCCTCGGTCGGTCGGCCGTGTTCGACCAAATGATGCGCGTAGCCGCGCGCGGCGCGGAGCTCGAGCCACCGCGCGCCCTGCCGTCGCGAAATCTCGAGCGCCTCGCGATACTTCCGTTCGGCGTCGTCGACTGCGCCGGTGGCGCCGAAGACCTCGGCCTGCAAGCGCGAGTGCTCGGCGTCGTACGAGTGCTGGCCGGTCGCGTCCGCGACGCGCGTCGATTCGTCGAGCGAGGCCTGCGCGCGGTCGAGGCTTCCCGCTCGCAGCTGCGCGCCGGCGAGGAGCACCAGATAGTAAGGACGGATGAGCGCCGAACGTGTCGCGGTGTGCGCCGCGAGCCCTTCCTCGAGCACGCGCAGTCCGCGCTTCAGATCGCCCATCTCGATGATCGCCCGGCCGACGAGCGGCGCCGCCCAGTACATCTCCTGCGCGATTCCGTGCGCGTCGCAGATGACCGCCAGCTGTTCGTAGGCGCGCTGGACCTCTCGCGGCTCGCGGCGCGCGAGGCGAATGAACATCTCGAAGAGCAGCGCGAACGCCCGTGGCTGCGGGTGATCGAGCGCGCCGGCGGCCGCGACAGCCGCCTGGACCATCGCGAGTCCGGTGTCGGGAAACCCGCGCAGCGTCGTCGTCCGCGACAGCTCGCAGCGGCAGAAGATCCCCGGCTCGATGCCCGTCTGCCACACGCGAGCGCCGTGGAAGGCCGGATCGTAGAGCGTCATCGCCTTCTCGAGGTGCTGGTGTCCGGCCTCGATGGCGCCCAGGTGGAAAAGCGCCGCGCCGACGGACCACTCGCCGATCATCTGCAGGTGTGGATCGCCCAGCCGCTCGAAGAGCGCCATCATCTCGAGCGAGATGTCGTGCGCGATGCGGATTTCGCCCGACACGATATGGTGCGCGGACATGCCGATGAGGACGGGAATCACGCGCGATGGATCTTCGACCTGCCGGCTGAGCTCGCGGGCACGCTCGTAGGCGTGTCCGACTTCGGCCACCGCATAGCCCTTGCTGGTTTTGATCGCCAGGGCGTAGGTCATCCACAGCCCGAGCTCCGCGGCCGATCGCGCCGGGCTCGCCGGCTCGCGCGCGAGGAGCGTGAGGCCGCGCTCGGCCAGGCGCGCCGATTCGTCGTGCGCGTACAGCCGCCCGGCGGCCTGCGCGGCGAGGTTCCAATACTCGGCGGCCCGCACGCCGTCGCGCGCGACCTCGAAGAGCACCGCGATATCCGACAGCCGATCGGGCTGCTCGCCGTAACGCTGCACCAGTCGCTCGGCGATCGCCCGGCTCAGCGCGGCCTTCCGCGTCGCGCGCAGCGAGTCGAAGCACGCGTTCTGGTACATGTGGTGTGCGAATCGGTACTGCAGCGTCAACGAACGGTCTGGAGCTTCGAGCTCACTAATGAAGCGCACGAGCGCGTGCTCCCGTTCCAACCGCTCGAGCCTGGACTCGACTTCCTCCTCGTCCATCTGGATGGCAGAGGCGAGGATGGCCGAATCGAAGTCCATGCCCTGCACGCTCGCGGCGGCCAGGAGCCGCCGATCGGTGTCCTCGAGCGCGTCCATCTTGCGCTGAATCAGGCTGCGCACCGATTCGGGCAGCTCCCGCGCGATCGCCGGCAGCGCCTCCGAGATGGTCCACTGGCCGTCCTGCTGCTGGATGACCTGCCGCCGCCGCAGATCGCGCAGGACGTCGGCCATGAAGAGCGGATTCCCCTCGGTGCGACCGTGAATGAGGCCGGCGAAGCCCGACGGAAAGGAGTGTTCCGGGAACTGCAGCGCGATGTACCGCTCGATCGCGGCTTCGCTCAGATCCGACGGTGCGACCTCGCGGCAGAGCCCATGGGTCAGCAGATCGAGCTTCAGCGAGAGGAACGGGTGGCGCGACTGCCGCAGCGCCGACACACGTGCCGTGGCGATGATGAGCAGCCGCGTGTTGTCGAGCCGCCCGGCCAGATACCCGATGAGGTCAGTAGTCGACGGGTCGGCCCAGTGCACGTCGTCGAACCAGAGCACGATGGGCTGCATCCGTCCGGCCTCTTCGAGCAGCGACGCAATCTCGCGCTTGAGGCGTTCCTGCGATCCGCCTGCGGTCTCGGCGGCCAGCCGCGCCGCAGACGAATCGTTCTCGGTTGGGGGCATGAGCTGGGCGTACCAGCTTGGCGCGAGCGCGCGGACCAGGCGGGTGAGGCTGCCGAGCTGTTCGCTCTTCTGCAGGCTTTCGAGCGCCTCGAGCACCGGCAGGTAGGCCTCGCTTCCGGCCAGCCGTTCCGAGCACCGGCCTCGACCGACGCGCGCCGGTTCGCCACGTTCCTCGAGCTCGGACACGAACGCTTCGACGAGCGTGGTCTTCCCGACGCCGGCCTCGCCCGAGATCACCACCATCCGAGCCTTGCCCCGGCGGGCCCGCTCGAACTCGTCGTTCATCGCCGCGAGCTCGTCTTCCCGTCCGACGACGTTCGCGCTCGCCGCCAGGCGGCGCGGGGTGACGGTGACCGACGACAGCGCCGTCGCGATATTCGAATCGTGCGTGAGCGCCAGCCGATACATCACTTCGCTCGCGCCCGGCCTGAGACGCTGATCCTTCTGCAGCGACTCGAGGATCAGCTGATCGAGCGCGCGGGGAAGCTCGGGGTTGAGGAGCGAGGGCGGCTCCGGCGTTTCCCACATCAGCGCGTTCAGCGTCCCAAGCTGCGAGGCGGCCATGAACGGATGACGGCCCGTGACGAGCTCGTAGAGCACCACGCCGAGCGAGAACACGTCGGCTTCGGCGGCGACCGCCTCTCCCCGCGCCTGCTCCGGCGCCATGTACCCGATCGTGCCGAGAATCAGCCCGGCCTCCGTACTCATCCGCCCGGGGTCCGTCGATCCGGCGCCGTACTGGTCCGGTTGCACGCGCGCCAGTCCGAAATCGAGCAGCTTCACGTAGCCATCCGGCCGCACCATGACGTTGTCGGGCTTGATATCTCTGTGGATGATCTGCGCCCCGTGTGCGACGGCGAGCGCCTCGGCCACCTGCCGCGCGATGCCCACGATGCGGGACAGCGGGAGGCCCTGTGCCGCCAGTTGACGCAGCGTCGATCCTTCGATGAGCTCCATCGCGATGTAGCGGTCGGTCCCGACGACGCCCGTCTCGTAGATGGTGACGATGTTGGGGTGGTTGAGGGCAGAGGCCAGCGTCGCTTCCCGCAGCAGGCGATCGAGGGCCGAATCGTCGTCCATCAACACGCGCCGGATGACTTTCAGCGCGACGTCGCGTCCGAGCCGCGGGTCGAAGGCTCGATACACTTCGCCCATGCCTCCCGAGCCGAGTTGAACCTTGACCTCGTAGGGGCCGAACGCGGTGCCGGGAGGCAGGTTCAACGAGGAGGGCGGCGGCATCTGCCGAAGGAACCTAAGCGGTGGTGGCGAACAGGCGCTCGGTCTGTTTGCTGAACAGCACCCACAACCCGTAGATGCCGAGAATCGTGACCCACGGGAAGCCGAGGAGCGCGATGGCGGACAGCACGATGCCCAGGATGCGTGCCCAGGGCTTGAAGTAGAGCAGGCCGATGCCGGTCACGATTGCCGGCAGCGAGAAGGCGAAGAGGAACGCGACGAGGAACGCGCCGACGATCGACAGGATCGGAATCGCCATCGCCGCCTCTTCCGGATCGGCGGATGCGCTGATGATGCCGGCTGCGCCGCCGACGCCAATCATCATCAGCGCGGCGACCATCAGCCCGATGACGCCTATCGCGATGTTCAGGACGCCGAGGACCCGGACGTGTGTGTCCATCTAGTGACCGTCTAGGTCTCGTCGTCTCCCACCGTCTCGTCTTCCGCCCCCTCGTCCTTCTTCGCGCTGGTGGCGAAGTTATCGACTTCGGCCTCCTCGACGTCGTCCTTGGCACGCCAGTCCTCGTCGGCGTCGTAGATCCGACTGACCGGGCGTTCCTTGATCGGCCCCTTGGGGCCGCGGTCGGAGTCCTTGCGCGGCGGCTTGCGCTTGTTCTTCGGCGGCGCGTCGGGGCCGAAGTTGCGGCTGCGCGAACCCGGGGCGCCGCCACCCTCGGGGGGGCGCGGCGAATAGCCGCCGGGCCGCGGACTGCTGAAGCCCGACGGCGCGCCTCCAGGGCGCGGACTGCTGAAGCCGCCTGGTCGCGGACCGGGGGGACGATCTTCCCGCGGTCGCGCTTCGCTGACCGCCAGCGGCCGCCCCTTGAACGGTTGCTGGTTGAAGCGCCGGATCGCCTCCTCGGCGACTTCGCGATCGGTGTAGTCGACGAACGCGAAGCCTCGCGGCCGTCCGGTTTCCCGATCGGTAGGAAGCACGATTTGCGCTGGTGCTCCGACGCTCGACAGATGCTCGCGTAGATCCGGCTCGGTCGCGGAATAAGGTAGGTTGCCGATGAACAGACGGACTGACACAACTCCCTCGTGTTTGAGCCCGGTAGGACACCGGCGAGACGGAACATCCGCCCGTCCGAGGCCTACCTTGGCTCCAACAAAATAGCATGGACCCCGTACCACGGCCACTAATGGTTCGACCGGGAGCTCCGCAAGGCCGAGGGGGCGTCCGGCGGACTGGCCCCTCTGGACATCTTTCGAATCCGCGCGATCCGCGTCCCGTATCTGTCAAGAACAGAGATCCGCGTGCGATCCGCGTCCCGTTGAGATAATCCGCGTCCCCCGTTGGAGCACGACGGCAGCAAGTGGGCTGGACCGGCGGAACGGCGATCCAGCTCGAGGTTGAAGCCCCGGAGGGGGTGCGCTACTATGGACTGTTGAGGCTTTCGCAAAAGAGCACACCGTAGATGGCATCCACTCGTGAGGCCAGGAACAATATCGTCGTCCGCGGTGCCCGCACGCACAACCTCAAGAATGTCGATCTGACCATCCCCCAGCGGGCGCTGGTCGTCATGACCGGGGTGAGCGGGTCGGGCAAGTCGTCGCTCGCCTTCGACACGATCTACGCCGAGGGCCAGCGCCGCTATGTCGAGTCGCTGTCGGCCTATGCCCGGCAGTTTCTCGAGCGGATGGAGAAGCCGGACGTCGACGCGATCGAGGGCATCTGCCCGGCGATCGCGATTCGACAGAAGAACAGCATCCGCAACCCACGGTCGACCGTCAGCACGACGACTGAAATCCACGATTACCTGCGCCTGCTCTTCGCGCGGGTCGGCCGCACCATCTGCCGGGGCTGCGGCCGCGACGTCGTGCGCGAAACGGCCGAGGTCGTGTCGGCTCAGCTCGGAACGCTCGCCGGCGGGCACCCGGCTGCTCATCGGCTTCGACATGCCGGTCGTGACCACGGACGAACTGCCGAGCCCGGAGGGCGCGGAGCGTCACGACGAGCAGGACGCCTCGCATGAGCATGAGGACGAGGGCGGAGGCGACGAGGATGCGGGGCAGCGCGGCCTGCCCGATATGGTCGATCCCGTGGCCGAGACGCTCGCCGCGTTGCGGCGCAAGGGGTTCGGACGCCTCTACGTCGATGGGCAGACACTCTCGCTCGAGGACGTCGATCCGGCGGTCCTCCAGGACCGCCCGATGCTGCAGGTGATCGTCGATCGCGTGAAGGTCGACGGGGATCTCCGGACGCGTCTGACCGACTCGATTGAGACGGCCTACACCGAGGGCGGTGGGGCCGGATTCGCCATCGAGCTCCGCGAGACGGCGAGCCGGTGTCCACCGGTTCAGCGAGCGCTTCGAGTGCCGCCGCTGCGCGATTCAGTACGAGGTGCCGCAGCCGCGCCTGTTCTCGTTCAACAATCCGTTTGGCGCGTGCGGCGTCTGCCACGGGTTCGGGAACATCATCGAGCTCGACATGAACCTGGTCGTGCCGGATGCGTCGAAGTCGATTCACCAGAACGCGATCGAACCGTGGAGCAAGCCGCATTATCGCGCGCAGCTCGTCGAGCTGAAGCGCGCGGCCAAGGCCGTCGCCTGCGACTCGACGTGCCGTGGTCCGAGTTGACCGACGACGAGAAGCGGTTCGTCGTCGAGGGCGACGGCGCCGAGTACGAAGGCGTGAAGGGGTTCTTCCGCTGGCTCGAGCGGAAGAAATACAAGGTCCACGTCCGGGTCTTCCTGAGCCGGTATCGCGGCTACCTGACGTGCCCGGAGTGTCTCGGCGCCCGGCTGCGACGCGAGGCACGCGACGTGAAGGTCGGCGGGCAGACGATCGATCGGGTCTGCGCGCTGACCGTGCGCGACGCCGACCGGTTCTTCGCCGACCTGACGCTCTCGGAGAAAGACGCGGCCGTCGCCGACAAGGTCATGACGGAGATTCGCAAGCGGCTGGGGTTCCTGCGCGACGTCGGGCTCGACTACCTGACGCTCGATCGCCTGTCGTCGACGCTCTCGGGCGGCGAATCGCAGCGCATCAACCTGGCGACCTCGCTCGGGTCCGCGCTCGTCGACACGCTGTACGTCCTCGACGAGCCGTCAATCGGCCTGCACTCGCGCGACAACGAGCGGCTGATCGCGATCCTGCGGCAGCTGCGCGATCAGGGCAACACGGTGCTCGTCGTCGAGCACGACGCCGACATGATCCGCGTCGCCGACACCGTCGTCGACATGGGGCTCGGCGCCGGCGAGCAGGGCGGCCGCGTCGTCTTTTCGGGCACGCTCGAGGCGCTGCTGCAGGAGCCGCGGTCGCTGACGGCCAAGTACCTGCGCGACGAGCTGGCGATTCCGGTGCCGGCGGTGCGCCGCAAGCCGACGAACCAGAAGCTGAAGGTGCTCGGCGCGAGCGAGCACAACCTGAAGAACATCGACGTCGAGATTCCGCTGGGCATGCTGACGGCCGTCACCGGCGTCAGCGGGTCCGGGAAGAGCACGCTCGTCCACGACGTCATCTACGCGGCGCTCAAGCGCGCCAAGGGCGACTGGGATCGCCGAATCGGCTCGCACCGCAAGCTCGAAGGCGCCGAGTTCGTCACCGACGTCGTCCTGGTCGATCAGGCGCCGATCGGCCGCACGCCGCGGTCGAACCCGGTGACCTACCTCAAGGCCTTCGACCCGATCCGCGAGCTCTTCGCCGCGACGAAGGACGCGCGATCGCGCGGGCTCACGGCCAGCCATTTCTCGTTCAACGTGCCCGGCGGGCGCTGCGAGGCGTGCGAAGGCGAGGGCGTGGTCAAGGTCGAGATGCAGTTTCTCGCCGACGTGTTCGTCCCGTGCGAGCAGTGCGAGGGCAAGCGCTTCAAGCCGCAGGTCCTCGACGTCCGCTACCGCGGCCGCGGCGTCGACCAGGTGCTCGACATGACCGTGCGCGAGGCGCTGACGTTCTTCAGCAGCTCGCCGAAGGTCCTCCGGCGCCTGCAGGTGCTCGACGAGATCGGCCTCGGCTACCTGCGCCTCGGACAGCCGGCGACGACGCTGTCGGGTGGCGAGGCGCAGCGCATCAAGATCGCGGCGCACCTGTCGTCACATACCGGCGATCGCATCCTCTACATCCTCGACGAGCCGACGACGGGCCTGCACTTCGACGACATCGCGAAGCTGCTGGCGGCGTGCAGGAAGCTGATTCAGGCGGGGCACAGCCTGCTCGTCATCGAGCACAACCTCGACGTCATCAAGACGGCCGACTGGGTCATCGACCTCGGGCCCGAAGGTGGCGAGGAGGGCGGGCGGGTGATCGCGGTCGGGACGCCGGAACAGATCGCGCAGAACGAGGCGTCGCACACCGGACGGTACCTGCGGGATGTGCTCGCCGTGGGACGCGCGAACGCCTACGGCGTGGCGCGGCACTGAGCGGCCATCGGTTAACTCAGACCCATCAGTATCAACACCGCGAGGCCCGTTGCGACGTAGCCGGCGATGGACAGCACCTGCTTTGAAATACGATCGACACTCCGATCCGCCGTCCGGTGATTGAGGAAGGCGAGCCAGAGCAGCAGGGCCACGAAGCCCCCCACGACCGACAGCAGTAGAACGAAGACGCTGAGTGGGTCGAGGAACGGCTGATCGAAAGCCGAGGACCGCCACACGCGCCACAACTGCGATCCGACTGTCTGAACAAAGAGGACTGTCGCGACAACGCTCGGAAACGACAGCACCAGCGCTCCTACGCCGCTCCTGCAGAGCGAAGAGAGATACAGGCTGCCGGCCGTCAGCAGCAGCATGACCGCCGCGACCTGTCCAGCCATCAGCGGCGTGAACCATTCCCGGACCGGGATGAGAAGTCCAAGTAGCGCCGGCAGTGCCGCCGCCGAGCACGAGGACAATCCCGTACACCACGCCGACCTTGACCGTCCACTGCCGCCAGGCCGCCATGGGCAGCAGAACCTGCCACTCTGCCGTTCCCAGGTGGCGCTCCTCGGCGCTGGCCAGGGAACCCGTGAGCAGGGCGAGGATGCCCGCATACAGGACAGTCAGAGAGATGAGGGGCACGCTTGGCGAACCTGATCTCGTGCGCTCCATCCACGCCAGGCCCAGCCACGCACACACGAACAGACCAGCGACGACGAAGGTGATTTGCTGCAGGCGAAGATCCTTTTTGACGAGTGCCCACACGGGGTGGTGGCGTCTGGCCGGCGCGTCGGCCGCTGTTTCCGATCCGGCGAGCAGCGACTCGGGAAGCTGGACGTGCGCGCCGTGGCCCTCGATGACTTCGAGGCGCTGGAACATCCGCCAGGCGGCAATCGCCGAAATCGCGCAGATCACGAACATGCCGCGCCAGAAGACGACGAGCCTGAAGCTATCGATCGCGGCGGCGTTCTCGAGCCCGTAGATGATCCCTCCGGCGATGTCGGCGAGGGTCGTCAGCAGACCGGGAATGGCGATCGTGAAGACCGCGGCCGCCAGCGTGCTTCGACAGAGCATCGTCAGGCACGGCGCCATGAACAGGCCGCAAGCGGCGGCGAGAACGAGCATCGACGGCTCGGTGTGCGGCGACGCCGCGCGGCGCAAGAGCTCCCGATACATCACCAGGGTGGTGGCCGTCAGGGTGATCAGCATCACCGACAGCACGGCGAGCTTGTAGACGAACAGGCGGCGCCGATCGACTGGCTGCGAGAGCAGCAGGCCCAGCGTGCGGTGGCTGTAGCTCGTGACCGAACGATTGCGCACCGAGCACCACGGAGCCGAACGCAAATCCCAGCAGTCCGAAGGCGACCAGGGTGTAGCTGTTGCTGAAGCTGCCGACTACGACGGCGACGAGCGCGCCGCAGTAGGTCGGCAGGAGGGCCCTGACCTCCTTGGCCAGCGCGGGCGAGAGCACGTGCGCTGCGGCCGTCACGCGCTCGCTCCCGTCGGCTGCAGCGTCGAGACGAAGATCTCCTCGAGCGTCAGCGCTTCGGTCGTGAGGGTTTCGGGCGAGCGCGCGCGAAGGGCCTGCAGGACGTCGGCGGAGTTGCCGTTCACGACGAGCTCGAGCTCGCGGCCGCGTGTGCGGAGGATGCGCGCGCCCGCGAGGCTGAACCCGGCGGGATCGCCGGCGAAGCGCACGTGGATCTTCTGATAGCGTTCGCGCGCCACGTCGGCCTCGAGGGTCAGGACCTCGCGGCCGCGATCGATGATGGTGAACTCGTCGATCAGACCCTCGAACTCGGCGATGAGGTGCGTCGACACGAATACCGTCCGGCGGCCGGGGTCCGCGTCCTGATAGGCGCCGATCACCGTCTGGATGAACTCACGCCGGACGATCGGATCGAGTCCCGACGTGGGCTCGTCGAGCACGAGCAGCTCGGGTTCGGGGCAGATGGCCGCGATGAGCGCGAGCTGCGTCCGCTGGCCCTTCGAGAGGTGACTCGCTTTCTGGCGGGCGTCGAGCCGGAACTGCGAGAGGAGCGCGCCCTCGGTGTCGGCGTTCCACCGCGTCCGGAACGACGCGCAGTAGTCGAGCGTCTGCCGGACGGTCATCCACGGATAGAACGCGACCGCGTCGGGCACGTAGGAGATCCGCGATTTCACCGCGACCTCGTCGCGCGCCGGATCGAGGCCGAAGACTCTCGCCTCGCCGCGTGTCGGCCGGAGCAGGTTGAGCAGGCACTTGATGGTCGTCGTCTTGCCGGCGCCGTTCCTGCCGAAGAACCCGTAGCACCGGCCCGCCTGCACGCGCAGGTTGAGGCCGTCGACGGCATCCGTGCGGCCGTAGCGGCGGACGAGATCGCGAATCTCAATGACGGGTGATGGCTGTGTCATGGGTGCGATGACGTCGCGGCACGAGCCCGCTTGAGCTCGAGCGCGTCGAATCGGTCCTCCGCGAGCTGCAGGAATTCTTCCCTGCTGATTTGCAGATGATGCGCGTGCACGACGACGTCGTCGATCGACTCGGCCAGGAGCTTGCGTCGAACATCTTTCTTGAAGGGAGAGTTGCCCTGGTTGCGGACGAAGCATCCCTTGCCTGCCACCGTCTCGATGACGCCCTGGTTTTCGAGCTCTGTATAGGCCTTGGCGACGGTGTTGCGGTTGACGCGAAGCTCCTCGGCCAGCGGCCGGATCCCGGGGAGCGGATCGCCCGGCTGCAGGGCGCCTGCGGCCGCGGCCACCTTCACCTGGTCCACGAGCTGCTGGTAGACCGCCTTGCCGGACTTGAAGTTGAGCTGGAACCTCATACAACTGTCATATGACAGTATGACAGTTCACGAGGTCGAAGTCAAAGCGGGGTCAGATCGATTTTCTCGTCTGAATGGTCCTGACCGCGCCCGGATCAGAAAATCGAGATCTGACCCCAAGCGTTGTCGCGTGCGGGGCGAAGATGTGTGCAGTTGTGTGGTCCGGATCGGTGCTGTCCGTGTCGTCCGTAGTGCTTTTCTGCTCTTTGTCGTGTCGTACGCCCTCGGCTTCGGTTACAATTATCGGGCCCCCCGAAAGTGCGTCCATGTCCAGACTTGTACGCTTGATGGTCTTCGTCCCCACACTCTTCGTAACCACAGTGGTTGCGGCCGTGGCGCGGCAACCGGCCCGGTTCGAGGACGTCGTCAGGAATCTTCGCAACCCCGATCCCAAGGTTCGCATCAGCGCCGTGCGCCTGCTGCGGGAGACCGGATATGTGGAAGCGATCGCACCGCTGGCGGCCGTCGTCAACGATCAGGTGAACGCCATCCAGCTCGAGGCGATCGACGCCGAGCTCTCGTTCTACCTGGTCGAGCCCGTTTCGACCAAGAAGCGCGTCGCGCTCGTGGTCGAGGTGCGGGCCTCGGGACGTGCGCCGGCCGCGTTCGAGCTGGGTCCCCTGGCCGTGTGGCCCAAGGCGGTTCCCGCCGAGCTCGTCGACGCGCTGCTGCAGGCCGTGGACGACGAGAACAAGATGGTCCGCGTCGAGGCCATCTATACGCTGGGCGTCATAGGGTCGGGCTCGCCGCTCAAATTGTCGGACGCGGCCGTCGCGCGGCTCCTCAAGGCGCTCGATCACTACGATTCGGAAGTTCGCGCCGGCGCCGCGCGGGTCGTGGGCCGATTGAAGGTCAAGTCAGCCGGCGACGCGCTGCTCAAGGCGGTCAACGATTCGAATGCCGACGTTCGCTACGCGTCAATCCGTGCGCTCGGCGAAATCAGGGAAGAGCGGGCGATTCAGGCGTTGACCGAGCAGCTGAGCTATTACGGACGAGGCGAAGGCGGCTGGTCCGCGCTCGACGCCCTGGCACGGATTGCGCACCCCTCGAGCGTGCCGATCTTCAAGGCGCGCATGTCGGACAAGGACCCGTATCTCCGCCGTGCCGCCGCCGAAGGCCTGGGGCGCGCCGGCAATCGCGCGTCCGTCGAGCCTTTCGTCACCGCCGTCAATCAGGACGAGTCGGAGATGGTCCGGGCGGCGATGACCTTCGCGCTCTACAAGCAGGGCCACGTCACGTTCCTGGGGCGCCTGATCGATCTCACCGACTCCGATTCCCTGGCCCCGCAGCTTCAGGGATACTTCCTCGAGCTCGGACCGCCCGTGTTGGCCCCTGTCGTCGCCCGGCTGCAGGAGCCTGACGACGACGTGCGGCGTCACCTCGTGACGATTCTCGGCGCGCTCGGCGATCAGTCCACGGTGACGGCGCTGACGCCCTTCGCACACGATCGCGACGGTGATGTCGCGACTGCTGCGACGTACGCCATCGAGCGGATCAGGATGACTCCGCGGTGAAACGCGAGCTTCCGCCCGATGCGGAAGCGGCGGGGTCCCCTTGATTCTCACGCGCGCCTTCTACGCGCGGCCGACGCTCGAGGTCGCGCGGGACCTCATCGGGCACGTGCTCGTGCACGAGACGCGCAGCGGCGTCGCCGCCGGCGTGATCGTCGAAGTCGAAGCCTACATCGGCGAGTCCGATCCCGCCTGTCACGCCGCGCCCGGTCCGACGCGGCGCAACGCGCCGCTCTACGGTCCGCCCGGCGTCGCCTACGTCTACCTCAACTACGGCATGCACTACCTGGTCAACGCCGTGACCGAGCCTGCAGGGTCGCCGGCGGCCGTGCTCATCCGCGCGCTCGAGCCGATCGAGGGGGAGGGCCTGATGAGGCGCCGCCGCGCGCGAGGCACGTCTCGGCGCCCGGAGTCGTTCGCGACGGTGGAACTCTGCCGCGGCCCGGGCAACCTGACGCGCGCAATGGGCATCGCGCTACGCGACAACCGGCGCGATCTCACCGATGGGCCGCTCCGCATCGAGTCGAGAGACGCTGCCGGCGCGCGAGCTCGCCTGGAGCCGCCGCATCGGGATCAATGTGGGCGTGGAAACAGAATGGCGCGTCTTCGCCGCCGGGAGTGCGGCTGTCTCGGGCACGAGTCGGACGGCTCTGGCGAGTCAGCGGAAACCTTCACGATGATCCCAAAGCTCGCGAAGACCATCAGTGGTATCCCTTCGGGAGCTTCGCCTCTTCGCGGTCTTCGTGCCTGGGGCGGTCGTGGCAGTCCGAGAATTTGTGGTTTAGCGCCGCCGCGTTCGCGACCCTGAGGTCTGCACGATCGGGACCTTCACCGAAAGCGATCGGCCGCTGCGCACCAACCCGAGCGTGACCGTTCCGCCGATGGGAGATTCCGCGAGCATGCGCATGAAGTGCGCCGGGTCCTCGATCGTCACGTTGTTGAAGCTGACGATGACGTCGTACTGGCGGACGCCGGCCGCATACGCGTCCGAGCGTTCGATGATGTTGTAGACGAAGACGCCCTTGGCGTTGGGCGCCTTGAGCTCCTGAGCGATCCGGACGGTCATGGGCGAGAGGTCGACACCGCTGATCGTGCCGCGCCGGACCGCGCCGTTGGCGATGAGCTCGCCCATGACGTGCTTGGCCAGGTTGCTCGGCACGGCAAACCCGACCCCCTGATAGCCCCCCGTCTGGCTGAAGATCGCTGTATTGATCCCGATGAGCTCCCCGCGCGCGTTGATGAGCGCCCCTCCGGAGTTTCCCTGGTTGATGGCCGCGTCGGTCTGAATGAAATCCTCGTACATCATGCCCTCGAGGCTGCGTCCCGTGGCGCTGACGATGCCGAGGGTGACCGTCTGATTGAGGACGCCGAACGGATTGCCGACCGCGAGCACCCACTCGGCCACTTTCAGCTTCGACGAGTCCCCCCATGCGAGCACCGGCAGGTTCTGCGCGTCGATCTTCAGGACCGCGAGATCGGTGGCTTCGTCGGTGCCGACGATCTTTGCGCGCAGCTCGCGCTTGTCGGGCAGCGTGACCGACACCTCGGATCGCGCGTCGCCGATCACGTGGTTGTTGGTGAGGACGTAGCCGTCGGGCGAGACGACGACGCCAGAGCCGAGGCTCTGCTGCAGGCGGTCGCGATACCCGAACGGACTGTCGCCGCCGAAGAAGTCCCGGAAGAACGGATCGTTGGCAAACGGCGAGTTTGCCGTGCGGACGATCGACGTCGACGAGATGTTGGGCACGCTGGCGATGGCCAACTGCGCGGCGTTCGTCAGGTCGGGCATCCCCGCGACCGTCGAGGCCACGTTCCGGCCTGCAGGAGCCGCCGGCTTCGACTGCCCGGTAGTGTCGGCCGGCGCCTGTGCGGCGGCGTCCTCCGAGGTACGCATGCGTCCGGTCAGTACCAGTCCGGCAACGAACCCGAACAGCAGGAAGACGGTGGCGAGGGTGAGGCGTCTGAACATTGATGGCCGCTCGGTTGAAGATGCGCCGACTATCGTCGCGGGCGTCCGGGCCCGCCTGGTTACTGGACCTGAATCTTGCGCGCGGCCGTCGGCGGAACTTTCGGCAGCGTGACGGTCAATACGCCGTCGGCGAGGTCCGCCGACACCTGCTCGACGTCGATCATGTCGGCAAACTCGAACGTCCGCGCGAACGAGCCGAAGCCACGCTCGACCTGATGAAAGTGCAGGACGTCGCCGGCAGCCGCCCGGTCCGATCGCACCCCCCGGATCGTCAGGCGCCGGTCCTCGAAGGCCAGATCGACCTGGTCACGGCTGAGACCCGGCACCTCCGCAGTGACGACAAAAGACGACGCCGTCTCGTAGACATCGATCGCCGGGGTCCACGCCTCGAGGTGATGGTTCGACAGGCGCTCCAGCCGCTGCTGCAAGACCCGCAGTTCCCAAGGCATCCACGGATCGTAGCACTTCTGCGGTTGGAGACCAGTCGAGGTCCCACAACCCGACGCGCGGATCGCTGGGGGTCCAACGGGACGCGGATCTCGCGGATCAGATGGGAACGGGACGCGGATCTCGCGGATCTCAGGAGGGGACGGGACGCGGATCTCGCGGATCTCAGGACGGGACGGGACGCGGATCTCGCGGATCAGAAGGGACGGGACGCGGATCTCGCGGATCGGAGGACGGACGCATGCGACGGGACGGGACGCGGAGCTCGCGGATCAGAGGACAGACAGGAAGTCGATTCCGCTGTCCGCGGAGGTTTCACTCCAACCGGATGCGTTCGCTGAACCGGGTTGGGTGATCCGCGTAATCCGCGTCCGCGTCGAAGCCCTGAACCAGCGTAATCCGCGTAATCCGCGTCCCGTCAAACCTGCAGTAATCCGCGTGATCCGCGTCCCGTCAACCTCATCATCGGCCTGATCCGCGTCCCTTGAAGGGGCCCTAATCCGCGTGTACTGACAGCCGAGCGGCGCTTCTGCTACGATCGGTAGGATCTGACGACATTATGAGCTCCATTCAAGCGACACGACTCAAGCGAGGCATGCTGATCAAGATGGGCGACGACCTGTACCGGGTCCTCGATCTGCAGCACGTCACGCCCGGCAATCTGCGCGGCTTCGTCCGGGCGAAGTTCCGCAACATCCGCAATGGTTCGCTTTCGGACCAGAAGCTGCGGTCGGAAGACTCCGTCGAACGGGCGATCCTCGACGAGCGGGAGATGCAGTACCTCTACAAGGACGGGGACTCGTTCCATTTCATGGACACGACCTCCTACGAGCAGCTGCACATCCACTCGGAAGCGCTCGGCGACTCGGTCAACTACATCATCCCGGACGCGCTCATCAAGGTGGAGTTCTACGGAGAGGAGCCGGTCGGGATCGAGCTGCCGCCGGCGGTGGACCTGACGGTCGAGGATACGGCGCCCGGGCATCAAGGGCGCGACCGCCAGCGCCCAGGTCAAGCCCGCGCGCCTCGAGACCGGGCTCGTCGTGAATGTGCCCCCGTTCGTCAATCCTGGCGACAAGATCCGCGTGAACACCGAGACGGGGGAATACCTGTCGCGGGCGTAGCGGTTTTTTCGCTTCTCGCAGCTCGCGGCTCGCGGTTCTACGATCGGATGACCGGGCCAGACCCCGTGCGCCGGGCTACAAACCGCGAGCAGCGAGAAGCGAGCCGCGGAACAAGCATGGAGATTACCCAGCAGCGTCCAACCTCCGGTTGGATTGAAGTCATCACCGGGAGCATGTTCAGCGGCAAGAGCGAGGAGCTCATCCGCCGGCTGCGCCGCGCCCAGATTGCGCGTCAGAAGGTCCAGATCTTCAAGCCCAAGATCGATGATCGCTACGCCGACGACCACATCACGTCGCACAGCGAGATGCGGATCCCGTCACAGAACTCCATCTCGTCGCGCGATCTGATGAACGATGTGGAACCGGACACCGAGGTGGTCGGAATCGACGAGGGGCAATTCTTCGACGTCGAGCTCCCGGCCGTGTGCAACGCGCTCGCCGACCAGGGGAAGCGCGTGATCGTCGCCGGGCTCGACCAGGACTACCTCGGAAAGCCCTTCGAGCCGATGCCGCAACTCCTGGCGATCGCCGAGTACATCACCAAGACGCTGGCGATCTGCATGGTCTGCGGCGCTCCGGCCAACCACACCCAGCGTCTCGTCGCGAGCAGCGAGCGCGTGCTCGTCGGCGCGCAGGGCACCTACGAAGCGCGCTGCCGTCGCTGCTTCGATCCGAGCCTCGGGCAGTAATACAATGCTGAATGCTGAGTGCTGGGTGCTGAACTGAGTTCAGAATTCAATTCAGCATCCGGCATTCGCCATTCAGCATTGCTATGGATCTACTGTCCCGGTTCCTGCTGCTGCTCGGCCTCGGCTTCTTCTGCGCCAACCTGCGGCTCTTCGCGCAATTCGTTCGCTACCTGAAGATTCGATCGTCGGCGCTGCTGACGTGGCCCGGGCGGAAGCCGCCCTTCTACGGGTTACTGCTGGCCCTCGGCGCCGTCCTCGCGCTGCTCATCGTCTACAAGCTGGCGGTGCTGCGGCAGCACCCGATCCAGGTGTTCGGCGAGAGCATGATGCTTGTCTACTATGCGTACGCCCTGCCGCTGAGCTTGCGCATCGGCCGCGGGTTCTATCAGGACGGGATCTGGGCCGACGGCGGCTTCATCCCGTACTCGCGCATCGGCGGGATGTCCTGGCGCGAGGGCGAGCAGGTGACGCTCGTGATGATCTACCGGATGCGCGCCTTCGCGCGCGCGCTGGTGGTGCCCGACCGTTACTACGGCGCGGCGCGCCGCCTGCTGCGCGACAAGATCGCCGCGCACGATATACGGTTTACGGGTAAGGCGCTCGATCTGGGCGTCGAAGACGACGCGGGGAAAGTGTGAAGACGGACGTTGGCTCTAGGCTCTTGGCTTCAGGCTCAAGCAAAACCTTCGACTGAGTACTCGAGGATCTTGCCTAGAGCCTGGAGCCTCTAGAGCCATAGAGCCAACGTCCGTCACTGTCCCCGCAGGGACCGCATCAGCCATCCCACCGGTCCGCTCCCTCCCGCCATCGGGTCTCCCAGCCAGTCCGGCGGCGTCAGCCACACGAACGCCAGAATCGCGATGACCATCAGGTCATACTGCCAGGTCGTCCGCTCGTAGGTCCAGAAGAACGCATTCCACAGCACGCGGAGCGGGAGCGGAAGCGGCGGTGCGGGCTTCATGCGATGGCCTCTTGCTGGTCTTCGCGCAGCTCGCGGTAGGTATGGATGATGCGGTCGGCGACGGTGAACACCGACAGCACCAGGATGACCCACAACACGCCCGCCATCCGGTTGGTGAAGGCGCCAATCATGAAGAGCACGATGCGCTCGGGCCGTTCCATGAACCCGACCTTGCACTTGGCGATGAGCGACTCGGCGCGCGCTCGCGTGTAGCTCGTCATGATCGAGAAGATCATCGCCAGGGCCGCGACCATCACGTAGTCGGTCCGTCCGAGTGTCGAGTAGAGGTAGATCAGGCCCAGGAAGAGCGCGAGATCCGAGAAGCGGTCGATCACCGAATCCCAGAATCCGCCGAACGCGCTCACCGCTTTCAGCTCGAAGGCGACCTTGCCGTCGATGAAGTCGAAGATGTTGGCGACGACCATGATGACGCCCGCCGTCACGAAGTGTCCCAGCCCGAGCGCCCACGCCGCGGCGATATTGATGAGGACCCCGACGAACGTGAGGATGTTGGGATGAATCCGCAGCCGCACGCAGGCGCGGATGATCAGCGAGAGCGGGTACATGCACAGCCGCCCGACGAGTCCGGTGAAAGTCATGAATCCGCTACAATGGAAGGTTACAGAACACGCGCCGAAACGGGCAGTGTATCGCATGCCAATCCGTGATCTCAAGGCCCAGATCGCCCGTCTGCCGGAGCAACCCGGCGTCTACGTCTACTACAACGACGCTGGCGACACGCTCTACGTGGGCAAGGCGCGCGTGCTGCGCGACCGCGTCCGCAGTTATCTCGGTGCCCACGGCACGAGCCCGCGCATCGACGCCCTCCTCGACGAGGCGCAGCGCCTCGAGGTCATCGTCACCGACTCGGTCATGGAGGCGCTCGCGCTCGAAAACCATCTGATCAAGCAGCGGACCCCCCGCTACAACATCCTGCTGCGCGACGACAAGAACTACCCCTACCTGCAGCTGACGACCGGCGAGGCGTTTCCCCGCGTGCTCGTCGCCCGCCGCGTGCAGCGCGACGGGCACTACTATGCCGGACCGTTCCTGCCGGCCTCGCTCGGCCGCCGGACCATGGCGCTGACGCACCGGCTGTTCGGCATCCGCTCGTGCAATGAGATCATCACCGGGGAACGCGGACGCCCGTGTCTCGAGTTCGACATCAAACGGTGCATCGCGCCGTGCGTGCGCGACCTCTGTTCGCCCGAGGAGTACCGCGTCGCGGTCGGGCACACGCAGCTGTTTCTCGACGGCCGGAACGACGTGCTCGTCGAGACGCTCCGCGACCGGATGCAGGAGGCCGCCGACGGCGAACGGTTCGAGCAGGCGGCGCAGCTGCGCGACGCCATCCGCACGATCGACACGCTCGGCACGCGCCAGCAGAAGATGGTGAGCGCCGAGCTCGGTGACCGCGACGCGTTTGGCCTGAAGGTCGGTCCCGCCGGCGCGTCGGTCCAGGTCTTCGAAGTGCGTCACGGCCGCGTCGTCGAGCGCATCGAGCTCGTGACCGACGGCAGTCCGGCCGGGAACGCGCCTCCCTCGTCGCGCGAGCCGGACGTCCTCCAGGCCGCGGTCCAGCAGTTTTATGAGGATCGCGTGCCGCCGCCGGAGATTCACCTTCCGCTCGAGCTGGGCGAGGCCGAGACGGCGGTGCTGGAGGAGTGGTTGACCGCGAAGGCCGGTCGCCGCGTGCGGCTCGTCGTCCCCAAGCGCGGCGAGAAGCGAGGCCTGCTCGAGCTCGCGGCCAGGAACGCCGACCTCGCCTATCAGCAGCGCTTCAACGAGAACACCGCCGCCAACTACGACGCGCTCGAAACGCTGCGCGCGGTCCTCGCTCTCCCCGGTGTGCCGCGCCGGATCGAGTGCTTCGATATCTCCACGATTCAAGGCAGCGAGACCGTCGCGTCGATGGTCGTGTGCGAAGACGGCCGGATGCGAAAGGGGGAGTATCGGAAGTTCCGGATTCGAGGGGCTCGGGGCTCGGGTTCGGAGGCGTCGGTGGAGCTGCGGCAGCGAGCTCGAGGCTGGCGGTCGATCCGGCAGCGGCGGCTCGTCGCGAACGCGCGAGACTCCGAGCCGCGCACCGACATGCGCACGAGAGCGCGCCCCGCGATCGCAACAACGACTTCGCCTCCATGCACGAAGTCGTCCTGCGCCGCTACCGCCGTGTGCTCGAAGCGGGCGGGCCGTTTCCCGATCTCGTCCTGATTGACGGCGGCAAGGGGCAGCTGTCGGCCGCCTACGCCGCGCTCGAGGAGCTTGGGCTGGGACGACTGATCGGAGTGGGCATCGCGAAGAAGGAAGAGCTCCTGTTCACACGCGATCGCGACGATGCGATTGCGCTGCCGCGCGAGAGCCCGGCGCTGCTGCTCATCCAGCGGATCCGCGACGAGGCGCATCGGTTCGCGGTGACCTACCACCGGCAGTCGAGGGCGAAGCGCGACCTCCGATCGGATCTGGACGTAGTTATGGGCATTGGCCCAAGACGGCGGAAGGCGTTGCTGACGGCATTCGGGAGCGTGACCGGCGTGCGGCGCGCCACTCGCGAGGAGCTCGCGCGGGTCGTCGGCGCGAAGGCGGCGGATGCCGTTCTCGCGCATTTTGCGTCCGAGCGTTGACCGATTCTTGATACCCGCGGCCCTTTTGCCTTACGCTTAGGCGTCCCTTCGAGATGCGCTCGACCGTTGGTTGGTGGTGAATCCGCTGTCCCCAGACCTCTCTTACATCGTCGCTTCCATTGCGATCGTGCTGTTGTCGTTGACCGTGCACGAGGCCGCCCATGCCTGGAGCGCCGATCGCCTTGGCGATCCGACCGCCCGCATCCTGGGGCGCGTGTCGCTCAACCCGCTGGTGCACATCGATCTCATCGGGACCGTCCTTCTGCCGCTGATTGCCGCAGTGAGCAATTTTCCAATCATCGGCTGGGCCAAGCCTGTCCCGGTGAATGTCAGCCGTCTGCGTCACACGCGCCGGGACTTCGTGCTCGTCGCCGCGGCCGGCCCGGCCAGCAATGTCCTGCTCGCCGTGCTCGCCGCCGTCCTCGTTCAGCTCTTGCCCTCATCTGCGGTCACTCAAGCGGATCGGCTCGACCTTGCGACCATCATGTTCGTCGCCGGGGCGATCAATATCTCCCTGGCCGTCTTCAACCTCATCCCCATTCCTCCACTCGATGGCGGCAACGTCCTCGCGGGGCTCCTCCCGCCGCAGGCCGCGGCCATCTTCGACAAGCTCAAACCGTTCGGGTTCGTCATCCTGTATGTGCTGATGTTCACTGGCATCCTCGGCGATTTGATTCTGCCGCCGAGGCGCTTTCTGATGGGGCTGCTCTTTCCGTGAAACATCGCGTCGTCTCCGGCATGCGCCCGACCGGCAAGCTGCACCTCGGACACCTGGTCGGAGCGCTCGACAACTGGGCCTCTCTGCAGGACCAGTACGAGTGTTTCTATTTCGTGGCCGACTGGCATGCGCTGACAAGCGACTATGCCGACACGTCCGAAATCGTCGCCAACGCCTACGACATGGCGGCTGACTGGATCGCGGCAGGCCTCGACCCCGAACGCAGCACGCTCTTCATCCAGTCGCTCGTGCCCGAGCACGCCGAGCTTTTCCTCCTGCTGTCGATGCCGACGCCGATGTCATGGCTCGAGAGGGTTCCGACATACAAGGAGCAGATCCAGCAACTCTCGGAGAAGGATCTGTCCACGCTGGGCTTTCTCGGTTATCCGCTGCTGCAGACGGCCGACGTCATCATCTACAATGCCCGCTACGTTCCCGTGGGTGCCGACCAGGTCGCCCACCTCGAGCTCAGCCGTGAGATCGTTCGCCGCTTCAACAACTTCTACGGCGAGCTCTTCATCGAGCCGGAGCCGATGTTGACGAAGACCTCGCGGCTGCCCGGGCTCGACAACCGGAAGATGTCCAAGAGCTACGGCAACACCATCGATTTGTCGGACGACGAGGATACTGTTCGCAAGAAGGTGATGCAGATGTACACGGACCCGAAGCGCGTCCGGGCCGACGTACCTGGGACCGTGGAAGGGAATCCCGTCTTCGATTATCACGAGGCCTTCAACCCTGATGCAGGGGAGGTCGAGGACCTCAAGACACGATACCGGGCCGGCAAGGTGGGAGATGTCGAGGTCAAGAAGAAGCTGGCGGCGGCGCTGAACGCACATCTGGATCCGATCCGAGCCCGGCGTCAGGCGCTGCTCGCGAAGCCGGACGCGCTTCGCGAGATCCTGCACGAGGGATCGCGCAAGGCCCGGGCGATCGCGCAGGAAACGATGTCGCGCGTCCGCAGTGCGGTGAAACTGGTATATCGGTAGTAGGCTCAGAGCTCAAGGCTCAGGGCTCAGGCAAGACCTTCGTGTGAAATCTCGAAGCCTTTGCCTGAGCCTTGAGCCTTGAGCCCTGAGCCGAGCCCAACATGGAACACGCCGAATTCGAATCCATCCTCGAGGCTTACCCGGTCAGGCTCGACAACTTCGAGGGGCCCCTCGATCTGCTGCTGCACCTCATCAAGCAGAGCGAGGTGAACATCTACGACATCCCGATCGCGATCATCACCCGGCAATACCTCGACTACATCGACCTGATGCAGGAGATGAACCTCGACGTGGCGGGGGAGTTCCTGGTGATGGCGGCGACGCTCATCCACATCAAGTCACGGATGCTCCTTCCGCGGCCCGATCCCGCGCAGGAAGATCCCGACGAAGACCCCCGCGAGGCTCTGGTGCGGCGCCTGCTGGAGCACCAGAAGTTCAAGGCGGCAGCCGAGCTCCTGCACGAGCGCGAGACGCTTCGCAGCGCGCAGTGGACGCGGCCCGACGGCCCGATCACCGAGATTGCCGGAGAAGCGCCCGAGCCGGAGATCGAAGTCGATCTCTTCAGCCTGATCACGGCGTTCCGTACTGTCGTCGAGCGGTCGAAGCAGCGCCCGAAGGTCTACCTGCCGTCCGAGCAGATTCCTATCGAAGATCGGATCGAGGAACTGCTCGGCAAGATGTCCGAAACCGATGCGTGCGGCTTCGAGCAGCTGTTCGCGGACGTCCAGACGCGCGCCGGGTTGATCGTGACGTTCCTGGCGCTCCTCGAGATGATTCGGCTGAAGCTGGTGCGCGTGTTCCAGAGCGGCGCCATGGGGCCCATCCGCATCTACAAGCGCGCGCGGCCGGCCGATGCGCCGAAGCCGCTGCTCGATCCGCAAGTGCGGCACGAAGTGGCGCACGCTGAGCAAGTGCGGCACGAAGTGGCGCACGCTGAGCAAGTGCGGCACGAAGTGGCGCACGCTGAGCAAGCGCGGCACGAAGTGGCGCACGCCGAACAAGTGCGGCACGCTGAACAAGTGCAGCACGAAGTGGCGCGGGCTGAACAGGTGCGCCACGCGGAAGAGGTCGCCCTGGCCGGAGCACATGGAGTGAGCCCTGAGGTAGCGGCCAGGACGGAAGAGGAGCTCTCAGCTGTCAGTTCTCCGAAGTCAGCTGACGAAGGAGAGCTGAAAGCTGACAGCTAGAAGCTAGCTAGAAGCTGGAAGTCGGTAGCTGGTAGCTGATAGCTGGTAGCTGGTAGCTGGTAGCGAACGAGAGGAAGAACATTGTCTGACCATCTGAAGCCCATCATCGAAGCCCTGATTTTCGCGTCGCCCGAGCCCATCACGAGGAAGGTGCTCTACAAGCTCCTCGACGGCGAGCCGAAGGAGGACGTCGACGTCGCGCTGGAGGCGGTCATGGCCGACTATGCGCGGCCGGGTGGGCTTCAGCTCGTCGAGGTCGCCGGCGGCTACCAGATCGTGACGCGCGCCGAGCTGCACGATTGGGTTCGCAAGCTCTTTCATGAACGGACCACGCAGAAGCTCTCGGTGCAGTCGCTCGAAACGCTTGCGGTCATCGCGTACAAGCAGCCCATCACCGCGCCAGAGATCGCAGAGATTCGCGGCGTCACGAGCAGCGGCGGCGTGCTGTCGACGCTCATCGAACGCAAGCTCATCAAGACGGTCGGCCGCAAGCAGGTCATCGGCCGCCCCTTCATGTACGCGACGACGAGAGAGTTCCTCGAACGCTTCGGCTTGAACGACCTCAACGATCTGCCGAAGGTCGAGGAGATGTCAGACGCGCTCGGCTTCGAGCTGCCGAGCGGACTGATCGAGCCGACGATTGCCCCGACGGCGCTCCCGTTCGAGGACGTCGAGCCGACCGACAAGACCGTTCACTGAATCGGCGCAAGGCTCAGGCCTCAGGGCTCAAGGCTCAGGGCGCACGACAGAGCATCATGATCAGATTAGCGTCTAGGATTTCAATGCTCTTGCCTGAGCCCTGAGGCCTGAGCCAATGTCCTCCATCCGCCTTCAGAAGATTCTCTCCGCCGCGGGCGTCGCCTCGCGGCGGACGGCGGAGACGTTGATCACGCAGGGGCGAGTCACGGTCAACGGCCGAACGGTGACCGAGCTCGGGTCGAAGGCTGATCCATCCGTCGATGAGATCAAGGTCGACGGTCGTCGTCTCCCGCGGTCCAAAGGCAACCTCTACATCGTGCTCAACAAGCCGCGCGGGTATATCACGAGCCGATCGGATCCCAAGCACCGGCCCACGGTGATCGACCTGCTCGCGCAGGGGGGCGTGCACGGCTATATCTATCCGGTCGGCCGGCTCGACTTCGATTCGGAAGGCCTGCTGCTGTTGACGAGCGACGGCGACCTGGCGGCGCGCTTGACGCATCCCCGCCACGGCGTGGCGCGCGAATACGAAGTGCGGGTGCGGGGCGTGCCCGACGGCCATGCGCTCGATCGCCTTGCGCGCGGCGTCACGATCGACGGCCGGCGAACCGCGACGGCCGAAGTGCGGCTGCGGCGGACCTACGAGTCGGAATCAGGACCGCAGGGGATTCTGTCGCTGGTGATTCACGAAGGGCGCAACCGGCAGGTCCGGAAGATGCTCGATGCCATCGGGCACCCGGTCGTGCAGCTCAAGCGCGTGCGCATCGGCCCCATCGCCGACGACCGGCTCAAACTGGGCCACTTCCGATCGCTGACGCCGGCTGAAATCGCCGCACTCAAGAAGGGCGCGCCCGGTCCCAGCGTTCAAGGATCCGGACGAGGCCCCTACCGGGACAGGACGTCCGACCAGAAGCCGACGAGCGCCCATGCGTCCGCGGCGCCCGCGGCCCGATCGACCTCGGCGTGGGTGATGAGCGGCGTCACAAGCGCATGCGCGTCCGCGCCGCGCTCGGTCAGGTTCCTCGCGAGCGCCATTGTCTCCGTCGCCGGAATCACGTTGTCGCCGGTCCCGTGCAGCAGATACACCGGAGCGGACGGAGGCGGGGACAGCGCGGGCGAGAGCGCCGGAGCCCCGCCGAGCGCGGCGACGTGCGGCAGCAGAATCGGTCCCAGGTGATCGACATCGCGCAGGTTGACGTAGTTCATCAGCGTCCGCGCCGGTTCAGGGAGTCTGGAGCCGAGCACGCGGGCCCGCTCGAACTCCGCGGCTGACGCCGCCTTGTCGAAGAGGTCGAGTTTCGAGGCTTCCAGAAACGAGAGCACCGCCTCTCGCAGCGGCGCCACCTGTTCGGCCGGTACCACGCGGTCGACCACACCCAGCAGGATGATGACCACGCCGTAATCGTGCGGCGCCAGACGGGTCCCGTCGGCCTGGATGCCCGTGCAGAGGTAGCGCAGCGTCCGCGACAGATCTCCGTGCCCGCCGAGCGAGAGGACCGCGACGACCCGGTGCTGGAGCGCGGCGCGCCCGGCGGCCACGATCGACAGTCCGCCGGCAAAGCTGATCCCCATCATCCCGATGCGGCCGTCCGGGGCGAGATCGCGCTGCTGTGAGAGCCACAGCGCCGCATCCTCGATGGCGTCGGTCACGTCGGGAGAAATCATGTAGCGCGCGAGATCCGGCGGACCGACGGTGACCACCGGGTGGCCCATGGATGCGAGGTCGCGCGCGAAGCCGATGAGGCGGGGTTCGTCCACACCCGACGCGTGGACGCCGGGCACGAGCAGGAACGTTCGTCGCGCGGCGCCTCGTGGCAGATACTTGCGCGCGGGAAGCAGGCCGCCGCGCCAGGGGACCGTCAGCGTCTGCTCGTCGATCGCGCGTGTTTCCCACTCGGCAACCGTTCGAGCGATACCCTGCATGCCGGCGGCTCGAACGACGAACGCGGCGCCGCGGACGTAATCGTGCCCGGCTACGTAGCCGGCGGCCAGGACAAGCAGAGGCACGAGGACGAGCACGACCGCGCGTCGACGCCATCGCATGCCGGAGGATAATAGCAGCGTGACGCCGATCGCCGAGCCGGGAGACCCGGAGACTGCCAGACGCCTGATCATCGCCATGGACGGTCCCTCGGGCGCCGGGAAGGGGACCGTCGCCCGAGAGGTCGCGAGGCGTCTGCAGTACCGCCACGTCGACACGGGCGCGATGTATCGGGCGGTTGCGTGGAAGGCTCTGCGGGAAGGAGTCGACCCGTCCGATGAGCAGGCGGGCGCCGACGTCGCGCGCCGCGCGCACCTCGTCGTCGGCGACGGCGTCGTGCTCGTCGATGGCCATGACGTGGCTCGTGCGATCCGGACACCCGAGATCGACGCGGCCGCCGCTGCCGTGGCGCGTCAGCCCCGCGTGCGCGAAATCCTCATCGTGCAGCAGCGCGACATGGGGCGCGCGGGCGGAGTGGTGATGGAGGGGCGCGACATCGGGACCGTGGTCTTTCCCGACGCGGACGTGAAGATCTATCTTGACGCGACGCCCGAGGAACGGGCCCGGCGCCGCGCCCACGACCCGGCGCACTCGTTGAGCGATGGATCCGCGACGGTGGGCGATGTCGCGACCGCGCTCGAAGCTCGTGATCGCAGCGATCGCACGCGCAGCACGTCGCCGCTGACGCGCGCCGGTGATGCCGTCGAGATCGATACGACCGGGCTGCCGATTGAAGAGGTCATCCAGCGGGTGCTGGAGCTCGTGGCCCAAGCGGCGGGATCTTCCGCCTGAAGGCGGAAGGAAACCTCCCTGCAGAGACACTGCGAACGAGCGGAAGCGTGTAGGGGAGTCCGAGGGGCGAAGCCCCTCGGTTAGTCTTCGTGTTCCGGGTAGTCCTCGGCCGATGCCGGATCCAGCTCCCACCGGTGGCGGTCGCGTTCCGTGATCTTGTCGGCGGCCTTCAGCTCCTCGCTGTCCTCGTACTGCACGCCGAGCGCCTTCCCGATGTCATCCACGCGGTCCTGGTCCGGCGTCGGGTTGTCGCCCCCCGGCGCTTCGTCGCCGGTCGAGTAGGCATCTTCCCAGCTCGCGTCGACGTCCCCGCCGGTGAGCTCCGGGCTGGTCTCGTTGTGGTGCATCCGGGCTTCCCGCATCCCCTGACGCCCCGACCGTGCCGCCGATGGCGTACGGTCCAGGTCAAGCGACGATGGCGGAGTTGGAATGTTGTCCTCGAGCTCCGGGAGATGACGACGGTTCCGATCGAGCGAGAGAGTATGCAGGGGACGCTGCGCGGCGGCGCTCTGCGTCGAACGGGCGCGCTTCGGGGTGGGCTTGGCCGTTGCGACCGGCGGCCTGGCGGCCACCTTCGTCGTCCTGACGGGCTTTGCCGGAGCGACGGCCCTGGATGGCGCGCGCCTGGCGGCCGCTCGCTTCGGAGGCGCTGACCGTTTCGCCGCTTTCTTGACCGTTTTTGCGCGCGTTTTGGCGCCACGGGCCGGTGTGGCGGCCACGCGCTTCTTCGGCGAGGCTTTTCCCCGGGCCTTCCGCGAGGCGGATCCCGCCGACGGGCGGCTGGCGGTTCTGGAAGAGGTCGGTTTCGGCCGGTTGGCTGCGCGTCTGGCGGTCGGTCGTTTCCTGGCTTTTCTCGCCATGTCGGTTTGACTCCGTGCCCCTAAGTGATGTATCTTCTTCTGCTTATCGCGAATCAGAAGCGATGCACATTACAGCCCGCCGGGAGCTGAGATCCTGGCAAGTACGATCGAGGAGGACCCGTTTAGATGCCGACTGACAATTCGCAGCACATCAAGCCCCAAGGAGGTGCCATCGACGAATCTATCGACCCGCAGGAATACGCGCGCCTGCTGGACCTTTACGATAGCAGCTTCCGCAACATCGCGGAAGGTGAAGTCGTCAAGGGCACCGTTCTGAAAGTCACCCCATCTGAAGTCATCGTCGACGTCGGCTACAAGTCCGAAGGCATCATCGCCATCGACGAGTTCGTCGACGAAACCGGACAGATCAGCGTGCAGGCTGGCGACATCGTCGACGTCCTGCTCGAGCGCACCGAAGATCGCGACGGCTACGTCGTCCTCTCGCGCGAAAAAGCCGAGAAGATGAAGATCTGGGACGACGTCGAGAAGGCCTACGCCGAGCGGAAGGTCGTCATCGGACGCGTCATCGAGCGCATCAAGGGCGGTCTCGCCGTGGACATCGGCGTCCGCGCGTTCCTCCCCGGCTCGCAGATCGACGTGCGCCCCGTCCGCAACCTCGACGCCCTGCGCGGCCAGGAGCTGCGGATGCGCGTCATCAAGGTCAACAAGAAGCGCGGCAACATCGTGCTCTCGAGGAAGGTCCTCCTCGAAGAAGAGAACGCCGAGAAGAAGAAGCACACGCTCGACACGCTCGCGGAGGGCAAGGTCCTCACCGGCGTCGTCAAGAACATCACCGACTACGGCGCGTTCATCGACCTGGGCGGCATCGACGGTCTGCTGCACATCACGGACATGTCCTGGGGCCGCGTCTCGCACCCGTCGGAGCTCTTCAAGGTCAACGACGAGATCGACGTGATCGTGCTCAAGTACGACCCGTCGACCGAGCGCGTCTCGCTCGGGCACAAGCAGCTCAAGAACGACCCGTGGTCGAACGTGATCGAACGCTATCCGGTCGGCGCGCGGATGAGCGGCAAGGTCGTCAGCCTGACCGACTACGGCGCGTTCGTCGAGCTCGAACCCGGCGTCGAGGGACTGATCCACGTCTCCGAGATGTCGTGGAGCAAGCGCGTCAAGCATCCGTCGAAGATCCTCAACGTCGGCGACAAGGCCGAGGCGATGGTGCTCGGTGTGGACCCCGGCGCACGGCGTATTTCGCTCGGCCTCAAGCAGGTCGAGAGCAATCCCTGGCACGAGCTGACCGAGAAGTACCCGATTGGCACGACCATCACCGGCAAGGTCCGCAACTTGACCGAGTTCGGCGCGTTCGTCGAGGTGGAAGAGGGCATCGACGGCCTGATCCACATCTCGGACATGTCGTGGAGCAAGCGCCTGAAGCACCCGTCAGAGGTGCTCAAGAAGGGCGATACGGTCGAGGCGATGGTGCTCAACATCGACGCCGAGAACCAGCGCCTGTCCCTGGGTCTCAAGCAGCTGCAGACTGATGTGTGGGATGAGTTCTTCACCCAGCACCACGTCGGCGACATCGTCGAGGGGAAGGTGGTACGCGTGACCAACTTCGGCGCGTTCGTCGAACTGGCCGAGGGCATCGAGGGCCTCATCCACGTGTCGGAGTTCGACGACTCGGCGCATGCGGGCAAGGACGAGAAGCTCGAGCTGAAGGTGGGTGAGAACTACCAGATGAAGATCATCAAGCTCATCCCCTCCGAGCGGAAGATCGGCCTGAGCATCCGGGCGCTGAAGAGCGACGAGTTCCGGGCCGATTGGGAAGCGTACTCGGAGACCACCGGACGGCCGGAAGTGACGCTGGGCGATCATTTCAAGCATCAGCAGTAGCTATCAGCCTTCAGCTGTCAGCTGTCAGCTTCAGCCCCGTTGCTGAGAGCTGATAGCTGATAGCTGAGAGCTAGAGGTAATCTATGAACACCGGCAGCATGACCAAAGCGGAGCTCGTCGAGGAAGTCTCGCGCGTCTCCGACCTGACCAAGAAGCATTCCGAGGTCATCGTCGACACCGTTTTCAAGAGCATCATCGACGCGCTCCATCGCGGCGAGAAAATCGAGCTGCGGGGATTCGGGAGCTTCCGCCTGCGACGACGGGAGCCACGGAAGGGCCGCAATCCGAAGACCGGCGACAAGGTGGATGTGCCGCCGAAGAAGGTGCCGTACTTCAAGCCCGGCAAGGAGCTCAAGGAGCTCATCAACCGAGAGGCGGAGGCGTCCACACCGCCGGTGCCGCCTCCGCCGGCGTCCGGATCCGACCTCGGCGGCCTCTGAGGCCGCCGGGATGGATCACCTCTGGTCTCCTTGGAGGCTGGCGTACGTGACGCGGACGGGCGGCGAGGCAGGATGCGTGTTCTGCGAGGCTCTGTCGGGAGACGAGGCCTCACTCGTCGTCTTTCGCGGCGTCACCTGCTACATCATCCTCAACAAGTTTCCCTACAATAACGGCCACCTGATGGTCGTGCCGAACCGTCATGTAGCGTCGCTTGGCGAGGCCACGGCTGCCGAGCTCGGCGAGCTTATCGAGCTCGCCCGGCGGGCAGAAGTGGCGGTCATGGAAACGTACGCCCCGCATGGCCTCAACATGGGGATCAACCTCGGCAAGCCGGCCGGCGCCGGGATCCTCGATCACCTGCACCTGCACGTCGTCCCGCGCTGGAACGGCGATACCAACTTCATGACCGTCGTCGGGGAGACCCGCGTCCTGCCCGAAGAACTGGCAGTGACCGCCGGCCGGCTCCGGCCGGTGTTCGAGAAGCTAGGATCTAGGAGCCAGGAGGCAGGAGGTAGGACGTAGGATGCGTCGGAGGTAGGAGGCTGAGATTGGCGAAGGCGGAAGTCGCTGCGCGAGAGCGCGCGGGTGGGGCCCCGAGCGCACTGATAAATTCGGCGTAGACACGGTGGCTATGATTCTCGATCTCACCGACGATCAGAAAGCCTTTCAGTCAGCACGGTCGCGCAGTTCGCGACGAACCGCGTCGCGCCGCAGGCGGCGTCGATCGACGAGCGGGGCGCGTTCCCGCGCGAGCTCGTGCGCGAGGCGGCGGCGATCGGCTTGATGGGGGTGACGGTTGCCGAGGCGTGGGGCGGCGCCGGAAAGGACTACGTCAGCTACGCGCTCGCCATCGAAGCGCTGGCCAATGCCAGCGCCGTCGTGGCCGTGATTGCCGCGGTCAACAACTCGCTGGTCGCTGAACCCCTCGCTCGATTCGGCACGGACTCCCAGAAACAGACATGGCTCCGACGCCTGGCGAGCGGCCAGTCGCTTGGTGCGTTCGCCCTGTCGGAGGAGCACGCAGGGTCCGACGCCGCGAATCAGCAGACCATCGCGCGGCTCGACGACCGCGGCTATGCGCTCAACGGCAGAAAGGTGTGGGTCGCCAACGCCGCGGCAGCGGACCTCGTGATCGTGTTTGCTGCGACGCAGCCGGGGCTGCGCGGCCGCGGCGTCAGTGCGTTCCTCGTGCCGATGGACAGCGCCGGCATCACCCGAGTCGCGGCCGACGATTCGCTGGGCGTCCGCGGTCTCGGCTGTATGGATCTCGAGCTCCGCGACGTGCGCGTCGACGCCGACTGTCTGCTGGGAGCGCCGGGTGACGGATTCCGTATCGCGATGTGGGCGCTCGAGGGCGGCCGCGTGGCGATCGCGGCGCAGGCGCTCGGCGTGGGCGAGGCGGCACTCGCCGCCGCGGTGGAGCATGCGAGGACCCGCGAAGCGTTCGGTCAGCCCATCGGGAACTTTCAGGCGATTCAGTGGATGATTGCCGACATGGCCGCCGAGCTCGAGGCGGCGCGCATGCTGACGCTGAAAGCCGCGGACCTCGTCGGCCGGGGCGCCGGCAACGACCGCGCCCGCGCGGCCACCCCCCATGCCTCGATGGCCAAGCTCTATGCGTCGGAGGCCGCCCACCGCGCCGCCGACAAGGCCATGCAGATCCTTGCGTCGAAAGGCTACCGGCGCGGGTCAGTCGTGGAGCGCCTCTTCAGGGACGTGCGCGCGACGGAGATTTACCAAGGCACCTCAGAAGTCCAGCGGATGGTGATCGCGGAGCACATCCTGCAGTAGGCGGGCTCAAGGCTTTAGGCTCTAGGAAGAGATCCTTCGAACGACTGGTACTCGAAGACTTTTGCTAGAGCCTAAAGCCCTGAGCCCGTCACTGTGTCACCGCACCGTCAACTCTCCAATCTGCAGCGCGAGCACGCGCTCGTCGGTCGACTGGGGGATTACCTCCAACGGCCGCCACGCATGGTCGATCGCGATGTGAATCCGGTGCATCCGGCCCATTCGCGGTGCATCGGCGGGGCGAAGGGGCACTGTCGACATCCGCCATTCGGGTGTGGTCAGCGCAAGATCGTCTGCCAGCCGTCCGTCGGCCTCGATGTGCGCGCGCGTCGGTTCACGGAAGGCTTCAATCGGATGCCGCAGCGGAATCGTCACGCCGCGCGCGCTCGCGCGCACGTGGATCTCGGCGTTGGCGCTGTTCATCCACATGTACCGTGTGCCATCGGGGCTGGTCTCCCGCCCGTGGACGCCGAAGGTGACCTGCGACAGCTCGTCGATCGGGTTGGGCGACACCCGGCCTGCGGCGCCGGGCTCCCGCTTGAGCGCCAGGTAATCGCGCAGTTCGGGCGGCACCGGGCCCCAGGTCCGGACGACGTCGTCGTGCCCGAGCACGATCGGACCGAACGGCTCGAAGTCGCGTGTGATGTCGCGCGCGACCGCGATGAATGCGGCGAGGCCCGCCAGGAGGATCGCCGCGGCGGCCAGCGTACACGTCCGTCGCGCACGCGCACGCGCGGCAAGATCCAGCACTCCCAGTGCCGCACCGGCGAGCGTGATCGTCGCACCGATCCCCACGAGGTGCATCTGCTCGGCTTTCGTGATGAAGATGAACGGCAGATTGAAAAGGACAGCGATCGCCACACCGGCGAGCAGGCAAACGCGGGCGCCTCGTGAAATCCAGCGCCACGCGAGGAGCGTCACGATCGGCAGCAGCGTCGCAACCCAGCTCGCGACCGGCTGCCAGGGACGGTCGGCGGGCATCAGCCTGAACACCCCCGTCAGTCCCCGCGTGTAATGGATCCAGGCCGCGTGGTACGTCGGCCGGCCGTAGCCTCCAAGCTCTCCGAGCACGGTCGAACGCCACGCCAGCAGACCCACGACGAGCAGACCCGACAGGCTTGCGAAGACCCACGGCACCGGCTGCAGCTCTGGTTCGGCCACGCGCCGCGCGATCGCATGGACGATGACGATCGCGGGCAGCAGCATGAGGCCGTCTTCCTTGACCATGAACGCCGCGATGCCGAAGACGAGCAACGGCAGCCACCAGACCACCGGCCGCGTGCGCACCGCGTGCCACCACAGGAAGGCGCTCAGCGCGATGAGCGTCTGAGCCAGGTGCATCTGGTTGGTGACCCACGCGACGAGCGAGTACGGCATGGCCGGATGGGCGACAACCAGCAGGACAGCCATCGCCGCCGCGACGGCGCGCGCGGTCAATCGATACACGAGCCATCCTGTGAGGCTGGCGACGCCGGCGAAGAGCGTCAGCGAGACGGCGTGATAGGCGGTGGCGTTGAGGCCGAACAGCCAGAACCGGACGGCGTAGAGGACGACCGTCAGCGGACGGTAGAACTTGGCCTCGATGCCCGTGAGATCCCAGGGTCCGTGAAACGTCGCCAGGACCTCGGCAGGCGTGTAGGGCCGCAGGAAATGGTAGTCGTCGTAGTCGAAGCCGTAGTGCAGAGTGGTGCCGTGGACGAGCCAGGTGGCGACGCCGGCGAGCACGATGACGGAGAGTGCGGTGAGCGAACGTCTAGCCCAGAATCTGCTTGGCAATCGTCTGGAGCTGCAGGTTTGAGGTTCCCTCGTAGATTTGACCGATCTTCGCGTCGCGGAAGAGCTTCTCGACGGGATACTCCTTGACGAATCCGTTGCCGCCGAGCAGGTTGACGGCGAGCGATGCCACGCGCTCGGCGACTTCCGACGAGAAGATCTTGCAGATCGCCGCTTCGGTCAGGAACGGCCGGCCGGCGTCGCGAAGACGCGCGGCGTTGTAGACGGTCAGCTTCGCCGCTTCGATCTCCATCGCGGCCCGCGCGATCTGGAACTGCACGCCCTGAAAGTCGGCAATCGCCTTGCCGAACTGCTTGCGCTCCTTCGTGTATTTGATTGCGTGCTCCAGTGCGCCCCGCGCCAGCCCGATCATCTGGGCGCCGATGCCGATGCGGCCTTCGTTCAGTGTTTCGATGGCGGCCTTGTAGCCCTTGCCGACGTCGCCAAGAACCTGCGCCTTCGGTATGCGGCACTCCTCGAAGATGAGCTCGCAGGTGCTGCTGGCGCGAATGCCCAGCTTGTCCTCCTTCTTGCCGACCGAGAAGCCGGCGGTCCCGCGCTCGACCAGAAAAGCCGTGATGCCGCGATATCCTGCCTCGGGGTTGACCGTCGCGAAGACGATGAACAGGTTGGCTTCGTTGCCGTTGGTGATCCAGAGCTTCCGGCCCGTCAGGACGTACGCGTCGCCGTCCTCCGTCGCGCGCGTGGCGAGGGCGAAGGCATCGCTGCCGGATCCGGCCTCGGAGAGCGCGTACGCCCCGACTGTGGCCGATGCGAGCGCGGGGAGCCACCGGCGCCTGATGTCCTCGTGACCGAAGCGCATCACGGCGTTGACGACGAGCGTGTTCTGGACGTCCACCAGCACGCCGATCGAGGGGTCGACCCGCGAGAGCTCCTCGACCGCCAGCACGGCATGAAAGAAGCGGCCGCCCGCGCCGCCGTAGGCCTCGGGAATCTCGATCCCCATCACGCCGAGGTCGAAGAGCTGGTCGACGAGCGTTCGCGGAATCTTTGCGTGCTCGTCCATCTCACGCACGAGCGGCCGGACCTGCGCCTCGGCAAAGGCCCGCACGCTGTCGCGGAAGATCGTCTCGTCCTCGGCGAGAACGGTGAGGGGCTGGGCGTGTTCGATGGTGTCTTCGCTCACGACCGCGATGTTATCATTGGCGAAGCGAGCCGGCCGGCGCTTCAGGACGTCTAAACTCGTGCACCGGAGCCTTATGCGACACACTGCGCTCACCAGGCGTCTTTTCGTCGCCCCCGCCGCCAAGATCGGTTTGCTCGTCGGTGTCGGTCTGATGGTAGCGCTGATCACAGGCGCGCAGCCGTCAGCGCGGCAGGCCCAGCCATCGGCTCAGCAGCCACCGCCGGCTCAGCAGCCACCAGCCACGACCTCGCCCGCGCCGCCGTCCCAAGCCAAGGAGCAGGACCAGCAGCCTCCTCCACGCATCAGGACCGGGATCAACTACGTCAGGGTCGACGCGATTGTGAGCGACCGGCAGGGGAATCCCGTGCTCGACCTCAAGCAGGAAGAGTTCAAGATCAAGGAAGACGGGAAGCCGCAAGCCATCGAGTCGTTCTCGGTCATCAAGATCGATCCGCTGGAACAGCAGATCGACGGTCCCCCGGCGCGCGAGATCCACTCGATCGACGAGGAGCGGCGCGAAGCCCAGCGTTCGGACGTGCGCCTCTTCATCATTCTGCTGGACGACTACCACGTGCGTCGCGGAAACGACATGTCGGTCCGCAAGCCGCTCATCGACTTCATTCAGAACGACCTGGCGCCCGCGGACATGGTCGCCATCATGTATCCGCTGACGCCGATTACCGGTCTGACGTTCACCCGTAACCGGTCGATTCTGATCAGCGCCATCGAGCACTTCGAGGGCCGGCGGTTCGACTACAGGCCGCGGAACGAGTTCGAGGAGCGCTACGCGTACTACCCCGCTTCGACCGTCGAGATGGTTCGCAACCAGGTCGTGATGACCGCGCTCAAAGGCGCGGCCGTTCGCCTGGGGGGGCTGCGCGAGGGACGCAAGTCGATCATCTACGTGAGCGAGGGGTTCACGACCATCCTGCCGCCACAGTTGAACGACCCCGTGGCTGCAATGCCGGGCATCGGGAACTCCACACGCGGTACGTCCGTGCAGAACAGCGACCGGGCGGAGTGGTCCGCGACGGTCGACATGGTCTCGGATTTGAGCCTCATCTTCACGGAGATGAACCGGAACAACACCTCTATCTACGCGCTCGATCCCAGGGGGCTGGCCGCCTTCGAGTACGACATCAACCAGGGCGGGGGCATCGGCCTCCAGGTCGACCGGAAGCATCTCGAAGCGTCCCTCGACACGCTCCGCGCGCTCGCCGAGAACACCGACGGCCGGGCCATCGTCAACAGCAACGACCTCTCGAAGGGGCTGCGGCAGATCATCCGCGACGCGAGCGGCTACTACCTGATCGGCTACAACTCCGCGCAGGCACCGACCGACGGCAAGTTTCACAAGATTGATGTCGATGTCACGCGCAAGGGCGTCGACGTGCGCTCCCGCAAGGGCTATTGGGCGTACACCGCGGAGGATGCCGCACTCGCCGCTACGCCGCGCGTCGAGGCGCCCGCAGCGGTCACCGCCGCGCTGGCGACGCTCGCGGAGCCGCCCCGTGGACGCCCGGCGAGGTTCTGGATCGGCACGCAGCGCGGCGCGAGCGGAAAGTCGAAGGTCACCTTCGCCTGGGAACCGATTCCGCCGGCGCCTGGCGATCGCCGTCCTGGCGAGGAGGGTGTCTCGTACGTGACGCTGATCGCTCTGGCGCCTGACGGTCGACCCCTGTTCCGCGGACGAGTGCCCGAGCAGGGTGGCTCCGCGGCGCCGTCAGCGGCGACCGGCACACCTGTCGGCGCCGTCGGACCGGTGAGCGCAACATTTGAGGTCCCGCCCGGGCGGATGCAGTTGCGCGTGTCGGTGCAGAACGCATCGGGCCAGGTGATGGACTCGTCGACGAGCGACGTCACCGTCCCGGACTACACGGTGCCGCAGGTCTTGCTCGGCACGCCCCGCCTGTTCCGCGCGCGCACGCCGCGCGACGTCCAGGCGCTCAAGGCGAATCCCGCCGCACCGCCGTCGAGCGACCGAACCTTCAGTCGCACGGAGCGGCTCCTCGTCCGCGTCGATGCGTACGGACCGGGGAGTGTCTCCCCTGACCTAACGGCGCGGCTCCTGAACCGCACCGGCACCGCCATGTTCGACGTGCCCGTGCAGGCAACTGACGGCGGTGGCGCGGAGATGGAACTGGCGTTCGCCTCCCTGGCGGCGGGTGAGTATCTCCTCGAGCTCAGTGCCAAGGCGGAAGCGGGCACGGCCCGGGACATCGTGGCGTTCCGGGTCAAATGATCAGCTTCCAGCTTCCAGCTCCCAGCTATCTTGTAATTGGAACTGGAAGCTGGAAGCTGGCAGCTGGGAGCTGTCACGCGTACATCCCGCGCATCTTCGTGACTGTCGCCACGCGGCTGATCGCGACGATGTAGGCCGCCGTTCGCATGTCGGTCTTGTACCTGATCGACGTCTGCAGCACGTCGTGGAAGGCTTCCATCATCTTCGCTTCGAGCCGCTTGTTCACTTCCTGTTCTTCCCAGAAGTACCCGTGCCGATCCTGGACCCATTCGAAATAGGACGTCGTGACGCCGCCGGCGTTGGCCAGGATGTCTGGAATCACGAAGATACCCCGCTCGTGCAGCTGGCGATGGGCGCCCGGGGTGGTCGGGCCGTTGGCGCCCTCGGCGACGATCTTGGCCTTGATCACCGACGCGTTCTCTTCGGTGATCTGGTTCTCGAGCGCGGCAGGCACGAGCACGTCGACGTCGAGTGAGAACAGCTGGTCGTTCTCGATCGGCTCGCCGCCCGGGAAGCCGTCGATCGTCTTGTGCTGCTTCGCGTATTCGATCATCTGTGTGATGTCGAGGCCGGCGGGATTCTGCACGCCGCCCTTCCAGTCCGTCACGGCGACCACCTTCGCTCCGAGCTTCGAGATGAGATCCGCCGAGACCGAGCCCGACGTTGCCGAATCCCTGCACGGCCACGGTCATGCGCGAGATGTCGAGGCCGAGATGCTTGGCCGCCTCGCGGGCGACGATCATCACCCCACGTCCCGTCGCCTCGCGTCGTCCGAGCGATCCACCCATCTCGATCGGCTTGCCGGTGACGACCGCCGTCGAGGTGTGGCCGACGTGCATGCTGTAGGTGTCCATGACCCACGCCATCACCTGATCGTTGGTGTTGACGTCCGGCGCGGGAACGTCTTTCTCGGGTCCGATGGCGTCGATGATTTCGGCGACGTATCGTCGCGTGAGGGCCTCGAGCTCGCGGCGCGACATGCGGGTCGGGTCACACACGACGCCGCCTTTGCCGCCGCCGAACGGGACGTGCGCGACCGCGCACTTCCAGGTCATCCACGCGGCGAGCGCCGTCACCTCGTCGAGGCTGACGTCGGGGTGATATCGGATGCCGCCCTTGGCCGGCCCGAGCGTGATGTTGTACTGCACGCGATACCCGGTAAAGACCTCGATCTCGCCGTTGTCCATCTGAATCGGACACGAGACGATGATCTGGCGCTTGGGGTTCGTGAGGATTTTCCAGATGCCCGGGTCGAGCCCCAACAGGCGCGCCGCTCCGTCGAACTCCTGGAGCATTGCGTTGAAGATGCTGCCGCCGCCTTCCATTGGATTGTCCCCTCGAACGCGGTCACCCGACGAAACGCCGGACCGCCGAAAACGCAAACGGACCAAGGTACGTTGATGGAAACGGGGAAGTCAAGAAATGCGGTTCTAGAAAAGCGGTTCTAGTCTCTTGGCTTTAGGCTTTAGCAAAACCTTCGACCACTTGCTCGAAGTTCTTGCCGAGAGCCTAGAGCCTGGAGCCCAGAGCCCGCGTCCACCTCGACGATTCAGAATTCAGCCCGAGTGTCTCGTCCTGCACCACTTTGCCCGCCACTTTACGCGATTTCACGGTCGTAATCGGATTGTAAGTGGTTGATGGTATATGGATTAGTGACGGCTGAGCTCGCTGGTCTGTTGATTGCTCCTGTCTGGGAACGGGGAGGAGTCAGTCATGAAGAGAAGGGTCTACACGTTCGCCGCGTGCGCGGTGATGATTATGTGCGCCGCGAGGGGTGCGCAGGCGGCGATCGCTGCCGGCGAGGAGCAGGAGCTGAGCGCGCAGGCGAGTCACAACCGCATTGACGATATCGATCGGTGGAAGGAGCTCGTGATCACCGCCGCGTTCGTCGATGTCGAAAAGGAAACGGTCACGTTGCGCGGGCTGTATTTCGGCAAGAAGCCGCCGACGGTATTCTGCGAAACGGAACGCATGAAGGTCCTGCGCTCGAGCGACACGGAAGTCGTCGTGCGCTTCCCGAAGGGGGTCGAGGACGGGACGTATCTTTTTACCGTTGCGCGCGGGAATATCGACTTCGAGCGTGGTGAGTTCTACGTCACCAAGGCTGCGGCTGGTGGAGGAGGGGCGACGACGCGGGAGGCGGGTCCTGCAGGTCCGCAAGGTCCTGCAGGTCCGCAAGGTCCCGCGGGCGTTGCCGGTGCGACGGGCCCGGCAGGTCCGGCGGGCAGCCCGGGTGCGGCCGGGCCGGCAGGTCCGGTTGGGCCAGCGGGTCCAGCGGGTCCAGCGGGTGCCGTGGGACCGGTGGGGCCGATGGGGCCGCAGGGACTTCAGGGGGCCCCGGGGGCTCCTGGCGCACCGGGGTTGCCTGGTGGTCAGGGTCCTGCGGGTCCCGCGGGTCCGGCCGGCGGCCTCGTGGGGTACGAGCAGGTGCAGGTCGTGAACGATCCTCCCCTGACCGTCGGCATGAACGCAACCGCTCCGTCGGTCATTGCCTGGTGCCCGGCCGGGAAGGTGCTTGTGGGCGGGGGCTACGAGCCAGCCACATCGACCAATACCGCCATATGGCTGACGCCGATTGCGTCGGGACCGGTCGTCTCCACCGACGGAACCCAGGTAGGGTGGAGTGTGACGTTGCGCAACCTGATGACACAGAGCCGGGGAAGTGTGCAGGTGCGAGTCTCGGCGCTCTGCGCGGGTCAACAGTAACGTTCCGTTGCGTCGTTGAATGCGCGAGCCGCGCGGTGAGAACCGCGCGGCTCGTCTTTTGAGAATTTGTCTGCATTCCTCAATGCGCGGCGACCCGCCTACGCTCTCCGAGCTTCGGCGCCGTCTCGCCGTAGCCTTGGCGAAGGCGGACTCGCGCCGCGCTCGGGCCGCAGGCGCTCCCAACCTCCTGCTCCTGTCTCCTATCTCCCAGCTCCTATCTCCTACGGCTATAATGTCTTGGTCCATGAAAGTCACGGCCGAGACCGATAAGCAGCGCTGGGAGCGGGAGATACTCGAACCCACGCTGAAGAAGTCGCCTGAGCGGCGCGGGCCGTTCACGACGATCTCCGGCCGCCCGATCGACCGGCTGTACACGCCCGACGACCTCACGGACTTCGCCTTTTCCCGCGATCTCAATCACCCAGGGGCTTTTCCCTATACGCGCGGCATCCACCCGACCGGCTATCGCGGCAAGCTCTGGACGATGCGGCAGTTTGCCGGGTTCGGGACGCCGGAGGAGACCAACGCCCGCTACAAGACGCTGCTCGAAGCGGGCGGCACCGGACTGAGCGTCGCCTTCGACCTGCCCACGCTCATGGGCCGCGACCCCGATCACGAGCTGTCGCTCGGCGAAGTCGGCAAGTGCGGCGTCAGCATCGTCTCGCTGGCCGACATGGAGCGGTTGTTCGACGGCATCAGGCTCGCCGACATCACGACGTCGATGACGATCAACTCGCCGGCGTCGATGATCTTCGCGATGTATCTCGTCGTCGCCGAGAAGCAGGGCGCGGACTGGCACACGCTGTCGGGCACGATCCAGAACGACATCCTCAAGGAGTTCATCGCGCAGAAGGAGTACATCTACCCTCCACGCGAGTCGATGCGGCTCATCACGGACGTCTTCGCGTTCTGCTCGAAGGAAGTGCCGCGCTGGAACACGGTGTCGGTGAGCGGGTATCACATCCGCGAGGCGGGCTCGACGGCACTCCAGGAGCTGGCGTTCACGCTGCGCGATGGCATCGAATACGTGCAGTACGGCATCGACGCGGGCCTCGACGTCGACGACTTCGCGCCGCGGATCTCGTTCTTCTTCAATTCGCACAGCGATTTCTTCGAGGAGATCGCGAAGTTCCGCGCCGCGCGCAAGCTCTGGGCGGAGGTGATGCGCGATCGGTTCCACGCCCGTCACGAGCGGTCGTGGAAGCTGCGCTTTCACACCCAGACGGCCGGGGTTTCGCTGACCGCGCAGCAGCCGTACAACAACGTCGTCCGCACGGCCCTGCAGGCGCTGGCGGCGGTGATGGGCGGGACCAACTCGCTCCATACCAACTCGCTCGACGAGGCGCTGGCGCTGCCGACGGCCGAGGCGGCGACGCTGGCCCTGCGGACCCAGCAGATCATCGCCCACGAGAGCGGCGTGACCAACACCGTCGATCCCTTCGGCGGGTCGTACTTCGTCGAGCGGCTGACGCTCGACATGGAGCGCGGCGCGAAGGAGTACTTCGAGGTCATCGATCGCATGGGCGGGATGGTCGAGGCGATCGAGGAGGGGTTCCCGCAGAAGGAAGTCGCGGAGGCCTCGTACAGGTTCCAGGAGGCCGTCGAGCGCCGCGAGAAAGTCATCGTCGGGGTCAACGACTTCGTCCAGGCGGACCAGCCGCCGATGCCGATTCTCTACATCGACGAGACGACCGCCACGACGCAGTTGAGCCGGCTCGAGCAGCTGCGGGCGACGCGCGACAACGATCGCGTGCGCCGCTCGCTCGACGCCCTCGCCGAGACCGCGCGCGGCCAGGGCAATACGATGTATCCGCTGCTCGACTGCGTACGCGCGTATGCGACGGTCGGAGAGATGTGCGACGCGCTGCGGGCCGTGTGGGGCGAGTACGAGGAAGTGCCAATCATTTAGACGGCTCAGGGCTCAGGGCTCAAGGAAAGCATTCTGATCACAGCCGCGCGACCAGAATCTGAATGCTGCTAGCCGAGAGCCCTGAGCCCTGAGCCCTGAGTCTATTAATGCGCAAAATCCGTGTCGTTATCGCGAAGCCCGGCCTCGACGGGCACGATCGCGGGGCCAAGGTGATCGCCCGCGCGCTCCGCGACGCGGGGATGGAGGTCATTTACACCGGCCTCCGCCAGACGCCGGAGCAGATCGTGGCGGCGGCTCTCCAGGAAGACGCGGATGTCATCGGGTTGTCGATTCTGTCCGGCGCCCACATGCACATCTGCCCGCGCGTGATGGAGCTGCTGCGAGGAACGCAAGCTGGACGATGTGCTGGTGGTCGTCGGCGGGATCATCCCGGACGTCGACATCCCGAAGCTGCAGGGCATCGGCGTGAAGGGCATCTTCCTGCCCGGGACGCCGATGCAGCAAATCATCGATTTCATCAACGCGCATGTTCGCGCGCGTGTGGAGCTGTAGTGCATCCCAAGCTGCTGCTCGCTGACGACAGCGTCACCATTCAACGCGTGATCGAGCTGACGTTCGCCGACGAGGACGTGCAGGTCCTGGCCGTCGGCGACGGGCAGCAGGCGATCGACCGCGTGAAGACGGATCGCCCGGACATCGTGCTCGCCGACGTCGGCATGCCCGAGCGGGACGGGTATGAAGTGGCTGCGTTCATCAAAGGGCGACCCCGAGCTCGCGCACATTCCGGTGCTGCTGCTGACCGGGGCCTTCGAGCCGATCGACGAAGCCCGGGCGCGCGCGGTCGGCTGCGACGGCGTGCTCGTCAAGCCGTTCGAGCCGCAGATGGTCATCAGCCGGGTGCGCGATCTGCTCGCGGGCAAGCGCGAAGCCGGCCCCGGCGGGAGAGCCGCGCACGCGGTCGCGCCACCGGCGTCGGGCGCACCACCTGCGGAGCCCGCGAGCTCGCTCGAAGACTATTTCGACCGGCTCGACGCGGCCCTGGCCAGCAAGGGCGCGTCGGTCCCGATTCTCGATCCGCTGCCCGCCGCGCCGGTGCCTGGCACGCTTCCGAGGCCAGGCCTCACGGTCGTGCAGGCGGTGCCCGACACGCGCGCCCCCCTTGCCGACATGGACTTGACCGGCTGGAATCCGCCGTCGGCGCCGAAGCCGCGTCGAGAGCGTCACGCACGAGACGCGGGCAGTCCCGCCGCCGGCGCCGCCGACAGGCACAGCAGCGAGTCCGGCGCCCCACGTGAACGCCGTCAGCGCGCCCACCCCCTCGAGCTCCCTGAGCGCCGTGAGTCTGGATCAGGCCTTTGCCGCCCTGCTCGCCGCCGAGCAGGGGCAGGCGCCATCTCTGTGCACCACGGCGCGTCGAGTCCCCGTCCCGCGAGTGGCCCGCCGTTTTGCCCGACGCCGTGCCCGATGCCGTGATCGACGCGGTCGTCAGCAAGGTGCATCGCCCGGATGGGCGACGAGTCGATGCGATCGGCCGTGCTCGACGCCGCCGAGCGCCTGGTGCGCGAAGAAATCGACCGGATCAAGAATGTCCGTACGCATGTCCGGTGAGTCCGAATTGTCCGTGCTGTCAGTGTCTCCGACTGGTCCGTCGACCTGGTGAATTCGTGTCTCATGGCTGCCTCATGTCTGACGGTCGAACGAGTCCCGTCCCATCGCAGTTCCCGACAAGCCGGCGCTCGAAGGTCTCGAGCAGAAATGGACCGAGCGCTGGGACGCTGACGAGTTGTACCGGTTCGACCGCACGCGCTCGCGCGGTGAGGTGTATTCGATCGACACGCCGCCGCCGACGGTCAGCGGCTCGCTCCACGTCGGCCACGTCTTCTCCTACACGCATACCGACGTCGTCGCCCGCTTCCAGCGGATGCGCGGCAAGGCCGTGTTCTATCCGATGGGATGGGACGACAACGGGCTGCCGACCGAGCGCCGCGTGCAGAACTACTTCGGCGTGCGCTGCGATCCGTCGCTGCCGTTCGACGCGTCGTTCGCGCCGCCGGACAAACCAGGCAAGCAGCCGATTCCCGTCTCGCGTCCGAACTTCATCGACCTGTGCGCGCGGCTGACGGCCGAGGACGAGAAGGCGTTCGAGAAGCTGTGGCGCCACCTGGGACTGTCGGTCGACTGGTCGATGACCTACGCGACGATCGGCCGCCGCGCGCAGCGGTTGTCGCAGCTCTCGTTCCTCCGGCTCGTCGGCCGCGGGCTCGCGTATCAGCTCGAGGCGCCGACGCTGTGGGACGTCGACTTCCGCACGGCCGTCGCGCAGGCCGAGCTCGAAGATCGCGAGCAGCCGGGCGCCTATCATCGCATCCGCTTTGCCAGGCCGGATTCGTCGCCGACTTCGTCGAGATCGACACGACGAGGCCCGAGCTGATTCCGGCGTGCGTCGCGCTCGTCGCGCATCCCGACGATCCGCGCTATCAGCCGCTCTTCGGCACCGAGGTCGTGACGCCGCTCTTCGGCGCGCGCGTGCCGCTGCGCGCGCACACGCTCGCCGATCCGGAAAAGGGCACCGGTGTCGCGATGATCTGCACGTTCGGCGACATCACCGACGTCGTCTGGTGGCGCGAGCTCGGCCTGCCGGTCCGCGCGGTCATCCAGGCGAACGGCACGTTCAAGCCGGTGACGTGGGGCGAGGGGGCTGGTCGACGACCGATCCCGCGCGCGCGCAGCAGGACTACGATCAGCTCGCCGGGCTGTCCGCGTCCAAGGCCCGCGCGCGAACGGTCGAGCTTCTCCGCGAGAGCGGCGACCTCCTCGGCGAGCCCCGTCCGATCACGCACGCCGTGAAGTTCTACGAGAAGGGCGACCGTCCGCTGGAGATCGTGACCAGCCGGCAGTGGTTCATCAAGACGATGGACGCGCGCGAGGCGCTGCTGGCCCGCGGCCGCGAGCTCGGCTGGCACCCGTCGTACATGCAGGCGCGGCTCGAGAACTGGATCAACGGGCTCGCCGGCGACTGGTGCGTCAGCCGCCAGCGGTTCTTCGGCGTGCCGTTCCCGCTCTGGTATCGCGTGCGCGAGGACGGAACCGTCGACCACGACGCCCGGCTCCTGCCCGCCGAGGATCGGCTGCCGATCGACCCGTCGACTGACGTCCCCGACGGGTTACACCGCCGACCAGCGCGACCGGCCGGGCGGATTCTCCGGCGATCCGGACATCATGGACACGTGGGCGACCTCTTCGCTCTCGCCGCAGATTGCCGGCGGGTGGATCGAGGATCCCGATCTCTTCGCGCGCGTCTTTCCGATGGACGTCCGGCCGCAGGCGCACGACATCATCCGGACGTGGCTGTTCTCGACCATGCTGCGCGCCGAGTACGAGCACGGCTCGCTGCCGTGGAAGAACGCGGCGATTTCGGGCTGGGTCCTCGATCCCGATCGCAAGAAGATGTCGAAGTCGAAGGGGAACGTCGTCACGCCGCTGGCGCTCCTCGAGGAGCACGGCTCGGACGGCGTGCGCTACTGGGCGGCGAGCGGCCGTCCGGGCGCGGATACGGCGTTCGACTCGGGGCAGATGAAGGTCGGCCGCCGCCTCGCGATCAAGCTGCTCAACGCGTCGAAGTTCGTGCTCGCCAAGCCGGGAACGCGCGGCGCGGTTACCTCGGGCGTCGATCGCGGCCTGCTCACGAACCTCGCACGTCTCGTGCGGGAGTCGACCGACGATCTCGAGAGCTATCAGTACACGCGCGTGCTCGAGCGCACGGAGACCTTCTTCTGGTTCTTCTGCGACAACTACCTCGAGCTGGTGAAATCGCGGCGCTACGGCGACCACGGCGAGGCGCTCGCCGGCTCGGCCAACACGGCGCTCCTGACGTCGCTGTCGGTCTTGCTGCGTCTCTTCGCGCCCTTCCTGCCATTTGCCACCGAGGAGATCTGGTCGTGGTGGCAGCCGGGTTCGGTCCACACGGCGACGTGGCCGACCGAGACCGAGATCCTGTCGGTGGCCAACGGCGCGGACGACCGCGGCGTGCTGGCGCTGCAGATGGCTGCGCAGATCCTCGGAGACATTCGCAAGAAGAAGTCGGAAGGGCAGCGGCAGCTCAAGACGCCCGTCGCACGCGTCGTCATCCGCGCGCCCGAGAACAAGCTGGAACTGCTGCCCGACATCGAGCAGGACCTGCGCGCCTCGGGACAGATTCAGCAGATCGACACGCTCGTCTCCGAAGTGCTTCAGGTCGACGTCGAGCTGGCACCGCCGGAGGGCGTGCCCGGACGGCCCGAATGAGAACCATACCTTTCGAACCGCTCGATCCGTCGGTCTATCGTCAGATCGTCCGTCGCGCGCTCGCGGAGGACCTCGGGTGGGGCGACGTCACGACGGAGGCCACCGTGCCTGCCGACGTCCGCGGGCACGGCACGATCGTGGTCAAGGCGCCGTGCGTCCTGGCGGGCCTCGACGTGGCGGCGGAGGCGTTCCGTCAGCTCGATCCCGCCGTGCACATCACGCTCAGGGATCGCGACGGCGATCGCTGCGAGGCTGGTGCGGTCGCCGCCGAGGTCAAAGGCGCGGCTGCGCTGATGCTGACTGCCGAACGGACGGCGCTCAACTTCCTGCAGCGGCTCTCGGGTATCGCCACGCTGACGCGGCGCTATGTCGACGCGGCCGACGGTCGGATTATCGTGCTCGACACGCGCAAGACGACACCGACGCTGCGCGCGCTCGAGAAGTATGCGGTGCGCGCGGGCGGCGGCAGCAACCATCGGTCGGGCCTCGACGACGGCATCCTGATCAAGGACAACCACGTCCGGCTTGCGGGCGGCGTCGTCGAAGCCGTCAGGCGGATGAAGGCCGCCCGGCAGGAGATGCTGGTCGAGGTCGAGGCGCAGAGCCTTGCCGATGTCGAGGCGGCCATCGACGCGGGCGCCGACGTCATCCTGCTCGACAATCTGCCGCTCGAGCAGATCCACCAGGCCGTCGCCAGGATCGCGGGCCGTGCAAAGATCGAAATCTCAGGAGGCGTGACGCTCGAGCGCATGCCCGAGCTCGCCCGGACTGGAGCCGACTACGTGTCGGTCGGTGCGTTGACCCACTCGGCACCCGCCGTCGATCTCAGCTTCGAGATCGCGCTGACGGCCACTAGATGGAGTGGCGCTCGAATTCCAGGGCGGGTCGCTCCGTTGTCGCAGCCCGGCGAACGCGGTCGAAGCCTTGTTTGGATCCCGCACACTCGGTTGAGACGGGCCACCAGTAAATGCCTGACGCGCTCCCGCAGGACCTCGCCGACGCGCTCCGCGCCGTCGGCGCGCGTCGCGGCCGGCTCGGCGATCCGCTCTACTACCTGCACGAGACGACCTCGACCAACGATGTCGCCGCCACGTACGCCGAACGAGGCGCGCCGGAGGGCACGACGGTCGTGGCCGCCGCGCAAACGTCGGGTCGCGGCCGGCTCGGACGCAGCTGGTACTCTCCGCCAGGCGCCGGCCTCTACCTGTCCATCATCATCCGCGATGCCCGCGCGGCACCGTTCCTGACGCTCGCCGGCGGCGTCGCCGTCGCGGAGGGCATGCGCGCGGCGACCGGCCTGCCGCTCGAGATCAAGTGGCCGAACGACGTCGTTACGCCAGGCTCGAGCGGACCGTCGCGCCGGCGCAAGCTGGCCGGCGTGCTGGCGGAGGCGTCGTCTTCGACCGACGGCCTGCAGCACGTCATCCTGGGCATCGGCATCAATATCAGCCCGGCGTCGTACCCGCCGGACCTCGCCGATCGCGCATCGTCGATCGAGACCGAGCTCGGACGCACGGTCGAGCCCGGAGTCGTGCTGGCCGAAGTGCTGGCGGCGCTCGCCGTCGAGCTCGAACCGCTGGGCCGCGGCGACGCCTCGGGTCTTCTGGCCCGGTGGCGGCGGCTGGCGCCGTCCGCGGTGGGCGCGATCGTCGAGTGCGACACACCGCGCGGCCGCGCGAGCGGCATCGCCGCGGGCATCGCCGACGACGGCGCGCTGCTCGTCAGGGTGGGGAATCGGGTGGAGCGTGTCATCGCGGGTGAGGTAGTCTGGAAGTGAGCCACGGATGACAATACGGGACCACGGACAACACGGGCCACGGATAACACGGATCACGGCACGGACGCTCGGATAACACGGGATACGACATTCTCTGGAACTGCTGACGATGCTACTGGCCATTGACGTGGGCAACACCAACATCGTGCTCGGGGTGTTCGACGGTGACCGGCTGACCCAGAGCTGGCGGCTGCAGACGCTGCGCGAGCGGACGGCCGACGAGCTCGGCATTCTCGTCACGCAGCTCTTCGGCCAGAGCGGGCTCGACGAAGGACCGCATCAGGGGCATCATCCTGTCGTCGGTCGTGCCGCCGCTGACGGGCACCATGCAGGAGATGGCCGAGCGGTATTTCGGCCAGACGCCGATGACGGTGGACCCGGCGACGAACACCGGCATGCCGATTCTCTACACGCCGCCCTCCGACGTCGGCGCCGACCGCGTCGTCAACGCCGTGGCGGCGTACGAGACGTTCGGGCGCGCGGATCGCGTGCCGATCATCGCCGTCGATTTCGGCACGGCGACGACGTTCGACGTGATTTCCGCCGCCGGCGAGTACATCGGCGGCGTCATCTGTCCGGGCATCGGGATTTCCGCCGACGCGCTGTTTCAGCGCGCGGCGCGGCTGCCGCGCGTCGACGTCCGCAAGCCGCCATCGATCATCGGCCAGACGACGGTGACGTCGATGCAGGCGGGACTGTTCTTCGGCTACGTGTCGATGGTCGACGGCATCGTGACGCGGATCCGCGCCGAGCTTCCCTCGGGCGATCGCGCGATCTGCATCGCGACCGGCGGCATGGCCGGCGTGCTGTCGAACGAGACGACGACGATTCAACGGGTCGAGCCCGATCTGACGCTGCAGGGATTGCGCCTCATCTGGGAGCGCGGGATCGCGTGGATAGCGCAGCGCCATTCGAGTACGACGGTTCGCGTCACGAATGACCACGATGACACGATGAGCACGATGAAGCCCACATGGGATCTTCATCGTGTCCATCGTGCTCATCGTGTCCATCGTGATGACGTTCGACGGTCACGCAGAGTCTCTTGAAGGATTGTTGCTGCGTCGATGCCAGACCTCTCTGAATACTGCCGCGAGCTCGAATCCTACCTCTGTCGCAAGAACGGCGGCCATCTCGTGCGCATCGTCGGACCGGCGTTCGAGCAGGTGTGCGGGTGGGCCAAGCGCGGCGTGCCGCTGACCGTGGCCTATCGCGGGATCGATCGGTATTGCGAGCGCCTGGAGGCGAAGAGGCGCGGCGACGGCGGCCGGTGCGCGTCGAGTTCTGCGAGGGCGACATCCTCGACCTGTTCGACGACTGGCGCCGGGCGGTCGGCGTCGTCCAGGCACAGGGCGAGGCCGAAGCCACCAGCGCCGCGCGCAAGCCGGCGCTGACGGCTCACCTCGAGCGCGTCGTCGCGCGGCTGGTGGGCAGCCGCGTGCCACGGTCGCCGGCGTTCGAGCAGCACGTCGAAGGCCTGCTCGGCCGAGATCGATCGGTTGTCGGGCGAATCGAAGAAGTCGCGCGGCGACGCGCGGACGGCGATTCTCGACCGGCTGGCCGAGCTCGATCGCGACCTCGTGCGGACGGCGGCGGCCGAGCTCGATCCTCAATCGGTCGCGACCGCCCGGCGCGAGGCCGAAGCCGAGCTCGCGCCGTTCGGTTCGCGCCTGTCGCCGGAGATGCGGGCGCAGGCCGTCGAGGCGGCGTTCGAGCGCCTCGTCCGCGACTCGCTGGGCCTGCCTCAGATTCGCTACCAGTGAGTCGCGATCAGTAACGTGCTGACCCCAGGACAGAACGTCGAGCTCGCGGTCGAGAAGCCGGCGGCCGGCGGCCGGATGATCGCCCGGCACGACGGACAGGTCGTGCTCGTGTCTGGTGCCGTGCCCGGCGAGCGTGTCCTCGCGCGCATCGAGCGGACCGAGCGGCGGCTCGCCTTCGCGTCGGTCGTCGACGTCCGGGACGCGTCGCCCGATCGCCGCGCCGCGTTCGCCGATCCTGCCTGCGGCGGATGCGTGTATTCGCACATCGTCTATGCACGCCAGCTCGCGCTCAAGGCCGAGATCGTGCGCGACGCGTTTCTTCGCCTCGGACGCATCCCGATCGACGGGCCCGATTCCGGTCGCGCCGTCACCGGAACGCGGCTATCGCATGCGGGCGCGGTTTCATGTCGACGGCACCCGCGTCGGCTTCTATCGCGAAGGCACCCACACGCTGTGTGATGCCGCGGCAACGGGGCAGGTGAGCGACGCGGCGCGCGAGGCGGTCTCGTCAGCGGTCGCGACCCTCGTCGGCGCCGGCGCGCGCGTCGACTGGGTCGAGTTGACCGAGAGCGTGGACGGCAGCCAGCGGGCGCTGTCGGTTGCCGTCGACGATGTGACCGCGATTGGAGACGGCGTGCTGACGCAGGTGCACAGCCGCGAGCGGGTTGATGGGGTGCGCGGTCCAGGACGCCAGAGGCCGCAGCCTCGAGGCTGGCGATCCGGCAGTGACGGACGCGCTGAGCGTTCTGACACGCGGGCGCGTGCTGGATGGCGAGCTCCGGCGTCACGCGGCGTCGTTCTTTCAGGCGAACCGGTTCCTCGTGCCGGAGCTCGTCCTCGCCGTGATGGACGCCGTGACGGCCGACGGCCCGGTGCTCGACCTCTACGCCGGCGTCGGGCTGTTCTCGGTCGCGCTGGCGGCGTCGGGCAGGAGGGAGATCGTGGCGGTCGAGGGCGATCGGATGAGCGGGGCCGATCTGGAACGCAATGCGCGCCATGCCGGTGGCAGCGAAGGCGCCCTGACGACCGTCCTCGACAGCGTCGAGCGCTACCTGGCGTCCCGGCGCCCGCGGCCGCATCGCGTTGCGACGGTCATCGTCGATCCGCCCCGTACCGGAATCTCGACCGAGGCGATGACATCGCTCCTGAAGCTCGGAGCGACCGCGGATCGTCTACGTCTCGTGCGATCCGGCGACGATGGCGCGCGACGCGCGCCGGCTGCTCGACGGGGGATACCGCCTCGATTCGCTGCGCGCGTTCGACCTCTTCCCGAACACGCCGCACGTCGAGTCGTTGGGAGTGTTCAGCCGCGTTTGAGAGGACGGAGTCAACGGATTCAACACGAAGCAACGAAGACGAACGAAGACGTACGAAGGCTGTCGAGGTGCGTCGACCAGCAGACCGGTCGCGTCGCCGGCCGAATGGCCGGCGAGTGGCATCGAGAGAGCGACGCAACTCAAAGCACTGTGCGATTCAGAAGTGCTTTGAGTTGTGCCGCTCTCTCGATGACACCCGCGCTTCGCGCGGCGCGCCCGGTCCTTCGTTCGTCTCCGGTGACTTCGGTCCTTCGTGTTGAACCCGTTGCCTCCGTCCGCCTTCTGGACTCAAGAACCGGTCTACTCAGTCTGCGGAACTCGTGCGCGCGCTCAGGTGCTCCCGCGCGGCGCTGACGAACGTGTTGAAGAGCGGCGCGAACTCGCCCGTGCGCCAGAAGTTTTCCGGGTGCCACTGCACGCCGACGCAGAACTCGGCGTCGGGCTTCTCGATGGCCTCGACCACGCCGTCGGGCGCCGTGGCCGACGAGATCAGGCCCGAGCCGACGCGACCGACCGACTGGTGGTGACGGCTGTTGACGCGGCAGGTATGGGCGCGGTCGACCGAGATCCCCAGCGCTCGTTCGAGCCGCGAGCCAGGCGTCACCTGCACGGCGTGTGCTTCGGCGCTCTTCGGCTCGACGATGCTGTGGGAGAGCGTCGAGTCGATGGCCGACGGAATGTCCTGGACGAGCGTGCCGCCGGCCGCGACGTTCAGGACCTGGGCGCCGCGGCAGATGGCGAGGAGGGGGAGGTCAGCCCCCATCGCGCGGCGGGCGAGATCGATTTCGAACTCGTCGCGTCCCGGCTCGGCATCCTCGACGGTCGGGTGCCGCTCGTCGCCGTAGAGCACGGGGTCGATGTCTCCGCCGCCGGTCAGCAGCAGGCCGTCGATCTCGTCGACGACCTTGCGCGGGCTGTCGCTGACCTCGAGGACGCGGGCGCGCCCGCCGGCCTGTTCGACCGACGCGACGTAGTCGTCCAGCCGGCTGCACCGCGTGACGCCGATCGTGGGTTTCATAGGTTTGTCCCGTGGCTTCCGTCTTCCGCCTTCGCCAAGGCTCCGGCGGACCGCCGCAGCTTCAGCGGAGCCTGCTCAGGCGGAAGCTCATTGTTACATCTTCTCCGGCACGTCCGCGCCCATGAGCTCGAGGGCCGTGGTGAGCTGCGCCCGGTAGTACGCGACCGCCGCCGCCCGCCAGGCGCGCGCGTCCGCGCGCTCTTCGTTGAGAATCGAATAGCGGTGATAGAACGCGTTGAACGATTGCGCCAGGCCGAATGCGTACTTCGCCAGCACCGACAGCTCCAGCGATCGAATCGCCTGCTCGACGACATCGTCCAGGCGCGCCGCCTCGAGCACGAGTCCCCAGAGGTCCAGCGCCTCGTCGGTGTCGACCGTCAGGAGGTCGGCCGCTGCGGTCGCGACCGCGGCGATCACGCCCGCCTCGTCGATGCCGTCGCGGTCCTTGAGCTTGTTGAAGATGTTGTTGGCCCGCACCACGGCGTACTGAAGGTACGGGCCGCTCTCTCCTTCGAAGCTCAGTGCCTCGTCGATGTCGAAGATGATGACCTTGCCGCGCGAGAACTTCACCATGAAGTAGCGCACTGCCGCGATGGCGATCGCGTCGGCGATGCGGCGCACCTGATCGGGCGAGAGGTCGGGATTGCGCTTCGACACTTCGCTCGCAGCCTTGCCGGTCAGGCGATCGATCAAGTCGTCGGCCTTGACCCCCAGGCCTTTGCGTCCAGAGACCTCGACGAACGGGCGGTCCGCCTCGGCGTCTATGCTGTAGCCGAGCTCGCGCGCCGTCGAGTGCGAGAGCGCCACCATCTCGTACGAATAGTGGACCGAGTGCCCGGCCTGTTCCGCGTACCCCAGCGCGGCGAGCGCCTGCTTCAGCAGCTTCTGCAGGTACGACTGCCGGGTGTCGATGACGTTGCAGACCCAGGAGGCCCGTCCGAACGCCGGCGGATTCGGGCTGGCGGCTGACGGAAGGGAGGTCGTCGACCAGAGCGGCGGTTCCCCCGGCCGTTCGGTGAACACGCGGTAGTGGAAGTCCTTGCCGAGCAGCCCGAACTTCCAGAGCTGGTAGGCCATGTCCTTGCCGACGTAGGTCACCGTGCCGTCGGAGCGCACGATGACTTTTTCGCGCTGGGCATTCTCGTTGGCTGGTTCATCTCCCTCCGGGGTCTCGTCTGAAGCGGCGCCCGTCTCTGCCGGGTCGGCCTCCCCCCCTCCGCCTTCGTCATCGTCGATCCGCATCACCCAGCAGCCCTTCAGGCGGCCCTCGGTCTGCAGGAAGACCGCACCGGTCTTCTTCAGGAACTCGAACGCGTGCGACCAGAAGTGCAGCCGGAGGATGTCTCCCTCCCACGTCAGCAGGTCGTAGCCGATGTTCAGGCGCCGCATCGTCTCGAGATGACAGCGCACGATGCGGTCCGCGATGAACGTGGCGAGGTCGGCCGTGGGATTGCCGCCGTGCTCGATATCGTGCAGGGCGGCCTTCCGGATCGCGAGCCGGGCCTTGTCCTCCTCGTACCACTCCGTGACGCGGGCGTACAGGTCCCAGCAGTAGTAGTCGAAGCGGGTGGTGTCGGCCATCGTGCGGACGTCGTCGAGTCCCTTGTGTTCCAGCTCGCGGAAGCCCACGGCGACGTCGGCGACCTGCACACCGGTGTCGTCGATGTAGTTCTGCACTTCCACCTCGCGGCCGAGGAAGCGCAGCAGCCGGCCGAAGGCGTCACCGAGCGCGGCGTTGCGCAGGTGCCCGATGTGCGCGGCCTTGTTCGGATTGATCGCGGTGTGCTCGACGATGGTCTTGAGCGGCGCTGTGGCCGTGACGCTCGAGGTGAACGGAGATGGCCGCGACGGGTCGGGCGCCAGCCAGTGCAGGAACTGCGCTGGCCGATCGAGGAAGAAGTTCACGTAGCCGTTCGGAGCGGCCTCGATCCGGGTGAATCCGTTGACCTGGCCGAGGGCCTGTACGATCTCCTGTGCGATCGCGCGCGGGGCTTTGCGCAAGCGGCGCGCCAGCTCGAACGCGAGGGGCACCGAGAGATCGCCCAGGGCGCGGCGAGGTGGAATCTCGACTGAAATTGCCGCCAGTACGGGATCGTCGGCGGGAATGTCGTACAGACGCCTCACGGCGTCGCTCATGAGGCGTCGGACGGCGTGCTGGATGGGTAGAATCATGGACCAAGTTCATCCATGATACGATCACGTGACGTTTTCGATCGCTCCTCTATTGCTTTCTGGGCACTTCCTTGGCGCGTTCGTAATCATGCGGTGTGTTGACGTTCACGAACAGCAGACCGTCGGGGTCGTACGCCGCCAGGGTCTCGGGACCCACTTCCGCGACCCTCACCCCTTCCGGCAGCCGCGACGCTTCGAGCTCGCCGCGCCTCAAACGCTCGAGAATCGGCACCGCGCAGGCGCGGCTGTAGATGGCGCAGAGCGGTTCGTGGCCGCGCGACGTCCGGGGGATCACGAGGTCCGCGTCGATGCCGGCCATGTACTCGAGCAGCGCCCGGTTCAGGAAGGGCATGTCGCAGGCGACCACCAGCGTACGCTCGTGGGGCGACGTGATGATCGCCGTGTAGATGCCGCCGAGTGCTCCGTGATCCGGGAAGGCGTCACGCACCAGCGGCAGCCCGGCCTCGGCGGGCCATCCGGCCGAGGTCACGTGGAACACCGGGGCCGCGATCTGACCGAGGACCGAAAGCTGCCGCTCGATGATGGGCGTGCCGTCGATCACGAGCGCCGCCTTGCGTACACCACCCATGCGCGACGCCCGCCCGCCGGTGAGGATGGCTGCCGCCAGCGGCTGGCCAGGCGTCGGTTCAATCGTCACAGTTCCACAATATCAAAGTCATCTCGGCTGACAGCGCTCAGCCTGGTGACCGCCCATGGGTCCAGATGAGCGATGACGCGAGAATCGGGCGAGTACTCGTGGCGAGCCTGCATCAGGCGATCGCCGACGTGCTGCCCGATCGCCTCGAATTCTACGAGAACTGGCTGACCGTTCCTGGCCTCCGGGAGGGAACCATCGGGCTGGCGCCCTTGTCGGCCGTGCTCAGCTTCCTGCGCCTCGAGGGCGAGGCCTACAATCGGACGACGAACTGCGCCGGCGAGTATGCCGCCGACTGGACTGTCAGCAGCATGTCGGCGCTGGAGCGACGTGTGATTCGCGCATTGCCGACGGCTCTGCGGATGCGCGGCGCGTTCCGGACCGCGCGGGCACTCGTGCGCTCCACTTACCCCGGTTCGCGCGTCAAGGTCAGGCTGAGACGCGGCACCGCGTCTATCGATCTCCGGGGGTCGCTCTTCTGCGAAACTCGCGAAGCGACCAAGGTGCCGCTTTGCGGGTTTTATGCAGCCGCGATTGCCCGGGTGCTCCATCATTTCGCGCTGACCGCCGACGCCCAGGTGCACGAGTGCCGCGCGACCAGTCGTGGCAAGGGTTGTCGCTTGAAAGTGGAGGTCCGCGGCGCGAATGCCGGTGAACCGGCTGCGGCAGCATGACGAGGATCACCAGAGGGCTGCTGGCCAGCGTGGCCGTGTGCGGCGCTGTCACGAGCGCTGCCGCGCAGACCTCCGGAACGACGGGCATCGCCTCAGGCGCGGCGTCGGCACGAGTGCTCGTCGTCCCGTTCGAGAACGCACGCGACGAGCCCCGCTTCCACTGGTTGAGCGAAGCGGCAGCGGTCCTCCTGACCGACGGCTTGCGCGCGGGCGGACCAGGGCCGATCGTCCGGTCGCAGCGGGTGCGGGCGTTCGAGCAGCTGTATCTGCCGGTGTCCGGTTCGCTCAGTCGCGCGACGATCATCAAGGTGGGCCAGCTGGTGGGCGCCGCCGACGTGGTGGTGGGCTCCTATCGAGTCGACGGCACGACCTTGTCGGTCACGGCGCGGAGCATTCGCCTCGACGCCGGGCGCATGCAGCCGGAGGTCACCGAGCGGGGCGAGCTCACGGAGCTCTTCACCATTTTCGACCGGCTCGGCGACCGCCTCGGGGAGCGGCTGGCCGGCCGCATCGGCCGCAGCAGGTACGCGGCCCCCTGGTCCGCCCGCGCCGCATCCCCCGCTCGACGCGTTCGAGAACTACATCAAGGGACTGCTGGCGGAGAGCCCCGTGTCGCAGGCGACATTCCTCGAAGCGGCGCTCCGGGATTCGCCGGGGTTCGACCGCGCGCGCCTCGCGCTGTGGGAGGTCCGCACCGAACAGGCCGACCATCTCGCCGCGCTCGAAGCGGTCCGCGCCGTACCGCCCACGTCGCCGTCGTCGTTCAACGCGCGGTTCTTCGCCGGCATCTCGCTCATCGAGCTGAAGCGCTACGACGAGAGCCTCGGTGTGCTGAGGGCGCTGCTGGAGCCGTTACCCGCGGCGCCGGACGCCGCCGCTGCCGTCCTCAACAACCTCGGCGTCCTCGTGATTCGCCGGGGCTCGACCCCGCAGACGGGTACCGCGGCGTACTATCTGACCAAGGCAACCGACGCCGACCCCGATCCGGACTACATGTTCAATCTGGGCTACGCGTACGCGTCCGATCGCAACTACCAGGGTGCGCTCTACTGGCTGCGAGAGGCGCTGCGCCGCGATCCGGCCGACCTCGACGCGCATTACGTCCTGGCCGTCGCCCTCAATGCGACCGGCGGCACGGTCGAGTCGTCGCGAGAACGCGATCTCGCCAGGCGGCTGTCGTCGCGATACGAAGAACTGGACCGCCGCGCCGCGGAGAGCCGCACGGCGGTTCCTCCCGGCCTCGAGCGGATGCGGCTCGACCCCGAGGGATCCTGGGCGCTGCGCGCCGATCAGACGATCGTCAGCTCGGCGCAGCGCGAGCAGCGCGAGCTCGCCACCTTCCACCTCGAACAGGGCCGCCGCCTGTTCGAGCGCGAGCAGGATCGCGAGGCGCTTGCCGAGCTGCGCAAGGCTGTCTACCTGTCGCCGTACGAGGCGCAGGCGCATCTCCTCATCGGCCGGATCCACCTGCGCGGGGGACGTCCCGCCGATGCCGTCGACGCCTTCAAGATTTCGATCTGGAGCGAGGACCACGCTCCGGCCCACGTGTATCTGGCCGAGGCGTACCTGAAGCTCGGCGATAGCGCCAACGCCCGTGCCGAGGCTCAGCGGGCGCTCGTGCTCGATCCGTCGTCGGCGGATGCCAAGCGACTGCTGTCGGAGATCAAGTAGGCTGGGGTCAGATCTCGATTTTCTGATCCGGCCTTGGCCGCAGCGGCTGGATCAGAAAATCGAGATCTGACCCCAGCGATCCAGTTAGGAGGACGCCATGTGCGTCGCCAGGGCCTGTTTTCCGCTCGGCCTGCTGCTTCTGTGTCTCAGTGGCGTCCAGGGGACCTGGCTCGAACTCCACGCGACTGGAGCGGGCCCCCTTGCTCAGGGCACACAACGCACGCCGATCGTCTACACCGCCGAGGTCGACGGCATCATCCATCCGATCGCGACCGCTTACATCCGCCGCGCGATTGCCCAGGCCGATGCCGCGCAGGCGGATCTTCTGGTCATCGTGCTCCGTACTCCCGGCGGTCTGGTCGACTCGACGCGCGACATCAACACGGCCATCATCCAGTCGAAGACGCCGGTCGTGGTCTTCGTGTCACCGTCCGGAAGCCGCGCGGCATCGGCGGGCTTTCTCATCACGATCGCCGCCGACGTCGCGGCGATGTCTCCCGGCACCCATATTGGTGCCGCACATCCGGTGTCGGGCGACGGTGAGAAGGTCGACGACACGATGGAAAAGAAGATGACGTCCGACGTCGCGGGATACGCGCGCACGATCGCCGCCCAGCGCAAGCGGAACGTCGCGCTGGTTGAGCAGGCCGTGACCGAGAGCCGGACGTTCACCGAACAGGAAGCCGCGACGGCCGATCCGCCGCTCATCGACGTCATCGCCACGGACCTGCCGGACCTGTTGAAGAAGCTCGACGGCCGGACGATCCACCGATTCGACGGTGCCAGTCAGACGCTGCACACAAGTGGCACCGAGCGGCGAGCCGTCACCATGACGTGGGCGCAGAAAGTCCTGAGCGCCGTCGCCCACCCGCAGATCGCGTATCTCCTGCTGATGCTCGGCACGCTTGGCCTCACTGTCGAACTGTGGAATCCGGGGTCGATCCTGCCCGGCGTTGCGGGCGGCATCTGCCTGCTGCTGGCGTTCTTCGCCTTCCAGGTGCTGCCGGTCAGCTATGTCGGCGTCCTCCTGATCCTCTTCGGGCTCGTCCTGCTCGTCCTCGAGGTCAAGGTCACGAGCTTCGGTCTGCTTGCGGTCGGCGGCATCCTCAGCCTGTTCTTCGGGTCGATTCTGCTGATGGACTCACCGTTACCCGAGCTGCAGGTCGGGTTGCGGCTCATCATCCCGGTAACGCTGACGCTGTCGGCGATCATGATCTTCCTGGTGCAGCTGGCGGTCAAAGCCCAGCGCAGTCAGCCGATTACGGGCGAGGCGGGGATGATCGAGAGCTCCGGGCTGGCCCTGACATCGATTGACCCGGGCGGGACCGGCCGGGTCAGGACGCGCGGAGAGATCTGGACTGCGACGGCGACCGAACCGATAACTGCTGGGGATATGGTCCGGGTGGTCGGGCTCCAGGGGCTGGTCCTGACGGTGCGGTCGGATCGCATCGCGCCAGCCCTCCCGCTCGCCGGCGGGAACGCGGCCCGTGAGTAAAGGAACAACCCCATGATGCTTGCACCGCCACTGCTCATCGGGCTCGCCATCGTGGCGTTCTATCTCTTCAGCTCGATCAAGATCCTGAACGAGTACGAACGCGCGGTGGTGTTCCGTCTCGGCAAGCTCCTGCCGGAGCCGAAAGGGCCGGGCATCGTCCTGGTCTTCGCGCCGATCGATCGCATGGTGCGCGTCAGCCTGCGCACGATCGTCATGGACGTGCCGCCGCAGGACGTGATCACCCGCGACAACGTGTCGGTGAAGGTCAATGCCGTCGTCTACTTCCGCGTCATGGATCCGCGCCGTGCGATCGTCGAGGTGGAGAGCTTCCATTACGCGACGTCGCAGCTAGCGCAGACGACGCTGCGCAGCGTGCTCGGACAGGTCGAGCTCGACGACCTCCTGTCGCAGCGGGAAAAGCTCAACCAGCAACTGCAGCACATTCTCGATCAGCGCACCGACGTCTGGGGCATCAAGGTGTCGTCGGTCGAGGTGAAACACGTCGATCTGCCGCCCGACATGCAGCGCGCGATGGCCCGCCAGGCCGAAGCCGAGCGCGAGAAGCGTGCTAAAATCATCCACGCGGAAGGCGAGTTGGAGGCCTCGGAAAAGCTCGGCCAGGCGGCCACAATCATCGCACAGGAACCGGTCACGATCACGCTGCGCTACCTGCAGACGCTGACCGAGATTGCGGCCGAAAAGAACTCCACGATCGTTTTCCCACTACCAATCGAGCTGCTGAACCTGCTTGGCTCGGTCGGGAAGCAGCGCTGAGGACCACAGCTGTGACAGACCTATCACACGACGGTTCAGACGACGGGTTCCACGAGATTCAGCTGAGCGGGAAGCAGCTCGTGTTTCTCTTCATGGCGACGACCGTCGTGTCCGTCGTCATCTTCCTGTGCGGCGTGCTCGTCGGACGAGGCGTCCGCGGCGAGGCGTTGAGCGCCGGATCGACGCCGACGGTCGCGGCGGCTGGACCGAATGTCGCCGCGCCGAACCCGCCGCTGTCTCCTCCGCAGCCCGTGGACGGAACGGCGCCCGCTGAGGGGCTGAGCTACCAGAAACGACTCGACGGGGACAAGCCGCCTTCAGACACGCTCACGCGGCGCCGGGACCAGGAAGCCACGCCCGCGCCCGAGGAGCCAAGACCGATGTCAGGCCAGGCACCCGCGGCGAAGACTGACGGGCCCAAACCGTCTTCGGCGACGGCGGCGCCGCCGTCGCCGTCAAACGGGCCCGCCCAGCCCGGCATCTGGGCCGTGCAGGTCGTCGCGCTGACGGATCGTGGCGCCGCCACCGCCGTCGTCCAGCGTCTGAGCTCCAAGGGCTATCCGGCGTTTCTCGTCACACCTCAGTCCGGTGCGCCGGTGCAGAACTACAAGGTGCAGGTCGGCAGGTTCGAGGACCGCTCGCAGGCCGAGCAGATCGCCGGCCGGCTCAAGAAGGAAGAACAGTTCCAGCCCTGGATTCTTCGCTAGCGCTTCTATCGGGCGTCCTGCTGTCGCTGAGCTTCCCGAAGTACGGCCATCCCGCGTGCGCGTGGATGGCCCTGACTCCGCTCATGGTCGCGCTGTTGCGTCCGGGCACGCCGCGCACGACCCGTAGCGCGTTCGCCCTCGGCCTCCTGACCGGTGCCGTCTACTTCTCCGGCACCCTCTACTGGCTCGTCGAGACGATGACGACGTTCGGTGGTTTGCCGCTGCCGGTCGCCATCCTCGCCGCCGCGCTGCTCGTCGCGTATCTGTCCCTCTTTCCCGCGGCGTTCGCCGTCGCCGTCGCTCGGCTGCGGACGACGATTGGCCTCCACGGCGCGGTCCTGTGTGCGGCGCCGGTCTGGGTCGCGAGCGAGCTCGGCCGGCAGTACGTCTGGGACGGCTTCCCGTGGGCACTCCTTGGATACAGCCAGGTGACCGTGCTGCCGATCGCGCAACTCGCGAGCGTGACCGGCGTCTACGGTCTGTCGTTCCTGCTCGCGCTCTCGTCGGCGGCCGCGGCGCTGGTCATCTTGAATACGGGCGGCCGGAAGCGATGGACGCTGGCCGTCGTCGTGCTGGCGCTCGTAGCGGCCATTGCCGCGTGGGGCCGCTGGCGGATCGCCGAAGGATCGCTCACGGCGTCTGGCGAGGCGATCCGCGTGGCGGTCGTGCAGGGCAACATCGCCCAGGATGAGAAGTGGAATCCGGCGCTGCGCGACGAGATCATCGGCCGCTATGTCTCGATGACGCGCCAGGCGATGGCGCAGGGCGCGACGTTCGTCATCTGGCCGGAGTCGTCTTTTCCCGTGTACTTCGAGGAGGATCTTCGCGGCCATCTGGTTCGACGCCTCGCGCGCGAGACCGGCGCCACGCTCCTCGTCGGCAGCGACCAGATCGAGCGCGTGCGACCGGACGCCTCGCCAGACGCGCTCGACAACCGCCTCTACAACGCCGCGTTCCTCGTCAAGCCCGACGGTTCGATCGGCCCCGTCTACCGCAAGATGCACCTGGTGCCCTTCGGGGAGTACGTGCCGCTGCAGCGCCTGCTGTTCTTCGTCGGCCCGATCGTCGAGGCGGTATCGAACTTCACGCCGGGCGACCGTCCCGTGCTGCTGCCGGTCGGCGATCGCCGGGTGAGTACGGCGATCTGCTACGAGGTCATCTATGGCAGCCTGATGCGTCGCTTCGTGCGCGACGGGAGCGAGCTGCTGACGACGATCACGAACGACGCGTGGTACGGACGGTCGTCGGCCGCATACCAGCACTGGGATCAGGCCGCGATGCGCGCGATCGAGAACGGCCGCTACCTCGCGCGCGCCGCGAACACCGGCGTCAGCGGATTCGTCGACCCGTACGGGCGGGTGCTGCGGAAGTCGAATCTGTTCGAGCAGACCGTGCTCGTCGGCGACCTCCGGTTGATCCGAGCGTGGACGATCTACACGCGCGCCGGCGACCTCATCGCATGGCTGTCGCTGGCGTTCACTGCCGGCGCCTTGATGATTCGGCGATTCTGAATGCCGTGGGGCTGAAGTACAATTAGAAGTTCGGTCACGGCCCACGCTTTCACCACGATGTTCACGATGGGACGATGGTCACGATGATTCCGGGATCACCAATCGTCATCGTGTCCATCGTGTCATCGTGACATCGTGGTGAAACCGTCAATACCTGACAGCCACACTTGTATGCCTAGCATCAACAACGACGATCAGCTTCGCAGGTACGAGGATCTGGCGCGACGCGCCGGCGACCTGCGGAGCTATCTTTGACGTCGCTCGTCCCGCGGTCGAGCTCTCCAAATTAGAAGAACGCGTCGCCGCTCCTGATTTCTGGAAGGATCAGGCGAACGCGCAGAAAGTGCTGCAGCGCCGCCGCCGGCTCGAGGAGGACGTGCAGCTGCGCGATTCGCTGCAGCGCAGGCTCGACGACCTCCACGTGCTGGTCGAGTGGGCGGAGGCCGGCGAACCGGTCGCCGACGACCTCGGACGCGCGCTCGACGAGCTCTCGACCGCGGTCGACGCCGGCGAGACCAAGAAGATGCTGGGCGGCGAGCACGATCGCAAGAACGCGATCGTCACGATTCACCCGGGCGCGGGCGGCACCGAATCGCAGGACTGGGCCGAGATGCTCCTGCGCATGTATCTGCGCTGGACCGAGCGTCGCGGCTTCAAGCGCGAGGTGATCGACCTCCAGCCCGGAGACGAGGCCGGCATCAAGAGCGCGACCCTCATCGTCCAGGGCGAGTACGCCTACGGCCTGCTCCTGGCCGAGGCCGGCGTGCACCGGCTGGTGCGCATCTCGCCGTTCGATCAGGCCTCTCGCCGTCACACCTCGTTCGCGTCGGTGTTCGTGTGGCCGGAGCTGCCAGAGGACGTCGAGATCGAGATCGAAGACAAGGATCTGCGCATCGACACGTATCGATCGAGCGGCGCCGGCGGCCAGCACGTCAACGTCACGGACTCCGCCGTCCGCCTCACCCATCTCCCGACCGGCATCGTCGTGTCCTGCCAGAACGAGCGCTCGCAGCACCGCAATCGCGACTCCGCCATGCGCGTCCTCAAGGCCCGGCTCTACGACCTGAAGATGAAAGAGCAGCAGGCGAATCTGGACCGGCTCGGCGGCGAGAAGAAAGACATCGCCTTCGGCAGCCAGATCCGCAGCTACGTGCTGCACCCGTATCAGATGGTCAAGGACCACCGCACGAAGGAAGAGGTCGGCGACCCGACCCGCGTGCTCGACGGCGATCTCGATGGGTTCATCAAGGTGTATCTGATGAAGAAGGCGTCGGGGACGCTGGGACAGGCTGCGCCGGACGAGGAGTAGAGACGGTCTACGACGATCCAATCCAGCTCGCGCACGTGTATCCGGTTTCCACAGTCGAGCGTTGGCACAGGCAGTCTGCGAACGCCGGTGCGGGCCGGTCGGGTCGGGCCTCCCACTTCGCGGCGTGGAAAAACGGACCCTGCGCGGCTGTGCTCACGATGTCGGCGGCGGCTTGGGCGATCCGGGCGCCGGTAAAGCATCGGTTCGGCAACGATGCGGAGTGAGCCCCCGAGACGAATCAGCGCCGCCGCCGCTCGGAACCGCTCCGGGCCCGTTTTAGGGGCTGCGCTGTCACGCCGCTCAAGGTCGGCCCGACCCGACCGGCCCGCACCGGCGACAGCACTGTCTGACTCATGAGTTCCCGCGCTCCGATGCCGCAGCGCGTCGGCTCGCTCCAGCCGCCTTCGCAGGCTACGGCGAGCTCCGCCGAAGCATTTGCGGAGGCGAGGGCCCTGGCCAGCCAGCCTCGGTTGCGACATCGCAGCACAGAGAGTGGGAGGCTTGTTTGGCACGCACCGACCCCCGCCGGAGTGACGCAGGCGGATCGGCGCGACTTGAGCGCCGTGACAGCGCAGCCGGTAAAACGGTCCGGAGCGGTCCCCATCGGCGTCGGCGCTGTTTCGTCCCCAGCGGTCACTTGGTCTCGTTGCCGAACCGATGCTTTACCGGCGGTCGAGTCGCCCCAGCCGACACCGCATCGTCAGGTCAGCCGCGGAGGGGCCGTTTTTCCACGGCGCGAAGTGGAGCGCCGAGCCGCCTTCGTCACTCCGGCGCGCACGGTCACGTGCCGCGGTGTGCCCGGCCAACGTAGCGTTCGATGCCCTTCTGGAGGATGCCGCAGGGGGCTGATCTCGCCGCATCGTCAGCCAAGCCGCGGACACAAGGGAGCTGGCTACTGCCGGAAGCCCGACCCCGGCTGGGTGCCGGCGATGAACGACTCCGTGATGGCGCCGGGCGTGCCTTCGAGGGCGGGGTTGCCTGAGCCGCGATCGACGGAGACGAACACGATGTTGCCTGGCGCTTCGAAGGTCGGCGGCTCGGTGCGGGTGGCGATCCACGCCTTCATGATGTCCATCCAGATGGGCAGGGCCGATCGGCGCCCGTGCCGGCTCGACCCATCGTGCGCTTCTGGTCGTATCCCGTCCACACGCCAATCGTGATGTCGGGGTCGAAGCCGATGAACCAGGCGTCGGTGTAGTCGTCGGTCGTGCCGGTCTTGCCGCCGATCGGCCAGTTGAGGGCGGCGGCCTTGGCGGCGGTGCCACGCTGCACGACGCCGCGCAGCAGGTTCGTCATCACGTAGGCCGTGTCGGCGCGGATCGCGTCCTTCGGCTCCGGCCGGTTCTCCTCGAGCACGTTGCCTTCCCGATCGCTCACCTTCAGGACGGAATACGGCCGCATGCGCACGCCCTGATTCGGGTAGACGGAATAGGCACTCGTCATCTCGATGAGGGTCGCCTCGGCGGCGCCGAGGGCGACAGCCAGGTAGGGCGGCAGCGGAGACTCGAGGCCGAGCCGGCGGGCGTAGGCAATCACCTGGTTGGGCCCGAGCTGATCCATGACGCGAACGGCCGGGATGTTGCGCGACTGCTCGAGCGCGCGTCGCAAGGTGATCGGGCCCTCGAACTGGCGGTCGTAGTTGAGCGGCGTGTAGGCGGGCTGCCCGGCCCCGCCGTTGAAGCTGACCGGCGTGTCCATCAGGAGCGAGACCGGTGTGTAGCCACTGTCGATCGCCGCGGTGTAGACGAACGGCTTGAACGCCGAGCCCACCTGCCGGTACGCCTGCGTCGCGCGGTTGAACTTGCTCCGTTCGAAGCTGTAGCCGCCGACCATCGTCAGGATCTGGCCGGTGCGGTTGTCGATGATGAGCACGGCGCCTTCGACCTCCGGCGCCTGCTCGAGCGTGCCCGTTGACAGCGCCGCGCCATCGGCCGTCGGCAGCAGCCGCGTTTCGACGAGATCGCCGCGCGTCACGAGCTCCGCCGGCAGTCGTCTTGCCGGTCCACGCATAGCCCTTGCGGTCGATCGTCACGCGCAGCGCGCCGACGCGCAGGTGAATCGCCGCGCCGTCGACGGCCGTCACGACGGCCGGGACGATCTGACCGGCGGTCATCGGCCGGTCCCAGCGCGGCTGCCGGAACGATTCGATCGTGTGGCCCTCGGCGATGACGTTCCGCCGCGGCTTGCGGAACCCGCGGCGCTTGTCGATCCGTCGCAGGCCGTCGTGGAGCGCCTGCGTGGCGGCCTCCTGCAGCCGCAGATCGATCGCCGTCTGAATCGACAGGCCGTTCTCGTAGAGCTGCTTGGCGCCGTATCGGCCCTCGAGCTCGCGGCGCACTTCCTCGAGGAAGTAGGGTGCGGCCGACGACGTCTGTCCCGGGGGATCGGCGCGAACCACGATCGGTTTCTTCTTCAGTTCCTCCGCCTGCGCCGCCGTGATGTAGCCGACCTCCGCCATCCGGCCGAGGGCGTAGTTGCGGCGCCGGAGCGCCGCCTCGCGATTCACATACGGGCTCTGGCGGACGTTGGCCTGGAGGATGCCGGCGATGAGGGCCGCCTCCTCGATCGAGACGTCCTTCGCCGACTTGCCGAAGTAGAGCCGCGACGCCGCCTCGACGCCGTAGACGCCGTGCCCGAAATACATCTGGTTGCAGTAGAGCGTGAAGATCTCGCGCTTGGTGTAGCGCTTCTCGATCTGGATCGCGAGGATCGCTTCCTTGATTTTTCGTTCCGGTGTCTTGTCATCGGTCAGGAACAGCTTGCGGGTGAGCTGTTGGGTCAGCGTGCTCGCGCCGTGCATGCGACGCTGGATGACGTCCTTGATGAGCGTGACGACGATGCGCGGGATGCTGAGCCCGACGTGCTGATAGAACCCGTCGTCTTCGGCCGCGAGGATGGCCTGCTCGAGGTACGGAGAGATCCGTTCGTAGGGGATGACTTCTCGCCGTTCGATCGCGAATTCGCCGACGACTTCGCCGCGGGCGCCGTACACGCGCGAGATCGTGCTCGGCGCGTAGTCGTCGAGGGCCGAGATGCGGGGGAGGTCACCGGCATAGGCGAAGATGACCCCGGTCGCGATTCCCAATCCCGCGGCGAGCACGAAGAGCGCGACGATGCCTGCCGACGAGCGAGCGAAACTCAAAATGACGTCCTATCCTCTCCCGCCTCGCCGCGTACCGTGCGCGGCCCGACGACTGTCCGCCGCCGTGCGAGCGGGATTCCCCGCCACCGGACGCGGCGAGCGGATTCCCGCTCCCGGACGAACCGGACGGTGGCCCCGATGGACGGGGCGGTGCGGCCGATTGCGGCGGCGGGCCCGAGGGCGCCGGCGCCCTACGCTCGGGCCCGGCCTGCGATCGATAGGCCTCCGGAGCGCCATAGCCGCGGGAGGCCCGCTGTTATCGGGAGCCGACCTCGGCATGGCCCGGCCGCGATCCGGCGCATCTGGCGTCACCGCGCGATAGCCTCGGTCGCTTCGTTCGGGCACGGCGCCATACGATGGCGAGGGTGTGTACAGGTCGCGACGTTCGCTCCGCGGCACCGCTCGGTACGCGTCGGGCCGGCTGCCGTACCCGGCGAGTATGCAGGCGAGTTGCTCTCGGGTGTCGTCTGATACACACGCCTCGACGGCGTCGCCGACCCATCGGCCGGCCCCGATGGCCCGACGTAACGAGGCACCGCTCGACGTTCGTTGTCAGAAGGCGCCGCGGGCGCGGTGGTGGGTCGCGACTCTGGGGCCGAGTACGGACGTCCAGCCGGTGCGGTAGGCGCGACCGCGTCGCGCGAGCGTGAAACGCCCTGACGGGTTGGCGCTGGCAGCGTGGACATCGATCGCGGCTCGCGAGCGGGCGCCGGATATCCGGTGCCGTTCAAGGACGCTGACGATGACCGGCGGCTGCGGAAGGCGGCGGCGGCGATCGGCGTCAGGCGACGCCGTTGCACCAGGCGCGCTCCGCGATCCTCGGTAGGCCGCTTTCCTCCGCTCGACGGGACCCCGCGCACGCCGACCGATCGAATCGGCGCGCTCGATCGCGGCACGGCATACCCAGCGTGGTCCGGCGCCGCATCGCGGACGACGAACGAGTTGCGCGTGCGGACGTCGATCCGCGTCGAGTTGACGACGTTCGCGTTGACGTAGCCGCGGCCGAAGCCGCTGATGCGGCACGACCGTCCACGCGTTCCAGTGGTCGACCGATAGCCGCCATACACGCCGACGTTGAAACCAAACACGGCGCGGTTGTTCCAGCCGAGCGGGCACCAGCTCACGTAGCCCGGCGCATACGCCCAGGACACCCACGCCGGTCCCCATGTGCGTCCGGGGATCCAGAACCAGCGATCCCGCAGAGAAGCCCCAGCGTCCGTAGTGGTGCGTCGGCCAGGCCCAGGGATCCGATCCAATCCACGTCCATCCCCACGGCCGCAGCGTCGTCCAGCGGCCGTAGTAGTAGGGCCGCCATCCAGCGCGCACGCGCGGATACCAGACGTAGCCGTAGGTCGGCTCGTTCTGCCAGTAGCCGTAGTCGATTGAACGTCGCCGCGTAGGTCTGCACGGTGTCGGGCAGGTACTCAGCCGACACGCCCAGGCGCGAATCGCGCCGGGCTTCCGACCAGCGATCGAAGGTGTCCCACGACGCCGAATTGAAGACGTACGACGGCGACGGGCCCGCGCCGGCGCGGGCGAACGCCCGCTCGCCGGCGCCGAGCGTCGTGCGGCCATCTTCGTTGACCAGGTCGGCGGCGCCGCGCAGCACCGCGAGCTCGACTTCGCCGCGCCGTCGCCGCCGACCACCGAGATCCGGTATTCGCCCGAGCGCGCGATCTGCACCCACGCCGACGGCGCATCGACGCGGTAGGCCACGCTGCGATTCGCGCCGCCGGCGCGACGATGTTGAGGCGCACGCGCCCGTCGAGCAGCCGAATCACCTCGTCGGATTGAAAGTCGACCGTGGTATTCGAGTCGAGATGGAGCGTGCTGCCGTCGTTGAAGAGGATTTCGACGCGTCCGCTCTGCGTCCGCACGCGATCGCCGGCGAGGAGCGGCATCGACGCCGGCGCCGACTCGGAGCGTCCGTCACGCTCGAGCAGGGCCGCACCATCCACGACGGAGATGTGCGCCGGAGACTCGCCCACGGCATCCTGCGCGCTCGCTGGAGCCGGAGCACAGACCAACCACAAGAGGATTGGAGCGACGAGAGCCAGGCGGGACATAGGGACCTCTGGAGCGTAATCGAACCTTCAAGGCCGCGGCGCGACTGGGTCTATTGAAGGCGAGGGCTGGCAAGGCCCAGTATAGCACCGACTTACGGGGAATCAACGAGCCATAGTTGACACGTAAGGACTAAGATTATATATTAGCAATGTTATAAAGCTTGAACCGGTCACAAGCCGAACTGACAACTGCTGGATACGGGACGCGGATCACGCGGATCACGCGGATCACACTCTGCGGGAACGAGAGGAACTGAGCACATGAGCAAGATTATTGGAATCGACCTCGGGACCACCAACTCCGTCGTGGCGGTCATGGAAGGTGGCGAACCGGTCGTCATCACGAATCCCGAAGGCAGCCGCATCACCCCCTCGGTGGTGGGCTTCACCAAGTCGGGCGAGCGCCTGGTGGGCCAGGTCGCGAAGCGCCAGGCCGTGACCAACCCCGAGAACACCGTGTTCTCGATCAAGCGCTTCATGGGCCGCAAGTTCGCCGAAGTCTCCGAGGAGATGAAGATGGTGCCGTACTCGGTGGCCGGCGCCAGCAACGGCGACGTGCGCGTGAAGGCCGGCGGCAAGGAATACCCGCCGCCGGAAATCTCCGCGATGATTCTGCAGAAGCTGAAGCAGGCCGCCGAGGAGTACCTCGGTCAGCCGGTGACCAAGGCGGTCATCACCGTCCCGGCGTACTTCAATGACGCGCAGCGCCAGGCGACCAAGGACGCCGGCCAGATCGCCGGCCTCGAAGTCGCGCGCATCGTCAACGAGCCGACGGCGGCGGCGTTGGCCTACGGCCTCGACAAGAAGAAGGACGAGACGATCGCCGTCTACGACTTCGGTGGCGGCACGTTCGACATCTCCATTCTGGAAGTCGGCGAGGGCGTCGTCGAGGTCAAGGCGACCAACGGCGACACCCATCTCGGCGGCGACAACCTCGACCAGCGCATCATCGAGTGGATCATCGCGGAGTTCAAGAAGGACGAGGGGATCGATCTCGGCAAGGACCGCATGGCGCTCCAGCGCCTGAAGGAATCGGCGGAGAAGGCCAAGATGGAGCTCTCGACCGTGATGGAGACCGAGATCAACCTGCCGTTCATCACGGCGGACGCGACCGGTCCGAAGCACATGGTCAAGAAGCTCACGCGGGCGCGATTCGAGCAACTGGTCGACGATCTCCTGCAGAGGACCGTGGGTCCGACCAAGCAGGCGCTCGCCGATGCCGGCGTCGACTCGTCGAAGATCGACGAGGTCGTGCTCGTCGGTGGCTCGACGCGAATCCCGCGGGTGCAGCAGATCGTCAAGGATCTCTTCGGCAAGGAACCGCACAAGGGCGTCAACCCTGACGAGGTCGTGGCCATCGGTGCGGCCGTCCAGGCGGGCGTGCTCGCCGGCGAGGTCAAGGACCTGCTCCTGCTCGACGTCACGCCGCTCTCGCTCGGCATCGAAACGCTTGGCGGCGTGATGACGACGCTCATTCAGCGGAACACCACGATTCCGACGAAGAAGAGCGAGACGTTCTCGACCGCGGCCGACAACCAGACGAGCGTCGAGGTGCACGTGCTGCAGGGCGAGCGGCCCATGGCGCGCGACAACCGCACGCTCGGGAAGTTCCACCTGTCGGGTCTGCCGGCGGCGCCCCGCGGCGTACCGCAGGTCGAGGTCACCTTCGACATCGACGCCAACGGCATCGTCAACGTGACGGCGACCGACAAGGCGACCGGCAAGGAGCAGAAGATCACGATCACCGCGTCGAGCGGTCTCAACAAGGACGAGGTCGACCGGATGATGCGCGAGGCCGAGTCGCACGCGGACGAAGACCGCAAGCGCAAGGAAGAGATCGAGACGCGCAACCAGGCCGATCAGGCCGCGTACGCCGCGGAGCGGATGGTCAAGGATGCCGGCGACAAGCTGCCGGCCGCCGACCGCCAGCCGATCGAATCGGCCATCGAGGAGCTCAAGAAGGCGATCGAGAAGAACGACGTGGACGAGATGAAGCGCCGGCTCGAAACGCTGAATACCGCCCAGCACAAAGCGGCCGAAGCGATGTACCGCACCGCGAGCGCGAGCGGCGGCGGAGCGCCCGGTGGTCAGCCGGGAGGTCCCGCGGGCCCCGAGAGTGGCGGCGGCCGCGACACCAGCGACGTCATCGACGCCGAAGTGGTGGAAGAAGAGAAGAAGTAACGACGGGGGCTCTAGGCTCTAGGCTCTGGGCTCTAGCAAGAAGCCTTGAGCGTGGCCGAGCGATGGGATCAGAGCTCTTCCCAGAGCCTTGAGCCTTGAGCCAATGAGCCTTGGCCACATGGACTATTACGTCATCCTCGGCGTGCCGCCGGAGGCGAGCACGGCGGACATCAAGCGGGCGTACCGCCGCCTGGCTCGCCGCCACCATCCGGGTGTCAACCCGGGTGATCGGACCGCCGAGGAGATGTTTCAACGGATTGTCGAGGCGTACGAGACGCTGGTTGATCCCAATCGACGGCGGCAGTACGACACGGCGGGGAAGCACGGCGGTCCGCGGGTGGAATCGGCGTCGTTCATGTTCGCGGAGTTCGATTTCTCCGCCGCCAAACGGGGACCGCAGGCGTCGACATTCACGGAGCTCTTCGCCGACGTCTTGCATCCGATACCCGGCAGCGGGCTGGAGCGTCCGGAAGTTGGCGCAGACCTGCACACGTCGCTGACCGTGTCGTTCGCCGACGCCGTCCACGGCGTCGAGCGGCAGGTCCTGGTCACGCGTCAGGTGGTGTGTGGTGCGTGCGGCGGCGCGGGGCAGGTGGCAATTGCCGAAGCGCAGTGCCGGCAGTGCCGCGGTGCGGGTCAGATCCGCTGGGCGCGCGGCCACATGGTGTTCGCCAAGCCGTGCGCGGCGTGCGGTGGCGAAGGGCGGCAGACGCGCGAACGTTGCGCGGTCTGTGCGGGACAGGGGCGCGGTGTTCGCGGAGAAGCGGCGAGCGTCATGGTGCCGGCAGGGATTACCGACGGCGGCCGGCTGCGCGTCATGGAGATGGGACACGCTGGCCGGCACGGCGGCCGCGCCGGCGACTTGTATGTGACGGTTCATGTCCAGCCCCACCCGTGGCTTCGGCGCGAAGGCGACGATCTGGTGTGCGAGCTCCCGGTGGCGGTGCACGAGGCGGCGCTCGGCGCGCGCGTCGACGTGCCGTCGCTCGAGGGACCTGTCAAGCTTCGGATTCCCCCAGGCACCCAGGCGGGGCAGCGGTTGCGAGTCCACGGCGGCGGCCTGGTCACCGCGACCGGCGGGCGCGGTGACTTGCTGTTCGAAGTGACGCTGGTCCTGCCGCAGCGGCTCGACGAGCGGTCTGTTGCATTGATGCGCGAGTTCGCCCAGATCAACGTCGGACGACGTCAGAAGCGGGTGGTTCGGCAAGCTCGACGCCTGACCGACTGCCAGGTTCACGATGCCCAAGAAAACCGGCGCCAAAGCCTATTACATGATCAGCGCGGTGGCGCAGAAGTACAGCATCCATCCGCAGACACTCCGGCTGTACGAGCGCGAGGGGCTGCTCGCCCCGTCGCGCACGGAAGGCAACACCCGCCTCTATTCGGAAGACGATCTCGAGCAGCTCGAAACCATTCTGTCGTTGACGAGAGATCTCGGCGTCAACCTCGCCGGCGTCGAGATCATCCTCAACATGCGCCGGAAGATCGAGGCCATGCAGCACGAGGTCAACGAGTTCATGGAGTTCGTCAAGGGCGAGCTGTCGCGCGGCATCGGTGATTGGGAACAACGGCTGGGTACGGCGCTCGTCAAATCGTCGCCGACGGACCTGGTGCGGACGAGCGCCAAAAGCAATTCTGAAGTCTGAATGCGAATGCTGAAGTGAAGCTCGAATCAGTTACAATTAGCCGTTCGTCCTTCACTTCGAGCTTCACTTCAGCATCATCAGCATTCAGCATTCAGCATTGCCATGTCCTGCCCCATCTGTGACGACACCCGTTGGCGCCCGGTCGACACCGACGGTGTCCGTCGTGTCGTGCGCTGCGAGTGCTGGCAGGACGAGCACACCCGGCGGTTGTTCGAAGAGGCCAGGATTCCCGCGCGCTATCGGCGCTGCGACTTCGAGAACTTCCAGGTCTACCCGAACGAGAAGCTCACCAACGCGGTGACCGCGGTGCGCCGCTTCGCGGAAGCGTTTCCCCAACAGCCCCAAGGGCTTCTGCCTCATCGGCCCGCACGGCGATCGGCAAGACGCACCTCGCGGTGGCCGCTCTCAGGACCGCGCTCGGCCACGGCTGCGAGGGTATCTTCTACGAGGTATCTGACCTCCTGCGCTTGATTCGCAGCACCTACAATCCGGTCACGAAGACCGCCGAGATGGACATTCTCCAGCCGCTCGTGTCCGTCCAGCTGCTGGTGCTCGACGATGTCGGCAAGGAGAAGACGTCGGAGTGGGTCGAGGAGACGATGACCTTCATCGTCAATTCCCGGTACAACAACCGGCTGACGACGATCTTCACGTCGAACTACGAAGACAATCCCGACATCGAGGCGCTCGATTCGCTGCGCGTGCGGGTCGGCTCCCGGATGTACTCGCGCATGCACGAGATGTGCGACTTCATCGACTACGGCGGCGCCGACTACCGGCTGCTGCCGCCCAACGGCGGGCGTCGACGATCTGATCGCCCTCTGGAAGGTGACCGGCGAGCAGACGCGGCCGGCTGCCGTCCCGGGCGAAGGGGCCAGTCCGGGCCCAGCTGAAGCACCCGGGACGAGGCGAGCTCGGCTGGTCCGGCGGCAAGGCGGGTCGTAGCGCAGCTGCGCTCAAGCTCGTGCATGCTTGGCCTCTACCTCCACGTCCCGTTCTGCTCGTCCATCTGCAACTACTGCAATTTCAACCGGGGGCTCTTCGAGAGCGGCCTCAAGGCTCGCTACGTCGCGGCGCTCGAGCGGCGAGATTCGTCAGGCGCGGGACGGGTCGAGCCCGTGGATACCGTGTACTTCGGCGGCGGGACGCCGTCCCTCCTCGAGCCGGAGGAAATTGGCCGGTTGATCGCATGCCTGCCGCGAGACTTCGGGCGTGACGCCCGACGCCGAGGTCACGCTCGAGACCAATCCCGAGACCTCGAACGTCCAAAGAATGGATGGGTTTCGCGCGGCGGGCGTCAATCGCGTGAGTTTCGGTGTCCAATCGTTCCGGGACGTCGAGCTGAAGCGGCTCGGCCGGTTGCACTCGGCCGATCGGGCGCGGGCGGCGTTGCCGAGGCCCGTGCCGCGGGGTTCGACAACATCAGCCTCGACCTGATGATGTGGCTGCCGGAGCAGACGACCGGCAACTGGTCGGAGAGCGTCGACCGGCTCATCGAGGTCGGGCCCGGACCACGTGTCGCTGTACCTGCTCGAGCTCTACCCCAACGCGCCGCTCAAGGAAGAGATGGCGCGCGCGGGGTGGTCGCTGGCGCCTGACGAGGACGCGGCCGAGATGTACTCTGGGCGGCCTGGCGGCGCTCGATGCGGCCGGCTATCAGCAGTACGAGATTTCGAACGTCTGCCGGCCGGGTCGCGAGTCGCGCCATAACGTGAAGTACTGGACCGACGGTGCGTGGCTCGGGCTGGGATGCGGCGCGCATTCGACGCGGGGCGGCGAGCGGTGGAAGAATGTCTCGCCGACAGGTGAGTACATCGCCCGGGTCATGGCTGGGCAGCCGGTTGCCGTAGACTTTCGGGTCATGACCGACCACGAGCGGCTCGAGGACGCGCTCTTCACCGGTCTTCGGCTGACCGAGGGCGTAAATGTCGATTCCGTCGGCCGTCGTTACGGCATTGACGTCTGGGCCCGGTACGGCGACGATCTTCAGCCGTTCGTCGAGGCCGGCGTGCTGCGCCGCGAGGGCCCGCAGCTCCGGCTGACCCGCGAGGGTATGCTTGTTGCTAATGAAGTCATGCAGGTTTTCGTATGACTTCGCACAATAAGTGCCGTCATGCAGGTTTTCGTATGATTCGTCCGTCCCTCGCCGCTGGCCGTGTGGCGGCGGGTACGGTAAAGTGTCGGGTCCGTTTGACGGCCGTCTTCCATTCCGTTTTTGTGGTGTTCGTTTCTCTATTTCGGGTTGGCCTGCCGTGTTGGCCTAAGGAGGAGTTTGAATGCGTCGCCCCTTCACGACTTGTGCCCCGATGCTTCTGATGGTTGCGCTCGCCCCGGCGGCGCTCTTCGCTCAGACGCCCGCTGCGCCGGCCGCAGCTCAGTCGCCCGGGCCGGCGAAAGTCTCGTTCACGACTGAGGCCGGCCTCCTCCTGATCCAGATCAAACCCGATCAGACCGCCGCGTTCGAAGAGCTCATCGCGAAATTGAAGGGCGCCGTCGCCAAGGCGACCGACGAGGCCGTCAAGGAGCAGATGACGGGCTTCAAGGTCTACAAGTCATCCGAGCTGATGGGCAGCAACGCTCTGTACGTGGTCGTCGTCGACCCCGCCGTCAAGGATGCCGAGTACGAGCTTTTCGAGCTCCTGAAGAAAGTGATGACCGAGGACGAACGCCGGGATCGGCCGAGATCGAGATGTTCAAGAAGGCGGCCGCGGCGTTCGCCGTCGGCTACAACAAGCTGAATCTGACACCGGTTGGTGGCGGAAGGTAAGGGCGATTCCCAAGGACGAGGTAGGGCGATCGAGCCCTGCCTCGCGTCCACCGCTCGACCTTGTCGCGGCGGACGCATTCAGAACTTCAGATTCACCCCCGCGTAGAAGCGCTGCGGCTTCGAGTGCCGCGGGCTCCCTTGCAGGGTGAAGATCCGATAGTCCAGTCGCAGGCGCAGCGGGCCCGCGAGGTTGACCTTCACGCCGCCGCCCACGTTGATCCCCACATTCGTGTCCGAGATCTCGTCGAGCGTCTCGCGATAGACCCCGCCCCCGGCTGTGCCGTAGAACTGAATCCCCGCAATCGGCACGGGTGTCTGCAGGAGCCCGTTGAACATGTAGGTCCGCACGCTCGGCGCCAGCTCGTCGAGGTTCTCCCTCGCGTGGCCGTACTCGAACTCGAACCCGACGATCACAAGACCCAGGCCGACGCCGAATCCCGTCGTCACGCGATTGACGGGCGTGGGGGTGGTGCCAAGAAACGCCGTGATGTCGGCCGATGCACTCGGTGGTGCGAGGAGGACGAGGGCGATAAGGAAGAGCCCCGTGCAGGGGCGGCGATTCGACATGGCTCAGGATAGTCGAGATTGGCGGCTGGCGGTTCGCGGCTCGGTGCTCGGGTACTCGCTCGCTGATCAATCGACTTCGAGCTCTAGTGTGCGACCGCCAGCCGCGAGCCGAAGCCGCGAGCCAGACATCGCCCGTCCGCTGGCCTTTGCAGCAGCCAGCCGCGAGCCGCGAGCCGCCGCCCCCCGTGATACATTCCCCTCCTGATGGACTTCCGCCCGACTGAGGAGCAGGAGCTGCTGCGCCGGACGGTCCGCGAGTTCGCGGAGTCGGAGATTGGTCCCCACGTGATGGAGTGGGACGAGGCGCAGAAGTTTTCCGACGATCTGCTCCCGAAGCTCGCCGCGCTCGGGCTCGCCGGCGTCCAGTTTCCGGACGAGTACGGCGGTGCCGCGCTGTCGGCGGTCGACTACTGCATCTGCATCGAAGAGCTGGCGCGCGTGTGTCCCGCGGTCGCGCTTTCCGTCGCGGCGCACAACGGTCTGTGCTCGGCCCACATCTCGACGTTCGGGAGCCGCGAGCAGAAGCAGCGGTTCCTGCCGCGGCTCGTCCGCGGCGAGGTGTGGGGGGCGTGGGGCCTCACCGAAGCCGGCGCCGGCAGCGACGCGGCCGGCATGCGCACGACGGCCGTCCGTCAGGGCGAGTGCTGGGTGATCAACGGCGCCAAGACCTTCATCACCCACGGCCGGATCGGCGGCGTGATGGTCGTCATCGCGGTGACGGACCGGACGAAGGGCCATCGCGGCATCTCGGCCTTCATCGTCGAACACGGGACGCCAGGGATGTCGGCGGGCAAGAAAGAGAACAAGCTCGGCATGCGCGCGAGCGACACGAGCGAGGTCATCTTCGACCACTGCCACGTGCCGTCGGCTCAGCTGCTCGGCGAGGAAGGGCAGGGGTTCATCAACACGCTGCAGGTGCTCGACGGCGGCCGCATCGGGATTGCCGCGCTCTCGGTCGGCCTGGCGCAGGGCGCGTACGAAGCCGCCCTCAACTACGCCAAGGAACGCCGCCAGTTCGGGCAGCCCATCGCCGAGTTCCAGGCCATCCAGTGGAAGCTGGCGGACAACGCCACGCGAATCGAGGCCGCGCGCCTGCTGACGTATCGGGCGGCGTATCTGCGCGACCAGGGCGCGCGCACCACGCGCGAGTCGTCCACGGCGAAGCTGTTCGCGAGCGAAGTCGCGGTCAGGGCCGCAGACGACTGCGTCCAGATCCACGGCGGCTACGGCTTCGTGAAGGACTATCCGGCGGAGAAGTATTTCCGCGACGTCAAGCTGCTGACGATCGGCGAAGGCACGAGCGAAATCCAGCGGCTCGTCATCGCGCGCCAGCTCCTGACCCAGTGACCGAACCCTCGCTTGCCGACCGCGTGCTCGCGGGCGATCCCCGCGCCATCGCCCGCGCCATCACGCTCATCGAGGATGAGTCGCCGGCCGGCGCCGAGCTCGTCCGCCGCGTCTTCGCGAAGACCGGGCGCGCCTACCTGATTGGCGTGACTGGCCCGCCGGGCGCCGGCAAGAGCACCCTCGTCGACAAGCTGACGACCGCGATCCGCGACGACCGGACGCACGGTCGGCGTGGTCGCCGTCGATCCGACCAGCCCCTTCACCGGCGGTGCGATTCTCGGCGACCGCGTCCGCATGCAGGCGCACGCCGGCGACGCCGGTGTCTTCATCCGCAGCATGGCCACGCGCGGGCACCTCGGCGGGCTGGCGCAGGCGACGAGCGAAGTCGCGCTCGTCTTCGATGCCGCCGGCAAAGACGTCGTCCTCATCGAGACCGTCGGCGTCGGCCAGGACGAAGTCGACATCGTCCGCACCGCCGACATCTCGATCGTGATGATCGTGCCCGGCAGCGGCGACGAGGTCCAGGCGCTCAAGGCCGGGATCATGGAGATCGCCGACATCTTCGTCGTCAACAAGGCGGATCGCGAGGGCGCGGACCGCGCGGTCGCCTCGATCGAGACCGTGCTGTCGCTGCAGACGTTTGCTCCCGGCGAGTGGCGGCCGCCAATCCTCAAGACCGAAGCCACGAGCGGCAAGGGCGTGGCGGAGCTCCTCGCGGCGATCGACCGGTTTCGCGCGCAGTCGCCCCAGGCGCAGGGGACCCGTCGCCGCGCGCGCGCGGAATGGCGACTGCGCGAACAGCTCGCGCAACGGTTCATGCAGCACGTCGAGCGGCGTGTGCTCCAGGCCGGCGAGTTCGAGCAGGTGCTCGACCAGATTGCTGCGCGCGAGGTCGATCCGTATTCGGCCGTCGACAGCATTCTGAGCAGAGCAGTGGCCGAACCTCGTGAACCCGCTGAACCTCGTGAACCCGCGGTGTCATCGACCACGTCGGGATTGCCGTTTCGAACCTCGACGAGGCCCTGGCGTTCTACCGCGACGCGCTCGGCCTCGACATCGAGGCGCCCGAAGAGGTCGCGTCCCAGCGCGTGCGGGCGCATTTCATCCCCGCTGGCGAGGCCGCGCTGGAGCTGCTCGAGGCCACCGCGGACGATTCGCCGATCGCGAAGTACGTGGCGAAGCGCGGCCCGGGACTTCACCACATCACGCTTGCGCGTCGCCGACATCCGGAGCGACGCTCGCGCAGCTGAAAGCCAAGGGCGTGCGCCTCATCGACGAGGCGCCCCGAGAGGGCGCCCACGGATCGCTCGTCGCGTTCATCCATCCCGCGAGCGCGCATGGAGTGCTGGTGGAGTTGAAAGAGGCTCAGGAGATCAGGGCATAGACAGCAGCGCCTGCGGCCCGAGCGCGGCGCGAAGTCGTCCGCGCGAGATGCTGAGCGGGAGGTGGGGCCCCGCGAGCATTGAGAAATGCAGACCGAACGCCGGAGGTAAGAGCCGATAGTCGACTATGCAGTTCGGCGACCTCACCCTGACGCCGCTCTGGGATGGCAGCTTCCGCCTCGACGGCGGCGCCATGTTCGGCGTCGTGCCCAAGCCGCTCTGGGAGAAGCGCGCGCCGGCGGACGAGAGGAACCGCATCCGGCTCGGCCTGCGTCCGCTCCTCGTCGGAGACGGTCCAGGGCGAGAAGACGCTCCTCATCGACGCCGGCATCGGCGGCAAGATGGACGCGAAGAGCGTCGAGATCTACGCCATCGACCGATCGCGCAACCTCGATCGACTCGCTCGCCGACGCCGGCGTCAGCCGCGACGCCATCGACATCGTGCTCGCGACCGCACCTGCACTTCGACCACGCCGGCGGCTTCACCGCGCGCGACCCGTCCGGGGCGCTCGTTCCCGCCTTCCCCCGCGCGCGCTACATCGTGCGCACGGCGGAGTGGGACGATGCGGCGCATGCGCACGAGCGGAATCGGGCGAGCTACCTGAAGGAGAATTTCGTGCCGCTGGCCGATGCCGGCGTGCTCGACCTCGTGGCCGGTGACGACGTGATCATGCCCGGCGTCCGCGTCGTGCGGACCGGCGGCCACACGAAGCATCACCAGATCGTCGTCATCGAGTCGGGAGGCGAGACGGCGGTCTTCGCCGCCGATCTGATGCCCACGACCGCCCACGTGGACGAAGCGTGGATCATGGGCTACGACCTCTATCCGATGGAGACGCTCGAGTTCAAGCGCACGTTCGTGCGGGAAGCCATCGAGCGCGAGTATTTGATATTCTTCGAGCACGACCCGGATGTGGCGGCGGGCTACATCCGCGAGGTCAACGGCCGCAAGCACGTCGAGCGCGTGCTGTAGGGACGTGCTTCCGAGCTTCCCGCTGCCAGCTTCCGCGATGCTCACTTGGTCACGATGGCTTATTCGTTCATTTCTCCATGTCATCGTTCACGCCTTCACGTGTTCAGCATGTCAGCATCGTCAGTCGACTCAGCATTGCCTATGTCCATAACGATCGGCATCATCGGCGGCAGCGGACTGTACGACATGGCGGAGCTCACCGACCGCGAGGAGCGGCGGGTGCAGACGCCGTTTGGCGAGCCGTCGGCTCCCTACGTCATCGGGACGCTGCGCGGCAAGCGCGTGGCCTTTCTCGCACGGCACGGCGTCGGGCATCGGCTCCTGCCGTCCGAGCTGAACTTCCGGGCGAACATCTACGGGTTCAAGACGCTCGGCGTCGAGTACATCCTCTCGGCGAGCGCCGTCGGCAGCTTGAAGCAGGAATACAAGCCGATGGACCTCGTCATCCCGGACCAGTTTCTCGATCGGACGCGCGGGCGGATCTCGACCTTCTTCGGGCGCGGGCTGGTGGCGCACGTCGGGTTCGCGCATCCCTTCTGCGCCCGGCTGAGCGAACTGGCGTTTGGCTCCGCGCGCACGGCCGGCGCGACCGTGCACAAGGGCGGGACCTACGTGTGCATGGAAGGGCCGCAGTTCTCGACCCTGGCCGAGTCGAAGCTGTATCGCTCGTGGGGCATGGACATCATCGGGATGACCAACCTGCAGGAGGCCAAGCTCGCCCGCGAGGCCGAGATCTGCTACACGACGATCGCGCTCGTGACCGACTACGACTGCTGGCACCCCGAGCACGACCACGTCACGGTCGAGATGATCATCGCCAACCTGACGCAGAATGCGCAGATGGCACAGCAGGTCATCGCCGGCGCCGTCGGCGCGCTGCCCTTCGAGCGCACCTGCGAGTGCGCGACGGCCTTGAAGTACGCGATCATCACCCGGCCCGACGCCGTGCCGGCCGAGGTCAAGCGCGAGCTGGCGCCGATTGTGGGGAAGTATTTTAGGCTCAAGGCTCAGGGCTCAAGGCTTCAGGCAAGATCTTCGAAGCTGAGCACTCGAAGATCTTGGCTAGAGCCTGGAGCCTTGAGCCCTGAGCCTTGAGCCAACAACTATGAGCATCGTCGTCACCGGTTCGATTGCGTTCGACTACCTGATGTCGTTTCCCGGGAAGTTCACCGAGCACTTCCTGCCCGAGCACATGTCGCGGGTGAGCCTCAGCTTCCTCGTCGATTCGATGGACAAGCGGCGCGGGGGCTGCGCGCCGAACATCGCGTATACGCTGGCGCTGCTCGGCGAGAAGCCGCGGCTGATGGCGACGGCGGGGCAGGACTTCGACGACTATCGCCGCTGGCTCGAGGCGGCGGGCGTCGACACGTCGCTCGTGCGCGAGGTGCCGGGCAAGTTCACGGCGTCGTTCTTCTGCAGCACCGACACCGAGAGCAACCAGATCGCGTCGTTCTACACCGGCGCGATGGCCAATGCCGGCGAGCTGTCGTTTCGCGGCATGGAGGGCTGCCGGCTGGCCATCATCTCCCCGAACGATCCCGGCGCGATGGTGCAGTACGCCGAAGAGTGCCGCACGCTGCGCATCCCGTTCATCTGGGATCCCGGCCAGCAGTGCGCGCGGATGTCGGGTCCGGAGCTCCAGGATGGCTTCGAGGGCTCGGCGCTCGTCATCTGCAACGACTACGAGTTCGAGCTGATTCGCCAGAAGACGTCGGTCGACGAGGAGTCGCTGCTCGAGCACACGCAGGCGCTCGTCGTGACGCGAGGCGAGGAGGGCTGTTCGATCTTACACCGCGGCCGGCCGGAAGGACGTGCCGGCGGTGACGCCGACGCGGATCGTCGATCCGACCGGCGTCGGCGACGCGTTCCGCGCCGGCTTCATGAAGGGGTTGTCGCCGACTGGCCGACCACGAGGTCTGCGCGCGCATGGGCGCCGTGGCCGCCACCTATGCCCTCGAGCACCTCGGCGGGCAGAGCCACGCCTTCACCTGGGCCGAGTTCCACGCCCGCTACGAGGCACACTTCGGTCCGACCGGGGTCAGGCCGTGAATCGTGAATTGGGTTAGCCGTGAATCGTGAACGGGCAGGCCGTGAATCGTGAATCTGGGGCCAGGCGCGTGAACCTGGCCGTGGCGTGACCTGCGCGTCGCTGGCGTGGGTGACGATGATCCTGACCGCGCCGGTGGCGCTGTCGCGCGCACGGCTGCCGGCCTTCACGCTGGCGGTCTACCAGGCCGGGTCGCTCGTCTGTCACCAGCGCCCGGAACGATCGTTCCATCTCGCCGGAATGCAGCTGCCGGTCTGCGCCCGGTGCTTCGGCCTGTATCTTGTCCGGCGCGATCGGCCTGACGCTCGCGTCGCGCCGCCGGCGGGCGCTCTCCGCGCGCGCGGCGCGGACGCTGCTCGGCGCTGGCCGCGCTGCCGATCGCGACGACCGTCGCGCTCGAATGGCTGGCGACGATTCAGACGTCGAACATGCCAGCGCATGCTCACCGGACTCCCGCTGGGATTCGCGGCCGGCGTGGTCATCGTCCGATCCCTGTCCGGCCGGCCACCCGGCCGGTGCGATATGATCTCCGGTTAGAGATGGCGACAAAGACGACGACGGCCGATAGCGCCCGCGCCGTCGGCGGAGCCCGGGACGCTGACGCTCGTCTGCGTGCTGGCCTGGGCCGTGCCGGGCGCCGCGCACGTCTGGCTCGGGCGCCGACAGAAGGGCGCTGTCTTCCTCGTCGTCCTCTGCCTGATGTTCGCGATTGGCCTGATGCTCAAGGGCCGGATCTTTCCGTTCGAGTTCTCCGAACCTCTCGTCGCGCTCGCGGCGATCGCGGACGTCGGGCTGGGCGGTCCGTGGGTGGTGGCCCGTATGGCTGGGCGCCGGGGCGGGCCTGGTGACGGCGACGACCTACGAATACGGCAACACCTTCCTCATCGTCGCCGGGCCTCCTGAACTTTCTCGTCATTCTCGATGCCTTCGACATCGCCATGGAGGAGAAAGTAGCGCAAGTGACCAGCCACTTCCTGCTGCTCGTGCTCTTCGCGTTCCTCGTGTCGATCGTGTTCGCGGTGCTGATGCGCGACGACCCGCGCCAGCAGATCCGGACCGCCGCGATCATGTTCGCGAGCTTCGTCGCGACGGCCGTGGTCCTTGGCTGGCTGATGTATCCGCTGCCTCTGTGATCTCTCCTTCATCCGCGCCGATTCCTTGAAACGTCTGCTGCTCTGGGTGCCGGCGTGCGCCTACATGGCCCTCATCTTCTTCGCCTCGTCGGTGCCGGGCGACGAGCTGCCGGGGCACTTCTGGGACAAGCTGGTGCACTTGCTGGTCTACGCCGTTCTCGGCGTTCTCTTTCTGATTCCTCTCGCCGAAGCGCGCCTGTCGCGGGTGACGATGGAGAAGGCGGCGATGGCCGTGCTGCTGTCGACGCTGTACGGTGCCTTCGACGAGGTGCACCAGTCGTTCACGCCCGAGCGTACGCCTGACGTGCGCGATCTCTTCGCCGATGCTCTCGGGGCGGCGCTTGGAGTGGCGGTGATACTGCTCTTGAGAGCGATCGTGAAGAAGTTACGGTGGTTTGAGGGGTCCAAGATCCGAGGACTCGAAGATTGAGGAGTCGGAGGGGACGGAGTTAACGGGCTCAACACGAAGGAACGGAGTGAACGGTGACGAACGGAGGCCGTCACGCTGCAACTGCTTGCGCGCCGGCCAGCGGCCGGCGCTAGAGTCGGCTCGGAGTACTGAGAATCGCAAGCACACCTGAGTTCGAGCAGTGCTTGCGATTCTCAGTACTCCGAGCCGACTCCGCCGCGCGTAGCGCGGCGCAAGCAGTTCCGTGCTGCTGCGAACTACCCGGCCCTCTCCGTTCGTCTCCGTTCACTCCGTTCCTCCGTGGTGAATCTTCTCCGTTGTCTCCGTCTCCTCACCCACGGGGTATACTTCGGGATTCGGCCTGGCTCCTCTATGGACGCTCACGATCCCAGCACGTTGAAGACTCTCCTCGTCGACCGCGACGACGCCGTCGCGCGCGTGACGTTCAACCGTCCGGGCGTCCTGAACGCCCTGAGCTCGCAGACGCTCGACGAGATGTTCCAGACGTTCACGGCGCTTGGAGCCGATGACGGCGTGCGCGTGGTGGTCATCACGGGGGCGGGGGAGAAGGCGTTCGTCGCCGGGGCCGACATCAACGAGCTGGCCCAGCAGACTCCGACGAGCGGCCGCGAAACCGCGATTCGGGGCCAGCAGGTCTTCGATCTCATCGAGCATCTCGGCAAGCCGACCATTGCGGCGATCAACGGCTACGCGCTCGGCGGCGGGTGCGAGCTCGCGATGGCCTGCACACTCCGCATCGCGGCCGATACCGCGAAGCTCGGTCAACCGGAGATCAACCTGGGGCTCATTCCCGGTTACGGCGGCACGCAGCGCCTCGCGCGCTTGATTGGCGCGGGCAGGGCCCTCGAGCTGCTCCTCACCGGACAGCCGATCAGCGCTCAAGAGGCGCATCGGCTGGGCCTCGTCAATCGGGTCGTCCCTGCGGCCGACTTGAGCGCCGAAGTCGCGGCGCTCGCGGCCCTGCTGGCGGCCAAGCCGCCGGTGGCCGTGCGCTACATCATCGAGGCCGTGCACACGGGGCTGCAGATGTCGATGGCCGAGGGGCTGCGCTTCGAGGCGACGCTCTTCGGGCTCGTGGCGAGCACCGACGACATGCGCGAGGGGACGCGGGCGTTTCTCGAGAAGCGCAAGCCCGTGTTCAAGGGGAGCTAGCGTGCGGACCGACGACCGGGGCACGGCTGGCCCTCTCTCGGGCGCGTCCGGCTATCGTTTTGCGATTGTGTTCTCCAGATTCAACGACGCGATCACCACATCGCTGCGCGACGGCGCGCAACGCGCGCTCCAGGAGGCCGGAGCGCGCGCCGCCGACGTGGAAGTGGTGAGCGTGCCGGGAGCGTTCGAGCTGCCGCAGGCGGCACGCTCGCTCGCCGAGACCGGGCAGTTCGACGCCGTCATCTGCCTCGGATGCGTCATCCGCGGCGCCACGCCCCACTTCGAGTACATCTCGACGTCGGTGGCGCACGGCATTCAGGACGCGTCGGGAGGCACGGGCGTGCCGATGTCGTTCGGCGTCCTCACGACCGACAGCTGGGAGCAGGCCGAGGAACGCGCCGGCGGCGGCCGGGACAACAAGGGATTCGAAGCCGCGGCTGCCGCCATCGAGATGGCACAGTTGTTTCGCCGCCTCCACCAGACGAGGCCGGCGGGCTTCGCCTCGTCATGACGCGCGTGGACGCCGCCGGCCGACGGCTGGCGCGCGCGTCGGCGCTGCAGATGCTCTACCAGGCGGAAGTCGGGCGCATGGGGCCGCAGGAGGCCATCGGCGCCTTCTGGCGGCTGGATCGATCCGGCGAGGCGAGCCTGGACGACACGCGCGACGAGCCGGATGACGCGCTCACCGACGACCTGCGCGAGTTCGCGAACGACCTCGTGCGGGAGACGCTCGCGCGCGTCGACGCGATCGACCAGCTGCTCGTCGCGCACGCGCACAACTGGCGTCTCGAGCGGATGGCGGTGCTCGACCGGCTGGTGCTGCGCCTGGCCGTCTGCGAGTTGCTGACGCATCCGGAGACCCCGCCCAAGGTCGTGATCAACGAGGCCCTCGAGCTGGCGCGAACGTTCAGCGGCGACGAGGCCGTGGGATTCGTCAACGGCGTGCTGGATGCGGTCAGGAAGGCATTGCCGGGATCAGAGCACTAGGTCGTGCCGAATAAAAGTTGAAAGGTTCCGGTTGCTCTATCGGCAGCGCCTGCGGCCCGAGCGCCGCGCGCATGCGCGGCGCGAGTGCGAGCGGGGGTGGGCCGCCTCCGCCAAGGCTACGGCGAGCTTCGCCGAAGCGTCGCGAAGGCGAGGCCCCGCGAGCTCTGAGTAAAGATGACAAAAGACGGTATGTCAGACACACGCGAGACGCTCGGCACCGAGCAGCACAAAGAATCCGACCAGGTGGCGCAGCGGCGCGCCAACTTCGAGGCGCTGCTCCGTCTCGGAGTCGCTCCGTATCCGCACGCGTTCGATCGCACGCACACTGTGCGCGACCTGGTGTCGGGCTACAGCGACAGGACCGGCGACGAGCTCACCGCCGAACGCGTCGAGACGAAGACCGCGGGCCGCATCCTGGCGATCCGCAGCTTCGGCAAGGCCAACTTCATCGCGATCTCGGATGGCGAGTCCCAGGTCCAGGCCTACATCCGTCAGGACTCGGTCAGCGAGCGTGACTTCCAGATCTTCAAGCTGCTCGACTTCGGCGATTTCGTCGGCGTCGAAGGGTACCTGTTTCGCACGCGGACCAACGAGCTGACGATCCACGTCTCGAAGCTCGAGTTCCTGGTCAAGTGTTTCCTGCCGCTGCCCGAAAAGTGGCACGGCTTGAGCGACATCGAGATCCGCTACCGGCAGCGCTACCTCGATCTCATCGTCAACCAGGATTCGCGGCGCGTGTTCGAGATCCGCAGCCGGGTGCTCGCGAGCCTCCGCAGATTCCTGAACGCGCGCGGCTATCTCGAAGTCGAGACGCCGATGATGCAGCCGATCCCGGGCGGCGCGCTGGCGCGGCCGTTCGTGACGCACCACAACACGCTCGACATGCAGCTCTTTCTCCGCATTGCGCCCGAGCTCTACCTCAAGCGGCTCACCGTCGGCGGCATTGAACGGGTGTACGAGATCAACCGTAACTTCCGCAATGAAGGGATCTCGACCCAGCACAACCCCGAGTTCACGATGCTCGAGTTCTACCAGGCCTACAGCGACTATCAGGCGCTGATGGTCATGACCGAGGAGATGATCTCGAGCGTCGCCCGCGAGTCGATCGGCACGGACCAGATCGACGTTCGGCGAGCATCAGATCTCGCTGGCGGCGCCGTACCGCCGCGTCTCGTTGCGCGAGGGCGCCCGCAAGGCCGCGTCGGAGCGGTTGGGCGTTCCGGTGACCGACGCCGACCTGCGCGATCGCGAGACCGCGGCCGACCTGGCGCGGAAGCTGCGGCTCGAACTGCAGCCCGGGTGGGGCGCCGGGCGAATCGCGACCGAGATCTTCGAGCGGCTGAACGAGCACGACCTCGTCCAGCCGACGTTCGTCTACGACTTTCCGACCGAAGTCTCGCCCCTGTCGAAGCAGAAGCCCGACGACCCGGAGACGGTCGAGCGCTTCGAGCTCTACATCGGCGGCTTCGAAGTGGCCAACGCCTTCAGCGAGCTGAACGATCCGGCCGAGCAGCGCCGCCGATTCGAGGCTCAGCTGACGGGCCGGGCCGCCGGCGACCTCGAGGCGCACGTCATGGACGAGGATTACATCCGCGCCCTCGAGTACGGCCTGCCACCGACGGCCGGTGAAGGCGTCGGCATCGACCGGCTCGTCATGCTGCTCACCAACAGCCAGTCGATACGGGATGTCATCCTGTTCCCGCTCATGAGGCGCTCATGAAATGCTGACGGATCTTACCCTTCGAGCTCTTCGTCGCCGTCCGGTATCTGCTCGCCCGCCGGAAGCAGGCCTTCATCTCGCTCATCTCGCTCATTTCGGCGGTGGGCGTGGCGGTGGGCGTGATGGCGCTCCTCATCGTGCTCGCGCTCATGACCGGCCTCCAGGGCGAGCTGCGCGATCGCATCGTCGGGTCGGCCGCGCACGTCTACGTGTTCAAGGCCGGCGGGTTCGGCGAGACGGGCGAGGAAGTGCAGAAGGTGCTCGCGGTGCCGCGCGTCGTCGGCGCGGCGCCGGTCGTGCTCGGGCAGGGGCTGGCCAAGAGCGCAGGCGCCAGCGAGTTCATCACAATCAAGGGGATCGATCCCGGCGCTCGAGCCGAGCGTGACCAACGTCGCGCAGTCGATGACCGCCGGCAGCCTGAGCGCGCTGACGCCGGCCGTCGGGATCCATGGCCGGCATCGTCCTCGGCAAGGATCTCGCGCAGAAGCTGGGCGTGAGTCTCGGCGACAGCCTCGAGGTGATGACGCCGGAGGGCACCTTGACGCCCTTCGGCGTGTCGCCGCGGCACGCGTGCGTTCAAGGTCGTCGGCGTGTTCAGCCTCGGGCTCTACGAGTTCGACAATTCGTACGGGTTCGTGCACCTGAGCGTCGCCGAACAGCTGCTCGACCGAAGCCGTCCGGACTTGATCGAGGTGAAAGTCGACGAGCTGTTCGCCGCGCAGGCGGTGGCAGAGGCCATGCCGGCGAAGCTCGGGTCGGAGTACGAGGCCCAGGACTGGGCCGACATGAACAAGTCGCTCTTCTCGGCGCTCTGGCTCGAGAAGATGGCGATGTCGATCACGATTGGCCTCATCGTCATGGTCGCGGCGCTCAACATCATCGCCTCGCTGATGCTGCTCGTGATGGAGAAGACGCGCGACATCGCGATCCTCAAGACCATGGGCAGTTCGGCGGCGAGCATCCGGCGGATCTTCATGCTGCAGGGACTGGTCATCGGGACCGTCGGCACGCTGGTCGGCGCGGTCGGCGGCGTGCGTGCTCATCTACGTCCTCGACCATTACAAGCTGATCCACGTGCCGCTCGACGTCTACCAGATTTCGTACGTGCCGTTCCGATTGCTGCCGCTCGATTTCGTGGTCGTCGTCGTCGCGGCGATCCTGGTCTGTTTCGTCGCCACGATCTACCCGTCGCGGCAGGCCGCGAAGCTCGATCCGGCACAGGCGCTACGGTACCAATGACGCTCCCAGCTCGCACTGGTCGTGCCGGGATGACTTTGTCTGGGGCTGGACGCTGAATCAGCAGCGCCTGCGGCTCGAGCGCCGCGCGGAGTCGCGGCGCGAGAGCGAGCGGGGGTGGGGCCCCGCGAGCGCTGAGTAATGCCAGACAGGAAGCTGGCTAAAGCCGGACGCTACTATGTCTTTCATCTCCGTCTCCGGCCTGTCGAAGAGCTACCCCGTCGGCGGCACGCGTCTGACCGTGCTCAAGGATCTCGAGATCTCGCTCGAGCGCGGCGAGATGGTGGCCATCGTGGGAGCGTCGGGCGTCGGGAAGAGCACGCTGCTGCACGTCCTCGGCGGGCTCGATGCGCCTGACGCGGGCTCGGTGCGCATCGACCAGGTCGATCTCGCCAGCCTGTCCGACGAGGCGCTGGTGGCGTTCCGCAACCAGCACGTCGGGTTCGTCTTTCAATTCCATCACCTGCTGCCCGAGTTCACGGCCGTCGAGAATGCCGAGATGCCGCTGCGCATCGCGCGCAAGAGCGCCGCGGAGTGCCGCGAGCGTGCCACGGGCCTGCTCGAACGTGTCGGCCTCGCCGAGCGCCTCGAGCACCGGCCGGGCATGCTGTCGGGCGGCGAGCAGCAGCGCGTCGCCATCGCCCGCGCGCTCGTCATGCGGCCGGCGCTGCTGCTCGCCGACGAGCCAACGGGCGATCTGGACGAGCACACCGCCGAGACGCTGCACGAACTCCTGAAGGAGATGCACCGCGAGCACGGCCTCACCTCCGTCATCGCCACGCACAACCCGAAGCTCGCCGCCGCGTGCGATCGCATCCTGCGCCTTGAAGAGGGCAGGTTGAGAGGAGTCTGAAGAGCAGTCGTCAGTCGGCAGTCGTCCATCGTTAGTCACAGTCGACAGTCTGAGTGGACAGTTCCAGTCGACAGTCTGAGTCGACAGTCTGGGTCGATAAGCCCACTCGACCCGCGACTGCCGACGGTCGACTGTGACTGCCGACTGTGACTAACGACTAACGACTGCCGACTGTCGACTATGGAGTGTCGAGATCGAGGCGGAAGCGATTGTCGAATCATGATAAACAGTGAGGTGCTGTCCACACGGGCCGATGGTTCGCACGAAGCAGCGTGCCGTTGGACGAGCGTGGGCGGCAGAAACTCCAGGAGGTCGTCATGAGACAGTGGATTGCGGCGTCGATGGGGGCCCTATTCCTAGTCGCGCTGGTCGTTTCTTCATCCGTACCGCTGCACGCCGCGGACAAGACCGTCTCCGGGACGGTCGCGGCGGTCAGCCCCGATTCCATCACCATCAACGCGAAGGACGCGCAGGTCAAGCTGGTGGTCGACACCAAGACCAAGGTCGTCGGCACGGGCGTCGGGACCAAGACGGCGGCACATGAAGAAGGACAAGAAGACGCCGCAGATCGTCGACTTCGTCAAGGCCGGTGACGTGGTCTCGGCGAGTTACGACGACACGTCGAAGCAGGCGAAGGAAGTGCGGATCACCAAAGCCGCAGCGAAGTGAGTCACGTTCGCATTCATCCCTCAGAGCCTGCTGAAGAAATGTAGTGTCCGGCTTCAGCCGGACCAAGACAAGTCCGCCTGAAGGCGGACACGACGTACGATTTCTCTGAGCAGGCTCTCGCATTCCGCAAGTTGGCAGGAGTGGAATCCAACGACTTGACGGAGCGTTCGGAACGCGTCTCCGGGACGTTGGATCAGACGTGGGATGGGTGTCATTTTTACCCGGAGGAGGGAGTTCTGTCCCACTAACTGCCCTAGAACGGCTCACTTAGCCGTATCGGAATCCCTATGACGCTGTCGTATAATGAACGTAAGGCAGCGCCCGATAAACCATAGGTAACCCCGGATGTTCGAACGCTACACGGAACGAGCGCGGCGGGTTCTTTTCTTCGCGCGGTACGAGGCGAGTCAGCTCGGCAGCATCTCCATTGAGACCGAGCATCTCCTCCTCGGGCTGATTCGCGAGGGGAAGGGACTGACCAGCCGTATTTTCGCCCGCTCGCACCTCTCTCTCGAAAGCATTCGCAAGGAAATCGAAGGCCGGACCGTGTTTCGCGAGAAGGTTTCGACGTCGGTCGAAATCCCCTTCAGCGCCGAAACCAAGCGCGTCCTGCAATACGCCGCCGAGGAAGCCGACCGGCTGCTGCACAACTACATCGGGACCGAGCACCTGCTCCTGGGCATCCTGCGCGAGGAACGGTCGGTCGCCGCGACGATCCTCATGGAAAAGGGGATGCGCCTCAACACCGTCCGCGAGGACATCGTCGCGCTCCTGAACGAGAAGACGACGCTCACGCGCGTCAAGGAAACGCCGCTCCTCGCCGAGTTCAGCCGCGACCTGACGGACGCGGCGATGAAGAATCAGCTCGACCCGCTCGTCGGCCGGCACATCGAAGTCGAGCGCGTGCAGCAGGTCCTCTGCCGCCGGACCAAGAACAACGCCGTCCTCATCGGCGAGCCGGGCGTCGGCAAGACGGCCATCGTCGAGGGGCTCGCGCAGAAGATCGTCTACGGCGACGTCCCGCACTTCCTCGCGGACAAGCGGATTCTCGCCCTCGACATCTCGCTCATCGTGGCGGGCACCAAGTATCGCGGTCAGTTCGAAGAGCGCCTCAAGGCGATCATGAAGGAGCTGACCGAGAACCCGAACATCATCGTGTTCATCGACGAGCTCCACACGCTCGTCGGCGCCGGGTCAGCCGAAGGATCGCTCGACGCCGCCAACATCCTCAAGCCGGCGCTCTCGCGCGGCGAGATCCGCTGCATCGGCGCGACGACGCCGGCGGAGTACCCGGAAGTACATCGAGAAGGACCGCTCGCTCGAACGGCGGTTCCAGGCGATCAAGGTCGATCCGCCGACCGAGCGCGAGACGATTGAAGTGCTCATCGGCGTCAAGGATCGGTACGAGTCGTTCCACCACGTCGAGTACACGACCGAAGCCATCGAGGCGGCGGTCTATCAGTCGAGCCGCTACATCACCGATCGGTTCCTGCCGGACAAGGCGATCGACCTCGTCGACGAGGCCGGTGCACGCGCCAAGCTGCGCGAGGCGGGCTACAGCGAAGAGTTCGGCGAGATCAACAAGAGCATCCGCGTCGCGGTCGAGCAGATGGAGACGGCGGTTTCGGAGAAGAACTTCGAGAAGGCGCAGTTCTACCGCGAGCAGGAGGTCCAGGCGCGCGAGAACCTGCAGTTCGTGCGCGAGAAGTTCGACGTCAAGTCGAGCACGCGGCGCGTCATCGTCGGCAAGGCCGAGATCGACGAGGTCGTCTCGAAGTGGACCGGCGTGCCGCTGACCTCGATCAACCAGGACGAGGGCGACAAGCTCCTCCACATGGAGGACTCGCTACACAAGCGCGTCATTTCGCAGGAAAAGGCGATCTCCGCGCTCTCGCGCGCGATCCGCCGCTCGCGCGCCGGGCTCAAGAACCCGAACCGGCCCGTCGGGAGCTTCGTGTTCCTCGGTCCGACGGGCGTCGGCAAGACCGAGCTCGCGCGTGCCCTGGCCAACTTCCTCTTCGGCAGCGACCACGCGCTCATCCGCTTCGACATGTCCGAGTACATGGAGAAGCACTCCGTCTCCAAGCTGATTGGGTCGCCTCCCGGGTACGTCGGGCACGAAGAAGGCGGTCAGCTCACCGAGAAGGTGAAGCGCAACCCGTACTCGGTCGTCCTGCTGGACGAAATCGAGAAGGCGCACCCGGACCTCTTCAACATCCTGCTGCAGGTGTTCGAGGACGGCCATCTCACCGACGGCCTCGGGAACCGCGTGAACTTCAAGAACGCGATCATCATCATGACGTCGAACATCGGCGCGCGCTTCATCCAGAAGAAGGCGTCGATGGGATTCCAGGCGTCGGACTCCGGCGCGATCAGCCGGAGCGTCAACGACATGGTGCTCGGAGAAGTCAAAAAGACCTTCAACCCCGAGTTCATCAACCGTATCGACGAGATCATCGTGTTCGAGGCGCTCTCGGACGATGACCTGCGGACCATCACGAACCTGCTGGTCAAGCAGCTCAACGACAACCTCGTCGATCGCAAGATCCGGCTCCAGCTCGCGTCCGAGGTCATCGATTGGATCATCGAGCAGACGTGCAAGGACCGGTCATATGGCGCGCGGCCCCTCCGCCGCGCGATCCAGCGCTATATCGAAGATCCGCTGTCCGAAGAGCTTATCCGTGGGCACCTCAAGGGCGGCGAGATCGAGGTCTACCTTGACGGCGGCACGCTGGCCTACCGACCGGCGGGAGAGGTTCTCGCAGGCCGGCGGCTGACCTGACCCCCGCCTTCGCCGCTCCGCGGCTTCGGCGCGGCGGGCTCCGCCTTCGCGCGGCGTCAAAGACGTGCCGCTGCGACGGCGCGGCTGCGACAAGGCCGATGGGTGGCCTTGGGCGTCTAAAATCCAGTAAACTCGTCTGGTTGTTTACCCGGCTGGGAGGAGACCGCGGCCGGGTTCTTCCGCCCGAGCGGAAGCCACCCGAGTACTATGAAGCATCCGTGGCTTCCGCCTTTTAGGCGGAAGGAATCCAGTTCGCCCCCGTTTTCAGTCATCCAACGTTCGACTATGCGTGTGCTGCTGTTTTTCGTCGCTGCGCTGGCGGCTTCCGTTGCGGGGCGGGCTCAGACCCCACCCACGCAGACGCCGGCCGCGCCCGGTCAGGCTGCTCAGGCGCCGGCCGCGCCGCCGCAAGCGGCTCAGACCGTCTGCGGCCAGCCCGTCCCGGCCCCCCGGACGCTTCCGCCGGCCGGTTCCGGGCCTGTCGTCTACCAGGTGGTCCCCTGCTTCGAAAAGCAGGGAGGCTTCCCGATGGTCGAGGCGAACACCTACCTTTACTACATCGAGATGAAGTCCCGGCTCAGCAACTCCCAGACCGGGAAGTGGGTGCCGTACGACGAGGCGATCGAGCAGGTCAGCGCGCGAGGACTTCAAGCGGCTGTGGGCCACCAACTTCCTCGATGACCTCGCCATCAGGACCGAGGACTACACCTTCTCCAACGGCGTCGTCGGCAAGATGATCGTCTACGACATGGAAGAGCGGCAGCGGATCAAGATTGTCGACTACGAAGGCCTGAAGAAGGTCGACCAGTCGAAGATCGAAGAGAAGCTGAAAGAGAAGAGCATCACGATCCGGCTCGACTCGTTCATCGATCCCGGGCTCATCCGCCGCGTCACGGGCGTCGTCCGCGAGCTCTACGCCGCCGAGGGGTACCAGTTCGCCGAGATTCAGCCGGAGATCAAGAACGTCGAGGGCGGGACCAAGCTCGTGCACGTGACCTTCCACGTGACGGAAGGGCCGAAGGTCAAGATCGACGAGATCGACTTCGTCGGGAACAAGGCGATGACCGACGGAAAGCTCAGCAAGAAGATGAAGGAGAACAAGCAGAAGGGCTTCTTCGGCTTCATCACCGGCGGCGGCACCTACAAGGAAGACAAGTTCGCCGAGGACGCGCAGCTCATCACCGACTTCTATCGCGACGAGGGGTACATCATGGCCCAGGTGGGCCAGCCGCAGATGAAGACCCTCGAAGACTCGAAGGACGGCAAGACGCGCTGGATCCAGTTGCAGGTGCCGATTACGGAAGGAAAGAAGTACGCGGTCGGCGATTTCAAGTTCGAAGGCAACAAGGTCGTCAATTCCGAGGCGTTGCGCCCGCTCTTCAAGATCGAGACGGGAGAAACCTATAGCCAGAAGAAGGTGAAGAAGGGGCTGGAGAAGGCGCAGGAGGTCTACGGCTCGGGCGGTTATTTCGAGTTCACCGCCTATCCAGACCTGCAGCCGCGCGATCAGCCAAAGCCCGCCGACGGCGCCGACGGCGCCGCGGGTCCGCCATCACCCGGACCGCCATCACCCGGTCCGCCGTCGCCTGGTGCGGCGCCTGCCGTGCAACTGACCGCGAAAGACGGCACTCCGCTCGTCGACGTGACGATGCGCGTGGATGAAGGGAAGCAGTATTTCATCAACCGCATTACGTTTACCGGCAACACCACGACGCGCGACAACGTCATCCGTCGCGAGCTGCGGATCGTCGAGGCTGCACCCTTCAATACGATGGCGCTCAAGGACAGCGTCAAGCGGCTCAACCAGCTCGGGTACTTCAAGCCGCTCGAGGGGGAGGCCGTCGACGTCCAGAAGACGCCAAACGCCGAAAACAAGGTCGATATCGGCCTGAAGTTCGAGGAGCAGAACCGCAATCAGCTCACCTTCGGCGCCGGCGTCTCGCAGTTCGACGGATTCTTCGGCCAGCTGTCGTTCCAGACGTCGAACTTCCTCGGACGCGGCGAGACGTTCAGCGTCACCGCGCAGCAGGGCAATCGCGCCAAGAACTATCAGGTCGCGTTCACCGAGCCGTTCCTGTTCGACCGTCCGATGACGGCGGGGATCGACATCTTCTCCCGCGAGATTCGCTACGAGGGCCAGTTCACACAGGCATCGGTCGGCGGCAACGTCGTCTTCGGGTTCCAGGTGATGCCGTATGCCCGAATGTTCGTGAACTACTCCCTCGAGCAGGTCGAGGTCAAAGACCTCAACCCGCTGTACAACGACCCGCTCGTGCTCGCCGGCAACCCGTTCCTGTACGACTCGCTGCTCATCGGTGAAGGCGGCAAGCGCACCATCAGCAAGATCGCGCCGAGCTTCGTGTACAACACGGTCGACCATCCGATCTTCCCGACCTCGGGCAAGCGATACACGCTGTCCTTCGATTGGGCGGGGTTCGGCGGGAACACGAACTTCCTCAATCCGCGGGCGGAAGGCATCTGGTATTTCCCGCTCGGCGCCAAGCGCCGGACGTCGTTGGGTTTCCGCGCGCAGGCCGAGTACATCAAGCCGTATGGCAGCACGGTCGCGCTGCCGATCTTCGAGAAGCTGTTTCTCGGCGGCGAGTACAGCATGCGCGGGTTCGACCTGCGCACTGTCGGGCCTCGCGATCCGCTCACGGGGCTCGTCGTGGGGGGCAACAAGAGCCTCCTCGTCAACGTGGAGTACCTGATCAGCATCATGGGTCCCGTCCGGCTGGTCCTCTTCTACGACGCGGGCCAGGTGCGTGCCCGGGGGCAGAACTTCTCGTGGAAGGAACCGGTGACCGAGCTCACGTATCCAGGCGCGCTCATCCCGGATCCGAGCGACTTCTATCAGATACCGTTCAACCCGTTCGTGTCCGGCTTCGATCCGCAGATCAACCAGATCGGCGACATGAGTGCGTTCAAGACGTCGACCGGCGCGGAGATTCGATTCTTCATGCCGGTGCTGAACGTGCCGTTCCGGCTGATTTTTGCCGCCAACCCGTCGCGCGGCGGCGTGCTGGACAACAACCTGCAGCCCGAGAAGAAGTGGAAATTCCGGTTCGCGGTGGGGTCGACGTTCTAGACCGCGGCCAGCCACCAGCTTCCAGCTCCCGCCAAGCGAAACGGAGCTGGCTGGAGTGCGCCTGCCGAGCCGAACGACGGTTAGATAGAGTTTTTTCTGCCCGACTAAGGCGTGCTGGAGTTGCGGATTCGGCCCAGCTGAAAGCTGCAGCCGAAGCTGGAAGCTATTATTCGAAAGGGACTGAGTTCATGAGAGCGTTGAGACTTCTGATGGTGATGAGTGTGGTGAGCGCGCTGGCGGCGGGTTCCGCGCTGGCGCAGGCCACCCCCCCGGCGCAGCCGCCCGCGAAACCGCCGGTAACGCCGCCGGCGACCGCACCGGCCACCGCACCAGCCACCCAACCGGCTGCCGCGCCGGCCCCCAAGCCAGAGGCGCCACGACCGTACCCCGAGGGTGCCAAGGTCGCCTACATCGATATTCAGGCGGTTGCTGCGAACTCCGTCGACGGCAAGGCCGCGAGCGGGAGAATCCAGGAGCTGCAGAAGAAGAAGATGGCGGAGATCACCGAGAAGAACAAGGCGCTCGAGACCGCCAAGACGAAGCAGGCGACCGGGGCGACGATCATGAACGACCAGGCGCGCCTGGCGCTCGAGAAGGAAGTCGACAAGCTGACCCGCGAGGTGCAGTTTCTCCAGCAGGAGGCCCAGTCCGATTCGCAGGCGCTGCAGGCCGAGCTCCAGGTGGAATTCCAGCGGAAGCTCAATCCCGTGCTCGAGCAGATCGGCAAGGAGAAGAACCTCCACATGCTGGTCGACATCAACAACTCCGGCGCCGTCTGGGTCGACACCGGCCTCGACCTCACGGGCGAAGTGATCAAGCGACTCGACGCTGCACGGCCCGCCGCCGCCGCACCGGCTAAGAAGTAGAATCACACACGGTTCAGGGTTCAGGGTTCAAAGTTCAAGGTTCAAGGTTCAAGGTTCAAGGTTCAAGGTTCATGGTTCATAGTTCATGAACGCTGAACTCTGAACTCTGAACCCGTTGAACCTGATAGTATTCGCCCCGTGTCTCTGAACATCTCCCAATCCATCGACCGGCTCTGCTACCGGTACCCGTCGGCGCTCGTCGACGCGGTCACCGAGCACGAGCCTGGCAAACGGCTCGTCGCTGTCAAGAACGTAACCGTCAACGAAGACTTCTTCCAGGGGCATTTTCCCGGCACACCGCTGATGCCCGGCGTCCTCATGATCGAGACGCTGGCTCAAGTGGCGACGATCCTCCTGGTCCACGGCCTCGACGGCAAGCCGTCCGGGCACGCCTACTTGCGCGGCGTGGACGATGCGAAGTTCCGGCGCCAGGTGGTGCCGGGCGATCGGCTGCGTCTCGAGGTGACGCTCGGCGCCCGGCGAAGCAAGCTGGCGCGGGCCCATGCCGTCGCCTCGATAGGCGACGCAGTCGTGGCTGAGGCCGAGTTGGTCATGGCGCTCGTGCCCGAGCGCGTGCCCGGCGGCCGGCCTGGTGTGGCCGTCGATCCCACCGCCATCGTTCATGACGGCGCGGAGATTGGGGTGGGTTCGGTCGTGGGCCCGCACGCGATCATCGGCGAGCACGTCCGCATCGGCCGCGACTGCCGCATCGGCGCGTCCAGCATCGTCGACGGGTGGACCCAGATCGGCGATGCCAACCAGATTTTCCCGTTTGCCTCGATCGGCCTCATCCCCCAGGACCTGAAGTTTCGCGGCGAGAAGACGACGCTCGTGATTGGCCATCGAAACGTGTTCCGCGAATTCGTCACGATCCACCGCGGCACCGCGGGCGGCGGTGGGACCACCGATATCGGCGACAACAACGTATTCATGGCCTACGCGCACGTCGCGCACGACTGTCACGTCGGCAACTCGACGATCTTCGGCAATGCCGCGACCCTCGGCGGGCATGTGACCGTCGAGGATTTCGCGACGATCAGCGCCTTCTCAGGCGTGCATCAATTCTGCCGCGTCGGACTGCACGCGTTCATCGGCGGGTACTCGGTCGTGACGAAGGATGCGCTGCCGTATGCGAAGACCGTCGGCAACCGCGCGAGGATTTACGGTATCAATACGATCGGCCTCGAGCGCCGGAAGTTCTCGAAGGACTCCATCAACCAGCTGCGCCGCGCCTTCCGTTACCTGCTGCACTCGAACACCAGCCGCGCGCTGGCGCAGATCGATCGCGACCCGTCGCTCGGTTGCGAGGAGGTCCAGTACCTCCTCAACTTCATCCGATCGTCGAGCCGAGGTGTCGGCCTTCGCCGCCCGAGCCGGCGCCTTGAAGAGGTGATGGAGGAGTAGAGCGGCCTCCAGTCGGTAGTGTGCGGTCGCCGGGCCCGGCTGGTCGGCTCGAGCCTCCCGCTTCGCGCCGCGGAAAAACGCTCCCTCCGCGCGTGAGCTCACGATGACGGCGTCGGCTCGGGTGGCCCGGGCGGCGAAGCCCAATCGGTTGGGCAGACGGGCGCACTCGACGGCTGGTGGCGAAACAGCGCCGACGCCGATCGGAGAGCGTTCCGGGGGCGTTTTACTGGCTTCGCGGTCGCGCCGCTCAGAGGTCGGCTCGAGCCGACCAGCCGCGCCCGGCGACCGCGGGCGACCGACTGACTATTCCGGTTGGAGACTCGAACTGCCGACTGGAACTGCCGACTGAGACTATCGACTGTGATAGACGACTGACGACTGAAGACTGCCGACTGGAACTACCGACTGAGACTGTCGACTGTGATTGACGACTGACGACTGAAGACCGCCGACTGTTACGGATGCTTGACCGTCACCGTGTAGGTGACCGGGTTGGTCGTCAGGATGCCGTTCGGGTCGTGCAGCTTGACGCAGAGGCTGGCCGACGACTGCGTTTTGGCACTCAGGACGCTCGCCAGCGTGCCCGCGTCGTTCGACAACACGGCCGTGCACACCACGCCGCTCCACGTGCCCAGCTGAAAGCCAAGGAATGCCCCCGCCGGGTCGATGGCCGTGATTTCCGCGACGGTAGGCCCGGCGCTCGACACGTTGAAGCCGTGGCTGACCGCGCCGTTGAGCTCCACGGTCCCGGTGAACGTCTCGGTGACAATGACTGGGGTCGGGACGGTCGGAGTATCCCCGTTGTCGCAGGCCGACCCGAGGAGGGCCACAGCCAGCAGCGCGGCGCGGGACAGGAACAACACACTCGATCGGCGCATCTTCACTCCAAAATAGGGCACGGGCGTACCTTCCTATTGTACCTGCAACTGCGGCAATCCCAAGGGCCCCGGACCCATCTGATAGACTGACGTTCGAGTCCCCTCCATGGCCTGTTCTCAGAACAACTCGTTGCTGGCAGCCGGCAAGCGTGGCCCCCTCTCGGACAGGTGGCCCCTGAAAGCAGTTCGCTGCCTGTCGCAAACGGCTGGCGGGCGGTGGGGGTGGGCCGCCCCGCTGAGGCTACGGCGAGCACCGCAAACTGATTAATGCCAAGGATCGGCCTCATCGCCGGCAACGGCCGGTTTCCGTTTCTCGTGCTGCAGGGCGCCCGGAACCTGAGCTACGACGTCACAGTCGTGGCGGTCAAGGAGGAGGCTTTTCCGGAGCTGGAAGCGACTGCCCGGGAGGTCGGGGCGGACCTCCACTGGGTGTCGCTCGGGCATCTGGGCAAGTGCATCAAGATCCTGAAGAGCGCTGGCGTCACGCGTGCGGTGATGGCCGGGCAGGTCAAGCACGTCAAAATCTTCTCCGGCATCGTTCCCGACCTCACGTTGTTGTCGGTGCTGACTCGGCTGAAGGCCCGGAACACCGACGCGCTCATCTCCGCTGTGGCCGATGTCATGAAAGGCGAGGGCGTCGAGCTCATCGACTCCACCGCGTTCCTCGAGCCACTGCTGGCCAGAGAGGGCGTGCTGACCGACCGCCGGCCGAGCGACGAGGATGTCCAGGATTTTGCGTACGGCTACCGGATGGCCGATGCCATCGCCGCGCTCGACATTGGCCAGACGGTCGCCGTCAAGCACAAGGCCGTGGTCGCGGTCGAGGCGATGGAAGGCACCGACGAGGTAATTGGCCGGGCCGGGCACCTCGCGGGGCCAGGCGTGCGCATCGTCAAGGTGGCGAAACCGAAGCAGGACATGCGCTTCGACGTGCCGGTGATCGGGATAGCCACGATTCAGGCGATGCGTGTTGCCGGCGCCGTCGCGCTGTCGGTCGATGCCGGGCGCACGCTCGTCCTCGACGGTCACCATGTCTTCGCGTCGGCCAACGAGGCCGGGATAGCGATTGTCGGCCGACCGCGACAGGAACAAGATGGGCGCTAGTCGAACGTGACTTCGGGGATCCAGGGATCAGGGATCGGAGATCAGGCGGATCAGGGGCAGGATCCAGCGCGATGGGGTTGCCCCAATGCCTGATCCCAGATCCCGGATCTCCGATCCCCTGAGAGTCGCCGTCATCGGAGTCGGCCATCTGGGCCGGCATCACGCGAGGATTCTCTCGACGCTCGACGGCGTCACGCTGACGGCGGTCGTCGACAAGCTGCCTGACCGCGCCAGCGAGATAGCCGCGTCGACTGGAAGCCGGGCCCTGACCAACAGCGCCGAACTCATTGCCTCACTTGGCGCCTCACTTGGCGGCGAAGTCGATGCCGTGACGGTCGCGGTGCCGACCGATCTGCACCGCGACATCGCGATGCCGTTTCTCGAGCGGGGGATCTCGGTGCTCGTCGAGAAGCCGATGGCGCGCTCGCTGGCGGAGGCCGACGAGATGATCGCTGCCGCGCAGAAGTCAGGCGCAACGCTCGCGGTCGGTCACACCGAGCGCTACAACCCTGCGGTCGCGGCGGTGCTTCCGCTCGTCACCTCGCCGCGTTTCATCGAGGTCCATCGCCTGGGCGTCTTTCCGGAACGCAGCCTCGACATCGACGTCGTCTTCGACCTGATGATTCACGATCTCGACATCATCCTGTCGATGGTCCGCTCGGAAGTGACATCCGTGGAGGCCGTCGGTGTCCCGGTGCTGACGCCGAAGTACGATATTGCCAACGCCCGTCTGCGATTCGCCTCGGGTTGCATTGCCAACGTCACTGCCAGTCGCATCAGCAAGGATCGCGTGAGGAAAATCCGGTTCTTCCAGCCATACGCCTATCTGTCGATCGACTACGCCGCGCAGGAGGTCGAAGCGTGGCGGCTGGTGAAGCGCGAAGGCGCGCGGCCGTCGATCGAGGGCGGCCCGATACCGGTCGAGCGCGACGAGCCGCTCCGGCGCGAGCTCGCCGACTTCGTTGGCGCCGTGCGTGAACAGCGCGCGCCTGTCGTCGACGGCGCCGCCGGCCGCCGGGCGTTGGAGCTGGCGACTAGGATTGCGGAGAAGATGGAAAGCGTTGGCTGAGCGTTTCTGATCGAGTAGGTCGTCCCATTCGGCAGGCCGTCGTGCTGGGCGAGTGTCCGACGAGGAACACGTGTTGAATCAGCAGCGCCTGCGGCCCGAGCGCCGCGCGAAGTCGCGGCGTGAGAGCGAGCGGGGGTGGGGCCCCGCGAGCAGTAAATCATGTTCAAAGACCTGAACCAATTCATCGCCGCCCTCGACAAGGAGCGCGAGCTGTCCCGCATCGGGGAGCAGGTCAGCCCCGACCTCGAGATTTCTGCCGTCACGGATCGCGCCTCGAAGTCGCCTGGCGGCGGGCCGGGTCTGCTCTTCGAGCGGCCGACCGGGTTCGACGTGCCGGTGGCCGTCAACCTGTTCGGCTCGATGAAGCGGATCTGCATGGCACTCGGCGTCAGGACGCTCGACGATCTCGCGCACGAGATCGAGGAGTTGACGACGCCGAAGATGCCGGGCGGCATCATGGACGCACTCAAGATGCTGCCGATGGTCAACCGGCTGCGCGACCTCATGCCGAAGACCGTGAGCGACGCGCCGTGCCAGGAGGTCGTCCAGAAGGACGGCACGCTCGAGTCGCTGCCCATCCTCAAGTGCTGGCCCGATGACGGCGGCCGCTATATCACGCTGCCGCTCGTCTTCACGAAGGACCCCGAGACCGGCATGCGCAACATCGGGACCTACCGCATGCAGGTCTACGACGCACGATCGACCGGCATGCACTGGCAGCAGCACAAGGGCGGAGCGCAGCACTACCGCGTCGCCGAGCGGCTCGGCAGGCGCCTGCCGGTCGCCGTGGCGCTCGGGCCCGATCCGGCGCTCGCGTATTCGGCGACGGCGCCGATGCCCGAAGGACTCGACGAGCTCCTGCTCGCGGGCTTTCTGCGCCGCGAGCGCGTCGAGCTCGTCAAGTGCGTCACCGTCGACCTCGAGGTGCCCGCCAACGCGCAGATCGTGCTCGAGGGCTACGTCGAGCCCGGCGAGCGCCGCCGCGAGGGGCCGTTCGGCGACCACACCGGCTTCTACTCGCACCCGGACGACTATCCGGTCTTTCACGTGACGTGCATCACGCGGCGCAAGCGGCCCGTCTATCTGACGACGGTCGTCGGCATTCCTCCGATGGAGGATTACTATCTCGGCAAGGCCAGCGAGCGGATCTTTCTCCCGCTCATCAAGAAGACCGTTCCCGAGATCGTCGACATGCACTTTCCCGCGGCCGGGATCTTTCACAACATCGTGATCATCTCGATCGACAAGCGCTATCCCGGCCACGCCCGCAAGATCATGAACGCGTGCTGGGGTCTCGGTCAGCTCATGTTCTCGAAAACGGTCATCGTCGTCGACAAGGACGTCGACGTGCAGAACGAGGCCGAGGTCGCGTGGATCGTCGGCACGCACTACGACCCCGAGCGCGACATCCAGTTCACGCGCGGCCCGGTCGACGATCTCGACGATGCCAGCGATCTCCATGCGTACGGCAGCAAGATGGGCATCGACGCGACGCGCAAGTGGCCGTCCGAAGGATTCACCCGTCCCTGGCCGAAGAAGATCGCCATGGCCGACGAGACCGCGCGCAAGGCCGACGAGGTGTGGGCGAAGATCAGCAAGGGGTGGAAGGCCTAGCCGGTGATGGCTCTCGGCTCTAGGCTTCAGGCTTTAGGAAGAGCATGCTGTCACAAGAAGCACAGGCCAATCAGCAAGCTCTTGCCTGAGCCTAGAGCCTAGAGCCTAGAGCCAACGTCCAGACAACAGACAATGGACACTACTACTACCAACGCAGCGGCAACCGCACTGCTCTCCACCCGCGACCTCATCGCCGTCGGCGTCCAGGGTGACGATGTGCGACGCCGGATGCACGGGGCGCGGACGACATTCGTGCGCGTGTTCGAAGTTCATTGCGGGGCCCCTCCGCCCGTGCGTCCGCCAGGTCTGTCGGCGGGCGAGTTTCGCATCGTCGGTCGTCCGGCGACCGAAGCGGCGGCGATGGAAATCGTCAGAGCGACCGCGGCGCTCGCCGCCGGCGTGCCGGTGACGGGATTTTCGCTGGCCGATCTTCAAGCTCTCGCGCCAGATTCCGAGGCGCTGGCGGCGCTTTGCAGCCGGCTGCACGACGCGGGGCTCGAAGCGATCGCCGAGACGCCGCTCGACCTGCTCGATCAGCCAGCGGCAGCCGTGCGTGCCGCACGCGACGCCGGGCTGGGCGTGTGGCGGCTGACAGTGGATCGATTGGCGGACAGCGCGCGAATCGCGACTGTCGAGCATGCCCGGGATCTCCAGGCGGCCGTCGGCGGGTTTCGCGCGTTCGCGCCCTTGCCGAGAACCGTGTCCGTCACCGAGCCGACGACGGGCTACGACGACGTGAAGCAGGTCGCGCTCGCGCGCGTGATCGTGACCAACATCGATTCGATTCAGGTCGACTGGCCAATCTATGGGCCGAAGCTGGCGCAGGTCGCTCTGACCGTCGGCGCCGATGACGTCGACGGGATCGCGGCCGTCGATCCGGGTGTGCTCGGCACGCGGCGTAGCCCGATCGAGGAAATCAAGGGCAATATCCGCGCGGCGGCGCTCGAAGCGGTCGAGCGGGACGGGCGCTTCCGGTTGCTCGCCTGATGGCTGTGATTCGCCTTGGCGCGGTCGACTACCTGAATGCGCGGCCACTCGTCTACGGTCTCGAGCAGCGACCCGATCTCTTCGCGCTCCAGTTCGATGCGCCGTCGACATGCGCGACGTTGCTGCACGAAGGCGCGATCGATGTCGGCATGATTCCGTCGATCGAGTTCGAGCGTGGCGCCGTGCCGTATCTCATCGTCCCCGGGATGGGCATCGTGTCGGAAGGGCCGGTGGCGTCGGTGGCGCTCTTCAGCGCCAAGGCGATCGGCGAGATCCGGTCGATTGCCGTCGACACCAGCTCGCGGACGTCGACGGGCCTCCTCCGTGTGCTGTGCCGCGAGAAGTTCGGCATCGAGCCGGAGTTCGTTCCGATGCCTCCGGCGATTGACTCGATGATTCAGCGGTGTGACGCGGCGCTCGTCATCGGCGATCCAGCCCTGTACCTGGACCATCGGGCGGCGGGTCTGGAGAAGATCGACCTCGGGGAACAGTGGACCGGCCTGACTGGGCTCCCGTTTGTCTGGGCGTTCTGGGTCGGCCGTCCCGGCGCGCTGTCGGCAGAGTCGCTTTCCGCCCTCGCTGCCGCAAGAGATGCAGGTGTCGCCGCGTCGGACGCCATCGCCGACGAGTACTGCGGGCCCGAGAGGGCAGCGCTCGGGCGAGCGTATTTGAGAGACAATATTCAATACGCGCTCGACGAGCGGGCGGTCGCCGGGCTGCGGAAGTACTACGAGCTCGCGGCGAAGCACGGCGTGATCGAGTCACTGAGACCGCCGGCGTTCTACTGAGCGCGATTGGTCGCGGGATTGGGACTTCAATCGGGAGGGGACGGAGCGAACGGAGAAGACTCAACACGAAGAAACGAAGCCGACGGAGACGAAACGAAGCTTGGTCGCGCCGCGCTTCGCGCGGCTGGGAGGGAGGCGGACCGGGAAAACGAACCCTAGTTCAGTTCAGGAGGGCTCGTTTTCCCGGTCCACCTCCCTCCCAACGCCGGCCCAACGGGGCCGGCGCGCGACCAGCTCACAACCGCTGCAACCGTGTTCGCTGTCTTCTTCGTGTCGTCTTCGTTGGCTTCGTTCCTCCGTGGTGAATCTTCTCCGGTCGCTCCGTCCCCTCCCGATCGACTCGGGCGGGGTACGCTTCGATCCGACTATGATTGACGCACTCGCAGCAAAGGTGCGCGGCGGCGGCCGGCTCGATCGGGCCGAGGCGCTCGAGTTGTATCTTCGCGCGCCAACATCTCTGCTCGGGCGCCTCGCCGACGAGGTCCGCGCCAGGAAGCACCCCGACGGGGTCGTCACCTACATCATCGATCGCAACGTCAACTACACGAACGTCTGCATCGCGCGCTGCAACTTCTGTGCGTTCTATCGGCCGGTCGGATCCTCCGACGGGTACGTGCTGGGCTTCGAAGAGATCTTCCGCAAGATCGACGAGACGATCGCGCTCGGCGGTGGGCAGTTGCTCCTCCAGGGCGGTCATAACCCGGATCTGCCACTCGAGTGGTACGAGGATCTGTTTCGCGCCGTCAAGGAACGGTATCCGGCGTTTCGTCTGCACGCGCTCTCGCCGCCCGAGGTCGTGCACCTCTCGCGCCTCTCCAGGCTGCCCGTGCCTCGGGTCATCGAGCGGCTCGTCGCGGCCGGGCTCGACAGCATTCCTGGCGGCGGCGCCGAGATCCTCGTCGATCGCGTGCGGAAGCTGCTCAACTGCTACAACAAGGCGACGGCCGACGAATGGCTCGCCGTCATGCGGTACGCCCATGAAATCGGGCTGCGCACGACCGCGACGATGATGTATGGCACGGTCGAGACCGCCGAGGAGCGGTTGGAGCACATGCTCCGGCTGCGCGAGGTGCAGGACGCGACGGGCGGTTTCACGGCGTTCATCACCTGGAGCTACCAGCCCGATCACACCGAGCTTGGCGGTCAGGAAGCGACCGGCGTGGAGTACCTGCGCACGCTGGCGATCGCGCGTCTCGTTCTGGACAATTTCGACAACCTTCAGGCCTCGTGGGTCACTCAAGGCGGCAAGGTCGGTCAGCTCAGCCTCGCATACGGCGCCAACGACATGGGCAGCGTCATGATCGAGGAGAACGTCGTCCGGGCGGCTGGCGCGAGCTACTGCATGGACGAGATCGAGATCGTGCGCAACATCGAGAATGCGGGATTTGCGGCGAAGCGCCGCAACATGCATTACGACATCCTCGGCGACCCGATCTTCCGCGAGCGTGCCGTGCCCCGCATGCTGGAGCTCGCCGTTGCGCGCGCCGACGGCGACACGAGCCGAGCGCCAGAAGTCGTCAACTATCCCGCGCGGAGCGCATCCGAGAAGAAAGCCCGCCTGACGGAGCACTAGTTGACCATATCTCCCAGATCGGGACCGGCCGTTCCTTTGTCACGGCCGGTAGATCACGTCGAGCACCTACTGGGTCGAAGCCATCTCATAAACGGCAGCCCTTCACGAAGGCCGCGAAGCTCACGAGGTTCGCGAAGGATTCACTGGTGAAGGTCATATAAGTCCACCAGATGCCCCGTATCCATCGCGCCGCATGGGTCCTGCCCATCGATGCGCCGTCAATCCGGGACGGGTGGGTCGAGGTCGCTCACGGCCGCATCGTCGGTGTCGGCGCCGGCGAGCCGCCGACCGTGAGCCGCCAGCCGCCAACCGCGAGCAGGCAGCAGCGATGCGTCATCCTTCCCGCCCTTGTCAATGCGCATACGCACCTCGAGCTGTCGTGGATGCGTGGACGCGTACCGCCCGGCGAAGCCATGCCGGCCTGGGCCACGCGCCTGATTGGGGAACGCCTGACAGAAGGCACGTCAAGTGCCGACAGCCGGAGGGCGGCAGTAGTCGCCGCGATCACCGAGGCACGCGCGAGCGGGACGTCGCTCGTCGGCGACGTGACCAACACGCTCGAGGCCTGCGAACCCCTGATGGGGAGTGGGTTGTCGGCGGCCGTGTTCTTCGAGCTCCTGGGCTTTCGTGCCCTCGATCCTGGTGCCTTGGTGGAGGCGGCTCTCCACCGGCTGGCGGCGCTGCCGGAAAACGAGCGCCTCCGGAAGACGATTGCTCCGCACGCGCCGTACTCCGTCTCTGGGGATCTCTTTCGCGCGATTGGCCGAACGGCTGACGGGTGCCCGCTCAGCGTTCACCTCGGAGAGTCGCCCGAAGAAGTGCGCTTTCTGCGCGACGGCACCGGTCCGTGGCGAGACCTGCTCGAGCGAATCGGTGCGTGGGCGCCCGAATGGATTCCACCCGGTTGCGGCCCGGTCGCCTACATGGAGCGTCTCGGCCTCGTGAACGAGCGCCTGATCGCTGTCCACGGTGTGCAGCTCGAGGACGATGAGCTTCACCGGCTGGCGATGAGCGGCGCAACCGTGGTCGCGTGTCCGCGCAGCAATCGCTGGACCGGCGCAGGTGTGCCGCCAATCCGACGGTTCTACGAATCCGGCGTCCGCGTGGCGATCGGCACCGACAGCCTGGCGAGCGTGGAAGATCTCAACCTCTTCAACGAGATGGCCGAAGTGCGACGGCTGGCGCCCGGCGTGCCCGCGCGGCAGATCCTGTCGAGCGCGACCCTCGATGGCGCTACCGCGCTGGGATTCGGCGCCGAGCTGGGCTCGATTTCGGCCGGGAAGCGCGCCGAGCTCATCGTCGTCCGCGTCCCGGTCGATGTCGAGGATGTGGAAGAATACCTTGTCGAGGGAATCCAGCCTTCTGACATTGAGTGGCTGGATTCGGACTGATTTGATTTCGGTTCAGTGTTCAAGGTTCAAGGTTCAGCGTGACCCCTCACTGAACTCACCCGAACCCAGAACCCTGAACCGTGAACCCTGAACTATGAACCGACTAACGACCTACGCCTCGTTCGTCCGCATCAGCCACAGCGTGTTCGCGCTGCCGTTTGCGTTGACCGGCGCCCTCCTGGCGCTTCACCGTACCGGCGACTGGACGGCGGCGTCGGTTGGCTGGCGGCTGCTGTGGATCGTTGTCGCCATGGTGACGGCCCGGAGCACCGCCATGGGATTCAATCGGCTCGTCGACGCGCGATTCGACGCACTCAATCCGCGCACCGCCTCGCGCGAGCTGCCGCGCGGTGCCATGTCGATCGTCGAGGCCACGATCTTCGTTGTCGTGTCAGCCGTATTCTTCGTCTTCGCGGCCTGGAAGCTTGGCCCGCTCTGCTTCGCGTTATCGCCAGTGGCGCTCGTCATCGTGTTCTGGTACTCGCTCGCGAAGCGCGTGACGAGCTACACGCAGCTGTTCCTCGGTCTCGCGATGGCCGTCGCCCCGGTGGGTGGCTGGCTGGCCGCCGGCGGACGCGGCGGGTGGGAGCCGTGGCTGCTCGGCACGGCCATCGGCACCTGGGTCGGCGGCTTCGATGTCCTGTACGCGTGCCAGGACCTCGAGTTCGATCGCGCGCATAGGCTCCGATCGATCCCCGTCCGATTCGGGCTCCGTCGCGCACTGGCCATTTCCCGGGTCGTCCACGTGCTGACGGTGATCTGCCTCGCCGCTCTGGCCGCCGTGACAGACCTCGGCTGGATCTATCTCGCCGGCGTTGCCGGCGTGGCGGTTCTCCTTGCGTGGGAGCAGTCGATGGTCAGCGAACACGACCTCTCGCAGGTCAAGCGCGCCTTCGATTTGAACGGGTACGTCGGGGTGTTTTATCTAGTGACGACGGCGCTTGCCGTGTACGTGGGGTAGCAGAGTGTTTGCGGAGGTGACGAAGTCAACGGGTTCAACACGGAGAAACGAAGGCGAACGAAGACGAACGGAGAGGCCCGGGTAGTCAGCAGCAGACGGAACTGCTTGCGCCGCGCGACGCGCGGCGGGGTTGGCTCGGGGTGCACGGAATCGCAAGCACTTGTCGAGTGCAGGAGTGCTTGTGATTCCGTGTACCCCGAGCCAACCCCAGCGCCGGCCTCGGCCGGCGCGCAAGCAGTTGCAGCGTGACAGCCTCCGTTCGTCTCCGTTCACTCCGTTCCTTCGTGTTGAACCCGTTGCCTCCGTCGTCTCCCTGGCGAAGAAACCTCGACAGCGAAGAAGCTCTGAATCACGAACGAACCTGATGAAAAGAAGCATCGTCGTCGCCATCACGGGCGCCAGCGGCGCGATCTATGCGACACGGACGCTCGCGGCGCTCCTCGAGCGGGGGTGTCACATCGAGCTTGTCGTGTCTGACTACGGTCGGCGGCTGTTGCGCGACGAGCTCGGTGACGCGGCGGCAATCGACAAGCTGATGGACTTTCTGGCGGCGACGTATGGCGACGGCGTGCGCGCCGGGACGTACACGCTCCACAGTAACAAGGACCTCGGCGCGAAAATCGCGAGCGGCAGCCAGGATTCTGACGCGATGGTGATCGTGCCGTGCTCGATGAAGACCCTCGCCGGTGTTGCGCATGGTTTGTCGCGCAACCTGGTCGAGCGTGCCGCCGATGTCATGCTCAAGGAGCGTCGTCCGCTCATCATCATTCCGCGGGAAACGCCGATGAGCCTGCCGCAGCTCAAGAACATGGTCCTCTGCGCCGAGGCCGGCGCCATGCTCATGCCCGCGATGCCGGCCTTCTATCAGATGCCCAGGACGCTCGACGATCTCGCTGACTTCATGGCCGGAAAAATCCTCCGCGCGCTCGGCTTCACGCACGAATTGTATCCGGCGTGGAAGGGATGACCGGTCCCGACAAGACCCCGGCGCGCATCGCCGGGATGTTCGACGCGATCGCGCCGCGCTACGACCTCCTGAACCGTGTCCTCAGCGCCGGCCTCGATCGCCGCTGGCGCGAACGCGCCGTTGACGCCTTGCGGCTTCCACCGGGCGCCCGAGTCCTTGACCTCTGCACTGGGACCGCGGACCTCGCGATTGCGACCGTTCGGCGAGTGTCCGGTGCCTCGGTCGTGGGCGTTGATTTCGCCGGTGCCATGCTCCGACTGGGTCTCGCCAAGACCACCGAGCTTGGCCTCAACCGTTCCATTCAACTCGTCCGCGGGGATGCCACACGTATTCCCTTGGCGAGCGCCACGTGCGATGCGACTACGATCGCGTTCGGCATCAGGAATGTGTCCGAGCCCGAACGCGCGCTGGCCGAAATTGCACGCATCCTGCGTCCTCATGGACGACTCGCCATCCTCGAGTTCGGCCAGCCCGCGATTCCAGGCATCTGCTCGCTCTATTCCAGCTACTTTCGCTACGTGCTGCCAGCCTTCGGCCGGCTGGTCTCCAGGCACAACAGCGCCTACTCATACCTTCCGGCATCGGTCGGCACGTTTCCGCCTCCGCAGGAATTTGCCGGAATAATCGAGAGGCAGGGCTTCTCTAACGTCAGAGCCGTCCCTCTGACGCTCGGGATCGTCTATCTCTACACTGCGGAGAAGAGCTGAGAGATGTCGGGCTCAAGGCTCAAGGCTCAAGGCTCAGGGCTCAGGGCTCAGGCGAAACCTTCGATAGCACAGTCCAAGATCTTTGCCTGAGCCATGAGCCATGAGCCCTGGGCCCTGAGCCCAGCCCCACCCAAACTGTTATAATCGTTAAGTCTCTGATGTACTTCAACTTCGACGACAATCATCCCGACACGCCGAGGCTCCCGCAGCCGCTTTCGCGGCGGGAAGTCGTGCTGATTGCCGTCAATATCCACGCGCTCGTGCTGATTGCGATCCTCCTCGGACCGCGCCTGCCGTTCGTGCGCGAAATGATGGAGCAACGGCAGAAGGCGATTGAAGAGCAGGCGCGCGCCGAGCTCGAGCGGGAGCGCGAGCGCGAACGCGAGCGGGCGCGGTTTGTCTTCGTGCAGCCGAAGCTCGATATGACGACGCCACGCGTCACGCCGCGGGCGGAGCTGTCGGACAAGGATCGGCGGGCACAGACCGTCGAGCGGGCTCCAAGACCGGACAATCCGCTGCCTTTCGCTCGAGGGAACTCACCCGAGCGGATGGAGGCGCCGCCGACAAATCTTCCACCGAAGCCGTCGGTGCCCGAGCCTGCGCAACCGCAACCAAACGATGCGGAGAGCGGCAAGCCTCCGCTCTTGTCCAATGCGCCGGCCGCTCCCGAACGTCCCCCCGACCAGACGCGGCCGACCGAGCGCGGACCGGCCGTGGGCGTCATCGCCGACGCGATTCGCAATGTGCGGCGATATACTCAGCCCTCCGAGAACTTCGGGAACGTCCGAGGCGGCCAGGACCAGAACGTCGGCGAGTCCATTCAGTTCGACAGCAAGGGGGTCGAGTTCGGGCCCTGGCTGGCGCGTTTCATCGCGCAAGTGCGCAGCAACTGGATGATCCCGCAGGCGGCGATGTCCATGCACGGCAACGTCTCGATCAGTTTCATCGTGCACAAGGACGGGCGCGTCACCGACGTAGTGGTCTCGCGGCCCTCGGCGATCAACGCGTTCACCCTCTCCGGGAGGAATGCCATCCTCACCTCCAACCCGACTATACCGCTGCCGGTCGAGTACCCGGACGACAGGATGCCCATCACCGTCACCTTCTTTTTCAACGAACAGCCGCCAGGCCGATGACCGGGCCTTCTCGAACGCAGCAGATCGGACTCGCGCTCCTGCTCGGCCTGCTCGTGGTGATTGCCCTGATTCGGGCCGTGGGTTTCGACTTGCTTTGAGTAATGCCGCGGGTTCTTGCTTTGTGGCCTGTCCTCGTCATTTGCACAGCGGTTTTCGGGCGGGGCGTCCCAGCTGGCGGCGTTGCTCCTCCCTCAAATACACTCGAGTATTCTCGGTCGTCGCGCCTTGCCAGCCGGGCGCCGCGCTCCGAAATCCACTGTGCAACTGACGAGGACAGGCCACCAGTGAACCCATCCCGGCTCGTGGCCATCCTCGGGCCCACGGCCACCGGAAAGAGCGCGCTCGGCATTGCCCTCGCGAGCCGACTCGACGGGGAAGTGGTCAGCTGTGATTCGACCGCCGTCTATCGCGGATTCGACATCGGGACCGACAAGGTACCGGTGGCCGACCGCGGCGGCATCCCGCACCATCTGATCGACGTTGCGGACCCGCTCGAGGAGTACTCGGCGGCGCGCTACGCGCGCGAGGCAGCAGCCGTCATCAGGGATATCACGGCGCGAGGGCGGCTGCCCATCCTCGTCGGAGGGACCGGACTCTACTATCGCGCGCTGGCCCGGGGATTCTTCCCGGGGCCGAGCCGCGACAACGCGCTGCGGGCCCGCTTCGAGCGGATTGCCGACCTCAAAGGCCCCGAGCGCCTGCATCGGTGGCTGCAGCGGGTCGACCCGCCCTCCGCAGCGCGGATCCAGAGTCGCGACCGCAAGCGCCTCATTCGTGCGCTCGAGGTCTATCACCTGACGGGCCGGCCGCTGACCGACCATTTTGCCGAGACGGTCTCGCCCTTGCCCGACTACGAGATCGATGCGTTTGCGCTGCAGATTCCCGTCGAGGCGACCGCCGAGCGCGTCGCGCGCCGCGTGGATGCCCAGTTCCACCAGGGACTGATGGACGAAGTGCGCGGACTTCTGGCCGCGGGCGTTCCCGAGACCGCTCATCCGTTCACCGGCCTCGTCTACCGTCAGGCCCTCGAGCTGCTGAAAGGCGTCAGAGACGAGCCCGCGACGCGCGAGTTGATCGTCAGAGAGAACCGGCGCTACGCGCGGCGGCAGTTGATTTGGTTCAGGAAAGAGCCTAACCTACAGTGGATTTACGCTTCCGGTGAACGCGAGGACACCGAGGCGCAGGTGGCGCACGCGCTCCAGGCCAGCCGCGTTCAAGCGGAACCCAGTCCCGGCGAGCGCTGAGAAGCGCCTGCGGCCCAATCGCGAGCGACAGCCTTGATAGATGCGAGGCCCCGCGAGCAGTAGAAGATGATCTCATCAAGAGCGCGAACGAGCGGCAGCGAGTGAGCCTGGCAGCGAGCGGCGCGGGGCGACGGGGCCCCGCGAGCGAGCCAGCAGGGGAGTCCGAGGGGCGACGCCCCTCGGAAAAGACTTGATAGTGGAGACGGCGCCTGATGGCACAGACACGCGAGTCCCGACCCGCACCGGCGCAGCCCAATATCCAGGACGTGTTTCTGAATCACGCGCGTCGCGAGAAGCTGCCGGTCCAGATCCGCCTCATGGACGGCAGCGATTTCGAAGGTCGCGTCAAGAACTTCGATCGCTTTGCGGTGATCGTCGAGCAGAGCGGCGCCGATCACATGATCTTCAAGCACGCGATTGCCACGATCCGGTCGTCGCGGCCGATCAGCAATTACTATTCGAGTCACGAGCGAGGGCTGAATGGATCTGAATTCACTTCGTTCAGCACTCAGCATTCGCCTCGCGTCATCCTCATCGTTCTCGACAGCGTCGGCGTTGGCGAGCTGCCCGACGCTCGGTCCTACGGCGACGAGGGGAGCGACACCCTCGGCAACATCTCCAGACGCGTTCGCCTGCGACTCCCGGCACTCCGCAGCCTCGGTCTCCCGCGCGTGGCGTCCGTCGAGGGCATGGGCGCCGATCCGTCGCCGCGCGCTGCGTTCGGACGGATGGCCGAGTCGTCGCCCGGGAAGGATTCGGTGACGGGCCACTGGGAGTTGATGGGGCTGGTGCTCGATCGTCCGTTTCCAGTGTTCCCTCACGGTTTCCCGGCGGATGTCATGGCTGCGTTCGAGGAGCGCATCGGTCGTCGCACGCTCGGGAACCGAGCGGCTTCGGGCACGGCCATCATCGACGAGCTCGGGCCGGAACACATTCGGACCGGCGCACCAATTGTCTACACATCGGCAGACAGCGTCTTCCAGATTGCCGCGCACGAGGACGTCGTGCCCGTGCCGGAGCTGTACCGATTCTGTGAGATTGCGTTCGATCTCGTTGGCATCGGCCACGGCGTTGGGCGGGTGATCGCGAGGCCCTTCGTCGGCGCACCGGGATCGTTCCAGCGAACCTCCAACCGGCGGGACTTTGCGCTGACGCCCTTTGCGCCGACGCTGCTCGACCTGCTCACGGACGGCCGGGACGCCGGTTGTCGCCATCGGCAAGATCGAGGACCTGTTTGCCGGCCGCGGTATTTCGCACGCGGTGCACACGACCAGCGATGCGAACGGCATGGACGAAGTCGAGCGCGCGCTCGACGCGACACCGCGAGGCCTGATCTTCGCCAACCTGGTCGACTTTGACACCGTGTACGGGCATCGCAACGATCCCGAGGGCTACGCCGCCAACCTCGAGCGATTCGACGCGAGATTGGCGACGCTGCTGCCGCGGATCGAGGCCGGCGATCTGCTGATCATCACCGCCGATCACGGCAACGATCCGACCACGCCAAGCACCGACCACTCGCGCGAGCATGTTCCGTTGCTGGTGTTCGGCCCGTCCGTGCGTGCTGGCGCCGATCTGGGGACGCGTCAGACCTTCGCGGACCTTGGACAGACACTTGCAGAGCTGTTCGGCGTCGGCCCGTTGAAACATGGGACGAGCTTTCTGGATCAGATTCTGATGTGACGGCGGTCAACTTGCACGCCCGGACGGCACTCGAGCACGATGCAACGATGAACACGATGCTCCTCGGGTCCAGCCATCGTCGCATCGTCGTCATCGTGCTCGAAACGTGACTGACGAGGACCGTATGGTGGTCATCGTGCGTGAATCGTGACCGGCGAAGACCGTGATGATGGTGCCATGAGTATCAGGCAACAACTCGAGCAGCGCGAACGCGAGATTCTCGCGCCTGCTGCCGCCAAGAGTGCGGACAGCAAGGGCCGCGTTCGGCCCGAGGCGGAGGATCCGATTCGGCCGGCCTTCCAACGCGATCGCGACCGGGTGATCCATTGCAAGGCGTTCAGGCGTCTCAAACACAAGACGCAGGTGTTCTTTGCGCCGACGGGCGATCACTATCGCACGCGCCTCACGCACACGCTCGAGGTATCGCAGATTGCGCGGAGCATCGCAAAGGTGCTCAGGCTCAACGAGGAGCTCACCGAGGCCATCGCCCTCGGTCACGATCTGGGGCACACGCCGTTCGGCCATGCTGGCGAGCGTGTCCTCCACGACCTCATTCCTGGCGGATTCAATCACTACGAGCAGAGCCTGCGCATTGTCGACGTCCTCGAGAACGAGGGGCACGGCCTCAACCTGACGTGGGAAGTGCGCGACGGCATCGCGCGGCACTCCAAAGGGAAGAGCGGCATGCCGGTCGGCGCCGACCCCGAGCATCGCGCGAGCACTATCGAGGGGCAGATTGCGCGTGTCGCCGACATCATCGCCTACGTCAACCACGATATCGACGACGCGGTCAGGGCGGGGATACTGGACCCCGAGACGCTGCCCAGGGAGCGAGTGGAAGTGCTCGGGCGGACGTCCTCCGAGCGGATCGGACGCATGGTGACCGACGTCGTGCTGCAGACCATCGACGGTGGGATGACGGAGATTCGGATGAGCGACTCGATCCTTCAGGCGACCGTGGGCCTTCGGAGCTTCCTGTTCGAGGCCGTCTACGAGAACGAGATCGCGACCGCCGAGTTCAAGAAGGCGGCGGGGATCCTGGGCGGGCTGTGGGAGCGGGTCAGGGAGCGCCCCGAGACGTTCCTGGACCGCCGGATCGTCGAGGCGGAGGGCCTCGACGCCGCCGCCCGCGACTTCGTCGCCGGCATGACCGACCGGTACGCCGTCAGCCTCTTCGAACAGCTCTTCATCCCGAAGCCCTGGGTGTCGCTGAGGGACCTCGTAGCTCAGCTCGGCTCAGGGCTGCCAGGCTCGAGTCCGGCCCAACCGCGAGCCCCAGCCGCCAGCCGCCAGCCGCCGAGCCGCCAGCCGCCAGCCGCCGAGCCGCCGAGCCCCGAGCCCCGAGCCGCCGAGCCGCCGATGTTGGGGTATAATCCAGGGTTGGCGCCATGCTTCTGGACCTCAACAAGTTGCACGGAGCGCGGCAGCATGTCGAGCGGACGGTGCAGCCCTCCGCGCTCGGGCCGGACGACCCGGACTACCGGATCGTGGCTCCCGTCGAGCTCGGGATGGACGTCTCGAAGGTCGGCGCCGACGCGTTCGAGGCCACGGGCAGCGTCAAGACCCGTCTGGAGCTGTCGTGCAGCCGGTGCCTCGAGCCGTTCGACGTGCCAGTCGACGCGGTGTTCGAGCTCCGGTATGTTCCGCAGCCGGATGGAAAAGCCGAGCCGGAGCCTGACGAACGCGGAGATCGAGGACGATGAGCTGACCACGGCGTATTACAGCGACGGTCAACTGGACATTGGTGATTTGCTGCGAGAGCAGTTTCAGCTGGCGCTGCCGATGAAGCCGTTGTGCAGCGACGCGTGCCGCGGGCTGTGCGCCCACTGCGGCGCGAACCTGAATCGTACGGAATGCGAGTGTGCGCCGGCATGGGAAGATCCCCGGCTCGCTCCGCTCAAGAGTCTGCTGAACCGACCGAAGGAGAATTGAGATGCCCAATCCGAAACGCCGGCATTCGAAGACGCGCACGGCGAAGCGTCGTACCCACGATGCGCTCAAGCCGGTGCAGTCCGGCGTGTGTCCGCAGTGCCAGGAAGCCAAACCACCGCACCAGGTGTGCGCGCACTGCGGCTATTACCACGGGCGCCAGGTGCGGCCGGTCGAAGAGGCGTAGACCCAGCCTCCAGCTTTCAGCTTTCAGCTTCCAGCTCCAAACGGGTCTGAATGCCTGCCCGACGGCCGTGCTTGCGCGAATGCGCTGAGCCTGACAGCTGCCAGCTGAAAGCTGAGAGCTGAAAGCTGACAGCAATGCTCCGAATCGCTGTCGACGCCATGGGTGGCGACCATGCCCCCGACGCCATCATCGGCGGCGCGTTGATCGCTGCCCGGCGCCAGGGTATCGGCCTGCTGCTCGTCGGCGCGCGCGACGTGATCGAGGACGCGCTCACCCGGCATCCCGGTGCGGATCTTGTCGACGTTCGGATTCTTCATGCGCCCGACCGCATCGAGATGGCCGAGTCGGCGTCGGCGGCGCTGCGCCGGAAGCCCTTCGCGTCGATTCGTGTCGCGGCCGAGGCGGTCAGGAACGGAGAAGCCGCGGCGGTCTTCAGCGCTGGCCACACCGGCGCAGCGGTGATGGCCGCCCACGCCGCGTTCGGGCGGCTGCCCGGCGTCGATCGTCCGGCGCTGGCGACGATCATTCCGACGCGACGGAATCCCGCAGTGCTGCTCGACTCCGGCGCGACCGTCGAATGCCGGCCGCAGCACCTCGTCCAGTTCGCCGTGATGGGGTCGGCGTATGCGCGGATCGCGCTCGGCTGCGAGTCGCCGCGCGTCGGGCTGTTGTCGGTCGGTGAGGAAGAGAGCAAGGGCAACGAGCTCACGCGCGAGGCGCACCAGCTCCTCAAGTCGGCCCCGGTGCGGTTCGTCGGAAACGTCGAGGGCCGCGACGTCTATTCGGGCGAGGCCGACGTGATCGTCTGCGACGGTTTTACCGGTAACATCACGCTGAAGATCAGCGAAGGCCTCGTCGAGACGGTGGAGCGGCTGCTGCACGAGGAGCTGTCGGCCACGGTTGGCACACGGGTCGGGTATCTGCTGTCGCGCGAAGCATTCCGCCGGTTCCGCAAGCGCGTGGACTACGCCGAGTACGGCGGCGCCCCGCTCATCGGCCTTGACGGTCTGTGCGTGATCGGTCACGGACGCTCGTCGGCCAAGGCCGTGCGAAGCGCGGTGATGATGACGGCCAAGCTCGTCAACGAGCAGCTCCTCGACCGCCTGACGCAAGAAGTGGCGGCTGTGGGTTGCGAGCCCCGACCAAGAACAGCGAGCCGCGAGCCGCGAGCCGCCGAGCTGTGAGCAGCAAGAAAGCATGATCGCATTCGTGTTTCCCGGCCAGGGCGCGCAGAAGGTCGGCATGGGCAAGGCCCTGGCCGAGGCGTTCCCGATCTGCAGGCAGACATTCGACGAGGCCGACGAGGCGCTCGGCGAGTCGCTGAGCAGGCTCTGCTTCGAAGGGCCCGAGTCGCACTTGCTCCTCACCGAGAACACCCAGCCCGCGATTCTGGCCGTCAGCGTGGCCGCCGCGAGGCTGGTCGCGTCGCGCGGCGTGACGGCGGCCTTCGCCGCGGGGCACAGCCTTGGGGAGTACTCGGCGCACGTCGCAGCCGGCACGCTGTCCTTCGCCGACGCGCTGCGGACCGTCCGGCGCCGCGGGCAGTTCATGCAGGAGGCGGTTCCCGTGGGCGAGGGCGCCATGTCAGCGATTCTGGGCGCCGATGCCGATCTCGTCACCAAGGCGTGCGCTGACGCGCGGGCTGAGCTGACAGGCCGCGTCGTGTCGCCGGCCAACTTGAACGCCCCGGGACAGGTCGTCATCGCCGGACACGCCGACGCCGTTGCGCGGGCCGGCGAGCTGGCCAAGACGGCGGGCGCGAAGCGGGTGATCGCCCTCGCCGTGAGCGCACCGTTCCACTGCGCGCTCATGAAGCCGGCCGAGGATCGCCTGGCGCCGCTCCTTCGCGCGCTCCCGGCCGAGGATCCGCGAATCCCAGTCGTGGCCAACGTCGACGCAGAGCCCAAGACGAACGCCGCCGATGCTGTCGAGGCGTTGATTCGGCAGGTGTCGTCACCCGTACGCTGGGAGGATGTCGTCAAGCGCCTGGTGGCCGAGGGTGCGCGAACGTTCGTCGAGCTCGGACCCGGCAACGTGCTGGCCGGCCTGGTGAAGAAGATCGATCGCAGTGTGACCGTAGCGAGCGTCGAAGATCCTGCGGGCGTGGAGGCGCTCCTCTTGGCTGTCAGCTCTCAGCGGTCAGCTATCAGCCCAACACCGAACGCCGAGCTGAAAGCTGACGGCTGAAAGCTGAAAGCTAGACTATGATCCAACTGAGTGGCCGCGTCGCTTTCGTGACCGGCGCGTCCAGGGGCATCGGCCGCGCGATCGCCGTGCGCCTCGCATCGTGCGGCGCGATCGTCGTGGCTGCTGCCCGCGGAGACAACGCGCAGGGAACCGTTGACGCGATCCGGTCGACCGGCGGCCAGGCGGAGGCAGTGGCGCTCGACGTCACCGACGCAGGCGGCGGCGGAAGCGGCCATCGTCGCAGCCGTCGGACGGCATGGCCGCATCGACATCCTGGTGAACAACGCCGGGATTACGCGCGACCAACTGATGCTGCGGTTGAAGCGCGAAGACTGGGATGCGGTGCTGGCGACGAACCTGACATCCGCCTACACGTTGACCCAGGCCGTGTTGAAGCCGATGATCCGTCAGCGGAGCGGCCGCATCGTCTGCATCAGCTCGGTCGTGGGGCAGAGCGGCAACCCGGGGCAGGCGAACTACGCGGCGTCGAAGGCCGGGCTGATAGGCTTCGCCAAGTCGGTGGCGCTCGAGGTCGCCTCGCGCAACATCACGGTCAACGTCGTCGCGCCCGGCATGATCGAGACCGACATGACCCACGCGATCGCGGAGAAGGCCCGGGAAGCGCTCGTGACGAGGATTCCACTCGGGCGACTCGGCGCTCCAGACGAGGTGGCCGCAGCGGTGGCCTTCCTGGCATCGGATGAGGCAGCGTATATTACTGGGCAGGTTCTCGCCGTCAACGGCGGGATGTACTTATAGATACGAGACGTCCTCATAGGCGGCGGGAAAGTTCAAGGCTCGGTAACGAGCGCGTGATCATGAGATTGGATGGAGGGCTGAATGGCGGTCGCTGACAAGGTCAAGAGCATCATCGTGGAGCAGTTGGGGGTCGACGAAGAAGAAGTGACGCCGGATGCGTCGTTCGTGGACGACCTCGGTGCCGACTCACTCGACACGGTGGAGCTGGTCATGGCGTTCGAGGAGGAGTTCGGGATCGAGATTCCCGACGAGGACGCCGAGAAGATTACGCGCGTCAAAGAGGCCATCGAGTACATCGACTCGCACAGCAAGAAGAAGTAACGCGCGCGTCGGTACGCACGTGAGTTGACGTGATCGCGGGCCCCGTCGCCCGGCAGCCCCACCCGTCCTCGGCGCCAAAAGCCGTGTCGACGGGAGAGGCGCCTGCGCCCTTCGACGGGGCTCAGGGCGCCCCGAGCCGGGGTCGAGGGGCGCGGCGGGCGGGGCGGCCCCGCCTGGCGCCACCCGCTCAAAGTGTCAACCTGAGCAAGCTGAAGGTCTAGGGCGTCGCGTGTGCGAAGTCTCTCGAGCCATTCGAGCACGTGACGTCGCCACCTCGGCGCGCGGCGACAGGGGTTTCAACTATCTCATCGGAAATCGGGGGACTGAGGTTTGAGCAGGCGAGTCGTCGTCACCGGCGTGGGCCTCGTATCACCACTCGGCATCGGCACCCAGGCCAACTGGGACGCGCTGTGCGCCGGGTGCAGCGGCATCGGCACGATCACGCACTTCGATCCGACGCAGTTCTCGGCGCGGATCGCGGGCGAGGTCAAGGATTTCGATCCGCTCCAGTTCGTCGACAAGAAAGACGTCAAGAAGATGGACGTCTTCATCCAGTTCGCCATCGCGGCGTCGCAGTTCGCCATGGACGATGCGTCGTTGTCGGTGACGGAAGACGTGGCGACGCGCGTCGGCGTGTTCATCGCGTCGGGCATTGGCGGGTTCGGGACCATCGAGCGCGAGCACCTCGCGTTCATCCAGGGCGGCCCGCGCCGCATCTCGCCGTTCTTCATTCCTGCCGCGATCATCAACCTGGCCGCCGGTCAGGTGTCGATCCGCTTCGGGGCCAAGGGACCCAACTCCGCGACCTGCACCGCGTGCTCGGCCTCGGCGCACGCCATCGGCGACGCGTTCGAGATCATCAAGCGTGACGACGCCGATGTGATGATTGCTGGCGGGTCGGAGGCGGCCATCACCCCGATGGGCGTCGGGGGGTTTGCCGCGATGCGCGCGCTGTCGACACGCAACGACGAGCCGCAGCGCGCCAGCCGACCGTTCGACAAGGACCGCGATGGCTTCATCATGGGCGAGGGCGCCGGCGTCATCATCCTCGAGGAGCTGGAGTTCGCCAAGCAGCGCGGCGCGTCCATCTACTGCGAGCTCATCGGCTACGGGATGTCGGCGGACGCGTTTCACATCACCGCGCCGTCCGAGGATGGCGACGGCGGGATGCGCGTGATGCAGGCCGCGATCAAGCGGGCCGGGATTCGTCCCGACCAGATCGACTACATCAACGCCCACGGCACGTCGACGCCGTTCAACGACAAGCTCGAGACGCTGGCCATCAAGCGCACGTTCGGCGACCACGCGCGCCGGCTGGCCATTTCGTCCACCAAGTCGATGACCGGGCACCTGCTCGGCGCCGCCGGCGGTCTCGAAGGCGGCATCACCGCGCTCGCCATCAGGCACCAGGTCATCCCGCCAACCATCAACTACGAGACGCCGGACCCGGAGTGCGACCTCGACTACGTGCCCAATGAGAAGCGGGCCGCGACGATCGACTACGCGCTGTCGAACTCGTTCGGCTTCGGCGGGACGAACGGGGCGCTGCTGTTCAAGAGGTTCGAGGAGTAGCTTCCAGCTGCCCGCTTCCAGCTCCCAGGTTCGGACCGTCGACCGTAAGTGATTTGACGAGAATCCCGGAGCCGGCAGCTGGCAGCTGCCGGAAGCTGGAAGCCGGAAGCCGGAAGCTGGAAGCTGGAAGCCCAAATGAAAATCGCCGTCTGCATCAAACAAGTGGTCACCCGCGAATGGCAGCTTCGCGTCGCCGAGGGTGGCACGTGGATCCGCGATGCCGATGCGAGCTTCGAGCTGAACGAGCCTGACGCATACGCGCTCGAAGAGGCGCTGCGCCTCAAAGAGAAGCACGGCGGAGAAGTCGTCGTCTGTTCGGCGGGACCCGCGCGCGCCGCCCAGGTGATCCGCGAGGCCCTCGCGCGCGGCGCCGACCGCGCCATCCACGTCGAGTCGGATGCCCTCGCGACCGCCGACGCGTTCACGGTCGCAGGCGCACTCGCCGACGCCGTCCGCGACGAACAGTTCGACCTCGTCCTCACCGGCCTGCAGTCCGACGACCAGGGCTTCGGGCAGGTCGGCGTCGTGCTGGCCGAGACGCTCGGCATGCCGCACGCGACCATCATCATGGAAGTGCAAGTAGCCGGTCCTTCGACAGGCTCGGGGCAGGCGTGCGCGTGAAGCGCGAGCTCGAGGGCGGCTGGTTCCAGTGGGTCTCGCTGCCGCTGCCGGCACTGCTGACGATCCAGAGCGGCATCAATCAGCTGCGATACGCGACGCTCAAGGGGATCATGGCCGCCAAGAAGAAGGAGATTCGCAAGGTCGCGCCGTCGGCTTCTGGTGACCCCCTCCAGCGTATCGTTCGCGTGTCGATCCCGGAGAAGGCGAAGCAGACGCAGATGATTTCCGGGTCATCGGCCGAGGCGGCGAAGCAACTGGTAGCCAAGCTGCGCGACGAGGCGAGGGTTCTCTAACGCGTCGCTGTCAGGTAACACGATTTCACACACGACGGTCACGATGCCCACGATGAGCACGATGAACCAAACATGGAATTGTCATCGTGTCCATCGTCTCATCGTGCCCATCGTGACTGAAGCCGTGGCGTACGTGACACGAGTCCACCGAGAAGGACGACCGAATGGTATTGGTTGTAGCAGAACAGCGCGACGGCACGCTGAATCGCGCGTCGTGGGAAGCCATCGCGGCGGCGCAGCACGCGGGCGCGCCCATCAAGGTCGCGATCCTTGGCGCGGGAGTCGACGCCGTGGCGGCTGATCTTGCGACGGCTGCGGTCGATGAAGTGATCGTCATCGATCACCATGCGCTGGCGAACTACACGTCCGACGGGCACGTGCTCGCCCTCGTCGCGCTTGTGGCGCAGGAGCAGCCGGACCGTGTGTTTGTCGCGCACACCTATCAGACGCGCGACTTCGTGCCGGCGCTCGCGGCCAGGCTCGGGCGGGCGCTCGTCGCCGACGTCACCGCGCTCAGGCAGCAGGACGGCGCGACCGTCTACTCGCGTCCGGTGTTTCAAGGCAAGCTGACCGCCGACGTTGCCGCGTCCGGGCCGGCGCCGCACATCATTACGTTCCAGATCGGCGCGTTCAGAGCGGACGCGGTTCGCACCGGAGCAGCGCCCGCCGCCATTCGTCGCGCGGCGATCGATATCGATGCGGCCGGCATCCGCCAGAAGCCGGAGCCCCCGTTCAAAGAAGCCAAGCAGGCCGTCGATCTGTCGCAGGCCGAACGCATCGTGGCCGTCGGCCGCGGGATCAAGGGCCAGGAGCACCTCGCCCTGGCGCAGCAACTGGCGCAGGCCATGGGCGCCGAGATTGCCGCGTCGCGTCCGATCTGCGATTCGGGCTGGTTGCCGATGGATCGCCAGATCGGAAGCTCCGGCCAGACCGTGGCGCCCAAGCTCTACGTCGCCCTCGGCATCTCCGGCGCCATCCAGCACCTCGTCGGCATGAAAGGCTCTCGCACCATCGTCGCCATCAACAAGGACGCCGAGGCGCCGATCTTCGAGATCGCGGACTACGGCATCGTCGGAGACCTGTTCGAGATCGTGCCGGCGATGATCGCGGAGCTGCAAAAGTAGAGGCGCATCCACTGCCACGGACGAGCTTTCACGATGGGCACGATGTCACGATGAACACGATGAGCAAGAGGATTTGAATTCCATCGTGCTCATCGTCTCATCGTGCCCATCGTGCCGGAAGACGTGAACACCTGAACGGAGACGCAGTGGACCGCGAAACCCTCGACGTCGACATCCTGATCGTCGGCGGCGGCCCCGCCGGGATGTCGGCTGCGCTGCGTCTCGTCCAGCTTCAGAAAGAGAGGGGCGGAGAGCCGCTCGCCATCGCGGTCCTCGAAAAGGCGCGCGAGGCCGGCGCCCACTCGCTGTCCGGCGCCGTCCTCGATCCATCGGCCCTCCGGCAGCTGATTCCAGACTTCAAGGAGAAGGGTGCGCCGCTCGCCTCCGAGGTGCACCACGACCACGTGTACTTTCTGACGCGCGGCGGAAAGATTGCCTTCCCGATCACGCCGCCGCCGCTCAAGAACCACGGCCACTACATCATCTCGCTCAGCCGGTTCGTCAAGTGGCTGGCCGGGCTGGTCGAGGCTGAAGGCGTCGACGTCTTCACCGGATTCCCGGCGACCGAGCTCCTCTACGATGGCGATCGCGTCGTCGGCGTCCGCACCGGCGACCGCGGAATCGGCAAGCACGGCGAGACGCAAGGCGAGCTTCGAGCCCGGCGTGGACATTCGCGCGAAGGTCACGATTCTCTGCGACGGCGTCCGGGGCAATCTCACCAAGACGCTCGTCAAGCGGCTGAAGCTCGATGAGGGACGGCTCCCGCAGCTCTACGCGATCGGCATCAAGGAGCTGTGGGAAATCCCGCAGGGGCGGCTCGCGCCGGGGACCGTGATCCACACGCTCGGCTATCCGCTGCGCATGCAGGAGTTCGGCGGCGCGTTCATCTACGCCATGCCCGACGGCCTGACGTCGGTTGGCCTCGTCGCCGGCCTCGATTATCGCGACCCGATGTTCGATCCGCACGTCACGTTCCAGCACCTCAAGCGGCACCCGTTCGTCGCGTCATTGCTCGCTGGCGGGAACATGGTGCGCTACGGCGCGAAGGCGCTGCCGGAAGGCGGCTGGCACACGATCCCGCGCGTCTATGCCGACGGCGTGCTGATCGCCGGAGATGCCGGAGGATTTCTCAATTCGCTCCGGCTCAAGGGCATTCACCTGGCGATGCGAACCGGCATGCTCGCGGCCGAAGCCGCGTTCGACGGTGTCCGCGCGAACGACGTGTCGGCTGCCGCGCTGAAGAAGTACGAGACGCTGATCGACCAGAGCGATGTCAGGCGCGAGCTCTATCCCGTGCGCAACGTCCATCAGAGCTTCGAGCACGGCCTGCTGGCTGGCCTCGTGTACTCGGGGCTGTCGCTCGTCACCGGCGGCTGGTGGATCAAGGACCCCATGCCCGCCCACGCCGGCTACGAGCGTATGGAGACAGCTCGCGGAGTACTACCGCGACGCGCGTCCCGATCCCGACGTTCCGGTGAATCCCGCGAAGATCGACCGGAAACTGACCTTCGATCGCCTCACCAACGTCCACTACTCGGGCACCAAGCACGCCGAAGATCAGCCCGCGCACCTCATCGTCCACGACACCGACATCTGCCGCACGCGCTGCCGCGAGGAGTACGGCAACCCATGCGTGCGCTTCTGTCCCGCCAACGTCTACGAGATGGTTGACGCGGGCGACGGCACCAAACGCCTGCAGATCAACGCGTCCAACTGCGTCCACTGCAAGACGTGCGACATCATGGACCCGTACCAGATCATCGATTGGGTCCCGCCCGAGGGGGGCGGGGGGCCGAATTATGAGGGGATGTGAGGGGACAGGAGCGCCTGCGGCCTGAGCGCGGCCCGCACGGGCCGCGCGAAAGCGTTTGGGGGTGGGGCCCCAAACGCAGTGAAAAAAGATGACAGAGCCGCGTCTCACCAGCTTTCAGCTGTTGCAAGCCCGGGCCATTGCTCTGGCCGCCGCGCCGCTCATCGGCGGCCTCTGCCGCACGCTCACGTGGAAGGTGGAGGGCGCCGAGCACTACGACGCCATCATCACGTCCGGCCGGCAGCCCATCCTCGCCTGCTGGCACGGCCGCATCCTGACCGGCCTCTACTACTTCCGGCACCGTGGCATCGTCGCCCTCGCCAGCCAGAACTTCGACGGCGAATGGATAACGCGAATCCTCGAGCGCTTCGGCTATACCGCGGCGCGCGGCTCGACCTCTCGTGGCGGGGCCCGGGCGCTCGTGCAGATGCGCCGCGAGCTCGCGGCGGGCCACGGAGTCGCCTTCACCGTCGACGGTCCGCGCGGCCCCGCTCGAGTGGTGCAACCGGGCGTTGCCTGGCTGGCCGGTGCGACCGGGCAGCCCATCCTTCCATTCCACCTGGAGGCGGATCGTTACTGGACGACACGCAGCTGGGATAGTGCGCAGGTGCCAAAACCGTTCAGCACCGTCTCCGTAGTGATCGCGCCACCGATCGAGGTCACAAGGGACTCGATTGATCGCGCCCGTACAGACCTCGGGCGCGCGCTCGAGAATCTCGAGACGCGCGCCCGCGCAGGGTGCCGGGGAGTTACGCGCTAGCTTCGGTGTCTGAGTTTCTGGTCTGACGGCGGCGTCGCACCGCCAGGGCCGCTGCGCCGGTTCCGAACAGCAGCATCGTGGCTGGCTCGGGAACGGGCGTCACCTGATCCTGTCCGTTCAGGGCGTTCAGGAACAGCGCCCCGCCGGTATTGCTCGGATCGTGCGGGAGACTCGCGAGGTAGCCATTGGCGTATCCCGCCGCGCCGGCCGTCCCCGACCAAAAGTCGCCGCCCGAAACCGTGAAATCCGAGTCGTAGAGCACGTTCCAGATGGCGAGCTGTAATCCCGCCGCCTTCCCGTTGCTGTCCACACCAGCGGCATTGTGGCCTACGAGGTAGGCAATCAGCGCCGCGTCGGACGACGAGATGCCAGACGGGACCCCGCTGTCGAAAACCTGGGGATTCACCACCGGCGTCGTGAGGTCGATGCAGTATGAATAGAAGTCACCAAGCCAGCTATCGGAAGTCCACTCGATCTGTCCCGCCCAGACATTGAATCCCGTCCAGGCATGTGTTGCTGAGTTGTACCGGGAGCCGCTGACGGACGTGCCGAGCCCTATGCCCGAGTAATACGCGGTAATGACGTCCGCCGAGGCGACGGCCGGAAGCATGACCAGGGTGAACAAGATTGTGACTATGCGCTTCAAGTCGCGGACTCCTAGTCTGGGGTTCGACGCCACCCACGTGCGGCGCCGGCAGAGTCTGTAGCATGACGCGTTCCATCTCAAATAGACGCCGTAACCTCCATATGAACAGACGTTTACGTTTTTGAAACGCGGCTGGATCCTCCCCGTTCATCTTCTCAGCTGGACATTAGACTCCGCCAGAGACGTTTTCTGGGATTCGACCCAATGGCCCGTTTCCAATTCTTCACACCCTGGCAGATGTCACCAAAAAGGTGGTACTCCGTGTCAAAGGTGACTTTAGTCACCACTTTGGTTAACAATTAGCCGCCGTTCAGGGGACCTCCCTCCGTCGTTTCTTCAACATAGCGGGGTTCGACGACTGGTACGACCTTGGCCTGAGCTGGCTCGACTGTGTCAACCGCCTGAATGGGTCGGTCAGACATCCTGAGGAGGACAGGGCATGCGCTCCAAGCTCCGCGGGGCTGAAGGCCTGGAACTGAGAGAGAGATCTGCACCAGTGACAGTCATACGAGTGCCTCGCTTGTGGTTCACGGCGCCTCGCTCGTCGGCCGCGCCGGCCGTGAGGCTCCTTTCAGACACCGACGACTTGAACGCCTTCGGCTCCGAGACCGAGGTCTCCGCCGCAGTGCTGCCGAGGCCTCTCGTGTCGGCTTCTGGTGCCGAACCCGCCGACACCTCGCGAGGGGGCGCGCGCTCTGCCGTCCGCCTGGGGTTTCTGTTCGTTTTGCTCGCGAGCGTGACTGCCGCCGCCACGTGGCAATACCAACGGCACCTGCATACGTCCGTGCCTGGAACGTTGACTATTCAGACAACGCCTCAGGGGCTCGATGTCGCGATTGACGGCAGCCGCGCCGGCGTGACGCCGCTGACGGTCAGCCTGCCGCCCGGGGAACATCGGATTCAGGTGGGCGCTGCCGGCGCCAAGCGCGATATCGATGTGACGATGGCGTCAGGCGTCACCATTCAACATCATCTGGAGATCGCGCCCGCGAGCCCGTCGCCCGCTCCAGTCACGGCCGGCTCGCTGCGCGTGCTCACCGACGGTGCCACGATGGCGGTCACAGTTGATGGCATCGAACGCGGGACCTCTCCCTTGACGATCGACGATCTGGCGCCCGGCGAGCATCAGGTCCTCGTGCGCGGCGACCAGCGGGTCCTTCGGAGGACGGTGTCCGTGAAGGCCGGCGAGACGATGTCTCTCGTGATTTCTCCGATTCCCCCAAGTGTCGGTGCATCGGGATGGCTCGCGGTCTCCTCGCCCATGGTCCTGCAGCTGCACGAGGGCGGCCAGCTCATCGGCACGACCGAGACACAGAAGTTGATGCTGCCCGTGGGCCAGCACGACATCGAGATCGTCAACGACGCCATTGGCTTTCGATCGTCCCGCACGGTGACCGTGGATGCCGGCAAAGTCACGCTTGAAGCCGTGGAGGTTCCGTCGGGCTCTCTGAGCATCAACGCCCAGCCGTGGGCTGAGGTGTGGATGGACGGCGAGCGCGTCGGTGAGACGCCGATTGCCAACCTCGCCGCGCGGCCCGGTTCGCACGAGGTCCTTTTCCGGCACCCGGAGCTTGGCGAGCGGCGCGAAACGATACTCGTGACCTTGCGTCAGCCCGTGCGGCTGGGCGTCGACCTTCGGAAGCAACAGCCGTGACGCGATGGATACCGTCGGATGGTATCGGCCGTCAGGCGGTCTTCGTGGGCGCCATGCTCGTCCGCATCACGTCGACCGGTTGTCGAGCACGCTGAAAGGCTTGAGATACAACTCTAGATGTTTCAGCAAGTTACGTGAGTCATGTGGCCGGAAGACTAATCTGTTGTGAAGTCTACAAAATGGTGGACTTTAGTCTTCTGACATGGGCTGGCAGGTGCCAGCGGAACCTGACTAGGACGCGCGGCCGGGTTGGTGTGGTCATCTAATGCCAAGCGGGCAAAGACCTTCTGGCCGATGACAATTATCTACCTCCGCGTGGCGACTTATTTGCACTTGGGAACACGACTCGATAGGACCAGACGAAAAGACAACGATGGTATCTCCTGCTTTATCGCTGCTGCTCGAACGCGCGCGGGTGCGTTTCGGCCTCGAAGTCGAAGTCCTCGACGCCAGGCTGAAGAGCATGTACCCGGAAGGCGGGACGGACTTGAAACGTATCATCGAGGACTCGCCAGACGTCCGTCGGGTCCTGCTCGAGGCGCTGGCGGGTGGGCGTATCGAGCGGCTCGACGGCGAGGGCCTTCACTATCGTCTCTACCCGCTGGGGCAGTCCCCCAAGCGACGGCAGGCCGCCGGCTTTCTCGCGGTTCGGCACACCAACACTGACGCCACTCCGTACGACGCCGAACCATGGTCTGATTTCGCCCGGGCGGTCGTCGAAACCGATTTGGCGGCCTCCGAAACTCTGGACGACGAGCGTCAGCGATCGCGACGCCTTGCAGGTGCCCTCCGTTTTGTCGAGTACGTCGCGGAGACTCGGGACGAGGCCACGTTAATCCAAGCCCTCACGCAGGCCATCGCCGTGTGGCACGACGTGGACTCGCGGATTTACCGTCGGGACCTTTCTGGCGACCTGGTTTTGGAGGCGTGGCTGCCGGGCGTCCAGCCCGATCTGGCGGCTCGCCGGCTGACTGCGGATGTCGTCGGCGGCGTCTCTGACATGTGTCGACTTGCCTCGGCGGCCGAGCTCGGCGAGCCGGGCGCCGGTCACGACGCCTTGCTGGTGCCGATGACTGCTGCTCCGCGGCCCGAGTGGGTGCTCGCACTCATCGGCAGTGTGCCGGTCGAGGCGGAATTCCTCCTCCGGCTGATTGCACGAACCGCTGGGGCGCAGCTCGCGGGGTTTGCCGAGCGACGCGCCCTCGAGGCCCGTCGACACTTCGATAGCCTGCTCGCCGACACGCGACGGGCCCCGGAGCTCGTGGCCGTGCGGGTCGTACACGGGCTGGCGGAGGCGCTCGAGGCGTCGGCGGGCTCGTTGTCGCTGACGCGGAAAGGCCTGACGCGCAGGATTGCTGCGGTCGGTCCCGCATTCGCCGAGAACCGGCCGGGGCAGGCGGGAGGCAGGTTTACGCCCGACGCACTGTCCTGCGCGATTCCTCTCGGCGGTGAAGACTGCGCGGCACTCGACTTGCGAGCTGCACCGGGGCGGAGATTCTCGGCCGATGATGCCCTCGTGGCACAGGCGTGTGCGAGCGCGCTGCGCACGTGGCTTGCTGGCACGCTGACTTCGTTCGACGCCACGGCGGCCGTGCTTGACGTGACCGTGGCCAGCGTTCCCGCCTTCCTGACGCGGATCAAGGAAGAGCTCGAACGGGCGCGTCGATTCGATCTCCGCTTGTCGCTCATTCTCCTCGACGTCAGCGCGCCGTCCGAGACGATGATCGAGTTGCAGGACGCGTTGAAGCGTGAACTTCGCGGCTCGGATGTGACCGGGGCCATGGGTGTGTCGCAGGTGGCGGCCCTGCTGACGCACACCGATGCGCTCGGGTTGGACAACGTGGTTCGACGGGTCCGTCAGCGGCTGGCCGATGCCGCAGAGCGGCTCAACGTCACTGATTTGAAGTTGGGGCAGGCGGCTGTCTCACCCGAAGTCCGGACCGCTGATGCGCTGCTCGAGTTGGCGCTCCGGCACGCCGAGCCGGTGACCGTGCACTGAGCGATGCGGCCGTGCCGCATTGTGGGTGATTGAGGCCCGAAGCTGTATCGGCAGCGCCCGCGGCCCGAGCGCGGCGCGAAGTCGCCGCGCGAGAGCGAGCGGGGGTGGGGCCCCGCGAGCAGGAGAAAGATGAGACGCAAACTCGGAGATTGTCGAAGCCGGCCGCGATATGACGTCGTCGGCGACCTGTGGGGGACGCTCGAAACCGTCCTTCGGTTGCCGCTGCGAAATGTCGGCGCGGGCGGCGCTCTGATTGAGTCTCACGTGGCGCTGCCGGCCGAGTCGATTCATCGCCTGACCTTCAGTTATGGCGGACAGGATGCCTCGACGCAAGTCAGGATTCGCTATGTGAAGCCGACGATTTCTGGCGAAGGGGAGCGGACTTTTCTCATGGGCGTCGAGTTCCTCTCCGTGCACCCGGCGCTCGTGGCGCAAATCGATCGGTGGATGTCGGACGGCAACGGAAAAGCGGCGGTAGAGGCCTAGGGCCTATTTCATCCACCCAAAACCGGGCTGAACGCGCCGACGGCTATGGTTCACGATGAACACGATGACCCGATGAACACGAAGGAAAACCTCTCTCGAGATCATCGTGAACATCGTGTCATCGTGCCCATCGTGTTGGAGCGTGGTCTCGTGACAGCATTTGTGAGACGGCTTCTAGGGCCGCCAGAGGCGTAGAGCAATGTCAAGCGATGCGATCGGGGCGGAGCGGGATACGAGTGGCGTCGAGCGGCGCCGCGTGCCCAGGGTGGCGGTCGACGAAGGGCTCGATTGCCGGCTGGAAGTCCGGACGCGAGTCAGGCTCGTCGACATCAGCCTCACGGGCGCGCTCCTGGCCAGCGAGGCGCAGCTTCCGGTTGGGACCACGGCGCACATGCAGGCGGGGGTCGGCGCGACACCGTTTGCGCCCGACGTGCGGGTGCAGCGCATCGTGGATCGCCACAGCCGGGAGTCGAAGCCGGCGCTCGGCGCCGTGTTCGTCGGCATGGATGAGAAGAGCCGCAGGAGTCTCGAAGCCTTCCTACGGAAGGCGAGTGAGTAAAGAAGCCTTCCTGCGGAAGGCGAGTGAGTAGTGAGTGAGAGAAGCCCGGTGAACCCTCGAATCGTGAACCGACGAAACGCCAGGCAGGTAAGAGGTCAGTCATGAGACGCCAAGGTAACGGACAACTGATCGGCAGCAGCGCCGCCATTGGAGAGCTGTCGCAGGAGATCGAGCGTATCGCCCGGTCCGACGCGAAGGTGCTCATCACGGGAGAGAGCGGCGTCGGCAAGGAGCTCGTGGCCCACGCCATCCATCAACGGAGCGCGCGCGCCGCGCGCAGCATTCGTCGCCGTCAACTGCGCGGGCTTGCCGGAAACGCTGCTCGAGTCCGAGCTCTTCGGCCACGTCAAGGGCAGCTTCACCGGGGCCTATCGCGACAAGCCGGGCAAGCTCGAGATGGCCGACGGCGGGAGCATCTTCCTCGACGAGATCGGCGAGATGACGCTCCGGATGCAGGGGCTGCTGCTGCGGTTCCTGGAAACCGGCGAGCTGCAGAAGGTCGGCGCCGATCGCGCGATGCGGCCGCGTCAACGTGCGCGTCATCGCCGCCACCAACCGCAACCTGCGCGACATGATCACGGAAGGGACCGTTCCGCGAGGACCTGTTCTACCGGTTGAACGTCATCCACCTGACCGTTCCGCCGCTGCGCGAGCGGCGCGAAGACATCCCGTCGCTCGTCGAGCTACTTCCTGGCGCAGTTCACGCCGCAACAACGGGACGCCGGTGCACGCGATTTCGCCGGAGGCGACCAAGCTGCTCTCCGAGTACGCCTGGCCGGGGAACGTGCGCGAGCTCGAGAACGTCATCGAGCGGCTCGTGGTCACGGGCCGCAATCGACACGGTGGCGCCCGACGATCTTCCGACGGAGATCCGGACGCACCAGGGCGTCGGCCTGCGGCCCAAGCGTGAGCGCCGCCGCACCGTCGCCGACGACCTGTACAAGAAGCTCGTCGAGGAGCGCGAGTCCTTCTGGACGGCGGTGTATCCGCTCTACATGCAGCGCGAGATCACGCGCGGCAACGTGCGCGACCTGGTGCGCAAGGGGCTCGAGGATGCGCGCGGCAACTACAAGATCGTCGCCCGGCTCTTCAACATGGAGCAGCGCGACTACAAGCGATTCCTGAACTTCCTGCGCAAGCACGACTGCCAGCTGCCGTTCAAGGAATACCGGCAGTAGGCAGGCCCGTGAATGTCGAGTTGGTGCCATTGGGAGTGGTGAACATGTCTAACGTGGTTGAAGCGAGCGTGAAAGCGAAGTCCGCGCCGGCCGGCGTGTTGTCGAATATCGAGGAATTGAAGCGGAGCTTCGCCGAGGACGGCTACGTCGTCTTTCGCAACGTCGTGCCCCAGGACAAGCTGGCGCGGCTCGCCGACCAGCTGGCCCGTGCCTTCGAGGACGCCAGGTCCTCGGGCAAGCTCATGGCCGGCGGCGGCACCATCAGCGGCCACTTGAACTGCTTTCCTGGTGAGCCGGCTCGCTTCGCCTACGATGCCCTCGAGGCGGCCGGGATCGTCGCGCTCGTCAAGGATCTGTTCCCGAAGGCGACGAGGATGCCCAATGTCGGGTGCAACTTCAACATGCCGCACAGCGTCGCGCAGCACTATCACGCCGACCGCAACTTTCTCGACTACTTCCTGATCGCCAATGTGGCGGTGGTCGATACGACGATCGAGAACGGCGCCATCGACATGATTCCGGGCAGCCACAAGAAGTTCTACAAGTACTGGCGCTTCGCGCTCGAGCGCGCCTCGCGCGGCAGCACGCGGATCGAGATGAAGCAGGGCGACGTGCTCGTGCGGACGTCGAACGTCTGGCACCGGGGCATGCCGAACTTCACCGACCGGCCGCGGCCGATGATCGCGTTCACCTGGGAAGATGGCGGCAGCACCAAGGCCGATCCGTTCACGCAGGACGAGGGCCGGATTACCTTCAAGCAGAACTGGTATCGCCCGACGCCGCTTGGCCGGTTACGCGAGCGCACCTTCGTGACGGCACCGATCACGTACCACGCCTACCGCTTCGTCACGTCGTTGTACGGGACGAAGGGGTACGACCATCAGTAGCCACTGACGATGTACCAGCAATTCTTCGGTCTTCGCGAGTTGCCGTTCGAGCTGACGCCGAACCCGAAATTCCTGTACCTCACGCGGCAGCATCGCGAGGCGCTGAGCACGCTCGAATACGGGCTGTCGTCAGGTAAGGGCGTCACGGTCCTCATCGGCGAGGCCGGCACGGGCAAGACGACGCTGCTGCACGCGGCGCTGCAGTCCGAGCACTGCCGCCACGTGACCTGTGTCTACTTGATGAACCCGACGTTGACCCGGAACGAGTTCGTCGAGATGCTGTCGGTCCAGTTCGGGCTGAGCGCCCAGGCGGCAACGTCCAAGGCGACGCTCCTCAAGGAGCTCGATGGGGTGCTCCGCGAGCGGCGTGCGCGCGGCCAGATGACGGCGCTCCTCATCGACGAGGCGCAGAGCCTCAGCAGTGAGCTGCTCGAGGAAATCCGGCTTCTGGCCAACAGCGAGACCGCGACGGAGAAGCTGCTCAGCCTCGTGCTGGCAGGCCAGCCGGAGTTGCGCGAGCGGCTCAACGAGAACGAGCTCCGACAGTTGAAGCAGCGCGTCACGCTTCGTTGCGAGATTCGGCCCTTCACGGTCCAGGAAACGGCGGCGTACATCGCCGGACGCATCAGGACCGCCGGCGGGGACGCATCCAAGCTGTTCACGCGCGAAGCCGTCGTGCTGATCCACGAGCGGTCGGGCGGCATCCCGCGCACGATCAGCGTGATCTGCGACAACGCGCTCCTGACCGGGTTCGGACTCGGCAAGCAGCCGGTGAGCCACCAGATGGTGCTGGAGGTGGCGCAGGACTTCGACCTCAGCGAGACGCGGTGGCATGACCCGGCGAACGTCATGAGCACGGTGGTGCCAGAGATTTCACTGTCGCCGGACGGGGAAGAGGTTGCCGCTGCGCCGGAGACGGTCGACAAGGCCGAGGAACCGGCCGAGGAGCCGGATGAGCCAGTCGTCGAGGCTCCCGTCGATGACGAGCAACCGGCTGCACGGCTACGCCGTTTTTCCATTTTTGGTATCCGATAACGTTTCTGGTATTTGCCAATCATGAGTCGCATTGACGAGGCGTTGAAGCGGCTGACCGGCGTTGTGTCGCCGGAGCCGCGCCATCCACACGTTCTGGACCGATTCGCATCGGAAGGGGACGTGGACCAGTCTGTCGATCCGAAACGATCGCCGAGGCCCGAGTCGCGGAGGCTCGCGCCGCACGTGGTGCCGAGCCGCACGCCCCTGGAAGATCGCACGGTAGCAGCGGTTGCGGCCGCGGCTGCTGCCACGGCCAAGACATTTGCGGAGCCCTCATCGCGGGGCTCGCAGGGACAATCGAGCCACTCGCCCGAGACCGTCGATCACGGGGCCGATGTCGAAAAACTGGTGGACGTTCGTCAGGTTACCGACTACGCGGGCTTCGTCATTCGCTCCGTTGGGCGCCACAAGATGCTGGCGGCAGGCGTTTTCCTCGCGGTGGGGGCCGTCGTGGCCGCGGCGGCGTTCCTGATGCCGAGAACCTATCACGTCGAGGTCAAGCTGCTGGCGCAGCGGAATGCGGTCATGACGGCGCTCAGCAACCCGGGCCGCGCGGTTCCCTGGGATGCCGACGCCCCCACGCGCGCTGCTGCCGAAACGGTGCTGCGTCGTGACAATCTGATCTCGCTCATCACGCAGACGGATCTGATCAACGAGTGGGATCGCCGGCGTTCGCTGATCGGGCGTGTGAAGGACTGGGTGATGGCTCGGGTGACCCGTCATGAGCTGACGGCCGATGACAAGCTCGATGCGCTCGTGTGGCGACTCGAAAACTACATGATTGTGACCGCCGGTCCGGTCGGGGACGGCACCGTCACGATCGGGCTCTTCTGGCCAGACGGAGAGATGGCGTACCGAATCGTGGAACGCGCGCGGCAGGCGTTTCTCGAGGCCCGTCAGGTGGCCGAGACAAGTGCAATTTCCGAGTCGATCGCGATTCTCGAGCGCTACTCGTCATCGCTGCACGAGGACGTCAATCGCACGCTGGGTGAGTTGACGCGGACCACGGGTCGCGATCGGACCGGCACGGATGCACCGCGCCCGGCTGGGACACCGAGGCCGCGGCGTTCAGCCCTTGCGGCCGTGCTGGATCCCCTGCCCGGAGCCCAGCCGACGGAAAGCGCAGCGGCCAATCCCGAGCTCGCGCGACTCAGGAATCAACTGTCGGAGAAGCACGACGAGTTGAGCAAGCTCGAGTCGTCGCGGCAACAGGCGTTGGCCGAGGCGCAGGCGAAGCTCGCGGCACTGCTGACGGTCTACACCGCTTCACATCCGAGCGTGCAGAATGCCCAGCAGAACGTCGCGGCGTTCCAGCACGAGTCGCCGCAGATCGTCGCCTTGCGGACGGCGGTCAACGAGATCGAGACGAAGTACGATGAACTGGCGACTGCAGACGCCGAACGGATCGAGCAGGACAACGCGAAGCAGCGGCGCGGCCGCGCCGCGCGTCGCCGAGGTGAACCGTGAACCAGAGCCGTTCGTCGCCGAGGCGCCGGCTCCAGCGCCAGCGCCGCGCCCGAACCAGGTCGCCGAGTTCGCGAACCTTCGGCTCCGGACGGAGTTGGGCCAGCTCCAGAGCATCCTCGAGCGCACGGACGGCGCGCGAATCGAGCTCGCGGTGTCGGAAGCGGCATTCAAGTACCGGTACACGGTGATCAAGCCCGCACAGGTACCGCGGGAACCTGAGTCTCCAAACCTGCGACTGATGCTGGTCGCCGGCCTGCTGGCAGCCGTGCTGCTGAGCGTCGCCGCAGCCGTCGCGTCGGATCTCATCAGCAATCGCATCCACGAGCCGTGGCAAGTCGAGCGTCAGCTGGGGCTCCCGATTCTCGGCAGCGTGAGGTTGGCGTGAGCGCAGTGGCGTCCGCGGTGGGGGGCCTTGTCCTCGCCGTCTGCGCGCTTCCGATCCTCGCGGCATCGCTCTATCTGGCTCTGCTGGCATTGCTGGCTCGTCGGCCGCCAGCCAGGGCGCCAGTCGCCTGCACACATCGATTCGACATCGTCGTGCCGGCGCACGATGAAGAGAACGAGGTTGCGCAGACCGTCGCGAGCTTGCTCGCCGTCGACTACCCGCGCGAGCGATTTCGTGTGCTGGTCGTCGCGGATAACTGCAGCGACCGCACGGCAGAAATGGCGACTGCCGCTGGTGCCCAGGTGCTCGTGAGACGGGATGCGGACCGTCGCGGGAAAGGCCACGCGCTCGCGTTCGCGTTCGACTATTGCCTCGCCGACGGATTCGCGGACGCCGTCGTGGTTGTCGATGCCGATACGCTTGTCGACAAGAACCTCCTCGTGGCATTCGCAGCCCGATTCGAACGGGGTGTGTCGGCCGTCCAAGCGGACTACGGCGTTCGCAACTCGGGTTCGTCGTGGCGCACTCGGTTGATGGCAATCGCGCTGGCGGCGTTTCATGGGGTGCGCTCGGCTGCTCGTGAGCGCCTCGGCGTGTCTTGTGGGTTGCGCGGCAACGGTATGGCGTTTGGCAGGGGTCTTCTTCAATCACATCCACCGGTCGCGTTCTCGGTGGTTGAGGATCTGGAATACGGGATTCAGCTGGGGTATGCCGGCGTGCGCGTCGAGTACGTCCCGGAGGCGAGGGTGCTCGGCCATATGGCCGTCACCGAGGGCGCCTCGCGCTCGCAGCGGCGCCGTTGGGAGCGGGGTCGTCACGCTCTTGTTCGCGAGCACGTGCCGGCATTGCTCAGGGAGGCGTGGCGCCGGCGCGACGGAACGCTCCTCGATCTTGCGCTCGATCTGATGGTCCCGCCATTGGGGCAGTTGCTCGTGGTCACGGTCGTCGGTCTCGGATTGTCCCTGCTGGCTGTGCCGTCCGGCGTCGTTGTCGCGGCCTGGCTGTGGGCGGCGGCGTTACTGGGGGTCGTCGTGCATGTGCTGAGGGGTTGGGCGTTTTCCGGCGTCGGTCTCATTGGTCTCCGCGACTTGCTGTGGGTACCGGTCTACGTCGTGTGGAAGATGACGCTTCGCTTCTCCGACAAGGGTCGAAGGCCTGAGGAATGGGTACGGACGTCACGCGAGGCTGGCTTGTGAAGAAACATTCGACACCGAACAGCGACTGGCAGCGGATCTGGTTTTCGGCGCGACATCGAGACTGGACCTCGCTGGCGCTCGTGCCGAGCGACGCCGGCGTCGATGTCGGCAGGATAGCGGACATGCTGGCCACTACGGGCCGGCTCCATGGCGAGCGGCACGTCAGCGTGGTGAGTGCAACTGGCGTGCGGCTCGAGGGCGTGCAGCCCATCGTCGATTCGATTGCCGCGAGCATTGGCAGGGGCGAGATCGTGATTGTTCCGGTCGATCCCGTGGCCGACAACCCCGGGGCGATCGCCATCCTGCGCGCGTGCTCCGCGGCGCTTCTGGTGGTCCGCCTGGGAGAGTCGCAGTTCACGACTGCGCAAAATACGATCGACATTGTCGACCGTGAACGGTTCCTCGGCAGCATCGTGCTCGAGCGGGAAGGCCGTCAGTCGTCAGCGACGGCGGATCCCATCGGGCTGGAGCTCTAGATGGCGGCTTCGGTGTCGAGTGGGCTGCCGGACGAAACGATCGGAATGCCAGCACGTCAGCCGGCGCCTCACGCGCGCCGGAGGCCGCTCGAGGGCGTGGCGCTCGGGATCCTGGTGGGGGCGTTCTGTCTGCTCTACTTCAGGCCGTTCGTCGATCTCGTCGGCATCTGGATGTCGGACGAGAACGTGTCTCACAGCCTGTTGCTCCTGCCCATCATCGCGTGGCTGGTGTGGTCCCGCCGGGAGCGACTCGCTGCCATACCGCCCCGCCCCGCCGCGGTCGGACTGGTACTTGTGATCGGTAGTCTGATGGTGCTGCTGGTCGGCACGGCTGGCGTCGAGTTCTTCCTGATGCGGGTTTCGGCTATCGGCGTCGTCGTGGGCGCTGTGTTGTACCTCGCCGGGTGGGGCTGGCTGCGCGCGTTGCTGTTTCCAATTCTTCTCGCCGCGCTGGTGATTCCGATCCCGCCGGTACTCTTCTACCAGGTGACGTTTCCTCTTCAGGTGATGGCGACCAAGTTCGGTGTCGCCGCGCTTCAGCTCCTGGGCATTCCGGTCTTCCGCGAAGGCAACGTGATCTGGCTGGCGCACACGACGCTCGAGGTCACCGAGGCGTGCAGCGGCATCCGTTCGCTGCTGTCGCTCTTCACCCTGGCCGTCCTGTACGGCTATTTCACCGACCCGCGGCTTGGGGCGCGCGTCAGCGATTGCGCTGTCGAGCATCCCTATCGCGATCATCGCGAACGGGTTGCGAATTGCCGGTACCGGCGTCGCAGCCCATTACATCAGTCCGACGACGGCGACCGGATTCTTCCATGCATTCTCGGGGTGGACGATGTTCCTGACTTCGGCGGTCATGTTGATGGCCGTGACGCGGGCCTTGAGGATGCTGCCCGCTCGTCCGCGGCGCGGGGTGTTGGAGCCCGCCGCATCATGATTGGCCGCTGCAGCATCCTGGTCGTGCTGCTCGCCGGTGCGCTGGCGGGACGAGCGGTGTTGGATGCCCCTCACGTCGTGACCACGGCCGAGCCCCTCGGGCGGTTCCCGTCGACGCTCGGGACGTGGACGGGCCGAGATCTGCCCCTCGAGCCGGAAGTCATCAAGGTGGCCGCCGTCGACGACCACCTCAATCGCCAGTACCGATCGAGCCAGACGAGTATCGGCCTCTACATCGGGTACTACCAGAGCCAGCGTCAGGGTGAGGCGCTGCACTCGCCGCTCTTCTGTCTGCCCGGGTCCGGCTGGCAGCCGGTGACCAACCAGCGGCTCGATCTCACCGTCGCCGACGGGTCCGTCAGACCTGTCAACCGGTTGGTGGTCGAGCGCGGGCTCGATCGATTGCTCGTCGTCTACTGGTACCAGACGTTCGCGCGCGTGACCGCGAGCGAATACTGGAGAAAACTGTTTCTCATGCACGACGCCTTCTTCGCCGGGAGGACGGACGTCGCGCTCGTCCGAGTCATTGCCCCTATCGAGTCGCACGTCGCGGGAAGTGAATCGGCGTCACTCGATGTGGCGCGCCCCTTCGCCGAGCTCGTGTTGCCGGAAGTGCAGCAGCGGCTCTTTCGACCCTGAGGAGTCGGTCCATGCCCACAAGAGCAACGGTTGCGGTTCTGTGTCTTGGCGCGTCGATGTTGACGGCATCGGCGTGTTCGCGTGACGTCGAGCGCGCCAAGCGCGAGCATATGGAGCGAGGCGACCGCTATGTCCAGAACAGGGACGTGGACGCCGCCATCATCGAGTATCGCAACGCGATTCAACAGGATCCGCGCTTCGGCGACGCGTATCGGAAGCTGTCGACTGCCTACTTGAGCCGCGGAGACGCGCTCGAAGCGATGCGCGCCGCCGTGACCGCTGCGCAATTGCTGCCAGACGACGCGGACGCTCAGGTCGACGCCGGCAGTGCGCTCCTGCTCGTCGGCAAGTTCGCCGAGGCCAAGGAATATGCGGAGCGCGTCATCACCAAGGACGCCAACAGCGTGCGCGCGCGGGTGCTGCTGGGCAACGCGACGGCAGGTCTCAAGGACCCTGATGCAGCGATCAAGGAGTTCGAGGAAGCGATTCGCCTGGATCCGCAGCAGTCAGGAATCTATACGGGCCTGGCGACGCTGAAAGCCTCGCAGGGAGACCGCGAGAGCGCGGAGCGTATCTTCACGCAGGCGATCAAGGTCGACGAGAAATCGGCGACGGCCAGGCTGGCGCTGGCGCAGTTCTACTGGTCGGGCGACCGGATCGATGACGCCGAGCGCGTGCTGAAGGAGGCCTACGATGTCCTGCCACGTGATACGCAGGTCAACGTGATGCTGGCGGTGTTCTATCAGGCGACGCGTCGGGCCGCCGAGGCGGAGCCGTACCTTCGCACGGCCGTCGAGGTCGGCGACGATCCGCGGCTGACGATGCTGCTGGCTGATTACTACATCGCCAGAAACCGCGGCGCGGATGCGGCCGCGCTGCTGAAGCCTCTCGCCTCCGACCCACGTCTCGGCGCGCTGGCGAACATGCGGCTGGCCGGGATCGCGCAGATCCAGGGCCGGCCCGAGGAGGCCATCACGCTGATCGATCATGCGATCACCCTGAAGCCCAAGAACTCGACGACGCTGGCGGCCAAGTCGGATCTCCTGCGCCGCCAGAACAACCTCGTCGAGGCGGCGAAGGTCGCCGAGGCTGCGGTGGCGGCCAACCCGTCGTCGGCCGAGGCGCAGTTCGCGCGCGGCAGAGCGCTGCAGGCGACTGGGAGCTTCGACCAGGCGGAGCACGCGTTCAACGAAGTGCTTCGCCTCAACCCTCGCGCGGCGGCCGCGCGCGTCGAGCTGGCGCGCATGCGTGTACGCGAGCGTGCGCCCGACGCCGTGGCGGTCGCGACCGATGCCGCCAAGGCCGATCCGAGCAGCCTCGACGCGCGCCTGACGCTGGTGCGCGCGCTGATTCAGCAGCGTGAGACGGCGAAGGCAAAAGCGATCGTGGAGGAGCTGATGCGCGCGGCGCCGGGCGTCGCGGCGGTTCACGCGCAGCAGGGCATCCTGCTCGCCATGGGACGCGATACGTCCGGTGCGCGCGCCGCGTTCGTCAAGGCGCTGGAGCTCGATCCTCTGCAGCTCGAAGCCGTCGGCGGCCTCACGGCAATCGACTTCGCCGCGGGGCACCAGCAGGACGCCATCGCGCGCCTCGACGCGCTGCTCGCGCGGGCGCCCGACAATCAGGGGCTCCTCCTGATGACGGCCAACGCCCACGCCTCGGTGAAGGACTACGCGCGCGCGGAAGAGCTCCTGGTCAAAGCGATCGAAGGTAATACCGCATCGCTCGGTGCGTACTCGATGCTCGGCCGCCTCTACCTGGCGCAGAAGCGGCTCGATGCCGCGCGGTCGCAGTTCGAGAAGCTCGCGGCACGTCAGGAGAAGCCGGTGGCGGCGCTGACCGTCATCGGCACGATTGACATGCTGCAGAACCGGACCGCCGATGCGCAACGCACGTTCGAGCGTGTGCTGACCTTCGATCCAAAAGCAGGCGTCGCCGCCAACAACCTCGCGTGGCTCTACCTCGAGAACGGCGGCAGTCTGGACCTCGCGCTGAATCTCGCGGAGACGGCCAAGGCCGCGCTGCCGAATGCTCCAGAGGTCGACGACACGCTCGGCTGGGCCTACTACAAGAAGGATCGTCTTCCGGCCGCCATCACCGCGCTGCGGCGCAGCCTCGAGCTCGACCCGAAGAATCCGACGACGCTGTACCACCTCGCACTCGCGTATGAGAAGAGCGGAGAGCGACAGGAAGCGCGTCAGGTGATGACGCGGTACCTTCAGGTCGATCCGACGTCGGATCGCAGCGCCGACGTGCGGCGGCGACTGCAGGCGCTCGGGACCTAGCTCTCGCGCCCTCGGCGACGACGCCACGTATCAATCCCGACCTCGCAACGACGGTTATGACGCGCCGCGTGCGGTTCCGCGGATCATACATTTTTGTAGTCACTGGCCCACCATCGCCACATCCTTGTACACCACTTGCCCATTGAGGAGCGTGCGGCGTCGAGCGCGGCCCCCGTGAACGCAGGTCCCGCCGCGCGTCCTTTGGGAGAGATTAGTCTGTCAATCGCAGCGACTAATCGAACGCTGAGGGACGCAGGCGCGAATCCCCGACTTCGGCGTTCGCGCATTTTGTTAGGAATTTCGAACGGCTCGGCCCGGTTCGGCCTCCGCGGCCGGCTGTCGGGACATGGCCCGGGACTAGCACTGCACGGTTCGTCAAGTTGCCGAATCGTTGACGGACACCGGACATGAGCCCTCGCACCCATACGATAAAGACGGCCGGGATCGTTCTTGTCGGTACGCATCCCTGGACCAACACGGCGTTCGACCGGCTGCCGCCGAGACCGCTTCTTCCCGTCGGACATCGGCCGCTGCTGTCCTACAGCCTTTCCTGGCTTCGCGACGGCGGCATCGACAGCGCTGCCGTGTGCGCCAACCGGGAAACGCAGGTGCTCGAATCGCGCCTCCATCGACACGTGCCCCTCGGGCTCGCCGTGTCGTATCACGAAGATGTGATGCCTCGGGGCACTGCGGGCGCCGTCCGGGACGCCGCCGACGCGAGCGACGCCGACCTGTTCGTCGTGACCGACGGCACCGCAGTACCGAGTATCGATCTGGCCTCCGTGCTCGCTGCCCACCATGCCCGCGGCGCGGCCGTGACGGTGGTGTCGCACGCAGAGCCCCTTCGCAACGGCAAGCCGGCGTTCCAGGTGCCAAGCGGCATCTACGTGTTCGATCGGCGCGCCCTGGCCCAGGTTCCGGCGCGTGGCTTCTGTGACATCAAGGAGAACCTGATTCCGCAGCTCCATCGGGCGGGCGAGCGGGTCTGCGCCTACACGGCAGAGCATCCAAGCCCACGAGTGCTGGACTCTGCGAGCTATCGGGCGGTCAACGAATGGATGGTGGAACACCTGGTCGCCACGCGGGTCGTGCCTGAGGGCTACGTATGGTCCGACGGCTGTCTGGTGCATCGCGACGCAGCGATTGCGCGGACTGCCGCGCTGATCGGGCCAGTTCTGGTCGGGCCAGGAGCGTCCATCGGCCAGGGCGCGGTCATCGTGGGACCGACGTCGATTGGTCGCGAAGCCGTAATTGGCGCCCAGGTCCTCCTCTCGCGATCGGCCGTGTGGCGGCGTTCTGTCGTGCAGGACGGCGCCGTCGCCGACCGCTGCATCCTCGCTGACGACTCGGTGATTTCGGCAGGCACACGCGTCTTTCGCGAAGTTCGCGTGGCCCGAAACGTTCAGGGGCCCGTGGTTGCTCCGGAGAACGCCGTCACGGATGCCCGAGAGCGGCCATCTCTCGAGCTCCTCCGAAAGATGAGCCGCGTCGTGCTCAATCACGCGGCGTGGTCCCGCTATCCCGCACCCCAATGAGAGTCTGGCCCGTCATTCTCGACTCGCAGCCCTCCTACATCCGCGGCCGTGGCCGGAGTGCGTCGCTCCTGCTCGCACCTCTCGGAACCGAGGTATTGCTGCAGCATCTCGTCGCGGCGCTCGATGCGGTCACCGACTGCCCGGCCGTGGTCGTGGCCAGCGAGGTCGCCGATCCTCGCTACGCCGACTGGGTCCGTGCATTGTGTCCGTCAGCCCATGTCGTGAACACGCGGCACGCGCTGGCCGAGGCGTTCGCCAGCCACGAGCTCTGCGACGCCCGCCTGTTCGTCGATCCGCGCTGCCTGCCGACCGACGGTCTGGGGTTCGGAGATCTGCTGCGCCATCACGTCGCGGAACCGCACGTGGCCCATCACCTCGTCGCCTTCGAGCGGGCGATTGCGGGGACCAGAGAGACGGTGTCGGTCGACGGAAGCGGCCAGATCCGCGGGATTCACCGCTACTACGAGCAGTCAACGTGGTCGTTCATTGCCGGCACGACGGCGTCGCTGGTGCCGTGCGCGTGCGGCGTCGCCTCTGGCGGGGATCTGCCGAGATCGCTTGACGAGCTCCGACACCTGCTGATCGCCCGTGGCGTGCCGAGCCGGGACGTACAGATCGACGGCGGCGCGCTCGATTTGAGCGAGGAGGGCGGGCTCCTCGCCGCAAACGAGCACCTCGCGCTCGAAGCGATGTGCGCCAGCCTTGGCGAAGACTCCACGGCGTCGACGGTTTTTGTCGGGAGCGGACACCAGGTCGATCCCTCGGCGCGCTTGATGGGGCCGATTGTGGTGCATCCGGACGCACGCATCGAAGCGAATGCGACCGTCCTCGGGCCGGCCGTTGTCGGCGCGGGCGCGCGCATCGGCGCGGGCGCGGTGGTCGCTCACACCACGATCGGTGCAGATAGCGTCGTGCCGCCCAATCTCGTCGTCCGCGACCACGCCTGGTTCAGCAGCTCGGGCGAGAGTGTCTTCGGGCTGACCGATCGCCCGCCGATGCCCTACAACGAGCGCCTGGCGCGACAGTCTCCAATTGTTGCGGATCGCCGCCCTGTCGAGGGGCAGCGTAGCCAGCCGGTGCGAGAGCGTGACTCGCGGGCTGGATGGGCGGCGTTGGGATTGACAGGATTGAAATTGAAGCGCGGTCTCGATATCAGCGTGGCTGCGCTGGGTCTGACGCTCCTCCTGCCGGTATTTCTGGTGGTCGCCGTGGCCATCTGGTTGGAGTCGAAAGGCCCGGCCTTCTACGGCGACAAGCGCGAGGGGCTGGGCGGCCGCGTGTTCAAGTGCTGGAAGTTCCGTTCGATGTTCACGGGTGCGGCCCTGGCACAGCGGCAGTTGAAGGCGCTCGATCAGACCGATGGCCCCCACTTCAAGGTCGATAGCGATCCGCGGGTGACGCGCGTCGGGAGGGTACTGCGCGCGCTGAACATCGACGAAGTGCCGCAGCTCTTCAACGTGCTCGTCGGGGAGATGAGCCTGGTGGGCCCCAGGCCCTCACCCTTCCGTGAGAATCAGGTCTGTGTGCCGTGGCGTGCGGCGCGTCTCTCGGTGCGCCCTGGCATCACCGGATTCTGGCAGGTCTGCCGCCACAATCGAGCGGCGGGTGATTTTCATCAGTGGATCGAGTACGACCTGCTCTATGTGCAGCACCAGTCGTTCGTGCTCGACCTGAAGATTCTTGCCGCTACCGCGCTGACCCTGGGCGGCAAGCTCCGACATGTGCCCGCGCCGTGGCTCGTCCGGCTTGAGCCGGTGGCAGCGGACACCGCCGGTCCGGCGCACCGGGTGCTGCTGGGGAATCCTGGCATCAGACCCCAGCCTGTCAGGACCCACCTGGCCCAAGAGCCGCAAGCCGAGACCGAGCGCGTCGCCTGAAGGGTCCGCCCCGGTTCGACTACCCGCGCCTATTCGACCACAATGATGTCGCCCGGCCTGAGGCGGAACTGCGAAGCCTTGCCGACCTTGCGCGTCAGGGCATCGTACGTGAAGTGGATTCGCACAGGCTCGGGAGTCGAGCGGACCACGAAGATCCGATCCTTGTGCGCGAACGGGGAGAGCCCGCCTGCTGCCGCCAGCGCTTCTGCCACGCCGGTGTCCCGCTGGAGGGGTATCGGTCCCGGCTTGCCCACTTCACCCATGATCGAGATCGTCGGCGGGTTCGAGTTCTGAACGACGATCGTGACCTTCGGATTCAAGACGACGCTTTTCAGGCTCGCTTCGATCTCCGCCTGGAGCACGCTCGGCGTCTTTCCGGCGGCCTGGATTTCTTTGATGAGGGGAAGCGAGATGCGGCCGTCGGGACGGACCGGCATCGTGCCCGACATCTGCGCCTGTTCCCAGACTTGGATGCTGAGCACGTCCCCCACGTTGATGATGTATTCGGTTGAGACTGCTTCGGCCTTGTCCTGGAACGTGTCGACTGAAATGGCGTTCCCAATACCAGGACCGCAGGCCGAGAGCATGCCCGCAACGCCAGTCGACAGAAGGATCAGCACGCAGCGTTTCGCGATCGATCGCGCCATCAAGGTCTCCGTGAATTGAGGAGCAAATGTGCCGGTTGATAGTATATGTCAGGTGTCAGAGATGACTAGTTCCCGTCCGCGGTTGCGGATCGGCCGTGTGTGGGTCGATGCGCTGAGTTTCGATGGGGCGCTCGTCGAGATAGAAAAGCTGGTGGATCGCGGCGAGGGCGGAGCGGTCTTCACGCCCAATGTCGATCATGTCGTCAAGGCGGAATCGAACGAGGCGTTCAAGAAGGCGTACGACCGGGTGAGCTTGTCGCTGGCTGATGGCATGCCTCTCATCTGGGCGTCGTACGTTCTCGGGTGCCGCCTGCCGGAGCGCGTCGCCGGCTCGGACATCCTCCTGCCAGTCCTGAGGCTCGCGGCACGACGGAAGTGGCGTGTGTATCTTCTCGGTGGCGCCCCAGGCGTGGCCGAGGCGTGCGCGCGGCTGCTGACGGAGGAGATGGGCATCACGGTCGCGGGGTGGGATGATGCGCGGATCGAGAGCGATGGGTCGGACCGAACGGGGGACTCGGTGGCGCGTGCTCAGCAGGCAAAGCCCGACCTGGTCTTCGTGGCGCTCGGCCCTCCGAAACAGGAGCTCTGGATCTCCCGCTCGATGGAGTCGTTAGGACCCGCAGTGTCGTTCGGTGTGGGCGCGTCCCTGGATTTCCTGGTCGGGAAATATCGTCGCGCTCCGGCCTGGATGGGTCGCTACGGACTCGAGTGGCTGTACCGCCTCGGTCAGGAACCCCGACGTCTCTGGCGACGATATCTTGTCGAGTCCCCGCGGTTTCTCGGTATCGTGTTCTCGACCTGGCGGCTGCCATTATCGGATCGTGTTCGCTTGCAATCCGGCGTGCGTGACGGAGATCAGAATTCCACTCACGGGTGAGATGGGGTATCGGCCGAAAAATGTCTCCGGCGAAGAGCTTTAAAGTCATGCGCCTGGGAGATAATTCTCCTCCATCGGGCGAACGATAATCGCAAGGGCATCTGGAGAACGCTCGTAATCCCGTGTCGCCGCTCATCGCCGCCTTGGCCTCTGCTTTGCAGCTCGTCGATAGTCTCAAATAACGTGTAAGTCTTTCTATGTTAATGTTTTATCGTCCAATTGCCGCCCTTGCTTTGGCGATGTGTCTTTCGGCTACGGCACATGCTCAGACGATTGCAGGGGCCCCGGCCCCAGCGACCGGCGCGCCAGCCGCGGTAGACGAACCGTGGACGCTTTCAGTGGGTGTCAACGGCTCTTATGAAGGAAATGCGCTGTTCACGGGCCCTGACGAGGATTCTGAGCTCTCTCATTCGGTGGGTGCGTCACTGGGCCGCGCCTGGAGGCTCCGTCGCGGCGCGGCCGGCATGAGCGTCTCAGCCACTCAACCCTTCTACCAGGAATCCACATCGCTCAACGACTTCAGATACAGCGCCTCGGGCTCGCTGACACACTTGATCACGCGACGACTCAGTTGGTCCGGAACCGGTTCGATCAGCTCGGGACTGGCGCGTGACTCGGACGTTTTGAATGATTCTGGACTGGTACTGCCGTCAGACACGGTGCGATCGAGCGGTGCGTCGAGCAGTTTCAACTATGCCCTCTCATCGAAGTCCCAGCTTGGATGGACCGTTTCGCAATCGGGTGTCGGGTTTACGTCAGTGGTGTTCCAGAACGGGACGACGCTGACATCGACGCTGAGTTGGACTCACAATGTGGGCAAGTCACAGTCCCTTGGCGTCACGCAGGACTACTCGCGCATGTTCTCCGAAGCGGCGCCATCAACCGTGTATGGCGTTCTCGGCACGTGGTCTATCGCTGCGGGAGGCGGATGGACGGCCTACGCAGCCGCCGGCGTGAGGCCATATTCGGTGCCAGGCGAGGGATTCCGCGCATCTTTGGGATTGAACGCCGGAGTGACCAAGCCCGTGCGACCGGGCCAGGTTGTTGGCATCACCTACTCGAGATCGATCGAACAATCGTTCGGTCTCAGTCCAGGGAACAATCTGGTTGACAATCTTTCGGGCAACTACAGCATCGCGCTGAGGAGCAATCTCAGCGCGTCGGTCAGCGGTATTCTCGCGATCGCAAAGGATCCTGTGCAGCCTGATCGGTTTGTGACCGGACAGCTTGGCCAGGCATCTCTGTCGTACCGGCTCCTGCAAAACCTGGCCCTCTCCGGCGGAGCATCGTTCTACAGACGCAAGGACGAGATCGAGGGGCGCGTCACCAGCAGCAGCACGTATATCGGGCTGAGCTACGTGACGACATGGCGTTAGAAGGCGCGCCAGGCCTCCTGCTGAATCCGGGGTTCAACGATTCCAACGGATACGTGACTGCCATAACATCGCGACTCCGCACGCTGGCCGGGAAGGTTGCGACGCTCAGGGTGTGGTGCACCTCTCGTCTGAGCGCCTACCTGTGGTTGCGGGCCTGCGATGTCGTGGGCGCGAATACCCGAACCTTCTGGCGTCCCCATATTGAGAACCGCGGTCGCATTGTCCTCGGAAGCCGGGTACGGATCAATTCGCACTGGGCGCCGGTCGAGCTGGTGACGGGGCCACAGGGCGTGATTGATATCGCCGATGGTGTGTATATCAACTACGGGACGCTCATCTCCGCGCACAGCCGCGTGCGCATCGGGGCCGACGTCATGGTTGGCAACTACTCGATCATCGGCGATACCGACGTGCCCGGGATTGGCGAGCCCAGGAGGGCGCCTGCGCTCGAGACTCGTGACATCGAGATTGGTGACGGCGCGTGGCTGGCCGCGCGCGTCATCGTTCTGCCCGGGGCCCGAATCGGGGAGCGGGCCGTCATCGCGGCCGGGAGCGTCGTTGCCGGCGACATACCGTCCAACACGGTGGTCGGTGGAATCCCAGCCCGCCCGCTTCGGGCATCCTCTTCTGCCGCAGTGACACCGCCTGACGGGGCGCTGCAGGCCCGCCCCGCCTGATCTCGATGAGCGTACTCGAGCACGTTCGGATAACCCGCATTGCCTGGGCGCTGCGCGCGTGCGAGTCGGTGGGCGAGGAGCCTCGCCTCCACGGCTGGCCGACCATCTACGGCTCGCCGGGCCGGATCCGTATCGGCAAACGCTTCCGCTTGTGGTCACGCCCAGTCGAGTCCCACTTGTCGGCCGGTCCAGATGGCACACTCGAGATCGGTGATGACGTGTCTATCGCCCACGGCGCCGCGATCTCCGCGTACCAGCACGTGCAGATTGGGGATGGGACCTGCGTCGGTCCGTTTGTGCTGATCATGGACACGAACTTCCACGGTGGGACAGGCGACCAGTCGATCCTTCACGACACGCGGTCGGTGGTCATCGGCAAGGACTGTCGAATCGGCAGCGCGGTGACGATTACGCGGGGGACAATCATCGGCGACGGTGCCGAGATCCTGGCGGGCAGCGTCGTGTCTTCGACGATTCCCTCAGGGGTCTGCGCCGGAGGCGCTCGAGCGCGCGTGTTGGGTCGCGCTGGAGATCCCGCATGTCGCTGGGACGGCGCAGCTGCCCTGCTGCCCGACCTTGTCCCCGACCTTATCCCGGGCCTTATCCCCGGCATATCAAGGATGCGCTATAGAGGGAGTATGCAGCACAAGGGTACTGTTGCCTTCCTGGCAGTCGCCGCGGTCCTCGCCATGGGACTCATGGTCCTGGGTCGCGGGTCTCCTCGTGGCGATTGGTTCGACGGACACTTCCAGTTGAATCCACAGGCCCCGCGCGAGGCGACGTTCGTTCTGGATTGCGCGGCTGAGGCGACGCCGATCAGCCCGCTGATTTACGGCAACGGCGGCCACGCCGACCCGTGGGCCATGGGTGTGACAGCGCGCCGATACGGTGGAAATCCCACCAGCCGGTACAACTGGGAACTGGATACCTTCAATGCCGCGAACGACTGGTATTTCAAGAATGCCGGGGGTGTTGCGCCAGGAAACGCGCTCGAACCCTTTCTGGCCGAGAATCTGCGGCGCGGCGTCAAGTCGGCCCTCACGCTGCCGATGCTGGGGTGGGTCGCGAAGGATGGGACGTCGTACTCGTTCCCCGTTTCTGTATTCGGCCCGCAGAAGGCCACGGCTCCGGAACTGCCAGATGCCGGCAATGGCATCGGTCGTGATGGCAAGCCGATTCCACCAGGTCCGCCGACGGTCACCAGTGTTCGTTCGACACCGGAAAGCATCGAGCGGTGGCTCCGTCGAATTCGAGAGAACGATCGGACGCGAGGCCGGAGCGTCGACTCGTACATCCTCGACAACGAGCCGATGCTCTGGAATTCCACCCATCGCGACGTCCACCCGGAACCGACGACGTACGACGAACTGCTCGAGAAGACAATCGCGTACGCCACCGTGATTCGACGCACCGACCCGGAGGGAAAGATCGCCGGGCCCGCCGAGTGGGGCTGGCTCGCGTACCACTATTCGGCCAAGGACACGGCCGCGGGTGTGTTCCTCCGGCCCGATCGCCGTCAGCACGGAGACGTGCCGCTCATTCCGTGGTACCTGCGCAAGCTTCGCGAGCACGAGCAGACGACCGGCGACGAAGCTCCTCGACATCCTCGACGTTCACTTCTACCCGATGGGCGACGGCGTCCACGCCGGTCAGACTGATCCGGCGACGAACTCGAGAAGAATCCGATCGACGCGCAGTCTCTGGGATCCGACATACAAGGACGAGTCGTGGATCGACGAGCGTATGCGCGTGCTGCCGTTGCTTCGTGAATGGGTCGCCGAAAACTATCCCGGTCTCGGCATCTCGATCGGCGAATGGAACTTCGGCGCCGGTAACCATATGAGCGGAGGTTTGGCGACAGCCGAAGCCCTGGGCCGCTTCGGTACGCAGGGCGTGACTTCGGCGTACATCTGGGGCGGCCCGGATGACAAGACGCCAAACTTCTGGGCGTTTCGCGCCTATCGCAACTTCGACGGACTGGGTGGTCGTTTCCAGGACTGGTCGGTACCAGTCAAGAGCGAGGGGACGCTCGTATCGCTCTTCGCGTCGCGCGATGAGAAGCGGGAGAAGGTGGTGGCGGTGTTGCTGAACCTTGCGCCGCTCTCACGCCTGTCGGCCCGCGTCACGTTGCAAGGATGCGGCTCTGCTTCCGCGTCGCGCGGTTTTACCTACCCTGGCGGCGAAGCGGGGTTCTCGAGTCTCCCCGTCGAGTCGACGCCCGATGGATTGAACGTCGTCGTCGCGCCGTACAGCATCAACGTCGTGGATGTGACGACGGCGCCTGCGAAGTCCTAGGAACGCTGAAGCCGGGTTACGGGACCATCACGATCCGGAGATTCGTCGGCGGCGAAGGAGCGGTGCTGCCGCCCATGTCCATGTCAAGCTTCAGGACGGCATTCGACGGAACGACGTTTCCGCAGTCTCCCTTCCAGACGAAGAAGGCTTTTCGGCTCGGCGAGTAGATCACGCCCTGGGCCTGGTAGGGGATCGCTGGACCAATCGGGGACCATGTCGATCCGCCGTTCGTCGACACCACGAGGGTGTTGCCTCCCAGCGAAACCAGCCGTCCGTCAGGCAATTCGACCGGCGTGACATTCAACAGCCCGTTCCCGACCTGGGTCCACGTCGCGCCTCCGTTCGTGGATTTGGCGAGCGTGCCGAACGTGGGCCAATAGATCGCGCCTGTGGAGGTGACGAGTGGAGGCCCGGCCGGTCCGATGGTGTGGACCTGCTGCCAGGACGCACCTCCGTTCGTCGTTCGAAAGATTCCAGACGTTCCGCCCGCCCAGCCCTGTGCGTTCACGACGTACGTTTGCGTGTTGATGACCAGCGGGTGCGTGGAGTGATTGGTATTCGCAGGCAGGTTGACGCCGACGTTGGTCCACGTTTGCCCGCCATCGGCTGACTTGAAGACGGTCTGAACCTGTTCGTGGCCGCCCGCGAGCAGCACCTGGCGGTTCGGATCGGTGAAATCCACGCTTACGTAGTCGTTGTGCCACAGCGTGGCGCCCAGCCTCGTGAACGTGCTGCCGGAGTTCGTTGTCCTGAAGACGCCGCCGCTGCTGCTGTAGATTCCTGATTCCCAGAACGTGGCGGGACTCGTCGGATCGTAGACGATCCACGAGGCCCGGTTCCCGATGGCGGCCGACCCGGCGCCGGCGCCCAAGGCCGCCCACGTTGTCCCGGTGCTGTTGACCCAAAGCCCTTTGGCCGCCACGCCCGCTATGACCGAGCCGGACCCTGGGACCGACGAGAGGAGCGTCAGGTTGCCGCAGTCCGAGGCGAGGCCGGCCATGTTACCGGTCACGTTCTGCCAGGCAGGCGCCTGCGCCTGCATCGGCTCACGGCGGGGCAGGGCCAGCGCAATAATTACAATAGTGAGGAGCAGACACGAAAATTTTCTACGCATTTCCATCCAGAAGGCCCGTAAGGCTTCGAAGGCAAGAGCCTAAGGTACAGGGTCCTGCATAAGCGATACCACGGTCTGCACCTGGCGTCAGCGTTTTCTTCCCGCCATCGCGGCCCGGCGCGAGGCGGCGCGCGAGGCGCTTGCGTCGAGGGCCGGATCTGGCTGGCCGGCGGCGGACAGGAATCGCGCCAGTCCGCGAATGGTGGTGTAGCGGAAGAGATCGACGAGCGTGACGCTCTGGTTCGACACGCTCCTTCAGCCGTCCGAGCACCTGCACCATCGCCAGCGAGTGGCCGCCGACGTCGGCGAAGTTCGTGTCGACGCCAACCTCCGGCAGCTCCAGGACCTCGCACCAGATCGCCGCGATCGTCTCCTCGAGGCCGCCCTCCGGCGCGCGCGCCGATCGGCAACGACGACGGCCGCGCGCTGCGGCGCGGGCAGCGCCTTGCGATCGATCTTGCGGTTCGGCGTCATCGGAAACGCCGCGAGCTTCACGAACGCGCGCGGCATCATGTAGTCGGGCACGCGCGTGCGCAGGTGCGCGCGCAGGTCCGCCTCGTCGAACGCCGCCGCGCGGGATGACGTAGGCCACGAGCTCGCTGACCCGCGCCGTCGTCGCGCGCCACGACGACGGCTTCCTGGACGCCCGCGTGCTCGCGAGGCGCGCCTCGATCTCTCCGAGCTCGATGCGGTGGCCGCGGATCTTGACCTGATGATCGAGGCGGCCGAGGAACTCGAGCGCGCCGTCGCGCGCGACGCCGCACGAGGTCTCCCGTCCGGTAGAGCCGACCGTCCGCCGAACGGATCTGCGACGAAGCGCTCGGCCGTCAGCTCGGGCCGCTTCCAGTAGCCGCGCACGACTCCCTTGCCGCCGATGTGCAGCTCGCCGGCGAGGCCGACCGGCGCGAGCCGGCCGTCCCTGTCGAGCACGTGCAGGCTCGTGTTGGCGATCGGGAAGCCGATCGTCACGTCGGACCCGTCGCGCGGCACGCGCGGCCGCGGAGGACCAGACCGTCGTCTCGGTCGGACCGTAGACGTTCGTCACGACGCCGCCGACGGTCGACGGCGAGGTCGCGCGCCAGGTGCTCGCGGCAGCGCTTCGCCGCCGACGAGCATCTGCCGCAGGCGCCCGAGCGCGGCGCCGCGCGGCCTCCTCGAGCAGCACATCTGCGCCATCGTCGGCGTGCACTGGAAGTGCGTGACGCCGTGCGTCTCGATGAGCGACGGGATTGTTTCCGGCTCGCGCTCGGCTCGGGCACGCGGCGCTGCGGGCGGTGCGGTCCTGCTTGAACGCTCGGGCGACCTCCGCGAGCTTCGGCAGGTGCGCGAGCACCTTCTCGGTTGGCACGCCGAAGTCGATCAGGCAGGCGACTTCGTCGACGCCGATGTCGCGCAGCTCGTCGACGAAGCGGCGGGCCGTATCGACGCTGCCGAACAGGCCGCTCGTCGAGTAGTAGCGCTCGAAGGCGTGTCGAGGAGCGCGTCCATCTCTTCGGGCGAGAGGTTGTCGGCGTCGAACTCTCCCTTCGCGTTCGTCGTCTTCTGCTTGAAGGTCGGGAAGGACCACGCCGCCTCGCGGACGAGGCCGACGGCGCTCCGCAGATAGGCTTTCATCGGCTCGCGGACGACGTCCTTGACCGCGTCGTCCGAATCGCCGACGAACGAGTGCACCATCATCGTGACGGTGCCGCTCCCGGGATGCCCGGCCTCGCGCCACGTCTGGCGGTAGAGCGCGACCTTCTCGCCAACTTCCTTCACGCGTCTGTCCGAGCAGGTGCGTGAGCACGTTGGCGCCGGCGCGCGCGGCGGCGACGAAGCTCTCGGGGTTGCCGGCGATCGTCACCCAGACCGGCAGCTCCTTCTGGACCGGCCGTGGAAGGATCCGCACGTCGACGGTCTCGCCGGTGCCGTTGACGAAGGGCAGCGCCTCGCCGCGCCACAGGCGACGCACCGGCTCGATCTGCTCGAACATCAGGTCCTTGCGCTTCTGGAAGGCTTCGGGACGGAGCACGAAGTCGTTCGGCTGCCAGCCCGGCGCGAACGAGATCGCCGACGCGTCCATTCGAGAGGTTGTCGACGATCGACCACTCCTCGGCGATCCGCAGCGACCGAGTGCAGCGGGCTGACGACGCTGCCGGCGCGGATGCCGACCTTCTCGGTGATCGCCGCGATGGCCGCGCTCGTCACGGCAGGATTCGGGAAGAGGCCGCCGAACGCGTGGAAGTGACGCTCGGGCGTCCACACGGCGACGAAGCCGTTGCGGTCCGCGAACTCGCGCGCCCTCGAGCAGCAGCCGGTACTTGTCCCTGCTGCGTGCTCGCTCTCGTCGCTGGAGAAGTAGAACAGGCTGAAGTCGACCGGGCGCTGCGGCGCGCCGCCGGCGACGAAGCGACTCGCGATCTTCGTCGCGGTGCAGCACGACGGTGAAGCCGCGCGACAGCGTCCAGAGCAGCTCGAGCACCGAGATGTCGAAGCTCAGGCTGGTGACGGCGAGCCACGTCTTCTGATCGCCGCTCGTGTCGATCACGCTCGTCCATCCCGACGCCGAAGTTGGCGACGTTGCGGTGCTCGATCATCACGCCCTTCGGGCGGCCGGTGGAGCCCGAGGTGTAGATCACGTAGGCGAGATCGGACGGACTCGCTCGCGCCATCGAGCGGCTCCGGCGGACAGCGTGGCGACAGACTGACTCGTCCGGCGTCGAGGCGTGACGACCTTCGCCGGGCCCGGGGGGACGCGCGATCGCAGGCTCTCCTCGCTCAGGACGAGGCCGAGCTCCGCGTCCTCGACCATGAAGGCGAGTGCGATCGGCCGGATAGGTCGGGTCGAGCGGCACGTACGCGCCGCCGGCCTTCAGCGTCGCCGAGCACCGCTTCGACCATCGCGAAGGACCGATGCAGGAAGATGCCGACCAGCACTCCCGGTCCGACGCCGAGCCCGCGCAGGTGCCGCGCGAGCCGGTTCGTCCGCTCGTCGAGCTCGCGAAAGCTCATCCGACGCCCCTGAAAGACGAGCGCGACCGCGTCGGGCGTCTGCCGCGCCTGCTCGGAGAACAGCTCGTGGATGCAGGCCTCGCGGACCGGCCGGTCCGTGTCGTTCCACGCTCGCAACGCCGCCGCCATCTGCGTCCGGCGTCATCAGATCGATCTGGGCGACGGGACGATCCGGCGATCGCGAGCGCGTTGCGAGCACCGCCTCGAGCTGCGCCGCGAGAGCCGTCGAACTCGCGGATCGCGAGCAGCGGCACTGCGATCCGTCGGCCGACACGGCGAAGCGGACCCGGCCGGCCGGCGGATCGACGCCGACGCCCACCGACAGCGGTCGCTTCGTCCAGGCCCGCGCCGCGGCTGCGCCTCGCGGAGCACCGGCTCGCGTCCCCAGAGATCGGCCGCAAGCGGTCCGCGCCGGTGAAGCGCCTCGCGCGCGGCCGACGACCGCCGCCACGGCCGCGCCGAACGGTGCCTCGCGATCGAGCGTCGACCCGAAGCGGCACGCGAGACGGAGAAGGCGCCGAACGTGCCGTCGACCCGCGACGCGAGCTCGACGTCGCTGTAGGCGAGGTCGAACGTCGAAGCGCCCGACCGGCGCGCGGCGAGAACGGCGATGGCCGCGAGGAGCGAGTCGACGTCGGCGCTCCGCCGGGAAGCGCTCGAGCAGCGAGGGTCGATCGCTGTACCGAGTGTGCCGGCGACGCCGTCCGCCGGCGTCCGGAAGATCGAGATCCGGGAAAGCCGAGCGAGGTGAGCGTCGGCTCGCCACGCCGCCTCCGCACGCGCGGCCCGTCCGGATACGTCCGTCAGACGCGTCTGGCCAGTGCCGGCGTGAGCAGCGGCAGCGCGGTGCCCGGGACGAGACCATAGCGTCGAACGACGTCGGCGAACGCGACCGGCGTGCCGTCCAGCTCGGTGAACCCGCCGAGCACGACATCGCGCGTCCTGGTCGCCACCTGCAGCTGGCCCTGCTCGGCGAGCGACGACCGTGCCGGCGGCGAGCCCTGACGTCTGATCGGAGATCGCCGCGTCGGCCGACGGCCAGGAAGGCGTCGCCCAGGAACAGCTTCGGCAGCGGCAAGCGGGTTCGCCTGCGCGCCGAAGTCGAGCGCGCGCACCAGCGCCGAGATCTCCTCGGCGGTCGACTGCCAATCGATGACGGCCGCCGCCGCGGGACGAGCCCAGCGACCGAAGTAGTTCCGCGCCGGTCAGGTCCTGCTCGCGACCGCTCGCATCTCCCGCCGCCACGCGGCGCGCAACGTCGCCGAACGACTCGAGCCCAGCGGCGTAGCACTTCGCGTTGAGCAGGAACGCCGTTTCGTCGCCGGCGCGACGTCGAAGCGCCGCTGCTCGAGGATGCGCCCCTCGTCGGCACGTTCGGTCATCACGTGCCACGTGACGCCGTGCGTCTTCTCGCCGCGAAGGATGGCCCAGCTCGTGACGTTGAGCCCGGCAAGCTCCGGCAGCGGACCGTCGTGGAAGTTGACGGCGAGCCCGCGGACCACGCGCAGGGCATCAGCGGGAACGATCGACAGGTGCGCGATGCTCGCCAGGTGATCGAAGTCCGACCTCCCGCAAGCAGCGCGGGCAGACTGGTCGAGGACGACTCCACGCGAATGCCATGTCGAGCCGCCCACTGCTCGATCGCCGGCTCGCTCGATGACGACCGCCGCAATCGTCTGACCGAGCCCGAGCAGAACATCGCCGCACCCGGCGAGGAGGCTGCCGTCGCCGATGAGGACCCACGTGTCAGACGCCAAACGTCACCTTCCTGTCGAGACTGGCCTCGCAGCCTGCGCAGCACGCTCGTCGAGGCCTTCGGCAGAATGCGCACGTTCGGTTCACGGACCAGCGAATCGTGACCACCGGGCACTTCAATCACCTCGAGATTCGGCAGCTCGCGGCGTCCCACCCGAGGCGTGGACCGATGTGCTCGTAGATCAGCCCGATATCCTCGCGCGCGGAACAGCGTGACCTTACCCGCATACGGGGCCGGCACGTGACGTCTCAGCGCGGCGAGGAATGCGGTCGTGACGTACCACTCGCGCAGCTCGTGCGGAACGGGCGCGCCGCTCGCCACGAGGCGCGGCGACAGCGCCGATTGCCGTGCCCCACACCGTGTGGCGGCGTCACGACCCCGCCGGCGATCGTGCAGGAAGTACCTGAGACCCTGCGTCGCGGTAGTCATTCCATGTGCTCCCGCGCCAGCTGGCCTCGCGTGCAGTCGTGTGACGGGTGGAACGTATCGAGCAGCACGAGCTCGCGCCGTCTGCTCTCCGGACTGCCGCGAGCTTGTGCGCCATTTCCAGCGCGACGACTCCGCCGCCGGAGTACCCGCCCAGGAGATACGGCCCATGCGGCTGCACGTCGCGGATCGCATGCCAGGTACAGGTCCGCCATCTCTTCGATCGACTCCACCGTCGGCGACTGACCGTCGACACCGCGCGCCTCGAGCCCGTAGACCGGCTGCTCCGGCTTCAAGCCGCTGGACGAAGTCGCGGAAGTTGAGCAGATTGCCACCCGCTCCGTGCACGCAGAAGAACGGTCGCCCGGAGCGTGCCTCTGCGAATCAGAACGAGAGGCGTCCAACCGGCCTTCGCGGCGGCCGTGGTCGTAGTCGCGGGTGCGGCTCCCGGCGCGCCCGGCAATTCGAGCGTCAGACCCAGACGCGTCGCGCATCGTCGCCGGCCAGCGCTTCGAGCGTCGGGGCTCGGAACAACGTGGCCAGCGGAAGGTCGACCGCCCACAGTCTTCCGGATCCGCGCGAAGAGCCGTACGGCGATGAGCGAGTGACCGCCGAGGTCGAAGAACGCGTCCTGGAGCCCGACCCGTTCCACGCCGAGCAGTTCGCTCCACACGCCGGCGAGCTTCTGCTCGATCTCGTCGCGCGGCGCGTCTGCGCTCGTGTCAGCCGCCGCCGTCGACGCTGCGGCCGCCGGAGCATGCGGGCGCCGGCCGTTCGGGCGCGCGCAGCTCCGCGATCATCGCGTGCAGATCGAGCGGCGATACGAGCACCTGGACCTCGTGATCCTGTGCGATGACGCGACCGAGGAGGTCGAATCCCTCGTCCGGCAGGATCCCGTGCTCGACCCACCGCTCGAGCGGCGACGCCGGACCGTCAGCCTTGCGGCCGACGGTCGAGCACTTTCGGGTCGACGGCCTTGACGACGTAGCCTTCGATCTCGGCGACCACGCGACCCTGCTCGTCGGCGAGCGTGGCGTCGAGGACGCCGACGCCGTCGCGCGATCCGGGTCGCAGTCGGACGTGGCTGACGAGCTGGCGCGGCAGTTGCTGCGCGATCCGCAGCCGTCCATATGACAGCGGCACGAACAGACCGATCCGGGCCCGCGCCTTCGATCAGCGAGAACGCGCAACCGGTCGCCATGTCGAGCAGGGCCGGGTGCAGGGCGAAGATGTCGAGGTCGGCGGCATGCGCGTCCGAGAGCTCGAGGTGCGCGATCGCTTCGTCGCGGCCGAACGCGATGCTGCGCACCGCTTTCCATCGCGGGCCGAAGGCCAGCAGCCGCTCCTGCGGCAGAAGCTGCTCGCCGGGCCCGAAGGACTCACGCCGCAGCGTGCACCGCGCCTCGATCGCCGCGACATCGATCGTGCCGCGGCACCCAGTCTGAAACGTCCGGCCGCGAGCCGTCGAGTGTTCGACGCCGGGCTCGCGGCGTGCCGTGCTCCGAATCGTCAGGCTGAGGGAGCCGTCGCCTTCGCGACGAACCTCGGTCTCGACGACCTTCGGCGCCTTCTCAGGGACGATGAGCGGAGATGTGAACGACACGTCCGACAACTCGATCGCCGAGCCGGCGGGCACGGCGCCGGACGCCAGAACCGCGGCGCGCACCATCTCGACGAAAGCCGGTTCCCGGGAGCACGGGCTCGGCGCCGCGGATCCGGTGCTCGTCGAGCACCCATTGGGAGCGGGAGTCGAGGTTCGCGCGGAACAGCGTCGTGCCGTTGCCCAGCGTCCGCCCGTCGCTGGAGCAGCGGATGGTCGACCGTCTCGCTGCCCGGCAGCGGAGCAGGTCCGAGCGCCGCGACCGCCATGCCCACTTCCTGCCACGCGCCCCACTGGACGGCTCGCGCCGGAACGCCTTCGGCCGCCAGTTGCCGCGCGTAGGCGTTCAGGAACGCGTTGGCTGCCACATAGTCGATCTGACCGGCCGGTCCGAGCACCGACGCTCGACGAGGAGAACAAGGCGAGGAAGTCGAGGTCTTTGCCCCGCAGCGCCTCGACCAGCGCGATCGCGCCAGCCACCTTCGGACGCAGCACGGCCTCGATGCTCGGCCGCTCTTTCGAATGCAGCGGCGCATCGTCGACGACACCGGCGGCATGGATGGCCGCGTGGACCGCTCCGAAGCGTGCCTCCGCCTGCGGCGACGACTTTCGCATCGCCGCCGAATCCGACACGTCGGCAGACAGCGACGAGCACTTCACCGCCGGCCGCCTCGATCGCCTGAATGCCACGGATCTTCGCGACGATCGGATCCGAGGGATCGAGTCGCGCGAGGAGGTCCGTCCCACTCCTCGCGAGGCGGAACCGCGGTACGTCCAACGAGGACGAACCGCGCCTGCGAGGTTCGCGCGAGTCGTTCCGCGAGCGCGAGGGCGATGCCGCCGAGCCCACCGGTCACGATGACCACGCCCTGCTTTCGCAGCGGCCAGGATTTCGGCGCTGTCGGCGAGCGGCCAGCGCTCGTAGGTTTCGACGAAGCGGTCGTCATCCTCGCAGCGCCACGTGCGTGTCCGTCGTCGGTGCGTCGACTTCGGCGATCAACGCGCGAGCGGCAGCTTGCGGCGATCCGAGTGCGCCCGCGAGATCGACCGAGCGCCACGCGAGCGACGGCATCTCCTTCGGCACGACCCGCACCGGACCCTGGACGAGCGCCTTGAGCGGGAAGCGCGGCGCCGAGTCGGTTCCGGCCGCGTCGGCGCCGTTGGTGACGACGACGACCTCGACTGCCTCGGAGGGCTCTTCGTCGAGGAGCGCCTGGGCCAGCGCCACGAGCGGGAAGAAGTACGTGCCACCGTCGTGATCCTGGCCTGCCTGCGCATCGTCACCGATCGCCCCTAGGTGGACGATCTGCGACGGCATCAGCCCGGCCGTGCCGAGGTCACCGAGCAGCGCCGCGTGATCCTCGCGACTCTCGGGGCGCAGCCGGAATGCCGACGCGTCGAGCCGCGCGAAGCGGTCACCCGGTCTCGCGACGACGACCGAATGGCCGGCAGCCTGGAGCTCGAGGACGAGTTCGCGGCCGACACCGGCGCCATCCTCGAAGACCAGGATCCTTCGGGCAGCCTGGAGGCGCGCCGTATCCCGCTCACGCCGCCGCCACACCGGCCGATAGGTCCACTGTGCGCGATCGGCCTGTTTCTCGAGCGTCTTCGATACGTCCGGACGGAGGAAAAAGCCGTTGCCAGGCTCGATCCAGTGGCGCTCGTGATCGAAGGCGTAGGCCGGAAGGCTGACGCGCCGGCGGCCCGCGCCGAGCAGCGTTCCCCAGTTCGGCTCGACGCCAGCAGCCCACAGGCGCCCGACCGCGGTGAGAAGCATCTGGCGGTCGCTGACCGGATCCTGCACGTGGCGCAGCGACGGAACCATCGTGCGCCCCGGACCGACGCTCGGGTGGGCCTGCGCGAGCGAGGTCAGCGTGCGACCCGGCCCGATTTCCACCAGCGCGACGTTCGTGAGGTTGCGATCGCCAACGAGTGTCTCCAACCCTTCCGCGAAGCGCACCGGCTGTCGCAGGTGGCGCACCCAGTAGCCAGGATCGCGCGCCTCGCTCGGCGTGAATCCAGGTACCGGTGACGTTGGACAGGAACGGAAGCGTCGGTTCGGACAATCGCAGGGTGCGCAGATACTTCTCGAACTGGCCCAGAATCGGATCGAGCATCTGCGAGTGCGCGGCGACCTTGATCTGCAGCCGGCGGGCTTCGACGCCGCGGGCCGGAGGCGCGATTCCAGCTCGCCGATGGCGGCGACCTCGCCCGAGACGAGGCACAGTCCAGGCCCGTTGCTCGCGGCGAACGACAGGCCGGACCGCAATTCGGACACGACGTCTGCTTCCGGAAGCGGAACCGACAGCATCGCGCCATCGGGCAGCGTCTCGAAGAGGCGTCCGCGGCACGTGACGACCGCGAGCACATCGCGCAGGGTGAAGACGCCGGCGAGAAACGCCGCCGCGTACTCGCCCATGCTGTGGCCGAGCATCGCGGCCGGCGTGATGCCCCACGCGCGCAGCTGCTCGGCAACGGCCAGCTCGATGGTCAGGAGCGCCGGCAGCGCGAGTGATGGCTTCAGCGAGCTCCGCTGCCGCCGCCGTTTCGTGGCCGGCGAGCGGGGAACATCAGGGGGCGAAGATCGATGCTCTCGTGCGCCCGAAGAAGCTCGAGGCAGCTGTCGACGCGGGAGCGGAACACGGGCTCGGACTCGTACAGATCGGCCGCCATGCCCGGATACTGCGCGCCGCCACCAGGGAAAAGGAACGCGACCTTGGTTCCGGGCTCGGTGCTCGCGGCGCCGAGCCACTTGAGCGGGCTGCCCGATCGAAGCGCCGCGATCGCGTCCTCTTTCGACGCGGCGACAACCGCGCGCCGCACCGCGAATCGGCGTCGCCCTGTCGCCAGCGTGAACGCGACGTCCTGGAGATCGAGCGACGCGTCCTGCTCGAGGCGATCGGCGAGGCGCGCGGTGGCCCGATCGAGCGATGCCTTCGATCGTGCGGACAGCACCAGAACCGTACCGGATGTATCGCTCGGCGCCGCGACCTGCGTTGGCGCTTCCTCGAGGACGATATGCGCGTTGGTCCCGCCGACGCCGAGCGAGTTGACCGCGGCACGGCGGACGCCGTCGGAGCGCCAGGGGGTCGTCCGATCGTTGACGTAGAACGGGCTCGACTGCCAATCCACTTCCGGGTTCGGCTCGCGGAAGTGCAGGTTCGGCACCATCGTCCGGTGCCGCAGCATCTCCACGACCTTGACCATGCCGGCGACGCCCGCCGCCGTGTCGAGGTGACCGATGTTCGTCTTCACCGAGCCGAGCGCACAGAAGCCTCGGCGGTCGGTCAGCGAGCGGAACGCGTGCGTGAGGCCGGCGACCTCGATCGGATCGCCGACCGGAGTTCCCGTGCCGTGGCACTCGACGTAGGTGATCGTGTCGGCGGGGACGCCGGAGAGATTCAGCGCCTCGGCGACCGCTTCGGCCTGTCCGTCGACGCTCGGGGCGAGGTAGCCGACCTTGCGCCCGCCGTCGTTGTTGACTGCCGAGCGCCTTGATGACCGCGTAGACGGTGTCGCCGTCAGCCAGCGCGTCTTCCAGACGTCGCAGGACGACGAGCCCCACGCCGCTGCCGAAGATCGTGCCCTTCGCGCGCTTGTCGAAGGCGCGGCAGTGCCCGTCGTCAGAGAGGATCTCTCCCTCTTGATAGAGGTAGCCCTGGCCGTGCGGCATCTCGATGGTGACGCCGCCGGCCAGCGCCATGTCGCACTCCTGGCCGATCAGGCTCTGACAGGCGGAGTGGATCGCGACAAGGGACGTCGAGCAGGCGGTCTGAATATTGACCGACGGACCGCGCAGGTCGAACAGATACGACACGCGCGTGGTCAGGAAGTCCTTGTCGTTGCCGGTGTGGCGGACCAGGAACAGGCCCGATCGACGCCATCAGCTTCGGATTCGTGAACAGGTGATAGGGCATGTAGGCGTTCATGCCCGAGCCACCGAACACGCCGATGCGGCCGGCGAAGGATTCCGGCACGTGCCCGGCGTCCTCGAGGGCCTCCCAGGCCACTTCGAGGAAGTGCCGGTGCTGCGGATCCATGATCGCCGCTTCGCGCGGACTGAAACCGAAGAAGCCCGCGTCGAAGAGCGCCACGTCCTCGAGCGGTGCGCCGACCTTGATGTAGGTCGGGTCGTTCAGGAGAGCCGGCGTCGACGCCGGCGGCGCGCAGCTCAGCGTCGGTGAGCCGCCGGATCGATTCGACGCCGTCGTCGCAGGTTGTCCCAGAACTCGTGCGACGGTTCGTGCGCCAGGGACGCGCAGCGCACGCCCGACGACGGCAATGTCCGTCGCCGCAACGTCAGGGGAATCCGCCGGGGTTGCCGGTGAGCTCACGAGCGTGCTGGTAACCGTCATGGCGCCGCCCGCACCGCCATCTCGATCGATGTCATAGACGTCTGGCCGACTGTCGAGGCGCGCCTCCAGGCTCGCTCGAGACGGTGGACAGGCGTGTTCCTCCCAGAACCAGCGGTCCGGCCAGATTTCTCCTGTATTCTTGGTCGCGACTTCAACTCAGCAGTCCCCGGCGTTAATTCGCAAGACGCCTGCCGTTACAATTCCTTAGCAAATTCAGGCAGGCCTCTTCGTAAACGCGATTAAAGTCGGCGCAATAGAGGTCTTTAGGTGGTCACTCGAAGGTTTTCATGGCGAATTGTGCGCATTTGTGGACGTCAAACCCCCATTTCTGTCTTAGGTCAAGAGCCCTGGGCCGGCTGCAGGCCGCCAACCCGAGGACGATTTCGTGCCCCGAGTAACCAGATCCGTGCGGGCTCGGCGACGAATCGCTGGCAGGCAATCGAGACTCCGATCAGCGTCAGAACGTAAAGCGGTAAGAACATGGGTTTCGGCAGGGTGCCGAGGAGTGCCAGCTTCGCCGACCAGATGAGCACAGGTTCCTGGAGGATGTAGATGGCGTAGCTGGCGTCCCCCAGAATCTGGAAGGAACGGACCGACAGTGCCCGGGCGACGACGCCCGAGCCAAGGGCGAGCGCGACGATGAGCAGCACGAACAGAGGGGACAGCAAGCCGCTGTCCAGCCAGGTTTTCGAGTGCGGGTAGACACCTAACGCAAGCCAGGCACCTGTCAGCAGCGTGACGGCAGCGAGCTCGAGGCACGTGGCGCGAGCGGGGGACAGCACCGGCCGCCGCGCCGTCAGCCAGTACCCTACGCAGACTCCCAGCAGGAACTCCGGAAGGCGGGCGATTGGCGAAAATCCGGCGAACCTGACGATCCATGTGTGGACGTCGAGTCCACCCCCCCCGGAAGGGACCCGCACCTGCAACAGGCTGCTGCCTGATTGTTCGGCAGCCAGAACTAGCAGTGGAGCGACGAGCGACGCGCTGTAGAAGATGAGCGAACAGCCGAGAAGCTGGCGCGGGGACTTGCCCTGCAACCGCGCAGTGAGAGACGGAAACAACGAGTAGAAGAACGCCTCGGCGGAGACCGACCACCCCGGAGTGTTCCAGGCGAAGACCGTCAGCGGGGTCCAGGCGTGGAGCAACAGGACCGCGGCCAGGCCAAGCGGAATGCCCCAGATCGCCACGCCGATGCCGTCATGGGCTCTCAGCATGGAGGAGAGGAAGAACGGGCCGCCGATCAGGAGCGCGAGGAGATAGGTTGGGTAGATGCGCGCAAATCGCGCGCGCCAGAAGGCCCAACGGGTCGAGGAGAGCTCACCGCTGTCGCCCGTGCAGCTGTAGACGAGGACTATGCCCGACAGGACGTAGAAGAGGCTGACGGCGGACGGCCCACAAGCGACGACCGCCAGAATCGACCAGTGGGCGCCCGCCAGCGCCTCCCCCGCATAGTGGTAGAGGACGACGTGGATCGCCGCGAAGAAGCGGATACCTGTCAGTGCTCGGAGTGGTGCCCGGCGCGTCGACCGCGCTGCCGTGACGAACGATTCACTAGCGGCCATCGTTGATGCCGGCTGAGGCGAACGGCCGCGCACGGAACCCCAGGCGCTGGCTGGGCACGCTCATCTGATTCGGTTGCGGTCGAACGGTGATCTTAGATCAGCGCTCGACCGCAAGCCAAGGGCTCGTCGAGCAGGTGTCAGCGCATGTTGAGCGCGTGGAAGTTCACCGACACCATCACTTCGTTGCGGACGCCGACGCCAAGGTAGGTCGGGCTGGCGATGGCGAAATCGGAGACCTTTACCGGGAACGTTGCCGAGACCTTGAGATCCGACCCGGCCCGGCGGATATCAGCCGTGCCGGAGACCTCGCGCTCCTGGCCGTGCAGGCTGAGCGTTCCCCTGAAGCTGACCTTGCCGACCGGTACGGCCGGGTCGATCCCGTCAAGTTGAATCCCGTCGAGCGTGGCGGCTTCGAAGCCCTCCCCCTTCTGCACCTCGAGATAACCCTCGCGCATGTGGTCGTCGCGGAGGCCGATGCCGGTCTGAAGTGTCCGCAGGTCGACCGCGAGCGTGCCGTCGATGGCTCCGGCCTTTTTCGGATCTACGACCAGCTGCCCCTTGAGCGCGTTCGTCTTCGCTTCGAAGCTGCCGCCGACCGTCAACGGGCAGCGGACCGCAACCGAGGCATCCGAGACGTGCAGCGGACCCGTGAGCTCAGCGAGCGTCGTATCGATAACGTGTGCGGAGACTGGCACCATCGCGATGAGCGCCACCCCGCAGACCGTCCCCAGTGCGAACTTCCTCATCATTTCCCTCCAACGAAGGCTCAAAGCACGCCCTCCAGCGACTGCTCATTGCACGGTTTTGACAGCGACTTGAACGAGGAACATCCGGCCCGACCCCGTCACTCCCTCGGCCGTGTCCGTACGCGCGCTCGCACTGACCGTGATGTAGTCGGTGAGACGCGCCTGGACCTCGGGACGCCAGCGGAACGTGCGCCGATTCACGGCGGTGCGGTCGTCAGCCTGCTCGCCCGTCACCGATGTGACCAGCCATTCCACGGGCGCGAAGAACACCTGTGTGTATCCAGCGTAGCGTTGCGGCTTGGATAGACTGTCCACCCTGACCGTGCGGGTCGTGAGCTCGTGCTCCGCGAGGATGCCCCATTTACCGAATCCCATGCGGGCGTAGCCGCCGACGGCTTGACGTTCGAGCGTGGTGTCGATGAAGCGTTTCGCCGAGACGCCGAGGACGACGTGATTGCTGAAGAGCAGAATCTCGCCGAGCGCGCCGCCGCCGCGCGATTCGCGATCCCTGGCGGCTTCCGACCCCGGAGCGAACGCGAACGCCGTCACGTGAAATCGGGTCGACGAGAGGTAGGCCCGCACCTGCGCGGGGTACCGCTCGATTTCACCTTCTTGAAGAACCGTGCGGGTCTCGCCGAGCTCGACGCCGCGCGGCAGCCGATCGCGGGTCACCGACAGCGTGAACGCATCGTTCGCGCGAAACTCATAGCCACCGAGCAGCTCCACGACAGGCCGTGTCTCCCACAGGCGCGAGGGGTCGCCCTGCGGTGCTTCGATCACGACCGTGCCCGCCAGCCGGTTGTGCGCGCCCATCGCCGCCGAGCCGCGAAGATACGTGCGCAGCCACGCCGGCGGCGACGGCCTCACACCGGTTGGCGCATCGATCTGGTAGATGGAGGTCAGCAGACGCACGTCGTACCGCAGCGGACGCGTGTCGTTCGGGTCCGGCGGCTGATATTCGGAGGCTTTCAACGACTGGGCGATGTCGATCCCCTTGCCATAGTCGGTCAACAGGCCCGCGCCTTGAGGCGCGATGTGGCAGGCGCTGCACCGCGCGTATCCCAACCGGACCATCGTCGTCGACGCGGCCGCTGGAGCAGCGGCCGCGAGAAGGGCCAGGCCCAGAATTCCAAGCGTGGTCGTGCGAAGTGTCATGGGCCTGATCGCAGAGACCGTGAAAATAACACCCAACATTGAAACTAAAGGCTCCCCCGGCGGCACCTGGTGCAAACAGCACGCCGATCGCGCACAGCCGCAGCGAGCGTTCGAAAGAGCAAAAACCCATGAAAATAGGCGAGTTTTTCTCGATGATTTGTGCGTTTCGAGATGCGAGACGAGCACTTCTTACCCGGCGGTGAATTTTTGAAATAGCACGGGGTTGCTGGCATGACGGAATCGTCACGGCGTTCACACACTTGCCCCTGAATACATTCGGCTCCCCGCACCGGGCGGTCATACCGGCGTCAGCGCGGACACTGGCACAGAGTCCTGAGAGCTTGTGAATTCATCCCCTTGTGATTGATTCACAGGCTCTGAGCCAGCGCAGGCTATGATCAGGCGTTTCTGACAGCGCCGAACGGCGATTCACGACCTCATATCGATTCCGATGCGGATTCTGATTGTGTCCCCCATGCTCCCGTATCCGCCGACATGGGGGTTCGTCACGCGGGTCTACCAGTTTGTTCGGCTGCTGTCGCAACGCCACTCGGTCACGCTCCTGACCTTCACGGACGGTGACCAGAGTGAGCATGCTGCCGCGCTACGCGCGATCTGCACCGAGGTTCACACGGTTCCTCGTCTATCGACGAAGGGTGGGAAGCGAATCGGCCAGTTGTCCTCGCTGTTTTCCTCTGTTTCTTATCAATGGCGCAGCCATCAGTCCGAGCGGATGCAACAGGCGCTCAACGCGTTGACCGAGCGACAACAGTTCGACGTCATCCAAATCGAATCCAGCCAACTGGGATGCTTTCAGTTCGACCTGCGGGCGGCGCTCGTCGTCGACGAGCACAACATCGAGTACGAGCTGCTGCACCGAACGTTTCAGACCGAGAGCTCTCCCGTGCGCCGGGCCTACAATTGGGTTGAATTCAAGAAATTTCAGCGCGAGGAAATCAGCACATGGCGGCGAGCCAGCGGGACAGTGACGACGTCCGAGCGCGAGGCAGCCATGATTCGAACGATTGTCCCTGGCAAGCCTGTCACGTGCGTACCGAACGCCGTTGACGTCCAGTACTTCAGCCCGTCACCCGAATCGGTGGACGCTGAGGCGATCGTGTTGACGGGGCTGATGAAATATCGGCCGAATGTCGACGCCGCCCTGTATTTCGTGCGGGAGGTGCTGCCACTGCTGTTGCCGGTGCGTCCGAATCTGGTGTTCTACATCGTTGGCGGCGACCCGCCAGACGAGGTCAGACAGCTCGCCGGACAAAACGTGGTGGTGACCGGCACCGTCGCCGACGTACGACCGTATGTCTACAAGGCGGCTGTCTTCGTCGTGCCGCTTCGCATGGGCGGCGGGACGCGCCTGAAGGTCCTCGAAGGGCTTTCGATGCGGAAAGCGATGGTATCCACGTCGCTCGGCTGTGAGGGCATCGACGTCAGAGACGGCACCCATCTGCTGATTGCCGACACGGCGGCGTCTTTCGCGGCCGCGGTTGTCCGGCTGCTTGACGATCCGGTGCTCGCGAACACTCTGGCGACCGCCGGCCGGGATCTCGTCGACAGGCACTACCGATGGGAACGGGTGGTGGGCGATTTGGAGGCGTTCTACGAAGAGCTCCTCGAGCGGCCCCGCGCAGCGACATCTTGAACGTCGGCGATTGCCGCTTCGATCGCCCCCTGGACGCCATCGACGAACCGCTCGAGCGTGTGGAACTGCTCGATGCGCTTGCCGGCCCTCGCGGCCCATCCGCTCGCATTCCTCCGGATGGCTCCAGAGGTATTCGATGCTCTCTCGAAGCGCCACGTGGATCTCGAGGCGGCACGAAGATGCCGTTGACGCCGTCCTGCAGCACATCGCGCTGACCGTCGACGCGGGTGCAGATCACCGCTTTTCCCATCGCCATCGCTTCGGTCATCGCCGTGACGCCGTTGTCGGTGTCGGTCGGATACAGCGGCAGCACGACGAAGCGCGAGCGCGCGTAGAGCGCGCGCAGCTCGGGATACGGCTTCGAGCCGACGGTGATGTGGCGGCGGAAGCGCGTCCGGGATCGCGCAGGTCGGTCATCCACGGGTCCGTCTTGCCGACGTCGACTTTCGCCGCGATGTGGCAGGGCACGTTCCAGTCGCGAATCGCCTCGACGAGCGTCGCGTAGTCGCGCATCTCGCGTCCGACGGCGCAGATCATGTCGGTCGGACCGACTCATCGGCCGCCAGAACTTCTGATCCACGAGCCACCGCAGCTCGAACGACCCGCGACGGCGGAATCCCGAGCGTCGTTGACCGCGAAGTCGTACTGGATCGACGACCAGACGACGAGGCGGTGGATGTGGGAGTGCACGCGACGGAGGAACGCGGCCTTCTTGGGCGTCGAGATCCAGGAGAAGAGCGCGACGTGCGGCGTCCGCGAGCCGGTGGCTTTGAGGATCGCCGCGAGCGGCAGGCCGATGCGCTCGCCCCACGAGACGATGGCGTCGTAGCGGTGGCGTCGCGAGAAGGCCTCGAGCGCCTGCGCCAGCACCGACCGGGCAGCGCCTGTACAGCGCGCCGCGCGTGCCGCCGCGCTCGACGATGGCGGCCATCGTCGCGCTCGTCCAGCATGTCCGAATTGAGCTGCTTCTCGTACAAGCGCACGCGCGGCCACTCGTCGGCCGCTTCGCGCCGGTCGAGCTCCTCCGCCGGCGGCTGATTCGAGCCGCCGATAGACCAGCGTGAGAATTTTCCCGGACGGCACGCGTCGATTCTAGCCGAGCCGGTCGAGGCCCAACCTACGATCGGTCGGCGATCGTCGGCGCCGTCGGGTTGAAGATGTCCTTGAGGACGGGGATGTCGACGAGCAGCAGCGCGGCCATCGCGAGGGCGCAGGCGATGACCGCGGCCATCAGCTTCGGCTCCTTGTAGAGCCCTCGGGCCGCTGCACGGCGCTGTCCTTCTTGAACGACAGATCGAGGTACATCGCCATCACCAGCGCGACGAGCGGGAACGCGAGGATCAGCTCGAGCCGGTAGCGCATCACGAACGCGCCGAGGAAGAGCATCGCCGCCGAGCCGTAGAACATGATCGAGACGATCAGGCGCTCCGGCGTGTAGTAACGCGAACGACTTGCGGTACGCGGCTGCGGCCTGCTGGTCGCCGATCTCGCGGTACTCGGCGTAGCGCTTGATGGCCATGAAGTAGCAGCCGACCATCCAGTAGCTCAGGAGGAGCGAGGCCGGCGCGAGCGGATGACGAGGTCGCGATGAACCAGCCGGCGAGCATGCGAAGCGGGTTGTTGACGGCCTCGGACAGCACGTCGACGTACGGCACGTCCTTGCTGCGAATCGGCGGGATGTTGTAGATGCAGCCCATCACCCACAGGATGAACACGGTGATGGCGAACGCCGTCGAGAGCTAGCAGGCCGAGTCCGACGCCGATCGACCATCAGCGCGAGCCACTGCACGTAGGCGAGCGGAATGCTGACCAGGCCCGACGGCACCGGGCGCTTCCGCTTGACCGGATGCGAGCGATCCGACGGCGCGTCGAGCACCTCGTTGATCACGTAGTTGCTCGACGCCACGAGGCAGATCGAGACCATGCCGATGACGAAGCCGCCACAGCAGCCCTCGCTCGGTGCCCGAGCAATCGACGCCGATCGCGGCGACGATGCCCGGCAGCACGAAGACGTTCTTGAACCAGTGATCGATGCGCACGATCTGCAGGTGCCCGCGCAGCGTCGGTCGTGCAGGGATGGTCGTCGTCAGGGTGCTGGAATACGTATTCATCTCTAGGACTCGGAAGGAATCACGTCACGAAGCGCGACGTGGCAGGCGCCGAACAGCCGGTCCTGCAGTTGCCGATAGCTCGTCACGGTCTCGTACTCGCCGGCGACTCGCGGTGTGTCCGATGTCAGAATCGCGCACGCGATTCCCGCCGCCCTCGCCGCGGCCGCGTCGACGTCGGCGCGGTCCCCGACGTACAAGCACTCATGTCTCAACACTCCCATGCGATTCACGGCGACCTGCAATCCGCGCGGATGCGGCTTGAAGACGTCGATCTCGGGCGACTGAGCGCTCAAGACCAGATCGAACAGATCGCCGATGCCGAGCGATTGAAGCTTCGCCTCGGCCGGATAATCTGACAGCGCCGCCAGGCGCACGCCGCGCGCCCTGCAGGCGTGCAGGAACTCGACGAGACCGCTGTGCGCGCACCGGGGGAGCACGTCCAGGGGCTCCTCTTCCATCCAACGCGTCACGCGCGCCGCCACGACGTCTCGACCGGCGCGGGCACGTTCCGAAGCCAGCCGGAGCTGGGCTCCCGCGATGTCTCCGGCGGTGTGGTCTCGAAGATCCTCCTGTGCGCGCCGGTACGCCTGCAGCGTGCGAAACGTCTGCACGCCCTCGATCGGTCGCGCCGCTGTCAAACGCATCAGGCGAAGGAGCATCGCCCGACGCAGCGGAGACTGTCGGTACAGCGTGCCGTCCACGTCAAAGACGATGACCTTGAGCCGATCGACATCCAATCTCGGGTTCGCCAGAAGCTGCTCCACAGGCTTTCCCGAGGACATAGCAAATGTGCGGCCGTCAGAGTCTCCTGCGGAATCACGCGAAAAACCGCCGTAAAATCGCCAGAAGGCAGGTGAAGACCGCGCGGTACCGCCGTCGCCGCCATGCTCCAGCGGGGCTGTTGTGGACGTGTGAAGTCGGCTGATTGGGCGACTTTGGTCGCTCGTTTAGCCGACTGATGGGATGTACAAGAATGGACTAGTCCGGGTTCGGCATGACTTTCCGACCTTCGATCGCCGGCGTCCTGCCGAGATCCCTCAACACGGTCGCATACCCGAGCCAGAGGAGCGCCGCCGCAAAGAGCGGCAGAAAGGCGTTCAACAGTTCGAAGGCGGACCGGAATGGCAGCAGATTGTTCGGCTCGGGGAACACGACCAGTCCGATCATCACGGCGGCGGCGAGCGGCACGTGCCGCCGCCAGTCGAACGACGACACCAGATACAAGGTCGGCGCGAGGAGGATGATGTACGTATAGGTCTTGAAGCGCGGCGAGATGAGCGCGAAGACGAAGCAGGAGAAACAGATGAGCAACCGCTGATCGAACGCCGGCTGCCTCTGTCGATAGCGGACGACGAGACCCAGGCTGATCGCGCAGACGATCGCCGCAGCGATCACGAACAGGAGCTCGTCGGCTCGCGAGCTTCGCGTGAACGCATCACCGAAGGCGCGATCGGAGATATCGCGGAGCAGCGCGAGCAGAGAGCGGTTGTCCCCGCGTTCGTCGAGCGCGGCGGATACGGTCCAGAAGCTTCGAAACAGCGCCGGCTGCAGCCACTGATTGAGCGAGAAGACGGCGGTAAAGCCTGCCACCGTCGCGAAGAGCGCGCGCCACTGCGGCTTTTCACAGGCGATGACGAGCAGCGCGGCGAAGAACAGCGGCGTGAGCTTCACCTGCGCCGCCGCGATCACACACACCGCGAAGATCAGATAGCGCCCGCGGAGCAGGCGGGAAAAGCCGAACCACAGAATCAGCTCTTCGAAGACCGAGACGTTCCCCGCGACCAGATCCGAATAGATGGCTGCCTGGTAAGCCAGGATGAAGAACAGAATGGTCGGGGCGTTGACGCGCAGGCGCACGAAGTCGGTGTGCCAGATCCACAGCAGCGCGGCCAGCGCCGCGACCTTGAGGATGTACCACACGGTGAGGGCCAGCGGTATCGGCATCACCGTGAAGAGCCGGTAGACGTACAGCATGATCGGGGGGTGATAGAACGAGAGTCCCTCGCCCCGGTACGGGTTGATGCCCGCGGCGAAATCACGCGCCGCCCCGTAGAACATGTGGAAGTCCCACTGGTATGCCCACCAGCGGACGCCGACGAGAACGATGAGTCCCGCGGCGACTGCGAGCGATAGGGCAGTGAGCAGCCGTGCCGGCCATCCACTGGGGATCGAGTCGTTCCCGTTCGGCGCTCCCACCCTGACAAAGGCCATCGTCTGCTCGCAGGCTCCAGCCCGCACCAGCTTCGGGGCTGGTCGGGGGGAGCGGGTCATGCGGTTCCGGCGCCGGCACACGCATGAACGCGTGCGGCCGAGCGCCGGAACATTATGGCCTACCGGATGGTCTACCGGCCCATCCGGCCGTCATCAGTGCTATACCGCCGTCATTGAATGATGCGAAGGTTGGTCGGAGAGGTTGGGACAGGCAGGTTCGAGGGCAGCGACACGATGAGATTGATGTTCGAGACCGCCGGAGGAATGTCCATCGGCAAGTTGACCCCCAGCATCTCGAAGGTGTTCGTGCCCGCGCGCAGGTCGCCGACTGGCACGTCGAACGCAACTGAGAGATTACCCGCGGAGCCCACCGTGTTGGCGGCCTGCGCTTCTGCGGCCGTCAGCAGGCGGGTGCGCCAGGTCCCGCCGTTGAAGCGGTACTGCCAGCCCCACGCGGTCGTGGCCGTATGGGAGAAGTTGTTCGCGTTGATGAACGCATTCAGGCTGACGCGAGCGCCCGTGGCACTGGTGACATCGACGCCCTGAAACGGCAGCGACGAGACTCGGTTGGCGGGATCGTACATGCCGGCGGCTTTTCCCGTCGTGCCATCAAGAAGCGCCCACCCCAGGTTCATCACTGTCTGTCCTGCGTAGGTGCCGATTGTCCGGTTGTCGGCGATCTGGTACGCCCGGTAGTTCGTGATCACTGGACCATCGAAGGCGATGTTGTCCCAGTGATAGACGCCGACCGGCCCGAAGCCGTACTTGCTTGACGCGTGGTTCCGGGCGGCCATGTGCACGTAGCCGCGCGAGAAGCCCAGGTTCAGCGGGGCGGCGTAGAGCCTCCGGAAGTTGGGGAACGACTGGCCCTCGTTGGTCGAGAAGTCCGACGCGTAGACCTCCAGCTGCGTCGTCGAGAGACGGATTTCGATGTGGTTCAACGACCCCTGTCGAATCTTGACGCACCCGGCGCTGCTGTGGCTGACGGTGGGTTGCACCTGGTTCTGTACGAAGTTCGAGTAGACGAATACCGTGCCGACGCTGACGTCAGGATCGCAGAGGTTCTGAAAGTGGATCGCCAGGCCGTTCCGAGGCACGGGGCCCGTCTCGAAGTTCTCGTACTCCCGAAAGGTCGGGGCCGGAACAGGATCTTCGGTGATGTCGATGGCCGGGTAGGTACCGAGCATCTTGCCCCACAGGTCGACGTCGAACACGATTTTTCCCGTCCTGTTCGCAAAGTCGAACGGCTGGCGGATCATGTACGAGTTGTTGCCGTAGTTCTGGATGGTCACCGCAGTCATCAGTTGCGCGGACCGCGTGCCGCTCGGATCGCAGATGAGCGTGTCATCGGGCGGATAGACCGACGTCTGCGTGAAGGACGACCGGCAGGCGGGAATCGCCGCCGCGGCGACCGGGTTCACGGCGCCGCCCTGTGAGAAGTCCGACGGCGCGAGTCGCCCGACACTCCATTTGGTGGGATCCAGATCGCCCGCTCGCCCCCGCACACTGGAGCGGCCTTGATTGAAGTCGTCGCAGAACGCGGCGCCCGCCAGCCCACAGCGCACACCCTGTGCACTCCCCGTGGACGGTCCAAGAAGCGTCGACAGCCCGAAAAGGGCAAGCGCGAAGGCTGCCAGCATGCACGCCGGACGCGCGAGAGACTTCCGCTGAGGGTCGTTCATCTTATCTCCTCGGACCACGGGGCCCAGGGAAGCCGCCGTGCCATCGGGATTGCAAGAGTGTCGTGGAACCCGGAAGGTACTGCAAATTCGGAACCGCAACTGCAGACGGCTCGGCGCCTCGCTGCACGGACGGCCGGTGCGAACCTTTCCTCCGCCAGCCGCCCGCAAGGACCGATCCCCGACAGCCAGTGCCATCCGCGCGTTGTGCTGATGGTCGTAATGCTTTGACCATCAATGGCTTATCGGCGTGCTCTCCAGGTATGGGCACGAGGGGACTGTGGCGCCAGCCATCCAAGATTTGTAAGCCCAGCAATCAGAGTTGCGTCCAACGTGTGGTTGGGCACCGGGGTGATGCTGCCTCTCTTACGCCCTCTCTGCGGCTTGGCGTAAATTCTTCCCGCCTACGCCGCGGCCGCGGCGCGGCGGGCGATCCGCTTGCGGGCGCGAGCGCTCGGTCTCTCGACCGCGTAGTGAATTCCCACCGCGATGAGAACCGACACGAGAAACGCGAGGACTCCCCGGAGTGCGCCGGGCATGCTGCGAAGCTGATAACCGAAGAGGAACAAGATGACTTGATGCACGAGGTACAGGGAGTACGAGAGGACGCCGAGAAACGCGACGGGCTTGAGGTTCAAGACACGAAAGGGCAGCCAGGCCGGGAACCGGATGGCGGACACGAAGACAGGCGTCAAGGCAATCCCCTGCAGCGTGTAGCGGATCGTCTCGCGAAACCATTCGGCGCGATAGACAAACGTGAACACCAGCAGGGCAAGGGCGCCCGGCAGGAGCACCCACTTCCAGAGACGATCGCTGCCCAGAGGCGCGTCGAGCGAGGGGTTCAGACCGAGCGCCAGCGCGCAGCCAAAAAAGATCGAGTCGAACCGCGTGTCCGATCCCATGTAGGTCCGGTCGTCACTCACGTTGAACACGCCGATGAGGACGCAACGCCAGAGGCAGATGGCCGCGCACAGGCCGACGATGGCCGCGGCCTGCCCGCGGCGCGAGAAGATCTTCGACAGACCCAGATACAGCAACGGAAATATCAAGTAGAAGTGCTCCTCGACCGCAAGCGACCAGTACGGCACGGTGCCGACCGGTGCGCCGACCGAACCCCGGGCGATGAACCAGTAGTTCGAGACGTGCAGCGCCTGCACGAGCACGACAGTACCTTGAAGCTGGCCGGGGAGGAGTTTCACGAGCGTCAGCACGCACGCGAGCAGCAGGATCAGATAAAAGGGGGGCAGGATCCTGAGCGCCCGGCGCAGGTAGAACAGTCCCAGGTGCACGGTGCCCGTGTTCTCCCGCTCGACCCGCATCAGCGTCGTGATGAGAAACCCGGACAAGTAGAAGAACACCGTCACGCCAAACCCGCCGGGGACACCTCCCACGCCGGCGTGCGCGAGGAAGACGATCAGGAAGCTGACGGCGCGAAGTCCGTCGAGCGAAGGAATGTGCAGCGGTCCGGCAGCCAGAATGCCACACATTATCGCAGAGGTTTTCGAACGGTGTGTGGGTCTACGCCCGACCGTCGCGACGGGGCGTATCTTCTACACCCATATGTAAATCGGATAGGGCTTCAACGAATCGGAACGCCTCCAAGTTTGGTCGGAAGACGCGGAATTCGTCATCCCGTGGGGCGCCTAACCTGTGACAAGCTAAAGCCCCGGACGGGGCGAAAACGTCTGATCGTGGTCCTGTACTTCTCGGCGGTCTCCTGCCCGTTCAACACGGCATTCGTGTTGCTTATGGATCGCCGCTGCGGGGCAAACCAAAGGCTCCAGGAGCCGCTCAAACCCGTAATCTGACTTCGGAGCGAAACGATGACAAGACAGGCCTTGCGAAAGTTCCTGGTGCTGGCTGCGGTGGCCTGCGCCTTTGCGCTGATGTCCGGGGGGAACGATATCTCGGGACAAAGCAATAGCTGCGGCATGCAGATGAACACGTCCCCGGCGATTTTCTGCGACACGTTCGATTTCCCATTTCCCGTGACCAATCGATCGGGGCAGCTGAACGGCAAGGTGTGGGGCGTGTCGCGCCTCTCCGGCGGTGGACTCGGGTGGAAGGATTCCATGCTCGAGGGCTGCAACGGTCCTCAGCCGGCGTCTCCGGTAGGGGCGACGGACGTGATCATCTGCAACGGCCAGCTCCGTCAGAGCCAGGACGACAATCACGACGTCACCATGATGGCGATGTATCCGAAGCAACCCTTCGATTTTGCCGGACGGACGGGCACCGTCGCCTTCGACGTGTCGAACGACACGACGGGAAGCCATGGGGCGTGGCCGGAGTTCTGGATTACTGACCTTCCTGTGCCCGCGCCAGGGGTGCACCTGACCCCGTGCGATCTCTGCTCAGTGCCCCGCAACGGTCTCGGGATCCGGTTTGCCGCGAACGTGCCTGGCTGGCGCGCCGATTCGGTCGTCGTCGTGCGGGACTACATAATCGAGGATCGCAACATCTTCGAGAACAACGCCACAGGCACGAGGATCGAGGACAAGGGGAACGTCACGCTGAGCTCGGGGCCGAACGGTGCCCTCAACCACGTCGAGATCCGCGTCTCGCAGAACCGCATTGACATCTATGCCAGCAACGCCGGGTCGCGCACGCTCAAGCTGATCAATACGATCACGAACGCGAACCTGACGCTCACGAAGGGCCTGGTCTGGATTCAGGATGCGCACTACAACGCCGAGAAGGCGCACGAGCAGGATCGGAACCTGCCGGATCAGCGGATCCACACCTATACGTGGGACAACTTCGCGTTCGACGGCCCCGCGACGTATCGCGATCTCAGCTTCGACGTGCTCGACCGGACCCTGTCGCTCGGCAACGGAATGAACAAGATCGGCTGGGACACGACGCCGTCCGCTCCCGCGAACCTGACGACGCTGCCGATGACGGCGCAGAATATCGCGGTGGCCTCGGCCGCCCATCTCCTGTTCAACTTCAACGACGCCGATCCGGCGACGTTCAACTACACGATCAACGGGCACGCCAACAGCGCCCCATCGCCGTTCCCTCGGTCGCAACCGATGCACGGCGCGCATACCTTTGCGCTCCCCGTGCCCTTGAATCAGCTCGTGCCGGGCACCCAGAACATCCTGCTCTCGAGCAACCTGCCGATGATGGTGCAGAACGTGAACATCGTGCTCGTGGCCGCGGAACCGGTGCCGGGCGCCGGGCCGATACCGACGCGTCCGACGAATCTGAGAATCATTCAGTAGGCTTACGCCGCAGCACCCGGGCAGGAGCGAAGTACGACCGAAGCGGTCGCAGGGCCAGAGGCTTGCGACCGCTTCGATAGTTTTGGGACCTTCGTGAGGGGCAAAGCGTCGGAGCGTCGTGCCAGCTTCCGGGCAGTTTGGAGTGGCCTGCGTCTGTTAGGATCGAAGCGACTTGCACGACGCGGGCGCGTCCGAAGGCGTCCGCTTTACAAACCGGGGCGATGAGCGACCGCCGGGCCGCTCACGCGTCCCGGCGTCCAATCGCGATGAGAGACTGGCCGAAGGGTAGCGGCAGCAGCTGCTCCAGGCGAAGCAGCGGGACCATCGAATCGAACGACCGGAGCTGGCCCAGCGGAATCCGGCGTGCCCGCCGTACTCGCGCATTGAACCACCAGCCCAGCGTGCCGAGACGGTTGAACCAGAAGAGCTTCTCCATCCGGAGGCCAGCCTGCTCGTAAGTGCTCCTGAGCAGGGATGGCGTGTAACGTCGGTAGTGACCGAGCTCCTCGTCGAGGGTGCCATGGATGCTGGGTAGCGACGGCACCAGCACTACCACTCGTCCGCCAGGGGCCAGGAGTGATGCCATGCTGCGGAGCGTGCCGACGTGGTCTTCGATATGCTCGACCACGTTGAGCGCGACGACCGTATCCAACGCGAGCGCGCCCAGTCGGGCTTCGGCATCGGGATCGGGCAGCGTCAGCGCCTCCACCTGTACTTCGGGATGGTCACGGAATCGCTGGCACAACTGCTGGCGGTACCACTCGTCGGTATCGCTCAGCACAACGAGCTCGCGCCCACCTGCCACGATGTGCTGCGACATGTTACCGATGCCGGAGCCGACTTCGAGCACACGCCGTCCGATCCACGGCGCGATCTGCTCGAACTGCCACGCGTTGTAGCGTGGGGCCGCCGACATGATTTCCAGCGTCTCGGCGCCGGCTGCATCGCCGGGATTGACCGCCGTCACCATTGCGCTCAATGCATCTCCTCCGTCTCGACGGTGGCATCGACGAGTGCTTGCCCATCTCGCGCCACTGAACAGCCGCGGATCCTGGATCGTGTCGAACTCCCACGGGCCGACAGGTTCCACAGACGTCCAAGTGATAGCAAACACGCCGCCGTCGGGAGCTACGGCCAGCGCCACCGCGAAAATCCCGCAAGAGAGGCCGTGGACCGGCGCGCGGGTCTTCCTTGCCTGGCGTAAGTCTACCAGGGGACGGACTTTAGTCGCCTATTCGGCTATTTTACGTCCTGAGCGCCCCAATCGGGGCTGGGCTGCTCGGGAAACACGATGAACCGGCGTCCGGCGAAGTTGAGCACGAGGCCAATCGCTGCCGCGAGCGCCTTCGCGACCGCGATATTCATGCCTTCGTCGATGAAAAACCGCGTCGTGTAGAGATCCAGGACGCTGATGGCGCCGACTACCGCGAGAAACACCAGGAGTTCCTGAGACGACCTCCACCGCGCCTTGTGCCTGAACAGCAGCTTGATCGAGAGGTAGTAATTGACGAAGGCTGCGGCAAAAAACGCGATGAGGAGCGCCGTCGTCAAGGCCATCTCGCGATAGAGCGCGACAAAGAGTAAGAGGTTGACGATCGCCGAGACGCCGCCGATGGCGACGTAGAAGAAGAACTGCACAATCGGAGGGGCTTTGTGGAGGTTGGTACTTGAGGACGCAGTACAACGCCCGAAAACCGTCCTTCACGCCGATCTTTTTCCCCTCGGCGTAGGTCCGGCCCCGATACGAGATCCCCGTTTCGTAGATCCGCAGCCGTTGCTGTGCGATCTTGGCCACGATCTCCGGCTCGAAGCCGAAGCGGTTCTCCTCGATCGGGATGCTCTGAATAACGTCACGCCGGAACACCTTGTAGCAGGTCTCCATGTCCGTGAGGTTGAGATCCGTGAGCATGTTCGACAGCAGTGTCAGGAACTTGTTCCCCAGCGAATGCCAGAAATAGAGCACCCGATGGAAGCCGGTCGCCAGAAACCGCGACCCGAGCACGACGTCCGCATCGCCGTTCCGTAGCGGAAGCAGGAGCCTCTTGAGATCCATCGGGTCGTACTCGAGATCGGCATCCTGAATCGCGACGAAGTCTCCCGTCGCCCGGGCGATGCCGGTCCTGAGCGCGGCGCCTTTGCCCTGGTTCTTCTCGTGGTGCAGCACGACGACACCCGGCACGGCCTGGGCAATCCCGCGGGCCACTCTCAGACTGTCATCCTTGGAGCAATCGTCCACGATGATGAGCTCGAGGGCGAGCGTCTCATCGGCGATCGCCAGCACTTTCTCGATGCAGGCCTCGAGCGTCCGCTCCTCGTTGTAACAGGGAATGACGAGCGACAAGGTGACGCGTTCGTTGGACGGCGAAGTCTGGACGTGTGTGGACATCGGGGTATCAGCAGCGTCAGTGGGTGGCGTCGCTCGATCGTCGAGCGGGCGAACGAGTCGGCCGCCGTTCAGCGATCGAGCATGGAGGTGGCCAGCCGGAACGCCACCAATTCTAGCGTGAAAGCGGCGATTGTCACGACACTCGCTCACGCGACCGCATCTCGACGCAGCGGAACACGGGCGTCCGGGCAGCGAGATTCCGGCTCTGATGGATCAGTTATACTGCGCCCATGCCGGTCCCAGAGTTCGTGACGACGGGCGTTGCAGTGGTGTCTGCGACTGCGTTCGCCCTCGCGTTCCTCCTGGTCAGCGTGGCACTTGGGCGTCGCGTGTCGTTCTGGTTCGGCGTGTCGGCGGAGGATCCGATCCTCGAACGAGGCCTCGTCGCGCTGGCGCTGGGAATTGGCGTGCTCGAAGGCGTCGTGCTCGCGCTCGGCGGCTTCGGTGTCTTGAGCGTGCAGTCGGTGCGAGTCGCGATCGCGCTGGTGGTGGTGCTCGCGCTGCGCGATCTCCGGGCCGTCGTGGCGCGGGTGTGGCTCATCGTCTCGACGAGGCGCCCCGCGCCAGGCTGGCTGCTGTGGTGGGCGATCGGACTTGTTCCAGGTCTCCTCGCCACGTATTTGCTTGCGGTCACACCCGCGATCGATCCGGACGGCCTGGGCTATCACCTCACGGCCGTCAAGCGCTGGTTGCTGATCGGCACCTTCGCCTACCTCCCCGCCTACACCACCACCAACATGCCGATGGGCGTCGAGACGCTGTTCGCCATCGCCCTGGCGTTCGCGGGGGACGCGGCCGCAAAGCTCCTGCACTTTTCGCTTGGCATGGCCGGCATGATCGCCACGTATGCCGCCGGAAAGCGTTTGCACGATTCCCTTGTGGGGGCGGCGGCCGCGGCGCTGTATCTCTTCGGGCCCTTCGGCGTGTCTGGAATCATGGGCTGGGCCTACGTCGAGGGTGCGGTGTCGTTCGCGGTCGTGGCGTCCATGCTCGCGTGGCTCGTCTGGTTTGCCAACAGGCGTTCGGCCTGGCTCCGCGTGGCATTCGCGATTGCAGGAATTGCCGTGTCGTTCAAGATCAGCGCGGCGCTCTTTCCGCTGGGTCTCCTGCTCTTGACGTGGGCGACTCAAGCCCAGGCTGCGCGTCAGGGCGACCGCGGGCTGCTTCCGCTGGTGCTGCGCTCATGGCCGCTCATCTGTACTGATCGCGCTACCGGCCGTGCCGTGGCTCGTACGCGAGGCGATCGTGACAGGCAATCCGGTCTTTCCGATGTTCGGCACGGTGATACCGTCGCGCGATTTTCCACCAGAGTTGTCGGCGGAGTGGGATGTGTACTTTCGGTATCTGAATTGGGGCACGGGAGCTGGCGCGTGGAGCCTCGAGACGCGTAAGCGCATCATCGTTGGCGCGCTGCTGGCGATCGTCGTTCTGTCGGGGGTTCTCTATGCCTTGCTGCGCTCGTCAATCGCCCGCAGCACGGCTCTCGTCGTCGGCGCCATGATGGTGCTGCAAGTCCTGGCTGTCGGTTTGTACAAGCGCCATTGGATTGCCGTCATGTCGGTGGTGCAACTCCTGGCATTGGCGCAGGTCGCCCGGATGACGATGTCTTCGTCGCGCTGGCCGCGGTTCGTCGTCATTGCCGTGACCCTCGTGCTGTCTCTGGCGAGCGCTCGCACGGCCTTGGCGACTGTTGACAACGATGTCCGCGGACTCGTATGGACGGCCCTCGGCGTCAAGCCGCAGCGCGACTTTCTCGCGCAGCACCTCCCGCTCTACACCCTCTACGAGTATGCGAACCGCAATCTGCCGGCGGATTCCGCCGTGGCCTTCGAATACGGTTGCGGGGGGTTCCACGTCGATCGACAGACGTTCTGCCTGGAGATTCCGCAGGGTTCCTTTTCCGTTGAAAGCTGGAACGCGTTCGTGGACGACGCGCGTCGCCTTGGGCTCACGCACGTCATCGCCCCGCGAGTGATGGCCAGCGGCGCTCTGCCGAACTTTCCGGGGCTGGTGCGATCCGGCGTCGGCTTCACGTTCAAGGAACGCACCGACAAGATCATCGTGCGCCTCCTGACCAAGCACGGCCGACTCCTGGCGTCAGCTGCCGATCAAGGACTGTACGAGGTCGACTTGAACGACCAGTAGGGTCTGCGCCGAGCCTCAGCTGCGACCGGGCTCGCGGCGATTGAGGAGCGTGTCGATGCCGAACGCCGATGCGACGAGGAGCGCCGGGATGACGGGCGCGGAATACCGCCCGAGCGCCAGCAGGACCGCCAGCAGAAGGTTCAGGTGCAGCGCAGGGAGGAGGAACAGCCAGAGCGGCCGGCCTTCCCTCCAGGCTCGTGGCGCGCCGATGGCGGCACAGACGATTGCGAGAAGCGCGAACCCGCCGACCATCAGCGAATTCGTCAGGCTGGTCATCTCGTACCAGAACGTGAAGATCCCGACGACGGACTTGCGCACGAACTCGCCCGGCTCGCGGCGCAGCTTGACCTTGACCTCGCGTCCCAGGATCTGCTCCGTCTCGTAGTCGTCCCTCTCCCATTCAGTCCCTGCCGCCTGCGCGAGAGACTTGAACCAGGCGTTGGCCTCGTTCTCGGCGTCGACGTACGGCGACTTGCGGAGCAGCGCGTAATCGGCCTGGCTGAACACGTAGCCGCGCAGGAAGGCGTCGTTGAAACCGACCGAGATCAGCACGAAGCGTCCGTTCGTCATATAGTAGTTGCGCACCGTCCACGGCAGGATGATCGCCATCATCGTGACGGCAATCGCGCAGATGGCTGCCAGCGACGGTCCGGATGCCCGTCCTGACTGCCGCCGCAGCAGGCGCAACACCAGCCACGCGGCGACGAACAACGCTGGATAGAGGACGACCACGGCTTTCGTCAACGCGGCGGTAGCGCCCGCTGCTCCGAGCGCCACGCCGCGCGCCACGGTTGGCTCGAGATAGAAACGGACCGTGCACCAGACCGTCAGCGTGAAGAGAAATGTCAGCAGCGTCTCGAGGTGCAGGTCGGGAACATATCGCAGCATCAACGGATGGAGCGCGCAGATCCCGGCGGCGACAATGCCCGTTCGCAGGTTGAACACGCGGCGTCCCATATCGAACGTCAGAAGGCACGTACCGGCAAAGAGCAGGCATTGCAGCAGTTGCACGAGCACGAGGTGTTCGCCGAAAGCGAAATAGATCCCGCCGATGACCATCGGATAGAACGGCGATCTCCGTTTGAGCAGGATGCCGTTGGCGCCGAATCCTTCGCCGCGCGCCAGGCTTGTTCCCATCGCGCCGAAATGGTACGGGTCCGACGCGTCGGTCACGAACCGCTGCGCGGCGAAGACGCCGAAGACCATGACGAGCCCGACGGCGAGCGCGAAGAGAAATACCGCGAGCGCCCATCGCGGCGCGGCGTCAGTGGTTCCATCGGCGACTGTGCTCATTGAGTACCTTGAGAGAGATCCGTCCCGCCGGGGCCATCATGGCCTGTGCGGAGCGTACCAGATTGTATCGTGCAGGACCCGGCGAACGAGGCCCCATTGACGAGCGGATCTGACGAATCGGTGTCGCTGCCCAAGCGAGGCGGCCTCGCGAAGAACCTGCTTCACCTGGGTTTCGGTCAGGTTGCGACCACGGCGCTGACGATGTTCTTCAGCGCGGCGATCGCGCGGACCCTGGGCGCGTCCGAGTTCGGCCTTCTCTACCTGGTCACGTCCATCGCGAACTTCGCCTACGTGTTCGTCGACTGGGGCCACGGTCCGTACGTCACGCGAGAGGTGGCCCTCCGTCCGAACCGGTCCGGCGATCTCATGGGCAGCGTGCTGGTCGTGCGCGCGGCCATGGCCGCGATCGTGTGCGTGCTCGTGGTCGCACTCCTGTGGCTCCTGCGATACGACGCGCGCACGCAGTTCCTCGCAGGCGCGCTGATCCTGTCGCTGCTGCCGCAATACCTCGGGCTGTCGTTCTCGTGGGCGTTCCGCGGCCGCGAGCGGATGGAGTTCGATGCGCTCCTCCAGGTCGCGCTGAAGTTCAGCGCGCTCGTGGTCGCGCTCGTGCTGTTGGCGCTCGGCGGACGATTGGTCGCCCTGGTGCTCGGCTATGTCGTCTCGGGCGCGATCACGTTCGTCTTCGGGGTCGTGATATACCGGCGCCTCGGGTTTCCGCCCCTCCAGGTCACGAGGCGCACCGCAGCGGAGCTGGTGCGCGACGGCGCGCCGATTCTCGCCGTCTCCCTGGTCGTCGCCGTGCAGCCGTCCATCGACGCCAACATTCTCTACAAGCTCGTTCCACAGGCGGTGCTCGGATGGCACGGGACGGCCTGGGCCATTGCCGGCACGCTGGTCGCGCCGGCAACCATCCTCGGCGCGACGATGTATCCGCGCTTGTCGAGGGCCACGTCGACGCCGGTCGACTTCAACCGGGCGCTGCGCACGGTCTTTCGACCGCTGCTGCTCGTGGCGGTGCTCGTGAGTGGCGGCACGTATCTCTTCGCGGACTTCGCGATCGGCGTCATCTACGGCCGGCAGCACTTCGGGCCGGCGGCTGACATCCTGAGGGCGTTCGCGCCGGCGCTCGTGTTGATCTACATCGACATGCTGTTCGCGCACGCGATCCTGGCGCTCCAGCGCGCGGGTCCGCTCGCGAAGGCGAAGGTCTTCGCCGTCGTCGCGACGACCGCTGCCGAACTGGCCGTCGTGCCGTGGTTTCAGGCGCACTACGCGAATGGCGGAATCGGCATCGTGCTTTCGTTGGCCTGCGGCGAGCTTGTGATGGTGGGCGCCTCCGTGTACCTGTTGCGCGATGTCATCGACAAGGCGATGCTGCTCGACGTGCTGCGCGGACTCGTGGCCGGAGCCATGGCAGTCGGGATCATGCGGTCACTTCCTGCCATCACGCCGCTCCTGGGCATTCCGCTGTTCATCGGGTCATATGCTCTGCTCGCGATCCTCGTCGGTGCCGTGACGAGAACGGATCTCGAGTTGTTCACCGCATCCCTTGGCAAACGTCCAGCGGCCGCCGGGGCGGCTGCTCTCGAGCGCAGTGGCCCCGAGCGCCCGTTCGACGCCTAGGGCTGCTTCGAACTGGCGGGCGCCGAGAAGTCCACATCGAGCCGCATGACCGCGTTCGGGCCGACGTGCTCCTTGCATTCCCCCCGCCACATGAAAAATGCCTTTCGTGCGCTCGAGTACAGGATCCCGTGGGGTTCCCAGGGGAGAGGCGGGCCCAGGGGCGTCCACGTCAGCCCGCCGTCCGGTGAGATGACGAGCGTGGACTGACCAACGGCGACGATTCGTCCGCCGGGCACTTCGACGGGCCGGGTCCCTCGGGTGCCCACGCCGGCGATCGCCCAGGTCTGTCCGAGATCGCTCGACTTCAACATCCGGCCCTCCGCCGCCCAGTAGATGACGCCCGTGGACGCGCGGAGCGGAGGACTCGGCGGACCGATCGGGGTCACGCGGAGCCATGAGTCTCCGCCGTCCTTCGATCTGAAGATGCCTCCCGCCCCGTTGGGGCCGTTCCAGATGTTCACCAGATACGTCAGTGCGTCGATGACGAGCGGGTGCGTCGAGTGGCCCATGCCCACCGGAATACTGCCGCCGATGTTGCGCCAGGTGTCGCCCCCGTCGGCCGACTTGTAGACCGTGCGCTCCTGCTCGTGCCCCCCGGCGAGCAGCGTGCGCCGTTCGGGATCCGTGAAGTTCACGCTGATGAAATCGTTGTGACCGATGTTTCCCAGGCGGCGGAAGGTCTTGCCTCCGTCGGTCGTCTTGTAGATGCCGGCGCCATAGGCGCCGGATTCCCAGAAGACCGCGGGATTGTCCGGGTCGTACTCGATCCACGACGGTCGATTGAGGACGCGCTCCGAGTTCACATCGCTCAGCCTCGCCCATGTCGTGTCGCTCGTGTTGATCCACAGACCGCGCCCCGCGATGCCTGCGATGATGGCGTCGGAATCCGGTCGCGAGGACAGCAGCGTCACGCTTCCGCACTCAGACAGCTTGTACGCGAGGCTACCCGTCGCGTTCACCCACGACGCCTGCGTCGCCGCCAACGGAGACAGGTCACCGCCGAGCGCGACAATCGCGACGAACGACACGCCAAGCAGCGCCCGCGTCATGAGCCGGCTCCGTCAGACGTGCCGGCAGCCCGGCTGCGGACCGCCCCCGTCGCGACGGCCAATTGCGCGGCGATTGCCAGCGCAGGTCCGACGAGATAGATCGTCCGGAGCTCGGAGAACCCGATGTCTCCCCAGCAGTGCGCGAGATAGATGATGATCGTCGAGAGGACCATCATCGCCGCCGTCCGCTCGTCAGGGGACCGCGCGAGACGATAGCTGCGCGCCGCCAGGTAGACTCCGACCACGACCGCGAGGAACAGACCGGAAAAGCCGGCAGGTCCGATGAATGCCCACAGTCCGAGAATACTGTTGTGCGGCATGTACCGGAATTCCTTGAAGAGCGCTGAAATGTCCGGCAGCACGACCTCCTCGAGGAACGGCTGGCCAAAACCCGTCCCCGCCAGTGGACGCAGCCGCATCGTCATCATCAGGTTGAAGTTCTCGAGATCGCGATAGAGCGTCGAGCTGTCGACCGTGCCGTCGGTGACCGAACGGTAGGTCTTGATTGGTGCAAATATTTTCGACTGTGAATTCCAGCCCACGACGACGTACGCGACGAAAAGCGGCAGCGCGATCAGGCCGCACTGGGCGAGCAGGCGTTTGACTCGAGATCGGCGGCTCATCGTGACGAAGACCAACACGCCGGCTGCGACCTCGACCCACACGATCCGGCGGTTGTTCCAGTGCATTCCAAGCGCGAGAATCGGGAGGAGGGCTATACACCAGCCCGCCGTGCGCGCCGATGGCTGTTCCAGGAGCCGGCCGACCAGGAGCACCGCTGCGGCGGCAAACAGCAGCGAGTCTCCGTGCGTCGCGGCCACGTTGAGGATGCCGTCGCCGAGCCCGAGCCTGGGCGTGATGACGTGATACACCCACGCGACGTAGAGGCAGCGATAGAGGGCGGCGGCAACGATGATTCGACCCACGATCCGGTAGTCGGCGAGGCCGCGAAAGCTCACCGAGCACAGATACGCCATCAGGAGCAGGAGCAGGTAGCTCTGCACCTGGATCTTGGCCATCTGCAGATTGCCGCCGCTCAGGACGCCGATGGCGCACCAGATCAGCACTGTCACGGCAGAGATGCAGATGGCCCCCAGCAGCGCGGGCGCCGGCGCCTGGCTCTGACTGTCGGTGGTGATACCGGCAAAGCGGCGATGGAACAGGAGTCCGAGCAGAATGAACATCAGGACCGCCATGCCCGGGAACGCGAGCGCGCCGATGGGAATCACTCTGTTGAGATTGAACAGGAACAGGTCTCCAATGCGAGATACGGGAGAGTCCCAGGCGCCCTCGCCCACCGCGTCAAGCGTCAGGCAGAGGAAGATGAGCGCTTGCAGTCCGTACCGGATCGGGCTGACGTAGAGCACGTAGCCGCCGACGGCGAGCACGACCGGGACGACCGCGATCACGGGGTTGCCATTTCCCACAACCGCGGCTCCCGCGGTCATGAGCGCGCCAAGCAGCAGGAGCCCGAGGGCGCGAACCGTGTACAGCCAGTCGCGCCTCGGAGGCCTTCGGACCGCGAGCAGGGCGGTGGTCATGACTGGCTCACCCGGCCGAGAAGCGTCAGCCCAAGCCGTTGCGGCACCTGCCACGGTTCGAGAATGCGATTGCTCATGATGTCGGCGGCGATGGCTGCGACCATCGCGAACAGGATGCTGGCCAGGAACCCGGCGAGCAGCACCGGCCGCGTGTCCGGAAACGACGGGTCGCGCGGTTCCTCTGCCGGCTGGACGATCGTGTAGCGGTACTTGAACGCCGCCTGAGACACCGCCAACTCGATGCGCGCGCTGTCCGTGCGCTCCAGAATGCTTCGCAGCTGGTTCAGCTCCGTGCGAAGGCGCAGCGTGGCGAATTCGGCGACGGCATCCCGCCGTGGTTCGGCGGCGGGCGTCTCCGGTTCCGGCGCGGGCACGGGTTCGGTGCGTGCGATCGGCGCCGGGCGAGGCACCCGTGGTGGCGGCAGGCCACCGCGCTTGCTGAGAGTCGCCCGAATGAGGCGCTCCGCGTCCGAGGCGGCCTGATCGTCCGCCTCGGTTTCCAACCGATCCAGCTCGTTTCGCAGGGTGACGATTTGCGGGGAGCTGTGCTGGAAGTTCGTCGCGCTCTGCTGCAGGCTCAGCACCGTCGGGTGGCTGGGTGTGTAGATCGTCCGAGCCACGGCCAACTGCGCCTGGAGGTCGGCGAGCTTGCGTTTCTGCTCTTCCTCCAGCCGTGACAGCTCGAACCGCTTGGCGGCGATCGTGCTCTTCAGACGACTCAGGCGTGGATCGTTGAGCGATGCCGGATCGATGACCAGATCGTCGAAGAGGCTCGACATGCCCTCCAGCGGATCGGGCGGTGTCAGCGCGCGCTCGACGAACCCGGGTTGCGCGGTCCGGCGGGCTGGGGGCAGCTTCTCCTCCACGAGAGCCTGCGTGCGAGTCAGTTCGGCCAAGGTCACCTTGACGTCCCGGTTGAGCGACTCCGCGTGGCGCTCGAGGAGGGCAATCGCTTCGGCGATGGCCTGTGTCTCGGCCACGCGGCGCGCCTCGATGAAGGCCTGCTGCGCGCGCTCGACGAGCAGGTACCCGGCATGCGCGTCCGGCCACGTCAGATAGATGGTGACCAGACCGTCGCCGGATGGTCTCGCCGAGACGATCATGCGCTTCTCGATCTGCGACACGACCTCTTCGATCGTGTCGTCAGGCGTCAGCTGGCGGCGAAGGATCAGCGCCTTGAGGCGATCCCCGAGCCGGAGAATGGGTGCGCGCGTGCGAGTCCACGTGTTGATCAGATCGGTCTGGCGGATGAGCGAGAGGATGTTGTCCCGCCGCAGCACGGTTTCGGCCGCCGCCCGCGTGGGTGCGTCCGAATCGTAGGGGACCGCCCGGCCAGGGTTGCTGAGCGACGCCATCACTCCGCTGCGCTGCGCCAGCAGCTTGACCTCGATTTCATAGGTCCTTGGCACGAGCGACGTGGCCGCGATGGTCAGCGAGAACGTCAGCAGGAACGCCATGATGACCAGGACCTTGCGGCGCCGGAGCGCGCGCCACGCAAATCCCACATAGTTCACGAGCGTCTGGGACCCGCGCGGCTCGGCCGGATTCGTCCCCAACCGGCGTCGTGATGGCGCCGGCGAGCTACTCTCGAGGCGTGTCTTCTCAACCGGGGCTTCGCGGGCGGCGTCCGACACGCCGGGAATCTGGCGATCGTCTCCTCTGAGGCTCGGGCGAGCTGTGGGTGCCCCCTCAGACACGACGCGCGGGAAAACCGACGGCTTGGGCGTCCCGGCCGGCTTTCCGGTCGCACGCGTCAGCGCGTCGTCGATACGGCTCATGGTTTCGGTGTCAGGTCGTCCAGGCCAGCTCGACCGGCTCATCGCGGGCGATTCCAGGCCTCGTGCCTCCCTTTACCGCTGCGACTGTCCTGAGCTGCGGCTGGAGCGCCTGGTGCTGTTCGAGCAAGATTTCTGCCCGCGCTCTGGCTCTGAAAGGCGCCGCAATGGCGGATGTTTCTGCCGAGATCGGCGGTTTGGACACATTAGTCACCGTATTGGGTGACTTTGTTCACCAAGCCAGCTCCGCCTGGCGGCTGGGCCACCTCGTCCTTTCTCATCGTGGCACGTTATCATAGGGACACCTTGCGCAGCTTCCCCCGAACGGGCCGCCCCTAGAAACCATGCCCTACAGGCTCGGTTTCGTCATGGAGCAGACGCTCGGCCAGGTCACTCACACCAAGAACTTCCAGGAATGGGTCGCGCGGGACGCGAGCGTCGACGCGACCTGGCTGCCCATTTCCTATGATTCGCGGGACGGATGGGCTGGGGTCCCCGTCGTGGGGCGCAATTGGACCGTTCGGGCGAGCCTCCAGGCCATCGAGCACGTCCGCGCCGCGCGGCGCACGCAGACGTTCGACGCGCTATTCTTCCACACGCAGGTGACGTCGCTCTTTGCGCACCGGCTGATGCTGGACATTCCGACGATCATCTCGATGGACGCGACGCCGCTCAACTTCGACAGGATCGGCGAGCCGTATGCGCACGCGCCGAGCCGGTTCGGGTCGGTCGAGTCGGTGAAGAACGCGTTGATGCGGCGCGCGTTCAGTCGCGCGCGCGGGCTCGTCATCTGGCACGAGTGGGGCAAGAAGTCCCTCGTGGAAGACTACGGCGCACCGGCGGACAAAGTCGCCGTGATCCCGCCCGGCATCGACATGGAGCGATGGAACTTCCCGCGCCATGACTTCGAGTCGGGCCGCGCCGTCCGTCTGCTGTTCGTCGGCGGCGACTTCAAGCGCAAGGGCGGCGAGGTGCTGCTCGCGGCGATGCGGCAGGGGCTCGCGCAGCACTGCGAGCTCGATATCGTCACGCGCGATCCCGTCGACCTGGCGGACCTCTCGAACGTGCGCGTGCATCACGGGTTGGGCCCCAACATGCCGGCGCTGATGGCGCTCTACGCGCGCGCCGACGTGTTCGTGTTCCCGACCGTGGCCGACGTGCTCCCGCTCGCGATCATGGAGGCGATGGCGTCCGGGCTGCCGGTCGTGACGACGAAGGTAGGGGCGATTGGCGAGGAGATCACCGACGGTGAGACGGGCTTTCTCCTCCCGCCGAACGACGTGAACGCCCTGCACGACTGCACGCTCGGTCTCGTGCGGGACCACCAGCTGCGGCGCGCGTTGGGGATCGCGGCGCGTGGCGCCGCCGAGCGTCTGTTCAACGGGTCGCGCAACTACCCACGCATCCTCGAGATCATGAAGGGCTGCGCGGACGAGGGCCCAGGTCGCCGCTGATGAATCTCGTGTCGGTGCTCGTCTGCACCCGCAATCGTCCGGAGTCGCTGCTCCGTACGGTTCGCTCGGTCCTGGCTGACGCCGCGCCAGACATCGAATTGATTGTGATGGATCAAAGCGAAGGGACCGAATCGCAGCAGGCGCTCGCCGGGCTCGCCGGCGATCCACGCCTGCGCTACACGCGAACGCGCGCGCGAGGCAAGGGCGCGTCGCTCAACGAAGGCCTTCGACTCGCCCGCGGCGCGGTCGTCGCCTGTACGGACGATGACTGCGTGGCCTCGCCGGGGTGGGCGCGCGGCATGGCCACGGCCATGGAGTCGCAGCCGAAGGCGGCCATCGTCTTCTGCAACGTCGTTCCCGAACCGTACGATCCCGCCGAGGGGTATGTGCCGGCGTTCGAACGGCGGCACGATCGTGTGCTGCGGTCGGTGGCCGACGCGCGCGACGGACTCGGCCTTGGAGCAGGCATGGCGCTGCGCCGGGAGGCGATTCTGGCGCTCGGCGGATTCGACGAGCTGTTCGGTCCGGGATCGCGATTCGGGTCTGGCGATGACTGGGACATCGGCGTGCGGGCGCTGCTCAGCGGCTGGCAAGTGTACGACGTCGCAAGCCTCTCCGTGCTGCATCATGGATTTCGGACACTGGCCGAAGGCCGTTCGCACGCGCTTCGTGATTGGGTCGCGATTGGTGCGCTCTGCGCCAAGCCAATTCGCGCCGGACATCTCAGTGCGATCGGCCTCGCCGCATGGCTGTTCGCCGTCGAGGCGCTCTGGCCTCCGATGCGCGACCTCCTACACTTGCGCCGTCCGAGGGGACTGTCGCGCATTATCGGGTTCACGCGAGGGTTCGTCGACGGAGCATCGACGTCCGTCGATCGAAGGATGCTTGTGTTCCGGCGCTCGAGCTGATCATGCTGTCGATCGTCGTCCCGACGCGCACCGTCCCAACGATGTCGTGGGCTGCGTCCAGTCGATCCTCGCAATCGACGTGGAGTCCGGGAATCGGCGTCTATCTCCAGTGCAGGCGCTGCCAACCACTACGGGCTGAGTGCCGCTGGATACGACCTTTTACACCAAACTCGCTAGCACAAATCGTCGCACCGATCCCATAATCGCAACGAGATGGAGCATGGCGTCCGCTTCGCTCGGCGCAACGGCGTGCTGCAGCAGCAGTGGCTGCTGTATCTGCTGCTCGTCAGCGCCGGCGCGACAGTCCTGTCGCTGCGCGGCTGGACGGCCTTCTGGACGTCGTTGCACGTGCCGACGATGAGCCCGCCGTTTGCCGACCTGCGCTCGATCCAAGGCGGACTCGTCAGCCTGGCGCGCGGCTCCTGGCCGCAGCGCGCCAATCCAGGGGATCCATGGGGCCGCACGATGGACTACCCGTCGGTCTGGCTGTGGCTGGCGCGCGTCCTGAGGTTTGGCAACGAAGCCGCCTTTCTGGCATTCGGGACGTCGTCCGTACTGCTCTTCGTCGGCGCGTGCACGTATCTGCTGGTGCGCTATCCGTCCTGGATCATGCTGTTGGGTGCGGTGTCGCCGGCGGCCCTCCTGGCGATTGAGCGCGGCAACACCGACATGCTCGCGTTCGTCCTGCTGCTTGCGTGTGCCGGGCTCGGACCCTTGCAGTCTTCGGTGCTGTTCTTCATCGCCACCGGAATCAAGATCTTCCCGGGCTTCGTGCTGCACGTTCCGGCCGTTCAGAGAGACTGGCGCCGCCTGGCGCTCTATGCTGCCGGCGCGCTCGCGGCCGGCCTCCTGCTGCGCAACGAGCTGCCGATCATTCTTCATGGCAATACCGCCGTCGGGCCGATGTCGTACGGCGCACCGACGCTGATATGGGCCCTGGGGCGCGTGGCGATCAGAGCAAGCGTTCCGGGGCCTGTGCTGCTAGTGGTGGCGGTGATTGCCATGGCCGCCGCGCTGGGGCTGGCGTTCAAGGTTTGTCCAGTCGGGGCACCCACCGACGAGCACAGCCGGGCTTTGTTCTTGACGGGCAGTTCGATCTACATCTACTCGTACTTGTTCGCGGCCAACTGGGACTACCGACTGATCTTTGTGCTGCCTTGCCTACCCTATCTGCGCCGAGCCCTCGGCAGCTACGGCCACGTGTCTTGCGCCTGCGCGCTGCTTGCGCTGTACGCGGTATGGCTGATGGACAGTCACGGCACGGTGTTGCTGGCACAGGCTGCGGAGGCTGGGCTCTTCGTGATGTTGATACCGCCGGCGTTCGAACCGATTCGGCAGGAGACGTCGAGTTCGCCGGCTGTGGCCGGCGCTCGTCCGGATGGAGTCTGCTATCAACGCCGCGCGAGTCGCCTGGGTCGGCGATTCTTGGCGATGGCTGGTCTCCTTCGGCCGTGTCTCGAGCACGCAACTCCTTGAGCGACGGTACCCGTCAGCTCGTCGCGATCGAGGCCAGCCACTTGTCTAATCTGTTTTCAGGTGTCCACCGAGGAACGAACAGGCTAGGATCGGGAAGACTCCACTGGACGGGCATGCCGTTCGCCCTGATCGAGCGATCGGCGCGCGAGCTCGTTGCCAGCGGGTTGCTGGTGGAAGCCGCGGACGGCGCGGCTGATCCGCACCGAACGCCTCGTCGGCGCCTTGGAGCAGGGGACTCTTTCGTAATCTACGGCGGCATGAGCTATACAGCGGCATGAGCGGGCCTGTTCACCATTTCAAGTCTGGCGATGTCGTCGAGGTTCTCAGTCTCGAGGAGATCGCCGCAACGCTGGACGAGCACGGTAGCTGCGAGAGCCTGCCCTTCACGGCTGAGATGCGCCAGTTTTGTGGTCGGCGCTTCCGTGTCTTCAAGCGCGCCGACAAGATCTGTGCGGAGACGACTTACTTCCTCGCTCTGCGACGGATGCGCGACGCGGTCACGCTGGAGGACGTGCGCTGCGACGGGAGCGACCACGACGGCTGCCGTCGCATGTGCATGCTCTTCTGGAAAGAGCGCTGGCTCAAGCCTGCCCCTTCTGCCGCACCCGAACCGCCCATCGACTGGACGTCGATCGTGGCGAGCACAGACGCGAGTGCGCGGTCGCCGGTCGATCCCGCGGCCGTCTACGCCTGCCAGGCGACGGCATTGCCAGCTGCCACGGAGCCGCTGCGCATCTGGGACGTGCGCCATTACTTGCGTGATTTTCGTTCGGGAGCCGTGCGACCACGACAGCTGCCGAAGATCCTGTTCATGGCGGTGTACAACAAGCTGGCACGCAGGCTGGGCCGCCGTGACTTCCGCATGTTACTCGGGACCCAAGCCAAGACTCCGGCGATCGCGCTTGGTCTGAAGCCAGGCGAGCTCGTACGCATCAAGACCAAGGCGGAGGTCAGCCAGACGCTCGACGCGGTCGGCAAGAACCGGGGCCTCTACTTCGGCAACGAGGAGACCTCGCGCCATTGTGGCAAGACCTATCCGGTCCTCGCGCGCATCGATCGGATGATCTTGGAAGACTCGGGCAAGATGCGCGCGATCAACAATACCGTCTTGCTGCGCGGAACGTCGTGCTCGGGGTTGTGCTTCGGAGGCTGCGCGCGGGGCGGCTATCCGATGTGGCGCGAAGCCTGGCTCGAACGCACCGACGCACGCACGTCGGCGAGCGTCGAGGCCAAGCAGGGCTGACGACCGAAGCGAGCGGCGGTCGCCAACCTGCTCCTGCGATATGATCGTCGGCGCACGGTCTGGCGGCGCGCCCCAGTGGGCACGACGTTCGCCGCTTCGCCGCTCAGACGACAAGCTTTCGAACGTGGAATGCTTCGGCTCGCCCTTCAGCCACGGCCGCCTCGTTGCCGCGGACGATCATGAGCGAGTGAAAAGTCTCTGCCTTGAACCACGGCCGACTCGCTTGCGAGGGGAAGTGCTTCATGAGCAGATCGACTTTTCGATCGGCGTGGGCCCGCGTGAGCGCGACGTAGGTGTTGGGCCGATCCAGATCGCCCTCGTACTTGGGGATTTCGTACTCGGCGATGAGATGGTTGCGAAAGGTATTCCAGGTCAGCTCACAGACCACGCGATGGTCCTGATGCCGATCCAAATGATAGTGCGTAAAGATCAAATGCGGATCGGTGGCGGCGCCCAGCGTTTCGAAGTAATCCTTGATCTCGGCGCCCACGTAGGGGAAGTAGCTCTCTCTGAAGGTCTTCACTTCCACGGTTCTGTGGCCGGCTCCTTCGAGAAAGGCATCGGCGGCCGATCGCGCTTCATCGGCGCGGCGCGGATTCCCCGCCAGGACGACCCAGTGTACCGAGCTGCCGGGATGTTCCGCCAGCAGACGCAGGATCGTGCCGCCGCAGCCGATTTCAATATCGTCGCAATGAGCACCGATGCAGAGCATCGTCAACGGGGCGTGCGGTTCGGGCCCGAGCGTGATGGGTAGCATCAACGAGGATCCTCGAGAGGTCTCGCATCAAGATATCAAGCCGATCACGTGGTTCGCAAGACGGAGCGCCGGGGTTGGCGTCCGGCGCGCAACGCTGGCGAGCTGTTTGAAGGATACGTCTTTCACAACAGGAAGAGCCGTCGCGGTGCACAGGTCGGTCATGTCCTTGCCCATGCTCGAGCGAGCGGCCGCCCACGACCATCGCGATTTTGTACTCTACGAACGCGGCCCCTCGCGAATGTCGCTGCAACGGACTTCACGATGATCTGACGGGCTCGTCGACGTCGATGACTCCGTGTATCATCGTAGGGTGTCCCTTCTCAAGCGGCTCATACCGTATCGATTGAAAGCGGCGCTCAAGGTCCTGCTCGGCAGATCTGTCGCGGTCTCGGTGCCGTCGGGCAAGAGATTGCAGTTTTCTTGCTCAGTCTGCGGCAGGCACGCCGTGGATTTCGAGCCGATTCCTGCCTACATTTTCCAAGAACTGGATCGCCATGAGCACGTCTATTCCTCTTTTCAGTACGAAACCTGTAATCTCGAGCATTTCGCGTGCTCGCGGTGCGGCGCTTCAGATCGCGACAGGTTGTATGCACTCTATCTTCGTGGCGTGTTGAGCACGAACGCGCGCGTGTCGGTCCTGGACATTGCTCCGAGCGCGCCTCTCACGGGATTCCTGCGACAGTTCAACAGCGCACATGTCAGATCCGCCGACCTGCAAATGAGCGGCGTCGACGACAAGATCGACATCACCGACATGTCGACGTATGCAGATGGGCAGTTCGATGGGTTCATCTGCTCGCACGTGCTCGAACACATCCCGAACGATGTCGCCGCCATGAAGGAACTGCACCGGGTGCTTCGCCCTGGGGGATGGGGGATTGCGATGGTACCCATCCACTTGGGTCTCGAGCGCGTTCACGAAGATCCGTCGATCACGGATGAAGCCGGCCGCTGGAAGTACTTCGCCAGTACGACCACGTCCGGCTCTACTCCAAGCAGGCCTTCGTCGACCGGCTCGAATCAGTGGGGTTTACTGTCGAGCAGTTGGGGCGCCCGCATTTCGGCGACGATCTATTCTCGCGCTACGGAATACACCCGAGGTCCGTGCTGTATGTCGTCTCGAAATAGCCCGACGGTCGGGTCGGGTGTCGGTCCAGTGTCGGCGGAACGATTCGATCGACTGCGCTGTTATTGAATGGGAAAAACGATCCCCCCGAAACGTGAACCGGCTCATGCGATTCGAGCCGGTGCGCGCGCGAAGTGACCCACGGCACGACTGCATCACCCATCGCCGCACAGACCTCAATCCGCGGCCTTCGACGGTAGACCGAGGATGGCGAGCAATTTGAAGGAAAAAGACACAATCGTGTTCGTGTGCGAGAAATGTCTGCTGCTTCAAACCCAAAAGTACGGCTCAGCAGAGACAATGTTCTCGGAATCCCCCTACTTCCCCTCTTTCGCAGACGTGGTCGATAATATCGTCGGCCAGACGTTCAAATTTGCGACTGGGGCGAGCAGGTTCTCTCCTTGAAATGTCACTGATGGATACAACTGCCACGGACGCCGCGGGCGCGATCGTCCGCACCGATCTCGACTACATCACCAAGAACCTGTCCGAGGAGCTCGCTCGGATGGGCGGCAAGCGACTGCTGATCGTCGGCGGCGCTGGGTTTCTCGGCTACTACCTCGTCCAGTCCGTGCTGCACTACAACCGCACCGCCGCCTCGCCGATCGATCTCACGGTCTACGACAACTACATTCGCGGCGTCCCGCCCTGGTTGTCGAGCCTCGCGGGCACGCCGCACCTGACGCTCGTCAAGCACGACATCAGTCAGCCGCTGCCGGCCGACATGCCGTCGTTCCAGTACATCGTCCATGGCGGGTCGATCGCCTCGCCGGTCTACTACAAGAAGTATCCGATCGAGACCATGGACGCGAACGTCAACGGTCTGCGGACGCTACTCGAGTACGCCAAACAGCAGCGCGAGACGGCAGCACCGGTGGAGGGCTTCCTGTTCTTTTCGAGCAGTGAGATCTACGGTGATCCGACTCCGGACGCGATTCCGACACCCGAGACCTATCGAGGCTATGTCTCGTGCACGGGCCCGCGCGCGTGCTACGACGAGTCGAAGCGCTACGGCGAGACGTTGTGCGTGAACTTCACCGAGCGTCACCAGCTGCCGATCACAGTCGCGCGGCCCTTCAACAACTACGGTCCCGGGCTCAAGATCACCGATCATCGGGTCCTGCCCGACTTCGCTCGCGATGTGTTCGCCAACCGCGACATCGTCATGAAGTCGGACGGCAGTCCGAAGCGCACGTTCTGCTACGTCGCCGACGCCGTTATTGGCTACTACAAGGTCCTCGTCGTTGGACGCCCCGGCGAAGCCTACAACATCGGCGTGGAAACACCTGAGATCTCGATGGCCGAGCTCGCCGAGAAGGTCGCGGCGATCGGGCGTGAGTCGTTCGGCTACACCGGTCGCGTGGTGAAGCGCGTGGACCAGGAATATCTCATCGACAATCCGGATCGCCGCTGCCCGATCATCACCAAGGCGCGCACCGAATTGGGCTACGAGCCGACGATCCTCGTTGACGAGGGGCTTCGCCGCTCGCTCATCTGGTATTCGGGGAATCAAGTGGCGGAGGACGCATAGGTGCGGATTTCGATCCTGGGCGTCGGCTATGTCGGGCTGGTCACCGGCGCCTGCTTCGCGGACGCCGGTCATGAGGTGACGTGCATCGACGTCGATGCCGGCCGTGTGGCGGCGATCAATCGCGGCGAGTGCCCCATCTTCGAGCCCGGCCTCCCCGAGCTTCTGGCGCGCACCGTCGGACGAACGCTCACGGCCACGCTCGATGCGGCCGGCGCCATCGCCAAGTCCGAGATCACCTTCATCGCGGTAGGAACGCCGTTCGACGGCGAGCGCATCGATCTCAGCCAGATTGACGACGTGGCGCGCATCATCGGCCGCGCCTTGCGCGATATGCCCGACTACCACGTGGTGGTGGTCAAGAGCACCGTCGTGCCAGGGACGACGGACTCCAGGGTGCGACCGATCCTCGAAAAGGAATCGGGCAAGCGCGCCGGCGTCGACTTCGGGCTCGGGATGAACCCGGAGTTCCTGACCGAAGGTGAGGCGATCAACGATTTCGTGCAACCGGATCGCATCGTGTGCGGCGGCATCGACGCGCGCACGCAGGACGTGCTGGCCGCGGTCTACGACTCCTTCGATGCGCCGCTGATCCGAACGAACAACGCGACGGCCGAGCTGATCAAGTACGCCTCGAACGCGCTGCTCGCCACGCTGATCTCGTTCTCGAACGAGCTGGCCAACCTGGCGACCGCCGTTGGCGAATATCGACGCGTCCGACGTCATGCGCGGCGTGCACGCGAGCCGCTATCTGAGCACGCCGCTGGACGACGGCCGCGTCGTCGTCCGCCGATCGTCGTCGTTTCTGCTGGCCGGCTGCGGCTTCGGCGGCAGCTGTCTGCCCAAGGACGTCGCCGCGCTCGCCGCGCACGGTCAGGCGGCTGGCGTACCGATGCGGATGATGCGCGCCGTCCTCGACGTCAATGCCAATCAGCACCAGAAGATGATCGAGTTGGCGCACAAGCATTTGCCGTCGCTGGCTGGGCGCCGCGTCACGGTGCTCGGCGTCGCGTTTCGGCCCGATACCAACGACACGCGTGAGTCTCCGGCGATTCCGATCGTCAAGTCGCTGCTGGCGGAAGGCGCTCAGGTCGTTGTCTACGACCCGGCCGCCGCAGCCGAAGCCGCGCGCCTGTTCGGAGCGGCCGTTACGGTCGCACCGACGCTCGAGGCGGCGGTCGCCGAGGCCGAGGCCATCCTGATCGTGACGCGGTGGAGCGAGTTCCAACGACTGCCGGATCTGCTGGCCACGCTTGGCCGGAACCCGGTCGTGATCGACGGCCGACGGATGCTGGCGCCGTCATCGGTGCAGCGTTACGAGGGCATTGGACGCGCGTGAAGTCGCACCTGCACCGCACCTGGCTGATTGGCGCCGTCGGATCCGATGCAGCCACGCGCGTCGGCGAGGGGTATTGAGAGATGAGCACGAATCGCGATCCTGGGAACTGGAATGGCTGGTGTCGGAGCGGCCTATCGTTTGCGCAGCGAACCGCACACCTGTGTGCTGTACGACAAGAACTGCGTACACCGGTGGCCACACGGTGACCTTGCAAGCATCCCGACGGGTTCGCCTTCGATATCGGCCCGCACGTCTCCTTCACCAAGGACGAACGCATTCAGCAGCTCCTAGCCGATGCAGTGGACGGGCAATACACAGCGCTCCAGTACCAGTTGAACAACTACTGGCAGGGCTACTGGTTCCCGCATCCCGTGCAGTGCCATCTCCACGCCCTTCCGCCGGATGTCGTCACGAAGATGCTGCTCTCGTTCATCGAAGAGGAACGCAAGCCGTTCCCCGAAGTGACCAACTATGCCGAGTGGCTGGTGGCGAGCTACGGCCAGGAGATGGCCGAGACGTTTCCGATGGCGTACACGGCGAAATACCACACCACGCCTGCCAAAAACCTGCGCACCGACTGGATCGGCCCTCGCATGTACCGGCCGTCGTTGCAGGAGGTCCTGTTCGGCGCGGTGTCGCCGACGGTGCCCAACGTGCACTACATCACGCACTTCCGCTACCCGATCCACGGTGGATTCCAGGCGTATGTCGATGGTCTGCGCAAAGACGCGACCACCGAGCTCGGACATCAGCTGGTGTCGCTCGACCCGGCCTGCAAGGAACTGACCTTCGAGAATGGCCGGCGCGTGACCTACGACGCGGTCGTCTCGTCGATCGCGCTTCCCGAGCTCGTCCCGATGATCGCTGGCGTCCCGCAGGAGGTGCGCGACGCCGCGGCGACGCTGGCGTGCTCGAGCGTCGTGCTGGTGAATCTCGGCCTCGATCGCAGCGATGTGTCGAAGGCCCACATCTCGTATTTCTATGATGCCGACATCAGTTTTTCGCGACTGAGCTTTCCGCACATGTTCTCGCCGACCATGGCGCCGGCCGGCTGTGGATCGATCCAGGCGGAGGTGTACTTCTCGAAGAAGTACATGCCGATGGATCGGACACCGGAGGACTGCGTGGAACCGGTGATTCGCGATCTGCGTCGCGTCGGCCTGATTCGAGAGACCGATCGCATCGTGCACAAGAGCGTCCACTTCGCCGAGTACGCCAACATCATCTTCGACCACGATCGCCCGCCGGCCCTGGCCACGGTCCACGCGTATCTCGACGCGATCGGCGTCAACTACTGTGGCCGCTACGGCGATTGGGCGTACTTGTGGAGCGACGATAGCTTCAAGAGCGGCGAGGGCGCCGCGGAGCGCGCGCTGGCGCGGTTGTAGGGTCGTGGCCAGCGCCGGCTGGCGACAGAGGATGTGCGATGAAGGTTGTTCGATTCTGGAGGGAGCGCTGAATGTCGTCGCGCCAGCCGTTCGTCAGCGTGATCACGCCGTGCTACAACATGGGCGAGTTCCTCGGCGAGTGCATCGAGAGCGTGCTCCGGCAGACCTACGACAACTTCGAGTATCTGCTGGTCAACAACTGCAGCACGGACAACACGCTGCAGATCATGCACGACTACGCCAAACGGGACAGCCGGATCCGGGTTCACGACAACACCGAGTTCCTCGACGTGATGGTCAATCACAGTCACGCGATGCGATTCATGTCGCCCGAGAGCGCGTGGTGCAAGTGCGTGTCGGCCGACGACTGGCTCTTCCCGGACTGCTTGCGACAGATGGTCGAGTTCGGTGTCGAACACCCGAACGTCGGCATCATCTGCTGCTATTCGATCGAGGGCAGCCGGATTTTGTTCCAAGGGCTCGACTATCACACGAATGTCGTCAACGGACGCGAGATCTCCCGTGAGACCCTGCTCGGCCGCCAGCCGTATGTGTTTGGCGCTCCGACGTCGCTGCTCTATCGTGCCGATCTGATTCGATCCGTGCCCGAGTTTTTCGTGTGGGGCCAGGGAGACCCCCACGCCGATGTGTCAGGTGTCTACAACGCGCTTCAGCACTCCGACTTCGGCTTCGTGCACCAGATTCTGACCTACACGCGGGTGCACACGGGATCACAGACGTCGCAGAGTTTCACCTTCGGCCGCATCAACCGGGCCCTGCTGGGATACATAAAGCACTTCGGCCCGATCTACCTGACCGAGGACGAATTCAAGCGACAGCTGCAGATCTTCTCGGACAAGTACTACGACTGGCTGGTCGCGGCGCTGATGGAGAACTCGTTCGACCAGGTATTTCTCGATCGACAGCGGAAGGAACTCGCCAGCAGCGACATCGAGCTGGAAATGGCCGAACTGACCAAAGCCGGGATAAGGCGTGGTCTCGAGCTGGTGTTACACCCTGTCCTGTCGATGAAGAAGCTTCGCAAGGTGCGAAAACGCAAGGGGAAGGTTGAAGCCCGCGGCGCGGACATGACATGACCACGGCTCACACGCCGAGCGCAAGCAAGACGCCGGCGTTCGACGTTCGGATCTCCGCCGCCGTGTCCTTCTGGGTCCTGCTCGCTGCCTACCTGCTCGCACACTGGGAACTGTGGGGCCGCATCAACTCGCCAACGTTTGGCTGGCGACCCGCCGACCTCGCCGGCATTGCCATCAACTACTACCGCAACGGCTTTGACTTCTTCTACCCGCAAGTGATGTGGGGAGGTGCCGGCGCGGGCCACGTCGAGATGGAGCTTCCGCTCCAGTCGTTTCTCACCGCGGTCCTGTTCAAGGTGTTCGGTCAGCACGACGCGCTCAACGAAGTGTTCCCGCTGGCGTTCGGCTTCGGCATGGTGTGGGTGACGGCTGCGCTCGCGCGCTATCGGTTTGGTGACGTGGCCGCTCTCGCCGCCGGTCTCGGCGTGGCGCTGTCGCCGACGCAGGTGTATATCACGAGCTACGGGATGTGGGCCGACCCGCCGATGGTGTTCTTCGGAGCGCTCGGCCTGTATTGGCTCCTGCGCTGGTCGGACGGCGAGTCGGCGTGGCGCCTGTGGGCGGGCACCGCATCCGTAGCCATGGCCATCCTGTGCAAGATCACCGGCCTGTATCTCGGCTTCGTCGTGCTCTACCTCTTCATCCGACGGTACGGTCGTCACGTGTTGCAGAAGCCCGAGACGTGGCTCGCGGCCGCGGTGATGCTGCTCCCGAGCGTCGCCTGGTACGCGCACGCGTATCGGATGTACCTCGAGGACGGGAACACCTTCGGCATCCTGGCCGCCGGATCTCTGAAGCTTGGAACGGCGGGTACGCTGACAGATCTCAGCATCTACAAGCGCACCGCGATCCGGGTCGCGTTCTACCACGTGACGCCGCTCGCGTTCCTCGCCTTCGCGTACGGCTGCTACCTGTCGGTCAAGCGACGCGACGCCTTCGTGTTCATCTGGCTTGGCGCCCTTGGGATTCATGCCCTTATCGCATTCAAGGGCCTGCGCTACTCGGGCCACATCGGCTATCTGCTGACGGTGCTGCCGATCTGCAATCTCGTGGCAGGACTCGGCTTTCAGGCCGCGCTCGGGGCGGTCCGTTCGTGGCTAGGCGAACGCTGGCGGCCGCCGGTCGTGGTTCCGCTGCTGGCGGCCGTCGTCCTCCTCGTGGTCCTCAATACCGTCGTGGCCGACGATCGGTTCAACAATCGCGACCTCGCGTTCGAAACGGCCATCTGGAAGGGGAAACAATTGACCGGGGTCAAGGTCGCGGAGCTCACGCGGCCCGGTTCGCTGATCGTCGTCGCGGATCACGAGATGGATGGCCAGACACCGCAAACGTGGATGACGCCACCGGATGTGTTCTTCTATGGGGATCGGCGAGGGTGGTACTTCGCCTTGTCGTGGGCGACGCCGGAACGCATCGAGGCAGCGCGGGCCAAGGGCGCCGAGTACTTCGTGGTGTCCGCGAATTCGCTCACGCAGTATGCCGATCAGTACTCGGCTCTCGACGCATACCTCAGTCAACACTATCGCAAGGTCAGCGATCAGGACGGCATCATCTACGACTTGCGTCAGTGACGCCCGCCGGTCATGGGTTGGCCGAGGCCACTTCTTGCTGCGCCGCCACCACGGGCCACCGCTCACACTGTTCGCGCCACAGCTGCTCGACCACCGGCTCGCGCTTCGGCTCCACCACATCGTCGACCGACAGCATGTGATCGCGCGGCACGTCGCGACGCAGGACGCAATCCTCGGACAACCCAATCGGCAGCGCACGCGACCCGCGGGCGATCGCGGTGTTCTCGATGAGACCGAAGGTGGCGAACCCGCCGATGCCGTCGAGCCGATCACCAGCCTTGAGGTCGCGCTTCGCCACCGCGACGACTTCACAGACCGGGCCGCTCAGCGGCGCGACCGTAGGATCGCGGTGGACCACCGCCCGTCCGATCGTGGAGGCAATCTGCAGGTGCGGCAGGTGGTACGGCGTGTAGAAAACGTAGAATGGGCCGTTGCCCATCTTGTAGTAGGAGAGCTGCGCCTTCTTCAGCTCGTTCGATTCATGAACGATGACCCAGGCGCCGGTGCCGGGCTCGGCGCCGACCGAGTAGTCGACCAGGCCGGTCGCGAGCATCTGCTCCGCCGGGAGTCGACTCGGAGAGCTCGCGAACGTGCGCGCAGGCCGGACCGTACATCCCGCGGCGGCCGCAGTGGAACCCGGTCGCGTTGGCCAGGACCGTGGTCTCCATGGACAGCTTGGTGGCATCCGCGAACGAGGTCACCTTCCGGACGTCCTGATTGTTCTTCTCGGCGAAGCCTCGCTGGGTCTCCGGGTTGCGGTAGTAGTCGACCATCCCCTTGATATTGCCGGCGGCAACTGTGCGCAGTCCGAGCGTGCGCAGGTACCGGAGCAGCGTCATCGCCACGCCGGGCTCGTCGCCGTCGGTGTGGGTCAGCACGACCCCGGCCTCGTCCGCCTTCAGCTTCAGAATCGGCCCGAGCAGCGAGTCGAGCTCGGCGTTCACGAGCACGACATGCTTCTGGTGGGCGAAGGCGTCGAGCACGACGCGCGCCGCGGCGTCGACGGTGCCGGTCACCTCGACGATCACGTCGATGGCGTTGCACGCCGTGAGCACGAACGGATCGTCAGTGATGACGGGCGTGCCGCGGCCGATCGCCGCTTCCGCTTCCCGCGCCGAGGCGACCTGCGTCCACTCGGCAATCCCGGCTTCGCGGACGGAGCGCTCCGCCGAGGCCGGCGTCCGGTTGGCGATCGCGGCGAGCCGCATGCCGGGGACCGAGGTCGCCAACTGCAGGGCGAGCGACCGTCCGGTAGCGCCGGCGCCGACGATGCCGATGCGGATGGGGGTGCCGCTGTCCTCGCGTTGCCGGAGTGCTGTGTCGACGCTCATCGTGTCACCTTTCCAGATCTGCACGAACGTTCATGCCGCGGTCGCAAGTTCGTCGAGTCCGTCGATGACCACGCCGGCTGCTCAGTGCAAGCCTATCGTCACCTCGGCCCCATGACCGTAGACGTCACGTGGGAAGCGTAGCACCTTGCTCACGCCCCGGCGGCCCGGTCTCGTCGGGGCGCAGACACGCCGGATACTGTGGGACACCGGCAGCCGAACCATGCATGCGGCCGGCCGTCGCGCGCGAAGGCGTGGCACAATACGACGAGCTCACCGCATCCACTCGATGGAATTCACCGAAACCCGACTCAAGGGCGCGTTCCTGATCGGCCTGCGCCGGATCACCGACCACCGCGGCTTCTTCGCGCGTGGCTGGTGCCGCGACGAGATGGCGCAGCACGGCCTCATCCCCGACATGGTGCAGCTCAACGTCGGCTTCAACCACCAGAAGGGCACCGTGCGCGGCATGCACTTCCAGGACCTGCCGCACCAGGAGGCCAAGCTCGTCCGCTGCACGCGCGGCGCGATCCTCGACGTGATCATCGACCTGCGCCCGGACTCGCCGACCCACCGGCAATGGCTCGGCGTCGAGCTTACCGCCGACAACACCACGATGCTCTACGTGCCCGAAGGCTTCGCGCACGGCTATCAGACATTGACCGACGACGCCGAGATGTGCTACATGACGTCGGCCTCGTACGCGCCGGCGGCGGCGCGCGGCGTCCGCTACAACGACCCCGCCTTCGGCATCTCCTGGCCGCTGGCGGTCACCGCCATCTCCGATGTCGATGCCCAGTGGCCCGACTACGCGCCCGCCGCGGGTTGATGCGCGAGCGCAGCTGCATGCCTCGAACCCCGACGCCCCTTGATTGAGTTCGGCTTCGACAAGGTCAAGAGCGTGCTCTGCCTCGGCGCCCACTCCGACGACATCGAGATCGGATGCGGATGAAACCCGCGGGCCCTGTGACCAGGGCGCGAGAAGGACCGGCGCTGCTCACTCCCGCTGATCGCGCGGGCGGCTACCCGCGCGCGGCAACCGCCGCATACGCGGCCGGCGGGGTCGCGCAATGAGCGGCGTTCCACACTTCCCAGGGTGCGCGCCCGGCCGCGAGGATCTCCTCGAGCTGCTGGCGATCCTTGAACGTGTCCATCGCCATCCAGAACTTATCGTACTCGTACGCCGTCAGGCGTCCGGCCTTGATCAGGCGACGGAAGGGCTCGTGGACGAGCTCTTCGCCCTCCTTGATATAGTCGAAGATCTCGCGCTTGAAGATGAAATAGCCGCCGTTGATCCGAATCGAAGTCTCGCCGATGTCGTCAATCGCCGTCACCCGGCCGCTCCGATCCGCCGACACGAGGTGGTAACTGATCTTCGGCTTCACGCTGACGAAGCTGGCGATCGCGTTCTGCTGATGGAAGTGCGCGAGCTGCACCGGCAGCGGCAAGTTGCTCAGGCCGTCCGAGTAGTTCGCGAGGAATTCCGTCTCGTTGCGCAGATACGGCTCGACCGCCTTGAGCCGCTGGCCGATGTTCGAGCTCAAGCCGGTGTCGACGAAAGTGACCGTCCAGTCGTGGATGTCGCTCGTCATCAGCTCCAGTTTCTTCCCTCCCTGCGAGAGCGTAAAATCGTTGGACACGCACTCGTTGTAGTTGAGGAAGTAATCCTTGACGGCGTCGCCGCGGTGCCCGAGGCAGAGCACGAAGTCCTTGTGTCCGAAGTGGGCGTAGTACTTCATGACGTGCCACAGGATCGGCCGGTAGCCGATCGTGACGAGGGGTTTCGGAATATTCTCGGCGTCGCGGATCCGGAGTCCTTGGCCGCCGCAAAACAACACGACTTTCATCGGGATCTCTCGCTCTCGGGCCCGGCGTTCCGGGCGGTTGCCTGGTGCGTGGGCCCTCAAATGGAGCAAGGAGCCGGCCAGCCGAACGGGAGACGGCAGAAGGCCGTAAACGCTAGCAAACGCAATAGTTGACAGGTCTGTAGACCCGATTGGACCTCTCACGACGAGATTAAAGTCAGCCAAACGACAGACAAACATCTCGGCTTGAGATCACTCTGTCGCCGTAGACGCCGAGATTGCGGACAAATCGAGCAAAGTCAGGGTCCTCTCGGCAGTGGCTTGGGCGCTCGACCCGGCACTGAACGTGCTCTGCCTTTCGATTCAAGGAATGAATACGGCTGTACACGTCGCGGGCGGCACGCGGCGCCTGCTCATTCGGAACACGCTCTTCCTCTCGATTTCCCAGGTTTTGGCGATGCCGCTGTCCGTCTTCACGACGGCGATTGCGGCGCGTTATCTGGGCGCCGAGGCGTTTGGCTACGCCTTTTTCGCCTCCACGTTGTGCGGATTCGGCTTTCTCGCCGTCGGGTGGGGACACGAGGCCGCATTGCCGGCCCTCGTCGCGCGTGACCATCGCCTCGCCGGAGAGATGCTTGGCAGCAGCCTTGCCTACCGCGTCTGCGCTGGCCTCCTGGTCTATACCGGCCTCGCCGGCTACTGCGCCTGGATGGGATATCCCGCGGAGCTGCAGTGGGCGCTTGGATTGACCGCGACGTTGACGCTGTTCACGTATCTAATCGCCGCCTGTAAGGACACGATTCGAGGGCTGGAACGCGCGGACATCCCCGCCTACGCACACGCGGGAAATCAGCTGCTCACGGCGATCTTTGTTTGTATCGTGCTCACCGCCGGTGGGCAACTGCGCGCCGCGATTGCGGCGCAAGCGGCGGCGGCGATGGTCGTCTTGATCGCGATATGGCCGACGCTTCGGCCGATCGGCGTGGGCGCGCTCACGGTGCGATGGCACGCCGTGAAGACCCTGTTCGTCGCGGGCGGTCCGTTCGTGCTCGTCAACCTGGCGCTCGCACTGCAGCCGAATGCCGATGCCTTCTTCCTGGCCAAGCTCGCCCCTGTCGAAGTCATGGGCTGGTACGCGGCATCGTACCGCCTGGTGGGGACGCTGCTCCTTCCCGCGACGACGATGATTGGCGCGCTCTACCCCACGTTGTGCCGACTGTATGCGACCGACCGCGAGGACTTCACTCGCACGGCCAACGCTGCGCTGCGCGGCGTGAGCCTGCTCGCCGTCCCCGTCTCGCTGGCGTGCGGTCTCTTTCCACAGGTAGGCGTCTCGCTGTACAGCCGCGAATCGTTCGGACCTGCGGAAGACAACCTGCGGATCATGGCGTTTCTCGTCTTCCTGGTCTACTTCAGCATGCCCTTGAGCACGTGCATCCTCGCGGCGGGCCGTCAGCGCGCGTGGAGCATGGTGCAGTTCGGCTGCGTGATTGGGAGCTTGCTGTTGGACCCGTGGCTCGTCCCGCATTTTCAACAGCGCTTTGGCAACGGCGGTTTGGGTGTCTGCCTCACCGGCGCGATCTGCGAAGTATTCATGATCTCGGCTGGCATCGCGCTCGCCCCGCCAGGCGTCTTCGACGCGCGACTCCGACGCTGCATCCTGCTGACGCTCGTCGCCGGCGCGGCGATGGCCGGCACGGCCTATGTGACGCACGCGCTGCCAGTGCTCGTCGCCGCCGCCCTGTCGTTTGCGGCGTATGGCCTCGTCCTATGGCTGACCGGCGCCCTCGAGGGCGAGCAACTGAATAATCTCCGCGGCGCCCTGGCGCGAAAGTTCGCGCCGCGCAGCGCATCGTTGGATGAGACCGTGCCATGACTCAGCAAACAACCGACGATGCCGTCGCGCTCTTTTCGGGCTTCGTCGAGGAATTCGACGGCTACTACCAGAACCGCCTCGAATTCGATGAGCGCTTCAAGCTATGGTCGGGCTTGCTCGACAAGTACCACGTGCCGGGCGGGCTGTCGCTCGACGTGGGTTGCGGCACCGGTGTGTTCAGCGTCTACCTCGCCCTGAAGGCCGGACGCGTGATCGGCGTGGACGGCTCCGCCGAGATGCTGGCGTTCTGCGAGAAGCGGCGGCAGTCGCGCGGGCTCGAGAACCTGCGCTTCATGCAGGGGCGGCTGCCTGACGTCAAGACCGACGTCCTGGAGAATGCCGATCTGATCATCAGTTCGAGCGTCGTCGAATACGTCCAGGACCTCGATGGCGCGCTCGCGTTGTATGCCCGGTTGCTCAAGCCGAATGCGACGCTGATCGTGTCGATGCCGAACCTGTTCAGCGTGAGCCGGATCTACGAGCGGCTTCGCTACCGGTCACGGGACATCCGGCCATCTACCGCTACATTCTGCATTTCACGTCGCCGGCCGGCCTGCAGCGTCGCGTTCGGCGACTCGGTCTCGAGCGGCAAGAGGCGCATCACTACACGCACTACACGAAAGGCGCGAAACTCGCTCGCTCGCTGCACCTGCCGCCGGTCCTGACCGAAGATTTGTTCGTGGCCGTGTTCCGCAAGCGCTAGCGCGGTTTGGCGTCGGCGGTCGCTTCTCGCGTGTAACCCCACACGTAGCCGAATGAGAATAGCGCGGCGAAGAGCTTGTTCTTGTCGAACTGCAACGCCGCCACGCCGATCGCGGCGACTTTGCGAGCGAGCTGGTAGAGCAGCGAGATCGGCACACCAGCGATGCGCGGGTGAGCAGCCGGTGGCTGACGAAACCCCCACACGGTCGATGCCTGGCTGCGAAGCGTCGCGTGAAGGCGGTACTGTCCGCGTCCAAAGCGCATCGCGCGGCCGATGACCCACGACGTGCGGAGCTGACTGGCCCTGACGAAGTGCTCGACGATCGCGTCGGGGACGTAGCACGCCTTGACGCCGGTCTCCATCACGCGCAGGACGAATTCCGTTTCACTGCCCATCGCGTAACTCGACGAGTTCGTCGGACCGATCGACGGATTGAAGCGTGCGCCCGCAGCGAAGATGGCCGCGCGCACCGCCATGTTCGGTCCGAAGACGTGGTTCCCCTCGATTGGACCAGCGGGGAGATCGCCAGCGGAGACCGTATACGTCGGCGCGAGTGGGATGCCGCGCTCGATCCACTCGGGCGGCGGCGTTTCCCATCGCGGCAACACGCGGCCGGCGAAGATGCCCATGTCGGGATTCGCGTCCGCCGCGGCGCGTACGCGAACGAGCCAGTCCTGGCGCGGAAAGACGTCGTCGTCAGTAAGGACGATCACATCGCCGTCGCAGTGCGCCAAGCCGGCGTTCAACGCCGTATTCTTGCCACCAGCCGGCTCCGACACGAAGGTCAGCGGCAGGCCGTCCGCAAACGACCGGATCGTCGTCTCGGAATCATCGGTGCTGCCGTTGTCGACGATGACGAGCATCCAGCCGCCGGGCGGCGGCTCGAGCGCCGTGAACGCGGTCAGCACTTCGCGCAGGAGCGTGGCGCGGTTGCGTGTGGCGAACAGGACCGTCAGCACCTGATGCGTCCGCCGGCGACTACGATGGCCTCGAGTGGAAGAGCAAGGTTGTGCGATCGACCGGCGTCAGGATCCCCTTGACGAAGCCCTCGATGAATCCGGTGATCTGCGATCGTCCGGTCGGCCGCCGCAATCGGAGCACGTCGTGCAGCGGCGGCCAGAGGCCGTACGCGCCAAAGCACCAGAGCGCGACGATCACACCGCTGGCATAGCCGGCGCGAATCGGTTTCGCGCAGACCGCTCCGATAGCGAGCCAGTCGCGATGCATGTGCGCGCGTCCTTGCTCGAACGTGCGGAAACCGTGATGGAGGACCGAGAGGTCGGCCGTCTCGTAGACGTGCCAGCCTTTGAGCAGCGCGCGATGCGCGATGTCCCAATCGTCGCCCGATGGAAAACGCGCGCCCGGACCCACCTGCTCGTCGAAGCCGCCCCACCCTTGCACGACGTCGCGGCGTAGCGCCATGCCGGCGCCCATGCCATGTCCAGTACACGTATCGATCAGCGATCGGAGGAGCCTGTTCCCGTGACGCTCGTAGGTCGGAACGTAACCGGCCGTCCAGTCACTGGGAGGCGCTACGATATTGCAGAACGCCACGGCCGCGGTCGGCTGTGCCGCGAGGGTGTTGACCATGGCCTCGATCCAGCCGGGCGGCACTTCGCAGTCGTCGTCGGTGCAGACCACGATCTCGGCCCGCGCCTGCCGCAATCCCTCGTTGAGCGCAGCGCCCTTGCCACGGTGGTGAAAGCGCACGTAGCGCAGGCGTGGATCGGCGATCGCGCCACGGAGCATGCGCTCCGACTCCGGTCCGTCACTCTGATCGATGACTATCAGCTCGAGATCCGGCTCGGGCGTCCTGAGGAGCGAGCGCACGGCGCGGAGGACCGAGTCAGGGCGATTGCTCGTGCAGACGAGCGCTGAGACTATCGCCTTGGACAAGACACGCTAAGTATAGTCTCAGCACCGACGCTCGGTCGTGTCGGCGAGCGTCGTCACCTTGATCGCTGTGGTCGCCGCTGACGGATTCCCCGCCGCATCGTACACAGGGACGCCGAAGACTCCCGGATCAAGACCCGAGCCAACGTCGAGGCCCGCTGAGCGATGTCGAGGGCTGATCGGGAGCAGACCGAAAGGCTGCGAATACGCACTGCCACTGAACGAGCCAGGCGCTTGCGTATCATCGACCAACACCGCCGTGGCCGATGTCGCGATCGATACGCCGTTCCGAGACGCGGTGGACTCGGGCACGCCCGCCGCGGCGAACGTCCCGCCGCCGTCGATGGTGCCGGCGGACCAGTTATCGAGTTGCCCATCCCCCGGCGCCCCCTGCCCGTCGTAGTCGGTGATGTCGAACCCAGGGTAGCCCTGGGTGATCGAGCCATCGGTCCGAGTCGTCACCGTGGTCCCATTCAGCTTCACGGTCAGCGTGGTGCCTTGCACGCCGAGGAAGAGGGTGTCCCCGCCGTTCACCGGGACGACGCCGCGAAACAATTCGGTGTAGTTGTGCGTCACGAACTTCGCGAGGACCACTTGCGCACCCGGGCCGAGCGGACCGACCACGTACACGAAGTACATCTCGATGACGGGGTCAATCTTGGCGCGAACGACCGCGGAGGCGCCCTGGTGCAGCGACGCGGCCAGCACGGTGACCTGTGAGTACTGGTCGGCGGGCCAGGTGCGGCCCGTGTAGATCGCGATCGAGTCGTTGCCGTCGCGCGTGTTGGGCTCCTGAACGTGCTGAGCCACGATCTGCGGATCGGAGTCGATGACAGTCCACCCCGCGCCTGGGCCGCCGTTGGCCCGATTGAAGTCATCGCTCGCCAGGACCACCGGCCCGCTGCCGACCGCCTGCGGTGGCGACAGTCGTCGAGGCGGGCGTCGACGCGTTGCCGGCGGCATCGATCGCGACGACGGTGTAGAGATAGGTCGTGCTGGCCGTCAGGCCGCTGTCGGCATACGACAAGCGTCGTGACCGTGGCGATCAGACTGCCGTTTCGGGTGACTCGATAGCCGGTGACGCCGACGTTGTCGGTTGCCGCGGTCCACGTCAGCAACACCTGGCTGCTCGATGGAGCCGAGCCGCTGAACGAGCCCGGCACACTCGGCGCCTGCGTATCCGTGCCGCCGCTGCCGTCGACGGGGCCGGCCGACCAGTTATCGAGTTGCCCATCGCCCGGGTTCCCTTGCCCGTCGTAGTCGGTGATGTCGAACCCGGGGTAGCCCTGGGCAATGGAGCCATCGCTCTGCGTTATCACCGTCGTCCCATTCAGCTTCACGGTCAGCGTCGTGCCTTGCACCCCGAGGAAGAGGGTGTCGCCGGCGTTCACCGGGACGACGCCTCGCCACAGTTCGGTGTAGTTATGCGTCACGAACTTCGCGAGGACCACTTGCGCACCCGGGCCAAGCGGACCGACGACGTACGCAAAGTACATCTCGACGACGGTGTCAATCTTGGCGCGAACGACCGCGGAGGCGCCCTGATGCAGCGACGCGGCCAGCACGGTGACCTGTCGATACTGGTCGGCGGGCCAGGTGCGGCCCGTGTAGATCGCAATCGAGTCGTTGCCGTCGCGCGTGTTGGGTTCCTGAACGTGCTGAGCCACGATCTGCGGATCGGAGTCGATGACAGTCCACCCCGCGCCTGGGCCGCCGTTGGCCCGATTGAAGTCATCGCTCGCCAGGACGACCGGGCCGCTGGCCGCCGCCTGGGTGGTGACAGTCGTCGAGGCTGGCGCCGACGCGTTGCCGGCGGCGTCGACCGCATCGACGGTGTAGAGATAAGTCGTGCTCGCCGTCAGGCCGCTGTCGGTGTAGACCAACGTCGTGACCGTCGCAATCAGACTGCCGTTTCGGGTGACCCGATACCCGGCGACGCCAACGTTGTCAGTCGCGGCGGTCCACGTCAACGACACCTGGCTGCTCGATGGGGCCGTGCCACTGAACGAGCCCGGCGTGCTCGGCGCTTGCGTATCTGCGGTCGCCTGGGTGGTGACAGTCGTCGAGGCGGGCGTCGATGCGTTGCCGGCGGCATCGATCGCGACGACGGTGTAGAGATAGGTCGTGCTGGCGGTCAGGCCGCTGTCGGCATACGACAACGCCGTGACCGTGGCGATCAGACTGCCGTTTCTGGCGACTCGGTATGCGGTGACGCCGACGTTGTCGGTCGCCGCGGTCCACGTCAGCAACACCTGGCTGCTCGATGGAGCCGAGCCGCTGAACGAGCCCGGCGCACTCGGCGCCTGCGTATCCGTGCCGCCGCTGCCGTCGACGGGGCCGGCCGACCAGTTATCGAGTTGCCCATCCCCCGGGTTCCCTTGCCCGTCGTAGTCGGTGATGTCGAACCCGGGGTAGCCCTGGGCAATGGAGCCATCGCTCTGCGTTATCACCGTCGTCCCATTCAGCTTCACGGTCAGCGTCGTGCCTTGCACCCCGAGGAAGAGGGTGTCGCCGGCGCTCACCGGGACGACGCCGCGCCACAGTTCGGTGTAGTTATGCGTCACGAACTTCGCGAGGACCACTTGCGCACCCGGGCCAAGCGGACCGACGACGTACGCAAAGTACATCTCGATGACGGTGTCAATCTTGGCGCGAACGACCGCGGAGGCGCCCTGATGCAGCGACGCGGCCAGCACGGTGACCTGTCGTACTGGTCGGCGGGCCAGGTGCGGCCCGTGTAGATCGCAATCGAGTCGTTGCCGTCGCGCGTGTTGGGTTCCTGAACGTGCTGAGCCACGATCTGCGGATCGGAGTCGATGACAGTCCACCCCGCGCCTGGGCCGCCGTTGGCCCGATTGAAGTCATCGCTCGCCAGGACGACCGGGCCGCTGGACACCGCCTGGGTGGTGACAGTCGTCGAGGCGGGCGTCGATGCGTTGCCGGCGGCATCGATCGCGACGACGGTGTAGAGATAGGTCGTGCTGGCGGTCAGGCCGCTGTCGGCATACGACAACGCCGTGACCGTGGCGATCAGACTGCCGTTTCTGGCGACTCGGTATGCGGTGACGCCGACGTTGTCGGTCGCCGCGGTCCACGTCAGCAACACCTGGCTGCTCGATGGAGCCGAGCCGCTGAACGAGCCCGGCGCACTCGGCGCCTGCGTATCCGTGCCGCCGCTGCCGTCGACGGGGCCGGCCGACCAGTTATCGAGTTGCCCATCCCCCGGGTTCCCTTGCCCGTCGTAGTCGGTGATGTCGAACCCGGGGTAGCCCTGGGCAATGGAGCCATCGCTCTGCGTTATCACCGTCGTCCCATTCAGCTTCACGGTCAGCGTCGTGCCTTGCACCCCGAGGAAGAGGGTGTCGCCGGCGCTCACCGGGACGACGCCGCGCCACAGTTCGGTGTAGTTATGCGTCACGAACTTCGCGAGGACCACTTGCGCACCCGGGCCAAGCGGACCGACGACGTACACGAAAGTACATCTCGACGACGGTGTCAATCTTGGCGCGAACGACCGCGGAGGCGCCCTGATGCAGCGACGCGGCCAGCACGGTGACCTGTGAGTACTGGTCGGCGGGCCAGGTGCGGCCCGTGTAGATCGCAATCGAGTCGTTGCCGTCGCGCGTGTTGGGTTCCTGAACGTGCTGAGCCACGATCTGCGGATCGGAGTCGATGACAGTCCACCCCGCGCCTGGGCCGCCGTTGGCCCGATTGAAGTCATCGCTCGCCAGGACGACCGGGCCGCTGGACACCGCCTGGGTGGTGACAGTCGTCGAGGCTGGCGTCGACGCGTTGCCGGCGGCGTCGACCGCATCGACGGTGTAGAGATAAGTCGTGCTCGCCGTCAGGCCGCTGTCGGTGTAGACCAACGTCGTGACCGTCGCAATCAGACTGCCGTTTCGGGTGACCCGATACCCGGCGACGCCAACGTTGTCAGTCGCGGCGGTCCACGTCAACGACACCTGGCTGCTCGATGGGGCCGTGCCACTGAACGAGCCCGGCGTGCTTGGCGCCTGCGTATCTGTGGTCGTGACCGTAGCGATGTTCGAATAGCCGCTCAGATTGCCCGCGGCGTCGGTAGCGCGCACGCGGTAGCGATAGGTCGTTCCGTTGGTGAGTCCGGCATCGCCGAAGCTCGCCGTAGTCGCCGTTGCGATTTGCGCGAACGCCGTGCAGCCGGCGCCCTCGCAGCGCTCGATCAGGTAGTTGCTCACGCCGACGTTGTCGGTCGACGCCGTCCACGCCAGGTTGACCGTTGATCCGGAGGCCGCGGTCGCCGCCAGCGCACTGGGCGCGCTCGGCGCCTCAGTGTCGGGAGGGGCCTGCGTAGTGGCTGTCGCGATGTTGGAGTACGCACTCAAGTTGTTCGCCGCATCGGACGCTCGCACCCGGTACTTGTAGATGGTCGACGGGGCGAGGCCGGAATCGTTGTAGCCGGATGCGCTTGTAGCTATCTGCGCGAACGCCGTGCAGCCGGCGCCTTGACAGCGCTCGATTAGGTAGCTGACTACTCCGACGTTGTCGGTCGAGTTCGTCCACGCCAAGGTGACCGCCGTGCTGGAGGTGTCGTTCGCCGTCAGGCCACTGGGCGCGGTCGGCGGCTCAGTGTCTGGCGGGGTTTGGGTGGTGGCTGTCGCGACGTTGGAGTACGCACTCAAGTTGTTCGCTGCATCGGTCGCTCGCACCTGGTAGATGTAAGTCGTCGAAGGGGTGAGGCCTGAATCGCTGTAGCCAGTCCCGCTTGTCGTAATTTGGATGAAACCCGTACAGACCTGGGTCCTGACACCGCGCGATCAGATAGTTCGTCACGCCGACGTTGTCGGTCGACGGCGTCCACGACAGGTCGATCTGGCCGATCGATACCGACGTCGCCGTTAGGCCAGCAGGCGGAGTCGGCGCCTCAGTGTCGACGGTCTGGGCCGCGCGGAACGCGACCAGTTGCATGATCCAGGCTACGCCAGGTGTGACCGAAGCTGTCGCGTTGTAGGTGCCTGGCGTGACGATGCGATCTTCAAGGATATTGGTGCTGGGAGCTGTCAGCCCACGCGCTGTGAAACCGGGCCCGACCTCGGTTATCACGGACTGAACGATATTGGCGGCCACGAGCAGCACATTGGGGCTGCTCGTCGTCAGCGAGCCGCTGTCACTTAGTCCATTCCAGCCCTGCGCTGCCGCGACGGCTTCAACAGGGGCGACTGCGTCAACCCCCGAGTATTCCGCAATTCGAATGTCGGCCCAGGCCGCAGGGCCGGTGAACGTGATTGTGACGATGTTTGCCGTCGATGCCGCGATGTTCGGTGCGTAATACACCGACTGCGTCCCCACGCTAGGATCCGCCGTCGGACCAACCGCCAGGGCGTATGTATTTCCATTGCTGTCCACGACGCTCTGGACATCGACGTTCGTGTCCCGCCAGCCAACCACCACCACGTTCAGATCCCCGGCCGATTGCACGTTGGCAAAGGGCACCGCCACTACTGACGCTGAGGCTCTCGGCGCTGATTTACTGCCCTGGATGAACGCGGGCGTGGTCTGCGCGTTCAACTGGCTCGCGACGAGCGTCAGCAGCAACGTGAGCGCGATCCGCGAAGCCACGGACCTCAGGGAACGCAGGGCGAGCAAGATCGTGTCACGCATCGATCGATGGTTCCTGTCTTGAAGGGAGAAACGCGGTGGCCCTTTCCTGGAGAGGATCGAGCCGAGGCAGCAATCAGCATTCTAGCTATGAGGAAATGCGCGTGACGAGCAAGGTGGATGCCGCCAAAGAGTCGTTGCCATCCTAAGCCGTGTACATCGGAAAGCCCTTTAAATACACCGACTTGAGCGCACGGACACTATTGAGGTCGGAGATGAAGGGTCGGTAGACGAGGACTATAGTCCGCTGCCTATCTGACGGGCATTCGGACCGAACGTATCCCGGCTGGCGCTGTACAACACACGATCATGATAATCGGAAACGAATGCTCGGAAGCGCACGGGGATTCGCGATCGACACTCTCTCCTGTGATGCTGTGGCTGATCTGCGCTGTTCAAGTGGCAGGGAAAGGGTCCACCAACGGATCTTCTGTAGCCCCGACCGTTGTGTCTCTGGATTTCTACCCTTCCTGTTGGCGACTTCCACTCTGGCAACACTCAATCTCTCGGAGGGTCCCAGCTGATGGCCCTGGGCGGAGGCGAGTCCGTGGCTGTCTCGCTGCGGCGGTCTGGCGAATTGATTAGGGAAGCTGCCAAACAATTCGCGATTCATGCTTACGTTATTGTAATCAACTGTGTGCTCGTCAGGGCACCGGATCGCCGATTCTGATGGTACGTGCCTTGCTGGGTGGAGTTGAAATGAACCCGGCAACGACCTGGAGTGTGTAACGCGATGAACCTACGGCTGATGCTCTGTCTCTTGGCTCTCACGCTTGTCCCGTTCACGTTGTCTCGTGGCGTGGCAGCTCAGGGAGGAAGAACTTACACGACCAATTTTCCTCTCACCGAGAACCCCATGTCCGAGGGAGGCAATTGGGTCAACGGCCAAGCAGCAGGTCTCGACTGGAAGAACTTCCGCACCACGGCCGGTTTTGCTTTTGGCACACAGAACGGGTCAGGAGGGCCGCCCTACGACGACTCGACGGCGATTCTGTCGGGGACCTGGGGACCCAATCAAACTGTGCAGGCCACTGTACGCACGACCAACCAGCGGTCCGACGCCTATCAGGAGGTCGAACTTCGGTTGCGGACGACGCTCGGCGCGCACGTGAACAGCGGGTACGAGATCAACTGGCGTTGCACTCACGATGGGTCGCAATACCAGCAAATCGTCAGATTCAACGGGCCGCTCAATAGCTACACATATTTGGCTGATATCAGGGGCGGCCGTGGACTGTATGACGGCGACGTGATCAGGGCCACGATGATCGGCAACGTCATCACCGTCTACCAAAACGGTACACAGATCGCCCAAGTGAGCGACTCCACGTTCTCGAGCGGAAGCCCCGGCCTTGGGCATTGGTTGCGTGGTCCCGCCGAAACGGTCGACGACTATGGTTTCACGAGTTTCAGTGCGTCGGACGGATCATATCTCCCACCGGCGGCGCCGACCAATGTACGGATCCTCCGTTCCGCCGACTTCGGTTCGCAACCTTTAGGTCTGCTCTCGCTCAGCCCTAGACATCGCCCAGAGGGACTCGACGCCCGCCCGAAGTCTTGATTCGCATACGGCCTTGACAGCTCGAGCGCTCATCTCGTTGCCTCGAACATTTGCTCAGGTTCTCAAGCCTGGTGCACGCACTCATTCCTACGCTTCGCCAAACAAGCTCACACTCGTCAACTGTGATGCCGCGAAGCTCTAGAAGGCGTACGCTTCCGCAGGCCGCTCGGCATCTGGATACTCATGCCGGGCGCGCCGGTGACGCGTTCATGGGACCGCGCTGCCCAGGAACCGATTCACTCTAGGCCACATCGTCGCCCGCTCACAACTGGGTGCTTGGTGTCCGCATCGACCGCTCAACTCCAACACGTCCGCTTGGACCATTCGCGCGAAGTCGAACGCCGGTTTCGGATTGACCGCGCGATCCTCCCAGGTGCTGATCATGAGCAGGCGCGCCCGCATGGCCGCTGCGGCACGCTCCATAGATCCGCCGAAGCGCTTGGAAACGTCGTGCGCCATGATCGCCTCGGCCTGGCGGGTGTAGTCGTACAGGCTCGTTCCGAAGCTCGCCCAGCGCGGCGAGCAGCCTGCCCGCCGAGAGCTCGGTTCGCACGCGCGTCCACGTCGACACCTGGACGTGCTGGATGCCCTCTTTCCAGCGTTCGAGATCGTCCGGCTGGGACTTCGGCGATCCAACGATCGGGACCGCGACGTCGATCATGTCTGGATGGGCGACGGCCCACTCGAACACCTGCATGCCGCCCATCGAGATGCCGACGACCGCGCGCAGGCGCGTGAGCTGCAGTGTCTGCGTCACCAGCAGACGCTGGGTCTCGACGATGTCGCCGATGGTGAACCTGGGGAACGAGGCCCCCGGCTGGCGCGTGCTGGTCGAGGGGGAGGACGAGACGCCGTTTCCCAGCGCGTCGACCAGGATCACGAAGTTCGTGGAGGTGTCGACAAGCTTGTCCGGTCCGATCTGCCGGGCGAGCTCAACGCTCGTGCCTTGGAGCCACGGCGCGACGAGCACGGCATTCGATCGCGAGGCATCGAGCCGGCCGGCGGTTCGATAACCGACGACCAGGTCGGCGATCGTTTCGCCGCTCTGCAGCCGAAAGTCACCGAAGTGCGCGTACTGCTGTCGCGGCACCCACGTGAGCGCCAACGTCATCACGATCAGGCCGATCGCGCCGGCGCCCGCCGCCGCCAGGCGCACGCCTCGTCTGCGCCTCTCGGTCAGGCTGCCGCCATCAGCTGCCGAGACCATGTGCGATCGCGGCCCCATACGTCAGGAGCGTTTCGAGCTGTTCCAGGCTGCTGACGCCGACGAGCGACACCGACACGCCGTCCAGCCGGCTGACCCACCGCAGCGCAAACTGTGCAAGCGAGCCGCGGTCTTCGGCCGCTGCCTGCCGATACGTCTCAATCTGCTCCGCCTTCTGCGCGGCCTCGGCGTCGGACTGACAGTAGGTGCGGATCTGCTCGATCGACAGCTCTTTGACGAGCAGGCCGTTGGCGAGGCATTCGCGAGCGATCACGGCGACGCCCGCCAGCCGCGCGGTGTCCAGGACCGGCAGGAACTCGCGCGACAGCAGGTTGATCGGCACCTGGAGCGACGACACGCCCGGATGATTCAGCGCCGCGGACGCCGCTTCGACGGTGTCGCACGAGATGCCGTAGTACCGGATTTTGCCTGCCTGCTTCAGCGATTCGAGCGCGCCAACCCAGTGGCCCGCCTCCACCACATCGGATGGCGGACTGTGCAGCTGCAGCAGGTCCAGGTGGTCGGTGCGCAGGCGGCGCAAGCTCCCCTCGACGGCGGTCTCGAGGTACGCCGGAGAAAAATTCTGCACGAGCTCGCCGCGCACGGCGCTCGGCAGGTGATGCCGCGACAAGCCGAGCAGGCGCACCGCCGGGCGCACGAGCGGCTTGATGCGCGCGATCAGCTTGCGCTGGGCGGGCAGCACGTATCCCGCCTTGCTGGCGATGACGATGTGACCGCGCCGGCCACGGAACGCGCGACCCAACAGCGTCTCGCTCTCGCCCTGGCTGTACATGTCGGCGGTATCGAAGAAGTTGATGCCGCCATCCAGCGCGGCGGTCAGCAGGTTCACGAAATCACCGGAGTTGCGCTTGAACACGCCGCCGATGCGCGCGCACCCGAGCCCGATCCCGGATACCTGGAGATCGGTGCCTCCGAATGGACGCCGCTGCACACGGGCGGGCGAGGGGGTCATCACGGCAGGGACCTCGCGCCCATCGTGCGTTGTGCCGATGACGGCGCGCCCCCGGGCGGGTTGTGGGACAATGTTATTCTCAACGCTTGCAGACATCGACATCGAGCCAGGGCGACACGGTCATTGTCGTTGGTAGCGGTCCGCCCGGTGCGGCCGCGGCCGTCCTGCTGACGCAGGCCGGCGTGAACGTCACGCTCCTCGAGGCAGGATTCCCCGGGCGCGCACGAGGTCTGACCGTCCGCATCGGCGGCCTCACCGTCGCGCGGGTTCATCGTCAACTGGGCGCGCGCTCGGGCGACCTCACGGTCACCGGCGATCCCGCGTCGATTCTCTACGAAGACGTCGCCCCGGGCGGTCTCACGAATCACTGGAGCTGCGCCGTCCCGCGCTTCTCGCGCGACGACTTCCGCGACGCGCGGCGTGCCGGCGCCGAGCACGCCTGGCCCGTCGACTACGATGACCTCGCGCCGTGGTACGACTGGGTCGAGCCCTACCTGCGCATCGCGGGCACGACGACGGACTATCCCGAGCTTCCCGCCGGAAAAGTTGCGGCTACGACGAAACTGGGGCCGGCATGGGCCCAGATCGCCGACGAGGCCAGGCGTGAAGGGCAGGCGTTGTTGCCGGTTCCGTACGTCTACGGCGCCGAAACGACGCTGACGCTGAGCGGAACGGTGTTCAATTCGTTCGTGCGCATGGTGAAGCCCCTGCTGCGATCCGGGCGCCTGACCGTGCGACATGCCGCGCAGGTGACCCAGCTCGAATGGTCCGGCGCCCGGAGGCGCGTCGAGGCGGTCCTCGTCCGGGACGCGCAGACCGGCGCCAGCGACCGGATACCGTGTCGCGCCGTCGTGCTCGCTGCCGGTGCGATCAATACCGCGAAGATCCTGCTGCAATCGACATCGCGCGATTTTCCGGCCGGCCTCGGCAACACGCACGGCGTGCTCGGCCGGTATCTTCACGATCACCCGATCGGCAAAGTCGAGATCGAGCTCGCCCGGCCGATGCCGTTCACGCCGGCGGCGTGTCTGACACGCCAGGCGCTCGACAAGACGGTTCCGCTGTACGCCGCCGCGTGCCTGCAGTGGTCCGGCGTCAACATGCTCGGCTGGAGCATCCTCAAGGGGCATCCCGGGCGCCTGACGACGTGCGGGTTCAATGTGTTCGGGACGATGGCGCCGGCTATCGAGAACTACGTGGCGCTCGACACGACACGCGCGTCGAGCGATGGCCTGCCCGGCCTCGTTCTCAACATGCACCATCCCGCAGAGGCCGCGACGACGCTGGTCGGTGCGCGAGACCATCTGGTCTCGCTGTTCGATCGAGCCAACCTGCGGCCGGCCGTTCGCCACTGGTTCATCGATCCCGTCGGGGGAGCGGTGCACTTCGCCGGCACGTGCCGGATGCACGCCTCCCCCCAATTCGGGATGCTCGACAAGTGGAGCCGCCTCCACGCCGTCCCCAACGTGGTCGTGGCCGACTCGGCGGCGTTCACCACCGGTCCCGAGAAGAACCCGGTCCTGACGGCGATGGCCCTGGCCGCCCGCGCGAGCCAGCGGATCCTTGACGACATGCGAACCGGGACTATCTGAGGCAGTCACTAGGGCGTCGCCCGGCTGTGCATCGCGACGCCATCGAGGTTGGTTGCGGGCGACAGGGACGCGTAGACCTGCGCCACGTCCGCGGCCATGCGCGGCGCGGTGAAACGGGCCTCGACCTGGCGCCGGCCGTACTCACCCATCCGTGCGCGCAGCGCGGGATCGCGCAGCAACGTCCGCAGGTTGGCCGAGAGGCCGTCCACGTCGCCGGCCGCAGAGAGCAGGCCGCTCTTCCCGTGTTCGACGATCTCCAGCGTGCCGCCGTTCGCGAGCGCGATGACCGGCTTCTTCATCGCCATGGCTTCCGTGAACACGAGCCCGAACGGCTCTTCGTCCGATGGCAGGGCGAACACGTCTGCTGCCGCCAGCAGGAGCGGCATGTCGGGTCGCTGGCCGGTGAAGATGACGTTCTCGGCTGCGCCGAGATCCGTCGCGAGCGTCGTCAATTCCTCGGTGAAGCTCTCCTTCATGGCCTGACGGTCGTCGGCGCCGATGATGAGCAGGCGCACGTCCGGAAACTCGGCGCGGACCGCGGCAACGGCGCGCACGGTCTCTGCCTGTCCCTTGCTCCGGAACAGGCGCGCGGCGCATGCAATCACTGGCGCGCCGGCGGGGATGCCGAACGACTCGCGGAGAGCCGTGCCGTCGAGGCGGTAGTCCCACGCGGGCAGATCGATCGCGTTCAGCACCGCGTGGACTCTCGAGCGATCGTAGCCATAGTCCACGAGCGACCCGGCCACGAACTCGGAGATGCCGATGAGCGCATCGGCCCGACCCATCGCCCAGCGAATGGAGCCGCTCATCCAGTCGGCGCACTTCAGGTGCGCGTGGACGATCGACTTCGCGCCGGTCATCCTGCCGAGGATCACGCAGGCGACGGCGTCGCGCGGCCGATCCGTCGAGTGGAGGATCGTGATGCCCTGCGCGCGGATGTAGCGCGCGAGCGAAACGAAGCCCGCCGCGGTGGGGACGAGGCGGACGGCGCGCAGAGCCTTGGCGGCGGGCGAGAGGCCGTCCAGCGACGGTCCAAAGTCGGCTTCGCGCAGGTGGATGTTCGGAATCGCGGCCAACGCGTCATAGCCCTTCGTGCGGGCGTCAGGCGGGCAGGCCGAGCAGGCCACGTGCACATCGAAGCGCTCGCGATCGAGGCTGCGCATGTACAGCATGTGGATGAACGTGTCCGCCCCAGGATTCTCGGCGGAGCTGATGAAGAGCACTCGCGTTCGTGGGCCGCGACGCTGCGCGCTGGACATGTCGGTTGGTTGTTGGCAAAACGTCTGCCGGGCCAGGGACGGCCGTTCGCTCTCATTCGTCCCGATTGAGGCGCGGTCCGGGGCCATAGTCATGCCGAGCGCGGCCTTTTGTTCGCCCCTCCTAAGCCTAAAGGTCCGGTGTGCAGGAATCAAGCTGCGATAATACGCTTCGACATGCTGCTTCGCCGCAAGGCCTACCAGACGCTGTGGTCGCCGTCCGTCAAGCCGATCCTGGCGCGGGTTCCCATCCTCCGACGAATCTACGGCGGGTGGTCCAGGCGCCATCCGATTGATGCCGTGTACGGCATCGATACCAGTGGCGTGGTCCCTGCCGACGAATGCGCACCAGAAGCGGCCCTGGCGGCGCACATGAGCCCCTACGCCGGGTCTCAGCCCAGCATCGTCCGCGCGAGCCTCACGATGCTGCCGGATTACCGCAATTACGCTTTTGTTGATCTCGGTTGCGGAAAGGGCCGGCCGCTGGTGCTGGCGTCGGAGTTTCCTTTTGCCCGTGTGCTCGGCGTGGAGATCTCGCCGGCGCTCGCCGCGATCGCGCGGGCCAACGCAGCGGCCGTCGCCGCCGCGCATCCGACGCGAACCCCAATCGAAGTGTTCGTCGGCGACGCGAGCACGGCCCCCGTGCCCGGCCGCCGCGTCGTCTACTACATGTACCATCCGTTCGACCGCTCGCTGGTGCAGCTGCTCGTGAACGGCATCGAGCGTCAGCTCGATGCCGGCGTGGAGCATGCGTTCTTCGTGTACTACAACCCGGTACACGGCGACGTGCTGGATCGATCGGCGCGTTTCACACGCTGGTCCGCCGCGCGAGCTGCCGTACGCGGGGGAGGAGCTTGGGTACGGGCCGGACATCGTGGACGCGGTGGTGATCTGGCAGTCCGAGCCCGCCACATACCCACCGCGACCCGGCGCGGATCGACGCATCGATGTTGCTGCGCCGGCCTCGCACGCCACGATCGGGACCTGACCGCCGGCCGCGTCAGCGACTGACCGTGTCGCTGATGGCGGTGATCAACTGCACGTAGTTCGGCTCGTTCCAGACCATCTCGCCATGATCCGCGGCCGTGAGACGGTGAATCCTTCCGTATCGCGAGCGAGCGGCAAGCTCGCGCACGGCGTCATCCTGATGGCGGCCGAGCTCTCCAAGGGTCGTCATGTCACCCGCCAGCACGATGAGCGGCAGGTCGCTCAGGCCACCAGCGGCGGCCGTCTGACGGTTCGTCCGCTCCTCGGCCAGGGCCTCGCCGTCCACGGCCCACCAGTGCCAGAATCGCCCGAGCACGGCACGTGCCTTCCTCTCGTGGGGGAGGCTGAGCACTTCCGCTCGCCCGCGCGTCTCCTCGATCCATCGCGACAGACGCTTGACGCCAAAAAGGCTGTACACCGTATCTGCCACGAGCCACCGGATGTAGCTGCGCGCGCGCCAGGGGCTCCTCGTGCGCTCCTCGAGCTCCGGGAGATACGGATCCAGCAGAATCAGCGCTGACACGCGCTGGCGGTACCGGTCAACGAACACCCGACCCACCGATGCGGACGACGAGAACGCAACGAGCACGATCGGTTGGCGGATGTCCAGGGCAGTCAGCAGGGCCGCCAGCTCGGCGGCCTGCTGTTCGGCGTCGTAGGCTGACGAGCGGCTGAAACCGGCGCCCCCCCGGTCGTATGTCAGCGCCGTGGCGAACGACGAAACTTCGAGCTGGGCGCGATCGAACTGCTCGAGCGCCGACGCCATGCCGGTCAGGAACACCACAGGCTGACCGGAACCCATGAGGCGATAGCGAATGCGCGCGCCCGGAATCTGCGCGAACGTATCGTCCGCGGTCAGCACCCGGGCGTCCCTGGCCTCGAGCCAGAGCTCGACGCCGGCCGCCAGCACGGGCAGCAGGACGAGGGCTGCGAGGGCGCGCGTGAGCCGGCGCAGCCAGCGCCGCTTGAGGAGGGGTACCCTCGCGGACGGGCGAGGTCCACGGGCGGGGGATATGGCCGAGTTGGTCAGCACGACACCAGCACACCGCGATTGTGCCCTGCGGACTGTGTATTGCGGAAGCGCATACGACGCCGATCACACGCCGCGCGACCCTGCCAGCCCGGACCGGCGTGCGGACGGGCTGTCCGGCGCGTGATCCGGCGCCTGCGCGAGCCGCGCCGCGATCTGCTGGAGCGAGTCGAGCAACAACAGCCGGGGACTGATCCGCTGTCCTGTCTCGCGCTCGATGCGCGCGAGCACCTGGAAACACAGGAGTGAGTAGCCGCCGAGCGAGAAGAAGTTGTCGTGGACGCTCACGCGTTCCACCTCGAGCGCTTGCCGCCAGAGCCGCGCGAGCAGGATCTCCATGGCGCTCTGCGGCGGCACGTGGTCATCCGTTCGCCGTTCGCCCTGAAGACTGGCGGCGTCGGGCTCGCCGGTGACGGTGCGCGGCACTGCGTCGATCTCGATGAACGCCCGCGGGACCATCCGCGCGGGCAGGATCTGCTTGAGGTGACGCCTCAGCTCGGTATTGGTGTAGGCCTGCCCGTGGTGCGGCACGACGTACGCGACCAGGCGTCCCGATTCGAGGCCGCGCGACTGCATGAGGACGGCGGCGTCCGCGATGGCCCGGTGCTGGCGGAGCACTTCCGCGATCTCCTCCAGGTTGACGCGGAACCCGAAGATGTACTCGTCGTGCGGACGCCGCTGCATGCGCTCGAGGCGGCCGTCGCTCCTCCAACGGGCGCGATCGCCCGTGCGATACAGGCGATCGCGGCGGCCCTCGGCGGCCCTTACGAACCGTTCGGCGTCGCCGTCGATCGCGTTCGCCCAGCCGGCTGGACCGTCGGCGACGCCGACACAGAGCTCGCCCTCGAGGCCGATGGGGACGTCGCGCAAGTTGCGATCGAGGATGCGCACGTGCGCGCCGGGCAGCAGGCGCCCGACCAGGCCCGGCGGCTCGGTGCCCTGCAACTGATGGAGCGTGGACCAGATACCGGCTTCGGGGTACCCCTGCGCCAGCCAGGCCGAGGCCGTCCGCGAGGTCAATTCCTCGACGAGCTCGGCATCGGGGAGGCTGCCGATGCACACGACCTTGAGCGACGGCCAGCAGTGCGGGACGACCGCGAGGATCGCCCGCCAGAGCATCGTCGATCCGACGACCACGGTGGCCGATCGCACGGCGTCTGCCAGCAACTCGGGGTCGGCCGCGGCATCGTCCTCGGCAATCACGAGCCGGGCGCCGACCGACAATGGCGTCATGAGCTCGATCACCGACGAGTCCAGCGAAGGCGGCAGGATCGCGAGGGCGACGTCGTCGCTGGTCATCGCCAGCGTGTGTGCGAGGCTCGTGACGGCGCCCGCGAGCTCGCGCCGCGAGAGCGCGGCGCCCCGCAGCACGCCGTTCTCCTGGGACGCGTAGAGGAGACAGGCGGTCCCGTCGATCGACAGCGGCGCACCTGGTGGGGGCGCGGAGCGGTCGGCGGTGATCTGGTCGACGTCGAGCGACGGCGGCGATCCGCCAGGCAGATGGTGACTGAGCGACTCGGTCGTCAGGATCAATCCCGCCCCGCAGTCGCGCAGGATCGCGGCGATGCGGTTGGGCGGATCCTCCGGGTCGAGGCTCACCCACGTCGCCCCGGCCTTCATGATTCCCAGCAGACCCGCGACGAGATCGGCCGACCGGTTGATGTAGACGGCCACGCGCGATCCAGGGCCGATGGCGCATTTGCGCAACTGGCTGGCGACCATGTTCGCCCGACGATTCAGCTCACCGTATTCGATGACGGCTTCACCGTCGACGATCGCCACCGATCGCGCCGCCCGCTCAGCCTGCTGCTCGAACCGCGTGTGAATGGGCACCGCCCGCTCCGGATCGGGAGCGGGGCCACCGCCGACCTCTTCCAGGAACGTTCGCTCGTCTCGTGTGAGCCATTCGAGCTCGGCGACGCCCTTGTGCGGGTGACGCGAGACGTCGGCCACGAGCGTGCGGAAGCGGCCCAGGAAGCGATGCATCGACGCGACGTCGAAGAGCTCGCGGCTGCAGGTCAGGGTCGTCGCCAGCCCATCGGTCGTCTCCAGGACCTCGAGCCTGAAGTCGGCGTCGGACGTTGCGGGCATGACGGCCATCGGCTCCACGCCGAGGCCGCCGAATTCCCGCGGCCGCTCCCTGACGTCCTGATACGTGAAGAAGGCGCGCAGGATGGGCGCGCGCACGTCGAGGTCTTCGGGCGGCAGCTCCTGATGACTGAACGCGTCGAGCGTCATCTCGCGGAGCCGGGCCAGGAGCTGAACGAACGTGGCGGCCGGCTCGAGGCGGCTGCGCAGCACGAGCATGTTCATGAATGGCCCGAGCAGGTCCTCCATCTCGGGACGCGTTCTGGCGCGCACCGGCGTTCCCACGATGAGCTCGTCCTGCCCGCTCGTACGGTGCAGCAGGACGCAGAAGACGGCGAACATCACGGTGAAGAGCGTGGTCCTGCTGTCACGCGCGATCGCCATCAGCGCGTCGACTTCCTCGCGCGAGAACGTCGCGTGCACGTGTCCGGCGGCGCGCGTCAGCTCGTCGGGCCGCGGAAAGTCCGACGGGATCTCGAGGACAGGCAGATCGCCGGCCAGTTGCCGCTGCCACCAGGCTCGCTGGTCCGCGCTCTCCGGGCCAGTCAACCATTCCCGCTGCCACTGGGCGAAGTCGGCGTACGAGATCGGCAGGGCCGCGAGCGACGGCGGTGCGCCCTTGACGAACGCGCTATACAGCGTCCCAAGCTCGCGCAGGAAGATCTCGAACGACCACCCGTCCCAGATCAGGTTGTGCGGAAGAACGAACAGCACGTGCTCGGTCGCGTCGAGACGAAGCAGCGTGGTGCGGAAGAGCGGCGCCGACGACACGTCATGCGGAACGGCAATCTCGCGGTCGAAGAACATGCGCACAGCCGTGTCGCGGTCGGCGGCGGGGAGATCGCGAAGGTCGAGCCGCCCGAGGGGGACTCTCGCATGCGGGTCCAGCTCCTGGAAGGGCACGCCGTCGCGGACGACGATGCGGGTGCGCAGCGTGTCGTGCCGCGCAACGATGACGCCGAGGCTTCGCTCGAGGGCCGCTTCGTCGAGCGTCCCGGTCAGACGCCAGGCGCAGGGCATGTTGTGGACGACCCGCTGGTGCGGGTCCATCATCTCCAGCAGCCACATGCGTTCCTGAGCCACCGAGAGTGGCGTCGGGCCTCCGTCGCGACGGCGGGGGATGGTCCGGTCGGCCCGTTGGGCCGCGCGTGGCTGCGCATCGACGATTTCCGCGAGCCGTGCAATCGTGGAGGCCTCGAAGAACGTCCGAAACAGGATCTCGACCCCATGATCCCGGCGCAGCCGGGCCAGCACCTGGGAGGCGAGCAGCGAGTGGCCACCGAGCGAGAAGAAATCCTCGGCGACGCTGACGCGATCGAGTCCGAGCGCCTGCTGCCACAGCTCCGCCAACATCGTCTCCGTCGGCGTCCGCGCGGCCACGAAGGATTCGCCCTCGCGTCCAACCCTGGAGGGCGCGGGCAGCGCCTGGCGGTCGACCTTGCCGCTCGGAGTCAGCGGGAGCGTGTCGAGGTGCACGAACACCGCCGGGACCATGTAGTCCGGAAGGACCCGGGACACGTGCGCGCGAAGCGCGGCGTCGGCCGGCGGCGCGCCCTCGCGCGCCACGATGTACGCGACGAGGCGCCGGTCGCCCGGGCGATCTTCACGCGCGACGACCGTCGCGCGCGCGACCGCGTCGTGCCGGCTCAGGACGTCTTCGATCTCGCCAAGCTCGATCCGGAAGCCGCGAACCTTCACCTGGTCATCGTTTCTTCCCAGGCACTCGAGCTCGCCGCTGTTGAGATAGCGGCCGAGATCGCCGGTCCGGTACATCGTCGAGGATGACGCGTCGAAGGGGTCCGGCAGGAACCGCGCCAGGGTCAGATCGGGCCGATTCAGGTACCCAGACGACACGCCGGTGCCGGCGATGTAGATCTCGCCTGGGACGCCGACGGCGACGTGCTCTCTCCGCTCATCGAGGACGTAGATGCGCGTATTCGCGACGGGCGTGCCGATGAGGATCCGTTCGACCGGACGAGTGACTTCCCAGAAGGTCGACCACACGGTCGTTTCCGTCGGCCCGTACCCGTTCCACACGCGGCCCGCCCTCTCGACCAGCTCGCGCGCCAGGTCGCGCGGCATGGCCTCGCCTGTGCAAATGGCGGTCAAGCCTTCGCCGCCGTTCCAGCCCGCGTCGATCAGGAGACGCCACGTGGAGGGCGTCGCATCGACGAAGGTCACGCCCGCGCGGCGTATGAGCCGGAGCAACTCGACGCCATCCGACGCGACCGCGCGGGCGACGATCACGATGCGCGCCCCGACCGTCAGCGGAAGCAGAATCTCGGAGACGGCAATGTCGAAGGAGAGCGTGGTAATCGCAAGCACGACGTCGCTCGCGGTCATCCCCGGTCGGCGCGCGACGCTGGCCAGCAGGTTCACCACCGCGCGGTGGGGAACGAGCACGCCTTTCGGAACACCCGTCGAGCCCGACGTATAAATGACGTAGGCGATGCTGTCCGCCGTCGCGCCTGCCTGCGCCTCCGGCAGGTTGGCGTCGTCCAAGGCCGCCACGGCCGGGTCATCCCAGGCCGCCGCGGCCGGGTCGTCAATGAAGAGTACGTGCACGGCTGGAGGCACGGCGACGTGGCTCCGAAGCGCCCGCTCCATGACGAGTACGGACATGCCCGAATCGGCGATCATGAACGCCACGCGATCAGCCGGATACGCGGGATCCAAGGGCACGTACGCGCCACCGGCCTTCAGAATTCCCAACAGTCCGGCGAGCATGTCGATCGACCTGTCGACACAGAGTCCCACGAGGACGTTCTTCGCGACGCCAAGGTCGCGCAGTCGCCGCGCGACTTGATTCGCCCGGCGGTTGAGCGCGTCGTAGGTGACGGTGGTGCCCTCGAACTCCGCGGCAATTGCGCCCGGAGTGCACCTGACCTGCGCCTCTATGAGCTGATGCACGCAGGCGTCAGGCACGGGCGCCACGGTCCGGTTCCATTCATCCATCAGCCGCAGATCGTCGCTCGCGACCCACGGCAATCTGACGATTTCCGTGTCGGGGCCCGCGGCGACGCCGGTCAGCAGCCGCTCATATGTCCGCAACCAGCGGTCAACCGTCGCGGCGTCGAGCAGGTTCGCGTTGTACTCGCACGCGATACTCAGCGCCGCGCCTGTCCGAGCAACCGACACGGACAGGTCGACGAGGTCGATGACCAGTCTCGCGGTGGAATCGACAGCGCAGTCCCAGGCGGGAAGCTCGTTCACCGCGCGGTTCGTGGCCTTCAGCAGGTCTCGAAACGAACGCGTTCCTGAGAGCTGAGACCGTACAGGGATGCCAGTCCCGAGCACCAGGGGGGGGGCTCGTGCGAGCCTCCGATCGATCAACCCTGACGCTGACGACAAGGTCGGTCTGACCGGTCAGGCGGTGCAGCAGGACTTCGACCGCGGACACGAGCACCGCGGCGAGCGTCGCGCCATCCTTCGACGCGGCTTCCGCCAGCCGTTTCGTGACGTCGCCGTCGAGACGAATCGTTTCGACGGCCGGCCGGTATTCGCGGGCCGCTGTCCGGTCGCGATCGGTCGGCAGGTTGAGAAACGAGATTTCGTCCGTCAGTGCGTCCGCGCCGGGACGGGTTCCTGTGGTCATCAGCCGATCTGCGTACCGGCGGCGGGTCCAAACGAACGAGAGCCCGGGCGCCAAATGGATGCTTGGGTGCGCGTGTGTCGAGGTCGACACACCGAGCGCTGACCGGTTCTTGCTGTATCCGATCCCAGGACGGCAAGCCGTCCTACTTCAGCAAAGTTGAGTCCACTTTACCGTGTGGCTCACCCGATTGGGGTGGTCGATCGCCCGCTGGCAGAAGGCGTAGGAATTGAATATGATTCTAGGACGCGAGTCGCAAAGGTCGTCATGGATTCCACGGAGCCACACTTCTTCGGCAGCTCTGAGCGACACCTGTTTGGAGTATACCATGCGCCCGCAGGTCGTCCGAGGGCTCATGGCGTGCTAATCTGCCCGCCGGGGCCACAGGAATACATGCGATCGCACATGGCATTGAGGACGCTGGCGGCCCTGCTCGCTCGCGAGGGGTTCCATGTGCTTCGATTCGACTACTATGCGACGGGGGATTCCGCCGGCGAGTCCAGCGAAGGTACCCTTTCCGAGTGGCGGGCGAATATTGTCGCCGCGAGAGATGACCTTCGGGAGTGTTCCGGTGCGAAAAAGATTTCTGTCGTCGGTCTGAGGCTTGGCGCGACGCTGGCCGCGTCCACTCCCATCGACGCCGTCAACCTCATGCTGTGGGAGCCTGTCGTCGACGGTACCGCGTACGTGAACCAGCTGCGGAGACTCCACCGGCGGCAGTTTGCGCGGTGTCTATTCCCTCCGCCGCTTCCAGCGCCGGGATCCGGCGGTGCCATCCTGGGCATGCCGTTCTCCGAGACGATGGAGGCCGAGCTTAGGGCGATTGACCTTGCGTCACAGCCTCCGACAGCCGCCCAGCACGTCGCGGTTATCGTGTCCGAGGAAAGGCCCGAATACCTCAGGCTCCGCGAAAGACTGGAGGCTTCAGCGTCAGGTGACTCATCGACGGAGTTCTGCCATGTCGCCACCGAGCCTCAGCTCGATCAACAGGACGCGATGTTGTTGGTGTCGAGCGGCGTACTCCAGGCAATGGCGACTGTCCTGACGAGGCGAGCGGCTTGACCGAACGCGTGCACACGTTCGGGTCTCATCGAGGGCTCGTGGGGATCCTCACCGAGCCGCCGAGTGATGCCATCAGACCAGGAGCTCCGGCGTTACTGTTCTCGAACATCGGCCTGAATCACCGCGTCGGTCCGAACCGGCTCTACGTGGAATTCGCGCGAAGGCTGGCTGGCAGCGGATTCCGGTCGCTACGGTTCGATCTGTCTGGCTTCGGCGACAGCACGCCGCGGCGCGGCGGGGGCACAGATCTGGAACGGGCGACGCTCGACACCCGAGAGGCGATGGACTTCCTCGAAAAGAGAGGCGTTGACCGCTTCGTCCTGGTTGGACTCTGCTCGGGAGTCGACAGCGCCCATCGGGCCGCGCTTGAAGACAGCCGAGTCGTGGGCGCGATCTTCATCGACGGCTACACGTATCGCAATCCGGGCTTCTGGCTTCGCTTCTGCACGGTCCGCAATGCGCAGCCGGCGCGCTGGCGTCGATTCATGCGCGTCCGAGTGGCCCGGCTCCTGGGCGAACGGCCGCTGCCCGATCTGGACGATGTGCCAGAGGTCTTCGAGCGCGACTATCCAACACGTCAGCAGTTTGCCGCCGACCTCGCGAAGCTCAGCGCTCGGTCGCTGAAGATGTTGTTCGTCTATACCGTCAACGAGGACGGTTCCTACAACTATCGGAAACAGTTCCACGACACGTTCGGGTACCGCGACGAAATCGAGGTCGAGTTCTATACCCGCGCCGACCACGTCTTCTCAACCGATGATCAGCGAGGGCGCCTGCTTTCGCGATTGATTCGGTGGCTGGACGACAGCTTCCCGCGGCTGCCCAGCATCCCACGCACTCACCATGCCCCCGAAGCCACACGACAGGTTTCAAGGCCTGCCATCTATTTCGCCGGACCAGCGGCGGTCTTGAGCTTCAGCCGTCTCCTCAAGTTGTTTACGGAAACCAACGTACTCGGCGTGTAGCAGGTCAGCTGCATTGCGGCCAGCCCACGCAGCGAGCGCGTTGACACACCCGGAATACGATCTCCAGGATCCCTCCGTTCGAGCGCGCGGCCCGCAGGGAGCCGCGCGGGGGCGAGTCAGAGGCGAGGGTAGATGTAGCGGACGGCGAACACGTAGAACAGGTTGAAAGCCGAGATCAGGATCAGCGTCAACTGGAGTCCGCGCCGGGGACTCTTGACGCGAGCCGTCACCATCGGGATCGCGATGATGGCGATGACGCACGACAGCAGCAGCAGCTTGGCCATGGAAATAGATTACGCCAGTGTGCCCGGACCAGGGCGTGTGCCCCTAATGACTCTCGACCGACGCCGGCCTCCCGGGAAAGTACTTGGCCTTGGATCCGTTGGCTCCGTACGACGACTCAGCAGGCGACTCGGCGCGCTCGGGAAGCGCGTGCGTGTGCTGATACACCTGTTCCCCCGTGGTCTCGATCCGCATCGTATAGGCGATGGGGAGCTGGTCGAGGAGCGTTCCAACGGCCTTGAGGAGCGCAGGGGCGAACATGTTCTCGTCGTCAGCGGTCAGCGATGAAATGAACCGGATTTCCATGTCAGCCTCAGCCTCTCGTCAAAAATAGCAAGTCCTCCCACCGGTTTTGCAATCGCTGTTCCGTCAGCATGCCAGTGCCCAACGTTGGGAAAAACTCACCAATTCATGTCAATGCCGAAACCCGTGGTCATTCCGGGCGACTACAAAAGCCAGCTGCTGGGCTGACTTCTTTCCTGAGGTCGGACCGGAATTGTTGCACTTTCGTTAGCGGCTCTTGTGCTCGCTGTCGGGCACGCGCGAACGCTGGAGAAATGCCTGGGGTTGGTTTACCCATTTTTGAGCACCATCCATGGCACGTCGCGTGCTAAAACTGTTCAGCTTGAAGTGCCCTCTTACTCCGGAATGGGGTCCGGTTCTCCACTGATGGAAAGCGTGGCCGCACTCGATTTGGGTCAAACACCCGATATGGCATCGCACACGGACGAGAGTCCTGTTGGCCTGAGCCGGGCGCTCCAGGGTCTGCTTGACGACGCTGCGGGTGCGCTTGGAGTGCCGGTGGCGCTCCTGTCCCGCGATCGGGCCGGTTGGCGCTTCGAGGCAGAGGCCTTCCCGCCCCGGCCGGTGGCCGAGGCTCCACGGTTCCGGACGCCGGCGGGCGGCTGGCCGCAGAGCTCGGGCGCCGAAGTGACGGATCAAGCGGGACTGCCGTGGACGGGGCTGCTGGCCGGACACCTCCGGAGTCGTGAATGGCTCCTCATGTTGCCCGGCAGCGCCAATCGGTGGAACACCGTTCCGGGCCTGGAGGGTCTCGTCGATCGGTTCGGCCGCCGACTCGAGGCGGCCGTGAGGCTGGACGACGAGCGCCACCTGGCCGCGTTGCACAGGCGCCTCTATGCTTTCGTGCGCCGCCTCACCCGCATTTCGGACGTGGGCACGACGCATCGCTGCATTCTGGGCGCGATCGCGAGGGAAGTCGGCGCGCAGACGGCGGCGTTTGCGACATACGACGAGACCGAGCACGCGCTCGCCATCCGCGCAACTCACGGTTACCCCCACGCGATCGTCGACCATGTGCGCATTCAGCCGGGCCAGGGGGTCATCGGCCAGGCGTTTGTGGCGGGGCGCGCAGCGATCATGCACTCGGAGGCTGCGGCGCAGCGGTTACGCTACCGGACCAACTCGTACATGGTCGTGCCGCTCGTGGCCTCGGGGCAATGCCTTGCGGTGGTTGTTCTCACCGACCGCGCGGACGGTCAGGCCTTCGAGTCCCGCGACCTCGCGTCTGCGCGCCTACTGGGAGCGCCGGCCGCTCTCGCCCTCGCCCGGCACCGCGTCTCCGAGAACCTCGACGAGCTGGCCCGCGCGGCGACGGTCGACCCCGTGACGGGTCTCTACAACCGCAGGTACTTCGAGACCCAGATACAGGCAGAGGTCCAGCGCGCGCGCCGCCAGCAGCAGGATCTGGCCCTGCTCATGGTGGACATCGACGACTTCAAGCGGATCAACGACACGTACGGTCACCTCGAGGGCGATCGCGCCCTGCGCGACGTCGCCAATCTCCTCCGCCGAGGCGTACGCATCTTCGATTTGTGCACCCGATATGGAGGGGAAGAGTTCGCGATCGTGATGCCAGGCGCGACCCGACATGTGGCGGTGCAGATTGCCGAGCGGATCAGGCGCGGCATCGAGGAACGATCGCTCCACAGGTCCTGCCCGCATGACCGTGAGCGTGGGCGTCGGCTTTCTTGGGCCGACTCAGACTGAGGAGGAATTGATCGGGGCTGCGGACCATGCGCTCATGGCCGCCAAGCACGCGGGGAAGAACGTCGTCAAGACGAGCTGACACGCCCAGGTACGCGGTCCCTGGAGTGCGGCCTACGCGCGTCCCGCCCGAACCAGCGCCCGAATCGCTCGCGCCACGGAAGCCGGCTGATGCCGAATTTTCCGCGCACCGTACTCGATGGCGAGGTCGCACTCGATCACCTGCGCTGTGCCCGCCCATTGCAGCGGCGTGACGACTTTCACCGGTCTCGCACCCTGCGCCGCATACAGCGCCGCAGCGGTGGCATCGATCGGGCGACGGTTCACCAGGATGTAGTCGAAGAGGTCGAATCCCGCGTGGAGACGAATGGCCTCCAGATGATCGTCGAGCGTGTAGTTGTCCGTCTCGCCGGGCTCGGTCATCAGGTTGGCGACATAGACTCGCGTCGCGTTGACGCCGTAAATCGTCGATGCGATCCCTTCGACGAGCAGGTTGGGGAGAATGCTGGTGTAGAGGCTGCCAGGCCCGACCACGATGCCGTCCGCATTGACGAGCGCGCGGAGGACGTCCGGGAGGGGACGCGGACTCGGCTGGAGTTTCAGGCGGCATATTCTGCCGCGTTCTCCAACGATGCTCGTCTGACCGGTCAATTGCTGTCCCGATTCCATCTGGGCTTGCAGCACGACGTTCTCGCCCGTCGTGGGGAGCACCCGCCCCCTCAGGCCGACGATGTCGCCGAGACGGTTCACTGCTTCGGCGAAGTCCCCGGTAATCTGCGTGAGCGCGGTGAGCAGCAGGTTGCCAAGCGGATGGCCCTGCGGTCCCTCCAGGGTGTCGAAACGATGTTGTAGAAGCGTTCGGAGGGGCGAGTCCGGGCTCGCGAGTGCCGCGAGGCAGTTGCGGATGTCTCCGGGAGGCGGCACGCCAAACTGACGCCGCAGGCGACCCGAGCTCCCACCGTCGTCGGTGACCGTGACCACTGCCGTGACGGTGTCGGCCCCATCCACTCCGGACGAGTCCCGGGCATGCGCGCAGAGGCCCTCGAGGACCGCCGGGAGACCAGTGCCCCCCCCAATGGCAACGATGCGGGGTGACGACGGCTTGGCCGCGGCATCGGTTGGCGAAACGAGGCTGGGGGAATGGGAAACGGGCGTTCGGAGCGGGGTATCCAAAGCGGAAGCTGCGTTCACAGGGCCCCGCAGGGCAACGCGCGTGCCAGCACGATTCGCATGCTATTGTGGTTGAAAGGACTATGCGCTGGCGAATTCGGGACAAGAGTCAGCCTGCCTGACTCCAAAAGTATTGCGTCAAGTAGAGAAGCGCCGAGCTGACCTCCGAGGGCGTCGCCCATCCGGGTGTGCGAGATCCGCACACTTTCGCGCTGAAACCTTGACAGAATGTCCAGAAGGGCGCTATAAAAGCGACTTCCGTCCGATGCCAACTTAGTCGCTTATGCAACCCACCCGGCTCGTCGGCGCTAGTCCCGCCATGCTCACCCTCCAGGAAGAGATCCACTACGCGGCCAAGTGCGACGCGAAGGTTCTCGTCACGGGTGAGAGCGGCGCGGGCAAGGAGATCGTCGCCCGCTTGATCCATGCGGCCAGCGCGCGCAGCCGGGCGCAGCTGGTGACGGTCAACTGCGCTGCTCTGACCGAGACGCTGCTCGAGACCGAGTTGTTCGGTCATGTACGCGGCAGCTTCACGGGCGCCTATCGCGATCGGCTGGGAGCGTTCGAACAGGCGCATCGGGGCACCGTGTTCATGGACGAGGTGGGTGAGACGAGTCCCCGCATGCAGGGGCTTCTCCTGCGATTCCTCGAGACGGGCGAAATCCAACGCGTCGGATCCGACCAGGTGCAAACCCGCGTGGACGTTCGTGTGATAGCGGCCACGAACCGGGTGCTGGTCGAGAGCGTCGCCAACAAGACGTTTCGCGAGGACCTCTACTATCGACTGAACGTCATCCACATCCGGGTGCCTCCGCTTCGGGATCGCGTCGAAGACATCCCGGTCTTGCTGAAGTTCTTTTTCGACCAGTTCGCGAAGCAGTACCAGGTCGAGTCCCCGGCCATTTCCGCCGAAGCCCTGCAGACGCTTTACGAGCACGCGTGGCCGGGCAACGTGCGGGAGCTGAAAAACGTTGTCGAGCGGCTGGTCGTGAGGGCGAAAAACGGCGAGATCGGACGCGACGACCTGCCGCTCGAGGTGCTGCGGTCCACGCCGGCAGCGCAGCCTGTCCCGGTCGCGCAAACGACACGTCCTGCCGCCGACATGCTGTTCGAGCGGATGGTCAACGGCGGGGAATCGTTCTGGTCGTGCGTGTACGCGCCGTTCATGGCGCGTGATCTCACGCGCGACGATCTCCGAACGGTGGTGCGGAAGGGACTGGAACGGACGTCGGGGAACTACAAAGTAATGGTCGAGCTATTCAACATGCCGGCCGACGATTACAAGCGGTTCCTGGGCTTCCTCCGAAAGTACCAGTGCCACATGCCGTTTCAGCAGTTCCGATCCGCAGCAAACAGCCGGGACGTCGCTGGACAGGGACCACCCGCCCCGAGTCGGATGGCTGCGTCCGCCTGACGCCTAAATGTAAGCGTTCAGAACCAATTCCAGGCTGGGGTCCGCCGGCGCTCGGCGCGTCACTTCAAGCCAACACGGTCGACCTTCACCAGTGAATCCTTCGCGAGCCTCGTGAGCTTCCGCCTTCGCCAAGGCTTCGGCGGACCGCCGTAGCTTTATCGTAGGCTGGTCGCGGCCTTCGTGAAGGCCGATCGCCTGCGGCGTGTCATTTCGGGGCGGCGCGTGCATCTCAGCGCGCCGCGAGGTAACGAAGAAACGGAGAGTTCCCGGGCAGGTAGGACCAGTAGGAGTTGCGTACGGCTGCCAGCGGCCCGCGCTTCGCGCGGGCGGCCAGAGTCGCGAGTACCGGAGGCACAAGCCGATCGGAACCACCACCGGCTTGCGCCTCCGGTACTCGTGCTCGGGCCGTCAGCCGGCCGTAGGCCGGCGGACCGCTGGCAGCCCGCAGCTCGACAGCCTTTGCTGACTCCGTTCCTTCGTTACCTCGCAGCGCCGGTCTCGATCCAACCGGCGCTGCCAACCGTGGACACGTGAATGCTGCTTGACTAGTTGGTCGGCCTTGGATCCAGCAACTTGAGCAGCTCACCGCTCACGACCGGCTTGACCAGGTAGGTCGCACCGATCTGCTCCGCATCCGCCCTCAGGACCGGATCGTCGAACCCCGAGAACACGATCAGCCGCATGTTCGGGTACATGTCCCGAGCCATGACTGCCAGCTGCAGCCCGTTGAACGCCCCCAGCCGGACATCGGTAATCAGCGCGTCGAACGACTGATCCTTGAGCGTCTGGCGCGCCCGTTCGAACGAATCGCACGCCACGACCGTCTGGACCGACTCGCGCAGCGACCTTTTCATGGCGTCCAGCAAGCCGATGTCGTCATCGACGATGAGCAGTCTCAGCTGAAGGGCGGAGCTCGCGGGGTTGGTGAGAATCATGGCTGGTCCACTCTTGCCTTGCTGGACGACGTTTCGTCCGAGGTTCGAACTATACTTTTGCCGCTATATTACACAGTTTATGCGGTCGTGCAAGATGAAGTCGACAATTTCATGAGTCCCACTTGCGGATGGGGCGGCTCGCCATGATTCTGGTCGCCTCGCCGGTCTTCGGGCGTCACGTCACACCTCCAGGGCATCCCGAGCGCGTCGAACGAGCGCACGTGCTCGATGGTGTTGCACACCGCTGGGCTGTTCGCGGTGGTCACACGGTGGCTCCACGGCGGGCCACAGACGACGAGCTGTTGCGAGTGCACACGCCGGCCCACGTCGAGCGGATGGCCGCGACGGCCGGCCAGTCCGTCATGCTCGACTCGGACACGTTCACCTCGCCCGACTCCTGCGACATCGCCCGGCTTGCGGCGGGGGCGTCGATTCAGGCGGCGGAGCACGCAGTCGCCGAGCGCGAGCCGGCCTTTGCGCTGGTGCGTCCTCCGGGCCACCACGCGGAGCCGGATCGGGCGATGGGCTTCTGCCTGTTCAACAACGTCGCCGTCGCCGCAGCGGCCATGCTCGCCCGCGGCCTCGAGCGCATTGCCATCGTCGATATCGATGTGCACCACGGCAACGGGACGCAATCGATGTTCTTCGCCGACCCACGCGTGCTCTACGTCTCGACGCACCAGTCTCCTTTCTATCCGGGTACGGGCGCGGCGGACGAGATTGGCGCCGGCGACGGCCGCGGCTTCACGGTGAACGTTCCGATGGAGGCCGGATCCGGCGACGCCGACTACGCGTTGGTGCACCGCGTCATCGTTGGACCCGTGCTGGACGAATTCCGGCCGGAGCTTGTGCTGGTGTCGGCCGGGTACGACGCGCACGAGCGCGACCCGCTCGCGTCGATGCGGATGACGACCGATGGCTACGCCGCCGTCGTAGGGCACTTGCGCGACGTGGCGTCGCGGCACGGCGCGATCGCGCTTGCCACCGAAGGTGGCTACGAGCTCAGGGCGCTCGCGGCGTGCCTCGACGCGTCAATCGCGGTGCTCGAAGGATCCACGGCTCCACCCGTCGCCGACGCTGCCGCGCCGCGCGGCGCGCGCGCGGCGGCACTGGCCCGCTCGGAGCTGACACCCTTCTGGCGTGCACTATAATCAGAGGATCGTGCCCGACTACAAACCCCAGACAATCGAGAAGAAATGGCAGGAACGCTGGCGGCGGGACCGTCACCTTCGAAGTCACTGAGGACGACCCCAGGCCGAAATTCTACTGCCTGGAAATGTTCGCCTACCCCTCGGGCCACGCGCACGTCGGACACGTCCGCAACTACATGATCGGCGACGTTGTCGCGCGCATGAAGCGCATGCGCGGATTCAACGTGCTGCACCCGTTTGGATGGGATGCGTTCGGTCTGCCCGCCGAAAACGCCGCGATCAAAGGCGGCATGCACCCGGAGGCGTGGACGCTCGAGAACATCGCCCACATGAAGGGACAGCTCCAGCGCATCGGGATCAGCTACGCGTGGGAGCGGGAGATCGCGACCTGCCTGCCGGATTACTACCACTGGAACCAGTGGCTGTTCCTGAAGATGCTCGAACGCGATCTCGCGTTCCGCAAGCGGTCGAACGTCAACTGGTGCCCGAGCTGCAACACCGTCCTCGCCAACGAACAGGTCGTCGACGGCGGGTGCTGGCGGTGCGGCACGCCGGTCACGACGCGCGAGCTCGAGCAGTGGTTCTTCCGCATCACCCACTACGCCGACGAGCTGCTCGAAGCCGCCGACCGGTTGCCGGGCTGGCCGGAAAAAGTCCTGACGATGCAGCGGAACTGGATCGGGAGGTCGGAGGGGGCTCGTGTACGGTTCGCGCTCGCGCATGACGCGGCTGGCGGCTCGCAGCTCGCGGCTGACGGTTCGACGCAGATACGGGCTTCCGAGCTTGAAGCGCGAGCGAGCGCGAGCAGCGAGCACGATACGATCGAAGTCTTCACCACCCGCATCGACACCATCTACGGTGCGAATTTTCTGCTGCTCGCGCCCGAGCATACGCTCGTGCAGCAATGGGCCGCGAGTGGAGCACAGACCGGCCTGGACGAGACGCTGAAGCGGTTTCAGGCGCAGGACCGTACGGCGCGGATGACGGGCGAGATCGAGAAAGAGGGATTCGATACGGGCAGGACGGCCATCAATCCGTTCACGAAGAGACCCGTGCCCGTCTGGGTCGCGAACTTCGTGCTCGGCGAGTACGGCACGGGCGCGGTCATGGGTGTGCCGGGGCACGATCAGCGCGACTTCGAGTTCGCGCGCAAGTACAACTTGCCGATCACGATCGTGGTTCAGGGGGTTCACGAGGTTCGCGGAGGTTACGGAGAGACCGGTGGGGCGTTGGATCCCGAGTCGATGACCGCAGCCTATGATGGTCCCGGAAGCCTGGTGAACTCTGGCGAGTTCGACGGGCTCTCATCAGAGGACGCGATCACGAAGATGACGGCGGTGGCGGCCGAGCGCGGCATTGGCGAGGGGACGGTCCAGTATCGTCTCAAGGACTGGGGCATCTCACGCCAGCGGTACTGGGGGACGCCGATTCCGGTCCTCTATTGCGAGCAAGACGGAATGGTGCCGGTCCCAGCCGACGACCTCCCGGTGCTCTTGCCGAAGACCGTGGAATTCAGCGGACGAGGTGATTCGCCGCTCGCGCAGATACCGGAGTTCGTCAACGCCACGTGCCCCGAGTGCGGCGGGCCGGCCCGGCGCGAGACGGACACGATGGACACGTTCGTCGATTCCTCGTGGTACTTCTATCGCTTCTGCGATCCGAAGAACGCCGATCTGCCGTTCGATCCGGACAAGGTCGGGTACTGGGGCCCCGTCGACTTCTACAGCGGCGGCGTCGAGCACGCCATCCTGCACCTGATCTACTCGCGCTTCTTCGCACGCGTGTACCGCGATCTCGGCATGACCGCGATCAACGAACCGTTCACGCGCCTCCTCACGCAGGGGATGGTGCTCAAGGACGGCCAGGTCATGTCGAAGTCCAAGGGCAACGTCGTCGATCCCGATGACATGATCCAGAAGTACGGCGCCGACGCGCTGCGCCTCTATGTGATGTTCGTTGCGCCACCCGAGAAAGAGATCGAGTGGACGGACGCCGGGCTCGAGGGCAGCTTCCGCTTCCTGGCGCGCGTGTGGCGGCTCGTCGACCAGGTGAGCGATACGATTCGCGGCAGGGAGATTCCGTCGTTCCACGGCTTGTCACTGGACGATGCGGAGCGGGCGCTGCGACGGAAGACGCACGACACCATCCGGCGCGTGACACTGGATCTGGACCCCCGGGTTCACCTGAACACGGCGGTGTCGGCGCAGATGGAGCTCGTCAACGACCTCTACGCCTTCTGCAACCGCGCGGGAGATGCCCGTGCCGCGACGCTGGCCGTGCTCGAGGAATCGATCGAGGCGCTCGTCCTGATGTTGTCGCCCTTCGCGCCGCACATGTGCGAAGAGCTCTGGGAGCACCTCGGCCACACGGGAGGCATCGTTGCGGCCGGCTGGCCGGCGTTCGACGAGGCCGTGGCCAAGGCCGACGAGATCGTCGTGCCGGTGCAGGTGAACGGGAAGCTGCGCACGCGTTTGACGGTTCCAGCCGATTCCACCGATGATGCCTTGCGAGAGCTGGCGCTGGCCGATCCGCTCGTCATGAAGCACGTGGAAGGCAAGACGGTGCGAAAGATCGTTGTTGCCGGGGCACCAGGCTCGCGGCTTGTCAGTATCGTAGCGAGTTAGAAGCCGTCTCATAAATGTGTCACGACATCACGTAACAAACACGATGGGCACGATGACACGATGGTCACGATGGATCCCAAGAGAGATTTTCTTCGTGTTCATCGAATCATCGTGTTGATCGTGAACCGTGGCCGGCGGCGCGTTCAGCCTGTCTTCTGGTTTATGAGATGGGTTCTAGTCTAGTCAGTTGCAGAGACTCACGGATGATATCTACGAAAGCGTGTGATGCGGGTCCTGTCCGCGGACAGCCCCACCCGTCCTCGGTGCCAAAAGCAGTGTCGACGGGAGAGGCACCTGCGCGGCGGGTGGGGCGGCCCCGTCCGCGGCCACCCGCTCGTGGACGCTTCGGCATCTTCTACCGACGATTTCCCGTGTTTCTCCTACTCTCACTGGTCGCCTTATCCGGCTGCGGCTACTCCCTTTCCGGCCGCGGCGCGTTCCTGCCGGCGCACATCAAGATCATCGGCGTGCCGATGTTCGGCAATAGCACGCCGGTCTTCGAGATCGAGCAGAAGATCACGGCGAAGGTCCAGGCGGAGCTCATCGGGCGCGGGCGGTACGAGGTCAAGCCGGATCGGCAGGGAGTCGACGCGGTCCTGATCGGCGAGATCCAGGGGGTGGCGGTCGCGCCGGCGGCGTTCAACGACCAGCAGCAGGCGACGCGCTACGCGGTCACGCTCGTCGCGAAGATCGAGTTTCGCGATCTCAAGACCGACAAGGTGCTCTGGCAGAACCCGCAGATGGTGTTCACCGAGCAGTACGACGTCACCACGACGCAGACGGCGACCGACCCGAACGCGTTTCTCGGTCAGAACGTGAACGCCATGGAACGGCTGGCCTCGGAGTTTGCGAGAACGGTGGTCAGCGCGATCCTGGAGTCTTTCTAGATTACGCATGAAGGTACTGGTCACCGGACATCACGGCTACATCGGCTCCGTCATGACGGAAGTGCTCGCTCACGCGGGGCACGAGGTGACGGGACTGGACACGTATCTCTACGAGGGCTCGGACTTCGGTCCGGACGCGCCGGCCGTTGCCTCGATTCGTAAGGACATTCGCGACGTCGAGCCAGGAGATCTTCGCGGATTCGACGCCGTCGTGCACCTGGCGGCGCTATCCAGCGATCCGCTCGGGTGCCTGGACGAGTCCTGTACCTATGACATCAATCATCGTGGCAGCGTCAGTCTGGCCCGAGTTGCCAAGGCTGCCGGCGTGCCGAAGTACCTCTTCGCATCGTCCTGCAGCCTGTACGGTGCGGCAGGCGATGCCCTCTTGGATGAAACCGCGGCGTTCAACCCGGTTACGGCCTACGGGACGTCGAAAGTGCTCGTAGAAGCCGATCTCGCCGCGCTGGCAGACGACTCGTTCAGTCCGATCTACCTGCGGAACGCCACGGCCTATGGCGCCTCTCCGCGGCTGCGCGCTGACCTTGTCGTGAACAACCTCGCTGGCGTTGCCTATGCCACGGGAGAAGTCGCCATCCAGAGCGACGGCACCCCCTGGCGTCCTCTCGTTCATGTTCGGGATATCTCGCGGGCATTCCTGGCCGTGCTCGACGCGCCGCGCGACGCCACTCACAATCAGGCGTTCAACGTCGGCAGCTCCGAGGAGAACTACCAGATCCGCGACGTCGCCCGGATCGTGCAGGAGACGGTGCCGGGATGCACGGTGAAGTACCTGGACGGTGGTGGGCCGGACCCGCGGTGTTACCGCGTCAGCTGCGAGAAGCTTCGCGCGCACATCCCCGGATTCACGACCGAATGGACGGTCCGCAAGGGGGTCGAGGAGCTCTACGCGAGCTTCGTCCGTCATGGCTTGACGAGCGAGAAACTTGCCCACTACGTGCGTCTCGAGCGGATCGAAGGGCATCTGAAGCACGGGCGGCTGGATCCCACGCTGCGTTGGCGCCGCTCTGTGGCGACCATTTGAGCAGCCGGTGCGTCCTGCCATGAAGGGATCTAACGAACGCGATGAGCCAGCCTTTCGTCAGCGTGATCACACCCGTGCACAACGACGACCCGTACATCGAGCAGGCCATCAGGAGCGTTCTGACGCAGTCTCACCAGGAGCTCGAGTACATCGTGTGCGACAATCACAGCACCGATCGATCCGGCGAGATTGCCCGCGACCTGGCCGCCACCGATTCCCGCATGCGGGTCGTGCGCCCACCTGAATTCCTGCCGCAAGCCACCCACTTCAATTTCGCGCTCCGGCAGATTTCCCCTCGGTCGACGTACTGCAAGATGGTGTTCTCGGACGATTGGATTGTCCCCGAGTGCCTCGAGCGCATGACCGCACTGGCGGACGAGCACCCGAGCGTGGGGCTCGTGAGCGCCTACCGCCTCATGGGAGTGAGGCCCGACTGTTTCGGCGTACCCGTCGAGCGGTCGGTCTTTCCGGGCCGCGAGGCCTTGCGCTGGCAGCTGCTCGACACGGCCTGTCCGTTCGGCACGCCGTCCACGGTTCTCTATCGCGCCGACGTCGTGAGGAGCGCGTCACCGCGTTTCTTTCCCGAGAACCGGTTCTTCTTCGATTTGGATGTCGCCTTCCGCATCCTGGCGGATCGAGACTTCGGTTTCGTGCACCAGGTGCTCAGCTTCAGCCGCGACCAGCCCGGCGCCATCATGGACGACGCCGGTCGCCTCAATACGTGGGCGCTCGGGCGCTTTGTCACCGCCGAGCAGTACGGCCGCGCGCTCCTGAGTCCCGAGGAGTTCGCGCGTCATTCGGCAGAGGTGTCGTCCGAGTTCTATCGCGGTCTTGGTGCAACATGGCTCAAGGATGTGTTCTCTGGAAAGAAGAGCCAGGCCTTCTGGGACTTCCAACGCACGCACCTCCGAGCCATCGGCGTGGACATTCGGCCCGGCCGCCTGGCCAGGGGTGCGCTCAGCGCCGGCCTGGAGATCGTCGGCTGTCCATGGGTGCAGGTCGCTCAGCTCCGCCGACGGTGGCGGAGGAGGCGTAGCGTGAGTCACTTGAGTTGACGCGATCGCGGGTCCTGTCCGCCTTCGCGCGGAGCGCTTCGGCGAGACCTCGCCAGAGCCCGAAGGGCGACGGCGGGTCACCCGGCAGCCCCACCCGCGGCCACCCCACCGCGCACAGCACGCGCGGCGGGGACCCCGGGCCAGGGGGCGCCAAAGGCCCGTGTCGACGGGAGTGGCGCCTGCGCGGCGGGCGGGGCGGCCCCGCCGGGCGCCACCCGCTCGGTGAGCCAACTCAAGTGACTCACGCGCGAGGTACAGTTCAGAGCAAGGGAGACAACGGTGAGCGTTACGCCCGGCACGCGCATTCCAGTCGCAGGTCCATGGGTGACCGAGCGCGAAGTGTCCTACGTCGCGGCGGCGGCGGCCAGCGACTGGTACGGTCACGCCGGCGAGTCGCTGCGCCGCTTCGAGCGTGCCTTCGCCGAGCACGTGGGCGTCAAGCACGCGATCGGCGTGCCACACGGTACCGCGGCCTTGCACCTCGCGATCCTGGCGTTGGGCGTTGGTCGGGGCGACGAGGTCATCGTGCCCGAGGCCACATGGGCCGCGACGGCCGCGCCCATTTGCTACGGTGGCGCGACGCCGGTCTTCGCCGACGTGGATCCGGCCACCTGGTGTGTGACCGCCGAGTCGATCGCGCAAAACATCACCCCCCGCACACGGGCGATTATCGTCGTCGACTTGTACGGCGGCATCCCTGACATGCCGGCGATTCGAGACGAGGCCGCGCGGCACGGGATTCCGATCCTCGAGGACGCCGCGCAGGCGATCGGCGCAGAACGCGACGGGCGCAAGGCGGGGAGTTTCGGCGACGTGGCTGCGTTCAGCTTCACCGGCACCAAGACGGTGACGACCGGTGAAGGTGGGATGCTCGTGACCGATCGGACCGATCTGTACGAGAGGAGCGCGTTTCTGCGCGACCACTGCCGAACACCCGAAAGCTACCGCCATTTCGAGACCGCCGAGGTAGGCTACAAGTACAAGATGAGCGGACTGCAGGCGGCGTTTGGCCTTGCGCAGCTCGAACGCCTCGAGGAGCTCATCGCCCGCAAGCGCGACATCTTCTCCTGGTATCGGCAGCGACTTGCGGATCTGCCGGGCCTGACGCTCAACGTCGAGCCGCCGGGGACCTTCAATGCCTATTGGATGGTGACCATGATCGTCGATCGATCCTACGGGCTCGACAACCGTCAGATGATGGATCACTTCGACCGGCACGAGATCGATACGCGTCCCTTCTTTCCGCCGCTGAGCTCCCTGCCCGCGTTTGCCGGCACGCCGGATGCCGTTCCGGCGCGGGAGAGAAATGCGGTGTCGTACGACCTCGGCCCGCGCGGCCTCAGTCTGCCGTCGGCGCTGCTGCTGCAAGAGAGCCAGGTCGATCGGGTGTGCGCCGTGGTCCGGGACCTGCTGCGCCGACGTTGACCCGACGCTGAACCCCGACGCTGAACCCCGACGCTGAACAACGACGAGCCATGGAGATTCCGAGACGATGAAGGCTGTCATTCTCGCCGGTGGCCGGGGCACGAGGATTAGCGAGGAATCGAACCTTCGCCCCAAGCCCATGATCGAGATCGGCGGTCGGCCGATCCTGTGGCACATCATGAAGCTGTACTCCCAGGCGGGCATCACCGACTTCATCATCTGCCTCGGCTATCGCGGCTACATCATCAAGGAGTACTTCGCCAACTACTTCCTGCACATGTCGAACGTCACCTTCGACCTGGCGAGCAACACGATGCACGTGCACGCGGCCACCGCCGAACCCTGGCGCGTCACGGTGCTCGATACGGGCGAGGCCACGATGACGGGTGGACGCCTGAAGCGCGCGCGCGCATTTCTGGACGACGACGATTTCTGTTTCACGTACGGCGACGGCGTGAGCGATGTGGACATCAGCGCCTCCATCGCGTTTCATCGCGAGCGCAAGAAGCTCGTCACCGTGACCGCGGTCCAGCCGCCCGGACGGTTCGGCGTGCTCAGCATCGCAGACGACTGTCTGGCCCGGTTCGAAGAGAAACCGCGCGGCGATGGCACGTGGGTGAATGGCGGCTTTTTCGTGGCATCGCCCCGTGCCCTCGACTACGTGTCCGGCGACGACACGATCTGGGAGGTTGGCCCGATGGACAGCCTGGGACGCGACGGCGAGCTCGTCGCGTTTCAGCATCGGGGATTCTGGCACGCGGTGGATACGATGCGGGACAAAGCCTACCTCGAGGAGCTCTGGAGCACCGGGCGGGCGCCGTGGAAGACCTGGGGTCCGACCGCGGGTCGCGAGCCGTGATCGACGGAGGGACCTGTCGCCACTGCGGGGCTCGGCTCGAGCAATCCTTCTGCGACCTGGGGCTCTCGCCGCTCGCGAACTCCTACCTGTCGCCCGAGCAACTGTCGCAGGGCGAGATGTTCTTTCCGCTGCACGCCTTCGTCTGCAGCCAGTGCTGGCTGGTGCAGCTGCCGGAGATCGAGTCTCCCGAGCGCATGTTTGGCGACTACGCCTATTTCTCGTCCTATTCGCAAAGCTGGCTCGACCACGCCCGGACCTACGCGGAGGAGGTCGTCTCACGGTTCGGCCTCGATTCGTCGACGCTGGTCGTCGAGCTGGCGAGCAACGACGGCTATCTCCTTCAGTACTTTGCCGGCAGGGGCATTCCCGGTACTGGGCGTCGAGCCGGCGCGAAATGTGGCGCATGTCGCCGAGGCGCGTGGAATCCCCACGCTGGTGCGTTTTTTCGGCACGGAGACCGCCACGGTGCTGGCAGGGGAGGGGCGCCGGGCGGATCTGCTCGTGGGGAACAACGTTCTGGCTCACGTTCCGGACCTCAGTGATTTCGTCCGCGGGATGCAGATCGTGCTCGAGCCCGACGGAGTCATCACGATGGAGTTCCCGCATCTCCTGCGGCTCATGGTGGAGCATCAGTTCGACACGATTTACCACGAGCACTTCTCCTATTTCTCGTTCCTGACCGTGGTGCGGATATTCGCCGCGCACGGGCTGCGCGTGTTCGACGTCCAGCAGCTGCCGACGCACGGAGGGTCGCTTGCGGATTTTCGCGGCGCACGCGGACAACACGACGCATGTGGTGTGTCCTGCGGTCGCCTCGCTCCTCGAGCAGGAGCAACGCGCCGGGCTCGACAGTCTGGAGCCGTATTCCCGGTTCGAACGATCAGGTCAGGCAGATCAAGCGCAGGCTTCTGGCGTTCCTCGTGGACGCCAAGGATCAGGGAAAGACGATCGTGGGCTACGGTGCGCCGGCGAAGGGCAACACGCTGCTTGAACTTCTGCGGCGTGGGTCGGGACGTCATCGACTACACCGTCGACCGCAGCCCCTACAAGCAGGGCAAGTTCCTCCCAGGCAGCCGTCTACCCATTCTCCATCCCGATGCCATACGTCAGACCAGGCCTGACTACCTGTTCATCCTGCCGTGGAACCTCGAGCGGGAGATCAGGGAGCAGATGGCGCACATTCGCGACTGGGGAGGGCGCTTCGTCGTGCCGGTTCCGGAAGTGAAGATCGTCGAGCTGAGCGCCGGTGCGCTCACGTGCCAGACGGTTGGAACACGAGGGGGCCCTGGTGTGTGGACCCGACGTCGTAGCGCGTGATCAGGTCGTCGGGGATCGGCGTGAAGTCCGAGGCGCGGAGATAGTCGCGCAGCGTCGTGCCAGTGGAGCGGTTGTCGATGTTCGCGGCGCCGCGGCCGGAGGCGAGGTCGTCGAGCGACACCGTGCGAAAGTCCACACTGTAGCGCGTTTTCCCGGATGTGTTCGGAACCGTCGAATGGAGTTGGGCTGCCGAGAAGATCAGCATCGATGACGCCGGGCCCACGACGCGCGTCTGGTGGTCGAGCGAAATCGGTTCCGACGGGGCCGGATGGTTGCGGTTGTCGGCGTGGATGAACTTCGCGGCGTCCTTGCGGCCGGTGGCATTCCACACATACGGATCGAACCCGTCGGACGAGTTCGGCACCGGGTTGTCCCAGTACTGCGGATGAAGCGCGAGCGAGTTGGCCGGCCCGATATCGACCAATGGGAACCACCAATTGAGCTGGCACATCGGCGCGGCGTACCACACGTCGCGGTGCGGCTTGTAGGCGTACCCGACGCCGGCGGTGAGGTAGCCCGAATGCGTGACAACCCGGAGCTTGGGCAGGTCGAAGTACGTCGTCTCGGGGTCGCAGCCGAAGTCGACGAGCAGATCGCGCAGGAGCTCCTTGGCCCGCGGAGAATGCGTGAACTTCGGCTTGAGCGGCGCGATGTGTTCGACGAACTGCTCGACCGGCAGCTGCTCCTGCGCCTGGGTGGGAGAGAGCGCGCCGAAGCCCTCGGTGATGAGGTCCCAGGCATGGTCGCGGAGCGCCGCCACGGTCGCTCTCGGCGTGTAGTAGCAAATGGCCCCGCCGAAGAGCAGATCTCGACGTTCGCGATCGGTTGCGGTGCTGTTGACGAGGATCGTGCTCATGCGCCTCTCCTGTGTGCGGTGCAGGGGGAGTATTGGGCCGTGCCTCACGATATCGGATTCTCCACAAACGTGGCAAGCTGGTACGCAGCCCATGCCAAACTCGACCCCCTCGGCCGTTCGGAAGCAGATCGCTGCGGGCAGGCCGGACCCGCTCTACCTCATCGTCGGCGACGATGAGGCGGAGATGTCGCATCTTTCAGCCGATCTGTCGGGCATCGTCGAGGACGAGCTGCGTGCGTTCAACCTCGAACGCATCTACGCGACTGACAAGTCCTCGTCCGCAGTCTCGATCGTCGAGGCCGCCCGGCAGCTGCCGATGATGGCCGCGCGTCGCGTTGTCGTGGTGCTGCGGGCAGAGAAGCTCCTGAAGCCCAGACGAAAAGGGAAGGCCGGCGACGCGCCCGAGCCCGAGGACACCGGTCCTCTGCCGGACGTCGACGCACTCGAGGCCTACGTCAGCAGCCCGGAGCCGCAGACAGTCCTGATCTTTCTGGCGTCTGACGTCGACCGCACGCGCCGCCTGTACAAGGCCCTGCAGAAGCAGGCCACGATCGTGGAGTGCTGGGGATTGAAGGACAGCAAGGATGCCAGAGTCGATCTCCGGCAGGTCGCGCGGCAGGCCGAACAGTTCGTGCGTCAGGCGGTGACTGACGCCGGGCAGCAGATCGATCCGGCGGCGTCACGGCTGGTCGCGGAGCGCGCGGGTACGGACATCGCGCGCCTTCGCGGCGACGTCGAGCGCCTGTTGCTGTACGCGGCGGGGAAGCCGCGCATCATGGCAGCCGATGCCCGCGAGGTCGTCAGCGCCGAGTCTGCCCAGGACGATTGGGCGGTCACCAACGCGATTTCCCGCGGGGATACAGCCGAGGCGTTACGACAACTCGGGTTGGCGCTTGATTCTGGCGCGGTTCCGTTTATGATTCTCGGGCAGCTCGCGTGGTTTGTGCGCGAGAAGCTGCCAGTGGTCGACGCGCGCAGGATTCGGCCTGCCGTGGAATCGCTGTTTCGGACGGATCTCGACCTGAAGAGCTCAGGCGGAGATAGTCGCGTGCTGCTGGAGCGACTGGTCGTGGAACTCTCTCGCCGCTGACGCGTCGAAGCGCCCGCGGCCCGAGCGAGGCGCGAAGCGGCCGAGCGAGAGCGAGCGGGGGTGGGGCCCCGCGAGCGCTGATATTAGATGACTACGCCGCGGTGCGCTTGGCGACGCGTCCTGCGAGACGGGACTTGTAGCGGCCGGCGGTGTTCCTGTGGATGAGACCCTTGGCGGCCATCTTGTCCACGAGAGAAACCGTTTGCCGAAGGGCGTCGTTCACGGTGCCGGGATCGTTGCTGTCGACGGCTGCGCGGATGTCCCGCAGGGCGCCTCGGAGCCGCGTGCGAAGCTGGCGGTTGTGTTCGCGACGTTTGACGTTCTGGCGGTGCGCTTTCAGCGCGGATTCGTGACTGGCCACAGTTGGATCGATCCTTGTAACACTAAAGCAACCGGGGTGTCCCGGGAGCAGGTTTAGGGGCCGGCAGGACTACTCGTCGGAGCCGCAAACCACAGATTCTAGCACACCTGGCTGGTGGACGGACCTTTCGGACACGCAAAAAGGTTTCCGACCCTGGCCGAGTAAATGGGGTAGATTTAACGGAATTTAGACGTCATGCCAGATGACATTATCGAACGCGAAGTCCTTGGCGAGGCCAGCCGCGCCTGTGGCGTACTGGTGGAGCGAGTCCGTGGACGCGTCGCCAGGAAGGGTGGAGCGACCGCCGGCGAGCTCAGCCAATACGCGGCATCAGCGTTCGAAGCCTACGCCGAAACCCTGCTGAGGGCCGTCATGGCCGCCGCGTCCCGTCGCGACGGTGGGGATGTCGAGGGCTGGGTGCGACGTCAGTTCCACGACGGTCTCGACAACGCCGGCACGCCGCTGCGCGAGGCCGTGGCTGACTCTCCGCACCGCCATGCCGTGGCGCAGAGTCTCCAGCAGAAGATGTTCGAGGCGGAGCTGATGCTTCGCCGTGCGATAAAGGCGCGTTTCTCCGAGGCGCCAGCCGTTACCATCGGGCCGCTTGGCACGTTCGAATCAGCAACCGACGCGCAAGCACTCCGGAAGGCCGCCGGATAGTCCCAGGTATCAGGATTCCGCCAACACACGGCGCCGGCCGCTGGCGTCTGCGGCCGCCGCGGGCCGTCTGTTGACGCGAGTCGCGGTCCTCAACGCCACACTCAACCGCTCCGCCAGTTCCCCAAACGCCTGCGACGACTGCCGTAGCTGCTCGTTCTCGACGCGCAGCCGGTTCAGCTCGTCCTCGTAGCTCCGCAGCTTTTCTTCCAACGCCGACATTGTGTCTGCCCCCATGTGCTCGCCCTCTCGTTTCCGCGAAAACCGCTCCGCGACAGAAGCGAACCGTCGTCTAGCTCCGATCCCCATGAGGCAAGGAGTGAACCATCTCTGTTAAGTTGTTCGTATGAAATGACTTATGAGTAATGCTCCGAATCTGTGACGCCCATGGATTGGATATTATGTGTCGAAACGTGACATCATTGGGGTTAGAATAGCTCGTTAATACGCTCTATAGTTAAGCGAACAAAAGACATTTATGCAAATGTTTCAAAATAGAGCGTATTTTCTGTTTTGAAACACATCGTGTGCGGATTCCGCGCAGCGTCGGACCTCGATCAATTTCTTTCTTTGAGACGCCTGAGCTCGCGCCGCTCGCGCTTGTCGGGTGATCCCGCGCTCCGCGGACGGAAGAATGGCCCAGTCAATCGAGCCATCTTCCGAGCTTCGATGTCTTCCGGAGTTGGCGGCGGGGTCAAATCTGTGTAAAGTTCGCGGGCTTCGGCCTTCGGCAGGTGCTTCTCGGCGAGAGCCCGGACGACCAGTCGTTGCTGACGGCCGAAGGGTCGGCGAACGACGATCTCGTCGCCGATCCGGACCTCGCGATGGGGTTTGGCCTGCTGACCGTTGACGTCAATCTTTCCGTTCCGGCACGCCCGCTGGGCTTCGGACCGGGTCCGAAAGAGGCAGGAGATGTCCAGCCACAGGTCGAGGCGCATTCGTGATTCGCTAGAGGTCTTGACCCGTCAGAACTTGTCTCTTTGAGTCAAGTTTCCCTGGGCAAGACCGTCCGCGCGTCAGCGCGGCGTTATCAAGCTTATCGCCTAGCGAGGCGGAGCCTCTCGACGGTTTCAGGCGGAGCCTCGCTAGAAATCCGTTCCAGACTCCGGCAAATTGACCTTCAGGAGCATGCGGAACATCACCGGCTTTCCGTTCTTCATCGCCGGCCGGTAGCGCCATGCCTTCGCGGGACTGACGATCATGCGTTCGTGGTGGCGGTTCAGCGGCGTGTGCAGCTTGACGAAGGCCACCGTGCCGTTCCGATCGATCACCATCTCGAGCCAACCGACGCGGTTGGGCGGCACGCCGACGGGGCTGGTCACGGGCATTTGACGGCTCAGCGGGCGTGGCGGAACGACGCCGGCGTCATCCTCGGTATAGATGATTTCGTTCAGCGTGGCCGCCGCCGCCGTCGCTTGCTCGATGAGGTACTGCAAATCTTCCTTCAATTGAGACGGAGTCGCCACAACGCCTTTGTCGATGATGGCCATCGCTTCCCTTGCGACGACCAGTGCCTGCTCGGGGTCGTCTGCGTCGAATGCGGCTTTGGCGCGGTCGTAGTCTCGTTGCGCGATGCCGGGCAGCAACCGCTGCTGGCTCGTGCGAAACGCGCTCTGTGCCTCAGGTGTCAGGTCACTTGGCCTCGGCTGGTACAACGGGTTCGATGTCACCAGCGCATCGAAGGCCGCTGAGGCTGCCAGGGCCTGCCCCTGAGCGAGCAACGACGTGGCGCGCATCTCGGAGTCGCGCAGCGAGTGCAGCGGTGGCGACGAGGTCGCGCCAGCCGCGGCCCCGGACGTCGACGTCGGCGGCCTCCGATCGACGCCGATCATGGCAGTTGGACGCGACGGCCTCAGCGTCGGCCGCGGAGGATCGGCGTCGGGGGGGGTGGTTCCGATCGGCGCGACGCCCATGCCTGCGCGATCCGGAGCAGCCGACGATGGTCGGTCACCATGGCGCGGCTCAGACGCGCCGTTCGGCACGCTGACCACGGGTACCCTCGGCACCCCAAGCTCCCCGGGTGCGCCAGCAGGTTCATTGGCTGTTCCCGCTCGGGACCGCAGGTGGAACGGTCGCAACCGTGGTTGGCGCAGTCCCGGTCGGGAAAGTCCCGGCAGTCGCGGAAGCATCGGCAGGAAACAGGAGTGCCGGTCGCGTCAGGAGCAGTCCGCCGATGATGGCTATGGCGGCGAAGATGAGGGCCACGTGCGAGGCGTATCCGCCGAGGAGCGACCCGAGCGTTCTCGAGCGGACGCGCCGGCGGGTTCCGCGGTGCGCGGGGAGGATCGAGCGGATCGGAGGCGGCCGGTTCTCGAACTCTTCGGGGTTCGGCGGAGGCGGGGGAGCCGCCACGGCGCGGAGCAGCGCGAGGCCCGCCGGACCGGGCTCGTCGAGCTTGTTCAGCTGCGCCAGCGCGCGATCGACGTCTTCAATCGACTCGAAGATCGGCAGCTCGAAGGTCGCCTGCGACAGGAGCAGCCGCAATTCGGGCGGCGCTTCATTGCCCATGAGCATCGTGCGCAGCAGGCGGCCGACCTGAATGACCAGCGGGTCGCTGCTGGTCTGTCCAGAGAGCAGGCGAACTTCGCCCTTGTCGGTGATCTGAATGTTGCGAGGGTCGAGCAGGATCGGAGCTTGCGGCGACTGCGCTCTCAGGTACAGGCAGATCTGACGTATCACCGCCACCGCCTCGCGCCAGTCGAACCCGCCGCGGCGTTCGATCAAATCGACGAGCGTGACGGGGCCGAGGGGGAGCGACGGGAGCGCAACGGCCGCCGGCGGGTGCGGCCGTGCCGGGAACTCGGTCACCCGTGCTGGCCCGGGATGGAGCGTTGCGTGCTCAGGCCCGTCCGCGACGTCCTGGTCGGTCACCGAGTCGTCAACGAAGCGGTCTTCGTCCGGGACATTGTCGTCCTCGTCCGGAAGGCGCCGCCCACTGGAAGCCGCAGTCTCGACCGGGCCTGGCGAGAAGGACGCGAGCGATGTGGGAACCGGCGCAGGCGCCGATGGTGCCGGCGGAGCGACCCCGATCGATGGGCGCTCCTCGGTTTGCGGCACCGGCGCGGACAGCAGCTCGGCCTCGGAGGGAAACTCCGCGAGCTCGCTCGACGTCTCGAGCCTCAAGATTTTCGGCGCGTCCTCATTCATGATGTGGGCCCGATGCTGTCTCCGCCGTCACAGCAACTGGCTGCTCGCGGCTCGCAGCTTGCTGTTGCCAACCCCGACGCCCGACCCAGCAACCGCAAGCCGCCGGCCGCCAGCCGCCTGTCGACGATGCGTCACCATGAACCCCGCGACTCGCGGCTCGCAGCCCGCTGTTGCCAACCCCGACGCTCGACCCAGCAACCGCAAGCCGCGAGCCGCGAGCCGCCGATCTCACCACCATCGACGTCATGGGTCACCGATCCGGCGCAAAGTATCCGCTCCGACTGCGGATGACGTGATTGGCCGACCGGGACTTGATCTCCACGTTGCGCCATGATCCATCGCGGGCGATGTGCGTCGACGTATAGCCCAGCACGTAGCGGCGGCGCAGGTTCTCGATCGTCCTGGCGAACTGCGCTCGCAGCTCGGAAGCGTCCGATGGAAAGTAGGCGGCCCCTCCTGAAATATCCGCGAGGCGCTCGAGCCCGACTCTATCGAGGTTGGTGCCCAACCCAATGGGCAGAACGGTCGCCTCGACTTCTTCGGCCAGGTCCAGGACTTCAGGAAGCGTGTGCCGACTACCGGGCGCGGTTCCAGGGTTGTTCTCGTCTCGTCCGTCTGTCATGACGACGACGGCTCGGCGCCCCTCGACAGGTTTGAGTGTCAGGAATGCCCCAGCCATCGCATCGTAGAGCGCCGTGCCTCCGATCGGTCTGTAGCCGTTGATCGCGTCGAGGCTTGTCTGCCGGTTGGTGCCGAAGGTCGTGCGCGGCGACCACGCCGTCCGAGAAAAAGAGGAGGGACAGTTTGTCTTGCGGACGGAGGGCCTCGACGAACGTCCGCGCCGCAGCCATCACGGCGTCCGCGCTCTTGCGCATGCTGCCGCTCGAATCGAGTGCGAGCACGATCGACAGCGGCGTCTCGGCCTCATGGAACGTGTCGACCTTCTGATTCGACGCCGTCCTCGGAGACGACGAGATCGTCGGCGCTGATCTCGACGGACTGTCCCGAGAGATCGGTGACCGTGAACTCCAGCGTCGGACGAATCGGCGGCGGCATGGGTGCGCGATAGCCGGCGCGCGTCCGGACCAGATACTGGGTCGCGGGAGTGGTCAGGCTCACGGCGCGCCAGCTGCCGTCGCGCACGGTGTTGGTCGGCGTGTAGGTCACCAGATAGCCGGTTCTGGGCGTCGGCGGCGAGCTGGTCGTACGACGCCGCGAGCTCCTTCGGCGCGAGGCGGAAAGAAGACGCGTCCGCCGGTGTCGTTCGCGAGGCGCTTCAGCTCGCGCTCACCCTTGAGCGAGATGCCCGCCACGCCGCCAATGCCGACGACATAGATCGTGATCCCCGCGCCCTTCGACCGCGGCGAGCGCCTCCTCGAACGAGGAATGACTGTGCTCGTCGTAGCCGTCGCTGATCAGGATGACCGAACGGCGGTCTTCGGCCTTGGGCAGCCGTTCACTGAGCTCGATGAGCGAGTCGAGGATTGCCGTGCCGCCGGTCGGCTCGATGTGCTGGATGGCCTCGATGATGGTGCGGCGATCTCCCGTGGGGCCGGTCAAGGCCGCCAGGTGTTTCGCGAATGGCGCCACCACCACGCTGTCCTTCGGCCGCAGGAAAGCGGTCAGCCGCGTGGCGGCCTCTTTCACGAAGTCGAACCGTCGCGACATGCTCTGGCTGCTGTCGATGAGCAGCGCAAACGTGGCCGCCACCCGCTCGTGGCTGACGAGATTCGATGGCCTGCCGAACGCCGTCTTCCTGCACCGAGAAGTTGTTCGGGCTGAGGCCGGTGACGAATCGTCCCTTCTGGTCATACACGCCGGCTTCGAGCAGCACGCTGGCCACATCCGAGACCTCGGTGATCTCGAAGGCCTCGAGGACCACCGTGTCCCGGCCTTTCCGACCCTGCTGGTCGTCGACCTCTACCGCAAGCTCCCGGCGTTCGAACGGATTCTCATCGGTCCACTCCACGGCATACGGCGGCCCATCATCGTCGGTCTTGAAAAGCGTGCCATCGACGTAGAAGCGGACCGGGCTCAACGTCGTCCCGGCTGGCGCCTGAATCTGGGCCACGATGCGCACCGCGCCCACGCCTCCCGTGCGTCCGAGGGGTGAGGTGATGCGGACGGACAGATCGCCGGCGTCAGCGCGGAGAGCCGTCAAGACCGCCGCGGCAGTCGTCACGATGAGAACGCCGGACAGCAGGGCGGCGAGCCGCCGAGGGGACACGAATGGCATCAGCCGTGCGATCAGCAACCTACGAGTCGACACTTGTTCACCAGCGCGAACGACGCCTGTGGGTCGAGAGCCAACGCGACCTCGAACTCCCGGAGCGCATCCTGGATCAGGCCCGCCGCCGCGAGCAGCGTTCCACGCGCGTCGTGCGCAGCCGCCGACCGAGGCGCGTAGAAGACCGCGCGGGCGCTGTCGGCCATGCCCAGCTCGGGAAACCCCCAGTCACGCCAGATGCGGGCCCGCGCGTCATACGCCGCCGCGTCCCGCGGGTTCAGCCGTGTGGCGGCGCTCAGGTGATCGAACGCCGCGTCCAGAATGTGGAGGCGCCGGTACTCGTCCGCCACGGCCCTGTGGTGTGCGGGCGTCGGGACGAGAGCCAGCCGCAGGAGCGCAGCGGCGAGCGCCGGGTCCTGCGCTTCCACGGTCGCGCCCATGGACTTCTGGACATCTTCAACGCCGCCGGCTTCGCCGGCTGGGGCTTCAACGCCGCCGGCTTCGCCGGCTGGGGCTTCACCGCCGCCGGCTTCGCCGGCTGGGACGCATCGCCGCCGGCTTCGCCGGGTCTGTTCGTAGCACCTCCGGCGTTGCCCACCGGCTCTTCCGAGGCAGCGCTCGACGGCACCGGTCGTGTGTCCGGCCGGGCGTGCATCGAGCACCCGGCCGTGCCCACCACCAACAGGAGTGCGGCCACGGCCCGCCGGATCGGATCCGTCATGCGCAGCCGCCAGCGTCGTTGCACACGTGCCTCCCCCAATCCGTGTGATGCCTCACTGGCTAAGAGCCATCTCATGAACACGCCCGACGGCTCATCACGATGAGTCGACCGAGCCTCTGCTAAAGCTACGGCGGTCCGCCGAAGGCCTTGGCGAAGGCGGAAGACCACAAAGATCGCGAAGAAGTATTGTCACAAACCTTCGCGAGCTTCGTGAGCTCTGCGACCTTCGTGATGAGTTACGTTTCTGAGACAGCCTCTACTCGTCGCTGCGCAGGCGGCTCCGCCGGCGCGCCATGTACGCCACGACCAATACTGCAAAGACGACGAGCAGGATGAGGGTTGTGCTGTCCACCGTGCTTCCTCCTATGAAAGGATCCCGTCGCCATCGCCTACATCAGCGCGCGCAGGATCCTGATGACGACTGGACCGAGACAGACGACGTATAAAGCCGGTACGAGGCAGAGTGCGAGCGGAAACACGAGCTTGACGCCGACTTTTGCCGCGCGCTCTTCCGCGCGCTGGCGACGCTTGGTTCGAGATGTCGAGGCGTGCGTGCGAAGCGCCTGGGCAATGCTGGTGCCGAACCGATCGGTCTGCGTCAGCATCGACACCAGGGCGCGCACGTCTTCGACCTGCGTGCGCTTGGCGAACCCCTGAAACGCCTCGAGCCGGGGCTTGCCCGCGCGGATTTCGTTGGTCACCGTCCGCAATTCCCGCGCGAGCGCCGGCAGCGCCAGCTCGAGCTCCTCGCTCGTACGCAGGATCGCCTGGTCAAGGCTCGATCCTGCTTCCACGCAGACGACAATCAGGTCAATCGCGTCGGGCAATCCGTTCTGGATGGCCTTCTGGTGCTTGCGCGTCGCGCGCGTCAGCACGACATCGGGGACGAGATAACCGAGCACGGCGGCGATGATCGCCAGCAGCCAGCCCTGGGTTCCGATCATGGCGCAGCGGCAGGAGCCCGAAGATGAGCGGCGTAACCATCTCGGCCAGCGCGTAATAGCCGGCGGCCTCGGGATTGGTCCAGCCCGCAAGCTCCATGCGGCGGTGCAGGCGTGACACCTTGGTCGACGTGCCGTGAGGGGTCTTCGAGAGCTGCCGCGGATGGCTCTTCCCCTTCGCCGGACGAAAGAACGAAAACACCTGGTCGAACAGGCCGACCCGCGAGGGAGTCGTTCCCACGGTCGGCTGGAGACGCCTGCGAGCCGGCGACGTCCGGCCCAGCGCCATCGAGGCCAGCGAGCCAATGCCCAGCCTACCCCGCGCTCGCGCGAGTCTTGTACGGCTCAGCACGCAAGCTTGATTGGAGAGTTCACAATGTTACTTACGTTCGATCCGATTTACTGGCTGATGCTCGCCCCGGCGATGCTCCTGGGCCTCTGGGCTCAGGTCCGCGTGAAGTCCGCGTTCGCGCGGGCCGCCGCAGGAGCCGGCGCCGATGACCGGCGCGGCGGCCGCCCGCTACGTGCTCGACTCGGCCGGCTTGCAGAACGTCGCCATCGAACCGGTCCAAGGCTTCATGACCGACCACTACGACCCGCGTGCGAAAGTGCTGCGGCTCAGCCCGGAGGTGTACCAAGGCCGCACGATGGCCGCCGTCGGCGTCGCCGCCCACGAATCGGGCCATGCCCTGCAGGATGCGACCGGCTACGCGCTGCTGGTGATCCGCAACGCGATCGTGCCGCTCGCCAACTTCGGCGGCGGCATCAGCATGATCCTGCATCATGATCGGTTTCATGTTGTCGGTGGCGACGCTCGTCCAGATCGGCATCATCGCCTTCAGCGCCGTCGTGTTCTTCCAGCTGGTCAATCTGCCGGTCGAGTTCGACGCCAGCAACCGCGCGAAAGCGCAGCTCGATGCGCTCGGCGTCGTGCCCCGGCAGGACCAGCAGCACGTTCGCGAAGTCCTCAATGCGGCCGCGTGGACCTACGTCGCCGGCACATTGCAGGCCGTTATGACGCTTCTCTACTTCATCATGCGATTCAGCGGCAACAGCCGAAATTGACGATCCGAGTTGCTCGGGTGTCTGGGGCGGAGTCCGCGACTCTGCAGCTCCGACCTCTGACCTCCGACCTCTGACCTCGATCTCCCCATGAAAATCGCCTTCGTCGTCAACGACGTCCACACCGAACTGGCCACGTACACCACGACGCGGCTGGCGATGGCGGCCGTGAACATGGGCCACAAGAGCTACACGTTCGGCGTCGGCGATTTCATCTGCGCCGCCGACGGCTCGATCCACGCCGTCGCCCGCACGCGTCCGCGGCAAGAGCTACAAATCGCTCGACAAGTTCCTCGCCGAGCTGCAGTCCGCCGACCACGCCGCCGAGCACGATCAACCTCGACGAGCTCGACGTGCTGCATGCTCCGCAACGATCCGTCGACCGACGCGATCGAGCGGCCCTGGGCCCAATCGTCCGGCATCCTCTTCGGCCAGCTCGTCGCCAACCGCGGCGTGATGGTGCTCAACGACCCCGAGAACCTGGCCCGCGCGATCAACAAAACGTACTTCCAGCAGTTCCCCGAAGAGGTCCGGCCGAAAACGTGCATCAGCCGCAACGTCGACGAGATCAAGCGGTTCATCGGCGAGCAGCACGACAAGGTCGTCATCAAGCCGCTGCAAGGCTCCGGCGGCAAGAACGTGTTCCTCGTCGGCGAAGACGAGCGGGCCAACCTCAACCAGATGATCGACGCCGTGCTCCGCGACGGCTACTGCATCGCCCAGGAATACCTGCCGGCCGCGGCCAAGGGCGACGTGCGGCTGTTCGTGATGAACGGCCGGCCGCTCAAGCACGACGGCAAATATCGCCGCCTTCCGCCGCGTCAACAAAACCGGCGACGCCCGCAGCAACATGCACTCCGGCGGCGAAAGCGAGCCGGTCGAAGTGACCGACAAGATGCTGCGGATCGTGGAAATCGTGCGGCCCGAAGCTCGTGAGCGACGGCATGTTCCTGGTCGGCCTCGATATCGTCGCCGACAAGCTGATCGAGATCAACGTCTTCAGCCCCGGCGGCCTCGGCAGCAGCAGCCAATTCGCCGGCGTCGACTTCGCCCAAGTCGTGATCGAAGACCTGGAGCGCAAGGTCGAATACCGCAAATACTACGACGGCCGCATGACGAACGTCGAACTGGCGACGTTGTAAAGAGTTGTCGTAGTCCGTGGTCAGTTGTCAGTTGCGAATGCTCATTGCCACGACTACGACTACGACTACGACATCATCTTGCCGCCCACGTCTGCCGCAGCAGCCGCATCGGCGCCGGCGGCCGAAACTGCCACGCCCACGATTGGTCCACAAGCTGCAGCCGCAGCATCTCCCACGCCGCTCGCGGCCGCTGCCACAGCTGCCGCGCAATCGCCCACCACACCCGCGGATTGAACGCCAACGATCGCTTGAACCGCCGCAGCCAGTACTCGCTCGTGAGATGGTAGTCGTGCGTGCCGTCTTCTTCGGCGACGAGCTCGAAGTGCGGCGGCGCACAGCGCTCGAGTTGCCCCGGCTCCGGATACCAGCCGCCGAACAGGTCGACGAGCATCGCAAATTGATATTCGTCGCTGCCGCGCGGATGCGCACGATGCCCGCGCGCGATCTCGGCCGGATCGAACTGCCCGGCTTCGCGAAAATGAATCGCCGTCGTCACGAACCGCCCGCCATCGACCAGCAGCCGGCGGCAAATGGCGAACAGCTCCTCATAGATCTCGTCCGCCCGCCCGGCCGCGGCATCGGCCACCTGCACAAAATGCTCCAGCGACCCGTTGGCCACGATCGCATCGAACGCATGTCCCATCCCATGTCCGCTCCCTTATAGGGAGGGGCCAGGGGAGGGTTCGCCTCGCAGAAAATATTGCGGTAATTCAGCTCCCGCACATCCAAGCCCGCGAGCCCGATCAGCTGGCCACTTGCGGCGGCGAAATCGTGATGCCGATCGCCTGCGCCCCGCGCCGCCCGGCATGCTCCAGAATCCGCCCGTAGCCGCAGCCGATGTCCAGCAGCCGCGTGCCCGGCCCGCAACGCACTTGATCCAGCAGATACTCGGCCTGCCGCTCCTGCGCCGCCAGATACGCGGCCCGGTCGTTGCGATCGTCGACGTACTTGCCGTCCGTAAGATCGGTCACGCCGCAAGCCGGCACGACCGTCAGCAGATCGTAGCAGGTGCGAACCGCCGGCGCGGTGCCTCGTTCCGTAGTCGGCGCGGTCGCGACGCGTTGCCATGAAAGCCTCCCACGGCGCAAGCCATGCCACCCGTGATTGTAGGCAATCAATACCCGTCTACAAGCGGGTGGCTGGAGCGAAGCGGCAGCGATCCGCCAGAAGTCTTGCCAGCGACGTCAGTCTGACGTAGACTGCGGCTGCGTAATCCGCGCGTCCTCGGCCAGCCGCCGCACCACTTCGCGCGGATCGTTCGTCTCCGCCATCAGATCGAGCTGCCGCTGGGCCGCGCTCGGGTTGCGGGCCATCGCGACGCAGTGCTTCAGATAGCTCTCGCAGCCCAGCTCCGCGGCCGTCGGCTGCAGCAGTTCGACCAACCGCTCGACCGTTTCCGCCACCGGCGCCGCGCGATACGTGTCCGTATCGACCAGCCGCGCCTGGTTGCCGAACCGGGCCGCCCGCCACTTGTTCTGCTGCACCATCATCGGATGGCTGTCGTGCTGATACGTGCCGTTGTCGATCTCGTCGGACAGCGCCTTCACCAGGCACTGCATCAAGCGCGGCGATGCGCCAGCGTATCCTGCAGATTGCCCGGCATGTCGCAGACGCGAACTTCGACCGTGCCGAAGTTGTGATGCGGCCGCACGTCCCACCAGATCTCGCGGATCGTGTTGATGAAGCCCGTGTCGATCATGTGGTTCACGAGCCACACGTATTCGCTCCAGTTGCGCATCAGCGTCGGCAGCCCGGCCGTCGGCAGGCCTTCCATCACCTTCGAGCGGTGCGACTGCAGCCCCGTCTTGCGCCCTTCCCAAAACGGGCTGCTGACGCTGAGCGCCAGCAGCGTCGGCAGATGCCGCATGATGCGGTCGCAGATCATCACCGCCTTGTCGCCCGAATCGACGCCGACGTGCACGTGCAGCCCGAACGTCACGAGCCGCCGGGCCATCTCCTGCAGCAGATTCACGAGCTGCAGATAGCGGTCGTCGGGCGTGATCCGCTGATCGCCCCACTGCGAAAACGGATGCGTCGCGCCCCACCACAACCGCAAGCCCGAGCGCGTCGCACGCCGCTTCGACGATCGCGATCTTGCCGCGCAGATCGCGCTCCGCATCGCCGATCGTCTCGCACACGTCGGTGTTGATCTCGAGCACGCACTGCATCAACTCCGGCTTGAAGCTGCCCGACTCGTCGCCCTGATGCCCCTCGGCCGTGAGCCGCGCGCTCAACAGCCCATACGCGCTGGAGAGCGCCATCGTCTCGGCATCGACCAGCCCGAGCTCCAGCTCGATGCCGACCGTCGGCCGCTCGTTGCGATGAAAGTCGATTTTGGCCATGGGACGAGTCGTTAGTTGATCAGTTGTCAGTTGCTAGTTGCACACGATGGCATGCTCGAGACGCACTGACAACGTATCCACGTGTCAACTGATCCACTAACTTCACAAACTCCGGCACCACCAGCTCCGGCAGCACGCCCGCCGCGTGGCCTTGCGCCAGAAACTCCGCGACCGCCTCGCCGGCCGCGCGGGCCGAAGTCGAGCGTCCAGTCGTTCACGTACATGCCGACGAACTTGTCGGCCTGCTGGTCGTCCAGATCGCGGCCGTATTGCAGTGCGTACTCGAAGCGCGTCCTCGCGGTGCGTCAAGGCCGAACTCGATGCTCTCCTTGAGCAGCCGCTGCACTTCGCGAATCGTCTCCGTGCCCAGATTCTTGCGCACGACATTGGCCCCCAGCGGCAGCGGCAGGCCGGTCTGCTCCTTCCACCACTGGCCCAGATCGACGATCAGCTTCAATTGCTGATCGCCGTACGTGAGCTGCCCTTCGTGAATGATCAGCCCCGCGTCGATCGGCTGGCCGTCGTATTCGCCGGCCACGACGGCCGGAATGATCTCGATCGAACGGCACTTCGACGCACTCGAAATCGGCGCCCAAGCACAGCCGCAGCGCCAGGTACGCGCTCGTCAGCTTGCCCGGCACGGCGATCGTCAACGTCGCGCAGCTGCTCGACGCTCATCGCCTTGCGGGCGACGACCATCGGCCCGTAGCCGTCGCCCATGCTCGCGCCGCACGTGCACAGCACGTACTTGTCGTGCAGATACGCGTAGGCGTGAATGCTGACGGCCGTCAGTTCGAGCTCGGCCTCAAACGCCCGGCGATTGAGCGTTTCGATATCGACCAGCTCGTGCGTGAACTCGTAATCGCCCGTGTCGAGCTGGTCGTTGGCCAGGGCGTAGAACATGAACGCATCATCGGGATCGGGGCTGTGGCCGACGCGAATCAATTGCTTGGTGGCGGTCAAGATTGGGGTTCCTCATGCGATGAATTGATCATCGCATGATAACGCACGCGACCGCGAGCCGTCAATCGCTCGCGCCGAGTCCGTGGTCCGTGCAGGTCTGCGCGAGCTACTGCAACGGACTACGGACCACGACGACGGACCTACGCTTCCAGCGAAATGCCCGGCTTTGGCGTCTGCGCCCGGCTAGCACCGAACGCCTGCGAATGGGGCACTGGCGGCGCGGCCGCACCGCCGCCGCTCAACTTGTCGCACACAAGCTGCCAGGTTTGCCGCTCGTATTCGAGCAGCCGCAGCGCCTCGGCAAGCGCCGCCGCGTCGGCGTTAATCTTCGCCTCCGACACCCGGCGAAACAGAAACCAATACAGGTCCGCAACCGTCGTGTTCAGCTCACTCTTCTTCTCGCGCACGCCGGCCAGCAGCTCGCCCACGATATCGATCACGCGCAGCAGCGGCGCGGCCGCGGCCGCCTCGTCGCCCCGCCGCAGCGCTTCCTCCGCCTGCCGGCCGAAGCGAATCGCCCCCTCGATCAGCATCAAGTGCAGCCGTTGCGGCGGGGCCGTGAGGACCTTCGATTCCAGATACGATGAATGTTGCATGGCTGTTCGTAGGACGGCATCCTGTCCGTCGCCTGTTGAAGCCGACGAATGTCCGACCTACATGGCTACTAACTCTCGAACTGGTCAGCGGCGGAATGACTTGCAACGACGACAGCGCCGAAAGATTGTCTTGCAGCTTCGCGACCGTCGTTTCGATATTGTAAAACTGGAGCAGCAGCCGTTCGCGTTGGCGATCGAGCCGATCGCTCATCTCTTCGATGCGCTCGTTGTTCGCGTCGATGATGCGCGTCAGCGAATCGCTGCGCGACGCCAGCATCGAATCGTCCTCGCCCGCCAGCTGCTCGATCACGTCGTCGAGCTTCGTGGCAACGCCGCGTCTTCTCATCGGTAAACAGCTTCTTGAATGCCGTCCGGATTCTTGTTGAACGCCGCGGTCAGCTTCGACTCGTCCAGCGACATCTTGCCTTTGTCGTCGAGGCTGATTCCGATCGCGCCGAGCGACTCGAACTCGCCGACGCCGAAAAACCGCGACGTGATCACGTGCGACAATGTCGCTATCGACCCGCAGCGCCGCCTGCGTGCCGAACAGGATGCCGGTCGTCAGGTCTTCGGCGTTGAACTCGGTCACCTTGTCGAGCGTGTCGCGGAGCGAATTGTACGCCGCCACAAACTCCTTGACGTCGCTCACGAGCGAGCTGCTCGACGCCTTGACGCTCACCGTCACCGGCTTCAGCGAGCCGTCGTTGACCGTCAGGTCGAGGCCGTCGACGACGTTCTCGAATGTCGTTCGTGCGACGAGCTGATCAGCACGCCGCCCGAGCCGCTCGATGCCGTACAGCACGAGCGCGTCGCGGCCGCTGCTGATTTCCTGCAGCGACGAGCGCCGTGTCGCTCGTATCGACCAGCAGCTCGTTCGCCGCGCCGGACTTGTCCACCGAAATCGACAGCCGCTGCCGCGATGCCGTCGTTCAGCAGGCTGGCCGTCACGCCGCGCTCGAGGGCGTTGATCTTCGTCGACGACGTCGCTCAGCGTGTCGTCGGCGTCGATCGTCACCGTCGCGGTCGCCGTGCCGTCGATCACCTGCGTCGGCATGCCGTCGACGGTCGGTTTCGACCGACGTGCCGAGAAGCCGCAGATCCTTGGCCGTCGTGCCGTTGCCGACCTCGGCAACCGTGATCTTGCCGGCGCCGCCGGCCGTATCGACGAGCACGATGCCGTCGCCGCGGTCGTTGATGCGGGCCTCGACGCCGACGCCGTCAGCGCATTGATTCGAGCGATGACGTCGCCGACCGTCGTCGCCACGTCGCCGACTTTGTTCAGGTCGACCGCGCCGAGTCACGCCGTTGGTGCCGGTGATCTTGAAATCGCCGACGTCGATGCCGGCTCCGCCGTTGAGCGACGACAGCAACGTGGCCTCGCTGATCTGCTGCCGATGCGAGCGCACCGCTGTTGACTTTGATGGCGGCGCTGTTGGCGACAATCCCAAGCGCCGTGGCCGAGTTGTTGGCGTCGCCGTCGGCCACGATGAGATTGCTCGCCGTCGCGCCGGTCGTATCGGTCAGCTGAATGCCGTTGCGGGCCGAATTGATGCTGGCCGTCACGCCGGCCGCCTGCGTGTTGATCGCCGCGACAATCTCGCCCAGCGTTTCGGCCGCCGACAGATCGACGTTCGACGTCACATTGTTGCGATTGGTGATGTTGATATGGCCCAGCGTGCCCAGCCCTGCGCCGCCCTTCAGGCTCGAAACCAGCGTGTCGCGCAAGCCGCTCACCAGCCGCCGGCCGGTGATCGTGTCGCTCGACCGCAGTCGTCGGTGAGGCCCAAATCATCGGCCGCCGTGCCGCTGCCGACATTCGCCACGGCAAACGTGCCGGACGCCGGTCGTGAGATCGGTCAGCTTCAATCCGGTTGCCGTCGCTGCCGATCGCCGCCGACAGTTTGGTCGGCGACGCCGCATTGATCGCGTCCAGCACGTCGCCCAGCGTTTTCGCGCTGCCCAAATCGATGTCGACCGTCGATCCGTCGGCCAGCGTAATGCTCAAATCGTTGCCGCTGCGAAGCTGCACGCCCGTTGCCGTCGTTGAGCAGCGAGAGCGCGGTCTTCGTGTGCAGCGTGAAGACGTCGCTGCCCGTCGCCGTCGCCGCGGCCACGTCGATGCCGGCCAGGCCCAGGTCGCTGGCCGTCGTTCCGCCGGCGACTTCCTGCACCTTGAGATTTCCCGAGCCGCCGCTGTTATCGGTCAGCTTGAACGAATCGCCGACCGCGGTGGCCGTTACGTTGATCGCCGTGTTTTCAGTTGATCGCGTCGAGCACGTCATCCACGGTGCGGGCAAAGCTCAGGTCGATCACCGCGCTGGCGCCGCTGCGATCGGTGATGCGAATCTTGCCCCGCTGCACGCCGTCGCCGCCGTTCAGCTCGTCGAGCGAAATGCCTTGATCGACAAACCCGCCTGCGCCAAACGTGAACGAGCCGGCGCCGATCGCCTCGTCGGCCGCAAAGCTCTGGCTCAGCAGTTGCTGGGCCGACGCCGTTTGCACCGGCGTAAACAAATAGTTGCCGACCGCCGGCGTGCCGTCCGGCGCAATCGCGGCCGTGAGCGCAGCGTATCGCTCGACGTCACTTGCCGCGAGTCGAACAAACTCTCCGAGCCAAGCTGCTTCGTCTCGAATTGAAACGCCACAAGCAGCGACGTGAGCTGCGTCACCGCCAGCTTCTCGACTCGCAGCGCCTTCGTCCGATTGGTCAGGTTGTTCTTCGGCTGCGCCGCAACCGCCATCAGCTTGTTGACGGTATCCTCGAATCGGAATACCGGTGATCAGGCCAGTGCTGGATTGAATGCGAGTCATGTGGCATTCAACGGCGAAACGGGCCGGTCTCACGCAGCGCTGCGAACAGATGACCGCCTACCTAAACTCTACGGCGCAGCTGCTAGCACCGCGCGCGGAACCCTACCGAATATATCGACCGCGCAGGCAGCCGATCTCGACGCCGTCTGCAACTCCCAGCACCGCCCGCCGACGGCCCTTAGCCGCCGAGCTACGCTCGGCCGGGCCCCTCGCCCATGCCAACAAAAAACAGCCGGCTCGGCCCCGAAGGACCGAACCGGCTGATAGCTTTCAACTTATTCACCGCTCAAGCGGCCTGGGCCGCAGCTTACCGCAGCAGCGCCAGCACGTTTTGCGGGTTCTGGTTCGCAATCTGAAGCACCGTGGTGCCGGACTGCACGAGGATTTGGGCCCGGGTGAGGGCGGCCGTTTCCGCGGCGAAGTCGGCGTCGCGGATCTGGCTCTCGGCGTCGGTCAGGTTGACCAGCGTGTCGCTCAGGGCGTTCTTGTTGGTTTCCAGCGACGTGCGTTGGAAAGCACCCAACCGACCGCGGAGCGAGGTGACCTGGTTGATCGCCTCTTCGACGATCTCGGCCGCCGTCGTCGGATCGCTGGCCAGGTCGGCCGTGCCGCCCGAAGCCAAGCTGGAACAGCAAGCCGCTGACACCACCCAGCCGGGCCGTGTTCACGCTCGTGATGCCGATGCGGGCCTGCTGGTTGCTGAACCACGTCCGGACCGAGTTGGAACAACGCACCACCGCCGGTGATGTGAAGGCGATCGAGCCGGTGAAGCCGGCCGTCAACCGTCGTCTCAGGTCGAGCGTCGCGGTGTTGATCGACAAGCGTGTTGCCGGCACCCTTGGCGTCGATGCCGTTGACCGTCGCGACAATGTCGGTACCTCGTCGCGCGGCTGCCGAGCCGACCGCCGTGCCGAATCGTGCCGCCCGTGCCTTCGCCGATCAGCTTGACGTCGACAAAGGCGGCTCGAGCCGTAGGCCGTCGACGTGAGCTCCAGCGTCGTGCCGCTCACCGTCGGCCTCGACGCCCGTCGCGTCTTTCACCAGGTTGATGGCGTCGGCAATCTCGTCAATGCGTCGTGCCGGCCTCGAAGCGTGAACACTTCCGAGCCGGTCGCGCCGGACAGTTCGAGACACCACGTCGGCTTAAGCACGTCACCGCCCGTGCCGCCGGTGCCGCCGTCGGCGCCCAGGTCGGCGACGTTGCCGGAGGCACGTGTCAGGATCCGTCACCGTTGGTCGTCGCCGACGGCTGTAGTTGGCGTCGGCGGTCAATCGCCGTCACGATGTCGGCCAGGTCCGTGTGCCGCGCTGTTGACTTACCGTGATGGTTAGCCGTGTGCGCGTCGGCGTCGTAGGCTGCCGTCGGCGACGCCGTGCGGCGGGTGCCTGGCATCGGATGATCAGTGCTGACCGCTACGTTGTTGCCGGCGGCACCGGCCGATGCGGCCGTCAAGGCCAGTGATCGTCGGCTACCAGCGTCACGGCCGCCGTCGAGTGCCGGCTCAGCGGTCGTGGCCGCAGTCGTGTCGACCGCGCCCGTCACGGCCGAGGCCGTGAACTCGGTAACCTGGCGTTGATCGCGTCGGCCAGGTCGTCCGTCGTGTCGTCGCCGCCGGTGATCGTCGACCGTCACGGTCAACTTGCTGTTGACCGTGCGTCGTAGCTCGCCGTTCCGCTACGCCGTACCAGGTCGACCACCGCAGCACCTCGATCGCCGTTGCCGTCTGCATCGTCGGCGTCGCGCCGCTTGGATCGTGCAGCGTGACCGTCGCGCGCCGGTCGTGTCGAAATCGTGCCAGCCGGCTTGCGTGGCCGTGTTCGTTAACGTTCAAGCGTTGTCGGTGGCATTGGCTGCCGCCGTCGCGGCCGGAATGTTCGTCGACGTCGACCTGGGCTTGCGTGGCGGCCGCGATCACGTCGACGGCAACCGCAACGCTGCCCGTGGCGCCGAGGTTGGCCTGATCAATCTGCAGGCCGCTCAGCGGTCGAAAGTTCGTGCCGGCCGAGGTGATGAAGTCCAAGCTGCCGTCCAGCAGCTTGCGGCCTTGGAACGTCGTCGTCTGGGCAATCCGGTTCAAGGCTTCCAGCGACGAGTCAATCTGCAACTGGTTGGCCGCGATCTGATCGTCGCTCAAAGCACCGTTGTTGGCCGCTTCGGTCACCAGGCCACGAATGTCGTTCAGCAGCGAGCTCACCTGACCCAACGCGCTGTCGGCCGTGGCGATCACCTGGTTGGCACGGTCCGTGTTGCCGATGGCCCGCTTGATGCTCGTGATGTCGCTGCGCAAGTTTTCGCTGGCGATCAAACCGGCCGGGTCGTCTTTACCCGTGTTGATCCGCAAACCGGTGCTCAGCCGCGTGAGAGCTTGCTCCAACGCCGCGTTGGACCGTCCCAACGTGTTTTGGGCAACCAACGAGCTAACATTCGTGTTAATACGTGTCATTGCAAACCCCCCTTTGGGACAGGAACTTGTTCCAACCTAGGCCGGCGTGCCGCTCGTGCGCCGTTACCAGCTTGTTGTTCGTGTAATGGTTACTGTCTGCGAACCAAGACGACGCGTCTGGATCTGCGAACTTAATTCACTGCCCCATCGATCCCCTATTGCTCGTCAGCTCAGGGACGCCCTTCCACCGGGTGGAAGGCGACTGAATCAAACTGAGCAAGCCTAGGTTGCGATTTCTGCACGGCGAGCCGCCGCGCCAAAAAATTTGGCCGCGTGCGATCTTCCGCGCCCTCTCGCCTATGGCGAACATATCGACGTGTGAATTTAGGCTCTTTACGCGGCTCATGCTTGCTTTTCACGCGACCTGCCAGAAGGGCGAACGCACAGGCGTCACAACCCGCACAGTCCGGCAGAGCGGCAACGCTCAGATCGCGCTTACTTGCCGGTCGGTCGGCGACTTGCCAATCTGCCGCGCGTCGTCCAGCCGAATCTGCGCCGCCTGCTGGTTCTCGCGCTGAATGGCCTCGTAGACCTCGCGGCGATGAACCGACACTTCGCGCGGCGCTTCGATTCCCAGCCGCACCTTGTCGCCGCGCACGTCGACGATGGTTACGACGATATTGTCGCCAATGATGATGCTCTCGTCGCGCTGTCGGGAAAGGACAAGCATGGTCCACTCACCGCGCCGCTGAGGTCAGCCGCCGCGGCTGACGAGAGCTGGTCGCCGAGCCCCATAGCCCGACGCACGTCGTTGTACTAGCTTGATCGGAACCGCCGCGCCGCGCACTCAAGAAAGCCCGCCCACATTTACAACGTAGCGGTTATGGCGGAAGATCGAATGACGAATGTCGCAACGCACGAATGACGAATCGCTCTGCGGACGATCATTCGTCATCGACATTCGTCATTCGGCATTCGACCTACGCCGTCTTCCGCCGCGCCGTCGCCTGTCAGCCGATGCTGCACCGCGTGATCATCGCGGGCGACAATCTGCCGCCCCAGCCGCTCGGCCAGATGAATCACCAGCGGCGCTTTGAGATTCAGCGCCAGCGAGCCGCCCGACGTGGCTGACGATCACCAGCACCTGCGCGTCGTTGCGGATTCTCCAGGCCCAGCGGCTGGATTTCGCGCCTGCGCAACGCGCACCTGGTAGTCGGGCACGAATCGCCGCGGGCTCACCACGCCCAGCGCCACTTCCGGCCGATCCAGGCTCTGCAGCCAGCCCAGAGCGGAGTTCTGCGCATCGGCCAGCAGCACCCAGCGCCGGCAGTCCTCCATGCCGATCAGTCCGTCGACGAACGTCAGGACGTCGGCCTCCTCGATCGTCAGGCTGCCGAATCGCGTGGTTGAGATTTTCATGGTCGGCGTCGCCCGAGTTGCAGCGCACGCTGCTGCTTAGCGCTCGATTGCGCAGCTAGCGCGTGCGGTTGCACTACTCAATCTCAATCGGCCGGCTCCGCGAGTCAGCCAAACCCAGCAGTCAGCCGACACGCGAATGCTGCCGCCTGCGACTACGTTCTGTTAGATAAAGTCTAACAGCGATAGCTGCAGCAAGCTGGCCGCCGTTTGCAGCGACGCCTGGAACGCATACTGCCGGGCCGTCATGTTCGAGATCGCTTCGACCAGGTCGACGTCCATGTCGTCCGACAGCGCCGACTTCAGTTGCACGTTTTCGTCCTGCAGCTTCGTGCCAATCACTTCCAGACTCTGCAGCCGCGAGCCGATTTCCGACCGGGCGAAAGCTCACGCGGCTGATGTCCGTGTCCAGCCGGTCGATCGACCGGCCGATTTCCTCCGTGTCGTTCTGCTCGAGCGCAGTCTTCAAGCGCAACAGCGTGTTGAACACGCTGTCGGTTTCGAGCGTGTGGCGATCTTCGCTTTGAAGCACATAGTTGCCGCTCGACGTCGAGCGTGTTCGTGCTGACTTGCGTTTGCCCGGCCGGCACAAACCCAAGATACTCGGCCGCCTGGCTGCCTTCGACGGCTTGCACGATGAGGTCGCCCGTCGTCAGCGTGCTCTGGTCAACCAGCTCGATGCCGTTGCCCGTTGTCGCCAGCCGCGCAACGACTGTCGTCGTGCCCGTGTTGTTGGCCGCGTTGTTGTTGATCAGGTCGATCACATCCTGGACCGTCGTGGCGGTCGCCAGATTGATCGACAGCTGCGTGCCGTCGCGGGCCGTGATCAGCAAATCGTTATTCGTCGGATCGGTTGCCGTCGGCACGCCGACGCCGCGATTGAAATCGGCCAGCTGCGTGTGCGCCCGTGTACGTGCGAATGCCAAGCTGCGTGGCCGTCGTCCCGCCGTTCTCGCCGATCGTGAGGTCGGCGCCGCTCAATCGCGAGCGCACATTGATTCCGTCGCGGGTCGCATTGATCTCGGCCACGACGCCCAGCTCCGACGCCGTTGATCAGATTCAGCAAATCCTCGACCGTCTCCGGCCGTGCTGGTATCGAGCGTCACGCTCTGGCCGCCGTTGGTGAGAATCAAGCCCGCGACGCCGAATCGAGCACTTCGCCGCTGCCGCCCGTCGTGAGCTGGCCGAAATCCGTCGACCTCCACCGGGTTCGTGCCGGCCTGGCCAGTCGATGTCGCGTCGTGATAATCGACCGCGGCCGTGAACGTGCCCTCGGCCGTAATCGCCGCGGCCACCTGCGTCGCCGTCGAAAAGCCGTCTTGAACCTGAACCGTCAGCGTCTTGTTGAGCGGATTGCTGTCGTCGTACGTCACGATTTCCGAGCCGGCCGACGCCGCCCGTCGCAAACATCACGCGCACGTCGTTGAACTCGGCGCCGTTCTGCGTCGGCCGTCAGCACGATGTCGTTGTTGGCGTTCGACCGACTCGATGCGGCCCTGCGCCTTCGTGCCCAGCAGCGATTCGAGCCGCGTCGTCTTCAGACACGGCCGGATTCAACGGCGTTGCCCGTCATGCGTGCTGCGTCGGCGCAGCGCCCGTCGGCGTCAGAATTCCCAAGCTCGCTGCGCCGCCTGTCCCTCGGCCACTTCGCTCACGCTGATCGTGCCGCTCGTGGTGCTCAGCTTCAGCCCGTTGCCCGTCACATCGGCAACAATTTCCGTGCCCGCCGGCGCGCCCTGCTTCGATCAGCCGCGCCACGTCGCCGAGCGTCACCGCATCGCTCAGATCGACCACGCTCGTCACGGTCGATGAACCCGTGTTGATCGAGACCGAAATCGCCGCGTTGCGGCCGATGCCGTTGCCGCCGTTGATCGTGCTGAGCAGCGTGTCGCCGTCAGATGCGGATTCAGATCGCCGCCCTGAACCTGGCTCGAAATGCCGCCGAACACATCCGTGCCGGCCAGATTCGTGTCGAACAGCCGCTCCAGATCGACGTAGCTCCGCAGCACGCCTTCGTTGCCGGAGTACTCCACGTACTCGCCGTTGAAATCGTACGGCTGATCCTGCGACCGCGAGCCGGCAAACAGGTAGCGCCCCTGCGATTTGGCATTGCCGGTCGCCACAAGCGTTTCGAGCGCCTGATCGATTTGCTGCACGAGCGTCTGCCGGTCGGCGTCGTTGCTCAGCGTGCCGGCGACGCCCACCGTATCGGCCCGCAGCTTGATCAGCAGGTCCGAAACCGAGTCCAGATTCGATTCCGCCGCGCTCAGATAGCGAGTTGCTCGCCTGAACATTCGTCTGAATCTGTCCCTTGCGATCCAGCAGCCGCTGCAGATTGATCGCCCGCAACGCCGCCGGCGCATCGTCGCTCGGCAACTGCAGCCGCTGCCCGTGCTGATCTGGTTCTGCAGCTTGAACAGATCGCAAGCTGATCGTTCTGCACCTGGCCGACCAGCCGCTGCCGGACGAAACAAGTCGCCCACGCGCGTCGTCGGTATTGGAATGATGCTGGACATGCGGAAGGAGTTCAGAGGTCAGATGTCAGGAGTCGAGTATCGACGGCATTGACTCGCAACTGCCAACGACTCGCCTACACTTCACAACTTCACCAACAAATCCAACAACTCCGAAACCGTCTGAATGTACTTCGCCGACGCCTGATAAATTCGCTGCAGCGTCAGCATCTTGATCGCTTCTTCGTCGATGCTCACGCCGCTCACCGCCTGCTGCTGGCCTTCGAGCGTGCCTTCGAACATGCGAAAGCCCTCGGCCACCGATTGCGACGACCGACGAGCCTTGCGTGATTTCGTTGATCAGTTGGTTGTACAAGTCGGCGAGCGAGGCATCGCCGGCCGACGTCGAGCGGCTGATCCAAAAACGCCGCCAGCCGCTCCGCGTTCCGCGAGTCCTCGCCGATGCCGCCCAGGCTGGCGGCAAATTTGCCCGCGTTGTCGATGCCCTTCAACTTCGTCGTTCACGCCGATCGTCGCGGCCGTCGAACCGGTGAAAAACGTGTTGAGCCCCAGCGCCGCCAGCACGCCGCTCGTGTCGCCGGCAAACGCAAACTCGATGTCCGTCGAGTCGGCCGACAATCTGCAAGCTGCCCGGTCGACGTCACGCTCGCCGAGATGCCGTCGATCGCGTCGAGCTGCTGCGCCAGACTCGTCGAGCGACGTGTCCTCGTCCAGTCCGTTCAGATCGATGCAGAATCGTGTGCGTGCGCGTGAGATTGTCGTCTTTGCTGTGAACCAACACATCGAACGTGCCGCTGACGGGCGTAAACGCCAGACCGGCCGCGTCCAGCGCCGCGTCCGCGTCGTCGACCGATTCCGACGCTCGTCAGCTGTCTGAAAGCCGACCAAGCCCTTGGCCCTGCGAATACACTTTGTTGAATTCGAACGCCAGCGTGCCGGCCAGGTCGTCCAGCTCGTCGAGAAAGCCGCCGACGATCTCGTCGCGCGCCGCGTACAGCCCCTGCAGCTCGCCGGTCGTCGTGTTGCAGCGGCGAGTGCGTGTCGGCAAACTCGATGACGCCCGACGCCGTGCCGTTCCGTCGGCTCGTGTTCGACTGCCACCTCGCGGCGCTGGCCTTCGAACACCAGGAACTCGCCGCCGACCGCAACGCTCACGCCGCCGCTCGGCTGCTCGTCGACGTGAATGCCGACCAGTTCCGACAAGCCGGTCGACCGCCGTCTGCCGCTTGACGCGCAGGCCGCCCGCCTCGCTCGCCGACGTGTCGCCGCCTTCGGTCGACGCAATCTGAACGTTCAGCTGCCGAATCTGCTCGGCCAGGCTGTTGATCTCGTCGGCCATCGGCCGTCACGCGCTCGTTCGAGCTGCTGCTGCAGATCCGACACGCGGCTCGTGCAGGTTGTTGATGTTCTCGGTGAGCGCGATGCCCTTGCCGACCGCCAGATTTCGCGTCGCCGCGTTGCCCGGGTCCTTGAGCACTTCGTCGACCGAGTTGAAGAAGCCGGTCAGCGCGCTGCTCAGGTCCACGTTGTCGGAAAGCTCGTTGAGCAGCATTTCCAGCTCGCGGTAGACCTGCTCCTGCACTTCGGCGTTCGCCCGATCGCCGCGCGCGCCGACCAGCCGCTCCTGCACGAACTTGTCGATCTTCTGCACGATGCTGTCGACCTGGACGCCCAGGCCCGAGAATCAGGTTGCCCTGCTTCGCTGCACCGGCGCCGGCACGTAGACGGCTTCCTGGCGCACGTAGCCGGGCGTGTTGGCGTTGGCAATGTTGTTGCCCACCACTTGCAGGCCGATTTGCATCGCCTGCAGCGTGTTGCCGCCCATTTGAATCGAGCCGAAAAGACTCATGCGCCACCGGCGAAGAGAGAGTGAGGAGCGGAGTAGAGGAGTAGTGGAGTAGTGGAGCAGTAGAAGCGCTCGAATCCGACTACTCCGCTACTCCACTACTCCTCTACCGCACTTCCGCTACGCGGCCCGATCCACCAGCGCACCGCTAGCGCTGCGAGTCCGGAGCCTTTACCATATGTCGGCTTCGGCCGCCCGCCGGTAGCAATAATCTCGATCAACTGCGAAAGATGTAGCAGCGACCGCTGCACTAGCACCCAGTTCGTCAGGCTCTGGTGCTGCAAGAAGTTGCGAGCGCTCGGCCGCTTCGCGAATGCTGGCTTGCACGCGGTCGCGGCTCGCCGCCGGCAACCGATCGCTGAGCGACTGAATGCTATCAGCCGGCAGTCCTTCCGCATCGGCCCGCGCCAGAAGTTGCTGTCGCCGCTCATGACATGCTTGCAACCGGCTCGGCAAGCTCCTGCTCGCGCCCGGCCATCGCCGACAGCGCCGCATGATCGCCGGCCGCCAGCAGCTGCCGCTTCTCGCTCAGCACGCCCAAGCAGCGCCGTCTGCACGTCGGCCAGCTCGGCCAAGCAGCCCGCCAATGTCGCTTTCCCAGTTGTCGTTCATATGTAGTAGGCACGCTCCGCGTGCCGTCCGCCCTTTGCTTATTGCCGCCGCAGCTGCGAAAGTTGATCCAAATCACTCGCGCGGCTTCGCTTCCGCCAACTGCGGAAACTGCCGCTCGAACATCGGTTCGGCAAACTTCGACGCGCTCGCCTTCGTCAGATGCTCCGCCATCGTCTGATCGAGCTGCCCCTGAAACACTTCTTCGGCCCGGCCGCCGTGAAAGTAGGCCGGCTTGCCGACCGTCGACCGCATCGCCTTGAGCATCTGCCCGATAAAACGTCTCGCCGACAAACTGCGTGAACTTCTCGCGCAGCTCTCCTCGCTGTTTCCATTCCCTTGCAGAGAGATGGCCGACGCGGCATCGCATCCGCACGCGTCAGCCGATCGGCGAGCATCAAGCGTTCCGCGCAGCGGCAGCGTCGCCGGGAGCTGCAACGTTGCCGCCGCACTGTTGATTGCTGATCGTATTCATTGCAAATCTACTCGTTCTGGCTAACGGCTAACAGCTAACAGCTAACAGCTACTGCTACTCAATAATCAACCGCCCGTGCAGTTTCCCGTTCCGCTCAATGCCCGCGAATGATCTCGATCATGTCCGCCGTCGGCACCTTCAAGCGCATTGAGCTGATCGACGAGCTTCTTGCAGCTTCGGGCTCGCTCGATTCATCGACGTCGATCGCCGCAAACGTGCGGCGCCGTCGTCGCTTCGACGACCACGTTCTTGTGCGACACGATCACGTCGCCGATTTCCACGTCGCCGCTGATCACGATCGTGCCGGCCCGCGGATTGATCACCACCCGCGACTCGGTCTGCGGCTCTTCAATCCGGATTTCCAGCAGGTCCGACGCAAACGCGACCGGGTCGCTGCATGGACATCTCGGGAATCCGCACGACGATATTCGCCGCATCGATCGCCCGCACCATTTCGTCCGACGTTTTCGCGTCGCCCGATATCCGAATACGCCAACTTGCTCGCGAATCAGCTGCACGATTTCGTTGGCCGTTTGAAAATTGGCGTGATTCTTGTCCAGGATCAGCGTGATGTAGCCATCGCGGTAAAACGGCGTGAAGATGTCGGCTTCCATCTGGCAGCCGCCGTGCACGACGCCCACCATCGGCTGCGCCGGATTGTCGATCGTCACCTGACCTTGGCACAACGCGTACACGCGCGGGTCCTGCGTGTTCGGACCCTGCAGCGACGCAAACGCCAGCCGGCCGCCGTCCAGGCTCTTGCCGTTGATCGCGCTCACGAAGCAATCGACCTGGTCGCCGCGCCGCGCACCGGTCGCCGGCACCGTCGCCGTCACCATCACGAGCGCCACGTTCTTGATCTTCTTGCAGTTCGTCGAGGCCCGCCTTGCTGCGCCGTCCGTCGCGACCGGGTTGCCCATGATCTCCATCGCCCGCGCGATCGCCCGCATCGTCGGCCGGGTCGTTCGCTTCGCCCGTGCCGTTGAGGCCGACCACCAGCCCCATGCCGCGGAGCACGTTTTCTTCCTGCCCCTTGATGCGGCAAATGTTCTTGAGCCGCGTGCTGCGCCGACGCCGGCGACACGACAGCATCGCAACAGCAATCAAGCACGCGATGACAGATTCTTGATCATGATCGACTCAGCATCGTTTCGCTCACTTCGACTCTCAGACTCTCGACTCTCGACTCCGACTTAGAACGGCTTCCACTTGTCGTACCACTTCGCGAACCAACCGCGCGTCGTATGCCGTCGTGAACGAAGCCCTTCTTGCGCATCTCGAATCCGCAGCTCGGCAACTTCGTCGCTGCGCACCGTGCGATCCGGCCCGATCGACTGCCGGCGCACGACACCCGTCAGCGATTGCTCCCAGACTTCGTCGTCGTGCTGAACTTCGCTGCGGGCTTCGATCACCAGGTTGCCGTTCGGCCGAATGTCGACGACCTTCGCCGCGATCCGGAACGTCAACGCGTCGCTTCGCTGCCATGTCGGCCTCGGTCTTGTACTGGCTGTCGAGCTGACCCGTTGATCCGCGGATCGCCGTTGTTCTGCGGCGCCGGCGAAGATGTTCTTGCCGTCGAACTTCAGCCAGTCGGAGAGCACCGCGTTGAAGCTGGCCGTTTCGCTTGCTGTTCGGCGTCGCCTTCGCTGAGCATGCTCGACCGGTAATCGACGAGCACGGTGATGATGTCGTTGAGCTGCAGCTCGCGCTGCTCCGCCTCCGGCGGCAGCTTGCGATACATGAACGAGCTGTTCTCCAGCGTCAGCGGCCCCTTCTGCTTCGGCGCCAACGGCGGCACCAACAGCAAACTGGCGTCCTGCGCCGAGCGCCCGTCGCCGAATTCCGCAAGATCAAAACCACGACGACACAAAGGACACGACGGAACCACAAGTCCGCCAGCCTGCATCGAAGTAGAAACGTGTATCTGTTCATAGTCTCAAGTCATCTTCCGACTCGTCGTGCCCGTCGTGCCGTCGTGGTTAAATTACTCAGCGTCTAGCGTCGCGCCGTTTCAACTCGCTTGCGCGGTTCCGGCGTCGCCGACCGCGGCCGGCGCGAACACCGCCGCTTCGCGCGATCCCGACGACCCGCGCGTCGTAACTGCTGCTTCGATTCCAGCGATTCGACTTGCACCAAGTCGCCCGTGGCGCCGTCCTGCAGCGCCCGGCCGCTCGTCCGCACGCGAATGCCGCCGCTTTGCGACGACGACGGTGATCAACTCGCCGCGCTTCACCAGCATCGGCGACTGCACCTGGTCGGCGAACACGACGTCGCCCGCCTGGATCGCTTGCCGCGCTTCCATGCCAATGAGCTTTTCGATCGAATCGACCACGGCCCGCTGGCCGTTCGTTTTCGAATTGGGCTCGACCGTCTCGCACTTCGACGTCCGCCGCCGTGATCACGTCGCCGCGCGCGATCGGCCGCATCGCGACCACCACCGGCACCGCCGGCGCCGCCACGTCCGCGTAAACGGGCACCTGCACCGGTTCCCTCGGCCGTCGCGAACGACACGATAAACCGTCTGCCGGCCCGTCCACGGCTCGCCGCCGCCCTCGCACACCGGCGCCGACGTGGCCGCCGGCCAGCTGCGCGAGCTGCCGCTCGGCCACGTCGCAGTCGATCCGTCGCGCGTCCGCTTTGCCAGTCTTCGCTTTCACATAGTCGCCAATGATGCGGCTGAACCGGTCGCGCATTTCAGCCGCCTGCGCTTCGTCCAATTGAACTTGCAACTTCGTCGGGCATTCGCACTCGCACCGGCCAAAATTGCCGCATGCCGATTCTCCGTTGCGATCGCCGCCGCCGGTGCTCTCAACCACCGCGGCCGCCTGCACACCGGCCGCCGCCGCAACCGCCACTTGCTCGGCGCCGCCAAATCGAATGTCGCCAAGATCCACGCCATTCGCCGCCAGCATGTCCTGCAATTTCCCGCTTCCGCAGAAATCGCTCGGTGCCCGGCGCCGGCGCCGGCATCAGCGGCACCGCCGCCAACTGCCGCGCTTGCTGCCGATCGGCCGTCGCAATCTCCGCCACGTCGCCCAACCGCACCACCGACGACTTCGGCACCACCCGCTCGCGCAGCTTGACTTCGACGGCGTGCCGCCGCATGCCGCGCAAACCGCAAGCGACCAACATTGCAATTGCCAGCACCGTGACTAATAGCAATCTGCTTCATTTCTTTGCGCCTTCGCGCCTTTGCGTGAGACCTGTTCAGGATCCGTCGCTAACCAGCTCGCCTGAGATTCGCCACGATCTGCATGATCTGGTCGCCGGCCTGCACGACCTGCGAGTTGAGCTCGAACGCCCGCTGCGTCGTGATCAGGTCGATCAGCTCGTTCACCGGCTCGACGTTCGACGCTTCCAAAAACCCTTGCCGAATGTTGCCGAAGCCTTGCTGCCCGGGGTTGCCCGACTGTCTCATCGCCCGAGGCGTCGGTCTTCTGATACAGGTTGTCGCCCAGCTTCAGCAGGCCGTCCGGATTGACGAACTTCGCCAGCTGCAATCTGCCCGAGCGTCTGCAAATTGGTCGAGTCCTGCGTGCTGTATTGCACCTGCCCGTCGGCCGAAACGACGATGCCGGTCGCTTCCGGCGGAATCGTGATGCTCGGCTCGAGCACGTAGCCGTTGTTCGCCGAGCCGAGCACGAGCTGGCCGTTCGCGTTGAAGCCGAAATTGCCGGCCCGCGTGTAGTAAAAGTCGCCGTTCGGATTCTGCACCTGGAAAAACCCGTCGCCTTCGATCGCAAAGTCGAGCGGATTGTTCGTCGTCTCGAACGCACCTTGCTCGTAGTTCGACTGCGTGCTGGAGACGCGCGTGCCCAGGCCGACTTCGATGCCGGTCGACGTGCGATTGCCGTCCGCATCCTCGCGCTCCGGGCAGCCGGTACTGGCGATAGAACACGTCCTCGAAGTTCGCCCGGTCCTTCTTGAAGCCGGTCGTGTTGATGTTCGCCATGTTATTGGCGATCACGTCCAGCTTCGTCTCCAGGGCCTCCATGCCCGTCGCGGCGGTGTAGAGTGTTTGAACTGTCATGCGTATCTCACGTTATGCTGTCGTTACGAATTAATCACGTTGGTTGTCGATGCTGTTAGTTGTCGATGCTGGACATCTAGACATCGACATCACTTCAATCACGCCTGCAGCACCCGGCTAATCAGCGTGCCCAGCATCGTGTCCTGGTTCTGAATCATCCGCGTGTTGGCCTCGAACGCCCGCGTCGTTTCGATCATCGCCATCATCTGCCGCACCGGGTTCGCGCCCGACATTTCCAAATAACCCTGCCGAACGTTCCGCTCCGCCAGCGCCACCGGCTTGACCGTGCCCGTCGGCTGGAACATGTTGTTGCCGACCTTCACCAGCTCGTCGAGCGATTCGGGCTGCGACATGCCCAGCGCGTAGATCGTGCCCGCCTGCGCGATGAATCCGTCCTGCGAAATCGACCACGGCACATTCGCGTCGAGCACGATTTCGCTGCCCTGCTGATCGAGCACGGGCCGATGGCCGTTCTGCGTCACCAGCCGGCCTTGCGCATCGAGTCGCGAAGTCGCCGGCCCGCGTCAGGTACTGCTTGCCGTCGTCGCCCCGGACGTGGAAGAAGCCGTTGCCGTTGATCGCGAGGTCGAGGTCGTTGCCCGTCCGCTTCAGCTCGCCGTCGGAGTAGTCGGTCTGCGACGTCGATGATCTTCACGCCGCCGCCGATGTCGTTGATCGACCGGTCGCCGGCCTGGGCCTGGCCCTGTTGAATCGCCTCGGCGAACCGGGCCTGAAACGTCGGCACGTCCTGCTTGAAGCCGACCGTGTCGACGTTCGCCAGGTTGTTGGCGATGACTTCCAGCCGCTGGGCCTGGGCGGCGGCGCCCTCGGCCGAGATGTACATTCCGTACGGCATGTGAGACGAGCAGTTCGCAGGTGCGCCCCCCTGCGTGTGCTCTCCTCTAAGCAACGCCCATGCCGAACGACTGGCTGGAACAGAAGCTCGCCGCGCAACTCGTTACGTGCCCGGCAACTTTCGCGCAAAGAATCGCGCTGAACCACTCAAACGCTAGCGAATGCAAAAGAGTTCTCACCCGGCGAAACCTGCCGCACCACTGCCCGGCAACCGGCACTTTCTGCGCGAATCATGCGCCGCCACAACAAGAATTGTCCGCTTACGACGGACTGGTCGCTTCAGCGACCAGTGCATGCCCGAGCTCCCCCACCCCCGCTATCACCCATACCCCAGCTCGCGCAAATCCCGCTCTGTGAGCCCCACATGATGCCCATACTCATGCAGAATCGTCCGCCGAATCTGCTCGCGCAGCTCCGCCTCATCGAACCCGCCGTCGCGCGCCCGCGACTTGCTCAGAATCCCCAGCCGGTAGATATGCATCACGTCCGACAGCACGCCCCAATTGTCGACGCTTCGCTTGATCAGCGGAATTCCCGTATACAGCCCGTACAGATGCGCCGGGTGCCGAATCCTCATCCGCCGCATCACCTCGCGCGACGGATAATCCTCGACCACCAGCGGCACGTCCTCCATGAAGTCCGTCACCTGCTGCGGCAGCTCCGCCAGCACGACCTCCAACTGCTCATCAAACAATTCGCGAAGTTCAGCATTCATGATATTCGCCCACCCATCCCCAATTCCTACGGACTGGTCGCTTCAGCGAGCTCAGTTGCCCGCCGAAGCCCGACTACCCCAACACTCACCCGCCCGCTCGACTCCCCGCAATCAACTCCGCCGCCCCTTGCCCAATCAGCCTCTCTGCCACACGCTGCCCAATTCGACTCGGCATCGTCCGGCGTGGCTGCACCTTGTTCCGCCAACCGCTGCGTACCATCCGCACTCAGCACAACTGCCGACAACTGCAAGTTACCCGCTTCCAAAACTCCCAGCGCACCCACCGGCGCCATGCAGCCACCGCGCAAGTGCGCCAGCAGTGCCCGCTCCGCCGTCACGGCCGCCCGAGTCGCCGCATCGTTCAGCGGCCCAACCGCCGCCAACGTATTATCGTCATTCGCGCGGCATTCAATTCCAAGCGCCCCTGCCCCACTGCTGGCAGCATCACATCGAACGGCAGCACCTGCGAAATGCGATCGGCAAGCCCAGCCGCCGCAACCCCGCCTCTGCCAGCACGATCGCATCGAACTGCCCCTCGTCCAGTTTCCGCAGCCGCGTATCAACATTCCCGCGCACTTCCGACACGTGCAGATCAGGCCGCCAATGCAACAACTGCGCCTGCCGCCGCAAACTCCCCGTGCCGACACGTGCCGCCGACGGAAGCATGGAGCATGGAGCACGGAGCACGGCGAAATTCCCCACTCCCCACTCCCCACTCCCCACTCTGCACACCAGCACATCCGCCGGGACTCTCTCGTCGCGGCACCGCCGCCAACATCAATCCCTCCACCGGCTCCGTCGGCAAATCCTTGAGGCTGTGCACGGCCAGATCGACTTCGCCGGCCAACAGCGCCTGCTGAATCGCCTTCGTGAACACGCCGCGCGTGCCGATTTCTTCGATCGGGCGCGTCCGCTCAACATCGCCCTGCGTCGCGATTTCGATGAGTTCGACCGCGTGCCCCAGCCGCCGCAGCTCGCCCGCCACCCATTCCGCTTGCCAGCGAGCAAGCTGGCTGCCGCGCGTGCCCAGCCGCAGTGTCCGCGGGTGTCCGGACGACTTAGCCATTGTTCTCCACCGCGGCCGAGAGTGTCAGCCGTTCACCTCGGGGCGTCAAGCCTTCCAACGGCCCCTCGATCGCCGGCGGCGGCGGAATCACCACGCCGCAACTCACGACAAACTGAATCGCCTGATCGACCGTGATGTTGAGGTCGATTGTCTCGCTCTTCTTCACCGTGACGGCAAACCCCGTGAACGGCATCGGCGAATGCGGCACAAACGCCGAAACGACCGGCTCATCGGTCGCGTTTTGGATGTCGTGCATCGGTTCGCCCGTGACAAACCCCAGCGTCCAGATGCCCTTTCGCGGATACTCGATCGCCACCACGCGCGTGTACTGCATCTCCGGCTCCGAGAACAGGAAATCGGTCACCTGCTTGATCGACGAATACACGTTGCTCACCAACGGCAGCCGATGAATGAGCCGCTCCAATTGATTCCAAAAGAATCGCCCGATGCCAGCCGCCAGAAACTTGCCGAGCAGATACAACACCAGCAAGAACAAGCACAATAAGATCGGCACCACAAATCGCGCCGGCAGCCAGCGATGCTCCACGTACCACTGATAGATTTCTTTCGCCGAGTGCGGCATCGGATCTCGGCCCACGCCCACTCGCACCGTATCGTACACGTGAAACGGCACGAACTTGCCGTCTTCCGTTCGATGATAAACGGCCTCGCCAATCGTCACCGTGCCTTTCGACGACAGCGGATGTTCTGCGCCGTCGATGACGACCACGTCCGGCGTACCGGTCTGCGAATCCGAGTCGTTCGGTGTGAGAATATCGGCGAAATACGTGACCGCCACACTCCGCGTCGCATTCTCCAGCGGGTCCAGCAAATACAACGCAACCGTGTGGCCAACCCACAGAAAGATGACGATCGTCAGTAGCGGCGGCAGCAAAATGCCCAGGCCACGCAACACGGCCCGCCGAAACGGTCCCAGCCGCTTCGGCGCCGTTACCTCGTCGATTCGTTCTTTAACGTTCACAGCTAAATCTTTCAATTCGTGCCCGTCGCGGAGCAATCGTACTCACCAACCTAAATATGGATTCTATCTCACGCATAGACGCCGGCGACGCAGAGGAAGACATAGTTAACCACGAAGTACACGAAGAAAGATTTGTTTTTAACTTCTCAGTTTTCTTCCTTCGTGCTCTTCGTGCCTTGGTGGTTCAAAATGTTTTTCTTTGCGCCTCTGCATGATACCAACTTCATCCCAACGCCCGGGCGACCACCGCCACGGTCACTCGGCTCGCCCCGGCGTCTCGCAATGCCCGAGCCGCCTCACTGCACGTGGCGCCCGTCGTCAGGATATCGTCACACAACAGCACGTGGGCATCCCTTAAATGATAGCCCGCTCGCAGGCAAAAGGCCTTCCGCACGTTTTTCCAACGCTCCGGCGGAGTTATATCAAATTGCCGACGGGTGTAGCGCGTCCGCCGCAGCAGGCCTTCCGCCAATGGCACACGCAACTTCGAGGACAGGACCTCCGCCAACACCGCGGCCGAGTTCGTGCGATGCACGACCCGCCGCCGCCAATGCAGCGGAATCGGAGCCACGACATCAGCCCCCATCGCCGCCAGTCGCTCGCCGCGAATTTGCCAAACGAGGCGCCCCATGGCAAGCGACAAAGCGTCGCCCTCCGCCTGCTTCATCCGCAACAACAGTTCCCGCAATCGACCGCTGTACAGCCCAAGTGCGACCGTTTCATCAAACCACATCTTCCGCCCGCGGCAACGATAACAGCCCACTCTCCCTCTGGGAGCGGGTTGGGGTGAGGGCGCCTTGTCGGCCTCCGCAAACGGCACCGGCGCGCCGCACTGCCCACACACCGGTCCCGAAAACAACTCCATCTGTTCCAAACACGCCTGGCACAACGATGCATCACTCGCCGGCGCAGACCTCCGCATCGAGTTCCGCGCCGCAACTAATGCAGCATGGCGGGAACACCAGGTTCGACACACCGCGCCGCAAAAATTCCGCCCCACCTGAAACGTCGATACGCCCCGGCAGCCGCGCCGCCGACACCGCGCCGCCCTTCAGCCGCCGCCAGCCCGTTTGAATCATTGTCTTCATCCGGCCAGTCATTTCGTTTCAACCACCTCCACAATCCACCACTGCTAGCAGCCGCCGATTATATCACACCACCCATTTGTATTGACCCACCCTTCATGTCTCCATAATCTTCTCCCAACTCCGACCTCCTGACCTCCGACCTCCGACCTCTCCTCCATGCCCACCATCATCGATCGCTACATGCTGCGGCAGTTCATCCAGGTGCTTCGTGATCTGCATGATGAGCTTCATCGGCCTGTACATCGTGATCGATGCCTTCGGCCACCTCGACCACTTCGTCGATTACGCCGAAGCCAAGCATGGCAACCTGCTTGTCATCATGGCCACCTACTATGCCTTTCGCGCCATCACGTTATTCGACCGCATGAGCGGCGTGCTCACGCTCATCGCCGTGATGTTCACGGTCACCTGGATCCAGCGGCACCACGAAATGACCGCCCTCCTGGCCGCCGGCATCTCGCGGCTCCGCGTGCTGCGGCCCGTGCTGCTGGCCGCGATCGGCGTGAGCCTGCTCGCCGCCGCCAATCGCGAATTCATCATGCCGAATATCCGCGAGCACCTGGCCCTCGATTCCAAAAACCTTGGCGGCGAACAAGAATCGATCATGCAGTCGCGCTTCGACAGCCAGACCGACATCCTCCTCGGCGGCGAGAAAATCGTGCCCGCCGCGCAGAAGATCGTCGAACGCCAGCTTCGTCCTGCCGCGCCAGTTCGACCAGTACGGCAAACAGCTCACCGCCAAGGAAGCCAACTACCTGCCCGCCAACGGCGACCTGCCCAGCGGATACTTGCTCATGGGCGTCACCGCCCCCAAAGCGTTGCTCAAGAGCCCGTCGCTGTTCGATCGACGGCAAGTCCGTCATCATCACGCCCGTCGGCAACGATTGGCTCCAGCACGATCAGATCTTCGTCGCCAGCGGCGTGTCGTTCGAGTTCCTCTCCGCCGGCGCCACGTGGCGCGACTTCGCGTCCACGAGCGAAATGATCCAGCAGCTTCGCAGCCCCAGCACCGATCTCGGCGCCGACGTCCGCGTCGCCATCCACAGCCGCTTCATCCAACCGTTTCTCGATACGACGCTGCTATTCCTCGGCTTGCCGTTCGTCGTCACGCGCACCAACCGCAACCCGTTCATCTCGATCGGCCTGTGCCTGGCGTGTCGTCACGATCTTCATGATGGTCGTGCTCGGCTGCCAATCGCTCGGCTCCGGCGGCTGGCTCGCCGCGCCGCTGGCCGCCTGGCTCCCGCTCATGATCTTCGCCCCCCTCGCCGCCGCCACCAGCGATTCTCTGCGGCAATAGTCGTGCGCCATCGCGCCTTAGCCTCGGCGGCCACGCCGAATCCCCCGCCAACAACCGCCGCCTCACCCCCCGCCGCCTCACCCCCCAACCGCAACTCCATCTGCCCCTACCGTTCCGCCCCAATCACGCGCACATACTCGGCCCCAAACAGAATCACCAGCGCCACGTAATACGCCCACAGCATCACCGCGATGAACGACCCGATGATCCCGTACGCGCTCGGATAATTCAGGTGCAGCAGGTACGCCGACAACGCCTGCCGCCCCGCCTCCCACAACACGGCCGCCAAAAACCCGCCGCGAATCGCGTCCCACCAGCGGATCGTCGGCTTCGGCACCACGCGGTAGATCATCGTGAACGCGATCCAATTGAGCAGCAAGTTGATCCATAGTCCCGTCCCCCACCGCAACCAAGGCCCCAGCGCGAACCTTGGTTCAAGCGAGCGCTCGATCCCCGACCACACCATCGATGTTATCATCACCAGCACGATAAACCCGCCCACGCCTATCAGCATGCCGAACGCCTTCAGCCGCTGATACACCAACCGCGCGACCCACGTTCGCCACGTAGAATGGGGATTCACCGGCAGTCGCCAGATGCGGTCAAACGCCGTATCGAGTTGGGCGAAGATCAAGATCGCCGACGCAATTAGCGCCACAAAACCGATCGGCCCGCTCGCCGGAGCCCGTTCCTTCACCGCATCGAGCATCCGCTCCACTTGCCGTGCGAGTTCCGGCGACGCCTGCTGCCCGATTGCAACCAGCAACTCATGCTGCGCTTCCTGACCCGCCTGCGTCCACGCGAGCACCGCGGCCAACCCCGCCACCAACACCAACAACAACGGAAAAAACGACAACGCCACGTAGTACGCAATCCCCGCCGCCGAAAGCACGCCCTCATGCGCCTGGAACCCCAAATGCGCCTGCCATAGCCGCCTGCCAAGTTTTCGCGGAAGCTTCATGCTCGCCATTGTGATCGCCGCCGCGAATTTCGCCAAGCTCCGCCTGCGGCTTGCGGCTTAGCGCCCCGCCCTACCTTGCCGATCATTGCGACCGATGTCATATTGCCAGCCACTCGGACAAGCTTTCCTCTCTCTTCCACCGGCAGGAGGTCGTATGCACAAGGCCCTCAACCGCAATCTGTTCCTCATTAAAGAGCATCTCGGCTTCTTCAAAGCCGCCAACAATTTCGACATCTACGACCCGCAGACCAAGGAGCAAATCCTCCATTGCCGCGAAGATCGCCTGGGCATCTTTACGAAGCTCCTGCGGTTCACCGATTACAAACGCTACACTCCCTTCGACGTCGAAGTGCGAACGCCGAGCGGCGAGCCCATCCTGCACGTCCGCCGCGGCATTTCCATCTTCCTATCGAAAGTCGTCATCCACGACGGCGACGTCCACGGCTCCGTCATCGGCAGCTTCAAACAGAAGCTCTTCTCGATCGGCGGCGCGTTCACGGTGCTCGATTCGCATGAGAAGCCCATCTGCCACCTCAAAGGCAAATGGACCGGCTGGGACTTCCGCTTCATGTCCGGCGACAAGGAGCTGGCTCATGTCACCAAAAAATGGGCCGGCCTCGGCAAGGAAATGTTCACCACCGCCGACACCTACATGCTCGAAATCTCCGATTACGTCCCGCCCGACAGCTCCATCCGCCAACTTATCATGGCCGCCGTCCTCTGCATCGATATGGTCCTCAAAGAGTAGGGTGGGCACCGCCCACCAATTCTCCGTCTTTTTCCCTACCGTCCGTTGTCCGCAGTCCGTAGCCCGTTGTATTCTTAGCATTGTGTCTTCCCTGACCTCCGACCTCTGACCTCCGACCTCTTCCCGATGAAAACCGCCACCATCAAAACCAACCGCGGCGACATCCGCCTCAAGCTGCACGACGACAAGGCCCCCAAGACGGTCGCCAACTTCGAGAAGCTCGCCAACGAGGGCTTCTACGACGGGCTGACGTTCCACCGCGTCATCGCCGACTTCATGATCCAGACCGGCTGCCCCAAGGGCACCGGCACCGGCGGCCCCGGCTACAACTTCGCCGACGAGTTCCACAAGGACCTCAAGCACAGCGGCCCCGGCGTGCTCTCGATGGCCAACTCCGGCCCCAACTCGAACGGCTCGCAGTTCTTCATCACGCACGTCGCCACGCCCTGGCTCGACAACAAGCACTCGATCTTCGGCCAGGTGATCGAAGACACGCAGAAGGTCGTCAACGCCGTCAAGCAAGGGCGACAAGATGGAAGAAGGTCACGGTGCAGGATGAGTGACTGAAGTAAGGAAGTTTCACGCAGAGGCGCAGAGAACGCGGAGTAAAGAATTAACCACGACGGCACGACGATCACGACGAAAGCGTTCGGAATGCAAACTTTCCTTAGAATCCTTTGTGTCCTTCGTGCCTTCGTGGTTAAGAAATTCTCCGCGCCCCCTGCGCCTCTGCGTGAGACTTCCTGGTATTTTGTTTTTCGCGTCTTTTTGCGCCTTTTCGTGGCTATTGACTTCCGCCGCGTTGGCAAAGGAGCCGGCGCCGAAAAGGAACCGGCCCCGCGCGGTTCGAAGCCGAAATTGCCGCGTTCGAAACGTACGGACCAGCAAGAACGCCGCTCCCGCGAATCCGATTCTGTTCGTCGGCAGCTCGACGATTCGACTCTGGCAAACGGCCGACGCCTTCCCCGACCTGCCGATCATCAATCGCGGCTTCGGCGGCTCGACGATTGCTGACGTCAATCACTTCGCCGACCGCATCGTCTTCAAGTACAAGCCGCGGCTGATCGTCTTCTACGCCGGCGACAACGACCTCGCCGCCGGCCGCACGCCGGATCGAGTCTTCGGCGACTTCAAGACGTTCGTCAAATCCGTCCGCGAACGACTGCCCGGTACGCCGATCATCTTCCTGGCGATCAAGCCCAGCCCGAAGCGTTGGAGTTTGCGGCCGCTGGCACAAGACGTCAACGCCCTCGTTGAAGACCTCTCAAAACAAGACGACAATCTCACCTACATCGACACGGCCACACCAATGCTCGGGCCCGACGGCCAACCGCGCAAAGAACTCTTTCTCCCAGACGACCTCCACATGAACGCGAAGGGCTACGAGCTGTGGACGAAGATAATCGCGCCGCTTGTCCGTAACTCCGTTGTGCGTGGGTCTCCCGACCCTGCACGATGAGAGCATCGTGAGGCCAACCAGATGGCTCCGCAGGAAAAATTCCGTTTGCTGCGCCGTACTCCGCGGCCGCCGCTTTCCCGTTACGTCGAGTGCCTGTGGTACGCAGCTAGTTACTCCGTCCCGCATACGTTGGAAAAAGTCTTGCCTACCGGCGCGGCCGACCTCGTGATTCGTCTCGACGACGACCCTATCCGCGTCTTCGACGACCAAGGCCAGTGCCGATTCGAATTCGACAACGCCGTCATTCATGGTGCACAATCGCGGCCGCTCGTCATTGAGACGAAAGCACAGTCCTCGGTCATCGGAATTCATTTTTGTCCCGCGGGGGCAGCCGCCTTCCTTTCCGTGCGGTTCGGCGAGCTGACGAATATCGTCGTGGCTGCGGAAGATGTCTGGGGCCGGCAACTAAACGAGTTGCGTGAACAACTTTTAGAAGCCGGCTCGCCACCGGCGATGTTCGACGTGCTTGAAGCGGCGCTGCTCATGCGTCGACTCACCGATCCTTCCCACTCACTACAAACGATTCTGCACGCATTGGACGAGTTCGTCCGCTCGCCAACCGACGCACGCGTGCGCGACGTCGGCGATGCCACCGGATATAGCCCCAAACGCTTTATCCGGCTCTTCGAAAACCACGTCGGCCTGACGCCCAAGGTGTTTTGCCGCGTGCTGCGCTTTCAGGCCGTTCTCGAGCAAGTCGTCGCCCGGAGGGCGGTCCATTGGGCCAAAGTCGCGTTGGACTGCGGCTATTACGACCAGTCGCACCTCATCCGCGATTTCCGCGAATTCTCCGGCATTTGCCCATCGCAATACCGGCCGGTCGAGCCAGATCGCAGGAACCACATCGCGCTCGATCGATAGCTGATCCTGAGCCAAGCCAGGGGAAATTTTTTCCAATCGCCTCAGCCATACCCGCTGTACACTGGTTCCAAAACCCTCTCCCCGTACACTCGCGCCCTGCCGCGGCGGAGGGGCGCACATTCGTAACTCCCTCCCCGCCGCGGGAGAGGGCCGGGGAGGGGCTTTCCCCTGCATTCCACCAAACCAAGGACCCGCGCGATGACTCAACAACCGACCACAAACGCGATCTCCGAACTATTTCCCTACCTGGTCATCCGCGACGCCCCCGCCGCGATCGAATTCTACAAACGCGTGTTCGGCGCCGAAGAAACGCTCCGCCTCGCCGAGCCCAGCGGCCGCATCGGCCACGCCCAACTGAAAATGGGTGCCGCGACCGTCATGCTCTGCGACGAGTATCCTGAGCGAAACGTGATGAGCCCCTTGGCCTACGGCGGCACCGGCTCCTTCCTCCACCTCCACGTCGACAACGTCGACGAAATGACCCAACTCGCCGCCGACGCCGGCGCAAAAATCCTCGCCGAGCCCAAAACGCAATTCTACGGCGAACGCTCCTCCAAGCTCCAAGACCCGTTCGGCCACCAATGGATGCTCGGCCAACACATCGAAGACGTCCCCCCCGACGAAATGCAACGCCGCTACACGAAGCTGTTTTCGTAACGCCGATTGAGCTACGAAGAGCTGTCCGATCGCATATCCGATTTAATCAGCTCCGCAATGACTTCGGACGCCAGCTTCATGTAAAAGCCAGGAACGAAATAGATAACCAGAAAGCTCAGGGACGCCACGATCCACTCAACGACGCCCCACGTTTGAGCCTGGCCAAGCCACACGAGCATAAGAGGCGCGAACGACAACGACACGCCCGTCAATGCCGCAATTGGACCAATTATAAGTGGCGACTTCACGCGCCGCTTCCATTTCGCGTCGACTTTCACCATGACGAATTCCGTCGGACTTTTCCACGGATGCCGCTTCGACTCATATAGACGCCAGGCCGCAAAGGCGAGTGCGATCGAATAGGTCGCGTAAAGCGCAATCCGATAGCCAATGGGAATCGAGTCCGGAATCACGAATTCAAGCATCCCAAACAAGACACAAGCCCCTGTAATCACGAACAACAGCGTTCGCAACCTGAACTGGAACCGATGGGAACCCTTGCTGCCGTTTGATTCGGTCGACATGTCTTTGTCCCAGCATGATTGGTGGCTTAGGGATGTTCACGCCGCCAACAGTATATCCCGCAGCAGTAATCGCCTCGCTACTTCCCGTTTGCTACAATCGAAAAGGCGTGAACGCGGACGATCTTTGGACGCCGGCTCGCCGTTCCCTGTTGGACTCGAACCCTCCCAAGGAACCACGCGGAATTAATGCGGCGATGCCCAAAGCGGCGCAACAAACCGCGCACTCGGCGTGCAAAATGCCTTGCTTGGCGTCGATTTGGCGATGGTGGTCGAGGCCGTGGCCGAGACTACGCGAAGGAAGCGTAAGGGCGGGCGTCGTGGCGATGGTACGGGCAACCAGTGGCGCGGACTGAATCCGCGCTTAAACACTCCCACAATTCCCGAATAGTAACTTGGCGACGGCTGTTCGGGGCTGAGGCGTGCGGGAACAGCCGCCATTGTAGGCACAGTTTGTATTGCTTGTCCGTACAGGGTCGAGCCATGCAAATTGCGGCAAAGCGGTGCTGTGAGCAGGCCAATACCCGGTGCGCCCGTTTGACGATGCAATGGCGTTTAAGCTGACAAATAAGTAACGGGCGTGCAATCGTGGTGCGAGCGCGGCCGACGAAGTAGCTAACCACGGGTGCGGCTTCGCGCGCCTCGCCCCCGCTTGCGGAGGGGCCCCATGGGGTCAGGAATCCTAACCACGCCCCTGGCCCTTCTCGACGGTGGCTACCCGAGTTGTTTCGGCCGGCGCGAGATGGAGAAACCAATCTTACCTTTCAGGGGCCGTTTCGCCCCATTCGAGTCCAAGCGCGTCGCTGGCCAAAGTTGGTATCGACGAGAACAACGGCGAGCAGGATGAACGCAAGGAATCAAATTATTCTCACCCTCCCAGGGCCATGGTGAGTGCCACGAGCGAGGCACCGAGTACAACCATAGAAATCCCTATTGCCCACGTGTGCCGCCCAAGGCATCGACCATATGCTACGCCGGCCATGAACAACATCGCTATGGCGATGGCGTTGGAGACGCGCAGGGCCAGGACAGCATTCTGCATGAAGATGAACGGAATCACCACCGGAAACGTCGCGAGAAATACGAGCACGAACACCCCAAACGCGCCGAGCCAATCGTCCTTGCACAAACGCGCTTGCTCGGGTGGCTCGGGCAGTTGCTTCAACCGCACGTGTATCGCTTCGAGCTCATCCGGCTCCAGGATTGTTGCGACCACCGACGGCAACGCGTCCGCAATGAGTCGTTGCGCCTGTTGCGGATCGGTGGCATTGCGCACGGACCGGAAAGTCATGAGGTCTCGGCCTTTCTCGGCTAAGCAGCCCATGAGATACAGCACTGCGTCGATGATGCCCCAGGCCAGGTTGCAGCCGAGCGCGCCGATGAGCATCGCGCGAACGTCGTCACGTCCGGCCTCGGCGATGCTGAGCGAACCGGTAAACGTGAGGACCATGATCAGTGCGAATAGCACCTCGGCGATCCGCTCGCTAGGTTCGAGCACACGCTTGGAGGACTTAATGGGATCGTGAGGCATGAAAGCTCGTAAGTTGGACTTAATGAAATCGATCCGGGATTCATGGTCCTCGGGGCGGCAACAAGTAAAGCGTCATGGCGAAGACCAGGTACACCATCAGCACCAGCACACCCACAAACCACGCCGATCGCCCACTATTGGTCACCAGGCAGGCCGTCATGGTGGCGATCAGCATCATCACCACCGCGCCCGGCCAGAATTGCAGATCCATCGGCGTCGGGCCGAGCACGTAACTGAGCAGCACCAGAACGGGCGCGACGAACAGCGCGATTTGTGATGCGCTCCCCAGCGCGATGCCCACGCTCAAGTCCAACCGATTCTTGCGAGCGCCGGAAAACGCCGAGCCCATCTCCGCTGCTCCGCCCACCAGCGCCACGACGATGAAACCCACGAACGCGGGGGTCATCCCGAACGCCAAAGCTGCTTCCTGCACCGACTCGACAAACACTTCGCTCACCAGCGCGACCAACACCGTGACGGCTGCGAGTGTGGCCAACGCCAGCCCCATCGGCCACGGCGCTTCCCCGGCCTCGCCGGCCTCGGCGCTGGCGAACCATTCTCGGTGCGTCTTCAGCGAGAACAACATGCCCAATCCGTAAGCGACGATGAGCAGCACAGACAGACCCACGCTCAACTTCTGAGTGAACGCCGCTCCTGCCGCGGAGTCGGCTTCAGAAACAGCCGAAGGAATCAGCAGCGCGACCGTGGCCAGGAAAAGCAGGCCTGCCTGAAACCGTGCGCTGACCCGATTGTATTCCTGCGTGTGGTGCTTCAGCCCGCCGAGCAGTAACGATGCGCCCAACATGAACAATGTGTTGGTGACAATCGCGCCGGCAATGGACGCCTTCACCAACATGTATTGCCCGGCACGCAAGGCAGTGAGCGCAATGACCAGTTCGGTCAGGTTTCCCAACGTGGCATTGAGCAGGCCGCCGACCGCATCGCCCGTCTTCGCCGCCACGGATTCGGTGGCGTGACTCAGCAGCGCCGCCAGGGGCACGATCGCCAGAACGGACAGCACGAAAAGCAGCGTGTGGGCTTCGGGCTTGAGGTTCTGGGTGGCGAACACCACGGGCACGAATACCAGCAGCCAGAGCAATGGGTTGTGGCGAATTTCTTTCAACAGCGGATTCATGGCAGGTATTGGCCTCGCTTACACGGAATCATTGGATTCGAATAACAAAGTCTCCAAGACAATGCGGCTGCCTAAGTTGCAGGACCGGACCGGCATGCTAGTGATCTCCCTCGTGACGAATTCGAGCCGTGTTCCTTGCGACCAAGGCGCTAATCAAGCCGGCGATCAGGACGGCCAGATACAGTTGTCCGGTCATGGCCTCGACCCACGAAAGGTGCGCGCGGGTATCGACAGTGGAGTTACGTCGCCATAGCCAACCGTGGTCAGCGTCACGAAACTGTAGTAGATGAAGATATTCCGGCTGTTCATCCCCCTGTTCCATCTGCTGCCTTACAGAATCGCCAAATTGAAATGATTCCGGATTTGCTGCGTAGATCATCGCATACGTCAGGGCGAATGCAGACTCCCAGCAACATGTATCCACAAATCGCGCCAAAGATACTGTCTAAGGAAACCTCTCGCGACGTAAAGATGGATCGGACGATCTTGCCGGCCACCGCTACAAAGAACAAGTGCGCCGATGGCGTGCCCGGCAGTCACGCTTACGACTTGTGCAGACGAGGGTAGGAAGTGACCGCCAATCGATAGCATCGCAGCTGAAATGCACAGGATACACGCAACGACCCGCCAGACTTTGTCCTGCGCCAAGGCGAGTACCAGCATCACCATGACGAAGACAAGCAGGAGCGTCAAACAGCGATCCCATGATACCGAAGCTGGACGCGATCGGCTGGATGACCAGTAAAGCCAGAAGTGCGCATAGCAGAAACAAGTATCGCCATTGTCGAAAACAATTCACGCAACGGTTGCATCGTACCACCGCGATTCAGTTATCTTTGTGTGCCTGCACCGGAGTGGCTGCCAATGTTGGTGATGCCGACTCACTCCACAACCGCAGCACTGTCGCCACGGTTTGGTTTGCCTCGACCTTTCCACCTTGATCGACGTAACCGGCGCGTTCGAGCGCATCGCGAACGCTGCCATGAGCTTCCGCCAAGTGAAATGTGATGTCCCGATCTTTGAGCGTGTGGTGCAGATCCGTCAGCAATTCGGCGCCCGCCAGGTCAATTGCCGGCGTCGTACCGAGGAAGAAAATCGCCAGCTTCACGCCTTCGCCGCGGTGTGCCAGCAATTCGAAGAACCGGTCCCGCACATAGTCCACGTTGAAGAAGAGCAAAGGCCCATCGCAGCGAAAAATAAACACGTCCGGCACGCGCTCGTTCTCCGGATGGCGCACACGGTCGGCAAAATAATCCGTCTCCTCGCACGCGGCCGAGTTCCGTGGTATGCGGCCGCGAACCTCGCCGCAGCAGCAACAGCAGCGACAGCACGGCCCCGATAAGCACGCCACGCAGGATGCCCGAGCCGAGTACGCCCAGCAGCGCCACGACGGCAACGCCAAATTCCGCATGGCTGAACTGCCAGAGTCGCTGTAGCGCGCTCACTTTGAATAGACCAGCAATCGCCATCAGAACAATGGCCGCGAGCACCGGCTGCGGCAGGTTGCGGAGCATCCCGGAGAGCGAACATGCGACCACCAGCATGATCAGCGCCGCCACGAATCCGGATAACGGCGTCCGCGCTCCGCCGGATTCATTGACGAGCGATTGTGACATGCCGCCGCTGACGGGAAAGCCTTGCCCCAGTCCTGCCGCGAAGTTGGCACCGGCCAGTGCGAGAAATTCCTGGTTCGGGTCCAGGCGGTAACCGTGCTTGAGCGCGAACATCCGTCCGATGGCCGCCGTCTCGACTGCGCCTAGTAGAAAGCAGGCCATCGCGAGTGGGAGCAATTCATTCAGGTCAGACACGTTTACTGCGGGCAGACCGATGGGCGGCAAACCCTGTGGAACTTCGCCCAGCAACTTCACACCGCGGCTCGCCAAGTCGGTCGTCGAAGCGATGGCTATGCCAGCAATCACGACGAATAGGGCGACGGGCTTGTTCTTGAAAAATCGTTTGCCGAGGACCAACACGCCTAATGCGCTGAGGCCAATCACAAGCGACGCCGCGTTCGTTTCGTTCAAGTGGGAAACGAAGTAACTGCGTGCGTTCCCAGAAATCGCCATGCGTGCCTTTGAATCCAAACAGTTTAGGCAGCTGCGTACTGGCGAGAAACAGCGCGATCCCACATTTGAAGCCGACGAGAACAGTCTCCGATACAAAATTCACGATCGCGCCAGCTCTCACCAGCCATCCGAGTAGGAATAGAACTCCGACAAGTAGCGCAGTACAAGCCGCCAAGGCAGCGAAACGCGCGGTGTCGCCACCGGACAGTTCACCAAGCGACGCGCCGACGAGCAACGAAATGGCCGACGTGACCGTGATCGCCGTGTGCCGGGAACTACAAAACAACCAGAAAACCAGTCCGGCGAACAAGCAGGCGTAGAGGCCGGCTTCAGGAGGAAGGTTGGCGAGCGAGGCATCGCCCAAGCCGGCCGGAATCAGATAGGCCGCGAGAGTGATTCCCGCGATCAGATCGGTGCGCAGCCAATTTGCCTGGTATTGTGGCAACCATGCAAGCAGCGGAAGCCGTAGTTTCATCGTTACTGTCAGTATTTCTCCGGTACAAACCGGCGGTCCTTCAAAGTGGCTTCGTCGTCGTAGGCTCCCTTCTTCGAGCGCTTGGGCAGTTGCACCTTCGGCTGCGGCAGCTTCTTGTACGGAATTTGGCTTAACAAGTGCGAGATGCAATTGAGCCGGGCACGCTTCTTGTCGTCGGAGCGCAGGATGTGCCACGGTGCGTGCTTGGTGTCCGTGGCCTGCGAGCATCTCGTCGCGTGCGCGCGAGTAGTCGTACCAGCGGGTACGCGACGGCAGGTCCATCGGGCTCAGTTTCCATTGCCGGAGCGGGTCGTTGATGCGGGCCAGGAATCGTCGCTCCTGTTCTTCGTTGCTGACTTCCAGCCAGTACTTGAGCAGGATGATGCCGCCTTCGACGATGTACTTCTCGATCTCTGGGCAAAGTTCGAGGAATCGCCGATATTGCTCCTCGGTGCAGAAGCCCATCACACGCTCGACGCCGGCGCGGTTGTACCAACTGCGGTCGAAGATCACGATCTCGCCGGCCGCCGGGAAAATGCTGCATGTACCGCTGCATGTACATCTGGCTCTTTTCCCGGTCCGACGGTGCCGGCAGCGCGACGACGCGAAACACGCGCGGGCTGACGCGCTCGGTGATGGCGCGGATGGTCCCGCCCTTGCCCGCGCCGTCGCGTCCCTCGAACAGAACGATGACGCGCAAGCCCTTTGGCCTTTACCCACGCCTGGAGTGCACAGAGTTCGGCCTGGAGGCGGCGAAGTTCCTGCTCGTACTGTCTTGCGCTTCAGCTTGGACGCACTATCGTGCTGTCTTTTTTCTGTTTGCCATGAACTATGCTTTCGTGTTGTCGAATTGTAGCGGCATGCGAATCTACATTACTTCTTTGCCGCTTGCTTGGCCTGAAATTCGCGGCAGCGTCGATTCGTCGATGAAATAGAGCGTCTTACCGTCCAGTTCGAGCGTTGCCCCGGCCGCGTACTTTGGGAACTGCACCTTGGCGATCGGGTCTTCGACCATGTGACCCTTCAAATAGTATTGGTTTTCATGCAGCGACAAGTACGTCTTCACAAAGCTGACGATACGATCATCAAACCACTTGCCAAGTGCCGCTTTGTCGACGGCATCCAACGGGAAACTCGATCTCATCGTGCGAATCGAACTTCATCAGGATCGGAAGGATTTCCAGATCGTAGCTGAAGATCAAATTGCGCACGTCTGGGTCCGGCGCAACGGCGAAACGCAGATCGATGCGCGCCAGCTCGGACTTGAAACTCGAACGTGGCACTTCGCCGGCCAGGCTCGACTGTGCGGCTGCACAGCGACGCGCTCGCCAAACTTCTTCGCCAGCGCTTCCAACCGAGGCCGCCAGATCTCGCGCAGCTCTTCCAATATCTGCTCGAATTTTTCCAGCCGCTGCTGGCGACCTTGGAACTCCTCGACTTTTTGAGTCTTAAGTTGCTCGTACGCGCTGGTCGGCCGCGGCGAATTCCGCGTCGATTCGATCCGTCAAACTACTGACAGCTGCCATCGGTCACCTCCTGAAGTACACCGACTTCTCAGAATTGTCCGCACTCGTATCGAACGAATGATTGCATGCATCGAGCTATGTTCCTCTGTCAATGGACCGTCTGTGTCGTGAGCTTAGCGACATGTCCGTCTGACGCCATCCAATTGTTCTGCCGTCGTCGCGGCCATCGGCTGTCGCGACCGGTCGACGCACTCGGCGGCCGTTGCGGTCTTCGGCTCCGTGAACCAGCGAATCACGGAGTAGAACACCGGCGTGAAGAAAATGCCGAAGACCGTCACGCCGAGCATGCCGCTGAACACGGCGATGCCCAAGCGTCCGCCGCATTTCGGCGCCGGCGCCCTTGGCCAGCACCAGCGGCACGACGCCGAGAATGAACGCGAACGAGGTCATCAGAATCGGCCGCAGGCGCAGCCGGCAGGCCTCGACGGTCGCTTCGAACCGGCTCTTGCCCTCGTCCTGCAATTGCTTGGCGAACTCGACGATCAGAATCGCGTTCTTGGCCGCCAGGCCGATCAGCACGACCAGGCCGATCTGCGTGAAGATGTTGTTGTTCAAGCTCGCCAGCCAGACGCCGGCGATCGCGGCCAACAGGCACATCGGCACGATGAGGATGATCGACAGCGGCAGCGACCAGCTTTCGTACTGCGCGGCAAGCACCAGGAACACGAACACGACGGCCAGCGGAAACGCCAGCTTGGTGAGCAAGTCCTTGCTGGCCAGGATTTGTTGAAGCGTCAGCTCGGTCCACTCGAATCCCATCGTGTCCGGCAGCGCAGTTGTCGGCCAGGCCGTCCATGATGTCGATCGCCTGGCCGGAGCTGACGCCCGGCGCCGTGCTGCCGTTGATTTCCGCCGACGGATACAGAGTTGTAGTGATTGACGATCGCCGGACCGCTGTCGTAGCGCACGTTGATCAGCGTCCGCAGCGGCACGCGGTCGCCCTCGCCATTGCGCACTTCCAGGTTGCCGATGTCCTCGATCTTCATCCGGTAGCGCGGCGCGGCCTGCAGGTTGACCTGCCAGTTGCGGTTCTGAAAGAAGAAGTCGTTGACATAGAACGAACCGAGATAGGCCTGCAGCGTGGCGTCGATGTCTTGGAGCTTGATCTGCTGGGCCTTGGCCTTTTCTTCGTCGACGTCGACGAAGAGCTGCGGCTGGGTGACGCTGAAGCTGGTGAACAGGCCGGCCAGCCGCGGATCGCGGTTTCCCTCGTCGGCCAGGTTCTCGACGGCGCCCTGCAGCGCACGCAGCCCCGCGCTGCGGCGATCCTGCACTTGCAGCTTGAAGCCGCCGGTGGTGCCCAGGCCTTCGACGGGCGGCGCGCCGAACACGCCGACGCGCGCCGCGGTGATCGTGCTGAACTTCTGCGCGCAGCCGGCTGATGATCGCCGGGGCGCTGAGCTCCGGCTTTCCCGGCCCGCTCCTCGAACGGATCGAGGATCACGAACATGCCGCCGACGTTGCTGATGTTCGTGCCCAGCACGGCCGAATAGCCGGGCAGGTCGATCGTGTGCGCAACGCCGGGCTCTTCGCGGGCAATCTTGCTCATCTCGCGAACGACTTTGTCGGTGCGGTCAAGCGCCGCACCGTCGGGCAGCTGGGCATTGAGGACCAGATAGCCCTTGTCCTGCTCGGGAATGAAGCCGACGGGCACGGCTTGGAAACCCAAGAACGTCAGCCCCATCAAGCCGCCATAGACGAGCAGCGCGATCGACGCTGACGCGCAGCAGCCCGCCGACCAGCCGGCCGTAGACGTTGATCGTGACGTCGAAGAACCAGTTGAACCCGCGGAAGAACGCGCCCAGCAAGCCGATTGACCAGGATGCCGGCGAACCATCCCGCAACGGCTCCGCCGACGAACACGGCCGCCCGCAATGCCCACAGCGTCGCCGCGCTGGTGTGGACTGCGGCTTCGGCAGCACTGTGCCCGTGCCCGCCAACCTCAATCCCCAGCAAGTGGCCGATCGGCGCCAGCAAGAAGAAGTAGGCGACCAGGCCGCCGATGATCGCGATGCCCGCGCGGGGCAGCGCTTCTTGCTGGACGTGGCCGTGCTCGCCGTGGCCGTGCGGCTTGAGCAGCAGCGCGGCCAGCGCCGGGCTCAACGTCAGCGAGTTGAACGCGCAGATGATCGTCGAGGCGGCGATCGTCAGCGCAAACTGCTTGTAGAACTGCCCGCTGATGCCGGCCATGAACGCCGTCGGCACGAACACCGCACACAGCACCAGGGCAATGGCAATCACCGGCCCGGTGACTTCTTCCATCGCCTTGCGGCTGGCGTCGCGCGGCGACAGCCCCTCGGCCAGCCAGCGCTCGACATTTTCCACGACGACGATGGCATCGTCGACCACGATGCCGATCGCCAGCACCAGGCCGAACAGCGACAGGTTGTTGAGCGAGAAGCCCAGCAGCGCCATGACGGCAAACGTGCCGATCAGCGACACCGGCACGGCGACCATCGGAATGATCGTGGCCCGCCAGTTCTGCAGGAACACGAGCACGACGATGAAGACCAGGATGAACGCTTCGATCAGCGTGTGGATGACGCTGGTGATCGACTCTTGGACGAACACCGTCGTGTCGTAGTAAATGCGATAATCGACGCCTTCGGGAAAGCGCGCCTTGAGCTCCTCCATCTTGGCGCGGATCGCCGCGGCCGTGTCGAGCGCGTTCGAGCCGGGCAATTGAAAGACGGCCAGCGTCGCCGACGGCTCGCCGTCGAGGTAGCTGTTGACGTCGTAGTTCTTCGCCCCGAGCTCGATGCCTTTGTCGATGACGTTGCCGTCGGCGTCGCGTGCGTGTCTCGCGCACGACATCCTTGAAATGGACGACGCCGCCGTCGTCGCTGGTCTTGAGCACGATGTTCTCGAATTGCTCTTCGGTCGTCAGCCGCCCGGCCGTGTTGATCGGCAGCTGAAATTGGACCGACTGCGCCAGTGGGCACGGGCGGCTGCCCGAGCCGGCCGGCCGCCACTTGGCGATTCTGCTCGCGGACGGCGTTGATCACGTCGCTGGCCGTGAGGTCGCGGGCCGCGAGCTTGTCCGGGTCGAGCCAGACGCGCATGCTGTAGTCGCGCGGGCCGAGAAACGCCACGTCGCCGACGCCCTTGATCCGCGCCAGGTCGTCCTTGACGCTGAGCGTCGCGAAGTTGCTCAGATACAGCTGATCGTAGTAAAAGCTGCCGTCCGGCCGCTTGGCCGACACCAGATTGACGCACAGCAGAATGCTGGGCGACTTCTTCTTGGTCGTGACGCCGATCCGTTTGACTTCCTCCGGCAGCTTCGCCTCGGCCACCGCGACGCGGTTTTGCACGAGCACCTGGGCCGTGTCGAGGTTCGTGCCCAGCTCGAACGTGACGTCGAGATTCATCTGCCCGTCGTTCGTGCACTTCGACGACATGTAGAGCATCCGCTCGACGCCGTTGACTTCCTGCTCGATGGGCGTGGCCACGTTGTCGGCCGTCGTCTTGGCGTTGGCGCCGGGATAGGTCGCCGTGACCTGCACCGTCGGCGGCGCGACGTCCGGATACTGGGCAACCGGCAACTGCGTGACCGCCACGACGCCGACGATCACGATCACGATCGACAGCACGGTGGCAAAGATCGGTCGATCGATGAAGAAATGAGAAATCATAAGAAGCGATTCTGCCCTGCGCGACCGGCTGAGGAAAACTGCAGTTTGGGTTACGACTACTGCGCCGCGATCGAGGGCTTTGCCATTTCCGCTTCGACCGGATAATTGAGCCGCGCCCGCTGCAGGTTATCCACAATCACTTGCCACTCGGCGATGTTTTCACCTTCGGCCAGCTTGTCGGCGGGCAGAATGGCCCGCATCCCGTCGTCCGTGATCGCGCCCAGCGTGACATTTCGCCGGCGGACCGTTTTCTTGTCGTCCACAATCGAGCACATACCGCTTGTCCTGATCGGACAGAATCGCCGTGTCCGGCACGAGCATCGCCGTGTACGGCTTGCCAATCGTCAGCCGCACGCGGACCCGCGAACCAGGAACAAACATGCCGTTGGCATTCGGCACGATGCCGTACACTTGAATCGTTCCAGTGCTCGGGTCGACGCGGTTGTCGCCGAACCGCAGCGTCGCCCTCGTGTGCGAACCCGGTCTCGCCGTCCAGGGCGAACGTCGAACTTCGCCTTTCGGTCCTTCATGTTGGCCAGCAAATCGCTGAGAGCTTCCTCCTCGCGCTCCCACGCTCTTCGCGTAGCGCTGCATCGACCGCTCGTCGACGTTGAAATAGATGCGAATCGGATCGACCGACACGATCGTCGTCAGCAGCGGATCGCTGCCGCCGGCGTTGACCAGGTTGCCCTCGGTCAATTCGGCCTTGCTGACGCGGCCGTCGATGTCGGCCGTGATCCGCGAATATTCGAGATCGAGCTTTGGCGCGGTCAATTTCGTTTTGAGCGGCGCTGATTTGCGCCGCCAAGCGCCAGCGCATCGGCCTCCGCCTTTTCGACTTGCTGAATGCTGGCCCCGCCCTTGGTTTGCAAGCATTCGCAGTCGCGCTTCTTCCTTGTCGGCGGCAGTCTTTTGCGCTTCGTAACACCCTCAGGCTGTCGCTTGCTTTGCCGATCTCCGCTTGAAACGGCCGAGGATCGAGCTCGAACAGCAAGTCGCCCTTCTTCACGTACTGACCGTCGGTGAAGTTGACCTTTTGAATGTGCCCGCGCACGCGGGCGCGAACTTCGACCGTCTTGTCAGCCGCCATCCAGCCGTTGAACTCTTCATGGTCCGAGAGCTCGCGCTGCTCCGGGTGCATGACCGTGACTTTGGGCGCTTCGGGCGCGACGACCGATCGGCGTCGACTCGCAGCCGGCCACGACCATGAAGAGAATTGCGGCAGAGCAGACAATGAATGGAGCGAGTTGCAGTCGCATGGTGTGCTGGCCCTACCTGTTTCCGCGGCCGAAGGTATGGCAACAGTCGCCGTTGGGCCGCCAGACTCAGACTCGCAGATCGCTGCCCCGTGCCGTCTTGAAATTCAGCACGACGCATCGGAAAGATAAGTGACACGCACGACTAGTCTCGCCTACTGGTTGTAGGTCCAACGCCAGGCGAAAGCAAGCAATTACGAACGCTGCGCGGCACTCTTCCGAGCCTACCGCCATTATAGGCACTTCCGTGCCTAATGTGACTGACCGGGTGTCGCAGAGATCGCGGAGTGCTTCGGCCCGATTGTCGGGCTGTCGGCGACCTCGGAAGTCAGCAGCAGATTGTGCCGAATCTGCGGCGAATGCGCCCGATTCGGCACATGCCGGCGCTCCGTCCGGCACAGGTAAAGTAGTCGGCGGCCAGCGGCCGGCACAGGTCGGGGCACGGCTTGCGGCAGTAGCAATCGGCCGTGCAGCATCCACGGAAGCACGGAACGCACGGGCACGGCTTTGCGCAATAGTCGTCCGGCCCGCAGCCGCGACAAAAGCACGGAATGCACGGCAGCGGCTTTGGACAGTAGTCGTCGCAACAGCCGCGCAACAGGGCGTCTGGACAGATCAGCGCCTGCAGGGGCAAGATCGCTGGCGCGACATTGGCCGGCTCGTCGGCCGGTGCGAGACGAACCAGTCCGATGCTCAGCGATCGCAGCGAGAGACGCTGATCAGAGCAACCTGTCTCATGACGATTCTCGCTCTGCCGCACGGTCTATCGTGGATACGGCGCGGGCTGGACGGCTGAAGCGGTTGTTCGCTGCGTCGACTCAGCGTCGGTCGCCTTCATGACGGCGGACTCGGTGACGAACGACTGGAACTGGATGTCGTTCTCGTTCGGCTCCTGGCGCCGGCATCTCTTCCAGCAGCGGCAGCTGGCATCGGCTCAGGTTGCTGAGCTGTTGCCTCCCAAGCGAATCTGCCAGCCGCCGCCCAGCGCCCGATAGACGGCAATCAAGCCCAGCGCGATGTCGCCTTGGCGACACGGCCAACTGGTCCTGCTGCTCGGTGAGAATGCTTTCGAACAGGAACACGGGCGTGAAGTCGACCTCGCCTTGCGTGTACTGTTCCTTGGTGATTTCGACGGTTCGCGCCGCCGCGTCGACGCTGGCATCCAAGTGCTGCGCCTGCTCCTGCGAGCGCAGAAAGACGACCATCGCGTCTTCGACTTCGCGACCGGCATCGAGCACCCGGTCCTGATAGGCGTAGGCCAGCTGCTTGGAAACGTGCATCCTGAACGCGGACATTGTTCACCAGCCGGCCGTAGTTCAAGATGTCCCAGCGCACGCCGGGGCCGATCTCGCCGATCATGCTGCCCGGCGTTTTGAACAAGTCGCCGAATTGTTCCGCTTCGACGCCGATCGTTCCCAGCAGGCTGATATGCGGATACAGATCGCTGACCGCGACGCCAATGCGGGCACTTTGGGCCGCGACTTGCCGCTCCGCACGGCGGACATCGGGCCGGCGACGCATCAAGTCGGCCGGCACGCCGACGACCACGTCCGGCGGCGTCACCGGCACACCGGAGCCCGTGCCAAGAATCGCGTCCAGGTCGGTCGGCGGCATTCCCAGCAGCACGCACAAGCCGGTTCGCCGCTTGCCGCTTGCCAATTTCCAAGCGCGGGGATCAACGCTTCGGTCTGCTCCAGGACCTGCTTGGCCTGGTGCGTGTCGCGCTCGGTCGTTGCGCCGTTTTCGAACTTGTCCGTCGCCAGCTGAAACGATTTTCGTTGAATCTCGACGTTCGCCCGCGCATAGACGAGCCGCTGCTCGAACGTGCGATATTGCACGTAGTTCGCCGCCACGTCGGACAGCAGCACGACGAGCACGTCGTCGTAGTCTTCGACCGAGGCGTCCAGTTCCGCGTCGGCCGCTTCGATCGCACGGCGATAGCGGCCCCAGAAGTCGAGTTCCCAGGAGGCCGTCAAGCCGGCGTCCCAATTCGGAAAACCACGCCGAGACGGGCGGGTTGGCCGCGTTCTGGCTGAGCTTCACGCGCGCGTAGTCGGCAAACGCGGACTGCGATTGCGGAAACAGGTTGCCTCGCGCAATGCCGAGCTGCGCCCGGGCTTCCAGGATCCGCGCACCGGCGACTCGCAGCGTGAGGTTCTGTTGATAGGCGGTTTGGATGAGCGTGTTGAGCGTCGGGTCGTTGAATACGGTCCACCATGCGCCAAGCTGCTGCTCCTCGCTCTTCACGCGCGGATCGGCGTAGTCGATCCACTCCGAGGCGACCGGCGCCGGCGGCCGCGAGTAATTCGGACCGACCTTGAACCCATTGCACCACCAGTCCCGGCACCTCCCGCCAGGTACGCGGCAACATCCCGCAAAGACTACTATGCCAAGCATGCAGAGCAGCAATAGGTGCGATAGCTGCCGTCCAACGGGTGATGTTGTCGCTTGGGGCCAAGCGAAGCGATCAACCCATCGTTCAGCTGGTTTTCGCTGCATGCGGCTATTCCTACCTGGGAACACCCTACGATTGTTACAGTGCTTGCAACTGGATTCATCGTACTGTTCGGTAAATCGAGTATCGGTGGGCTGAATCGGTAAATGCAGATTGATCGTTTCGCCTGGCATCAGCGGTAGATTCGCGCAACTTTGCCAATTCATCGCAATCGTTAATAGCCGAATTGTCGCCGCCAAAAACCTTTAGGCACTCGCACTCGGGGCAATTAGCAGTAGCGGCATGGCGCCATCCTGCCTCGGCTATACGCGCACCGCTTACCGGGTGCGATGCAACCTGTTCCACGGTAAGAAGGTGGCCGGTTTTGAGGCTGGCCAGTTAGTTGTGGGGGCGGCACTCCGCGTCTTGGTGACGTTAATGCGCGAGGGCGGGTATCTCTAAACCGTGGCTGCTCGACTATGCCCGTTCCGGCCGTTGCACGATTCCTTGTGCGTCTGATCCTACCCAATCCGATTCCACTTCTGCGGTGAAGTTTTTCCTCTGAAGACGAATGCGTAGAATCAATTGGAGTTGCGACTGTTGCAGCTTTTGGCAAAGCACTACAGGAGGCAACGGACATGACTGGTCGACCGAGAACAATGCTCAAACGGGTCGCGCGGATTTTGGAGCGGCAGCGAAAGCTCGCCGAGGAGCTTCGCGAGCTAATGCCAAAGCAGTACTCGCCAGGCCCTAGCGAAGGATGGGACTACCCCAAAAACCCAGAGGAATGGGGCGACGATCTGATGCGCTCGTGGCGGAAGGCCGTTTTCGAGATTTGCGGGATCGGTGAGTACATTGAAGATCTGGTTTTTCTCCTTGAGCTGAAAGTGGAGAAAGTCGAGCAGAATGCCAGAGATGTGGCGGAGGATACGGCCGATGATCCGGAGGCTGACGTCGACCAGCCCGAATCGCCTGCCGATTGCGCGGACTGTCGGCCTGGCTCGGGCATAGCACGGCCGTCGCGGCGAAGCACTATTGGCAGACCACTGATGAGGACTTCGACCGCGCGCTGCATTCTTGCGTGCAACAGCCAGCCGGTGCCGAGCGCAGTGAAGCGCAACCAAAAAGCGGGCCTTCAATAATTCCGCTGGATTGCGCTCCACTGCGCTTACTGTACGTCTGTACCAGATGGCCGAGGCGGGAGTCGAACCCGCACGGGGGTTGCCCCCCAACGGATTTTAAGTCCGTAGCGTCTGCCATTCCGCCACTCGGCCCAAAGTGCTTTCTGCCAGGCGTTCTCTCGCCATTCTAAGTGACCCGCAATCTTCGGTTTACGTTCGCCTAACTAGGAGCGGCGCCATCGGTACTAAGTCTACTACGAAAACCCGGAACCGTGAAACTGCGGATCGGCCAACCGTCGCAGCCGGTGTCGAACGCTCGCGACGGGAAGCCGACTCCAATTGGACACGGGCCGAGTTGGAATGACGACTACTCGCAGCAGAAATAGGTCTGCCGCGTTACCGATGCGGGGACGCTGAGTTGGGCATCTGTCCTTGTAGAACCCAGCCCGCGTGAAGTTGATCGAGCTCCACGCGGGCTGCTCCGTTGATACGGGGCGGCGATGGTTGCGCGTAGCGCACGGTATGAACCCGGCAACCAGCCGGTTGTATCTGCCGCCAAGACCATCGCCGCTCTTTTCTCATAGACTCGCTATACTGCGGCATGAGATTCCGCAAGCTGCGAATCGCGTGGTCGGTGGGGTGCGGGCTATCGCGTGCGTGCTGCTGATCGTGTTGTGGGTGCGGAGTTATTGGTGGCGATGATTTGTACTGTCCCGGTGACGACGTCAGAATCAGTTGCATTGACTTCGGAAGGTGGGCCACTTACGGCTGGTCATCCTACTTACAAAGCAACCTCGCCCAGGTTTGGTCTTGGACGGCAGGCGAAGTACCGACTGGCTGGATTGGCGGTCATCCCGATATGCCGAACCGTCTCTAAAGAACGCAACGCCCATGGTTCCTGATCGGCTTAGCAGGTATTCTACCTTGACGTCTCATTTCCGTATTGGCTCGCCGTTCTGCTCTCCATCACACTCGCGGCACCCCTTGGGTAAAATGGTCAAAGCGATTCAGCCTCCGCACACTGCTAATCGCCACGACGCTCGTTGCGGTGGTGCTGGGTATAATCGTGTGGATGTCGCGAGCGGGTTGAGTGACCACGTATGGACGATCAACGAACTGATTGAAGGGGCGGCGAGGTGTAAATGGATGGTTTCTACATACATCTCGTGGCGCCGATCATAATGATTGAGGATTGTCGTCGCTCAGTGTGATATGGGTGGACTTGCCATCTTATTTGCCGGGTGGGTTACTGCTGCAGATAATTAGCTTTCCCACACACTAACTTACCAGTGCCCGCATCGAGGTGGTTGCCCAGCAACGCACAGGCCCGGTCCTAATCGGCTGGGGTTTTCTTTTTGGGCGTTGTCGAACGCTAGCAGAGCCTTCATTCATGCCTCGAATGCCCTATGGCGATAACTCGACAGGTGGGTACGATTCGCCCCGGAACATATCCGGGCCGCAGTATGCGAAAACTATTCGCCCAAATTCTCTGCGTTGCATGCCTCAGCGGTTGTGCGAGTGTTCGGCAGCATTGGGCTGACGGATTTTCACGCTTAGCTCGCCATACTGGTCGCGGTGTTGCGAAGCACGGCCCAGAATTCGCCGCCGATGCTGCTGTTGATGCTGCCGATAATACTGCTACCGATGCAGTTTTCGGCCGCGAGTCGCCCCGCGAGTGGCAGGAAAGTGCGAACGACGAGTTTTTCAACAATTGATGCCGACCTAATTCGTTCAGACTCTCCCGCCACGGCTCGTCATCATCCAGCAGACGATCCGCGAAACTTCTCTCGGCTACCGGGCGCCTCGGCTCGCTTCGAGTCGAATGACCTCCGACCCATTCGCATTCAACTCTTGACCCTTCACTCTCGTCTACCCTATCGTCCTCGCTATGAGTAAGTCTGGCTATCCCGGCATCGACGGCTTTTTGGGCACGCGGGCGCCGCTGATGCTCGACGTGTTGTGCCTCGCGATGCTCGTCGTCGTCGTCGTGCTGGCGTGGAGCGTCTATCAGGTCAAGTTTCGCCGCCGATATCAGCTTCACAAATGGACGCAGATCACGCTCGGCGCCATCCTGCTGGTCGTCGTGATTCTGTTCGAAATCGATATTCGACTGCACGGCTGGGAGGACCGGGCGGCCGGGCAAGCTCGGCGGCCATGCGCCGGCGGCCGTCTGGTACGGCGCTCTACGTTCACCTCGTGTTCGCCGTTTCGACGGTCATTCTTTGGCCGATCACGATTGTTCTCGGCGCTGCGCAACTTTCCGAATCCGCCGCTGCCGGGGCCGCATAGCCGCATCCACATGCCGCTGGCGCGGATGGCGGCGGCCGACATGGTGCTGACGGCGATCACCGGTTGGATTTTTTATTGGCTGGCGTTTGTGCGGTAGTGGCGCACGTGAGGCGAGTGTCTCCGACACTCGCAACTTCGCGTCTCGGATCAGACTCGGCCTACGTGCAGTTACACCATATCCGGCCGCGGCGCCGCTCGCCGGTTGGCCGCCGCCGGCGGCGGCGCGGTTGATGGCGTTGAGGAACGCCAGCGTGGCCGCTTCGACGGTGTCGGTCGAGACGCCGCGGCCGCGGTACACGCGGCCGTCGTGCTCGACTTCGATCGTCGCTTCGCCCTGGGCGTCCTTGCCGCGCGTGACGCTGTGGACGCGGAAGTCGCGGACGACGACCGTCGATGCCGGTGATCTCCTCGATCGCGCGGAACAGGGCGTCGAGCGGGCCGTCGCCGCCGGTCGTCGTCTTGCGTGATCGTTCTCGCCGCCGCGGTCGAGCGTCACCGAGACCGTCGGCGTCCGCCTTGCCGGTGGCGTGCACTTCGTACGCGACGAGCTTCCACTGGTCGTCGGCGACGGTCATCCGCTTCTCGATCAGCGCGGCGATGTCGGCGTCGTAGACTTCCTTCTTCTTGTCGGCCAGCTTCTTGAACTCGTCGAACACCTCTTGCAGTTGCTCGCCGGTGAGGTGGTAGCCCAGCGCCTTGGCCCGGTCGGCCAGCGCCGCCCGGCCGCTGTGCTTGCCCAGCACCAGGTCGGTCTTGCGCGAAGCCGACGTCCTCGGGCCGCATGATCTCGTAGGTCGTGCGCTCCTTGAGCATGCCGTCCTGATGGATGCCGGCCTCGTGGGCGAAGGCGTTGCGGCCGACGATCGCCTTGTTCCGCTGCACCTGCATGCCGGTGATGTTCGAGACGCAGCCGGCTGGTGGGCACGAGCCGCGGCGTGTTGATGCCGGTCGTCGCGTGGTAGTAGTCGTGCGCGCGTCCGCATGCGCCATCACGACTTCTTCCAGCGAGCAGTTGCCGGCCCGCTCGCCGATGCCGTTGATCGTGCACTCGATCTGCCCGGCGCCGTTTTCGACGGCCGCCAGGCTGTTGGCCACGGCCAGGCCCAGGTCGTTGTGGCAGTGGACGCTGATCACCGCCCTGTCGATGTTCGGCACGCGGTTCGACGAGGTTGCGTGATGACGCCGCCGATAGTGCGCCGGCGTGGCGTAGCCGACCGTGTCGGGAATGTTGACCGTCGTCGCGCCGGCGTCGATCGCCGCTTCGACGACCTGGCAGAGAAAATCGGGCTCGGTGCGGGCGGCGTCCTCGGGCGAGAACTCGACGTCGTCGCAGTAGCCCTTGGCCCGCTTCACGCCGTCGACGGCCCGCTCGATGATCTCCTCCTTGTCCATCCTGAGCTTGAACTCGCGATGGATGGCGCTGGTGGCCAGGAAGACGTGGATCCGCGGCGTTCGGCGCGCCTTGCAGCGCCTCCCAGGCGCGGTCGATGTCCTGCGTCGTTGCAGCGGGCCAGGCCGCAGATCGTCGCGCCGCGGACCGTGCCGGCGATCTCGCGGACCGCCTCGAAGTCGCCGGGCGAGGCGATCGGGAAGCCGGCTTCGATGACGTCGACGCCCAGATCGACCAGCGCCTGCGCGACCTCCAGCTTCTCGTCGAGGTTCATGCTGCAGCCGGGCGATTGCTCGCCGTCGCGGAGCGTGGTGTCGAAAATGACGATCGGTCGTGGTTTGAGTTGTGGTAGACATGGTCGTGTAAGTTGTCGAATTGAGATCGAGTCGTATCGCGCAATCAGCCGCGATGCAACGCATCGCCGGCCGCTAAAAACAAAAAAACCCTGAAGCCGGGCGGGCCTCAGGGTTCTACTTTACTCGTCAATGTATGTCTGCACGAACCCTAAGAACCGCCGAGGCGGCCGGCTAAGTAACAACAAGCCAAGCAATAGGGTTCGCGAAAACATGGCGATTTTCCAGGCTAATTCGTGCGGCGGCATTTCTGCCGCCTATTCAAATCTAGCTGACACACGGCGGCCGGTCAAGGTTCGGCCCGTGGCACAGATTTTGGCCTCCGGCTGAAATGATCGACCGCGATAGAATGGCCGCTAGTTTCGAGCCGGTGCGAGCATTTGCTACGCCAATGCAGGGTGATTCGTTGCATGATCGGCGAACACCTCGATTTGACGGATAACCCATCCGATAGGCGATAGGCGCGACCGGCAGCCCGTCGGGCCGCCGCTTCGTCGGCGTCCACTTCGCCTGCTGCGACGTCTACACGCGCGTCTATATCAACCGCGACGAAACCGCGTACGAAGGCAACTGCCCGAAGTGCGCGAAGCGGGTGCGGCTGCGAATCGGCCCCGGCGGCACAGACTCGCGGTTTTTTACGGCCCGGTGAGCGACGGTAGGGTGGGCATCGCCCACCTGCAAATGCGGACCGTGAAATGGTGGGCAGTGCCCACCCTACGTTGCTGGCATCGCTGGCAGGGCGGTGCTGGCTACTCTTGTTGCGTCGGCGCGATTTTCCTACCATCCGGCCCCTTATGCGCGTGGATTCGGCCTGGCGGCCGCGCCAAGTTTCGTCTCTCCGGCTTTCCTCGTCATGCTTCTCGATTTCGAAGTGCAGCGCTGCACGCGACGTTGCGCCGCGACCGATCGCGCGCTCGAACCGGGCGACGTGTGCTACTCGGTGCTGGAAGTCAACGGGGCGGAGGTCGTCCGCAAGGACTTTTGCACGGAGGCTTGGACCGGTGCGCCCGAAGCGGCGTTCGGTTGGTGGAAGTCGCGGATCCCGGAGCCGACCGCGAAGAAAATCAAGCTGGCGCCGAACGATGTGCTGCTGGAGTTGTTCGATCAATTGGCGGAGCAACCGGATCAGCAAGACTTGCGTTACGTTTTGACGCTGCTGTTGGTCCGCCGGCGCGTGTTGCGGGTCGAGGAGGTGCAGGTGCAGGTGCCAGGTGCGGATGCGGCACCCGACACCGACGCCGAACCGGTCGCGGACGCACGAAGTCATGAACGTCTACTGCCCGAAGCGCGACGCCAGCTACGAAGTAACCGTCAACATGCCGAGCGGCGAACGGATCGACGAAATTCAGCAGCAGCTCAGCGAGCTGTTGATCGCGGA
>CAVZMJ010000015.1:0-497755 GCA_963776315.1 uncultured Acidobacteriota bacterium
GCTCGTTGCAGGGTTGCTGTTGCCGTGAGCACATGCACACGCGCGGCGACTTGTTGAACATCGGCCTGCTGCACGGCATCGGCCGAGCGCAGCAGCATTTCCAAATCCGTGAGGCCGCTCTCATAGCGGTCCCGGATGATGCGGTGGCTCTCTCGTGCTTGATCGGCGGCCGCCCGTCCAACCGCTTCGCTCGCCCGCGCGGCCTCGAGCTGGGCGACAGCGATCTGCACTTCGAGCCTCGCCATGGTTTCGGCTTTGCCCCTTTCGATCGCTCGACGCGTCGCCTGCTCGCGCGCCTCAGCGAGCCGTGCCTTGTCGGCAAAACCATGGAACAGGTTGATCCGGGCGACCGCGCCAGCCACCCAGCTCGACGACCGCGAATTCCAGGCGCCGCCGTTCAGTTCCCAGCCGCCCTGCGCGGCTACTTGCGGCAGAAACGCCGCCCGCGCGGCGTCCACCGCGGCGGCCGCCAGCTGCTCCTGCTGTACGGCGAGTGCGACTTCGGGCCGGTTCTTCACTGCTTCCTCTTCAAGGCCTGCGGGATTGGTGATGTCGATGGCGATCGCCGGCGGCGTGAGATCGAGCGAGAACATCGTGAACATCGTGTCCAGGGGCTCGCCCATCAACTGATTCAGCCGTGCGCGCGCGATGCGCTCGTCCGACGTCGCCTGCACCTGCTGTTCGAGCGTGCGCGCCAGGTAGACATCCAGCTGCAGGACGTCCGCGTCGGTCACCCGGCCGGCGTCGCGGCGGTTGCCGGCCAGCTCGCGGTCTGCCCGGGCGGTCTCGACCGCGGCCGCTGACGAACGAGCAGTCGCGGCAGCGATGAGCACGTGGCCAAACGCATCAGTCACCGCCGACGTCAGGTCCTGGGCGACGAGTTGTTTGCCCGTGGCCGCCATGTCCCGCGCGATGGACGCGGCTCGGACATTCGCCGAGGTGGTGCGATCGAACAGCGACTGCTCAACGGAGAACGCCGTGCGGAAGTTGTCCGTGGCCGCGGGGTGATTGAGCGCGTCAAGGGCGAAGTCGGCCGAGGTGAACTGCCGCTGCGCGAGAAGCGAACTGAACACGAACACCGGGTTATTGCCGCGCTGCCAGGACTCCGCGACGTCCACCTTTGGGAAGTAGCCGCCGCGAACCTGTGTGACCCGCTCGGCCGCTTCCCGTTCGGCCACCGCCGCCGATTGGGCGTCGGGGTTACGGGTTTTGGCGCGCGCGATCGCCTCCGACAGCGAAAGCGACGGCTGCGCAGACGCCGGCAGGGCCACAAACAGGGTGGCCATAAGAAGTGGAATGACGCAGCTGAGCCTCGCGCTCGAGGGCCGCGATGATGTCCCTTGCGCTCATGGAGCGATTCTGCGGGTCCTCTCAACGGCTGGCCATGCTCGCGCGGTTGAAGTTCTTGACCGCCAGTCCGGCGGGGCTAGAATGCTTTGCGTGGGCGCCACGAAACTTTGCCGGGCGTCCGGAGGACGATGGACGCGTTTTCAGAGGTCCTGAGCGGTGTCCGATTGAAGGGCGCGATGTTCTTCAGCGCGGAGTTCTCGGCGCCGTGGCGACTCTCGACGCCCCACTCGCGCACATTGGCGTCGACCCTGGCGCCCGGCGCGCAGCACGTCGTGATCTATCACTTCGTCGTGGACGGCTCGGCTCGGGCACGGTTGGAAGGCGGGCAGGATGTCGAGCTCTCGCCAGGCGACATCGTGGTGTTTCCGCACGGGGATCCTCACCACTTGAGCGGCGGCTCTGGAGCGAACCAGGTCGAGAGCGCTGCAGTACTCCTGAGGATCGCGACACGGGACATTTCGCCGATGCTGGCCGGTGGTGGGGGGGCGACGACTCGGTTCGTGTGTGGGTACTTGACCTGTGACCCGCTCCTCTGCGGGCCGATTCTCGAGAGCCTCCCGCCGATGCTGAAGGTGAACGTCAGGACGGATCGCTCCGGCCAGTGGCTGGAGCAATCGATCCTGCATCTGGTAGAGGAGGCCGCGTCGGACCGTGCGGGTAGCGACGCGATGTTGGCGAAGCTGTCAGAGGCGCTGTTCGTGGACACGCTCAGGCGATACGTCACAGGCCTCCCCGATCAGACGACGGGATGGCTCGCGGGTGCACGAGACCCGGTTGTAGGCAAGAGCCTCGCGCTGCTTCATAGGCGGGCGCATCACCCATGGACCATCGCCGAGCTCGCTGCGGAAGTCGGTGTCTCCCGCTCTGCGCTGGTGGCGCGTTTCACGCGTTACCTGTCGGATCCGCCCATGGCGTACTTGACCGGATGGCGATTGCGTCTGGCTGCCCAGGCGTTGACCTCGTCTCCGAAGGGGGTAGCGGATATCGCGGCCGCCGTCGGCTACGAGTCCGAAGCGGCGTTCAATCGAGCCTTCAAGCGCGCATTCGGAGTGCCGCCAGCCCGGTATCGTCGCCAACTCAGGAATCCTGCGAGCTCACGCGGGTCGCCGAGGTTGAACGCATGAGCCGCTCGACAGGCGGCTTCAAAGCGTGGCGGAAATCATGTCCCAGTTGCGGAAATCGTCCAGTGGCGGCGAGCCAATCTCCTCGACGACGCTGCCCCATCGAGTTGCAGAGCCGGCCAACTTCATTATCGAACTTCCGCCGATGTGACGGATCTGGCAATCCGCGGCGCGTCAGCGTTCTGAAGCGCGACCGCGTTAGGTCAAGGTGTTACGTAGTAACCGTGCAGGTCCATGTGGAATGTCGCGGCACCGGAGCTTGACCTCGAAACCGACATCCAGAGGTCTTCTCCGCTCTCGACATACAGCCGCACCGGCTCCGACGAGTCCTGAAGCACGAACCCCGTGGCGGCGGACGCGTGCGGAGGATTCACCTCGATATTCGAGATAAACGGTCCAAACTGACCGACCCTCAAGCCGCCGAAGATGATTTCCGTGGGGGTCGCACTCGTGCTGCGCCAGGAAATGAACTCGATGACGAGCCGCTTTCCGGGTGGAACAGTCACCAGCTGCCGTTGTTCGTTGATAAAGGACATCGAGAAGTCGACAGACGTGCGAAACGGGGCTAGCGCCGGATTGTCCACGTCTCGGGTAAGGGCGGCGCGGACCTGGGCAACGACGCCGGATCCTGCGGACCCGACGATGACGATCCCGGCAAGAACCGCTGCAGAAACACAGAGAAACTTCTCCCATCGTCTCATGTTGTCTTCTCCTGAGTATCGAAGTATCTGCCGCTGGGGAAAGGGCCCATTCAATCGACGACCGCTGACCTCCGCGCCGTCTGCCGCCTGGCCAGCAGACCCAGGCCCGAGCCAAGAAGGAGCAACGTTGATGGCTCGGGGACAGGAGTCGGCTCGCCCCCGCCTCCAAGGTCCGTGGCGGGCACAGCGTCGAACGCGCCGTCGTCAGAAGACACGTTGAGCGCGTAATAGTAGCTGCCCAGGCGATTCGGATCGCCCAACGCCGTAAACCCGTCGCTCAGCGTGGGCGTGCCGTCGGGGTTGTTCTCGGCAAACGACATGTTCACCCAGACTCCGATAGCCAGCATATAGGTGCCCGCCGTCAACGCGCGAGACAGGCTGAAGTCGATCTGCGGATCGAAAAGGTTCGAATCGAGAAATGCGGCGGCGCCGCCAGCGCCCTCAAAAATCGTGAAGTAGGGTTCGGCTCCCAATGCCGCGAACCCCAGGCTGTCGAAGCTGAAGGTCCCTGGGGTGGACACGGTCATCGTGTAGATCGCCACGTTCCTGGCAATCTCGTCGTCGCCCGCGAACCGGGCAGCCTGAATATCGAGGTAGCCGTCTGACGCGAACAGCGCCGCATTGGCTGGGTCGTTGAAATAGCCGCTCAGCGTCAAGGCGCCAGCGTGCGCCGAACCGGCCAGCACTTCGAGGCAGATAGCCGCAATCACTACAAGCCGGGTCATGGTCGTCCCTCTCAGCTGAATTGTGGCCTGCGCCCGAGCAAAGCGGGTGCCAGTCGAGTCTTGTCCCCTGAAGCCGCGAAATAGGTGAGGAATCGTAGAGCTGGCGCCTCCAACGGCGGACAAGGTCGCTTCGGGCGAGACTAAACTCTCCACCGAGCACCGGTGCGGCTTACTGGTCCTTCAGACTGAACACGTCCGCGACAACTCCTGCCGGGCGCTCGAGGCGCGCGGGCGAGTCATAACACACCAGCCCGCCAAGAGGCTCACCGGGTACCAACGTGAGTCCTTCAGCATGCTCCTTCTTTTTACCGAACGGCAGCGACACCACCCTTCTGAGATCTGTGAACGTCGACGAGTCGGGATCTGTGAGAAACGTCAACGAGTCGGCGCCCAACTCGAGCGCGTTGCTCCAGCGGTATATGAACACAGGCCCATCAAGATCCATCGTCGGGCCGGCGAGCACGAAGCAGTCCTTCCCGTGCAGCACGAGATCGCGTACGCCAAGCCCTTCCAGCTGCAGAAAGTGTCGTCGAATTTTCACGCCGGATGAGCCCAGCGCGTCCAGCGCCAACAGGCCACTCGATGCCTCGGTCACCTGGAGCTCGACGACCACGGTCCAACCCCGCAGCACCGGGCCCCGGAGACCCAGGAACACGCGGTTGCCGGACACGGCCAGTCCTTCCACGTCCAGTCCGTTGTCCTTACTCGGAATCCCATGGATCCCATCCGGCAGGACACGCGGAACGAACGGACCAATGTGAGAGTCCGTCCTCAGCGTCTCGGTCAGAAGATTGCCGCGAGCATCCCCCTGCAAACGGGCCACGGTCAAACTGCCCTGTTTCTCGACAGGCTTGCCGCTCGAGTCGAGCGGCACTCTGGCGAGCGTAAAGCGATTGCCGTCAGCGGTGACACTCGACAGCCGCTTGATATTCTCGGCAGCCGTCTTCTTCTCGTCTGCCTTCTTTCGCTTCAGGCTGTGAGAGCCGATCAGCCACAGGTAGCCGCCATCGACATCGAGTCCTTCGATGTCGATCTCCTCCCCGCCACCAGGAAGGTTCAAGAGTGCCGCCAGATCAAACCGAGTATGGCCGCCAAAACTACCATCGGCCTGACGAGTCATGCGATCGATTGACGTGCCCTCGTCACCGCCCAGCCACAGGTGGCTATCGTGAAGGACGACGGCAGAGAAGTTGTCACGGATCTTTTTGAGATCCTCTTCGGGGAGTGAAGGATCAAGTCGCAGAATTGGGGAGCTCAAGGGTGTGTCAGGCATGACCTCTCACCTTTCATGTCTCCACGTCGCACCGTTGCTGGTGCGTTGAAGCTTGTGCTTACAACAACGTCGGACAGATGTCGGTCGCATCCACGACCTCCTGAACGCTTCGCAACATGGCGTCGCATTCAGGCACGAGCTGTACTTCCTTCCTGCTGATGGGTCCCCAATGCTTTCGAAGGTGTCGCAGGCCAATCGCCGCGAATTCGGCGGCAAACGCTGGAGACTCCTTTGACAGTCGTTGAAACTCTCTCCCGTTACCTGTCCCGAAATTCTCCAGATCCGAAGGACGGCATGTCACGCCTTCCTTGAATATTTCGACGAAGCCCGCTGAGTGTTCCAGATAGTGCTGGAACAATTGTGGCAGCAGCCCGTTCGCACGGCTCGCATCGAAGCTCGTCTGAAATAGTCCAGCCTCGGCCGTGTCTGCCGTCACATTCGAGGCTGACCGATCGCGGCCTTCGCAGTGCCGTCCGGAGCTCTCGCGCATGCCGAGGCCGATCAGGAGCACGAAGAGATGCCGAAGGGTGTCCACACCAGCGGTATCGTTGTCCATCCCGAGGTCACTGAACTGCGCGGCGTACCACGACAGGGCGTCCCGGTCAGGATTGCCCGTATCCGCCTTCGCCATGTCCAACGCGCCGGCGTCGCCAGCGGTCGCCTTGCAGTACACGCGAGCGTACACGACCGACATTCCCTTTATGTATCCACGAGGAGCGACTCCACGGTCCTTCCACCGAAACGACGTCATCGGCGATTCTTCCGAGAGCTGAAGGATTCGATCCAGGGGTGTCATTCGACTCCTCGACTCGAGAGTCCGCATTCTACCGCACGTGTTTCTGGTGCGCGCGCCCTCATCCGCGTTGCGAATGGTCCCGGAGACTTCCCGGACTGGAGTAAAGTCATGCACATGCGGCAGGCACGTGAAGGGAGGGCTCGACCATGCGGCTGAGTGTCGTGAGTGCGGTGGCTTTGACGGTACTGTGTGCCGTCGCGTCCGTGATGCTCGGTGCGCAGTCGGCCTCGCCGACGCCGCCGGCTGGCTTCACGGTGATCTTCAACGGCAAAGACCTGAGCGGCTGGCGCGGGCGTCCCGGTGGTGGCGGCGTGTTCAGTCCGTACGTCGAGGCGAAGTTCACGCCTGAGGAGCGAGCATCCAAGCAGAAGGAATGGAACGACGACCGTGACCTGCACTGGCGGGTCGATCCCGCGAAGGGGGAGATCGTCTCCGACGGCAAGGGTGTGCACCTCGCCACCGAGAAGGCGTATGGCGACTTCGAGCTTCGCGTCGATTGGCTGCTCACGCAGGCGGGCGGCGACTCTGGCATCTATCTTCGCGACTATCCGCAAATACAGCTCTGGGACCCGGCAAATCCGCGAGAGCTCAAGAATGGCGCGGACAAAGGGTCCGGCGGCTTGTGGAACAACAACCCCGACAACCCGGGGAAATGGCCGCTCGTCAAGGCGGACAATCCCATCGGCGAATGGAATTCGCTGGCCATCAAGATGGTCGGGACGCGCGTCTGGGTCACGCTGAACGGCAAGCCGGTCGTCGTCGGTCAGGTGCTCGACAATTTCTTCGATCGCGCGCAACCGGTTCTTCCGACCGGGTCCATCGAATTGCAGACGCACGGATCGGAAGTGCGCTTCCGCAATATCCATGTCCGCGACATCCCCGAAGCGGAAGGAAAGGCGCTGCTGGCGACTGTCACCGGCAGCGCGAAGTAGCTGATCACACGTCCACCCAGACGGCCACACCGGCCGCAGCGCTGAAGAGAAATGAGGCTCGTCAGCCTCCTATCGCTTTGAACCCGTTGCGGCGTGGCGACGCCACAGAACCCAGCCTGCGATGAACCCGGTCGCGACGAAGAAATAGAGGGCTTCGAGCAGTCCGGACCCTCCGTCCGGCGCTACTCCGAACAATCGCTCGATGAAATCCATGACGCACTCCTGTCAGACGCCCGCGGTTCCGCGGGCGTCGTTGAGCTGCAACACCGTGAGCCTGTCAACGGTCAACGCCGAGAGCGATCAGAAGAACGACGAGCCGACCCATGTTCCCCACGTGTTCACCGCGCTGCAGAACTCGCTGTAGAACCAGATCAGCCGAGGGCTGGCGGGATCGGCCGCCACGCCGTTGTAGTCGCCCCAGCGGTTGCGGCCCTGCGAGTCGAGCGCCTGGTAGTGGGCGACGCCGGCTTTCAGCAGGGCGCTCGCCTGCAGGCTCCCGAGCGGATCGGTCGCCCGCCGGCCGGTGTAGCCAATCGAACCGAACTCGTTCGTGCCGGAGCGGCTGAACACGAGCACGAAGTTGCCATTCGCATCGGGACAACCGGCGGGAAAGAAGTAGTGGGCGGCTCGTGTTCCGTAGACGCCTTCCTGCACCAGCGCAGAGGCGGCGGCTCGGATTTGGAACCAGTGGATGGATGCCCGGTTGCCCAGGCCCCAGTTGCGGTTGGTGGTCAACGCACACCAGACCGAGTCTCCGCGGAAGGTCGCTTCCAGCACGCGCACGTCGCCGGTGTTGAGCGGGGGCGGCCCGCCCTTCTGATCGGCGTTGGGCGGCAACGCATACGCTGAGGTTGCCACGGACGTTCGCGTCAAGGTCGGCGCCGATGTCGGATTCGCGATGCGCCACAAGGTCAGCGCGTTCCCCGACGGGAAGCGGGAGTTGACCAGGTACTCCACCTGCGGCGCACCGAAGGTGTGGCACGGCTGAATGGTGAACGCCATGCTGTTGTCCGGATTTCGCATCTTCACGAAATCGAAGAAGGGAGCGGGACCGCCGGAGTAGGGACCGGCTTTCGGGACGACGCGGATCTTGGCGTACTGGAAGCCGCCCGCGAACGCGAACATGTTGGCGGTCAGATAGAGCGCGTGGGCGTCGACGCCGAGCCCCGGAAAGTCGGCCCAGTTTCCCGTCGCCGTGGTGCCGTCCTTCGTGGCATCGAAGGAGTAGTTGCGCCACTGGCCGAGGGGATTGGCGCTGGCCGACACGGAGAGCAGGAAGACGCTCGCGTTCGGATTCGTCCTGAACGCGACCGCCAGCAGCACCCAGCGAGCCGCATGCTGATCGTAGAGGAGCTTGGGATCGAAGACCGTCTGACCGCTGACCACGTTCGAGAACCACTGCGTGAGCGTTCGTTGCAGGACCACGGCGCCGCCGACCTTGTTGTAGACGGCCACGCTGGAGTTGACCGACAACATGACGTGGGCGGGACCGACGGCCATCGTGCAGTCGGGTGGAATCCAGCCGGTGGCGCCGATGCCGCTGAAGTTGGTCGACGCCGTCGGCGCCGCCGAGGGCTCGAGCGACGCGTCCATGGCCGCGAGCGCGACGCCGGTGCTCGATACTTCGAGCCCCCCGCCGGCGTCGGCCGATGCCGTCATGGCTCCCTTCGGGACTTTGGCTTTCCCGGCCGCGTCCTTCAACATGCGGAACCGCTCGTCGGGGATCGGATAACGAGTCGTATACGGCCGCGACTCTCGCTTCTCCTCGGTGGTTCGCGCCGCGGCATCGGCCGCCGGACCGATGTCCACGGTCATCTCTTTGCCCCGGGCTCCCTTTCCTTTCATTGCCGACACGACGCCCGTGGCTCGGCTGGCCCGCGGGCCAGTCGATGTCTTTCGGGGAGCGCGCTTGTGGGTCGACGTTCGCTTCGCCATACGCCTCCTGTGCCGGACCACACATTGATGGCTTCGTGCGCGGCGGATCAGTCCGGGTGTCGGATTGATCCGGGACGAGAACGGTGTCGCGCAACCGGCTCTACCGTGCGGCCAGCGTTAGAACGGTCATCCTCTGCTACGACCGTACGTAGTTATTACGATCGCACGTAGTAGTAACGTCGCGCACGCGGAAAGCGAACAGGCGGAACGTTCACACCGAAGCCAAGCTCGAGCGTAGTGTTGAGGCGACGGTCAGTCGCGCTGTTGGTCTTCCTGTGCTGGTGCACCGCCGGGGGGACGGCGACGGGTCGCACCTTCCTTGAGACGTTCGTATTCATCAGCCGGCATGGGCACACCCGGGCTCGGAGCCTCACGGCAGGGCTGGCCGGGTACATTTTCTTCGGTTGGAAGGTCCGACGGCGAGAGCGGACGGCCCGGCGGTGATGCGCCCGCTGCGGGACGGTGTTTCGAATCGGGGCGTTCAGGTCTCTGTGGCATGCCTCCACGTATAACACGCGATCCGCTCGCGCGCTCGGGAGAAAGAGCCCCCGCTTCGCCAGACATAGAGACCTCATGCGCATCCACGACTGCTGAGTTTCAAAGAACTGCGGCGGCAGAGTCATGAGCATCGTTGTCGTGGGGCCGATTGGGCGCATACTACGGCTGAACGAGCTGAACCACCGCTCGCGACGTTCGGGTGTTCTTCAGTTGACGCCGCGTCAGTGCCGACCTTTGCAACGAGTTCCGTGATTCTTTCCAAGTAGCGCCAGATACGAGCAGTGCTGATGCCAAGCGACTGTGTTCTGTGCCGTCTCGTTGCTCGGCCGGGCGCGCTCGTTGCGCTGGGGTTGCTGCTCCTTATCGGCCTGTGGTTTGCCAGTCCTTGGTTGTGGGTGTTGCTTTACGCCTATGTGGGGTTGATTGTTCTACTCGGCCTCATTGCATTGACACTGGTGCTCCGGCGGGTCCTGACCAAACTCTGCTGGAAATGGCGGGCCGATCCGAAGGGCGCCGGTTCCGGGGGGCATCCCAAGAGCCACCCCGTCTACGTCCCGCCATCGATCTACAAGCGGCCCGATCCACTCCTCTACAGCCAGGCATGGATGATCGCGCGCGGCCTTGCCATCACGTGGGACAATCCCGACATCAGCGTACTTGAAGTGCAGGGGCCGGGCCTCCCTCCGAAACCCGTACTGCCGCATGCGCTGTTACCCAACACACCGCACCTGATTCGTGCGCGTATCTTGAACGGTGCGGTAGATGCGCCTGCGGTCAATTTGCTGGTTCGTTTTCACTTTCTCACCTTCGGCATCGGGACCCACCGCGAGGCAATCGGCGAAATGCTTGTCCCGGATTTGCCGGCTAAGGGCGCCGCTGGCCTTCCGCGCATAGCCGAGATGGCCTGGAAGACACCCGCGCAGGCGGGCCACTATTGCGTGCAGGTGGAGCTGGTCTGGACCGATGACGCCGACCCTGGCAACAACATCGGGCAGACGAATCTGGACGTGAAGAAGCTGAACTCACCCAACGCCAGCTTCACCTTTCCGCTTCGCAACGACGGTGTTCTGCCAGCTCGTGTGCGATTGACCACAGACGCCTACCGTCTTCCTCAGCTCGATCCCTGCGACAACGCGACCGGGCGGCCACTCCCGGATCGACTCAGGAAGCACCTGCCAGAAGCCAATGCGCTACCTGCCGGCTGGCAGCTTGAACTGAGTGGGGCGCCGGACGAAGTCATGGCGGCAGGTGAGGAGCGGCCGATTACCGTCAAGGTCATTGCGGCGGATGGTTTCGCGGGCGAGGCCGATATCAACGTCAACGCGTTCGACGGCCAGCGTCTGGTCGGCGGCGTCACGCTTCGCGTTCACAGCTAGAGGCAGTGGCCATGGGTCCGCAATACACCAGGTGCATCGAAGCGAAGGATTTCAGCGAGCTGAACGTTGTGTACGTCGGTGTGTTGCTCGCCGTCACCGCCGGCGGCGGCATCTTCGCCGTGCTCTCGGCGGGATTCGGCGGGTTGGTTGCCGTCGCCGCATTCCTGGAGGCGCTCCGCTATGTCTTGAACTGGCTGGTGAACGGCAAGTTGATTTGCCTGCACCGCCAGTCGAATCCGGATTGCCTCTGCGGCGGCCCGGCCGGCGTGATGGTGTGCGCAATCGGCGAGATCGCGGATACCGAAGATGTCGGCCAGGACAAGAATCCTATCGAAGACATCGATGACGATTTCGCGATCAACCTCGCGCTCTTTCCTTTCAACATGAAGGATTTCGCTGCCAAGGGCTTCGTGGATGGCGGAAGAATATTGAGAGGCACCAAGCGAACGTATTCCGATGAATTCCGCGCCTACTTGCAGAGTCTCATGGCCATTGCCACCAATCCTGCTCAGGTACAGGGCGACCTGCTGACTCGCAGCCAGACTGTCCACGGAGAATCAGCAGAGTTCGGGTACCTGCGGACGATGGTGATGCTGAACAACGGCAATTACCTTCCCTGGACCGAGGTCGTCGGCCGTGACCCCGGCACGACGCCATTCTCGGGACCAGACGAGCATGACCGGTGGACCGACTACCTGCTCAAGAATGCGTGGCTGCGTCCGGAAAAGTACTCGGTTCCGGTGCTTCATTGCGAATTTGAAGGCTCGCGCGAGCGTGACATGCTCGATGCGCTGGAAGGTTTTCCGTTCGGTGGGTCGTTTTGCAAAAAGAACTGGTTGACCAAGTTCGTCTGCAGGGTCATTGCCGCAGTGCTCTCACCGATCGCCTTGATCGCGGTGCTCCTCGCCTGGGCGCGAAATACTTCAGGGTCGACGGACCCTGCGCTGGTTGGCGGCGGAACGATTGGTTCCAGGGACCGCGTCATCGTCCGCGGCTCCTGGGTGTACGACACTGGTCATAGCGGATGGAACGAGATTCACGCCGTTCGAATCGTGCAGCGCGTCGAGCGTGTGCCGAGCGATCCGGCCGGCTTCAAGGACTTCCTGCATCGATGGTGTGAACGTCTCGCGGAGACTCCTACCAGCGACGGCTTGCCCAGGCTACCCGGAAGCGTTTACAAGCCCCAGGACGTGCCTGCCGCCGAAGTGACGGCGGTTTCCCAACGAAGGCCCGAAAATCAGTGGGTCTTCCATCCGTTGGTCGACGGCTGCCAGCCGAGCGATGAACGGCCTCCCGGGATTCCGCCCGTTCACTGATCCATACATCATGACATTGCGCCCGACGCTCCTCTTCGTGGTCGGCCTCGTCTATGGCATGGGCGTGCGTACGGGCGTCGCACAGGATAGCCTGTCGCGCACCGGGTCAAAGACGTCGTGAACCCAATGAGCTGAGGGTACCGGTCACCGGCAATTGTCAGGCCGTGCGGACCTCCTGCTGCCCAGCCCGAAAGTGCGTCGCACGAATGACTCGCACCTGTTGCCGCCCGCGCCTGGGCGGTGCAATCATGAAGGTACAGTGAGAATTGGAACGATGGATGGGGCAGTTCCAATCCATCGGTTCCTTGCACCTGAGGTCGCCTGTGATGCTCTCATCGGAACTTCGGCTCATGTCCGTGCTGGCGCATCCTGACGACGAGTCGTTGGGGACGGGAGGGGCATTGGCCAAATATTCGGCCGAGGGAGTGGCAACGTATCTCGTGACCGCGACCAGAGGCGAGCGCGGCCGGTTCGGCGACAGCCAGGTGTCGCCAGGACCGGACGTCGTCGCCAGGGCGCGCGAGGCCGAGTTGCTGGCGGCGGCCACAGAACTGGGCCTCAGAGAAGTCAGGTTCCTCGACTATCCGGACGGCGCGCTCGACAAGGTCGACGCGGCCGAAGCGATCGGAAAGATCGCCGGTCACCTGCGCCGGGTCAGGCCGCACGTCGTCATCACATTCGGCCCGGACGGCGCGTATGGCCATCCCGATCACATCGCCATCAGCCAGCTGACGACCGCCGCGATCGTGTGCGCCGCGGATCCGTCATACGGTCTGCGGCCGGCGCTCGGTGAGCCGTACCGCGTTGCCAAGCTGTATTTCATCGCGTGGAGTCCGAAGAAGTGGGCAGCGTATGAGACGGCGCTGCGCAAGCTCGTTTTCAAGGTGGACGGCGAGGAGCGCCAGGCGGTGCCGTGGCCCGACTGGGCGATTACCACCGTCCTCGACACGAGCCTGGTCTGGCCGGCCGTGTGGCGGGCCGTATCGTGTCACAAGACCCAGATGACGATCTTCAGCAAACTCGCGGAACTGTCCGAAGAGCACCAGCGATCACTGTGGGGGACGCAGGAATTCTACCGCGCCTTCAGCACCGTCAATGGCGGTCGTGCGCAGGAGTCGGATTTGTTCGAGGGGTTGCGATGAGCATTGCGCCGGAGCTCGAGGCGCTCAGAGAGCGGCGGGCGCCGCTTGACATGCAGCCTGGCGAGTTCCGTGAGATCGGACACCGCCTCGTCGACGAGATTGCCGATCGACTGGCAAAGCTGCCGGACGGGCCGGTCATGCACGACGAGTCGCCCGCGGACCTCCGGCGTGCGCTGGGGGCAGAGCAGACGCTTCCCCCAGCCGGCACCGACGCCGCCCGGCTGGTGAGCGACGCGACCGGGCTGCTGTTCGACCACTCGCTCTTCAATGGGCATCCGCGCTTTTTCGGCTACATTACGTCGAGCCCCGCGCCGATCGGAATGTTCGGCGATTTTCTGGCGGCCGCGCTGAATCAGAACGTCGGAGCGTCGCGGCTGGCGCCGCTCGCCACAGAGATCGAAGGGCAGGCCGTCCGCTGGGTTGCCGAGCTGATCGGATTCCCTTCCGGTTGTGGCGGGCTGCTGGTCAGCGGCGGCAACATGGCCAACTTCGTCTGCTTCGTCGCGGCCCGCGCGGCGAAGGCGCCGTGGGACGTGCGAAAGGAAGGACTGTCACGCGAAGGACGGCAGCTGCTGGTCTATGCGTCGACGGAAACCCACACGTGGATCCAGAAGGCGGCCGATCTGTTCGGGCTCGGCACCGACGCCATCCGCTGGATTGCCACCGACGAGGAGCAGCGTCTGGACTCGACTGCCCTGCGCCGCCAGATCGAGGAGGATCGCCGGCTCGGCCATCAGCCGTTTCTCGTCGTGGGCACCGCAGGCTCGGTCAGTACCGGTGTCATCGATCCGCTTCCGGAGATCGCCGGCATCTGCCGGGAACATGAGTTGTGGTTCCACGTTGACGGCGCCTATGGCGCGCTGGCGGCGCTGGCGCCGGGAGCGCCCGCCAGTCTGCGCGCGTTGAGCGAGGCCGACTCGGTCGCGGTCGATCCCCACAAGTGGCTCTACGCGCCGCTCGAAGCCGGCTGCGTGCTCGTGCGCGATTCAGAGAAGCTGCGGAACGCCTTTTCGTATCACCCGGCCTACTACCATTTCGACGATCAGGTCGTGAACTACTTCGACTACGGCCCGCAGAATTCGCGGGGCTTCCGCGCGCTGAAAGTCTGGCTGGCGCTCCGGCAGGTGGGCCGCGCCGGTTATCTGAAGATGATCGGCGACGATATCCTGCTTGCCAGGCATCTCCATCAGCTCGTGGCAGAACACCCGGAGTTCGAGGCGACGACGCAGAATCTCAGCATCACTACTTTTCGGTACGTGCCGCCGGACCTGAGGTCGCGGACCGGGTCGGAGAAAGTCGAGGCGTATCTCAGCCAGTTGAATCAGCAGCTGCTGACGGCGGTGGAGAAGAGCGGCGAGGCGTTTCTGTCAAACGCGGTCGTCGGCGGGAGATTTCTGCTGAGGGCCTGCATCGTCAACTTCCACACGTCGCTCGAGGATATCGAAGCCCTGCCCTCGCTGTTGTCGCGATTGGGGAGAGATGCGGATACGGCCCTGAGGCGAGGAACAGTGGTGTAGAGGAAGAGGATCGGTGACGCGCACACGCGCTGGAAGGAGGCCGACGTGAAGGGGACCCTTCAGAAATGGTTTGGCTACGAGTGACGATGGGCCTCGGGCATGCCGAGGCGGCGAACCGTGTCACCTTCGAAGTCGAATTCGATCAGCACGACGGGTTCCTTGCCGACGACCCAACCGTCATGCCCCGGCTCGATCGCCACGACCTGGGGCGCCTTGTGTTCGACGACGCAGCCGTCGGCGTACTCGATGTGGATTTCGCCGCGCGCCAGAAAGCCGACGTGAGCGTGCATGCAGAGGTCAGTCCCGACGATCGGCTTCATGTGAACCGACCACCGGAATCCGGCGGGGTACACCATGCGCTTGACGCGGGCCCCTCCGGCCCGTCCAACGTCAAGCCGGACGCCTCCGATCTCCCGGCGCTCGGCGCCTTTCACCGCCGCGACGAGCGGATCCAGCTTTTTCGGTTGGCGCCGAACGGGTCTACGTGTTTTCGTGGTGGCGGCGTTTCTGACCTTCTTGCGCGCGGCCTTCTTTTTCGCCATGTGCCCTCGCCGTGGTGAGCCGGAACCGGCTGATGCTAACACGCTATTCGTCATGCCGGCTGACCGGGCCCGCCTGACGTCTTTTGCAGCCGGGGGCGGCCGATGCGATCATGAGCCGTTGCTGCGACCGACGTCCTTATCTTGGTGTCGCTGCCGCAGACTTCGGGTTCGGTTCGATAGACGCGCCTGAAAACATGGGCTTCAAGGTGGCAGATGGCTGACGCTCTCGGCCTCGAATCTGGCCTCGTCTGCCTCGCCGAGTACGACACTCGATGGCCGGAGCTCTTCGCCGCTGAGCAGCAGCGGATACGCGACGCATGTGGCACGCTGGCGGTAAGTCTCGAGCACATCGGCGGCACGTCGATTCCGGGGATGTGCGCCAAGCCGGTCCTCGACATCGCCGCGGGCTGGCCCCGCGATACACGGGCCCAGGGCTACATCGCCGCTCTCACACGGGCGGGCTACGAGCACCGCGGCGAGCACGGCTTGGCGGGCCGGGAGTTCTTCTGCCGGGGTGAGCCGCGGGCCTACCATGTGCACCTGGTCGAGGAAGGCGGTCCTCTGTGGCGCGACTATCTCGCCTTTCGCGACTATCTGCGGACCCAAGCCGAGGCCGTACACCGGTTCGCCGAGGCCAAGCGCGCCCTTGCCGCGCGCTTCTCTCGAGATCGAGAGGCCTACACCAATGCCAAGTCGTCGCACGTCCAGGAGATCCTTCGATTGGCTGGAGCGCGCATCACGCTTGACGTCCTCCGCGGCTCGTTTGCGATATGCCGCTGGGCGCCGGGAGAGTCACTCCCTGTTTCGGTTACGGAAGGAACGTTCTTCTCCGTCACGCGCACGCCTGCCGAACTGTCGGCGGTGTGCGACCTCGCGGCCGTGCCGCCTGGCGTCAAGGCGGATGGCCCATGGTCGGTGCTGGCGGTTCGTGGACCGCTGGACTTGAACATGACCGGTGTCCTGGCGGGCCTCGCGGCACCGCTGGCGGCTGCCGGCGTCAGCATCTTCGCGGTCTCGACCTACGACACCGATTACGTGCTCGGTACGAAGCCACGACGTGGACCGTGCAAAACGTGCCCTCCGAGACGCCGGGCACAGTGTCGTTGAGAGAGAATCTTGAGATGACGACAGTCGGGCTCATCGGCGGGCTTGGTCCGGAGTCGACGATTGATTACTACCGCCGCATCCTGTCGGAGTGGGAACGGGAAGACCCGTCCACGGCTCCGTCGATCGTCATCGACAGTCTGGACGTCCAGCGGGGCCTGCGCCTCGTGCAAAGCGATCGGTCGGCGCTCATCGAGTACCTCCTGGCGTCGGCGCGCCGGCTGGCCGGCGCCGGCGTCGACTTCGCGGCGATGACGGCCAATACGCCGCACATCGTATTCGACGAGGTGGCGGCACGCTCACCGGTACCACTGCTGAGCATCGTCGAGGTCTGCGCGCAGGAAGCGCACAGGCGCGGGTTACGTCGATTGGGACTGCTTGGCACGCGGTTCACGATGGAGGGCCCCTTCTATCCCGCAGTGTGCACACGGCACGGCATTGCGGTCGTGCCGCCGAAAGATGCGGATCGGACCTGGGTTCACGAGCGGTATGTCGGACAGCTTCTGAAGGGCGAGTTTCGCGACGACACGCGGCAGGAGTTCACGTCGCTCGTCGGCCGTCTGCGGGATGAAGACGGCATCGACGGGGTCGTTCTCGGCGGGACCGAGCTGCCCTTGCTCCTGCCGTTACCGGTCATCGCGGACGTTCCGGCGCTCGACACCACGGCGCTGCACGTGGCCGCCATCGTCGAGCGTCTTCGCGCCTGATAACCGAGCAAAGTCAGGAGACACCGCCGGCTTCTACTGGGGCGCCGCGGCAATCTTGATGTTCTTCACGGCCACGCCGTCCTTCAGGAAGCGGGCGCAGCCCTGCCAGTTGTTCACCTCGTTGATGACCTTGAGCACCAGGACGTTCTGGCCTTTCGCGAGCGTGACCTCGACGCGGTCCGTGTCCTTCTCGAGTGTGCGCGTATCGGCGAACTTGAAGACCTGCTTGCCGTTGACCCACGCCTTGCCCTGATCGTTCGTGCTGAGGGCCAGCGTGACTTTCATCTCGGCGTCGGCGACGACGTACGCCACGGCGTAGGCGGCCACGTATTCGCCGCGTTCCTTGCCGAACGACTGCAGAAAGTCGATGAAGTAGTCCGAGGTCTGGTGCGCCTTCCAGGTCAGCGCCTTGCCGCCGACGGTCACGCTGTCGCCGGCCTTGGGCGTGATCGTCGCCTCGCCTTTGAGGTAATCCGTGTCGATTTCGAGCGCGCCCGACTCGCCGTTGATGGCGATCGGGGCCAGGACCAGCCAGTTGCGGATGAATCCTTCCGCGTCGGGGCTGGACGTCTGCGGGGCCGCGAAATGAGCGGGGAAGAGGATCGCGATGAGGAGGCCTGCGATGAGGGACGCGTTCATGGGATCTCCTTGTCGGCAGCGCGGCGGGTTTGGCGTCAGCGCGGCTGACGATGAACAGCTTGCGCCCTCAACGGAGCAATCTGAGCCATCATCAGCCACGGCAGCGTGCGTGTTACTTCAGGTGCTTGCTCACGAGCTTGGTCATCTCGAACATGTTGACGGTCACCTTGCCGCCGAACACCGGCTTGAGCGCATCGTCGGCCTTGATCATCCGCTTGTTCTTCTTGTCCTGCAGCCCGTTCTTCTTGATGTAGGCCCACAGTTTCTTGGTGACCTCGGTCCGCGGAATCGGCTTCAAGCCCACGACCACCGATAGCGCCGCGCTGGGCTGCACCGGCTTCATGAAGGCTGCACTCGGTTTCCGCTTGCTCGCTGCTTTCTTTGCCATGTCGTCTCCTTGTGAAGGACGCTCAATTGGACGTCCTCGCCCGCAGGGGCTGCGACATATTATGAACACTTTGGGCTCCGTCTGCGCGAAGAACCATCGCGAGTGGGTCGGGCGGCTGGGGCTGAGAGCCCCTGAGGACGGCAGTCGCGACGGTCAGAAAGGTCGGGATTGCAGAGGGCCGGCTAAGGAACTCGGACTCCCGGCATGGCCCTGACGCCCTCTCTCGTCGTAGGGTATTGAGAGGGTGCCGCGGGGCCGGGAGGCGCGCGCCATGTTAGTTTCATAGGAGACAGAGGTCATTCATGTCATCAATCACCACGTCATCAATCGCCGAGGCCATTACCCGCGTCGCTCCATCGTTCACCGGCCAGCTGCTGCAGCCGGCCGATCGCGGCCTACGACGACCGCCGCCGCGTCCACAACGGGCTCGTCGACAAGCATCCGGCCGCCATCGCCTCGCTGCCACGGCGTCGCCGACGTCGTCGATGCGGTGCAGCTGGCGCGCTCGCTCGGCCTCGAGGTGTCCGTGCGCGGCGGCGGCCACAATGTGGCCGGCCGGGCGACGATCGACAAGGGCCTGATGATCGATCTCTCGCCGATGAAGGGGATCCACGTGGACGCGCGAGGGCGAACGGTGCGCGCCCAGGGCGGCGTGCTGTGGAAGGAGCTCAATCGCGAGACGCAGCTGCACGGGCTGGCGACGACCGGCGGCGTCGTCGGGACCACGGGCATCGCCGGCCTGACGCTCGGCGGCGGTCTCGGCTGGCTGATGCCGAAGTACGGTCTTGCGCTCGACAACCTGCGGGCCGCCGAATTGGTGATGGCCGACGGCACGGTGGCTCGCGCGAGCGCCGACGAGAACCCCGATCTCTTCTGGGCGATTCGCGGCGGCGGCGGCAATTTCGGCATCGCGACGTCGCTCGAATACAACCTGCACCCGGTCGGCCCGATGATCACCGGCGGCGTCGTCGCGCATCCCTTCGCGCGCGCTCTGGACGTGCTGCCGCTTCTTCCGCGACACCTGCGCGTCGCTGCCCGACGAGGTGATGCTGGTCGCCGCCCTGCAGACCGCGCCCGATGGAGCCAAAGTGGCCGCGATCGTCGGCAGCCACTGCGGCTCGCTCGAGCAGGGCGAGACGGCGCTCCGACCGATCAAGGCGTTCGGTCCGCCGGTGATGGATGCGCTGGGCCCGATCCCCTACGCCACGCTGAACGGGATGCTCGATGCCGCGTTTCCGAAGGGCGCGCTCAACTACTGGAAGGCGCAGTTCCTGACCGACCTGACCGACGATGCGATTCGCGCGCTCGTCGCGGGCTTCGAGGCATGCCCGTCGCCGATGAGCGCGATCATCATCGAGCACTTCCACGGCGCGGCGAGCCGCGTGCCGGTCACGACCACCGCGTGCACGATGCGCGTCACCGGCTTCAACGTCGTCATCGTCTCGCAGTGGATGGATGCGGCCGAGACCGAACGCGGCATCAAGTGGGCGCGCGAGACATTCTCCTCGCTCACGCCGTATCTCTCCACCCTGCGTTACGTGAACTATCTGGAGGACGATGCGCCCGATCCCGCGACGGTCGCGTACGGACCGAACCTTGCGCGGCTGAGAGAGATCAAGACGAAGTACGACGCCGGGAATTTCTTCAGGCAGAACGTCAATATTCTGCCGAAGTAGCATCGGGCGGACCGGTCCGGCTAAAAGCCGGACGCCACGGACGTGACTGTCGCTCGAAACCTGAGACCAGGAGTTCAGGCGCTGCCTGAGATCGCGGGAGTGCACATGCACGTCCGCACTGACTAGGCATTCGCCTTCCGCAGGCGCTCGCGGAAATACTCCTTCCAACTCTCCGGGAGGGCGGTCACTTGCACGGCTCGCTGTGCGGAGGCGATGTCGTCGGCGGCGTATCGTTTCGCCACGTACAAGCGAGTGATTTCCGAGACTGGCACGGCATTGGGGTCCCGAGAGATCTCGGTGATGGCATCACCGGCGCCGACCTGTCCCTCCCGCCTCACGGCGACGTAGAAACCTGATCGCCCACTGGCGAGGAATCGCTTCACCATGAGATCCGAGTCAAACCTCACGCCAAGCTTGTAACAGGGGAGTCGAGGCTGCGTGACGACGACCTCCGCGGAGCCGACCGAGAATCGGTCGCCGATGTGGACGGCGCCTTCGGTCAAACCGGCTGTGGTGAAGTTCTCGCCAAACACACCCAGGGGTAGGTCGCGGCCGGGCAGCTCTGCTCTCCAGTAGTCGTAGTGCTCGACTGGGTAGCAGTAAACCGCCTTATCGGGGCCTCCGTGCACGCTCAGGTCCGCCTGACGGTCGCCGTGCAGGTTGAGCGTCGTCAGCGCGACTCGTCCCTCGACCGGCTGCTTGAAGATACCCGTCGTCACTGTTTTTCCGTGCCACAGCACCTCACGGGGGAGACCAATGTTCACCGAGATCAGCTTCATCTCCATAACTTCCTCTTGGTCGTCTTGACCGCGCCGAAGAGCCGAACCCAGGGACGAACGAATCGCCCGCCTCATCCCTATCAATGGTAACGGACCGTAACGGAGCAGTCCTTCAGCGTCGCAGCACGTTCCGCCGTAGGCAACCTGCTGGGCGTTCTCCCGGAGATGACGGAGACAACGGATTCAACACGGAGACACGGAGACAACGGAGACGCACGGAGGACCGGTCGCGCCGCGCGACGCGCGGGTGGCATCGAGAGAGCGGCGTACTCAAAGCACCCTTACCACACACCGGTGCTTTGAGTACGCCGCTCTCCCGATGCCACTCGCCGGCCGTTCGGCCGGCGACGCAACCGGTCTGCTGGTCGACGCAATTCGACAGCCTCCGTGCGTCTCCGTGAACTCCGTGTCTCCGTGGTGAATCCGTTATCTCCGAACTCACCTCATTCTGTTCTTCGCTAACTCTGCTGACTCGTGGTCAAGCCTACTTCGTTGACCCCGTCCCCTCCGGTTACTCCCGGGAACGTGTTCCGAACTACGATTCACCTGAATCGCGGGTGAGGAATCGCCATGAACACGCGCCGACAGTTCCTGATTACGGCCCCGCTGGGCATGCTCGCCGCCGCGGCCGCCTGCCGCGGCGAACAGCCAGCCTCGAGCGGAGCCACGCCACCGGCGACGCCTGGCGCGCCGCCAACGTTCGCGACGGCGCCGGCGTCAGGGCCGGCTGTGTCGGCGTCGACGTTCGCCGAAGCGGAGAAGCTCGCCCAGGTCACGATGAGCGCGGCCGAGCGCGAGATGGCGGCGGAGAGCTGGCGTCGATCGATGGCGCCCCTGCTCGAGCGGCGCGTGGGGCCGCGGAAGGTTGCCATCGAGCCGAACGTCGCTCCAGCGACGCGCTGGAATCCGGTCTTCGCTGGCGAAAGCTCTGGCCCGACGCTCGACAGGTTCGTGCGCAGCGCGAGCGCGGTCGTTCCGTTGCCCGCGAGCGACGCCGACATCGCATTCTCACCGGTGACCAGGCTGTCGCGCTGGATCGAACAGAAGACACTCACCTCCGAGCGTCTGACGAACATCTACCTGCACCGGATCGAGCAGTTCGATCCGAAGCTGCGCTGCGTCATCACGCTCACGAAGGACGCGGCGCTCGCACAGGCGAAGCAGGCGGACGCGGAGATTGCGGCGGGCAAGTATCGCGGCCCGCTTCACGGCATTCCGTACGGGGTGAAGGATCTGCTCGACACTGCCGGCATCGCGACGACGTACGGCGCGGAGCCGTTCAGGAATCGCGTGCCAGCGGCCGATTCGACGGTCGTTCGTCGCTTGCACGACGCCGGCGCCGTCCTCATCGCCAAGTTGAGCCTCGGCGCGCTTGCGCTGAACGACATCTGGTTCGGCGGCCAGACGATGAACCCGTGGCTGCTCGAGGAAGGCGCGTCGGGATCGAGCGCCGGACCGGGCGCGGCGACGGCGGCGGGGCTCGTCGGCTTCTCGATCGGCAGCGAAACGGGCGGCAGCATCATCGCCCCGGCGATGCGCTGCGGAGTGACGGGACTGCGGCCCACATTCGGTCGCGTGCCGCGCACGGGCGCGATGACGCTCTGCTGGTCGCTCGACAAGCTCGGCCCGATGACGCGCAGCGTCGAAGACGCGATGCTGGTGCTGCAGGCGATCACCGGACCCGACGCCGGCGACGTCTCGAGCGTTCCGAGTCATCTCGAGTTCGACGCCACGGCGCCGGCGAAGGGCCTGCGCGTCGGATACTTCCCCGCGTGGATGAAGGAGAGTCCGGCAACCGACGTCGATCGGTCCGCGCTCGAGACGGTCAGGACGCTGGGCATGGTGCCGACAGAAGTCAGCCTTCCCAACTGGCCCTACGGCTCGCTGATGCCCGTGCTCTTCGGCGAGGCCGCGGCGTCGTTCGAGGAGCTGACGCTGAGCGGCGCCCTCGGCACCCTGAAGGCGCAGGTGCCCGACGCCTGGCCGAATCTCTTTCGCCAGGCGCGGTTCCTCTCGGCCGTCGATTTCGTCCAGGCCGATCGATTCCGGCGCCGCGTGGCGATGGAGATGGCGCGCATCTTCTCGCAGGTCGATCTCCTCCTCGTGCCCTCGCTGCGCGACGAGATGCTCACGGTATCGAACTTCACCGGCCATCCGTCGCTGACGCTGCGCGCCGGGTTCGTCGATGTGTCGGAGGCGCGCAGTGACTGGGCGCCCGATCCCAACAACCCGTTGCCGAAGTTCTCACCGCCGCGGCGCGTGCCGCACGGCGTGACGCTGCTTGGTCGATTGTTCGAGGAGGGCACGATGGCGCGCGCCGGGCTGGCGCTCGAGCGGGCATTCGCCGTGGCCGAGAGACCGCAGGGATTTTGAGAACGCGCCACGGGTGGTGGCGATTGAGTGCCTGGGGCAGGGCGACGTCAGCACGTGACGTCGCGTCTCTGCTGCGGCGTGAATCGAGGGAAGGACACGGCATGAAAGCCTACGTCATGACCACCGGCTCAGTGTTTGGCCTGATCACGATTGCGCATATCTTGCGCATCATCGCCGAAGGTCCGCACCTCCTGAGGGAGCCTGGGTGGATCCTGTTGACCCTTGCTGCGGCGGGCATGGCCGTCTGGGCCTGGCGCCTGCTCTGGAATTCGGCGCCTACCTGATCAATCCCTCGATGTAGTACTTCATGAAGGCATCCCGCTTCGGCTCGAAGCAGACCTTCGTCTCGCGGCCCTGTTTGTCGTCGATGCGGGTGAAGCCCTGATCGTCGACCCGCAGTCGCAGCGTCTCGCAGCGGCCGAAGAACTCGGCCGGGCGGGCGGCTTCGGCGACGGCGAGCTGGTCGTGAAGCGTCATGCGTCGCGACGGATTGTCCAGCCACAGGCGATAGAGCGCCTCGAGTGATCGGGTGAGCGGACTGGCCCGGGCACGAAGGCGCTCCCGTTCGTCATCCTTCAGCTGCACGTAGGACGTCGAGTCCAGCGGCACGGTCGTCAGCGGGAAGCCCGCCGCGTAGACGAGCTGCGCGTCGGCAGTCGACCGCACGACATTCCACTCCGGTACTGGTGCCGGGCTGAAGGACGAGAACCGGATCGATCCGCTCATCAGCACGACGCGCTTCAGGAGCTTCGGCAGGCGCGGCTCGAGCCGCAGCGCATCGGCGACGTTCTGGAGCGGCCCGACGGCGATGAGCGTCACTTCGTTCGGGAACCGCCTGGCCGTGTCGACGATGAGTTGCGCCGCAGGCTGGGTCACGGGCCGCTTGGCCGTGAAGTCGTCGGCCCACGTGAACTGGTAGTCGATGCCGCTTGGCAGAGGTGTCTGTCGTCCGACCGCGACAGGCACGTCGACACGATTCCCCGTGTGCAGCAGCTTGCAAGCGACGCGTGCGCGCGCGGGCGTATTGCCGTCGCTGATGGTCACCGCCAGGAGCTCGAACGCCGGTGACGTCATCGCGAAGCCGAGGGCCCAGGCGTCGTCGATATCGGTGCCGATGTCGGTGTCGAGGATGACTTTGATGCGCGCGGGCTGCGCCGCCGCAGCGGTAGCCCAGACGAGCACCGCGAGGATCGCGCACAGGCGCGTGCAGGAGCTAGACGACTCGGGGAACGGTGTGGTCACGGTGCCTCCTCGGTGGAGCCGACATCATACAGGGCTGCGCGGCTCCGCGGACCCGCCCGTCCGTGATCGGCGTGATCCGCGTCCCGTCTCCCAGACGCGTGATCCGCGTCCCGTCTCCTATACCCGTGATCCGCGTCCCGTGTCCTATCCGCGTGATTCGCGTCCCGTTTCCTATAATGGTGAAAGCAGCAGCAATCTGATCTCCGCTCCAGCTCACAGAAGGAACCACGTGGACTACAGACAACTCGGCGGATCGGGCCTGTTCGTGCCCGTCCTCACACTCGGCACCGGGACGTTCGGCGGCGGCAATGAGTTCTTCAAGCACTGGGGGACGGCCGGCGTCGCCGAGGCCACGCGGCTCGTCGATGTCTGCCTCGACGCCGGGCTGACCATGTTCGACAGCGCGGACGTGTATTCGGATGGCCTCGCGGAAGAGATCCTCGGAAAGGCGATCGCCGGCCGGCGCGATCGCGTCCTCATCTCGACGAAGGCGAGCTTTCGCCACGGCAAGGCGCCAAACGACGTCGGCTCGTCGCGCTTTCATCTCATTCGCGCCGTCGATGCCGCCCTGCGGCGGCTGGACACGGACTACATCGATCTCTTTCAGCTGCATGGATTCGATGCGCTGACGCCGGTCGAGGAGGTCGTCTCTACCCTCGATGACCTGGTGCGCGCGGGGAAGATTCGCTACATCGGTGCCTCGAACTTCTCGGGCTGGCATCTCATGAAGTCGCTGGCCGTGTCGGACAGGTACGGTCTCGCGCGCTACGTCGCCCATCAGGCGTACTACTCGCTCATCGGGCGCGAATACGAATGGGAGCTGATGCCGCTCGGCCTGGATCAGAAGATCGGCGCGGTGGTGTGGAGCCCGCTCGGCTGGGCGCGCCTCACCGGCAAGATTCGGCGCGGCCAGCCTCGCCCCGACGTCTCGCGCCTCCAGGACAAGCGGAACGTCGAAATGGGCCCACAGGTATCGGACGACTACCTGTTTGGTGTCGTGGATGTGCTCGACGCGGTTGCTGCGGAGACAGGCAAGACGGTTCCGCAAGTGGCCTTGAACTGGCTGCTCCAGAGGCCGACCGTCTCGACTCTCGTCATCGGCGCGCGGAACGAGGAGCAGCTCCGTCAGAATCTCGGCGCGGTGGGATGGAACCTCACGGCGGAGCAGGTCGCGAGGCTCGACGCCGCGAGCGCCGTCACGCCGATCTATCCATACTGGCACCAGCGCGGGTTCGCCGAGCGGAATCCGTTTCCCACGACTTGAGCGCTGGAGCTCGGTGAACGGAGCGATTGACTCGACGCGATCTCATGAACGGAAACCCATCACGAAGGCCTCGACCAGCCTCCGCTAAAGCTACGGCGGTCCGCCGGAGCCTTGGCGAAGGCGGAAGATCACGAGGCTCGCGAAGAATGCACGAGTAATCCTTCGCGAGCTTTGCGGTCTTCGCGATCATCGTGAATGAGCCGTCGGCCGTGTTTGTGAGGAGTGTCGGCTACCAGACAACCAACCATGAGAAATTACGTGGCTCTCCTCACGATCGGGTTCACCCTGGTCGCTCACCTTCATGCTCAGAAAGAGGCTGTCGTGACGAATCACGCGAGAGGGACGTTTGACGTCAAGATCATTCCCCAGCCGGCCGACGATGCGGCGGCCGGTCCCTTCAGCAGGCTGTTTCTCGACAAACAGTTTCATGGCGACCTCGACGGCACCAGCAAAGGGCAGATGCTCGGAGCGGGAACGGCGGTCGAGGGCTCGGCCGCCTACGTGGCGCTGGAGCTCGTCGCCGGCACGCTCGGCGGCCGTCGCGGCAGCTTCATTCTCCAGCATACCGGCACGATGAAGAAGGGCGCCCCGACGCTGATCGTCACCGTGGTTCCGGACTCGGGCACCGACCAGCTGGTCGGGCTCGCGGGTCGGATGACGATCGTCATCGAGGGCGGGAAGCACTTCTACGACTTCGAATACACGCTCGGCGGCGCGCAGTGAAATGTAGTGTCCGGCTTCAGCCGGACCACGAAAACATCCGCCTAAACCAAAGGCTGACACTACGTACCGTTGGGCCCTGAGGTTTGCCTACGAGTAGATGACGAAGCCAGCCGGAGGAACGGTCAGCTCGACGGCTCGCCCGTTGCGTGCCTCCACCAGCGGCCGGGTGCCAATCTGCGCGCCGTCGGTCGAGTACAGGCACGTCAGGTGGCTGCCCGTGTCGTGAAGCCCGGCGTCGATCGTCACCCACGCCGTGCGTGGCGCATCGAGGTCGGTGTTCACGGCGAGCAACACTTCACGCTCGTTGAAGATACGCGACCACGGCACGACCGAACGGATCACGCCGCCCATCATCTGGGGCAGGCCGAAGTGGATCCCGTCGCCGGAGATCTGCCGCAGGTACTGTCGTCCGCGGCGCACGGCCAGCTCCCTGCGCCGAATCGCCAGAATCTTCCCGACTTCGCGGTAGACAGGGTGCGATTCGTCGAAGAAGTGCCGGTTGCGCGTCTCGAAGGCGCCGAACTCGCCGCCGAACATCGCCTCGCGGATGAACCGATCGTTGTCGCCGTGCCCGTCGAACTGCTGCTCGGTCCCGTAGTACAGGCACGGAATGCCCATGGTCGTGACGAGGAAGCCGAGCACGGCAATCGAGGCGCGCTTCGTCTCGTGCTGGCCGGGTCCTTCGTCATGTGGGAATCGTGACTTGTTTTCGCCCTTGCGCACCTGGTCGTGGTCGTCGAAGGTCGTGACGACCTTGTTCCGGAACCACGCGTGAGACTCCTTGCGCACGAGCAGCGAATTGCGAAACAGACCGAAATAGTCCTGTGGCTCGCGGAATCCCTTGAGCAGATACTCGATCTTGTCCTGCACGTCGTCGATGCCAAGGGCCGCGTTCATGCCGGTGATTTCCAGCGTGTTGAAGGCGCGCTCGCGGCCGCCCGTGATTTCGGCGATGAGGTAGAAGTTCTCCTTGCCGATGCTCTCGGCGAATTCGTGGATGGACGACGTGAACAGCCGGCTCGCGCCATCGTCCATGTGCTTCACCGTATCCACGCGGAAGCCGTCGATGTCGGCGAGCGCGATCCAGAACTGAAAGGACTTGCAGAGGTTGAGGAAGGCCGCCGACGCGCGGTAGTCGTCCACGGAACCGGCGCCCTGATGGACATCTTTCAGGCTCTCGAAGTCGCCCTCGCGGAACTCGGGCTCGTGATCCCAGTTGCGAATCTTGCCCTTGCGCGTGAAGGTCTCCGCCTCCTGCAGCTCGGCGGGCCAGATCGCGCTGTCCGGGAAGTGGCTCGCCGCGACCGGTCCGAAGGGCAGCGTTGGATTGCCTGCAGCGTCGCGGAATCCGGCGACGCCGTACACCGTGCCGTCGGACTGCCAGCAGGCTTCCTTGCGAAGGAAGTGTCCGTCGCGGTCGAAGACGTCGCACCGCAGCTGCTGCGGCGTGTAGGCAAACACATCCCCCACGTGATTCAGAATCACGTCGAGGATGACGCGAATGCCGTGGTCGTGAGCGGTCCGCACGACCGACACCAGGTCGTCTCGCGTGCCGAAATGCGGGTCGACATCCAGGAAGTTCTGAATGCCGTACCCGTGGTACGACTCCTGCGACGGCACCTGCTTGAAGACGGGGCTGATCCAGATCGCGGTGATGCCCATTCGCTCGAGGTAGCCGATCTTCGACTCGAGGCCGCGCAGCGTCCCGCCAACGAACTTGCCGCCGGCATCGAACCATCTGGTCCGGTCGCTCGCCGTGGCCGTTGCATTTCCACGATCGGACGGCTGGAACGGTGGCGTCGTGCCGCTCGTGACGACGGCGCCGGTGTTGTCGCGGCAGCCGTTCTCGCGCCCGTCCGAGAAGCGGTCGAGCATCAGGAAATACAACACCTCGTCTTCCCACGCCGCGGGAGACGCGAAGAACGTCCGGCGGGCTGTGAGCGCGTTGAGATCGACGTCGGAGAGGCGTTTTTCCAAAGGACTCCTCCTGACTAGAGCGTCTTCAGGTACGCCAGCAGCGCCCCAATCCGGGAACCCAGCAGTCGTTTCTCGATTTCCCTCCGATCGGCGATCGGATCGAGACCCGCCGTGTCGGGGCAGAGGTCAGCGGCAAACGTGTGTCCGGTGTTGGACTTGCCCGGGACCGTCGTGTCGTATTCCTTGACCAGAATCGTTTCGTTCGGCGCGTAGCGGATCCCCGGCTTCTCCAACCATTCGAAACCGACCAGCGCTTCGTCGTAGTGGAGGTTTCCGCGAAGGAACCGTACCGGGCGCGTCGACGGGCACATCAGCTGGCCGAGGGTGGGAACCGATCCGTTGTGCAGATACGGTGCCTGCGCCCAGATGCCGTGGAGCATGTCGGCTTTGTAACCGTTCGTGCCGTCCGCCACCCGCCGTGGCGTGTCGCGGAAGTACTCGTCGAGCCGCGCCTGCCAGTCGCCCTTCGGCACGCACCACTCTGCGCCCGGTTGTCCCTTGTGGTTCAGGCCGTAGATGCTGCACGCCTCCACGACCAGCGCGGCCAACCCGTAGCGCGACACGCTGGTGTTGACCATCGTGCGATTCGGATCCACGCCGAGCTTCGAAACCGGGTAGATCGTCTGGTTGCGCGGCTTGTGACACTCGGCGCACGTCGCCTTGAAGATCGCCTTGCCCTCGCGTGCCCGCGCCAGGTCGACGCTGGCAAAGGGATACGGCGGCGGCGGCAGGTTGTCGATGAACGGGTTGAGCGGTTCGTGGATTCGCACGTTGACCATGCGCGGGTCGCCCGTCGCCGACGCGCCCGACGCGAGCGTGCGCGACGAGGCGCCTTGATTGCCGTCCCAGTTGGCGTGGTAGCGCTCGACCGCCCAGTTGACGCTCTTGATGTCGATCGGCGCGGGGACCGGCGGCGCCCAGGCCGGAATGTTCTTGAAGATCCGTTCGCCCGCGAGCTTGGGATCGGTGACGCGATCGGTCATGCCGGGAACGTCGACGGGCAAGCCGTTCGCCTTCGAGAATCCCGTGAAGAACGGACTCTCCGGATTGTCCTGCCGCACGAATTCCAAGAAGCTATTGTCCTTGCGGCGCGTGTGGATTGCGACGAGGCCCGACGCGATGCCGAAGGCATCCATCTGGCCGGGACGGTCCTCGAAGACGTCGGGGAGCGGCCGCTTGTAGCCGTTGTTCTTCGCCACCACGTGGTAGATGAAGTGGGTCTTCACGCCCACGGCGATGAGGTCCTGCACGACGCTCGGGAAGTCCTCGGCAATCGCGAGCGCCTGGATTTTGCCGCGGGCGATCTCGGCCGGCGACGAACCGTAGAGCGTTTCCGGCCGCAGACGCGCCTTGTTCAGCATCTCGGTGTACAGCGCCCGGACGGCGCCCGTGTTGGGCTTGATGTTCGCGGGGTTCACCGGTGTCGTGGACGCGGAATCGAAACCGGACTCGACGAGCGCCGCGCCCGTGAGCATCAGCAGCTTCGAGTAGTACTGGCCTTCGAGCTCGGTATTGGGCATTCCGGGCAGCAGCTTCATCTTCCCGGACACCATCACGCGTCCGACGTGACAGGCGGCGCAGGAGAAGAACACCCGATCCATCGCGCCAGGACTCCCGAAACCGGGACGGTCGCGCTCCCAGTTCTCTTCCTTGTCCGTCGTGTGGAGCTTGGCAATCAGCAGGCTCGTGTTCTGAAAGACACGCTTCGCCAGCAGCCGCGCGTCGGCGGCGGTCGTCTCGGCCGCGGACAACGGTTCGAACGTCCGTGGATTCTCGAAGGCAAGCCCGAAGGGGAGAGGCGACTGGCCCGACGGGTCGGGCCCGATGCCGAGATGGTCGAGCGTCCACGCCGGTGCGGCTGTTCCCGGGCCTGCGGGCACTGTCGCCTCGCGCTTCCAGATTCTGGCGATCGCGCGGAGCGAAGGATTCTCGTGATTCGGATCGAGGTCGAGGATCGTCTTGAACAGGACGAATGGGACGCCGTTGAATCCGACCGGGTTGTTGCGGAACCAGCTCCACGCGAGCTGGGGATTCTGCCCGCTGCGAAAACCGTACTTCTCGGCGCGAACCGGATCCGCGTCATCCAGGTATCCGTCGATCGCCCGCTGGCGTTTGACGATCTCCGTCGCCCAGTCGGTGACGACCTGTCCGTCGACCCAGGACACGATCTGCTCGCTCGAGTCGTCCTGCAACGGGCGCACGAGGCCACCCTCCGGCGGTGCGGATTGCGGCGCGTACTCCCTGCTGTCCTTTCCGGAGCCGCCGCATGCGCAGGCCAGGATTGCTCCCACGACGATCGAAAAGCGCCAGTAGCGCCGGCAGGTAGACATGTCTTCCCCCATGTGAGCCGCGAGCCCCATGATAGAGGAACGTCCCCGGCGCGTGAAGCGAACACTTGGCAGGTGATTTGAGCCGGAAGCCCAGGACAGGCACGTCAGTGCCGCTGCTCGAGCTCGGCGAGTCTCCGCGTACGAATTTACCACGATCCCTCTGGTCTCTCCGCGGGGCGCGAGCGCCAGCCGCTCGAACCGTCAGGCGCCGTCAGTCTCGAGATAGCGAATGCGCTTGTGAACGTCGGTATTGATCGAATGGTAAGGCTGCGACAGGTTGCCCGCGTCGAACAGCGTCTGTCGCATGTGCTCGGCATCGTCGTAGCCGATGGCCCCGCTGAAGATCGGCAGCAAGTAGTCGATGCCCATCCTCGACGGCTTCATGAGCCGGGGGTCGTAGAGCGAGGGATGCATCTGGCGGGCGTGAATCAGGCCCCAGCGGTCACGAAACCGGTTCGCGTCGTAGCCTTCGACGTGAAAGCCCTTGTCGGGATTGTATTGGAGCACCGACACGGCGTTGTTCCGTCCCTCGACCAGGAGATCGACTGCCTCCGAGCCGAGGAGCGCGGCGTAGAATCGGTCGAACAGGATCGGGCGGCCGCCACGCTGCGTGTGACCGACCTTTCTGGTGAAGATCGCTTCCCTGGCCGAACTGCCGCGCCGATAGCGCTGGAAGTAGCCGTCGCCGAGCGTCTGGATCATCTTCGCGCGCAGCGCCTCGGCCGCACCGCTCAGCGCGACGTTGCCGGCCGGGTCGGTGGACGACGACTCCGCGCCGAGCTCGGCGCCCTGCGCGTCGACGATTCCCTCGCCGCAGACGATGACGACGTTCTTCTGAAGGTCGTAGAGGTGGCGGACGCGCTCCACGAGCAGTTCGATCTCGAGAGGGTGCTCCGGTACCAGGATGATGTCCGGCTGCCCGTACGCCGTGCCGAGCGCGATGTAGCCGGAGTGCCGTCCCATGACCTCGATGATGGCAATGCGCCGATGGCTCTCCGCGGTCGTGCGGATGCGTTCGACGCCCTGCGCGGTCACCAGCACGGCCGTGGCATAGCCGGGCGTCACGTAGTTGACGATGTGATTGAGGTCGAAGACCGCACTCGACGCGCTGCGCGAGTAGCGATATTGGCCGGTGGCCGGCTCCCTGACTCGCGCCCATTCGTCGGGCTCGCTCGGGTAGTTCAACCCGAGATCGTTGTCGATCGTCTTGGGGGCGAGAACCGTGGGCAGGCGCTCGGTCAGCGGCTGCAGCCCGTTGAGCGTGCCGTCGCCACCGACCGCAATCAGTCCTTCGATGCCGAGCGTCTCGAGTCGCGACTCGATGAGATCGAGCTCGTCCTTCCGGTCCGGGTCGACGTAGTCTCGCGAGGAGCCGATGAGCGTCCCGCCCTTGGTCGGATCGAGCTCTGGAATCGCCTGGAACAGCGGATTCAGGTGCACGTGCGGCACCTTGGGGTTGAACAGGCAATTGAAGCCCTTGATGAGTCCGTAGACCTCGACCTTCAGCTGATTAGCGCGTGCGACCGCGCCGTGGATGGCGGCGTTGAGCGCCGGCGTGTCGCCTCCTGCGGTGAGTATGCCGATCCGTTTCATCGCTGCTGACCTTTCTGCGCGTCACGCGTCCCGCCGCCGCACCGGCTTCGGCGCCCGACGCGTGGCGAGAGGAAGCCGAAGATTACTACGCGTCAGCCGGGAATAAATGTCGTGTCCATTTTTGTCCATGGCACAGGAAAAAAGGCGATACACGCCAGCGCTTCCGGCGAACTCGAGACGATCCAGTACGGAACGGTCTCGTTAGCGCCTCCCTCGCGCCGATTCACCGTTCGGCTGCTCTTCGGTTAGCATGGACACGCCCGCGACCTTGCGGTGCCAGCCTGTGTGTCCGCCATGTTCCCGGAGGCCACCATGTCGGTCTTAGCTGCCCGGTCACGGCCGTTGCTGAGCCGCCATCCGTTCGTATCGTGAGGTCTCCGCATTCAAAGGGACGACAGGCCATGCCAGCCAAACCTAGAACCATCGACGACTACCTCGCGGCTGTGAGCGATGAGCAGCGGGTAGCGCTCGAGAAGCTTCGCAAGACGATCAAGTCCGCGGCGCCGAAGGCCGAGGAGTGCATCAGCTATCAGCTGGCCGCGTTCCGACTCGACGGCCGGCCGCTCGTCGCGTTTGGGGCGTCCGCGAGTCACTGCGCCTTCTATCCCATGAGCGGATCCACCGTGGCCGCGCACAGAGAGGAGCTCGAGGGCTACCAGACCAGCAAGGGCACGATTCGCTTTCAGCCGTCGAAGCCGCTGCCCGCATCGCTCGTGAAGAAGCTCGTGCGGGCCAGGATTGCGGAGCTGGCGCAAAGATGAACACGGTCACGAATCATTTCCGTGGCAGCGCGCCGAACGTGGCCGCCACCTACGCGGCCATTCTCGAGGCGGCGAACGCTCTCGGGCAGGTCATTGAGGATCCCAAGAAGACCTCCATTCACCTCGTGCGGGCGACCGCGTTTGCGGGCGTCGCCGTGCAGAAGGCCGCGCTCGTACTGACGCTGAAGTCAGATCGTGACGTTGCGAGCCGTCGCATTCGGAAGCGTGAGCAGGCGTCGGCTAGTCGCTGGCATCTCGAGGTGCGGTTGGAGAACCCCGGCGAAGTCGACGCCGAGATTCGACGCTGGCTCGAGCGTTCGTACATGCTCGCGGGACCGAAGCAGGCGCGCACTGCCGACGCGCCGGCACCCTCGAAGACCTTCAAGGCGACGGTTGTTCGAGAGGGTTCGATGTGCTTCATCCCGCTGACCTTCGATCCGAAAGACGTGTTCGGGAAGGTGCGGGCGCCGGTCACGGTCACGCTGAATGGCTACACGTATCGGAGCACCATCGCGGCGATGGGAGGTCCGCCGTGTATTCCCCTGCGGCGGAGCAATCGGGAGGCCGCGGGCCTCGAAGGCGGCGAGACGATCGACGTTCGCCTGACCCTCGACACTGCGCCGCGCGTGGTCGAGGCGCCCACAGACTTCGTCAAGGCTCTCAAGGCATCGCCGCCGGCGTGGGACCGATGGCAGGCGCTCAGCTACAGCCATCAGCGTGAGCACGTGGAGGCGATCGAGGAGGCCAGGAAGGCCGACACGAGAGCGCGCCGCATCGAGGGTGCGATCCGCATGATCCGGCGGAGACCGGCGCGCTGACGGCAGCGCTGAAGCGCTCCTTCCGCCAGAACGGCGCCACTGCACTATCATCGGGGCATGTCGAGCCCAGCCACGGACCTCTTTCTCCATAGCCTGAAGCGCTGCCTCGCCGTGCCCGCTTTCCTCGCGGAGTTCTACGAACGCTTCGTCGGTTCTTCCGAGGAGGTGCGCGAAAAATTCAGTGGAGTCGACCTGAAGCGGCAGGTCCGAATGCTCGAAGACTCGCTGTACGTGGTGGCGGTGGCGGCGCAGGGCGAAGAGGGAAGTCCGGCCAGGGGCGCGCTGCCGTGGCTGGCGGCCCGTCATAGCCGGCACGACCTCGACATCCGGCCCGAGCTGTACGACCTCTGGATCGACTGCCTCATCGACACGGCGCGCGCGCACGACCCGGAGTTCAACCCGGAAGTCGAGAGCGCCTGGCGCGAGACCCTCACCGTCGGCGCCAACTACATGCGCGAGCGGTACTGAACGACGACAAGCCATCTCACAAACACGGTCGACGACCCATCACGATGATCGCGAAGACCACAAAGCATCCTTCGCGCGCCTCGTGAGCTTCGCGGCCTACGTGAAGGGTCCGTTTGTGCGATAGCTGCTAGTCCTCCCGCATCGTCTCGCGCCCCCCATCGCGGTGGCGTCCGCACCGCCAATCGCCCCAAATCCCCGCCCGAAGCACGCCATTTGCTTCGATATCCGACCGGTCCGGATTCCGGCCAGATTCGTGCGTTTCGCGAACCCTGGCTGACGGAACCGTGATCGGGGTCACAGGTTCGTGACCGCCGCAGGTGGGTCAGGCGGCACGACAAGAACGCACTAATAGAGGAGGCAAGCACGTGATTGGTCAACCCCTAGTTGTCGTCGCCATCGCCGTGTGCCTGGCGCCGTCGCTGGCGTCCGCCCAGAGCCCGGCAATCGTCCCGAGCTCGGAGTTCACGGTGAGCGTCCAGTCGGCGGACGTCCGCAAGGCTCCAAGCACGGGCAGTCCGCTCGTCGGTCACGCGCCGCGCGGCGCGGTGCTCGAAGTCACGCGCGACATCGGCGCGTGGGTCAAGGTGGCGTGGCCGGAAGCGCCCGATGGCATCGGCTACGTGCACCTGAGCATGGGCAAGCTCTCGCAGCGCGCGACGCGCGAGGAGCGGCTCGCGGCGGCGTTCGCGTCGCTGCCGCCGCCTGAACCCGTCGCGACGCCGGAGCCGCCTCAACCCGCGGCCTCTATTGGTGCGTCGACGTCGACACGCACGATATACGTTCCGCCTCCGACACACGTCGTCGGCCTGGGCGGGCAGATGAGCGGCACGACGCCCGGTTTCGGGTTCACGTCCCGCATGTGGTCGCGCAGGCGCGTCGGCGTGCAGCTCGACCTGTCGCGCTCGACGATGACGAGCACGTCGCCCGAGCGCGTGCGCTCGACCGAGTTCGCTCCGAGCGTCATCTATGCGCTGGCTGACTACGTCAGCGACAACGTTTGGCTGCGGCCGTATTTCGGCGGCGGCGCGGTGTTCACCCGCTCGAAACTGAGCAGCGGCACGCCGGAGGTCAGCGCGTCGGTGTCGGACAGCAGTCTTGGATTCCGTGGCTTCGGCGGCGCCGAAGTGACGATTCCCAACATGCCGCGTTTCGCCATCAGCGCCGACGTCGGTTATCAGTGGTCGAAACAACCGTTCGCCGGCTTCGACCTGGGCGGGCTGGGCTTTTCAATCTCGGGCCACTGGTACGTGAAGTAAGACAGGGCGGGGACACTCAATCGGGACAGTCACTCTTGAGTGTCCCCGGCCCTTGCTGGCACCTGTGGACGCTCCATTTCAAGACAGTCCGTGGGGTATCTGGAACGATGTCCCACTGGTAATCACCCCCTTGGGCAGCTTCTGCCCAATTTAGTACACAGGATCTTCACATTCATCCGCTCTTGACTGTCCCCTGTGACTGTCACGGTTGAGTGTCCCGGTTGAGTGTCCCCGGCCCCGCCGGCAGCCTGCAGCGTCTGTCCGAAGGGCAGATTTGCTCGAGGGCCTGAAGCGCATCAATCGTACAGTGCGGTACTGAATAGCTCGGAGGTCACCACCCGCCCCATGGCGAAGCTCAAGACTCAGAAGACCAATGCCAGCGTCAGTGCATTCCTCAAGGGGATCGCCGACGACGAGCGGCGGAAAGACTGTCAGACGCTCGTGCGCATCATGAAGGCAGCGGTCGGCACTCCGCCGAAGATGTGGGGCCCGAGCATCGTGGGCTTTGGCCACTATCACTACAAGTACGCCAGCGGCCGCGAGAACGATTGGTTTCTCGCCGGCTTCTCGCCGCGCAAGCAGGACCTGACGCTCTACCTCATGTCGGGCCTCGACCGCCACGACGCGCTCGTGGCAAGGCTCGGCAAGTACAAGACCGGAAAGTCCTGCCTCTACGTCAAACGGCTGGCCGACATCGACATCGCCGTACTCAAGGAGCTCATCGCCGAGTCGGTGAAGCACATGAAGGCAAACGGGTGAACGTCAAGGAGGTCGGTATGAGAAGAATCGCGGTGCGGACCCTGATGGCGCTTCTCCTCGTCGCCCTCGGATGGATGGCTGGCAGGGCGCAGACGCCCCAGCCGGACTTCGAACTGATAGTCGATGCGCCAACCGGGCAGACGAACGTCCAGTGCAGACGAGGATGCGAGCTCGCGTGGGTTGAGCGTGGCCACCAAACAGCCTCGGGACAATCCACATTCACCTTCGCCTGCAGCGGCACGGAGCGGTGCTCGTCCTACAGGATTGGGGGCTGGATCAAGCCGTGACCATCCGGCCAGGACCGAGCGGTCGTATCCCCGACCCGCCTCAGTCCGCTCGCAGGCTCGTCCACGGGTCGACGCGCGTCGCGCGCCGTGCGGGCACGTAGCTCGCCAACACCGAGATCCCGAGCAGTCCAGCCGCCAGCACGCCGAGCGTCACGGGATCGTTCGGCCGCACTTGATAGAGCAGCGCGTCGAGGAATCGCATCGACAGCAGCGACAGTCCCACGCCGACCCCGACGCCGATGCCGGCGATGACGAGCGCGCGCCCGATCACCAGTGTGAAGATGTTCCGGCGCTCGGCGCCGAGCGCCATGCGCACGCCGATTTCGCGCGTGCGCTGCTCGACGGCGTGCGCCATGACGCCGTACAGCCCGATCGCCGCGAGCAGCAGCGCCAGCGCCGCAAAGAGCGCGAGCAGATCGGCGCTGAGTCGCGTCCGCCACGTCGCGTCCGCGAACCGCGTCCCCATCGTCTTGACGTTGGTAACCGGCAGATCGCCGTCGAGCCGTTGAATCTCACGGCGCACGGCCGGAATGAGCGCAGCCGGGTCGAGGTTCGACCGCACGAAGAGGATGCCGTTGCCGCGCCAGGACTGCAGAAGCGGGACGTACATGTCGACCGTTGCCGCTTGCTCGACCGCGCGATAGCGCACGTCACGCACAATGCCAACGACCTCCGCGCCGTTGTTGAAGCCCCCCTGCCCGAGGCCGACCTTTTGCCCAATCGGATCCTCTCCACCAAAGATGGTTCGCGCCGCCGTCTCGTTGATCACGACGACCTTCGGCTGGCCCTCACGGTCGCGATCGGTGAACGTCCGTCCGCGCACGAGTTGTACGCCCATCGTCTTGAAGAGCTCCGGTGATGCCCAGTGGATGCCGGTGCTCGGCTCCTGACCGGGCGCGACAGGCGGCTTGCCCGGAAATGTCACCCGCGTGCCGTTGCAGCCGCCGGAGACCGGTGCGCAGAATCCGTACGCCGCGGACTGCACGCCGGGGAGCGCCTGCACGCGTTCGATCAGATCGAGGAAGAACTGCGTCGAGCGCGCCTCGTCGTACTGCGTGCGCGGAAGGGACAGCGGGAACGTGATCAGTCCCTCGGGTTCGAAGCCGAGAGACGTGCGCTGAAGGTTGTTCACGCTCTGGAGCATGAGCCCCGCGGCCACGAGCAGGACCAGTGCAAGCGCGGTCTCGCCGACAATGAGCAGATTGCGCACGCTGAGCCCACGCACACCCTGCGCCACGGACCCCGCGCCGGTTGCCTTCATCGTATTGACGATGTCCGAGCGCGACGCGTGCCACGCCGGCAGCAGCCCGAAGAGGACGGCCGTGACGACGGTGATGCCGAGCGTGAAGAAAAGCGTGGTCAAATCGAGGCCGATGAGGCTCATGCCGACGCGCGTGAGGCCGAAGGTCTGGCTGCGCAGGACGATCCCGGCCTCGGGCATGAGCGTCGCTGCGAGGCGCAGCCCGCCGTAAGCCACGCCGAGCCCCGCGGTGGCGCCGGTGCCGGCGAGGAGCAGGCTCTCGGTCAGGAACTGCCGCACGAGCCGGCCACGGGTCGCGCCCATCGCCAGACGGATGGCAACCTCGCGCCGCCGCGTCGCGGCACGCGCCAGGATCAGGTTCGCCAGATTGACGCAGCCGATCAGCAGGACGAAGCCGACGGCCCCGAGGAGCACGATCGCGGATCGGCGGATGAGCGGATCGACGCGCGAGTCGTGCAGCGACAGCGCCATCGCCCCGTACTTCGAAACGCCGCGCGGATCGGGGATGGCCGCGTCGATGCGCTGCCCGAGCACGGTCATGGCGCTGCGCGCCTGTTCGTCGGAGACGCCCGGCTTCCGGCGCGCGACCGCATAGTAGGAGTGGGACCACTTCTGGTTCAGCTCTTCAGCAGGCGTCGTCATCAGCGGCACCCAGGCCTCTGCCTCCCCGGTCAGCCCGCGAAAGCCAGGCGGCAGCACACCAACGACCGTGTGTGGTACGCCGCTCAGTCGCACGACCTCGCCGAGGACGTTCGGATTGCCACCGAAGCGGCGCTGCCACAGCGCGTGGCCCAGCATGACGATGCCGTTCATCCCGGGCGTGCGATCTTCTTCGGCGGTGAAGTCCCGGCCGACGGCCGGCGTCACGCCGAGGGTGGTCAGGTAGCGCGCGCCGATGACCTCGCCGCGCAGGCGTTCGGGCTCACCGAGGCCGGTCAGGCTCCACTGACTGCCCGTGAAGAGCGCGTGATCCGAAAAGACCTGCTGCTCGTCGCGGAACACTTCGTATTTGGGATACGACCACACCATCTCGCGGAAGACACCGGGCCCACCGTTGCGATCGGGCATCAGCAGGTGGACCATCATCAGCTCGTCGGGATGCGCGAACGGCAACGGCTTCAGCAGCAGCCCGTTGACGAGCGTGAAGATCGCCGTGTTCGCGCCGATGCCGAGCGCGAGTGTGGCGACGGCAATGAGCGTGAAGATCGGCGCCTTGACGAGCGAGCGGACGGCGTACTGGATGTCCTGTCGAATGCCTTGCATGGGCGCACCTGTCTGCGGCGGAGTGGGCGAGGGAAGGATCGAACGCGCGAGCAGCCGCGCGACCGCGATGCTGAGAGACTGACGCCAGTACCACCGCCGCGCGACACGGGAGCCGGCGAGCGGCTGCACGTCGAGCCTGAACTTTTCCTCGAGGTCGCCGGCGATCGTCTCGTAACGATCGGGCGGCAGCACGAGCCGCAGCAGCCAGACGGCAAGACGCGGGGGATCGGCGATCATCGGCACACCGTCAGGGCAACTTGGCCTGCAGGCGGGCGCCCATGCCGCTGGCCATCTTCTGCAGCGCATCGTAGGAGCGCGTCAGGGCACGCGCGCCGGCGGGTTCGATGGCGTAGTGCCGCTTGCGCTTGCCGCCGCGCGCCGCGGTCGGCTCGCCGAGGCGCGACTGCACGAAGCCGCGCGCCTCGAGTCGATCGAGCGCCGTGTAAAGCGCGCCGGAGGAGATCGTCCGGCTGGTGCGCGTCTCGATCTCCTGACGGATCGTGACCGCGGTCGCGTCCGCATCGAGCCGGACGACAGCAAAGAGGATCAGTTGCTCGAATTCGCCGACGGACTCACCCATGAAACGGCCTCTCTGTATCTTTGCTCACACTGTAGGGAAAATACGACCACGCTGTCAAGCGCCTGCGCGAGAACCGGGTAAACTTTTAGGATTGTCTCGAGTCCGGCCATGACGAGCGATTCCGCAATGAACACGCTCCACGTGATGCTGCTCGTCGGCCTGATGCTGCTCTCGGCCCCTGGAGCGCGCGCCGGCCAGACGCAATCGGGGACCGGGTCCACGTCCCCAGACGTTGGCGCATGGCTGGCTGCTGTCGACGCACATATCCCGGGCCTCGACGATCACGCCCTTCAGACCATCAAGAGCCTGTCTCCCACGGCATTCGAGAAGGTCGAGCGAGTGCTGGCGAGCCGCAGGCAGTCGGTGAAACGCCTTCCCCTTGCCGCCGTCACGCCATTCAACCAGCTGGTGCATCGCGGTGCGCTGCTGCACATGGACGCGGCCATGGTCCTGGCCGATGACATCACGGCGCGACCCCCGCGCGAGCCGCGCGCCTCTCGCTTCAATGGAACGGCCGTGCTCTCGACCGATGGCGGAGTTGACGGCCTCGACGTCACCGAACGGCACTGGGAATTCGGACGCACACTCCTCGACCTGACGCTTCCGCAGCCGTCCGAGGATCGGACGGCGCGGCTGTGGTACGTGACGGCGGCGGCCGTTCTGGCCAACCGATCGCTGCTGGCCGATCAGTCGCTCCATCTCCGGAGGGCTAGCGCGATCTTTCCAAACGATCCGGACCTGCTCTTCGCAAACGGCTGCTACTACGAAACGCTGGCCTCTCCCCGCGTCCGGCCGGTGATTGATTCGACCATCATGTCGCCGCACGACCGTATTGCGGCGCCGTCGTCGGGCGCGAGCTGGCGGCTGGCCGAGGACTTCTTCCGTCGCGCCGCCGAGGCCCGGCCGGATTTCGCCGCCGCGCGCATCCGGCGAGGACGCACGCTCGACATGCTCGGCCGTCACGACGACGCGATTCGCGAGCTTCGTGCCGGCACGACGCGCACTGCCGATCCGGCCTTGCTCTACTACGCGGCGCTCTTCGAGGGCGCCGCGCAGGAATCGCTCGGCAACGTGACGATGGCGCGCCAGAGCTACGAACGGGCCGCCGCCGGCTTTCCCAACGCGCAGTCTCCCCAGCTCGCACTGAGCCGCATCGCGCGCGACCAAGGCGATCGTGCGACCGCGCTCGCGGCGGCTCAGCGAGTGTTCACCAGCGAGGTGCAGAGCGAGATGGACGATCCCTGGTGGACGTACCACCTCTGGTTCGTGCGCAATCTCGACGAGTTGCTCGCCGAACTTCGGCAGCCCTTCATGCCGGCCGCGGCGCCGAAGGGTGCCAGGCGATGAGGTGCGTGGCCGGCGCGCTGTTGATCGCTGCTCTCGCTGCGGTCAACGTCCGGTTCGTCGCCGCGCAGTCGTTCAAGTCGGGTACGCAGGGCGTTCGCGTCGATGTGCTCGTGAGCGATCGAGGACAGCTCGTCGGCGGGCTCACCGTCGACGATTTCGACCTGTTCGACAATGGTGTCCGCCAGACGATCGCCCTCGCCGACTTCGACCAGCTGCCGCTCAATGTCGTCCTGGTCTTCGATATGAGCGGCAGCGTGACGCCGGCGCGACTGGGCCATTTGCAGCGCGCGGCCGGGGCGCTGCTCGACGCGCTGACAAAACGGGATCAGGCGGGACTCGTCACGTTCAGTCACGTCGTGAAGCGACCGCAGGAAATGACGAAGGACGTGGTACGCCTCCGGGACGCTCTCGCGCTCGCGGAGCCGGCCGGTGGGACGGCGCTCGTCGATGGCACCTACGCCGGCATGATGCTCGGCGAGTCCAGCGCCGGGCGGGCGCTGCTGATCGTCCTGAGCGACGGCGTCGACACGGCGAGCTGGCTCACGTCCCAGAGCGTGCTCCAGACGGCCCGGCGGTCGGACATCGTCGCATACACCGTCGCGGTTGGGCGGCAGAAGCCGGAGTTCCTTCGCGACCTTGCCGAAGCAACGGGCGGTCAGCTGTTCGAGAACGAATCGGATGACACGATCGAAAAGCGTTTCCTCGCTGTGCTCGACGAATTCAGGCGCCGCTATGTGTTGATGTACACGCCGGCGTCCACCGAACCAGGCTGGCACCGTCTCGAAGTCCGGCTCAAGGGAAGGCGCGGGACCGTCAAGGCCCGGCCCGGCTACCTCGCGGATCCGGTCCGTCAATAGGCTCTAGGCTTTAGGCTTTAGAGTGCGCTAGAATCATCAGCGCGCCACCCTGACCAAGAAATTCCGGAGGACCCGATGCGCCACCGCTTTTCCCCGGTTGTCATCCTCCTGGCGGCAAGCCTCTTCGTTTCCGCCGAAGGTTCGATCCACTCCAGTGTTTCAAACGCCACCGACCCGACGGGCCTCGTCGTTCACGAGTGGGGCACGTTTACATCCGTGGCGGGTCAGGACGGCTTTGCTGAGGAATGGGTGCCGCCTCAGGGCCCGCGCGACCTTCCGTGCTTTGTCGATCGCCTGCCGTCCAACATCAAAGGCTGGATGCCGGCCACCGTTCGGATGGAAACGCCGGTCATCTACTTCTACTCGCCCGACGAAAAGACCGTCGACGTCCGCATTCGCTTCCGCCAGGGCCTCATCACCGAGTGGTATCCCCGCGCGAGCGTGACGCCCGGCAGCATCCAGGCGCAGTCTCTCAAGAACCCTGCGCTCGAGGGAACGATCGCGTGGAATCAGGTGAGGGTCATGCCGCGTGCGGCGGAGGACTACCCCGTCGAGAGCGGTGCGAATCACTACTACGCGGCGCGCAAGACGGAGGCATCGCCTCTCGAGGCTGGAGACGAGCGCGAGAAGTTTCTTTTCTATCGTGGGATCGGCAACTTCCCGCTGCCGCTCGGCGCCATGGTGGCGGCTGATGGCCGTGTGCTCGTCAACGCCGCGCCGGGAACTTTCCCGGGCGACGTGATCCTGTTCGAGAGCCGGAACGGGTCAGCAGGCTATCGAATTTCCCACAGCTCTGGCGAGCAGGTTGCGATCGATCGGCCGACGATGGACGCGCCGCAGTCGAACGTGCGCGCTGCGCTCGAGCGTACGCTCGTGGCCCATGGGCTGTTCGCCAAGGAGGCCGCCGCCATGGTCGAGACGTGGCGCGATTCATGGTTCGAGGATGGCCTGCGGCTCTTCTACATCGTGCCGCGCCGTGCGGTCGATGACGTGCTTCCACTAGAGGTGACGCCGGCGCCTGCGAGCACCGCTCGCGTGTTCGTCGGACGCATCGAGCTCATCACGCCGGCCATCGTCGCCGACGTTAAAGCTGGAATCCTGCGAGGGGACCGGGCGCCGATCGCCACGTACGGGCGATTCCTGAAGCCCATTCTCGCTAGAATCCGCGCGTCGAGCACGGCTGCCGAGACCGTCACGATCGAACGGAACGTCTCGTTCGCGTATGCGTCGGCCGCGCCGGCGCCCGGCTCGTGCCCCCGCTAGCGGGATTGTTGCCGCTCGCCCTCGTCTGCGAGCGAGACGAGGCCAGGTAGACTGACGGGATGTTCACGCTCGACCAGGTGGTCCCATGGGGCCGGTCGTTCGACGAATACCGTCGCATGTTCGCGCTCAGCGGCGCGGATCTCCGTCGCAGGATTCTGGGCTGTGGTGACGGCCCGGCGAGCTTCAACGCCGAGGCCACTCGTCGCGGCGCGACCGTGATTTCGTGCGATCCGATCTATCGCTGGGACCAGCAGCAGCTGCGCGATCAGATCGACGCGACCTTCCCGACGATCATCGAACAGACGCGGCAGAACGCTCACGAGTTCGTCTGGGACTCGATTCGGTCCGTCGAGGAGCTGGGCGCCGTCCGTATGGCAGCGATGCAGGCGTTTCTGGACGACTACGGTTCCGGAGGCACGAGCGGGCGTTACGTCGCCGCGGAGCTTCCCACGCTGCCGTTTGCGGACGCCTCGTTCGATCTCGCGCTGTGCTCGCACTTTCTTTTTCTCTACAGCGATCACCTGAGTGAGGCCTTTCATCGCTCGGCCATCCTCGACATGTGCCGCGTCGCTCGCGAGGTCCGGGTGTTTCCACTCCTGGCACTCGGGGGCCGACGGTCGCCGTATGTCGACTCGATCGCCGACGACCTGCGATCGTCAGGACATGCCGTGTGCATTCGGGAGGTCCCTCATGAATTCCAGAGGGGAGGAAACCAGATGATGCAGATACAATCGGCGCCTCCGGCCGCCTGATTCATCCCACTGGAGCAGCCCTCGGCTTCGTGGCATCATCTGCGCCAACAGACTTCCACCAACCTAGAACGTTTTTCAATCGTACGTAGTGCCGGCTTCAGCCGGCCTTCGTCGGTCCGCCTGAAGGCGGACACTACATCGAAATGAAAGACGCTCTAGGTGAGAGGCGGGCACGATGTCGGATCACAGTCGCGGCGGCCCCCCACACTCGACAATCGCCGACGCTGATCTCTTCGACGGTTTGATGACGCTTGCCGCGGTCGTCCTCGCATTCCTGGCGTTCGACGACATCACCACTGATCACGCGACATCGTTCCGGATGGAGTACACCTGCCTGCTCGCGTGCGCGGTGTGGGGAGTCGTCCTGATTGTCCGTCTGGCGAGGCGCGCGCGGAGCGTGTTGGCTGGCGTTTGCACCGCTCTGCTGCTGGCCCTGTTGTGGGGGCAACAGGGGATTGGGCCAGGGACGAGGCCGGGCTGGCAGGCGGAGTATGTCATCGCGACGGCGGCGATGGCCGGATTCCTGCTCTCGGCGGTCTATCTTCTGACGTTGTATATCAGCCGTGCTCGAACGCCGGCGTAGGAGACTCCGATGAAGATACGAACTTTGGTCGTGGCGCCCTGTCTGCTGACCGGGCTCGTCGCGCTCCAGGCATCAAGCACTACGCAAGACGACAGAGCGGCGATAGAGGCGTTCTACCGCACGTGGATGGGTGCCACCGCCAAGGGACCCGCGGCTTATGCAAGCTACTACGCGTCCGATGGTCAGATCCTGCCGCCCAATGCGGCGCCGGTCACCGGTCGTGACGCGATCGCAGACTGGCTCGCGCGCTCCCAGAGTGAATCCCGGTACATCACGAAGCCGGAAGGCGTCAACGTCGACGAAATCCGATTCCTCGATCCGGCCCGGGTGGTCAATCGGAGCACGCTTCGTGGCCAGCGCCTGCCCAAGGCCGGCGGAGATCCGGTCCCGTTCGAGACGAAGTACTTCGACCTGCTCCATCGCAGCGAGAGCGGACGATGGGAAGTGGCCTATCGCATGTGGAGCGACAATCGAGCCCAGTAAGTCCCACACCTGTCGTTGGCTACGACGTGCGCCGTCTCGGTGGTCCCCATTGCACGCCGAGGCTCGCGTACACCATGAAGCCGTCACCGCCGCTGAAGCCGATTTCGTTGAACGCTCGGATGCCGCTCCCGGACACGTGGCTCCAGCCGTGGCCAACAGACAAGGCCATGTGGGGCGTGTGGTTCACCACCCCACCTTGACCGTCCAGCTTGGTGCTGTTCAGGCACGTGAGGCCGGCAAGCCAGTACCTGCCGTCATCGTCCGGCGGCCGGGACGTTCTGCTGTATCGCATCTGTGCCGCGTAGAAGCTTCGAATGTCGGCGTACTTGCTCGATGCGCCGAAGACGCGGCCTGCGTCGATGTCCAGCCCGAGCCTCGTGCCGAGCGGCGCGCTCACGCGAACCGCTGGCATGAACCACGGTCCACCCCCTTCCAGCGCGGGTATGGCGACAGCACCGAGCGAGATGTGCTCGCGAGGGATGACCGCTGCAGCAGGAGACTCGCCTTGGGCGTGGGCGCTGGCCGTGCTGATCAACGCGGCGAGGACGCATGCGAGAGTTCGCATGGTTCGACAATAGGCCTGCCACCGGTGTCGAGTCGTGAGGAAACCCTCACAATCCCTGAAATCGCGAAAGCCAGCCCATGCGTGAGGCACGAACGGTCTGAGCGGGAGAAACCCGCTCGTGAAGCTGCTCCGAACGGCGGCGGTTCGATGGCTTCCGGAGACCGTGCTCGTCAGCGCCGCTTCCGGTCGCGGTCGGATCCGCACCGGCAGTTGAGGATCCCTTGGATGACATCTCCTGACAGACGGCCGACGGCGCATCACGATGAGTCCGAAGAGCACAAAGATCGCGAAGGATGTCTTGTCAGGCAAGAGTCTTCGCGGGCTTCGCGAGCTTTGGGATCTTCGTGAGAGGTTTTCGTTTATGAGACAGCTTCCAGTCTATCGCGCCGCCTCATACACGTACAGCGTCGACTTGTCGTCCTCCGGCATGAAGTAGCCGCGCAGACCGGTCCTCGTGCTCTCCAGCCAGACCGGGTTGTGCGTCATGTCCAGCCCGCCCGGCGTCCAGAGCAGCACCGGCACCTGGTGCAGTGGACGGCCATCACGAAGATCCACGAGGTCGATCCCGCCGAGCCGGAACGCTGGCGCGTCGGGCCGCTGGCGCATCTCCGTCACGCCGGTGCAGAGCATGCGATGCCGTCCGGCGTACTTGCAGTCCTGATAGTCGATATAGTGCGACGTGTTCAGCGTGCGCAGCGTTTCCGGTGGCACCGCAGCGTTTGTGACCTTTCCTTCCGAGTCCAGCGTCCAGCGATAGAACCGTCGGGAGCCCCAGCTCACGCCGTGGAGAGAGCGATCGTCGGTGTCGTGCACCATGCCGCCGATGGAATCGCCGAAGCGAAACACCTCCTCGGCCTTCATGGTGATCGGATCGACCCGATAGACAATCGATCGGCTGTTCGGCCGGTACTCGGTGACGGGCACCCAGATGTGACGGCCGTCGTAGTCGATTCCACCAGGGTGATAGATGGCTCCTTCACCGAGCGTCAGCTCGGCGAGGAGGTTGCCCTTCAAGTCGGCCTTGAACAGATGGCCCACTCCCTCGCCGACGTCACGATCGTAACCGTCGACCGGCTGGGGGAACCGGCGCGTTCGAACTTTGACCTCGACGGACGACACGAAGAGCGTGTCGCCGATCTTCACCAAACCTTGCGGGTGGTGCGTGATGAACTTCATCGGGACGGTCTCGACGAGGTTCCAGGCTGTCTCGCGCGTGAGGCTCTGCACGAGGTCGGCAGCGGCCGGTATCGCCGGCGTCTGCCCGCTCGACGCGACGCTCACGAGGGTCAGGGCCATCGAACACGTGAGTACTCGGCGCACGGCGTGATCCTCCGGATTGAACCATAGCACTTTGCGGAGCCGGTCTTCATTGCGCTACCGTTCTTGCTTGCCCGCGCGCGCGGATCCTCCGACCGTCGTCAACGTCGGCTGACCGATGACAACGCCGCCGCGGTCACACGAAGCTGGCAGGATCTTCGCGGGCGCGGCGCGACCACCATCTACCCTGGGCACGGACCGGCGCGGCCGCTCGCCATATACTTTGGCTCACAGGATTGATGACCGACCGTGGTGAGCCAGCCAGGACTGACAGCGATGCCAACGATCTCGCGCCGACAACTCCTCCGATCCGCAGTCGGCTCGGCGACACTCTTTCCCGTTGTTCCGGGCGGCCTTGCCGATCTGATTGCGGCCGGGTGGCGGCAGGCCGCGGATCCGATTGCCGAACGTCGCGCCGCGATGGGCGCCACGCCAATCGTCACGACCAGGCTGGCCGACAACCTCTCGATGCTCTCCGGCCCAGGCGGCAACGTCCTCGTCCTCAACGGACCCGACGGCAAGCTCGTCGTCGATTCGTTCGTGCAGCCGGCGTGGCCGGCGCTCAAGCAGTTGCTGGACGGCATGGGGAAGCCGCCCGTCAAGCTGCTGATCGACACGCATTGGCATTTTGATCACACCGACAACAACGAGAACTTTCGCAAGGCTGGCGCCGCGATCCTGTCGCAGGTCAATACCAAGAAGCGGATGTCGGAGACGCACGACGTGCGCGGGATGCACTTCACGCCGTCACCGGCCACGGCGCTTCCCACGCAGACGTTCGTCGACATGCACAAGTTGCAGATGAACGGCGAGCGTGTCGAAGCCGGTCGCATTCCGCCCGCGCATACCGATACGGATGCCTACGTGCACTTCACGCGCGCCAATGCGCTGCACATGGGCGACGTCTTCTTCAACGGCGCCTACCCGTTCATCGATGCCAGCACGGGAGGCAGCATCAACGGGCAGATTGCCGGCGCCACACTCGGGCTGAAGCTATCGGACAACACCACGACGATCGTGCCAGGTCACGGCCCGGTCGCCGACCGAGCCGCGCTGACCGCGTATCGCGACATGCTCGTCACAGTCAGGGATCGCGTTCAGAAGCTCAAGGGGAGCGGCAGAAGCCTGACGGATGTGACCGCGGCAAAGCCGACCGCCGATCTCGATGGGACCTGGGGCAAGGGGTTCATGTCGCCGAACGACTTCGTCGCGATTGTCTACGCCACGCTCAGGCTCAAGTAGGAGTTGCGGTCAATGGACCCGAAACGATGGCTCGTGCTGGTGTGGATCGCCTGCTTTCCGGCGATCGCCACGGCGCAGACCGTCGAGATCACGCCTCTGGGCGGCTACCGGTTCGGCGGTGGCTTTTTCGAGCGGGTGACCGGGCAGCAGGTCGACCTCGACGGGGCGCCGTCGGTCGGCGTGGCCGTGAACGTGCTGCTTCACGATGGACTCTTCGTCGAGGCGCTCGTCACACACCAGGAGGCCGGCCTCACCGTGCCTCAGAGCCCGTTCGGGCCAGCCACCCGCTGGCGCATCGCCGTCGATCACTATCAGGCCGGAGGCCTGCAGGAGTTCTTCAACCGCCGTCGTACGCGGCCCTTCCTCACCGGGCTCCTCGGTCTCACCCGCTACGCGGCCGACGGCGACAACGAGATCCGGTTCACCGCGAGCGCCGGCGGCGGCGTGAAGCTGATGCCCGTGCCGCGGTTCGGGATCCGGCTCGACGGCCGGGTGTTCGGCACCTTCGTCGAGGCCGAAGGCCGCGCGATCGCCTGCTCGCCCGGCATCTGCCTCGTTGCGTTTGACGCCGATATCGTCCTGCAGGCCGAATTCACCGTCGGCGTCGTCGTCGCGTTCTGAGCGTCCGCACAGAACGTCCGTGGTCGGCCATAGCGACACCATCACCGAAGAACAGACTCCGAGTCCAGACCCGGTTATCGCGTTGAAAGGCGAGTGAGCGCTATTTGACGCTGCAGCCGGCGCCGAAGACCTTTCCGGCGTTCCCCGGAACGGCTTCCCCGATCTTGCCGTCGCCGTGCGCCCGGTGCGCGGGTTCCGCGTTGATGCTGACCTCGATCAAATGGTACGAACCGTTGCCCGTCTTGTGACACAGCTGGACCTTCGGTCCGGCCTCTGCATCGTCGGGGCCCACGCCGAGGTAGTGGCTCGGGTCGGAGGCGGTGACCGTCCCGCCGGTCCACGTTGCCGTGACCGTTCCCACGTTTCTGTATTGGCCGAGCGTCGCGACACCCGATCCGCTGCAGGTCATCGACTGACCTGCGGGCAGAGGCTGGTTGACGCAGACGACAGGTACGCCACGGTCGTCGACAACCGAAATGCTCCCGAGCGTTACAGTGCCCGTATTCGTGACCTCATAGGTCCAGGTGACCGGGCTGCCGACGTTGATGCTCGGCCCCGGCGCATCGTTCGCGTCCTGGCCGTTCGTCGATTTCCTGATCCTGACGGAAGCTCCAGTTGGCCGGCAGTCCTGATCGAAGACCTTGGTCGGGTCGCCCGGAACGCCTTCGCCAACCTTGGCATCGCCGTGGGCACGGTGTGCCGGCTCCGCGCTGACGCTGACGTCGATCGAGTGATAGGTGCCACTTTCCGAGCGATGACACAGCGTCACTTTTCCCGACCGCACTTCGCTGACGATGCTGGCGGACGAACCATTCAGCTGCACTTGAATCTGAACGAACTCGTCGTTGGCGACGTTCGCGATCTGCGCGGTGGCGTTCACCGACCCGCCCTTGAACTGCAGTTGAACGTTGCCGGAGGGTACACCGGCGACCTGAAAGCCGCCTGACGCTTCCACGGCCGCAGAGAGGCTGGTGCCGACAACAGCGACGGTCATCCCCGCGGGGGCCGTTGCCGCGGCGCCGCTCACGGTGCCGGCGATGGTGGCTCCCGATCCGCCTGCCGACGACGGAGCCGTCGGCGCCCCGGTGCCGCCTCCACAAGCTGCCGTCCAGAAAAGGCCCAGACAGAACGAAGCGAGGAGCCTTCGCGTTGACGTCGTCATGCTTTTCTCCCTCCGGTCCCGGTTCATGCGCGCCTGAGTCCGAGGCAAATCGCGTTCCCGCCGAACGGATTTGTAATGCGTGGACTGTCAATGTGTTAGGAGACTGCGTCGGTGCGCCGTCGCACGATGCGTATCCAGATTGGTCGCAGGTTCTACACATCCGGTAGGACAGTGCTTGGCGTGGGCGGCCAACTGCATTAGCCTGTGTTCGCGGCGACGGCTTCGCGAAAAGGGACATCCATGAGCAAGTCACTCGTGTCGGCACTCCACTACGTCTTCTTCCTGGCCGTCATCCTGGCACCACGCCTCGCGGCCGCCCAGGACCTCCACACGTTCACACGCATCCAGTTGAGCGACCAGTTCTGGAGCGAGGGGGCCGGCTTCGGGGACCTGAACAACGACGGTGCGAACGACATCATCTCGGGCCCCTGGTGGTGGGAAGGGCCGGAGTTCAAGACGCGCCACGAGTACTACCCGGCAACGACGACGTTCCCGCTAAAGCTCGGCCCGATGACGACCGATCAACGTGCCGGGCTTCGAAGGGTTCCTCGGGAAGGAAAACAAGTACTCGAACAACTTCTTCGTCTTTACCTACGACTTCAACAACGACAAGTGGAACGACATCCTCATCATCGGCTTCCCCGGCCAGGACACGTCGTGGTTCGAGAATCCGAAGGGGAAGGACGGTCACTGGGCGCGCCACAAGATCTTCGAGCAGACCGACAACGAGTCGCCGACGTTCGCCGACCTGACCGGCGACGGTAAGCCGGAGCTCGTGTGCATCACGAAGGGGCAGTACGGCTACGCCGAGCCGGATTGGAGCGATCCGGCGAAGCCGTGGACGTTCCACGCGATCTCGCCGAACAACAAGTACGGCAACTTCACGCACGGCCTGGGCCTCGGCGACGTCAACGGCGACAGGCGGCTGGATCTGCTGGAGAAGGACGGCTGGTGGGAACAGCCGGCGTCGCTCGCCGGCGATCCGGTCTGGCGCTTTCATCCGCAGCCGATGGGCACGGGCGGCTCGCAGATGTTCGCCTACGACGTCAACGGCGACGGCCTCAACGACATCATCACCGCGCTCGCCGCGCACGCGTTCGGGCTCGCGTGGTACGAGCAGTACCGCGAGGGCAGCGAGATCAAGTTCCGCGAGCACGTCTTCATGAACAAGGATCCGAAGGACAACGCCTACGGCGTGAAGTTCTCCGAGATCCACGCCATCGCGCTCGTCGACATGGACGGCGATGGCCTGAAGGACATCGTCACCGGCAAGCGCTTCTGGTCGCACGGCCGCACCGGCGACCCGGACCGCAACGACGCGGCCGTGGTCTACTGGTTCAAGCTTGCGCGGAACGCCGACAAGAGCGTCGACTTCATCCCCTACCTCATCGACAACGAGTCCGGCGTCGGCACGCAGGTCGTGGCCGGCGACATCAACGGCGACGGCCTGCCCGACGTCGTCGTCGGCAACAAGCGCGGGACCTTCGTGCACCTGCACCAGAAGAACGACCGTCACGCGCGAGGAGTGGCAGAAGGCCCAGCCGAAGCGACTGGGTGGGGACACTCAACCGGGACAGTCAAAGGGGACAGTCAACAGGGACAGTCGACGGCATTGAGTGACGCAGATTCTGCGTACAGAGTCTGCAGAAAATGAAATTGAGCGGGCGGGTGGCAGTTCGTCGATAACCAGACTGTCGTGTCGTGGCCCGAACATGGACACATGTTGCTCTTTGGGCCCGGGCGGGGACACTCAACCGTGACTGTCCCGGTTGAGTGTCCCCGCAGTGAGGTGCGGCAGATGAGCGAGTCAGCGACACGTTACCGGCAGGCTGTTGTTCACCGCGCACTGCAGGGCTCCGGCACCGCCCGCGCGCCGGCCCGTCGCGCGGCGTTCGACAATCAGGGCGTGCAGGAGCCGGCGCGTGCGCTTGTGGCGAAAGTCGCCACGGCCGCGTGGACGGTGACCGACGCCGATGTGGCCGCCACGAAGTCGGCGGGCGTGTCTGAAGACGAAATCTTCGAACTGACCGTGTGTGCAGCGCTCGGCCAGGCGACCCGGCAACTCGACGATGCTCTCGCGGCGCTGAACGCCGCGGCGACATTCGTGAAGAGGCCGCAAGTCAGCGAGGGAGATGCGCGATGAGACTCGACGTGCTCGACAACGGTCATCCGATTGCGACCAAGGCCCTCTTCGCGTTCATCCACCTGATGTCGCGCCATCGCGCCCCAGACGTCGTGAAGACGCTCAGGTACCGCCCCGAGTTCTTCGGCTCGCCCATGCGCGATCTCTTCCAGGAGGTCATGCGCGGCCCGTCGGCATGGTCGGTCGCGGACCGCGAGCTGATGGCGGCGTATGTCTCGAGGGTCAACGCCTGCGACTTTTGAACGAGAGCCCACGGCGCGGTCGCGTCGAAGATTCTCGGCAACAGTACGGTACAAGCGGTACTCGACGATCTCGAGCGCGCGCCGATTGCGGAGCCGCTGCGCGCGACGCTCGCATTCCTGCGCAAGGTGACGCGCGAACACCAGGCCGTCACCCCGGACGACGTGCGCAGGTTGCTGGGGCTGGGCGTCACGCGCGCGCAGATCGAGGATGCGTTGAACGTCGGCTTCGCGTTCAACGTGATCACGCGCCTCGCCGATACGTTCGAGTTCGAGGTGGGCTCGCCCGCGTCGTTCGACGCCGGCGCCAGGCACCTCCTGGGCCGCGGATACAAGTGAGCCCGACACGCCACCTGAGGCGACTGCGCAGCGCAATCGACGGCGAGGCCGGCGCGTGAGGTAAGATCCGCGATCGACGCGTGTACATGACTCGCCACCGGGTCGGCATCGTTGCCGTCGTTGCTTTGCTGGCGGGCGCCAGTGGACTGCTGATCCTCCGGACAGAAAACCCCCGGCAGCCCGCCCGTCCGCCTCGTACGCTCAGACGCACGAGCAGCAGATCAGGGACCACCTGTTCTGGTCGTTGCAGCCGGTCCACTTGACCAACTGCGAGCTGAAACGATTCGGGGAGCCGAACGACGGCGGTTATCTCTTGTGTGGCAACCTGCTGACCGGAGTCGAGTCCGGTTATTCATACGGTATCTCCCACTACGATGGATGGGGTTGCGATGTCTCGAAGCAACTCGGGGTTCCGCTGCACCAGTACCGATTGTTTCGACACCCGGCCGCCCGCATGCCCAGGCGGCAGGCCGATCTTCCACGCCGAGTGCGTGGCCGGAGCCCGCCGAATACTCGACGGCCGCACGTTTGACAGCCTCGAACACCAGATTGCGGCCAACGGCGACGCCACCAGGCGGCTCGTCGTCAAAATGGATGTCGAGGGGGCTGAGTGGGAGACGTTCCTCGAGACCCCCGACGCGGTGTTCGCGCGAATCGATCAGATGGCCGTTGAGTTTCACGACGTCGGCGACGTTCGGTTCATCCTGGCCGTGGCGAAGCTGAAGGAATCGTTTCACGTCGCGCACCTGCACTTCAACAACTTCAGCTGCGACGAGGCCGTGGAGCCGTTTGCCGCGCGCGCCTACGAAGTGCTGTTCGTCAACAAGCGGATCGGCGTGACCGATGGGTCACCGGCGCCGGCGGGCCCGCATCCCCTCGACAGCCCCAACAATCCCAAGTGGCCGGACTGCCAGGCCCCAGTTGTCCCGATGAAATAGTCCCAGTCTTCATAACCAGCGGCGTTCTGAACGATAATCCTGAAGCCCTGTCTTCTCTCATCTACGAGGCGAGCATGATGGAACCCCGGCGGCTGCTGGCCCTAGCAGCCGCAATCAATCTGACTGTGTGTGTCGGCGCCGCGACCGCGCAGACGGTGATCGTCCGAAACGCGCCACCGGAGTCCTCGATCGAAGTCGTCCTCAATGATGCCGCGGTCGGAACGGGCAAGGCCAACGACAAAGGCGACGCGCTCGTCGCCGTTGGACTGGCCGAAAACGCCATGAAGACCGAAACCGACGCGCAGGTTTTTGTCGATATCTGTCCCACGGTGCGCCGTGTGATCATCGTCGAGCGCGCGGTGCAGGTTCCGGTGCAGGACGCGGGCTGCACGCGTCGCGACATGGGCGGCTACTTCGTCGTGAAGGAGATCAGCTCGCTCGTCATCGACGTGGGCGGACCGAGCCCGACCCTGCTTCTCAGACAGGGGAAGGTGAGCCTGGACCCGCCGCGGGTGTGGAAGCCGGCGCCAACCGGACTGGTGCTGTTCGGAGGAGGGACGTTCTCCAAGGTCGGCAATGTGACCGCGGTCGCCTGCGGCCAGGTCACGCCCTGTTCAGGCGACGAAGCAGGCCTCGGCTACTCGTTCGGAGCGGCCTACTGGGTGACGCCGTTTCTTGCCGCGGAAGGGACCTACATCCAGCCCGTGGACGCAACAGCGACGGGCACCACCGACACGTACCAATTCACGAGCGTCTTCGAGCCGCAGGTCCTGACGATCATGGGGAAAGTCGGCATCCCGCTCGGCCCGTTCCGGCCGTACGGTCAGGCCGGGGCGAGCTACCACCGCGCCAAGTTCACGACGAACCAGACGATGACCCAGCAGCCCACGCCGAACACGCTCAGTTATCAGCTTCGCACGAGCGGCTGGGGCTTCGCCTTCGGCGGCGGCGTCGAGATGTGGTTTTCCTCGGTGTTCGGGATCTACGGCGAATTCGGCAGCTCCGCCGTGAAGGGTTCTGCGGAAGACGATGCCGAGGGGGCGGTCGACGACCGGCTCACCTACGTGCTCTTCGGAGGCAGGATCCGCCTCGGGGGGTGGTAGCCCCGCCTTCCCGCCTACGCCCTTCGGGCTTCGGCGCGGCAGGCCCGCGCTTCGCGCTTCGGCGCGGCAGGCCCCCGCCTTCGCCCTTCGGGCTTCGGCGCGGCAAGCCCGCCTCACTGCACGTCGAGCAGTTCGACCTCGAAGACGAGCGTCGCGTTCGGCGGAATGGGCCCGTTGCGGACCGCCCCGTAGCCGAGCGACGGCGGGATGATCAGCCGGCGCACGCCCCCGACCCTCATGCCCTGAAGACCCTGATCCCATCCGGAGATGACCTGACCGGCCCCGAGCGTGAAAATGAAGGGATCGCCACCGGCCGATGTGTCGAAGACCGGGCCTTTCTTCTCGGGCCGCGATTCACCATAGAACCAACCGGTGTAGTTCACAGTTAGCTGCCGGCCGCTCACGGCATCCCCGCCGGTTCCTACCGTGAGGTCCGACTGGCTGAACGGCGCGTAGTTCGAGGGCGAGGTCGGCGAATCGCTGCAGCCGGCGACGCTGGCGGCGAGCACCAGCAGTGGCAGGAATATCCGCGCACAACCCAGCGTCGACTCCAACTGGGATTTCAACAATCGAAACAGAATCACACCAGCTCCAGGCAGAACGAACGGCAAGGCGAGGGCACTGCCTCTGATTATGTAACGAAACCGCTCGGTCTGGTTACTGACCGAGCTGGGAGAGCGTAAAACGCAGCGGGAAGCTCGAAATTCTGATGACCCCATCGAACGGGCCGTCGAGCTCGAGGATCAGGAACACCGCCGCCGCGACCGATACCGCAGCGACGAACAGTACCGCAAGGACCGAAGCGTTGGACTGGGCGTACAGGCCGAAGCTCGTAAACGTGACCGCCAGCCAGGAGATCACGACGATGAGGAATACGAGCGGAACCGATCCACCCTGGCTGTTCAGGATGCGCCAGCGCGACTTCGAGACTTCTTCGCTCAGCTTCAGCGCCTCGCCCTTGAACCACCGCTGCGCGTCGGTTGCGGGCGCCAGCTGGAGGATCTGGTTCTCGACTTGCTCGATGTCCTTCAGCGTTGGAGTTCGCGTGAGCCCCGACCCTGCCGATCCATCGGCGGGCCAGGTGCTTTCGATCCGGAAGGCGACGAACGTGCGGATCAAATCTCTCGTCGGCTGCGTCTCCGGACCGTATCGGGCGAGCAGACGATCGAGCGTGAGGATACTAGCCGCGTTCGATCGCATCGCGGCGTCCTGGCTGTCGAACGAGCTGCGCGCGGAAGCGGTCACCAGCCCGAGCAGCAGCGCCGTCATCGTCGCCACCAGGCCCATGCCGAGACGCATCACGTCTTGAGATTCCTTGCTCAGGTGATTGGGCGGCAGGAGCGATCGAATGTAGGAACCAAGGAGCGCGCCGCCGAAGGCGCAGCCGAACGTCAGCGTGGCGACAAGGAAGGCGTTCACGGGGTGCCCATCAGTCTATCTCCGGCACCCCGTTCCCGCCACGTCCCGGCCGGCGCCGGCGAGGACGGAATTATTTCGGATCGGCAGTCTCGGTCGGCTTGAGCCGTTCGAACGCCTCGAGCGAGGCACGCTCGGCGGTCTCGGCCTTTCGTAACGCCGGCATGCTGGATTTGTGCAGGGCTGCGGCGCGAAGGCGCCAGCTTTCGTCGCGGAGCTTCAGGTACTCCTCGGCACTCGCGAGCAGCGGTTGATGTTCGGGAGGAACGCGACCGAGCGTCTTGAGCCGCGCCTGCATCGCGTGAAGCTCCGGGGTAATCTTGCGTTCGATCAGCTGCGCCAGGGCTTCGGCGCTCACCGTGCCGAGCTTGAACTGCGCCACTGCGCCCTGGTACACCCTTGCGGTGCTCTCCTCGACGGCAAGGACGCGCGAGATTTCCGGCCTGACGTCAGCGACGCCGCGCAGCGGCACGGCCGAGGCGATAGCCACCACCACGGTGACGGCCATCGTGATGGCGACTCGAGGCACCGGCGGCGTGCTGGCGCTGACCCCTCGCGTCAGCACGACACCGCAGATGAAGCCGGCGGCGAATCCGGCAATCTCCGCGCCGCTTCCGAGGCCGCCGCTCACGAGGTTGTACAGCAAGAAGACGGCGGCCATCGGGGCGAGCCGCCGGGCCGCCGCCAGTGTCACGGTCACGCCCGCGTTCTCCGTCGCATTCAGCAGATCATCCTGCTGACCGGCCTCCGCGGTCTCGGTGTGGTCCGTCTGCGGCGTGTCGCGAAACCCAAAAGTGCTGAGCGAAGCGGGCTGCGGCGCGTCAACTGGGGCCGAAGGCCGGTGGATCGCGGTCCACGCCGCAGACGCCAGGAGAAGACCGTAGAGACCGAAGATGGCACCCGAGGCGCCGAGGCTCACGGCCATCGGATAGTCGGAGAGGCTCACGAGGCTCGCGAGGACTCCCGCGGCGAGGTAGACGGCGCCGAACGTGATGTGTCCGACGAGGCGCTCGAGGATCAGCCCGAGCTGCACGAGGGCCGCGCAGTTCACCACGAGCTGGAACATGCCCGTGTGCACGAACATCGACGCGGCGAGCCGCCACCATTCTCCATTGGTGGTGCGCGGACCGAAGCTCGCGCCCCAGCCGACGAGGGTCTCCTGCTCGCTGCTGCCCCAGCCCATCATCAGGAACACGAGGACGTTCACGGCGACCAGGGCCGGCATGACGAGAGGCCAGGGGGTTCGGTCGCGCAGCGCGTCGCGGAACGGTTCCGGCTCTCGGTGGCGGCGCGCCGCCTCGTCCCGCGCGCGCCAGGCCGTCGCCACCAGGCGCTCCTTCAGGCGCGTCCGTTCGTCCGGGCTCATCGAGTAGAGCGCGTAGCCGCCGAGCACGAGAATCACGAGGAGAATCATCATGAGGGGCACCAGGTCCGCAGGGTACCAGCCCTGCCACAAGGTCAAGACCTGTGCCACGGGACCGGTCAAATCGGCGGCGTTTCCGCGCCTCTTCCACCTCAGCGGGAGGAGGTGATTGCAGGACTCGGATGGGAGTGACGAGGTTTGTAATGTGAGCCACAGACCGAAGACAGCCACGGAGAACGCGGACAACACGGATAAGATTGGTCATCTGGAGGCTCGGCGCCGAGCTTCCCAGCGAACCAACAGTGATGAAGGAGGCGCTGATGCGCATGCGTTCATTTCTTCCCGGCGTGGCCCTGTTCGTCTGTGCGACTGCCGGCCTGGCGGTTGCGCAGGAAGTGACGAAGGAAACCGTCCCCGGCATCCGCAACCTGGCGAGGATCCAGACGACGGTGGCGTGCGCGGGGGCGATCACGCCCGAGGCGGTTGCCGACATCAAGAAGATGGGATTCGTGTCGATCGTGAACCTGCGGCTGGCAAGCGAAGCCGGCGCCGAGGTCGAAAAAGAGGAGGCCGCGGCGAAGACTGCCGGCGTCAAGTATTTCCACGTGCCCTTCGACGGCAAGCCGGATCCCAAGGCTGCCAGCGCCTTCCTCGACGCGATCACCACCAAGGGCGCCGAGCCGGCCTTCATCCATTGCGCCGGCGGCAATCGCGCGGCGACGATGTGGTTGATCAAACGGCTGGCCGTCGATCACTGGGACGTCGATCGCGCCGTCAAGGAAGCGACCGCCCTCGGCCAGACCAACGAGACGCTCAGGACCTTCGCGATCGAGTACGGGCAGGCGAACAAGCGGTAGCGAAGAGCAGGGCTCTTCCGAGGAGAGAGGGCAAATGAGCAGCGAGATGCCGAGACGTCAGCTCGGCCGGAGCGGCGTGTCCGTGTCGGCCATCGGCCTGGGCTGCATGGGCATGTCCGATTTCTATGGCGCGGCTGACGAAGTGAAATCGATCGAGACGATTCACCGCGCCATCGATCTCGGCGTCGACTTCTTCGACACCGCCGACATTTACGGACCGTTTACGAATGAAGAGCTCGTGGGGCGCGCGATCCGCGACCGTCGCGGCCGGGTTGTGCTCGCAACCAAGTTCGGCAACGTCCGGGCGGCCGACGGGAAGTTCCTCGGAGTCAACGGCAGTCCGGAGTACGTTCGGCAGGCGTGCGACGCATCGCTCAGGCGGCTCGGCGTCAACGAAATTGACCTGTACTATCAACACCGCGTCGATCCGGCGACGCCGATCGAGGAGACCGTCGGGGCCATGGCAGAGCTGGTGCAAGCCGGCAAGGTTCGCCACCTCGGATTGTCCGAGGCCGCGCCTGGCACCATCCGCCGGGCGCACGCCGTGCATCCGATTGCCGCCTTGCAGACCGAGTACTCGCTCTGGAGCCGCGATCCGGAAGGCGAGCTGCTCGACACGTGCCGCGAGCTCGGGATCGCCTTCGTCGCTTATAGTCCCCTCGGCCGCGGCTTCCTCACCGGGCGCTATCGCTCGATCGACGACCTCGCGCCGGATGACTGGCGGCGCAACAACCCGCGCTTCCAGGGCGACAACTTCCAGAAGAACCTCGATCTCGTCGGCAAGGTCGAGCAGCTCGCGAAAGCGAAAGGCAGCACGCCGGCTCAGCTCGCACTGGCCTGGCTGTTGTCCCGCGGTGAGGACGTCATTCCGATACCGGGGTCGACCCGAAGCGAGCGCGTCAGAGAGAATGCCGGCGCGGCGAGCGTCAAGCTGTCAGCCGATGACCTTCGATCCCTCGACGCACTGGCGCCGACCGTCGCCGGCGAGCGCTATACCGAGGGCGGAATGCGCGCGGTCAATCGGTAGGCGGGGTCACGGCTTTCGGCTTTAGGCTTCAGGCTCTAGCAAGAGCGTTCGAGATCTCGGTCCAAGCTCTGCCTAGAGCCCAGAGTCTAGAGCCCAGAGCCGTCGTTACCGCTTCGCGTACTCGTAGCTGGAACCGTCGGCCTTGAACGCCACGATCGAGTAGGGCCTGGCGTTGGGGCCTTCCATGCCCGGCGAGCCGATGGGCATGTTCGGGGCCGAGAGCCCGACGACGGTGGCCGGCGCTTCCTTGAGTAACTGGCGCACGACGTCGGCCGGGACGTGGCCTTCGATCACATACTTGCCCACGACCGCCGTGTGGCACGAGCGCAGGCTCTCCGGCACCTTCTGACGAGGTGCGACCCTGTCCAGTTCCGCCTGCACCATGACACTGCTGGCCATGTCGAAGCCGGCAGCCTTCATGTGATCCACCCACTTGCTGCAGCAGCCGCAGGTCGGTGTCAGGTACACCTTGGCCGCCACCGCGGCCGGTTTCGGAGCAGGCTTCGCGGGCACCGGCTTCTGGGCGTACAGCGAGCCGGATAGGCCGAGCGCCAGGACGGCGGCGGCGCACACAGCTTGTCTCGTTCGGGTCATATCTTGATCATAGATCACGTTCGCGTTGCTGCTCGCGGCTGGCGGCTGGCTGTTGTTCATTCGAGCACCAAGCTGCGAGTTCGCAACCGCGACCTGCCAGCCGCGAGCCGCTCGCTCCGTGCGGTTGCCTATTAGCGGCATGGTGCTCGAATAAGCAACAGCCAGCCGCGAGCCGCGAGCCGCCAACCCCATCCCCTCACAAATCAATCGCAATGACCTCGTGCACGTCGACCGACGGCACCGTGACGATGAGCACGCCGTTGTTGCCCGGGGCAAACTCGGTGCGCGGAGTGGTTCTCGCTGTCAGCAGCTGAACCCTGCGCGGGCGCGCCGCCGGTTGCACACGGATGCGCACGTGCAAAGGGCCGATGGGGACGATCTCGCGCAGCGGTCCCTTCATCATCATCGGGTTCGTCAGATTGACGAGGTGAACGGTCATCGATTCCCGCTGCCGCCAGACGGTCATGTCGATCACGCCCGGGCCTTCGACTTCGACCGGCGGCGCCTCGTTGGTCGCCCACCGGACGGCGTTCTTCAGCAGCCGCCCGTGGTCGACGCAGAGGACGTCCCAGAACGTGCGGTCGATGTCCCACGGGATGTAGACGACGCGACTACCGCCCACCGTCCGGAGATAGAGCTCGCGCACGTCGGTGTGCGGGATGCGCGGGTACACGTCTTCCATCGGCAGGTCCGGATACGAGGGGACGAGCGTCAACGGCGACGGGAAGACCTCCGTCGGACGCACGCCGACGCGGAACACGCCGTTGATGATCCGCGGCGTGTCCTCGAGCCCTTCGAGGACGGGATGCCGACGGCCCGTCGCCGGATCGGTTTCGAGCGTGAGATACGAGTTCTGCATCGGACCCTGGATCTGACCGTCAAACGACACGCCGAACACGTCGGCCAGGCCGAAGTCGTCTCGGCGCCGGCCGAGCTCGTCGTAGAGCGAGCTTGCGAAGGTCGCCAGGACACTCCCGCCCCGTTTGACGTAGCCGCGAATCGCGTTGCACTGGGCGTCCGAGAGCGCCGCGGCGTCGGCGAGGATGAGCAACCGGAACCGATCGAGGCGATCCGGGGTCAGGAACGCCTCGTGCACGAGCTCGAACGGGACGCGCGCTTCGATGAGCGCGTGGTACATGCCGAGCGCGTGATCCTCGGTACGGTCGCCCGGAGCGACGCCGGCGTGATATGTCTCGGTCTGCTCGGAGTGCAGCACTGCGACGCGCGCCAGCGGCGCTTCGTTACGCAGGTAACGCTCGTTGTCGAAGTGCCACTGATAGATCCGCTCGACGACCGGCAGCCAGCGACGGTCGTAGAGGACGCCGGAAAACTTCGTGACCCACGGGCGCATGCCGTTGGCCGTCCCCTCCGCCACCCAGAGCCGGATTTCCGATTCGCTCTGCACGGAGTCCTTCCAGCGATACGGCTCTTCGAGGCCGACGCTGAAGATCCCGCCGATCGGTTTCCTGCCCATCACCGAGCGGTATTCCTTGGCGCGCCGGCCGTTGGCCCAGGGCGGCGTGAGGCCGCGGCGCGCCTGGTTGTCGGTGAACTGGATGGCCGCCAGTTCGCCCGCCGTCTTGAGATCCGGCGGGCCGTTGGGGATGAAATGCGCCTCGGGATTGACGGCCCTGACCGTCGCGTCCCACCGCTTCCAGAGCTCGGTGAGCCGCGCCTTTCGCCACTCGAGGTACTGGCGCCGCAGCGGGTCGCGCGGATCGGTCGTGCGCGGAAGCTCCGTCCCCGTCGCGTCTTTGTAGTTCTGCACGCAGTTGACGCAGAAGCAGTCGCCACCCTGCGGCGCCCACCGGTTGGCGAAGATGCCGTCCACCTTGTACATGGTGACGATCTCGCGGTGGACGCGGTCCATGAACTCGAAGTTGTAGGGGCCGAGCGCGCACGTGACCCAGAGATCGGGGTTGGCCCAGTGCCGCAGCGGCGCGCCGGTCCTCCCGACGGCAATCCAGTCAGGATGCGCCTCCCGCACATCCTCCCGCACTGCGTGCGGATCCGTGCGCGCGACGACCCGCATCCCGAGGGCGCGACAGCCGGAGACGAGCGTGCCGAACGGGTCCGACTGACCCAGCCACGCGCTGCGATGGTGGAGCGGGACCGTCGTGGGGTAGTACGCGACGATGCCGCCGGCACTGAGCGTGGCGGCGTCGGCGTGGAGCCGCCGGAAGTAGTCCAGCCAGAAGCGCGGGTCGAATCGGCCCGGGTCGTTCTCGACGAGCGTGAGCTGCACCCACCGCATCGGGCGATCGAACCAGCCCGAGAGGGGATCGACGCCCGCGATGATGGCCTGCGAGGGCGGCGCCGAACCGGTGGCCCGAAGGTCCAGCGGAGCGCCAAGGGAGGCGAACGCTCCAGCACCAGTGGCTTGAAGGAAACCGCGGCGGGAGAACGTGTGCGGCATGCGCCGGATTGTACGCTGGCTCAGGGCTCAAGGCTCAGGGCTCAGGGCAAATCTTCGAGCGTGGTCTCGAAGGTTTTGCCTGAGCCTTGAGGCCTGAGCCCTGAGCCAAGCGGTTAGGCGTGCACCGGCGCCGGCGCCGCCGGACGCCGGAGACCGAGGTTCGCCAGACCACCCACCACACCGATGGCCAGGGCGCCCCAGTTGAGCGCCGTGGTCCAGACCGACGTCAGACCCAGCGCCGCGTCGAGCGAGTAGGCGCCGAAGCCGGTCAGCCCGAGCGCGGCGGCGGTCACGCCGTAGAGGATAGGCACCTCCATGCCGTTCGATTGCGCGAACACGTTCGGCCAGTGGACGCTGAGCGCGGCCACGACCATCACCGACAGCATCAGCGCCGGGCCGACCGGCCCGAGTAGCCCCAGCGCTACGAGCAACCCGCTCGCAACTTCGCTGGCGCCTGCTGCGGCGGCGAACGTCCGGCCGGGCCGGAAGCCCAGGCCTTCGAAGAACCCGCCGGTGCCCGCCAGTCCGTAGCCGCCAAACCATCCAAACAGTTTCTGCGCGCCGTGCGCCGCCATCAGCGAGCCAACCACGAGTCGAATCAGAATCACGCCTGCATCCATTGTCGTCGCTCCTTATTCACTGCTCGCGGGGCCCCACCCCCGCTCGCTTTCGCGCGGCGCCTTCCGCCTTCGCTGAAGCTTCGGCGGACCGCCGTAGCCTTGGCGGAGGCTGGTCGCGCCGCGCTCAGGCCGCAGGCGCTGCCGAATGAGCGCCTGTGCTCTATTCACGTCCAGTCGGCTCGACCAAGCTCGCGCTCGCGCCGCGACTGCTGGACGCGCCGCGCTCGCGCCGCAGGCGCTGGAAATCCAAGTTCCGGCGGCCGTTTCGCTATCAATCGTCACGCGAGACAAACTATATAAAACATAGTGACTAGAAATCAAGTAGTAACTTGCAATTGAGCCGGACGTGGGTTATGCTTGGTTGGTCGAATTATGTCCAGAGTTCCAGCCGAAACTCCGTCTCTCTGCGGCCGGTTTCATCGGGCGAGCGAGCTCATCGGGCGCCGCTGGACGGGCGCGATCATCTTCGTGCTGCTGAAGGCGCGGTGCCGGTTCGCCACGCTCCGCGACGCGATTCCAGACATCACCGACCGGATGCTCAGCGAGCGTCTGCACGAGCTCGAGCAGGAAGGCATCGTCGAGCGCACGGTCGTGCCGGAGACGCCCGTCCGCGTCGAGTATTCGCTGACGAAAAAGGGCCGCGCGCTCGCGTCGGCCATGGACGCCATCGCCAATTGGGCCGAGAAGTGGATCGATCAGAAGGCTCCGGCCGCTGAGCCCGTCGCGGTGCGCACCAGGCGACGGGGGTAGGAGCTTGCGGCTCGCGGCTGGCGGCTGGCGGCTGCTAGTTACCTGCAACCTGCGAGTTATCAACCGCGAGCCGCGAGCCGCGAGCCGCCAACCGCGCGGCGGCGTTTCGCGAGGCTCGATCGGGCGTGCCCGCACTCGCTCAATAAGGTCATGAATCATCCGTAACTTAGGGCGTTTCGCAGATTGCCCTATAATTGCGTTTTGATGAAGCCCACCAACGTCAGCGACCCCAACTACTACCACCGCGTAGTGGACTGTCAATGGGCGTGTCCCGCGCACACGAACGTGCCGGAATACATCCGACTCATCGCGCAAGGGAAGTTCACCGAGGCCTACCTGCTCAATCGGGAGTCCAACGTGTTTCCGGGCATCCTGGGGCGCACGTGCGACCGGCCGTGCGAACCGGCCTGCCGCCGCACGCGCGTCGACGGAAAACCGGTCGCCATCTGCCGCTTGAAGCGCGTCGCGGCGGACAATCGCGACGAGGTGAAGCACCTGCTGCCGACTGCGCCGGCAGTCACGAACGGCAAGAAGATCGGGCTCATCGGCGCCGGTCCGGCGTCGCTCACGGTGGCCAACGACCTCACGCCGCTCGGCTACGAGGTGACGATTCTCGAGAAGTTGCCCCGGCCCGGCGGGCTGATGCGGATCAACATCCCGGCGTTCCGGCTCCCCGAGCAGGTCCTCGACGAAGAGATCGGCTACATCGTCGACATGGGGGTCGAGGTTCGCTACAACTCGCCGGTGAACAGCCTCAAGGCGCTGCTCGACAGCGGCGAGTTCGATGCGGTGTTTGTCGGGAGCGGCGCGCCCAAGGGCAAAGAGCTCGACATTCCGGGGCGGCACGACACCAATCAAATCTTCATCGGCATCGAGTGGCTCGAGTCGATTCACTTCGGCCACGTCGAGTCGGTCGGCAAGCGCGTGCTGATCATCGGGGTCGGCAACACGGCGATGGACTGCTGCCGGTCGTCGAAGCGGCTCGGCGCGACCGACGTCAAGGTCATCGCGCGCAAGACGCGGAAGTACTTCAAGGCTTCGCCGTGGGAGCTCGAGGACGCCGAGGAAGAAGGCGTCGAGATCATCGAGAACCTGCAGCCGGTGCGCTTCATCATCGAGAACGGCGTCCTGATCGGGATGGAGTTCGACAAGTTCCGGTCGGTGGAAACGGCGAAGGGGCTGCAGCAGGAGATCATCGGGCGGGAGATTCTTCCGTGCGACTCGGTCGTGCTCGCCATCGGGCAGGACAATGCGTTTCCCTTCATCGAGCGCGAGATCGGGCTGGAGTTCGGCAAGTGGGATATGCCGGTCGTCGACAAGACGACCTTCATGTCGACGCGTCCGGGCGTGTTCTTCGGCGGTGACGCGGCGTTCGGTCCGGCGAACATCATCTGGGCCGTCGAGCACGGGCACCAGGCGGCCATATCCATCCACAACTACTGTCAGGGCATTCCGCTGACCGAACGCCCGGCGCAGGGGATGACGCTCGCCAGCACGAAGATGGGCCTGCACGAGTGGGCCTACAGCAACAACTACAACTCCGCCCAGCGCCAGAAGATGATGCACGTGGAGCTGCCGGTCCGGTTCGCGAGCATGTCGACCGAGGTGGAGAAGGGGTTCACCGCCGAGCAGACGCGCGCCGAGGTCGAGCGGTGCCTGAACTGCGACATGGAGACGCATTTCATCGACTCGCTGTGCATCGAGTGCGACGCGTGCATCGATATCTGCCCGGTCGATTGCCTGACGATCACGCCGAATGCCGACGAGCCCGATCTGCGCGCGCGGTTTGCCGCCCCGGCCGAGAACCTCGATCAGCCGCTCTTTGTCTCGGGCCAACTGAAGCAAACCGGACGCGTCATGCTCAAGGACGAGAACGTCTGCCTGCACTGCGGGCTGTGCGCCGAGCGGTGCCCGACCTACGCGTGGGACATGCGCAAGTTCATGCTGCAGATTCCGTATGCCGGCGCGACGGTGATTCCGCTCATGGCGGTGTGACACGTCAGCTTCCAGCTGCCGGCTTCCAGCTTCCAGCCGCAGGGCATGCTGCTCTCTGGCTTCATCGGACGGCTAGGAGCAGGAGCTGGGGGCAGGCGATTGAGCTGAGAGCTGGAAGCGGGAAGCTGGGAGCTGGAAGCTGGGAGCCGCCTTTTATCTATGCCTCGAACCAACGAATTCGCGTTCAAGATCGCCACCGCCAACGGCACCGGATCGGCGTCGGCCAACGGCCTGATCATGCAGGCCATCTTCCGGATGGGCATCCCCGTGACGGGGAAGAACGTGTTCCCGTCGAACATCCAGGGCCTGCCGACGTGGTACGAGATCCGCGTCGACAAGCACGGCTACACGGCGCGGACGCCGAACTTCGACCTGATGGTCGCGCTCAACCCCGCGACCTACCAGAAGGATGTCCAGGAGGTCCGGTCCGGCGGCTGGCTGCTCTACGATTCGACATGGCCGCTCGACCACCGCCTGGCGCGGCCGGACGTCACCTATCTGGGGATTCCGCTCGCCGAGCTGTGCAACACACAGTTCACGGGCCCGCGCGAGCGCATTTTGATGAAGAACATCGCCTATGCCGGCGCGCTCGCGGCGCTTCTCGGCATGGACACCGAGATCATCCGGGCGCTCCTGACCGAGAAGTATTCGCGCAAGCCGGCGCTGATGGACTCGAACCGCCAGGCCGTCGACCTCGGTTACAACTACGCGCGCGAGCACTTCGCCTGTCCACTGCCGATCCGACTCGAGGCGATGGACAAGACGAAGGACTCGATCCTGATCGACGGCAACACGGCGTCGGGGCTCGGCTGCGTCTACGCCGGCGCGACGGTCGGCGCGTGGTATCCGATCACGCCTGCCACGTCGCTGATGGAGGCGTTCACCACCTTCTGCCGCAAGTACCGGCGCGATCCGGAGTCGAAGAAGAACAAGTTCGCCATCCTGCAGGCCGAGGACGAGATTGCCGCAATCGGCATGGTGATCGGCGCCAGCTGGGCGGGCGCGAGGGCCTTCACCTCGACGGCCGGGCCCGGCATCTCGCTGATGAACGAGTTCATCGGCCTGGCCTACTACGCCGAAGTGCCGGCGGTCATCTTCGACGTCCAGCGCGCCGGGCCGTCGACGGGCATGCCGACGCGCACGCAGCAGGGCGACCTCATGATGTGCGCCTACGCGTCGCACGGCGACACCCGTCACATCTGCCTGTATCCGGCCGATCCGCGCGAAGCGTTCGAAACGGCGGCGATCGCCTTCGACCTCGCCGAGCGGTTCCAGACGCCGGTCTTCGTGTTGAGCGACCTCGATATCGGCATGAACGACTGGATGGTGCCCAAGCTCACCTGGGACGACAACTACCGGCCCGATCGCGGCAAGGTGCTCTCGGCCGAGGAGCTCGAACAGGCGAAGAGCTTCTCCCGCTATCTGGACGTCGACGGCGATGGCATTCCATATCGAACGCTGCCGGGCGTGCACCCCGCGGGCGCGTACTTCACGCGCGGCTCCGGGCACAATCGCTACGGCGCCTACACCGAGGACGCCGACGAGTACGTCGACGTGCTGGATCGCATCGATCGTAAGATCCAGCGCGCGGCCCGGTTCGTGCCGGCCCCCATCGTACGCACCACGCCTGGAACGAAGCTCGGGCTGCTCACGATCGGCGGGTGTCACGCCGCCTGCACCGAGGCGCTCGACATCCTGGCGCGCGACGGCATCGCGGTCGACTACATGCGCGTGCGCGGCTTCCCGTTCGGCGACGAGGTTCGGGCGTTCCTCGACTCACACGACGTCACGTTCGTCGTCGAACAGAATCGCGACGCGCAGCTGCGCAGCCTGCTGATGCTCGAGACGAGCATCGATCCCGCGAAGCTGGAGTCGGTGCGCTACTACGGCGGGTTTCCGATGAGCGCGCACCACGTGATTTCCGGGGTCAAGGCCAAGCTGGAGAAAGCCGCATGAGCTACATCACCAAGCCCGCGCCGCGTCATCCGGCGCTGCAGAAGAACGCGCTCGGCCTGACCAGACGCGACTACGAGGGCGCAATCACCACGCTCTGCGCCGGGTGCGGGCACGATTCGATCACCGCCGCGATCACTCAGGCGTTCTGGGACCTCTCGATTTCTCCGTACAAAGTGGCGAAGCTCTCGGGAATCGGCTGCTCGTCGAAGACGCCCGCGTATTTCCTTCGCGAGGCGCACGGCCTGAACGGCGTCCACGGGAGGATGCCCGCGCTCGTCACCGGCGCCAACGCGGCCAACCGCGATCTGATCTACATCGGCATCTCGGGCGACGGCGATTCGCTGTCGATCGGCCTCGGCCAGCTGTGCCATGCAATTCGCCGCAACGTGAACGTCCTCTACGTGCTCGAGAACAACGGCGTGTACGGCCTGACGAAAGGACAGTTCTCGGCCTCGGCCGATCCGGGCTCGCTCAGCAAGAAGGGCGAAGCCAACACCATGGGCGCCATCGACGGGTGTCTGCTGGCGCTCACGCTCGGCGCGACCTTCGTCGCGCGCAGCTTCTCGGGCGACAAGGGTCAGCTCGTGCCGATCCTCAAGGCCGGGCTTGCGCACAAGGGCTTCGCTTTTGTCGACGTCATCTCGCCGTGCGTGACCTTCAACGATCACGAGGGATCGACCAAGAGCTACGCCTACACGCGCGAGAAGAACGTCGAGGTGGTGCAGGCCGACTTCGTGCTGCCGACGGCAGCGATTACGACCGCCTACGACCCTGGCACCGTCAGTTCGGTCATGATGCACGACGGCAGCTGGGTGCGCCTGAGGAAGGTGTCGGAGGACTACGACCCGACCGATCGCGATCGGTCGTTCACCTACATTCGCGAGCGGCAGAAGGAAGGCGAGGTCGTCACGGGCCTCCTTTACATCTCACCGGATTCAAGCGACGTCCACGAACAGAACAACACGGTCGAGACGCCGCTCGCGCAGGTACCCTACGACCAGTTGTGCCCGGGGAGCGCTGAATTGGAGAAGCTCCAGCGGGGGTTCAGATAGCTTCCAGCTGCCAGCTTCCAGCCAGATCTGGCCTGCTAGCGGGAAGCGGGAAGCTGGTAGCGGGAAGCTGGCAGTTCTATTTCAACTCCTTCAGCACCACCTCGATATTGCTCTTGAGCCGCGCCGCCTGTGGCGCCGCATAGCCCGCATATTTCGCCGGCACCTTCCACGAGGCCGCGAGCGCGTCGGCTGCGGTGCCGGCCTTCTTCGCGTCCTTGACCGCCTGCAGGAAATCCCCGTTGAAGGCCGAGTACTCCCGCAGTTCGGCGACGGTCATCTGCGTGCTGTGCCCGGTGATGATCGCCTCGATCTTCTCCTTGGTCGCGTAGTCGGCGGCCTTCGACAGGGTCTTCGGCATGTCCACGCCGCTCCCGCCGTTGAATCCGTCCAGGATCGGGATGTTCTTCCCAGAGAAGATGTCGCCCGCGTGCATGATCTTGAGCGCCGGGAAGACGACCCAGGCGTCGCCGTTCGTGTGGCCGCGCCCGAAGTACCGCAGATCGATCCGGTCGTTGCCGCTGCCGATCGTCATCTTGTCCTTGAACGTCCGTTTCGGCAGGCCGCGGCCGCCGTTGGTCTCGAAGATCGTCGGCGTGGGCTTTTCCGGAGGGCCGCCAGGCGACACCATCTTCGCCATGTTGACCTTGGTGTTCTCCTGGGTGACGACGTCGACGGTGGCGGGGAACTCGACGTTGCCGCTCACGTGGTCGCCATGGGTGTGGGTGTTGATGATCGTCGTGACCGGCTTGTCGGTGAGCTCGCGGATCTTGTCGAGGATCGGTTGACCCCATCCCGGATTCTTCGTATCCACGACCACGACGCCGGTGGCGGTCACAAACACCGCCGTGTTGCCGCCCGATCCCGCGCCTTTCAGGACGAACAGGTTGTCCTTCAGTTTCTCGACCTCGAGGAGTTTCGCTGCCGGCTGCGCGGCGGCGGCCTGTTGATACGCCGACAGTGCCACCGACACCGAGCCCGCCGCAAGCAGAGCTCCCAACACGATCACTCGCTTCATGTTTGCCTGGCCTCCTGAACCACGTTCGCGCGATTATAGCTGCTGTCGGCGAAGCTCATCCATGCCGTCTCCTGCAACTGCGGAGGAGTTGCTCGTAGCATCCGGAAAACCGACACATAATTGAGGCCGTCATCATGGAGAGCTTCTTCAAGGACCTCCGTCAATCGCTGCGAATGTTCTGGCAGAGCCGGGGGTTCACCGCCGCGGCGGTGGCGGCGCTCGCGCTCGGCATCGGCGCGAACACGGCAATCTTTTCGGTCGTCAACGCGGTGCTGCTCAAGCCGGTGCCGTTTCCGGACCCTGAAAGGCTCGTGCTGTTGCAGACGACCTCGCCGCAGGGGGTCAACGGCGGGGGGTCACCAGCGAAGCTCATGCACTACCGCGAACAGACGCAGGTCATTCGTGACGTGGCGGCGTTCAACACGGGGGTGGTCAACTACACTGGCGGAGCGTTTCCCGAGCAGCTGCGTTCGGGCCGGGTGTCGGCGGACTTCTTCAAGGCTGTTTGGCACGCCGATCCTCAAGGGGCGCACGTTCAGCGCCGAAGAGGATCGCCCCGACGGCGACAAGGTCGTCGTGCTCAGCTACCAGGTCTGGACGCGCCGTTTCGACAGCGACCCCAACATCATCGGCAAGACCATTTCGCTCAGCAGCAACCCGTATGTGGTCATCGGCGTCCTGGACCCGAGCGTCGATTTCGAGGAGCTCGTGCCCGACCCCGAGGTCTGGCTGGCGTTTCAGTTCGATCCGAACACGAAGGACCAGGGGCACTACTTCAGAGTGGCCGGCCGGCTGGCGCCGGGCGTGTCGCTCGAGCAGGCCAACGCGCGCCTGAAGCTCTCCTCGAGCGACTACACTCAGAAGTTCCCCAACGCCCTCGGCCAGAACACGGTGTTCGAAGCGGAGCCGCTTCGTGAGGCGCTCGTCAGCAACGTTCGCTCGTCGCTGCTGGTCCTCGTGGGCGCCGTCAGCTTCGTCTTGTTGATTGCCTGCGCCAACGTCGCCAACCTGCTGCTCGTCCGCGCGACCGGACGGCGGCGCGAAATCGCGGTGCGCGCGGCCATCGGCGCCGGCCGGGGTCGCATCATGCGGCAGCTGCTCACCGAGAGCGTTGTGCTGTCGCTCGCCGGTGGCGTCCTTGGCACGATACTCGGCATCATCGGCATTCGCGCGCTCCTTGCCGTCAACACGGCCGGCCTGCCGCGCATTGGCCAGGACGGCGGGCCCGTCGGCGTCGACTGGCGGGTGTTGCTCTTTACTCTGGCGGTCTCGCTCGGTACCGGCATTCTCTTCGGCCTGATTCCAGCGATTCAGGGGTCGCGGGCCGATCTCAGCTCGACGCTGAAGGAAAGCGCCGGGCGCTCCGGCACGGGGCTGCGCCAGAACAAGGCGCGGTCGGTGCTCGTTGTCCTCGAAGTCGCACTTGCCCTGATCCTGCTCGTCGGCTCGGCGCTCCTGATCCGCACGGCGGTGGCTCTCGGCCGGGTCGACCCGGGCTTCGACGCCAGCAACGTGCTGACGATGCGGATGTCGCTGACCGGTCCGCGATTCCAAACGGCCGCGGGCGTCGAGCAGATGGTCCACGACGGCGTCGAACGGGTGCTGTCAGTGCCGGGCGTCGTCGCCGCCAGCGCCACATGCTGCGTGCCGTTGACAGGGGGATATGGTCTGGGGTTCGTGATCGTTGGTCGACCGCTGCCCGCAGACGACCGCTCCCACGGCGGCGGCAATTGGGTTACGATTTCGCCCGGCTACTTCGACGTCTTCAAGATTCCAATCAAGCGCGGTCGCGCATTCACCGACCGCGATACCAAAGCGGCACCGGGCGTCGTCATCATTAACGAGACGCTGGCGCGAGAGCTCTGGAAAGACGCCGATCCGTTGACCGATCGCCTCGCAATCGGTCGCGCGATGCGCGAATTTGCCCAGGATCCTGAACGCCAAATCATCGGCATCGTCGGCGACATTCGGAATGGTGGGCTTGAAAACGATCCCGGTCCCATGATGTACGTCCCGCAGGCACAGGTGCCCGATGCGGCCAACGCGCTCAACGTCAACCTGACACCAATCTCGTGGGTCGTCCGGACCGCAGGTCGAACCGAGGTCGGTCAGCGAGGCCGTGCAGGAGCAGCTGCGGCAGGCGAGCGGGCTTCCGGTGTCGAACGTGCGGACCATGAACGAAGTCGTGTCGCGGTCGACGTCCCGCCAGCAGTTCAACATGTGGCTGATGACCGTCTTCGGCGCCTGCGCGCTGCTGCTCGCGGCGATCGGCATCTACGGGCTGATGGCGTATTCGGTCGAGCAGCGCACGCAGGAGATCGGCATCAGGCTGGCGCTCGGCGCGCCGACCAGCACCGTCAAGAACATGATCGTCCGGCAGGGGATGCTGCTCGCGGTCATCGGCCTCGTGCTCGGCCTCGGCGCCGCGTTCGTCTTGTCACGATTCGTCGAGACGTTCCTCTTTCGCGTTCAGGCTCGGGATCCGATGGTCTTCATCGGCATGCCGATAGTGCTTGCCGCGGTCGCCTTCCTCGCGGTGTGGCTGCCGGCGCGCCGCGCCAGCCGCATCGATCCCATCATCGCGTTGCGCGCAGAGTGACGATGTTCATGCAGAGCGTATTCAGCCGGATTGTCGTCCTGATCGTGTTCGTCGTGCTCGGAGCGGGTTCTGCGCGGGCCCAGTCAGGCGGCCCGCAAGTCCAGACGCGCCCGAGAATCGGGCTGGCGCTCGGGGGCGGCAGCGCCCGCGGCATCGCGCACGTCGGCGTGCTCGGAGTGGTTCGAGGAGCATCACATCCCGATCGATTTCATCGTCGGGACCAGCATGGGCGGCCTCGTCGCCGGCGCGTATGCGTCAGGCATGACGCCGGCCGAGATCAAGGAGCTCATGAAGACGGCGGACTGGGACCTGATGTTCCTGTCCGACTCTCCCTATAGATACAAGACGTTCCGCCGCAAACAAGACAAGCGCGACTTTCCGTCACAGCTGGAATTCGGGCTCAAAGGCGGCGTGTCGTTGCCGGGTGCCCTCAACCCGGGGCAGCAGGTGGCCCTGATGCTCGATCGCATCGCCCTGCCATACGGCGACCTGCAGTCCTTCGACGATCTGCCGACTCCGTACCGCGCGGTGGCGACCGACCTGCGCAAAGGCGAGGTCATCGTCCTCGGCCGGCCGCCGCTCGCGCGCGCGATGCGCGCGACGATGTCGATTCCAGGCGTGTTCGCGCCAGTGAACTGGGACGACTGGCTGCTCGTCGACGGAGGCGTGCTGAACAACGTTCCCGCCAACGTCGCGCGTGAGTTCGGCGTCGACATCGTGATTGCCGTCGATGTGGGGGCCGACGTCGGCGACGAAAAGAAGCAGACGGCGTCGTTGTTCGCGCTGCTGGGCAAGACCATCGACACGATGATGACCACCACCACCCGACGGTCGCTCGCGGCCGCGAACATCATCATCGACCCGGATTTGAAGGGTCTGTCGTCGACATCATGGCGACAGGCCGACGAGCTGACCGACCGCGGCTACAAGGCGGCGGCGGCGGTCGAGAGCAAGCTGCAGGCGTATGCGATCGGTTCGGAGGCGCACGCGGCCTTCCAGGCAGCCCGGGAGGCAAAGCGTCGCCGCGGGGCGGCAGTGCCGACCCAGCTCACCTTCCAGCCGCTCGGCACGCCCATCTCGCCGCGAGTCGAGGCCGAGATTCGCAAGGCGCTGAGTCCGGTGCTCAACAAGCCCGTGCAGCCAGACGAGATCGCGCGGCAGATCCTCGAAGTCACCGGAAGCGATCGCTTCGAGTACTTGACCTACGAGGTCACCGACCGTCCCACGCCAACGTCACTCCAGATTGGCGTGCGCCAGAAGACTTATGGCCCGCCGTTTCTGATGATCGGGTTGGACCTCAACAACATCGATTCGACGAACTTCGCCGTGAACCTGGCCGGCCGGGTGCTCCATTACGGCCTGCTGGGTGTGGGGTCGGAGACGAGGCTGAACTTCGTGCTGGGCACCACGCAGCTGTTGGGGGCCGAAGTCGTCAAGCCCATCGGGACCACGCCGATGTTCGTGGCACCGCGGGTCTACTTCGACCGGCGCGGCCGGAACCTGTATCAGGACGATATCTTCGTGGCCGAGTACCGTATCAGGCAGTTTGGTGCCGGCCTCGACATCGGGAGCGACTTCGGACGCAACTCCGAGGTGCGGCTCGGGTACGACATCACAGACTACAAGGGGCGACGGCGGGTCGGTGCCCCCGATCTGCCCGACGTCGATGGCAGCGAGCAGTATGCGCACCTGGACTTCGCGATTGACACGCAGACGAGCCCGCTGGTCCCAACCCGAGGCTTCCGCCTTCGCTCGACCCTCCGGCAGTACTTCGAGGCGCCAACCGCGAGCAGTACCCTGGACGACGTCGAGTTCGAGAGCCCGCAGTCGTTCACAAGCGGCGAGGTGAGGACTTCATGGTTCCGCCGCGTCCGAGGTGGCGGCGATCGCGTCTTCGTCATCGGCGAAGCGGGGAGCTCGTTCGGAGAAGATCCGCTCGTCAACGACTTTTCGCTCGGCGGTCCGCTGCGGCTCGGCTCGTTCAACAACGATCAGTTGCGAGGAGACAACTACCTGCTGTTCGGTGGCGGGTATCTGAGAGGCGTCGGCCGCATGCCGGACGTGCTCGGCGGCAGCATCTTTCTCGGCGCCTGGGTCGAAGGCGGGTCGGCGTTCAACGACTGGGACAACCAGGACTGGAAGAGCGACATCACCGGGGGAGCGATCCTCGAGACGCTGCTCGGGCCGGTATTCGTCGGCGGCAGCATCGGGTTCCAGGGCGGCGGCCGCTTCTACATCTCGCTAGGGCCGTTCTTCAAGTAGGCCGGAAGCGTCAAGACTTCAATCACGAAGCGTCGCGAAGCTCACGATGTTCACGAAGCCCGACTGGTATTTCTTCCCGATCGTCGCGGTCTTCGACGTCTTCGCGATTGCGTCGTCGTCCGTGCAGTACTACTTGACGGTCGCGTACTCAGTTCGCTGCGACGCATGGCTGCGCCACTCCGCCGGGTAGGTCACGTAGGACTCGTCGAGCTCTCCGACTGACGGGCAGCCGAGCAGCTTGAGCGCCCGAACCAGGTCCGCGCGCAGAATCTGGATGGCGCGCGACACTCCCGCGCGGCCCCCGGCGCCAAGCCCGTAGGCATATGCGCGGCCGATGAGCACCGCGCGCGCGCCCATGCACAACGCCTTCGCGACATCGGTGCCGCGGCGGATGCCGCCGTCGAGCAGGACTTCACACTGGCCGTTCACCGCTGCGACGACCTCGGGCAGCGCGCGCAGCGTCGGGTAAACGCAGTCGAGCTGGCGTCCGCCGTGATTGGACACGACGACGCCCTGTGCGCCTTCGTCCACGGCGCGGCGGGCGTCGTCGCCGATCATCAGTCCCTTGATGACAATCGGTCCTTTCCAGACCTCGCGAATCCAGCGGAGATCGGCCCAGCAGACCGTCGACTGCTCGAGTGCCGCGCCGACGTCGGCGTACGACATCGGCCCATCCTTCAGTACGACATTGGGGAAGTTCATCAGTCCGCCGTCGCCCATGAAGCCGGCGAGCCACCGCGGGCGAAGGAGAAACTGATGCACGAAAGGAAGCATCGTCCACGGGTTGCGGGTGAGCAGTTCCTTGGTGCCGTTCCTGAAGTCCCGCTCGCGCAGTCCGGCGACGGCCGTGTCGATCGTGACGAAGAGCGCGGAGGCGCCCGCCTTCATGGCGCGCTCGAGGCCGGCCGTTGCCACGTCGCGTCCGCCGACGAGATAGAGCTGATACCAGAGCGGCCCCTTCGTTCCGGCGCCGACTTCGTCGACGCGGCATCCCGAGAGCGTCGACAGCGTGTAAGCGGTTCCGGCTTCGCCTGCGGCGCCCGCGGCGACGACTTCGCCGCGCGGATAGAACATCCGGCTGCTGCCGACCGGCGCGAGCGCGAAGGGGAGCGCAAGGTCGTGGCCGAGCACTTTTGTCCGCAGGTCCGCCGGCGCCGATACGGCACATCGCGGTCTGAACAGCACGTCGTCGAAGATCCGGCAGTTCTCGCGCAGCGTGACCTCGCCGTCCGCGCCGCCGTCGATGTAATCAAACGCCACCCGCGGCAGGCGGCGCTTGGCCAGCAGCCGCAGATCGGCGATGTTGAGGACGCGTGGGGAGTCGACTCGGGCCATGGGTCAAGCGCTAGGACGGCAGATTGTACTGACTATCTCGTCATGATTCTGGTGGCCGGGGGCACTGGTGTCCTGGGGAGCGCCATCGCCCGACGCCTGCTCGCGCGCGGCGAGCGGGTTCGCGTGCTGACGCGCCGCCGCGAGCGGGCGCAGTCTTCGAGGAGGGCGGTGCCGAGGTCGTCACGGGTGACCTCCGTGACCGGCGGTCGCTGCATGGTCTGGCCGGTGGCGGGGCCACGCACGTCATCAGTCACGGCGAACGCGTTGTCGGGACCGGCGATGACTCGGTTGCGGTGGTCGAGAGGTCCGGCAACTGGCATCTATCGATGCAGCCCGCCGCGCCTTGCCAGTTGTGTTCACCTCGGCGTGCTGCCCGATACATGTCGCGCCTCGACTACTTCGCCGCGAGTTTGCGACCAGGGTACCTGCGCACGACGGTCCCGTCGACCACAGGCGACGCATTCGCGCCGCGTGAGTCCGCTCACCGTGATGTCCTTCAACATCCGATATGGCACCGGCCAAGGATGGCGAGAATCACTGGACGGCGCGGCGCGAGATGCTGTTCGACGTCGTCCGCGAGCAGGATGCGGATCTCGTCGGCCTGCAGGAGGCGCTCGCTTCTCAGATCGACGAGATCGTCGCGGCCGTGCCGATCTACGCCGTGGTGGGTGTCGGCGCGGGACGACGCGGCGCGGGCCGGGGAGTACTCGGCGATCCTCTTCCGGAAGGATCGGCTGCGCGTCGCAGAGGCGGGAACCTTCTGGTTCTCCGACACGCCGTCGGTACCCGGGTCGAAGTCCTGGGGCAACAACATCACGCGGATCTCGACGTGGGCCCGTTTCGTCGATCGCGACGGCCGCGGTTTCTATCACTTCAACTTGCATCTCGACCACGAATCGCAGCCGTCGCGCGAGCGCAGCACGGCGCTGCTGAAGCAGCGCATCGAGGCGCGGGCGTTCGGAAAAGAGCCGGTGGTCGTCACCGGGGACTTCAACGTCGGCGAGCGCAACCCGGCGCTGCCGGTGCTGGTCGGGCGGGGCCCCGGCGATCCCTCGGCCGCCTTCATCGACACCTTCCGGGTTCGGCATCCCGACGACACCACGGTCGGCACGTTTACGGCGTTCAAGTTCGGTGCGACCGGCGGCGACAAGATCGACTACGTGCTCATCCAGCCCGGAACGGAGGTGTTTGCCGCCGACATCGTGCGGACGAGCCGGAACGATCGGTATCCTTCGGACCACTTCCCCGTCGTCGCGAGAGTTCGATTGGCGCAGTGACCCGGTTACAAAACGGTCGCGACGCCCGACCAAACCGTTACGGCGCAGGTGAGCCGATTCTCAGAAAAGCCCACTTTTTCGCGAGTCTGGCCCGGTCCCGCGGTTGCAAGGCCTGCAGGTCCACTCCAATCAACCGTACCCGATGGAATTCCGCGACTACGCCGCAAAGGAAACGGCCGCCCTGTTCAGCCGGCTGCTGGCCAGCCAGGCAGAGGCATCCGTCCAGCATCTCCGCAGTCTTCGTGACGCCCTCGACGCCGCCACTCGAGGGATAGAAGACGGCGGCTCCGCCACGCCTGAGGCCAACGAGGACGTGCAGGAGCTGATTCGCCGTCTGAACACCGCCTCCGGCACGGCCGCGAAGGTCGCGGCCCAGAAAGTCCAGAAGGAAGCGCAGGCGGTCCTCGAAGGGGTGCAGGACGAGCTCGGCCGTCAGCGCGCCGACAACGAGCGCCTGTCGGGGGCGCTCAGCGAGCTGCAGGCACACGCCGAGACACTCCGGGAACAGCTCCTGAAAGAAACCGAACGAGCCGAGGCTGTCGACCGCGATCTCGATGCGGCTATCGAGGCCCACGCGCACGTCGATGCCGCTCGCATCGAAGCAGAGGCCGAAGTCCGGAAGCAGACGGCGGCCCGCGCGGCCGCGGAAAAGGACCTCGGCGAGAGCCGCGGGCTGCTCGATGCCACGGTTGCCGACGCAGCACGGCTGTCGGGCGAGCTGGACGCCTCTCGCGGTGAGGCCACGGATCTCAACGAGCGCCTGAACGCGGCTCACACCGCCGCCGAACAGATGCGCGCCGACTCGCAGTCCGCGCTCGAGGCCGCGCACGAAGAGCTGCGCGGCGAGCGCGAGCGTGGCGAACGCCTGTCGGCCTCACTGGTGGAAGTCCAGGCACAGGCCGACGTCCTGCTTGCGGACCTCGCCGAAGCCGAGACACAAGCCGAAGCGCACCGCGCGTCCCTCGCGGAGGCCCACGCGCAGACCGAGGCCGTCCGCGGTGAACTGGCCGGCGCTCATGGCCAGATCGATGTCCTTCGTGGCGACCTGGCCGACGCGCGCACGCAGGGCGATGCGATCCGTGGCGAGCTCACCGACGCGCACGGACAGATCGAAGGCCTTCGGACCGAGCTCACCGACGCCAGGGCTCAGGCCGAAGGGCTGCGCGCCGATCTCCGCCGGGAGACCGAGCGGGCTGACGCCGTCGACCGCGATCTCGATGCCGCCATCGAGGCGCACGCCAACGTCGACGCGGCCCGCATGGAGGCCGAAGCCGAGTGCCGCCGGCAGTCGACGGCTGTTGCGGCGGCCGAGAAGGATTTGGCCGACGTCCGCGCGCTCCTCGACGCGTCGGTCGCCCAGGCTGCGCGTCTCGGCATGCAGCTCGACGCCAACGCGGCCGAGAACGGGACACTCGCGGCGGACCTGAGCGCGGCGCATGCCGAGCTGGACGCCGCGCGCACGCAGCGCGAGGCGATCACCGCGCAGCTCGACGCCAGCCGCGCGCGGATCCAGACGCTCGAGCGCAATCAGGCCGCGAAGGAAGAGCAGGTCCGGCAGCTCGAACGTTCGCTCGGCGAAGCCAACGATGCGGCACAGGCCCTGCGCGCGGAGTCGGGTTCGCGGCCGTCGGGCCAGGATTCTGGCGACGCGTTCGCCGATGCCAGCGCGCTGCGCGACGACGTGGCGCGGATGGGATCGCTGCTCGACACCTCCGCCCAGGCGGTCGACGAACTCGCCGACAAGACGACGGTCACCGATCTCTTTGCGGCGCTCGTGCGCCATCTGGCGGGCGAGTTCTCACGCGTCGCGCTCTTCCGGGTGAAGGCCAATCGGCTCGAGGGCGAAGATCAGATCGGCTTCGACGAGACGACGGACGTCACCAAGCTCGTGCTGCCTCTGAACGTGGATTCGCTCATCACGCGCGCGGCCAGCTCCGGCAGCTTCGAGCAGTTGATGGGAGGCGAGCTCGCCGACAGCAGCCGCGCGCCGTTCGGAGGCACTCCGACCGTCGCCCTGGCGATGCCCATTGCCTTCCAGGGCGAGACGCTGGCGGTCGTCTACGCCGACTCCGATCAGCCCGTCTCGGACCGCGGGCCCGCCGGCCACGACGCGAGCATCGGGTTCGCGAAGCTGATGGTGCGCACCGCCGGTGTGCTCCTGATGCGGCTGTCGCAGGAGCTCAAGATGCTCAACGAGCTGCGCGACTACGCGGCCATGCTTCTGCAGGAAGCGCAGGAGATGTACAGCGCCGACATCCAGGCGGAAAAGAGCGACGAAGAGCGGCGGTCGAGGCTGAAGGACACGATCGAGTGCGCGCGCCAGCTCTACGCCCAGCGCGCGGCGCTCGAGGGCTCGGCGGCGGCGACGCTGTTCGACGATCGTATCGCGGCCGTTCTCGAGACCGACGGCGACACCACGTTCGCACGCGACCTGGCGGCCATCGCTGGGACCTCGGAGCGGCACGCAGAGCCGCGCCGCCGCAAGGCCGAAGCGTCCTAAAGTCGTCCGATCGCAAACACGTGCTTGTCGGTGCGGATGAAGATCTGACCGTTCGAGATTGCCGGCGACGCCACGGCGCGCTCGCCGAGCGCGTTTCGGGCCACGACTTGCGGCGCGCTGCCGACCTTCAGCACCACCGTCTCGCCGTTCTCGCTCACGAAATACACGTGGCCGCCGCCGCCGACCGGCGAGGCCGAGAAGACGCCATCCACACGCTCCTGCCAGACGCGTTCGCCCGTGGCCGCATCGACGGCCGTCAGCACGCCGACGTCGTTCGCCATGTAGACGACGCGGTCGTAGTACAGCAGCGACGAGCAATACGGCGCGCCCGTGGCGATCCGCCAGACCGTCTGCGTCGAGGTGACGTCGCCGCGCCCGCCGGGCTTGATCGCCATGTAGGGCCCGCTGCGATAGCCGCGGCTGGCGTAGATCACGCCCTCGTGAAAGACCGGGGACGGCACCGCAAAGCGGCTGGTTTCGCCTGTGTGCCAGAGGAACGCTCCCGTCTTCCCGTCGTACGCGTCGATGCGCTCGGTGGAGTTGACGATGACCTCGGCGCCGAACGCGCCTTCGACGACGAGCGGTGTGCTGTAGGACGATCGTCCCTGGCCGCGGTCGGCCTTCCACCGATCCTTGCCCGTCGTCTTGTCGAGGGCGAGGAGGTACGAACGGGCCGGCTGGTCGCACAGCAGGATCAGTAGATCGCCGTAGAGCACGGGCGAGCTGCCGTGCCCCCATTGGATGTCGAAGGCGCCGTTCTCTTTGGCCAGGTGCCGCTGCCATGCCACCGCGCCGGTGCGATCGAGCGCGACGACCTGTCCGGTCCCAAACCAGGCGAACACCAGCGTGCCGTCGGTGACCGGGCTGGGCGTCGCGAGGTTGTGCTTGTCGTGCACCGGCGTCAGATCGCCTGTCGCCTCGATTCGCCGTTCCCACACGCGCTTACCGTCGGCGCGGCCGAACGCCTCGACGACGAAGTAGGTTTTCGAGGGATCGACGCCTGCGGCCGCGACGCCGAGCGCCGTCTCGCCCTGGGCCGCGGCGTCGGCGCCCTGCACGAGGCGAGGGTGGTTGCCCTCGCGCCTCACGCCGGCGCCGATCTGCGACGTGACATAGACGCGATCGCCGCTCACGATGGGCGTCGAGACGCCGGCGCCGGCAATCGGTGCCTTCCACGCGACGTTCTCGGTTGCGCTCCACTTGATCGGCAGTGTCCGGTCGGGCGCGACGCCGCTGGCGTTCGGTCCCCGCCAGTTCGGCCAATCCGCCGCAAGCGAAGCCACGCCAACCAGACAGACTCCGACGGCCGTTCCAAGCGCGAGATGTGACAGACGTTTCATGGACGGTATTTTACCCAACAGCCTCACATCTGTCCCGCCGTTCGGAACTAGCGGCCGGCCCACGCACGATGACTCTGGCAGGATGCTCACGATGAATGCTGACGGTTCCAGTGCCTTCGTGACCATCGTTTCATCGGGTTCATCGTGAAGGGGTCGTGGCCCTGGTGACGAATCGCCAATTGAACACGGCTCGACCAACACGTGTATGATTCCCACCCGATGCGCGTCAACACAGTGAAGCAGGCCCTCAAGGAGGGCCGGGTGCAGCTCGGCTGCAGTTGTTTTCAGCTCCGATCGCCGGATGCCGTCCGGGCGCTCGCGGCCGCCGGGCTCGACTGGGTCTTCTTCGACGCCGAACACGGGGCCTTCGGCTTCGAGACGCTGCAGGATCTGATGCGCGTGGCGACCGGCGTCGGACTCTGTCCGATCGTGCGCGTGGCCGACCTGGAGTACGCGCTGATCGCCAGGGCGCTCGATTGCGGCGCCGAGGGCGTGCTGCTCCCTCGCGTCGAGTCGCCCGAGCTTCTGGCGAAGGCCGTCAGCTGGACGCGGTTTCCGCCCATGGGCACGCGCGGCTTCGGCCTCGCCGCGCCGCATCTCAACTACGAGCCGGTGTCCATTCCCGATGCCATCGCGCACGTGAACGCGAACGTGCTCGTGGTGCTGCAGATCGAAACGCGCACGGCGCTCGAGCGGATCGACGATCTCCTCGCGGTGCCGAACATCGACGCGGTGCTTATCGGTCCCGGCGATCTGTCCATCTCGCTCGGGGTACCCGGACAGTTCGATCACCCGCAGTTTGTCGCCGCCGTCGAAACGGTTCGCGACCGCTGCGATCGCGCCGGCATCGCGCCCGGCATCCACATGCGATCGCTCGAGCTCGCGAAGCCATGGACCGGCCGCGGTCTGCGGCTCTTCAGCTGCAACAGCGATCTCGGATTCCTGTTGGACAAGGCGACCGAGACCGTGGCGGCCCTCAAGCGCTGATCGCTGCTGCCCCGGGCGCGGATTCACGGGTCTCACGGGGACGCGGATTACGCAGATCACGGGTTCTCACGGGACGCGGATTTCGCGGATTCTGGGTTTCACGGGACGCGGATTGCGCGGATCACGGGTTTCACGGGACGTCGGATTACGCGGATCACGGGTTTCACGGAGACGCGGATTACGCGGATCGACGGGTCTCACGGGACGCGGATTACGCGGATCACGGGTCTCACGGGACGCGGATCACGCGGATCAGCGTTCTACCAGACGCGAATCACACGGCACTCGCATTTCTCAGAGTGAGCGCCGAGCTCTGCGCAAGTCCGCGTGATCCGCGTCCCGTAAAGTTTTCGTGATCCGCGATAATCCGCGTCCCGTGAAACCGTGAAAACGTGATCCGCGATCCGCGGCCCGTCCATTCCCGAACGAGCCAGACGATCCGCGATCCGGGTATCCTCATACTCATGACCACGCCTGTTGCCGACCCTCACGCCGGTCAACCTGTGCTTCGCCTCGGTCCCCGGCCGCAGGACGCGCGCCTGTCCGCGGTCCTGATTCATGGCCGCGGCGCGTCGGCGGAGGACATCCTCGGTCTCGCCCGCGAGTTTGCGACGGCCGATGTGGCCTATCTGGCGCCGCAGGCCGCCGGCAGCACGTGGTATCCGTACTCGTTTCTCTCGCCGATCCCGCAGAACGAGCCGTGGCTGACATCGGCGCTCCGCATCATTGGCGGGCTCGTCCAGTCGCTCGGCGACGAGGGGGTGGCCTCCGAGCGCGTGGCGATTCTGGGCTTCTCGCAGGGCGCGTGCCTCACGCTCGAGTTCGCGGCGCGCAACCCCCGGCGATATGCCGCGGTGATCGGCCTGAGCGGCGGGCTGATTGGTCCTCCAGGCACTCCGCGCGTCTATCCGGGCTCGCTCGACGCGACCCCGGTGTTCCTCGGATGCAGCGACGTCGACGCGCATATTCCCGTCGAGCGCGTGCGCGAGTCAGCCGCAGTGCTGCGGACGATGAAGGCGGAGGTGGATGAGCGGATCTACCGGGGGATGGGCCACACGGTCAACGGCGACGAGATCGCTGCCGTCCGAGCGCTACTGCGCGCGCGAGCCTAGACCAGCAACAGCACGCCGAGTACGGCCACATACGCCGCGCCGGCGTAGGCCGCGACGACGAACGCACGCCCCGGGGTCGAGAGCACCCGCCACGCCGCCGTCGGATGAACGCAGAAGGCCAGGCCGCGACCGATCAGGAGATCGACTGACATGGTCGCACGTGACGCAAGAACGTCGCCACGTAGTGGCCGCGAAATGTCTGTTTTATTGAGTGAATCTCGCATTTCTGTCGATAAGCTCGCCGTCTATTGTCTGCGCCAGGGCAGACTTCTGAAATTGCTGAATGCTGAATGCTGAATTGAATGCTGAAGTTCGTAATTCCCTTCGGCATTCAGCACTCAGCATTCAGCACTGCGTCTATCGCCTCGCCCCGCTGCCCGCGCGTCGCGCATCCGTCGACGAGGCGAGATCGATGAGCGGCCCGGTCATCGCTGTCGTGACGAGCGCCATCACGACCAGCATCGTGAACATGTGCGGCGAGAGGATGCCGAGGTCGTAGCCGACGTTGAGGGCGACGAGCTCCATCAGGCCGCGCGTGTTCATCAGCGCGCCGAGCACGAATGCGTCGTGCCAGCTCGATCCGGACCAGCGCGCGGCCAGCATGCTGCCGAGCAGCTTGCCTGCGATGGCCGTCAGGATGATGCCCAGGCACACCGCCCAGCTCGCGGCGTCGTTCAGCAGGCCGATCTCGGTCCGCAGGCCGGTATAGGCGAAGAAGATCGGCAGCAGGAAAACCGAGCTGAGGCTCTCGAGCCGCTCGCGCAGCTGCTGTCGAAGCTCCTGGCCTGGCGGCATGATCGCGCCGGCGAGAAACGCCCCGAAGAGCGCGTGGATGCCGATGACTTCGGTCAGGAGCGCCGAGCCCAGCAGCACTACGAGCACGTGTGCCGTCAGTCCGCGCGACAGGGGTCCGCGCGATTCTTCGAACCATCGCTCGAGCCATGGCCTCACCAGCCACACCATGACGGCCATGAAGATGCCGAGCGCGGACACCATGAAGGCGAGGGTTGCCCCGACGCCTCCTGCGGTCACGAGCGTCACGACCATCGGCCAGCAGCGACCACGCCGTCACATCGTCGACGGCCGCGCAGGCGAGCGCCGTCGTGCCGAGCGGCGTTTTCGAGTCAGGCCGCGCTCCTCGATGACGCGCGCCAGCACCGGAAATGCCGTGATGCTGAGCGCGATGCCCATGAAGAGCGCGAACGAGTGAAAGGGCACGTCCGGCCGGGGCATAGTGCTGAAAGAGCGCGAGCGCGACCGCGACGCCGAGCACGAACGGAACGACGATGCTGAAGTGGCTGACGGCGATGGCGATCGGCGCGCGCTGCCGGAGGTGGGTCACGTCGACATCCAGCCCGACGCTGAACATGAAGAGGATGACGCCGACCTGGCTCAGCAGCCGCAGGATGTCGAGCGATGACTCGGGAAAGAGAAACGCAAAGCCGGCCGGCCAGATCTGGCCGACGAGCGATGGGCCGAGCAGCAGACCGGCGGCAATCTCTCCGATGACCGCCGGTTGACCCAGCGAGGGCAGCGAGGCCGCCCACCGCCTGCGTCGCAAGGACGATGACCAGCAGCTGGATGATGAGCAGGGCGAGCGGGCGCCGAAGAGCGTCGAGCGGCGCCGCGACAGCCGTGCCGCCGACGTTCGTGACCTGCGAGGCCGGGAACCATGTCTCTCCGAGCTGCAGCAACCCGGCAATCGCGGCAACCGATGCCGCGATGACGATCGCGTAGATGAGGACGCGCCTTTGCATGGAATCTGAACCGTCGCCGGACGTTGTTACTTTACTCGATGGTCGGCCGTGGCTGAGCTGGTCGGACGGCACTCGACCTACACTTCTGAGGAAAGGGAGCTTCACACATGGCAGATGAGGTCATCACACGGGAAGAATTGATCGATCGTTTGAACGAGGACCTTGCCAGGGAATACCAGGCGATCATCGCCTACGTCGTCTATTCGCAGGCGCTCAAGGGCGCCGCCTACATGAACATCGCCGCGGAGCTGGAAGTGCACGCGGGCGAGGAGCTGCAGCACGCGATCACCATTGCGCGCCACATCGACTACCTCGGCGGGATGCCGACCGGGAGCGCGAAGCCGGTCGTGCTCAGCGACAAGGCCGAGGTGATGCTGAGGGCCGACCTCGAGAACGAGAACGACACCGTCAGGAACTACCGCGAGCGCCTGAAGCAGTGCGAAGCGCTGCAGGAGTACGCGATCGCTGAGGACATCCGCGAGATCCTGCGCCAGGAACAGGAGCACCAGATAGATCTGGCGACGGCGCTCGGCGAGGACGTGCCCGATGTCTCGCGCCTGAAGAAGGCTGGGAAGAAGGCTGGGAAGAAGGCTGGGAGAAATCCGGCAAGAAGAAGCGGTAACGCGCCGGCGTTACTGCCTCACGTACTTCTTGATCATCTTCGGGCCGACTTCGGCCCCGAAGATGTTGCCTTGCGCGTCGGCGGCCACGCCTTCGGCGCCGCTCGTCGCAGAGGCGTCCGGCTTTTCCTCAGGGTCGGGTATGAAGGCCGTCACCTTGCCGTCGCGCACGCTGCCGACCCGGATGCCCCGCTTCCAGCCCGGGTTGCGCTTGGTGTTCGACTCGGAATCAGCGCCGTAGAGGATGTCGTTCCTGTCGATATAGATGCCGCTCAGCCGGCTGAACTGCTTCCACTCGTCGATGAACTTTCCGTCCTGGTCGAAGATCTGCAGCCGGTTGTTCGCGCGATCGGCGACGAACAGCCGCCCCTTGGAATCGAACGCCAGGCCGTGCGGGACGCTGAACTCGCCGGGCGCCGCACCGGGTTTGCCCCAGGTCTTGATGAACTTTCCGTCCTTTGTGAACTTCATGATGCGCATGTTCGAGCCGGCATCGTGTCCGTCGGCCACGAAGATATCGCCGTTTGGCGCGACCACCACATCGGACGGCTGATTGAGCTCGTCCAGCCCCGCGCCGGCGACGCCGGCCTTGCCGAGCGTCAGCAGGATCTTGCCCTCGGGGCTGAACTTGAAGACCTGGTGCCCCTTGCCGTCCTTACCTTGGCCGTCGGTCACCCAGATGTTGCCGTCTCTGTCGATATGAAAGCCGTGCGGGAAGACCATCAGTCCTGCGCCGAAGGTCTTGAGCAGTTTGCCCGACGGATCGAACTCGAGGATGGGCGGCACGTTCGAGCCGGCGCAGGTGTTGGCGCCGCAGCGCTCGGCGACCCAGACGTGGCCGTTCGGCGCGACGTCGACGGCGCTGGTCGAGCCCCACGCTCTGCCGTCCGGCAACTGACCCCATTTTTCGATCGTGGTGTAGGGATTCGGCTGACCGGTGATCGATGCGCCTGCGCCGGCGATCAGCGCGGCTGCCACGGCGATCGGTGCCCATGTCGGCCAAGTAAGTGCTTCTGTCGCCTGCATGGCGCGTCAGTATACTGCAGGCGACACAGGGTAACGACGCGATCCGAGACATGAGCAGGCAGTCGATCGAGGCCATCCGGCAGGACGCGCGCTATGCCCTTCGTGTCATGCGCAAGAGCCCGGCGTTCACCGCCCTCGCGGTTGTGACCCTGGCGCTCGGCATTGGCGTGAACGTCGCGTCGTTCGCGGTGGCCTACGGCATTCTCATTCGCCCTCTCCCGTACCGGCAACCCTCGAGGGTCGTCGTCCTGAACTTGCTCTTCGCTGATGGCAATGACCAGGGATTCTCGCCACGAGCGCTTCGAGATTGGTTGCCTCGGCTGCGGACCGTCGACGTGGCGGCCGCGTACTGCAGGCGTGAGGTCACTGTCCGGTCGGGTGAGCACGCCACCGTCGTGCCCGCTGCGCTCGTCACGGACCGGTTCTTCGAGGTACTGGGGACGCCAGCTGAATTCGGGTCCGCGCGCGTCGGCGCCGACACCGCGGAAGCCGTGGTCGGCGGGCGGGCGGCGAGTCAGATTCTGCGCGAGGCGCCCTTGGCCGCGGTGGGCGCCGTCTTGTCAGTCAGTGACAGGAGCCGGACGATCAATGGAATCATGCCGTTCGACTTCGCTTTCCCTGACGATCAGACCGGTCTATGGCTGCCGTCGCAGGTGTTGAAGCCGGACGCCAGGCCGGAAGGCTCGGGGTACTCACGGATCGTGGCGCGTCTCAAGCCGGGAGTGACGCTCGCTCAAGTCCGCGACGATGCAGACCGAGTACGCCTCGAGCTCAACCCCAAGAGCAGCGACACCGTCACGATCGCAGTTCTTGGTGAGTCGGTCGTCGGAGGCATGGGCCAGTTGCTGATGGTCGTGCTCGCTGGTTCGATGCTGGTACTGCTCGTCGCCTGCGCGAATGTGGCCACGCTGTTCATCGGCCGCGATGTCGCCCGCCAGCGGGAGCTCGCTGCGCGCATGGCGCTTGGCGCAACGGCAGCTCAGCTCGTCCGCGGTGTCGGCGTCGAGACGTTGCTGATAGCGATGATGGCGTCACTAGTAGGGATGGCGGTGGGAGCCGCCACACTCGAGGTGTTTCTGAAGCTGGCCTCCGGCACTATTTCAGGGCTTCATCGCGTCGACGTGGGGCTCCCCGTTGCCACAGCCACAGCCGTGTTGACAATAGCCGTGACGGTGCTCTGTGGAATGGTGCCGGCGTGGCATGCGGCTCGGGCTGACGTCAGCCCGTTCCTGCGCGCGAATACTACCTCGAGTCCTCGCGCCTGGCGCGTCCGCTTTGCGCTGGTCGTCGCGCAGATCGCCCTTTCATGCGTGTTGTTGATCGGAGCCGGATTGCTGGCCCGCACGGTGTCGGTCCTGACGCAGGAAGATCACGGGGTTCAGCCCAGGGGCGTGGTCGAGGCGAAGGTCGTGCTCTCGGACACGGTGCTGTTTCGCGGGAGCGGACGTGAGTCGTTCGTGACCCTCCTGCTCGAGCGCGTTCGAGCAATGCCAGGCGTCCAGCACGCAGGGTTCGGAACGAATCTGCCGCCGCGCCCGGCGCTGGTCACCATGGCCGTCGACTTCGTCTCCGACGACAGCAAGGAGCGCCGGTTCATGAAGGTTGGTTCCGCTACTCCGGGTTATCTTCGAGCGATGGGCGCGCAGTTTGTCGGCGGCCGGGACTTTGACGCCGCTGACGCCGGGTCCGGAGCGGCGGTGGTGATCTTGAGCGAATCGGCCGCGCGTTTCTACTTTGCAGCCGAAGACCCGGTGGGGCGGACCATATCTCGACTGCCGTCGGTCTTTGGAATGACGGCAAACCCAAGGGTGGTCGGCGTCGTTCGGGATATCAAGTACCGAGGGACTGGATTCGCCCGCGACCAGTGCGATCTACATCCCATGGGGTCTCCGTCCCTTCGGGAGTGGCTACCTGGTTGTTCGAACCGCCGGCGATCCGACGCGACTGGCCGCCGACATACGGCGCACGGCTCAAGCACTCGATTCCACGGTGCCTGTTCCGGAGGTGCAGTTGCTGGAAGATGCAATGGCCCAATCGATCGCGAATCGTCGAGTTCGCGCCCTGCCGGCGGTCGGCTTTGGTCTGCTGGCAGTCGGTGTGGCCTTTGTCGGCCTGCTCGCCACACTGACGACGCTCGTTGCCGAGCGGCGGCGGGAGCTTGCGATTCGCTCGGCGCTCGGCGCATCTCCAAGGCAACTCGCGCGGAGGATTCTGGGCCATGGAATGGCGTTGACCATCGTCGGCCTGGCCGTGGGTCTCGGTCTCGGCAGCGCCGCGGCGCGGGGCTTGTCCACTCTCTTATATCGTGTCAGCCCGTTCGACCTGATGACGTTCGCAGGCGCCGCACTCGTGATTGGCGGGGGAGCGATGCTGACGACGTACCTCGCGGCGTTTCGGGCGCGCAGCATCGATCCGCTCGTGGTGCTGAGGGACGAATGAGCTGGCGACGAGACGCTTTCCGAGGTATGAGTGCAGAAGGCTCTTCGGTGGGATTGTGATCAGAGATCTTCTCAGCGATCTCCGGTATTCGCTTCGCATGCTGAGGCGGAGCCCCGTTTTTAGCATTACGGCTGTCGCCGCGCTCACCCTGGGAATCGGCGCCAATACGGCTATCTTCACAGTTGTCAATGCGGTGTTGTTGAAGCGGCTGCCCTATCCGGATTCCGATCGCATCGTCATCTTCACTACGCGTACCCCGGCCGGCTCCTTTGCAGGTGCATCCACCACGAAGCTCAACATTTGGAAGGAGAGGGCGGAGCCTTTCGAGACGTGTCGGGCTATCGTTTTCGGTTTTCTCAACCTGCGTGGCGGCGCGAAGACCGAGCAGATTTCCGTTGGTGAGGTCAGTACCGATTTCTTCCGACTATTCGGGGCGTCGTTCGAGCGCGGACGCGCGTTCACCGCCGACGAACAACGGCCTGCGGGTGGCCACGTCGCCATCCTCAGTGCCGGGTTCGTGCGGCGCCACTTTGGCCTCAACACGAACCCGGTGGGTCAGACGATCCGGCTCGACCGCGATGCCTACGACATCGTGGGAGTGTTAGATCCAGCCTTCGATGGAGAGACGCTGGCCGGACCTGTGCTGGGGACTCCCGATGTCTGGATTCCTCTTCAACTTGATCCGAGTAGCCGCGATCAGACCAACAACATGGTCGCTGCGGCTCGACTCGTCGCAGGAACGACCGTCGAGGGCAGCAAATCGCAACTCGAACGTGCGACGCAGCAGTTTCGACGGATATTCCCAGGGATCATCGGGCCGAACGATACGTTCAACGTCGAGATTCTCCGAGACTCGATGGTTCAGGACGTGCGGCGATCCCTGCTGGTGTTTCAAGGGGCCGTCGGGTTCGTCTTGCTGATAGCCTGCGCGAACGTTGCCAGCCTGTTGCTCGTACGATCGACCGCGCGCGCGCGAGAGATTGCCGTCAAGGCCGCTCTTGGCGCTGGTCGAAGCCGAATTGTGCGGCAGTTGCTTACCGAGAGTCTCGTCCTGTCGACACTTGGCGGAGTGCTCGGACTCACGCTCGGCATCCTGGGTATGGAAGCGCTGGCGGACTGTACCCCGGGAATCTTGCTTGGATTGGCAGGGTCGGCTCGAGCGCGGTCGATAAAGAAGTCCTCGGATTCACCACCCTCGTGACGGTGATGACCGGCATCCTCGCGGGACTGTTTCCAGCATTGCACGCGTCTGGCTTCGATCTCAATCTGGCGTTGAAGGAGAGCAATACGCATGCCGGCAGCGGGGCGCGCCACGACAAGGTTCGCTCGCTGTTGGTCGCCGCGGAAATCGCTCTCGCCTTGGTACTCCTGGTTGGTGCGGCACTGCTGGCGCGAACGTTTCTTGCGCTGCGTGCCGTGAACCCGGGCTTTGATCCCAACGGCGTGCTGACGCTCCGCATGTCGCTCGACGACCCAGGTCTCACTGGCACAGCGGGAGTCGCACAGCTTGTCCGTGGTGCCATTCAGCGGCTCAGCACGGTGCCAGGGGTAATGGTCGCGAGCGCGTCGTGTTGCATGCCCATGGAGAACGATCTGCGCCTGCGCTTCCTGATCGTCGGCCGTCCGCTCGAGGGGGCCTACCACGGGATGGGCAGCTGGCGTTCGGTCTCGCCCGGGTATTTCGACGCGCTGAAGATTCCGCTCGTTCGTGGCCGTCTCTTCACCGAGCGCGATCGACTTGGCGCACCTGGCGTCGTCCTCGTCAACCAGACGATGGCCCGTCAATTGTGGCCCGGTGGCGATCCACTCAACGACAGTCTCCTGATCGGGAAAGGACTCGGCCCGCAGTTCACCTCGGAGCCGACTCGTCGGATTGTCGGGATCGTCGGCGATGTCCGCGACGCCGCCCTGGACAGCGAGCCGCGACCAACGACGTATGTGCCTATCGCACAGCTTCCCGATGGGGTCATGGAAAAGACGATGGGCCCGCTTCCTCTCACGTGGATTGTCCGGACGTCAGGCCAATCCCAGGGGCTGAGTCGTAGGATTCAAGATGAGCTGGAGCGCGACAGCAGCCTGCCGGTAACGGATGTCCAGTCACTTTCAGCGATCATGCGGGGTGCGACCTCTGACAGCAATTTCTATTTCACGATCATGGGCGTTCTCGGCGGAGCAGCGCTGGTGCTCGCGGCAATCGGGTTGAACGGAGTCATGAGGTATGCGGTGCAGCAGCGCACGAAGGAGATTGGCGTCCGCATGGCGCTAGGCGCTGAACCGACAGACGTCAGAAACATGATGGTGTCGCAAGCGATGCGGCTGACCCTTGTCGCCATTGGGATTGGTCTCGTCGGCGCATTCGCGTTGACACGCTTGATGACCAACTTTCTGTTCGGCGTTACGGAACGCGATCCACTTGTGTTTGTCGCCGTGCCGGTTGTCGTGTTCGTGGTCGCCTTCGTGGCGGTGTGGTTGCCGGCGCGCACCATTGCGGGATTGGATACGATTCGGGCACTTCGCTCTGAGTGAGCCAGACGGACAATCGGCGCGCTCAAGGCGATCGGCGTTCGAGCCCCCGCTCTGCCGAGTCTCGCCGTTGGTCGCATAGAGGTGCTCCCATGACACTCGCGACAGATTTCAGGTCGGCCTCCAGGAACGTGCGTCGCGGCGGCTGGTTGTCGGCGACCGTCGTGTTGATCCTCGCCGTGGCCATCGGAGCCGTCACCGCGATCTTCAGCATCGCGCATGCCGTCCTGATCAGGCCGCTGCCGGTCGTCGAGCCCGACCGCGTCATGCTCCTGTGGGGGCGCGACGATGCCCGTTCGCAGCAGGTCGTGGAGGTGTCGGTGCTGGATCAGCGCGCGTGGCTGGCCGGCCAGAAGAGCTTCACGGCGATCGAGCTGTTCGGATCGGTCAACTGGGGCGAACTGCACGTCACGGGCCCGGGACAGCCGTTCCGCGCCGTGCAGAACGCGGTGTCGCCGGGATTCTTCGACGTGCTCGGCGCACGGCCGATGCTCGGGAGGACCTTCCGCCCCGCGGACGATCTTCGCGGTGCACGGCCGACGGTGGTGTTGAGCGCAGACGTCTGGCGGCAGCAGTTTTCGTCCGATCCCTTCGTCGTCGGACGGCTGCTGACCGTCGGTACGGGAGCGAAGGCCGTTGCCGTCGAAGTGATCGGCGTCATGCCGCCGGACTTCCGCATTCCCGCCGGTGCTCAGGTGTGGACGGCACTTGGCCCGGCACTGGCGGGCGCGGAGAACGTGCGGGCGATGTACGCGCTCGGCCGCCTGGCGCCCGGCGCAACCGTCGAAAACGCCGTCGCCGAGCTCTCGACCATCGCTCGCAACGAAGAGTTGAAGAATGGGATGGCGAACACGTCGATGGCGGTGGTGGCGACCCCGTTGATGACGCACTTGCTCGGTCCCTCTCGTCCGGCGCTGCTCGCCATCGCTGGCGCCTCGGGCGCGCTGCTGCTGATTGCGTGCGCCAACGCGGCAGCGCTGCTGCTGGTTCACGGCGCGTCAAGGACGCGCGAAGTGGCCGTGAGATTCGCCCTCGGAGCGCGCCGGCTGCAGATCGTTCGGCAACTGTTCTGCGAATCGATCGTGCTGTCGCTGGTCGCAAGCGTCCTGGGTGTCGGTCTCGCGTACGTGAGCTTCAGTGCGATCGTGTCGCTCGCTCCGATCGAGGTGCCTCGCCTCGACGAGGCAACGATCGACGTCCGCGCGTTGCTGTTTGCGCTGGTCCTGTGCCTGGGGACCGCGGTCATGGTCGGGCTCCTGCCCGCATGGCGTCACAGCGGCGCCGCGCCCGTCGCCGGACTTCTCGAGCGTTCGCGGTCGGCGACCGCGGCAACCTCTTCCGCGCGCGCACGCAAGCTCCTGGTGGCGGCGCAACTCGCGGCGGTGGTGGTGCTGCTGACGGCTGCCGGACTGTTCATCCGCAGTTTCAACGCGCTCCTTCGACTCGATCTCGGCTTCGATCCGCAGGGCGTGCTGACGTTCAACCTCGGATTCTCGGAAGAGAAGCACGATACGAAGGAGAAGCAGTGGGCGCTGGTCGACGCCGTGCTCGACAGCGCACGGCAGCTGCCGGGAGCGATTGCCGCCGGCGCCGTGTTTCAGCGGCCCTTCGCGCATGGCGCGATCGGCATGGACACCAACGTCATCATCGAAGGGCAGCCGCTCGCCTCCGAGAGTGCGAGCCGTAACCCGATACTCAACTGGGAAGTTGCCACGCCGGATTATTTCCGCGCCATGGACATTCGATTGCTGCAGGGCAGACTCTTCGACGAGCGCGACACCGTAAAGTCGCCGCTGGTGGTCATCGTCGGGCAGTCGCTGGCCGCGCGGCTGTGGCCGGGACAGGATCCGATAGGCAGGCGCATGCTGACAGAAGCCCAGGAAGGAAAGGAGCCACCATGGCAGACGGTGGTCGGGGTCGTTGAAGATGCCAGGTATCGCGAAGTCGAGACGCCGCGGTTCGATCTGTATCTGCCGTACCGGCAGGCGCCCAATCCGGTCCAGCACTTCATGGTGCGCCTGTCGGGCGATCCGCTTGCGGCGGTTCCGGCTCTGACGGAGCGCCGTCGCCGCGCTCGATCCCGAGGCGAGGGTCGACGGAATCTCGACGATGGAGGAGGTCGTCGGCCGGGCATTCGCGCCGTGGCGGTTCAGCAGCATCGTCGTTTCCGCGTTCGCGGCGATCGCCTTGACGTTCGCCGCGGTCGGAATTGCCACGCTGGTGGCCTTCGCGGTGACCGCAGCGCACACGCGAGATCGGCGTCCGAGTCGCGCTCGGCGCGCAGACCCGCGACGTCGTCGTACTCGTCGCGAGCGAGGGCGCTTGGGTTGCGCTGGCAGGACTCGCCATCGGCGTGCTCGCCGCGTGGATCCTGCGACGGTCGGTTGAGTCGATGCTGTTCGGCGTCGCGCCGGACGACACCCTGACGTTCGGCGGCGTGGCGCTGCTGCTTGGCGTCGTGTCCGTGTTGGCCGCCTATCTGCCGGCGCGAAGCGCCGCACGCATCGATCCGGCCGCGGCCCTGCGCGCGGAGTAGCGCGCGTCGTAGGGAGTGGATTCATGCTCAAGCGCCATGGTTCACGGGGAGAGTGGGCCCGTCTTCAACGCAGTTGGAGCGCACCTGAGGTCCCTCGCGAAGTAGAGCTACCATTACGTAGACGATTGTCGAAGGGGGCCATGGCGCTCAGCGAGTACGTCGGGGAGCTGCGGCAGGATGTCGGCTATGCGCTGCGCCTGCTGCGACGCGCGCCCGGTTTTGCCGCCGTCGCGATTGCCACGCTCGCGCTGGGCATCGGGGCGAGCACGTCAATGTTCACCATCGTCGATGCCGTCCTCCTGCGTCCCCTGAGATTCGCTGAACCGCAGCGGCTGGTCATGATTCAGCCCACGTCGGGTTCGCGTCTTTCCTCGTCATATCTCCACCACTGGCGTCTCCAGAGCCGGGCCTTCAACGATATGGCCGGGTGGCAGGATGTGCGCGTGAACCTCACGGGTCGCGGTGAACCCCTCGAAGTGCTGGCCGACCAGGTCACATCGAATTTCTTCGCCATGCTTGGCACTCCCGCCATCGTCGGCCGCACCTTCATCTCCGGAGCGGAACTGAGCCACGTCGAGCCAGAAGTCGTCTTGAGCCACGGATTGTGGCGGCGGCGATTCGAAGGGGATCCGGATGTGGTCGGCAAGTCGATCGTGCTCGACGGAGACAGTTTTACGGTCGTCGGGGTCATGCCGGACGGCTTCACGATACGGACCACCGAGTTGTCCGAATCACACGCGGAGCTCTGGATGCCGCTGCGATTGGTCCTCGACGATCGCGACGGCATGGGAGGCAGCCTCAATGTTGTCGGCCGCCTTGCGCCGGGTGTCACGCGGGACCAGGCGCAAGCAGACCTCACGATGATCGCCCGGCAGATTGAAGCGATGCATCCGTCCTACAGTCGTGATTGGGGAGTTGGCGTGACTCCTCTACTCGCAGCCACGGTGAGAGACGTCCGCCTGACACTCCTGGTGCTGTTCGGGGCGGTCGGAATCCTGTTGCTGATCACGTGCACCAACGTGGCGAACCTGCTCTCGAGCCGGGCCGCCAGACGCCAAACGGAGCTGGCCATCCGGTCCTCGCTCGGCGCGTCTCGCGGCCGGCTGGCTCGGCAATCCCTGACGGAAAGCTTCGTTCTCGCGGTTGTCGGAGGCCTGCTCGGTGTGGTATTGGCGGTCTGGGGAACGCAGCTGCTCATATCCGTTATCCCCGCCGGCCTGGACCTTCCGCGCACGCGCGAGATCCGTGTCGACCTGCGAATCCTCGCCTTCGCGTTCCTCGTCACGGTTCTCACTGCTGTTGTCTTCGGACTGGTGCCTGCGATCGCCTCGGCACGATTGGCCTCGCATCCTCACCTCCGCGAGGCGACGCGCGGATCTTCGGCGGGTCGCGGTCGCAACCGCCTTGGCAGCATCGCGATCGTGTCGCAGGTGGCGCTGGCGGTGATCCTGCTCGTCGGTGCCGGTCTTCTCGGACGCAGCTTCTGGAAACTGACTGAAGTGCAGTCTGGATTCCAGCCGGACCAGGTCCTTACGATGCGGACCACTCTCCCTGCGTCGAGGTACGATTCCGATGGCCGCATCCGTGCCTTCGGCAGCGAGCTCCTCGAGCGCATCAGGAATCTCCCAGGCGTTCACGCGGTCGGCTTTGTCAGCTACCTTCCCATGAGCAGCGTTGGTCGAGCGGGCTTTTTCGATATCGAAGGGCGTCCACCGATCCGCTCCGGAGACCGCCCCAGCTCATGGATCAACGTTGTTGGCGGGCGGTTTTTTGACGCGATGGGAATTCCTCTGCTTCGGGGGCGTTTTCCCGGTGCCGCGGACACCGCGACGACTGAGCCAGTCTTCGTCATCGACGAGAGACTCGCGCGCCTCTACTGGCCGGATGAGGATCCGATCGGCAGACGTCTCGTCTGGGGCAGCGTTGCGGGTCGAGGGATGTCAGGCGAGATCGTCGGCGTCGTGGGGAGCGTACGCTGGATTGGCGTGGCCACCAGTCCCCAACCGACAACCTATTTCTGGTTTCCGCAGGATCCCGGCCGCGAACTCACGATCGTCGCACGCACCGTGGGGAATCCCGCTGACATGGCCACCTCCATCGCGGCGCAGGTCATGGCGCTCGATCCCAACCAGCCGGTTGCCGAGATTCGGCCGATGCGAGACTTCGTGTCCGCCGACCTCGCGCGCCCGCGATTCACGATGCTGCTCCTCGGCGGTTTCGCCGCCGCGGCGCTCCTGTTGGCGGCCATCGGCGTCTACGGCGTGATCGCCTTTGGGGTGACGCAGCGGACGCGGGAAATCGGTGTCCGCATCGCCCTCGGCGCCGAGCGTCGCGATGTGCTCCGATTGGTCATGCAGCGCGCTACGCTTCTCATCGGAACCGGGCTCGCCATCGGGATCGCGGCGGTGTTGGTTCTGGGCCGCTTCGTGGCAAGCCTGGTGTACGGGATCACGCCGAACGATCCTGCGACTCTAGTTGCGATCGCGGTCTTTCTGGCCGCCGTCGCGATCCTTGCCACCTACCTGCCCGCTCGCGGCGCCGCGCGGGTGGATCCGATGCTGGCGCTGAGAGCCGAGTGAGGCTGCCAGAAGATCAAGGTTGCGGCGCACTGATCCCGGGCGGTGAGATAAGCTCTCACCATGCGCGCGTTCTCCCAGGATCTCCGCTACGCGATTCGCGCCCTTCTCACCACCCCCGGATTCTCCATCGTCGCGGTCCTGTCGCTCGCGATTGGCATTGGCGCGAACACCGCGATCTTCAGCGTCGCGAGCGCGCTCCTGCTGCGGCCGCTGCCATACAAGAACGCGGACCGTCAGGTGATTCTCTGGAACACGTCTCCCGGCCTCGGGATCACTGAAGACTGGTTCTCGACGGCGCAGTACTTCGATATCAGGAACAGCACGCAGAGCCTCGAGGATGTGGCGATCGCGATCGGGGCCAACTCGAATCTGACCGGAGACGGCGAACCCGAACGTGTGGGGACCATCCGCGTCTCGTCAAATCTGCTGCCGATGCTCGGCGTGCGTCCGTTCCTTGGCGATTTCTTCGGAGCAGACGATGACCGGCCGGGGAAGACGGGCAAGGCGGTGCTCGGGTTCGGCACCTGGATGCGGCGCTACGGCGGGGATCGCAACGCGATCGGCCGCTCCTTGACGCTGAACGGCCAGCCATACGAGGTCATCGGCGTGCTTCCGGCATCGTTCACGCTGCCGCGCGAAGTCATGCCGACGCTCGGCGTCGTCGACGATGCGGAAGTTGTGCTGCCGCTGCCCCTCGCTGCCAACGCGGCGGAGGTTCGCAATCGTGAGGACTACAACGTCATCGCGACGTTGAAGCCAGGAGCGACGATCGAGCGTGCGCGAGCCGAGCTCGACGCGCTGACGGCACGGCTGCGACGCGAGCACCCCGACTTCTATCCGCCGAACGGCGGGCTCACGTTCCGCGTGCTGCCGCTGCAGGAACAGGCGGTCGGGCGCGTGCGTCTGGCGCTTCTGGTGCTCGTCGCCTCGGTGGCGTTCGTCCTGCTCATCGCGTGTGCGAACGTCGCCAATCTTCTCTTGTCCCGCGCGCTGGCGCGACAGAGGGAAGTCGCCGTACGGGCGGCGCTCGGCGCCAGCCGCTGGCGCATCGTGCGTCAACTGCTGACGGAGAGCCTCGTGCTCGCGGTCGCCGGTGGTGTTGTCGGTCTACTCTTGTCGTACATCTGCCTCCAAGGCATCCGGACGCTCGGCGAGGCCAGCGTGCCACGGCTCCATGAGATCACCATCAACTGGCGCGTCATGCTGTTCGCCCTGACGATCTCGATGGTCGCCGGGGTGATCTTCGGGCTTGCTCCCGCGCTCCGCCTGTCGAGTCTCGATCTTCATGGCCACCTCAAGGACGCCAGCCGCGGATCGGCCGGCACGAGCGCTGTGTGGGGCCGCGGCCAGAACCTGCGCCGCCTGCTCGTCGTCGCCGAGCTGGCGCTGTCGGTGATGCTCCTGATTGGTGCAGGGCTCCTGATACGGAGCTTCTCGCAGCTGCAGCACGTCACTCCCGGATTCAATCCCGCCAACGTTCTCACGCTAGAGCTGACGATGACGGGCCGCAAGTACAACGATGCCGACGCGGTGCTCCAGACCTACAAGCAACTCTGGGAGCGCCTGTCGGCCCTGCCCGGAGTGACGGCCGCCGGTGGAGTCACGGCGCTGCCTCTCAGCCAGATGATGGCGTGGGGGCCGATCACGGTCGAAGGACGCACGGCGCCGGAAGGGGAGAAGTTCATCAACGCCGACATCCGCACGGTCGGCGGCGACTACTTCCGCGCGATGGACATTCCGCTCGTGAAGGGACGGGTCTTCTCGCCCGAGCTCGACACGCGCTCGTCCCCCCGCGTCGTCGTCATCGACGAGCGCATGGCCAATCAGTTCTGGCCCGGGGAGGATCCGATCGGCAGGCGCATCCGCACCGGCGGCTTCGATGTGACGCCCGATACGCCGTGGATGACGATCGTCGGCGTCGTCGGCGGCGTGAAGCAGGACGCGCTCGACGCGGACTCGCGCATCGCGTACTACCGCTTCCAGGGCCAGACCGCCGTCGCGCGCGATGAACGTCGTCGTGCGAAGCCGTACCGATCCGTCAAGTCTTGCCGCCGCCGTCACCGGTCAGATTCGCGCGCTCGATCCCGATCTCCCGATCTACAAGATGCGGACGATGGGGGAGCGTGTCGAGGCGTCACTGTCGGAACGACGGTTCTCGATGCTGCTGCTGACGCTTTTCGCCGCGCCTCGCGCTCGGCCTGGCCGCGATCGGGATCTACGGCGTGATGGCGTATCTCGTCAGCCAGGGCACGCGCGAGCTGGGGATTCGTCTGGCGCTCGGCGCCGCGCCCCGCGATCTGCTGCTGCTTGTCGTGCGGCAGGGGATGTCGGTCGCCGCGACGGGCATGGTGCTGGGCCTGGCGGGCGCGTTCGCGCTGACCCGCTTCATGCGCGCGCTGCTCTTCGGCGTGCAGGCCAGCGATCCACTGACGTTTCTTGCCATCTCCGCGACGTTGACGCTCGTAGCGTTCGTCGCTTGTTACGTGCCGGCTCGCCGCGCGGCGCGAATCGATCCGATTGTGTCGCTGAGGACGGAGTAGGGTCAGTCGACAGTCGCAGAGCTGATGCGAACGAGCCAACGGGTCGGTCACGATGAACACGATGGCACGATGGTCACGATGAACCAGGAAACGAAAACCATCGTGGTCTTCGTGTCATCGTGGCCATCGTGGCGAAGCCGTCAGCCCGTGACTAGCTTCACTGCGTTGATCGCGGTTCGTTGAGAGTTCCAGCAGGAGGACGATCGAGATGAAGAAGTCCATGCGCCTCGTCGTGTGTGCCACCGTCGCCGCGTTTGCCGGCGCCACGGCAATCGGTCTGGCCCAGCGCGGGGCGGGGCTGGCGCCGGACGCGGCGGCACGGCGCTGGGAGATCGAGAAGGAACTGCAGTCGATTGCCGTCGTCGAGCGCAAGGTGATGATGCCGATGCGCGACGGCGTGCGGCTGGCCACCGACATTTATCGTCCGAAGGACGCGCGCGCCAAGGTTCCCATCATCTGGGTGCGCACGCCGTACAACTTCAACTACTGGGACGTCAGGAACGGCGTGCCGAGCGACATGACGGCGGCGCTGACTGCGGTCAAGCGGGGCTATGCCTACGTCGTGCAGAACGAGCGCGGCCACTTCTTCTCCGAGGGCAACTACGACATCCTCGGCTCGCCGACCGATGGGTACGATGCGCTGGCCTGGCTGTCGCAGCAGCCGTGGTCCAACGGGAAGGTGGGGACGACGGGATGTTCGTCGACGGCTGAATATCAGATGGGCGTGGCGGCGCTGGGCCATCCGGCGTACGCAGCGATGAACGTGCAGGGCTTTGGCGCCGGCGTGGGACGCGTCGCTCCGTACTTCGAGCAGGGCAACTGGTACCGCGGTGGGGCCGTGCAGATGCTGTTCATCACCTGGATCTACGGCGAGCAGAATCAGGTCCGGCCGATGTTTCCACGCGACACGCCGCAGGACGATCTCGTTCGCGCCTCCAAGTCGTTCGATCTGGCCCAGCAACTGCCGCCGGTAGACTGGTCCAAGGCGCTCTGGCACCTGCCCGTGCAGGACATTCTCAAGGCCGTCGACGCTCCGCGCGGGATCTTCGCGGACGCGATGCCCGTGGACACCGGTGGGCAGATGATCCAGCGCGCGCCGAACGATCCGGCGTGGTACAAAGGCGGGCTCTATCACGACAGCATGCCGCTGAATGTCCCGGGGCTCTGGTTCATGTCGTGGTACGACGTGTCGGTCGGGCCCAACCTGGCGCTCTTCAACCACGTGCGCAAGACGGCGAAGCCCGACGTGGCCGACCAGCAATGGGCGGTCATCGCTCCGGTCGCGCACTGCGCCTATACGCGCGCGACGGAGAACACCGTCGTGGGCGAGCGCAGTATGGGCGATGCGCGCCTCGACTACGCCGAGCTCACGTACGGGTTCTTCGATCGCCTGCTCAAGGGGGAGAAGAGCCCGAAGCTGGACGCCCAGCCCAGGGTCAGTACTTCACGATGGGCTCGAACAAGTGGCAGTCTTCGGATACCTGGCCGCCGAAGGGCGCCCAGCCGATGACCTTCTACCTCGCGAGCGGCGGCAAGGCGAACACGCTCGAGGGAGACGGCGTCCTGGCATCGGCGCCGCCGGCAGACAACAAACCGGACTCGTTCACCTACGATCCGATGAACCCGGTCCCGTCGTACGGCGGCAACGTCTGCTGCACGGGGACGGCGATCAGCGCCGGATCCTTCGATCAGCGCAAGATGGAGGCGCGGCCGGACATCCTCGTCTACACGTCCGAACCCTTCAAGGAAGGCGTCGAGCTCAGCGGTCCGATCGAGCCGACGCTCTACGTGTCGTCGGACGCGAAGGACACCGACGTCACCGTCAAGGTCATCGACGTCTATCCCGATGGCCGCGCCTACAACCTGGACGAGTCGATCCAGCGCCTGCGATATCGCGATGGATACGACAAGCCTCTCGTCTGGATGGAACCCGGCAAGGTCGTCAAGGTCACGCTGCAGCCGCTGACGACGAGCAACTATTTTGCGCCCGGCCACAGCCTCCGCATCGAAGTGTCGAGCAGCAATTTCCCCCGCTTCGATCGCAACCTCAATACCGGCGGCAACAACTACGACGAAGTGAAGGGCGTCGTCGCGCACAACGTCATCCACCATTCGAAGCAGTATCCGTCGAAGGTGACGGTCACGGTCGTGAAACGATGAGCGATCGGGTTGTTTCGCAGTCCGGTTGCAGCGTGCCTTCTGGTCGCGTTCGCGGCCATGCCGCACGACGCGGCCGCGCAAGCACGGCCGAACATCGTGCTCATCGTCGCCGACGATCTCGGTTACGGCGACCTGAGCAGCTACGGCGCGCCGGACATCAGGACGCCGAGTCTCGATCGGCTCGCGCGCGAGGGAGTCCGGCTGACCGAGTTCTATGCGAACGCGCCCGTGTGCACGCCGACGCGGGCGGCCTGATGTCGGGCCGATACCAGCAGCGCGTGCCGCTCGAACGTCCGCTCGACACCAACGCGGCGACTCCTGGCACCGGACTCGACATCGGCCTCCCGGCGACCGGCCGCTCGTTGCCGCAGCTGTTGAAGAACGCGGGCTACGCCACAGGGCTGATCGGTAAGTGGCACCTGGGCTTCAAGCCGCAGTTCCATCCGAATCGCCACGGCTTCGATTACTTCTGGGGCTATCTGGCCGGTTACGTCGATTGGTACGCGCACGTGCGCGGCGACGGTCAAGCGGACCTGTGGGAGAACGCCACAGCCGTTCGATACGACGGCTATCTCGATCACGAGCTGACGAATCGTGCTGTGGCCTTCATGTCCGAACACGCCAGCGGTCCGTTCTTTCTCGAGGTCGCGTACGGCGCGCCGCACTGGCCGTTTCAGTCTCCGCACCACCCCTCGACGGCTGTTCTGAAGAACGGCTCGATGCTCCAGCAGCCAGCGGACGCCGATCCGCCGAGCCGCAAGGACTACGTAGAGATCGTCGAAGACCTGGATGCGAGCGTCGGGAAGATCCTCGAAGCGCTCTCGGCGCGTGGCCTCGCTGAGAAGACGCTCGTCGTGTTCGTGAGCGACAACGGCGGCGAGTGGCTCTCGCGCAACGCACCCTTCTTTCACCGGAAGGACACGGTGTGGGAGGGCGGCATTCGCGTGCCGGCTATCTTCCGCTGGCCGGCCGCGTTGCCGGCCGGCCGGACACTGTCGCAGGTGGGCATCACGATGGATCTCTCGGCGACGTTCGTCACCCTCGCGGGCGGTTCGGCCACGGCGAACCGGCTCGAGGGCATCGATCTCCTGCCGATGCTCCGCGGGACGGCGCCGTCTACCGAGCGGACGCTCTTCTGGCGCGTCGGCGCGGCGCCGGGTCAGCCGCGCGCCGTGCGGAGCGGCGACTGGAAGCTGATACTCGACGGATCGAAGCAGCTGCTGTTCGACGTCAGCCGCGATCCGGGAGAACGCGAGGATCTCGCGGCGCAGCATCCGGATCGTGTGCGGGCACTGAAGGGGATGATCGAAACCTGGGAGAAGGACGTCGACTCTGAAGCGGCGGCGGCGTCAGGCCGGGTGCCACGTTGACCGCGCCAGCGCCCGGACTTCGCTGGTGGCCCGCGGCGCTGATTGCGCTCGCGAGCGCTTCCGCGCTCGCCTGGGTCTGGTTGCCAGACGGCGGCGACCGACAGGAACGGGTCCTGTCCACCTTCCCGATCGTGTTCGCGACGCTGCTGCTCCTCGCGACCTGGCTGATCTTTTTCTCACGATTGTCACGAAACCACCGTCGCTGGGCGACTGGCGCTGTTCTATTGACGGTCGTCCTCTCCGCGGCGACGACTCGAATCCGCGGCGTCACCGGCGATCTCGTCCCGATCGTCGAGTGGCGCTGGGCGTCGCGCGTGGCGCCCGCGCTCCCGCCGGTGCCGACGCCTGACGCGCCCGCGGCGGCCGTCGCCCCATCCGTGGCCGTGCCGTCGAGCACGCCCACTCCGGCGAGCGAACCACTTTCCCCAGTCCCCTCCGCGGTTCCTGTTCCCGCGGACGCGTCGATCTCCGCTGGCGAGTATCCGCAATTCCTCGGCGCGCAACGCGACGGTTCGGTCACCGGCGTTCGTCTGGCCGACGACTGGGCGGCCCGGCCTCCACGCCTCGTCTGGCGGCATCGCATCGGGGCGGGATGGTCCGGATTCGCGGTGGCTCGAGGCCTTGCGGTCACGCAAGAGCAGCGCGGCGCTCGAGAGATGGTGGTCGCGTACAACCTCGCCGACGGCACCCCGAAGTGGTCGCACGGAGATGAGGCGCACTACGAGTCCACGATTGCCGGCGAAGGCCCTCGAGCAACGCCGACGATCTCAGACGGGCGAGTCTTCACGCTCGGGTCGACCGGACTACTCAACTGCCTCGATCTGGAGACTGGCAAAGCGATCTGGCGACGGGACATTGCCGCTGACAATAAGTCGCCCCAGCCCGACTGGGGCCGGAGCAGCTCGCCCCTCGTCGTCGACGATCTCATCGTCATCAGCGCTGGTGGGGCGACCGGGCGATCGCTCGTCGCCTATCGCCGCGATACGGGAGAGCCAGCCTGGCACGCCGGCGACGACAGTGCCAGCTACAGCTCGCCGGTGCTGGCAACGCTCGCCGGCGTGCGGCAGATTGTCGTGCTCAACCAGGCGAGCGTCGCCGGACACGATCCGGCGACAGGCCGCGTGCTCTGGAATCATCCCTGGCCGCGATCGGCTCCGACCGTCGCGATACCGCTCGTCCTCCCGGAGAGTCGCGTCCTCCTCTCCGCCGGGTACGGCGTCGGCAGCCGGCTGCTGCAGATCTCGCAGGATGGTGACGCTCTCAAGGAGAGCCTCGTCTGGGAGAGCACGCGCCTCAAGGCCAAGTTCACCAATCCGGTTCACTCCGACGGTTTTGTCTATGGCCTCGACGATGGAGTCCTCGTGTGTTTGGACCCGTCAAGCGGCGAACGCCGGTGGAAGGGTGGCCGATACGGCCACGGCCAGACGGTCCTCGTCGGCAATCGTCTGCTCGTGCAGACGGAAGACGGCGACATCGTGCTCGTCGACGCGAGTCCTGACGCGCATCGAGAGCTCGCGCGATTCACGGCCTTCTCGCAGAAGACATGGAATCCGCCCGCGCTCGCCGGTCGCTTTCTGGTCATCCGTACTGATACAGAGGCGGCGTGTTACGAGTTGGCGGGGGAGTCGTGACGTGCGGCTCGATGTTGGTGGGCTCGCCGCCCGCCGATCCGGCTCAGGGCTCAAGGCTCAGGGCTCAAGGAAGATCTTTCAGATCCCAATCGCCGGCTGAGAGCTCAAGGCTCTTGCCTGAGCCGGCGCGGCCCTGAGCCATGAGCCTGGCCCCCCGGTAAGCATTCAGCTGGGCCAGCCGGTATAGGTACAGGCATGCCCGATACGTCGCAGGTCGCCGACCTCGAGCAGACCGAGGTCGGCAGCTATTTTGTCGCGAATTACCCGCCATTTTCGGTCTGGACGCCCGGTGCCGTCGCCACGGATGCGAAGGCCGCGCTTGCTTCGCCGGCCCGGCCCGAGATACCGCTGGGGGTGTACCTGCACATCCCTTTTTGCCGTAAGCGCTGTCATTTCTGCTATTTCCGGGTGTACACCGACAAGAACGCGAAGGAGGTCGAGCAGTACCTCGACCTGCTGGGGCGCGAGTGGGAGCTCTACGCGGGTCAGCCTGCGCTGGCTGGGCGGCCGTTCAATTTCGTGTACTTCGGTGGCGGGACCCCCTCGTTTCTGTCGACGCGGCAGCTGGAGACGCTCGTCAAACGGGTCACTGCGAGCCGGTCGTGGGAGACCGCCGAAGAGATCACATTCGAGTGCGAGCCCGGCACGATTACTCGTCCCAAGCTGGCGGCGATCCGCGGCATCGGCGTCACGCGGCTCAGCCTCGGCGTCGAGAATTTCAGCGATCGCATCCTCGAGCTGAACGGCCGCGCGCACCGTTCGCCGGAGATTACGCGGGTCTACAAAGAGTCCCGTGATCTGGGCTTCCCTCAAATCAACATCGATCTCATCGCGGGCATGCTCGGCGAGACCGATGAGAACTGGGCGGACTGCATCAGGCGCACGGTCGATCTTGCCCCCGACAGCGTGACCATCTACCAGATGGAGCTGCCCTACAACACGACAATCAGCCGGGACCTGCTGAAGCACGGCGGCCAGTTCGACGAGCCCGTGGCGCAGTGGTCCGTGAAACGGCGCTGGGTGGCCGAGGCGTTCGAGGCGCTCGAGCGTGCCGGCTACACCATCGGCAGCGCCTACACGGCGGTGAAAGATCCGGCGAAGACGCGGTTTCTCTACCGCGACCGTCTGTGGCAGGGCGCCGACATGGTCGGGCTCGGCGTGGCGTCGTTCGGCCACATCAATGGTGTGCACGTGCAGAACGTCGATACGTGGGAAGCCTATAGCGCGGCGATCGCCAGGGGCGAGATTCCCCTCGGCCGCGCCTATCGCCCCACGGCCGAGGAGCGGATGATCCGCGAGTTCGTGCTGCAGCTCAAGCGCGGATCCGTGCGTCCGGCGTATTTCGCCGGCAAGTATGGCGTCGACGTGCGCGAGCGTTTCCGCGACCAGTTGACGTCGCTCGAGAAAGCCGGCTTGCTGGCACGTGCCGGCGACGACGCAATCGCGATCACGCGTGAGGCGCTGCTGCGCGTCGACACGCTCCTGCCGCGGTTCTTCCTCCCGCAGCACGCGGGGATCCGATATACGTAGGGCTCAAGGCTCAAGGCTCAGGGCTCAGGGCTCAGGCAAAACCTTCGAGCGCACATTCGACGCTCTTGCCTGAGCCCTGAGTCGCTGAGCCCGACTATCAGCGTCTATGTCCATGTCCATGTCTTCATCCAACTACGATGTCGTTGTCATTGGTGGCGGTCCGGCCGGGTCGACCACGTCGACACTGCTGGCCCAGCACGGCTTGAAGGTGGGGTTGTTCGAGCGGGAGACGTTTCCCCGGTTCCACATCGGCGAGTCGCTCATCCCGGAGACGTACTGGGTTCTCAAGCGGCTGAACATGCTGCCGAAGATGCAGCGCAGCCACTTCGTCAAGAAGCACAGCGTGCAGTTCGTCAACGCGAACGGGAAGTTGTCGGCGCCGTTCTACTTCTGGGACAACAAGCCGCACGAGTGCTCGCAGACCTGGCAGGTGGTGCGCAGCGAGTTCGACCAGATGATGCTCGACAACGCGCGCGAGCACGGCGTCGAGGCCTTCGACGGCGTCCACGTGGTCGACGTCCTGTTCGAAGGCGATCGAGCGTGCGGAGTGCGCATTGCCGATAGGAACGGCCGGCGCGACGTTCGGGCACCGGTCGTAGTCGATGCGAGCGGGCAGGCGGCGCTGCTGCAGAACCGGTTCAAGCTGCGGCTGTGGGATCCGATGCTGAACAAGGGCGCCATCTGGACCTACTGGCAGGGGGCCTATCGAGACACCGGCCGCGACGAGGGCGCCACGATGGTGCTCCAGACCGTCACGAAGAACGGCTGGTTCTGGTACATCCCGCTGCACGACGATATCCTCAGCGTCGGCGTGGTGGCGCCGTTCGACTACCTGTTCAAGGGGCGCAACGGGCACGAGCAGACCTATCACGAAGAAGTCGAGCGCTGCCCGGTCGTCAAGGACCGCGTCTCGAAGGCGACGCGCGTCACCGGCCATTTCGCCACACGTGACTACTCGTACCGTGCGAAGGAAGTGGCGGGCCACGGATGGGTCCTCGTCGGCGACGCCTTCGGCTTTCTCGATCCGCTCTATTCATCGGGCGTGCTGCTGGCGCTGCGATCGGGCGAGATGGCGGCCGACGCGATTGCCGAAGGATTGAAGGTGGGCGACGTGAGCGGCGCCCAGCTCGGGAAGTGGGGCGCGGGCTTCAACGAGGGCGTGGATCGCATGCGCCGGCTCGTGTGCGAGTACTACAACGGCTTCAGCTTCGGTGGGTTCGTGCGGCAGTATCCCGAGCTACGCGGCACGGTGACCGACCTCCTCATCGGCGACTTGTTCACGAACCGCGTCGACAAAGTGTGGGGACCGATGGAATCGCTGTACGGTCCGGAACACAAGACCATTCCACCCTGGCACGCCGGGACGACGCCGGAAGAGGCCGGGAACAAAGCCAACGAACTCGTGCTCCCCGACGGCCGACGGCCGTAGGGCAGGGCTCTCGGCTTTAGGCTGCTCTAGACTCTCGGCTCTAGCAGAGCGTTGATTACTTGGTCCGAGGTTTTGGCTAGAGCCCAGAGCGAGAAGCCAAGAGGCCCAAAGAGTGGGCTCAAGGCTCAGGGCTCAGGCAAAAAACTTTTGACCACATACTCGAAGATCTACTGCCTGAGCCCTGAGCCCTGAGCCGGCGAGCGGCGAGCCGGCGGACTGCTGTGAGACCGTGCAGCAGCTGAAGCTCGGCATCCAGGACTCGGCGCCCGAGCGCGTCTGGTTTGCCGACGTGTCCGTCGACGATTCCCAGAGGCCAGCAGCTCGGTTGTCGGATTTCCAGGATCGACTTCGTCTGTATCTCGAATCGATGTCCGGCGTCGAGTCGGTGGGGCTGAGCTCCGGCCGGCCCCTTTCGTCCATTCGCCGCGGCCCGCTCCATGTCGAGGGCATGACGAGTGTTCCCGACAGCAAGCCGATGCCGTGGGGTCCGCCGCCTCCGCCGCCGCCACGCGGGGCGATCCGCCTCGAGAAGCAGTGGATTGTGAGTCAGAACTACGTCACGCCTGGGTACTTTGCCGCGCTCGCGCTGCCGATGCGCCAGGGCAGAGATTTCACGAGCGCCGACGGCGCCGGCAGCCCCCGCGTCGCGATCGTCAACGAGACGCTCGCCGCGCGTGCGTTCGGGAAGTCGAGCCCGATCGGACGCCGGGTGTCGTTCGCAAAGCCCGGTACGTTCGACATCGAAATCGTGGGCGTCGTGCGTGACCTCCGTTACGAACACCTGCGGGAGGCGGCGCCAGACGGCATCTTCTTCCCGCTCGCGCAGATCCCGCGCGGCGAGGACGAATCGCCGACTGCCAGCGGCGGGACCGAACCGATCAATCTGACGCTCATCCTGCGCGCGCGACACGACGAGCGCATGACGCGTGTTCGGCTCCTGCAGCACGCGGTCCAGTTCGATTCCGGACTCTTCTTCGACAGAATCGCGACCTTCGACGAGGAGGCCAACGATGCCCTCGGCCAGGAGCGGGTGCTTGCCTCGGTCGGCTCGATCCTCGGCGCGGCGGCGCTGGTGCTGCTCGTCATCGGCCTCTACGGCACGATGGCCGCTGCCGTCATTCGCAGCCGACGGGAGATTGGGATTCGGCTGGCGCTTGGCGCCCGCCCCCGCTCGCTGCGAGCGCTGGTCGTCGCGCGCGGCCTGCTCGTCGCCGGCGTTGGCCTGGGCCTGGGATTGCCGCTGGCCTACGCGGCCACGAAGTCGTTCGCGCACCTGCTCTACGGAGTCCGGCCACTCGACCCGCTCGTCGGCGCAGTCACGGTCGCCATCGTCTTTGCCACCGCAGCCGTCGCCGCGTTTGTGCCCGCCCGACGCGCGTCGCGCGTCGATCCGGTCATTGCCTTGCGCGCGGAGTGACGGCTGACGCGCGCGTGAAATGCTGAATGCTGAATGTTGAAGTGAATGCTGAACGAAATACTGAGACAGGGACCAATGATTCCTGATTCCGCATTCACTTCAGCACTCAGCATCGAGCTCCAGCTTACACTGTCACCGAAGGGCCACAGAGAAAATCGATCCCGCGGAGCCGGGATTCCGCTACACACGCCGAGTTTTCTTCTACGAGACAGACCTCGCCGGCGTCGTCCACTTCAGCTGCTATTTCAGATTCATGGAGGAGGCGGAGCACGCGCTGTGGCGCGCTGCGGGGCTCACCGTCGATCGCGCCGGCGCGGGCATCGGCTACCCGCGCGTGTCGGCGACGTTCGACTACAAGAGCCCGCTCTTCTTCGAAGATGAACTGACGATCGTCGCGCGCGTGCACGCGGTGACCAGGCGCACGATCAAGTACTCGTTCGTCTTCACCCGAGGCGACACGGCCGTGGGCACCGGGTGGCTGACGACCGCCTGCGCCACACGCCAGGAGGACGGCTCCATGCGTTCCGTTGCGATTCCCGCCGGGGTCGTGTCATCCTTGCGCGCCGCGGCGGGGCAGAGTTGAGACCTGTGGCTCCGACTTAGCCGTTTGTTCCTGAAAACCCGTGGTTTCCGACATCAGGTGGCAACTGAGCAGAGTCGTGGCGCTCAGCGCGGTTCGCCACCGACACATGAGGTATCGATGAAGCGGATCAGAAAGCTGATGGACCGGCTGATCGCCAGGCCCGGGAAGAAGATCTCGCTCAAGGACTACGACCCGAAATGGACGGGTAACATCAAGGACAAGAAGAAAGCCACGGCCCTTCTCGAAAACGGCGTCCAGCAGCTCGCAAAGCACCAGGACAAGCTCTACGCGCAGGACACATATTCACTGTTGATGGTGTTCCAGGCGATGGACGCGGCCGGCAAGGACGGCACGATCCGGCACGTGATGTCCGGCGTCAACCCGCAGGGCTGTCAGGTGTTCAGCTTCAAGGCGCCATCGGCTGAAGAGCGCGATCACGACTATCTGTGGCGGACGATGAAGGCCCTGCCCGAGCGCGGGCGGATCGGCATCCACAACCGGTCCTACTACGAGGAAGTGCTCGTAGCCCGCGTGCACCCAGAGATCCTCGCATCGCAGCAGCTGCCGGCGGATCGCAAGAAGGACGGCATCTGGAAGCGGCGCTTCGAGCAGATCAATGACTTCGAGAGCTACCTGGTCGACAACGGCATCGTCGTGCTGAAGTTCTTCCTGCACGTGTCGAAGAAGGAACAGAAGCGCCGGTTCCTGGAGCGGATCGACCTCGACGACAAGAACTGGAAGTTCTCGGTGAACGACGCCAAAGAGCGCACGTTCTGGAAGGACTACATGCACGCCTACGAAGAGGTGTTCACGCACACGAGCACCAAGGCGGCGCCCTGGTACATCATCCCGGCGGACAACAAATGGTTCTTGCGGCTGGCCGTCGCCGCGATTGCCTATCAGACGCTCGACGATCTGAAGCTCGAGTACCCGACACTGACCAAGGAGAAGAAGCAGGAGTTGCTCGAAGCCCGGAAAGTGCTGATGGCCGAGAAGGACTGAGACGATTACCAGGTCAGGACGGCGGGGTGCCGCGCGCGGCGCGCTCGATGGTGCTGACGACGATCCCGACAATCACCACGACCACGGCGCCGACGACGTTGTGCCAGAGAAAGGCGATGTTCGTGAACGAGGCCACCCATGCGACCGAGGCCATGCCGGCGATGAGGCCCACGAAGGCGCCGGTGCCCGTCGCCAGAGGCACGGCCACGGCGAGGATGAACACCCCCAGGATCGAACCGTAGAAGAACGAGCCGAACCGGTTCACGACTTCGATGAGCGAACCGAGCTCTGCCGCCCACACCGCGACGATGCACGCGAAGATCCCCCAGAGGCCGGTCACGACCTTCGAGACCGTGAGGTAGTGCGCGTCGCTCGCGACGGGCCGGAACTTGCGCTTGTAGAAGTCGATTACCGTCGCGGTCGAGAGCGAGTTCAATTCGCCGGCAATCGTGTCTGTCGCAGCCATGATGATAGCGAGGATGAGGACGCCGACCAGGCCGATCGGGAGCCGCGTGAGGATGAACGTCGGCGTGATGTAGTTGACGTCAGAGAAGCGGCGGTCGCTGCCGTTCTCGCGGACAATGGCGGCGGCGCGGTTCCGCACGTCGTTGACCGCAGCTTCGGTCTTCTGTATGGCGATCTTACCTGACTCGACGCCCGCGGCGTTACCGGCATGGCGTGCCGCGACGAACTCGGAGGCCGCCGCCCGCCTGGCATCGAACGCCGTCTGGAAATCGGTTTCGAGGGCCGCGTAGGCCGGGGCCGAGGCGCCGGCTCGAAGACGCTCGGCCTGGGCCGAGCTGAAAAGGAGCGGCGGGGGCGTGAACACGTAGAAGACGAACACGAGCACGCCGAGCAGCAGCACGAGCAGCTGCAGCGGAATCTTCCAATACGCGCTCATCAGCAGCGAGTGCCGGGCTTCGTCGACCGACCGCGCCGTCAGGTACCGCTGCACCTGGCTCTGGTCGGTGCCGAAGTACGAGCAGAAGAGGAAGAGTGCGGCAATCATCCCCGACCAGAACGTGTACTGGTTGGTCAGGTCGAACGAAAAGTCGAATGTACGCAGCCGTCCGGTCGCGGCGGCGATGCTCAGGCCATCGGTCAGCCCGACGCCGGAGGGCAGCCCGATGAGCGCGGTCGCAATCACGGCGAAGAGCCCAAAGACGATGAGGACCATGATCTTGACGTCGGTCCAGGTCACCGCCTGCACGCCGCCGAACATCGTGTAGACCACGGCCGGCAGCGCGATCGCGAGCGCGGTGGCCGTCAGCCCCCAGCCGAGCACCAGCGACAGCACGACTGCCGGCGCCGAGATCACGGCCCCGCACGACATTCCGCGCGACACGAGAAAGAGCAGGCTGGTCAGGCTCCGCGTCTTCGAGTCGAACCGCCGCTCCAGGTACTCGTACGCAGTGTAGACGCCAGACTTGTAGAAGAAGGGCACCAGCGTGAGCGACAGGATGACCATCGCCAGCGGCAGCGCGAAGTAGAACTGGATGAAGCGCAGCCCGTCGGTGTAGCCCTGACCTGTCGTCCCAATCATGGTGATGGCGCTCAGCTGCGTCGCCATCACGGAAATGCCGGCCGCCCACCAGGGAATCGAGCGGTTCGCGAGGAAGTACCCCTCGATCTCGTGGCTGTCCTTCGTACGCTTGAGGCCGTCGTACACAATCCATGCGGTGAAGCCGAGGACGACGGCCCAGTCGAGAGGGTGCATTCAGCGGGATCCGGCCGGCGTCAGGAGAAGTACTCCTGAAACGCGTAGAGCGCGAGCAGCGTGACGAGCCAGACGATGAGCACGCGAGCGTAGCTGCGGCGCATGTCGCTCATTTCTCAGCGCTCGCGGGGCCCGCGCCTTCGCATTGCTTCGCCGACGCTCGCCGTAGCCTTGTCGGAGGCGGGCCCCCCCCGCTCGCAGTCGCCGCGCTCGGGTCGCAGGCGCTGGGCGCCGGTCCGGGAAGAAGGCATTGACGCATTCTAGCGCGTGAAGCCGACCTGACAGAAGCCGGCAAAGGGAAAAGGTCGAGCGGTTGGTTCAGGAACAGCCGTTCAGGAAGCGCGATCCCTGAAGCCACTGCTTGTCGGGGTAGTACGCGAAGACGAGCGAGCCTTGCTTGATAGTGTCGATGACCGTTCGCGCGATGGCGGGGCGTAACGCCGGGCAGCCGTGGCTGCGGCCCAACCGTCCCACGGTGCGCAGATTGAACTCGCTCACGTACGGGGCGCCGTGCATGACGATCGCGCGGTCGCGCGCGCGGTCGTTGACGCCGGCTTCGAGTCCATCGAGGCGAAGCGAGTAGCCGTTGCTGCCGACGTACGTGTCGGCAGTACGGAAGAGCCCGAGGCTCGTCTGGTGGCTGCCTTCGGCGTTCGAGAACCGCGTCGCGAAGTTCTCGCCGCTGCCGCGGCCATGTGCGACGAGCTCCTCGAAGAGCACCTGCTCGTGTTCGAGGTCGAGGACCCAGAGGCGCGGTTCGGTCGAGGCTTTGGAGTAGTCGATGACCGTGAGGAGCCGGTCGTTGGCGACGGCCCCGGCGTTGCGCGCGCAGGCGGCGGCGTTCAGCGCGAGCCGGAGCACCGATTTGTTGAGCGATCGCGCGCCAGGGAAGCCCGGCGGGCCGGGTGTTGATTCCGGCGTGCTCGCGCGGCCGGCGAAGCTGGCCATGGCGATCGCGAGCACCAGTGCCACAGGAAAGCGCATGTCCGTCAGATTCCCTCCAGAAAACTGCCCGCCAGGAGGTCCCCGGTCCTTCTAGAGAGTAGCAGCCGGGAGGTCATTTGACCAGCCCGGCCCTTCAGGCGTCGACGGCAGGAAGATCCTTCTCGACGGACTCCCGGTCTGCCCGCCTCCGTTCATTGTCCAGGGCGCGCTTGAGCCGCTCGGCCAGGTCGCCGAACGTCCTCGCGGCCTCGCGCAGGTGCGCGTTCTCCTCCTCGAGCTGCCGGATTCGGGCAAGGCAGTGCTCGAGTGTCTGGGATGCCTCCGGTTCGACCACTGCGCCTCCTCCGATGCGAATGATCTGGGCGACACGCCGGAGCTGAGTCAGTGGCCAGCTCGTGCCAAGGGCCATCATTCCGTCGCAGCCGGATGGTGGCCCCACCGTCCTATCAATACTACGTCGATCCACGTCTACGACACCACGCAGCCTCAGACATTCATGTCGGGGACACGCCGGCGCTCTGGCGAAGGGAGGCCGGCAGGAGCCGATCGATGTCCGGATCGGACGGCGCGCCGGTGCCGGCGCTGAGCGCCTCCCGCGCAATCTGATAGGCCTCGCGATCGGCGGGAAGCGCGTGCTCATAGACGCTCTGTACCTCGCGCATGAGGGTGTCCCGCCGGGCGGTTGTTTCGGGCAGGTCGATCAGCCCGTCGTGGACGTCGGCCAGGAGGGCGCGGTACTTCTCGCAGAGGAGCCAGAGCTGTGCCGTGCACGCGCGATGGGCAAAGGCACGTGCCTCGAAGTCGAGCGCGTGCACGATCGACAGTCCGACGAGCGCCGTCGTCGCCAGCGCCGCAGCGGCGATCTGGAACGGTCGAACTCCGGTGAGCGCCATGACGGAAGCGCCCGTCGACAAGCCGAGGAGTAGGACGAGAACGACCCGCGACTGCCGCGCGCGCGCGGCCAGTCGCTCCGCCACCTGCGCGTGCGCGCGGTAGCTCATGGCGACACTCCCAAAACTCAGGCGGATGTGATCGACCAGGCTGAGCTGGAACACGAATCCTCCGTCAAACTATGGGTCGACAAGAGTCACGAGGGGTTGAGTGGTAAATGCAGGTTCAGATCGATGCAAGAGGGGGACCTCCCCGGAAACAGGAAAGAAGTCAGGAAAGCAGCCAGAATGACTCGAGGCGCGCGACGTGCTGGCGGCGCAGCCGTGCAACTTTGCCACTGCGTTCTGATAAGTCTTGACCGGACGGCCCGAACCGGGTCAACTACTCACCGTGACCGAGTCTCCACAAGCTCAACCATTCACGCAACCGTTCGATGAGCGGTCGGCGCTCGAGGAGCTCGAGCAGCTCGCCGACAAGATACAGCTGTCCAGACGTCAACGGGAACAGAAGGTTGCCGAGTTCGACGATTTCGTCCGGACATTCCGTAGGGACCGCTATAACACGTCCATCGCCGCCACCGAGCGGGAGCGCCGCGCGGAAGACCGTCGAGCGGCCTCGAGCGAGGCAGCCCACGTCGCGCGAGTTGTGGTTCCTGAGACGCAGGCGAGCACTCCACTGCCTGACGCATCCGTCGTGCCGTTGGCCAGTCTCCCGGAGAATACGGCATGGGGTGTGACCGAGCCCCGCGCGCCGGTCGCGGATGTTCGAAGGAATCGACCGGGACGGCTGCGCGCGGCTTACGTCGGCGTGACCATCGCCGCCCTTGCCGTGGTGCTGGTGACGGTGCTGTTGTGGCGGTCCGCCGCAGCCCCAGTCGGTCCCGCCTCGCAATCGGATCCTCGAGCCGTTGCGGCGACATCGACTCCACGGGCCACCCCGACCGCCGCGGCACCGGCCGCGGCTGCGCCCGCACCGACGCCGGCAGTGCCGGCAGGCCCGCCGCGCGCGCTCAACATCGAGTTCGTGACGGTCCGTCCCGTATGGGCGCGGATTACCGTCGACGGCCGGCGCGCGATGGAGCGTGAGTTCAAGGCCGACCAACGCATTCCGTTCGGTGCCGATCGCGCGATCCTCATCCGCGCCGGTGATGCCGGAGCGATTCGTCTGGTGGTGGACGGAAAGGATCTGGGAGTGCTGGGGCGCGACGGTCAGGTCTTCGAGCGGGCGTTTACGGCGCAGGCGAAATAGTGTGGTTCAGGGTTCAAGGTTCAAGGTTCAGGGTTCAAACAAGATCTTCGAGTGTGCTGTGGAAGGTTTTGTCTGAACCCTGAACCCTGAACCTCAATCCCCCCCCTTCCCCCACAGCGTCCGCGTCACGCTCGCCAGCACCAGGGTACTCACCAGGAAGACCCCGAACAGGATTCCTGCGGCAAGCGGTCGCATGTAGAGAAGGTTGCCGACGGTGAAGAGCGCCGACCAGATCGCGGTGCAGCCGGCGGTCCAGCCGAGCATCGCGAGCGGGATGTTGTCGGCCGAGGCGGTGCCTCGTGGCAGGCCCGCGGCCTGACGGATGGGCTCCCACCCCGGACCTGACGGCCGAACTTTCCGGTAGAACTCGACCAGCACGGCGCGATCCGTTACCGGTCCGAGCCAGGCCGTGGCGACCCAGCAGACCGTGGTCACGCCGATCGTGATGAGGAGCGCACGATGGGTGCTCATCACGACGCCGTTCTTCGCGAGCACGAGCAGCAGCACCGAGACGACGAAGGAACTGATCATCGCGACGACTTCGCACCACGCGTTCACGCGCCACCAGAACCAGCGCACCAGATACAGGAGGCCGGTGCCCGCGCCAATCTGGAGGATGATGTCGAACGTGTCCTTCGCCGTGTCGAGGAGATAGACGACCGCGGACGAGCAGAGGAACAGTCCTATCGTGACCAGCCTGCCCGCCTTCACGTAATGCTTCTCCTCGGCGTCCCGGCGGATGAAACGGCGGTAGAAGTCGTGGACGAGGTACGACGCGCCCCAGTTGAGGTGCGTCAGGATGGTGGAGGAGTTGGCCGCGATGAGGCCGCCAACCATCAGGCCCACGAAGCCCGCCGGCAGGAACTTCAACATCGCCGGGTACGCGATGTCGTGCCCGAGCAGACGCGGATCGAGGTTCGGGAACGCGCGCTGAATGTCCGACAGTTCCGGGTAGACGAGGATCGAGCAGAGCGCGACCAGAATCCACGGCCAGGGCCGCAGCACGTAGTGGGCGACGTTGAAGAACAGCACCGCGCCAAGCGCATCCTTCTCTGACTTCGACGCGAGCATCCGCTGTGCGATGTAGCTGCCGCCGCCGGGCTCGGCGCCGGGATACCAGACCGCCCACCATTGCACCGCGACGGGCATGATGAACACCGCGACGGCCATGTCCCAGTGGTTCGAGAAGTCCGGGAGCACGGCCAGATAGTCGATGCCTCCGGGCCCGCGGGTCACCGACAGTTTGTCGATGAGGCCGGTCAATCCTCCGACCTGCGGCGCCTTCAGCGCGAACCACGCGGCCGCGACCACGGCGGTCATCTTGATGAAGAACTGAATCATGTCGATGACGAGCACGCCCCAGAGACCCGAATGCGCAGCGAACACCACGTTGAGGATGCCCACGCCGAGGAGCGTCTGCCAGCGTTCGAGGCCGAAGAGGATGCCGGCGATCTTGCACGCGGCCAGGTTGACCGTCGCCATGATCATGCAGTTGAAGAGGAGTCCGAGATACACGGCGCGGAATCCGCGGACGACGCTCGCCGCGGTTCCCGAGTAGCGGATCTCGTAGAACTCGAGATCGGTGAGGACGCCCGAGCGGCGCCATAGCCTGGCGTAGAAGAACACCGTCGAGACGCCGGTGAGCACGAACGCCCACCACACCCAGTTGCCGGCCACGCCGTTGCGCCGAACGATGTCGGTGACGAGATTAGGGGTGTCGCTGCTGAATGTCGTGGCGACCATGGACAGGCCTGCGAGCCACCACGGTACCGACCGACCCGAGGCGAAGAACTCGGATGTGCTGCGACCCGCCCGCTTCGCAAAGAACAGCGCCGGCACGAAGCACACGAGCAGCGTCACGGCAACAATCACCCAGTCGAGCGGGGCGAGGATCATGGCGCGACACTGTATCCCAGCTTTCGGCTTTCAGCCACGAGTGGCGGCTCGCGGCTCGCTGCTGGCGGTTGCCAGGTCGCGGCTTGGGGGGGCGGCTCGCGGCTGGCTGCTGGCGGTTGCCAGGTCGCGGCATCGGTGGTTGAAGTCGCGCGTTGGCCGATCCGCTTCGCCAGTCGCGAGCCGGCCCCCAAGCCGCGACTTGGCAACCGCCAGCCGCGAGCCGCCTGACTAGCGCCCTTCGCTCGACGGCGGCACGATCCCCTTGGCGCGCAGGTAGGTCACGAGGTTGCCGTAGTGTTCGTTGTTGTGGGCGAGGTTGCTGATGAGCGAGTTGCCGCGCGCCCGCTCGAGCGTCGTGTTGTTCGGTCCCGGTCGCTTCAGCATCTCGTTGATGCTGGCGCTGGTCTGCGCATCGTAGATGGCGTCGCAGTAGGCGAGCGCCTCGTTGAGCATCGTGACGAGGTCAGCCTTCGGCTGCATTTCCTTGTCGTTGGCCGCGTGCTTGGGCGCTGGCTCGGGCTTCGCTTGTGCACAATAACGTAGTTGGCGGCCACGAGATGCGCCACCATCTGACCGAAACGTCGGCGGCCGCGTCCGTGCAAGGGACCATCGCCCTGGGCGACAGTCGGGGCGCCCGCCTTCGTCGTCTGGGCGACGCGGCCGAGCCAGTTGAGACGCCCACCCCAGGGCCGTGTCACGCCCGGGCGAACGGGTTTGATCTCCACGCGGGCCTGGTCGTGCCGGCCAGGCAGCGGGAGCGGCTCGAGCGGATCGTCCGCTATACGTTGCGACCGCCCGCGGCACAGGAGCGGCTCCACCTCACCCACGACGGGCAGGTGCGGCTGGGGTTGCGGCACCCATGGCGCGATGGGACGACGGCCCTCGTTTTCGACCCCGTCGAGTTCCTGGGGCGGCTGGCGGTGCTGGTGCCGCGACCGCGCATCAACCTGCTCCTGTACTACGGCGTGCTGGGCCCGCGAGCGGCCTGGCGGGCTGAAGTAGTTCCGCGCCAGACGACGTCAGGTGGTGGTGAGGCGGCATTGACGGAGCCGGCCACCGAGCCGGCTCGTGAGCCTGACCCCGCGGAGATGGCGCGGCGTCAGGCCCGTGCCCAGTGTTGGGCGTCGCTGATGGCACCTTCGGGTTTGATGTGCTGGCGTGCCCCCGGTGTGGCGGCCGCCTGCGTCTCGTCGCGCTCATCGAGGAGGCGGCCGTCCTCGGCCGGATCCTCCGGCATTTGGGTCTGCCGACCGAAGTCCCCTTGCCGCGTCCGGCGCGCGCGCCGCCGCTCGCGCCGGGAGTTCCCGACCAGACCGGCCGGGACGACGACACCTGGGTGTTCGACCCGTGTTCTTGACGCGTCTCAGCGACGGTCCGCCGTCGGCGCGCCGAAGGTGTGCCTCGTGAGCCCGGGGCAACGCAGGGCCGAAACCTCCCCGCGGTTGACAACGCGTTTGCGCGAGTTCTAATCTGCGCTGTGGCCGTGGGCTGGCTGGGCTGGCTGTGGCTGTGGCCGTGGTCTCAGGACATCGCGTAGGAATAGGTGGGCACATCTTCCCATGGGCACCTCGAGTTCCGCTCCCAAGGCGTTCATTTCCTACAAATGGGAAGGCGACGACGTCAAGAGTTGGGTCGAGCAGTTCGCGCGCGATCTGCGGAAGAACGGAGTGGATGCGCTTCTTGATGAGTGGGAAGTCGGCTACGGTGATTCGTTCATCAAGTACATGACGCGGAATATTCCGGCGGCTGACGTCTTCTTCTTCGTCATGACACCGGAATCGGTACGCTCCGTCGAGGCTGAGGAAGGATCAGGCGGCGCGGTGAGTTTTGAGGTCGAGATTGCCACGGCGCGCAAGATCGGCGGAGACAAGCTCCGCTTCGTTCCGATATTGTTGCGCGGCGAGAAGCCTGCCGCATTCCTGCGGCATAGCCGATATGTCGACTTCCGGCAGGCCAAGGACTACAACAAGACGTTTAGCAGCCTGCTCGCAGACATTACAGGTAAGCGAGGAAAGCCGCCGCTCTTGGGCGTCGGCTCGTTCCAATACGCGATCCGTGTCTACGAATTGATTCCTGCGACGAAGGGCAGCCCAGTCGGAGCCCTGATGGCTCAGATTGAGCCGTATGGTGGGTTTCCGTTCTACAGCTACGAGAGCGATCACCCGTCATTTTGGCCGCCGCGTGTCTATGAAGATCGCGGAGCGTTCACCGAACACATCGTGAAATTCATGACGGACCCGGCGCACGCTCCTCATCTCGCAAAGGCCCGGCAGGAGCAGCAAGGATCGGTCACCGTGGTGACGTCAGCTCCCCGGGGGCCCGACGAACTGACGGAAGCCAAGCTCATCGAGCAGTTTACGACGCTCCGAATGCTCTGTAATTCCGACCTGAAAGCGGATCGCGCCAGCATCGAGGCACGGCTCGGCATGGAAACGGCGAAGGGCTTCTTCTACCTGGAGGGGCTTCGGAAAGCGGACGACGATCGAATGCCCAACCGATTACTGACCATCGCGTTCAAACACAGCCAGGATCTCGAGCTGACCGACGTCGTGCTCGACACACAAATTGTAGGAACGGTGTACGACGCCCTGTTCAACGGTCGCCGGTTATTCGACCGCAAGGCGACTGAGGACATGTCAGTACCGACGAATCGTGTTCCGTACCGGAAGGATCCCCGGCAATGTGACATCAGTCATTCGAATTTGGTACCACTACATCCCTCTCGACCAGCGTTTCGACCCACGGCCGTTTCAGGTCGAAGCGGAACCCTACCAGGGCGTCGTACTGCACAAGCTGGCTGCCGAGGGCATCCCGGTTGAATCACGGCCCGAGTTGATCGGGGATCCCAACGTCTATAACGACCTCAAAATCGCTTTCCGCTTGCCTTAACCCTGAACTACCGCGCCAGCAGCGCCACCCGTGGGGGGAGGCCGAGTGCCTCCTGTGGGGGCGGGGTCCGATAGCGGGGTGTTATGTGAACCTCCAGACCGCGCTAATCCAGAGCCTATCGTCATGCTGCTGCGAATCTGACGCCTGTCCCTGCGCCATAGATCGTACAGACCGAGATCAGAATCGCACCGACGATCGTCAGAGAGCCCGCAGCGACGAGCGAAGGATTTGCACCGAGGTGAGGGTAGGATTCGTGGATTCGTGCACCGTGGAGGAGTCCTCACCACCGGCCGTACCGCCGACCATGGCGTATGCCTACAAGGCCTTCATCTCGTGCAGTCATTCGGCTGACGGCAGGTTCGCGCTCTCGCTCCAGCACTCGCTGCAAGCGGGGCGAGGATCATGGCGCGACACTGTATCCCAGCTTTCGGCTTTCAGCCACGAGTGGCGGCTCGCGGCTCGCGGCTGGCGGTTGCCAGGTCGCGGCTTGGGGGGGCGGCTCGCGGCTCGCTGCTGGCGGTTGCCAGGTCGCGGCATCGGTGGTTGAAGTCGCGCGTTGGCCGATCCGCTTCGCCAGTCGCGAGCCGCCCCCCAAGCCGCGACTTGGCAACCGCCAGCCGCGAGCCGCCTGACTAGCGCCCTTCGCTCGAGGGCGGCACGATGCCCTTGGCGCGCAGGTAGGTGACGAGATTGCCGTAGTGTTCGTTGTTGTGGGCGATGTTGCTGATGAGCGAGTTGCCGCGCGCCCGCTCGAGCGTCGTGTTGTTCGGTCCCGGTCGCTTCAGCATCTCGTTGATGCTGGCGCTGGTCTGCGCATCGTAGATGGCGTCGCAGTAGGCGAGCGACTCGTTGAGCATCGTGACGAGGTCAGCCTTCGGCTGCATTTCCTTCTCATTGGCCGCATGCTTCGGCGCCGGCTCGGGCTTGGCTCCGGCGCAGATGGCGTAGTTGGCGTCCACGAGATGCGCGACAATCTGGCCGAACGTCCTGACCTCCGGTGCCACGCCCTGCGGCCGGAAGCCGTAGTCAGCCTCTGCCATCTTCGCGGCGGCGGCTGCCAGGTTGCGTCGGATGTTCTGGTGTTGCAGTTTCAGCGAGCCGGCGATATCCACCGTTGGCGCGGGAGGCGCCGGCGTCTGTGCCATCGCCGTCGTGACACACACGCTTACCGCGAAGAGCAAGCCCATCGTCGTCTTGTTCATCGTGACTACTCCAGAATGAAGAATTCGGCTTCAGCCGGACCGGGACAGCGTCTTACTTCAACCGATCCGACAGCATCCCGATGCTGATCGCATAGCTCGTCGCGCAGTTGTAAGCGAGGATTGCCTCGTAGTTCTTGTAGACGAGGAAGTACCGCGCGCCGTCGGTGACCATCGAGGCGTCGATCGCGCCGGGAGGCAGCGCGGTTCCGGCGGTCGTGCGCACGCCGAGCTTTGTCCACTCTTTGAGAGGCAGCGGCCTGGTGAGCGCGCGCTCGGCGCGGCAGCCCTCGGTTCGGTGCGGCAGCGCATCGACCTTGGCCTTGGCCGGCTTCGGGACCTTGACCTCGCGGCCCCACGTCGCCTTGTCGGACCAGCCGTGCTCCTTCAAATAGTGCGCGACCGACGCGAACACGTCGGCCTGGGACGCCCAGATGTCGCGCCGGCCGTCCCCATCGAAATCCTGCGCGAACTCGAGGTACGTCGACGGCATGAACTGCGGCTGGCCGAGGGCGCCGGCCCAGGATCCTTTCAGCCGTTCGAGCTCGATGTCGCCGCGGTTGACGATCTCGAGGGCGCTGAACAGCTCCTTGCGGAAGAGCGTCGCGCGGCGCGGGTCGTAGGCGAGCGTGGCAAGCGCCGGAATGGTAGGACGCACGCCGGCGAAGCGTCCGAAGTTCGACTCGAGTCCCCAGACGGCGGTGATGATTCGTGGCTGCACGCCGTACTTCTCGCCGACCGCGCGCAGGAGGTCGTGATACTGCGTGTGCATCTGCTGAGCGGTCTGCACCGCGCGGCGCGTCAGCCGACGCTTGAGGTACGCGGTAAGGTCGAGCGAGAACTCGGCCTGCGTGCGATCCCGCTCGAGAATCTGCTCCGCCGGCTGGATATCAGCGAACGCCGCGTCGAGCACTTCGGGACGGATGCCACGCGTTAACGCCTCGGCTTTCAGCTCGGCGAGCCATACGTCAAAAGGCTGCGCCGCCGCGACCGGCACATCCTGCGCCCGCGCCGCGCCACTCCCTGTCAGGAGTGCCACCGCGACGAGCGTGAAGAACCGCAGCATCTCCTATATTCTACAGGTCCTTTCGCATGGTCGGCTCAGAAATGGTGCGCATCGAGGGTCACGCTGTCACGGAATCAACCACGAAGATCGCGACCAGCCTTCGCTAAAGCTACGGCGGTCCGCCGAAGCCTTGGCGAAGGCGGAAGCTCACGAGGATCGCGAAGAGTCTCGCGTGTTTCTTCGTGGTCATCGTCTTCGCAATCTTCGTGACGGGTGTCGTGTCCCGGCCGCCGCAGCTGCGACTACCGATCGAGGCCGGCGCCGCCGGCGGTCGCCGGCTCGATCACCGCAAGGGACGCCAGCATGACAATCGTGAGGCTGACGAGCACCGCCGCAATCGCGGGACGGGTCTCGGCAACGATTGCCGCCGAGCCGAGCAGGAGAACGGCGATGCCGGTTTCGGCCCCGGCGATCCACCGGAACAGCCTCGACCGGTGCGCCTGCAGCATTGCCGGGTGCACGCGCGAGGTGAAGAGCAGGTTGAGCCGCAGCGTGACGGCGGCGGTCGCGAGCGCGAGCACGGCGAGGAATAACTGCGTCCGGAACGATTGGCCTGGCGCCGGACGCGCGAACCACGCCAGGATCGGCGTGACCGCGTCGACGACGGTCATGGTGCCCTGATGGAACTGCCACCACCACAGCCCGCTGCCATCATCGCCGGCGCCGGACACCGCCAGCGCCGTGCCTGACGGCGTCGTCAGCTTCTTGAGATCGGCGAGCAACTCGTCGGCTGAGGCGTAGCGGTCGGCGGGTGACACGCGCAGGCAGCGCCGGACGATCGGGTCGAGCGCCGGAACCGACAGCTGGCGAGGCAAGGTGGCCGGGCGCCCTTCCATCATGCGTGCCAGCATGACCGCCGGATTGGATCCAAACGGATGCTCGCCGGTCGCGAGCTCCCAGGCGACCACACCGAACGCGAAGAGATCCGTGCGGCCGTCGACGTCGCCTCCGCCCAGTTGCTCGGGCGCCATGTAGCCGGGTGTTCCGGGTGCGGTGCCATCCTCGGTCAGGCGCGTCACGGTGCGATTCTCGGGATCGGTGATGCGCGCCAGACCGAAATCGAGAATCTTGATGTGACCGTCGGTCCGCCGGATGAGGTTCTCCGGCTTCAGGTCCCTGTGGATGACATTGCGCGCATGGGCGGCAGCGAGGCCCGACGCGATGTCGAGCAGCGTCGCAATCAGCCGGTCGGGCGGGACCGGTCCGCGTGCGAGCTCCGTGCGCAGCGTGTCTCCCTGCACGAGCTCGGACGCGATGAAGAGCTCGCCGTCGATTTCCTCGAGCGCGAAGACCGTCGCGATCGATTCGTGCGTGAACGCGGCGGCGGCGCGAGCCTCGCGGGCGAGCCGATCGCGGTGCCGCCGATCGCGCGTGTACTCGGGCGGCAGCGCCTTCAGCGCGACGGTTCTTCCGAGGCGCTCGTCCCGCGCGGCGTAGACGACGCCCATGCCGCCGCGGCCGATCTCTTCGAGGATCTGGTAGGAACCAATCTGCTTCCCCACGAGCGACGGTGTATCGTCCACCATCAGGCTGGCCGCGACGGTCCACGCCGGGGCCTCGAGGAACTCCGCGCCCGGCTGATGGCGCGCGAGAAGCGACCGTACTTCCTCTACGAGCTCGGGGTCGGTCGCCATCTTCCCGCGGAGGAGGGCCTCACGCTCCGGGCCCTCGACCTCGAGCGCCGCGTGAAAGAGGGCATTGACGGCCTGCCAGCGGTCTGCATTCACGGGGGCGAGTTGCCCTCCAGCTCGCGGGCGAGCCAGGCGCGCGCGATGGCCCAGTGCCGTTTCACGGTTGCCGGCGAGATGGACATGGCCTCGGAGGTCTCGTCCACCGTGAGTCCGCCGAAAAACCGCAGCTCGACGAGCCGTGCCTGTTCGGGGTCGAGCGCTGCGAGCTTTTCGAGCGCCTTGTCGAGCGCGAGGATATCGAAGGACTGCTCGCCGCCAGCCACCAGCGCCTCGTCCAGCGTCACGCGCGCCTGGACGCCGCCGCGCTTGAGCGCTCCGCGCGCGCGGGCGCGCTCGATGAGGATCTGACGCATGGAGTGGGCGGCAATCGCGCAGAAGTGCGCGCGATTCTGCCAGCGATCCGGCCGGTCCTTCATCAGACGCAGGTACGCCTCGTGGACGAGGCCGGTCGGCTGGAGCGTCTGACCGGGACGCTCGCGGCGCAGGTAGTTCGCCGCGAGGCGCCGCAGTTCCTGATAAACGACCGGCAGCAGCGAGTCGAGCGACTGCCGGTCGTCGGACAAATCAGGCCACCCGCTCGATCGTCACCTTGTTCATGACGACTGGCTTGACCGGGCGGTCCTGACGGCCCGTCGGAACCGACCCGATGCGCTTGACGATATCGAGGCCAGAGACGACCTCGCCGAAGACCGAGTGCCGGTTGTCGAGATGCGGCGTCGGTCCGAGCGTGATGAAGAACTGGCTGCCGTTGGTCCCCGGGCCGGCGTTGGCCATCGACAGGATGCCCGCCTTGTCGTGGCGACGCGAGGGATGGAACTCGTCGCCGAAGTTGTAGCCCGGGCCGCCGGTGCCCTGGCCGAGCGGGTCGCCACCCTGAATCATGAAGCCCTGGATCACACGGTGGAAGATGATGCCGTCGTAATACGGTGCCTTCTTCTTCTCGCCCGTTCCCGGGTGCTTCCACTCCTTGGTGCCTTCGGCGAGGCCCACGAAGTTGGCGACGGTGTTCGGCGCCTCCTTGTCGAACAGTCGGATAGTGAACGACCCCTCGGTCGTGTCGAACTTGGCGTAGATTCCTGACTCCATATGCTCCTTCGCTTGGCCGCAAGTACAGCCAAGAATTATAGCCAACAAAAAGCGCGCACCCGTCGTCTAAGGTGCAAGGGCCTGATCCTCCCGGGATTGCGGGAGGACGGGTGGACCCGCTCGCGCCGGGGATATCCCTTCTCCCTGTTCCCGGCCGGGTGATTTTCGCCCGTCCTTTCGCCTGTCCCGTGAGGCAGGCCCCTCTTTGGCGGCTCAACTACGAAGATCTTCGTTGACATTTACGAAGATGTTCGTAGACTTGAGTCGAACTTATGTCCAAGACTCCTCGACCCACGGACGCCGAGCTCGCGATTCTCCGAGTACCTGTGGCAGCTCGGTCCCAGCACCGTTCGCCAAGTGCACGACGTATTAATGCGCGAGCGGCCGACCGCCTACACGACCGCGCTCAAGCTGATGCAGATCATGACCGAGAAGGGACTCGTCCGGAGAGACGAGGCGGATCGCACGCACATCTATCACCCTCGACTCACCCAGGAACAGACACAGCGCCAGCTCATCCGCGACCTGATGGACCGCGCCTTCGGCGGCTCTTCGTCGAAGCTCGTCCTGCAGGCGCTCGCCAGCAAGCGCGCCTCGTCTGACGAGCTGGCGGAGATTCGCCTCATGCTCGAGGGCGGCAGAGAAAGCGCAAAAGAAACTGAAAAGGACACTGATCGGGAGGTGCGTGATGATCGCGATTGAGCACCTGCTTCAGCAGCCGGCGGCGCAGGCGATTGGGTGGGCGCTGCTCCAGTTCGTCTGGCAGGGGGCACTCGTAGGCCTGCTCTCGGCAGCCGCTCTCTTTGCGCTGAGGCGCAGCGCCGCTGACGTCCGCTACGTCGTGGCCTCGATAGGTCTGTCGTTGATGCTCACGATGCCGGTGGTCACGGCACTTCAGGCGTGGCGCTCGATGACGGAGACCATCGCCCAGGGCGGTTCCGCGTCGACCTCGTCGGTTCCGGCGCCGTCGAGCGGTCGTGGCGTGACTGTCGGGCCACGGGCCCAGACCGCGGCGCCAGTGGCCGAACCGCTTGCCGCACGCGAGCCGACCGTCCGCCGGCCGCGCACCGCTGTCTGATGAGACGTGGGTGCGCGTCGTGCTTCTCGCCTGGCTTTCTGGCGTGGCGCTTCTGACGCTTCGCCTGCTGGCCGGCTGGGCGTGGGTGCAGCGACTGCGCTCGCACCGTACCGCGTCCGCGCCCGCCGCCTGGGAACAGATTACGGCGCGGCTCTCGAAGCGTCTGCACATCGCGCGGCCGATTCGACTCCTCGAGTCCGCGCTGGTAGAGGTGCCCACGGTGATCGGTTGGCTGCGGCCAGTCGTCCTCATGCCCGTGAGCGCAATGGCCGGGATGGGAACCGCAGCAGCTCGAGGCGATCCTCGCGCATGAGTTGGCGCACATCCGGCGTCACGACTACCTGGTAAACCTCATGCAGACGCTCGTCGAAACGCTGCTCTTCTACCACCCGGCAGTCTGGTGGCTGTCGCGGCGCATCCGCATCGAACGGGAGAACTGCTGCGACGACCTTGCCGTCAGCCTCTGTGGTGACCCGTACGCCTACGCAAAGGCGCTTGCCGACCTCGAGGAACTGCGCGCCGATTCGAGTCCCCTCGTCCTGGCGGCGACCGGCGGCTCGTTGCTCTATCGTGTCCGGCGGCTGATCGGTACGCCGTCGCACGCCGGCCGCGGTCCCGGGTGGCTTGCCGGTAGCACGGCCGTTGTTCTCATCGCGAGCATCGCGGCGGGAGCCGTCGGAAAGAATGCGCTCGAGTCTGAGCACCAAGTCGAGGCAGCCCCGGCGATAGCTCCCGCACCGCAGGCGAGCGAGGCATCGGCGCCGGTGATCACCACCACGTCGGAACCGTCGGTGGCGTCATCACCCGTCGTCGCGGCTGCGCCCGCACACGTCCGGCCGGTCGTTCCCAAGGTAGCGTTGGTTACGGAGCCTTGGCGCGCTGAACGCGGGACTCCGGCCACCCCTGTTCTCGCAGCGTCCGTCGGCGAAAGCATCGCCTCGTTCGTCGCGGATGTCCTCGAGCAGTTCACCTGGTCGTACCCGGTGCCGCCTGTTCCACCGACGCCACCGACGCCACCGACGCCGCCGACGCCACCGACTCCACCGACTCCACCGACTCCGCCCACGCCACCAACGCCACCGACTCAGCCGACGCCGCCGACTCCGCCCACACCACCGACACCACCAACGCCGCCGACACCACCCGCGTCATTCGGCGGCCTCGAGCAGAGCCGCGGCAACTTCACGTGGTCGGACGGCAAGCAGAAGCTCGAGGTGATGTACAACGGCACGGTCGAGTTTACAGACGACGACAGTGATGTGAAGAGCCTGTCGCCCGGCGGCTACCTGCGGATCCGCGAGGGTGGATGGATCAGCAGCCGCACGGTGGAGTTCGAGGCGGATAACTCTGGGACGATCCAGCGGCGCTACCGCGAAGGCATGTCGGAGAAGCCGTTCGTGCCGGACGGCAAGGCCTGGCTGTCGCAGGCGCTGCCGCGCATCATTCGTCAGACCGCGTTTGGCGCCCCGGGACGTGTCGCGCGAATCCTCAAGGCGAAGGGCCCGGCCGGTGTCCTCGCCGAGATCACGCTCATCGAAGGCAGCTGGGCGAAGCGGGTCTACTTCACCGAGTTGCTGAAATCACCGGGGCTCGATGCGGCCACGGTGCGCCAGGCGCTTGAACAGGCCGGCCGTCAGATCGACTCCGACTACGAGCTGGCCAGCCTGTTGATCTCCTCCGACCGTCTGCTGGTGGACGAGGCCACGCGCCGCGCCTACTTCGACGCCGCCAGGAGTATCCAGTCGGACTACGAGATGCGCCGCACGTACGCGTCGGCGCTCAAGCGCGGACCGGTATCGCCCGAGGTCCTCGCCGGCGTACTCGATGCAAGCACGGGGATTGAGTCCGACTACGAGGAAGCCGAGCTCCTCGTGCAGATCGCGCAGCTCCAGCCGCTCGACGCCCGCACGCGGGCGCCGTTCCTCAAGGCCCTGGCGACCGTCGGCAGCGACTACGAATGCCGGAAGGTCGTGAGCGCCGTAGTGCGAGCCGACCCGACTCCCGAAACCCTCGCGACGATGCTCGATCCGTCGCTGGCGATCGATTCGGACTTCGAACAGGCGTCCTTCCTGATCGACGTGGCCAAGTCGCAGCCCATCGACGGGCCGCTCCGGGCGCCGTTTTTCAAGGGCGTCGAAACGATCAATTCATCCTACGAACGAGGCCGTGTGCTGCAGGCGGTGGTGAAGCGTGGGAACCTGTCGCCAGAGACCGTCGTCGCCGTGCTGCGATCGACGCAGAGCATGAACAGCGGACACGAGGCATCGCAGGTGCTGCTCAGCATCGTCGGAAACTATCCAATCTCCGGCGAGGCGCGCGATTTGTACATCACCACAGCGGCCCGCCTCGGTAACTACGAGGAGAGCCGTGCGCTGAGTGCGCTCGTGAAGAGCGAGCGACGGTGAATAGGCCCAGGGCTCAGGGCTCAAAGCCCAGGCAAGAGCACACAGATCTTAGTCGCGTCTTAGTCGCGCGATTGGGATCTGAATGCTCTTCCCTGAGCCCTGAACCCTGAGCCCTGAGCCCGTCTACACCGTGAGCGTCGGGTTCTTCGCGTTCCACGCCGTGGCCCGTTCGTGGGCGAGCGCAACTCGGAGCATCGTCGCCTCGTCGTAGAGCCGCCCGGTCACCATCAGCATCAACGGCGCGTTGGCCACGAATCCCGCCCGGACCGCCACGGCGGGATGGCCGGTGAGGTTCGTCAGGCTGAGGGTCGAGCTGTTGGTCGACGACAGGAACGCGTCGTAAGTCGACATCAGCCTGTCCATCTCGCGCATCAGCAGCGTGCGGATGCGCTGCGCCCGGATGTACTCGACGGCTGGCACGAAACGGTGGGTCCTGAAGCTGTTCGGCCACGCGTTGAGGCTTTCGTCCTTGATCCCCGGACTGCGCGTCAGATCGTCGAACGCCGCGGCCGCCTCGGTGTTGAGCACGAAGCTGATGGCGTTTGAATACCGCGTCAGCGTCTCGGGCAGCTCGATCGGTTGCAGCGTGGCGCCGGCTTTTCGATAGACCTCGAGCGCGCCGTTCAGCAGCGTCAGTCGTTCTTCGGCACGGCGGCGCTGTTCCTCGGGCGTCAGGCCACCGCGGCCGCGTCCCTCACTACGTCCTTCACCCCTGGCGGCGCCCTCGCCTCGCCCGCCCCGACCTTCTATCGCCGGCGGCGCCGGTTCGAACTCCGTCTTGATGTAGCCGATCTTCAACCTCGCGAGCGGCAGGTCCGGGTTCCACGCAAACGGCGCGTCCACGACGGTGTCGTCGCGGCCGTCGGGACCGTAGATCGCATTGAACACGAGCGCGCAATCCTCGATCGATCGGCACATCGGGCCGATCTTGTCCATCGTCCAGCTGAGCGCCATCGCGCCGTGACGGCTCACGCGGCCGTAGGTGGGGCGAAGTCCCGTGACACCGTTGACGGCCGACGGGGAGATGATGGATCCCCTCGTCTCGGTGCCGATCGAGAAGCCGACCAGGCCCGCCGCGGTCGCCGATCCCGGGCCCGCCGACGACCCGCTCGATCCGTTCTCCAGATTCCAGGGCGTCTTGGTCTGTCCGCGGAACCAGCGATCGCCCTGCGCGAGTGCGCCCATCGACAGCTTCGCTACGAGCACGGCGCCGGCCTCGCGCAGCCGCTCGACGATTGTCGCGTCGTAGTCGAACACCTGATTCTGAAAAGGACCAGCGCCCCACGTCGTCGGGATCCCCTTGGTCGCGAAGAGGTCTTTTCCTCCCCAGGGGACTCCGTGCAGCGGCCCCCTGTACCTGCCGGCGCGGATTTCTTTGTCGGCCTGTGCGGCCTGCGCGAGCGCGAGCTCCTCCGTGATCGTGACGACGCAGTTCAGCTTCGGCCCGTACTTCTTCAGCCGATCGAGATACATCTTCGTCAGGTCGGTGGAGGAGACCTCGCGACGCTGGATGAGTGGAGCGAGCGAGGTGACCGGGAGAAATGCGAGATCGTCGAGCGAGGATCGCGGCGCGGCGGACGCCTGAAGGGTCACTTTGATCTTCGCGCCCGGTGTCGCGCCAGGCTTGGGCTTCCGGCCGGGGAGGTAGGGCCGGAAGGTGACAGCCGGTTCGGTGTCGAGCGGAACGTCGATCGCGCGAAGCTGATCGAAGGCGTCGAGATTACGGTTGACGCCGCCGAGCGCCTGCGCCTCTTCGGAGTCCGAGAAATCGACACCGAAGATTTTCTCGCCGCAGTCCAGGACGTCCTTGCTGATTCGCTGGGCCTGCTCCTGTGCCAGCACCGGCAGCGCCAGGCCGCCCGCGACCGCTGCCGGCACGGCCTTGAGGAAACGTCGGCGGCGAACACCGTCCTTACGCAACTGCTTCATCGCGCTCCTCCCCACTGAGTACGGGGGTGCGGGTCAATTTTACACGTCGAAATGCGGAATGGTGAGTGCTGACTGCCGAGGCGAAGGTGAAACGGTAGAATGCGCACATGCGCACGCTTGGGCTTGTGCTCGTGAGCGGCCTTGTCATGTCCACACAATCAACGGGCAAGACGATCGTCACGGTCGGCGCGCCGCCCATCTATCCCTATAGCCAGGCAGTCACGTCCGGCGGCCTGATTTATCTCGCGGGCGCGGTGTCGCAGGATGCGTCCGGCGCCGTCACGCCGAAAGGCGACGTCAAGGGCCAGACGACGCGGGTCATCGAGCGGATGCGCGCGCTCCTCGCCGACGCCGGATCGTCGCTCGAACAGGTGCTGACGGTCACGGTCTATCTCAGGTCCGCGAGCGACTTCGCCGCGATGAACGAGGCTTACCGCGCGTTCTGGCCGAAAGACCCGCCGACTCGCACGACGGTGATCGCCGACCTCGTCCTGCCCGATGCGCTCGTCGAGATGTCGATGGTGGCGGCGCCCACCGGCGCCGAGCGAGTCGTGATTCATCCGGCGAGCCTGGATCAAGTCCGCCCAATCCCTACAGCTACGCGATTCGCTCCGGCGACACGCTCTTTCTCGAGGGGCTCGTGTCGCGCAACGGCCGCGACAACTCCGTGGTCGCGGGCGACATCAACGCGCAGACGACGGTCGTCCTCGACAACGCGCGCGAGTTCTTGCCGCCGCTGGCATGACGTTCGCCAACGTCGTCAGCCGCGCATGTACCTGCCGGACGGGGCGGCGTTCCAGGCGATGAACGAGACGTACCGGAAGTACTTCGCCGCGGCCCCGCCGGCGCGCGCGACGGTGGTCGCCGGACTGGCCGGCCGTCAATACGTCGTCGAGATCACGCTGATCGTCGCCTCGTCGTCGCCGAAGCGCGTCATCGATGACGGCCGTCCCGCGAACCCGAACCTGAGCACCGCGATCCGCGCCGGCGATCGCGTCTACCTGTCGGGCATGCTCGGCAACAACCGAGACCAAGGGCGATGCCGGCGCGCAGACGAAAGAGACGCTGGCGCGGATCAAGACGGCGCTGGGCGCGGCGGGCTGTTCGCCGGCCGACGTACGACGCTGCTGGTCTACCTGACGGACGCAAAGGACTTCGGCGCGATGAACGACGCCTACCGGCCGTTCTTCGAGAAGGACTTCCCCGCGCGCACGACGGTCCGGACGGGCCTCGTGCCGGCCGGGCCTGGTCGAGATCATGGTCAGTGGCGGTGGCCCGATGACGTACCTGCCGCTCGGCCGCGACGTGTTCGACGCGGCCTACGCCACGTGGCGCCGCACATTCATCACACGCCGCTCCTGACGTCGCGCACGCTCAGCGAGCGCAGCGGCTTCGACATCCGCCTGAAGGCGGAAGATGTTCCAGCGCACCGGGTCGTACAAGATCCGCGGGCCGCTGAACAAGTTCACGTTCCTCACCGACGAGGAGCGCCGCCGCGGCGTCGTGTGCTCGTCGGCCGGCAACCACGCGCAGGGGGTGGCGCGCGCCGCGAAGATCCACGGCATCAAGGCGGTCGTGTGCATGGCGAGAACGCGACGCCGTCGAAGGTCGCGGCGACGTCGCGGCTACGGCGCGGAGGTCGTGCTGCACGGCACGATCTGGGACGAAGCCAACGAGAAGGCGAAGGAACTCGTGCGCGATCGCGGGCTGACCTACATTCATCCGTTCGACGACCTCCAGTTGATCGCCGGGCAGGGGACGCTCGGCATGGAGATCGTCCAGGACTGGCCCGACGTGGACGTCGTGGTCGTGCCGATCGGCGGCGGCGGGTTGATCTCCGGCGTGTCGATGGCGGTGAAGAACCTGCGGCCGTCCGCGAAGATCATCGGCGTCGAGTCGTCCGGCGCGCCCGGGATGCGCGACAGCGTGCGAGCGGGGCACGTCGTGACGCTCGACCGCGTGGACTGCATCATCGACGGCCTCCGCGTGAAGCGTGTGGGGGAGACGCACCTGCGAGGTCGTCAGCGGTTCGTGGACGAGCATCGTCACGCTCGCCCGACGAGAGGATGTTCGAGGCGATGCTCTGGATCATGTCGCACGCGAAGCTCGTCGTCGAAGGCGCGGCAGCGGCGTCCGTCGCCGCGGTGCTGAACGGGCTGATCGACGCGCCGAAGGGATCGAGGGTCGCGTGCGTGCTGAGCGGAGGGAACGTGAACCTGGATCAGCTGAAGGGACTGCGCTGGAACTGAAGATCGGCATCTCGTCCTGCCTGCTCGGCGAGCAGGTGCGCTTCGACGGCGGCCACAAGCGCGACCCGTTCCTCACGGACGTCCTCGGGCCGCACGTCGAGTGGGTCCGCGTGTGCCCGGAGGTCGAGGTCGGCATGGGCACGCCGCGCGAGACGCTCCGGCTGGTGCGAGCGGCGCGGCGGCGTGCGCATGATCACGACGCGCACGGGCGATCGATCACACCGACGCGATGCGCGCCTGGGCGCGAGCGGCGCGTCGACGCGCTGGCGCGCGAGGATCTCGACGGCTACGTGCTCAAGAAGGACTCGCCGAGCTGCGGGATGGAGCGCGTGAAGGTCTACAGCGGCACGGGCATGCCGGCGCGCGACGGCCGCGGCCTCTTCGCCGAGGCGCTGCTCGAGCGCGCTTCCCGCTGCTGCCGGTCGAGGAGGAAGGGCGGCTCACCGATCCCACGCTGCGCGAGAACTTCATCGAGCGCGTGTTCGCCTATCGGCGCCTGAAGGCGCTCTTTTCCAGGCCGCTGGACGCTACGGCGCGCTCGTCGCCTTCCACACCGCGCACAAGATGGCGCTGCTGGCGCATTCGACGACCGCCTACCAGGAGCTCGGGCCGGCTCGTCGCCGCGGGGCGAAGGCGCCGCGCGCCGAGCTGCGCGCGCGAGTACGAGGCGGCTCTTCATGGCGCACCCTCTCGATCCCCGCGACGACCAGGCGCCACACCAACGTCCTGATGCACATGGCCGGTCACCTGAAGACGCAGCTCGACGGCGGCGTCGAGAGCAGGAGCTGCGCAGGCTGCATCGACGAGTATCGCCGCGGCCTCGTGCCGCTCGTCGTGCCGCTCACGCTGCTGCGGCATTACGTCCGGCTTCACGCGATCGAGTACCTCGCCGGGCAGACCTACCTCGAGCCGCATCCGCGCGAGCTGATGCTGCGCAACCATGTCTGATTCGCGCGAGCCCTTCCGGCGCCGGTCCGTACGGTCGACCCGCGCGTCGTCGGCGGCCGACGCGGGAGCACGGCGAGACGACGATCGGCGGCGACGGAGGAGCCGCTCGAAGTGCGCCTGCACGGCAAGCCGTTCGCCGTCGATCATGCGCACGCCCGGCATGGACCGCGAGCTGGCGGCCGGCTTCCTGCTGTCGGAAGGGATCGTGCGCTCGAACGCGGAGACTCGGCGCGGTCGAGCACTGCCGCCATCCGCATCATCCCGAAGGTCACAACGTCGTCGACGTCTACCTGCTCGGCGAGGCCGGGCGTGCGCTCGACAGCGCGCTCGACCAGCGCCGGAACGTGCTGACCAACTCGTCGTGCGGGTTGTGCGGCCGCGTGACGATCGATTCGCTGCGCGTGCGCGCCGAGCGGCTGCCGCTCGACGTGCACGGTGGATCGCCACGTGATGGCGTCGACTGCCGACGCGGCTGCGCGAGCGCCAGGTGGTCTTCGAGGAAACCGGCGGGCTTCACGCCGCGGCGCTCTTCACGCGCGACGGCGATGTGCGGCGTGTCGGCCGAAGACGTCGGGCGGCACAACGCCGTCGACAAGGTCGTCGGCGCGATGCTGTTGCAGGACCGCGTGCCGCTCGAAGGCCGGACGCTCGCGGTGAGCGGCCGCGCCTCCTACGAGATCGTGCAGAAGGCGTGGATCGGCGTCGATCCCGATCGTGTGCGCCGTGTCGGCGCCGTCGCAGCCTCGCGATCGAGCTCGCCGAGGAGGCGGGGATCACGCTCCTCGGCTTCGTCCGGGACGGCGCATTCAACATCTACACGCACCCCGCACGGATAAGCGATTCTCGTAACCGTAAGAGCCCCCGCCGCCCTCGGCGCGCTGATCGCAGAATCTGCGCATCCATGCGAGTCCGACGGCTGGCAGAAACGTCGACCTGCAGTCACGGCTCTCACCGATGCCGGCCCACCTCGTCGGGGGTGACGTTGGCATGCCGTCCGCCTTACTGGTTGGATGGTCCGGCCGTTCGACGACCTACGGAACTGCGGTGCCCCGCCGAGAGTGCGCTCCACCAGATCGTGCAGGATCACCTGGAGACCTTCCTGGCCGTGGCCGCCAGGCAGCGCGACGGCGACGGCCTGCCCCGGTTTGTCGAGCGGGCGTTTTGGGACTTGCTGCAGTGTGGATTGCTTCGCGGGCGGATTCGCCGCTTGACGGTGCGGCGACTGCGGCCTCGACCGGCTCGTGCCGTTCTCGTGCAAGGGGCGGGCGCTCTGTCCCAGTTGCGGCGGCCGGCGCATGCCGCCTTCGCGCCAGGCGCTACGGCGAGCCACGGGAGCCTTGGCGGCCGAATGATGCGGCGGATTCGACAGCGGGTTGGTTGTGACCGCTAGCGCGCCCGCACGAAGCCCGCGATGAGCAGGATAGCCGCGGGAAACACGGCGATCGGGCCCGCGACGTAGAGTCCGAAGACCAGCCGGTTGACGAGCGAGCCGCTCCACGTCAGGCCGCGATCCCCGTGGCGGCCGCGACGACCATCGCTGCCGTAGACGTCCAGACGAAGAACAGCATCAGCCAGACACAAGCGGCCCCCAGCGCGTCGGCAAGGTGAGGCGTCCAGCGGGCTGTGCCAGCCAGCGCGATGAGCAAGACGCCGCGGCCGCTGACGCCGGCGTGCGTCAAGTGCCAGGCTGCGGCATTTTCCCCGTCGAGGCGAATTGTTCGGTGGAGCAGCAGCCCCGCCGCGAGGCCGACCAAGAGCACGAGCATGCCGTGCAGCGCGAGAACGGGCGCCAGTGAATCCATCGAAGCCTCCCATCGCCGATCGCGTAGCAAGCGCCACGCCGCCGGGTCCGGGACTTGCACATGAGAGGCGGAAGGCGTTGCTGATGCTCGGTCCCTACATTCACCGCATCGATCCGATCATCGGATCGGTCGCCGGCATCCACTATCTGGTGGTACGGCGTGGGCTACGCCGTCGGCTTCGTCGAGATGCTGGTCTATCTGCAACGCTGTCGGCACAGCCTGGGGTTGTCCCGCCGCCACGTCTACGCGCTCACCCTGCTGGTAGCGGCCGGCGTGCTGCTCGGCGGGCGTGCGGTGGAGGTGTCGTTCGACGAGTGGCCGTTCTATCGCGAGCACCCCTCGTTGATCCCAGCGCTCTGGCTCGGTGGCATGGCGACACACGGCCTGCTCATCGGCGCGGCGGTGGGGCTGACCCTGTTTTCGCTATCTCTATCGGAAGCCGCTGCTCGAGATCGCCGACGTCCTGGTCATCGCCGGCGCGTTCCTCATGGGCGTCGGGCGCCTCGGCAACTTCATCGACGGCCAGATCGTGGGAGCCGTGACCAATGTACCGTGGGCGGTCCAGTTCCCGGATGCGGACGGGTTCCGCCATCCCGTCGTCCTCTATGACGGAGCCAAGAATTTGCTGTTGATTCCGTACCTGTTGTGGGTACGCCGCACGAATCCTACGCCGGGCGCGACGGCGGCGCGATTCGTGTTCTGGTACGCCTTCCTGCGGATCGGGATCGATCTGTTCCGCGACTACCCGACGCACCGCCTCGCGCTCGGCACGGGCCAGACCCTCAACCTGGTGATGGCAAGCGTCGGCGTGCTGCTGCTGGTGCGGTCGCGACTGCGCCGGTTGGGCCGTCTGGCCGGGCGGCCATCGACGGCGCCGATGGCCGCGTCACGCCCAGTCGACGTCGGCCCATCCTTTCTGCAGCGCGTCGTGTTCGTCGTGCTCATCGTGGCTTCGACGACCATTGCGAGCAACTGGACGCAGGACGTGCCGGCGCGGTACGGAGCCCGACACGCGGGACTGACGCATTCGTCGGCTGTACCGCAGATTCGACACGGCCCCACGGCGCTGAGAATACCGGCTTCAGGAAGGAGCTCGTGCGCGGCACGCGTGTGCTTCCCGGCCTCAACCTGTCTCGCATCGATTGACGCATGGCCGCCGGCGGCCCTCGCAAGTTCGTCCTGGACACCAACTGCTTTGTCGACGCGTCTCGCGACGAGGTCGACGCCGCCGCGCTCGCCGAGTTCTCGGCCTGGGCCGCACCGGGACTCTATCTGAGCACTGTCGTGGCAGCGACGGTCACAACGTCGACGTCTACGTGCTTGTCGACGCCAGGGCCTCGCTCGACTCGATGCTGGCCGATCGACGCAAGGTGCTGACGAACTCGTCGTGCGGCTGTGCGGCCGACTCACTATCGACTCCCACAAGACGCGCGCGTCGGCGCTGCCGGTGACGTGGACCATGACGACGAACCGTGGTCGCAGGATCTGCGATCCATGCGAGTCACACGGCGCGCAGAAACGCCGACATGCCTTCACGGATCTGATACGACGCGACATAGCTCGCCGCAGCCGCTACCACCACTCGGCGTTGAAGTATCCAGTTGCCGCCGTGCGAGTGCAGATCCCGCTACACCGAGCGCCGCTGTCACGAAACCCTCGGTCGCTCCTGACGTGAAGCGCGTTCGTGCGAACTAGCTCTCGCAGGTGATTCTGTACGTCACGTTCAAAGTGAAGTTTGCGTCGCGCTCGGGATCGCCGGTGACTTCCACGCGGTAGGTCTTCCCCCGCCCCCCGTCCACGACCATCTCGCGGAGACCGGCTGGCCATTCGATCGGAACCGGAGAAGATCCGCCCGGTCCGAACGGCGGCGTCACCGTAAGCATCGTACATCCGGCGTGCCCACCGCAGTCAGTTATGGTCGCCTGCAATGCCAGCTTGGCGTGTGTGTCGGCCCAGGTGAGCCGCATCACGAGGTTCGACGACTTAGGTGACGTCACAGAGTATCTCGCTACGTTGCCGGCCGGCACTTGCGCGTTGATGGCAAATACGCCACCAGTCTCGTCGCGACAACTGGGGCCAACGACACCGCATCCAACGTCGGCCAGCAGGACCAGCGGCGCGAGGACGGCGCAAACGTTTTGAATCACAACAGCCTCCGGTGTCGGAGACCACCGGGTCTCCCTACGACCGTAAGGCGTCAGCGAGCGGGAAGACGGCTCAGCGCGCGTTCGAGCTTCTCGAGCCGCTGGTTGAAGTCGGTCCAGCGGGTCTGCTCGGCGGCGATGACCTGCGTCACGAGCGACTCCTCAGTGGTCAGCTACTGCACGTTGGCGCGCGCATCCGCGCTAATTCCACTTTGATTTGCGCGAGCTCCAGGCACCAGGCCCCTTCGCAACCTGGCACACTACGGTCCTGCCCCCACCGTTCGGTAAAGTAGCATGACGAAGAGCACTGCATTCGAGATGTGCCCGGGCCAGCAGATGCGGCACTGATGGCCGTTCACGATCAGGCTGCGGCCCAGGAACGCGCTCATGGCGACGGCGGGCAGCGTCATCGTCAGGAGCAGCCACGGTGGAGCGTGGAACGAGGAGTCCGGCGGCGAGGAGCGCGTAGAGCGCCAGGCCGAGCGTCGCGTTCGGCATCGCCGAGCAGCGCCGCGCGCGGGCTGCGGAACAGCACCGCGCAGCCGCCGTGCTTCGAGGCGGCAGATCTCCGGTCCGGTCAGCCAGCCCGGCAGGACGTAGTAGTGGCCGTACCATGCGCCGCCGCCGCGGCGGCAGTGCCGCCGGCGAGCGCGATCCAGATCAGGACGTCTGACAGGCCGGACACCAATAGGTCAGCCGTCGCATCTGTTCCGTGTTTCCGCACGTCGATCGTCGCGCCGCACCGTCGGCAGGGCAGTCGCGCGCGCCCATAGACCCACAGGCTCTCTGCGGGATTGTCTCGTCCCGTCGTGCGCCGGCGCCCGGTGTGAGAGTGTCAGACCTGTCGAAGTGGTCCTGACGTTGGCCTGCAACAGCTTCCGGCCGGTGTCGACGAGATGCTCGAGCTGGCGATCGTCGAGCGCTGCGACGGTCACGAACGGGCTGATCCTGCAGGAGAACAGCACTTCAGACTTGAAGACGTTGCCGAGCCCTGCCATCAGCCGCTGGTCGAGAAGGGCGTCGGCGATGGCCGACGCCGGCCGCGTGCGCAGGCGCCGCACCGCCTCGTCGCGATCGAAGTGCGTGTCGAGCGCGTCGGGCCCCAGCTTCGACAGGCCGGCGTGCTTCGCGAGATCGCGTTTCGCATCGATCTTGATGAACTCGGCCACCGGGATGTTGAATCCCACCGCCTCGAAGTCCGCGGTCGCGACGAGCACGCGCATGTCCGCGGCCCGCTGGCGCCAGCGCTCGCCGGGCCGGTAGATGTGCCAGCTTCCGTGCATCCGCATGTGCGTGCGGAGCACGAGCCCGCCGGAGAAATGCATCAGGAGGTGCTTGCCGGCCGCACTCGACCCTGTCGATCGTCATGGCCGTGAGGGGGTGGTCCTCGTGCACGCGCGTCAGCGCAGGAAACACCGACTCGAAGCGGACGACGCTCCGGCCCGCGAGGGCGCGATTCAGCGTCGACGCCGCGCGATAGATGGTGTCGCCTTCGGGCACTGTTATCCGAGGGGCTTCGACTCGGACTTTCGCACGCTCCACGCGCGCCGCTTCACGGCGCACTCGGTCGCGTGACTCGCTCGCCGTGCTCGCTGCACCCTGCCGAAGGTTCATGGATAGGTCGTCGGCTCTTCAGCGTCAGCGGAAACCATCACGAAGATCGCGAAGTCGCGAAGATCGCGAAGGAACGGACAGCGCGCTACGCCCCTCGTCCGAAGCCGCCGTGGCGGATCTGGAAACCCATGGCCGAAGGGCTGAACCCTGCTTCGACGAGGTACGCCGCGAGCGGGTGTTCCGACGCGGGGAGCCCGTTGATCTCGAAAACCAGGAGCCCGAGGCGGGCGAGTGTCGTCGCGACCGCCCGCGCCGTCGCCGAGCGCGCCGGTTCGTCTTCAGGGAGGAACGCGAGCAGCTGCCGCGCGCCGCGGCTGATGTAGGCCGCGAGCGCGCCGTTGACGATGACGACGAGCGAGCCGGCCGAACGCGTCGGCGTGCGCCCGCGCGCTTCCGTCGAGCGCGCGTCGGGCCAGCGCAGGATCGTGCCGTAGGGATTGGCGGGATCCGTGGCCGCCAGCACGACGACTTCCGGCTCGTCGGGCAATTCCTTGAGCGATCGGAGGAGCTCGAGCGCGGCGGGGAGCGCGAACTGCGTCGCGCCGACGTCGCTCGCGAAGTAGCCGCGGCGAATACGCCCCGCGTCCTCGAGCGCCTTGAGGACGTCGTAGACGGCGCTGAAGCCGCCGGAGATGTTCTCCGCAGTCGCGACCTCGCGGGTCAGGACGCCGTATCGGGCGAGGAGCTGCTGCGCGAGCGCGGTGGCGGACTCGGTTGCGGAGACCGATACAGCGGATCGCGCGTTCATCAGTGACCAGCGGCCCTCGGCGGTCGGCGGCGCCAGGCGCCGGCTCCTGAACGCTCGATGAGTCGTTCGTGGCCGCTGCTTGCGGCTTTTGCGCTCCGGTGGCCGGGTGAAAGCGCGGACCGCGTGGAGGCTGTCGTTCGTGATGGCGCCGGCCCAGACGAGCGTCCAGATGGCGTCGACGGTGTCGCCAGGATAGCCGCCGCCTGCGGCCTCGTGCAGCGTCGCGAAGAAGGACGCCCCGTTGCGCTCGAGATGCTCGACAATCGCTCGCTCCCGCTCGGGAAGCCCGGTCAGTGTGGGCTCCCGTCGCAGTTTGGCGACGTGGTCGGTCAGGTAGAGCGCCAGGCGTCCGTCGTGCTCGCCGAGCGGTTCGAGTCCGCCCCACACGACCTCGCCGGCCGTCGTCAGGGCGTCGAGATCGGACGGCTGATAACCCGCGACCCGCGCCGGCAGGATCTCGGTCTCGAGAATCGACGCGATGAGCGGCGCGCCCTGCAGGCCCTCGATGGCATCGAGCAGCGCGTCCAGCCCTGCGCGTCGGCGGACGACGCCCTGCCAGTGCGTGATGAGACGTCCGAGGACCGCGCGGTTCGACTGGTTCGACCTGATGGCGGAGCTTCGCAAGCGATCGGCGGCGAATCGTCTGCAGCACATCGGGGTCGCACCACTCGCGTCCCGTGCCGCCGGGCCGGAAATCGCCTTCGAGCAGTCGCCCGCTGGCGGCGAGCTCTTTCAGCAGCGCCTCGGCGGTCGATCGTCCGAGACCGTACCGGTCGGCGAGCTCGCCGGCGGTAAATGGGGCATGCGTGCGTGCGAAGCGCCGCACGAGGTCCAGCGCGGCGTGTGGTGCGGGCTCGAGGAGCGTCTCGGGCAGCCCCTGCGGCAGCGGCACTCCCAGGCCGTCGCGGTAGCGGCTTGCGTACTCGACCGGGATGATGCGCGCCTGTCCGGCCAGCGTGACCGCGATCGCCCGCCGGGCTCTTGTCAGCTCCGCTGCCGCCCGCCGCCCGTCGATATGGGCGCGGGCGTCGATCTCGTCGACGGCGAGATCGCCGAGCCGAAGCAGCATGTCGTGCACGCCGTCGACGGTGCGTGTTCGGCGGTCCGTCTCGTAGATGGTGCCGCTGCTGAAGCTCGGCTTCGACGTCGGCAATCGCGTCCGCGTCCAGCAGATCGCGCAGCTCGATCTCGCCGAGCAGCTCGCGCAGCTGCGCCTGATCGATCGACAGCGCCTGCGCGCGACGCTCGGCGAGCGGGGCGTCGCCGTCGTAGAGATAGTTGGCGACATACCCAAAGAGCAAGGCCGCGGCGAAGGGCGACGCCACGGTGGAGTCCACCGTCGCCACCCGGATCTCGCGCCGTTCCATCAGGCCGAGCGTCTCGACGAGCGCCGGCATGTCGAAGACGTCGCGCAGACATTCGCGGTACGCCTCGAGGACAATCGGAAAGGACCCGAAGCGTGATGCCACGGCGAGGAGATCTGCGGACCGCTTCCGCAGCTGCCAGAGCGGGCTGCGTCCTCCCGGCCTGCGCTTGGGCAGGAGCAGCGCACGGCCCGCCGCCTCGCGGAACTTGGCCGCGAACATCGCCGTTCCGCCGAGCTGGCGCAACACGAGCGCCTCGACCTCGTCGGACGCGGGCAACATCAGCCGGACATCCGGCGGCTCGTCGGTCTCGGGGAATCGCACCACGAACCCGTCGTCGGTCCACATCGTCTCGACGTCCAGCCCCGTTTCGGCGCGTGCGCGCTCGACGACGGCCATCGCCCATGGGGCGTGGATGCGGCTGCCGAACGGCGAGAGGACGCAGACGCGCCAGTCGCCCAGCTCGTCGCGGCAGCGCTCGATGAGGACCGTGCGGTCGTCGGGCACGACGCCGGCTGCCGCCACCTGATCGGCGAGATAGCGCAGGAGGTTCTCGGCTGCCTGCGCGTCGAGATCGTGATGCCGGACGAGCCGCTGCACCGCGGCCGCCGGCGGCAAGGTGACGAGCGTGCGCACGAGCTCGCCGACGGCGCGTCCGAGCTCCAGCGGCCTGCCGATCGTATCGGCCTTCCAGAACGGCATCTTGCCGGGCTCTCCCGGCGCCGGGGACACGAGCACGCGGTCGTGCGTGATCTGTTCGATGCGCCAGCTGGACGCGCCGAGCAGGAACGTCTCGCCGACGCGACTCTCGAACACCATCTCTTCGTCGAGCTCGCCCACGCGTGCGCCCGGACCGTGCTGGCCCGCGAGGAAGACGCCGTAGAGGCCGCGGTCCGGAATCGTGCCGCCGTTGGTGACGGCGATCCGCCGGGCGCCCTCCCGCGCGGTCACCACGTTCTCGAGCCGGTCCCACGTCAGGCGGGGCCGCAGATCGGCGAAGTCGTCCGATGGATAGCGTCCCGAGAGCATGTCGAGCACGCCTTCGAACGTGCCGCGGCCGAGCTCGGCAAAGGGCGCGGCGCGCCGCACGGCATCGAAGAGCGCGTCGACCGTCCACTGGTCCATCGAGACCATCGCGACGATCTGCTGGGCCAGGACGTCGAGGGGGTTGCGGGGATACCTGGTGCTCTCGATCTTCGCCTCGTGCATCGCGCGCGTGACCGCCGCGCAGGCGACGAGATCGCCGCGGAACTTGGGCACGATGACGCCGCGGCTCGCCTCGCCAATCGTGTGCCCCGAGCGCCCGATGCGCTGCATCCCGCTCGCGACCGACGGCGGCGCCTCGATCTGGATGACCAGATCGATCGCGCCCATGTCGATTCCGAGCTCGAGCGACGAGGTTGCCACCAGCCCGCGGATGAGTCCCGCCTTGAGTCGATCCTCGATCTCGATCCGTTGCGGCCGAGCGACCGACCCATGGTGGGCGCGCACCAGCGTCTCGCCGGCAAGCTCGTTGATCGCGCTCGCCAGACGTTCCGCGATGCGCCGGCTGTTGACGAAGACGAGCGTCGAGCGATGCGCCAGGATGAGCTCGAGCAGACGCGGGTGGATCGCCGTCCAGATCGTCGTTCGCACCGGGCCCTGCGCGGCGGGGCCGCTCGGGATGTCCTCGATCTGGCCGATGCGAGCCATGTCTTCGACCGGTACCTCGATCGTCAGGTCGAGCCGCTTCTTCTGGGAGGTGTCGACGAGGGTGACTGACCGGCCATTGCCAACGTCGGCGTCGCCGGTTCGGTGCGGTCGGTCTTCTTCTATCAATGCGCGCGGGGCCTCGCCTTCGCGGAGCTTCGGCGCAGCTCGCCGTAGCCTTGGCGGAGGCGGCCCACCCCACGCGCTGCCGCTCGGCGGCGCGCAGACGCGCCGCTCGCGGCGGCCGCGGGCGCTCCTCCAAGGAACCGCGCGACCTCGTCGAGGGGCCGTTGCGTAGCCGAGAGGCCGATGCGCTGGAGCGGCGCGGCGCCAGCCGGGCGGATCGCTTCGAGGCGCTCGAGCGAGAGCGAGAGGTGCGCGCCACGCTTGGTCGGGACGAGCGCGTGGATCTCGTCGATGATCACCGTATCGACGGAGCGGAGCGCTTCGCGGGCGTTCGACGTCAGGAGCAGGTACAGCGACTCGGGCGTCGTGATCAGGATGTCGGACGGGTCGCGCTGGAACCGGGCGCGCTCGATCGCCGGCGTGTCACCCGTCCGGACCGAGATGGTGGGCACGTGATGGGCCTCACCGCGGGCGCTGTGCGCGGTTGGCGATGCCGGCAAGCGGCGCGCGCAGGTTCCGCTCGATGTCGACCGCCAGCGCCTTGAGCGGTGACACGTAGAGCACCCGGCAGCGCCGATTCCGCTCCGGCACGGCCTCGAACATGAGCCGGTTGATGCACCAGAGGAAGGCGGTCAGCGTCTTGCCGCTGCCCGTCGGCGCGAGGATGAGGGTAGATTGTCCCCGCGCAATCGCCGGCCATCCCAGCGACTGGGGCGGCGTGGGCCCGGCAAACGACTGGCGGAACCATTCCGCCACGGCGGCATGGAACAGGTCGAGCCCGTCAGTCGGAGGAGCCACACCTCATTTTAGAGCCACCGGCAACGCAGACCACAAAGTTGATTGCCGCGCGCCCCGGATTCATGCAGAATTGATCCTTCGTCACTGTTTACCTCAGCATTCGGCATTTCAGCATTCAGCATTTTCTTGACTATGGGTGACTCTGGAGAAGGCCTGGTCGACGCAGACGCGCGAATCCAGGAGCAGATGGAAGAGCGGGAAGCCGAACGGCGCCGCCGCGCCACCTCTCAGCCGGCGCCGGACCCCGAGCGGACCCGCGCAATCGAATCGCTGCGGCTGGCCCGTGCCGAGCTCGAGCGCCAGTCGACGGCGACGACGCATCCGGTGCGGAAGCAGCAGATTCAGGCGGCCCTCGCCGAAATCGACAAGCGCCTCGCGGCCAGCTGAGTCTCGGATCGCGGGCTCCGGCCCCTGGTGGGTCGCGGATCCCGGCGCCAGCGCTCAACTGGACGCGGATCACGCGGATCTCCTCTCGATAGAACCCGGCCAGCGCTCGGCCGTGCTTCGGCGGCCGGCCACTGTCAGTGCGCCGGACTCGGGCTGACAGGCGAAGGCGATCTCGCATGCTGCCTCACTGGCCACCGGCGGCGGGGGCGACGCGCGATGGCGCGCGGACGGGAGGGAACTGTATTACATCGGCGAAGATCGCAGGTTCATGGCCGCCGCTCTCACAATCGGACGCTCGGTCGAGCGCGGTGCAGTGACGCGCTATTCGACTCGGGCAGGCAATCGCACTGGGCGTAGGCCAGGAACCACTGCGACGTGAGCCGCGATGGTGAGCGGCTGCTCTTCCTGTCGCCCATCGACGACGACCGTTCCTCGCCGTTCACGGTCATCGTCAACTGGCGCCGGGCTACGCGGTGCGAAGCGATAGTCCACGTGGCGTGGCGTCGTCCGCCGTGTGTGCTTCAACGGAGCCAGCTGACCCCAACCAGAAACGCATTCGAGTTGACGCCGGGATTGACTTCGGTCAGCACGCCGTCCGACATGTGATGAAGGCGGTACTCCATGGAAAGGACGGCCCGGCCACGCAGCGGGATGGCCAGACCTCCTCCGCCTTGCGGGTTGAAGTTCACCCGCGAGAGGTCGCGGGGAATCGGCGTGGCCGACAGCACGATCCCGCCGCCCGCTGAGATGAACGGTCGCACCCTGGCGTTCGGCGCAAAGTAATACCGGAGCATCACCATGCTGGAGAATGCGTAGGCCGTCCCAGAGTCATCGTGGAAGACCATGAGCGGATTCACTTCTCCGGAGACGACCACGTTGCCCCGACAAGGTCCAGCCGCGATGGGGCCCGTCACGACATGGCTCAATCGAAACCCGAGCGACAGGAACTCGCTGTCCCCTAGCCCGCCCCATATGCTCATCGCGAAGTCGACGCCTGCAAGAAGCCCCAACTCGGTCTGGCCTTTGCGGAAGATGCCGTCAGGCGGCGGGTCCGTTTGCTGAGCGGCTGCGGATGTGGAAAGCGCGACGAACAGAATCGCAGAAACAAATAGGCTCTTCAATCTCCTGTAGACTAACAAGTCACATGCTCGGCTGTCTACGTACCCGGCGCGCTTTCAGTAGCCTCGCATGGCCTTGGGCCCCCTATAAAGAGAGGCAGACTCATGCGCGAGCGGCGAAGGATCAACCAATTCAGGTTGCATGTGGCGATCATGCTGGTCGCTTTCATACCGGCGACCGGCTTTGGCCAGTCAACTAGTCCAGACGATCCAACGCCGACCGAACAGAGCGCGCCAGCGCCGGCAAAGCACCGAGATCCACGCCCCCTCTCTCCGAGTGTTTTCAATCTGTCGGTAAACGGCGGTCGGGGGCTGCTTCGCACGATGTCCCCCTACACGCTCGATCCCGGGAAGGTTGGCGTCAACGTTTCGGCTATGAATTTCGACCGCAACCCCGGGGACACCGACTTCTTCGAATATCCCTTTTCGCTGGTGCTGGGACTGCCCGGGCGCATGGAAGTATTCCTGCGCGCATCGCCCGTGCTGCGAACCAACAGCGTGGGACTGGACCCCCTGGGGTTCCCATTCCCCCCGCTGGATCTGTTCGTGGATACGTATCCGAGCCCGGCGAATCGCCTCGGCCCGACATTCCTCTTCGCTCAGGAAGTGCCGTTCAAGTCCTACGACTTCCCAACGGTGGTCATCGACCCGCCAGGGCACGGATCGTTTTCGCAGTCTTCCGGCAGCGTCGCACTCGGCGGCAAGGTGAATCTCCTGTCTGAGGATCGAGAGAATCGGCTTGGGCTTGGCCTGCGGGCGTACGTGGAAATCCCGACGGAGAAGCCACGGTACAACACAATTCCCTACCACGAGCGGGCCGGGGTTTCGGGCAAGACGGACATGGGGTTCGATCTGCTCGCCGCAAAGAGATTCGCGATTACCGAACTCCTGGTCAACGTCGGATACAAGCATGTTGGAGATCCCGATCGCGGGATACGCGTCCAGTTCGTCGATTCATCGCGCGCCGACGCCGGCTTTCTGGTCGGCCAGCCACAGGAGATCAAACTGGACCTCCACGATCGGCTCGATCTCGGTGTCGGCGCATCCTTCCCGGCGTTCGCCATCATGCAGCACCAGGTGTGGTTGCTGACCGAGTTCAACTACACGCGCTATATCGGCCATGGCGTCCCCGTGGAGCGGCTCGTCCACCCGGCCGAGCTGCGCCTCGGCCTTCAGGTGAACTTTCCCTGGTACAAAGCGCTGGCGCTTGGAATGGCGTTTCAGTTGCTGCTCAACGATGGTGGCAATGGCGATCTGCGGACGACGTTTTTGCGGACGCCGGACGGCAGGGGTGATATCAACTTCGGTGAGAACGTCGCTCCGCAAATCTCATCCGAGGTGCAAGCGTTTCTCACAAGCAGGGGCGCCACGTTCTCACCGAGCAGCTCGAAGGTGTTCTCCACGAACAATGCCGACTTCGACATGTGGCGGACCATCGATCCGGCTCCCGAAGCAGATCATCGCTCAGGGCAATGGGAATATCCTCGCGTTCATCACCTGGCGGATCAACTGAGGCCATCCGCGCTCTATGGAGGCAGGAATCCGCGTGATCCGCGTCCCGTGATGTCAGTAATCCGCGTCATCCGCGTCCCGTGACTCGGAAATCCGCGTGATCCGCGTCCCGTCATATACGAATCAGCGTGATCCGCGTCCCGTGTGTTTCACGAATCCACGTGATCCGCGTCCCGTAATCAGTGAAATCAGCGATCGTTGTCCAGCGCCGCCGACAGCATCGTCGCGAACGCCTGCGGTGTCGGCGGTCGGCGGTCGGGATCCGTGTCGAGCGCGGAGCGGATGGCGCGCTCGGCGGTCGCGGGGATGAGGTCGGGCGGCATCGCCGGGACGCCGCGGGCCTGGGCGAGCACGACGTCGGCCAGCGTGCCCCGCCCGAACGGCAGCTCACCCGACAGCATCTCGTAGGCCACCACGCCCAGGCTGAAGACATCGGTGCGCGCGTCTGCTTCGACGGCGTGGAACTGTTCGGGCGCCATGTAAGCCGGCGTGCCGACAATCATGCCCGCGGCCGTCAACGCCGTGTGCGCCTCGGTCCCTCCTTCCTCTCCGTCCTTCGGGGCCGGTTCGGTCACGAGCTTGGCGACCCCGAAGTCGAGCACCTTGGCCGCGGCGCCGCCTCCGGGCAGGAGGATGTTCTCCGGTTTGAGATCGCGGTGCAGTACGCCCTCGCGGTGCGCGGTCCCGATCGCGGCGCACACCGCGGTCAGGATGGTCATCGATTCTGCCGTGTCCAGGCGGCCTTCGCGCTGGAGGACGTGCCGGAGGTCTTCGCCCCGAACGAGCTCCATGACGAGATAGGCGCCGCCGTCGGGAAATGTGCCGTAATCGTAGACCGCGACGATCGAGGGATGCTGCAGCCGCGCGACGATCTGCGCCTCGCGCCGGAACCGGCGCCTCGCCTCAGGATCGTTGAGGAGCTCGGCACGCACGACCTTCAGCGCCACGAGGCGATCGAGCCGCATGTCGCGCGCGCGGTAAACGGCGCCCATTCCACCGCGTCCGAGGAGCTGCTCGATCCGGTACTTGTTGTCCACCGTCCGCGGCACCGACGGCACGGGCCGGAGCGCCGTGCCGTCCGACGGACACTGCGCCACGCCGGCTTCCTCGCAGCGCCCGCACTTCGGGCATTCCATCATCGGTTCGACGGGCGGCGTCACGGCCGTGAGGATACGCGTGCGATCGGTGTCGTCCTCGGTGTCGCGGCCGGCGCGCCGGCGCAGCCGCACGACGTCGAACCCGAGCGCCATCTGCGCGGCGATGCTGGCGAGCAGCTCACGATCCTCCGCCGTGTACGCTTCCTCCGATCGACGCTCGCCGAGCGCGATGACCGCGATGAGGGAGCGATCCTGGCCCACGACCGGCACGAGCAGCACGGCCCCTGTGCACTCGAGCCACTCGCGCTCGTCTGGCGGCAGACGCCGGGCCGGAGACCGCGGATCGCTCAGGACGATCTCGAGCGGTTCGTCGGACCACCGGAGCATCGAGATCAGCCCGCCCGCGAGCGGCAACGGCTCGGCGCTGCCGTGCAGGACGGTGACCGGCGACAGCTTCCCTTCATCGATGCCGCTCACGAGGATCGCCGTCATCAGCGGGTGCAGCGCCTCGTCGAGCTGATTGACGACCATCGTCGCGAGGTCAGCCGGGTCGGTTTCGAACCGCACTCGGCTCGCCAGCGACAGCAGAATCTTCCGCGCATCGTACTCCTCGCGGAAAAAGCGCTGGTCGAGCCACTGCCGTGCGCGCTCGCGGTTCATGAAGGTCATCGCAGAGGCGAGAATGAGGAGCGCGTAGAGCGCCGAACTGCTCGTCGCGATGTCGGCGAGCGTGCGATCGCGCTCCCGGACGAGCGAGACGCCCAGCGCAATGGCCGGCAGGAAGATCAGCAGTGTCAGCGTGCGGTTGGCGAGCGCGTACTGCAGGCTCCGGCGCAGCACGACGCGCGGTCCGAGCACGTGCGCGACGCCGACGGCGTAGACGAGACCGAACGCCGGGAGCAGGACCAGCCCGTCGAGGATGACTCTCGTCACGCCGCGGTACTCCGGACCGTCGACATTGAACAGCTGGGCGACAATCGGGATGCCGTCGCGGACCGCGTAGGCGAGGACGCCCGGGACCGCGGTATAGAGCGCCATGCGGATGCGGCGCCGCTCGTTCGCGTCGTGATTGAACCGGTAGCGATAGGCGCCTTCCACCACCGCCAGGACGTTGATCGCAAGTGCCGTCGCGAACGCCGCATAGAACACGCCCGGGTGTGTGGCATCCCACACGGCCAGCGAGCGCGCGGATTCCACGCCGACGAGGTAGAGCCCCGTCATGAGGGCCGGCCCCGCGAGCGGCACTGCGGCAAGGAGCGGCACCGCGTGCAGCCAGGGATGGCGGTCGAGGAGACGCGATCGGGTCGGAAAGTAGAGAATCGCCAGCGCGATCGACGGAAAAGCCAGCGGGCTCGCGATCCAGGCGAACACGGTGAGTACGGGCCACGCGACCGGGATGACACGCTCCTCGCCGAGGAGCGGGCCACCGCCGCCGACGGCGCTGAACGCGAGCGCCAGCACACAGAGTCCCGCCGTGAGGTCGTAGCTTCGCATCAGCAGGAGCAGCAACGCTGCGCCCGTGAACACCGACATCTGGACGATCATCCCGAGGTGCCGTCGCGCCCAGCCGTCAACATCCGACGCCCACACCGCCGGTCTGGTCAGCGTCGGGAGCTGCGGCGGTCCTGTGGCAGGCTGGATGACCCATTCGACCGGACCACGGACTCCCATCCGATAGAAGGTGCGCCACAACGCGAGTCGCTGGGCCTCGTCGGTTGGCTCGGGCTGGAACAGTACCGTGAAGTGGTCGTTCACGGTCGAGGAGATCTTGTTGATCCCGAGCACCCGATCGCGTTCGACAAGGCCCTTCGCGGCCGCGGGACTTCCAGCCGCGACACGTGTGACCTCCAGCGGTCCCGCGAAGGCGGTCCGGACATCGGCCGGCCGTGCCTTGATCGGGAGATGCACGGTGGGATCGCCGGCTAGCGTCGCGCCGGTTCCCGCCGGCCACAGATATGGCCGGACGAGCAGCACCTGGATGATGGTGGAGAGGACCGAGAGGCCGACGACGACGATGACGGCCCACGCAAAGAGGGGCAGCCGTTCCAGCCGGACCGGTTCCGAGGCGGGGGCCATTCGCCCCGTATTATGTGCTGTTCAGGATCTCGGCGAAGCCTCGCCGAAGCTCGAAGAGCGAAGGTGGGCAGCGTTGGCGAGGATGGCGCGGATTTCGTCGGCTTCGAGCGATTCGACCTGCAGGAGCTCCTCCGCCAGGAGGCGCACGGCGTCGCGGTTGTCTTCGATGACGCCGCGAGCCCGGTCGTAGCCGTTCATGATTACGCGGCGGATTTCTTCGTCGACGCGCTGGGCCGTGGCTTCGCTGACCGCGTGCGCGCGGTCGCCTTCGAATGAGCTTCCCCGGCTTGCGGTAGGCTAGCGGGCCGAGCTCCGACATGCCCCACTCGCACACCATGTGCTGGGCGATGTCGGTGGCGCGCTCGATGTCGTTCGACGCACCGCTCGTCATGTGGTGCATGAAGAGCTCTTCGGCGACCCGGCCGCCCATCAGCACTGCCACCTGCGTCTCCAGGAAGCCTTTCGTGTAGGTATGCCGATCCGCCTCCGGCAGCTGCATCGTCACGCCCATCGCGCGGCCGCGCGGGATGATGGTGACCTTGTGCAGCGGGTCGGCGTCGGGCAGGAGCGCCGCGACGACCGCGTGGCCAGCCTCGTGATAGGCGCAGTTGACGCGATCCATGTCGCTCAGGACGATGGAGCGCCGTTCGACGCCCATCAGCACCTTGTCGCGCGCCGCGTTCAGATCGATGTCGGCGACCGTGGTCCGTCCGGCCCGCCCCGCCAGCAAAGCCGCCTCGTTGACGAGATTCGCGAGGTCGGCGCCCGAGAAGCCCGGCGTGCCGCGCGCGATGATGCGCAGGTCCGCCGCAGGATCGACCGGAATCTTGCGCGTATGGACGCGGAGGATGGCCTCGCGTCCCTTCAGATCGGGATTGCCGACCGTGACCTGCCGATCGAACCGGCCCGGGCGGAGGAGCGCCGGATCGAGGATGTCTGGGCGGTTGGTGGCGGCAACCAACACGATGCCGTGATGCGCCTCGAAGCCGTCCATTTCGACGAGCAGCTGGTTGAGCGTCTGCTCGCGCTCTTCGTGGCTGAGCGAGCTGCCGCCCCGGCTCCGACCGACGGCGTCCAGCTCGTCGATGAAGATGATGCAGGAGGGATGGCGCCGGGCATCCCGGAAAAGACGGCGGACGCGCGACGCACCCACGCCGGCATACATCTCGACGAAATCCGATCCGCTGGCAAAGAGAAACGGAACGCCGGCTTCGCCGGCGATCGACCGGGCGAGGAGCGTCTTGCCCGTCCCCGGAGGGCCGACAAGCAGGACACCCTTCGGGATGCGTCCGCCGATGGCTGCAAAGCGACCTGGTTCCTTCAGGAAATCGACGATCTCTTTGACTTCGTCCTTGGCCTCGTCGACACCCGCCACATCCTTGAACGTGATCACGTGCTCGCCCTGCTCGGCGACGCGGGCGCGACCCGAGATGGACGGAATGCGGCCGGCCGTGGTCCGATAGACGGTGAAGCCGAGCAGCGCGAGGAACGCCGCGACGGTCGCCGTCGCGCCCCAGCTGAGCGAGCCCGGTTCGGGCGCCGGAATCACGTCGACGCGAATGTCCCGGCGGTAGAGATCGTTGACGAATGACCCGTTGGCTGCGAGAAACTCAGGAGGAGCGACCGTCTGCACCGTGCGGCCGTCGCGCAGGACGACCTTGATGATGGGGTCCGCGAAGGTGACGTCGGTGACCTTGCCGGCGTCGATGGCCCCGAGAAATTCCGAGAAGGCCAGAGCAGGTGGCGTGGCGATCCGGGTGGCGAAGTAGAGGCCGCCGACCGCGCTCAGCAGGAGCGCGGCGGCGACGAGCACGGTGCGGGGTCCCCGAAAGCGCGAAAGCTCCAACAGCAGGTCCGTTTCGCAAAAAGGCAGCCGGCGCGCGCAGACACCAAGCCTGCCACGCTGGCCGCATCACTGAATTAGGTTGAAGTAGAGGACACTCCGCTGGGGATTGGAATGCTCATCCCATCTTACACGAGCCAACCAGCGCCGGCAAGCCGCATGAACCTTTTCTCAGCATGGCTCGTCCACCTCTACACCGCCTCCGGCGCGCTTGCCGCGTTTTTCGGCACGCTCGCGGTTTTTGCCGGCAACTACCGTCACGCACTGCTCTGGATGGTGGCCGCGACAGTCGTCGATGCGACCGACGGGTGGCTGGCGAGAAAGGCTCGGGTCAAGGAATGGCTGCCCGCGTTCGACGGCGCGCGCCTCGACGATGTGGTGGATTACCTGACGTTCGTATTTCTGCCGGTGCTCTTCCTCTACCGGTCCGGCGCGTTGCCGGATGGCTGGGGCGGGGGAATCGCGTCGGTCGTGCTCCTCAGCAGCGCGTATGGTTTTGCCTCGGACGACGCCAAGACGAATGACCATTTCTTCACCGGCTTCCCGTCGTACTGGAACATCGTCGCGCTCTACCTGCATATCGCCGCGCTCGCGCCGGCGTGGAACGCGATGATCCTGCTGGCCCTGAGCGCGCTCATCTTCTGGCGCATCGGCTACGTCTATCCGTCACGGACCCCGACCCTTCGCGGGCTGACGATCGGGCTGGCCGTCAGCTGGACCATCGTCGTCGTGGCCATGATCCTGGCCCTTCCTCGCGTGCCGGCGATGCTTTTTGCCGCGTCGTTCGTGTTCCCGATCTACTACGCGATCCTGTCCTTCGTGCTTCACGCCCGCCGGCCGGTGCGGCTGCGACCGTGACGAGGCCGTCGAAATCGCTGCGCGACCGGGCCGCGGCGGTGTTCTTCGCCGTGCTCGTCGTGCTTGCGGCGTTCGCCGTCACGTGGCTCGTGCGGCAGGGCTACGTCGTGCACCGGCTGACGCGCGGCGTGGGCGACACGTGGTTTCTCTCGGCCGACGGACGGCGCTGGTTCCGGATGGACGAGCACCGGCGCGACGTCCCGCTCAGCGAGATCCCCGAGCATCTGCGACACGCCTTCATCGCGATCGAAGACCACCGCTTCTACGCGCATCCCGGCGTCGATCCCATTGCGCTCGGCCGTGCCGTCGTAAAGAACTTCCGCGAGCCTGGCACGGTTCAGGGCGGCAGCACGTTGACGCAGCAGCTTGCCCGCACGCTCTTCCTTTCGAACAAGAAGACGTACGGACGGAAGGTCCGCGAGGCGGCGCTCGCGCTGATGATCGATGGTCAGCTCAGCAAGGATGAGGTGCTCGAGCTCTACCTCAATCGCATCTACCTGAGCGCTGGCGTCTACGGCGTGGAGACGATGTCGCGGCATCTCTTCGGTCGGCCGGCGAAGCAGTTGAACCTCGCGGAGTGCGCGCTCATCGCCGGGCTGGCGCGCGCGCCGTCGACGCTCTCGCCCTGGTCCAACCTCGACGGCGCGATCGCGCGCAGCCACGTCGTGCTGACCAGGATGCGCGAGGAAGGATTCATCACCGGGTCCGAGGAGCGGGAAGCGCGGCGAACGAGCATCCGCATCCGGCCCTATCCTGGCTCGAGCGACCCGCGGGCGGGCTACGCGAAAGAGTTCCTGCGCCAGTTGTTCCGTGAGCGGTTCGGCGGCGACCATCCACCCGACTGGGAAGTTCGCACGACCTTCGTTCCCGCGCTCCAGGATGCGGCAGAGCAGGTCGTGCGCAGCGGGCTCGCCCGGTTCAACGATCCTGATCTCCAGGCGGCGCTCGTGGCGATCGATCCGCGCACTGGTAACATCCTGGCGCTCGTGGGCGGGCGGGATTTCGCGCAGTCGCAGTTCAACCGCGCGAGCCGCAGCCGGCGTCAGCCGGGCTCGGCCTTCAAGCCGCTGCTCTATGCGGCCGCGCTCGAGAACGGATACTCGCCCGTGTCGCTCATCGACGGGCTGACGACGATCGAGCCGCAGGGACCGGACGAGTGGGCGCCGAGGAACGCCGATGGCGAGATGCCGGACGTGCTGACGCTTCGGGCCGCGCTCTTCGAGTCGAACAATCGCGCGGCGACCGCGCTGCAGCAGCGGGTCGGGTCGCGGCCGGTGCTGCGGCTGGCGTCACACGTCGGCCTTCACGACATGCCGGACGTGCCATCCCTGTCGCTCGGCACCGGCCTCGTGACGCCGATCGAGCTGACCGCGGCATATGCGACGTTTCCCAACGGCGGGCTGGCCGTCTCGCCGCGCGCGATCATGCGCGTGCTCGATGCCGATGGAGACGTGGCGCTCGACAACCCGATCCAGAGCGAGCGGGTCGTGTCGGCGCAGACGGCGTACCAGATGGTATCGATGCTCGGCGACGTCATCGACCGTGGGACGGGCCAAGTCGTGCGGCGCGCGGGCTTGACGTTCCCCGTCGGCGGGAAGACCGGGACGACCAACGACTTCAAGGATGCCTGGTTCGTCGGGTTCTCGTCGAACCTCGTCGTCGGCGTCTGGGTCGGCTTCGACCAGCCGAAGCCGATCGGCCGCGAGGCCTACGGGTCGCGTTACGCCGCGCCGATCTGGACCGAATTCATGCGCCGCGCCGCGCGCACGCGTCAGCCCGATGCCTTCGATGCGCCGGCCGGACTGAAGGAAGTGACCCTCTGCCGCATTTCGTACCGGCGTCCCGTCGAAGGGTGCCCGACCTACACCGAATATCTGAAGCCAGACGACAAGGCGCCGAGCGGCCTGTGCACGATCCACCGAGGCAGCATCAAGCAGCAGGTGCGCCGGGCGATCGAGGGGTTGTTGTCTGGGCTGGGGAACCGCATTCGCGGGATCTTCCGGTAGCTCGAGGGCTAGTAAGATGTCATGCGGCTGATGACGCTCGAGTTACACGTGAGGTTGAGCTCTTCTCTCCGGAGGCGGCGATCATGCGCATCAATCGAGTGGTTGTGGGCGTCGTCGCGATGCCCGTGGTGATCGCGACCGGGCTGGCCGCCGCATACGCGGAGATGCGCTTCTTCGGAATCCTTCATTGGCAGCTCACCCTGTTTCTCGCCGGAGCCTCTGGGTGCGGCGTCTTCCTGCTGGCGGACAGGCTGGGGGTGCTCGCAGAGCCGCACCAGTCTCAGAAGAGCCTCTCGTTGCGGGCGGACGATGATTCGGAGTCGAGAGCCACCGAAGTCGACTCAAGCCCTATCGTGCCGCGGTAGATAGTCTCGAGCGAGATGAGCCAGAATCCTCGAGGGATTCTCGAAGGCACTGCGTCATAGCGTCCGTTCGGTTTTGGAGCTGTCCCATGTCCGATTCTTCGCGGAGCCCGCAGGATGGCTCCACAGCCAACGCCCCGATGAGCCGCCGCACGTTTGGCCAGGCGATCGGGGCCGCCGCCGTGGGCAGTTCGCTGCAGACGGTCCTCGCCGGGAGTGTCCCGCCCGAGTCGCAGGTGAAGGGACGAGATGTTGAGCTCGTGTATCTCAGCGCCGTCGAACTGGCATCGCGGATCAAGCGCAAGCAGGTCTCCGCTCGTGAAGTCTTGGCCGCCCACCTGGCGCAGATCGAGGCCGTCAACCCGAAGGTCAACGCCATCGTCACCCTCGTCGTGGAGCGCGCGATGGCCGACGCTGCGCGGGCGGACGATCTTCAGGCGCGCGGTGGCCCGCTCGGGCCGCTCCACGGGCTCCCCGTCGCCCACAAGGATCTCGTGGACACGGCCGGCATCCGGACCACGCGCGGCTCACCCTTTTATCGTGACCACGTGCCCACTACCGACGCGCTGATCGTGACGCGCATTCGCGCGGCGGGCGCCGTTACGGTAGGCAAGACGAATACTCCAGAGTTCGGCGCCGGCTCGCAGACGTTCAACACCGTGTTCGGGGCGACACGCAATCCGTACGCGCTCGGCAAGACATGCGGCGGGAGCAGCGGCGGTGCCGCCGTGGCACTCGCCTGCGGGCTGCTGCCGATTGCCGACGGTAGCGACACCGGCGGCTCGTTGCGCAACCCGGCGGCATTCTGCAACGTGGTTGGCCTGCGGCCATCGCCGGGCCGTGTCCCGAGCCCGTCCGGATCCTGGCAGCCGCTCTCGGTGTCGGGTCCGATGGCCCGGTCGGTCGCCGACGTCGCGCTCTTCCTCAGCGCGATTGCGGGGCCCGATCCGAGGAGCCCGCTGTCGATTCAAGAAGACGGCGCTCGCTTCCGCGCACCCCTGGCCCGCAGTTTCAAGGGCGTCCGGGTTGCCTGGTGGCGCGGACTGGGCGGCATTCCTTTCGAGCCCGAGATTCGTCGTGTGGTGGACGCAAGCCGTCGCGCGTTCGAGGATCTCGGCTGCGTGGTCGAGGAAGCCGAGCCCGATTTCGCGGGCGTGGACCAGGCATTCCAGGCGCTGCGCTACGCTTCCAACTACCCGCAGTACGCCCCGCTGGTCGCCGAAAGACCTGAATGGGTGAAAGACACGATCAAATTCGAAGTCGCCCAGGCCGAACGGATCACCGGCGCCGATATCGGCCGCGCGCTGGCCAGGCAGGCCCGGATGTACGTGGAGAGCCGCCAGTTCTTCGAGCGCTACGACTATTTCATCCTGCCCGTCACCCAGGTGGAGCCATTCGATGTGACGGTGCCGTATCCGACTCAGATCGCCGGCACGCCGATGACCACCTACGTCGATTGGATGCGCTCGTGCTGGTACGTCACGCTCATGTCGAATCCCGCGATCTCGGTACCCGGCGGTTTCACGGTGAGCGGTTTGCCGGTGGGTGTGCAGATCGTGGGTCGCCATCGTGACGAGTGGAGCGTGCTGCAGCTCGCGCACGTGTTCGAAGAGGCCACCGGCCACGGGAAGCGACGCCCGCCTGTCGCGAACGTCTAAGGTCGAGACGTGAGCGCGCGGATACGGTAACGGGGAGGGCATGACACGTCCTCTCGTCGCGTTCTTCTCGCTCACCTACGCTGCAACCTGGACCTGCTGGGCGGCCGCGGCGGCGATCTCTCGCGGACGCGGGTCGGGCGACCCCATGCTCGCGGTAATCGCGAGCGCCCTGTTCCTCCTCGGTACCGTCGCTCCGTCGCTGGTGGCGCTGGCCTTGACGGAACGCGGAGAGGGTCGCGCCGCCACGCAGGCGCTGCTCGGCCGCGTCTTCCTGTGGGACGTCGGCGCGCGATGGTACGTGTTCGCGGTCGGCTACATGCCGGCGATCAAGCTGTCGGCTGCGCTTGTGCACCGTCTCGTCACTGGGGGATGGCCTCGCTTTGGCGAAGAGGCGTGGTACCTCATGGCCGCCGCCATCATGTTCTCCACGTGGGTGCAGGCGGGGGAGGAAATCGGCTGGCGGGGTTACGCCCTTCCGCGACTCTCAGCCCGCGTCGGCCTCGCACCTGCGAGCGTCCTCCTCGGAGTCATCTGGGCCAGCTGGCACCTGCCGCTGTTCTTCTTTCCGGCCACCGACACGTTCGGACAATCGTTCCCGCTGTACTTGCTGCAGGTGACCGCGCTGTCGGTGGCAGGGGCGTGGCTGTACTGGCGCACCGGAGGCAGCCTGCTCCTCGTCATGCTCCTGCACGCGGCGGTCAACAACACCAAGGACATCGTGCCCTCGGCTGTTCAGGGCGCGACGAATCCGCTTGCCCTCAGCACGTCTCTCGTAGCGTGGATCAGCGCCACGTTGTTGTGGGTCGCGGCTGCGTACTTCCTCTTCGCCATGCGCAAGATCGCGACGCCCGTCAACTCTTCGGCGTCAGGGGCGTGAACCACTGCAGCACGGTGTAGACGGCCGGCGTAGTTCCGACGTTGGTCATGTTCTCGTTCTCGTTGACGCCAAAGAAGATGACTGAGCCGGCGCCGACCACCTGCTTGCGGCCGTCGATGTTCACTTCGACCGTGCCTTCCTTGATGATCACGACCTCTTCCTGCGGATGGCGATGAAGCGGGCCGGTGTTCTCGCCTGGATTGAGCGTCGTGATGTGGGCGTGGAGGCGATCGAGCGTGCCGGTCCGCCCGTCGAGGATGTCGCGCCGCTGACCGTTTCGGGTCGGCGTCGGCACGAGTGTCTGCCAGTCGATGACTGTTGATTGCATCAGCTTTGTCTCCGGAGCTGGCACGGGCGACTGGCGCGGCAGGACGGCGGCAAGCACCACGAGCGTCGCGAGGCACATCGTTGATTTCATGGGACCGTATGATATGCCGCAAGAGGGCGGAACAGGAGGGCGGAACAGGCGCTGGGCTCAGGGCTCAAGGCTCAGGGCTCAAGGCTCAGGGCTCAGGGAAGATCTTTCAGATCCTAATCGCCCGCCTCGGAGCTCAAGGCTCTTGCCTGAGCCTTGAGCCCTGAGCCTGCTAGTAGTTCAGCCAGTACCAGAACTTCACCAGGAACACGTTGTTCGCCGGCACGCCGAAGACGCCGCTGAAGTCGCGGCCGAAGCGGAAGTTGCCGTAGGGTGCGTTCTCCTCGCGGCCCTGTTGCCAGACGACGAAGAGGCTCGAGCCCGGACGGTATTCCCACCGCAGTACGTTCGTGGTCCTGAAGGAGCGATAGTTGAAGTCGGCGTTGCCCGTATATGCGTACGGCGCGTAGCGCGACTGCCAGTCGTCTGCGCGGCCGTCGACGAGCTCCTTGTAGTTCGTGTAGGCGCCCGCCGAGACGAACGGTTCCGCGTAGATCTGGAGCGACAAGGTGGGCGACATCGTGTAGTTGACGCGCGTCGTGAGCGCGACCGTCCGCTGGTCGAGCCGCGCGAACACGTAGTGCGTCGGCCCGCCGGCGCTTTCCTCGTTCGTCACCCACTGCGCGTCCTGGTCGAACTTGTTGAAGCGGAAACCGCCGCTGATCGACAGCGACGGCATCGGCCGGAACGTCAGCCCCGGATTGGCGTCGAAGAAATGCGGCCCGAATTCCGAGTAGCCGCCGCCGAGGAACGTGTCGAACGCGACCGGCTTGCGGTCGTCTGTGCTCACGTAGCTCCAGAAGCTCCCGTTGGCTTCGTAGTTGGCTCCCGGCCCGCCGCGCGTGGCGCGGTCGTCGAAGCTCCCGCGCTCGCGGTTGATGCCGAACCCGGTGCTCCAGTTGTTCTTGAACGACCAGTGCGCGTTGACATTGCCGCCGAGGCCCAGGCGGTCGCCGTCGAAATTCTGGCTGCCCCACTGGTTGATGTTGAACCGGAAGCTGCGGATGTACTTGCCGGGCTTGTCGTGCCGCCACTGCAGCCAGTTGCTCTGCGAAATCTGGTCGGCGCGCCGGATGAACCCGAGGTCGTTGCTGTCGAAACCCGGCGACTTGAAGCCGATGTTCGACTCGAAGCGCACGCGCGCGCCGGAGATCTTGCGAAACGCCAGGAACCCCGATTCCCCGCTGAGCGACGTGCGCGTCGGATCGAACTCGACGTGGGTCGCGTCCGGCCGCTGAAAGCTGTGGACGTTGTTTTCCTGGATGCGAGCGATCGCCGCTTCAGTGCCGTTGATGGTCGTGCCGGCGAAGTAGCCTGCCACGGCGTACCGCTTGCGCATCAGCCGCAGGTCCCAGTCGATGCCGCCCGAATAGGCGGAATTGGCGAGCAGGCGCATCGGGCTGCGTTCGTCGCCGACGTTGCGGTTGGTCGCCGTCATCATGAGGCCGACCGCCGACTGGTTGGCGAACTCCCGGCGGGCGCGGCCGACGGTATAGCTGGCGAACGGTTCGATCGGTGCCGTGGATTGCCGTGAACCGAACGCGACCTGGGCCTCTTCTTCCGCGGTCAGCGCGTTGAGGATCCCGACCGAGAAGCCGCCAATCCGGCCGGTCACTTTCGTCGCGCCGAGGATCGTCGTGTTCGAGGGCGACGTCACGAAGCCATCGTCGGGCACATCGGCCGAGAGCTGCGGCTGCCGCCCGATGCGGCGCGTGTAGAAGAGCCCGGTGCAACTGCCGTCGTTGCAGTCCATGTCGAAGCGGAAGACGCCGGACCCCTCGACGAAGAACGGCCGGCGCTCCGGGAAGAACGTCTCGAAGGCGCTCAGGTTGACGACCGCGGGATCCGCCTCGACCTGTCCGAAATCGGGATTCACCGTCGCGGTGAGCGTCAGCGCGGGCGTAAGGGCGTACTTCATGTCGAGGCCGATCGACGCGCCGGGGTCCACACCCTTGACGAGCGGGTTGCCGCTGTCGGGCCTGGTCGACAGGTCGCCGACCGTGTAGGGCACGAGCTCGAGGCGCTTGGGCGACTTGGAGAGCTCCAGGCCGCGCAGCTCTCCGAACTGCGAGACGATGCCGTTGGTACTCTTGGCGATGAGCGGCCAGGTCGACGTCTCGTTCAGACGCGCAATCTGACGGGAGAGCGCGAAGCCGAACGTCGGCTTCTCCGATGGCGGGAAGCGAAGCTGCGAGAGCGGGATGCGGAACTCGGCGCTCCACCCGTCGGCGCGCTTGGCGACGACCACGTCCCACACGGCGTCCCACCCCTGGTCCTCGTCGCCGTCGTTGAAGTCAGTACTTATCCTGCTTCACGCCGGCCGGGTTGACCGAGAACTCGTAGGCCGTCCGCTTGTCGTGGTACGAGTCGATCGCTATCGCCACCCAGTCCGACGGCGAGTTGGTGTCGCGGCGAGTCAGGAATCCGGTGATCTTGTCAGGCTCCGGGTCGTGCGCGAGGACCGCGACGTAGAGGTGCTGCGTGTCGTAGGCGACGCGGGCTTCGGTCGCATAGGTCGGCGCCGCGCCTTCTTTTGGATCCCGCTGCACGAAACCATCTATCTTCGACGCTCGCGACCACACTTCGTCGGTCAACTCGCCGTCGAGCTTGAGCGCGATCGCCTCTTTGACGGCCACCGCCTCGACCCACGTCACGCCGTTTTCAGCGGGCCGGACTTTGGGCGTCGTCGGATCGTCGGTGCGCGCGAGTAGCGGCCGGGCGGCCAGCGAGCAGACCGCGACGAGAGAGAGCAGGACAGCCTTCTTCATTGGACGAAGGCTTAGACGAAGGCCGGAGGTGTTAGGTTTGCAGAGCGCCTGCGGCCCGAGCGCGGCGCGAAGTCGCCGCGCGAGAGCGAGCGGGGGTGGGGCCCCGCGAGCGTTGAGTGATGCTGACGGTCCTGCGGATCAGCTGGTTCAAAAGAACACAGTGTTGCCGTTCTTGGCCACGAGCGCGTCGATCTTTTTCTTCATCGCATCCCGCCGGCGGATCAGAGCCTGAATCTGACGGCCGTCCAGCCAGGCGCCCATCGTCGTTTTCAGCCCCGCCTCGTCGAGCGCCAGCATGCGATCCCACAGCTTGCGGTCGATGTTCTGCAGTTCCTGGGGGAGTTTCATGTCGGTGACGAACGCCCGCGAGTGATCGATGAGGAAGATGTGCCAGTCGGCGTCCACGATCAGATTGCCCTTGTTGCGATCGCTGTTGCTGATGAGGTCGTCGAACATCTTCATCCGCGCCAGCTGGAAACTCCACGTTGCGGGTTTGGGAAGCGGGAGCACGCTTTCCCACGAACGGACACCTTCGACCCACATCACGGCGGCGCCGAGATCGTTGTTGACGCGGCGTTCGACGACGACCGGGACCATGTTCAGGCCGATCAGCTTGTCGAGCTCGTACGCGGCGATCTCTGATTTGTAGCTCTCGAAGTAGCCGTTCTGGACTCCCGGCCTGATCGGCTTCCAGGCAAACGACGCGATGGGGCCCCCAGGCGCCAGGTATGCCCGACGCGGGCGAGTGACGCCGACGGGGATGTCCGCTATCTTCTCGACCTTGGCCGTTCGCAGATATTCCTCGAACTCCGCCGTCTTGTCCTGCCAGACGTTGGAGCAGACGACGGGCGTGGGTTGAGCCTGCGGGAGCGCGATGACGAACAGCGCCAGAAGCACGGCGAACATGGGTGGGTACGGTAGCACGGCTGTAGCGGCGCCGTCGCGGCTCGCTTCTCGCAGCTCGCGATTCGCCCCTCGAGTTCGGGGTGGAGGCGAGCCGCCAACCGCGAGCCGCGAGCCGCCAAACAATGGTCTAATGACCCGTGCTCTCCCCCGGCCAGATCCTGGACGATCGCTACGAAATCCTGGCGCTGCTGGCCGAAGGTGGGATGGGCGCCGTGTATCGGGCGCGCCGGACGCTCCTCGGCGACGAGGTCGCAATCAAGATCGTCCGCGCCGAGCACGGTGGACCGGGCCCGCGCGACCGTTTCTTCCGCGAGAGCCGCGCGAGCGCCCGCCTGCGCCATCCCTCCATCGTTTCGATTCTCGACTTCAACGTCGACGACGAGGACCATCCGTTTCTGGTGATGGAGCTCCTCAACGGCCGGTCGCTGAAGGAGGAAGTGGCCTCGAAGGGCCGGGTGACCCTCGCGGAGGTACAGGCGATCGTGCCTGCGCTCTGCACAGCGCTCCAGTTCGCGCACGATCTCGGCATCGTGCACCGCGACCTGAAGCCGGCCAATATCGTCGCGCACGAATTCTCGCCGGGCCAGCGCGTCTACAAGATTGTCGACTTCGGCCTGGCCAATTTGCGTGACACGGAGGAGACGCGGCTGACGGGGCCCCACGAGTTTCTCGGGACGATTGCGTACGCGTCACCCGAGCAGCTCACTGGTTCGGCGGTCGATTCGCGGTCCGACGTCTACAGCATGGGCGCCGTCGTTTACGAGATGTTGACCGGGCGAGCGCCGTTTGGCGGGCCTGACGCGATGTCGATGCTGACCGCGCACCTCAGCGGCGTAGTGCCCAGGGTCTCGGACACGATCGCCGACGTGCCGGCGTGGGTGGATATTGCTGTCAGCCGCGCCCTCGCCAAGGATCCGGCCGATCGATGGGCGACGATTGCAGACTTCGGCCACGCGCTGCTGGCCGGAGGCGGCGGATCGACGACTGTCGCTGGGCCGTCGCCGGCGCAGGGCGGTCTGCTCTCGACCTACGATCTCGGCGACCGCGTCGGACGTGGACGGCTCGACAGCGTGGTTTACAAAGGCACGCATCGAGCGCTCGGGCACCCTGTGGCCATACGCCTGCTGCGGCGCGACACCCAACGCAACTGGGAGGGCGCGCGCGCGCGGTTCATGCGCGAGGCGCAGGCGCTGCAGGTCGCGCATCCGTCGATTATCCAGGTGCGCGACTATGGCGAAGAGTCCGACTTCGTGTATCTCGTCACCGATTTCATCGAGGGCCAGAGCTTGCGTGAAGTGATGACCACCGCCGGCCCCATGCCCTGGCCGCGGCTGTCGCGGCTGCTGGCACAGCTCGTCGAAGCCACGCGCATGTTGCACCGGCGCAAGGGACTCCTCTGCGGAGTGAGTCCCGACATCATGCGCGTCACCACCGACGATGACGGCGAACGGCTGTTGATTTCGAGCGCCGGCGTCTGGCAGGCGCAGGACCTTCTCGCAACGCTCAAGGACGACACGCTGCGCGGCGTGGCGCTTGCCGACGCCGAGCTGCGCTACACGGCGCCGGAGCTCTTGACGGGACGGAACGCCGACGTGCGTTCAGACGTGTTCACCATGGGCGTACTGGCCTACGAGATGGCGACGGCAACGCTTCCCTACGACGGCGCGTCGATGCCCGACCTTCTCGGGAACATGCTGCGCGGCGAGCCGGCCGCTCCGCGGACGCTCCAGCCCTCGATGCCCGCGTCGGCCAGCGCCGCCCTCCTCCGAGCGCTGCGCCCCGCGCCCACCGATCGCTTCGAGACGGCGCAGGAGTTCGGCGTAGCGCTGAACCTGGCGCCGTGAAGGGCTCAGGGCTCAAGGCTCAAGCAAACCTCCGAACACTTACTCCAGAATCTTGCCCGAGCCCCGAGCCCCGAGCCTTGCCCCCCGCAACACTATCGCCGCGTCGCGAGCGCCATCGCCCGCACCGCGGCGCCGAGGAGGCCCGAATCGGGATTGAGAATGACCGAGACTGGTATCGTGGCGACGAGATCCGCCATCGGTTCCTTCGCGCGGAACGCCTCGAGAAACAGCCCTGACTCGAGCGCCGGCATGATCTTGGGCGCGATGCCGCCGCCGACATACACCCCTGCGGTCGCGAGGGCGCGCAGCGCCAGGTTTCCCGCTTCCGACCCATAGGCCGAGACGAACATGTCGAACGCCTCTTCGCACTGCCGGCAGCGCCCCTCGCGGGCTGACTCGTAAATGCGGCCCGGCAGTTCGGGGTAGCTCCGGCTCATCCCCACGCCGGCACAGAGCTGCGCCGGCGCGAGGCTGTTCGGTGTCATGGTCGGTCCCGTGCCGAATGTCTGATGCGTGAACTGATAGATGTTGACCAGTCCGGGCCCGGAGATGACGAGCTCGACGCCGACCCGGCCGAAGACGCGCGTCAGATCGGCGACGAGCTCGAGCTCGCGCGGCGTGCGCGCGGCGAAATCGGCGTGGCCGCCCTCGGATGCGAACGGCACGAACCGTCCGTCGACGTTGTGGAGCATCGCGATGCCCATCCCCGTTCCGGCCGCGATGACCGCCGCATTGCCGCCAGGCACGGCGATCCCCTGCTGCAGGACCGCGAGCTCGTCAGGCTCGAGGACCGGCACCGCGTAGGCGAGCGCCTCCAGATCGTTAATCACCTCGGCACGCGTCAGGCCGAGCGACGTCCCCACGGCTTCGCCGTCGACGAGCCACGGTACGTTGGTCAGCCGCGCGACTTGCTCGGTGACCGCACCCGCCACGCCGATGCACGCCGCCGTGATCGACCTCGGGTCCACCTTCCAGGCGCCGAGAAACTCTCGTACCATCGGCTCGAGCCCGTCATAGTCGAGCGTCTGGAACTCTCCGACCTCGATCGGGGAGGGGCGCTCGGGGTCCGGCGAGAACAGCCCGAGGAGTGTCTTGGTGCCGCCGATGTCGCTGGCCAGTAACATGGCGCTGTATTCTAGCGAGGAAACGGACCCGCCGCACGAATCACGCTTGACATTCGACGCCATCTCGCGCATCTTCGCGGAAACGATGGCGTTGTCGCCAACATCTCCGAGGGGCCTCGGCGGGCCCGGCGGGCCGTATGGCCTCCGGGACATCCGCAGCCTCTATCCCACCGTCAGCGAGAATCATCTGCGCTATCTCGAGAAGTGGGGACTGCTCCGCCAGAGCGGCCGGCCGCGCGCCGAGCGCGAGTACTCGTTCACGGACCTGCTTGCGATCAAACACGTGGCGAGCGAGCTCGACAAGGGAACGCCGCTCAAGGTCATTCTCCGGGGTCTCCTCGCCGAACGCCAGGGTCAGCTCGAGCTGGACTTTCACGCTGCTGCCGACACGCCCCGCGCCAAAGTCGTGGCGCTTCAGGGACGCCGCACGGTGGCCATCGGCATCACGAGCGCAACGCCGCTGCCCGCCGACGCGTCGATGGTCCGTGATAACGCCTACCAGTCGTTCCCGTTCACCGATCCGCAGACCGCGCTCGCGGCGAAATACTTCATCGAAGGCTCACGCCTCGACGACGGCGAAGGTCGGAACATGGAGGGAGCGGCCGCGGCGTACCGGAAAGCGCTCGTGATCGATCCCGATCTCGTGCCGGCGATCGTCAACCTGGCCAACATTCATTACGCGCGCGACGAGATGATCGAAGCGCAGGCCCTCTACGAGAGGGCGATTGGTCTCGACCCTGACTGCTTCGAGGCGTATTTCAATCTCGGGAACATCCATCACGACTTGAGCCGGTACGAGGATGCGTTACGCTGCTATCGCGGCGCCGTCCGGCTCAATGCCGCCTACCCTGACGCGCACTTCTACCTGGCCGTCACGCTCGAGAAGACCGGGCACTCTGCGGAGGCCAAGCCACACTGGAAGGCGTATCAGGATCTCGCGCCGAAGGGCGAGTGGGCGGATTTGGCGAGGGAGTTCAGCGAGTAGGGGATGAAGACGGGGTTCGGGACTCGGGGCTCGGGACTCGAAGTCCGAATCTCAGATTCCCGATTTGCGAGCCCCGAAGCCCGAGCCCCGAGCCCCGCCTTCAGTACATGTAGTCGTTGCGATCCCGCTTCTTGGGGGTACGCCTCAGCTTGTAGAAGGCGCATTCGGGACACCAGGATTCGGGCTTGAAACCTTCCTTGCCCGCAAACGGCAGCACGTCGCGATGCGTGCAGAACTCGCCGGCCTCAGGTGTTGCGCGCCAGCGGCACGAACGGAATTTTTCGACCGACGGGTCGACTCCCGGCTCGGCCGCGACGGGCGCCTCTGACGCCTCGTCGGCGGGCGGGCTCGTCGGGTCATCAATCGGTGGCTCGGGGAGCGAAGTACCGTGTCCCGACGGAGGAGCGTACCTCGGTGCGAAACCGGAACCAGGCCCTTGTCCGTAGCCGGGCGCAAACTTCTTGTCGTCCATCATTTCTTGAAGAAAAACATCAGTTCCTGACCCACAGGCGCGGGCGTCAGCCTTGCAGTTCCATGCCGAACGAGCGTTGCAGCGCCTGCAGCGCGCGGAGCTCCTCTGGCGCTACGAGCGTGAGCGCCGTGCCGGTGGCTTCGGCGCGTCCGGTACGGCCCACGCGGTGCACGTAGGTTTCGCGGTTCGACGGCACTTCGAAGTTGACGACGTGCGTGATGCCGTCGATGTCCAGCCCGCGCGCCGCGACGTCGGTGGCCACAAGTACGCGGAACCGGCCGCTGCGGAATCCTTCGACCGCCTGCGTCCGCTGCGCCTGCGTACGATCGGCGTGTAGAGCCGCGGCCTTGAGACCGCCGGCCGCGAGCCGTCGGGCGAGCCGCTCGGCGCCCGACTTCGTCCGCACGAAGACGAGCACCGGTCCATCGGCCCGCCTGAGGAATTTCGCGAGCCATTCGGCCTTCTGAGCCGCGGCCACGTTCTCGATAGTGTGGGTAATGCTCTTGGCGGGCCCGCCGGCCGACCCGACCTGCACGAACTTCGCGTCGCACACGACCTCGTCGGCGAGCTTCATCACCTCTTCCGGCATCGTCGCCGAGAAGAGCAGCGTCTGCCGGGCCGCGGTGTCGGGCAGCGCCGCGACGATCCGCCTCACGTCGGGCCAGAATCCCATGTCCATCATCCGGTCCGCTTCGTCGAGCACGAGAGTGTCGAGCTTGTCGAACTTCACGGCGCCGTTGCGCATGTGATCCATCAGGCGGCCCGGCGTCGCCGCGACGATGTCGACGCCTGACTTGAGCGCACGCTCCTGCGGATCCATCGGGGTGCCACCGTAGACGGCAATGCTCGTCAGGTCGGTGTGATAGGTGAAGCCCTGGACGTCGTCTTCAATCTGGCTGCACAGCTCGCGCGTCGGGGCGAGGATGAGGACGCGTGTGAAGCCGCGCTCTTCGGGGGCCGTCGCACGGGCTCTGAGCATCCGGTTCAGGATGGGCAGGAGAAAGGCTGCCGTCTTGCCGGTTCCGGTATCGGCGCACCCGATGAGGTCGCTGCCGTCCATGACGATGGGAATGACCGCGCTTTGAATCGGGGTCGTGCTCGTGAACCCACGAACGCGGATGCCTTCGATGAGCGATGCCTCGAGTCCGAGCGTGTCGAACCCGACTGGTCTCGGATCGTACTCGGCCTGCGGGCGCGAGGGCGGCGGAGCCGCGGCAGCGGAGGTCGTGTGCAGCGCCTGGCGGCCGCGCGATCCGGCCGGACGCGGCGCACCGCCGCGACCGCCTGGCCGTCGTCCGCGCCGTCCATGCGAGCTGTTCGGTTGACTTGTATGGGAGCTCAAAACAGTAATTTCTAGCGGGCGCGGAAGGTGATGATGCCCCGCACTGGATCGTAGGGTGAAACGCCGACGGTCACGCGGTCGCCTGGCACCACTTTGATGCGGAACCGGCGCATACGGCCACTCAGCTGTGCCAGTACCTCATGACCCTGGTCGCACTGCACGCGGTAGAGCCCGCCACTGTGCACCGCCACGACGGTACCCTGAACATCGATGAGATCGTCCTTACTCAACTATTATTGAATCCTTTCAATCAAAGATTGTGCCACATCTTGGCGTGGTTCCGCAAACACTTCCATAGACGGTTGCCCCTTCGTCAGCCGAAGATCGACAAAACTCGCCACCGATGACACGGACAGCACGGGATCGCCGGAAACTGAACCGCAACTCGAGTCATCCGCCCAACGCTTTGACCGCCGCCTCAAGACGTCCGGCCATCTCGGCGTAGTCGTTTCCTTTCAACGATATAGCCGCTCCAAATGTTACACGTACGCGCCCCCGTTGCGGGAATTTCCAGGACTGGTGGAGGACGCGGTCCAGGCCCTCCAGCCGAACGGGGACGATGGGGACGGCGAGCCGGGCGGCGATCATGGCGGCGCCGGGTTGGAAGCGGCCGATCTCGCCCTGTTGCGTCCGCCGACCCTCGGGGTAGATGAGGATTGAGTAACCCCGACTGATTAGCTCGCCAATGTAGCGAAGGGTCTGTCGGGTGCCGCTCTCGCGCTGCGGCAGGGGGAAGGCGTTGAAGAAGAGCGACGCCAGATAGTAGTTCGCGCTGTTTTGGAGGTAGGCCTTCCGGCTGAATTGCTCCGGGTAGAAGTGCGCCTTGAAGAACTCCTTGGCCATCGCCGGCGCAACGCGGTAGCGCCATCGCGATGGGAGGGCGTCGAGAATCACAGGCGTGTCGAGGTGGCTCTGGTGATTGGCGGCAAAGATCACGGGCCCCTGCACGCGCTCGAGGTGATCGAGCCCGCGCACGTCGACGCTCGCGAAGATCCGACCGAGCGGGAGGATCCACGTCGGGAGGCTGGCGCGGCGCATGGCCCGTGCCGGGAGCGATCGGTTCCAGGAGGGGAACCGGATGGGGTCGGTCGGTGTGAGCGTCGCGGGTCCTGCGATTCCCGCACTCCCGGCGATCTCGAGGGGCCTGGTGAGGGCTTCGAGATCGCCGACGGTCCTGGCCGCGCTGAAGTGTGCTTCGTCGACCGTGACCTGGAAGGCCTCCTCGAGCGCCATCATCAGTTCGACCCGCTCGAGCGAGCTCAGTCCGAGCGCGTCGATCGTGGTCTCGGGGGTCAGCGTCCGTCCTGGCGCAAAACGCTCGATGACCGAGGCGACGGTCCGTCCGGGCGCGGCGCTCGCCGGCTTCTGTCGGTCCTGCTCGCCGGCGAGCCATGACTTGAGCTCGCGTCGTTTGAGTTTCTTCGTACCTTCGGTGCGCGGCAGCTCGGTGTCCGGCCAGACCGCTGCCACCCGCACCTTCTGGTGATCGCCAAGCTGGAGGTTGGCGCGGCGCACGATCTCGTCGACGTCGGCGCCCGGCTCGAGCACCAGCACCGCGTGTACGCGCTCGGCCGTGGAGCCGGCGATCGACGCGCCGACCACCGCGGATTCGCGCACGCCAGGTTGAGCGTTCAGCGCCTGCTCCACGTCTTCCGGAAAGACGTTCAGCCCCTCCGGCGTGACGATCATTTCTTTCTTGCGGCCGCGGATCCGCAGCTGTCCCGTACTGTCGATCTCGCCCACGTCGCCGGTGTGAAACCAGCCGTCACGGAATGCGACGCGCGTCTCTTCCGGGGCGTTGAAGTACCCGCGCGTGACGTTCTCGCCCCGCACGAGGATCTCGCCGTCGTGGGCGATCTGGATCTCGACGCCGGCGATTGGCTTGCCGACGGCGCCCTTCGTGGCGTGGAAGGGATGATTCAGCGTGACGATCGGCGCTGTCTCGGTGAGGCCGTAGCCCTGGACGACGACAAAGCCCAGCCGTCCCCAAAAGGCTTCGAGCTCGGGGTCGAGTGGTGCGGCGCCGACGACGATCGCCCAGAACTTGAACCCGAACATGCGGTGCACACCGCGGTACTTCCACCACCGCGCCGTCCAGTGCATCTTCTGCGCGGGTGACTCCGCCGTTTCCGGCGCCACGCGCACGACGTGCTCCCTGAGGACCTCGAGGATCTTGGGCACGCACACGAGGACCGACACGCGCCGATCGTGAATCTGCCGGATGATGTCGTCCGGCGAGTAGCTGCGTGTGAAGAGCACGAGGCCCGGCAGCATCGGCGGGACGAAGGTCCCCATCGCCTGCCCGAACATGTGGCTGAGGGGCAGCAGATTGAGGAAGCGGATCGGCAGGAACGGCCTGGCCCACTGCCGGTATTTGGCGATCTCCTTTTCAATTGGGACGATGTTGGCGAGGATGTTCCGGTGGGTGATGACCACGCCCTTCGGATCGGCTGTGGCGCCGGACGTGAAGATGATCTCCGCCGTATCGTCCGCTGTCAGCTCCGGGCGGGGGTCAGATCTCGATTTTCTGATCGAGTCCTCCGGCGACTGGATCAGAAAATCGAGATCTGACCCCCGCCTGATTTCGGATAGCGGCCAGACGGGGCACGCGGGATTCGTGAGCGCCACGGCGTCGACCACCTCGCCGGCGAGGATCGCGCGGGCGCTGACGATCTCGACGACGCGCGCAAGAAACGCTGCCGACGCGCGGTAGTCGATGGGGACGAGAATCACGCCCTCGAGCAGGCAGCCCCAGAGTGCCACGACCCACTCGGGCCGGTTTTCGCTCCAGATGGCGACCGATTGTCCCTTGACGATCCCCGCCTCCCGCAAGCGTCCGGCAAACGCGCGGGCAGCGGCTGCGGTGTCCGCGTAGGTCAGCGACCACGTGCGATAGCCATCGTCGTAGACGAGGAACTCGCCGTCGAGAGCGGCGAGATCGTCGAAGAAGTCGATGAGCGTGCGCCGGGCCATGCCAGATGAATTATGATCTAAATCCTCATGGCGCTTCCGCCAGTCTTCGCGGCCAGCGCGCTCTACGATAGCCTCCTGCAGTCCGCGCTGCGGCAGTTCTTCGGGCGCGCCACGTTCGAGACCGAGCCGATCCCGTCGCTCTCGTCGGACGGGCGCCTGGCGATCGAGCCGACGCACGACCCGTCGGTGCTGTCGATTCGCTGGTTCGGATCGCGCCACGTGCTGCACGTGCCTGCGAGGCGTCCATTCACCCCGCACGAAGTCCGGCTGGCAAAGGCGATCGGGAGCGTGCTCGCGCTGCGCTACCGGGCGATCTTCGACCCCAAGCAGATGCTCGAGCGGGGCGACCTCTTCCGCGGCGCCATCGAAGATCGCTACATCAGCGCGTTCCTGAACGCGCAAGAGCAGAACGACGCGGCGCACGCGCGCGCAGATCTCGTCGCGACGGCCCTCGAAATCCTGCGCGTCGCGGCGCTGTCCAGCTACGAGAACAAGGCGATCTCGTCGGGCGTGCTGCTCGTCGACGACGACGGGCGGGAGCCGATTGCCGCCGTGAGCCCGGCCGGTCAGTCGTACAAATACTCGCCCGCACTGACTGCCATCAAGAGCTTTTACCGCCTCAGCGACGGCATCGAGACGCTGTTTCTGGTCAACCGCGACGGCACCGTGCTCGACATCGTCGAAGTGGCGCGCTACGTGACGTCGGCGAGCCGCGTGAGCCCGGTGATCCTCGACGTGGCGTGCCCGACCGCCTACCGCGCTCACGCGTCAGCGACGGGCAACAATCGCAACATCTGCCTCGTGCTCAGTCCGTCGCACGAAATCAAGGTGTTCGCACAGGGCGTCGAGGTCTTCAGCTTCCGCAATGCGCGCTGGCACCTCCTCGACGTGCAGGCGAAGTACGAGATGTGGGAGCGTGCCGTCGAGAACGTCGCGCTCGCCAGCCGGCTCTTCCAGACCGCGCTCGATCTCTCAGACAACCGGCAGGGCGCGCTGTTCGTCGTCCTGCGCGACGCCGCCGCGTCGCTTCCGATGCTCGTGGCTCCGGGCGACCGCCTGGACGCGTCGCGCGGGAAGCCCGGCGACGCGCCCGACCGCGTCCAGCTCCTCCACATGCTGCGCGGGCGAAGCGCGGTGAATCTCGATCCGGCCGTGCTGGCTGGCCTTGCGAAGACCGACGGGGCGACGGTCATGGACGGAACGGGACGACTGCTCGCCGTCGGCGCCATCCTGATGCACACTGAGCCGCTCGAGCCGCACTCGACGCTCGCCGTGGAAGGCGCCCGGACTACGGCGGCGATGGCCGCCGGCCGCTACGCCTCGGTCCTCAAGGTCAGCGAGGACGGGCTCATCACGTTCTACGACCGGCAGGAGAAGATCTGGGACATCTGAAGCAATGCTGAATGCTGAGTGCTGAATGATGAATGGAAGTAAGATTCAGCCTTCGGCAATTCAGGAAAGAGACCGGGGGCTGCGAACCTATGCATGTCTTTCTGACGGGCGGCAGCGGCTACATCGGATCGGCGGTGCTCGACGCGCTGGTTCGTGCCGGGCACCACGTAGACGCGCTCGTTCGGAATCGCGAGAAGGCGGCCGAGGTGCAGGTGTGCGGGGCGCATCCCGTCATCGGCGATCTCGCGCAACCCGACTCGTGGGCCGCCGTGGCGGCGACGGCCGACGGCGCGATCCACACGGCGATGGACGACTCGTCCCGTGGCCACAGCCTCGATGCGCTGGCGCTCGATACGTTCCTTTCGGCGCCTCCACGCCAGGGGGGCCGCTTCTTCATCTACACGTCAGGCGTCTGGGTGCTCGGTCCGGCGCCGGCGCCAGTCGACGAGGCCGCTCCGCTCAATCCCATCGAAAAGTCGGCGTGGCGGGCGCCGCACGAACAACGGGTGCTCGCGGCGGCAGGTCCCGGCCTCCGCACCGTGGTCGTCCGTCCCGGCATCGTCTACGGTGGGTGTCGCGGCATCGTCGGCGACCTGTTCAAGGCCGCCGCCAACGGCCTGGTGCGGGTGGTCGGGACGGGCGAGAATCATTGGCCGCTCGTGTACGACCGGGATCTCGGCGATCTGTATCTGCTGCTCACGACGAGCGCGACCGCGTCGGGAGTCTTTCACGCCAACGATGAGTGCGACGAGCAAGTGAACGATCTGGTCGCGGCCATCGCGGGGCACGTGTCTATCCACCCGAGCATCAGGAAAGTTCCGCTGCCCGAGGCGCGCCAGAAGATGGGCGCCTACGCCGACGCGCTGGCTCTCGACCAGATCGTGCGCAGCCCGCGCGCCCGCGCGCTCGGCTGGACCCCGTCGCTCCACGCCGTCTCCCGCAATGCCGCGCGGTTGTTCGAGGAGTGGCGCCGGGGGCGTGAGGCGGCATAGGAGGGACACTGATCAGGTGGCTTCCGCCTACAGGCGGAAGCTACTTGAGGCTCACCCCCGCGCTGAACACCATCAGCCGCCGGCCATCGTACGCAGGCCGGCCGGGTGCGGCCTCCTGCGGATCGATCCGATAGAAGCGCAAATCGAACGTAAAGGCGAGATGTTCCTTCGCGAACCATCGCGCGCCGCCGCCGTAGTTGATCGCGCGCGTGCGTCCGTCCGCGTCGGCGACGGGCGAGGTTTCGAGCTCGGTGGTGAAGGACGCCCATCCGATACCGCCGCTCACGTAGCTCCACCCGTCACGCCCGCCAAAGTTGAGTGACACCTGCGGTGAGAGCACCGAGAAGCGTGTCGTGACGGTCGGACCGCTCGCTCCCCCTCTGTCTGTGGATCGAGCGTGTTCCTTCCGCGGCTGAAGATCAGCCATTCGCCGCCGACGCCGAGCGCCACCTTGCCGAGTCGCGCCGGATAGAAGGTGACGCCTGCGGCCACACCGAGGCCGCGGCTCGGGAGATTCTCGGTCGTCACGCCGAGGGTCGCGGCTGTCGCACCATCCTCGGGAAAACGTGGGAGCGCCACTCGGGCATCAGCGGCGAACCTGCCGATCGGTTCCGTTTCGGGCTCCTGGGCGGACGCTTCGGGAGCGACGATCGCCATGGTCAGGAGTGCGGCGAGGACGGCGAGTGCTGGGGAACCCACGCGATTCATCTCGAGTTGGACCTTTCCAGGTTAGGGCTGCTCCTGCAGATCGGCGACGATCGTCCTGGCCCGCGCCAGTCCTTCGTCGAGCGTCTGCACGTGACCGTCCAGTTGGAGTTCGTACAAGCGGCGGAGGATCGTCCCCATGCCCGGACCGGGTTCGACGCCGAGCTCCAGCAGATGGCGGCCCTTGACGATCGGCTCCGGCGGGCGATGCTCGACACCGAGCGCGCGCGCACGCTCGAGAAAGCGGTCGATGGCCGAGCAGTCGAACGTCCCTGTCCGCCCGTGGCAGTCCGATAGCGCCACGCGCACGAGCAGCTCGAGGTCCACCTTTTCCGCCAGCCGCCGGAACGCGCCGTCGCCCACCGGCGTCGCGGACTTCGAGAACGCGTGCGGCTTCAAGTGGTGCGCGACGATTCCGGCGACCTGCCGCGCGACATCGTAACCGCCGATCGTCTGAACGTTCAGGCGGCCGAGCAGCGCGGCGGTTGGTGCGACGCCGGCCTGCTCGTGATCGATGGATCGGATCCGGCCGTCGACAAACGCCGTGGTCGGCGGCTTGCCGAGGTCGTGGCAGACGGCGCCGAGCATCACGGTGAGTTGTCGCGGGCGGTCGAGGTCATCGATCCGGCGGCGCGCCTGGTCGATCACGAGCAGCGTGTGTACCCAGACGTCTCCTTCCGGGTGCCACTCCGGCTCCTGCGGGCAGCCGACGAGCGATTTCAGTTCCGGAAAGAGCCGATCGATCACGCCGAGATCCAGCGCGACCGCGAAGCCGGCTGATGGCCGCTCCGCGAGGAGCAGCAGCTTCTCCATTTCGCCCCAGATGCGCTCGGCGGGGAGGTCGTCGAGCGGGATGCGGCGGCAGATCTCTTTGGTGCCCGGATCCATCTCGAGGTCGAAGCGCGCGGCGAACTGGATCCCGCGAAGCACGCGGAGACTGTCGTCGCCGAACGTCCGCGGATCGACGGCGCGCAGCACTCGGCGCTCGAGCAGATCGCGGCGGCCGTCGAACGGGTCGATGTACGCGTCGCTCAGAGGATCCCAGGCGATGGCGTTGACGGTGAAGTCCCTGCGCCGCGCCGCGTCCTCGGGCGGCATGTCCGGGTCGCCGCTCACCTCGAACGCCCGATGTCCGCGGCCGATCCTCGACTCCCTGCGCGGGAGCGACACGTCGACGTCGAGGACCTTATAGACGGTGAAGCTCTCGCCGACGGTGTTCACCGGCCCGAGGCCGTCGAGTAGCGCCTTGAGCCGGGTTGCGGGGAGGCCGTAGACCTCGAGATCGACATCTTTCCCGGTCCGCCCGAGCAGCCGGTCTCGAACCCATCCGCCCACAACGAGGGCGCGTCCGCCGTGGTCGCCGACGAGGTGCGCGATCGCGGTGGCCGTCTCGATGCTCATCGCGCGCGCGATCGCGTGGGATCCGCCGGCGCCGGCGCGACGACCCGGCGCCGGCCGTACCTGCGCACCAGCCCGTCGGTGAATGCCGGTGCAATCGCGTTGAGGATCGACAGTCCGCGCGACGCGCGATGCGGATACACCTCCGCCGACGGCCTGCGGATGCACTGCACGATCGCGCGGGCGACGTGGTCGACCGGCTGCTTGGGGCCGAGTCCCGAGACGTGATGACCGAAGTCGCGCTCCATGGCGTCGCGGAACTCCGTCGTCGTCGATACAGGGAACACCGCGCTCACATGGATGTCCGTTCCGACACACTCCGACCGGAGCGACTCGGCGAAGGCCGCCTGGGCAGCTTTCGTCGCGCTGTAGCCGCTCATCAGCGGGATTCCCCGCTTGCCGACGATCGACGAGACGAAGATCAGATGGCCACGCCCCTGCCGGCGGAATACCGGAAGTGCGGCGCGCGTGCCGTAGAACGTTCCCATGAAGTTGACATCCATCATCCGCTGCATGACGCCGGGATCCATCTCCTCGACCGTTCCGTAGTACCCGAACCCGGCGTTGCAGATCATGATGTGGAGACCGCCGAAGGCCTGCTGCGCGCGCGTCACGAGCTGCACGACGTCGGCTTCCCGCGTCACGTCCATCGCCAGCGATTCGGCGCGACCGCCGGCCGTGCGGATGCGAGTGACCGCTTCCTCGAGCCGATCAATACGCCGAGCGCCGAGCACGACCGCGACGCCCTCTCGCGCGAGGTGTTCGGCCACAGCCAACCCGATGCCGGACGAAGCGCCCGTGATGACGGCGACCGCGCCCCTGAGGTCCATGCCGCATGATACTGTAGTCGTCAGTCGGCAGTCGTCAGTCGAGAGTCACAGTCCTCAGTCACAGTCGACAGTCCCAATCGTCAGTTCCAGTCGACAGTCCGAGACGACAGTCGACAGACGACAGACGACAGTCACGACAGTCGACACGACTGTGACTGACGACTGCGATTGACGACGATTGACGACTCGACTGACGACTGGAACTGACGACTGTGACTGTCGACTGTGACTGACGACTGCCGACTAACGACTGACGTGGATCCCGCCATCGATCTCCTTCGCGATCTCGTTGCCATCGATTCGGTCAATCCATCGCTTGTTCCTGGAGCAGCGGGTGAAGCAGAGATCGCCTCGGCGATAGCCGCACACATGCGTCGGATCGGGTTGGATGTGCACCTGCAGGAGGCCGCGCCCGGGCGGCCCAACGTGATCGGCGTGCTCGACGGCCGCGCACCCGGGCGATCGCTGATGTTCTGCGGACACGTGGATACGGTCGGCGTCGAGGGGATGGACGCGCCGTTCACTCCGGAGATTCGATCGGGCCGGCTCTACGGCCGCGGATCGCAGGATATGAAGGGCGGCCTGGCCGCCATGATCGATGCGGCTCGTGTAGCGGCCGAACGGGGGCTCGCGAGAGGACGGCTGATCGTGGCGGCGGTTGTCGACGAAGAGTACGCCAGCATCGGGGCCGACGCGCTCGTCAAAGACTGGACGGCGGACGGCGCCGTGGTCACCGAGCCGACGGATCTCCAGGTCGCCATCGGCCACAAGGGCTTTGCCTGGATCGACGTCGAGACGTTCGGCCGGGCCGCACACGGCAGCCGTCCGCGCGACGGGCGCGACGCCATCATGCGCATGGGCCGTGTCCTCCAGCGGCTGGAGAGGCTCGATCGTGAGCTGCAGGCCCGCCCGCCACACGCCATCATGGGACCAGGCTCGCTGCACGCGTCGATTGTGAGCGGCGGCCGCGAGCTCAGCTCATATCCGGACCGCTGCCGGTTGCAGATGGAGCGCCGGACGATCAGCGGCGAAAGCGCTGAGGTCGCTCTGCGCGAGGTCACGTCGATTCTCGACGACCTGTCGGGCGAGGATGAAGAATTCCAGGGGGCCGCGACGCTGACGTTCGCTCGCCCGCCCTACGAACTGGCGCCGGATCATCCGCTGCCGCGTCTGCTCGTCGAGGCGGTAGAGTCGCTGGGGACTGCGACGTCGAAAGCAGGGATGAGCTTCTGGACAGACGCGGCGGTGCTCGGCGCCGCCGGCATCCCATCGATCCTCTTCGGGCCAGGCGGTGCAGGGCTGCATAGCCGGGAGGAGTACGTCACGACAATCGATGTCGTGACGTGTCGCACGGCGCTCGGCCGCCTCATCGAAGACTGGTGCTGAGCGAGGTGCCCGGATTAGGCGCTCTTCCGGAGAACGAGCCGCGGTTTGAGGGTGTGCCGCCGGGCATCACCCGCGTACCGCAGGCGGGGCCCATGACCGGTGATTTCCCACCCCGGGGTATCGTGCCCACACGAGGTACACCGCATCATTACGCGGCTACCCTCGAAATGTAACACCGCGTCGTGGCCCTGCAGGCCGCAGACGACCTTCCCGAGCCGCGTCACCATCCTGGCCATCAGGCCGGCTGTCGCGGTTGCCTTGCTCGTAACGTCTGTTGCCGCCGTGAGTTGCTGGGGATAGTTCGTAACCATGGGCGTCTCCCTGTAGCCTCCCGTTGCCCTCTCTTGTATGACTCCGGTTCGAACCGAACCGTTTCAATCGCCTGACCACCCTCCAGTCTTCAATACGCATGCCACGGGTCGGGATTCTACAGATATTCATCGACGTATCAAGAACTTAGGTGCCCCTTGTGCTCGGATGACAACGTGCGCCGGTCTGCTGCGGGTGGACAGGCCTTCGAAGCCCGCAACCCCTGCAGCACACGGGGAATACCAGGCGCTCGAGAGCACGACTATGTGCGTCTTGAAGCGAGCAATTTGTCTGCTGGAGAGGGGACTCTTTAGCTCGGCAGTACGAAGCGTTCAGTGCGTTCGAGGGGCGCGTTTGGGCCCAGTCAGCAAGTGCTGAAGGGTCCGCGCGTAGTAGCGGAGCACCGTCCGCTCACGAACGCGGAAACGGCCACCGCGCTCGACAAAGATGATGTTTCGAGACTCGAGGGGCGCCGTGCCTTCTTCGACGGCGTGCCGTCCGTCTTCGACGCCCATGTTCGCACCGGCGGCTTGAAGTGTTTCGATGAGCTCGTCCGCCCGCGCTTCGAGCTCCCGCCGGGTGATGGACGGCCGCATCGCGGCGGCCACGACGGCGGTGGGGAGGACCTTGTAGAGACGGCCGATCGAGTCGCGGATCTGGTGCGCCAGTGCCATGACATCGCGCCTCGATTCCGGATCGTAGCCGTCGAGCGTAATCGGAGCGCCGAACGTCACGAACGCGCGCGACTGATAGCCGACGGCGAATCGGACCATTTCGGCGACTTCGCGGGCGAACGGCCGCTGCCGGCGCTTCGACCCCTGATGGGCGAGGATGTGGTCTTCGAGCACGAGATCGTAGGACACTGCGAGCGGAATGATTGAGGAATCCGCCCGTTCCGCCTGCACAGCAGCGTGCAAGAGGCCGGTCTTCGGTGACTTCATCTCGCCCGTGTAGCTCCGGCCGCCTTCGATATAGAAGAGGAGGTCGTGGCGCTGCAGCAGCTCAGCGACATACGCCTTCAGCGTGACGAGATACGCGGGGTCCTTTGCGTTGCGTCGAATCGGGATCGCGCCCGTCACATGCCGGTGAATCAGCCCGAGCGGGCCTCCGAAGAGGTTGATTCCGGCGGCAATCACTGGCGGGCGGATGCCGTTGTCGTCGATCACCAGCGGCTCGACGAGATAGTCGAGATGGCTCTTGTGATTGGAGATGTAGATCGTGCGGCCGCGCCGGGTGGCGTCCTGCGCGATGCGGACGTTCTCTTCGATCCGCTCGATCTTTCTCAGAATCGGGTAGAGCGGGTGCTTGAGGGCGCGATAGATGGGGTAGCGCTGCGTGGTCCGCAGCTCGTCGAGGTAGGCGTGGATCCGCTCCCGGGCCTCCAGCTCCGACTGCCCGTGCCCGCCCCGCAGGTAGCGCCCTACGTCTTCCCGCGCCAACACCGCCTGGGTGATGTCGTCGAGCATGCTTGGGAGGGACTATATCAAAGATGCCGGCCTGTATACTGACATCCTTGACCCCTGTGCCCCCAGCGAACATCGGCGCAGGACGCCTGCCGGCCCGCTCGCGGCGGACGGCCGTTCCGATCTGGGCGGTCCTCCTCGCGGCGCTGCAGGTGTCCTTGGCCGGCGCCGTCTCTGAACGCGTCAGTTTCCGGACCGATGACGGGCTCACGATCACGGCCACGTGGTTCGAATCTTCATCGCGGCCGGCGCCCGCGGTCATCTTCGTCCACATGCTGCAGAAATCCCGGCGCGACTGGGACCAGGTTGCCGCACAGATGGCGGCGGAAGGCATCGGGGGCCTGGCGATCGATCTGCGCGGTCACGGCGATTCGGCCGGCAGCCCTCAGGACTACTCCGGCATGGTCCAGGACGTCCGGGCCGCGCGCCGCTTCCTCACGTCGCGCCCGGAGGTGATTCCATCGCGCATCGGGATCGCAGGGGCGTCGATCGGCGCCTCGCTGGCGGCCCTGGCCTCGGCCGACGATCCGGCCATCGTCAGCCTTGCGCTCCTGTCGCCGTCGCTCGAGTACCGCGGGTTGCGCATCGATCAGGCGATCAGGAAGTACGGCACGCGCCCGGCGCTGCTCGTGGCGGGCGACGATGACGGGTACGCGGTGCGGACGGCGCGGGATCTGGCAAAGGCGGGCGGCGGTGTTCGCGAGGTCCTCGTCCTTCCCCGCGCCGGCCACGGCACCGCCATGCTGGCCGGCGATCCCGATCTCGGCCACCGCCTGCTGGAGTGGTTCAGACGAACGCTGCTATGATCGAACCCCGGACACCATCCCGGGGCATCGGCTAATGGCCTGTATCCGCTGAAGCAGTACCGCCAAGTCAGGTTTGTGGACCGTGATCCGCCGGCCGTGACAACGGGACGGTCGGTCCCAATCCAGGAGATAGAGTCAACTAGTGTCGCGAGACTCAGTCATCTTCGGCATCGCCGGCGTGTTTTTCGGCATCCTTGTCGGTTGGATCATCGGCAGCCAGCAGGGCGGGACTCCGCGCCCAGCCAGCCAGCCCGCGGCCTCACCTGCGGCGACATCCGGGCAGTCGCCGTCTGCGGGGGCCACTCCCCTCGACGAGGCGCGCGCCGCGACGCTCGCGCAGACGGCCGAGCGCAATCCGCGCGACGCGAACGTGCGGCTGGACCTCGGCAATCTCTATTTCGACTCCGAGCGCTTCGAGGATGCGGCGCGTTGGTACGAGCAGGCGCTCGCGATCGAACCGCGCAACGTGAACGCGAGCACCGACCTCGGCATCGCCTACTACTACATGAACCAGCCGGACCGGGCGCTGCAGCAGTTCGATCAGTCGCTCGCCATCGACCCGCGCCACACGAAGACGCTGCTCAACCTCGGTATCGTGCGGGCGTTCGGCAAGGACGATCTCGACGGCGCCGCGCAGGCCTGGCAGCGCGTCGTCGAGTACGCGCCAGATTCGGCGGAAGGCAAGCGCGCCAGGCAGGCACTCGAGAGCCTGCGCAACGCGCATCCCAACGTGCCGGGCGGATCCGGTGCGGCCAGCCAAGCCTCCAGGGTAGAGGCGCAGCCGGCACGGAACATCACCGGTGATACTCCGCCTGCTCCAGCTCCTCTTGATTCTCGCTGTCGTCCGCGCGGTGTGGCGTCTGGCGAAGGGTGTGCTCGAGGGCGCGGGCTATCAGCGTGTCGACGGTCCTCGTGGCTCCGCGAACGTCGGCGTCAGGCTCGTGCGCGATCCCGTCTGCGGGACGTATGTCTCGCCGGCGAAGGCTCCGGTGCTCCGGGTGGGCGGCGAAACTCTGTACTTCTGCTCCGACAAGTGCCGGCGCGAGTGGGAACGACGGTGATTGGTTTCGAGACGACGGTCTCCATTCATGGCTGAGCGTTCAGAGCAGCAGCTCCGCGCAGACATCGTCGAGGTGGGGCGACGGCTGTACGCGCGCGGCTACACGGCGTCGAACGATGGCAACATCAGCCTGCGGCTCGACGCGTCGCGGCTGCTGATGACGCCGACGAGCGTCTGCAAGGGCTTCATGACCGTCGACATGATGTGCATCACAGATCTCGACGGGAAGAAGATTGCCGGCGATCGCCATCCGTCCTCAGAGATGCAGATGCACCTCGAGGTCTACCGCCAGCGTCCCGAGGTACAGGCCGTCGTCCACGCGCACCCGCCGATTGCCACCGGCTTCGCGGTCGCCGGTATCCCGCTCGATCGCGCGGTGCTCGCCGAAGTCGTGACGACGCTCGGGAGCGTGCCGATTGCCGAGTATGCCACGCCGTCGACGAAGGAGCTTCCCGAGGCCGTGCGCAAGTACGTCAAGGTGCACGACGGGATGCTGCTCGCCAACCACGGCGCGCTGACGCTCGGCGCCGACGTGTTCGCTGCCTATTACAAGATGGAGACGATCGAGCACTTCGCCAAGATCAGCCTGGTGGCGCGGATGCTCGGCGGCGAGCGGCTGCTCTCGCGCGAGGAAGTGACGCGTCTCGAGAAGCTCCGCGGCTCGTACGGCATCGCCGCGCCTGCGCCGATCTGTTCCGAGCCGTCGGCCGCCGACCCCGCCGACTGCCAGGTCGTGCAGGCGCCGGCCTCGACGTCCGGGGAACGGCTGGTTGCCGACGCTGAAAACAGGGGCGGCCGGCCGCCGATGCGGTCCGGATCTGTCGTAGGTCCCGATGAGGAAATTCGGCTAACATACAGCGAACTGACGGCGCTCATCGAAGATGCCGTCAAGAATCTGAAGTAGCTCAGAGCTTTCAGCCATCAGCTGTCAGCTGGAGCCGGAAACGTCCAATCATTGAGAGCTGAACGCTGAAAGCTGAGAGCTGAAAGCCGAAAGCTGAGAGCCTTTTGGAGGCCGCAAATGGGTGAGGCGCTCGGGATGGTCGAGACCAAGGGTCTCGTCGCGATGATCGAAGCCGCCGACGCGATGGTCAAGGCCGCCAAGGTCACGCTCGTCGGCTGGGAAAAGATCGGCGCGGGTTACGTGACGGCGATCGTGCGCGGCGACGTCGCCGCGGTCAAGGCGGCAACCGACGCCGGCGCGGCAGCCGCGCGGCGCGTCGGCGAGCTCGTCTCGGTGCACGTCATCCCGCGGCCCCATGCCAACCTGGAGGATGCGCTGCCGATCGGAAAGGCGACCGCGAACGCCAAATGATCCTCGCGAAGATCGTGGGCACCGTGGTCGCCACGCGGAAGGACGACCGGCTGCTCAGCAGCAAGCTGCTCGTCGCTCGCCCCATGGATCCCCGAGGCAAGCCCGAAGGCAGCTACCTGGTCGCGGTCGACACGGTTGACGCCGGGGTGGGCGAGACCGTGCTCATCGTCAGTGGCAGCTCGGCGCGCATGGCGTCGGGCCTGAAAGACTGTCCGGTCGATGCCGCCGTCGTCGGTATCGTCGACGCCGTCGAGATCGCGGATTAGGGGAGCCAGGCACCAGTGCAGCTCGCACGCGTCATCGGCGAAGTCGTGGCGACGATGAAGGACGCGAACCTGCACGCGACCAAGCTGCTCGTGCTGCAGCCGCTCGCCGCCTCGGGCGAGCCGGCCGGCCGCACGCTGGTCGCGCTCGATTCGGTCGGCGCGGGCGTTGGCGAAAACGTCTTCTTCGTCCGCGGCCGCGAAGCCGCCTTTCCGTTCTATCCTGCCGAACCGCCGACCGACGCCGCCATCGTGGGGATCGTGGACTACTGGCATACCGAGACCGGCAAGGTCTGAGACGATGCAAATCGCGCGCGTTGTCGGGACCGTCGTCTCTACACAGAAGAACCGCAAGCTCGAGGGTGCCAAGCTGCTGCTGGTGCAGCCGCTGTCAATAGACGATGAGCCGCGCGGCGTGTCACTCATCGCGATCGACTCGGTTGGCGCAGGCGTGGGGGAGAAGGTGCTCGTGGTGATCGAGGGCAAGGCCGCCGGCGACGCCCTCGGCAGGAAGGCCGCTGCCGTCGACGCCGCCATCATCGGCATCATTGACGCCGTGGATGTAATGCTGAATGCTGATTGCTGAATGCTGAAGTAAGTGTTGAATTCAGCCTTCAGTTCAGCACTCGGCATTCAGCACTCAGAATTGCAAGGATCACCCGATGGACGAACAGGCAGTGCGCGCGATGGTGCGTGAGGCGGTCGCCAGACACCTTCAGGGTGCCCAGCCGGTTGCGCCCGCCGAGCGCCCCGTGACGTTCGCCGCGCACGTGAGCCACACTCGATACGTGCTTCCCGAATCCGACGGGCCGTGCCTCATCGAGCCGGCCGTTCACTGCAACCACTGTGGCTACTGCCAATCCCACGGGCACTGATTCTCGCCCCCGCGTACTGCTGACCCGCCGGATCCCCGCGTCTGTCCATTCGAAGCTCGAGGCCGGCAGCCGCGTCGAACTGTACGACGGGCCGACGCCGCTGACGACCGACGAGCTCATCCGCCGGCTGCAGGGGAAGCAGGGGCTGGTGTGCGTTCTGACCGATCCCGTCACGGCAAACGTGATGCGCGGCGCACCCGATCTGAAAGTCGTCGCGAACATTGCCGTGGGCTACGACAACATCGATGTCGCGGCCGCGCAGTCGCGCGGGATCGTCGTCACGAACACACCGGACGTGCTCACGCAGTCGACCGCGGAGTTCACGTGGGCGCTGATTCTGGCGGTGACGCGGCGACTGTCGGAAGGCGAGCGGCTGGTGCGGCGAGGCGGATGGAAGGGCTGGGCGCTGGACTTCATGCTGGGAATGGAGCTCGGCGGCAAGCAGCTCGGCATCATCGGCCGCGGCCGGATCGGCCGGGCCGTCGCCGCGCGTGCGCCGGCGTTCGGCATGAAGGCCGTGTTCGCGGCCAGGGACGGGCGCTCGTCTCCTGATCTGCCGGAGCTGTCGCTCGACGAGCTGCTCGTCAGCTCGGATGTCATCTCGATTCACACACCGCTCACGCCGTCGACCAGGCACCTGATCGACCGCCGCGCGCTGGCGAGGATGAAGCGATCGGCGTATCTCGTCAACACCGCGCGTGGGCCGGTCGTCGACGAAGAAGCGCTGGCCTGGGCGCTCGAGGAGCACCTGATCTCTGGCGCCGCGCTCGACGTGTACGAGCGCGAACCGGAGGTCTTCGCTGGCCTGCTCGGTCTCGAGAACGTCGTGCTGGCGCCGCACCTTGGGAGCGCGACGCGCGAGACGCGTACGGCGATGGCCGATCTGGCCGTCTCGAATGTCCTCGCCGTCCTTCAGGGGCGCCCCGCGCTCACGCCGGTCGCCTCGAAGTAGCGTCCCGTGTCTCTGCCACCCCAACCACGAGTGCCTCGCGGACGAATTCCCGCCATCATGCGCCGGCTCGCCAAAGCGATTGACGGGCTGGACGAGCCGGCCGTCGAGAAGATCGCCGAGGAACAGCAGGAGGACCCCTTCCAGGTGCTCATCGCGACGATGCTGTCGGCGCAGACGCGCGATGCGGTGACGGCCACGGCGTCCCGGCGGTTGTTCAGAGTGGCGCGTACGCCTCGGACGATGGCCAAGTTGTCGACCGCGGAGATCCAGGAGCTCATCTACCCGGTCAGCTTCTACCGCAACAAGGCCGTGCACGTCGTCGAGACGTGCAATCAGATCGTGCAGCGCTTCGGCGGCGCGGTGCCGCGCACGATGGAAGACCTCCTGACGCTGCCCGGCGTCGGCCGGAAGACGGCGAACCTGGTACTGATTCTCGCGCACCGCAGCGCCGACAACATCTGCGTCGACACGCACGTGCACCGGATCTCGAACCGGATGGGGTGGGTGAAGACCCGGACGCCTGAGGAAACCGAGCATGCGTTGTACGCCGTCGCCCGGCGGCGCTGGTGGCCGGTCATCAACCTGTATCTGGTGACCTGGGGACAGAATGTCTGCCGCCCGGTGTATCCGTTGTGTTCGAGTTGCGCGATTGCCGATCTTTGTCCCAGAATCGGCGTGACGAGGGTGGGGAAGGGGCAATAGGTTCACCCGTTTGAACCTCCTGAACCTCAAATACTGCGAGGACCTATGAAGCTCTTTGCCGTGCGGTTGGCCGTTGTGCTCTTGAGTCCGTTGGCGGCCCGCACCGAGCAGACATCGCCAGGCGCCGGACCAGTGATCGTGCTCGAGACGGCCAAGGGCGTGATCGAGATCGAGACCTATCCGGAGGAAGCGCCGAAGACCGTGGCGCACGTGCTGGCGCTCGTCAAGAAGGGCTTCTACAACGGACTGCGGTTCCATCGCGCCGAGCCGGGCTTCGTGATTCAGATCGGCGATCCGCAGACACGCGACATGACGAAGCAGGCGTCGTGGGGAACCGGGAACAGCGGGTCGCCGATCGGCGTCGCCGAGATTACGAAGAAGCGTCGACACCTGCCTGGCGCAGTGGGCATGGCGCACAGCGGATCGGCGAAAGACGCCGCGAGCCAGTTCTACATCATGCTGAAGGCCTCGCCGAATCTTGACGGCAAGTACGCCATCTTCGGGAAGGTCATCAAGGGGCTGGACGTGGCGGGCAAGATTCAGAAGGCCGACGTGCTCAAGAAGGCTTCGGTGAGGGAATGAGCGACGGCGGCAGGATCTTGACGAGCCCCTTCAGGTCGGGATAACGCTCGACGAACTCTTCGGGGTACTCGCCCGGCAGCGGCTGCCCGAGCTGGTGCTTGAGGATCGCGGCGTTGGCCACCGACTTGGCCGAGAAGTGATTGTTGGCGTAGAGGTAGGCTTTCTTCACGTCCCGCGAGGCTTCCTCCGCGGCTTCCGCGAAGGGCTGCAGCTCGTCGGCCGAATAGAGGTAGTTGTAGCGGTCCTCGGACTTTTCATGCGTCCACCACTGCGCGGCATTGCGGCCGTGCAGCCGCAGGTAGTAGAACGACCGGACGTTGGGCCGCAGGTCCTGCCTGATCGAGGTCTTGAACTTGGGCTCGTCGATCTGCGTCCATGCCGCACCGAACGTCTCCAGCAGCTCGAACGTCGGCAGCGGGTTGTCGCTCCAGCTGCGATGGCGCAGCTCCACCGCCACGTCGTAGTCCCTGAATCGCTCGAGCAGCCACTCCAGGTATCCGCGCGAATCGGGTTCGTTCGTGAAGCTGGCAGGGAACTGCGCCAGAAGCGCGCCGAGCTTGCCGGCGGACGCGAGCGGGTCGATCGCGCGGCGGAACTCGTCCACGTCCTTGTTCCCGAGGTCGAGCGGATCCGTGCCCGACGCCTTCTGGAACATCTCCGGGTGCGTGAACTTCTGGAAGAGCTTCAGCGAGAATTCGAACCCCGAGGGTGTTCGTTCCGCCCATCGCTTCGTGGTCTGTGGGTCGGGAACGCCGTAGAACGTCGAGTTGATCTCGACCGTGTCGAAGTGCTCGGCGTAAAAGGCGAGCTCATCGAACGTGCCGCGCCCCCGCCCGCGCGGTCGCGGCGGATAGAAGATGCCGTTCCAGGTGCCCTGGCCGGAGGGGTAGCTCCAGCCGGAGGTGCCGATCTTGATCCGTGCTCGCGGGGCATGATCTCCGGCCCCGGGCGCCGCTGATACCGACTCTGTCATCTTTACTCAGTGCTCGTGGGGCCCCACCCCCACTCGCGCGACCGTGCGCATTCGCGCACGCTCGCAGCCGCAGGCGCTGCTGATAGGACGTCTGGCCTCGCCCAACGACGTCTCAGCCCGGACACTCCGCTACTTGTAGGCATCTTTATTGAACCCAAAGGTCACCTTCGAGCCGCGAATCAGGATCGGGCGTTTGATGAGGTTGGGTTGCTCCATCATGAGGTCGATCGCCTCCTTCTTCGACTTCGGCAGCGCGCGGGTCTTGAATACGGGGCTGCGTGTGCTCACGAATTCGAGGAAGCGGGCGGCATCGATGTGCTTCTCGAGAAACGCTCGATCCGGAGGGGTCCTGTTGATGTCACGTTCTTCGACGTCGATCTTCTGCTCTGCCAGAAAACTTCTGGCGTTTCGGCACGTCGTTCACGTGGGCTTGAGATAGAGGATTGGCTTGGGCATGGCCGTATTGTATGTCTCGGACGCGGTACAATTGAAGCCAGCCCCGATGTTGACGATCAACGAGATTTTCCATTCGATTCAGGGGGAGTCGACCTACACCGGCCGACCGTGCGTGTTCGTCCGCCTGACGGCGTGCGACCTGCGCTGCTCGTGGTGCGACACGCCGTACGCGTTCCACGAGGGCCGGAAGATGAGCGTCGATCAGGTGGTCTTCGACGTCGCCGCCTTCGAGTGCCCGGTCGTCGAGATCACCGGGGGCGAGCCGCTGCTTCAGCCCGACGTCTATCCGTTGATGCGCGAGCTCCTCGATCGCGGCCACACGGTTCTGCTCGAAACGGGCGGCCATCGCAGCGTCGCGCAGGTGCCGACCGGGGTCATCCGCATCATCGACGTGAAGTGTCCGGCGAGTGGCGAGTCCGCGAAGAACGACTGGTCGAACCTCGATCAGTTGACTCCGACCGACGAGGTCAAGTTCGTCGTTCAGGATCGGCAGGACTACGAGTTCGCGAAGGACGTCATCAAGCGGCACGCGCTCGAAGGGCGATGCGCGGCGATTCTCGTGTCGCCTGTGCACGGCGTCCTCCCGGGCAAGGACCTGGCCGCCTGGATTCTCGCGGATCGACTGCCGGTACGGCTGCAGCTGCAGGCGCACAAGTACATCTGGAGCGCGGATGCCCGGGGCGTCTGACGCCCGACGGGCTATCGTGCTGCTCAGCGGCGGGCTCGATTCGTTCACCGCCGCGGCGATGACCAAGGCGGACGGCTACGAGCTCCACGCCCTGAGCATCCGCTACGGCCAGATCCACGAACGCGAGATCGAGGCGGCTCGCGCCGCAGCAGATGTCCTCCGCGTCGTGCGGCACCTCGAGCTTGCGGTCGACCTCGCCGCTTTCGGCGGCTCCGCGCTTGTCGGCGACGGCGCCATTCCAAAGGACCGCGCCCTCGAGACCGACCACGGCATTCCGTCCACCTACGTGCCCGCGCGCAACACGGTCTTCCTCTCGCTTGCGCTGGCCTGGGCCGAAGTCGTCGGCGCCACGGCCGTCGTCATCGGCGTGAACGCGCTCGACTACTCGGGCTACCCCGACTGCCGCCCGGAGTACCTCGAAGCCTTCGAGCGCATGGCCGCGCTCGCCACCAAGGCGGGCGTCGAAGGCCGGCCGCTGCGCATCCTCGCACCGCTGCTGCACCTCTCGAAGGCCGACATCATCCGCCGCGGCCTCGCCCTCGGGCTGGATTACGGGGTCACGCACAGCTGCTACGATCCGGCTCCGTCGGGCGCGCCCTGCGGCCGCTGCGACAGCTGCCGCCTGAGAGCGAAGGGATTCGAAGAGGCGGGCGTGGCCGATCCTCTCCTCCGGGACAATCCGACGCCCTGAACGCATAGACTTCGGGCCGCTGCTTCCGCCTTCTTGCCTTGACCCTCGTGAGGGGAGACAGGCTTCCCCTCAATGGACAAGGAACACTGGCTTGGCCAAGCCGAGAGAGCGCGCGCCAGAACTGCGACGACCGTACGTTCGTCCTCGTACGGAGGTTCGGCAGTGACTATAGTCATTTCGGACTCAGACTTTCCGACCCGTTACGACTCCTATATTTTCGTACAAGTCATTTGTGATGTTGACGATAAGGCCACCAGCCAAAGACCGCGCGGCTGGGTACTGTTCTTGAACAGCGCCGGCCGGGTCCCGTGTCGTTCAGTCAGCGCAATTCCCCTCGTCAACGATCGAAAGTGCACTGGAGCGTATTCATGAAAACGCGCGGAGGATGGAGTCGGCTGCTAACCGGACTGAGCGTGGCCCTGGTATTGGGAGCAGCGCTGCGTGTGGACGCAAAAACCTTCCCTGGCCCAGTCCACGCAGGACAGCAAGGGCACAGACTTCTGGCTGATGTTCAACGTCGAACCTGGGCACACCGGAGTTGACCCTGTTCATCACGGGGGACGTCGCCACAACAGGCACAGTCTCGATTCCCGGCCTGGCCGTGACTACGCCCTTCTCCGTCACGCCGGGTACAGTCACTTCGGTCCCGATCACGTCGACTGCGGCGTGCTCACCGTCGACGGGATCGAGAACAAGGGCATCCACGTGACGGCCAACGCGGAGGTCACCGTCTACGGGTTGAACCGCGTCCCGCAGACCACGGACGCGTTCCTGGGGCTGCCGACTGACATTCTCGGCACCGACTACATCATCCTGTCGTACCCGGGCCTGTCGGGCGCCGGATCGGAGCTGGGCGTCATCGCCACGGCCGACGCCACGACGGTCACCATCACGCCGAAGGTGACGACTGGCACACGCACGGCCAACGTGCCCTACACCATCAACCTGAATCAGGGCCAGGCGTACCAGCTACGCCACGGCTCCACGGGTGACCTCACGGGCTACGATCGTGACGTCGAACAAGCCGGTGGGCGTCTACGGTGCGGTGCAGTGCGTCAATATTCCCGTGGGCTTCACCTTCTGCGACCACATCGTCGAACAGCTGCCTCCCACCACCACATGGGGACAGTCGTTCGTCACGATGCCGCTGGCCACCCGCCTGCGAGGCGACACGTTCCGGATCCTGGCCAGCACCGACGGCACCACGGTCATGGTGAACGGCGTGTTCGCGGCCACTCTCAACCGGGGTCAGGTCCGGGAGCAGCTGATCACGGGTCCCGCGAGCATCACGAGCGACAAGCCCGTGCTCGTGGCCCAGTATTCCAACGGGACATCGTTCGACGGCGTCACGTCGGACCCGTTCATGATGCTGATTCCGCCGTTCGAGCAGTTCCTGGCGAGGTACACCGTTACCACGCCGGCCTCGGGATTTACCACCAACTTCATCAATGTGGTGGCGGCGAACGCGTCTCTGGGTAGCGTGCTCCTGGACGGCGTCGCCATTCCCCCGGCAGCCTTCACGCCGATCGCCGGGACCTCGTTCTCCGGGACGCAGCGGCCCGTCGCCCTGGGCTCCCACACGTTGTCGGGCCCCTCGCCCTTTGGCGCCTTCATGTATGGGTTCGCCAGCTTCGACTCGTATGGCTATCCGGGCGGTCTCGCCCTGGGCCAGGTCGCAAGCGTGACGAACATCGTGCTGAGCCCGCCGTCGGCCACCAATCCCATCAACACGGCGCACTGCGTCACGGCCAGCGTGGCCGACCAGTTTGGCGCGCCCCTTGGCGGCATTCGCGTCGACTTCAGCGTGTCGGGGGCCCATACGACGACGGGCTTCGCGTTCACCGATGCGGGCGGCCTTGCGCAGTTCTGTTACACGGGCACGGTCGCGGGGACAGACTCCATAAGTGCAGCCGTTGGCGCGGTCAACTCCAACGTCGTCAGCAAGACGTGGACGGCCGTTCAGCAAGTGACCTGCGACGTGGACGGCGACCTTGATGTGGATCTGAATGATATCAGCGCGATCAACGCGGCCAGGAATACGGCGGCTGGACCGACCGACCCGCGCGACGCGAATCACGATGGGACGATCAACGTCGTCGACTCGCGGTTCTGCGTCGTCCGGTGCACGCGCGCCGGTTGTGCCGTCAACTGAACGAGTAGCCTAGCGGATAACGAGGAAGCACAATGATAAAAAGACTTGTACTGGCTGCGGTGGTGCTGGCGGCGATTGTATGCCTGCCGACGACGACGTCTGCGGCCCCGCTCGTGAGCATCAATCCCACGTTCCAGGCCGGGAACATCGGCGATGTGTTCTCGGTGGATATCGTTGTCTCCGGCCTAGAGGGAAAGGCGGTCGGCAGCTTCGATCTCGACATCACGTTCGATAACGTGATTCTTGTGGGGCAGTCGTTCGCATTCGGCGGCGGTCTGGGCGGTCCGGGCGATGTACTGGATCTGTCGAACGGCTTCTTGGGCGGCAGTATCGATCTCGCCGTCGTCTCACTCTTGAGCGCGTCCGATCTGCTGACACTCCAGGGTGGCGCGACGTTTACGTTGGGGACGTTGACGTTCCTCGGGGCGACCAACGGCTTGAGCCCGCTGAACATTACGCAGTGCGATCTTTGCAGACGGGGACGGCAACGCACTCCCGGTGGGTGTCGGCAACGGGTCGATTCAGGTTGGCGACGCTACACCAATTCCCGAACCTGGCACGCTGGTGCTGCTGGCGACCGGGGCCGGCGTAACCGCGTGGCGGCATCGCCGGCAGCAGCGGCGTCGATAAAATCGTTCTTGCCCGCGGCACGGCCGAGCCGTGTCGCGGGCACGCCTGCCCCATTCGCACGCTCGTGCCCGCTGAATGGCACGGGTGGCCGACACCGACGGGTCGGGCATGTGCATCAGCGCACCGGGCCGTGCGTTTGGTGACACTTCGGCCGCCTGTTCTCCAGTCAAGAACGTTCACCTTCCAAACCCGCGGCGGCATTTCGCGACAGCCAACAGCATGAGTTGCGGTCGAGCCGCTCGAGCGCTGGTCTGAGTCGCGGCACGATCCACGCGACCGGGTGACTGAGGCGCCCACCGTTCATCTACAGGTATCATCACCTGACGCCAGTGGCCGAACGCATCTACTACACAGACCCTTACGCGACCGAGTTCGATGGCACCGTCGTAAACGTCGAGCCGGTCTCCGGCGAGCCGAACCGACACGCCGTCGTGCTCGATCGCACGGCCTTCTATCCAACCTCTGGAGGTCAGCCGTTCGATACCGGCACGCTCGGCGCCGGACGCGTAGTCGACGTCGTCGACGAAGACGACGGCCGCATCGTGCACGTGGTGGAGGGAGAGATTCCATCCGGTCCGGTGCACGGGACGATCGACTGGCCCCGCCGGTTCGAGCACATGCAGCAGCACACCGGTCAGCACGTCCTGTCTGCCGCGTTCGACCGTTTGCTGAAGGTCCGAACAGTGAGCTTTCATCTCGGCACGGCCTCGTCCACCATCGACCTTGCGCGGGAAGTCACGGCGGGCGAGATAGCGCGCGCCGAACAAGAGGCGAACCGGGTCGTCTGGGAGAACCGTCCGGTCACGATTCGATTCGCCGACGCAGAGGAAGCGGCGTCGATGCCGCTTCGCAAGGAGTCGAAACGCGGGGGGGTCCTGAGGCTGGTTGAAGTGGAGGGGTTCGACGTCTCGGCCTGCGGCGGCACACACGTGGCGCGGACGGGAGCGATCGGGATCATCGCAGCAGCGGGCTCGGAGAAGTTCAAGGGCGGCACGCGCCTCGAGTTCCTGTGCGGGGGCCGCGCGCTCGCGGGCTTCCACGCACTCGGGGACAGCGTGGCAGCAAGCGTGCGGCTGCTGTCCGTCCTTCCGGCGGAGCTTCCTGCCGCCATCGAGCGGCAGCAGACGGACGCGCGAGAGCTGCGGCGGCAGGTCAAAGACCTGCAGACGCGCCTCGCGGGTCACGAGGCCGCGGCGCTTGCCGACGGCGCCGAGTCCGTCGGCTCGACGCGCGCCGTCGTGGCCGCGCTCGAGGGCTGGGACGCCAGCGGTCTCAAGACGATTGCGGTGGCCATCGCCGCCAGGCCGGGACACGTGGCCCTTCTCCTCAGCAGTCCCGCACCGTCGGCGATCGTCGTCGCTCGCGCGCCGGACGTTGCCCTCGACAGCTCGGCGATCCTCAAAGAGATGACGAAGGCGTTCGGCGGCAAGGGCGGCGGCCGTCCGGAGCTCGCGCAGGGTGGAGGATTGCAGGGAGACGTCAACACGATGCTCGCCACGGCGCGAGCCCTGATCCCGTCCCCTGAGTGATCCACGTGATCCGCGTCCCGTGAAACCTGTCTGGCGATCCGCGTGATCTGCGTCCCGTGTCTGCGGTCCGCGTCCCGTGAAACCTGTCTATGATCCGCGAGACCTGCGTCCCGTGAACGTAGCTGCGATCCGCGTCGACTCTATCGTCGCGTGAAGTTGGCGAGGTGCTCGACCGCGAGATCCGTGATCCAGTTCACTGTCGCAGCCGGGATGACGAAGTCGTTCGCGATGATCGAGAAGACGAGCATCTCGCCATCTCGCGTCCGGACGTAGCCTGAGAGCGCCCGGACGTTCGAGATCGATCCCGTCTTGGCGATCGCGTTCGCTTCGGCGCGGGTCCGTCGCATGCGCGTCGCCATCGTGCCCTCGCCCTCTTTGCCGGCGATCGGCAGCGTTGCCAGGAAGGCTTCGCGGTGCCGCTCGTCTCTGTACTCGCGCTCGAGGACCGCGGTCACGGTAGACGCGGTCAGGTAGTTGTATCGCGACAACCCCGAGCCGTCGGCGTTCACAAACGCATCGTCGGGAACGCCCCATGACGCGAGTGCGGCGCGCACCGCGGTCAGGCCTCCTTCGAACGTCCCGAGCCCGCCACGCGCCGCGCCGGTCGCCTTGAGGAGCGTCTCCGCATACAGGTTCTGGCTGACCTTCATCAGCACGGTCGCAATCTCGCGCAGCGGGGGAGACGTCGTCTCCACGATCGTGCGGCGCTGCGACGTGGATCCCGCCAGCTCTGCGGCAACGTCGTCGAGGTCGACGGCGCCACCGGTGACGGCGATGCCGCGCGCGATCAGGCCGTCCTTGAGCGATTGCGCGAAGAAGATCGTCGGGTTGACGACCGCAACAGTGCGGTCGAGCGGGTCAGCGCCGGCGGCGATGCTCCCGCTGACTTCGAGCACCGGCTGATCCAGCCGCCGGCGGTAGTCGATGGTCGACGTGGAACCGGCTGCGACGGTAGCGACGCGGGTGAGGATCGTCAGCCCGGCTCCCGGCGTCAGTGTCACCTGGGCGGGGTCGCCCGCTTGCGCGGCCGGCCGAACGGTCAGCGTGGCCAGGTTCTCGTTGAACTGGAGCGCGCCAACAGGCGCGGCGTAACCGTACTGCAGGTAGTCCCACGCCCAGCCTGGGCCGATGCCCTCGTCGTCGAAGCGCTGGTCGTCGCCGATGATACGGCCATCGATCGTCTGAATGCCGGCGGTCTGGAGCGCGGCCGCCCACTGGTCAAGTACCGCCGTCGCGCGCTTGTCGCGCGTGTTGATGGTCGGATCGCCACCCCCGCGCACGATGAGGTCGCCCTTCAGGGTGCCGGCATCGACGACCGCCGACGTTTCGAGCGTGGTGGTGAAGCGGTGATCCCAGCCAAGGGCGTCCGCCGCCGCGGCGAGGGTGATGATCTTCATGTTGGACGCCGGCATCATCAGGCGCCCGGCGTTGAGATCGAACAGGTGCTCGCCGGTGTCGAGCGAACGGATGTCGACGCCCCAGACGCCACGCGCCATGATCGGCGCCGTAAAGACACGCGTCAGATCCCGACGCAGTTGTGCGACCGCCGGAGAGGTTCCGCGCGGCTGGCTGGAAACGGGAGGTGCAGCGCCGGGAAGGGAAGCGGGCGGAGCTCCCGCACAGCCGGCCGACAAGGTGAGCGCGATCCACGCGGCCGCGGCTGTGCCGATCCGTGCTATCCGTGTTGTCCGTGGCGCCGTGAAGGTCTCCGTGAAGTCCGTGTTGTTCGTGGTCTTACTTGATGGCGTCGAGCGACTTGACGATGTTGTCGATCGTGGCCGCGTCCACCTTGGCGACGCCTGGCTCGCCATCCCGGGCGCCGTAACCGTCGGCGCCGCTCCGCGAGAAGGAGACCTTTTCCACGCGCTTTCCTTCGTCCGTCGTGAGCGCCACCACCAGCTCGGGTTTGTCGAGGCCAGTCTTCGCCGCGCTGTCGACGAAACTGGTCGCGCGCGACGCGGTGACGGCCGAGATCAGATTGTCGACCGTCGACTGTTCGACGTCGCGAGCCGTCGGCGCGGACTGCTTCCACTTCTCTTCGTCCTGCCCGTCCTTGTTTTTCGTCTTGGTCTTCTCGAATACCGATGACTGCCCGTTGCGCGTGACCTCGAGGCGCGTCGCGTTGAACGTGCGGCCGTCGAAGAAGTCCTTCTGGCGATACTCGCCGGCATCCTTCGTGACATCGGTCACCAGCGTCGCTTCGACGGTGACAACGGCGGGTCGGGACTGATCCTTGGCGTAGACGACGCCTTCGCCCGCTGTCTTTCCGAGGAGCAGCGTTGCCTGCGAGGACCCCGATCCCAGCTGGATGGTCGCCTGCGGCTTGTCGAGCCCGTACTCGGCGAGCGAGGCGGCGGCCTCGGGCGAGACGATCGATTTCATCTGGAGCGTGTTGAGCCGGCTCACCAGCCCGTCGACGGTCGTGAAGTCAGCGCGCGCCTTGATCGGAGCCGTCAGCTTCCATTCGCCGTCGGCCTTGGCAAACTGCAGCGTTCGCTTCGGCGATGTCAGCGACGCCGTCTCGATCTTGTCGCGCTCGACCTTGAGGACGGTCTTGTCACGCAGGTCGAATGTCGTCTTGTTGAACGTGGTGTCGACAAAACTCGGAATCAGGAATACACGCTTCTGGTCGCCGACTTTCGCGTACAGATCGGTCGCGGCGGGCGTCTTGCGGCCAATCTGAAGCCGATGCTCCTGACCGCCGGCCTTGAAGGTGACTTCCAGGCGCGGCTGCGCCAGCCCGTACTCGGCGAGGTCCTGTGGGTTTTCGTCGATGACGCGCTGGAGCTCGAGCGAGGAGAGGTTGCCCGTCAGCCCTGAGACCGTGCCGCTGTCAGTCGGGGCCGCAACGGGCGCCACGATCTGCCACTCGGCTCCCGTCTTCTTGAGCGACGTGCGCTCGCCCGATTCCGCTTTGACAGTCAGCTCGTCGATCTTCTCCGACTCGACGGTGAAGACTTTCTCTTTCTTGTCGGCGTCGCCCGGATCGCGCTTCGACTCGACGAAGTAAAGGTAGGCGCCCAGGCCTGCGCCGACGATAAGCAGGAGCAGGAACGATCGGAGTCCCCGCATCCTAGCGCCTCCGCCACCAGGTCTGGATCCCCGCGAGGAACACCAGACCCGGCAGAATCACCATCGTGAACCAGGCAATCATCCGGTCCTGGCCGCCTGTCAGGGTAATCCGGCGGTCCTCGGGGTTCCTCGGCCGCACCGAGATGAGATTTTCCTGCTGCGCCAGCCAGTTGACCATGTTCAGGAACATGTCCTGGTTGCCGGGAATCCCGGCGACCGAGTTGGCGGCAAAGTCGGAATCGCCGACGACGACAAGGCGGGTTTCGGGCTTGTTCGGATTCGCGTCCTTCTCATCGGCAGGCGGCGGAGCCGCACCCTCGACGGGAGCGCTGACCGCGACGGCCATCGAGATTGGCCCCTGCACGTCACCTTTGTCGAACTCGGGCGCGGCCTCGCCCTTGGTCGTGAGCGTCTTCAGGTCGCTTTCGGCCCAGCTGTTCCGGCCGCTCATGACGAACGACGTCGCTGTCCGTCCACTCGGTGCGCCTTCGATCGGTTTGACCGAGCGCGTGTAGGGATAAGCCGTCAGCAGGCGGAACGTGTTCGTGATCTGGTGATACGGGTATTGAGCGGCAACCGGCACGTCGGCCTGAGTCCCCCGCAGTTGGCTCATCGGGTCGAGAATCGCGTTGTTGCCGACCTCCACCGACCAGTCCTTCAAGAGCGCGATCAGATTGGCGAGGGGCGGCGCCTCCGCGTTTACCGGCGGGTCGATGAGCACCATGACCTTCCCGCCCTTCGCGAGGTACGCCTTGAGCTTGGCGATCTCGGGCTCGAGCAAATCGGACTTGGGCCCGGCGACGACCACGACCGCGGCATCGGCGGGAATATCCTGCTGCAGCAGGACGAGCGGTTCGGTGAGGAAGTTGTCCGACTTCAGCTGATCCGCGATCCCGCCGTAGCCGGCGCCGTCCGACCCGTTGAGATCGCGTTCGCCGTGACCGGTGACGAAGTACACCTTGGGCTGCTTGCCCTGCACCACCTTGATCAACCCGTTCGTCAGATCCTGCTCTGCTTCGGACGTCACGCGTTGCACGCGCCCGTCGTACTCGAGGACGACGGTCCCGAGCGCGTTCTCCTTCAGCTTGTCGGCGAGCGTCGGACGCTTCTCCGGATCGATGTACTCGACCTGCAGCTGCTTGCTCACGTACTGGTATTCCTCGAGCCGCGAGCGAAAGCGCTCGAAGTCTTCGGTGCGCGCAAAGACGGTCGCCTTGACCGGCTTGGTCAGCCCCTGCAGCACTTTCTTGGTCTGTTCCGACAGCGAGTACTGGCTCGCCGCCGTCAGGTCCCACCGCTTGTTGTGACGCTCGGCGAGGTAGTTGATGGCTGCCAGGATGGCCAGGACGACGAGGACGCTCGCGCCCGCGAGCGTGCCGTAGCGGGCCTGCCTGCCGGAGAAATCCCGCGCGATCTCGCGCCACTGACTGAGCACGTAGAGCAGGACGCACACGAGGCCGGCGATCGCGAGTCCGTACCACCAGCCCCATTCCGGCCGCAGGTTCCGAATCGCGACCGAGGCAAAGACGAGTGCGACGCCGAGCCAGCCGAGGAGTCCGAGGAGTCGTTTCAACATAAGTCGTCTGTGTGGTTGAGTCGAAATCGTCTATCCGCGCCAGCGTTCGGAGTCCACCGACTTGGCGGTCAGGAACAGGCCGAACGTGATGAAGCTCAGGTAGTAGATGACATGCTTCGTATCGATGATGCCCTTGGTGAAGTCGTCCAGGTGCTCGGTGATCGACAGAAAGCCGACAATCACCCGCCCTGTCGGCCCGACCGAGTCGGCGAACCAGTTGATGATCCACAGCATCAGGAACACCGCGAACGTCATCACGCCGGCGACGATCTGGTTCTTGGTCAGGCTCGAGAGGAAGAGACCGACCGACAGGAAGCAGCCGCCGAGCAGGAGCAGTCCCAGATAGCCGGTCAGCACCGGCTTCAGCTCGGGGTTGCCCAGCCTGAAGAGGATCGCAATGTCGATGGCCGTCACGAGCAGCATCGCCGCGAAGAGTCCCATCGCGCCGAGGAACTTGCCGACGATGATCTGCAGATCCGTGATCGGCGACGTCAACAGCAGCTCCATCGTGCCCGACCGCTTCTCCTCGGCGTAGGTCCGCATGGTCACGAGCGGCATCACGAAGAGGATGATGATCGCGACGTTGTGGAGCACGCCGCGGATCAGATACTCGTTCACGTTGATGGGTCCGCCGCCGCCCATCGCCGCGCGCTGGCTCTGCTCGGCGAATCCGGTGAGGTAGACGCGGAAGAAGGCGCCGAAGAGCAGGGCGAAGAGCCCAATCAGGATGTAGCCCATCGGCGACGCGAAGTATCCCCGGAGCTCCTTGCCCGCAATGGCAAGGGTGTTACGAACGCTACTCACGAGTCGCCTCCTGCATCGTGTCGTCTGTTGGCGGGGTGGCCGGACCGGCCGGCGCCGGCGCGCTCTCGTCGGTCGTGACCTGGAGGAAGACTTCCTCGAGGCTCATGCGCATGGGCCGCAGCTCGAGCAGCCCCCAGCCCTGCGTGACGACCGTCTTCGCCAGATCCCGGCGGACGTCGATGCCGTGCTCGCTCTCCACCTCGAACCCGCCGCCGTCCGACGCGAGCACACGCGTGACGCCGGGGATAGCCGCCAGCACGCGTCCCGCTTCGGTGCCGATATCAGTCCCCGGCGCATCGATCTGCACGAACATCGTCTCGGCGCCGGTCAACCGCGCGGTGAGGTTCTCGGGGGTGTCCACGGCAACGACGCGACCCTTGTTGATGATGACGACGCGCTGGCAGGTCTGGGCGACTTCGGGAAGGATGTGTGTGCTGAGGACGATCGTGTGGTTGCCGGCGAGGCTGCGTATGAGCTGCCGCGTCTCGATGATCTGCTTCGGGTCGAGCCCCGCCGTCGGCTCGTCGAGGATCAGGACCTCGGGATTGTGAATCAGCGCCTGCGCGAGCCCGACGCGCTGCTTGTAGCCCTTGGACAATTTCGAGCAGTGGCGATCGGCCATGTCCGCGACGTGGGTCTTCTGCATCACCTCCGTGACGCGCGACTTGCGATCGCCTGGGGGAACGCCCTTGATGCGCGCGACGAAGTCGAGGTACTCGCGGACGGTCATGTCAGGGTAGAGCGGCGGCGCTTCGGGCAGGTAGCCGGTGCGCCGTTTGGCGTCGATCGGGCTCGCGAAGACGTCGAAGCCGGCGACGAGTGCCTTGCCCTCCGAGGCCGGCATGTAGCCGGTGAGGATGCGCATCGTCGTAGTCTTGCCCGCACCGTTGGGGCCGAGAAACCCCAGAATCTCACCCCGTTCCACGCGAAAACTGACATCGTCGACGGCGGTCACGCGACCGTACCTCTTCGAGACGTGCTGAACCTCGATCACAAACCACTCCAGCGGTAGCGGGACGCGGGGCCGAGGGGCCGGCGCCCGGGTCACCTTGCGTAACATGTAGTTAGAAAAGCCGATTACAGACCGATCCTTGAATCCTATCGAGACGCGGAAAAAGGTGTCAAGGAGTGCGATATACTATATCTGAACACCTGCTCATATATTCATATGATCTCAACCCTGAAGAAATCACCTCCTGCGTCCGAATCAGACGCATCCCCAGCCTTTTCGGTTGCCACGGCCTCGGCGCCGCCGTCGGCTGACGCGTGCGGCGCGCCGCACGTTGGCCCCAGTGAGGCGCGACGGCGGCAGCTCATGTCCCCACACGCCGTCGAGGCGCTTGCCGAGACGTTTCGCGTGCTCGGCGATCCGACCCGCGTGCGCATCCTCGATGCCTTGTCTGGCGGCGAGCTGTGCGTGTGCGACATCGCCTCGCTTGCTCGGCATCAGCGAATCGGCCGTATCCCACCAGCTCCGCCTGCTCCGCGGGATGCGCCTGGTGCGACCCCGCCGGTCGGGCCGGCTGGTCTTCTACGCGCTCGACGACCAGCACATCATCGAGCTGCTGAAGCAGGCGCTGACGCACGTCGAGGAGTAGGTCGGGCGATGGCCGAGTGTCCTGTCTGCGAACTGCATGCCGAGTCGGTCTTCAAGATCGAGGGGATGGACTGCCACGAGGAAGTCGCGATTCTCGAGCACCGGCTGAAAGCGCTGACGGGGCTCGAGGCGCTCGACGCCGATGTGGTTGGCCAGCGCCTTCGGATCCAGTATGACGCTGCGAAGCTGACGACCTCGCGGATCGCCGAGGCCGTCGCCCAGACGGGCATGCGCGCGTGGCTCGAGCACGAGGAACCGCGCCCGACGTCGTCGTCTGTCTGGCGCGAGCGGCTGGTCCTGCTGTCCGGCGCGTTCCTGGCGCTCGGTCTGGCCCTTCAACTCTGGAGTGCGGCGCCCGTTTTCTGGCTGCCGCTCTATGGCGCCGCGGTGGTTCTGGCGGGCACACAGACCGCGCGACGCGCCTGGAACTCCATCGCCGCGGGTCACCTCGACATTCATGTGCTGATGATGGTCGCGGTCATCGGCGCCATCGCGCTGGGCGACTGGGCCGAGGGGGCGTCGGTGGTGTTTCTGTTCGCGCTCGCCCAGATGCTCGAGTCACGCGCGATGGAGCGGGCTCGCGGCGCGATTCAGGCGCTGATGGATCTGGCGCCGGCCGAAGCACTCGTCCGCCGCGACGGCGCCGAGCGCACGGTCGCCATCGACTTGGTGACGGTCGGCGACATCATGGTTGTCCGGCCGGGAGAGAAGATTCCCCTCGACGGGCAGGTTCTCGCCGGCGAGAGTCACGTCAACCAGGCGCCGATCACGGGCGAGTCCGTCCCCGTGTACAAAACGCATGGCGACGACGTGTTCGGCGGTGCGATCAACGGCCGCGGCGTCCTCGACGTGGAGGTGACGCGGCTTCGCCGGGACTCGACGCTGGCGCGGATCATCCATCTCGTGGAACGCGCGCAGGCACAGCGGGCGCCGAGCCAGACATTCGTCGACCGCTTCGCGCGCGTCTACACACCAATCGTGCTCGTGCTGGCAGTTGCGATCGCCGTCGTGCCGCCGGTCTTGCTCGGTGGCGCGTGGAGCGCATGGATTTACCGCTCGCTCGTGCTGCTCGTCATCTCGTGTCCGTGCGCGCTCGTCATCTCGACGCCGGTGTCCATCGTGTCGGCGCTCGCCGCCGCGGCGCGGAAGGGCGTGCTCATCAAGGGCGGCGCACGGCTCGAGCGCCTTGCCGGCGTGCGTTGCGTGGCGTTCGACAAGACCGGCACGCTGACCAGGGGCCGCCTCCGGGTGACTGATGTCGTGCCGCTCAACGGCGCGCAGCCGGCCGAGATCCTCGCGCTCGCGGCGTCGCTCGAACGCCACTCCGAACATCCCATCGGTCGCGCGATCGTCGAGCGCGCGGCGGCCGACGGCGTCGCGCTGACGCGCGTCGATAGCGTGGAAGCGCTCCCCGGGCTCGGCGCGCAGGGACGCCTCGCCGCGCGCCTGGTGGTGGTCGGAAGCCATCGCTTGATCGAGGAGCGCGGCTGGTCCGGCCCGGACGTCGATCGCGCGACCCAGGCGCTGGCCGCCCGCGGACGAAGCACCGTGGTCGTAGCGGCCGGCGGCCAGACCATCGGCGTCATCGGCGTGGCTGACGAGGTGCGCGAGGGTGCCCAGGACACAGTGGAGATGCTGGGCCGCCACGGCATCGAGCACGTCGTGCTGCTGACTGGGGATCATGAGCTCGCCGCGCGCGCCCTCGCCGACAGCGTAGGGATCTCCGACTACCGTTCGGCATTGTTGCCCGAGCAGAAGCTGGCGGCGGTCGAATCGTTACGGGCCCGTTATGGCGCCCTTGCGATGGTGGGAGATGGCGTGAACGACGCCCCGGCGCTCGCCGCCGCCGACGTCGGCATCGCAATGGGCGTCGCCGGCACCGACGCCGCGCTCGAAACCGCCGACGTCGCGTTGATGGCCGACGAGCTGGCGAAGATCCCCTACGCCCTGCGCCTCAGCCGCGCAACCGTCCGGAACATCCGCGTGAACGTCGGCTTCTCGCTCGCCCTCAAAGGGGTCTTCCTGGTGCTCGCGCTCACCGGCAACGCCACGCTCTGGATGGCCGTCCTCGCCGACATGGGTGCATCGCTCATCGTCATTGGCAATGCGCTCAGACTGTTGCGGGAGTAGTGCTGGACCGGTTCATGGTTCACGGTTCACGGTTCAGCGTTCTGGAACCTTGAACCTTGAACCCTGAACCCTGAACCAATTCAGGCCTTCCTATTCGAAAAGAAATGCTGGTCGACGAACTCGTCGACCTTGGCCTGATCAGCAGGATCGACCTTCTCGAACTGCAGTCCCATGCCGACGCGGCGGTCGCTCCACGCGACGCGGGATTCTGCTTCGATGTCGCGCTTCGACCCTGGCAGGCGGAAGCGGACGCGGAGCTTGGCGTCCTGCTGCAGCGGGCTCATCGTGCGGATGGCGAGGCCGCCCTTGCTGATGTTGAGCGTCAGCGCGGCGGCGATCGTGTTGCCGAAACGATAGTTGATCGGGATGCCGAGGACGACGCGGGGGCTGCCTCGACGGTTGAAGTTGTCAGGGAAGAGGTGCGGCGCGAGCGACGGCAGGATGTGCTGGACGGCGCTGTACTCGTTCACGTAGCCCGAGACGCCGAGCGCCGCGAGGTCGCGCACCTCCTCGGCGGTTGCGATCGTGCCGCTGAAGACGAGGATCGGCAGCTTTCCTCCGTCGAGCTTGCGAATCGAGCGGACGAGGTCCACTCCGCCGGCGTGCGGCAGCCGAAGATCGAGGACAATGAGATCGATCCGCGCGAGGTCGGAGCGCACGCGAGCCAGCAGTTCGACGGCGCTCTTGACGGTGAGCGCCGTATGGCCCGCGCCGAGCAGCGCCGTCGCGAAACGGTCGCGCACGAATGCGGTGTCGTCGGCAACGATGACGGTCTTGTTGGTGGTCACAGCGGTAGCCGTCACGCTCGGACGTATCGGTCGTTGCGTTTCCGGGCGTTAGGCTCGTTGCAGAATCTATCAGGTTCTCGCTATAATTCGAAGCCTTGCGGCGATCGCTTGGCGACGAGCCAGTCGGTACGTTGCAATGGAATTGGGGCGCGTGACCCCGAATCTGAGCCCCGAAATCGAGCCCCGAATTGAGCCCGAATTGAGCTTGAGGAGTCTGAGGAGTTTGTATGGCCACCTGTCCTGAATGTGATGCCGAAATCGAGATCGACGAGTTCGACGTCGACAAGGGCGATCTGATTAGCTGCCCCGAGTGCGGATCCAATCTTGAAGTGACCACCACCTCTCCCGTCGAGCTCGAAGCAGTCGACGACGACGACGATGACGACGACGATGATGATGATGATGATGACGACGACGTGAAGGACGATGACGACGACGCTGAGCTCGACGACGAAGACGACGTCGATGATGATGCGAACGGGGAGGACTGGGAAGAGTGACCTCAGGGCCTGAGCTTCCCGGGCCAGTGATCCCAGCGATCCCGCTGATCGAAGAAGGGGTACCCGACCTCGAGCCGGAAGACCTGAAGGAACAGGCCTTGTTCGCCACCTTGGCGAGGTGGCCGGCAGTGATCGTCGCCTACAGCGGCGGCGTCGACAGCGCCTACCTGGCGTGGGCCGCCACGCGCGTCCTTGGACGGCAGGCACTCTGCGTCACCGCCGACAGCCCGAGCTATCCCGATCGGCACCGGTCCCTCGCGCGGCAGATCGCCGCGGAGTTCCACCTCGAGCACGAGATCATCCAGACCAACGAGATGGCCCGGCCCGAGTACCGGGCGAATCCCGCCAACCGGTGCTACTTCTGTAAGCACGAGCTCTACACGCATCTCTCGACGATTGCCCGCGAGCGCGGAATTCCCACCATCGCCGACGGCAGTAACGCCGACGACCGCGGGGACTACCGTCCCGGCCGACAGGCCGCCAAGGAGTTCGGCGTGGTGAGTCCGCTCGAGACCGTCGGCCTGACCAAGGCCGAGATCCGCGACTTGTCCCATCGGGCCGGACTGCCCACGTGGGACGAGCCCGCTTCCGCGTGCCTGTCGTCGCGCATCCCGTATTTCAGCGAGGTCACCGACGCCAAGCTGCGGATGATCGAGCAGGCGGAAACCATTGTGCGGGACCAGGGGTTTCGCGTGTGCCGCGTCCGGCATCATGGGGACATAGACCCCATCGCACGGCTCGAGATCGGTCGTGACGAGATGGCCCGGGCGCTCGTGCCGGAAGTGGCGGACGCAATCGACAGCGCGCTGCGCGCGCTTGGATACCGCCACGTGACCCTCGACCTGCGCGGATACCGGCTGGGCAGCCTCAACGACGCGCTGCGCCTCCACTCGGTCTGAATTGGCGCGCTCCCTCGTCGGACTGCTCGCGGTCGTCTCGCTCGCGGCGCACGTGGCTGTGCTGCCCCCAACGCTCGAGGATCTGGACTCCGTCAACTTCGCGCTGGGCGTTCGACAGTTCGACGTCGCCCATCATCAGCCCCACCCGCCCGGCTACCCGGTGTTCATCGCGCTCGGCAAGCTCGGGACCGCGGTGCTCGCACGCGCAGGCGTCGCGAATCCCGAGGTTCGCGGGCTGGCGATGTGGAGCGCGCTCGCTGCTGGTGTGCTGCCGTTGCTGCTCTTCACGTTTTTCCGCCGACTGAGCGGCGCCGGTGGCGAGCGCCGCGCCGCAATCGCGACGCTGCTCACCGTCTGCAGCCCGCTCGTCTGGTTCACCGCGGCGCGCCCCCTGTCGGATGTCGCCGGGCTCGCCGCCGCATGGGCCGCACTGGCCGCGCTTGCTTTGGGGTCAGATCTCGATTTTCTGACGCGATCAGAGAATCGAGATCGGACCCCAAGGTGGCTGATGGCTGGGGCGTTCCTCGCGGGTCTCTCGATCGGGTTTCGATCGCAGATGGCTATTCTGACGATGCCACTGCTGCTGTGGGTCGTCGTAAGGGTGGCGCGCGTCCGGGTCCAGGCACTTGCGGCCGCTGCCGCAGGGGTCGCCGTCTGGGTGGTGCCGCTCGTCTGGTTCAGCGGCGGGCCCCGGCGATACCTGGAGGCGCTCGGCAGTCAGGCGGGCGAGGATTTCTCCGGTGTCGAAATGCTCTGGACCCACCCGACGCCGCGTGCCGCGATGGCCGCCGTCCTGCAGACATTCGTTCGTCCCTGGGACTCGCCAGTCCTGGCTGGCGTCATGCTGGTCTTCGCGGCGGGAGGGGCGGTCGTGCTGCTCCTACGTTCTCCCCGCGTGGTGGTCATCCTCGCGGTCGTCTTCGGACCCTACCTGATATTTCACCTTCTGTTCCAGGAAACGCACACGATTCGCTATGCATTGCCGCTCGTTCCGCTCCTCGGCTATCTCGCGGCCGTGGTGTTGACCGAAACCGACGTCCGTGCGGGCGGGATGGTCACTGTTTCGCTCGCTGGTGCCAGCCTTCTTCTGGTCCTGCCGGCTGTGGGCGCCTACGGCCGGACCCCGAGCCCCACTTTCGAACTCCTCTCGGAAATGCGCATGCTGCAGGATCGCGGCGCCCAGCCCGTCGTCGGCATGCACCGGCGCGTGTTCACCGAGTCCAGACGTGCGCGGCTGTATGCGGGCGAGGTGCCGGGGACGGTGCTGCCAACCCCGCGTGACTACGAGTGGCTCGAGATGACTCGCGCCTGGCGCGAGGGCCACGACGGTGAAACTTGGTTCGTCGCGGATCCGCGCCGGACCGACCTCGCCCTGATCGACCAGGCGCATGCGCGCACGCGCCCGTATCGCTGGCCGTTCAACGGTGCCGTCTACGTCGGCGGTGCACGGCCGGATGAAATGGATTGGCACGTCCTGAACGAGCCCGGCTGGTTTCTCGAACAGGGGTGGGCTCTGACGCCCGAAACGGCGGGCATCGCGGCGCGCGATGGCTATGGACCGCACCTCAAGCCGAGCGTTGGCTGGGTGCGCCGGCGTGCCACGGACGCGCTGATGATGATTGGCGGCCGCCACCTCGGCGGCGATCCGCCGATCAGCCTCGTTGTCAGCCTCGACGAGCGCCCGCTCACCACGATGGTGGTGTCACCGGGATTCTTTCTGAATTTCGTGACCGTGCCCGCGGCCGCCCTGGCGGGCGAAGGGCGATACGCGAAGCTGACCGTCCGCACCTTGAAACCCGGTGGCGTCGCCGGACGACCACTCCAGGATGTCTCCGGGCCACCCGTCGTGATCGAGCAGTTCAACCTTCAGTCGCCCGAGCGGGTTCAGTACGGGTTCGACGAGGGCTGGTACGAGCCCGAATACAACCCGCGAACGGCTCAATCGTGGCGTTGGATGAACGAGCGCGCGGTCGTTCGCGTGCACCACGCCGGTCGTGCGGTCGTGATGCGGCTGAGGGCCGAGTCACCGCTTCACTACTTCGATCGAGCGCCGCGGATTCGCGTCACGGTCGGCGATCGAGTCGAGTCAGAGTTTGCGCCGACGGCCGACTTCACCGCCGAGATATCGATACCAGCCGACGCGCTGACGGCCACGGATGGCCGCATCATCCTCACCTCGGATCGCAGCTTCGTCGCCGGCGACAAGGAAGGCACCGCCGACCGACGCAAGCTGGCGGTGCGGGTGTATGAGCTGACGGTGGAGGGGAAATAGTCGACAGTCTCATTCCGCTTTCCTCGCCAGCGCCAGCAGTGAGCTCCCGAGCGGCATGTTCACGACCTTCAGCGCGGCGGACTCGACGGCCAGCAGTCCGGAGAGGACCGAGTTGACGGGCGTGGAGGGAACCGTCAACTCGGCGGTCGACTCCTGATGGCCGGCGACGCGCTGCGCGAGGCGGATGCCGGCGACGATGGGCAGGAGTGTGAAATTCGTGTAAGTTATGCGCAGAACCGTGAAGCCGGTCCTCTCCAGATGGTCTCGGAGCTCGGTGCGATGATAGCGCCGGACCTCTCCGCCGAGGACGGAATGATTGCCCGTCAGTATTTTCAGCGCGGCCACGTTGATGATGATCTGTCCTCCTGGCCGCAACACCCGATACATCTCAGTGAGCGCGTCGCGCTCCATCTCGTCGTCGAAGGCGTAGAGGACGTCGAACGAGGTGACGACATCGAACTGTCCGCCCGGGAACGGCAGTCGAGTAGCTGATGCACGCGCCACGCGTACTTCGCCGCGGCTGCGTGCGTAGGCGAGTCCACTCCACGTGATATCGATACCGCAGGCGCGGCCGTAGCGGCGAAGCATGGTGAGGTTGTTTCCGGTGCCGCAGCCGCAGTCGAGGATGAGCGGATTGCGGCGGCCGGCCGTCGCCCGTTCGAGCAGCGGTGTGACGAAGCGGCGGAAACCGTGGAACCAGAAATGGTCCCGTTCGGCGCGGGCCGTGGCTTCGAGCAATAGGTCCATGAACGTGGGTCGTGGGAATTGACAGGGCTTGCCGTCTGGACGGCAGGCGACATCTTACTCCGAGGAGACGACGGTGATGATTCTGAGCTTTCGAACAGGTGCGGTGGCGTTGCTCGTGTGTGCGCTCGCGGCAGGAGCGTGCGGCAAGAAGCCCCCAGCGGCGGCACCCGCCCCGCCACCTCCGCCCGTCGAGACGAAGCCCACCACGCCCCCGCCGCCTCCTCCTCCGACACCACCACCGCCCCCGGCACCCACGCCCGAACGGGCGCCGACCGAAGACGAAATCTTCGCGAAAGCAACGCCAGCCGAGCTGACGAAGAGCGGCGTGCTGAAGCCGGTCTATTTCGATTACGACTCGATCGTCCTGACCGAAGCCGCGCGCGGCGTCCTGCAGAAGAACGTCGAGTATTTGAAGAAGCGTCCGAGTACCAAGGTGATGGTCGAGGGGCACGCTGATTCGCGCGGGACCAACGAATACAACCTCGCGCTCACCGACCGCCGCGCGGCCGCGGTGAAGGACTACCTCGTCAGCCTCGGCGTAACCGTGGATCGCGTGAGCACGGTGGCGAAAGGCGAAGAACAGCCGTTCTGCCAAGAAGAGACCGAAGCCTGCTGGCAGCAGAACCGCGTCGGCTACTTCGTGTTCACTGCCAAGTAGGCTCTTGGCTCTTGGCTGTAGGCTTCAGCTCGAGACTGGCTGTCAGGGCTCCGGTTTCAGCGCCCTGGCAATCTCCTCGGCCGCTTTTCGGACGTTCGGGGCGGCGATGATTGGCCGGCCGACGACCAGGTAGCTGGCGCCGGCGGCAATCGCATCGGCGGGCCCGAGGGTTCGCTCCTGGTCGTCGTTCTTGATGCTCGGCGCGTTCGCGCCCTCGCGCTTGACGATCGGCGCCGACGCGCCGTCGCGCTTGTCGCCCATCGCGCCCCCGCGGATGCCGGGCGTCACAATCCTGAAGTCCTGGCCGCATCGTGTCCGGATGAGCGCGGTCTCCTGCGGTGAGGCAACGACGCCATCGAGCCCGGCGGCCTGTGCGAGATCGGCCAGCCGCAGCACCTGATCGAGGACCGGCGAGTGAACGCCGGTCTCGTCCAGCATCGCCGCATTCATGCTCGTAAGCACCGTAACCGCGATGACGAGCGGCGGCGTCCGCCGTTCGCGCGCCGCGGTTTCACGCGCCGCATCGCGCGCGGCCTGCATCATGCGGGTGCCACCCGACGCGTGCACGTTCACCATCCACACACCGAGCGATGTGGCCGCCGCCACCGCAGCGGCGACGGTGTTGGGGATGTCGTGGAACTTCAGATCGAGGAAGACGCGGCCGCCACTGCGCGACAACGTGCGGACGATGTCGGGGCCTTCAGTAGTGAAAAGGCGGCTGCCGACCTTGAATCCGCCGACGACGTCGCGAAGCGTGTCGGCCATGGCGAGCGCCGCCTGGCCATCTTCGACGTCCAGTGCAACTAGGAGCTGATCCACGCCTGTTCCCGCCGAGTGGTGTCGAGGCTCCCCGTAAGCTCGGCCAGGCGCGCGATGCCGTGGCGGTCCATGTACGCGCGCAGCCCCTCGATGAGCGTGCGCCAGAGGAAGGGATCGACGAAGTTGGCCGTACCGACTTGCACGGCGGTCGCGCCGGCAATCATGAACTCGAGCACGTCGGCCGCGGTGCTGATGCCCCCCATGCCGATGATCGGAATGTTCACGGCCCGCCGGCATTCGTACACCATGCGCACGGCGATCGGACGGATGGCCGGTCCGCTGAGCCCGCCGACGATGTTCGAGAGCTTCGGGCGCCGTGTGTCGACGTCGATGGCCATGGCGAGAAACGTGTTCACCAGCGACACGGCATCGGCGCCGGCCTCTTCGGCCGCGCGCGCGAACGACGCGACGTCGGTCACGTTCGGCGTCAGCTTGGGAATGACCGGGAGCGTCGTCACTTTGCGGACCGCGCTGACGACCGCATGCGTGCCGGTGAGGCTGCAGCCGAACGTGATGCCGCCTTCCTTGATATTGGGGCACGAGATGTTGAGCTCGAGGGCCGCTACGCCCTCGGCGTCGCTCAGGATGCGCGCGAGCTCGACGTATTCGTCGATCGTCGTGCCGCAGATATTGACGAAGACGATCGCCCGACGGTCGCGAAGTTCGGGCAGCTTCTCGCGTACGAACCGGTGCACGCCGATGCCCTGGAGACCGATCGCGTTCAGCATGCCCGAGGGTGTCTCGACGATGCGCGGCGGCGGGTGGCCCTGGCGTTCCGCGAGGAACAGCCCCTTGACCGCCACGCCGCCGAGGGTCGAGAGATCGACGATGTCGCTGTACTCGACGCCGTACCCGAAGCATCCGCTGGCCGCGATGAGCGGATTGGGGAGGCGGAGCGAGCCGATGGCCACCGATAGATCCATGGTCAATGTGCCAGCGCTTCCCAGACGATGCGGCCGGCGTCGAAGACCGGACCTTCGAGGCAGGAGCGCACGAAGTGCGGCGGGGCGCCGCCGACCTGCCGGGTGAGGACGACGCAACTGTAGCAGCCGCCGAGACCGCAGCCCATGACCTGTTCGAGCGAGACGTCGCACGGCTGGCCGTGGAAGTCGGCGATGGTCGCGACGGCGCGCATCATCGGCGTCGGTCCGCAGACGTAGAGCTGCACGGCCGCGCCTGGACGGAGCGAGGCGAGCGCATCGTTGAGCGGTCCGGTGATGAACCCCTTGGCGCCGAGGCTGCCGTCTTCGGTCGAGGCGACAATCCGCACGCCGAGGCGTTCGAACACGTCGGTGTAGTAGAGGTCGCGTGCCCGGCGCGCACCGTAGAAGAGCGTCGCCGGGGTACCGCGGGCGGCGAGCGCCTCGGCGAGGGTCAGGAACGGCGCCAGCCCGACGCCGCCAGCGACCATCCAGGCCTGTGCCGGGGCGTCGACCGGTTCGAACGGCCGGCCGAGGGGCCCGAGGCACGCGACGTGGGAGCCCGGATCGGCGTCGTAGATGAGGCGCGTGCCGACGCCAATCCGCTTGTTGAGGATCGATATTCCTGTCGGCTGATCGGTGGCGTCGCGCAGGATTTCAAAGATCGAAAACGGTCGCCTGAGCAGTGGGTCCGTGCTTCGCGACGGCTTGACCATGACGAACTGGCCCGGCCGCGCGAGGCCGGCGATCTCCGGCGCGTCGAGGGCCAGCACGCTGTACTCGTCGGAGAGCCGCGTGTTGGACCTGACGGCGGCGTCGATGTCGCACGGCACAACCCGAAGTATACACTTCGAGTGATGCGGTTCCTCCGGATGCTGACCAACTCGCTGCTCGCCGGCGCGCTTGGTGCGGCGTTCCTGACCATCATCGTGCTGCAGCTCAACCCGAGCGTGCCGCTCCTGTCGGTCACCACGTGGCGTCTCTTCGTGGCGCTCGGGCTGTTCTACGGAGTCCACCTCGCGGCGCTGTTCTACCTGCTGATGGTCGGGCGCGAATTCATCGGCCTCTATGCCTTGTCGCCCGGCTGGGTGAGTGTCCGCGTCCTGGCGTGGCTCACGGCGTCAACGGCGGCCGTGGCGTCGGTGCTGATGTGGCTCAACGTGTCCGGGTTCTCGGCGGCGCTCGGCGAAACAGCGGTCCGGCGCATGACGGCCGGCGCGGCTGCGACGACGGCGACGGCGATCGTCCTGCTGGGACTGGCGGCGGCGCACTATTCCTTCGGCCGCCGCGGCAGCCGCGTTGGCGCCGCGTTGCTGGCGATCGCCGTGTTCGGTTCGCTGGCGCTTCCGGTTGCCGCTCGCGGTCCAGGCGTGCCGATCGCGGCCGGATCGCTGCCGGCCGCGCCCGCGCCGCGCGCGGTCCCGGTCTCCGGCCCTCGCGTCGTGATGCTTCTGCTCGACGGCGCGTCGCTCGAGTTCGTGTGGCTGCGCGTTGCCGGCGGCCGGCTGCCGAACTTCGCGCGGCTCCTCGAGGCCGGTGCGTCGATGGATCTGGCCACGTTGCGGCCGACCGGGCCCGATCCCGTGTGGGCCGCGGCCGCGACCGGCATGTACCCGCCGAAAAACGGCGTGCGATCACCGTCCGAGTACTACGTGCGCGGTGACGCCCGGCCGTTTAGCCTCCTGCCGGACCATTGTTTTTCGCACGTGCTCGTCCACCTCGGCCTTCTTCGCCGCGAGCCGAACTCGTCCGCGTCGCTGCGCGCACGTCCGCTCTGGAGCATCCTGGCCGCCGCCGGGATCACCACGGGTGTGGTGAGGTGGCCGCTGACGTTCCCCGCGCAGCAGGTGCACGGCTTCGTGCTGAGCGACCGTTTCCATCAACTCATCGGCTCGTTTCTCGAGCTCGACCAGAGCGCCGGGTATCCCGAGAGCGTGCTGCCCGTTGCCAGGAGCGCGTTTGCGGAACCAGGTGAAGGAACCGAGTGGCTGCCGTCGGCGCTCCGCGTCGACAGCGCGTCGGCGTCGCCCGAAGCGTCCGCCGGATCGCGCGATCGGTTCTACAGTCGTGCGATGCGGAACCTCCGAGCTGAATGGCCGGTGCAGCTCTCCGCGATCCGCTACCAGGGCCTCGACACCGTCGGACACTACAACTTGCGATACACGCAACCGCGGGACGTGGGCGGGGCGAGCGAGGATGAGCGCCGACGGCGACTCCAGGTGGTCGATGGCTACTACGGCTACATCGACAGCGAGATCGGCGTCGCCCTTTCCAGTCTCCTCCCCGGCGACCTGCTGCTCGTCGTCAGTGGATTCGGCATGGAATCGCCCAACGCCATCAAGCGCGTGATCGCCAGAGTGCTCAGCGATCCCATGAGCGGCACGCACGAGCGCGCGCCGGACGGCTTCCTGCTCGCCTACGGCACGACCGTCGAGCCCGGCCGCCACCTGCGCGGATCGATTGTGGACGTGACGCCGACGGTGCTGTATTTCCTCGGTCTGCCGGTCGGACGTGACATGGATGGGTACGCACGACCGGACTTGTTCAAGAGCGCGTTCACCAGCGGACGTCCAATTGCATTTGTGCCGACGCATAATCGATGAAACAGTCGTCAGTCGGCAGTCGGCGGTCGTGAGTCGCAGTCCTCAGTCTCAGTCGGCAGTCCCAGTCGACAGTCCGCAGTCCTCAGTCCCGGCCGACCGAGCTCTTCGGAGTGTTCGGGCTTGACTGCGACTGAGGACTCTCGACTGGAACTGCCGACTGACGACTGAAGACTGTGACTGCCGACTCCCGACTGCACAGTCGACCGTGCTACACTTACTGAGCTCTTTAAGCGCGCCCCTGTGAGGTCGCCAAGAGGTGCCACGTTGACGACTGCTTTCACGACGCCTCGCCCGCGCTCGGCCTCTTCACTGCTTCTTTTCATTCGTGGCCGGAGGCCTGCATGCCGCAGGTGATGGACGCCGATCGGATGTCGCGCGCGCTGACGCGCATCGCGCACGAGATTCTCGAGCGGAACCGCGGGCTCGACGAGCTGGCGCTGGTCGGCATCCGCACGCGCGGCGTGCCGCTGGCGCGCCGGCTCGCCCGCGCCCTCAAAGAGATCAATGGTGACGACGTGCCGACCGGGGCGCTCGACATCACGCTCTATCGCGACGACCTGATGCGTCATCCCGTCGGTCCGCAGCCGCTCGTGCGGCGCACCGAGATTCCCTTCTCGATCGACGACCGCAAGATCATGCTCGTCGACGACGTGCTCTACACTGGCCGCACCATCCGCGCGGCCCTCGACGCCCTGATTGACTTCGGCCGCCCGCGCGTCATCCAGCTGATCGCGCTCGTCGACCGTGGGCACCGCGAGCTGCCCATCAAGGCTGACTACGTGGGGAAGAACCTGCCGACGTCGCTCAAGCAGAGCGTCCAGGTCCGGCTCCAGGAGATTGACGGGACCGACGAGATCGTCATCGAGGGTGAGCCATGACTACGCGAACCGCCGATCGGCCGGACAGCGCCGAGCGCCTGCCTGTCGCTCCGCCCGCTCCCGAACCCGCCGCCGCGTCACTGAAGTCGCGCCACCTGCTGGGCATCGCCGGTCTTGGCGCCGATGAGATCACGCTCATCCTCGATACCGCCGAGGCGATGAAGGAGATTGGTGGCCGCGCCATCAAGAAAGTGCCGACGCTCCGCGGCCGCACGGTCGTGAATCTCTTCTTCGAGCCGAGCACGCGCACGCGCACGTCGTTCGAGATCGCGGAAAAGCGTCTCAGCGCCGATACGCTCAGCATCGCGACGGCGACCTCGAGCGTCACCAAGGGCGAGACGCTGGTCGACACCGTGCGCAACCTCGAGGCCATGTCGCCCGACATGATCGTGATGCGACACGCCTCGTCTGGTGCGCCGGACCTGCTGGCGCGGATCTGCCGCTCGGCCATCATCAACGCCGGCGACGGCATGCACGAGCACCCGACGCAGGCGCTGCTCGACGCGTTCACCATTCGTTCGCACAAGGGCCGTCTCGCGGGGCTGAAGGTCGCGATTGTCGGCGACCTGCTGCACAGCCGCGTGCTGCGCTCGAACGTCCTCCTGCTCAAGACGATGGGCGCCGAGGTCTGGGCGTGCGGTCCGTCGACGCTGATTCCGCCGGGGCTCGAGCGGCTCGGGGCGCGGCCCACGACCTCGGTCGACGAGGCGGTGCGCGACGCCGACGTGGTGATGCTGCTGCGCATCCAGCACGAGCGCATGCAGGGCCATTTCATCCCGTCGGTGCGCGAATACTTCGCCCTGTTCGGCATGACGCCGGAACGGGTGCGCAAAGCGCGCGAAGACGTCATCGTGATGCACCCGGGACCGATGAACCGCGGCGTCGAAATCGACTCCGAGGTCGCCGACGGTCCCTACTCGGTGATTCTCGAACAGGTCTCGAACGGGGTCGCCGTGCGGATGGCCGTGCTGTATCTGTTGTCGGGGCGGGAAGGACGCGACGACGAGTCGCTCGTGGAGGGTCGGTAGTCTCTGATGCACTTATTGCTGAAGAACGGGCGGGTGGTCGATCCGGCGAGCGGCCGCGACGGCGAGTTCGATATCTTGATTGAGGACGGCGTCATCAGGCGCGTCGGCAGGAACCTGCCGTCCGGGGATGCCGAGGTCTTCGAGATCGCGCGCGGTTGGGTGGTCACGCCTGGCCTCATCGACATTCACGTGCACCTGCGCGAGCCGGGCCAGGAACACAAGGAGACGGTCGCGACCGGCGCGGCGTCGGCCGTCGCGGGCGGATTCACGGCGGTCGCGTGCATGCCGAACACGGACCCGGTCAACGACCACGCCGGCATCACGCAGTTCATCCTCAAGAAGGCGGCCGAAGCACGGCTCGCGCGGGTGTATCCCATCGGCGCGGTCTCGCTCGGGTCGAAGGGCGAACAGCTCGCCGAGCTCGGCGAACAGAAGGCGGCCGGCTGTGTGGCGTTCACCGACGACGGCCGCCCCGTCGCCACGGCCCTGCTGATGCGGCGCGCGCTCGAGTACGCCGGCATGCTCGGCGTGCCGATCGTCAACCACTGCGAGGACCCGTCGCTCAAAGGCGACGGCGTCGCGCACGAGGGATATCACGCCTCTGCGCTCGGCCTGCGCGGCATTCCCGGCGTCGCCGAGTCGCTGATGGTCGAGCGCGACGTGTCGCTCGCCGAGCTGACCGGCGGCCACGTCCACATCGCGCACATGAGCGCGCGCCAGTCGCTCCGGGCCGTTCGCGCCGGCAAGGAGCGGGGGGTGAACGTCACCTGCGAGGTCGCACCGCATCACTTCACGCTGACCGACGCCGCACTCGAGGGACCGCCGAAGTACGACACCAACCTCAAGATGAATCCGCCGTTGCGCGAGGCGGCGGACCGCGATGCCATGCTCGAGGGCATCGCCGACGGCAGCGTCGACGTCATTGCCACCGATCACGCGCCGCACCACGCCGACGAGAAGATGCTCGAGTTCGATCGCGCGCCATTCGGGATCGTCGGCCTCGAAACGGCCGTGCCCATCGTCTGCGATCGACTGCTGCATGCCGGGAAGATTTCCTGGAACCGGCTCGTCGAGCTGCTGTCGGTCAATCCCGCTCGCGTCTTCCACCTGCCGGGTGGGACGCTCGCTGAAGGTGCACCCGCCGACATCACGCTGATTGCGCCGGACGCGCGCGTGAAGGTCAGCGCGGCGGCGCTCAAGTCGAAATCGAAGAACACGCCGTTCGACGGCTGGGAGCTGCGCGGCGGCGTCGCGGCGACCATCGTCGGCGGCCGCGTCGTCTACCGCAACCCGTCCTGCTGAGGGGAGAGAGGTCCAACACGGTGAATCGTCTCGAGGATGCGCGCGAGCTGGCGCTGAAGCAGCTGCAGACCTTCGAAGTGCTCATGCGCGATGGACACTTCGACTACCACAACGGGTTCCATGGCCGCGTCTACCTGAATCCCCATCAACTGTTCCGGTATCCGTCGACCATCTGGCGGCTGGCGCAGGATCTGCTGGACGTGTTGCCCCCGCAGCTGCTCGAACAGACCGACATCGTGGCCGGCCCCGCGACCGGCGGCGCGCTCCTCGCGCACACGATCGCCGGCCTCCTCGACGGCCGCCGTGCCCTGACCCATCCGTCCTGCAGCTTCGCCCCGTTCACGCCCGGCGAAGGCAAGTTCACGCTGCGCAGCTTCTACGCGCGGCTGATTCGGGGCAAGCGTGTGCTGCTCGCCGACGACGTCCGCAATACCGGAAAGACATTTCAGCGGTGTGCCGACCTCGTGACCGAAGCCGGAGGAACCGTCCTCGCGACGGTCGAAATCTGCGATCGCCTGGAGGCGATCGTCGACCTGGGCGTGCCCAACTACGCGCTCGTCGAGTACCGCGCGCCGCAGAACTTCCCTGCCGCTGAGTGCCCGATGTGCGCGGCGGGGGAGCCGATCACTGCTTTCTAGGCTCAGGGCTCAAGGCTCAGGGCTCAGGCAAAACCTTGGACTACACACTCGAAGATCTTGCTTGAGCCCTGAGCCCTGAGCCATGAGCCCTGAGCCCACACTCGCGTCAGCGCTCGACACCCTCTATCGCGACTACAACCGCGAGGAGTCGGCGAGCGATCCCGTGCACAGGGTGCGGCCGTTCGCCGACCCGCGCGATCGCGAGGTCGCCGGCTTCTGTGCCGCGGCGCTGGCGTTCGGGCGTGTCGCCAGCGTGCTGAACACGATCGACACGCTCTTCCGCATCATGGGACCGCGGCCGTCCGAGTACGTGCGTCAGTTCGACCCGGGTGCGAAGCACCCGGAGCTTCGCGGGATGGTGCACCGCTGGATCCGCGGCGAGGACATCGCGGCGCTCGTCTGGATGCTGCGGCAGATGCTCGAGCGAGTCCGGCTCGATGGAAGCATTCTTCCTCGCCGGCGATTCGCCGGCGTCTCCAGACGTGAGCGCGGCGCTCGACAGTTTCTCGACGAGGGCGCTTGCGCTCGACGTCCGGCGCGCGTACGGCCGCGTGCCAAAACGTCCCGGTGTGTGCTATTTCTTTCCGCGACCGTCGGCAGGCAGCGCCTGCAAGCGCTTGAACCTCTTCCTGCGGTGGATGGTGCGTCACGACGAAGTCGACCTCGGTGTCTGGACCCGGCTCTCGCCGGCGCGGCTCATCGTGCCGCTCGATACGCATGTCATCCGACTGGGACGGTGCCTGCGCCTCACCCGGTACGTCAGCCCGGGCTGGAAGATGGCGGCCGACGTCACGGCCTCTCTACGCAAACTCGACGCCGCCGATCCCGTGCGCTTCGATTTCTCCATCTGCCACGTCGGCATGATGAACGCCTGCGGCTTCGGCCGGAAGCAGGGAGACTCGCAATGTCCGCTCAAAGGGCTCTGTCACCCGCGGCTGCGCCGCGCTCGACCGGCCGGTTGATCGCCGCGCTGCTCCTCGGCATCGCGATCGGTGCGTCGGGCGCCCTCCTCGTCACCGCGCGGACGACCGACGCCTCGCGTCGCCGCGTGACGGCCAGGATCTACTCGCCGGACAAATCGCGCGTGGCTGTCGCGTTCGAGGCTCCGTGCGCGGCAGGCCTCTGTCAGGAACTGCGGGTGGGTGGGTCCCGGGAAGCGGGCACGGTCGTCTCGTCGCTCACCAACAGGTCCTGCGGCGAGATCGCCTGGACGCCCGATGGGACACGCGTGGCGTTCCTGATCGACGGTTGGGAGATGGCGATCTACGCCGCGCAGACCGCCAAGCTTGCAGGAACCGTCAGACTCCTGACGACGGAAGCCACGTTGACTCGTGTCGCACGCGGCATCACGTTTTCCGAGAATGGCCGCGCCGCCACCTTTGACGACTGTCCGCGCATCCATTCAGGCTGCCGCGCAGGGGTGGTGGGCGTGCCGCAGTGAGAGCCCTTCCAGCATTCCGCTTTCGATCGACACTCTGTGAGCATTAGTCAATGCTCGCGGGGCCTCGCCTGCTATTCCTCCACGTGCGGCCGAAGTGCCACGCGCTTGTACACCTTGAGCGTGTCTTTCAGCATCCGCTCGGCGCTGAACAGTTCTCGCGCCCGCGCCAGTCCGGCAAGCCCCATCCGCTGCCGCAGCTCGGAGTCCTTCAACAGCTGCACGATAGCCGCGGCCATCGCCGCATCGTCGCGCGGCGGCACCAGCGTTCCGGTCACGCCGTCGACCACGACTTCAGGAATCCCCCCGGTCGCGGTGGCCACGATCGGCTTGGCCGCGGCCATGGCGTCGAGGAGCGACGTCCCGAGGCCTTCGGTGATCGAGCTCATCACGAAGATGTCGAACGCCTTGTGAAGCGAGAGCACGTCTGGGCGAAACCCGGCGAGGAGCACGTGCTTCTCCAGGCGGTGCTCTCTGATCTGGCGTTCGAGCGCCGGCCTCAGCTCGCCCTCTCCGGCGATGACGAAGCGCGCATCCGGGACCTTGCGGACGACCAGGGCCGCCGCCTCGACCAGATGCCGCTGGCCCTTGTGCGGCACGAGGGCCGCGACGTTGCCGACGATCGGCGCTTGATGGGGAAGGAACAGCTCCTCATGCAGGTTGGCGCGCGGGGCGCTGTCCACACGCTCGAGATCGATGCCCTCGTGCACGGTGACCGTCCGCGCGGGGGGCACGCCGTCGCCCACCAGCATCTGGCGAATCGCTTCCGACGCGCAGATGAAACAGTCCACCTGACGATACTTCCACCGCGACAGCGCCGCGTTGCGCAGGTGGAAGTCGACGCGGCGTGAGGCGACGAGCGGCGGTTTGGCCAGCTGCGTGCTCATCGAGAGCGCGAGGCCGGCCATCGCGACGCCGTGCGGGTCGTGGGCGTGGACGATGTCGGGCTTGAGCTGCTTGAGGAGGCGTGACAACCGCCAGGCCGCGCCGAGATCCATCTCGGTCCTGGGCGCGAGCGGAATCAGGTCCAGTCCCTCCTTCGCGCGCAGTCGAAGCTCACCATCCGGATGCGCCACGAGCATCGTTCGATGGCCGAGGCCGCGCAGTCCGAGGACCGTGACGAGCACCTGATTCTGACCCCCACGCCACGTTCGCGCCGTGTCGATGTGGAGCGAGAACATCTACTGCGGATGGCGGAGTGAGGGCGGCGGAGGGAGGGGCGCGGAAGGTGGCGGGCCGAGCGCGGTGTCGCGACCGACGGCGCGGGGATCGCCAGCCGCCGCCGAGCGGCCCTTGCCCTCGACGTTGGGTGTCCGGGCGAACTTCGGGCGGCGGCGCGCGCTGCTCGCGCCGGGCGCCTCGCCAGGACCAGGCGTCCGGAAGCCGCGCTGCAGCTCCCAGAGCTTGAGAATCTTCAGGAACACGTAGTACGAGTTCAGGATGGAAATCAGGAAGCCGGCGGTGCCGTCTCGAAAGCCGCGTCGGACGACGTAATTCCGCAGAAATGCCGCGGGCGGATGTACGGCGGCCTCCAGCGGATTCGTGCGGCGGCCCTCGGCGAACCACTCCTCGGCCGCGAGCGTCGTGTAGTGATCGATGCTCGTGACGTGGTCGGAGATGTCGCGGTAGGGATAGTGCTGCAGGTCGTGCTCGAGCGTGCCCGGACGGCCTTGCTTCAGCTCGACCGACTCGTGCACGCGCTTGCCGTTGAAGCGGCCCACGCGCCGATCGTAGAGTCGCAGCTGATAGTCCGGGTACCAGTCAGTTCCGCGAATCCAGCGTCCGAGGTAGTACGAGACGCGCGGCATCCGGTAGCCGCCGGCCGTCGCTCCGTCGCGCATGATTCGCTGAATCTCGGCCGCGAGTGCCTGTGGCACACGCTCATCGGCGTCGATCGCGAAAATCCAGTCGTGCGACGCGATCTCGGCCGCGTAGTTGCGCTGGGCACTGTATCCGGCCCAGTCATGGACGACGATCCGCGCCGCGTAGCGCTCCGCGATCGCGACGGTCTCGTCGGCGCTATGAGAATCGACGACGACGATTTCGTCAGCCCACTTGACGGATTCGAGCGCGCCCTCGATGTTGGCGGCCTCGTTCCGCGTGATGACCGTCACGGTCAGCTTCACATGGGGAGTGTACCACCGGGAAGAGGGGCCAAGGTGCTAGGGTGCCAGGGGGCCCGGGTGCCTCGTGCTTAGGGTGCCAAGGCACCTTGCCTAGAATCCCCCCCCGAGCGGAACGACCTGCACCGCCTCGAAGGCGATCAGCGCGCGGTTGTAGGCAATGATCGCGGACAGTTCGTTGTTCAGCTGACTGGTCAGATCGCGCTGTGCCTGGATCACGAGGAACGTGTCGGACAGACCGACGGCGAGACGCTTCTCATACGCCTGCAGGTTCTGCTCGGCGAGCTCGCGGGCTTTCTGCGTCGTTTCGACCCGCTTGAGCGCCGTCGTGACCTGCCTGGCCGGCATCGCGGACTTGCGCGACGACGATGGTCTCGAGGTCGCGCAGGTTGGTGGTCTGCTGGTCGCGCTGCAACCGTCGCCTGCGCGAGCCCGGCGTCCGCGGCGCTCGTGCCGATCGGATAGCTCAGGTTGAACATCACGCTCCACGTCTTGAAATCGTTGCCGAACACGTCGTGCAGCGCGTCCCCGAAGCTGCGCTTGCGACTGCCCTCAGAATCGGCGGAGGGAACGCCTGCGAGTTGTCGATCGAACTGGAACTGCGTGCCGGCAACGTCCCGCGACGTTGTAGTTGGCCGTGACGTCGATCGCGGGCAGCTTCTGGTTGCGCAGGTATTTCATGCTGATGTCGGTCTGCTCGAGCTGCTTGCGCGACTGGTGAGATCGGTGCGGTTGGCCAGCGCGTTGGCGATGGCGGCGTCGACGTTCAGCGGCTGCGGCGCCAGCGTCGGCTGTTCGCCAGGCTCCAGCTTGGTTGTCCAGAAGTCCGGCTGCGACGGGTTCATGATGAGCACCCGCAGGGCGTCCTCCGCCGACTGAATCTGGCCCTCGGCCACGATGACCTGCTCCTCGGTGCGCGCCACCTCGGCTTCTGCCTGCACGATGTCGATTGGCGCAATGGTGCCGAGCTCCACCTTCTTCTGGTTGTTCTTGAGCGACGTCTGCGCCAGTTCGAGCGACTTCTGCGCGACCTGCAGCTGGCCGATCGCGTTGACGAGGTTGAAATAGGCGTTGCGGACGACGCGCGAGGTCTGCGTCAGTGTCTGCCGCAGCTGCACGTCGGCGATTTCCTGACTCTTCTGGCTATGGCAGCAGGTTCTGCCGCGAGCCGTCGATCGTGAAGTTCCTGCAGCAGCGGCTGCGTATAGGAGGCGGTCAGGCTCGAATCGAGCTGCGGATTGAGACGGATTCGTCGGGTTGTTCGTCGTCAGCCGCGACGCGTCGATGCCGAGCGTATAGCGTCCGCCACCCCAGGGCACGAACTGCTGAATGCCGGCGCCGGTGCGGAAGCTGTCGTTCGTCAGGATGCTGTCGTCCGCGCCCGTGGTCAGGAAGTCCGTGGGAGGCGCGTCGCGCTGCTCGTGGTCGTCTGCGCAATCGAGCGTTCAGCCCGTATGCGGCGCGGGCCTGCGGCGACGCCGTAGGTCTGAATCTGGGGACCCAGCCGATCGGCCTGCACACCCAGATTGTTCTCGAGGGCCATCCGGACGGCCTCGTCCGGCGTGACCTTCAGCACGGTCGGCGCCGCCGCCGCATTCAGCGGCCTCGCCGGCTGAGCGGGCCGGGGCCGGCGTCTGAGCCTGTCCGGAAGCGGACAGTGCGGGCCCGGAAGCGAACATCCCTATCGCCAGGGCGACGGCGCCGATGACGCGAACACAGGCCGATACTTGGGCTTTCACACGCATTACACTCTCTCCAAAATTGGTAAGGGGCAGACCGAGTCCGGAAGCTGCAAGAACCGGGCGCGCTCGCGAATCGGGCGATTTCCCGAGTGTATACTGCTGGTTCGAGCGCCTGGACCGGCCCGAGCCTCCCGACTGGCACTTGATTCCAAGGATTAGACGTTGATGCGCGCAAATAGTGTTGGTATCGCGGCAGCCCTCCTGCTCGTGGCGGCGCCCGTCATGCAGGCTCAGCGGAGCACGGGCCCCTCGCCGGCCGTGAAGAACGGGTCAACTGAGGCCGCCAACGGACGCTTCGAGCTGACGGTGGACAGCATCATGCGCGGGTCCGACCTCGTCGGGTATCCCCCGACCGGCCTCAGATGGGCCGCTGACTCCCAGAAGCTTTACTTCGACTGGCGGAAGCCCGCAGAGGACAAGGCCTCGACCTACGTGGTCGGCCGCGCAGGCGGAACGCCCCGCAAGCTGTCCGAGGACGAGGCGAAGAACATCCCGCCGTCCGCAGGCGGCCGCTGGGACAAAGCCCGCCGCCGCGTCCTCTTTGTAGACGGCGGCGACATCGTCCTGGTTGACGCCATTTCAGGAACACGACGCCTCCTCACGAAGACCGCCGGTGCCGAATCGAGCCCGCGCTGGGCGCGCAACGACACGCACGTCACCTGGGTGCGCGAGGGGAATCTCTTCATCGCCCCGATCGACGGCGGGGGATCGCCGCTCTTGACGCAGCTGACCGACATCGCTCCGCGCCGTCCCGAGCCTCGCTTGACCGACAGCCAGCGGTTCCTCCGCGACGAAGAAGAGAAGCTCATCGATTTTGTCGAGAAGCAGAAGGCGGAGAAGAAGAAAGCCGAGGACGAACAGAAGAAGACCAAGCTTCCGACCTTCGAGCTCCAGGAGCGCCAGACGGCGGCCGATCTGATGCTCTCGCCCGACGACACCCACGTATTCGTCGTCATCGCTGAGCGTGCGGTCGGCGTGAAGCCCACGGTCGTGCCGAACTACGTGACCGAGACCGGATACACCGAAGACATTCCCGGGCGGTCCAACGTCGGCGACACGCAGGATCGACGGCTGCTCGGCGTGCTGAACCTCAAGACAGGCAAGACCGTGTGGGCTGATGGGAGCTTCGCGCCCCCCGCACCCGACGACAACGCCACCAGCGCAGCCGACAAACCCGCAGCCGGGTCGCCAGCTGACGGGCGGCCCGCGCGGCGCGCGGAACGAGACATCCGGTGGTCGATGCCGGCGGTGTCCGACGACGGCAAGTACGTGATCGCCACGGCCCGCGCGGCCGACAACAAGGATCGGTGGCACGTAGTGCTCGATCCCGAGTCCGGCAAGTCGCGCGTCATCGATTTGCTGCACGACGATGCGTGGGTGCGGGAAGCGGGAGGCGGCTTCGGAGGCGGGGCGGTCGAGTTCCTGCCGGACAACACGCGGATCTGGTTTCTGTCCGAACGCGACGGCTGGATGCACCTCTACACGCTCGACGTGGCGGCCGAGACCGCGAAGCCGGTGCAGTTGACGTCAGGGAAGTGGGAGGTGGCGTCGGCGGACGTGGCGCGCGACGGCCGGAAGTTCTACCTGACGACGAGCGAAGTGCATCCGGGCGAGCGCCACCTCTACACGCTGCCGATCGATGGCGGCGCGCGCACGAAGATCACGTCGATGCCCGGTTCCAATCAGGCTGAAGTCTCGCCGGACGAGTCGACGCTCGGCCTCGTCTTCTCCTACAGCAACAAGCCGCCTGAAGTGTACGTGATGCCGAACGCGGTGGCCGCGCAGGCGACCCAGGTCACGACGACTCCGACCGAGGCGTGGCGGTCGTTCAAGTGGATCGACCCGAAGGTCATCACGTTCAAGGCGCGTGACGGCGTGGACGTCTACGCGCGGCTCTTCACGCCAGAGATGCTCGGCGCCCGGCGCGACCCGACGCGTCCGGGAGTCGTCTTCGTGCACGGCGCCGGCTACCTCCAGAACGCGCACAAGTACTGGTCCACCTACTTCCGCGAGTACATGTTCCACAACCTGCTCGCCGCGCGCGGCTACGTCGTGCTGGACGTCGACTATCGGGCGAGCTCGGGCTACGGACGCGACTGGCGCACGGCGATCTATCGCTTCATGGGTGGCAAGGATCTCGAGGACATCGTCGACGGCGCCAAGTACCTGACGACCGCCGAGAGGGTGGATCCGAAGCGCATCGGCGTCTACGGCGGCAGCTACGGCGGGTTCATCACGCTCATGGGCATGTTCACGACGCCGGACGTCTTTGCCGCCGGCGCGGCGCTGAGACCGGTGACCGACTGGGCGCACTACAACCACGGGTACACATCGAACATCCTCAACAACCCGCAGAAGGACGCTGAGGCCTACCGCAAGAGCTCGCCGATCTATTTCGCCGAAGGGCTGAAGGGCGCGCTGCTCATCTGCCACGGCATGGTCGATACCAACGTCCATTTCCAGGATTCGGTGCGCCTGGCCCAGCGGCTCATCGAACTTCGCAAGGAGAACTGGGAGCTCGCTGCCTATCCGGTCGAGAACCACGGTTTCACGGAGGAGTCGAGCTGGGCCGACGAGTACAAGCGCATTCTCAAGCTGTTCGACGACAACCTCCGGAGCCGGGGCGGGAAAGCGACCAGCTAATGGATCAGGACACGGTGCTCGATCTCTTCCGGAAGTCCGGCGCGCTCCTCGAGGGGCATTTCCGCCTGTCGTCGGGCTTGCACAGCGACCGCTATCTGCAGAGCGCGCTCGTGCTCCAGTACCCGGAGTTCGCGGGCGCGCTCGGTCACGCGCTGGCGGACCGTTCGCGCCACATGCAGCCGACAGTCGTCCTCTCGCCGGCGCTCGGCGGCATCGTCATTGGCCAGGAAGTCGGGCGCGCGCTCGGCGTGCGCGCGATCTTCGCGGAGCGGCAGGACGGGACGCTCGTGCTCCGGCGCGGGTTCACGCTCGACGAGTCGGATCGCGTGCTCGTCGTCGAAGACGTCATCACGACCGGCGGATCCACGCGCGAGACGATTGCCGCCGCCGAGTCGTTCGGCGCGCAGGTGACGGGCGCGGCGGCGATCATCGATCGAGGCTCCGACCCGGCGCGGCTCAACCTGCCAATGCAGTCGCTCGTGCGTCTCGAGGTGCCGACGTATGCGCCCGAGGCCTGCCCGCTCTGTTCCAAGGGGATTCCGGTCATCAAGCCCGGCTCGAGGGCGTCGTAGCCACACGCACAGGCACGACCTGTTTGCCTTCGTGAACTTCGCGACCTTCGGGAACTTCGTGGATGATTGCGTGGACCGGCGCACGCTGAAGTTGACCGTCGAGTACGACGGGACGAATTACGTTGGCTGGCAGCGTCAGGCCGAAGGCGTCTCGATCCAGGGGCTGCTCGAAGAGGCGCTGGGACCGTTCGAAGGCGGGCCACTGACCGTGCACGGGGCTGGCCGGACCGACGCGGGAGTCCACGCCCTCGGGCAGGTGGCCAGCGTCCGAACCCGTACCGAACACACCGCGGCCACGCTGCAGCGCGCGCTGAACTCAGTCCTCCCCGCCGACGTCCGCATCGTCTCGGTCGAGGACGCGCTGCCCGGCTTTCACGCGCGCTTCGATGCCGTCTCGAAGACCTACGAGTACCGCATCGCGAACGGTCCGTTTGTCTCGGCCTTCGAGCATCGCTACGTCTGGCACGTGCCGGGGGCGCTCGACGTCGACGCGATGCGTCTCGGGGCGCAGGCGCTCCTCGGGCGTCATGACTTCGCCGCGTTTCAGTCGACCGGTGGCGACGTGCACACCACCGAGCGCACTATCCTGTCGATCTCGGTGGGGCGAGCCGGAGAATTCATTCTCGACTCCGGGATCGGGGATCAGGGATCAGGGGAGACCTTGGAGCACATGTTCCGCAGCTCTCCCGATCCCGGATCCCTGATCTCAGATCCCGGTTCTCCGACATGGTTGGCACGTCGAGACCCGGCCCCGCTGGTCATTCGCGTGACGGGCGACGGCTTCCTGCGCCACATGGTTCGCACGATCGCCGGCACGCTCGTCGACGTCGGCCTGGGGCGCTGGCCGGCGAGTTACGTTGCCGGGATTGTGGAGGGGCGCGATCGTTCGCGCGCGGGACGTGCCGCGCCGGCGTCGGGCCTCTTTCTCGTGCGCGTCGACTACGGGCGGTGAGCAGGGATCGGGCCCAGGCTCAGGGCTCAAGGCTGCTCAGGGCTCACGGCTTGGCAAGGTCATTCAGATCCTAATCGAGCGACTGAGATCGGATCGCTCTTGCTTGAGCCGAGCCTGAGCCTTGAGCAGGCCTTGAGCCCTGAGCCCCGTTTTGCTTTATAATACAAAGCATGACCGTCGCGCCTTGAACGCCCCCGTAAGACTCTGTATTATCTGGGTTTACTTGCCACGCTGCACACGATGGCCCTCGAAGACTTCCTGTCCGCTCTTACGTCCGGCTCGCCTGACGAGGCGCTTGCCCGTCAGGTCGACTTTGACCGCCTGCCACGCCACGTCGCCGTCATCATGGACGGCAACGGCCGCTGGGCGGCGCAACGGCACCTGCCTCGTGTCGAGGGCCATCGAGCGGGCATCGACTCGGTCCGCGACGTTGTCGAAGGATTGGCCCGCCTCGGCATCGAAGTGCTGACGCTCTACGCGTTCTCGGTCGAGAACTGGAAGCGCCCGGCGATGGAGGTCTCGACCCTCATGTCGCTCCTCAAGCGCTATCTGCGTCTCGAATTGAACACGCTGCTCCGCAACAACATCCGCTTTCGCGTCATTGGCCGCGAAGAGGAACTGGCCAGGGACGTCCGCGACGAGTTGAAGGCGGCCGAGGTCAAGACGGCGAGCAATACCGGCATGCTGTTCAACATCGCGCTCAACTACGGCGGGCGCGCGGAGATCGTCGAGGCCGCCAAGCGGCTGCTCGCAGCACAGATTCGCCCCGAGGAGCTCGACGAGCAGCGCTTCGCCGGGTTTCTCTACACTGCCGGACAGCCCGATCCCGATCTGCTGATTCGCACGAGCGGCGAGATGCGCGTCAGCAACTTCCTGCTCTGGCAGATAGCCTACGCCGAGATCTGGGTCACTGACACGCTGTGGCCCGACTTCCGGAAGCGCGATCTGCTCGAAGCCGTGCTCGCCTACCAGAAGCGCGACCGCCGTTACGGCGGGATCAACAAGCCCGTGGTCGCCGGCCGCTGATGACACGCGTCCTGAGCGCGCTGGCTCTAGCGGCGCTCGTCGTCGGCGTCGTGTGGTTTCTTCCGCCTGAAGCGACGCTGCTGCTCGCCGTGCTGGCCTCGGCGGTGGCGTTCGCCGAATACGCGGACCTCGCCGCCGCGCTCGACACCCGGATTCCCATTATCCCGAGCGGCGCCGCCGTTGCGGCGGCCTGTGTGGCCGTCGGCGGTGACGAGCCTCCGCTCGAGCTCGTCTGTCTCGCCGCGCTGATCTGGGTTGGCGTGCTCGCCGTCGTCCGTGGCCAGCCCGGCCCCCAGGCGCTCCGCGATACGTCGGCGTCCCTCTTCCCGGTGCTCTACATCGGTATCCCGCTCGGCGCGCTCGCCGGCGTCAGGTCGATCGGCGGGCGCGACGCGACCCTGCTGCTCATGGCGACGATGGTGGTGAGTGATTCGGCGCAGTACTACACCGGGCGCGCGCTCGGCCGGCACAAGCTGGCACCGGCGATCAGCCCGAGCAAGACCGTCGAGGGCGCCGTCGGTGGCCTGGTGTTCGGCACCGCCGCCATGACGTATGGAGGGCTCGAGGTCTTCAGAGGCGTCAACGTGTGGCTGCTCATGGGCACCTCGGTTTCCGTCGTGGTGCTCGGGATGGCCGGGGATCTGTTCGAGTCGCTCCTGAAGCGCAGCGCCGGCGTGAAGGATTCCTCGGCGCTGATTCCTGGTCACGGCGGCATCCTGGATCGCATCGACAGCTGGTTGTTTGCCGCACCTGTCTTCTACGTCTTCACGAAGTACCTGCAGGCGCACCCATAAGGCCCCCATACAGCCCCCATAAAGCCCCCCATAGAGAAATGAAGCGCGTCGCCATACTCGGATCGACCGGTTCCATCGGGCAGAGTGCACTCGCCGTTGTCTCGGCGCATCCCGATCGCCTCCGAGTCGTGGCGCTCTCGGCGGGAGAGAACGCTCCCCGGTTCGTCGAGCAGGTCGCGCAGTACGCGCCTGACACCGTGGCGATGGCTTCGTCGGCGGGGTTGGCCGAGGTGCAGGCCGGACTGCGCAGTCTGGCCGCTCCGCTTCCAGCGACGCAGGCGTGTGGGGCGGAGGGATTGATTGCCGTTGCGACGCACCCGGATGCAGACGTCGTGCTGTTCGCGTCGTCGGGGACCGCAGCGCTCGACGCGGTCCTCGCCGCCATCGATTGCGGCAAGACCATCGCGCTCGCCAACAAAGAGATCCTCGTGATGGCCGGTGCGATCGTCATGGAGCGCGCGCGCCGTCGCGGCGTCGCCGTGCTCCCGGTCGATAGCGAGCACAACGCGATTCACCAGTGCGTGCACGGCCGCGAGCCGCGTGACATCCGCCGGCTCATCCTGACGGCGTCGGGCGGCCCGTTCCGGGAGCTTCCGGCCTCGAGGTTGCGCGACGTGTCGCCGGAAGACGCGCTCCGGCACCCGACATGGAGAATGGGGCCCAAGATCACGATCGACTCGGCGACGCTGATGAACAAGGGGCTCGAGGTCATCGAGGCGCACTGGCTCTTCGCGGTCGGGCCCCACCAGATCGACGTCGTCGTGCACCCACAGTCGATCGTCCATTCGATGGTCGAGCTCATCGACGGATCGATCATCGCGCAGCTCGGCGTGACCGACATGCGCTTACCAATTCAGTACGCGTTTTCGTATCCGGAGCGCTGGAGTGGGCCCCTCGAGCGGCTCGACCTGACGCGGGCGCGCCGGCTGGAGTTCGAGCCTCCGGACACCGAACGATTTCCCTGCCTCGCGCTCGCGTTTCAGGCGCTCGCAGGTGATGCGGGGCTGCCCATCGTTCTCAACGCCGCCAACGAAGTGGCGGTGGCAGAGTTTCTGCAGTCGCGGCTGAGCTTCATATCGATCCCCAGACTCATCGGGAAGTCGATGGAGGCCTACGAAAAGCGCGGTCCAGCCGCGATTTCCGGCCTGGATGACGTGCGTGGTGTTGATCAGTGGGCGCGGGAGTTCGCCCTTCGACTCGCTCAGGGCGACCCGAGCCTGGGTCGAACGTCGCGGCCTGGTTGGCCAGTGAGGTAAAATCAAGCGTGTGACCAGCATTCTGGCTTTCCTTTTTGTACTCGGCGTACTGATTTTCGTCCATGAGCTCGGCCATTTCATGATGGCGCGGCGCATTGGCGTCCGCGTCCTCACGTTCTCGCTGGGGTTCGGGCCGAAGATCTTGTCCTTCCGCCGCGGCGACACGGAATACTGCGTCAGTGCGATTCCGCTCGGGGGCTACGTCAAGATGGCGGGCGAGACTCCGGAAGACGCCCGCACCGGGTCATCCGACGAATTCCTGTCCAAGACGAAGTGGCAGCGGTTCCAGGTCCTCGTGATGGGCCCGGTCATGAACCTCGCGCTCGCGGTCATCGTCATGGCCGTCGTCCTGCTCCAGGGCGCAAAGCTTCCGGCGTTCGACGACTACGCCGTGGTGGTGGGAGGATTCGCGCCCGGATCGCCCGCTGAAGCCGCGGGCCTCCAGGTGGGCGATCACGTCGTTTCTGTTGACGACAAGGACATTTCGACGTGGAAGCAGTTCTACATGGCGACGGCCACGCGAGCGAACCGTCCTGTCCGGATCGTGGTCGAACGCGGCGGCAAGCGCATCGAACGCCAGGTGGTGCCCGTCGCCGTCGACCGGTTCGAGACCGGGGCCGTTGGTGTGCTGCCTGTCACGTACCCCCAGATCGACACGCTCCACAAAGGGCAGCCCGGCGATGAGGCGGGGCTGCGCAGAGGTGATTTCCTCGTCGGCGCCGGAGGACAGGCGGGCCTTCGCGTTTCGCCTGAGGACCTGGCGCAGCTGAGTCGCGGCGCACCGGATGCGGTGTTCGCCGTCCTGGTGGCCGAGCGTGCTCGCGCGCGACTGATCGAATCGATTCAGGCGAGCGAGGGACGCCCACTGCCGCTCGACGTGCTGAGGGGCAACGAGCATCTGACCATCACCGTCACGCCGCGCGTCATCGAAGGCTCGGTGCGCATCGGCGCGATGATCACGCCCCTCGAGCTCAAGATCGTCGAGCCGGGTCCCGTCGAGGCGGTCAAGCTGAGCCTCAAACAGAACTGGGAATGGACCACGCAGATCTTCGAAACCCTGGGCGGGCTCTTCACGCGACAGACATCGGTCAAGCAGCTGATGGGACCGGTCGCGATTGCAGGCCTCTCGGGCGAAGCCGCGCAGCAGAGCAGCTGGATTCCGCTCTTCACGCTCATGGCGATGATCAGCCTCAACCTCGGGCTGCTCAACCTCATGCCGATTCCGGTCCTCGACGGCGGGCACATCGCGATCCTTGCGCTCGAAGGCGTGTCCCGGCGCGACTTCAGCATGAAGGTCAAGGAAAAGATGTTGCTCGCGGGGTTCGTCCTCCTCCTGATGCTCATGGTGACGGTCATCTACAACGACCTGATGCGCATCCAGTGGATTGAGCGATTCATACCCTGGAGATAGCCCTCAGCTAACAGCCATCAGCCATCAGCTATCAGCTATCAGCTATCAGTTTCAGGGGAGAAACATCGTGTCGACGCGGCGTGGGTTGTTCGTTCTCCTCGCGCTGATCGCGGGCGCGGTCGTGAGCACGCCATTCGCGCGCGAGCAGTAGCGCCCCCCGGATCCCGTCGCGACGTTCTCAATCCTCGGCTATGACCCAGAGACGGGAGAGGTCGGCGGCGCCGAGCAGTCGCGCGTCTTGTCGGTCGGGAATGGCGTCCTCTGGGGCGAGGCCGAAGTCGGCATGGTCGCGACGCAGGCGATAGTCGACGTCAGCTCTATTTCGTCTTCCGCAGCGTCCGCATCAGGCGGCCCTCGCCTGATTCCGGCGTCCCCACGGTCGCTCTCACCACGTAATCGCCCGGCGCCAGCGACGCAATCGGAAACACGCCGCTGATGATGAAGCGGTCTGGATCCTTGGTGCCGGCACCCGCGGGCGGCGCCTGCAGGAGTGCCGGACCGTCGGCTGTCGCTGCGAGCTCCAGCTTGAGCGGGAGCTGCGTGGGCGGCTTGCCGTACAGCTCGAAGGTCGCCATGGCCGACGGTTCGTCCTTGAACTGCAGCAGCGGCTTGAACCCTCCGGCGTCCGAGCCAAGGAGCAGCGAGCTCAACTTCAGCGCGCCAGCCGACGTGAGGTCCGCGGTCATTTCGACGTCGGCCGTGCCGCTACGGCCCGAGGCGTCGGTCGCCGCGAGGCGGACCCGGTACTTGCCTGGCGGCACGACGATGGCAAACATCAGCGGCATCGTCGCGAGGGACTCGGGCGGCGCCGTCGACTGCGCCGTGAGCTTGCCCTTCGCGTCGTAGACGCCGACGACGGCGGCGGTCAGTTTGACGGAAGGGTCGACGAGCTCGCCGAGCGCGACCAGCTTCAGCTTGTCGGCGGCCTCGCGCGACGGGAACGCCCCCACCCGAAGCGGCAGGTCGCGGTACACCGTCGCCTCGCGCAGCATGTCGCGTGGGCTCACTGCCTTGCGTGCGGTCTTGCCGTCGGCTCGAGCGATCGCGATCTGCGTCCCGGCGCGCACGGTGACGTCCGGTCGCGTCACTCGCACCTCGAGGCGATGGGGTTGTCCGTTTCGCTCCGACGGCTCAGGATCGAAGGCGGCGAGGTAGTACGCGGACGTCTCGATCGCGATGCGGTTGAGCGCGTTCTCGCCGGCAGCCGCGAGCACCAGGACCTGCGCACCGGTCACGCCCGCAAGGTTCTCGAGTCCATCGCTCCGTTGTCCCGGCGTGAGATCGGCCTGCACGACGTACACGTGCGCCCGCGCCGCGGCAGCGGCCGTACCGACGTTCTGGAAGGCATCGGTCGACAGATCGCAGTTGGAAGTGCCCAAAGTCCCAGTGGTTCGAGTCGTGGCGGAGATGCCGGACGAAAAGAAGATCATCGTGAGAGGAGTGCTCGCGCCGGCGAGGTTCGAGAGGAGGCCCCTCAGGGCCTCGAGCGTTTCACGCGTGCGGCACGCTGCGTCGTTCTGGTACCGCTGCAGCCCCGCGTCATCGGTCGGGATCGGAGCGCCGTGGCCGGCCACCTTCGCCAGCGCCTGCCGCACCTCGGCTGGCGTCGTCGGATCGGTTCGGACAGAGCTGAGCGGCGTCGTCAGGAGCGCAACCCGATCGGTCGGCGGGATGGTGTTCAGGAAGGCGTCGATCGACTGTTTCATCAGCCGTTCGTTCCCGGGCCGGAACGACCCGTCGTCTATCACGAGAAAGGTCGTACGTCCGCCGCCACTCGTCGCACCTGCCAGGTTGGTGCCGAATGGCGCGGGCAGTGGAGGGCCGGCCGGCGTCGCGGCGTCGCCTGACGCTTCGGCGGCTGCATCGATCCGATCGAGAGACTTGAGGGTTCGCTGGCGGCCGTCGACGCGGAGCTGAACTTCCTCAGGCTTCAGATCGAGGATTGGCTTTCCGTCGCGGCCGAGTGTCACGAAGCTCACCGACACGGGGTCGCCGCCGGCCGGCGATTGTGCGAGAGGGTCGGACCGCATGTCCACCAGGAGCAGCACAGGAATACCGATCGCGACGACGCGCCGGAAACGGGGAAGCCTGCTCATCATGGGGCAGAGGATACTCAATCGAGAGGCCCCATTGGAAGCCAGGGATCCGAGTGGTGTAATCCGCGCCTCGTGAGCGAATCCGCGAGATCCGCGTCCCGAAAAACATGTCTATGGCATGATCGCAGCTTCCTGTCATGCTCCCCTCATTCCGCGATCTCAAACAGGAATTCCGGCCGATGGTCACGCTGGCGACGCCTGTCGTCGTGGCCGAAATCGGATGGGTGGCGATGGGGCTGGTCGACACGCTGATGGTTGGCCCCCTCGGGCCGGAAGCCATCGGCGCGGTCGGCATCGGGAGCTCGGTCTTCATCGGCGTCGTCATCTTCGCGATGGGCGTGCTGCTGGGACTCGATACGCTGGTGTCGCACGCGTACGGAGCAGGCCGGCTCGACGAGTGTCACCGGTGGCTCGTGCACGGCACCGTGCTGAGTCTGGTCGTCGCGTTTCCCGTGACGCTGTTGCTCCTCGCGCTGTCTGGCCTGCTCGGCGGGTGGGGACTCGATCCGACCGTGCTCCGCCTGACACGACCCTATCTGGACGTGGTCTTATGGAGTGTTCTGCCGCTGTTGTTCTACGCGACGTTTCGCCGGTATCTGCAGGGGATGGGCGTCGTGCGACCGGTCATGATCGCACTCGTGACGGCGAACATCACCAACGTCATCGTCAACTGGGTGCTCATCTACGGCAAGCTCGGCGCGCCGGCGATGGGTGTGCGCGGCGCCGCGTGGGCAACGGTGCTCTCACGTGTGGCGATGGCGGCGTATCTGTTCCTGGTCATCGTCCAGCGTGAGCGCGGCAGGCGGCCCGGGTTATTCGAAACGCCGCTCGCGATCGAATGGGCGTGGATGCGCCGCCTGCTGTCGCTCGGTGTGCCGGCCGCATCGCAGATTACACTGGAGGTTGGCGTTTTCGCCGCGTCGACCGCGCTGGCCGGGCGGCTGGCGCCGATTGCGCTCGCCGCGCACCAGATTGCAATCAACATCGCCGCGCTCTCGTTCATGGTGCCGCTCGGCGTGTCGTCGGCCGGGGCGGTGCGCGTCGGGCACGCCGTCGGCCGCCGCGACGCGGCCGGGGCCGAGCGGGCCGGCTGGACCGCGCTCATCCTTGGCGCAGGCTTCATGGCCTGCACCGCCGCCGCGTTCATCCTGATCCCGCGGGTGCTCATGGGCGCGTTCACCCGTGACGAGGGCGTCCTGCAGCTGGGCGTCTCGCTGCTCGCCGTAGCGGCAATCTTTCAGTTGTTCGACGGCATTCAGGGCGTGGCCACCGGCATCCTGCGAGGCCTTGGCGACACGCGCACGCCGATGCTGTGGAACCTCGTCGGCCACTGGTTCATCGGCCTGCCGAGCGGCTACGCGCTCTGCTTCGCGCTGGGACGCGGCGTGATCGGACTCTGGTGGGGACTCTCGATCGGCCTCATCATCTGCGGCGTTGCGCTGTCGATCGTCTGGGCCAGACGCATCCATGCACTCAAGGTGCAGGAGTGGCAGGATCTGGAACCAAGGTTTGCGAAATAGGTCTGCCCGTTCCTCGCTTTACTCCGCCCTGAGCGCCACCATCGGATCCACGCGCATCGCGCCGCGCGCCGGCAGGTAGCAGGCGAGTGCCGACACGCCGAGCAGCAGGGCGGTGACGGCGACGTACACACGCGGGTCCATCGCGCTCACGCCGTAGAGCACCTTCGACAGGACGACGCCGAGGCCGAGCGACCCCACGAGACCCAGGACGATGCCGATGACGGTCAGGCGCATTCCCTCGCGCACGACCAGGCGCAAGACGTCGGCCCGGTCGGCGCCGAGCGCCATCCGGACGCCGATCTCGCGAGTGCGCTGCGCGACCCCGTAGGACACGACCGCGTAAAGGCCCAGCACCGCGAGGAAGAGTCCGATCAGGCCCTGGCTGCCGGCCATCGTCGCTCCCATCCGGAGCGGCATCAGCCCTAACGGGCTCTCCCGCACGTGGGCGCTCATCGACTTCACGTTGAACACCGGCAGGTCGGGATCGAGGTCGTTCACCACGCGGGTCAGCGGCGCTGACGAGCCCGAGCGGATCGGCCGCGGAGCGGACGATCAGCGTGATCGGCGAGCTGTAGTGCTGTCTGAGCGGCAGGTAGTAGAAGGGGCGTGGCTCCTCGCCAAGCATCATGTATTTGCCGTTCGCGACGACCCCGACGACCTCCACCCACTGTCGCCTTCGGGTCCTTCCCGCCGTGAGCCGGAACCGTCGGCCGACCGGTTCCTTCCCGGCCACAGCGTCCGCGCCATCGTCTCGTTGACCAGGCCGACCGGTCGTGAGGTCTCGCCGGTCGCCGGCGTCGAACGCCACGGCCGCGCAGCACCTGGAGCCCTGTCGTTTCGAGGAACCGCCCGCCCACGACGTTGTAGCCAATCGACAGGTGGTTGTCCTTCGTGCCCGGGATCTCCCCGTCGATGGCCACGTCGGCGATGCCGATGCCGCCGGTGTCGAGGGGCAGGTGTCTGGCAGACCGTGGCGGACGTCACGCTCGGCAGCCCCTCGACGCGTGCCACCAGCGCGTCGAGGAACTGTCGGCCGCGCTCGTCGCTGTACTGCTGGAGGCTCAGGTCCATCGACATCACGAGCAGCCCGTCGGGCCGGAAGCCGAACGCGAGGTGTCTGCATCTGCCGCAGGCTGTGGACGAACAGGCCGGCGCTGACGAGCACGATGAACGAGAGGCTCACCTGGGCGATGACGAGCAGGTTGCGGAACGCGTGCCGCCTGGTGCCGGACTCGCGGCCCCCATCCTTCAGCGACTCGACGAGGTTGAATCGCGAGGCCTGGCGCGCGGGCCAGAGCGAGGTCGCGATGCCGGCCATCGCCGAGACGACGAACGTGAACGCCGAGACCCGCCAGTCCGATGGCTGGTCCTGGTTGATCGGAATGTCGCCCTGGGGGGCGAAGCTGGCGAGCGCGTGCCCGGCCCACTGCGCGAGCAGGAGTCCGACGACGCCGGCGATCGCGGCGAGCACGAGTCCTTCGACGACCTGGAGCCGGATCAGTCGCGCGCGACTGGCGCCGAGGGCCGAGCGGATGACGAGGTCGCGCTGCCGCTCGAGCGCGCGCGCGACCATCAGGTTGGCCACGTTGGCGCAGGCGATGAACAGCACGAGCGTCACCATGGCGGCGAACACCGCGGCGAACACGGGCAGCAGCTTCGGCGACGCTCGGATCGGGCCGCGCGCGGTTCTCGGGGATCACCATCAGGCGCGTGCCCTTGTGCTCGGCGGGATACGCGGTCGCGAGCCGCTGCGCGATGACCTCGAGCTCGGCGCGCGCGTCGGCCACCGTGCGTCCCGGAGCCAGACGTCCCATGAGCCGGAACATCGGCGCGGCGCGGGCATCGCGGATGGCGTCGCCGTTCTGCATCAAGGCGCCCATCGCGCCGGTCGGCACCCAGCCGCTGACCGCCATCGCCCACGAGAGTCCCGTGAACGACTCCGGCGCGATGCCGACGACCGTGAACGACTGCCCGTTGAGCACGATCGGCTGTCCGACGATCGCGGGTTGCCGCCGAACCGGCGCTGCCAGTAGCGGTAGGAGAGCACGATGACCGGCGCCGGCTCCCTTCGCCTCACCCTGCTCCGGCTTCAGCAGCTCCCCGGCGGCAGGAGACACGCCGCCAGCGCGAAGTAGTTCGGCGAGACCACTTCGACCTACGTGCGCTCCGGCGTTTGTCCCCTGGTGCTCAGGTGGACCGGCGTCGGCATGAACGCGACGAGATTGGTGAGCGTGCTCGACGATTTCCGGTAGTCCAGGTAGTCCGGAAAGGAGAGCCCGTAGGGCAGGTTGATGATCTCCCCCTTCTGCATGACCACCACGAGCTCGTCGGACGTTCGAGAGGCGGGACGGCTGCAGGAAGAAGGCACTGACGATCCCGAAGATGCTGGTGTTGACGCCGATGCCGAGGGCGAGGGTGAGGACGGCGACGGCCGCGAATCCCGGCTGCTTGCGAATGCCGCGGAGTGCCTGACGAAGATCGTCGAACATGTGTCGCCCTCCCGAGCGTATCTATATCAGCTACGAGTGGGCGGGGCAGAGTGTTCAGCCGGGCTCGTCGCGAGCGTCGCGATCGTGAGCAACTCAGTTGAGCGTGACAGCGCGGTGACGAGCCGGCCCCTATTTCCGCGGATACCGCGTCTCGACGTAGTTGTCGACGAGCTCGCGAAACGCCGTGGCGAGCTCCTCGTAGGTCCCGCGGAGCGTCGTGTGGTGCTGTCCGTCGATGTACACGGGGCAGTTCGGCGCTTCTCCCGTGCCGGGCAGGCTGATCCCGATGCTCGCGGCCTTCGACTCGCCGGGGCCGTTGACGACGCAGCCCATGACGGCGAGGGTCATGGCCTCGACCCCTTCGTGCTGCGTCTTCCAATGCGGCATTCGCTCGCGGATGTAATCCTGCGTGCGCTCGGCCAGCTCCTGAAACGTCGAGCTCGTGGTTCGCCCGCAGCCGGGGCAGGCCGTGACGCTCGGCGCAAACGTGCGCAGCCCGAGCGACTGCAGGAGCTCGCACGCGGCGTAGACTTCGTCGCGCCGATCGCCGCCCGGCCTGGGTGTGAGCGACACGCGGATCGTGTCGCCGATCCCCTCGTTCAGCAGAACGCCCATCGCCGACGCCGACCAGATCAGCCCCTTGATCCCCATCCCCGCCTCGGTCAGGCCGAGGTGCAGCGGCTGATCCGTCTGCCGCGCGAGGGCGCGATAGACGGCAATCAGATCGCGCGGCCGCGACGTCTTGCACGAGATGATGATCTGGTCTTTCCGGAGGCCCGACTCGATCGCCAGCTCCGTCGACTGAACGGCGGAGAGCACCATGCACTCGTTGATGATCTCTTCGGAGGACCTGCCGAGATCGCGGTCGGTGTTCTCCTGCATCTTCGCGAGCACGAGCTCCTGGTTGAGCGAGCCGCCGTTGACGCCGATGCGGACCGGCTTGCCGTTGTCGCGCGCGACGCTGCAGATGGTCGAGAACTGCTCGTCGCGGCGGCGGCCGGTGCCGACGTTGCCGGGATTTATCCGATACTTGTCGAGCGCCCGGGCGCAGTCTGGATATCGGGTCAGGAGCAGGTGTCCGTTGTAGTGGAAATCGCCGATGAGGGGAGCCGTCACCCCGGCGTCGAGCATGCGCCGCTTGATCTCGGGCACCGCGGCCGCGGCGTCGGGCAGGTTGACCGTCACGCGGACCATCTCCGAGCCGGCTTCCGCCAGCTCGATACACTGCCGGGCGGTGCTCTCCGCATCCGCCGTGTCCGTCATCGTCATCGATTGGACGACGACAGGCGCGCCGCCGCCGACCTGCACGGACCCGACGCGGACCCCAACCGTTCTGTGAAGTTTCAGGACTGCCATGTCGATAATCTGTTGATCATAGCAAGTTCTGCGGCCTGGTCGGGCCTGGCTTATCCGACCGGATCGGAGCGCTCACATGACCGGCGCTCCTTTTGCAGCGTTCTGAAGGAGTCTGAAGATCCGGAGCGCCAGCTGACGCAGGCTGAAGAGGCGGGGCCTTCGTCTACTTGAATATGCCCCTGACGAAGCAAGGTGAGGAATCGATGACCGTACAGAGAGCAATTGGTGGATTGATTGCCGGACTGACGCTGGCGTTGACGCTCGGCGTTCCGGCACCCGCCACGGCGCAGACCGCCGTCACGACTGCCGACATCCAGCGGCTGCAGGACGAGGTGTACCAGGCCAGCAACGACGTGTCACGGTTGAGGACATCCGATGCGCTCCAGGCAGGACGGCTGCAGGACGAGCTCGATACGCTGCGAGAAGACGTGATCTATCTGAAGGTCAAGCTTCGCAAGGAGAACTCAGTGAGCCGCGCGGAGTACACCCAGCTTCGCGACCAGCTCCAGGATCTGCGCTTGCGCGCTCGCGGAGAGACCCGGCCGCGCGCCGGCACCGGCAACACCACGGTCGTCGGTACCGCGCCGGTTGAATCGGTGCCGATCTACGATGATCGTCCACGCCCGGCGACCACCACGCGCCAGAGCCCACGGGGGATTCCGGTGGGGCAGGAAATAGACGTGCGGATTCAGACCGAGCTGTCGTCGGACAACGCCCAGGTCGAGGATCGGTTCGAAGCGACGACTCTCGTCGATCTGTATCAGGGCGAACGCGTGCTCATCCCTGCAGGTTCACTGGTGCGCGGTCTCGTGACGTCGGTGAATCGCGCCTCGCGTACCGACCGCAAGGGCAGTCTGACGGTCGCCATCAACCAGATCACGGTCGGGGGCCGCAACTATCCGATGCGCGGCACCGTCACCGAGGCGATCGAGAGCTCAGGCATCAAGGGCGAAGTCGGGCGCATCGCTGCGGGGTCCACCGTCGGCGCCATCATCGGCGGCATCGTCGGTGGGGTGAAGGGCGCGCTCATCGGCGTGCTCATCGGCGGCGGCGGCACGATGGTGGCCACGGAAGGCAAGGACGTGACTCTGCCCGCGGGCACGATCCTCCGTGTCAGGATGGACACACCGCCCGAGATATGGTGAACCAAGAGTTCACGAATCACTCGCGATGATCACGAAGCTCGCGAAGATCACGAAGTAATTCAGGCCGTTTCTTCGTGGTCATCGTGGTCTTCGCGCTCATCGTGAGTGATTCCGTATCATCCCTGGCCGGTCGTGGCAGCGGTTCGCATCGCATCACGCGCGGCTGTGATGGTCGCTGTGATGTCGCGCTCGGTGTGGGCGGCCGACAGGAACCAGGCTTCGAACTGCGAAGGCGGCGGGTAGACTCCGCGATCGAGCATCGCGTGGAAGAACCGGCCGTAGGCTCGGGTGTCGGCTTTGAGCGCTGACTGGTAGTCGGTCACGGCTTCGCTCGTGAAGAACGGCGTCAGCACCGACCCGAACGCGTTGACCTGTAGCGGCACGCCCGCGTTTCTCGCCGCTTCCGCAAGGCCCGCGGCCAGCATCGTGCCCAGCTTCGCGAGGTGGCGATAGAGTTTGCGCGACAGCGCCTGGAGCGACCACAAGCCGGCGGTCATCGCGAGCGGATTTCCCGACAGCGTGCCCGCCTGATACACAGGCCCGGACGGCGCCACGAGATCCATGATGTCGGCCCTGCCACCGTAGGCACCCACCGGCAGGCCTCCACCGATGATCTTCCCGAGGCAGGTGAGGTCCGGCCGGACACGTGCAATCTGCTGTGCGCCGCCACTCGACGCGCGGAATCCTGAAATCACCTCATCGAAGATCAGGAGCGCGTGCTCGCGATCGCACAGCGTCCGCAAACCTTCGAGAAAGCCGCGTGCCGGCGGAACGACCCCCATGTTTCCCGCAATCGGTTCGACGACGACCGCGGCGATCTGGCGCCGGTTCTGCGCGAAGAGAGCTTCCACCGACGGCAGGTCGTTGTATCGCGCGAGAAGCGTGTCGCGAGCGGCTCCCGACGGCACCCCGGGGCTCGTCGGTACGCCGAGCGTCATCGCCCCGGAGCCGGCCTGCACGAGGAACGCGTCGGCGTGGCCGTGGTAGCAGCCTTCGAACTTGACGATGCGATCGCATCCGGATGACGCACGGGCGACGCGCACCGCACTCATCGCGGCCTCGGTGCCAGAGCTGACGAAGCGGACCCGCTCCATCGAAGGCATGAGCGTCGCGACGCGTTCCGCCAGGCGTGTCTCGAGCTCGGTGGGTGCACCGAAGCTGGTGCCGTTGGCCGCGGCCGCGGCGAGCGCCTTCCGCAGGCCCTTCGGCGCATGTCCGTGGATGAGCGGACCCCAGGACATCACGTAGTCGATGTAGGTATTGCCGTCGACGTCGACCATGTGCGCCCCACGCGCCTTCGCGACGAAGACCGGTGATCCTCCGACGGCCTTGAACGCCCGCACCGGGCTGTCGACGCCGCCCGGGAGAATCCGCGACGCATCCGTGAAGAGCTTTTCCGAACGAGCGTATCTGGATCGTTTCCGCCGCAGCATAGATCGACGAAGATAGCACACGGGCCGCGTGGGCAGCGGCTGGAGGTGTGAACGACGTGGCCATGGCCTATCCGTTGGTGAGCGGAATCGTGCGCCTACTCGCATTCACGGGCGCCGTCGTGGTCGCGTTGTTGGCGCTTCTCTGGCTGACGCAGCGCCGCATGATGTACTTCCCGTCGGGCGATGTCCCGCTGCCCGCGCAGGTTGGCCTCTCGCGGGCGGAGACCGTGACGTTTGAGACCGACGACGGGTTGACATTGAACGGATGGTTCGTGGTGGGCGCAGGGTCGCCCTCAGCCACCGTGATCGTCTTCAACGGCAACGCTGGCAATCGCGCCTACCGATCGGATCTGGCCGCCCAGCTTGCGGCGCGCGGCCTGGCGGTCCTGCTGTTCGACTACCGCGGCTACGGGGAGAATCCGGGCTCTCCTACGGAGGAAGGCCTCGCAATCGACGCGCGGGCGGCCCGGCGCTACGTTCTCTCACGCGGGGATGTCGATGCGCGCCACGTTGTGTACTTCGGCGAGTCGTTGGGGTCAGCCGTCGCGGTGAGGCTGGCGGTCGAGCACTCGCCGCATGCCGTGATTCTCCGGTCGCCGTTCACGTCGTTCGTCGAGATGGGGCGGCTCCACTATCCCGTCCTGCCGGTCGGCTGGATCCTGCGGGACCGGTATCCGTCGATCGACCGCATCGCGAAGATCGGCTGCCCGCTGCTCGTGATCGCCGGCTCCGCCGACACCATCGTCCCCGCTTCCCAGAGCCGGCGTTTGTTCGAGGCCGCGCTGGAGCCGAAACGGCTCGAGATCGTTGAAGGCGCCGACCACAACGATGAGGTGCTCGCGGCCGGCCCACGAATCATCGGGGCGATCACCCAGTTCTTACGAGGAGCTGTCGGTCCATGACCGCATCAGGGTGTCGTTCTCATCGCTAACCTCAGCCGTCGCGTTAGTCCCGCCGCCCGCCACCCGCTCAACCTGCCGCAGCCCGGCTCAACCACGATTTCAAAAACCCCGAAGGTTACCAAGCGAGTGCCGGAGATCTTTGTGCGCGATACGGCGCGCAACATCACCTCGCGTGTGAGTCGAGGTTCGAACGGCAAGGATCCCAACGGTCCGAGCTCATGGCCGTCGATCAGCGACGACGGCCGCCATGTGGCGTTCGTGTCGGAGGCGACCAACCTGGTGCGCGGCGACCGGAACGGGCAGGCGGACATCTTCCTTCACGACATGTCGACCGGCGCGACCGAGCTCGTGAGCCGGCGTCCCGACGGGAAGGCCGCAAATGGAGCGAGCAGCGTGCCGGCGATTTCTGGCGATGGCCGCACCGTGGCTTTTCAGTCGTTTGCGTCGGACTTGACGTGCGCGAAGGACTGTCATCCCGGAGAGCAGGACATCAACCTGCTCTGGGATGTGTTCGTGCACGATCGTTCGTCTGGCGCGACCGTCCGTGCCAGCGTGGAGGAGTCCGGTATGTGGATGGAGCTGAGCCACGCCCCGTCGCTCGATGGTGCCGGCCGCGTCCTGGTATTCGCCTCGCGGCATCCGACCGGCGCAGACGATTCGAGCTTCGACGACGATCTGTTCGTCTGGGTGCGCGGGGTCATGCCAACGTCGATGACGCTGAGCCGGCGATACTGAACCCTTGAACCTGGTGATCTTCCTCAACCTGAACCTCCTGAACGGGTTCATCTGTGTCACCGTACGACTCATGTTAGTATGAGCATATGAGTCATCGACTCCAAGTGCTGATTCCGACGAGTCTGGACGCCCGCATTCGGAAAGCCGCTCAGCGGAGCCGGCTCTCGAAAGGGGCCTGGGTTCGTCAGGCGGTCGAGCGAGCCCTCAGCGCCGATCGCGCGCCGGCCGATGCGCTCGAACGGTTGGCGAGGCTCGAGGCGCCGACGGCGGATCTCCCGCAGATGCTGGCCGAGATCGAAGCCGGCCGCCGGTGAGGGTGTTCGTCGACTCGAACGTCCCGATGTACGTCGCCGGCCGTGCCCATCCCTTGCGTGAGCCGGCCCGGCGCTTTCTCGCGCGGGTGCGCGCGGGCGAGGTCGAAGCGTGCACGAGCACTGAAGTCCTGCAGGAGATTCTCTATCGGTATGTCGCGCTGCGCCGACTCGATCTCGCGCGCGACGTCTACGATCTGTTCGTGTCCCTCTGCCCGGTCGTTCTGCCGGTCACCCTCGCCGACACGGATCGTGCGAAGGATTTGCTCGACGGACGTGTGGGGGTTCGTGACGCCATCCACGCCGCTGTCATGCTCAACAACGACATCAAGCTGATTGCTACGTTCGACTCCGGCTTCGACGACGTCGACGGCATAGCTCGGGTCGACATGGACAAGTGAGCTCTCCGCGTTGCGCGGCTCCGGCAGGCGGCCACCAGACTCTGCGCGGCTACAGCAGCCGGGCGGCTTCGCGCGCGTAGTAGGTGATGATGATGTCGGCGCCGGCGCGGCGAATCGCGGTCAGCGTTTCCATCATGGCGCGCGGCTCGTCGATCCAGCCGTTCCGCGCCGCTGCCTTGAGCATCGCGTACTCGCCGCTGACGTGATACGCGGCGGTCGGCATGCCGAACTCGGCCTTCACACGCGCGATGACGTCCAGATATGTCATAGCCGGCTTCACCATGACGATATCCGCGCCTTCCTCGATGTCGAGCGCGACTTCGCGCAGCGCTTCTTCGACGTTCGCGGGATCCATCTGGTGGGAACGTCGATCGCCGAAGGCTGGCGCCGAGTCGGCGGCGTCGCGGAACGGCCCGTAGAACGCCGAACAGTACTTCGCCGCGTACGCCATGATCGCGACCTGCGAGAACCCTCCGTCGTCCAGCGTCCGGCGGATGTGTCCCACGCGGCCGTCCATCATGTCCGACGGCGCGACGATGTCGGCGCCGGCCTCCGCGTGCGACAGAGCAGAGCGTGCGAGGAGCTCGACGGTTGCGTCGTTGACGACCTCGCCCTCGACGAGCAGGCCGCAGTGGCCGTGCGACGTGTACTCGCACAGGCACACGTCGGTCACGACGAGGAGGTCGGGCAGGGTCTTCTTGAGTGCACGCACCGCCGATTGCACGGGCGCGCTGTCATCCCATGCCGCCGAGCCAGTGTCGTCCTTGCTGTCGGGCAGCCCGAAGAGCAGGACGCCGAGGACTCCTTCGGCTTTCGCTGCCGCGGCCTCCTTCACCACCTCATCGACGGACAGTTGAAACACGCCAGGCATCGACGCGACTTCGCGCCGCTGGCCCGTCCCTGTGCAGACGAACAGCGGGTAGAGAAACATGTCCGGGCTGAGACGCGTCTCCCGCACCATCGCACGAAGCGCGGGCGACCGCCGCAGCCGTCGCAGTCGGCGCGGCAGGTCGAGCTGTGCACGAGTCGAAGCGACTGGCGGCGTGGCGGGTATCGTCGATCGAATGGACACTGAAAGTGGTCTCTCGAAGAACTATCCGTGTTGTCCGTGGCTCGCGTCCGCAGGGGCGGCCGCCGCGAAATGCTCGACAAGCGCGTCGACGAGGTCCGGAATCGTGTAACGCCGTGGCATCACGGTGGTGGCGATGTCGAGCTGCTGCGCCGCTTCGGCGGTCACCGGACCGATAGACGCCACCACAGTCGAGCCGAGCAGGTCGACCGCCTGATCGAGGCCGAGCATGGCGACGAAATTCCGGACCGTCGAGGCGCTCGTGAACGTGACGGCGTCGATCTGACGGTCGAGCAGCATGCGATAGATGTCCGGCCCGCCGTCCCGGTCGACGCGAGCCGGCGTCGTCCGATATGCGGCGACGTCGAGGACGTACGCACCAGCCTCGCGCAGCGCGTCGGCGAGCAGGTCTCTGGCGATATCCGCGCGTGGCAGGAGAAATCGCTTGCCGGTGAGGTCGCCCGTGGCCGCGAGCGCTTCGACGACGGCCTCGGCCCGGAACTCGGGCGGGGTCAGGTCGACGCGGATGCCGTAGCGCGCCACACGCGAGGCGGTCGACGGACCGATCGTGCAGATGCGCACGCCCTTCAGCTCGCGCACGTCGCTCGTCGCGAGCAGTCGCTCCATGAAGTACTCGACGCCGTTGCCGCTCGTGAACACAATCCAGTCGAAGGTGGACGCTTCGTCGCAGGCGCGGCCGAGCGCGTCGGCATCTTCCGGCGGCGCAATCTGAATCGTCGGCGCGGGAATCGCCTCGGCGCCACGTTCCTCGAGCATCTCGATGAGCTCGCCCGCCTGTTCGAGCGACCGGGTCACGACGATCCGTTTGCCGAAGAGCGGCCGCTCGTCGAACCAGCGCAGATGCTCGCGCAGTCCGGCCACGGCGCCGACGACGAGCAGTGCCGCCACGCCCTCGCGGGCACGGGAGGCGATGTCCCCGATCGTGCCCTGGATGGTTTCCTGCGACGGCAGCGTGCCGTCGTAGATGAGCGCCGCGCTCTCTTCGGCCGGGCGGCCGTGAGAGAGGAGGGCGTGGGTGATGGCACCGATCTGACGTGAGCCGGCAAAACAGACGAGCGTGCCGGCCAGACCGGCGAGTCGAGACCAGTCGACGTCGGGCGGCGAGTCGACTTCGCCCTCGTGGCCCCTCACGAACGTCAGCGCGTCGCCCGCCCCCGGATACGTGACCGGGACGCCGGCGTACGCCAGGCACCCGATCGCGGCCGGGATGCCGGGGACGACCTCGAAGGGGACGCCCTGCTCGTGCAGGAACAGCGCCTCTTTGCCACCGCTGTCGAATACGAAGGGATCGCCCCATTTCAGTCGCACGACCGTCCGGCCCTCGCGCGCCTTTTCGGCGAGGAGAAAGCAGATGGCATCCTGGTCGAGCGATTTCGGCGCCGCGGGCCCGACGTCGATCAACTCCGCGCCCGGCCGCGCCAGCCGTAGCAGCCGTCGGTGCACGCGATGGTCGTAGACGACGACGTCTGCCGCCTGGAGACAACGCTGGCCGCGCACGCTGACGAGCGACGGATCACCTGGGCCGGCGCCGACGATGTAGACACACGGAGTATTCATGGTTCCTGCACTGGCGAAACTGTCTAATCGTTGAGCTTCGTACGGCCTACGACATTCACGATGGACACGATGGGACGATGCATCCGATGCAGTCGTCGTGAGAAATCATCGTGGCCATCGTGTCATCGTGCTCGTCGTGAGTCGGTCGTCCGTATTCGTCGTTTTCAGCCGAATTGCGCTCTGCAGTCAGGTACTGCTCTGATTCAGCAACTCCCTCGCGCCCTCGGCTGCGAGCGCCGCGGCCAAACGCCGGCCGAGACCATCGGGATCGGACGACGGACCGCTCATCGAGCGCCGCACCGAGCGCCGTCCGTCGAGCGACGCCACCATCGCCAACATGTCGAGAACGCCGTCGCGCTCGACGGCGATGGCGCCGAGGGGCAGCTGGCATCCGCCGCCGAGCGCGACAACGAGCGCCCGTTCGGCCGCGAGCGCCCGGCCTGCCGCATCGTCGTGAATGGCGCGAAGCGCTTCCCGAGCCCCCTCGTCGTCCTTCCGGATCTCAGTGGCAACGATACCCTGTCCGGGGGCTGGAACGCACTGTTCGACTGGAATCGGGGCGGAGATGCGACCGCCGACACCCAGCCGTCGGAGACCAGCGCAGGCCAGCACGAGCGCGTCGAAGTCGCCCCGGTCGAGCTTGGCGAGCCTCGTGTCGACGTTGCCACGTATCGGTGCGAACGACGCCCCGTCGACGAGACGCGCCAGTTGCGCCGCGCGTCGCACGCTGCCCGTGCCGATGACCGCGGCAGGTCCGAGCCGGGCGAACGCGCTCGACAGGGTCACGGCGTCGTGCGGGCTGGGAAGCACGAGCCCATCGCGTGCGTCTTCTCGCGGCAGACATGCCGCGACGCCCAGTCCCTCTGGCAGTACCACGGGCAAATCCTTGGCGCTGTGGACGGCAACGTCGGCATCGCCGCGCTCGAGGGCATCCTCGAGTTCCTTCACGAACTGCCGTTTGCTGTCGGTATCACGACGACCGGCCACGGGGGTGTGCTGGGAACGGTCGCCGGTCGTCGTGAAGACGACAATCTCGGCGTCCGCGCCGGCCGCGCGCAGGCGATCCGAGACGGCGTGCGCCTGCCACAGGGCGAGCCGGCTGCCCCGCGTGGCGATTCTGAACACGCGCGACGTCGTCAACGGCGCCGAGCTCCGGGCACCATCGGCTCGTCTCTATCCGCGGGTGTGTCGTCGTCGTTGCTCTTGCCCTCCGGCGTCAGGCCAAACAACCGGTGCAGCGCCTCCGCGTGGGCGACGACGAGGGTGTCGTCTCCGACCGTCTTCAGGTGCTCGGTCGGCGTGAGCAACAGCTTCTCGACGAGCAGGCGCGTCACCTCGTCGACCTTGGCGCGCGCCTCCGGTGTCAGGCCGCCCAGCTTGGGCTCGAGCCGGCGGAGCTCGGCCTGCCGGATGTTCTCGAAGCGTTGACGCAGCGCCACGATTGTCGGCACGATCTCACGCGACTGAAGCCAGGCGGCAAAGCGCGCGACCTCCTGGTCGACGATCGCCTCGGCGCTCACGAGCTCGGTCGATCGCCGCGCCAGGTTCTCCCTGACGATCGACTGCAGGTCGTCCATGCGATACAGGAAGACCTGATCGAGATCGCCCACGGACGTTTCGACATCCCGCGGCAGTGCGATGTCGATGACGAACAACGGTCGATCGCGCCGCGATCGCATCGTCTCCTCGACCGTGGCTGTCGTGATCACGGGCTCGGTCGCCCCCGTGGCGGTGACGACGATGTCGGCGGCGGCGAGCGCCGTGCGCAGATCCTGCCACGGTACGGCGCGGCCTTCGAGCTGCCGCGCGAGGGCTTCCGCTGGAGCCAGGGTCCGGCTCGCAATCGTGATCTGCCTGACACGTTGGGCGCGGAGGTGGACTCCGGTGAGCTCTGCCATTTCGCCCGCGCCGAGGATGAGGACGTTCAGGCCTGAGAGGTCGCCAAAAATCTTTCTGGCGAGCTCGATCGCGGCGTAGCTGACCGAGACCGCGCCCTCGGCGAGGCCGGTTTCGTGGCGCACGCGCTTCCCGACTGCGAACGCGGCGTGGAAGAGTCGATGGGTGACGGTGCCCGTGAAGCGCAGATCGCTCGCCGTGGTGTAGGCCGTCTTCACCTGGCCGAGGATCTGCGGCTCGCCCACGACGAGCGAATCGAGGCCCGCGGCGACGCGAAAGAGATGGCGCGCCGCGTCGACGCCGCGATGGCAGTAGAGGTGGTGGGACAGCCGTGCCGGGTCGAGGCCGTGATAGTCGCAGAAGAAGCGGGCAAGCGCGTCGGCGGCCGCGTCGGAATCGCCGACCGCGTAGATCTCGGCGCGGTTGCACGTCGAGAGCACGACCGTCTCGGGGCTGACGCCGCGCGCGGCGAGCGCGTGAAGCGCCGAATGGAGGCCCGCCCGTCCGAAATCGACGGATTCGCGCAACTCCACGGGCGCCGTGTGATGGCTGAGGCCAACTGCGAGAAGGCGCATCACTCCCTAGAAATTGTGACTCTTCGTCAGGAAATACCCGATCGGCACGAAGTTCAACAGGACGATCACGAACGCCAGCGCCGAGAGCCACGCCGCCCGCCGCCCGCTCCAGCCGATCGCGCGCCGCGCGAAGAGCGCGAACGAGTACACGGCCCAGCAGATGATCGCTACGAGGATCTTCGGATCCTCGATCGACATGGCCTGCGCCCGCGGATCGGACGACGACTGGATCTGCGTCGCCCAGATGCCGCCGATGGCGATCCCGAGCGTCAGGAACAGCCAGCCGATCGAGACCACGCGGCCGTTCATCGCGTCGAGGACCTGCAGCGACGGCAGGCGCGTGTAGAAGAAGCCGAGATGCCGCGCCTTGATTTCGTTGAAGAGCAGAACGTAGGTCACGCCGAGCACGCAGGCGAGCGCGAAGCTGGCATAGGCAAACAGCATCGAGACCACGTGCAGCGTGAAGAGCGGGCTCTGGAGGAGCGGAGGCCGCGGGCTGGCCACGGGGTCGAGCGCGGGAATCAGGTACAGGGCAACCATGAGAGGTGCCACGAACACGCCCATCGCCCGCTCATCGGCGGTCAGCTCGACGTAGAGATACGAGAGGCCGAGCAGCCAGACGAACGCGGCGAGCGCGGCGGTCGTTCCGACGAGCGGCGCGTGGCCGACGTGTACTGTCTGCATGCCGATGAGAAACGTGTGGGCCAGTACACCGCCGCCCAGGATGGCCGTCGCCAGCCGTCCGACGCGCGGATCGCGCCAGGCGAAGTGGGTCAGATAGCCGGCGGCCGCCGCAGCGTAGAAGACCAGCGGAACGAGGTGCATGACACCTACCGGCCCTGGTTCGGTCCGTAGTAGCCCAGGCGCGTGCGGGCGGTCAGCCCCGGCTTGGTCACCCGCACGACGACCCGGCGCCAGGCGCCGTTGCGCATCGGGTTCTTCGAGGAATACGCGAGGCTGTACTGATTGGCCAGCTCCTCGGAAATCTGCTCGTAGATCTTGGGCAGCTCGGCCGCCGTGAGCACGAAGTACGCGCGGCCGCCGGTTTCCTGCGAGAGCTGCTTGAGCACGAACTCGGCTTCCTTGAATTCCGAGCGGTAGGAGCCGCTCGGCCGGAGCCCGATGGCGTAGATCGCCGTCTCCGATCGCTTGGCCAGGTCGAGCACTTCTTCGTAGGGCACGAGGCTCGACGTGTCGTCGCCGTCGGAGAGGACGACGATGGCCTGGCGGCGGATTTCTTCCGCCGAGCTCGCCTTGGCGCGCTTGAGCTCCTTGAGCGAGACGTAGATCGCGTTGTACAGCGACGTCGATCCGTTGACGTCGGTGGACCGAATCGCCTTCTCGAGCGCAGCGACGTCGTTGGTGAACGTCTGCAGGATGCGCGCCTGGCTGTCGAAGTCGATGACCTCGATGACGTCCTCGCGCCGCATCCTGCGGGCGAAGCCGATCGCAGCTTCCTGTGCCGTCCCGAGGCGCTCGTTCATGCTGGCGCTCGTGTCGAGCAGGATCGCGAGCGCGATGGGTTGCTGCACCCGCGAGAAGAAGGTGATTGCCTGCTTCGCGCCGTCCTCGTAGATCTCGAAGTCAGCTTCCTCCAGGTCGCTGACGTACCGGGAGCCCTCCATGACGGTCACGCTCAGCGAGACGAGGTCGACGCCGCTGCGGAGCCTGGTCTGCGGCTGTTTCGTCTCTGGCGTTGCGGGCGGCCTGGCCTCCTGAGCGGCCGGAGCGGCGGCCGGCGGCTTCGCTTCCTGAGCGGGTGTCACCGACGGCTTGGCTCCTGGCGTGGTGGGGATCGGAGGAATGGGCGGCGTTGCTTCCTGGGCCGACGACCCGGCGAAGCAGACGCCTGCCAGCAGTGTAGCGGCGATGACCGTGTGCACGCGGCGGAAGTTCGGCATGGTCAGCAATTCACCGCGACGGCAGTCGCTTGGGCGCTCTCACGGTGAGTCCGGGCTTGCTGACCGTGACGTCGATCTTCTCCGGCGGAATCAGCGTTTCAGGCCGCGAGTAGGTGACGACATACTGATTCGTCAGTTCGTCTGCCAGCTGCGCAAGTCGGTCGGCGAGCCCGCTTTCAGCCAGCACCTGATCGCGCCGTCCGCCGGTCATCAAGGTTCCCTCGGCGATGGTGATGTTGCGATTGCGCATCTCGTCGGTCGCTGACGAGGCGGGCGAACCGATCCCGAGAAAGTGCAGCGTCGCGCCGCTTTGCTTGAGCGCATCGAGCACCTTCGTGTAGTAGAGATTGCTGAACTCGGTGCCGCTCTCGACCGCCACGACCACGATGACCGGCCGCTTCGCCTCCCGTTTCCCGATGCCGCGCGACAGCTCGACCAGCGCCTCGAGGAGGTACGCCCCGGCGCCGGAGCGGGCAAACAGGCGCCCGACTCCTTTCTGGAGCTGGACCGTGCTGTCGGTGTACTCCACGAGCGGCGTTGGCCGCTCGCCGTAAGTCGACAGGGCGATCTGCGCCTTGCCATCGAGCCTCTTGAAGAAAGTGTTGAGCCCGTCGCGAATGAACTGCATCGCGTTGGTGGCGGCCTGGCTGTCGTCGACCGTGATGGCAATCGTCAGTGGCTCGGTCGCGGGGCCCGCGGTGAGCACCTCCCGCGCGACGTTCTCCTCGCGCACCACGAAGTCGGCTGCGGTGAGCCCCGTGACCGGCTTGCCGGTCTTGTCGACGACGCTGACGTAGACCTCTCGCGTGCGACGCTCACTGGGCCGTTGAGGTGTCTGTGGACCGGGCAGCAGGACTGAGATCGCGAGGACCGCCGGGAGGGTCCGCGCGGCGAAAAGGTGCCCCATACCGCAGTATAGGCCGCGCTCCGACAGACCGTCAAGAAATCGGCAGGGAGGAAAACCGTTGTGAAATAAGGGGATTTTGACCGGATGGCGTGTCAGGTCAGAATAGGGTTCTACAACGAACGTGACCCGTCACCTGCTCTCGATCATCGCGATTGGCCCACTCGTGGGTGCGCTGTTGCTTCTCCTGGTCGGGCAGGACCGCGAGCGGCTGCTCAGAGCCATCGCGATCGTCTCGACGGCGCTCGTCCTCGCCGTCTCCTCGCAGCTCTGGTTCGGTTTCGCGGTGCGGGGTGCCGAGTGGCAGTTCACCGAGCAGCTCCCTGTCCTGCCATCGATTGGCGCGAGCTACGCGCTCGGGATCGACGGCGTGAGCCTCCTGCTCGTCCTGCTGACGACCCTCCTGACCTTTGTCGCCGTTCTGGCCTCCTGGGCGACGGCGACGTCGCGGGCGAAGGACTATTACATCGCCGTCCTCCTGCTCGAAGGAGGCATGCTCGGCGTCTATACGGCGCTCGATCTCCTCCTCTTCTGTCTGTGCTGGGTGCTCGCGGCTGCCTCGATGTGTTTCCTCATTGGCACGGTGGGGGGGCGCGCGCGCGCGGCCCTTCGTCTTTGCGTCATCGCCCTCGTGCCTGGCCTCGTGATCCTGCTGGGTGTGCTCACCCTGCACGTTCAGGGTCGTGCGCTGACGGGCACAGCCAGCTTCGACCTGCGGACGTTCCAGCATCTCTCGCTGCCCCTGGCCGTGCAGCGCTGGGTATTCCTGGCGTTCTTCGTGGGGTTCGGCGCCGGGCTGCTCGGCGTGTTCCGCTGGTGGGTGACGCTGGCCGCCAACGGCCGAGCGGTGGCGGTGCCGCTCCTGCTCGCCGCGGTCTTCCTGAAGATGGGGACCTACGGGTTCCTCCGGTTGAGCCTTCCGCTCTTGCCAGAGGCGTCACGCGCCTTCGCGCCCGCGGTCGTCGTGCTCTCGGCCATTGGCATTGTCGCCGGTGCGGTCATCGCCTTCGGGCAAACCAACTGGACCCGTGTTCTCGCGTTCGCGAGCCTCAGCCACATCTGCCTGGTCATGCTCGGCGCGTTCTCGCTGACGCCAAACGGGCTCACCGGCAGCGCCGTGCATCAGATCAACCACGGGATCTCGATCGCGGCGCTCTTCCTCGTCGCCGGTCTCGTTGCCGAACGCGGGCAGGCGGCCGACCTTTCTGAGTACGGCGGCCTGTTGAACGCCGTGCCACTCATCGCCGCGCTGTGGCTGCTGATGACCCTGTCGCTCGTCGGCGTTCCGAAGCTGAATGGGTTCGTTGGTACCAGCCTGATCGTCAAAGGAATCTGGGTGGTCACCCAGGTCTGGTCGGCGGTCGCGGTCACGGGCATGGCCCTCAGCGGCGTGGCGTTGTTGTGGCTGTTCGCCCGGACGATGCTCGGCGAGTTGCGGAGTCCGACTGGAGGCGCGCTGAAGGACCTCCGGCTTCGCGAGGCGATGGTGTTCGTGCCGCTCGTCCTGCTCGCCTTGTGGATCGGCCTCCGGCCAGCGCCGTTGCTGGCGCGCGTCGAAACGTCGGTCGCGCGCGTCGTCCTGAGGGTGAGCCCGCAGTTCGCGCCCCAGGTCGCCGATTGCCTGAAACAGCCGGTGCCGCCCCCGTCCGACGGCCTGCTCCCCGGCATGGTGCTGGCAGCGCCGTGCGCCGACGGCGCCGGCACCCCGGCATCGCCACATCAGGATCCGGGGCCGAAGCGGTGACCGACGCGGCAGCCGCATGATCGATCTGCTTCTCCTCGTGATGGCGGTCATCTGGGGCACGAACTATTCGATCGTCAAGTTCGCCTTTCAGGAGGTCGATCCGCAGGCGTTCAACGCGGCGCGGATGGCGATCGCGTCGACGGTGTTCCTGGCCGTCATCGGCGCCATGCGACTCAGAGCGGTATCGACGGCACGTATCACACCGGCGCCGCCTGACGTTGCGAGCATCTTCCGGACTCCCACGCGGCTGACGGCTCGCGATGCGCTCGAGCTCCTCGGGCTCGGCCTCGTCGGCCATTTTCTCTACCAGTATTTCTTCATCGGCGGACTGGCCCTCACCACGGTCGCCAACAGTTCGCTGATGCTCGCGGCGACGCCCGTCGTGATTGCGCTCATCAGCGCCGTCTTCGGCCACGAGCGGATCGGCGCGCGCCACTGGGCCGGCGCGGCCCTCTCCCTTCTCGGCATCTACATCGTCGTCGGCCGCGGGGTCGATCTTGGCGGGCGCGGACTGACGGGCGACCTCATGATGGTGGCGGCGGTACTGTGCTGGGCCGTCTACACGCTCGGCTCGCGCCGTTTGATCTCGCGTCACTCACCCGTCGGAGTGACCGGATTGTCGATGTCTATCGGCACGCTGGTCTACGTGCCGGTGATGTGGTCGCACGTGCGGGCCGTCGCCTGGGACGGGATCACGTGGCGCACGTGGCTCTCGATCGTCTACTCGTCGATCTTTGCGCTGGGCATTGCCTACACCATCTGGTACGCCGGCGTCCGTCAGATTGGGAGCGCGAGGACGTCCGTCTACTCGAACGTGATCCCGATCGTTGCGATGGCCACCGCCGTGATCTTTCTCGGCGAGCCCCTACGCCTGACGAACCTCCTTGGCGCGACCGCCGTGCTCGTCGGGGTGGCGCTGACGCGAACGGCGCCGCAGGCGGCGCCGGCCGAGCCGTGTGAGCCATAGGCTCGGCGAGTCGGGGCTGGCGGCTCGCGGGTTCTCGATTCAGCTACGGGAGATCGAGTTTGGCTCGACTGACCCACGCCGATGTTACCGGAACCCCGAGCCCCGAGCAGCCCGAGCCCCGCGAACCTGCTAAGATCGCAGAAAGTGTCCCACTACTACGCGCAACATGCGGTGGCGCTCAAGGCTGAGCTCAGCCAGGCGATTCCGCGCGACGCGTTGCGCGAGTTTCATCGCAAGTCGGCCATCCGCCACTTCATCGTGGCGATCCGGCAGTTTGCGATTCTGGGGCTGGCGAGCTGGGGACTCATCGCGTTCGAGCACCCGATCATCTGGATTCCGCTGGCGTTCGTCCAGGGCTTTACGATCTTCAACTTCACGATCCTGCTGCACGAAGTTCTGCATCACAACGTCTTCGAGCGCACGAGGCCGGCCGCAACCCGGGTGCTGGGGCTACTCTACGCGACGCCGAGCGGGATTTCGGCGACGCAGTTCACGCGCTGGCATCTCGACCACCACGCCGAGCTCGGATCCGACGAAGACGATCCCAAGCGCCATCACCTGTCGCCGAAGGTGAACGCTCGCTGGTACAAGCTGCTGTATGCGACGCCGGCGCTCTTCCCGATCTACTTCCGCGCCGCGCGGCGGGAGACGGCGACTTATCCGGTCGAGATGCAGCGGACGATTGCCGCGGAGCGGAAAGCTTCGATCGCGGCACATCTCCTGGCGATTGCTGCGCTCTGGTCTGTCTTCGGCTTCTACGCGGCGCTGCGCACGAGCATCATTCCGGTCTTCTTCATTTTTCCGATCGCGTTCACGTTGAACCGTCTCGGGCAGCACTACGACATCGATCCCAGCGATCCGGCAAAGTGGGGCACGTTGATGAAGGGCCACTGGTTCTGGGACTTCGCCTACCTGAACTCGAACTACCATCTCGAGCACCACTACTTTCCCGGTGTGCCGTTCTATCGGTTGCCGGCGCTCCAGCGGGCGCTGACGCCGTTTTTCGAGCGGAAGCAGATGCGGTGGATGACCTACGGGCGGCTGGTGTACGGCTGGCTCGTCGAGAATCGTGCTCCCCATACCGACTGGAGCCGTCCGGCGCCGGGCGAGGCCCGGACCGCGACCGCGCCGACTCCCCACTCCCGATGAATCGTGAGTGGGCGCGCGCTTCCTGAAGGGATCGACCTCATGACGACCACGACCAACGCCACGCTGTCGGACGCCGAAGTCATCGACCTCTGCCGCAAGCACACGATGTTCGAATGGTCGGCCCAGGGATCGGTCGACCCCCTCGCGATGGCGCGCGCCAAGGGCGTCTACTTCTGGACCCCCGACGGCAAGCGCTACCTCGATTTCAACAGCCAGCTGATGTGCGTGAACGCCGGGCACGGCGACGAGCGCATCATCGCGGCGATCCAGGAACAGGTCGCGACGATGGCCTACGCGAACCCGTTCATGGCAACCGAGGTGCGGGGGAGGCTGGGCGCGAAGCTCGCGGAGCTCGCGCCCGGCGACATCGACGTCTTCTTCTTCACGAACGGCGGCGCCGACGCCAACGAGAATGCCATCAAGATCGCACGCGCCTTCACCGGGCGGCACAAGATCCTCGCGCGCTACCGCTCGTACCACGGCGGCACGCACGGTGCCATGGCCTTGACCGGAGACCCGCGGCGCTGGAGCTCGGAGCCCGGGATGTCCGGAGTCGTGCACGTCCTCGACCCGTACCATGGCATGGCGCGCGGGTGGGACACGGCGGCTGAATCGCTCGCCATGCTCGAGGAGGTCATCCAGCTCGAGGGCCCGCAGACGATCGCGGCGTTCTTTCTCGAGACCGTCAGCGGCACCAACGGCATTCTGATTCCACCCGACGGATATCTCGAAGGCGTGCGCGCGCTCTGCACGAAGCACGGGATCCTGATGGTCTGCGACGAAGTGATGGCCGGATTCGGACGGACGGGGGAGTGGTTTGCCGTGAACCACTGGAACGTCGTACCCGACATCATCACGCTGGCCAAGGGACTGACGAGCGCGTACGTGGCAATGGGGGCCGTCGGAGTGCGGCAGCCCATCGCCGATCACTTCCGCGACCGGGTGTTCCAGGGAGGCCTCACCTACAACAGCCACCCGCTCGGCTGCGCGGCGGCGCTGGCCACGCTGCGCGTTTACGAAGACGACGATCTGATTGGCAATGCCAGGCGCCTCGGTCCCGTGATGGCGCGGCTGCTCGACGAACTGGCGGAGAAGCACGCGTCGGTAGGCGCGCACCGGTCAATCGGGTTGTTCGGCCTCGTGGAGCTCGTGAAGGATCCGCTGACGAAGGAGCCGCTGGCCGCATTCGGTCAGACCTCGCCCGCGACCAGGCGACTCACCAAGCTGCTGCGGGATGAAGGACTGTATACGTTCGTGCGGTGGCACACGGTCTTCACGAATCCGCCGCTGTGCATCACCGAGGCACAGCTGCGCGAGGGATTCGCGATGATCGACCGCGCCTTGACGAAACTAGCGACCGAAAAGACAGAGGGCTGAAGACCAGCAGTCCCCAGCCCTCGACTTTCATTTCTTTTCCTTCATCGGCACCGTCCAGAGATAGACGGTGCGCCCGGCCGACTCCATGGTCTTCTCCGGTGGATACCGGTCGCCCATCGAGAAGGTCTGCGACACGATGCGCGTCCCCGGCTTCAACTCCTTGTTGAGCTTCGGGATGAGCTTTTCGTTGAGCGACTGCAGCAGGTAGAGCGTCACGACGCTCGCCTGGCTGATGTTGGCCGTGAAAAGATCTTCGTTGAGGATCTTCACCTTGGCGGTGACGCCGGCCTTCGCGACCCGCTCGTTGGCTTCCTTGACCCGGACCGGGTTGATGTCGATTCCCACGGCCTGCGCGCCGAAGTCTCTCGCGGCGGCCGTCACGATCATCCCGTCACCGCAGCCAAGGTCGTAGACCGTGTCCTTGGATGTCACGCCCGCCAGTTTGAGCATCGTGTCGACGACTTCCGGCGGCGTGGGCACAAAGATGACGTCGGGTTCCCTCAGGGCCGGCGCGGTCTGCGCTGCAGCAGGTGCGGCAGCGGCCAGGGCAGCGACGGCAAGCAGAATCGCATACGCCATAGTTCGAACTCGCATGAGCATTGGACTCCTCTCTTCTCTCCGGTCACTCGCAGTGCGGTCTTACGTTATACCTCAGTACCCCATCTCCCGCTGGATGCCGCGCACGATCCGGTCAAGCTCGTCGACGAGGAGCCCGCCACCCGCCTCGCGATAGGCGCGGACCAGCGACTCGTAATACGCCAGCACATCGTCGGGCGTTGCCCTGAAGCGTTCCCAGACGCGCTCGCCGCTGTTGCGCAGGTCGCGCAGGATCGCATAGGAGTTGTGGACCTTGTCGGCGGCCGACACGCGCAGGCTGGGACCGGACAGCCGCCGCGCGTGCTGAATGTAGGCCTGTTTGCGTTCGAGCCATGGCTCCTTGGGCTGAGACCACGAGTCGGTGCAGTCTTCGACGATGCGGGCGACAATGTCGCCGAAACGTGACCGGATGTCTTCGAGGCGTGCACGCCCGCCGTGGTCCTCGGCCGCGTCGTGCAGCAGCCCACCAATCGCCTCGTCTTCGCTCCCCCCATCGTCGAGCACGATCGACACGACACCCATCAGATGCCCGACGTAGGGCGCGCCAGTGCCCTTACGGGTCTGAGCGCGATGGACCTCGTGCGCGTATCGGAAAGCGTCGTCGAACCTGCTGGTGAGCTTCGTCATGGGCGATCGAAGTAGAGCCTTGCAGAATTCCCCGGAAGCCGATAGAACCTTGAACCTTGAACCCCTGAACCCTGAACCTATTGAACCCCCTGAACCCCGTGAACCCCGACCCCGCCGTGCCAGTGTATGCCACTCTGGATGCACTCGGCATCACCTACGACAAGTACGCGCATCCGCCCGTCTTCAATAGTGCGGACGTCGAGGCGCATTGGGCGGGCATCGACGGCACGAAGGTCAAGAACCTCTTCCTGAGAAACAAGAAGGGCGACCGTCACTACCTTGTTATCCTCGAGGTATCGAAGCAGGCGGACCTGCGCCAGCTCGTGAAGATTGTCGGCGACGATCGCCTGAGCTTCGGCTCTCCGGAGCGGCTGATGGCGACGCTCGGACTCACGCCAGGGTCGGTGTCGCCGTTCGGGTTGATCTACGACTCCGGTGGCAGCGTGCGCGTGATTATCGATGCGGACCTGCGCGGCGCGGATCGCCTGATTTTTCACCCGAACATCAACACCGCCAGCGTGGCGATCAGCGGTGTCGATCTGGAGCGGTTTCTGGCGTCGCGCGTGAACGTCGTGAAGTGGGTGCGGGTGGGGTAGGCCTGGGAAAACGCGAGCAAACATCTGCCGCCAGTGGCCCCTGTCGAGGCCCCGCGGGTGCTCGTGAAGTTTTTCACAAACCCGGGTATAATGTGGCGTACGCTAGCCGGTCGGTACGATATGGCAAAGCAAAACCGGCCGTTTTCGTTCGCCCGGTCGGCCAAATCCCTGCAGGATAACGTGACGCGGGCGGGGCCTGCCGCGTCGGCCAGTTATACACTCATCGGCGCGATTATCCTGCTCGGCGGCATCGGGTACGGCATCGACGCCTGGCAGGGGACTGCGCCATGGGGAGTGTTCGTGGGGCTTCTGCTGGGGATCGTGGTGGGGTTCTACGAGCTCGTGAGGACAATCTGGCCGAGATGACGGGCCTGAGGAAACGACGCGCGTGAGGATGTCCCGGCCAGTGGGCTGGATGATCGGCGCGAGCGTCGCGTCGTGCCTGGCCCTGGTCGCCGTGACCGGCTCTCGCCTGATGCCGGAGCTGCTCCTCGGCATGGCGGGTCCGCTCACGAGCGCCGTCCTGACGTGGCAAGTGCTGGAACGGACGCAATCGTCGGCGCCCGAGCGGCTCACGAACGTCATGATCACGGCATTCGGCGTCAAGGTCCTGCTCTTTGCCGTCTACGTCGTCGTTGCGCTCTGGGCGCTCGGATTACGTCCGAAGCCGTTCATGTTGAGCTTCACGGGGTATTATGTTGGGCTGCATGTCGTCGAAGCGATGTTCCTGAGACGACTGCTGGCCGGGGACGGGCCCCGCTAGCCGGAGCAGACCGCCTTTGCAGCGCGGTACGGGGAAGGTTCCGCGTCTTTGTCGATCACTACGATGTTGCAACCGCACGAAGCCCAGCACGCCGCGACCGAGGCCGCCCGCGAGGGATTCAACGCCGGCGAAACCATCATTTCGCACGTCGCCAATACCAGCCTGGATCACCCGCTGATTCACCTGCCGAAGGTGTTCGGCATCGATTTTTCCGTCACCAAGCACGTGTTCATGGTGTGGCTCGTTGCCGCGCTTCTTTTCGTGTCGGTGACCTGGATCGTCCGGCGCTATATCAGCCGGGAACGCGATCAGCCGGTGCCGCGGGGGTTCATAAATGCCCTCGAGGCGGTCGTCGAGTTCATCCGCGACTCCATCGTGCAGCCCAACGTCGGCTCGAAGTGGGTGCGCACCTGGACGCCACTGCTGCTCACGCTCTTCCTGTTCATCCTGGCTGGCAACCTGATCGGGCTGATTCCTCTGTTCGACGGCTTCGCGCTGTTCAATCACACGGTGCTGCACCTGCCAGAGGATTCATTCCTCACGATGGTGACGCACGGCAGCACGACCGCGACGGGCAACTTCAACGTCACCGCGGGACTTGCCACGATCACGTTCTTCGCGATCATCATCGCCGGCGTCCGCGCGCACGGGTTCGTCAAGCACTGGAAGAACATGGTGCCCCACGGGCTGCCAGGGCCGATTTATCTGTTGTTGATCCCCATCGAGATCATGGGGATGTTCGTTCGGCCGTTCGCGCTGACGATGCGGCTTGCGGCCAACATGACCGGCGGACACATCGCGATTGTGGCGATCCTGTCGTTCGTGTTCATCTTCGCCGAGCTCTTCGCCCGCGCCGGCGCGGGGATCGGCGTCGGCCTCGTGCTCTCGCTGCCGCTTGCGGTAGGCATCTCTGGACTCGAGATCATCGTGGTCCTCGTGCAGGCGTACGTGTTCACTCTACTGACCGCCGTGTTCATCGGCATGGCGATTCACGCTCATCACTGAGCCATTTGACGGAGGATTAGACGAATGGAAGGTAATGCAATTGCGTTCATGGGCGCCGGCCTCGGGCTCGGCTTCATCGTGATCGGCGCCGGGCTCGGCATCGGGAAGCTCGCGGCCGGCGCGGCGGAGGCCATCGGGCGCCAGCCGAGCGCGGCGGCGCAGATTACCGCCGCCGTGAACCTTCCGCTGTTCCTGCTCGAAGGCGTCGCGATTCTGGCCGAAGTGTTCGCGCTGCTGATCGTGGTGCTGAAGTAGGCTCGGGCGGTTCAGCCATTCTGCCAGCGTGGGCTCGAGCCTCTCCCCAGGGGTGGCCAGAGCCCCGGCGACAGCGTGGTCAGAGCCCTTGCGAAAGGATATTGCGCAATGAATAACCCGCTGGTCCAGCCCGATCCCGGGCTCTACATCTGGACCATCGTGACGTTTCTGATCCTCGTGGCGCTGCTCGGCCGGTTCGCGTGGCGTCCGCTGCTCGACGCGCTCGACCGGCGTCAGGAAGCGATCCGCAAGTCGCTCGACGAGGCGAAGATGGCGAGGCAGGAGATGGGCCGGCTGAACGAAGAATCGGCGCGCCTGCTCGCCGAGGCGCGTGGCGAGGCCGATGCGATCATCTCGCGGACCAGGGCCGACGCCACCCGCGCCGGCGAGGAGCTGAAGCAGAAGGCGCGTGCCGACGCCGAGAACATCGTGCGTCACGCCGAGCGCGAGATCGCGCTCGAAACGTCACGGGCGCTGCAGAAGGTCCGTCAGGAAGCGGTCGATATCTCGGTCGCCATCGCGTCCAAGATCATCCAGCGGAACCTGTCGAAGGAAGACAACGAGCGTCTGATTGCCGAGACGCTCAAGGAGATTCAGACGACGCGGCCGAACTGAGCGCGACGCGAGCGGTGGTGAAGAAGAGCGCCGGTCTATTCGGCGCTCTTTTGTTTTGGCCGCTGATTCGCGGCCAGGATGCGCTTGCGCAGCCGGATGCTCGTCGGCGTCACCTCGACGAGCTCGTCGTCGTTGATGAACTCGATGGCCTGCTCGAGGCCGAGCTTGCGCGGCGGAATGAGGCGGATCGCTTCGTCGGCCGATGAGGCGCGCATGTTCGTCTGTTTCTTTTCCTTCGTGACGTTGACGTCCATGTCGCTCGCACGGGCGTTCTCGCCGATGATCATCCCTTCGTAGACGATCACCGCGGGGTCGATGAAGATCTCGCCGCGCTCCTGCAGGTTGAAGATCGCGTAGGCCGTGGCCGGGCCGGTGCGGTCGGCGACGAGCGCGCCCGCCTGCCGCGTCCCGATCGCGCCGTGCCAGGGCTCCCAGCTCGAGAACAGGTGGTTCATGATGCCGGTGCCCTTGGTTTCGGTCAGGAACTGGGACCGGAATCCAATGAGCCCGCGCGCGGGAATCCGGAACTCCATGCGGACCCGCCCGCTCCCGTGATTGACCATCTTCGTCATGGTGCCGCGCCGCATCCCGACCTGCGCGATCACCACACCCTGGAAGTCCTCGGCCACGTCGATCACGAGCTCCTCGACCGGCTCCATGATCTTGCCGTTCACCTCTTTCGTCACGATGTCAGGCCGCGAGACCTGGAGCTCGAAGCCTTCCCGGCGCATCATCTCGATGAGGATGGAGAGCTGCAGCTCGCCGCGGCCCAGCACCTTCATCTGCTCGGGGGTGTCGGTCGGCTCGACGCGGATCGAGACGTTGCCGAGCAGCTCGCGATCGAGCCGATCCTTGATTTGACGCGAGGTCACGTACTGACCTTCGCGTCCGGCCATCGGCGACGTATTGACGCCGAAGATCATCGACACCGTCGGCTCGTCGACGGCGATGGGCGTCAGCGCCAGGCGGTGCTCGACGTCGGTGATCGACTCACCGATGGTGATGTCTTCGATGCCCGCCAGGCAGACGATATCGCCCGCCGCCGCGTCCGTGATATCGACCCGGCGCAGGCCCTCGAAGGCGAAGAGCTTGGTGACCTTCGTTTCCTGGATGCGACCGTCCAGCTTGCAGACCGCGATCGGGTCACCGACCTTGACGCGTCCGTTGAACACGCGGCCGATCGCAATGCGCCCGAGGTAGTCGCTCGAATCGAGGTTCGCCACGAGCATCTGGAGCGGCGCGTCGGCGTCGCCCCGCGGCGGAGGCACACTGTTGACGATGGCGTCGAAGAGCGGTCGCAGGTCCTCGCCGGGCTCGCCGATCGTCATGCTCGACGTGCCCGCACGGGCGCTGGCGTAGACCACGGGGAAGTCGACTTGTTCCTCGTCGGCGTCGAGGTCGATGAAGAGGTCGTAGACCTCGTTCAGGACCTCCTGCGGGCGCGCGTCAGGCCTGTCGATTTTGTTGATCACGACGAGCGGCGTCAGCCGTCGCTCGAGCGCCTTCCGAAGCACGAATCGCGTCTGCGGCAGCGGCCCCTCGGACGCATCCACGAGGAGCAGCACCCCGTCGACCATCGCCAGCGTCCGCTCGACCTCGCCGCCGAAGTCCGCGTGGCCCGGTGTGTCGACGATGTTGATCAGGATGTCGTGGTAGTGGACGGCCGTGTTCTTGGCGAGGATGGTGATGCCCCGCTCCCGCTCGAGGTCGGTGTTGTCCATCATCCGCTCGGCCACCCGCTCGTTGGCGCGGAAGAGCCCGCTCTGGTTGAGCATGGCGTCGACGAGGGTGGTCTTCCCGTGGTCGACGTGGGCGATGATGGCGACGTTCCGCCGCAGAGCGTTGGCCACAGAAGGAGCGGTTTTTTGGAGCACAGACATCTAGACAGTATACAGCCACAGGCAGAAAGTCTGAAGTCTGACGCCCCTTTCAACTTCAAACTTCCTCACTTCAGACTTCAAACGTCAGACTTCAAACTTTCGGATCAACCGTATGGCCCCTCTGCCCGTCATACTTGCGACACGGCGATGAATGGCTGACTCGGACCTGGTTTCCCGCGCGGCGGGCGGCGACCCGACCGCCTTCCAGACGCTCGTCGAGCGGCATCGGTCCATGGTCTATCGGGTGGCCTATCAGTTCGCCGGCAACCACTACGACGCCGAGGACATCGCCCAGGAGGTCTTCCTCAAGGTCTACCGCTCGCTGGACCGCTTTCGGCAGGACGCCCAGCTCACGTCCTGGCTCTACCGCATCGCTATGAATGCCTGCATTGATCATCGTCGCCGGCAATCCCCGGCCGTAGCCGCGCCCTTCGGGGAAGAGGCCGAGCGGCGGCTGTTGAATACGCCAGAAGAACGGCCGGGCCCCGAGGACCGCGCGTATGCGGGAGAGCTCGGGCAGGTGCTCGAGGGGGAGATCGCCCGGCTGCCGCAGGGCCAGCGCATTGTGTTCATCATGAGGCACCATCAGGGACTCAAGCTTTCGGAGATTGCCGAGGCTCTGGGCCTTGCCGAAGGTACCGTGAAGCGCCAGCTGCACGCCGCGGTGCACAGGCTGCGAGGCGCGCTGGCGCACGCGAATGTAACGGCGGGGGGACGGGTATGACAGCGTGCGGACGCCAGCAGTCGGGCGACATCGAGCTGTACTTCTACGACGAGCTGGAGCCGGCGGAGCGTTCGGATATGGAGAGCCATCTGCGCACGTGCGCCGAGTGTCGCGGTGCGTTCGACGAGCTGTCGACGATCCGCTCGGCGCTTGCCGCCAGGCCTCTCGTCGACGCGCCGCCCGGCGGCGACTGGACGGAGTTCATGCGCCGCCTGGACGCGGCGGTCCGCGTCGCTCGGCAGGGGGCCGAGGCGGTCCGCGGACGCGCGTGGCCGGGCCTGGGCGTTCCCGCCGGTCGTGGAAACCGGAGCGCGACGTACGCGCCGTATCTCGCGACCGCCGCACTCCTGACGCTCGTGACGTCCGGGCTCGTGTTCGTTGCGCGTTCAGAGCCCCGTCCGGCTCCCTCGCCAGCAACCGCGCAGGCGACAATGCCAGGGCCGAGCGCGCCGCCGGCGCTCGTGCCAGCCGTGTCGGAGCCATCCACGGACTCCGCGTTCGTGGCGCTCAGCGAGCAGCATTTCGAACGCTCGAAGCTCGTCGTGCTGGGCCTCGCCAGCAAGGACCCGCATCGCGCGAGCGAAGCCGACTGGGCGTACGAGCGCGGGCTCGCCACCAGCCTGTTGAGCGACACACGGCTCTATCGGATGGCGGCGGAGGACCGCGGGATGAAGACACTCGCCCGGGTCATGGGTGATCTGGAGCTCGTGCTGCTGCAGACGTCGCTGGCCGATACGCCCGATGCCGGTGTGCTCGAGCAGATCCAGCGGCTGATTCACAAGCGCGATCTGGTGACGAAGATGGACGTGGCGACGACGACGGGTTCATAAGCGCGGGTTCATGGTTCAAGGGTTCATGGTTCAAGGGTTCAGGGTTCAGGGTCTCAAGGTTCAAGGTTCAAGGTTCATCGAGTTCATTGAGGTTTCGGGGACATACATGCGGCGTCAACACACGGTACGACTCGTCATGGTGATGGGGCTCGCGTTTGCGTGGGCGCCGGGTGTTCAGGCGCTCACGGTCCACTCGCGTACGGAAGCGGACATTTCCTCCACCGGCACCGAGGCGCCGGCGCCGGAGTCGAAGCGGCTCAGCCGCGCGAAAGACTACATCGCCGACGAGCAGTGGCCGCGCGCGATCGACGAGTTGCGCGCGACGGTGGCCGATCCGAAGGAGCCGAGAAAGGACGAGGCCCTCTACTGGCTCGCGCACAGCCTGAACCAGTCCGGCGACCAGGCCTCGTCGGTCGAGACGATCGGCAGGCTCGAGCGCGACTTTCCCACGAGCATGTGGGTCAAGCCTGCACGTTCGCTGCGGATTGAGATCGCCGTGCGGCTGAACCGCAGCGACGTGTTGTGGTGGACCGCGCTTCCGCCGCCGGCGCCCCGCGCTCCGGTCGCGGTCAAGCCGCAGGTGTCCGGGCGCGCACTCAAACCGCCGCCGACCCCGAAGGCGCCGCCGATCTGGTACACGGACAAGTACGACTACGACCCGGATGCCGACCTGCGGGTCCAGGCGCTCGGCGGCCTGATGAAGACCGACGCCGAGAAAGTCGTCCCGATTCTCGGCCAGATCGCCTTCGAGAGCGAGAATCCCGGCCCGGCGATTCGCGCCGTGTTCATGCTGGCGCAATCGTCGCTCCCGACGGCACGCGCAACCGTCATGCGGGTCGCGATGACGGCGCCCGAGCCCGTGCGCGTGGCGGCCGTGCGCGACCTCGGCCGTTTCGGTGGGCCCGACGCGTCGCAGGAACTGCTCAGCCTCTACGCGACCGCGATCGAACCGGTGAAGCTGCAGATCGTGAAGTCGCTCGGAGAACGCGCCGAGACACCCGCCCTGCTTCGCATCGTCGAGTCCGAGAAGGATGGGACGCTCCGATTCACCGCGATCGCCGGCCTTGGCCAGGCTGGAGGGGTTGCACCGCTCGCCCGGATGTACAAGTCCGCGAGCCTGCAGGGCAAGCGTCCGATCATCGTCGGCCTCTTCATGGCCCGCGCTGACGTCGAACTGATTCGCATTTGCGAGTCGGAGCGCGATACCGACCTCAGGAACGAGGCGCTGGAGCGGTTGCGGCTCCTCGGCACACCGAAGGCGAAGGAGTATCTCCAGAAGGCCAGCGAAAAGCGGTAACATCCGAAAGCGTTTTACGAATCCCGGAACCATCGGCGCGCGGAGAGTGGAATAACCTCATGCTGCGCCGGTGGTTAGCGCGTTTGCGTTGATGGCCTCGGGTTCGCAACCGTCTTTCGGAGACCATGTCGACACCTGCCGTTTCCCCTCCAGAACCGGGCCGACGCAAGACACTCGCCCTCCTCGTCAACGCGACCGTCGCCGTCATCGGCGCTGCACTCTCGGCCTTGCTGGGCGTGTTTGCCGTGCGTCCCGCCAGGGGCGCCACGACCGAGCGCTGGATTCGAGCCGGGACGCTTGGCGACCTGACGCCCAATGTGCCGGTACCGCGCGTGTTGTCGGTGCCTCGAGCCGACGGATGGTATCGCGCGCGCGCGCGAGAGACCGTGTTCCTCGTGTGGGACGGGGCGAAGCAGGTCAAAGTGTTTTCGGCCACGTGCACGCACCTTGGCTGCCAGGTGCTGTGGGACGGCGAGGCGAAGAAGTTCAAGTGTCCCTGCCACGGCGGCTTGTATGACGTGGGCGGCCAGGTGCTCGACGGACCTCCGCCGCGTCCGCTCACGACGATCGACGCGCGCGTCGAGGGGACCGACGAAACCGTACTGGTGCGCGTGTGACGGGCGGCGGTGTGACGTCCCGGGTCCTGTCGTGGCTCGATGCGCGCACTGGCTTCCGCGCGGCGCGCCACGCGCTGCTCGACGAGGAGATTCCCGCCGGCACCGGGTGGGCGTTCACACTCGGCAGCGTGCTCCTCGGCCTGATCGCGGTCCAGCTGCTCACGGGCGCGTTCCTCACGCTCTACTACGCACCTACGCCCGACCACGCGTACGAGAGCGTGCGCTTCATCAGCAGTACGTCCTCCGGACGCCTCGTCCGTGGACTCCATCATTTCGGCGCGAGCTTTCTCGTCGTGTTCCTCGTCCTTCATCTCCTGCGGGTCGTCATCCTCGGGTCGTACAAGCCGCCGCGCGAGATCACCTGGCTCTCGGGCCTGGCGCTGATGGGTCTCGTGCTCGCGTTTTCGCTGACGGGGTACTTGCTGCCCTGGGATCAGCGCGCGTACTGGGCGACGGTCGTGACGATCAATATTTCGCGGCTGGCGCCGATCGCCGGCGACGCGATGGCGGCCGTGCTCCAGGGCGGCTCGACGATTGGCGCGCTGACGCTCACACGGTGGTACTCCGCGCACGTGATCTTCCTGCCCGCGCTCCTGGTGGGCCTGGTTGTCGCGCATCTCGCGCTGATGCGGCTTCAGGGCAGTTCCGGTCCCGTGCACCCGAAACGCGGCGCGCCGTTCCCGTTTTATCCGTATCAGGCGTTCCGGGACACGGTCGTGGTCTCTGCCGTGCTCCTCGCGGTGGTGGCGATGGCGTGGCGCGGCATGCCGCCGCTCGAAGGGCCGGCCGATCCGACCGATGCCAACTACATCCCGCGGCCCGAATGGTATTTCCTCGGGTTGTTCCAGCTGCTGAAGTATTTCCCGGGCAGGTGGGAGGTGTTCGGCGCGATCGTCCTTCCCGGTATCGTTGCGGCATTTCTCGCCCTCCTGCCGTGGATCGACCGCGGGCCCGAACGCGATCCACGCCGTCGACCGCTGATCATGCTGATCGTCATGGCCGGATTGCTGGCGGTCGTCGGTCTGACGACGCTCGGATGGCGTGATCGGCCGATAACCGAATCCGCCGACGAGTGGACGCTTCGGGAGATCGGCGGCCGTTCGATCGCCGGCTACAGCGGCTGCGCGACGTGCCACGCTGATACCGGCCTGGCCGATCCGCTCGAGTCGATCGCGCTCTCGCGCGGGGCCGAATGGATCTCGGGACACGTGACGGATCCCGAGATGATCGCTCCGGGACTGCGCGAGCCCCCAGCCGCGCGGAGCGAGCGCGAGGTGGCCGCGATCCTCGCCTATGTCCGGCGCGTCTCGCGCCAGCCCTATCCCGGCTACCCGGCGAACATTGAAGTAGCGGCAACCGTCTGGGCGCGCTACTGCGTGGGCTGCCACAAGATCGGCGCCGACGGCGGCAAGGACGGGCCGGATCTGACGCACGCCGCCGTCAAAGACGGCAAGCCACAGGATGCGGCAACGCTGCGCACGTGGATCGAAGATCCCGAGGCCATCGACCCGCTGGCCGACATGCCGTCGTTCGGGAAGCGGCTCTCGCCGGCTCAGCTCGACGCGATCGCGGAATATCTGGCGTCGCGGAAGTGAACGCTGACCGGAAGAGCCGGTGCGGCAGACGACTGACGTATGATCCGAGGAGATGCTAGGCAACCCGCTTCATGATGGACTTCGGATCGAACCAACCCCCGGGCCCACCACGTTCGTCATCTTTGGCGCATCGGGAGATCTCACACGCCGCAAGCTTCTGCCGGCAATCTATCGACTGTCCCGACGCGGCCGCCTCCCCGCACAGTTCGCCGTCATTGGCATTGCGCGCACGCCGATGGACGACGAGGTGTTTCGAACCCAGTTCCGCGACAGCCTGAAGGAGTTCGGCGGATCCGACGGCGGTGGAGACGAGATCGCCGAGTCGCTGGCCGGCCGGATGTACTACGTGGCCGGAGAGACCGACGATGCCGGGTTGTACCAACGTCTGCAGGCGCGCTTGACCGAGATCAACGGCGCCGAAGGTGTGCTTTTCTATCTGGCCATTCCCCCGACGGTCTACTCGACGGTCATCGAGCAGCTTGGTGCTTCGGGTCTTGCCGACGCGCCGCCGCGGGGATGGCGACGCATCATCATCGAGAAACCGTTCGGCACGGATCTCGACAGCGCGCGCGCGCTCAATCATCTCGCGCACCAGCACTTCGACGAAGATCAGGTCTATCGTATCGATCACTATCTCGGAAAAGAGACGGTCCAGAACCTGCTCGTGTTCCGATTCGGCAACGGCATGTTCGAGCCGGTGTGGAATCGTCGCTACATCGATCACGTTCAGATCACCGCTGCCGAGACCGTGGGTGTCGAGCACCGCGCGGCATACTACGAGGGCGCCGGCGCCCTGCGCGACATGGTGCAGAACCACCTGATGCAGGTGTTGTCGCTCGTCGCGATGGAACCGCCGATCGCATTCAACGCCGAGAGCGTCCGCAATCGAAAGATGGACGCGCTGCTCGCCGTGCAGCCCCTTGTCGGCAACGGCGGCGACCGGACGCCTCCTGGCGGCGGCCATGTGGTCCGCGCGCAGTATCGTGCGGGATGGGTGAGCGGTGCCGCGGTGCCGGGCTACCGTACCGAGAAGGGCGTCAATTCCGCATCGGCGACGGAGACCTACGCCGCCGTGCGCCTGAACCTCGACAACTGGCGCTGGGCCGGGGTTCCCTTCTACCTCCGGACGGGCAAGCGTCTGCCGAAACGAACGACCGAGATCGCCATCCAGTTCCGCCGCCCGCCACTCGAGATCTTCAGGCGTGCGAGCCAGGTCTCGGTCGCTCCCAACCTGCTCATCGTCAACGTCCAGCCCGACGAAGGGATCTCGTTGCGGTTCGAGACCAAGCTTCCGGGCACGCGCATGCAGATCGCGCCGGTGATGATGAACTTCAGGTACGGGACGACGTTTGGCGGCGAGGTGCCGGAAGCGTACGAGACGCTGCTGCTCGACGCCATGCTCGGCGATCCGACGCTCTTCGCCCGTCACGACTTCGTCGAGACATCATGGTCGCTCATCGGGCCCGTGCTCGACGCCTGGCGCGCGCAGCCTGGTGACATCCCGACTTACGAGGCGGGGGAGTGGGGACCGGCCGAAGCCGACGATCTCATGGCGCGAGATGGCCGCCGCTGGCGGAGTCTGTAGACACAGCTGAGCGCCTGCGGCCCGAGCGCGGCGCGACCAGCCTCCGCTAAAGCTACGGCGGTCCGCCGAAGCCTTGGCGAAGGCGGAAGTCGCCGCGCGACCCGTTCGACAAGCTCAGGGTCGCCCTGAGCCAGGTCGAAGGGCGAGAGCGAGCGGGGGTGGGGCCCCGCGAGCAGTGAAAAAGGAGGATCGCGTGAGCTCATCGTCCTCGGAACTCCTGCCGGCCGGTGCCGACGTGCCGTTCAACAAGATCGGCGAGGCGATGGCTCTCGGAACGTGTCAGGCCAGCGGTGCCACGCCCATGCGCGCGCTGGTCGCCACGGTCGTGGCCGTCGGCCCCATCGATCGGCTCGGCGCCGCGGCGGACGCGCTCCAGGCGCTCGGTGATGCCGGCACGGTCCGCGGCATTCTGATCTCGGAAGGCGACAATCCAGCGCCGCCCGCACGCGTGGCCGGGAATACTGTGGCGCTCCACGGCCTGCAGCCCGCCTTCTTCAACAACGCGGTCGCGGCTCTCCGCTTGTCGAGCCTGCCGACGCTCGTCTGGTGGCGCGGCGGCCGCCCCGACACGCTCGACGGTCTGGCAGACCTCGCCGACCGGATCGTGCTCGACGACGATGAGCCGGAGCCGATCTGGTCGCGGGCCGTGACCCTTTTCGCGGACACCGCCTTCAGCGATCTGCGCTGGGCCCGTCTGACGCAGTGGCGGGCACTCATGGCGCATTTCTTCGACATCCCTGAGGTTCTGGCTGCCACGGCCGATTTCTCCCGCCTCACCATCGCCGCCTCGGATCGCATGTCTGCACGTCTTTTCGCGGCCTGGCTCCGATCGTCCATCCAGTTCCGGGAAGGGCTCACCGTGGAGCTTGTCCGACGGCTCGCCCGGTACGCCGATCGACGAGATCCGGCTGGGGGACCACCAGCAGGAGCTCCTCATCCGCCTTGCCGCGCACCGGACGTGTCTCGAGACTGAAGTCTCCGTGCGCGGCCACCGCAGCGCGTCCCGGCTCGTGTCGCTCAGGGACCAGACACTCACGGCCCTCCTCACGGAGGAGCTTCGCATCCGTGCGCGCGACGCCGCCTTCGAGCGCTCGCTTGGGCACTTCGTGTCCGACAGGTGACACCCTGGCTCCCACTCTCCCGGTCGACCGCCGACCGGCTGACACTGCCCTGCATTTCCTTCATTCACTTCCAGCACGATTTGCGCGCAGGATCGCGGGAAAACTGAGGTTTTCCATCTGGCCGTGACCTTGCAGCAGGCCAGGTTCACGGACGCGTGTGGAATCGAAACCAGGTAATCGGCGACACAACAGAGAGAGCCAGAACCAGGTGGGCGGGCAGGAAGCGCCGCAGCGCCGAAGGGTGAGGGCCCGGGCCTTGCCGCGGTCCGCTCCGGCTGCTGTCGCCCCGGCACTCGAGGAAAGCGCGCCTGGGCTGGCGCCTGTGCCCGAGTCTCATTTCCTTGCGAATATCTCGCACGAGTTCCGGACGCCGCTCAACGCGATCCTGGGGCACACGCAGATGCTCCTGCAGGGTGTCTCCGGTCCGGTCAACGAACTGCAGCTGAAGAGCCTGTCGCGTATCGACTCGAACTCGCGGCACCTAATGGCGCTCATCAACGACATGCTCGACAGCACGCGCATCGAGTCCGGGCGCATGTCCCTCAATGTGACGACCGTCAGCATCGTCGACCTCGTCGAGGACGTGATGTCCGAGCTCGAGCCAAGCATCTTGCGGTCCAGACTGACCGTGACCGCGGCGATAGACCCCACGCCGCCGCCGGTCAGCACCGACCGGCAGAAGGTGAAGCAAATGATGCCACCCACGGGGGACGTCCCGAATCCACTCGTGCTCGTCGTCGAGGACTACCAGGACGCGCGCGACATGTACGTGGCGTACCTGCAGTTCTCCGGTTTTCGCGTGGCCGAGGCCGCCAATGGTCTCGAAGCCCTCGAGAAAACACGCGAGCTGATGCCCGACATCATCCTGATGGACCTGGCGCTGCCGAAGATGGATGGCTGGGAGGCGACGCGGCGATTGAAGGCCGACGAGCGGACTCGTCACATCCCCGTTGTCGCGCTGACTGGACATGCGCTTGCCGGACACGCCGAGGGCGCCCGCCAGGCTGGCTGCGACGCGTTTGTCACCAAGCCGTGCCTGCCTGACGCGCTCGTAGCCGAACTGCAGCGGATGCTTTCGGCAGCACGAGATGCCGAACCAGATGCTGCACGCCTGCCGGATCGAACCAAGCCCGTGCCATAGTCGGGGGAGGCGTATTTCTAGCGAGGCTGCGCCTCAGACCCACGAGGCTCCGCCTCGCTAGGTCGCATTCTTGATAACGCCCCGCTGACGCGGGGGCGGTCTTGACCCGAGAAAACTTGACTCAAATGGACAAGTTCTGAGGGGTCATGACCTCTAGCGCACGCGGAACCTGACGAGCCCACGCGCTCGATTGGTCCCCGCCACGGCCTCGGTTTGCAACAGGTACTCTCCTGGCGCCAGACGCGTCAGCGGCAATTCGATCGCGTGATCCGCACCACGCTGTCGGGCGAATCGCTCCGCTCCGAGATCAGTGGTCTGTTCGAATACGGTGGCATCGCGGGCGTCGACGATTCGCGTCGTGAGCGACGAGGGCGCGAGCGTCTTCTTGCCACCTTGATAGATTCTGACGAAGGCGGTCACCCGATCGCTTTGCGCGAACGTGCGCGCGGTGGTGGGGAGTGCCGGGACGACGTCCTCGAGTACGCCGTTCTTGATCGTAATCGCCGGCGTACGTTCGAGGAGCACGCTCGAGAGCGAGAGCTCTTCGCTGGCGAAGTCGGGAACGTCGACATCTCTCATCACACTGCCCGTGCGTCCACCGCTTTCCACGGCCAGCCGCACCTCGTAACGGCCCGGCGGCAGTGGCAGTCTGGCGTGGACGTCGTACAACTGGCTGCCGAGTTCAGACGAGCGGGCGGGAAGTTCGAACGTCTGCTCGTAACGTCCGCGCTCCGTCCACTGCGCGTCGAACGCCGCGGCCGTGACCGTAACTCGTTCGGCAGCGAGATCCGTCCTCTGGGTGAGTCCCGCCGTGACGACAACCGAGGCTTCTCGACGACCTGGTGTGGCGAACATCGCGACGTTCAGCTGGACGGGTAGATCGAGCGTCGGAATGCCGCCTGCGAGGGCCGCCTCGATCGCGTTGACGGGCGTGTTCGCCTTCGGTTCCTGTCGTTTGTTGGCGTAGTACCCGCTGCGCGTCCGCACCTCGACATCCGGTCGATTGACCTTCACTTCGATCTTGCGGAACCGTCCATCGGTCTTCGGATCCGACGACTGAAACCCAATCAGGTAGTACGAGCTGTTCCGTCGAAAGACCTGCGACACTTGCGTTTCCGGCTCGTTCGTATCCGTGAACGCGCGTCCCCCGGTGTTCTCTGCAAGGATCCGCACGTTGTCCTGGTTGACCCTGGCAGTCTCCAATCGCGAGCCTGCGGCCTGCCAGGAGCGATCGCTTGCGACTGCGGCAAATGTCTGGAGTCCTGCCGCATCGAACGCGTTGACCGACACGTTCGCTCGCTGGAGCGCCCGGAACATGTCCATGACCGCGACGATTTGGTTGTTCGGATCGCCGCCGACCGAAAGGCCGGGATCGGACCCGACATAGAACACGAGCTTCCGGCCTGGCGGGGCAGTCTGCAGGAACGTCGCGATGTTCTTGAGCGCGTCAACCGTGCACCCCCCGTGTTTCAGTAGGCAGCCAAACGGTTTGGATACCACGGGGGGGCCGTATTCTTGAACGGTCGATTCCTGTGTCAGGTTGCGTGGCGCGAAGGACTCCACCGCTGCAAGCAATTGCTGGCGGTCGGCGGTGAAGTTCTGAGCCTGGCCACGATACGTGAACATCACGGCGGCAAGATCTGCCGACCCGAGACCGTCGACGATGGAGCGCGCGACGTCGCGGGCGATTCTGGATTCACCTTGTCCGACCGACGTGTTGCCGTCGTCCATCAGGATGACCACCAGGCGTCGAGTGTCCAGCGCGTTGGTGACCACGTCCGGCCCGACGTCGCGCATCCAGGCGGCAGTAACCGGCACCGGCGCCGGCACCTCCATCGGAAGGAACGCGACCACGCGCTGGGGCTTGCCGTTCTCCCGGATGGAGAAGTCCGCGGCGGTCAGTCCCGGCACGGGCCGGTCATTCCGGTCGAGGACGGAGACGTCGACATGAACCAGGTCCACGCCGGTCCTGAAAGGCTCCTGCGGTGAGGGCGGAGGCGCGGGCTGCTGTTCAGACGCGAGCGTCGCGCCGGCCGTCAGGATCGCCGCGAGCACGATTGGGTGCGCAGTTCGCATGTCGAACCTCGTCTGCAGTCGCCGTGGCCATTCTAGACCTATTCCTGGCCGTCGGCATGGCAGTGGCTTCGCGGCTAATCTGCCCGCGTTTGACGGCGCTGTCCGTGCTCGCGTGTCACCCAGAGGTTCAGGGACTTCTGCGGTCCGTTGCGGTGCGGGGGTCGAACAGAAAGCACCCGGGTGTCGCGAGGAGGCGGCCGGTTTGCGTGAACGACAGGTTGGTCGGGGCCATGAGACCGGCGGCCCTGAACTGCACGACGTGCTGTTTGTCTCCAGTGCGATCGTACACGAAGGTGTAGGGCACATCCAGGGAAACCCACAGGTTCCCACTCGCGTCGGCCGCCGCGGCGCGGACGATGGGACGCACGGCCGGCATCTCGCCGTCAGCCGTCTTTCGCCTCGGCCACGTCGTCGGGCGGTTGCGCATGTACTCGTCGAGCTCGGCGCCCTCGATGTGCCGCTCGAACAGCAGCACGCCTGCCGCGTCGTACTTGCGGAAGGCCGGGATGCCTGCGACGAACACGAAGTAGAAACCGCCCTCGGGATTGATCACGACGAGCCCGCTGTTGAGCGCCAGGTGGAGATCTCGCTCCTGCTCGTGTCCCGTGCCGCGCAGCTCGCCGAAGGTGCGCGCCGAGACCGCGTCGACGCCAAGCTCGGTGACGAGCGATCCGCTCTCGGGCCGGCTCACGAAGATCGCCCGGCCGCTGTAGACGAGTGATCCCAGACCGCTCAGCACCAGCCCGTCGAACGTCACGAGCGGGACCTCGCGGCCGGGCAGGGCGAATCCCCCCAGCCGAGACCCAGACGCCACGAAGAACTGGACACGCCCGCGCCCTCCGGGCGCGTCCGCGACGACGAAGGTACCGTCGGCCGCCAGATCGAACGCGTAAGGCCGGAGAATCCGTCCGGGCTCGGCGCCGATCTGGACGATCTCGCGCGGCTCGTCGGCGCCCGGCGCGATGCTGAACACAGTATGCGACCGGCGGTCGAACACGATGAAGGTGCCGTCGGTCTTCTGACGGCAAAGCGTGAGCTCGGTGAAACGTCCGGCGATGTGCGCGGGCAGGCCGCCGACCGATTGGAGCGTGGTTGTGGTCGCCGCCGCACTCGTCACGGCGATCGCAACCACCACGCAATGCTGAATGATGAGTGCTGAATGCTGAAGTGAAGTAGGAATCAGCATTTACTTCAGCATTCAGCATTCGACGTTCAGCATTAATAAGCGGCCGTTTCCTTGATCGCTTTGAGGATATCGGCCGATTGCGGCAGGATCGCCTCTTCGAGGTCGGGGAAGTAGGCGACAGGTGTGTCCAGCGCGGCGACGCGCCGCACGGGTGCATCGAGGTGCGGGAAGAGATCGCCGGCGATGCGTGCCGCCAGCTCGGCGCCGAAGCCGCAGGTCAGCTGATCCTCGTGGGCGATGACCACGCGGTTGGTCGCGGCGACCGCCGAGGCGATCGTCGCCCAGTCGAACGGCATGATCGTGCGCAGGTCGATCACCATGACGCTGATGCCGTCCTTTTCCGCCTGCTGCGCCGCGAGCAGCGAGCGCTGCACCAGTGCGCCCCAGGTGATGACGACCACGTCCTCGCCCTCGCGGCGGACGGCCGACTTCCCGAACGGCACCATGTAGTTGGCGCCCGGGTACTCGCCCTTGTTGTAGGTCTGCCGGTAGAGATGCTTGTGCTCGAGGAAGAGCACGGGGTCGTCGCACCGGATCGACGTCCGCAAGAGGCCGGCAGCATCCTGCGCGTTCGAGGGAAACACGATCCTGATGCCGGGGCAGTGCGCGAAGATGCTCTCGCCGGACTGACTGTGATACGGCGCCCCGCCACGCAGGTAGCCGCCGATGGGCACGCGAATGACGATGGGGCACGAGAACGTATTGTTCGACCGGTACCGCAACATCGTGAGCTCGTCGCGGATCTGCATCATCGCCGGCCAGATGTAGTCGAAGAACTGAATCTCGACGACGGGCTTGAGGCCGCGCGTCGCCATGCCGGTGGCGCGGCCGATGATGTTGGCCTCGGCGAGCGGAGAGTTGAAGACCCGGTCGCTGCCGAACGTCCGCTGCAGGCCGTGCGTGACCTTGAAGACGCCGCCCTTGCCCGAGACCGCTGCAAGCGCGTCCGACCGGCTGCAGTCGGCCACGTCCTCGCCAAAGACGACGATCCGCGGGTCGCGGGCCATCTCGTCCTTGAGCGTGCGGTTGATGGCCGCGACCATGGTGTCGGAACGACCTTCGGGCGCCGCGGGAGTGGCGAACGCGTCTGACGTCGGATCGATGTCGGGCGAGAAGACGTACAACGAGACCGTGTCCGGCGTGGGCTTGGGCGCGTGCACCGCTCGTTCGGCGGCGTCGTTCACCTCGCGGTCGACGTCGTGACGAATGGCTGCGAGCTCTTCCTCGTTGACGAGCTGCTCGGCCTTGAGGAGCTCGGCGAGCTTGACGATCGGGTCGCGCGTCGACTCTTCCGCGCGCTCGACCGGCGTCTTGTACAACTTCTCGTCGTCGGAGAGCGAATGCGAGTACGGGCGAATCACCTTTGCGTGTACGAGCGCCGGACCCTTGCGGGCGCGCGCGTAGGCAATCGCATCCGACAAGGCGCGATAACTCGCGAGAAAGTCTGTCCCATCGACGCTCTGCACCGAGAGACCGGGGAACGACGAGACGAGACGGGAGATGTCGCCGCCGGCCGTCTGCACCTCGACGGGAACCGAGATCGCGTACCCGTTGTCTTCCACCAGGTACACGACCGGCAGGTGGCCCAGGCATGCGGAGTTGAGCGATTCCCAGAACTCGCCTTCGCTCGTCGAGCCGTCGCCGACCGAGACGTAGGTGACCTCGTCGCGATGGAAACGTGACTCTCGTCCCTCGATGGCCGTGACCCGTTCGTACAGGAGGGAGGCTTCCGCGCAGCCGATGGCCTGGAGGCACTGGGTGCCGGTCGGGCTCGACTGCGACACGATGTTCAGCTGCTTGTGGCCCCAGTGCGATGGCATCTGGCGGCCGCCCGATGCGGGATCGTCCTTCGAGCCGACCGCGGCGAGCAGCATCTCGTAGGGCGTCATGCCGACGGTCAGGCAGAACGCACGGTCGCGATAGTAGGGGTAGAACCAGTCGTAGCCGGGCTTGAGCTGCATGCCCGCGGCAACGAGCACCGCCTCGTGCCCGGCGCCGCTGATCTGAAAGAAGATCAGGCTCTGGTTCTTGAGCTGGATTTCCTTGTCGTCGATCCGGCGGGACAGGATCATCGTCCGATAGGCTCGGAGAAGATCCTCGCGGCTGAGCCCGTGGGTGTCGAGTGGGCTGACCGCGTCGCGTTGTAGCTCTGTGCTCCTGCCGTTCGAGACGGCCGAACCTTTCATGCCTGGAGCGTCCCCTTCCCCTCAGTTTCTTCGCCGGCCGAACGCCAGATTATAGCATCCAGACCGGCATTGCCGCCCTTGGGCGGTCCTCCCGTCCAGACCGGAGATTTGTTCCGGAAACAGGGGTCTCGCGGGCGGGTGGCCATCCATTCCGGGTGCTATAATCCCGGCTCTTTCAGTCCCGCATCCCACCCGGAAGGACTCCAGATGAGCGCGCCGACAGTTCGACTGCACCGATGGGACGAGATAGCCCTCGAGAAGGTGACGGAGATGATCTCGCGGAAGATCGTCACCGGAGACCGCGAGATGGTGGCGCAGATCTATCTCAAGAAGGGCGCGCTCGTGCCGATGCACTCTCACGAGAGCGAGCAGATGACCTACGTGCTCCAGGGCGCGATGAAGTTTCTCGTGGGAGGCGAGGAGATTACGCTGCGCGAAGGGGAAGTGCTGCACATCCCGTCGTGGGTGGAACACCAGGCCGAAGCGCTCGATGATACGTTCGAGCTCGACGTCTTCAGCCCCATCCGCCAGGACTGGCTCGATCATACTGACACGTATTTCCACAAGTAGCTGGCGCGCAAGATTCAACCTAGTGAGTTGACGTGATCGCGGGCCCTGTCCGCCTTCGCGCAAGCGCTTCGGCGAGACCTCGCCAAAGCCCGAAGGGCGGCGGCGGGTCGCCCGGCAGCCGCACCCGTCCTCACACCCCGCCGCACAAGCGTGCGCGGCGGGGACCCCGTCCTCACACCCCACCGCGCAAGCGTGCGCGGCGGGGACCCCGTCCTCACACCCCACCGCGCAAGCGTGCGCGGCGGGGACCCCGTCCTCGGCGCCAAAAGCCACGTCGACGGGAGAGGCGCCTGCGCCCTTCGACAAGCTCAGGGCGTCCCGAGCGTGTCGAGGGCGCGCGGGTGGGGCGGCCCCGCAAGGCGCCACCCGCTCAGAGTGTCAACTCGAGTGGTTCAACCGGTGTGTGTGACGCTCCGCGACCAGACCGTCTCTGACGGGATCTGCTGTGGCGCGAATCAGTGAATGCGGCCTTTTGAATCTGACCGCCCGCCCGAGTAGACGTCGAACTTGCGGCGCAAGCGGTTCATCTTCCACTTGAGATAGCGGTACTTGAGCTCGGCGGTGAGGCCGCCGCCGCCCTTCAGATACAAGTAGCCGAAGACCATGCCGCCGAGATGAGCCGCGTCAGCCACGCCGCGGCTCGGCTGGAAGGTGTTGAGCAGGGCGAAGCCGCCGTAGATCATCACGAACACACGTGCGGGAACGAAGACCAGCAGCAGCATGATCGGGCGCTCGGGGTAGTAGATGGCGAACGCGAGCAGCAATCCGAAGAGCGCACCTGACGCGCCCACGGCCGGCGTCAAGTAAGTGATGGCGGTCGCCTGAAACGGGAGCAGCGAGATCAGAAGGAACGTGAGCCCGCCGCCGATCCCGCTGACGGCGAAGTACCTGGACGAAGAACCGCGTGCCCCATCGCCGCTCGAGCTCGACGCCGAACATCCAGATGCCGAGCATGTTGAAGAGAATGTGCAGCGCCCCGCCGTGCAGGAACATGTAGGTGACGAGCTGCCAGATCCACCCACGCTCGATCACGCGCTCCGGGATCAGTCCGAAATACCCGATTGCTGACGGCCACGCGACGGTCGTGACCACGAACACCGCCACGTTGACGATGATGATCCACTTGACGGCGAAGGTAATCGGTCCCGGACCGAAGGAGTAGCTGATCGAAGAAGGGGCGTAGCGGGACATCAGCCGGCGTTCCGATGGCTATCGTACCACACGGGCTTCAGCGGTCCGCCTCGGCAACCGCCAGATCAGCTGGCCTGGCGGGCGTTTCTACCCGTGCGCCGGAGGGCAGCGGCAGCGCGAACGCGGCCGCCACGAGCGGCACGATCGCTAGGCCGGATAGCGTCGGCTCGATGCCGATGCGATCGGCGATCATACCCACGAGCGGTACGCTGAGGCCGCCGGTGCCCCACCCGAACCCCATCATGATCGAGGAAACGGTCGCGGCGCTCACCGGCGCCAGTGCCTGCGCGAACGTGACGTTCACGGGCAGCGTCGACTGCAGGAAGAACCCACCGAGGGCAACCATCGCGATGAAGAGCCATCCCGACAGGAATGGAGCGACCACGAGGAAGGGAGTGGCCAGGACCAGCGACAGGGCGATCACTTTCCTGGCACCGAAACGATCGGCGGTCGGACCACCAAAGAACCCGCCGAGGCCGCTGGCGAACAGGTAGATCGCGACCGCCGTTCCAGCCTGGCTGACGCTCAGCCCCCGCCCGGTGAGCATCAACGGCATGTAGGTCGCGAACGAGATCGCCGTCATGGTGCGCAGCACGACGATGACGTAGAGGAGACCAAGCGGCTTCGCATACGGTCGAAGCGTGCGAAGTCCGCCGCTCGACGATGGGTGGAGCGGCATCGGCGGCACGCGGGTGAGGAAGAAGGCGACGACGACGAGACCGGGGAGCGCGAGGAGAGGCGTCCACGCCAGCCCGAAGCGTTCGGCGAACGGCGCGAACATCAGCGGGCCGAACGAAAAGCCGAGGGTGCCGCCCGTGATGTAGACCGACATCGCCAGTCCCGGCCGGTCGCCGCCGAGCCGGTGGGCGAGGGCCGCCGCCGGCGGGTGGAACGCGGCCGCGCCCAGTCCGCCGGCGATGAGAATAATCGCCAGCATCGCGGTCGACGGGGCGACGCCGATGAAGCTCAGCACCGACACGGAAATGATCGGACCGATCATGACCAGCAGCCGTGGGCGCCACCGGTCGGCGAGCCGGCCGAAGCCGATCTGGGCGACCGAGGCGGCGATCTGAAAGCACATCGTCAGGAGGCCCGCGGCGAAGAGCGAGAGGCCGAGCTTCGGCTTGAGGAGCGGCAGCAGCGGGGCGTAGATGTTCCCGTAGCCATCGACCATGATGTGGGCGCTGGCCATCAGCAGAATGGTCGGGTGAAGTTTGAAGCGCGGCACGTCAGCGGCGGCCCAGTCGCCGGGTAACGCTCTTCACAGCGTCGTTGAATTCGGCGATTGCCAGCAGCCGGGCCGATCCCATGAGCACGAGCACGCCGGCGCCGATCGCCGTGGACACGCGTACCGCCCTCCAGTACCAGTCTCTACCCGGCAGAAAGTCGGCAAGCCATTGCGCCGCGAAATACGAGGCGGCGCCCATGAGGACCGAGGCGACCAGTATCTTTCCCAACGAGACCGCGATGCGCCGCCCGTCGAGACCGTCGAGCCGCCGGCTGAGGAGGTACAGCAGGGTGCTCGCGTTGAACATCGCGGCGATCGCCGTGCCGAGCGCGAGACCTCGAAACCCCATCACCCTGACGAGCATGATGTTGAGCGCGAGATTGACGCCGATGCTCGCCACGCTGACGGCGGCCGGCGTGCGGCTGTCGCCCATCGAGTAGAAGCTCGGCGACGCGATCTTGACGGCGGAGTAGCCCAGGAGTCCGGGTGAGTAGAAGATCAGCGCCGCCGCAGTTGCGGCTGTGTCGTCCGCAGTGAACATGTTGCGCTCGAGCAACAACTCTACGATCGGATGGGCCAGCACGATCAGTCCAATCGTCGCCGGAACGTTCAGCATCAGCATCATCCGCAGGCCGCTCGAGATGGTACGGCGCATCGCGTCGCGATCGTCGGCGGCCGCGTGCTTCGAGAGATCCGGCAGCGCAGCGGTCGCAATCGACACGCCGAAGAGCCCGATCGGCAGATACATCAGACGGAACGCATACTGCAGCCACGAGACGGCGCCCTGCGGCTCGGTCGTGGCGAGGGACGTGTTGACGAGCACGTTGATCTGTACCGCGGCCAGACCAAGTGTGCCCGGGCCCATCAGGCGCAGGATTTCGCGGACGCCAGGATCGCGGAAATTGAGGATCGGCCGGTAGCGAAAGCCCTCCTTCCGCAGCGCAGGCCATTGAATCGCGATCTGGCCGATTCCCCCGAGCACGGTGGCCAATGCAATGGCGGCGATCGGCGGCAGGCCGAGAGCCGGCATCAGCGGGACGAGCAGGAACGCGCACAGAATCGTGGCCACGTTGAACATCGCCGGCGAGAGCGCCGGGAGGAAGAAGCGGTGGAGCGCGTTCAACATGCCCATCACCGCGACCGCCACGGCCACGGTCGTCAGGAAGGGCATCATCATCCGCGTCAGTTGGGTCGTAAGCTCCAGCTTGCCGGGAACGGCGGTGAACCCCTCCGGAACAGCACTCTGTCGCGCGAATCCGAGGAACCGCAGGCCGACCTCAACCATGTGACCGGACGCGATCGCTCTCGTGATCGGTTCGGCAAAGACGATGCCGAGCACGACGAGCACCGTGGTGACGACGAGCAGGGCGTTGATGACGAGGTTGCCCAGCCGCCAGGCCGCTTCGCGACCCTGCGACTGCAGGGTCCGCGTGAACGTCGGTACGAACGCCGCGGTCATGGCGCCTTCCGCGAACAGATCGCGGACGAGATTGGGCACCCGGAACGCGACGTTGAATGCGTCCATGGCTGGGGTTGCCGACGCACCGAACAGTGCGGCCAGGACGATCTCTCGGACCACGCCCAGCAGGCGGCTCGCCATCGTGGCGATGCCGATGAGGCCCGCCGAGCGGGCCAGGCGGGAGCTCATCTCTTTAGCAGGGGTTTTCGCAAGCGGTTCAGCAGGGGAGCCGGTAACCGGCTCGGCAAGGCCTGCATGAGCTGTCCAGCGTACATCACAGCCGTTCGGATGCGGACGATCTGGACGGACCGCGTCTCAGAAGTGAAACAACGCGTACAAAAAGGCTTCTGCCTCGCGGCAGAAGCCTGATGGAGGATGGATGAGAGGCCTGTGCGTGCCTTTCAAACTGTTTAGACGGGCGGTAGCGGGAAAAGTTTGGCCCATTTTCATCCCAGCCGGCGCTTGACCAGCTCGGTGACTGCCTTGCCGTCCACCGCCTGTCCTGCCAGCTTCGGCATGACGCCCTTCATGACGCGGCCCAGGTCCTTCGGCCCGCTCGCGCCGAGCTCGGTGACGACCTCGTCGACAATGCGCTCGAGCCCGGCGGCATCGATCGGCGCCGGCAGGTAGGTCTCGAGCGTCGTAATCTCAGCAGCTTCCTTGTCCGCCAAATCATCGCGCCCGCCCTTGCGGAACTGCTCGATCGAATCGCGCCGCTGCTTGATGAGCGAGGTCATCACCTGCTGCGACTCCGCCTCGTCGAGGGGGCGACCCTTCTGGACTTCCTGATTCATCAAGGCGGCCTTGGCCATCCGCAGCGCGCCGAGGCGCAACGGGTCCTTCGCCCGCATGGCGTTGGCGATGTCCTGACTGATTCGTTCGATGAAGGTCATGATCCCAAGGGTATCTCACAAACATGCGAGGGGAGAGACAGCGGTTCCTCGAATCGCGTGGGATCGCGTCCTCCGGGACACTCTGCACCCTACTGGAGCCAGCCTATCCACGACTGCACGGCACCGACGCCAGCGGCGAGCAGCAAGCCAGCCGCGGCAATCCTCGGCACGAGCCCGGCGCTCCACGCCCACAGCGCACCGTGCGCGGCGAGAATGACAGCGGCAGGCGCCGTCGAATCGTAGACGCGACTGATGAATTCGTCGGTGTAGCGCTCAAAGCGCTGGTCGACTGGCACTGAAACCGCGAATACGAGAAACACCACACACGTCACGCCCCACGCCACGAGCACCAGGCCGAGACGATCGCGCGCGCCGCGGATCCAGAGCCGCCACGCTCCAACCAGGGCGAGCAAGAAGATCGGCCAGCCGACCGCTCTCACCCCGAGTCCTCCTGCACGTGCGGCGCGCTCGCCGAGTGACATGACCGTCGGCGTCGGTCTGGCTGTGTCGCCTGCTGGTTGCTCCACGTTCGGCAGCACCACCGAGCTGCTGGCTCGTCCGCGAACGCGATCGAGTGTCTTGTACACCTCGCCGAACTGTCCATAGTACGCCACCACGGAAAAACCGGCGGCGAGCACCGTCGCGAGAAACACCGCGCGCGCAGGCGCGGCGAATATGGCGCCGCCGCCCCAGCGGTAGAGGACTGCGATTGAGAGGAGAGTCAGAAGCTGCACCGGGAACATGCCGACGTGCGAAAGGCACGCCAGTGAGGCCAGCACGAAGAGGCCAGCCAACTGTAAGACGTCGCGCGATCCGAGCGTCCAGACCGTCGCCGCTGCCACCGTCACGAGCGCAGCCGACTGGGCGAAGGCATACGTCAGGTTGGCATTGCCGATGATGACGTACGGGAGCGGTACGAGGTGAAAGAGCACCACGGCCGCAGCGGCCGTGCCCCGATTCGTCCACGTGCGAGCAACCATGGGATAGAGGAGCGCGCCTGCAATAGCCTGTGACGCGCAGACAACAATTCGGAGCAACTCCACGTGGTCGCGCGTAACGGCCGACCAAGGGGCGGCGAACACATACAGCCCGATGGCGTACGGAAACTGAACGCCGTCTGGCATGGGCTGGGTGAAGTAGTAGCGACCCGCCAGCACCCAGTCGAATCGATGGGCGTGGAATACGGCGTCCACGATCAGCTTGGACGGATGGAGCAGCGCGAGCAGCTTCAGGTAAAGGACGGCGCCCGAGAACAGCAGGACGACTCGCGCCGCCGGATGTAGCGGCTGTTTCCTCCAGCGCTCGATACTCATCACGCCCAGAACGATGGGCACTGTCGTCCAGATGGCAATCCAGACCACGTCGTCTTGGTACGCGCTGTAGGGCCCCAGTCCGGTGCTGAGTGGCACCGTCTGGGCGATTGCAAGCAGAAGGGTCCCGCCAATCGCCGACAGGAGCCCTGGTCCCATCAGACCAAGGGCCGCACCGAAGATCGCGCCGCCCATGGAGGCGGCCATGATCGCTCGCAGCGGTGGCATCACCATGCGCTCGCCCCCTGGTCGGCAGGCCAGCCTGTCCACCTGGACGCCAAGTTCGCGCGGGTCCGTTACGCCTGGGCTGAACGTTGGTGCGCTGGCAATCGTGAGCGTAAGACCGGGTGCATTCGATCGCGGCGGGACTTCGACCTCAACGTCCTGATACTCGTTCGTCGCCGCACGTCTTGCCGACGTGATTCCGTCAGCCGCGATGTCGACAATGGGTTGGGGAAACTGGTCGGGACGCCCGCCGCGAAGGCGGACCGAGCACAGCCAGGCAGATCGGCGATCGAGGCCGGGCAGCCTGAGGGAGGCCCGAGGCGAGGTCCAGGCGAACGTCTCACCCAGACTCTCGACCGGGTAGAAGCCGGAAGTCAGACGAGGGAGATCGCGATCCATCTCGAGCGCGAAGGCCGGGTGCCTGGCAAACGTCACCACGAGACACAACCACCCGGCCAGCCCGCCAACGATTGCGGTGGCGAGAGCGCGTGAGATCGGGCGAGGCATTCTGGAAACGCGCGGTCTTTGGGGGACTTGGTTGACAACGCATCGTCAGACGACGGTCATCAAGGAGTGGATTCTCCCACACGCGCGGGATGGCGTCCAGTGGCGGGCCGCGGAGGCGACGGCCCTTCAGATCATCATGGCATCAGGCGTCGGCCCTCGCCGTCACGTCGTCGTACAGCGCTCGGAACTTTCCCGCGACGACGTTCGGACGGAACTCACGCTCGATTGTGTCGCGCGTCTCCCGATCCGTCCGGCGCTTCTCGAGCAGGAAGGCCACGATGGCTCGCGCCAGCGGCAGCGGCTGCTCGCGCGCGACGATGGACACGTCGCGGCCGAAGACATCGTTGAGCTCGAGCCCGCCGGGATTATCGGCGGAGATGACCGGCGTCCCGCACGCCAGCGCTTCGACGGCGACCGTCGGCAGTGCCTCGAGAATCGACGGCAGCACGAAGAGATCGGCGGCGGCGCAGTAGCGGGCCACGACGGCATTATCCACGAGCCCCGCAAACGTGACGTGACGTTCGACGCCGGCCGATCGCGCGGCCGCCTGGAGCTCGTCGAGGAGCACGCCCGTTCCGCAGATCACCAGCCGCGTGTCGGGATGCGTGCGGATGACCTCGTTCATGGCCTCGATCAGGTACCGCTGACCGGCGAGCGGGTGCAGCCGCTTCACGTTCACCAGCAGGTGACGGTTGGTGATGCCGAGCGACTCGCGCGCCGCGGCCTGGGCGCCGTCACCGTGCCACGAGAACTGCGGGCCGACCGGCGGATAGATCGTCTGCATGTGCCGCCGCGTCAAGCCGAGCTCGCCGGCGCGCCCGAGCAGGCGCTCGCTGTAGAAGGTGACCGCCGAGGCCGCGTGATACGCCCGTGTGAAGAGGTCCGGCCCGAAGCGCTTGGGCGCATAGTGCCAGACTTCCGTTCCGTAGAGGGTGAGCACGACCGGCTTGCCACGCCGACGCGACAGCAGGACCGCCAGCTCGGCGAGCAGGCCGTTGCTGTGCACGTGCACCACGTCTGCGCGGTCGATCGCGGGCTCGAGCGCCTGCTGGATGCGCCGGGAGGCGAGCAGTGCTCCGAGGCGCAGCGTCCGCGCGATGACGCCGTCCGTGCGGCGCGGGACCCAGAGTGCCGCTCCGGGGAGCGTTGCCGGTTGGCCAGCCCGGGGCGGATGCGCCACGTACTCGACCGTGTCCCCCGCCTCCGCCGCCCACAACCCGAGCTGCCACGGAAGCAGCGCGTTGGCGGCCTGGTCCGGCGGCAGGTGCGGGGTCACGTGAACGATGTGCAATTCAGATTCACCTTCGATGGTGCGTCAGGTAACGCGGACTCGGGACATGGATCGCGGATCACGAACTCGGATCACGCGGATCTTCACTGATCACGGGACGCAGATCACGCGGATCTCACGGTCACAGGACGCGGTGGATCGACGGATCGACGCGGATCACGCGGATCGCGCGGCGGGTCTCACGGATCACGGGACGCGGATCACGCGGATCTCACGGATTCCGGGACGCGAATCTCGCGATCCCTCGGTCACTGACCGTTCCCAGACGGTTCGATCATAGTGTGCAGTCGTGTTTGCCGCTTCAGCTGCATCCCCATCCCCGTGTTCGAAGATCGGCGATCCGCCAGATCCGTGTCCCGTAACCTGTGATCCGCGTGATCCGCGTCCCGTGATCCGTGAGGTCCGCGAGATCCGCGTCCCGGAAACCAATCCCCGCGATCCGCGTCCCCGTGATCCACGCACTGACAATCCGCGCCCTCACGCACAGTAACGCGCGCGGAACTCGGCGAATGTGGCCGGCTCGGCGCCGAGGTCGTTCGTCGCAAACGTCAGGAATCTCTCCAGTCGATCGCAGAACGCGTCGAGCTCGCCCTCGGTTCGATTGTAGGGACTGCCGCCCACGATGGCCTCGCTCGAGTGGAAGAGGAGGTTGAGCACCGGCTCGCCCCCGCGCGCGAGGTCGCGCGCCAGCCCCATCATGTCTTCCAGCGACGAATAGGACGGCCGGAGCCACCGCAGCCGCAGCAGGCCGAGGATGCGGAGCAGTCGCTTGGTCGTGTACGGCCGCGGCGCCCGCGCATACGCGTATTGGAGACGCTTCGGCAGCCACCGATTCAGCGCAGCGCTGACCGGCACTTCGAGCAGATTGCTGGTGCCGGCGCGCGTGGCACTGTCGTAGGCGAGGAAGTACGGAGTGAGCGGTGCCTCGACGAACTCGGGCCCGCCTTTGTGGGCTTCGTAAAAGAGCGGGGCGACGCTCGATTCGACGAGGTAGCCCAGCCGTTCGAGCGCCGAAACATGATCGGACGAGAAGCCGAAGCGGCCCGACCGGTAGGACACGGGCCGCATTCCCACCGCGCCAGCGATCGCATCCGTCAATGCGGCGAGCTGATCCTCGAACTGGCGTCTGGGAAGAGTCGAGGCGTACGCGTGCCGCCGCACGTCATCGGGCGAGCACGGCGGTGTTTCCCAGACGTGGTGGTGCGCGCCGATCTCGCAGTCGCCGCCGGCGACGAGCTGTCGCAGCACGTCCGCGGACCGGGGGTCGGTCGCGACCGGATGCGTGATGACGTAGGTGGGACGCACGCCGTGCCGGGCGAAGAGTGCGTGGAGCCGCGGGAGCGCGTAGATGTTCTCGAACGTCTGGTTCGTTCGAGCCGCCGCGTCCCACTGATTGTCGCCCTCGGTGTCGATTCCGACCAGAAGATGCATCACCGATCCTGGTCCGAGTCTCCGAGCGTGACATGCCAGCGATCGGTGTCCTCGTAGAACGATGGCGCGACGTCGATGCCGTTGACCTTGACGACGAACTGCACCGTCGACTTGACCTGGAAATAGCCCGCCCGCTTGAGCACGCGCCGGAACCCCGCGTGCATGGCAAACGTGCGAATCTTGTCGGAGTCCGCCTGGCGCGCCTCGCGATCGATCCAGCCGAGCAAGGTCCCAAGGCCCGCAGCATCGTCGGGATCCACGAGAAAGTCCACCAGTACCGTCACCCGCCCGCGCGGCTCGCCGAAGTGCCGGTAGACGGCGTAGCCGACGTTGCGGTCGTCCCGCCTCAGCGCGGCGATGACGTAGCGGATGTGCGGCGCAGACACGAACTTCCAGTTCAGGTAGGCGGCGTCCCGTCTGACCGCGAAGTCGAACTTCGGCGCGAGCGACTCCCACAGCTCGGTGAAGCTCTCGTCGAAGCGCTGGATCAGCCGCACTTCGGCCCCGAGCGGTCTCGTGCGCGCCACGATCTTCACGATCGGAAGGGTCACCGCCGACACCAGACGGTTCACGCCCACCGGCCAGGTCGGGATGCGGAGCGCCCGCCGCGTCAAAGGCTTGACCAGGCACGGCAGCGGACCGACGTCAGGCCAACGGAGCTTGTTGAACAGTCGGTACGACGACTCGGACAGGCCCAGGCCGAGCGAGGCGCCGACGTTGCGATCCCAGGTGCGGAAGAGCACCTCGCCGAGGCCCTGCCGCTGTCGTTCCGGCGCGACCATGACGTCCATGCCCCACGAGCCGCGCACTTGGCGGCCACCGAGCGTCACCTGCACGGGCATCGTCGCGTATTGGCCGACGATGGCCGGGCCCTCGCGGGCAATCCAGATCTCGGGCTCGCCGCGCGGGTTGTTCGGGTTGCGCAGGTACTGCCAGTCCCACCGGAGCCGGCTGGCTTCGGCCGCGTCGTGGCCGAACACACGGCGATACAGGGCGTCGACGACGCGCCGATCTTCCGCACGATAGCGATCGATCTCGGCCATTACTCGTGTGCTGGTCCACGAGCCAGCACGTACTCCATGTTACTGATCAGCGCGTCCTGCGTCAGCGCGCTGTCGCGCAGCCAGCGGCCCAGGGCCGCGGGCAGCCGCCGGACGGTTGCCGTGACGTGCAGCTCTTCTCTTACCACTCGCAGCCCGGCGTCCGCGATTTGCCGCCTGAGCCTCGAGACCCGGACCTTCTCGAGCAGATCGTCGTGCTTGACTTCGCCCCGCCGCGCGGCCTTGATGAACGAATTCTCGTGGGCCGGCTCCTTGAGCGTCCACGCCGCGTGTCGGGCGAGGAAGCGGAACGTGCCGAACGCGGCCCGCCGTCCGATCATCAGGTGCAGCGGCACTTGCACCTTGAGCCTGGGCAGGTGCGCGCCGGCGAACGACAGGTATGGCGCGGTCGACAGGAATACATGCCCTCCCGGTGCCAGCACGCGTGCGCATTCGCGCAGATACAGCGGCGCGTCCGCCACGTGCTCGATCACGGCGTGCGACAGCACCATGTCGAACGTGCGATCACGAAAGGGCAGGTACATCCCGTCGGCCAGGGCGAACGCCAGGTTGCTCTGACTCCGCTCCCGCCCGAGCCTGACGCCCGCGTCCTGGAACCGATCCGCGGGATCGATCCCGACGACGAAGTCGGCGTCTTCCGCCAGCGACAGCGGCATGCCGCCGCCGCCGCAGCCCGCGTCGAGCACGCGCCCGCGTATCCTGACGCCGGCGCGCTCCAGAAACGCGATGACCTTCGCACTCCGGTAGTATTCGAACAAAGCGTAGTCGTACTCGGACCGGAACCTCAGGTCGGCGTGCGCCTTGATGGCGCGCTCGTCAATGGTGCGCACGACTTGTGGATCCTGGACGGGCCGGGGCTGTCGCGCGACCGGCCGCGCCGGATTTGTCCCCAGACGTATTGCCAGATTTATCGATGAGCGCGGCCCGGTCGTGGCCGGTAGTCGATTCCGCGACGTCGAACGTTCTGATGATGGTGCGATTCGGGTAGGCCTCTAGCACGTCTTCAATGACTGGTCCTTCGTACCCGACGTATGAGCCACGCAGGTCAAAATATACCGCACATTCGCATGGACGGCGGCCCGGGCGCGACATCTCATCATCCGACTCGTCCATCGGTCTCGCATCGGTCCCGGGCTGCCGTGCCTCGGCGCCTGGGACGTCTTGACCGATCAGGCGCCCGCTGAGAGCGTTCTGATCGGCACGCCTCCCACGACTTCCTCAGGGGCGACGTTGCGGTTGACGAGGCTCGCCGCGGCGACGAACGCTTCCGGCCCCAGGGTGCAGCCCGCCAGCACCACCGCTCCGGCGCCCACGAACGACCCCCGCCGGATGAGGACCCCCTCGCACCGCGGGGGGAACTTGGATTGCAGCGGGTGATCCGCGTATCCGACGTTGAGGTGTGTCAGCACGATCGCACGCGCGGCAATCGTCACGTGATCTTCGAGCGTGATCGAAGTGGCGAGGTCGAGCAACACCTCGTCGCCGATGAAGCAGCTGGCGCCGATCCGCAAAGAGCCGAACCCTCCGCGGTCGACGTTGATGAGCGTCAGACGGTGGAGCACGGTATCGTGACCAATGTGCGCACCGCACAGCCGCAGGAACGTCGCACGTAACGGCGGCAGACACATCAGCCGGAATACCGACAGGAGTACGAAGGTCCAGAGAAAACGGACGATGCGGGCGAGACCGACCTGCCGGACGGCTTTCACGATCGCGCCTGCCGCAGCTGCTGCGCCACTGCACGAAAGCGCCAGAGCTTCCGCAAGTACTCCAGCGTGTCGCTGAACGGGTTCAGCGACGAGTGTTTGTCGAAGCGTCTGACGAAGAGCGCGGGGATCTCCACAATTCGCAGGCCGCGGTAGAAGGCGCGCACCATGATCTCGGTGTCCCAGAACCATCCGGGATCCTGGGTCTCACCGAGGACCGGCATGATGGCGTCCCGACGAAAGAACTTGAAGCCGGTCTCGGTATCCTGCAGAGGGATGGCCAGCAGATAACGCATCAGCCACCGATAGCCCCTGCTCATCGCGTATCGATCGAGCGATCGCCAGTAGAACTTGTACACCCGCAGAGCGGTGGCCACATGGTAACCGCTCTCGAGCGCGAGCAGGCAGGGCAGGATATACCGCGCGTGCACTTCGAGGTCGATATCGAGGTAGCCCACGTACCGGCCGCGCGCCGCGCGCATGCCATCGGCGACCGTCCCTCCGCGTCCGACGTTCGACGCGTGAAAAATCCGACGGAGGTCGCGCGACGGATGCTCGACGATGACGCGGTCGATGATTTCCCGCGTACGATCGTGACTGCCGTCGTCGACGAAGATGACTTCCCATGTGACGCGCAGCGCGTCGAGCACAGCGAATGTCTCGCGCAGACTGTCCTCGAGGATCGGTTCCTCATTGTAACAGGCGATGACCAGCGTGAGGTCCAGCATGTCGCGCTACCGGACCGTGAAGAGCAGGATCTCGGGATCACGTCCGGTGACACTCCCGAGATCGAGCACGGGTTGGCCGAAAGTCGAGCGCATCCACGCCACAAGCTCACGTTGGGTCGCCGCGTCAGAAGCGAACGAGCGGGGCGACTGACCCACCAACCACAGTCGGTTGTGTCCACCGGCGGCATCGATGACGCGCCTCTGCGCCTGTTCGAGCCGAAGACTTCCGGGCTTGATCGCGTACCCGGGTTGATCTTCGAGCGCAGTGAACGTCAACCCTTTCAACGCCACGTCGGCGCCGAGATACCAGCGGTAATAGAGCGCCTCGTACGGGTGAACGAATAGCAGGACATCCCGCGGCTCCAGCTGCGCAGCAATGGCGGACGCGATCGCCCTGTGGTCGTAACTCCAGGCATACTGACGATAGAAGTGCTGAAGCGGAATGCCGCACGTCAGCACGAGCGCAACAAGTGCGGTCCTGCGCGCGGACGTGCCGAGCGACGCGAGGCCCTGCCCGAGGAGCACGACATACCCTGTCATGAATGGAACGAAGAAGCGGACCGCAATCAAACGGCGTCCAGTTCCGATGTAGATCACCATCGGCAAGAAGCTGATCAGCGCCATGAGCACCGTCTCACTGCGATTGATCCGCCATCCCGCCCTGATACCGAGGAGGGTGAGGAGGGGAAAGAGAATAGCCGCAGCGGCCAACGTCCCCCTGCGCAGGTTCGGGTTGCTGAAGCCGAGCAGACGCTGCCCCACGCTCAACTCGCCCAACAGGTTCGGTAGCGTCGTCAGGGCGCTCGGCGGCTCGGCGCGCTGTTCGTTTCGCATGCGGTCGAACTCGATGTTGTGCGCGAGCAGCGGCACGCCTGGAAGAAACAGCAGTCCGGCGCACCCCATGGCTGCCACCCACGGCACAGCAAGGTCGCGTCTCTGCCACACGCGCCACGTGCCGTACAGGCCCTCCGGGATCATCAGGAGCGCCGAGAGGTAGTGGGCGTAGAAGGCCGCTACCGTGAGCAGCGAGAGGGCGATGAACCAGCCCCACGATGTCCTGCCGACGCCGTCACCCCTCATGCAGATGATGAACACGAGCAACTGCGAGGCGATGAGACACGACAGGAGACTGTAGCCACGAACGTACTGCGCGTAATGGATGTGGGCAGGGCCGATCGCCATGATGAAGGCCGCCGCAAGCCCAGCCTGCGGGGAGAAGCATCGCCGGCCCAGGAGGAACACCACGCCCACCGTGAGTACGCTCAACAGCGCGGACAGACCCCGCACCCAGGCATCAGATCGGGCGACCTTCATCCACGCGTGCAACAGCAGCGGATACAGGGCAGGACTCGCGTCGATCTGGCGCATGACGCTACCCATGCGATCGAGCGGCTGCATGCCGACCGTGATAGTGACGATCTCGTCGATGTAGAGGGGTTTGTCGAGCGCGAGCACTCGCAGGAGCGCCGCAAGGACCAGGATGGCGACGAGAATGGAACGCACTCTCCGGCCGCCCGGCCCTGACGGCACGTGCGTCACGATCGACCGACGTCCGCGAGGAGGTGTCCCAGCACCTTCACCGTCGCCGCCGCCACGTCGTCGATGTCCGCGTCGGACATCGCGGCAAACAGGGGAAGCCGACAGAGCGAGGCACTGACACGTTCCGTGTGCGGCAGATCCTCGGGCCGGTACCCAAAATGTTTGCGCGCGTACGGCGAAGAGTGCAAGGGCACGTAGTGGAACGTGGCGCCGATTCCCTCGGCCTGCAGCGCGACGAGCGCCCGATCCCGCACGCGTGGATCGACGAGCACTGGATAGAGGTGCCAGCTTGATTCGATGCCCTGCCACTCCGAGGGCAGCCCAACGAGGTGTGCGATCGGGCGGAGTCCTTCGGTCAGGCGCGCCGCCAACTCGCGCTTCCTCCGCAGCATGGCCGGCAGCTTGCCGATTTGGACAGCGAGGATCGCCGCCAGCACATCAGAGGCGATGTAGCTGCTGCCCTCGGACACCCAGGTGTATTTGTCGACGTCGCCGCGCAAGAACGCCGCGCGGTTCGTGCCCTTCTCGCGCATGATCTCGGCGGCCGCGAGATCCGAGTCCGACCGGCACACCAACGCGCCGCCCTCGCCGCATACGACATCCTTGGTGCCGTGAAAACTGAAGGTGCCGAAGTCCCCGATGGTTCCGAGCGGCCGGCCGTGCCAGCGGGCGCCCAGGCCATGCGCCGCGTCTTCGATGACGCGGAAGTGATGGCGCTCGCCGAGCTCGAGGATCTTCGACATGTCGCACGCACGGCCTGCGTAGTGCACGATGATTGCGGCGCGCGTGCGCGGCGTGATCGCGCGCTCAATCTGTTCGGGCCCCACATTGAACGTGTCGGGGTCGACATCCATGAACACTGGCCGCGCCCCAGACCGAACGATGGCGTTGGCACAGGAGACGAACGTGAAGCTGGGACACAGCACGTCGTCACCTCGGCCGGCCCCGGAGAGGAGCACGGCCGCCTCGAGCGCGGAGGTGCACGAGGTCATGAACAACGGCCGCGCGTCATCCAGTATCGCGCCAAGCGCGGCCTCGGCTCGACGGCCGGCGGCACCACCTCCCGTCATGAGGCCGCACCGCACCACATCGGCCACCGCCGCGACTTCCGCCTCGTCGGTCCATGGGCGCGTCAGCGGCAGCCGCGTGCGTCTGACGGGTGTGCCCCCATCGATCGCGAGTGGTTCCAGCATAGCCGAGGCTCGCCCCACCAGAGGGTTGTCCGGCTCCATCCGACACAGAGTAGCACGCGAGTCGGCTGGTCACGTCACCTCGTCGCCGCCACTGAGGGCGCGAGTGTCGCGTGGTCTCGCGAGCCTTGCCAGCATTTGAATTGGCGGGCGCGCGAATTATAGTACTTGGGTGACGTCTCCCTGCGCCGCCGGGCGTACCACACCCGATCTGACGATGGTGGTGCCCACGTACAACGAGCGTGAGCGCATTTCAGAGCTGACGCGCGCCGTGTTCGCCGCGTGTGCCGAACACGGTCTCCAGCTCGAGCTCGTCATTGTCGACGACAATTCGCCGGACGGCACGGGCGCGATCGCCGACGACCTTGCACGAGACCACAGCGTCCGGGTCATCCACCGGTCGGGGAAACTGGGCCTCGGAACGGCGGTCGTGGCGGGCTTTGCCGCAGCCACGGCGGATATCGTCGGCGTCATGGATGCGGATTTCAGCCATCCTCCGGCGCTGGTGCCGCGGATGCTCGCGACCCTGACGGCAACCGAATCGGACGTCGTGGTCGCCAGCCGGTATGTGCCGGGAGGCAGCACACCGAACTGGCCCTTTCGCCGCCGGCTGCTGTCGCGGGCGGCCTGTCTCCTGGCCCGGCCGCTCACGCCGATTCGTGACGCGGCCTCCGGCTTTTTCCTCATCCGCCGGGATATCGTCAGTGGCGTGCGGATTCAGGCCGGTGGATTCAAGATCTGCCTCGAGCTTCTGGTCCGCGCGTGGCCTCAGCGGCTGGTCGAGTTGCCGTATCAGTTCGACGATCGCGAGCTCGGCGAAAGCAAGATGAGCCTCCGCGAGGCTTCCGGGTATCTGGTGCAGCTGAGGGACCTCTACTGGTCGCGATGGACGGGCCGCGCGCGGCAGCCCCGTACTTATCGGCAGCTGACGGTTGGTGGAGTCGAGTCGTTGATGAAATCGGGCAGCGCATTCAGCACGCTGCGCTGAGGCCGTTGGCGACGAATGATAGACTCATCGGGCTTGCCTGCTGATCGTTCCGCCCACCCGCGGATTTCCTGGCTCACCTCCGGACTGTTTTTCGCCACGCTGGCCACCCTGATGCTGGAGGTGCTCGACACGCGCCTGCTCTCGGTGCTGACCTGGTACCACCTGTCGTTTCTGGCGGTGTCGGTTGCCATGCTGGGCATGGCTGCCGGCGCCGTGCTGGTGTTCGTGGGCGGCGAGCTCTTCGCGCCCGAGCGAGCGGTGCGCGTGCTGCCGATCGCAGCCGCGGCGTTTGCGCTGGCCCTGCCGGTGTCGCACGTCGCCAACCTCGTCATCCCCTTCCCGTCGGTTCGCGGCGGTTCCCCGGCCGAGCTGGCTGCACTGGCGGTGGCCACTCTCGTACTCACCATCCCGTTTATCCTGTCCGGCCTCGTCGTCACCCTCGCGCTCACCCGGACGCGTGCGCCGATTGGCCTCCTGTACGGCGTCGACCTGCTCGGCGCCGCTGCGGGCTGTCTCGCGATCATCTGGCTGCTCGAACTGACCGACATCACGTCCACGGCGCTTGCCAGCGGGGGCGCCGCCGCGATTGGTGCCGTGTGCTTTGCGCGGTACGCCGGCACCCGCGGCTGGTCGGCGCTGCTGCTGGCGATGGCGCTCTTCGGTGCGTCGGCGCTCAACGCGACTTCCGATCGTCGGTTGGGCGTCATCTATCCCAAGAGCCGCAGCCTGTGGATGGATGAGCGCGCCATCGACTACTCGGCGTGGAACGCCCACTCCAACGTGACCGTTCGCACTCCCGCCGACGGTTCAGCATTTCTGTGGGGTCCGGGGGCCGATACTCCCGAGACGAAGGTGACCATGGCCGTGGCTGCCATCGACGGGGACGCCGGCACCGTGATCACGAAGTGGGACGGCGATCCGGCATCGCTCGGCTGGGTCCAGTACGACGTCACGTCACTGCCGTACCGGATCCGGAGAGGCGAGGTCGCGGTCATCGGCGTTGGCGGCGGCCGCGACATTCTGACGGCCATCTGGTCAGGCAACACCCGCATCACCGGCATCGAGATCAACAAGGCGCTCGTCGGCGTCCAGCGCGGCCGGTATCGCGAGTTTGCCGGAATCGCCAATCATCCAGGCGTCACGCTCATCCATGACGAGGCGCGCTCGTTCCTGACGCGCGCGCCCGGGAAATACGACGTCCTGCAGATGTCGCTCATCGACACCTGGGCCGCGACCGGTGCCGGTGCTTTCACACTGTCCGAGAACGGCCTGTACACGCGAGACGGATGGCAGGTGTTCCTGCGCGCCCTGACTCCGACGGGCGTCTTCAGCGTGTCGAGATGGTTCGATCCCGACGCCGCGTCGGAGACCACACGGCTGCTCTCGCTCGGTGTCGCGTCGCTCCTGGACTTCGGAGTGGCCGTGCCTCGGCGCCACCTGATCCTCGTGACGCGCGAGCGGATCGCCACCCTCATGGTGTCGCCGACTCCCTTCTCGGACCAGGACGGCGCCACGCTGCGCCGCATCGCCGACCAGCATGGCTTCGCGATACGTGTGGCTCCGTGGACCGAGGCTGCAGACGATCGACTGAGGGCGATTGCAAATGCCGCGTCCGCCGCGGATCTCGAGCGCGCGACCCGCGATCCGTATCTCGATTTCGCGGCCCCGACCGATCGCCGGCCATTCTTCTTCAATATGCTCAAGCCGCGCGGATTCTTCCAGCACCGGGCCTCGTCGAGCGGCGGCGTCGTGAGCGGTAATCTCCGCGCGACGAGGACACTGCTGGCGCTCGCCGTCGTCGCGGCCGTGCTGGTCCTGGTGATCCTCGGGTGGCCGCTCCTCGCGACCGGCCGCCCACCCCTGCCGCCGAGAGTGTTCTGGGCTGCTTTCGCGTACTTCGCCATCATCGGCCTGGCGTTCATGTTGATTCAGATAGCGTTTCTGCAGCGCTTTTCGGTGTACCTGGGCCATCCCACCTACACGTTCTCAATCATTCTGTTTCTGATGATTCTTTCGGCCGGGCTGGGGAGCCTTGCCTCGGAGCGGATTGACCTGGAGCGGCACCACAAGATCGCGTGGCTGCCGGTGGGCATTGCCGTCGCTGTCTTCATCGAGACGATGCTCCTCCAGCCGGCGGTCGATGCGACGGTTGGCTGGGGGTTGTCCGGCCGGATCCTCGTGGTTGCCGTTTTCGTGGCGCCGCTAGCCTGCGCGCTGGGCTGCTGCTTTCCGCTCGGGTTGCGCCTCGTCGGCCGCCACTCCGATCGCGTCAGCGCGTGGATGTGGGGAGTCAACGGCGCCTGCGGCGTCATGGCCTCGATCCTCGCCGTCATGGGATCGATGTGGTTGGGCATCCATGTCAACCTGCTCATCGCCGCAGTGTTGTATGCCCTTCTCACTGTACCGCTTCCGGCGGCTCGCGGCTGCCCTGTAGTCCACGGCGACATGCACCAGCTCGAACAGGAGCATCCGACCCTGGACGTATAATCTCCAGGTCCCGACACCAGCCTGGCAGAGAGTGAGACAGGCCACGCGGCTCGCCTCAAGACCCGACTCGGCCCGTCGGCGTCAATATGTCTATGCTATTCAGCAGAATGGGCTCAGGAATCGTGATCGTCCTGCTGGCGGTCGCAGCGCCATCAGCTCAGCAGGCACCGCGACAGGCGCCGGCCCCGACCACGCCCGGCGCGTTGAGCCCCGCGACGCCAGGCGCGTTGAGCCCCGCGACGCCAGGCGCGTTGAGCATCGACGAGAGAACCTCGATCGCACAAGGGTGGGCGCTGCTCGCGCAAGGGTTACTCGACGAGGCGGCCACCCGAGCCGCGAAAGTGCTCGTTGCTGCTCCGCGAGATCCATCTGCCCTCGGTCTGGCTGTTGAAGTCGCGATCGCTCGCGGGGGGCGCTGGCGGGACTGAGTCAGTACGAGCGGTGGCTTGGCCAGCGGACGCTGGAAGAGCCGGCCCTGGTGCGGCGAATCGCTGTTGCGCTGCTGAAGGAAGCGGCCACGCAGTGGGAGCACACGACGGCCCGTCTCGAGGCGCTTCGCGCGCTGGCTGCGGAGGGCGACGCCGCCGCCGCAGAAGCGTTGGCCGCGGCGGCCAACTCCGGTGGAACTGCCGAGCGCCGTCTGCTGGCGTCGACCGGCAACGAACGAGCCATCAGCGCGCTCATCGACGACTTGAGCAACGGGACGGGAAACCCCATGTCGATCATCGAGACGCTGGGGCGGAGCGGAAGCAAGTCGGCGATTGCGCCCTTGACCGATCGGCTCCAGAATCCTTCACCGGAAATCCGCGGCGCCGCGGTCGAGGGATTGGGGACGCTCGGCAGTTCGCTCGGCTCCTACAATCTCGCTACGCGGATCAAACCACTGCTGGCCGACCAGACGTCGTATGTGCGGGTCAAGGCCGCGGGCGCGCTCTACGGCCTCAACGACATGAGCGGCCTTCAGATCCTGCAGGACCTCATGAAAGCGGAACCGTCTGCGAGTCGACTCATCGCGTTGCAGGCGATGGCTTCCCGGCCCGACGCGGTCTGGCTGGAGCAGGTTCAACGTCTGGGGTCGGCCGCTGAACCGGAGGTCAGGATCGGTGCTGCGCGCCTCCTTGGCCCGCACGATCCGGAGCTCGCGCGAAAGATCCTCGAAGGTGCAATGAGCGACCCCAATCCCGCCATCCGGGAGATGGCGTCCGACGCCGTCGGAGACGTCCAGCCGACTGATTTTCCAACACTTCGACGCTTGATGAAAAGCGGCGACCGGCTGACGGGCGTCCGCGCCGCGATCCGGTTGTTGGCGCTTTCTCTCCGGTGAGGCCGACACCCGACTTTTCCCTTGGCAACCTTCTTGCGGATGCCCTATACTGCACCATACTCTACAGTCTCGCTTAGCCTCCCCAGATAGATTGCTCGATCGTAAAGTGCCTGACCGAACCGGCCGATAGTAGGCAGCAACAGCCGTGCGAAGGCTGTCATGCCTGCCGCAGGGCTGCGTCCGTTCTCGGGATCACGGCCGACTCGGGTCGGGGAGAACCATCATGAGGGTATTTGACATGCGAATTCTGGTCAGCCGCGCCGCGGCGCGACTCCTGGCTGTCCTCTTCACGGTCGGCGGACTGAGCGCGGCCGCCTCCGCGCAACAGATTCAGCCAGGCCCGACGAGCGAGCTGATCAGTTTCTTCGTCCGTGGCGTCGACTCGGCCTACGATCCCAACACGCGAACCTACCTCGTAGTGGGTGGAGCGGGGACCTTGCTTGGTGTCTGCATCAACGAGCAGGGGACGGCAGTCAGTGGCCAGATCGTCATCAACAACGACGGATTCGGTTCCTTTCCGCGAGCCAGGTACGGCTCGGGTGGGTTTCTGGTCGTCTGGAACGAGGAGGTGGGGAACCCCTCGCAGATTCATGCACGGACGGTGAATTGCTCGGGCGCGGTCGGGCCGGAGCAAGTGATTTCAGGAGGCCACAACGCCTGGATGGAAGCTGGCGCCGCTCTGGCGTATTCATCCGACCAGCCAACGTTTTCTCGTGGCCTGGCAATCCTTCCCCGTCGCTGCCGCGCCGGTAAGGATAAAGGCCACGGTCGTCGATGTGAACGGCACCCAGTTCGGTCCCATCGTCGATCTCTCCTCAGGGTTCGGACGCGACCCCGGCGTGGCGTGGAATTCCCTCAACGATTCGTTCGGTGTCTCGTTCAGTGGAGAGACCGGGCCGAACGGCAGCACGGGCTTCTCGGCGTTCGCCGTCGTGCCCGCCCAGAATCCGGCTGGTTTCAGTCGCGTGACCTTCAACAGTATCCCCGGAGGGCTGGTCACCATCACTGACGTGGATTTCAACCCCTACACCGGCCGCTACGTCATGACCTGGTTCGAGCTCGCAGGCGGTTTGTACGCAAAGGTCGCCGAGATTGATGGGAGCGGCAACGTCGTCGGAACGGGCATTGCGTCTGGGCTCCTTGGGTCGTACGACGCGCTGTCGATTGCCTTCAACCGGTGGACCGGGACCTTCGGCGTGGTCGGCCTCGACCGGCGCAACGATAACGTGCTCGGGTTGGAACTGAATGGGCGCGGATTCCCGTTCAACGGCGAGAACACGCTGAGCGTCGTCCCGCGTGCTCCAAAGTTTCGCCCGGGCCGGTACACTCGCGTGAGTTCCAGGACAGGCTCCCCGACGTTCAATTCCACGTACAGTATTGGATTCGGGTCGCTCGGCAGTCTGATTGCCACTACGTTTGCGACCAACCAGGGGCCAGCAGGAAGCTTCGACGCACCGCCGGCTCCGACCCCGGCGCCGACTCCGACTCCGACGCCAACGCCTGCGCCCACACCCTCGGCGTGTCCGGGCGCCGCGCCGGTCTCGAGCTGGGTCTGCGTGAACGGCGGCTGGCTGCCGCCGGATCATCCGTTGGCGGCTGGAGTCGCTCCGGCACCAGCACCGGCGCCTGCGCCTGCACCGGCCCCCGCGCCGGCACCCACACCGTCAGCCTGTCCTGGCGCCGCGCCGGTCTCGAGCTGGGTCTGCGTGAACGGCGGCTGGCTGCCGCCGGATCATCCGTTGGCGGCTGGCGCCGCTCCGGCACCCAGCACCAGCACCGGCGCCAGCGCCTGCACCGACCCCCGCTCCCGCCCCGGCACCCACACCGTCAGCCTGTCCTGGCGCCGCGCCGGTTTCGAACTGGGTGTGCGTGAACAGCGGCTGGCTGCCACCGGACCACCCACTGGCGGCTGGCGCCGCTCCGGCTCCGAATCCCTCTAGCTGCACGACCGCTGCTCCAGGACCAACGTGGTATTGCGTCGGCGGCGGATGGGTGCCTCCGAACTACCCCTCAGCACCCGGTGGTGCGTGTGCGGGTGCCGCTCCGGCGCCTGGCTGGGTCTGCACCGCGGCGGGAGGTTGGGTGCCGCCCAATCATCCGCTCGCCGGCGGCGGCGACGACTAGAGGTCTTGACCCTCCAGAACTTGTCCATGGAGATTGCCTGAACGCGCCCCTCTCACGCCATGGTGTGAGAGGGCGCGTTGGGTCTGCAGAAACCAGGCGAGCAGTGGCGCAGCAGTTTGCGCTGCCGCACGATCCCAGGCTCTAGCTGGGTGACTGTGATTCCTGATGACCACCCACTGCCGGTTGTCGCAGGCTCGTGGGAACTACGGTCGATCCGAATACTGTCCGTGACAGTACCTGCCAGACGATCGCCTGTTTCGTCATGGCGAGGCGCGCAACGTCCCCCAGATGGCGTGAGATGTAGGATGGACGCAGGAAGAAGCGCCGCTTGGCACGGTTGATGGCCTCCATGACGATTCGCTCGTCGAGCCCATTGCCGTGCAGCATGTAGTACCAGTACTCCATCTTCGTCCAGTCGGCCTGCTCTGGCTTGAGCCAGCCTTCGCGTACGCACTTCTCGTAGAGCGCGGTCCCCGGGTACGGGACGGCAGGGTAGAAGTTGGCGAAGTCAGGATCGAGCTCGACCGCATAGCGGGTCGTCGACTCCATCGTCTCGACCGTCTCGCCCGGATAGCCGAGGATGAAAAACGCGAACGACTTGATGCCGGCGTCGCGCATGTTCTTGAACGCCGCCTGGATCTTCTGGCGCTCGAGCCGCTTGGTCATGTCCTTGCGAACCTCTTCCGACTCGGATTCGATTCCAAGCGCCAGCATCCAGCATCCGGCTTTCTTGAGGCGGTGGACGAACGCCGGATCGGTGAGGTTGTCGGCGCGCGCGTTCCCGAACCACTGGATGGGCAGGTTGCGCGCGATGAGCTCGTCGCAGAACGCCGTGAACGACTTGACGTTGAGCGTGACCGTGTCGCCCCACAGGTAGAAGAAGTCGACACCGAGATCGCGGTGGGCCTTCTCGATCTCGTCGACCAGGACCTTGGCGCTGCGCTCGCGGAACTTGTGCCCCTGATGGATCGGCGCGACGCAGAAATCGCACGTGTAGGGACACCCGCGGCTCGTCTCGACGAGCACATACGGCTTGTTCACCATCGGGAGCGAATAATGCTCGAGGGCGAGGAGATCCCACGCCGGGCTCGGCGTTTGCTGAAACGCCGTGAACTGGCCGTGGGCGCGCTGCGGCGTCACGGTGCCGTTGCGGCGGAACGTCAGGCTCGGCACCTCGTGCAGCCGGTCGAGCGAGTCGAGTGCGGCAAGCGCCGTCAGCGCCTCTTCCGGCTCGCCGACGAACATGCCGTCGACGTCCGGCGCCCGCTGCATCGACTCGGCGGGCGTCGTCGAGGCATGCGGGCCGAAGCAGAACATGGGCGCGCCGAAATACCGCTTCAGCTTGGCGAGCTCGTGCACGTCCGCGTCCAGGGTCGGCGTCGTGGTGGGGAATATGATGAGCGTCGGCCGGAAACCCTCGCCCTCGAGGCGCGCGATGACCTCGCTCGTCGACAGGCGCTCCGCGGTGGCGTCGATCAGGCGCACCCGGCACCCGGCGTTGCGGAGTAGCGCGCCCATCAGGGCGAGCGTATAGGGCGGCTTGGTCGTGCCGAGCACGTCCTCGCGTTCCTGGCATCGGCCCTGACGGGTGAATGCGACGCCGTTGATGAGCGGCGGGTTGATGAGGAGCGTCTGCCGTCCGAGGATGTCTGCTGCAGTCATTGAACGACCGTCAAAGGGATCGCGCGTCGCGGAGCGACGCCGTCGGGGAAGGGTTGGGCCACGGGTTCCGGCGACAGCTCGACCTTGCAGCAGCGCCGGCAGACCGGAAATATGCCGTGATCGAGCAGCCGCCGTCTCATCTCGACGTAGATCGGGCCGTTCCAGATTTCTTCGAGAGATGACGTCGCGAGGTCGCCGACCTCGACGCGGATGAACGGGCAGAAGTAGACCTTGCCCGAGAATCCCACGCGGGCGTGCAGGAACGGGTACAGACACCGTCCCTCCAGCTTCGCGCCAGGCGTGTAGTAGTTGTCCATCAGCTGCGAATGAACCTTGGGCCGGTAGTCGAACAGGACGTTACGTTGCCGGCACTTCTCGGCGAGCGCCGCCACCTGGTGCTTCACGCGCGCCACGTCCAGGCCAGGATCCGGCGTGATGAAAGTCGCAATCACCGACGCATCGTCGGCACCGATCATCCTGACGGTTTCCGCAACCTCTTCCGGCGTGCTGTACATCAAGTGGTTGAGGCCGATGGCGTCGACGCCCAGCTCGCCGGCGACGTCGACCATCGCATCGAGGGCCTCGAGACTTTCCTGAGCGACCGTGGTGTTGATGCTGACTCGCAGCGGCGCGTGCTTGCGCCGCGCTGCGTCCTGCAGGCGGCGAAGCCCCGCGCAGGTGCGTTCGAACGTGCCCTTCAAACCGCGCGCGCGGTCGTGCAGCTCCCCGGGTCCATCGACCGACACGCTGATGTGCTTCAGGAAGCCGGCCGCCGCCAGGTCGGCCAGCGCCTCGGCGCGTTCCTCGTTGATGATCGTGCCGTTGGTCGTCAGGTAGCCGCACGAGTACCCCTTCTCCCGGAAGAGGTCCAGCACGGACATGATGTCCTTGCGCATGAAAATCTCGCCGCCGGTGAGGCTGACCTGAAACCCCGGTTGATCGGGGAAGGCCTGGCGCAGACGGTCGACGGTCATCTCCTGCCGCCATTCGCCCTCGATGTTGAGGAAGTCGATGACGTAGCAGAACTCGCAGTGCAGGTTGCACCGCATGGTGGCTTCGTAGACGGCACCGATCGGCAGTCGATCGGCCCGGCCGTCCTTGTCGCGCAGGAACCGCTCGATCCGGTGCTCGTAGCGATGGCGCCGGTAGCGCGCCCAGGCATGCCTCGCTAGCGGGACGGCGCGCGCGCGCGTCGCGATCGATTCCTTGAGTTTGGCGACCGTGGCGGCGGCCTTACGTGCCAGGGGCATTCAGTTGCCAGATCTCCAGTGGTGGACCGGGACGCTCGAGCGCATCGTCGATCCGGGCATCGGTGTTGTGCAGGAATGGATCGATCCGCGCCCGCTCGGCCTCGCTGACGTCGGGCCGATACGGTGAGAACGCGACGATCCGCCGTCCTTCACGAGAGAGCGCAGTGAGGAACCGCAACGTCTCTGGATCCGGCCTATTGTAGCGCGTGACGAGGACATACGTCACTCCCAGCCGCCTCAGCGGCTCCAGGCCGGCGCTTCCGCCAAGCTCCGCCGGATCCACGTAGATCTTCTCGGCATCAAGCCCGCCGCGGCCCAGATAAATCAGGCGATAGGCCGGAGACGGGTAGGGATCCAGGGAGAGCTGCAGCTGGAACTTGGTAGAAGCCGCGTCGGCGCTCCCAAGGTTGCGAGTCAGTGCCTCCGTGAGTCCTTCGCGGGAGGGTGTCAGCACGGCGGAGTAGGGTTGCGTCAGGATCGTCGCTCCCTGAGGCACATTGGTCTCGATGTAGCGCTCGGCCAGCGTTCGCGTGTCGTCCTGGCGCAGAAAGAGATCTGAGGTGATGCCGGCGTAGGCGCCGGGAGCGGCGGCGAGTGCCACGAGACTCCAGAAGATCGCGGGGCGCCGGGTCCGCGTCAGGCTCGAGAGTGCCCAGGCCGCGAAGATCGCCAGGAACGGCAGCACCGGGTTCAAGTAGCGGCTGGCGGGCGCGGTATTGGCGATGAACAGCAGGAACGGAAGCGGGAACGCCAGCAGGAGCAGCGCGCGCGCAGGATCTGATGCCAGCATCCACACCACGCCGAGGACGGCGAGCAGCGCGACGGGTTGGCCCACCGTCTCGCCCCACAACAGCTCGAGGTACCGCAGCGCGGGCGCAAACGCGCCAGCCGTGACGGCACGGTCGATGACGATCTGCCGGTTCGCGGTGATGTCGCGCCAGGCCGTCATCGGTTCGGCGAGCAGAAACGGCGAGAGTGCAAGAAAGACAACAAGGCTCGCCGTTCCGCCGTAGAGGAGTTGGCGAACGCTGGCCGCCCAGCCGCGCCCTCTCCAACCCTGGACGATGACGATCGCGAGCGGGAGAGCCAGGAAAACGCAGTAGTAGTGGGTCGAGAAGGCGACCCCGCACGCCGCCCCGGCCATGAGCGTGTCGCGCTGTCGCGGGCCGTCCGGGCGCGCGCAAGGCCACACCCGAGTCATCGCGAGATAGGCGAGGACGACCGTGAGCGTCGCGGGCACGTCGTGCTTGACGTAGTGGGAGTCGCGGACGTGCAGCGGCGAGACCGCCAGAAAGAGTGCCGCGGCGATCGCGGTTCGGTGATCGGTCAGGCGGGCGGCAAGGCGATAGAGCACGGCAATCGTCGCCGTGCCCACCGCGACGCCGAGCGCCCGGCCGGCGGTATAGATACCCGTCGGATCGGTGAAGTACAGCTGCTCGAGCGCGCGGATGGAGGCGACGCGGCCGCTCAGCCAGACCCACGCCAGATACACGCCGACCCAGGCGAACAGCACGTAGAAGTAGAACGTCGGATAGAGGAAGTTGTGCGGATTGAGCGTGCCTCGGGCGAAGCTCAACGCCCGGGCCATGATCGCCACTTCGTCAGGGTTGTACACCGCGGGAAGCCCGTACTGCAGGCCGACGATGCGAAGACCGAACGCGAGCAGACAGACGGCGGTCAGCGCCGGCCAGGTTCGAGCGGATGCCGTCACTTGACGCGCTCCGCGATTGGCGGTGCGATGCTTTCGTCCGGGAGATCGGTGGCCACGATTTCGCCGGCGAGCTCGGTCGTCTCGGCTGTCGATGTCACCGGGTTGCCGCGCGGCGCGCGCGACCAGCGGATCCGTTCGAGCACGCGAAGCTCTTCAGGACGGAAGAACCCTCCCAGCCACAGCCCCGCGGCCATGACGGCGACAACGGTCGTGCCTCGAACCAGCACGCCGAGCGCCGCGTCCATCGCCGGCAATCCCCGACCCGCGGCGTAGGCGGCGATTGCTGCCACGGCAACGCGTGCCAGCCGGCCGGTTTCGTAGCGAACGGGGTAGAAGCGCTGAGAAAAGTGATAGGCGAGCGCGGCCTGCGCGGCGTACGCGACGCCGTTCGCGTAGGCCGCACCCATGATGCCGTATCGTGGGATGAGGAGCACGTTCAGGCCGACATTCGCGGCGGCCGCAATCGCCGTCGCGACCGGATAGTACTCGGTTCGCCGCGTGATGTTCAGCCCGATCGACGTCATCAGGTAGACGCCCTGGAAGAACACACCGAGTGACGTCCAGGCCACGACGCCGGCGGCCGCGGTGTACTGGCCATGCGTGACGACCTGCAGCAGATCGGCGGCGATGGCAGAGAGCCCTGCTGTCATCAGCGCCAGAAGTGCGACACCGTAGGTGGTGACCGTACTGAACACCCGCTTGGCGCCTGGCTCCCTGACCGTCGCATAGTAGAAGGGCGCCCACGCGTATTCGAACGCCGCCAGGAACACCTTCTGGATCAGCCCGACGCTCACGCCCATCGCATAAAGACCGATCTCGGGCAGCGACACAAAGAACGTCAGGATGACCTTGTCACCGACCGCGATGACCTGCTGGGCGAAGCCGTGCGGAACTCTCGGGAGGCCGAACGCGAGTGACTCACGCAGCACCTCAGCCGAGAACACCGGTCGAATCAGTGGCGCAAACCATCGCACCATCACCGTCAGCAGCACGGCCGTCACGACGAGATCTGCGACGACGACGCCCATCACACCGTAGCCGAGGCCGACGACCAGTACGAGACGCAGGGCGAGCGTGGCGGCCGATCGGGCGAACGCGAGCACGCTGAACTCGCGCGCACGCTGCTGCATGCGCAGGACGTGAAACGGGATGAACGTGAACCCGATCGCGAACGTGTTCAGCAGCACGAGCTGGAGCGCCAGGGTGTAGCCCGGCGCTCCCAGCCAAGTCGAGAGCCACGGCGAGACGGCAACCGACGCGGCCAGCAGCAGCCCGTTGGTCGCGAGCAGGAAGAAGAAGAGCGTGCTCGCCAGACGCTGGCGCGCGGGGTCGTCCGGGCAGTCGTACCAGAACCGCATGAACGATCCATCGACGCCCCAGCGGAAGAAGAGCTTCGTGACCGCTTCGACAGTGCCGAGGAGTGCCAGAATCCCGTAGTCCTCCTGCGACAGGTACTGGACGTAGACGCGGAGCAGCGCGAAGTTGACGACCTGGATGGAGACGTCGCCGAGGCCGTAGATCGCCAGGTTCTTCGAGAGCTCGCGGAGTTTATGTAACAACCGGGACACTCGGGATTGGAAGCGATCTCACGATGGCCGGTCCGTGTTGTCCGTGTTTGCCGTGGTTGGTTTCCGGAACGTCAGCAGGTTCAGGAAGCACCAGCCGGGTACCGGGATGAGCCGGGTCAGCCACCGGTGCAGCGGCAGCAACGCGCGCGGGTGCCGGCGGATGAAGCGCGTCAGCACAGGGACAGTCGGAAAGATTCCGCGGCGTGCGATGAGCACCAGCCCCGTGCGCTCGGCCAGCTGGATGTACTCGGCCACGGGGCGATCGCCAGGATGTTTGAGCTCCGACGCCGTGCGGATGAGCCTTCCCTGCAGCAGGAAGTGCACGCGGGATTGCAGGTGCGCGAGGTTGGGAACCGACACGAGCAACTCCCCACCGGGTCGAAGAACGCGCTGCAGCTCGGCGAGCGCCACCGGCTGTTCCTCGAACGTCAGGTGCTCGAGGACGTCGAGGCACAGCGCGCGGTCGAACACGCCAGGACCGTAGGGCAATGCGGTCACCGATCCGGCGTGCACCCGATCGGACGAATAGTGCGCGTCCACGCCTTCGATGGCGAGACGGCCGGCATACTCGCTGACGAGCACTCCCTCGCCGCACCCGGCGTCGAGCACGCGCGTCGATCCAGGAAGCGTGTCGAGCCAGGCGCGGACGGCCGCCAGCTTGGCGAGGTAGGTCGGGTAGTAGTCCCACGACGGGTCCGGCTCCCGATGGTAATCGCCTCGCGCGGCGTACTCGCCCCCGCGCACCACCCGCGGGCTGGAGCTCATGATGTGAGTGATTCTAGTCCATCAAAAAAGCCCGAGGAGCGCTCGGGCTTTTGAGGAATCGGTTCCGCGGCGGCCGTCCGCACGCACTGACTACGACGCGCCACCGCCAGGTCCACCTGGACCCGGCACTCCCGGCGGACGGATGATCGGCTGCTGCGGATTGGTCTGGTACGGGTTGCCGGGGATCGGGGGCGCCGGAGGCGGCAGCATGCCCGGACGCGACAGTGTCGGCATTGCCTGCCCCGGCTGCATCGGGGGCTGACCGGGGAACTGCTGGGGCTGTGGCTGCGCACCTGGCGGCATGATCCCATTCGGCTCCGCATCGTCGTCAATGACGACGTTGGGCATGACAATCTGGGGTTGCGGCCGCGGGTTGTTGAACGTCGGCGCTGCCGCCGACATCGCCGGCGCCCGGCTCGCCGGCATGATCAGGATGCGATCGTAGGCCGAGGCGCCGACCGTGCCCGAGCGAGGCTTGGCGATGTAGCCGCTGGCGGAGCGCAGCAGGGCTTCGAGCGCGCGGCCCTCGGGCACGTCGGTCAGTTCGAGCGTCACCGTCGGCCCGGTCAATCGCTCCGCGCCGACGATCTTTGTCTGGCCGACCCGTGCCCACTCGTCGAGGATCTGCCGGATGGAGACGTCCTGCGCGACTATCGTGACGCGTCCGTTCGCGATGGACAGCCGCAGGTCGCCAGCGGTCGCAGTCGACGCGGACACGCACAGCAGCGCCGAAAAGACGACGAGTTGAAACTTGTGCATGGTGCTACCCCGACGGTTACAGATTCAGTATACGCCTGATTGGACGCGCGAGCGACCGGGACGGTTGGATTGACGACTGGGCCGTGACGCGGCCCAGCCGGGGCGCGCCCGATGCCACGGCCTGTCCCTGAAGCGCAGTATTTACAGGAGTTTCGTGACCCAGAGCGGCGAGTCCTTCTTCGGGAGATCGCACGACCTGCAGATATCCGGGCCGCCGCTCTCGAGGTGCTGGCGCCGCGCGTTGCGGTAAGGCTCGGCGTTCCAGACGTCCTGAATCGTCGACGTGTTGAGATCCCCCAGGATCGTCCGGCCGTCGAAATCCGCGCAGCACAGCGAAACGCGGCCGTCCCAGAGCACCGTGAACGTCAGCCAGGGTCGGTAGCAGGGGTAGTTGACGTCCGATTCGGCGTTGAGCGTCCCGGCCCAGTTGTGGAGGTCCGTGATGTGGATCTTGTCGGCGATCCCGCGCCAGTGCTCGATGAATGCCTGCTCGTCGAGCGAGTTGTTCTGCCGGACGAACGAGAGGATCAGCTTGGGCCGCCGCTTCCCCAGTTCGCCACGGATCCGCACCAGCCGTTCGATGTTGGCGATGACCTTGTCATATTTGAGGCCCAGGCGCGTCGACTCGAAGACCTCTTTCCCCGACGCGTCGACGCTGATGTTGATCGCGTCGAGGCCCGCCTCGATCATCCCGCGGGCGACATCCTCGGTGATGAGCGAGCCGTTGCTGATCATCCCGACTTCCTGGATGCCCTTCTGCTTGGCGTAGCGGACTTTCTCGACAAGCTGACGGTCGACGAACGGTTCCCCGTAGTTGTGCACGCGCACGTGGGTGATGCCGAGCTCGGCGCACTCGTCGACGACCTTGCGGAAGAGATCGAACGTCATGATCCCCTGCCGGCGGTGCATCTCGTCGCGCGGGCAGAACACGCACTTGGCGTTGCAGATGTTGGTGCTTTCGATCTGGACGATCTCGGGGAGCCTCGGCGCGCGGTCGCGGCCGGTGGCGAGCAGCAGCCGGCGCACCGGTTTGGCCTGACGGCGCAGGATCGTTTCGGCCGCCTGTCGCGCGCGAGTCCGAACGTTGGGGCGAGAAGGCATCCTGGCGTTACTGCTGGCGGAAGTGCTCGATCACGCGCGTCAGGATCTCGTCGAGCTGGACAGTCGGCGCGTAGCCGACGAGGGCCTTGATTTTGGAGATGTCCGGCACGCGTCGCGGCATGTCCTCGAAGCCGGCCTCGTACGCCTGATCGTACGGGATTCGCACGATCTCCGATTGGCTGCCCGTCAGGGTTCGAATCCGCTCGGCCAGATCGCCGATGGTGATCTCGTGGCCGTTGCCGATGTTGAAGACCTGTCCGACGGCGCGGGGTTCGTCAATCAAGGCTACCACAGCGCGTACGACGTCCCCGACGTAGGTGAAGCTGCGCGATTGCTGGCCGTCGCCGAAGACGGTGATCGGCTGGCCGGCGAGCGCCTGCCGGACGAAGTTCGGAATCACCATGCCGTACTGGCCGGTCTGTCTCGGGCCGACGGTGTTGAACAGGCGCACGATGATGACCGGCAGCTTGCGCTCTTTCCAGTACGCGAGCGCGAGGAACTCGTCGATGAGCTTGCTGCACGCGTAGGCCCAGCGATGCTTGTGGCTCGGGCCGAGCACCAGGTCGGCCTCCTCGTGAAACGGCACGTCGGTGCTCTTTCCGTACACCTCGGAGGTCGAGGCGATGACGACCAGCTTCTTCTTCTTGTTGGCCAGCTTCAGGACCACCTCGGTCCCGTGCACGTTGGTCTCGATCGTGTGGACGGGGGCCTCGACGATCAGCTTGACGCCGACCGCGGCCGCCAGGTGCACCACGACATCCGATTGGTCCACGAGCTCAGCGAGCACCGGCTCGTTGGTGACGCTGTCGATCGTGTAGTGGAACTTCGGATGTGGCTTGAGATGGGCGATGTTGTCGATCGACCCCGTCGACAGGTTGTCGATCGCGTAGACCTCGTCGCCGCGCGCGAGGAGCTCCTCGGCCAGGTGCGATCCGACGAAGCCGGCGCCGCCGGTTATGAGGACGCGCATAGACAATGCTGAAGGCTGAAGGCTGAATGCTGAAGTGAAGGGTGAAGAATCAAGGTGAAAGAGCTCAGCCTGCTAGTTTGACGATGGCCTCCGCGGCCCGCTCCGCGGCCAGGCCGTCGGCGCGGATGTTGAAACGGGTCAGGAACGCCTGCTGCGCGCGCGCCAGTGCCTGGCGAAACTCCTCATCATACAGGATTTGGTCGAGGGCGCGGGCGGTCTCTGCCGCGTCGGTGCCAGCCACACCAGCCATGATACCTGCTTCCACGAACGGACTCAGGTTGTTGGGCAGGCCGATGACGAGCGCCGGGACGCCCAGCACGGCCGCGTCGAGCGCGACGGTCGAGTTGACGGTCACCACCACCCGGCTCGCGCGGAGGAGGGGCGCGAGCGGTGCGGACGCCGCCAGGACGGTGACATGTGGATGCGTGGCCGCGAGATCCGCGTACACCTCGGGCGTCTCCGCGGGATGTGGCTTGATTGCGACCTGCAGGTCCGGGAGCGTCGCGGCCGCGTCGAGCAGCGTTCCCAGCAGATCGCGCGCTTCGCGATGTTTCGTCGTGACCAGAACAAGCGTCCGGGCTCGGGCGCCGGCCGTGCTGCGCGCCTGTTCGATCGCCTCGGGTGTGAGGCCGGCGACCTCGCTCGCGAGCGCGTCGAGACGCGGGCTGCCGGTGACGGCGAGCGAATCGGGTCGAAAGCGTCCGTTGTCGCAGAGGTGTCGGGCTGCGTACTGGTCGAAGAGGAGCGTGAGGGTCGGGCTCGGAAAGCCGCCATCCTGCCCTTGTTCGACGTCGGCCGTCATCTCGTCAGGCTCGTGCAGGTAGTTCAGCCAGTGGCGGTAGATGAACCCGTGCTGGAGGCCGACCGACGGGATGCCGCGCCTGCGGCTCTCGAGGACGATCGCCCGGCCCCAGCCACCCGCCTCGGCGTAGGTGAAGACGACGCGCGGCCGGCACGCGTCGAGGGCTGCGGCGGCCTCGTCCATCGCGCGTGCCGACCAGGGCCACTGCAGCAGGGCGATGCCCGCGAGCTCCTCGCGGACGATCGGCCAGCAGTCGCAGCCACGGATCACCGATCGCGCCGACAGATCGGTGCTCTGCCAGAGCGCTCGTCGCAGGCGGTGGCGCTCCCGCCACACGCCTCGCGATCCGGCCAGCTTCGCACAGGGTGCGTACGACTCGACGGGCTGCACCGTGTCCGGTGACGGACCGCCACGCAAGGGATGCCACCAGCGGCGGGCGCGAAAGTTCGACGCCGGTCCTACGCTCACGTACGTGAGCGCCGCTTCGCCGAGCTTGTGCTCGAGCGCCGTCAGCACCGGTCCGATGTAGGCCTCGGCGCTGCCGTCGCCTGCGTCCGCGCGCCAGAAGGCGCGATGGACGAACGCCAGCGCCGTCGCAGGAGTCGTGGGCGACAGCGAACGGGAGACGCTGCGGGCACGGAGGCGCGACGCGAGCGCCGCCGCGTTGAGGCCCGCAGCCCGAGCCTCCATTGCCGCGAGTCTGAGCGAGGACGAGCGCCGGAATCCTCGAGGGCCGTGATAGGCGATCCCTCGCGCCGCGGCGACTTGTGGCGCGAGCCCCTGCGCGATCGCCCCGCCCCGGACGAAATGCAGCGCCCCAGGCCGCTCGCGGTCCACGAGCGTTTCGAGTGCGGTCAGCGTCCGGAACAGCGCCGTGATCACCTGCTGCTTGTGCAGGTACAACTCGGCGAACCACCAGAGCGAATCGCCCCGGAACGTGAAGCGCTGTCTGAGCCGCTGTCCGTCGACGCGGGCGTCGCGAAGGCTCTTGATCCAGGCGATCGCGTGGACAGTCGCGCGCTCCTCCGACGCTGCGTCCAGGTAGGCGTCGAGGTGGACCTCGCGGCGGCCAGCCTCGCCCAGGAGAGTGAAGACCGCGTCACTCATGCGCCGCGGCACCGGCCGGGCGGGTGGCCGACCTCCTCGAGCACGGCCGTCGCCGCGGCGAACACCGCGTCCGACGTGATGCCGGCGAGGCAATCCGGGGTGTGGCCGACGCAACGCGCGGGTGGCCGTCGGATGCGGTTGCAGGGGCTGCAGGGAAGGTCGACGCGAACGACGCGGTCCAGGGCCCCGCGCGTCGCGTAACGCGCCGGGTCCGACGGCCCGAAGACGGCAACAACCGGCGTCCCGACGGCTGACGCCAGATGCATCGGCCCAGTGTCTCCCGTGACCAGTACGTCGAGCTTGGCGAGGAGTGCCGCTGAGACGAGCAATCCCCCGGCCGCCGAAGCGTCGATCACGAGCCGCGGGGCGAGGGCAGCCTGCAGGGCGGAGACGAGCGCGCGATCGCCCGGGGCTCCGGTCGCCACGATCGCGGCGCCGCGGGCGTCGGCCAGTCGCGCAGCTACTTCAGCGAATCGTTCTGGAGGCCACTGTTTGATCGCCCGGCCGCCGCTGACGTGCACGCCGACGAGCGGCCGGCCCAGCCCGGGCCGGAGGAGCGCAGTCGCTGCCGCGTTCGCCTCATCGGGAAGTACGAGGAGCGGACGCGTCGACTCCGGCGGCGTCCGGCCGAAGACATGCTGCACGAGCCGCCGCGCGTTGGCAGTCGTGTGCGCCGTGGGTTCGTAGTCCACCGCGACGTCGAGCACGGGAGCGCCTCCGCCGCTCGCCCAGCCCGCCGTCCTCGCCGCGCCCGCGGCGGCCGCGACCAGGTTGCTGCGCACATCGGGCTCGAAGTTGATCGCGAGATCGTAGCGGCGCTCACGCCAGCCCCACGCCGTGCGCATGAGAGCGCTCATCCCGACGCCCTCGCCCTCTCGCGCCAGCCAGCGCGGGTCGAGCGTCTCGACGCGGTCGACGCTCGGCACCGCCTGCGCGAGCTCCCCGTTCCAACTGCCCACGACGAGATCGATCTGCGCGCTGGTGGCGAGTGACCGGACGTCGCGGATAGCCTCGAGCGCCATGACCAGATCGCCGATGCGCTCCAGGCGCAGGAGGAGGATCCGGTGCGGCTCCGCGGCGGCAGCGCGTCGCGTGAACGGTCTCACGAGAGTCGTCGCGACCGACAGGGCCGCATCCGCCGTTCGCACGAGCGCACGCTCACCGGCGTCAGGAATCTGCAGCACAGGTCTGTCTCACGCGGCACCGTTCGTGTGGTTCGCGTTGTCCGTGGCTCTACTTTATCGTGACCCGGTCGACCATGACGCCGAGCTCGCGATCGTCCGAGGTCCCGAGCACGGTTTCCGGCTGCCACGCCGAGGTCGTGATCGTCAGATCGATCGTTCGGCCCAGACGGCTGAGCCGTTCCGCGAGGGCCGGCGCGATGGGCAGCGCGTACGGTTTGAAACCGGTGTCCACACGCACCGTGCCGAGCACTTCGTTGTCGAGCGCGACGGTGACGTCCGCGCGATCCACGGCCGGCGGCCGGCCACCGTCGCTCATCCAGAGAACGATCTCACGGCTGTCAGGACGGACGCCAGTGACCGCGAGGAGCGACCGCCCGCGGGACCAGCGGAACGAACGGCCCTCGGTCTGCTCCTTGGCATGGAACCGGACGACGTGCAGGTCGTCGTTGACGCCGACATCGAGATCGAAGGGCTGCGCCGCGCTCGAGGGGTCCGGTCGCGTCAGTTCGTAGATGCTGTAGTCGAACTCCTTCCGCTGGACGAATCGCGGGTAGGCGTCCGCGGGCGCGTCGTACTCCGGAATCTGGAAGCGCTCGCTTGCGACCGGTTGTGCGCCCCACGCCGGTGACAGCAGGTCGGTTCCGCCCCCGCCCATGAACAGCACGCGATCGTACCGTGTGCGCGCCCAGTCGAGAAACCCTGCAAAGACGGCCTTGTCGGGCTTCGGTGAATTGAGGACCAGCACGTTGCGCGCGTAGATGTAGGCGAGCGGCAGCGCGAGGACGTGGGTGTCGGACCCCGTGTTTCGCGATTCGACTATGAGCAGGTCACGATCGCCGAGCGTGGCCGACAGCGCTTCGAGTTTGGCAATGACTCCGGCGTATTCGACATGAGGCAGAACGGGCCGTGCGGCCCGCGTGTACTGCGTCGCGAGCAGGAGGACGAATGCGACGCCAATAGTTCCGCGCAGCATCTTGGTCGGGGCCCAGGCGCCGCGGGTGCCGCTGAGCGCCGCTGCCGCGGCAAAGAGTAGGGCGCCCGGCAGAATCACCGGCAGGAACCGCCTGGCCATCCAGAAATGATCCGACGCGATACGGATCTTGTAGAAGAAGAAGAAGCAGAAGAGCGCGACCGTCGTGAAGAGCTCCGGCGCGCGCCAGAAGATCCGGCGGGCGAGCAGCGCGAAGCCGAGGAGTGCCGCGAGGAGACCCGGAAGCGTCAGGTAATAGGCCGCAAACGTGCGCAGCGCGTAGGCGTCACGCGCTGCCAGCGGCCCGACGGGCTCGCGCAGGAGGAGCGCGTACACCGCGGCGCCGACCAGCGCGAACGCCAGTACCGTCGGCGCGATTGTCCTGACCCTCGCGCCGAGCGCCGGCAGTCGCGCGCCGAGGACCAGCGCTATCACCCCGCAGCCCGCGCCAGTCGCGATCAGCGCGTACTGCCACCAGGCGAAGTGGCTCAGAAACACGATCGGGAGGTCGGCATAGTGCCGCATCGGCCCGACGAGATACGCGGATGCGAGCGCCGCGGTGAGTGCAAACGACACGACGAAGGAAATGCGCAGGCGGGCGCGATCGGCGAGCACACCGAGGGCGAGCGCCGCCAGGACCGCCGCGATTCCGAGCACCGCGTCGAAGCGCAAGAAGAGCAACAGGCCCAGCAGCACGCCTGCGACCGGCGCGAAGAAGCCGTCGCCATCGACGTGGGCGCGCGCGTGGGCGAGGAGCGCTGCAAAGAGCAGCGCCTGCATCACCATCTCGGCATTCGGATAGCGCGCGAACCACACCTGCACGACGTTCAGGGTCAGGAGCGCCGCTGCCACCCACGCTGCGGGTGCGCCAGCCAGCCGGCGGCCGGCGAAGTACAGGGCCAGCACCCCGAGAATCGCCCACACCCCGACCGCGCGCCGCGCGCCCGTCAGGCCGTCGAGGCCGTAGCCGATCGCGATGGACGCCGGAAAGAGATGGGGAAACTGACCGACGACCGTGCCAGCGTCAGGGTCCTTGATCGGAAACCCCATGAACCGCAGGCTGTAGTAATCGGATCGCTGGTGGGACGGAAAGAACAGATCGCGTGCGAACGTCGGCACCGTCGACACGACCGGATCCCGCACGACGATGGCCCCCCGCTGCGCGATCTGAATCCCCTCGTTCATGTACACGCCGGGATCCTTGCCGCCGATGATGTATTCCGAGGGCGGGAAGAAACGCCACAGCCCGAGCAGAACGAGCGACAGCGGCAGGAGCGCGGCGAGGCCGGGCCTGGGCGCCTTCGCCCCAAGGCGCAGCTGGAACCGGCCAGCCGCGGCCGCCGCGAACGCAAGGCCCAGATTCACGAGGAGCAACCGTTCGAAGCTGTAGCGCTGCGCCACGGCCATTCCGAGCACGACCGAGAGCGATACGACGGCGCTGATGACCACGGCCCAGAAGAGCCGCTCTTCGGCGTCGAGCGCCGCGCGCTGGTCGCGTTCGGCGATCGGCAGGCGGAAGATCACCGCTCCGGGCAGCCAGGCGACGATGAGTAGTTTTATGAGCGTCAAGCGAGCGTGTTGGTCAGATCGGTGCCGGGGTGCGAGAGTGCCCTAGTGCCTGGTGCTTAGAGTGCCGGGGTGCCACGTGCCTCGGTGCCAGGTGCGCTGCACTTCTACAACCACTCGGGAGCACTCGCGGCACGTGGCATTCTGGCACTCTAAGCACCCTGGCACATCGGCACGTGGCACTCTGGCACCCTAAGCACTTAGGCACTGAGGCACCCTCGCACCCTGGCACCCCTAGAACTGAAAATAGATGAACTCTGCCCCGCCGAAGTTCCCAAAGAGGAGTGTGAGATAACCCGTCGCCACGTAGATGGAGTATCGCACGCCGACGGGCAGTCGCGGCACGACGAGTCCATCGTCGAACCAGGCCTCGCACGCGTGGACGGCCAGGAGCGGCGTCGTGTAAAGGAGGAGCGGCACGAGCAACCCGTGAACATTGACAGTCGTCGGGGCGAAGTTGCCGATCAGACTCGCGGTCAGGTCCCGAATCTGACCGGCCGATCGCGACCGAAAAATCAGCCAGCCATAACAGGTGATGTGGAACATGACGGCCCAGGAAACGGCGCGCGCAATGGGATGAGGTCCCGCGGCCAGCCGTCGGAACCAGTCCCACACCTCAGCGGCGCGATACGCGATGAGCAGCACACCGTGATAGATGCCCCAGAACACGAATGTCCAGGCGGCGCCGTGCCAGAGTCCGCCGAGCACCATCGTGATGAACAGGTTGCGCCGCGTCTGCCACTCGGATCCGCGGCTGCCGCCGAGGGGGATGTAGAGATAGTCCCGCAGCCAGGTCGACAGGCTGATGTGCCAGTTGCGCCAGAACGCCTGCGGCGTGCGAACGAGGTACGGAAAGCGGAAGTTCTCGATGAGCTCGATGCCCATCAGCTTCGAGGTCCCCCGCGCGATGTTCGAGTAGCCGGCGAAGTCGCCGTAGATCTGAAACGCGAAAGCGTAGACGCCGAGCAGGACGTTGACGCCGGTGTGCGGCGCCGACGGATCGAAGGCGGCGTTGGCCAGGCCGGCGAGGTTGTCGGCGACGAAGACTTTTTGGAAGTACCCCCAGACGATGAGCCAGGCGCCGTCACGCATCTGCTCGCGCGAGATGCGCCGCGGGGCGTCGATCTGCGAAAGCAGGCTCGAGGCCCGCAGGATCGGCCCTGCCACCAGGTGCGGAAAGAACGCGACGAACACGGCGAAGTCCAGCAGGTCGCGTGTCGCAGGGATCTCGCGGCGGTAGACGTCGATGACATAGCTCATCGTCACGAACGTGTAGAACGAGATGCCGACCGGCAGCAGGATCCGCAGCGTGACGAAGTCGACGTTCCACCCGAGCGCGCCGAAGACGCCGTGCAGGCTGTCGGCGAAGAAGTTGAAGTACTTGAAGCATCCCAGCAGCGTGAGGTTGAACCCCAGGCTGACGACGAGCAGCGCGCGCCGCGTGCCGGGAGTAGACGTTCGCGATAACGCCCGCGCACAGCTGAAGTCTACGAGCGTCGAAGCGAGGAGCAGGCCGAGGAAGCGCCAGTCCCACGCCGCGTAGAAGTAGTAGCTCGCGCCGAGCAGGAGCCAGTTCTGCGCGCGGTGCGGCAGTACCGGTACGCGCCATACACGACGATGAAGAACCAGACGAAGTGAAGGGAGTTGAAGACCATGCGGCTCGGTCGTGAACGCTCAGCGCGGAAGCAGCCGGTGGTCCTCGATAAATCGGTCGAGGGCCCCGGCGACGACGGCGTGACCGCGCGGCGTCAGGTGCACCGTCTCCTGATAGAAGAGGTCAGGTCCGGGGAGTGCGGCGCGTAGCGCGGGCAGCACGTCGAGGCGCGGGATGCCGAGTGGTGCCAGTGCCTGGTCGAACCGCTCCGTGGCCGCGTCGCGCACCAGCGTGCCGCCCGCGGCCGACACACTGTCCTTCAACCGTCCGTAGTCACCGTCATCTACCTGAAAGCGCGCGGGCATCAGGACGACCGCGGTGGCCGCGCCGGCGGCGCTGGCCGTCCGCGTGACGTCCTCGATTGACGCCCGGGCGATGCCGAGGCCGCTTGCGATGCGCGGCGCCGGCCGCGCGGCGTAGCTCTGAAACGGTGGCTCGGGAGGCGCAAGCGACGGCGACAGGCGGTCGGTCACGGCGACGACGCGCAGGCGGAGGATCTGGAGCACCATGCTGCGTCGGACGAGACGCCGCAGCCGTGTCAGGAACGAGTCGGCCACCTCCTGGGTCGTGCGGCGGGTGTCGTCGAGCTTGTGCCGCGAGGTCACGGCTTCCTCGGCGTCGTTGCCGACGAAGACGACCGCCAGGACCAGATCCGGCTGCACGGTGCCAGCGATGGAGCGAAAGAAGAGCTGCTCCTCGACTGGCCCGTAGCCTTGCACCCCAGCATTGATGACCCGGTAGCGATACGTCGATTGGCGCTGGTTCAGACGTTCCTCCAGAAGCTCTCCGAACGTCTGCCGGAAAGGAACCTGCACCGAGAGGACGAGCGAGTCACCGAGGAGCACGATTCGCCGCTCGTTGGCCGGCTTTGGTCCGATCTCCTCGTCGTCGCGGAATCCTGCGCCGTTGATCGCGATGTCCGCGGCGAACTCACTCGTGACGAAGTGCATCCGGGCATGAGGCTTCAGCCGGTACCCGATGGCAGGATCGGTCTCGAACAGTCCTTGAAACGAGGGCGCCGCCTCCGAACTTCCCCACGTGCGCAGTCCGGCTTCGAAGAGCACTGACTGCGCCGCGGCGATCAGCACGAAAGACAGCATCCGTCGGATGGTCATCTCCTTATGCGGTGTCCGGATTCGGCGTTCGGGGCTTCGGAATCGGTGCGCTGTTCGCGGTGTTCGCTGCCGCGGGGCCGTTCGCCAGCGCGGCGGCGATTTCGGCGACCGCGGCGTCCGACAGACTTGGATAGAGCGGCAACGACAGGACTTCGCGGCACACGCGCGTGGCGATGGGGCACTCGGCCGGTTGTTCGGTCGCGAGCGCCGGCTGGTGCGGAATCGGAATCGGATAGTGGATGAGGGTTTCGATGCCGGCCGCTCGCAGGTGTGCCTGCATGGCGTCGCGCGCCGCGCTTCGGACCGGAAAGAGATGATAGACGTGTCCGGCGTCGAGTTGTGGAGGAACCGCGATCGTGTCGATCCCGACGAGCGATTCACGATAGCGGCGGGCGAGCGCGCGCCGCCGATCGGTCCACCCGCGCAGGAGCGGTAGGCGTGCCCGTAGCACCGCGGCCTGCAACTCGTCGAGGCGCGAGTTGACGCCGAATTCGTCGTGGCGGTACTTGTCGGTCTGGCCGCCGTTGCGAAGGCGCTGCACGCGCGCCAGGAGCGCGGGGTCGCTGGTCGTCAACGCGCCGCCGTCGCCCAGGGCCCCGAGGTTCTTCGTCGGATAGAAACTGTAGGCCGCGGCGGCGCCGTCGCTGCCGACCGGACGTCCCTCGCAGGTCGCCAGGTGCGCCTGGCAGCAATCCTCGACGATGGCGAGGTTGTGCCGGCGCGCGACGTCGGCGATCGCGCGCATGTCGGCGGCCTGGCCGTAGAGGTGCACGGGCATGACCGCGGCGGTCCGGGAAGTGACGGCCGCGGCGGCCGCTCGTGGATCGAGCGTGAGGCGGTCGGGATCGATGTCGGCGAACACCGGCCGCGCCCCGGCCATCATGATCGCCAGCGCCGAGTAGGCTGCAGAGAGCGGCGACGTGATCACTTCATCGCCGGGCCCGATTCCGAGCGCCCGGATGGCGATCGCCAGCGCGTCGGTTCCGGTGCCGACGCCGGCCGCGTGCGGCGCTCCACAAGCCGACGCGAACTCGTGCTCGAAGGCCTCGAGCTCGGGGCCGAGGATGAACCAGCCGCGCGCGATCACGCGTGCGATGGCGTTCTGCACGATCGGCCCGTCCTCGCCCGGCGTCAGCTGAAGGAACCTGATCACGGCCGGGTCTCCACCGTCGGTCCCGGCTCGTCGACGTAGTGACTCATGTGCTGGCGATAGAAGGCAATCGTGCGCTCGAGCCCCTCGCGAAGGCCCACTTGCGGCGCCCAGCCCACGGTCTGTCGGAACTTCGTCGAGTCCGAGTAGAAGCTGCCGATGTCGATTCGCTTCTTTTCGGGCGGCCACTCGACGAACCGCATCGATCCGGACCCGGCGACGTCGAGCAGGATCGAGACGAGCTCGCGGTGGCTGACCGGCTCGTCGCCGCCGACGTTGAAGACGTCACCATTGCACGCGTCCGTTGCGCCCGCCCGCAGGAACGCCGCCGCGGCATCATCGACATACACGAAATCGCGCAGCTGCGAGCCGTCGCCAAACACCTGGATGTCGCCGCCCTCGATGGCGAGGCGGATGAACCAGCCGATGAAGCCCTGCCGGTTGTGACGGATCAACTGGCGCGGGCCGTAGACGTTCGTCAGCCGCAGCGAGCACGCCCGGACACCGAACACGTTGTTGTAGAGGAGGTGGTAGTACTCGCCTGCCGCCTTGTTGACGCCATTGATATCGGCGGGTCTGACGAGATGGGTCTCGTCGACGGGCAGACGGTCGGGCCGTCCGTAGACCTGTCGTGTGCCCGCGTACACGACCCGGACGCCGGGATTGTAGGTGCGGCAGGCCTCGAGCATCGACAGTTGCGCGCGGCAGTTGATCTCGAGGTCGGTATACGGATCCCGCATGCTGTCGATGTGGCTGACCTGCCCCGCGAGGTTGAAGATGATCTCGCGGTCCTGAACGAGCGCGCCCATCGAGGTCTGATCCCGGACGTCGGACACGTTGAGGTGCACGCGGTCCTCGATACCGTGGATGTTGAAGCGGTTGCCACCGTAGTCGGGATGGAGCGAGTCGACGACCAGGACATCGGCGCCGGCCGCCACGAGCTGGCGCACCAGGTTGCTCCCGATGAAGCCGAGCCCGCCGGTGACCATGACACGGCGCCCGCGGTAGAACGAGAGGTATCCGGTTGTCATGTCGGGGTCAGATCTCGATTGTCTCACTCTGGCGTTGTCGCTCCGGGCCCGAGTGAGAAAATCGAGATCTGACCCCGACCTCCCGCAAGGCAGCCTGCGGCATGGACAGGGCGAGCATGTTATCGGCCGGTCTCCGTCATGGCAAGCGCCCGATCGTAGGCGGCCTCGAAACGGACGGCGACGAATTCCCATCCGAACCGCGCAATCACCGTCGCGCGCGCAGCCTCGCCCAGCCTCACACGCAGCTCGGGATCGCGGGCGAGCAACAGGATCGACTCCGTCAACGAGACCGTGTCGCGCTCCGGTATGATGACGCCGGTACGCCAGTGCTCGACCACTGAAGCGATGCCTCCCGCCGGGGTCGTGATGAGCGGTGTCCCGGACGCCATGGTCTCGAGCACGATGTTCGGCAGGCCGTCGACGTTCCCGCTGTCATCCCGGACCGAGGGAATCGCGACAATGTCGGCCGTCGCCAGCCATGCTGCCACCTCGTCCTGCGACAGATTGCCGAGGAAGCGGACACGATAACCGATGCGCGCGTCCTCCACGCGGCGGCGCAGGTCGGCGTCCAGGTCGCCCCCACCGGCGATCGCGGCCTGCACGTTCAGCTCCTGCGGTATCGCCGCGAGCGCGTCGATCAGGTACTCGAATCCCTTCTTGCGGACCAGACGCCCCGCCGCGAAGACGAGCGGCGTGTGCGTGGCGATGCCGAGGCTCGCGCGGTGCCGCGCGCGGACGAACGGGTCGGGGCGGAAGCGACGCGGATCCACGCCGTAGGGCACGATGTCGACGCGGTCCGCGTTCGCGCCGAGCGCGATGGCTCGTTGCCCGAGGTTCCCGCTGCATGCGGTGATGGCGCCCGCGCGCCCGAAGACCATGCGTGCGGCGCGGCGCGCCGGCCAGAGTGTCTCGGCGACGTACACATCCGATCCGTGAAGGCTGACGACCAGCGGGAGTTCGGGTGCCGCGGCGGCGGCGACGACGCCCCCCGGCACCACCCAGTGTCCGTGCATGACCGTCGCGCGATGGGTCCGAGCGACCGCGCGCGCCGTCCGCCACCCGGCGGCCAGCGCCAGCGGCGCGGCGACGTATGCCGCCGCCTTCAGGCTGACGTCCGCACGCAACGCCGCCGCATACCCGAACACATTGAGCCGCGGGTGGGGCGCGTACTTGTAGAAATGGAACTGGACGCCGTTCTCTTCCTCGCCTCTCGCCACGAGCGGGTGCCAGGGCGCCACGACGTGCACCTCATGGCCGCGCGCGGCGATCGACGTCGCGATCGGCTCCATGAACGTGCCGACGCTGTCGCCGTGGAAGCGCGGGTAGGAGCTCGTCACCATCACGACGACCTGGCGTGTCACGGTGCCTTGCGGAAGAGCAGCCGCCAGGGAGTGATCAGTGATTCGAAGAGCACGGAGCCCGACACCTTCGACTGGCCCTGGCGCCGCTCGATGAAGATGATCGGGACTTCGCCGATCCGGCAGCCGCGCCGGCTCGCTTCGAAGAGCATCTCGACGAGAAATGCGTAGCCGTCGGACACCATGTCCCCGAGCGGAAGTTTCGCGAGCGATTCACGCCGCCAGCACCGATAGCCGCTCGTGCAGTCACGCGGCGTGAGGCTCGTCACCAGGCGGATGTACCGGTTGGCGAACGCACTCAGGAAGATTCGGTGCAACGGCCAGTTCACGACGCTGACCCCGTTCAGGTACCGCGATCCGATGACGACGTCGTGGTCCGCGGTGGCGGCGACGAGCGCGGGGAGGTATTCGGGACTGTGCGACAGGTCGGCGTCCATCTGGCACACGAGGTCGACGTCGGGTTGCGCGATGGCTTTCTGCAGGCCATCGACGTACGAGCGCCCGAGTCCCCGCGGCCCGGTGCGGTGCATGACCTCGACCCGGCCCGGATACTCGACGGCGACCGCATCGGCGACCGCGCCCGTGCCGTCCGGCGATCCGTCGTCGACGACCAGCATCCGGAAGCCCTCGTGCGCGAGCACCCCGCGCGCGAGCACCGGCAGGTTCTCGCGCTCGTTGTAGGTCGGGACGACGACGAGGACGGTCGGTGGCGTGGTCACGAGTGTGGACGGCCGGCCAGGGCGGCGGCAGCAACGATCAGCACGGGGTCGATGACGGGCATGCGGAACCGCTCCTGTGGAAAGAAGACGAGGCCCACAAGAATCGATGACGCCGCGAGGAGCAGCAGCGACACAGGCCGGCGTGGGCTGTGCCACAGCCGGCGCGCGCCGGCCACCGCGAACGGAAGGACGAGCAGATACGGCGCGACCGATGCCACACGGTATCTGATGGAGTGTACCGCATACGATGGCCCGGCCGGAACGACGCTGTAGAACGCTTTCCTCACAAGGAGCGCGGCCCAGTCGAGCGGGTGGGCCGCGATCCAGCCCAAGGCCTCGCGATAGTAGAGCGGCTCGAGCGCCTCCGGCGAGAGGCCCGGGTGCGCCCGCCTGAACGCCAGCTCGGCCGCCTTGAGGTCGGGATTCGCCGCGAGGTCGCCTTCACCGTGGGCGAGCGGGTGGTTGCCGGTCCAGAACGTCACGCCGCCCTCCGATGCGATGAGCACGATGCGCTCGTGGACCCGCATGTTGCGCAGGGTCCAGGGCGTGATGACGGCGGCGGCGGCGATCGCCAGCGCAACGGCGAGCGCGGGACGCCGGCGAAACAGAAGCCAGCCGGCCGCCAGCGGCAGGTAGAGCAGCATGGCCGGCCGGACCAGCGCGGCCGCGCCGGCGAGGGCGCCGCCAAGCAAGGCAAGCGCCGTGACCTGGCTGCGCCCCGCCCCTGTGGTCCGGTCGGTGCGCGACCGATCGACGGCGACCTGGAGTACGAACGCCGTCGCGAGCGCGAGTGCGCTGTAAAGAGTTTCGCTCAGCGCGTACGACGGCATGGAGACGAGCGGTGGGTAGGCCGCGGCAAGACCAGCCGCCCAGCACGCCCGCGCGAGGCCCCGCACTATAGAGCGCGATCGAGCCGATGAGCCAGACTGTCAGCGCGCCGACGAGCGACTGCGCGACCTTGACGCGTGCGGGCGTAGCGTCGGGCACGGGCCGCCCGGCGTCGAGCGCCGCCAGGAACAACGGGTACCCCGGCGCCCGGCCGAACCGCTGTGCCGTCCCGCTCTCGTGGGCGTCGTCGTAGACGAATCCAAGGCCAGACGCGACACCGCGCGCGAGCGCGAGATACTCGTGTTCGTCGTGCGTCAGCGGCTTGTCGACCCAGTAGAGAAAACCGAAGGCGAGCCGCAGGGCGAGTGCGGCGGCGGCCGCCGCGAGGATGAGGCGGCGCGCTCGCGTGTCGTCGGGAGTCATCGCGGCTACTGGCGGCTCTCGAAGCGCATCGCCGAGATCTGTTCCGAGACCAGACCGACGAGGAACACGATGACCGCCAGCATGATGAGCAGGACCGACGAGTTGGTCACGTGGCTCTGCGTCGCGATCGTCCACGCCGCATAGGCTGCGCCGACCGCGAATGACGCCAGGCTGATGGGAAGGAAGACACGCAGCGGGCTGAAGAGCGTGACGATCTTGAGGATGATGACGAAGAACTTCACGCCGTCGCGGGCAAAACGGATGTTCGACTGCCCGACGCGCTGGCGTGCGTCGATTGGCTCGAACGCCACGTTGTAGCCCAGCCTTGATGAACGCCAGCGTCGTCGTGGTCGGCGTCGAGAACCCGTTCGGCAGCAGGTGCAGGAACTCGCGCAGGTACTCGCGGCGCGCGCCGCGAAAGCCCGAGGTGAGATCCGGAATCTCGCGTCCGGTGAGGTAGCTCGCGAGCCGATTGAGCGCGGTGTTGCCGAATCGTCGCGCCTGCGTGGCCTGCGTCGACGTCGCCCGTGCGCCGATGACGAGGTCGTACTCGCCAAGCCTCGACACCAGTCGTCGCGCGTCATCCGGGCTGTGCTGCCCGTCGCCATCGACGATGAGCACGTGCTCGCCCGTCGCGCGCCTGATGCCGCTCTTGACCGCGGCCCCGTTGCCCTTGTTGTAGGGGTGCCGGACGACAATGGCCCCGGCCGCGGTTGCGCGGGTGCCGGTGTCATCCTTCGACCCGTCGTCGACCACGATGATCTCGTGCCAGGGACCCGCGGCGGCGAGCGCCGAGACGATCTGGGCGATCACCGCGCCTTCGTTGTAGGCCGGGATGACGACGGAGACGATTGCGGGATCCGCCATGCCTGGTCAGCGGTCCCAGCGTCGCGTGACGCCGGTCCTCGACAGCTCGCGACGCGGGTCGTCGTCGGCCGAATCGTCGCCGGGCCGGTGGAGCTCGAGCGAGCGCACGCGATACAAGAGGTCCTCGAGCAGCTTGCGGTTGGCGGAGATGACGTCGGCGAGCAGGCCGATGAGGAGGACCTGCACGCCGATCATGACGACCACGCCCGCGAGGAGCAGCGACTGCAGGTGCCGCGCCCACGACACCGGCTCGGTGAGAAACGTGTAGACGAACCGGGACGAGATGAGCACTCCGACGGTGATGGCGGTGACACCAACGTAGGTAAAGATCTTGAGGGGCTCGTACATCGCGTAGATGCGGACGATCGTCGCGGCCGACCGCTTGATGTACGAGAACATGCTGTCGAATAGCCGCGACTTCCGCGTGCGTGGGTTGGTCTCGATCGCCACGTGGGCGATCGCCATCCGCTTCTTGCCCGCCTGAATGATCGATTCGAGCGTGTAGGAGAAGTCCGAGACGATCGTCATCCGCAGCGCCGCGTCGCGGGTGTAGGCGCGGAACCCGCTCGTCGTGTCCGGGACCGACGTGTTCGACACCTGCCGCACGACCCAGCTTCCCAACCGCTGCAGCTGACGCTTCCGCCACGACATGTGCTGGACCGAGGCGATGTTGCGATCGCCGATGACGATGTCGGCTTCCCCACTCAAGAGCGGTGCGAGCAGGGCCGCGATCTGGTGGCCAGGATACTGATTGTCGGCGTCCGTGTTGACGATGAAGTCGGCACCGCGCTTGAGCGACGCATCGATGCCCGCGGCGAACGCGGCCGCGAGTCCCTTGTTGCGCCGCAGGCGCACGACGTGGTCGACGCCGGCCGCAACCGCGACGTCCGCCGTGCCGTCCCGCGACCCGTCGTCGACGACGAGGACTTCGATGACCTCGATGCCCGGGATCGATCTCGGAAGCTCCGCCAGCGTCGCGGGCAGCGTCTCCGCCTCGTTGAGGCACGGGATCTGGATGATGAGTTTCACCGAAACCTTCGCAATTATGGCTATTCTGGCCGTTTTGGCAATCCGCCGGTCAGCGTCTCGATGACGCCATCCCAGGTGATGCGTCGTGCGACGTCATGGCCGGCGTCGCCGAATGCCGCGGCACGGCGTCGATCGACGGACAGGCGGCGCATCGCGTCGGCCAGTGCCTGGGGCTCTGGCTCGCAGACATAGCCGTTCGTGCCATCGACCACGAACTCGTTGGGTCCGCCCGAGTCGGTGCAGGTCACGACAGGCTTACGGGCGAGAAACGCTTCGAGCGTGACGTAGCCGAAGTCCTCGTCGTAGGGCGGATAGATCACCGCCAGCGCGCCCGCATAGAGCTCGATGAGCGAATCGTCCTCGACGCTACCGAGAAAGGTGATGCGGTCCGCGACGCCGGCCGCGTGCGCCTCGCGTTCGACATTGTCGCGCTGCGTGCCGTCACCGGCCACGATCAACCGAAGGGCGGGATCCGTGAGCGCAAGGGCCCGCACGATGAGATCGACGCGCTTCACCGATTCGATGCGTCCGACCGACAGGACGTAGTCGCCGTACGGTCCCGGCGTCAGCCGCGGCGCGAGCCGCGGAGGGTGGTACAGCGCGGTTGCCGAGAGGCCGTTGAATTTCGCCAGCCGAGCCGCCGTGTTTCGCGCGTTCGAGTAGATCGCTCGACACTCACGGAGCATCTCGGTGTCCAGCCGGATGAGCCTGTCGCGCAGGCCGACGTCGGATTCCGCGTGTCCAAAATCGCTGTACGGCGTCCCACAGAGCTCGTACGCGGCGCGGTACTGGTGGATGAGCCACGCGACCTTGTTCGGGTGCCTCACGAAGTAGGTCGGGAACTTCGAGGCGATCACCAAATCCACCGGCCGCCCGTTGCTCTCGCTCAAGTCGATCAGGCGCCAGGCCGCGGCGTGGGGGAGGATCTCCTCCTTCGGATACCACTTGAACGGCACGCTCACGAGCTCGGCCAGGTGGCCACGTGCCCTGAGCTCGCGCACGAGCTCGCGGACGTGCACTTCCGCGCCACCGTGCACGAAGGGCACCTGGGCTTCGCAGACGAGGATCGTCTTCACGATGGGTGTGATTCCTGGTCCGATTTACGTGGCGTGGCGGAAGTTGATCACGTCGCCGTCGTTGACCACGTATTCCTTGCCTTCGAGCCGGAGCTCGCCATGATCCCGGCAGGCGGCCAGCGTGCCGCGCGCGATCAGCTGATCGTAGCCGACGACTTCGGCGCGAATGAACCCGCGCGAGATGTCGCTGTGGATTTCGCCGGCCGCCAGGACCGCCGAGGTCTGTCTGGGAATCGACCAGGCCCGGCATTCGTCTTCGCCGACGGTGAAGAACGAGATGTACCCGAGCAGGTCGTAGCTGGCGCGAATGACGCGATCGAGGCCGGACTCGCGCAGGCCGAGATCGGCCATGAAGGCCGCGGCGTCGGCGGGTTCCAGCTGCGCGATCTCGAGCTCGATCTTGGCGCAGATCGGCACCGCTCGTGTGGCGGCGCCCGCCATGAACGACTCGAGGCCGGCGATCCGCACCGCATCGTCGGCCTGCGGAAGGTCGGCTTCGTCGAGGTTCAGGACGAGGAGCAACGGCTTGGCGGACAGCAGCTGAAAACCGCGCAGCCGCTTGGCTTCGTCGGCAGACAGGCCGAGCGCCCGGAGCGGCTGCCCCGCTTCGAGTGCGGTCTTGCAGCGCACGAGGATCTCGCGCTCCTTGCCCAATTCCGGCGTGTTGCCTTTCTTGAGATCGCGCTCGAGCCGTTCCAGACGGCGTTCGACCACGCCGAGGTCGGCGAGGATGATCTCGTCTTCCATCGTGCGGACGTCGCGCGCCGGATCGATCGCGCCGGACGGGTGCGGCACGGACGGATCGCGGAACATGCGCACGACGTGCAGCAGCGCGTCGGCGTTCCGGAACGGCGCGAGATCGAGCAGCGCCTGCGCGCCGGTCTGGGCGCCGCCGGTTCCGGCAATGTCGGCGAACTCGACGGTCGCCGGCACGTGCTTTCTCGGATTGAAGAGCGCTGTCAGACGGTCGAGCCGCTCGTCGGGGACGCGGGAGACGCCCACGTTCGCTTCGGCCTTGCCGCCCTGTCGCGGCGCTTCGCGGGCGCTCGTCAGCAACTGAAACAGCGCCGTCTTTCCCGACGACGGAAATCCAAACAAGCCTGCTCTGAGCATGTGGAGGGGCTCCGCTCGGGCAGCGGCTCAGGGCGGAGCCGGAGCCCGCTTGGGCGCGTCTTTCGCTGAGCCAAATCTGCACATCGTAACACGCCGGCGGCGACGTTCGCTGTTGTTTCGCCGGGCGAAAATTAAGCGTAAGCTCTGACGGTTCATGATTTTGCGGTTGACAGAGAGGCAGCCGGTTCTCTAGTATCCCGGTGGACTTTTGTGGAGCAAAGTGGAGTAACGAGACGTGCTTCGGGGCAACCACACCGCCAAAATCGATGACAAAGGGCGGCTCAAGATCCCGAACGCCTTTCGTGCCCTCATCGAGAAGCAGCACGGCACGGAGCTGTTCGTGACGAGCCTGACGGGGGAGTACGTCCGCCTCTACCCGATGCCCGTGTGGCTGGCCCATGAAGAGAAGCTGTCCCGCATGCCGACGACGCTATCCGGCCCGGCGCAAGTACCTCGACCGCGTCAACTACTACGGCCAGACCGCGCAGATCGACGTCCAGGGTCGCGTCGTCATCCACCCGCGGCTGCGCGACTCGGCGGGCATGAGCGGCGACGTCGACGTCCTCGGCCAGATTGACACGCTCGACGTCTGGAACCACGAGCGGTTCGTCGCCCGCATGCAGCGCGATACCGTACGGCGACGACGATGCACCAGCCTCGCTGGGCACGGGATCTGACATGGCCGCGCTCCACGCACCGGTGCTCGTCTCGGAAACGCTGGCGCTCCTCGACCCGTCGCGCGGCGGCCTGTTCGTCGACTGCACGGTGGGCCTCGGCGGCCACAGCCGGGCGCTCCTCGAGGCGGGTGCGTCGCGCGTGCTCGGCCTCGATCGGGATCTGGACGCGCTCGGCCTGGCGGCCGGGACGCTGGCGGCCCTTTGGCGATCGCGTCGAGCTCGTGCACGCCGACTACCGCGATCTCGATCGCGTCCTCGACGCGCGCGGCATCGAGCGCATCGCGGGCGCGCTGGCCGATCTCGGCGTGTCCTCGATGCAACTCGGCACCGAGGGCCGCGGGTTCAGCTTTCAACGCGACGAGCCGCTCGACATGCGTATGGACCGGTCGCGTCCGCCGACGGCCGCCGACCTGCTCGCTGACACCGACGAAGAGGAGCTGGCCAACGTGATCTTCCAGTACGGCGAGGAGCGCTACTCGCGTCGCATCGCGCGGGCGATCGTGCAGGCGCGGCAGCTGTCGCCGGTGGCGACGACCGGCCAGCTCGCGCGCATCGTCCGTCGGGCGATTCCCGTTCGCGGTCACCAGCGCATCGACCCGGCGACGCGCACCTTCCAGGCGTTGCGGATCCGCGTCAATCGCGAGCTCGAAGGGCTCGACACGTTTCTCGGCGTGGCAACGCGCCGGCTCATCGCCGGCGGCCGGCTGGCGGTGATCGCGTTCCATTCGCTCGAGGACCGCATCGTGAAGCACACGTTCCGCGCGCTCGCGCACGCGGAGACGGCGCTCCGGATCCTGACGAAGCGGCCGATCGAGGCCGGCGACGACGAAGTAGCCAGCAATCCCCGGGCACGCAGCGCCAAGCTGCGCGCGATTGAGAGGCTCGCATGAACGCGACCGACTTCGAGTACGCGATCAAGAAAGACGTGCGCAACAACCCGATCGTCCGCGAGGTGGACGAAGCACGCCAGCGGCAGCTGCTGCGGGCGGTGGGGATCGGGGCGCTGCTCGTCGCGGTGCTGCTCTTCTCGGCGTGGCAGCATTTCGAGCTGGTGCAGCACGGCTACCTCATGGAGCGGCTGCAGCAGGAACGGGCGGCGGAGGAAGAAATCAACCGGCACCTGAAGCTGGAGATCGCGACGCTCCGCGCGCCGCGGCGCATCGAGGACATGGCGACGCGGCAGCTGCGCATGGTGAATCCGGCGCCCGCCGACGTCGTCATCGTCGAGCGAGTGGCGACACCTGCGCCCCCCGCGAAGTCCATCGTCGCGGCTCGGTAGCCGATTCGGCACCTGAGGAGGACCGATGGCGGACGAACAGGCTGGCAGAGGATTCCGGTTTCCGTGGCGGGGTCGCACGGCGTCCCGGGACCGCCGCACCGGGCCGTCGCCATCCCGACTGGCGGAATACGCTTCGATCGCGGCTCGTGTGGGCGCGGTGATCTGCGCGGCTGTGGACCGGCGCGATCGAGGCGCGACTGCTGTACCTGCAGGTCTTCCAGCACGCCGACATGGTCGCGCTCGCGGCGCGGCAGCAGGAGAACACGATCGAGCCGCCAGGCCGGCGCGGCGACATCGTCGACCGCAACGGCGACCTGCTCGCCTACACCGTCGACGCCGATTCCATTTTCGCCGACCCCACCGAGATCGACGATGCCGACGCCGTCGCCGCGAGCATCTGCCGCGCGCTCGACCACTGCGACGCGGCGGAGCGTGCTGGCGATCGCCAAGAGCATGCGGCGCAAGGGCCAGTTCGCGTGGGTGGCGCGCAAGGTTTCGCCTGACGAAGAGCGGCGGGTGCGGGCGCTCGAGATCAAGGGCATCGGCTTCGTCAAGGAGAGCCGGCGCTTCTACCCGAAGCGCGAGCTGCTGGCGCACGTGCTTGGCGGCGTCGGCCTCGACAACGCCGGCCTCGCCGGTCTCGAGTCGGCGTACGACTCGCTCGTCCGGGGTCGCGCCGGCCGGTTGCTGATTCAGCTCGACGCCAAGCGCCGCGCCCTGACGAGCCATGTCGAACGTGAGCCCACGGTCGGCGCGGCCCTCGAGCTGACGATCGATCAGTACCTGCAGAACATCGCCGAGCGCGAACTGCAGGCTGGCGTCGAGGAATACGGCGCGGCGGGCGGCTCCGTCGTGGTCATGGACCCGGCGACCGGCGAGATTCTCGCGCTGGCCAACGCGCCCACGTTCAACCCCAACGGCTTCTCGCGTGCGCCCGACGGCAATCGCCGCAACCGAGCCATCCAGGATCTCTACGAGCCAGGATCGACCTTCAAGATCGTCACCGCTTCGGCGGCGCTCGAAGAAGGGCTCATCAACCCCGACGATCCGATCGACGTGAGCGCCGGACTCATTCGATTCGGCTCGCGCCCGATTCGATGACGTGCACCGCTACGGCGTGCTGTCGTTCACCGACGTGATCGTCAAGTCGAGCAACGTTGGCGCCATCAAGGTCGGCCTGAGGCTCGGTCCGGAACGGCTTGGCCGCTACGTGAGCCGTTTCGGGTTCGGTCAGACGCTCGTGCCGGACTTCCGCGGCGAGAACGCCGGGATTGTCTGGAATCCATCGAAGCTCGACCCCGGCGCGGTGGCGTCGGTGTCGATGGGGTATCAGGTCGGCGTGACGCCGGTGCAGATGGCCGCGGCCGTCAGCTCGATCGCCAATGGCGGCACGCTCTACGAGCCCCGCGTCGTGCGCGCGACGATCACGGACGGCCAGCGCGTGGAGGTGCCGCACAAGGCGCTGCGGCGAACGGTATCGGAGCGCACGGCGGCGCAGCTGACCGCCATCATGGAAGCGGTCGTCGAGCGCGGCACGGCCAAGGCGGCGCAGATCGACGGCTACACGATCGCCGGAAAGACGGGGACTGCCCACAAGGTCATCAACGGTGCGTACTCTCCGTCGGAGTACAACGCGTCGTTTGTCGGCTTCGTGCCCTCGCGCAAGCCGGCGTTGACCATCATCGTGGTGATCGATTCGCCGCACGGCAAGGGCTACATGGGCGGCGCCGTGGCGGCGCCGATCTTCAAGCGCATTGCCGAAGCCTCACTGCGTCACCTGGGCATTGCGCCGACGGTGAACCCGGCCCCGCCCGTGCTCGTCGCGGCGCGCGGCCCGGACGTCGAGGCGCCGGATTCTCCGGCGATCTTCCCTGTCGGGTTCAATGAAAAGCCTGCACTGGCTCTTGACGGCCTGATGCCGGATCTGCGTGGCATGAGCGCGCGCGACGCCAATCGCGTTCTGACGCACATGGGCATGACCGGGCGACTCAATGGCGATGGTTTCGTCTTCGAGCAGGTGCCGGCCGCGGGCAGCGTGCTCGTTCCGGGCGCCGAGTGCACACTGACGCTCGGCCGCCAGCCGCCGCTTCGTACCGGGGCGCCGCAATGACGCTCGGCGATCTCCTCAGGGCTACGGCCGGTCGAGCGCCGTTCGACGCGCTCGCCAAGGTGCCGCAGGTCGATCGCGCGGACGCCCCGGTCGTGTCGGTGACGAGCGATTCCCGCGAAGTTGCGCGCGGATCCCTGTTCGTCGCGCTGCGGGGTCTCAAGACCGACGGCGCCGCGTTTGCCAGCGAGGCGATCGCGCGCGGTGCCCTGGCCGTGGTCGCGGAGACCCCCGCGCCAGGGGAGACGCCAGTCCCGTGGCTGCAGGTGGCGGACGCGCGGCTCGCGCTCGCGGCACTTTCCGCAGCCTTCCACGGCAACCCGAGTAGCGACCTCATGCTCGTCGGCATCACCGGGACCAACGGTAAGACCACCACCTCGTACCTGCTCGCCTCGATTTTCGAGGCCGCAGGCATCTCTTGCGGCCGCATCGGCACCGTGGGTTACCAGGTCGCCGACCGAGAGGTTGCGGCGACCCGCACCACACCGGAAGCGCCCGAGCTGCACCGCATGTTGCGCGAGATGGTGACCGCCGGCTGCGGCGCCTGCGTGATGGAGGCGTCGTCGCACGCGCTCGCGCTCCGGCGGGTCGACTACCTGCACTTCAGCGCCGCCATCTTCACCAACCTGACGCGCGACCATCTCGACTTCCATCGCGACATGGAGGACTACTTCCTCGCGAAGCGCCGGCTCTTCGAGTTGCTGCCGCCGGGAGGCGTCGGGGTCACGAATCTCGACGATCGGCGCGGTGCGTCCTTTGCCGAGGCCGCCCCGAAGCCTGTTACCTACGCGATCGACACGCCCGCCGACATCCGTCCAGGTCCGTTGACGTTCTCGCTCGATGGGCTCGCCTTCGAGGTGCGCACGCCGCGCGGAACGCTCGCGCTGCAGTCGTCCCTGGTCGGCCGGCCCAACGCCTACAACATCCTGGGCGCCGTGGCCGCCGCGGTGGCGCTCGACGTGCCCTTCAACGCCATTCAGAAGGGCATCAAGAACCTGACGCTCGTGCCGGGCCGATTCCAGCTCGTCTCCAGCGCGCGAGACGACGTGCGCGTGGTCGTCGACTACGCGCATACCGACGACGCGTTGAAGAACCTGCTCGAGACCGCGCGCCCCCTCGCGACGGGCCGCGTGATCACGGTGTTCGGGTGCGGCGGCGACCGCGATCGGCCCAAGCGTTCGCTGATGGGCGCGGTGGCGTCGCGCCTGAGCGATCTGGTCATCATCACGTCGGACAACCCGCGCTCGGAGGATCCCGCGCAGATCATCGAGGAGATCAAGCGCGGCATCGTGATGCCGGCCGACCGGATGGGGCCGAAGAGCCAGACCGGGCCGAAGGGCACGCCGTACCTCGCGATCGTCGACCGTCAGGCCGCGATCGAGCGCGCGGTGCAGGACGCGCGTCCGGGCGACCTGGTGCTGATTGCCGGCAAGGGGCACGAAAAGTATCAGGAAATCGGCGGTCGCGTGCTGCCGTTCGATGACGTGGACGTTGCGACGAGCGCCCTGGCCCGCCGCCGCGCACGGTCGCGGGTGTCATAGCGCGTGGAACCGCTCGCGCTGACCGCGGCCGACGTCGCCGCCGCTGCAGGCGGAGAGATCGTCCACGGGGATCGGGCGGCGGCGATCGGGCGAATCGTGATCGATTCGCGAACGCTCGAGGCGGGTGATTGCTTCTTCGCCATCGCGGGGGAGCGGTTCGACGGCCACGACTTCGTGTCCGACGTGCTGGCGCGGGGGGCAGGCGGAGTGGTGGTGTCGCGCGACCTGCCCGAGGACGCGCGACGTCCGGTTGACGACGCACTGCAGCGGTCGGCCGGAGCGGTCGTGATTCGAGTCGACGACACGACGGAGGCGCTGCAGGACGTCGCGCGCGAGGTGCGGCGCCGGTCGGGCGCCCGCGTCGTGGCGATCACGGGGAGCGCGGGTAAGACGACGACCAAGGAAGTCGCCGCGGAGTTTCTGGCGTCGCGCCATCGCGTCTTCAGGAACAAGGGGAATCTCAACAACCATATCGGCCTGCCGCTCTCGCTGCTCGAGTTGCGCGCCAGGCCGGAGATCGCAGTCGTCGAATTGGGCATGAATCATCCCGGAGAGATTCGCACACTGGTCGGCATCGCGGAGCCCGATGTCCGCGTGTGGACCAATGTCGGCGATGCACACCTCGGATTCTTCGAGTCGGCTGACGCCATCGCGGATGCCAAGGCCGAGATCCTCGATGGAGCCGGGGCGGATGACATCCTCGTCGCCAACGCCAACGATCCGAGAATCATGCGCCGGGCGGAGTGGTTCCTCGGGCAGGTCGTGACCTTCGGGATCGAGACCGACGCCGACGTCAACGCGGCGAGCGTCGAGCATCGCGGTCTGTCGGGCACGTCCGCTGAGCTCCGAACGCCCGTCGGCGGCGCCACACTCGTCACGCCGCTCCTCGGTCTCGGCAACCTCTCGAACGTGCTGGCGGCGACGGCCGTGGCGATCCAATTCGACATTCCGGTGTCTCAGATCGTAGAGACCGCCGCGCGGCTGCAGCCCGCGACGCACCGCGGCGAGCTGCTGCGGCTCCCGGGAGGGGTCACGCTCATCGACGACTCGTACAACTCCAGTCCGGCAGCGCTGCGCCAGGCGCTCGACACCGTCGCGGCGTCCGCGGGCTGCGCGCGGAAGGTCGCCGTCCTCGGCGAGATGCTCGAGCTCGGCGTCCACGCCGATGCGCTTCACCGTGCATCGGGCCAGGCCGCCGCGGCGGCCGGGCTCGATCTGCTGATCGCCGTCGGAGGCGCGGCCGCGCGGGCGCTCGCAAACGCCGCGCTCGCGGCCGGCATGCGGGCCGATGCCGTCACCCATGTGGCGAGCCGCGAGGAGGCCGCTGACGTGGCGCTCGCGCGCATCCGTCCCGGCGACCTCGTGCTGGTGAAGGGCTCGCGCGGCATCGGAACCGATCTCGTCGTCGCGCGACTGAAGGCGGAGTTCGCCTGATGCTCTATCACCTGCTGCCGCCGCTGACGCCGTGGCTCTCCGTGTTGAACGTGACGCGCTACATCACGTTCCGCACGGCGGTGGCCAGCATGACCGCGCTCGCGCTCGGGCTCGCCCTCGGTCCGTGGATGATTCGCAAGCTCCGCGAGTTCCAGATTGGGCAGGTCATCCGGCACGAAGGACCGGCGACGCACCGGACGAAAGCCGGCACGCCGACGATGGGCGGACTCCTGATCCTGACGGCGACGCTCGTTCCGACGCTCCTCTGGGCTGATCTGCGCAACCCGTTCATCTGGATCGCGGTCCTGGCGACGGTGGCGTTCGGCGCGATCGGGTTTGCCGACGACTATCTGAAGATCGTCCGCCGGTCGCATCACGGGCTCCTGCCGCGCTACAAGCTGTTCTGGCAGTTCGTCGTCGGGCTGAGCGTCGGGGCGCGCTGATGCTGCTCGCGATGCAGCACCCGCCGCTCTTCAACTCGCAGCTGATCTTTCCGTTCTTCAAGCGTCTGGTTCCAGCGCTCGGACTGGCCTATGTCGGTTTCGCGGCACTGGTGCTGACCTTCTCGACCAACGCCGTCAACCTGACTGACGGCCTCGATGGCCTGGCGATCAGCGTCTTCGCCGTTGCGGCGGCGACGTTCACCGCGCTGGCCTATGTCTCGACGCACGCCGTGTTCGCGACCTACCTCCAGTTGGCGCCGGTGCCGCCGGCGGCGTCTGAGCTGACGATCTTCTGCGGCGCCCTCGTCGGCGCGAGCCTCGCGTTCCTCTGGTACAACTCGTACCCCGCCGAGATCTTCATGGGCGACGTCGGCTCGCTCGGGCTCGGCGGCGCGCTCGGCACGGTCGCCCTCCTCATCAAGCAGGAGGCGCTGCTCGCCATCGTCGGCGGCGTGTTCGTGATGGAGGCGATGTCGGTCATCATCCAGGTCGCCTCGTTCAAGACGACCGGCAGGCGCGTTTTCCGGATGGCGCCGATTCACCACCACTTCGAGCTCATCGGCTGGAGCGAGCCGAAGGTCATTACGAGGTTCCTGATACTCGCGATCATCTTCGCCCTCTTCAGCCTCACGACTCTGAAACTCCGATGAGCGACACGTCCTTCTCCGTTCGCGGCAAGCGGGTCGTCGTCGTCGGCGCGGCGAGGAGCGGTGTCGCCGCCGCGGAACTGCTGGTGCGGCGGGGCGCGAGCGTCACGCTGACCGACATCCGGGAGCAGATCGAGGACGAAGATCGGTTGCGCGCGGCCGGCGTCGCGCTCGAGCTCGGCGGTCATCATGCGTCGACGCTCACGGCCGCCGATCTCGTCGTGCTGAGCCCGGGGGTTCCGTCGCATCTCCCCGCCATCGCGGCCGCGCGGCGCGCGGGGATTCCGGTGACGGGGGAGCTCGAGCTCGCGTCGCGCTGGCTGCGCGGCCGCATCGTCGCCATCACCGGAACCAAGGGCAAGTCGACGACCACGACGCTGACGGGCCGCATGCTCGAGGCCGGCGGGTACCGGGTTCTCGTCGGCGGCAACATCGGTCTCGCGCTCAGCGCGCAGGTCGAGGCGTCGACCGACGAGACGATTCACGTGATCGAGACGAGCAGCTTTCAGCTCGAGAGTGCGCAGACGTTCAGGCCGTGGATTGCCGTGCTGCTCAACTTCTCGCCCGACCACCTCGACCGGCACGCGACCGTCGACGAATACGCCGCCGCGAAGGCGCGCATCTTTGCGAGGCAGCAACCAACCGACTGGGCAGTGCTCAATGCCGACGATCCGGGCACGCTGGAGCTGGCCGTCCACACACGCGCCCATCGCCTGCTCTTTTCGATGAGCGGCGCGGCGCCGGAAGGCGTCGGCCTCACGCACGATGCCATCGTCCGGCGGACGGCGACCGGCGAGGAATCACTCGTGCCGCTGGCCGCGGTGAAGCTGCTCGGCCGTCACCTGCTGGCCGACGTGCTCGCGGCCTCGGCCGTGGCCTCGATCGTCGGCGTCGATGCGGCGGCGATGACCAAGGCCGTCGAAAGTTTTACCGGGCTGGAGCACGCCCTCGAGCCGGTCGCGGAGATCGGCGGCGTGCGGTTCGTCAACGACTCGAAGGCGACCAATGTCGAGGCGTCGCGGCGCGCCGTGGAGAGCTTTGGCGACGGCGTGGTGGTCGTGCTCGGCGGCCGGTTCAAGGGCGGCGACTTCCGCGACCTGCTGCCGCCCCTCGTCGAGCGGCACGCCACCGTGGTGTCCATCGGCGAATCGAGGCCCCTCATCCGCGAGGCGCTCGGATCTGCGGTTGCCCTTTATGAAGCCGACGACATGTCTGCGGCGGTGCGGCGGGCGTTTGCGTCGGCGTCGCCGGGGCAGACCGTGGTCCTGGCGCCCGCCTGCTCGAGCTTCGACATGTTCCGCGACTACGCGGAGCGCGGACGAGTGTTCAAGCAGGAGGTGAGGAAGCTACAAGAGGAGTGGAGCACGACCCGAGAGCAGTGAGGAGTGCTTCACGACGCCAATGAATGCGGAGTGGAGCACGACCCGAGAGCAGTAGGAGTGCAGTGGGTGCTTTGCGGCCGAACAACGCGAGAGCAGAAGTGAGCAATTCGGAACACGTGACGCGCGAACAATGAGCAGTCATCAGCCGGTCGACACGGTAAAGAACCGTCCGCTGGGAACGCAGGCTGCCCCGGTCTGCGAGGGTGGTGTCTTTGCCCGCGACCGGCTGGTGACTGCTGATTGTTCGCGCGGCCTGCGCCGGCGGAGGGAAGACCCTGCGACGGCACAGGCTATTTGTCGGTACCAGTTCCCGGGACCTTTAGGCTGCGCAGTATGGCGCGAAAGCTCAAATCGGACAAGTTGCTCTTCACCGCCATGCTGCTGCTGGTGTGCACCAGCATCGTGATGGTCTACAGCGCGTCGGCGGTCATCATGACCGAGCGGCAGTCGCCCTATCTCCTGCTGTCCAAACAGGCCGCCTGGATCCTCATCGGCCTGTCGCTCGTGCCAATCGTCATGCGGATCGACTACCGGTGCTACCGCCAGCCGCTCGTCATCTGGGCCGGTCTCGGCATCACGGCGGCCGGCCTGCTGGTGGTCCTGTTCTCGGCGCCCGTCAACGGTGCGAGGCGCTGGCTGCACGTCGGTCCCCTCGGCGTCCAGCCCTCCGAGCTCGCGAAGATCGTCATCATCATGTTCACGGCCGCGCTCCTCGAGCGTCGCATGGATCGAATCGACGAGCCCGCCTCACTCCCTGCTCCCGATCGGCATCGTCACGGGCGGCATCGTGGGCCTGATCCTCGTCGAGCCGGATCTGGGCACCGCCGTGTCGGTGCTGGTCATTGCGATCGCGATGGTGTTCGCCGCCGGCATCAGCTACCGGTATGTCGTCAGCCTCGCGCTTCTGTCCGCGCCGGCGCTGTACCTGGTCGTGATGTTCTCGCCGTACCGCGCGCAGCGGATGATGGCGTTCCTCGATCCGTGGGCCGATGCGCAGGGCGCCGGCTATCAGGCCATCCAATCGATGATTGCCGTCGGCACGGGCGGGTTCTTCGGCCGCGGACTGATGGGCGGCATGCAGAAGCTCTACTACCTGCCCGAGCCGCACAACGACTTCATCTACGCGGTCATCGCCGAGGAGCTCGGCCTGATTGGCGCCACCACCGTGCTCATCTGCTTCTGCGTGATCGCCTGGCGCGGACTGCGGACGGCGGCGCGCGCGCCCGATCGGTTCGGCGCCTTCCTCGCGGTCGGGCTCACGGCGATGATCGCCTTTCAGGCGCTCCTGAACATCAGCGTAGTCATCGGGCTTGCGCCGACCAAGGGCATCCCGCTGCCGTTCGTCAGCGCCGGCGGTTCGTCGCTGCTCATCAATCTTCTGGGGATGGCGATCCTGCTCAACGTGTCGCAGCACGCGTCACCGCCACACGTGGTGACCATGGCCATGGCGAAGCCGGATGCATGAGTCTGCAGCGCGTCATCATCGCTGGGGGAGGAACCGGCGGGCACCTGTTTCCGGGTATCGCGGTCGCGCGCGAGCTGCGGCGTCGGGTGCCGGAGATGGCGGTGAGCTTCGCCGGGACGGCTCGCGGTATCGAGAGCCGGGTCGTGCCGCGCGAGGGCTTCGATCTGGATCTGCTGCGCAGCGCCGGCCTCAAGGGCATGTCGCTGGCGTCGCTGGCGCGCGGCCTGTCGCTCCTGCCGTTGAGCGGGCTCGACGCCTGGAACATCGTCTCGCGGCGGCGGCCGCAGCTCGTGATTGGCGTTGGCGGCTACAGCTCGGGGCCCGTCGTGCTGGTGGCCGCGCTGCGGCGGATTCCGACGCTCCTGCTCGAGCAGAACGCCGTGCCCGGCTTCACCAACCGCCGCCTGGCGCCGTTTGTCAGCGGCGCGGCTGTCACATTCGAGTCGACGTTGTCGTACTTCGGGAGGAGGGGCTTTGTCACAGGCAATCCGGTTCGTCCCGAGTTCTTTGAGCAGGCTCCCGCGGCGCCGCACGCTGGCCCGCCAAGGATTCTGATCTTTGGGGGCTCCCAGGGCGCGCACGCGATCAACATGGCCATGGTGGAGGCGGCGCCGATGCTGGCAGCGCACCCCGGCGGGCTGGCAGTCACGCATCAGACAGGAGAGCGCGATGTGGAGCTCGTCCGGGACGCGTATCGCCGTGCCGGCCTCGAAGCCAGGGTCGAGCCGTTCCTCTTCGCTATGGACCGCGAGATGAAAGCCGCAGACCTCGTGATCTGCCGGGCCGGGGCGACCACGCTCGCCGAGCTGACGGCCGCGGGCAAGCCGTCGTTGCTCGTCCCGCTGCCGACGGCCGCCGACGATCATCAGCGCCGGAACGCCGAAGTGCTGGCCGCGGTCGGAGCGGCCGACCTCCTCGAGCAGACGGAGATGACGGGGGACACGCTGGCGCATCGCATCATCGGCCTCACCGCGGACCCCTCGCGCCGCCACGCGATGTCCGGCGCGGCGCGGCGGCTCGCGAAGCCAGACGCCGCAAAAACCATCGTCGATCGCGCCTTCGAGCTCCTGGCGCAGCGCGAGCAGCCGTGATGCTCGGACGCACGCGACGGATCCACTTCGTCGGCATCGGGGGGATCGGCATGAGCGGCATCGCCGAGCTGCTCGCCAATCTCGGCTACGAGGTCAGCGGCTCGGATGCCAAGCGATCGACGGTGACCGATCGCCTCGAGCGGCTGGGCGTCCGCGTGTCGGTTGGACACGATGCGGCGCACGTCGGACGGGCGGACGTGGTGGTGGTGACGTCGGCGATCAAGTCAGGCAATCCGGAAACGATCGAAGCCGCCCGGCGGCAGATTCCGGTCATCCCGCGCGCGGAGATGCTCGCCGAGCTGATGCGGTTGCGCTACGGCATCGCCATCGCGGGTGCGCACGGCAAGACCTCGACGACGTCGATGGTGGCCCTGGTGCTCGAGCGCGCCGGGCTCGATCCGACGGCGGTCATCGGCGGACGGCTGAGCGCGTTTGGCAGCAACGCCCGGCTCGGGCGCGGCGACTACATGGTGGTCGAGGCCGACGAAAGCGACCGGTCGTTCCTGAGACTGTCGCCGGCGATTGCCGTCATCACCAACATCGATCACGAGCACATGGAAAGCTACGCGAGCTGGGCCGATCTTCAGCAGGCCTTCGTCGAGTTCGCCAACAAGGTGCCGTTCTACGGCGCCGTGATCGCCTGCGCCGACGACGAGCCGGTCCGCACCATACTCCCGCGCATCACGCGTCGCCTCATCACCTACGGTCTGGCGTCCGCGGATGGCCGGGCGTCCGCGAGCGTGACCGCGCACGGGATGGTGCTCGAAGCGTTCGGGTCGCGGGCGGTCGTCCGCTACTGGACGCCGGAAAGCGCCGAGGGCCCCGGCGCTGGACCGGAGGGCGCCGAAGGAGCCCCCCGCACCGGCCCACATACCGGCCCACATACGGGCGACGTGGAGCTCGGCGAGCTGCGGCTGCAGGTGCCGGGCCGCCACAACCTGTTGAACGCGCTGGCGGCTGTCGCCGCCGGCCTCGAGGTGGGCATTCCCTTCGACACGATCGCGGGTGCGCTCGGCGAATTCCAAGGCGCTGAACGACGGTTCCAGCGGCTCGGAGAAGAAGACGGCGTCATGGTCGTGGACGACTACGGTCACCACCCGACCGAGATTGCCGCGGTCCTCGCCGCGGCACGGGCGGGGATCGACCGGCGCGTGATCGTGGTGTTCCAGCCGCACCGTTACTCGCGGACCAGCCAGTTGATGCGCGAGTTCGGCGCTGCCCTGAGCGCCGCCGATGAAGTGGTGCTGACCGACATCTACCCGGCCGGGGAACCCCCGATTCCTGGTGTAACGCTCGAGGCGCTGGCCGTGACCGTGCGTGCCGCTGCCCGCGGCGGCGTGCGCGTCGTGCCCGTCCTCGAGGACCTGCCGATCGCCGTCGCGACGATGGTTCGGCGGGGCGATCTGGTCATCACGCTCGGCGCCGGCTCGATCGGCGGCACCGGAGAGCGCATCCTCGAGGCCATTCGGCATCGGCGGACGCAGCCTGCTGGCACGGGAGCGTCGAGATGAGGGTCAGGGCCGCCGCCGAGAAGAACTTCCGGCGCACCCGCACGCGTGCCCGCCCGGCGGGTCGCCGCTGGCTGCGCGCCCTCTTCAGCTGGCGCGTGGTCCGGGGTCTGCTCGCGCTGACGCTCATCGCGCTTGCGGGATATCGGGCCGTGAGCGTAGTCCACCATTCGAGCCTGTTCCGCGTCAGCAGGGTACGGGTACACGGGAACGTCCGCGTCTCGAGCGGAGAAGTCCAGGCCATCGTCGGCGATCTCCAGGGCGCCCACATCTTGACCGTGAACCTGGCCAGGTCGCGCGCCGAATTGCTCGAATCGCCGTGGCTCGCCGAAGTCGCGCTGCGCCGTGAGCTGCCGTCGACCATCGACGTGTTCGTGTCCGAGCGCCGGCCGTTCGGGCTCTCTCGCCAGGGGAATCAGCTCTACCTCGTGGCCCGCGACGGCACGCTCATGGACGAATTCGGGCCCAAGTACGTCGAGTTCGACCTCCCGATCGTCGACGGCCTCTTTCCGCGCATCGATTCAGGCCGCGAAAGGCGGCCGGCGGTTTCGCGCGTGCCGCGGGGACCGCGCCACGCCGAATCGTCGGTCCCGAAAGCCGATGCCGCGAGGGCCGCGCTGGCCTCACGTGTGGTCGACTCGATCCGTGAGAGCCCGGCGCTCATCAAGCGCGTCTCGCAGATCGACGTGACCGACGCGCACGACGCCGTAGTCCTCCTCGACGACGATTCGGCGCTGCTGCATCTCGGCGAAGAGCACTTTCGCGAACGGCTCCAGTCGTATCTGGAGATTGCCAAGACGCTCCGGGCGCAGATTCCAGCCATCGACTACGTGGATCTTCGCTTCGGGCAGCGCGTGTACGTGAAGCCGCGAGACCGTGCCGAGCGCACGGCAATGCAACTGCCAGCCGCTGGCAAGACTTTTTGAGGGGGAGACGTGGCACGCAGGGAACGGTACCTCGTCGGTCTGGATGTCGGCACATCGAAGGTCACCGCGATCGTCGGCGAGGCGACCGACGATGGGGGCCTGGACATCATCGGGATGGGCCTGGCGGACTCGCGCGGCATCAAGCGCGGCGTCGTGGTGAACCTCGAGGCCGCGGTCGAGTCCATCAAGAAGGCCATCGAAGAGGCCGAACTGACCGCCGGCGTCGAGATCGACTCAGTGCACCTGGGACTGTCGGCCGCCCACGTCAAGGCGTTCAACAGCCGCGGCGTCGTCGCCGTCGCGGGCAAGAACCGCGAGATCACGCGCGAAGACGTCCGGCGGGCGATCGATGCCGCCAAGGCCGTCGCCCTGCCGAGCGGCCGCGAGATCCTGCACGTGCTGCCGCAGGACTTCGTCGTCGACGAGCAGGACGGCATCGGCGCGCCGGTCGGCATGACCGGCGCGCGACTCGAGGTGAACGTCCACGTGGTGACCGGGAGCGCCTCGTCGACGCAGAACATCGTGGCGTGCGTCAACCGGTCGGGCGTCGCGGTGCTCGATACCGTGCTCGAACAGCTCGCCGCCAGCGAGGCGGTGCTCACCAACGACGAAAAGGAACTGGGCGTGGCGCTCGTCGACATCGGCGGCGGCACGACCGACTTCGCCATCTTCGAGCGCGGCAGCCTGTGGCACACCGGCGTCGTAGCGATCGGCGGCGACCATTTCACCAACGACATCGCCGTCGGCCTGCGCACGCCGATTCCAGACGCGGAAAGGATCAAGCGGCGATCGGGATGCGCGCTCTCGGCGATGGTGGACGAGGACGAGACGATGGAGGTCGCGAGCGTCGGTGGCCGCAAACCGCGGGTGATGTCGCGCCGCATCCTCTCCGAGATCCTGCAGCCGCGCGCCGAAGAGATCTTCCACCTGCTCTGGGACGAGTTCCGGCGCGCCGGCTTCGAGAAGGCGCTCAACTCCGGCATCGTGCTGACAGGCGGCGGCGCCATGCTCGAGGGCGTCGGCGAGGTCGCCGAGCAGATCTTCGATCTGCCCATCCGGCGCGGCGCGCCGGCCGGGCTCGGCGGACTGGCGGATCACGTGAACAGCCCGGCGTTTGCCACTGCCGTCGGACTCGTGATGTATGCGCATCGGAATCAGGCGGGAGAGCCGGCGCGGCCGGTAGGCGCAGGAGCGTTCGGCCGGGTGGCCGGGCGGCTGCGCACGTTGTTCAAAGAGTTCTTCTGATTTTTTCGGACGAAGCAACAGGAGGTCGGAACCATGGGTGATGTACGACACAGGAAAACGAGCGACACCGAGCAGACGACGTTACGTCTGAAGCTGGCGGAGGAAACACGGACCGGCGCCCGCATCAAGGTCGTCGGTGTCGGCGGCGGCGGCAGCAATGCCGTCAATCGCATGGTGCAGGCCGGGCTCGACGGCGTCGAGTTCATCGTCGCCAACACCGACCTGCAGGCGCTGCAGCTCAATCAGGCGCCGGTCAAGCTCCAGATCGGCGCCAAGCTGACCAAGGGGCTCGGCGCCGGCGCCGACCCGAACGTCGGCCGGCAGGCTGCGCTCGAGGACACTGAGAAGCTGATCGAAGCGCTCGACGGCGCTGACATGGTGTTCGTGACGACCGGCCTCGGCGGCGGCACCGGCACCGGCGCGGCACCGGTCATCGCGAGCCTCGCGAGCGAGCTCGGCGCGCTCACGATTGCCGTCGTCACCAAGCCGTTCCGGTTCGAGGGCAACAAGCGCCAGATGCAGGCCGCCCGCGGACTCGACGAGCTACGCGAGTGCGTCGACACCGTGATCACCATCCCGAACGAACGGCTGCTGGCCACGATCGCGCGCAACACGTCGCTCGGCGAGGCGTTCACCTCGGCAGACGACGTGCTGCGACAGGCGATTCAGGGAATCTCGGACCTCATCCTCGTGCCGGGGATGATTAACCTCGACTTCGCCGACGTGAAGACCATCATGTCCGGCATGGGATTCGCGATCATGGGCACGGGCGTGTCGGAAGGCCCCAATCGGGCGATGGCCGCCGCCAACGCCGCGATTTCGAGTCCGCTGCTCGAAGACGCGTCGGTCAAGGGCGCGCGCGGCGTGATTATCAACGTCACCGGTGGACCGGACCTCTCGCTCGTCGAGGTCAGCGAAGCATCTGTCGTCATCCAGGAAGCCGCCCACGAGGACGCGAACATCATCTTCGGTGCCGTCGTCGATCCGAAGATGGAAGGGAAGGTCAAGATCACCGTCATTGCCACCGGCTTCGACCGGCCGTCGGCCGCCAAGAGCCTGAGTCCGTCGGCTGTGACGACGCCGGTCGACCTTCAGAACTACACTTCCTGGCGGCAGGAGTCCGTCGAGAAAATCGCCGCGGCCGGTGGGGGAGGCTCCCGAATCAGCATTACCCGGCGGCCGGCGCTCGATCTGCCCTTGATGCCTTCCCCCGTTGAGCCGGAGGCCAACGGCGCCCCGGGGGCGGAGTTCGAGCCCGTTTCCCCGCTCGATGTGCCTGCGTTCCTCAGGAGGCAGAGCGAGGCGTAAGGGCGGTTCAGAGGGTTCAAGGGGTTCAAGGGGTTCAAGGTTCAAGGTTCAAGGTTCAAGGTTCAGGGTTCAAGGGTTCAAGGGTTCAAGGTTCCGCGTCAGGGTTCTGGCTGCTTTTCTTGGCCGGGGCCCGACGCGCGGTTGGGCCATTTCCGCAGGCTCGGCGCTAGCCGGGCCTGGGCCGAGCCGTGCGTGGTACACTGCATAAATCCACGGCATCCGGGACCGTCGTCTTTTCAGGCGCAAGCGCCTGACGATGGCGCCGCCGGCGGTGGCATCCTCGTTTCGGGACCCGGCGTCGGGTTCCGTTCCGTTTGTTTCCGGCCGGGCCGCGACGCGGCTCGCATTCACGCCGCGCATCGGTTCACGCCGCGAAAGGCGGCCGGCGCATCAGTACATGAAACAGTGGGAGTACCGCGAGCGCGCGCGGCAGGTTCTCGCCCGCGAAACAGGCTACGTGCTGAAGCCGCACGGTGGCCGCCTCCGCGTCGCGCTCGCGTTTCCAAACACGTACTGGGTCGGTATGTCGAGCCTGGGGTTCCAGACGGTGTACCGGCTGTTCAACGACCTGGATGATGTCGTCTGCGAGCGCGTGTTCCTGCCGCCCAAGCAGGAGCTGCGCGCGCAGCTCGAGAGCGGCACGCCGCTGCTGACGCTCGAAACGCAGACGCCCGTCTCGGACTTCGACGTTCTCGCGTTCTCGGTCTCCTTCGAGTGGGACTACACCAACGTCGTCACGATGCTGCGACTGGCCGGCCTGGCGCCGAGGGCCAGCGCGCGGCGCGCGCGGGACCCGCTCGTCGTCATCGGCGGCGCGGTGACCTTCGTGAACCCCGAGCCGCTGGCGCCTTTCGCCGACGTGATTGCCGCCGGCGAGGGCGAGATGCTCGTGCCCGACCTCGTCACCGTGCTTCGCGAAGGCCTCAGCCGCGACGAGCAGGCCGCGCGGCTGTCGTCGTTCAGGGGTTTCTACGTGCCGTCGCTCTACGAAGTCCACTACAACGACGACGGGACGATTGCCGGCTTCGAGCCGCGCGCGGGCAGTGGAGCCCCGGCGGTCGTCAAGAAGGCAGCGGTGAAGAGCGCGGATCGGCTGGACCCGCCGGCGACATCGATCTTCACCCCGGACACCGAGTTTGGCTCGCGCTTCCTCGTCGAAGTCGTGCGCGGGTGCGCAAACCTGTGCCGCTTCTGCTGGGCCGGGTACAACTACCTGCCGGTGCGCGCGTTTCCGGCCGACCGCATCCTCGAGCTCGCCGCCGCCGCGAGACAGTACTCGAGCCGTGCCGGCCTCGTGTCGATCGCGCTTTGCGACCACCCCGAGATCGACCGGATACTCGACGGCCTGCTCGCGCTCGGCTACTCCATCAGTCCGGCGTCGCTCCGCCTCGACGACCTCACCGACAGCATCGTCCGGCGGCTGAAGGAAAGCGGTGAGAAGTCGATCACCATCGCCCCGGAAACCGGGTCGGACCGCCTGCGCCGGGTCATCAACAAGACCGTCACCAACGACGAGATCCTCGCGGCGACCGAGCTCATCTTCGCCAACGGTATCGACAACTTGAAGCTGTACTACATGATCGGGTTGCCGACGGAAACCGACGAGGATCTCGAGGCGATTCGCGATCTGACCGTCGCCATGCGCGACATCATGATGAAGCACGCGCGACCGCGCGGACACGTCGGGCGGATCGTCGGCAGCGTGAATCCGCTGATTCCCAAGCCCGGCACGGCGTACCAGTGGATCCCGATGGAGGATCCGGCGATCACGGACCGGAAAGGCAAGCGGCTGCGGCATCTGCTCTCCGACATCGACAACGTGTACTTCAACATCAAGTCCGAGCGGCATTCCTACTACCAGGCGCTGCTCTCGCTCGGCGATCGGCGCGTGGCCGACACCATCGAGGCCGCGGAACGCAACGGCGGTAACTGGCGTGCCGCCGTCGCCGAGACGGGTCTCGACGCGGACTTCTACATCTTTCGCGACCGTTCGAACGACGCCGTGCTGCCGTGGGACATCATCGACGGCGGCATGAAGACGTCCTTCTTCCAGTCGGAGTTTCGCAAGTCGCTCCGCGAGGAGTGGACGCTCCCACCGAAGCGGCAGAAAGAAAACCTCAAACTGCTGCCGGTGCTCGACTAGAGAGCACGGACTACACGGATCCACGAGCTACGGTTTCCACGGACGCCACGGACCTTCAGGCCGCGGACAACGCGCGAACACGGATCGTCCGACGATCAATGCGTCATCGATGTCAGCCCGCCGACGCCAGGGCCGACTCGGTCTCGAATTCCCCGTACGCGGCCAGGATCAGATCGCGGACGCGATTCTGCGCGGTCGTGTCGCCAACCGGCCGCAGCAGGGCGAAGCTGCGCCGCTCGCCGTTGACCGAAAACGGCCGAGCGGGAAATGTCACGTTCCGGCCGTTCCCGGTTTTCCGTTCCCATACCGCGAAGCCGATGAGCTTGAGCCCCTCGAGGGGTCCCGAGAGGAAGTGCAGCTCGGCATCCGCGAGCTTGCCCGGCGGGTTGCCCTTGTCGTTCGGTACGATCTTGACGGTCACGGCTTGGCTCCTTCCTGATGGTGACAGGCGCTGACTGGAGGAGAGCCTGGGCAAGACACAGGCCGGCTCTGGTCCGGCTGGCACTGTCCGGCGAAGTATCAGCGCGGAAAGGCGTTCGCGCGCCGAGAAGGAAGGAGAAGCGGAGGAGGCGCCCGAAGATACGGAAGAATCGACAACCGCGGTTGACGCGTCAGTCGCCGATGAGCATCACCTGCGCCATCGCGAGCGTGTCGGAATGGGTGATCGTCACGAGGGAGCGGCGCACCAGCATGCCCTCGGCGCGACGGGCGGCACCGCCGTGCAGCTGCAGCCGCGGCGGTCCGCCGCCGCGAATGACTTCGATATCCTTCCAGAGCACGCCGCGCGAGTGGCCCGTGCCGAGCGCCTTCATGGCGGCTTCCTTGGCCGCGAAACGGCCGGCCAGGTGAGGCGCCGGGTTACGCCGCTGGGTACAATACGCAATCTCTCCCGCGGTAAACACGCGATGTAGAAAGCGGTCGCCGAATCGCGCCAGGACGTCCGCAAGGCGAGGGATATCGGTGGCGTCGAGCCCGATGCCGAGAATGTTCATGACCGATCCACAGCCTACCCGCGCCTTCGAGTGGACGCAAGCCGCGTGGGGCCGCGTTCTCCGGTGTGTTCCCCTCTCTGCCTGCGCCAATCATTTCTTCACGGCAAACGACCTGACGCTTCGGGATGACGCACGCGAGTGGGAGATGGTCGCCGGGGCGATGGGCGTGACGCCTGACGATGTGCTGCTGGTGAGGCAGGTGCACGAAGCGACGGTCGTCGTCGCGTCCAGCGAACGGCCGCGGCCCTGGCCGCGGCCCCAGGCCGACGCCATCGTCAGCAGCGACCCGACGGCTGCGATCGCGGTTCGAGTGGCCGACTGCGTGCCGGTCCTGCTAGCCGAAGAGACCGGCCGGGCTGTAGCGGCCATCCACGCAGGATGGCGTGGCGTCGCCAGCCGGGCGACAATCGCCGGCGTGAGTGCGCTGCAGTCCTCCTACGGAGCCCGGCCGGAGCGCATCATCGCGGCCATCGGTCCGTCCATCGGGCCGTGCTGCTACGAAGTGTCGGAGAGCACGCTTGAGACCTTCCGCCAGGCTGGACACCACTCTTCGGTGCTCGAGCGCTGGTTTGAGCCACGCCAGTCAGGAAAGTTTCACCTCGACCTTTGGCGTGCGACGCGCGACCAGCTGGAAGGTGCGGGAGTGATGCCGGACAACATTCACATCGCGGAGCTATGCACGAAGACACACGCCGATGTGTTCCATTCGTACCGGGTCAAGGGAACGGAGGCGGGGCGGATGATCGGGATCATTGGGGCCAGGGGATAGGGGGTTCAAGGTTCAAGGTTCAGGTTCACGGTTCAAGTGTTCAGGGGGTTCAGAGGTTCAGGGTTCATAGGGAGAGGTATGAGATTCGGCTGCCTGGTTCCTTTACTCCTCGCGCCTGTGGTTCTTGCGCAAACGCCCCCGCAGACGCAGGTTCCTGGTGCGATCCGCAGCCGGGTCGTGCTGGTGCCGGTCGACGTGCGGGCGGTCGGCCGCGACGGTGATCCGGTCACGGATCTTCGACAAGCTGACTTCACGATCGAGGAAAACGGCGTTGCGCAGACCATCGCGCATTTTGCGACGCAGACCTACACGCCGCAGGCGCCGCCGCCGGCCTCGAGCGCACCACCCCTGCGGCGAGGTCCCGGCCTCGAGCCCACGCCGGTCACGCATCGCACATTCGCGGTCGTGCTTGGCCGCGGGCGGCTGCAGGGGCCGTCGAAGGGGCTCGACGCGGTCATCGACTTCGTTCGCACCGATCTCCTTCCGCAGGATCGCGTTGCCGTGCTCGCGTACGGTCGCGCGACGGATCTCACGACGGATCGTGATCCGATCGTTCGACTGCTCGAGCGCTATCGGGAGCGACACACCTCTATCGAAGCGCTTCTCGACCAGTATTTCGATCCCTGTGGCCTGGCGTTTATCTACCGGACGGATCATCCACCGCACATGAAGCCGGCGATCGACGCGCTGTTCTCGGCGCCCGGGCTGCCCGCCGTGCGGCAGGTGGCCGCGCTCGAGCCGCCAGATGTCGGTGCGTTCGAGCGCGATCGCCTGCGCACCCTTGACGCCTTCGATCGGGACGACAGAGTTCCCGACGCCGGTTATGTCATCGATCAGACGGCTCGCGAAGATCTGGAGAAGCTGCACGGCGCCATCGAGTACCTGCGTTATCTCGAGGGCGAGAAGCACCTCGTGTTCGTCACCGAGGAGGGGATGCACGGCGTCACGCGGGATCAGGCGGATCGACTCGCGGCTGCGGCCTCCGACGCCCGCGTCACGATCTCGCCGATTCACACGGCTGGTGTGGCGCTCTCCTGGAGCGGAAACCCGCTTTGCGCGCCACCGGGCGCCAAGCCGCGGAGGCCGGGTACGGGGATCTTGATGGGGCCATCGCGGGAACAGGTGAATGCAAACGCCGACCTGCGTGCCATGGCCAGCCTGACGGGTGGCCAGGCCTCGATCTATAAGTACGCCTCAGGCGCGTTCGATCGCCTCGACCGCGGAACGCGTTTCCACTACGTGCTTGGCTACTACCCGGCGAACGCGACGTGGGACGGCAGTGACCGGCGTATCAAGGTGACGGTGCGCCGACGCGGCGTGACCGTGCTCCACAGACATTCTTATTACGCCCGCGAAGATCTCGTGCCGTTCGATCGGCGGGAGTTCTTGACGCACACACGCGTCGCGGCCGCCGGCGCCTACCGGCAGCTCGTATCCGATGTCAGCGTGACGCTGTCGGCATCCGTCGTCGAAAGACGACAGAACCCGTGGCAGGCAAGCGTCAAGGTCATGGTCGACCCGGCGACGATTGCGTTCGCCGAGGCCGACGGCCGGCACGTGGCGTCCATCGACATCGCGGTGTTCGTCGGCAGCCGGAACCAGAGGCAAGTGGGAGAGGTCCGAAAGCGAGTCGACCTGAATCTCCTGCCGGAGAGCTACGCCCGGCTGCGACAGGACGGCGTGGCGTTCACCGCGACGATCGATCTGACCGCACCGGCGCGCTACGTCAAGGCCGTGGTCTACGACTACGCTGCCGATCGGTTGGGGTCAGCGGTCGCAGAACTTCGATAGCTTTGATCTTCCGGCTAAGCCGGAAGCCACTGATTGACGATGGAAAGCTGGAAGCTGAGAGCTGGAAGCTGAAAGCTGAGAGCTGAGAGCTATTTCCCCTCCGCTTCGTCCATCGCGAGGTTCGACAGTCGGTCGGCCTCTTTGTTGAACTCCCGGCGGACGTGCTCGAAGGTGACGTTGCCGAGCTCCATCATCAGCAGGCGCGCGCGTGCGGCGAGGGGCTGCAGGCCAGGATTCTTGATCTTGTACTCCCCGCTCATCTGCTTGACGAGCAGCTCCGAGTCGGCCCGGATGTGCACGTCGCGGTGGCCGTGGTCGACGGCCCACTTCAGGGCGGCCAGCAGGCCGTTGTACTCGGCGACGTTGTTGGTGGCAATGCCGAGTGGGCCGTACAGCTCCTCGATCAGGTTGCCGTCCGCGTCCTCGACGCGGACGCCGTAGCCGGCTGGCCCAGGGTTGCCCCGGGCACCGCCATCGATGTAGGCGCGGATCATCGGAGTGGTGGGGATTCGCGCGCGCGGCTCGCAACTCGCGGTTCGCCAGCTTCCGGTTAGCTGCCGGGCTCGGCGGGTGCTGACTCTGGCTCTGGCGACGGCGCAGGCACGGCGGCGACCGGCGCCACGAAATACAGGATCCGGGAGCAGCTCTCGCACTGCATGACGCTCTCGTTGCGGCGCAGCTCGTTGTAGACCTGGGGACGCAGCCGGACGTGGCACTGCGTGCAGAGACCGTCCCGCGCCTCGGACATCGCCAGGCCCTTGCGGTGCTTCGACACGCGCTCGAAGAGCGCGAGCGCGTCGGGTGACACGCTGCGCGGCGACTTGCGCGCGCTCGGCGTTCGTCTTTTCCAGGTCCTGCTCGGTCGTCGCCCGGTCCGCTCCATCTGCTGGCGGCTGCGCACGCAGATCCGTCTGGCCAGACTTGAGCGCCGCTTCGGCCGCCTTGAGCTCGCGCGGCCAGCGTCTCGGCCTCTTCCATCTGCTCGAGCAGCCGATCCTCCTCGCGCCGCACCACCGTCTCGGCAGCGGTGATCTCGGTCTGCATCGCGTGGTATTCCTTGTTGGTCTTGACCTCCATCAGCTGATCCTTGTACTTGCTCAGCCGGGTCTGCACGGCGGCCAGGTCCTTCTCGATGTCCCTGCGCGCGGCTGCGAGGCGACGATTCGTTCCTTCACGCCGGCGACGGCCGCCGTCAGGTCCGCCAGCCGCGTATCGAGCGCCGCCTGGGCCGCCGGGATGTCGGCCATCCGACGGCGGAGTCGCTCGCCGGTCGAGTCGAGTTCCTGGAGCTGGATGAGAAGCTTGAGGTCAGGAAGCATCGGGAAATGCTGAATGCTGAATGCTGAAGGATGAAGTGGAATGACGAAGGGAGAGACGAGGACGAAGACGAGGTGAGGGGAGCGCAGTCGAGGGGGCACGGCGAAGGCAGATGGACGATCCATCAGACGAGGCGAAAGGGAATCCCTTCCCCGTTCATCCTTCCCCCCTTACTTCAGCCTTCAGCATTCAGAATTCAGAATTCCAGAAGTGGGCCCACCAGGATTCGAACCTGGGACGGGCCGGTTATGAGCCGGCGGCTCTGACCGCTGAGCTATGGGCCCACAACAGTCTACAGTCGTTCGTCGGCAGTCGCCAGTCACAGTCGACAATCCGAGTCGACAGTCTCCAGTTCCCAGTCGACCGTCTCTCCCGGGTTCGACCGCCGACTGTCTACGTCCTTCCCTCCAGAAACGCCCGCAGCTTCCGGCTTCTCGAGGGGTGGCGCAGCTTGCGGAGCGCCTTGGCCTCGATTTGCCGGATGCGCTCGCGGGTGACGGCGAAGCTCTGGCCCACCTCTTCGAGCGTGTGCTCGCTGCCGTCGCCGACGCCGAACCGCATCTTGATGACTTTCTCTTCGCGCGGCGTCAGCGTCTTCAGCACCGAGTCGGTCTGTTCCTTGAGGTTCAGGTTGATGACCGCGTCCGACGGCGACACGACCTGGCGATCCTCGATGAAGTCGCCAAGATGCGAATCTTCCTCTTCCCCGATCGGCGTCTCGAGCGAGATCGGCTCCTGCGCGATCTTGAGCACCTTCCGCACCTTCGAGACCGGGATGTCCATCCGCTTGGCGATCTCTTCCGAGGTCGGCTCGCGGCCGAGCTCCTGCACGAGCGCGCGCGACGTGCGAATGAGCTTGTTGATGGTCTCGATCATGTGGACCGGAATGCGGATCGTCCGCGCCTGGTCGGCAATCGCGCGCGTGATGGCCTGCCGGATCCACCACGTCGCGTAGGTCGAGAACTTGTAGCCGCGGCGGTACTCGAACTTGTCGACCGCCTTCATCAGGCCGATGTTGCCTTCCTGAATCAGGTCGAGGAACTGCAGGCCGCGGTTGGTGTATTTCTTGGCGATCGACACGACGAGCCGAAGGTTGGCCTCGACGAGCTCCTTCTTGGCCTGTTCGGCCTGGATCTCGCCGCGCTGAATCGTCTCGATCGTCCGCATCAGCTGGTCGGGCGTCTCCTCGAGGTCGTCGGCCATCGTCTTGACCTGGACCTTGAGCTCTTTCTGGCGCCTGAGCAGGTTCTTCTTTTCTTCTTCCTTGAGCCGGCTGTTCTTCTTGTTCTTCGGATTGAGCTGCCGCTCGAGCTGGTCGATCTCGCGACGCACGCGCATCACGGCCTCGACCGACTCCTTGATCTGATCGATCAGGCGGCGCTTGACGGCCTCGGTGAACTCGATCTTGCGGATGAGCTGCGACAGCTCGACCCGCGCACGCAGGGCCTCCCAGCGCACGCGGCGGAACTTCCGCTTGTCGCGTGTCGTGGTCCCGCGCGGCGTCTTCTCGAGCTTCTCCTTGCACTTCTCGAGGCCCATCCACGACTTCCGGACCGCCTCGATCTGGCGCAGCACCTGACGCTTGCGATCGTCGATCTTGTCGTCGGTCAGCTCTTCGTCGACAAACGTCACGAGCTCGCGGATGCTCCGCTCTTCGTTCTTGAGCGAATCGCCCATCGTCATGATCGCGCGGGCGACCGTCGGCGTGCGGGAGATCGACTTGATGACGGCGAGCTTGCCGCGCTCGATGCGCTTGGCGATCTCGACCTCCCCCTCGCGGGTGAGGAGGGGCACCGTGCCCATCTCGCGGAGGTACATGCGGACCGGGTCGTTGGTCTTGTCGAGTGCGCCGGGGGTCAGGTCGAGCTCGAGCTCCTCGGCGCCCTCGCCCGTGCGGTCCAGCAGCTTGTCTTCGCGATACTTCTGTTCGGAATCGACGACTTCGATCCCGGCGCTGCCGAACGTGCTGAACAGATCATCGAGCTCGTCCGACGACGTGATGTCGGCGGGCAGCAGCTCGTTGACCTCGTCGTAGAGCAGGTAACCCTTTTCCTTGCCGATGGAAATGAGCTGCTTTACTTCGTCGTATTTTTCTTCGATCGACAACGGCGTGTCCTCCTGGCGTGCTCGTTCTTCAAAGCCCCGCGCGTATCAAAATATGCCGCTCATGATTCCGCAATCAACTGTAGCAACGTTTTCTTCCGATCCCACAAGGCGACGATCTCGGTTTCGTGCGTCGCCGCGCCGTCTTCCTGCAGCCGGTCGATCTCGCGCTGGACGGCAGCGCGTTCCCGGCTGTAGCGCAGCCGCTTGATCGCCTTGACACAGTCGAGCGGGGGGCCTGGCGGGTGGGGCTGGCGGCCGATTTCCTCGACCAAACGGGCCTCCATACTACTTAGACGCTCGAGAAGCGTTCGCGGTAAGGACTCGGCCGGCCATTCCTGAAGCGCCCGGGCCTGCTCCAGGATGGGCTCGGTCGCCAGCCCGACCAGATCTTCTCTTTCGAGCTCTCCGAGGGCCGCGACTCCGGCCGCCGGATCGTGGATCAGGGCCCAAATCACGCCTTTTTCGGCGGTTTTGACCTGATCCAGCCCGACTTTCGGCCGATCCAGCACGGCGACCGCCGTTTCCCGCTTCGCCGCCGCCTTCTTGATTTCGGTCCTCACTACCTCTTCCGTAATCCGGGCCTTGTGCGCCAGCCGGTCTGCAAACTGGTCCCGGGCAGCGGCGTCCGGGATGCGCGCGGCAACTTCGAGCATCCGGCTCAGGAACTCCCGCCGGTGCTCGTCGCGCTGCAGATCCTGTCCCGCGGCGGCCTGATCGAGCAAGTACTCGAGATATTGCCGCGACGTGCGGAGTTTTTCGGCGTACGCCGCGCCGCCTTCGCGGCGGATGAAGGTGTCGGGATCCTCGCCGGCCGGCATCATGGCCACGTTCACCTGGAACCCCTCGGCGACCAGAAGCTCCGATGAGCGCACCGCGGCGCCCTTGCCGGCCGCATCGGGATCAAAACTTAGGACGACCTTCGACGCGAAACGTTTCAACAGCCGGGCCTGCGCCGGCGTCAGCGCCGTTCCCGAGGAGGCGACGACGTTGGGGATGCCGCCCTGAATCGCCTGCGCGACATCGAAATAGCCTTCAACCATGACGGCGTGCTTGGATTTGATGATGGCCGCCTTGCTCAGATGAAGCCCATAGAGCGTGCGTCCTTTGACATAAATCGGCGTCTCGGGTGAGTTCAGGTATTTCGGAACCTGGCCGGCATCCATGGCGCGGCCGCCAAACGCGATGATGGTCCCGTTGTCGCGGGCGATCGGAATCATCAGCCGGTTGCGAAACCGATCGATCAGCGTGCCGCCTTCGCGTTCGACGACCAGTCCCGTCCTCGCCAGCGAATCGGCGGCGAAGCCTTCGCGGAGGAGCTTGGTCTTGAGCGCTTCGCGAGAGGGAGGTGCATAGCCCATGCCCAGGAGCTCGATCGTCGCCGGCGTCACGCCGCGGCTCGCGAGCAGGCGTCTCGCGGCCGCTCCGTGAGCGGCTGCCAGCTGCTCGCGAAACCACGTGGCGGCCACCTCGTGGGCGCGCAGCAGCGTTTCCCGGTCGCGCTTGCTCTCGGGGTCCTGCTGACCATCTTCCGGCTCGGGGACCGGCACGCCGGCCCGCGCGGCCACCTGCCGGACGGCCTCGGGAAACGTGATCTTGTCGTGCAGCTTGACGAACTCGAAGACGTCGCCCTTGGCGCCGCACCCGAAGCAGTGAAAGAAGCCCTTGTCGCCGTTGACGTGAAACGAGGGCGTTTTCTCGCCGTGAAACGGGCAGAGTCCCTTCCACGTGGCGCCGCTGCGCCTGAGCGCCACGCGCTCCTGGACCACCTGCACGATGTCGGCGTGCGACTTGAGGTCCTCGATGAAGTTGGGCGGGAAGAGCGCCATCTAATCCTTGAACTCGACCACGGTCACGCCGCCGCCGCCCTGTTCGGGCGGAGCGGATGCAAAATGCGCGACGAACTTGTGCTCGTGCAGGAACTCAGCGATGGCGCGGCGGAGCTGGCCGGTTCCGTAGCCGTGAATCAGCCGGACGCCCGGCACCTCGGCCATGAGCGCCTCGTCGAGAAACTTCTCCGCGCGCGCGAGCGCTTCGTCCACGCTGCACCCGATCACGTTCAGCTCGGTGACGGACCCTTCGCGCGGCTGGAGCTCGACGTGGACGCGGACCTTGGCCGGCTGCGCCGGCCCGACGCTCGCCGGCACGAGGACCCGCAGCTCGTCGACACGAGCGCGAAGTCGCTTGCCCCGGACGTCGATTTCGGCCTCGCGGTCGTGCAGCGCCTGCACGATGCCCTCGAGTCCGAGCGCACCGACCTTGACGCGGTCGCCGATGGCCGGCGCCTTGCCCGGCAGCTCCTGCGCGGTGACCGGCGACGCCTTCGCAGCCTCCGGTTCCGGGTCGGTGGCGCGAAGCCGCTGGCCAATCGCCTCGACCGCGGCCCGGGCCTCCGCTCGCGCGGCGCCCGTCTCGCCGGTGGGAATGACGAGTCGCGGCGCGGCACGTCGTTCCGCCTCGGCCGCCATCGCGTCGGTCCGGACCTTCAACGCGTCGACCACGGCGTCGATCTCGACGCCGCGCGTCGCGCAGGCGATCGTCGATGCGCTCCTCGAGCCGGCGGCGGAACGTCTCCTCACGGTTGCGGAGCTCCTGCTCGCGCGACTGCATCTTCGTCGCTTCTTCTTCGAGCCCCGCGCGCTCGCGCGCGGCCAGCCGGCGCTCGTGCTCGAGCGACTGGATGTCGCGCTCCACCTTGGCGAGGTGCTCGGCGAGCTGCGCCTCGCGGACGCTGCGGTGCTGGCGCGCGCTCTCGATGATCGAGTCGGGCAGGCCGAGGCGCGTCGCGATTTCGAGCGCCAGGCTGCTGCCAGGCGCACCGTAGTTCAGCCGATACGTCGGCGCGAACGTGGCCGGATCGAACCCGAACCCGGCCGGGGTCACGCCCTCGGTCGTCACGGCGTAGGACTTCAACGCGTCGTAGTGCGTCGTCGCCACCACCATCGCGCCGCGCACGCGGAAGTGATCGATCATCGCCATCGCGAGCGCGCCCCCCTCGTTCGGGTCGGTTCCGCCGCCGGCTTCATCGAGCAGCACGAGCGCGGGCAGCGTCAGCGCGCGGTCCATCGCCACGATGTTCGCGATGTGTCCCGAGAACGTGCTGAGGCTGGCGGCAATCGACTGCTCGTCGCCGATGTCCGCAAACACCGAGCGGAACACCGGCACCTCGGTGCCATCGGCCGCCGGAATGAGGAGGCCCGTCTGCGCCATCAACGGGAGGAGCCCGGCAGTCTTGAGCGCGACGGTCTTGCCGCCGGTGTTTGGTCCCGTCACGACGAGCACTCGTACCGGTGGGATAACGAGGACGTCCACCGGGATCGGGGCTTGGGGTTCGGGACTCGCGGCTCGGGACTCGGGTTTCGGGTTTCGAGGCTCGGGGCTCGGGGCTCGACCGGCCTCGGGCGATGACTCCGAACTTCCGAGTCCCGCGTCCCGAGTCCCGAAACCCGAGTCCGAAATCCCGGACCCCGAGTCCCGAGTCCCGGGCCCCGGATCCCCGTCCGTGCCCAGGTGCCGCCGCACGGCGGGGATGAGCAACGGATGCCGCGCGGCGCGCAGCTCGAGCCGGCCATCGCTCGCGAGCGCGGGCTGGATCCCGTCGACGAGCAGCGAAAAGCGTGCGCGCGCCTGCAGGACGTCGAGCTCGGTCGCGGCGTCGACCGTCCGGTGCAGATCTCCGGCGCGTCGCCGGAGGGCGTCAGCCAGCGCGAGCAGGATCCGCCGCACTTCCTCGGCTTCCTGCTGCTCGAGGGCGACGATGTCGTTGTTGATCTCGACCGTGCTGAGCGGCTCGAGGAACAGGCTGGCGCCGCTGCCGGAGCTGCCGTGGACGATGCCCGGAATCGCGGTGCGATGCTCGCTGCGGACGACGAGCACGTACCGGCCGTTGCGATCGGTGACGATCTGCTGCTGGAGGTACTTCGACGTGTCGCGGCCGCGCAGGTACGACTCGAGCGTTCCGCGCAGCCGGGCCCGCTGCTTGCGCAGGCGATCGCGCAGGCTCGCGAGCTCGGGGCTGGCATCGTCGACCACCTCGTACGCGGGACCAATCTTGCGGCGGATGTCGCCGATTTCCTGTTGGAACGACGCCGCGGTCTCGGCGATGACGGCGAGCAGGGGAAAGCCGGTGCGGACCTTCCGCACGGCGCCGCACGTGCGCTCGACCGATGCCAGGAACCCGGCGAGGTTGACGAGCGACATCGGCTCGAGGACCCGGCCCTCGACCGCGAGCGACATCAGCAGCGCGTCGAGATCCTCCGGCGCCTGCAGCCCGATTTCGCCGTCGCGCAGGAAGCGGGCCGTTTCCGCGGTCGCCGCGAGCGCAGCCGCGACCGCACGTGCGTCAGTGAGCGGCTGCAGCTTCGCCAGACGCGCCGCGCCGGGCGGCGTCTGTGCGAAGCGGCGCACCGCTTCGACGATCCGGTCGTATTCGAGCGCCCTCAGGGCACCGGCGTGCATGAGACCTTAGAAAATACTGGTGAGCGTCAGGCTCGACAGGGCAATCGCTGAGTATAGCTTAGTCAAGGCTCAGGGCTCAAGGCTCAGGGTTCAGGCAAAACCTTCGAGACCACATTCGATGATTTTGACCTGAGCCTTGAACCCTGAGCCTTGAGCCCCTGCTAATCCAGATGATTGATCGCGCTGGCAACCGCCGCCGCGCCAAACCCGTTGTCGATATTGACGACCGACACGCCGCTCGCGCAGCTGTTGAGCATGGCCATCAGAGCGGTCAGGCCCCCGAAGCTGGCCCCGTATCCCACACTCGTGGGCACGGCGATGACCGGCACGCTGACGAGGCCGCCGATGACGCTCGGGAGCGCCCCTTCCATGCCGGCGACGGCAATGATGACGCGCGCCGCCGCGAGTCTGGCGTGCTCGGCGAGGAGTCGGTGAATCCCCGCAACCCCGACGTCGTACAGACGATCGACGGCGTTGCCCATCAGCTCCGCCGACACGGCAGCCTCTTCCGCGACAGGGAGGTCGGCGGTTCCGGCGGCGGCGATGACGAGCGTGCCGCGGCCGGGTGGTAGCTCGCCCAGCGCGAGCGTAATGGTTCTGGCCAGTTCGTGGAATTTTGCCGTGGCAACGCGCGTCGAGACGGCCTCGAACGCGCGGCGATCCGTGCGCGTGACGAGCAGGCTGTGGCCCGCGGCGACAATCCGCTCGGCGATGGCTGCGATCTGTTCAGGGGTCTTTCCTGGGCCAAAAACGACTTCCGGGACTCCCTGCCGAAGGGCCCGATGGTGGTCGACTCGCGCGAAGCCCAGATCTTCGAACGGTGCCTGGCGTAGATATTGAAGGAGCCGGTCTTGGGCGGCCTCAGGCGTGAGCGCTCCGGAACGAACGTCGGCTAGAATTGTCTGCAGCTCGGCCCGGGTCATCTGCCTGACTGCGTTGACTTTGGGCCGACCACGACATTAAAATGAAGGATTGTGCAGGTTGGCGGATTCATTAGCCTATGTCGTTTACTGAGACGCTGATTCTCGTCTTGTACTTCTTCGTTCTGAGCATCCTGGCCATCTACGGCTGGCACCGCTATTACCTTGTGTATCTTTACATGAAACACAAGGGTAACGTGCCGCCCGCGATGCCACCGCCGGAGGTGTTGCCGAGGGTCACGGTCCAGCTCCCCATCTTCAACGAGATGTATGTCGCGGACCGCCTGATCGACGCGGTCTGCGAGATCGACTACCCCCGGGACCTGCTCGAGATCCAGGTTTTGGACGACTCGACCGACGAGACGACGGACATTGCCGAGCTGGCCGTGCGCCGCCACGCCGCGCGTGGGTTCGACATCAAGTACCTCCATCGCGTCGATCGGACGGGTTACAAGGCCGGCGCGCTCGAGGCCGGTCTCAATCAGGCGTCCGGACAGTTCATCGCCATTTTCGATGCCGACTTCGTTCCGCCGCGGGACTTCCTGCTGCGGACCCTGGGCTACTTCGACCGTGACCCGAAGGTCGGGATGGTACAGGCGCGGTGGGGCCACCTCAACCGTGACTACTCGCTGCTGACGAGGATCCAGTCGATCCTCCTCGACGCCCACTTCGTGCTCGAACACGGCGGCCGGAACCGTGCCGGCTGCTTCTTCAACTTCAACGGTACTGCGGGAGTCTGGCGCCGCGAGACGATCGGCGACGCCGGCGGCTGGCAGCACGACACGCTGACCGAAGATCTCGACCTCAGCTACCGGGCGCAGCTCCGGGGCTGGCGCTTCATTTTCGTGCCGAATCTGGTCTCGCCGGCGGAAGTGCCGGTCGAGATGAACTCGTTCAAGTCGCAGCAGCATCGCTGGGCGAAGGGGTCGATCCAGACCTGCATCAAGCTGATGCCCCGCATCCTGCGCTCGTCGCAGCCGCTCGCCGTCAAGGCGGAGGCCTTCTTCCACCTCTCGGCGAACTTCAACTACCTGCTGATGTCGCTCCTCTCGCTGCTGATGTTTCCGGCGATGGTCGTGCGCTACAGCATGGGCTGGTCGGAGATGATGCTCATCGACGTGCCGCTCTTCCTCGCGGCGACGGCGTCGGTCGGCAACTTCTACATCGTGTCGCAGCGCGAGCTCTACCCGGACTGGAAGCAGCGGCTCAAGTATCTGCCGTTCCTGATGTCGATCGGCATCGGCCTGTGCGTGAACAACACGCGGGCGGTGCTCGAGGCGATGTTCGGCAAGCAGAGCGAGTTCACACGCACGCCGAAGTACGGCATCGAGCGCAGCGGCGACGAGTGGGCCGGCAAGAAGTACCACCAGGCGGTCGGCGTCCAGCCGCTCGTGGAAGTGGCGCTCGGCCTGTATTTCACCGCCACGGTCTTCTACGCCCTCTCGAACCAGATCTACGGCACGCTGCCGTTCCTGATGCTCTTCCAGGTCGGCTTCCTCTACACCGGCCTCCTGTCCATCCTCCAGCAGTTCACCGACGAGGACATGGTCCAGCAGCCGGAAATCGCGAAGTAAGGCGCAAGGCTCTCGAATTCAGGCTCTCGGCTCTCGGCTCTAGGCTTTGGGAAAGCACTCAGATCCCAGTCGCGGCGACTGGGATCTGAATGCTCTTCCTTGAGCCTTGAGCCTAAAGCCAAGAGCCTTGATAGAATCACCGGCATGTCCACCGATGCGAAGCCCAAGGCCGGTCTCGAAGACGTCGTCGCCGCGACATCGGCCATCTGCTACCTCGACGGTGATCGTGGCGTCCTGGCCTACTACGGGTACGACATCCACGACCTGGCGCAGGGGGCGACGTTCGAGGAGGTCTGTTATCTGCTGTGGCACGGGCGGCTGCCGAACCGCGCCGAGCTCGGCGATCTGCAGTCGCAGCTTGCGGCCGCCCGTCCGCTCGGTGAGCCCGTCCTTCGCTTCATGAAGCAGCTGCCGTCATCGGATGGCATGGATGCGCTTCGGACGCTGACCTCGATCCTCGGCCATTTCGATCCCGAGGCCTCCGACAACTCTCAGCCGGCGAACTACCGCAAGGCCGTGCGCCTGACGGCGCAGCTCGCGAGCCTCGTCGCGACCTACGGCCGGCTGCAGGCGGGTGGTGGGCCGATACAGCCGGATCCGGCGCTCGGCCACGCGGCGAACTTTCTCTACATGCTGACCGGGACGCGGCCCACCGCGCTCTCGACGCGGGCATTCGACATCGCGCTCGTGCTGCACGCCGACCACGAGCTCAACGCGTCGACCTTCGCGGCACGCGTCGCCGCTGCGACGCTGACCGACATCCACTCCGCCACCGTCGGCGCCATCGGCGCGCTCAAGGGGCCGCTCCACGGCGGTGCCAATGCCGACGTGATGCGCCTGCTCATCGAGATCGGCGAGGACGCGAGCGCCGAGCGCGTCGATGACGCGATTCGCGCGAAGCTGGCGCGCAAGGTGAAGATTCCCGGCTTCGGCCACCGTGTGTATCGAACCGAAGATCCGCGCGCGACGCACCTACGCCGCATGTCAGAGGAGCTCGGCAAGCGCGCCGGCAACACGCGCTGGTTCGAGATGTCGCGGCGCATCGAGCAGCTCGTCACCGGCGAGAAGAAGCTCTACCCGAACGTCGACTTCTACTCGGCGTCGACGTATTACACGCTCGGGATCCCGATCGATCTGTTCACGCCAATCTTCGCCGTGAGCCGGATTTCAGGGTGGACCGCCCACTGTCTGGAGCAGTACGCCAACAACCGCCTCATCCGGCCCAGGACCGACTACATCGGTCCGGCCTACCCGCAGCGGTTCGTGGCGCTGGAGCAGCGCTGAATCGCTGCTCGCGGTTGGCTGCTCGCGGCTCGCAGAGCATCCTGATCACGTCGTTCGACCAAGATCAGCATGGTTTTCGAGCCGCGAGCCGCGAGCTGCGAACCGCGACTATAATCAGTAGCTCCACCGCATGAATCCCCGCAACATCCGCAACTTCTCCGTCATCGCCCACATCGACCACGGCAAGTCGACGCTGGCCGACCGCTTTCTCGAGATGACGGGCGCCCTCCAGGCGCGGGAGATGGAGGCGCAGGTCCTCGACACCATGGACCTCGAGCGCGAGCGCGGCATCACGATCAAGGCGCACGCGGTCCGGCTGACCTACAAAGCCGATGACGGCCAGGTGTACGTCCTCAATCTCATCGACACGCCAGGGCACGTCGATTTCTCGTACGAAGTGACGCGCTCGCTCGCCGCGTGCGAGGGGGCGCTGCTGCTGGTGGATGCGTCGCAGGGCGTAGAGGCGCAAACGCTCGCCAACGCCTATCTGGCGGTCGAGAACAACCTCGAGATCATCCCGGTCATCAACAAGATCGACCTGCCAGGCGCGCAGCCCGACGAGGCCAAGCGGCAGATCGAAGATATCGTCGGCCTCGACGCGAGTCACGCGATCCTCGCCAGCGCCAAGGAAGGCACCGGCGTCCACGAGATCCTCGAAGCGATCGTGCACCGGTTGCCGCCACCCACTGGGGAACCTGACGCGCCGCTCAAGGCTCTCATCTTCGACTCGTGGTATGACGCTTATCGCGGCGTCATCATCCTCACGCGCGTGCTCGATGGTGTCCTCCGGCCCGGCATGAAGATCAAGCTGATGGCCAAGGGGCAGGAGTACGAAGTCGAGCAGGTCGGCACGTTCTCGCCAAAGCCCACCGCGGCGACAGAGTTGGGCGTGGGCGAGGTCGGGTTTGTCTTCGCGGCAATCAAGACCGTCACGGATGCACAGATTGGCGACACGATCACCGAGTCGGCTCGGCCGACGTCTGAGGCCTTTCCGGGATTCAAAGTCAGCAAGCCGATGGTGTTCGCAGGGCTCTACCCGGTCGAGGGCAGCGAGTACGCGCAACTGCGTGAAGCCCTCGAGAAGCTGCGGCTGAACGACGCGTCGTTCTTTTTCGAACCCGAGACGTCGGCGGCGCTCGGCTTCGGCTTCAGGTGCGGCTTTCTCGGCCTGCTGCACATGGAGATCGTCCAGGAACGGCTGGAACGCGAGTTCAACCAGGATCTCGTGACCACGGCGCCGGGCGTCCTCTATCGCGTGACGACGACGGACGGCGTCGTGCAGGAGATCGACAGTCCAGCCAAGCTGCCTGACACGGGCCGGATCGAGAAGTTCGAAGAGCCGGTGATCACGGCGATGATCCTGACGCCGTCGGAACATGTCGGCGGGATCCTCGCGCTCTGCCAGGACAAGCGCGGCGTGCAGAAGGGCATCGAGTACCTCTCGTCGGACCGCGTGCTCGTCACCTACGAGCTGCCGTTCAACGAAGTGGTGCTCGATTTCTACGACCGCCTGAAGACCCTGTCGCGCGGCTACGCGTCGCTCGACTACCACGTGACGGGCTACTGGGAGTCGCCGCTCGTCAAGCTCGACATCCTGGTCAACGAGGAGCCCGTGGATGCGCTGTCGACGATCGTGCACCGCGACATGGCCTACACGCGCGGCCGCGCCCTGGCTTCGAAGATGCGCGAGCTGATTCCCCGCCAGATGTTCGAGGTTGCCATCCAGGCCGCCGTCGGCAGCCGCATCATCGCACGCGAATCGGTCAAGGCGCTGAGGAAGAACGTGCTCGCGAAGTGCTACGGCGGCGACATCAGCCGCAAGCGCAAGCTGCTCGAGAAGCAGAAGGAAGGCAAGAAGCGCATGAAGCGCGTCGGCAGAGTGGAAATTCCACAAGAAGCCTTCCTGGCGGTACTGAAGGTGGGGCAGGAATAAGGAACAGACAGCGAAAAAGCGCCTGCGGCCCGAGCGCGGCGCGAAGTCGCCGCGCGAGAGCGAGCGGGGGTGGGGCCCCGCGAGCATTGAGAAATGCGGACAAAATGTCAGTAGCCATCCGGACCTTCTAGATGCCAGCCACGTTCCGTAAATCGACTATCCGCGAGTACTTCGAATCCATCGTCATCGCTGTGATCCTCGCGCTCTTCGTGCGCACGTGGGTCGTGCAGGCGTTCAAGATCCCGACGGGTTCGATGGAGAACAACCTCCTCATCGGCGACCACCTGCTGGTCAACAAGTTCGTGTTCGGACCGACCCTCACGCTCGATCGGGCGCTCCTGCCGGTCCGCGACATCAGGCGCGGCGACATCATCGTCTTCAAGTATCCCGAAGAACCCGAGCGCGACTTCATCAAGCGCGTCATCGGCCTGCCCGGCGACACGGTGGAGCTGCGCGCCAAGAAGGTTCACGTCAACGGTCAGCCGCTCGACGAGCCCTACGTCCATTTCCTGACGCCGGCATCGGACCTGTCGGAGGTGACGTCGATGGACGTGCGCGAGCGCTACGGTCCCGTCACCGTGCCGGCCGACCAATACTTCGTGATGGGGGACAACCGCGACAACTCGCAGGACAGCCGCTACTGGGGCTTTCTGCCGAGGAGCTACATCAAGGGCAAGGCGATGATGATCTACTGGTCGTACGAGTCGGATCGCGACGACTTCGCCGACAGCGGAGTTGGCGCCTCGGTCGGCAGGATTTTCTCAGTGGTGACGCACTTCTTCACGAAGACGCGCTGGGAGCGCCTGCTGCACCAGATCCACTGAGCCGGCCGATCTCGCCGGCGACGTCCGCGGCGTAGGCCACATCCTTCACGCTGCCGAGGTTGATCTCGACATTCAGCCGCGCGCCGCGCAGGCCGGCGCGGAGGAGCTCCAGCCCGACCTGGACGTCGCTCGATGCATTCGGGTTGCCGTGCGCCTCGAACATTGGTCCGAGCGCGATGGCCGCGCTGCACGCGCGCATGACGTCGAGCGGTGCGGCGATGGCCGCCTTGAGCGCATCCTGGATCCCCTGCGCCCGGGCGGCCTTTTCGTCGTCGGTGGCCTTCGGCATCCGATAGGCGCTGACGACGAGCTCGTAGGCCTCGCTGTCGCGGTCTACGAGCGACTCGAGGTCAATCGCCAGCGCGGTGCAGCGCTCGCCGGCATCGCGAAGGCTCTGGAGATGGGCGTCCGTTGACGCCCGCGGCTTCGGCAGACCGGCGACCATTGCGAGCAGCGATGCGCCAACGGCCCCGGCCAGCGCCGCCGCCGAGCCGCCGCCGGGCGTTGGAGCCGACGATCGGAAGTCTTCGAGCAGGGCCTTCACGGTCTTGTGCGTCAGCGTCATGCCGGCACCAGGTCTCCCGCCACCACGTTCCCTCGCTTGAGGACGCCCTGGATGGCTCGCGTTCCGACGTGCAGCAGATCGGTGGCATCGCCGCGCACGATGACCGCGTCGGCCAGCTTGCCCGGCTCGAGGCTGCCCACCTCATCCGAGCGATCGAGCGACCACGCAGCGTTGATCGTCGCCGCGGTCAGCGCCTCCTCGAACGTCAGTCCCATCGTGAAGCACGCGAGCGTCATCGCGAAGGGCATCGACGGCGAGAATCCGCCGCCCGGGTTGACGTCGGTCGCGAGCGCGACGGGTACAGAGGCTTCGATGAGGGCGCGCGCCGGCGCGAATCGTCCTAGTTTGAGGTAGAACGCCGCCGTCGGGAGGAGCGTCGCGACCACGCCGGCGTGAGCCATCGCAGCGATCCCGTCTGGCGGCACGAAGATGAGGTGGTCCGCGGACCGCGCCGCGACGGCGGCGGCGACCTGCGATCCACCGCTCGCGCCGAGCTCGTCGGCGTGGATGCGTGACTTCAGACCGGCACGCTGGCCCGCCTCGAGGATTCGCCTGGACTCGACGGGCGTGAACACTCCCGCTTCGCAGAACACATCGCACCATTCCGCCAGCCCGGCCGAGGCGGTTGCGGGGATCATTTCGTCCACGATGAGATCGACGTAGCGTGCGTGGTCCGACCGGTGCTCGATCGGCACCTCGTGGGCGCCCATGAAGGTCGCAACGATGTCCATCGGGTGCGACTCACCGAGCCGTCGAATGACCCTGAGCATCTTGAGCTCCGTCTCCAGGTCGAGACCGTAGCCGCTCTTGATTTCGCAGGTCGTGGTGCCGCACGCGAGCATGGCGTCGAGCCTCGCTCGCGCCTGGGCGGTCAGGTCGTCTTCCGTCGCGGCACGAGTGGAGGCGACTGTCGACACGATGCCGCCGCCGGAGTCGGTGATGCTCGCGTAGGTCTCTCCTGCGAGCCGCCTCCGGAGCTCCGCTCGTCGGTCGCCGGCAAAGACCGCGTGGGTGTGGGGATCGACGAAACCAGGGACGATTGACCAGTCGCGCGCGTCGATGACGTGCGCGTCAGGCTGGAGCGTGCCGGATCGCTCCAGGTCGGCGGTGCGACCGGCGAAGATAATCCGGCCGTCGGTGGTCGCGAGCGCGCCGTCGGGGATGATCTCGAGCCGGCCTTGACCGGCCCCCCGGCGTGGGGCTGGGCCGGCGCACGTGATCAGCTGGCGGCAGTGGCGCAGAACCAGCAAGGTGCCTGGTGTCTAACCCCGTTCGTCCGCGACCCGTGGAGCTTCCGTGGGCCACTGCGTCGGCCCGCCTGCGGCGGCATCGGCCTGGCGCGGCCGGTGGAGCAGCACCTTGTCGTCGGATCGATCCTGTTCGCGTATGAACTCGAGCGCGCGATAGAGGGACTGAATCGAGCCTTCGAGCGATCCCTCGACGTCACGGCGGCGAAGGCGCAGCTCGTTGATGTCGCGTTCGACCTCCTCGAGCCGGCCCTGCGCCTTCTGGAGCAGGAGATCAGCGCGGCCCTGCGCTTCACGAATGATGAGCTTTGACTCGGTCTGCGCCGATTCCTTGATCTCATCCGCCAGCCGCTGGGCCGTCAGCAGCGTGTTGCGGAGGTTGGCCTCGCGGTCGCGATGCTCGGAGAGCAGCGCTTCCTGCCGCACCAGGTCCTGGCGCAGCCGGTCGATCTCGCGCAGCGCATGCTCATAATCGTCGGCCGCCTCCGTGAGGAAGGCGACGACTTCAGTGCGGTCGAAGCCGCGCAACTGCGTGCGGAACCGCTGCTGCTTGAGGTCGAGCGGCGCGATCCGCATCACGCGCTCGGCCGGCGACGATCCGGCACTGGCGGCTGAGGTGCTGGCGGGCGTGTTCGTGCGGTCGAACATGGGATCCTCTTCTCTTGGTTTGTCGTGGGGCCCCACCCCCACGACCTGCCAGCGCTTCGCTTCCGCCTTCGCTAAAGCTTCGGCGGACCGCCATAGCCTTGGCGAAGGCGGTCGCTCGCGCCGGTTTCTACCAACCACAGCCAGTTTTCACTGGCGATTCTGTCGTGGGGGGCACGCAAAAATCTGGCATCGCTCGCGCCGTTTGGTAAAGGGACAGTCTGCTTTCACTGGTCTTTCTGTTCTGAGTCTGTTGCGACGAACTGCGGCGGTCGTCGTGCGCCGAAGATGGCGGTGCCGACCCGGACGATGGTCGATCCTTCTTCGACGGCGGCCTGGTAGTCGTGGCTCATCCCCATCGACAGATGACGAAGGGCGGACGCCGGCACGCCCTCCTCGACCAGACGATCGCGGAACTCGCGCAGGCGCGCGAACCAGGGTCGCGTCGCCTCCGGGTCGTCGCTCCAGGGTGGAAGAAGCATCAACCCGACCAGCCTGATGTGCCGGGCGTCGAGGCCGGCGCGCACCGACCGCACCGCCTCGTCCGGCGGCGCGCCGAACTTCGTCGCCTCGCCCGCGAAGTCGACCTGCACCAGCACGTCGAGTGGGGCGCTTCCATCGGTCCTCGCGGCGGCGGCGTCATCGAGCCGTTGCACCAGCCCGACCGAGTCCACGGACTGGATGCAGGCGAACGTGGCGGCGGCCTTCTTTGCCTTGTTCGACTGCAGATGGCCGATGAGGTGCCACCTTGCTGGCGTATCGGCCGTGTCGGCAATCTTCTGCAGGCCTTCCTGCACTTTGTTCTCGCCGAACTCCCGTTGCCCGGCGTCCCACGCCTCGCGCACGCGATCCGCGCCGAACGTCTTCGAGACTGCGACGAGCGTGACGTCGGATGCCTGACGCCCAGCCCGGCGGGCCGACTCGGCGATCCGGTCGCGCACCTCGGCCAGATTGTTGGCGATGGACATGTAAACCGGTTCAAGGTTCAGGGTTCAAGGTTCAATCAAACCCTGAACCTGAACCTTGAACCCTGAACTATTTTTTGATCGCCTTCAACATGCCCTTCGCCTGTTCGGCGTACTGGCCGGACGGCTCGAGCTTCAGGTACTCCTCCATGGACTTGACGGCCTCGGGGAGCTTGCCCTGGTTCACCATCGCCATGCCAAGCCAGTAGTGGGCTTCGGCCATCTTCGGATCGGCGGCGACCGCCTGCTCGAAGAGTTTCTGTGCGTCAGGGATCTTGCCCGCGTTCCACGCGATGACACCCTGGTTGAAGACGGCCGACGCGCTCGCGCCGCCCCCCGCGGCCCCGCCAGAAGCGGCCAGAAACTTCTGCGCCTGCGCCCCGGCCTCGGTCGCCTGATCGAACTTCTTCTGCGCGTTGTACACGTTGGCGAGGCCCATGTAGGCCTCAGCCGAGTCGGCCTTCACTTCGATCGCCTTCTTGTACGCCGCCTCGGCCTGGTCGTACTCCTTCTTCTTCATGTAGACCGCGCCGATATTGGTCTGACATTCGACACACTTGGGCACCTTCGCGAAGACCTCGTTGAACTTCGCGATGGCCTCGTCGTACTTCCCCGCGTTGTTGAGGGCCACGCCCTCATCGAATGCGGCCGTGACTGCGGCCCGCTCGGCTTCCGCCTTCTTCCGGTCCGCGTCAGACGCCCCGCTGGCGGTCCCAGCCTTCAACGTGAAGTTCTGTTCCTTCTCGTCGATGCTGACCCGGACCTCGAAGGTCTGGCTGAGATTCCCTTTGCTGGCGGTGACGATGTAGGTGCCGGGCGGGAGAAACTGGCTGTACTCACCGCGCTTGTCGGTCTTCCCGGTGGTCTTCCGGTTCAGCTCCTTGCTTTCCATTACGATCGCGGCGCCTTCAACCGGCTTGTTTTCGGCGTCGACGACCTTGCCCTTGAGACGGCCGGTCTGCGCGTAGCCGATCGTCGACAAGGCCGTCAGGCCCAGCACGAACGCGCCGAGCGTCAACCCGATACGTGCCCTCGTCATTCGAACCTCCATTTATTAGTGCTCGTGGGGCCTCGCCTTCGCAAAGCTTCGGCGCAGCTCGCCGTAGCCTTGGCGGAGGCGGCCCACCCCCACTCGCTGCTGCCTCGCGCATGCGCGCTCGGCAGCGGCCGCAGGCGCTGCCGACTCGAACGCCGGCGTTCAAATCAATCCCAATCCGGCTCGACCAGCTGCTGTTGCCAGCACCCATGTCTCCTCGGAAAACCCCAACTGATGGCTCAGTTTACACGATGTTCGTGATGAATCACTCCCGCCCCGCGCCTGCACGCCCCTGAACTTCCTGCCTGGCCCCGCCGCGTCGACCGTTCTAGCCCGAGGCGCCGGGCGAATTGATTCAGCGATTGGACCGTCTTTGGCCTGAGCTCTGCCGACCGGATTTGCCATTCGCGTCCGAACCTGCATACGGAGGTCACGTGAACTGCGCGCCGAACGCCTCATTACAGCCCTCGATCAGCACTCTCGGCGGTGGCCGCGTTGGGCACATCACAACCGAGCCGCCATCGAGCGATCCATGTGCTATCGTCCTTGCTGAAATGGGTGTTGTCCGTGCCTTCCGCCGTGAACAGGCTGTCGAATCCGAGCTTTCTCCAGCCGTAAAGCCGCCGCTGAAGTGGGCCGGTGGGAAGCGCTGGCAGGTCCCTCACCTTGAGCCTCTGTTCCGCACGTATCAAGACCGTCGGCTGGTGGAGCCGTTCTGCGGAGGTCTCGCCGTCGCGACTGGACTTGGGCCGAGACGAGCGTTGCTGAACGACATCAATCCACATGTGATCAACTTCTACCAGTGGTTGAAGAGAGGGTTTTCTATCTCGTTCCCGATGCTCAACGACGAGCGGATGTATTACGAGCGGCGCGATCGGTTCAACATGCTGCTGTCGACCGGCAAAGTCAGCACTGCCGAGGCCGCAGGCTGCTTCTACTACCTCAACCGCACCGGCTATAACGGGCTCTGCCGCTTCAACAGGAGCGGAGGCTTCAACGTACCCTTTGGCTCCTACAAGAACATCAACTACCGGACCGATTTCACTGAATATCAGGAGGCCTTCCGAGGGTGGATGTTCACCTGCATGGATTTCGAGCAGCTCGAGCTCGAGCCCACCGACTTCGTGTACGCGGACCCTCCGTACGACGTGGAGTTCACGCACTACTCCAAAGGGGGATTTGGCTGGGAGGAGCAGGAGCGCGCCGCCAAGTGGCTGGCGGCGCACAAGGGTCCCGTCGTGCTGTCAAACCAGGCGACCCCTCGTATCGTGAAGCTTTACCGGGCGCTCAAGTTCAACGTTCGATTCCTCGAGGCTCCCCGTCGCATCAGCTGCACGGGCGACAGGACGCCTGCCCCCGAGGTGCTGGCGACTCGCAATCTGGCATGAGCAGGCGGAACACCGGCACCGGCGGAGTGCTGGAACAGATGATCCTTCCGGCCTTGGACCACGGAGGGTACACGTACCGCGTCCAGACAAGAATCGGTCAGAGGCTTGGGACGGGCGACCATAAGGTCGACGTCATCGCGAGCAAGGATGGCGGACAGATACTGGTCTCCTTGAAATGGCAGCAGGTTTCTGGAACTGCCGAACAGAAGGTACCGTTCGAGATCATCTGCCTGCTTGAAGCCCTCGAGTCCGGAACGTACGCGAAGGCCTACATCGTCCTCGGCGGCGAGGGATGGAAACTACGAGGCTTCTACACTGGAGGAGGCCTGCAGAAGTACCTCAACCACGCCGACAGGGTCGTTGTCCTAACCCTCGAGTCATTCGTCGCGAGAGCCAACGCTGGCAAGCTCTGATGAGGGATTCCCCACCAACTCGACTTTCCTGAACCACCGCGACGGCCTCAGCCGCCTGCCTAGACGTCGGCATCAGAGGCATCGTCGTCTCCGAAGAAGCGCGCGATGTCGACGAGGTCGTGCGTCACCGGCGCAGGCGGCAGCGACGCGAGAAACCGCCGGCCATAGCCCATCGTTTTCAGCCGCGGGTCGAGGACGGCCAGCACGCCCCGGTCCTGACGATGCCGCAGCAGGCGCCCGAGTCCCTGTTTGAGCGCCAGGATGGCGAGCGGGATCTGATACTCGCCAAAGGGCGACCCGCCTCGCGCCCCGATGGCCTCGACGCGCGCGGCGGTGACGGGATCGCCGGGCGAGGCAAAGGGCAGCTTGTCGATGATGACGCAGCTGAGCGCTTCGCCGACGACGTCGACGCCCTGCCAGAAGCTCGACGTGGCGAGGAGCACCGCGTGTGGCGTGGCCTTGAAGTCGCGCAGGAGCGCCGAGCGCGGCGCCGTCCCCTGGACGAGGATCGGGTATTCGAGCTCGGCGGCGGCGAGCCGGTGGACCTCGCGCAGGTTCGCGTAGCTCGTGAAGAGGACGAACGCGCGTCCCGACGTCTGCTTCAGGATGCTGACGATCTCGCGCGCGGCGGCGGCCACGAACGCCGTCTGCCGGGGATCGGGGATGCCGAGGGGCAGGTAGAGGATCGACTGGCGCGCATAGTCGAACTCCGAAGCGAGCTTCAGCTCGGTGGCCCGGCCGACGCCCAGGCGTCCCTTGACGTAGTCGAACTCGCCGTCGACTGTGAGCGTCGCCGACGTCAGCACGGTCGCGTCCATGCGGTCGAGCAGCAGATCCCGGATGGTCGACGAGACGTCGATGGGCGACGCCCGGAGGAAAACGCCCCGGCCGCGTGTCTCCAGAAAGTACACGTAGGCGCTGTCGTCGGCGCGCAGCAGGAACCGCAGATCGTTCTTGATCTCGGCGGCCCTGCGGCCGAGCGCGAGGACATCTTCCGGCACGTCCTTCGCCAGCGCGATATCCGCTTCGAGCGCCTCGAACGCGGCGCCGAGCGTCGCGCCATCGTCTCCAAGCGGCGCGAGATGAGATCGCTTCACGCGCACGCGGGTCTCGGACCCGCGCGCGGCCGGACCGTCGAATTTCAGCATCTGCAGCGCGGAGAAGAACCGTCGGGAATCGTCGCGGATCCGGCGCACGTCGGCGTTGATCGCATCGCGGCGTTCACCGTCGGCGACCAGCCGCGCGCCGGTGGCACGGTCGACATCGCGGACGAGATCGTCGACACGATAGCTGCTGACCGAGAGGCCGAAGTACTGCGTGGCGACATCCTCGAGCTGGTGCGCCTCGTCGACGATGGCGTTGCTGCAGCGCGGAATCACTTCACCGAAGTTGCTCTGCCTGACCGCGGCGTCCGCGCACAGCAGGTGGTGGTTGACGATGACGATGTCGGACTCGGCCGCGCGCTGGCGCATCCTGACGACGAAGCAGTCGCCGTAGCGCGGGCACTCCGCGCCGATGCAGTTCTCGGTCGTCGCGGCGATGTCGTTCCAGAAGGGCAGATCCTCGGGCAGATCTTCGACTTCGGCGCGATCGCCAGTCTCGGTCTCCTTCACCCAGCGTTCGAGGATCTTCACGTGGAGTGTCTCGTCCCAGGATCGCAGGGCGGAGCTCTCGCGAAACGCGTCGAAGCGGTGGAGGCAGAGATAGTTGCCGCGGCCCTTCATGCAGGTAGCGGTGAAGGGAATGCCGAGCGCCTCCCGCAGGACGGGCAGGTCCTTGAAGAAGATCTGTTCCTGAAGGTTCTTGGTACCTGTGGAGACGAGGACACGCTGGCGGCTCAGGATGGCTGGAACGAGGTAGGCGAGGGTCTTGCCGGTGCCCGTTCCCGCTTCCGCCAACAGCACGCCGCCGCTCGCGAGGACCGAGGCAACGGCTTCCGCCATTTCCACCTGTCCCGCCCGCGGTTCGAATCCGTCGAGTGCCTGCGCCAGCGGACCGTCGGCCGCAAAGGCCTCGACGGCCGCGTCCGTCAGCGCCGCGACTCGGGGTACAGCGGGAACTTTCGGCACAGAGCCTCAATCTTGTCGCGCACGGCCGCGGCAACCGCCCGGTCGTCTGGAGCGGCAAGCACGGTCGCGATGAAGTCGGCGATGAGATCCATCTCCGGTTCGCACATGCCCCGGCTGGTGACCGCCGGCGTTCCGATTCTGATGCCGCTCGCCACCATTGGCGGGTTCTGATCGAAGGGGATCGCGTTCTTGTTGACGGTGATCCCGGCGGCGCCGAGCGCCGCCTCCGCCACCTTGCCCGTCAGCCCCTTCGAGAAGACGTCGACGAGCATGAGGTGGTTGTCGGTGCCGCCGCTCACGAGGCGGAAGCCGGCCGTCTTCAGGCCTTCGGCGAGGCGCCGCGCGTTGGCGACGATCTGTTTCTGGTAGTCGACGAATGCCGGTTCCATCGCTTCCTTGAAGCACACCGCCTTGGCCGCGATGATGTGCATCAGCGGTCCGCCCTGCACGCCCGGAAAGAGCGACCGGTCGAGGTCCTTGGCGTACTGGCTGCGACAGAGCACCATCCCGCCACGCGGGCCGCGGAGCGTCTTGTGGGTCGTGGTCGTGACGAAGTCGGAGTGCGGGACGGGGCTCGGGTGAATCTTCGCCGCCACCAGCCCCGCGAAGTGCGCCATGTCGGTGACCATCGGTGCGCCGACGTCGCGGGCGACCTTGCCGAGGCGCTCGAAATCGAAGACGCGCGGGTAGGCGCTCGCGCCGACCATGATCATCTTCGGCTTGTGCTCGTGCGCCAGCCGCTCGACCTCGTCGTAGTCGATCTGCTCGTCGTCTTTCCGGACGCCGTACGGGACGATGTGGTACAGCTTCCCGGAGAAGTTGAGCGGATGGCCGTGCGTGAGGTGGCCGCCGTGGGCGAGGTTCATGCCGAGCACGGTGTCGCCCGGCTTGAGCAGCGTGAAGTACACCGACATGTTCGCTTGCGCACCCGAGTGCGGCTGAACGTTGGCGTGCTCGGCGCCGAAGAGCGTCTTCGCGCGCGCGATCGCCAGCGACTCGGCGACATCGACGAACTCGCATCCGCCGTAGTAGCGCTTGCCGGGGTAACCTTCCGCGTACTTGTTGGTCAGCACCGAGCCGGCGGCATCGAGCACGGCCTGGCTGACGAAGTTTTCCGAGGCGATCAGCTCGAGGCCGGTGTTCTGGCGGTGCACTTCGTCGGCGATGGCCTTGGCGATTTCGGGGTCGGTCGCGGTCAACGATCGCCAGCGGGACGGGGATTCGGTTGGCATACTGTCTTGGTTCAGGGTTCAGGGGTTCAGGGTTCAGGGTTCAGGGTTCAAGGTTCAAGGTTCGCAAGGTTCAAGGTTCGGCGTTCTGGGTCATGCACGCGGTCTTCTCGATTTCCGCAATCTGGTCGATTCGTCGCTGATGCCGTCCGCCTTCGAAGGCCGTGGCGAGCCACACCGTGACGACCTCGTCGGCCAGGCCGAACCCGACGATCCGGCCGCCCATCGAGAGCACGTTGGCGTCGTTGTGGCGGCGGGACAGGCTGGCCGTATAGAGATCATTGCAGAGCGCGGCGCGTACGCCGGGGACTTTGTTGGCGGCCATCTGCTCGCCCTGGCCGCTTCCCCCCACGACAATCCCACGGTCGGCCCGCCGATCGGCCACCAGGCGTGCGACTTCGGCACAGACGTGCGGATAGTCGACAGGATCCTCGCTGTGGGTCCCGCGGTCGTCGACGTCGTGACCAAGGCGCGCGAGCGTTTCGATCAGGTGCTGCTTGAGCGCAAACCCGGCATGGTCGGCGCCGATCGCGATGCGCATGACATGAGATTATATGCGGAGAGCTGCCAGCTTCCGGCTTCCAGCTTCCAGCGACGGATCGTTCCTCGTACGTAGGCGGATTGTGACAGGGTAGCGACGAAGACGGTAGACCGAACCAGCCGGAAGCTGGAGGCTGGAAGCTGGCAGCCGGATATCCATGCCCACTGTCTCGATTACGAAACGCGGCGAGGATCGCATTCGGAGCGGACACCCCTGGGTGTATCGCAGCGACGTGGCCAAGGCCAGCGCCAGCGCTGGACAAACGGTCCTCGTCACGGGCCCGCGCAACGTGCCGGTTGGGTACGCGCTCTACAGCGACCGATCGGAAATTTCGTTGCGCATGTTGACGCGTGGGAGAGACGAGCCGACCCTGGACCTCTGGCGCACGCGTCTCGATGCGGCGGTGACTTATCGAGAGTCGCTCGGGATCGATGCGACCGCCTACCGCCTGGTGCACGGCGAGGCGGACCGCCTGCCGGGTTTCGTCGTCGATCGTTACGGTGCCTACCTGGTGCTCCAGGCTCTGACGCAGGGTGTCGATCGGCTGCTGCCGGAGCTGACCGGGCTGCTCGCTGAGCGGCTCCAGCCGGCGGGGATTCTCGCCCGCAACGACCCGCGCGTGCGGCTCCTCGAGGGGCTCGACCAGTCGGTGACAGTGCTGCACGGCGCCGTACCCAAGACGATTGAGATTCGCGAAGGTCGTGTCCGCTACGAGGTCGATCCCTACCACGGCCAGAAGACGGGACTGTTTCTCGACCAGCGCGAGAACCGCGTCGCCGCGGCCGGCTACGCCCGGGGCAGGGCACTCGATGCCTTCAGCTACAACGGCGGGTTCGCGCTGGCGCTCGCACCGGTGTGCAGCGACGTGACCGCCGTGGACATCTCGGAGGAGGCCGTCGCGCGCATCGCCGCCAACGCGGCACAGAACGGCATCACCAACGTGCACGCGCGCGCGATGAACGTCTTCGACGAGCTGCGCGAGCTCGAACGCCGTGGCGAGCGGTTCGAAACCATCGTCCTCGACCCGCCCGCCTTCGCCAAGAACAAGGCGGCGGTCCCGAAGGCGCTCTCGGGCTACAAGGAGATCAACCTGCGGGCGCTCAAGCTGCTGCAGCCCGGCGGCTTCCTCGTCACCTGCAGTTGTTCCTACAACGTCAGCGAGTCCACGTTCGCCGACGTCCTGGCGGCCGCGGCCGTGGACGCGCATGCCGAGGTCGCCGTTGTCGAGAAACGGATGCAGGGCCGCGACCATCCGGTGCTCATGACTGTGCCGGAGACGTACTACTTGAAGTGCTTTGTGTTGAGGAAGCTGTAGGGAAATGGCTCAGGGCTCAGGGCTCAAGGCTCAGGCAAGACCATACTGATCACAAGAGCATACTGATCGAATGAGATCAGAATGCTCTTCCTCGAGCCTCGAGCCTCGAGCCTTGAGCCCTGAGCCTTGAGCCCTGATCCCGCAAGTCCGTCCCCTACTCTTGCCTCAGCACCACATTCGGATCCAGCCGAAGGGCCCGGCGCGTGGGCGGCAGCGCGGCCAGGATCGCCACGATCAGTAACAGCGCTGGTACCGCCGCGTAGGTGAGCGGGTCGGTGGTGCGCACGCCGTAGAGCGGCATCAGCGAGCCGAGCGCGCGCGCGGACAGCGCCGCCGCCACCAGGCCAAGCGCCACGCCGAATCCCATGACCCGGAGACCCTCGCCGAGGACGAGCCGGACGACGTCCGGCGGACTGGCGCCGAGGGCAACTCTGATTCCGATTTCGCGCGATCGACGGACCACGGCGTAGGCGTTGACGCCATACACACCGATTGTGGCCAGCAGCAGCGCCATCCCACCGCACAGTGCGACCAGTGACGTCGTCAGTCGATCGGCCGCCGTCGATTCTTCCAGGTGCGCCGACAGCAGCATTGCGCGATAGACGGGAACGCGCGCGTCGACGGCGGCGATCGCGCGAGCGATCGGCTCGACCATGGCGCGCGGCGCCCTATCGGTCCGTGCCGCGAGGGTCATCCTTGGGCTGTACTCTTGGTCGAGCGGGTAGTACACGGTCGCCACCGGCGGCTCCTGGACCGTCAAATACTTGTGCGATTGAACAACACCCACGATCTCCATGACGCGTCCGCGCGAGTCGGTGAGTTTCCTGCCGAGTGCGTTCCCGGCAAAAAACCGCTTGGCCAGCAGGTCGTTGACGATCGCGACCGGCGCGCCGTTGGGGCGATCCTGAGAGTCGAAGGTTCGCCCCGTGCGCACGGGAATCTGCATGGTCTCGAAATACCCGTCAGAGACGACGTTGACGACGAGCTCCATGTCTTCGCCGGGCTTGGCTTTGTATCCCTCGATGCGAAACCCGCGCCGGGATGCTCGACTGAGAGGCAGCGTTCGCGCGAATGCCGCCCCACGCACGCCGGGCATGCCCCGCACCCGTGCGAGCACGCTCGCGTAGTACTGCAGGGCCTGCGTTTCGGCGAGAGCCGTCGGCTCGACCGTGGCGATGACGCCCTCCCGCGTGCCGAACCCGAGGTCTGCTTCGAGCGCGTTCGTGAGGCTCTTCACGAGCAGGACGGACGAGACGAGAAGGACGACGGCGGCTGCCACTTGCGCGCCGACGAGAAGACGGCGCAACCGGGCGCCGCCGCGCCCTTCCGAGCCGCGAGCGGCGCCCGCGCGGAGCGCCTGAGACGCCGTGGCACCGGAGGCGTGGAGCGCTGGGGCCAAACCGAACAGGAGGCTGCTCGCAATCGAGAGCGCCGCGATGAAGGCGACTGTGCGCACGTCTACCGACGTGTCGAGCAGTTGCGCCTGCTCGGCGGGGAAAAACGACGGCAGCACGTCGGCCGTCCAGAGCGCGAGCAGCAGGCCGCAGAGTCCGCCACCGATGCCGAGCAAGAGGCTTTCGGTCAGCAACTGTCGTACGACGCGAGCCCGACCCGCGCCGAGCGCACGGCGCACGGCCATCTCGCGGTCGCGCGCGATCGCACGCGCCACAAGCAGGCCGGCCACATTGGCACAGGCGATGACGAGCACGAGCCCGACGGCCGCCATCAGGATGGCGCTCACGGCTGCAACCATCGGCTTGAATTCTGGCGGCAGGCGAGAATGTCTGAGGGCAATTATCGGCCGAGGTTCGTTCGGCGCCGCGAGTGTGCCGCGGTTCGACTCGGGGTACACCAGCGCAAGACGCGCGGCGAGGGCCGACACCTGCGTCTGTGCCTCGCCGAGTGACGTCCCTTCCCGGAGCCGGGCCACGATCGCCAGCGAACGGTTCCCACGCGCATCAGCCGTCGTCGGCGGCGCCACGAGCGGCAGCCAGACATCGATCGGTTGGCCGAGATCGAGTCCGCCGAATCCGTCCTGCAGCACCCCGACAACGGTGTACGTCCGGCCGCTCGTCGTAAGCAACGCGCCGAGGATGTCTGGATCCGCGGCAAGGATCCGACGCCAGAAGCCGTGGCTGACGACGACCGCTGGTACGGCGCCGGCCTCGGTATCGTCGGGCGTCAGCAGGCGGCCCATCGCTGGCCTGACGCCCAGAAGCGCGAAATAGTCGCCCGTGACCGACGTCACCGGCACCCGTTCGACCTTTCCGCCAACCTGCACGACGCCGGACGAGTCGTCCTGTTGTGACGCCATCTGAGTGAACGCCGTGACCTCCGATTTGAGCGACAGATAGTCCGGGTACGAGGAGCTTCCGTACGGTCCGCTGCTGTAATCGCTGGTATAGACGGACACGAGCGATCCCGGATCGGTCACGCCAGGCGCCGGCCGGAGAAGCAGCGCGCTGACGAACCCGAAGACGGTCGCGTTCGCACCAGTCGCGATGCCAATGGTCAGGAGCGCGATCGCCGTGGTTCCGGGCGACTTCGCCACCATCCGCATCGCGTAGCGCAGGTCCTGGAGCAGGGCCTCCATGCGGTGAAGCGTACAGCCAGAGGCGTGCCACGCTGAGCTGAACCGAAGTCGTGCCTCTTCAATCAGATCGCTGGTTGCGTCGGTCGCGTAACCGTCCGCTTCCGGCAAAGACCGTTCATTGCCGCACAGTGACGGATTTGGCGGAGAGCTATCCGCGCTATAGTGGACGGGTTCAGGGGTTCTCTATGGCTACACGTCACACGCTTCCGGCGCTTCAGCCGTCGGACTTCACCTCCGCGTTTCCCAACTCCCGCAAGGTCTACCTCGAAGCTGGCGGACTGCGGGTGCCGATGCGCGAGATTGCGCTTGGCGGCGGCGAGCCGCCGCTCCGCGTCTACGATACGAGCGGCCCGCAGGGCCACGACGTGCGCGACGGCCTCCCCCTCTTGCGGCAACGCTGGATCGAGTCGCGGGGCGACGTCGCGAGCGAGGCGCGGTCGCTGACCATCGTCCCGGCCCGAACGCCGGCGATGTCGACGGCGCTGGCGGCGCGCGCTGCACGCGCGCTGCGCGGCAGCGGGCCGGTGACGCAGCTTCACTACGCGCGCCGCGGCATCGTGACGCCCGAGATGGAGTTCATCGCGGTCCGTGAAGGATTCGATGCCGAGTTCGTGAGGTCCGAAGTGGCCCGCGGCCGCGCCATCATTCCGGCCAACGTGAATCACCCCGAGCTCGAGCCGATGATCATCGGCCGGCACTTCGCGGTGAAGATCAACGCGAACATCGGCAACTCGGCCGTGAGCTCGTCGATCGACGAAGAGGTCGACAAGCTGCGCTGGGCCACGCTGTGGGGCGCCGACACCGTCATGGATCTCTCGACCGGCAAAGACATCCACGAGACGCGCGAGTGGATCCTGCGCAACTCGGCGGTGCCGATTGGCACCGTGCCGATCTACCAGGCGCTCGAGAAGGTCGGCGGCCGTCCCGAAGATCTGACGTGGGAGATTTACCGCGACACGCTCATCGAGCAGGCCGAGCAGGGCGTCGACTACTTCACCGTCCACGCCGGTGTGCTGCTCCGCTACATTCCGATGACCGCCCGGCGGATGACCGGCATCGTCTCGCGGGGCGGATCCATCCTCGCGAAGTGGTGCCTCGCACACCACCAGGAGAACTTCACCTATACGCACTTCCGTGAGATCTGCGAGATTATGCGCGCCTACGACGTCTCGTTCTCGCTCGGTGATGGCCTGCGGCCGGGATCGATCGCGGACGCGAACGACCAGGCGCAGTTCGCCGAGCTCCAGACGCAGGGCGAGCTGACGAAGATCGCGTGGGAGTACGACGTGCAGGTGATGAACGAGGGCCCGGGCCACGTGCCGCTGCACCTCATACGCGAGAACATGGAGAAGCAGCTCGAGTGGTGCAGTGAAGCCCCGTTCTACACGCTGGGCCCGCTGACGACCGACATCGCGCCGGGATACGACCACATCACTTCAGCGATAGGCGCGGCCGTCATCGGGTGGTACGGGACGGCGATGCTCTGCTACGTGACGCCGAAAGAGCACTTAGGGCTGCCCGATCGCAACGACGTCAAGGCCGGCGTCATCGCCTACAAGATCGCGGCGCACGCCGCCGATCTCGCCAAGGGCCATCCCCGTGCCCAGGCGTGGGACGATGCGCTGTCGAAAGCGCGATTCGAGTTCCGGTGGGAGGACCAGTTCAACCTGGCGCTCGACCCGGTGACTGCGCGCGCCTATCACGACGAGACACTGCCCGCCGATGGAGCGAAGGTCGCGCACTTCTGCTCGATGTGCGGGCCCAAGTTCTGCTCGATGGAGCTGACGCAGCAGGTGCGCGAGATGGCGGCGGAGGGGATGTCGGAGAAGTCGCGCGAGTTCAGAGACAAGGGCGGCGTCATCTACGTCAAGCGCAATGCTGACTGATGAGTGCTGAATGCTGCAGGGAATTCTGAATTCCCTGCAGCATTCCTCATTCAGCATTCAGCATTGCAGGCCTACTTCCCGTGGTGGTGTTCGTCCGGGGTCACGCGGACCGTCGCGCGCATCCAGGGATGAATGCAGCACTGAACCGCTGGATTCCTTCGGTGGTTGCCTTCAATTTCAGACGATCGCCCGGCGCGACCTGATAGGGATCGGTCGCCGGAGCGGTAGGCGCCGCGCATTCGGGCGCGGGCACCGTTCCCACGAGGAGCGGAGGCACCCGCCCACCGCCAAACTCCTTGACCGGTGTGAAGGTGTGGAGCCGTCCGCCCTCGTTCTTGATGTGAATACGCTCGCCCTCTTCGACCTCGATATGTGATGGTTCGTTGCGCCAGGCAGGGTGACCTACCAGGAACAACGCTGGGGTCGTTGAGCCGGGCGCCGCGTTGTTGTAGAGCGGAGACCGGAGGAACGTCTGGAACTCGAGGAGGGATGTGCCTCCCTTTTTCAGTAGACAGCCCCCGGTTGGCGCCCACCCCGCGTCGTTCGGATCGCAGTCGTCCAATATGGCGATTTTCGCGCCGTCGCGGTCCGCGGCGAGCTCGATCGGACCTGCAACCCACAAGACCGACAGCGCCAGGACCAGCATGGCAGGGATTCGTACATTCCGCATCGCACACCTCCGGTTGTGCCCGCCGAGCGAAGACGCCAGAACGGCGCTTGCAGATGCCCCAGCGGGCAGCGATCATCCAGTCGGCCTTCTGATTGCGGCGGCGGCCGGCGGGATCAGGAGGAGATGATCACGCCGGACCTGCCGTCGCTGCCGACGAGCGATCGAAGCAGGCGGACACTACCACTGGAAACGGTCTTTTGCAACGCTGAATGCGGAGTGCTGAATGCTGAAGTGAATTCTGAATTCCGTTCAACATTCAGCATTCGACATTCAGCATTATTTCGGCGCCCCAGGCGGCGCCGGCACGATCTGGATGATCGTCCTGAACCGGGTGGGCTCGGCGCCGCGCTTGGGATTCAGATACCCGAGTGAGCCAGCCCAGGCGTAGTCCTTCACAGTGATCCCCGGCGGGAACGCCATCGTCTCCTCCCGGAAGCGGCCGACTTCGAACATATGCGTCGGTGGCTCGTCGTAGACGAGCTCCCCGCGCTGCTTGAGCACGCTCTTGTCGTACTCGACGATTTGCGTGAACGTGTTGTTCGTGCCGAAGAGGTAGTATCGCTGCCCGCGGCCGGCGTCGTAGGAGGCGAGGAACTCGGCGGACGGGAAGATCGGGAGGCCGAGCGTCGCGTCGGTCGGAGCGACAACAGCCTGAGGCGGTAAGGCCGAGGTCGGCTTCTGTGGGGGCTCGACCTTTGCCGGCGTTTGCGCTCCAGGTTTTTGCGGGTCCGTCGGCTTGGGAAACGGCGCCGGACCCTGTCCCAGCATGGGGCGGCCGGCCCCGAGCACGAGCAGCATGACCGCCGCAGCGTATCGCATCCCGGTATTATAAGACTCTCGTGACGCCAACCGCCTCTTCAGACCTGCTCGCGTGGTGCGAAGCACGCCGCGGGTGGTTGCGCGAGACCATCGAGACCCTCGTGGGCCTCGAGTCTCCGAGCACCGACAAGGCGGCGGTGGACCGGTGCGGCGCGGAGCTCACCCGGCGCCTCGAAGCGGCCGGCGGCACGGTCACCCGCCTCGACGGCGGCCCTCGCGGCGATCACATCCGCGCGGAGTTCGCCGGGTCGGCGCGTCGCGTTCTGCTCCTCGGCCACTTCGACACCGTTTGGCCCGTCGGCCAACTCGAGCGCATGCCGCTCCGGGAAGAGGCTGGCCGGCTGCACGGGCCGGGCATCTTCGACATGAAGGCCGGCGTGGGCGTCGCCATGCTGGCGGTTCGCGCGCTCGGGGAACTGGCGCTTCCGGATGCTCCGAGTGTCACGATGCTGTGGACGACCGACGAGGAGGTCGGGAGCCAGACGTCGCGGGCGACGATCGAGTCGTGCGCGCGCGACAGCGACGCGGTGCTCGTGCTCGAGCCCTCGCTGCCGGGAGGCGCAGCGAAGACCAGCCGCAAGGGCGTTGGCGATTTCGAGCTGACCGTCCACGGGGTATCCGCTCACGCCGGCCTCGATCCCGGCAAGGGCGCGAGCGCAATTCACGAGCTGGCGCATCAGATTGTCGCCATCACCGCGCTCCAGGATCCGGGTCGCGGCGTTACGCTGAACGTCGGCCGGATCACCGGCGGATCGCGCACGAACGTCGTGGCCGACGTCGCACGCGCCAGCATCGACGTGCGAGTGTTGACGATGGCCGATGCGGCAATGATCGAGCAGTCGCTTCGCGGGTTGCGTCCGCGCCTGTCAGGGACACGACTGGAGATCGAAGGGAGCGTCTCTCGTCCCCCACTCGAGCGTGGGCCGGGCGTGATCCGTCTCTACGAAGTCGCGCGGGAAGTCGCACGCGAGCTCGGTCAGGACCTGAGGGAGGGGGCAGCCGGCGGCGGCTCGGACGGGAATTTGACAGCCGCGCTCGGTGTTCCCACATTAGACGGTCTCGGCCCTCGCGGCGACGGAGCGCACGCCCTCCACGAACATGTCGAACTCGGAGACCTGGGGTGGCGCGCGGCGTTCGTCGCGAGTCTGCTGAGCCGGCTCGGGAGAATACAATAAAGCCATGTCCAACGGAGTGAAGACGGTTCTGCTTCTGGGCGCACTGAGCGGCCTCCTGCTCGCCATCGGCGATCTCATCGGCGGACCGAGCGGCCTGATGTACGGGCTCGTCCTGGCGGCGGTGATGAACCTCGGATCGTATTGGTTCTCCGACAAGATCGTCCTGCGCATGTATCGCGCGCAGGAGGTCGGTGCTGAGCATCCGCTTTACCGCGTGACCGAACGGCTCGCACGCCAGGGTGGCCTGCCGATGCCGAAGGTCTACGTGATCCCCGATCCGTCGCCGAACGCATTTGCGACCGGCCGCAACCCGGAGCACGCGGCCGTCGCCGCCACCGAGGGCATCCTGCGGGTTCTCAGCGAGCACGAGCTCGAAGGAGTGATTGCGCATGAGCTTGCGCACGTCAAGCATCGCGACATCCTCATCAGCTCGATCGCGGCGACGCTCGCCGCGGCGATCATGATGACCGCCCGCATGGCTATGTACGCCGGGATGTTCGGTGGTGGCCGTCAGGACGATCGCGACCAGGGCTCCAACCCGATCGCGCTTCTGGCCATGATGATCCTCGCGCCGATGGCCGCCATGCTCATTCAGGCTGCGATTTCGCGGTCGCGCGAGTTCAGCGCGGATGCGGGCGGCGCGCAGATTGCCGGCAACCCGTACGGGCTGGCTGACGCGCTTCGCAAGATTGACGCCGCATCGCGTCGTGTGCCCATGGACGCCAACCCGGCGACGGCGCACATGTTCATCGTGAAGCCGTTTTCCGGCGCGGGGCTGATGTCGCTGTTCAGTACGCACCCGCCGACCGAGGACCGCATCCGCGCGCTGATGGGCCAGCGGTAACCCGTCAACCTCGCGGCTCGTCCGGGGGGTTGTCCCATTCGAGCTCCTGCTGTGCCTCGCTGGGAGCCGCCGACGGCGCCGACGGCTCCGGCGGTTCATGCGTCTCATCATCAGCCCTTCGGAACGCCCGAGTGCCGACCGCGTGCCGCCGGCGCAGGTCGTCGACCAGACCTTTCACTGTCTGCACGTACTCTGACGGCGCGTACGACCCCGGATAGAGCCGCTCGTAGCCTTCAACGAGATGGGGAAACTCCTTCCGCAGAAACCCCATGAAATGATCCTTCGTGCCGTCCTTGAGATAGAGCACGTTGGCGCCCATGAACGCGGCATCGTGCTCCGCCACGGCGCGGATCGTGGCCTCGAGGCGCCGGCGCTCGGTCGTGAAGCCTGGGACGATTGGCGCCATCAAAACGCCCGCGTTGACGCCCGCCCTCCGCAGCGCCCGGACTGCGCGCAGGCGCTGAAGCGGATGCGCCGTGCCCGGTTCGAGCGCGGCCCACGCCTCCTCGTCAACCGTCGGCACGCTGATGTGCACCGTGCAGCGAGCGCGACGTCCGAGCTCGGCCAGCAAGTCCGCATCGCGCACGACCATCGGCCCCTTCGTCACGAGCCCGACCGGCGTGCGTGCCGCCAGCAGCGCCTCGAGCGAGCGTCGCGTGAGCTTGTACCGGCCCTCGATCGGTTGGTACGGGTCGGTCGCGGTACCGAGGGCGACCAGCTCACGCTTCCACGACGGCTTCTCCAACTCGCGGCGCAGGACGTCAGCGAAGTTGTGTTTGACGAAAATGAGCGACGAGAACTCGTCGTCCGGCCCGAGCGCGAACTGCGTCTGGTAGCGCCGCGCGAAGCAGTAATGGCAGGCGTGGGTACAGCCGCGGTAGGGATTCAGCGTCCACCGGAAGGGCATGCCCTCGACGGGGTTGAGCGCCGAGCGGCACGTGACCTCCTGGTAGCGAGCGTTGTCGGCTCGGCGCTGCGCTTGATCGAGTCCAGCCGGTCCGTCGCGTCAGGACCGTGAGCGTGATCGCGCGCGTCGTCGGGGGCGAGTCAGGAGAATCGAAGAGTCGTGGGGCATCCATGGCAACATTCGCTATTTGTTCGCCATGATGCGCCTATCTGAGTGCCGGAGTCAAACGTGGGTCAGACCTGGGTCAGACCGGGCACCGGGGTCAGAACTGGGGTCAGAGCTGGGGTCTGAGCTGGGGTCTGACCCCTAAAAAAGGTAGGCAGCGGCGAAGCCGAGCTGGGCAACGAACATCATTCTGTACATGTGGGCCCAGGAGACGTGGTTTTCCTCCACCGCCAACTCTTCAGGACGCCTCAGCATCAGGTAACAGACATACAGACCATAGCCGGTCATCCCAGCCGAGAGCATGAGCAGCAGGACGAAGTTGCCGGTCAGGACGCCGGCCATCGCTCCGACGGCAATCATCAGAAACGGAACGACGAACGACGGCGAGATCATCCACGCGGCTCGACGCACACCGTAGATGATGGGAAGTGTCCGGCAGCCCCCGCGTGCGTCGCCTTCCATGTCGGCGAAATCCTTGGTGGTCGACGCGCCGAGCAGGAACAACCCGAAGATGCCACCGATGAACCACGGCTCGACGGCCATCACCGTCTTCACGGCGGACCAGCCCGCCACCTTCAGCAAGACACCTCGCGGAATCGCAATCGTCACGTTCGCCCAGATGCCCAGCCGCTTGGTGCGGAAGGGCGGCACCGAATAGAGCACCGTGATCGCCGTGGCCACGAGCACGATCCAGAAGCACTCGTGGCGTCCGTCCGGCGCCACGAGCCAGGCGAGCGTCAGGGCGACGGCGTAGGTCACGAGCGTGAACGACCACGCGTCGCCGGTCGTCAGCCGTCCGGATGGGAGCGGACGCTTGGGCTTGTTGATTCGATCGATCTCGAGGTCGTAGATCTGGTTGATCGCGTTCGACGCTGCATTGAGCACGGCGGCCATCGTCAAGCCGATCAGGGGATACAGGAGGAGGTCGAAGCTCCAGGCTTCGCGGGGCGCCGCCCCCGCGGCAGTGACCGCGCCCGACGCGAAGCCGAGCGCGGGCGCGACGAGCGTGAACGGGCGCGAGAGCTCGAACCAGATCGACCCGCGGGAGGTGGCCGTCATGCCGCGACCCGAACGACGACGATCGCCGCGGTGGCAGCGATGGCTGTGTTGAGGAAGTTCAGCATGTCGTTGTTCAGGATACCCGGTGCTTCGAGCGTCGCGCCGAGCAGGCTCTCGGCGAGCGAGCCGATCGTCGCCCCGGCGACGACCGGGACGAGCGCGGTCCGGGGCACGAGCCCGACTGCGAAGGCGAGGCCCGCGAGCAGACAGGCGCCGGCGAAACCGGCGACGGTGCCCTCGAGCGACATCGCGCCTGAGGTCCCGGGCGCCACTCTCCGGAACGTAGGCACGAGCCAGGTGCGTCGTCCCCAAGCCTTGCCGATCTCGCTGGCGATCGTATCGCTGCCGCCGGCCGCCAGTGCCGTGACGAATGCCAGCACCGCCAGATCACGTTCGAGCGTCAGGACCGAGAGCAGCGCCGCAGCCGTCGCGAAACCAGTATTGGCGATCGCGTTTCCAGCGCCACGGCGTCCGCCTCGTTCCTCGGCGATGCCGAGGAGCGTCTTGCGGCGCAGCCCCAGCCGCGAGCTGATCGCTGCCGCCAGGAATGTGGCCAGCAGCAGGGCCCAGCCCGCCCATCCGGCCGTGACTGCGATCGCGGTGCCGATGAGGCCGCCGGTCACGGCTCCCGCCGAGGTCACCGTGCGAGCGCGATAGCCCAGCCATGCGACGGCGAGGTTCGCGACGAGGGCGGGGACGATTGCATGACCGCCAGCTACGAGCGCCGGTCCGATGAGATCCCCTCGAACGAGCGACAGCGCCCAGAGCACGCCAGCTGCCGAAGCCGGAACCGAGACATTGTCGTCCAGCTTGACGGGGATCGTCTCGACGAACGTGGCGACGAGCGCGGCGACGAATGGCGCCACGACAGAGAACCACGGCTCCGGGGCCGGCGTGACATTCGGCCGGCACCACCACGCAATCAGTGCACCCGCAAGCCCGCCGCAGAAGAAGAGCGCGAACGCGCCGGCAAACGACTTCCCGCGGTTCCAGGGAATGGCTCCCCAGCCCAGCCGGCGACCGGCGATCGTCGCCATCCCGTCGCCGACAGCCAGGATCGCCCACGCGGCGGCGGCGATGTCGAGGCGATTCGCGAAGACCAGCACGAGCACCAGCACCGAAATCGGATAGAGGACGATGCCGGAACGTGCGCTGCCCGCCGGCTCATCGGGGCGGTAGAGATGCCCGGCAACCCGCGGCAGGACGAGCAGGTTGAAAATGAGCGCCGCGATGGCGAGGAGGGCCGCGTGCCACCACGCCACGTACCGCAGCGACAGGGCGAAGCCGCCCATGGCGACGTGCAGCAGCTTCCGCTCGTGTTCGTCGTGCTGGGGCGCGGCCATCACACACTTGCGGCGAGACGATGCCGCCAGTACGTGAGAAGGTCCTTCAGCGTATCGTCGATCGGAATCGTCGCGTGCCACCCGGTCTCGGCCCGCACGCGCGAAGGGTCGCCGAGGATCACGGGCTGGTCCGACGGCCGCATTCGGTTGGGGTCGCTCGCCACCGAGATCCGGGTGTGGGCGAGCGCGAGCATGCGTTCCAGCAGATCGCCGATGCGGATGGCGGATCCACTGCAGATGTTATAGGGCCGTCCGGGCCGTCCGCGTTCTGCCAGCAACCGGTAGGCGCGCACCGTGTCACGAACGTCGGTGATATCACGTTGCGCGTCGAGGTTGCCGACCTTCAGCACCGGGGGCGCGACGCCTGCCTCGATTTCGGCAATCTGTCGCGCGAAGCTCGAGGTGACAAACGCCGGCGACTGGCGCGGACCGGCGTGATTGAACGGCCGCGCCAGGAACACGGGGAAGGAGACGATGCGTGCCGCGAGCATTTCCTGCGCGAGCTTGCTGACCCCGTAGGGGCTCGAAGGACCGATGGGCGATTCCTCGTCGACCGGGTCGGCCGACGCGCGATAGACCGTCGCCGATCCAACCACCACGACTGGCGTAGTCGAGCCCGTGCGCCGCACGGCCTCGAGCAGGTGGTGCGTGCCGAGCGCGTTGACCTTCAGTGGCGTGACGGGATCGCTCCACGACGTGCCGACGTCGGCCGCGCCGGCACAGTGGTACACCAGTGATGGCTGCAGCGTCGCGACGGCGTCGCGCACCGCGTCGCGGTCCAGCAGGTCGATTGCGTCCCACGAGATCTTCGGATCACGAGCATTGACGGCCACGCCCCGAGGATTCGACCACGCGGCGATCGCGGGCTCGTGCTGCAGAAGGTGATCGACGAGGTGGCTGCCCGCGAAGCCGGTAGCGCCCGTGACGAGTGGAAGGCCAGCCACAGCCGGATCTCAGGCCGGGCGGTTGTCGTACTGGTTCTTGTAGTACGTCTCGAACGCCGGGTCGCCTTCCTTGATCGGACGCCACCACCACTCGTTCTGCCGATACCAGGCAACGGTGTCGGCCAGTCCCTGCTCGAACGCAATGCGCGGCGACCAGCCGAGCGCGTGCAGCTTGGCCGTGTCGACCGAGTAGCGCCGGTCGTGCCCGGGACGATCGGCGACGGGACGAATCAGCGACTCCGGTTTTCCGAGCAGCTGCAGGATGCGCTTCGTGAGATCGACGTTCCTTACGTGGTTGCCGCCGCCGACGTTGTAGACCTCGCCCGGCGTGCCGGTTTCGATGATCAGGTCGAGCGCCCGGCAGTTGTCGGAGACATGGAGCCAGTCGCGCACGTTCAGACCGTCGCCGTACAGCGGCACCTGACGATCGTCCATCGCATTGGTGATGAAGAGCGGGATGACCTTCTCGGGAAACTGGTTCGGGCCGTAATTGTTGGACGCGCGGGTGATGACGACCGGAACCTGATAGGTGGCCCAGTAGCTGTAGGCGAGGCGATCGGCTCCTGCCTTGCTCGCCGAGTACGGGTTCCGCGGCCTCAGCTCGTCGGTCTCCCGGCTCGAACCCTCCGGAACGCTGCCGTACACCTCGTCGGTCGAAATCTGGACGAACTTCCGCAGCTTCGGCGCCTCGCGCGCGGCTTCGAGCAGCACGAACGTACCGTAGACGTCGGTCGTGATGAACTCGCCGGCATTCATGAGCGAGCGGTCGACGTGGGTCTCGGCCGCGAAGTGCACGACGACCTCTGCGTCAACGACGAGCGGTCCGGCGACGACCGGGTCAGCGATGTCGCCCTTGACGAACTCGTGTCGCGGGTGATCCATCACGCCTTTCAGATTCTCCAGCCGTCCGGCGTAGGTGAGCTTGTCGAGCGTCGTCACCCGCCAGTCGGGGTGAGCGGTCAGCGCATGCCGCACGAAATTGGATCCAATGAACCCGGCGCCACCGGTGACCAGCACGTTCGTCATCGCTGCACATCCCCAGACATCGTCGATATCACCATCAATATCATCATCGATCTCATCATCGCGAAGGCGTCAGATCTATCGCGTGCTCTGCCCGCCGAACGCGCCGAGGAAGTTCGAAAACGTGCCGATTCCCGCGAGCGTGAACGACACGTTGAAGCGGCGGTCCTGCGGAACGGTCGCCCCGGTAAAGCTGGAATAGTTGTAGGCCTGATACTCGACGCCGAATCCGCAGCACTGCGCGTTGTAGTAGCCCAGATAGCGCTGCTGCAGGAAGGAGTCGCGGCGCAGGTCGTAGTTGAATGAGTAGGTCACGCCGAGCGTGTTGGTTCTCGTGTGCCAGTTCGCCGAGCCGTTCATGTAGTGGTCGGCGAAATTCGGGTTGTCGAATCCCGGGAGCCCGGGAATGTAGCGCCGCCGGCTCCAGCCGGCCGACGCCTGCAGATTACCGCTGTTGACGGACCCGGCCGCCGCGAGCGTCTTCAGCGTGTGGAACGTCGGATCCCACTCCGTGCGGAATTCACCCTGCACGTGATCGTTGGGCGATGTGCGGGCCGAGAGCGCCAGGGCGCTGTATTTGCTCGTCGCCGTCGACGCGTAGCTGCTGCTCTGATACTGCTGAGCGTAGAGCGCCGCGAGCGCGTCGGTGTAGTAGTTCTGTTTGATCGCCACGCTGAGGACTTCGCGAGACGACGTGCGCTTGGCGTACAGCCGGTTGTTCAGGCCGTAGCCGACCTCCCACACGTCACCCCTGGTGTAGTCGGCCGATTCAAGCTGGACAATCTGGTCGAACACGTCGATAGCCGAGACACGCCTGATCGTAAAGACCGGCTCGACGACATGTTTCAGCTTCACCCCCTCGGTCGCACCCGCGTTGAAGATGCGGCTGAAGACTGGACCGGTGATTCGCGACGCGAATTCGAAATACTGACGTCCGACCGATTCCGGAACCTGCTTGCCGTCGACGAGGCTCTCGCTCCAGTACGTGCCACGCCAGCCGACCGTCGAATTGATCGACAGGAACGGCCAGCGCGTGAATGGAATCCGCAACGTCGGCGCGACGTCCATTCGGGTGAGCCCCTGGTCGTTGATCGCGACGCCATCGCTGCTGGTAGTGCTGCGGAGCATGGTGGCGTACTCGGCGCCGACGCCAAAGTAGAACGGCGACTTGGCGATGCGGCGCTCGGCGCGGTTGAAGTTGATGCGGGGAAGCCCGCCGTAGGTCGTGTAGGAGCCGTCGGGATAGAACACGTCGGTCTTGTCGAGCGTGCCGCTCAGGACGATCTGACTCCAGTTACCGGTGACGTTGCCGCCGAAGCTGCGCGTGCTCCGCGTCGCGCGATAGATGTTCTGCTGGTAGAGCTGCTCGGGCTCGATGTCCGAGACATAGTCGGCGTTCGCGCGCGCGCGCACCCTGCCGCCGAGCGTCTGCGTCATCCCGCCGGTGATCTGATAGCTGCGCCGGCCGTCTGACGACTCGCCCGTCGTGGCGTCGGTCGTTTTCTCGGCGAGGTACGAGACGCGCGCGTTTCCCTGGGACCCGCCGCTCAGGATATAGCGATACTCGCCACCCATTTGCTGGCCGGCTTTGGAAAACCAGTCGTGGACGAACGTTGCGTCCTGGCTGCGCGAGATGGCCCAGAAGAAGGCGTTGCTGAGCGACTGTCCTCTGAGCGTCGACGTGCCGTAGGTGGGAATGAGGAAGCCGGTCGCCCGGTCGTCTTCCTGGATCGGGTAGTAGAAGATCGGCAGGTACATCAGCGGCACGCCCTTGACGCGGAAGACCGAGTTCTTCAGCAGGGCGTAGTCGTCGAGGTTGATCGTCGATGATCCCGATACGACCTCCCATCGTGGCGTCGGCTGGACGCAGGTGCTGAACGCACCGTCGACGATCTTGTACTTCTTGGGTCCGAGCTTGTGAATTTCGCGTCCGCGGAAGATCGCATCGGCCTCCTGCGTGCCGAACATGCTCTTGTCGACGCGGTCGCCGAGCGACGCCATGCCGTTGGCGTTGTAGAACGTCCCGGTCCGGGACTTGGTGTCGAACTCCATCCGCTCGGCGCTGATGAAGCTGTTCGGCGTGCCCACTTTGACGTTCCCGGTGGCGACGATGCGATGGCTGTCGGGGTAGATCTCGGCGAAGTCGGCAAAGAACTGCGTGTCGTCGCAGTTCACCTGAACCGGTACCGCGCCCTGGCCTGTCAGCACCAGCACCCGTTCGGTACGGCCTGCGACGTCTTTCGAGAGCGCGTCCTGCGTGGCGCCGGCCATATCGGAGACGCGGCAGCCGGAGATCTCGCTTTGCGGCGCCTGCGCGCTCGCACGGGCGACGGCCCCCATGCCACGCATGTCGACGATGCCGAGAATGACGAGGACGACGGTCAGCAGGATACGGCGATGCATGCGAAAGGCTGGGCCGGCCGGCGCGTCAGCTGGCACGGACGCGCTCTGGTCCAACACGGCGGAAAATCAACGAAGAATACCACGCAGCGGACCGATGAGAAAGATTGATCCGGCCGCGACGACCCGGGCACCGGCCTCGCAGGCGCAGATCATGGCTGCCGACGGGTCGGGGATGGTCACGATGCGCGCGGGAGCAGACGGCAGCGTCGCCGCGAGCGCCGCGAGCGCGTCGGCAGACAGTGCGCGTGGACTCGGCGGTGTCGTGCACACCAATGTCGAGCAGCAGGGAAGCAGAGCCGACAGCATGCCGGCGATGTCCTTGTCGCGCATCACGCCGACGACGAGCGTCACATCGGTCCACGCGGTGACACGAAGATACTCGGCGAGCGCCCGCGCGCCAGCAGGATTGTGCGCCGCGTCGATGAGCACGTCCGCTCCCCGCCATCGCCGCTTCTCCAGGCGGCCAGGCCAGCGCGCATCGGTCAAACCCGCGCGCATGGCGCGGTGATCGATGCGCACACCCAGGCCCTCGAGCTCGGTCATCAGGCAGAACGCCACCGCCGCGTTGCCGACCTGGTGGCCCCCCCGCAGGGCGAGCCTCACGTCCTCGAGGCGGTGTCCGCCGCCCTCGAGCGAGACCGTCGTCTCGCCGGGTGCGCCAGCCATCGACGCCGTGACGCGGACGCGTTCGGCGGCGAGAACCAGCCGCGCGCCCTGCTCGCGGCACCTGGCCTCGATGACGGCGCGTGCGCCGGGATCGACCGATCCGACGATGACCGGTATCCCCGGCTTGATGACGCCGGCTTTCTCGCGAGCGATCGATTCGAGGGTCTCTCCCAGGAGATCCTGGTGATCGAAGTCGATCGACGTGATGACGGCGGCCATCGGAGTTATGACGTTGGTCGCGTCCAGGCGGCCGCCCAGCCCGACCTCGACCACCGCGATCTCGACCGACGCACGCCGGAAGAGCTCGAACGCAATCGCCGTCGCACATTCGAAGAAGGTGGGAAGGGCCTCGAGTCCGCCGTCGCCAACCAGCCGTTCGACCGCCGCCTGGACGGCGGCAGCCGCGTTCTCCAGATCGGCGCTCGCCACGTCGCGTTCACCGATGACGAATCGCTCCTCGATGCGCTCGAGGTGGGGGGACGTGTATCGCGCCGAGCGGTATCCGGCCGCGTCGAGCGCGGCGGAGGTCATCGCCGTGACCGACCCCTTGCCGTTGGTGCCCGCGACGATGATCGATTGAAAATTGCGTTCGGGATGGCCGAGGGCTGCGCAGATCCGCCTCATGTTCTCGAGACCGAACTTCATCCCGAGACGTTCGAGCGAGAACAGGAACTCCAGAGCCAATTCGGATCTAGGGCTTTGAGGCGGCCTGCCCCGCCGGTTCGCGATCCGCGGCGCGCGCCGGCACGCCAAAGCGCAGGATGCGCGTGATCATGTCCTTCATCTCGCGGCGGTCGACGACGGCATCGAGCATGCCGTGTTCGAGCAGGAACTCGCTGCGCTGAAAGCCCTCGGGGAGTGTCTGGCGAATCGTCTGCTCGATGACGCGGGGGCCCGCGAAGCCGATGAGGGCCTTGGGCTCGGCGATGTTGACGTCGCCGAGCATCGCGAAGCTGGCGGTCACGCCGCCGGTCGTCGGATCGGTCAGGATCGAAATGTAGGGGAGCTTCGCACGGTCGAGCCGGGCCAGGCCGGCGCTGATCTTGGCCATCTGCATCAGCGACAGCGCCCCTTCCATCATCCGCGCGCCGCCCGAGCACGATACGATGATGAGCGGCAGACGGCCGGCGATCGCCCGTTCGATCGCCCGCGTGATCTTCTCGCCGACGACCACGCCCATGCTGCCGCCGATGAACGAGTACTCCATGGCGGCGACGACCGTCTCGATGCCGTTGATTCGTCCGGTGGCAGTGATCACCGCGTCGTTGAGGCCGGTGGCGGCAATGCTGGCGTCGAGCCGCTTGTGGTAGGGCTTGGTGTCGGTGAACTTGAGCGGGTCGGTAGACGTCAGCCCGTGGTCGTATTCCTGCCACTCGCCGTCATAGAGCGCCCGCAGACGCTCGGCAGCGCTCAGCCGGAAGTGATGCCCGCACTTGGTGCAAACGCTCAGGCTCGCGACAAGATCTTTGTTGTAGATGACCTGTCCGCAGGAGGGGCATTTGACCCAGAGCCCCTCGGGAACCCGGCTCTGCTTGTCGGGCGGCTCAATGGGCTTTCGCTGCTTCTTGAACCAGGCCATGGGTGAGGGGGTAGATTACCATGCCTGGACAGTCGTCAGTCGGCGGTCGACAGTCGTCAGTCCAGTCCTCAGTCCCAGTCGGCAGTCCCAGTCGTCAGTCCCAGTCGGCGGCTGAACCCAGCTGCGACTGCCACGACTGGGACTCACGACTGGGACTCACGACTGCCGACTGCGGACTCGACCGGACTGACGACTGAGGACTGCTGGACTGACGACCGCCGACTGTCGACTGACGACTGTCATGCTCTCGGCACGTAATACCTCGTCCCCTTCCCCATCCCCCGTATCTGCCGCTCGATGTCGGCCACCGCGTCCTCGCCCCAGCTGAGATCGAATTGTGACGTCTCGACGACGAGGAGCGGCGAAGCTGTGTAGTGAAAGAAGAAGTGGTTGTAGGCCTCGTTCAGCTCGCGGACGTAGCGGTCCTGTGGGATGGGCGGGGCTCCTTCGGTGCGGGGCCGCTCGCGCAGGCGGCGGCGCAGGACGTCGGTCGGGGCCTGGAGGTAGATCACCAGATCCGGCGTCAGCAGATCGGGGGCCAGGAGGTCGTAGAGGCGCTGATAGATGAACAGCTCGTTGTCGTCGAGGTTCAGGTAGGCGTAGATCTTGTCGCGCTCGAACAGGTAATCGCAGATTGTGAGCTGGCTGAAGAGATCCCGCTGACGGAGCGACATCTGCTGCCGGTGGCGTCCAAGGGTGTAGAAGAGCTGTGCCTGGAATCCCGAGCCGGTCCGCTCGGCGTAGAAATCGGCGAGGAAAGGATTGTCGGTCTCGTCGAGTACGACTGTCGCATCGAACCGTGCGCCGAGCTGGTCGGCCAGGGCCGACTTCCCGACGCCCAGCGGACCTTCGATGGCGATGTACCGGAAGTCCAAAGTCCCGCGAGTATAGCAGTCCTAAAACGGCGGCTGCGGCGAAGAGTGGGCAGGACGCGCCTCGCTCGGCGAGCATGCGATAGCATTGACGGGTGCGGATCGATCGTATCGAATTGCGCTTGCTGCGCCTGCCGCTCGTGCGGTTCTTCGAGACCAGCTTCGGGCGGGTGCACGAGCGCGTGTTTCTCCTCGTCACGGTCGAAGACGACGGTGCGCTCGGCGTGGGCGAATGCGTGGCTGATGCCAATCCCTACTACAGCGCCGAGACGACGAGGACCGCGTGGCACATCATCAGCGAATTCCTCGCGCCCCTGGTCCTCGGGCGGTCGTTCGAAGACCCGAGGGACATCTACGGTGCGCTCGCCGTGGTCCGCGGCCACCAGATGGCCAAGGCCGCGGTCGAGATGGCGGCCTGGGATCTCGCCGCTCGCCAGCGGGGCGTGAGTCTGTCGACGCTGCTTGGCGGAAGTCGGACGTCCATCGAGTCGGGGGTCTCGATCGGGATTCAGGACTCCCTCGAGGAGCTCGTCGAGCGAGTCGCCATCGAGCGTGCCGCGGGCTATCGCCGGGTCAAAATCAAGATCAAGCCCGGGTGGGACGTGGCCGCAGTCGGACGCATCCGCGATCGGTTCGCTGACGCGCCGCTCCTGCCGCTCATGGTCGACGCGAATGCCGCCTACACCCTGTCGGACGCCCCCCGTCTCGCCGAGCTCGACCGGTTCGACCTGACGATGATCGAGCAGCCGCTCGACTACGACGACATCCGCGACCACGCCCGGCTCCAGCGCGAGCTTCGGACGCCAATCTGCCTGGACGAGTCCATCCATACCGTGCGGGCTGCGGCCGAGGCGATCGAGCTCGGCGCATGCCGAATCATCAACATCAAGCCGGGCCGCGTCGGCGGCCATGCCGAGTCGCTGCGGCTCCACGACCTGGCGGCGGCGCACGGGATTCCAGTCTGGCACGGGGGCATGCTCGAGAGCGGCATCGGCCGCGCTCACAACATCCACCTTTCGACGCTTCCGAACTTTTCGCTGCCGGGCGACATTGCAGCCAGCCGCCGCTACTTTGCCCCCGACCTCATCGACCCGGAGATCGTTGTCCGGCCCGACGGTACCATCGCGGTGCCGGAAGGACCGGGCATCGGCGTGCACATCGTGGCTGATCGCGTCGCCGCGGCGACGCAAGAGAAAATGGAGTTGCGCGTTTGACGACTGACGCTACGTGAGGTCCCGCATCAAGCCGGCGATCGTCGCTTCGCTCGTGGTTACCCTTGGAATGATGACGGCATGCGTGCCCCCGCCGCCCCCCACGCTGCCAGACGCGCCGCAGGTGCCGCTGCAGCAGAAGATGGCCTGGATCCTCAGGCTCGAGGACCAGCGCCTGCTGCGTTTCGAGCTGCCGGCTCCACCGCCGCCGCCGCCACCGCCGCCCGTCAAAGGGAAAAAGCCGGTCCCGGTCGTGACACCGCCGCCCCCGTCGTCTTCCCCTGATCTGGCGGTGCTCGTTCGTGATGGCGACCCGCGTGTGCGCCGCCGCGCTGCGCTCGCCATCGGGCGAGTGAAGTCGAAGGCCGGCGTGCCGCTGCTCGCCGCCACTCTCCCCGACACCGATCCCGACGTGCGCGCGATGGCCGCGTTCGCGCTCGGGCTCATCGGCGACCGCTCGGCCGAGGCGGCGCTCGCGCCGCTGCTGACCGACTCGTCTCCACGCGTCCGCGCACGTGCCGCCGAAGCGCTCGGCCTGATCGGTGCCACAGGCGCCGCGCCGGGCATCGGCCAGATGGTCGCCGAGTACGCCAAGAGCGCCGCCGTCGTCGCGATGCAGCCCGACGATGAGACCGAACCTGCCGCGCCGGAAGCCGAAGCGTTCAAGCTCGGTCTCTTCGCCCTCGTTCGGCTCAAGTCGTACGACCCGATGGCCGCGGCGGTGCTGGCCGGCGGCCGGCCGGTCACCGAGTGGTGGCCGGTGGCGTACGCGCTGCAGCGCGTCGAGGATCCGCGCGCCGCACCGTCGCTCCTGCAGCTGCTCGGCTCGAAGGGACGCTACACGAGCGCGTTCGCTGCGCGAGGCCTCGGCACGCTCAAGGACGCCAGTGCGATCAAGCCGCTCGTTGCGCTTCTCGAGCCGGCAGCGAAGACCGGGCTCGAGCTGACGGTCGCTGCGATCCGGGCGCTCGCCCAGCTCGGCGCGGTCGAGGCGGTGGCGCCTCTCTCGCGCCTCGCCGGCACGCCGTCGGTGCATCCGAACGTCCGGCTCGAGGCGGTGACCGCGCTCGGGACGCTCCGGGCCGCGGAAGGGTTGGCCCCGGTCCAGGACTTGTGGACCGACGAGTGGCCCGAGATGCGCGCAGCGGCGCTTCGCGCCGCTGCCGCGATCGACCAGGACAGCTTTGTCGCGGTGCTGGCGGGCATGGAGCCCGATCGCCACTGGCGCGTTCGCGCTGCGCTCGCCGAGACGCTCGGGACGTTCCCCGCCGAGCTCGCGACCGACCGGGTGCGCACGATGCTGCAGGACGAAGACAAGCGCGTGATCCCCGCGGTCCTCTCCTCGCTCGCGCGCCTGAAGGCGAGCGACGTGCGCGGGGTGCTGCTGGCCCGGCTCGCCGATCCCGATTTCGTCGTCCGCGCGACGGCGGCACGAGAGCTCGGCACGCTCAAACCGGAAGGGGGCGCTGAGGCGCTGCGGCAGGCGTACAAGACGGCGCTGTCCGATTCGGCCTATGCGGCCCGCACGGCGGCGCTCGAAGCGCTCGCGGCCTACGGCGCGGCCGAGGCGTCGAGCACGCTGACGCTGGCGCTCGAGGACAAGGACTGGGCCGTGCGTGTGCGTGCCGACGAGCTGCTGTCGAAACTGACGCCGGGCACCGAGGCGTCACGGACGATTGCGCCGGCACCGGGGGATCCCATCGCCCCGTATGACGAGGCGAGCCTCATCGGACCGGTGACCTCGCCGCACGTGTTCATCGAGACCTCCTACGGCACGATCGAGTTCGAGCTGGCGGTGCTCGACGCGCCCCAGACCTCGCGCAACTTCATGGAGCTGGCCCGCAAGGGCTTCTTCAACGGCCTCGACGTCCATCGGGTGGTGGCGAACTTCGTCGTGCAATATGGGGACCCGCGCGGGGACGGGGAGGGTGGTCCGGGACATACGATTCGCGATGAGCTCAACGAGCGCCCGTACTTGCGCGGGACCGTAGGCATGGCGCTCGAGTGGCGCGACACGGGCGGCAGCCAGTTCTTCATCACGCATTCGCCGCAGCCGCACCTCGACGCGCGCTACACGGCGTTTGGCCACGTCGTCAACGGCATGGACGTCGTCGACCGGATCAAGCCGGGCGACGTGATACAGCGGATTCGCGTCTGGGACGGATCAGGCTGGCTGGAGCCGCGCTGAGGACGCCGGGTCGAGGTGTTGACGTGGAGCCGGACCGGGGTGGGTGAGCGGCCGAAACGGCCGTGAGATTTGGACGGTGCACCGTGCCGCGCACGATGCACCGTCGTTAGCGGGTGCGAGGGCTACCGCTTCTTGCCGCCCTTCTTCTTCGCGCCCTTGGCTGCTTTCTTCGCCATTGTGGTTTATCCCCCCTTTCACTCGTGGGATTCTGTCCGCGAGGGGCTGTCACTGCATTGCAGCGCCGCGGCCATCCGGCGCGCCGGCCTGCTTCTGTCAGCACCCCGTCGCCTCTTTGCAGGAACTTCCGCGTCAGCGGAAGGTGTGCACCAAAAAATAGGGGGTGCCACGCGTGACACCCCCGGACCGGTAGGCGGCTGGTCTAGCGCTTCTTCCCGCCCTTTTTCTTGCCGCCCTTCGCAGCCTTCTTCGCCATTATTCCTCCTTGGAACGTGGCAGCTCAGCTTCGTTACCGTGTCACCAGGGTTACAACAGGTGGGCTGAGCGGTCCACCCTCATACAAGATGTAGATTATGGATGAGAAAAACAGACTGTCAAGCATAAAGTGCACGAAAAGTCAAAAACCTGCACGGCTTTTTCTGTCTCGGCCCTGAGTTTCTTCTCGGCTCGAGCGCGATCGCGGAACAGAGGTCGCGCGATCACACACGCGAGACGCGGATCACGCATCGGTGATCGCTGTCGCGTGGTTCGAGACGCGGATCAGACGAATCATGGTTCTCCCGGCGACGTGGAGCGACGCGGATCGACTCTCACGGGACGCGGATCCGATCTCCACGGGACGCGGATCACGCGGATCTCGTTGTCACGGGACGCGGATCACGCGGATCTCGTTGCCACAGGTCGGGGAATCCCGATCTGATTTCTACGGGACGCGGATCACGCGGATTTCATTGGCACGGGACCAGCGTGATCCGCGAGATCCGCGTCCCCTGAGAAATCAGATCCGCGTGATCCGCGTCCCGTGAGAAATCAGATCCGCGGGATCCGCGTCCCGTGTCCGCGCGCGCATCACTTCAGGAGACGTGCCAACGCGCGCGCGGCGGTGCGGTGTGTCTCGTCGCCGGCACCAAAGAGGTTCGCGGCCATCTGGTACGAGGCGACAGCCTGGTCACGCCGGCCGGCGCGCTCGTGGAGGCGCGCGGTCTCCAGGTAGGTCTCGCCCACGAGTGGCGCCGGAGCGAGTCGCGACTCGCGGATCGTCAGCATGAACTGCGCGAGCGCTCCCGCGTCGTCGCGTCGCGCCTGGAGGGCGCGGCCATACCGATATCGCGCAATGGGGTCGCGTGGGTTGAGCGCAATCGCGCGCTCGAGCGCCGTGACCGCCGCCGGCACATCCTTCCGCTCGAGTGCACGCCACCCAGCGAGGGACAGACGGAAGGCCTCCGCGTGCTGCACGTTGGGAGCCCGCTCCAGACGCGCGGCGGCCTCTCCCCGGATATTGATGCGCTCGCCAGACGATGTCGTGGCCGATATCCGGTGCGATGGGGCCAGCCGCCAGGCGGCGCGATAGGCCTCCACCGCGTCGGCGCGAGCATTCAGGCGATCGCGGGCCTCACCGAGCCGCAGATACGCCAGGGCGAGCGAGGCGTACGGCGCGTCGGGCTTCAGCGCCACGACACGGCCGAGCTCGTCGATGGCCTCGTCGGTCAGCGCCAGCGCGTCGAGATGTCGGGCAACGCCCAGGCGGGCCCGCACCTCGGCCACGTCGGCGGCGTGGACGCGGCCGGCGCGTGCCTCCGCGAGCAGCGTGCGCCAGCTCTCGAGGCTTGCCATCACGTCGTGCTGATACACGTCCTGAATCTCGGCAATCTGCGTCAGGAAAAGCGGATTGCCGGGGTGTCCCTGCCGCAGCGAGCGGAGCAGCTCGAGCGCTCGGCTTGCCTGTTGCTCGTACCAGAGATAGATGATCTGGAGCTGGTAGTCCGCCTCGCCCTGCAGGAGGCGTCCACGGTCCCGCGCCCTGATCATCTGGGCCAAGCCTTCCTGGCGGTCGCCGCCAGGCAGCAGCAGGAGAAATCTCAGGATCTTGGCGGCCGCAGGGGCGACGTCGGCGTAGTAGCGATACATCCCGATCCCGAAGTAGGCATCGTCGAGCCTCGGGTCGAGTACGAGTGCCCGTTCGAGCGCATCCTTGATGCGTTTGCCGTCCCGAGCGGCGGCGAGCCGCTCTTCACGCAGCACCCGCCACTGCACGCGGGCGGCGTAGGCGCCGCCAAGATAGAACCATGCCTCGGCATCGCCGGGCGCCCGGACGGTCCACGCGTTGGTCGTCTGGATCGCCCGCTCGACGGATGTCGAGAACCTGCCGTCGAGCACACGGCTGTCCGGGTCGATCTGGATTTGCCACCAGAGAGCCGTGGCCTCGAGCAGGTGACACGCCTCGATCGGGGCGGGCCCGCACGCGTGCCGGAGCTCGGCATCGAGGGCCGCGAATCTCGCGTCGAGGATGAGGTCGTATGCGCGGACCAGCCCGTCTTCACCTCGGAAAACGCGAACGGAGGACTTCGGAGCGGATGGTGAGACCGGCCGGTTCTGCGAGGCGGGCGGCGCGGCCAGCGCCGCGACCGACAGCATGAGCAGCCCCGCGCGGATCATGAGAGGCTGGTGCGCAGGTGCTGCTTCGCGGCGTGCCGTTCGAGCGCCAGTTCGACGAGGCGGTCGATGAGCGCCGGGTAGCTGACGCCGGACGCCTCCCACATCTTCGAGTACATGCTGATCGTCGTGAAGCCGGGGATCGTGTTGACCTCGTTGAGGACGATGGCGCCGCTGTCGCGAGAGAGGAGAAAGTCGACGCGCGCCATCCCCGCGCAGTCGATGGCCTGGAACGCGGCGACCGACAGCCGGCGGATCTCGTCGGCCACCAGTGACGGAAGGTCGGCTGGAATCACCGTCTTCGAGCCCTCGTCCAGATACTTCGCTTCGTAGTCGTAGAACTCGCGTCCTGGGATGACCTCGCCGGGCACCGACGTCTGCGGCTCGTCGTTGCCGAGTACCCCGCACTCGATCTCGCGCGCGCTGGGCACGGCGGCCTCGACGACAATCTTCCGGTCGAAGGATCCCGCGAGGTCCATGGCGGCGCGCAGGCCCGCCTGATCCTTGGCCTTCGAGATGCCGACGCTCGATCCCAGGTTGGCCGGCTTGACGAACATCGGGAAAAGCAGGCGGCGCTCGAGATCGGCGGCGATGGTGTCGCGCTGGCGCTCCCAGTCGCGCCGCAGGACCACGCGGTAGTCACAGACCGGCAGGCCGCGCGCCGAGAACAACACCTTCATCAGGGCCTTGTCCATGCCGAGGGCCGACGCAGCGACGCCCGCGCCGACGTAGGGAACATTGGCGAGCTCGAGAAGGCCCTGGATGGTACCGTCTTCGCCGTAGGGCCCGTGGAGCACCGGAAAGATCACGTCGAGGTGGAGGCCCGTCACCGACGCTTCGGTCGGCTCCGGCGAGGCTTCAGGGGCGCGCTTGATCGAGAGGATCGTTTCTTCGCTCGGGCGCGACACCAGGTGCACTTCGCGGCCCGTACGAATCTGCCGTGCAGCTTCGACGCGCGACTGCTCGATGACTTCGGCGGCCGAGGTCGCGAGCGGCGGCTTGTCCGCGAGCGCCCAGCGTCCGTCCTTCTCGATGCGGATCGCAATCGGCTCGTATCGATTGCGATCAAGGTTGGCAAAGACCGCCGCCGCCGACGCAAGGGACACTTCATGTTCGCCCGATCGCCCACCGTAGAGCACGCCGATTCGAAGTCGTTTCATTGGGAGAAGGATAGCAGTAGCTAGGAGCTGGGAGCTAGGAGCTGGGAGACAGGAGACAGAAGACAGGGCAGAAGGCACGAGGCAGGATGCAGGAGAGAGAAGACAGGAGGCAGGAGGTAGGAGGCAAAGTCAGTGACAGAGGCACGAGGCAGGGTTCAGCCGAAGTTGAGAGAGCACCCAGACGGAAAGCACCCCAAGTAGGCTGTGGCTTCTAACCAACCGGCGCGAGCGAAGCGAGCGCTGGCAGGTCGTGGGGGTGGGGCCCCACGACAAACTGAGAAAAGACGACGCCGCCGCCTCGAAGTATTCTGAAGGGCGTGCCTGATCGCGAATTCCAATTCACCGTCCTCGGCCGCGACGGTGCCGCGCGCCGGGGAGAGATGCTGACGCCTCATGGCCTGGTGCAGACCCCGGCCTTCATGCCGGTTGGCACACAAGGCGCAGTCAAAGGCGTCACGCATCGCGATCTGGAGGACCTCGGCGAGGGACTCGGCGCCGAGATCATCCTCGGCAATACGTACCACCTCTATCTGAGGCCAGGCGATGGCCTGATCGCGCGTGCGGGCGGCTTGCACCGCTTCATCGGGTGGAGCCGGCCGATCCTCACCGACAGTGGCGGCTATCAGGTGTTCAGTCTGGCCGGGCGCCGGCGCATTTCGGATGAGGGCGCCGAGTTCCGATCGCATCTGGACGGGTCGTTGCACCTGCTGACGCCCGAGCGGGCCACCGATATCCAGTTGCAGCTCGGGTCCGACATCGCGATGGTGCTCGACGAGTGCATCGCGACGCCGGCGTCCGAGGAGGTCGCGCGCGTGGCGATGGAGCGGTCGGTAGGGTGGGCCGCGCGCGCCCGCGCGCGGTGGCAGCAGATTCATGATGATCCGGCGTCGGTGCCAGCGGTCCTGGCGACCAATCCGGGGCAGGTGCAGTTCGGCATCGTGCAGGGCGGCGTGCATCCGGGCCTGCGGACCGAGAGCGTGCAGGCAACGGTCGCTCTCGGGTTCGCGGCCTACGCCATTGGCGGCCTGAGCGTGGGCGAGTCGCCCGATGTCACCTACGACGTGGTCGGCCACACCGCTCCTCAGTTGCCGGACGACCGGCCGAGGTACCTGATGGGAAGCGGGATGCCGGACGACCTAATCGAGTGCGTGGCCCGCGGCGTCGACCTCTTCGATTGCGTCCTGCCGACGAGGAATGCGAGGAACGGTCAGCTCCTCACCCGTTCCGGCCCGATCTCGATCAAGAATGCCAGGCACGCCGAGGACGCGGGCCCGCCGGATCCCGAGTGCCGCTGTTCGACCTGCCGGCGCTGTTCGAGGGCCTATTTACGGCACCTCTACGTGGCCGGAGAGATGGCCGCCGCGACGCTGATCACCATCCACAACCTCTACTTTTACCTTGACACTATGAGGTCGATTAGGGAGGCTATAATGTTAGGCACGTTTGAAAGGCTCCGCTCGGAGTTCCATCAAACCTTCTCCCGCCGATCACAACTGAATGCTTGAACTTGAATTGAAAGATGTGAGCCAGACGCTCGTGTTCGCAATGGGTGGTACGGGCCAGGAGCCAGCCTGGTTGAGCTTCGTGCCATTCGCGATGGTTCTGGCGATTCTGTACTTCCTGATCCTCATGCCGATGCAGAAGCAGCGGAAGAAGGTGCAGGAGTTTCAGACCGGTCTGAAAGTCGGCGACAAGGTCGTCACGACCGGCGGCATCTACGGGCTCATCACGCGCGTCAACGACACCTCGGTGCAACTGCAGATTGCCGACAAGGTCCGGATCGAAATCGCCCGGGCGGCCGTCGGCGGGTATCAGGGGCAGGAGCCGGTGGTGCAGGAATCGGGAAACGCTTAATCCATGGCTGCATACAAGAATCTTCGCTGGAAGACCCTCACGATCATCGCCGTCATCGTCATCTTCGCTGCCGTAGGGGTCTATCCCATCCTCGCGCAACGCTTCGGCCTGCCGGCCCCGTCCTGGCTGATGGCCAAGCAGCTGCAGCTGGGGCTCGACCTCAAGGGCGGCGTGCATCTCGTCATGCGGGTGAACCGCGACGACGCCCTGCGTATCTCGACCGAGTCGGTCGGAGAGCAGTTGCGTGAGGCGCTGGCGACCGCGGGCGTGACGGTGGGCGCCATCAACGTGACCTCGCCGACGACCTTCCGGGTCGAAGGCGTTCCGCAGGACAAGGACGCCGAGTTCCGCCGCATCGCGGAGGAGCAGACAACCACCAATTACGATCGCTCGTCGGGAGTCGGTGGCGCCTACGAGTTCGCCATGCGCCCCAACATCGCCCGGGGCCTCCGGGAACAGACGATGGTGCAGGCGCACGACACGATTGACCGGCGCGTGAACGAGCTCGGCGTGACCGAGCCCAACATCGCCACGCACGGCGACAGCGGCGATCAGCTGCTCGTCCAGCTGCCGGGCATCACCGACGTCGCGCGCGCCAAGGACATCATCCAGTCCACGGCGCTCCTCGAGCTGAAGCTCCTCGAAGGCGGCCCGGCCGAGAGCCGTGAGTCGCTGCTCCAGCCTCACGGCGGCCAGGTTCCGCCCGACATGGAAGTCGTCACGGGTGCGGCCGATGCGGCGAGCGGGGAAGCAGGGACGAGATACTTCCTCGTGCGCAAGGTCGCGGCCGTCAACGGAAGCGACCTGCGGAGCGCGAGCGTCGGCCTCGACGAGAGCAACCACCCCGCGGTCATGTTCTCGCTCAAGCAGGACGGCGCCCGCAAGTTCGGCCAGGTCACCGGCTCGAACATCGGGCGTTCGCTGGCCATCGTCCTCGACGATCGCGTCCAGTCGTACCCGCGGATCGACGGCCGGATCACGAGCGAGGGCCGGATTTCAGGCGGCTTCACCCAGCAGGAGGCCGGAGACCTCGCGCTGAAGCTGCGGTCGGGCGCGCTGCCGGCCTCGATGACCTACCTCGAAGAGCGCGTCGTCGGCCCGACCCTCGGCGCCGACTCGATCCGCTCGGGCGTCACGGCGGCGCTGGCCGGTCTGCTGCTGGTCGTGATTTTCATGCTCATCTACTACAAGCTCGCGGGCATCAACGCGATTCTCGCGATGATCGTCAACCTGATCATCCTCCTCGGGATGATGGCCTACTTCGGCGCCACGATGACCCTGCCGGGCATCGCCGGCTTCATCCTCACGATGGGCATGGGCGTCGACTCGAACGTGCTCATCTTCGAGCGCATCAAGGAAGAGCTGAAAGCGAATCGGGGCGCGCGCGCCGCGGTGGCGGCCAGCTTCGACCGCGTCTTCTGGACGCTGTTCGACACCCACGTCACTTCGCTCATCGCGGCGGCCTTCCTCTTCCAGTTCGGCACCGGTCCGATCCGGGGCTTCGCGACGACGCTGTTCGTCGGCCTGGTCAGCAACCTCTTCACGTCGATTTTCGTGTCACGGACGTTGTTCGAGTTCGTCCTGTCGCGCAGGCCGGCAAATGCGCAAACCGTCAGTATCTAACCATCATGCAGCTCTTTGAATCGACGAACTATGACTTCGTGCGGTGGCGCTGGCACGCTATCGCGCTGTCCCTCCTGGTCATCCTCGCCGGCGCCGCCACGATCTGGACCCGTGGGCTGTCGCTCGGTGTCGACTTCGCCGGCGGCAGCATCGTCATCGTCAAGTTCCAGCAAGCGATGCCGGTCGAGCGCGTGCGGGCGGTCGTGACGTCCATCCCGGGCGGGATGGGGAACGACGCCGTCGTCCAGGATTACGGGAATCCGTCAGAGCACATGGTTCTCGTGCGCGTGGCGCAGAGCGCGGCGCAGAGCACGGGCAACCTCAGCCAGGATGCGGACGCCGTCGTGGCGGCGCTGACGAAGGCGAACCTCGGGTCGTTCGAGGTCGTCGGCCGGGAGATCGTCGGACCGGTCGTCGGCCAGCAACTCAAGCGGCAGGGAACGCTGGCCACCGTCTTCGCGCTGGCCGGCATCCTGGCCTACATCACGCTGCGATTCCAGATCAGCTTTGCAGTCGGCGCCGTCGCGGCGACGCTGCACGACCTGCTCGTGACGCTGGCGTTCCTGGCCTTCTTCCGCTACGACATGACGCTCAACGTGATTGCCGGTCTCCTCACGATCACCGGCTACTCGGTCAACGACACGATCGTCGTGTTCGACCGGGTGCGCGAGAACATGCGCGGGATGCGCCGGGACAACCTGGCGCAGATCGTCAACGTCGCCGTCAACCAGACGCTCGGACGGACCGTCATCACCGCCGGCGCGACACTCCTCAGCATCATCGCGCTCTATTTCTTCGGCGGAGAGGTGCTCGAAGGCTTCGCCTTCACGATGCTGGTTGGCGTCATCAGCGGCACGTACTCGACGGTCTTCATCGCCGCGGCGATCGCCATCATGTGGCAGGGGCGCAAGCCCCTCAAAGGACAGGTCGTGGCGGCGAGTCCGGAAGCCCGGAAGCCGGGCCGGCGTCGTGCCTCGTAGCCGGCGGGACCGCCGCCCGCCGCTGTGAGCATCGCCGCTGCGGTTCTCCTCGGGATTGTGCAGGGGCTCACGGAGTTCCTGCCCGTGTCGAGCTCGGCGCACTTGATCCTGGCGCGTGCGTTCTTCGGGTGGGACGTGCCCGCCGACTTCGGCCTCGCGTTCGACGTCGCCCTGCACATCGGCACCCTGGCCGCCATCCTGGCGTTCTTCCGCCGCGAGATCGCCGGCATGGTCGCCGCGCTCCCGTCGGTGCTCTCGCCGAGGGCCGACGCGCCCGCCCGGCTTGCCCAGCGTATCGTCCTCGGCACGGTGCCCGTCGTGGTGGTCGGCCTGCTCTTCAACGATTACATCGAGCAGTCGCTGCGGACACCGCGTGTGGCTGCCTGGGCGCTGGCCATCGGGGCGGCGGTCATGTTTGCCGCCGAGCGGCTCGGCAGCCGCCGCCGCGCGGAAGACTCGGTGTCCTGGATGGATGCGGCACTCATCGGGTGCGCGCAGGCCTGCGCGCTCATTCCCGGCGTGTCCCGGTCGGGGTCGACGATCAGCGTCGGCATGTTCCTCGGCCTGCGGCGCGAGGCCGCCGCCAGGTTCACGTTCCTCCTGGCGATCCCGGCCACGGTGGCGGCTGCCGCCAAGGAATCGCTCGAGCTTGGCCGATTGGGCGTGACGGCGGCCAACGCCCAGCTCATGATCATCGGAGTGCTCGTCTCGGGCATCGTCGGCTACATCACGATCAAGTACTTCCTTCGCTTTCTGGCGGGCAATCGCCTGGACGTTTTCGCGTACTATCGCTGGGCCCTGGCGGCCGCGACCTGCGTTTGGTTGTTTCGATCGTAGAAGCGGCGTCGCGCCGCAATCACGATGGGCTTTTCCGGTCAGAGAAATGCTGAATTGGATCAGGCGCAACTTCATCGCCGGCTTCTTCGTGACTGTCCCGCTGGTGATCAGCGTCGCCGCCCTGGTGTGGATCTTCCGGCTCATCGACGGGCTCGTGGGCCCGATTTACGAAGCGTGGCTGCCATGGCCGATTCCGGGCCTCGGCCTCCTGACGACCGCGCTCGTCGTCCTGCTGGTCGGCACGATTGCAACCAACGTGATCGGGAAGCGCGTGCTGCAGCGAGCCGAGAGTTATCTGACGCGCGTGCCGGTCTTCCGCACCATCTACGCGCCGGTCAAGCAGCTCGTGGTGGCCTTCTCGCCCGACAACGAATACGGTTTCAAGCGCGTGGCGCTCGTCGAGGATTCAGCGAAGGGATATGTGCTCGGGTTTCTGACCAAGGACCTGAGCGTCGAGCGGGGGCGCGGGAGCGAGCCATTCCTGGCCGTGTATGTTCCGACCAACCATCTGTATCTTGGCGACGTGATCCTCTGCCCGCGCGACAAGGTGACGTTCCCCGAGATCACAGTCGAGCAGGGAATCCGCATTTTTCTGACGGGAGGGATGGCCCTGCCCGGCCGGCTGCGGTTTCCTGCGGGCGAGCCGCACACGACCGATGGCCGAGGCTGAGAAGTAGAGATCAGGAGCGCCGGGCTGCTGGCTCCTCGCTGCTGGCAGTTGTCTGGTCGATCGGCTGAGCAACCGCCAACCACGAGCCGCCAGCTGCGTGCTTAGGCGCGTCCCCGACGACCTGAAGTCTGCCCGGGGCAAGACAACACCAGTCGCGCCACGCGCGTCAGCGCTGTGGAAATGGTGCCGGAGTTCTGTGGTACGATGCGTGCTTTTCGACTCGTGATCCAACCCCATTCCATGGGCCTGGAACGCTCGGAACCACAGAGTCATGGTCAAGAGAACAGGTCCTGAATGCGCAGAGTCCTGTAAAGCGCAGCGTCCTGTTGTTAAGCGCAGCGTCCTGTAAAAGAGGAGATCAATGTTCGACATGTTGTGCTCGCGGCACGCCCGCCTCGCGGCGGTCATCGGCGTGCTGGTGCTCGCGGTGTGGGTGGCTGTCCCGGCGGCCGTGCAGCCGGTGGTCGCCGAAGGTCAGACGGCGCCGGCCGCGCCGGCCGCCCCTCACGCAGGCGGTGAAGCGAATCTGGTCCTGCCCGATCTCGGGAGCGTCGACTTCCACGGCATCAACGGCCGCACGCTGCTGTTGTCGGGCCTGATCGTCTGTCTCGGCGGCCTCGCGTTCGGCCTGGTGATCTTCACGCGGCTGAAGAACCTGCCGGTGCACAAGTCGATGCGGGACATCTCGGAGCTCATTTACGAAACCTGCAAGACGTACCTCATCACGCAGGGCAAATTCATCCTGCTCCTCGAGCTGTTCATCGGCGCCATCATGGTGATCTACTTCGGCGTGCTCCAGCACATGGACGCGCTGAAGGTCGCAGTCATATTGATCTTCAGCCTCATCGGCATCGCCGGCAGCTACGGCGTCGCGTGGTTCGGCATCCGCGTCAACACGTTCGCCAACTCGCGCGCGGCGTTCGCCGGCCTGCGCGGCATGCCGTTTCCGATCTACGCGATTCCGCTCAGCGCCGGCATGAGCATCGGCATGCTGCTCATCAGCGTCGAGCTGCTGCTGATGCTCTGCATCCTGCTCTTCATTCCCGGCGACTACGCCGGATCCTGCTTCATCGGCTTCGCCATCGGCGAGTCGCTCGGCGCCTCGGTTCTCAGAATCGCCGGCGGCATCTTCACCAAGATTGCCGACATCGGGTCGGACCTGATGAAGATCGTCTTCAACATCAAGGAAGACGATGTGCGGAATCCCGGGGTCATCGCTGACTGTACGGGTGACAACGCGGGCGACTCGGTCGGGCCGAGCGCCGACGGCTTCGAGACCTACGGCGTCACGGGCGTCGCGCTGATTTCGTTCATCCTGGTGGCAGTGGCGGCGCCTGCCATCCAGGTCCAGCTCCTCGTCTGGATCTTCATGATGCGTGTCGTCATGATCATCGCGAGCGGCGCGTCCTACCTGCTCAACGACGCGTGGGCGAAAGCGAGCTTCGGGAACGCCAAGACGATGAACTTCGAGGTGCCGCTGACGCGGCTGGTCTGGCTGACCTCGATTGTGTCGGTCATCCTCACCTACGTGGCCTCTCGCTGGCTCATCCCGAATCTCGGCGGGAATCCCAATCTCTGGTGGCAGCTCTCGACGGTCATCACGTGTGGCACGCTGGCAGGGGCGATCATCCCCGAGCTCGTGAAGGTCTTCACGTCGACCGAGTCGAGCCATGTGCGGGAGGTCGTGACCTCGTCGCGCGAAGGCGGGGCGTCTCTCAACATCCTGTCGGGGTTCGTCGCGGGCAATTTCAGCGCCTACTGGCTCGGCGCGAGCATCGTCGCGTTGATGTCGATTGCGTACGGCGTCAGCACCTATGACCTGCAGGGCAGCAACCTGATGATCGCGCCGGCGGTCTTCGCGTTCGGCCTGGTCGCGTTCGGGTTCCTCGGCATGGGCCCGGTGACGATCGCCGTCGACTCGTACGGGCCCGTGACGGACAACGCGCAGTCGGTGTTCGAGCTCTCGACGATCGAGTCGATCCCCAACATCAAGCAGCAGCTCAAGAAAGACTACGGCTTCGACGTGAACTTCGAGCGCGCCAAGCACCTGCTCGAGGAAAACGACGGGGCGGGCAACACCTTCAAGGCGACGGCGAAGCCCGTGCTCATCGGGACGGCCGTGGTCGGCTCGACCACCATGATCTTCTCGATCGTCGTGGTGCTGACCGAGCGGCTCAAGCCGGAATACCTGCAGTATCTATCCATCCTTCACCCGCCGTTCCTGCTCGGCCTCATCACCGGCGGCTGCATGATCTACTGGTTCACCGGCGCCTCGACGCAGGCGGTCACGACCGGCGCGTATCGCGCGGTCGAGTTCATCAAGGCGAACATCCGGCTCGATCGTGAGGGACCGGCATCGGTCGAAGACAGTAAGAAGGTCGTCGAGATCTGCACCCAGTACGCGCAGAAGGGGATGTTCAACATCTTCCTCGCGGTGTTCTTCGGGACCCTGGGCTTTGCCTTCATCGAGCCGTTCTTTTTCATCGGGTATCTGGTCTCGATCGCGCTTTTCGGGCTGTTCCAGGCGATTTTCATGGCCAACGCCGGCGGCGCCTGGGACAACGCCAAGAAAATCGTCGAGGTCGAGCTCAAGGAAAAGGGGACGCCGCTTCACGCCGCGACGGTCGTCGGCGATACGGTCGGCGATCCGTTCAAGGACACCTCGTCGGTGGCCCTCAATCCGGTGATCAAGTTCACGACGCTGTTCGGGTTGCTTGCGGTCGAGCTGGGTGTCCAGCTGGCCAGACAGTACGGGTCCGGGCTGAGCCATGTGACTGTCGGCGGCCTTTCTGATTGGGTCCGCGATTTTCGTCTGGCGGTCGTTTTACGCGATGCGCATCGGGCAAAGCCGCGGGTAGAGGTCGAGCTGGGGGCTGGACCGGGCGGGTGGAACCGAACAGCCCGCTGACGGAAAGGCCAATGGATCGATGGCCAAATCGAATTTGCTGGTGTCTAAGGGAACCGAGGGGTTTACTTTCGTTGACACTGCTTTTTGGGTCTGACTATAATTCGCGTCCTCCGCACGAGCGGGTGCGCGGAGGCAGGAGGGTGGTGAGCCGTGCCGCGTGACATGTTCGGCGATGTAACGAACCCATCGGTCAAGGTGGGGTCCCAGGCGTGGTACACCGTGCCAGTCTCCATCCTGGCCCACATTGTTCTTTTCGCCTGCGTCATCATCATTCCCTTGATGGCCGCCGACGTGCTGCCGACGCCACCAACGATGATGGCGTTTGTCGGGGCGCCGCCACCGCCACCGCCACCGCCTCCGCCGCCGCCGGCGCCGGCAGTGCAGCAGAAGCCGATTGAGGTGGTGAATCCCAACGCCGCGCCCATCGAAGCCCCCAAGGAGATCGTTCCTGAGGCCGCGCCGCACCCGGGCATCGCGACTGGCGTTCCCGGCGGCGTCGAAGGCGGCATCCCCGGCGGCGTCATGGGCGGCGTCGTTGGTGGTCTTCCCGAAGCGCCCCCGCCCCCCCCACCGCCCCCGACAGCTCCCGTTCGTGTCGGCGGCAACATCAAGCCCCCGACCAAGACCCGCGACGTCAAGCCGATCTATCCCCCAATCGCTCAGTCGGCACGGGTTCAGGGCGTCGTGATCATCGAGGCGACGATCGGCGCGGACGGCCGCGTCAAGGAAGCGAAAGTGCTGCGCGGGCAGCCGTTGCTCGACCAGGCCGCGCTCGACGCGGTCAAGCAGTGGCAGTTCACGCCGACACTCCTCAACAACGTGCCCGTGCCGGTCATCATGACCGTCACGGTCAACTTCACGCTGCAGTAGGCGAGTGCTTCGGGGTAAGCTCGTACGGACCGTAGGCTGACTATTTCTGGAATCTGGCGTTTTCCAATATCGGAGGATGGGCGAATGGATCTGATGCACATGTGGGAGCAGATGGGATGGGTCGCGAAGGCAATCGGCGTGATCCTGATCATCATGTCCATGATTTCGTTCGGCGTGGCCATTGAGCGGATCTTCACGTTCTCGCAGGCGCGCAAACAGTCGAAGCTCTATGCACCACAGGTGGCCAAGCACCTGAAGGAAGGCCGTCTGAAGGACGCCATCGCGATTTCCTCCTCCAAGAACTACCGCTACAGCCACCTGGCGAAAGTGGTGCTGGCGGGCCTGCAGGAGTATCAGTTCCAGAAGGACAGCGGCGGGAGCCTGGGCCGTGAGGACATGGTCGACACCGTCCGCCGCGCCATCCAGCGCGCTTCGGCGCTGACCGCCAACGACCTCAAGAAGGGCATCTCGGCGCTCGCGACCATCGGCTCGACGGCGCCGTTCGTCGGGCTGCTCGGCACGGTCGTCGGCATCATCACAGCGTTCCAGGGCATCTCGTCGCAGGGCTCGGCCGGCCTGGCCGCGGTCTCGGCCGGCATCTCGGAAGCGCTCGTCGAAACGGCGCTGGGCCTCGTCGTCGCAATTCCGGCAGTGTGGTTCTACAACTACCTGACCGGCAGCATCGAGTACTTCAACGTCGAAATGGACAACTCGTCGTCGGAACTGGTCGACTACTTCATCAAGCAGACGGCGTAAGCAGTCGACAGTCGGCAGTCTTCAGTCGGCCGTCACAGTCGTCAGTCCGAGTCGACAGTCAGCAGTCGCTGTCGATAGTCGCAGTCGACAGTGGCGGTTGACGATTCGAGTTCGATGACTGACGAGTTCGGACTGACGACTGGGACTGACTGGCGACTCGGACTGAGGACTGTGACGGACGACTGACGACTGACGATTAACGACTGAAACGGAGTTTTTCCATGGCAATGGATACTGGCGGCTCATCGGGCGGCCCAAAGTCCCAAATCAACGTGACGCCGCTCGTCGACGTCATGCTGGTCCTCCTGATCATCATGATGCTCGTGGCGCCCATGCTGCAGAAAGGTGTCGACGTCAAGTTGCCGCTGGCGACCAACACGTCGGACAAGCCGGAGAACGACCAGCAGACCGTGCTGGCCGTCGATGCGCGCGACAAGTTCTACGTCAACTCGATCGAGGTGCCGCGCGCGGAGATGGCCGACCGGGTCAAGGCCGCCCTCGAGGAGAAGACCGAGCGAGTCGTGCTCATCAAGGGTGACACCGACGCCTCGTACCGGGCGATCATGGCGGCGATGGACGACCTGCGGAAGGCCGGCATCGAGGACATCGGCCTCATCACCGACCCGAAGGTCGATCCGAACGCGCCCCAGACGCCTCCGGTGGGAGGGAAGTAGCCATGAAACACGCGCACAAGCACTTCGGCGCGGAGCGGGTGGTGAAGGGGGAGACCCCTCACGCCAGCTCGGAGATGAACGTCACGCCGCTCATCGACGTGCTGCTCGTCCTCCTCATCATCTTCATGGCCGCGCTTCCGCTCAGCCAGAAGGGTGTGGACGTCAACCTCCCCCTCGAGGTCAACAAACCCGATACGAAGGTCGCGCCGTCCGAGCAGATCGTGGTGGAATACAACGCCGATCGCTCGATCGCGGTGAACAAGCAGCCGGTCACCATCGCCAACCTTCAGGAGAAATTGCGCGACATCTTCGAAACCCGGCGCGAGAAGACGATGTTCATCGTCGGTGATCCGACGCTCCGTTACGGCGAGATCATCGCGGTCATTGACGCCGGGCGAGGCGCCGGCGTCGAGAAGGTCGGGATCGTGACCGAAGGCATGCGCCGCGGCGAATAGCCGGGGCGAGGAGCACGACCCAGAACGGCCGTCCACGGTCCTCCGTGGGCGGCCGTTTGTTGTTTGGGCCCGTTGGTCCAGGCATGGTTTGCCAGCCTGCCCAGGGGCCGAGCCCAGTGCCCTGCGGGCAGCATTGCAGTCGTCCTCGCCCCCGGCAACGACAAGTCAAAAAAAGAGGCCGTCCACAGGCAACCGTGGACGGCCTTCTTTGGTTCGGAACGCCTAGCTGCTCGCCTTCTTCTTGTTCAGCTCCTGGGCCTTGTTCCGGAGCTTGTCGGCCTCGTCAATCAGCGGCTGTCGCTTCTTGAGGTCGGGCTCGAGATTGGCCTGCATCCGGAGGAGGATGTTCTTGTACGTCAGGGCGTCGATGTAGTCCGGGTTCAGCTTGAGCGCCTTGTCTGTCCCCTCGATGCCCTTCGCGATGAACTCTTTTTGCTGGGGGACGGTCAGGCGCTTGTCCTTGAACGCCTTCTCCCAGTAGAACACCGCCACGAGCTGATAGCCCTGGGGGTTCTCGGGCTGGAGGTCGGCGGCCGTGTTGAGGGCCTCGACCGTCTTCTCGAACTCACCCTGCCGGTTGTAGTAGGCCGAGAGGGCGGCGTACACCGCCGGCTCCTTGGGCTTCACGTCGCGGGCCTTGATCAGAATCGCCTCGGCCTCGTCGTAGCGGCCGGCGTTCTCGTAGATCTTGGCCAGCTCGAGGTAGTTGAGGTATTCGTTGGGGTCGAGCTCGATCATGCGCTTGACGAGCGGCTCCGCTTCGGCCGGATTGTTGAGCTTTTCGGGTCCATAGGCGGCCACCAGATACTGCATGGCCCGCTGGCGGTAAATCAAGTCGGGCTCCTTTTCGGCGGCCTTCTTGTACCACTCGATCGCCTTCTTCATGTATTCGTCGTTCTCGGGCTCGCCAGCCCGGCTCGGCTTGTAGAGGTTGTCGTAGCTGTTGGCCAGGAAGAAGTGCGCGCCCCGCAGGCTGGGATCGCCGTTGACGGCGGACTCGTATTTCCTGGCCGCCTCCAGCCACCTGGAGCCCTTGTACGCTTCGTGGGCCTCCATGATGGACTTTTTGGCCGCCAGCGCGCTGAACGAATACTGGCCGCACCCGGCCAGCGCCAGCGAGAGTCCCAACACGGCCAGAGACCCGGCAGAAACGGAGCGAAATCGCGTCCTCATGCATCCCCTCAGAATCGTGCGCAAAGACGGCAATGCCTTCGTCGCGCGGAAAACCTAGGTATTAAAATGGATCCGAGTGCGTCCAACCGAGTATCCAGGGTTCTCGGCCCAAGCCGGAAGGATTGCCGGCGCCCGAACCGGGTCAGTATAGTGAACCCAAAAACGGCCCGTCAACTCACCTCGAGAGACGACACGGACGACACCTTCCTCAGGGCCCCACAGGATCCCTGAGCGCGAACGCACCCTGAAAGGTTAGACACCGGGATCATGATTCGGTTCGAGGACCTCGTCGAAAAGGTCCGGGCGACCAACCCCGAGGCCGACATCGAGTTGCTGAGGAGGGCGTACGTCTTCTCGGCCTTCGAACACAAGGGACAGGTCCGCCATTCGGGGGAGCCCTACCTGGTTCACCCGCTCGAGGTGGCCGATCTCCTCGCCGACATGAATCTCGACGTCGTTGCCATCGCCGCCGGGCTGCTCCACGACATCGTCGAAGACACGCAGACGCCCATCGAGCGCATCCAGGAGCTCTTCGGTCCGGACGTGGCGCACGTGGTGGAGGGTGTGACGAAGCTCGGCTCGATTCAGTTCTCGTCGAGCGAGGAGCGGCAGGCCGAGAATTTCCGCAAGATGCTGCTGGCGATGGTCGACGACATCCGCGTCATCCTCGTGAAGCTGGCCGACCGGCTCCACAACATGCGGACGCTGCACCACCTTCCCGAGGAGCGGCGGCTCAAGATCGCGCAGGAGACGCGCGACATCTACGGGCCGATCGCCAACCGCCTCGGGATGAGCAAGATCAAGAACGAGCTCGAGGAGCTGGCGTTCAAGCACCTCGAGCCGCGCGCCTTCGAGGCCCTGCGCGCGCGCGTGGAGAGCCGACGCAAGACCAACGAGGGCATGATCGAGGATCTGAAAAAGAACGTGTCGGCGAAGCTCGCCGAGGCGCAGGTGCCGGTGATCGCGATCGACGGGCGCATCAAGCGCCTTTTCAGCATTCACCAGAAGCTCAAGCGGCAGAAGATCGACCTCGATCAGGTGTACGACCTGGTCGCGCTGCGCATCGTGACCCAGTCGGTCAGGGACTGCTACGCGGCGCTCGGCATCATCCACCAGACGTGGTCGCCGGTCCCGGGCCGGATCAAGGACTTCATCGCGATGCCGCGGCCGAATGGATATCAGTCGCTGCACACGTCGGTCGTGAGCGAGCGTGGCTTCCCCTTCGAGGTGCAGATCCGCACCGCCGAGATGCACAAGATCGCCGAGGAGGGCATCGCGGCGCACTGGAAATACAAGGAAGGCCGCGTCGGCGCGGACAGAGACGAGCAGCACTTCCTCTGGCTGCGCCAGCTGCTCGAATGGCAGCAGGAGGTCCGCGATCCCCAGGAGTTCCTGCAGAACCTGAAGATCGAGCTCTACGCGGAGGAAGTCTACATCTTCACGCCGAAAGGCGAGGTCAAGGCGTTGCCGCGCGATGCGACGCCGATCGATTTCGCCTATTCGATTCACACCGACGTCGGCCACCAGTGCGTCGGCGCGCGCGTCAACGGCAAGATGGTGCCGTTGCGCACCCGCCTGCGCAACGGCGACATCGTCGAGATCATCACGACGCCGGGCCACAAGCCGAGCCGCGACTGGCTGAATATCGCCGGCACCTCGCGCGCGCGCAGCAAGATCAAGCACTTCATCCACGCCGAAGAGAAGATCAAGAGCATCGAGCTCGGACGGAAGCTCTTCGAAAAGGACGCGCGGCGATTCGGGCTGAACATGAAGACGCTCGCCGAGAACGACGGGTTCGGCCGCGCCGCCACCGAGTTCGGGATGTCGAAACCCGAGGAGCTCTTTGCGGCGATCGGCTACGGAAAGCTCTCGGCGAAAGCGCTCCTCGCGAAGCTCGTGCCGCAGGAGGAGCTGAAAGAGACGCCCGAGACCGGCATCGCGTCGGTCGTGCGGCGCGTGCTCGGCACCGGCGACGAGAAGATCAAAGTGCGAGGGTTCGACGACCTGATGGTCTTCCGCGCCCGCTGCTGCAACCCGATTCGCGGCGAGAAGATTGTCGGATACATCACCCGCGGGAAGGGCGTGTCGGTCCACTCCTCGACCTGCTCGAACGTGACCAATCTCCTCTACGATCCCGAGCGCCGCATCGAGGTCGAGTGGGACAAGGGAACCGACGCGGCGCCGTACACGGTGCGCCTCAGCATTCAGGTCGAGGATCGCAAAGGCATCCTGGCCGACGTCAGCTCGAAGATCGCGGGCATCAACACCAACATCAGGAACGTCGAGGCGACGGTCGATTCGCAGATGGGCCGCATCGACATGACCGTCGAGATCAGCGACGTGAAACATCTGCAGAAGGTGATCAAGTCGCTCAAGAGCGTCGCGGGCGTGGTGGACGTGGAGCGGGCGGCGCGGTAGACAAAGACGGGCTCAGGGCTCAAGGCTCAGGCTCAAGGCTCAAGGCTCAAGGAAGAGCACACTGATAAAGAGCACACTGATCTCAAAAGAAGGCCGCTGAACTTTGAGACAGAATGCTCTTGCCTGAGCCCTGGGCCTTGAGCCCTGAACCAAACCTACAGCGAAGCGATCAGATCAATTTCCACCCGCGCGTCTTTCGGCAGGCGGGCGGCCTGAATCGTCGCGCGCGCCGGCGCCGGCGCGCGGAAGTAGGTCGCGTAGACCTCGTTCATGGCGGGGAAGTCGTTCATGTCCGCCAGGTAGACCGTCGTGCGCACGACGTGGTCGAACGTCGCGCCGGCGGCCTCGAGGATGGCGCGGAGGTTCTGGAAGACGCGGTGCGTCTGCGCGGCGAGGTCGCCTTCGACGAGCGCCCCGGTCGCCGGGTCGAGCGGGATCTGGCCCGACACGAACAGCAGCGACCCGGCGCGGATCGCCTGCGAGTAGGGACCGATCGCCGGAGGGGCGGAGGAGGTCGAAACAGCCTGCCGCACGGGGTCTCTAGGCCGCCTTGACGACCTTGTTCGAGCGCAGGCAGCGGGTGCAGACGCGCAGCCGGCGGATGCCGCCATTGACGAGCGCACGCACCTTCTGGAGGTTGGGCTCGAAACGGCGCGGGGTCACGTTGTGCGCGTGACTGACGTTGCGGCCCACGACCGGGCCCTTTCCGCAAAGTTCACAGCGTTTAGCCATACTGATACTCGTAGACGTGGCCGGAAGAGGCCAGGACAAACAACGAATTATACCACGGGCACAGTCGTCAGGGGGTAATGATGAGCCCTCCCTGACCCGTCTGAGGCGACATCTGGCCCGGCGATCCTGCAGGTTCCTTCAGCATCCGTGTCAGCAGGTTGAGATACACGGGCGGCTCGTCGCCGTCGAGGGCCTTGGCAGCCGTGCGAGCGCCCTGCTCCAGGCGCCGCAACGCGACCGCCGCGTCTCGCTCGAGCCGGGCCTGCTGCGAGCCCGCCTGCGCGCTGAGGTCAGCGACGACCTTCCCCAGCTCCAGGGTGAGCCGCTGCGCGGGCACCGAGACCGCCTGGTGCTCGTAGATAATGCCCTTGCGCGCCGTCTCCAGCGTCGATGCCGCGGCGGCCGCCGCCTCGGCGACGTCCTCATCGCGCAGGTTCGGCAGCGCCCCCTCGGCATGCTTCACCGTCGCGCTCTGGAAAACGAGCACCAGGCGGTACTGCGTATCGGTCAGCTCAGAGACGATAGGAAGGATGAACGAGACATCCCGCTCCTGGCGACGTTGCACGACGGCCGGCGGATGCGCGCGTGCGGAGGAGAGATAGATGCAGTCCGGGGGACAGTTGATCTCGACCTGCCGCTTCGTGGCGCAGCAGACCGTACAGATGGTCGCGCCGAGAGCCGGACACGACCGTTTCGGTTTCCGGTCTCTGCAGGACGGACACTTCTGTGGTCCCATAGGTCAGGATGTGGCGCAACCGTTACAAAATTGTTCCGCACCCCACAGGATTGTCGGTGTACGGCACTGCACGGTCATTGTACTCCGCAGGAAATGCTGCACGCCGAGTCCTGAATGCCGAGGGGAGGGGTCGAGAACGAGAGTAAAGGGACGCCGGGATACCAGAAAACCGGACAATCTGTTGGACTTCTTCCAGGAGTTACGGCCAAATGGCGGGCAGCTGCAAGGAATGCAAGTTGCAGTCATCGGCGGATAACGGGCGCGAGGAGGGTCGATGACGGATCATCCGCTTGTCCACGAACAAACCCCGGTCGAGTACTTCAAGGAGCTCGTCGAGTCGTCTCTCTCGCGACAGCACGTACGCGCGGGAGAGACGACCGAGTGGTACCTCGTCAACCTCCTGTGTCAGTACGTGCGGGTCGACGCATCTCCGCACCACGCCGAGGACGATCAGCCGCTGGGGCTTCGCCTCGTGCGTGCCCTCGAGAGCGGCGGCTTCGAGCAGCGCGTGCGCCTGCGCGGTGTCGGCGACGTCTCCCTCTTCATGTCCGGCTTTTTCTCCGACAGCTTCGCCCGGCGGTCGGTCGACATCGACTACTACCGTGACCTCGGGGAGCGCGCCTACGCGTCGCTGAGCCGGTCGGAAGACGACGCGTTCGCCGAGGTCTTCGCCGAGCTCTCGCGCAAGTTCGTCGGCTTCATGGACGTGCTCGCCGACGTCAGCGACCGCACGAGCCTGGCGTCGGCCACCGAGGTGATGCGGATCTACGAGAAGTGGCTCCGCACCGGTAGCGAGCGCGACGGCCAACGGCTCGTGGAGCGGGGTATCCTTCCCAATCACTCCATCGGCCGCCGATTCATCCAGTAGGCGGCCGTTGACGACTCGCCTGGCTCGGCTGGGCGAGTCTTCACTTCTGGTCAGCGCGAGCATTTTCGCGACACTCCGTGGCCATCCGTGACTTTCCTGTGGCACGGCATTTCTGTACGAACCAGAAGGGGTACATGCGGCGTCTAAATGGGCATCAGCGGATGCCAGCCGCCAGGAAACGGAGCAGAGTGGAGTGTAAGTCCTTGCATATCAATCAGAAGCCCCAGCCTGTCGAAGGGCGCCGGGGGACCTGAACGGGGAACGACGGCGGCCTCTTCCGATCACTTCCCGTTCAAAACCCCTCCCCCCGCACGTTGTTTTTGGTGTAAGCTGTAGGGCTTTCATACTGGCAAATCGTTTGCATAAGGGCCTGCAACTTTTTCGAGAGCAGGTAGGGAAAGGAGCGGAATTCATATGGGTGTTCATACAAAGGTCGACAAGACACCGGGCGGGCAGATGGCCCGTGACCGTTACGCGGAACTGAAGCGGATTCTCGAGGAGCGCCGTCGCGAGATCCTCAGCGAAGTGCACGAGAAGATTCGCGATGTCCGCACCGAGGCTGCCAACAGCCCGTCGCATGGCGTGTTCGACGCCGCGGAAACGTCGGAGTCCGACATCCAGGACGACATCGAGTTCGCGCTCATCCAGATGAAGGCGGAGACGCTCAACAAGATTGAAGAGGCGCTTCGCCGGCTGGAGGAAGGGACCTTCGGCTACTGCTTCGAGTGTGCCGAGGAAATCTCCGAGCGGCGTCTCCGCGCGCTGCCCTTCGCGCTTCGCTGCAAGGACTGCGAGGAAGCGCGGGAACTGGCTCAGCAGCGGGAGCGGCTCCAGTCGCGCCGCGGCACGTCGGCGCTTTTCCTCGACGTTCAGGGATAACGGTCCTCGTGTGTCGGCGCGCCCCCCTGGGCGCGCCGACAGCCCGTAGTCGCGCCACCGTACCGTGCTACAGTCTCGCAGGCTCCCGTGAGAAGGGCCTGCGCCCTTCTCCAGCAAGCAGCCACCGCACGCACAGACGACCCAGGACTTCGGCGTTGTCCGTCGCCATACTGACACGCCAGTGCCACCCGTGGAGTGATCTTCGGTGGTGGAGGATCACCGATGAGCGACCGTGACGAACCCGTCGTCGTCGAAGAGGCGCCGACCGCGGAACGACTGACGATTCCCGATGACATGCCCGTGCTGCCGCTCCGCGACACGGTGCTGTTTCCCAACTCCTTCATGCCCCTGGCGGTCGCGCGCGAGGCGTCGGTCCGCCTGATCGACGAGGCGAGCACGTCGGGGCGGATGATCGGCGTGTTCACGCAGCGCGAGGCCAGCGTCGAGGAGCCGCTGCAGGAAGATCTCTATCCGATCGGCACGGCGACCCACATCCACAAGATGTTCAAGCTGCCGGACGGCAGCCTGCGCCTCATCGTCCAGGGCCTGACGCGCGTGCGGCTGGACAAGCTGCTGCAGACCAGCCCGTACCTTCGCGGCGCGGTGTCGCTCGCCGACGAAGTCCTGCGCGACGAAGATCACCTCGAGATCGATGCCCTCCAGCGCAACATCAAGAGCAACTTCCAGCAGGTCGTCTCGCTCTCGCCGCTCCTGTCCGACGACCTGCAGGCGCTCGCCGGCAACATCACCGAGCCGGGGAAGCTCGCCGACTTCATCGCCTCGAGCCTGACGACGATCGGCACGCCGGTCAAGCAGGAGGTGCTCGAGACGCTCGACATTCGCGCGCGGATGGACTCGCTCAACCGACTGCTCATCAAGGAGCTCGAAGTTCTCGAGCTCGGCTCGAAGATTCAGTCGCAGGTCCAGTCGGAGGTGGGCAAGAACCAGCGCGAGTACTTCCTCCGCGAGCAGATGAAAGCCATCCAGAAGGAGCTCGGCGAAGGCGACGAGCAGGCCAAGGAGATCGACGAGCTGCGCGACAAGCTCGATGCCGCCGGCCTGCCCGACGTGGTCAGGAAGGAAGCGCTCCGCGAGCTCGATCGGTTGTCGAAGATGCCGGTGGCGGCCGCGGAGTACACCGTCTCGCGCACGTATCTCGACTGGATCATCGCGCTCCCGTGGTCCAAACGGACCGAAGATTCGATCGACCTCAAGCGCACCAAGGAGGTGCTCGATGCCGACCACTCGGGCCTCGAAAAGGTCAAGGACCGGGTCCTCGAGTACCTGGCGGTGCGCAAGCTGAATCCGGACGTCAAGGGCCCGATTCTCTGCTTCCTCGGTCCTCCCGGCGTGGGCAAGACGTCGCTCGCCAAGTCGATCGCCAACTCGCTCGGCCGCAAGTTCGTGCGCGTTTCGCTCGGTGGCATGCGCGACGAAGCCGAGATCCGCGGCCATCGGCGGACCTATATCGGCGCGCTGCCCGGTCAGGTCATCCAGGGACTGCGCCGCGCCGAATCGAAGAACCCCGTGTTCATCCTCGACGAGATCGACAAGCTCGGCTCCGATTTCCGCGGCGATCCGGCGTCGGCGCTCCTCGAAGTGCTCGACCCCGAGCAGAACAACACGTTTCGCGATCACTACCTCGACGTGCCGTTCGATCTCTCCGAGGTGCTGTTTCTGACGACGGCCAACGTCCTCGACCCGGTGCCGCCGCCGCTGCGCGATCGCATGGAGGTGCTCGAGCTGGCGGGCTATACCGAAGAGGAGAAGCTCAAGATCGCGCTCGAGCACCTGATCGGCAAGCAGGTTGTCAACCATGGCCTGACGGCCGAACAGGTGGAGTTCAGCGACGCGGCGATCCGCGCCGTCATTCGCGGCTACACGCGCGAGGCCGGCGTCAGGAACCTCGAGCGTGAGATCGGCGCGCTCTGCCGCAAGGTTGCCCGTCGCCGGGCCGAGGGAGACGAGACGAAGGTCGCGATCACGCCGGACGTCGTGGTCGAGATGCTCGGGGCTCCGACGTTTCTCGACGAGGAAATCGAGAATCGTACCAAGGACCCGGGAGTCGCTGTGGGCCTGGCGTGGACGCCCGCCGGCGGCGAAGTCCTCTTCATCGAAGCATCACGGATGCAGGGCGGCGGCAGCCTCACGCTGACCGGCCAGCTGGGCGACGTAATGAAGGAATCCGGCCGGACGGCGCTTTCCTGGTTCCGCTCGCATGCGAGCCGATACGGCGTCGATCCGTCGTTCTACAAGGATTCCGAGATCCACCTGCACGTCCCGTCGGGCGCCATCCCCAAGGACGGCCCCTCGGCCGGCGTCACGATGGTGACCGCACTCGCGTCGCAGCTGACCGGCCGTCCGGTCCGCGGCGATATCGCGATGACGGGAGAGATCACGCTCTCGGGCCGGGTGCTCCCCGTCGGTGGCATCAAGGAGAAGGTCCTCGCGGCGCGGCGTCACGGCATCACCGAAGTCATCCTGCCGCGCCAGAACGAGAAGCACATCAACGAGGATCTGACCGACGAGCTGCGGCGCGAGCTCACCATCCACTACGTGATTCACATCGAGGAGGTCCTCGCGCTCGCGCTGCTGCCCTCGTCGGCGCAGACGCACGCGGGAGTGCCACTCGACGACGAGTTCAGACAGACGGTGCAGTAGGGGAGAGGCTTCGTAGTGTCCGGCTTCCGCCTTCGCCAAGGCTTCGGCGGACCGCAGTAGCTTTAGCGGAGGCTGGTCAGCCGGACCAGAGCAGGGCCGCCTAAAGGCGGACACTACGACGCCGCGCCCCTAGAGCAGCCCCAGCCCGACGACCGTCTTCATATCGACGATCTCCCCGCGCCGGACCATCTCGCGCGCCTCGGCCATCGTGAACGTTCGCGGCTCGATGTCTTCGTCTTCGTCGGGCTCGGCCGGTTCGTCTGGAATGACGAGGCCGGACAGCCGGAAGAACACCATCTCTTCGGTGCAGTACCCCGGCGTCGGCAGGAATGCCCCGAGCCGTACGACCGTCTCGGGGATCTTGCCAATCTCCTCGTGACATTCCCGTCTCGCCGCCGCGTCCGGCTCCTCTCCCGGGTCGACGCTTCCGGCCGGCAACTCCCACAGCCATCGGTTGACGGCATAGCGGTACTGGCGGATGAGGACGATGTGCCCCGGCTCCGGTACCGGCAGGAGCACCACCGACCGCGCATGACGGACGATGTCCACCGTCACCTCGCGCCCGTTCGGCATCCGCACCCGATCCCGATCGACCTCGAAGACCTTCCCGTCGAACACGCGCTCGCTCGAGACCACGGCGACGTCACTCATCCTGCGTCCCCTCCTGTGTTTCCGCGATCTCGTCGATCACCGACTCGAGGTCCGGTGGCAGCGGCGAGTCGAACTCGACCCGGCGTCCGTCGGTCGGATGCGTGAAGCAGAGTCTGGCCGAGTGGAGGAACGGCCGCTCGAGGCGCATCACGGCGCGCAGGTCCGGAGGCACGCGGCGATGGACGCCGCCGTAGACGGCATCGCCCACGATAGCATGTCCGATCGCGCTCAGGTGCACGCGAATCTGATGGGTCCGGCCCGTGGCGATGGCGACCTTGAGCAGCGACACGCCCTTGAAGTGACGGGCCCACGTGACGCGCGTTACTGCGCTGCGCGCGCGGCGCGCCCGCGTCGACATCTTCTGCCGGTCCTTCTCGTCGCGTCCGATGGCGGCGTCGATGCGACGTCCCGCCTGGACGACGCCCCACACGAGCGCGACGTACTCCTTCTCGACCTCGCGGTCGCGAAACTGACGCGAGAGCTCCTGATGCGCAGGATCGTGCTTGGCCACGACCATCAGGCCGGACGTACCGCGGTCCAGCCGATGCACGATGCCCGGACGCAGCTCGCCGCCGATGCCGCTCAGGTCGGTGATGTGATGGAGCAGCGCGTTGACCAGGGTCCCGCTCGCGTGGCCGGCCGCCGGATGAACGACCATTCCGGCTGGCTTGTCGAGCACCACGAGATCGGGATCCTCGAAGAGGATGCGCAGCGGCAGCGCTTCGGGCTCTGGAGTGGCGCGTGACGGCTCGGGAATATCGATGGCGTACTGCTGGCCTGTGTGCACCGCCGTGCTGGGCCGCAGCGCCTCTACCGCGCCGGTGACCCGGCCGTCCTTGATCAGCCGCTGGAGCTGCGAGCGCGACTGCTCCGGCAGGACCGCGGTCAGGAAGTTGTCGAGACGGGCGCCGTCATGCTCGGGGTCGACTTCGACGGTGCGTGTGGTTGGCACTAGTCTTTTCCGAGGGGCTTCGCCCCTCGGACTCCCCTACACGCGCTCTCGCGCGCCGCTTCGCCGGCGCGCTCCGTTCGCGTGGCTCGCTCGCCAAGCTCGCTCGCGACTTGGAACGAGCGTCACGTTTATGAGATAGCTTCTAGCGTCTGGCTGCCACGCTGGGCTCACGAAGATCGCGAAGGTCGGAAGCTCGCGAAGCACATGTGCCGTTGTCCTTCGTGATCATCGCGATCATCGCATTCTTCGTGATGGCTTGCCGTGACAAGTCCGTAAATCTCCTAAGCCGCCCTGGCGCGCCGCGAGGCGGCGTCCGCCGGTGCCGGGCCGATGCGTCCGCGAAGGAGTGCCAGCATCACCACGCTCACCGGCACGATGAACAGCGAGACGAACTGCGACGTCGACAGCGACGTCGACAGGATGTCGATGGTGCCCCGCGAGTCGCCGCGATAGAACTCGATGATGAAGCGCGAGACACCGTAGAGCAGCATGTAGGTCCAGAAGGTGCGGCCGGGATATGGGCGGCCCTTCTGTTCGGTCAGGAGCAGCACGGCCAGGATCAGCAGCTCCGCTCCGGCTTCGTACAGCTGCGTCGGATGCAGGGGAATTCCGAGCGTCGTGCCGACATTCTGCGCGGCAAACTCGCTGTGGAACGTGATGCCCCACGGCATCGTGGTCGGCCTGCCGAAGCAGCAGCCGGCAAACAGGCAGCCGAGCCGGCCGACGATGTGGCCGAGTGCGATGCCGGGCGCGAAGACGTCGGTGACGGTCCACATCGGCATGCGGTGACGCCGCAGGTACCACAGGGCGACGGCGACGGCCGCGATGAGGCCGCCGTAGAACACTCCCGCCGAGCGAAACAGGTTGACGATCTCCGACCAGTTCCACCCGAACTTGTCGCGTTCGACGATGAGCAGCATCAGCTTCGCGCCGACCAGGGCGCTGACGATGATCCAGATCCCGAGGTCCATGATCCGGTTGGGATCGAGGCCCCGGGCCCGCGCCCTGACCAGGGCGAATTGGAGACCCAGCAGATAGGCGGCTGCCAGCAGCAGGCCGTACGTGTAGACGGGGAACCCGCCGATCTCAAACAGGATGGGATGCATGGCTGCGTCCGAGGCCGATCATATCGAGGAGGACGAGGATGGCGCCCATGGTGATGGCGGCGTCAGCGACGTTGAAGGCCCAGAAGTGTGCCGTTCCCCAGTAGACGTCGACGAAATCCACCACGTGACCGAAGACCGCGCGGTCAATCAGATTGCCAAAGGCGCCGCCGAGGATGAGCGCGAGTCCGAGACGCGCGAGCCGTTCGTGGAAGCCGAGCTGGGTCGCGTAGGCGGCGATGGCGATGAGCGCCATGCCCGCGATGCCGATCATCACGGCCGCCTTGTAGGGAAAATCGGCGGCGTTGAGCAGGCCGAACGCCGCTCCCGTATTCTGCACGTGCGTCAGGTCCAGGAACCCGGGGATGACCTGGGCCGGCTCTCCCTGGAGCGGCAGCGTCCGGCGGACGATCTCCTTCGTCAACTGGTCGATGACGACGATGGCCGCCATGATCATCAGCTCTGTCGGCCGTGCGTACGAGCGTCCCTCGACGGTGCTCGGGACAGGCCCCTCGACTGGGCTCGGGACAGGCCCCTCGACGGGGCTCGGGACAGGTCCCTCGACGGGGCTCGGGACGGGCGCCTCGACGGCGCTCGGGACAGGTCCCTCGACGGCGCTCGGGACAGGCCCGCCCGACGGCGCTCGGGACAAGCGGCGGATCGGGGTTTTGATCGGGCATCATCCGGCAACCCCTCCGGCCGTCATGGCATCCACGCAGCGTTCGCACAGTGCGAGACTCTCAGCGGCCGAGGAAACCTCCGGCACGACGCGCCAGCACCGCGGGCACTTCTCGCCATGCGCAGGCGAGGCGTCGATCGTCCACGCCCGTGTCGAGCCGTCAGCGGGCGTCTCGGGCCGCGCCTGGTCCGCCAAAGGCTGAGCCCCTGCAGCGCCGGGACCGAGCACGACGCCGGACACGATGAAGAGCATCGGCAGCGACGCGGCGTACCGCTTGAGCAGTGCCGCGGCTGACGGGTCGTCGACGTCGATGACGACCGCCGCCTGCAGCGAGCTCCCGATCGCTTTCTTTTCCCGCAGGACTTCGAGCTTGGCATTGACCGCCGACCGCGCATCGAGGAGCACGTCCCAGCGCGCCTCGAGTGCCTCGTCCCGCATCCGGGCAAGATCTCCGACCTGCGGGAACTCCGCCATGTGCACCGACGCTTCGCGTTTGCCCGGCAGGTGCCGCCAGAGCTCGTCGGTCGTCACCGGCAGGATCGGCGCGAGCAGCCGGACCAGGCCGTCGGCGACGGTGTACATCGCGGTCTGTGCCGAGCGCCGCTCCAGTGATGCAGCCCCGAACGTGTACAGCCGATCCTTCGAGACGTCGGCGTAGAAGGCGCTCAGATCGACCGTCGTGAACTGGTTGATCGTCTGGAAGATCGTCGGGTAGTCGTAGCGCGCGTAGGCGTCGACCACGATCCTCGCAGTGGCGGCGTAGCGCGCGAGCGCATAGCGATCGACTTCCTCCATCCGCTCGAGCGGCACACGATCGACCGGATCGAAGTCGTAGAGGTTCGACGCCAGGTACCTGAGCGTATTGCGGATCTTCCGGTACGCTTCGACGACACGGGCGATGATCTGCTTGCCGAGCCGGACTTCCTCCCGGTAGTCGACCATCGCGACCCAGAGGCGGACGATTTCCGCGCCGCTCTCCTTGATGATGTCCTGCGGGAGGATCGTGTTGCCGAGGGACTTCGACATCTTCTTGCCGTCTTCGTCGACGACGAAGCCGTGCGTGACGACCTGGTTGAACGGGGCGCGGCCGCGCGTGCCGAGGCCGACGAGCAGCGAGCTCTGGAACCAGCCGCGGTGCTGATCGCTGCCCTCGAGGTACAGGTCGGCCGGCCACGTCAGTTCGGGGCGGAAGGGCAGCACCGCCTCGTGACTCGATCCCGAGTCGAACCACACGTCGAGGATGTCGCGTTCGCGCTCGAACGCGGTGCCGCCGCACGACGGGCACGTCAGTCCGTCAGGGACGAACTCGGCGATCAGGCCGTTCGTACCAGGCGTCGGCGCCGTGCACGTCGAAGACGCCGGCGGCGCGCTCGACGAGCGCCGGGGTCAGGATCGCTTCGCCGCACGTCGTGCAGTCGAGCGCCGGAATCGGGACGCCCCAGGCGCGCTGCCGCGAGATGCACCAGTCGGGACGGTTCGCGATCATGTTCGAGAGGCGCTCGCGTCCCCATGACGGCAGCCATTCGACATCACGGTTGACCGCCTGCAGGGCGGCTTCTCTCAGCGTGACAGTCGTGTCTGCATCCTCCTGCTCGCGCGTTCGCGCTCGCTCGGGCCGCGGGCGCTGCCGACTCGAGCGACGTGCCCCTGGTCCGACGACAACTCGGCACGGCCAAGTGTTCCGTCCATCCGGATGAACCACTGCGACGTGGCCAGGAAGATGACCGGGTTGTGGCAGCGCCAGCAGTGCGGGTACGAGTGCTGGAATGCTTCGTGGTGCCAGAGTCGGCCGCGCGTCTCGAGAGCCTTGACGATCACCGGGTTCGCGTCGAACACGCGCTGGCCGTTGAAGAGCTCGACCGTGTCGAGGAAATGTCCGCCCGGCCCCACCGGCGCGTAGATCTCGAGCCCGTATTTCACGCCCGTCGCGAAGTCGTCGCTGCCGTGTCCCGGCGCGGTATGCACGGCGCCGGTGCCCTGCTCGAGCGTCACGTACTCGGCGAGGACGCCGACCGAATCCCGCGTGTAGAGCGGGTGCTCGAACCGCAAGTGCTCGAGCTCGGCCCCCTTCATCTTCGCGACCGGCTCGCCGAGCGTCCGCCCGGTCGCCTGCGCCACGCTCGGCGCGAGCGTCTCGGCGAGGATGACGGCGCGCCCGTCGACCTCGTACGCGGCGTAGTCGAAGTCGGGGTGGAAGGCGATCGCCAGATTCGACGGGATCGTCCACGGCGTGGTCGTCCAGATGAGCACCGACACCGGCCGCCCCGCGAGCGCGGGCACGCGCGCACCGATGGTGTCGCTGCTCGCGGTGGCCAGCGGGAACTCGACGTAGATCGACGGCGACGAGTGGTCCTCGTACTCGACCTCAGCCTCGGCGAGCGCCGTGCGGCAGTGGATGCACCAGTGGACGGGCTTCTTGCCCTTGTAGACGAGCCCCTGTTCGACGAACTTGCCCAGGGCCCGCGCGATCGCCGCCTGATACCTGAAGTCCATCGTCAGGTAGAGGTGGTCCCAGTCGCCGAAGACGCACAGGCGCTGGAATTCGCCGCTCATGACGTCGATGAAGCGGGAGGCGTACGCGCGGCAGGCGCGCCGGAAATCGGCCAACGACATCTCGCGCTTCTTCGGCCCGAGCTCGCGGTCGACCTGCAGCTCGATCGGCAGTCCGTGGCAGTCGTAGCCGAGGACGTACGGCGCGTCGAACCCTTCCATCGTGCGCGTCTTGACGACGAGATCCTTGAGGATCTTGTTCATCGCCGTGCCGATGTGGATCTTGCCGTTCGCGTAGGGCGGCCCGTCGTGCAGGACGAACTTCGGGCGCCCGCGCCGAGCCTCCCGAATGCGCTCGTACAGGCCCATTTCCTTCCATCGGGCGAGGGCCTGCGGCTCGGCGGTCTGCAGGTTCGCCTTCATGGGGAAGTCGGTGCGCGGGAGGTTGAGCGTGTCTTTCCAGTCCGCCATGTGATCCCTTCATTGTAGTTCGGGATCGCGGAGGGGAGGAAGAAGCGGATCGCGGATGGGATACGGAGGTCCGAGGCGCCCCGTCGGGGCGATCGGCATGGATCAAACGGGACGCGGATCTCGCGGATCACGGTTTGACGGGACGCGGATCTCGCGGATCCAGCTAGGACGGGACGCGGATCACGCGGATCCGGGCCGATCTTCGGCTCTCGTCAAAGCACGTCCGCGTGATCCGCGTCCCGTCAGATCGTGATCCCTGCAATCGCGTGTCCCGCAAGCACTCGAATCCGTGACCCTAGCGGCGCACAGCGCTCTGCTGGACCTCGAACTTGGAACGACCCATCGTTGTCGTCCAGGTTGGTGTCGTTCACACCGAGGAACAGCTGGCCGGCGGCGGGCGCCTGAAAGCTGGTCTGCGAACCGATCGCGAACGGCTGTCCGTTGCCGACGCGTCCGATGAGTGTTCCCGTCGGGTGCGTTCGGAAGCGGGTTGTCCGCGGCGCGCTCGCTCGAGCCGTTCGCCGAGGCCTTGGCGTTCGCGGCCGCCGCAAACCGGATTTCCCCGCTCGCGTTGACGGTCAGCGTTTCGCCTCGTCGCACGGTGAGGCCCGTCGCCGTCCATCGCTGCCGCGCCGGCACCATGATGCCGGTCGCGCCGGTCGGTTGAGGCGCGTTGAGGGGGTAGACGTCGCCGGCACGTCGTTCGGCCGCGCGAGCACGATGCGCGCTACGGCGTTCGACTGGATGTCACGGTTGGCGCCGTTGACGCTGAACGACAGCCGCAGCGGCGACGAGCCGCCGATGTCGGTCAGCTGCCCGGTGACGATCTGACCGTCCTTGAGGACGGCGAACTGTCCGCTGCTCAACCGGTCCCAGTCCGATTGAGAGGTCCCGCCTCCCGTGAAGTCGATGACCGCGACGTCGTTCGCCGGTATCCGCCGTTCCTGATCGTTAATCCTGACGGTGAACCCGACGCCGCCAAGGTCCATCAGCTGACCTGACAGGCGCTCACCCGACCTCAGCGTAAGAGTGGCATTCTCCTGCGCTGATGCCGTACTCGCGACCGCGAACGCGGCAATCGACAAGGCGACAACTGTCCTGCTGATCATGATTTCTGCTCCTTGACGTCCAATATCCTGCTCACGGCTGCCCGATGGGCGCCCGATCTTCTCACGGGCCGCGCTTTGGCCGCACGAACCTCACGCTGCAAGGTCGAGGCCACACGGAAATGGTAGACGTTTCGCGGCGCGTGACCTGGATGAGCTTCAAAAACGCTCGGAAAAGCGGCCTGTATAATGGACAACGTGGGGACTTCACCTGTCGCGCCCGCTCCGACACTCGCCGTCCGCGAGGCGCACTTGGACAATGGACTGAAGGTTCTGGTCAGTCCGGTTCACACGGCACCCCTCGTGTCGGTCTGGTGCTGGTATCGCGTCGGCTCGCGCGATGAGGCGGCGGGCCTCACTGGCGCGTCCCACTGGGTCGAGCACATGAACTTCAAGGGCACGCGCAACATCCCTCGCGAGCAGATGAAGGGCCTCGTCGAGCGTTTCGGGGGAACGTGGAACGGCTACACGTGGATTGACCAGACGACCTACCTCGAGACAGCCGGGCGCGACGCGCTCGATCAGCTGCTGTTCATCGAGGCCGAGCGCATGGCCAACGGGCTCTACGAGCCCGAGGACTGCGAGTCGGAGCGCACGGTCATCATCTCCGAGCTCCAGGGCGGCGAGAACGATCCCGACCAGCTCCTCGACCAGGAGGTGACGGCGATGGCGTTTCGCGCCCATCCCTACCGTCATCCGACCATCGGGTGGCTGCCGGACCTGCAGTCGATGACCCGCGACGACCTCTACGGCCACTACCGCCGCTACTACATTCCGAACAACGCGACGCTCGTCGTCGCGGGCGACGTCGACGAGGATGACGTGCTGCGCCGCGTGGAGAAGATGCTCGGCGCCATTCCCTCCGCACCGGCGCCGCCGCGGATCTCGATCGTCGAGCCGCCGCAGATCGGCGAGCGCCGGGTCGTCGTCGAGCGGCCGGGGACGACCGCGTACCTCAAGTTCGCCTGGCATGCGCCCGCGGCGACGGACCCGGATTTCTTTCCGATGCTGGTGCTCGACGCCGTCCTGACGGGCGCCAAGGGTATGAATCTGTGGTCCAGCTTCCGCGGCGCCCCGCCGCAACGCAAGGCGAGGCTGTACACCAACCTGGTCGAGCGATCGCTGGCCTCGAACGTGTCGGGCGTCCTCGTGCCCACGGCGCAGCCGTTCCTGTACACGATTTCGCTGACGGCGACGCAGGGCGTCGGGCTGTCCGCGCTCGAATCGGCGGCCGGCGCCGTGCTCGACAACGTTCGCGAGTACGGCGTGAGTGAAGACGAGACGGCGCGCGCCCGTCGTCAGCTTCGCGCCCGGTTCGTCTTCGAGACCGACAGCGTCACGAACATCGCGCACCAGCTGGGCTACTTCGACACGGTGACCGGGCCCGGGTACTTCGAGGAGCTTCAGTCGCGCGTGGCGCGTGTCACCGCGGCCGAGGTGTCCGACGTCGCGCGCCGGCGGCTGCTGCCTTCGAACCGAACGGTCGGCTGGTTCCAGCCCGTGTCGATCGGAGAGACACCGTCGTGACCACGGCAGTGGCGCGCGGGTTGTCGCCGGTCCGAACCGTGCTCGACAGCGGCGCAGTCGTGATCGTCCAGGAAACGCCGATGACGCCGGCCGTGACCATCAACGCGACCGTCCGGGCGGGTGGCGTTCACGAACCGTCCGACCGGCTGGGCCTCGCCTCGCTGGTCGGGCGTGTCCTCGACCGCGGAACGGCGCATCGGACGGCCGAGATGCTGGCAGAGGAGCTCGACGATCGTGGCGTCTCGCTTCGGATCGCCACGTCTCGACACGCGACAATCGTCAGCTGCACCTGCCTGGCGGAGGATGTCGATCACGTGCTGGCGATTGTCCTCGACATCGTGCGTCACCCGGTATTCCCCGCGGAGGAAGTGTCGAAGCGGCAGACCGACTGCGTGTCGGCGATCCGCCTGGACGAGGACAGTACGTCGGTGCGCGCGGTCGAGACGCTGTTCGAGATGCTGTACGGCGCGTCGCATCCGTACGGCCGACGCGCCAAGGGAACGGTCGAGAGCGTCGGGCGCATCACGCGCGCCGATCTCGTGGCGTTTCACGCCGAGCGGTTCAGGCCCGCAGCCCTGTCGCTGGCGATCGTCGGTCACGTGGCCGCCGAACACGCGCTGAGCCGCGCCGCCGTCGAGCTCGACGGCTGGTCCGGCGCGTTGCCCGACGATCCGGTGTTCCCGTCGCCGCTCCCGGCCGACATCGAGGGCGCCCGCCGGCAGCGCACGATCGATCTTCCCGGGAAGGCGCAGTCGGACATCGCCTACGGGTTTACCGCGATTCGGCGCCTCGACCCGCGCTACGACGCGTACTTCGTGATGAACAACATCCTCGGGCAGTTCGGCCTCGGCGGACGCCTCGGGGACAACATCCGTGAACGGCAGGGGATGGCGTACTACGCGTTCAGCTCGCTCGATCCGAGCGTCGGCGTGGGGCCGCTCATCGTGCGCGCCGGGGTCGATCCCGACAACGTCGGCCGCACGCTCGAGGCCATCGATGCGGAAGTGCGTTCGATGGGGAAGGACGGGCCGACCGCCGAAGAGCTTGCCCAGACGCAGCAGTTCCTGATCGGCTCGATTCCGCGCACGCTCGAGACCAACGCCGGCATCGCGTCGTTCCTGCAATCGGAAGAGCAGTTCGGCCTCGGTCTCGACTACGATCGCCGCCTGGCCGACGACATTCGCGCCGTCACGCTGGACGAGGTCCGCGCGGCCGCCGCCGAGCTCCTGCACCCGGAGCGTGCGGCGGTGGCGATTGCGGGCCCGCAATGAAGGAGCGTGCTGGGCTGTCCTTCACAGGTGAGCAAGCGTTCGAAGTCAGCAGCGCCTGCGGCCCGAGCGCGGCACGTAGTCGCCGCGCGAGAGCGAGCGGGGGTGGGGCCCCGCGAGCATTGAGTAATGCAGACAAAGCCGCCTGCCACCCGCGCCGTCTTCTTCGACGTCGACTTCACGCTGATCTACCCTGGCCCGACCTTTCAGGGTGTCGGCTACCGCGACTTCTGCGCGCGGCACGACGTCACGGTCGACGCCGAGGCGTTCGGCCGCGCGGTGCTCTCGGCGTCGTCGCATCTCGAAACGAGCGGCGACGTCTACGATCCGGAGATCTTCGTTCAGTACACGATGCGCATCATCGAAGCGATGGGCGGTACAGGCGCGGGCGTCGAGCGCGCCGCGCGGGAGATCTACGACGAGTGGTCCGCGTGCCATCACTTCGAGATGTACGAGGACGTGCCGGACGTGCTGCGCGAGCTCCATGCGTCCGGCCTCAAGATCGGACTCATCTCGAACACGCAGCGCTCCCTGACGTCGTTTCAGACGCACTTCGGGCTCGAGGGGATCTTCACCGCCGCGGTCTCGTCCTACGACCACGGCTACATGAAGCCGCACCGGAGCATCTTCGAAGCGGCGCTTCGCGAGGTGGCGGCCCAGCCGCACGAAGCCGTGATGGTCGGCGACAGCCTGCCGGCCGACATCGAGGGCGCCCGCGGGCTCGGCATGCGCGCGGTGCTCGTCTCGCGGTCCGCGGGCGTCGGCCACGCGCAGGCCTGCCCCGACGACGTGCCCGTCATCCGATCGCTGCGCGAACTGCCGGCGCTGCTCTGATGCACATCCGTCCACTCACGACGCTCGAGGAGTGCCGCCAGGTTGCCGCCCTCGAGAAGACCGTCTGGGGGTACACCGACGCCGAGGATGTCGTCCCGCCGCCCGTCCTCATCGTCTCGATCAAGCGCGGAGGCATCCTGCTCGGCGCGTTCGACGATGGGGGAAGCATGCGCGGGTTCGTGTACTCCATGCCCGGGATCAAGGACGGACGCCCGACGCAGTGGTCGCACATGCTGGGCGTGACGCCCGAGCTGCGCGCCGCGGGCCTCGGCGCGCGACTGAAGCTCGCGCAGCGTCAGGCCGCGCTCGAGATGGGCATCGACCTCATCGAGTGGACCTACGATCCGCTCCAGGCTGCCAACGCCCACTTGAACTTCGCCAAGCTCGGGATCGTCGTCGAGGAGTACGAAGAGAACATCTACGGGGAGTCGAGCAGCCCGCTGCACAGCGGGACGCCGACCGATCGCTTCGTCGCCGAGTGGCGGCTCCGCGAGCCGCACGTCGAGCGACGAATCGGAGCACTCGGCGGACCAGTGGTGCGAGACCGTTCGGTCGCGGGCGCGCCTGTCGTCAATCCGTCGCGTTCCTGGGAGCCGTGGCTGCAACCGGGACCGGCCGATCTATCGATTGACGCGCGACGGGTGCTCGTTGAGATTCCTGTCGGCTTCTCAGAGATGCTGGAGCGCGATCCCCAGCTCGCCCACGACTGGCGGATGTCGACGCGCGGGATCTTCCAGCACTACTTCGCGCGCGGCTACCGCGCGGTGGACTTCTTCCTCGCGCGCGAGGCGGGACGGGGGCAGTACTTGCTGGCGGGGGAGTAGCCGTTCAGAGTGCCAGGGTGCGAGGGTGCCCGGTGCTTAGGGTGCCAGAGTGCGAGGGTGCCTGGTGCCCGGTGCTTAGGGTGCCGGGTGCTAGGGTGCGATAGGCGGTACCGAGTCCGGCAAGTCCGACATATCTCCAAGCACAGGCACCCGGCACTTTCGCACCCCAGCACCCTAAGCACCGGGCACCCTGGCACTCTGGCACTCTGGCACTCTGGCACCCTAAGCACCGGGACCAGGCACCCTCGCACCCTAGCACCCTTGCTGTCAGCCCGGCGGCCACGCCAGCGTCCGCCCGCCGAGGACGTGCAGGTGGATGTGGAAGACCGTCTGGCCTGCGTCGGCGTTGCAGTTGAAGATCGTGCGGAAGCCGCGTTCGCTGTGCCCGTGCTCGCGGGCAAGCGCGGCGCCGCGCCGCACCATCTCTCCCACCAGCCCGTCGTCTTCCAACGTCAAGTCGTTGAGGCTCGCGACGTGCCGGCGTGGCACGACGAGTACGTGCATGGGCGCCTGCGGGTTGATGTCCTTGAAGGCGACGAGGCGGTCGTCTTGAAACACGATCGCGGCCGGGATTTGTCCGCCGATGATCTTGCAGAAGAGGCAGTCGGGCATAACTTCTCCAGCTGTCAGCTCTCAGCCGTCAGCTTTCAGCTAAAAGCGCGAGATCTCAGTCAAATCCTGCGTGCTCTCCGAGGCTTCGAGCTGAAAGCTGAAGCTGAGAGCTGAGAGCTGAAAGCTGAAGCTGGGACGCTCACTTCATCATCACCGCCACGCGCGGGATGCCTTGGAGGTCCTCTTTGACGGCCACATCCCGCCAGCCTGCCTCGCGCGCGAACGCCCGCACGTCATCGTCTTGTCCGAGTCCGAACTCGACGGCGAAGAGTCCGTCGTCGGTCAGGCGCGATCGGGCATCACCGACCAGGCGCTTCACGAGGGTCAGCCCGTCCTGCCCGGAGTAGAGCGCTACCGGAGGTTCGAACCGCACGATGTCAGGTGACAGCTCGACGCCGGATGGCACATAGGGGGGATTCGAGACGATGACGTCGACTGGTCCCCGCACGGGCTCGAGCAGGTCGCCACGGACGAACGTGACCCGGCGCTCGACCTGATGCCGCGCCGCGTTCCTGGCCGCGACGTTGAGCGCCGCGGCGGAGATGTCGATGGCGACGACCCTCGCATCCGGAAACTCGCGCGCCAGGGCGATCGCGAGGCACCCGCTGCCGGTGCCGACGTCGACTATCGTCCGCACGCTTCGTCCACGGTTTCTGCGCTCGCAGACCGCCTCGACGATGAGCTCGGTCTCCGGGCGGGGGATGAGAACGTCGGTCGAGACCTCGAAGTCCAGCCCCCAGAACTCGCGATGGCCGGTGATGAAGGCCACCGGCTCGCGCGTGGCGCGCCGCTCGATGAGCGCGGAGAAGCGCCGGTCGACGTCGGGCGGCATCGGATCGCGCCCATCGGTCAGGAGGCGCGCCCGGTCCCAGCCGAGCGCATGCCGCGCCAGCACCTCGGCGTCGAGTCGCGCGTTCTCGACCGTGAGCCCCGCGCGTACGAGCGCCTGCCGGGCGTCAGCGATCCGCTGGTGTACGGAGTGCACTTCTGGCTTTCGTCTTGACTTCAGCATTCAGCATTCAGCGCTCAGCATTTCAGTGTGATGTCTCTGACTGAAAGTGCATGACCGCCTGGTCGATCAACTCGTGGATGTCGCCATCGAGCGCGTTCGTGAGCTGATACATGCTGTAGCCGAACCGGTGGTCGGTGATTCGGTTCTCCTTGAAGTTGTAGGTCCGAATCTTCTCGGAGCGGTCACCCGTCCCGACCTGTGTGCGCCGATCTTTCGCGATGGCATCCTGCTGCCGACGCATCTCGATGTCGTAGAGCCGCGAGCGGAGGACCTTCATCGCCTTCGCACGGTTCTTGACCTGCGATTTCTCGTCCTGCTGCGAGACGACGACGCCCGTCGGGAGGTGGGTAATACGGACGGCGGAGTAGGTGGTATTGACGCTCTGGCCGCCGGGCCCGCTCGAGCAGAATGTGTCGATTCGTAAATCCTTGGCGTCGATCTGGACGTCCACTTCCTCGGCCTCGGGCAGCACGGCCACTGTCGCCGTCGACGTGTGGATGCGCCCGCTCGCTTCCGTCGCCGGCACGCGCTGCACGCGGTGCACGCCGCTCTCGTACTTCAGCCGGCCGTAGACACCTTTGCCTTCGATGAGCGCCGTGACTTCCTTCGTCCCGCCGACGCCCGTGTCGCTCAAGTTCAGGATTTCGAGGCGCCAACCCTGTCGTTCGGCATACCGCGAATACATCCGGAAGAGGTCGGACGCGAAGAGCGCCGCTTCGTCGCCACCGGCGCCGGCGCGGATTTCGAGGACGACGTTCTTCGCGTCGTTCGGATCCTTGGGGACGAGGAGGACCTTCAGTTCGGCAAGGAGCGTGTCACGCCGCGACTGGAGCGATTTCAGCTCCTCGTACGCCAGCTCGCGCATGTCGGCATCCTTGATCAGCTCTTCGGTCGCGGCGATCTGCCCGGCCACATCCTTGTACTCGCGGAAATGCTCGATGAGCGGTTGCATCTCCGAGAGCTCTTTGGAGTGCGTACGGAACTTGACCGTATCGGCCTGGACGGCCGGGTCGGCCATCTCCGCCATCAACTGTTCATAGCGCGATTCTGCTGCTGTCAACTTGTCGAGCATGTGCAACCTGTCGGCATTCCTCTATCGTTTCGCTTTCCGCCCCATAGAGCTTGTGAAGCAATCGACCATTCGTAGTGTCCGCCTTCAGCCGGCCTCGACCAGTCCGCCTGAAGGCGGACGTTACGACCATGTTTCACACGCTCTGAGGCCGGAAGCCACACAATCGCGGCGCTACCCGCCCGACACGGGCGGCAGGAACGCCACTTCATCTCCGTGACGGAGCGGCGTCGTCAAGCGTGCGTACTCTTCGTTGACGGCGCACGAGATCACTGGCTCGAACTCGGCCAGCGACGCGTGGTCGCGGACGAGCGACTCCCACGCCGTCCGGGCGACCGCGCCATCGGGAAGCTCCCGCCGCACCTCGGAGGTTCCTGCGAGCTCGCGCAGCCGGGCGAAGAGCCGGACGGTTACGAACATGATCGTTCGTACGCGGCCTGTTTCGCCGCCTCGTCGTCGGGATCTGCCGTGGCCCCTTCGACCCAGACGTCTCCGCCTTCGAAGTGCTCGTGCTTCCATACCGGGGCAATTTGCTTGACCCGCTCGATCGCATAGCGGCACGCCGCAAACGCATCAGCACGGTGCGGTGAGGCGGCGGCAATGACGACGCTCGCTTCGCCGATGGCAATCCTGCCGACGCGGTGATGAATCGCAAGTGCGACGGATGGCCAGCGCGCGGCGGCCTCCGAACCGATCCGCTCGAACGTCTTCACCGCCAGCGCGGGATAGGCCTCGTAATCGAGCCATTCCACGCGGCGCCCCGCATTGTGATCCCGTACGAGCCCGATGAAGGTCGCGACCGCACCGCAGCCGGACGACGACACCGCCGCCACGATGGCCTCGGCGTTGAGCGGGTCGGCGGTGATTTGAAAGCGGTTCATGGTTCAGGGTTCAGGGTTCAGGGTTCAAGGTTCAAGGTTCAAGGTTCAACGTTCAGGGTTCGACGGTTTCGAGGCCCTGCCATGAACCATGAACCCTGAACCCTGAACCATCTGAATCCACCCTAGTATAGCCGCCAGAAATGGGCGAGCGGCCCGTGCCCGTGTCCGATGCCTGGCGCATGGCGAATCGCGCCCTCGAGGTACTCGCGCGCCCGGGTGAGCGCGGCGTGGTCGTCGAGGCCGAGCGCGAGGTTGGCGGCGATTGCCGACGAGAGCGTGCAGCCTGTTCCGTGAGTGTGCCTGGTCGAGATTCTTGGCCCGCGCAGCTCGAAGGTGTCGTGTGCGGTACACGCGACGTCCACTGACTCCGGTCCGTCCAGGTGACCACCCTTGACAAGTACGACGCGCGGACCGAGCTTCAGGATCCGCTCGCCCGCGGTCCGCATGTCATCGATCGATCGGATGGTGACCCCAGACAACACTTCGGCTTCGGGGACGTTCGGCGTCACGATATGCGCGCGGGGCAGCAGCTCGGTGCGGATCGCCGCCACCGCCTCCTCCTCGAGCAGCCGGTCGCCGCCCTTGGCCACCATCACCGGATCGACGACCACATGGGGAAGGTCGAGCTCAGCGATTGCCGCGGCCACGGCCTCGACGATGGCCGCGCTCGCGAGCATGCCGATCTTGACGGCATCGGCGCCGATGTCGCCCGCCACGGCCTCGATCTGCGCCGTGACGAGATCGGTCGCCACCGCCCGCCACATCGTCACGCCGAGGGTGTTCTGGGCCGTGACCGCGGTGACGGCAGAGGTCCCGAAGACCTTGTGCGCGGCGAACGTCTTGAGATCGGCCTGGATTCCCGCCCCGCCGCCCGAGTCGCTGCCCGCAATTGTCAGTGCTGTGTGCATACAGTAAGATCGCTGGCCATGGCCGTGCCGCGCCGATGGGCGTGGCCGCACTCCCAGTTCAACAACGTACACCGCGACGAAGACGACGAGAGACTCAGAGACGCATGGCTTACAGCACCGGCACGACGCTCCTGACGACGGTTTCCTCGCGCACCGACATGTCGGGCGCCATTCGCGTTGCAGCCGTTCTCTTCGTCGCCGTTCTGACCGCGGTTGCCGCGCAGGTCAGCATTCCGCTGCCGTTCACGCCAGTGCCGTTTACGCTGCAGCCGATGATTGTGCTCGTCGGCGGCGCGGCGCTCGGCGCCCGGCTCGGGATGGCCAGCCAGATCATCTATCTATTGGCTGGCATCGCCGGCCTGCCGGTCTTCGCCACGAGCGCGGTACTCCCGCAGGGATTTCTGCGGCTGCTCGGACCGACCGGCGGCTTTCTCATGGCGTACCCGCTGGCCGCCTTTGTGGCCGGGTGGCTCGCTGAGCGTGGCTTCGACCGGCGGTATCTGACCTCCGTCATGGCCATGGCGGCCGGCCTGGCACTGATTTTCGCCTTCGGCCTCACGTGGTTCGCGTTCTTCGCATCACCCGCCCCCGTCGGCCTGTCGAAGGCGCTGCAGCTCGCGCTCTATCCGTTCATCGGCGTCGACATCCTCAAGATTCTCCTCGCGGCGACCGTTCTTCCATCGGTCTGGACCCTGACAGATCGTTCTCAGACGTGATCGGGGATCCACCGAGCCGACGAAGGTAACGGTTTCAACACGAAGAAACGAAGAAGAACGAAGACGAACGGAGCGGACCGCGCACATTCGACGTGCAGCGATCGGTCGCGCCGCGCTTTGCGCGGGACGTGTCGAGAGAACCCGGGGATTGCAACACGTCCCCACGTTCCCATTCGACGTGTTGCGATCCCCGGGTTCTCTCGACACGACTCGCCGGCCAGGCCGGCGACGCGACCGATCCTTCGTTCGTCTCCGTTCGTCTTCGTTCCTTCGGTTGTGAACCCGTTGCCTCCGTCTCCTCCTTGCCCTCAGCCGGTCACCTTACATATCCGAGGCTTCTCAACCTGTCGATCATCTCCTGATCGAGCGGCTGTCCCGTGCGCGAAACGGCGCCCGCTGACGGCCGGCCATACGTCGCCACCTGGCGCACGGGATATCGAGCGGTGAATTGCGGGTCGAAGATCTCCAGCAGTGGAGCGCTGGGCAGATCTCGGGCGATCGGAATCCCGAGCGCGTATAGAACCGTGGGGGCGACGGCGGTGGCCGCGCTGGCGCTCACGTCGTGCGCTCGAACGGCCGCTCCGCGAGCCGACAGGCGTGCCGCACCGTTCTCCCCCACGCGGCCAGGCTGTGTGACGAGGAAGACGAGCTCGCCGGCCGCGGGCGTCAGGAAAGGCGCGAGCAGCCGATCGAGCGCGGCATAGTACGCCTTCACCGCCTCCAGCCGCGCGGCGAGCATCGAAGCGGCGAGGCTCGACTGGTCCCCGCTGAGCAGCGAATGCTGGGCGATGTCGAGGCCGGGTAGATAGACCACCGAGAGGTCCGTGCCCGGCGTCGTGACCTCGGATAGCAGCGCGAGCTGAATCGCGTCGAGATCGGCCGAACGCCGCAGGACGGCCAGCGTTGTGTCGTCGCCGGAGAAGTCGAGCGCGCCTGCGGCTTGCGTCGCCGCGCGTGTCTTGATGTCCGGCCACCGCTGGCGCAGGGGCTCGTAGAGGCTGGCTGGCGAGAGCTCGGCATCAAGGGGACCGCCGCGCTCGAGCCGGAGTATGGCGCGATCGCTCAGCACGATACCCTCGCCCGAGGGCGCGGGCCACGTGGCCCACCAGTTGACCACCGACGTCCGCAGTCCTGCTTCGGCCGCGACTTCCCAGAACGTCCTGGCGCGACGTTCGGAGCCGCTGGCAATCGCCGGCCGCGTCAGCCGCACGAGATCGGTCGCGCCTCGAATCGCGCGACCAAGCGGGGACGGCCCTGCGATTGCCACGCTTCCCTGCATGCCGGCCACACGGCGCGTCTCGAGCCCCTGCACGCCGTGCACGTCGGCGGGCTGACCGGTGGCGATGGTCGTCCACACACGCGCCGGGTCGCCGGCGTCACCTGCGCGCTGCTCGAGCCGCGCGCGCGTGCCCAGAACGGTCGCCGTCAACGCGGGCAGACGCCCGCCGGTGGAGAGCTCCTCGAAGATGCGCGCGTCGAAGCCATCGATCGCGATCACGCGCAGGCGCAGGCCCGCCGGCACCACCGTCAGCGCCTCGCGCGCGGGTGCAGGGTCTCGCACCGAGTCGGCCGACAACGTGAGCAGCAGCGCGGCTCCACCAAACGCGACCGCGCCAGCCGCGATGGTCGCACGCCATGGCCGGCCCGTCGGTCGTGGCGATGCAGCGTCCGGTCCGCGCCTGGCGTCGGAGGTGGCTCCGGCTGCCGCCAGGATGACCGCAGACGAGGCGACGGTGACGGCGTGGCCCAGCAGGAGGCTGATAGCGGCGGCCAGCGCCAGGGCCGAGAGCGTCCAGATCGGCGCAGACCAGCCGAGCCCGGCGATCAGGGTTTGCCACCAGAGCGTGAGATAGACCAGGCAGCCGAGCGTCACCAGCTCCGCCTGCGACGCGCGACAGCCAGCGCCCCCGCTCGGCGAACCGGCCGCCCGACTGGCGCGCGACCCACGACACGAGGAGGCTTGCGACAAGCGTCGACGCCGTCATCGCCGCGCCGAAGAACCCGCCGAGATAGATCGCGACGACAATCGCGTCGCGCGGCCCGACGACCAGGCCCGGCACGCGCGCGATGAGGCCCAGGGCGGCGGCGGGCCCGAGGAGAAGCGCGGCGAGGGCACCCACCCGCACGCTCGCGAGCAGCGCGATCGCCGACGGGCGGCGTGCCGCTCGCGCCGGCCCGAGCACGAACCGGTCCACGCCCGCATCCAGATACCCGAGCGAGCGCAGGCGCTGGCGCAGCTCGTCGACGCGAGGGTCGTCGCTCGGGGATGAGGTCATGACGTCAGATATTACGCGCGGCGACAAACGCGGACAGCTCGCGGAGACGGTCGGCACGCCGGCCGAATGGCGCCAGCGCGCGGTCGGCCGTCTGACACAGCTCCGCCGCGAGCTGATGCGCGCCCGCCACACCGCTGAACGACACGAATGTCGTCTTTCTGGCGTCCAGCTTTATCGCCTTGCCGGTCTCTGACGGGTCGCCCTCCACGTCCAGCAGGTCGTCGATGATCTGAAACGCGAGGCCCAGGTTCTTCGCAAACGCCGAGAGCGCCGCGATCGAGTCGGCGTCGGCTCCCGCGGTCAGCGCGCCGGCGACCGCCGACGCGCTGAAGAGCGCTCCGGTCTTGCCGCGATGAATACGCTCGAGCAGCTCGAAGGCGATCTCCTGTTCGGTGGCGAGGAGGTCGGCCGCCTGCCCCGCGATCAGTCCATCGTGCCCGACCGCTCGTCGAGCAGCATCGCCAGCCGCGCGGCGAGAGGCGGCATCGTAGCTGCGCGCGAGCGTGCCGTAGGCGAGGTTCAGCAGCCCGAACGCCGCGAGGATCGCGATCGCCTCTCCGAACTCGAGGTGGTTCGCCGCGCGCCCGCGCCGGAGCGCCGCGTTGTCCATGGCGGGCAGGTCGTCGAGGATGAGCGACGACGTGTGCACGAGCTCCATGGCCGCGGCGGCGGCGAGCGGGTGCGTCGAGGTTCCGCCGCAGAGCTCCGCCGACAGCAGTGTCAGCACCGGCCGCACGCGTTTCGACGGCGCGAAGAGCGTATAGGCCATCGATCGTTCGATGGCGCCACGCTCGGTCACGACGAGATGCCGCAGCAATTCGTCAACGCGCGCCTGGTAGCCGGCAAAAAAAGCCGGAACCGGACTCATTGCTTCAGGGACTCGTGGCCGCGCGTCGCAGTCGCGTCGGCCTTCGCAAACACCAGCATGTACTGGTAGCGAAGCATGTTGGGCCTCGCGATCAGGCGCAGGCCTGCTTCACTGGCTTCGCGGATGACGCGCTCGGGATCGACCCGTTCGTCCATCGGAGGGCCCGGGCCGCCGCCGGCCATGGTGAACTCGACGATGCCGAGCCTTCCGTCCTTCTTGAGCGCCCGTGCCGCATTGCGGAGGAGCGCCACCGATTGTTCCATCTCGTGGTACGCCTCGACGATCAGCACCGCATCCAGTTCTCCCACCGGCAGCTTCGGGTCGTCAGCCGCGCCGAGTATCGTCTCGACGATCTTGTCGCTGATGTTTTCGCGGGGCACGCGCCGTCTGATGACCTCGATCATCTGCCGCTGGATGTCCTCCGCGTACACCTTGCCGTTCGGACCCACTCGCTTCGCGAGCCGGATCGTGAACCAGCCGCTCCCGGCGCCCAGCTCACCGACGACGCTGCCTTCGGCGATGTTGAGGGCGTCCATGATCTGATCGGGGCGCTGCCAGACGTCGCGATCGGGGCCCTCGAGCTGGGGCAGGTTTTCGGGGCGAAACAGCTTGCCGTGCTGCTGCAGGTTCTGGCCGGCCTCGACCGGCGCCAGCAGTCCGAGCGCGACCAGCGCGACGAGTACGGTTCGTTTCACGACTCGGTCTTCCTTCCTTCAGGCGGGCACTGGGTTTGACGTTGTGCCCGGGGCGGCCCGGGGACGTCATCGCATCGGGCGAGAGAATCGCATCGAGCTCCTCGTCGGGCATCAGCCGCCGTTCGCGGACGATTTCCCGGATCGAGCGCCCGGTTTCGATCGAGAGCTTGGCAATCTCGGCAGTTTGAGCGTAGCCGATATACGGGCTGAGCGCCGTGGCGAGGGCCGTGCTGCGATCGAGGAGCTCGCGGGCACGCTCGGCGTCAGCCGTGATGCCACTGACGCAGCGATTCTCGAACACGCGCATCGCGTGTGCGAGGATGGTCGTCGCGTGGACGGCGTTCCATGCGATGACCGGCATCATGACATTCAGCTCGAGCTGCCCGGCGTCGGCCGCGGCCGTGATTGCGGCGTCGCAGCCGATGACCTGGCAGCACACCTGGTTGACCATCTCCGGCACCGATGGATTCACCTTGCCCGGCATGATCGAGGAGCCCGGCTGCACCGCGGGGAGCTGGATCTCGGCGATGCCGGCACGCGGTCCCATGCTGAGGAGGCGCAGGTCGGAGGCGATCTTGGCCGTCTCGACCGAGAGCCGTCGCAGCGCTCCCGAATAGGCGAGCACGTCTCCCATGCTCTGCGTCACGCGGAAGCGGTTGGCAGCGCCGCGAAGCGTCAGGCCGGTGTAGCGCGCGAGGTTGGCGATGGCCTCGCGCGCGTAATCGTCGCCGGCGTTCAGGCCGGTGCCGACGGCCGTCGCGCCCAGGTTCAGCTCGTAGAGCTGCGCGGCGGTCCGTTCGAGCTCGGCTGCTGCGTGAGCGATGTTCGCCGCGTAGCCGCCGAACTCCTGTCCGAGCGTCATCGGCACCGCATCTTGAAGGTGCGTGCGGCCGGTCTTGAGGATCGTCGAGAACTCCTGGCTCTTCTGCGCCAGGCGGTCCGACAGCGCGCGCGCCGCCCCGATGAGATCGCGCATCACGAAGAGGATGGCCAGCCGCGTCGCCGTGGGATAGACGTCGTTGGTCGACTGTCCCATGTTGACGTGATCGTTGGGGTGGACGCGCGTGTACGTGCCGAGGCGCTCCCCGAGGATCTCGGCGGCGCGGTTGGCGAGCACCTCGTTGGCGTTCATGTTGTGGGAAGTGCCGGCGCCAGCCTGGTAGACGTCGACGACGAACTGGTCGCGGAGCCGCCCGTCGAGAACCTCGTCAGCTGCCCTGACGATCGACCGGGCGAGGGTCGGCGAGAGCCGGCCGAGCGTCCGATTGGCCTCGGCCGCGGCCTTCTTGACGAGGATCGTCGCGGTGACGAGGGCCGGCGGCGCGGTGAGGCCGCTAATCGGAAAATTGGTGACGGCGCGAGCCGTCTGGCCACCGTAGTAGGCCTGTGCCGGCACGCGGACCTCGCCGAGCGGATCGCGTTCGACACGGTAGGCGGGGGGCATGCATGGAAGTATAGCGTCGGGGCTCGGCGCTCGGGGCTCGGGCTGTTGCTAGGGCCAACCGCGAGCTGCGAGTCGCGAGCCGCGAACCCTGAGCCCTGAATCCCGTGAGCCCGATATACTTTCCTCATGCTCCCCGCCTTCTTCGACAGCGTCGTGGACCTCATCACCAGAACGTCAACCGACCTGCCGCCCGACGTGCGTGCGGCCATGAGTCAGGCGGTGGCCGCCGAGGCGCCGGCGACGCGCGCCGGCCAGGCGATGACGATCATCGCGCAGAACATCGACCAGGCCGCCTCGTGCGAAGGGCCCATCTGCCAGGATACGGGGATGCCGACCTTCGAGGTCAAGGTGCCGGTGGGCGCCAACCAGATCTGGATGCGCCGGCAGATTCGCGAGGCGGTTGCGGAAGCGACGAAGCGGGGGAAACTGCGCCCCAACTCGGTCGACTCGATCACCGGCGAGAACTCCGGCAACAACCTCGGCCCGGGGACACCGATCATCCATTTCGATCAGTGGGAGAACCCCGACATCGAGATCAAGTTGATCCTCAAGGGCGGCGGCTGCGAGAACACCAACGCGCAGTACTCCCTGCCGGCCGAGCTCGACCACCTCGGCCGCGCCGACCGCTCGCTCGAGGGCGTGCGCAAGTGCATCCTCCACGCGGTGTGGAAGGCGCAGGGGAAGGGATGCAGTCCCGGCGCCGTCGGCGTGTGCATCGGCGGCGATCGCACGTCCGGCTACACGCACGCGAAGGAACAGCTGTTCCGCACGCTCGACGATCGCAATCCCGATGCGCGGCTGGCGGCGCTCGAGGATTCGATCATGGAGGCGGCCAACACGCTCACCGTCGGGCCGATGGGGTTCGGCGGCAAGACGTCGCTCATCGGCTGCAAGATCGGCGCGCAGAACCGGCTGCCGGCGAGCTTCTTCGTGTCGGTCGCCTACGACTGCTGGGCCTTCCGCCGCCTGGGCGTCCGCGTCGACGCCACGAGCGGCGCCATCACGTCATGGCTGTACCGCGAGGCGGCGGTCCCATCGGTGCCGCTACTCTCGCCGGAGGCCCTGGCGGCCGGCTTTCCGCGCACGGGCCGCGAGATTCCGCTCAGCGCGCCGATTTCCGACGAACAGGTGCGATCGCTCAAGGTGGGCGATGTCGTCCTGATTTCGGGGCGCATGTTCACCGGCCGCGACGCCGTCCACGCGCACCTGATGAAGAATGCGCCGCCGGTCGATCTGACGGGAGGCGTCCTCTATCACTGCGGCCCGGTCGTGGTGAAGGAGGCAGGAAAAGACGGCGACAGCTGGCGCGTGACGGCGGCCGGTCCGACGACGAGCATTCGCGAAGAGCCGTACCAGGCGGAGATCATCAAGCGATACGGCGTGCGCGTCGTCATCGGCAAGGGCGGCATGGGCGCGAAGACGCTGGCGGGGCTCGAGGCGTCAGGGGCGGTTTACCTCAACGCGATCGGCGGTGCGGCGCAGTTCTACGCGCGGTGCATCCGCCGTGTCGACGGCGTTTCGCTGATGGAGTTCGGGACCCCCGAAGCGATGTGGCACCTTGATGTCGTCGATTTTCCAGCCATCGTCACGATGGACGCCCACGGTTCGAGCCTGCACAAGGACATCGAGGACGCGTCTGGGAAGGTGCTCGAGACTCTCGCGTAGCGTCTCTCGAGAGAGATGTCGGGTGTCTGTCGCAGTATAAGTTACACAGCTGCAATACCTTACGGGCTCAACGACCGCCGGGATCGCGGTGCAGGAGTCTTGCCGGAAACGTCGGCAAGCCCTATAATTCCTATATATCTGCCCGCAAGGGCCAGGAGATACCACGAATGATCAACGTCACGCCGGCCGCGGCTTCCAAAATCACGGAGCTGCTGGTCGAAGAAAACAAGATGGCTGCCGGCCTGAGGGTGTTCGTCCAGGGGGGCGGCTGCTCCGGCTTTCAATATGGGCTGATGATTGACGAAGGCGAAGGCGACGAGACGACGGACGCAGTGATCGAGTCGAACGGCGTCAAGCTGCTCGTCGATCCGATCAGCGCTCGCTATCTGAAGGGCGCCGAAGTGGACTTCGTCGACAACATCACGGGCGGCGGTTTCACAATCAAGAATCCGAACGCCAAGTCGACCTGCGGCTGCGGGTCGTCGTTCAGCGCCTAGGTCGCCCCAGAAAGGCTCAGGGCTCGGCCATGTACTGGTGCGCAGGCTTGTGGTGATCTCGAGCCTCGAGGGTTGAGTCCTGCGCCGATGGAATCTACTCCCACCGCGTTTGTCGACAGTCTGCGTCCGGCCGGCAGCAAGCGTTCCGGCAAGCGCGACTTCATCGTCAACGTTTTTCTGCGCCAGGAAGGGCACCTCACCGCCGACAACCTGGTCGATCTCATCCGCCGCGAAGACCAGCGCATCAGCCGCGCCACCATCTACCGCACCTTGCAGTGGATGGTCGAGGCCGGGATCGCGCGCAAAGTCGATTTCGGCGAGGGCCGCTTTCGATTCGAGCATTCGTACCGCCACCCGCGCCACTTTCACCTGATCTGCAAGACCTGCAACCGGAGCTTCGAGTTCCTCAGTTCGGACATCGAGGCGCTCATCGAGGAAGTGGCGGCGGCGCGGAACTTCACGCCGCGGCAGAGCGTGCTGCAAATCCACGGCACGTGCGAAGCCTGCCGGACCGGAAAGCCGGTCGACGCCGAGGACGGCACGACCGAACTGCTCTTCGCGCGCGACGCGCTGCGCATCGCCATCGCCACCGAGCGGAGCGGCCTCGAGTTCTATACTCGCGCGTCGAACATGACGAAGGACTCGCGTGGACGGCGCGTGTTCCAGAAGCTGGCCGAGGAAGAGAAGGAGCATCTGGGCACGCTCGAAAAGCGCTATCGCGAGCTCCTGCAGCAGGATCCCCAGCTCGAGTCTCGGCCGACGTTCCTCTTCTTCAAGGGTGCCGCCAACGGGCTCTTCGCCGCCGGGGCGGATCAGCTGACCAAGGGTGTCGGCGACCGCCAGGCGCTCATGATCGGCATCCGCTGCGAGCGCGGCTCGCACAAGTTTTTCAAGCGGTACGGAGAACGGTTCGAGGACTCCGAGGGCAAGCGGATTTTTCTCGAGTTCGCGGACGAGGAGCGGACGCACCTCGATCTTCTCATCCGCGAGTACCGGCTGCTCGTGGAACGCCAGCGTCAGAAGCGAGGTGCCCGGCCCAGGCGCAAGACGCGGCACCGCGCGACCGCCTGATGCTCCGTGATTGACCTCCATCTTCACACCACGGCTTCCGACGGCCGGTTGAGTCCCACGGCGCTCGTCGCGCTCGCGGCGCACGCCGGCCTCCGCGTGATGAGCGTCACCGATCACGACACCCTCGCTGGGCTGGCCGAAGCGCGCGCTGGCGGTGGACGCGCACGGGATTCGCCTCGTAGACGGCATCGAGATGACGGCAGTCGATGGTGGACGCGACGTCCATGTCCTCGGCTATTTCTTCGACCCCGACGACGAGTACCTCGATCGGTTTCTCCAGTCGCAGCGTCTGGCCCGCATCGAGCGGGTGAAGGAGATCGGGCTTCGCCTGCAGACGCTGAACTGCGCCATCGACGTCGACGCCCTGCTCGCGGCGACGCCAGCGTCGAGCGGCCGAAGCGTGGGCCGCCCGCTCGTCGCGGATGCACTGGTCGCGGCCGGGCACGCCGTCGATCGACGGGACGCATTCGACCGCCTGCTCGGCAACGACCGTCCTGCCTTCATCCCGAGATGCGGGCCGGACGTGGCCGAGGTCGTCGCGGCCATCGGCAGGGCGGGCGGCCTGGCCTCGCTCGCGCATCCCGGGCTCCTCGGCACCGACGACCGTATCCCCGCATACGCCGCGAGCGGGTTGTCGGCGATCGAGGCGCGCCATCGCGACCACAGTCCAGCCGATGAAGAACGGTATCGGCGCCTGGCCAAAGCACTTGGTCTTGCCGTGTCGGGCGGTTCGGATTTCCATGGCCCCCAGGAGGGGCGAACCGACGCCGAGGGGACGCTCTGGAGTCCGGGCGGGGTGACCCTCGGGGCAGAGGATTTCGCTGCGCTCGAGGCGCGACGACCGCGCGGACGATCGAGCCGCGAGGCCCGGAAGGCGAACCCGCACGCGTGACGCCCGCCCTGCAGCTGACCGGCATCCACAAGCGCTACCAGGGCCTGCGCCCGTTGCGCCTGCAGGAGCTGACGATTGCGTCGGGCGAGCGCGTCGCCGTCAGCGGTTTCGACGCGGGTGCTGCCGAGGTTCTCGTCAACCTGGTAACCGGCGCGAGCCTGCCGGATCAGGGAGAGGTCCGCGTGCTGGGCCAGCTGACCGCCGACATAGCCGGCGGCGACGAATGGCTCGCCTCGCTCGATCGCTTCGGCATCGTCAGCCCCCGAGGCGTCCTGCTCGAGGGCGCGACCGTGGAGCAGAATCTGGCGATGCCGCTGACGTTGCAGATCGATCCCGTACCGCCGGACGTGGCCGTTCGCGTCGCAGCGCTGGCGCGGGAGTGCGGGATCGAAGCAGCAGCGGGCGCGGGGAACGACGGACCCGCGTGGCTGCGGCACGTGACGGGCGAGGCGCCGGCGCACATCCGGGCGCGCATGCACCTGGCCCGAGCCGTGGCGCTCGCGCCGGCGCTGCTCGTGCTCGAGCACCCCGGCGCGGACCTTCAGGCGGACGCGCGCGCGGCGTTCGCGGATTGCATCGCGTCAGTGACCGACGCGCGCACATTCGCGACGCTGGTCATTACCACGGACGACGAGTTTGCGAAACGGGCGGCGCACCGGGCGCTCCGGCTGGAGCCGGCGACCGGTGCGCTCAGGCCGATCAAGCGCGGGTGGTTTCGGTAGACCTACCTCACGAACGGAGACCCTTCACGAAGGCCGCGAAGATCACGAGGCTCGCGAAGGATTTCACGGTGAAAGTCTTCCTTCTGAACTTTGTGGTCTTCGCGGTCATCGTGATGGGTCGTCGACCGTGATTATGAGATGGATGTAGTGGCCAATGGTTACCACGGCTGTGGCCGCGGATAGGGCTTATTGTCGGGTGTCAGCGCGGTGAGAAACGCCATCAGGTCTTTGCGCTGCTCGGCTGTGAGTGTTCGCGGCTGCAGCAGGACGTCCTTGGTCTTGTTGTCGATCCCGCCCTTGAGCATGAGGTCCACCGCCTCGTCGAGCGTTTTGGCGCTGCCATCGTGGAAATAGGGACCGCTGAGCGCCACACCGCGCAGGCTCGGTGTCTTGAAAGCGCCCATCAGGCGCTCGACGTCGGGCGTGACGGGCTGGTTGTTCTTGACCGCTGCGTCGGAGAGGATCTTGCCTCGCCCCATATCGGGAGTCGGCTTGTCCGAACCGACGCCGATGTTGTGGAACTGGGTGTCGGAGAAGAGCGCCGGCGTATGGCACAACACGCAGCCAGAGGTGGAGAACACCTGGAACCCGCGGCCGATCGCCGTCTTTGGCGCGGACGCCGCGTCCTGAGGCGCGCGATCCCACGGCGTGTCGCCGGCGTGAATCGTGCGAACGAACGAGGCAAGGGCCTTGACGACCCGTTCGCCCGTCGGTGGACCGTCGTACTCTTTCTGGAAGGCCTCGCGATAGCGCGGCAGCGCCTCGAGCTCCTTGGCGATCGCGTCGGGGTCGGCGCCCATCTGGCCGCGCCACGCCGCCATGATCTGCGTCTCGAGCCCCTTGGCTCTCCCATCCCAGTAAAGATCGGGGTAGAACGCCGCACCATACAGCGTTGGCGAATGCCGCGTATTCATGCTGCCGTCGAATCTCGGCGAGAGCGCCAGCCCGTCAGTCCACCCCTTCTCAGGGACATGACAGGTTTCACAGGACATCTTCTGAGTCCGCGACAGCCGGGTGTCAAAGAAGAGCTGCTTGCCGAGCGCAATGCGTCCGTCGGTCAGCGCGTTGTCGGGCGGAGTGACGATCGGCAGGTTCTGCAAGCCCCGCGGCGGCGTGAACGCCGCGTTCGCCTGTGCGGTCGCGTTTAGTACGTAGGTTCGCGACAGCTCAACAGTCGCGAGCATGCCAGAGATGAGCGCAGCAGCGACGATCACTCGACGATTCATGTATGTTCGGCTCCCTTGCGGCTGATTCTGATTCAGGGGACTGACCACGTCAAGCGAGGTTCCAGAGTGGGTAAGCTCGTACTGTTCGATATCGATGGCACGCTAGTCCTGACCGGCGGCGCCGGCTGGCGAGCGATGAACCGCGCGTTTGAGGAAATCGTCGGCGCGTCGGCCAATGTGACCGCACGCTCGCAAACCGAGGCGCTCGGCGGTATTCCCGTTGCTGGCCGCACCGACTGGAGCATCGTCCAGGACGCGCTGGCGCGCCTCGGCCGTCAGCTCGACGAAGACCTGCTGGACCGGCTCCGAGAGCGTTACGTCACGCACCTGCGCCAGGAGATCGAGCAGCCGGGGAAGGGCTTCAATGGCACGCTGCCTGGCGTCTCCGCGCTCCTCGACGCCCTGCACCCGCGCGAGGATGTGTTTCTGGGGCTGCTGACCGGCAATTTCAGGGACGGCGCCAGGATCAAGCTGGAGCGCTTCGACCTGTGGCGATACTTCCGCTGTGGAGCGTTTGGCGACGATTCTCCGGATCGCAACGCGCTCGTGCCCGTCGCGCTCGGGCGCGCCACCGAATGCGGGATGCCGTCATTCGCGCCGACGGACGTGATCGTCGTGGGCGACACGCCGCACGATGTGGCGTGCGCGCAGGCCGTCGGCGCCGTGGCGGTCGGCGTCGCGACCGGCGGGTTCACGGCCGAACAGTTGCGCGACTGCGGCGCCGCGGTTGTCTTCGAGACGCTGGAGGACACGGCCGGATTCGGGGGGTTGCTGTAGCCCTACACTGAGAGCTGCCGTGGCTTCCGCCTTTAGGCGGAGGGTCCTGCCGGCTGAAGCCGGAAGGCACAAGAGAGGAAGCGAATGGGGCCCGGTGGCCCTCCCGGTCTTCAAAACCGGTCGCCGGCCGCACGTGTGCGGGCGGGCTGGGTTCGACTCCCAGGCGCTTCCGCCAGCCTTCGCGCGCCTTCGGCGCGCTTCGGCTCGGCAGGCCGCGACGCGCACGCTCGGCGCGCTGCGGCTCGCCAGGCCGTGTCGTGCATGGTGGGCGCGCGACGGCTCGGTTCACGATGAACCGTGCTCGACGAACATGAAGGACACGCTTCGGACTCGGCAGGCCGCGTCGCGCATGTTTGGCGCGCTCGGTTCGGCGCGGCGGCGAGCCAGGTACGATCCCGCGCTTTATCTTCGACTGACGGCCAGGCCGCGCTGACTTCCGGCCTCGACTGACGAGTTCGGCGAGTGCCGGATTGGCTCCGCCGCGATGGTGGGCTTGTGTCACACCCAGGCCCGTGCTCCAAGCCGACGCCAGACCCAGACGCTCACCGCGACCAGCCCGAAAGCCGCGACGGTATCCACCAGGTAGTGCGCCCCGGAAAGAAACGTGGCAGCGCTGAGCAGCGTGTTGACGACGACCAACGGCACGCACAGCCAGAGATGCCGGCGTGTTGCCCATGTCACCATCAAGGCGCCGGCGACGTGAAACGATGGCATCGACACCAGCCCCTCCATCTGCCCGAAGACGAGCTGCGTCATCTGCCCGGCTCGCACGCCGTTGAAGTGCTCGACGAAGCGTGTTTGCGGCAGGGTGGACTGAAAGCCGAGATACTGAAAGGCGCTGGCGGCCGGGAACAACGCAAAGGTCGCGATCGTGACGAGCGAGCAGAAGTGGAAGTGAAAGACATACTCGGCGAGCGCTTCGTCATCGCGGACGATCGCCAGCACTGGAATGAGAAGCGCGAACTGCCACAACAGCGTAAAGTAGGCCCAACTGAGGCTGGCGCTGATCCAGGGGTGCGCTCGTGTCCACCTCGCGAATTCGGATACGTCGATTCCAAGCCAGCCATCGGCCTTTGCGAGCACCGGGTCGATCAGGGGACGATTCAGGGCAGCGGCAACATACTGGGCGGGCGTCATGACAGCGCTGAGCAGCAGCAGGAGAGCAATCGCCAGGCTGGCGTTGGCAATGCGCTGCTCGGCGGCCGACGACTTCGTCGCGGTGAAGTAGGCCCACGCCAGCACAAGGCCTGCGGCCACGAGCACGATCGACAGGGCACCGTCCCACGCGACGGACAGCCCAAGAGCGGCGTAGAAGTATAGCGAGCTCGCGAGCAGGGCGACTTGCACGCCGAGACTCCAGAGAGCGACGTACTTCAAGCGATGAGTCAACGTGCCGCTGGGGCGCATGCTAGTAACGTCTGCAAGTGATCACGGAAATGGCGCTCACCGATGAATCCTTCGCGCGCCTGTGCCTCGCCGACTGCGCCCTACGGGCTTCGAGGTCTCGCCGTAGCGCTTCGCGCGAAGGCGGACAAGGCTTCGGCGGACCGCCGTAGACTTTAGCGGAGGCTGGTCGCGGCCTTCGTGAAGGGTCTCCGTAGTCACGCACCCGGCCGCAGCGACTTCGTCATCACGATCAGATGGCAGGGGAGCTTCGCGAATTCCTGATCGAAGAAAGGGCGGGTGCCCGCCTCGACATAGCCGAACCGGCGGTAGAACGGAGGCAGTTCAGTTCGCAGGTTGACGACTTCGAGCTCCATCTCGCCGCAGCCGGCGTTGCGGCAGTGGTCTTCGGCGGCCGCGATCAGCCGGGCACCCAGGCCCTGTCCCTGACGCGCGGGGTCGACCGACAGCATGCCGAAGTAACCGATGTCGCCGCGAACATCGACGTAGACGCAACCGGCAAGCGCGCCGGCATCATCCTCGAGGACGAGAAACGAGCTCTTCTTCATCCGACTGAGCACGTCGGCTTCGTCCGTGCGGTCGCCGGTCTTGAAGAAGTCCTCGACGCGGTACGCGAGAGAGATGAGCGCCGCGACGGCGCGCGCGTCGCCCGGAACAGCAATCCGTGTCTTCATAATCGATCTGGCCCGCTTCTTGCGCCCGGGGACACTCAACCTTGAGTGTCCCCGATTTGAGTCCTCAAAAAGATGGCGCCGTCAACCGGTCATCGAGACCCTGTCTCCTCCGTGAGGGTGTGGGCCCGGTTGACCGCGACATCGTGACTCGTGAAAGTCTTCCGTGGTGCCGATCAACTCGACTGACCTGTTGGCTCAGCGAATCTTGACCTGCTGGAGGGTCCGAAGATACGCCACCAGATCGATGACCTCGCGATCGGTCAGAGGATCGAACAGCCCAGGGGGCATCATCGACATGGCCGTCGTTTCGCGTGCCTGGATGTCCGCTTTGTTGATTGCCACCGGATCGCGTCCGACCACGCGCAGCGTGAGCTGTCGGTCTGTTTCCGACGCGACGTTTCCAGAGTGTGTGCGTCCGTCGCGTGTGGTGACGATGACCATCTTGTAGGCGTCCTGGACTTCGCCGCTCGGATTGAGGACATTCGAGAGCAGGTATTCCAGATTGGCGCGGTTCGAGCCGGTCAGATCCGGTCCGATCGCGCCACCCTCGTCGAACAGCTTGTGACAGGGCCCGCACGTTCGTTGGAAGATGGCGCGTCCGTTGGCCAGATTGGCGGCGCGGATCGCGCTCTCGGTCAGCATGCCGCGGTACCTCGCGTACGCCCGGTCTTCGCCCGCGTTCTCCTCTATTGGCCCCCACACGTCGGCAAAGCGGACGCCCACGACGCGGCGCAGTTGGCGCGCGGCATAGGGCGGCACATCACGCTTCGCGATCGCGCCGCTGGCCAGCGCGTCGGTCAGCATGCGTCCGTAGCGGCCGCGCGAGGCCAGGGTCTGAACAGCCTCCGCCTTCTCGGCGGCGTTGAACGTCTGGAACCGAGTGATGAGCAGCTTGCCAAGCGACTCATCGTCGAACGCCGCAATGGCCCGGATGGCGTCGATGCGCAGCGGTGCTTCGTCCATCGCCCGCGAGAGCTCGGGCACGAGCTCGGGGCGACGCTGAGCGGCGAGGGTCTGCAGCGCTTTCTGGCGATCGCCAAGCGCCACGCTCCTGGTCCGCACGGCCGTCAGGTTCCGCCGCGCCGCGTCGGTGTCGCCGAACTGCTGCGCCACCTCGACGGTGAGACGGGCGATGCGGACATCGGACGACTTCTTCAGCCGCTCGAACGTTGACGTCCAGTTCGCCGGCGGGACGAGATCGATCCGGCCCTCGCAGGCCGTCGCGCATGCCCTCCAGCAGGCTCGACAGCATCCTCGGTGTCGTGCCGAGTGCCGCCACCAGCGGTTCGAGGGCATCTGCATCGACGCTGCGACGGGCGACATACTGCGCGACCAGAGGAATGCTGCCTCGACCGGCGCGCTCGAGCGCGACCGCCGGGTTTTCCGCGACGAGAGGCTCCACGCCGAGCCAGAGCATCTTCGGCAGATTTGGATCGGTCGCGTCCTCGGCGTGCATCACGAGCTCGCCCGCAACGCTCCAACGCGCCGAGTGATTCAGCCGTTGCAGAGCGGACGCCAGGTAGAGGCGCACGACAGCCGAGCGGTCATCGCGCGCCATGCGGGCGAAGGTCTCGACTGCGGCTGGAGGTGGCGACTGATCTTCACAGAGCAGCTGTATCGCCCACGCGCGAATGTACTCGTCGCGATCCGCCAGCGCCTCCACGAGCGCGTCCGGCGTCCAGCCGCCGGTGACGTGCAGGGCCCACATCGCGCGCAGGCGCCAGTCGGGGTTGGCGTCGCTCTTGAACATCTGGAGAAGCTCGGCACGAGTCTGCTCGCCGAGCGTGCCTTTCGCCGCGCGACCCTGCAGGATGACCCGCGCCCGCCGCGCATGCCAGTCGCTCCGGCTCGTCTGCAGCCCGACGAGCTCGGCGTCGGACATCGCGCGCAGATCGGAGTAGCGGCCCGGCCAGTCCGCCGCCTGGGATGCTGTTGGCGCGACCCTGAAGATCCGTCCGGTCTCGTGGTGCAGCACGTCCGCGCCGCAGATGTCGGCGTCGTGCCAGTCGAGCACGTAGAGCGCGCCGTCGGGTCCAATCTCGATGCTGAAGCCGACCCACTGGGCGTTGTTCGCCATCAGGAAGTCGTCGCCGTGATGCGCCGTGAAGCCCGATCCCTTCCGTTCGAGGACGTCCGACAGCACGGCGTGTTCGTGGATGTTGGCCATGAAGATGCGTCCGAGCTGCGAAGCCGGAAAGGCATCCGACTGATAGACGCGGGCGCCGCCGTGCGCCGAGCGGTGCCGATGATCGGCGATGGTCTGGATGTCGCCGTAGACGTAAGGGTTGAAGTGCTGACCGCCCTGGCGTTGATAGATGCCGCCGGGGACGACGTGCCAGAGGTGTGGAATCACACAGGCGCTCATCACGAGTTGGCCCTTGGCGTCGTAGTCGATGCCCCACGGATTGCTGAAGCCGTGGGCCACGACCTCGAACCGATCCTTGGTGGGATGGTACCGCCAGACGCCGCCGTTGATCTCGACGCCTTCGCCTTGCAGGATGTCCTCGGGAAACGGCTCACCTTGTTTGTAGATGCGCCCCTTGCCGGCCGGCTTTCTCACCTTCGAGGGCGTCGCGAATCCCTGCAATCCGTATAGCCAGCCATCCGGACCCCAATGGAGACTGTTGATGACCTCGTGGCGATCCCTGATCCCCCATCCCGTGAGGCGGACCTCGATGTCGGCCATGTCCGCCTTGTCATCGCCGTTTCTGTCAGGCACGAACAGCAGGTTGGGCGGGGCGCCGACGAAGACACCGTCGAATCCGACGGCAAGCGCGGACGGGAAGACGATTCCCTCCATAAAGACCTTCCGGCTGTCGGCGATGCCGTCGCGGTTGGTGTCTTCCAGGATCAGGATGCGGCTCGTCGCCGGCTTTCGAGAACCCGCGTCCTCTCGTCTCGTAGTCCAGGTTCTCCGCCACCCACAGCCGCCCGCGGTCGTCCCAGCAGAAGGCCATGGGCTGCTGGATCATCGGCTCGCCCGCCCAGGCCGTGACCGCGTACCCCGGCACCATGGTCATCGCCGATGCCGCCTGCTCCGGCGTGAGGAACTTCTCGGCGCGTCCTTCTCTCTGCGCGATGCCCCAGAGTGCCTCGGTAAAGTAGGTGGACCGGTTGCCGGTATAGGCGCCCCACGCCTTGGTCAACTCGACGTCGTCGAGCGTGCCGGTGTAAACGACGAATCGATGACGGACGACTTCGGTCTCGCCCTTCTTGATGTTCCAGTCGGCCGTCCGCGTCCGCGCTGAGCCGACGCCAAACTGACCGTCGACGCGCCACGCCTGGGGATAGCCGGCGTTCTCGGGATGGTCGAACATCGCGACGTGCGCGAAGTCCTTGCGACCCTCCACCTGCATGCCGACGTCGATCCACATCGCGCGCTGGCCTTCTGCGCGTTCGTTGCGCTGCCGCGCGGCGTTGACGACCTCGGCCGGCATGCCTTCGCGCCACGGCATGCGCAGGAACAGACCCGCCGTAGTCGTACTTGCCGATGTGACGTCGGTCTTGGCCTCGCCTCGCCACTCGAGGTCGAGCACGAAGCGGCCGCTCTCTTCGCGCATCGACCAGCGCTCGGTCTCGGTCAGGATGGTGTTCTTCGACTTCGTCCAGGAGGTCGTAGACGGTCTGCCAGCGAACCTCGTCTCCGCTCGACTGCGGTGACCGTGACGGAGACTCGCCGCCAGTAGTCTCCTTGCGGGTTGTGAAAGAAGTCCCGACCGTTGACGCGGGTGAAGCCCCAGTAGAGGCCGGTCTGATGCTTATGGTGTTCGGGGCTGAACTCCGTCACCACGCCCTTCCCGTCGGGCGCGGCGATCGGGTGCAGGTAGGGCCGCGCATCCGGCCTGGCATTCTGCGTCAGGATCACGTCGCGTCGGCCGGCTCGATAAACCGACAGGGTTCCGGCCCGCTGGTCCTGCCGGATGACCAGACCCTTCTGTGTCGTTCGCGCGGGTTGCTCGCCGCTGCTCAACCATCCGAGCGCTGCCGATCCGGTGCCAAGCCGCCGCGAGCACGACTGCGATCGGGAGGATAGCTTGAATGTCGAATGGGTCAGGCGAGCTCCAGCTGTGACTGTTCATGGCCTGTGCACGGGAATCCTTCACGATGATCGCGACCAGCCTCCGCTAAAGCTACGGCGGTCCGCCGGAGCCTTGGCGAAGGCGGAAGCTCACGAGGACCGCGAAGGACGCTGGCTGCCTGATTCTCTTCGCGGTCATCGTGATCTTCGCGCTCCTCGTGATTGGCCCGTTGTGCCGTGTCTACTGTCGCGGCGAATTCCTCACCCTCTGGTGCAGGAACACGCTGTCGAACGAGCGGCGCCGGCGCCCCGCGCACGGTCGCGATCACGACGTGGCGCGACTGCTCGAACGGCAGTCCGACCGCGTCTGTCACGGTACCCGATCATCGGGCGCCCCTCGTTGTGCAGGAACACGCCGCCCGGCGCGAGCATCGCGGCGACGTTGGTCATCGCCAGCATCAGCTCTACATCGTCGAAGTAGGGCAGGATGTTCGTCGCGATGACGAGGTCGAACGCTGCTCCGTCGAGACGCTCGGTCACGATGTCGAGCGGGCGCGGCCGCGAGCGCACGAGCGGCGGCGCGGCCGACGCGCACCGTCTCGGTGCAGGTGTCCATCAATCGGACGGCCCGGGACGGGCGGCGCGCCTGCGTCGGCGATTGCCTGGCCCAGCCGGGCGAAGTAGTCGCGGTACTCGGCGGAGAGTGTCACCGTGTCGCTGTCGCTGTATCTCGCTCATCAGGTTCAGCGTCGGCGGCGAGTCGCGCGACGCGCCTCAGGTGCGACACGACGCGTGGATTGATGTCGGCGGCCACGACCTCGCAGGTCGCTCGAGCGCGCGCGAGGCCGAGCGAGACGAGCGCGTCCATGACCGCCCACGGCTGATAGCTCTCCGGCGGGCCGGCCTCGAGGAGCGCCGTTCGCGGCGCCAGGTCCAGGCCGGGACCGACGATGAGCACCCGCCGGATGCGGCGGTCGGGCTCGAGCGACTTCAGGATGCCGAGGCCAGATCGACACGACGTAGCCCGCCTCGACGGCCGTGTCGGTGCTGAGGCCGCGCGATCGGTAGAGGTCGGCGACGGCGTCGGCGGGACGAGGCGAGCGCTGGGCGACGAACTCCTTCTCGTAGACGAACCGCATCACGCGCAGGTACTCGCGGACGAGGCCCGGCTCGCGTTCCTCGCTGTCGGCGAACGTGGCCTTCACCAGCTCGCCGAAAGTAGATCGAGCCGCGCGTCCCGTGTGGGCGCGCCGAGCGCGACCATGAGCCGCTCGATGCGCGCCCGGACGGCGTCAGGCACACGCGTGGAACTGCAGCGTCGCCGCCGCGCAGGAACGCCTCGCGTTGCTGATCGGTCAGGCCGTCGACCAGCGCCTTCGCGCTGAGCGCCGGCTCGATCGACGGCAGCGAGGTGAAGCCCGTCGATTGGAGCAGGTAGAAGACGAGGTGATCGAGGTCGCCCTCGCGACTCGACTGGCGTGCGACTGGCTGAGCCGCTCGACGTAGGCGGGGAATGAGGCGGCCGTCAGCCCACGCGCCTCCAGCTGGCCGCGCAGGGGAGAGATGTCGGCCCAGGTGATTCGCGTGGCGCCGGCGCGATCTGTGCGCTGAGACGCGGGCGCCGGCGCAGATCGCAGCGCATGCGAGCGCACAACCGGCGACGATGGACAGAGTGCTCACGCGCACGCTGCTATTGTGCCGGAAGTGGAGGAGGACGGGGGCTCAAGGCTCAGGGCTCAAGGCTCAGGCAAGAACGCTTCGAGAGCGAGCACTCGATGATCTTGCCTGAGCCTTGAGCCTGAGCCAGGTCAGTTCGGGGAACGCCGCCAGTGCAGCGTTCCCCGATAGCAATCGGCTAGAAGATCAGCCGGAATCCCAGCTGGACGAACCGCTGGAAGTTCGACTGACCCGTGATGTTGCGGTTGATGCGGCCGAAGTCCGCCGACGTCGTGGTCTGGTTGTAGTTCCGCTCGTCGTACATCGGGCTGTTGAAGAGGTTGAAGGCCTCGAGACGGAGCTGGAACCGCATCTTGTCGGTGATCGGCGTCGTCTTCGCGAAGTTCACATCCACCTGCCAGAACCCCGGCCGGCGGAACTCGTCGTAGCGGAACATCGCGGTGCGGCGCTGGAACGCCTCGCGGATCAGGAAGTAGGGCTCGGTGCAGCCGTAGGCCGTCGAGACGGACAGCAGGTCGTAGTTGCCCGTCGTCGCGTTGCGCTGGCCGATGCACGGCTTGACGCCGTAGATGAACTGCCCTTCCTTGTCCCCGGGGAGCGCGACGTCCTTGAGATCGACGCCCGGCGCCAGGTCGACGTTGCCCGGCATGTCCCACGGCTGGCCGGACTGGTAGACGAACATCGGCGCGATCGACCAGCCGCCGAGGATGTAGCCCGCGATGCTCTTCTGATTGCGGTACCACGGCAGCTCCCACACGCCCGAGGCGGTGATGCGGTGCTTGCGGTGCGAGAAGTACGGACCGTCGTTCTGCAGCAGCGAGACCTCGTCGACGTAGGCGTTGCCGATGCCGGTCGTGGTGTTGGCGCCCTCTTCGGTCCACCGCGGCACCCAGGTGTAGCTGGTGTTGATGGTCACGCCCTTCGCCCAGCGCTTGTTCGCCACGAACTGCATCGAGTCGTACTCCATCTTGCCGAGGTTCTGCTGGTTCTTGCTGAAGCCCGGTGAACGCGGGGAACGGCCGGCCAGCTCGAAGCGCGAGAGCGTCGCGTTGGTGAACCGCGTCGTGCCCTCGAAGCCGGGCACACCGAAGAACGGGTTCGGCACCAGCTGATCGCAGAGGCTGCGGCTGCCGCCGAGCGTCACGTCGCACTGCGCCTGGAACGCCGCCGACGGCTCGTTGAAGCCGCCGAAGTTCCCCTCGATGTCGTAGCTGCGGCTGCCGGCGTAGGTCACTTCGAGCGACGATCTGCCACGGCAGCTCGCGCTGGATGCCGACCGAGAACTGGTGGACGTTCGGCACGATGAAGTCAGGGTTCGAGAAGCTCGGACCGCGCCCGAGGAAGGTGAGCGGGCCCAGCGAGCTGCCGGGCGGCGCCTGGATCCCGTTCGGCCACGGGTTCGCCAGCACGTAGGTCGGCGTGCGGTTGCCGTCGTTCGACGCGATCAGCGGCGTGCTCTGACTGAACCCGTTGTTGAACCCCTGACCGGTCGGGTTGAGGAAGTACTTGCCCCAGCCGGCGCGGAACACGGTCTTGTCGTTGATCGAGTAGGCCATGCCGACGCGGAACTGGTAGTTGTTCTTGTCGTACTTCCACGGCCGTGTCCGGGGCGCCGTCGACGCCGGCGAACGTGAGGCCGCCCATCACCGGCTGACCGACGCGCGCCGAGATCGGGTTGACGATCGTCGGATCGAACACGTAGTTCAGCAGGTTGTCCTCTTCCTTCACCGAGCCATTGAAGTCCCAGCGGAAGCCGAGGTTCAGGGTCAGCTTGTTGCTGACCCGCCAGTCGTCCTGGATCCACGGGGCCGCGAAGAACCACTTGTAGTGAGGCGTGGGGTTGACCTCCACGTTGCCGCTGCTCGGCGCGCCGAGCAGGAACGAGGCGAAGCGCGTTGCCCTCGAGCACGCTCGTGCTGTTCAGCGTGCTGCGCGTGAAGGCGCGGGTGAATCGAGATGTTGCCGCCGGAATTGTTGTAGTTCTCGTTGTAGACGTTGGTCCACCGCAGGTCGAGACCGCTGCGGATGTTGTGATTGCCGCGGTTCAGCGACACGTTCGGCTGAATCGTGTAGTTCCTGTTCCTGTTCGGGCTCGAGCCGCGCGACAGGCCGACGTAATCTTCGACGTTGACGACGGGGAAGATGCCGCCGATCGCGCTTGCTTGGCATCTGGCTGACGAGACTCGCGGGCCAGAACTCGGTCGAATCGAAACCGAGCGAGTCCTGCGGAATAGCTCCACTCCAGGAAGTAGGTGTAGCTGCCGCGCAGGTTGAACACGGTGCCGGCGCCGAAGATGTGCACCCAGTCGCCGACGAGCGCGCGGTTGGCGCGCCAGAGCGGCAGCTGGCCGTTCTGCGCCGGGCCGCTGCGGATCGGCGGTGGTATTGCGCACCTCGTTGCGCTCGTTCTCACCCCAGCGGAAGAACGCGCGGTCGTTCGACGCTGAAGTTGTGATCGACCTTGCCGACCCAGTTCCAGAACAGGTCCTTGTTGAAGTGCTCGGGGTAGTCCAGGTTGTTCTGCCATGGCGCGGCACCCGCCGTCGTGTAGTTCGGGTCCGGGTAGTACTTCATGATGGCCCGCGCCGTCGGCGTGATGCGCTCGGCCGGGATGCGGTTGCCCGGGAACGGATCGCGCGTCCACACGCCGTTGACGTCGCGGCCGGTGGCCGGGTCGTAGATGACGATCTGGCCGCCCCTGCGCATCGACCAGCCCGGAGAAATCGCCGTTCTTCATCGCCGGCGTCGGCGTCGTCGAGTTCAGCGGGGCCGGCGTGCCTTCCCGGTACTTCTCGCCGGTGAACAGGAAGAACGTCTTGTTCTTGAAGATCGGGCCATCGACGCTGAACCCGTACTGATCGATGTACTGATCGGTCTTGGGTGCGCTGCGCGAGTTGAGGAGGAACGAGTTGGCGGCCAGGCCCTTGCGCCGCATGAAGTCGTAGCCGACGCCGTGGAAGCGAGTTCGTGCCCGACTTCAGCGACATGTTGACGACGCCGCCGGCGGTGCGGCCGTACTGCGCGTCGTAGGAGTTGGTCGAGACCTTGAACTCCTGCACCGCTTCGGCCGGCGGCACGTAGGCGATGTTGTTGCCGCCCTGGTTGGCGTTGTTCGGGCGCGCCGTCGAGCAGGAACTCGTTGTTGCGGTTCTGGCCGCCGTTCATCGACCAGTCGGCGAGCGCGCCGTTGTCGAACGGACGGAGGTAGATGGCCTGGGCGTTGTAGTTGACGCCGGCGACCAGCACGGCGAGCGCCATCGGGCTGCGCGACTGCAGCGGCAGCTCGGCGATGCGCGCGCTGTCGATGACCGTGCCGCGGCTCGCGTTGCTGGTTTCGAGGAGCGGCGACTCGGCCGAGACCGTCACGTTCTTCGGTCAGGCCGCCGACGGCGAGCTGCGACGTTGATGGTGGCCGTCTGGTTGACCTCGAGCCGCATGTCCGCTGCGCGTGTGCTTCTGGAATCCGGAGATCTCGACGGTGAGCGTATACAGGCCGGGGCGAAGGAACGGAATCGTGTAGCTGCCTTCCGCGTTCGTCGTCGCGGTCGCAATTTCGTTGGTGTCCGTGTTGGTCATCGAGACAGTGGCCCCCGGCAGGGCGCCCTTGCTCGAATCGAGTACCTGGCCCCTGACCGTGGCCCGGAATTCCTGTGCGGCAGCGATGCTGGCCGTGGCCAGCAGCAGCGCGGCACCTAACAGGCACGCAAACGACTTCATTCTCATAAACGGCGTCCTCCCAGCGCGTATCGAGGTGCAAAACGTCCACGCGAACGTGTGGTTGCCCAGTACCGGCTTCCCTGAGACGGGCTGGTTATACTACCGACCCATCTCGGTGACAAGCCTGTACCCGTGACCGCAGGTCCTACTTATAGGCTTCTTCCGTTGAGCTTATCGGCGTTTCGCTAGCGCAGATCTCTTGGCGGGACCAGGCTCGAGTTGAGTGCGTGCGCCCGGGCGAATGCCGAGCGGGACGCGTCGAGCCGGCCGAGGCGCTGCAGGACCAGGCCCATCTGGTAGTGGGCGGGCGCGTACGCCTCGAAGGCCGCTGTCGCGCGCTCGAACTGGGTCAAGGCGCCAGCGAGGTCGCCGCCCTCCATCTTCTGGATGCCCACCGACGTCGTCATCAGCGCTTCGTGTTCGAGCTCGGCGGTTCGGCGCAGCCGCTCGGCTTCTGCGAGCTCGGCTCGCGCACCGGGTTCGTCGCCACCTAACTGAAGCACCAGCCCGAGCGTGTAGTGCGAGGCCGGGAGATCCGGCCGGAGGGCAATCGCGCGCCGCAGGGAGGCGGCGGCGCCGCTCCAGTCGCGCCTGGCCTTCAGCACGTTCCCGAGCGCGTCGTGCGCATCGGCGTACTTCGGCTCGGCCGCGATCGCCGCCCGGAGCGCCGCCGCCGCGCGATCCAGGTCGCCCTGGTGCCAGTAGATGACGCCCATCGTGTAGTGCGCTTCCGGCCGCGGTTCGATCGCGAGCGCGCGCTCGAGCTCGGCGAGCGCCTCGGGCAGTCGATCGGCGCGGCGGAGCACGAGCGCGAGGTTGTAGCGCGCGAGGGCATGACGCGGCGCGAGCTCGAGCACCTTGCGGAAGGTCTGGATTGCGCCCTCGACGTCCTGTTCGGATTGCGCGAGGCCCAGCGTGAAGTAGCGATCCGGATCGGTGGGCGCTTCCGCGACTAGCGCGCGGGCACGCGCCACGGCTTCAGGGCCCTTGCCGGTCTTGACCAGAGCCAGAATCAGATTGTTCGACGCCTTGCGGAACGACGGGCGCGCGGCGAGCGCGCGCCGGTAGGCGTCGACAGCGGCATCGAGGGCGCCAATCCGCTCGAGCGCCTCGCCCAGGCGATTCTGCACATCCGCATCGCGCGGTGCGAGGCCCGCCGCCTCCCAGAGCAGTGAGAGAGCAGCCGCATGGTTGCCCTGGTCTTCGAGCTGGATCGCTCGCTCGTACGCCTCCCTTGCTCGAGCCGGGGTTTCCTGGCCGGCCGCGTGCGGCGTCGCAGCGCTGAGCAGGACGATCGCCAGCAGCCAGGGTCGAACAGGCATGGGCGGTTTCATTGTGCCATCACTGACCGCAGGACTTCTGACTTCCGCCTAAAGGCGGAAGCCACGGGAATCATCTGCTCAACCACGAATCATCTGTTCGACTATCGAGTGTAGAGACTCTGTGGAGTGTAGAAACTCTGTGGCTTCCGCCTTCAGGCGGAAGATCACACCTGACGATGAACACGAAGACCGCCCGCGAAGGCCTGCATCGTGTCCATCGTCGCATCGTGTTCATCGTGCGTTGGCCGTCGGCCCGTTCGCGACATCAACACGCGCAGCTTGCTGCTGGCCAATCTTGTACAGGTGCGTCGCCGATCGAATGTAGATCGACCCGCCCGCGACGGCCATCGAGGCCAGCGTCGCGCCGTCGAGCCTGTTGGTGGCCAGGTGCCGATACTGGCGGCCGGGCGCGATCACGGTCGCGACGCCGTCCTCGGCAAGAAAGTAGACGCGCCCGTCGGCAGAGACGGGAGAGGCCGAGAAGTTGCCGTTGAGGCGCTGCTGCCAGACAATCTCGCCGCTCCGCGTGTCGAGGCACGAGGCGACGCCAGTGTCGGTCACGAGATAGAGCTCGTCGCCGACGAGCAGCGGCGACGGCGTCAGCGGCGCGGCGCGCCGCTGCGTCCATCCGATATGCGTCTTCGACACGTCGCCCGTACCGTCGGGCCGCACGGCGATGATTGCCGGCTGGAAGAATCCCGTAGCGATGTAGACGAATCCCTGACCGTAGACCGGTCGCGGCACGTTCGAGAAGCCGTCCCCATAGCCGACCCGCCAGATCTCTTTGCCGGTCTCCGGGTCGTACGCCGCGGCGCGAAACGCGCCAACGCTCACGACCTGATCGCGATCGAGGACGCGAATCACGAGCGGCGTGGTGTACGCCTGATCCCACGGCTGTCGTCGCGACGTCCTCCAGCGGGTCTTTCCGGTGCGCTTATCGAGCGCGACGACAAACGCGGCGTCGCCGCCGTCGCAGTTCAGGATCAGCAGATCGCCATGGAGGACAGGCGAACCGCCGGCCCCGTGCTGCGACTCATATCGGAATCGCTCCTTCCACACGATCTCACCGGCCGACGTCAACGCCGCGGTGCCTTCCGCACCGAAGTGCACGTAGACCCGGTCCCCCTCGACGATGGGCGACGGCGAGGCACGGCTGTTCTTCGGATGGATCGCGCTGTCGGAGCGCGTGCGGAACACCTCGACGTTCACGACCTCGCGGCCCGTGGCGATGTCATAGGCAAGCGCGCGGAGCGAGACCGCGCGGTCCCCAACCGCCGTCGTCAACCAGACGCGGCCGCCCGAAACGATGGGCGTTGACCAGCCCTGGCCGGGGATGGCCGTTTTCCACGCGACGTTCCGCGACTCACTCCATTCGAGCGGCACGCCACGGTCCGTCGAGTGACCTTGTCCGTCGGGTCCTCGGAACTCGGGCCAGTCCTGAGCCGACACCGAGGCCGGTGCGGACAGCGCGCCGAGTCCGGCAATCAGTACGACTCGCAGAAGAGAACGCCGAAGCACGCTGCTCACTGAACGGGGGGAGCCGGCAACATGTTGCGAATGGCCGCGATGCGCCAGGTGCCGCCTTCGCGCGTCATCACGAACGTCGACCACATCCGGCGGTCGCCGCCCGTGCCGCCGGTGATCTCGTAGCGCCCGTCGGCGATTGAGACATCGCGCGCGGGAAAGCGGATCGTTTCGAGCGTAATCGTGCGGTTGCCGCCGGTGCGCTGCGACGAAGCCAGCGTGCCCTTGACGAGCTCGTCGCGGCCTCTGCGCCATTCCCCCGACGAGACGAGCTGGTCGGCATCGCTCGTGAAGAGTGCACCGATTGCCGCCGGATCGCCTCGCTCACGCGCCGCGACGTACTCCTTGACGACGTCGCGGATCGCGGCTTCGTCCTTCGCGTGGGCAGCCGCTCCCTGCCACCACCCGCTGAGACCGATGATCAGACACAACGAGCCTGTCGCCAGTGCGTACATCATGACCCTCCAGATGCACGCGATCAGAGCAGAAACTCACGCCGGTATCAATTGTGGCTTGTCGTCGACGGCTGGCAGGACAACGAGAAGAGACCAAGAACAGACCGGGTGCCGCAGAGGGGATCTGCAGCACTTCGGTCGCGGGAGCTATCAACCACCCCAGACGATGTTGCGCAAAAACGGCCTCCGAAGATGATAACGACAGAAAAGGACCCACCGAACGCGATTCCAGAAACCGTGCCAGGGCACCAGGCGTCAAAACGGGCCGCAATGCCAGCGTCCTGCCCTAAAGGTCTGCGCACGAATGACTTTTACTCACTCGTGAGGCACTCTTAACCGGCAATGTCGAGACTGAGATCGCCTCTGGGGGATCGCCTCTGGGTGCCTGGCACCTTTCCGGGGAAGGTGGCTGGCACCTATACTCTCGTCGGTGCGGGTAAACGCCATGCAGGTAAAGACTTACATCGATCGAAAGACCATGAGCCGCGCCGCGGCGCGCCACGCGGCGCAGCTTCTCCGCGACGTCATCGCCGCCCAGGGACGCGCGCGGATCATTGCCGCGACCGGCGCCTCTCAGATCGAGTTCCTCGAGGCGCTTGTCGGCACCCCGGGGATCGAGTGGACGCGCGTGGAGATGTTTCACCTCGACGAGTATGTCGGGCTGCCGATCGATCATCCTGCGAGCTTCCGGCGCTATCTTCTCGAGCGGCTGATCGAGCCCACCGGAATGGCTTTGTACCATCTCCTCGACGGCGAGCGCGACGCTGGCCTGATGGCCGAAGAGGCCGGACGTGCCATTGCGTCCGCGCCGATCGACGTCGCCTTTGTCGGGATCGGCGAAAACGGGCACCTCGCCTTCAACGATCCTCCCGCTGACTTCGACACCGAGCGCCCCTACCTCGTCGTCAGGCTGGACGAGGCGTGCCGGCGGCAGCAAGTGGGCGAGGGCTGGTTCGCGTCAGTGGACGACGTGCCGGCGGAGGCGATCTCGATGTCGATCCGTCAAATCCTGAAGTCGCGCACGATTCTCTGCATCGTCCCGGACGCGCGCAAGGCGGCGGCCGTCCGGGCCTGCCTCGAGGGCCGGGTTTCGCCGATGGCGCCCGCGTCGATCCTGCAGACGCATCCGGCCACGACCGTGTATCTCGATCGCGCGTCTGCCGCGGGCCTGAAACCCAAGACTCACGGCGACGCACTCGAGGGTGATCCCTCGTGAGGATTCAATTCCCCGGGCTGTTCGATCTTCAGGTCAATGGCTTCGGCGGAGTGGATTTCAACGCGCCGGACCTGACCGAGGATCGCGTGAGTGTTGCGCTCGAGCGGATGCGAGGCGTCGGCGTGACGCGCGTGCTGCCGACGCTCGTCACGTCGTCTTCAGAGGACTTCGCGGCGAGCGCGCGCGTGCTCTCGCGGGTGACGGACGCGGCCATTGCAGGGATCCACATGGAGGGGCCGTACCTCTCTCACGAGGACGGCCCGCGCGGCGCGCATCCGCGGGCACACGTGCGAGCGGCGAGCCAAGACGACTTCGCGCGACGGCAGGAGGCAGCGGGGGGGCGCATCGTGCTCGTGACGCTCGCGCCGGAGGTCCCAGGCGCGCTTCGACTCATCGAGCAGCTCGCGTCCGCGGGTGTGAAGGTCGCGATCGGCCACACGGCGGCGAGCCCCGAGCAGATCGCCGACGCGATTGCTGCGGGAGCGACGCTGTCGACCCATCTTGGCAACGGCTGTGCCTCTGTGCTGCCGCGGCATCCCAACGTCATCTGGGAGCAACTCGCCGCCGACGGGCTCTTTGCCAGCCTGATTGTCGACGGTCATCACCTGCCGGCCGCGACGGTGAAGGCGATGGTGCGTGCCAAGGGCGTGGAGCGGACGATTCTCGTGACCGATGCCGTCGCCGCCGCGGGATGCGCGCCAGGACGCTACAGGATGGGCGCCGTCGACTGCGAGCTCGGCGCCGACGGTCGCGTCTCGCTGCCCGGCACGCCGTTCCTCGCGGGTTCCAGCCTGACCCTCGACCGCGCGATCGCCAACACGGTGCGCTTCACGGGGCTCCCGATTGAGACGGTGATTCGAATGGCATCGGTGAATCCCGCAGGTATCTGGGCACGACGACAGCCGGGACGGTGATCGCTGACTGGGACGCCGAGAGATTCGAGCTGCGAGTGGTTGGGGTCAGACGTGGGTCAGACGGGGGTCAGACGGGGGTCAGACCGGGTCAGACGGGGGTCAGACCGGGGTCAGACCGGGTCAGACCAGGGTCAGACCAGGGTCAGACCCGGGGTCGGAGGCGGGGTCAGATCGAGGGCCGGAGCAGGCGCCGGAGCGGGGCTCGCAGCCAGGGTCTGACCCCGAGAAAATCGAGCTCTGACCCCATGAACATTACAGCCCTCGACTGGGCCGTTCTCGTCGCCTACCTCATCGTCATCACCGCGATCGGCCTGATCGTCGGCTATCGCGTCCGCCACAGCGCCGACTACTTCCTCGGCGGACGCAAGTTCGGCCCGTGGCTGATGATCGGCCAGAGCTTCGGCGTCGGGACGCACGCCGAAATGCCCGTGGCGCTCGCGGGGGCGGTGTACAGCGTCGGTGCGTCCGCGATCTGGTTTCAGTGGAAGAACCTCTTCATCACGCCGTTCTACTGGCTCATGGCCCCGGTGTTCCGGCGCATCCGCCGGACGACGATGGCCGAGTTCACCGAAGATCGCTACGGCCCCTGGATGGCCGCCATCTACATCGTCTTTGCGATCTGCTTCTTCATCATCAACACCGGCAGCATGCTCAAGGGCGCCGGCAAAGTGATCAGCCAGGCGACGGGCGGCGGCGTCGGCGTGAACGAGATCGTCGTGGCGATGACGGTCATGTTCATCCTCTACAGCTTCGTCGGCGGCCTGGTCGCCGCGGCCTGGACGGATCTCTTCCAGGGCTTCCTCATCATCGCGCTGTCGTTCATGCTGATCCCGCTCGGCTGGACCGTCGTCGGCGGACTCGACGGGATGAGGGCATCCCTCGAGCCCTTCCGCTTTTCGCTGGCGACGCCGTCGGGGATTGGCCCCTGGGTCATCGCCATGCTAACGCTCAACGGCCTGGTCGGCATCATGGCGCAGCCGCAGCAGTTGGCGGCGGTCGGTACCGGCAGGGACGAACGCACGTGCCGCGTGGGGATGCTCTACGGCAACATGGTCAAACGCGTGTGTACCGTGGGCTGGGCGCTGGTCGGCTTGATCGTGGCCGCGATGGTCGCGCAGGGGCACGCCAGCGCGGCCGAGATCGGCGACCCGGAGAACGCATTCGGCTTCGCCTGCCGTCAGCTGCTTTTCCCGGGTGCGCTCGGGCTGATGATTGCCTCGATTCTTGCCGCCAACATGTCGACGTGCTCGGCGTTCCTCGTCGGCAGCGGCGCGCTCTTTACGGAGGGGCTGTATCGCCAGCGGCTCGTGCCCGACAAGACCGACAGCCATTACCTCTGGGTCGGGCGCGTGAGCGGGTTCGTGATCACCATGGCCGGCGTGCTCTATGCGATGTTCCTCATCGAGAGCGTGCTCTATACGTTTCTCTTGACCGAGACGCTCGCCACGTTTGTCGGCATCAGCGTGCTCGGCGGGATTCTCTGGCCGCGCGCAAACAGGTGGGGGGCCCTGGCTAGCCTGCTGACGGCGTTCGCGACCAACTTCATCCTGTACGACGTCACCGGCCAGCGTCTCGACCACTGGGACGCGAATGTGTTTCTCGCCGCTCTCCTTGCCGGCATCCTGGCCCTCGTCGTCTTCAGCCTGCTTACGAGCCCGGAGCCGGCCTCGAAGATCGATTCCTTCTTCACGCGCCTGCAGACGTCGAGTGACGGACCCGCGGGCGGCGACGAGGCTCTCGATGCCGCAGGCGCCCATCCGCTGGCCGCGCGGCCGCTGTTGCTGGTCAACATCCTGCGGTTGCGCGAGACCGCGGCTGGGCGCGGCTGGCGTGCGTTTCACGAAGATCTCACCGGGTTTGCCATCGGCTGGGTGATCGTTATCGTGCTCGTCGCGGCAACGGCGTTGCTTCTGTCGATGTGAGGCAGACGTCAGGGAGAGGACGGAGGCAACGGGTTCACAACGAGCAACGGAGATGAACGAAGAGCACGAAGGCTGTCGAGCCGCGTCGACCGTAGACCGGTCGCGTCGCCGGCCTCCGGCAGCCTCCGGCCGGCGTGCAGCAGGCTGCAGCGTGACTGCCTCCGTGCGTCTCCGTTCGTCTTCCTTCCTTCGGTTGTGAACCCGTTGCCTCCGTGTCCTCGACCCCAGCCTGACCCGGGGTACCATAGTGGGAGATGATTGCGTTCTCCCGAATCAGTAAGCAGTACGGCCGCCAGGTGCTCTTCGTCGACGCGTCCTTTCAGCTCAACCCCGGAGAGAAGATCGGGCTCGTTGGTCCGAACGGTGCGGGGAAGACCACGCTCTTCCGGATGATCACCGGCGAGGACACCCCTGACGAGGGAGACGTGTCGGTGCCGAAAAGGATGACCATCGGCCACTTTCGCCAGGACGTCGAGGAGATGTCCGGCCGGAGCGTGCTCGACGAGGCGATCGCCGGGAGCGGACGCGTGGGCGCCTTGCACCACGAGCTCGAAGAGCTGAACCAGGCGATGGCCGACCCGGCGCGCGCCGACGACATGGACAGGATTCTGGCGCGCTTCGGCGAAGTTCAGGAGGAGTACGAGCACCTCGGCGGCTATGCACTCGAGAGTCAGGCTCGCGAAGTGCTCCACGGCCTCGGGTTCGACGATGAACGGATCGACGGCGACGTCGGCGCGCTCTCAGGCGGGTGGAAGATGCGCGTGGCCATGGCTCGGGTGCTCCTCGGGCGCCCCGACGTGCTCCTCCTCGACGAGCCGACGAACCACCTCGACATCGAATCGATCATCTGGCTGGAAGCGTTTCTCAAGTCGCTGCCGGGCGCGCTCCTCATGACGTCGCACGACCGCGACTTCATGAACCGGATCGTCAACCGCATCGCCGAGATCGACAGCGGTGAGATCACCGTGTACTCGGGCAACTACGACTTCTACGAGCGAGAGCGCGGCATTCGCGAGGCCAATCGCGAAGCCGCCTACGCCCGCCAGCAGGCCATGCTCGCCAAGGAACAGCGCTTCATCGAGCGGTTCGCCGCTCACGCCGCGAAGGCTGCGCAGGTGCAGAGCCGCGTGAAGGCGCTCGACAAGATCGAGAAAGTTGAGCTGCCGAAGAGGAGAAAGGTCGTCGAGTTCGAATTCCGGCAGCCGGCGCGCTCGGGCGAGCAGGTCGCGGTGCTGGAGGATCTGTCGAAAGCGTACGGCCGCCGAGTGATCCACGACGGCGTCGACCTGACGATCCGGCGCGGCGAGCGGTGGTCGGTCATGGGCCGGAACGGCGCCGGCAAGACGACGCTATTGAAGATGATTGCCGGTGTGCTCCCGCCGGACCGCGGCGGCGTGCGCATCGGCGCGAGCGTGAAGATGGGCTACTTCGCGCAGCAGTCGACCGAGCTCCTCGACCCCGACCTGACGATCTGGGAGCAGATCGAAAAGGACTTTCCCCTCGAATCCATCGGCGCGCTTCGCAACCTGCTCGGGGCGTTTCAGTTCTCGGGCGAGGACGTCGAGAAAAAGATCCGATCGCTCTCGGGCGGCGAGAAGACCCGCCTCGTCATGGCGAGGATGCTTCTCGACCCGCCGAACTTTCTGGTGCTCGACGAGCCGACCAATCACCTCGATCTGGCGACGAAGGAAATGCTCGTCAACTCGCTGTCGCAGTTCGACGGCACGATGATCTTCGTGTCGCACGACCGCATGTTCCTGCGCGGGCTGAGCAACCGTGTTCTGGAGCTGGGAGGGGAAAGCGGGACCGACGTCAAGCTCCACGCCTATCCTGGTTCCTACGTCGAGTACGTGCAACGCACGGGGCACGAGGCGCCGGGCGTGCACGCGTAGGGGATGTCAGCTTCTGGCTGCTCGCTGCTCGGTGCTGGCTGTTGCTAGCCCCAGCCGCGAACTGCCAACAGCGAGCTGCGAGCCGCTTAGCCGCGACTCGGCCAGCGCCTAGCTCTTGGCCGGCCTCAGCTTCGCGTGAGCCGGACGCTTCGTGGCTTGGGCCGGACCCCCGGCCGATCCGACGCTTCCTGCCGCGACCAGCGCGCGAATCTTCGCCCGGCGCAGGACTGTGCGCTTCCGGTTGATCTGGAATCGTGACTTGTCACCATTTCGCTGAGACATCTGACCTCCTGCTTGGAGCCCGTTCTTCGGGTCAAGCCAACCCCATACAGTATCACGCTGGCAGCATCCCGCAGCTGCCTACGCACGTCTATCGATGATTTCCCGGAGACGACTGACCTCAACGGCCGACACGACTCCGTTGGGGTCACGACCCTCACGTGCCGCGCGGCCCACGTGGGCTTCGCGGACGGTTCCGGCCTGGACCATGACGTTCAGCATCTCGCCGTCGACACCGCCGCCGGCGATGATGGTGAGGCGGGAGCCGGCGCGCTCCTGGTACGAGCGCAGTCGTTCGCATCGCATCGCGGCTGTTCCCTCGCCGCCGCGCGTGAGGATCCGATCGACCCGCGCGACGCCTGACAGCGTCCCGATGGCGCCGAGCGGGTCGCGCAGCTGGTCGAACGCGCGGTGGAAGGTGACGTTGGCGTTCGGAGCGGCTCCGAGCACGTCTGCGACATGGCCCAGCTCGATCTCGCCCGCGTGCGCGAATCCGAGAACGAGGCCGTCAACCCCGGCGTCGGCAAATGCCGCGGCTGCGCGCCGCAGCGCGGGCCGCTCACGCGCGTCGGTCGAATACCCCGCGTTCTCGCGAAGCATGACGCGCAGCGGCAGCGAGACCGCGGCTGCAATTTGCCGCACGAGCGTGAGCTCCGGGGTCAGCCCGCCGTCGTGGATGGCACGGACGACTTCGAGACGATCGGCGCCGCCTCGCGCCGCTTCGCGCGCGTCGGCAACGCTCTGGACGATCACTTCGAGAAGAATGCGCACTTCAAGCCTCTTGACGGACGACCCCAACTGGGGGGCCTGACCCCAGTCGAGATTCACGATTCACGGTCTGGCCCGAGCATTATCCGACGATGCGGAGGTTCAGCGGTGGTGTCGACTCGGTGGCGATCGGCGTGAGTGGCACGTCCAGCACCGTGGCGGATGTCGGCGTGACGGTCAGGCTGGTGGTGGAGGGGACGTAGCGTTGACTTCGCCGTTCGAGAACGCGACGTTCAGCAGCTCGATGTTCGCCGCCAACGGCGCACCGACTCTCGCGTCGGTGACGTGCCCCGATATCGGAATTCGACGCTCCAGCACCGAGAGGATCCCCCGTTCAAAACGGTGAGTCCAGACCGGGGTCAGACCGGGGTCAGACCGGGGTCAGACCGGGGTGAGCAGGGGTCAGAGCAGGGGTCAGAGCAGGGGTCGGAGCAGGGGTCGGAGCAGGGGTCAGACCAGGGGTCGGAGCAGGGATCGCAGACAGAATTGGAGCGGGGGACGGCTCACAGTGGTCGGTATACTGCTCGTCATGGGGCATCTGTCGCACCCCCCGTCGCGTCGAATTCTGTTCCGCCGGCTCGCCCGGAATGGAACGCTCGTTTTCGCGCTCGTGTTTGCCGCGGTAGGCATCGGCGCGGCCGGGTACCACGTCTTCGGCAACCTGCCCTGGCTTGATGCGGCACTCAATGCCACGATGATTCTGACGGGCATGGGTCCGGTGAACCCTGTCGTTACGCCGTCGGCCAAGCTCTTCGCCATCGCATACGCGCTCTTCAGCGGCGTGTTCTTCCTGACGATGGTGGCGGTGCTCCTGGCGCCGGCGCTCCAGCACTTCCTGCACCGTTTTCATCTCGAGCTGGGCGAACAGCAGTCCCGGAGTTCGGCTCTTCGAGAGGCCCACGGCGGGCCCCCTGGCCAGCCTCAGGGAGGACACGACTCGGGGCGAACGACGAAGCCCTGACGCCCTGCCTTCCGCTTCGCCCGTCTCACGTGCCCGCGAAGATCGCTCGGAGCTATTGCTGACGACAGAGGCCTCGAGGCGTCCAGTCGTGAGCCGGCGTCGAGCGGGGAAGCGTCGTGTCCTGCAGGATCAATACAACCGACCGTCGCGGTCCTGATCCGGTGCCTGTGAGCTCCATCGGTACTCCGTCCGGCACGAGCACTCCTGCGTCACCCGCGCGCTGATCGAGCCGTCCGACGGGAGTCTCCACGCACATGGATCCATCCAGCGTGTACCACGCTTCAACGCCCGGATGCCGGTGGACCTGCGTCGACATCCCCGGCTGAAACACACCCTCCATGTAGACAGCCGCGAACCGGTCCGCGCGCACGAGCGGGAGCGGACCGATTCGCGCGACCCGAGCGCCGCCAGCAGCGCGATACTCGGCGTCGGCGATCGTGAACAACCAGATCCGGCCGAGCGATTCGACGACTGTTCCCCGCGGTCCTTTCGCGGCGCGCGCGGCGGCGACGGTGGGAAACGTATCGAGGTGCCAGTAGAGGGGCGGCTGCGCGGGCAGCGAGCCGAGCTCTTCGCGCGCCGTGATGAAGCAGCCGAACTCGCGCCCGGCGCGCTCGCTGATCGGCACGCACGTGCCGTCGGTCTGCGCCTGAAACGAGCGAGCTGCCAAGAGCACCAGGCTGACGGCCGTCGCGATCAGCACGGATCTACCGTTTCGCAATGAAAGCCTCCGGGGACGAATCTATCCCAGGATGCCTTCAGAATGTGTACTTCACAGCGAATTGGATGACGCGAGGATCGCCGGCAGACGTGATCGTTCCGAACGCCGCCGAGCCGAACACCCCACTCGGCGCGCCGAGTGGGGGCGTGTTCGTGACGTTGAAGACTTCCACACGGATCTCCAGCGCCTGGCTCGCCGCGAACGGCAGGCGCCGCATGAGGGCCACGTCCAGATTGCGATAGCCGGGACCCCGAACAGGATTACGCGAGCTCGTGCCGATGGTGAATTGGGGTGCGGTCGTGAACGCGTTCGTATTGAACCATCGGCTCACCGATCGCTCGTCCTGGGGAAGCGCCGGATCGCCGTTGAGGTTCGGGCGCTGCGTGCCAAACCCCGCGAACGCGTTGTTGTTCGTGGCCTGCGTGACGGCGATGGGAATGCCCGACTGCAGCGTGAGGACTCCCGTCGCTGTCCACTCGTTCACGATTGCTCCGAGCACGCCGCGAACCTTGTGCCGCCGATTCGTGCCGAAGGGAAGATCCCAGACGGCAGACGAAACGAACACGTGGGGAATGTCGCCTGTGGAGTAGTCGCGCTCGAGTCGACGGTTGAAACTGTCCGCGACCGGGTAGTTCGCGATCGGTCCGGTCAGAATCGATGCGTCAAAAACGGACGAGGCATCGTCGACGAGCTTCGACCGTGTGTAACTCACGAGATAAGAGAGTCCCCGCGAGAATCGCTGCTCGAGCTTGAGGTAGAAACCGTTGTAGAGCGTCGTGCCAACGTTGTTCCGGTAAAGGCTGACGGTCGTGTATTGCGGATAGGGCTTGAGCAGCTGGGCTACGGGGATTGTCGGATCCCCGAGCGATGATGAGCGAGGGATCGTGCCGAAGAACGGATTCGGCACGCGCTGCAGGAGCGACGGTCCCTGTTCGAGCTGGTCGACCGTCAGCTGATTCAGGTTGGTGTCAGGAATGCCGACGTGGGTGATCTTCGAGCCCACGTACGCAACCTCGAGCGAGATGTTCGACGCGAGCTCGCGTTGAAGGGAGGCGTTCCACTGCTGGACGTAGCCGGACCCCAGATCGCGGTCGACGGCGAAAACTCCCTGACCAATACCCGCGGTCGGCGTCAGGGGAATGGGATCCACCTGAGGGCCTGCGGCCAGCACGAAGGCCGGGACGATGTTGTCGAGCGTGCGCTGCGAGACGGTTTGAAGGAAGGGGAACGATGGCGTCGTGAAGGGCGTCGTGATCCCCGCCTGCTCGATCCACACGAGCGCATAGCCCGTCCGCGCAACCGTCCTGTCCGTCACGCGACCTATGATGCCGAGGCGCGGACCGAAGTTGCGCGCGTGCAGCTGACGCGCCGCTCGCGGCTGGCCATCACGTCCGAGGTAGTCGAGCTGGCGGGTTTCGAGATTGAACACGGCCGCCTGGTTGTGCTCCTCAGTCGAGGGGAAATTCAGCGTGTAGCGGAGCCCGGCGTTCACCGTGAATCGATCCGACGCGCGCCAATCGTCCTGGATGAAGTACTCCTGGAAGTGCGCGCGATTCCGGATCTGGTCTTCTTGCAGGTCGATCGAAAACAGCTGAACCTGGCCGAGGAGAAAGCTGGCGAACGGCGTTCCGGTGTTCGCAACGCCAGGGAGATCGGTGAACAGACTGCTGAAGGTGAACGACCCGGTCGGCGAAGGCGGCTGGACGACGTTGAGACGCTCCCAACGCAGGTCGCCACCCATCTTCAGCGTGTGCCGGCCCTTCAGCCACGTCAGCGAATCGGCGACTTGCGTCACGCTGGTGCCGAAATCGGTCGCGGTGTTTGGCGGCGAGCCAATCTGCTGATAGCCGCTGATGAGAAACGTCGGCAGCGTGTTGGGAGAGCTTGCATTCGACGGAATGCCCGGAAGCCCGAGGCTCGTCGAGGCCGTGCCGCTCAACTGGGCCGCAGTCCGGCCGACCGTACGCCGGGTGTCGCCCACGCGAAGCTCGTTGAACAGGCTGGCAGAGATCGTGCGCTGGTAGCTGGACGCGAATGACCACGACGTCGTGTCCTGTGGGCCGAGCGTGCCGGTCGTGACGCCGCTGCCCTCCGGCAGTGGCGTCACCGGGATGAACGACTCTCGAAATCGCGTGAGTCGGCCGAAGACCTGATCCGTATTCGAACCGAAGCGATGGTCGATGCGCGCACTGAACTGATCCTGATCCACGGTTTCGTCGCCCACGCGACGGTAGTTGTTGGCCGTGCCGGCGCCCGTCGGCGGCGGATATCGCTGCAGCAACTCGAGGGCGACCGCATCCATTCGCGCGACGGGGATCGTGTTGCCCGCGAACGGGCTGCGAGTGACTCCGCCGGAGCCGACGGGAACGGTCGTGGCCGGATCGTAGATGGCGGGCACGCGCCCGCCGATGGCTTCCGTGAAGACGCCCTGTCGCTGGAGGGCGCTGGGTACGGTCGAGATGACCGTTCGACCGATCGTCTGGCGCTGTCCCTGATAGTCGCCGAAAAAGAATGTGCGGTCCGGTCGGATCGGTCCCCCGATGACGCCGCCGAACTGGTTTCGGCGGAATCGAGGCTTGACGGGATTCGTCGAGGCGAAGTAGTTCCGTGCGTTCAAGGCCTCGTTCCGGAAGAACTCGAACGCGCTCCCGCGAAGCGAGTTGCTTCCGGACTTGGTCGTCAGATTCACGACGCCACCGTTGAACCGTCCGAACTCGGCGGGCGGGCTGTTGCTCTCGAGCTTGAACTCCTGGATGGCATCGATGTTGGGAAAAAACGCGACCTGCCCGGGCTCGGGCTGCAGCACGGAAATGCCGTCGAAGAGGTATTCGTTGGTGCGCGGCCGTCCGCCGTTGATGCGCGGCAGCGATGACCCCGGCGGCAAGGCGACGCCCGGCGCGAGGCCGGCCAGGGAGATGAAGCTCCGCCCGTTGAGCGGCAGGTCGACGATCTTCCGGTTGTCGATGACGTGACCCAGTCCGGATGTGTCGCTCCGAAGCAGCGGGGCGTCACCGGTGACCGTGACGGCGTCGGTCTGCTGACCGACCTCGAGCTGCAAGTCGAGGCGGACGGTCTCCCCCGTGGCGAGCCGAATCCCCTCTCGGGTGAGCGAACGGAAGCCGTTGAGCTCCAGCCGAAGCCGGTAGAAGCCCGGTGCGAGGCCAGGTACGACGAAGCGGCCGTCGGAGCCGGTCACCGACGTCCGCGACAGGTTCGTGCCCGCCGCTGTCACCGTGACCGTCGCGCCCGGTACCGCCGCACCTGCCTGGTCCGACACGGCACCGGTCAGTGCCCCCGCACCGACTTGTCCCGAGACCGGCGCCGCGATCCCCAGGCACCCGCACAGCCATCCCACCCACAGACTCTCCACAGCCCGTCGTCGTGACATCCGACCTCCGGTTGCAGGGACTCTAGATCGAATTGAAGCGTTAGTAAAATCAACTAAAATCGTATCAATCTACACATGCACAACGATCAGAGGTGGATGTTGCGGCGGCACGGCGACGGTCTCTGCTGACCTGTCTGGCCGGCGCGGGCCGCCGACCGCCGGGAAGAGGAGGGCACGGCGGTTGAGGCGTCGGCGGAGGTTGCCCGGAGAGACACGGTCCCAGGTCCTCACTCTTTGACCGAAGCGCGTGCGGCCGGCTACAATAGGGAGTTACTCCAGCAGTGGGCCAGTGGCGCAGCTGGGAGCGCGCGTGAATGGCATTCACGAGGTCACCGGTTCGATCCCGGTCTGGTCCACCATCCTTCGCTCGCCTGCACTCGTGGGCGAGCTACGGTTGGCAAGCCAACCTTCGCGTCCACTCCATCGAAGGTTGGGGCATCCAACCACATCGAGCTTCCCGTCACCGACACGCGGAGGTTGCCCGGCGTACAACTGGGTTGCTGCGCGGCAGCATGCCCAAGGGTCTGGAACCATGGCCTACCTGGGCTTCTGAGCTGCCGCGGCCACATCCTTGGCATGAGCGACGAGCGCCACGAAACGCGCGTCGCCCACCAGCGCCGTCAGCGCCGGGTCCTTGTCCATGTTCACAATGGTCTGCGGCGGCAGACCATTGTCGACAGCCTGCCGCAACAGCGATAGCGCCTCGTCCTTGTTGCCCCGCTGAGCCATGACGCAGCCGAGATTGTAGATGGACGCCGCGGTGTCCGGATGCCGCGGTCCGAGCACTCGGCGCTGAATGGCGAGGGCTTCCCGATTGACGGCTTCTGCCTCGTCGAACCGGCGCTCGCCGGCCAGGGTGAGGACCAGGTTCGCCATCGTCCGCAGAGTGTCTGGGTGCTCCGTGCCGAGGAGGCGCTGTTGGATGCCCAGCGCCTGACGGTACATCTTCTCGGCTTCGGCGTATTTCTTCTGGGCGGTCAGAATCGCGGCCATCGTGTTCATGGCCAACAGCGTCCATGGGTGTTCCGGACCGTACACACGGCGCTGACTTTCGAGCGTCTGCCGATTATAATTAAATAATAATATAATATTTAAAATAAATTAATTAAAATAATAAATATTAAAAAAATTTAATTTATAAATTTATTATTAATTAATTAAATATAATAATTTATATATATTTTCCAGTTCTCGGCTTCGGCATACTTCTGTTCGTTGTAGAGCACGATCGCCAGGGTGCTCATCGTCCGAATGGCATCAGGGTTGTCGGCGCCGAACGCCTTCTGTTGAATCGCGAGCGCCTCCCGATCGAGCGTCTCGGCCTCGGCAAACTGGCCCTGATCGATCAGCACGGCCGCGAGGTTGGCGATCGTCCGCACGGTGTTCCGATGCTCAGGTCCGAGCACCCGCCGCTGAATGTCGAGTAATTGACGATTCAACTGGGCCGCCTCGGCGTACTGGCCCTGCTGGTGAAGGACGACGGCCAGGTTGCTCATCGAGATCAAGGTGCGCGGATCTTCTGGGCCGCGCGTGCGCCGCTGGATCTCGAGCAGTTGCCGATTGAGTTTTTCGGTCTGGTCGTAGTGGCCCTGGTGGGCCATCACGATGGCCAGATTCTGCATGGTCTTGAGCGTTTGATCGTCGTCGTCGCCGAAAGTGCGCCGGCAGATCTCGAGCGCGCGCTCGAAGAGCGCTTGAGCGCGTGGATAGATCCCCAGGTTGTCATAGACGCCCGCCATCGTGAACATCATCTGGGCCTGAAGCTCAGGGTCCTTGGTCAAACTGGTATCAATATTCGCGGACGCCTTGTCCAGAATCTCGCGCACCGAGACGTTGTTGCCGCGAGCTTCGCCGGGATCAGAGAGCTTGAACATGCCGGTCATGAAGTCGGTGATGCGATTCGCCCGGTCGCGCTCGCGATTCGCCCGGTCGCGTTCGAGGCGGGTGCGGTGCAACTGAAAGGCTTGCACGCCGACCGATCCGGCGAGCAACAGCGCGACCGCAACCGCGGTCACCAATCCAAACTGGTGCCGTAAGGCGTACTTTCGGAGGCGATAGCCGGCTGTTGCGGGACCGGCGGCGACCGGTTCATCGCGCAAGTGCCGGGAGAGGTCGGCCGAGAGCTCCGAGACCGTGCCGTAGCGTCTCGCGCGGTCCTTCTCGAGCGCCTTGAGAGTGATCCAGTCGAGGTCACCCTGGAGGTGCCGCGCGAGCGACTGCGGCGCTTCCCTGCGCTTCTCGGCCGACGCGGCCGATTGCGGTCCCATCATGCGGACCTTGGTGCTCGGCTTCGGAGGATCCTCTTCGCGAATCAGCCGCAGGATCGCGTCCAGACCGGCGGCACGCAAGGTCTTCGTATCGAACGGAAGGGCGCCGACGAGCAGCTCGTAGAGAATCACGCCCAGCGAATAGACGTCGGTGCGGGTGTCGATATTCTGCTCCAGCAAGTCCGCCTGCTCGGGACTCATGTACTCGGGTGTTCCGAGGAGGACGCCGAGCTCGGTGAACATCGTCTTCTCGGTCAGGCGGCGCGCCATCGCTTTGGCGAGGCCGAAATCGATGATTTTCGGGACCGGCTTGTCGTCCCGCGTCACGACGAGCACATTCGACGGCTTCAAGTCGCGATGAATGATGGCCTTCTGATGGGCGTGCTCGACGCCCTCGCAGACTTGCATGAGCAGCTCGAGCCGCTCCTTCATGGTCAGTCGGTGCTTGTCGCAATAGTCCGTGATGGGTTGGCCCGGCACGTACTCCATCACGAAGTACGGCCGGCCTTCCGGCGTCGTGCCGGCATCGTAGACGTGGGCGATATTCGGATGATCCATCAGCGCCAGCGCCTGGCGTTCGGACTCGAAGCGCGCCACCACCGCCTTGGTGTCCATGCCCGCTTTGATCAGTTTCAGCGCCACGGTTCGGCGGATCGGGGTGACCTGCTCCGCGAGCCACACTTCGCCCATGCCGCCCTCGCCGAGGGGCTGAAGCAGGCGGTACCCACCGATCTGTCTGGTTGCCGCGCTGCCGATGCCGCCGGCGCTCATGGTGCTGTCTTGGGACGGACCGCCTGATTCCTGCGGAGCCTCCGGTACATCGTTCGTCGCCATGGTGTCCAGTCCTCCGGACAATCAAATGGTCAACACCGCCGTCACGATGCGCCTTGCTATCGATAGACCTCCGCCCTCGCCTCAGAACCGGAGTGGCGACACTTCCACGTACTTCCTCGCGCGCCGCGAGGAGCGAGAACTCAGTGGTGAAGGGAGTGCAGCTCTCGCAATTGCGACGCGAGGATGGATCAAGCCCAACAATATTGTCAACGTGCCCGATCCCGGGCGAGCGCGCCGACACGCGATGCCCTCCGGATGGGGGAGAGTGTCACTATCTCCCCTGAATACGCCGTTAGCTACGGTCGATCCAGGCGCCGACAGCGATGCGCGTGACCTGAAGTCGACGCGGTGATCGCGCGGGCAGGTGCGTTTTGCCGCTATCAATCTGACCCAAGCAGATGCAGATGCTCCCCTGGCAATGGAGAAACAGAAGGTCGACGACAGGGTTCACGAGTACCCGCGGCGATGGCGCCGTTCGGTTTCACTTGCAGAGCCCTGACAAGCGCGAATTGTTTCGAGCCACGGGCTCCCAAGCGGGGGTTTTCGATCGTGTGGCGCCCAGGCGGAGTGTCGTTAGGATCGGTGGAAAGCGTGCTGGACTTGAATCGCCGGCGGCTCGTCTTTCATCGGTTCCCCGTAGGCGCCGCCATCCGTCGCAGCTCGTCGAAGAAGTTGAAAATGAAGACGAGTCGATCCTGTGGCCGGTCGAACGAGCCGAGCTCGGGGGCGACGGCGACGCGCTCGCCGTCGGGGTGCAGGTCGAACGAGCGTTGTCCTGTCTGCGGTCCGATGTAACCCTCCGCCCACAGTCGTGGCTTCTCGGCGCGGAAGGAATCGCCTGATGCGGTGTAGGCGGCGACCATGAGCTGATTCTCGGGGCTGCGGTAGAGGAGTTCGCGGCGCGTACGCGACCATGTGGGTGTAATTCCACCTGCTGTCGAAATCAGCCACGTCCCGCCAGGCCCCGGAAACGGCCGCACATATATCTCGAATCGCCCCGTGTCATTTGCCTGGTACGCCAGCCACTTTCCATCAGGGGAGAACATCGGCTCGCGTTCGAGCGCGGCCGTGCTCAAGAAGCTCGTCGGGGTGCCAGGTTTCCAGCCTGTGAGCTCATCGCCCTCGATGGCAACCACCATCAGGTCAGCGAAGGTTTGCGGGCGCGTCTCCTGGAAGGCGAGAATCCTTCCGCCCGGATGCCATGACGCGGCGGATTGCGGATGCGGGCTGTTGGTCAGTCGCTGCGCGTCTCCGGTGCCGTCGACTCGCTGCCAGTAGAGATTCTGTTGAACATCCCGGTTCGACCAGAACACGATTCGGCGCCCGTCCGGTGTCCACACCGGCTTCTGATTCTGTGCCGGGTTCAAAGTGAGCTGGGATGCTCTGTCGTGCTCCCACTCGTACACCCAAACAGCGAGTTGCGTCCCGTCGTTGATCTCGACGGCGAGGCGCGTGCCGTCTGGCGAGAAGCGAGGGTTGCCCCAATTCGTCGACGTCGCGCGGAGCGGCGTCCTTCGTCCCGCTCGATCCATCCATTGAATCGGCGCGCCACCCATGGGCGCCGAGCCAATCGGGCGGTTCAGATAGACAAAGGTGCCGGTCTCAGATGCGGCGAACTGCGCCGAGCCGCCATTCGGGTTCGAGCCCACACCGTCCAGCGCCAGAAACGGGGGACCCGTCACTTCGAGCCGCCCGAGGTCGAACGGCACAGCAAAAATCTTTGCGTCGTGCAGGTACACGATATGTCCGCTGGCGAGATATCGTCCGTAGGAGCCACCGCGGAGGACGATCTTGCGCTCGCCAGCGGGGAGTCTCTGTACGACGAGCGTCGCGTCGTCCCAGTTCATGCGGCTGGCGTGACTTGCATAAAGCAGCGCGGCGCTCCCCGGCAGGATCTGCGGCCAACCATGTGCGACCTCGCCGTCCGCGAGACTGGTGATCGGCGTTGGCGTCCCACCGTTCGACGAGACCCGCAGCAGGCCGCCGCGGTCCATGCCAGCGAAGAACGGCGCGAACACGATCGATCCGTCGGCAGCCCACCACCCGCCTCTGCCATCCGGCAAATCGCAGATGGTCACGGGGGCACCGCCGGACAACGCCACTTTCTTCAGCTTGGCATCAGCAAAGAACGCGATCCATTGACCATCGGGTGAAAAGAACGGCTCGTGGGCGCCCTCAGTGCCCGGCAGCAGCGTGGCGTCCAACTGGTCGAGACGACGAAGAAACAGCGACGCGGGGCCGGTGCGCCGTTGTCCAACGAAGACCAACGACCGTCCGTTCGGTGACAGGATGGCGGCGGACCCGCGGTCGAGGGTCGCCAGCGTCGCATCGGCGCCCAACCCCACGTGCACGCGTATTGGCGCCGTCGAAGCGACGTTGCTACGTAGGCTGCCAAAAAGGAGTACGAGCGCGAGCGCAACCGCTGATGCGCATGTCAGGGCCCACGGCAGCACCCGACGCCACGCCGCACCTGAATCCGCCGCGCTGTTCGCGTTCTCACCCGCCCCGGTCATCGCCTCTTCCACCTCGAACCGCGCGGCAGCGGCGGAATCGAGGCGGCGTTTGCGGTCTTTCTCCAGACACCGTCGCAGCAGCCTGCGGATCGGCTGAGGCGTCCTGGCCGGCACCGCGTTCCAGTCCGGCTCCTCCATCAGCACATGAGCCAGGATCTCGGATACATCCTCACCTCCGAACGCCCGTCGTCCCGTGAGCATTTCGTACAGCACTGCGCCGAATGCCCACAGATCCGTGCGTGTGTCGACGGCACGGCCTTTGGTCTGTTCAGGACTCATGTAAGCCGCCGTCCCGAGGATCACGCCGACGTGTGTCGCATGCAGGCTGATCGTCGGCGAATTCATCGGATCCGGACCAGTGCTCCGTGACAGGTCGAAGGCCTTCGCGAGCCCGAAGTCGAGCACCTTCACCGTCCCGTCCTCGCGGACCTTGATGTTGGCGGGCTTCAGGTCCCGGTGGATGATCCCTTGCTCGTGCGCCGCTTCAAGTGCTTCGGCGATCTGCGCGGCAATCGGCAGCGCCTCGCTGATGGGGATGGCTCCGTGCGCGATCCGGTCGGCGAGCGTTGGCCCGTCGACTAATTCAAGAACCAAAGCCGGTACACCGCCGGCATCTTCGAGGCCATAGATCTGCGCGATGTGCGGATGATTGAGTGACGCCAGAACTTGCGCTTCGCGACTGAAGCGGGACAGGCGATCGGGGTCCGCGGTCACGGCTGGCAGCAGGACTTTGATGGCGACGTCTCGATTCAGCGTCGTGTCATGGGCGCGATACACCTCGCCCATGCCGCCGCTGCCCAGCAGCCGTTCAACTTGATAGGGCCCGAGCCGTGTGCCTTTTGTCACGGTCATCTACGGCGTGCGCTTTCCTTCAACTGTCGACGTTTGCTCGTGGGCTTCCTGCGTCTTCGTCGCAGAAACATCGGTGATCCGACGGAACTGAAGAGACACCGATCCGAGACGGATCTCGGCGCCATCATGGAGCAGCACCGGCGTCGTCACGCGCACCTCGTTGGCGAACGTTCCGTTCTTGCTGGAGAGGTCGTGGAGCGTTACCGCCTCTTCCGCGACAACGACTAAGGCGTGACGCCTCGAGATCCCGGCTGCGTCGATGCGGAGATCCGCTGCGGGGTCGAGGCCTACCCGGATATTCGCCAGAGGATCGCGCCCGACCACGTTGTCGCCCGCCTCCAGCCGCGCGCGTTCGTTGTCCGAGGCCAACCAGCACTGCACCGTGCGGAGCGTTGAGTCGGCGGGAGTAACCGTCTCCACGACCGGCCCGACAAACGCATAGCCGAATCGATGGAGGGTTCGCATGAACACCGGCTGCCGCACGTTGTCGCCAAGTGCGGCGCGGATTTCGGCGACCAGCACGGCGAGGCTGCCGTCCGTCACGAAGGTGTCAGGCCAGAGTTCTCGGTGGATGTCGAGCTTGGACATTGCCGCCGGCCGCCGCTCGACAAGCAGTGCGAGCAGATCGAACGCTTTCGGCGAAAGGTGGATTGGGCGGCTTCCGTTCAGCAGCTGACGTGCCGGGACGTCGAGAGTGAACGCACCGAATCTGACGCCCAGAATGACCTCCGATCTGGCCGTAGAACTAAGGGCATCTTAGTCCTTTCCTAATGACTGCGCGTTACCGACGGCGAAAAATGATCGGGTCGGCGTAAACCAGCAGCAACTAGAGGAGTTTCACATGAAAACCCATCGCCTGATCGCATCCGTGATGATCGCGTCCGTGCTCCTCCTAAACATGCCGTCCGCGCTTGCCAACGGCGCACCGAACGGTCGCCACAAGCACGACGTCATCGTCACTTTCACGAAATGGGTCACCGCGGTCGTTCCGCCAATCCCGAGCGAAGCCGCGGCAAGCCGGTTTCTGATGGCCGGCATCGTCGGCGGTGATGTCGCTGGGGACTTTGTCGGGGAGGTTCTTGACCGAAGGGTGAGCACCACGGGCACGGTCACGCCCCAGATCGTGGCGCTCGACGCGCTTTATGAGGTTCAGGCCGGGGATCACTCGTTTACCGCGCTCATCCAAGGCGGCCAGAACAACGTGACGCGCAAAGCCTTGCTCGACGGGGTCATTTTGGACGGCTGGCGGACCGGCGCGCGAGTTCACGTGGAGTACACCGTAATTAGCGGCTGTGCCGGCAAGCCGGCCGGCCCATGCTTCGAGGGCACGATCCGCATTCTGCGAGACTCCGACGATTCTCACGAGTAGCTCCGGCTTCGCCTGTCGCCGTACGCCTGCGGGCTGCGGCGACACGTGGCCTTGCTGCTTGGGGATGGTCAGCTTTTCATGGCCTTCAGGGATGCGCGGATGCCGACGAGGCGCGAGGGCCGAATCTGTTGACCTCGTTCATGCGGCTTGCTGGAGTCCTTCGACATGCCTGAGCCAGTCGGTGATCCGGTTCCAACTGGCGCTGTTCTGGTCCACCAACCTCCGCTCATGAATGCAGGCGGAGGTTGTCCACCATCCGCATCGAGGCTGCCATCGACGCGCCGATGCCTTGAGCCAAACCGAGCGACTCTCGCTCAGCGCTTCAGTGGAACCCGCCTTGGCCTTGGAACAGCTCTTCGATCCGCCGTCGGCGCGAACGGCGTTCGAGGTCTGTCAGACATAGGCGGTCTCCGGCGTGAGCAGTGGCGTCCTGGCCTCTGGCCTTCGTCCATGACCGGGCGACGCCTTGAAGGTCGGAGCTTCCTCGCGCCCAGAACCCTCATGGCGAGCACTGGTACGCGCCGTCCTCTAACCGTTCCGTCGTCAATATCATGAAGCAATTGTATGACTCGAAACTCTTGCGTACGAACGAGAGCAGAGGTGATCGCGAGGTCCGGGCGCGCTTGGCTGGACTCGGTGGGGAGTATCCGTGCGGGGATGCGAGTGGGCCGACCGAGTCGGCCTGTCGCGAGATAATGCTGGAACATGGTCAGCATGATCGCTTTCGGTCAGTGTCTTTCGCGGCCTTCACCTCGGCGTTCTGGACCAGCGGCCACGATCCGGTAAGGGACGCCGCGCTCCAGCAGGAGCTGTGAACTCGAGGTTCATGTAGTCAGTCCGAGGAAGCGGCGCGGCGCCGCTCGCGGTGAGCTGCGACAGGAAAGTCTCGACATCGAAACCTCTGATGTCCGACGACGCGGCTGCTGAGGTCGACGTCGCCGCTGCTCACGGGCGCGGCGGCGGCCGTGAGGGGGCTGATCATCAGATCGGCGCAACGAGTGAACGAAGAAGTGCTGGAAAGCGGCAACCTGCGCCCGAGGTCGAAATGCGACGCCGGTAGACGGTGACGGGGGCCCGAGGCTATGTCGTGGAAGGGCTGAATCGACCTATCCGAACCATCGTGGACCGACTCTCGAGTACGGCCACCAAGCTGGAACCGCTGGGTTCCGTACGAAACCGTCCGCCATCGAGCGGTGGCATGGGTCAGGTCATCGTGATCAGCGACTCGCCGAGAGACGTGGCGATCGAAGCCGGCCGCGGTGAACTGGACCGTCGCCGATCTCGAAGCGCGAGCGACTCAGGTGCGAAGCGCAGGCGGTGGCGGTTCGAGCATCACTGAACATGGACGATCGATGATGTTGGAGAAGTTGCCGATGCGGAATCCATCGTCATGAGCCGCTCAGGGCGAACAGCGGGCAGTAGCGAAACGCGACGGGCCGCCGGACCAGCGGCGACCCGGGAATTCGGTGCCGCCCTTCTGCCGATGCCTTTCAGGTGCTCGGTTGCGGATACCCGACGCGAGATCAAGCCTGCGAGATCTGTCGAAACCTTCTGCACGAGCGAAAATTCTCCACTTCGGCCTGGTCAAAGCCGAAGCCTGACTTCGCCGCTCGTGGCAACGGCACGCTTGAGACCTGAGCGCTCCTACCCGACACCAGCAGCGTTCGGCACATTCGCCTACATGTCGCCAGAGCAACTGCGCGGCGAAGAGGTCGACGCGCGAACGGACCTCTTCTCGTTCCGGTTGGTACTGTTCCAGAATGGCGACCGGCCGTCCGACGTTTACGGGAAGCAGTGCCGTCGTTGGTGCCGCGATTCTGCATGAGCAACCGACGCCGCTGCGGACCATTCGACCCGACCTGCCCGAAGGCCTCGAACAGGTCGTTCTCAAGGCGCTCGAGAAGGATCGACACCTTCGGTATCAGACAGCGGCGGACGTCCGCGCCGATCTGCAACGCCAGAAGCGCTCCAGCGACCAGAACGCTGCCGCGATCCCCTCGGTCGCGGCACCGCCTGAGCGGCACCAATCGAAGCGTGGGCTGTTGGCGGTCGCCGCGGCGGCGCTTTTTGCCGCCGCCGTGGCCGCTGGATACTGGGCATTCACCAGGCCGAGGCACGCCAAAGCTGACCGAGACCGACACCATCGTGTTGAGCGACTTCACCAACACGACTGGCGACGCGGTGTTCGACGATGCCCTCCGGCAGGGCCTGACCGTCCAGCTGCAGCAATCGCCCTTCCTCCGCGTGCTTCCCGATCAGCGCGTTCGCCGCGCGATCGCGATGATGGGCCTGCCGCGCGATGCGCGGCTGACGCCGGCGGTCGCGCTGGATGTCTGCAAGCGAAACGGCAGCGCCGCCGTCATCGAGGGATCGATTGCCAGTCTCGGCAGCCAGTTACGTCCTGGGGCTGCGGGCGACCGATTGCCGGTCCGGGGAGGTTCTCGATACGCAGCAGTCGCAAGTGCCCGGCAAGGAAAACGTGCTCGGCGCGCTCAGCGGAATGGCACGCGCGTTCCGGGCGCGCGTCGGTGAGTCCGTCGCGACGATCCAGACACATGAAAAGCCGCTCGAAGAAGCGACAACGGCATCCATCGAGGCGTTGAAGGCGTACAGCGCCGCGAGGGCAGCGGGATTCGGTCGGATGCGACGGCAGCGCTTCCGCTGCTCGAGCGCGCGGTCGAGCTCGAATCCCGAGTTTGCTCTGGCCCACGCCAGCCCTGGGTCCGTGCTACAGCGGGAGCGGGCAGCGGGAGCTGGCGATTCAGAGCGCGACCCGCGCCTACGAGCTGCGGCACCGAACGACCGACCCGGAGCGATTCTTCATCGAGTACGCGTACGACCGCGACGTGACCGGCGATCTCGAAAAGGCATTCCAGACCGCCACGCTATGGACACAGACCTATCCTCGCGATCTTCAACGCGCATGGGGCCTGCGCGGTGGCTACAGCGCGCATGGCACCGGCAGGTCCGAGGACGTGATCCAGTCGGCGGAGCGCGCCCTGGCGCTCGATCCCGATTTTGTCTTTGCCCACGACTCAGTCGGTCTCGGCCAACATGTTTCTGGACCGCTTCGATGCAGCCAAGCGTGCGCTCCAGCGCGCAGGCCCGGTGGTCCAGCCGGCGTCGCTGGCGCTCGGCTACTACATCGCGCTGATGGAGCACGACACCGGCGGCATCGAACGATTCGCCGCGCGATTCAAGGATTCGTCCGACTCCCAGCTGCTGCGACACGCACAGTCGCTGGCCCTCGCTCGCGGCGGACAGCTCGGGCGCGCGAGGACGCTGAGCGAGAGGCCATAGACGCCACCGAAGCACTCGGCCGACGCGAGACCGCGGCGATCTACGAATCGGCGGCGGCGGTGTGGGAAGCGTTGTCGGGAAATCAGTCAACGGCCAGGCGGCGTGCGGCGACGGCCCTCGATATGTCGTTGCCACGCGACGTCAGCTACGCCGCCGGCTTCGCGCTGGCCTTCGCCGGGGAAACCATACGATCGGAATCACTGGCAAACGATCTCGAGCTTCGATTTCCACGCGATACGATCGTGAGATTCACGTATGTGCCGACGCTGCGCGCGCTCGCGGCGGTCGCGCGACGAACAGGCCAGGGCGATCGAACTGCTGCAGGCGAACGTCCCCTACGAGCGTGCAGTCCCGCCGACGGCATTCAACTTCTTCTTTGGAAGCCTGTACCCCGTCTACGTCCGCGGTCAGGCATACGCCGCAAGCGGGCAGCACCAGCTCGCCGTCGCAGAGTTTCAGAAGATCCTCGACCACCGGGGATTGATGATGGGAGACCCGGCCGGCGCGCGCGCGCTCCTGGAAAAAGCCCGATCGCTGGCGCGCGCGGACGATCAGATGGGCGCACGAGCCGCGTATCAGGAATTCCTGTTGTTGTGGAAGGACGCTGACCCGGATGTGCCCGTTCTGGCCCAGGCGCAGGCAGAGAACGCGAAGCTGAAATAATCGGCGCGAGCGACGTGGCGCTCGATTACAGCCGCGACACAGCCGCCTTCAACAGCGCAATCACTTGATCCTTCTTCTCGCGCGCGACCCGTCCGTCGACGCGCACGGCGACGACGCGGCCCTTCAGGGCGGCGGTCGCCGTCGGCGTAGTAGGGGCGAGTCGGACGTGAACACGGCGGCTTCGCCGACGTCCGGAGGTGACCAGCGTCAGCCGTTCCGGCTTTCGGGCTGATTCCAGGGAGTCGCTGCTTGACCTGGTCGCCAGCTTCATGCCTGGAAACATCTGGGACGCCTCGTTGACGACGACGTCGAGTTTGAGGCGGTTGACGCCGGCACCCCATGCATATCGACAGGCAACGGCACGGACGGCTTCGAGCGGACTCGAGACGCCGTCCCCGGCGCTCGCCTCCGCCGTGAGCTGCTGAATCTCGTCGACCGTGAGCAGCGTGCACGGGTTCAGCGCCTGGGCCTGGGCCTGGGCGGAGACGGTGCCGCGACCGCCTACCAGGCTGAACACTCCCCCGACCATTGCCAGCCCCAGCACGAACGCGGCGAAGGTCCATCCGGTCTGTGTACGACGACGAGGAAACCGTGAATGGCTCTTCATGCCCATATTGTGCGGCAAGACGCCCGGCGCTGCACGTCCTTACTTGACTCGGCCCGAGGGCGTGCTGGCGCGAATAACGAGGCAATGAGTAATCTGAACCTCGATGTCCAATCTCGAACTGGTGGCCCTCGTCGTGCAGGACTGCGATCAGGCGATCCGCCTTCTTCGTCGACGTGCTGCGGCATCCGTTGTGGTGGAGAGACTACGCCGTCGTTGACCAACGATGGCCGCCCGAAACGCTGGGTCGTCGTGCGACCGCGCGGCGGCCACGCGGGTATCCTCCTTGCCCGCGCTGACGGCGATCACCAAGCCCGCCATCGTCGGCCAGCAGTTCGCGGGCCGTGTCGGGCTGTTCCTTGAGTGGACGACTTCGAGATGGCCTTTCAGCGCATGCTTGCCGCGGGCGTCCGATTCGTCTCGCCGCCTCGCGACGAGCCGTACGGGGAAGGTGGCGGTGTTCCTCGACCTGGAAGGTAACCGCTGGGACCTTCTGGCTGGTCTGAAGCAGGATGGACCCTAGAGGAGCGGACGGCACTCGTCGAGGAAGCGCACGCGTTACTGGACGCCGACCGTGGGCGCCAACAACCTGCTCAACGCCGACTCGGTCATGGCCGCTTCAGCACGGGGACGTCGGTGCTCGCGCCCCACTGGTAGCTGGCGTAGGTCGTAGAGTTCGTGCTCGATAACAGGATGTACCAGACGCCCGTCGCACGACGAACGACCGCGACATCGCTTCTGCCGTCGCCGTCGTAGTCGGCTGGCACGGGAGGTGCCGTCCTTGACCCCCCATTGGTAGCTCGCGTAGGTCGCGTAGTTGGTGCCGGACTGCAGGATCCATTCGCCCGTGGCAGGGCGATACACCGCGATTCGTCGGCCTTGCGATCGCCGTCGTAGTCGGCCGGCACCGGCGACGTCGGTGCTCGTACGGCCGGCTGGTAGCTGACGTCGGTCGCACGCCGTTGGTTCGTCGAGAGCAGGACGCACCAGTAGCCCGTTGGCCGGCCGATACACCGCGATGTCGGCCTTGCCGGTCGCCGTCGTAGTCGGCCGGCACCGCGACGTCGGTGTTCACGCCCCACTGATAGTTGACGTAGGTCGTCGAGTTCGTGCTCGATAACAGGATGTACCAGACGCCAGTAGCCGGCCGATACACCGCGACGTCGGCCTTCCGGTCGCCGTCGTAGTCAGCCAGCACCGCGACGTCGGTGCTGACGCCCCACTGATAGCTGACGAAGGCCGTAAAGTTCGTGCTCGACAACAGGATGTGCCATTCGCCCGTCGCAGACCGAAAAACCGCGATGTCCGTTCGGCCATCGCCGTCGTAGTCCGCCGGCATGGGCGTGTCCGTACTGATCCCCCATTGGTAGCTGGTATACGTTGTGTAGTTCGTGCCAGCTCGTAACGCATACCAGATCCCGCTTGAGGGCCGGTGTCATGGTCACGTCCGCCTTTCCCTCACCGAGATCGCCCGCCGTAGGTATCCGCGTCGGGCCCAACATCCTGAAGATCGTGCCTTGGTCGGAGGCGCCGCCAAAATACGTGGTTCGTAGAGGTTCCCGTCGGTGGCCTGAACGAGAGCGGCCTGGGGACACACGCCGTCCCCGTTCGTCGTCCCACTACCAAACGCGTACAGGTTGGTGACTGAGCCGGTCGGTGTCATCATGAAGACCGTGCCACTTCGGGCACCGTAACAGGTGGTGCCATAGAAATTTCCATCCGTCGCCTGGAGGAGGGCGGCGGAAGAATTGCTCCTCTCCTCCACTCCGTCGGGAAAGGCATGCAGGACAGTGAATGTGCCGGCCGGGGTGATCCTGAAGACCGTCCCAGCGAGAGCAGCGCCACCCTGAGCGTCGTTCCGTAGAAGTTCCCGTCGGTCGCCTGAACGAGGGCGGCGGCGGGATAGCCCCCATCCGCTGCAAAACTGAACGAGTGCAGGATAGTCACGACACCGGCGGGGGTCATCGCGAAGACCGTGCCGCGACCGGATGCCGAAATAGGTGGTGCCGTAGAAGTTTCCGTCTGTGGCCTGAACAAGTGCGGCGTAAGGATAGCCCCCGTCCGTGGGACTCCCGGCAAAGGCGTGGAGGACCGTCATCGTCCCGGCCGGTGTGATCTTGAAGACCGTGCCCGCGCCGGAGGCGCCGCCGTCGTATGTGGTGCCGAAGAAATTCCCGTCGGTGGCCTGAATCAGGGCAGCGAAAGGATGGGCCCCGTCTGTCAGCTCCGCCCGGCAAAAGAGTGCAGGAGGGCGTAGGTGCCGGCGGGTGTCAGCTTGAAGACCGTGCCGTTGCCGAAGGCGCCGTAGGCGGCAGTGGTCCCGTAGAAATTCCCGTCGTTGGCCTGGAGAAGGCCAGCGTAAGGAGCGCCTCCGTCCGCTGCCCCACCCGCAAAGGAATGCAGCACCGTGAACGCGCCGGCCGGCGTCATCTTGAAGATTGTTCCGAACTCGGAAGGACTCTGGCTTTGTGTTGCGGTGCCGTAGAAATTCCCGTCGGTAGCTTGAAGGAGGCCCGCGTAGGGATAGTCACCGTCTACCGCAACGCTGAACGAGAGCCGGACCGTCACGGCCCCAGCCCCGGTTATTGTGAAGACCGTGCCGCCGTTCGAGGTGCCTCCAGAACGAGTGGTCCCGTAGAAATCCCCGTTTGCGGCCTGAACAAGGGCACCGCCAGGGTGGCTCCCATCCGGCGTGCCATCAGTAAAAGAATGGACCACCGTTAGGCTCCCCGCGGAGGTCATCTTGAAGACCGTGCCGTCGCCGGTTGCGCCGCCGGACTCAGTGGTTCCGTAGAAATTCCCATCGGTGGCCTGAATGACGGCGCCAGCAGGGAAACCCCCATCCGTGGGGTCGGCAGCAAAAGCGTGCATGACGGTGAGGATGCCGCCCGGCGTGATCCTGAAGACCGTGCCAGAGCCGGCCACACCACCGGCGCCCGTCGTGCCGTAGAGACTCCCGTCGGTGCCCTGGATGAGGGCGGAAGGATAGCCCCCTTCGGTGTCATAGGTAAACGAGTGCAAGGTGTTGAAGGCGCCCCCAGCAGTCATGACGAACACCGTGCCGACTCCGGGGTTGCTGAGAGTCGTGGTGCCGTAGAAGTTCCCGTCGGAGGCCTGGATCAGGGCGGCCTGAGGATAATAGCCCCCGTCCGTCGCTGACCTAAACGAGTGCAGAACTCTAAATTCGCCCGTTGAGGTTACTGAAAAGACCGTGCCCTCATCGGTAGTGCCGCCGGCGCGCGTCGTACCGTATAAATTCCCGTCTGCGCCTTGAATGACTCCGGCGGCAGGATTTGCCCCGTCCGTCGTGCCGCCGGCAAAGGCATGCAGGACGGTGAGGATGCCGCCGGGAGTCATCTTGAAGACCGTGCCGCAACCGAGAAAAGTTGTGCAGCTGTTGCCCACGGTCCCATTAGCGGTCGTCCCGTAGAAATTCCCGTCGCTCGCCCGCTAGCAGGGCGGCGGACGGATAGGCCCCGTCAGCCGCTGACCAGTAAATGCGTGCAGGATGGTGACGTAATCTCGCCGGGGGTCATCCTGAAAACCGTGCCGTCGCCGGAGGCGCCGCCGTACGCAGTGCCGTAAAAATTCCCGTCCGTGGCCTGGATCAGAGTGTTTGGGAAAAGCGGCCCGCTGCCGAACGTGTGCAGGATGGTGGCCTGCGCGCTGGCGATTCGGGCGGAGGCCAAGACGCCTGTGGCCACGGCAACCGTGAAGCAGATGGCCGCGAATCGGGTTGAGGAGGTCGGGCCATGGCTCATGCCGTGGGGTTTGAGCCTGCCGACTTGCGCGCGTGCCATGGACTCCATCCTCTCACAGCCATCGGTCCTCCACGTCTGAACACTCCCTCGCCGACACTATTTTGTCTGCAGGGAGGCCGATGATAGGCAACTCCGTCACTCAACGATATTCGGAGGACGCCCGGTAGCGCAATCAGGTCCAGCGAACAGCGGCTAGAATTGGAACCATGACCGTCGGCGCCTCGCACCGAAGGGCCTGATTCATGAACCTTCGGGGGCTCGTGTTTGTCGCCGCACTGGCCGCGGCGTCCGCACCCGCGACAGCTGCGGCCCGCACGCCGAAGATCGTCGTGCTGGGCGACAGCCTCACCTCGGGCCGCGGGATCGGCAAGAACGCAGCCTACCCCGCGATCCTGCAGGAGCGCGTCGAGGACAGCGGCTACAAATACGAGGTGGTCAACGCAGGCATCTCGGGAGACACGACCGCGCGCGCGTTGAAGCGCTATCGCGACACGCTGGACGACGACGTGGAGATCCTGATCGTGGCGCTGGGCGCCAACGACGGCCTGCGGGGCGTGCCGGTGGACCGGGTGAAGTCGAATCTGAGCGTGATCATCGACGATGCGCAGCGCCGCGGCATCGAGACCCTCCTGGTGGGGATGGACGCGCTGCCGCTGCTTGGCTGGGACTACTCGGTCGCGTTTCACCGCCTGTACGAAGATCTCGCCATGCGGTTTTTCGCGTACCGCTCGTGCCGTTCCTGATGGTGAACGTCATCAGCAATCCCTCGCTGATGCAGAACGATCACGTCCATCCAAACCGGGACGGAGCGCGTGCGATAGCCGATCTGATCTGGCCGAGTCTCCAGGCGTTGCTCAAGAAGACCGTATAGCGGTCGCTCGTCTAGGTTCTCCGGCCAATCGTGAAGAACAGTCCGCCCTCGTGCCCGAGGGCGCGCATCCAACCCAGCTGCGCCAACCAGCTCTCGGGCCCCCAGTTGTCGGCCGCGCGGGCGAACAAGTCCCGCCGGCTCTTCGCCCAGGACCGCGCTCGGATACGTCCGTAGATACTCCACGCGATTCTCGACGAACCAGCGCTGCACCTCGGCGATGGTGTGACTGTGCTCTTCCGGATGTTGATACTGATCGCGCAGCCACGCCTCGCGCCGCCCCGCGTCATGTTCGCGATCCCGCAGCACCGGAATGAACGGCACGAGCCGGAAGCCCGAAAGCCGGGCGGCGAGGCGCCGGAGTCGCGACGGGAGGCGCAAAGCGTTGTAGACGCCGAGCACGATGGCGCCGCCGGGCGCGCGAGCTGCGCGAGGCTGGCGAACGACGCCCGCGGGTCTGGCGTGTGGTGCAGGACGCCTGAGGAATACACCACGTCGAACGCGCCCGGCGTCAACCCGGGCCGCCGAAGATCGGTCTCGACGAATTGGACGCGATCCAGGCCGAAGCGCGCCGCCGCCGCGGCGCCGAGGCGAAGGGACGCGCGCGTCAAGTCGGCGCCGACAGCAGCAGGACGATCGCCGCTGGCCAGATACAAGCACATCTGGCCCGTTCCGCATCCCACGTCGGCGATCCGCGCGTCGCCCGGAATCGCCCGATCAATCAGGCGCGCGAAGGCGTTCCGTTCAGCCCGCCGCCGAAGCGCCTGCAGGCTGTCACGCGGCGGGTAGCCGGGAAAGGGCGCGCGCTGGTAGAAATGGCGCACCGCCTCGGTGCGTCCGTCGCCGGGCAGCCGCAGGTTGGGAATGCCGTCCGCCGCCTCGAAGCGCGCGGCGCAGCCAGCCGCACGACCACTCCGCCGAGAGCGTCCCCCCGCACGCCGGGCAGGCGAGCAGCAGCTCCCTGAAGCGGTCCATGCGTCAAAAGATGGCGTAGATGAACGGGGCGAGGGCTTCGACGGTCGCCGCGAGAATCAGCACGAACCCGAACAGGCAGAGAAAGATCGCCAGCGGCAAGAGCCAGCGTTTGCCGGGATCGCGCCGCCACACCCCCCGTGCGAGATCCGCGATCGATCCGCCCACGGTCGCGAGCATGATCAGCAGGCGTCGCATCCCGCCATGCTTCCTGATCACGCGACTCCCTCCTTTTCCGGTCGTGTCGTCCCCGATGCGCGCTTCGTGACCAGCGTCGGCCCGGCCACGAGCGCGTCGATCCCGCAGCGACGGAACGTCGAATAGCCCTCGAGCGCCCGATTGACGATCGGTTCTCCGGCGACATTGAACGACGTGTTGAGCAGCACCGGAATGCCGCTGCGACGCCCGTACGCCTCGAGCAGCGCATGGAGCCGGGGCGCCATGTCTCGATCGAGCGTTTGGAGCCGGGCCGAACCGTCCACGTGTGTGACCGCGGCGAGCCGGGTCGCGCCACTCGGGCCGCACCGGAAAAACGCCCGACATGAACCGCGCCAGCCGGGCGCCGCCCGGCGGCAGATCGAAGTAGCGGTCGGCCGCCTCGACGGGCGCCACCGGAGCGAACGGCCGGAACTCCTCGCGATGCTTGATGTCGCGATTGAGCCGGTCGCGCATCTCACTCGAATGCGGCGCGGCGAGAATGCTGCGATGGCCGAGGGCGCGCGGTCCGAACTCGGCGGCGCCGTCCATCCAGCCGACGACGCGGCCGGCGGCGAGCTCGTCCGCGATCCGTTCGATCAACGCCGTCTCGCCGAGCTCTTCGACCATCTGGCCATCCTCGCGCGCCGCCTGCGCGAGCTCCGCCGCATCCACGCGCGGGCCCCAGAAGGGATGGTCGGGCACGTCCCGGTCCGGATTGCCGAGGAAGATGCGGTCGGCAAAGAGCGCCGCGCCCGAGCGCGCAGCCCGCGTCACCCGGAGCCGGCGGGACGTACACGCGCTCGAAGCCCGACTCGGCAAGGATCCGCGCGTTGGCGACGCCGTTCAGCGCCACCCCGCCGCCCAGACAGAGATCCGGAAGGCTG
>CAVZMJ010000016.1:0-90285 GCA_963776315.1 uncultured Acidobacteriota bacterium
GAGAAGACCAACATGACTCCGCGTGCTCGGCCTCCTCAGCGGTGAAAGGCTTTCTTGGCGCTGATCGTCGTCGAGAACAACCTCGGGTAAAGCCATCTCATGAACACGGTCGACGACTCATCACGATGATCGCGAAGACCACAAAGCTCACGAAGGAAGCCTTTTCCCAGCAAATCCTTCGCGAGCCTCGTGAGCTTCGCGGCCTTCGTGAAGGTTTCCGTTTGTGAGAGAGCTTCTATTCGGATCGCAGCGCCTGGACCACGTCGACGCGCGACGCCCGCGCCGCCGGCATCAGCGAGGCGAGGACTGCCGCCGCCGACCAGAATCATCGCGGCGCCGGCGATGGGCAGCGCCCCCGGCAGGCGGACGTCCGGGATGTAGCTGCCGACGAGCCGGGCGAGGACGATGCCGCCGATCGCTCCCGCGACGATGCCGCTGACGGCGATCACGGCGCCTTCGCCCAGGACGCGGGTCAGCAGATGCCGCGGCGTCGATCCGATCGCGAGGCGGATGCCGAACTCACGCGTCCGCGCGCTCACGGAAAACGCCAGCACGCCGGCGACGCCGATCACGGCGATGGTCAGCGCCACGGCGGCGAACCCGCCGAACACGAGCGCGTTGAGCCGGTTCGGGGCGAGCACCTCGGCGCGCACGTCCTCGAGCGTGGCCGCGCGCTCGACCGGCTGCTCGGCCGACAGCTCGCGAACGATCCGCGTGATCGCCGGCACCAGCGCGTACGGGATCGGTTCGGCGTGGACGAAGAGGCGGCCGCCGCCGATCTCCTGCTCGAACGGGTGATACACGGTCATCGCGGCGCCCGGCACCACGTTCTCGTCGTCCACGTCGGCGACGACGCCGACGATGCGCCGCGGCCCGCCGCTCACGTCGATGAACTTGATCACCGGATCGGTCCACATCAGTCGGCGGTTCACCGCGTCCTGGCTCGGGAACATCCGCTGCGCCAGGCTCTGGCTGACGATGACGACCCTTTCGGCGTCGCGGCGGTCGGCCTCGGTGAAATCGCGGCCGGCGATGATCGGCACCCCGAGCGCGGCGAAGAATCCCGGCGAGACGGTGCGGAACCGCGCGCGCGGATCCTCTTCACCGTTCGCCTTGGCGTAGCCCTCGACCGAGAACTGGGCTGGCAAAGAAGCCCCGATCGCGCCACGGCACAGCGGTGCCCATCGCGACCCGCTCCACGCCCGGCAGTTCGGAGATGCGCCGGATCACTTCGGTGTAGAAGGCGGTGATCTCCTGCGGCTTTCGCGAGTAGGACACGACGGGCACGTTCACCGCGAGCACGTTGCGCAGTCTCGAAGCCCGTCGGCGCCCCCTGCAGCGCAAACAGCGTCGTCAGCAGCATGCCGGCGCCGGCGAGCAGGACGAACGACGCCGCGATCTGCGTCACCGCGAAGAGACGCAGCCGGCGATTCGTGCCGGCGGTGATCCGCACGCTGCCGTTCGACAGACCGTATCCCGTTGGCGCGTCGGCGAAGGCAACCGCGGCACGAACGCCAGCAGGACGGCCGCGGCGACGGCGAGCACGACGCCCACCCACAGCAGGCTCGCATCGACCGTGACGTCGAGCGCGCGCACCGAGAATCGTGCCGCATAGCGCGCCAGGACGGCGACCATCGGCCGCGCGATCATCACGGCCAGGATCGCGCCGGCGCCGCAGAGCAGCAGGCTCTCGGCCAGCAGCGTGCGCCGCAGCGCGCCGGCGCTGGCGCCGAGCGCCGCGCGAATCGCCAGCTCGCCCTCGCGGCGCACCGAACGCGCGAGGATCAGGTTCGCCACGTTCGAGCAGGCCACGATGAACACCAGCGCCGAGGCCGCGAGCAGCACCAGCAGCATGGTCCGCGCCGGCGAGATAATCTGGTCGCGCAGCCCGACGGCATCGATGCGAAAGTCCGCCTGGCGGAATACGCCTCGGGATGGTCTTTGACCATCGCGCCGTGGACCGCACGGAGCTCGGCCCGAGCCGCCTCGAGATCGGCGCCGGGCGCGAGCCGACCGAACAGTTCGGTCATCCGATGCACGCGTCCGTCCACCATCGTCGCGTCGAGGTGGTGCGGACTGGTGACGACGTTCGCGATGATTTCGGTTCCGGTGGGTAGGGAACCGACGGTTCGAGGACGCCGATGATCGTGGCCGGCGGTCGCCGAGGCGGACGGTCTTGCCGATGCACCGATGGATCGCTCTGAAACGCCGCGGTCCAGAACCGGTAGGTGAGCACGGCCGCGCCCGCCGCTTTCGGCCCGTCGTCAGTGCTGTCGAGCAGACGGCCTCTCACCGGGCCGCAGCCCCATCACGTCAAAGTACGTCCCGCCGACGACGCCGGCGCGCACCACGCGCGGCTCGCCCAGGCCGATCATCGTGAACTCGATGGTGGAAAAGTCGCCGAAGGCGCTCGAGCGTCTTGACGCCGGCCTGAAGGTCGCGGAGTCTCGGGGATCGAAAAATTCGGCATTCTCGACACCAATGCCGTGCGCGGTCTGCCGGATGTAAATCAGCCGGTCCTCGTCACGATTGACGAGCGGCCGCAGGAGCACGCCGCGGACGACGCTGAACATGGCCGCATTGGCGCCGATGCCGAGCGCGAGCGTGACGACGACGGTGAGCGCCAGGCCCTTGACCCGGGCGAGCGAGCGGAAGGCAAAGCGGAGGTCGGTCAGGAGGTTCATAAACACTCTGTTACGCGTTGGTCTCGAAGTTAATGGATGGCAGGATACTCAATCTACGTCCCTACGTATAAGTCGAACCAGGGACCGCTGGATCGACACAGTCGGCAAGTATATTTTCCGGGGGCCGAGACCGCGGCGAGGAGGGGGTCAGTCCCCGGCCTCAGGGAACGAGCCCGATGGCGACGGCGACCAGATCGCCTTGGCGGCCACGCCCGCTGCGACGCCCGTGTCAGCGGTGCGGGACATGGAGATGGTGAGCGCATCGACATCGCTCAGGCCCAGCACCGCTCCGGAGGCCATGAGTCCGCTCGCTCCGAACAACCGGTGCATCCCGGCGACCGCGAAGAGCACTACCTGGAAGACGGCAGCCATCTGGAGCGCCGGTCCGATCTGCAGCGGATTCGCCGGCGGCGCCGTCCCCTCCCCGGCGTCGGCGCCGCGGCGCCACCATAGCAGGACCGCGAGCAGTCCGAAAAGAAAGGGCGCAGCCAGATACGGCAGCAGGGCACGGGCGACGTTCCAGTTGAGGACGGAGGCCGCTATCAGCACCCGCGGGAACAGCATCGTGCAGGCCGCGATCACGCCCAGGGCGAGCGGCTGCGTCAGCGTCGGCTCCTGGCGGCTGAGGCGCGCGAACGTGAATGTCACGTTGGTGGATGAAATGAGACCGCCCAACAAGCCAGCCAGTGGATAGCCATGTCCGGCACCGAACAGGCGGCGTGCGAGATAGCCAGCGAAACTGAGACCCGTGAAGAACAGCACGAGTATCCATAGCTCGCGCGGCCTGATGCCGCCGAAGGGGCCGATGGGCCCTTCGGGGAGAAGAGGGAGGACCACAATCGCCATCACGCCGAAGCGCGCGGCCGCGCGCAGTTCCGCATCGTTCACGCGCCCGACGAGGGCGTGAAGCTCGGACTTCTCGACCAGCAGAAGTGTGCTGACCGCAATGACGCCGCTCGCCAGCGCAAGCCATCCGAGGCCGGCCGCCAAGCCCGCTCCGATGACGACCAGCGCCGCGACCTCGGTGGTGGCGTCGACTCGCGCCGGCTCGCGGCTACGTAACCGACACGACGAGTGCGACGGCGCGGACGTCAGCACGATGGCCAGGCCGACGAGACCGAGCGTGGTGAGCCATCCCGCGAGGCCGGCGATGCCGCCCATCAACGTGAAAGTGCGCACGCCGCCGAATCTGGCGCGAGGGCCGGTGGCGTGCCCGGATCGCTGCCGCTCGACACCGATCGCCGCACCGCCGAGCGCCGCGACGGCGATCCCCAGAAGGTCCCAGGAGTCAGTCATTCAGACGTGTTCTCTCGGAGACGACAGTCTACGTGACTGACGTGCCGAAGAGCGCGCCGACGCCGGAGGTCAAGCCATGGCGAGTGCGCCCCAGAACGTCACGCGCAACGCGCCGTCAGTGGAGACGCGCCGCCGGCGCGCGCCGCGAGCGCGCCGAGCGCCGCGAGGGAGACGAGCGATGCCGCACCGACCAGGGCCGTCGAACGGAAGCGGGCGCGAGCCGACGGCGAGCGGGAGCGCGGCGCCGACGGCGAAGGTCGCGGCCGAGGCCAGCGCCGCCTGCAGCGGACGCGCCCGCTGAACTCCGTGATGCCGAGCTCGTCGCGCGCGTGCGCGCCGAGCGCGTCGTGCGCCATGAGCTGCGTCGGCCACCTGCCGCGCGAGCCCGGCATCGAGGCCGCGCGCGACGTAGATCCCCGCCAGCTCGTCGCGCTCGGCTCGGGGTCGGTCGGCGAGCTCCTCGCGCTCGCGCGCGAGGTCGGCCTGCTCGGTGTCGGCCTGCGAGCTCACGGAGACGTATTCGCCCGCCGCCATCGAGATCGCGCCGGCGACGAGGCCCGCGACGCCCGCGAGCAGCACCGTCGCCGGCGCGACGCGTGCGCCGCGGCCACGCCGACCACGAGGCTCGCCGTCGAGACGATGCCGTCGTTGGCGCCGAGCACCGCGGCGCGCAGCCAGCCGATGCGGTCGGTACGGTGCTGTTCCCTATGAGGCACGGTCGGACTCCTGTTCGACTGCCGCGCGAGGCAGCAGCAGATCCTCGAGGAAGAACGCCGATAGCTCCGAACGGTTCGCCAGTCCGGATTTACGTAGACACCATCAGCGCCTGCGGCTTGACCGTCGCCTCGCTGGGGTGCCGGGTTTCCGTCAGCTCGCGGCGCCTCAACCCTCCATTCGCACCTGCCATCCTCGTGCCACTCGTCGCATTCGGCTCCTCCTGGGGAAGACCGGGGAATGACGACTACAATGGCGCGATGGCCGCGGCCCCCGGCGGGAAAGAGGAGAAAGGAACGCGATCGATGCGGTGCTCCGGATCACGCCTGTCTTCCGGAAGCTGGCTGTAGACGATTCACTCTACGGTCGCCGCGGCCGCTGCGATCCGGCAGGACGACAAGGGCGAGATGATCTTCGAGCAGGGCGCGCCGTCGGACGCCTTCTACACGATCGCGTCCGGGCGCGTGAAGATCTTCAAGCGGTTCGCGAGCGGCAAAGAGCTGATCCTCGAGGTGTTCGGTCCGGGCGACCCGCTGGGTGCCATCGCGACCTACGACGGCCGCCCGTTCCCGGCGAGCGCTGCGGCGCTGGAAGAAACGGTGTGCGTGGTCATCGGCCGCACGGCGTTCTTCGCGCTGCTCGAACAGCACCCGTCACTCGTGCGTGGGCTCCTCGCCGGCATGACCGTGCGCCTCGTCGAGCTGACCAACCGGATAGGAGAGCTGAGCGGCGGGCGCATCGAACCGCGGCTCGCGCGGCTCTTCCTCAAGCTCGGCAGCCAGATGGGGCGCGAGGAACGCGGCGGCATCTTCATTCCGCTCGCGCTGTCGCGCCAGGAACTGGCCGACATGACGGGCACGACCATCGAGACGGCCATCCGTATCATGAGCCACGCCGGGCAAGCTGGACGTCGTGCGCAGCGAGAAGGACGGCTTCGAGCCATCCTCGACCGCAAAGCGCTCGAGACGGCCGGCACGGAATAGAGCGCCGCGGAATGAAGATTGCACCACAGAGTCAACGGAGTTAGCAGAGACAACCCCTCAACGACCTGCGGGTATGGTCGCGCCGCGCGTATGACCGCCGTCATATGTGACCACACTCGTTGCCCCGGATACTCGGAGTTGCTGTGAGATCCGGACTGAACGCGTGCGAGCTCGAGATCGACCTTTTCTGCCGCGGCCTGCGCGTGCCGGCCGATGTGTCGCTCGAAGGTGCGCGGGGCGTTTCGAGGACCCGCGCGGGACTGGGATCTTGGTCTGGAGGTCGTCCTGCCGGCGGCGTCGATGGTCCAGAAAGAGGTCTGGGTCAACGTGCCCGTCGTCGAGCACTTCGCTGAGACGTCCCCATACCACCTGACCGGTGGACCCGATCGCGGCTACGTCATCGTCGACGACCGGACCGCGCACGATAACCCGGTGCGACTGCCGGCGCAGCCGCGATGGTACTCGCGGCTCACGTCGCGGGATGTGCCGATGGAGCGGATCGGCCAGCTCCAGGGCACGTATCTCGGCATCTACATCAACCCGATCCCGCCAGGCGTTCCTGGAACTACTCGCCGGCGCTCAACTGCTGGTTCTGCACCACGGTACAGAATGTCGGCACGAACGAAGCCGCTGTCAAGCCGATCTCCCGATGTCATCGAAACCTGCTGGGCCGCGCGCACCGAATCCGGCGTCACGTTCGTGCACTTGAACGGCGGGGTTCAGCTCTCCCGAGGACTCGCGTTCGTACTGCCCTACGTCAAGGCGATCGAGCAGGACGTGGGCATGCTCGTCGGCGTGCAGCTCGCGCCGGAGCCCGTCTTCGCGCGTTACGACGCGCTCATCGAGGCGGCGTCGATCATCTCTCGTTCTGCCTGGAACTGCTCGATCCGGACTGGTTCGCGCGGGATTTGCCCTGGAAAAGATCGCATGCACGGACAGGAGCTGTTCGTCGATGCGATGAACGTATTGCGCGGCCCTGAATGCCGCGCGGCGCATCTCTGGCGAGGTGATCGCGGGCATCGAATCATCGAGCGGACGCTCGAGGCGATCGACCTCATCACGAGCCTCGGCGCGTTTCGAACCGTGTGCATCTTCAGGCCAACGGTCGGCTCGGCATGCAGGACCGGCCGCCGCCGTCCTACGACGATATGCGGAAGGTCATGGCGCACATGTACGCGACGCGTGCCGGCGTCACTGGCCGCCCATCGGCGCGGCACCGAACATCGAGGTGAGCCTGTCGTCAATCCGGATGACGTGGCGACGCTGGCCGAGCCTGGCGCCGGGGGCGCTACGTGAACGAGCCTTTCGGCGGCGCGTCAAGGTCGCCGCCCGGCCGGTGTTTCGCGACCGAATGCGAACATGCTGGTGAGGCGTGCTACGCCCCGACACCATAATCCGAACGCGCGATCAGACACACACCATGTTCAGCACACCGCCGCCGCAGAGGCGCTCCTGCTTGAGTCCCTCGTCAACCGACTGACAAGGGCATCGCCAGCCGCGTGCTGGCACGAACTGCTGGCGGGAACCTCACCATCTTCGCCTTCGACGCTGGAGAGGAGTCGAGCGAGCACACGGCGCTGTTCGACGCCTTTGCGATGGTGCTCGAGGGTGCGTTCGTTCTCGACGATCGGCGGACAGGAGGTTCGCGCGGAGCCGGCGACGATCGTCGCATGCCGGCGAACGTGCCACATGCGGTCCGCGCGACCGAACCGTCGCGGCTGCTGCTCATCATGCTGCGGGAACCGAAGCCGGACTGACGCCATGATCGACCCCCTGCACGGCTCGTCCTGGAGCGCGCTCAGCACCGTCGCCGGTTTCGCGCAATCTCAGCGCAATGCGACGTTAATGCGGTTTGCGACGGAGGAGCTGGAACGCGGCGCGGCGCGCGCGCTCGACCTCGGTCGCGGGGCCGGCCGCAACGCGATTCCCCTCGCCAGCCTCGGCTGGGATGTCGTCGGGCTCGATCTGTCCGGGCCGATGCTGGACGCTGCGGCCGGGCGGGCGCGCGCGGAATGCCCGCCGGCCGCCTGAACCGGTGATGGCGCCGATGGAACATCTGCCGCTGCGGTCGAGCTCTGTTCATTTGGTGATTGCACACGGCATCTGGAATCTGGCGCGCTCCGCGGCGCAGTTCCGCGCCGCTGTTCGCGAGGGGGCCGCGTGGCCAGGCCAGGCGCCGGACTCTTCGTCTTCACGTTTTCGAGAACGACCCTGCGGGAGGCAACTTAGCCCTTGTCAGGAGAGTCGTTTGTGGTTACGGAGTTTTCGGGTGAGCCGCAATGCTTCCTGACTCGGATCCAGCTGATCGAGGAGCTGGCGGAGGCGGACTTCACTCCAGACACGGCCGTTCCTCTGACCGAGCACATGGGCCGCGGCCGGGCGTGCTCCGCGTCGGCGGGCCTCCGGTCATCGACGAAGCGGCATTTCGCTTCTCGGGCTGAGCCGCGGTCCGAGTTGTTGTGCGCGTTGTCGTCCGTGGACCAATCAGATCGTTCGAGCGGCGCTCTTCGGCAGCCGCGAGCCATCCACGCTCGATGTCGTCGGCGGGAATACTCGAAAGATAGGGCTTGATGTCCAACACGGGCGTGCCATCGAGCATGTCGACGCCGCGCACGTGCAGCCGTGTACCGTCCCTTCGCAGCAGCTGCACGACCGTCAGGCCGATCGGGCTCGGACGGCGCGGAGACCGCGTCGCGAAACACGCCGTGCGGCCGGTCGTCGCTCGGCGGGTGCGCGACGAGGTCGTACCCGCCGGCGCGATGAAAGTGCCACAGGACGTAAGGTGCGAGAAGCCCTCGATGTCCTGGAGTCCGGCCTCGAACGACGGATCGATCTCGATGACGCCCTCGGCGTCGTGTTCGGCGTCGAGCCCCTTCGGAATCTCACCGGTCGCGCCGAACGGCGTTCGCATCGTGCCAATCGGCGTCATCGTCACATCCATGCCGTTCCTCGTCGCCTCAACTGCCAAAGAATTCAGCCAGTACCGGAGCCAGGGCCTTCGCGCTGACCATGTGCGTCTGCCCCTCGAGCGTATAGTGCTTCGCGCTGGGCAGGACACGCGCGAGCGCCTGCATGGCGTTGCGCATCCAGGCGCGGGCTCTTGCCGCCGGCGACGATGAGCGTGGGCACCTCGGAGTCGTCCACCGAGTCAATGGCAGCGGCCTGCCTCTCTGGTTGTCGGAAACGATCGTCAGGCTGTACGGCAGCGTGTGCGCCACGCCTTTGAGCTTCGACCACGCCGGCATGAATCGCATCAGGGCGACAAAGACGGCGGGAACGCCAACCAGCTTCATGAAGAGCCTGACCGCATCACTCCGGCGATCGGCGGCGATGAGGCGCTCCAGCTGCTGCACGACGTCCGCAGGAACTGGAGCACGTGTGTCATCCACGATGAAGGGAGCTTCGTACAGGGCCAGCTTCCTGACGACAAGTCCTCGATTCGCTGCCTCGAGGGCCAGACCGGCGCCCGAGGAGATGCCGTACACGAAGGCCGATCCGCCGGCTTCCTTGATCAAGGCGTCGATATCCTCGACCTCCCGCTCCACGGCGTATGGGGCCGTGTCGCCGCTGTCGCCGCGCCCGCGGCGGTCGTAGGTGTAGACGGTGAAGTGCGGCGCGAGGAGCGCCGCCAGTGGCGCCATCGGCCCCGACCCTCGATAGCACAGTGCGCCGTCCACGAGAATCAGCGGCGGTCCGCTGCCCACGCGATCGAACGCGATGGCGGTCCCGTCCTTCGAAATCACTTTCTCCATGAGTCCTCCGACGCGTCAGCGTCCGGGTCGACGGTTACCGTTTCGCGGCCTGCGCGCGCAGCCGCTCCTCCTGCTGACGCAACTCGGGCGTGAATTCCTCGCCGAAATCCTCCGCCTCGAACACCTGCCGAATCTCGAGCTCGACGTCGCCATCCTCGACCGGCCAGCGCTTGACCCACTCGATGGCCTCTTCCTTCGACCGCACCTGAATCATCGTGAAGCCCGCGATAAGCTCCTTCGTCTCGGTGAACGGGCCGTCGACGACGACGGGCTTGCCGCCGTTCGGCCTGACGCGCGTGCCCTTCGAGCTCGGCTGGAGCCCTTCGCCCTGCAGCATGACGCTGGCTTTCACGAGCTCTTCGTCGTACTTCATCATGGCGGTGAGCAGTTCCTGGCTCGGCAGGACGCCTGCCTCTGCGTCCTTGTCGGCCCTGCGGATGATCATGAATCGCATGGGTCTGCCTCCGTTCTGGTCGTGCTCGATGGCTTGCCTGTTCGGACCTGGGGCAGAAACGCCCGGGGAGCCTGCTCGCTCTACTCTCACGTCGACCGGGGGTCGCGGAATCGACAGGGGCGGATGAAAAGAATGTGACGATGTTGTGTCCGTGCTGCTGGTATCGTCCGTGGCTCGGGCGTCCGTGGCCCTATTCGACTTTCAGAGACCCGGATGACGACGTGGGAAGGGTCAACGTTCGCCGGTTCCAACGAAAATCGATCGGGTCAGCCATGCAGCTCGGGCGCCGAGGTCTCGAGACGTGGGATCGTTCTCTGAAGTAGACCTGCGACGGGTCGACGGGCTTTCCTGCTCAGCAAGGCTTCTTCGTCACGTCAAGGTGGCGCGTGTCTGACGCCGGCGTTCTGGATGTAGATCAGGTCGCCGCCGTCTGTCTGGAGGATGTAGCGCGTGTCGAGCTCGGCGAGGCCGTCGGCGCGACGATCTGCGAGTCCGCTCCGCCAGGATCACCTTCCCGCGAACGCTGGGGCCCTCGAACGTTCCCCGAGAATTGGAATGATTCGGCGGCGGCCTCTCGGCACCTGGCCAAGTTGGTCGGCGGGCCGACTTGCACGCGAATAGCGAAGGCCAGGGTCAGCCTTGGCGGCGTGTCAGCGGACGTACGAGCCGGCGGCGCCTGCGCCAGCGGCGACAGAGACATGACCGCAAGAAGCAGCAACATCACATCGTGACTCCTCGAGCGCGCGGATCATGACGGAGTAGAATTGAAGCGTCAATTCGATCTTCCTACTCGCCCGGCCCGCAGGTAACGGATCGGCGGTTCGAACCCATGCAGCGTCAATCTCACTGGGACGCCGTCTATAGCACACGAGGTGAACAGCAGCTGAGCTGGTTCGAGGCCCTGCCGGCGCTGTCTCTCCGCATGCTGGAGGCCGCCGGCCTGACGCCGGAGACGTGCGTGCTCGACGTGGGCGGTGGAGACTCGCGGCTTGTCGACGCGCTCGCGGCGCGCGGCCTCGACTGTCTGGCCGTGCTCGACGTCTCGGCGCCGCCCTCCACCGCGCGCAGGCGCGACTGGGCCGGCGGCCTCCGGTCCCGTCTGGATCGAAGCCGACGTCGCCGGTCGCTGGTCGCTCAAGCCGATGGACATCTGGCATGACCGCGCCGTGTTCCACTTCCTGACCGAACCCGAGGATCGAGATCGATACCGCAGCCACCTCCGCGAGACGCTCAAGCCTGGCGGCTGGGCGATTGTGGCAACGTTCGCGCCGGATGGTCCCGAAAGGTGCAGCGGACTGGACGTGGTGCGATACTCCGCCGAATCCCTGTCGCGGGAGTTCGAAGCCGATCTCGAACTGGTCGAGGCCGCGCCCTACATCCATACGACACCGTGGGGCGCGACGCAATCGTTCCAGTACTGCCGCTTCAGACGAATCCACTGACGCGCTCAGCTTCTTCTATTTCCGTGTGTATACCGTCTTCCCGTCCTTGATCGTCTCCACGACCCTGATGTCCTTGATGGCCATCGGCTCCACCTTCAGCGGGTTCTTGTCCAGGATCACCAGGTCGGCGATCTTGCCGGTTTCGAGCGAGCCCCTGGACGCCTGCTCGTCGTACTGCTCCGCTGCCCAGATGGTCTGCGACTTGATCGCCTCCATCGGCGTGATCCGCTGATCGGGGCCGAGGACTCCGCCCTCACGCGAGACGCGGTTGACCGCCGACCACATCATGAACATCTGGTCGAGCGGCGCCACGTAGAAGTCCGTGTGGTTCGTCGGGTGCAGACCGGCGTCGATCGCGTCGCGCATCGGGCTGATGTAGGCCGCCTGCTCCGGCCCGCGGTTGTTCTTGTGCGCCGTCGCGAAGTAGAAGGTGTGCAGCGTATAGAACGACGGCCGGATCTTGTACTGCACGAACTTCGCGATGTGGTCCTTGCGCATGAACTGCGTGTGGATGGTCGTGACGTTCCACGGCCGGCTGAAGTCGCCGGCCCGCGCGAACTCGTAGGCCGTGAGGAACATGTCGATCGTCGCGTCACCGTTGGTGTGCACGATGAGCGGCACGTTCATGTCATAGACCTGCTTCACGAGCGTGTTCAGAGTCGTCCTGCGGCATGTCGGCTCGCCGCGCCAGTTCTTCTCGCCGCCCGGGCCGCCGGTGAGGTACGGCGTGGTGAAGAAGGCGGTCTTCCCCTGGGGCGACCCGTCGGCCGTGATCTTCACGCCGCCGATCTTCAGGTGCCGGTCGTACTTGCCCCAGCCGCTGACCGGGTTGGCTGGAACGATCGTCGCCGAGGTCCGTCATGAAGGGGTAGGCGACGACATCGATGATGTTGGCACCGGCGGCGGTGGCGCGCTGGAGCACCTCGAGTTCCGTGGCGTGCGTGGCGCCCTCGTGGGCCAGCGTGAGGCCGGCCTGCGCGTAGAGCATCTGTCCGGCGGTGCTCCACGACGCCTCCTGCTCACGCGTCGGCTTGGGCAGCGCCGAGAAGACCGGCAGGTACGCCGTCTCCATGATCAGCCCGTAGGGCTCGTTGGTGCCCGGCTTGCGGACGACGACGCCTCCTGGCGGCGTCTTGTAGGCGGCCGAGTACCCGTACTTCTCGAGCGCGAGCGAGTTGAGCACGGCGCCGTGCATCGAGACGTGGCCGACGATCACCGGGTTGTCGGGGAACGCCTTGTCGAGGTGATCGCGGTTGAGCAGGTTGCCCTTCGGCATGACGTTCTCGTCGTAGCCGTAGGCCTGGATCAGCTCGCCGGCCGGGATCTTCTTCTCGTCGCGGAATTTCACGAGTTCCCTGACGATGGCGTCCGGATCCGTGCCGGGACCGGCGGGCGGCGCGTAGAGGTTCACCTGGTTGGCCACCGTCAGCGCGTTGATGTAGTGGCCGTGCGCGTCGATGAAGCCTGGGCAGCAGCGTCTTGCCGCCCAGGTCGACCATCTGTCGTTGCCGCGCCCTTGTGCGCCTTCTCGACGTCCGCCCGCGTGCCGACGGCGACGATCTTGCCGTCCTTTACCGCCAGGGCTTCCGCGGTCGGCTGCGCATCATTGACGGTGACGATGTCGCCGCCGGTGTAGATGACGTCGGCCGTCTGATTCGGGTCGAGGACTTTGGGTACAGGCCGCGGCGGTGGCCAGGACGGCGACCAGTAACCAGGACGGCATTCACGGTTTGGCGGTGTGTGATCGACGGCTCTTTCTTGGATGGCGCCAGGGATCGCCGGCGCGGGCGACGCTCACGGTGAGGAGGGACGATTCCGGGTCAGGCGGAAAATCTGCGGCCGGACGACTTGTCGCGTCCCATCATATGCCGCCCGCAGGCTCCACCCCAACATCAGGAGGCCAATCGCCGCGACCCAGCTGCCCGCAACGCGCATGGCCATTCGCGCCCAGACGGCTCGAATCGACACGACGAACGCGGACACGAGCGCGACGAGCACGAAGGTCATCGCGGCGATCCCGAGGAGGCCGAGCGCCTCCCGCTGCGAGAGGGCGATCGCGGTCCCATTCAACCAGCCGTGCAGCAGCCCGACGGCCATCGCGAGCGCAGCGACGACGGCGGGCGACAGACGGCGATCGAGGGCCGCCAGCCCACCGAGCACGAGAAACGACGCCGCGGTCGCCGCGCCTGGAATTCCGCTTGAACGTGTTCCCTATTACCGTTCCGCCGTTGCGCCAGCGCGTCGAGGACATTCCTCTGCTGCTGAACCACTTCATCGAGAAGCACTGCCGCAACATGGGCAAGCCTGTGCTCCAGGTATCGAAGGCGACGATGAGGGACCTCCAGTCCAGAGAATGGCCGGGCAACATCCGCGAGCTCGAGAACGTTGTGGAGCGTGCGGTGATCTCGAGCCGGGGCTCGATGTTCGAGGTCAGCGACTGGATTTCGGATCTCATTCCGCTGGAGGGAGCCGAGACGCCGAACGGCGTCCCGACGCCGGCGACGATGCCGGCGCCGATCGACCACACGCTGGAACAGCTCGAGCGCGAGCACATCGTGTCGACACTCGAACGGCTGCATTGGCGTGTCGAAGGCGAGGGCGGGGCGGCCGCTGTCCTTGGGCTCAACGCGAGCACGCTGCGCGGCCGCATGCGGAAGCTCGAGATTCGGCGGCCAGGCAGCCGGCCGGTCGCGCGCGTAGAAGCTACATGAACGGAAACCCTTCACGAAGGTCGGAAGCGAAGTCGGATCGTAATGGGTCGTCTACTGTGTTTATGGGTGGCTTGTAGTCAGGCGGATGGGTCTACGAAGTCACCCCGCTGCCGTGCACGTAGACCTCCCAGCCCAGATAGTTCTCCATCGCCTCGGCGAGCACGGCCGCCGACGTCGACGCGTTCATGGCGGCGTGGTGCTCGAATCCGTGCCGGCAGATGAGGCGCATCAGCTTCTGCAGCTCCGGCACCTCGACGACGGCCCGCGTGCCGAACGTCTCCAGCGGATCGTCGGTGAACCGGCCCTCGCCGACATACGCCGCGATGCGGCCGTTCCGGTCGTCGGTCGAGATGCGCCCGAAGGTGACCGGCCCGCTCGGCGTGCGGCCGGCCAGCGCGCCGTAGGTGTTCTGCTCGCCGAGGATGGTGCCGAGGATCGGCGCGGTGCCGATGGTGATGTCGGGCAGGAACGCCTTGGCCCAGTTGCCGCAGTGGAAGAAGACGCACTTGTTCGGGTCGTCGCCGTAGTTGTTGTTCCAGTCGACGAGCGCGCTCGGCTTGCCCGACGCGAGCTGCAGCGCGTACATCGCCACGGTCCCGGCGACGTCGACTTCGCAGGCGCTCGGCATGAGCTTCTCGCTCATCATGCTCATGATCGTGCAGCAGTTGACGCCGTAGTTCTGCTGCAGCGAGCTCCAGCACTGGATCGCCGACGCGTCGAGATCGAGCCGCGTCATCCACTCGAACGACGATGACGCCGAACTTCGCCATCAGCATGAGCGACGCGTTCGGGCACGCCCGGGGCCGCGGCGTAGCCGCTGATCTCGGCCAGCTTCTGCTTGACCCTGAGGTCGTCGTCGCTCAAGCGGCGCGCGCCGTCGAGCACTTCCGAGAGGTCGAGCGTGCTGACGCTGATGCCGGTCGCTTCGAGCAGCTTCTCGCTGTAGCGCGTGGTGTTGAACGCGTTCGGCCGCGCGCCGATCGCGCCGATGCGCGCGCGGCGCAGGCCGCGGACGACGCGGCAGACGCCGAGGAACTTCAGCAGCTCGTCGCGGAACTCCGGCGACGAGCGGATGAATCGTGTGCCGTCGGTCAGGCTGAACGGGACGCCGTACTGGCGCAGGTTGTTGCAGACCGAGATCTTGCCGCAGAACGCGTCGCGCCGCCGCTGCGACGTGCAGCTGATCGAGGTCGTCGGGATACGCCTGCACGAGCACCGGCACGTTGAGGCCGGAGAGCTTCAGCGCATCGGCCACGCCCTTCTCGTCGCCGAAGTTCGGCAGGCAGACGAGGACGCCGTCGATGCGGTCGCGGTGCGGCTGAAGAGGTCGGCGCACGCCTTCGCGTGCTGCCAGGTCTCGACCGCGCCGAGCTTGGTGTCCTCCTCGCCGAGCAGGACGACCTCGACGTCGAGCGACGGCGCACAGCTGCGAGGATGTCGCGCCGCGCCTCGGTGACGAGGGCATCGGGAAAGAAATCGCGGTTGCCGATGATGACGGCGAGCGTCCGCTTGGCCATGTCTGTCCGACTCCTGCTGTGGACTCTTACTTCCGAGCAAAGATGCCGAAACTGATCCGCGTTGGCCGGGGTGACGAGCTCGCAGTCGATCGACTGCTTCTCCGGCTGCCCCGTCGATCCCGTCGTGATGAGCTCGTGCGCCTGCTCGACCGCGAGCCTGGCAATGTGCGCCGCCGGCTGCAGCACGGTCGCCTTGATCTCGCCGGCCTTGATCGACTGCGATGGCGTCCGGACTGCCGTCGAACCCGATGACGATCACCTTCCCGAGCCCGGCGGCCTTGAGCGCCGCCATCGCGCCGAGCGCCATCGTGTCGTTGCCGGCGATCACGCCCTCGATCGTCGCGGTTGCCCTGGATGAGCGTCTCCATCTTCTGGAACGCCTCGCGCTGGTCCCAGTTGGCGCTCTGCCGGCCGACCATCTGCAGGCCGGGATACTTGTCGAGGACGTCGTGAAATCCGCGGCTGCGCACGGCGGCGTTGGTGTCGGACTCGCGGCCGACGAGCTCGATGTAGCTCCCCTTCTCGCCCATGAGCCGGACGAACTCCTCGGCGGCCAGCGCCGCGCCCTGGTAGTTGTTCGACACGATCTGCGCGGCGGCGATGCCGGTGACGTTGATCTCGCGATCGATCAGGATGCTCGGGATGCCGGCCGCCTTGGCCTTCCTGACCGCCGCGACCGACGCGTCGGCGCCGGCGTTGTCGAGGACGATCGCCGCCACTCGCCTGCGCGATGGCCACGTCGATCAACTGGTCCTGCTTGCTCGCGTCGTCGTCGTGCGACGTTGACGAGCACGTCGTAGCCGAGGGCGCGGGCCCGCTCGGCCGCGGCCTCGGCCTCGGCCTTGAAGAACGGATTGTCGTGCGACGGCGTGATGATCGCGATGCGCTTCGCGCCCGCCGGCTCGCGCGGCGCCTCGCCGCCGGACGAACAGGCCGACGGCAGCGCCAGCGCCTGAGCCAGACACGAGTACGGCCAGTGCGGCGAGTTCGTGCGCGTCTCTGCATCAGGACGACCTCTTTTGATACTGGTCCAGCACGACGGCCAGGACGATGACGAGCCCTTTGATCACCATCTGCCAGAACTCGGACACGCCGAGCAGCACGAGGCCGTCGGCGAGGACGCCGATGACGAACGCGCCGATGAGCGTGCCGCCGATCGTGCCGCGGCCGCCCATGAGCGACGTGCCGCCGAGCACGACCGCGGCAATCGCGTTGAGCTCGAACGTCTCACCCGTCGCCGGGTGCGCGGCGCCGAGCTGCGCCGCGATGATGATGCCGACGAGCGCGGCGCAGAATCCCGAGATGACGTAGACGCGCATCCGGATGCGCGCGACGCGCACGCCGGCCAGCAGCGCCGCCCGCTCGTTGCCGCCGACAGCGTACACCTGGCGTCCGAACGGCGTGCGCGTCGCGACGAACATCGCCGGCGCGGCCAGCGCGACCATCAGCCAGACGGGAATCGGGAAGCCCCAGCCACGTGCCGGCGCCGATCGCCGGAAACCCGGTGTTGCCGCGCCGGCCGTGCCGGCCAGGTTCGGAAAGGTCGCGCCGTCCGACATCAGGAGCGCGGCGCCCCGCGCCACGTAGAGCAACCCGAGCGTGGCGATGAAGGGCGGGACGCGCAGCCGCGACACGAGCCACCCGTTGACCGCCCCGAGCGCCATGCCGGCCGCGAGGGCGATCGCCACCACGAGCCAGGTGTGCACGAAGACGACGACGCCGAGAGACGGCAGCACGAGGCCGTGGCTGATGAGACCGCCGGCAATCATGCCGCACAGGCCGACGACCGATCCCACGGACAAGATCGATGCCGCCGCTCAGGATGACGAACGTCATGCCGATCGCCAGGATGGCGTTGATGGCCACGTGCTTGATCAGGATGGCCAGGTTGCCGGTGGTCAGGAACTCCGGGGACAGGACCGAGAAGGCGATCGACAGCACGACGAGCGCGATGAGGGCGCGGAGCCGCAGGACGAACGGGAGCAGCGAGGCGCGTGTCACGACCAGGCTGAGCGTCGGGCATCGGTGCCTCCGCCGCCGTGCGACCGGCGCGGCTGACGCCGCCGCCGCGAGCGCATCGTCCGTCGCGTCGGCCGCGGCCAGGTCGGCGGCGATGCGTCCGCGCGCCATGACGAGCACCCGCGTCGCGACGGCCTGAACCTCGGCCAGGTCCGACGTCGCAAAGACGATCCCCAGCCCCCCGCCGCCAGGCGGCGCATCGACTCGAGGATCTCGAACTTCGCCGCCACGTCCACACCGCGCGTCGGCTCGTCCAGCAGCAGCACGCGCGGCTGGCTCATGACGCCCCGCGCAATCACGACCTTCTGCTGGTTGCCGCCGCTCAGCGCGCCCACCGGCGCGCGCAGAGCCGGGCGTCTTGACGCGAAGCTCGTCGAGCAGGGCTGCGCGGCCGCGGCTTCCTCGGGCGGCGAGATGTACCCGTGCGGCGCGAGACGCGCGAGGCTCGACAGCGTCACGTTCTCGCACACCGTCAGCGACGGCACGAGCCCGGCAGCCTGCCGATCCTCGGGAACCAGGGCGAGTCCGGCCTCGACCCGGTCGCTGACGTCGAGCGGCTGCAGGTCGCGATCGTTCAGCCGCACGTCCCCTGCCGCATCGCGATGGACGCCGAGCAGCGACTCGAGGAGCTCCGTGCGGCCGGCGCCCATCAGGCCGTAGAGCCCGATGATTTCGCCGGCGCGCAATTCGAACGTCACATCGTGCAGCGCGGTGCGTCCCGCCCGCGGCGGCAGGCGAAGCGCCTCGACGGCGAGCACGACCGGTCCGAGCGAGGAGCCCGATTCGCTCGCTCTCCCGCCGGCGTCGCGGCCGGTCATCCGCTGGACAATCCAGGGCACGTCGACGTCACCGGCCGGCGACTCGCCGACCACGCGGCCGTCGCGCAGGACGGTCAGCCGATCGGCGATCGCGAGCAGCTCCTCGAGCCGGTGCGAGATGTAGACGATCGACACGCCGTGCCGCGTGAGGTCGCGAATGACCTGGAAGAGCACTGGGAATCTCGGACGGCGCTCAGCGCCGACGTCGGCTCGTCCATCAGCAGCACGCGCGTGTCGTGCACGAGCGCCCTCGCGATCTCGACGATCTGCTGCTGGCCGAGCGGCAACGCGCCGAGCCGCGCGCGCGGCGACACGTGCTGACCGAGCGTCGCCAGCACTCGGCTCGCGCGCCGACTCCTGTTCGTCGAAGCGAACGGTGCCCCACCGCGTCCGCCGCTCGCGGCCGACGAACAGGTTCTCGGCGACGCTGAGATCCGGGAAGAGCTGCAGCTCCTGATGGATGATGCCGATGCCCTGGGCGCTCGCGTCTCTCGCGGAGCCGAAGCGCGTCTCCTGCCCGTCGAGCCGCAGCGTGCCGGTGGTCGGCTGTTCGATGCCGGCGAGGATCTTGAGCAGCGTCGATTTGCCCGGCGCCGTTCTCGCCGATGAGCGCGTGCACGCGTCCGCGCCCGAGACGGAAATCGACTCCCGCCAGGGCGGTTGTGCCGTCGTACATCTTGGTCAGCTGCCGTGCCTCGAGAATCGGGGTCTCCGCGACAGGCGTGATCACCGGTCTCCTCGATCGGCAACAGTGAGCCTCACCGGAACGATCTCGAGCGTCGCCGCGGCGCGGGTGTCGCGGGACACGGCTCCGATGAACGACACTCGCTGCCCGGACAGACTTCGGACGTCGATCGGTCCGAGCACGGTCTCGAGCACGCGATCGTTGAGGGCGTTGGCAACAGCGGCGAAGTCAAACTGGTTGACGAAGTCGGTGAAGCGGACAAAGCCGAGCGCATCGCGCAGGGCGGTGCCGCGGAGCACGGGACCGACCTGGAGCGCGGCCGTGGCCGGCGGAACGGCCCCATCGAGCTGCACGAGCACCTTCCCCACGCGTGACTCGAGGTTGAGGTCCGAGACGACTCCCGCGCCCTTGACGAACAGCGCCGTTCGCATTGGCGGCGCATCGGAACGGCCGGAGCCAGGGGCGGAATTCTGGACCACGGTCGTGACATCGACTGCGGTCTCTTCCGCCTCGCGAAGCACGCGCGGCCACGACGACGCCACATAGGAAGATGCGTCGAACGCGGCAGTGGCCGAGTTCCGGATTGGTTCGATCGTCCACGGCCTCAGCACGGCGAGGAAGCCAACAATCAGCAGTGCGCCGAGGCCGATGCGCAGTCCTCCCGATCGCGCCATGCTCATGCCCGCCGTCTCCCGGCGGCGGCTCGCGCCGGTGGCTGCCGATCGGGCTTCGAGTCGGCCACGCCGCGCACGAGCCGCTCGGCCGTGCCGCGGTCGGTGATGAGCATGTTGATCCAGCGGCCCTGCAGCGCCCCGCGGATGGCGGCGGTCTTGCGCTTCCCTCCCGCGATGCCAATCACGCGATGGACACGCGCGAGCTCCTGCAGCTCGATCGCGATCACGCGATCGTTGAGCGGGGTGACGACCGGCGTTCCGGCGGCATCGAAGAACCGGAGGCAGATGTCGCCGACGGCGCCACGGTCGCTCAGCGACTTCAGCTCCTGCGCCGAGAAGACGTTGCCGCTGGCGGCCAGCAGCTTCGAGGGCTCCACGGCGCCGATGCCGACGAGGGCGACGGTCACGGACTTGAAGAGGGCCGTCGCCTCCTGGACGTACCGGTCCTTGAGCATCACGCGTCTGGCGTCGGCCGATCCGACCGCGCCAGGCGCCGGCAGCAGCGTTGCCGTGCCGGACACCATGTTGGCCAGCCGGCGCGTGAGCTGTGTGGCGTGGACTTCGGCGCCGGGATTCCCGATCCCGCCGAGAATCTGGACGACCTGCGCTCCGGCGGCCCTCGGGCTCGGATGCATCGACTCCACCGTCGCGAGCAGCGCCGCACTCCACGACGAGATGCCGACGACGTCCGCGGGCTTCAGCGTCGTCTCGAGGTAGAAGGCCGCGGCAGCGCCGAGGTCGCGAACGATCTGGTCCTCCTGCTCGATCGAGTCGACCACGATCGCCTCGCGCAGCCCATAGGCCGACTGGAGCGCGTCCTCGAGCTCGGGATGCAGACCCGACGGCATGCTGAGCGTGATGCGGACGATGCCTTCCTTCTCGGCGCGCCGGAGCAGTCGAGACACGGTGGACTGGTGGATGTTGAGTCGCTCGGTGATCTCGGTCTGCCGGAGCCCCGCGCCGTAATAGAGGCGCGCGACCTTTGCCATGAGCCGCAGTTCGTCGAGCCGTGCCATCTAGTTGACCGTTTCTCCTGAATCGGGACCGGCCGCAGAAGCGCTCCCTCCCGGCCGTTGTGCGCGCGCGCGAGAGACCGCGTCCTGCCACTCGCTGTAGAGCCTGACGCGCTCAGCTTCGGCCATCCGCGGCTCGAAGCGAGTGACGGTCCGCGGCAGCCGCGACAGCGCGACAGTCGACGGCCAGACGCCGACGGCCAGGCCGGCGAGCCATGCCGCGCCGCGAGCCGACAGGTCGGTGGAATCGTTACGCTCGACGGCGCATCCGAGGATGTCGGCCTGAAACTGCATGAGCGCGTCGTTGCGGCTTGCGCCGCCGTCGGCCAGCAGCGCTGAAGCGTGCACCGGCGTCCGGCGCGCATGGCGTCGAAGACGTCACGCACCTGGTACGCGATCGACTCCACTGTCGCGCGCGCGACGTGCGCAGGCGTGGTGCCTCGAGTGAGCCCACAGAACAGTCCCCGCGCGCCGGCGTCCCAATAGGGTGCGCCAAGCCCTGCAAATGCCGGCACCAGGTAGACGCCGCCCGAATCGGCGACCGTGCCGGCAAGGTCGGCCACGGCCTGGGCCGGATCGACGAAGCCGAGGAAATGGCCGAGCCAGTCGACCGCGCCGCCGGTGACGGTGATGTTGCCCTCGAGCGCGTACGAGATCTTTCCAGGCAAGGCCCAGGCGACGGTCGTCGACAGACCGTGTCGCGACGCCAGTGGCGCGTCGACCGGCGTCATGAGCGAGGAACCGGTGCCATAGGTGGCCTTGACGCGACCCGGATCGAAGGCCGCGTGGCCGAAGAGCGCCGCGTGAGAATCGCCGATCGCGCTCGCGACCGGAATGCCGCCGCCGAGACGTCCATGCGGAACGGTGTGACCGAAGACGCCGCTCGAGGCTTTGACGACCGGAAGAACGGCCTGCGGAATTCGAAAGGCGTCCAGGAGCTCCGAATCCCACGCAGCTGCTCGCAGGTTGAAGAGCTGCGTTCGGGATGCGTTGGTGGCGTCGCACGCGTGGACCGCGCCGACCGGTCAGGTTCCAGAGCAGCCAGCTGTCGATGGTCCCGGCACACACGTCACCGTTCGCCGCGCGGCGGTCGCCATCAGGGATGGCATCGAGCAGCCACCGGATCTTGCTGGCGGAAAACAGCGGATCGATCGTCAGCCCGGTCCGCTCTTCGAGAACCGTCCCCAGCCCGCGATCGCTGAGTGCCTCACAGAAGGGCGCCGTGCGGCGGCACTGCCAGACGATGACCGGGCCGAGCGGGCCGGCCGGTCGCGCGGTCCCAGACGAGCACGGATTCGCGCTGGTTGCTGATCCCGACGGCGTCGATCCGACGGTCGCCGGCCTCGCGCAGGCACTCGTCGACGGCTTCCTCGACGCTGTGCCAGAGCGTCGTCGCGTCCTGCTCGACCCAGCCGGGCTGCGGGAACGAGATCTCGACCGGCCTCGACGCACGCGCCACGACGTCACCGCGTGCATCGAAGAGCAGGACCTTGGTGTTGGTCGTGCCCTGATCGATCGCGAGGATGTGCTTGCCGGACATGCCCGTCAGCCCCGCACCAGCGCGCGCGCCGCGTCGCGGATGCCTTCCGGCGTCAGCCCGAAGTGCTCGCAGCAGGAACTCCGTCGAGCCGGTCGGCGCGAACACGCCGGGAACGCCGAGCAGGCGCATCCGCACCGGATGAGCGGTCACCACCACCTCCGCCACGGCGCTCCCGAGCCCGCCGTACACCGTGTGCTCCTCGACGGTGACGATCGGGCCCGCGCTCGGCAGCCCGGACGATGCTGTCGCGGTCTATCGGACGGATCGTCGACAGATTGAGCACCGCCGCACTGATGCCGTCGGCCTCGAGCAGTTACGGCAGCGTCGAGGGCGCGGGAGACCGTGACGCCGGCCGCGATGATCGTCACGTCCGACCCCTCACGCAGCGTCACCGCCTTCCCGATCTCGAATGGCGCGCCGGCAGCGTGCACCGCCGGCACGGGCATGCGGCTCACGCGGAGAAATACCGGCCCGTCCATCGCGGCGGCCACGCGCACGGCCTGCGCGGTCTCGATCGGATCCGCCGGCACGATGACCGTCAGGTTGGCGATCGCGCGCGTCCAGGCCAGGTCCTCGATCGAATGATGCGTCGGGCCCGAGCTCGCCGTACGCCATGCCGCTCGACATGCCGCACAGCTTCACGTTGTGCCGGCTGTAGCCGAGATCCACCTTCACCTGCTCGAGCGCACGGCCGGTGAGAAAGCACGAGGCGCCGCACGCAAACGGGATCTTGCCCGCGCTCGCCAGCCCGGCGCTCACGCCGACCAGGTTCTGTTCGGCGATGCCGACGTTGACGAGCCGATCGGGAAAGCGGCGCTTGAACTCCTTGAGATTCGACGACCCGACCGAGTCGTTCGCGACCGCCACGATGCGCGGGTCGGCTTCGGCGAGGGCGACCAGCGTCTCGCTGAACGCGATGCGGCAATCCGCAGCTGGCGTCACCGCGCGTCTCCGCCGAGCTCGGCCAGCGCCGCCGCCAGCTCTGCGTCGGTCGGCACGCGGTGGTGCCACTCCACGCGATCCTCGATGAACGACACGCCGCGGCCCTTGATGCGTCCTGGCGATCACGCAGGTCGGGCGGCCGGCTTCGAGCGGCAGCGATTCGAAGGCGCGGACCAGCGATCCGATGTCGTGACCATCCAGCTTCGACGACGCCCCATCCGAACGCGCGCCAGCGCTCCGCGAGCGGCTCGAGGCTCATCGTGTGCTCGGTCGTATCGCCCTGCTGCAGGCGGTTGCGATCGACGATGACCGTCAGGTTGTCGAGACGGAAATGCGACGCGGCCATGATGGCTTCCCAGTTGCTGCCCTCCTGGAGCTCGCCGTCGCCGGTGAGGACGAACGTGCGCCAGTCGGCGCGGTCGATCTTCGCCGCGAGCGCCATGCCGACGCCGATCGGCAGTCCGTGGCCGAGCGGTCCGGTATTCGCTTCGACGCCCGGCACCTTGCTTGCGGTCGGGGTGGCCGTTGAGCATCGACAGCGGCTTCATGTAGGTCTCGAGCTGCTCGCGCGGGAAGAACCCGGCCTCGGCAAGCGTCGCATAGAGGGCCGCCGAGGCGTGCCCCTTGCTCAGGACGAAGCGGTCGCGCGAAGGATCCCCGGGGCGTGCGGCGTCGATGCGGAGCGTCTGGAAGAAGAGCGTCGCCAGGATGTCGGCGCACGAGAGATCGCCGCCCGGGTGCCCCATCCCCGCGCCGTGAACCATGCGCAGGCTGGCGACGCGAATGCGCCGCGCACGCTCGGCGATCTGCGTCACGAGTGGCGCATAAATATGCACGCTTTCCTTTTCATGCGACACGCGGGTAATCTACCGGTCGCACGGAGGCTTGTCAATGACGGCGGCGCCTCGCCCCGGAGCCGAGTTTACGATGTCACGGGACGCGGATTACGCGGATCGCAGAGCGCAGAGTGCAGAATGCGGAGAGCCCGGGGGCAGCATGGCGGAGCCAGGCTGGTGCGGACCTGGTGGCCCGAGAGCCCGGGCCGTCGCATCGTGATCCGCGAGATCCGCGTCCCGTCACACGTAATCCGCGAAATCCGCGTCCCGTAAAATCCGTGATCCGCGAGATCCGCGTCCCGTCGCATCGTGATCCGCAAGATCCGCGTCCCGTCACACGTAATTCGCGAAATCCGCGTCCCGTAAATCCGTGATCCGCGCGCAATTGGAAAGTAATACAGTGTCCGAGGTCGTACGCAAAATGCGCACTCAGGTGATCCTCGCCTCCTCTCTCGCGCTGCTGCTCGCCTCGGAATCCGTACGAGTCGCGCCGACGGTGAGCGCGCAGGACCGGCCTCGCCCCCGCGTCATCGTGTCCACCGACATCGGCGGCACGGACCCAGACGACTTCCAGTCGATGGTGCACTTCCTCGTCTACGCCGACATGTTCGACGTGGAGGGACTCATCTCTTCCCCGTACGGTCCGGGCCGCCGCGAACACATCCTTCAGGTGATCGACAAGTACGCGGCCGACTATCCAAACCTGAGGACGTACTCGGGGCGCTATCCCACGCCCGAAGAGTTGCGACGCGTGACGAAGCAAGGCGCGGTCGACTCCGCAGGCAGTCAGGGGGTGGGCCAGCCCACGGAAGGATCGGACTGGATCGTCCGCGCCGCGCGCCGTAACGATCCGCGCCCGCTGTGGGTGCTCGTCTGGGGCGGCATCGACGACCTCGCCCAGGCGTTGCACGACGCGCCCGACATCCTGCCGAAGCTCCGCGTCTACTTCATCGGCGGGCCGAACAAGATGTGGAGCGTCGATGCCTACAACTACATCGAGCAGCAGCACCCGACGCTGTGGATCATCGAAGCCAACGCGACCTATCGCGGGTGGTTCACCGGCGGCAACCAGGACGGCGAGTGGGGCAACAAGGCGTTCGCACCCGCGCACATCGCGGGGCGTGGCGCGCTCGGGGATTTCTTCGCCACCCAGCTCGACGGCACGATCAAGATGGGCGACAGCCCGTCGGTCGGCTACTTGTTGCACGGCACGCCCGACGACCCGTCGCAGCCGGGCTGGGGCGGAAGGTTCGTTCGCGTGTGGGATGGCCGCAAGACCGTGTTCGACCGTCTGACGACCGCGGCGGATCGCATGGAAGCGTTCGGCGTGGTCGAGCTCGCGTTCGCACTGCCCGCCGGCATGACGCGTGCGCATACCGCCCAGATGATCGTCGACGGCCGCATCCCAGCCAGCGCGCTCAACGATGGCCATGAGTTGCGGTTCCGTTTCTCGCCGCGCGACGCCAAAGTGTGGCCGTACGTGATTCGCAGCGACTTTCCAGGCCTCGACGGCCAGTCGGGTTCGTTCACCGCCGTCTCGCCGCCTGTCGACCGAACGAGCCGCGCGTCGGCGGTACACCCCAACTGGTGGACCGACGATCCCGATCCGGCCGCCGCCGAAGGCGTGCATCCGGGTGCAAAGAGCCTGAACCGGTGGCGCGAGGATTTCCTGCGCGACTTCGCCGCGCGCATGGCCAGATGCAAGACGCCATCGCCGCGGCCGCCGCGCCTCTGAAAAGAGAGAGAGAAGAAGAGTCGCGCAGCTCATGAATCACCACCTGATCCGGCTCGTCCTCGTGGCTTTCGTGCTCGCCCTCCATCCCGGCCTCGCCACGGCTCAGAAGCTGCGCGTCGTCGTGCTCACCGACATCGAGAATGAGCCCGACGATGCGATGTCGATGGTCCGGTTCCTGACCTACGCCAACCAGTGGGACGTGGAGGGGCTGATCGCGACGACATCCGTGCATCAGCGAGACAAGACCGCCGCGTGGCGCATCCGCGAGATCGTCGAGGCCTATCGCAAAGTCAGGGATAACCTCGAGACGCACGAGCCCGGCTATCCGACGGCTGACTACCTCCTCTCCGTCGTTCGCGAGGGCCGGCCGGCATACGGCATGGCGGCCGTCGGAACGGGAATGGACTCGCCCGGCTCTGAAAGGATCATCGAGGTCGTCGACCGCGACGATCCGCGCCCGGTCTGGGTGCCGGTGTGGGGCGGACCCAATTGCCTCGCGCAGGCGATCTGGAAGGTCCGCGCCACCCGCCCGCGGGAGGCGCTCGAGAAGTTCGTCGCCAAGCTGCGCGTCTACACGATCTCGGACCAGGACGACACCGGACCCTGGCTTCGCAAAACGTTCCCCGACCTCTTTTACATCGCCAGCCCGGGCATGCACGCCGGCGGCGCCTATCACTACGCCACCTGGAGCGGGATCAGCGGGGACAACTTCCACGGCCGCTTCGCCGGCGCGGACTTCAGCATGGTCGACAACCCGTGGCTCGACCGGAACATCCGCAGCAAGGGACCGCTCGGCGCCCAGCATCCGCGGACGACGTTTCTGATGGAGGGCGACACCCCCAGCTTTCTCTATCTCGTCAGCAACGGCCTCGGCGATCCGGAGCACCCCGACTGGGGCAGCTGGGGCGGGCGCTACGAGCTCTACACGCCGCGGACGCGGAAGTGGTTCTACGAAGCGGAGACGCGTCCGTTCTGGAGCGACACGGAAGACGAAGTGCTGGGCGTCGACGGCAAGTGGCACACGAGCAACAAGGCGACGATCTGGCGGTGGCGCGACGCCTATCAGAACGACTTCGCCGCCCGCATGGACTGGACGATCAAGCCGTACGCGGAGGCGAACCATCCGCCGGTGCCCAGGCTCGGGCACCCCACGCGGCTCACTGTGACACTCGGGCGAGCGTGTGAACCTCAGCGCGGAGGGCTCGAGCGATCCCGATGGCCACGCGCTCGCGTACGACTGGTTCTACTACGGCGAGCCGGGCTCGCTGCTGTTGTCGAGCGGCCGCACCGGCGCCCCGCTCCGGATCGAAGACGCGACGAGCGTCAAGGCCTGGTTTACCGCTCCCAGGGTGACACGCCCCGAAACTCTTCACATCGTCCTGGCCGTCACCGACCAGGGCACACCTCTCCTCACCCGCTACCAGCGCGTGATCGTCACGATCGTTCCGTGAGGTGTCTCTACAAGCCATCTCAGTGAATCCTTCGCGCGCCTCGTGAGCTGGTCGCGACCTTCGTGAAGGGTCGCTGAACATGCGGTTCACTTTATCATGATAAAATGAACCTCATGTTCACGAGAGCCCTGCGCCTCCCGCCCGCCGGCCGTGAGACGTTCTTCTTATGGGGACCCAGGCAAACGGGCAAGACCACCTTGCTCCGCGAGACCTACCCCGACGCGGTCTGGATCGATCTGCTGAAGGCCGATGAATACCGCCGGTATCTCGAACGGCCCGAGTTACTGCGCCAGGAAATGGCCCAGGGCGCCCGGCCGGCACAGGTGGTCATCGACGAAGTGCAGAAGGTACCGGCGTTGCTCGACGAGGTCCACTGGCTTCACGAGCACCGCAAGATCCGTTTCGCGTTGTGCGGATCGAGCGCTCGGAAGGTCCGGCGCGGTACAGCCAACCTTCTCGGCGGCCGGGCGGTGCGCTACGAACTTCACGGCCTCACGGCCTCCGAGATCGGGAAGGACCTGGATCTGGTGCGCCTGCTCAACCACGGATACCTGCCGACGCTATATGAGTCGGACCGGCCGGAACGGCTGCTCGCGTCCTACGTCGGCGACTACCTGAAGGAAGAAGTGGCCGCCGAAGGGCTGGTGCGTAATCTGCCGGTCTTCTCCGCGTTCCTGAACGCGGCAGCGCTCTCCGACGGCGATCTGGTCAACTTCGCGAACATTGCGCGCGACTGCGGCGTATCGGGCCACACGGTGAAGGGCCACTTCGGCATCCTCGAAGACACGCTGCTCGGACGCTGGCTGCCAGCCTATACTCGACGGCAAAAGCGGCGGGTCGTGGCAGCACCGAAGTTCTACTTCTCCGACGTAGGCGTGGTGAATCACCTCGCCCGGCGTGGGCGGCTGCAGCCCGGCGGCGAACTGTTCGGCAAGGCATTCGAGAACTGGGTGCTCCACGAACTGCTGGCGTACAACGCATACTCTGAATCATTCGCCGAACTGTCCTACTGGCGGCTCGCCAGTGGAATCGAGGTCGACTTCATCATCGGTCAGATGGACGTGGCGATAGAAGCCAAGGCCAGTGCCCGAATCACAGCCGACCATCTCAAAGGACTTCGCCACCTGCGCGCCGATCACCCGAAGGTGAGACGCGTGCTCGTGTGCCTGGAGCCCAAACGCCGCGTGACCGAGGACGGCATCGAGATCATGCCGGCGCTCGTATTCACGGCGGAACTGGGCCACCTGCTGGCCGCGTAGTGGATCGGCGCGCAGGAGCCACAGACGCCTCCCTCATCGCAACCCGTCGCATACCTGCCGTCCCTCGGTGGCGCACGGATATAATTCCAACCGATGTCGGAACGTGAGGCGCACAAGAAGGTCGCGAACGGGCTGGTCGCACTGAGTGCCGCGGCGGTGCTTGCCGTCTACTCGGCCGGATACGTGCGCACGAAGTCGGCCGCGGACCGGTTCGCCTTGCAGGCGGAAGGACGCCGACCGGCACCGCCGGCACCCGTACCTGCGGCACCGCCAATTCCGGAAGCCACGACTCGTCCCAGCGTCGAAGCAGCACCGGTCGTCGCACCTCCTCCTGCTCCCTCGGCACCACCTTCCCCGTCTCCTCCTGCTGCAGCTACGCGCGCGGTAGTCAGGAAGAAGCCCCGCGCGACGCCCGCGCAGGCGGAGACGAAGCCCTCACCGGCCGTAGAGGCAGTGCCAGCTCCTGCCGTTGAACCGCCGGCCCCGATCGCGGAACAGGCGCCGGCCGCTGCCGCAGCGCCTCCTCCCGCGCCGGCGGCGCCCAAGTACAAGGATGGCACCTATCTCGGCTGGGGCACGTCGCGCCATGGCGATATCCAGGCAGCCGTCGTGATCGAGGACGGGCGCATCGCGTCGGCGACGATCGCTCAGTGCCTGACGCGGTACTCCTGCTCGGTGATCGCCAAGCTCCCGCCGCAGGTGGCCGAGCGGCAGAGCCCCGAAACCGACTACGTGTCCGGCGCCACGCAGAGCACCAACGCCTTCTACTACGCCGTCGTCGACGCGCTGTCGAAGGCGAAGTGACCGGCGTGCCCGTCCGCACCGAGGTGCTGATGGGCACGCTCGTCACGATTCATGTCGTCGCGCCCGGCGCCGACGCAGGCGATCGAGCGCGCCTTCGACTGGTTCCGCGAGATCGAGAGCCGCTGCACGCGGTTCGACGAAGGCAGCGAGCTGATGCAGCTCTCGGCACACGTCGGCGTGGCGGTGCCGGCGAGCGCCATCCTGTGCGAGGCGGTCCAGTTCGCGTTGTCGGTCGCGGAGGACACGGCGGCGCGTTCGATCCGACCGTCGGCCGCCGCATGGAAGCCCGCGGCTTCAACCGCGAGCATCGCACCGGCCAGACGGTTCGCTCGCCGTTCCCACACGATGACGCTGTCACGCTATCGGGACGTCCACGTGGATCCGGACCGACGAACGATCACGCTCGGCCGCCCGCTGACGCTGGACCTGGGCGCCGTCGCGAAGGGACTCGCGGTGGATGCGGCCGCCCGCGAGCTGCAGCCCTTTCAGGATTTCGCCATCGACGCCGGCGGCGATCTCTATCTCGGCGGCCGCAACCCTGACGGCGTCCCGTGGTCCGTCGGCATCCGCCATCCACGCCTCGACGGGCAGTTGATCGACTCCCTGCGCGTGTCCGACAAGGCGGTGTGCACGTCGGGCGATTACGAGCGGCCTGCCCCGGACGACATCGACGAGCACCATGTTCTCGACCCGCGACCGGCGTCTCGCCGGCTGCCGTCGCGAGCGCGACGGTCGTCGCTCCGACCGCGATGCTCGCGGATGCGCTGGGACAGCGGCGTTCGTGCTGGGCCCGGCCGAGGGCATCAGGCTGTTCGAGCGCCATGGCGTCGAGGGATTGATCGTGACGCCGGCGCTCGAGCGCTACGAGACGCCGGGGCTGCACGGTGAGTAGGACGATGGCCGTGCGACGATTCCTCAAGACGCCGAAGGGTCTCCTGACGATCGTCCTCGCGGCCTTCGCCGCCCTTGCTGCGCCGCATGAAGGGATCCTCGTCGTCGCGCCCGGGCTGCTGAGCGCGACGCTCGTCGCCGGCCTCATCGACGGCATCATTCTTCGGATGAGGCACGCACGATGGCTCTTCCCGAGCGGCGCCGTCCTGACGGCGCTCTTCGTCGCGATGGTCCTGAGCGCGCAAACGCCGTGGTACGTTGTCTGCCTCACGTCCGCGCTCGCCATCCTCAGCAAGTACGTCGTCCGCACGCGCGCCGGCAACGTCTTCAATCCGGCGGCCCTGGCGATCGTCGCGCTCTTTCCGGTGTTCCACGCGGGCCAGAGCTGGTGGGGCGCGCTGCCCGAGGTCGCGCCTGTCGCGCAGGTGCTGCTCGTCGTCGCCGGCGTCTTCATCGCGGACCGCGTCAACAAGATGCCGCTGGTGCTCGCGTTTCTCGGCGCCTACTACCTGCTGTTCACGGTGACGGCGTTCGTCAGCGATCCCGCGTGGGTCTCCGAAGTCTTCCGCACGCCAGACCTGCAGGCGGTCCTGTTCTTCGCGTTCTTCATCCTCACCGATCCGCCTACGTCGCCGGTCACGTACGGCGATCAGATTGTGTTCGCCGTGATGGTCGCGGTCGTGAGCTTCGCGATCTTCGAGTGGCTCGGCGCGGTCTACTACCTGCTCGCCGGCGTGCTGGTGGCGAATGTGTGGGAGGCGTGGCGCCGGGTGAGTCGGCGGACCGGCCGCTCGTTCCCGCGTGGCGTGGGTGGCTTTCTGCGTGAGATCACTCCGTGGCGAGTGGAACGCCAGACGTGAGCTGTCCCCACTCTCACACCCTGAGCAGGGTCATCCCGTCCATCGCCGCTTGCACGGTTCCGTCGCGCTGCTGACGCGACAGGTTGGGCAGCGTCTGCTTCAACTGTTCGATCGCCGCCTCCAGCTCGTGTCGCTGACGCCGCCGGAGCCCGACCGCCGGCATTTCGAACAGCATGACGTGGCCGCGCCAGTCGGGTCCGGACCACATGGGGTCGATCCATTCGAAGTCGCTGTCGAGGTCGACGCAGACCCACGACTCGTGCGCGTAAACCGGACGGCGAGGAGACGGCGACGCGTGCCGGATCGCCACATCCATCTCGCGGAGGATTCGCCGCGCGAGAAACGTCCTGAAGGGATCGGCGAGGTCCGCGATCGCCGGACACGCGGCCAGTCGGGCCGTGACTCGAGACGCCGTCCGCGCGAGAATCATCGTCCGCGGAACGACGACCAGGCGATGGAGGGCGACGGTGGCACGCGGGAGCGATGGCGCATAGGCAAGCGCCGCCCAGGCGGCAAGATAGGGGGCACACTCGGCGGCGATGCTCTCGCGCACCGACGCCTGGTCGACCGCGTTCCACAGCTCTCGACCGAGCCGCCGCCGCGCGGCGCGGACCCGTCCGAACAGAGCGAATCTGATCTGGCTCGCGGCGGCTCCGACCGCGGCCGTGCCATCCTCTGTACTCAGCCACTCGATGACTGGCGGCCTGGTGATCCGTCCGCGAAAGCACAGGCGCCCGCCAGCAACCTTGAACCATGACATGATCATCTCGGCAAGACGCAATGCCCGTGCCGCCGGTGAACCGCTCCCGGGTCAGTGACTTCCATGCGGCCCATGAGCGGCGGGTCAGCCGGCGATTACTAAACTTGTCAGCCGACCCGTGAAAATGTGAACCTGAACACCGAGTTCCGCGCGGAGCCTGACGTCGGGGCTGAAACACCAGCACGGCGGGCCTCGTCTCTACAAATGAAGTCTGCCCAATGATCCAGCGCAAGCTCGGATCGCCGCCGCCGCCCTTGTGGAATACCCTCAAGCAGGACTGGCGCTATGTCCGCGACGACTTGCGGCCGGGCTGGCGCGGCGAGTTCGGCAAGACCCTGACCGAGCTCGAGGAGTTCTACCTCACCCCCGAGGAGCGGCTGCGCCTGACGAGCATGAACAGGCTGTGGCGCTGGTTCTGGCTGAGCTGGCGCCTGCTGAAGAGCCTGCTCTTCAAGCTCACCCGCACCCGCCGGGTGGTACTCGTCGTGGCCCTCCTCATGCTCGTGTTCTCGCGCCAGGCGTTGGTCATCGGCGAGCGCGAACGCGCGAGCCTCAACCTTGGCGCCTTCAGCGGCGTCCTGCTGGTCGGGCTGCTCCTGCTCGAGTTGAAGGACAAGCTGCTGGCGCGCCACGAGCTCGAAGCGGGCCGCGCCGTTCAGCGCGCCCTGATGCCCGAGCACTGCCCCACGCTCTCCGGCTGGGACGTCTGGCTCTACACGCGCCCGGCCAACGACGTGGGTGGTGACCTCGTGGACTGCCTCGAGCTCGAGCCTGGGCGCGTGGGCTTCGCCCTGGCCGACGTGGCCGGTAAGGCGCTGCCCGCAGCGTTACTGATGGCCAAAGTGCAGGCGACGCTGCGCGCCCTGGCGACCGACACTCCGTCGCTCGGCGCGCTGGCGACCCGCACCAACACGATCCTGTGCCGCGACGGCCTGCCAAACCGCTTCGCCACGCTGGTCTACCTCGATGTGCGGAGCGACTCGGGCCTGGTGCGCCTCGTGAACGCCGGCCACATGCCGCCGGTTCGCATCACGGGAGAGGTCTTCCACGAACTGGCTCGCGGGAACATAGCCCTCGGCATGATGCCGGGCGCGTCGTTCGAGGAACAGGATCTCGAGTTGCGGGCCGGCGAAATGCTGGTGATCTATTCCGACGGGCTGACCGAAGCACTGAACGAGGCCGGCGACTTCTACGGCGACGATCGGCTGCGCGCCCTCTTTCCTGGGCTCTCAGCGCTCAGCGCCGGCGACGCCGGCGCGCGCCTGCTGGCCTCCGTCGATGCCTTCATCGGCGAGACGCGCCCTTACGACGACCTCTCGCTCATCGTCCTCAAGCGGCTCTGAGAGTTGGAACGCACGCGTCACGGCGCTTGACACTCCGATCGGCCCGGCGATAATCGGCGCTGGAGCTGAACCCATGACCATCCGCCTGCTGCTCGCCTCTGTGCTCGGCCCGTTGGCGCTGTCGTCCGCGATCGGCTCCGGGCTTGCACAGCCCTCTCCGGCAACTTCGCAGAGTGACACGAGCGTCACCTACGCCGCAAAGCCTGGCCCCGGCCAGGGGAAGCACGTCGTCTTTCTCGCCGGCGACGAGGAGTATCGCGGCGAGGAGGGGCTGCCGATGCTGGCCAAGATTCTGAGCCAGCGTCACGGCTTCAAGTGCACCGTGCTGTTCTCGGTCGATCCGGACGGCACCATCAACCCCAAGAACGCGAAGTCGCTCTCCAATCCCGCGGCGCTCGACACGGCCGATGCCATCGTCATGCTGCTCCGCTTCCGCGCCTGGCCCGACGAGGACATGGCGCGCTTCGACAAGCTGCTGCGCGCCGGAAAGCCCATCGTCGCGCTGCGGACGAGCACGCACGCGTTCAACGGATTCCCGAAGGGCAGCCCGTGGGAGACGTGGAACTACAACAACCAGGGCGGATTCGGAAAGCGCGTGCTCGGCGAGACGTGGCTCACGCACTGGGGCCGGCACAAGGTCGAGGCGACGCGCGGCGCGATCGAGCCGTCGCAACGCGGACATCCCGCTGCTGCGCGGCATCACGGATCTCTTCGGCGACACCGACGTCTACGAGGCCTATCCGCCGGCCGACGCGACGATCCTCGTGCGCGGCGTGGTCCTGAAGGCGCTGACGCCCGACTCGGCGCCGGCCGACTACCGGAAGACGCGCGCGACCGACAAGCAGCGAGCAAGGCGTCAACGATCCGCCGATGCCCGTCGTGTGGACGCGCCTGAACAAGAACGACAACGGCACGACGAACCGGATTCTGACGACGACGATGGGGTCGGCGACCGATCTGGAGAACGAAGGACTGCGCCGGCTGGTCGTCAACGGCGTGTACTGGGGCCTCGGCCTCGACGTGCCGCCGAAGGCGGACGTGACGTACGTCGACGAATACATCCCGTCGTTCTACGGCTTCGACGGCTTCCGCAAGGGGCTCCGCGCGTCGGATTTCGAGCTCGGCAAGAAGGTGCCGGGACAGCCGCTGCCACGGCCGGGAAAGTAAGACCACTCGCGATGTTTTGCTCAGCCCAGCGCCACGTCGAGGACCATCATCACCGCGAAGCCGGCGATCGCGCCTGAGGTTGCCAGGTCGGGATGTCCGCCGGTCTGTGATTCGGGGATGACCTCCTCGACCACGACGAAGATCATCGCGCCTGCCGCAAAGGCCAGCGCGTAGGGCAGCATCGGCCGCATGACGATCACGGCAGCGGCTCCCAGTACGTCCTGCCACCGGCTCGACCCACGCCGTCATCTGTCCGTAGTAGAAGCTCTTCGCGCGCGAGAGCCCTTCACGGCGCAGCGGCACGGAGACCGCGGTCCCCTCGGGGAAGTTCTGCAGTCCGATGCCGACTGCGAGCGCGATCGCGGCCCCGAGCGTGGCGCTGGCGTACCCGGCACCGACGGCGCCGAACGCCACGCCGACGGCCAGGCCCTCCGGGATGTTGTGCAGCGTGATGGCCAGCACCAGGAGGGCCGTGCGGCGCCACGTCGTCGACACGCCCTCGACCGAGGAGTCAGGGGCGAAGGGATGCAGGTGCGGCAGCAACCAGTCCGCGATGCGCATGGCGCCGGCACCGGCCAGGAACCCGACGAGCGGCGGCAGCCAGCTGACGAGCCCCATCTCTTCCGACAGCGCGATGGACGGCGCGAGGAGCGACCAGAACGACGCCGCGATCATCACTCCGGCCGCGAATCCGAGCGCCCCGTCGAGCAGACGCCGGTCGACACTCTTGAAGAAGAAGACGACCGCTGCCCCGATTGCGGTCATGGCCCAAGTAAAGACGGTCGCGACGAGCGCCTGCGCGATCGGATTGAGACTGGCAAACCCGCTGACCATCGGGGGAAGCTATCACACGGGGTTCGCGGCTCGCCGCTCGGCGGTCGGCGGTCGGCGCTCGGCGTTCGGTGCTCGGCGCACACATCACTTGACATTGACACCAAAGGGCGCGAATCTCTACTCCTGACACGCTCCTTGAGACGTGGAGGTTCAGATGGACGAACCGCCGGGCTCAGAACGCGCCTCATCTAGTCGTAGCCTGTGAGTGGTCGACCAGTCACGGGCTATCAGTTGATGAGGTGCAAGGCCGAGTAGCAACAAGTTGATTCTGGCTCCTGCCAGAATGCGTGTGAGCCACGCGAATGAGCGCCCAGCCTCGCGGCCAACGGCCCCGAGCTGGGCGTTCCCTTTTCAACGTCTCGTCCCCGCCCAGAAGGAGCCTTCGCCCGCCATGACGCGCTGGACTCTCGTCGCACTGCTCGTCGGCGCGCCGCTGCTCTCCGCAGCGCCCGCCACGGTCGTCATCGACACGCCGATGCCGGCGCCCGCCTGGGCGCGGCTCGAGCGTCAGCTCCTTGCCGACAACGCGCCCGCATGCCGGGAATTCTTCGAGAAGTACTACGACGCCCGCGGCTATCTGCAGGCGTTCCTGCGTTGGGGCGCGAACGACGGGCCCGACGATGCGTTCGAGAACTTCAATCGCTGGCCGGAGCTGCATGCGCTCGGCGCAGACGAGGACGTTCTCAGGATTTATCTCAAAGCCTGGGACGGCATGATCCGGCAGTACTCCGAGGCGAAGACGAGCGACGTTCCGGCCGGACGGTCGGGAATGTACGTGAAGGACTTCTCCGCACAGTCGGACTGGATGCACCACGGAGAGGGCCTGCAGCTCTTCAATCGCATGGCACTATCGGCGCCGAGCCTTCCGATCTATGGCGAACGCGCGCGGCGGTTTGCGGCGATGTACATGGGCGAGGATCCGGACGCGCCGAACTACGACCCGGAGAAGAAGCTGATTCGCTCGATGATCAATGGCAGCCTGGGTCCGATGCTGCGGCCAGCCACGGCGCTCGACTGGGTCGGCGATCCGTTCGATACGACGGGATTCGTCGCGCTGCACGGCGAGAGCACGTACGCGCAGTTCCTCGAGCACTACCGCGAATACACCGACGTCGCCGGCGATCACTTTCTGAACCTCGTCGCCACGACTCTTCCAACCAACGCCTTTCTCTTGACGGGCGAGGCCAAATATCGGCGCTGGCTCGTCGAGTACATGGACGCGTGGCTCGGGCGCATGAAGCAGAACGGCGGCATCATCCCCAGCTTTGTCGACGTCGACGGCACCATCGGTGGGCCAGGACACCGGTGGTGGGGTAACGCCTACGGCTGGGGCTTCAGCCCCATCAACCCGGTGACGGGCCGGCGCGAAAACCGCAACCGCATCCCGCGCGCGCTCGTCGGCTTCAGCAATGCGCTGCTCGTCACCGGCGATCAGAAGTACGTCGATGCGTGGCGGGCCATGATCGCCGCCGTCAACTCTCACGCGCGAGTCGTCGAGGGCCGCACGGAGTACCCCACGATGGCAGGCGCCGACGGCTGGTACGGCTGGCAAGCCGCGCCGTGGAACGTCGGCGCGCTCGAGGTGTGGTACTGGTCGATGCGCCCCGCGGATCGCGCGCGAGTGGGCGCCAATGCCTGGCTCGACTTTCTCGACGGGAAAAATGCCGGCTACCCCGAGACCGCCCTGCGAGGCGACATCGACAGCATCCCGGCCAGGCTCGCGACCATCCGAGCCGATCGGACGCCGCCCGACAAACGCCTGGCCGACAACATGCTCGACTCCAACCCGGCGGCGACCGACGCGCTGGTGCGGCTGATGTGGGGCGCGCTCGTGCCGGGCCGCGAGGGCGGTCTCCTCAACGCCCGCCTGCGCTACTTCGATCCCGCACGCCGGCGCGCCGGCGTGCCGGAGGACGTGGCGGCGCTCGTCTCGGAACTCGGCGATCGGCAGACAGTAGTCACGCTCGTCAACCTGAGCCCGAGCGAATCACGCACCGTCATCGTCCAGGCGGGCGGCTACGCCGAGCATCAGTTCGAATCCGTCGAGTGGAACGGACGAACCATCCGCCTCGGCGCTCGAGACCTCACCGTGCAGCTCGCCCCGGGTGCGGGCGCAAAGCTGACGTTCGAAACCCGCCGCTACGTCAACCAGCCGACGGTTCGGTTTCCGTGGGATAGACGCTGACACGGTTCAGGGTTCAGGGTTCAGGGTTCAGGGTTCACCGTTCGAGGTTCGCGACTTTGAACTCTGAGTCATGAACTCTGAACCATGAACCGTGAACCCTGAACCGTATTACGGCAGCTGGACGGCGGGGAGCCGCTGCAGCCGTGACAGCAACGGGTGATCAGGGTCGGCCACGGCCAGCAGTCTGCGTGCGTCGTCGGCTACGCGGGTAGCGTCGGACGACCGTCCGGCCTCGACGTAGTATTCCGCGAGACGCAGGATCAGGCGCGGCGTGCGGAGGCCGCGCAGCTTGAGCGCGACTCGCGGGAGCGCGGATGCGCAGCATAGACGTCCATACGATCCGCGGCCAACCTTGTCGAGAATCTCGAGCGGACCCCATTTGAGGGGCGTGTCGGTGTGTTCCGGCTGCTGAGCGGATCGACTCATCGACGGCGCCGGCGGCCGGGCCGGCGTCGGCATGGAGGGCCGCGAGCTCGGACAGCTGGCGCAGCCGGTCGACGACGGCGGTCGGCGGCAGGTGCGTCACCTTGCGCAGCATTCCAGTCGACCGGCGCCCCGTCGGTCAGCTTGAGCGCGAGCTCCAGTAGAGGGTCCGTGGACACACCGGTTCCTGGTAGATGAAATGAGCGCCGGGCAAAAACCGAACAGCGGGCGGCGCGCAGCACCGCCTAGCGGATGGTCAGGACTCGAGCTCCATCGCGCGCGCGAGCTGCACCATCGCGCGGGCCACGGTCATCCGTGCGGCGTCGGCGGAGGGCTTGCCGAGGGCGTCGGCGATTCCCTGGTGCGTCATACCGAGCTCGAGACGCCCGACGATCGCTTCACGCTCCTCTGGGCGAGCGTAGCGAGCGCCGATTCATACGATTGACCGTCTCCTGTCCGATGGCCGCTTCGAGTGGCGACGCGGCATCGTCTTCGAGGCCTGATTCGAGCGCGTCCTGGGCCGGCCGGCGGCTGTGGCGCCGCAGCTCCTCGCGGATTCGGTTCATGACCACCTGACGCAGGTAGGCGTGCAGCGCACCCTCGCCGCGGTACTCGAATCGCGGCAGGTTCCGGAACGTCTGCAGCAGCGTGTCCTGGACGAGATTCGTTCGTGTCCGCGATGTCGCGCGCCCAGCGCGGCAGACGTCCGTGCGCCCAGCGGCTGATGGCTGGCGCACAACGGGCGAACAACAGGTCGGCCGCGGTGCGGTCCCCGTCAGCGGCAAGGCGCACCGCAACTCCAACGACTTTCCAGAACATTTTGACCCCGTCCCTTTGGTTGCCCGGCTACGCCCATCCCTATCTCATTGATAACGTAGCCGAAACAACGAGCCGATAAGCTGTCCCTGAGCCGCAACCTGCGGCAAAGGGAGGCTGACATGCGGAATGCGATAGTCCTCGACGGCGACGGACGAACGGGCGGAATCAGACGCGCCGGCCTCGGTCTGCTGGTGCTCATCGTGCTCGCCATCGTCGCGGCGAGCTCGACGTCGTGCGTGCGAACCGGTCACGTCGGTGTGGTGACGCTCTTCGGGCGGGTCACCGGCCGGACGATGCCGGAAGGCATCCATCTCGTGAACCCCGTCTCGCGGGTGACCGAGCTCGACATCAAGACGCGCGAGATCAAGGAGCGCGCGTCGGTCCCGAGCAAAGAAGGGCTCATGATGGGCCTCGAAGCCTCGGTGCTCTATCATCTGCACCCGGATCGGGCAGCAGAGGTTTTTCAGAAGATCGGCCCGGACTACGCCGACGTGCTCCTCGTCCCGAACTTCCGCTCGGCGATGCGCACGGTGACGGCCGCCAACACGGCGAGCTCGTTGTACTCGGACGGGCGCGAAGGCATGGCACGGCAGATTCTCGCCGACCTCCAGGCGCAGGTGCAGCCGCGCGGGATTGTCATCGAGAACGTCCTGCTGAGGGACCTCCAGCTGCCGGACACGCTCAAGCACGCTATAGAAGCCAAGCAGCAGGCGCAGCAGGAGGCGCAGCGCATGGAGTACGTGCTCCTGCGCGAGCAGCAGGAGTCGGAGCGCAAGCGTGTCGAGGCCCAGGGCATCAAGGACTTCCAGAACATCGTGACGCAGGGCATCAGCGACAAGCTGCTGGAGTGGAAGGGCATCGAGGCGACCATCGAGCTGGCGCGCAGCTCGAACGCGAAAGTGGTGGTCGTCGGCAACTCGAAGACGGGACTACCGCTGATCTTCTCAGGGGACAAGTAGCGCGGCGGACAACCCCTCGCCGTGGGCCAACGGGGCGCGGCCGCTCGCCATATCCACTTGTCGCAACGGGAGCTCGACGGTGAACGTCGCGCCCTTGTCGAGTCCAGGGCTCGCGGCTTCTATGGAACCGCCGTGCAGCTCGACCAGATGCTTGGTAATCGACAGCCCGAGGCCAAGACCCCACGTTCCTCGCGTCGTTGATGGATCGGCCTGACGAAAGCGGTCGAACACAAAGGGCAGGAAATCTGGCGCGATGCCCAGCCCGGTGTCCTTGACGACGATGCGGACGCACCCTTCCGCGGACGTGGCACTCACGTCGACGCGACCGCCGACCCGCGTGAACTTGATCGCGTTGTGCAGCAGGTTCCAGAGAATCTGTTGGACGCGCCGGCCGTCGGCGTGAATCTGCGGCAGTGTCGCCCCGTGTGCGACCGCCAGCTGCACGCCTTTGGCGTCGGCCGTCGGCTTGAGGGACTCCATCGTGGCGTCGATGACGGCGCAGACATCGAGCGGCGCTGTTGCCAGCCGGACCGTTCCAGAGGTGAGCTTGTTCATCTCGAGCAGGTCTTCAATCAGCTTCGCCTGCACCAGTGCGTTGCGCTGGATGACGGCGATGGCCTGATCCGGATCGTTCACCGCGTCACCCTTTGCCAGCACACTCAGCCACCCGAGGATGGCATTCATCGGCGTTCGCAGCTCGTGACTCAACGTCGCCAGGAACTCGTCCTTGATGCGGCTCTGCCGTTCGGCTTCGTCGCGGGCCCGCCGCTCGCTGACGAGCGCCTGCTCCCGCGCCAGTTCAGCGCGTCGCTGCGCGCTGATATCGCGGCTCACGCCGACGAGCTTGTCCACGCGCCCGCTCTCCGCCTGCAACACCCGCCCTCGCTCGGTGATCCACACCGTTCCGCCGTCGGGACGAACGATACGATACTCGCACTCGTAGGTCGAACCGGCCAGCATCGCCGCCTCGATGGCCTCCCGAAGGCGCTGGCGGTCGTCGGGATGCAGCATATTGACCATGCGGTGATTCTCGCCGAACGATCCGGGAGGGAATCCAAACAGCGTCTCCGGCTCGGTCGACCACGTCATATGGCCGCTCGCGACGTCCCACTCCCAGGCGGCGATTTCGGCAACATCCATCGCCATCCTGAGGCGCTCTTCGTTTTCCTTCACTCCGCGGTGAGCAACGGTCAGCGCCGCTGTGCGGTCCCTGACCCGCCGTTCGAGCTCCTGATTCACCCCCTGCAGCGCCTCCTGCGCCTTCTGCCGGGCGGCCACCTCGCGCTGCAGCTCGTCATTCAGCCGTGCCAGGGCACGCTTCTTCCGATACAGGTCGATGAAGACCGAGACCTTGGAGCACAGGATATTCGCGCTGATCGGCTTGCTCAGATAGTCGACGGCGCCGACATCGTAGCCGCGCAGAACGTCGTCGTCTTCCATCGAGTGCGCGGTCAGGAAGATAATCGGCACGTCCTGCATGCGCCGCCGCTGCTTGACCAGGTTGGCGAGCTCGATGCCGCCCATGCGCGGCATCCGGATATCGAAGATCATCGCGGCGAATTCATGTTGCAACATGGCGAGCAGCGCCTCGTCGGCCGAGTGCGCACGCACCAGCGAGCACCCACTCGACGACAGCAGGACCTCGAGCGCGTCCAGATTGCGGGGTTCGTCGTCGACGATGAGAACCTTGACGTCCTCACTCATGCGATCTCCTGATTCACCGATACAGCCATACCCGCAGCAGCGACAGCAGCTGATCCGTGTTCACCGGCTTGGCAATGTAGTCCGAGGCACCAGCCCGCAGGCATTTCTCGCGATCGCCTTTCATGGCCTTGGCGGTCAGCGCGAGGATCGGCAGCGTCCGGAAGTCCAGATTGTTGCGAATCTCGCGCATCGTCTCATAGCCGTCCATCTCGGGCATCATGATGTCCATGAGAACCACGCTCAAGTCGGGTGTCTGGCTGATCAGGTCGATCGCTTGTCGGCCGTTGGTCGCCGTCAGCACCTCCATGTCCTGGTTCTCGAGCACGCTCGTGAGCGCGAAGATGTTGCGCGCGTCGTCGTCGACGACGAGGACGCGCTTCCCACGCAACACGGCGTTCGAGCCGTGGAGCCGCTCGAGCATTGTCCGTTTTGCTTCCGGCAGGTGCGCAACCACGCGGTGGAGGAACAGCGCCGTCTCGTCGAAGAGGCGTTCGGGTGACCGCACGTCCTTGAGCACCACGCTCTTGGCGACCGACCTCAGCTGTGTCTCCTCCTCCCTGCTCAGATCCTTGCCAGTGAAGACGACGACCGGCGTATCGCGGAGCACCGGATCCCCCTGCATGTGACTGAGCAGCTCGAATCCGGTCATGTCCGGGAGACGCAGGTCGATGACGCAGCACTCGACTGGCCCGTTCTCGAACGTGCTCAGTACATCCAGTGCCTCGGCCCCGGTTGCGACCGCGACCACCTCGATGTCATCGTGCAGCAGTAGGTCCACGAGCCCTGCCCGCTCGATATCGTTGTCCTCGACAACGAGCAGCCGCCTCTTGTGAGGGGTCACATACGACGTGATGCGGTCGAACGCGTTCTCGAGATCCTCCGTCGTTCCCGGCTTCACGAGATACGAGAAAGCGCCGTGGGAGAGGCCATGCTGGCGCTCCTCCTCGACCGAAAGGATCTGCACGGGAATGTGCCGGGTGGCCGGGTCGAGCTTCAGGCTGTTCAACACGGTCCAGCCGAGCATGTCGGGCAGGAACACGTCCAGCGTAATCGCGGTCGGCAGATACTGCCGTGCCAATGTCAGCGCGGTCGCACCCCGGTTCGCGACGATGCCCTTGAAGCCGCGGTCGCGCGCCAGCCCGAGCAGGACCCGGGCGTAGTGAGCATCGTCGTCGACGATGAGCAGCACGTGGTCGCCTCCGGTGACCGTATCCCGGTCGTCGAGGACAACCTCGGCTTGCTCGACTGCCAGCACGGGAAGTGAGGCGATCTGACTGGCGGCCGCATCGCCAGGCGCGAGCCCGCGCGCGGGGGTGATGACCGCTCGGGCGGGACCAGTGTACATCAGAGGTAGGTACAGCGTGAACGTGCTCCCCTGGCCCGGTACGCTCATGAGGCGGATTTCACCGCCGAGCAGTGTGGCCAGCTCGCGGCTGATCGCCAAGCCAAGACCGGTGCCGCCGTACTTCCGGCTCGTCCCGGCATCGGCCTGCTGGAACGCCTCGAAGATCAGCCGCTGTTTTTCAGGCGCGATGCCTATCCCGGTGTCCGACACCTCGATGGCAATGGCGGCCGGCGCAAAGCGCAGGACGGGGTGATCGGCCGACCATCCTCGTGACACGTGCTCGACGCGCATCTTGACCTGCCCCTGCGCCGTGAACTTGAAGGCGTTCGACAGCAGGTTCTTGAGAATCTGCTGAAGCCGCTTCGCGTCGCTGGTGAAGGAGGGCGGCAGTGTGTTGTCGATCTCGACCTGAAACGCCAGGTTCTTTGCTTCGGCAAGATGGTGAAACGTCCGTTCGACGCTGTCGCGGAGCGACTTGAAGGTGATGGCCTCGGGCTCGACGGTCACGGTTCCCGATTCGATCTTCGACAGGTCGAGGATGTCGTTGATCAGCGTGAGCAGGTCGGTGCCGGCTGAATGGATGTTCCGCGCGAAGTCGACCTGCTTCGACACCAGGTTGCCGGCGGGGTTCTCGGCCAGCTGCTGACCGAGGATCAGAATCGAGTTGAGCGGCGTGCGCAGCTCGTGCGACATGTTGGCGAGGAACTCGGACTTGTACTTCGAGGTGAGCGCCAGCTCCGCGGCCTTCTCCTCGAGCGCGCGCCGCGCCTGTTCGACCTCCTTGTTCTTGCGCTCCACCTCTACGTTCTGCTCGGCGAGCTGCTGCGCCTTGAGCGCCAGCTGCTCGTTGGTCTGCTGGAGCTCGGCCTGCCGCGTCTGCAGCTCGATCGTCAGCTCCTGCGACTGCTGCAGCAGGTTCTCCGTCCGCATCGTCGCCTCGATGGTGTTCAGCACGACGCCGATCGACTGGGTGAGCTGCTCGAGGAACGTGAGGTGGGTCGCGGTGAATGGCTGGAGCGCGGACAGCTCGATGACCGCCTTGGTCTCGCCCTCGAAGAGCACGGGCAGGACGACGATGTTCTTGGGCTTCGCCGAGCCGAGGCTCGAGTGGACGCGCGTATATCCCGGCGGCACCTTGGTCAGCAGGATGCGCTGCTTATCGAGCGCGCACTGCCCGACGAGCCCCTGGCCGACCTGGATGCGCTTCGACTGATCGTCGCCGATGGCATAGCCCGCGAGCAGCGACAGGGAGGGCGAACTGTCGGGCGCGTCGCTCAGCATCTGGTAGACCGTGCCCTGACGGGCGTTGACCAGCGGAGCCAGTTCGGAGAGCAGCAGCTTACCGACCGTGACGAGATCGCGCTGCCCCTGCAGCATGCGCGTGAACTTGGCGAGGTTGGTCTTGAGCCAGTCCTGCTCCTGATTGCGATCCGTCGTCGCCCGCAGGTTGTCGATCATCGTGTTGATGTTGTCCTTGAGCTCGGCGACTTCACCCCGCGCCTCGACCTGGATGGATCTGGTGAGATCGCCTTTGGTGACGGCGGTGGCGACCTCGGCAATGGCACGCACCTGGTTGGTCAGATTGGCCGCCAGCAGGTTGACGTTGCCGGTGAGATCCTTCCACGTACCGGCAGCGCCAGGCACGTTGGCCTGGCCTCCGAGTCGCCCCTCGACGCCGACCTCGCGGGCCACGTTAGTGACCTGCTCGGCGAAGGTGGCGAGCGTATCGGTGACGTTGTTGATGGTCTCGGCGAGCGCGGCGACTTCGCCCTTGGCCTCGACGGTCAGCTTCTGGCGCAGGTTGCCGTCGGCCACGGCGGTGACGACCTTGACGATGCCGCGCACCTGATCGGTGAGGTTCGCCGCCATGACGTTCACCGAGTCGGTCAGGTCCTTCCACGTGCCGGCGACGCCGGGGACTTCGGCCTGGCCGCCGAGCCTGCCCTCGGTGCCGACCTCGCGGGCGACGCGCGTGACCTCGGCCGCGAACGCGCGCAGCTGATTGACCATCGTGTTGATCGTGTTCTTGAGCTCGAGAATCTCGCCCTTGACGTCGACCGTGATCTTGCGCGAGAGGTCGCCGCGGGCGACCGCGGTCGTGACCTCGGCGATGTTGCGCACCTGCGCGGTCAGGTTGGCACCCATGACGTTCACCGAGTCGGTCAGGTCCTTCCACGTGCCAGCGACACCCGGCACGTCGGCTTCGACACCGAGCCGTCCCTCGGTGCCGACCTCGCGCGCCACGCGCGTGACCTCGGAGGCAAACGCATTGAGCTGGTCGACCATGGTGTTGATGGTGTTCTTCAGCTCGAGAATCTCGCCCTTGACGTCGACCGTGATCTTGCGCGAGAGATCCCCGTTGGCGATGGCGGTCGCCACATCGGCGATGTTGCGCACTTGCCCGGTGAGGTTGCTGGCCATCCAGTTCACGTTGTCGGTGAGGTCTTTCCACGTGCCGGCGACGTCGGGCACCTCGGCCTGGCCGCCAAGCTTGCCTTCGGTGCCGACCTCGCGCGCGACGCGGCTCACTTCCGAGGCAAATGCGTTCAACTGGTCGACCATCGTGTTGATCGTGTTCTTCAACTGCAGGATCTCGCCTTTGACGTCGACGGTAATCTTGCGGGACAGGTCGCCCTTGGCGATCGCGGTGGCGACATCGGCGATGTTGCGCACCTGGCCGGTGAGGTTGCTGGCCATCGAGTTGACGTTGTCGGTGAGGTCCTTCCACGTGCCCGCGACGCCGGGGACCGCGGCCTGCCCGCCCAGCTTGCCTTCGGTGCCGACTTCGCGCGCGACGCGGCTCACTTCCGACGCGAACGCGTTCAGCTGATCGACCATCGTGTTGATGGTGTCCTTGAGCTCGAGAATCTCGCCCTTGACGTCGACGGTGATCTTGCTCGAGAGGTCGCCGCGGGCGATCGACGTGGCGACGTAGGCGATGTTGCGCACCTGGCCGGTGAGGTTGCTGGCCATCGAGTTGACCGAGTCGGTCAGGTTCTTCCACGTCCCGGCGACGCCGGGCACCGCAGCCTGCCCGCCCAGCTTGCCCTCGGTGCCCACCTCACGCGCGACGCGCGTGACCTCGGAGGCAAAGCCGTTCAGCTGGTCGACCATCGTGTTGATGGTGTCCTTGAGCTCGAGAATCTCGCCCTTGACGTCGACCGTAATCTTGCGCGAGAGGTCGCCGCGCGCGACCGCGGTCGTCACCTCGGCGATGTTGCGCACCTGCGCCGTCAGGTTGGCGCCCATCGCGTTGACCGAGTCGGTCAGGTCTTTCCACGTGCCGGCGACGTCTGGCACCTCGGCGCGGCCGCCGAGCTTCCCTTCGGTGCCGACCTCGCGCGCGACGCGGCTCACTTCCGACGCGAACGCGTTCAGCTGATCGACCATCGTGTTGACGGTGTCCTTGAGCTCGAGAATCTCGCCCTTGACGTCGACGGTGATTTTGCGCGACAAGTCGCCGCGCGCAACCGCTGTCGTCACGCCGGCGATGTTGCGGACCTGCGCCGTCAGGTTCGACGCCATCGCGTTGACCGAGTCGGTCAAGTCCTTCCACGTGCCCGCCACGCCTGGCACGACCGCCTGCCCGCCGAGCTTGCCGTCGGTGCCGACCTCGCGCGCGACGCGCGTGACCTCCGCGGCAAAGCCGCGGAGCTGGTCGACCATCGTATTGATCGCTTCCTTGAGCTGAAGGATCTCGCCGCGGACATCGACCGTGATCTTCTTGGAGAGGTCGCCGTTGGCGACGGCAATGGTGACGTCGGCGATGCTGCGGACCTGTGCCGTCAGGTTGCCGGCCATCTGGTTGACCGACTCGGTCAGATCCTTCCAGACACCGGAGACTCCCCTCACCTGCGCCTGACCACCGAGTTTGCCCTCGGTGCCGACCTCGCGCGCAACGCGCGTCACCTCGGAGGTGAATACCGAGAGCTGGTCGATCATGTTGTTGACCAGCCGCGCGGAGCGGAGAAACTCGCCTTCGAGCGGCCGCCCGTCGACTTCGAGCGCCATCGACTGTCCGAGATCGCCCTTGGCGACGGCGCCTACGGCGCGGGTGACCTCAGTCGTCGGCCACACGAGATCGTCGATGAGCGTGTTGATCGCCGCGACTTCGTCGGCCCAGCCCCCCATCACCCCGGCGACGTTCATTCGCTGTTTGAGCTTGCCCTCCTTGCCGACGGCGTGAGTTACCAGCGACGTTTCCCGCGCGCGCCGCTCGCTCAGCAGCGCGATGTCGTTGAAGGCATCGGCGATCTTCCCATCCACGCCCGTGAGTGATGACGGCAGGCGCACGGAGAAGACGCCCTGCTTGAACGACAGCATGGCGGAGAGCAGCGCATGGGTGAACTGATCGAGGTCACCGGAAGTTGCGTCCGACGGGCTGCGAGAGGCGGCGGATTTGCGTGCGGCTGGCAGCGATGTCACCGGAGTGTCCATGGAAGGGTCCCCAACGGCTCATGGGTGATCAGACCGAAACGGCCGTGTCCGTCCCGCATACAGTGGCGTCAGATTCTGAACAGCTTGCGCGACTCCAGTACCGCCGGTGTCGCAAAAACTGGCGGAAAACCGATGAATACCGGTCAGAACGCAATAGTCGAGCCAGCGGGCGGCCCATCGGCCTGGCAGCCGAACGCGCGCTGGCGGGGGAATGTAGGCGGCGCGCGCGCTGGGCGCGCTCGTCGAATGCTAGCGACTCTTGCGGGGCACCTTCGCCCCCTCTGCTCTGGCCTCGCTCAGTCCAATCGCGATTGCCTGTTTCCGGCTGGTGACGCGCCGCCCCGATCCACTCGTCAGCGTGCCCTTCTTGCGCCGATGCATTGCCTGCTTCACCGCCCTTGACGCCGACTTCCCGTACTCTGCCATGGTGTCAGTTCCTCTCGTCGATTGTGGTCGAATGGTGCAAAACGATCGAGCGGCGGTCAACGATGTTGACCGCCGCTCGCACATGTCACCGGAACGCCGAACTCAATGACATCAGGACCGATGACTGGTCACCCGATCCCAGGCATCGCGGACTGCGCTCTTGATTTGCTCCCATGTCGATTGGCCGCGATCGTCGTACTGTTCCCAATCGCGACGCAGGTTCGGTTCGACGTCGTCCCAGTCCTCGCCCTGGTAGCGATCGCTCGCCTCGTATCCGAAACGATAGGCTGGGCGATAGAAGTCGAAGTCGCGGCCCAACTGGACGTATGGCCTGCGCTTGAAGTTCTTCTGCCAGTACGATTCGTCGGTCAGCCAGTCATTTCGCGTACTCAGATTGGCCATGGTGTGCCTCCAGTAGTCTCGGATTGCAACAGACGCTCCGGCAGCGTTGACCGCACAACTCGCGAACGCTACTTCCCAGCCGCGCATTCGCCGGTCGCTTGACGAATCGCCGTGCCGCGGAGCTCGACGAGGTCATCGGCTGGCGTCTTCTTTTCGGGAGCCGCCTGCGCGCGATCGAGGTTAGTGATGACTCCTAGAGCAAAAGTGCAATGGAGGTACCACACGCAACAGTCGAGGCGAGGCTGCGCAACCTCTGCGGCCAGCGTCCCGCGGCCTCACATCGACCGGTTCCAACCGTCGTCAGGCGGTCGAGCTATCAGGTAGCCGTTGGCCTGAATTTGAGAGCCGTGACACGCCCAGTTCCACGTGTGGTCAGTCGCATTCCATCCGGCACGGTAATCAACGTGCGTACAGACAGGCCGAGAGCTGGGGGCGCCAAACGAACCGATGAGCCGTCGCGTCCGTCGCGCTTCGTGGATGGCTGCGAGCATCCCGCCGGTGCGGAACGGCCCCTGTGTCACCTCCCATACGGGCGCTTGCCTCAGCTGCTCGCTGACGCCCATCCTGAACGATCGGTTGGTACGCAAGCTGCTTTGTTCGCGGGGGGGCAACCATGCGTCGCGGCCGCGGTCGCCGTGCGACCCAGGACAGCGTAAGACACCGCGATCTGTTCTGGCGACCGCCTGACCGCTCGACCGCGCGTGTGATCGCCACACGAATTCGATTCCCCACAGGACCGAGGAGGTTAGACCATGGCTGAAGCAGCGACGCTCCACGACGCATTCATCGACGAACTGCGTGATACCTACGATGCCGAAAGGCAGCTGACGAAGGCGCTGGCAAAACTCGCGAAGGCCGCCACCTCACCTGAGTTGCGCGAAGCCTTCGAGACGCACCTCGAAGAAACGCAGGGCCAAATCGAACGCCTCGAACAGGTATTCGAGAGTCTCGCGGAGAAAGTGCGCGGGAAACACTGCGACGGCATCGCGGGCATCATCGAAGAGGGCAAGTCCATCATGGATGAGCACTTCGACGAGACAACGATGGACGCCTGTTTGATTGCAGCCGCTCAGCGCGCTGAGCACTACGAGATGGCGGCCTACGGGACGCTGGTCGCATGGGCCCGCGCCATGGGTCACACTGAAGCCGCGGACCTTTTGCAGCGGACGCTCGACCAGGAGAAGGCCGCGGACGAAAAGCTCACCGCGCTCGCCCAGGGCGGCATTAACCGGGATGCCGCGGACGCTGCCCATCCTGATGAGGACCCGGCAGCCGTCGGCGCCGGCGCGACGAAGCTTCAGGCGTCGAAAGCCAAATCCAGCGCCCACCGCTAGCGCGAAAGCGGCTCAATCCCCACTCCGAGAGGGGGCACGGCACCGTTGGCAGCGAGCAGCCGCTGAATCTCGACTACCAGCGCATCGGGATCGCAGGGCTTGACAATGATCGAGTTGAAGCCGGATTGCAGGGATTTGTCCTGCTGGACCACGTGGGAGTAGCCAGTCACCGCAATCAGCGGAACATGCCGCGTCGCGGCCCGCGATCGCAGCTCGCGCGCGACCTCGAATCCCGAGACGTCGGGCAGGTCGAGATCCAGCACGACCAGATCTGGAATGTCCGCGCTCGCGGCGGCGAGCGCCTGCTGACCGGTGCCCGCGGTGAGCACCCGAAAGCCCTCGGCGCGGAGATAGATTTCCCACACGTCGAGGGCATCGGGATAATCGTCGACTATAAGAATGGTTCGCGCGCCAGTCATAGATGAGATGCAGGAATAAATGGAGCGGTCATGGCGCGCGAATCTGGTTCTTCCGCTTCAAGGGATGTGCCAGCGGGCTCAAGCGGTGTGAGAGCGGGGGCGGGTCTGCACAGATGAGCGGGGACGGTCGAGCCGGCGAAATCAGGCCGTTGTCGGCTTCTTGCGCATCGTGATGGCGGGCCAGTCCAGGGTGAAGGTAGTTCCCACCCCATCGACGGATTCGACCGTGACGCTTCCGCTCATCGCTTCCATGCTCTCGTGGACGATGGACAGTCCCAGCCCGAGTCCCTGGGCGCCGAGCTCGTCATCGAGGTGCGGATGCGCGCGCACGAACTGGTCGAAGATCGTCTCGAGCTTCGCCTTGGGAATGCCAATCCCGTTGTCACGAATCCTCACCCTGGAGCATCCGCCGGCCCCACCGACGTCAATGGACACGATGCGTGAGGTCTTGGCGGGATCGCTGTATTTGACCGCATTGGCGAGCAGGTTCATGACCACGAGCTCGACGCGCCCCGCGTCGGCCACAACGGTCGGCAGCTGCGAGTCCACGTGGAACACCACGCCGCGGGCGTCGGCCATCTCACGCAGCTGTCCAGCCACGTCCTGAACCACGGCCGACAGATCCACCTGCTGTTCGTTGGGAGCGTTGTCCTGTCGCCGCGTGAGGCGGACCAGTCGCTCGAGCTTGCCTGCGACCTCGCCCAAACGGACGACATTGCGCTCCAGCGTCTCGACGAGACGCGCCACCTCGGGATCGGCGTCGCGGAGCGTCAGCACCCGCGCCAGGACCTGCAGAACGCCGAGCGGTTGTCGAATCTCGTGGCTCACCAACCGGCTGAAGTTGCGGAGCTGCGCCGTCTGGCGCTCGATGGTATCGGTGTAGCGCGTGATAAATGCATCCACGGTTTTCTGCTGGAGAACCCGCACCGCCTGCTGCGCGCGGCCAAGCGCGAGGACGGCGGCCGTGGCGTCGCCCCGTTCGCCGAGCGCGGCCGCCTCTCGAGCGAAGAAGGCCTCGAGAATCTCACTGAGTATCTGATATTCACGAAGCAGCTGATGAACCGATGCGCGCTGGTCGAAGCGCAACAGGCCGAGCTCAGCGGCTTTGCTCATCACGGCCGTGTTGGCGGCGATCTCCTGATCCGCCGGTGCGCGCAGGTAGCCGGCAATCTCCTTGAGCAGTTCGGGAATGTGGTCGAGGAGCTGATGGCTCGGGAAGACATCACGCTTCTCGACGTCGAGCAGCTGGTCGAGCCGCTCGAGCCAGACCCTGGCCAGCGAGGTGTGGTCCGCCGCCAGCCGCGAGGCGAAATGCTCAACTGTGGCGGCGAAGTTCGGAACGCCCATGTTGTGCGGGTCCGTCGAGTGTACTCCCCGCGGGCGGCCGGATGATACGTTTGTCGTGCGGTGGCGAGAGTCTTGCTCCGGAGTTGAATGGATGAACTCCGCCCTGTCTCCAGCTCGGCTGGTCATGTCATGAATCCGGTCCAGGACGACACCGAGATTCGCGTCTCCGACAGCTGGCGATGGCCATTCCTCTTCGCCATCGCGGTCCTCTTGCTCTGTGGTGGCCTCGCCGTACTTCAGGAGGTGCGCTTCGCCGAGGCGGCCGACAAGGTCGAACACACCTACGAAGTCCTCGATGCCATCGATCAGGTCGTCGGCCGGCTCGTCGACGCGGAGACCAGCTCCCGCGGGTACTTGCTCACGAGGCGAGCGGCCTTCCTCCAGCCGCACGAGGGCGTGGAGCACCAGACAATTGCCCTGCTCGATCGGCTCCACCAGCTCGTTGCGGAGAGCCCAGATCAGCAAGTGCGGGCCCGGCGGCTGAGAGCCGTCGCCGGAAGCGAAACTGAACGAGATGACGCGCGTGCTCGCCCTGAGCGACAGCGGCGACGTCCCGGGCGCGGTCGCGGCTGTCGCTGACGGCGAGGGAAAGCGTGTGATGGACGATGTTCGGGCCGTGGCCGCTGAAATGGCCAGGGCCGAAAGCTCGCTGCTCGTCCAGCGGTCGGATCAGGCCCGCCTGGCTCGACGCGCCGCCCTCACCTTCGCCGTCGCGAGCCTGCTTGTCGCCCTCGCCGTCGCCCTGGTCGCGGTTTCGGTGCAGCGGCAGCTCGCGCGGCGCCGCGCGGCCTTCCTCGAGGAGATGGCGGCACGGGTCGAGGCACAGCGCCAGGCAGAGGAAGCGGCCGCGGACCTCGTACAGATTGAAACCTTCAATCGCAACATCCTCGACAACTCCGGCGACTGCATCCAGGTCCTGGAGCCCGACGGCCGCGTGGTACTGATGAATCGTCCTGGCCTGGCACTGCTCGAAATCGAGGACCCGGACGGCGTGCACGGGGAGCAATGGACGACGCTCTGGAATGACGACGCGAGCGTGGCACAGCAGGCGATCGACGACGCGACCGCCAAAGGAGAAGGCCGCTTCCACGCGTTCCGTCCGACCGTGAAGGGTACGCCCAAGTGGTGGGACGTCATCGTGACACCCATTCGTGACGAGGCCGGGAACGTCCAGCAACTGGTGACCGTGTCGCGGGACATCTCCGATCAGAAACGCGCCGAGCAGGAACGCTCGCTGCTGTTGGCCAGCGAGCGGGCGGCGCGATCCGAAGCGGAGCGCGCCGCCCGCATGAAAGACGATTTCGTCAGCACGTTGTCGCACGAGCTGCGGACGCCGCTGAACGCCATCCTCGGCTGGATTGGTGTGCTCAAGCAGCAACAGTCGCCAGAGACGCTGGCGAAGGCAATCGACGTCATCGACCGCAATTCGCGCCGGCAATCGCAGATGGTCGACGACCTGCTGGACATGAGCCGCATCATGTCGGGCAAACTGCGTCTCGACGTCCAGCGCCTCGACACGGCATCGGTCATCGAAGAAGCGCTCGCGTCCGCCCAGCCAGCCGCCGACGCCAAAGGTGTCAGGCTGATCAAGGTGCTCGGCTCGGCCGCCATCGTCCAGGGGGATCCAGGACGTCTGCAGCAGGTCGTATGGAACCTGGTGAGCAATGCGATCAAATTCACGCAACGAGGGGGCTTGGTGCAGGTCACGCTGCGCAAGGTCAACAGCCACATCCACATTCAGGTGAGCGACTCGGGACAGGGCATCCGCGCTGACGTTCTCCCCCATGTCTTTCAGCGCTTCCGACAGGGCGACGCCTCCGCGACCCGGCATCATGGCGGCCTCGGCCTCGGCCTCGCGATCGTGAAGAATCTCGTCGAGATGCACGGTGGTTCGGTGGAAGCGGCTAGCGAGGGAGAGGGCCTCGGCAGCGTCTTCACGGTGCGCCTGCCACTGGCGCTGGCCACCGCGCTTCCCGAACCGCGGCCCGATGCGCCGGAGCCCGGGCAGGCACCGCTCGCGGACCTCCTCGATGGCCTCCAGGTACTCGTGGTCGACGATGAGGCCGACGCCCGGGAAGTAGTCCAGCGGCTGCTGGAGGACGCGGGCGCGCAGGTAAGAATTGCTGAGACCGCGGGTGAGGCACTGACGATTCTGGACGATGGCCTCGCGCCCGACATCATCCTGAGCGATATCGGCATGCCGGATCAGGATGGCTACGATTTCATGCGGCGCGTGAGGAACATGTCCGGCGACATCGCCGAAGTGCCGGCGGCAGCACTCACGGCGCTGGCGCGTGTGGAAGATCGCAAGCGTGCCCTGATGGCTGGCTATCAGACCCACCTGGCCAAACCAGTCGATCCGTCCGAGCTCGTGGCGATGGTGGCCAGCCTCACCAGGCGCACCGGCCGGCCGATCGCGTAGGGCGGGGAGCAAGGCGCCCGGCGGTCCGGCGGGCGGTCTGGACATGGGTCATGGGGCCCTTCGTGGACGCCTGACTGGCCGTCCATCCAGACGACGCCCAGGACGCTCGACGCCTGCTCGGGTCCCTCGCCGACCGCATGAACGACACATGCATCGATTCGGGCTGCGAGATCAGCGACGCGGAGGAGCCGTTCGCTCCTCGCGGCTGCGTCGCGCAGGCCTGAAGCGGCGCGGAAGCCTTCCGCGCACTCGCGCGCTCGAACAGCAGCGCACCACCCCCGGAGGGTAGCGGCTTACCCATCCTCTGACGCCGAGCTGCCAGCCACCAGGTCGGTCACGCGGCATTGAACCGCCAGAGCCCTGGCTCGACCTGATCTCACCTCGGCACGTGCCGTGCAGTCAGCCCTGCCGCGACGCCCATCTGCAGGAGACGATCATGAAGATTCTGGGAGGCATCCTCGTTGTCCTCGGCCTCATCGCCATGCTCTATGGAGGTGTGTCGTGGACGCGTAAGGACAAAGTGCTCGACGCGGGGCCGATCGAGATTACGAGAGAGAAAAAGAAACACTGCCGATCTCACCCGTTGCCGGCGGCGTGATGCTGGTGGCCGGCGTGGTCCTCCTGCTCAAGCGAGGCTCGGCGTAAGGGGTTGCGCGACCGCCCTCGGCCCTCGGCTGCTAACGTGCAGCGCGAGCGTCGACGGCCACGGGCTGACCGTCGACGCTCACGTAGTCGTAAGTCATCCGGAACGTCGAGGGTCCAAAGATCCTGACCTTCGCGTTAGACTGCAGGGACACTGGCAGCACGATGTCATGGTGGACCCTCTCATAGCGCCACTCCACGTCGACCTGGGAAACCCAGAAAGACGGACTCTTGGCGAGGCGACCGGCGACGCGCACGACGTCGCCTGTTGACGGCTGCATGAAGAGGTCTCCGAACACGAGGTTGACCTCCTTCCGGCGTGGCCGCAGCGGCACGCGGAGCAGGCCCGAGGCGTCGAGCTCGGGTTCGGCACACTCATAGCTGTCGAGCGATGCGGGCGTTGCGCTGGCCCGGCTCGCCACGAGCTCCTGCTCACGCTCGAGTGCGGCGCGAAACACCCGGTTGCGGATCTGCTCGGACCCGCCTTCGTCGAGAATCTCCACGGCGAGGCGGCCGTCGGCGCCGAGCGTCGTGCGCGCATCCATCCAGGCTTCCTTGCCGCTCTTGCCGTTCTCGGCCTCGAGCCGCCGAACAGCCACATAGGGACGAAGCGGCACAGCATTGCCGGCAGTCTCGATGCAGGTGGGGCTGATCGGCTCGGCAGCAGGCCTCGATGCTGCGAGGAGCAGAACAGCCGCGACGAAGGGGTAGCACTTCATCCCGAATCCTCCAGACAGCGACTTTGCAGGGGGTGTGCCAGAGTCGCTTCCCTTCCCGTTGGATTGGTGGTGGGCCGGCGATCCGATCGCAGAGCTGGCCACGTCGCAAAGGCGGACGGGAACGAGGCGGGCCCGTCATGCATCCAATTCGCACGCCCGACATCCATCCGCGGGCGCGAAGGAGTGATTGGCCATGCGACTCATCGGTGCCGCCTCAATCGTATTCGCTCTCGCGCTGACGCTCGCCGTCTCGGCGTCAGGCCCTTCAGTCCCCAAACAACAATCAGCTATCGAAGCCGAGAACAGCGACGCGAGGAGTCACCGTGTCGACAGTGACCGCAGACACCGAGTGGGGCAGCGCACCTTCCGCTATGACACCTTCGGCGACGAACAGTTGTGGACCGACGTGCTGCGGATGCACGAGGTCCTTGCCGCCGTTCCACCGGCGACGGCGCTGTCGTTGGCCTCAAGGTCGACGTCGAAGCTCTGCCCCGGGAGATCGTCGCCGCGCTGAAGGCAGGTCAGGTCGACTTGACCGACCCGGCCGTGACCGTCGAATTGCTTCGGCTGAACGCGGTCGTCGGCGTCCGCGGCAAGGTCGACGGCATGGGTCAGCTCACCAGCGTTGGCATCACCTGCGCGCTCTGCCACTCGACGGTCGACAACTCGTTCACGGCAGGCATCGGCCGTCGGCTGGACGGATGGGCGAACACCGATCTGAACGTGGGCGCGATAGTTGCGCTGTCACCGGCGCTCGATGCGCCGACGAAGGCAGAGTTCAACGCCTGGGGCCCGAGGCAAATACGACCCGCGCCACCATGCGTTCGACGGCACCAATTTCATTTCGCTGAACAGCCCATCGCTGCCGATCGTCATTCCGTCCATCTATGGATTGAAGGGAGTCGGGTTCGAGACGTTCACCGCCGACGGTTCCATCTCGGTACTGGAACAGCTACGTGGGCGTCGGACAGATGGGCGGACAGGGCTCGTTCAGCGATTCGCGCATCGGCCTCTTCATCAGGCAGACGCCGGACCTCGTCACGCCGAAGCTGCCAGCCCTGCTGGATTATCAGCTGAGCCTCGAGACGCCAGCGCCTCCGAAAAGCAGCTTCAACCGCGCGGCGGCTCTCCGCGGCAGACGCCTATTCCGCAACGAGGCGGGATGTGCGGCCTGCCATCAGGGGCCGCACTTCACGGATGTCCGCAGCGGGCCCGAGGCGACGCGGTGCCGTTCCTGCACGACCCGGCCGAGGTCGGCACGGATCCGGCGTACACGGCGCGGAGCGCCACGGGCAAGTATCGGACGACGCCGCTGCGGGGGCTCTGGCAGCATCCACCGTACTTTCATGACGGTAGCGCGGCCGATCTCCTTGCTGTGGTCAATCACTACAACCAGCTGTTCGCGCTGAACCTCTCGGACGCGCAGAAGTCGGACCTGGTCGAATTCCTGAAGTCGCTCTGAGTCACGGAGGACACGGCAACGGAACACACACGATGACACAATGAACACGATGAACTCGGCCGGAACAGCTTTCATCGTGTTCATCGTGGCATCGTGCCCATCGTGAAGAAGTCGTCTCCGCCGTCTCGGCGAACGCTGATCCTTTTCTGCGGCGGCTAGTCGAAGCCTCCGACGTTGGGCTTCACGCCCGCGAGAGGGTGGGTCTTCTTCCACTCCTCGAACACTTTCTCGAGCTCGGGGCTCAGGCGCGGGTAGATGTCGCGTGCCCGGTACTTCTTGCTCCGCATCAGCTCGCGCTTGAAGTTCTCGGTGTAAACGGTGTTCTCGGCGTCCTTGATGACATCGGCCACCATCTGCGGCGGCACCGCCAGCACGCCCTCTGCGTCGGCGACAATGATGTCGCCGGGGAGCACGGTGATGCCGCCGAGCCTGATGGGACCGTTCCACTCGACGCCGACCTGGTCCGCCATCGCCGACGCGTGCGCGCCGCGATAGAAGATCGGCAGATCCTTCATCACCATGAACTCGCTCAGATCGGGATGCCGCCGTCCACGATCACCCCCTGTGCACCGGCGGCCTTCATGCCCAGGCCGGTCACGTCGCCGAGGAACGTGGCGCGGTCGACCATCCCTCCGAGCTCCACGACGACGACATCCCCCGGCCTGAGGTCCTCGCCCGCGCGGACGTTGCTACTGATAGTCCCAGTCGCCTTCCTTCGCGAGGGCCTGCACGGCCTCCATCAGGTCCGGCCGCACCGGCAGATACCGCATCGTCACGGCCCGGCCGACGAGCTTGGGGTTCGGAACGGTCAGCTGAAATCCTCCTTCGAACGAGCGGACGTGCTTGCGATTCTGCAGCGCTCCCCAGACCGCCTCGAGGGGAAGCTCGCGCAGGCGCTGCAGCTGCGCCTCGGTGACGGTGCCGGTGCGCGACGTCTTGAGGACGTCCATGATCGGCGACCAGGCGTCGCGCGCGGCGCGGTTGACCTGAACGGTTTTGAGAGCCGGCGGTGCGGCCGGCTGGGCCTGAGCCGCAGAAGCGGCCAGACCGATCGACAGGACGAGCGCGCCGGCAGTTCAATTGCGAGCAGTCGGGCTAATGGGCATCAAGCCTCCAGCTTCCGGCTTCCAGCTGCCAGCTGCCGGCATGCCGCCACGGGCTTTTCGACTTGAGCCTGGCTGACAAGCTGGAAGCTGGAAGCTGACCTCAGAAATTGAACTTCAACGAGAACTGCATCGAGCGATTGTCGACGGCGGTCGACGTGATGCGTCCCGCCGTGGGCGAGTCGAAGTTCTGGTTCGGAAAGCCAAACCCCGGATGGTTGAAGAGGTTGAAGGCGTCCCACCGGAACTCGATGTTGCTCTGCCCCGCGACCGTGAACTTCTTCGACAGCGACGTATCGAAATTCACGTGGCCCGGCCCATAGAGAATGCCGCGGCCGCTGTCGCCATAGGTGTTCGCCGGTGGCGCCTTGAAGGCCGTGGGGTTGTACCAGAGGTCCACTGTCGGATTGTCGAGCTTGCCCGAGGCGATCCGGTTCGGCCAGCTGGGCGCGCCGTTGTTGACGCCGGTCTGCATGAAGACCGTGAACGGACGGCCGGTGGTCATGGTCGCAATGCCGGCAATCTGCCAGCCGCCCGCGACGGCGCCGAGGAGCCCGCCATTCGCCAGCCACTGACGTCCCGGACCGAATGGCAGCTCGTAGACCCAGCTGATGACCGCGCGGTGGCGGACGTCGAATCCTGAGGGGCCGTGCCCCGCTTCGAGATTGGTGACCGTCTGCGGATTGCCGACCGCGCCGCCACCGCTCGCCGCCGAGCCGCCGTAGTCGAGCGACTTGCCGTAGGTGTAGCTGCCCAGGAACTGCAGCCCGTTGCTGAACCGCTGAGTCACCTTCAGCTGGCCGCTGTGATACGTCGAACGATTGCGTGGGTCGCACTGCACGATGTTGCTCACTCGGTTGAGTGGCTGGAGCAGCCGTCGCGATTCCTGGCTGCCGAGGCCCGGCTGCACTTCGTTCGGGTTGTAGCAGAAGATCAGGTGCTTGCCGGCGCTGCCGACGTAGGTCAGCTCCAGCGCCATCGAGTTGAACAGCCGGCGATCGATGCCAAGGTGCCACTGCTCGGCGTAGGGTGTCTCGTTATCGAACGAGTGGCCGAGCACGCGTGGGTTCGCTGCCTGCAGCTCGGCTGTCGTGAGCGGCTTCACCTGCTGGATCGGCGGGAACGGGTCGGCGATCGTCCGGACGGCTGAAAAGTCCGTGGGGTTGGTGGCGAAGCTCACATTCTGCGAAATCGTGTAAGGCACCGACTGCCCGATCATGTTCGATGCCGACGGCTGCTCGGGAAAGTAGGTGATGGCAAATCCGGTTCGCAGAATCGTGGACGCGTCGCCGAAGAGGTCGTAGGTGAGTCCGAGGCGCGGCGCGAAGTTGCCGTAGCGCGTCTTCTTGTTCACCGAACGGCTGGCGCCGTCCTCGCCGGCATAGATGAGCCGCAGGTTCACCGGGTCGAAGTTGACGATCTTGTTGTCCTCTTCCGTCTCGGCCCTGAAGATCTCGTACCGCATTCCGGCGTTGACGGTGAAGCGCGAGCTGATCTTGAAGTCGTCCTGGATGAACAGGCCGTGCTCTTGCGTGCGCAGCATGTAGGGCTCGAGCAGGAAGCCGCGGGCAGCGTTGTTGATGTAGCCGGTCAGCAGCGAGGCGAGTCCCGAGCCGCCGGTGTTCGTCACGGGGTTGTTGGTGTAGTTGCGGCCGAAGTTGATGCTGCCGCGGGTATCGGTGTGGGTGAACGGAGAAGCGTAGCGATCCACGAGGCGATAGCCGAACTTCAGGCTGTGACGGCTCTTCAGCCACACCACCGTGTCTTCGAGTTGCCAGTGGAACTGCTTCGGATTGACGGGGAGAAACGCCGGGCCGCCCGATATGCCCGTCATGTCAGGGATGTTGATGTTCGGCAGGCCGGTCGTGATCTGGCTGACGTTGATGCCCTGGATACCAAGTGATTCGGCAGCGTTGATGCCGTAGTCCGATTGGAAAGTCGATGGAAACGTTCGCGCGTAGCCGGCGCGGAACTCGTTGACGATGCGCGGCGTGACGACCTTCGAGTAGTTGAAGGCGGCCCCATGCGTCGTGAGCCGCGTGTTCTGGATGCCGGCGACGAACGGGCCGAGGTCGAAGCGCGAGGCCGCATCCGCCGGCGTCGGCAGACAGCAGGCGGCCTGGCCCTGCGGCGCGTCGAGACTGAACTTGCCGTAGTTGAAGCGGGCGAAGAACGAATCGTTGCCCGAGAAGCGGTGGTCGACGCGGCCCGAGTAGGCATTGTCGGTCGTTTCGCGGTTGACGGTCGAGGTGTAGTTGTTGAAGTTGCCGGCGCCGTTCGGGAGCGGGTAGATGCTCGCGACATTGCGGCCGACGGCATTGATCCGTTCGCTGGGGATCACGTTCCCGGCGTACTGATCGCGCAGAAACTGCGGGTTCGTCGCGCTGACCGGGAGCGCCGGGTTGAACGCCGGGTTGGCCCGGGTGGTCAGCGGATCGTAGATGAGGATCAGGTTCCCGTTCGTGTCCCTGAAATCGCTGAAGTCGCCAATCCGCGTGCGCGCGGTCGGCACCGTGTTGACGAACACCTGGCCGCGCTTCTCCTGCAGACCGGCGTAGTCGGCGAAAAAGAACGTCCGGCTCTTGATGATGGGACCGCCAACGGCGGCGCCGTACTGGTTGCGATTGAGCGGCGGCTTGGGATCGACGACGAGGTTGCCGCCGACGACGGTCTTGCGGACGAAGAAGTTGCGGGCGTCGAACGCGTCGTCGCGCAGGTACTCGAACGCCGTGCCATGGAACGCGTTCGTGCCTGACTTGGTCGACACCGAGACGACGCCGGCGCCCCGGCCGAACTCGGCGGAGAAGACGCCGGTCAGGACCTTGAACTCACGGACCTGTTCGACCGACGGCGCGATGATGACGGTGTTGAACGAGTATTCGTTGTTGTCGATGCCGTCGATGAGCCAGGCGTTGGCGTTCGCCTGATGGCCGAGGGCGTTGAAGTTCGACGCGCCGCGCGGGTTGAATGTGCTCGCGCCCGACAGGTTCTCGCCCGCCTGCCCGGGTGTGACGCCCGGGGTCAGGTAGACGAGCGTCGCGAAATTGCGGCCGTTGAGCGGCAGTTGCCCTATCGCCCGCTCCTCGATCACTGTGCCGACCTCCGACGAGTCCGTGCGCACGAGCGGCGCCGAGGACACGACAGTCATCGTCTCCTCGAGGCGGCCGACCTCGAGGGTGACGTCAATCCTGGCCCGCTGATTGACTTGCAGGATGACGCCCTCGCGAATCGACTTCTTGAAGCCCTGGACCTCGACCTCGACCGCGTAGGTGCCGGGCACCAGAAAGGATGCCGTGTAGTTGCCCGTCGCGTCCGTCACGTAGGTGCTGGTCGTCCCCTTGTTGACTTCACGCACCGTAACCGTCGCGCCAGGGACGACGCCGCCGGCGTCGCTGACCGTGCCGACGATCGTCCCCGTGGTGACCTGGCCGACGGCAAGCGAGCTGCTGCCGACGGCAATCATGGTGGCCAGAGGCAGTGCGAGGATCCTGGTCTTCGTCATCGCTGATCCTTTCTGCGATTCGTTCGAGGCGACTCATCAGGACGGACGCGACATGGCCCGTACGCGACGGAGACTGCCATCCGGTCGTGGCGAAGTCAAGTGCTTCGGTGAACCGTCTGACCGGCCGGCGTGAGATACTCCCGCATCTCTCCGAGGACCCGAGGCGGCAACCCACGCATGAGCGAAGACCCCTCGGCTGACGGCCGGCACATCCTCCGGCGCGTCAGACGCCGGCTCATTCCCTTTGCGTTCATCTGCTACGTCGTCGCCTACATCGACCGCGTCAACATCGGCTTCGCGGCGAATGAGCTCCAGCGGGACCTCGGGCTGAGCTCGACCGAATATGGATTCGGTGCCGGGCTCTTCTTCCTGAGTTACTGCCTCTTCGAGATTCCGAGCAACCTGATCCTGGAGCGGGTCGGCGCGCGGCGCTGGATCGCGCGCATCATGATCGGCTGGGGCCTGGTATCGATGGGGACGATGTTCATCACCGATGTCCGGTCGTTCATGGCGGCGCGCGCGCTGCTCGGCATCGCGGAAGCCGGCTTCTTCCCCGGGATGGTGCTCTATCTGACCTACTGGATTCCCGCGACCGACCGCGCGCGGACGGGTGCGCTGTTCATGATGGCCGCGCCGGTGGCGGTGATCGTCGGCGCGCCGGTGTCGCAGGCGCTGCTGAAGCTGGACGGTCTGCTCGGGCTACGCGGCTGGCAGTGGCTGTTCCTGATCGAAGGCCTTCCGGCAGTCGTGCTGGGAGTTCTGGCGCTCAAGGTCCTGACCGATCGCCCGGAGGTGGCGGCGTGGCTTCAGGAGGAGGACCGGGACTGGCTGACGAAGACCATTGCCGAGGAGCTGGCGCGGCGTCAGGCCGTCGGCCACACCTCGCTCCGCCGCAGTTTCGCGAGCGGCAGCCTCTGGCTCCTGTGCGGCGTCTTCTTCATGCACACGGTCGTCAACTATGGAGTCTTTCTCTGGTTGCCCAAGCTGATGCAGGACGTCTCCGGTGCGAAGGGCTTCGCGCTGAGGTACGATCACGTCGGTGCCCTTCGCAGCGGCTCTGCTCGCGATGTTCCTGGTCGGCCGGCACTCGGATCGGATGGGCGAGCGCAGGTGGCACGTGGCGACGTGCGCCATAGTCTCAGCGGCCGGACTGCTGCTGGCGGTCGCCTCGCAAGGCAATATCTGGTTGTTTGTGTTGAGCTTCACCATCTCGCAGATGGCGCTGCGATCGCTCGTTGGCGTGTTCTGGGCGATGCCGCCGCAGTTTCTCGGCGGCACCGCGGCCGCGGCCGGCATCGCGCTCATCAACTCGATCGGCAACCTGGGTGGGTTTGTCGGTCCGACCGTCATCGGCGCACTGCACGACCGGACCGGCGGCTACACCGGCGGGCTGCTGGCGCTCGCCGCTGCGTTGGTGATCGAGGCAGTTCTCGTTCTTACGCTGCGGCTTCCTGGAGAGACGAAACGCTGAAATAGGCTCAGGGCTCAAGGCTCAGCGGCCAGAGGCTCAAGGAAGAGCATTGAGATCTGAGTCGTACGATAAGGATCTGAGTGCTTTTCCCTGAGCCCTGAGCCTTGAGCCCGACAACCATGCGAAAGGAACCTGACGAATGACGGCACGGCCACCGAGACGGACGACGATGGGATTGTCAGCCGATTCATTCCAGTCGATTCGCTTCAGTTCACCGCAACGACTGCTCGCGGTCGATCGGCTCATGACGCTGGCCGCCGCCGTCGGCGCGGCCGGGGCGCATGGCGGCATGACGCAGATCGATCTCGAGTGGGCCAGGCGGACGCGGCGGATGAAGGAAGAACTCGGCATGTACGTCGAGATCCAGACGTTCCTGCCCCGCGAGGATCCCGCGGTGTTCGAGCACGCCGTCCACATCGCCAAGGAGGCCGGCGCAACCAGCCTGCGTGTGGTGTGCCTGCTCGGCCGGCGGTACGAGATGTTCGACACGCTCGAGGGATGGAAGACGGCGGTTGTCGGCTTCCACAAGCAGATCGAAGCGGCGCTGCCCATCGTCGAGAAGTACAAGATGCCCCTCGGCATCGAGAACCACAAGGACTGGCGCGTCGACGAGCAGGTCGCGCTGTTGAAGCAATACGACAGCGAGTATTTCGGCGTGTCGCTCGATACCGGCAACAACCTGACCGTGCTCGACGATCCGGACGAGGTCGTCGAGAAACTGGCGCCCTACACGTTCAGCGTGCACCTCAAGGACATGGCCGCCGAGGAATGCGAGCGAGGGTATCTGTTGTCGGAGGTCCCGCTCGGCGAAGGCATGCTCGACATCAAGGGGATGGTGGACACGATCAGACGCGCAAAGCCGGACGTCTACTTCTCGCTCGAGATGATCACGCGGGACCCGCTGGAGGTCCCGTGCCTGACCGACAAGTACTGGGCCACGTTCGACGACGTCAATGGCGTCCACATGGCGCGGCTGCTCACCCGGATCCGGGCCAACAAACCGCGCGCGCCCCTGCCCCGCATTTCCGGCCTGACGCCGGACGAGCGGTATGCGCTCGAACTGGAGCTGGTCGACCGGTCGATCGTCTACGCGCGGGATCATGTGGGACTGGTCTGAACCGTAGCCGACTGGTGGACCCGGGTGAATCAGGTCCGGGGACGGGTCCTGTCCGCGGCCAGCCGCTGATCGGTGATGATTCACTGAAGACATGTCTCTCGATCGAAGGACAAGATGACTATGGCTCAGTTGAGTTGACTCAGCGAGCGGGTGGCGCCCGGCGGGGCCGCCCCACCCGCCGCGCAGGCGCCTCTCCCGTCGACATCGCTTTTGGCGCCGAGGACGGGTGGGGCTGCCGGGCGCCCCGCCTTCGCCCTTCGGGCTTCGGCGAGGTCTCGCCGAAGCGCTTGCGCGGAGGCGGACAGGACCCGCGATCAGGTCAACTCAGGTCATAGCAGCTCGAATTGTTTTTCGATCCCCGAAATAGATCGCTGGCGCTCGCAGGGCTCTTGCCGTAACTTGTCACGCATGTCAGCCCGACTCGTCCGAACGCTCATCCTGACCGTCCTGGCAGCCACGTCTGCCGTCACGCCCATCGCGGCCCAGCCGGCGCTGCTCAAGGTGTCGGAGAACAAGCGGTTCCTCGTCACCGCCGACGGCCGGCCCTTCTTCTGGTTGGGCGACACGGCGTGGGAGCTCTTCCACCGGCCGACGCGTGAGGACGCGCTTCGCTACCTGCGCAAGCGCGCGGAGCAACGCTTCACGGTGATCCAGGCCGTCGCGTTGGCGGAGTTCGATGGGCTGAACGAGCCGAACGCCTACGGCCACAGGCCGCTCCTGAACAACGACCCGGCGACGCCTGACGTCAAGGACGGCCCCGACAACGATTACTGGGATCACGTGGACTTCGTGGTGAGCCAGGCGGGCTCCCTCGGGATGTACATCGGGTTCCTCCCGACCTGGGGCGACAAGTGGAACATCAAGCGAGGGGTTGGGCCGGAGATCTTCACGCCGCAGAACGCCGAACGCTACGGCGCCTGGCTCGGCCGCCGTTACAAGAACACGCCGAACATCATCTGGATCCTCGGCGGCGACCGCCCGATTGACACCGATACGCACAAGGAGATCATCCGGGCGATGGCGCGCGGCCTTCGCGCCGGCGACGGCGGCGCGCACCTGATGACCTTCCACCCTCCTGGCGCCAACAGCTCATCGACGTGGCTCCACGACGAGGCGTGGCTGGACTTCAACATGCGCCAGAACGGACACGCCGTGGAGTTCACCGGCCGCTACGACCAGACGCGCGTCGACTACGACCGCACGCCGATCAAGCCCGTACTCGACGGTGAGCCGATCTACGAGGACCACCCTGTCTCGTTCGACGCGAAGAAACTTGGCCATTCGATTTCGAGCGACGTCAGGCGGCCCCTCTACTGGGACCTTTTCACCGGCGCGTTCGGGCACACCTATGGCCACCACTCGGTGTGGCAGATGTGGACGACGGCGCGGCAACCTATCAACAATCCCCTGCTGCCGTGGTACGACGCGATCGATCAGCCCGGCGCGACCCAGATGCAGCACGGCCGCGCGTTGATGGAATCGCGTCCGTTCCTCACCCGGATCCCAGATCAGGGAATCATCGTGACCGACCGCGTTGCGACGAGCGTTCCCGGAGCGGGACGCTATCAGTTCACGTCCACTCGCGACGCGAGCGGCAGCTACGCAATGGTCTATGCGCCCGTGGGCCGGCCGTTCAGCGTCCACATGAACGTGATCACCGGAGCGCGAGTCAAGACCTGGTGGTTCAATCCGCGCACGGGCGCAGCCACCGTCATCGGCAGCTTCGCCAACGCCGGGCAGCGTGAGTTCACACCGCCCGACAGAGGCGAGATGCTCGATTGGATTCTCGTCCTGGACGACGAGTCAAAGAACTATCCGGCGCCGGGCAGTCGGCGGTAGCGCCCTGTCATCACCGCCGGGCTTCCGCGTTCGCGCGGTTCATCAGCGCCTTCATGTACGCGAAGCCATAGGCAGTCTGCGTGTAGTTGCCGCCCACCATCGTCGGACTGTGGTCCAGGATCACGATGCCGTCGAAGTCGACGTCGCGAAGGGCCTTCATGATCTTCCACATGTCGTAGTAACCGTCGTCCATGAAGGTCTCGACGAAATGCGGGAGCGGCGCGCTGACGTTGCGGAAGTGGATCTTCCAGATCTTTTTCGCGCCAAAGGAACGGATCATCTCCTCCGGATCCTTGCCGGTGATCGCCTTGCCACCCTCGAGCCAGGTGCCGCAGCACAGGCAGATCCCGACGTTGGCGCTGTCCGCGATCTTCATCGCGCGTTCGTAGCCCGCAAAGTTGCTGAAGATCCGGGGCACGCCGGCCAGCACCGGCACGGGTGGATCGTCGGGATGGATACCGATGCGCACGCCTGCCTCTTCGGCCACCGGCGCCACCTGCTTGATGAAGTAGGTGTAGTTCTCCCAGATCTCCTCCCTGGTGAACTCGCGTCCGTGAGAGAGCGGCCCGGTAAAGACCTTGCCGTCCCAGTTGCCGCGCGCTTCGGGCTGTTCTGATCGAATTCCCGAGCAGATGCACCACGGACCATCGTCCGGCCGCTCGTCCAGATGCCGTTGCCCATGTGCGCGTAGGTCGAGTAGCCAATGCCCGCCTTGCCGAGATTGCGCAGGTACTGTTTGTAGTCCTCGATCTTCTGATCCCGGCCGGGTAGATTGAGCGTGACCTCCGGCATGTTGTGCACGCTCGTGTTGCCGATGTTCCACACCGTGATGCCGGCGTCGGCGTAACGCTTCTTGATCTGCATGAACCCTTCGGCGGTTCGCATGTCCGGGGGTGAGCCGACGCTCACGTATGAGGCGCCGAGCTGCTTGAGGAACAGCAACTGCTCCTCGGAAGGATTGGGCGGAGATTGCACGCACAGCTTGATGCCTGGCGGCCATCGTTCAGCCGCCGCGCCGTGACGGCCGCCGAGCGCGGCGGTTGCAAGCGTGCCAAGCGCGAACCGAGCAAAATCCCGTCGTCCGATTCCCGTCTGAGCAGAGGTGCGCCTGGTCATGGAATGTCCTCCCGACTTGTGACTGTCATGAGCGCACTGCAACGCAAGGCTGGAGATTGTAGCTCCCGGGCGGACGTGATCGCTACCGCCCACGTGAGCGGCCGCGGCGCCTGGCTACCGGACGACCTTCATCCATAGCGTGTCCGCGAAGTCCATGAACGACTGCCAGTCGTACTGCGTCAGGTTGTGAACGCCGCGGCGCACGTGATACGCGCGCCGGCCGACGATCAGGGGTTGGTTCAGCGGCGGCATCTCACCTTCGCCAATCGCCCGATCGCCCCAGAGCGCGAACACCGGCGACGCGTGCACCTGAGACAGGAACTCGCCCCGCGGGTCGGACCACAGGTCTTCGTCGGCGCTGGCCACGTAGAGCGCGCGCGGCGCCACCAGCGCGAGCAGCATGTGCTGATCGACCGGCAGCGAGCCGACGCGGTCTTTGAAGGATGTGTACTTGCCGGCGAACCAGTGAGGAAACGCATTGGTGATGCGGGCCAGCGTCTCGCCGAAGTCCCGCCGGGTCAGGGCAGCGCCACCCTCGCCGGATTCGTTCGACACGACCAGCGCGAACCGCTCGTCCTCGGCGCCGGCCCAGAGCGCCGCCTTGCCGCCGCGCGAGTGACCGACGACCGCGACATGCTTTGCGTCGACGCGCGGATCCGTTGCGAAGTAGTCCATCGCACGGCTGGCGCCCCACGCCCACGCGCCAAGCGCCGCCCACGAGTTGTCCGGCCGAGCCGCGGTGCCGTTCTCGAACAGGCGCATCACGCCCTCGCGATACCGATCCTTGTCGTCGGGCGCGAGCTCGTTGTTCTGAATCGCAGCGATCCCGTAGCCGCGGGCGATGACCCGTTCGGCCGGCCAGAAGTCCGAGAGCTCCCGGCGCGTCGGGTCGGTATTGCTCACGGGCCGGTTGTTGAGCAGCAGAAACACCGGCACGGCTCCTTGCCTCGCATTCGGCAGGAACAGGATCACCTCGAATCGGTGCTCAACCCCGGCCTGCGTGCTGAGAACCGTGATTCGTTTCAGCGTCGCCGCGCCGTCCATCGCCCGCGGTTGCTCGACGATCTGAAATCCAAGATGCTCGGGACGGCCCGGCGACCGTCCGTACACGTTCTCGCGGAACAGCTCGAGGATCGCGCTCCGCCGCTGCCGCCATTCCTCTGGCGTCCACGTTTTGACGCCAGCGCGGGGCAGCAGCTCGGGAAGCGTGTAAGGAGGAACCCGTGATTCGTCGTAATTGAAGCCCGGCTGCTTCGATCCCGTGTCGCGGACGATCTGGGGGTTGGCTACCCACCCGCCCTGCATGGCGGACAGCGCGAGAGCAGGCAGCAGGAGTATGCGAAGGAAGGCCGGCATCATGGCGCCGGGCCATGGTAGCGTATCCGGCCCCGGTTGGTCCCCCGGTGAACCTTTTGACGGGATCCCCGACTACATGACCGAAGGTACAGATTGAGAGAAGACGAATGGCTGGTCGTTCGCTGCCAGCTCGGGGAGCGCCAGGCGTTCGACGAGCTGACCGAGCAATGGAGCGGGCCAGTCTGGAAGTACGTGCGCCGGCTCACGGGCTCCGACGACGCGGCGGATGACGTCGTGCAGAACGTCTGGCTTCGGGTCCTGCGGGGAATCCACAAGCTTCGTGACGGGTCGAAGCTGCGCGCGTGGCTCTTTGGCATCGCGCGCCGCACCTTGATGGATCGTCTGCGCGAGCAGTACGCGGCCCCGAAGGTGACCGACATCGACGAGATCGAGCTGCCGGCCGCGGATGACGCGCCAGACGGCGTCGAAGCGGACCTGGCGACGGTCGAGCGCGAGCTCGCGCGGCTGCCGCTGGTGGAACGCGAAGTTCTGACGCTCTTCTACCTGCAGGAGCTCTCGCTCGGCGAAGTCGCCGAGGTGCTCGGCGTGCCAGTCGGCACGGTCAAGTCACGGTTGTTTCGTGCCCGGAAGCTTCTGCGTCACGAGATCGAACGCACACCCGGATCTGTAGGTGACTCATGACAACACAATACGACGCGTCCTCGTCGAGTTTGCCGCCAGCGTCCGCCGCAGCACTCAAGCAACTCGTCGACGTCGAGCTGTCCATGCCGTCGCGGCTGGGCTACGTCGCACTCCTGCTGGCTGCACTGACGATGACGGGCGTGGTCGGGACCCTGTGGGCAACAGAGGCTTCGCTGCCACTGCGCGCGCAGGTCGCATTCGGGGTGATGGTCGCGATCGGCTTCTCGTGGGTCGTCTTCGCGCTCTGGGTGCTCACGCACCGGCGCATCCTGCTCGCGCGTCACCAGATCGTGGCCGGGCGCATGGCCGTGACGTTCACATCAGTCTTCATGCTCGGCTCGCTCGCCGTCGGCTACGCGACCGGGCGGTCCGAAGCCTACAAGGCAGCCGCGGTGGGACTCCTGATGCTCGGCCTGGCGGTCGTGGTGCTCGTGCGCGCCCACCGCGCATTCGGCAGGCTCGTCAGCCGTCGCGACATGCTGGAGCGCGAGCTCGGACGGAGCGCGCGATGAGCGCTACGGCTGCTGGATGTTCCCGCCCGGCCGCAACCCGCTCGGCACGCGCGAGGGGATCTCCTTGTCAAACCCGTCGTCGTTGAGAGCGTTCAGGAACGCGAGGATATCGAAGCGGCCGCGCCCCACGTTCACCTGGGCGAGCAACGGATCGAGCTGGTCGGACCGAACATTGGAATTCTGCGGCCGGCGCCGGCCGGTCCTGTAGAAACCGAGCACTTCCTGCAGCGTCTGAAATGCCCCGTTGTGCATGTAGGGACCAGTGGACCGAAGGTTCCGCAGCGACGGTGTGCGGAACGCGTAATTGCCCGCGATGCCGGCGTCGGACGCCGACAGCTTGGCATTGTCAGGCACGCCGAGCACGTGCGGCTTGAAGTCGGAGAACATCGGACCGCTATGACAGTTCGCGCATCCCACACGATCGAACTGCTCCATTCCCCTGATCTGCTCGTTCGTCATCGCGGTGAGGTCGCCGCGCATGTAGCGATCGAAGGGAGAGTTGGTAGCGTTCAGCGTTCGTTCGAACGCGGCGAGGGCCTTCCCCAGGTTCTCGGCCGTCACTGGTCGAGCGCCGCCGAAGGCGCGGTTGAAGAGCGTCCGGTACTCGGCGACGGCGGCCAGCCGGGCCGTCACGGCGTCGAGCGCCTCCGCCTCGCTGTAGGCGTCGCCGCGCATTTCTTCGAACGACTTGATGGGCTCGAGCGCCTGCGCCTCCAGGCTCGCCGCGCGCAGGTCCCAGAACATCGGCGCCCTGGCGGGATCGTACTGGCCGGACTGATCGATGCCGTTGAAGGCAACGTTCAGGATCGTCTGGCTGTTCCGCTTGACGAAGGGAACGGCATTGGGGACATCGAAGCGCCTGCGGCTGCCGAGGCCCAGGCCGTTGACGCCAATGGACACGTCGAGGCTCTCGGCATAGCCGAACTCCGGGTGGTGGCATGTTGCGCAGGCGACATCTTTCCTGCCCGACAGAATCGGGTCCCAGAACAGCAGCCGTCCGAGCTCCACCTTGCGCGCGTCGGAGGGGTTGGTGGCCGGGTGTCGGACCTCGTCTGGCAGCGCCCGGCTCGCCGGCTGCGCGACTCCGGTTGCTGCCGCCCGGCACAATCCGGCAATGACCAGGGCCAGGAAGATGGCCGTGAAAGGGGCTCTGGGGCGACACATCATCGTTCCCAATCAGCGGTAGCATCTCATAGCCAACCGCCCGACTCTCTTGAAAAGACTGTGACAGCCCCTCGCCCACGGCGACTCGCTATCGCTTCGCGTTTGCCGCCATCTGCTGAACGACGCGCGCTTCGTACTCTTTGATCTCGGGTGTCATCGCGGGACCGAAGTCCTCCAATTCGAACACCTGGCGGATCTCAATCTCGGATTCTGTGCCGGGCATCGGATTCGGGCAGCGTTTCACCCAGTCGATCACCTCCTGTTTCGACTTCACCTGCATGATCCAATAGCCGGCAATCAGCTCTTTGGTCTCGGTGAACGGACCGTCGATCACGGTGCGCTTGTCTCCGGAGAAGCGGACGCGCGCGCCCTTGGAGCTCGACTGCAGCCCCTCAGCCGCCAGGAGCACCCCTGCCTTTGCCAACTCTTCGTTGTACTTTCCCATCTCGGTCAGGAGCTTCGCATCCGGCATCACTCCAGCTTCCGAGTCCTTGTCAGCCTTGACCAGCACCATGAATCGCATCGTTCTATCTCCCTGATTCGTTTGGAGTTCAATTCCCCGGTTCTGAGCGATCCGACCGTCGGATCCCGTTCTCTACCTACACGTCGAACGGGAGTGCCTCAGATCGACAGGCCCTATCGGTGCACGTTGAATGCCGGTGGCTCCAGCCCTACAAATAACTCAGCCACCAGCTCTGGCGCCTGGCCTTCAGTTCGGCAAACCACCGACATGCGGGATAGAGGAGCAGAACGACAAAGACCCACACCACGTAAGTCACCCACAGCGGGTAGCCGAAGTCCGCTGGAAACGACTCCCGCGGTCCGCCCATGGACGGAAGCGGATTGAAGAGGAACGCGAGGGACGCGCTGCCATATCGCAGGTAGGCCAGTGCTGACGCGAGCGCGTGCAGGATCCAGAAGTGCGCGACGTAAAAGAAGAATGGCACGCGGCCGATGATCACCAGCGGGTGGCCCGCGGGCAGCGAACGACGCTCCAGATAGATCAGCGCCAGGAGTGCCGGACCAATCGTCATCAGCACGAAGTCGAGGGACAGCGGATACTTCGTCGCGCGGAAAAACGAGATGACCGTGAACGTCGCCGTCGGCTGCACCGACCAAGGCGAGGGGTCGCCATAGACATTGATCGCCCGCAGTATCACGAAGCAGGCGATCAGGGCCGTTCCCCATTTGACGAGCGCTCTGCGCCGCTCCTGAGGCTCGAGCAGGAAGATGGGGCCGGCGGCGAAGCCCGCCGCCATCAAGGCGATGCACGGCAGTACCGGATACGCCACAACAAACGGGACGCCAAAGACGATGAAGACACCTTGCTGGTGGAGCATCTGCCAGAGCCAGGAAAAAGCACCGAACTGCGGTGCCTGCAGCCCGTCGAGGGTGTTGTGGAGCGCAAGTACCGTGAGGCTGGCGATGACGAGCACACGGCGGGGCAAGTGAATGAGTGCGGCAAGGGCGATCATCGAAATGCCCAGCGACCATAAGACGAGCAGCAGCACGGGATAGCGCGCGTCGAGCGAGAAGTTCATCGCCAGCCGCATCACCGTGAGCTCGATGGCGACCAGCCAGAGCCCGCGCGTCCAGAGAAACCGTGACAGTTGCCGCTTCGTCGCGCCGGGCCGCTGCAGCCGCAGAAACGCGCCAATGCCGGCGGTCAAGAGAAACACCGGCGCGCAGATGTGCGTGATCCATCGGGTGAAGAACAGGATCGGCGTCGTGCGGGAGAGATCCTCTGGCGAGAAGACCATCGCTCCCGCGTGAAAGAAGTCGCGGGTATGGTCGAGCGCCATGATCACCATGATGGCGCCGCGCAGTGCGTCGACTGCGGTGAGGCGCGAGCTCTGCCCGGCGCGCGGCATCATCGCGATCGATCCCCCAGCCAGAGCAGAGCGTTGGTGATGAACGTGTTCTGCGCGCTCTCTGAGAACGTGGACGACAACTCCTTGTTCGTCTTGTTCTCGTAGTCCATGTCGTTGTGACCCATGTTCAGGTAGACCATCCGATAGCGCTTGTTGGACCAGGCCACAGGAAAGTAGCCGGTGTGCCAGATCTCATGCGGCTTGGGCCCGGTTCCGAGGGGGAAACTGGAAGGATCGATCGAGAGCAGGATCTGAATGTCGGGATTGGTGCGCAGATCCCGCTCCCAGCGATACCACTCGCTCGGAGCGGACTTGAACGTTCCGCTCAGACCTTTCGTGACCGGATGGTCTGGCGCCTCGACGCGAAGGACGGCAGACACGGGACGCCACGTGTTGCTCACGTAGGAACCGGCGCCGAGAAAGTCGGCGTGGTACCAGTCCCAGTTCTGCGGATACTTCGACGGGGTCAGGGCAAAGCCGGCAAAGTGAAAGCCCATCCACGCGCCGCCGTTCTCCATGAACGTTCGGAAGGCGTCGCGCTGCGCCGTGGCGTCCGGCCGCGTATCGAGGAACAGAACCACCTGGTAGCGCGCGAGAAACTCCGCGTTGAGGTTGCCCCAGTCGCTTGTCGACTCGTAGCTGAAGTTGTGCGCCCGGGCGGCTTCGGGAAACCAGCGGTTGGCCTCGCGCACGAAACTGACGTGCGCGAGGTCGCTGGTGCCGGTGTAGAACGCGATGACCTTGAACCGTACCGCGCTGGCTTTCTCTTGCGTATGACCCGCAGCGGCCCATACCAGGCAGAACACGAACAGACAGCCGGCGGCCTTCAGACGTCGCACGCTCGCGTGGGCCGGGATCATGCAGCGAGTCTACCCGGTCCAGCGAGCGTCGACAAAAACGAGGGCCAGAGCCCCCGCCTCGAACGGAGCTACGCGGATGCCACTGCTGCCTCTCGCGCCGCGAACGGGTTCTCGTCGGCGCTCGGGCCGTAGATCGAAGGCACCTTCGCGCCCACCTGGCGCAGATAGACTGCCAGCTGCCCGCGGTGATGGTACCAATGGTTCAGCATGATGGTGCGGAGGACAGCACCAACGGGCATCGCCATGACTTCCTTGTCGCCATCGACGACGCGCCACGTGCTCGCCAACGCCGAATCGTCCATCCCGCGGAGCACCGCACGAGCTCGCGCCACGCTGTCGTCGAGTGCCGGAATGAGCTCAGAAGCGCTCGTGGCGCTTGGTTGAGTGAACCGGGGCATCTGAAACGGCGACTGTTGCGACATCTCGGCGACGAACCCCGGGACTGTCGCCACGTGCAGCGCCAGCTGGCCGAGAGACATCGATCGGTCATGCGGCTTCCACGCCAGCCGATCGGACGGCACTCGCTCCAGCACGCGTCGTGTGGTCTGTGCTTCCTGTTCGAGTTCCTGCAGCAACGCTTGGATCATGGACATGGGTTTTCTCCTTCGCTTGATTGTTGGCTGCCGCTACTCCGGCTCGCGGCTCGCGGTTAGCGGTTGCTTAAACAACAGCTGGCCGTCGAATGAGCAACAGCCAGCCGCGAGCAGCGAGCAGCGACCCGCCGGCTCTCAGTGCACTTTCTTGACCGACTCCGCCTGCCGCCGCACGCGCTCGAAGAGCGGCGCCCAGCCGCGCATCATGTTCTCGCGATAGTCGTCTGGTATGAATCCCAGCGCGGCGTGCCGGAATGAGATGAGCGTCCCGCCGTCGACTTCCTTCAAGCGGTATTGCAGGTTCGAGACGACCGCGAACGACATGAACAGCGGCCCCGTGATCTCGAGGAGCGTCGGGCGCTTGATGGCCTGCACGCTGCCCCAGAAGTGCCCGTTGCCCTGGCCCAGGTCGCGGAACCATCGCCCCCCGGGCCATGCCTCGATGACCATCGGGAGCAGCGTGCCGTCGGGGGTCTCGTTGCCGGGCCCCATCTGCTCCAGAAGCGAATCGAACGTGACGTCGAGTGACGCCCGGACAGTGATCTCCTGCGACAGATTCAGAATCAGATTCTCGAGTGTCGGTGCAGTAGTAGTCACGGCTTCTCCTTCTTGCTGGTGGTCGTCATTTCTCTTGATCGGGATCGCTCATCCGTTCGGCCCGCTCCTTGACCCGCGTCAGCTGATGGCGCCACAGGCGCTCGAGGCTGCGCGTCCAGTCGTTGAGGGGCCGGATCGCATCGAAGTTGGTGCGATAGAACACCTGCTTCCCCTCCCGCCTCGCCTCCACCAGCCCTACGTCGCGGAGCACCTTGAGGTGTTTCGAGACCGACGGCTGGCCGTAACTCGAGCGCGTCGACGATGTCGCCGACCGAACGCTCGCCGGACGCAAGGAAGATCAGGATGTCGCGGCGGCGAGGCTCGGCAACCGCGTTGAAAGCGTCCGATGTGGTGGCGGCACGAGGCACGCCTTGAATTATATTCCCGTATGGGAATATGTCAAGTAGCCGCAGATTTGGGCGAAAACAACCGCATGAGCTGATTCAGGGAATCCAGGGGCTCAAGGCTCAGGGCTCAGGGCTCAGGGCTCAGGGAAGATCTTCGAGTAATTGGTCGAAGGTCTTGCTTGAGCCTTGAGCCCTGAGTCTCTTATCGCCTCCAGGGGTTGGACAGCCGGGGATCGCGAAGAACGCTCTCGTCGGTGAGCGAGCGAAGGAACGCCAGCAGGTCAGCGCGCTCGCCGGGCGTCAGCGAGAAGCCGCGGATCGTCGGGCTCTTGTTTGGATTGTCGTGGCCGACTCCCTTGTAGGGACCTTCAGTCACAGTCCGGCCGCCAGCCTCGTAGTGCGAGAGCACGTCCTCGAGCGAGGCGATGCTGCCGTCGTGCATGTAGGGCGCGGTGACGGCAATGTTGCGGAGCGTCGGCGCCTTGAACTTGCCCACGTCCTTCGGATCGCGTGTCACTTCGTAGATTCCGGTGTTGGGCGCCGGATACGACAGGAGACCGGGCAGATTGTAGAGGCCGGTGTTGTGGAACTGGACGCCACCTCGCGCCGATGTCGCTGCCGAGACCAGTCGCGTTCGAAAAGTTGACGCCGCCGTGGCAGGTGAAGCACGAGAGCGGCCGGCTGTGAAATAGCACCTCGCCTCGCTTCGCCGAGTCCGACACCGCCTGATCGTCGCGCGCGAAGTGATAGCGGTCGTAGGCCGATCGCGCAGAGACGATCGTTCTCTGGAATGTGGCGAGGGCCTTGAGCACATTCGGGCGGCTGAACGGATCGGCCTCGTCGGGAAACGCGTTCTTGAAGAGCGACGGGTAACGTGGATCGCGGCGCAACGGCTCCAGCCACTCGCGGTCCTCACCGAGGCCGAGCTCGACCGGGTGCCGCCCGAACATCGGCACCGCCGCCTGATCCTCGAGGCGCGTCAGCGTCGGGTTGGCCCATGTCAACGTCGCCGCGTACGCGACGTTGACGAGGCTCATGCTGTTGCGTGGGTGTTCCTCGCCGGTGGAACCCTGACTGGTCTGGAGGCCCTTCCGTGAACGCCTTTTCCTGCTGGTGACAGGTCGCGCAGGACTGCGTCCCGTTGCCTCGACAGGCGCAGATCGTAGAACAGGTGACGCCCGAGCTCGGCCTTCGCCGCGGACATCGGATTGTCGGCGGGAACCAGCGGGAGCGGGAAATCCCTTCGGCACAGTCCCACGCGAACTCGCCGTTCGATTGGGCGTTGCCGACAACCGCACGGCAAGCGCGACCGCCGACAGTGCACCTGCGAGCCATGGCCGACGTTTCACGGCTGCTTCCTACTTTCGAAGGCGGACGATTTCAATCCGTTCGAGCATCCGGACGGAGCGCGCGCCCCGCTTGTCGCCGGGCGCGACGATGCGCAAGGGTCCCTGATACTCGAAGAGCGGATTCCCATCGATCGTGTCCGCGATGATGATCTGGCTCGCGGTGAACGCTGGATCGACCTCGGCCAGCGAAAACACCACCTGATACCCGTCCCTGGCCTTGGCCAGAACGTACGAGGCCACGTTGTTGCCGCGAAGCTCCGCACCGAGCGGAGCCCCGGCGCGCGAGAGGACTTCGCCAAGCAGGACCCCTTCATACGCAACGGATCGTCCCTCTTCCTGCAGCGTCACGGCGGTGCGCGGATACGACTTGAGATCCGCGGGCGAAATGGTGACGGGCTTCGGAATGTCACCAGCGATGGTGAGCGCAACCGATGTCGCCGCTGCCGGAGGCGTTTGGGCCTGCGCCGCCACGCCGGCGACGAGCAGCACAGCGGTCGAGGCCGCGTGCCGAAATGCTACGGACGTGCACCGATGCCACATTGGGTCTCCTTTCGCGATTCTACCCCTCAACCGAATCTGGCAGGACGCGGCGTTACGGGATATGCTGCGGCCGCGTGGCGAGCCACCTGCGTCTCACCCTGCTGCTGCTCGCGTGTGTCTCGACGGTTTCCGGATCGAGGCCGCACGCGCCGAGCGACCAGTTCGTCCTCCCCGGCGATCTGGAGATTGCACTCTGGGCGGAGTCCCCGATGTTCTTCAACCCGACCAACATCGACGTGGATGCGCGCGGCCGCGTCTGGGTGGCGGAGGCCGTGAACTACCGGGACTTCAACACCGCGAAGCAGGCGCCGCTCACCCATGATGCGGGAGACCGGATCCTCATCCTGACCGACACGAACGGCGATGGCCGGGCGGACTCGTCGAAGGTGTTCGTGCAGGACAAGGATCTGCGGGCACCTCTCGGCCTGGCCGTGATCGGCAACCGCGTGATCGTGTCGGCATCGCCGCACCTCATCGTCTACACGGACGACAACGGCGACGACACACCCGACAAGAAAGAGATCCTGCTCACCGGTTTCGGCGGGTTCGATCACGACCACGGCCTGCATGCGCTCGTCTGCCGGCCCTGACGGGCGCTGGTACTTCAACACCGGCAACGCCGGCCCGCATATCGTCACCGACCGATCGGGGTGGACGCTGCGCGCCGGGAGCCTGTACACCGGCGGCACACCGTACAACCTGAAGAACCAGGGCGGCATGCGGAGCGACGATGGGCGCGTCTGGACGGGAGGACTCGGCCTGCGGATGGAGCCCGACGGCACGCACTTGACCGTGCTCGCCCACAACTTCCGCAACGCCTACGAGCTCGCGGTCGACTCGTTCGGCGATCTCTGGCAGAACGACAACGACGATCAGGTCATGACGTGCCGGATGACCTGGCTGATGGAAGGCGCGAGTGCCGGCTACTTCAGCGCAGACGGATCCAGGTTCTGGCAGGCCGATCGGCGGCCCGGCCAGGATACGTTCACCGCGCACTGGCATCAGGAGGACCCCGGCGTGCTGCCGGCTGGCGACAACACCGGCGCCGGTGCGCCCGCCGGCGTCGTGCGCTACGAGGGGGACCAGCTCGGTGCCCGGTATCGCGGACTGCTGCTCAGCGCCGATGCCGGCCGCAACGTCGTCTTCGGTTTTCTGGCGAAGGCGCAGGGCGCCGGCTTCACGCTCGCGCGCTCGGAGTTCGTGTCGAGCCTGGGCACGCCGAACGAGAACTACGTCTGGAATCGAGTCGACCAGGATCCGCGCAAGTGGTTCCGGCCGAGTGACGTGGCCGTCGGCGCGGACGGCGCGATCTACGTCGCGGATTGGTACGATCCCATCGTCGGCGGGCACCAGATGCAGGATGGCAAGGGATACGGCCGCATCTACCGCATCACGCCGAAGGGTCGGACGCTCACGACGCCATCGATCGATCTCGGCACGACGGCCGGCCAGGTTCAGGCGCTGCTCAGCCCGGCCGTCAACGTGCGCAACAGCGGATTCGAACGGCTCGCGGCGCAGGGCGCCGCGACGCTGCCGCGCGGTGAGGCGTATCCTTGCCGATCCCAACCCGTATCATCGCGCGCGCGCGATCTGGCTGCTCGCCAGGCTCGGTCCCAGCGGGCGTAGAGGAAGTCGAGCGGCTGCTCGCCGACACCGATCCGCAGATTCGCATCGCGTCATTCCGCGCGCTGCGGCAGGCGAAGGCGTCAGTGTCGACCGAGGCGCATCTCCTGGCGGAGGACCCATCGCCGGCGGTCCGCCGCGAAGTCGCCCTCTCGCTCCGGGGGATGTCTTTCGACAAGAGCCGCGACATTCTCGTCGCGCTTGCTGCCAAGTACGACGGCGTCGATCGCTGGTACCTCGAAGCGCTCGGAATAGCGGCGACGGGCAACGAAGCGTTGCTCTATTCGGCGCTGCTACCGCTGCTGGGGCATCCCGATCCGACGCGGTGGGACGCGCGGTTCTCGGGTATTGCGTGGCGACTGCATCCGGCGGCGGCCATCGACGCCTTTACAGTACGCGCGGCGTCGCCTCGCCTGACCTCTGACCAACGTCGACAGGCGATCGTCGCGCTGGCCTTCGTCGATGATCCTCGCGCCGCGCAGGCGATGGCCGGGCTGACCCGCAACGAGCTCTCCGATGTCGCCGCACAGGCCGCCTGGTGGATGACGTACCGGAAGATGAACGACTGGCGCGGCTATCCGGTTGACGGGTGGGTGGCCAGCGTGCCCGACGTGAAGCCGGCCGCGGCCGCCGGGCTCCTGACGCACCGCGCGCTCGTGCTCGACGCCGACGCGCCCATCGACCAGCGCATCGACGCCGCGTTGGCGATGGCAAGGGACTCGGACGGCGGCCAGCTGCTCATTCAGCTTGCCGCCGAGAACCAGCTGGCCGCGACCTTGCGCGAGGCCGCGGGCGCCGTGATCTTCACCAATCCGGACCGCGGTGTCCGGACAATCGCGGTGGGACTCTTCCCGCGCCCGGGCGGACAATCACGGATGACCGTTGCCGATGTCACCGCTCGCACCGGCGACGCCGCGCGCGGGCAGGTGCGGTTCGCCGCGACCTGCTCGACGTGTCATCGCGTGGGAACCGCAGGCCTCGAAATCGGGCCGGAGCTCACCGATATCTCCAGGAAGTTCGATCGACAGGGCCTCGTCGAGTCGATGGTGAACCCGAACGCCGCCGTTGCGTTCGGTTACAGCGCCGAGCTCTTCGTCACGCGCCGCAACGAACCGCACATCGGCTTTCTGCAGGCCGATGGCCAGACGGTTTCGATACGCGATGGATACGGCCGGATGCTCTCGTTCGCACGAGACGAGATCGCCGCTCGCGTGCCGCTCAAGTCGAGCCTGATGCCGGACCCGCTGGCTCTTGCGCTGACCGAGCAGGACATCGCGGATATTGCCGCCTTTCTGATGAAGCCGGTGATCCGGTAAATCATGACCGCTGGTCACTTGTCACGGCGGGGTACAGGAGATCAGAAGATCAGGAGTTCATTCACAACGCCGTCGCCAACGTCATCGGCAACGCGGCGGAGGCGACGGAGTCAACGGGATCAACACGGAGGAACGGAGCGAACGGAGACGCACGGAGGCTGTCACGCTGCAGACTGCTTGCGCGCCGGCCATGGCCGGCGCTGGGGTCGACGCGCGTCGCGCGGCTCAAGCAGTCTCGTCTGCTGCTATCCACCCGACTCTCTCCGTGCGTCTCCGTTCGCTCCGTTCCTCCGTGTTGAGTCCGTTGTCTCCGCCGTTCTCCCGAACTTCTTGTTCGACGTTCTTCCTCTCGACTCTTCGTCGTGTGACTCGGCGTGGAGCCTTGGTCGAGGTGCTGAAATCATGAGAGGCGAGTGTCCATCCCGTCGGGATGTCCTGAGGAGCGCTGTGGCGCTCGTCGGCGCGGGACTCGTTGGCGATGGCGGTCGGAACGTGGGCCGACGCCGCAAGTCGGTTCAACATCGGCGCCTGCGACTGGTCCATTGGCATGCGCGGCAAGACTGGCGCGCTGGCGCTGGCGCGGGAGCTCGGCCTCGACGGCGTGCAAGTGTCGATGGGGAACGTCGAGAGCGACCTCCATCTCCGCCAGCCGGATATCCAGCGCGCGTACCGCGAGGCCGCCGCGGCGAGCGGCGTGCGCATTGGCGGAATCGCCCTCGACGTGATGAACCAGGTCCCTTACAAGTCGGATCCCCGCACCGAGCAATGGGTCAGCGACAGCATCGACTGCGCCCGCGCGCTCAACGTTCGCGTCGTCCTGCTCGCGTTCTTCGATCGAGGCGACCTGCGCAACGACGCCGATGGCCAGGCGGAGGTCATCCGCAGGCTGACCCGTGTGGCCCGCAAGGCCGAGGAGCGCGAGGTGATTCTCGGCATCGAGTCGTGGCTCAGCGCCGGCGACCTTCTGCGCATCATCGATGCGGTCGGATCGCCGAACGTGCAGGTGTACTACGACGTGGCGAATGCAACGCAGATGGGCTACGACGTCGCCGCCGAGATCCGGCAGCTGGGCCGGGCGCGCATCTGCGAGTTCCACGCGAAGGAAAACGGCTTCCTCCTCGGCCAGGGCCGCGTCGACTTCGCCGCGGTGCGCAAGGCCATGGACGACATCGGATACGCGGGCTGGATCCAGATCGAAGGCGCGGTCCCCAAGGGCAAGCCGATGCTCGAGAGCTACATCGAGAACGTACGGTTCATGCGCGCGCAGTTCTCCTAGGCGCAGTCAGACGTCCGTGGGTCACGGCAACAGCCGCCACTCACATGTCCGCGTATCGCCTGGCTGCCGCGAGATCCCGGCGCAGCTCGTCGGCCGTGCGGCGCGGACCATAGCCGGGCGTATCCCGTTGAATGCGCCAGCCCTCGCGCAACGGTCCCGCATCGACGGTATCGAACCCGAACTGGTCGAGCAGTCGTGTGACCGTGGCCTTCGCCGCCTGGTCATCGCCCGCGATCACGAGCGCCCGCCGATTCTTCGAGCCGGCCGGCTGGCCGTGTGTCGTGAGCTCGGCGGCATAGATGTGGTTGAAGGCCTTCACGACCTTTGATGTCGGCAGGTGCGCCTGCAGGAGCTCGGCCGTCGTGGTCGACTCGTTGTCGAGCTCGGCGATGTGACCATCCCGCTGCGGATAGTAGTTGTTCGTGTCGATGACGATCTTTCCCGCGAGCGGCGCCACTGGAACGTCGCGGTAATTCTTGAGCGGCACGGTGACGACGACGAGATCGCCGGCAGTGGCGGCCTCGACGGGCGTCGCCGCGCGGGCGCCAGGCCCGAGTTCGGCGACGAGCGCCGCCAGCGTCTCCGGGCCGCGCGAGTTGCTGATGACGACGTTGTAGCCGTGCGCCAACGCCAGCCGTGCGACCTGACTGCCGATGTGCCCGGCGCCGATGAGTCCGATGGTCTTCATGAAGTCCCCCTATCTGGGACGATCCTTCTTCGCACGGCCCGTGCGCATACACTACACTAGGCGAGGCGTATCGTGGGCAAGGGGGGGCCTATTCACCCTTGCGGGGCAGAACCATGAATCGCCCCCCGATCTTGACCGATCGTTCGGCGGCATCGGTACGGGACTTCTGCGGTCATGACGAAGTAGCCCGGCCGACAGGGCGGCATTGGCGTCAGATTCAGCGAACACGAGGGATATTATGAAATTTGGAACGGCGGCCGCGCTCACTGTCCTGCTCGGTTGTCTCGCGCCCCCGGCCGAGGCCCAGACCTCCGCGCGGATCTTCGTGGTTATGGTTGACGACTTGCGCTTTAAACCATCTGAAACCCGGAACGCCGAGCAGCTGTTGGCCTTACTTCGTGACGAGATTTTGACCGAGGCCGACCTCGTCGGGATTGTGTCCACGGGGCCCTCTGGTGTCGCGACGGACCTACACTCTCCCGCTGATCCCCGGAGGCTCAACGACTCGATTCGAAAAATTACGAACGGTCGTCTACTGCCGGTGGTAGAACCAGCCCCCGGAAGCACGGCTCACAGTGCAGATTCCCGCCGCTACGCCCACGTAGCATTCTTGACAGCGACGGACGTCGTCCGGAACCTCGCAAAAGTGGAGGGAGGGTCCAAGCACTTCGTGTTCGTGAGCTCGGCCGAAACAGCAGCCACGGCGCTCGAAGCGGCGGTTGCGGATCCAGGTGGGGAGCTCGCCCGCGACGTCGCCGAGCTCGCATCCGTGGCTAGGCTCGGGAACGTGACTATGCGGGTAGTCGATGCTGGCGATCTTGCCAGTGCAAACGTGCTTCGACCCCTGAAGTAGTTCGCGTGGCTGTTGCGGCGGAGATGGTACGGCGCGATCGCGTCAGCTGCCAGGACTCCGGCGGCTCTTGGTGAACAGAATGCGAGTCAAACAGGAGCTCTCAGCCATCCGATAGCTTGGTATGGAATCCGCCTGCGACGGGAGCCGACGACCACAAGGGCGGCGGGACAGCAACGTACCGCCCTTGCGACCACCACGGCGGGTGTTCAAGAAGGTACAGCAGTCACCGAGGCTGCATAACTTTCCAGCTCGTCGCGGCTAGGCGGATAGGTCCTCCCTTGTCGCCCGGGGCGGATTGAAGCATCCGCCCTGGGTCCCTTGGCTAAGAGGCATCTGGTTCGATTCCCAATTGGTCGTTCACGGCGCATCGGAGCTTCTGTTTGCACCCGAGGTACCGCTCCGTCGTCTGGATGGAGACGTGGCCCAGCAGGAACTGAATCTGGTCGAGTTCGCCGCCGGCGAGATGACAGAGCCGGGCGCAGTTCGCCGGAGGTCGTGTGGTGCCAGCTTGTCGATGCCGGCGCGTGCCGCCGCCACCCGGACGACATCCCACAGCACCTTCGGCGACATGCCGTCGCCCCAGACGCGCCCGACCTTGTTGATCGCTCGGAACACCCGGCCCTCTGTAATGCCGGCTGACGTCGTCCACGCATCGACGGCGGCCTTCACCCACGACGGGATCGGCACCGTTCGGACATGACCACCCTTGCCAACGAGATCGGCGATCACCCAATGCTCCTCACGCTGTTGCATCGATTGCAGAGTAAGGGCGAGCAGTTCGCCGCGGCGTAGGCCGCAGCCAATCAACATCGCCAGCATCGCATGGTCGCGTGCCTCCCGAGGCGTGGCCGATGGAGCGTGCTCCAGCAACCGTCGGCCCTGTTCAGGGGTCAGCCAGTTGCCGAGACGGATCCCGATGCGCCGGACACCCTTGACGCGGCGTATGCCCGCAGCGAGTTCAGGGCTCAGCAGCCCAGCATCGGCGGCCTCGGTACGCAACCCGCCGGACCGCCGCCAACCGAAGGTTGATCGTCGCCGGCGCGTACTGACGCTGTTCGAGATGGATCCGATAACGGAGGACCACCGTGCGATTGAACGCGAGGCGGGGCTCTGAGCAGTACCACGCGACAAACTCGCGAATCGCGTGATCGTAGGTCCGCTGGCCGCTGGCGGACGTCAGACTGTTCAGCACGGCCGTTTTGGCCTGTTCGAGATCGGGGAGGGCCAAGACCCGCTTCGGCTGCCGCTTCTTCTTGTGAGATTTCGCCTTTGGCATCGGCGACGGCCTCCTTCACCGTCGCCGACAGCTTCACCGACACTTCACCCCTACGGCGTGTACGGGGACTATCCGTCCGCAGTCCGTCAAGACCCATATAATCAGCCACTTGTCCCTCACCCCCGGCACCCGCCTCGGCGTCTACGAAATTACCGCCCAGATTGGCGAAGGCGGGATGGGGCAGGTGTATCGGGCCACCGATACCAGGTTGAAGCGTCAGGTCGCGATCAAGATCCTGCCGCCGTCACTCGCCGCTGACCACGATCGACTCGCACGTTTTCAGCGCGAAGCCGAAGTCCTCGCGTCGCTGAATCATCCGCAACATCGCCGCCATCTACGGACTCGAAGAGAGCGACGGGCATCACGGCGCTCGTGATGGAACTCGTCGAGGGCGACGATCTGTCCCAGCGCATTGCGCGCGGCGCGATCTCGATCGACGAGGCGCTGCCGATCGCGAAGCAGATTGCGGAGGCGCTCGAAGCCGCGCACGAGCAAGGCATCATCCATCGTGATCTGAAGCCGGCGAACATCAAAGTGCGGAGTGACGGGACCGTAAAGGTCTTGGACTTCGGACTGGCGAAGGCGCATGGAGTCACCTGCGGGTTCGTCGCCAAGTGCGTCCGATGTCGCCGACACTGACAACACCCGCCATGACGCAGGCCGGAATGATTCTGGGCACGGCGGCTTATATGTCGCCCGAGCAGGCGAAGGGACGGCCCGTCGATCGGCGCGCGGACGTGTGGGCCTTCGGCTGCGTGCTGTTCGAGATGCTGACGGGGCAACGCGCCTTCACCGGCGAGGACGTGGCCGACGTGTTGTCCCGCGTGTTGCAGCGGGAGCCGGCCTTCGACGCGCTTCCGCCCATGGTACCCGCGCGCGTCGGTCAGGTGCTCCGTGTGTGCCTGCGGAAGGACCGGAAGCAACGCGCACACGACATGGCTGACGTGCGCCTCGCGCTGGAGGGCGCGTTCGAGACCTCTGTTGCGCAGACGGCCACCTCGCTGCCAGTGGTCGCACGAGGCCGTGCGCGCGAGTATCTCGCGTGGGGGCTGGCGACCGTGGCGACGGTGCTGGCTGTCGGCGCCTCCGTCCTGTACCTGCGCGCACTGCGTCAGACGGACGCGATCGTGCGCTTCACCGTACTCCGCCCGCTGGCGCCGTCCGCCCTGTCGGCGCCGGGTTTGCTGTGTCGCCGGACAGCCAACTGCTCGCCTTCGTCGCCACCGGCGCGGACGGCGTGTCTCGGATCTTTGTCCGGCACATGGATGCCGCGGAGGCGCGGCCGCTGGCCGGCACGGACCGCGCGGGGGCTCCCTTCTGGGCGCCCGACGGCCGGTCGCTGGGCTTCCGCAAGGAGGGCGGGCTTTATCGCGTCGCGGTCGATGGGAGCGCCGCGCGCTCTGCTTTGTGGAGCGTGCCCGGCGGTTTCTCGGGCGGTACGTGGAGCGCGCGTGGCGTGATCGTCTTTGCGTCCAGAAGTGGACTACTGCAGGTGCCCGACACGGGCGGCACGCCTACACCGGTGACGACACTGGACGCCGAAGCGAAGGAAACCTCCCACACCTGGCCGTGGTTTCTCCCGGATGGCCGTCGGCTGCTGTTCCTGGCGCTGGCCAACGAACAATTGCGGGGCACCATTTGGGCGACCGCGATTGACGATCCGGCACGCACCCGCATCGTGGAGAGCAGTGGCGGTGCCGCTGTACACCGCCGGATGGTTGTTGTCCACCACGGGTGCGCCCCGTAGTCTCGTGGCCCAGCCGTTCGACCCCGAGCACCTGACGCTCCAAGGCACGCCGCAGCCCATTCGCGATCAACTGTCCGGCGCGACCACAACCGGACTGCTGGGTTTTGCGGTCTCGTCGAGCGGGGTGTTGGTCGTCGATCGGCCGTGCGCGACAGTGTTTCAACTGGTGTGGATGGACCGGAGCGGTCAGACTGGCCACGGTGGGCACAGGGGCGAGCTTCCGAATTCGCGCTCGCGTCCGATGCGCGTCTCGTGTTGCTGGCCAGTGACGTTGCCGGATGGAGCGACACGGGCCCTGTGGCTGTTCGATGGGATCCGTGCAGAAGGGACCCGCCTCACGTACGAGGGCAGGGCGACCCGACCCATGTGGGCACTCGACGGGCGCCATGTCTACTTCACAGACAGCACAGGGAACAATCCCGCACTGCGTGCACTCTCGCCATTGGCGCCGCGGCGCCGACGGCGTTCGAGCCGCCCGGCCCGTTCGTGCATTTTGAGGATGTGACGCGGGATGGCCGCTACGTCGTCTTCAAGTCGCTGAAGGCCCCTGACGAAATCTGGATCCAACGTGTCGGCAGCGCCGAGCGACGGGCGCTCGTGCAAGACCGATTTGGCGGCGTCTTGGCCGCGTGTCTCTCCAGACAGCCGCTGGCTGGCGTATACGCTTGGTCTGCCGTCAGGCAACGAGGTCTTCGCCCAACCGTTCGACCGGCCGGGCGACCGGACTCAGGTGTCGGTGAAGGGCGGCTTCGGGCCGGTGTGGCGCGACGACGGCCGGGAGCTGTACTACGAGGGGCCGCAGGGACTGATGGCGGTGCCCATAACCGAGCGCGGCGGCGCGCTCGACGCGGGCACGCCGCAGAAGCTCTTTGCGATCCGGACGCAAGGCAGCGTGATCAATCAGCCCCACAACTTCGAAGTGGCGGCCCACGGTCAGAAGTTCCTGGTCAACACGATTGTCGGCGACAGCGACAACGATCCGCTCGAAGTGACGCTCAACTGGACGACGGGGCTGACGAAGTAGCGCCTCGAGGAACTGGACGCGCGTGGTGCCGTCGAAGTCACCCCCGGCGCGTCCTGTTGGCTCTGGCACCGCCCGTGAGTAACGAAGAGTCGCGCAGTGTTGACCAACCCGCTCGAAGGCACCCACGCGACGAGTACTGATTGGGGGGCTACAGGCTCTAAGGGCGAAGCGTGTCGAGGCGTCTCCGGGTTGAGCCCCGTGATCCGCGAGATCCGCGTCCCGTCCAACTCCGTGATCCGCGTCCGCGTTCAGACCGTGATCCGCGAGATCCGCGTCCCGTGAGAACACGTGATCAGCGTCTTCCAGCCCAGCTTGCCGCGACACTCCGTGATGCTAACTTTCTAGCATGGCCGTCATCCCGGCGCTCCGCGCGCTCCGGCGCAACCCGTGGTTTGCCGCTACGGCGGTCGTGACCATCGCGCTCGGCATCGGCGCCACGGCGTCGATGTTCAGCGTCGTGAACCGTGTCCTCCTGGCTCCCCTTCCTTACAGCAGTCCGGACCGGCTGGTATGGATCGCGACGTGGAACGCCGAGCGCGGGCATGTACTCGAAGAGCTCGGGCTTCGACTTCAATGTCTGGCAGCAGCGGACGGAGATATTCGAGGCCGTCGAAGGGTTCTGGGATCGAGCGTACACCGGCACAGATCGCGCTGTCGGTGCTGTTGCTCGTCGGCGCCGGCCTCCTGGTGCGCAGCTTCGCGCGCCTGCAGGATCGATCGTTCGGCTTCGACACCGACCACGTCGTGACCGCGCAGTTGCTCCTTCCCCGCGATCGTTATGCGTCACCGCAGCAGAGCGGCGCATTCCTCGATCGGCTGGTTTCTGCTATGGTGACGCTCCCGGGGGTCGAATCGGCGGCCGCCGTCAACACGCTTCCCCTCACGGGCTTCAACGCGCTTCGTCCGCACAATCTGCCAGGTCAACCGCCTCAGACGCGCCAGGCCGAATTCCGGATGTACGCCAGCGTACTTTCGAACCATGGCCATTCCGATTCGCCGGGGCGCGGCTTTGACGAACGCGACGGTCTCGGATCGCCCGGCGTCATCGTCGTGAACGAAACGGCGGCACGGCGTCTCTGGCCTGGCGCCGATCCGGTCGGCGAGACGCTGATGGTGCCGGATTTTGGAGAGTTTTCAGCAAGGCAGGTGATCGGCGTCGTGGGCGACACGCGTCATCACGATCTCGCCAAGGATCCCGAGGCCGAGATTTACCGGCCGGCCTCGCAGGCGTACTGGCCCTTCTTCGGCCTCGTCGTGCGAACCCAGTCGACAGCCGAGGGATTGGAGCGAACGCTCCGTGACGCGGCAGGACGGGTCGATTCCACCGTCCCCATCAGTGCCGTGCAGAGCCTCGGGTCGCTCGCCGACTCCACCTGGGCCTGGCGCCGCTCGAGCATGGTGCTGCTCGGTGTGTTTCTCGGTCCTTGCATGCGTCCTCGCGTTTGTCGGCGTATACGGCGTGATGGCGTTCGGGGTCACCGAACGATCGCGGGAGATAGGCGTGCGGGTCGCGCTTGGTGCGAGGCCAGCAGACGTGGCTCGAACAATCCTGGTCCAGGCCACGTGGCTGACGGGCGCCGGCACGGTGAGCGGGCTCGTCCTCGCCGCGCTTGCTGGAGGAACGTTGAGCGCGCTCCTCTTCGGCATCACGCCGCTCGATCCGCCGACCTTTCTGATCGTCACGGCAGTCGCCGTCGTTGCCTGCCTCCTGGCGACGGCGATACCAGCGCTGACGGCCATGCGCTTGGATCCAACAGTCGCGCTGAAGGGCGAGTGACCGTTCAGACAGTCAACGAATCTACGAGCCATCTCACAAACACGGTCGACGACCTATCACGATGATCGCGAAGACCACGAAGCTCCCGAAGGAAGACTTTCACCAGTGAGTCCTTCGCGCACTTCGTGAGCTTCGCGGCCTTCGTGGAAGGTCTCCGTTCCTGAGATCGCTGCTAGTCCTGCCGCAGCGCCATCAGGGGTCGATCGCGGCACGGCGCGCTAGGCGGGCAGCGAGCGTGGCCAGCAGCGCGACGCAGACGAGGAACGCCGCCGCACCGACGAACGACACGGGATCGCGCGCCTCGACGCCGAACAGCAACGAGGCGAGGTAGCGCGTGCCGGCGAACGCGGCGATCAGGCCGAGCACGACGCCCAACGCCGACTGGCATCGATGCCCTGTCTCACGACGAGCGTGACGACGGCGCCGCTGGCGCGCCGAGCGATCGACGAATGCCGATTTCGGGCTCACGCTCGGTGACGAAGTAGCCGAGCACGCCGTACAGCCCGACGGCCGTCAGCAGCGAGCGCGAGCGCACCGAAGAGACTGAAACAGCGTCGCGCCGAGCCGGAACGGCAGCACAGCGCCGCGGATGCTCTCGGCCAGCGGCTCCACGGACACGAAGGGCAAGTCGGTTCGCAGGCCCTGGAGTACGGCGCGCACCGCCGCCGCGTCGTTCCCGCAGGGTCGAGGGTCCTCACGATGAGCGAGGGACTGCCGAAGGGCACCGCGTTCGGCGACTGTGCCCATGCCAGGAACACTCGCGGCTGCGGCTTGTCGTCGAGATAAAAGCGACGCTCTGACTCGACGACGCCGACGATGCGACTACAGCCGCCACGCCTGACCTGTCTGTCGAACGGCACACAGAGTCCAAGAGCGTCGGCATCAGGGGCGATCATTCCGTCGCCATGGCGTCGTTCACGACCGCTACCGGCTCGCCGCCTCGCTCGGTCCGCCGCCTCGAATGTGCGACCGCGCAGGAGCCTGGTGCCGGCGGCTTCGAAGTATCCGGGACCAGCCACCGCGAGAATTCCGGGCGTCTGCTGCATCGTCGATTCCCCGGGCCTGGCCCAGAACGCCACTGGCGTCCCACCGTGGAACGGCTCGAGCTGGATGATCGCTGCGCGCTCGACGCCGGGAAGGCTCGACACCTGCGCGAGCGCGCTCTCGTAGAATTCCTGACGCATCTCCGGCGTGTAGCGAGCGCGTTGCAGATCGACTCTGACGATGAGCGCGCGATCGACGTCGACACCGCTCTGAACGGCATTCACGAGCTGCAGCGACCGGATGAAGAGGCCGGCGCCGACGAGGAGCGCCAGCGACACGGCGACCTGGACCACGACGAGCGCGCGCCGCATGTGGGTCTGTCTCAGGTGCGCCGCCGGCGCCCGAGTCCTTCAGCGCCTGTCCGGGATCCACTTGCACGGCGCGGATGCGCAGGAAGGATACCGAAGAGCATGCCGGTCAGCAGCGAGACGCCCAATGCGAACGCCAGGAGTCGCGCGTCGATGCGTCCGGCGGATGGCGGCAGGGGGAACTGTTGCATCAGTCCCATCGCCCAGTACGCCACAATCACCCCGGCGACGCCGCCCAACAAGGCCAGCACCGCGCTCTCGGTGAGATGCTGCCGTGCGACGCGCCATGCCCCCGCCCCCAGCGACAGCCGAACCGCGAGCTCGCGCCGCCGCGCGATAGCCCGGGCGAGGAGTAGGTTCGCCACGTTCGCGCAGGCAATGATCAGCACGAGAGCGGCGACCAGCACCAGCCAGAGAGACAATTGCACCGCTCTCGCTCCTCGCATCGCTCCGGCCAGGACGACTGGATACAGCAGCACGTCCGGCGTGGGATCGAGCTCGGCGTCGGCGACGCGCCGCAGCGTATCGGCCGCCTGCAGCGCCGCGATCGAATCGTCAGTGCCCGGCGCCAGGCGCGCCACAAAGCGCACGGAGAGGGTCCACCTGCGCCAATCCTGCCCGGCGCTTTGCAACCCGAGAGGTCCGGCCATAGGCGAGGGAAGCCACACGTCGACGCCGTCGGCGTCGATACCGGTGAAGCCCTTCCCGGTGACGCCAATAATCTCCAGCAGGACGCCGTTCACCAGCAGGGTTTTGCCGACCGCCTCGGCGGCGCCGCCAAAGCGCGCCTGCCACATCGCGTGACTGATCACGGCGACAGGGTGTGCACCCTCGACTCGGTCGTCCTCGGCGGCGAACAGACGGCCGGCGGCCGCGCGGATGCCCAGCACTGGCAGGAAATCATGCGAGACGACGCTCGCGCGCACCTGCTCCACTTCGGCGCCGCGACCCAGGTCGACGAGCACGGGATACAGGTACGCGCCGAGGCCAGCAAACGCCGGCCCACTCTCGCGCATCGCGACATAATCGACCCAGAAGCCAGGCCCGCCGTCCGGCGTCCGCAGGTGACCCGCGTCGCGTTTGATGTAAAGCCGTCGCAGCGACTTCGGGTCCGATACCGCGGCCGGCGCCCGCAGGAACAAGGC
>CAVZMJ010000017.1:0-42100 GCA_963776315.1 uncultured Acidobacteriota bacterium
CTACAACGACAAGAAGACCCGTCACGCGGGTCCGGCCACGATCTCGGCGAGCGCCCCGCTCGACGTGATTCCACGCTACGTGAGAGCGGGTTCGATTGTCCCGCGCGGAGACATCCTGCAGTCGAACAACAACTGGACGCCGAACTGGGCGCCGGCGCTCCGCATCGAGTTCTATCCTGATGCCGGCGTGGCGAGCCGCTTCGAGTACTACACGGGAGCCGGCGTCGTGCCGATGACAGGCTCCATGTCTGGCACGACGGTGAGCTGGCAGTCGCCGGGAACCTGGGCATCAACGGCGTGCTGGACGTGCACGGCATCGATCGCTTCACGTCGGTGAGGCGCAACAATCAGACGCTCGGCAGCGCGGACTTTCAGTACCGACGCCGCCTCTCGCGTGATGACCATCCCACTGAGCGGGGCGACCTCCGTGCAGATCCGGCGCTGAAGACGGAAGCCGCACGACCAGCGGCGTGATGATGCTCCAGGTCGACTACAAGCCATCTGATAAACACGGTCGACGACCCATCACGATGATCGCGACCAGCCTACGCTAAAGCTACGGCGGTCCGCCGAAGCCTTGGCGAAGGCGGAAGGCCACAATGCTCGCGAAGGAAGACCCTCGCCAGTGGCTGCGATGGGGCATCACGGCGTGATCCCTCAGCCTCCCGGTCTGCACTTCGATTTCGAGTTCGATCGGGCCGGCCTTACACTCGCGGAGGACAGTCGCCTCGTCACGTTCCTTCCAACCGCTGCGGGAGACGCGTGGGTGACGACCGGCAGTGACCGCGCGTCGGAGCCATTCGGACTGCTCTCGGGCGACACCCGGGAAATCACGGACCTGCAGGATGCGCAGGGCCGACCCTATCGCGTCGAGAATCCCACCGCCGAGTCACCGCTCTACACGCTCGCCTCGCTCGGCGGTCGTCAATATCTGGCCGTTCGCAGGGATGGCGTGCTGGCGCGGCTGGACGCGGCGACCAGCCAGGAAATATGGCGCGTCACAGCTGCCGGGCTCGGCCGGATCGAGGATGTGCAGCTGAACCAACCTCGCCGACTTGCGCTCGTCATGGGGAGCCGCGGCTGGCGGTTGTTCCGACTGGAGGACGGGTTCGCCCTCTCGGGCCTCCTTGCGCCGCCGACGGTTGTCGAGGGGAGAGCGGATCTCGTCCAAGTGCCGTCTCAATGACGTGCCCGGGTTGGACGGCGAGATCACCGCCACGTGTGGTGACGCCGCGTTCAGCTGGCGGCCCCGACTGTACCAGGGTGAGGTCGCGTCGCGACTCGCACTCGTGCGCTGTGCCGACGAGTCGGTGTCCGCGCTTGATGCGGTGCGCCGCTGTTTCTCCAACCGATAGACGGTCTCGCGGCTGTCACCGGAAACCGCTTTCAATGGACCGGCTTCGCGGCCACGACTGTTTTCACCGTTTCGGCGCGCCGCGACTGGAACGGCAGGCTGCGCACGACCTCGCGCACGAGCGTCTGGAAACCGTAGCCGGAGGTCTCCATCCGATTCGTGATCTCGTTGATGGTCGGGCGGTCGTACCGCTCGAGACCGCGGCCCAGCGCGTAGATCAGCATCTTCTCCGTCAGCGTGCGAGCGAACTCGAACTGCCGGTGGCTCAGAATCTGACGCATCTCGGCGGCGTTCGAGAACGACTTGCCGCTCGGCAGCACGCCGCTCGAATCGACCGGGAAACCGCCGTCCTGGTGCGCCACTTGCCGATCGCGTCGTAGTTCTCGAGCGCGAAGCCGAGCGGATCCATGCGCGAGTGGCAGGACGCGCAGATCGCGTTCGTCCGGTGCTTTTCCATCTGCTGGCGCAGGGACGCCGTCGTCCCGACCGCCTCCTCGTCGAGCGCCGGCACGTCCGGCGGCGGCGGCGGTGGCGGCGTGCCGAGGATGTTCTGCAGGATGTACTTGCCGCGAATGACGACCGACGTCCGCGTCGGATAGCTCGACACGGCGAGCACGCTGCCGTGGCTGAGCACGCCGCCGCGCTCGGGGGTCGTGAGCTCGACGCGCCGGAACTCCGGTCCGGTGACGCCCTCGATGCCGTAGTAGTTCGCCAGCAGCTCGTTGAGGAACGTGTAGCGCGCGTTGATGAATTCGCTGATCGGACGGTTCTCGCGCAGGATCGAGTCGAAGAACATCCGCGTCTCGGTCTTCATCGCGTCGCGCAGCTCGGGCACCCACGCCGGAAACTTCTGCGGATCCGGCTTGATGCTGTCGAGGTTCCGGATCTCGAGCCACTGGCCGGCGAAGTTCTCGGCCATCGCGAAGGCCTTCGGATCGGCCAGCATCCGCTTCACCTGCGCGTCGAGCACCTGCGGCGCGCTCAGCTGGCGGCGCTCGGCCAGCGACAGCAGCTCGTCGTCGGGCATCGAGTTCCAGAGGAAGTAGCTCAGCCGCGAGGCCAGCTCGACGTCCGAGATCCGGTGCACCCGGCTCGGGTCGTTCGGGTAGAGATCGCGCTCGATGTGAAACAGGAAATGCGGCGACACGAGCATCGCCTGGATCGCGAGCGCGATGCCCTGCTCGATCGACTGCCCGTCGGCCTTCGCCAGCGCGACGAACTTCCTCAGCGCCGCGACTTCCGCGCCGGTCACCGGCCGGCGGTAGGCGCGGCGCGCCAGCGTCGACAGGATCCGGTCGACGCAGAGCGGACCGGTCTTCGGATCGCAGACGAGGATCTTCTTGCGGCTGGGCTTCTCGCCCTGAGACGCGAACGGTCCGACGACGGTCATCGAGCCGATCCACTTGTTGACCGTGTCCTTGTAGATCTCCTCCTTGGCGAGCGTCTTGACGAACGGGTCGTCGATGAAGCCGAGGCGCAGCGTGTGATCGCCTTCCGGCAGCGGGACGCGAATCTGCTCCTCGGAGTACGGATTGAAGTACACGAGCCCGGACGGCTTCGTCTCGATGTTCTGCGTGTGCGTCAGCTTTCCGTCCACCCACAGGCCCAGCGTGACGGGCGTCGCGTCCTTCGCGCGCTGGCCCGGCAGGCCAATCTTGAGCTCGTAGTCGGCGTCGAAATCGAAGCGGTGCGTCGCCTCGACGTTGCTCGGATCGAGCCGGCGGAGGTTCTTGAAGCGCAGGCTGTACTCGACTTCGATCGGCTTCGGCAGCGGCTCGGCCGCGATCGCCCGCTCGGCGATCCGCGCGGCGGCGGACAGGTACTTCTCCATCAGCACCGGCGACACCGTCAGGACGTCGCCGATGTTGTCGAAGCCGTCGCCGGAGTCGTCGGTCGGAAAGTTCTTGTCGGCGCGAAAGTCGATGGCGAGCAGATCGCGGATCGTGTTCGTGTACTCGGCCCGGTTCAGGCGCCGCGCGGTCACGCGGCCCGGATCGGGCTTCATGGCGGCGTCGGCCCGCGCGAACTCGGTCTCGAGGAACTTCACCAGCGCGTTGATTTCGTCGTCTGGCCGGAGCACGTCCTCCGGCGGCATCTCCCGCGCCTTGAGCTTGGTGAGAATCAGATCCCAGCGATCGCGATCGGCGGCGAGCGACTCGACCGACGTATAGAGGCTCACGTCGAGCCCGCCGGCGAGGTCGGTGGAGTTGTGACACTCGCTGCACGTCTCGTCGAAGAGCGACTTGGTCGCGGCGGTGAACGCCTCGGCGCTCGAGCTGCGCCTTCGCCGGAACCTTCGCGACGGCTGCGGCGCGGCAGCTCCGCCTTCGCCGGAGACTTCGCTGACGGCTTCGGCGCGACAAGTTCCGCCTCGCCTGAGACTTCGGCACCGCGGCCGCGCCGACGCGGTCCGAGTTGTGACGTCGGCAGGCGCCTGCCCCGTCGACTTGATGGTCACTGCCAGTATCAGCGCGCCAGCGGCGACGGCGACAGCAGCGGAGCGACGAGTCATTCCTGTGCCCTTCACTGTGCCCCTCGGCCGCGGCCGGGTCCGGCGCCGGCGCGGCGGACACCATCGCGGTGTACAAGGCGGTGATCCGCTCTTTCTGCGCCGGATCCACGATCAGATACCGATGCTTGCCCTCTGCCGCCGGCGTGAACTGCGTCCGCCCGTCGTCGAGCACGCTGATCGTGCCCGGGTCCGACAGCTTGAAGTAGTCGTCGTCGGGATGGACCGCATAGAGCATCGCCGCCAGCGCCGACGCCGGCGCGTCGTAGGGCATCGGCTTGAGCGCGCGGTACGCGTCGACGACCGGATGCGCCGGCGACCACGCGAAGTCCTTCTCGATGCTCGCGCCCGGATACGGCAGCGCCTCGCCGACTTCCGATCCGACGGCGACGATCGGCGTCGGCCACTCGGCGAAGAGCTTCCGCGCCGCGGCCACGTCGCTCTTGATCGTCGGCTCCGGCTGCCCGGCCGGGAACGATCCGGCCGCGACGACGAGCTGCTTGCCCTTCGCCGCGATCTGCGGACCGGAACGATAGAGACCGAGCATCCGGACCACGCCGGTCGCCGGACCGGCCAGCACGATCGTCGCGTTCCCGTCGTGCTGGGCGAGCAGCAGGTTCCGGATGAGCACCGCGCTTTCCGCCGTGTTGACGAGGCCGCTGATCGGGCTGCTGTAGAGCGGCGTGCCGTCAGCGGCTTTCTTCGCCAGGAGCGCCGCGAGCGCCGGCTCGTCCTCCGTGGGGCCGCGCCCCTCGGGCATGCCGATCATGCCTTCGGTGATCGCGCCGACACCGCCGGTTGGAGCGCCGGCCGGCCGGCCTCGATAGAAGGTGGCGACGACGTCGGCGAGCTGCGCGGATATCAGGCTCGGCCGCGAGACGCTGAGCGCGATGCGTCGCGCTTCGGTCTTCGCCGTGAAGCCGTTGAGCATCGCCACGGCCAGCATGGCGTCGATCCGGTTGCCGAGATCGCCGTCGAACGCGATGCCGATTGGCGGCCGAGCCGAGCCGCGTCCCCGAGCCTGCATGCGGCTTCGAGCGACGCTGCGTCGGCGAACGCTCTACGTCAGACTCGCCGGATCGAGCAGGCCCGACGCGTCGCCGAAGTTCTCCATCGGCACGCCCATGCGATCCATCAGCGTCAGATGGAAATTGGACATCGGCGTTTCCTTGCGGTAGATCACGCGGCGGCCCGGCTTGAAGTAGTTGCCGCCGCGGCCGATGAGCAGCGTCGGCAGGTCTTCGTGCAGGTGGCGGTTGCCGTCCGACAGGCCGGCGCCGTAGACGATCATCGAGTTGTCGAGCAGGTTCCCGTCGCCTTCCTTGATCGACTTCAGATTCTGGAGCCAGCCGGCCAGCTGCTTCGTGTGGTACTCGTTGATCTGCGTCACCTTCTCCATCAGGTCCGGCTTGCCCTGGTGGTGCGTGCACGGATGGTGGCCGTCGGCGATGCCGATCTCGCGGTACGAGCGGCTGGTGCCCTCGCGCGTCATCAGGAACGTCAGCACGCGCGTCAGGTCGGCCTGGAACGCGATCGTGATCATGTCGCTCATCAGCTTGAAGTGCTCGGCGAAGTCGGGCGGCACGCCGTAGGGCTTGTCCATGCCGGGATTGACGGCGACGCTCTCCTTCTCGGCCTTCTCGAGCTGCCGCTCGACTTCGCGAATCGACGAGAGGTACTCCTCGAGCTTGCGCTTGTCGGTCGGCCCGAGCGAGGTCTGCAGCTTCTTGGTGTCGGTGGTGACGAAGTCCAGGATGCTGCGGCGGTAGCGCGCCTGCCGGTCGGTCTCCTCCGGGCTCAGCACGACGCCGGTGCCGAACAGGCGCTCGAACAGCACGCGCGGGTCGAGAATCGGCGGCAGCGGCTGCGTCTCGCTGCGCCACGCCAGGTTGTTGGTGTAGGCGCAGGAATACCCGGAGTCGCAGTCGCCGGCCTGGCGCGAGTCGTCCATGCCGAGCTCGAGCGACGCGAAGCGCGTCTCGTGACCGATCTTGTTGGCGATGATCTGGTCGCAGGAGATGCTCGCCTTGATGTCGACGGTCGTCTTGCGCACCTGGACGCCGGTGAGGTACGAGCCGGCGCAGCGGCCGTGATCGCCGGCGCCGTCGAGCAGCGCGCGGCCGCTGTTGTGCGTCAGGTTGCCGATCTGGATCATGTCGCCGCGGAACGCCTCGAGCGGCTTCAGGATGCGCGGGCAGCTCGCCGAACGCGCCCTCCTGCGCCACGTTCCAGTTCTTCATGTCGATGCCGTTCGGCACGTACAGGAAGGCCAGCCGGACCGGCGGCTTGGCCGGCGCGGCAAACGCCGGCACCATCGAGTCGAGGAACGGCAGCGCCACGGCGGCGCCCACGCCCCTCGGAGAAACGTCCGGCGCGGAAGCGACTTGCCGGTAATGATCATTGGGTCACCGCTCGGTCAGATGGCCGCCGTGCATATATTACAGGGGAACCGGTTCCATGTCTTGTCCCCGGGGTCAGACCGGGGTCAGACGAGGGTCAGACGAGGGTCAGACCGGGGTCAGATCGCTCTAGGGCCAACAGGGCCGCCCATCCCCGGCGGGAGCCGCCGCCGCTGCCCGCCCGCCGGCCGCCAGGCCGATCACCGGCTCTTCGTCCGGTCCGGTCCCGCGCCCGCGGCCGCGCCCCGGCTGGCCGCCAGCCGTCGCACGCGGGACCGTTCTGGACCATCCGCGTGTCGGCGCTCACCGTGTACCCGGTCAGGTACTGCTCGCCGGCGTTGCCGTAGTACTTGCCGTATTTGAGCGCCGCGTCGTGCACCTTGATGATCGCGTCCTGGTAGCGAGGATCGTTCTGGCTCCAGCCGGAAAAGTTCGACAGATCGTTGTTGCCCAGGATGATCGACGTCGACGCCGTGCGTGGCCGCGATCTCGTTGGCCATCGCCACGCCTTCGAGCGTTTCGATCATCACCGTCACGAGCATGTTGTCGTTGATCGTCGCGCGATAGTTCATGCCCGGCGCGTTCCAGAGCTCGCGATAGGCGCCGCCGCCGGCGCTTCGTCGTCCGAACGGTGGATAGCGGGAGAAGCGCGCCGCGTCGCGCGCCTCGAGCGCGTCGTCGACGGTGGGAACGATGATCCCGAGCGCGCCGAGGTCGGTGGCCTTCTGGATGCTCGACTCGAAGCGCGTCGGGCATGCGGATCATCGGCGCGGCGCCGACGCGCGGGCAGGCCAGGATCATGCGCCGCACCTCGTCGTAGGACATCGTGCTGTGCTGCATCTCGAACCAGATGTAGTCGAAGTGCTTGCCGACCTCGCAGTACAGCTCGGGGTCGAAGCTCGAGATCGTGTAGCTCGTGATCTGCTTGTCCTGGAGCAGCCGTTCCTTGGCCCGGTTGTACAGCGGCCGCGGCGTCTCGGGGTTCATCATGGCCTTGACCTGCCAGCCCCAGCCGCGCGCGTCCGCCTTGGCCGGCGTCAGCGTGCCGCCAATCGGAGCGCCGGCAGGCTTGGCCGTCACCTGCGGGGACGATGGCCCCGTTCCCTGCGCCGCCGGCAGGACCATCGCGAGCATCGCCGCCGCGCACACCGCCATCGCCAATCGCCGATTCATGACTGCCTCATTTCAGTGGAGACGCGGATCTGCTGGCACGGGACGCGGATCTCGCGGATTCCTCATCAGGACGCGGATCTCGCGGATTGTTCCACGGGACGCGGATCACGCGGATCACGCCAGGCTCAGGGCTCAGGGCGGTCAGGCAAGAACATTCAGATCTTAGTCGCGCGATTGAGATCTGAGTGCTCTTCCTTGCCCTGACTGCCCTGAGCCCTGAGCCCTGAGCCAAATAATAATGCCGCAGCATCATCGCACATACTCGCGGCTCGCGGCCCGACCCGATCCCCGATCCCCGGATCTACCGAGCGACCGGCACCAGAGCCGGAAACACATAGGCAAACAGCATCGCGACGATGCCGACGACGCAGGCCAGGAAGATGCTGTGCTTGAGCGTGAAGCGAAACAGCTTGCCCTCGTCGTCGGACGTCAGGCCGGTGGCCGCGACGGCGACGGCGATGCTCGGCAGCGAGATCATCTTGCCCATGACGCCGGCCGCGGAGTTCACCGACGCGGTGAGCACCGGATTGAGCCCGATCTGGTTGGCGGTGATCACCTGCAGGTTGCCGAACGAGCGCGTTCGCCGACGTGTCGCTCCCGGTCAGGAACACGCCGAGCCAGCCGAGGATGGCGCTGAAGAACGGAAAGGTGCGTGCCGGTCGCCGCCAGCGCGATGCCGAGCGTCGACGTCATGCCCGAGTAGTTCATCAGGTACGCCAGCGCCAGCATGGACGCGATCGTCAGCATCGATTTCGCCAGCTGGCCGAACGTGGCCTTGTAGACGCCGACGAACGCGGCGCGGGCTCACGCGGAGCAACAGCGCCGAGGCGATCGCGGCCAGAAAGCAGGCGGTGCCCGACGCGCTCAGCCAGTTGAGCGTATAGACGGCGGCATACGGCGCCGGCGCCGGCGTGACCGGGCGGCACTCGCGTGATGAGGTTGTGCAGGCCCGGCACGGTCAGGCCGTTCAGGACCGTCGCGCTCCTGCGGCAGCGAACGACGGCAGCAGCCCGTTCGTGAAGTCATCGATCGCGCGCTTGACGGCGACGTCGCCCCACGTCAGCACGAACACCACGAGCAGCATGTACGGCAGCCACGCCACAAAGACCTGGCCCGCCGAGTGACCGTGCGTCGCGATCGTCGCCGGTTGTCGCCTTCGAGGCGGAAGATGGTCTTCGGCTTCCAGAACTTCAGCACCAGCACCATCGCGCCGATGCAGCTGAGCGAGCTCAGGATGTCGGTCAGCTCCGGCCCCATGTAGTTCGAGACGTAGAACTGGACGGCCGCGAACGACACGCCGCAGATGAGGACGGCGGGCAGCACCTCGACGGTCTTCCGCCACCCGGCCATCACGACGACGAGATACATCGGGATGACGACCGAGATCATCGCGCACAGCCGCCCGACCATGGCGCTGAGCGGCAGCACCGGCATGCCGGTGATCCCCGCGAGCGTCGTCACGGGAATGCCGATGGAGCCGAACGCCACGGGCGCGGTGTTGGCCATCAGGCAGATGCCGGCGGCATAGAACGGGGAGAAGCCGAGGCCCGCCAGCATCGCGCCCGAGACCGCGACGGGCGCGCCAAAGCCCGCGGCGCCTTCGATGAACGCGCCGAACGAGAACGCGATGAACAGCGCCTGCAGCCGGCGATCGTTCGTCAGGCCGCCGACCGAGTCCTTGATGATCTCGAACTTGCCGGTCTCGACCGCCAGGCGATACAGCATGATCGACGAGAAGACGATCCACGAGATCGGGAACAGGCCGTAGGCCGCGCCGGTGAGCGTCGACATGAGCGCCAGCTGCACCGGCATGCCGTAGGCGAAGAGCGCCAGGACGAAGGCGACGGCGAGTGCGGTCAGCGCCGCCATCCACGCCGGCTTGCGCCGCACGCCCAGCATGAAGAAGAGCACGAGAATCGGAATCGACGCGACCACCGCCGACAGCGGCCAGGCTGCCGCCCACGGGCTCATAGTTCTGCTGCCACATGGGGCTAGAGGCTACCTCATGAACGGTGATTCGAGGATCTGGCCACTCCTTTTGTGGTACGGTCTCTCGCGACTGCGGAGGTTCGTCCTGATGAAACGTCGGTCTCGCGGCGTCTTGTGGATCTTCGCAACACTTGCGCCAGTAGCAGTCGTCGTCTCGGGCACGCAGGGGCCGACGACGGTCTGGAACGGTGTCTACGTGGAATCGCAAGCGGCGTCAGGCGAGAAGGTCTACGCCGACTCCTGCGCAAAGTGCCACGGCCAGGATCTCGCCGGCATCGAACGAGCCCCCGCGCTCGCGGGTCTCACCTTCGCTCAACGGTGGCACGGCGCCTCGCTCACCAGACTGTTCGAACGCATCGAGGTGATGCCGCCTGACGCGCCAAAGAGCCTCACCGCGAAGCAGTACGTCGACGTCCTGGCGTTTCTCCTGAAGGCCAACGCGTTTCCTGCCGGGCAGAGCCCACTCACGTCCGAGCAACTGTCGCTGGTGGGGGTGAGGACGCGAGCAGGCGCGGACATGCCTGCCGCGTCTGTCGAGTGGAAGACCTACGGCGGCGACCTCGCCAGCACGAGGTACGCGCCCCTCGATCAGATCAACCAGAGCCAACTTCTCGAGGCTGCGTATCGCCTGGCGACTGAAGACGGATCCGTTCGGGCCGCGGCCCGACACGCTCTACTCGGCGACGCCGCTGATGGTCGGTGGCGTGCTCTACACCACGGCCGGCATGCGCCGCGCCGTCGTCGCGCTCAACGCCGCGACGGGCGAGCTGCTGTGGATGCATGCCGAAGACGAAGGCGTGCGTGGCGAGAACGCTCCGCGCACCGGCGCCGGGCGGGGCGTGGCGTACTGGTCGAGCGCCGACCGATCTGACGAGCGCATCATCTACGTGACGCCCGGCTACCGGATGATCGCGCTCAACGCGAAGACCGGCGTGCCGATTCCGACCTTCGGCCAGAGCGGCGTCGTCGATCTCAAGCGCGACAACGATCAGGACATCGACCTCGTCACGGGTGAGCTTGGACTGAATGCCACGCCGCTCGTCGCGGGTGACGCGGTGATCGTCGGTTCGGCGCAGCGCGCCAGTTTTACGCCGAAGACGATGAACAATGCCAAGGGGTACGTCCGCGCCTTCGACGCGAGGACCGGCAAGCGACTCTGGATCTTCCACACGATCCCCAAGCCTGGCGAGTTCGGTTATGACACCTGGGAGGATGGCTCGGCGCTGCGGACCGGCAACAACGGTTCGTGGTCGCAGATGAGCGCGGACCTCGAGCTCGGCCTGGTGTACGTGCCGATCGAGATGCCGACCGGCGACTTCTACGGCGGCAACCGGCCCGGCAACACCCTGTTCGACGAGAGCCTCCTCGCGCTCGACCTGAAGACCGGCACGCGAAAGTGGCACTACCAGACGGTCCATCATGGCCTCTGGGACTACGACCTGCCGTGCGCGCCGATGCTGTTCGACATGACGGTGAACGGCCGCCGCGTCAAGGCGCTGGCGCAGCCAACCAAGCAGGCGTTTCTGTTCGTGCTGAATCGCGAAACAGGCGAGCCGATCTGGCCGATTCAGGAGCGGCCGGTGCCGCCGTCGACGGTTCCCCGCGAGAAGTCCAGCCCCACGCAGCCCTTCCCCACCAGGCCGGTCCCGTTCGACCGGCAAGGCATCGGCATCGACGACCTGATCGACTTCACGCCGGCGCTGCGAGCCGAGGCGCTCGAGGTGATCAAGCGGTATCAGATCGGTCCGCTGTACACGCCGCCGGTTTTGAGCCGTGCCGAAGGTCCGATCGCGCACCCTGCAGGTGCCATCGGATCACGGCGGGGCCAACTGGCCAGGCGGCGCGTTCGATCCCGAGATCCAGTCGCCTCTACATCCACTCGCACAGTCAGGTCTTTACGAGTCGGCATCGTTCCCGCCGACCCGAAGGTCTCGGACATGGGTTACGTGAGTGGACGCGCCGGCAGTGGCGGGGGACGAGGCGGCGCGGTCGTGCAGGGGCTGCCGCTCATCAAGCCGCCCTACGACCGGATCACCGCGTATGACATGAACACGGGCGATCTCGTCTGGCAGAAGACCCACAGCTCGACGCCGGACGAAATCACGAATCACCCGGCCCTGAAGGGCCTGAACCTGCCACGGCTTGGTCAGCCCGGACGCACGTTCATTGGCGTGCTCGCGACCAGAACGCTGCTGATTGCGGGCGAGGGCGGCGTCCACACGAACACAGCGGGCCAGCGCGTGGCCCTCTTGCGTGCGTACGACAAGGCGACCGGCGCCGACGTCGGCGCGGTCGAGATGCCCGCCAAGCAGACGGGTTCGCCGATGACCTACGCGATCAACGGCCGGCAGTACATCGTGATTGCCGTCAGCGATGTCAACGGCGCGGAATTGATCGCGTATGCCCTGCCGCAGTAAGCGTTCGCGTCGATCCCCAGATGACGCGCAATGGTTCTCGCCCTCAGTTCGCTCGCATCGGCGACCAGTCGCCGGTCACGACAAACGCGGCCCAGTAGAAGGGGTGCGATCGGGAACTCTTGCGGAGCCATTCGAGCTGAACCGCACGCATGGCGGCAACGCGGCCCTCGTGGGCGATCAGCTTTTTGTAGAACCCGATCATGAGATCGCGCGTGGCCTCGTCGCTGACCTGCCACAGACTCATCACGTGTGTTTCGGCGCCGGCCAGCGTGAGCGCGCGGCGCAGGCCGTACACGCCGTCGCCGCTCCTGACTTCACCCAGGCCGGTCTCGCACGCCGACAAGACGACGAGTTGCGTGCCGTGCAAGTCGAGGCTCGCCGCTTCGAACGCAGTCAGCAAACCGTCGTTTTTGTCGCCGGCTCCGCCGCTATTCGCGCCAGCCAGCGCGAGACCCGAGCGCAGCAGCGCAAAGCGGCCGGCGGATTCGGCAGGCGACGCCACGCTCGGCACACGCGGATCAGATTGAGCGGAAGCCGTCGTGAGGCTTGCCGGGTCAAAAAAGAACCCGTGCGTGGCGATGTGCAGCAGGCGCGGGCCCCTGACGCTCTTTACGAGCGTCTCGGTCGCGACCGCTTTCGTGGCGATACGCGCATCCGGCAGCAGCACTTTCAACGCGGCGGCTTCCTCGGCCGTGGCCGGCAGCGGCTCGAAGGCACGCCCGCCGCCGGTGGTGCCCGCTGTGGCAGTCTGGAATGACGGATCGGCGACGATGAGCGGCGACTCGCGAGGCGCGAGGCGCTCAGAGAGGCGAAGCAGGTCGCGACCACTGGCGAGGGCATCGATCTCGCACCGTTCGACCAGATAGCGGCCCTGGGCGTCCACGAGCGCGCCAAAGGGAATCACGCTCAGCTCGCTGTCCGGCGAGATGATCAGGCGCAACAGGCCGTCCGCATCGGTGTCGAGCGGATCGAGGATGAGCCGTGCGAGGGCCCGCGATCGCTCGCGCACGTCGGTGCGCGACGGCGACCGAAGCGCCGCGCGGAATGCCGAGACCTGCCGGTCGACGATCTCTGCGTCGCCCAACTCGATCCATCGAGGCGGTCCGGTCGGGCGCAGAATGAACGCCGCGTATCGCGGCGCACCGAAGCGGTTCGCCTGGCCGATGACGCGCGGAATGAACGGACGATAGCGGACGTACTCGACGAGTCGCGTCTTGGCCGGCAGCTGGTGTTGGACAACCGCGACGTCAACGGGGCGCAGCTCCACCTGAGCCTCGCGGCTTCGCGCACTCAGCGTGGACTCGAGTCGTTCGATTTCGATCTCGAGCGCGCGCGTCTTCTGGTCACGGTCCTTCAGCTGCGCAGCGCCTGGCTGCAGCACGAGCGTCGCCAGCTGCGTGCGCACGTCCGCGAGCTGGCCGAGCAACTGACCATCCTCTGCGGTCAGCCGATTCCGCAGCCGGTCCGTCACGGTGACCATGGCATCGAGCACACGGCCCTTCCGGCGCAGCACGAGCGATGCGAGCACTGCGGCCGCACGGTCGTCGGAGGCGAGAATCGCCTGCCGCATCGACAACGCGATGTCCGTGTTGTCGCGAACGGTGGTCATGTAATTGAGCCGCTGCTGCTCGGACCCGCTGGCCAGCACCAGCTGAAGATTCTGCTCGAGAATGTCCGTCGACCGCTCGAGCGCACTCAGCGCTTCCTTCGGACGTCCCGCGAGCTGGTAGAAGACCGCGAGCTTTTCGAGCGTGCTGGCCACGTCAGCGTGTCGCGGGCCGAGGGTCGACTCGCGGATCTGGAGCGCGCGGAGGAACAGCGCTTCGGCCTCGGTCGGATCGTCGCGCAGCGTCCGAATCATGGCGAGATTGGTGAGCGCGGTCGCCACGGTCGGGTGGGAGGGGCCAAGGCTGGCTTCGTACGCCGCCAATACGCGGCGGTGAAGCGGTTCGGCAAGGTCGAATTGACCCAATTCCTGGTAAAGCGCCGCGAGACCCGCAAGGCCGCTTGCCAGTTGAGGGTGCATGGGCGACTGCGACCCGACGAGCGTCTCGCGAATCGCCACGCTGCGCTCCAACGGTTCTCGTGCCTTGTCGAGCGCGCCCGCACGGCGATAGACCTGCCCGAGATTGTTCAGGAGCGTGGCGAATTCCATCGTGTCAGTTGTCTTGTTCGACTCGAACACGCCGCGGGCGCGTGTCAGCATCGATTCAGCGCCAGTGCTGTCGCCGCGGGCAACGAGCAGGCTCCCATAGCTGATGAGCGTGCGCGCGACATCAACATGGTCCTTTCCAAGGGTCTTCTCCTGCATCGCCAGGCTTCGCGCGAACAGCTCGCCCGCCTCGACGAGTTGCCCGGTTCCACGCGTCGCATTGGCGAGCGCGCCCAAGGTTGTGGCAATCGCGAGCGGGTCGGGGCTGGGTGCCTTCTCGCGAATCGTCAGCGCCCGCCCGAAGGCCTGCGCGGCCGCACTGTAGTTGCCAGCGCCAAATTGCAACGCCCCAAGCTCCATCGAGGCGTCCGCGACGCGCGGAGCCATGGGACCCAGCAGGGATTCGAAGAGGGCTGCGGCGCGTTCGGCAATCGGAATGCCGTCGCGGTACTTGCCGGCCGCCTCGAGCTCCGTTGCCTGCGCGAGAAGGCGTTCACCCTCTTCGACGGTTTGCGGACTCGCCTGCTGCGCCGAGGGGCGTGGAGCGATGGCACACAACCAGACCGCCAGCACGACGAGGACGCGGCACCGCCCGGAAGCGCACATGTTTCTCACCCTCTGCAAAGGAACGGTGCGCGAATCATATCTCTTGTCGAACGGCGGCGTACGCATCGCTCATTGAACCTGTGTCCGTCCGTCGGCACCTTGCTAGGGGCAACCGACATCGCTCGAATTAGCTCTCAGCGAGACAAAAGTCATCTGCCGCGGCGGCTCGACGAGCAAATACTTTGATTTCCAAGTGTTCTCGTTGGCGGTCCCCTTGCAATTGGCGGCCGGCTCCCGGTCTATCCTAGACGCTCTTTTCTTTCTTATGACGTGGAGGCGTTCATGTGTCTCATGAGACGAACCGTACCCTTGCTGGTTGTGTTGATGATCGGGTTCATGGGTGGCCGCGCGGAAGCCTCGCGGATGGGATTCAACGGTTTGGGCCAGCAGGGCGCGATCATTTGGGATGACAATGGTGATGTCTCCACGATGGCCAACGACTGCGGTGGCACACCGGGGTGCGACACGTCGGTTTTTGGTCTTCTGCCGATTGGCTTCGGGATCCAGGTCACGACTGATGATCCGGGCGGCCTCGCCGGACTCAACATCACGGCACTACATCTGTTGCTGAGTGTTTCGGACCTTCCGCTCACGTGCGGACCCGCGTCAGATGTCGGGTGCGGACCCCTGAGTGCTTTCGCCGGTTTGAGCGACTTTGGCTGGACGGTGCTTGGCGACCCCAGCATTGATGGGGATGACCGTGTCGCGAATAGCCAGCAGGGCATCATCCGGCTCCTGATGCAGGGCGTACCGGGTCAGGCGGGTTTCTATGAGCTGACCCAGACAAGCCAGACCTTCCTGACCACCCTCAATCAGACAATCTTGGCGACCTCCCACGTCGGTGTCGACATCACGAGGTTCAATCCAGGGAACAACCTCACTCCATTCGCTGTAGAGACCGCACTTCCTACGACTACCCCGGTGCCGGAACCGGGAACTCTTTTGCTGCTCGGCACCGGCATGGCCGTGACGTTCCGCGCTCGACGCCGAATTCGGTAGGTTGAACAGGACCGCGTCAGCAGCTCCCGTGATTCCGCGGCAGCGGGTCACGGGAGTGCTCGTCTGGGCGAATGTGCCCACCGTCACGCCTCAGCCGTGCGCCCTCCAGATGTTCACGACATATGATGGACCTTTCCAAGACCCTTGAAGGAATGCCCACTCTGTCGCGCGTGCGCCGACGATGCAGTCGACCGATGCCCGGATGACGGTGCGTCGCTCGAACCGACGATCTCCGGCCCCAGGCTGCTGGACGGCAAGTACGAGCTCGAGCGGCGACTTGGTGAAGGCGGGATGGGGGTTGTCTATCGTGGCCGGCATGTCAATCTCCACCGGCAGGTCGCAATCAAGGTCATTGCCGGTGATGGTGAGGGATTCGGCCATCGATTTCAAATCGAGGCCGCCGCCCTCGGCCACCTGAAGCACCCGCACATCGTTGACGTCATGGATTTCGGTGTCGAGGAGGCTCGTGGCATGGCCTACCTCGTCATGGAGCTGCTCGAAGGCGTGACGCTCGCGACGCGATGCGCATCGCACCCGTTGGACCGTTCGGACGCCATACGTATCCTCGAGCAGGTCGCCGAAGGTGTCGACTTCGCCCATGACCACGGCATCATGCATCGTGATCTGAAACCGGCAAACATCTTCCTCGCTCGTTCAAACACCGGCACCGAATCGATCAAGATCCTCGACTTCGGGCTTGCCCAATTCGTGCAGCCCGACGCGCATAGCGGGCCCGGAAACGGACGCGCAATCCCTACTCCCGCATTGCCACCGCCGCCTGGCAGCGCCGACGCCACGACGATGGTCGCGTCGTACCCGGCACCATCGCCGGACCACGGACACAACGAACTGCTGAACCTGCAACGGAACGACCGCGGGATTCTGGCGGGGACCCAGGCGTACATGGCGCCTGAGCTCTTCCGCTTCGAGCCGGCAACCCCGGCGAGCGACGTCTACGCCCTGGGCGTCCTCGCGTATCAGATGCTCACGGGCACATTGCCTTCAGCCACCCCGGCAACGCCCGGCAACGTGCCACCGCCGTCGCGAGTCGGCCTCAAGACACCGGCCGAGCTCGACTCGCCGGTGATGCGCCTTCTTGAAGGGGTGCCGAGCCAACGGCCATCGTCGGCTCGACACGCCATTGCGGCAATTGACGCGGGGGATCGAGCCGCACGTGCGCGGGAATGGCGCGACCGGGAACATCCGCGGCGCAGGATGGCGGCGATCGCGCTCGGCGTGTTCGGTGCGCTTGCCGCGCCGCTCTGGACAGCACCGCCACTCGATCGTGTCGAGCGGTCGACCGTCGACGCTCGATTCGCGGCGGTCAGCCTGCAGCCGCCACAGCCAGCCATCCTGCTGGTGGTGCTGGGCGATCAGGACGTCGACGCCGATGCGAGACCGCTCGCGCTGCGCGCCGACGAGTTCGGCGCCACGCTCAGCCGCGTCTTCGATGCCGGAGCGCGATCGGTCGCCGTCGACCTGCTGCTGCCCCAGACGTGGTCACGCTCGGCGCCCTTCGCCCAGCTCGTCGCGCGTCATGCGGAGAGACTGACACTCGGCGCCGTCAGCACCGGCGCCGGAACGGTTCTCGGGCCAGAGTGCTTGCCCGGCCTGGTCAGCGAGCTTCTTGGATCGGAGCGTGCCGGTGCACTCTTCGGTTTCGTCAACCTCGACTCTGATGCGGATGGCGTGACCCGCCATGCCCGGCTGCACTACCGCGATGCCGAGGGCCAGCTGCGACCAACGTGGTCAGCGCGCGCCGCATCGACTGCCGGAGCAACCCTTCTGCCGGATCGCGATGGAGATCGCATCGACTACACAGTGGAAAGTTCCCAGTTCCACCGCGTGTCGTGGCGTGATGTCGCCCGCCTCGCCGACAGCGCCCCCGAAATCTTTCGCGATCGGGTTGTGCTGGTGGGCGGCGAGTTCACAGGTTCTGGCGACGAGCACCGGCCGACACCAGGACGAAGTAGTGGTGGCCGACCGGTCTCAGGTCTGATCGTTCAGGCCTTCATCGTCAACACCATGCTCAATGGGTTTCCCATTCACGAATCGCGACGCTGGCCAATGATTGTCGGCGTTTGCCTCGCATCTGGTGTGCTCGCATTCACCGTTCTGACCAGACGCCGGCTAGTACCGGTGATGACGCTGGCCATCGGACTCATCGCGATGTATGCTGCGGCAGCCTTTGCGGTATTCGCTGCGGAACGGACTGTGTGGCCGGTCGCGGGCCCGATTCTCGCCGTGGCCCTGGTGTTCGGCGTCGCCTTGATGATCCGCGCTCGGTGGGCAGGGCCTCCGGAAAGGGTGTCACAGACGCGATGATCCTTGGTCCCGTGATCGGCGTGGCGTCGCTGCTGCTGCAGTCGCCGCCCGCCGCGGCTCCTTCGCCCCAGCCCGTCGCGATCGTTTCAGCCATCAAGGGCAGCGCCTGGATCGTTCCCAAGAGTGGCGCCCGGCAACTGCTGACCCTCTACGACTGGATTAGGGAGGACGGCGTCGTGGACGTCGCCGCCCAAGGGCGGCTCGAGCTCATCATGATCGATGGGCGCCGCTACGCGCTCGGTGGCGGCGCGCGCGCAAGGCTCGCAGCGTCGTCGCTGACGACGCTGCGCGGGTCCGTCACGCAGGAGCCCGCGATGCCGCGACTCGTTTCGTTGGCTCCTATCGCCGGCGAGACGCCGGGCGCGACCGGCGCCGTGAGGCTTCGCGGCCGCAGCGTCGCCAGGCTCAATCCCTGCGAGGCCGTTGTGACGCTCCGCGACCAGACCGTTCTTCGGTTCGATCCCGTCGAAGGCGCATCGCACTACGACGTCGAGGTGCGCACGACCAACGACGAACCGGTGTTTGCCCGTACCGTCGACCAGCCGCCGCTTGCCATCCCACCAGGGGTGCTCGCGGCAGGCATGGGCTACGTATGGACCGTGCGGACCGCCGGCGTAATGCCGCCGGCAAAGTCCGAAGCCCGATTCATGACGCTCGACCGCGGCGCCGAAGCAGCCCGCGAGGCGTTCGCCTCCTCACTGGATCCCGCGACCAGCGGCCTGCTCGGTGGGATCGATTTCCATCTCGGGCTGCTCAACGAGGCCATGTCCGAGCTGGCAGCGGCGGACCAACGAACACCCCGGGACAGCGCCGCTGAACAGGCGGCCGAGCGGGCGCGCGTCGCGCTTGCGGCTGCTTGCAAATAGAGCGAGCCGATGCTGAGCTCCAGGTAGTCAGGCGCAAGAAGGGCCCGTCCAGAGTTCCTCCCGGCGAGCGCTTCTGAACCCCGAACCCTGAACCTTGAACCTTGAACCCTGAACCGAACCCCGACTAGTAGCCCCCCAATCCTCAGGGCACAATCGTCACGACGACGTTGGCACCCGTCGTCGCCCCGCCGACGTTTCCGTCCGTAGTGACAGTCTTCAAGAGCAGCGTGCCCACGCCGGGCGTCTGCGAGTCGGCGCGCACGCCCGCGCCACCGTTGGTCGACGAGGTCGCGTGGGACACCGTCGCGGTCAAGACGCCAGACAGGTCGCTCGCGCTGGACCGGTTCTGGTCGAAGTCGATGCCGTGACCGGTATTGGCCACGCTCGTGGCACGCGAGATGTCCGCGACCAGCGTGCCGACGGCATCCTCACGAATGCTGATCCCGCCAGTCAGGTTGTTCGACGTCTCGACACCCTTCACGCGTCACGTCGAGATTGCCATCGCCTTTTTCCCTGATCTTCAGGCCCGCGTCGCCTCCCCGGTTCCCATTGGCCCTGACGAGCTCCATCCTGGCGATGAGATTGCCACCGCCGGCGAAATCGTCGTCCTCCTCGTAGTCGATCCCTTCCTCGCCGTTCCCGCTCGCCTCGACCAGGAGCATGTCGACGGCGAGATCGCCGGCGTCGTTCTCGTTGAAATCGAAGCCTTCTTCGTAGTTGTCGTTGGCCGCGCTGAACCTGATGCTGCCGAGCACGCTGCCGTCGCCGGCCTCGTCGATGTCGAAGCCGTCGTCCAGATCGGCCGGATCGAACTTGCCGTTCCTCATGATGCGGGACCCGAACATGTCGACCCGGACGTCCCCAGCGCCACGCTCGTCGACTTCGATGCCATCGGCGGCATTGTCCTCCGCCTCCGAGAGCGTCACCGTGATTTTGAGGTCGCCGCTCCCGCCTTCGTTCACGCGCAGACCGTCACGGTCCGAGACACTATAGCCGTTGCGGACGAAGCGGCTGCCGACGATCCAGACGTCGAGTGACGCGGCCGATTCGCCCTCGACGATTGGAGTGGCAGGATCGTCCTGATCGTTGACCAGAACGCCGTGGCCGGCATTGTCGATGATGCAGACGGCGACCAACCGGATACGCACCGTGCCGGTGGCAGCCGATGGCACCTCGACCGAAATCCCCTCGGCCGGCGCATTGCGAACGGTGAGGTTCGACACGGTCAGATCTCCGCCGCCGGTCGTCCGGAACGCCGGGCCACCGGCTGTCGATCCGTCCAGTGTCGCTCCGCTCCCGTTGATGGCCAGGTGCTGCGGGCCGGTGAACCACACCGTCTGCTCCAGTTCGACCGTCGACGTACGGCCGAGGAACTGGATCGTCGTGATCGCCGGGTTGCCGTTGGCCCGTTCGATCGACGCACGAAAGGATCCGGGACCCGAGTCGCTCGAGTTGGTCACGAACGCGATGGCCCCTGGCGCCGCCACGAGCGCGACGTCCGCGGACGGTAAGCCAATAACCAGAGCCAGGATGGACACGCCACACATTCTTCGTTTCATGAACTACGCCTCTAACCTTGGAGTGAAATCGTTGAGTTCTCCGTGCGGGATAAGTGAAACGTCAGCACGTCTCAGGAACGCGTCGTTCGTGTAACGACGTTGCAACGAGCCGGATGGGCCGGCGGCTACGCCTGCCCGGCAGGGTCAATGGTGTTTACAGAAGCGCTATAGTCTTGCGGTGGAATCCGAGACGATGAAACATCACTTGAAGGCACTCGGTCTTGCCGGAGCCCTGCTCCTCGTCCAGGCAACTGGGGACGCGCGGCAGCAGCCCGACTCCGCGTCCGCGCCCGTCGTCCTGTCCGAGCCGGTGTTGACGCGCCTTCCGTCCGATTGGCGCGCCCCCGTGAGCAGGCACGTACGGGCCACGCCAGGCGAGCAACAAAGATTCCTCACCGTCTCCGCGGAAGTGCTGCGCCAGACGCTCGCGCGGTTGCTCGCTCGCGTGCCCGCGGCAGACAGCTTCCTGAAAGCGCAGCTGGCGAAAGACGCGTCGCCGCTCGTGCGCACGACGATCCTGCAGACCATCGCCGCCGATCCGCGCTGGATGTCGATGCCGGACACGCCCGCGCTCATCGAAGGTGTGGTGACATCGGATGCCGAGCCAAAGGTCTCGATGGCCGCGCTCGAGGCGCTGCGCCGGTGGCGCATGCGCAGTCTCAACGCGCTGCTCAACAGGCGGGTCGGTGCCGCGATCGCGAGTAAGGACGACACCGCGCTCCCCCGGCTCCTCGATGAACAGGAACGCTGGCTCAGCCTGGAACGCGGAACCATGCTGCCGGCGTTCTTGCGCTCGCCGGTACCGATGTTCACCGCTTCACCAACCGATAGGCCCATACGCGTCGTCGCCTTTGGCGATTTCGGTACGGGCTCGGATGCGCAGCAGGATCTGGGGAGGACGCTTGTCGCATATCACCAGGCGCGTCCGTTCGACCTCGGGATCACGCTCGGCGACAACTTCTACAGTGTCGGGATGGAGAGTCCGTCCGACTCGCGATGGCAGACACAGTGGGAGCAGATTTACGCACCGCTCGGCATCCCCTTCTATGCTGCGCTTGGCAACCACGACTGGGGCCATCCCGACAGCCCGGCGGCGGAAATCTTGTACTCCGCCAGAAACGACAACCTGGCGGATGCCGAGCTCTTACTACACCTTCTCGGCTGGCCCCGTGCAGTTCTTCGCGCTCGATACACAAAGCATCGCGCTTTCCGAGAATCAGCTGCGCTGGCTGGATACGGAGCTCGCTCGCAGCCGGGCACGATGGAAGATCGTCTACGGGCACCATCCAATTTTCTCGGGAGGCGCGTACGAGGATCGGCCCGATCTCATCGCCAGGCTGCTGCCGCTGCTGACCAATCGCGCAGACATCTATATCTGTGGGCACGATCACAACCTTCAGGCGCTGCGACCGGAGGGCAACGTGCGCTTCTACGTTGCGGGAGGGGGCGGCGCCAGCCTCTACGATCTCCGGCCTGTACGAACGCTCCATCTTCTCGAGCCGCTCGAACGGCTTTGCCGTCATCGACGCCGACGCGGCCCAGTTGACCGTGAGCCTGATCGACCGGAGTGGCACGCCGGTATATGCCGAGACGCTGAAAAAGGGCGAAGGCACGCGGTAGGCGGTTGCCACGCTTTTCGTGATCCTGACTGTGGGGGCACTTGGTGCCGTTGGCGTCCCCTATCCCCGTGGGCCGTGTCGCTCAATATCATCTTTCTGAACAATGGCGGCCGCGGCTTCGTGCCCACTCCGCGCGCGAGCTGGTTCGAACGGCTGGCTGTCTCGGTATTCTGGTTCGCCACGGCCACGGCGGGCGCGGGCCTCGCCTGGCTCACAGGCGTGCTGCTCGGTCGGGCCGGCGCTCCGATACCGTCCGATGCTGTGTTCTACACAATCATGGGAACCTGGGTCGTGTGCGCCGGCTTTCGCATGGTCTATTGCATGGTTCGAACGATGTGGTTTGGCAGCACCTGGCGTGGACTGAACCGGCGCGAAATCGGCGGGTGGAGCGCGGGGTGGTGGGTGGTCGCCGTTGTCCTTGCCTTGTCTGACCCTTCCGAGGCCTTGAGGGCCTTCTGGCCGTTCGCCATGGTTCTCTGTCTGACGCTCAGGCCGCCCTTCCTCATCACGCGTGCCGGCGCTGCCAAGCGCCGCGCCGACTACGAGAAGATCTTCGGCGGCGGCAACAACGATCGACCCACGCCGGCCTCGACCTGACGCGCCGCGCCGAGTTTGCTACTCAATCGTCAACGACGGCCCCGTTGGCTCCTCCGCAGTCGCCTCAATTCCCGATTCACGGCCTGGCCCGACGTCCCCGGCGCCTCGATACGGTAGGATCCGCTATGCGCTCCAGACTGCTCGTTCGCGTGTGCGTCACATCCGTTGCCGCGTTGCTCATCGCCCAAGGCGCGGCGCCCGCGCGGACGTCGGCCGAACAGGCCGGCGGCTTCACACAGGCCAAGCCACCCGGCCCAGCACCGGCAGACCCGCAGCTGCCGTACACGCCGTCGCTCGACCCGACGGCGATGGACCGCACCGCCGATCCGTGCGTGGACTTCTATCAGTTCGCGTGCGGCGGATGGATGAAGAACAACCCCATACCGCCGGACCAGTCGTCCTGGACGACCTACGGGAAGATGCAGGACGAGAACCGCGCCCTGCTGCGCGTCCTGCTCGAACAGATGGGGGCCGGTGCGGCCTCCCGGACGCCGAACCAGCAGAAGATCGGCGACTACTACCGCGCCTGCATGGCCGAGCCGGCGCTCGACGCGCGCGGGGCATCGCCGCTCGCGCCGCAGCTGACGGCCATCGACGACATTACGATCGCTCGCCGAACATGGCGCGGATCGTCGCCGACAGCCACGCACGCATGCTCGTCCGTGGCTCCATGCTGTTCGGCCTTGCAGCCGAACAGGACGCCAGGAACTCCACGGAGACCATCGCCGCCGTCGATCAGAGCCGGACTCGGCCTGCCGGATCGCGACTACTACCTGAAGGACGACGCGAAGTCGAAGACGCTGCGCGAGCAGCTACGTCGATCACGTCGCGCGCGTCCTGCAGCTGCTCGGTGACACGCCGGCCCAGGCCGCCGCCGGCGCGCAGACGGTCCTGCGCATCGAGACGGAGCTGGCGAGGGGACACATGTCGCGCGTGGATCGGCGCAATCCCGACAACACGTATCACCGCCTGCCGCGCGCGAGGCTGACGGAGATGATGCCGTCGTGGCCGTGGGACAGCTACTTCGAGCAGATGGGCATCGGCGCAGATCGCCGACCTGAACATCACGTCGCCCGGCTACTTCACAGCGCTCGAGACAGCAGCTCACGACCGTTCCGCTGAGCGACTGGAAGACGTACCTGCGCTGGCACACGGCGCGTGCTCGCGTCACCGTATCTCAGCGCCGCGTTCGTCAACGCGGATTTCGACTTCTTCAGCAGGACGCTGACCGGCGCGCAGGGAGCTGCAGCCGCGGTGGAAGCGCTGCGTCGGCCGCGTGGATCGTCATCTCGGCGAGGCGCTCGGCCAGGTGTACGTCGAGAAGTACTTCACCGCGGACACGCGCGCGCGAACGCTGCGCATGGTGCAGCCAGATCGAGGCCGCGATGGAGGAGGACATCACGTCGCTGGAGTGGATGTCGGCCGAGACGAAGACGCAGGCGCTGGAGAAGCTGCATGGCGTGACCAACAAGATCGGACATCCGGACAGGTGGCGCGACTACTCGACGCGTGACGATCGCGCCCGGATGATTTCTTCGGCGACGCCACCAACGCCATGGCGTTCGAGGTCAGCCGTCAACTGTCACAAGATCGGCAAGCCGCTCGTCCGCGGCGAGTGGTACCTGACTCCGCCGACGGTGAACGCCAACTACGATCCGCAGATGAACGAGATCAACTTCCCCGCCGGCGTGCTGCAGCCGCCGGCGTTCGACCCGAAGATGGACGACGCGCCGAACTACGGCAACACCGGCGGCACCATCGGCCACGAGCTGACGCACGGCTTCGACGACGAGGGCCGCCGCTTCGACGCCAGGGGCAACCTGCGCGACTGGTGGACCGACGGCCGACGGCAAGGAGTTCGAGCGCCGGGCGAGCTGCATCAGCGATCAGTACTCGAGCTACGTCGCCGTGGACGACGTCCACGTGAACGGCAAGCTCACGCTCGGCGAAGACGTGGCGGACCTGGGCGGGTTGATCCTGGCGTATCGCGCGTGGCTGACGGAGACGGCCGGCAAGACGCTCGCCGACAAGGACGGCCTGACGCCGGCGCAGCGCTTCTTCGTCGGCTACGGCCAGAGCTGGTGCGCGAACTCGCGTCCGGAGACGCTGCGACTGCGCGCGGTCACCGACCCGCACTCGCCGGAGAAGTACCGCACCAACGGCGTCGTCAGCAACATGCCGGAGTTCGGCCAGGCGTTCTCCTGCAAGCCCGGCCAGCCGATGGTCAGAGAGCCGGTCTGCAAGGTCTGGTGAGGCCTCTCCGACAGGCCGAAACGTAGAGGCACCATGCTGCTCCGAACGGTCGCCTGCGTCGTCCTCGTCCTCTGCCCATCGCTTCCGGTGAATGCGCAGGATCAGCAGCCTAAGAACCAGCTCGGCTGGCCATGCTCAGGGAAGGTGGATCCTGCGTTCATCCGCACAGCCGAAGCAACCGGCGGCAAGGTGTTGCTCTTCACGCCGAACGAAGTAACGGGGGCTGCCCACGACATGTCGGCCTCGAGCGGTCACCGCGAAATCGTGTTTCGCGCCGGCGGTCAGGTGGTCGACGGCGTGCACGACTTCGAGATCCCCCTCGACTCGACGATCGAAAGCGCGTACTTCTTCATGGCCCTTCAGTGCCAGCAGTTCGTCGCCGTCCTTCAGCCGGCAGGCGACGAGCTTCGGGCCGATGCGCCCGGAGTGGACAATCACGCGTTCGAAGCGGTTCGCCTCGTCACCATCAAGGCGCCGAGCCCTGGGACGTGGAAGGTGAGGATGGCAGGGCGCGGCTTCTTCTCGGTGATCGTGGCCGCGAAGACCACGCTCGCGCTCACACGCGTGTCATTGGCCGAGAACGGTGTGCCGATCAAGGGGCTGGCGCCCCTGGGAAAACCAGTGCAACTCGAGGCCGTAATGAGCGGAGAGCCCCGTGAGGTAGGCTTTCACTTCATCTCGATGCGTGGGGCGACGCTGGCGACTGTCGAGCTCAGGTTGGAGCAGGAGGCAGCCACGCGCAGGACCTACGCGGCCGACGTCACGCTGCCAGCGACGGAGTTTCGCGTCCTGATGACTGGAGTTGACGCGAAGGGCTTCGCTTTTCAGCGCGTCACGCCGCAGCTATCCGTCGCCGACCGTTGAGTTGAACGCCCCGGCTACGGTTGCAGCGTCACCGCCGGATCGACGCGGGCCGCACGGCGCGCGGGACCGGCGCAGGCGAAGAGCGCCGCAGCCGCGAGCACGACGGTCGCCGCGCCGATGACTCGCGGGTCGAACGCGCCGACACCGTAGAGCTGCGACGCGATCACGCCGCGCAACGCGATCGCGCCGGCCATGCCGACGGCGAGCCCGATCAGCACCAGCCCAACCGCCTCGCGCAGGACCAGCCGCAGAATGCCGCGGGCGTCGCTGCCCAACGCGATCCTGATGCCGATTTCCCTCGTCCGCTGCCCGACCTGATAGGCAAGCACACCGTAGATGCCGAGCGATGCGAGCAGCAGCGCGACGCCTCCGAACATGCCCAGCAGCAGCATCGGCGCGCGGCGGGTGTCGAGCGATCGGTCGACACGCTCGCGCATCGCGAAGCTGTCGTAGAGCGGGACCTCGGGATCGACCTCAGTGACCGCGCGTTCGACCGCGGCCTTGGTGGCCGTGACGTCATCGCTCGCCGAACGAATCGCGAGCGCGATGTTGCGCGGCGGGTCCTGCGCGGCCGGTATGTAGAACGCGCCGACCCGCGCGTTCTCGCCCTCTTCGACGAGACCTTTCAACTTGATGCTCGCGACGACGCCGACGACCTGCAGCCAGGTGACCTTGGGGCCCGGCTTGGCGACGTCTTCTGGCGACTGCGGCAGATACATGCGGCGTCCGATCGGATCCGCCTTCGGCCAGAACCTCCGCGCGAGCTGCTCGTCGACGATCACGACGCCGGGGGCGTTGACCGTGTCGCCCTCCGTGAAGAACCGCCCCTGCTTGAGCGGAACGCGCAGCGCCTCGAGATAACCCGGCGTCACGTACAACTGGTTGGGCGAAACCACGGACTCTCCCGGCGCCATCACGTACCCTTCGGGGATGATCACGCTGCTGCTGCTGTCCCAGCTGAACGGCAGAAAGCTCGTGGCACCGGCGGCTTCGACACCAGGCAGCGCACGAATGCGCTCAAGCACCCGGCTGGAGTAGGACCGCAACGCATTGTCGTCTGGATAGCGCGCCGCGAGCTGCGACACTCGACCCGTCAACACGTGTTCTGTTCTGAATCCTGGATCGACGTTGAGCAGCGCTCGGAAGCTGGCCATGAGGAGCCCGGCGCCGATGAGCAGCACGAACGCCAAGGCGACCTGCGCGACGACGAGGGCACTGCGTATGGCGCGTGCGCCGCGGCCGGCCGTGCCCGTTCGGCCGTCCTCGCGCAGAACGACGCTGAGGTTGACGCCCGCAAGGTGCATGGCCGGCACGGCGCCGACGATTACGCCGAGTGCGACCGCCGACCCGAGAATGAACACCACCACGACGGCGTCCATGCGAATCTCGTGCGCGCGCGGGATGTCGGCGAGCCCCAGAGACTTCAGTGCGCCAAGGCTCCAGTAGCCGAGCGCCAGCCCGAGCGCACCGCCAATCAACGTCAGCAGCGTCGTTTCCGTCACCAGCTGACGGACCACGCGGGCTCTGGCCGCGCCGAGCGCATGGCGCGTCGCCACTTCCTTCAAGCGGCCGGTCGCGCGGGCGAGCGAGAGGTTGGTGATGTTGACCGCGGCAATGAGGAGCAGGCACGCCACGCCGCCCCAGAGCAGCTGGAGCGCCGATCGGACGTTGCGCACGAGATCGGCGGAAAACGACCGGATCTCGCTGCGATAGCCGGCGTTGACGAGCGCTGACTTCAACGGCCCGGCGTTCTCGATATTTCTCGCCGCTTGGGCATCGAGTCTCTGCCGCGCTTGCGCGAGCGTCGCGCCAGGGGCAAGGCGCGCGATTTCATCGTGGTTCTGACTGTAGCGCCGATCGTCGGCGCGCTCTTCGGCGGTAAAGGCCAGCGGCACCCAGAGGCGGACGTCTGGATTGAGAAACGTAAACGTCTCCGGCATGACCCCGACGACGGTGTACCGCTCGTAGTTCAGCACCAGCTCGCGGCCGACGATGCCGTCGACGCCGCCGGGTTGACGCTTCGCGAACGACCAGCTCAAGACCGTGACGCGGTTCTTGCCGGGCGTGCCTTCGTCCTCGTTGAACCCGCGCCCTCGAGCCGCCGGCGTCTTCAGTACGTTGAAGAACGATGGCGACACGCTCATCGACGCCACCCCCTCGGCGCCCGCGCCCTGGCCAACGCCGACACCGCCGCTCTGGTAGAGCGCCTGGCTCTCGAAGGCGTCGGTGAACGGGAGCCTGTCGAAGTAGTTGGGGACAGACGTCCCGGCGCGTTCGACGCCGGCGCCAGGGAACGCTTCGTAGAGCAAGACGAGACGGTCCGACTCTGGATACGGCAGCGGCCGCAGCAGCACCGAACGGACGATCGTGAAGATGGCGGTGTTGGCGCCGATGCACAGCGCCAGGGTGAGAATGGTCGTCAGCGCGAACGCGCGATCCTTGCGGAACAGCCTGAAAGCGAAGCGCAGATCCTGGGCCAGTCGTTCCATGAGGCTCCGTGATCCTTACGCGCTGTCAGGTCGTCCAGTTCCGTTTTGCCTACCTGATCGGGGCGCAGGCGGGGGTCAGGGTGTCAAAGGCGACTGGCCCTCAGCTCGTCCAGTTCCGCCTGCCCACCTGATCGATCGGAACGCAGCCGTCGTACGCGCCTGGGATGGGATCGTAGTGCAGCACGGTCTTGCCAACCTGCTCCGACGTGAAGTAGCCGAGCACGGTGGCCGACCGGATCAGGCGGAAGAAACCTTGGTCGCGCCCTTCTTCTGCTTTGGCGATGCTGCGCAGCAGGTCGTCCTGACGATCGGCGGCCAGCGTGACGAACGACGCGCCGCCAGCCGATTTCGCGGCCGCGTCAACCGCGTCGAGACCATCGGTGAGCATCTTCTGCTCTGCCGCGGTCATGAAGTCGCCATAGAGAAGGTCGATGAACGCCGGCACGCCGACGTCGATCGCGCCTGGCGTATCGGTGCGCGGAAGGATGCGGTCCGCGATCGCGCCGGCGAGCGAGGCCTGCGCCGGCGTGAGTCGCGTCCCCTGCGCGCCCGCTCTGGCGCCGTCGACGACCGACAGCCACTCGGCCGACAGCAGCACGCCGGCAGCGAGCGCCGCGCGACGAATCGCTTCGCGCCGGCTGATTCCTGGCGTGACGGGCTGTTCGGTTGGCTGCATCATCGTTGGAGGCTCAGAGGTTCCGCTTCTTGATCTCGCTGACGGCGCGATCGCAGGCACGGGCCGTCAGGGCCATGTAGGTCAGCGACGGATTGACGCACGACGCGGACGACATGCACGCGCCGTCGGTGACAAACACGTTCGGCGTCGCGTGCACCTGATTCCAGCCGTTGAGCACCGAGGTCTTGGGATCGCGTCCCATGCGAGCCGTCCCCATTTCGTGAATGCACAAGCCCGGCGCGCTCCCCTCGTCGAACGGCGCGACGTTCTTGAGCCCCACAGCCTCGAGCATCTCGGCCGCCGAGTTCATCATGTCCTTGCGCATGTTGAGCTCGTTGGTCTTCCAGCCGGCATCGAAGGTGACGGTCGGCAGCCCCCACTTGTCGCGCACTTTGTCGTTCAGGTACATCCGGTTCTCGTGGTACGGCAGGCACTCGCCCCACGACCCGATGCCGAAGCGCCACGGGCCCGGCGCAATCAGATCGGCCTTGAGGTCCGCGCCAAAGAAGCTGAGCTCCTTGATGCCGCGCGCCCAGTTGTCGCGGCTGGCGCTTCCCTGGTAGCCGAAGCCGCGGACGTAGTCCTTCTGTTGAGACTTCGCGTCGAGATTGCGGAACCGCGGGATGTAAATACCGTTCGGACGCTGGCCCTTGTAGAACCGATCGCCGAAATCCTCGGACAGGCCGTTGGCGCCAACCTTGAAGTGGTGATCCATCAAGTTGTGGCCGAGCTCGCCGCTGTCGTTGCCCAAGCCGCTCGGGAACCGATCCGACTTCGAGTTGAGCAGGATGAACGTCGAAGCGATGGCCGACGCGCAGAGAAAGATCACGCGCGCGAAATACTCAGACGTCTGATTGGTCTCGGCGTCGACGATGCGGACGCCGGCCACCTTTCGCGTCTTGGCGTCGTAGATGAGCTCGGTGACGATGGAAAACGGTCGGAGCGTCAGCTTGCCGGTTGCGTAGGCGACTGGCAACGTCGCGGCGTTGCTGCTGAAGTAGGCGCCGAACGGGCACCCGCGGATGCAGCGATTCCTGTACTGGCAGGTGCCGCGACCGTTGTGCGGCTGCGTCAGGTTCGCCGCTCGCCCGATGATCATCGCCCGCCCGCCAAAGGCCTTGGCGATGCGGTCCTTCACCTGGACCTCGAGGCAGTTCATGGCCATCGGCGGCAGGAACTGGCCGTCGGGCAGCTGCGACAGGCCGTCACGGCTGCCGCTGATCCCGGCAAAGCGCTCGGCGTAGTCGTACCACGGCGCGATGTCCTTGTAGCGAATCGGCCAGTCGACGGCGTGGCCATCCCTCGCGTTGGCCTCGAAGTCGAGGTCGCTCCAGCGGTACGACTGCCGTCCCCAGAGGAGCGACCGTCCGCCGACGTGGTAGCCGCGCATCCAGTCGAAGCGCTGGACTTCGGAATAAGGATTCTCGACGTCGTTGACGAACCAGTGCGCCGACGCGGGGTGGGTCGTGTAGCCGGTGCGGTCCTGCTTCTCCTGCTTGGCGAGATCCGCGCGCGACAGCCGGGTGCGGCCGGCGAACTGCCAGCTGTCCATCATCGCGGTCGGATAGTCGGGATGCTTCACGTCGCGCCCGCGCTCGAGCACGAGGGTCTTGAGACCCTTTCGCGGTCAGCTCTTTCGCTGCCCAACCGCCGCTGATGCCAGACCCGACGACGATGGCGTCGTAGGTGCGTTCGGCCGTTCCCGTTCCCTGGATGAACATGAGGGGCCAAGAATACTCACGTGTCCCCTCCCCCGCAAGTGGCGATGCTGACGCGAGCGTACGCGCTCTCACCAGACGACCGGCGCGCGCTGCTAGCTCTCCACGATCGTCGCCCACGTGCGCGGACCGGCAATGCCGTCCGGCACGAGGCCATGGTCGCGTTGGAATTGCCGGAGAGCCGCTTCGGTGCGAGCGTCGAACCTCCCGTCCGCCGCGACACCGACCCGTGTCTGAATCTGCCTAACCAGCTCACCCTCGCCGCCGCGTTGTAGCGTCGGCCGGTTGTCGGCGTCTACGGCGGGTATCACTGACGGAAGTGGTGCGGTCCCGGCCATGATCGCGGCGACTTGAAGTCGAAAGTCCCGCATGTCGAACGTGGGATCCGATTTGCGCCCGACAGGCAGCGCGTATTCCTTGTGGCCGCAGCACATGATCGCGTTCGCCCTGATCTTCTCGAGGATCGCCGCGACGCCTCTGCGGTACGCGTCCAACTGCACGTCCGGCCACGGATCGGCGTTCGGACCGATTGTCTGACCGGTGTTCTCGGCCTCGATGCCGATGAAGCTGCTGTTCCCGGTCGTGACACCCTGCCAGTTGCCGGCTCCGGCGTGGTTGGCCCGGCCGGCGGCAACCACGAAGAACGTGCCGTCCCGGCCAAGGCAGAGTTGCGACAGGGGACCAGCCAAGTCCGGCCGTCCATTGGTCACCACTCCGAGGCTGGGCATGTTTCCTGTCCTCGGTCCAGCGGTGTGGTGACAGATGACGCCTTCGATGGTTCCGACATCCCCTCGCCCGCGGGTGCGCCAGCCCGGCTGTTCCGCTACTCTCAGACCCGCATCCAGCAAGACCGTTGGCAACCAGGTGAGTGTAAAAGCCACGGCGTCACCTCCGCTGGCGTACCGTTCGCCGTTGCGGTCTTCGTACAGTTTCAACGCCGCCCCTTGACTCCGGCAGTTGCTCATCAGGCGTGGCGTCGCTCTCGTTGAAGTCGAGGTCGCAGCCATCGACGTGTGATTCGTCGTCTGGCAGATTCAAGTCCGGCCGAGCTGGCTTCCTGACGGACTTTCGTCTGGCGGCAACGCGCGTGCGCCTCGCGCTTCTGGCGCGAGCTGCTGACCTCGGTGCTTGCTTCGGCATGAACGCCTCCTCAGACTGCTGTGCGACGATCCGCGTGCCACGGCTCAGGTTGCGTGCGAATTGGAACGCATCGCTGCAAAAACCCTCCGGACCGTTACTCGGCTGAACTACACTCCCCAGTTCGTTGCCATTTCAGTCGATGGAGGTACAGGCCATGAGAATCAGAGCAGCTTGCGTGGCGATCGTTCTGTCCTTCGCGCTCGGCGCTGCGTTGCAGGCCAACACGTACGGGTCGGTCGAGCCGCTCGCCAATCCCGCCGTGATCGACACGACGCCGCTCCGGGATCAACCGCTGAAGGTCCGCGAGGCCTTTGCCAATCGACTTCTCCAGTGCGGCATCGTCAGCCGCGTCGTGGAAGCGCTGTCGTCGACTGGCGCCATCACGACGATAAACGATCTGAACACGCACTTTGCGGTCGGCGCGGGCGGGTTTGCGGGCAGCACGAATCCCTCCTTCGTCTACACGGTGATCGACGACGGCCCGAACCGGGCGAGCGCTGGCGACATCAAGATCTTGACCGACAGCCTCGGCTACGTGATGTCGCAGGGCAGTGCCTTTCTGCTCGACGCGGACAATCCCTCGAGCTTCGATTTCCCCGCGAACTACGTCGTCCTGAACTTCGACACGCCGCCATCGATCGCGAGGTCGGCGGCGCTGTTCAGAGCGGTGGGCCGCATCGACCCCGAGCTCTTCTTGACCGACACGAGCGGCTACACGCAGTTCGGCCGAGCCTATCTCTCTCTGCAATCTAATGTGAAAGACGAGCGGTTCATCGCCGGCTACGTCGAGGCGGCGGCGGAGTTCGGCGTGGAGTACACGCCGATCGTCAACAGTGCGCCATCGCTCTTCCAGGGCGGTGCCGCCTTTCCGGGCAACGACTGGGTTGTGAACACGCGCGGAGAGGAATACCTGTCGCGCATTCCGATGCAGAGTCACCGGGCGCTCGCCCGCATTCGTGCGTTCCACCTCCGCGTCACGCAGGAGGTCCTGCGCAAGCTCGAGGGTCACAACAAGCGGCCGCAGGACGACGAGGTCTCGTTCGACTGCCGGTAAGCGGCGCATCACCAGCTACCGTGGGGGGCCGACGGGCCAGAATTGCCGTGTCGTGCCTGCGTCGGCGAATTGGAGCGAGAAGGTCGTCGCGTAGAGGCCCTGGTCGTCGAGCTGTAACCTGCCGAACCGCCGCTCCAACGGAAAGGCGGACTCGCCAGCTCGCGGCTGCGGCCGCGTCAAAGCCTGAAGTCCGAGCACGGCGATCAGGGACTCGACGATGACGACGGGTGAAACGTACTGACCGAGGCAGGTATGCCGGCCCCAGCCGTGCTGGAGGTAGTGTTCGCGCGGGCGGTCGAGGATGAAGGCGTCGGGCTCGGGGACGTCCCTCATCGCCGAACCGTGAGACACGAAGACCGGCGTGCCCGCCTGGATTGGCCGGCTGTCCGCGATCCGAGCCCCGTCCCGCGCGCACTTCCGCAGCAGGACCTCGCCCTGCGGCTGCAACCGGAGCGCCTCGCGGAAGTACTTGTGCAGCTCGGCGCGGCTCTCTCGAACGTTCGTCCCGCTCAGGACGTCGTGCGCCAGCCGGCTGGCTTCCGCGAAGCTGCCGTATCGGTAGCGCCCCGGGCCGGCCGTCCGATACTCGCCTTCGCGCAGCCGCAGGAGAGAATCGATGACCCGGCACGTCGCCTCTTCCTGACCCGCGACCGCTCCGACGATCGTCCCCATGACGTTCTCGGCGATGCGCAGGTCGCTGACCAGCCTCGAGTCGAGATCGAGCGGCCGCTCCACCGTCGGCGTGGAACGGCCCAACTGAAAGTGCACCAGCCGCGTCGAGCATCGTGTCGTCGATCGACTGGCCGTCGAGTATCCGCTGGCGCTGGATGCCCACCTCGCGCAACAGGTACGCGAGCAGCTGGCGGCAGGCGCGCAGTCCATCGACCTGCACGGCCGGGTCCTTCTGGACGTTGTTGAAAAAATGCCGGAAGGCGGCCTTGATCCAGAGGTACATCAGCCGCTCGTCCGGGATGATGCCGTCGCCGGCCCCGAGCGCCGTCTCGACCTGGCCGTCGATCGGCGATCCGTAATACGTCAGCATCTCCGCGGTCAGCTCGAACGAGCCGGGCTCGGCCGCAACCGGAACGCCGAGATACTTGTGCCCGAGCGTCACCGGCACATAGCGGGCCACGGCAGCCACGACGTCGATTGTCATCGGGCCGGCCGCCATCGACGCGCTGGAGCGCGCGGCCGTCACCGCATCTCCTATCCGACGCACGCACTCCTTGTGAACGACGTCGACGATCCGGTCGGCGTCGCCGCGGTTGCACACCAGCGACAGCAGGCGCTTGTCGGGCTCGTAGGACGCGTTGTCGTCCGTGCTCAGGACGAAAGTGCTGAAGCCGCCGTTGTGAAGCGGGGACATGACCTTCGTCATCTCGACGCCGTAGGGCTCGACCGTGAACTCCTGATTGCGCTCGAACACCTCGCGGACGGAGTTGCCGTCGACGACGAGCACCGGACCAAAGAGCGGTTGAAAGAGCTTCCCCTTCTGCCGAATCTCCTCGAGCATCGGATACGGCTTGAACTTCAGGAACAACCCGACAACGGCGCCAACCGCCCGCCCCTGACGCAATGCCTGGCCGGTGAGCGACTCGAGCTCCTCCGTTTCCGCCTCCGTGAGCGGCGCCGACCGCGCCTTGCCGGCCAGCTCCTGCAACCGCGCCACGGCCACGGGGTTGTCGGCGACGATTCGGTCGACGGTGGCGAAGAAGGACTGCAATGCCACGGCAGTGTCCGCGCCAAGGAAGCGGAGGTCCGGCGTGGCCGGATCGGGCGCAAGGCGCGCCGACCGTCCGTCGGCGCGCGCGGGATTGACGTCGAACGAGAGTCGCATGTCAGAACACTCCTACCTTGAAGGAGCACCAAAGCGCGGCGGCGACGCGCGAGCCGGCGAGTTGATGGGCTGGCCGGGCACGCCCCAAACTGAGACAAGTGATTGTGCCAGGAATTCGCACACCAGACTCTTCATTTACGTTCGTTGTGGACGCGCGTGTCGTTAATGTCGTTAATGTCATTAAATATCCAGGGGGACGGCCAAACGGGGAGAACTCCACGATGAACACGATTCTCGTCACCGGCGCGACCAGCTTCCTGGGGTACCACGTTGCGAAGCGATTGAATCAGTCCGGCATCCGCCCACGCGTGCTCGAGCGTCCCGGCAGCAAATTCGAGGTGCTCGAGGGCCTGGATGTGGAACGGTGCTCCGGAGATCTCGACGAGGCGGCGGCGTTGCGGGCTGCCTGCACCGGTGTCGACACACTGCTCCACCTCGCCTTCAAAGTGAGCGTCGGCGGAGGAGCGGCGGCGCTCGAGGAGATGCAGCGGACAAACGTCGAGGGCACGCGGTCTCTGCTGCAGGCGGCGGCCGCCGGCGGCGTCCAGCGCGCCGTGGTCACCGGGAGCGCCCTGGCCATCGGCGTCAATCGCCAGCCGGTGCCGCTCGACGAGTCGGCAGACTGGTCGCAGCATGCCCTGGACCTGCCCTACGCCAAGCTCCGCCGCCAGGTCGAGCTGGACGCGCTCTCGCAAGCCTCACCGCAGTTCGCGGTGATGACCGTCTGTCCCTCGCTGACATTCGGCCCGGAGGATCCTTCGGGTGCACCAGCCAACAAGCTGCTCCAGGCGCTGATGGCGGGCAAAGTGCCGGCCAGGGTGGCCGTCGGTTTCGGCGCGCTCGACGTCCGCGACTTTGCGCACGGGATGATCCTGGCTGGCGAGCGGGGCCGATCGGGACAGCGATACCTGCTGAGCGGCGAGAACGTCACGGCGAACCAGTTGATGGAACAGGTGGCGACGATGACCGGCGTCCGCGCGCCGCGGTTCGCGGCGCCGGCCGTCCTGGTGAAGGTCCTCGTCGGCGCGCTCGAGCTCGTGAGCAAGATCCGTGGAACGCCTCCGAAGATCACTGGAGATGTGCTTCAGATTCTGGGACGCTACGCCTGGTACGACACCGCAAAGGCCCGCAAGGAGCTCGGCTGGGCGCCGAGACCGCTCCAGGAAACGCTGACGGACACGATTCGCTGGCTGCGCGACCAGCCGCCGGCTCGCTAATACTATGAGAACACCTGGTCACATTGCTGAAACCACCGAAAGAAACCAAGCCGCACAAGCGGCGCCCGCGATACCCCGGGCGGAACCCGCGGGCGTTCCACGACAAGTACAAGGAACTGAACCCGGAGCGATACGCCGCGGACGTGCAGAAGATCCTCGCGTCCGGCAAGACTCCGGCAGGCACGCACCGGCCGATCATGGTGGAGGAAGTCCTTCGCTGCTTTCGCCCCAGGCCTGGCGATGTCGCGGTGGACTGCACACTGGGCGGGGGCGGGCATGCGCGAGCGATCCTCGAACGGGTGCAGCCCGGCGGGCGGCTCATCGGACTCGACGTCGACCCGCTCGAGCTGCCGCGCACGGAAGCCTCGCTTCGCGCGGCCGGCTTCGGCCCTGAGACGTTCGTCGCGCACCACAAGAACTTCGCCGGTCTGCCGCAGGTGCTCGCCGCCGAAGGGCTCGCCGGCCGCTGACCTGATCCTCGTCGACCTCGGCGTGTCTTCGATGCAGCTCGACAATCCCGATCGCGGCTTCAGCTACAAAGAGCCGGGCCCCCTCGACATGCGGATGAATCCGTCGCGCGGCGAATCCGCGTCGCAACTGCTCGCGCGCGTCGAGCGAAGCAGACGCTCGCGGCCCTGCTGAAGGAGAACGCCGACGAACCGCATGCCGCGCTCATCGCCAGCCTCCTCAAGCGGCAGCCCATCGACACGACGCACACCCTCGAGCGACTGGTGCGCACCGGGCTCACCACGGCGGTGCCGAACCTGCCGAAGACCGACGTGAAGATGTCCGTCCGCCGGACGTTCCAGGCGCTGCGCATTGCGGTGAACGACGAGTTCTCCGCGCTCGACTGGCTGCTGCGCTCGTTGCCGCAGTGCCTCACGCCCGGCGGCCGCGTCGTGATGCTGACGTTTCACTCCGGCGAAGACCGGCGCGTGAAGAAGGCGTTCCAGGCTGGCTATCGGGCGGGCGTGTATGCGGCGGTGGCCGACGAGGTCATTCGCGCCACGATGGAAGAAACGCGCGCGAACCGGCGCGCCTCGTCCGCGAAGTTGCGCTGGGCCGTGCGTGCCCCGGACTGACAGCAAATCCTCTGCTACTTCGCCTCCGGCAGGAGCACCACCTTCACGTAGCGGTTCGTGTCCAGATACGTACGCGCCGCGTCGCGCAGCGAGCGGCACGGTCAGCTGATCGTAGAGCCCGCGCAGCGTCGCCGGGTCCGGCACCGGTTCGTCGTACTGATACGCGAACGCCAGCTGATTCAGCAGGTAGCCGTTCTGCCGGCTGTCGGTTTCGAGATCCCGCCGCAGCGCCGCTTGCGCGTCCGCGACCTGGCCTGCGCTCGGGCCGGAGGTCTTGAAGTCGTCGATCACCGCGAACAGCGCCTTGACGAGATCCTGCGTGCGCGCGGGATCGCAGGCGAACGTGATCGTCAGGCGGTACTCCTCGATCGGCCGTTTCGTGAAATCCGGGACGACGCTCACGCCGTAGGTGCCGCCAAGATCCTCTCGCAGGACCCGCTGCAGGTTGCCGGCGAGCGTGTTCGCCATCGCCCGGAAGATCAGCGCGATTCTTCGCTGGTTGTTCTGGAACGGGCCGCTGAAGACGACGCCCGACCTCGCTCTTGGGCGTGCTCCCCTTGGTGACGTCCTTTTCGACCACGCCTGTCGGCGGCCGTATGCCGACGTCCCGTCCGGCTCTCCTTGCGGTGCAGCGCCGGCAGGCTGCCCAGATACCGCTCGACGAGCGGCTTGATCGTCGGGAGATCGAAGCTGCCGACGAACACGAACGTGAAGTCGCTCGCGTCGGCGAAGCGATCCTTGTAGAACGCCAGCGACGTGTCCAGGTTCATCTGCGCGACGAGCGCCGGGCTCATGGGCCGCGCGCGCAGGTGGTCCTGGCTGACCGCGGCGTTGAGCGCGTCCTCGAACGCGGTGTCCGGCAGCGCCTCGCGGTTGGCCAGCGCCGCGGTCAGCTGCCCGGTCATCGCGCGAAACGCTTCCGGATCGGCGCGCGGCTGCGTGAACGTCAGGTAGATCAACTGGAACATCGTCTCCAGATCGCGGCGCAAGGCGCGGCCGCTGCAGCCCCTCGGACATCTCGTCGATGTCGGGCCGCACGAACGCGGTCTTGCCGGCGAGCTTCTTGCCCAGATCGATCGCGGTCAGCGCACCGAGACCTCCCTGGGACACGACCTGGTCGGCGGTTTCGGCGGCGACGAAGTCCCGATCGGTCGGCGAGCGAGGTGCCGCCGGGGCTGAAGGCCCGGACGAGGATCTCGTCCTGCTTGAACGTCGTCGGCGCGAGCACGACGCGCACGCCGTTGGACAACGTCCACTCGGTGATCCCCGGCGTCTTCGTCACGCGTCTTCGCGACGGCGCCCGGCTTGGGCAGCGTCTCGATGAGCGGCCGCGTGCTGACCGCGTCCACGTACGCCGTCAGCGCGCCGCCGCCGGCGCCCTTGATGACCGCGGCCAGCGCTCGCCTCGTCGGGCACGGCGACGCCCGCCTTCTTCGGCGCGCTCACCGCGACGACGCGGTTGCGATCCGGCACCCAGTCGCGGGCCAGGCTGTTGATGTCGGCGAGCGTGATCTCCGGCAGGAACCGCTGGACCAGGCCGTTCTCGTAGGCGATGCCGGGAATCGGCTCCTGCTGCATGAAGTTGCGGATGTACTCGTCGGCCAGCGACTGCGAGGTGTGCTCGTCGTTGGAGGCGGCGAGCTGCTCGAAGGCCTGCATGAAGCCGAGGCGATAGCGGTCCAGCTCGGTCTGCGTGAAGCCGAACCGGGCGACGCGGTCGGCTTCGGTGAACAGCGCCGCCAGCGCCTTTCTCGACGCCGCCGTCCGCGACCAGCGCGTTCAGCGTCGTCGCTTCGGCCGATCGCACGAAGAGGCCACGGTTGGTCTCCGCATCCAGGAACGGCGCGTCCGGCTTCTGCGCCATCTCCGCGAAGCGCGCCGACAGCAGGCCGCTGAACACCCGCTCGATCGTCTGCTGCCGGTAGGCGCCGACGGTCGTCTGATCGCGGGCGGCCATCATGCTGGAGACGCTGACCGTCGTGACGGTGGCCTCGGTGTCGGTCGCGACGGTATACCGTGGTGCCGGGCTGATCGGGCACGTCGTAGATCAGCCGCGGCCGCGGCGACGCGGCGGGCGGGATCGCGCCGAAGTGCGACCTGATGAGCGTTTCGATCGCCGCCGGATCGAAGTCGCCGACGGCGATGACGGCCATGAGATCGGGCCGATACCAGTCGGTGTAGAACTTCTTCAGGCGATCGGCGGGGAACGTCCGGATGATCTCGGGCTTTCCGATCGGCAGGCGCTCGGCGTAGCGGGAGTCCTTGAGCAGGACGGGAAGCTGCGCGTCGAGCATCCGCGCGCCGGCGCCGAGGCCCACCCGCCACTCCTCGAGGATGACGCCGCGCTCTTTCTCGATCTCCTCCGGATCGAACGAGACGGCGTGCGCCCAGTCTTCCAGATGAGCAGCGACCGATCGATGACGGCGGCATTGTCGGTGGGAATCTGCAGCTGGTAGACCGTCTGGTCGAAGCTCGTGTTGGCGTTGATGTGCGCGCCGAAGCGCATGCCGGTCGACTGCAGGAAGGCGACGACGTCCTGCTTCGGGAAGTGGCGCGTGCCGTTGAAGCACATGTGCTCGACGAAGTGCGCCAGCCCCCGCTGATCGTCGTCTTCGAGAATCGATCCCGCGTTGACGACGAGCCGGAGCTCGGCGCGGCCCTGCGGCTGCTGATTCTTGCGGATGTAGTAGCGCAAGCCGTTGGGGAGCGTGCCGACGGTGATCCGCGGGTCGACGGGAACGGCCGCGGTCAGCGGCGCGTTCTGGGGACCGGTCGTGACGGCGCGCTGAGCTGACGCGGCCGACGCCGGTCGTCGCGGCGATCGCCAGGGTCAGCAGGGGGATTGATGCGCGGGTGCGAAGGGTCATATAGGTATCATTTCACAGGCGGGCCCGGCCGGATCGGCCACGCTGATGCCGGGCCTGGCCTCCCGAAGAAGTGAAGGCGCTTAGCAAGAGGAGGAACGTCACCGCCGGAACGGCGCGATCCACAAGGACCTTCACCTCGCGTGATCAGGAGGGAGGCTGAACCGCGAGCTGCTTCCGTTCGATGCCCAGCTTCTTCATGCGGGACTCGAGTGTGGTGGGTTTGACGGCGAGAATGCGAGCCGCTCCACGGGCGCCGCTGATGCGCCATGCCGTTCGCCCGAGCACGTCGAGAATGTGACGGCGCTCGACGTCTTCGAGTGTCAGCGCCGGCTCCAGCGCGGTCGCCCCGACGCCATCGGGCAGGGCAACGTGCAGCGTTGGCCCGTCGGTCAGAATCATCGACCGCTCGATGACGTTGCGGAGCTCACGGACATTGCCCGGCCAGGAGTAGCTCCGAAGCGCCTCCATCGATCGGCGTGGGACGGTCTCGATGACCTTGCCGAGCTGCCGGCCCAAGTCCCTGATGAAGGCCCAGACGAGCGGCGGAATGTCTTCACGGCGGTCGCGCAGCGGGGGAATCTGAATAGGAAACACCTGCAGGCGGAAGAACAGGTCGTTGCGGAACCGGTGCTCGCGGACCGCCTCGCCGAGGTCGCGATTGCTGGCCGCAACCAGGCGGACATTGACCTTCACGGTTCGGCTGCTGCCCAGCCGCTCGAACGTGCCGCTCTCGAGGACTCGCAGCAGCTTGGCCTGCAATTCGAGCGGCATCTCGCTGACTTCGTCGAGGAACAGCGTGCCGCCATCGGCGACCTCGAACCGTCCGCTCTCCCTGGACAACGCGCCCGTGTACGCACCCTTCTCGCGGCCGAAGAGCTCGCTTTCGATCAACGGACCGGGCAACGCGGCGCAATTGACGCGGACCAGCAACCGATCCTTGCGCTTGCTGCCCCGATGCACGGCTTCCGCGAGGAGTTCCTTGCCCGTGCCCGTCTCGCCACAGATCAGCACGGTTGAATCCGTGGCGGCCACCCGCCTGACCTCGCGCAGCACGGCTCTCATCGCCTCGCTCTGCGCAACGATCGCATCGTCGCCCGCCTCGTTCGCGAGTTCCTGACGGAGGTACTGGTTGTCGAGCTCGAGCCGTTCTTTGAGCTGCAGGACCTCCGCGTAGGCCTGCTGCAGCGCGAGATCGGATCGCTTGCGCGCGAGTGCGTTCGCGAAGACGTGCGCCACGGCCGAGAGACGATCCCTCAGGACCTCCGGCCATTGTCGCTCTTGTCGTACGGCGCCGAATCCGAGCGCCCCGACGACCGATCCTCCCGCGACGAGCGGAAACGACAGGTTCGACTTTGGCCCGTGCTTCTCGAAGAATGCGCGGTCGACCGCCGCTTCAGGAGGAAGGTCATCCAGGCTCGAGTGCCAGAAGGGGTGTCCCTCGAGGATGCGGCGAAAGGAGTATGGCAGGGCCTCCTGCGGAACAAATGGGGGCAGAGGGTTGCATCCCTCGACGACCCACTGATGCGTGTTCTCCAGAAGCCGGCCGTCGGCGGACCACTGAAACAGGGTGCTCCGATCGATGGCGAGGAACTCGACAAGCGATCGTAGCGCGGCCGTGATCTCGGCATCCACGTCCGCGGCGGCGACGCTGACGAATCGGGTGGAGATTTCCGTGAGAAGCCGCTCAAAGGCGCTTAGGTCGGTGCCAGAAAGACCGTTCCGCATGAATGCTCGGGCTCGACGCAATTCTATGTCACGCCTAATCAGGAAACTCCCGGTATTTCGGAACTTCCGGTTTTGCCCGACGCGATTCCGAGCCCGCCCGCAGGCACGCAACCCATTGAGCCGTGAACACTTACCGCGACAGATCCGGGCTCACTCGCCTGGGGCCGCGTTCGTGCTTTGGTTGGGTACCGATGATCCTGTCAACCGTGCGTCTCGCGATCTCGGCGCGACACAGACATCGCATGCTGCTGCTGCGGGGCTCGCAGCACGTGCACGATGTCGAGGCGCCTCCCACGCCGACGAACACTGGAGAATGGGCCCGAGCAGCCCGACTGGGCTCGGCTGATGGGGGATTTTCAGCACAAAGGGGAATAATCACCAATCTGGTAGCGGGACCGTCCCCGCCGTCTCTTGCCAGCCGTGCCCGCTGACCACTCGACATCAGCGCCAGACTGCGTTCCTCAACGCGATTTCGCCAATTGTCTCTGTCGCGCTCAATGAGTGCCGGCGTGGTTCGCTTCTTGCCTTGGGCTCCAGCGAGCTTGCCCAGGACCCGGTGACAAGACGGCCACGGACCCGGAAAACTGGCGTGAGCTCCGAATGACTTCCGATAG
>CAVZMJ010000018.1:0-199390 GCA_963776315.1 uncultured Acidobacteriota bacterium
CTGGACGCGGGCATCAAGCCGTTGCTGCTGCAACTGTGCGACCGCGACGGCAAGGCAAACAGCCGCGAACAGACACGGGACGGTGGCGGTGCCCGCACAACGATCGACGGCGACGAACTCGACCACCAGTATGCCTTGGCGGGCTGGGTGATGTAGTGCGCACCGGTGCCGACCCGGCCGAGCCAGCAACTCAGTGAATCGGCTCGGCGCGGGTGCTGTTGCCGAGAAACCGAAATCGATGTTGGCGGAGGCGCGCCCTGGAACAAGGCGCCGAAGCCGGCGCGAGATGGCGGTAGGCCGATGCGAAGCTGCGCGGTGCCGCGCCAGTTCGTCCTCGCCTACCTTGAAGATCGAGTCGCGCGCGGAGATGTCCAGCTCGATCAGGTCGTCGGCACCAGTGTAGTGCTGACTGATGATGATTCGGTGATGTGCAAACACAGCATCCGGAGCCGGTCCTGGTCGATGCGGGTGTCGTAGATGGGTACGATGCCGCGGATGCTCTTCCGCAACTTCTCGGGAATGGCAGCAATGCCGACTGGCACGCCCCGGTCTCGAGAGGTCCGGCATGGCGAGCACCAGCACCGATGGTATTCCACCTCCAGGGTCTGGCGTCGATGCGCGCGGCCACGTCGTTGTAGTCGAAGATCACCGCTCGCTGGCATGCTTCAAGTGGTCGCGCAGTTCTCGGTTTGATCATGCGTCGGGAGTGGATTGCCGCGTAGCACCGCCAGCCCGCCTACTGGTCTGCACCGTTGCTCCACCGACGCGATGACCTGCTGTTCGTAGCTCTTCGCGCCTGCGATGTTCTCGCCGAGCGTCTTGCCGTTGACCGTCCTTTCTCCCAGGTTGATGACCCGTCAGTTCCGCCAGTAGGGCGCGCAGGCCTCCCGCGTAGTAAATCCTCCATCAGCCATTTGCGGAGGGGACGCACGTTGGCCGAGCAGGGGATTCTTCCGCGACATCGCATCGAAGCGCATCCAGATCGGATCGATCGCCCGCCGCCCATGGCGATCGAGATGGAACGATGGCATTCGGTCGAACCCCCGAGAGCCATGAGGGCGATGATCGCGTTGTCGAATGACCCGGCGCGTGAGCACATCGCGCGGCTTGAGATCGTCCCAGACCATTTCGACGATGCGTCGGCCGCAACCTTCGGCCATGCGCGAGTGCCCGGCATCGGCCGCCGGAATCGACGCTGCGCCGGGCAGCGTCAAGACCTAGCGTCTCCACCAGGCTGGTCATGGTCGACGCGGTGCCCATGGTCATGCAGTGGCCGGCGGAGCGGGCGATGCCCTCTTCGATTTCCTCCCAGGCCTGTTCGTCGATGTTGCCGGCGCGCAGCTCCGCCCAGTACTTCCACGAGTCGCTGCCGCTGCCCAGCGTATTGCCGCGCCAGTTACCGCGCAGCATGGGGCCGCCCGGCATGAAGATCGCGGGCAGGTTCATGGACACGGCGCCCATGATCAGCGCGGGTGTGGTTTTGTCGCAACCGCCCATCAGCACGCAGCCGTCGGCGGGATAGGAGCGCAGCAACTCCTCGGTCTCCATCGCCAGGAGGTTGCGGTACAACATGGTGGTGGGTTTCTGGAATGGCTCGGACAACGAGATCGCGGGCATCTCGACCGGGAACCCGCCGGCTTGCCAGATGCCGCGCTTCACCTTCTTCCGCACGCTCGCGGAAGTGGCTGTGGCAGGGATTGATCTCGCTCCAGGTGTTGATCACCGCGATGACAGGCTTACCGTCGTAGTCCTGGCGCGAGTAGCCCATCTGCAACGTGCGCGAGCGATGGCCGAAGGCGCGCAGATCCTTCGGCCCGTACCAGCGTGCGCTGCGCAGCTCTTCGGGGGTTTTTCCTGGCATGGGGTGGTTGAGTTGCGTGACTGAAAACGGCGCGTGGTCTTGCAGCTACCTTATCATTTCTGGCCGCGAACCGATGGGGCGGGTTTCGGCACTTCGCCGGCGAAGCGCAGCTTGGATTTCCCCGTTGTCCTCGCGCAGCTCCGGTGGAATCCAGGGCAGCCCGAGCGCGTTGTAGACCGATTCTTCGGTCTCTCCGGCGATGCGCTTGTCGTCCTCGAATACGCCATACTCGTTGAGCTTCAGCCCTTTGTTCTGGGCGATGCGGCGGATGGCGATGTTGTGCGCTTTGGAACCGGTGAAGTACACCAGCGCTGCGCCGTAGCTCTCGCTCGGGACCACGCGCAGGTCTACTTGCAGTCCGATCTTGAGCAGGACGCTGCTGCGCGTGGGTCCGTGCGCAGAGCACCTCTTTGACCTCCTTATCGGTGACGAAACGCTCCATCACCGCGTCTCCCGACGCAGCGGTCACTACGATGTCGAGGTCGCCGACCGTCTCGCGCTTGCGGCGGAAACTGCCGGCTACCGTAACCTGATCTACGCCCGCCACCTTGCGCAGGGCGACGGTCAACGCTTCGGCGTACGGAGCGGCGACCGCGTGCTTGAAGCGACGTGACCGGTTCAGCCGGGCCTGCGCGGTTTCGATGATCTTCTGCTCGATTTTTTCGCCGAAGCCGCGCAGCTGCCGTATCTGACCTTCCTGCGCCGCGTGCAGGAGCTGCTCCAGGGAGTGAATATGGAGCGCATGCCAGAGCAGCTTGACCCGCTTTGGGCCCAGTCCGGGAATCTTGAGCAGCTCCCGGATCGCCGGCGGGATCTCCTGGTGCAGGCGTTCCAGGAACTCGCACTGGCCGGTCTCGATGATCTCTTGGATCTTCTTCGCGAGGTCCTCGCCGATGCCGGGGATGTCGGTCAGCGTCGTGCCGCGCTGCATGAGCGTTTCGACGTCGCTGCCCAGTTCGCCGATGGAGCGCGCGGCGTTCCGGTAGGCGCGCACCCGGAACGCGTTCGCGCCCTGGATGTCGAGCAGATCGGCGATCTCGTCGAAGATCGCCTCGATGGTAGCGTTGTGGCCGGGGATGGCTTTACTCCGCCGCCGTGAGACTCACCCCAGCGCGGCTGCCGCCTGTTCGCGGTCGACTTCTGCGGCCAGCGCCTTGAGTGTGTTGGATACCGTGATCGGGTAAGCAGGTGCGGGTTCCAGCGAGCGCAGCGCTTCGGGCAGGCGCGCCAGCTGACCGCGCGCGCGGTTGCGCGCCTGCTCCAGAGTTTCCAGACCGGGCAGGCGGCGTCCGCCGCGCATGACCGGAGTGCGAGCAGCGGTTCGCCCGGCTGCACGTCTCCGTCCAGCGTGAGCAGATCGCCGGACATGCGGTCATCGCCGCCATAGCTGCGATATACCTGCTTGCGACCGGGCCAGGTGGCCTTGCCTTCCGAGCGCTTGCGCCGCGCGCGGCCGGCATACTCCTGCAGTTTGTAGGCGCAGTCGAACGTCGGCACATCGTAGGACGCATCCATTCCGCTGCCGATGCCGAACCCGTCGATCGGCGCGCGCTTCGACCGAGAGCAGGTCGCGCAGCGCAAACTCGTCGATGCCGCCGCTGGCGAAGATCTTGACGTCATTGAGCCCGCCGTCGTCGAAGATTCGGCGCACTGCGCGCGCGTGCTCGGCGAGGTCGCCGCTGTCCAGGCGCACCGCGCGTATCTTGATCCCATCGCGCGCCAGCTTCGGCGCCAGCTGCACCACCTTCCTCGCGGCCGCCTCGGTGTCGTAGGTATCGATCAGGAAGGTGATGTTGTCGGGATGGCTGCGAGCGTAGCTCTCGAACGCCTCCATCTCGCTGTCGTGCGCCTGGATAAAGGAATGCGCCATGGTCCCGAACAGGGGCACGCCATACAGCTTCCCGGCCAGGACCGTGGCCGTGCCCGTCATGCCCGCCAGATAGACGGCGCGCGCCGCCAGCAGGCCGGCCTCCGCGCCGTGCGCCCGGCGCAGTCCGAAATCCACCAGCAGCTTGTCCGGCGCCTGAATCACGGCTCGCGCCGCCTTGCTCGCGATCATGGTCTGGAAATGGAACAGATTCATCAGCCGCGTCTCGACCAGCTGCGCTTCCGGCAGCGGCGCGACAATGCGGACGATGGGCTCGTTCGCGAACAGCACCGTGCCCTCCGGCACTGCGTCGACGTCGCCGGTGAAGCGCAGGCGCGCGAGCTGGTCGATGAACTTGGGCGTAAAACGATTCTGGCGCGCAAGCCACTCCAGCTCATCGGCGGTGAAGTGCAGACCTTCGAGATACTCGACCACTTGCTGCAGGCCGGCGGCCAGGAAGAAATTGCGTTGCTTCGGCGGCAACCGGCGGAAGAACAGCTCGAACACGGCGCTGTCGCGTCATGCCACGCTCGTAGTAGGTCTGGAGCATGGTGAGCTGGTACAGGTCGGTGAGCAGGGCGCTCGCACCGGGATCGCCGGTATGCAGGGCTTCCATCGCAGAAGTTTCTCTGGCTCTGTGCTGATGCGCTGGATCATAGCATGAGGGGCCAGCCGCCTTGGCCAAGGGGCGCTGGCGCGCCCCACTTGCTCCGCCTGCGACGCGCAGCGCAAGCTATTCGTCAACGACCTCAGTCACTCGGCATTCGCCATGACCGACATGCTGCCGCGCTGGGAACACTTCGAGCACGACGCCGACGTCGGTGTGCGCGGTTGGGGTCACACCCGTGCTCAAGCCTTCGAGCAGGCGGCGGTGGCCATGACCGCGGCGATCACCGATCCGACGTTGGTGCGGCCGCTGACCCGTGTGGAGATCGACTGCCAGGACGACGACGAAGAACTGCTGCTGACGGACTGGCTGAACGCGCTGGTCTACGAGATGGCAACGCGGCGCATGTTGTTCGGCCGCTTCAGCGTGCGCCTCGACGGTCGCAGCCTCAAGGCTGTCGCGGAGGGAGAGCTCGATCGACGTGCGCAGGCACCATCCGGCGGTGGAGGTGAAAGGCGCTACGCTGACCGAGCTCGAGGTTGCGCAGCAGGCGGACGGGTCCTGGCTCGCGCAGTGCGTGGTGGACGTCTAGATCGAGTGCGCTGCCCGCGCGGGCTGGCGTTTGCGGTGAGGCAATGAACCTTCAAAAACTAACGAGAGTGGATCGCTACGAGTGGCGTATCGAACCGCGCGGCGCGATGCGCGTGCCCGGTGTCATCTTCGCCGACCAGGACCTGATCGAGGCCATGGACGACAAAGTGTTCGAGCAGGTGGCCAACGTCGCCAGTCTCCCAGGCATCGTGAAAGCGTCTTACGCTATGCCCGATGCGCATTGGGGTTATGGATTTCCGATCGGCGGTGTGGCCGCTTTCGATCCGGACGACGGCGGCGTGATCTCGGCGGGCGGTGTCGGATTCGATATTTCCTGCGGCGTCCGCACGCTGCATACCGGACTCACGCGCGCCGATATCGAACCGGTGAAAGAGCAGCTGGCCGATGCACTGTCCGCGCAGATTCCCGCAGGCGTAGGCAGTACCGGCGCGATACGCCTGTCTGCTGATGACATGACTGCCATGCTGCGCGGAGGCGCGCAGTGGGCCGTCGAGCGTGGCTGGGGCACCGAGGAAGACCTCGAGCGCATCGAGGAGCGCGGCCGCATGGCGGGCGCAGACCCGACGCAGGTCTCGGATCAGGCGAAGCGACGGCAGCGCGACGAGATGGGTACGCTGGGGTCGGGCAATCACTACCTCGAGGTGCAGGAGGTCGAGCAAATCTTCGACCGCAACGCGGCGGACGCTTTCAACCTGGAGCCGGGCGCGGTGGTGATCAGCATCCACTGCGGCTCGCGCGGGCTCGGCCACCAGATCGGCACGGAGTTTCTGAAACAGATGGCGCTGGACGCCAGGGGCCGCGGCCTGCACCTGCCGGATCGCGAGCTGGCCTGCGCGCCGATCAATTCCGAGCTCGGAAGCAGCTACCTCGGAGCGATGCGCTCGGCGATCAACTGCGCGTTGGCCAACCGGCAAATCCTCACGCACCTGACGCGCCGTGCTTTTCGAGACATTCTGCCGCACGCGCGCCTCGCGCTGCTCTACGACGTGTCGCACAACACTTGCAAAGTGGAAACGCACGCTGTGGACGGGACGCCACGGCAGCTCTTCGTGCACCGCAAGGGCGCCACTCGTGCCTTCGGTCCGGGCCATCTCGATCTGCCCGACGCCCTGCGGGAGCTTGGTCAGCCGGTTCTCATCGGTGGCAGCATGGGTACGGCGTCGTATGTTCTGTGCGGCACCGCGCGCAGCGAGCAGCAGGCGTTCAGCTCCGCGTGCCACGGAGCCGGGCGCGCGATGAGCCGCAGCGAAGCGCTGCGCCGGTACAAAGGCAGGAGCGTGGTCGAGGAGCTTGCGGGACGCGGCATCTTGATCCGCAGCCCGTCCATGCGCGGTGTGGCCGAGGAAGCACCCGGAGCCTACAAGGATGTGAGCGCCGTGGTGGAGGCTGCCGACCGCGCTGGATTGGCGCGCACTGTGGCGCGGCTGAGGCCGATGGTGTGTGTGAAGGGATAAGCCGTGACCCGGGTAACGCCGGAAACAGAATTGCCCGGCCATCCTCAAAGGCTGTGTTTCATCGCTCGGTTCCGCGGTCTTGCCAAACAGCGGCGAACTCCACAACCTGTTGCGCAGATAACCTGCGACTTTGGACGTTCCTGATCAACACGTCTCCAGCCACACCCAAAGTTTCATGACAAACCTGTCGAGGACCATAAACACACGCCAGCTCGGCTGCTGAATAGGCGGCGTGAAAGTCCGCTGAAGACTTAGCATCCTCGACCAGGCGCTGAAGCAGCGACGACGCAACTTCAGTCTCTCCCAGTTCAAAATGACATTCGGCGGCGTGCTCGAAAAGCAGGGAGCGAGGAGCATCAGAGTCGATGCGCTTCTGGGGCCTCTGTTCCAAGTACTCAGGCTTGACTAGGCCGCGCCGGTAATAGTCACAGTAGTTGCGGGCGAGCCGCCTGTTATCAATCTCCTTCATAGCGCCCCTATCGCCGCATCTAATGCTGCGCGCTGCTGCGTTTTGTCTTAGCTGAGGGCCCAAGTCGAACATCCCGCTACTGCTGTACCCAATAGGTCCAGAGACAAGGCCCCAAGCGATGACTTCACCTTTCGTGGACGCAACGCCAAGGGCCTTCGCCTGCAATCGCAAGCAAGCTTGCAAATCTCCGGTCCATGCATACATCTCCCCAACCGCTGATATGTTGAACGGCCGGAATGGACCTTGGCCTTCCGATTGCTGATCGGCCTTTGCCGTGATCTGCTTCGCTAGATCCAGCCGATTCATTTCAACTAGAAGTTCAACAGTCATCAACAATCGCTCGTAATCTAAAGCGTCGAAGGAATCGTTCGCAGCCTCTAGAGCCATTGCGCTTGCTTCCTGGGCATTGCCGGTCTTGCTTAGTGATTTGGCCACAAGAATCTTATACAGACCCCGATCCCGAGGGTCGAAGTGTTTGATCACCTCAAACGCTCGGCGTGGTTCTCCGAGGCCGAGCCAGAGTTCGACCAGATCGCGTCCGACATCGTTCGGCTTGAGCACGATCCGGTCAGCGACTCGTCGCGCGCGACCTGCTTCATTGAGTATGAGGAAGTTGTTAGCGAGCTTTAGATCGTCTGCACTCCGATTAGCCACTCGTTCCCAATGATTGAGAAGCGCGAGTTTGGCGGAGCGACTAGCTTTCAGCGTACTGAGCCACAATCCCTCATTGAGTCGGTTGCCGATCCCGTCACTCGACACGACGTTTTCACGAGGCGAGTAGCCCAGAAGGCGCGAAGCCGTGATACTCAGGATGAAGGAATCTTGAACAGACTTTAGAGGGTCAACGTTCCCCATAGATAGCGCTACGGCGAGGCGTTCTCCCGCAACGTATTTCAACGGCAGTTTGCTCGATGCGTCGCTCTCGGAAGGGATTTTTCCTAAGAGCTCGTCGGCTCGACTCCATTGTCTTAGTCTCGCGAACTGCGGTGCCAGTTGTCCGAGGTTGAATCCGCGCTTTTCCTTGCGAGCAAGGCTCCATGCAATATCAGCCAAGCAGGCGCTGTTGATGTGTTCCTCGCACCGTTGGAGCAATTGGTTTTCGACTGGCGGAAATGCCTCGACGGGCGGCGCGCTCGACGACAGCGCAGGAAGCATAACAGCAGCAACAGCGACGGCGCCTATTAGTGTGCGCATGTGTCGTGCAACCTAACCTTCGACTAGACGGAAATCTCGCGACTTCATTCTTCGGATCATTGCGCTTCTTTGGTGGTTCGTTAGCAGGTCAGTCAGGGCCCTATCGCTGCCGGGCGCCAGTTGAATGTTCCGGTAGACAGAGCATTGAGTACAAGTTCTGTGCCAGTTCATCAGCTCGCCGCCAGAACTGCCTCCATTCAGGCTGGAAAACGCGCTTGTCTCTTCTGTTGAAATCCGCCTATTCTCTTTTCCATATCCCGTTCGCAGCTTGGTTCGTGCATCGTCCACCCGTTTGGCTTGAGGGAGGCTGTCGGGCTTCAGGCCCGCAGCCGTTCTGAGAACGTGCTTCCACAATAAGGAATAAGGGGTTCCCGCCATGACCACAAGGATGTGGAAAAGGATCTCTTCGCGGCTACGCAGCTTCGGCGCGTATCTGCATCCAGCTCTGCATGCCGCATCGCTGACCATCTTCGCATTCATTGGCGTCGTCGGGTCCGTCGCTTTCCTGGTGCTGGTGCCGCAAGGAAGCGAGATCCTTCTGGAGTTCGACCACCAGACTCTCCTCGGCACGGGCGACGAAGCCTTCGCGCTACCGCAACTCGCGGCGTTGGTGATCAGTGTCGTAGCGCTCGGGTTGGCCGCTTGGTATACGTCGCGGCTCGTGCTGGATGTTTCCTTCGAAAGCGGCCTGTCGACCTCGCCCAAGGCCACGCAGTTTGCAAGCTGGCTCAGCACGTGGTGGCCGCGTGTTCTCGGGGCCGCTGCGGTCCTGCCGATAGCGTTCGCCTATGCTTCGACGCTTAGGGCAGAAGCCAGCTCCCGATGGCTTCCGCGATGCATGGCTGCCCGTGGTGTGGCTGCTGGGTGCGCAGTGGGCAATGGGCGAGATCGTGCTGAACCGGTCAGGCCTCGGCAAGGGCGTGCTTCGCTCCTGGGTGCTGTGGACGCTCATTTCCTTGTTCCTGGTCGCCGATCAGCAGTGGTGGCACAAGCTTCTGTTCGACTTCACGCCCATCGGGCTTCGGGCTGCCTGGCTCGCTACGGGTGCGCTGGTGATCGTTCTGATCATGATGTTCTCGCGATCCGCGCGAGTGGTCCGCGCTGCCTTGATGCTCTATGCGGCGGCCGCGCTGGCGTTCTTGATGATCGCCCAGCCCGACTTTACTGTGGCGGTGGTCCTGCTGCTGGCGGGCAACGCATTGCTGTTGTTCATCGTGCGCCGGCGGGAGTGGTTCCACATGGTTCGCGTTGGCGAACGGCTGGATGCAAAGACATCCATGCGCTTGCAGAAGAAGTCCTGGTACGCCGTCGTCATCTCGCTCTCGCTGTCGTTTCTTCTCACCCTGTTGTTCATCTGGGATCCGACGCGCTTCGGGGGCATCCTCGGCGCTCCCGCGATCGTCGCTTTGGCGCTGGCATCGTGGGTCATCTTCGGCAGTTTCGTTCTAGTCTTGTTTCCCAGATCGCGAGGTTGGCCGGCACTGACGCTGCTGCCGCTGATCGTGTTCGTACTCGCCGGGCCATTCAATGACAACCACGCGATTCGGGGCCATCAAATACTCGACACAGACGAGCGACCGACCCCGACGCAGCATTTCGCTGACTGGGTCCGTGCAGACCCGCTGCGCTCGGATGGCGAGGTGTACGTCGTCGCCGCGGCGGGCGGCGGGTTGCGCGCGGCGTATTGGGCTGCGGCGATTCTGTCGGAGCTCGACGATGCGAGCTGCGGCCGCTTCGGGCGCAGAACGTTCGTTCTCTCGGGCGTGTCGGGTGGTTCGCTCGGAGTCGCGGTGTTTGTCGCGATGCTCGCCGACCGTGGCGCCAGCGTGCGCTGTGGTGGGGACGGAAGGACGGCGCAGGATCAGCAGCTGCGGCGGCGAGTGAGCGAGGTGCTCAACGGCGACTTCTTGTCGCCCGCGCTGGCATCGATGCTGTTCCCCGACGCCATCCAGCGCTTTGTGCCCTATCCGTACCTGTCTCGCGACCGTGCTTGGGCGCTGGAGACGAGTTGGGAAAAAGCATGGGCACGCGCGTCTGGCAATACGCGCTTCAGCCAGCCGTTCCTGGCCCTGCATGCGGGCGACGCTCGTCTGCCGTCGCTCGTGTTGAACAGCACTGTCGTCGAGAACGGCAAACGCATCGTTGCTTCCAACTTGAAATTCCAGCCCCTGGACGGATTCGATCTGTTCGATGGCATGCCGACGGCGGACATGGCGTTATCGACCGCGGTGCACAACAGCGCGCGCTTCACCTATGTCAGCCCCGCCGGCTCGCTGTACAAGGGCGGCGCTTTGTTTGGGCGTGTGGTCGATGGCGGCTATTTCGAGAACTCCGGGACCGCCTCGCTGCGGGAGTTGATGGCAACGCTCGCGCCGGACCAGCAGCAGCGTATCCATTCGATCATTCTGACCAACGATGTCACGAACCTCCGCTGGTGCAATCGAGCGCGTCCGGGGATGATTCCGCGGATCGAGCCGGCGCTTTCAGAGCTGAGCGCTCCGGTCGAAGCGATGGTGAACACGCGCGAGGCACGCGGGAGCTTGTCCGAGCTCGAACTGATCCGCGCCATGGGTGCCGGCCCGCCGGAGTGCAGCCGTCGGATCAGCGAGTTTGCGTTGGGGGATGCACCGGACGAGGTTGCCGTCGGCATTCCGGTTCTGCAATCACCCCTGGGCTGGTTTCTTTCGGGGGAGTCCCAACATCACATCGAAGCCATCGCGGCTGCTTACGCACGAGCGCAGCCGCTGGTGAAGTAAGCTACCGCTCCCGCCACTCGCGCCGCACCTCGAGCGCCACTACCAACTCGGTCGTGTCGTCGCCGACTGCCCATGACAGATCCAGCGTGACCGCTTGCATAATCTTCTCGAAGCCGTCCTCCGACTGCGAAACGGTGTGATGCGGCCGCCCGGTGAGTCGCGCCGGTGGGCTGCAAAGTACCTCGAGTGTGCCTCCCAGCACGCCGTCCTCAAGCGCTAGCGTAGTTACCGATGCCAGCTCGATGGGTTGGCCAAACCCGCCGGGGATGCTGCCTTCATGCACATAGCGGCCGAGGAATCCGTCAGCACTCGGCATTGCGAGGTTGATCTGGGTGTCGAAACGACCCGTAAGCGCCGCCCCAAAGCTGTAGCGTATCGTCAGCCGGTTGTCGTTGAGCGAGATCCGCTTCTGCAACTGGCCCTGCGGCAGGGTCGCCTTGAAGACCACGGCCATCCGCTCTGATGCGGGATCACGCTGGTAGCGCGGTGCTTCGCCTGGTCCGGCGGGGTCGGCGGCCCAGGTGTCCAGAAATAGAGCGCGTGCGCGCGTGTCGGGTTCCATATCCGCCGGCGAGATCGCATGCTTGAGCCGGACGCGATCGTGCGCCGATGCGATGCCGCCCGATTGCGCCTGTGCTTGGTCGCCCAGCGAAAGTTTGCGGTAGTAGTGCTCCTCGCGTCTGGCCAGCGCGTCGCCGAAGTTGTGACGAAGCGAGTAGGCGTCGAGCTCGATGACCGCGGCATCGCCGTCCTCTCGCACGATCGCTTGCAGGACGTCGTTGCGCAGGAAGACTTCTTGCACGCCGTCGAGGTCCGCGTCGAGCCGCTGTACCGCCGGGCGCGGCGCAAGCCGGTCCAGTTTGCCTTCCAGGGCGACGATCGCGCTGTAGACCGCGCGCCTGAGATGCGGGAGGTACAGCCCGCCGAACAGGCCGTGCCAGTAAGCGTCGTTGGCCTGCGCTTGATACAGCAGAGCGGTGAGCTCGACGCTGCGTTGCGAAGCTGGCAAAGCATGCACGCGGCCCGACAGCGCGAGCATGCGCTTGTGCATCCAGTTGGACTCGGCGTAGCGGGACAGGAAGTTTTTCCAGATCCCGCCGCGGATGAAGGCTTTGTCCCGATCGTAGCGTGCATGATCCTTCTCTCGCTTCACCAAGTCGGCGTAGGCATGGGCGCGCCCAGCGGGTAGCGTCCATTCGTTCATCTCGATGTACGAGGTCGTGGGCAGATAGATCACGCCGCGCGTGGGGACAACGTTACGGAAGGCGGCGAAGTGCTCGGTCTTGATGGCAGGAGAGGCGAGCACACCCTCGATGAACTGTTCCAGCCATTTCTTCTCATACACCCAGACATGCGTGTCCGGCCAGATGCCCAGCTTTTCGATGTCGTCGAAGTAAATCGCGGCTGCCGTATTGCCAGAGTCGGCCATCCGTTCGATATAGGCCACCGTTTCCTGCGCTGGGGCGAAGGGAATGCGGTAGCGCAGGCCCTCGGAGATTGGGAACAGGTCGAGCTGACGGCCGTCCTCCTCGGTTGTGTAGTAGCCGGCCAGGTCAGCGGGGTCCCTGCCGGCGCACAGGAAGTGATAGTCGTCGACGGTGACATACTGGATCCCGGCGTCGACCAGCGCTGGGACCACGGTTGCTTCCCAGACGCGCTCGGTGAGCCAGGCGCCGGACGGCTGCCGGTGCGTGAGTCGCGCCAGTCGGTCCGAGAGCGCGGCGATCTGCCCGATGCGGTCGCGCCCCGGTACTACGGCGAGCACAGGCTCCATGTCGCCGCCACCGAACATTTCCACTTGCCCGCGCTCCACCATTTCGCGCAGCAGGCCCATGTCTTCCGGATACTTGGTGAACAGGTACTCCAATAGCCAGCCGCTGAGGTGAGCCGCGAAGCGGAACCCTGGGTAGCGGTGGAGCGTGTGCAGAAATGGGCGGTAACAGCGGGCGTGGGCGTCGTCGAGCACCTCAGGAAAATTGCCGACCGGCTGGTGCGCATGGACGCCGAGGAGCAACGAGACTCTGCCGTTCATTTACGACTTCGGTGCGAACTTGTCGGCGGGGTTGAGTCAGCTGTCAGGCCGCGCGCCGCATGGCGCCGCCCAGGTCGGGATGGCCGCCGCCGCGGCTGATGGGATCGGACAGCTGTGCCGGGGCGGCGAGCTGCAGTAACTGATACAGATTGGCCAGGTTGGCGCGAAACAGGCGATCGAATATCGCCACCGACTCCGCCGGGTTGTAGTCCCCGAACCACCAGAACCAATCGGACCCTTCGCAGATCGCGAGCTGCCTCGCGGCCGCTTGCATTGCCGCGTCGTTCAAGCGCCCGCTGGCCATCACCAGGTTGTAGCACTGCTTGGCGCTGGCCAGCAGGTCCCACGCACGGTTCTTCTGCTCGGAGCCGATCCAGGTAGTCAGGTTCCCGTATACCCAGCTTCCAGCCACCAGCGGTGGCAATGGGCGGGCGAGGCTGTCGGTCGCGGATGCGCCACCGAGATCGGCCAGGACCTCGCTGAAGGTGGCGGTGCGGATCGACGGATGCGACTCCAATGCGCGGTACAGCTCATCGAGGAAATAGAACGCATTGTAGGGGTAGTACTCCCACGCGTTCTCGCCGTCCAGGATAACGCTGACGACAGGCGACTCGCCCACCGGCGCCCGCGCGCGGATTTGCTCCAGCTGCGCGATGAAATGAACCGTCGCATCCTTGCCGTTCCAACCCTTGTACTCGAAGCCGATCAGGTCGGACAACACGTCGTCGCGGAAGAAGCAGTGCAGTCGATGCCCTTCGAGCTCGACGTGATAGGGGCGGTACAAGAACTCGTGCGGGTCCTCGGCTGGAAGCCCCGCTTTGTGCAATGTATTGGTCAGCACGCGCTGGCCGCTCGCGGTCCAGGCGATTTGATGCTCCGCCAGCAGCTTCAGAAACGGAGTGGACAGGGCGCCTTCCGCCGGCCAGACGCCCGGAGCCCCCGCATCGAAGCGGCGTCGATGACTGCGCTGCGCCGATTCGAGATGCCAGGTCAGGCGGGAGCGTCCACCGGAGTAGTGATCGGCCGCGGGCAAAGGCACCTCCGGCGTGGCTTCGCGCGCGCAGCCGAAATCGAGCAGGAGCGGGCCGATCGGGTGGTAGTGCGGCGTGGTCGAGATTTCGATTCGCGCCGAATCGGCCAGCTTTCGGTAGCGGGGAATGATGTCGGTGACCAGTCCGCCGATCAGTGCGAACAGCGCCGTCCGGTCGGCGTGTGTGAAGTTCTCGCCGCGCGTCATCAGACGCACCACCGTCTCCTCTTTGCGGCGGACCGTCTCGCCGGTCCAGGACAGGTGGTACCAGGTCAGCAGATCGCCTAGATATTGACCGGAGAGGTAGCGCGAGGGATCGCCCTCGATCGATACGATGTACTGAAACAGATCGCGCAGCCGCTTGTAAGGCGTGAACGGCTCGATCATCTTGGTGTGGTTGGCGCGGAAGCACTGATTCAGCACCAGCTCCCGCTCCGCGGCAGTGATGTCGTCCAGGTTCTCCCGCGCCAGCAACCGCAGCAACGGGTCGCGTATCTTGCCGGTCGCAAACTGGTCGGCGTAGTCCTCGAGCTGGTCGAGCAGGATCGGGACGAGGTTGACCACCGCGTGCACGCCCGGGTGGTTCTCCAGGTGCGCCGCCATGTCGGTGTAGTCCTTGATGGCGTGCAGATACACCCAGGGCTGGGTGAATTCGCCGGTATTGAAGTCGCGGAAATCCGGCTGGTGCATGTGCCACAACAGCACCAGGCGCAATTGCTGAGTTACGGGCATCAACGCGTGATGTAAACCTTCTGGCCGAGCATCTCGGGTGTGATCAGCGTGATGCCGCGCTCTGTGACGTGGAACCGCTTGCTATCCTGCTTTGCATCGAAACCGGCGGAAAAGCCCTCGGGCAGCACACAGCGCTTGTCGACGACGCAGCGGCGCAGCTTCACGTGCCGGTTGACCACCACGTCCGGAAGTATGACCGAGTCTTCGATGCTGGAAAAGCTGTGCAGGCGCACGTTGGAGAACACGAGCGACCCTTTTACGCTGCAACCGCTGATAATGCAGCCACCCGAGACCAGCGAATCTACCGCCATGCCGCGGCGGCCCTCGTCGTCGAACACGAACTTGGCTGGCGGCAGTTGTTCCTGGAAAGTCCAGATCGGCCAGTCCTGCTCGTACAGGTTCAGCTCGGGCGTCACGTGGACCAGATCGATGTTCGCCTCCCAGTAGGCGTCCACAGTGCCGACGTCGCGCCAATACGGGCGGTCATCGTTCATGCCCACGCAGCTATCTTGGAAGCGGTGGGCGAACACACGATAGCGCGGGACCAGATGCGGAATGATGTCTTTGCCGAAATCGTGGGACGAGCGCGGGTCGCCGTTGTCGCGGGCGACCTGCTCGTACAAGAATTTGGCGTTGAAGACGTAGATGCCCATGCTTGCCAGCGCCTGACCGGGCTGCCCGGGAATCGGCGGCGGATTGGCGGGCTTTTCCAGGAAGCTGCGCACGCGCCAATCCTGGTCGATACCCATGACCCCGAAGGCTGTGGCCTCGGCGATCGGCACCTCGATGCAGGCCACAGTCATGTCCGCCTGACGCGAGACGTGATAGGCCAGCATGCGCCCATAGTCCATCTTGTATACGTGGTCCCCCGCGAGGATCAGCACGTAGTCGGGATCGTTGGCCTTGAGAATATCCAGGTTCTGGAACACGGCATCGGCAGTGCCCTGGTACCACTGCTCCTGCACGCGCTGCTGCGCTGGCAGCAGGTCGATGAACTCCTTCATGCGCCCGTCCAGAAAGCTCCAGCCGCGCTGGATGTGACGGATCAGGCTGTGCGACTTGTACTGGGTCGCCACGCCGAGGCGGCGGATGCCGGAGTTGACGCAGTTGGAAAGGGGAAAATCGATGATGCGGAACTTGCCGCCGAACGGTACCGCGGGCTTGGCGCGCCAGTCGGTGAGCTGTTTGAGGCGGCTGCCGCGGCCCCCGGCGAGGATCAGCCCGTAGGTATTGCGGGTGATGACACTGACGAAACGCAGGTCGGTCTCACCCGGGACGGCATGCCCTTGCTGCTGGTTTTCAGTCATCGTTAGCGCGCGTCACGCTCTCGCACCGTGTGCGTTGCTTTAGAGCCGCTGGCCGGCGGTATTGGCCCGCGATCAGATGCATTTGGCTTTTCGACCCAACCCGTTCTTATAATAGAGCCACGGTGGGTTGTCCGCCACCGTTCATACAAGAATGATCATGCCCACCCTGGCCGCCATGCGTTCTCTGCTCTCCGCTCGCCTTCCATGAGCCAGCCCGTCGTGCCCAGTGTAACGGCATCGGAGCTCGACGCCCTGTTGCAGGCCCGCCTGCACGATCCTTTCCGCTATCTCGGGCTGCATCGGGAAGGCCCTAGCTGGGTCCTGCGAGTATTCCATCCACATGCCGATGCGGTATGGCTGCGGCTGCCTTCGGGCTTGAGCCCGCTCGAAAGCGTTCATCCGGCGGGGCTGTTCGAATGGCGCGGCAAGGCGGCGCCGCCCGCACCTTATGTTCTTGGGGTCAGCGAAGGCGGGCGTGTGCGCGATGTCTCCGACCCGTACGCCTTCGTCCCGGCCCTGAGCGGTCACGACCTCTACTTGTTCAATGAAGGCCGGCTGCGCCAGGCGTGGCGCACGCTGGGTGCGCATCTGGAGCAGCGCAACGGCGTGAGCGGGGTCCGCTTCGGGGTCTGGGCGCCGAATGCGGAGCGGGTCAGCGTGGTCGGCGACTTCAATCGCTGGGACGGGCGCGTGCATCCGATGGGGGTGCATGGTTCGAGCGGAGTGTGGGAGCTGTTCATCCCGGGACTGTCCGGCGGCGAGCTGTACAAGTACGAGATCCGCAACCGCGACAGCGGTGAAGTCCAGGTCAAGACGGATCCCTATGGGCGGGAGTTCGAGCGCCGGCCCAGCACCGCGGCGCGGGTGCTGCGCGAGGCCCTATATGAGTGGGGCGACCAGGCCTGGATGAACGCGCGCGCGAGCTGGGATTGGCTGCACGCCCCGATGAGCACCTACGAGGTGCACCTGGGCTCCTGGAAGCGGCATCCCGACGGGCGCTTCTACAGCTATCACGAGCTGGCAGAGCATCTGGTGCCCTACGTGAAGGAGATGGGATTTACCCACGTCGAGTTGCTGCCGGTGACGGAGCATCCGCTGGACGAGTCGTGGGGCTATCAGACCACCGGCTATTTCGCCGCCACCACCCGCTTCGGGGAGCCGGACGGCCTGCGCGCGCTGATCGACGCGTTCCATCGCGCGGGCATCGGCGTTATTCTCGACTGGGTGCCGGCGCACTTCCCCACCGACGCATTCGCACTGGCGCGTTTCGACGGCACAGCACTCTACGAGCACGCGGACCCGCGCCGCGGCATGCATCAGGACTGGGGCACGCACATTTTCAACTACGGGCGCAACGAGGTCCGCAGTTTTCTGCTTTCCAGCGCGCACTACTGGCTCGAGGAATTCCACGCTGACGGGTTGCGCGTGGATGCAGTGGCTTCCATGCTTTACCTCGACTACTCACGCAAGGCGGGCGACTGGCTGCCCAACAAGTACGGTGGGCGCGAGAATCTCGAGGCTATCGAGTTCCTGCGCGAGCTGAACGTGATGGTGCACGAGGAGTTTCCCGGAGCTTTGACCTGCGCGGAGGAATCGACCTCCTGGCCCATGGTGTCGCGCCCCACCTACGTCGGTGGGCTGGGCTTCTCGATGAAGTGGAACATGGGCTGGATGAACGACACGCTGTCCTACATCCGGCTGGATCCGGTATTCCGCCGCTTCAATCACAACCAGCTCACTTTCGGCCAGCTCTACGCTTACACCGAGAACTTCCTGCTCCCGTTGTCGCACGACGAGGTCGTGCACGGCAAAGGCTCGCTGCTGGACAAGATGCCGGGCGACACCTGGCAGGAGTTCGCCAACTTGCGCCTGCTGTTCACTTACCAATACACCTCGCCGGGCAAGAAGCTCAACTTCATGGGTAACGAGCTGGCCCAAGGGCGCGAATGGAAGTCGGGCTTCGAGCTGGAGTGGGGCCTGCTCGCAGTGCATTGGCACAACGGCGTGCAGCACATGCTGCGGGACCTGAACCGGCTGCACCGGGAGGTTCTTGCATTGCACGATCAGGATTTCGTGTTCGATGGGTTCGACTGGATCGACTGCCACGACGCCGACCAGTCGACCTTGAGCTTCATCCGCCGCGCGCGCGATGGATCCTCGGTGGTCGTGGTCCTCAACTTCACACCAGTACCGCGTTACAACTATCGCATTGGGCTTCCCTCAGGCGGGCGGTGGAACGAGATCTTCAACAGCGACTCCGCCTATTACAGCGGATCCAACGTCGGGAACCTGGCGGTGGAAGCCGACGCGTTGCCCTGGATGGGATTCCCGTGCTCTGGCGCAGTTACGCTGCCACCGCTCGCCGGCATCATTCTGGAACCTGCGCGCGGATGAGCGCCGCGCCCAGGCTCACGGTCCTCTTCGTCACCTCGGAAGTCGCGCCGCTGATCAAAACCGGCGGCCTGGCCGATGTTGCGGGAGCTCTGCCGGCCGCGCTGATGCACGCGGGCGTCGACGTGCGTGTGCTGGTACCCGGATACAAGCAGGTGATGGAGGCGGTCAAGTCCAAGGGTCGCCTCACTTCCTTTCCCGCCCTGGGCGAGATGCCGGCCAGCCAGCTCCTGGCCGGCAAGCTGCCCAGCGGCGTGCCCTTGATGATCGTGGACTCGCCGCGGCTGTACGACCGCCCGGGTGGTCCCTATCAGGACGCGTCGGGCGGAGACTGGCCTGACAACGCCGTGCGCTTTGGCCTTCTGTCGTACCTGGCAGCGGTGCTCGGCGGCCCCGCGTCACCGATCAGCTGGCGTCCTCGCATCCTCCATTGCAACGACTGGCAGACCGGTCTGGCGCCGGCCTATCTGCACTTCATGCCAGGTGACAAAGCGCGCACGGTGATGACGATCCACAACCTGGCCTATCAGGGGGTCTTCCCGCCCACCACCGTCAGCCGGCTCGGACTTGCCGCCGTCGTCGTTTGCTCCGGAGGGCGTCGAGTACTACGGCAATATGTCGTTTCTCAAGGCGGGGTTGCACTACGCGGATCACATCACCACCGTAAGCCCCAACTACGCCCGCGAGATCCAGCTCGAGCCCCTCGGCATGGGGATGCAGGGCTTGCTGGCGCACCGCGCGGGCGCACTCACGGGGATCCTCAACGGGATCGACACCGACGCCTGGGATCCCGAGACCGATCCGTACATTCAGCGCTACTACAATGCGGTCCGCTTGCCGGCCAAGCAGGAGAACAAGCACGCCCTGCAACAGCGCCTCGGGCTGGCTGTGGACGACAGGATTCCGCTGCTGGCGACGATCGGGCGGTTCACGCCGCAGAAGGGACTGGATCTGTTGCTCGAGATCACGCCGGATCTGCTGCGCCTGCCTGCGCAACTCGCGGTGCTGGGGGCTGGCGATGCGTCTTTGCAAGAGGCGTCTCTCGCGCTTGCCCGCGCGAATGCAGGGCGTGTCGCCGTGCACGTGGGCTACGACGAAGGATTGGCCCACCAGATCGAGGCCGGGGCGGACATCTTCCTCATGCCGTCGCGGTTCGAGCCCTGCGGCCTGAACCAGATGTACAGCCAGCGCTACGGGACCCCGCCCGTGGTGCATGACACCGGCGGGCTGCACGACTCGGTGGTCGACAGCCAACCCGTGACGCTGGCGGATAAGACGGCGACCGGCTTCATGTTCGAGCCCATGACCGCGGATGGCTTTACGGTGGCCGTGGAGCGCGCCGTGGCCGCGAGCGCCTCGCCTTCAGCCGCTTCGTCACCGGAGGGTACGCTGGCGAAGAGCGAGCCAGGCACCTCCTCGCGGCCCCTGCCCGGCAGCGGCAATCGCTTCTGACCGCCGGCCCGCTGATCGACGAGCGATCGCAGCAGCGGAAAGTCGTCCGCCAGATCTTCGAGGACGCGCTCGAGGTCGCGTTCGAGCCGCACGGTGCGCGGCCGCGCGTCCGCGTCCGCGCGCGTCGCCCCACGCGGCGAGCTGCCGCGAGACGACTTCCTGGATGGCCTTGCGGTAGGCGAGATAGGTCGCGCCGCGCGAGCCGGTGCGGATGAAGTCGTTCTTGCTGAGCGTGAGGCAGCCGGCGAGATCCGGCGCTTCGATGAGCCCGCTGACGCGCGACGGCGTCGCCGGCGTCAGGCCCAGCCAGTCCCATCCGCGCTTGATGACTTTGCCGAACGTGCTGATCGCGATGCCCTCGCGATCGATCCTCGACGCCAGGGCAAGCGCTCGCGACGTTCGAGGTGGCGATGGCCGACGGAATGCGCCGGCGGCCGAGGCGGATCGGGATGGCGACGCGATCGGCGCGCGGCGCGGCCGAGCGCGCCAGCACCTGGCCGTCGACCTCGAAGGCGATCCCGCGCGGGTAGTGACGGCCGAGCAGCTCGTCGAAGGCCGGATCGAGCAGCGGCTCGAAGTGGCGGCGGATCGCTTCGTCAAGGTAGCCGGCGTCGAGGAGCGGCGACAGCGGATTCGTCAGGCTGAGTCGCACCGCCGTGCCGCGCGGTCCAGTCAGGCCCGGCGGCGGAATCCACTTCCACGGCGCGCGATAGCGAGACGTCAGGTGCCACCGCGTCGCGACGTGCGTCGCGCCGCGCCGCGTTTCGGTCACGACCTCGCGCGAGACGAGCAGCCCGAGCTTGATGCCGACGCCGGCGAAGCCAATCCCCTCGCCGCGCGACTTCGTGCTCGCCGCCACGTCGTGATACCGCGCCAGATCCCGTCGCTGCATCCCGCGCCCATCGTCGACGACCGTGAGCGTCGCGTCGGCGGCGCTCGGCTGGAGGCGGATGCGTGTCGCGCCCGAGTCGAGCGCGTTGGCGACGATCTCGGTGAGGATCGTCTCTTCGAGCGCGCCGGTGTAGGCGTCGCGGAGGTCTTCGAGCAGGTGCTGGAGGTCGACGCGGGTTTCGCCCACGGGGGATTCTACCGGACTCCAAGCATCCGCTGGTACAAAAGCCCCTCACCGCCGAGGACGCTGAGTGCGCGGAGAATGACAAGTCAGATCTACGTTGGCGGTTGTCCTCGAATGCATCTCTCTGAGGATGTCGTAACGAGGCTGGGCAGGACACCCGCCGGAGTGACGCAGGCGGATTGGCGCGACTTGAGCGCCGTGACAGCGGAGCGGGTAAAACGGTCCCGGAGCGGTCCCCGTCGGCGTCGGCGCTGATTCGTCTCAAGGCGTCACTGGGCCTCGTTGCCGAATCGATGCTTTACCGGCGGTCGAGTTGCCCCAGCCGACGCCGCATCGTCAGGTCAGCCGTGGAGGGGCCGTTTTTCCACGGCGCGAAGTGGAGCGCCGAGCCGCCTGCGTCACTCCGGCGCGCGCGGGCAGGTGCCGCAGTGTGATGAGGCAACTTCGTGTCGGGATAGCGATGCACATTGTGCTACTGTGTGCTACATGGCCAAACGAAACGCCGGTTCGGTCGGCGTGCGTGAACTGCGACAGAACCTATCGGTGTACCTCGACCGCGTCAAGAAGGGCGAGGCGCTGACCGTGACCGAGCACGGCGCCGCAGTGGCGATCTTGCGGCCGCTGCCGGCAGCACCGACGGTGCTGGCCCGTCTGGTTGCCGAGGGCCGCGCCGCGGTCCCCGCGCGTTCCCTCCGCGATCTGCCGCGGCCGCTCAAGGTCAGGCTCGAGAAGCCACTGGCCGAGGCCCTCGACGACATGCGCGAAGAGCGGTTGTAGTGGCTCCCGCGTACATCGATTCGTCGGCCGTGCTGAAGCTGGCGATCCACGAGCCTGAAACGGCGGCGCTCGAAACCTACCTCGCGAGTTGCGAAGGACTGGTGTCGTCGCGCCTCGCGGTCCTGGAGTGCCGGCGGGCGGTCAGCCGGGCGTCACGCGCCCGCGTGCTCCAGACGATTGATGAAGTACTCGAGGCCATCTACCTGCTCGACGTCACGCCAGCGATCCTGGAACATGCCGCGAATGCGGAGCCGCGGCTGCTGCGCTCGCTCGACGCCATCCACGTGGCGACGGCCCTCTCCATCGGAGATGCGCAGGTGGAGGTCATCACCTACGACCAGCGCTTCGCCGACGCTGCGCGCGCCACTGGGCTGACGGTCGTTCAGCCTGGGCGCCCTCGCACGCTCAGCTAGGAGTGGCGCGATTCGCTGAATCGGTTTGCTCTGCGGGCACCCACGCGGGGCCCGTCGCGGGACAGCCCGGGGTCCCCCGACGCGCGTTTTGCGCGCGTTGGGGTGGAGGCCACGGGTGCTCGCGCGTTGCCATGGGCTCACCGGGTCCGCGCGCTGCGCGCCCGCGGGCGTCGTAAGCACTGATTCACTTGAGTTGACAAGATCGCGGGTCCTGTCGCCCGGCAGCCCCACCCGTCCTCGGCGCCAAAGGCCGTGTCGAGGGGGGAGGCGCCTGCGCGGCGGGCGGGGCGGCCCCGCCGGGCGCCACCCGCTCAGGGCGTCAACTCAAGTGCTGTCAGCTACACGTTCCCCTTCTTCATCTCTTCCATCAGGTGATCGCAGCCGCGCACGGCGAGCGCCATGATCGTCAGCGTCGGATTCTGACATCCGCCGGAGACGAATGACGAGGCGTCCATGACGTAGAGGTTGTTGATGTCGTGCGTCTGGAGATACTGATTGAGCACAGACGACTTGCGATCGATGCCCATGCGCGCCGTGCCCATCTCGTGGATGCCGTAGCCGGGGATGCGATCGAGCACGGTGAACGGCTGGATGTTCTTCGCGCCTGCCGCCTCCATCATCTGCGTCGCGGCCACGGCCATGTCGGGGATCATCTTCTTCTCGTTCTCGCCCCACGACATCGTGATGCGCAGCACCGGGATGCCGAACTTGTCGACGACGTTGGGATCGAGCGCGACGAAGTTGTCGAAGCGCGGCAGGACCTCGCCGAAGCCGACCAGGTTGACCGAGGTGAGCGGATCGAGCACCGCTTTCTTGAAGGCCTGGCCGTAGCCCGGCGCGTTCATGCGGAAGCTCGTGCTGCCGCCGCCCTGGAAGCCGAAGCCGCGGAGGTAGTCCTTCTGCCGCGGCCCGTTCATGGTGTTGCGCATCTTGATGCCGTAGATCCCGTTGGGGCGCCGCGCCGCGCCGAGCGACGGCTTCGGGGTCGGCGTATCCGGAAACTCGCCGCTCGCGCCGCCGGCGACCCACGTGTGATCCATCAGGTAGTGGCCGAGCACGCCGCTCGAGTTGGCCAGGCCGCCGGGCGACGAGTTGAGCAGGATGCGGGCGGACTCGAGCGCCTGCGCGCAGAGCAGCACCGCGCGCGCCCTGACTTCCTTGACCTCGCGCGTCACGCGGTCGATGTACATCACGCCGGTCGCCTTGTTGGTCTTCGGATCGGTCAGGACCTTGTAGACCATGGCGTTGGTGATGAGCGTCGTGTTGCCGGACTTGAGCGCGTCGGCGACGGTCGTGAACGCGGCGTTGAAGTACGAGTGCGTGACGCAGCCGTGCTCGCACGGTCCGCAGTAGTGGCACTGGCCGCGGCCGTTGATCGGCTTGGTGATGTTGGCCGAGCGGCCGATGGTCACCGTCCATCCGAGTTTGCTCTTGACGCGCGTGCGCAGCTGCGTCTCGGCGCAGCTCATCGGCATCGCGGGATGGAAGCGGCTGTCGGGCAGCTCGGGGACGTTCTCGGCCTGTCCCGAGATGCCGACGTACTCCTCGACCAGCTCGTAGTAGGGAACGAGATCCTTGTAGCTGATCGGCCAGTCCTCGCCGTAGCCGTCGAACGACTTGCCGTTCAGGTCCTGTTCGCTCAGCCGGTAGCACTGGCGGCCCCAGACGTTGGTGCGCCCGCCGACGACGCGCGTGCGGCCCTGCCAGCTGAACGGCTTGTCAGCGGGGTTGGTGTAGGGCTCCTCGAGATCGTTGGCGAACCACTTGTAGTTCCACTCGCGGCAGGCGTAGCAGTCGCGCTGCCTCGGCCGCGTGCGGCGCATGAACTCGCTCGCCTTGTCGCGATACTTCAGAGTCGTACTGCGGGACGTGCTCGGTGAAGTCGGTATCGCCCTGCGGCTTGCCCGCCTCGAGCAGCGCGACTTTGATCCCGGCCTCGGACAACCGCTTGGCCGCCCAGCCGCCGGAGGCTCCCGAGCCCACGACGATCACGTCGAACGTCGTCTGCATGATGAATCGCCCTCGACCTACGAAATCGAACCCGTAGCTTCCGCCTTCAGGCGGAAAGATCCAGAGACCCGCGGCTGATATTGATCTTCCGCCTGAAGGCGGAAGCTGGGTACTCAGCCCCATCACCGGGTACTCAGCCTACGGTGTACTCACGCCTGGTGCCCGCCCGGATGTGTACAGCCCGGCAGCTCCGCAAGGAACATGTTCCCCGTCCATCCGAGTTCGCGCATGCCTGGCTCCGACGAGTAATAGGCGCCCGCAATCCAGTCCTTGAGGTTCTGGAAGTGTCCCCGCATCGCTGACTTCGAATCGGCCGTCGAGGCTTCGCGCAGGATCCCGTCCTGCTCCGCCGCCGCGATCGCATTCCACGCCTTGCCGTGCTTCTCGATGGCCGCCATGTCGAATGCGCCGAGCGCGCCGAGGAATGCGCCCTGATTCGTCGCCGACTCCACGGCGAGCAGCTGATCGAGAAACGGCGCGACGCGCGCCGTCGTCGAGCCCGGGACGATGGCTTCGGCGACCGACTCCAGAGTCTTCAGCTGGTGTGCGTCGAGGAACTCTGGCGTATAGGCGGAGGCCGCGGCGTTCTGCTGCGCCTGCGCCAGCGTCGTCGGGCTGGCGAGATGCTGATGCACCGGGTGCTGCGCTTCGACGATCGACGGCAGCGCCAGGCCCACGCCGACACTGCCAAGCAATGCCTGCAGGGCCTCGCGTCGTGGAATCCCCTCGGTCGCGTCGACTGGTGTGAGAGGAATGGGGTTCGACAGGTCGGTTCGCTCAGCCATGAACGAAGTCTAGCACCGCAGGGCGGCCGCGGAGGGCACCGTAGGATGGATGTCAGCCTGCGACCCGCCCGTGCAGCGCCAACCCTGGCTTGGCCGGCAGCAGCTCGCCGAATGCGAGATCGGCTTCGCCGAGTCGATACGTCTCGGCCGGCTCGATGTGATCGTGGATGAAGCCGAGCACTTCCGCGCGCCACTATCAGCCGCCGCCGACGTTGCCAACGTCGTTCTCCGATCCGCGTGATCCGCGTCCCGTGTCGATTTCTCCGATCCGCGTTGCCACGTCGACCGTTGGGTGTTACTCTTACTGATAGGAGTATTACTATGCGCTTGACGTCCAAGGGCCAGGTCACGATTCCACAGGACATACGCGACCACCTCGGGCTCCTCCCACACACCGAGGTGGAGTTCGAGGTGGACGGCGATGCCGTACGCATCCGGCCGGCGCGGAAGAGCACGTCGCGCGGCGACGCGCTCATTGCCCGGATGCGCGGCACCTCGAACTCTGGCCTGACGACCGAACAGATCATGTCGCTGACGCGCCGATGACCACGCTCGTCGACAGCAACGTTATCCTGGACGTCGTGACCGAGGATTCAGACTGGATGGACTGGTCGGCATCAATGCTGTCTCGGGCGGCGCAGCAGGGCCGGCTGGTCATCAATCCGATCATCTACGCCGAGGTGGCCTGCGGGTTCACGAAGATCGAGGACCTCGACAACGCGCTCCCGCCTGACTACTTCACCCGCGAACCATTGCCCTGGCCGGCTGGATTTCTCGCGGCCAGAGCGTTTCTCGCCTATCGCCGACGCGGCGGCAGCCGTACAAGTCCCCTGCCGGACTTCTTCATCGGTGCCCACGCGGCACTGTCCGGCTACTCCCTGCTGACGCGCGATCGGCGCCGCTACAAGACGTACTTTCCGAAGCTCCGCGTCATCGAGCCGTGAACCTGTAGAATGACGCGCAGCCCCGAGCGCGTCATCATGCCCCTGTCTACCGGCTCGAAACTCGGATCCTATGAGATTGTCGCCCCGCTCGGTCTCGCCGAAGCCCGAGAGAGGCCACGACAGTGATCGGTCAGAGAATCGGGCCCTATGATGTCGTGGCCAAGTTGGGCGAAGGCGGAATGGGAGAGGTGTTTCGCGCCCGAGACGCGCGGCTCGGGCGCGACGTCGCGCTCAAGGTCCTGCCCGATCTCTTCGCCAAAGATCCCGACCGGCTGGCGCGCTTCAAGCGCGAGGCGCAGCTGCTCGCGGCCCTGAATCATCCGAACATCGCCGCCATCTACGGCCTCGAAGACACAAATGGTCAGGCGGCGCTCGTCCTCGAGCTGGTCGAGGGGCCAACGCTGGCGGATCGCATCGCCGAGGGACCGATTCCGCTCGACGAGGGGGTGCGCATCGGCCGGCAGATCGGCGACGCCCTCCAGGCGGCGCACGAGCAGGGCATCATCCATCGCGATCTGAAGCCGGCCAACATCAAGGTGCGGCCCGATGGCACCGTCAAGGTCCTCGACTTCGGATTGGCGAAGGCGCTGGATCCGCTGACGCCTGCGCCCGGCCAGCCGGCGGCGGCGACGATCACCAGTCCGGCGCTGACGCGCATGGGCGTGATCCTCGGCACCGCCGCCTACATGAGCCCGGAACAGGCGAAGGGGCGTCCCGCCGACAAGCGCAGCGACATCTGGGCGTTCGGGTGCGTGCTCTTCGAGATGCTCACGGGCCGGCGGCCGTTCGAGGGGCAGGAGGTTTCCGACACGCTCGCCTCGGTGCTAAAGTCCGATCCCGAGTGGCAGGCGCTGCCCGCCACGGTTCCGCCGTCCGTCCGCGCGCTCGTCGAGGGCTGCCTGAATAAGGATCCCCACGAACGCATCGCCGACATCTCGACGGCGCGCTTCGTCCTCGGTCAGCCGCTCTCGACGTCGCCGGCACTCGCCGCCAAACAATCGCCGCCGCGCGCCATGTGGGGACGCGTGCTGCTCGTGCTCGCCGGTGCCGCCATTGGCGCGGCCGCGTTCGCCGCAACAACGGGCCGGACTCCCTCGCCGCCATCCCCCGTCGCGCGCTTCGCGCTGACGCTGCCACCGGGGCAGAGGCTTACGCTGCCGCGGCAGGCCATCGCGATCTCGCCCGACGGCACGCGGATCGCGTACGCCGCCGACGGCCGTCTCTATCTCCGATTGTTATCGTCGCTCGACGCGACAGCGATCGCCGGCACCGAGGGCGCGATCAACCCCATGTTCTCGCCTGACGGGCAGGCGCTGGCCTTCTGGGCCGAATCGACCCTCAAGCGGATCGCCATCGGGGGCGGCGTGCCGGTGACGATCTCGCGCGGTGGTCAGGTGGAGACAGGCGGCTCCTGGGACCGCGACGGCATCATGTTCGCGCTCGCCGGCACCGGCATCGTGCGCGTCTCGCCCGACGACGGGAAGTCCACGGTCGTCATCGCCGGCACGAGCGTCGTCGGGCGGCCGGACAGCCCTCATATGCTGCCCGGCGGCCGCACGGTGCTGTACACGCTGCTCGACGAGGGCGCCTTCTACGACAACCGCTGGGACAGCGCGCGCATCGTCGTCCAATCGATCGACGGTGGCGAGCCGAAAGTGCTCGTCGAGGGCGGGAGCGACGCGAGGTACGTGCCGACCGGGCACATCGTGTATGCGCTCCGGGGCACGTTGCTCGCGGTGCCGTTCGATCTCGCGACGCTGAGCGTCACCGGCGGCTCGATGCCCGTCATCGAAGGGGTGCGACGCTCGACCGCCCAGGTGAGTGGGGCGGCCCTATACGCGTTCTCGGACTCGGGCTCGATAGTCTACGTGCCCGGGCCTGTATCCGAGCAGGAGACCGTCTTCATCTACGACCGCCAGGGCGTCGCCCAGGCGCTGCCGCTTCCACCGGGGCCGTATCGATACCCCCGCGTCTCTCCGGACGGCTCGCACGTCGCCTTCGACTCGAGCGATAACAAGGAGTCGTTCGTCTCGGTCTACAACCTGTCAAGCACGGCCGCGCCGGCGCGCATCACGTTCGGCAGCAACAACCGCTACCCGATCTGGTCCGGGGATGGCAAACGCGTGGCGTTTCAATCGGATCGGGAGGGGGCTCCCGCCGTGTTCTGGCAGGAGATCGGCAGCGGGAGCGCCGAGCGCCTGACGACGGCAGAACCCGGGACGTCGCACGTGCCCGAGTCGTGGTCTCGCGACGGCGTCTTGCTGTACAGCGTGAGGAAGGGAAAGGCGGTCTCGCTGTGGTCGCTGTCGATCGCGGATCGGCAGCCGAAGGCGTTCGGCGAGGTGGTCTCGCAAGGTCTCGCGACCAACGCTGCGTTCTCGCCAGATGCCGCCTGGGTGGCTTATCAAACCGGGGGTTCGGATTCGTTAGAAGGGTTGACCTACGTGCAGCCGTTCCCCGCTAACGGCGACAAGACCGAAATCGCGCGCGGTGGCCGGCCCATCTGGTCGCGCGACGGAAAGGAGCTGTTCTTCGTTCCGGGGCCCGGCCAGTTCCGGATGGTCAAAGTGACGCTGAAGCCGACATTCTCGTTCACAGCGCCCGTGGCCGTGCCTCGTCCCTTCGGCATTGCCGGGCCTGGGACACCGCGAACGTTCGATCTGCTGCCGGACGGCCGAATCATCGGGGTCGGTCCCGCCGTTCAGGGTCCGGGCGGGGCGGAGCTGCGTGTGGTGCTCAACTGGTTCGAGGAGCTGAAGGCGCGAATGCAGGGAAAGTAGCACCGGGCATGCGCCTCCTCACTTTCGGCCCTTGGTTTCCGTCTTCAACCAGGCCGTCGCGCCGGGCGTCGATTCCCAGGCGCCCATGAGATCCGCGGCGCACAACACGGCTTCTTCGTGACTGCCGAACGTGTACTCGACTGGCAGGAGCTCGGGCAGATCGCGCTGCCCTGTCAGGTACTTGGGCACATGGCGGTTGGCGCGCAGCGCCGCGCGAAGCCGTGTCCGCGCGAGGCGACGGTCGTTCTTCGCGAGCGACGCCAGCACGCCGGCGTAGCACCACAGCGCGGTGTCTTCATCGTGGCTGCCGAGCAGCGTTTCCGCTTCTTCGTGGCGATTGGCCGCGAGCAACTCCGACACAAGGCGATAGCGCGCACCCTGGTTGTCGCCGGGATTGAGTTGCAGCAGCGCCCTGAAATGATCGATGGCGGCCTCGGTGTTGCCGCGCGCAGCCAGAGTATCGGCGAGGCCAAGTCGTGCCCGCATGTATGGACGCGTCGACACGTCGGCCCAGAACGAGCGGTCCGAACCGGCGAAGGCCTCGGGGCCAAGGGCGCGCTCGCCGGCGGCGACGGCCTGCTCGTAGTTCGACTGCTGTTCGCCCAGATCAGACGAACGCTCGGCCAGAAGGACGTAGGCGTCGGCACAGTCGGGCGACAGCTCGAGCGCGCGGCGAATCAACTGCAGCTGCCGTCGTCCGCGAGCTTCCATCGCGTCGTAGATCAGGTCCTGCGCCTTCTCGAGTGGCGTGGACGCCGTCGATGGAAGTTCGTCGAGTGTCTTGCCGGTAAACTGCTCGCGCAGAGTCTCGTTCATGTCGTCCAGGTTCTCGAACGACATCTGCTCGAGCGCGCGTGATATCTCGGCGGTTCTTCGTTCCATCGATCGGAGAGCGTGGATACCTCGCAGTGACCGCCGCTGCTCAGGCGGTTCGAGCAGGTCCGGCAGCGCCAGCGTGTAATCGGCGGGTCCGTCGAAGGTCTCGACCGTTTGCGTCCACCGGCCTGTGTCCATGTCCTGCTCGGTCGACGCCGCGAGCGCGCGCAGCAGGCCTTCGAAATACGCCAGATGCCCGGCGTCCGCACGCTCGGTAGCCCCGCCCGGGTCGATGTGCGCGGCCACCGGGTACGCGTGAAGCGATGCGAGGGGGAGCTGGTGTTCGTCCCACGCGAGGACGTCGCTCGGCGGCGTGTCCCACCCATGATTGAACCACACACCCCACGCGCCTCCGGCGAACAAGGCTTCGGGTGTCGCATCCACGAATATCGAGCGGTACTGCTGCTCGGAGTTGAAGAACGAGAGGCCGAACTCTCGCCCTGCGGATCCCATGACACCGAGAAGGGACAGGCCCTTCCCCACCTCCGGTGATTCGACCTCGATTAGATCGCCATCGTCCAGGTGACGCCACGGCGCGGCATCGTAGAAGCGCTTGGCGGCGTCGGCGAATGCGCGCAACCGTTCGGGAGTGACGCCCGGCGCATCGAATGCGCCAGGGTTGCCATCGCCGAATGCCTCCGCTGCCATCTCGCGCAAGAACGTGTCGAGTGCCGGCAGCCGCTCGGCCAGTTCGACCGTCGTGTCCGTCCCCTCGAGCGCGGCGGCAATGTCTGCCACCACACGCGGGTCGCGCACGTGCACGACGCTGGGGCGATAGCCGGTGTTCTTGGCCGACACCCCCATCTCCGCGAGCGTGGCCAATATCGCAGTCGCCGCGCCTGGCCCGTCAGGCTCGGCCCTCTGCGCGTCGGCGAAGTGGACGGCGGGTCTGGTCGTGCTGATACAGAGCGCCGCGAACGGCCGATACGGATCGCGCCCGGGCACGTCGTCCACCCACGTCGGCAGTGCGACGATGGCCGCCTGCCAGACGTCGTCGACGCGAGGGAGGCGCTTCAAGCGGGAGAGAGACTTGCTGAAGTCGAGTGGCGTGGCCATGGCGGTGAGTAGTCAGCCAGGGATCTTACTTCGCGTTGCCTGTTTCACGCTCGCAGATCTTGCGTCGTCTGATTGCTGTTGATGTGGCAGAAACTGCGATGGCCACGCGGCATCTGCCTATAAAACCCGCGGAATCTTGTAGGGCACCATCTTTGCGGTGCGCTGTTGGGGTGTAACATGGCGCGTGTGAAGGTGGTGCAGCCGCGAGTCAGCTACGCCGATCTGGAGCGGGCGCCGGACGATGGGCGCCGGTACGAGCTCTACGATGGCGAGGTGTTCGTGGTCCCTGCTCCGCTACCAAGGCATCAGGTTTCCCAGCAGCTCGTGCTCGAGGTTCTTCGACGCTACGCTGCGCAACATGGCGGGTTCGCCGTCGCCTCTCCCATCGACATCGTGTTCTCGGACTACGACGTCCTCCAGCCCGACGTGGTGTTCTTCCGTCGCGAGCGCCAGCACCTGATCGATCTCGATGCCGCGATCAGGCACGTTCCGGATTTGTGCGTGGAGGTGCTCTCACCCTCCACCGCCGCTGCGGACCGTGGCCGCAAGATGCAGATGTTCGCGAGATACGGCGTGCCCGAGTACTGGATCGTCGATCCGGGTGCGAGGACTCTCGAGGTTCACCGCCTCGCGAACGGCGCTTACATCGTCACCAGCGTCGCGCGGGACCGCGACGTGATCGTTTCGCCAACGATCGACGGGCTGACGTTCGGAGCGGCGACTGTCTTCGTCGATTGACCGCCGTCAGGGGCAAACGCCTGGCGGGTCAATCGAATCTTGATCAGTCCCTCCCTGCGCTTCGTGGCGTGTATCAGAGAGACGTAAGGCGCCCCCGAGCGGGTCCTGTCCGCGAACAGCCCCAGTTCGTGCTCGGGCCGAAAAGCCCGTGTCACGGGAGTCGGCGCTCCACCCCACCGCGCACAACACGCGCGGCGGGGACCCCGGCCTGCGGCGCGAACCGGGGCGCCCCGTTCACGGCCACCCGCGAGCGGCACCTTACGTCTCGCTGATACACGGAACCAGTGACAGCTCGACACCGTCGGCGTCCCAGTCGTGGCAGACCAACTTCGTATTCACTCAGCGCCCTGGCCATCGGTATCGTGTGCTCTTGCCAGCCTGACCGCCGTCAGGTCGTCGGCCAGAAGATCTCGTTCTCCTCGATCTCCCGAAAGCACTCGGCAGCCGTCAGTGCACGGTAGACGGTAAACCACTTGTCCGTGTGGCGGAAGTATGCCAAATCGAACCGGCCGAAGCCGGTCAGGGTCATCCGCGTGTGCCGGACGACGAAGTCGTCTTCAGGCCGGCGGCTTCGGGCGTGGTAGCGAACGTTGAGGTAGAAGGCCTTGCCGCGCCACTCGGAGAACACGGCGATCGGATAATTGAAGGGACCGGGGTTCCGCGCGCGCAACTCGAGAAGCCGCGAGAACTTCGCGGTCAGCCAGGTCTCGGCCCATTGATCGACTTGTTGCCGCAGCAATGCCGGCACTGCCGTTGTGCCCATCTGATTCCATCACCGTGCGGATTGCAACGCCGGTAGAACCTTACGCGGCCTCGCGCGGATGCACGTCTCGTTTGATTCTGTCCGCCGACGCGCGCGTCGCCAGATCGAGATCGTACGCCGCCTGCAGGTTCATCCAGAACTGCGGCGTCATGGCAAAGTAGCGCGCCAGGCGCAAGGCCGTATCGGCCGTGATGCTGCGACGGCCGTTGACGATCTCGCTCATCCTGGTGACAGGCACCCGCAGGTCGCGGGCTAGCCGGTTGATGCTCAGCCCGAGCGGTGTCATCAAATCCTCCCGCAGGACCTCCCCGGGATGCACCGGCGGTAGTCGGCGAGTCTTCGCCATTATTCCCTCCCTGCGCTAGTGATAGTCCACGATCTCCACATCCTCAGCGTCCCCGTCGTGCCAGACGAAACAGATGCGATATTGATCGTTGATCCGAATGCTATGTTGGCCCCGCCGGTCCCGCACGAGCGCCTCGAGCCGGTTCCCGGGGAACGCCGTCAGATCGCGGAGTTCGCGAGCCGCGTGCAGTTGCTGCAGCTTCCGCTGGGCAACCCGCGCCACGTGCTGTAACCGGCGGCTGAACTTGCCAGAACACAGGGCCTCGGCTTCGGAGTCTTTGAACGACCGAATCACCTGCGTATCAAGGTATAACGCTTGGCGTTATACGTCAAGCAGGATGGCCGCTCACGGTCGCCGCTCTTCTGTCCTGGGCTCTAGCCTTATCCGAGGGGCTTCGCCCCTCGGACTCCCCTACTGGCTCGCTCGCGGGGGCCCGACGCCCCGCTCCGCTCCCCAGGCCCACTCGCGGTCGCTAGTTCGCGGCCATTTTTGAGACAGCTTCTAGCTGAAGGCTCGCGCGAACGGCACGCCGCACGACGCGCACTTGGTTCGACGGACGTCGAACAACACGCCCGGCGTGGCGCCATCGCGTATTACGCCGCACTTCAGGCAATACACGGACACGCTCCCCGCGTCGTTCTCCTTTCCCAGATACACCTCCCCACGGACGGGACTACCGATCAGTGCGAAGGGCTGGGGCAGAATCGATCTGAGGAGATCGGCCTGCCGCCGCCGCGCGGCGGACAGGGCCTCTCCGTAGATCGCCGGGTGCGCGGTGGCAAAGATCGTCGTCCGCCAGGAGTCGCGCCAGGACCCACTGTGATCGCCGGACGACGTCGACGACGCCGCGGCGCTTTCCAACGCGATGAACGCATCGTGCCTCGCCGCGAACTCCGCCGTCCAGAACGCGGCATCGTACGGACTGCGGCCCGCTGTATGCCAGGCCGCAAGCGCGCCTGCGGCATGCGGGCTGCAGCGCGGCAGTCCCTGCACACCGCCCGGCGCGACGAACGGGCGTGTCCCTGCCTGCAGTGTGACCAGATCCTGCAACGTCGCGTTCCCCTCCACGCGACGCTTCACCGCCTGGACCAGGTCCCGGAGGCGGGCATGGTCTGCCCCTTGAAGTCCTGCGATGCATCGGAGGGCGAAGGTTCGGAGTTGCCGTTCGGGCACCACGGGAATCCATTCCCACTGGCCCCGAAGTACATCGAGCATCCAGTCGGCCGCTGGTGCCCGTTCCCAGAACTCCTCCCGGGTTGGGCAGGCGCGAATATGTGCGTCTGCCGCCGCCTGTTCCGCGTCCGTGGGTTGGTCTCCCAGGGTGCAACTCTGGAGATCGAAGGGAACCATCGGCAACGGCTCGGCACTCGGCGGTCCTCCGACGAGCTCACGAGGGTCCCGGCGATCATCGAGATCTGAGCCGCGTCGGGTCAGGAAGCGAAGGGCGGACTTGTACATCGCCAATCCTTTCGGGCGTCACGAGGACGCGGTCGCGCATGGTCCCGACCCTTTCAGGCCGGCCGGCTGTGCCACCGTCGGCGCCAGGCAGTCTGGCGACGTGAGGATCACGGTGTGGCGTGCGGGTCATAGAGCCGGGTGCTCTCGCCGCAACTCTCCATGCAGGTGTTGTCGGGGCTAAATGTGTCTCATTCGATTTCAGCACAAACCGTGCCGGGCGGCCTCGAGCCCCACCCTCTGAAATCACTCGTCCCGAGGGCCGCAAGACGCCGAGTTTGTCGTAGGCATGGGACGGCCTGCCTATTTACGTGGACAGCGCGGGAGCTGTCCTCAAAGCCGAATGTCGTCACACCGCATGCGTCCGACAGCGAGCGTGCATCTGATGTCGTCCCCCGCCGCTACAGTCGACATCTTCCCGGAGGAGGCCGGCCCTTGATTCTATCGCTCCGGCCATCCGCCACAACGGGGTGCTTTAAGACTTCAACAGACCCCGTCTGTAGTTAGCTGAAGTTCGCCAGAACATCCCATTGAGTAGCGACGCCCAACAGTGACTCCTGCCGGCGTCCACTCGAGGTAAATAAAACAGCCTCGAGGAGTGGATTGCCACGAAACGCCTCAATCACGTCCTCCACCGTAGCGTCCGACCGTAGGAAGTCGACATTCTTGGCGGTCTCTTCCTCGCGGACAACGAGCCTCACGGGCGCTTCTTCGAGCTCAACCAACGAGATCGCTGTCCGCACGTGATGCGCCAACCAGCGTGTAATCCCATTCTCTGTAAGCAGCCCGATGAAACGATTGTCGTGATAGACAGGCAACTGGCTAAAGTCATGCTGGTCAATCAGCCGCAAGACGGCGGCGAGTGACTCGTCACGATTGACAGTGATCACTTTGCGCTTGAACGTCGGAATCGCGCGTTTTGGGCTCGCGAGATCAGCCGCGATAGTCTCAATGTTCTGCACAACCTGCGCCGTGGGTACGACGAGGGTACTCGCGTGGACTCGTGACACGGTGTGACAAGAAGTTGCGAATCTGACCATAGGCAAGAAGAGACTCCTTCCGGTGTGGCGCACGGTTGGAGAAGGACTTCTGAACCAACTGCGTGAAGGAATCTCCTTCTCGACCCTTGAGCGCTGCGCGGAGGTGTCGATCTATGCGGTTATAGCTGGCAAGGAACCGCTCAACGAGGTCGGCGTCAATGTTGGCACTTCCCACACGGATCATCGCCATTGTCGAGTCTCCGATTCATTGAGCCGACGAACCGCCCGCGCTGCAGTCCCAGACTCCGCTATTGAGCGGTCCCCAATCATATCCCTGCCTCTAAATCGCGCTTTCTGCCCTCCGCGATGCTATCTATAATCGCCCTGTTATCTTCGCTGCGAAAATGGCTACATACGGACAAGATTATGGTCTACGACGACGTACCCACGCGACTCGAGACGCTCTTGCCATTGATCAACGAATCCAATGTTGTCAGCTGTGTCCAGCAAACCTGCCGCGTCCTCAGCCGCGCTCAGTGCCTCGAACTTGGACCTGAGAGGGTAAGTCTCGGAGACAAACGTCTCCTTGCGGTGCAAGACAGGCCTGTTTTGAAACTGGCTGTAGTCCCGATGATAGGTGCGGAGCTTCGCCAAGTCTGCGACAAACGTCGCCTGCAACTGAGGATGCCCTGCGGAGTCGAAATCTGGATACACGAGATAAGAGACCTTTGGCTTGTCCCGTCTTAACTTGATCAGCGTGGCGCCGTCAACGGCTCCCATCAGCGCGCGACCGCACCCTTCATAGGTCCGGAGAAGCGGGGACAACTCGGCGAGCGCGGAGAGGTGAACGTAGATCGCGTCAGGCGTCACCTTGCCGGCTACCGATGCACGGCATTCAGCGTCAATCGCTGCCCTCTGACCGCAAGAGAACAGCAGAGCGTCGCCCAGTCGGCACGCGGCCGTGTAGCTGCCTAACAGGGCTTTGACGTCCTTACGAACCTCGTTTGGCAGGTCAGAAAACTTGGGTCGCCTTCCGAATCGGCTCAACGCTACGTAGACCAAGAGGTCGCGCTGCCGGCGGAGGAGAGTTTCCGCCCAGGACGTGTCGCTCTCCCTGACGATCTTCAGCCAGCCGCGCGCCTGCAGCCCGTCGCGCTGGATGTGAACGTCGGCCCGCGCCTTCACGCCTCCGGCGGGGTCGGCCAGAAACACGACGTTCGCCTCGAGCCCCTTGGCCTTGTGCAGGTTCATCAGCCGCACGACGTCCGTTCGCCCAGGTTCGAGCGGAAGCGACTCGATTTCACTGGTCGCTTCACGGTCGGCCTCGAGCGCATCGGCTGCATCGGCCAAGCTGCCACCCGTTTCGACAACCTGGCGCACTCGGTCCAACGCGTGGAGCACATCGCCCCCATCCACTCCTCCTGGCGTCGTCGCCGCGAGGGCCAGATAGCCGCTGCCCTCGAGGATCTGTTCCAGGGCGCCGGCAGTCGGAAGCACGCGAGTCCAGCGGTAGTATTTATTCAGGGCGTCGAGCGCCATGCGGACACGGGCGGGCGGCTGAGGCCCACCACCAGGTATTTCGTCCGGCTGGAAGATGCTGAACCAGCCTCCGGACTGCTTGAAGGCAAACAGCTCGGGGTCGCTGATGCCGAAGAGCGGGCCTCGCAGCACGGCCACGAGCGCGAGCGGATCCTGGGGGTCGGCGAGCGCGCGGAGCAGCTTCGTGAGTGCCTCGACCTCTCGCGATTCGCCAAACGCGCCGGCGCCGCTCACTTCTGTCGGTATGTTCAGCGCTTCGAGCGCGTCGGCGTACGGAGCGATGCGATTCACTTTCTTCCGCGTCAAGATCAGGAAATCGCTGAAGTGCCGCCGGCCGGCATCGACCTCTGAACGGATGTAGGCCGCAATCCGTGCCGCATCAACGGACGGAAACTCCGCAGCTTTGTCGCAGTGGTGCGTCAACGTGCACACTTCGCCGCGAACGGTCTGCTTCGGCTTCGGATCGAGCGGCGCGAACCGGGGCGCGTGCGCGGTCGGCTCCTTCGGAAAGCACGTCTCGAATACGGTGTTGGCCCACGTGCACAGGTCGGGTCCCGACCTGAAGTTCATGGTGAGAGGTAGGACCGCGCCCACTCCCTTGGTCCTGAACCGCCCGCGAACGATGTTGTAGATGTCGATATCGGCGCGACGAACCGGTAGATCGACTGTTTCGGGTCACCCACGACGAAGAGCGCCCCCGGGCGGAGCGGCACTTGCCGCCAGTCTGGCGGATTCGTCCTTATCCCCGTGGACGCGACGTCCGTGGCTTCTGCCAGCCAGAAGACGATTTCGGCCTGCACGGGATCGGTGTCCTGGAACTCGTCGACCAACAGGTACCGGTACTTCTGCTGGAGCGCCCGACGTACGCCGACGTTATCGCGCAGCACGCGGGCGGTGAGGTTGAGCAGGTCGCCGTCCCGCCGCGAAGTCGGTTTCGATCCAGTCGCAGAGGCCGATCAGCGCGCGTCCCGGCCGCGTGAACGCTGCGGGAATGCCGGCGCCGAGCGTGACCGGCCAGTTGTGGCGCAGCGCCTTCTCCCAGACGAGCCCAATGTGTGTATCTGAGGCGCACGCGATCTCCACCTGGTCAAGCGGCGCTCCGGCGGCCAGAATGCGCCGGAAGACCTCTTCGATCTCCGCTTCGCGACCGCCGGCGTGGAACAGGTCGATGCGTGCCGTCGATGGAGCCGACGACGGCGGCGTCATCAGGAAGGCAAGCGGATTTGTCGCAACATCAGCGCTGACCGGCGCCGTCGGCCGCGGCTCTAGACGGCGAGGGATGTCGATGCCGGTGAGCGCGAACGTGCGCGGCTGCATTCGCTCACCCGGCAAAGAGTCGAGCAGCCGGCGCTGGAGCGGATTCCAGTTGGCGTCAGGCAGTTCGGTCCAGCAGTCCAGCGACTGGATCGGACACCAGTCCGGATGCCGCACGGCCTCTTGGTACACCGTCGCCATATCCGCACGTTTGTGGTCCGAGAGGAACCGTTCGTACGCGCGCAGCAGCGCGACAAGCTCGGCGTGCTTCGCGGAGGACGCGAATGCGGCGGGTATGAGGGCGTCAGCGATCGAGACCAGCCATCCGCAGTTCGCGCACGGTGGTCCAGAGCGCCTGTGCGAGCGTGGGATGCCCAGCGAGCGGCCGGAAGTACCCGCCTTCGCGCGGGAGCGCGAGGAGGAGTCGCATCATCAGCGCCGGACCCAGTTCCTCCTCGGACGGGTCAATGCCGCGCTCGACGAGGAACGGCGCGCCCATGAGGAGCGCGACGTCGAGGGGTGTGACGAACCGCAGGTTCAGCCAGTTCGGTTCCTTCCAGCGCAATCCGCTCGCCGATGCGTCCGGCCAACGGCGTGCGACGGCACGAACACCCACTTCGAGCGGGTGACGTTCGTGCGGCACAGTTCAGCGAGGTGATCGACGAATGGATCCATTGGTTGAATGCGCGTCAGATTGACTGCCGAGCATGCTTCGCCCTCTCAGTCACACGACGCGCCCACCGCGATTCTGATGGTCGACGCTGACAGGTCGGGTCATACGCTCTTCCTTCGCCGCCGCAGAAACTGCGACGTCAGCCCGGCTTCGCGCGCGCTGCGGAAACTGCGCGCCCCGCCGCGCTCCCACGCCGATTCACACGGGAATTCGGCGAACACGGTTCCGGCGCACGCCTTGCTCCGCCCGGATCTACAATGAGCGACATGCCCGGGAGCGGCGAGATGAAGCTCAGCCGAGCGTCAGGCGTGAAGCTCACCTACGACGACTTCCTGCTGTTCCCAGACGATGGGCAACGGCACGAGCTGATCGACGGGGAGCACTACGTGACGCCGTCACCCAACATCAGGCATCAGCGCATTTCCAAGCGCCTGCTCGTGCTGATCGATATCTGGCTGCAAGAACACCCTCTCGGCGAGGTCTTCGACGCGCCGCTGGATGTGCGCTTCTCGAACCTCGACGTCGTCGAGCCAGACGTGCTGTACGTCTCGAACGAGCGAGCGACAGAGCTTCTCGCAGGCCAGCACGTAACGGGATCGCCAGACCTGGTCGTAGAGATCGGCTCTCCGAGCACTCGGCGACGCGACGAGACGATCAAGCGCCGCCTGTACGAGAACTCGACCGTCGTCGAATACTGGGTCGTCGACCCCGATATCGACGTGATCCGCGTGTACCGCCGCGAGGGCAATCGCTTCGCTCGGCCGGTCCAACTCTCGCGCGAGGCGGGCGACGTCCTGACGACGCCACTGTTGCCAGGGCTCGAGATTCCGCTGTCGCACGTGTTCAGAGACTGACGTCACCTGATCGGGATCCACAGCTACGTTGATGTCTGCTGGGCCTTCCCTAAACACCTGTCCAACCGGACGCTCTCAGCGCTTCGCGCCACTTGGGTTGCCGCCGCGGGTCAACCCCTTTCAGACGCAGGGCCTCGGCCAACGTAGCGGCAAATTCAGGATGAACCGCTTTTGGGAACAGCCGATGCCAGGGAATCTGTCGAACTTACGGAATGACTCGTTCCAGGAGGTCGACCAATCCAACGCGTCTTTTCCGCTTCGCGCGGGAGCGACCTGCGGTTCCAACGGATCTTCCTCGAGCAAGTCCTCAATCATGCTCTCGTTCGTGGCAACGCGATACACCCATGTGCCGTTGGACTCACGTCGTCCAAGGAGTGACACTGAGCCGCCCTCCGCAAGGACTTCAACAATCGTCTCTGTCTTGCCGGAATCAAATAAGGGCAACGAGGTTGGGTCTGCAGTCACGATGCGGCCTCCGGCACGGCTGAGGAATAGGTTCAGCTCCAACGTCTTACCTCAACACGTCGCCATGCTGGACCAGGCGGATTCTCCCCCGTCAGTCGCACCGCGACGACACGTTGGATGATTCGGATCTTGTTGGGAGTGCCTGAAACCTGTTGCCGGGGGGGCGTCGACCATAGTGCCCGTCTATGCCAATCTTGTCAATACGCCGTTCCCTGGATTTGCACAAAAACTGCGCTCTCACTGCGGGTCTGTGCTGATTGGACACACGGCGGTCGACGTCACGGTTGATCCGATTCAGTCGCCGACGTCGAACGTGGGCTGAAGGGTCGTGTGGGCTGGGCGCTATGCGACGACGAAGCCGAACGCCTGGGCGTTCTCGCGGACGCGGGCATCTCTCGTGACGACGGTCACCAGTTGTGGTGCGTCGCCGAGAAGCTCGATCGTTGCCAGGTGCACGGCATCGAGCGTCCGGATCGGTTCGATGGGGAACGGACGGCGGACACGGGCAAGTACCGCTCGGTCAACGTCGAGGACGAACGAGCGCCGCTCGAAGGTCCGCAGGGCTCGAACGGCCCCCTGTTCTTCTGCTGCGGTCAACCGGCCGGTCGCGCGCGCCCGGATGATTGCCCGGCCCGCCTCGGCGAGGGTCAGGGCTGACGTGACGTGTTGGGTCCCGACCGGCGACGGCTTCATGGCCGCCGTGTCATGCTCCAACAGTGCGGCCACGAGCGCGCTCGACTCCATGTACCGAATGCTCGCCCCGGCGGCCTGGCGGCGGACACGCGTGGCGGTCTTCCGAGGCGCACGCCGCGGAGCGGAGCTACGCTTCGCCACGATCGCTATCGATCAGTTCGGCGGCGGTGCCCGGCGGCAGCCGGATGTCCGGCCAATCCTCGAACGGGTCACCAGCTTCCATAGGGGGGTGGAGGATGCCGGCCGCAATGAGTTCGTCCCATCGGCTTCTGGGCGACGTGCGTGCGCCATGCCCCGGAGGAACCAGTTCGGCGACCACACGCCCGTGGGCGGTGACCGAAATCCGCTCGCCTGCTTCGATTCGGCGGATGTAGCGGCTCAAGTTGTCTTTGAGCTTTCGGATGCCGGTCTCCATGTCATAAATATAGCCACTTGTGGCCACATTGGCAATGGTCGACGATATCAACTCCTGCAAACGGCGGGTTGCATGAAACCTAGGGCTGATGGATTGTTTGGGCCAATCGTTTCTGTCGTAGCCAGACTACGACAGTATTGACTGATCGAAACATTATGTTTATGATGTGACGAATAATCGTAGCCAGGCTACGACAATCATGAGTAGACTAAACGACCTCTACGGCAGGCTGCCGCCGGGAAGGCCGGTGACATCGGAAGAGCTGTCAGCCTTGGGCGTGTCAGCCGATCTCGCCGTCCACTACGTACGCGCGGGCTGGCTCACTCGTCTCGCGCGCGGTGTGTTCGCCCGACCGGACACGCCGCTCGAACTCTACCCAAGCCTGGGGCTCCAGGAGCGCCGCGTGACTGGCCTGCACGTCGGCGGCACATCGGCACTCGACTGGCACGGAGTTCGGCACCACGTTGCGCAACGGCCTCACCTGCATCTCTACGGCTGGGCGTCGGCCACGCTGCCGGCGTGGTTCACTGAACGTTTTCCCAGCAGCTACCACCGACTGCGCCTCTTCGATGAACAGCCGGACGCTCTTCTCCGAGTGTCGCACTTCCAGCGCCAGGCCGACCGTCCACTCGTGTCGGATCCCGAACGGGCGATGCTCGAGCTGCTGAGCGACGTCGGCGTTCGGCAACCCCTTCAAGAAGCGCGCGACCTCTTGGAGGGCACGCCCTCACTGCGAGCCGTCGTGGTGCAGGAACTGCTGACCCGCTGCAAACAGGTCAAGACTGTTCGCCTCTGCCTCACGCTGGGTCGAGAGCTCGGTCTTCCGTGGGCGGCGAAGCTCGATGCCACACAACTGCCCACCGGCAGCGCTCAACGTTGGGTTGGCCGCTCGAGCGAAGGCCTGTTGGTGCTCAAGGCGTGAATCCGACCTACCTCGCCACCGCACACCTGCTCACCGAGATCGCGCCCGTGGTCTTCGAGAGCGGACTCTTCGCCCTCAAGGGCGGCACTGCCATCAACCTGTTTCTCCGGGAGGTGCCGCGACTCTCCGTCGATCTCGATCTGGTCTTCACCGACCATCGCGTTCCGAGGTCGGACGCGCTGCAGGCCATCAACGACGCGCTGCTCGCCGCGAACAGCGAGATGGCGAAGCGCGGATTGAAGGTGCAGGCGCTGAAGGCCGCGGCGATGGGCGAGACCAAGCTACTCGTCCAGCGCGACGATCTATCGGTGAAGGTCGAGGTGAACACGGTCATGCGCGGTACGGTGCATCCAACGCGGACGAGGCCCCTGACTGCGGCCGCCAGCGACGCACTAATGGCCGACCTGGAGCTGCCGCTGCTGTCGCCTGAGGACATCTATGGCGGCAAGCTCGTCGCCGCCATGGACCGACAGCATCCGCGTGACCTGTTCGACGTCATGGAGCTGTTCGCGCACGGCGGCGGTATCACGCCCGAGATCAGACGCTGCTTCGTCGTGTACCTCGCCAGCCACAATCGCACTATTCACGAAGTGCTATTTCCGGCGCCGAAGGACGTCCGACTTGCCTACGAGGGATCGTTCGCCGGCATGACGACGGAGCCAGTGGCAATGGAACGACTACTCGAAACACGCGAGCGGCTCTTTCGCGAGCTGCCGGCTGCGCTCGACGAGAACGAACGCGAGTTCCTCCGTACGCTCGTCCGCGCCGAGCCCAACTGGTCGCTGCTGGGGATTCCGCATCTAGGAGCGCTACCGGCGATCCGTTGGAGACTACAGAATCTGCAGCAGCTGGCACGCAACAGCCCGGACAAGTTCCGCGCCTTGGCCGATGCTCTGGACGAACAGATTGCAAAATCGCGACCATGATCGGCATCCGCGCTATACTCCCGCCCCAATGCCGCTCGAGCCCGGCGCGCGTCTTGGCGTCTACGAGATCATCGGCGCCCTCGGCGCCGGCGCGATGGGCGAGGTCTATCGCGCCCGCGATACGAAGCTGAATCGCGACGTCGCCATCAAGATCCTGCCGGCCCAGCTCGCGGGCGACACTCGGCCCGGGACCGACCGCATGGCCCGGTTCGAGCGCGAGGCCCAGGTCCTCGCCTCGCTCAACCACCCGCACATCGCGCAGATCTACGGCGTCGAGGAGAGCGCAGGCACCCGCGCGATTGTCATGGAGCTCGTCGAGGGCGAAGACCTTGCCGAGCGCATCGCGAAGGGGCCGATTCCCGTCGACGAGGCGCTGCCGCTCGCGCGTCAGATCGCCGAGGCGCTCGAGGCCGCGCACGAGATCGGCGTCATCCACCGCGATCTCAAGCCGGCCAACATCAAGGTGCGATCGGACGGCACCATCAAAGTCCTCGACTTCGGCCTCGCCAAGGCGGTCAACCCCGACGCATCGTCCGCGCCCGACCCGATGCAGTCGCCGACGCTCACGGCGCAAGCGACGGGGATCGGCACGATCCTCGGGACGGCGGCCTACATGGCGCCGGAGCAGGCGCGCGGCAAAGTGGTCGACCGGCGCGCCGACGTCTGGGCCTTCGGGTGCGTGCTCTACGAGATGCTTTCGGGCCGGAGGACGTTCGCGTCGGACGAGGTGACGGATACGCTGACGGCGGTGCTGCGCGACCCGCCGGACTGGAACGCCCTGCCGGCGGAGACGCCGGCGGCGGTGCGGTCGCTCCTCGCCCGCTGCCTGGACAAAGACCCGAAACAGCGCCTGCGCGACATTGGGGAAGCGCGCGTCGCGCTTTCGGGGGAAGCGCGCGTCGCGCTCTCGAGTGGCAGCACGCTGTCGGCTGCGCCCGCAGTGGCACCGGCCCCCGCGGCGTCGCCACCGCGCCGGCGCTCGCTCATCTCGGCCGCCGTTGCGCTCCTCACCGTCGCCATCGTCGGCCTCGCGGCGTTTGTCGCCTACCGTCAACGGCCCGCGGGACTGCTTCAGGTCCACAAGACATTCGTCGCGCTCCGGCCGGACGGCAGCAGCATCCGCTTCCCGGCGCTCTCGCCCGACGGTCGGAAGATCGTCTACGCGGCACGCTCGCGGCTGTGGGTGCAGGCGCTCGACGAATGGGAGCCACGCGAGCTCTCCGGGACCGAAGGCGGGGTCAGGCCGTTCTGGTCGCCGGGCAGCGACTGGATCGGCTTCTTCCGCAACGAGCAGCTGCTCAAGGTTCCGGCGCCTGGCGGGCCGGTCGTCAGCATCGCGTCGCTCCCCGCGGTTCAGGCGCCGCTCTTCAGCAGCTCCGCGGTCTGGAACGACGACGGCACCATCTTCCTCAGCCAGGCGGCGGGCCCGCAGATCTACCGTGTGCCTGGGAGCGGAGGCGAGCTCAAGGAGCACTACAAGCTGCCTGAGGCGATGGGCTTCGATGTGCACGATCTCGCGCCTGTGCCCGGCGGCGCGATCGTCATGGCGGTCCATCGCGCGGACGGCATCGGCGCGCTGGCGGTCCTCGCCGACGGTAACCTGACGATCCTGCTCGAAGCCAGCAACGTCGGCCACCCGCAGGTACTCGCCGTCGGGCCACCTCGTGTTCGCCCGCGCGGCGCCGAACGCGGGGCTCTGGGCGGTACCGTTCAACGCATCAGGCCGGGCCGTCACCGGCGAGCCGTTCCCCATGGGGCGCGGCACCGAACCGTCGCTCTCACGCGACGGCACGCTCGTCTTCCTCGGCGCCGGGCACGTGACGGAACACCGGCTGGCGTGGTTCACGATGGATGGGCGCGTCGGCGACACGATCGCGCCGCCACAGAACTGGATCGAAGGCGCCGCCCTCGCGCCCGGCGGCAAACACGTCGTGGCGTCGGCCGACGATGGACTCTGGTTGTACGACCTCGCGGGCGGCGCGCGCAGCCGGGTGACGAACGGGCGCTCGGACATGATGCCGCAGTGGGTCGGGAAGACGGGCCTGACCTTCGTCCGCACGGTGAACGGCGCGCCCACGTTGTTCCTCAAGCGGAGCGACGCCGTTGGCGAGGAGCAAGCCCTCGCCGACAACGCCCGGTTCCCAACCGTGACCGCCGACGGCCGGCGCATCGTGTTCAACCAGAGACCGCCTGGCGCGACCGAGTGGCAGGTCGCCTGGGTCGACGTCGATCGGCCGACCGAAGTGCACGCGCTCGGCCCGGCGCACCGCGGCGCGCGATTTCCCGGGGTCTCGCCCGACGGCCGCCTCGTCGTCTACGTCTCGGGGGAGATCGGCAACGACGAGGTCTTCCTCACCCGCTTTCCGTCCGGCGAGGGCAAATGGCAGCTGTCAACCGACGGCGGCGGCTGGTGCCGCTTCACGCCCAAGGGCGACGCGGTCGTGTACCGCACGCTCGGAGGGGACCTGATGTCGGTGCCGGTGACGCTCGGCGCCGACGTAACGATCGGCCGGCCACGAAAGCTCTTCGAGTGGGGCTCGAGCTGGATGATGTTCTACGAGCTCGCGCCAGACGGCACACGCGGGATCGCGGCGGTGCCGGTCGGGGATGCGAAGGATTCTGAGCAGCCTGTCGCTGGTGCAGAACTGGCACGCGGAGTTCGCTGGGCGGTAGACGGGGCTGCTGCCAGGCCAGCTATCAGCCTCGTCACAGACACGGCCTACGGCTCATCACGATGAGCTCGACCAGCCTTCGCCAAGGCTACGGCGGTCCGCCGAAACCTTGGTGAAGGCGGAAGACCACGAGGCTCACGAAGCAAGAAGGGTCTTACAAGAGGGCTACGCAGATTCCCTCAAGAATTCGACGACCACGGTGCAGGCGCACCCCTTGCTCCAGACAGATCTACAATGAGCGACGTGCGAAACGTGAAGCTCACCTACGACGACTTCCTGCTATTCCCCGACGATGGGCAACGGCACGAACTGATCGCCGGGGAGCACTACGTGACGCCGTCACCCAATATCAGGCATCAGCGCATTTTCAAGCGCCTGCTCGTGCTGATCGATATCTGGCTGCAAGAACACCCTCTCGGTGAGGTGTTCGGCGCGCCCCTCGACGTGCGCTTTTCGATGTTCGACGTCGTCGAGCCCGACCTGCTGTATGTCTCGAACGACCGCGCGGCAGAGCTTCTCGCGGGGCAACATGTGATGGGAGCGCCGGACCTGGTCGTGGAGATTGGCTCTCCCAGCACGCGTCAACGCGACGAGACGGTCAAGCGCCGCCTCTACGAGAACTCGAGCGTCGTCGAGTACCGGGTGGTCGATCCAGACATCGATGTCATCCGCGTCTATCGCCGCGACGGTGATCGCTTCGCTCGGCCTGTCGAGTTGTCGCGCGAGGCGGGTGACGAGCTCACCTCGCCGCTCTTCCCCGGCCTCGATATCGCGCTCGCGCGCGTGTTCGGCGACTGACGTCACTTCGCCGCCTACTTCGCCGGCGCCGCCCCGGCCTTCATCGCCGCATCTAGCAGCCGCTGCGCTTCCCGGCGCTCCTGGTCGGTCTCGGCCAGCGCCAGCGCGGCCTGCGCGTCGGCGCGCGCCTCGGCGGCCTTGCCCTGACGCAGCAGCACACCGGCGGCGCGCAGGCGGTGACTCGCGTCCATCGGCTCGATCGAGATCGCCCGGCGGATGAGGCCGAGCGCGTCGGGGTTGCCGAGATAGGTCCGCACCTCGCCCAGCCAGGCGTACGCGTCGGCGTAGCGCGTGTTGAACCCGACGGCCTTGGTCAGCAATTGCTCGATCTCGGTGTTGACCTCGCGCGAGGCGTTGGGCTGCCAGGTCAGCGACGCGAGACGGTAGTAGGCATACGCGTTCGTCGTCTCGAGCTCGGCGGCCTTCGCATACGCGGCCTTGGCCTCCTCGGGCTTGTTGTCGCGGTCGGCGACCAGGCCCTCGGCGACGTGGCTCGCGGCGGCCTTCGGATCGTCTTTGCGCGCCTCGGCAATCGCGGCGCGGGCCTCGACGGACCGGCCCATCGCGGCGTGGAACATCGCCCGCAGCGACGCCGACTCGGCCGGCGGCAGTTTGCGCACGGGAAAGCGCTCGCGCTCGACGCTGACATCGATGTTGACGCGGCGATAGCTGAAGATGCTGCGCTGATAGTAGAGGCGGAAAGCACTCTGGAGCGGCTCGATCGCTCCGAGCGTCTCGGCAAAGGACGTCGTGGGGTCCTTGCCGGCGGCGACGAGGCTCGCATAGGCGGCAAGCTTCGGCGAGCGCGCGCCCTCGTCACCAAACATGAGGAAGTGCACGAACGCCCAGCACTCGGCGTCGAAGACCTCGCGCTTGGTAGCCTCGTTCGCCTCGGGCGACGAGCGCGTGATCGTCAGCAGCTTGGGCAGGAGCAGCAGCGGCCGCTCGCGCAGGATCTGCAGCTCCCACGGGATCGGCGCGCCGATGAGGACGTGATCGTCGCGGACGATGGTGTTGCTCAGGACCTCGGTGAAGCCGCGTCGGAACCAGAGCGGCAGGTCGCGGCCGATGCTCTGGCCGAGCACCATGTCGATGTACGACCAGTAGGCGGTCATGTACGGGTTCAGGGTCCCGCGATCCTCCACTTCGACGTCCGCGCGCAGGACGATATAGGTCGCGTCGGCCGCGCCGACCCACACGCTCGCCGGCCGCGACGCGCGCCGCGTCTCCCAGTACCTCGGGCGCGAGCGCGCGCATGCTGTTCTCGTCCTTCACGATGATGATGTGGAGCGGCCGGTTGAGATCGGTCTTCGCCCACGAGAAGATCGCCGACGTCGCGCTCCGCACCTGCTCGAACTGCCACACCAGCCGCCTCGTCGTCCGCTCGCTCGCATTCGAGACGACGGTGAAGTGCGCGCTCTTGACCTCGATCCAGTCGTCGGCGGCCGACACGGGCGCAACCGCCCAGGCGGACAGGAGGAAGGAGAGGCGGAAGGAGAGGAGGACAAGAGCAGGGACGAGCCGACGCACGCCTGTCATTCCCCCACCACCGGCGACTTCACCCACCCAATCTGCTGATACATCGTCAGGAAGTCGAACGTGTTCCATCCGTCGACGATCTTGCCGTCGCGAACGCGGCCGATGGTGGTCCCCCAGAGATTGATCGAGCGCCCGGTGGCCTTGCCGCCGAGCGCGTCGCCGACGTGACGGCCGGTCACGTGACAGAGCGCCGCGACGCGGTCGCCTTCTGCGACGGTCTGCACGACGTCGACCTTGAAATCAGCAAATGCAGCACAGAACGTGCGGTAGAACGGCTTGAATCCCTCGGCCCCCTCGATCACCCCGCCGGCCAGCCCGTAAACCTTGGCGTCGGACGCCATGAGCTCGTCGATCGTCTGCTCGCGGCGCTCGTTCCACACCTCTTGAAACCACCGCCGCATGACGGCATCGGGAGTCGCACTCATCTCGACCTCCACCCCTCAGGGCTCAAGGCTCAGGGCTCAGGCAAAACCTTTGAGTAAGCTCTCGAAGATTCTATCTGAGCCCTGAGCCACGTCAGAGGGTTGCGCCTGAGCCTTGAGCCTGACTGGGCCTGAGCCCTAAGCCCTGAGCCTTGAGCCCACGTCGAGGATGCTAGACTCCCCTGATGAAGAGTCTGACGATCTCGGTCAAGCACGTCGCGTCGTCGAAGAGCCAGCCGTGCGCGGCGTGCCAGTCGGGATTTGTTCCGGCGGAAGATACCGGGTCCCGCGTCCTCTCGATCAAAGCGCCGGAAGAGGCGCCCTTCGGGGCGCTCTTGTGTGGCGGGTGCTACTCCAAGTGGACCCATGGCGCGACGATGACACTGCGGCAGAACGCGGCGTCGTAGGCCGGCAGGCAGTAACTGCGGCACCTCGCTCGGACGACGGTGGCAGTTTGTGCAACCGTGGCCAGCCAATCGACAAAATTCTTCGGACAATTTGATGAGCCTTTCGGGCACGCATCGTGCTCCTGCAGTCGAGCGAACCGACGATGGTAGACTCGACGAAGGGCACGACGATGGCCGACGGGATTGACGATCTGGCGAAGCGCGTTCAGACGGTCGAGGGCAAGATGGACAAGATGTCGGCATCGCTCGATACGCTGACCGGGTCGGTAGCCGAGCTGACGCAGTTGATGAACCAGCGGTTCGACCACGTGGCAGCAGCAATCGCCGATCAGCGGCAGTACACAGAATTCGCTCATACACAACTCGGCGAGAAGATGGATGCCGGATTCGGGCGAGTCCACGCCAGGTTCGACGAAGTCACCGGCGCCATCGTCGAGCAGCGGCAGTACACCGAATTCGCCCATACACAACTTGGCGAGAAGATGGATGCCGGGTTCGGGCGAGTTCACGCCAGGTTCGACGAAGCCACAGGCGCCATCGTCGAGCAACGGCAGTACATCGAGTTCGCCCACAAACAGCTCGGCGAGAAGATGGATGCTGGGTTCAACCGGGTCGATGGCCGGCTCGACGAGGTCGACAAACGGTTCGAGCGGGTCGATACACGGTTCGAGCAGGTCGACACACGGTTCGAGCAGATCGACACACGGTTCGAGCAGATCGACAAACGGTTCGAGCAAGTCGATACACGGTTCGATCAGATCGACAAACGGTTCGAGCAAGTCGATACACGGTTCGATCAGGTCGACAAACGGTTCGTGCAAGTCGATACACGGTTCGATCGGGTCGACAAACGGTTCGATCGGGTCGAGCACAAGCTCGATCGATTGATCGACCACTTGCCTCCAACTTCGGACGAGGGACCAACCCGGGCCTGACTCCGGCCTCGAGCGACCGAACTCAGCGACCTGGCGGGTTCGGCACTTCCACCCGAACTGCTGAAACATCGTCAGGAAATCGAAGCTGCTCCAGCCTTCGACGCGCGGTCACGCGGCAGTGCGCCCCCACCATCTGGCCCGCGCACAGGAGTCGGGCGGATCGTTGACATCTGATGCGTGATGCGTGATGATCAGCATCATGCGAACGACCCTGGACTTGGACGATGACGTGCTCCAGGCAGCCAAAGAGATCGCCGCGGCCAAGGGGCTGACTGCCGGCAAGGTCGTGTCGGACCTCGTGCGAAAGGCGCTCGAGCCGGTGGCGCGGCCGGCGTTCCGCAACGGCGTCCCGCTGATGCCCCGGCAGGCTGTGGGAACACCCAAGATGACGATGGCGCTCGTCAACGAGCTCAGAGACGAGTCGTGAGCGGTCCGGCGCTCCTCGACGTCAACGTTCTCGTCGCCCTCTTCAACCCCGATCACATCCATCACGACACCGCGCACGACTGGTTCGCGGAGAACCACACCGATGGATGGGCGACGTGTCCGATCACCGAGCAGGGCGTCATCCGCATCCTCGCCAACCCGAAGTACTGGAGCGAATTCGAGCGGACCGCTGCGCTGGTCGATCGGCTCGCGACCTTCTGCTCGAGCCGGCATCACCACTTCTGGTCGGATACGGTGTCGCTGCGGGACGCGACGCTCTTCAATCTCTCGCACATCTCCGGTCATCGTCAGCTCACGGACGTCTATCTGCTCGGTCTGGCCAAGAAGATGAGAGGGCGGCTGGCGACATTCGATCAGACGATTCCGCTCAAGGCTGTCATCAGGGCGAGCAGGGACACGGTCGCGGTCATCTGAGGGCTGCTCGCTTCTCGCGGCTCGCTGTTGCTGAGTCGAACCCCGATCTTCGACCCAGCAACAGCCAACCGCGAGCCGCCAGCCGCAAGCGTCTTCCCTGCTGCTTCGAACCCCGACCTTCGACCCAGCAACAGCCAGCCGCCAGCCGCAAGCGTCTTCCCCTGTTGCTAATTCGAACCCCGGTCCCCGACCCAGACAGCCAGCAGCCAGCCGCGGGCAGCCAAGAGCGCTCAGGGCACCCGGCGCCTCAGCTCGTCGAAGAAGTTCAGCAGCATGGTGACGCGGACGTCCGCGCGCGTGGCGGGAGCTGGCAATATCGCGAACCGCTTGCCGTCGGGTGCCAGGTCGAGGTTGGTGAAGCCGGCGCTGAACAGCTGCTGGTTCGACCAGAGCCGCGGCTTGCTGGCGATAAACGAGCTGCCGCGCACGACGAATTCCGAAACCATGATCCGTTGCTCCGGGCTCAGGTAGAACAGCTCACGGCCGTTTCGCGACCATATAGGGACCACGCCTCCGGCGGTTGAAATCTTCCACTTGCCGCCGGACGCCGAGGGAGGCCAATCGAACGGCCGCACATAGACTTCCATGACGCCCGTCTCGTTGGACGTATAGGCGACCCAGCGGCCATCGTGGGAGAACGCAGGCCGGGTCTCGCTGGCCGGTGTCCGCAGGAACGGCTCGGCCGGGCCGGCCTTGGGACGATCGGGTGTGCTGGCATCGATCGGCATGACCCAGAGGTCGGAGCCCGTGACCGGATCCACTTGCGCATACACAAACAGGTCGCCTTTTGGAGAGAGCGCATTGGCGCTCAGGTCCTGGAATCCGCCTGACGCGAGGCGCTGCGGACCTCCGGAGCCGTCCGCGCGTATCCACCAGAGGCCCCAGTCGCCACCGCCGCGCGATCGGAAGATGAGATGCGCGCCGTCCGGCGTCCACACGGCATCGGTATTGTTCTCACCGCTGAACGTGAGCGGGGATGTGGTGTCGCGGTCGAAATCATGGATGAAGAGGTCCATGCCCTTGCCGCTGTCGATGCCGACGGCGACTTTCCGCCCGTCCGGCGAAAAGCGCGGCGTGTAGTACATGGCGGGTTTGGACAGCAACGGCTGGATCTTCTCCAGGCCGTTCAGCCACGACACTGACCATTCCTGAACGCCGCTGCCGCTGCGGAAGGCGAACATCCCCGTCGGTGCCCAGTCGAATCGCCCGGCGCCGGACGAGGGATCGGCCGCAACATTCTGAAGGACGGGCACCGGCGTGCCCTCGACTGCGAGCCGATCGGCGTTGAAACGGACGGCGTAGAGCACGCCGCGCTGAATGAAGACCAGATGCCCTCGCCTTCCGTCGGTCGGAATGAAGCGTCCGTAGTACCCGCCGCGCCAGAGCGTCTTCCTGGTCCCGCCCGGAAGCGTCAGGACGTCGATCGTGGCGTTCTCGTACGAATTGATCGAGCCGGACTGAACAGTGAAGAGCACGGCGGTGTTGCCCGGCAGCACTTGCGGCCAGCGGTGGGTCAGCTCGCCTTCCTGGAGCGTCGTGAGCGGTTGAGGCGCCCCACCATCGCCGGGCACGCGCCAGAGGCCGGACGTGTTGACTAGTGCGGCGACGATCGTGCCATCTTCGCCCCAGCTGCCGCCGCGCGGGCTGCGCACGTCGGCGAGAATCGCTGGCGCCCCGCCCTGCACCGGGACGCTTTTCAACTTGTCTCCGGCGAAGAAGGCGATCCGCCCGCCATCGGGTGAGAAGAACGGCTGGTCCGCGCCTTCGGTTCCTTGCAGCACCGTACTGTCTGACTGATCGACCCGCCGCGTCGTGAGCACCGTGTGTCCGTCTGACCCGGTCACGGGTACGACGATTCGGCTTCCGTCGGGAGAAAAGGCCAGCACGCCGAAGGCGCCCGCCGGTATCTCGCCCTGAGCATCGAGATCGAAGCGCACGAGCGGACGATCGGCCGATTGCGGCCGCCACAGCGTGAACGTCAGGCCAAGCGCTACAGCCGCGAGCACTCCCGCGAGGGCCCACGGGATCCACGCCTGCCGTGCGGCTCGCGGTCGTGCCTCCGCGAGGCCGTCACCAACTAGGAACTGCGCGTCGCCGACATTGCGGAGCCGGTTCTTCGGATCCTTCTCGAGACAGAGGGTCAGGAGACGCCGCGCGGGCGGCGGCACGCGCGCCCAGTCGGGGTCTTTCGTCAGCACCGCCGCGATCGTGTCCGACACCGTCTCTTTTCCGAAGCACGAGTGCCCGGCCAGCATCTCGTAGAGGACAACACCGAACGCCCAGATGTCGCAGCGCTCGTCGACGGGCCGTCCGCGAGCCTGTTCGGGCGACATGTAAGCCACGGTGCCGAGCACGAGCCCCGGCTCGGTCGCCGTGCCGACAGTCGGCGAGTTCATCGCCTCGCTCGTCGCCGGCCCGAACGCCTTGGCCAGGCCGAAATCGAGCACCTTCACGGTGCCGTCGCCGCGCACGATCACGTTGGCCGGTTTCAGGTCGCGGTGAACAATCCCGCGCTCGTGTGCCGCCGCGAGCCCATCGGCGATCTGCGCAGCCAATGGCCAGGCGCTCGCGAGCGGCATGCCGCGCCCGCGCTCGGCGGCGAGAAGATCGGAGAGCGTCTGGCCCTCGACAAACTCCATCACGAGCGCGCGGAGCCTGCCCTGGCCGTCGAGTCCTCAAGGCCGTAGACCTGCGCGATGTTCGGGTGGTTGAGCGCCGCGAGCACCTGCGCCTCGCGCTCGAACCTGGCGAGGCGATCGGGGTCAGCTGCGAAGAGGTCAGGCAGGACCTTCAAGGCAACGTCACGATGCAGCTTCGTGTCCCGGGCCTTGTAGACCTCGCCCATGCCGCCCGCCCCAATGGCGGACAGCACTTCATACGCGCCTAGACGAGCGCCGGAAGCGAGGGACATTCGGTGCGGGTGAGCTTATAACAGTCGGCGGCTCGCGGCTGGCTGCCGGCTGCTGGCGCTGGCGTTGATTCGAACCCCGATCTCGATTCAGCAACAGCCAGCCGCGAGCCGCGAGCGCGCTGTCTTCTACTTCGCCGCCGCGTACTCGAGCACCTGCCCATCCTTCAGCAGCCGCGCCCGCAGCTCCGGATACGGGACATCTTGCACGGCGACTCCTCGATCGATGGCGATCGCAGCGGCGGTCGCAGCGGACTGGGCCAGGACCATGAAGACGGGTTCCATGCGGATCGAGCCGAAGGCGATGTGCGAGCTCGAGACGCACACGGGCACGATGAGGTTGTCGGCCTGGCCGCGCTTGGGCACGAGCGCGCCATAGGCGATCTCGTAGGGACCGGGAAGCGGCACGCCGATGTCGCCCTCGTTCTGCACATAACCTTCGGGCGTGATGTAGCGCTGCACGTTGTGCGAGTCGATGGTGTACGAGCCCATGCCGACCGACGCGGGCGTCGGCCGCCGCTTCATCAGCTCGTTCTCGGTCATCACGAACTCCCCGACCATCCGTCGCGCTTCGCGCACGTAGATCTGGCGCGGCCAGCCGCCGTTGTCGGTGAACTCGTCTTTCGGCGAGCCCCCACTGGCGCATGCGCTCCTGCACGTCCTTCGGCACGCGAGGATCGTTGGCGACGAAGTAGAGCCAGCCCTTCTGATAGGTCTCGTGCTCCTTCAGGATCTGACGGCGGCGCTCGTACGAGGCCTCGGGGTAGTCGTAGCTGAGGCCGATGTTGTCGGTGCTGAACGGACCGTGGTTGTTGCTGTCGGTCTTGCGATTGGGGACGGGATCGAACTTGTCGAACGTCTCGCGCCAGCCGGCCGCGTAGATGCGGAGCAGCAACTCATACTGCGCGGGATCGTAGCCTTCGGGCTTCGCGAACGGGATGCGATTGTCGGGGTTGTCGGTGACGCAGTAGCGATAGCAGTAGGCCTGCACCTTCTTGTCGCCGCTGCCGTACTCGCCCGGAGGCGCGGTGCTGATCCGCGGCAGGACGCCGCTCTTCGGATCGCCGGGCACGACGTACGGGCTGATCGGCTCCTTCAGCACGCCGAAGTGATGGCGATGGTGCAGGACGCCGGTCTGGACGCCGTTCCACTTCTCGCCGTAGATCGCCTGCGACTCGCGCCCGACGTGATAGTCGACGCCCGCGGCCGCCATGAGGTCGCCCTCGTACGTGGCGTCGATGAACATCCTCCCGCGGTACCGCTTCCCGCTGAGCATCGTGATCGCATTGATGCGTCCGCCGGCCTTAGACACGCCCGTGACGCGGTCGAGCCATTCGTTGCGGTCGACGCGGATCTGATACTCCTTCACCAGATCTTCGAACACCCGTTCGGCCGCATGCGGCTCGAAGATCCACATCGTCCGCTGCGCGCCGTCGATGGCCGGCGTCCCCTGCCCCTTGTTCCCGTACTCCTCGCGCTTCTGCCAGGTCCACGCGCCTGGCTGGTCGTAGTGCCGCCAGATGCGGTGATAGAAGTCTCGCGAGAGGCCGCCGATGACGGCCTTGTTGCCGGTGTCGGTGAACCCAAGCCCTCCGCTCGAAAGCCCGCCGAGGTGCGTGTCGGGACCGACGATGACGACGGTCTTGCTCAGGCGCTTCGCCTGGACCGCGGCAATCACGCCGGCGGAGGTGCCGCCGTAGACGACGACGTCGAAGTCGGGGATGGAGGTCTGCGCTCCCGGGATCGCGAGGAGCGCGAATAGGGTCATGACGGTGCGGTTCATGGTTCAGGGTTCAGGGTTCAGGGTTCAGGGTTCAGGGTTCATTCGTAGTGTCCGGCTTCAGCCGGACCAGGATACGCCCGCCTGGAGACGGACACTACGACTGCTTCTCTTCAGGCAGCTCGAACAGAACTTTCAGTGCGCGTCTGGAGTCGGTGAACGCGGACTCGTCCTAGTCAAGCCTGGCCACGCGGGCAATGGGCGGCTTCACCTGCACGGCCCCGATGCGGGGAAGGCGGGGCGCGGGGCGGAAGGGCCGCAGGGAGCCGACGAGCGTCACTTCGTCGACGACTATCGGCCACGCGCTGACTGGGACGTCGCCGTGGAGCGTGGACTCGAAGGTCCGCGGAGCGTGTTCAATCGACCGAGGGCAAAGCCGAAACGCTGACGACAGCCGTCGACGGCCTGTCAGGATCCTTGGACACGCTCTCTACGACCGACGCCCACGGCGCTGTTTCGACCGATCCGTGGTTCGGCGAAGTCACTGCCGTGATGGGCGAGCAACGCCAGCACAGCGAGCTCGCCCGTCACGTCATCTCACCGTCACGCGCACGACCTTGGCGGGCACGAAGTCGCCGGTCACCGTGCTGTAGCCGAACACCGCCAGGTCATAGGTCCCGGGCGCAAGCCCATTGACGACCAGCCCGTAGCCGGCGTCCTCGAACTGCCCGCCGTACACCGTCGCCACGTCCGGCCGCCGACCGCCGGTGTCGGCGGCGCCAACGAAGACCGGGGGGCCACCTGCCAGCGGATACGCCCACACGTGCAACGTGGCCATCCCCGTCCCCGACGCGGCGTGCAGATCCGCCGCCCACCCCGCCAGCATGAAGGGCTGCGTGACCTGCTGTTGCGAGCCCGGCACGTCGATCACCACCTGCGGGCCTACGGCGCCACGGCCCTTTGGATGCAAGACGATCCGCACCTCCTGCCGCTCGATCGCCGTCGCTCCCTCCGAGCGCACGAACACGAAGTCGTAGGTGCCGATGAAGCCCACTCCCGGCGCCCACGTGAAGACTCCCGTCGCGGCGTCGAGAGACGAGCCAATCGGCAGCGCCGCGAGCGTCTCGCCCGTGCGCAGATAGCCGGTGTAGCGCACCCCCGTTTGCGCACCGAGCGCCAGCTCGAACCGATCGATCTCTTCGCCGCGCACGATCACCCGACCCGACCCCGTCGGCGTGTGCGAGACGAACGGCGCCGCGAGATCGAATCCTCGACGGCCGACCACTGGCGCCTTCGCCATCGGCAGCGCGGCCACGTCGACCGCCGCCGGCACCGCCGTCGCACGCGCCTCCGTGGCAGTGACCGCCGACGCGCCGTTCGCCACCGTGAAGAACCGACTCCCGATTCCTTCGGTGACGCCCTGGTCGTCGGTCACCACCCACACAATCGTGTGTGTCCCGTTGGCGAGCGTCGTCGTGTCGAGCACCTTGAACCCGATCGCGCCGGCGGTGTTGTTGAACCCTGGGAAGAACTCCCCGATATCCGGTCGGAAGTGGTTGTAGTCGGCAGAGCCCTGCGATACGCCATCGACCAGCACCGTAATCGTCGATCCGTTGACGGGGATCGTCTTCGGCTGCGGCGTCAGCGCCCACCCGAAGTTCACATACGCATTCCCCGACGCCACCCCGCCCTGCGCGGGCGTGTCGATCGCGCCAAAGGGCAGCGTCGCCAACGCGTTCGCGCACGACATCGTGCGGGTGCCGAGCAGCGTCGTGTGGCCCTCGACATCCTGCGCATACATGTGGAACAGGTAGGTCCCGTTCCCCTGGTTCGGCAGCATATTGGTCAGCACCATGAAGCCCCAGCCCGCGATCGTGTTGGCCGGATACGTCGGATAGGCCGCCGCCACATCCGGACGCGCCCCGTCGATCGACACGGCGAATCCGACAAAGATCTGGGCGGCACCGCCGCAGTTGGGATCCACGGGCGCCACTTCCCCGCCGAACGCCGACCGGCACACCATGACCCGCGTGACGCCAACGTCGTCCACCGCCCAGCCCGTGAACGGCACCGCGCCCGTCACCCCCGTCCGGTTGTTCAGGGGCGTGTCCACGACGCCGATGGAGAGCGTTGATTGTCCGTTCAATCTCAGGTTCAAGGCCACCGTGATCGGACCGGGGTTGTTCGACGCACCGGTGAACGTAAACGTCACCGACGCGTCCACCGACGCTCCCGTCGGACCTGGCGTCGGGAGGCCGGGCACCGGCACGACGCTGAACGACAGGTTGGCCGACCCGGTGCCAGTCGCCGGCGTCATCTGCAGCCATGGCTGGCTTGGCGTCGCCGTCCACGTGACCGCGCCGGCGCCGACTTGCGTCAGCCGCACGATCTGCGCGGGAGTCTGATATACGAACGACGGACCGTTGGTGACCGCGCCGAACCTCAGCGACGTCTTGTCGAGCGACATCGTCGGCAACGTCAGCGCCTTGAAAGTCGCGTGCACCGTGCAATTGCCGACCACAGCGTTCGTAGTGAACACCAGCCCGACGAGATTTCCGCCGCACGTTCCAGTCACCGCGTCCACCTGGAATCCCGCAGTCGGAGCCAGGGTGAAGCTCCGGGTCTGGCCCGAGGTTACGGTCTGCGGCGTGCTGGGGTTGATGGTGCCGTTGGCGCCGGCCGACGGCGTCACTGTGAACGTCGTCTGAAGCACGAAGTTCGCGACGACCGTGCAGTTGGCTGTGACCGGGGCGGTCGTGAAGACGAGCCCGAGGAGGGCGCCACCGCACGTGCCAGTGACGGCGCTCAGCTGGTATCCCGCCGCCGGGGCGAGGGTAAACCCCGTCGTCTGGTTGGGCTGCACCGACTGCGGCGCGCTCGGAGTGATCGTCCCGTTGCCGACGACCGACGGCGTCACCGTGAATGGATCCACGTCGGCGGGGCAAGTCGGGCACACCAACGTGAGCCTGTAGCTGCCTGTCTTGTTGGCGTAATAGTCCAGCACGATCAGGGTGTACCGGCCGGTCAATGTCGCGACGCGATTGGCAATTTGAGCGTCGACGGCGCCCGTGGCGCTGGCCACCACCGCGCCGTTCGGACCGATGAGCAGGATGTAAGGAGTGAAGCCCGGATCGATCTGGCTCGTGAACACCTCGCCGATGCTGATCGAAAACGTGTTGCCGGCGTTGGCCCTGAAGGTCCAGGGATCCTGATCGCCCGGATCGTAAGCGATCGGTTCACCTGTGATCGCGCCAATCCTGCCGAGATTCTGTACGGTGCTGGTCATCGGCCCTCCTTCGTCCCCTGCAGGGACGGTGAGCGCGCCCGGCGCCTGGACCAGATGCAGGATGTAGTCGCCCGTCTTGTTCGCGTAGTAATCCAAGACGAGTACCGTGTAGGTACCGGTGAGCGGCGCACGTAGGCCGACCCGAGCGGCGACGGCCTGAGCATCCGAGGCCAGCACGGTACCGTCCGGACCGATGAGCAGAATGTAGGGAGTGAATCCTGGGTCTGTCTCCGTCGTCAGCTTTTCACCGACGCTGATCACCAGGTAATCGTCCTTGCTGGCCGTAATCGTCCACGGATCCTGATCGCCGGGATCGTCTGTGATGTCCTGGCCCGCGACCGCGCCAATCCGGCCCGCATGGTTGGCGCCGTTGGTCATCGGCCCTCCCTCGTCGCCGGTCGGCACGGTGATCGTTCCTGGCGCCTTGACCAGGTGCACGATGTAGTCGCCCGTCTTGTTCGCGTAGTAATCCAAGACGAGTACCGTGTAGGTACCGGTGAGCGGCGCACGTAGGCCGACCCGAGCGGCGAGGGCCTCAGCATCCGAGGCCAGCACGGTACCGTCCGGACCGATGAGCAGAATGTAGGGAGTGAATCCGGGGTCGATCTCCGTCGTCAGCTTTTCGCCCACGCTGACAATCAGATAGTCGTCCTTGCTGGCCGCGAAGGTCCACGGATCCTGGTCGCCGGGATCCTCTGTGATGTCCTGGCCGGCGACCGCGCCAATCCGGCCCGCATGGTTGGCGCCGTTGGTCATCGGCCCTCCCTCGTCGCCGGTCGGCACGGTGATCGTTCCTGGCGCTTTGACCAGGTGCACAATGTAATCGCCCGTCTTGTTCGCGTAGTAGTCCAGTACGAGCACCGTGTAGGTGCCGCTCAGTGGCGCACGCAGACCGAACCGGGCGGCGACCGCATGCGCATCCGAGGCCAGCACGGTACCGTTCGGACCGATGAGCAGAATGTAGGGAGTGAATCCGGGGTCGGTCTCGCTTATCAGCTTTTCGCCCACGCTGACAATCAGATAGTCGTCTTTGCTGGCCGTGAAGGTCCACGGATCCTGGTCGGCGGGGTCGTCCTGAATCGGCTGGCCCGCAGGGGCGCCAATCCGGCCCGCATGGTTGGCGCCGTTGGTCATGGGCCCTCCCTCGTCTCCCGCGGGGACGATGAGGGTTCCCGGCGTTTTGACGAGGTGGAGGACGTAGTTGCCAGTCTTGTTCCCGTAGTAGTCGGACACGATCACCGTGTAGGTGCCCGTCAACGGCGCCGTCACACCGATACGATCGGCGAGCGCGTGAGCGGCCGACGCGATCTGCACCCCGTCGGGCCGCTGGAGGCGGAAGGACGGGGTGAATCCTGGATCGGGTCCGGCCGGCAGCTTCTCGCCGATGCTGATGACCACGTAGTCGCCGAGGGCGGCACTGAACGTCCAGGTGTCGAGCTCCCCGACGCTCGAGATTGAGGCAGTGTGATTGCCGCCGTTCGTCAGTGGGCCCTGCGCCGACGCGACGCCTGGTACCAGCGTCAGGGCACAGACGACCGAGGACAGAAGCATCGTCACGAGGTTCTTGGGGGAGCGCATTCTCAATCTCCTGAAATCCGGCAGTGCTCTATCGATCCGATCCGACGAACGTTACATCTGTCACGAGGAGCGCACGAACGCCGCATCTCATTGCCCGCGCGTCGCGCTGCGTGGTAGCATGCGGGCTCCTCGGATAGTCACTGGCACCAGGGTCCCTACGGAGTTCTAGTTCGGCTTTACACGGCCAATTACAGGGCGCGTTCACTACGCATTGCGCAGACGGTGACTGAAAACCGTCATGCTGTTCAAAAACGCAATGGACCACCGCCTGGACGACTCTCCACTCGCCGCGTCCGGAGAGCGCCGTGCGCTCGACGAGCTGTTCTGTGCCACCTACGAAGAGCTGCGGCGCCTCGCGTCGTCGGTCAGGCGCGACGATCCGAGCGCGACCCTGACGCCAACGGCCCTCGTAAACGAAGCTTGGTTGAAGCTGGCGGGATCGCCACACTTCTCAGCGGTCTCGCGGCTGCACTTCAAGCGCATCGCGGGGCGGGCGATGCGGCAGGTCTTGGTCGAAGCCGCCCGCCGCCGCCACGCCTCGAAGCGCGGCGGACGCGACGGGGGCCGGGACGTCACGTTCGACGAGTCGCTGGATCTCGCAATCGACTCGGGGAAGGGATTGCTGGCGCTCGACGCCGCCCTCGACGATCTGGCGCGGATTCACCCTCGCCAGGCGCAAATCGTGGAAGCCCGCTTCTTCGGCGGCTTCAGCGTCACCGAAACGTCCAATCTGCTCGAGGTCTCCGAGGCGACGATCCTGCGCGATTGGCGAGTCGCCAGGGCGTGGCTGTCGCGCGAGGTTCGCCGAGGTCGCTGAGTCCCTGAACAGGACACCACATGGATGCGACGCGGTGGGAACACGTTCAGGCCATCTTTCACGGCGCCGTCGAGTTGCCGCTGCCCGAACGACAGGCCTTTGTCGCCGACGCCTGCGAGGACGACAGCGTCCTTTTCTCGGCCGTCATTGAGCTTCTCGAGGAGGACGCGCGAGGCGGGTCGCTGCTGGACGGCGAGGTCGCGCACGTGGCGGAGCAGCTGTTGTCCGAGCCTGACGTCGCTTCCCTCCCCGTCGATCGGGTCGGCCGCTACGCCATCAAACGGCGCCTCGGCGAGGGCGGGATGGGCGTGGTTTACCTTGCCGAGCGCGAGGACCTCGGCAGCCTCGTCGCGTTGAAGATCCTGCGTGATGCGTGGGTATCACCGGCCCGTCGAGAGCGCTTCACGATCGAGCAGCGGATGCTCGCGCAGCTCAACCATCCGTTCATCGCCAGGATCTACGACGCGGACGCGCTCCCCGACGGCACGCCATGGTTCGCGATGGAGCATGTCGAAGGGCGCTCGCTGACCGAGTACCTGCAGCGCGCAGAACAGCACCATCCCCGAGCGTCTGCGGTTGTTCCGCGACGTCTGTCAGGCTGTCCAGCACGCCCACCAGCGGCTGATCGTGCACCGGGATCTGAAGCCGTCGAACATCCTGGTGACCGAGAGCGGCACAGTGAAACTCCTCGACTTCGGGATTGCGAAACAGCTCGAGACGCTGGATGGATCGGGCGACGATACCCGAACGCTCGTCCGGCTCATGACGCCCGCCTATGCCGCACCCGAGCAGATCCGCGGCGAGCGGGCGGGTCTGCAGACCGACGTCTATGCGCTCGGCGTCGTCCTGTACCGAGCTCCTCGCGGGACGGCGTCCGTTCGAGCTCGCCGATCGGACCCCGAGCGAGGCGGAGGCGATCATCCTCGAACGAACGGCGGAAAGGCCTTCGCTGGTCAACCGGAAGGCACCACGTCCGTTGTCCGCTGGGAATTCGTCGTGGGCGGATCTGGACGTGCTCTGCCTGACCGCCATGCACAGGGACCCGCAGCGCCGCTATCAGACCGTCGAGGCCCTGGTCCGCGACATCAATCGGTACGAGAACCGGGAGCCGCTCGAGGCGCGCAGCGATTCGCTCCGATATCGCGCGGACAAGTTCGTACGGCGCCACGCCTGGGCCTTGTCTGCCTCGGTGGTTGCTGTCGGTGTCCTCGCCGCGCTCGTGACCTTCTACACCGCGCGCGTGTCCGCCGCGCGCGATGCGGCCTTGGCCGAAGCCGCGCGCACGCAACGCGTCCAGCGTTTCATGCTGAGCCTCTTCGAGGGCGGCGACAAACAGGTGGCGCCCGCGGCCGATCTGCGGGTCGTCACGCTTCTCGAGCGCGGCGTGCGCGAAGCCCGGAGCCTCGACGGCGAACCGGCCATCCAGGCCGAGCTCAATCACACGCTCGGCACCATTTATCAAGGGCTCGGCAAGCACGACGAGGCCGACAAGCTCCTGCAATCGGCGCTCGACACGCGGCGCCGTACGTCAGGCGCCGCGCACCCCGACACTGCCGATAGCCTCGTCGCCCTTGGTCTGCTGCGCACCGATCAGGCCAGGCTCGAGGAGGCCGAGCGCCTGGTGCGCGAAGGCCTCGAGGGCCTGCGGCGGGCACTTCCTCCACAGCACCCCACCATCGGTCGCGCGCTGGCTGCGCTTGGGAGGGTGCTCCAAGAGCGCGGGAAGCTCGCCGAGGCGGTCCCGCCGCTCGAGGAAGCCGAGCGCCTGTTCTCGGCGTCGCCGTCCTCGGAAGTCGACCTCGCCCTTACGCTCACGACACTGGCCAACGTGCACTTCGACGCCGGCCGCCTCGATGTCTCGGAAACGATGAACAAGCGGGTCCTCGAGATGGACCGCCGCATCCATGGCGATCGACACCCGCACGTAGCCGACGATCTGCTGAATCTCGGCTCGATCGAGAGCAGCCGCGGTCATCACCCCGACGCCACCAGGTACATCCGCGAAGCGCTCTCGATTCTCGAAGGTTGGTACGGCGCGGACCACCCGGAAACAGCCTCGGCGATGACGATCCTCGCCCAGTCACTCTCACCGCAGGAGCAGTACGAGGAAGCCTCGGCGCTCCTGCGCCGGGCAAGCGCGACGCAGGAGCGTGTCTACGGCCCAACGCATCCGCGCGTCGCGTTCGTGCTGAACGAGCTTGGACTGGTCGCCTTCAGGCGGAAGGACCTGACCGAGGCAGAAGACGCGTTTCGCCGCACGCTCGACATCTACCGCGCCGCCTACGACGGCCGCCAGGTTCGTGTGGGCATTGCGATGGCCAACCTCGCGAGTGTCTACCTCGCACGCGCGCAGTACGAACAGGCCGAAAAGATGTTCACGGAGACCATCGCACTCTACGTCACCCTGCTGCCGCCCGATCATGTGAATATCGGTATTGCCGAGGCCAAGCTCGGACGCGTGCTGGTCCGCCAGCGCCGTTACCAGCAGGCGGAAGCGCACCTGGTGACCGCCCAGGACATCTTCGCAAAGCAACCCAAGTCATCGCTCGTGTGGCTCCGGACCGCCCGAGAGGATCTCATCACCGTGTACGACGCGCTGAAGCAGCCCGAGCGCGCTCACACCATCCGCCTGGCGCTCGAACGGGAGCAGACGCAATGACGTGCCGTCATGACGGCCAGCGCCGACGGTGAGTTGTCGTCCACCCGACCGGGCGTCGCAACATACGACTGTTTCTCTTCAGGCTACATCTCAAACAGAATCTTCAACTCGCGCCTCGCTTCGGCGAACGCAGACTCGTACTCGTCGAGCCTTGCCACGCGGACGACGAGTGGCTTCACCTGCACGGCGCCCGACGCCAGGAGCTCGAGCGCGGGGCGGAACGGCCCGCAGCGGGAGCCGACGAGCGTCACTTCGTCGACGACGATGGGCCACGTGCTGATCGGGGCTTCGCCGTGGAACGTGGACTTCATGACGACGGTTGCCGCGCGGCTTGACGATCTCGAGCGCTCGCCGCAGGCCTTCGGGACGGCCGGTGACGTCGACGACGACGTCGAAGCGGGCCGGCTGCGGCATGCGCTCGCCGGAGCGCACCGCGGTCAGGCCGAGCGAGCGGGCGACGGCGAGCTTGCGGTCGTGGCGGCCGAAGACGGTCACGTCGGGGGCAGCGGTCCTCAGCACCTGCGCCACGAGCAGGCCCATCCGGCCGTCGCCGACGATCGCCACGCGCGCGCGATCGTCGACCCGCATCTGCTCGAAGATCCGGCAGGCTGCGGCCACCGGCTCGGCAAAGACCGCCGTGTCGTCGTCCATCGTGTCTGGGACCTCGTGCAGGTTGACCGCCGGCAGCGACAGATACTCGGCAAAGGCCCCGTCGTGCTGGCGGATGCCGACGACGTTGCGGTTGTCGCAATGCTCCTTGATCCCCCGGGCGCACCAGTCGCAGTGGCTGGCACGCCGATGTTGATCTCTCCGACGACGCGCTTGCCAACCCACGCGGCGTCGGCCGCCGGCGCCTGCTCGACGACGCCGACGAACTCGTGGCCGGGGATCCCCGTGAACTCGGCGTATCCCTCGAGGATCTGGAGATCGGTGCCGCAGATGCCGGCCCGCCTCACGCGGATTAGGCACTGGTCTCCGTGTTCGGGCCGCGGCACGTCCTTGAGCTCGATTGTGCCCGGGCGAGTGATGACGAGCGCTTTCATTGTGTGGTCTGAGATTACACGCTGTCGGTGGTGGGGAGAAGAGCAGACGGAGTGGACGGAGACGAGGGAGACGAAGTGGACGGAGTCAACGGGTTCACAACGGAGGAACGAAGACGAACGAAGACGAACGGAGGACCGGACGGGCCGCGCGACGCGCGGAATCGAGAGCGTGGCGCAACTCAAAGCACTCGGTAGGTTCTGGGTGCTTTGAGTTGCGTCACGCTCTCGATCCACTCGCGGCCGTTCGGCGGCGACCCGACCGGTCTGCGGTCAGACGCGACGCGACAGCCCCCGTGTCTTCGTTGACTCCGTGTCTCCGTGTTGAACCCCGTTACCTCCGCCCTCCCGTGTAGCGGCTCGCATCTCGCTGGCGAGCGGCAAGAGGGCTGCGCTCGACACGGCCCGCGCGAAGCGCGGCGTGACCGACCACTGTACGCTGCAGACTACCCGGCCCTCTCCGTTCGTCTTCGTTGACTTCGTTCCTTCGTGTTGAAACCGTTGCCTCCGTATCCTCCGATCGCTCGAGCCGAGCACAAAGCCCGGCAACAATGTTGTGCTCAAACCTCTTTCTGTGTTTGTCTGAGGCGTGCACTTCGAACGGCAACTGCGGCTCCGCGTGCTCGAGGCGCTCGAGCTTGCGGCGAAACAATTCAAAACACGCGAGGAGCTGTTTCCGATTCGCATCCCTCGCGAGCCCATCCGGCTCGACGCGGTGATCGAACGGACACTCGGCGACGACAGCCCGCGGTTCGATCCCTCCTCGCTCCGCGCGCGCACCCTCCTGCACCTCGAGTGGGACGATGGGAGCGCGTGGGATGCGTGGGTCATCATGCTGCCATCTCAGCTGCGGCTCTTCTGCGACTCGGGCGCGGATGAAACGCGCGTGCTCGCCTCGGGTGGGCGCAACGCCGGCGACGAAACCGACCGGCAGTTCCTGATGCTCCTCTCGGAGTCGGCGGGCGAGATCTTCGGCATCGAGATGGCCGGCGGCGCCCCGACGCGGGTGCGCGCCTCGATCGCGGACCGTGCGTTCCTGGTCGACGTGTTCGTGAACCTCTTCGAGGTCCGCGCCATGGAAGGGGCGATCCGGGCCGACCTCGCGGACGCGGGCCCGGATGACCTCGGCGGGACCGTGGAGGGCACCGACTTTCGCCTCGACGTCGAACGCTGGCTCGAGCTGGTTGCGCGATAGAATCGGCAGACGTGAGTCCACGGGAGCCAGTCCGCCGGGTCCGCCTGGGAACGATTCTCGCCCTCCTCCTCTTTGTCACCATCGTCCCGCTCGGACTCTTTTCGGGGCGGCTCATCTGGCAGTTCTGGCAACAGCAGCAGGTTCTCGTCAACAGACAGAACGTCGAGCGGGCGCGCGCGATCTCCGTCGCGGTGAGCCAGGAAGTCCAGAGCACCATCACCGCCCTCTACGCGCTCGCCAAGCTCGGCCACATCGACCCGAACGACCTCCAGCCGTTCTATGTCACCGCGACCGAAATGCTGACGCTGCAGGAAGGCTGGCAGGCCGTGCGGCTCGTCGAGCCGGGGTCGCGGGTGGTCCTCAACACGGCGGTGCCGTACGGGCAGTCGTCTGCGCTCGTCAGCGACGACTGGGTGCGCACGGTGCGCGAGACGAAACGGCCCGCGGTGTCAACGGTGAGGCGCGACCCGGCGACGGACCAGTTCTTCGTCTCGATCGGTGTCCCCGTGATGCGCAACGGCGAGCTGCAATACGTGCTCGGCGCCCGGATCCTCGCAGCGGTATTCAGCGGCGTGCTGCAACGGCAGAAGGCGCCACCCGACGGCGTCGTCGCGCTGATGGACGCGGAGCAGACGGTCATGGCGCGGACGCGGTCCGAGGCCGTCTACCTCGGCCACAAGCCGAGCCCGGAATTCGCAGACGCCATGCGAACGGCGCCGGAGGGCGCACTGCGATCGACACTGCTCGAAGGAACCCCGTCGTTTTCGGCCTGGAGTCGATCGGCGGACACGGGGTGGACGGTCGGTATCGGACTCCCGGCGGCCGCCGTCGACAGGCCGATTCTCACGTCGCTCTTCCTCCTCATCACCGTCGGGGTCGCGATCCTCGGCGGCGGCCTCCTGATGACGTTCGTCGTCCGCTGGCGCATCGTCCGCGCCCAGGTCGCCGCGGTGACCGCCGCGCGCGCGGTCGCGCGAGGCGAGGCAACACCGCACTGGAATTCCCGGGTGACGGAGTTCCACGACCTCGCCGAAGGCCTGCGAGACGCGGGCGCGATCCTCGAGCGACGCCTCAACGAGAAAGACGAGGCAGAGCGGGAGCGCGCCAGGGCCGCGGGCGACCTCGAGAACGCCCTTATCCGCGAGCACGCGGCAAGGGTTGTCGGCGAACGCAACGAGGCCCGGCTGCTCGTCACGCTGCGAAGCATCGGCGACGCCGTCATCGCAACCGACGCCGACGGGCGGGTAACGATTCTGAATCCCGTCGCGCAGGCGCTGACGGGATGGTCGGAGGCCGACGCCATCGGCACGCCGATCCACACGGTGTTCGTCACGATCGACGAGCGCACGCGCCAGCCGAACCCGAGCCCACTCGTGCGCATCGCCGCAACCGGCGGCGGCGTGACCCTGCCATCTCAGGCGGTGCTCGTCACGCGCGACGGTCGCGAGATCCCCATCGGCGAGAGCGCCTCGCCCATCCAGACCGCCAACGGCACGTCCCTCGGCATCGTCGTGGTGTTTCGCGACACGACGGCCGAGCGGGACGCGGAGCGGCTGCGCGCGGCCGCGTTCGAGCGCGAGCAGGCGGCCAGGCGAACGGCCGAAACGATGAGCCGGGCCAAAGACGAGTTCGTGGCCACGGTCTCGCACGAGCTGCGCACGCCGCTCAACGCGATCTTCGGCTGGGTCGCGATGCTCAAGCTGGGCGCGCTCGACGCGGGCGGTCAGGCCAAGGCCCTCGACGTCATCGACCGCAACACGCGCGTGCAGGCGCAGCTCATCGAAGACCTGCTCGACATGGCCCGCGTGATCCGGGGCACGGTACGCCTGGAGATGCAGCCGGTCGACCTCGCGGTCGTCGCCGAAGCGGCGGCGGATGCCGTCAAGCCGGCGGCCGACGCGCGGCGAGTGACGCTGCGCGTCAGCGCCCAGAGGGGCGTCGCGATCGTCTCGGGCGACGCGAGCCGGCTGCAGCAGGTCGCCTGGAACCTGATCTCGAACTCCATCAAGTTCTCGAAGACCGGCGACGCGGTCGACGTGACCGTGGCGGAGGAGGGCGACGAGGCCGTGCTGCGGATACGAGACACGGGCGCCGGCATCGATCCCGCGTTCCTGCCGCACGTATTCGAGCGCTTTCGTCAGGAGACGTCGGACGTCACGCGCGAGCACGCCGGGCTTGGCCTGGGGTTGTCCCTCGTCCGGCATCTCGCCGAGCTGCACGGCGGCACGGTGTCGGCCGAGAGCGGCGGCAAGGCGCAGGGCTCGACGTTCACGGTCCGGCTGCCGCTCATCGGCGTCCAGGCCGGCCGCCAGGTCACCGCGGACGGCGCCGGCGCCTCGCTGCCGCCCGAGGCACTGCCTCGGATCCTGCAGAACCTCTACGTCCTCGCCGTGGACGATGACGCCGACGCGCGGGAGCTCGTGATGACCGTGCTCCGTCAGGCCGGCGCGCAAGTCACCGTCGCTTCGTCGGTTCGCGAGGCGCGCACTGCGATCGAATCACGAGTGCCGGATGTCGTGATCACCGACATCGCGATGCCGCACGCCACGGGGTTCGACCTGGTGCGCCAGTTCCGAGCGTCACCCCGGTGGTGCGAGATCCCGATCGTCGCGCTGACCGCCTACGCGCGCGCCGAGGATCGGGCACAGGCGCTGTCGCTCGGCTTCACCGCGCACTTGGGAAAGCCGTTCGCACCTCGCGCGCTCGTGGCGCTCGTGGCGGAGGTGGGGCGGAAATAACTGGCGGCTCGCGGCTCGCGGCTCGCTGTTGCCAACCCCAACGCTCGACAGCAACCGCCAGCCGCGAGCTGACCTCTATCTCCTGACTCCTTCTGGCACCGTCGGCGTCCCACCTTGACCGCCACTGCCGCGTGCGAGCGGCGCGGCTCGGCGCCGCCCTGGAGCTGGCGGCGGTCAACGTCGACGACCGCTGCGGCGGCGTAGCCGTAGCGCACCTCGCCCTTGCGGCCTATCTTCTGGAAGCGGTGGCCCCGCGCGGTCAGGTCCTGCAGCACGGATCGCGGAATGCGATCCTCGATCTGGAGACGGCTGCCGGTGGGATCGGCGGGGTCGCGGGCGACGAGGAAGCGCGGCGCCTCGATGGCGCGCTGGACGTCCATGCCGCCATCGATGACGCTGAGGATGATCTCGTAGACCGACGCGGGGATCCAGTTGTTGCCAGCGGCGCCGACGGCCAATCGCGGCGTGCCCAGCGCAGGAGACGATCCGACGGCCTTGAACACGAGCGTCGGGACACTCGTGGACGACGAGCGCGCGAGCGGCAGGAACCGGCCGGGCGCCCCGCCGCCCATGCGCAGGTGGTTGTTGTAGAGGAAGCCAAGGCCGTCCGACACGTAGAACGTCCCGCCCCACGTGCTCAGCGTCTGCGTGACGGCAATCATGTTGCCCTCCGCATCCACCACCGCGAACGCCGTCGTCCCTCGGCCGATCCGCTCGGGCGGCGTGTCCGCGGCCGGACCCGTGCGATCGCGGAAGACCTTCTTGGGATCGATCCGCTTGAAGAGGCTCACGGCGTGCGACGGATCGAGGTGAGGCCCGAGGCTGACGTCCCACAACGCGGGGTCGGCGATGCGCGGTCCCTGATCGCGCACGCGCCACGACTCGATCGCGTAGTGAAGATAGTCGGCGTCGCTCGAGTACATCGTACCGGGTTTCGGCTGGTAGTTGTCGAGGATCTGGAGCGTCTCGATGAGCGCGGCGCCGGTCGAGACCGGCGGCGGCGCCGAGTAGATCTGGTGATCGCGATAGCGGCCGGCAAGGGGACGGCGCTCGATGGCGCGGTACTGCGCGAGGTCGTCGACGGTGATGAGGCCGCCGCTTTTCGCCATGTCGTCGGCGATGCGCCGGGCAATCGATCCGCGGTAGAACGCCTCCGCGCCGTCTTTCGCAATCGTCCTGAGCGTCGCGGCGTAATCCTTGTTGACGAAGCGGTCGCCGGCCCTGGGCACCTTGCCGTCCGGCAGGTAGATGCGGGCGGCCGAGCGGTACTTTTCGAAGAACTTCCGGCCCTCGGCAATCGTCGTCGGCAGCGCCGTGTCGAGCTCGTAGCCGTTCTCGGCATAGTCGACGGCCGGCGCGACGAGATCGCTCCACGGAATCTTCTTGCTGGCGTAGCCCCGATAGAGGTGATCGAGTCCTGCGACGACACCGGGTATGTTCGCGGCCGACGGCCCATCGCCAGTGCTAGCGCTGAGCAGCGGATTTTCGCGCGTCGCGCGGATCGGCGCCTGGTCCTTGTAGTCGATCGCAACGGGCTCGGTCATCCCCTTGAGGTAGAGGATGGCCATCCCGTCGCCGCCGATGCCCGATGCATCAGGCTCGACGACGCCGAGCGCAAACGACACGGCGATCGCGGCGTCGACGATGTTGCCGCCCTTCTCGAGGGCGAGGGCGCCGGCGCGCGACGCGAGCAGGTTGCCGGAGACGACCACGGCGCGGTCCGAGACGACGAGCGGCTTGATGAGGGGCTGCTCGGCGACCATGGCGTCGATCGTCGACTCGAGCGCGCCTTCATCCTGGGCGGCCTGCGCCTGGGGACGATATTGGGTCCTGAGCTCCTGCCAGCGCTCGGCTGACGGACCGGTCGCATAGTAGAGGCGCCGGAGCGTTTCCCAGACGCGATCGAACGCCACGAGCAGCTGGTTGTCGCGCGGCGTGGCAGTGACGATCTCGCGCTCGCCGGAATCGACGGGCAGCGGGGCGTCGACGAGCCACAGGCGGAACGCATCAGCCCCCGCGAAGAGCGGCGGCGGCTCGTCGGTGTTGCGCTCGGGATTCCCGTTGTACGAAAGGTCTGGCGGCGGCAGGTTGGCGATCGCGAGTCGCTTGCCGTCGGGCGACCAGGACGGAGCCCCGCCGTGGCGCGAGACCAGTATGGCGGGCGCAGCAGTGGGCGGGCGCGGCGCGAGTCCGGGGCCGCCCTCACCTTGAGGCCCTGGCGTGGCGGCCGGGGATCCAAGCACGTCGGGCACGCTGACAACCCAGACGCCAGCCGTGCCCTCGCGTACGGCGAAGAACGCGAGACGGGTACCGTCGGGCGACCACGTGGGGAACCCTTCGACGCCACGGACGCGCGCCAGCCTCGAACGGGTCACGCGATCGCGCGGGCCGAGTGCAAGCTCGGCGACCCAGAGATCTCGATCGCCGTCGTCGCTCTCGCGATCGGAGACATAGGCGATGCGCTTGCCGTCGGGCGATACGCGGCCCTGCTGCTCGTCGTCTGCGGCAGTGTCGGGAAAGAGGGGCCTGGGCTGGGCGCCCGCGGCTTCGACCGAGCCGCTGGCCGCCTGGACCGAGCCGCCGGCAGCCTGAATAACGTGCAGCCGCCATCGGCCGGAGGCGCGATGCGAGAACACGACGCGCCCATCGGGTGACCACGACGGCCACCGCTCGTCGCCGGGCAGCGTCGTCAGCCGCCGGACGTCACCGCCGTTGCTCGGGGAGACCACGAGGTCGAAGCCCTGTCCACCCTCGGCGGCAAAGACGATCGAATGGCCGTCGCTCGACCACGCGGGGTCGCGCTCGATCTCGGTCGTCCCCGGTCGCAGTGCCTTGCCGTTCTTTCCGTCGGGCGCCGAGAGCCAGATGCGATCGAGGTAGGAGAACGCGAGGCGCTTGCCGTCGGGCGACCACGCCGGCTCCCGCGCGCCGCGCGGCGCGGGTGACTGAGGCGCGGTCTGGACGACGAGCGTCAGCGCAAGCGCGGCGAAGGCGGCGGCGCCGATTGCTCTCCTGAGCACGCGAGACCTCAGGCCGACTTCCGCACGGCGTCGACGATGTGCCTGGCCGAAATGCCGTAGCGATCGAGGAGCTCCATCGGCTGGCCGCTTCTCGGCAGCTCGCGAACGGCGAGTCGGCGGACAGCCAGCCCGGCCGGGGCGACGGCTTCGCTGACGGCATCCCCGAGCCCGCCGACGGCGTAGTGATCTTCGACGGTGATGATCACGCCCCTGGTCGCCTTGCCAGAAGCGACGAGCGTCGCCGCGTCGATCGGCTGCACCGAATAGGCGTCGATCACGCGGATGTCGATCCCCTCTGCCTTCAGCTGGTCATGAGCCTTGAGCGCCTCGAAAACGGTCACGCCCACGCCGACAACCGTCGCTACGTCGTTCGCGCTCTGACGGATCACTTTCGACCCGCCGATCGGGAACCGTTCGTCGAGGCCGTAGATGATGTCGGTCTTCGGCCGCGACGTCCGCATGTACGCGAGCCCGGGATAGTTGGACATCTCGACGACGAGACGCTCGGTGCTGACGGCATCGCACGGGTAGATCACCGCGCAATCGGGAACGGCGCGCATCATCGACAGGTCCTCGAGCGCCATCTGCGACGGACCGTCCTCGCCGATCGAGATACCGGCGTGCGATCCGGTCAGCTTCACGTTCAGCTGGTGTCGCGCGTTCGAGAGGCCCGACATGCGGATGAAATCCGACGCGCGCGTGAGGAAGCACGCGAATGTCGTCGCGAACGCGATCGCGCCTCGGGCGGCGAGGCCCATGGCGGCCCCGACCATCACCTGCTCGGCGATGAAGCTCTGATAGAACCGATCGGGGAACGCCTTCTCGAACCGGTCGCTGAAGGTCGAGTTCTTGACGTCGGCGTCGAGCGCGACGACGCGGCGGTCGACGGCGCCGAGTGACGCAAGGGCCGTCCCCCACGCTTCGCGCGTGGCCACCTGCTCGCCCGGCTTGTACGACGGCGCAGGCATTTTCGAGAAGTCAGGCTTGACCGCTTCGCGCGGCTTCGAGGACGGCGGTGGAATCGCGGGATTCGCTGTGCGGCCACTCAGCTGGGTCCTCAGCTCGGCGATCGCCTTGTCGGCTTCCTCCCCCTTCTTGAACGCCTTGCCGTGCCATCCGTCCATGCCGGCGACCGATGCGACGCCCTTGCCCTTGATCGTCTTCGCCAGAATCATCGTCGGGTTCTTCTTCGCGGCCCGCGCGGCGGCAAACGCGTGGAGCAGGGCCTCGACGTCGTGGCCGTCCACGATGAGCGTGTGCCAGCCAAATGCGTTCCAGCGCGCGGCGATCTCGTCCATCTGATGGTCGAACTGCGTGTGCCGGCTCTGACCGATGGCGTTGACGTCGACGATGCCGCAGAGGTTGTCGAGCCTGTGATAGAGCGCCACGTCTGCCGCTTCCCACACCGAGCCTTCGGCCATCTCGCCGTCGCCGAGGAGCACGTAGGTCCGGTAGTCCGACCCGATGCGGCGCGCGTTGAGCGCCGTGCCCACCGCCGCACAGATGCCCTGGCCGAGCGAGCCCGTCGCGACGTCGACAAACGACAGGCGCGGCGTGGGATGCCCTTCGAGGTCGGAGTCGAACCGGCGCAGGCTCAGCAGGTCCTTGCGAGGAAAGAGCCCGGTGTGCGCCCAAGCGGCGTAGAGGATCGGCGCCGCATGCCCCTTCGACAGCACGAAGCGGTCGTTGTCGGGATTCTGCGGATTCATCGGGTCGAAGCGCATCTCGCCGAAGAAGAGCGTCGCGACAATCTCGGCCGCGGACATGCAGGTCGTCGGGTGACCGGATCCCGCTTCGGTGGTCGATTCGATCGAGTCGATGCGGAGCTCGGTGGCGATGTTCTTCAGGGCGGCAACGGTATCAGACGTGGTCATTTTGTTCAGGAAAGTTTATCTCAGCTTCGTTGCTGGCTGCTCGCGGCTCGCGGCTGGCGGCTCGCGGCTGGCTGCTGGCGGTTGCTAAGCCGGGCGTTGGGGGTAGTCATCAGCTGGCACGCAGCGCCAAGGTGAACTGATTACCCGTACGCTCGGCTTGGCAACCGCCAACAGCGAGCAGCGAACCGCGAGCGGCAACCCCAACCAAGCCGCCACACGGTCACCCCACCGTCTGCCGCCGCGCCAGCACATAGTGCGCGGCCAACGGCCCCTGTTGCGCGGCCAGCGGGGCCATGGCGGCGAGGGTGGCCTCGGCCTGGGCCCCGAAATTGTGATCGCCCTTGACGGCGGCCAGCCGCTTGAGCACGCGGGCCGCGTCGCAGTTGCCGACGAACGGCTTGAGGCGTTCGCGCATCAGGCCGACGCGCTCGGCGGCCTCGGGGACCGAACGGTCGAAGAAGCCGCCCTGCTGTTCATCCCACATCATACGCACGGCATAGTGCGCCAGCTCCTGCGCCATCATCTCGTAGACGATGTTGCCGGTGGCCGCGTGGGCATCGAGGTGCGCCGCAGCCATCGCGATCTGATCGTCGAGCAGCCCGCGCACCGACGGACGACCGTCGAGGCAGTGCGCGATCCCGGCGCCGGGGCCGTAGCACGCGACGTTGATGCGCTCGAGCGACTTCAACGCGAACTCGCCGAGCGCGGTGTCATCCAGGAGCTCCGCCGCGCGGAGCGTCGCCGAGACCATCTGCGCGTTCCATCCGGCGTAGAGCACGCCGTCGACTGTGGGCGCCGCGCGGGCCTGCCGCTCGTCGAGCGTCCCTGCGTAGTAGTCGCGGTCGGCCTGCTGCGATCCCGACCAGCCGCCGTCGACGGGATCGGCGAGCCACGTCTGCACGTAGCGCAGCACGTCTACCGCCCGTTCGCGATAGCGCGCGATGCGGAGCGTCTCGGATGCCTCGACGTAGATCCTCAGCAGGCTGGCGTTGACGTCGAGCAGCTTCTCCTGGTGCGGCCGCGTCCACTCCCGCTCCGCGGCGTAGCGGAAGAACCCGCCGTCGACCTCGTCGTAGAGGCCGCCCCATCCCATCGCGTCGAGCGTGGCTTCGACGATGTGCGCCATCGCCGGGTCCTGAGACTCGCGGTACACGTCGAGCGCGAGCTCGAGAGGGGCGGTCAGCGGAAACTTGGGTTCGATGCCGAACCCGCCGTGGTCCTCGTCGAACGTGTCGAAGATCTGTGCGGCACGGTCCGCGCCCGCATCGCCGCTATCGGTGCGCGGCACGTCGGAACGGCTGCGGGGGGACGTCAGCTCCTCGCGCCGCGATCGAAACGCCTCGGCGACGCGCTCGAGCACCGACGGCATGCGCTCGAGCGTGACGTAGGTGCCACCACCGATCACCTCTCCCTCCGCGGTCAGAAACGCCGTCGTCGGCCACCCTCCGAGGCTGTAGCGGTCGCTGATGTCCGGGCGCCGATCGGCGTTGACGCGGATCGGGACGAACTGGCCGTTGACGATGCCCGCAACGCCCGGATCGGCATAGGTCGTGCGGTCCATGTCACGGCAGGACTCGCACCACGGCGTCGCAATCGACAGGAGTACGGGCCGGTCCTCGGCGCGCGCGCGCGCGAAGGCCTCGGCGCCCCACGAAAGCCAGCGGACGGTGTCCACGATCACGGTCAATTATAATGAGGGGAATGCTTGTGCTCCGGTTCGCCACAGTCCTGGCGATTGCCATCTGGATTGGCGGACTGCTCGCCCTCGGCGCGATCGCCGCGCCGGCCATCTTCGAGGTCGTGTCGCTCCGTCAGGTGCCCGACGGCCGGCTGCTGTCCGGCGCGATCTTCGGTGAAGTGCTGCGCCGGTTTCACCTGGTGACCTATGGCTGCGGCGCGGTCGTGTTCCTCGCCCTGGCCGTCCGCGCCGTGCTCGGTCCGCGCCCGCGGCGCTTCTCGATCCGGCTCGGGATTGCCGTGCTGATGATCGGCGCGTCGATGTTCGCCGGCATGGTCCTGTCGAGCCGCATCGAGCATGTCCAGCAGGAAATCGGCCCCGGCATCGCGCCGTCGAGCCTCCCCGCCGGCGATCCCCGGCGCGTCGCGTTCGGCCGGCTGCACGGGCAGTCGACCCTCATCCAGCTGGTGCCGATCCTGGGGGGGTTGGTGTTGATGGTGTTCGAGTTGCGGGACTGATGCTGAACCGGCGACGGCTCTTTCACGCGATGGGCACGACGACGCGCAGGACTGGCTGGCGGCTCGCGGCTCGCTGTTGGCGGTTGCCAAGCCGAACGTTGGGGTGGGCAACCGCCAGCGCTGAACCGGCGACGGCTCTTTCACACGATGGGCACGACGACGCGCAGGACTGCTGGCGGCTCGCGGCTCGCCGTGGCGGTTGCCAAGCCGAACGTTGGGGTGGGCAACCGCCAGCGCTGAACCGGCGACGGCTCTTTCACACGATGGGCACGACGACGCGCAGGACTGGCTGGCGGCTCGCAGCTCGCCGTTGGCGGTTGCCAAGCCGAACGTTGGGGTGGGCAACCGCCAGCGCTGAACCGGCGACGGCTCTTTCACACGATGGGCACGACGACGCGCAGGACTGCTGGCGGCTCGCGGCTCGCCGTTGGCGGTTGCCAAGCCGAACGTTGGGGTGGGCAACCGCCAGCGCTGAACCGGCGACGGCTCTTTCACACGATGGGCACGACGACGCGCAGGACTGCTGGCGGCTCGCGGCTCGCTGTTGGCGGTTGCCAAGCCGAACGTTGGGGTGGGCAACCGCCAGCAGCGAGCCGCCAGTAGCGCTTCTGTCATCGTGTTCATCGTCCCATCGTGTCCATCGTGAAAGAATTCGTGACAACGTGGACCTTAATCCAAGGACTTGCGCGTGAATTACGAAGGCCTGCTCATCAAGATCGAAACAGCAATCGAGCGCGACCCGGCGCGCGCGATGGAAGAAACCGTGCGGTTGCTTGCGGCCGAGATGCCCGGCTACTCGTGGGTGGGCATCTACCTGCTCGACGGCGAGGAGCTCGTGCTCGGGCCGTTTGTCGGCAAGCCCTCTCCGCACACGCGCATCCCGCTTGGCCGCGGCATCTGCGGCGCCGCCGCCACCGAAAAGGCCACGATCATCGTCGACGACGTGAATGCCGACCCGCGATATCTGGCGTGCAGCCTCGAGACGAAGTCGGAGATTGTCGTGCCTATCCTGCTGAGGGGCGAGGTGCTCGGCGAGATCGACATCGACAGCGATCGGCCCGCGGCGTTCGGCGATGCCGACCGCGTCCTGCTCGAAAAGGTCGCCGCGCTCCTCGCCCCGCGCGTGCGCAAGTCGCGCCAGAAGCAGGTCCACTGATGCCACACGTCATCACGTTGATTCCCGGAGACGGGATCGGCCCTGAAGTCTCCGAAGCGGTCGTGCGGATTCTCAAGGTCGCCGGGCTCGACGTCCTGTGGGAGCGGCACGACGCCGGCGTGACCGCCTACCAGCGCTTCAACCAAACGCTGCCTCTCGAACTGCTGGATTCGGTCCGCAAGAACAAGGTCGCGCTCAAGGGACCGGTCACGACGCCCATCGGCGAAGGATTCACCAGCGTCAACGTCGGCATGCGCAAGGCGCTGGACCTCTACGCCAACCTGCGGCCGGTGAAGAACCTCGAAGGGGTGCCGAGCCGCTTTCAGGGCGTGGATCTCGTGATTGTGCGCGAGAACACCGAGGATCTCTACTCGGGGCTCGAGCACGAAGTGATTCCGGGCGTGGTCGAGAGCCTGAAGATCATCACCGAGAAGGCATCGACGCGGATCGCGAAGTTCGCGTTCGAGCACGCGCGCGCGAACGGCCGCAAGCGGGTGACGGCCATCCACAAGGCCAATATCCTCAAGCTCGGCGACGGCCTGTTCCTGCGCAGCATCCGCGACGTCGCGCGCGAATACACCGACATCGGCTACGACGAGAAGATCATCGACGCCGCGTGCATGTCGCTGGTCATGACGCCGGAGAAGTTCGACGTGCTCGTGCTGCCGAACCTCTACGGCGACATCGTGTCGGATCTCGGCGCCGGCCTCGTCGGCGGGCTCGGCGTCGTCCCCGGGGCAAACATGGGCGAGACTTGCGCGATTTTCGAAGCCGTCCACGGCAGCGCGCCGGACATCGCCGACAAGAACCTCGCCAATCCGACGGCGCTCCTCCTCTCGGGCCTGATGATGCTCGACCACATCGGCGAGCGCGACATGAGCGTCCGTATCCGCGCCGCGCTCGGCCGCGTCCTCTCGGCGGGCGTCGTTCGCACGCGCGACCTCGGCGGGCAGGCGTCGACGACGGAGTTTGCGGATGCGGTATGCAGGGAGATCGAGCGCTAGCAGGCGGCTCGCGTGCTTGGCGGCTGGCGGTTCGCGGCTGGCGGTTGCTAGGCCGCGCGCCCGGCGTTCGGCCCAGTAACCGCTAGAAGCGAGCCGCGAGCCGCCTGCTTCCCGTCCTGACAACCCCAACGCCCGCCCTAGCAACCGCCAGCAGCGAGCAGCCAGCAGCGCCACGTTACCCTGCCAATACCGACAGATAATCCCTGACCGCCCGATCGAGCCCCACATAGAGTGCATGGCTGATGAGCGCATGTCCGATCGATACTTCGTCCAGGTGCGGGAGCGTCCTGAACAGCGTCAGGTTGTTGAGGTCGAGGTCGTGGCCGGCGTTGACGCCGACGCCGAGGCTGCGCGCGAGCCTCGCGGCGGCTGCGTATTGCTCGAAGCTCTCCTGACGTTCGCGCCCGCCTTTGGCGTACGCGCGCGCGTAGGGTTCGGTGTAGAGCTCGATGCGATCCGCGTGCAACGACGCCGCCCATCGCACAGCGTCGAGGTCCGCGTCGATGAAGACGCTCACGCGGACGCCGTCGCGCTGCAAGTCGCGGATGATGGTCTGCAACTGCGACGCGGGCGTGCCGGAGGGCCATCCGGCCTGACTCGTGATCTCGCCCTGGCGAACCGGGACGAGCGTGCATTGGTCTGGCCGGACCTCCTGCACGAGCGCCAGCAGGTCAGGTCGCGGATCGCCTTCGATGTTGAATTCGATCCCCGGGTGATCGGTCCTGAGCTCCGCCGACACCTCGCGCACGTCGTCAAACGTGATGTGCCGCGCATCGGCCCTGGGGTGCACGGTGATGCCGGGAGCCCCCGCCGTCACGCACACGAGGACCGCGTCGGTCACGCTCGGCTCACGCCCGCCGCGCGAGTTGCGAAGCGTCGCGACCTTGTTGACGTTGACGCTGAGCTTGGTCATGTCTCAGTGCTCGCGGGGCCCCACCCCCGCTCGCTCTCGCCCTTCGACGGGGCTCAGGGCGACCCTGAGCTTGTCGATGGGTCGCGCGGCGACTTCCGCCTTCGCTGAAGCTTCGGCGGACCGCCGTAGCCTTGGCGGAGGCTGGTCGCGCCGCGCTCGGGCCGCAGGCGCTGCTGATCGAACACCTAGGTTCATTTCACCCATTCTTCAGCACCACCAAGCGTCTTTGACATCTCACCGGGGTCTTACCCCAAATGCTCTTCGACCGTGCTCGCGATCTCCGACGCCCAGCCCTGGATCTCCTGCTGGTCGCGGCCCTCGAGCATGATGCGCAGCAGGGGCTCGGTGCCTGAATAGCGTACCAGGAGCCGGCCCTGACCGGCGAGGCGCTCCTCGACCCGGGCCATCGCGGCCGCGATCTCGGGGACCGTGCGCAGATCCTGCCTCTCACGCACCCGCACGTTGACCAGCACCTGAGGGTACGTCACCAGCTCGCTCGCCAGATCGGCCAATTCACGGTTGGTCTCGGCCATCACGCGCAGCACGTTGAGCGCGGTCGCGATGCCGTCGCCGGTGTACAGGTGCTCGGCGAAGATGACATGCCCCGACTGCTCGCCCCCGATGGACAGGTCGCGCCGGACCATCTCCTCCATCACGTACTTGTCGCCGACTGGGCAGCGCACCATCTCGATGCCGCTGTCCCGAAAAGCAATCTCGAGGCCGATGTTGCTCATCACGGTCGCGACGACGGCGTTGCCCTTCAGGCGGCCGTTCGCCTTGAGATAGCGCGCGCATATCAGCAGCACCGCATCGCCGTCGACGATGCGGCCGTCGGCGTCGGCAAAGATCGCGCGGTCGCCGTCGCCGTCGAACGCCACGCCCATGCGGCACTCCTGCTCGCGCACGACGCGCGACAGGCCCTCGGGATGCGTCGATCCGCAGTCGAGGTTGATGTTGCGCCCGTCCGGCAACCCGCCCGACACGACCAGTTCGAACCCCAGGTCTCGGAACAGCCTCGGCGCCACGGTCGTCGTTGCCCCGTTCGCCGTGTCGATCGCGATCTTCGCGCCGCGCAGGCCGAGGGGATCCGGAAGCGCGAGCCGCGTGTGCGCCACGTACTCGTCGATGACGTTCGTGTGGTCGAAGCGCGCCTCTGCCGACACCGGAACAGCCCAATCGGTGCGCGCGATGATCGCTTCGACTTCGCGTTCGAGCGTCTCGGTGAACTTCTCGCCCTTGCCCGAGAACACCTTGATACCGTTGTCCTCGAACGGGTTGTGGGAGGCCGAAATGACGATCCCGGCATCGAACGCCATCGCCGGCGTGACATATGCGATCGCGGGCGTCGGGATGACGCCGGCGCTCGTCACGCTCGCGCCTTCCGACCCGGCGCCGCGCGCCAGTTCCTCCTCGATCCACGCGCCCGACTCGCGCGTGTCCCGGCCCACGACGAACCGCAGTGGCCGCTCGCCCTCCTTGGCGACGATCGACGGCCGCATGGCGTGCACGAGCGCCGCCCCGAGCCGCGCGACGGTGGAATGATCCAGCGGGTACTCCCCAGCCTTCCCACGGACGCCGTCTGTGCCAAACAGCTTCGCCGCCTTCATCTGATGGTGACCGCTACGAGGCTCGGACTCACAGCGCCGACGCCGACTTCTTCCCAAGGATCGACCTGGACACGCAGGTTGTAGTGGCCCGGACCGAGGCCCGCCAGATCGACGAACGCATCAATCGTTTCCGGACGAATGCGCCCAAGCACGTCCCGTTGGCCGCGGCAGTTCACGCGTACGACCTCCGGCACGACCGTCTGGACGAGTCCCCTGGCGAGATTGCGCGAGCGGACCGTGACGCCTGGCACTTCGCGCTCGATCGGCGCCGGCAGGATCTCGATGACGACGGTTGCGCTCTGCGGCTGCTCGACGAGCCTGACCGACGAGTCCGTCACGCCGACAGTCACGACGTCGCGCACGCGCTGGCTCTTGCCGTCGATCTCGACGGGCTCGGTCGTCGCCGACGCCACGTCGCGCACGTGGCTCTCGGGACCCTGGACCAGCACGGTTGACGGCTCGGCGGAAATCCGTCCGACGACAAACCCGGCCGCCGGATCGCCGTCGGTCGTCGGCACGATCGGAACGATGCGGCTGACCGACTTCTCGATCGACAGCGAGATCGTCGGCGGCATCACCTGGGCCACATCGATGCCGTACGGCACGCTGACCTCGTCTGAGCGCAGGTAGAACAGCCGCGACCCGGTGCGCGCCGTCGTCAGATCGAGCATCGCCACCACATCGCCGGTGTCGAGGCGGCTCAGTTGGGCCGACGAGCCGCGCACGCGGACGTCCACCGACTCCGGCAGGTCGCCGACAATCTCGAGGTTCGGCGGCAGGTTCCGCACGGCCAGCGGCGCGCGCAGACTGCGCTCCACGACGTGCTCGCCGGCCACGGTGAACCAGAGCACGCTCGCGAGCGTGATCGCGAGCACCTTGAGGCCGAGATGGCGGAACGGGTGGTACGCCATCAGTGTTCGAAGACCGGTGTCGCCGGCCGGCGCGTGCCGGTCCGGCGGGGTGAGATGAGCGCCTGCAGGCGCTCACGCAGCTGGTCGGACGTCAGATCGCGCTCGAGCCGGCCTTCGATCGCGAGCGCGATCTGCCCGCGCTCCTCCGAGACGACGACCGCGACGGCGTCGTTCTCCTCGGTCAGCCCAATCGCCGCGCGGTGTCGCGTCCCGAGATCGCGGCTCACAATCGGGTTGACGGTCAGTGGCAGGAAGCACGCCGCCGCCGCGATGCGGTTCTCCTGCAGCACCACGGCGCCGTCGTGCAGCGGCGAGGTGGGCTGGAAGATCGTCACGAGCAGGTCGTAGGTCATCTCCGCATCGAGTGGAATGCCGCTCTCGATGTAGTTCCTCAACCCAATCTCGCGTTCGATGGCGATAATCGCCCCCGTCCGGTGCGACGCCAGCATCGTCGCCGCGACGACCACTTCTTCGATCGTCTCGTTGGTCGCTTCCTGGCGGTTGAAGTAGCGGAAGAACGGCGCGCGGCCGAAGTGCGCGAGCGCCCGCCGGATGTCGGACTGGAAAATGACGATGGCCGCGAACGCCACGTACAAGAGCGCGTTGCGAATGATCCAGTTGAGCGTCTGGAGCGGCGCCAGCCGGGACACGTAGAACAGCCCGACGATGAGGAGCGAGCCGACCGCCATCTGCACGGCGCGCGTGCCCCTGATCAACTTGAGGAACTCGTAGATCAGGATCGAGACGATGGCGATGTCCAGCAAATCCCACCAGCCGGCGGCGGGCCGGTAGCGGAGCAGCGTGGACAGGTACTCGTTCATCGGAGGATAAGGCTATCTTACAAAGCGGTTCCGTGCAGTCTGGGTTGGCGCTCGGCTTTCGGCTCTAGGTAGCAAAACCTTCGACAACGTACTCGAAGATCCTGCCAGAGCCTAGAGCCGAGAGCCGAGAGCCAACCGTGCTGTAGCTTAATGCCGATTGGCCGCGGCCCGAAGACGATCCGAGACGCGCACCACGTCGGCCATCTCGCGGACGGCGTGGACCCGGACGATGTGCGCGCCGCCGAGCACGCTCGCGGTCACCGCCGCGGCCGTGGCCCAGTCACGTTCGGCCGGCGGGCGCTCGCCGGTTCCCGGCGTGAGGCCCGTGGCGAGGAACGACTTCCTGGAGGGGCCGACGAGGATAGGGCGATCGAGCGTCGCCAGCCGGTCGAGCCCCGCGAGCGATTCCCAGGTGTGCTCGGCGCGCTTGGCGAAGCCGAAACCAGGGTCGACGATGACACGCTCGCGCGGGATGCCCGCCTCCGTCGCCCGGCCGATGGCGGCCTCGAGCTCCCGGCTGATCTCGCCCACCACGTCGTCGTACACGGCCTCGCGATACATTTCGCGCGAGCGTCCCCGGTTGTGCATGAGCACGATCGCGGCGCCAGACGCAGCGACGACTCCGGCCAGCGCGCCGTCGTACTGCAGGCCGCTGACGTCGTTGACGATCGTGGCGCCCCTGGCGATCGCCTCCCGCGCCACCAGGGCCTTGTAGGTGTCGATGGACACCGGCACGCGGCCGTCCTTGGCCAGCGCTTCGACCACCGGCAGAACTCGCCGGATTTCTTCCTCGACCGGGACCGCGTGAGCGCCCGGGCGAGTGGATTCCCCGCCGACGTCGAGGATGTGGGCCCCGTCGTCGATCATCTGGAGCCCGTCAGCCACCGCCCGCGCCGGGTCAAACCGCCGCCCGCCGTCGGCGAACGAATCGGGTGTGACGTTGATGATCCCCATGATCAGCGTGCAGACGCCCATGTCGAGCGGAACACGCCCGGGCAGAACGATGGAGTAGTGTTTGCGGGGGATCAATGACTGTCGGCAGTCGGCGATCGGGAGTCGGGAGTCTCAGTCGTCAGTCCCAGACGTCAGTCTCAGGCAAGGCTGACTGCCGACTCTGTCTGTCGACTAGGACTGCCGACTGTGACTGACGATTGCGACTCCCGACTCCCCGATTGCCGACTGTCGACTGCCCTATTCCTGAGCCAGCGGCTTGTTGAGCGGCTGCATCGGCTGAACGATGGACGGCCGTTCCTTGTGACGCTTCGAGTCGTCTGGAGACGGCGTGGACGTGGAAGCGGCCACCTTCACCTCCTCGAGCGGCTCGCCCGCCACCATGCGGCGGACCTGCTCGGCGTCGAGCACTTCGCGCACGAGGAGGGCGTCGGCGATCCGGCCGAGCGCGACCTTGTGCTCTTCGATGATCGACTTGGCGCGGAAGTAGTTGTCGGTGATGATCCGCTTGATTTCCTTGTCGATGTTGATCGCGGTCTCTTCGCTGTAGTCCTGGTGCTGCGCGATCTCGCGGCCGAGGAAGATCTGCTCTTCCTTCTTGCCGAAGGTCAGCGGGCCCATCGCCTCGCTCATGCCGTACTCGCAGACCATCTTGCGCGCCATCTCGGTCGAGCGCTCGAGGTCGTTGCCGGCGCCGGTCGTCATGCTGTTGAAGGTGAGCTCTTCGGCCAGACGGCCGCCGAGGAGGATCGCGATCCAGTCGTTCAGGTACTCGCGCGTGTAGTTGTGCTTGTCCTCGATCGGCAGCTGCATCGTCACGCCGAGCGCCATGCCGCGCGGGATGATCGTGACCTTGTGGACCGGATCGGCGTTCGGCAGGAGGACTGCGAGGAGCGCGTGGCCGGCCTCGTGCACGGCCGTCACCTTCTTCTCCTCGTCGTTGATGATCATGGAGCGGCGCTCCGAGCCCATCATGACCTTGTCCTTGGCGAACTCGAAGTCCACCATGCGGACGACCTTCTGGTTGTAGCGCGCGGCGTTGAGCGCCGCTTCGTTCACCAGGTTGGCCAGGTCAGCGCCCGAGAAGCCCGAGGTGCCGCGCGCCAGGACGTTGATGTTCACGTCGTCGCTGAGCGGAATCTTCTTCGTGTGGACGGCGAGGATGCCCTCGCGGCCCTTGACGTCCGGACGATTGACGACGATTCGACGGTCGAAGCGGCCCGGGCGCAGGAGCGCCGGGTCGAGGACGTCGGGCCGGTTCGTCGCCGCGACGAGGATGACGCCCTCGTTCGACTCGAAGCCGTCCATCTCGACGAGGAGCTGGTTGAGCGTCTGCTCGCGCTCGTCGTGCCCGCCGCCGAGGCCCGCGCCGCGGTGACGGCCGACGGCGTCGATTTCGTCGATGAAGACGATGCAGGGCGCGTTCTTCTTGCCCTGTTCGAAGAGGTCGCGGACGCGCGAGGCGCCGACGCCGACGAACATCTCGACGAAGTCAGAGCCGCTGATCGAGAAGAAGGGGACGTTGGCTTCGCCGGCGACCGCGCGGGCCAGAAGCGTCTTACCCGTTCCTGGGGGACCCATGAGGAGCACGCCCTTCGGGATGCGTCCGCCGAGCTTCTGGAATTTCTGCGGTTCCTTGAGGAACTCGATGATTTCCTGGAGTTCTTCCTTGGCCTCGTCGACACCCGAGACGTCCTTGAACGTGACCTTTTTCTGGGAGCTGGAGGAGAGCTTCGCGCGGCTCTTGCCGAACGAGAGGGCTTTGTTCCCCCCGCTCTGCATCTGCCGCATGATGAAGATCCAGAAGCCGATCATCAGCAGGATGGGCGCCCAGTAGTACAGGACGTTCGCCCAGGGACTGGCCGAGGCGTCGCGTCCGTTGATGATGACGCCCTTTTCCGTGAGGAGATTACCGAGACCTTCGTACTGCGAGACGGCGTAGGTGCGGAACGCGATGCCGTCAGGCGTGCCGAGTCTGGTACTTGCCGCTTGATGTCGTTGCCGGTGATCGTCGACTTCGGCAACTTTTCCGTCGGCGACTTCCTTCAAGAAGGTCGTAAACGGGATCTGCTGGGGACCCCTGTTGAAGTTCGCGGAGAAATTCCAGATCAGTACCGCGACAACGACGAGGACCATCCAGAAGAGCAAGCTCTTGAGGGTCGAATTCAACCTTGGCCTCCTAACCGCCTTGCTTTCAAGAATATCACGGCTTGTGAAGCCCCTGTGACCCGAAAATCCTCGGCCACTGACTCGCCCACAACCCACACGATTTTATCGGCGCTATCTACAACGAGGGGCAGGGAATCCCGCGTCTTCCCGTGCCACTTTTCGATCCACCAGGACGTCCTGGAGCTTCTTTTCCCGCCCGCCCATCCCGAGCGGGCCTGAACCGGTCGCCCGGCTGCCGGGACCTGACCGCCAGCGGCAGCCTCAGCCCGTCCGCCGCGACTGGCTGCTCGAAGCGGGGACACTCAACCTGATGTCCCGTTGCTGTCCCGGGACACTCAACGTTGAGTGTCCCGGTTGAGTGTCCCGGTTGAGTGTCCCCGGTGGCAGAAACTGCCCACCCCTGGGCGGCGAGGACGACCTCTCCTGGTATAGACAGCGAAACGCGGAAAGAGTTCGCGAATGGTTCAGGCGAGTCCGGCCGGCGGCTGAGCACGAGTGTCTCGCCCGCGGCGTTCGGCGCACTGCCCTGGCAGGCTCAGCGCCCCCTGGCCGCGCGGGTCGCGCGCGAGCTCCAGCAGGCGCTCGACGTGATCGAATCCCACGAACCGGCCCGGCGCCACCCGCTCCAGCACCAGCCGCACGACCCGGCCCGCGAGCGCTGGATGCAGGGCGCGCAAGGCCCTGGCGTCAACCGCTATCGCTTCGACCTCTCCTGAATTCCCCTTCTCACTTCTTAAGACGATCAAACCGAGCAGATCGATTGCTTCACGTTGCAGACGGTCCTCGTCGTGCCTCGCGATCTCGGCCTCGCGGGCGAGCACGTCCGTGACTCCCGGTGAAAAATCACGCGCCAGGAGCGGCAGGAGCTCGTGCCGGATGCGGTTCCGCGGAATGCTCAGGTCGCGGTTGCTTTCGTCGTCTCGAAACGGCTGACCCAATCGCAGCCAGGTACGCCCGGAGCTCGTCGCGGCCGACGTCGAGCAGCGGCCGACGACCCACCTTCGCGCCTTCGGCGCTTCGGCGGGCAGCCCAAGATGTCGCGTCTCCGACGCTTCGGCGGGCAGGCGCGTTTTCGGATGGATGCCGCCGAGCCCCCGCGGGCCGGCGCCGCGCAGCAGCCGCAGCAGGAACGTCTCGGCCTGGTCGTCACGCGTGTGACCGGTCGCGATGACATCGGCGCCGAACTCGGTCGCGACGCGCTCGAAGAGCTCGTATCGCGCCGCCCGACCGGCGTCCTCGAGCGACGTGCCCAGCCGCGCGGCCCGCGCCCTGACGTCGACCAGATCTGCACCGGAACGTCAACCCCAGCTCCGCCCCGAGCGCCCGGCAGAATTGCTCGTCGTCGTCGGCCGCAGTCGCGCAGGCCGTGATTGAGGTGGGCAATGCCGGCGACGAGAGCTCTCCCGCTGCCTCCAGCTCGCCGAGCACGCGCAGCAGCGCGACCGAGTCCGGGCCACCGGACAACGCGACGAGCACACGCTCGCCCCGGCGCAGCAGCGCGTGGCGCCGAATCGTGTCGAGGACGCGCCGCGCCAGTGCCATGCAGTTGCCCCGGAACAGGCTGCGCAGGACGAGGAAAAGGGGAGCCCCTCTCCTCGTGCCTCTCGCCAGTGCCGTCTGAACGTCAGGAAAATGGTGCCGGTGCAGGGACTTGAACCCCGGACAACGCGGATATGAGCCGCGTGCTCTAACCAACTGAGCTACACCGGCAGGAACTCGTGATTATAGCAGGCTCGCGGCTCAAGGCCCTGGCCTTGCTGTCGAGCCCTACGTCACCACACGCCCGGCCCAGCAACCGCCAGCAGCGAGCCGCGAGCCGCGCGTCACACCACCAGCATCGCATCCCCGTAGCTGTAGAACCGGTAGCGCTCCCTCGACGGCCGTCCGCATACGCCCCGAGGACGCGCTCACGGCCGGCGAAGGCGCACACGAGCATCAGCAAAGACGACTTCGGGAGGTGGAAGTTCGTCAGCAGGCCGTTGATCGACCTGAAACTCGAATCCAGGATAGATGAAGACCTCGGCCGACGCATGTCCCTGGCGCCACGGCGCCGCCCCCGCGCCGAGCGGCGTCCTCGAGCGCCCGCGTCGTCGTCGTTCCGACTGCGATCACGCGACGGCTCTCCGATCGGGCGCGATTGATCGTCGCAGCCGCGTCCGCGCCAATCTAATACGGTTCGGGATCGACGACGTGATCTTCGACCTGATCGACTTTGATCGGCTTGAACGTGCCGTAGCCCGACGTGCAGCGTGATCTCCGCGCGCTCGATGCCGCGCGCGCTGAGCGCCTCGAGCAAACCTGTCGTGAAGTGCAGCCCGGCGGTCGGCGCGGCAACCGACCCGCGCGCGCGCGCAAAGACGGTCTGGTAGCGCTCGCGGTCCGCCGGCCGTGTCGTCACGCCGGATGTAAGGCGGCAGCGGCACGTGCCCCAGCGCATCGATCAGCGTCGTCACGTCGCCGCCAGACTCCGGCCAGAGGCGAATCGTTCGGCGCCCCTGGAAGTGCCGCTCGAGCACTTCGCCCATCAACGACGCCAGCGGCACCGTCGAACCGGACGAGCGCCCCCGGCTTGAGCTTCTGGCCTGGGTGCATGAGGGCCTCCCACTCCATCGCTCCGGCGGGCCGACATCATCAGCCGGCGTCGGACTCGCGACTGAGCTCTGAGCGGAAGCGGGGAGCTGGAAGCTGGGAGCTCGGTCGCGAGCGATCTCAGTAGTAGGCACTCCACTGCCCCACCGCTGGGCACCCGATGACCCAGCAGTCGGGCCGCAAAGACACGAGTGTTGTTGACGACCAGAACATCGCCCGGCCGGAGAATCGTTGGCAGGTCGCCAATCGAGCGGTGGGCCATCGCGCCGGTCGCCCGATCGAGCGCGAGCAGGCGGGATTCGCCCGCGTGGCGCCGCGGTCTGCGCGATCAGGTCGTCGGGGAGCGCGAAATCGAAATCGGAGACCAGCATCGAGCATCTCGGCGCGGGCACGATTCGTGCTGTGCCACGGCCGAGATGGAAAAGCGTGTCACGCCAGGCGATGAAAAGAAAGCGAGCCAGCCCGAGGGCAACGGCGCAGGCGCGAACGACGCGCTCGTCATCCGCATGCCGGTCGACGTGCGCAGCCTGTCGCTCTCGATCCTCGCCGGACTCGCGTCGATCGTCGCGCTGCAGTACGCGCAGACGGTGCTCATCCCGGTGGTGCTCGGGATTCTTCTGAGCTACGCCTCGAGCCCGATCGTCGACGTCGCTCGCGCGGCTTCACGTCCCGCGCGCCGTCGGCGCGGCGCTCGCCGTGTCGCTGCTCGTCGGCAGCATCGGCGTCGGCGTCTACACGCTCAGCGACGAAGCCGCGGCGATCGTCGCCAGCGTGCCCGAAGCCGCGCGGCGCATCCGCCAGCGCGTCGCGGCGCAGCGGAGTCAGCGCGACACGGCCATCCTGCAGACAGGTACAGGACGCCGCCAAGGAGATCGAAAAGACAGCCGACGCCGCGACCAAACCCGAGGAGGACGCGCGAGCCTCACGGGCGGACGCGACCAGCTCCAGCGCGTGGAGATCGTCGAGCCCGCGTTCCGCGCCTCCGACTACATCTGGATCGGCGGCGTGGGACTGTTCGGCTTCCTCGGACAGTTCGCCGTGATCCTCTTCCTCGTCTTCTTCCTGCTCGTCACCGGCGATCTCTACAAACGCAAGCTGGTCAAGATTGCCGGACCGACACTGTCGAAGAAAACGCGTGACGGTGCAGATCCTCGACGAGATCAACCAGCAGATCGAGAGCTTCATCAAGGTGCAGCTCGTCACCAGCCTGGTCGTGGCCCTCGCGACGGGCGTCGTCCTGTGGGCGTTCGGCGTCGAGAACTTCGCGATGTGGGCCCTGCTCGCAGGACTCTTCAACTCGATTCCGTATCTTGGACCCATGCTCGTCACCGGCGGGCTCGCGCTCGTCGCGTTCATGCAGTTCAACGACGTCGCGAAGAGTCTGTACGTGAGCGGCGCGGCATTCGCGATCACCAGCCTCGAGGGGTTTCTCCTCACGCCGATGATGATGGGACGCGCGGCGCAGATGAATCCGGTCGCGATCTTCGTCGGCCTCCTCTTCTGGTCGTGGGTGTGGGGCGTCTGGGGCACCGTGCTCGCAGTGCCGATGCTGATGATGATCAAATCGATTTGCGACCACGTCGAAGATCTGCAGCCGATTGGGGAGTTGCTGGGCGAATAGGCACGGCCGACGGCTAATTCACGATGATCGCGAACACCGCAAAGCTCACGAAGGAAGACGTTCACCTGTGAATGCTGCGAGCCTCGCGAGCTTCCGCCTTCGCCAAGGCTCCGGCGGACCGCCGTAGCTTTAGCGGAGGCTGGTCGCGCCCTTCGTGAAGGGGCTCCGTTCATGAGATAGCTCATACTTTCATCGTTCGGTCGTGGCGAACGTCGAACCCGTCTGTTACACTCTTGCCCAGTTTTGCACGCCGCTTCTCCAATACATCGAGGCTGCATGTACGCTGGGCTCCTACGACCCGCAAGCGTTGGTCTCGCGATCTCCCTATTCCTGCCGGGCATCGCCTCGGCGCAGAAACTTGTAACCGGGGGAGGTGCGGGCACGAGCCCCGCGGTCCGCGTGTTTGACGCGAGCGGGACCGATCAAACGTTCCTCGCGTATCCCGCCGCATTCCCGGGCGGCGTACGCGTCGCGCTCGGCGACGTGACAGGCGACGGCGTGCTCGACATCATCACCGGCGCCGGGCCGGGCGGTGGACCGCACGTGCGCGTGTGGAACGGCACTGACCTGACGGAAGTCGGCGGCTTCTTCGCGTACGACCCGGCGTTCCCGGGCGGCGTCTTCGTCGCCGCGGGCGACGTCAATGGTGACGGCAAGGCGGACATCATCACCGGCGCGGGGGCCGGCGGCGGTCCGCACGTACGAATCTGGGACGGGACGACGTTTGCCGAGATCGGAGGCTTCTTCGCCTACGACCCGGCGTTTCCGGGCGGCGTCACGGTCGCTGCGAGTGACGTCGACGGCGACGGCAGGGCGGACATCGTCACAGGTGCGGGGCCCGGCGGCGGGCCGCACGTGCGCGTGTGGAGCGGCGCGGACTTTCACGAAATCGGCGGCTTCTTCGCCTACGACCCCGCATTTGCTGGCGGCGTCAACGTTGCGGCGGCCGATATCGACGGCGATGGACGCGCCGAGATCGTCACCGGCGCCGGGCCGGGCGGTGGCCCGCACGTCCGGGTCTGGAACGCCACGACTTTCGCCGAGCTCGGCGGCTTCTTTGCCTACGACCCCGCGTTTCCCGGCGGCGTGGTCGTCGGCACCGTGGATCTCGATCGAGACGGCCGCTACGAGATCGTCACGGGACCGGCACTCGGCGTACCGCTCGTACGCCTCTGGACTGGGGACACTTTCCTGCTCTTTGGCGAGTACGTCGCCTACAGCGGCAGCACGGACAGCGGTGTCTTCGTCGGGTCGTCGGGCGGGTTGACTGCGCTGCGCTTCACGAGCACCACCAGCACGACGTTCGCGGCGGGCAGTGCCGGGACGTTCGCGGTCACGACCGTCGGCGGTGCGTCGGTGCCGGCGCTCACGCTGACGGGGACGTTGCCCGCGGGTGTCGCGTTCACCGACAACGGCGATCGCACGGGGACGCTCGCGGGGACGCCGGGCGCAACGACAGGCGGCAGCTATCCCCTGACGTTCACGGCGACAATCAGCGGCCGACCGCCCGTCACGCAGAGCTTCACGCTCACCGTGAATCAGGCGCCGGCGATCACGAGCGGCAACGCGACGACGTTCAGCCTTGGAGCGCCTGGGACGTTCACCGTGGCGACGACGGGAGTTCCGACGCCGCAGTTGACGGTGGCGGGACCGCTGCCGTCAGGCGTGACCTTCATCGACAACGGGGACGGCACGGGCACGTTGAGCGGCACGCCGGCATCGGGGACCGGAGGGACCTACGTGCTGGCAATTTCCGCGAGCAACGGCATCGGAACCGGCACGATCCAGAACTTCACGCTCACCGTAAGCGGCGCGCCGGCCATCACCAGCGCGGCCACGACGACCTTCACCGTTGGCAGCGCCGGAACGTTCACGGTGACCGCCGTCGGCACGCCGACGCCGACCCTTACCGTCACCGGTGCGCTGCCGGCCGGCGTGACGTTCGTCGACAACGGCAACGGTACCGGCACGCTCAGCGGCACGCCCGCGGCGGGCACGGGCGGGGCCCATACCCATCACCTTCACCGCATCGAACGGCGTCCTGCCGAACGGCACGCAAGCCTTCACGCTGAGCGTCAATCAGCCGCCGGCCATCACGAGCGCGGCCAGCACGACGTTCACCGTCGGCGCGGCCGGATCGTTCACCGTCACCACGAGCGGCTTCCCCGCGGCGGCGCTGACACGGGGTGGTGGAGCGCTACCCGCCGGCGTGACGTTCGTCGACAACGGCAACGGCACCGGCACGTTGAGTGGCACGCCCGCCGCCGGCACTGGCGGCACATACGCGATTACCTTCACCGCCACGAACACCGCCGGCGCCACTGCACCCCAGGCCTTCACGCTGACCGTGAGCGGCGGACCGGCCATCACCAGCGCGGCGACGACGACGTTCACCGTTGGCAGCGCCGGCACGTTCACGGTGACCGCCGCCGGTACGCCGACACCAGCCCTGACTGTCACCGGTGCGCTGCCCGCGGGCGTGACCTTCGTCGACAATGGCAACGGCACCGGCACGCTCAGCGGCACGCCCGCGGCGGGCACGGGCGGGGCTTATCCCATCACCTTCACGGCGTCGAACGGCGTCCTGCCGAACGGCACGCAAGCGTTTACGCTGAACGTCAATCAAACGCCGACGATCACGAGCGCGAACAGCACGACGTTCTCGATTGGCGCGGCCGGATCGTTCACCGTCACCACGAGCGGCTTTCCCGCGCCGGCCCTGACGCGGGGCGGCGCCGCGCTGCCATCCGGCGTCACGTTCGTGGACAACGGTAACGGCACCGGCACGCTCAGCGGAACGGCGGCCGCGGGTACGGGCGGCACTTACGCGATCAGCTTCACCGCCACGAACGTCGTCGGCGCGACCGCGCCCCAGGCCTTCACGCTCACGGTGAACCAGACGCCGGCGATCACCAGCGCGAACACGACCAGCTTCACGGTCGGTACACCCGGGACGTTCACGGTCACGACGACGGGCTTCCCCGTGGCGGCGATCACGCGCACCGGCGCCGCGCTGCCCGCCGGAGTGACGTTTGTCGACAACGGCGACGGCACGGGTACGCTGAGCGGGACGCCCGCGGCTGGAACGGCGGGCGCATACGCGTTCACCTTCACCGCGGCCAACGGGGTCCCGCCGGACGCGACACAGGCATTCACGCTCAACGTTCAGCAAACGCCGGCCATCACCAGCGCCAACGCGACGACGTTCACGGTCGGCGCGCCCGGCACGTTCACGGTGACGACGACCGGGTTCCCGGCACCCACGGTGACGCAGACGGGCACGCTGCCGACCGGCGTCACGTTCACATCGGCCACGCGCGTGCTCAGCGGCACCGCGACGCAGACCGGCGCCTTCCCATTGCAGTTCACGGCCGCCAACGGCGTCGCCGCCGGACGCGGTGCAGAACTTCACGCTGAACGTCGTCTGCCCGGCGATCACGGTGACACCCGGCGGCGATGGCCGAAGGTCTCTATCAGACGGCGTACGGCGGGGTGGACTTCAATCAGACCGGCAGCACCGGCTCGCATCGTTCACGTGGGGCGCGACGGGCCTGCCCGCCGGTCTGGCGCATCGACGCCAACACCGGCGTCGTGTCCGGGACGCCGACCAATACCGTGTTGAACGCGCGCGGTGGCCGTCAGCGTCACTGACAACTTCGGCTGCTCGGGCTCGCGTAAACACGACGCTGACCGTCCGCCCGACGACGGACAACGAGAACTACACAGGCGGCGTCGGCAACACGCAGTACGTCGTCGGCGCCGTCGTGCCGTCGACACCGAACGTCTTCTTCAACGACAACGTCAAGATCGGCGACAGTGGGCCCGGCACGCTGACGGTGACGTTCCCTGCCACCTCGCCGAATGGCGTCATCGCGGAAGGCGCCGCGGACGGGACGTTCATCTACACGCCGAACGTCGGCTTCGCGGGGCCGACCGACACCTTCACCTACACGCTGACCGACGGCAACGGCGTCACCAACACCGGAACGGTGACGATCAATCTGAGTCGGCATGGTGTGGTACGTCAACAGCGCCGGCGGCAACGGCGACGGGCGGTCGCACAACTGCCGTTCAACGCGCTCAACAACGCCGCGGCGGCGTCGGCCGCCGGGTCGTTCATCTACGTCCACAGCAGCGTCGTGCCGACGCCAGGCAACCTGGCGATGGACGCCAATCAGACGCTGCACGGACAGGGTGCGATCTTCACGCTGAACAACCTCACCATTCCGTCTGGCACGCAGCCCACTCTCAGCGGCACGGTGACGCTCGCGAACAACGACGTCGTCAGAGCGATGGACTTCTCGCCCAGCGGGATTCCTGCGATGACGGCGTCCGCGCTGACGGGCCCGGTCACCATCGATCAGGTGAACGTCACGGGCGGAACCAACGGGCTCAGTCTGACGAACGTGAGCGGCGCGGTGACGGTGACCAACGACGACGTTCACCAACTCGACTGGCCCGGAAGTGTTGATCAATCAGGGGACCGGAGCAGTCACCGTCGGGGCAATCATCAGCAACAATGCGGGCCGCTCGGTCGACATCCAGAACCGGACCAGCGGCACGGTCAGTTTCTCCCGGCCCATCACCGACACGGGCTCGGGGATTTTCCTCAACGCCAATACCGGCTCGACCATCAACTTCACGGGCGCGCTGACGCTGAACACCGGCGCCAATCCCGCGTTCACCGCGACCGGCGGCGGCACGGTCAGCGTCGGCTGGCGCGGCCACACGCCATCGTCACGACGACGGGGCACGGCGCTCAACGTGACCAACACCACGATCGGCGCGAGCCGGCCTGACCTTCCGCAGCATTTCCGCGAACGGCGGGACCAACGGGATCGTCCTGAATACGACGGGCAGCTGGCGGTCTGACCGTCACCGGAACCGGTACTACCGCGGGCAGCGGCGGCACGATTCAGAACACGACGACTCGCGGGGCGTCGTTCATCACCGCCTCGAACATCACGCTTGTCGCAACATGAATTTCACCAACGCGGCGACCGCCGATTTCCCGGCCGCGCCGACGGGACTGTCGCTGGGCAACAATACGGCTGACAACGCCGCCATTCATCTGCAGACGGCGTCAACAGCGTCGCCCTGGACAATCTGAACATCAACGGGAGCGCCGAGCACGGGATCAACGGGCACAATGTGAACGGCTTCACGCTCACCAACAGCGTGCTGGCCAATCTCGGCAACGGCCCGGACGAGGACGGCCTGCACTTCTACAACATGGTCGGAACGTCGGCGATCACCAACACCAGCATCACCAGCAGCGGCGATGACAACATCAACATTCAGAACAACAACAATCTGGCCGGCGATCTTCCGCAGACGACCGACCGGCACGATCACGATCACCGGGGGGCAGCGCCAACACCGGCGTTCTGGGCAGCGGCTATCTGTTCGGTATCCGCGGCACGATGAATACGACTGTCACCGTCAACGGTGTCACGTCCAACAACAACTTCAGCGGCGGCATCGTGATCGACACGTTCGATACGGCCACGTCCGTGATCGAGATCACGAACAGCGCGAGCACGAACAACAACGACGCGATCTCGCTGAGCGGCGCCAGCGGAAACACCCGGTTCGACATCCACGACAATGTCAGCTTCGCCGGGACCGATTTCGGCCGGATCAACATCCTGAAGGCGGCGTTCTCGACCGGCGGGACCCTGCAGGGCATCATCCGCAACAATCCCATCGTCGTCACGGACGGACAGACTGCCGACGGCATTGGTGTCTTCCACGCCGGCGGCGGAGCGCTGACGGTCAGCATCACGGCAACGACATCGACTACCGCGGCACGCAGCGCGCGATCCTCATACAGGGTGGCCAGGACGGTTCCGGGCAGCTGAACGCAACGGTCACCGGCAACACCATCGATCTGCAGATCGACGGCACCGGAAACCCGATCACGGGAATCCTTGCCCAGGTCGCGGTCGCCTCTCCGAGTGGCGACAACATCGAACATGTGCGCCGATATCGGTGGAGCTGGTGCGCTGCAGAACGTCTTCACGCACTCTCTGGGCGGCAACATGGCCGCCGGCGACATCCGGATCCGCCAGCGGTTCGTGACGACCGTCTCGCTGCCCGGATATGGCGGAGCGAACAGCGACAATGCCGCGGTGGTGGCGTACCTTAGCCGGCCGGAACACGCTCGTCAACTCCCCGACGGCGACCGCGACGAACGAGGTCGGCGTCACGCCGGGCGCCGGCGGTTTTGTGAATATTGCCGCGTGCACACTTCCAGTATTTCCATGAGGGGTAGATATGGCCGAACCGTTCTTGAGCGAGATCAGGATCATGAGCTTCGTGTTTGCCCCCAAGGGGTGGGCGCTCTGCAACGGTCAACTGCTCCCCATCAACCAGAACCAGGCGCTCTTTTCTCTTTTGGGCACGACCTTCGGTGGCGACGGGCGCGTGAACTTCGCGTTACCCGACTTGGGTGGGCGGACGCCGATTCACGTCGGCAGCAGTCACATGCTGGGGGAACGCGGCGGTGAGCAAGCTCACACGCTGTCGCTCGCGGAACTCCCGACTCATACACACTCGCTCATGGGTAGCAGCAACACCGGGAACACGCAGGATGGCGCCGGAAACGTTCTGTGGCGTCGTGCCCGGCCGCATTTATACGGACCCGGCGAGTCTCGTCCCGCTGCATCCGTCGACGGTTACCAACGTCGGCGGAAGCCAGGCCCATCTGAACATGCAACCGTTCGTGACACTCACGTTCGCGATCGCACTGCAGGGCATTTTCCCGTCGCCGAATTAGGGAGAGCATCGATGGCCCAACCGTACGTCGGAGAGATACGCATGTTCGCTGGCAACTTCGCACCTGCGGGCTGGATGTTCTGCGAAGGTCAACTGCTGCCGATCAGCGAGAACGAGACACTCTTTCAGCTCATTGGCACGACCTACGGTGGCGACGGCGAGTCGACTTTCGCGCTGCCGGACCTCCGCGGTCGCATACCCATCCATCAGGGCAACGGCTTCATCCTCGCTGAGACAGGCGGTGCGGAAGAGATCACCCTGACCGTGAACCAGATCCCAGCTCACACCCATCCATTCCAGGCATCGGGGAATCTGTCACAGGATACGAGTCCTGCGGGAAAGACAGTCGGACAGGCGTCAGCCGGTGTGTTGCTCTACATTCAGGACGCGACTGACTCGAACCTGAGTCCGCAGGCAATCACGTCCGTCGGCGGCAGCCAGCCGCACACGAACTTTCAACCGTACCTCTGCGTGAGCTTCATCATCTCGCTGTTCGGGATCTTCCCGTCGCCCACTTAAGAAGAGGATGGGCGAGGAGTCGACGAGACCCAGACACTCAACACGTTGGAGAGAACGATGGCCGATCCATTTGTTGCTGAGATCCGGATTTTTCCGTTCAACTTCGCGCCCAGGGGCTGGGCGTGGTGCGATGGCCAGCTGCTGCCGCTGTCGCAGAACACGGCGCTCTTCTCGCTGCTCGGCACGACCTACGGGGGCGACGGCCAGAGCAACTTCGCGCTCCCCGACCTTCAAGGGCGGGCCCCGATGCATCCTGGGCAGGGCCCGGGGTTGTCGCTCCACGATCTTGGTGAAACGGGAGGAAGTGAGACCGTCACCCTGCTCGAGTCGCGAGATGCCGGCGCATCTCCACGCCTTTCACGACCACGACATCGACTTGGGTGAGCTGAACGCACCGGCAAACACCAGGTCGCTGGCGAAATCAGCAAACGCGACGGCCTACACGGCCGCAACGAACCTCGTCGCGATGTCCGACGCAGCATTGCCGCCGGCGGGCGGCGATCAGCCGCACAACAACCTGCAGCCGTACCTGACGTTTTACTTCAGCATCGCGCTGCAGGGGGTGTTCCCGCCGCGGACATGACGCATCAGACTCTGGTGGGCCGGCAGCTGACGCTCCGGCCGGCCACCGCCGACGACGAGCTGTTCCTGGGGAAGGTCTACGCCGGCACGCGATCCGCGGAGCTGGCGGCCGTGTCGTGGACCGAGGAGGAGAAGGCCGCGTTCCTCCAGATGCAGTTCGCGGCCCAGGCCCAGTACTATCGCGAGCACTACCCCGACGCCAGCTTCGACGTCATCCTTCTCGACGCCGAAGCCGTCGGGCGGCTCTACATCGCCCGCTGGACCGACGAGATCCGCATCGTCGACATCGCCTTGCTGCCCGAGTTCTGCAACCGCGCCATCGGGACCACGCTCCTCCGTCAGCTCCAGGCCGAAGCGCGGGACGCGGGCAAGCCGCTACGCATCCACGTGGAGCGCTTCAATCCCGCGCTGAGGCTGTACGAGCGTCTCGGGTTCCGGCAGGTGGAGGATCGGGGCGTCTATCTGTTCCTGGAGTGGAAGGGCTGACGTTCGGGGCTCGGGGCTCGGGGCTCGGAAAAGCTTACTGATCTCAGTCGCGCGACTTGGATCGGAATGATCTTCCGAGCGCCCCGCGCCGAACGCGGTCGTGTCGGCGAGCGTCGCGTCAGGGCAGGCGGTTGAACGTCGCCGTGTACACCGTGCCTGACGCGTACGTCCACCCGGGCACCAGGAACAGCGAAAACCTCCCCAGCGTGCGGCTCTCGATCCGATAGGTTCCCTGCGTCAGCTTCGGCGAGCGTGGACCCCGGAAGAGGACTATGAAGCTGTTCGGATCGCCCACTGCGCCAGTCTGACTCGCGCTCGGCACGTCGTCCACTCTCATCAGCTGCAAGCCAATCGACCTCGGCGATGTTCGTGCGATCATCAACTGGCCGCGGCAGCGCTCGAGCTGACCCCTCTGCAGCCAGCGACCATCGTCAGCGGGCGGCGGCGGACTCTGGGCGTGGGCAACATCCGCGCACAGCCCTTCGACGGTAACGAGCGACGCGGTCGCACAGATTCCAAGCTGGATCGCACGACGCCGTGAAGTGATCATGGTCTTGAAGACCCTCCTCACTCAGGCTTTCGTCCGGAGTCGTGCCGCGGCGTAGTGGGTCTATCGGGAGACACGCGACGGATGATGCGACTTCCGATGCGTGGGTTTGCCCACCCCGGCCCTTTTTGGCGTCGTCGGCCGACGCGTCGAGCTGCGCATCCATGCACGGCGCGACGCATCGGTGCGCCAGGTTGCACGCGTCACAGATGATTTGTGCGTCTGAGGTCAGAACTGGCTCGGGGCTCGGGGCTCGGGGCTCGGGGCTCGGGGCTCGGGGCTCGGGAAGAGTCTACTGATTTCGGAGAAAACTCACTGATCAGAACCGCGCGATTGGGATCGGGATGCTCTTCCGAGTCCCGAGTCCCGAGTCCCGACTTCGCAAGTCTCAAGTAAACACCGCCTCGTACATCATCCCCCCGTCGCGAGGGCCAAGCGGGACGAGGAAGAGGTCGAAGCTCCCCATCGCGTCGTGCTCGACTCGGTAGATGCGCTGCGCCCACACCGGCCGCGGCGGGCCCAGGAACATCACCGAGAAGGGCGCTCGCCGCGCCTGCGACCCGGCGCCGAGCCCATTCGCTTCTATCAACGTCACGTCGAGCGAGTGGGCGGTGTCCGCCGAGAGGCGAAAGCGCTCTCCGATCCGAGGGGCGAAGTCTTCCAGCCTGAGAGTATCCAGCATGCGCGCAGCCTCGGCTATTAGCCTACACGACGCGCGCACACCCGGGCGGCAGACGATTGACGCGCACGGCGTCGGACCGTGGGGGGGTCAGGTCTTGTATTTCTACACAGACCGATGATGTCAATCTCGAATCAAGGACCTCGAGGGCGCGTGTTGAAATACAAGATTTGACGCTACCAGATGACGCGCACGGCGCCGGACGCGCGAATGTCGGCGTCCCGCGTCAGGAGCGGCAGCGCCAGCGTTCGCGCCGCCGCCACGATGAGCGCATCGAACGGATCGCGCGTGAATCGCAGCTCGTCGGCGAGATAGGCCTGCTCGGACGTCAGGTCGAATGGGTGATACGCCGGGTTGCTGAAGAGATCGCCGAAGAAGTCTCGGATCGGACGCCGAAGATTGATCCGGCTGGCGCGCGCCAGGAGGCTCACCTCCCAGATCACCGCCATCGGCACGTACAAGAGCGCCTGCTGGCGCTCGCAGGCCTCGAAGTGCGCCGCCGCCCGCCGTCCCAACGCACGACTGGCTGACGCATGAAAGAGCAGGGCGTGGGTATCGGCGACGGCGGCGGGGAGATCAGCCACGACGGCGGCGTGAGCGCTTGGCAGGCCGAACCGGCTCGTAAGACGCGCGCGTCTCGGAGACCCGAAGCGGCCGCGCCAGAGACGCGGCGAAGAGGTCGCGCACGACACTGTCCGTGCGCTCGAGCCGCGGGTCCTCGGCGGCCAGATCGATGGTGCCGACGACGCTCCGAACGGCCGCCGGCGCGCCCAACCGGCCGGCGCGCGCGGCCGTAATCAGGTCGTCAACCGCCGCACTGAGATTGCCACGGCCATGCCCACGGCCCTTCAGCCAGAGGAGGTTGGCCTCGTCGAGAGTGAGCGAAACAGCCCGTGTCGGCATAACCATACTATATCATACTTAAATCATACCCTACCGTCGGCCAAGCGACCGGCGCGCTCGCGGCTCGGAGTCTCACCATGACTCGGGGAATGACGCTCGACGCGCACGCGGCGATCTCTCAGACGAGCGAGAACCGCGTCAGCAGCCAAACGAGGATGAGGAACGGGACCAGCGCGATGACGATGACCACGCCGATGCATCCGAGGACAAACCAGTAGTCGCCTCGCGTCGGCGCCACGCCGGGCCGCGCGTAGCGCTCGAGGAGCGCCATGTTCCGCAGGTCGGCCTTCCAGAACACGTCGCCGATGTCCCCGGCAACCGGCACCAGGCCAATCAGCATGTCGATGCCGGCAATCAGCACCATGCGCGCCAGGACCACGGCTGGTACACGCATCTTGAGCGCCGTGCCGAGCAGGATCAACGTGAAGACTGGGGCCACGAGATCGCCCAATCCGGGCACGATCCCGATGATCGCGTCGAGTCCGAAGCGAATGTTGGTCCCCGGGACCTTGAAGGCGCTGTCGAGCAGCACCGCCCAGCGGCGAAGCGCATCCATGGTCGCGGCGGAGGTTGGGCGCACGGAAGCATCGTAGCCCGATCGGCGGAAGAACACCGAGCGCGGATCAACGGGCATCTCACGGAACGCGGATTTCGCGAATCAACTGGGATCGACGGGGACGCGGATCACGCGGATCCTCCCAGAATTCACGGGACGCGGATTTCGCGGATCAATCGGGATTTACGGGACGCGGATCGCGCGGATTCACCAGCATTCACGGGACGCAGATCTCGCGGATCAATCGGGATCGCACGGGACGCGGATCGCGCGGATCAGCTGCGCAGGGGGTCAGCGGAAATCCTCGAGCATCATGAGATCGCTGGTGGGCGAATCCCATCTCGAGAAGAGCACCGTCCGACCGTCGGGCGACATTGCGAGCCCGAGCGCAATACCATCGCCCAGCGCTATCACGATCGAAATGCGGTCGGCTGGTAGTCATAGAACCGAAGCCGGCCTGTTTTCTGCCAGATTGGTCGGCCGCTCATGCCGAGCACCTACGGCGACCGCCGCCGAGGCTCGAAGCCCTTCTGCCGGAATCAGCTCGGTGAGGGTCTTGCCGTCGACGTACTCTCTGACGATCATGTCCACGCCGTCATCGGAATTGATACGGGAGACCCCTCACGAAGGCCGCGAAGGATTACCTTAAAATCCGCGTCCCGTGGGAAAAGCGGAATCCGCGAAATCCGCGTCCCGTGTTGTCAGATTCGCGCAATCCGCGTCCCGGGATTGTCTGTGATCCGCGTAACCCGCGTCCCGTCTACTCCCCGATCTCCTCCCGTCCACCTGGCTATCGGCGCAACGCGCTCGAGATCACAATCTGTGATCTCAACATCCCCTGTTAGCATTCCCGGCCACGAACGTGGTATCTATCGTGACTTGTGCCCAAGAGCAGCCTCCGTGTCTGGCCGGGCTCCCCGCACCCGCTAGGGGCGACGTGGGACGGCGTCGGCGTCAACTTCGCGATCTTCTCCGAGCACGCGACCCGCGTCGAGCTCTGCCTCTTCGACTCGGTCGATGCGGAGATGGAATCGCTGACCATTTCGCTCCCCGAACACACCGACATGGTGTGGCACGGCTACCTGCCCGACGTCCATCCGGGGCAGCTCTACGGCTTCCGCGTCCACGGCCCGTACGCGCCGCACGACGGCCAGCGCTTCAACCCGCGCAAGCTGGTCATGGATCCGTACGCGAAGGTCATCGGACGCGCGACGCGGTGGCACGATTCGCTCTTCGGCTTTCGCATGGGGTTTCCCGACGACCCCACGCCCGACGATCGCGACAGCGCGCCGTACGCGCCGCTCGCCGCGGTCGTCGACGATGCGTTCACGTGGGGGAACGATCGGGCGCCCAAGACGCCGTGGCACGAGACCGTGATCTACGAGCTGCACGTCAAGGGCTACACGCAGCTCCATCCGCACGTGCCCGAAGCGCTGCGCGGGACGTATCTCGGCCTGGCCTCCGAGGCGGCCATCCGCCATCTCACCTCGCTCGGCGTGACCGCCGTCGAGCTGATGCCGGTCCACCACCACAACGACGAGGGGCACCTCGTCCAGCGCGGCCTCAACAACTACTGGGGCTACAACACGCTCTCGTACTTCGCGCCCGACGTGCGCTTCGCGCTCTCGCCGCTGCCGCTCGAGGCCGTGCGCGAGTTCAAAGTCATGGTCCGCGCGCTCCACGCCGCCAACCTCGAAGTCATCCTCGACGTCGTCTACAACCACACCGCCGAGGGGAATCACCTCGGGCCGACGCTCTCGCTGCGCGGCATCGACAACAGCTCCTACTACCGGCTGCTGCCGAACAACCCGCGCTACTACCAGGACTTCACCGGCACCGGCAACACGCTCAACATGCGCAGCCCGCGCGTGCTGCAGCTCATCATGGACAGCCTGCGCTACTGGGTCCTCGAGATGCACGTCGACGGGTTCCGCTTCGACCTGGCGAGCGCGCTCGCGCGCGAGCTGCACGCGGTCGACAAGCTCGGCGCGTTCTTCGACATCATCCACCAGGATCCGGTGCTGTCGCAGGTCAAGCTCATCGCCGAGCCGTGGGACCTCGGCGAAGGCGGCTATCAGGTCGGCAACTTCCCCACCAAATGGACGGAGTGGAACGGCAAGTATCGCGACGCCGTACGCCGCTTCTGGCGCGGGGATGATGGCGTGGTCTCGGAGCTGGCGACCCGGCTGTCGGGGAGCAGCGACCTCTACGAGCAGAGCGGACGGCGGCCGTACGCGAGCATCAACTTCGTGACGGCGCACGACGGTTTCACGATGGCCGATCTCGTCAGCTACAACGTCAAGCGCAACGACGCCAACGGCGAGAACAACCAGGACGGCGAGAATCACAACCTGAGCTGGAACTGCGGCGTCGAAGGACCGACCGACGACCGACGTATCCTGGAGCTGCGCGAGCGGCAGCGCCGAAACCTCATGGCGACGCTGATGCTCTCGGTCGGCGTCCCGATGATCAGCGGCGGCGACGAGGTCGGACGCACGCAGAAGGGCAACAACAACGCCTACTGCCAGGACAACGCGATCAGCTGGACCGAGTGGGATCTGCCCGCGTCCGAGCGCGACTTCCTGATCGTCGTCCGGCGGCTCATCAAGATCCGGAAGGATCACGCGGTGCTCCGGCGCCGCAAGTTCTTTCAGGGCCGGCGCATTCGCGGCAAGGACGTGCTCGACATCACGTGGCTCGATCCGTCAGGGCGCGAGATGGCCGACGACACGTGGAGCTCGCCCGGCGTGCGCTGCCTCGGCGTACGCTTGAATGGCGACGCCATCGACGAAATCAACGAACGCGGCGAGCGCATCGTCGGCGCGACGCTCGTGATGCTGCTCAACGCCGGCGACAAGGCGATCCCCTTCGTGCTGCCGGCCGCGAGTGCGGCCGAACGCTGGGTGACGCTCCTCGATACGGCCGACCCCTGGCAGCCGTCCCGTACGTTGCGCGGCGCCGAGCGCTATCAGCTCCAGTCGCGCTCGATGGCGGTCCTCCGGCTGGAGAGCAGCAAGCGCGATCAGGAATGGGGACCGATGGGGGTCTACTGACTGCTCCGTTGTCACTCAGGTTGTCTCACGGCGTGACGAATGAACTGACGGAGTCAGACGAAGGAAACGGGTTCACAAACGGAGGAACGAAGACGAACGGAGACGAACGAAGGACCGGTCGCGCCGCGCAAAGCGCGGGCGACCGGTCTGCTGGTCGACACAGCGTGACAGCCTTCGTGCGTCTTCGTTCATCTCCGTTTCTTCGTGTTGAAACCGTTACCTCCGTCCCCTCCCGCCGGCCTGACCGTCGTGGCATCACAGCCGCGGCGCAATCACCGCCGACGTCACGGGCGTGGAAGCGCCGGTACACGGGCACGGGATCCCCCTTGAAGTGCTCGACGATCATGTAGAGCATCGAACGCCTACGCCTGACGTGCGTCCAGCCCGAAGTCGGCTTGCACGCGCCCATACCAGGCATCGTCGTCGAGCGCGCCCCAGGTGACCCACTCTTCGTCGGTCATCGACTTGCGCCAGGCGAGAAACGGTTCGGCGTCGGGGCCCACCGGATGGCGCAGCTGCCAGGTGTTGCTCGTGAAGATCTCCAGCATCTTGTCGGCCACGAGCGACGGCGGAACCGGGTTCGTCAGCACGGTCCGGAAGAGCGCCGAGAAGCGCTGCTGCTGGGGATACGGCGACGCGGCGAGCACAACGCCGATCTGCCGCGCCATCGGCGTGTCGATGATGCCGGGCTCGACGATCGCCACGCGCACGTTGAACGGCTTGACCTCCTGCGCCAGGGACTCGCTCAGAGCCTCGAGGGCGAACTTCGACGCTGAATACGGGGCCTGGGGCGACGCGGCGATGTGACCGGCGACCGACGCCACGTTGATGATGCAGCCGATCCGTCGCTGGCGCATCGATGGCAGCACTGCCTGGATGCAGCGGATGACGCCGAAATAGTTCGTCTCCATCACGGCCCGAAACTCCGCTAGCGGGAGCTCCTCTACCGAACCGGTCCGCTCAATCCCGGCGTTGTTGACGAGCACGTCGATGGGCCCCATGTCCCTGACGATCCGGCCGATTCCGTCGCTGACCGACCCGTCGGCATCGACGTCCATCGTCGACACCGTGATCGGCAGCTTTTCGCGGGCGGCAGCATCCGCGAGCTCTGGTGCCCGTTGCGGATTCCGCATCGTCGCAGCGACGGTGTGCCCCGCCCGTCCGAACGCGAGCGCAGTGGCGAAGCCAATGCCGGTGCTGGTGCCAGTGATGAGGACAGTTGACATGGTCTCTCCGCGTTTGTTGGTGACCTCGATGGTCCCATCTTTCAGCCTCTCGCTTCACTTCAGCACTCAGCATTCAGCATTTCACCGCGGCTTCTTCCCCCCCGTCTTCTGCTCCTCCCGGTTGAGCTCGACGATGTCGACGCTCTCCGAGGACGTGCCGAGCAGATAGCGCGAGAAGTAGTCGCCGCGCAGCCAGTTCACGTAACCCGACGCGTCGCCGAACGCGTGGCGCTGCGCCGGGAACGATGAACATGTCGAAGCGCTTGTTGGCCTTGATGAGCGCGTCGGCGAGCCGGTATGTGTTCGCGGGGTGGACGTTGTTGTCGATCTCGCCGTGCACGAGCATCAGGTGGCCTTTCAGGTTCTTGGCCAGCTCCGAGTTCTTTTCGATGTCGAACTCGAAGGTCACCTTGCCGTCCTTCTCGACTTCCTTGATGCCGTGGTTCTTCTCGCTCCAGGTGTTGTTGTAGATGTTGTTCTCGTGGTTCCCCGACTCCGAGAACGCCACCTTGAAGAAGTCGGGATAGACGAGCATCGCCGCGGCCGACATGAAGCCGCCGCCCGAGTGGCCCCAGATGCCGACACGGTTGATGTCGATGTAGGAGTAGCGGCGCGCGAGCTGCTCGATCGCGGCCTTCTTGTCGGCGAGCCCGTAGTCGCGCAGGTTGCCGTAGCCGTAGTTGTGGTACCACTTCGACCGCGTCGGGTGACCCCCGCGGTTGCCGACTTCGATGACGATGAAGCCGAACTGTGCGAGCGAGATGTTGTTGCTGCGCGGGTTGAACGTCTTGGTGACGCTCTCGGTCTGCGGCCCGGGATAGACGTAGGCGATGATCGGATACTTCCGGCCGGGATCGAAGTCGAACGGCTTGTACATCACGCCGTACAAGTCCGTGATGCCATCGTCGGCCTTCACCATGAAGGGCTCGGGGAACTTGAAGCCCAGCTCCTTGAGCGCGCTGAGATCGGGCGTCTCCAGCTTCGTCACGACGTTACCGAGCGTGTCGTAGAGGATGGATTCCGGCGCCGCGTCGACGCGGGAGGAGTTGGTGACGAAGTAGCGGTTCGACTCCGAGACGTCGGCCGATTGCGACGCGTCCCCCGGGGCGAGGAGCTTCATGCCGGCGCCGTCGAGCCCGACGCGATAGAGGTGCGTGTAGTACGGGTCCTCGCCCTTCTCCCGGCCGGCGGCCGTGAGGTACATGACTCGCGCCTTCTCGTCGACGCTCTCGAGCGACGTCGTGACGAACTCGCCTTCGGTGATGCGGTTCTTGAGGGCGCCCGTTGCGGCGTCATACAGGTAGAAGTGGCCCCAGCCGTCACGCTCCGACCAGAAAATCAGCTCCGATCCGTTGCCAGCCAGTCTGAGCGGCTTGGACTCGATGTAGGTGTTCAGCCGTTCCTCGATGATCGGCTTGACTTCGCCGGTGGTGGTGTCGGCCACGCAGACGTCGAGGCGGTGCATGTCGCGGCTCAGACGCGTGAAGTACAGCTTGTCCGATCCGTCGTGCAGCCATTCCTGCGGGCGAGGCGGCGTCTGCGGGCCGCCGGCCCCACCGCCGCCCCCGCGTCCGGCGCCGGCCACGGGGCGCTGCGGCTTGGTCGCGATGCTGACGGTCTGATCCTGGAACCGCTCGGCCTTCACCTTGACGCGGTTCTTCGACTTGACGTCGAAGACGAACACTTCCGACTGCGGCGTGTTCTCCTCGCCGGGCATGGCGTAGCGATAGGTCTCGAGCGTGGGGCGGGGATTGGCGAGCGGGTTGATGACCCAGAGGTCCTTGACCTTGCGCACGTCGCGGCGAACGAGCGAAAACCGGCTCGAATCGCGCGACCACTGGACCGCCACCGCCGCGACGCGCGCGTTCTTCGCGTCGGCGTCCTCGCGCTGCTCCTGCTGCTGCTCGTCTTCCTGTTGCTGCTGCTGTTGCAGCTGGTCATCCTGATTCCCGCGACCGCCGCTCCGGCTGGAATAGCCGTAGTAGTCCTCGCCGTCGGTCGTGAGCTGGATCTCGACGATCGTCGAATCGTTCGGGTTCTTGAGCGCCTTGGCGTAGTTCTCGGCGTCCATCATGAAGAGGTTGTGATTGCGCGCGAAGAGGACGGTCCTGTTGTCGGGCGAGAAGGACGCCCAGCGGAGCGGCCGCGGCTCCGGCTTGAAGTCCTCGAGTAAGGTCACCTTCGCGGTGGCCATGTCGTACTCGAAGTAGAGGGTCTTGTTCCGCGGCGGCGGCGGGGCCTCGCCGCGGCCGGCGCCGCGTGCGCCCCGGCCACCCTGCTGACCGGTCTGCGTCTGCACGGTCTGCTGCAGCGGGTCATCCCCGCCCTTGGTCGCCGCCTGCTGCTCGGTCGTGATCTCGCGCGGTTTGGTCGAGGGGATGACCGCGGTGGCCGGCACCTGGAAGTTGAACTCGAACGCGGTGTCCTTCCTGACGAACCGCACGGTCGTGAACGGCAGGTTCTGCGCATCGTAGGGAATGCGCGTAATCGTCGTGAGCGCAGCGGCCATCTTCGCGTGGTCGAAGAGCGGAGTCTTCGCCTTCTTGACGGGATCGACGAGGTAGAAGCGACGGCCTTCGCGGGTCTGGTACGCGTACCAGAAGCGATCGCCGGTGTCCAGCCACCGCGGCGTCACGCTGGTGTCGAACACCAGCCGATTGACCTTCTGCGTGGTCCACTGCGCCGCGAGGTCGTAGTTGGGGACGACCGCGGCGGAGGTTGTCTGAGGCGCTTGCGCCTGACCGTTCTGCGCGCGCACCGTGGGCGCCGAGACAAAGACAATGGCGCCCGCACAGACACATCCAAGCAAACGCACGGCGCGCACGGTAGCGGCTGGCAGCATAGACCTCTCCTCCTGCAGAGCTTTCAAGTGCCGCATTCTACCTCTTACGCCTGTCCGTCGGGCGGCTCGTCTGACCGTCAGAACGGCCGACGGCTCACCGCGATGCACGCGAAGACCGCGAGGATCACGAAGCAACACCTGAAGGACGTCCCTTCGTGGTCCTCGTGAGCTTCCGCCTTCGGCGAGACCCGGCGGACCGCCGTCGCTTACCGGCGGCTGGTCGCGATCATCGCGAGGGATTCGTGGGTGTTCACCAGCCTATTTCAGGGGAATCAGCTTCGGTGGCCTGACGCCGTGGCGGACGGCGCCGGTGACAGGAATGTAGGTCAGCTCCGTGCCCGCCGAGACCGCTCGGAGCATGAGCCCGCCGCGGCTCATGTCGCCGCGGCCGACGAAATCGGCGGGAAACACCAGGCGGGCCCCGAAGATCCCCTGCAGCACGTCGACGTACTTGGGCGAGGCGATGCTGCCGAGGAGGACGACCGCACACTCCGGACCGATGTCCTCGGCGATCGCGCGGGCGCTCTGCTCGAGCGGTCGCCGGTACTTCGAATTGGCGACGTCGATGTCAACACGAGCGAACGTCCGGAGTGCGTCGATGGTGACTCGCGTGTCCACCGAGCGGAGGCCGGCGTTCGGCGTGATCACGTAGGATCCCGCGCCAGTAATCGGCGAGTCGGGGTCGGGCGGCCGCGCGAACGCGCGCGCGTAGGCCAGCTTGCCGCGGAAGTAGAGGCCGCTCAGAAACGCGAACACGTCGCCGATGGGCGCGCCCTGATCAGTACGTAGCCGCATCGCGACGTCGAACGTCGCGCGCTCCGACATGACCATCGTCGCGCGCCGCCCGCCGCAGTTCGCTGGCGAGAGGAGGAAGATCTGGGACGTCGCCAATCTCGAGAGGATAGCCCGGAATCGGTCGGCCCTCGTCATCTCGCCCGCGTCGAGCGCTCCAGCGTCGAGCTTGGAACGTGTGAACCCTTTTGACCCCTTGAACCTCTAGAACCTCCTGAGCCTTCTGAACCTTGTCACTTGACCGGCCAGCGCGCCGACTCCGTCCGGGCCGTCTTGAGGTACTGCTCGATCTTCGCCACGACCTCCGGGTTGACGTCGGCGACGTTTCGCTGCTCGTAGGGATCGTCAGGAAGATCGTAGAGCTCGAGGGGACCGTCCTTCTTGAGCCGAACGGCCTTCCAGTAACCCATGCGGACGGCCTGCTGGAATCCGCGCTCGTGGAACTCCCAGTACATGAACTCGTGCGCCGGCTGCTGCTGACCGCGCAGGGCGCGCGCCATCGAGAGGCCGTCGATGCCGGTGGGCGTCTTCGCACCGGCGAGCTCGGTCAGCGTCGGCAGCATGTCCCAGTGCGCCCATTCGTGGTAGCTGACACGGCCGGCGGGAATCGTCCCGACCCACCGTGCGATCATCGGCACGCGGATGCCGCCCTCGTAGAGGTCGCGCTTGATGCCGCGCAGGCCGCCCGAGCTCCTGAAAAAGTCCGGGTCACCGCCGCCTTCGCGGTGCGGGCCATTATCGCTGACGAACATGATGAGCGTCCGCTCGTCGATCTTGCGCTGCCCCAGGAGGTCCGTCAGCCGCGCGATGTCGCGATCCATCCGCGTGATCATCGCCACGAACGCCGCGTGCGGCGTCGTCTGCGACCGGTAGCCGAGCGACGCGCCGTCGGGCGTTGCGCCAGACTGGCGGGCGTCCGCCTCGGCGTTGACGAACGCCGTCTCGGGGGGAAGCGGCCCCTGAGCGGCGCCATCGAATCTTCGGGAGCCCGCAGCTCGGCGTGCGGCACGGTGTAGTTGAGGTAGAGGAAGAATGGCTTGGGATCGTTGCGCGAGATGAACGACTCGGCTTCGCGCGTGAACAGGTCGTTCACGTAATCGCGATTGAGATCGACCGGCACGCGCTCGGCGTTGCGGTACAGATGATCGGTGTACTGGCGGTGCGCATGCCGGTGATCGAGAAACCCGAACGAGTAGTCGAACCCCTTCTTGTCGGGCTGCCCCGTCGTGCCCGCCATGCCAAGGCCCCACTTGCCGATGACGGCCGTCCGATAGCCCGCATCCCGCAGAAGCATCGCGACGGTGGTGTCCTCCGGCCGTAGCGGAATCTCGCCGTTGCCTCGAATCCACGCGTGGCCGGTGTGCATACCCGTCATGAGCGCCGCCCGCGACGGCGCGCACACGGTGCTCCCCGAGTAGTAGTTAGTAAAGCGAATCCCCTCGCGAGCGAGGCGATCGATGCCGGGCGTTTGAAATTTGCCCTGCCCGTAGGCGCTCAGATCGCCATACCCGAGATCGTCGGCCTGGATGAGGATGATGTTGGGCCGGGCCTGACCCTGCGACATCGCCGGGCGCGCGAGGTGCCCCGAAGCGAGCGCAGCGACCGCGCCGATTGCAAGGAATCGTGCCGTACGGTTCATGGTGGGTATGGTAACGCGGAGGCTGGTCAGCCGGAAGGATTCCGCTCGCGATAGAACGTGATCAGGTCGCTGCTCTTCGCCGGCGCGGCCCCCAGCTGCCGCAGCATCGTCGTCACCTGCCCGCGATGATAGCTGGCGTGGTTGACGACATGCTGGAGCATCTGCCAGAAGGGCGAGGCGGAGGACACGCCGCTGAAGAGCGTATAGGGCATGACGCGCGCGACGCCGGCCTCGCCGAGCTCGTCAACGAGCGCGCGGACCTGCTGCTCGTGATCGAGCCACGTTGCCCTGATCGTCGCGACATCGGGGAACTGGTCCGGCGGGAGCAGCGCCGCCGGTGATCCTCCACGCCATCGCATGTGCCAGACCCATTCGGCGGCGTAGATGTGGACGACCGTGTCTCGGACCGAACGGAAGCTGCTGCCGAGATCGCGGGTGAACTGCTCAGGGGTCAGCGGCTGCACGCCGTCCAGCATGCGGTCGCGCGCCCAGTAGTGGAAGTCGAGTAGCGTGCGCAGGTCTTCGTTGGTCACGGCGAATCCGTGGCTATTTTATATCGGGGCTCGGGGCGGCTCGCGGCTCGCGGCTGGCGGTTGCCAAGTCGGGCGTTAGGGTTAGCAAGTTAGACACTGGCGGGTGTCGGCTCGCTGTCAACACCCCCCGGTGTCCGGCCGAGCAACCGCACAGCCGCCAGCCGCCAGTGTCTAGCCCTACCGCCCGACTTGGCAACCGCCAACCGCCAGCCGCGAGCCGCGAGCTGCCCTGAAGCCGAGCCCCCAACGCTCCCTGCCCATCCGGGTGATGCGCAGCGCTGCGAGCGCGGCGCACAATCGAGGGTATGGACACCAACACATTGACCGCATTCTCGAATCAGATGGCTGACGCCGTCGACGCCATCGCGCCGTCGGTCGTTCAGGTACAAGGGCGGCGTCGGCCCGTCAGCGGCGTCGCCTACGCCAGCGACATCGTCCTGACCAATGCCCGCGCACTCGGGCGCGAGGATGGCGTCACCATCACGGCGCCAGATGGAAAGACGACGACGGCCGAACTGGCGGGATGGGATCCGGCGAGCGGACTCGCCGTGCTGCGCGTCGAAGGACTCGCCCTGGCTCCCGCGGCCGTCGCGGAGGCGCCGGCACGCGTCGGCCACATCGTCCTGGCGATCGCAAGGTCATGGAGCAACGCGCTCACCGCGAGCGCGGGAGTCGTCGCGGTCATCGGCGGCCCGCTGCGCACTGGCCGCGGCCGTCAGCTCGAACAGGTGATCCGCGTGACAGCGCCGCTCCATGAAGGGTTCGCGGGCGGTGCCGTAACGGACGCGGCGGGCCGGGTGATCGGCATCGGCACCGCTGCCCAGATCCGCGGCCTCGCGGTCGTCATTCCCGCGGCGATTGCCTGGAAGAGTGTCGCCCACGTGCTCGAGCACGGGCGGCCGCGGACGGGATTCCTCGGCGTGTCAGGACAACCCGTGCGGCTGGCCGAACGGCAGCGCGGCACCAGCGGCCGTGATCGGGCCCTGCTCGTGATCGACGCCACGAACGGCGGCCCAGCGGACTCGGCCGGCGTGCTCGTCGGCGACCTCATTCTCGACGTCGACCAGCAGCCGATCGGGTCGACCGACGATCTGCTGGCCCTGCTGACGACGGACCGAGTGGGCCGCGGCGTCCCGGTGCGGGTGCTCCGCGGAGGGGTTGTTACCGAACTGACGGTGACCATCGGGGAGCGGAAGGAGTCTTAGCTTAGAGTGCCTCAAGGCTCAAGGCTCAGGCAAGAGCCTTGAGCTCACAGCCGGTCGAATGGGATCTGAATGAACTTCCCTCAGCCCTGAGCCCTGAGCCTTCGAGCACTTGAGCATTGAGCCTGTTCTGACCAGTCCCGTATGCGTGTAGTTGTGGTCGGGCCGGCAGCGGCCCGCGCTCGGCTGTCAGCCAACCTCCCCGACGGACTCGACGTCGTGGGCGAAGCACGGACGCTCGCTGACGCGCGCAATCTGCCGCTCGCGGCGGACGCCTGGCTCATCGCCACGCCGCAGGAGGACGAAAGCGATCCAATCCGGAGCGAGCCGCTGACCGCGCGCGAGCTCGACGTGCTTGAACTTCTCGCGCAGGGCCTTCCCAACAAGTCCATCGCCGCGCGTCTCGGCATCAGCGATCAAACCGTCAAGTTCCACGTCGCGTCGATCTGCGGGAAGTTGGGCGCCGTCAATCGCACTGACGCCGCGCGGCGCGCGCTGCGACTGGGCGTCATCCATCTCTGAGCGCACTGGCGGATGGCTCAGGGCTCAAGGCTTCAGGGCTCAGGGCTCAGGGCTCAGGGCTCAGGCAAGATCTTGGACCGTGCCCTCGAAGGTTTTGCCTGAGCCTTGAGCCCTGAGCCCTTCTAGAGTCCCCAGCGCAGCAGCACGGCGCCGACGGTGAACCCTGCGCCGACTGACGTGAGCAGGACGAGACTGCCCTTCTTGATGCGCTTGTCGGCAACGGCGTCGGCGAGCGCGAGGGGAATCGTGGCGGCCGTCGTGTTGCCGAAGCGCTCGAGGTTGATCACGACCTTGCACTCCGGGAGGCCGAGCCGATCGGCAGCGGCCTGAATGATGCGGCGGTTGGCCTGATGGGACACGAAGAGATCGACCTCCGAGGGATCGACGCCGTACTTGTGAAGCACCCGTTGACAGATTTCCTCGGTCTTCCGCACGGCGAACTTGAACACCGCCTGCCCGTCCTGCTTCACGTAGTGCAGGCGCTTGTCGACGGTCTCGTGGGACGCGGGCATGCGGCTGCCGCCCGCGGGCATGCACAGCGCCGGGCCGCCGCTCCCGTCAATCTCGTGCGAGAACCCGATGATCGCCGGCTCGCCGGGCTGGGCTGCCGACAGGACGACAGCCCCCGCGCCATCGCCGAAGAGCACGCACGTCGCGCGGTCGGTGTAGTCGATGATGCTCGACATGACATCCGCCCCCACGACGAGCGCGTGGTCGGTTGAGCCGCTCGCGACCATCTGCATGCCGGTCGTCAGCGCGTACGTGAAACCCGAGCACGCCGCGCCGAGGTCGAAGCCCCAGGCTTTCGTCGCCCCGATCTTGTGCTGCAGCAGGCACGCCGTGCTCGGAAAGATCGTATCGGGCGTCGTCGTGCCGACGACGATGAAGCCGATGTCGGCCGGCTCGACTCCGGCCTGCTGCATCGCGCCGATGGCGGCTTCCTTGGCGAGATCCGACGTCGCCACGCCGGGATCGACGATGTGGCGCTCGCGGATGCCGGTGCGTTGAAGAATCCACTCGTTCGAGGTCTCGACGAGCTTCTCGAGATCGAGGTTGGTCAGCACGTGCGGCGGCACGTAGGTCGACAGGCCGGCAATCTTGACCGGCCTGAGCGCGCCGCCGGCCGGCGCCACGGGTACCTTTCGGGGAGTTTCTACCACAAGCGATCCTTTGCTGGAGCGTTCAGACCGAAGTACTCGTAGGCGCGGGCCGTGGCCACGCGGCCGCGAGGCGTCCGGTCGAGGAAACCAATCTGAATCAGGAAGGGTTCGTAGATCTCTTCGATCGTGTCTTTCTCTTCGCTCATCGCTGCCGCCAGCGTGCCGACGCCGACCGGGCCGCCGCCGAACTTGTCGATGATCGTGCGCAGCAGGCGCCGGTCGATCTCGTCGAAGCCGCGCGCGTCGACCTCGAGCAGCCGCAGCGCATCGTCGGCGACGGGACCGGTGATGTGGCCGTCCGCGCGCACCTGCGCGAAGTCCCGGACGCGCCGCAGCAGCCGGTTCGCGACGCGCGGCGTTCCCCGCGATCGGCGGGCAATCTCCAGCGCCGCGTCGTCCTCTATGGGCACACCGAGGATGCGGGCGGAGCGGCGCACGATCTCCTCGATGTCGTGCTCGCTGTAGTAGTCGAGGCGGTGCACGATCCCGAAGCGCGCGCGGAGCGGCGACGTCAGCAACCCCGTCCGTGTCGTGGCGCCGACGAGCGTGTAGGGCTGGAGCGGCATCTTGACCGAGCGCGCGCCAGGGCCCTGCCCGATCATGATATCGAGCACGTAGTCCTCCATCGCGGGATAGAGCGTCTCCTCGATGGCCGGCGGCATGCGGTGCACTTCGTCGATGAAGAGGACGTCGCGCTCCTGCAGGTTCGTGAGGATGGCGGCGAGGTCGCCGGCCTTTTCGATCACCGGTCCAGCCGTCGAGCGGATGGCCACGCCGAGCTCGGTGGCGATAACGTAGGCGAGCGTCGTCTTGCCGAGGCCGGGCGGGCCGTACAGGAGGACGTGATCCAGTGCCTCGCCGCGCTGCTTCGCCGCGGCGATCGAGACCTGCAGGTTCTCGCGCACGCGATCCTGACCGATGTAGTCGTCGAGCGTGCGCGGGCGCAGCCCGGCCTCGTACTGCGCGTCGTCCTCCGCCCGCGCTGGCGTCACGAGACGGTTGTCGGTCATTGCCCTTTCATCATCGATCTGAGCGCGTCGCGGAGCGCCTGCTCGAAGCCCGCGTCCGGCGAGACCTTGACGACCCGGTCGATCGCCTTCTCGGCGGATGCGGCCTGGTAGCCGAGATTGATCAGCGCCGACAGCAGGTCGTCCCGCAACTGATCTTCGGCCCGCCCGCTGCCGTGCGCTGGCTCCGAGGCCTGCACGGCGATCGGCGGCAGACGGTCCTTCAGCTCGAGCCCGATCCGCTCGGCGGTCTTCTTGCCCACGCCCGGAATCTTCGTCAGGCGCGCGACGTCCTGCGTACGGATTGCGCGGATGAGATCCACCGGCTCGATGCCCGAGAGCACGGCCAGCCCCAGCTTCGGGCCGATTCCGCTGATCGCGATCAGCCGCTCGAAGAGATCCTGCTCGAGCGGCGTGCTGAATCCGTAGAGCGCTAACAGATCCTCACGCACGTGCGTATGGATCCGCAGCACGACCGTTGCGCCGGGCTCTCCCAACCCGTAGAACGTCGAGAGCGGCACCTGCACGTCGTAACCGACGCCGCCGACGTCCACCACGACGCGGCTCGGGTGTTTCTCGAGTAGTGTGCCACGGAGCTGAGCGATCATTTATCAGAGCTCGCGGGGCCCCACCCCCGCTCGCGGCGTCCTCGCGCCTTCGCGCTCGGCCGCGGCCGCGGGCGCTGCTGATTCAACACACGGGATTCCCTAACGGCATCGCAGCACCACCAACGGGCCGCGTCCTCGCGCCTTCGCGCTTGGCCGCGGCCGCGGGCGCTGCTGATTCAACACACGGGATTCCCTAACGGCATCGCAGCACCACCAACGGGCTCATTGTTCAGGGCCGATACTGACGCCAGGATCGCAGCGTGGACTGCGGCTTGAGGTCGTTCGCTCGCATTCGCTCGGGAATGGCACCCGTCGATGACTGCAGATGGCAAAGCGCGACGGCCAGTGCGTCGGCGACGTCGTGCGGGGTCGGCGGCTGCTCGAGGTTGAGGAGCAGCTTGACCATCTGCTGCACCTGGTGCTTCTCGGCCCGGCCGTAGCCGACGACGGCGCGCTTGATCGCTGCGGGCGCGTAGGACACGACCGGGACGCCGGCTTCCGAAGCGGCGAGCAGCGCGACGCCGCGAGCTTCACCGAGCTTCAGCGCGCTGCGCACGTTGCGCGCGTGAAAAATGTCTTCGACCGCGACGCAATCGGGCCGATGGCGCACGATGAGCGCCTTCAGCCCGTCGTGAATCGCGTTCAGCTTGTCCGGGAATGTCGCGCGAGGAGGACCCGAGAGCGAGCCACAAATCACGAGCACCTGCCGGCTGCCGATCCGCTCGACGCAGCCGTAGCCCGTACGGCGCGAGCCTGGATCGATCCCGAAGATTCTCACGCCAACGAGGCCTCGATCTCCTTTTCCTCGATGTCGGCGTTCGACCAGACCTTCTTGGAATCTTCGTGGTCTTCGAGGATGTCCATCAGCTTGACCATCTGCTGCGCGGGTTTCCCCTCGAGCTTCACGTAGTTCTGCGGCAGCATCGCGATCTCGGCGGCGGCCGGCTCGATCCCGAGCGCCTTGACGGCATCGAGCACCGGCTGGAAGACGTCGGGCGGCGTCACCACTTCCCAGCTGTCCCCGTCGTCGCGCAGATCGTCGGCGCCGGCGTCGAGCGCGGCGGCCAGGAGGGCGTCCTCGCTCGCCTTGGCTTTCTCGATGACGATGTAGCCCTTCTTGTGGAACATCCAGGCGACGCTGTTCGTCTCGCCGAGGTTGCCGCCATACTTCGTCAGCGTGTGACGGAGCTCGCCGACAGTCCGGTTCCGGTTGTCGGTGAGGACCTCGATGATGAGCGCAGCGCCGCCGGGACCGTAGGCTTCGTAGGTGACTTCCTCGTACGACACGCCCGGCAGCTCACCCGTGCCGCGCTGGATGGCGCGCTTGATGTTGTCGGCCGGCATGTTCACCGCCTTGGCCTCGGCAATGATCGTGCGCAGCCGCGGGTTCATGTCCGGATCGCCGCCGCCGGCGCGCGCCGCGACGCTCAATTCCTTGATGACCCGAGTGAACACCTTGCCGCGCTTCGCGTCGGCGGCGCCCTTCTTGTGCTTGATTGTGTGCCACTTGGAATGGCCAGACATGGGCAGAAACTCCAGGAACTGGTGAGAAAAAGACGGACGATCCTACCATGAATTGGCGGGGATAAAGCAGCCGGTAACTGGTTGATTCGGCGATGTTTGGGGGAGGAAACTGACTCAAGGCTCAGGGCTCAGGGCTTGGGCAGGCAAAAACCTTCGACCACTTACTCGAGGATCTGCCTGAGCCTTGAGCCCTGAGCCTTGAGCCCTGAAGCCTGTGAGCCCTGAGCCTACTTCACCGTGACGCGCACGACGCCGGCGGCCTCGAACTGGCCGGTCACCGTGCTGTGTGGGAAGACCGCCAGATCATAGGTGCCGCTCGGAAGCGCGTCCACAACGAGGGAATACGCGGAGTCCGCGAAGCGCCCGCCAAAGTAGGCGCCCACGTCCTCTCTGCTGGGAGCCTGTTGCGCCACGCCGAGGAAGACCGGCGGCGTGCCGGAGCCGGGGTTCGGGTACGCCCAGACGTGCAGGGCATCGATGCCTGTGCCGGCCGTTGCACCGCGATCGATGGCCCATCCCACGATCGCAAACACCGAATCGACGTTGCCAGTCGCCGGCATGTCGATCGTCATCAGGACGTCGGACTTGTTGCGATGTCGGGGCTGCAGCACGACTTCGACGGGGATCTGCTCTGAGCGTCCGTCCGGCGCCGTGCGTACGAACAGCAGGTCGTAGGAACCGAGGAAGCCCGCGCCGGCCTGCCAGTAGAAACACCCAGTCACGGCGTCAAGCGTGGAACCGATGGGCAGCGGGCGTCTCTCGCCGCCGACCAGTAGGTATCCTTCGTGACGCCAACCTGACGCGTTGTCGGTCGTCAGCTGCACTTCAATCCGATCGACCTCGCGGCTGACGACCTGGTACGTCCCACCACGCAGGGGCACGCGCTCGAAGGCCGCGGCTTCGTCGTAGCCCTTCCGGGCAAATACCGCCCTGGCCCTGGCAACGGTATGGCTCTCGGCCTGGGCCGTGACCAGTGTTCCCGCGACTGCCTGCGACGCGGGAGCGGTGGCCTGATTCTCGACGGTGAAGAATCGGCTGCCGATGCCCTCGGTCGAGCCGCCGCTGTCGGTGACGACCCACACAATCGTGTGGAGGCCGTTGCTGTACGCCGTCGTGTCGAAGACGTATGCACCGACGGCGTTGTCGGTGTTGGCGTAGCCGGGGAACTGCGCCTGGATGTCAGGCCTGGGTGCCAAGGGACCGGGATGCCCGACGGCCACGCCGTCGATCACGACGGAGATCGTCGATCCATCGATGGGAACGACCTTCGGTTGCTGCGTGAGCGTCCAGCCAAAGTTGGGATAGGCCGTGCCCGACGCAATCTCTGTGAGGCCAGGCGTATCGATCGCTCCGAACGGCTTGGTGGCGTTGGCGTTGTCCGACGTGAACGAGCGGGAACCCAACCAGGCCTGATGGCCGTCGACGTCGGTCGCCAGCGCATACACCGTGAACGTGCCGTTGCCCTGATTCGGCAGCTGGTTGGTCAAAACCATCATGCCCCACCCGCCGCGATTGTTGAGGGGCACGAGCGGATATGCGGCCTCCACATCCGGACGCGCGCCGGCGATCAGCGCCGCGTCGCCCAGGTACACGGGGCCCGCAGTCTCCGGGCTCACCGGGTCGCGGAAGAGCTGCACTTTCGAAACCGCCACGTCGTCGAGCGCCCAGCCGGTGACGGGGACGGCGCCGCTCAGCCCGGTGGCTCCCTGCTGCGGCGTGTCGATCGTGCCGAAGGGCTGATTCGACGTGCCCGGCGCGATGATCGTCACTCGTACCGCGATCGTCGGCGAGCTCTGCGCGCCATTGGCCGCGATGGTCACGGCACCGGTGGCCGACCCGCTTGGTGGCAGGCCGATGGCGGAGAGACCGATCGTGAAGCGCCCGTTCCCCGTGCCCGAACCGTTCGTCACCTGAATCCAAGGTTGATCGGCCGAGGCCGTCCAGGTCACCGTGCCGGCGCCGGTTTGTGTGACCCGCACCGACTGGTTGGGCGTCACCGATGTCCAGGCTCCGCCCGCCGTCACCACGCCGAAGTTCAGGCTCGACGGCGTCACGGACAGCGTCGGCACCACCGGCGGGGGATCCGTCGAGACGCGCACACCCTTCAGGCGCATGGCCGGGTCGCCAAAGAACACCCACGACCGGCGCACGTCGAGATTCGCCACCGCGCCCTTGGCCGCCGTCACCGCGTCGCCGAGCGTTGCCTGCGATCCATTGAAAACGACCTTGAACAGCTCGTCGTTCATCACACCCTGCGGCTCGGCGTCCGTCAGGCTCGAAGAGGCCCAGACGGCAACCGCTCCGCCGCCACTGCGCAGCAGCGTCTCGGCGAGGCTCTCCTCACCATAGATTCCCTGGAAGAATCCGTTCAGGCAGTTCATCGCGATCACAAACGGCAACCGCGATCCGGTCGTCGTCCAGTTGGAGCCGACGTCAGCGGTCGTCAGCAGCTCGCCCGTCTTACCCCAGATATAGGTCGATCCGTGGCCCAGGTAGTTGACGATCAACTGACCCTGGTTGACGAGACCGAAGAGATCCGATCGCAACGTGCTGACGCCGAGCACATCGCGATCGAGGCGATGCGGAACGTAGCTGGAGGGCAGCCGCGTCTCGAGATCCGCGCTCGAGGAGCGGAAGTGCACGGTCGCGTCGTCAGTGTCGGTGACGAGCGCCAGGCTCGTCGACCACGCGCCGACAGGTTCCGCATCGTAGCCGGTGAGCTTGGCGACAACCGTGCTGGCCTGGGACGCGGTCCGCACCGGCAGGCGTCCGATCGCAAAGTCGGGACGGCTGTCGTCGTTGATGTCCGTGAACCAATCGTCGGACGCCGTCTCCAACTCGATTTCGTTCATGTCGACGAGCCTGGTCGGCACGAAGTCGCCGAAGCCAAGCCCGGCGTAGTCGCGCGGATCGAACGTCGCGTCGCCCACCAGCACAACGTAACGCGGCGGCACACTCCAGGTCGCCCGCGCGCGGCTCAGGAAGTCCTTCAGCGCACGGGGCGACTGCTGGCCGAAGCCGAACTCGTCGTAGACGTCGTCGATCGACACGACCGCGGAGCGATGGCCCTGCGTGGCGCGCAGCGTCGCGAGCGGCGCCATCTGCGTCAGAAAATCAGCATGGCTGATGATCACGTAGTCCGTCGCATTCGACGCGAGGTGAAGGGAGGACGGCAGGTTGGCCACGACAAAGGCCGGTGCGCCAATCGTCGCCTCGGTAAAGGCCAAAAGCGTGCGCGTGCCCGTACCGGGCGTCTGTACATCCACCGACAGCGGCACTGGCCCGGCGGCCGTGGCGAGCTCGAGCACGCCTTCCGGATCGGTGACGTCGACGACGCGAACGGCGCTGCCCGCAAAACCGCGGATGGTCAGCGTCTGCTGCGCGTCGGCGGTCAACTCCAGCTTGTCGTCGTCCGCGTCGGTGGTGTGCCAATAACTCAAGCGGAGCGTGTCGAAGAGGCTGAGGTCTGCGTCTCCGTTCATCGCCTCCAGGTGCACGACGTTCGATCCCTCGAGCAGGATGCCGGACGGGAAGGTCAGCGTGGACGCACCACGATCGCGGCCCTCGAACACCACGGTGCCGACGATGGTGCCGTTGACCCTCACCTGGACCTGGTGACTCACGGGGTCGGGAGTTTCGGTGACGCCTTGAAGGATGACTTCGATCATCGCGCCCGTCGGCGCCGCCGGGTCGGGATGCCGCACGGTCAGCGTGACGTCCGCCGGATCTCCGTTTGAGATTAGGGCGCCGAACCAGTTCTCGGCGTCGCCGTTGCGCAACGCCGCAAAGTAGATGCTGCGGTCCTTGCGCTCGACCGTGCCCCAGAACCGCGCCGGCGCGGCCGGACCGGCAGGCGACGCCGGCGGCGTCTGCACGCGAAGGCCGGTCCCCGATCCTCCGGTCAACCAGTAGACAGCGGTATCCGTCGAGGGCGTATCCACGCCGACACCGTAGAATTCGATGACGTCGGATGGATCGAAGTGACCGTCCCCGGCTCCCTTCACCAGGAGGGCCTGCTCGACTCCCTCGAGATACAGTCGGAGGGTCCTGGGATCGACCTGAGGATCCAGGCCGGCCGCCAGCAGCACGGGCTGACTCACGCGGTACCAGCCCCTTGCCCGCACGCCGATCTTAACCGCCTGCTGGGCCGCGAGCGCCCACTGCCCTTCTCGCGGGTCCGCGCCTAGCGCCGCCTGCACCCCGACAACCGGCTGGTTGAACCTCGCCGGGGCCGCAACCCGAAGCGGTTCCGGGCCACTCTCGCGCGAGGTCGTAAACCGTTCCTCGTGATGGCCGACGCCGCGCCCGAGTCCGGTCAGCGTCGGGCTGTTCTCCAGTAGCGGGTTCGGCACCGAATCGGGGACCGCCGTCAGCGCGTCAGGACGGATCGGACCGTGCCAGGTGCTCTTGCCGTTGAAGTCCACATCCTCGAGCCAGTAGACCGCCGCCGGCGAGGCCGCCGCCGCGGCGACATCCCAGTAGCTGTAGGTCTGCTCGTTCGTGACGCGGCTCCTCGACCCAACCATCAACCCCGATCCCGCGACGAGCGACCGCGTGATCCGCGTGCGGCGGCCGTCAATCTCTCGATACAGGTGGAAGCCGAGGTTGTCGACCTCGTACCCCGTCCGCCACGCCAGCTGCACTCCCCGTGGCTCGCGGGTGGCGGTGAAGTCAATGAGACGCACTTCGGTCACCGCGAGCGGCGCCATCGCGAGATAGAGAATCTCGGTTTCGACCGCGTCGTTCGTCGTCCAGTTCAAGGTGAAGCCGTCGGTGCCGCGACTGGTCAGATCGGCCTCGGCATCGATCGCCGGCGTGCTGTTGTCCACCTTGACGAAGATCTTGCTCGTCTTGTCGATCGCGTCCACGATCGTGACTCCGGCGCCGTTCTGATCCTGAACCGCGGAGCTCCCCTCGGTGCCGCCGTCGGACGCGCCGAGGCCGAAACGGCTGTGAGCCACCGGATTCGCCTGCGTCGTGTTCTGCACGCTCGCGAGCATGATGAGCTTCGGCGTGAAGCCGACGCCCGTGATCGCCTGGCTCGCGGGCGCGGCGCCGGTCGTTTTGAGGAAGCTGCCAGGCTTGACGTTGACGCCCTTGAGCGCGAGCGAGAAGACGCGTGCGGCGGCGTTGCTCGCGGTGTTGGTGAAGTTGATCGTGAACCCATCGGCGTCCATCGAGACCCACGACGCCTTCTTCTGCACGGTGAGACCGTTGTTGAACGAATAGAGCGCGGCGTTGGTCTGCTGTCCGCGCTGCGTGTTGCTCGTGCCCGAGCTGTCCACCGTCCAGTTCGCGAATGCCCATTGATCGCCGTCGAAGTCCATGACGCCGAGGCCGAACGCGCCGACAGCGACGTTGGTCGGGAGCGCAGCGGTCAGGGTGTGACCGCCGTGCGCATGGAAGACGACGTCCGGCTGGAATCCGACTCCAGTGACCGCCTTGTTGCCCGACGGCCGTCGCCATCGTCCAGTCGACGACCTTCGCCGACATGTCGGTACCGCCGATCGCGATGTAGTGGATGACGTACGGCGCGGCGTCGTTCGTCGTCCAGTTCAGCGTGAAGTTCGTGTCGTCCCACGACGAGAGGTCCGCTTCGGCGACGACGACTTCGCCCCACCGCACGATCGTGAGCACCTTGTCGGCCATGCGGGTGCTCGCGTTGGACGTGTTCGCGCCGTCCTGGCTCGACGTGGCGACCGATCGGCTCGTGGTGCCGTCGGTCATGCCGAAGCCGAAGTACGCCGTCCCTGCTGGAGCCGCGCGAAGCGCCATCGTATGGGTGTTGCCGGTGTCCGCATCGTTCGATGCAGTCGCCGTCTTGCCACCAGTCGCTCCAACAGCGGCCTGCACGACGTAGCTCCCGCGACCGACATGCCGGGGTTGTTCGGCACGGCGTTACTCGCCACGTCGAAGGCCTCGGTCATTCCGGCCGGAGGCGTCCACGTGGCGCTGCTCGCGAACGCATGCGCCGTGATGATCATGTCGTTCGCCGACGTCGTCGTCACGCTTGGTGAAGCATGGGTCAGGGCACTGGCCGTGCTCGCGCCGTTCTCGACGTCGAGGGGATTGGTGAGGTCGACGCCCGAGAACGACTGAATGCCGCCGGCCGAGCCCGTCGACGCGCTGAACGTCCAGGTGTAGCTGGCGGGCTCGCCGGCGACGGCGACCTTGCCGTAGATGGCGAGCGAGTTGGCCGAGCCGGCCGCATTGTCCATGCGCCGGACTAGTGCCCACCCCGCTGGCGGCGTGATCACGGCGGTATTCGGCCGAACCGCGATCGAGGCGACCATCCCATCGTTGGTCGTCGTTCCGGCCGGAACGTTGATGGTGAGCGTCAACACGCCGGTGGCGGCCGACCCAGCCGATGCCCCGCGGAACGTGATGCCGGCGGCGCTGCTGAACGTCTCGTCCGGCCGGCCCTCGGTCCACAGGATGAGCGCCTTGGGCACTTCGCCGAGCCCGTGGGCGATGGACTGGGACGCGGGCGCGGTGCCAGTCGCCTTGGTGAAACTGCCAACCTTGAAACCGTCGCCGCCGTCGAACTGCACGACGAACCACCCGACGTCCGCGGCGGCCACGGTGCTGTTGCGGTCGAGCGTGAGCTGGGTCGGAGAGAGTGCAGCGGTGACGGTCGCGACGCCCGGGAGATCGTTCGCAGCGTAGGCGGTACGGCCCGCGCTTTGCCCCGCGAATTGCACCGAGGCGAACGCCACGGCCCGGGTCGTGTTCACTCGCGTCCCGAGTGTGGCGATGACCTGGGCCGAGCCGGCGGCGAAGTTCGCCGAGCCTGCCTGCACCGTCGAGCCGTCCTTCAACTCGACGGCCTGCCAGGCGATTTCATTCATGTCGTCTGGCGATCCGGCGATGCCGCGGTCGAACGTGATCGTGGTGGAATTGGTGAGCTGCGCGCGCAGCATCCGGGCGCCGATGTCTGGACCGGTGCCGAGCGTGCGAGCTCCGGCCAGCACGAACGTGTGGCTGACATCGACCGCCGTGCCGAGCGTGGCGGTCGCGGACAGGACGGCGCCGGTCATCGTCGCGACCGTGCCCCGCTGCACGTTGATGTCCGCGGCGTTCGTGAACTCGATGACCTGCCACCACACGAGGTGACCGCTCGGATCGTTGGTCCGAAACTGCAGGTTGGTCGTGGTCGTCAGATCACCGGCAATGAGATCGTCGCTGGCGTTCTCGAGCTCGGTGGCGTTGGGCGTCATCGACCACAACACGAAGGCCTGATTCATCGAGGCCACGGCGGTGATCGGCACATTGACCGTGAGCGCCGACATGGTCGCGGCGCCGCGCTGGACGTTGACGCCCGACCCGAACGTCGCGACGTACCACTGGATGTTGATCGCCAGCGGCGCGCCTTCGTTCGTCGACCGCACGAACTCGATCGTCGTTGCCGACGCGAGCCGGCCGCGCAGCGTGGAATTGACAGGACGATTGCCGTTGCTGCGCGTCTGGAAGATCAGGAACGACTTGGTGATGTCGACCGAAGAAATCGTGATCGTCTGAGTACCGTTGGCGGTGCTGACGGCTGTGCCCGACTGCATCTGCTGGAGTGTCGCCGCCGTCGCCGCGTGCGGGAGGAGGAGGAGGAGGACGGCCAGGGCCGCTGCGGCCAGGAGCCTGAGCTGGCCACTCGACTGAAGAACGCGCGTTGCGATCGAAGTCATGAAGCTCGTCGACCGGTCTTCACCGAAGAGTCTTCGTCGCAACCCGCGCAGCACGCGTGCCGCGAAGTGCGGGAGCACGCCGCAGACCAGTCGCCCCGCGTCCGCGCTGCACCGTCACCACTTCGCCGAGAACCCGATCCGCAGACACCGGAGCGTCGCATGTCGTCGCCGCGTCCCCGCGCAGCAGCACCTGGCGGTAACCGCCGTGCTCGGCGTTGCTCTTGACGCTGACGATGCGATGCGCGAACAACCGGCCGCGATCCCGGTAGACAATCACGTTCCCCGGCAATACTCGGCCTTCAGCAGCGGGCGCGACGGTAATCACGTCGCCATCGCAGATTGCCGGACGCATGCTTCCACCGGAGGCGCGAAACCGTACGCCGTAGCCGCGCGCCAGCAACTCGCTGCTGACCTCGACGAATGTGCTGACACTCTCAGGTGAACGCATGACGCTCTCGGACACACGGAACCGCAAGACCGTACCGGATCCTGGCGCCTGTCGGGCAACAAACCTGCCGGCGCTCAGTGTCTGTATCTCATTGCAAATACAACGTTTCTCGCGAATGATGACGAGCGGAAATTACGAAACCGTGATCGTCTGATTCAGGACTAGACACTCGGTGTGCGGTTGGAAGGCGATCGCGCAACGGGCACCCCGAACGCGCGGCTATTTCGAGAGGTTCACCGACGATCGCCGGACGAGCTCGAGGACTCTCGGCGTCGGCGCAAAGCCCAACTCCACGGCAGGAACACGGTCGAGGACGGCGCTGATGAAATCGAGGGTGAAGCCTACCGCCGCAGCGTCGTGGAACGGCGGAAAGCTGGCCGCAAAGAGGCGAGCGACGGCGTCGATGCGGCTGACCGGCGCAACCTCATCCCGGTCGTCGTGGCGCAGAAAGAACACGCCGCCAAGACGGGCACGGTGCGGCGAGGCGAGCGGTTCCTCCCCGTGCCAGGGTGTGCCGTACATCCAGACGCCATCCGTATCGCCGCGCAGAATGACGCGATCGTCGCTGAGGATGTCTACCTCACGGTCCGCTCCGAGCCACAACCGCGCCATCGTCGTCTTTCCCGCGCCCGACTGCCCGACGAACAAGTACCCCGTCGAGTCCCGGTCCACCACGCCGCAGCCGTGGATCTCGACGCCGCGACCCTGACCGAGAAGACTGATGAAGAGCAGCTCGTCGAGTGGGTACTCGAGCGGATCGACGGACGTGAACTGCGCGACGAATCGACGATCGAGGCAGATCTGCCCGCTCGAAAAATCTGGCTGGAGGCGTGCCGTCTTGTAGGGAGAGGGACCAAAAGACGACGAAAAGAACTGGAACAGCCAACCGTCGTCGAGTCGATAGAGCCGCCAAGGCCCTCCCGAGTCGAACGCACAGTCGCGAGGGTCGACGGCGTCGAGCGTGCCGGAGATCACGTCGAGCCGAGCGTCTTCGGGCGCGGGCTCGACCACGAAGGAAGCCGCTGCCCTGCCCGGTCTCACGTTCACGTCACACCGGCTGCACGTGACGTGAATCGTCAGATCCGCAACTCGGAGGAACACCCGTTTCTACGAGCCGAGCGAACTGCACGGCACCGGCGTCCGGCAGTTGCCCCCGCCTGGACCGCTGCCGCCGGAGCCTGAACTGGCCTTGCAGGCGCCCAGCACGGCCTCCTCGGGTCTGAGCGCGACCTGCTGGATTTCCGGCTTCACGTACGGCCGCTTCTCGTCGTTCTTTTCATTCGCCATAAACAACCACTCCCTCGTCAGCCACTTGGTGACCCGACTCGTGGCCCGAACACCCTGGACACGTGTCAGTGCGTCGAGCACGACGAGCAGCCGCCGCTGCCGCAGCCTCCCGCTGCAGGAGCCGCCATCGGCAGCATCTTGGATCGGCGGCCGAGCGGATCAGCCTGCCGCCCCTGTTTGAGCTTCGCCACCGAGGCCATCATCTCGTCGTACCCCGAGCCTCCTTCGCAGTACTCGCACGGGCCGTGCGGCGCGACCGGCAGCTCGAGCGCGTAGGCGCGCAAATGTGCGACCCGGCAGAGAAAATCGACCGGGGCCTCGGGATCGCCGTTCTCCAGCTCGCCGTTGGCCGGGCACATCCCGCACAACGTCGACTTCAATTCGCACATCGTGCATTTCGTGGGAGTGCGAATCTTTCGCGCGCGCACCTCGCGCAGCACGCCGTCCCAACCGTCACGGAGCGATCCGGTCCGCAGACCGAACTTGTCGACGCTGGGACAGCACGCAGATGCTGAGCCCTCCCTGCGGATCGATCGCAAACGAGGTGACGCCGCCGCCGCAGTGATAGACCTCGTCGGCGCGCCCGGCGGGGTTGGCCGGGCCCAGGTACTCCTTGGCGATGAGCTTCCACTCGTCGACGCGCTTGGGATCCTCGAGATCGAGCGCGACGCAGTCCTCGGGCGACAGCCGCACGGCCAGCGGGCTCTGCGAGCAGTCGATGCGCGGATTCATCATGCCGTCGAACTTGAACTCGACGCCGAGATCGTCGGCGAACTGCTGCATGTCATGCAGCTCGTGCACGTTCACCGTGACGGCCACCGACTTGAGGGCGAGCGGCAGCTGCCGTTCGAGCAGCAGGTCGATGCCGCGCAGGCACTTTTCGTATGAGCCCGGAATGCCGGTCAGCCGCTCGTACGTTTCCTTCGTCCGGCCGTAGAGGGTGATCTCGATCGCGAACGGCCGCCAGACCGCGAGATAGTCGGCAATCCTCGGCGTGATCAGCGTCCCATTCGTGAAGAGGGTGATCAGGAACCCTTTCTTCTTCGCGTAGGTGTAGATATCGAGGAAGTCTCGCCGCGCGAAGATCTCGCCGCCCGTGAACAGCAGCCAGAGACACCCGGCGTCGGCCAGCTCGTCGAGGATGCGGCAGTGCTCCTGGTAGGTGAGCTCGCTGCTGGACGCCTCGTGGTCCGACATCGGGAGGTTGTTGTAGCAATGGACGCACGTCAGCGGACAGCGGCGCGTCACCTCGATGGTGCCGCTCAGCGGCAGATGCTCCGCATCGTACGCTCGTGAAAGGCCTGGCTGAATTCACCGTAGCTGACAGTTTCCATGCGTGGCTTTCAGTGGCCCGTCGTTGCCAGGACGTTCAGGCCCCACGCCTGTACCCGTCAGCGAAATACCGATTTCTCAGCGGGCCGTCGGCTCGTTCAGCGGACGAATGAGGCCGGCCTCCTCCAGCTTGCCGAGGAACTCGACGACGTCGCGCTCGGCCTGATCGGGCGGGACGTCGAACGTCCGGGCGATCTCCTCGACGATGGCGTGCACGGTCGTCGGCGTGTCGACGAGCTGCCAGACCAGCGACCCGACTTCGTTCAACGTGAAGATGGCGTCGAGATCGCCGACACCGCCGACGACCGGCACGATGATCGTCTCGTCGGCAATCCGACGGGTGACGAACGTGCGAGTGTCGCTGCGTTCTCGAGAGACGGATCGCGCGTCCACAATCAGATCGGTCTTCTCCCTCTTCACGGCCGGAAGCTGGCTCAGCAGATGCCACAGGATCGGCAAAGAACCGGCCGGTGTCAAGCACGCGGCCGTCTGCTTTTGTACGCTCCAGCTGGATTTTCGGCGCGTGCGATGCGTCACCGCAGGGGCCGGAACCACGATCGCGCGCCGCGGGCGATGCGCCACAGGTAGAGTGCCGGCAGCCTCAGACGAGTCGAGCCCGGATAACTGGCGAGCATGTAATCGGCCGGTGGGAACAGATGTTCCCGAACCAGCCGTAGCCGCCGCCCCCAGGTGGGGAGCGACCGCAGATCCGCTGTCAGGAGGTCGACCTTTCGAGCATCCGGCCTGAGATAAACGGTCGCACCCGAGCGCTTGGTCGAGTTCAGTTCCTTGAGATCCGTCAAGGCGGTCGGAAGACGTGTCTTGAAGCGCTCGCTCGCCAGCTGCAGCCCGCGGGCGCAGACTTCGATCGTCCGGGTCTCGCGCGTGGCTTGGAGGACTTCGTCCGCATCGGCGTCAGTCAGCCCCTCGACCAGAAGATGCAGGTCGTAGAGCCAGAGGAGATCGGGGCTGTCGTAGTGATGCGAGGCGCGATGCCAGCACGCCAGAAGGAGCGCGTGCGCGCGTCGAGGACAGCGAACCTCGACCTCGTCGAGCGAGATCGATTCGGCACCACGCATCAGCTCGGCAGGCGTCAACAGCTCGGCAAACCACACCGGGTTGGCGATCTTCCAGTGGAGGTCGCAATCATGCCGCAGGCCGCTCGCGTCCGATCGGACGTGCAGGCGCTGATTCGTGACCAGCTCACCACGCTGCATCGGCGCAGGCTGATATCCAAGTGACACGAGGAGCCCGCCGGCGCGGCTGGCGTCACCGCCCTCGACCAGGAGGTCCGTGTCCTCTCGCGGCCGGAGCCATGGCTCAGGATAGAGCGAGTACGCCAGCGCCGCCCCTTTGAGCAGCAGGACCGGAACATCCGCGGCGGCAAAGACTCGAAGCAGCCGGCCCAATTCCCGCCGGCGGAAGATCTCGAGTGCCGCCTCGGCGCGCTCAGCTGCCAGGAGGCCTTCGCGGACGGTTCGCGGCCACATCGGCAGCTCGCCGGATGCCCGCAGTCGCCATGCGAGCAGCGGCCGGCAGCGATGCGCGACCGCGGCATCGAGGAAGCGAACTTCCGCGGCCGGGTCCGCCAGCCGGCGCCAGATCTCAGGTTCGCCCCGGATGGCAGCGCACAGCGACGCCTCGGCCTCGTCGAGTGACATCGAGGGGCGCCCTTTCACAGTCAAGTGTCGCTTGTTTCTATCTCTTCCTGGCGAGGATGACCCAGACGTCCGCGCGCGCATCCCACGGGCCACCCTGATAGTCGCCGAGAATGGCCTGCACCTCGAAGCCGGCTTTCTCGAGGCGCCTCGCCATCTGCGGGATCGACAACGTCCGGAACGTGAGCACGAAGCGGTGGACGGTTCGCGAGGGGCCGCGGCGCGCGACGTACTCCTGGTCGAAGATCGTCAGCTTGCGACGCCGATCCTGACGGACCGATTCGATGAGCGTCACCGTCGTTTTCGCGTCCGTGCGCCCTTGCAGACTCGTGCGGCGGCGGTATTCGCTCCACCGCGGCAGGTCGGGGACGAGATCGAGCCCGAAGATCCCTCCAGGCCTCAGCACGCGCGCCACCGACTGCAGCGTGGCCTCGAGATCGCGCTCTCTCGTCAACGACTGCAGGATGCCGTACGGCGCCATCACCAGGCCGAAGCCCTCGCGCGATCGGAACGGCAGCTGTCGGATGTCGCCGCGCACGAGCAACGCGCGACTGGTCAGGCGCGCGCGAACCAGCCGCTTGCGCGCGCGCGCGAGCATGGGCGCGGACAAGTCAATCCCGACCAGCTGCGCGCCCGCCTTGACGACCGGAAGCGCCACGCGACCGGTGCCGCAGCCCAGCTCGAGGACCGGCCCATCGTTCGCGACCGCCAGGCGCTGCCAGAAGGCGATGTCGCGTCGGGCGACGGTCTGTGCGTTCTCCCAGTCGTAGAACGGCGCGTACGCGTCCCATCCGTCGGAGCCGGACTGCGTTTTCACTCGCCTCGTTGTCCGACCGTCGCAAACAGCATCGTGTTCTGGATCTCGACGAATGCCGAGCCGGCGGCCGACGCATCGCGGGCGTACTGATCGATCGCCTTGAGGAAGTCCGCGCCGAGCCGGCGGAGCGCCTCGTCGGGGGCCTTGGCGATCACCGCGCGCACGGCGGCGCGGCGCGACTCCCAGAACGAGGGCTCAGGGACGCCGAGGTGCGATACCGACACGGGGAAGAGCCGGACCGATACCGGCTCGATGCCCGTCGCGACGAGCAGGCCTGGAACGAGGGGACCGACGGCGGCCGCCGGCGACTCGCCGCGGACGGAGAGGAGCCCCCCGAAGAAACGGCGGCTGAGCTCGAACGCTTCCATGCCGCTCTGCACGGAGCTGAACCAGTACCGTGCGGCGTTGTCGGGTTCGACGATGAGCACGCGGCCGCCTGGGCGGGTGACGCGAGCGATCTCGCCGAGCGCGCCCGAGAGATCGCGGATGTGCTGCAGCACGGCCACGCAGAAGGTCGAGTCGAACGAGTCGGCGGCAAACGGCAGGCGGCAGGCGTCGGCCGCTGCATAGCCGACGCGGACGTTGATGCCGCGCGTCGCGGCGTGCGCGTCGCGCACGCGATCGGTCACGAGATCGACGGCGAAGAGGTGCATCTGCGACAGCCGGAGGCGCGCGAGGCTGATCTCGGCGGTCCCCGTGCCACACCCGACGTCCAGGATCCGCTTGCCGGGCCGCGGCTTCAGCGTCTCCTCGAGAAACGCCGTGAAGGCATCGTCCCACCAATGCTCGCGGAGGTGCTTGAGGGTCGAGGATGTCAGCGCGTCGAGCTCACGACTCATTGGAGATTTCTTCGCATGGTTGGTCGGACACAGGCCGTGGCGGGCGTCCGGGAGCGAGGGATTCTACCACGCGAAACGTGATCGACTGCTCCATCCCGGTACAGATCGGGTGCACAATTCCGCACACGGCCCATCCCCCCGACGGCCGTGCGGGCACGGCCAGGTCTTTGCAATCTATAGACCGTTTCCAGGGTTGTCCCGGCCGGCTTCCTGGTTTACATTACGAAGTTGACACCGTTCACACTGGGTCGAACGGCGAGGCGGGGCCGGCCCCAACCGTCGCCGTTCGTGGAGTATCCATGCACCGCGCCCGCCGGAGCACGTTTCGCGCGATGGTTGTCGTGGCCGTACTGCTGAGCGTGACGTCGCGCAGCCGCGCGCACGCTTCGTCACGCCCACAGTCTGGCCTGGCACCCGCGACCGCCGGTGCCATGGCCGGCCCTGCCGCGACGACCGGTGTCGTGATCGGCACTGCCTGGAGGGGCGACACGCAGCCCTATCCACAGGCACGCATCCGGTTGCGCAACGTGGAGACGGGCCGAGGCGTCGCGCGCACCCTCGCCGATGCGGACGGCCGCTTCGGATTCGAGCGCGTCGACCCAGGCGCGTACGTCGTCGAATTGCTGTCGAACGACGACAAGGTGCTCGCGGTCGGCGATCTCTTCGGCGTCCCGGCTGGCGGGCAGGCGACCACGCTCGTGCGGTTGAGCTCGAAGGCGCCGTGGGTCGCAGGCTTTTTCGGGAATGCGGCCGCGGCGGCGATTGCCGCCGCCTCCACACTGGGCGTCACCGCCGTGGGATCGAACGGGAGTCCAGCGAGTGGTCAGTAGCCGCTGACGCGCCACCATGTTCGACGTCCAGGATCTTCAGACCGTCGGCTCGGCCGAGTCCTCCTCGAGCCGCCGGCAGTCATCGAGTGGGCAGCAGGTCCACCTGCTGGATCGTCTCACAGCGGTCTTCCGTCATCGCAAGGTTGCCGGCACGGCGTTCGTTATCGTAGTGGGTCTGATGATGCTTCAGACTTACTCGAAGATCCCCCTCTATCGCGCCAGCGCGCGGGTTGAGATCAAGGACGAGCGCACGGCCGCCGTCGGCAACCTCAACGCGAACGATCCGATGTTCTGGCAGGACTCGGATCAGTACTACAACACGCAGTACAGCATCCTCCGCAGCCGCGGCCTGGCCAAGCGCGTCGTCGACCGCCTGAAGCTGCACGACCATCCGCTCTTCAACGGCACCGCGCCGCAGAGCCGTGGTCCGTTGAGCGCGGTGCGCGAAGCGCGCAAGGCCCTGGGCACCTCCGTGCGCGGTCTCTTCTCGGGCGGACAGACCGCGGCCCCGGCCGAGAAACCCGCCGTCAACGAGAGTGCGATCGAGAGCGGCCTCATCAGCCAGTTTCTCGGCGGCGTCGACATCATCCCGGAGAAGCAGACGCGGCTCGTCGAGATCGTCTATACGTCGCCCAGCCCCGAGTTCGCCGCGCTCGCCGCGACGACGCTCGCCGAAGAATACGCGCAGCAGAACATCGACCTGCGACTCGACACGATCAACAAGAACCTCCTCTGGCTGGGCGACGAGGTGTCCAAGCAGGAGAAGAAGGTCACCGAGGCGGAAACGGCGATGTCGCGTTATCGCGAGCAGCAGAACGCGCTCTCGCTCGACGATCGCCAGAACATCGTCGGCTCGCGGCTCAACACGCTCAACGACACGGCGACGCGCGCGCGCACGACGCGCCTGCAGAAGGAAGCCAGCTACAACCAGGTGAAGTCGGTCGACCCGAAGAGCGATGCGGCCGATGCCTTCCCGGTCATCTCCACCAACCCGGGGGTCATGGAGGCCAAGACGCGGGTGAACGACCTGACGGCCGAGAAGGCGCGCTTGTCGTCGCGCTACCTGCCAGGGCACCCGGACCTTCTCAAGGTCGAGGGCCAGCTCGACAGCGCGCGGTCCGCGCTCGTCGCGCAGCGCACGCGCGTGATCGAGTCCGCCCGCAACGAGTACGAAGCCGCTGTGATCGAGGAGCGAAGCTACGCCGGCCAGCTCGAGTCGCAGAAGGGCACGGCCATGGACCTCGACCGCAAGGCCGGCGGCTACCTCGTGCTGCAGCGCCAGGCCGAGACGAACCGGCTGGTCTACCAGTCACTTCTGCAGCAGCAGAAGGAGCTGCGGGTCGTGAGCAACAGCCGCACGAACAACGTGCAGGTGATCGATCGCGCCGAGGCGCCTGGTGCGCCGTTCTCGCCGAATGCCCGCCGCGACTGGTTCACGGCGCTCATGGCGGGCCTGCTCGTCGCGTTCGGCCTCGCCTTCGGGATCGAGTATCTCGACGACACGGTCAAGACGCCCGACGATGTGACGGAGCGGTTACGGCTGCCCCTGCTCGGCCTCGTGCCCTCGGTGCGCGACAAGCGCGTCCCGCTCCTCTCCGAGCCCGTGCCGCACGACTTCGGCGAGGCGTTCCGATCCCTCCGGACGTCGCTCGTCTTCACGAGCGGATCGGAAGGCCCGCGGGTCATCGCCGTCACGAGCAGCCAGCCGCTCGAAGGCAAGACCACGACCGCGTGCAACCTGGGGATGGTGCTCGCGCTCGGCGGGTCGCGCGTGCTCCTCGTCGACGGCGACATGCGCCGGCCCGGCCTTCACACCGTGATCGGCGTGCAGAACGAGATCGGCCTGTCGCACCTGCTCGTCGGACAGGCGCGCGTCCGGGACGCCGTGCAGAAGACGAGCGAGCCGAACCTGTTCGTCATCGCCGCCGGGCGCATCCCTCCCAACCCGTCCGAACTGCTCTCCTCGGAGCGGATGAACGCGCTGCTGGCCAACCTGCGATCGGGCCCCTTCGACTGGGTGATCATCGACACGCCGCCCGTGCTGGCCGTCACCGACGCGGTCATCGTTGCGCGCGCGGTCTCCGGCGTGGTCTTCGTCATCGGTTCGGAAATGACCCGGCGCGTGCACGCCGAACGCGCGATCGCGACGCTCGCGGCCAGCAAGACGACCTCGATCGGAGCAGTCCTCAACCGCGTCGATTTCGACCGCAACAAGTACCTACTACTCGCGGTACTACGGCTATCACTACCAGAACTACTACGGCACCAGCAGCAAGAAATCCGCCTGACGTGGGCGGCGTGCGCGCGAACAGGCTGCCGCTCTTCTTCCTCTTCGCACTTCTCGTCTGGCCGCTCGTCGCGTTCGGAGGCCGTTCGGCGACGACCGCGGTCGCCTTCGGTGTCATCTGCCTCGTCTTTGCAGCGGTTCTCCAGTCAGGACTCGGCGACCGACTCGGGTTACAACTCGGCGACGGCCTCCATTCAGGACTCGGATACCGCCTCCATTTAGGACTCGGCTATCGCCTCCATTTAGGACTCGGCTATCGCCTCCATTTAGGACTCGGCTATCGCCTCGGGCGCTCGCTGGTCGCGCTGCTGGCTGTCGTCGCCCTTCAGCTCGTGCCGCTGCCAGCCGGACTTGTCGCGGTCGCCTCTCCTCATGCCGCGCCCGTGAAGAGCGTGCTCTCGATCGCCGGAGGCGCGCCGGGCGCCTTTCAGACGCTGACCATCAGTTCGTCGGATACGGCTTGGGCGTGGATCGTCACGGCCAGCGCCATCGCGATGTTCGCGGCGGCACGCACGCTGTTCCGCCGCAGTGGCGTGCGCAGGACAGTCCGGATGGTGTCGGCGGTGGGCTTTGCCGTGTCGCTGCTGGCGATCGCTCAGGCGGCAACCGCCGGGAGAGATATCTACTGGCGCTTCAGGACCGAATTCGAGGGTCCCCTGCCCTTTGGTCCGTTCGTCAACCGGAATCATTTTGCCACGTGGGCGATCATGGCGCTGCCCCTGTGCCTCGGGTACATCGCCGCCCGCGTCGGCGCCGCGCCCGACGAGGCCGGGCACGTCAACACGCGAAGCCGTCTGGCGCACGCGATCGATCCACGTACGGGCTGGCTGATGGCTTCGGCGATCACGATGCTCATCGCGCTGCTGCTGTCGCTCTCGCGGTCCGGCGCCCTCGCGCTTGGAGTGTCGGCGGTCGTGACGGTCGTCCTCTGCCGGCGGCGCCTCGATCGGCGGCGGCGCCGCCGCGTGCTCGCGATCGCCGCCATCGTGATGGTCTGCGGCCTCGCGTGGGCCGACATCCCGGCGCTCCGCGAACGTGTGGCCGGCGCGCAGACGGGCGTGGCGAACCGCCTGACGATCTGGCGCGAAACGCTCCCCATCGTCCGCGATTTCTGGCTGACCGGCACGGGGGCGGGCACCTATCAACGGGCAATGTTCGTCTACCAGCAATCGACGAGGGCCGTGTACTTCAATCAGGCTCACAACCACTATCTGCAAGTGGCCGCCGAAGGGGGACTGCTGCTGGTGGGAACGCTCTTCGTCGTGTTGGCCGCATTCGTCCGCGCGGCGCGCGAGCGGCTGACGAACGAGGCGTCAGGCGTGTTCTGGATCCGCGCCGGCGCGGCCTGCGGGCTGGGAGCCGTCGCGCTGCAGAGCGTGTGGGAAACCGGCCTCGTCATGCCAGCCAACGCCGCACTGGCTGCCGTGCTGGCCGCTCTAATCGTTCACGAACGACCGCACGAGCGATCGTCGTAGAAACTCTCTCACGACACGGAGACCTTTCACGACGGCCGCGAAGCTCACGAGGCTCGCGAAGGATTCACTGGTCGTCGACCGTGTTTATGGGACACGACGAATGCAAACCCCGAACCTGCGGCTTTCTTCGAGTTACTGTATTGTCTTCCCTGATGTCGCTTCGGCTGGGTTTCGACGTCGACGGTGTGCTGGCCGATTTCCGGAGCGCCTTCCGGGCCACGGCCCGTGAGTGTCTCGGGCGGGACGACGGTCACGATGGCGACAAGGGACCGCCGCTCGCGCAGCAGGATGTGGCCAAGGTGTGGGCCCACATCGCGCGCACCCCCAACTGGTGGATGCGGGTGCCCCCGCACGAGCCCGCCGAGATCGCCCGTCTGTATGCCATGGCGCGCGCCTCGCGGTGGGAAGTGTTCTTTCTGACCAAACGCCCGGCGAGCGCCGGGGATCCCGTCCAGTTTCAGACGCAGTGGTGGCTGGAGCTGTACGGCTACTATCTGCCGGCGGTGCTCACCGTTCCCGGGTCGCGCGGCGAGCTCGCCAACGCGCTCCGCCTCGATCTCGTCATCGACGATCAGATCGTCAACTGCGCCGAGATCGTCACGGCAGGACCGACCAGAACGTTGCTGATGCTTCGCGATCCGGATCCGAAGCTCGCCGGACACGCCACCGATCGCGGCATCGGCGTCGTGACGTGCCTCGCCGAAACCCTGCCGGCCGTCGTACGGCTGCAGGAGATCCTCCCGACGCGCATCGGGTAAGCCGATCCGGCTGATGGACTGGTTCTTCAAGAAGCCCGATGAGCAGCTGCCGCTCAATCCGCGGGCCGAGAGGCCGCTGCCGGAGTGAGGGGTTCAAAACCTATTTCACCCCTCCACCACGGCTGCGAACAGCGTGACGGTCAGGCTGTCGGCGGCTTCCGGCATACGAACCACACCTGACTGTTCAGCCAGACCCCGAGCCGCGGCAACGGCGAGAACAACCGCCGCTCAATGGCGAAGCGCCGCTCGATCGTTCGCTCCAACCGGCGCCAGTTGAAGCCCTTGTGACCCGTGAATCGTGACCCGAGATCGCCCTTGAACTCTTCGCGCGGAATCGCCGTGTCCGCCCCGGCAAAGAGCATGCGCACGAGCTCGCTCGGCTGATACCGCTCGCGCGTCGCGTACTCGGACCGCCCGCCGAGCGCCAGGAGCGCGCGCGCGCCCTGCTTGGCGAGAAGCGGCGGCCCCACCTCGATCGGCACGCTGATGACGACCGTCCCGTCCGGCGACGTCACGTGGTGAATCTGACTGAGGACCGTCAGCTGAATGTCATCCGGGCAATGCTCGAGCGTTTCCATGCACACGACGACTTCGTAGCGATTGCGGTGCCGGGGATCGTTCAGTGCGTCGGTGGAGAGGAAGGTGATGCCGGGCGACGCCGGCAAACCGGCGCGCGCAGTCGGCGATCTGATCCGCGGCGACGTCGACACCGAGAGCCTCGGGGAACAGATCCTGCACGAGCGACAGGAACGTGCCGTCGCCGCACCCATAGTCGAGCAACGGCCGTCCGGCAAATGACGCAACCAGCTCGCGCGCCAGACGGAACCGGCTGCCATGGCTCCACCGCACGAGGCCGCTCGGATTGAGCAGCTGCTTCTGCGCGTAGTGGCCGGGGGGGATCTGGTTCAAGGTTCAGGGTTCAAGGTTCAAGGTTCAAGGTTCAAGGTTCCTGGTTCAGGGTTCACGGTTCAGACCTAGGCAACCGACTCAGATCTGTGAACCCTGAACCTTGAACCTGAACCTTGAACCAACTACGTCCACATCGACCTGAGGACGATGCGGCGGAATTCCGCGTGGCGGAGGAGCGCTCGGGCGGCAGTGTGGTGCCAGTTGAAGTCTGCATTCTGTTGCAGGAGCGGTACGATGCCGTCGACGCGCGCGAGCTCGACCAGGCGGTCGACGGCGACGTCGTTCAGCTTCGCGGCGACGGCGCGAAACGCGAGGCCGGCGCGGATTTCCGGTCCGAGGCGTGCGCGCCACCGGCGCTCGTACTCCTTGAGGCGGCGGGCGCCAAGTCGATCGTCGGCGAGCGCTTCGGCCAGCACTCCAGCCGCGAGATGGCCGGTCAGCAGCCCGTAGTAGATTCCGCCCCCCGTCGTGGGCTTGACGAGGCCGGCGGCATCACCCACGGCGAGGACGCGATCCGTCCACGTCCGAGGCGCCGGGCCGAGCGGCAGCACGCGGAGTCGCGGGTCGGGCCAGGGCTGGCGGAGATCGTATGCGGCGCGAATCGACTCAGAAAAAATCCTGAACCGGGCGCCCGCGTCGCGCTCGCACAGCAGGCCCACCCTCCCAAACGTCGTCCCCTCGCGCGCGAACGGGACGACCCACGCGAATCCTCCCGGGGCAATCTTCCGGCCGAAGTGCACCTGCACCTGGTCGAGGGGAGGAAACGGCACTTCGAGTTGGGCGCTGTGGACGAGAACGCTCGGCACGCCCAGGCCGAGCGCGCGGTTGAAGCGATAGCTCGCGCCACAGGCGAGGACGGCGGCGCGCGCCTCGATCGTGCCGGACGCCGCATCGGTGGTGCGGATGGCGACCGACCGCGGTCCACACGCGACACTGGCGACACGCACGCCGGTCTGGATGGTGGCGCCGGCGTCGACGGCCGAGTCGGCCAGATCGCGGTCGAAGATCCCGCGGTCGACGACCGCGGCGCGGACGCGCTCCGCGCCTATGACGACCGTGGTGCCATTGGGGGAGACGAAGCGCGCCGCATCGGCGGCGCCGACAATCGCTCGACGCGAAAGGCTCAGCTCGTCGAATGCGTCGAGACCGAGGACGCCCGTGCAGTGGACGGGCGCGCCGATCACGTCGTGCTCTTCGAGGACGCGGACGTCGAAGCCGGCGGTAGCCAGCTCGCGCGCAGCGATGAGTCCTGATGGACCGCCCCCGACGATCACCACGTCACAATCGATGGCCTGTCTTCGATTGCCGCGATCAGTCGTCAGTACTTGCGGCCCCTGGACTCCCATGTGCCAAGGAAGCTAATCCAAAACGAGAGCAGAATCAAACGAAGATCGAGCCACATCGACTGCCGTTGCACGTAGAGACGGTCGTAACGGAACTTCTGACGGCGCGGCACGTCGCGCGGCGCGTAGATCTGCGCGACGCCGGTGAGGCCCGGACGCACGGCTGTCCGAGCCGCGTAGCCCGGAATGCTGTCGATGGACACGAACCCGCCCTCCGACGCGTCGACTTCGCCGGGCCGCAGCGCGCGCGGCCCGACAAAGCTCATGTCGCCGCGAAAGATGTTCCACAGTTGTGGCAGCTCGTCCATCGCCGTCTTGCGCATGAAACGGCCGATGCGCGTCACCCGGGGGTCGTCTTCCACCGCCTGTACCGCGCCGACACCCGATTCGGCATCGGTGCGCATGGACCGGAACTTCAGCGCCTCGAATGGACGGCCGCCGAAACCGACGCGCTCCTGGGAGTAGAAGACCGGACCGCCGTCCTCGAGCTTGATCGCCGCGCCGAAGATCAGCCACAGGGGCGACGAGACGAGCAGCCCTATACCCGAGAGGGCCATGTCGAACGCGCGTTTCATGGTTTCTGGTTCTACTTCGCTCTGAGGTCCGGCTAAAGCCGGACACTACGACTGGGTGGCTCACGCCGTACGCGATGAATCCGTCAGGCGTAGTGTCCGGCTTCCGCCTTCGCCAAGGCTTCGGCGGACCGCCGTAGCTTTAGCGGAGGCTGGTCAGCCGGACCTCTTCGATCCCTCGTCACCGGCCAACTCGTGGCACACGGCCACCAGACGATCGCCCATCGCCGACATCGAGAATTCGGCGCGGGCGCGCGCTTCGCCGCGTTCGCCCATGCGGGCGGCGAGCACCGGATCGGTGGCGAGGCTCGAGATCGCCGCGCGCAGCGCGTCGACGTCGTTCGCAGGCACGACGAGACCCGACTCGTTGACCCACGGCACGCCGGTCGGAAGCGCCGTGCTGATCACGGGCTTCCCGCACGCCATCGCCTCGAGCTGCACGTAGCCGAATGCCTCGGCGCGCGTCACCGACGGCAGGACGAACATGTCGCACGCGGCGAGCAGCGCGCGCAGCTCGGCGTCGTCGACCTCGCCGGGAAAACTGAAGCGCGCGGGACCAGACTGGCTCCCGGCGAGCGCGCTCCACGTTGCTCGCATCGGACCATCGCCAGCAATCACGACGTCTACGCCTAGAGCTGCGGCGGCTTCGATCAGCACCGGCACGCCCTTGTAGGGCACGTGCCGGCCCGCGAAGAGCACGATCGGCCGGCCGGCCGCGCGCCGGATCGCGTCGGCGCGCCGCCGCACGCCCTGGGTTGGACGCCACGCGTCCACGTCGATACCGAAGGGGATGACCGTCACACGATCGCGAAAGGGTTGCAGCGCCGTCGCGTGCTCGGCGAGCGCGTGCGAGGAGACGAGGAAGCGACGTGCCGCGCGATAGGCCGGACGCGCGACCGGCGCGTAGAACAGCCGGTACAGGAGGGCGGGACGGACGACGTCGCTGTGAAACCAGATGGCCAGCGGCAGGCGGGGTCTCACGGCCGCGTACGACAGCAGTGCCCAGGGATTCGGCTCGTGCAGGATCAGCACGTCTGCGTCGATCCTGGAGAGGTGCATCGGAAACGCCGGCGCCACCGCGACCGATCCCACGGCGCCCCACGTTCCGACGCGTGTGATGGGCACACCGTCCACCTCATCGGTCACCGTCCGGTTCCCGGTGTTGAACGCCACGACGCGATTGTCGAGACGTCCCGCCGTGACCGTGCAGAGCGACTGCACGACGCGCTCCATGCCTCCGGCCACCGGCGGATAGAACTTGCCGACGTGCACGACCCTGACTGGGCGATTTGCAGGCAAGGAGATCCGCATCTTCACGCTGTGTCGGACGCGGCGGCAACCCGCGCGTAGATCGCAGCGACATCGCTCGCGTAGCGCGACCAGCTGAAAGCCGCCGCGCGACGGATGCCGGCTTCACGCCGCAGCGTCCACGGTGCCGGCTGCTGAGCCCGCTCGTCGAGCAGCCGCGTCACGGTGCGATGCCAGGCCTCGATGTCGTCGAGCGGACAGTAGACGACAGCGTAGCCGCCGACCTCGCGCAGTGCGGCGAGGTCGCTCGCCACGACCGGCGTTCCGCACGCAAGCGCCTCGAGCACGGGCAGGCCGAAGCCCTCGCGCTCCGAGGGCATCAGCAGCAGTGCGCTTCGGCGATAGACCGCCGCAAGCGTCGACCGGTCCAGCGCCGGCAGGACGACCACCGCGTCGCCGACCCCGAGCTCCCGCACGAGCGCCTGCTGCGCGGCCGTGAACGGCCCCCCGACCCGTATCAGCCTCAGCTGACGATGCGCCGATCGCAACGAGTCGAACACGCGCAGCAGGACGTCGATTCGCTTGCGCGCGATCGTACTGCCGACGTGGAGCAGATCGACGAAGGCTCCTTTGGGTCCGAGCAATCGTGCGGCGTCGACGTCAGCCGACGGCTCGGCATCCGGCGTGCAGCTCGGGTGCGGACCGTTCGGCACCACGCTCGTGCGGTCCGCGGCGATCCCGGTCGTGGCCACCAGAGCGTCGCGTGTGGCGTGGCTGTCGCAGGCGACATGACCGGCCTTTCGGAGCCCGCTCAGGATGTGCCCGGTCATGGCGCGGAACAGCGCCGACCGCGGCTCGCCTTCGGCGTCGAGCACGCTGCGAAACGTGTCCAGATCGTGGCACGTCACGATCGTCCGCGCAGGTGGAAGACGGTGGACGAGCTGCGCGTAGCTGTGGTCGACGATGTGGAAGAGATCGAAGCGATCGGCCAGCCCAGCGATGATTCGCGGATAGTCCCACAGACGATTCGCGAGGCGATCGGCGGCCCTCACCCATGGCGCCTTCCCGCCTCCCGGCAGTCGCCCGGCGCGCCGCAGCATCGCCGGCCGCACGAGTGACGGCGCAATCGTCGCCGTATGCTCCCGCTGCAGGCGGTCGAAGAGCATGTCGGCGACGAGATCCATGCTCGGCCACCCCTCTTCGAGGTAGTCGGCGATGATGGCGACGCGCAGGGAGTGCGGTTGATTCATGCAGGAGGCGACGGAGGCAACGGGTTCAACACGAAGCAACGGAGACGAACGGAGACGAACGAAGGGCCGATCGCGCCGCGCTTTGCGCGGGCCGCGTCGGGAAGAGGTCGGGATCGCAAGCTCCATGGGATGCAGAGGGAGCTTGCGATCCCGATCTCTTCTCGACGCGGCTCGCCGGCCAAGGGCCGGCGACGCGATCGGCCGCAGCCCGTCGCAGAGCCCGGGCCTCTCCGTGCGTCTTCGTTCGTCTCCGTTCCTTCGTGGTGAACCCGTTGCCTCCGTACCCTTCGTTCACTACTCACAGCAACTCCTCGAAGAACTTTAGGTGCGCGCGAGCGACGACCGGCCAGGCGTACTTCTCATGCGCACGCGCGAGGCCGCGCGCCGACAGGTCTCGGCGTAGCGCCGAATCTCCGATCACATGCTCGATCGCCGTTGTCCACGACGCAACGTCGGCCTCGTCGACAACCAGGCCCGCGTCGCCGACGACGTGCGGGATCTCGCCGCTGCGGCTGGCGACGACCGGCACGCCGCACGACATGGCCTCGATCAGCATCCGGCCGAACTGCTCGCGCCACCGCGCCGTCGTCTGGCTCGGCGCGCACATCAGATCCATCGCGTTGAGATGATCCGGCACGTTGTCGTGGGCAACATCAGTCAGGACCTGGACACGGCCGGGATGCGCCGCGCCGAACGCCGACAACTCGCCGGCCAGCGGGCCCCCGCCGACAAAGAGCGCCCGCCATGGCTGCCGGACGCCCTCGAGCGCGTGCATCAGAACGCGCAGTCCCTTCGCCGGCACGAACCGTCCGAGAAACCCCACGACCGGCGCGTCGTCGTTCCATCCGAGCCTGCCTCGAACAGCCGCGCGCGCGGCCGCATCTGACCGGAAGCGAACGACGTCGACGCCCGGCGGGATGATGCGCGACGGACGCGCCGCGTAGAGGGACTTCGAGGCCTGCGCCTCGTGCACGGTCTCGCCGAAGGCAATCCAACCCGACGCCCGGCGCATGACGCTTCGCTCGTAGAAGCCGAGCGGCGGCGGATACGACTTGACGATGTTCTGAAAGGTGGCCGGTACGACGCACGCATCCTTGGGCGCAGCCGATGCGGCCTGCGCACACGCGGCCACATAGGGCTCCTCCCAGATGTGCACGACGTCCCACGGTCCCGCGAGGAGCGTGCGCAGCTGCCGCTCGTAGCGACGGAGGTGCGGGCTCCGGCCGAGCCTGACCCGCAAGCCGTGCGTCGTGCACGCCTCTCCCGCGATCGGTTCGAGCGCGACGTCGCGGAGGTCGCCGGCGAGCCGAGCAGGGGCAATCACCGTCACCTCCCAGCGCCCGCGTCCCTGCACTGCCATCTCGTGCGCGAGGCGACGATTGCTGGCGACGACGTAGGAGTGGGAGATGGTCAGGACGCGGTTCAAGGTTCGCGGTTCACGGTTCAAGGTTCAGGGTTCAGGGTTCAGGGTTCGCGGTTGGGACCGCGTAGGGCTCGGGCGCGGCCCGCAGCCGCTTCCATGTCTCCACGGTCTCTCGTGAGACGGGCTTGCGATCGCGGAATACCGATCCGGCACATCGGAACAGCTCGCGCAGGATCCAGGCCCAGCCCCAGGGGTCGTCGACCTTCCACGCGCGGCGCATCCGGAAGTACAGCGCCAGGCGCGCGGGCAACAGCCAGGCGAGCCGGCCGAGTGGCTCGTTGTACAACGCTGACAGGCAATCGTTCCTGGTGACGTAGCGCAGGTAGCGCTGTCTGCTGCGGCCGGCCTGGTCCGGCTCGTGGACGACGAGGGCGTCGGGGAGATAGACCGTTCGGTAGCCCGCGTCGATCAGCCGCAGACAGAAGTCCTTCTCCTCGCCGTAGAACTCGAACGACTCGCGATACCCGAGCGAGAGGAACGCGTCGCGGCGGACGAGGTGCGCAAAGCCGATGAACGACGGCACCACGCACGCCGTGCGGCTTCGCGCAGGCTGCATCCCCTCGTCCCACCTCGCGCCGGCACGGTCGCATTGGGCGAACGCGACAGCGCCCACGCGGGGATCGGCCTCGAGCAACCCGACCGCACTCTCGATTGCCTGGCCACCGAGCAACGCCGCATCGTCGTCCAGCAGCAGCACGAGCGCAGCCGTCGCCTCGCGCACCAGTCGATTGCGGCCGGCGATATATCCGGGGGCGCGGTCGTCGTGAAGCACGCGGACTCCGATCGGCGCGTTCCATCCGCACAGCTGATCGGCCACCGGCGTCGACGAGGCATCGTCGAACACCAGCACTTCCGGCGAGAGGTGCGTGACGACCGCAAGAGACGCAAGACAGCGCCGAAGTGCCTCCGACCGATCACGAGTCGTGATCCCGATCGTGAGGCGAACGTCATTCATGCGGCCGTGCCTTCGACCGCTCCTCGGAGTGTGCGAATCGTATGGTCGAGCGCAAAGCGCTCACGATAGACCTTCGCGCCGCGCGCGGCGAGCGCTTCCCGGTCGTCGTCCCTCGAGATTAGTGCCCGCGCCGCCGTGACGAACGCATCGGCGTCGAGCGCTGGGACCAGCGCGACCGCCCCGGTGTCGGCCCACACGGGCTCTGTCAGGTGCCCCGACGTGGTCAGAACCGCGCGAGCGTTGACGAGGCTCGCCATGACCGATGTGCGTCGAGTCGTGACGCCGTCCGGATACGGTTGCAGGATCAGATCGCACGCGCTCAAGGTGAGTGCCGCGTCAGAGCGGGAGATGCGGCCGGTGCCGAGGACGCGGCCGCGGACCTTTGGAACGGCCGCGACCAGCAACCGCACGAACTCGTCGCTGCCTGACCCGAGACAGACGGCGGATACATTCGGATCTCCGGTCAATATCTGCGTCAGCACGGCCTGAAGCATGGGCGTCATCTGCGAACCAAACGTGCCAAAGTGGCCGACGAGCCGGTGCGTCGACGTCCCGACGAGCTGCCCGCGGCGCTCCGCGATGTCGGACACCCGATCGCACCGCGGGATTGCTGACGGAATCGGCAGCGTGATGAGTTCCGGCGAGGGGCCGGCCGGCATGTAGGGCGAGAGATATCGGCGCCACGCGTCTGTCGACAAGTACACCCGCGAGGCGGCGCGAAGGAGCATCTTCGCCATCAACCGCTCGACGATGGCCAGGACGTTCTGCAGGATCGGACGCCACGTGAACTCGAAGTAGGGCTCGTGAAACACGACGCGGACGTCGCTTCCATGGCGCCGCGAGCGCTCGAGGAGCCAGCGGCACCAGGGAATGTTCGCGCCGCGAAGGCCGAACTCCGTTGGCACGTATTGGACCAGGATGGTTGTCGGCGCTGACGACGGGTGCCGGTCCAGCTGCTCGTCGATGGCCCGCCGGGCCAGTCGGCCGTAGACGTCGTCGAGAACGACCACGTCGACACCGGCCGCGTCGACGCCCGTGTGCCGGGCCGCGCGAGCCGCGTACGAGGACCTCGGCGGACAGACGACGGTGACATCATCCCCGGCACTCACGAGCGCGGCGGCGACCTGCGCGGTGTAATCGCCGACGCCGCCGCAGTCCGGCGGGTATTCGCACGTGAGGATGGTCCAGTGTGGCATACGTCGTGTCGGTGTTCGGGGCTCGGGGCTCGGAATTCGGGGTTCGGGGTTCGGAACTCAGGCTTACGCTCCGAGAACGGATTCGAGCCGTTCGACGTGCGCGTGGATTGACATGCGGCGCGACACCTCGAGCGCCCGCTGCCCCATCCGTTCACGCTCGTGCGGATCCCGAAGCAGCGCCGTGATCGCGCGCGCAAGCCCGTCCTCCGCGGCCCCGGCCTCGACCAGCCGCCCGTTGACCCCATCGGTCAGCCATTCACGAATTCCGCCGACGTCGAACGCGACCGCGGGCCGGCCGAGCGCCGCGGCGTCGAGTCCAACCAGTCCGAAGGGCTCGGGCCAGAGGCTAGGCACGGCCACGAGCAAACCTCGTCCGTACACCCGTGCTCGATCCTCGAGTCCAACCCACCCCGTCAGTTCGAGCGGGACGCCGAGCGACGCGGCCAGACTGCGCCAGGCCTCTTTCTGCGGTCCGTCGCCGGCCATGATGATGCGCACCGGCCGCCCGAGCAGACGCGCCGCCCGCGACGCGGCCGCAATCAGGACGTGTCCGCCCTTGAGCGGGGTCATCCGCCCTGCAAAGAGCACCGTGTCGGGCTCACCACTCCCGTCGACGGCATCGCTCGGCATGGTGGAAGACAGCGTGGAGAAGAGCGGCAGCACCTTCAGTCGATCGTCAGGCACGCCGTGGCGCGCCATCTCGTCGCGCATGTGATGACTCGCAACGACGACCGCCGTGTAGCGCGAGAAGAGCTCACGCTGCCGGCTCGCCCACCGGTATCCCTGAACGATGGCGCCTGGGGCGAGCTGCCCACAGCGCCGAGGGACGTAGAGGGCGAGACACGCCGGCCCGAACGTCCGCCCGCAGACCTGTGCGTTCGGAAACGCGTGCATCTTCAGCCCGCTCACGCACGTGCCGAAGTATCCATGCAGCATCTTGACGACGGGCCACCCTGCGAGAAGCTGACGATCGACGTCGAGCGGTCCCATGTTGTGCGAGAAGGCCGCGTCCGGTCCCCACTGGCGCAACTCGTAAAGAGCGGCGTCCATGCCTCGTTCCTCGACGCCGATCGCCAGGTGCGCGCTCGAACGGAGGGGGCTCGCGGCCTCGCTGCGCCGGTGGTACAGCAACGCGACCTGGTGGCCGCGGTCACCGAGCGCGCGAATCACCGACAGAAGGTAGGTCTCCACTCCCCCTTCAGTGCCGACCGACTCGTGCGCGATGACAATCCTCATGCGCCCGCCTTCGCCAAGGCTTGGGCGAGGCGCTCTCCTGCCGGACGCAGCCGCAGGCAGACGCCTTCGGTCTGCCAGATGTCCTTGCGACTGCCGTCCAGCCTCTGGGCGACGAGGCCCTGTGCCTCGCACTCACGCCGCACATCGTCGGCAATGCGCGGCTCCGTCCACAGGTGTGGGTGCATCTCCACGAAGAGCTGCAGACCTGCCCCAGCGGCGGCGATCGTGGCCCGTGCGCCACGAAGGACCGCGAGCTCGGCGCCCTCGACGTCGATCTTTATCACGCGTGGCGCAAGGCGGTGTTCGGCACAGAACTGATCGATGGAGATGGCCCTGACCTCGCGCGTGTTCGGTCCGGGCGCGTCGCCCGGCTGCAACAGCCGGCTGATGCCAGACGACTCGCCAAGTGCCAGGCGCACGGTTGCGTCGCGGCCGTCGGCAACAGCGGCGGCCACGGGTATCACGCGGTCGGCGACCGCGTTGAGCGCGATGTGCTGCTGCAGGCCGGCATACGCGATCGGATCGGGCTCGAACGCGAACACGCGTCCGGCAGCGCCGGTCCACTGAGCGAACAACACCGTGTAGGCGCCGACGTTGGCGCCGGCCTCCAGCACGACGTCGCCGGACGTGACCGCCGCGCGGAACGCGGTGTACTCCTCCGGATTCCACGTGATGTGCCGGAACGCGGCGGCCACGAGCACGACTTCGCCTCCAGGCAGCTCCGAGCGCAGACCGCCGCGTCCTGGCGCGAGCCACCTCGCGAAGAACGGCCTGAGCCGCCGTCGCACGGCGCCGAATCCGCCGCCTGACGGCAGCGCGGCGGCGATCCGCTCCGAGAGCGACTTTGTCCGGTAGCTGTCGCCCGGGGATCCGGTCATGCTACTGACCCTCGCGACGGCGCCGGGTTGACGCTCTGTACGGCGGGCGCGTCGCGCGCGAACAGTGGCTCGCCCCCGATGAGCCGCGCGATGAATCCGGGAGCGAATGCAGGCACGAATCGGTTACTCGAAGAGCAGGTTCGGAACGCCGCCGGGAATCTCATCCAGCGTCGACGCGCGGTAGCCACGGTCGCGCAGGATTCTCACGGCCTCGCTCGACATCGGCGTCTCGCAGATGATCCGCTTCGGACGGAGGCTCGCAAACGTCGCTGACATGCCCGAGAGGACCTGTGCCTCTGCCCCTTCGACATCAATCTTCATCAAGTCGATGTGCGGCGGCCTGGCCGACTGCATCCACGTGTCGAACGTCCGGACGCGGACCTGGATCGACGCGTCGGTACGAAGGCCGCCGCGAGCGAGCGTCTCGGCCGCGGGCGTGAGCGACGAGATGCCGTCATTCTCCGGCCAGCATGACACGAACAGCTGGACATCGTCCTTGTCTTCGCCGGCCAGTGCCAGATCGGACACCGTGACGCGGTCGGCGACGCCGTTGAGCGCGAGGTGACGATCGAGCTGGCGCCGCACCGATGGGTTCGGCTCGAAGGCAAACACCCGCCCACGTGCGCCCACGTGCAGCGCCGCGAGCACGGTGAAATATCCGCTGTTCGCGCCGATGTCCACGAAGACGTCGCCGTCGCCGAGCGAGCTCAGCACGATGCCGGTCGCGCCGGGCTCGTATGTGACGTGGGCGAAGTAGCGGCCCTTGACCGTGAAGCTGCTGACATCGAAGACCGGCGACAGGGGTCCGATGCGCACGCGGCGTGCGGCGCGGTTCTCGCGCGCCAGACGCGCGACCAGCCGATCCGTGGTTTCTCGAAAAAGCGTGTGCAGTCCAGGAACACCGAGCGCCGCATGCGCGGCGGACGCGTACGGACCCTCGAGCACGGGCGCGTGGTAGAGCGTCCAGGCCGCGGCCGATGCGGCGGCGTTGCGGACGGCCTTGATCACCTTCACGATGCGGCGCGCGCGAACGCCTGCAGGTGCAGCGCGATCGGTGTGTGGATTCCACCGGGGAACCGGCGGCCCACGTTGTACAACGCGAGCCGCACCAGTGCCGATGCGCGGGCGCCCGGCGGGCATTCGGGCGCGGCAACCTCCACGGTGATCTCGTCAAAGCCCGCCCGCGCGAGCGAGGCGCGGAGGGCGCGCGGTGAAAAGTGGTTGATGTGCACCAGGTTGTCGGCAAGCGTGGCCCGATAGCCCGAGCTGAGACGCGCCCGCCACGTTTCCTTCAGCAGCTGCGCAGGCCCGCACGGGACCTTGACGGCCACCCACCCGCCGTCGGTCACTACGCGGCGGACGATCGACAACAGGGTCACCGGTTCGGGAATGTGCTCGAGCACGTCGGTGAGCGTGACCGCGTTGAACTGCCTGCCAAGCTCCGGCAGTCGCTCGGCGCTCAATCGATGGACCGGCACGCCCGCGCGAACTGCCGCGTGAGCCGCCGTGCGCTCGTTGATCTCGGTGCCCTCGGCGCGCCACCCAGCGTCACTCGCAAGCTGCAGGAATCGGCCCGCATGGCAGCCGACGTCGAGGAGCGTGCGGGACGTCGAGCGCACACGATCACCGAGCGTCTCGAGAATCCGCTGGAAGATCAGATCCTTATAGGTCGAATCGAACTCCTGGACGACCCACTCGGGGGACCAGCGCTGGTCGTACATCCGCGCGAAGAATCGCGACAGCGCCGGAATGCGGTCGGGCTGCGCGAACCCACAGGCCTCGCAACGCCACAACCAGATCTTCTCGCCGGTGTAAGCGGCCAGCTCCGGATCCTGCTCCCGCCACGCCGCAAAATCGAGCACCGCCTGGTGGAACCTCGTGCGCATGCGTCCACCGCAGACCCAGCAGGGTCCGGTCGAGTGGAAGCTGGGCTGGAAGCTCACGGTTTGGTACTGGAAGAAGACGGAGTTAACGGGTTCAACACGAAGGACCGAAGTGAACGAAGACGAACGAAGAGGCCACACGTACACACCGACGAGTTGCTCTGACGCCGGTCGCGTCGCCGGCCACGGGCCGGTGAGTCGTGTTGAGAGGGTACCGGGATCTCGAACACGACACGCATTCACACTCGTGTTCGAGATCCCGGCATCTTCCCAACACGCCCCGCGCGAAGCGCGGCGCGACCGCCACAGTCACTACCCAAGCGAGCACGTTCTTCTCCGTGCGTCTCCGTTCGTCTTCGTTCCTCCGTGTTGAACCCGTTAACTCCGTCCTCCTTCGTTATCTCCAAGGCGCGGTCAACCCTCCCCCCTCAACTCCACAATCTCCCTTGCCATGTGATCCCAGGTGCGTGAGCGGAGCCTCACGGCGAACTCGGCGACGCGCTCGGAGATGCCCTTGTCCGCGCGCCAAGTCAGGAGCCGCGCCGCAAGTTCGGTCGCGCTCGCGGGATCCTGCAGCAGGAGCTGGCCGAGATCCGCGGGATACCGCTCGGCGACGCCAGCAGGTCGCGCTCACGAGCGCCGGCAGACCCCGGCAGAGCGCTTCGTGCACCGCCAGGCCGTAGGCCTCGTAGCGCGCCGGGTGGATCAGCAGATCGCAGGCCGCGAAGACGGTCGGCATGTCGCGCCTGGACCCCAGGAAGCGGACGCGGCCCGGCAGATCGCGCGCCGCGCGTGCCTTCCAGGTCTCGAGCTCCGCGCCGGTGCCGACGACGATGAGGTCGACATCCCAGTCGGTGCGGCCGCAGAGCGTCCGCCACGCGTCGAACACGGTGTCGAAACCTTTGCGCCGATCGCCGAGCGCGCCGACGAACAGGGCAAAGAGACGACTGGGCGGAAGATCGAGCACGAGCCTCGCGGCCTCGCGCTCCTCGGCGTCGACGCGCCGGAACTTCACGGAATCAATCCCGTAATAGATGACCCTCGTCCGATCTCTGGCCACTCCGGCCAGCCTCACCACATCGTCGGCGGTACGGCTGCTGTTGCAGATCACGAGCCGCGCGCGGGCGAGCGCCTGTTGCTCTTCGACGACGTAGCGCTTGTGATTCCGCGCGACGCGGAGCTGGTTGGCCAATCCGGCGGCCGGTGGATCGAACGCTGCGTGCACGTAGTGCACCCAATTGAGATCGCCCAGGTCGGCATTGCCGCCGTTGGCGAGCGAGCACAGGGCTCGCGACGCCAGTCGCCCCTGCACGCGCCGTGCGGTCGAACGGAGCAGCGGCTCGCCCAGACGATGGATCCCGAGTGGCCGTGGAACGTGGTGCACGTTGACCAGCGGGATGCCCGGTAGGCCCCCGAGCTCCGGCGCCACCTGGTGGGCAACGAGGTGCACGTCGGCGACCTCGCGTCCGAGGCGCCCCAGGTAGCTCGCCAGCGCGAAGTTCGCCATGTCCATGCCGCCGTACGGCGTGAAATCGCCCGACACGAGCAGCCAGGTGCTCATCGATCCGCGGGGCGCGTGGCGATGGCCTGCACGGCCCCGGCGAGAAACCAGAACTGCAGGCCGATCTGCGTCACGAAGGGCGTGAAGCTGAAGATGAGCGCCGCGGTGCCGAGGTTCGCGGCGAGGACGACCGCGGCGCACGCGCGCACCTTCGCGTCGGGATCCGAAAGGGCGAGCCGGCGCTCGGACAGCAGCACGACGACGAGCACCGCGATGCTGACGAGCACGAGCGGGATGCCGCCGTCGATGGCCCAGCCCGCGACCTGAATCTCCGCCCAGAGCGGACGCTCGGCGCCGCTGCCGAAGTAGGCGCTGATCATGCCCCAGCGGCCAAGACCAGCACCGAGCGGATAGCTGTTGATCAAGTCGTCGAACGTGTATACGAGCTGGCCGCCGCGCGAGGAGGCATACAAGCTGACGGGATCCTGGGCGAACAGTGTGAGCGTACGTTCGGCGATGCTCTCCCCGCCAAGGCCGATCGCAAACGTGAAGGTCGCGACGACAATGCAACCTGCCACGGCGCCAAAAAAGACCGCGCGCTGCTTTCGCTGCTGGAACAGCAGCAGCCCGACGTAGGTCGCGAGCATGAGCGCCAGGACCACGAGCGACACGCGGACCTGGCTGAGGTAGATTGCGGCCACGCCGGCAAAGGACCCCAGGAGCGCCAACGCACGCTTCCAGAGCACCGACGCGCTGGTCACGAAGACGAGCCCGAGGAGCGCGGCGTACATCCCGGGACCCGCGACCGCGCCGGGATTGTCGAAGAGCCCGGGCGGCCGGATGATGCGGCCGTTCGGCCCCTGATACGTCACCGCGCCGAGACCGAACTCGGACTCGGTGACGATGCGCGACATCTCCTGCGGCATCCAGTGGCCGGGGTCGTACACCTGCATCACGCCGACGAACGCGTTGATGCCGTTGCACACGAGCAGCAGCGTCATCAGGCGCGCCAGGTGGTCCGGGCCGCGCACGACCGCCGGTGCCCAGAAGACCGGCGCCATCACCGACACGTAGAGCACGAGCTGGGCAATGCCGGCGATCGTCGAGCTCGTGAACGGATGGAACACCATCGCGGCGAGGTAGATGATCGACACGAGCAGCCAGGTCTGCGCCGGATGCACCTTGCTGTGCCTGGCGTTGCCGAATCCCCACCACGCCAGCAGGCCCATCGAGAGGGCGAAGGAGGCCACGCGGACGTAAAACCGGATTCCCTGTGTCCCTGGCAGAAAGAGCAGCGCGGGGATCGCCGTCTGACAGACGATGAAGATACTCCGCGATGCCCCACCGTGACGGGGCCGTCGATCGCAGGCTAATCGTGGGTCGCTTCATAGACTGCCACGACTTCGCGCGCGAGCCGATCGGAATCGAAACGCCGGCACGCGGACGCGCGTGCGCGCGCGCCGAGCTCGCGTCTCAACACGGGATCACCGGCGACGCGGATGATGCACGCCGACAGGCTGGCGGCGTCTCCAGGCACGTGCGTCAATGCGTCCTCGCCGGCGGTCACGAGCTCGGCCGCGCCGCCGGATGCGCTCGTGATCACCGCGCGTCCGCACGCCATGGCCTCCGCGATGACGAGGCCGAAGGGCTCCGGGCGAGTGCTGGCGTGCACGACGACGTCGAGCGCGCGCATCGCCGGCGCTGGCGGGAGAAAGCCGGTGAAGCCGACGCGGCCGCCCAGGCCCAGGCGATCGGCCAGTGCCTGCAACTCTTCCGCAGTGTGCTGGCTGCCGGCCGTGTCATACAGTGCGCCGCCGATGACGTAGCCTCGGACGGGTACGTCGCCGGGGACCGCCGCCAGCGCCCGCAGAAACACCTCGTGCCCCTTCCAGCGCGCGAACGTGGCGACCAGTCCGACACGGAGGATGGTCGTCGCCGGCGGCGCCAGCCCCGCGCGGCGATCGAGGTCTTCGACGGGCCCGTCGGGCGCGAACGTGCGCAAGTCCACCGCGTTGTGCACGACCTGCACCGGGACCGATGGGCGAAGCGCGCTGGTCACATCGGCCGCGACGCTGGCCGAGTTCGCGAGCATTGCCGCAACGCCGCCCTGATGCCTGCCGAGGAGCAAACGGGTCGCACGCCGGCCACCGATGTATTCGTGCATGTGCCAGACCACCTTCGCGTCCCCTCCCGCGCGCACCCCTACGACGTGCGCCTTGAGGCCGTTGGTGTGCAGTATCGCGGGGCGGCCGGCCGTGATGGACGTGCGCAGGCGATGGAGGTAGCCGGGCAGGGCCAGCGCGACGGGAACGAGGCGGGCGGCGAGCGCTGCAGAGCCGGCGCCGAACTCGCCCAGGCGGGCGAGAGACAAAGGCATGGGAACGATGATGCAGTCGGCGCCGGCGGCCTCCGCTCGATCGAGCAAGGGTCCGCGGCCGGGAAGAATCACCTGCAGCGTCCAGTCAGGACGCAGCCGCCGGACGCCCTTGATCATCTCGAGCAGGACGACCTCGGAGCCGCCGAGCTGGTCCGACACGCTGAGGTACGCGATACGCATTCACGCCGGCAAGGGCTCGCCGGGAGCCGCCCACAAGAGATGCGGCCACGGATCCGCCGCGAGCATGCGGTCGTCGATCGGCGCGAGCAGCTCGGCCGTCGGCACCGCGCGGCGCGCCGCGCGGCGGTGCATCCCGGCGGAGTGATCGACGTGCCAGCCGCGATATCCCGCGCGGCGAAACGGCGCCAGACACTGCTCGACCGAGCTGCCCATCCGCGCAAGCTCGGCCGGGTGACATTCGAGGAGGACGTAACGGTAGCGGTGCTGTTCGATGCCCGTGGCCATCCCGCGGACCGCGTCCGCCTCCGCACCCTCAATGTCGATCTTCACCAGGTCGATGCGTCTTTCCCAGCGGTCATCGAGACGCGCGTTATCGAGAAAACGGTCATGAAGAAAGAGGTCGAGGGCGACGGTCCGCGACTCGAAGTCCGGAACCTCAGCCCCCACAGCGGCGCGCGACACGCCCCAGTTGCCGTCGCGCTCGTCGAAGCCGACAAACGCTGTCGACGCCGAGGTGGCGCCGGCTGCCACGCGCTGGGCATCGACGACTGCCGACAGGACCGTATCGGCCGCGACATTCGCCGAGAGCATCGAGGCCAGACGCGGGTGAGGCTCGAGCGCGATGACATTCCCAGTCGGGCCGACCAGGTGCGCGCACACGAGCGTGAAGTATCCCCAGTTGGCGCCGACGTCGACCACGACCATGCCAGGACCGAGAAGCCGTTGGACGAGCTGGGTTTCCTGGGGTTCGTATCGGCCCGTGAAGCACACCTCGCGCGCGATGGTGTCGTGGAGATCGCAGATGAAGCGGAAGCCGCCGAGGTCGCCAGGCAGCGGGGCGAGGAACGGCGCGCCCGCGAACCGTCCGAGTGCGTTCGCGAGCTGGTAGCGGCCGAACGGCAACCGCCGGATGACGAACGCCGAGAGCGACACCCACAAAGGCTGATCACGCATGCTTGCGCGCGACCAGCACCACGTTGTCGGACAACGCTTGCGGGAACATCTGCGAGAGCGTCTCGGGATAGTGCGCGCCGGTCAGCGGAATCCGGCCGACGCACGAAAAGCCGAGCGCGATCTCCGACAACCCGCACTCGCTGGCGATGCGCACGAGATCGACCGGCAGCAGCGACGTGCGGTGAACCGGATAGTACGCGTCCTGAAACGCCACGAATCGGCCCCGGACGATCAGGCACACGATGCTCAGCAGGCTGAGCTGATTCGGCGTGCTCAGGACGAGCCATCCACCCGGCTTGAGTATCCGCGTGAGCTCCCGGCAGAACGCGCGCGGGCTCTCGAGGTGCTCGATCGTCTCGAGCGCCGCGACGATGTCGGCCGACGCAGCCGGCACCGGAATGGCCTCGCGGTCCAGATCGGCACGGTGGAAGGCCGCGTCCTCGGAGAGCCCCGGATGACGCACGACGTCGACGCCGATGTATTCGGCCGCCAGGTCGCCCGTATACTCCAGGAACCGCCCGATGCCGCAGCCGACGTCGACCAGCACGCCCCGCGCGTGCCGGGCGCGCAGGAGTGCCGCGGCGGCGCGATAGATCGGAGCATCGCTCTCGCCGTGACTCTTGAGTCCACGCTCGACGGCTGCGTCGACGGTCACGCCGTCCGCCTCCCTCGGATGACTTCCTCGAGCGCACGCGCGATCTGCGGCAGGACCACCTCGGGCGACGAGCGGGCGGCGGCGTGGGCCGGCCCCCGGCGCCCAAGACTCAGGCGCAGCGCCTCGTCGTCCACGAGCTCGCCGAGAACGCGCGCCAGGGCATCGACGTCGCCCATTGGCACGAGGCGACCGCACTCGTCGGAGACGATCTCCGGCGCGCCACCCGCGTCGGCGGTCACGACCGGCACACCGGAGAGCAGGGCTTCAGCGAACACCACGCCAAAGGGTTCAGGGCCGTCGTTGGGCTGGCACAGGAGATCGGCCGCTCGCATCAGCACCGGCACGTCCCGCCGCTCGCCGAGAAAATTGACGCGGGGCTCGAGTCCAAGACGCGCGACTTCCTGGCGCAGATCGGCGAGGTAGTGCTGCTCGTGCGGCCGCGAGGCGCCTCCGGCAATCCACAACCTCCAGGGGTGCGTCGCGCGCACGCGGTCGAGCGCGCGCACGAGATTGAAATGCCCCTTCCACGGTTCGAGCCGGCTCGCGCTGAGGATGATGACATCGCCGGGACCGGCGCCGAGATCGCGCCGGACGTCCGATCGCGCACCTGGTGGACATCCAGAGATGGTCGCCGGCTCATGAATGATGACGGTCCGCACGCCCGGCTGCAGTGCGGCGGCGGTCCGGGACGTCCACGTGCTGTTGCAAATCACCAGATCCGCCCGCGTCCGCGCCGCCCACCGCTCGACGAGCGAGCGACCGTCCGCGCGATCGTGCTGCCACAGCACCGGCGCCACGCGTGCTCGGCGCGCGACAGGCGCGAAGATCGCATACGACCACGGCGCATGACCGATCACCACGTCCGGCCGGGCGCTGGCGAGCACTCCGCGGAGGAGCGACCGCGCCTTCACGATCGATGCCGGGCGGCTGAGGCGCACATCGCCAAGCGCGTGAAGCTCGACGCCGCTGCTGCGCAGTTCCTGTTCGAGCCGTCCTGGCGCCGCGATGGCAAACGTCACGGTCACGTCCGGCGTCAGCTGCCGCGCCCGCGCAATCGTCAGGAGCATCTGTTCGATGCCGCCGAAGAGCCGGCCGCTCGCGACGTGCACGACGTGCATTTATGGGTTCGAGGGTGTGGAGCGAGTCGGCGAGCTACCAGAGGCGCGACATGACTTCGATGGAATCACCCGGCAGCACGGGGTCATCCGGCTTCACGTCTTTGATCACCACCTGCTTGCCATCGACCACGCGCGTGATGCGGATACGATTCCTGGAACCCTTCTCCGTCACCCCGCCGGCCATCGAGATGGCCTTCGAGACCGTCATCGCCGCGTCGTGACAGGAACGGCCCGCCGTTCTTGACGTACCCGGTGACGAAGAACGTCTCGGCCTTCGGAACGAAGACCGTGTCGCCGTCGGAGAGGATGATGCTCTGCGCCCGGCCGCTCTGCAGGTCGGCCATACTGATGCGCTCCGGCGCGGGCTTGGGAGCGGTCGCCGGATCGGTTCCGGCCGGGGTCGTCGCGGGGCGCCGGTTGATCTCGATGTACGAGCCCGCGTCGGGCGTCGGCGATCCGGCCTTCGCGAGGGCCTCGGTGAGGTTGATGTTGCCCATCAGGGTGACCGCGCCAGGCGATCGCACCTGCCCCCAGACGTAGACGACCTGACTGCGATAGGTCTCGACCTCGACCGACACCTGCGGGTTGCGAAGGTACTTCTCCTTCAGCCGCGCCGTGATGTCCTGCTGAATCGCGCGCAGCGACACGCCGCCGGCCTTGACCAGGCCGATGTAGGGGTAGTCGAACGTGCCGTCGCCGCCGACGGTCACGACCCTGGTCAGCGTCGGCTCGTCGACGACTGCAATCGAGAGCCGGTCCTGGGGTCCGACCGTGTACTCGGCGGTGGCGCGAGGGGCCTGGACAAGGAGCGACAGCAGGCAAACCAGAAACGCCATGGATCAGAATCCGTAGGTCATCGACGCAACCACGCGCGTGCGCTCGTACCGGCGATCGGGGACGTCGCTCGTGCGCTTGGCAAATTCCACGTCGAGCCCGGTACGCAGGTTGGCCTGGAACCGGTAGCCGACGCCGGCGCCGAGCACACTGGCGCGGTCGATGCGCGTGTCTTTGTCAGACCCGGGGCCAAACCCGGAGGGTCCCGGTGACGTGGCCTCCTCGCGGTACTCCAGACGATCCCGTCCCACGATAGCCCGCACGTCGAACGACTCGCCAAGCTGCTGCGTCACCACAACCCGGAGGCCCGTCGTCAAATAGTAGGGCTCGGTCTCCTCGAAGGAGTACTGCACGTCGCGCGAGAGCAGGAGATCCACTTTCGTCCGCTCGGCGAACGTGTGCGTGAGCGATCCGTGTACCACGAGGCCGCCGAAGTCAGGAGTCCCGGGATCAATCGCCGAGAAGCGCCGGTAGCCGACCGCGAGCGAGCCACGAATGATCGCGGGCGCCTCCATGCGAATCGACGGCAGGATGCGGAACGTGTCCGCGTCTTTTTCGGGAGACTCGTCGAAGCGATCGGTTTGTCGCGACGCGACGACGGAGAACGTGGTGAGGGGCGTGAGGTACAGCTCGAGGCCGCCCTCGAGCGTCTTCGTGGTCGAGTTGAGAGATTGGCTCAGCGGCACGCCGTCGAAGGTCGTGCCTTCGGCGAAGTCCAGCCCGACCTGCCGATAACCGAACACGAGGCCGGTCTTGGGTGAGACCAGCACCTTCGTGCCGGCCGCCATCGTCGTCTGGGTGCGGGGAGCGCGCTCGTCCAGCTCGACGTTCAGCCGCTCCCGCGTATCGAGGTACGATGCGAGCGCATACGGCTGGAACCACCCCAGGTCGACATCCACGCGCCCATCTGCTGCATAGTCAATCGAGCGCTCGTCGTCGTACTTCTGGTAGTAGACAAGTCCGGTGGCGACCGCACCCGATAGAAGCAACTTGCCGCTCCGCAGCCGCGCCTGCAGGCGGGGGGTGACCGTCATCGTAAAGTCGCGTTCGGGGTCCGTCGCGTCGTTGAAGATGTTGTCGTCGATGCCGAGATTCGTAATCGCGAGCGTCGGGCTGAGCCCAAGCACGCCGAGCCGGATCGGCATCGACTCGAGCGGATCCGTAGTACCGATGGTCTGTGCATACGAAACTGTCGTACCAATGCACAAAATCGTCAGAACCGAGATGCACGTCAGTGCACGCAATTGCAGCTCCGCCCCTCGAGTCACATCGCCTCCATTGGCGGAAGGACCCCAATTCCTGTAGTTTCGGCGTTCGTAAAGACGGACGATAAGGCTCAGGATCACGGGGCTCAAGGCTCAGGACTCAGGGCTCAGGCAAACCCCTCCCACATACTCGAAGATCTTGCCTGAGCCTTGAGCCCTGAGCCTTGAGCCCTCGTGATCCCTGCCTGAATCACGCCAACCCGCGGATGAGGCGTTCGAAGACGCCCCCGGCCGTGGCAAGCGTGTCCCAGGTGCCCTGTTCGGCGATCCGGCCGTCCTCGAGCACGATCAGGCGATCGGCGTCACGGATGGTGGACAGGCGGTGGGCGATGACGATCGTCGTGCGGTCGCGTGCAGCGTTGTGCAGTGCCTGCTGGACGAGCTGCTCGGAGACGGCGTCGAGGTGCGAGGTGGCCTCGTCCAGGATCAGGATGCTGGGGTTGCGGATGACGGCGCGCGCGATGGCGATCCGCTGGCGCTGACCGCCCGAGACCATTGCCCCGCGCTCTCCCACGAGCGTGTCGAGGCCATCGGGCAGCGAGGTGACGACGTCGGTCAGGTGCGCGGCGGCGACGGCGCGCGCGAGCACCGCCTCCGTAACGCCGTCGCACCCGTAGAGGATGTTGTCCCGGAGTGTGCCGTGGAAGAGAAATGCGTCCTGCTCGACGAGGGCGGTCGCGCGGTGCCAGCTCTCGGGCGAGAACTCCCAGCAGTCCCGTCCGTCGACCGTAATGCGGCCGCCTGACGGGGCGCGAAGGCGGAGCAGGATGCTGGCGAGCGTCGACTTGCCGGCGCCCGACGGTCCAACGATCGCAATGGTCTGACCCACCGGCACGACGAAGTCGATGTCGTCGAGCGCCGTCTTGCCGTTCGGATACTTATAGGTGACGTGCTCGAACGCGAGCGAGCGGTCGAGACCGGTGAAGACCGCCGTGCCGAATGGACGCTCCGGAAAGTGGGGGGTCTCGAGCCATGTCTTGACTTCGTGGATGCCGCCGGCGAGATACGCGAGGTGGCCGTGCAGTCCATAAAGCTGGTTGAGCAGCGGGAGCAGCCTCAACAGGACAAAGCCGTACGCGAGCAGGTAGCTGCTCAGCATGTAGCCAGGGCGGACCAGGAAGATGTAAGCCGACGTGACGATCACCATCGCGCCGGCCACGGCCAGCGTCTCGGTGATGGGAAAGAGGAGCGAGAGCGCCTCGGCGCTGCGCTGCTCGGCGCCGGCCTGGGCCTCGTTCAGCGCGTGGAACTGCTCGATCTCGCGGTCCTGCGAGTGCGTGGCGCGCACGATGCGGACGCCGGAGAACGACTGCCCGAGCATGCCCGCAATGCGGTGATTGAGATCGGTCAGCTCGACTCCGACGGTCTTGAGGCGGCCGTAGACGAACGACAGCGAGCTGCCGAGCGCGATCGCCAAAAAGACGACGAGCGTCGAGAGCGTCCAGGACAGGAAGAAGAGCGCGGCGACGTAGAAGAAGGCGATGCTCGTCCGCTGGATGAGCGCCAGCATCGCGTCGATGGCAACGGTCGTCCTGTAGGTCTCGACGAGAAAGACGTTGGCGAGATCACCGCCGGGCAGGCGATCGAAGAGATCGAGATCCGCGCGATGCAGCCGCCGGAACAGGTCGTCGCGAAGCGTGACGGTGATGCGCCGCTTGAGGCGCGCCGCGAGCACGAGCGAGGTGTAGAAGGCGGCGTTCTTGAGGGCCACCGACGCCACGATAGCGATGGCAATCGAGCCGATGTAGAAGGCGGGCGAATGGCCTGGAAGCGTCCGCTCGAGCCACTGCAGCGGCCGCATCGGTGTCGCCCGCTCGCCGCCGAGGAGCAAGTTGAGCAGCGGCACCAGGAGCCCGACGCCGAACCCCTCGAAGAGCATCACGAAGAGGGCGCTCGCCAGCACGGCCGCGAGCAGGAGCGGCTGCCTGACGAGATACGGGCGGAGGAACGCGAGGATTTTCCGGAGTTCGGCGAGCTGCTGGAGCCAGGCCTTCACAGGTTGGTGTGTAGTATCAACTCACTACGGCGAACGTGCAAACCTTTCCGACCGAAGACAACAGTGGCGCGAGAGCGCATAGCAGCACGGGATGAGCGAACGGTCGATGGCCTATTGACTGTTCTTTGGCGAACTCCTGGCAGGAATGCTGATCGAACATGGCGCGGCTGCTGACCACTGGCCAGGCGCGTCACTCTCTCGGCCCAGGGCAGCGACGCTTACCCAAGGATGCCGCCTGAGGTGAGCTCCTTCAGGAATGCCATCAGCGGCAGGACTCGGATGGCTCCATCCTTGAGTTCGCGTGTGCCCGTGTAAACGCCAACGCCGGCGCGAACGATTCGGTCGGCGACGAGCGACTTCAGGGCGTCACCAGACCCGTGCCGCCACTCGGCGGCCGCCTTGACTTCGATCCCGACTGCCCGCGAACCGCGCGTCCAGATGAAGTCGACCTCGGAGCCGCTCGGCGTGCGCCAGAAGCGGAGCTCGCCGCCCAGATTGCGGTAGGCGATCGCCGCCCGCAACTCGTGCAGTATCCAGGTCTCCAACAGGAATCCGCGCTCCAATCCGTCGAGAGGCTCGCGAAGTCGACCTGCGAGTGCGCGCACGACGCCGGGATCGAACAGGTAGAACTTCGGACTGGCCACTTCCTTGACCTTCGCGCGTCGCTGCCAGGCCGGCAGCCAGACGCCAACCAGCGTATCGATCAGCGTCGCGAGATAGCCCTGCACGGTCGGTCGCGCCACAGCGGCGTCGCGCGCGACGCTCGACACGTTCGCCACCTGACCGTTCATCAGCGCCGCGATCTGGAGAAAGCGCGCAAAGCTGTCCAGCCGGCGCACCAGCGCTTCCTGCTGGATCTCCTCGCGAAGATAGTTCGATACGTACGCGTCGAGTGTATCGACGGCGTAGTCGGGATCGTCGTGGATCTGCGGCAGCAGTCCGAACCGCAGGACGCGGTCGAGGTCGAGGTCGAATCCGAGCTCGGCGGCGGTAAGCGGAAAACACTGACGGTTCAGCGCCCGTCCGGCGAGCAGATTGACGTCCAGCCGCCTCAGCTTGCGAGCGCTGGATCCACTCATGACGAAGCGATACGTCCGTCCGCGTTCAGCAATGAGCGCCTGCACCTCGTTCAGGAGCGAGGGCAAACGCTGTACTTCGTCGAGCACCACCCATCCGCCCCGTCGCGCTTCGACCTGCTGCCGGAATGCATCGGGCCGTTGGCTGAGTTCCAGATACGTGGATGTCCGCAGCAGGTCGAACCATAGGGCGTCCGGCACTGTCTGCCGCAGCCAGGTGGTCTTCCCCGTTCCGCGAGGGCCGAGCAGAAAGAACGATCGCGCCGGCAGCTCCAGGCGGCGTGTAAACATCGCCATCAATTTTACGGTAAAATTGCTGACAACATATACCAATCATCCGCCCGGACCGGTGTCGTGACCCTGCCGCACGTCATTCACGAGCGTTCTGACCGAGCATCCGCGCGAGGACGGCCGTGACCAGACCGTTTCCACCGCCATCCGAACTGACGGCGATGTCAGGCACCAGCTTGACCTTGTTCTCGCCCAGAATCGACGCGAGCTGCATGGCCGTGTAGCCGCCCGTGCCGACGGCCTCGATGCCCTGCTTGTAGGCCTCGGCCTTGGCTGCGCCGACCGCCCGGATCGCCGACGCTTCGGCATCGCCGTTGACCCGCACCGACGCGGCCTGCCCTTCGGCACGTAGCCGGATGGCGTTGGCTTCGCCGCGCGCCGACTCCGCCGCGCCGAGGGCGTTCTGCTGCGCGATGCGCACCATCTGTTCCGACCTGACGACTTCGTTCTGCAGGTTGGCAACGGCCGTCTCGCGCTCGAGCGCCTGACGCTTGACCTGCGCCTCGCGCTGCGCGTCGTAGGTCCGTTCGAGCTGCGCCGCGATCTTGCGATCGGTCTGCGTCTTCATCAGCTCGGCCGGCGGCACGATGTCGCCGATGAGCGTGTCGATACACTCGACGTCATAGGCTTCGATCGCCCGGCGTATGTTGTCGAAGGCCTCCTTTTGCCGGTCCGATCGGGCGGACAGGAACTCGAGGACCGTGATGCGGCGGCTGACGTACATCAAATGATCGCGGCGTCGGAGTCGCGTCCGGCGCGTGTGCTAACATCACAGCCCGCCGCCGATGACGGGTGCACCCAACGACGACTCTTCGCGCCGGGAGTGGGCCCGGCACCTCGGCGCGCTCACCCTTTTCACGCTGCTGACGGCCGTCATGGCCTTCCCGCTCGTCCGCGACCCGGTCACGTCGACCGCTGGGGGCGAGGGGGACAATGCGTTCTGCATCCGCCAGTTCTGGTGGATGAAGCACGCGATCGTGGATCTTGGCATCTCGCCGTTTCGCGATCCGACCACCTACTATCCCGTTGGACACGCCGTCACCAACGGCGAGCTTTTTCCCGCGACGACGTTCCCGGCGATTCCCATCACCATGCTGTGGGGGCCGGTCGTCGCGTACAACGTCACGCTGCTGCTCACGTTCGTCCTGACCGGGTTCGGCACGTACCTCTGGACGAACCGCCTGACGGGGAGCACGGGCGGCGCCATCGTGGCCGGCATCGTGGCCGCGTTCCTCCCGTACCGGTTCGCGCACGTGCACGGGCACCTGCACATGGTGAGCACGCACTGGGTGCCGTTTGCCTTCCTGGCGTTCGATCGGTTCCTCGATCGGAAGAGCGCGGCCCGGGCGGCCGTGTTCGGCGTGTGCGCCGCGATGGTCGCGCTGAGCTCGTGGTACTACGCGTACGCCGCCGGGCTGATGCTGCCCCTTTACGCGCTCGTGCGCAGCCGGCCCTGGCGCGAGCACTGGACTGGTGCGTGGTGGCGCGGCCTGGCCATTGCCGCGATGACGGCCGCCGTGCTCGTGTTGCCGTTTCTGATGCCTTACCTGCAACTGCGCTCGCGCGGCGGGTTGACGCGCGGCATCGTCGAGATGGAGTTCTGGTCGATCAACTTCTACGACTTCATGCTGCCCAACCTGCTCAACCCGCTGTGGCGCGGTTTTGTGGAGCGGTGGTTCCCGGTCGAAGCGGCGCAGTGGGTGGAGCGCGGGATGTCGCTCGGGTACACGGCACTGACGCTGTCGCTCGTGGCGGTCGCCCTCGGCCGGCGCCACCGTGCGATGCCGGCCCTGTTCGTCGTGGCGGCGGTCTCGTTCGCTATTGCGTTGGGGCCGACACTGCACTCGGGCGATCGGCAGATCCTGCTCCCGGTGCCGCTGCCAATGGTGGCCCTGGCCGCGAAGGCCTTGTCGTGGTTTCCGTCACTCGAGCCGGTGCGTGCCCAGATCCTCGCGCAGCAAACACTCCCGATCCCGATGCCGTCGATGTTCCTCTTTGTCTTCGTGCCGATGACGACGGGCATGCGTGTCATGGCGCGCTTCGGCGTCTGGACGGGGCTGATGACGGCGGTCCTGGCAGGATGGGGCGTATCGATGATCCTGAATCGATTGCGCGAGCGCGGCCGATGGCTGCCGGCCGCGGCGGTGACCGCGCTCGCTGCGCTGGTGCTCCTCGAGAGCTACAGCCAGGTCGCCGTCATGCCTCTCCGGCCGCGGGCCGTCGACGTCTGGCTGTCGCAGCAGCCGCCGGTGACGGTGGTCGAACTGCCGCTCGAGCAGGCGTCACGGCCGCTGCAGGATTACTACAAGACCGTCCACGGCCAGCGCACCGTCTTCGGTCCGATCGGCGATGGCTTCATGCCGCCGATTCTGAAGAGACGTCGAGCCGCGCTCGCGGACTTTCCGTCAGAGGCAAGTGTCGCGGCGATGCGCGCGTGGGGCGTCAACTTCGTGCTGCTCACGCCTTCGGAGATCCCCGACTGGCCCGCCTTCCGGGAGCGTGTGTCCGCCACGCCGGGCCTGCGCCTCCACCACGAGCTCGACGGCGTGCAGGTCTGGGCGGTGCACTGACGACGTATGAATTGAGAACGTGACCTTCGACGTCGAGGACCGCTCTCTCTAGTCGAATCCGCCGTCCGAGCACATCAATAGAGGATGGCTTGTCCGCGGTTCGTCGCGTTGCCCTCCAACTGAGGGTTTTGCGCGAAATCATTTTCCAGGAGTGCGCGAATCTTGGCGACCGCGTCCTGCCGCGACAGCTTGTTCTTGCTGTCGCGCATCACCTTCACGTAATAGTAGGTGAACGCACCATTGTAGCGACCCTTGAAGTAGGCGTCGGCACTGGTCTCGTTGGCCTTGCAGCCGGTCCAGAGAATGTGTTGCGCGCCAGCGACGCCTTCCTTGCTGGCGCTGGCACCGACCTTCTTGGCAGACCGTGAAGGGGCGCGGCGGAGGGTGAAGCCCCGCATCTTGGCAGTCTTCTTGCCGAATTCATGTTCGGGCGGCGCGACGAAGCGGGCCTTCGGCGCGTGCAGTCCGAACTCCGCACCGCGCAGGCCGCTGCCGCTGTGGCAGGTATCGAGATAAACCTCGAGCAGCACAGTGGCCGGCAGCTGCGCAAACAAGTCGTGAAACTCGTCGTCGCTGATGATGTGGTTCCGGTCCCAGCTGCCGCTCTTCTCGGTGATGTCATAGGGGACGAAGGCTTCGTCCTTCCCGTCCGGCTCGTCACCGCTCGTGTCGTTCATCTGGGTACCGTGCGACGACAGGCTGAATACCAGCGAGTTGAGTGTGCCGGCCTTTGCCGCAGCGACCATCGCCTTCAGGTTGCCCATGATGTTGGCCTTGGTCGCCTGGGCATCGGTGAGAATCGTCGTTTCGCTGGCTTTGAAGCCCAGCAAGTCCTTGTACAGCGCCGCCATGTCCTTTGCGTCGTTGACGCAGCCATTGAGCCTGAACTGCGCGTAGTTCGCGAACTCATTGATGCCCACGAACAGGGCTTTCTTTCCGGCCATATGTCTTCTCCCGTCAATGCCACAGCCACGAGGACTTACCCTCGCGGCCTTCACCGATTGAAGAGTATACGGTCAGAGATCCTGACCATCAAGGGCTCCTGGTAGCGCCTGGTCAAGACTTCTTGCGGGTCGATTTGCCGACACGCTTGCGGCCCTGATTGGGTCTGGTCGGCGGAGAAGGCTTCACGAGTGGCGATTGCCGCCGTTGCGGTGCCGCCGGGGCACTCGACGCGGCGTCCCTATGGCGAGGCCGATCGTCGCGTTGGGGACGCCCCGGCTGCAGCCGCCGTGCGAGATCGAGCAGGCGGTCGGCCACCACAAGTCCCGCCGAATTTCGCTCGGTCAGCCAAATCGCGTCGTAGAACCTCGAGAGCAGTTCAAATTGCGATACTACCGAGTCGAGTTGGGAAGGGTTCATGGTGATGCTCGATATCATGTCGGTGTAGGCACGCTCGACCTCGTCAAATACCGCCTGCCCGGCATCGCCGGATTTGGCAAAGCTGCCGTCGATCAGGCGCACGATCAGCAACGCCTCGGGCTGCATCACCGCGTCCCACAAAACGAAGCTTCGGGCGAAAGCCCTGGGCGGCGAAGTCGCGGCACTGCTCTGCCAGGGCGACCGCGGCGTCCCGTTCTGCGGAGTTCTTCCACGGCGTCAGCGCATCCAGTGCCAATCGGTTCAAGATGCCATACGGTGCGAACCGGCTGTCGCCAGGCCGTCCTTCGGCATGCTGATACGCTCGCACGCTCGCGACCAGGGCAGCACGCATGGCCTGGTCCGCGGCCTTCACCTCATCGGCGTTCAAGGTTCCCGTCAGCAGACGACGGGCATACAGGCTTGCCTTACGTTTGTATGCGCTGCCGCGCAGCGCCCCACGTTCGGCGTTCACCACGAAGCTGGGCGGTTGATCCGGGTCGGCCTGTGCGGATACCAGCCGGTCCAGCCCGTCCAGGCGCGTCAGCGCAAGGTCAATCAGTGATTCAGCCGACGTCCCCTTGGGCTTCGTGACGGCCGCGGCTTCGTCGTCTGTCTTCCCTGTGGCTTTCGTCGCGGCAGCGCGAATCTCCTCATCGGCGAGTTTTTCGCCCATGCGCGCCTCGACGTTGGCAAGCTGTTCGATGTCTCTGATCGGCACGCGCCCCGCTTTGTCCTCGGCCTGGATCGCCGTGAGGAAGGCGGCGCGCGCCTGGTCGAACTCGCCCAGGTCGCGCCACGTCGCGCCGAGCGCCGACTGCAGTCCCGGCTGCGCGAGCCAGCTTGGCGGACAGCGCTTCTCGAGGACCTCGTCGATCGCTTGCACCTGCGCGCGCCTCTCGCGCTCGGTTTGGCGGTCAGCCTTGCGCGCAAGGTCCACGCGAATGCGCGCCAGTTCGTCGAGCAGTTCGTCGGGCGATGCGTACCGGCCACCATCTTCGCCGCCGCCAGCGCGGTCGCCGCGCGGCTCGGCCCGCCAGCCCGGGTCGCCGTAGGCCTGGAACGCGCCCCAGGTGATGTCGTCGCTTGTTTGCGTTCCAGACCGCCTTGCGCGCCTCGAAGACCGCGTCGCCGAACGGCCGTCGCCGCAACAGCAGATGCTCGTAGAAGGTCTCGCCGAAGAGCTGCGCCTACTCGTCGTTGACCGCCCAGCCGGCGACGATGACGCAGCGCACGCCGATCTCGATCAGCTCGCGCGCGATGCTGGCGGCGAGCTTGTTGCCGTCGCGTCCGCCGGTGCATCGACTGAGCCGAGGTGGCAGCAGTTGAGGAAGACGAGCTCGGGCACGGTCTCCATCGCCTCGATCTCGGCGGCGGTGATGAGCAGGCCGTCGGAGAGCACCACGCCGCTGCGACGGCGCCCGTCGCGATGCAGCAGGTCGAACACGCCGTGCGCCGAGATGTGCAGAACACGATACGGCTGGCGGTAAAGCGCCGCGAGCACGTCGCTGGCCGTCTGGTCGTCGCCGATGACTGGCCGCGGGACGCTGTAGCCCAGGTCGCTCGAGCAAGTCCGCCACCGCCTCCGCCTCGGTCTCGGCCTCCGGGCAGCGGCTGGAGTCGTTGGCTTGGGTCGCGACTTGGGTCCAGGGAATGCGACTTCGAAATCCGTCGACGGACGGATTGCCGATCACCAGCGCCGTGCGCGCTATCGCCTGGCGCACCTGGCGCCGGAAGCGCGTCGACGACAGCTGGCGCACGACCGGCGTGCGCACCGCCAGCGGGCGACTTTTCTCGCCGCCGCGGTTCGGGTCGTCGGCGAGCATCAGCTCCCACGGCAGGTTGGCGGTGTAGCTGTCGACCACCAGCACGACGCGGTCCAACTGGCGCGCGGCGTCCTTGAAGTCGTGCGGCACCATCAGCTGGAACAGCATGCGGCCGATGTCTTCCTGCCACGCGGTGATGTGGATCTGCTGGCGCACCAGCGTCTCGATCAGCCCCGGCTGTCGCTGCTGCACCACCGACTCGGCGCGCGCGCGCTGGCCGACGTAGAGGAAGCGCAAGTTATCAGCCAGCACGGTACTGGAGCACCCGTGCAGGTCGACCGCCATTGGCCTTGCCGTCGTTACCACCCGCATCGTCTTCGTCACCTTCACCCGGGTCCTCGTGATACTCCGGCGGCCAGCGCGACGCAGTGCACTCCGGCGGGCAATCGTCGTCGCCGATCGGCGTCGGTGACCATGCAGGCGCGGCCAGTAGCTCTGGTTGCCGCCGTCGAACAGGCGCTGGCGCATGCCGTCGCCCTGTTCGAGCTCCGGACGACACACCAGCAGCGTGCTCTGCTGCTCGGCATGCTGCGCGAGCTTGGCCGCGCATCTGGCGCAGCGCGTAGACGGCGGTGATGGCGGTGTCGACGATAGAGCTCGACGATGTCGAGCCGGTCGACGCGGATGTTCAGCCGCGTCGTCTCGTAGAACTTTGCGTTGGCCTCCATCACGCCGCGCACCAGCGCTTCGACCGAGGCGCCGACGGTCAGGTTGGCCGACGAGTTGTAGCCCAGCAGCAGCGTGGCCAGCGGCAACCTCGCGGTCGGCCTTGCCGAGCACGTCGACCACCTGCAGCAGGTAGCGCAGCACGCCGGTGCGCACCGCGTCGGTCAGGTCGCCGACACTCAGCGCGCCGTCGTAGGCGCCCGAGACCGGTGACCACCGCGCCGCTCAGACTGCCGCGCTGGCGGTCCTGCTCACGTTGGGCACGCGCAGCACCACGATCGCGGTGCCCCGCGGTCCGGCGTACAGGCCCAGGGCTATGGCGCTCGCTCAGGTCGCCGTCGAGCAGCTCGCGGTCGATCAGCCTCTGCGGCCCGGCGATCGGGTCCTGCTCGTAGTGGCCGACCAGGATCGGCTCCGACAGGAAGCGCAGGTCCATCGCCTTGACCGCGACCTCGAGCCGGCGCTTCGGGCGCGGCGCCGACGCGGTTGCGCAGCGAGCCGCCCATCAGCCGGCGCTCGAGGGCGTCGGCGTCGTCGGCGGTCGGCGGGCCGGCGTCGTAGCTGACCGGCTGCGGCTTGCTCGATCGCGCGCGCCGCCGGCGGCTGCGTCGACAAGCCGCGCGGTGGTGCCCGAGGTCAGCAGATTCGACCAGGGCCGGAAAGTGTTCCTTCGTCGCAGGCAGGTCGCCGTGCTCGGCCGGCATGTAGAAGAACTGGCCGATACCGCCGATGCGGCCCGACTCCCAGGTCACGGTGCCGTCGCCGCGCGTCGTCCCGACCATCTTCAGGCGCCCGCCGTTCCTCGCGCACGCCGCACGGCGTGTTGCGCGCCACGCCGAAGACATACGCGCTCTTCTTCTCGTACTCGGGCGGCAGCGCGGGTGCGCCCGTGCCGTCGGCCGTCCACAGCCAGCTCGCGGCATCGAGCACGTACCTGCTCGGGCGTGCCGGACTGACCGTCGCCGAACCAGAAGTCGCGCACCTGGGCCTTGAACTCGACCCAGGTCTCGGCCTTCTGGTAGTCGTGCACGTCGCCGCCGTCGGGCTGGCCCTGGAACGTGTCCTTGAAGCCGGGCTTTGGCAGCAGCTGCAGCGCGCCGCGGAAGCCGGCGACGATGTCGCAGCACTTCCTGCATGTCGTGCCTCGCGTCCAGACGCACCAGCGTGCGCAACGTGTTGCCCTTGCCGAGCAGGTTCTCGACCATCGAGTGCGCGCCCTGGTTCGGCGTGCCCAGCATGACGAGGCGCGCGCCGTCGCGCTGCATCAGCGCGTCCATCACCGAGCGGCGCTTGTGGATGCAGGCGCGCACCACCAGCCCGCCCATGCTGTGCGCGAGCAGCCGGATCGGCTGCGTCGTCTGCTTTATCAGCCGATCGAGGAACTCGCCGAGCCGCTCGGCGAGCACGTCCAGCGGCTGACGCCAGTCGTAGGGAAAGCGCTCGACGCGGTGGCTCTCCGCCAGGTGCTCGCACAGCTTGCCGTAGAACATGCCGAACAGCTCCTCGGCTTCGATACCCGGCCTGCCCCAGGCGATCTTGTCCAGCCCGCCGGTCCGCGATGTCGAGCGGGTCGAACCAGCACGCGATCCTTGCCGTTCACGCGCAGGTGCGAGCCCATCACGCCGGGCAGCACGACGACGACCGGCCGATCGGCCGCATCATGCGACGCCACGACTGGACGCGCGCTACCAGACGCTTGCAGGTCCTCGAAGCGGTCGGGCAGCGCGCGGAAGCATGTCGAGCGCGTCTGGCTTCGGCACGACGAGCCAGTCGCGCAGCGCGACGCGCGTGTCCTGGTTGGTGAAGTAGCGGAAGTGCGAGACGTCGGCGCCGCGGTCGAACAGCACGCGCGACGCGGCCTGCGGCGCGATGCCGGCGAGCATCGCCGGCGTGTCGACGACCAGGTCGTTGTCGACGTTGTCGAACAGCAGGAAGTCGGTGAGCAGCACACCGAGGCGCTTCAGCAGGTTGCCGCCTTCGATGTCGCCGGCGATCACCGCCATCTCGATTTCACGCCGCAAGCCGGCGCGTCGCGCAGCAGCCTCGCCATCGGCGAGTCGGGCAGCATCGCCTCGATGCCGGGCACGAGGTGCGGGTTGGTGCGGTTCTTCGCGATCTCGAGCACGACCCGCTTGAAGGCCGAGTAGAACGGACTGCCGAAGAAGAACGGCACCTGGCCGATCAGCGTCAGCAGGCCCGACAGGAACAGGTCGAAGTTGCCGCTGGCGAGCAGCGTGCCCTGGGCCGGGCTGGCGGCTCGCACATAGCGCTGCACCACGAGCTGCCGTCGCGCAACGCCTCGGCCAGCTCGCGCAGCTGCTCGCGCTGCTCGGCATGCGCGGTGCCGAGCTCGCTTCAGCACGCGCTCGGCTTCGGCCTGGTCGGCGTCGCCGGTGCCCGTGAACGCGTATTCGATAACTGTCGATCAACGGGTCGAAGTCCGCCAGGCACAGCAGGTCGGCCACCAGCCCGCCGCGCGAGTGCGACACCAGGCTGATCTGGGCGCCGGCGGGCAGCGCGTTCGCCAGGTCCAACGCGTTCTCGATCGGGCTTTCGGACAGCGTGCGGTGCTCGAAGGCGTAGATGCCGCCGCCTGTACTTGCTCTCGAGCGCAGCCCACAGCTCACGATCGCCGGCGCGCAGGTCGCCGAAGCTGCCGAGCGTGCTCGACCCGGTGCCATGGATGAACACCAGGAGCGGCTTCGTGGTCATTTCCGCGGCCGGCACCTTTGCAAAATTCACCGTCTCGAGATCGTCCGCAACGCCGCTCGCACCGGTCCAGCGATAGAGACCTTCCGGCTGTTCGAGGCGTTTCTCGATGGCCCACATCAGCGCCTTGGTGCCGGCCCAGGAGACGCCGAGCGCGGCCGCGTTGCCGACATCGCCCAGGGCGTCCTCGATGATCGCGTCGTTCTTTTCGCCGACAAGCAAGGTGAATACCTTGCTCACCAGCCCGCCGACCGCGTCCGTCAGGAATCCGCGCGGCGCAGCACCCTCAGCACGCAGCTTCTCGAGCTGCATCTCTCCGTTCGGGCCGAGCAATTCGGGGTGCGTGAGCGCCAGTGTCTCGCGCAGCCGCCGGGCGCTGGTGATGAAAGTGCCGCCATCGGCGAGTTCCAGGACCACGACCTCATCGGCTCGCGCTGCGTGCTGCCGCTCGGCGACGTCCTCGGTGCCGCTGCGCGCGCTGATACTGACGTCGAAGGTCTTTTTTGGAGTCAGATAGCCTGACGGCAGGAACGGGTCTTCCGTTTTCCCGATCGAGCGTGCCGCGGGTTGCAACACGGCCGGCAGTCGAGCCTCAGTCTCTTCGCGCCCCTTGAGGGTGAGTTGGATCTCGGTGTCGGCCATTGGAATGTCCCTTCCTCGTGTTTTCTGAGTCACCCAGTGTACGGCAGCCTTGACGAACGCGAAGCCAGCTCGGCGGCATTGGCAGGCATGAACGGCGAATCTCGAGAGCGACCGGTGATAAGTTTGCTACGCTGCGCAAGTACAGCCGATGGGGACCGGCGTCAAGACCGCACGTGTTTACCAGTTCGGGGCATTCACCGTCGACGCTCGTACTGGCGAACTATCCCACGCAGGCCGCCGAACGCCGCTCCGCGACCAATCGGTCCAGCTCCTGTTGGCGCTGCTGGAGAGCCCTGGCGAACTCATCACACGCGAAGAACTGGCCGGACGCCTGTGGGCGGCCGGGACCTTTGTCGACTTCGATCGCGGCCTGAACAAGGCGATCAACCATCTCAGGGAAGCGCTGGGAGATTCGGCCGAACAGCCGCATTTCATCGAGACGCTGCCGCGCAAAGGGTACCGGTTTATCGCACCCGTGACGAGTACAGGCGAGGATGCCGAAGCGGCCCCGATGCCCGAGCCGCCCCGCGCGTCGAGCCTGCGACGATGGGTGCCGCTGGCGGTCGTGCTGACCGCTGGCATCGGTATCGCGATTGCCGCCGGTATCGGTGGCGTGCGACACCGGGCCGGCGCTCCTACGCGGATTGCAGCTCTCGCGGTACTCCCGCTGGAAAACCTGTCACACGACCCTGAACAACAGTACTTTGCCGACGGGTTGACCGACGCGCTGATCACCGACCTGGCCAAGATGGGCAGCACCCGGATCACGTCGCGCACGTCCGTGATGCAGTACCGGGGGACGAAGAAGAGCGTCAAGGAGATCGGGCGTGAGTTGAGCGTGGACGCGGTCGTGGAGGGCACCGTGACCTACGCCGGCAACCGCGTGCGGGTCACAGCGCAGTTGATCCAGGTGTCCACCGACATGCACTTGTGGGCCGATGCGTACGAGCGCGATGTCAGCTCCATCCTCGATCTCCAGCGCTCGCTCGCCACCGACATCGCCCGGCGGATCAATGTGTTCGTGAAGCCTCTCGATCGGGCCCGGGTCGTGAAGCCGGAGGCGTACGGCCTATACCTCAAAGCACGCTACGCCTTTTACAAATACACGAGCCGGGGCTGGCAGGAGGCCATCGAGCACTTCAACAGGGCGATAGAGCACGACCCGGAGTTCGCGGCCGCCTATTCGGGCCTCTCGGAAACGTACCTGGTCGCGGGCGCGTACGGCGCTGTCCCGACCGAGGAGGCGCTGACACGCGGCAAGGCAGCGGCCGCAACAGCCCTGCAGTTGGACGAAACGCTGGCAAGCGCCCACTACGCCATGGCCACGGCGCACACGTGGTACGACTGGGATTGGGCCGGCGCCGACCGCGAGTTTCGACGTGGACTCGAGCTGAATCCCAATGATGCCCTGGGCCGGAACTGGCATGGCGGCTACCTGACGGTCCTCGGCCGGCACGAGGAGGCGATTGCCGAACACCAGCGGGCCCTGGAACTCGACCCACTTTCCGTCATCGTCAACGCGAACCTCGCGCGAGCGCTGTACCGCGCCCGCCGCTACGATGAGGCGATCGCGCAAGCCCGGAAGACGCTCGAGCTGGATCCCGGTTTTGCGTTGGCCCTCTTCTGGTTGGAGGGTTCGCTGCGGCACAAGGGTGAATTCAAGGAGGCGGTCGCGCTGCGTCAGTCGTTGGCCACTCCAGAGCAGGCGCGCCTCATCGGCCGCACGTTCGAGCGCGAAGGGTTCCAGGCGATCCTGCGCGAGACCGGTAAGACGTTCGAGAAGAGCGGGGCGCTCGTCACGGCTGCCCGGGCGTATGCGCAGAGTGGCGATACGGATGAGGCGTTGGCGCTCCTCGAAGCGTGCTCCGAACGCCGGTGCTCTGATTTTGTCAGCCTGAACGTGGAGCCGGATTTCGACGAGCTGCGGACAGATCCGCGTTTTCAGAAACTCCTCCGCCAGATCGGGCTGCCGTAGCCCTCGTCTTCCCATCGAACGGTCGGGCTTGCAATCCCGCCGTCAACTCGGGAATCAACATTTCACCGTCCGGGAATCTCGCGGGAATTGACCCGCGGCGGATGCCGCGCGTATCAGTGCTCCATCGCGCGACCGATCGAACCGGGCTGCCGGGAGCAGCAGACAAGGAGCACTATGAGCCTCAATCAGAAACCGCGTGGTGTCAGCCGGATGTGGACGCTGGCCGTGCTGGTTCCGTTCCTCGCGGGAGCACAGCAGTTCGCCAGACATGACAGCCATGGTGAGCACGACGAGCACGACGAGCACGATGAGCGCAAAGCCAGGACCCTCTACGTCTGGACCGGCGACCAGGCGCGGGTCGCCCCCGACTTCCTTGCCGTCATCGACTTCGACGAAGACTCGCCTCGCTATGGAAGGGTCATCAGGACCGTCCCCGTTCCAGGGCCGGGGGGGGCCGGCAATGAGCCGCACCATTGCCATCTGTCCGCCGACAAGAACGTCCTGGCCTGTGGCGGACTGCTGGCGCTCCTGCGTGCACAGGACAGCATCTTCTTCTTCGACGTGTCTGAGCCTCGCCGGCCGAAGTTCATGTTCTCGACGAGCGGTACGCTCTCGAACATCACAGACGACTTCCTGCCGTTGAAGGAAGGGGGGTTCCTGGTGACGCAGATGGGCTCCCACAGCGGTGGGACGCCCGGTCGCGTGGCCGAGTTCGACGCCAATCTGCGCCTGATTGGAGAATGGCCTGCCGATCCCCCGGAGCATGATTTCAACCCGCATGGCATCTCGGCCCGTCCCGACCTCAACCTGATGGTGACGTCGGACTTCATGATGCCGGCCAGCTCGCTGAACGTGGTCCCTGGCGATCCGCTTCTGCGCGGGATCATCCGCGTCTGGAATCTTCGCAAGCGGTCGATTGTCCGCACGATTGAGATTCCGACCGCGCTCGGTACCATGGATGTCAAGTTGATCCCCAGGGATCCGCTCGGACGCGCCTTCACCGCGGGGATGTTCGACGGGTTCGTGTATCTCGTGGACACCAGGAACGGCACGGCGCACGCCGTCTTCGACTGCGAGACGATCGTGCCGCACGTGCCGGTTCCCGTGCGCGGCGGGATGACGCAGCTCATGGCCATGCCGCGCTCCGGGGACCGCCTGATCTTTGCGCTGTTCCAGGCGGGCCAGGTCGGGATGCTCGACGTCAGCGATCCCGAGCATCCCGTTCAAGCCGGGATCGTCAACCTGGGTGTGGATGCGGGTCCGCACATGATTGCGCTCACCGACGATGACAAGCGCCTGGTGGTCAGCGACTATTTCCTCAACGAAGACGACTTCGGCAAGATTCACTTCGAGGGGGATCATCACGTTCGCGTGATCAGAGTGTTCAAGAATGGTCTCGCCCTCGACCGGCGCTTCGATCTGGATTTCGACACCGCGTTTGCGACAGGGCCCGCGAGGCCGCATGGCGTGGCGATGAAGTGAGCGCGGCTCGCCCACTCGTGGCTCGTCGTGAGGTTGGCGTTGTCGCTGCTCGCGGCGCGTGTGGCTGGCAAGCCTTCGTCCGGGAAGATGGAAGATGACGCGTGCGGTAGAGGAGACCCCGCGTGTCGCAGAGGTCACGCGGGGTTCGCGTTCAGGCGGGAAGTGCTGCCGGCCGAAGCAGGCAGGCGGCGCCGCGGCGGGAGTTCGGTGCGTCAGGCCGTGTTCTGGGCGATGGTCAGCATGTCGATCCAACCGCCGAGCGACGCCCAGGCGCTCCAGCCGTTGTTCGGCGCGGTCTGCCAGATGTGCCAGGGCGCCTGATCGCCGCCGCGCGATGCGAACCGTACACACGCGACTACGCTCGAGCTGGACTCAGAAGGAGTGAAGGAGAAGCTCAGCCTGCGGCTTGGACTATTCGTGCTCAGCGGCGTTGTCTGGGGTCTTCACTGACGGCGGCTCCCAATCCGCGAGCAGCCGGAGATGGCCGGCCCGCGCGGCCTTCCTGGCATAGCGGCGGTCGGCGGTCAACATCGTGCCTCCGCGAAGAATCGCCAAGGCGTGATACGCGGCGTCGTAACAGGTCACACGGTGGTCGAGCATCAGCTGAAAGATCTGTGTGGTATAGGCCGCCGGCGGCTCTTCCGGGAGCTGGAGATCCAGCATGGCCCTCAACAAGGTGCTCGCGGTCCGCGGCTGTTTCAGACCCAGGACGTTGCCCACGTCGAACGCCCACAGGGTCGGCACAACAATCTGACAGGATCCGGCGAGCCACGCGGCTTTGAGCGCCAGGGCCCGACCTCTATCCTCTTCGTCGTCCGATCGCAGGACCCACTTCAACAATACCGATGCGTCAGGCACCACCAACTGGTCGGCCATCATCGGCTTCGATCGTGTCGAACCAGCTTGACAAGTTCCGACGTCGCCACGGCTTTGGTCGTTTTTCTCAGCTCGTCCAGGCGCTGGCTTGCACGCTGCCGACGCAGGATCAGCATCTCGCGCCTGACCGCCGTGTTGATGACGCGGCTCCGCATCCCGCTCTTGACGAGGCGATCGAGATCGGCTTTTACGTCATCGTCCAGGACGATGTTGACCTTGGTGGGCACCTGTGTTCTCCCTTGTGGAGAGAGAATATCATGACCCACCGCAAAGGGTGATGGAAAGCATTCCTCGCTGTCGTTCCCGGGGCACGGCGAACGAACAGCCGCTGACCGCCATCAGGAATCGGACAGCACCAGTTGGACGGTAATGACTCAGGGTCGGCCCTCGTCTTGGGCCGGCTGCTCTCGTCGCAGCGTACGTTAAAGACTCGACTCACGAGTCGCGACGTCGGGCGATGCGAATCAGACGATCGGCGAGATCCGTGACAGCGGCCGCCTCGCGATAGTGCGTGGCGACGTCCGCCGCGGCTTCACCGAGCCGCTCGCGCAGAGCAGGGTCGGCGAGCAGCCGTTCGACTTCGCCGACGATCGCCTGCGCGTGGCGGGTCGGGATGATGAGGGCGCTCTCGCCATCGGTCAGCGCGTCGGCGGCCACCCCCACGCGCGTGGTCACGATCGGCAGCCTCGCCGCCATCGCTTCGACGAGCGCCACGCCGAACCCCTCGTACAGACTCGGCGCGACCATGATGTCGGCCTCTCGATAGACGTCGACGAGCGCGAGCCGTTCGAGACGCGGGATGACCGTCACACGCGGACGCACCACGGGCGGAAAGCCGGCCAGCACCTCGTCGGCGGGCGCGAGCGTTCCTGCGCAAATCAGCCGTAGATCGGCGTGGCGGTGAGCGAGCTCCGTGAACGCGTCGCGCAGATACTCGGTGCCCTTCATCGGCAGCCACTGTCCCACGAACAGCAGTGTGTGCGCCTGGCGCGGAGGACGTTCCTGGAGAGAGAACTCGGGCGGCACGCCGTGAAAGACGACGTCCACGCGATCGGCGGTGACCCAGCCACGACGCACCAGATAGTCCCGCTCGAGCGAATTCAGGCACATCACCCGGGTCGCACGTCGGCAGGCGGTCCGAAGCATCAACGGCATGAGCCGCTCCTGCAGCAGCCGGTAGCGCCAGCTCAACCCACCCGACTGCTCCGACGCTTCGAGCAACGCCTCGTGATAGAGCGGCTCGAGGCCGTGGAACGCGATGACGGTCGGCACGCCGTCCGCCGAGGCGACTGCGCGCCACCCCGAGTAGCTGTGGAACACCACCAGATCGCAGCCGACCCCCTGCTGCTTCATCCAGCTGCGAACCACGAACGGATAGACGAAGGGAGTGAAGCGCCCGGCCGCCCGCCGCGACGCGGGAAAGTCTTCCGGCGTGAGGATCGTCACCAGGTGCCCGCGGCGGGTAAGCTCCGCGGCCAGGTCCTGATAGGTCAGCAGGACCGACGACTGCCTGTCCCTGGGGGTCTGCAGGACGATGGCGATCCTCTTGGAGATCACGCGGGATCTAGCTTCGCCCCGCCACGGTAGTTTCTTCTTCGTGGTCGTCGTGATCGTCGCATCTTCGTGATTGGTTGCCGTGACAGTCTTGATCTCAGTGAGCGTCCAGCCTGGCGGGCTCAGTAGGCCATCAGCAGCCGCGCGGCGCGCTCGATTTCCTCGTCAGATGGCAGGAACGCGGCCTCGAGCGTCGGAGCGTAGGGCACCGGCGTGTCGAGGGCCGCGAGGATGCGGACCGGGGCGTCGAGCGATTCGAACGCTTCTTCCTGGATGATCGCCGCCAGGCTCTCGCCAATCCCACCGGTGCGCGAGTCCTCGTGCACGATGAGGACGCGGCTGCAGTGACGCGCGCAGGCGAGCACCGCCTCGCGGTCGAGCGGCGCGAGCGATCGCAGATCGAGCACGCTCGACTGGATGCCGTCGGCCGCGAGCCGCTCCGCCACCCGCAGCGCGGCGTGCACGTATGCGCCGTACGAAATGATCACCAGATCGTCGCCCTCGCGCCGCAGCGCGGCGCGGCCGATCGGAATCGGCGCCGGCGGCTCGTCGGCGAGGACCTGCTTGATCCGTGGGTCGCGGTAGAGCGCGATGTGCTCGTAGTACAGGACCGGATCCGGATCGGCCACCGCGCTTGCCATCAGCGCGCGTGCGTCGGCGGGCGTCGAGGGGACGACGATCTTCAATCCGGGCGTCCGGTAGAACCAGGCTTCGGTGTTCTGGCTGTGGTACGGACCGGCGTGGCGCAGGCCGCCCCATGGCATGCGCACGACCATCGGTACCGATCCACCCCAGCGGTACCGAATCTTGGCGGCGTTGTTCACGAGCTGGTTGAACCCGGTCGCCACGAAATCGTTGAACTGCATCTCGCCGATCGGCCGGAGGCCCGCGAGCGCGGCGCCGACGCACGCGCCGAGTACGGCACTCTCGGCGAGCGGCGAGTTGATGATGCGAGCGCCGAATTCCTCGAGGAGCGGACGGAGCAGCAGAAAAGCGTTGCCGTACGACCCACCGACGTCTTCGCCGAAGACGAAGACCGCGGGGTCGGCACGCAAGGCATCCCCGACGCCGAGCATCACCGCCTCGAGCAGCGTCCTGCCCGAACGATCGAACGCGGGGCCCGTTTCGAGCGGTGGAAGAGAGGGGTCGGTCTCGAGGTGCAGCCGGACGTGCGGATCCAGCACTTCGATCCGCTGACGCGGAGGTTCTCCCGCGACCACGCCCTCGCCGGCCAGCTGGGCTCGCGGCCACGCGGCGGCAATCACCTCCTGCGCCTCGAACTCGACGATGGCCTCGCACTCGGCCTTCAGGCGGTCGAGTTCCCCCTTGTCGATGATCTCCTCGGCCAGCAGCCGTGTCGCGTAGCCGGGAAGCGGATCGCGCGACGACCAGAACGCATAGAGGTCGGGATTCGCATAGCCCGACGCATGGAGCGGTGGATACTCCCAGCCCGGCTGCGGATCTTTGCCGAGGTAGAGCATGTCGTCGTGATGCGCGTGCCCGCACATGCGCATCGAGATGAGCTCGATCAGAGTCGGACCGCGCCCGGCGCGTGCGCGTTCGACGGCCCACGCAAACGTCGCGGCGATCTCGTCTGGATCGGTGCCGTCGATCGTGATCCCGGGCATGCCGTACCCGGAGGCCTTGTCGGCAAAGACGCGCGCCGCCGACTGCTCGCGGACGGGCGTCGAGAGCGCCGTCTGATTGTTCTCGACGACGAACACGGCCGGTAGCCTGCGCACGGCGCACAGGTTGATCGCCTCGTGCCACTCGCCGAGCGACGTCCCGCCCTCGCCCATGAAGGTCAGGACGACACGGCCGCTGCCATCGCGCGCAAAGGCAAACGCCATGCCTGTGAGCGTCAAGGCCCCGATGGCGAGCGGCGCCGCGGCGGGCAGGATGCCGCATGTCATGTCGCCCAGGTGCAGATCCTTGCCGTGCATCGGTGGGCCGGCCTTTCCCATCTGCGCCGACATCACCATGCGGACCGTCTCCGCGTCCGGCCGCATGGCCAGCGTGGCACCGAGATCGCGGATGATTGGCGCGATCACGTCGCCACGCCACGCGTTGCCGTCACGGAATGTGTCGCCGCGGCGCAGCCGGATTCCCGCGGCGTAGATCGCCTCCTGCCCGAGCGAACGGAATCCCTTGCCTTGAAACGACGCGTCGCCGTAGCGCACTTCCCCGCCGGTGAAGAGAGTCTTCAACCGGTTGTCGGTCGCACGGGTCAGCACCATACCGCGCAGGATCTCGCGGCGCTCGTCCGGTGTCAGGGAGGCCCGGATCGCCGCGCGATGGAGGAATCCGTCGCACGCATCCACGAGATCGTCGATCGCATGCTGGAAGCGCTGCGCCGCCTCGACGCCGGGCGTGGTCTCCAGTCGCTCGGTCGGCGCCAGGTTCTGCAGGCGTGTCCGGAGGGCCGCTTCGAACGCCGCGCGCAGCGGGTCGAGCGACGGTTCGTCGGACGTGACCGATGACTTGCACGCGTCGAACGCGGCGCGAACAGGAGCCACGGCGAAGGGAAAGCGTTCGACGACAAACGCTTCCAGGCGCCGGGCCAGATCCGTGGCAGGGTGAACCGAGGAAGCCCGGGGCATGTGGAAATGCTAACACTAAGGCAGGGCTCAGGGCTCAGGGCTCAGGGCTCAGGCAAAACCTTAGACCACGATCTCGAAGATCTTGCCTGAGCCTTGAGCCTTGAGCCTTGAGCCCTGAGCCTTGCTCTTACCGCCCGACGGCCTGGGCGATGAATGCCTCGATGTCGGCTGCGGGACGGGCGCCCGATGTCCGCGATCGTTCGCGGCCTCCATCGAAGACGGCCATCGTCGGGATCGATCGAATACTGAATCGATCGCCGAGCTCTGGTACCGCGTCGGTGTTCACCTTGACGATGAGGTAGCGCCCGGCGTTGGCCGCGGCGACGCGCGCGAGCTCAGGCGCAACCATGCGGCAGGGCCCGCACCAGGGCGCCCAGAAATCCACCACCACCGGCAGTGTCGAGGCATTGACGAGAGCGTCGAAGACCTCGGCGCTTGGCACTTCGACGGGCTCGGCAGTGGCCGGCAGGAGCGCGCCGCACTTCTTGCATTTCGTCGCCTGAGCGGCCTCGTGACCGAAGGGCACGCGATTGCGCTGCCCGCAGGAGGGACAACTGACGATGATGCCGCGGTCGTCGATCTGGGCCATAGGCCGATCCTACCTCTTGTAGGGCAGGCTCTCGGCTCTGGGCTCTGGGCTCTAGGAAACCCTTCGACCACTTGCTCGGGGATCTTGCTAGAGCCCAAAGCCGAGAGCCCAGAGAGCCAGAAGCCGAGACCTATCCGCAGCGCGCGGCTCGCTGCTGCCTGCTGGCGGGTGCTCACTCGGAGCTCGTGGCTGACATCCAGCAACAGCTAGCCGCGAGCCGCCACGCCGCGGGTTACCGCAGCGCGGAGAGAGCGCCCCCCTTTTCAGCAGCCTGCTAGTACTAGAGCCGCCTTGGCGCTGATCCTCGAGCCGAACTGTCAGTCCGACACCGCGAGCTCTCCGGGAACGATTGGTCTCGTGCGCGGCAGCAGGCCGCGGCGCGCGAGGTTGCCGACGTAGGCCAGGATGGCGACGAACACGACGAGCTTGACCGCGTCGGACGCGCGGGTCTGGGGCAGGACCTTCCACAGCACGCCGAGGATCGGCTGCGCGATCGCCACCGCCCAGACCGATCCATAGAAATAGCGGCGCTCGTGACCCTCGCCCTGCGTCGACGGCTTCACCCGCGGGAGAAGGCCGAGCGCACCGAGCACCCAGACGACCGCGACGATCGGGAAATACGCGACGTCGTAGAGCTGCCGCAAGCGCCAGGTGCCAGTCACGATGGCGGTGACAAGCCCGGCAATGTTCAGCAGCGCGAAGGCGATCACTTCGCTCCAGGCAACGGTGTAACACACCCGCCTATAGACGGGGTTGGGACGATCCTCGGTGAATCGGATGATGTAGGGCCTCGGTTCGACGCCGGGCAGGGTACCCGCACGCCCGCGATCCCGGTCGCAATGAGCACCGCCAACAGCCAGAGCGCCATCCGCGCGTCGAATCCGTGCGCGAAGAGGTCAAAGGTCAGCGGTCCGGGCGCGATGAAGAACACCCAGATCCAGATCGGCCAGTGCGCCAACCGGTAGCTGATCTTGTTCCGTTCCCGGATGCGCCGATCGCCCGCCAGCTCAATGCGCTCGGCGTGCCCGTGCTGACGCTCGTAGGAAGGGGGAAGTAGCGGCCAGGACAAGGGTTTGACTGTAGCACAGGCTCTCGGCTCTTGGCTCTAGGCTCTAGCCAACCCGCCGACTGGGATCATCATGCTTTTCCCTGAGCCTTGAGCTGCCTTGAGCCCTGAGCCGCCTTGAGCCCGAGCCCATCCTCTCAGAATCTCGGAATCACCATCTTCTCCCCATTCTTGAGCGCCGACTGGTGCGCGCAGATCCCGACCATCGTCCAGTTGACCGACGTTTCGGCGTCCGGCATCGCCGGCCTTCTCGCCCACGCACGCCAGCAGGAAGTTGTGGACCAGGTGCGGATGCGATCCGCCGTGGCCGCCGCCCTGGAGGAAGGACAGATGCTCGGCGTCCTGGATGGCCGCCGGCTGCGTGAACCTCTGGATCGGTTCGGGCAGCAGGTGCGCGTAGTCCGGCACCTTCACGCGCTGGGGAATCTGCGCCTCGGTCAGCGGCTTCTCCGTGGTGCTCTTGGTGTGGATGACCGGCTCTTCGTTCTCGACCTGCTGCCACTCGAACGACTTCTTCGAGCCGTAGACGTCGAAGCTCTCGCGATACTGCCGCGCGGTGTCGAACAGGCTGCGCGTGACTTCCGCCGCGACGTCCGAATCGCGCAGCTTGAACGTCGCCGTCTCGATCGCGAACGGGCTGCCGTACTTCGGCGATCAGGTGCTCGTCGATCCGGCCCGAGCCGTGGCAGACGACGTGCTCGGCGTGCTTGCCGAGGAGTGCGAGGCACGGGCTGACGCAGTGCGTCGCGTAGTGCATCGGCGGAAAGCCCTCCCAGTAGCCCGGCCAGCCGTCCATGTCCTGCTGATGGCTGCCGCGCATGAACTGGATCCGCCCGAGCTCGCCCTTGTCGTACAGCTCCTTGACGAACAGGTATTCGCGGCTGTAGACGACGGTCTCCATCATCATGTAGACCTTGCCGCTCTTGCGCTGCCATTCGACGATCTGCCGGCACTCGTCGATCGTCGTCGCCGCCGGCACCGTGCTGGCCACGTGCTTGCCGGCCTTGAGCGCCGCGATCGACTGCGGCGCGTGGTCGGCGATCGGCGAGTTGATGTGCACGGCGTCGACGTTGGGATCCTTCAGCAGGTCGTCGTAGCTCGTGTACCGCGTCTTGATGCCGAAGCGGTCGCCGCACGGCGTCGAGCTCTTTCCTGTCGCGCCGGCAGATCGCGTACATCTCGGCGTTCGGATGGCGCTGGTAGATGGGAATGAACTCGGCGCCAAAACCGAGGCCGATGATCGCGACGCGGATCTTCTTGTCAGTGGACATAGACGGGCTATCCCTCAGTGTGTTTCTAGTGAGATCTGGTCTGCATTACTCAATGCGCTTGGGGCCCCACCCCCAAGCGCTCTCGCGCCGCGACTTCGCGCGGCGCTCGGGCCGCAGGCGCTGCTGATACGGCGCGTGGGCACACGCGAGCTTCATCTCAGCACGAACAAGCGTCAGCTGCCTGAGATCCTCGTCGATCGGCTAGGAGCTCAAGGCTCTTGCCTGAGCCTGAGCCTCGAGCCCTGAGCCAACTCATTGTCCCCCTCGCCCGCCACGCCCCTGAGGCGCGACAACATTCAGGATGCCGTTCATCACGCGCCAGTGCGCGGGGAATGTGCAGAGATACGGATAGCGGCCCGGGTCCGACGGTGCGCGGAACTGGAACGTCACCGTCTGGCCCGGCTCGACCAGCTTGGTCGAGAAGAGGACCTGCGGGATGTCCGGGATGTACTGCTGCGCGAGGCCGGCCGGCGACTGCGACAGCGTGTCGGCCGCGGCGCCGAGAACGTCGAGCGAGCCCGCGGCGCCGAGCACGAAGTTGTGCTGCATGGCATCGGGGTTGGAGTAGACGATCTCGACGAGTTGCCCGGGCGCGACGGTGAGCTCGGCGAGGTCGAACTTCAGCTGTCCCGGAACGGCCGCGAGGCGCAGCACCACGTCCGGCGCCGGTGACGCGACCGGCTTGAGCGCGGCGCCAGCGGCGCCCGCGAGTCCACCGCCGGCCGTGAACGCCACGTGCGCGGCGAGCTCACCCGGCTTGGAATAGAGCGTGCCGGCGTTGGTCTGGCGTTCGACGCGGTATTTCCACGGGCCGGCGATGGCGATCTTGCTGCTGCCCGACGCATTGTTCAGTCCGGGCAGATCGAGGAACAACTGCTCTGGCGTGCCCATGAAGCCGCCGTCGAGCCGTGTGTTCTGGATCCGAACCGTGATCTGGTTGGCGCCCGGACGCAGCGTGCCCGCCGGCAGCGCGAACGACGGCGGCAGGCCGCCGCGCCCACCGCCGCCAGCGCCACGGCCAGCCGCTTGCGGCGTGATCGCGAGGCCATTCACCCAGACTTCACCGGTGTTTCGCAGCAGGCCGAGCGAGAGCGTCGGGGTCCCGCTCGCGGCGGCAGCCGGCACCTCGACGGTGCGCGTGAACCAGACGACGCCGTCGAAGTCGGGAAGGCCGCGTGATTCCCAGTTGCCGGGCACTTGCATCTCTTTCCATTCGGCTGCGACGTCCTTGGCGTTCGGCAGGCGCCAATCGGGTTTGAGCGCGCCGAGCCGCAGCGCCACCGGGAGCGAGTCGAACGGCAGCGCGCCCTTGTCGGCCTTGTACGCAGTCGTGAACGTCTTCTGATGGCGAAGCGCCGCGATGTAGAACGCCCGGCTCAACCACTTGTCCGTGTAGTTCTCCGTCTTCTGGCTTTCACGGTAGAGCGCCTGCGAGAGCTCGGCCGATTCGGGCATTTCCGAGAGCACGAGCGTGGCCGCGAGACGAGTGTGGAGATCGGGATCCTGCAGCACGTTGGCGGCCAGCATCGCGCTCGCTGCCGCCGCGGTCTTCGGCAGCACCATCGCCGCTGCCTTGCGAACGCCGGCGGCGGGATGCTTCAACGCCGCCACGGCGGTGCCATACGAACTGCTGGTGGGTGAATCGAGCTCACCCAGTCCCTTGAGCGTCCAGAGCGCATGCATCGCGCCGCCGTTGATGCCCACGGCATCGACCGAGGTGTTCTTGACGAGGGCCTGGAGCTGCCCGACGAGGTCCTTCTGCCCGCGCTCGATGATCAGGCGCTGCGCCGTCAGGCGCCACAGCATGTTGTCCGACGCCAGTGCGTCGAGCAGCCCCGCCGTGTCCTTCGGCGAGAGCGACCGCTTCGGCGCCGGCGCTGCGTTCTTGTAGGCGATGCGATAAATGCGGCCGCGTTGATGATCGCGCAGCTGCGACTCGTACGCGTTTCCCGCGCCGTTGCTGAAGCCCTGCGGCGTCGGGTTGTGCTGGATGATGAAGTTGTACCAGTCAGAGAACCAGACCGCGCCGTCGGGCCCGACCTGCGTGTGAACGGGTGCGAACCACTCCTCGGCACCGGCCGCCAGGTTCCATCCGTCGCGCGTCACGAAGCCGGCGCCCTGCTTCTCCATGATGCCCTGGCCGATGACGTGCGCCGTGGGCTCGTTGATGAACGCGATGCGATTCCAGTACTCCTTCGGGAACGACCGGGCCGTGTAGAGAGAGTGACCGGCGCCCGCCGTGTAGCCGTTGAACACGTCCACCTGGCGGATGTAGGGCGTCAGCGGATGCACGGCGTAGAACGCCGCGAGGCTCTGGTAGCCCGATCCGACTCCGCGCTGGCCGGGCGTCGGAAGTCCCTCGATACCGTCGAAGAAGCGGTTCGGAATCGCCATGTTCCAGCTCGGGTCGTTGTTCGCTGTCGAGCCGAACACGTCGAACGTCTCGCTGAAGCCGAGCCCCCACGTGTTGTTCGTCGAGCCCGTCATCACCTCGAAGTCGCTGCCGTCGGGCTTGAAGCGGAACGCGGCCTGCGCGAACTGGAACTTCTTGCCGTTGATCTCTCCGTCGAAGCCCGAGTAGCCGACGACACCCCAGATGTAGTTGTCGAGCCCGTACTGGAGATTCGAGAGCGTCGCATGCGTATCGCGCTGTCCCCAGCCGGTGCTGAGGATCTTGCGCTCGTCGGCCTTGTCGTCGCCGTTGGTGTCCTTGAGGAACAGGATGTGCGGCGGCTGCGCGACAATCACGCCGCCGTTGGCGAACACGAGGCTCGTCGGGATGTTGAGGTGATCGGCGAAGACCGTGAACTTGTCCGCCTTGCCGTCGCCGTTGGTGTCCTCGAGGATGCGGATGCGGTCGTCGCCGGGATTCCCGGCCAGCGGTTCGTTCGGGTAGTCCACCGTTTCGGCGATCCACATCCGGCCGCGCTCGTCGAAGGCAAACGCGATCGGCTTGACGATGTCGGGCTCGGTGGCGAAGAGGCTGAGCGAGAACTCGGCAGGAACCTGCACGAACTTCATCGCCTCGTTGACCTCGAAGGGCAACTGGTACTTGGGCGCCGGATCGCGGTTCTCGTAGTTCGGCACGCTCATGCCGTCGACGTAGTTGACCGGCGGCATCTTGAGCTGCTGGAACGCCTGACGCGCCGGCTCGGGCACGCTCCAGACGACCGCGCGCTCGACGAGCGTCTGAAAGGCGGGGTTGTTCCACGTCCGCTGGTCGTGTCCGTACGCCGAGTAGAAGACCCGGCCCTTGCCCTGGTTGCGCACCCACGTCCACGGTGTGCGTCCGGTGCCGTCGACGCGCTCCATCAGCACGGTGCGGCCGGTCGGGTTCTGCTTCGTCAAGACGACGGTCTCATCCCATGTCGCAAAGGGCAGGACGCCCTGCATTGCCGGATGCGAGGCCTGGACGATCTCGGCGGTGAACTCGCTGCCCGTTCCCTGTCGCTGCGACTGGGCGCCGATGAGCATCGTGTAGCGCTCGGATCCGGCGAACATCTCTGAGGCCGAGTGCAGCGCGACGACGCCCTTCCCGCTCTCGACGAAATCGAGCAGGGCTTTTTCCTGGTCGGGCGCGAGAGTCGTGTGGTTGCCGTAGATGAGAATCGCGTCGTAGAACGGCGAGCCGCTCGGCGGTCAACGCGGCCGGCGAGAGCACGGCCGTCAGCTGGATGCCTTTTCTGGCGAGCGGCGCGCCGATGGCCTGATAGATTCCGGCCGCCGAGTGCGTCGCCTGATCCTGACCGAGGAAGAAGACCTTCAGCGGACGTCCGGCTGCCGCTGCGCCCTGGGCGCCCGTCTGCGCCACGCCCGCGGCATCGGCAATCGGCAGCCCGGGCACGCGGGGGGACAGGGTGGCAATCCACAGGGCGATCGCGCCACCGATCAACAGGGAGAGGGATCGCGGTGCACGGGTCACGAATCGCATCAGCAGTGCCTTCCTCTGAGTCAGGTGAGTAACTGGAACGGGTTCCGCGGATGGCGATCTTAACGCAAGCCGGAGGGTCGCGGTCATTCAGCTATCTTATAGGCCAAACAACTTGCTTTTGAGCCCAACAACTTGCCTCGACCAAGCGTGCTGTGCTTTGATGCGGCTCGTTCACAGGTTTGACAGGGGTTCAGCAGGTTCATCTGGTTCATCAGGTCCATCTGGTTCAGGGGGGTTCATGAGGTTCGCGCGCGTTCTCCTGGCAGCAGCCGTCACCGTGACGACGGCCTTCGGCGCCGGAGCGATTCACGCTCAGTCACCCGCTCAGCCGCCCGCGCAGGCCAGGCCCAACCCGAACGCTGAGCCCGAGACCGTGCTGCTCTGGCCCGACGGCGCTCCCGGAGCGATGGGGAACGAGGATGCCGACCGGCCCTCGCTCACGATCTATCGCGCGCGACAGCCTTCCGGAGCATCCGTCATCGTCGCGCCAGGCGGCGGGTATGGCGCGCTCGCGTCCAATCACGAGGGGCGCCAGGTCGCCAACCTGCTGAACGCAGCCGGCGTGACCGCGTTCGTCCTGAAGTACCGCCTCGGGCCGAAATATCACCACCCGATCGAGCTCGGCGACGCACAGCGGGCGATCCGCCTCGTGCGCGCCCGGGCGCCGGAGCTCGGTGTGGCGCCCGACCGCATCGGGATCATGGGCTTCTCGGCGGGAGGGCACCTTGCGGCGACCGCCGGGACCCACTTCGATGCAGGAAAACCGGACGCGACCGATCCCGTCGATCGCACCGGCTGCCGGCCGGACTTTCTGATCCTCGCCTACCCGGTCATCTCGTTCGATCCGGCCATCGCGCACAGTGGATCGGTCAGGAATCTCCTCGGGGAGAATCCCGATCCGAAGCTCATCGAAGACCTGTCGAACGACCTGCGCGTGACCTCGGCCACGCCGCCGACGTTTCTCTTCCACACCAACGCGGATACCGGAGTGGTCGCCGAGAACAGCGTCCGTTTCTATCTGGCCTTGCGCCGCGCGAAGGTGCCGGCCGAGCTCCATATCTTCGAAAACGGCCCCCATGGGGTCGGCCTCGCTCTGGGCGATCCGTCGCTTTCCGCCTGGCCCATGCTGCTCACGCCACCGACGTTCCCGACCCGTACTGGTTCGCCGTCCTGCTCGTCGGCGCCGCGAACTTCGCCGTCGGATACGGCCGCGAGGCACAGACCTTCGACCGGGACGCGCTCGTGGCTGCCATTGTCGAACTCCAACGACGCGTGCTCGAGTCGCGAAATGGCGACGGCGGAACCGATCGCGCCGACGCCGGCGGGCATCGTGGTCGGGGTGTCCGCGGTCTAAGCAGTCGGAATCGACGATCTGTTCGGCGGCCGGAACGGCCAGCACCCAATGGTGACGCAACTTCTCCTGGAGCGGACGACGGGATTCGAACCCGCGACCCCAACCTTGGCAAGGTTGTGCTCTACCAACTGAGCCACGTCCGCGTGGGCGACGAGATTAGCGTGCTACCGGTCGGTCAGGTCCCGGCCAGGCGCTCCACCACCGGTGCGAACTGCTCGTACTGGTCGTCGCCGAACACGACGTAGGAGACGCCCCACTCCTCCCGGCGGGCGACGAGGGTGTCGCACACCTGGTCGACCGTCCCCGCCAGCACTGCTCCCGACTCGAGCGCCTCGCTCGGCTCGACACCGAACGCCGGCGCCATCGCTTCGGCCAGCGCCTGCGGGTCGTCGGTGACCGCGGCCACGAAGTAGCGGATCTGGAGCTCGACGTCGTCGAAGCGCTCCCCCGCCCCTTCCCGCACCCAGCCGATCTTGCGGCGGGTCGAGTCCCCGAGCGTGTCGCGGGCCGTGTCGGCGCCGATCTCGCCCGCCCGCAGGATCGGGTTGATGCCCACGATGTCCGCCTCGCGTCCGGCCAGGGTCAGGACCTTGCGGCCACCGCCGCCCACGAGGATCGGCGGGCGGGGCTGTTGCCGCGGCTTCGGCAACGCGTCGGTACCCGGTGATCCGGTAGTGCTCGCCCTCGAAGTCGAAGGAACCTTCACCCCACGCACCCTTCACCACCGCGAGCGCTCTCCTCGAGCCGCGCGATGCGGGTACCGGGCGAGTCGTACGGGAGTCCGAGCGCGGTGTAGTCGGCCGTCATCCAGCCCGCGCCGAGGCCGAACTCGAGCCGGCCGCCCGACAGCACGTCGAGGGTGGCGGCCTCCTTGGCGGCCACCGCCGGGTGCTTGTAGTCGTTGCCGAGGACCAGCGTCCCGATGCGCAGCGTCTCGGTGGCGGCGGCCGCGAACGACACCGCGACCATCGGCGCAAGCGTGGCGTCGACGAAGTGGTCGGGCATGAACAAGGTCGAGTAGCCGAGACCCTCGATCCGGCGCGCCTGCTCGCTCCACGCGGCCTGCGTGCGCACGGTGGACGCCTGCACCCCGAAGCGGAACTTGTGTGTCGAGCCCACGTGCGTCACACCCCCGTCGAGCCGAAGCCGAACGTATCGCGCTCGGTGGAGTCGAGCTGTTCGACCTCGCTGCCACACGACCTGCTCCACACGTTGGATCACCAGCTGCGCGATGCGGTCGCCGCGCTCGACGGTATAGGACCGGCTCGGATCGGTGTTCACGAGCAGCACCTTGAGCTCGCCGCGGTAGAGCGGGTCGATGAGCCCGGGCGTGTTGAGGCAGGTGATGCCGGACTTCAACGCGAGGCCGGAGCGGGGCAGCACGAATCCGGCGTAGCCCGACGGGATCGCCACCGCGAGCCCGGTGGGCACCAGCGCGCGCCCGCCACCCGCGGCCAGCTCGACGGCCTCCCGGGCGTGGAGGTCGTACCCGGCGTCGTCGGTGTGCTGCTGTTTCGGCAGCGGCAGCCCCTGGTCGAGCCGCTGGACCCGGATCTCCACCGCGTCAGTCCGCGAAGTCGCCGGCGAGCTCGGCACGCTGCACGTCGTTGAGCTCCACCCACACCTGGTACTCGGGATGGTCGATGACCAACCGCGCCGAGCCCGACGCGAAGTCGGCGCGCTGCTGGGCGTCGAACGGGAACTTCAGGTAGTGCACCGTCGACGTGATGTCGTCGCGGGTGAGGCGCTCCTCGTCGCTCGGCACGGCCTGCACCCGCGGCCGCTCCCGCGCACCCACCTCGAAGTACACGTGGAACTCGATGTCGCGCAGCTTCGGGAGCCACTCTCGCAACGCGGCGTCGTCGGTCAGCTCGATGAAGAGGGTGCCCGACAGCTCGCCCGGATTCGGAATGAGCTCGTTGTAGGTCTCGACCTCGTGGGCGATGGCTTCGTCGGTGAGCATGCGCTCGGCCCGCGCCATCTCCTGCACCTGCCAACGCATGGTGTCGGTGTTCTCGAACACGATGGTCACGATGTCACCGAGCGCGATCTCGGCGACGGCGCTTCATGTCGATGATGCCGGCGCGGAACTCCTGTCGCTCGCGCTCGTACGCGCGGTGGTCGACGATGTCGTCGACGGTCAGCTTCCTCACGCGTCACTCCTCTCGGCCGGGGTGGTGCACAGCGCTCGACCCCGGGGGAAACCCCCGGGGTCGTGGCCAGGAACCGAAGGGCAGCTTCAGCTGTCGAGGGACTCGAGGCCCTGCGTGAACCGGCCGGCGTGGCTCTTCTCGGCGCGGGCGAGCGTCTCGAGCCACTCGGCGACCTCCTCGAAGTCTTCGTCGCGTGCGGTCTTCGCGAACCCCGGGTACATCTCCGTGTACTCGTAGGTCTCACCGGCGATCGCCGAGCCGAGGTTGTCGGCGGTGGCCCCGACCGGGACGCCGGTCACCGGGTCGCCGACCTCGGCGAGGAAGTCGAAGTGACCGAACGCATGACCGGTCTCTCCCTCGGCCACCGAGCGGAACAAGGCGGCGACGTCCGGGTAGCCCTCGACGTCGGCCTTCTGCGCGAAGTAGAGGTACCGGCGGTTCGCCTGGCTCTCGCCCGCGAACGCCTCCTTGAGGTTCTCGTGGGTCTTGGTGCCGTTCAGGTCGGGCATGCGTTTGGTCTCCTTGTGGTGTCTGGCTGCTTGCTCTCTGAAAACTCGGTGCGGTCAGGCGTCGACGGGGTCACTCGCGAGGCAGTCTTCGCAGACCCCGCGGAACACGACCTCGACCGCCTCGACGGTGAACTGCCGCCGGTACCGCAAGGGCACTCGGAGGTCGGCGATGTCGAGGAGCACGTCGCGCACGGTGCCGCACCGCGTGCACACCAGGTGCTGGTGGGCGTGCTCGACGTTGGGATCGACCCGGATGCTGCCGGTACCGATGTCGAGCAGCTCGACCTCGCCCATGGCCTCGAGGTCGTGGACGGTCTGGTACACGGTCTTGCGCGAGATGGTGGGCATCTCGGCCCGGGCCGCCTCGTAGAGCGACTCCACCGTCGGGTGCGTGTCGACGTCGTGCAGCAGACGGAAGATCGCCTGGCGCTGCGGGGTGACCCGCAGGCCCTGGTCCCGGAACCGGGAGGTGAGCTCGTCGACCGTCTTCACGGCCGTCAGCTTATCAACAACGATTGTCAATTGACACCCCGCCACGGCCCGTCGTCGTGACCGCGGGCGTGATCGGGCTGGCGTGGTCTTCGCCAACGCGCCCAACGGGATCTGGACTGCACGCGGTCACCGTCCCGGCCCGCACCGTCGCGAAGACCGGCGACCGCAACCAGCACCTGGCGCGCGACATCGCGGGCTGCGCGAGGTCGAGCGCACGCGCGACGCACGCATCTACGCTCTCGCGCCGTGACGCGACGAATGGGCTGCGTCCGGGCCGCTGTGTGATGATCGCTCCATGACCAAGCACCGCGCCCTCGTGACCGCCCCGTTCCGCGGGCCCGGGCCTCGACACCCTCCGCGCGTTCGCCGACGTCGTGCTCGACCCGTGGATCGACCACCAGCCCGCTGCGCATCTACGACGCCGACGCAGCTGGCCGCGCGGATCGACGGCAGAAGACGCCGACCTGCTCATCGTCGAGGCCGACAGCGTGAAGGGCCCGGTGCTCGACCTGCCGCTCGTGGCCATCGGCTCGACCCGGGGCGACCCCACCAACGTCGACGTCGCCGCCGCCACCGCCAAGGGCATCCCGGTGCTGCAGGCGCCGGGGCGCAACGCCGACGCGGTGGCCGAGATGACCGTCGGCCTGCTGCTTCGCCGTCGACCCGCGGCATCGTGCCGGCCGACCGCGACGTGCGCGAGGGCGAGGTGTACCGCGACGGCACCATCCCCTACCAGCGCTTCCGGGCTGGCAGCTCGCCGGCCAGACCGTGGGCATCGTCGGGCTCGGCGCGGTGGGCCGGGCCGCGGCGTGGCGCTTCGAGGGCCTCGGCATGCAGCGTCATCAGCTACGACCCGTACGCGCCCGACGCCACGCACTCGCTCGACGACCTGCTCGCCGAGGCCGACGTCGTGTCGATGCACGCCGCGGTCACCCCCGAGACCGAGGGCATGATCGGCGCCGACGCAGTTCGCCCGCGATGCGCGAGGGCGCGATCTACCTCAACACCGCCCGGGCGATGCTGCACGACACCGACGCGCTCACCGACGTCGCTCGCCGATCCGGCCACCTCGGCGGCGCCGGGCTCGACCACTTCGACGGCGAGCACCTCGCCACCGACCACCCGCTGTGCTCGATGGCGAACGTGGTGCTCACGCCCCACATCGGCGGCGCCACCTACGACACCGAGGCCAACCACACGACGCTCATCGCCGACGACCTCGCGCGCCTGCTGCGACGGCGAGCACGCCCGTCGAACCTCGTCAACCCGGAGGTGCTGCCAGTGAGCGATGTCCGAGCCGACCGCGGCCGAGGTGAAGGAGCAGCTCCTCGCGGTCGCCAAGGAGATGCTGCACCGTCGGGACTCGTGGAGGGCACCGCCGGCAACGTCGTCGGCCCGCCTGCCCGACGGCAACGTCGTGCTCACGCCGTCGTCGCTCGACTACGGACGATGGACCTCGACGATCTCGTCGTGTGTCGACCTCGACGGCAACGTGGTCGAGGGACACCGCGGCCCGACCACCGAGAAGGCGCTGCACCTGGCGTGCCTGCGCCGCTACCCGGAGGTCGACGCGGTCATGCACTGCCACGCGAAGCACTGCACGATGTTCGCGCTCGCCCGCGAGCCGATCCCGGCGGTGATCGAGGAGTTCGTGGTGTACGTCGGCGGCGACGTGCCGGTTGCGAACTACGAGACCACCGGCACCGACGAGCTCGCGCGAGGAGGTCGCCGAATGGGTCGGCGACCGGAGCCGCGGTGCTCATGGCCAACCACGGATTGTTCGCGGTGGGCAAGAACCCGGCCGACGTCATGCACATCGCGGGGCTGGTCGAGCGCACGGCCGAGATCGTGTGGGGCGCGCAGCGCCTCGGGTGAAATCGTGCCGTTGCCCCCGGAGACGAACACCCAGTTCGCCGGCTACTACCGCTACGGGCGCACCGGGAAGTTCTGATCAGCGCTTGCGGAGCAGCGTGAGCCCGTCGCCGATGGTGAGCAGGGCGGTGTCGACCCGGTCGTCGGCCGCGACCATGTCGTTGAACTCGCGGAGCGCGACGGTCGACTCGTCGTCCTTGGCGTCGTCGACGATGCTGCCGCCCCAGAGCGTGTTGTCGACCATGATGAGCCCGTTGGGCCGGAGCCGCTCGAGCAGCTCCTCGTAGTAGACGGGGTAGGCCGGCTTGTCGGCGTCGATGAACGCCAGGTCGACGTACTCGTCGTCGGGCAGCGACCGCAGCGTGTCGGCAGCCGGCGCCAGGCGCAGCTCGATCTTGCCGTCCACCCCGGCGTCGGCCCAGGCGCGCCGCGCGATGGACGTCCACTCCTCGCTCACGTCGCAGCACAACAGGTGGCCGTCGTCGGGGAGGCCGCGCGCGATCGAGATCGCCGAGTAGCCGGTGAAGGTCCCGACCTCGACGGCCTGGCGGGCGCCCACCAGCCGGGTGAGGAGCGTCATGAACGTGCCCTGCTCGGGCGAGATCTGCATGCCCGCCATCGGCAGCGCGGCCGTCTCGTCGATGAGCGCCTGCTGCACCGCGTCGGGGCGGGTGCCGTGCGCGACGACGTACTCGTGGATCTCGGGCGTCAGGAAGAACGACTTGGGGCCGGCCATCACAACCGGTCGATTCCGCTCCGGCGTCCCGGCCTCCGGCCACGCCTCCGCTGCATCTTCATCCGCCCACCCTACGGCACCCCTACGCCCTCGGTCGTGGTCGTGAAGCGACTCGCCAGGCGTTCGAAGAGCGACGCCTCGCGGCTGGCGCGCAGCGAGTCGACCCACTCCAACCACTCCGACCGGCGGCGCCACGTGACCTCGACCAGCCGGGGCCGCAGCGATCCGGTGAGCGGCACGTACCCGAGCTCCCAGGGCACCAGGAGCCCCCAGAAGGTGAGGTCGTCGCCCGCACCTCCCGGCCGCAGGTGCACGGAGATCCGCATCGAGCCGTGCACCACGTGCATCAGGCGCTTGGCGATCGCGTCGGCGAGCACGGCTTCGTCGACGGTCACGATGCTGGCGGTGTCGGGCGGCGGTGACGAGAGGCGGTAGACCGCGCCGCGCCGGAAGTCGAGGACCCACGAGGGCAGCGGCGACGACGGGACGTGGAACACCACCGGGCGGCGCAACGCGAAGCGGCCGATCACGCCGGGCGGGAACGTGTGCATGAACGACGTGAAGTAGTCGGCGAAGGTCCCGTAGTCGAGCGTCATCTCCGACTCGAGCTCGGTCTGCGTCGCGATCTTGGCCGCCACCCGCTCGGCGAGCGCCTCGAGGTGCTTCTCCTTGTCGGTGTACCAGTCGATCCCGGCGAGCTCGAAGCCGGTCTGGGAGCTCCAGCTGTCGCCCGGGTCCATCTGCACCGCCTCGGTGGACGAGTGCGGGCGCTGCTGCCGGAAGGCGTCGACCACCTCGCCGGGCGCCACGAGCTGCTCGTTCACCCCGCGGCTCTCGGGGTGCAGGAACGCGACCATGCTGCCGAACGGCACGCCGTAGCGGGGCCCGAGCTCGTCGATCACGCGCACCCAGTCGTCGAGGTAGGTGTCGCGGTTGATGAGCTCGAGGTCGGCCGGATCGTCGGCGGTGTAGAGCACCGGGTAGGCCTGCGCGAACGAGTAGCTCTTGAACACGAACGTCGGAGGACCGAACTCGTCGAGGATGCGTTGGAGGGTGCGGCCCCGGATCTTGCCGTCGTTGATGTCGACGAGGACGTGCTCGCCGTCGGCGACCACGAACACCGAGTCGTCGGGGCCGTTCTGGTACGACGCGACCCGCACCCCCGGTGCGAGCTGCACGATCTGCGCGTGCGGGAGCTCCATGACCTCGTCGAAACCGAGGTTGCGCACCTCCTCGGCGAGGGTCGGCACCCCGAACTTCGGCACCAGCACGTGCGCGTCGTGGTCGATGCGCCGCATCGACGGGAAGTGGAAGTGGTCGAAGTGGTGGTGCGTGAGGTACACGTAGTCGGGCTCGAAGAGCTCGGGTGACGGCTCCGCCACCGTCGGGTAGTGCCACCACGACCGCCAGTAGCACGAGCCGAGCAGCCACGGGTCGACCAGGATCGTGGGGCCGCTGGTCTCGATGCGCAGGCAGCTGTGCCCGATGACGGTGAACCTCATCGGCCGTCGCGGCGCCCGCTACGGCGCGATCGAGGCCGCGGCCAGCACTTCGAGCGTCCGCGTGCGGTCGCTTCCCACGTGTACCGCGACCTGCGTCGCTGAGCCGCCGCGCGTCGATGCGGGTGCGGAGGTCGTCGTCGCCGAGGACCTGGTCGAGTCCGGCGCGCAGGGTGTCGGCATCGGCGCGAGCACGCCGGTGCGACCGTCGACCACCGCGTCGGCGTGGCCGGCGACGTCGCTCACGACTGCGGGCGTACCGCACGCGGCCGCCTCCGTGATCGTCATGCCCCAACCCTCCCTCGCCGACGCGCTCGCCAGGATCCACGCCCGCCGGTAGAGGTCGACCTTCTCGTCCTCGTCGATGCGCCCGGGCAGGCGGATCCAGCTCTCGCGCGCGCGGTGTGGAGCTGGCTCTCGAGCTCCTCGCGCTTGTAGCCCTCCCCGACGATGACCGCCTCGAGGTCGGGGTGGGTCGGCTTCAGCGCGACCAGCGCGTCGATGAGCACATCGAACTGCTTCACCGGGACGAGGCGACCGACCGCCACGACCAACGGCGTCGGCGACTTCTCGCCCCCCGGTGTGTAGTGCGGGTCGATCCCGGGCGTGACCACGCTGACACGGTCGGCCCGGAAGCCGAGGTCGTCGACCAGCTCCCGCTTGCTCGACTCCGAGAGCGTCACCATCGGCGTGTGGTGATACAGCGGCGGCGCCAGCTTCGACTCCACGAAGTTGCCGAACGCGGCGAGCCGCGGTGGCAGCGTCATCTGCCACATCTCCGCGTGCACGTGGTGCATCCAGGTGACGTGCGCGGTGCGCGACCACAGCGGCGAGAAGAACGGCATCCCGTTCCAGATCTCCACCAGCCCGTCGCGGCCCCCGTGCCAGCCCATCATCTCGCTGAACGTGCCGCGCGGGAACACGAGGTAGCGCCCGGCCTTGCGGATGACGCCGGTACCCGTCGCGCCACGACACCTGGGGGTGCCCGGCCGCGTACGACGTCCGCATGGTGACCTCGATCCCGGCTTCCGCCCACAGCGCGGCGATGTTCGACGCGTGCAGCTCGGAGCCGCCGGCCTCGGGATCGTCGAGGTCGCGCCAGGCGAGCATGCTGCACGCGGTGCAGCCCGGCCTCGGCGGCGATGTCGCCGAGCTTGGCCACCTCGACCGCATGGTCTCCGCCTGTCATGAGGGATGCATGCTATGGGGACAGCCCCGTTCGCGGAGGGAACAATGGGGTCTCATAACATGCGGCGTCCGTAGCGCAGCGGAGGACGCTCGTCAGGAGCGAGCGGCTGCGGCGGAGGTACCCTCCGCCGCAGCGAGCGACCCGAAGTAGAGGAGCGAACGGCCGCGAGCCGGGTATCCCGGCTCGCAGAGAGTGAGTGCATGAAGATGGCCCGGCTGACCGGCGAGCGCCCCATGGCGGGCGCCACCCCCGACTCACTCTCGCGTTCCACGATGCCGGGTACCGCGAGAATGCGCGAACGGCTCGGTCCGGGCACCGTCCTCGACGTCGGTTGCGGCGTGGGCGACCAGACCGCTGCCTGGCCGGGCTGGGCCGGCTGGTCATCGGGGTCGACTACGACCCCCGGACCGCGGTCGACGCCGCCCGCGAGCGGGGCCCCGAGGGGCTGCGCTTCGCGGCCATGGACGGCGGCCGCATCGGTGCCCGGGGGCGGTCGGTCGACTGGGTCTGCTCCTCGCACATCATCGAGCACTTCGACGCGCCCGAGCAGCACGTCGCCGAGTTGGCGCGCCTGGCGACCGACGACGGCACCGCGCTGGTCATCACGCCCAACCGCCCGGCCGACTTCGAGAACCCCTTCCACGTCTCCCTGTTCGAGGCGCCGGAGCTCGAGTCGCTGCTGGCCCTCTTCTTCCACGAGGTCACGGTGCAGGGCCTCGAGGGATCGCCCGAGCTGCACGCGGACTTCGCGGAACGGCGGGCCAGCGGCGAGAAGCTGCTGCGGCTCGACCCGTTCAAGCTGCGACAGAAGATGCCGCGGAGCTGGTACGTGTGGGGCTACGAGCGCGTCCTGCCCGTCGTGTACCGGGCGCTGGGCTCGTCGCGGACCGGCATCGGGTCGGGACTCGACGAGTCGCACCTCTTCCTCACCGACGAGGTCACCCCCACCACCCCGGGGCTGTTCGCGGTGGCCCGGCGGCCGCTGGCCGCTGACCCCGCCCGGGGTCACTCGGCTCGCAGGTGCCGGGGGTCGTACTGGACCGTGTTCTCGTCGGGCTCGGGATCGGTGCCGTCGGCGATCTGCTTGATCTGGGGCGCGAGCCAGTTCGCGACGAACGTCGCACCCTGAGGCGAGAAGTGGACGCCGTCGCCGCGCACGGTGACGCCGTCGATCTGGTCGGCGTACTTGCCGCCGGGCGACACGTACCGGTTGAGGTCGAGGAGCGTGTACCGACCGGGATGGGCCACCTCGAACTGCCGGAACAGCGTGTTGATCCGATCGACCCGCCACGGGTCGTACTCCGGCCACGGGCGCCCCTCCTCGCCCGCCCGTTCGACGCGCTGGAAGAACGGGGTGGTGAGGAGCACCACCTTGGCCCCGGTGGAACCCATGGCGGCGGTGGCCTCGTCGAGCTCGTGCAGGAAGTAGGTGTCGTACTCGACGGTGCCGAAGCGCAGCTCCTCGCCGTCGACCATGCGGTCGGGGACGTCCCAGGCCCCGATCAGGATCACCACGACGTTGGGCTGGAACGTGTGGAGGTCCCTGTCCCAGCGACCGCGCCAGTCGCACCCCGGATCGATCGGCTGGACTTCCCCGCCCTCGATCACCGCGCCCTGCGACAGCAGCCCGCAGCCGAGCATGCCGCGGTTCCAGAGGGCGAGGCCGTTGGCCGGGCCGGCCTGATTGAACCCGAGGCCGAGCGTGCCTGCCACCGAGTCCCCGACGAGGAGCACCTTCGCCGGGCTGGCGGCCGCGGGCTGCGCAGCGGCGGCGGTCGCGGCACCGGCCGGGCCCGTCGGTGGCGCGACGACCACCGGCTTCTGGTGGTTGGCGCGGCGACAGGGCGCCCAGGGTCTGGTCGGCGACCGACTCGGAGCCGCCGGTGGTGGCGGCGAAGACCGCGACCACGAGGGAGACTACTGCGACCGAGACGACGACGCGCGCGGCTTCGGGAGGCGGAGGCGCTTCTCGCGGATCGGCAGCTCGATGAGGTAGTAGGACGCCGCCGCGAACGCGACGCTGACGCCGAGGCGGAGCGCCAGGAGCTCGGTACCGTGCAGGCCGGTGCGGGCGCCGGTCAGCCAGAGGTACACCGGCCAGTGCCACAGGTACAGGCCGTAGGAGATCCGCCCGACCCACCGGAGGGGCGAGAGCGACAGCACCGCGCCGAGGGCACCGCGATCGGGCTGTACCACCGACACGATCACCAGGGCGACGGCGATCGCGGCGAGCAGGAACCCACCCCGGTACAGGTTGTCGGTGCGCTCCGACATCCGGACCACAACCAGATCGTGTACGCGGCCCCGACCAGCGCCGCGACCCGCAGGGCGACGCGGGCCCGCTGCGTCCGGATGGGCCCGTGCACGAAGAGGAGGATGCCGAGACCGCACGCGAGCAGCGATCGGCGCGGGTGTCGGTGCCGTAGTAGCACGCGTGACGGGTCCTGGCCCGGGTGGTAGAGCACCGCCATCAGCACGGCCGAGCCCGCGACACGAGCGACGCACGCCACGAGCAGCCGTCGCGGACCGCGAGCTACCGCCAGCCACAGCAGGAAGCACGACGATCAGCGGCCAGACGAGGTAGAACTGCTCCTCGATCGCCAGCGACCACATGTGCTCGAGCGGCGACGGCTGCCGGAACAGCGCGAAGTACGACTGGCCGGCGACGATGAAGCGCCAGTTCGCGACGTAGACCGAGCGCGGCGAGCGCGTCGCGCCGGATGGCGTCGAGCTCGGCCGGCGCCGCGAACAGCACCGTGGACGGCCACGACTGCCGAGCCATCACGACGAACAGCGCCGGCAGCAGCCGCCGGGCCCGCCGCACCCAGAAGCGCCGAGGTCGATGCGCCGTTCGCCGGTCGATTCGGCGAGCAGCAACGACGTGATCAGGAAGCCGCTCAGCACGAAGAACACGTCGACGCCGAGGTATCCGCCGACCATCCAGGACTCCCCGGTGGTAGAGCAGCACTGCCGCGACCGCGACCGCCCGGATCCCGTCGAGCGCGGGCTGGTAGCCGAAGCCGGGCGCCGGGCGCCCGCGGCCAGCCTGACGCCGCTCCGCCTCCGCCGGGGCGGCGTCGGGCCTCGCGACGTCTGTCGCGCCCGACTCGCGCGGCGCCTCGAAGAGGGTGCGTGCCAGAGGAAGCCTCCCGGGCGGTTGGGAGCGGGGTCCGCTGCCCGGACGTGAGATTATGCGCCCAACGCCCACCCCGCCGTGCAACAGTCTGGCGGGGGTCACTGGTATCGTCACCCGCCGTGGGAGCTTCTCGACGCTTCCTCACGCGGCTCATCCTGATCACCGCGGGGGCGGCCGCCTGGCGGGTCTATTACATCGTCGGTCCTGTGCTGTCGCGCATCCCGCACCTCAGCGTCGACGACGAGTTCTTCTACAGCGCGGAGGCCCGCCTGGTCGCCGACGGCAAGGGCTTCCTGAACCCGTTCGGGTACTTCGCCCCCATCGGCAGCCCGGCACACCGCATCTTCCCCACCGCGGTGCATCCGCCGCTCTACACCATCTACCTCGCCATCCCCGCCAAGCTCGGCCTCTCGACCCCGGCGGAGCAACGCATCTTCACCGCGCTCCTCGGCGTGGGCACCGTCTTTCTCATCGGGATCCTGGCGCGGCGCCTCGCCGGCGACCGCGTCGGGCTCATCGCGGCGGCACTGGCCGCCCTCTCCCCGTCCGCGCTGTGGTCGAACGACTCGATGCTCGGCCTCGAATCGCTCTACGGCATCCTCGTCGTGTTGGCGCTGCTCGCCCTGTACCGGCGCCTTCTTGGAAGACGCCGAACCTGGCGCGTCGCGCTCCTTGTGCTGTGGTTGGCGCTGGCGACCCTCACTCGTTCCGAGGGCG
>CAVZMJ010000019.1:0-162917 GCA_963776315.1 uncultured Acidobacteriota bacterium
TAGCGCGGCCGCAGCACGTCCGCGGTCGTCGCGGATCGTCTCGTCGAGATGCTGGACACGGCCGCCGCCCGCGTCATACCGGGGCCACGCCGTCACGCCGGGGCCATTCGGATCGCCGGCGCGGGCGAAGTTGGCCCAGTAGGTCACGATGGCGTCGGAGAGCTTCCGGTCGCTCGGTTCCCACGTCACGCCGCGGATGGAATCGAGGGTCCCGAAGACGTACTCGATCTCGCCGGCGTGCCGCGCGCCGATGTCGCGCGACGTCGCGGCCACGCCGTTGACCTTCGTGTCGGGCGCGACGGGGATCTTCCGGTCGAAGGAGTAGCGATAGACCGGTGAGCGGCTCCGGTTTGCGAGTGCATCTCGATCCACTTCCACGTCACGTGGCCGATGAAGAGATCGCTCGCCAGCGCGGCGGCCGACTCCAGCGCCTCGGCGTCGGTCGCCGCCGGATAGGCCTTGAGGATGTCGTCCGCCTGATCGCCGAAGCGCTTGCGCGTGTCGCTCGGTGAAGCTCGCGCCGTGGGCTTCTGCTTCGCGAGGACGACCCCGGCGCGGACTTCGTCGGCATTCCAGCCGGCGAGCAGCGGCACGTGCGCCTGCTTGCCGGCGGCGAAGGTCGTGTACACGTCCTCGCGGAGAAAATAGCCGTCGATGTTGGGCGAGAACCACGGTTGGGTCTTCAGCGCAGCAACGAGCAGTTCCTCGCCCGACTTGGCGCGAAGCGCGGCGAGCGACTCGCTGCCGAGACCCACCCCAGCGAGGCGGCGAATTTCGCACCCTGCTGCTCGGTTGTCGACGAGCGGCTGGAGCGCCAGCGTCCCGTTCGCCGGCCGAGAAGTAGGCGCCGCTCTCGCCGATGGCCCGGTGGAACAGCCCCGTGGCCAGCGGCGACGCCATGAGCGCGCTCACTGCGAACGAGCCGGCCGACTCGCCGAAGATCGTCACGTTCTGCGGATCGCCGCCGAAGGCCGCGATGTTCTCCTGGACCCAGCGCAGCGCGGCCACCTGATCGAGCATGCCGTAGTTGCCCGACGCGTTGCGGCCCGGACTCCCTGTGTGAGCTCCGGGTGCGCGAAGAATCCGAAGATGCCCAGCCGGTAGTTGATGCGTGACGACCACGACACCCTTGCGCGCCAGCGCGTCGCCATCGTGCCGGGGCTCGCGGTCCGGCGCCGGCCTGAAAGCCGCCGCCGTGGATCCACACCATCACGGGCAGCCGATCGCCCGCTGCGCGCCGCCGGCGTCCAGATGTTCAGATTGAGGCAGTCCTCGCTCGCCGGCTTCGGGAACGTGATGTCGCCGAAGATCTGGCCCTGCACGCACTGCGATCCGAACTCCGCCGCGTCCCGCACGCCGTCCCAGGGCGGGGCCGGCCGTGGCTCTTTCCATCGCAGCTCGCCGACGGGCGCGGCCGCGAACGGGAATGCCCTTGAAGGCTCGAATCCGCCCGTCGGTGCTGGTCGTGCCTTTGACGAGCGCCGCCTGATGGTCTTGACCTGGGCGGCGGCGACAGTGGTCATGGCGATGCTCGTCAGGAATGCGATCGTGGCCATTCGCCACGGTTGTCTGGTCAGGCACATGGTCGTCTGCTCCCTATGCAGGTCTCAGTTGCGGCCGCGTGTTCAGGGCGGTGACGACACCCGATCGCAGGTCTCTCGCGCTCGTCACGCTGAATCCCAGGTCGCGCAATCGTCCGTCGTCGAGACCGTAGACGAGGGCGTGAATCGACAGCGGTTGACCGCGGGCCCACGCGTCCTGCACGACCGTCGACTTGCAGACGTGGACCGCCTGTTCGATGGCGTTCAGCTCGCACAGCTTGTTGACGCGCGCGTCGAGGTCGGAGGCGTTGTCCACCTGCATGGCGTATTTCGCGTGGACGTCCTGCACGTGGCGCAGCCAGTTGTCGATGAGCCCGAGCTTCGCGCCTTCGACGGCCGCGCGCACGCCGCCGCAGCCGTAGTGGCCGCACACGATGACGTGTCGGACGCGCAGCACATCGACGGCGTATTGCAGCACCGACAGGCAGTTGAGATCGCTCGGGACGACGACGTTGGCGACGTTGCGATGCACGAACAGCTCGCCCGGCATGAGGCCGACGATCTCGTTGGCCGGAACCCGGCTGTCCGAACAGCCGATCCACAGGTATCGGGCGCCTGCTGGGCCTTCAGCTTGTCGAAGAAATCCGGGCGCGCCGCCACGCACCGGGCGGCCCAGCGACGGTTGTTTTCGAAGAGTTCCGGCAGATCCTGCACGTCGGCTCCTGTCAGTCGCGAACATGGCAGTCTACCTGAACTCAGGCTCAAGGCTCAGGGCTCAAGACTCAGGGCTCAGGCAAAGCCTTCGACCACGTGCTCGAAGATCTTGCTTGAGCCCTGAGGCTTGAGCCTTGAAGGCTTTGGGCGCCAGCGCGGCGCGGCGATGTGCGGCGAGCCTAGCGCCCGCCTCCCGCTGCGAAGGACTTCAGCAGGTCGATCGGCAGACGCGAGCCGGCACGGGCATTGGCGGCGCGGATTCGGTCGGCGGTCAGCCCGTGGTCGCGCAGTGTGACGAGATCGTCGAGGGCGAGGCTGTCGTATCCGAGTGCCTTCAGTTCCCGCGCGTATGACGGCGTGACGCCGTGATCGCGGAGCCGAATCAGCGACGCCATCGACTGATTGCCGTAACCGAGCGCCGCCATCTCGCGGACGAACTCGGTGGTCACGCCGTGGTCGCGCGCCTGGACGAGCTCGTCGATCGGCAGGGACTGCCCGAGCTGGCGCATCTCGCTCACGTATTCCGGCGTCACGCCGTGATCCCGGACGCGAATCAACTGGTCGAGCGGCAGCGTGGCGTGACCGGCGTCTTGTAGCCCGCGCACGAATTCCGGCGTGATGCCGTGATCCCTCGCGTTGATCAGGGCGTCCATCGGCAGCGAGCCGTAACCGGAGTCGCGCATGCCCCGTACGTTACTCCGGCGTGATGCCGTGATCGCGCGCGCGACGCAGCTCGTCGGCGGCCAGCCCTTTGTAGCCGAGCTCCGCCAGCTCGCGAGCGTAGGATGGCGTCACCCCGTGATCTCTCAGTTCGATCAATCGCTCGAGCGTGCCAAGACGGTAGCCGAGCGCGCCCATCTCGCGCAGATAGGTAACCTGAACACCGTGCTGGCCGGCCCGAACGAGGTCGGAGGTCTGCGGCTTGGTGTAGCGCTGGGTGTTCAGTTCGTCCACGAACGCGTAGCCGATATCGTGCCGCGCCAGCTGGTACTGCTCGCGCGCCGTGGGCCGCGCGAAGCCTCGTTTCGCGAGCTCCGCCGGGAAGTTCGGCTCGGCGGCGAACGAGAAGGTGCCGGCGCCGACGCCGCGGCGGAGAACGCCGTCGAACGTGAACGTGCCAGCGTCTCGGCGCAGCCGGAATTGGATCGGTCCCTCGCCGGCCAGCTTCGCCGCTGTCAGCCCCTCCAACTGCGCGAGCGCGATGGTCGAGTCCGACGATGAGTTGAGCTCCACGAGCCGGAGGCGGACCATGCCTTCCGCGCTCGTTGCACGGACTTCCCACGTCCCCGGCACATCGTCCTGCACGAGGCCAATCACCCCGGCCGCAGTGCGAACGAGGCCTTTCACGGTTTCGCCGAACGGCCATTCGATGGCTTTCAACTGGCGAGCAGTCGCGTCCTGGACGGGCGCGGCAGGCGCGGGCGCCGTCGGCATGCGCTCCAAGCTCGAGTCCGGGCTCGAGTCCGGCGCCGCAGTTGTCGGCGTCGCCACGGCCAGGGGGAAGAGCACGACCGCCGCGACAGCGGCGCTGGCAAAACAGAAGCGGAACGGCGGCACGCGCCGGTCGCGCTGGTCGTCGAGCGCGGCGAGCATGCGTCCTTCGAGCTGACGCGGCCGGGCCATGCTGACCGCGAGTGCCGGCGCGCCGCGACGACCGAGCGAGTAGGCAATCTCGAGCAGATGACCCGCATAGTCGCGCGCTTGCGTGCCAGCCGCGATCACTCGATCGTCGCACGCGAGCTCGCGCTCGATGCGCAGCCGCCGCGCCACCCACCAGGCAGCCGGATGGAACCAGTACATCGCGCATGCGACCGACGCCAGCAGCTGCGTCAGGCAATCGTAGCGGGCGACATGCGCCACCTCATGGAGGATCACGGCTCGCCGCCGGTCGTCCGCCCATTCGTCGGCGAGGGCGGGAACCACGATCGACGGCCGGCGTGTGCCAAACGCCACCGGGACGGTCTGGTCCCGGCTGCGCAGCAGCCGGATCGCTCGACCGACGCCCAGCATGGCAGCGCACTCCACGAGCAGGTTCGTCCAGGTCGCGTCCTGCACGACCGTCGCCCGGCGGGCGAACTGTCGGACGTTCCATTGCTGTACCAGCAGGTGAAGCAGCATGCCGAGCGCCCCGGCAGCGTAGATGCCGATCAAGGCGATGGACCACGGGAACGCGGTCGCGGGGGCCGCGGCCGGCGACTCCAGGCCACGCGCCATCGCAATCGTCGCGCTCGTCCCAGCCACGCGCAGATCGGCTCGACTGTCGACCGGAACCACTTCAGCGGCTGCGGGCGCGGCCGGTATCGCCACGGCCCAGGCGGGAAGGACGAAAGACATCACAGGAAGCAGAAGCACTCCCAGCATCGCGAGCGTCCAGATGTGATGGCGTGTCGCGGCGGATGCTCGCCGATAAAGTGCCGCCTGGACGATGGCGGCTACGCCAAGGAGGGCCGATGCCTTGAGAGCGAGCCAGATACCGGTGGATACGCCGGAATCGACAAAAGATGTATTCATCACTCGTCTCCCTGTTGCCGCGTCCGCTTCAGCAGATGGCTCAGGCGCTTGTACTCCTCAGCCGAGAGCGGCGTCGCCGTCATGTCGAGCAGCGCCGCCATCGCAGAGCCCGTCGAATTGTCGAAGAAGGTGCGCACCAGCTGCTTGAGCGCGGACCGGCTCGCGTCTTCGGGCTTTGCCGCCGGTGAGTAGACGTAGCGCGGTCCGTCGTACTCACGGGCGAGCAGCGCGCGATCGATCATGATCTCCAGCAGCTTTCTGACGCTCGACGGGCTGGGGGCGTCCGGCAGCTCGGCCCTGATTTCCTCGACCGTCGCGCGACGGCGGCGATGGAGGATTTCCATGATCTGGCTTTCGCGGCGCGTGAGAGCGAGATGGGTGGGCTTGGGCATGTGCGCTGGCTGTGTCGGTGGTCTGGTTTGTTGCTGTGCTTGCTTGCTTGCTTGCTTGCTTGCTTGCTTGCTTGCTTGCTTGCTTGCTTGAGGCGAATATTTTCGCCATGCGCGAATATATTCGCCTATCCCCCGCCTGTCAAGATCGATATGACGCGCTTTCGCCAGAAGCTCGACAATTGAGCCAGCGCATGGATGAGGATGCGCTTCAGTTGACGGCCCTTCGAGCGACGTGACAGCATTCCAACGTCCCTCACCTCGGAAATCGAGCCACAGAGAGGTCTTCATCCCTATGTTCCGTTATCGCGCCATCCTCGTGTTCGTCGGAGCGACGTCGATCGCCGCACTCGCCGCGGCGCAGCAAGTCACGCTTGATCCCTTTCCGACGCCCATCGAGACGACTCAGGGTGTAATCGCCGTCAACTTCGTCGAGTTCGCGACGATTCCCGACGTCAACGGCGAGGCGCCGCGGATGATGCACCTCGTCGACGAGCCGGGCACGCGCCGGGTCGTTCGTCAGCGCGATGACCGGCGCGCTCTACAGCGTCAGCTACGACGGCAAGATGGTGACGCAGTACCTCGACGTCAATGCCCCAGCGTGGAACGTCGCCGTGCAGTCGGAAGGGGCGGAGCGTGGCGTCCAGAGCTTTGCGTTCCATCCCGCAGTTCAATCAGCGCGGCACGCCAGGCTTCGGCAAGTTCTACACCTATACCGACACGACCAATGTGACGCCGAAGCCCGACTTCGTCACGCCCGGTCCGAATCGGACGCACGACACGGTCCTGCTCGAGTGGACGGCGAAGAATCCGGCGGCCGCGACTTACGACGGCGACGCGCCGCGCGAGCTGTTCCGGGCCGCGCAACCGTTCGCCAATCACAACGGCGGCCAGATCGGGTTCAACCCGCTGACGGCGCCGGGCAGCCCCGAATTCGGGCTGCTGTATGTCGGCCTCGGTGACGGCGGCAGCGGCGGCGATCCGTTCAACGTCTCGCAGAACCTGAGCCTCGGCCTTCGGCAAGATCCTCCGCATCGATCCGCTCGGAACGAACAGCGCCAACGGCCGCTACGGCATTCCGCCAAGCAATCCGTTCGTCAAGGACGCCAAGCCGGACACGCTCGACAGAGATCTACGCCTCCGGCGTGCGCAACCCGCAGCGGTTCGCGTGGGACGCAAAGACCGGCCGCATGTTCGTCGCCGACATCGGCCAGAACGTCGTCGAGGAGATCAGCCCGGTCACGGCGGGCGCCAATCTCGGCTGGAACAAATGGGAGGCGAGCTTCCCGTACGTGAAGGGCCAGGTGGACCCCTCGCGCCAGCGCGACGAGCCCGGCCTGACGTGGCCGGTCGTCGAGTACGATCATCGCGACCTGCTCTTCCAGCGTGCCGCGATCACCGGCGTCATCATCTACCGGCAGACCGCGATCACGCAGCTGGCGCACCTGATGATCTTCGGCGACAACCCGAGCGGCGAGATCTTCTACGTCGACGCCGACAACCTGCCGAACGGCGGCCAGGCGGCCATCCGCCGGATCCTCTTCAACGACAAGGGCACGCGGAAGACGCTGCTCCAGCTCATCGCGGAGAAGAACGTCCAGCAGAAAAAGGAGCCGGCCGCGCGCGCGGATCTGCGGTTCGGCGAGGGTCCGCAGGGACAGATCTTCGTGCTCAACAAGCGTGACGGCGTCATCCGCCTGCTCGTGCCCTGACGCGCCGGCGCGCCGATCACGCGCACCATGGTCAACGCGACTTGGGTTGGCACTCCGCAAAGGACGGGTTGTTCGGCGCGTCGAGCGGATCCAGCCCACTCGCCTTGCGCGACGGGTCCACGACGGCCAGCCGTTTGCTGACGAAGGTCACCTCGAACGCCCAGGTCGGGAACGGTTCCAGGCCTCCGGCGCAACTCGCATTGTTGAAGTGCACGTGCACGATTTCAAAGAACTGCCTCAGTCGCTCGACGACGCGGAGGTACTTCTGGTCCTGGACCCAGTGGGACTGCTCGTCGAGCATCCAGTGAAACTCCACGGCCATCTGATCGATCCGTCGTAGGACCTCGTCAGGTACAGAAGGCAGTGAGTCCCACTCCGCGCCCTCGACGTCCATCTTCAGCACGATGCGCTTCGAACCGTCGCCGTTCTTCGCCATCTGGTTCGTCACGGTGTCGAAGACGCGCCCTTCCCGCGTCTCCGTCGTGTCCCCCACACATTCCGCATGGAAGACGGTCGCGCCGGAGGAGCAGACGGGCTGGGTGGTGTTGAAGCAGTCGTATTGGTGCACAGGGAAGTGCAAAGTGGTCGAGATGTCGCAGCCCCACTTGTCGTACCCGGAGATGCCGTACGAGTACCCGGACTGGGCTCCGCCCAGCAGGTTACCGCACAGCAAGTATCCACCATCGTGCTGCTCGCCAAATCTCTGCAGTTGGCAGTTCACGAGCGCGACCGGCCGCAGCATCTCGAACAAGGCGTCCCGCTGCAGCGCCGCAGCGGCCCTGGCTTGACGACCTCTATACACCTTGATCTGGTTTCGGGCGACCGCGCCGAGAATCGCGACGGCCACCGCGGCGCCTGCAGCGATCAACCAGAATCTCCGTCGGGTCATGGTCTCTCCGGTTCCGCGTGCAACACGTCCGCGGACCGTTGAACACAAATGTTATACGGACGCGACCAACACTCGACGACATCAACGCGCATCTCCTCGAGCTGGCGAAGGACATTAGAATCAACGACTTGTGGATTGTGCTCCGAACCTTTGCCAGTTGGAATCAGATTGCCGATTGCCCGAACGCCGTCCCACATCGGCGGCGTTACGGTATCGGCACCGTAACAGCCACCGTTGCGGACTACGCTCGGTATAATCGGTTGCTCATGCAGCCCTGGCGCACCGCGATCGCAACTTCTGACGCTACAAACATTTGGGTTCGGGGACGCGAAATCACGTCGCTGATGCGCGACGCCACGTTCACGGACATGATCGTCCTGCTGCACCTGGGCCGTCTGGCGACGCCCGGCGAGCGGCGCCTGCTCGACGCCATCCTCATCGGGGTGGCGGATCACGGCTCGGGCGCCCCATCCTGCGCAGCCGCCCGGCTGGCGGCCTCGGGCAACCGGCAATCAGTCTCAGCGGCCATTGCGGCGGGCCTGCTGACTATCGGCGACGAGCATGGCGGCGCGGGCTCGAACTGCATGGAGCTCATCGCCGAGGGACTCGCGCTCGCCGGGCGGGAAAGCATCACGATCGTCGCCGCGGCCCAGGCGATCGTGGAGCGCGCTGTCCGCAGGAAGCTTCGGCTGCCGGGGCTGGGGCACCGCGTGCACACAACGGATCCCCGGACGAAGGCGCTCTTCGACATGGCTCAGGCCGAAGGGATCGCCGGCGCGGGCGTGGCGTTCATGCGCGCCCTCGAGGAGGCGGCGTGCGCGGCCATCAAGCCGCTGCCGATGAACATCGACGGCGCGCTCGCAGCGGTCCTGCACGACATCGGATTCCCGCCGCCCGCGGGCAAGTTCATCTTCATCATCGGACGCGTCGCCGGATTGACAGCCGAAGTCGCGGAAGAGTACGAGCGCGAGCGCCCCATGCGCATCAAGTTTGCGGTGGAGTACGACGGGGTGCCGCCCCGCTCGGAGTAGAGACATGGCCAGAACCATCACCGTCGAGGAAACCGCCGTGGTCCACGAGCTGGTGGACCGAGCGCGCGCCGCGATGAGCGCGATCGCCCACTACGACCAGCCGACGGTGGACCGGCTCTGCCGCGCGATTGCGTGGGCCGGCGGCAACGAGCCCACGGCGATCCGGCTCGCCAACATGAGCGTCGACGAGAGCGGCATGGGCAGGCGCGAACCAACGCGTCGCGCGAAGGTGTTGGGCATCCTCAGGGACGCACTGCGCCAGAAGAGCATGGGCATCATCGAGGAAGATGCGTCACGGGGGCTGGTGAAGTATGCGAAGCCTGCCGGGGTGATCGCCTCGCTGATTCCCGTCACGAGCCCATACGTCACACCCGTCGGCATCGCGATCTACGCCATGAAGTGCAAGGACGCGGTCATCTTTTCGCCGCACCCTTCCAGCCGCCAGACGACAATCGAGACCGTCAGACTGATGCGGGCCGCTCTGACCAGGCAGGGGGTCCCGGCGGATATCGTCCAAGTCGTCGAGAGGCCCAGCATTCCGCTCGCGAACGAGCTGATGGCGCAGTGCGATCTGACGATCGCGACCGGCGGCCCGGCGATGGTGAAGGCGGCCTACGGCTCCGGCAAGCCCGCCTATGGCGTCGGCGCGGGCAACGCCACCATGGTCATCGATGAGACGGCGAACATCGAGGAAGCCGCGCGCAACACGCGCATCAGCAAGACCAACGACAACGGCTCGGGCTGTTCGGCGGACGGCAACCTTCTCGTCGACTCGACGATCTACGACGCCTTCCTCGCGCAGTTGCAGAAGGAAGGCGGCTATCTCGTCAACGACGAGGAGAAGCGGAAGCTCCAATCCGCCTACTGGGACGCCGAGGGCCGCCGCACCGCAGACACCATCGCGCGGCCCGCATCGGCCATCGCCGAAAAGGCAGGTCTGACCATTCCCGCGGAGAAAACGTTTTTCATCGTCCCCGAACGGCTGATTGGCAAGGCACACCCGTTCTCGACCGAGAAGCTCGGCGTCGTGCTGTCCATCTTCAAGTATCACGGCTTCGAGATGGCGCTCGACATGGTGCGACAGATCTTCGAGACGGGCGGCAAGGGACATTCCTGCGGGATCTACTCCTTCGACGACGACCACATCCACCGGCTCGCGCTCGTCGCGCCGGTCAGCCGGATCATGGTGCGGCAGGTGCAGTCGAGCTCGAACGCCGGCACCTTCACCAACGGCATGCCGATGTCGTCCAGCATGGGGTGCGGCATCTGGGGCGGCAACATCACGAACGAGAACATCTCGCTCAAGCACTACATGAACGTCACCTGGGTCAGCCGGCCCATTGCGGAAGACCGGCCGTCAGAGCAGGAATTGTTCGGTGAGTTCTACAACTCGGAAGTCTTCTGACGTCGAGACACGACCATGAGTACCAGCATCCACGTGATACCGGAGCCGCTGCCGACCACGACGGAGACGCGCGTCGCGGCATACTTGCTGGCGGAGTACCTCGAGCGGCTCGGCGTGCAGGTCATTTTTGGCCTTACCGGACACACGGTGATCGCCATGCTCGATGCGCTCGGACGCAGCAGCATCCGCTACGTGAGCACCCGCCACGAGCAGGTCGCGGCGCACGCCGCGGACGGCTACGCGAGAGCGTCCGGAAAACCGGGAGTCCTGTTGACGCATCTGGGACCGGGACTCACCAATGCCGCGACGGGCGTCGCGAACGCCGCGCTCGACTCGATTCCGATGGTGGTGATTGCCGGCGACGTGCAGTCATATTTCCATGGTCGCCATCCCCACCAGGAGATCAATCTTCATCAGGATGCCGATCAGTTTCGAGATCTACCGCCCGTTCTGCAAGCGCGTCTATCGAGTGGACAACGCCCGCGACCTGCCGCGGGTCATCGAGCGCGCGTTCCACCTGGCTCAGGCTGGCCGGCCCGGACCTGTGCTGGTGGATGTGCCGATGGATGTCTTCTCTGCCAGCCTGCCCGTGGATGCCTTCGGCAAGATGCCGGCGGAAATCGCGCGGCCGACAATCGACGAGGTCACGGCGGAGCGCATTGTCGAGACACTTGCCCGCGCCGAACGGCCGGTCTTGTATGCGGGCGGCGGCGTGCTGTCGGCACGCGCGGCCGCCGAGCTCATGGAGCTGGCGGAGGCGCTCGAGGTCCCTGTTGCCCATTCCTTGATGGGGAAGGGTGTCGCACGCGAAGATCATCCGCTCCTGCTCGGCATGACGGGCTTCTGGGGCACGCCGATCGCGAACGAGAAATGCCGGACCGCCGATGTCATCCTGGCGATCGGCACACGGCTCGCGGAGGCCAACTCGAGCTCGTGGGATCCACGCTTCACGTTCGCCATTCCGCCGACGCGCTTGATCCATATCGACGCCGACGTCGCCGAGATCGGCCGCAACTTCCCCACCGAGCTGGGTGTCGTCGCGGACGCCAAGCTGGCACTCGCCATCGCTCTCGAAGATCGCGCAGGGCGCGGCGCACCGCTCGCGTGGCTCGCTGCGAACGGAAATCGCCACCGGCCGCCGTGCATTTGCCGCCAATTGGGCGGATCACTACACCTCCGGCCAATACCCGATGCGGCCCGAGCGGATTCTGAGCGAAGTGCGGAAGGCCGTGCCGGAAGACGGCTACATCGTGACCGACGTCGGCTGGAACAAGAACGGTGTCGGGCAGCAGTTCCCCATCACCGTCCCCGGAACCTTCATCACGCCCAGCGGATTGGCCACGATGGGATTCGGACCGGCGGCCGCACTCGGCGTGAAGCTGGCGCAGCCCGACCGGGCCGTCGTCGCGCTCATTGGCGACGGCGCCTTTGGCAGCAACCCCTCCGTGGTCGCGACCGCCATGGAAGCCGGCCTGGGTGTCATCTGGCTCGTCATGGACAACGCGGCCTTCGGGACGATCGCCGGATTGACGAACATGCACTACGGCTGGGAGTTTGGCTGCCTCTTCGAGTCCGACGGCGCGCGCTACCGGACCGACTTCGCGCAGATCGCCAAGGGCTACGGCGCGGACGGCGTGTTCATCCGGTCGGCCGACGAGCTCGGGCCCGCGTTGACCGCAGCACTGGCATCGGGGCGACCGACTGTCATTCAGGCACCCATGGAAAATGCACCGACCCCGACTCCGGGACACTGGGACATCAACTGCATCTACCGGAAGGGAAGCTAGAACTGCGGACGCACGTACGCTGGGTGCCGATCCTGGCCCTCGTCGCCGTCGGCACGATGATCAACTATCTCGACCGGACCGTCCTCGGGATTGCTGCGCCGTTCCTGACGAAGGACCTCGGGCTGAACGCGGCATCGATGGGACTGGTCTTCTCCGCCTTCTCGTGGAGCTACGCCTTACTCCAGATTCCAGGCGGCATCTTCCTCGATCGGTTCGGCACGCGCGTCACCTATTTCATCGCGGTTGTCTTCTGGTCGCTGTTCACGGCGCTGATGGGCATCGTGCAGTCCCTCAACGGCCTGATTCTGACGCGCATCGGTGTCGGTATCTTCGAAGCACCGTGCTTCCCGGCCAACAGCCGAATCCTCGCGACCTGGTTTCCCCAGCACGAGCGCGCCCGCGCGAACGGGATCTATTCCTTTGGTCAGTATGTCGGTCTTGGGTTCCTGAGCATCCCGCTCTTCTGGATCACTGAGCGTCTGGGCTGGCGAGGGCTCTTCTTCGTGGTCGGCGGCTTCGGCGTGCTGTTTGGCCTGCTCTGGTGGTGGCTGTACCGCAATCCGGCGGACAGCACGACCGCGAATCAGGCGGAGCTCGACTACATCGAGGCGGGCGGGGGCGGCGAGTACAAGGGCCAGCCCGTGACGTTCGAGTGGCGCCACGTCGCGGCGCTGCTCCGTCGGCGCCAGGTCCTCGGCGCATCCCTCGGACAGTTCGGTGGCAATTCGACGCAGGTCTTCTTCGTGACCTGGTTTCCGACCTACCTGGTGACCGCGCGCGGGATGACGTTCCTACAGGCCGGCCTGATGACGTCGCTTCCGTACATCGGTGCGTCGATGGGCGTGCTCGTTGGCGGCGTCCTCTCTGACACGATCCTGAAGAGAACCGGCTCGGCCAACTGGGCGCGGAAACTCCCGATCGTCGGCGGACTGCTGCTGGCGTCGACGATTGTCGCCGCCAACTATATGCCGGCCGACAACGACGCCGCGGTCATCCTCATCATGTCCATCGCCTTCTTCGGCCAGGGCATGACGAACCTGGGCTGGACGGTGATTTCCGACATCGCGCCGAAGCCGCTGATCGGTCTGACGAGTGGCATCTTCAATTTCAGCGCGAATCTGGCCGGAATCATCACGCCTCTCGTCATCGGCATCGCCTTCCAGCTGACGGGCTCGTTCGTCGGTCCGCTCATCTACATCGGCGTCGTCGCGCTCGTCGGCGCCGTCTCGTACAGCGTGATCCTCGGGGACATCCATCGGCTGGAGGTCGATACGAACTAGAACCGATCTCATCAACACGGCCCACGGCTCATCACGATGCACTCGAAGATCACGATGGCCACGAAGAAGAGTCAGAGAGGTCCTTCGCGATCTTCGCGACTTCGCGGTCTTCGTGCTGATTACCGTGACAGTTCCGTATTTATGAGACGGCGTCTACACGTGTACGCGCGGCGGCACATCAACGCCATGATCAGCAGCAGTCAACCCCTCGTGCGAGTAGGATGAACGCTGTGGCGACGCGCGCGCGCAAACCGGCCCCGGAGCAGGATCCTGACAAGGGAGAACGTCAGCAACTGGACCGCATGCTGGCGAGCACCACGTTCCGTCAGGTGGGTCGTCTCAAGCGTTTTCTGAGCTTCATCGTCCTCGAAACGCTGCTCGGACGCGGCGATCAGCTCAAGGAATACGTGATCGGCGTTCAAGTCTTCGACAAGGACTCGTCCTTCGATCCTCGCGCGGACCCCATCGTCCGTGTGCAGGCGCGACGGCTGCGCGCCAGGCTGGCGCGTTACTACCGCGAAGAGGGCGGTGCCGACGCCATCGTGATCGAGCTGCCGAAAGGCGGTTACACGCCGGTCTTCAAGACACGTGAGACAACACCAGCCGGACGCCGCTCGATCGGCGCTACGCTGGCAGGGAGGAATACCATCGCGGTCCTGCCCTTCTCGGATGACAGCGCGGCGCTTGATCTCGGGTACTTCTGCCGGGGTCTGCACGAGGAGACGATTCACCGTTTGGCAAAGCTCGACGGCCTGCGCGTGATGGCCGTACAGCGAGGCGGGGCGCGCGGACACGAGCGACACCAACGACCCTGCCGCTCACGCCGCGATGCTGTTGACCGGCAGCGTTCGCGCGTGTGCAAATCGGCTCCGCATCACGATCCATCTCATCGACAACGCCACGGCGTCGTACCTCTGGTCCGAATCCATGGACGCGGCCGCCGAGGACACGTTCGCGGCGCAGGAAGCGGTTGCCAGTGCGGTCGTGAGACAGCTCGAGCCCAGGCTCCTCGATGTCAGCCAGCGGCGCGGCGCACGCCGCCCGACGGAAAATCTCGCGGCGCGGAACCTGTACCTGCAAGGCCGCTATCATCTCAACCAACGGACCGACGAAGGACTGCACAAGGGACTCGACTTCTTCGAGAAGGCCATCGTCGAAGACGCGCAGTTTGCGCTGGCCCACAGTGGACTGGCGGACGCGTACAGCCTCCTGGCGCACTACGGTGTCCGGCAGCCGAGCCTGGCGTGGACCAGCGCCGCTTCGAGCGCGGCGTCAGCCGTCATGCTCGACGGGAACTCGGCAGAGGCCCACACGTCGCTTGCGCACGTCCGAGCCACGCAGGATTGGGACTGGCACGGAGCGGAGCGCGAGTTTCGGCTCGCCATCGAGCTCGATCCGTCGTACGCGACGGCCCGCCATTGGTACGCGATGTCATGCCTCGTGCCAATGGGCCGCCTCGACCTCGCGCTGGAACAGATGCAGCTGGCACAGTCGCTCGACCCCGTGTCATCGATTGTGGCGCGGGATCTGGCCGTCATCCTCGCCTACCGGCGCGACTACGAGGCCGCGCTCGAACAGTGCGATCACACGATCGAATTGAACCCGCACTTTCCGCCGGCGTACTGGGCGCTTGGCATCATCCAGGAACAGCGAAACGAGCTCGACGAAGCCGTGGCCGCCTTCCAGCGCGCCATCGATCTCTCGCCACAGAGCCCGCGCATGCACGCGGCGCTGGGGCGCACGCTCGCCTTGTCGGGGAAGCGGTCGTTGGCGGTACGGTCGCTGCAGAAGCTCGAGGCGATGGCGAAACTGCGGTACCTCTCGCCGTTTGAATTCGCGGTCGTCCGCTTCTCGCTCGGACAGGTCGACCTCGGATTCCGCTGGTTGAAGAAAGCGTGCGAACATCGGGCGTTTGACGTGCTCGCGCTCAAGGTGGATCCGCGATTCGAAGCGCTCAAGGATGACGCGCGATTCCATGCATTGCTGAGGGAAATCGGGCTCTCGCAGCTCTGACGCGGCGCGACTTCCGGCTCCTCTGGCAACCTTCGCGGGCTTCGTGAGCTTAGGGAACTTCGTGAGGGGGTTACGTCTATGAGACAGCTTCTAGACGATTCCCTCTCCACGGAGACGATCGAGCTCGGCCGCGGTCAGGCCCAGCTCGCCGAATACGGCGGCGTTGTCTCGTCCGAGTGTCCCGCCTGCCCAACGGATCGCCCCCGGCGTCTCGGACAGCCGCGGAACGACGCCGTGCATGCGGACATGGCCGCTGCCATCGAGTACGTCCACTGTCAGTTGGCGTGCGCGCCAATGGGGGTCACGCTCGATGTCGGCGATTGTCTGGACGGGTACCGCTGTGAGCTGGTTCGCCTCGATGATGGCGATGTTCTCCGCCAGCGTGCGGGCGGCGATCGCATCGCCTAACAGGCGATCGAGCTCCGCGGCGTGCTGCACCCGCGCCTCGTTCGAGCGAAATCGAACATCGTCGAGGAGCGCGGCCAGCCCATAGCCGCGAAGGAACCTCTCCGCCATCTTCGGTGTCGAGCCGCTGACGGCGATCCAGCCGTTGTCGCGCGTGCGATAGCAGCCTCGGGGTCCGGCGTTGCGGGACCGACTGCCGTCGCGAGTGCGCTCACGGCCGAGCGCCGCGTACTCCGCAGGCAGCGGACCCAGAACCGAGAACAGCGATTCGAAGAGGGCCACGTCGATCACCTGCCCCGTCCCGCCGCTCATCGCACGATGGTAGAGCGCGAACATGATCGCGTTCGAGGCATACAGTCCCGATGTCATGTCGGCAAGAGGGAAGCTCGGCACGATCGGCGGTCCGTTCGCTTCACCATTCATCGCGGCGAAGCCGGTCGCCGCCTCAACCAGCGTGCCAAACCCCGGGCGCCCGTTGCCGGGACCGGTCTGCCCCCACCCTGAAATCCTGGCGAGTATCAGCCCAGGATGCCAGGCCCTCAGGACATCCCACCCGATGCCCAGCCGCTCGAGCGTCCCCGGCACGAACGATTCCAGCATCACGTCGAAGCGCGGAAGCAGCTGGCGCAGGAGGTCGCGCCCCCCCGGCGCCTGCAGGTTCAGCGTCACGAGTCGTTTGTTGCGGGCGTAGACCTTCCACCAGAATGGCTCGCCGCCGGCCGTCCATTGTCGAAGGGGGTCACCGATCCCCGGCTGCTCCACCTTGACAACATCGGCGCCAAAATCCGCCAGCAGCATGCCGGCGAGGCCACCGGCGACCATTCGGGAAAGGTCAAGGACTCGAATCCCCGTGAGCGGCGGCGGGCGTCCGGGACCCGAGGGATCCATCAGAAGGCCGCCTGCTCACAACCGGCAGATCAGGAGCTCGCGCTCGTAGACCATTTCCGGGGGCAGGTGATCATGCAGATCGATGAACAACTCCTCGTGCTGGATCACCTCTCTGCGCCACTGAGCGGGGTCGACTCTCTGCATTTCGTCGAACTGCTCCTTGTAGAGGTCGAGCCCGTGCCAGTCGATGTCCTCGTAGCGCGCCATCCAGCCGATCGGTGACTCGATTGCCAGCACGCGACCGTGCACACGATCGACAATCCACTTCAACACGCGCATGTTCTCGCGATACCCCGGCCAGAGAAACCGGCCCTCCGCATCTTTCCGGAACCAGTTCACGTGGAATATCTTCGGCGTCTCGCTGAGCAGGCGCTGCATCTTGATCCAGTGCCGGAAGTAGTCTCCCATGTGATAGCCGCAGAAGGGCAGCATGGCCATCGGATCTCGACGGAGCGCGCCGACGTTGCCGGTTGCGGCAGCGGTTGTCTCGGAGCCCATCGTGGCGCCGACGTACACGCCCGAGCTCCAGTTGAACGACTGATAGACGAGCGGCAGAGTGGTGGCACGCCTGCCGCCGAAGATGATGGCGCTGATCGGCACGCCTTCAGGTGCCTCCCAGTCGGCATCGATGATCGGGCACTGCGACGCGGGCGCGGTGAACCGTGCGTTGGGATGCGCCGCTGTCTTGCCGGCGAGGCGGCCGGCCTCGGGCGTCCACCGTTCGCCGCGCCAGTCGAGGCATTCGGCCGGAGGCTCCTCCGTCATGCCCTCCCACCACACGCCCCCTTCGGGCGTCAGGGCCACGTTCGTGAAAATCGTGTTCCGCGCGACGGTGGCCATGGCGTTGGGGTTCGTCTTGCTCGACGTCCCCGGTGCGACGCCAAAGACACCCGCCTCTGGATTGATCGCTCGCAGGCGGCCGCTGGCGTCCGGCTTGATCCAGGCGATGTCGTCGCCGACCATCCACACTTTCCAGCCCTTCATTTCGGCGGGCGGGATGAGCATGGCCAGGTTGGTCTTGCCGCACGCGCTCGGAAACGCCGCCGCCAGGTACGTCTTCTCGCCTCGCGGATCCTCGACGCCGAGAATCAACATGTGCTCCGCCATCCAGCCCTCGTCGCGCGCGATGTTGGAGGCGATGCGCAGGCCGAAACACTTCTTTCCCAGAAGCGCATTGCCCCCGTAGCCCGAGCCGAAGGACCAGATCTCCCGCGTCTCGGGAAAATGCACGATGTACTTCTCTGGATTGCACGGCCAGGGGACGTCCGCCTGACCTGGAGCGAGCGGCGCACCCACACTATGCATGCACGGCACGACGCGCTGATTGTTTCGGTCGATCTCGCGCAGCACCGGCAGGCCGATGCGAGCCATAATCCGCATACTGACGACCACGTACGGCGAATCGGTCAGCTGTACCGCGATCCGCGACATCGGCGAACCGGGCACCCCCATGCTGAACGCCAGCACGTACATCGTGCGGCCGGCCATCGCGCCGCTGAACATCTCTTTCAGCCGCGTGTGCATCTCGAACGGGTTGACCCAGTTGTTGGTCGGACCGGCGCTGTCCTTCGACAGCGAGCACACAAACGTCCGCGACTCGACACGCGCGACGTCATTGGCGTCCGACCGGGCGTAGAAGCAGCCAGGCCACAGCTCCTGATTGAGGCGAACCAGGGTGCCACTCCGAAGCATCTGATCGCAGAGCTGGTCGTACTCGTCCGCGGAGCCATCGACCCAGTGGATTGACTTGGGCTGCGTCAGATCCGCCATCTTCCTCACCCACCTCAGCAGGTGTGGATTGGTTGACAGCGGCGCCGATGTGTCGCGGGATGTCGTGGGTGAATCCATAGATATGACGATTCTACGAGAAACGGGTCACTCGGCGGCGAACCCGCCGGAACTGATTATGGAGTGAAAGGCGAGTATTGGAGAAACCTGCCGCCACGGGGTGCGGATTGACCCTACTGTTGCCACGACCAGCGTATTTCCTCGACGGCAACCAGCGTCAGGTGACGAAAAAAGCAAGACTAAACACGGAGGACCGAAGCGAACGGCGACGCACGAAGAAGACAGGCTGAATCGGACTGACCTGGCAGTTCGCACCGGTCGGGTCGCCGGCCAATCGGCCGGCGAGTCGTATCGAGAGGACCGAGGGATCGAAAGCACTAGTTCGACTCAGCGGTGCTTTCGATCCCTCGGTCCTCTCGATACGGCCCGCGCGAATGCGCGGCCCGACCGCTGCCATGAAGGTAGTCTTGACCCCGTCGCCCTCCGTTCGTCTTCGTTCGTCTTCGTTTCTCCGTGTTGAGCCCGTTAGCTCCGTCCTCTCTGTCTCTCTGAACTGCGTTTTCTCCGTCGCGCGCGCAGGGCAGCGGTCACTGGAACTCGAGGCGCTCGCGACGCTCCTCGATGGCCTTGCCATCAATGCCTGGCACGCTGGCGACGGCTTCCCATCCCTTGAACGGCCCGTGCTTGTCGCGATACTCGACGATCGCCGCCGCCTCCTTCTGGGAGACCTCGAGGACCTCCACGATTCGGTCGACCGGCGCGGCATTGATGTTGACCGTTGCGAGGAGCTGTTTCGCCAGGTAGGCGAGGATCGCGTCGTAGTCCTCGTCCTTCACCAGTGCACCCCGGTCGATCATCAGGTCCACGATACCTTGCCACTGCGTCGGCGTTCGCTTCGATCGCTGCACGACATTTGCGCCGTGGCATCGGCTCGTGCAGGCCTTCTCGACCACCAGCTTGCCTTCGCCTTCAGGGAGGGAATCCTGGTGAGCGAACGCCGCTGCTCCGCCCAACAACACTATTCCGAGACCGAAACCCTTCTTCATTTTGAGGGCGTGGCGTCGCCGTCAGTCAGGCGAAGAGCCCAGCGGATAGCCTCGAAGTACATCCGCTGGACCGCCGGGGTGTCCCACGACTCAGGAAGGTGGCCAAGCGTGGAGTAGAACACGCGCCCCTTGCCATGAGACTTGGCCCAGGCCACTGGAAAGTCGCCGTCTTTCCTATGCACGAGCGGCGCCTCGAGGTCGACGCTGGCGGGATCGAGCCGTGCGAGCACACGTACCTTCGAGCGTGAAAAGTCTTTCAACTGGTAGTGCTCGTCCCTGAGGACGAGGGAGGCAGGAAACGACTTCATCGCCGGAAACTGGGCATCTTCGACGAGCACCCTGGCGTCCGTGACGTTCCACGGGTGCTCGTCGAAACGGCCCCCGAGCATCTCGCCAAACTCCGGCCAGGAAAAGAAAGCGGTCACAGCCGAGTGCGCGGCGACGAAGCCCTTGCCGTCATCTTTGATGAACGACATCAGGTCGGCGCGCTGATCGGGTGTCAGGTCAATCTCGCGGACGCCAAAGAAGAAGATGGCGTCAAAGTCGTTCAGGTTCCTCGCGAGGAAGTTCTCCCCGAACGCGATGCCCGTCCCCGTCCTGAACACAATCTTGCTCTTCGTAATCGGCTGCGAGTCGGTGCGGATGAACGTGTCGTACGTCCCCGACTCGTACCCCAGCCGTTCGATCGTCGCGAGCGCGTGAGAGATGACGTCGTGCTGATAGCCAAATCGGACGTCGGCCCACGCGAGCAGACGCTTCCGAGGCGCAGACTGGTTCTCTGACCGGCCCTGCGCGGCACTGCCGATCTGCAGGAGAACGAGCGCACCGAGCACGCTTGCGAGCACCGCCGCGCGACGGCACATTTCAACGGGACGCGGATCACGCCGATCACCGGATCCATCCAGATCCAGGTCCTTGGTGCCGCCACCCGCGCCTCCGGTCGCGGCCGGGCACTCCACCGACTCCGCGCGGCGGGCCCACGATCCGCGAGATCCGCGTCCCGTCAGATCGACGCTGCAGCGCGAATGCGCCTCGCTCGTCAAAAGTCGTACTTCAGCGCAAACTGCATGATGCGCGGCGCCCCGGCAGTCAGAATCCGGCCGAAGTTCGAGCTGTTGAGTGCTGCGACTGGTGCGTTGAAGCTCGCATGATTCGCCACGTTGAATACTTCCCAGCGGAATTGCAGCGAGTTGTCGGCGAACCTGAAGGTGCGAGTCACCGCCAGATCGTTGACCCACTGAGACGGATTATTGATCGTGTTCGGCCTCAGCGTGCTGTAGGTGCCCGGATCCGGCGACGTGAACGCGTTGCGGTTCAAGTAGTTGTCCGGCGTTCGTGCGGCGTAGGGGTCGTCGAGGATCTGGACGGCACGCTGACCGCCTAGTCCAGTCAGGGCATTGTCGACGCCGGTCGTCACCGACGTCCAGTTGCCGCTCTGCCACCGCACCAGGGGCGCGATCTGCCAGTCGCTGAACAGGACGCGCATCGTGGCGTTCGAGAACTGGGGCGTCCTCGCGACAACCGACACGTTCACCACGTGGCGCCGATCCGAGTCGCAGTACGAGTAGTCGAGATCCGGGTTGTTCGGATCGACGATGGTCGGCCCTGTCAGCTCCGTCGTCGCCGGGTCGCTCTTGCACCGGGACAGCGTGTAGTTGGAAAGCACGCTGAAGTTGCCCTTCAGCCGTCGCTGCAGGGACAGGAGCATGCCGTGGTAGTTGGCGCGCCCGGTGTCGTCGAGGTGCCCGATCGTTCCGTAGTACTGCCCCATCACCGGATCCTGACGGAACAGCACTCGACGCTGATTCGTGGTTCCCGTGGTGGCGCCCGGAGAGTAGACAGCCGGGTTGAGCTCGGTCGCCCGCCAGAGATGGTTCGCGCGGTTGCCGAGATAGCTGGCGGATACCAGCCAATCGCCGATCTGACGCTGCGCCCCGACGTTCCACTGCTGCAGCGCCGTCGGTTGCGTGTCGAGCGGCGCGTTGACATACACGCCGGACGCGGGGAAGGGCTGTGTCTGCCAGCCGGTCGCCAGTGCCGGGAAGGGATTTCCTCCTGGTTGGTTGAGGTACGGATCCGAAAACCCGCCCGGCGGATTCGTCAACGTGATCTGCGCGCCCCACGGGGGATTGTTGGCGAACCGCGTGTTGAAGAACAGGTGCGGCGTATCGTAGAAGATGCCCCAACCGGCACGGAACGCGGTCGCGGAGTCGGGTGTCCAGACCACGCCGAGCCGCGGAGCGAACTGCCAGAGCTTGTTGTTCATCACCGCATTCCCGGGGAAGCCAGGATCGCCTGGGAAAAACAGGCCCGCAGGGGCCTGGGGATAGGTCCGGCTGCGAATGCCCTGATCGAAGCGGGCTTTGTCGAAGTTGCTGCTGTAGCCCAGGGAATTCTTGATCGGCAAGTACGGTTCCCACCGCAGGCCGGCGTTGACCGTCAGGTTGCCTCGGGCCTTCCACTCATCCTGTATGTAGGCGCCAAGGTAGTCGTTCTCGTCGAAGTCGTAGACAGGATTTCCCTGCACGAAGCCGCTCATGCGGCCGAGCATGAAATCGGCGAGACCGAGCCCCGTCGTCTGCCCGTTGAACGTGAACTGGCCGTTGCTCGGACGGTTGTTGAGCGTTTCGATCTTCGTCCGTATCCAGTTCGCTCCAAACGACACCTGATGATGTCCGCGGACGAGGTCCGTGTCGTTCGCGATCTGAAAGCTGTCGGAGTTGAAGAAGCCGGGGTTGGTACCGCCTGCGCCGATGCCGAAGCCGTTCGTGACAGTGACGCCCATGAAACCCGGCTGCGGCCCGTAGACGTTGATCCCCAGGTCTGCTGGTGAAAAGAATTCGGGCAGCGGCCGGTCGTTCACAGTCTTGTTGTAGGTCACGTGCAGCGCATTGATCATGCCGGGCGAAGGGATCCAGTTGTGGCCGAGCACGAACGAATGCGCCTGGTTGTTCTGACCCGTGCGACTGAGCGTCAGGACGTTCTTCCCGTCGTAGGTCGCCGGATTGTCGTATACCGCGTACAGGTAGCGGCCGAACAGCGACTGGCTCGATGACATGCTGTAGTCCGCTCTCGCCAGCGTCTGGTGCTCGGTGTTGTTGTTCGGGATGCCGTACTGCAGACGACCGCACGGGTCGGTGGAGACGGGGACCTTCTGGAGGAACTTCATCGCCGCGGAATTGAATCGTGACGGATCGATGCGGTTGTCGGTGAATCCGGCGGCGGGCGACAAGGTGATCTGCCGGCCGCTGCAGGACACCGCGGTGATACCGGTGAAGTCGCCATTCAGCATCGCTTGCGTTGGCACGAAGCTGACCGTCTCAGCCGGGTTGCTCTTCTCGATGCGTCCCTGATAGCCGGCAAAGAAAAACACCTTGTCCTTGATGACCGGGCCGCCCACCGTTCCCCCGAACTGGTTCCGCTTCAGGCTGTCGCGCTGAGGCGCGAAGAAGTTGCGCGCGTTGAAGCGATAGTTCCGCACGAAATCGAAGACGTTCCCCCGGAAGCTGTTCGTGCCTGACTTGGTCACGACGTTGACCGCCGATGCGGCGTGATGCCCATACCGTGCCGGCAGCGAGCTCGTCTCGACCTTGAACTCCTGAATGGCGTCGGGAAACGGCGTCGGCAGGTTCAGGTTGTTGAACGGGTCGTTGTGGGTCCCGCCGTCCATGATGTACGTCATCCCGTTTGCCTGCCCGCCAGCAACCGAGATCGTGACGGTCGGATAGTTCTTGTTGGTATTGAGGTCACCGGCGGGAGCAGACGTGGCCAGGCCGGACAGGAAGATCAGTTCCGTCGCCTGCCGGCCGTTCAACGGGATCTCCATCACGCGCTCGTTGTCGATGACCTGACCCACGCCGGTCGACCGCGTTTCCACCATCGCCGTTCCCGCCGTGACGGTGATCTGCTCGCCGATCGCTCCGACGCTCAGCGTGACGTCGACGATCGGGTTGCTGTTGACCTGCAGAACAATCCCGTCCCGCAGGTAGGTCTGAAAGCCCTGGAGCACGATCCTGAGCTGATACGGTCCGACGGGGAGGTTTGGAATGACATACGCGCCGTCGGGTCCCGCGAACACGGTCCGCGTCATACCCGTGTCCGTCTTCGTCGCGGTGATCTCGGCGCCAGGAAGGACGCCGCCGCCGGAATCCCGCACCACGCCGGCGATTTGCGAGCCTGCCACGGCTTGTGCCAAGCCCGTCCCGCTCGCCAGAAGCCAAACGCATCCCAGGATGACCAGCGCTCGTAGTAGCCTCATTCGCTCCTCCACGATGCAGTCCGAACACACGAATTCGCCAGTTTCGCGCACACGCTAACACCGGGGCTGTACGGATCGCTACGTCGTTACGGTATCGCTACCGTTACAGTCGCGACGAGGCCGTCGAATGCCGAGTTTTGCCCGACTTATCGAGCCGTCGCGCTCGATGGTGACGGCGTCATGGGGTGGGGTTTGAGGTCGCCGTCGGTGAGCCCGAGCGACCACTTGATGGCCTCGAAGTACATCTGCTGGATGTCTCGGATGTCCCAGGTAGCGGAGGTGTGTGCGAAGGAGCCGTAGAACACTCGTCCCTTGCCGTACATCTTCGCCCAGGCCAGCGGGTGGTCGCCGTCCGGTCGATGCAGGTTCGGGTTGGGGGGCACGTTCGAGAGGTCCAGCCGGAGGAGCACGTGGATCTTGTCGCGCGAGTATTCTTTGGCCTGGTAAAACTCGTCCGTGAAATTGAACGTCGCGGGGAAATGCCTCGTGATCGGGAAGGTCGGATCTTCGTTGATGACAACCCCCGGTCCGTTGATCGGATGCCCATCGAAGCGGGCGCCGATCAGTTCGCCGAATTCCGGCCAGGATTCGAACGCGGTGAGCCCGACATGCGCGGCCACGAATCCCTTGCCTTCGTCCCTGACGAACGACAGGAGCTCGGCTTTCTGCGCTTCGTCGAGCGGCACGTCGCGATGTCCCATGAAGAAGATCGCGTCGACGCTGCTCAGGCTCGGGCCTCCGCTCGCCGGTTCGCCTGTCGTCTTGCGCGGGCTCTTCGAGATGATGTTGGAATCGGTCCGGATATAGGTGTCGTAGGCCCCCGACTCGTAGCCCAGGCGTTCGATGACGGCCAACGCATGCGAGACCGAATCGTGTTGCGCCACACCATTGCGGGTGTCGGCCCACGCGAGCACCACTTTGCGCGTCCGGGCCGCGCCGCGACCGGCTCCACGCCCACGTTGCCCCCGGCCCTGCGGCGGCTGCGCCGGGTCCGCCACGCCCGTCTGCGTCTGGCCTGTTGCCGCGGGCGGCGGCGCCTGCTCGGCTCCAACGAACAAAGCGCTGAGGAGAACCGCGAGTGAGGTCACCGTGAATCGAGTGCTGTGCATATGGTCTCTCGTCGAACCCGCAGGAACACCAGTCTCCCACGCCACCTGACTGCAAGCCAAACGCTAGAGGTCTTGACCCCACAGAACTTGTCCATTTGAGTCAAGTTTTCTCGGGTCAAGACCGCCCCCGCGTCAGCGGGGCGTTATCAAGAATGCGACCTAGCGAGGCGGAGCCTCGTGGGTCTGAGGCGCAGCCTCGCTAGAACTATCCCACAGATACACTGATCGCCACGGCACCATCACGAAGGGCACGATGACCACGATGATCGCGAAGAACAATCAACCAAGATCCTTCGCGATCTTCGTACCTTCGTGAGCATCGGGACACTGTCGTGGCAGCCGCACACACCAAGGTCATCATCAGGCGTCGGCCGTGACGACGTCGTCGTCTAACGCGACGCAGGCAACGCAAACGCCGTAATGCTGTCATCGGTGAGGGGCGCCGCGAGAAAGCCGCCGCCCGTCGAGGTGATGACCACGTACTGTCTGCCGTCCCGGCCGCGATACGTGCTCGGCACGGCGTGCGCGGCAGCGCCAAGCTTGACCGTCCACAGCTCACGGCCGTCCTTCGCGTCGAACGCGCGGAATCGGCTGTCGTCGGTTGCTCCGATGAAGACCAGCCCGCCGGCGGTCGCGATCGGCCCGCCGTTTCCCGGCCGTCCCGTGCGTTGCTTCTCGGGAGGCAGGCTGTCGGTCACGCCGAGAGGCACTCGCCAGGCAAATTCCCCGGTGTTGACATTCACGGCCGTCAACTGCCCCCAGGGCGGCTGCTGGCACATCATGTTCAGATCCTCATCCTTGAAGCGGCCACCCCCTGGCACATTCCCGTAGGGACTGTTACCGCCGCGGCCGCCGCGCCCGCGCCCGGTTGCAGTCTGGGCGTTCGATGCAGCTGGGTCCGAGAAGCCCTGGACCTGGCCAATCTCATTCGTGTTTACGAACAGGTAGCCGAGCGCAGGGTTGAATGCCATGCCGCCCCAGTTCACGCCACCGTGATTGCCGGGGAACTGCACGCGGAGGCGGTTGTACCCCACAGGTAGATACGGCCCGCCGAGCTGCAGGCCCTGCATCAGCTTTCGACAGGATGCCTCGAGCTCCGGCGTGACTGTAGCGATGTCAGCCTCGGTCATCGTCATGCGAGACAGCGGCGGGGGCTTGATTGGAAAGGGCTGCGTCTTCGCTGCTCGCTCCAAGGGGACCTCGCTCTGGCGGTACGGGACGATCCTCTACCCCGTAGATCGGCTTCCCCGTCACTCTGTCGAGCAGGAACAGCAGGCCGACTTTGCCGATCACGGCGACGGCCGGAATCGTGCGGTTGCCCTGTCGGACGTCCAGGAGCATCGGTGGATTCGAAAGGTCCGCGTCCCAGATGTCGTGACGCACGACCTGGAAGTGCCACAAGTACTTTCCCGTCGCCGCCTCGGCCGCGACCATGCTCGTGCTGAACAGGTTGTCGCCAGGCCGGTCGCCGCCATAGCGGTCGGTGGCGGGAGCGCCAAACGGCATGAACACGATGCCTCGCTGCACATCGACGGTCATGAGTCCCCACACATTGACGCCTGACCGTTGTTTCCAGCTGTCGCCCTCCCAGGTGTTGTTGAAAGGCTCACCCGCGCGCGGGACAGAGTGAAATGTCCAGACGAGACGACCGGAGTGGATATCCCAGGCACGAACGTCCCCAGCTGGCCCGAGCGCGGGACCTTCCTGCGTACGGCCGCCCGTGATCACGAGGTTGCGGTAGACCACCGGCGGTGAGCTCAGGCCGTTGTTGCCCGGCAGCCCTTGAAGGATTTCGGGAGTATTGAGGTTCACGACACCCTTCTCGCCGAAGTCCGGATCGAGCTGGCCCGTCTTTGCGTCAAGCGAGTAGAGCTTCCCGTCGCCCGACCCGAACACGATGCGCGCAGATCGCTGGGCGTCGCCCGGCCAGTATTCGACCCCTCGCGTCGAGGGACTGCTGGACGGGAGCCGAAAGACCCACAGCTCTTTGCCGGTGGTCGGGTCAAGCGCCACGACGCGGCCGTACGGCGTCGCGACATACATGACGCCGCCGATGACCAGAGGGGTCGTCTCTCCGGCGGAAAAGCCCGAGCCTCCGTCGCCTCGCCCGCCGCGCCCACGTCCGCGGCCAGCAGCCGCCGCGTCGGCCACCTCGGGGTCTGGCGCTTGGGTCGTTGGCGCCGTGGCCTCAGCCGGTTTCATGTGGTACACCCACGCCACGCTCAGGCGACTGACGTTGGCCGGAGTGATTTCCGTGAGCGGCGAGTATCGCGCGCCACCGGGGTCGTGGCCATACGTTGGCCATTCCGTGGACGAGGATGGCGCACCCTTCGGTTGTGCCCGCGCCCCCAGTCGTGATGGAAGGCCAAGTGCGCCAACGACAACGGTTCCAGCGATGAACGTCATCGCGAGGCGTCGGACAGGCTGACGGTGCATGATCAAACTCCGGTTCCAATCGGACGAGCTACGGGTCCAGGCGACCATCGCGCTCGTGACATAGTAGTCGGCGCCCGGACCGCAGGCGCCGCAGGTAACGGTATCGATACGTAACGAAACCCTGAGACGGCTGACCCCGGTTTTTCTTGATGTCGACGATGTCAAACGGCCGGACTTGTCCCTGACGGAAGACCGGAGATCAAGACGTCAGAAGGGCCTGGAGGCCTGCGACCACGGACCCCTCTCAGATGTCGCATGAAAGGCCGCATGCGTGCAATGGCGCTGACACGATTCGGGCTCGGCCACCTCGACGCGGTCGAGATGGACACTCCAGCGCCACGACCAGGCGAGGTCGTCGTCCGGGTGCTCGCCTGCGGCGTCTGCCGCACCGATCTGCACGTGGTCGACGGAGACCTGCCAGACCCGGCGATCCCCATCGTTCCCGGTCATGAGATCGTCGGCCGTGTCGAGGCCGTCGGCCGCGACGTCACGACCTGTGTGCCGGGTGACCGTGTCGGCATCCCCTGGCTTGGCTGGTCGTGCGGCACCTGCGAATTCTGCCGCGGCGAGCGCGAGAACCTGTGCCGCCGCGCTCGGTACACGGGATATCAGATCCACGGCGGGTACGCCGAGTTTGCGCTCGCAGACGCCGCGTTCTGCTTCCCGCTCCCGGCCGGATACGACGACCAGCATGTCGCGCCGCTTCTCTGCGCGGGCCTCATCGGATACCGCGCGTATCGGATGACCGGTCGTGGCCAGCGGATCGGCATCTACGGGTTCGGCGCCGCCGCCCACCTCATCACCCAGGTTGCGATCCATCAAGGGCGCGAGGTCTATGCCTTCGTCACGCCTGGGGACTCGGAAGCGCTGCGCTTCGCCCGCGAGGTCGGTGCGACGTGGGCCGGGCCGTCAAACGAGCGCCCCCCTGTCTCACTCGATAGCGCGATCCTCTTCGCACCTGTGGGGAAACTTGTGCCCGAGGCGCTCTCTCGGACGGTACCGGGAGGCACCGTCGTCTGCGCCGGCATCCACATGAGCGATATTCCGTCCTTTGCGTATCGGCTGTTGTGGGAGGAGCGCGTGGTCCGCTCGGTCGCGAACCTCACCCGCGCAGACGCGCGAGAATTCCTCGCGCTCGCCGCGGAGGTGCCCCTGCGAGCGCACGTTCACGTCTATCCACTCGCCGAGGCAAACCGCGCGCTTGACGACCTGCGCGCGGGACGGCTGTCTGGGGCCGCGGTCCTGGTGCCCTGAGCGCTGCGGAAACTCGCGACCACTCGTCACACTGCCGGCGAGATCGACGTCATGCGGAAATCTTCGATCCGCATCGCCGGCACCAGCGCCGTGCCTGGGTTGTCGTACGCCTCGCCGATGTGCATCGGCACGGCCGGGCCGAGCGCCGAGATGTTGTTGAAGCCGCGCGCGGGCCCGTCGTTCCATCGGAAGTTCTGCACCGGTCCGGCAATCTCGCCGTTCTCGATCAGGAACGTCCCGTCGCGCGTCATCCCGGTGTTGAGCAGCGTCATGCCGTCCACTACGCGGATGTACCAGAAGAACGAGACCAGCAGGCCGCGCCGCGTCGACTTGATCATCTGGTCGATCGTCTGGTTGCCCCCGTCCATGACCAGGCTCATCTGCGGTGTCGCCGGCGTCGGCGCGATCCCCTTCTTGTTCGCCCAAAAGCGATCGTAGGCGAGGTTCTTCACTACGCCCTTGTCGATCCACGTTGTCGGTTTCGCCGCCAGACCGTCGGGGCCGATGGGCGTCTGCCTGAGGACGCTGTTGCCGATATCGCTCCTGATCGTGACGTTGTCGCCGAACACTTTCTGCCCGAGCTTGGTCGAGCCCGGCTCGGCGCCGCTCATGAAGCTGCGGCCCTCTTCCGCCTGGCGCGCATTCAGCGACCCGAGCAGCAGCGACAGGAACCGCGCCGCCGGCCGGGGCTCGAGGATGACGGTGTAGGTGCCCGGCTCGATCGCGCGCGCCTTGCGCGACGACAGCGCTTTGGCGGCCGCGGTCTCGCTGATCCCCACCGCATCGATCTTGGTCACGTCCTTGAGGCCGGTCGTGCCGGCCCATCCCGATCCGGTGCCGTCCGGCGTCCGGCACGTGAGGATCAGGCTCGCCTCGGCGTAACGGTGGTAGGCGAACAGGCCCGCCGAGTTCGCCCGCGCGTCGGTCCAGTGCATCTTCGGGATGTAGCCGGCAGAGACGACCCCCTTCTTCTCGCAGACGTCGATGCTCTGCTTGACGAGTCGGGCCCGCTCCGCCGCTCCGAAGTTGACCGCCGCCGGCAGCGCGGCGTCGACCTCGATGTAGTCCTGCGGCGGCTTGAGGAGCGGCATCAGCTCGGGATTGTCGGGCCGCTGCTTCGCCAGGCTCTGGGCCTCGGCAATCGCACGCCTGAGCGACGCGTCGTCGAACTGGTGGACGGTGGTCGACGCGGACTTCTGCCCGTAGCGGACGGTAATCGTGACCTCCTGATCGTGTTCGGTCAGGTTGGCGGTGATCGTGGAATTGGCATACCGAGTCGCCGATCGCTCGCCGCCCGAGAACTCGACCTCCACGGCCTCGGCCCTGGCCATGTCGAGGATCTTGTCGGTGATCGCCTTGACCTCGTCGCGTGAATAACTCATGAGCGTGTGTCTTAGATCCTTTATCAGTGCTGCTGATTCGACCCCCGAACCTACTCCGACTTCATCCCAGCTCGGCGCTTCTGTCTGCATTTATCAACGCTCGCGGGGCCCCACCCCCGCTCGCTCTCGCGCGGCGACTTCGCGCCGCGCTCGGGCCGCGGGCGCTTACGCGTATGCCGCGCCGACCATGATCCTTCGAATGAGGCACGGCGACGATCCGTGCGACGGATGATTCGACTGCACCGGCTGTCCCTTGGCGTCGCCCGTCATCCCGACGTGTTCCCACGCCTCGGGGGGACCGACGGCATCGAGGTTGGCCCAGAAGTCGGTGGTGATGGCGTTGTAGGTGAAGTCGCTGACCATCCGCGTCTTCTTCCCGTTCTTGATCTCCCAGAACGCGTCGCCGCCGAACTGTCCGTTGTAGCGCTGCTGGTCGATGCTGAAGCTGCCCATCCCATCCACCAGCACGCCGTCCTTCACGTCGGCGATCATCGCCTCGACGTTCGGCGAGCCGGCCGGGCCGGCCTCCATCTGGATGTTGGGCATGCGCAGGAACGGATAGTTGCGCCAGTGATTGGCGAAGGTGCAGCCGCGGCTGAAGTTCTCGTTGATGAGATACGCGGTCTCGCGGTTGGTCTGGAGCCCGACGAGCACGCCGTCCTTGACGATCTGCCACTTCTGCGACTTCACGCCGTCATCGTCGAACCCGACCGTCGCCATGCCACCCGGATAGGTGCGGTCGGCGGTCACGTTGAACTTCGGCGATCCGTACTTCAGCTTGCCGACGTCGGCGATCTTGACGAAGCTCGTCCCGGCGTAATTGGCTTCGTAGCCGGCGATGCGATCGAGCTCGGTCGCGTGCGCCACGATCTCGTGGATGGTGAGCGCCAGGTGCGAGGGCATCAGCACGAGGTCCTTGACGCCCTGGCCGACCGGCTTCGCCTTCGAGTGCTCGATGGCTTCGGCGGCGATTCGATCGGCCTGGCCGGGCAGATCGCATTTGATCAGGTACTCGTAGCCTCCGCCCGCCGCCTTTTCGTAGTTGCGCGTCTTCACCTGCGTGCCGGTCCGGGCCGTCGCGGAGGCGCTGCAGTTGCAGAAGTGGAAGAGCTGCTCGATGAACGAGCCCTCGCTCGTCGCGAGGTACTTCCACTCATACTCGAAGCCGGCCGTCGCGTTGGCGAAGAGGATGCCTGGCGTTTTCTGGATCGCGCTCGTGACGCCGCGGAGGAGCTCGACTTTCTCCTCGAGCGGCACCGACCACGGATCCTTCTCGAACGGCATCTGCCAGTACTCGTCGTACTTCTCGACCGCCGCCAGCCGCACGTCGGTCTTCTTGGCGACGGCGCTGGCGCGGGCGATGTCGGTGGCGACCCCGGCAACGCGCTTGATCTCCTCCGGTGTGACGAGAGGGCTGCTGGCAAAACCCCAGACGCCGCCGTGGATCACCCGGATGCCAAAGCCGTACGTTTCGACGGTCCCGCCGCCGCCACGGCCGCCGAAGCCGTCGCCGCCGAAGCGGCCGGTGCCAGCGAAGATCTGGCCGTTGCGGATCGTGAGCGACTGCGAGCGGTTCCGGGTGAAGCGGATGTCGGCGTAAGAACAACCCAGCCGCTTGGCCTCCGCCAGCGCAGCGGTCGACCAGTCGCGATAGCGCGGATCGCGCACGGGCGGCGCCGGCTCCTGCGCCGGATTCACCGTGCGCGCAAAGGTCCAGGCCGGAACCCCGGCCGCGACCGCGCCGGCGCCGAGAACTTTGAGGAACTCCCGTCTGTCTCGACCGCTCACCTACAGATCTTCCAGCCGCGCCTGCGCGTCGCCGAAGCGGTCCAGCTTGACGCCCATGCGGTCCATGAGCGACAGGTGCAGGCTGCACGCCTTCCGCTGGTCGTCGCCCTTGCCCGAGGTAGTCGAGGATGCGGCCGGTCTTGAGGGTCCCGCCGCCCTTGCCGGTGAGCAGGATCGGCAGCTGGTTCGCGCCGTGGGCGTCGCCGTCGAACAGGCTCGAGGCGAACATGAGGATCGAGTTGTCGAGCAGCGTGCCGTCGCCCTCGTTGATCTCCTTCATGCGCTGCGTGAGGTAGGCGAACTGCGCGATGTGGTACTGATTCGTCTTCAGGTACATCGCTTCCTTGTCGGCGGCCTTCCCGTTGTGCGTGAGGTCGAGGTGCAGCGCGCCCTGCACGCCTTCGAGGAACTTGAAGTTCATCTGCGACAGGTCGTTGTTGAGCATCAGCGTCGCGATGCGCGTCTTGTCCATCTGGAACGCGAGCACGATCAGATCGAGCATGAGCTTCATGTGATCCGGAACGTTCTGCGGCAGCTCGTTCGCCGGGCGCGGCATGTCGGGCTGCGCCAGCGTCGGCCGCCAGCCCTCGATGCGCTCTTCCTTCGACGCGCGCTCGATGCGCTTCTCGATGTCGCGGATCGATTCGAGGTACTCGCTCAGCTTGACGTTGTCGCCCCGGCTGATCTTCGGCCGGAGACTCTGCGAGTCCTGCCGCACTTCGTCGAGGATGCTGCGGTCGAGCGTGCGGCCCGTGCCGTCGCCGACCAGGCGATCGAACGTCCGCGAGGGATAGATTTCCTTGGTCGCCGGCTTGGTCGGCGAGACCCACGACACGCTCGAGCCGTAGATCATCGACAGGCCGTCTTCGAGGCGCAGCTCGTTCGGCTCGATGCCGAGCACGAGGCTCGGGATCGCCGTCCGGCCCCCGATCTGCGAGGCGATGATCTGATCCATCGACGTGCCGACGCGGATCTCGTTCGGATCGAGGCTGACCGCGCGCCCGACAGCACGTTCATGCGCCCGAGGTGCGGGCTGGTCGACACGGCCGCGGTCTGGTTGTAGAGCCCCTGGATGAACACCATGTCCTCGCGATGCGGCATCATCGGCAGCAGCCCCGGGCCGAGCTCCATGTCGGCGCCCCGTCCCCTTGGCCCACCAGTGGATCGGCTCGACGCCGTTCGAGAAGAAGACGATGCCCAGCCGCAGCGGCGGCGTGTTCGCCTTCACCGCCGCCGCCGTCTGCCCGAGCAGCGGCAGCGACTCCATCCAGGGCAGCGCCAGCGCGACGCCGACGCCTCGCAGGAAGTGACGCCGTGACGGGTGACGGAGGTCTTGGTCGATGCTCATCGGATACCTGTTCTCGGCTGCGACGGTTGACTCGTGTTGGCCGGAATCGTGGTCTTGACCGGGGGTCCCGCTTTGGGTTCTGGGGGGAGGCCCTCATCCCCCGCGCGGTTGCGGAACTGGCGGCTGGTGACGATCCGCACCGCCAGATCCGAAAACGACGCGTTGCCTCCGGCCGCCGCCATGCCGGTCGATGAGCGGCCGATCGGACGCCAGAACCGTTCGACCGAGCGCGTACCCCAGCATCTTCTTCGACAGCGTCGTCATCACCTGCTTGTCCTGCGTCTGCAGGTATTTCAGGAGACCGTCGGTGCCGACGATGGTCGTCTTGTCGGCGAACTCACCGGTGACGTCGACGGCCTTGCCGTCGGCGTACGTGTCGCGCGTCCGGCCGACGGCGTCGAAGCCTTCGAGCGGAAAGCCCAGCGGGTCGATGCGCAGGTGGCAGTTGGCGCAGGTGGCGTTGCGCTTGTGCTCGGCCAGCCGCTCGCGCAGCGTCAGGCCGCTGAACGTCTTGTCGTCGCCGGGAAGCGTTCCGGCGTCGGCCGGCGGCGGCGGCGTCGGCGTCCCGAGAATGCGCCGCAGCACCCAGTCGCCGCGCTTGACCGGACTCGTGCGCAGCGGCGCCGAGGTCGTCGTCAACACCGATCCCAGGCGCAGCGCGCCGCCGCGGTCGAACGCGTTCGCGCCTTCCACCTTCTCGACCTTGTCGTCGGACTTCACGTCCTTCTCGATGCCGTAGAACTTCGCCAGCGGCTTGTTGAGGAACGTGTAGTCGGCGTAGAGCATCTCCTTCACCGGGCGGTCCTGCCGGACGATGTACTCGAAGGTCGAGATCGCTTCGTCGTACATCGCCGACTTCACCTCGTCGGTGAACTCGGGGAAGCGTCCCGTGTCGACGCCGCGGTACTCGTCGAAGTGATAGAAGCCGAGCCACTGTCCGAAGAACTCGGTCGCGAGGCGGCGCGCCTTCGGATCGGCGGTCATGCGCTTGACCTGCCTGGCGAGCATCGCCGGATCGCTCAACTCGCCGGCGGCCGCGGCGCGGCGCAGCTCGTCGTCCGGGATCGACGACCACAGGAAGAAGCTCATCCGGCTGGCCATCTCCCAGCCGTTGAGCGGCTTCTCGGGGCCCTGGCCTGAGCTTGTCGCCCTCGACGGGCGAGAGTTCTCAGGGTCGACGGCCACGCGTGACGCTCTCCACGCGATAGAGGAAGGCCGGCGACACGAGGACGCGCGCGAGCAGCGCGCGGATCGCATCGTCGTGATCGAGATGGTTGACGGTGCGGGACTTCTGATAGAACGCCCGCAGGCTCGCCTTCTCGGCGACCGTGAGCGGCCGGCGCCACGCGCGGCTGGCGAAGGTCAGCGCGTCGGCGACGTGACCGGGCTGCGCGAGCGCCTGCGCCTTCATCACCTCGTCGTAGTGCGCGCGCAGCGACGTGACGTACGGCCTGACCGCGGCGGGCAGCGCCGCGATCTGCACGGCGTCCATGTCCTGGATCCGGCGGCTCTTCAGCTTCAGCTCGAAGTGATCGACCAGCATGCCGAGGTAGGCGTCGTGGTACGGCCACGATCCGAAGAGGTCGTTCCAGGCCTGGTTCAGCCGCGCGCGATCGGCGCCGTCCACCATGTTGTCGGTGAAGAACCGGTCGTTGCGCTGGTACTTCACCTTCAGCACGAACGCGTCGTGCTCGGGGCTGTTGTAGGTGTTGTCGAACGGCGGCGGCACCGGATCCTTGTCCGCGGGATTCGCCTCGCCGTGCGAGTTCGGGCGGCAGGAGCGCCACGTACTCGGCGATGTTGGCGCGAAACGCCTTGTAGCCGGCGCTCTGCGGATCGCCGAGGACGACGCGCTGGAGCGGCGTCGCGCGCCGTGCCCTCCGGCGCGTCGGAGATCATCACGCGGACGACGGCGTTCCGGTCCTTGCCGAGCTCGGCGTCCGCCTGGAACTCGATGACGTTGCCGCCCGCCGGCACGTCGATCGCGAACGACACGGTGCCCGCCGTCGCGAAATCGTCGGGCCCAATCGCCGTGCCGTCGGGACTCGTGCCGAAGGCCAGCGGCGCCGCGACGTCGGGCGGCAGCACCGCGCGCAGCGATTGCGTCGAGAGAACGGGACCGGCCCGCCGCGGCCCGCAGCGGCCTGCGCGGGCGTCGCGACCGTGCCCGCGACAGCCGTTCCGGGCGCGCCTCGCCCCGGGCCAGGCGCCGCGCGCGTGACGACGCGCGGGTTGCGCCAGATGACGACCGGCGTCACGCTCGCGCCGGGATTGACATCGGTGAAGAGCAGATAGACCTTCGGGGGTCCTGGCGCGGCCGGTCCGCCGCGGCCGCGGCCGCCCCGATTCCCGACTCCGTAGGTGTAGTGACGCGCCGGCTCGGCCTTCAGCGTCGTGTCGTCGAAGACCAGCGGGCTCTCGTCGCCGGCGCCGCCGGCCGCGAGATCGCCGCGCGCAAAGAACCAGCTCGGCCAGGTGGTCAGGTCCTTGTAAATCTCGTCGCAGCCGGCGCGGCCCTTCGCCAGCGACGCCTGGACGTCGGACGTCGGCGCCGGCAGCTTCGTCCAGCGACTCACCGTCTCGCGCGTCGGATATCCGGTGTTCGGCTTGTTGACCACCATCCAGATGTGCTCGGCGAAGCGGCCGGTGATGCCTTCCTTCGCCGCGAGTCCGCGAATCGTCGCCGTCGGATCGCCGAGCGCGACGCGGTGCTTGTAGTACCAGGCGACGTAGAAGGCCTTGCCGTACCGCTCGAGGCCGAACGGCCGTCCGCCTTCGCCCGACACGACGCGAAAGCCCTTCGTCGCGTAGAGGTCGTTGATGCGGTCGAGCGCCGACAGCTCCAGGCCCGTCTTGCCGGCGTCGGCGTAGAACTCCAGCGGTCCGGCGCCGATGACCGCGTGATCGGCGACGAGCTTCGCGGCTTCGAGATAGCGCTCGATGCTCGCGTCCTGCACGAACTGCACGTCGCCGAAGTTCGTGAAGCCCTCGCCGCCGACCGAGTCGCTCGAGGCATCGATGCCGACCTTGACGTCGATGCCGGTCAGATCGCGAATCGCGTAGGCGTACTCGGCGCTGGTCAGCCGCCGGACCGTCACGCGCCCGGGTTCGCCGGCGTGCTCGGTCTCGTAGGCCTTCAGCGACGAGCGGATCCAGGCCGCCGTCGCCTTGCGCTCGGCATCGGTCGGCAGCTCGGTCGCCTCGAGCGGCGGCATCTGGCCGGTCTCGAGCATCTCGGCGACTTTTTCCCACTTCTCGAAGTGCTCGCTGATCGAAAACTGCCCGACGAGCTTCTCGATGCTGAGACCGGCCTCGGGCTTCTTCGTGCCGTGGCACTCGAAGCAGTACTTCTGAAAGGTCGGGGGCGGTGTGGGCGCAACGACGCCGCGCCTTGGCGTGGGAGCCTGGCCCTGAGCCGACAGCATTGACGCGAGCGCCACCACGCCGGCAGCGCACAACCCTGACCGTGTCATTGAACTCCAGGCTCGGATGGCCGAAAACCGTTGATAGGATTGTAGATGCTCCGTGTTGGCGTGTCCAGCGCGGGGCTCGACGGGGCCGGAGGGCGACAGGACAGAGTGCTGGCGCTCAGAAGTTATGGCACTCGTCGTGTCCGGCTAGAGACGGACCGTGAAGTCTGGGCACTCGTGGGTGTCCGGCTTCAGCCGGACCCATGTGTTGAAGGAAGATAGTCCGGCTGGAATGTCTCTGGAGATTGCCTCAAATGACCTCGATTCATCAAACGCCTGAAGGACCCTGCCGGCTGACCGCGGGGGACTTCCGATGAGCACTGCGGTGGTGACCGGTGCGGGCAGCGGTGTCGGCAGAGCCGTCGCGGTCAGGTTCGCAGCCGAGGGTTGGCACGTAGCGCTCGTGGGCCGACGGGCGGACACGCTTGCCGAGACGGCTGCGCTGGCTGGTTCGGCCGCCGCCGATTCGCTCGATGTGTTTCCGTGCGACGTCAGCGTGCCCGACAAGGTAGCCAGGATGGGCGCGTCGGTGCTCGAGCGCTTTGGCGAAGTCGACGTGCTGGTGAACGCCGCGGGGATCAACGTACCGCGTCGCAGCTTCGAGACCTTGTCGATAGACGACTGGAACCGCGTCCTCGCCACGAACCTCCACGGCGCCTACTACTGTGTGCAGGCGTTCCTGCCCGGGATGCGGCAGCGTCAGACCGGAACGATCATCAACATCAACTCCGATGTCGGAAAGACCGCGCGGGATCTCGCCGGTGCGGCGTACGTTTCATCGAAATTCGGCCTGATGGGCCTGACACAGCAGATCAACGCCGAGGAGCGCGGACACGGCGTGCGCGCGTGTTCGATCTGCCCGCGCGACATCAACACGCCGCTACTCGACAAGCGTCCACAACCCCCCACGCCAGAGGCGCGCGCGCGCATGCTCCAGCCCGAAGACCTGGCCGCCTGCGTGTGGCTGGTCGCCACTCTCCCGCCGCGGGTCGTCCTCGACGAGATCTCGATGTCCACGCGATAGCTCTGCCGGGGCGGAGCGATGGAGAGGACGGAGATAACGGGCTCAACACGGAGGACCGAAGACGAACGAAGACGAACGGAGGCTGTCACGCTGCAGACGGCTTGCAGGCCGGCCGCAGGCCGGCGCTGGGGTCGATCGAGCTTCGCGCGGTCCAAGCCGTCTCAGATCTGCTGCAAAATGAGCCCGGATTTCTCCGCTCATAGTCTCTTCGTTCTCTCCGTTCCTCCGTGTTGAACCCGTTACCTCCGTCCCCTCCGCTTGCCCCAGTCAGATTCCGCCGCGCAGCCTACCCTCGGTGTCGATCCGGTCGGTCGCCGTTCGTATAGACCATGAACAAGCCGGCAGGTGCCGGCGGCGAACGGAGGGAGATGGAGATGAGCAAGATCGTAGTGGTGGAAAACCTGTCGCTCGATGGCGTAATGCAGGCACCTGGCAGGACCGACGAGGACCCTCGCTGTGGCTTCGCGCACGGTGGCTGGGCGATGAAGTACAACGACGCCGACAAGGGCCGGATCATGGCCGGGGGAATGGCGCAGGCCGGTCCCCTGCTGTTCGGACGTCGAACTTACGAGGACTTCTTCAAGGTCTGGCCCGGGCGCACGGACAACCCGTTTACCGCGGTGCTCGACAACGCGCAGAAGTACGTCGCCTCGACCACGCTCACCGAGCCGCTCCCGTGGCAGAACTCGACTCTGCTGAAGGGCGACGTCGGGGACGCCGTGGCCCAGCTCAAGGAGCAGCCGGGCAAGGACATCGTGGTGCTGGGCAGCGGCGAGCTCGTCCAATCTCTCATGCGCCGCAAGCTCGTCGACGACTACGTGCTTCTGATCCACCCGCTGATCCTCGGCTCAGGACGTCGGCTGTTCGCTGACGATGGATCGGTCGCCGCGCTCCGGCTCGTCGAGTCGCAGACGACGAGCACGGGTGTGGTGATCGCAACCTATCGCCAGGCCGAAGCGGCTGTGGGTAAGAACGGCTGACTTTCGGTGGTCGGGCTCAAGGCTCAGGGCTCAGGGCTCAAGGAAGAGCCTTGAGCTCCTGGCCGAGCGACTTGGATCTGAGGGCTTTCCTGAGCCCTGAGCCTTGAGCCTTGAGCCTTCCTTGTGAACAATGACACTCGTGCTTCCCATCGCGGACAACTTTCCGCTTGCGGGCGCCCAGGCTGACAGCCGGCGCAGGACCGCCGACCTCATCTTCCGCGGCGCACTGGCGTTCAACGCGGCGCTGACGATCTTCTGGCTGGCGACGTTCCTCGGCGGCGGGTCGTTCTTTTTCGAGGACTACCGCGTCGATGGGGAGACGGTGCGCCGGATTCTCTCCGGAGTCCTGTTCTTCTACGTCATCTGGGGCGTCATCTGGTGGGCGATCAAGGGTTCGCTGCTTCGCTTCTTCGTCGGCTTCACCCGCGAGGAGCGTCGCGACGCGTTTTCGTCGCGCATGGATCGCCCGTACGACGTCGCCAGCCTCGTGAGCCGGTATTCGGAGCGGCGGATCCGAATCACGGACATGATTGGACGCCGCGGCCGGTTCATGACGCTGGCCGGCGCCGGCATCTACTACCTCTACGTCCAGGTCGGCCAGGAGCAGAAGGCGGACTTCGCCACCGCCTTCCTCCAGGACAACCTGCTCGACGCCGTCGTGACCAGCTGGATCTTCCTCGGCCTCTATCGGGTCAGCGGGCTGATCGGCGCCTTCTTCTACGGGCCCCAGTCGCGCGTGATGGACGGCGTGCTCGCCCGCGCCAACTGCCTGCTCATCACCACGTTGTGGACGGCCTTCAAGTTCGTGATGGTGCCGGTCGGTGTTCAGCTCGCGGCCGTCTTCCCGAAGGATGAGTTCGCGCCGGTGTTCGCGCTGATCTGGGGTTCGTACCTGGCGACCGACGCCAGCGCAGAGATCTTCGGATCGCTGTTCGGCAGGCAGCGTCTGCGCGTCTGGGGGATCGGCGACGTCAATCGCAAATCGGTCTCCGGCCTCGTCGCGGGATTCCTGACCGCGCTCGTCTTCTGCCTGTGGGTCGTCACGGCGCACGGACTCGGGACGCCATGGCTGGTGCTGTCGCTCGCACTGGCGATCTCGAACTCGCTGCTCGAGCTCTATTCGCCGCGCGGCACAGACGACTTCACGATGGCGACGGCAAACGCGCTCATCTGCTGGGCATTCGGCGCGTGGTTGCGCTGAAGCCCTGCGCGCAGTCGGCTCGCGAAGGATTCACTGGTGAAATCTTCCTTCGTGAGCGTGGTGGTCTTCGCGATCATCGTGATCGGTCGTCGACCGTGTTTGTGAGATAGCTTTTGATCCGATTTGATGACGGCGTCGGCCGTCCGGGAGAACACGCGATGAAGCAATACTTGCTCAGCATTTATCAGCCCGATGGCGGAACGCCTCCTCCTGAGTTCCTGGAGAAGGTGATGCGTGACGTCAACGCGCTCATCGAAGAGACCAAGGCCGCCGGCGTGTGGGTCTTCAACGGGGGCTTGCATCCGCCGAGCACGGCCACGGTCTTGCGGCCCAAGGAGGGCGGGACTGCCGGCGACGTTCTCATGACCGACGGCCCGTTCGCCGAAGGGAAGGAGCACATCGGCGGGTTCATCATCATCAAGGTGCCCGATCTCGATGCCGCGCTCGAGTGGGGGCGCAAGACCGTGCGGGCGATCCCGCTCCCAATCGAGGTCAGGCCGTTCCAGGGATAGCTTTCAGCTCTCAGCTCTCAGCTCTCAGCTCCCAGCTGAGAGTGGAGTGCTGACGGCTGAGAGCTGATGGCTGAGAGCTGAGAGCTGGACGATCGTGCCCCTCAACACCTCGGAGATCGAACGTGTATTCCGCGAGGAGTACGGCCGCGCGGTGGCCGTTCTGGTCCGCCAGTTCGGTGACATCAATCTCGCCGAGGAGGCGGTTCAGGATGCGTTCATCGTGGCGATTGAACGGTGGCCGTCCGCGGGACCGCCGCCGAGCCCGGCCGGATGGATCATCACCACGGCTCGCAACCGCGCCATCGATCGTCTGCGTCGCGAGTCGTCTCGCGAGGATCGCCACGAACAGGCCGCACTGCTGTACCAGCCGCCCGACCCCGAAGACACAGACGAGGGCGTCGTGGACGATGAACGACTGCGGCTGATCTTCACCTGCTGTCATCCAGCGCTCGGCACCGGCGCGCAGGTTGCCCTGACACTCCGGCTCCTGGGCGGGCTGACGACCGAGGAGATCGCCCGCGCGTTCCTGGTGCCCGAGCCTACGATGGCCCAGCGGCTGGTTCGAGCGAAGGGCAAAATCCGCGACGCAAGGATTCCGTATCGGGTTCCGAACGATGCCGACCTCCCGGATCGCCTAGGCGCCGTGCTGGCGGTCGTCTATCTCATTTTCAACGAGGGCTACACGGCGAGCTCAGGCCAGCATCTCGTCCGCGAGGATCTCTGCAGAGAGGCGATCCGACTCGGCCGGCTCCTGGCCGAGCTGATGCCGGACGAACCGGAGGTCATGGGACTGCTCGCGCTCATGGTGCTCATCGAATCGCGCCGGGCGGCCCGTACCACGGCCGACGGCGACCTCGTGCGGCTCGTCGATCAGAACCGCGTACTCTGGAATCGCCGCCTCATCGCCGAAGGCCAGGCCCTCGTCCGCCGCTGTCTCGCGCGCAACCAGCCCGGTCCTTACCAGATCCAGGCGGCGATCAACGCCGTCCACAGCGACGCGCCGGTCGCGTCCGACGACCGACTGGCGCCAGATCCTGCAGCTCTACGATCAGCTCATGTCGATCGCGCCCGGCCCGGTCGTGGCACTCAACCGCGCGGTGGCGGTGGCCGAAGTCGACGGGCCAGAGGTGGCGCTCCCTCTGGTCGATGCCCTGGCGCTCGATCGGTACTATCTGTTTCACGCGATCCGCGCCGACCTGCTGCGGCGACTGGGCCGCAACGCCGAGGCCTCGCTGGCGTATGAAGCGGCGATCGCCTGCTGCCAGAACGCTGCCGAGCGCGATTTCCTGCGGCGGGGTTATGAGGCGATCGGCCGTGCGGACCCCTAGCTGTCGACAAGCGAGCGCTCTTCAATCCGGCCAGCACCCTTCGCTGATAGAACGCGCCGTTGGTGCAGAGCGAGCAGGCGTGCCAGCCCATGCCTGACCCTCCCGCTCTCACGCCGCTGGGAGCCGCGCGTCGATCCAACGCGTGATATCGGCCATGACCTTTTCCTTGTCGAGGTCGTTGAGCAGGTCGTGGGCGTGTCCGTCGTAGAGCTTGAGCGTCTTGTCGGTGGAACCGGCCGTGTCGTAAAAGAGCTGGCTGCCGCCGGGCCTGGTGACCTTGTCGGCGGTTCCGTGGAGGATGAGCACCGGCAGCGTGATGAGCGGAAACTCCCGCTCGAGACGGTCGTCGGCCCGGGCCAGCTCGGCGACGGTCTTCGTAGGCTGGACCTCGTTGGCGATCAGCGGATCGTCGTTCATGGCCTGCACGGCGGCGGGATCGCGGGAGAATTCCTCGTTCTTGAGGCGCAGCACGTGGGCGTGCGGCGCCAGGTGGCTCAGCCCCTTGACGACGGCGACGGCAAAATCCGGCGCCGCGACCTGGAAGGCAAAACTCTCGCAGATCAGTCCGGCGAGCTCGGCCTGGTGTTCGAGCGTATAGACGCACGAGATGACGCCGCCCGCGCTGTGACCGAGCAGGTAGACAGGCAGTCCCGGCTCACGCGATTTCGCCAGCCTCACGAGGGCGTCCACGTCGTTGAGGTAATCCCCGATCTTCTCGAGATAGAAACGCTCGCCGTCCGACTTGCCCCTGCCGTGCAGATCCAAGGCGTACACCGCGAGCCCTCTGGCCACGAGCTGTTCGGCCGCCCAGGCGTAGTACCCACTGTGGGAGTTGACGCCGTGGCAAATGGCGACGACGCCGCGAGCCTTGCCGTCGGGACGCCACGACCTGACGAAAATCTTGAGATCGCCGGACGTGTCGATTCGCTCTTCCTTCACGATGCTTGCCGTCGCGTTCGTCATTGATAGGCTCCTCTTCCGAGAATCAACGTGCGGTGTTGCCCGCCACGCCGGTGACGATAGCGCGTGCCGGCGCCGGCCGCATCACCACGACTGAGGAGCGTGCCTTACACCCTTCGGGCTATCTCCACCTACCTCGATCTCGGTAGTTCGACCGCTGCCGGCAGCCTGGCTGACGCGCGCTACCTGGGGACGCGGCCCTGTCGCTGCAGCCACCATCGCATGCATCGATGCCCGAAGTCGACGGGCTCGCAGAACATCAGCGGGCAGCCGCCGACGATGCAATCGATGCCGCGTGCGTGACACTCGCGGACGGCTTCGTCGGATACACTCCCGTTCCCGAAGGACCGGTGGAGCCAGACTCGGCGGACGCCATGTTCGCCGCACTGCCGCACGATCTGCGCTGAGACATCTGGCGCGGTGGCAATCACCACGCCGTCAAGCTGTCCTCGGACGCCGCCGACGTCGCGGTAGCACGTGGCGCCTTCGACCTCCGAGGCCTTGGGGTTGATGGGATACACCTCGTAGCCGGCGCTTTTCAGCTTGCGGAAGACGGCGTTGGCAGCCTGGCCCGGCTGCCGGGAAACCCCGGCAACGGCGAAGCGCTTGCCCTGAAGAAACGTGGCGACTTGTTTTGGAGCGGTGATCATGGAGCCCTCCAAGCACAGAACCACAGCAAGTGGGGTGCCGGAAGACAACCGTGTGGCGGCCGATCGGTCGCCGCTAGGCTGGAGGGTACCGAAAAGGGGTCGCTCTCTCTCGAGACCGCCGGGAATCCGTGTGTGCCGCGACGATGGCCCCAGTGGGACGGCGAAATACTCCGCGCGGGCGGGGAAACGCTCCCCGCTCAGGACTTCTTCCCTCGCATCTCGGCGATTCGTGCCTTGACGAGTCGGGTCACCAACGCTGATGGCAGCGGCTCGTCGAGGGGAAATCGAATCGTCCCTCGTCCGGAGGTGTCGTACTCCTGCAGCTCGGCCGACAGCGCGCGCGTGGTCGCGTCGCGCCACGAGTGGATGCGGAGGCTGAGGTCGCCGTAGGGCTGTCGGCGACTTTGAAGCCACCGCCGGGAGTGTAGGTGCCCAAGCCTTCTCGGGCGGCGGCCTTCGCTCCGAGCGCCGGCGGCCTCCCCCCGTACTTTCCACGCCCCGGTGACCGCGCGATCCCGGTTGCGCGCGACCCGGCTGGCAGCATAGCATTCGCCCGTATCGACGCCGCAACCTGTGAGGCCCACACGACGCCTTCGCGCGTGGGGCTTGCGTGCCGCACATCACCGAAGGCAGCGAAAGCGAGGAAGCAGATGAGCCACACATTGAGCCGAACAACCCGCGTGCTTGCCGCGTCCGTGGCGGCGCTGAGCCTGGCGGTGAGCGCGTCGGCCCAGGCCACCAAGACCGCCGAGACGGTGCCGGGCGCGGCGAAGGTCACCACCACGCAATTGAAGGGCGAGGTCGCCTATCTCCAGGGCGACTATCTCATCGCGAAGATGATCCCAGGGGGAGGCTACCGGCTCTTCCAGCTGCGACCAGGCAAGACGGCGACGATCGACGGCGTCGTGATGCCCCTCAACAAGGTCGCCATCGGCACCGTCCTGACCGCCTACGTGACGGTGACCGAGCGGGCGATGGTCGACCGGACCATCACGACTCTGAAAGGCACGGTCTGGCACTCCTCGCCGACCACGGTCATCCTGACGCTCGAGAACGGCGAAAACCATCAGTACGACGTGCCGGCTGGACTCAAGTTCAACGTGGACGGAAAGATGCTCGAGGCCATGGAGCTGCGTCCCGGCATGAAGGTCACGGCGACCAAGATCGTCGAGGCGCAGCGCAGCGAGATCACCGAATCCAATGTAGTGACGGGAGTCGCACCGAAGAAGTAGACACCACCAGTGGTGCTGAGCTCACCAGGGCGTCCAGCCCCGCGTCGAATGCGACATGCCGCGGACTACGGTCCGCCGGAGAACATTCGACGCGGGTCTCCCTCGACACAACCAGATTGTCCGCTTGAATCTGATGTGACAAGCACGGACCTACGTGAACGCTCAGAACCAGGTCGACAGCTGCACCACGAATCGGCGCGGCGTTCCCGTCCAGAGCGTTCGTCCTGCTCCCGACGTGACGTAGCGGGCGTCGGTGGCGTTCGGGACCGCGACGCCGATGCGCAGCCGCGGCCCTTTCAACTCGTACAATCACGAGATATCCAGCCGCGTGTAGGCCGGCGCGATGTTGACGTTGTCGCCGGCGATGAACCGGTCGCCGGCATACACCACGCCGGCCCCGAACATCGCGCCGGCGAGCGGCCCGTCGCGAACGCGGTAGCGGGCCCAGACGTTGGCGCTGTGGTGCGGTGCATTCGGCAGCTCGCGTCCCAGGTTGCCGGCATCGCTGCGCGTGATCTCGGTGCGCAGCCACGCGTATCCAGCCTGGAGCGCGAGCCCGGCGACGACGCTTCCAACGGCCTCGAGCTCCAACCCATGGCTCTGGCCTTCGCCAATCTGCCGGTAGAATCCGAGACCGTCGGCCTCTGGCACGTTCGTGCGGCGAATACGAAAGGCATCGCCCGAGACCGCCAACCTGCCGCCGAGCGCGTCGAGCTTGACACCGCCTTCGATAGACGACGAGTCGGCGACGGCCAGCGCGCGGCCATTCTCCAGATACTGGCCCGGTGCCGGCGGCTCGAAGCCTTGCACGCCGCTCGCGTAGAGCGACAGCCACGGGCGCGGGAGCACGACCACCCCGAGGCTCGGCGAGCCCTTGACGTCATTCGAGTCCTGCTCGAAACCTTGCTTGGCAGTCGTGGCGACCTGATCGTCGATGTTGATGCGGCTCAGCCTGAAGCCCGGCACGACGATGATCGACGGGTGCAGGCGCATCTGATCCTGAACATAGACGCCGAGGCGGCCGACGTCGTAGCGCGTTGGAAGCAGCGCCGGCGCCGCGAGGCGCGGCAGGAAGACCGGCTCATAGATGTCGAGCGCTGGAGCGGCGCCGACGCCGATCTCGCTGTCAGCCGTGCTCAGCCCGGCTTCGACGCCGACGACCAGTTGGTGGGAGATCCGACCCGTCGCGCGCGCCGCAGTGAGGAACGTGTCGACCTGCAGCTCCTGCCACGTGCTCAATTCCCTGTAGTGAGACGCGCTCGACGCGGACGTCGTCGGAGCAGACCGCGTGGCGTTCGAGCGACTGGGCGCACACTACCTCCGCTTCCGTTAGCGCGAGCCACCATTTCCTTGCACTCAGCCGAAATGAGGATCCGCGCCCGCTGTGCTCCCTCGGCGCGCGGGGGCATGGAGCGGCAGAGGGCTGGACAGGGGATAGTGCCAGCGTGGAGGCTCGACGGATGAGTGAAAGACCGATCGTCGCGTTCAGCGACGGCGCCAGCAAGGGCAATCCAGGACCAGGCGGTTGGGGCGTCGTGATCGTGACAGTAGACGGGCTCGTCACCGAGTTGGGAGGTCGCGCAGCGCATACGACCAACAACCGGATGGAGCTCACCGGCGCGATCGAAGCGTTGAGCCAGATTCGTGACGTTGGCGGTCCGCTGGCGGTCTACACGGACTCCACCTACGTCATCAAAGGCATCAGCGAATGGATCTGGGCCTGGCGGAGGCGTGGCTGGAAGACGGCCGAGGGCAGCGAGGTCCTGAACCGCGACCTCTGGGAGCGACTTGCGGATCTGGTCGACGCGCGCGGCCGGGCGGCGATCGCCTGGCACTATGTGCGCGGGCACGTGGGCACGCCGGGCAACGAACGTGTCGACGAAATCGCCGATACCCTCGCCCGGCAGGGTGAGATTGAGCTGTACCGCGGTGCCCTGCTGAACTACGGGCGGGCGATCCTGGACCTGCCTGCCGACACGACGGTCCCGAAGCGATCGGGCCAGACCGCCGCGGGCCGCAAGGCCACCGCGGCCTACTCGTACCTGAGTCTCGTCGATGGACAGCTGATGCGCCACTCGACATGGGCCGACTGTGAGCGACGGGTCAAGGGCCGCTCGGGGGCGCGGTTCAAGAAAGCAAAGGACGCGGCTGACGAAACCGCCATCATGCGGGAATGGCGGATCGATCGGCTGCCGTGAATCGAGGATGCCAACCGCACGAACTCGTATCAGTCGGTTTTCCGCTGGGAGCTGACGCAGCGGAAGCCCAGATGGTTGGTCCCGGTCGTGATGTCCCCTTTGCCCCGCGTGCCAACCATGTAGCGCGAGCAGTACTCATCCGTGCAGAGAAATGATCCGCCGCGGTGGACGCGCTTCATCACACCTGGTTCTTCGGGGTCTGCTGATGCGGCGGGGCCCTGTGGGTTCCGGGCAATGTCGCCTGACGCGGCCAGTTGGGCGTAGTAGTCGGGCCGATACCAGTCGCTCACCCACTCCCAGACGTTGCCCCCAACGTCGTAGAGCCCGTACCCGTTGGCCGGAAACTGCGCCACCGGCGCAATGCCCGTGAAGCGATCGTCGCCCGTATCGCGATCGGGGAAGTGTCCCTGGTGGCTGTTGGCCATCCACTGTCCGTCTTTCCTGAACGCATTGCCCCAGGGATAGACCTGTCCCGTCAGGCCTCCACGCGCGGCGAATTCCCACTCTGCTTCCGTGGGCAGGCGCTTGCCGGCCCACGTCGCGTAGGCCACCGCGTCCGAGTAGGCGACGTGCACAACGGGATACGTGTCTTTCCCCGCGATCGAGCTATCCGGACCGAGCGGATGACGCCAGTTCACACCGTTCACGTACGACCACCACTGAAAGTGGTTGTCGATCGGCACGGGATGGTCGGGAGGCGAAAAGACGACCGAGCCGGCCACCAGCTTCTCCGGCGGCACGCCGGGGAAATCGGCCGCGCGCGGCGTCTGTTCGGCCACGGTCACGTAGCCGGTTGCCTTCACGAAGGCCGCGAACTGCCGGTTGGTGACCTCGGTTTTGTCCATCCAGAATCCGTCGACGAACGCGCGATGGATGGGACGGGAGTCGGTTGTCGCCTGCATCCCGACCGCGTCGTTCATGTCGGGCGGATCCTGCGCGCCCATGGAAAACTCTCCGCCTGGAATCCACACCATGCCCTCGGGCGCCTGGCCGGGCGGCTGGATCTTGTTCTCGACCGTCGGCAGGAACGCGGGCACGGCCGGCATGGCGACCGACGCCGGCGCAGGCGCAGGTGTCGAGCGCATCACACCGACAGTGAGCACCGCCGCGCCAGCGACGGCCGCGGCAACCCACATCCACACATTGCCCCTACGCGGCTCGACTGATGTGGGCTGAGCGGTCTTTCGACGCGCCTTGCTCATGCTCTTAACCACCTCGCGCGGCGATCACTGCCACAAAGATAACAGGAGACCAGGAAATCAGGAGATCAGGACGCTCGAGATCGAGCCCTCTTCCTTCTGAACCCCGCTGAATCCGCGCGTCTGCTTGCACTCATGGTGTCCTCCGCAGGAAGGATACGGCGATCTGGGCCAGCGTATCTGGGGCCTTTGCGGCGGGACTCGAGAAAGGCAATGTCCTCGGCGTCGCCCGGTGCCGAACGCGCCGCTTTGGCGATTCTCTTCAGACGCAGGAGGTCCTGCTCGGAGGCGACGTCGAACACCTGCGTGCGAATCGTGATTCGCGTCGCATGCTCGGCGAGCTTCGCTGCAGCGATGGGGAAATCGAAGAGGAGGTCGACGCGAAGGCCGGTCTCCGCGTTGAAGAAGTACGCACTCGCCGGCGCATCGAGCCGCAGGCGGATGGCCGCCACTTTCCGCGCGGCGATCGTCGCGATCACATCTCCCGCGTCGTTCAGACGTGAGGCGAGTTCGAGTCCACGGTCGTAGAAGAGATCGATCATGCGACCGAGACGGTCGCCCGGATGTGCGATCACGAAATCGAAGTCGCGCGTCACTCTGCGCGATCCCAGCACCACAAGGGCCATGCCTCCCACGAGCACGGGCTCGAGGCCGAGGGCGCGTAGATCCCGGACAGTTTCGCCGACCGCTTGGAGGTGATCCGATGGGTCGGGCATTACGATCCGGCCGGATAGATCCCTGGCAGCGGACCGGCGCAGGAGCGCCGGCGCCTGACGGTCGTCGGCTGCCCGCGAAGGTCGCCGAGCACGGCGGCATAGCGAAAATTGTCGGCAATACGCCGGGCTGCCTGCAGAGACTGACGCCGAGCCTTGCCTCCCAGGGATGCGATGCGTCTTTTCTCCGCAACGGACAACCGTCTGGCACGTGCCCGTCCCCCTCTGCGGCCCAATGCTTTCGCCATCTCAGAAGCCTTCATGACTCCATTGTACTTAGCGCTAAGCACAAGCACAAGCACAGGCGCCGAACCCGCGCCCAGGGCCATCCAGTGGCGAGATTGCGGCGTCGGAGCGCGGCGAACTCGTCGAGCAGGCTGTCCAGTGAACGAGGCGCGGACCGAGGCCCTTGAGCCGTCGTAGCTCAGGCTACTTGGGCGCCTTGCCCGTCACGACGGTTTGAGTCGAGATTTCGGTCTGGGGCTCCGCGACGATTTTTGTGCCTGAGACCTTCATCCCCTTTTTCAGCTCGTAGACGGTTGCGGGCTTGCCCGACACCGTGAACCGGTATGACTCGGGAACGGTGTACTCGCGGTTCTCGCCGTTCTCGAGCGTCAGGACCACGTAGTTCCCCGCCACCCAGGACACCGTGCCGTTGAGAGCTGTCGTGGTGCGAACCGTGACCGGCTGGTTCTTGGTGACGACCGTCGCCGTGAGGATGGTTCCCGGTTTGAGCTCGCCGATGAGCCTGGCCTGTCCGTCGATGATGAACTGGCGTCCCGGCGGGACGTTGAACACGCGGTACTTCCCGCTCTGCATCTTGACATAGAGGGAATTGCCTTCAATCAGCACGACTTCACCGGTCATCTGTTCCGTCGTGTACTCGGCCGCACCGGCGGCCTCTTTCGCCTTCGTCGTCGTGGCCTGCGCATGGAGTCCCACTGCCAGGGCCACGATAGCCACGCTTGTGATAATCGTATGTCTCATCTCGTCTGCTCCTTGTCCTGAGACCCCACTATACATCATGATATCATGCGTTCATGAAGAGGGCGCTCGTCCAGATTGACGATGAGACCTACCGCAAGCTCCGACAGCGGGCGTTCCGGCAGGAGCGATCGATTTCCGCCGTTGTCCGCGAGCTCCTGTCGATAGGGCTCGAGGAGGACCGCGGACGCACGAGGCCGACCAAGGTCAGTCAGTTCTCGTCGGTCAAGGCTGGCCGTTCCCGGCAGGGCCGGCTGTCTCCGGTGTCTGAAACGCACGACGATGCGCTCACCACTGCGTTCGAGAAATGATCTTTCTCGACACCTCGGCGATCTATGCGTGGGCGGACGCCGCCGATCTCAACCACAATGTGTCGGTTCGCCGTCTGCAGGCAATACTCGACGGTCGACATGAGCTGCTCACGCACAACTACGTGCTCGTAGAGTCGGCCGCCCTCCTTCAGACGCGACTGGGCCTCTCGGCCGTCACCAAGCTGGCGAAGGACTCGGCGGCGTTCGTTATCGACTGGGTGGACGACGATCTGCACGCCTCCGGCCTCAGGGAGCTGGAGCGCGCGGGGAAGCGCCGCGTCAGCCTGGTCGATCACATCAGCTTTCTCGTCATGAAGCGCCGCGGCGTGGCAACGGCGTTCGCGTTTGACCCCGATTTCGTCTCGGCGGGCTTCCGGCTTTTCGACGGATAGCCGCCAGCAGGCACCGCGCGCATCGTAGAGACCAGGCGATCGCGTGGCTGACACATTTCAATCGCCTCTCCGAGCACAAAGGGACGCCGCGTGCGATCGTCGCGCGCGACACCGAAGCGCACCGTCAGCGCCGGAAAGTTCGAAGGCGCCTCTACTTCTTCAACCCCTCTCGTAGCAGGCGTCTGCGGATGACTTACCCCTGGACGCCGCTGATGATCCGCAAGTACGCGCGCCATGGCCCGACTTCGTCCGCGTACTGACGCGCCAGGATGCGCGAGATCTGCATCAGGTGGTCGAGATCGTGTGCGGTCCAGGTCGCCAGGAGCTGGCCGAGCGTCACGGTCCCGAGCTCGGGGTGCCGGCCTGGACGGTCGAGGTCGGCGGGAGTGAGCCCGAGTGCGCGCAGCTCGTCAAGGTTGCCGCGGCGAAGGGCGCCAAACTCGTCGAGCAGGCTGTCCAGCGTCCGGGGGGCCGGCGCCTTGAACTGCGCGAGCCGATCGAAGCGGTCAAAGGGTCGCGCATCACCATGCTCGAGGATGATCTTTGCGCGCGGCATCCAGTCGGTCTGCTCGCCGTGGATCAGATGGCCGACGACGTCGAAGGGGCTCCAGGTTTCGCCTCCCTCGTTGGCGACGATCCACGCCTCGGGCAGACCGCGCAGCAGCGCGTCGAGTGTCGCAGGCGTGCGCGCCAGGATTTCCATGGCATCCTCAAGCACAAAGGGGCGGCGCGTCCGGTCGCTGTTGGTCTTCATGGTGGTGGACCTCGGGCGTTTGACGGTTGCAGCAGGTAGGGAAGGATCGTAGCGGCACTTCCGCCCGGCCACAGTCTCCATCGGCGGATTGGCCCAGAGCGACTATACTGCCCGGCCACAGCCTTCATCTGAGACGTGGAGGCAGGAGGTCAGCATGGGTCGGCTTCGTACGGGCGTGCTCTGCGGACTACTGATCACCTGCGCGGCTCCCGCGGGAGTCCGCATGGGTTCGTCGGCGCAGGCGTCAGGAGGTTTCGTTGTCCGCCTCGGCGCGAGCGTCGCGAAGGAGCCGCTCGATGGACGGCTGCTGCTGTTGCTATCCAAGGATGCCGCCCGTGAACCGCGCTTTCAGGTGAGCGCCACGAGCCTGTCGTCGGCGCAGGTGTTCGGCGTCGACGTCGAGGGGCTGAAGGCGGGTGACGAGCGGACGTTCGACGTGGCCGTGCTCGGCTACCCGCTCGAGTCGCTGCGCGATCTTCCGCCAGGCGAGTACACGGCGCAGGCACTGCTGCACAAGTACGAGACGGTCCGCCTGGCCACGGGCCACACGCTGAAGCTGCCGATGGATCGGGGCGAAGGTCAGCAGTGGAGCAGCGCGCCTGGCAACCTCTATAGCGCGGCGCAGACGGTGCGATGGGACGGCGGCGGTGGCGCCGCGATCCGCATCGTGCTCGACAAGGTCATCCCGGCGTTGACCGAACCGGCCGACACAACGTACGTGAAGCACGTGCGTATGAAGAGCGAGCTATTGTCGAAGTTCTGGGGCCGCGACATGTTCCTCGGCGCGCACGTCCTCCTGCCCGAGGGATTCGACGCCCACCCGAACGCCCGCTACCCGCTCATCATCAACCACGGCCACTTCCCGAGCGACCTTGGCAACTGGCGCGAAACGCCACCCGACCCCAACCTGAAGTGCGAGTACAGCGACCGCTTCCAGCTCGAATGCTACAACCGCATCCAGCAGCAGGCGGCCTACGACTTCTACAAGGAATGGACCGGACCCAACTTTCCGCGCGTCCTCGTGATCGAGATCCAGCACGCCAATCCCTACTACGACGACTCGTACGCGGTGAACTCGGCGAATCTTGGTCCCTACGGCGACGCAATCATGAAGGAGCTCGTGCCGAACATCGAGTCGCGCTTCCGCGGAATCGGAGCGGGATGGGCGCGCGCCACATACGGGGGATCGACCGGCGGCTGGGAGGCGCTGGCCGTCCAGATGTTCTACCCGGACGACTTCAATGCCGCCTATGCCGCGTGCCCGGACCCCATCGACTTTCGCGCATACACAGTCGTGGACATCTATAAGGATGCGAACGCGTACTGGGCCGATGGTCCATTCATGAAGGTGCCGCGTCCAGGCCACCGCAACTATCTGGGCCACCTCCAGGCGACGCTCGAGCAGATGAACCGCATGGAGCTGGTGCTGGGGACAAGGACGCGCAGCGGCCAGCAGTGGGACATCTGGGAAGCGGTCTACTCGCCTCAAGGCCCGGACGGATATCCGGCGCGCATCTGGGACAAGCGAACCGGCGTCATCGACAAGAAGGTGGCTGAGGTACTGGAAGGAGCACTACGACCTGTCCTGGATCCTCCGACGCGACTGGAACCGTGGCCTCGGCAGAAAGCTCGAGGGCAAGATCCATCTCTATGTCGGCGACATGGACAACTACTACCTGAACAACGCCGTGTATCTCGTCGAAGACGTCCTGAGGGCCTTCAAGGATCCGGCGTACGGCGGCGAGGTCACGTACGGGGACCGTGCCGAACACTGCTGGAATGGAGACCCGACGCGCGCCAATGCGTACTCGCGGCTGCGTTACCACCAGATGTTCATTCCAAAGTTCGTCGAACGGGCGCGCAGGACGGCGCCGGCGGGAGCCGATGTGCGATCGTGGCGCTATTGAACCGCGGGCTTCTGGGCCAGGTGCTTCAGGGCTCAGGGCTCAGGGCTCAGGCAAGAGCTTTCACATCCTAATCGCGCGACTGAGATCTGAATGCTCTTCCTTGAGCCTTGAGCCCTGAGCCTTGAGCCCTGAGCCTTCTAAAGCGACCTGCGTCACGGCCCCTAGTCCGCCACCATCACGTCGATCGCGAGCCCTCCCGCGGGCTTGCCCGCGGCGTCGCGCAAGGTGAGGTCGATCGTCCCGCGCGAGCCCACGGGCGTGTCGGCGCTGACGCGCAACAGCAGGCCGAGCACGCTCGGTCCCATCGGCAGGCGCACGGGGAGGCGCGCCACCGGTCCGGGCGGAAACAGCTTCGCCGTGTCGATGTCGAAGCCCCCATCGGCCAGGGCCGCGCCGTCGTCGGCGTCGAGTACCTCGTCGCGCCGCCGGCGTGAGACGAAATGCCCGTGTTCCAGCGCGTCGCCCACGTCGGCCGGTGCCGGCGGCGGCGCCGCCCGCGACACGAGTGCCGCGCCGATATGCGCGAGCGCGGATGGGCGCACGAGCTCGACGATCCGATCGTCGTTCAGCTTCAAGCCGCGCAGCACGAACGGCAGCACCAGCGACTTCCCGCGCTTCATCTTGATCACCGTCAGATTCTTCTGCGCCAGGTTGCCGTGCTCCCAGACGTGCGCGCCGCCGCACGGGCCGATCGGATCGCGCGAGTACCGCCGCCAGCCAGCACGCGTGCGTGCCCGCCGGCGGCACGAGCGCGGCCGGCCACCGTGCCTTGACGATGCGATCGGCGCCGGGCGCGAGGTCGAATCCTCCAGTCGCGGCAATCGCCGGCAGGAAATCAGCGGGCCAGGTGAACTGCACGCCGGCGAACTGCTTCACCTGGAACGTCACGATGAAGTGCCGCGCGGCGCCCGTGCCGCGATTGCGAATCCGGGCATGGAACCAGTTGTCCCGGCCTGCAATCGGCGCCTGGTGCACGATGCCGCCGTCGTCGGCATGCCGGATCCAGAGATCAGGCGAGTCCCAGAAGCGCCCGGCCCACGCCTCGGCGCCGGTGTGCGCGGGATCGTCGCGTAGCCAGAGGTCCGGCGCGGGAGAGGGATCGGGGAATCCATAGATCCAGCGATGGAAAGCATCGACCAGGTCGGGCTGGCCGGCGCGGGCCACCAGATGCGCCTCGAGATCGAGCGTCGACACGGGCCGATCGAGGTGCCCGCGGTAGAACTCACTCATCCAGCCGGTGAGCGCGGCCGGCGACGTGAGGGCGGCCACGCCCTCGAAGAACCGCTCCCCCGACGAGTACGCGGCCGACGGCGTCACGCGCGAATAGGCGTTCCGCGGCGAGAGCGTGACCGGGCTCTCGGTGAAGTCGAACGGCTGAGTGCCGGCGCCTCCATTGTCGTGATACACGTTCCAGGCCTCGTCCCACCAGCCGTCAGCCTGACTGGCGGGCTTGACGCCGCGCCCCCACCACGAGTGGAACGCCTCGTGACGAAGCGAGCCCGAGCCCGACGTGCAGCCGCCTTCGTATTCCATGCCTCCCTGAATCATGAAGGCGACAAAGCGGTTGGCGTGCAGGTACGGGCCGGCGTGGTTCTCGTTCTCCGCCAGCCACACCGACAAGTTGGCGAGGACCGTCGCGAGGCTGAGCGCGGCGTTGGACGCCAGCTTGAACGCCTCGATCGTGATGAGCCGTCCGCTGACCGGCAGCGTGACGGTCGTGGACGACGAAGACAAGGTGTCGCTCGCGCGCACTTCGACGAGCGTGGAGAGCGCCGTGACACGATCCGGAAACGCCACGCGCCAGTGGTTCGTCGCGAGCGATGTGATCGTCCCGTTGGTGATCACGCGATGCGCGACAGCCGTGCCCGTCACCTGCAACTCGAGGGTGACGGCATATTGATCCCAGATCAAGTTCGCCGGCACCCACGCCTCGAGATAACGCGCCGCGGCGAGATCGGTGAACCCGACGTTGAAGACGAGCCTCGGGCCCGCGGACCAGGCGAGGCCGGGTGGATAGCTGCCGCCGGGCGGCGAGGCGGGCAGCCCAAGGGTGTACGTGATCCGAAGCGTGTGGCTCGACCCGGCGGCGAGCTGCACGTCGAGCACGCGCAGCTCGGCCCCCGGTCCGCCGCCAAGGTCTCGCGTCAGCACCTGCCCGACGGCAAGCGGTGTGCCGTCGAGCCACACGCCCGTAATCGTCTGGCGCAGATCGAACATCGGCCGGCCCGCCGTCGGTCCCACGACGAAGCTGAGGGTCGCGTCACCGCTCGCGGTACTCGTTGCACCGTCGAAGGTCAGGTGCGCGTCGATCGTCGAGATGTCGATGGGAACAGCCGTCTTCCCATCGAAGCTTACCGGCGGCGGCGCCAGGTCGAAGTTCGTGGCCACGGGCTACCGCCTTCGTCCGCCTCGGCTGCGCGACGGCTTGGCGCGTTTGGCCCGCCCCGGCCCGGCCGGCTTCGCGGGCACGCGCGCCGACCTTCCACCCGCGTCGGCGGACAGCTCGGGGTAGAGCCTCGCCAGCTTGTTGCGGTCCGGCAGGAGACCAGCGAAGCCACGGAGCACACCTGCGCCGGCAGGCGTGTCGCCGGCGACCCTTGCGCCTGCGGGCGCCGCGGTCTGCACGAGCGCGTTCAGCCGGCGGCATGCTTCGCCGAGGTGGTAGGCACTGCCACCGAGCGCGACCCACTTGCCTACATCCTCGTGCATCACGAGATCGGCCGCGTGGTTGTCGCCGTCGCCCGCCGGGTAGTCGACGAACACATCGACGCCTCCCTGCACGCCGACCGGCACGCCCTGCGCCGACCAGCTGACCGCCACGTCGACGCGGTATCGGCCGGGCCGCTCGAAGGCGAAGCCCGCGGTGCTCCAGAACACCTTGGTCGATCCCGAGACGCTCTTTCCCGGCTCGAGCTCGCTCACCGTCGCGTGATCGCACACGATGGCGAACGGCCGCACGGGACGCTCGCGGCCTTCGCCGTCGGTGACCGTGATCGAGGTGAACAGCGCCTCGATGCTGACGTCGTTCGGCACACGCAGCGACGCCGTGCCGCTGTTGGTCAGCGTCCACGACAGGTCCACCGGCTGACCGAGCGCGACCCGTCCGGTCGCGGCCACCACCTCGAGCGAAAGCTCCGAGGGCGCGAAGTCGTGGCGATCGGCGGCCTGCGGCGCGCCGGTCGGGAACCAGCTTCCGAACGGCCATCCGCCTGGACGAATCACGGGATCGGGCATGTGGTTCAGGTGATGCCGGACGGTCGTGTTGATCGCGAGCTTGATCTGATCCGGGAACACGCCGGGCTCACCCGTGCCGGGTCCGCCGAGCACGTCGGCCACGCTCGGCGTGGTGGTCATGATCGAGTTGTCGGCGGCGGTTTCCTGCTCCTGATGGATCTGATTCAGCGTGTGGGTCAGCTCGTGCGTGGCGCTGCGCAGGAACGCACGCGGCACGTCGCGCTGCTTCTGGTTCGCGGCTGCCCCGAAGTTCGACGAATCCGAGACCGGATAGCCATCGTCGGAGAAGCTGGCGCAGCCTTCACGCGGGACGACGATCGTGTCGTACATGACGCCGCGCCCACAGCCCAGCTTCGCCGGCACGACGACCATGTGCACGCGCCACTCGGCGTCGAGGTTGGTGGCCGCGTTTCGCACCGTGGTCATCAGCGCGTGCAGATCCGCGGAGCTCCAGCAGTTGGTCGGCACCACGCCGCCGGGCACCGGCACGTTGAGCTGGTCCTGAACCACCGAGAGCTGCCAGCCGATCTTCGAGTAGACGGTGTCGAAGAACTCCGTGCCACCCGCTCCGTCGGGCACCGGGCCGGGCCGGACGGCGCCCGTCAGCGTGTCGATCTCGAGCGTGGCGCGGCGGAAGAACTTCGACACCCACCCCAGCGTCACGCCGCCCTTGTCGACGGCGCCCTCGAACAGGCGGCCTTCGTAGTACGGACCACCAGTCAGCGAGAAGGGGAACGGCGCCGCCACCTTCTTCAGCTTCAGCGTCACCGTACGCGACGGCGCGTTCGGGAACGTGCCCTTGAACTGTCCCGCCGGCGGCTGCGTGTAGTTGAACTGCTCGGCGACGATGGTGAGCTGGCACTTCGCGTGGCTCGGGACGATCGCCGGCGCCGAGACGCTCGTGACCTTGAGATACGAGTGGTAGCGGCCACGCGGAAAGATCGGAATCGACGGCTTCAGAATCGGCAGCGGCGCGATGGGATCGTCGACGGCGCTCAGGGCGCCGGCGACGCTCATCGGCAGCGACACGACCGGCTCGGCCGCCCTGTCGGCGCCGGCGGGCGCGATGGGTTGCGGCGACGGGACCGGACCGATTACCGGCAGGCGCGAGTAGAGATCTCCGCTCACGATCAGGTTGTCCGCACCCCCATCGGGCGCCGAGCGATCCACACGGAGCGTGCCTTCGAACGTCACGAGGCTGCCCGTCGGTTGGAAGTTGAGCTTGTAGCAGCCCTGCCGGAAGTCGAGCTTGCACGGTACGAGCGGCGGCACCGGTCCCGGCGCTGCGGGCGACGGTGGCTGATCCTCGCCGTCCTCGCCCATGCTCACCAGTCGCGCCAGCGGCACCAATGGCTTCATGGTCGGACCGGCCGACGTCACCGGCGCACCCGCGCCGCGGCCTTCACCTGAGCTGGTCTCTGAACAATTACACATGGAACGTCTCCTCGTGCGGGCAGGCAAGTATCGACACGAACGGTCGGCTCGTCTGCGGTTGAACCTGGTCGTGTCAGCTACGGCGTGCGCGTCTCACGCCGGTAGGTAACGCGACAGCCTTCGGAATCCGTGAAGTCGAAGTGGTCGGCCTGCAAGACGATCTGATAGCTGACGAGCTCATCGGTTGCCGTGCCGACCACGAGCTTTCCGGGCTCTTCGAGACGGTAGATGCCGGCGTCCCACGACACCATGCCCTGTGACGGTCCTCGCGTGCCGCGGTACGTACCGGTCGAGAACGTGAGCGTGGCGGGATACTTGTCCGCGCACGCCGCAGTGGTCGCCTTGGTCCAGGTGCCGACCATGCCAGGTGCCTGTTCGCGTCTGTCTGCCATCGTATGAGGCCCCTCTTTCACATCGCCCAGTTGCCGAAGAATGTCGGCGACGAGCGGCCGGTCTGCCGCCGGCACGCGAGCGCCGACCAGGCCGAGCAACCATCGCTCGAGCGCGCGATCAGGATCCGCCAGATCGCGTGTGCGCCCGTCGCGCTCGTGCACGCGCACGCGGCCGGCGCTCACATCCACCTCGCGCATCGCGGACGCCGACGTCCCCACGACCTGCAGTCCCCGATACCCGAGGCCGTCGCCTGGCGCGAACGGGCGCCCGAGCGGCCCGAGGGCGGAAACCCGCCGCGCGAGCTCGACCTCCGTCGCGACATCGATCTCGACACGCGGGTTGCTCCGCCCGCTGTACACCAGCAACTCGATCGTGCCTGACAGCCTGACGTCCCCGGCCTGTCGCGAGAGACTGGCCGGGCGCTCGAAGGACACGAATAGAAGAACCCACAGAACTGCGTGTGCCGATCTCGATCGCATGTGACTGGGTCGACAATGACATGGTGCTTGTTGTCGAGGTCGCGTGGCCTTGCTCCAGAGCGCACGATGACTCTCCGCTTCGGTCCTTGTCAATGGGCGCTGATGCGAATGCGCCGACGATTAGAACAACGATGGCGAGAGGCAAAACGCACATCGACGGCTGAGCTTGTGGTGCGACTGATCCGTGGCGCGCAGCGTTCCGCAGGTGCACGCACGGCTGAGGTTCAGAAAACTGTACGGTCAGGGATTATTCTGAAGGACACCACCATGCAGGCAACCAAGACATCCGACCGGGAAATCGTTCTGACGCGGACGTTCGCCGCTCCTCGTCAGGCCGTCTTCGACGCCCTCACGAAGACGGCTCATCTCGTTCGGTGGATGCAGCCGGCGAACATGCCTCTCGTGACGTGCGAGGTCGATCTCCGAGCCGGGGGATCCTTCCGTTACGTCTTCCAGCGGCCTGGCGGCGCCAGAATCGAGGTTCGAGGCGCCTACGAGTCCGTCGATCCGCCCCGTCGCCTGGTGTACACGGAGACGTATGATTTCTCACCGCTCGAGGTGCTGGTGACCACCGCACTGGATCAGGCTGGCAGCGCGACGGTCTTCACGCAGACGATGACGTACTCGTCGACACAGGAACGCGATGATGACTTCGACGGCGTGGCCACGAGCGCCGCGAAAGTCTACGCCAACCTGGATCGCTACTTGGAATCACCCTCGTGAGGCTCAGTTGATCGGTATGAACGCGAGCGCATTGTTGGCGTTCATCGGGATCACGAGCTGCTTCGCCCCGGCGTCGTAGCACATGGACGCGGCGTTCGGGATGTTCCGCGCGATGAGCTCGGCGGGCTGGCCGGAACGTATGCGGGAGACGCCCCCGTTCAGCACGCTGCTCACATACTTGGTTCCGTCCGGCATGATGACCAGGCCATCGCTGCCCGCCTGGGCGGCATTCTCGGTCCGCAGCAATTTGGCCTCGGGAGAAAACGTCAGCACTTCGGTGTTGCCGATGTTGACGACGACGATGTTGCCCTGGGGGTCGAAGGCGATGCCGTTCGGCTGACGAAGCGGAGCGCCCTGCACGAAGATCGACGCCGCGCCGTCGGGCGTGATCTTCCATACCGCCCAGGTCGACGGATCAGGTTTGTCACCGCCGACGCCGGTCTGCGTCGCATAGATGGTGCCGTCGTCGGCGACCTCGATGTCGTTGAACCACGGGGAGCGTTCGACGCGGGTTTCTCCGGCGGGAGCGCCCGTCTGAAGGTTGAACCGGCGAACGACCGCAACACTCGGATCGGCGGGGCTCGTGCCGCCGTCACGATCTGCCAGGTACAACACGCCGTTGACGATGTCGCTGCCATACGGTTCGTTCAAGACGAGGGGCGGCGTCAGGGCGGTGCGCTCGGCGGGGTTCTGGATGCCAATCCACCGCGCGGTGTGGATGGACCCGTCGTGGTTGAGGAACGACACCCAGGCGTTGTTGGTCTGGACGTTCTGCGCGACGCCGCGGTTCGGTACCACGATCACGCCGCGGACCGGGTCGTACGAACAACTCTCCGCGGAGTAGATGGCGCCGTACACCTTCACGTTCGCCGAGATCGCCTCGAAGGCTCCGTCGGCGGCCGGATTGATCGGCAGGCCGAGACGGTTCCCGACGGCGAACGGCTGCGGGGCGGGCGGCTGTTGCTGCGCCAGCAAGGCGCCCGCGGCGATCCCGATCGTCAGCGTGGCCGCAAAGGCCGGGACGGTGATGCTATTCATCGGTATGCTCTCCTCGGTTCACCGAAGATCCCATCGGACGCCACAGGAGTCTACTGCAGTCGCCCGTCAGATCGCTCCCGTCAGCCGGGCGGCGATCGTCATGACGACAGTCGAGCCCAGCGCCCACTTGAACAGGAAGCGCTGGTGCTCGGCGAGAGAGACGCCGGTCAAGCCGATCAGAATGAACGTGGACGCCGTCATGGGACTGAGCGGGAACCCCGTGGTCATCTGGCCCAGCAGGGCCGCGCGCCCGATCGCCAGCGACTCCTGCCCCAGCCCCGTCGCGGTGGCGGCGAGCACCGGCAGCACGCCGAAGTAGTAGGCGTCGGGCGTGAACACCAGGCTCAAGGGCATGCTGGTGAGGGCCACCACTGTCGCGAGCGCGCCGCTCAGCGAGGCGGGCATCGTCGCGACGATGGCCTTGGCCATTGCGTCGATCATGCCTGTGCCGGTCAGCACGCCAGTGAAGACTCCGGCGGCAAAAATCATCGAGGTGACGGTGACGATGCTTCGGCTGTGAGCCTCGATTCTGGTGCGCTGCTCGTCCCAGGAGCGGCAGTTCGCGAAAAGCGCAATCGCAGACGCACACATGAACAGGACCGGCAGCGGCCACAATCCCAGGAAAAGCGCGATCAGGAGCGCGATCGTGAGGACCAGGTTGAACCAGAACATCCGTGACTGACGGGCCTCCGCGGGATGGTCGACGCTCGTGGACACGACGTTCCCTTCCGCCAGCAGGGCAGCGAGCCGGCGACGTTCTCGCAGACCGAACACGGACGCGACGAAGATGACCCAGAGCAGCCCGGCGATCATTGCCGGCAAGAGAGGTCGAAAGACCTGACCGGCGTCCGCGTGGAGCACGGTCATCACGCGGGCGGTCGGTCCACCCCACGGCAGCAGGTTCATGACGCCGGCGGCGAGCCCGATGATGCCGGGCAGGACGACCGGGCGCATGCCCATCCGCCGATGGACAGGCAGAAGCGCCGTCGATGAGATCAGGAAAGTCGTCGCCCCATCGCCGTCGAGCGCGACGAGCATCGGCAACGCCGCGCTGACGAGGCACAGGCGAAGCGGGTCACCGCCGACGAAGCCGAGCAGACCTCGAACGAGCGGTTCGAACAATCCGAGATCGAGCATCAACCCGAAGTAGAGGATCGCGAACATCATCATGACGCCGACCGGCGCCACTCGCATCACGCCCGCGGACATCATCTCGCCGAGCTGTGGCGCCGCGCCAGAGACGAGGGCCATCGCAGCGGGGATGAGGATGGACGCCACCAGCACGGAGACGCGCTCCGACAGCACGGCCGCCAGAAACAGCCCGACCGTGATGAAGCCCAGCCACGCCAATGTCATCGCGGACGGGACCCGTTGCTCACCGCATCATGCCCCTTGGCGCCGGAGAGAGTTGTAGTGATCGACACTCGCCTTCGCGCATCATGTGGTCTTCGAGCTCATCGTGACGAGCCGTCGGCCGGGTTTATGAGATTGCTTCAAGACTGGTCGATGTCCGGCACGTCCATGTTCAGCAGCAGCGAGCTGAGCGATTTGCCGTGGGCATCGAGCGCCAGGGACCGCGTCACGCCTCCGGCCAGGGCGCCGCGCAGCACGAAGTTCAGCGCGCCGATCGCGGGACACTCGTAGCGGACGACCTCGCCTCGCGCGATCTCGCCAAAGAGCGATTTGACGCGGTCCGTCGTCACGTGCTGGACGAGGAACGGGTAGTCCTTCTCGTCGAGCGCGATCACCGAGATGTTCGAGACGTTGCCCTTGTCTCCGCTCCGCGAATGGGCAATCTGCCGCAGCTTCACGCGACCTCCTCGTACTGCACGGTGCACGGCACGAGCTCGCGCGCCACAAAGGTCGTGCCGATGGCGAGGACCTCGCGCACCGATTTGACGGCCCCGCCGCCCCCGGACGGACCGTTGGTATACAAGGCCTCTACCTCTTCCCCGATGCGCTCGGCCTCTCTCGCCGAGGCGGCGCGACCCGTCACTCTCGCGCGCACTTCATAGGGCTCGACGCGCGAGAGTGCGCTGGCGCTCGCGGCGCTCGCATGCAACGCATTGACGCCGATGAGATCGAAGCGCAGTTCCTCGCATCGGACGCCGGTCGTCCTGAGCCGCTCGGCGACGATGTCGAGGGCAAGCTGGCCTCGGCCCATGGCGCCTGGCCCCGCGTACGAGATCTGTCCCTCGCCGATGTAGCCGTCCCAGTAGCCGACGGACACCTTGAACCGGTCCGGCCGGGGGCGCCCGTCACCGCCGGCGACCATCACGCGATCGTGACCAATCTCGGTGATCCGAACCTGGCTGAAGTCTGCGACGACATCGGGTGTCATGTACTCCGCAGGATCGTGAACCTCGTACAGCAATTGAGACTTGCACGTGGCGGCATTCACCAGGCCGCCTGTTCCGGCCACTTTGGTCACGACCGCGCTGCCGTCGCGACGCACCTCGGCAATCGGAAAGCCCAGGCGTGCCAGGCCTGGCACGGGCAGGGATTCCGGATCCGCGAAGTAGCCGCCTGTGACCTGGCCCGCGCACTCGAGCAGATGGCCGACAACCGTGCCGCTTCCAAGGAGCCGCCAGTCATCGAAGCGCCAATCGAAGGCCGCCACCTGGGCCGCGAGAAACAATGCGGCATCGGCCACACGTCCTGTAACGACCACGGCGGCGCCGTGCGCCAGCGCCTCGACGATAGGGGCGGCGCCGAGGTAGGCGTTCGCGGACACGAGACGCGATCCGAGCGCGCTGACCGGCAGGCCCGTCTCCAGCAGGTTGTGCCGGCCGTCGGAGACCTGAGTCAGGACGTCATCGCCTGTCACGGCCGCGATCGTGAGGCCGTGCCACCCGCGATCGCGCGCCAGCCGGGCGATGCGTGCGGCCGCCGCGCTCGGATTGGCGGCCCCCATGTTCGTGACGATCCGCGTGCCACGCTCGAGACAGGCGGGCAGAACGGCTTCCATGCGCTCGACGAGCAGCGGGTCATAGCCGCTCGCGGGATCTTTTGCTTTCGCCTGCTGCGCGATGGCAATCGTGCGTTCCGCCAGGCATTCGAAGACGAGGTAGTCCAGGTCGCCCCGAGTGGCCAGCTCCACAGCCGGTTCAATGCGGTCGCCGGAATACCCCGCGCCTCCGCCGATGCGCACGATCCCGCTCGCTCGCGTCGAAGTCATGAAGTAGGCCCCAAGAGCATACAGGGACTGGAAGTCAATCGAGCACGGCGTGCGCACTCGAGCACATCGCCACGCTGCCGTCAAGGGAAAAGGAAGTTCAGGCGACGAGACGCTCAATAGCTCTTGCAGCGCGACGCGAGAAGACCCGTCGCCGTCGTGAGATCGAGATCCGCAATGAAGAGGCCTGGCCTCCCGTAGGGCTGGTATCCGAGCAGGGTCCCGTCGGGCCGTACCACAGCCGATGTCGTCGGCGATCCCTCGCCGGCGAAGTTCACCGTTGCGAAGTAGCACGTGTTCTCGGCCGCGCGGCAGAGCGCCGCCTTCTCGTGAAAGGTGTTGCCGGGCTCCGCATATGACGATGGCCGATAGCTGCCGGGCGCGGCCTCGTGGAACTGCGGATGGAACACCACCTGCGCTCCGCGGCGCGCCGCCCAGCGCACGGTCTCCGGATAACGCCACCCCTCGTGACAGATGACGATGCCGAACGTCAGAGTGCCGGATCGGAAGACGCGACGCTCATCGCCGGCAACATAGGTGGCCTCCTCGGATGGATCGATCTGCACCTTGTCCTGAAAGCCGGCTCGCGTGCCGTCGCGATTGACGACGAGCGCGGTGATCATCGGCCGGCCGTCCCGCTGTTGAATGACGCGCTCGGTGCCGAGAACGACCGTGACGTTCGCCTTTCCCGCTGCCGACTCCACTGCCGACCACGCGCGCTCGAGAAACGCGCCATCCGGTGGCGGGACGGCCTTTCCCGACGCGCGATAGCCGGGCACGAAGCACTCAGGGAAGCAGATGACATCGACGCGCTCTGCGCCCGCCTGCGCGATGGCGTCTTCGGCTTGCCCGACGGAGGCCTCCGGCGTCGAGGGAAACAGGAGATTGGCGAGTGCGATCCGGCAGATACTCATAGCATCATTGTGCCCGTAGTCACCCGCCGTGTGCAGGCGCTGAGAAGAAGGGACGACGGATCCAGCACGATGAAACACGATGGGACGATGGACACGATGAGCAATCCAGAACACATCGTGCTCATCCGACCATCGTGCAAATCGTGCCGGAGTCGTGTCCGGTGACCGCTCGACAATACTCTGCGACGGAGTTATGAAAGGAGGTCGCGTGAAGACACGCAACACCGTGCTGGCCGTGCTGGCGCTGGCGAACGCCCTGCTTGGCGCGACGCCGCCAGCGCAGGACGGCGCCGCCGCGCTCATCGCCCGCATCGAGGCGCCGCAGACGCCGAACCGTCAAGGCTGGGATCCGTACTCCCTGCAGCAGCTCATGGAGCGTTTCGGCGTGCCGGGCATGAGCCTCGCCATCATCAACGCTGGCAAGATCGACATGGCGAAGGCGTATGGGCAGGCCGACGTGTCAGTCAAGTCGCCAGTGACGACGGAGACGACGTTTCAGGCCGCATCCATCAGCAAGCCGATCACGGCTTTCGCGGTCATGCGCCTGGTCGATGCGGGTAAGCTGTCGCTCGACGAAGACGTCAACCGCTATCTGAGGTCGTGGAAGGTACCCGACAGCGAGTTCACCCGCGGCCGTCCCGTGACCCTGCGTGCGCTGCTGAGCCACACCTCCGGAACGGGCGACGGCTTCGGCTTTCCTGGATACCATCCGTCCGCCGACAGGCCAACGCTGGTGCAGATATTGAACGGCGAGAAACCGTCCAACGTCGGACGCGTCTTCTGGGAGCGCCCGCCGTTCACTGCTTTCAAGTATTCCGGCGGCGGCACGGTCGTCGTGCAACTGCTGCTGACCGAGGCGCTCGGCAAGCCGTTTGACGAGCTCATGAGGGAGCTGGTCCTCGAGCCCGTCGGGATGACGAACAGCACCTACGAGCAGCCGCTCCCGCCGCAGCGCGACGCCAACGCTGCGCGCGCGCACGACGGGCGTGGCCGCGCCATGGATACGAAGTGGCACGTGTATCCCGAGCAGGCGCCGGCGGGTTTGTGGACGACGCCCACCGATCTGGCGAAGCTGGCGATCGAGCTGCAGAAAGCGCTGCGGGGCGACTCGAAGATTCTGTCGCGCGGCGCAGCACAGGAAATGGTCACGCCCGTCGGAACGGGTCCATACGCCGTTGGCTTTGGCATCGACCGGCGCAACGAGGGTTGGTATTTCGGGCATGGCGGCAGCAACTGGGGATTCCAGTGCAATCTGCTGGCGCACCGCCTGAAGGGCTACGGCTTCGCGGTCATGACCAACAGCGACAGCGGCGGCCGCTTGAACGCGGAAGTCGAGGCGCGCATCGCGGCGGCGTACAACTGGGACTCGCTCGACAAGTCCGTGCCCAGGTAGCCGGAGCGAAGGTCAGCGCGAAGGGCAGGGAGTGTCCGGCTTTAGCGGCCAGACCCTTCCTGTGGCGAGGCCTCACGCCAGGCGAGAAGGTAGAAGGACCGTGATCCTTCTACCTTCCCCTGGTGTCTTCCTTTCTTCGACCTTCACTTACAGAATGCGACTTCGTCCTCGAGCGGGTCGGGGTGCGTATCTCCCGTCGTCAGCAGCAACGGCACACTCAGCGTGACGAGATACGCGCATTTGTTCAGATCGGCGATGGTGACTCCAGCAGGCAATACGACACTCGCCGTTCCGAACCGATTCGACGTCAGCGTCGATCCGGCATCGTCGGCCAGCGTGGTGGTGTACGGACCGCCAGGGCCGTCCATGGTCACCGAGATGTCTCCGAGATTCGGATGCGCCGCGGTGTACCTGATCGTCAGCGAGTTGGTGATCTTCGCGCATCCGGTGCCAATCTCCTGCACGTTGACCATCGCCACACCGAGCTGGTCCGAGACCAGCTGCGGCGCCCACGCCCCCTTGTGGGTGACGTTGTCGTAGCGGACGTTGTAGATAGCCACGGTCTGGCACGTGCCGGACGTCACTTCGGTGGCTGGCATGCCGACGCGTCTGACGCGCAACCTGAGCCCGAACAGCTTGTCGACGCCGAGACCAGGCGCTGTCGTTTGACCAGCGGTGATCCCGGCGATGTTGATGTCGGCCCACGCCGCCATCTTCTTCGTATTCAGGTTGATCAGGTTCCCATTCGGTGCGAAGTTGCCCGCCAGGACGTTGACGTCGCTCTCCTGCGGCACCTGGACCCAGCCGTCCGCGGTCAAGGTCGCCACCTTGTCCGTCGGCGCCGTGCCCTTGACTGTATACCGCTTGACGTCGTCGGGTGGCGGCGGCACCACGCTCTGCCACTGGCCGATGTCCGTCCTCTCGATCCAATCCGGTGGCACCGGGTCCCAGGTCACGGCAGGATCCACGCGGAATTCGAAGCGATATTCCGCCGGTCCTCCCGCGTGCTGCTTGCAGAGGACGCCGTTCAGCCGCACCGTCTCGAAGAACGCGCGATTGTCTGGGGTCGTCAGCCCAGTGCCCGCGATGTCGGACAGGGCGTTGTATACCCCCAGGTACCGGAACACCGTCAAGCATCCTGGAGGGCAGATGAACCAGCAATAGAGGTCGCACCGGATGAAGCAGATCCAGTGGCAGAAGTAATAGCAGAAGCGCCCGAGATTCAGTTCGCCGATGACGCCGCTCCAGGCGGCCGGGTCTTCCCGCACCATCGCCTCGTTCACTTTCGCGAGGCGTCCCTCGTCTCTGACGAGCTTCCCGAGGGTCAACCCGAACTCGCGCAGCTCGGGAATGGTCAGATCGATCTTTGGAATCTCCCGGCAGAGCACAAGGCAGATGCGGAAGCAGTTCCAATAGCAGAAGAACCGGCAGATGAGGACGCAGAAGCGGAAGATTCCGAGCGGCTCGAGGAGCGCCCGGAAGCCGGCCACGTCCTGCTTGCGGAACACCTCGAGGGCCTTCGTCAGCGTGCCCTCGTCCCTCGCCAGCGTCGACAGGGCGTCGAGCGAGTCGCGGATCTCACCGAACGGATCATCGGGGACCGGCTGTCGGTCGTCCGCAGCCACACGGATGCAGAACCGGCGGCAGCGAAGCGAGCAGATCCAATAGCACACGAAGAAGCAGAAGCGCTGGATCTTGAGCTCTTTCACGATCGCGGTCAGGGTCTGCGCGTCTCCGCGATCCATGGCGTCGACCATGCGCTTGAGCAAGTCCGGGTTCTCGCGAAGCGGCCGCAGAAGGCGCGCAAGCTCGACGAGCTCGCCAGGGGTCGGCGCCGCCGTCGGCAGCTCGACGCAGATGAGCCGGCAGACTCGTACGCACCGCCAGAGACAGAACCAGAGGCAGATGCGCAGGGCGTGCGGGAGCAGGCCCAGATGGTCGAGGGCCTGGCGGAAGGCTTCCCGATTGCCAGCCTCGAAGGCCTTGGCAGCCTGCGAGAACACACGCTCGTCCTCAGCGAGCGCAGCGATGGCCCGGCCAGCCTCCTTCAACTCGATCAGGTGTTCGTTCTTCATTGTGGCTCCCTTCGGTGTTACGTGAGCTTCCGAGCCTTGGCAAAATCGGACGCGTTTGCTCGGATGGAGTTCTTGCAGAGCACAGGTGCGAATGCTGAGGTTGGCCTAAACGCGCGCCGCGCCGACGCCAGATCGCCCGCGGGTCTCGCGACGTCGCCTTGCCTGCTGTGGCCGCCGTCCACGGCCGATGGCACTCGAACGTCAGTCTTGTCGGTCGAGTTCCTGCCCGACCTCGTCGAGCAACGTACTGTCGATACGGCCCTTTCCGGATCGCAACAGCCATCGCTCCAAGGAACGATCCTTGTCTCGCCATTGTTCCTCCGCCCCGGCTCGCCTGGCGCTGACTACTCCATTCCAAACCACCAGGCGTTCAAAACCGGCGCGTGTCAGCCGGGTGCCGGAAATCACCGCCAGCCCCCGATAGCCCAAATCCTGCCGAACCGTGCCTCCCGTGCTCTTGGGCAGGCCTTCAACCATGCGGAGAAACTCGGCAGATTCCTCGGCCGTCAATTCCCACGTTGGATTCGGTCGACCGCTGAAGATGTCCAGTTCAACCCGCATGACCTTTGGCTCCGGAGCCCGAGCCGCCCAGACGAGGATGGCGACCGCCGCAAGTGCGAACACCGCTACGCTCCACCGACGCTCCCAACGGCCTAGCTCACCCTCATGCCAACCGGGGAGTAGCGATAGCCGCAGAACACCGTGTAGTTTCCGCGCGCACAGTTCTGCGGATTGAGAGCACCTCCGATCACGCGACCGAGGTTGTCGGTGTTCCGCGCGGCCGTCTGGCCGGGTTTGTGTCCCCAGAAGCCGTTCGAATGCAGACGGTACCAGTGGTAATCGCGACCGGGCCAGATGACCAGAGCCACTCGCTTGTTGGGACCCGAGCAGCCCGCCGTGCAGCCGTCCCAATTCGCCGCGGCGGCCACATTTGCGCACTGCATGACGTTGTTCGGATGACCGGAGATCCTGCCGGGCTGTGCGAACGTGTTCGACCGGTAGTTCATCGCATAGTTGTAGCAGTTGTTTTGGGGCTGCACACTCGGCGTGTTCCAGAAACCCGGGTTGTACGCCGTATTCTGGATCAGACAGGGGGCGGCCGCAGAGGGGTCCGTGACCGCTTCGCCTGCGGGCTGTCCGCCTCCACTGATCGCCTCCTTGACGTAGTTCAGCAAGTCCGCGTCAACGCTGTCGCCCGCCGTTGTCAGCAGCCACTGGGACGCGTCATTGGCCTCCTCCGCTGCGAGCATCGACAAATCCATCCCTGGCGGTGGAACGATCGACGCGCCCTCGCCTGCGGCCACTCGAAACGTCTCAGGCAAACCGGCCTTTGCGGCCGCGTCGTCGTCGTCAGAAGACGTGGAGATTATGTAGCCGCGAAAACCGAGGACACCCGATCCCGCATCGGCGGGCGACAGTGCCTTGCCTGCCAGCCGACTGACCAACTTGTTTGCATCCTCCGTCGACAGCGTCCAGGAAGGATTCGGCAGCCCGGAAAAGATGTCGAGTGTAATGTTCATGGCTTCTCTCCAATCAAGAGGAAACAACAGTCGGCAAGAGTGACGCTACAGGGCAACGGCTGAGGTAATGCCGTCGGTTTGGGTGGCTCCTTTCAAGACGTCGGCTCGCAGTGGCGTTCACGAACCTGTTTGACACCGCGCTGGTAGGCGAAGCGCCCGACGATCACAACAACGTCGGCAAGCCGGAAAGCGTACAGAACCGCTGCCTCGGTCAGACGGTGAAGCTCGCTCTGCCGCCGGAACTGATGGGCTTCCTGTCTGCCCACTGCCGTGCAAGGACACCAAGTACATCTCCAAGCAGACCGAGTGGGAGAGCGCCCGCGTGATGCGCGGCGCCGATGTGGGTGCACAGACGCGACAGGCCTTTGCCAACCTCAGCTGTGCGATCAACGGGAACGCAGCACCGAAGCCCCACGACCGGGTTGATCGTGACGCGCTCCAGGGATCGGGCGATCCACCAGGTGACGCGCGATCTGAAGGCAGCGGGACTGATGGTCAATCAGGTCCTGGAACCGACAGGAATCGTGACGGGACACGCCGACGACGGCGCAGAGTTCGCCGTTGACGCTGCGGGTCAGCAACCGATCATTTTCTCGCGGTGTTCGCCGGTGCTTCGTAGATGCGCAGGTTCCTGATCGACCAGGCGGGCGCGTCGGCGACGGCGTCGGTCTGCGTGATTCGGACGAACTTCGCGCGCGTCGGCGCGAACGCGATCGTCGTGTGCTGGCCCTCGCCTTTGCCGGTCGCCACGGGCTTGCTCCAGGCCGTGCCGTCGGCCGACACCTGGACCGAGTAGCCGCGCGGGTATCCGATGACGGGTGCTGGCGCAGGTGCCGGTGCGGCCCCCGGCGCGCCTCGACCGCCACGTCCACCGCGGCCCCCGAACGCTGTGTTCGAATCGAACTGCACCTCCGTCACGACCACGGGCTGCGCCAGCTCCACGGCGAACCACATACCGGCCGCTTGAGGCGCGCCGGAGCTCCATCCACGAAGCGACGCAGCCCCTGACGCCGTCTCGACGCCATGGCTTGCCGTCAGCTTCCACTGCTGGACGTCGAGCAGGCGCGGCAGCGAGGCCTCGAGCTCGGGAATGGTCCACACGCTCTTGCGACCGGTCATCTCGGTGCGCACGCGCGCGACGTCGGCGGGCGTCACCATGCCGGCGCTGTGGCCGAAGTTGTTGCGGACGTACGACGCGATCCCCGCGACCCACTCGTCGGTCCCGCCCATCGGTACCATGACGTCGCGGTACGTCTTCCCATCGAGCGGTCCGGTGAGCCCGCCCAGCAGGACCTTGATCACGTAGTCGCGATGCCCCGGCACGCGAGGCGAGCCGGCCAGCGGCGGCGCCATCATCGTTCCAGGCAGGCGCGCCCTCCATGGCCTTCCCCATGCCGTCCGTGCCATGACAGGCGAAGCAGACGGCGCCGAAGACGTCATTCCCCTGCTGCAGCCGCTTCTCCTCGTCGGGAGTGAGCGAACCGCGCCGGCCGCCGCCGAAGTTCGTGGTCGCAGGCGTGAGCAGGCGCTCGCCGACGAGCGCGACGCCCTTCGCCTTGCTCGCGGCCTGCGCCGCCTTGATCGACATCGGCCGCGTCCGGCAGCTTGAAGAGATTCGCCGTCAGCATCGCCTGGATGACGACGTTCTCGTCGGCGTCCTTGGTCAGCGAGCGGTAGTCGTCCACCAACGACTTGTCGCCCGCCTTGTACAGCGTCTCGCTCGCGCGAATCGCCTGCACGCGCATCCGAGGGCTCTTGTCCTTCATGCCCTCGCGCACGAGCGCCGCATCGAGCGCCCCCAGGCCCTCGAGCGTCCACATCGCGTGGAACCTTGCCAGGAGGTTGTCCGATGTACGTACCATCTGCTGCAACGCCGGAACGACCGACTTGTCCTGCTTGAGCACCAGCAGCCGCTGCGCCGTGTCGCGCCACCAGCCGTTCGGATTCGCAAAGTGCGCGACGAGCTGGGCGGGCGTCTCGCTGTACATTCTCGGCGGCGCGAAGTTCGGCTGAATCGCCGGAATCGCCGGCTGCCCGATGTTCGTGTCGGTGGCCGGCACAGCGGCGCGACCGTCGTAGCGCAGGCGCCAGATGCGGCCGTGCGCCGCGACCTTGTCGAGCTGATACTGCTCGATCTTCGCGCGCAGGTAGGATCCTGGACCCGACCACTGCAGTTCCTGGATGATGCCGTGGTACATGTCGGCGATGTAGACGGTGCCGTCCGGCGCGTTGCTGATGTTCACCGGCCGGAACAGCTGGTCGATGCTCGTGATGAACTCCGATCCTGGATAGACGTTGCGCAACTGCGTCAATCCTTCGATGTTCTCGATGGACGCGCGCCGGATCAGGCGGCCCACGGGCTCGGTGAAGAGCAGATCGCCCTTCAAATCCGCCGGCAGCGCGTTGCCTCGGACGATGGCGGGGCCGGTCGTCGCGGTGAAGTGATTCAGGTTCTGCGCCGGCATCCGCGTCCGGCCGATTCCGCCCTGCATGTCACCAATGCCGGGCGAGGGCCAGACGACGGCGAAGTCTTTCTCGAAACCGTTCTCCATCCCCGGCGGGCAGTTCGGATTGGGCGGTGCTGGAGCTGGCGCAGCCGCCCCGCCGCGGCCGCCGCGACCTGCAGACGGGCAGGGCGTGAACGCGCCGTAGTGGATCGGGTACTGGAAGTTCATCGGCCCGCGTTCGCCGCCCGCGTCCACGAACCACGGCTTGCCATCGTCATCCGAGGCGAGACCCCACTGGCCGCCATTCGGTCCCGTCGGTTCGCGCAGGAATCCTGACGGGGTCCAGCGGATGCGAAACGGGTTGTAGGTGGTGTAGATCCAGTTGTCCATGTTCCACAGCAGGCCCGCCTTCTGGTGCTCGATGTTGGCGTCGCCGCTCTGGCCGATGCCGGAGAAGACGACCTCGCGCTTGTCGGCGACGCCGTCGCCGTTGGTGTCGGACCACTTCACCAGATCGTCCGAGTCGGTCTCGCTCGTGAGGATGACGCCGTCCTGGAGCGGGAGGATCATGCGGGGCGCGACGAGGCGATCGACGAACACGGTGCGCTTGTCGTAGCGGCCGTCGCCCTTGGTGCTCTCCCACCGGCTGATGCGGCTGATCGGATCGTGTTCGCGGCTGGCGCCGGCGTCCATCATGTAGCTGATCATTTCGCCGACGTACATACGGCCGTTCCCGTCGAACTCGATGAGCGACGGGCTGATCACGTCGGGGTCGGCCGCGACGAGCTCCATGCGGTATCCCGTGGGCAGCATGAATCCGGCGGCTTCCTCTGCCGGTGTTCGCGGGCGATACGGGGTCTTCGGCGAGAAGTCGGTCGCCTCACTCGTCGCCGAACCCCGTCCGCCGCCGAAACCAGTCGCGCGCACCGGCGCTCCGGGGGCCTGTTTGGTGGCCGTGCCGGACATCTCGTACTGGCCGTCCATGACCGCCAGGTTGGCGCGAAGGGCCGGTCCTTCCGGCGTCAGCGTCAAGACCGTCGACATCGCGGTGCCCATGGCCGCGGTCACGTACTTGAGCACCAGCCTGTTGCCGACGACCGAAATGTCGCTGACGTCGATCGTCGGCTGTCCGTCAGAGCTGACCGTCGCCGACACCTTGCCGCCGTCGGTCTTCACCGCGACCGCGAAGGTGGCCTCGTTCGCCATGAAGGCAATCGACACGAGCCAGTCGCCCACAAACGGTGCGACCTGCGCCGACGTAGGGGGCGCCGGCTGGCCCTGACCCTTTAGTGGGACCGCGGAGCGTGCCAGAAGGGCGATCGCAAACGTCGCGGCTACGACGCCGACTACGGCCGAACGATTCACACGGAACATGAACCCACCTTTTGGACCGAGCTCGATTCCCCACTCTACTTCAAGCCGCCCTTTCGGACGTCAACTGCCGGCTCTCGAGATCTTACGCCCTCTCGTCCTCTGCCAGCAGGAACCGGTCACTGGTTTGAATCGACCGGTCACCTGCCGGTGGCCGGACCGTCCATCGCCGGTAAGATGGGCGACATCTCATGGGAGCTTCCGACATGAAACGATTGTCGTGCAACGTAGCGGTTGTCATCGGCCTGGCGCGGTCCTGACAGGCGCGCGGCCGGCGGAAACCGGCTCCCGGGAGTCGCCTTCGGCGGCCTATTCCGTTGGCGCCGCGTACGACGCCGCGCGTTCTCGATTGGTCGTCTTTGGCGGCTACCGCGGGCAGTACGTCGGTGACACGTGGGAATGGGATGGCGCGTCGTGGACCCAAGTGGCCGGCTCCGGACCGATCGCCCGAAACGGTCCCGCCATGGTGTACGACGAGGCGCGCCGGCAGGTCCTGCTCTTCGGCGGCGACACGCGGACAACTGGTGCGCTCGGCGATACGTGGGCGTTTGACGGCAATGCGTGGCGCCAGCTGTCGACATCAGGGCCCCCGGCCCGCACCTGCCATGCCATGGTCTACGACTCGCGCCGTTCACGCGTCGTCCTGTTTGGCGGCAACAACGAGGGCGCGATGCTTGGCGATACGTGGGAGTGGGATGGGCAGCAGTGGACGCGAGCGGCGGGAGCGGCGCTCGAAAGTCCGGCGGCTCGAACGCTCTTCGGGCTGGCTTACGACGCGGTTCGGGGACGCACGGTGCTGTTCGGCGGCACGAGCCGACTGGCGCCGGACGCGCCGAGCCACGGCGACACGTGGGAGTGGGACGGCGCGCGGTGGCAGCAGCGGTCGGACGTCTCCGGTCCGAGCGCGCGCGACCACATCGCGATGGATTACGACCCCGTCCACCGCGTCGTCGTCATGCACGGCGGCGGAACCGGGGCCGAAGCGCCGGGCGAGACGTGGACGTTCGACGGCCGTGCCTGGAAGCGGGCGACGACAGCCGGACCTCGCCGGCGCTTCGCCCGACTCGCTTTCGACGCCGCGTCGAAGGCGATGCTGCTGTACGGAGGGTTCGACATGCAGCCGTCGAACGAGTTGTGGCGCTTCGATGGCGCCGCATGGGAGAAAAAAGCACCGTAAGCTGAACGCGCCGACGGCCACGGTTCACGATGAACACGATGATGCGATGAACACGAAGAGAACTTTTCCAGGGATCCATCGTGAACATCGTGTCATCGTGCGCATCGTGTTGTTACGTGATGTCGTGACACATTTATGAGAGGGCTTCCGGAATCTATCTAGTGTCGACGCCGAGCCAGCAGCCAGCCGGCGAGGAGGCCAAGCGCCGCAGCGCCTGCGAGTGGGCCCAGCGGGCGAAACTGGATGAATCTGGTGCCCCGCGGGCCGATCTCGAGGGCGCCAACCGGCGTCATCCGAACGCCGCCCCCGCCGCCTGCGCCTTGCGCCTCAGGACGACTGTTGGGACTCGAAGGGGTCTCGTTCGACCCGGTGGCCAGGGCTCCGCGGGATCCCCGGCCCCCTCCTGCACCGAATCCACACGCCACTTGCGCGACGGGAATCACAGTCGTATCGCCGTGTTGCACCGGCGTCCCGTAGACGTGTTTGATGCTCAGGCTCCGCTCGAACAGTTCGGCGATCGGCTCAAAGGGCGCGGGACTCGACATGGCGATCTCCGTTGAGGGCAATCATTGCCTGGCCGGACTCGTCGGGCTACCGTCACCGATTCTGGATCGACGTCGGCCGGAGAGCCTTGACCTTCAGGAGGATCGCCGTGCCCGATGGGAGCCCGAGGTTGGGGTTCAAGATGATAGAGCCATAGCGGCTGAGGCCGGCTCCGGCGGCGTACTCGATGACGGACGCCGGGTCGTGCACGAATCCGATGAGCGAACCGTCGATTTGCGCGTGATACCGGCCATCGGGCAGGAACGTGGAGCCGGTATACACCCAACTCCCATTGCTCAGCGCGGTCTTCGCGTCCTGGTCGTACATGAAACGTTCGGCCGGAAAGCGCTGACACTCGCGTCCGGGGCATTCGATTGAAATCTCGACGGTGTCGCCTGCGGGAACGGCACGATCAAAGTGAGCCGTCGGGACATTCTTGCTGCGTGAACGGTCCAGACCAATGAGGAGCAATGCCGTGTTGAACGTGATCCCATCCGTGTCGAGCGTCACCGCTGTTTCGTAGGCTCGCTGCCCTTCGCGTGCGTTGGCGATGAATTCAAGCGCGCGGACGTCCGGATTGACCGTTCCAGCGACCGCGATCTCGCGCGCCGCGGTGTCCACACGGATGCTCCCGACGCGTAGCTGATTCGGACCTACTCGTTCCACCGCTGGCGGATTCGGCTGGGCCTGCGTCTCGGCAGGTTTCTGGGCGCCACCACTCTGCCCGGCGGCCAGCGCAGGGACCATCACCAGGAGAGCGGCGTTGAGCCCCAGCAGAGCGGCGTTGAGCCCCAGCGGAGCGGAGTTGAGAAAGAGGCGTTGAAACATCCGGTCGTGTCCCTCGTGCCTGAGCATCGCCCGGCCTACCACCGATGTCAAGCCGGCGCGGACGTGCTGTGACGCGCTGGAACACACCATGGTCGCGATCGAGCACGGTCACCGCGAATTGACATCAGCCGTGCCGACCCGGGATCATGGCCTGACTTCATGCCGCCGCGCGCGCTGCGTCTGCATCACCGTATCGTCATTCCCGTGGTGTTGGTGGCTCTCGTCACCACGGCCATCGGGGCGTTCGTCTCGCTGTCGCTGACCCGCCGCGCCTTGGAAGCCAGGGTCGTGACACAGCTGGCTGGCGCGGCGCTGGCGGTGAGCCGCGGCGATTTCGCACGGAACCAGACGATCCTGAGCCGGGTCAAGGAGATCACCGGCGCGGACATCCTGACCTACACGCTCGGCGGCGAGTTGCTGGCGAGCACGGCGACGGATGCCTCGCGGGCCGAGCTGTTCTCCACCGTCTCGGCAGACCAGTCGATTGCCGGCGTGCCTGTCGGGCAGACCGTGGTGAGGAACACGACGTGCGCCGCAGTTCCTTGCTATGTCGTCTACACACGAGTGCCGACCACGTCAGATACGATTGTGGCGCTCGTCGAGGAGGCCTCCGAGCTCAATACGGCAACGCGGGCGATGCAACGAACGACCCTCCTCTCCGCGGCACTCGGAGCCATCGTGCTGGTGCTCGTCAGCCAGCTGGTGGCCTCCCGCGTGACCCGACCGCTCGCCCGGCTCGTGTCCTTCACGCGCACGGTCGCGAGCGGCGGCACGGGACAGCGGACTCCGGTCGGCGACGACGAGATCGGCACGCTCGCCGGTGCCTTCAACGACATGCTCGACCGCCTCGAGAGCGCGCAGGACGCGGTCGTTCGTTCCGAAAAGCTCGCGCTCGCCGGACTCCTCGCCGCACGCGTCGCGCACGACATCCGGAATCCGCTGTCCTCGCTCAAGATGCAGGCGCAGCTGCTGCGCTCGCGCGTGCCGACCGACGATGGTCAAGCCATGATTGCGGCCGTCTTGCACGACATCGATCAGATCGACTCGGTCGTCCGCGGATTGCTGGAGCTCGCCAGGCCAGGCGAAGTGAACGCGCGTCCCACTCGCCTCGACGTGGTCGTCGGCGAAGTGCTCGAGCACCTGCGGCTGCAACTCACGCACAGCAAGGTTGCGGTGTCCGCCAACCTGTCGTCGTCGCTGCCGCCGATCCCTCTCGATGCCCAACGGTTCAAGCAGGCGCTGCTCAACGTCATCACCAATGCGATCGAAGCCATGCCTGGCGGTGGAACGCTGACGGTCAGGACCGAGCTCTCCGAAGACGGTACTTCGGAGCTCCTCATCGTCAGCGACGATGGGGTCGGCGTCGACCAGACCATCCTCGACCGCGTCTTCGACCCGTTCGTGTCTTCCAAACGAGAGGGCGTGGGATTGGGTCTCGTCAACACCAAGTCGATCGTCGAGAGTCATGGCGGCTCCGTGTCCATTGCCCTGCGGAGCCCGCGGGGCACGTGCGTCACGATCTCGCTGCCCGTCTCACCGGCCACTTCAGCATCACTGGCTCGACCGTCTCATGGCTGACATCCTCGTAGTGGACGACGAAGAGTCGATTGCGGCAGCATTCCAGCGGTTTCTCGAGGAGGAGGGACACGCATTCCGGATCGCCAGCAGTGCCGAAGAAGGCCTGAGCCTGATCTCTGAACGCCCGCCGAACATCGCATTCATGGACGTGCGGATGCCTGGCCGCGACGGTGTGCAAGCGCTCGAGGCCATTCGCGCGCAGTTTCCGCAGGTCTACGTCGTGATGATGACCGCGTACGGCACCAGCCAGACCTCGATCGACGCCATCCGCGCCGGTGCGTTCGACTACCTCACCAAGCCGCTCGACCTCGATAATCTCCGATCGGTGATCGCCAAGGCCCTCGCGTCGCAACAGATTCGCGATTCCGCCGGAGACGCGTCCGACGCGGATCCCGCTACGGCCAGGGTTCGGCTCATCGGCGAGACGCCCGCGATCCAGGAGGTCTACAAGATGATTGGCCGGCTGGCGACCAACGACGTCCCGGCGCTCATTCTCGGTGAGCGCGGCACCGGGAAGCGACTGGTGGCGAGGACCATCCACGAGAGCCGCGGGCGAACCACCGGCCCATTCGTGGCTGTCGATTGCGACACCATGCCGGAGACGGCGCTTGAAGCCGCACTGTTCGCCAGAGATGGTGGCAGCCTCTACATCAGCGCGATCGAGCGCATGCCCGCCCGCCTCCAATCGCCGCTCACCCAGATGCTGACGTCGGAGAGGACGGACCGTCAGACGCCGCATCCACGGGTGTTGGCTGCCAGCGAATGCGACGCTGCCGACCTGCTGCGGTCGGGATCGCTGCGACGTGAGCTCTACGACGTGCTGTCGGTCATCTCGTTGCGACTTCCTCCGCTGCGCGAGAGGCGGGGAGACATCCCATTGCTCGTCCGGCATTTCATTCAGCGGTTCAACGAGGAGCTGAGCCGCACGATCCGCGGAATGGACGACCAGGTACTGCGCCGACTGCAGGAGCATCCCTGGCCCGGCAATGTGGGCGAGCTCGAACGGGTCGTGAAACGCGCGTGCATCATCGCGCGGGGCGACGTCATGACCACAGACGAGATTGCCGACAGCCTGACCGAGAGCCGGTTCGACCGGGAGATCGTGGAAACGGCGCTTTCGCAGGCGACGAGGACTGCGCTTCACGAGCGCCTGGTCGATCACACGTCGCTCCGGTCGTCGACACCCTTTCACGACATCATCGACCTGGTCGAATCGACCCTGGTGCGCGAGGCGCTCACGATTACGAACGGCAACCAGGTCAAAGCCGCGGACATTCTGGGCGTGAACCGCGCCACACTTCGAAAGAAGATGGCGCCGGAGTAGGCGGGCCAGCTCGCCTCCGACGGTCAGTGGCTGAGGCGGGGCTCTGGGGCATCGCGGCGTCGACGCCATGGAGACAGTCGTCCGACGGTCACCGCGCCGCTCGAAGCGATGTCCAGGACGAACATCATCAGGGCTGCAGCCGCCAGCCACGTGGACGCGTCGACATATCCGGAAGTCCGCGGCGCGTCGAACGAGCTCTCGTCCTCGCCGAGCAGCCGCCCGCCGGTCAGCGACGCGAGGCGCGAGAGGAACGGGATGTCGGCGCCTCGCATCCGAGTCTCGCGGTCGGCAGACCAGTACATCGGGCGGACCAGGTGGTACTCCAGGCCAGCCTTCTCGTCCGCAGCGGTCAGCGAGACGTGGTACGGCCCCGTGCCGGTGAACGGCAGCGGCGCGGCGTAGCGTCCGGGCGCCAGTGGCGCCAGCGCGATGTCGCGCGAGCCACCGCCAGGCTGCCGGACGGTGGCCGACACCGTGTCGAAGTGAAGAGAGAATCCGTCCGGGTCGTCCGCCTCCATTTCGAGTCGGGGACCTCCGTCCGCGTCAGCGATCCGCAGTCGCACCGCACTCTCCGTGTCCCTGCGACTCAGCCAGCGGACCAATTGCCTCCACAGTCGGCTGCCCTCGCGCCAGGATCGCACGCGGGCCGACCACGGAGAAGCGAGGTCTGCCGTGAATACGGCCACTCGGCCGAGCCCGGCGCGCCACGCGCACAAGATCGGATCATCGAGGTGAGAAGCCAGAATCATGGCGGCGGCAGGCTTGGGTGCGCTCACTACGTAGCCATCCAACGGTGGCAGCGTTTCCGTGTCGATACCCGCCAGCACGGGATGGCGGAAGGCGTGTGGCGCGAACCGCTCTTCCACCGCGCCGCCAGCTGACGATCGTACGGCTTCGCGAGCAACCATCCGCGGCAAGTCCTGGAGGCTGTCTGGAAAGTAGGCGCGCCCGCCGGATGCCCGCGCCACCTCGTCGAGCAACGTCCGGTTCGCGTTCGCGCCGATGGCAACCGCTGAGATCTCGGCGACACCCCGTCGGGCAAGATCCAGCAGACGAGACGCGTCACCCTCCGACGTCCTGCCATCCGAGATGATGATGATGTGTCGGCGTGCGATCGCCGGCCGGCCAGGCGCCCGCAACCACTCGAACGCTGTTTCGGCGGCTGGAGCGAGTGCGGTCGCGCCTCCGGGACGAACCTTGCCAAGCGCCGCGCGGAGCGTCGGCTCGTCACGCTGTCGCGACAGCGGGGCAACAGCCTCGGCCTTCGAGTCGAACGCGAGCACACCGATGGCGTCGCTGACTGGCATCAGGTGGACTGCTTCAGCGACAGCCTGACGGGCGACTTCGATCTTTGACGTGCCTCCAACTGTCTCGGACATGCTCCCCGATTTGTCGAACAGCAGCACGACCTCGACGGGCACGGCGCGCTGACTGGCACGCGGGCGCAGGTCGACGGGCAGAATGCTTTCGAGAGACGTCGTCGGGTATCCGCCGAGGGTGAGCGAGCGCACGCCGCCAAGGACAAGCAGCCCGCCGCCCGAGCTCTCCACGTAATCGGTGAGCGCGCCGATCGCGGCCGTGGTCAGGCCGTCGGCCGGGACATCGTCGAGGACAACGGCTGCGAACGACGACAGCGCGCTCGCCGTGGCGGGCGCCTCCTCCGGCGCGATCCTGATGACGCGGTAGCCGGCGTCAGTGAGTGCCGGCTGCAGCGCAGGAGCGCCAACGGTGACATAGAGGATCGCGGGCTGCCCCTCGATGACGACGACTGTGCCGGTACCATTCGCCTCCGCTCCCGAAGACTCCTCGTCGGACTCGGTGATTGCGCGGTAGACGTAGGCCCCAGGCACGTCGTGACGTTGCGGCAGGAGGACGCCGGCCGTTCCGTCGCTGCCGGCGGTGACTTCGAACCTGCCGACGACCTGGTCATCACGATAGACCACGACGTTTCCGCGCGCCCCCGGCGTGCCGCTCACTTCGGCCGAAACGATGTAGGGCTCCCGAACTGCTGCCGTGAGCGGTGCGCTGAGGCGCGTCACCCGCAGCGGCGCCGGACCGACGTCGGAAAGCGGAACGATGTCAACCGGTACTCCGTCGGCGGCCGCGTGCACAGCCTCACGCTCGGCCCGGCCAACTGTGTCACGGCCATCCGACATCAGCAGGATGCGCCGTGAGCCGGCCTCCGGCAGAACGGCCATCGCCAGGCGGAGAGCCGCACCTATGTCGGTCCCCGAGTCCGCGACAGTCGCGCGGACCGCGCCTTGATGCGCTGCGTCGAGCGGCCTCCATTCAACCGCGGCGTCAGCGCCGAACGAGACGAGACCGAGCCGATCCCCGGACCGCATCGTCGACCGCATCGCGTTCAAGCGGTGCAAAGCGCGTTCGTGCGTGCGGACCGAAATGCTCGCTGACCGGTCCAGTCCTACCACAGTCGTCATCGGCGCATCGCCGGTGGATACTGCGAGGCCTGCGGCCGCGAACAGAGCGAGGACGGCGGTCGCCGCCCGCCACGCGATGTAGCGACGGTCGACGCGCGGGCGTTTCCTTGCGGCGACCCACCATATCCACGGCAGTACGACCGCGGCCGTCAGCGCCAGAGGGTGCGCGAACCTCATCAGACGCCCTGCATCCGCAGCCGCCACTCGAGCGTCAGCAGCCCGACACCCAACAACGCCAGCCATCGCCCCACCACGACGCGCGCGCGCACGGAGACCGCCGCGGACCCTGTTCCAGTCGGCGACCCAGTGTGTACCGCCGAGAGATCCGATTCCGCGTCAACATCCGGGTTGACTGCGACGAGACGCTCCGAACCCCTCACGTGGATTCGATACACACCTGGGGCGTCAGTCTCGCTGAGGATGAATCGTCCCCCCACGCGCCGCACATCGCGCGGGCGGCCATCGGGACCGAGGACGCTGACCTCTTGGCTTGCGCTACCCGGCGATGCAAAAGCGATCGGCTCACCCGCCGTGACTTCCGAGGGCATCGTGTGCTGGTCGGCCAGCCATCCGACGCTGTTCGCGACGAGCACAGGAAAAGCGGCGCTCAGGACGAAGTCTGGTTCCGTGACGTCGAGATGTATGCCAACACTGCGCTGACCGTCGACTTCGGCTGCTGTCACCGCCGCAACGCTGCCAACCCGCAGCACCACGTCCGCCCGAGGGTCTGTCGTCGTGGACGGGTGCACCGTCGCCGACTGTTGCGCAAGTTCGAGAGACTCGGCCACGGGGTGGGTCGAATGGACAACTCTCACGACATCATGGACTGCGTCGCCGCTGCCGCTGGCGACGACGAGCGACGGAATTCCCACGGGACGCGGGACACTGCACCTCTCGCACACCAGCACGTCGACGTCGGCCAGGGACCCGATGTCCTGCAGCGTGGCATTTTGGTCGAAAGTTCGAACCAATAGCGCCGGATTCACCGCCAGCGCCCGTTCCAGGAACGAGCCGCGCGGCCCGATCAACGCGACCCGGATCGCGTTCGCCTGAGGGACGGCGACGGACCGCGAATCGTCGATCGGAAGCGCGTCGTCTCCGACGACCCGCGCCGTGACGAAATGCCCGACATCGCGCAGCTCCACGCTGAAGGTGCATCGTACCGGCAGCGAGAAGGGGCACGCGATGGCGGTCAACGACTCGGCCGTCGACGGCGACCTCCACGTCTGCGTCGCGTGGGGTCACGCCGTAGCGGCGCAGGACAACCAGGGCCTGGCCCGCTCGACCGCCGAGCTCCGTTCTACGCACGGCGACGCGTACGACCGCGGTATTCTCGACGGCGCTTCCGACGCGTACGGATTGCACCGTTGTCGAATCGGGACCTCGTCCGGCGGCTGCGACATCGGTGTCGCTAAAGACGATGACGCTGTGGACATCCCCGTCCCCACGAGCCAGTTCGATCGCGCCCGCTACGTCGGCCCTGCCGGCTGTCTGCGCCAGCGCATCGATCGTCGCGAGCAGGTGAGGATCCGAGGCGGGCCACTCGCCAACCGTGCGCGGCGATCCGGTTGCGAGGATCACGCCGACTCGCGCGAAGCGCGGGAGCGCCCCGACGATGGCCCGGGCCCGCGCCCGAGCCGCGTCGAGGCGTGTGGCTGCCCCATCGCGTGCCGCCATGCTCGCCGAGACGTCGAACACGAAAGCCGTCAGTCGGGGCTCGACGACGACCACGGGACGCGCGATCGCGAGCGCGATGACGGCTATGCACGCCATCTGCACGAACGCCAGACGCGTCGGGCGCGCGCGACGAGGGGCCACCCGGGCATGCGCGCTCTGAAGCGCGTCGCGCCATAAATGGATATTCGAGACCACATGGCGAACCCTCGGCTTCCTGCGGGAAAAGAGGAGTGGCAGTGGGAGGAGCACCAGCAACCAGAGAGCCGCCGGGTTCGCAAGTTCCATGCGGCTAACCCCGTCCGACGAACAACCCCGCACGCGAACACGTTCGGAGCATGTCCGTGAACGATTGCGACGATGTCAGTTCAACAAGGGGCAGCGACTTCGCGTCGCAGAACTCGCGGAGGGACGCCCGACTCTCTGCGAGTGCGGCCTTGTAGGCCACGATACTCTCTGTACCCGCGAGGAGCCGAGCCGTATCCGGCGACTCGATATCGACGAGCTCGACGTCCCCGACCAACGCTGGTTCGAGTTCGTCTTCAGAAAGGACCTGCACGACCGCAGGCGTGAGTCCCCGATGTTGCAGGTAGCGGAGCCCCTGGAGAACGCCGTTCGCATCGAAGAAATCGGAGATAACGACCGCGAGGCCTGGCCCACGTTCCATTCCAGCGTACGTCATGAGCGAATTCTCGATCGCCGAGCGGCCGTGCGCGGCCACTCCGCTGAGGACCGCGAAGATCCGGAGCAGTTGTAAACGCCCGCTGGCAGGCGTCAACCGCTGGGTGATCGTGCCGCCGAACGTCGCGAGACCAACGGCGTCGCGCGCCCGGATGGCGGCATAGCCGACAATCGCCGCGACCTTCGTAGCGCACGACAGCTTGTCCGGCACGCCACCGCCCATCGATCCACTGATGTCGAGCAGCACGTGCACCTTCAGCTGCGCGTTCGTGCGGTAGGTTCGCGTCACGAGCTGACCAAGGCGGCCGTAGATCGTCCACTCGATCGCGCGCGGGTCATCACCGGGCTGATACTGCCGGAAATCGTGGAACTCGCTGCCGAAGCCGCGGACCCGCGCGACGCGAGCGCCCGACGACGCTGTCTCTGGAGAGGCGTTCGGGCTGCCGAACGTCAACCGATCGAGCTGTCGCACTTCGTCAGCCGAAAGCATCGCCGCTATCCCTCTCCCACGGCGGCCAACACGTCCGCGACGAGCGTGTCGGACGACACCTGCTCGACCTCGGCGGGGAAGTTCCGAATGATCCGATGGTTCAGCGCTGGCAGTGCGACCTTGCGGAGATCCTCGGTCGACGCGTGGAATCGTCCATCGAGGAGGGCCAGGGCCTTCGCCGACAGGATCATCGCCTGCGCCGCGCGCGGACTCGCACCATAGCGAACGTACTTGCGGATGCTCTCCGGTGCGTCTTTGACCTGCGGATGCGTGGCGCGCATGATGCGGAGGGCGTAGTGGAGCACCGGGTCGGCGATCTTCACCTGCCGGATGATGGCGAACAGCGAATGCACGAGATCCGCGCCAAAGAGCGGCGCGACGCGCGGCTCTTCGTCCCCCGTGGTCCTTGCCATGATGTGGGCGAGCTCGTCGACCTCGGGAACCGACACGGTGAGCTTGAAGAAGAACCTGTCAAGCTGGGCTTCAGGAAGGGGGTAGGTGCCTTCCATCTCGACCGGGTTCTGGGTGGCGAACACGGAAAAGGGCGGAGCGATCGGATGCGTCGTGCCGAACACCGTCACGTGCCGTTCCTGCATGGCTTCGAGAAACGCCGACTGCGTCCGCGGCGTCGCACGGTTGATCTCGTCCGCGAGCACGATGTTGGCGAAGATGGGACCAGGCTGAAAGAGGAACCTGTGGGCGCTCTCCGGCCTGTCGACCATGACGTTCGTTCCCGTGATGTCTGCGGGCATCAGATCCGGAGTGCACTGCACGCGCGCGAACCGCAGACTCAATGCCTCGCTCAGGCTGCGGACGAGCAGCGTCTTGCCCAGGCCCGGGGCGCCTTCGATCAACCCATGCCCCTGGCAGAAGAAGCAGAGCAGCAGCTGCTCCACCACGGACTGCTGGCCGACGAAAACCCGGGCGATCTCCGAACGCAACCGGGTGAAGCAGTCGCGGAAGAGCGCCGCCTGCTCGATCGGGTGCTCGCTTACCGCCATTGGTCGGCCCGAATCGCCAGGAAGTAGGCACGGACGTACGAACGAAGGCGCGCAGGCACACGCTCCGTCGACGTCGCGGACTCAGCGCGCGCGCCCGCGGCTGAGTACGCCGCCGTCCGACGACTGGCGGACGTCGCCGATCTCGACTCCGTGGCGCGTGATTCGCTGACGAGCGCGCCGCCACCGGCACCGCCGCCTGCGCTCCGATCAGCGGCTGGAGCGCTCGCGCCCCGCCCCGGAGCCGACAAGCTGGACGATGATCCTTGCGCGGCATTTCCAGGCGCGCGCCCGCCAGCCGCGCTTGCACCCAATCCCGTGGCAGCGCCAGACCTCAGGGGCGGCGGCGTCAGTGGATCCCGCGTGCGGTTGCCGGCATCCCGCTCCGGGGCGGTCGAATTGCTGCGGTCGGCGGCGGCCTCCGCCGAACGCCGCCCGGTGGTGGTCGCCGGTCCCTCCGGGATGCCGGCTCTGGCGGAAGGTGCTGAAGCCGTGTCACGGCCGTCATTGAGAATGTTCCCCGTACCGGGCGGCACGCTCCGCGTCGCAGAGCCTTCCGTGCGTCGTGCGGCGTCTCCAGCCGCGCGACCATGGCTCGTCGCCATCGATGCATCGGAGAGGGAGGAGACGTCGGAGGTAGTCCTCGCGAGCGCCACGAGAATCAAGGCCGACACGGCAAAGGTCGAGACAGCCAGCCAGCGGGCCCACGCCGGCACGGCAAGCGGCAGACGAGACACCGGGAGTGTCTGGAGACGGGCGGTGGCGTCCGCGACCACGAGACTCGCCACCGGGTCCGTTGTCGACGAGAATGCCAACGCCGATATCGTGCGATCCTGCAGTCGCAATTCACGGTCGACGATGCGCGCGGCTGCCGAAAGCGAGGGAACGCTGCGGACCGCCAAGCCGTAAGCGGCGACGATCGCGACCAGGACCGCCCCCCCGAAGGCGACAACGCCAGCTCCCCCCTGGCGCCCCGCCAGGACGACGACGTCGATCGCCACCAGGACGATCGCACTGGTGATCGTCACGTGGCGTAGGAATGCCCCCAGACGGAGGCGGCGCTGGAAGCGCCGGAGGACTGTGGCGAACGCGGCGGTCGGGTCGTCAGGCGTCATCGGCACCACCAAGATACGTGAGGAATCTGCCAGCCGTCGAACACACGCACGCTGTCCCCATTACCCCAACCAGTGCGCACCACACGCCCACCGTCGACAGCTCCGAGATCCAGCCGACGGCCGCGACGAGCATCGCGGTGACGGTTCCAGAGGTCCACAGCCAGGCCCGAGGTCCGTCCAAGGCCAGTAGAACTGCTGCGTTCGCCAAGGCGGCGATGAGGAGAGCGAGCCCGAGAAGAGGCAGGAAATCGGAGAAGACGGTCGCGAGCGGCACCGCCGCGACCTGTTGCGCCATGACGAGAGCAGGCAGTCCCGTCAGCGTGACACACACCAGAACAATGAACGAGGCGACGACTTTCGCGGTGATGACCGATGCGGGGCGCAACCCGATGAAGGCCGTCACCATGACGAGGGTCTCCCCACGATCCATCGGCGAGCAGCGAACGGCAATCCAGGGCAAGGCGGCGACGAGCAGAACCCAATGCAGCACTCGCGCCTGTTCGTAGAAATCGGTCGTGACGACCACGGGCACGCCAGGCGACCAGACGAGAACGAACGCCGTCAGAAGCGCCAATATGGCAAGCGACGTGAGCGGGACGGCGGCCGTTCGCGCAGCGACGATGAGCTCACGGCTCGCCAGCGCCAGCATCAGCGGGCTCCGATCTCCACTCCATCATCGTGCGCGCGAGGTAGGCGCCCGGACGTGGACCGTGACACGATGCGCCCGCGCTCCATCCGCACCACGGTGTCGTACAGCGCACTGGCGTCCATCTCGCCGCCAGTTGTCGCGACAATGACCGTTTCGATGGATCGTGTCTCGGTCAGCCACTCGAGGATCATCGCGAAGCCGTCGCCGTCGAGCGATGCAAATGGTTCATCCAGCAGCAGCAACGGCGGCCCGACGACGAGCGCGGTCACGAGCGCGAGCCGGGCGCGCATGCCCACGGCAAGCCGGTCGATGCGACCATCGGCTGGAATCTCCGCGCGTCGCAAGGCGGCGGCCGTGGTGATCGTCGCGGTCCGAGCCGCAGCACCGCCACGTGCGTGTCGCACGAAGTCGATGTACTCTCCGGCGCGCAGCCCGGTCGACGCGGGAAGATCGCGGCCGACATACATCGAGAAGGCCCGCGCCTCGAACGGAGCGCGTCCCGCGTCGATGCCCGCAATCTCGACGAGCCCCGAAGACGGACGGTGCAAAGCTGCGAGGGTCCGCAGCAGCGCCGTCCGGCCGGCGTCGCTCGGGCCGCAGAGGGCGACGCGCCCGCCCGCGGCGACCTCGAGGTCGATGCCGTCGAGCACCACCGTGCCGCCGAACCGAAGCACCAGCGTCCGCGTGCGCACCATCGCAGTCATTCGACGGCCGCCTCGTCCCGGGACCGCTCGGGCAGCCTCACCGAGACGACACCAACGCCCTCGGCTCGCACGGGAAACCGGACATCGCTGAACGTCACCGGCATCCGGTCGAATACGCACGAGAAGAAAGGCGCGTCGCTGGCGGCGGTTGCCCGCGATGCCGTTTGACCGGGCGCCAGTGTTCCGACACCCCGCTCGGAAAATCCCTCCGGAAACGTGCAGCCGGTGAGTGGCGCGTCGGATACGTTCGAGACAGAGATGACACCACCCTCTTCGTACACGCGAAATGGCGCGTACTCGGCAACGCCATCAATCTCCACCTCGTCACGCGCGCCACGGCCTAACGTTCCGCGCCGGACGGGAACCCCGGCCCCGTCCAGCCACTGCTCGTTGGCGCCGACGGGGCGCAACGTCAAACCGCCGTCCACGCCAGACACGCGCATCGCATACGCCGCGAACGCCGGATATTCGATGGTTCCGCGCATGGACACAACCGCGCCGTCAGCTACCTGCTCCACGGTCGTGGCGTGGCGCACGAGGATTTCCGCACCCGGACCGCACCGTCCGGCGAGCACGGCGGCCGCTACGCCCAACCCGGTCGCGGCGGCGAGCGCCATGTAGGACTGCCGCGCAGAACCACGTCCGCGCATCCAAATCGATGCCGAGCAAATCGACAACGTCACCGTCATCCAGGCGGCAAGGACCGTCGCGCGTCCCACGCCTCTCGCGGTGGTCGCACTCAGGGGCGCCTGCGGCGGCCGCGTCAGGAGATCACGGGCCTCGGTCTCATGGTAGGCACGCCAGCGATGAAGGGCACTGCGCTGGGAAGACGTGAGCCGGGATTCCGCTCCGGGCGACAGTCGGACCTCGTCCGCGGCAACATACCCACGCATCGAGTTGGGAAGCGCTTCCGGCAGCATCGATGCCGTGCACGGGGACGCATGGGGATCCGGAGGCACGGCGCCGACGCACAGCAGGAGGCGCTCGTCAGCGGCGACGGCACGGACCGGAACGTCGACCGACGCGACGGCCTCGCCATGCGTCATCACGTGCACCGCAATCGAGCCGCGCACGTCGAGGGTCCGAACGTAGAGTTCGATGACGGCGCGCGACGGGGCGGGGATGTCAACTGCCCGATGCAGTCGCGCGTCTCCCCACTCGACGAGGATCTCACCGGTGAGATCCTTGCTGTCGTTCTCGACTCGGATTCGAACCGGCGTCCAGCGTCCAGGCCGGACGAAGCCGCCAAGCCCCGCCTCTGCGCGCAGCACCACGCCGTCCGGCGGGGACGCGCCCGCCGCAGCTTGCACCACGCCGGCAGCCAGCAAACTGGCCAGCACGAATAGCGGCATTCCGGTCAGATCCGCGTTTCAGCGAGGATCGGTTCGGCGCAACTCCTACTGAAGGATGGCTTCGACGGCCATCATCGTGAACGCCGTCACGAGCACCTTGTTGTCCTGCATCTCGGCCTTGTCCGTGTTCACCCAGTAACCTTCTGGGTGCTGCAGGGCGACAAGCTTGCGCGCGAGCTCCTCGCGCCAGTTGTGCCGGCCGCCTTTGGCATCGACGATGACGGTTTCCCCTGACGCCTGAAGCGCCTTCGCGAACACCATGTAGTAGTAGTAGAGGGTCTTCTGGCCGAGCCCCGGGTTCTCATCGACCGTATAGTTGTTCCGGATCCACTTCAGCGCCGACTGTGTCCGCGGATCGGTCTTCTTCAGGTTCGCCCACGTGTAGCTCATGACGCCCGCATACGTGGCGCTCCCGTACGACTGCGTCCCCCGGGGATCTGGCTGAAACCGGGGTAGTAGATGAACCCCCCGTCGGTGGATGCCCACTGCTGGTCGTTGCTTTCGCTGTTGTTCTGCGTGCGCTGCAGAAACTTGATCGCCTTGTCCCACGCAGGATCGTTGGCCGGGAGGTCCGCTTCCTTCATCGCGCGAAGGCCGTACTCCAGGCTGATGATGTCGGCCCGGCCCCCGTCGCTCGTGCCGCCGTAGCCCATTCCCCCGTAGAACTTGTCCGACGGCGGTACACCTTCGCCTTCGTCGAGCAGGTGATCCGCCAGGTACCTGCGACCCTTCTCGATGAGCGGCTTGTCTTGCGCACGGCCGCCGGCGACGAACGCCATCACCGACACCGCGGTGATGTAGTGGGGGATCATCTTCTCGTAGATTCCGCCGTCGGGCTTCGCCAGCTGCGCAAGCGCGTCGAGCGACTTGCCGACGACGCGGGATCTGCGCCGCCGGCGTGGTGCCAGGCTGCCGCAGGAGGGCCGTGGCCGCCATCCCCGTGATGCCGGGATGCTTTTCCCACGTGCCGTCCGCGTCCTGCTGCTGCCGCAGGTAGTCGGCGGCGCGGCCGAGACTCTGCGTCAGCTTCTGGCGCGTCTCCGGCGAGAGAGCGCCTCCTCGAGCGTCCCCACCCGTGGTCTGGCCGGCAGCATCGCCCGCGACCGAAGCCGCGAGCAACACGCCAGCCACGCGAAGCACCCAGCGATTCATGAAGATATCCTTTCCGGTGTAGTTACCGTAGTTTTTGAACTGCTCCGAGCCGTCAGAAGCAGCAAGGTGACAGCCATCAGTGCATACGCGCCCAGTGCGACGCCAAAGGCCGGATACTCGACGTGTCTGTGTGCGAGCGGGGACAACTGGTAGAGCAGGTCCATGCGAAACAGGTCGAGATTGGCTGACGCCGCCGTCGCCACGATGGGGTTGACCACCAGCGCGGCATCGAGGAGCCATCGCGGAATACTATCGAGCGCCGGCCCCCCGGCGAATAGAGCAGTGGCGGCGAGCAGCCCGACGCCAACCGCGCAGGCCGCGGCATCGAGGGGCTCACGAAACATTGCTGCGCACGCCGCGCCGAGCGCGGCGAACGCCAGCGCAGCCGCCCCAAGGATCGCGTGAGACCGAAGCAACGTATCCGGCTGCATCGCCGCCCCCATCGCCACGGCGATCGCTGCTGAGGTCGCCAGCATGAGGAAGATCCTCGTCCCCAGAGGCCGCCCGAGCTGCCAGGCACTCGGAAGCAGCCGCCGCGGCGTCGAGGCGCCGCCGAGTGCATCGCCGGAATGCTTCACGCGAAGCGCCGTGAATACACCGATGAGTGGCGCCCAGATGGCGAGAAGCGCCGCCTCGGCCAGCAACATCTGGCCCACGAGCCGAGCCCGGATTGCGGTGGAGAGCGGCGCCGATCCGATCCACGGCATATCGGTCGCCAGGATGCCGCAGAACGCCGCCACGGGAACGACGGCGGCGCTCAACCATCCGAGCGTGTGCGTCCACCCGTTTCGCGTAGGGGCGCGGCTTGAAGTCGCCAACCGGTTCACGTCCACCGCGGCAGAACGCATGGCTCAAAAGCGGTAGCGTAGACGCAGTTGCACGTTCGCGCCGGGCGCGTCGACGCCAGAGCCGTACAGCCGATAATTGCGATCCGTCAGGTTCTCTCCGATCGCGATGGCCTCGATTTTCGAAGAGAATCGCCATCCGGCGCGCACGCCAAAGACGACGAATCCCGGTTGTGAGGAGTACCGACGGCGCCGAGGCGCCCGTGCCAAGCACCCGGTTCTGCACGGCCGCCAGGTCCTCTCCAGTCGCCGTGAGCCTGCCGGCGACCACGAGGCCCAGGTCGGTTGCGGTTCCGTTGAAATAGCCGGCAATTGCGGCACGAGTCCGCAACGCACCGATCCGTGCGTCGGTGACGTCGCCCGGGTTCAGTCGGTGCTGCTCCTGTGCGAACGTGGCCACACCTTCGAGCCAGCGGTTGTCGTCGACCGTCCCCCAGTGCAGCAACAGTCCGCCGAGCGGCGGAGGCATGCGTCGCATGTACTCGCCGGTACTCAACCTCCCGTTGGCGAACGCGTAGTAGGCACGGGCACGCCAATGCGGGTTGAACCGATACGTTGCCTGGGCGTCGAGCCCTCGAATGCGGGCGCGATCGACGTTCGCCCGTGTGCCGATCGGCCGCTGATCTTCCGCAATGTAGGCGAGCCCCGAACTATCCTGACGGACCACCACGTAGCCCGAGATCGTCGTCCCCACCATATCTGTCGGAAACACGGCTGCCCGCCGTTGAATCGTATCCAGGTATTCGACGTCGAACGCGGCGATTGACGCGGACGCACGGGCGCTCTGGAACTTCAGACCCGGTTCGTAGGCGTACACAATCTCCGGGTCGAGCGGCGCGACCGGCGGGCCGGCCGACACGGCCCCGCTCGCAGACGTCGATGCGACCGCTGCGCCGAAGCCGGCGGCCGTCGACGGCGCGATTTCAAATCCCCCTCCGCCGGTGAGACCGACGCTTCCCAAATCAGCAGCGTTGGCCGAACGGAATCCGCGACCCGCGGCAAACGTCAGATGGATGTGCTTCGTGAGGTTGACCACGGCCCCCACGTCGTACGTCAGCGCCTCGGTCGAGATCTCCTCGGCGATCACGCCGAGCGCAGCGTTCGCTGCGGTGGAGAACGAGAACCGCCCGTATCTGAGGCCGCCCTGCACGGTGAGACGGCCGGGGATCAACTCGCTGACATCCTGCACGAACACCCCGGCGGTGGTGTACCTGGTACCGTCCGGGATGTCGGGACGAAGGGACTGCGACGCCTGGGTCCGTGCGTCCGTCTGTTCCCGGGACGCGTCGATCCATTCGTCGTAGACGTCGGCACCCATGCCGATGCGGTGGCGGGTTCCGACGCGTCGCTGTCCGTCGAAATGGTATCCGTACGACGTGGTGACTGCCCGTTGCGCGTCGAGCACGGTCGTCGGGCGTGTCTGCTCGAACCGTCCGTCCGACTGACGGTTGATCGACCCCGTTGCGGACAGTTCGTCGAAACCTACCGTGCCCTGCCGGCGATAACGCACCAGGAGGAAGTCGACGGTCTGCGGATCGAAGCCGCTGCGGTGAAGACCGTCGCCGCCAGAGATGCGATCGTAGCGATTGACGCCGGTCTGATCCTGATGGACGTACACGGTGTTGACCGTGGCGCGGCTGCCTGCGCGAATGCTGCCCGTGAGGAACCCGCCGCGTCTGCCGGAAGCCTGTGTCCTCCAGTTTCGTTCCCACCGTCCCCGAGGGTAAGCCCAGGAACCGCGTGACCGCGGCGTGCGAATCGCGGCCTCGCCCCGTGCGCAGATCGTCTATCTCGCGCGTCCCGACGCCCAGCCGGAATGCGACGCGCGGCGCCTGCAGGACCAGGTTCAGCGCTCCGCCACGACTCGCGTCGGCGGATCCGAGCATCGCGTCCGCGTTGCCGCCGACGCGGATCCCCGTGACGTTGAACAACGGGACATTCGTCAGCACATTGATGGTGCCTCCGAGGGCATCGCTGCCGTACTGGACCGACCCTGGTCCGCGGACGACGTCGATGCGGTCGACGACGCCAGGATCGAGCCACGAGAAGTACCTGACTCGGTCCGGTCCGCCATGAGGACGTGTTCAGTCGCACGCCCTCGACGAGGTAGACGTTGCTCTGTCCCGTGAATCCGCGAATGATTGGCGACGCCTGCGCGGTCGTCGTTTGCTGCACGAGGATGCCCGGTTCTTCGCGCAGCACCTGCGGCAGCAGTTGATAAGGGCGCGAATCGATGTCGGCTCGCGTCGTGGTCGAGATCGAGCGGGGGACGTCGAAACCGTCCTGGAGCATTCCCGGTTGGCGCTGACCGTGACTTCGGATTCCACGGCCCGCACGCGAAGGACAAGCGCCACGTCGGCGTGTCCGGAAAGTGTCAGATCGACGCTCGCCGGCTCGAAGAGCGGCGCGGTGGCGGCGATCGTGCATGCGCCAGGTGGAAGCGCCTGGGCGACGAACTCGCCGAGCGGTCCTGTCGTAAGGATGCGGCGGTCCGCTCTACAGTCGATCTGAATGTGGGCGAGAGCTATCGCCGCGCGTTGTTGATCGTAGACCACGCCTCTGAGACTCGAGACCGTGGCGACGGGCGTCTGGGTTGCCAGCCATATGGGCAGCAGTGCAGCGAGCATCATGTCGTTGTTGAATGGCTGGAGTAGCCGCACAGGCAAGCGGCATGGCGATGACAGCTGGTAGCAACGCAAGTGCCAGGGCAATCGCGCCCCCCATGTCGAATGGCGGCGCTTGTCTCCCGTGCGTCGGCTATTTGTCTGCCAAGTCTGCCCGCGTGCAGCGCGAGGACACCGGCCTCATCGGACTCTGCTCAGATCTGCGCAGAATGTCGGCAGCGAAAACGTCGCCGTTCACGCCTGCCAGGTCGGGCCGCGACGGTGACGTTGGCGCAGCGGCCACATTCGCAGGTATCCTCGCGCAATGACATTTCTGGAGTTGTCTCTGACATGTCTGAAACGATCGCGGGCCCCGGTGCCGCACCTCTCCCCAATCCCGCGCTCCTCATGCGGCTCGCGCTGGCCTACCGCTCGTCGATGGTCCTCTTTGCCGCAACCGAGCTCGACATCTTCACGCCGCTGTCGAATGGCGGGATGACTGCCGAGGATCTCGCCCGTGCCTGCGCGGCACAGCCGGCGCCGATGCGAATGTTGCTCGACGCCTGTGCGGCCGAAGGACTCCTCACGCGCGCCGGCGAACTGCTTCCAGAACACGCCCATCGCCGATGCCTATCTCGTGAAGGGACGTCCCGCCTACATCGCGCACGGCCTGAAGTTCGCCGAGGATCTCTACCCGCCCTGGGGCCGTCTGGCGGAGACCGTGCGAACCGGGCGCCCGGCGATGCCGCAAGACACCATGCTCGGCGAGGACAAGACGAAGACGCGGGCGTTCGTCTATGCCATGCACGAACGGGCGCGGGGGATCAGCGCCGTGCTGCCGTACAACGTCGATTTCTCGGGCCGGCGCCGCCTGCTCGATGTCGGCGGCGGTCCCGGCACCTACTCCATCGGACTCGTGCGGCAGACACCGGGACTGACCTCGACCGTCCTCGATCTTCCGGGAGTGCTCGAGGTCACGCGTGAAATCGTCGCCGAGCACGGCGCCGCCGATCGCATCGAGTTGAGGAGCGGCGATTACCAGTCGGCGTCGTTCGGTTCCGGCTACGATGCGGCGCTGCTCTCCGGCATCATGCACCGTGAAACGCCGGCGACCTGCCGGAGGCTGCTTCAGAAGGCCTTCGATGCGATGGTGCCGGGCGGGATGGCGGTCGTCAGCGACGTGTTCTTCGAGAACGACGACAAGAACAGCCCGCCTTTCGCGACCTATTTCGCGCTGAACATGATGCTCATGGCCGAGCACGGTTCGGCACATGCGAAGACCGAGATGTCCGCATGGATGAAGGAGGCCGGATTCGTGAAGGTCGAGGTGCGCGATCTGCCGCCGCCGAATCCGCACTCGCTCGTGATCGGGTTCAAGCCGTGAGCACGCTGACCGCCCGTCAACTGGATTTCTCCGGACACCCGCACCGGCCACGGACCGCCGGCGTGGCTGTTCGCCGCGACGGCGGTGCTCGGCATCGTCGTGCTCGCGATGGCGCTCGCGGAAACCAACCTGTGGCTGCACTACCTGATCGACGGCGGCGAGTACGTCAGCCTGCTCGGTCTGGTGTTCATCGCGGGCGCAGGAGTCGTGCTGCACCACGAGCACCGCCTCATCGCCTCGCTGCCACTGGTCGGCCCGTGGCTCCTGTTTCCGCTGATCACGCAAGGCGACCAGATCATCGACAACCTGTCGATCGCGCCCATGCGGATCATCACGCACGTCCTCCTTGCGGCGATCTTCGCGACGCCGGTGGGCGTCCTCGTGCTTGCCGCGCGTTCCGCGCTGTCGTCGCGCCGGACGGCATCAGGCTCGGCATGGCTGGCAATCGTTCCGGGTCTGCGGCCGCTTGTCGAGGGACGCACCCGGGAGGGAACCGCCATGTTCGCGGCGACGCTCCTCGTGTGCGAGATGTGGCTGGCGGTCGCGTATCTCGGCACGCTGATGGTCGGGACGCTGATCCTGATGGTGCTCGTGGTGCTCTGGTGGGGCTCGAGGCCTCCTTCCTCTGCCCAGGAGGCGTCCCGCCGCCGGGCCCGGTCCGAACGGTCAGCGCTCATCCTACTGATGGCCGGTGTGACGGTCGTCGTTCGGCCTCTACGTCGGATACAAGAACCGGCCCGGCGCGTACCAAGGGAGTCCGAGCTTCCTGATGGATCCGCGCCAGCACGGCAGCGGTTATCGCCTCGACGACATCGCCGTTCCCGGAGCTCCGGTGATCATGCCGGCATCGCCAGACGCCCTGCGTGCCGCCTTGTCGGGTTACGGTCACGCAATGCGCCGGATGCTCGATGGGTACTACATCCTCGATCGGAACTACACGTGGCATTTCCACAATGAGCTGTTTCTCCGGCACACGCCGCTGCTGCCCGACTATCGTGCCGCGGGGCTGCAGAAAATCGCCGAGGCCCGAGCCCTGAAGACCGACGCGGACCGACTGGCGTCAACCGCGCGCGCCGACCTGGCAGCGGACAACCCGATCGCCGCCCTCCTCGATGACGCGCGCGGCTACGTGTCCTTCAACTTCGACCGTGCCGCCCGTCTCGAGTCGATGAGCGCCGCATTCGAGAGGTCTCCGGCCGGGCTACAACACGCCGCCCACCTCTACGAAGGCGAGGGCAAAGTGCTTGGAATGGTTCTGTCCGATATCCTCGTCAAACATCGGAGCGCGCTCGAGTCGCCTGGGGCCGCGGCCGTGACCGCCGAGTTCGTCACAGAGGCGCGTGAGATTATCGAAAAGTATGCCAGCCGCGTGGTGGGATTCTGAGGACCAGCGTGGTCGCATCTCAACGCTGACCGACGTGACTGTTCATCGAAAGAGCTCCGCCGCGATGTCGCGACGCCGGTTCGCGCAGATGCTGGCGGTCGGCATCCCGACCTTGGGTTCAACGGCATGCGCCGCGCGAGCCGCGCGTCAGAGCTCCCTCCCGGACTTCGTCGCGCTCATCGAGCGCGTGACGCCGTCAGTCGTGGCCGTCGGAAACGCGACCGAGACACTCGGATCCGGGTTCGCGGTCGCCGCCAACCTGGTGATCACGGCCGCGCACGTCGCGCTGGCGATCGCGGCGCAGCCGTTCGTCATCTCGGCCGCCGGACGACAACCCGCGCGAGTCCTGGCGACGCGTGAAGAAGACGACGTGTCGCTGCTCGAAGTCGGCCGGCCGCTACCGCCCCTCGCGCTCGCCGCCGCGTTGCCAAAGGTCGGAGAGTGGATCGTCGTGGTGGGAAACCCGTTTGGCGGCGGAACGACCGCAACCGCAGGTATCGTGAGCGCTGCGCCCGGTGCGATCACCGCGACCCCGGAGCTCGCCCGCAGGATTCAAATCAACGCCGCGGTGAATCCTGGCAACTCCGGAGGACCCGTGGTCAACCTCGCCGGCGAGGTCGTCGGCGCCACGACGAGCCTCGTCGCGGGTGGACAAGGCATCGCCTTCGCCACATCGGCTGCGGCGCTTCGCACCTTCCTCGCCACACAGCGGAAATAGAAAAGGGGCTGCGCGGTCGCGCAGCCCCTTCGTTTGTCGCAGTGTGTGGCCTACGGGACGAAGTTGAAGATCCCCATTCCCCAGCCGCTGCTGATCCAGTTGCGGTGCAGAACGATCACGGGCGACGGGAAGCGCGTTGTATTCACGTCCGGGAACCCGTTGCCGAAGACCAGCGACTGGCACGAGCCGCTGTCGTCGAGCAGGCACCCATACTCCACCGAGCTCGGCTGCGTGTGAGCGTTGTCGTACGCCTCCTGCACGGAACTCATAGCGGCTTCGATCTTGTCGAAGAAGTCGGTTACGCCATCAGTGTTGCAGAAGGCGGCCTGGTTGTTGAGTATCGCGTTCTTGCAATCCTCGTAGCTGTCGTGCAGACCCTCGAAGGCTCCCTTCACTTCCTTGACGAGATCCTCAACCTTCTGGAACGCCTCGGGCCCTATGAACCATGTTTCATTGTCCGCGGCGCTGGTCCCGAACCCGAAACCTTCAATGTGGCTGCCAGGCATCCGGGGAGCGTGGAACGACAGCGAGGCACCGCTGACGAGGTCACCGATGCCGGTCCCGATGAACTGCGACAGGATCCCGTGCACGATGAGCACACCGATCATCTGATCCACTTCGTGCATGACTTCCCCATACATCTTCTGGATCATCTGCATTTGAATGCTGGATCCGCCAAACATGCTGAGCAGGAAGAAGAATGCGGGGCGCGTGCGTCCGTAGAACGCTTCCGGCGTCGTGAAGCCAGGAGCGCCCTTGAGGGCGATGAAGAATTCCGTCGAGCCCTGCATTCGAGCAACCGCGGCCGGGATGTTCGCCGGATCCGGGTACTGCTGGGCGATGGAGACGAGACGGTTGGTCGCTGCGTGCACGTAAAGAGGAACACTCCTCGTCATCAGCGCATTGATCTGGGACGCATAGCGCACGACAGCGTGTGGCGTGATGGTGATGTTTCCGAGCTGCGCTTCCAGAGCAGCGAGCTCTGAGTTCAACGTATTCAGCTGCTGCGCCGCATCAGTTGAACCGGCGGTGCCATCCGGATTCAGGTTGTTGTAGAAGGTCGTGATCTGGATCACCTTCGCGTTCAGCTGAGTGATCAAGTTGCCAAACGCCACGTCGCCGGGCGTCAGTGGGTACCCAGCTGCCATGACGTCAGAGAGCGACGGCAGGAACAACTTCTCAGGCGCCACCGCGGAGCTCCGCGTGACCGACTGTTTGCCAGTCACGGGCACCGTCAGCAGAGCGTTCGAGAGGGCGGTCCGAGCCGCCGTGACATCCGCTGATGTCCCATGGTTCTTGTAGGCGGCCAGCAGGTCAGCCACGCCCTTCGCAATCGTCGCCTGGGCGGTCGCCATCTTGACGAAGTTGCCGGCGTTCTTGGCTGTCGGCGCGCCCTCGAGTACCACGAAGGTGCGGTCGGCGACGATGCCAGTGCCGTCCACCGTGCCGCGCAACGTGTAGGAGCCGCGCGTGTCGGCGCTGGTCAACACCTGCCCGCCAACGAAGGTCGGAGCCGTCCCGAGCGATCCGGCCGCGGGAACGACCTCGTAGCTGATGGGCGGCGTCGGCGACACCGGCGTGCCGAAGCCGTCCTTGACCAGAGACGTGACCGTCACCGCGCTCCCAGACCCGACGACGAGTGAGGTGACCTGCAGCTCGAGAGCGTGCGGCACACCTGGGATGAACGACCCCAGCGACACCACCAGGTCGACGGACGACCCTCGCAGCGCCGTGGAGCCACCCGCAGGCGTCTGGCTGATGACGTCGCCGAGCGGCACCACCGGGTCGTTGACCTCGGTGACTGTGCCGATGGCGAACCCGGCAGCGATGAGCGCCTGCTGAGCGTCAGCTCTCGGCTGACCGACGACATTCGGCACTTCGGTCGGAACCGGTGGCCCGACCGACACGACCAGCGACACCGTGGATCCAGGGGGCGCGTTCGCGCCACCGAGGGGCATCTGGCTGATGACTGCGCCTTCCGGCACGGTCGCGTGGCTCGCCTGCGTCACCGTTCCAAGCGCCAGGCCCGCGGCGGTGATCGCGCTTTCCGCCGCCGTCTGCTGCAAGTTGACGACATCCGGCACCACGGCGACGGTCGCGCCACTCGAGGCCACGATGCTCACCATCGTTCCCTGCGGAACGCTCTGTCCGCCGGCGGGGTCCTGACTGATGACGGCGTGCGCGGGCACCACCGGATCGGGACGGTACGTCAGGTCGTAGCCCAGCTGCGCCGCAAAGACCTTCTGCGTCGCGACCGTGTCGGCATCGCCGACTACGTTGGGCACCGTGACCATCACCGGGCCCAGCGAAACGACGAGGGCCACTGCGCTGTTGACGGGCACGCCGGACCCCGGACCCGGGTTCTGTGAAATCACCTGGCCCGTCGGTATCGTCGGGCTGTTCACGCGCGTGACCGTACCGACGGTCAGGCTGGCGCTCGCAATCGCGGCGCCTGCGGCCGCTTCGGTCTGACCGATGACGTTCGGCACCACCGCGATGGTCGGTCCGCTCGACACGATCAGGTTGACGAACGAGGCCTGGGGCACACTGGTCCCGCCAACCGGGTTCTGGCTGATCACCGAGCCCGCCGGGACCGTCGCGCTCGCCGCGAAGTTCACCGAGTACGACAGCTTTGCGGCGAACACCGTCGATGTTGCCGTCGCCTGCGGCTGGCCGACGACGTCTGGCACCACGACCATCACCGGTCCGAGCGAGACGAGCAGGTTCACCGAGGTCCCTGTCGGGACCGGCGTACCGGCGAGCGGGCTCTGACCCATGACGGTGTCTTGCGGCACCGTTGCACTGTTGGTCCTCGTGATCGAGCCAACGCCGAGCGACGCGGCAACGAGAGCCGCCGTGGCATTCGCCTCGGTCTGGCCAATCAGATTCGGCACCGTGACGGGTGCCGGACCCTTCGAGAGCGTGAGGCTCACCGCAGACCCGAGCGGCGCACTCGCGCCACCTGCGGGCACCTGGCTGATGACCGATCCCAGCGGCACCACGGCGTCGAAGGCCTGCGTGAGTGCCCCCACCGCCAGACCCGCCCCGATGAGGGTGGTCTGCGCCCCCACGTGTGCGCTTCCGACTACGTTCGGAACGGTGACCATCACCGGCCCGAGCGACAACGTGAGGTTGACCTTCGACCCGGGCCGGGCCGTCAGACCCGCCGCAGGTCCCTGCAACATCACGAGTCCTGTCGGGACGACCGGGTCGTTCGCGAACACCACCGTGCCGAGCGTCAGCGAGGCGGCCACCAGCGTGGCCTCTGCCGCGCTCTGTGATTGTCCGAGCACGCTCGGCACCGGCACGGGTTCGGGGCCCATGGAGATGACGAAGTCCACGGATGTTCCGGGCGCGACCACGGTCCCGGCCGCCGGCGTCTGTGAAATCACCTGGCCATCGGGGATGGTGGGATGGGACACCAGATCGACACTTCCGAAATTCAGCCCCGCGCTGCCAACCGTGCTCACGGCGCCGGAGAGCGGCAGACCCACCAGGTTGGGAACCGTGGCGACCGCGCGTCCGAGCGAGACGGTCAGCACGACCGCACTACCCAACGGCACGTGGGTGCCGGCGACGGGCGCCTGTGACATCACGAGTCCGGCCGGCACGGTCGAATCGTTCACCTGCGCCAGGCTGACGCTGAGTCCTGCGCCACCGATGGCGCTGGTCGCCGCGTCCTGCGGTGTGCCCACGACGCTTGGTACCGCAACCGACGACGGACCGGTCGAGACGGTCATCGACATCGCCGAGCCCACGGCGACATTCGTGCCGGCGCTCGGAAGCTGGCTCATGACCTGGCCAGCGGGGATGCTTGGATGGTTGAGTTGCGAGACCAGGCCCACCTGCAGACCCGCCGCCACGATCTCCGCAGATGCGGCCGTCAACGTGTCTCCGACAACGCTGGGCGCCGCGACGACGGTGGGAGTCGTCGGGACGGCGCAGCTTGCGCCGGTCACCGAGTTGTAGAGCGGGCCGTTGTCGACGGACGTGCCGCCCGCGATCGCTGGCACATCGACGGTCACCCTGCCGGTGCAGGTCGAGGATGTGAAGTAGACGTGATAGACACGCCCGTTGCCTGGGGCCGTGCGCGTGCCCGAACGCTGCGCGCGGATGCTGGCGGCACTCGTGCCGACGCCGCTCGCGTCGACCGCCCACGCGGCGACGTTCTCGAAGTTCGGCGGCTCGTCCTGACAAATCTGCGTGACGGTCGCCCCGGGCGCGCCGTTGATGGTGATACCGCGCCAGCCCTGGTCGAGCGGGAACATCGACGAGCTGAGCGCCACCGACAGCGCAGCCGGGCTGCAAGACGGCACTTCCCAAATCGCTTCGACCAGGTTCGATCCGACCGTCCCGATGAACGCTTGAATCGTGTCCCGACCTGCGCCGCCAGCGTCCGTATACGTGAAGGTCGCCTGACCCGACCCGTTGGTGGTCGCCTGGCCTGATGCGTTGGCGTTGGGGCCCGTCAGGACTCTGAAGGTGATGTTGACACCCGGCACTGGAGCGCCGCCGGCGCTGGTCGCCGTCGCGGTCACCGTGTGGGTCCCGCCAGGCGCCAGCAGCGCCGTCACCGGCGCCAGACCGACCGTGCTGAACAACGTCGGATCTGGAGAAATCAGCGCGACGTTCGAGAGGATCAGCTCGGCGAGCGCCGCGGTCGCGACGTCTCGATTCGTACCCGAGCTGCCGTCGCAGCACGAGAAATCGAGCGCCGGCCAGTGGCCACCCGCGGGCGTGGTGGGGGTGTTCTGATTGGCCAGCAGCCAGTCGACGTAATCAGCGTACCAATCGTTGGCGGGGATTGCCCCTGGACCCGCGGGCCGGGCAACGTTCGGCAGCGTGGTGATTCCCTGAAGCTTCAGCCCCTTGAAGACGTTGAACATCGCATAGCCGCAGCCCTTGTGGTGCTGGTTCCCCACGGCCGTGCACGGGTAACTGTCGCCGGACGGTGCCGTATTCCAGCGAGCGTTGGCCGAGTTTCGTGCGGCGAGCACTCGCGCGTCGCCGAGGCCGACAATGTCGGCATAGAACATCGCCTGGAGGCCGACCCCGGCCTTGACCATGTTCCTGATGTTGTTGTTGGCGGGGCTGTTGTCGGAGGTGTAGTCGAACGTGCCGTCGGTGTTGACACCGTACGGAATGGCGAAGTTCGCGAACTCTGTCTTCACGAACGGCGGGACCGTGATGCCCGCGGCGGCGGCGTCCAGCAGCGCCAGCACGTTCCAGCCGATGGTCGAGCCGTCGGTGTTGCCGGCGTTGAAGCCATAGGCCCATCCGCCTCGGCCGAAACCATTTTCGCCCTGTCCCCAGGCCATCGCGTTGATCATTCGCTGCAGCACGTCGCCGTAGGTCTTTCCGACGACGAAGCCGGCACTCCTGGTGCCGGTGATTTCCGAGACGTGACGGTTGAGGGCATTGCTGGCGGCGAGCGGCAGGATGGCGAGCGAAGTTGCATAGCCTTCCTGCTGCAGGTCCTGGTGCAGGCCGATGCAAGGAGCTGCCTCGACGTTGACGCACGGGTTTCCCGCTGGCTGGGTGTTGATCGTAACCCGGGCCAACTGATCGATGATGTAGTTCAAGCCGCGGCGGACGACGTACTTCTCGTACAGGCCGGTTGGTGCATCGTCGGTGTTTTCGAGCCGGTAGTTGTGGTTCTCGAAGGCGAGTACCAACCAGCGCGGAGAACGACTGGGCATACGTAGTGCTCCAGCTCGTCATCGTCGCAGTCGGAAAATTCGTGGCCCGGTTGGTCTGGTTCACCCAGAGATACCGCAGGCCGTCCTCGATCGCGCTGTTGACCCGGACGCCGCGCAGCTGTTCCTCGGTAATGACGCTTCCGTCGAATACGCGAATCTCGACCGTCGCGGTCTCGGTTGCTCCCCCATTCGTGACCTGCAGCCTCGCCGTGAACGTGCCCGCCGCCGCGTACGCGTGGTTGACGGCGATGTACCAGCGGTCGGTGACATTTCCCGTCGCGTTCGGTGTTCCGTCGCCGAAATCGATTGCGTAAGTCGTCGGCGCCGCCGTGGTGTGATTGGGCCTCGTCGTCACGCCCCACACGACCTGGGACGTGCCCCGCAGCATGTCGCGCTTCGGCATCATCAACGTTTCCGCGGAGGCTGTCGCCGCGGAGGCGCCGAACAGGAGCGCGATGAGGAGCCCGATTCGCGACGAGCGCCCATGCCGGACGGCCTTGACGATGAAAGTGGCCATGAATGCGGTCCTCATTGCGAGTGCCTTCTTGTTCTGTTCTGCCGCGGCGCGAGCGCAACATCACCGGCTCTCTGCCGTTGCACGATGGTGGCTGGCCTGTGTGAGGGTGATTCGAGCGGGCTCAGTATTCTCACGGTGCTCTAACCAGTCAAGTGAATTGCGCAGGATGTAGCCACGCCTGAGCAAAATTTCAGCAACGCAAAAAAGGCACCAGTACGATCGCGCCGTGAATAGCAGGAAACCTTCAATTCTCGGCGCAAAAGTCTCCGTGCATGGTGGCTTTCGTCAGAGAAAAGGCAAACTTCCGGCCAGCGCGTCCGAGGGATCTTTTGGTTGTTGCGGCGTGGCCGCCTGTGCAGGCAGCGAGCAGGAGGGCCGATTGAATCAGCAGATTACTTGCACGTCGTCGAGGGTTGGCATTTCGTCACGGTGTCGAGTGCGGCCGCGGCGCAGAATTTGCTCACCACCATTCGGACTCTTGTTTCACCGGGGCCGGATCCGTCTGCTTGTGTGTCGGCTTGGCTGGAGGTTCTCATGCGGAAGTTCGCGGCGGTGACTTGTCTGGCGCTCGGTCTGACGGCAGTTCCTGGCGCGGCCAGCGCGGGACCCATCGGGACGAACCAGTGCTCGATCGATGGCGCCGGGTTCGGGCAGTGCGACATCTTCGCCGACTACACGGGCTCCGGAGCGTCGGCGCTTGGCCTGTCGGAGGGGAATCTGGGGAGCTACCTCCTCGGCTACACATTCCTGCTGAACCAGGCTGCTGACTTGACCGACGGTTTCCAGGCCGACGATGTCGCTCACATTCTGGTCATTCACGACAGTCTGTTCGAGTTGTTCTCGAACACGGTGTTCAATTTTCAGTTCGACGACATCTTCGCTGCCGCGAGCAGCGGAGGCGCCATCGACGGGGTGAGTCCGTCAGTCGGCCAGTTGGCCGGTTGCCCGGCCGTCCCGTCCGGAGTGCCGAACCTCAACGGCGTCGGGTACTGCAGCACTGGGGACCTGGTGGAGGTGTTTGCAAACTTTGGACTGGCCGACGGGACCGCGGGCCAGGATCTGGTGCGGATTCACACGGCACTTCCTGATGATGGGACCGAACCGCCTCCCAATCCCACTCCGGTGCCGGAGCCGGGCACGCTCTCATTGCTCCTCCTTGGTGGATGCGGCGCCTTGGCGGCGCGTCGGCGCCGCCGTGCGCAGACCCACTGACGTCGACGAGCAGGAACATCTGCTCACTGCTTTGCAGGACTCGTCGGACTGTCGTCGGCCTGGAGGTCACCGATCGCGTACTGCACGCCGGCCAGGATGTGCGCCAGCATCGACGGCATCTTGTAGATCGATTCGTCGTGGCCGAGGACCTGGACGAAGACACGGCCCTTGCCTTCCCGCTGGAGGTAGCTGAGGGCGTAGTCGTGATCGGCGCGCTGCGGCGCTGGCTCCTGCGCCTTGATCTCCGCCGGCATCTTGGCGTAGTCGATGCTGGTCAGCACGTGCGCCCGCGCGCGCGACCAGGACGCCTCATTGAACGTGTAGACCTCGTCCACAACCGAGAACGGCCGCGGCAGGCGCACGCCGGTCTGCTTGCTCAGCGACGTGAAGGCCGCATTGACCGGGCTCTCCGGATCGTCGATCTTGACGGCGATCTGCGTCGGATAGAGCCAGTGGTACTTGAAGTAGCCGCCAATCAGCGAATTGAATTCCGGCCAGAGCGGCGCGCCGCCATCGACGGGAGGACGTCCGCCAGGTGCCGGCGCCGCTGGGGCCGCGCCGGGCGCGGAGCCGTGATACGAATCCGTTGCGGCATGGATGCCGGCGATCCCTTTGCCGCCGCGCACGAAATCGAGCAACGCCTTGCGCCGCGCCGCGGTGACCGCCGGATCGGCGGGATCGTCGAGAAACTGTCCCGTCGTGCCGGCCAGGAAGATGGCGTCGAACGGCTGCAGGTTCTGCTCCGTGATGTCGGCGGCGTTGTAGGTGATGACGGTAGTCCACGCGCCGGTCTTCTGCCCGAGCGCCTCGATGGTGCGTGCTGCCAGCGGGATCGATGAATGGACGAACCCGGCAGCCTTTGCGAGGACGAGCACGGTACGGGGTTGCTTCGGCGTCGCGGGTGCGCTCTCGGGCAGCGCCGACATCATCTGCATCAGATCCGTGACGCGAGCCACCTGCGGCTGAGCGGCCGGCCCACGGCCGCCGCCCTGGCCCGCCGGCGCCGCTCCACGTCCGGTTTGCCCACTGCCCGCGGCCGTCGCGCCTCGGCCCGCGGCCCCGCCTTTGGTCGCCGTGCCGGCCATCTCGAGCTGACCGTCCAGAATTGAAATGGTGAGGAGCATGTCAGGGCCCTGCGGCGTCATCGCGACGAGGCCGGGAATCGACATGCCCTGGACGTCGCTCACGTACTTCAGGAACAGGTTCTTACCGACCAACGAGATGTCGGATACCGTCGCGGGCGGGAACATGCCGCCGCTGACCGTCGCGCCAACCTTCGCGCCAACCGACCTTGACCGACACCGCGAAGGTCATCGGCCCCATCTGCGACGTGATAGGCGCCGTCCAGTCACCGACGAAGGGCGCCGCTTGTGCCGGTGAGACGGGCGCGCCCGTGGCCTGCGAGGCCAGCAGCGCCGGCGCGCTGACCGCGCGCCAGAAGGGTGGCAGCGCCGCTCCAACGCCGACGATGGTCAATGAAAGTAGGAGCGTGACGGGAAGACGTCGTCGTGGCATGGGGACTCCTCGCCCACATTGTAGTGGTTGTGGTGACGTGGCGGCGGACGACGTCAAGGTCAGGGCACGCCCTACCTCGTGAGCTTCGAGGCCCTCGTGATGAGCCGTGGGCCGGATTGTTGAGGATGGCCTCTAATTTGCCCTCCTACGACTCAGGCGCGCGCAGGGTCACATGACGCGCTGCTGCAGCGCCACGATCGGCGCCACGCGCATGGCACGGCGCGCCGGGAAGTAGCAAGCAGCGGTAGCGACCGCCAGCAACGCCAGCGACACTGCGGCGAACGTCATGGGATCGGTCGCCGTGACTTCGAACAGAAGGCTCGAGCCAGCCTGCGACAGCCACCAGGCGCCGAGGAGTCCGAGCCCGAGTCCGGCGAGGCTCAGTGCGAGACCCTCGCGGACCACCATGCGAAAGATGTCTCCGGCGCTGGCGCCGAGGGCCATGCGAAGGCCGATCTCGTGCGTGCGCGTCGCCACCGAGTACCTGGATCAGCCCGTAGATGCCGATGGTGGCCAGGAGGAGGGCGACCACAGAGAAGCCCGCCAGAAGCGACGTCTGCAGCCGGCGCTCGGCGACCATGGCGCCAAGCCGCTCCTCGACGGTCCCCACACCATACACGAACGCTCGCGAATCCACTCGAGCGACCGCGGCGCGAAGCGGCGCCGCCAGTTGCAGCGGGTCGGCGAGCGATGCGCGTACGAACAGGATGGCGCGGCGGGGAGGATTCTGCGACAGCGCCTCGAACATCTCCGGGATCGGTTCGGTCTCGAGTCCCTGCCGCCGCATGTTGCCGACGACACCGACGACGGTGAGCCACCGTGCGCCGGCGATCGCCTGGCCGATCGTGAACCGCCGGCCGATCGGATCGCGCCCTGGCCATATCCGGTTCGCCATCGCCTCGTTGACGATCGCGACGGGCGTGGCACGCGGACCGTCCTCCGCCGAAAACAAGCGCCCGCGAAGCACCGGCGTGCCGAGCGCGTTGAAGAATCCAGGGCTCGCCTCGTCGCTGCGGAACGGCACCCGCTCGCCGGCGCTTCGCTCGGCGCCCTCGGCGGTGATCGTCTGCTCGGCCACGCTGCTGACGAACAGCTCGCTGCTGAGGCCGGCGGTCTCGACACCGGGGAGCGATGTCACCTGCTCGAGCAACAAGTCGTAGAACGCGGCGCGCGGCCCGTCCGCTATCGGAGGCGGCGCAGTAAGGCTGAGCGACAGGACTCGCTCGGCTCGAAATCCGGGATCCACGTGCAGCACGTTCCACCAGCTGCGGACGAGCAGCCCGGCGCCGACGAGCAGCATGATCGCGGCGGCGCATTCGGCCACCACGAGCAGACGGCGGAGCCGCGTGGCCGCTCCGCCCGCAACACCCCGGCCGCCTTCGGCAGCCACGGCACGCAGGTCGCGCCGCCACAGCGTCATCGCGGGCGCAAGCCCGACGAGCACTCCGGCAACGAGAGATGCGCCGATGGCCCAACCGAGCACCCGCAGGTCGAGACTGACCTCCTGCAGGCGCGCGAGGTTTCCAGGTCCGAAGGCACGAATGAGCCGAATGCCGCCAACGGCCAGCAGCAGGCCGAGCACACCCGCGAGGCCGGCAATGGCGATGCTTTCGGCAAGAAGTTGCCGCACGATTCGCGCGCGGCTGGCGCCGAGCGCCGCGCGAATGGCTATCTCCGGCGCGCGGCCGGCGCTGCGCGCCAGCGACAGGCCCGCGACGTTGGCGATGGCGACAAGGAGCAGGCACAGCGCCGCAGCGGTCAGCATCCAGAGCACGAGGCGCGGCCGTGGTCCGGTGAGGTAGACGCTGAACGGCATCACGCTGATGCCACGCGCCTGCTCCGTCGCCGGCATCTGACGATCGAGACGGCTGGCGATCGCATTCATCTCGGGCTGCGCCCGTTCGAGCGTCACGCTCGGGCGCAAACGGCCGATGACAAACCATGGCCCGCGGCCCTGGGCGGCGCGGCGCGTCTCCCAATCCGGAAAGAGCGTGTGCGGCTCCCAGACATCGGCACCGAAACCCTCCCGCATCGATTCGGGAAGAACACCGATGATCTGCGACGGCAGGCCATCGAGCTCGAGCGACGCGCCGATGGCATCAGCAGACCCGCCGAAGCGGGCTTGCCAGAAGCGATGGCTCAGGACGGCGACACGCTGCCGCTCGTTGGCTTCCTCTTGCGAGAATGTTCGACCCCGCACGGGTGTGACACCGAGGAGCGGGAAGAAGTTCGGCGAGACCCGGACGGCGCTGATCTGCTGGCGTTCTGCTCCTCGCGTCAGCGTCACGGAGACGGGATCGAAAACGGCCAGATCGACGAAGCTCTCGCTTTGCTGACGCCACTGCTCGGCATTCCAGAATGCTGACCGGCCTGCACGTAGGCCCTGGCTTGGAATCTCGGTCCAGAGCATCGCCAGGCGATCCGGCGACTCGAACGGAAGCGGCCGAAGCAGCACGGCGTTGAGCACGCTGAACATGGCCGTGCTCGCCCCGATCGCCAGCGCCAGCGTCGCAATGGAGGTAGCGGCGAAACCCGGGCTCATGCGCAGCCGACGGAGGGCGTAGCGGAGGTCATGCAGCGTCATGCGCAGGTGCTCCTTCGGTGCTTCGGTCAGGACGCCGGCGACGACTTCGAGCAAGAGCCACGCTCGTTCGACCGGACCGTCGGCATCGCGGTGGCGATCGGCGAACACGAGCGCCATCTCGCGGCCGTACTCGTCGCGGAAGGCGGCGGGATAGAGAGCGAGCAGGGCTCGAAACGCGCGCGCGCCGAAGGTCGTGTTTCGACGAGGCTTGGCGGCCATGGCGTCACGTCCGGCGCGGCAGCAGGCCGGTCGCCCGCGCATCGCGGAGCAAGCGCTCCAGCCGCCGGGCTTCTGCCGCGGCTACAGCTCGACCGAGCCGCGTCAGGCGGTAGTAGCGCCGACGCTCATCGTCGTGCGCCGGATCGGGCCGCTCGGCCAACTCTTCGATCAGCTCCTGCTCGAGGAGCCGGCGGATCGAGGCGTAGAGGCTGCTCGGGCTGAAGCGGAGCGCGCCGTCGGTTCGGTCGAGCACGTCCTGCATCACGGCGTAGCCGTGCCGATCGCGATCGGCGAGGGAGACGAGGATGTGAAACGTGTCGCGATGGAGCGGCAGGAATGCCTCGGGATCGGCGGTTCGACGAGCGGAACCTGGGGGCATGCCAGGAACTATAGCATGAAATGCTATAGTTGTACGTGGATGAGCTGAAGCCCGCAAGGCCGTGGAAGCTATCTCACAAACGGAGACCCTTCACGAAGGCCGCGACCAGCCTCCGCTAAAGCTACGGCGGTCCGCCGGAGCCTTGGCGAAGGCGGAAGCTCACGAGGCGCGCGAAGGATTCACCGATGCCCGGCACGCTCCGCCTGGTATTGATGGAACCTGCGTTCTGACGTAGCATCCGCGCCATGCGGACTCCAGCGCGGACGGCGTCGATCGCGGCGCTCCTCCTGATCCTCAGCGTGCCGGCGCGCGCGGACGTGGTCAGGTTCGTGGTCGAACAGCGGCAGGCCTTCGCCAGTAAAGGCATACCTTACGAGAAGCTCACCGGTCATTTCTACGGACAGCTCGATCCTCGCCACGCGCTGAACGCGATCATCACCGACATCGAGCTGGCCCCGCGCAGTGACCGAGGCATGGTCGAGTACTCCGCCACCTTCATCATCCTGAAGCCCGTCGACATGAGCAGATCGACGGGTGTGCTCGTCTACCAGGTGCCGAACCGGGGCCGGCAGACGGTCGAAGGTGGAGGGTTCTACGCCGACTTCAGGTCGGCCGGTCACACGCTGGTGGCCAGTGGGTGGCAGGCAGACATCGCCGCCGGGCCAGGTATCGAGTCGATGGTGGCACCGACGGCGAAGAATCCGGACGGCTCCAGCATCACCGGTCCGGTGATGGCGCGATTCCTCGACATGCCTGCCGGAACGACGAGCTTGCCGATCATCCGCGGCCGCGTGACCGGGACCGCCACGCCGGCGAGTTTCGACACGACGAAGGCCACGCTGACACGGCGCACGACCGAGGACGGCAGCCGCGTGGCCGTCGCACCCGTCGATTGGGCGTTCGCCGACTGCACGCAGAAGCCTTTCCCGGGACAGCCCGACCCCATCAAGGTGTGTCTCAAAGGCGGTTTCGACCCGGCCTTTCTCTACGAACTGACCTACGTCGCGAAGGACCCGCCGGTGCACGGCATCGGCTTCGCCGCCACGCGCGACTTGATCGCCTTCCTCAGGAAGGATAGCGCCACGAATCCGCTCGGAGGGAGCGTGCGACACGCCGTCGCGCAGGGCACCTCCCAGTCCGGCAATTACCTCCGCAGTTTCCTGAGTCTCGGCTTCAACCAGGATGAGCGCGGCCAGCGGGTGTTCGACGGGATGAACGCGCACATTGCCGCGCGTCAGCTCTCGATGAACATCCGCTTCGCCGCGCCGAGCGGCGCGGCCGAGATGTTCGAACCCGGCAGCGAGGGCACGCTGTGGTGGGACGATTACGCAGACACGGCGCGAGGTCGTCCTTCATCGAGCCTGCTCGCACGATGTCGTGCCACCAGCATGTGCCCGAAGATCGTCGAAACCTTCGGCTCCGCCGAGTTCTATTCGCTGCGCATGTCGCCGGACCTCGTCGGCACCCGCGCGGACCGCGACATCCCGCTGCCTGCGAACGTACGCCGGTACTACATGCCGGGAGTTCGTCATGGAGGCGGATCCGGCGGATTCTCGCTGAGTGCCACACCCGAGGCGTGCTGCGTTCTCGCGGGGAACCCGAACTCTTCGGCCGAGGCCCATCGGGCGCTGATGATCGCCCTGGTCGACTGGGTCGTGCGGGACGCACTGCCCCCTCCGAGCCGGTACCCGAGTCTGGATCGTGGCGACCTGGTGCCGCCCACACAGGCGGCCACTGGCTTTCCGATCATCCCCGGCCAGCCACTTCCCGATGGCATCATCGTCCCGTTCTACGACTACGATTTCGGACCCGCGTTCCGGAATACTGATGAGTCGGGAATCATGACGCTTCAACCACCAATCGTGCGTCAGACCCTGCCGATGCTCGTGCCGCGCGTCGACTCTGACGGCAACGAAACCTCGGGCGTTCCGAGCGTGCTCCTCCAGGCGCCGCTCGGTACGTACACCGGCTGGAACCCGATCGCGAGAGGATTCCTCAAAGGACGGATCCAGTCCCTGGGTGGCGGATTCATCCCGTTCGCGAGAACCAAGGCCGAGCGCCTCGCCGCGGGCGATCCGCGCCCATCGCTCGAGGAACGCTACGGTTCGCACGCGGCATACGTCGACAGGGTCCGTGCAGCCGCCGCTCGCCTCGTCGAAGAACGCTTCCTGTTGCAGGACGATGCGGACCGGCTGATTCGAGAGGCAGAAAGCAGCAGCGTACTGCGATAGCGCCCGTCTCGAGGCGTTTCGCGCCGACTGACCCGCTCCGGCCAGGTGGAGACATCGATGAAGGCTACGCAGCTACTCGTGCTGGTTGCCGCACTCGTGACGACCACGTGCGGCGCGCCAGACCAGAGGCAGCAGCGCTCTTCTCCATCCCCAGCCCAGTCACGTCGCCCGAACATTGTCATGGTGCTCGTCGACGACATGCGCTGGGACGACATGCGGGTCGCCGGCCATCCATTCATCGAGACGCCGCACATGGATCGCCTCGCCCGGGAAGGGGCCCGGTTCACGAACGCCTTCGCCACGACGCCCCTCTGTTCGCCGAGCCGGGCCAGCTTCCTGACGGGCCAGTACCCGCACACCAACGGCATCATCGACAATACGGCTCGACCCAGCCACGACCTGCGGGTGTTCCCACTGGAGCTGCAACGTGCCGGGTACCGCACCGGCTTCTTCGGCAAGTGGCACATGGGCAACGACGACAGCCCTCGTCCAGGGTTCGACCACTGGGTTGCCATGCCAGGTCAAGGGGAAGCCATCGACCCTTCGTTGAATGTCGATGGTGAACGAGTACAGGCGAAGGGGTACACGACCGACCTGCTCACCGACTACGTGGAGCGATTCATCGACCGTCCCTCCGATCGACCATTCCTCGTGTACCTGGCTCACAAAGCGATCCATCCCAATGTGGTTCAGCGTGACGACGGGAGCCTTGGCGGGCCCGTCGCAGGTCAGCCGGGAGGATTCGTGGCCGCGGAGCGCCACCGCGGGCGCTATGCCGGCCGCGCGATGCCGCGACGCGCGAACGCGTTCAAACCGCCGCTCGGAAAACCAGCGCTCCTTCGCCAGATCGACGACCTGCCTCCGCTTGGCCCGAAGACGGCCACGTCCGACGAGGAAATCAGAGGGCGCCTCGAGATGTTGCTGGGCGTCGATGACAGCCTGGGACGCATACTCGCGGCGCTCGAGCGAAAAGGCGCGCTCGATGACACCGTCGTCGTTTTCACCAGCGACCATGGATACTTCTACGGAGAGCACGGCCTCAACGAAGAGCGCCGCCTCGCCTACGAAGAGACCATTCGCATCCCACTCATCATTCGATATCCACGGCTGGCCGTCGCGAGCTCCACGCCGGGTGAGATGGTGCTCAGCATCGACATCGCTCCGACGCTTCTCGAGATGGCCGGACTCCAGCCGGGCGGCGACGTCCAGGGCCGCTCGCTCGTACCGGTGCTCAAGCAGGACGCTCGTGAGTGGCGCACGTCGTTCCTGATTGAGTACTTCAGCGACACCGTCTTTCCACGCATTCGGAACATGGGCTACGTGGCCGTCCGGACCGGCCGGCACAAATACATCCAGTACCGGGAGCTCCGCGGGATGGACGAGCTCTACGACCTCGAAACCGATCCCTACGAAGAGACGAACATCATCGACCGCTTCGAGGCGCGCGAGACCCTGCAGCAGATGCAGTCCGAGCTGCGACGCTTGCTCGAGCAAACGGGATTCACAGCACCTGCGCCGACGGCCAGCCAGGGATCCGCGACGGTTCGCTGAAGTTGGCGCGCTGAACACGGGCCTGGCGTAGAGTCGAGGCCTCGTGAACCTACGCCTGCTGCTGGCTTTTTCGGCAGGGCCGGCCGGCTGTCGGAGCCGAGGCTGATCGCCCGGCGCGTCAGGACTTGTGGCCGGCGGGCTGAGCCTTGATGAGCGCGCCTGAAGTGGCGAGCAACACGCTGAGCGCCACGCCTTCGGCCGCGGTGCCGACGGTCGCAAGGTCCGGGAAAGTCGGGGCAATGCGGATATTGCGATCGCGCGGGTCCTGGCCGAGCGGATAGGTCGCGCCGGCCGGCGTCAGCGCCACACCAGCCTCCGCCGCCAGGCGGACGACGTCCTTCGCACAACCGTCGAGCACGTCGAGGCTGATGAAATAGCCGCCCTTGGGCACGACCCAGGAGGCGACGCCGGTCCCGGACAGATGCCGCTCGAACGTGTCGACGACAGTCGCGAACTTCGGGCCGACGATCGCGCGGTGGCGATCCATCAGGGTCAGCAGACCGGCGGTGTCGCGCAGGAAGCGCAGATGCCGCAGCTGGTTGATCTTGTCGCCGCCAATCGTGCGCTTGCCCATCCGCGCCAGATACCACGCGACGTTTTCCGGCGACGCGGCGAAGAGCGCGACGCCTGCGCCCGCGAGCGTGATCTTCGACGTCGATCCGAAGACGAAGGCCCGGTGCGGATGCGAGTGGCGCGCGCACGCGTCGAGCAGGCTCGGGATCTCGACCCGCTCGGCGGTCAGGTGATGAACGGCGTAGGCGTTGTCCCAGAAGACGCGGAAGTCAGGCGCCGCTGTCGTCATGGCAGCGAGCCGCTCGACGGTCGCGGCCGAGTAGACGGTCCCCGTGGGATTGCTGTACTTGGGCACGCACCACATGCCCTTGATGCCGGCATCCTCGGCGGCCAGCCGCTCGACCGCGGCCATGTCCGGCCCATCGTCAGCGAGCGGCACGGTGATCATTTCGATGCCGAAGTCCTGACAGATGGCGAAGTGGCGGTCGTAGCCCGGCACCGGGCAGAGAAACGCCAGCCGTGATTCCCTGGACCACGGACGGGGACTCCCCACCGTGCCCGTGAGCAGGGCGTAGGCGATGGCGTCGTGCATCAGCGCGAGGCTCGAGTTGTCGCCGAGCACGACCTGCGCCGGTGAGGCGCCGAAGAGCGGAGCGAGCAGCGCCCGCAGTTCCGGAAGCCCCTGCAGCACGCCGTAGTTGCGCGTATCGGTCTTGTCAGCGGCGAGGAAATCCCGCTCGCCCGGCAGCGCGAGCAAGCCGTTCGACAGATCGAGCTGCTCGCTCGAAGGCTTGCCGCGAGTCAGATCCAGCTTGAGGCCGCGATCCTTGAAGGCGTCGTAGCGGCCCCGGGTCTTCTCGTGAAATGCGGTGAGGTCGTCAGTAGAAAGCGCAGCGAGGTTGGGCACAACCGTCAATGATAGCGCGGAGGGCCGGTGAGCTTCCAGGATTCACCAGGAGAATCGGAAGATACCGGCGGTCGAGCGATTCGGATCCGGTCGCTTCGGATCTTCGACCTTGTACTTGTCCGGCACGGTCGTCCACCCGTCGTAGATGCTGCCGCCGAGAAGAAACCGCCCCTGGGTCTTCGGCGTCGGCATGGCTGAGGGGTCCGTGACGAACAGGCTGTATGCCCGTTTGGGCTCGACCGCGCCTGGGCGATCGCTCTGCGGCACGAGCTCGGCGAGACCATCGCCGTCGATGTCCGCCCGAATCCAGTCCAGGTGCAGGAGGCGGTGGTAGGTGTGATCGGCAATCATGCCGCGGAGCTGTGCGTTGAACCGGTTGACGATCGACTCGGCATCCGGCAGCGTTCGCCGGACGGCCAGGTACAACTGGCGCGTGAGCAGTGCCGTCGAGCCGAGCTGCAGCCGCGTGCGCGCCTGTTCGGCGTAGTTGCTGACGATGTACTGCACGACGAGCTCGTCCATGAGCGTGTAGTCCACCTTGCCGTCGAGAAGGAGCTTGAGGCTGTCTTCCTCGGTGCGCGAGCGGACGAACGCCGGACCCGACAGGTCGATGGCTTCACCGTACGAGTAACCCTCGACGATCGCGATTCGCTTGCCCTTGAGCTCGGGAAGCGTCTTCGCCGACACGTCACCGCCTCGTCGCGCGACGAGGACCAGCCGGTTCTCGAGATAGGGCTGCGAAAAAAGCAGCGTCCGCTCCCGCTCGGCGTCCTTCCATGCCGCGGCGCTGCCGTCGAACTTGCCGCTGAGCAGCGCGCTCGTGAACTGCGCGGCGTCGACAATCGTCGAGCTGGTCTTGATCCCGATGCGGCCGAGGCCGGCCTCGACGAGGTCGAGGGCAAAGCGAGGCTGCCCCGGCTCGTTGGTGAACGGCGACCAGGCGGTCGACACCAGGCGTAACTCGGTGGTCTGCGCGGACGCCGCGACGAACGCGGCGCCGAGTGACAGCAGGAGTACTGCCGCACTCAGCCCGTGGCGGCAACGACATCCCCGCTCGTCGGGAAAACGCATGACGTGATTCCCTCGCTACTTCGCCGCCTTCTGCGCCGCCGGCTGCGGCCGGGGCCTTGTCAGGCATCCGTTCGAGCCCGACCAGCTTCCAGCCGCCGCCATCCTGGCGGAAGAAGGCGCGTACCGGCTGCTTCCACGTCGGGTAGCCATCGCTGTCGGCGGCGATGTCGACGGCGACGAAGCCACTCGACGGCAGGCCGCCCGGCGCCGCGATCGTCGTCGTCGCGCTCTTGGTCTCCGCGATCGGCTTGGTCGCGCCGGTTGCGTTGTCGAAGGACATCCACGAGGCGCGGTACGCCACCGTGCCGTTGCGCGACGCCGCCGGTGACGGCGGCGTTCTCGAACGTCAGGCCCTTCGCATCGAGCGTCGGGTTGACGATCGGATTGATCGCGGTCAGGTAGATGCTCTTGATCTTCTCGCGGCGCTGGATCAGCACGTCGGCGAGATACTTCTCGGCCGCCGGGTCGCTGAACTGCCCGGTGTGGACGGCGGTCCGGATCATGTCGTCGGTGAACGCCGCCACGCGTCGCGCCGCCCAGAACGCGTCGTCGTCGCGCAGCTCCATGTAGGCGGTCGTCGGCGTCTGCGGCCGCCACTTTCTCGGGTCGAAGACCTTGCCTTCGAACTTGCCGACCGACGGGTACTCGACGTAGTCGACGGTCTGCCACGGGCTCAGCGCCGAACCCGAGGGTGAAGAGGCGCTTCCGCGACGGGGGCCCTTCGTAGAAGTACTCGTAGCTCAGGTCCCACTCGTGGAAGTCGTTGCACATGCCGAACGTCGAGCCGACGTCCTGCAGGTAGTGCTTGACGATCGTCTTGCCGTTCTCGGTGACAGCGTATCGAGCGAGTTCGCGGCCTTGAGGTCGGTCAGGTTCGTCCACGCGCCGAAGACGCGCAGCGCGCGCAGCTCGCGGCGATGCTCGTGCGGCACGAGATCGTTCGGGTCGTCGGGACGCGTACCGGTGTACTGGTAGCCGCCGAGAATCTTGCCGGGCAGCAGGCGGCCGGCGATGACGCGATAGCTACCGTCCGGCCTGCGCGCGACTCTCTCCAGGATGGCGTTCATGTCGTCGTGCGTGAACGGCGTTCGCTTGCCGTTCGGACGGCGCACCGTGGCCTTCGGATCGATCGTCGTGTTCTTCGGATCGAAGGTCGTCAGGAACGATTCCACCTGGTTGTAGCCGAGCGCCCAGAAGATCTTGGTGGCGATCGCGACGGCCGCGGTCGCGCCTTCCGCAAACTCCGGCGGGTCGAACTCGAGGAACCAGGTATGCCCCTTGGCGTCCATGGCGGTGAAGCCCGGGTGGGCGCCGGCCGTCTTTTCCCTGATCAGCACCCACTTCGACGGGTCGGGCGGCTCGCCGACATTCGCGCCGCGAACGAGCTCCTCGGTCGTCACCGCCCTGGCGCCGATGCGGTTGGTGAACCAGCTCGAGTCGGGCACCTCGTCGATGGTGTTGATGTTCTTCGCGCGCAGGCCGCTCGGCTTGTAGCCGGACGTGACGAACAGGTTGTACACCAGCTCGTACATCTGCGACGGATCGTAGGACGCCGCCTTCGAGGCGTCCTGCGATTCGGGTTCGCGCGCGATCGGATCGTCGGGATAGAAGCGCGGGCTCTGCGTCGAAACAGAACCGGCGAAGAGGCCAACGCGACCGGCGGACATCGCGAGGAGGCCGGCGCGGCGTGCACGGGTCGAGACCGTTGAATTCGACATGACGGTTACCTAGAAGGAAGCCGACGACGAGAAGACTGAAGGAGAGGCTGCTCTCGCGGCTGTGGGCCAGCTCGACGCGGAGCGGCGTGGCAAACGGCCCGTGGAAGCGAAGGCCGAAGCCGAAGTCGTCCTTCAGGTGCTCGAGATCGATGTCCTTCGTACTGGCGGCGACCTTGCCGGCGTCGTAGAAGAACGCAATATCGAGATAGCGGTTGACCATGATGCGCCACTCCGCCTGGAGCAGCAGGCTGTTCTGGTCGCGGAAGCGCCAGCTGCTGTAGCCGCGCAGCGACGAGCCGCCGCCGAGCGCCGGCAGCATGAAGAACGGAATCTGCTGGTCGTCCTTCTCGTTCGCGTGCTGCATCCGGCCGTGGAACGAGAGCACCCAGGTCTCGCGCAGGATCGGGAGGTGCGCAATCGCCTCGTATTCGACGCGATCTGGAAGCCGAAGTTGTCGTCCTGATCCTTGTAGTCGTGCAGCGTCGCGGCGAGATAGACGCCGCGGCGGCTGTATCCGGGAGACGTGCGCCAGTCGAGGCCGACCGTGCCCTGCGTGTGCAGGTACGTCACCTCCGCGCCCAGGCCCGGCAGTGTCTCCGGGGTGTACACCGTCCTCGACCGACGGGGACGTCCCCTCGCCGGGTTCCTGCGACCACTGACTGAACTCGGCGCCGCCGCGCAGCATCAGGAATGCGGCGCGTCGGGAAGATCGGTGAAGAGCGCCGAGCCGTACGGCTGATTGAACAGGTAGTTGGTCTCGATCGTCCTCCGAGGTATCCGACCCGATGCCGTAGAAGCCGACCTGCGTCGCCTCGCGCCAGCCGCCGAGCACCGACAGCTTCGCGCGGCGGTTGAACATGCGCGGCGCGAGGAACTCGACCTCGGCGCGCTTGTAGCCGGAGATCGTGTAGCTGCCGCGCACGTCGAGCGTGTTGTAGCCGCTGACGTAGTTCGTATGGCCGAGCGCCGAGCGTGAAGCCGCCGCCCGAATACGCGCTTTCGAAGAACGGGTGCCAGACGAGGCCACCGCCCTCGAGGATCGTGTCGAGCCTGTCGAAGTAATGTTCCGTCCTTGTTGAGGACGTACGGGTGCAGATTCGGCACCTTCGCCGCCTGCTCCTGCTCGATCGCCGCCTGACGCGACGACGCTGGAGTGGTCTGCGGCGGCGCCACCTTCGCCGTCGCCGGCTGCTGCGGTTCGGAGCTGTCTCTCTGTCCGGTCCCGCTGGCGCTGCCGGTTTTGCCGGCAGCATCGTCGACGCTGGGGGTGGCCGCCTGAATCGCACCTGAGCTTGTCACCTCAGGAGCGGGCGGGGGCGCCTGTGCGGACACCGCCGTCGTCGATGCCGCCGCCAGGGCGACCATCGTGACCAGCTTCAACACTCGAAGAGTACGCACGTTATAACCAACCTTCCGAACCCGCGTTCCCTACCCGACGGGGAGGAACGGGTATTCGACATGAAACGGTCTTGGGCGAGAATTATATCGACTTACGCGCGCGGTGTGATCTTACGTCAACGAGGACCCTGCCGACGAACGTCGCCTCCTCGTTTGGAGTCGGTGCGATGAGAGTGGCGATTCTCTACAATCCACGGCCGGCATGCGATTCCGGCGCGCTCGATGACGCCTTCGAGGAGTACGACGAGCCGGAAACGATCGTCGCGATCGCGAAGGCGCTGGCTGGAATGGGTGTCGAACCGACGCCCGTGACGGCCGATGCCGAGTTCCCGTGGAGGCTGAAACACGGGGGCTTCGATTTCGTATTCAATATCGCGGAAGGCGTCGGACGACGGTGCCGCGAAGCGGTTCCTGCGGCCATCTGCGAGTTTCTCGGGCTTCGATTCACCGGCTCGGACGCCCTGACGCTGGCCGCGACGCTGGACAAGGCCGTCGCGCGGCGCATCGTGTCGCCCGACGTGCCGGTGGCACGCGGGGTGCTGGTGGAGGGCCCGGCAGACGAGCTCACGCTCGCCGGGCTGCCTTACCCGGTCGTCGTGAAGCCGAACGACGAGGGATCGAGCAAGGGCATCCGGCAAGAGTCGTTGTGCGCGGACGTCATCGCCGCAGCCGCGCGCTGCCGCTGGCTGCGCGACCGCTACGCGTGTCCCGTCCTGGTGGAGGAGTTTCTCCCTGGCATGGAGGTCACGGCCGGAGTGAGGGGCAACGGGTGCAACGCCTCGCTCATCGGTCTGATGGAGATCGCACCTGCCAGGGATCTCTGGAACAAACACCGGGAGTGGGTGCTGGAGCCCTTGAGCTACGAATCGGTAGACCAGCTGATTGACGTCTTCGAACGTGCCGTGGTCGACCGCGCCAACGAGCGGCTGGAGCAGCCTCGTCTTCGAAGGGCCGAAAGGATGGTCGCCCGCCGGGCGTCCGACTACGAAGAGCGAGCTCCCCCGAGCCAGCCGCCACAGAAGCGCAGCTGAGAATTGCTGTTGTCCGACGAACTGCAGTAGGTCAGTTCGGCAAAGCGACAGTCACTTCGTGCGTTCGAAGGTCAAGTGCATCGTTCGCAATGTCCCGCCGAGCGGCAACGGTGGCGTCCGCAACGTAGGACGGTTCGCGTCGAAGGCAATAGAACGAACCAGGTCTGTGTTGACCCGGTCTGCACGGTCGACACGTCGACCGGGTCGTGCTCGCGCGCCTGTGCTTTCGCGAAGTCCTAGAGGAAGAGCCCGTATCCGATGCCCGCCGCGACCCCCGACCGCCCCATCTGAAACGCCATGTAGGCGCGAAGAAGATCGCGGCGCTCGTCGCCATGCTCGCGCGCGGCGAGACCATCGTTCCTGCGACCGCGAGCCGGCTCTCCCATGCGCCCCTCAGTTGGTTTTGACGAGCGAGCCGCGGAGCGTGAGTGTCGCGCTGGACCTGACGTCGAGCGTACCGCTCGCCTCGATCGAGATGCTGGGCGCCCTGATAGCGAGTTCGGCTGCCGCCTGAATGGTGATGGAGCCGCTGTTGCTCCTAATCACGATGCTGTTGCCCTTGCCGTCATCGACGCTGATGCCGTCGTCGTCGATCGCGAGCTTCTTGCCGTCGTTCAGATCGAGCTGCACGAGCCCCTTGCTGCCGTCGTTGAACGTCAGCTTGTGTCCCTTGCGCGTCTTGATCTGACGGATGTCATTCTTGCCATCCGAATTGGACTGCGGCGCCTGGTCTTTCCCGTTCCAGAGCGAGCCAACGATGTAGGGGAAGCGTAGATCGCCGCGCTCGAACGCGACGAGCACTTCGTCCTCGACTTCGGGAATGAAGTAGAAGCCGCGGCCCTTGCCGGCCATGGGGGTCGCGACGCGCGCCCAGAAGCTCTCATGCGGCTGGCTGTGCCAGGGATAGCTGACCTTGACGCGTCCGAGCCCGCTATCGTCCTTGTTCTCCTTGACAACCGCAACTGCCACACCGCTCGCGTGGTTGCCGGATTCGAGCGTCGGCTCTGTTGGAGCCGGGGCCCGGCCGGGCCGTTGTTGACGCGCGGGTGACTTGGGCATGGCGGCCGGATCGTAGCACGGGGCCAGTACCCCCGTGCCGGATGGCGGCCGGTTCGCGACGCGAGCCAAAGGGGCCTCGCTCCGTGAACGGACTTCATCGAGCGTCGAGAGGCTTCCGGTACGGCCACCGCTCGGAGTCGCCCTCCCTCTCAGCCTCCTCGTACAAGGCCCTCAGTCGCCATCGTCTCGACGATCTGCCGACGCAACCTGATCCGACGACCAGAGCTTCGTGCGGACCAGGACGGTGCATTCCGGCTCGGGTGTCGGATAAGGGTTGATTGCCGGATATCCCGGCGCCGGCGGTCTGGCGTCATGCTGCGCGCGCGAAGGACCGGGGCGCGATATTCTGGTCGGGCACCATGACTGACGAAACGCCGCACAAGCCGCTGCAGCCGACGAGCGGTGAGTGCGGCGTCGCGACATTCGCAAGAGACATGTGCACCGCTCGCGGCTGAGCGGCAATGCGGCAGATGACAGACACTCCTGCGCCGCGAGTGCCTCGTTGGCTCCGCGCCCGGACGCGCTACTGTGCGCTCGCCCTCGGGACGATCGCACTCGGCCTGGCCGTGCACGGGCTTGGCGGGGCCCTGTCGCCCGTAGTGCGCGACATCCTCGGCGACGCGCTCTGGGCGGCGATGGCGGCGTGGTGGATCGCCGCTGTCGCGCCGGCAATCCGCCTGGCGTGGCGTGCAGCCGCGGCAGTCGCATTCTGCTTCGCCGTCGAGTTCAGCCAACTGGTCCATTTGTCAGCGCTCGACGCGCTCCGTCGGACCACTGCGGGACACCTTGCGCTCGGGAGCGGCTTTGACCGCCGTGATTTCGCGGCGTACGCCGCCGGGGTGCTCGCGGCGGTGCTCCTCGAACGGGCAACCGAACCACGCCGGTCGGACAAGCCCGCCGCTGTTCGTCCGCGAGCAGTCAGCTAGCCGGGGCACGACGTCTCCGTGACGAGGATCGGTTGGCTCGCATCGGACATCGTGGACATCGTACCCGCCTCGGATTGTGTCCACGACATCGGCTCAGATTCACTTGCCCGACAACAAGTACGCGTGGGCGACCCAACAAGCGAACGCCGCAGGCAGATCCGGGTCATCGTCTCCAAGAGTGAAGCAGTCGGATCGGCGCGACTTGAGCGCCGTGACAGCAGCGACGCTAAAACGGCCCGCAGCGGTTCCGATCCGCGGCGGCGCCGTTTCGTCTCCAGGGGGCACTCGGCTCGGTTGCCCAACCGATGCTTTACCGGCGTCCGGCGTCACCCCAGCCGCCGCCGGCACCGTCAGGCCAGCCGCGGAGGGGCCGTTTTTCCACGGCGCGCCCCTCGACATGGCTCGGGGCGCCCTGAGCTGCGTCGAAGGGCGAGGCGGCGCGCCGAGCCGACTGCTTCACTTCGGCGCGCGCCGTCGGGCGCCAGTACAGACGACATCCTCGACTCCAGGGGTCAGGCCTACTTCGCCGGCCAGACTGTACCCTGATCCAGCTTGGCCACCGGCGCGAGGCCCTTGTAGACAAACTTCTGCAGGCGCCGGCCCTCGTAGGTTTCGGTCGTGTAGAGATTCCCCTTCGAATCCGTCGCGATACTGTGCACGGCAAAGAACTGGCCGGGCTGTCGTCCGACATCGCCGAAGCTGGTCAGCATCTGCATCGTGTCGCGCAGGAATATGTCGACCTCGAGGAGGGGCGAGTCCGGGTGGCAGTGCTCGCGTCTGATCAGGCCACGCGCCTTGGCCCTACTGTTTGCTCGGTCCTTTCAGAAAGCGGATGAGCGCGGCGCGGTCCGCGGCGTTGGATACGCCCGCGGTGTTCATCCGAGTTCCGGGTGCGAACGCCTGCGGATCCTTCAGGAACTCATCGAGCGTGCTCGCGTTCCAGACCCCTGAATGCTTCGCCAAAACACCCGAGTACTGATACCCTCCCGCTCCGGCAATCCGTCGACCCACGACGTTCGCGAGATCAGGACCGACACCATGAGCTGTTCCGTCTCCGCGGGTATGGCACCCGGTGCAGGCCCCGAAGAGCAATTGCCCTCGCATTTCCTCGCTGATACCGGCGGAACTTTCCGTGATCGGCCGGAGGAACCGCAGTTCTCCTCCGTCCAGGTACAGGACGACCGTGCCGTCCTCGTCCTCGAGCAGGTCACGAATGCGCCCCGGAATCGGAATCGACTCGACATTGCCGACCCGTCCATCGCGCACGCGAACTCGCTCCAGCGACTCCTTCTTGAGAGTCCCAACCAATAGATCGTGGCGCCATAGCGAGAATAGTCCCTTCTCCACGCCGACGAGATTGGATATGCCGATGGACGGCACCCACGCAAACACCGGGAGCCGGAAACCTTCATGCTCATCCTGATTCGGATTCGGCGGCCAGCTATGCGCTCCATACTGAACGCCGTAGGTATCCAGAGGCCATCCATAGTTGGCCCCGCGCGCGATGATATTGAGCTCGTCACCTCCCTGAGGGCCGTGCTCCGTTTCCCATATCACTCCAGGTGGATCAACGTACAGGCCTTGTGGATTTCTATGACCCAGGCTGTAGATTGCCGCACGCGCCAGTGCGGAGGTGGATTATGACGGTCTTGCCGTACGACGCATTCGGCTCCTGCGCCATGGCCGGGTTTTGCGCCAACCCGTCCCATTCGTGATCACCCACGGTCAGGAGAAGATTTCCATCCCCCACGAAAGTCATCCGACCCCCGGACTCGCTACCGGCGGTAATGCTGCCATTGCGTGCCGACAGGCACGGGGCCGTCTCGTGAAGGGTCTGCCATTTGGCATCCCCCTTGCCGGCCAGAAATGTCGCAGATTCACCTTCGAGCTTCGACACACGCAGGACCCCGCAATTCTGGTCGGTCTTCCAAAAGTGATGTGCCGCGAAGAGTGTGAATGCCGGGCCCTTGTCCTGCACCAGGATGCCGGTAACCCGAAACGTGTGCAGAACGTTCTCGCCCAGCTTGGACACATACTCGTCCTCGTTGATGGGCACGCGGTCCGGAAGACGTCGCACCTTCAATGCGTCGGTTCGTTTGTCGAGCTCGACAAAATACAGCGCGCCCTCGCCGGTCGAAAGCAGGTAGCCGCCGGCAAATCGAGAGATGCCACCTCCGTTCCCCGGCGCTCGACATGATCCGGCCGCGGTAGGGCATACGTCGAAGTGGTGGACAAACGATAGGCTCTCGACGAAGTACAGCTGGGTATCAATCACGGTCTTCACCAACTGTGGCCCAGGATCCAGGTGAAGGGCGCTCGTCAGGAGCTCGTTAGGCTTGGATCCCGCCAACTGCATCAGGACAGCCGTCGCAGTCAAAACTACGATCATGACCTTTTGGAGCGATGCTCCAAGGGCGAACGACAGCGCGATGAAGAACGGCGTCAGGACACATGCAGCGGCGAGAAAAGTTCGCGAATACGGTGACGCGGTTAACAGGAGGAACAGACAGTAGCTTCCGAATACGCCCGAAACGATCAACACCAGCTCGAGCAGCGAGACGGTCCTTCCCCCGCGGGTCCAGAGCGTCAGAATGAGGATGCTGGCTAGATACGTCGCCGCGATCTCGATGAGAAACGCAATCTCCCAATCGGGCAGCGACACGAGAGGACCCAGCCGCAGCTGACTCGGAATCAGGGTCATCACAACCACCGCGGCCGCATGCCAGAGTAGCCAGACCGTGAGAGACGAAGGCCTCGAAAGCCTTCTCATTACGTAACCCTCCTCATTCCTGCCTAAGGGACGTTAGCCACGCCGGACAGAACGAGGGAACATCCGCGGGGTGCATGACGGCCGATAGTACGGCATCGATCTGATGACTGACAGGCTTTCCGGACCTCCATCGACGCTCGAGTCTCTCGCTCCTACAGTTCAAACGACTATTGCTGTTGTCCGACGAACTGCAGTGAGTCAGTTTCTGATCACTGCACTCATCCGCCCGTCAGGGCAGTGCGACATGGCGCTCGCGGCGCTACGCTCGTCAGCTATTTCGTCGGCACGCGCGCTTTCAGCTCCTCCAGCCAGTTCTGAACGACGAGGATCGTTGGTGCGGACGATGGGTCTGGAGGGGCATCCTTGATCATGAGGAAGCGGCGCCCGTCGCGCGAAATGTCATACGTGCGACCAAACGCTTCTCCGTAACCGAAGAAGTACTGTCCGGCGCCGAACAGCTTCGTTGGCGTTCCGGCAGCCCAGGCAGGCCCATGCCCAACCGCGACCCGCATCACCGCGCCGGTGAGATCGCGGTAGAACATCTCCTGGCTGTCTCGGCTCCAAAGCGGTTGAAAGCCCCCAGCCGCGGAAACCTGCCAGCGCCCGCCGTTCACGTCGACAAACGGGCGCACCCAGATCTCTGCGCGCCCGGAGTCGTTGGACTGATACGCCAGCCACCGGCCGTCTGGCGAGACCTCGCCGTTCTGTTCGCTGAAGGGCGTGTGCAGGAGCGGTTCGATGCGATGGCCTGGCCCGAGTGCCAGCCGGCTGACATCGAAGCCCTGCGGTTCGCCGTCTCGGAAGATCACCCATGCGCCATCTGGCGTCACACTCGTGGGCGCCTTGTCGGCAGTCGTCGTATTCCGGGTCAATTGTTCTGGCACACCCGTCCCGTCGCTGGCCTGCGAAAACATGTTCCTCGCGCCGGCGCGTTCCGACGTGAAGAGCACGCGCCGGCCGTCGGGCGCCCAGACCGGAAACCGATCCGGCGTCGGATCGAAGGTGAGTCGCGTGAGCATCGGGCGCACAAAATCCCAGAGCCAGATGTCGCGCTCCTGATCCCGGACGTCGATCGCCACGCGCGCGCCATCTGGCGAGATCCTCAGATACTGGTACGCCCGGACTGGCGACGGGATCTGCTCTTCCCGACCCTCACGATCGACCCACAGCAGCGTCCGCGCGGGTTCCTGAAGGCCCCCGCGCACGTAAACGAGGACGCCGTCGGACGACAGGTCGAAATCAGCAGCGCCGGTTGGCGTTGTGAGAAGCTGCGGCACGACCGGTACGGGTGTTCCACGGACCTGGAGCCCCTTCAGATCGAAGGCGACCGCCCGAAGCGATCCGGCAGCGCCGTAGATCAAGTGGCCGCTCGGCACGTAGCGGGGCGCGCTGCCGCCGCGGAGGAGTACCTTCTGCGCGCCGGTCTTTGTGTCGAGGACGGCGATTTCCGCGTTGTCGATGCCGCCATCGTGGATGATGGTGAACAGCACGGCCTGGCCAGCCGGCAGAAACGCCGGCCAGCCGTGATAGCGCTCGCCGCGCTCGCGGTTGGGGCGCGTCAGCACGGTCGTCGGCCCACCGTCTTCGGATATCTGTTCGAGGCCCTTCGAGGTCTGGTCGGTCGCGAAGATGATCGTGCGGCCCTCGCCCCACGTGGCGCCGAGCATCGTTCGGCCGCCCAGCTTCAGAAGATCCTGAACGGCCCCGCCGTTGATCGCGGCCTTTCTCAACACGAACTCTCCGACAAAACCAACCCACTGCCCGTCGGGTTTGATGAACACGCCGCTTGGAAAATCCGCCCCCGCGAGCGGTACGGAATCGGTTTGGTCGAAGGCGCGCACGAACAGCTGCCTGCCGCTGTTTCCCACGTAGGCGACGTGCGTGCCATCCGGGGAGATCGCGATATCACTGCCGCCCACGGACAACGCCGACGGCCCCGACGCCGCGATCGCCAGGCGGGCAACGCGGCGAGCGGCCGGACGGCTCTGGAGCCATACCAACGCGCCGCCGCAGACTGCGGCCATCAACATCGCCGCAACAACCGCGAGGCGTCCGGCGCGGCTTCGCCGCGGTGCCCTCGCTGACGCTGGGTTGGCAGCCGCTACACCCAGTTGCGGCTCGTTCATGAGGAAGATCGCCGTCGAGATGTCTGCAATCCGCCGCTGGCGATCTTTCTCGAGGCACCGCTGGACGAGCAGGCGGAGAGACGACGGCACCACGGGCGGAAGCAGGCCCCAATCAGGCTCGGTGCCCAGCACCGCCGCAAGCGTGTCGGATTGGTTGTCCTTCACAAACGCGGCCTTCCCAGTCAGGAGCTCGAAGAGCACGCACCCGAACGCCCAGATGTCTGTGCGTTTGTCGACCGGCTTTCCTCGCGCCTGCTCAGGGCTCATGTACGCCGGCGTGCCGAGGACCACGCCCGCCTGGGTCCTCGCCGGTGTGGTGATGGTCGGCGAGCTGGACCCGCTCGGCGCCCCGGAGATCGGCTCCATTGCTTTTGCCACGCCAAAGTCGAGCACCTTCACCGCGCCATCCGCGCGCACTTTGATGTTGGCCGGTTTGAGGTCGCGATGGATGATTCCCTGCTCGTGTGCGGCTTCGAGCGCCTCTGCCATCTGCTTCGCGATGGGCAGCGCCTCCTCGAGCGGAATGGGGCCGCGCGCGAGGCGCTGTGACAGATCATCGCCTTCGACGCAGCTCCATCACCAGGGCTCTGGCGCCGTCGCTCTCCTCCAGCCCGTGGATCGCGGCGATGTGCGGGTGATTCAGCGAGGCGAGGAGCTCCGCTTCGCGTTGAAAGCGTGCCAGCCGGTCGCGATCCGCCGCAACGGAGGGCGGCAGGATCTTGATGGCGACCTGACGTTTCAGCTTCGTGTCCGTCGCCCGATAGACCTGCCCCATGCCACCCTCGCCGATCTGCGCGGTGATTTCGTAGACGCCGAGGCGAGTGCCGGGGACGAGCGACAACGCTGTCGTGGATTATACGAGCGCGAGTCGCAATCGGAACGGGATTAGAAGCCATTTCATAAGCGCGGCCGACGGCTCATCACGATGAGCGCGAAGACCACAAAGTTCGCGAGCGTTGGGACCTTCGCGAGAGGTTAGGTTCATGAGACCTCCTTCCGTAGTATCTATTAGCGCTCTCCAGGCTCTGCCTTTGGCGGATAAGGACAGATCATGATTGGGCGACATATGCGTCGACTTCTCCTCACGCCGCTGAACGCAATGCTCGTGCGGATGCTGGTGGCCGCCCCGCCTCAACAGGCGTTCGAGCCGTCTTCCCGGCAGGCCGGCCCGGCGGCCGCTCCTCAGCCCCCACAGATTCCGCTCGACATCTTCCAGGTGCGGACGGGTTGGAAGTGACACTATGAGGGGAGTAGGGTCCTTCCCTTCCCGCCAGGGACAGTGCGATATGACGCTCGGTGTTGAGGATCAAGAAGCCCTTGCGGCGCTGGAGTTCAGGATCCGGACCGTTCTCCCGGAGGAATACCAGGACTGCTACGACGAGGTGCAGCCGGTCTCTATGGGATCGGCTGGGTTGAAGTACGGCGCTGACGGTAAGGTCGCGTGGAACGAGATATGGGCCACGTTCTGCGACCTGGCGATGGCCGGCGGTCCGCCCCACAAGGGCACGCTCCTCGAGCCCGGCACGCAGCTGGAGATCGACGCCAACAATGATCGTTACAGGGAGGTCGTGGAGGAGATTGTGCGTGGCGTGCGACTGGTGACTGGCCTCGCGGCGCAGCCATCCCGCATTCCAGGCTGGGTGCGCGTCGACTGTCACAGCGACGCGATGGCCGGGTGGCTGTTGCGCGCGATCGTGATGGAGAACGTCTCCGCCCGCTGCGAGGGCTCGGCGCTCGACCTTCCCGCCGGCCCCGGCTACCGGATCGAGAAAGAGATCAAGAACGTCGTCACCGTCATCGCCAAGACCTGCCACTACTGGACGGGACACATGTGGCGCGCCCAGAAGCGGGAAATCGGCGATCTCTTCGTGAAGATGGCGGACGCGTCTCCGCTCGTCGAGCCCGCATTGGCGAGCGCCGGCGGACACGAGAACATCTCAGCCAGGATGGCCGAGACCATCCACCAGCACACAGGGCTTGCCCGATCGCGTCATCGCTATACGGGCTGGCTCGGTGTGGAGTGCACGAGCGTCCGAACGGCCATCTGGATGATGCGCGCGCTCGTCGCCAGCAACATCCTGTCGCGGCGCGAAGAGACGGCGCTTTTCGTTCCGGTCAATCCGGCGACCGACCCGACTGGCGACGTCGTGGCCAAGGCCGTAACCCGGATACACCGTCTCGCCAAGGATCAATGATGCGCCCGGCCGAAGAGGACGGGTAACGGTAGGTCTGGCCGGCAGAATGGTGGAAAAACTACGATATCCCCTCGTCGATGTCGCGTCCGTATAGAGTTGAATATTGAGAACGCGCTCCGCGGGAGCCCAGGCCCGAACCGAAGCCAGGCGGCAGCCGAACAGGAAAAGATCATGAATGGGAGACTTATGCGTCGACTCGTGCTTTCGCCGCTGACCGTGATGCTCGTGCTGATGCTGGCGGCCGTCGCGCCGCAGCAGGCGTTCGGGCCGCCTTCGCCAGCAGGCCGGCCCGCCGCCACAGCCGCGGCCCCAGCCCGCAGCAGATTCCGCTCGACCTCTTCCAGGTGCCGGACGGGCTCGAGGTCACGCTGTGGGCGGCCTCGCCGCTGCTGCGCAACCCGACCAACATCGACATCGACCGGGACGGGCGCATCTGGGTGGCCGAAGGCGTGCGCTATCGCTCCCACCACGCCCGCCAGCCCGAGGGCGATCGCATCGTCGTGCTGCAGGACACCGACGGCGACGGCAAGGCCGACAGGACGCACACGTTCGTGCAGGAACCCGCGCTGATCGCGCCGCTCGGCGTCTCGGTCATCGACAACAAGGTCATCGTCGCGCAGCCGCCCGATCTCATCGTCTACACCGACGTCGATCGGAACCTGCGCTTCGATCCGGCGGTGGACAAGCGCGAGGTGCTGCTGACCGGCTTCCAGGGCATCAACCACGACCACTCGCTGCACTCGGTGACGGTCGGTCCGGACGGCAAGTGGATCTTCAACGCCGGCAACACCGGCGCGATGTTCACCGACAAGTCGGGCAAGACGTTCCGCATCTTCGGCGTCCTATCGTCCCGGCCCGGTCGGTCCGTTCAAGTTCCCGCACGACCCCGCGATCTACGCCGGCAAGCCGAGCGACGACGGGCACGTGTACGTCGGCGGGTTCACCGTGCGGATGAATCCCGACGGCACGAACGCGGAGATCATCGGCCACAACTACCGCAACAGCTACGAGCAGTCGGTCACCTCGCTCGGCGACGTCTTCCAGAACGACAACGACGACCCGCCGGCCTGCCGCGTGAGCTGGGTGATGGAGTACGCCAACTTCGGCTTCTCGTCGAACGACGGCCAGCGGACGTGGCAGGCGGACCGCCGGCCCGGCCAGTCGATTCCGGTCGCGGAGTGGCGCCAGGACGATCCCGGGCATGACGCCGGCCGGCGACGTGTACGGCGGCGGATCGCCGACCGGCAACGTCTTCTACGAGAACGGCGCGCTCGGCCCGTCGTGGGAAGGGACGTTCTTCGCCGCCGACGCCGGGCGGAACGAGATCTTTTCCTACCAGCCGGCGCGCCAGGGCGCGGGCTTCGCGCTCGACCGGAAGATCTTCTGACGTCGAACGTGAAGCAGCAGTACGCCGGGTCGGATTTCGTCAGGGGCAGCGCCGGCGTCACACGCGCCATCGAGACGCTCTTCCGGCCGTCGGACATCGCCGTCGGTCCCGACGGCGCGCTGTACGTCAGCGACTGGATCGACGCGCGCGTCGGCGGGCACCAGGATCTGGACGACACGCTGTCCGGCGCGATCTACCGGATCGCGCCGAAGGGGTTCGTGCTCGAAAGTCCCGACGTTCGACGCCACGACCATCGACGGTCTGATCACGGCGCTGCGATCGCCGGCGGTCAACGTCCGCGCGATCGGGTTCGAAGGGCTGAAGGCGCGCGGCGCGGCGCCGTGAACGCCGTCGCGGCGCTGCTGAAGGATCCGAGCCCCTACATGCGCGGCCGGGCGATCTATCCTTCTGTATCAGCTCGGTCCCGAGGGCCGCCAGCGCGCGGGGGCGCCCGAGTCGCAGACCGATCCGGCGATGCGCATCGCGGCCTACCGCGCGATGCGGCGCGCGAATCTCGACGTCCTGCCGGTCGCCGGCACGTCTCGCCCGCGACACGGACCCCGGCGTCCGGCGCGAGGTGGCGCTGTCGATGCGCGACCAGCCCGCCGCAACGGCGCTGGACATCCTGGTCGACATCGCGCGCGGCTTCGACGGGCAGGATCGCAGCTATCTGGAAGCGCTGGGCACCGGCGCGACCGGCAAGGAGCCGGCGCTCTACGAGCGGCTGCGGCGCGAGCTCGGCGTCAAGGACGATCCGCTCACGTGGTCCGCGCCGTTCGCGCGGATCGCGTGGCGGCTGCACGTGCCCGCGGCGGTGCCCGACCTCACCGCCCGCGCGACAATCGCCGAAGCTGTCGCTCGCCGATCGCCGGCTCGCGCTCGACACGCTCGCCTTCATCAAGGATCCGGCCGCGTCGAAGGCGATGCTCGCGCTTGCGGCGCCGGAGAGCAGCCCGTGCGCGAGCCGGCGACGTGGTGGCTGTTGAACCGCATGTCCAACGACTGGGCGGACTCACGGGCTGCGGCCGGCGCTCAAGACGGCCGGCATCTACGATCCCGAGACGATCACGCTGCGCGAGATCGTCGTACCGCCGCCGCCGGCGGATCTTGCCGCAGCTCTCGGTCGACGAGATCGTCCGCCTCACCGGCGACGCGGCACGCGGGAAGGACACGGCCGCGCGCTGCCTGATGTGCCACGCCATCGGCGGCACCGGCGCCGAGCTCGGCCCGGCGCTCGATGGCTGGGGACGCGGCAAGTCCGCCGAGGTGATCGCCACGGCCCTCGTCCGGCCGAGCGCCGAGATCGCGCACGGCTACGACGGCACCGGAGATCAAGACGAAGGACGGGCTGACGATCCAGGGCGTGCTGATCAAGGAGGGCGACCCGCTGATGATGCGCAGCATGGGCGGCATCACGCAGATCATCCCCGCCGACCGCGTGGCGACGCGCCGGCGGATGCCGGAGTCGCTGATGATGAGCGCCGCGCAGCTGGGCCTCACCGCGCAGGACGTCGCCGATCTCGTCGCGTTCCTGCGCGGCAACTGAGCGGGAGCGCGCTACTTGGCCAGCGACAACGCCACGTCGATCCGCATCACCTCGCCACTGAGCGGATCGGTCGCCGACGCGTACTGCATCGACTGTCCGTCGCGCAGCAGGATGGCGAAGCTGGCGCGGAATGAGCGGAAGCTCGGAATGTTGCCCGGGATCTTCTTCTCATCCGACGACTCCGGCGATCGATCGAGATGGATCGTGGAGTCTTCTACCGTGATCGCGAGATTGAACAGGCCGTTCCCGACATCCTGCGCCGCGCAGTCGATATTGGTGCCAACATCACGATAGGTGTAGCTGCTTTGCGGGATTGTCGCAGGACCGCCTTCGGACTTCGCGCCGAACACGGTCGTCACCACCGGCACCTGCACTCCCATGCGGAGGCTCGTCTTCTGCGCGTTCGTCAGGACACCGAGCATGTACGGCACGCTGCTGAGTTTCTTCTCTCCCATGAACCGCATGAGCGTGAGCTGAACCTTCAACGGTATCTGCTGACCCCCGCTCGACGCGGCTGGCTGGACGGACACCGGCCGCGGTGAGTCTTGCGCGGCGACAGGCACCAGCCCGGCTGCCACGATCGCCAGCGCCACAACGAATGCTTTTCTCATAGCCACGCTCCTTATCTGGATCCGGTTCCGCGTCGATCAGCGCCTGGACCGATGCCACTGGCTACCGCCGACACGGTAAGCTCTTCGACCGAGAGCGGCACGATGACGAGCTCGGTGGGAGCCACGGCGTCGGTGTCGCCAGCGCTGACGAGGGCTGACGCATCGAGCGCGCCGCGGCGCACGAGAGTCGAGGTAACGCGCGATCGCCCGCGACTGCGCGGCTGGAGCCGCGACGTCGATCTCGACACCAGCTGGGCCGCCCGACGCCGCCGTGCGCGTGATCGACGCCGGCGGCGCGTCACGGTCGGGCGGGCCGCCCGAGGATTGGCCGGCGGCGCAGCCTCCGACGGCGTGCGGCTCGCAAGGGACGCCGGCGAGGCCTGTGGCAGCAGCCGCAGGATTTTGTCGCTCCGCGGCACGGCGCTCGCCAAACTGCAGCGAGCCGAATGCAACCAGCACGAGGACGGCGGCCGCGGCAGCCGGGCTCCACCACAACATTCTGCGCCGGCGGAACGCCGAGCGCTCCACGCGAGCCAGGACATCCGGCACGAAGCGGGTGGATGGCTCGATCTCCAGCGCCTGCTTCAGCTCCTGATCGAGATCCTGCAGCAGGCGCCGCTGCTCGTCGAACATCGCGCGGCACCCCTCACAGACGCTGAGGTGCGCCGCGGCCTCTGCGGCGATCTCCGCGCCGCAGGCGTGATCGACTATCGCGCTCGTGTGTCGTTCACAAGACATTGGAGCCTCTGCGCCAGCCCCTTGCGGGCCTGGAACAACCTCGACTTGACGGTGCCCTCCGGCAGGCCAAGGAGCAGCGCGACTTCCCGCACGTCGTGCCCTTGGATGGCCGAGAGGACGATCACCTCGCGGAGCTTCTCCGGGAGATCCTCGATGGCTCGCCAGAGCCGTTCCGCGCGCTCGCGTTCAGCGGCCATCACTTCGACCGTCGGATTCGGGCCCTCGTGAATGCCCGACTGCTCGCGCGCCGTCCGTCGCCGGTCGGAACGCCAACGGTCGATGGCCATCCGCCAGGTCGTGCGGACCAGCCAGGCCCGGAAGCTGTCGCGATCCCGCAGCTGCGAGAAGGAGCGGTAGGCTTTGGTGAACGCCTCCTGCGCGACTTCCTCGGCATCCTGGCGCTGGCGCAGGACGCCATACGCGACTCGAACCGCCAGGCTCGACGATTCGCGAAGCCGGACCTCGAACTCCTGTTCGAGGTCCGCATCGAGCGTCACGGGCGTCTCGAGTGACCGGCCGGCGAATGCATGCATCAACTACTCGCAAGACGGCGCCGGGCCGCTTTTGGTTCAGGTTGGACCTGGGTCAGGCTTCTATCCGCTGAGGTGCACCCCCGAGGCTGGTTTCGACGTTGTCCAGGCTCGAGATTGCTGCGGCATCGGCGGTTTGTACCACGGCCATGCACGTCAGGAGTGTGCTCCCGGCAAGCGCCCCGAAGAGTCCTTGTGAGTGGCATCTCGACGACCTTCCTTTCGTACCAATTAGGAAGACTACGGCCGCAAGGTGAACGTGCCGCCGCCAAGCGCCAGACTGGCGGCCGAGAAATACACGCTCCCATCGGCGCGACGAATCACGATCGCGAAGCTGTCGGGAGCGCCGTCGATCACCGTCACCGTGAACGTGTAGCTGAGACCCTTGACGGCTTCTTCCGCGCGAGAGCTTGCGGCCTCCCGCAAAGCTCGGAGCTCAGCCGTTTCTGCCCGCATCAACGCTGGTAGCGGTAGACCCGGTGCCGATCGGCCGCGTTGAACTGGCCGTGGGTTTCATCCTGGGGCGGAACCTCAAAGTGCGGGCCAGCGGCGGCATGCATGTCCCCGGCACGCAGGTTCTCAGCGTGTCAGCGAGCTTCTTCTTCTGACACCGGCGGGACGAGTCCAGCGAACGGCTTTCGCACCATAGGGTCGCCATCGGGGCTCGTTCGCACGCGTGCTACCATCCCCGCCATCATGTCGAGAGCCCCCTCCCGAGCCCTTGTTTCCCTCTCCCTTGCTGTCGTTCTTGGAGCCTCCCTACTCGCCCAGCAGCGTCCATCGCTGACCGAAGACGACTACGCTCGCGCCGAACGCTTTCTCGGGCCGGCCGTGACGCCGCTGGTCGTCGGCGGTGCCGTCACCGCGACCTGGCTGCCGGACGACCGATTCTGGTATCGGAACACCATCGCCGCTGGCGCCGAATTCATCATCGTCGACCCCGCGAAGAAGACGCGCGTCCGGGCGTTCAACCATGAGAAGGTCGCCGCGGCGCTGTCGTCGGCCACCGGCGCGAAGCTCGAGCCATTCAGCCTCGCGATTCAGGGACTCGTGCCGTCGGCCGACGGAGCGTCAGTAGCCTTCAATCTTGCCGGGCGCCGTTGGAACTGCGACGTGGAGGGTGCAAAGTGTGTCGAGACTGGCGCCGCCAGTCCCGACGTTGCCGAACCGCCGGCCGGCGGGCGCGGCGGGCGCGGCGGCGGACGCGGCGGCGCGGCCGGCCGCACGTCGACTGACGGCAAGCCGCTGAACATGTCGCCCGACGGCAAGCGCGGCATCTTCATCCGCGACTGGAACCTCTGGGTGCACGACGTGGCGACGCGTCAGGAACGCCAGGTGACTACCGACGGCGTCAAGTACTTCGGCTACGCGACCGACAACGCCGGGTGGACGAGCAGCGACCGGGCAGTCGCACTGTGGTCGCCGGACTCGAAGAAGATCGCGACACAGCAGCAGGACGAGCGCGAGGTCGGCGAGCTCTACTTCGTCAACACCGTGCCCGGACACCCGACGTTGCGCGTGTCGAAGTATCCCCTGCCCGGCGACAAGGTCATGGCGATGATCCATCGCGTCATCGTCGACGTCGACACTGGCCAGGCCGTGCGCCTGCGGATGGGACCGGACTTCCATCGCGGCACGCTCAGCGACGACATCAACGTCCGCGACTACAGCTGGAGCCCGGACGCCACGAAGCTCGCGCTCGCCTCGGTGTCCCGCGATCACAAAGAGGTGACGTTGCGCGTCGCCGACAGCACGACCGGCGAGGTCCGCATGGTCCTCGAAGAAAAGGTTGCGACGCAGTACCGAATCACGCACGGGATGGAGGGTGCTCTGGCCCACCAACGAGGTCATCTGGTACTCCGAGCGTAACGACTGGGGCAACCTCTATCTCTACGACCTCACGACCGGCGCGCTCAAGCGCCCGATCACTACTGGAGAAGGCCCCGTCACCGAGATCGCTCGGGTCGACGAGAAGACGCGCACACTCTGGTACGGCGCCAACGGACGCGAGACTGGGCGCGATCCCTACTTCACCAGCTACTATCGCATCTCGCTCGACGCACCTACGCGCGCCATCGCCGTGACGCCCGACGACGGTTTCCACGCGATCCAGGTGGCGCCTTCCGGGCGTTTCGCGATCGACACGTCGTCGGCGCCCGAGACCCCGCCGGTCGTCACCCTGCGCGACGCCGTCGGGCGGCTCGTGATGCCGCTCGAACGGACCGACATCTCGAAGCTGCAGGCGACGGGCTGGAAGCCACCGACGCCTATCAAGATGAAGGCCGCCGACGGCAAGACGGACATCTACGGGATGATGTTCACGCCCTCGAAGATGGACCCGTCGAGGAAGTATCCGATCGTCAATCAGGTGTACCCCGGACCGCAGAGCGGCAGCACTGGCAGCCGCGCCTTCGCCGCGGCGCGCGGCGATCGTCAGGCGCTCGCCGAGCTCGGCTTCATCGTCGTCACCATCGACGGGCGCGGCACTCCCGGCCGCTCGAAGTCGTTCATGGACGCGTACTACGGCGCGATGGGCCGCGACAACACCATCCCCGATCAGATCGCGGGCATGAAGGACCTCGCCCGCCAGTTTGCGTTCATCGACATCGACCGGGTCGGGATCTGGGGACACTCCGGCGGCGGCTTCGCGACGACCTCGGCGATGTTCCGCTATCCCGATTTCTTCAAGGTCGGCATTGCCGAGTCCGGCAACCACGACCAGCGCAACTACGAGGACGACTGGGGCGAGCGCTACCAGGGATTGCTCGCGAAGAACGCCGACGGCACCGACTCCTACGAGATCGAGGCCAACCAGAACTTTGCCAAGGACCTCAAGGGCAAGCTCATGCTCGCGCACGGGACGATGGACACGAACGTGCCGCCGTCGCAGACCCTGCTCGTCGTCGAAGCGCTGATCAAAGCCAACAAGGATTTCGATCTGGTGATGCTGCCCAATCAGGCCCACGGCTATGCCAGCGCCGCTCCGTACATGATGAGGCGAAGGTGGGACTACTTCGTGACGTGGTTGATGGGAGCGGAGCCGCCACGGGAATACAAAATGCGGCCGTGAGCCGTCTGGGAGCCTGGCGAGCCGAAGCTCACGATCCTCAGTGTTCCTCGAGGAACCGCTTCTCCATCAAGAGCGTGTGCGTCGAAATGCTCGCATACCCCATGCGCTCGTAGACCGGCCGGCCCGCATCGCTGGCATGGAGCACGGTCGGTGTCTCCCCGTGGGCCCTGGCCGCATTCTCCAACGCCCGTCTCATCGTCGCGTCAGCAAACCCTCGACGCTGCTGGCCCGGCTCGGTGGCGACGAGGGCAACGTAGCGGTGGCCGTCCACCATCAGGACTGTGGCGCTGCTGACAGGCTTCCCGTCCACCACACCGAGAACGGGAAACTGATCTCTCCAGAACGTCCGAGAACCGATCGCCGCTTTGCTGGCTTCGAGATCCATTCCGTACGCGAGCGCGTTGACGTCCACGATCGCCGCGCAGCCACCGTCGTCCTGCGGCACGGTCAGCTGCAGGCCTGGAACGGTCGCAGCGGCGGCAACCGTCCGCGCGAGCATCCCCGTCATCGGCATCACTACGGCCAGACCGCACGCGTCCAGTGCTGCGGCGACGTCGACACCGGACTCGAGCAACTCGTGCGTGACCACCAACAGCCAGGGAACAGACTGAGCCGCAGCCCATGCGCACGCGTCGCGACCGCGCGCGCTCAGCGCTTCGGCGGACAGGCCCGAGCCCGTCAGCAGCGCGAGATTGAAGAAGCTGACAGGCACGCCGCTGAAGATGTATTGAATCCCTTCGGTCGCCGCTACGACGGGCCTTGGTCCTCCGGCGCACATCAGCCGCCAGGCGCCGTCCATCTGGCGGATGCTGAGCGTGACGTCGTCGTTCATGCGCTGGCCTCCGGTGGCATCAGGAGCATTCGCCGCCCTCCACACCGCTTCGCCCTCACAACTTCACATCAACGGAGATACTTGTTGAAGTGCGCGAGCGTCCGCTCCCAGGCGAGCTTGGCCGCGGCTGCATCGAAACGCGGCGTCGTGTCGTTGTTGAATCCGTGCTGCGTGCCGGGATAGAGGTGACGCTCGTAGCGTACGTTGGCCGCCTTGAGCGCCGCCTCATACGCGGGCCAGCTTGCGTTGATGCGCTCGTCCACCTCGGCCGACTGAATCACGAGCGCGGCCTTGATCTTGGGCACGTCCTCGACGTTTGGCGAGCTGCCGTAAAACGCCACGCCGGCCGCGAGGTCGGGCACGCGCGTGGCCAGGAAGTTGACCATCCCGCCGCCGTAGCAGAAGCCGACGGCGCCGACCTTGCCGTTGGTTTCCGAGCGTGCCTTGAGCCAGGCAGCGGCGGTGACGAAGTCCTCCCGCGTCTTCGCCTGATCGAGCTTGGGAAAGACCTCACGGGCCTGGTCTTCGCTGCCCGGATACCCTCCAAGCGGGAACAGCGCATCCGGCGCGAACGCCACGAAGTTGTCGAGCGCCAGGCGGCGCGCGATGTCCTCGATGTGCGGGTTCAGCCCGCGGTTCTCGTGAATCACGAGCACGGCCGGCAGCTTGGCCGCGGCCTTGGCCGGCTGGGCCAGGTAGCCGCGCATCTTGCCGTAACCGTTCGGCGAGTCGTATTCGAGGGATTGCACCTTGATGCGCGTGTCTTCGGGCTTGATGACCTGCGCCTCGACGAACTTCGGGCTGAGCTGATCGAGCAGCATCGCGGCGGTCACGCCACCGACCGCGTATTTGGCGGCCTTATCCAGGAACCCGCGGCGGTCGAGCGCGCCGTGGACGTAGGCGTCGAACAGAATCAACAGTTCCTGGTCGAAATCATGAGCGGTCATGCGTTCCATCGGTCCTCCTGACACTGACAACGAGTCGAGCGGTCCTGGATGCGTCGCCTGGGGACGCAGCAGAGCCTACAGAGGTCTTAAGACGGCCCCGCGCCGCCAGGCGCTTACAGCCGAATCGAAATCGCCGCATCGTGGGCACTTCACGTCGGTTTCGAGATGTCGAGTCCGTCAGCGACCGACCAGGCGCTGCAGGTGTTCGGGGTACCGAGCGCCCTGTACCGTGATCTGCGAAGCCGCGCGCTCGATGTCACCGAGCTCGTCGGCCGTCAGCTCGACGGAGACGGCTCCGAGGTTCTCCTCCAGTCGCCCGACCTTCGTGGTGCCCGGGATTGGAACGATCCAGGGCTTCTGGGCCAGCAGCCATGACAGCGCGATCTGAGCCGGGGTCGCCTTCTTCCGTTCTCCGATCGTGCGCAGGAGATCGACCACCGCCTGATTGGCTCTCCGCGCCTCCTGCGTAAAGCGAGGCACGATGTTGCGGAAGTCGGAGCTGTCGAACGTCGTGTTCTCGTTGATCTGTCCCGTGAGGAAGCCCTTCCCGAGAGGACTGAATGGCACGAACCCGATGCCGAGCTCCTCGAGCGTTGGCAGCACTTCCGCTTCAGGTTCTCTCCACCAGAGCGAGTACTCGCTTTGGAGCGCCGTCACCGGCTGGACGGCATGGGCCCGCCGGATCGTCTGCACGCCGGCTTCAGAGAGCCCGAAGTGCTTGACCTTGCCTTCGCGAATCAGGTCCTTCACTGCTCCCGCCACGTCTTCGATCGGCACATCGGGGTCGACACGGTGTTGATAGAAGAGGCCGATCGCATCGACCTTGAGCCGTTTGAGCGAGGCCTCGGCGACCTCCTTGATGTGCGCGGGCCGACTGTCCAGCCCGGCCTGTTTGCCACCTTCGAGCTTGAAGCCGAACTTGGTGGCTATCACCACGTGATCACGGAACGGGGCGAGCGCTTCGCCGACAAGCTCTTCGTTGGTGAACGGGCCATAGACTTCGGCCGTGTCGAAGAAGGTGACGCCGCGTTCGACAGCCGCCCGAATCAGCGTGATCCCGTCCTGCGTGTTGACGGCCGGGCCGTAGCCGAAGCTCAACCCCATGCAGCCGAGCCCGAGCGCCGAGACTTCCAGGTTGCTGTTGCCGAGCTTGCGTTTCTGCATATGGCTTGTCCTCCGAGCCACCCTGGGGGGCCCTCCCGAGTCAGGCTCGTATAAGCATAGCGACGGACTGGGCTCGTGAGTAGCCGGTTCGATCGAACTGAACTTCGGCGACTGTCTCAGCTACGCCGTCGCATCCCTGGCCGACGATACGCTGCTTTCTTCTAAAGTCGCTGCTCCGAGCTCCGCATCGCGTGTCCGCTCCATCAACGCAACGCCAAGCAGGACCAGGCACGCGCCAGTGATGGCAAAGTGCAGAAACGGGGTTGCCCATTCCGATGGGAAGAGAGCGGGAACACCAAACCAGTCCAAGGGAAAGCTGAGCTTTGAGAACTCGAGCAGTCCCGCGTGCGTCGCGCCTTCAGCGACCGACACACCCGGATCCTGAGGCGTCTGGACGAGCGCGTCATGCTCGCCGTAGCCCAGCGCGGCTTCGAACATCCGGCACCCTTCGTGGTCCCATCACCGGATCACCTCTACCCTGGCCGAGTGACCCGGAACGCTACCGAGCGGGCTGTCGCACGTGACCATCGTCGCGTCGAGGGCCTCGGTCAGCGCGATGTACATCGCGTCGTACGCCGAGACGGCATCCCGAAGCTGCCACGCCCGCCCGAGGAGATGGTGGTGTGGGTGGCGGACGATGCCGAAGAGCAGCAGATCCTGGATCGCCTCCTCGACGCGCGCCGGCTCGGTGTCCTTCTTGCGCACGACCCGGCGCAGGGCCTGGAGAACTTCGACGTCGAGCAGGTGCGGTGCGTGCAGCTCGTCGCCATCCCGGAAGAGCCGCGTCTCGACCCGGCTGCCGAGCGCCGTCTGCAGCAGCAGTTCGGTCATGGCCGACGCGTCGACGACGATCACGCGGAGTCGCGCTCCGCGCGGATGATTCTCGCGGCCGGGGTGCTCAGCTTGACGCGCGAGCGGCCGTGGAGCCGGGCGAGCATCTCCTCGCGCGTCGGCAGGGCAGCGATCCGCGCCATTTCGCCGAGCAGGTAGTCCGAGAGCGACCGTCCCTGCGTGGCCGCCCGCGCCTTGAGCTTTCGATGGAGCTCGTCTGGCACATTGCGAATCTGCACCATTCGTGACATGTGGTCAGCATGCATGCATGTGCATCACATGTCGAACGATCGTGTAAGGGCCGAGTCAGCTCGAACACTCGGCAGCTACGAGTACCTGCCGCCGAAGGCCGCTGACATCAAGCCGCCAGCAGACCGCATGCCGAATATCGTCGCGAAAGAGGAGGGGCGCCGTCGCTCGAGGTCGTGTCTTCATACTCGCTGCTCGCGCCTGCGCACGACGCCCAGTGTCGCCAGGCCCAAGGCAGAAATGACGGCCGGTATCGCGACCAGCGCGTACACCGTGGTCGCCGGCCAGCCAAACCCGAGCAGGATTCCGCCAAGCAGTGAGCCGACGATCGATCCGCTGCGACCGATGCCGTTGGCCCAGGCGACGCCAGTCGCACGGTACGCCGTCGGATAGAACGCGGCGGACAGCGCGTTCGCGCCGACCTGTCCGCCAGACACGCAGATGCCCGCGCCGAACATCGCGAACGTCATCAGGGCCGGCGCCACCGTCGAGAGGCTGATGAGCACGACGAACGCCGCGCCGGCGAGGTAGGTGCCGCAGAGCACGCGATGCGGCTCGAAGCGGTCCATCAATCGCCCAACGACGATCGCTCCGAGCGTCCCGCCGACCTGGAACATCGCGGCCATGAACGCGGCGTCTGCGAGCGACGCGCCGGATGTCTGCTGAATCAGCGTCGGCATCCAGTTCGTCAGGAGGTACACCACCAGCAGGCTCATGAAGAACGACAGCCAGAGGAGCAGCGTGCCCACGAGCAGCCCGCCGCCGAAGAGCTGTCGCACGGGCGATACCGTGCGACGCGTGCCGCGCCAGCGAACCGTGCGCCTCGAAGATCGGCCTTCGGCGCAATCCGCCGAAGTACATCGGCGACGCGCTCATCTGCGTCGCCCTTCATCACGAGGTAGCGAACGGATTCCGGGAGCGCCACCGCCGAGCACCGGCACCAGAAGCAGCGGTGCGACGCCACCGCCGACGAGGAGCGCGCGCCACCCGTAACCCGGAAGGATCTGCGCCGCGATGATGCCGCCGAGCGCCGAGCCGATCGTGAAGCCGCAGAACATCAGCGTCACGAGCGAGGAGCGGCGGGCCTTCGGGCAGTATTCGGACTCGCGATGGTGATGGTCGTCGGCATGGCGCCGCCGAGCCCCACGCCGGTCAGAAACCTCAGCCACGTCAGCGACTGCAGACCGGTGCTGAGCGCGGAGGCCAGACTGGCGCCGCCAAACGCGACCATCGAGACGATCAGCATCGTCTTGCGGCCGTGGCGGTCGGCCAGGGGACCGACAGCAAACGCTCCCATCATCAAGCCGAAGAGACCGGCCGCGAAGAGCGGCCCCAGCCGCGCGACGTCCAGGCGCCACTCCGCACGAATCGCCGGCGCGATGAAGCCGATGATCGCCGTGTCGAAGCCGTCGATCGCGACCACCAGGAAGCAGAGCAGCAGGAGCGACCTCTGCAGCGCCGACAGCGGCTGGGAGTCGATGAGCTCCTGAACGTCGACGACCCTTTGGGTCTCAGTCGCCATCAGTGTCGTCGTCGCGGGCATCGGCCATTTTCGGGATCTCCTCCGCCGCCGGAGAGAGAGCGTCAGTAATTTGATGCGTCGGTCGGTATACTGTCAAATCTCTCCTGGAGGCTTTCATGTCCCATCCGCCGGCCCCGGCAGCCGCCGAGACGCCGGAGCGTCTCGCCTTCTACGAGCGCATCAGCCGGAAGCACATGACGCCGCTGTGGGTGTCGCTCGCGAACCTCGTCACGCCGGAACCGGTCAGCGGCTGCCAGCCGGCCGCATGGTCGTTCGCCGACATTCGCGCCGCGATGATCGAAGCCGGCGGCCTGATCACCGCGAAAGAGGCGGAGCGCCGGGTGCTGATTCTCGAGAATCCCGGGCTGCGCGGGCAGTCGAAGATCACGACCGATCTCTACGCTGGCGTGCAGCTGGTGCTGCCGGGCGAAGTCGCGCCCGCCCACCGGCACGCGCAGAGCGCCCTGCGCTTCGTGCTCGAGGGCGACGGTGCGCACACGTCCGTCAACGGCGAGCGCACGCCGATGCACTACGGCGACTTCATCATCACGCCGCCGATGGCGTGGCACGACCACGGCAACGAAACCGACGAGCCGATCTTCTGGCTCGACGGTCTCGACATTCCGATCGTGCAGTTCCTGGATGCGTCGTTCGCCGAACATCACGATGAGGACGAACAGCCGATCTCACGCCCCGTCGGCGACTCTGACGCACGCTTCGGCTCGAATCTGCTGCCGGTCGACGCAGCGGCCGGCGACGGGCGCTTCTCCTGTCTTCAACTATCCTTACGCGCGAACGCGCGAAGCACTGGAGCGGCTCGCGCGGACCGCCGCCTGGGATCCGTGTCACGGACTCAAGATGCGGTACAGCAATCCCGGTCACGGGCGGCTATCCGATGACGACGATCGCGGCGTTCATCCAGCTTGCTGCCCGAAGGGCTTCCGAACCGCCCCGTATCGCTCCACCGATGCCACGGTCTTCGTGGCCGTGGAAGGTCGCGGCCGCACGCGGATCGGGCAGGACTTCGTGGTCGAGTGGCAGCCGCGGGACATCTTCGTGGTGCCGAGCTGGAAGACAGGTGACGCACGACGCGACCGACGAGTCGGTGCTGTTCTCCTTCTCCGATCGTCCGATTCAGGAGGCGCTGCACCTGTTCCGCGAGGAGCGTCAGGCCATGCCTGAGCACGATCACGCGCCGCGGCGGCCGCCGTTCGGCTGCAGGCAGTCACCGACGAAATCGCTCGCCGAGGTGCAGACGTCTGCCGCCGGAGCTCATCACCTGGATCCCCGCAGACGGTGTGTGGTCGGTCATGGACATCCTCTGCCACATCCGGGAGTTCGTCCCGTTCTGGACGGCCGAGACCTTGCGCATCGCGCGACGGCCCGACAGGAGCCGTGGGGCCGCGATCACACGGACACGGCTCGTCTGGCCGCCGTCGCCAACACACCGTCGTACACGGCTGGAGGATGTCCTGGCCGACATTCGGCGAGCCGTGCGCGATCGGCCGACACGCTGAGCGACCTGAGCGATGCCGATCTCGCCGTCGAGGCCACGAGCAGGAATCCGCGCTGGGGCCTGAAGCCGGCGTCCTTCGTCGTCGATCACCTGCTCGTTCAGCACGTCGAAAAGCACCTCGGCCAGATTCGGCGCAACGTCGCGCAGTTCGCCGAGGCTCGCGCGACGCCGTAGAGCCGCGGCGCCGACATCGACTCGCAATGAAGATTCGAATCATCGGCGGCGGTCCGGCGGGACTGTTCTTCGCCTACCTGATGGGACGCGCGGATGACCGGACACGATATCCGCGTCTACGAGCGCGATCCCGAAGGCGCCACCTACGGCTGGGGGCTGGTGTTCTCGGACGTGGCGCTGTCCTTCGTTCGCGACATCGCTCCCGAGCTCTACGAGTCCGATGACGCACGACCAGGTCGTGTTCGACGACATGGCGATTCGTGCACAAGGGCGAGCACGTCACGCTCGCCGGCAACACGTTCCATCGCATGGCTCGAATCGATCTGCTGCAGGCGCTGCACCGGCATTGCCGGCAGGTCGGCGTCTCGCTCGAGTTCGAGCGCCGTGTGCGACGACGTCACGGAGTTTGCTGACGTGCGACCTCATCGTGGCCGCTGACGGCGCCAACAGCTCGATCAGGACCCGCTATCGGGAGCAGTTCGAGCCGACGCTCGACGAGCGGCCGAACCTGCTGGCGTGGTACGGGACGACGCAGGCTGTTCGAACCGCTCTCGCTGATCTTCCGGCAGAACGAGCGACGGGTTGATCATCGCGCACTGCTATCAGTACAGCGGAACGCACAGCACGTTCCTGGTCGAGGTCCCGCCCGACACATTTCGCAACGCCGGTCTCGACCGCATGTCCGAGGCGGAAAGCCTCGCGTACTGCGAGGCGGCGTTTGCCGAGGATCTGGACGGGCATCCACTGCTGTCGAATCGCAGCAGCTGGTTTCGCTACACCATCGTCAAGAACAAGACCTGGCACTTCGACAACGTCGTGCTGCTTGGCGACGCGCTTGCGCACGGGCCATCCGTCGATCGGCTCCGGCACACGCCTGGCGATGCAGGACTCGATCGCGCTGTTCGAGGCGTATCGCATGTGCCGGCGGCACGACGTGCGGCGCATGCTCGAGGAGTTTCGTGCGAATCCGCCGACCCGGCTCAGACGCGCTGCAGCAGGCCGCGATCAAGAGCGCAGAGTGGTACGAGAACCTCGGACAGAAGCTCCATCTCGATCCGATCTCATTCGCCTACGACTACCTGCGGCGAAGCGGCCGGGTGAGTCATGCGGAGATTCGACAGCGCGATCCGGCGCTGGCGGCGGCGTACGAACGGCTCCATCCTATTGCCTGAGAGGTCTTGCGATGAGTCAACTGCTGTTTCCTGCGCCACTCGGTCGCCGGCCGTGCCAGTGCGCGGTCGACCGGAGCGTGTTCCCGATTCGACGAATCTTCTGCGTCGGCCGCAACTACGAGGCGCATGCCAAAGAGATGGGCGTCGCGGTCGATCGGGAAGCGCCGTTCTACTTCACGAAGGCCGCCGAGCACTACGTGCCGTCCGGGTCGACCGTGCCGTATCCGCCCGGAACGAGCAACTATCACTACGAGACTGGAGCTGGTCGCGGTGATTGGCGCTCCGGCATTCCGCGTGCCGGCCGACCGCGCGCTCGAGCTGCGTGTTCGGCTACGCCTGCGGACTGGACATGACCCGCCGGGATCTGCAGATCGGCCGCGCGCGAGCAACGCAGCGGCCGTGGGACCTCGGAAAGGACTTCGAGCAATCCGCGGTGCTGGCCGAGATCGTGCCGGCGTCGGACATCGGACATCCGCGCAGCGGCCGCATCGAGCTGCGCGTCAACGGCGAGACGAAGCAGGCGTCGGATCTCTCGCTGCTGATTCACGGTGTGCCCGAGTGGTCGCTCACCTCTCGACCGTTCTACCACCTCCAGCCAGGCGACCTCGATCTACACGGGCACGCCGGAGGGCGTCGGACCGGTGAAGCCGGGCGACGAGATCGAAGGCTCAATCGCAGGCTGTCGGCACCATCACGCTCAGGATTGGCGCGCCGCTCTGACGTCAAGGAGGAGCAGATGCTCGAGGGTTGCGTGCCATGGCCGGCAGACTTCGCACGCCGCTACGTCGAGGCCGGCCTCTGGGAAGGCATCACCGTCGCCGAGATGGTCGAGCGCACGGCGCGCCGGCAGCCGCAGAAGATCGCCGTCGTCTACGGCGACACTCGGATGACGTTACGACGAGCTGATTCGGTCGGCCAGGAGCCCTCGCGAGCGGACTGCTGCGGCCTGGGATTGCAGCCGCAGGATCGCGCCGTCGTTCAGTTGCCCAACAGCCCGGAGTTCGTGTCGCCTCTACCTCGCGCTGAACTACATCGGTGTCATTCCGGTGATGGCGCTGCGCGCCCATCGCCACGCCGAGATCCGGCATTTCGTCCGGTCCTCCGACGCCGTCGCGTACTTCGTTGCCGACCGCGTCGGCGTCTTCGACTATCGGCCGATGGCCGCCGAGATCGGCGCCGAGTTCCCATCCCTGCGACACGTCGTCGTCGTTGGCGAAGCCGGTCCGGGACCAGACGCCGTTCCAGGCGCTGATGACAGAATCAGCCGATCGACGACGCGGCCCTCCGGGCCGTGCACGGCCGGATCCGACCGACGTCTCGACGATGCTCCTGTCGGGCGGAACGACGTCGCTGTCGAAGCTGATTCCACGGACACACAACGACTACGTCCTCAACGCCCGCCTGTGCGCCGGAGTCGCCGGGTTTTCCAGCGGACACGGTATTCCTCGCCATGCTCCCGCTCGGTCACAACTACAACCTGGCGTCACCCGGGTCTGCTGGGCGTCTTCTACGCTGGCGGCACGCTCGTCATCGCGACGAGCACCGACGCCGACTGAGGTGTTCGCGACGATCGCACGCGAACGCGTGACTGTCGTGGCCGCCGTCGTTCCACTGATCACGACCTGGTTGAACAGCAACGTCGCACAGCAGTTCGACGTCTCGTCGCTCCAGGTCGTTCAGAACGGCGGAGCGCGACTCGCGCCGGAGCTGCGTGCCCGTCTTCGGCAAGGAGCTCGGTTGCACGCCGCAGGAGATCTACGGCACGGCCGAGGGTCTCATCAACATGACGCGGCTCGACCGACGGCGATGACTTGCTGCTCGAGAGCTCAGGTGCGCCGGTCAGTGAGTTCGACGAGATCGAGGTGCTGGACGATGCGGGCGATCCGGTGCCTGACGGGGAGGCGGGCGAACTGGTAACGAGAGGCCCCTACACGATTCGCGGGTACTACAACGCCGCCGAGATCAACGCCGACGCGTTCACGGCTGACGGCTTCTACCGCATGGGCGACATCGTCCGGAAGCGCGGCCGCTACGTGTACACGGAAGGCCGCCGGAAGGACCTCATCAACCGCGGCGGCGAGAAGATCAGCTGCGACGAGATCGAGAACCTGATCTTCGGCCTCAGCCAGGTCCGGCAGGTCAGCGTCGTCGCGATGGCCGATCCGGTGTTCGGCGAGAAGGCGTGCGCCTGCGTCGTCCTGCACCCAGGCACCGAACTGACGTTCGACGAGTTGATCGCGCACCTGCGGGCGCAGCAGATCGCGGCATTCAAGCTGCCGGAGCGCCTGGAGGTGATGGAGTCGTTTCCCGTCAGCCCGGTCGGCAAGATCCTGAAGCGCGAACTTCGCGACATCGTCGCGCAGCGGATCGCCCAGGATGCGGTCAGGTGAGCGACGTTGCCCACAGCGGGTCGCCTTCTCCTTCTGACGTCGTGCGCATCGTGTTGCTCCCATCGAAAGGTGATCCGGTACTGCGGTTCACGCGAATGCTTTGGAGGCCCTTCCGGTCTCCGACCAAGGCTTCGAGAGTTACGTGCCGCAGAAGGTGCGGTAGGGCCACTCGTCCGGACTGGGCGTGCTGAATGTCGGCAAATCCCGCCCGTGGTCGTATGGTGTCGCCAGCACGTCGAGCAATCGCTCCATTACGGAATAGTCGTCCGCGGTGGCCGCCTCGAGCGCCTCCTCCACAATGTGATTGCGCGGGATGAACGCCGGGTTATGTCGTCGCATCAGATCCTCGGCCTCGGCGGGCGATTGGGGCTGCCGCCCTCGCCGCGCCGTGAGCCGGCGATGCCACGCTTCGAGTTCCGGGTCGGCGTTTGTGGAGTCCTCGATGATGCGCCCGCTGGTCAGCGAGCGGAAGGTATTCGTGAAGTCGCGAGACCGCCGCTGCATCCAGGCGAGGAGGTCGTCGACGAGCGCTTTGTCTCCATCTTCCTGCGTGAACAGTCCAAGCTTCGCTCGCATGCCGTCAAGCCAGTGCCGCTCGAAGAGATGCGGGAAGCGGTCGAGCGCTGCCGTGGCACGCTCCACTGCGCGATCGACGTCCCGATCGAACAGCGGCAACATCGCGTCGGCCAGTCGGGCGAGGTTCCACCGGGCGATCGACGGCTGGTTACCGTACGCGTACCGCCCCCCATGGTCGATGGAACTGAACACCGTGGCCGGATCGTACCGGTCCATGAACGCGCACGGCCCGTAATCGATCGTTTCGCCGGAGAGGGCGCAGTTGTCGGTGTTCATCACGCCATGGATGAAGCCGACCAGCTGCCAGCGGGCGATCAGGGACGCTTGCCGTTCGAGGATCGCGTCGAACAGTGCCATGTTGAGCTTGTTGAGCGTGTCGAGCATGTTGAGCAGGTGCGGCTCCTGCGCATCCGCGAGCTCGGGATAGTGTCGCGCCCGCGTGTAGTCGGCAAGCGCCCGCAGGGCGTCCTGATCGTCGTGTGCCGCTGCCCACTGCATGGTGCCGACGCGGATATGACTCGCGGCAACGCGCGTCAGCACGGCGCCGTCGAGCACGTCCTCGCGGTAGACCGGCTCGCCCGTCTTCACCACGGCCAGGCTCCGGGTGGTCGGAATGCCGAGCGCGTGCATCGCCTCGCTGATGATGTATTCCCGCAGCATCGGCCCGAGGGCGGCGCGTCCGTCACCCCCGCGGGAGAACCGCGTCCGCCCCGCCCCTTTCAGTTGAATGTCCACGCGATCGCCGGATGGCATGATCTGCTCGCCCAGCAGGATCGCACGGCCATCGCCGAGGGCGGTGAAGTGGCCGAATTGGTGGCCGGCGTACGCCTGCGCGATGGGTCGCCCGCCTTCGGGCATGGCATTTCCCGCGAAAATCGCCGCGCCGTCTGGACCTTCGAGCGCCTCCGGTTCGAGTCCGAGCATGGTCGCGAGCGGCCGGTTGAAAGCCACCAGACGCGGCGCGCGAACCGCCGTGGGCGCCGCAGGCGAGTAGAAGAGCTGCGGCAGGTCCGCGTAAGTGTGTTCGAAATGCCAGCCTGCCATGTTGACCATCATAGCGGGCGAACACTCAGCGACGCGTCGCCGGGGCCCCTGGGCGTCGAGTGACGAACCCGTGCGTCGAGTCGGTCGCCACCTACTCGAATAGCCGGCCAGATCAATCAAAAACATCAGGGAAAATGCTCAGGGAACATCGGAACGCCTGTTCCGTATATACTGTGCATATCATACATGCACAGTGACCTGGTCATCTCGCAGGCCGACCGGCGCCCCATGTATTTCCAAATCATGGAACAGATCCGCCGTCGCATCGCCGTTGGCGACTGGCCGCCAGGACACGAGATTCCCTCGATTCGGGCGCTGGCGGCGGCGGTGCAGGTCAGCGTGATCACGGTCAAGCGCGCGTATCTCGAGCTCGAGCGTGAAGGCGCGATCGTGACTCGCCAGGGCAAAGGGTCGTTCGTTGCCGACAACGCCGGCCTGAGCGCGCAGCTGCGGCGCGGCGAGCTCGACGCGCACCTGTCGGCCGCCGTCGATCTCGGGCACCAGCTTGGTCTGACGCCGGAGGAAATCGCACAGCGATTGCGCGACCTCGAAGCTGAGCGGGCCGAGCGGGCCGAGCGGAAGGAGTCTGACGAACCATGACCGAACCCGCATTGGAGCTCGCCGGCGTCTCGAAGTCGTACCGCTTCTTCCAGCTCTCAGACGTCACGCTGCGTCTCGACGCCGGACAGATCATGGGCTTCGTCGGACCGAACGGCGCCGGGAAGTCGACGACGATCCGGATCCTGATGGGCATGATCCAGCCGCACCGCGGGACGGTGCGCGTCCTCGGCCATCCGATACCACGCGACCAGGCGATCGCCAAAGAGCACGTCGGGTTCGTGTCGGAAGACATGCGGCTGCACGGCAGTGTGACCCTCGGCTGGTACATGAAGTTCGTGGCCTCGATCTACCCAGGCTGGGACTCCCCCTATGCCGACACGCTGCTTCGCCGCTTCAATCTTCACGTCGATCAGACGATCAAGGCGCTGTCGCACGGCGAGCGCGTCAAGGCGATGCTGCTGCTGGCGCTCGCGCGCCGCCCGCGGCTGCTGCTCCTCGACGAGCCGACGACCGGCCTCGATCCCGTCGCCCGCCACGAGGTCCTCGCCGAGCTGATGGATGTCGTCCGCGACGAGCGCCGCGCGATCCTCTTCTCGTCGCACAACACGCAGGACGTCGAGCAGATCTCCGATCAGATCACGTTCATCGATCGCGGCCGGATCATCGACGCGAGCGACAAGGAGACGTTTCTCGATCGCTGGCGGCGGCTGCACCTGGAAGTGCCGCCCGGCGTCGTGCTGCCGTCCCCGCCCGGCGTCGTCGAGACCACTGGCGACCGGATCGTCGTCGTGACGACCAAGGCGTATGCCCCGGACCTGGAAGGTGTCTACGCGCGCGCGGGCGCAACCGTCACCGAGGTGCATCGGATGACCCTCGAGGAGATCTTCGTCGCGAACGTCATGAGCAACCGGCAGGAGCCTGCGGCATGAACCGCGCCGTCATTCGCCGGCTCGTTCTCGCGGATCTGTATCTCTTCCGCTGGATGATCCTCGGCGCCGTCGCCGCGGGCGCCGTCGCGATCGCGCTGATGCCGCTCGGCCGCGCGGCGGCCTACGTCGGCTCGGTACTGCTCATTTGCGTGCTCATCGTCCTCAACATCTTTCTGGTGATGAGCGGCATCGTGCAGGAGCGGAAGGACAAAGTGCAGGTGTTCCTCCTCAGCCTTCCCCTTTCGCCGATGCAGTACACAGCCGCCAAGATCGTGAGCAACACCATCGGGTTCGTCGTCCCGTGGCTCCTGCTGACGGCGGCCACGGTCGTCACGGTTCGCGTCTCATGGATCCCTGACGGCACGATTCCCTTCCTTGCTGCGGTGCTGGGATATCTCTTCTTCTACTACTGCCTGCTGCTGGCCGTCGGGCTCGTGTCGGACTCGACGGGATGGCACGCCGGAGTGATCACGTTCGGGAACTTGTCAGTCAACTTCCTCATCGCGTTCCTCAGCGTGCGGCCGTCCGTGACGATGCATCGGGATGGTCCGATGGCGGTCTGGACGTCCGACATCGTGACGATTCTCATCCTCGAGCTCGCGGTCGGCGCTGCTGCGATCGGCCTCGGCTGGTACGTCCGCTCTCGCGACACCGACTTCGTGTAAGGAGCCATATGTCCACTCCCGATCGTCTCCACGCCCTCGACGCCGTTCGCGCGTTCGCTCTCCTCCTCGGCGTCGTGTTTCACGCCGGGTTCTCGTTCCTGCCAGGGCTCGTGCCGGGGATCTGGGCGATGACGGACAACTCGCCGAGCACGGCGATCGCCATCGTCCTCTTCGTGTCGCACACCTTCCGCATGTCGCTGTTCTTCTTCGTCGCCGGCTTCTTCGCGCGCATGCTCTACCTGAGCGGCGGCGCGCGCGGCTTCTGGGCCAATCGCGCGAAGCGAATCCTGGTGCCTCTCGTCGCCGGATGGGTGGTCATCTTTCCGCTGATCGCAGCGGTGTGGATCTGGGGTCTGACGCAGACGTTTGGCGGCGCGATTCCGGCACCGCCGGCGAACCTGCCCGCACCGCCGCGCGGCGCCTTCCCGCTGACGCACCTCTGGTTCCTTTACTATCTGCTCGTCCTCTACGCGGCCGTGCAGATCGGCCGCGCCGCCGTTGCCTTCCTCGATCGACGTGGATCGATCCGCAGCGCGGCGGACGGTGTGGTGCGATCGCTCGTCGGCACCGGCGCGGCCGCGATCGTCATCTGCCTGCCCGCCACGGCCGCGCTCTACTTCCACGAGAACTGGATCGCGTGGTTCGGCGTGCCGACGCCGGATCAGTCCCTGATTCCCCACGTCACGTCGTTCATTGCTTACGGAACCGCGCTGACGTTCGGCTGGTTCGTTCACCGGCAGCCCGCAGTGCTCACGGCATGGGGACGTCAGTGGCCAGCCCACCTGGCGGGCGCGCTCACGGCATCGGCGGTGTGCCTGTGGATTCTCGGCCCGGCGCCTGTCCTGACGCCCGTGGCTCCGGGGTTCGGAAAGCTCGGGCTGGCCTTCGCCTACTCGGCGGCGACCTGGTGCTGGTGCTTTGCCGTCATCGGCGGCGCCGTTCGCTTCCTGTCGGATGCGAAGCCCGTCGTTCGATACGCCGCGGACGCGTCGTACTGGATCTACCTCACTCACCTGCCGCTGGTCGCGGCGCTGCAGGTCGCAGTGGGACGCCTGCACTGGCACTGGAGCCTCAAGTTTCCGTTCATCATGGCCGTCACGCTGGCGGTACTCTTGGTGAGCTATCGCTACATGGTGCGCGGCACGTTCATCGGCCAGATGCTCAACGGCCGTCGATATCCGAGGCACGTGCCGGCGCCGGCGGCAGCGTCTGACGCAACGCCGGCCTCGAGCACAGCCCCGCGTGCGGCCGATGCGTCCGGTGTGCTTTCGATCGCCATAACCGTCGCGCCGGATGCGCCGGCACTGCTGGCCACGCTGTCGGGCGTCCACAAGCACTACGGCAAGACCGTCGCTCTCGCCGGCCTCGACCTCGACGTCCGACGCGGCGAGCTACTGGCGCTGCTCGGGCCGAACGGTGCCGGGAAGTCGACGGTCATCTCGCTCTGGCTCGGGCTGCTCGAGCCGGACCAGGGCCCAGAGGGGGGCGAGGTCCAGCTGCTCGGCGGATCTCCGCTCGATGTCGAGAGCCGGCGTCAGGTTGGCGTGATGATGCAGGACGTCGGCCTCACGCCCGAGCTGCGCGTGCGCGAGCTCGTCGATCTGACCGCGAGCTACTATCCCGCGCCCCTTCCGACCGATGACGCGCTCCGCCTGACCCACACCGAGGCGCTCGCCCATCGTCCGTACGCAAAGCTCTCGGCCGGACAGAAGCGACAGGTGCAGTTTGCGCTCGCGATTTGCGGCCGCCCGCAGGTCCTGTTCCTCGACGAGCCGAGCGTCGGCCTCGATATCGAGGCGCGCGAAACGATGTGGCGGACGATCCGCAGCCTGATCGCGCAGGGCTGCTCGATCGTCCTGACGACGCACTACCTGGAGGAGGCGGAAGCGCTCGCCGATCGCGTCGCCGTGCTCTCGGCCGGACGACTGATCGCGTCCGGCACCGTCGACGAAATCCGATCGGTGGTGTCGCGCAAGCAGATCACCTGCATGACGGCCCTGGCCGTCGATGACGTGCGGTCGTGGCCGGACGTCGTCGCGGTCGCCGGTCAGTCCGGCCGGCTCCAGATCACCGTCATCGACGGCGAGCGCGTGCTGCGCCAGCTGCTGGCGGCAGACCCGTCGGTCCGCGATGTCGAAATCCGCCACGCCGGCCTCGCGGAGGCCTTCGTCGAGCTCACCAAGGAGGCTGCGTGATGAATGCCCTGACCGTCTCCCACTCCGTCGCGCTCTCGACAGGCGGCCTGATGTCGATTCGCCGCATCCTGCGCGCCTACATCACGGAGATCAAGTACGAGTCGCTGCGCATGCTGCGGTCGCCAGGCTTTTCGATTCCCTTTCTGGTGCTGCCCGTACCGGTGTACCTGTTCTTCGGCGTCATGCTCGCCGGGCCGGCGGTGGCGAAACAGCCAGGTATCGCCGACTACTTGTTCTCAGGGTTCTCGGTATTCGCCGTCATGGGACCGGCGCTGTTCGGCGTCGGCTGCGTCCTGGCGATCGAGCGCGATGCCGGGTTCCTCAAGCTGAAGCGGGCGCTGCCGGCGCCTGGCGGCGCTTACCTCGTTGCCAAGATGACGATGGGGATGGTGTTTGCCGCCGCGGCGATGAGCACGATGATTGTGGCAGCACTCGTCGCGGGCAAGATCAACCTCTCGGCGTCGCAGCTGGCCATCATGACGGTGGTCATGGTCGTCGGCTCGGTTCCGTTCGCCGCGATTGGGCTGTTCATCGGCGCCTACGTCTCGGGGTCCGCCGCACCCGCATTCGCGAACCTCCTCTTCCTGCCGATGCTGTGGCTCTCGGGGCTGTTCATTCCGCTGCCGAAGTTTCTCGAGCGGTGGGCCGTCGTCTGGCCGGCGTTTCACCTGAACCAGGTGGCGCTCGGGTCTGCCGGCGTCTCGGAGTTCAGCTTCATCTCGCCGGCGATCTCGGCGGCGGTGCTGGTCGGCGTGACGGTGATCTTCGGCGGGCTCGCGATCCGGCGCCTCGCGCGGCGTGGGTAGCGCCTTCGCCGCGACGTGGCTCCGGCGGGGATCCTTCTTGTGACAAGAGAGCGAAGGATGGCGGAGAGAGTGGGATTCGTGCGGCTCCGCGGTGGCTGCCTCCCCGGCAGAGTCGGGGTCCTCACTACGGGTATTAGTCCGGTTCAGCTTACGTTGAAGAGAAAGTGGCGTTCCAAGCGCCCAACAGCGGTTTGCTCAAGTACCGCGAACGTCGAAGCCGAAGGCACGCGCCCCAGCGCCAAGCGCCGCATCGTGCGTGGCCATCTCCGGCAAAGGTCCCACGCGGTCCCGCCAGATTAGTGCCGTGGCCAGGTGAATCGCGTCGAGCGTGCCGATCGGCATGGGCATCGGCTCGCTCGCACGGCTCAGCACTGGCGGACGCAGGAGCACCAGGTCAATCGCTTCGAGCCATTCATTGACGGCGCGTATTCGTTCCGCCGCCTCCTCCGTCGTCAGTGAGCCCTGAATCCGAAGCCGGTCGATGGTGCGTGCGCTCTCGACGGCAACGATCTCGCTGGACACGAGTGCCTGGTACGAACGCAAGTCCTCGAGAGCGCCCGGCTCACGTAAGACGATGCGAAGCAGGGCCGACGTGTCGATATACGCGGTCATCGGCGGCGTCGGTCCTCAACGAGGACGGCGACGCTGTTGGTGCGCCTCGAGGGCTTGGGCGGAAGCTTCAAATCGCGTAGGCTCCGCTTCGCTTTCCGGATCTCGAGTGGTTGCGCCGCGTAGGGAACGATCCGGGCGACGGGCGTATCTCGGTCGAGCACCGTGAGCGTCGTACCGTTGCGCACCGATCGCAGATGCTCGCTGAGTCGCGCCTTCAGCTCCGCGATTCGGACGTTGCTCATGACCGATTATAGTCACGGCAGGTCATGATTGGTCAAGGCGGATCAGCTGGGTCAACCTGGAGATCGCCCGCGCCTCGGCCTCGAACCGTTCGCGCCCAGCGGCATCAACGGTTGAGATCTGCGGCAGCACCTTGATCGCCACCTGGCGGTCCAGCCGCGTGTCCCACGCGCGGTAGACTTCCCCCATTCCGCCGACGCCGATCAGGCTGGTGATCCGGAACGGTCCGAGCTCGTCGCCGGCCTGGAGGCGCGCGACGACCGCCCTCACCTGCGCGGAGTCTGGCGGTGTGCTCAGGAAGCCCGCCGCGGCGGGATATGTGTGCAACAGGGACATGACTTCCTCGAAGACGTGCGCATCCCCCGCCCGCGCCTTGACGAAGGCGACGCGGGCGTCCGGCGCGAGGTCCAGCGCCTAATGAGTCACGTTTCTCCCGGGTCAAGACCGTCCCCGCGTCAGCGGGGCGTTATCAATAAATCCTCCATAGCGAGGCGGAGCCTCAGGGTCTCGGGCGCAGCCTCGCAGATTCTATGCCGAGACTTCCGCCAATGATACGGCCGGGCGGGCGAATCCGCGTACCTATCAGGAGAGTGGCCGGTGAGTTCCGGGCCGCTGGTTTCCAGCCAAGGAGAGCTCGCCATGGAAAGCATGAAAAGCACGACAAGCACTGCATCGTCCGTGGGGCGCGTCACGCGCCTTTCCATCGTCGCCGCCGCGATCGCCATCGCCTCCTTGTCCGGGACGTCAGCGGATGTCCTGACAACCTTCGGCAGCCCCGCGCTCGAGGGTGCCCATGGCCACGGCAAACGGGACCGTCCGAAAGGTACGGTCTGGGTCGTCAACCGCGACCTCGGTCAGCTGGCGATCTTCGACGCGGGGACGGGGGAGCTACTGAAAACGCTGCAGGTCGGGGCAGGCGCTCATGACATCTGCATTTCCGAGCAAGCCCAGAAGGCGTACATCACTGCAGAATCGGACAACGCGGTGACAGCCGTCGATATGGAGACGCTCGCCACTGAATCGATCGCGGTCAGGCCGCTGCCGCACCACCTCGAACCCAGCCTCGACGGTCGCACCATCTACGTCAGTCTGCAGTCGCACCCAGTGTCCGGCGCGGTCGGAGCTCCCCAGTATGCGGCCATAGACACCCGCGACCATTCGGTCACCTACATGACCACCAGCAAGAACCCCGCCGCCCGATCGCATGGCGTCACCCCCCAGCACGACAAGCTCTACGTGGCACATGACACTGGAAACGAGCTCACCGGCATCGATCTCGAGACAGGCGAAATCGATTTCAGCATCCCGAACATTCTCAGGGCAGAGGAAGTGGTCGCCTCGAGGTCCGGCGACGAATTGTGGGTATCGTCGCGGGGCGACGGTTCGGTGAAACGCATCGACCTTGACCTTGACACCCCTGCCATTACGGCATCGGTGCCCGTCGGCGTTCAACCCGAGTCGATGATGCTGACACCTAACGAGCGCACGCTGGTGCTCAGCCTGCGAGGGAGCCCGGCCAACCTGGGTTTCGTCGACACCGAATCGGTCGACACTGGTACGCCGTTGGTTCAGTTGGTCCCAATCGCAGCCACCGGATCGTTCGGTGACCTGGCGGTGATGACGCCGAATGGCCATTTTGTATTCGCCACCTACGACAGGGGCCTCCCGCCCAACAAGGGCGGCGTCGTGGTGGTCGACGTGCGCACGCGGCAGATCGTGAACTGGTGGGAGTACCCCGGCGAGGGCCGCCCGCACGGGATCTGGTATTCGAAGAAGGCTGCGCGCTTCTAGCGCGGGCGCGACAGCGTTCCTGGCCTGCCCGGTCACCGCGAGCCATGAAGCCGCGTCGAGGTTCATGACCAGTTGCGGTGATCGGGTGTGACCAGTCCAGTGTCTGACCACGTCGTCGCCGGAGTCGGGCGTTCTCACCCCTTCTAAGGCTTCGCTGACACAAACATTTGACAACCTCACGCGCGACTTTGTCGTCGCACGGCACGCGTTCCTCACGCCCGCGAACATCTCAGGGGTTCCCTCTAAAGCGTCTCGCACATCACACTTACGCGGGCCTCCTGAACGAAATCGTGTTCGGCACTCGTAGGCATTGATATTGCTACCCGCCGCGACTGGCATCGTAGGTGCTGGCCACGGCGGCTCGCCGGCCGTCGAGAGGTACTACGGCGTGCTCGATTCTCGAGGACGCTCGCTAGTGACCACTGACTCGGCGGGGATCCAACACAAGAAAATCATGAAACACTGGTTGCGCGCGCCGCTGATGGCTGTTTTCGTAGTCGCTGGAGCGACCGTCGCGTACGCGTCGCCAGTGACGTTCAATTTCACTGGGATCGTGAGCCAGGATCCCCTGTTGGATCCCAGCGACCCGTTCGGCGGCAGCATCGCCTCCGGGACGCTTTTCTCGGGAAGCTATCTATTCGACTCGGCCGCGCCGGACGGTGACCCTTCCGTCAACGGAGGGTCGTACTCGTCAGCAGGCGGAACGCTGTCGATCTCGATCGGGGGCAATACGTTCACCGCGTCTGACCTGTTGAACATCGGCGTCGGAAACGACTTTGTCGGCACCGATTTCTATACGGTCTTCGCGCAGAACACGAGCGGCACTGACCCCTTCGAGCTCAGCCTGAAACTGGAGGATTGGGACGCCTTGGTGTTCCAGAACGCGTTACTTCCGACGGATGCACCACCGTTCGACGCCTTCGAATTCGCGACGCTCTTTCTCAACGGGAACGTCGGGGGCAACCAGGTGCAGATCGATGGGCAGATTACCTCGTTGACCTGCGTCAATGGGTGCGTCTCGGTCACTCCAGTGCCAGAGCCCGCAACCCTGGCGCTGTTCGCAACGGGGCTGGCAGCCCTGCGTCTCCGACGTGGGCACCGTCGCAGTGCCAGAATCCTGGATTGAGGTCTCGTCTCGGTTGGCTCGTGAGGGCATCGCCCTCTTCGGGAGGTCAGACAGCATGAACTCGCTCAAGCTCCGTTGGATTGTTTTGACAATTCTCGTTGGCGCCTACACCACCATCGCGTACGCTGTCGACGGCCAGGTGCTGATCGACCAGGCCAAAGCTATGGCTGGCAACGTGACGCCTGGTGACGCTCCGGGCTTCCCTATCACCATCAGCCGGTCCGGAAGCTACAAGTTGTCCGGAAACCTCACCGTTCCTTCGCCAGAGGTTGGCATCGTCATCACGACCGCGAACGTGTCCATCGACCTGAATGGATTCACGATGGCCACGAGCTACCCGCAGCCTCAGCTCTCGCCATCGCGGGGAATCATCTACGAAGGGCCCGGCGGCCCAACTGGTATCAGGGTGAAGAACGGGACAATCGAGGGCTTCCTGTTTCCGTTCAGTTTGTTCACGAACGTGCAGGGCGTCGGTTTCCTTGCCTGCCGGTTCTGCTCATTCGACGACTTGCTCGCGCGGTCCGCCTTCGGCGGCACCGCGTCCTTCGACGTCGGCAGCAACACCCGCATCCACAACGTGACAGCTCCGGATTTGTCGATAAATGTCCGTTGCCCAGCGGTCGTTACCGGCACGGTGGCTACCAGCATACGTCAGAGTTTTTATTTTCCGTTCCCAGGTTTTCCCGATGCCGATCCCAGTTCCGGGCAATGTACGTTTGCCAATAACGCTACGGTTGTTCTAGCGAGGCTGGAGGGTAGCTCTGGGGGCGCCCGAGACCCACGAGGCTCCGCCTCGCCAGGTCACATTCTTGATAACGCCTCGCTGACGCGGGGACGGTCTTGACCCAGGAAACTTGAGTCAAATGGACAAGTTCTGGAGGGTCAAGACCTCTAGCGAGGCCCTGCCTCGGACCGTCGAGCATATTCGTGAGCTTGGCAGAGACAAGGGCACGGCAAAACTTTACCCTGCGCTCAAGTAATAGACCCTCCTGGGACCGGCCGCGGACGAGCGGCGGGGCGCCGGTTCCGCGTCCCGACGCTGCTCGAGCGGCAGGGCGATTTCTCGCAGAGCACCGATAACAACGGGGCTCGTCCCGATGATTCGCGACCACACGACCGACCAGCCGATCCCGGGCAACCGAATTCCCCGGGATCGGCTCCATCCCATCGCCACATTCTGAAGCTGTGGCCGGAGCCGCGCGCCTTCGAGTAGGCTATGGGACGGCGGGCTGTTGCCCCCACAATATGAGCCATCTACCGACCATGGCCGTCGTCCAGGCGTCAATCACCATCGGGGCGGTGATGCTGCTCTGGTCGCTGCACGCGCGGCTCGACGATCGCCCGGTGTTCAAATGGTGGGCCTGGGCGTGGACGTTCCTCGGTCTTTGCATCATCGTCGGCACGGTCGCACTGCAGTTGGAAGCCGAGTGGACGCCGACCAGGGTGGCGGTGACCGGTCTCAGCTCGCTGCTGGGATTCCTGCCTCCGCCACTCCTCGTCTTCGGCGCGTTGAGCTTTCGGTCTCCAGGCCGTCCCACGCCGCGCGAGTTAGGCCTCGGACTCATCATCTTCCCGCTCATCGGCGTCAGCGTCATGCTCCTGTCAATGGGGTGGACCGATGTCCGCGAGAGCTATTTCGTGCGCATCGCGCCCCGGTCGCTGGCTCTCGGCGGAGCGCTGTTGTTCTGCACCTGGGTGTTCCTCTCCGAGTGGCGACGAGTGCGTTCCCTCGCCGGCCTGCTCACCGGAAGCGTCTGCCTTCTCTATGGCTCGACGCAGGCACTCTATGGGCTTGCACTCGTGGCTCGGGTCATGAGGGGCGGGGCCGATCCCGGCTCGGCCGTTGACACGTTCCTCGCGTTGCGGCCTCAGCTCTTCTGGATCGACCTGGCCAACGTCTATGGCAGCTGCATCGGCCTGGTGCTGTTGCTCGTCGAGGACTATCAACGCTCGAAAGAGGCGCTCGAGGAAAGCGTCACCCATCGCCAGCAGGTCGACGGCGAGAACCTTGCGCTGCAGGCAGAGATCGAAGTGCGCCGCAAGGCAGAGCAGGCGCTCCAGCGGTCCGAGGAGAACTTCGCCGCCGCGTTTCGTTCGAACCCGTGCGCGATGTCGGTCACGCGGTTCGGTACCGGCACGATCGTAGACGTCAATGACGCGTTGATCCGTGAGTCCGGCTATGCGCGCCAGGAGCTCATCGGTGCGGACACGAGGACGCTCGGACTCTGGGTCGACGTTGAAGAGCGCGCGAGCGCCATGGCAGAACTCGAAGCGCACGGACGCGTCGCGCCGCGAGAAGTGCGACTCCGGAGGAAATCGGGACAAATCATCACTGTCCTCTACACGGCTGATACGCTCGATTTCGACGGCGAGCGCTGCGTGCTGTCGGTGGCGGAAGACATCACCGCGCGGAAACAGGCCGAGGCGCGTCACCGCGCTGTCCTCCGTGCCCTGCCCGACTGGATGTTTGTGTTGAGCAGGGATGGCGTGTTCCTCGATTTTCACGCCAAAGATGCGGAGCGGCTCACGGCTCCGCCAGAGGCGTTTCTCGGCAAGCACATGCGGGACGTGCTGCCACCCGACGTCGCCGAGGGGCTTCTGCAGTGCTTCGCGCGGGCGATGGCGTCCGACGACACAGCGACGCTCGAATACTCGATGCCAAGTCACGAGGGCGACGAGGAGTACTACGAAGCTCGGGTCGTCCGCTGCGACGACGACAAGGTACTCAGCATCGTCCGCGACATCACCGAGCGCCGCCGCGCCGAATTGCAGGCCCGCGAGCTGCGTGACGAGCTGGCGCACGTCGGCCGCGTGACGACGCTCGCGGCGCTGACCGGATCGTTGGCGCACGAAATCAATCAGCCGCTGGCGGCGGTGAGGACCAACGCGCAGGCGGCGCGGCGGCTCATCGCCGCGCCCGTACCCGACCTTGCCGAGCTTCGCGCTGCGCTCGGCGACATCGTCGCTGACAATCAGCGCGCGGCCGAAGTCGTGCGACGTCTGCGGAGCCTGTTGAAAAAGGACGGCTCCGAATACGCTCCGGTCGACATCAACGACAGCATCGGCGAGGTCATCAAGGTGCTGCACGGGGACATCGTGTCCCGCCGCATCGCGCTCGAATCTGGACCTCGCCCCAGAGCTGCCGCAGGTGCTCGGCGATCGGGTCCAGCTGCAGCAGGTCACGCTCAATCTGTTGATGAATGCGTTCGAAGCGCTCGAGCGCGAGGAGCTGACGGTCAAGCCGGTGCGGATTCGCACCGCGGTGAGCGACGGCGCGGTCACGGTCGTTGTCGAAGACGACGGTGTCGGGCTGACCGACGATCAGCTGCCGCACATGTTCGAGGCGTTCTACACGACCAAGCCCGACGGTATGGGACTCGGGCTCGCCATCTGTCAGACGATCATGAACGCGCACGACGGAGCCGTCAGCGTATCCCGCAAGGCCGACAGGGGCACGACGTTCTCGTTCAGCTTGCCGGCGCTGGCTCGCGACGAGGCGGAGCAGATGGCATTGGGGTCCCAGGAAGTGCGCTAGAGGAGCGTCCGACCGATGTTCTCGCCATATGACCGCGGCCACCAACATGGCAGGGCTTCGCGCTCGGGGTATCCACGCCTACGGGATCGGGCCCTCCATGACCAGCGTCGACTTGGCGCAACACGCCTGGTGGCACTCCGACGTGGAGCGCCTGCCGGAGGTCTCTCTACACGCAGCGCAGAAGAAGGCCGCGGTCCGGGTCGAAGTGAAGAGCGAAGGCTTGCATTCGGCACGGGACAGCCCATCATGCGCTCGAGCACCAACGATTCCAGGACTCCGCCCTGCGAGTGGTAACGAGTTGGCGGGTCCGTGTGGGGTTGAAGTCCAGGACGCGGTGGTCTCTGCAGCAGACAGCTGACGTGCGAATCTCTGTTGAGGAGTAGAGCCATGCCCACTGATTGGTGTCAGCCCATCCGAGAGAGAACATCCGCAAGACCGAAGAAGGGATTAGAGAGGCAGAGGCAGTGCTTCCTGAGCTTCTAGGGCCAGGAAAGACCGTCATGATTAGCTTCATCAAGAGAGAGAAGGCGCCATCTCACGCAGGTGCGCGCCGCATTGAGGGCGTGCGAATCTGGCGGATAGCGTTGAGCCTCTGTGTGCGCCTCGCTCGGCGTTTGCGCGGTCGTGATGCCGTCCCTACTACCTGAACAGCTTCGGCGCGACCTCGTGCAGATAGATCCGCCAGTTCGTCCACTCGTGGCCGCCGGGCGTCTCCATCGTCTCGATCTTCACGCCCTGGCTCTTGAACTTCTCGATGACCGCCAGGCCGTTCGCGCGCGCGATGTCGGTCTCGCCCCAGCCCCACCAGAACAGCTTGAGCTGCTTGTTGTAGGTCGGGATCTTCGCCGCCTCCGCCTTGTAGAAGAAGTCGCGATCGTCCTCGGTCGTCCAGCCCGAGCTCATGACCGCGACGTAGCGGAACGTGCCGAGGTTGTGCAGGCCGGTGTTCAGCGTCTGGATGCCGCCCATCGACAGCCCCGACAGCGCGCGGTTCTCCGGCGTCGCCAGCGTGCGGTAGTTGGCCTGGATGAACGGGATGATGTCCTTCATCATCTCGTCGTTGAACGGATCCTTCGTCGCGTCCGACGTCATCACCTGTCCGCCGGACGGCGTCCAGCCGGACGGCATCACGACGATCATCGGCTTGGCCTTCTTCTCGGCGATCAGGTTGTCGAGGATGTTGTTGGCGCGGCCGACCGTCGACCACGAGACGGCCGTGTCGCCGCCGCCGTGGATCAGATACAGCACCGGATAGCTGGACGTGCCCTTCTCGTAGCCGGGCGGCGTGTAGACGAACATCTCGCGCCGCGCGTTGCCGAGCGCCGAGGCGACGTAGCGCACGGACGCGACGGCGCCGTGCGGCACGTCGCGGGTCTCGGAGAAGTCGCCCGGCACGTACGAGCATGCTCTGCACCTGCGTCTGATTCGGCGAGACGTTGACGTTGCGCGCATCGACGGTCGTCACGCCGTCCACGTTGAAGGTGTAGCGCCACGCGCCGGGCTTGACGGCGCGGATCGTCGTGCCGCGACCACACGCCGTTCTCGCCCTTCACCATCGTCACGGCCGGCGGCCCGCCGCGTCCGCCGCCGCGCGCCCCGGCCGGCGGCGCGCCGGAGCGGCCGGCGGGGCGCGGCGCAGGCGCGGGCCGGCGCGGCCGGCTCCGGCACCAGACTGCCGTTGATGTCGCCGCCCACGGTGACCGTCGTCGCTTGCGGCGCCGAGATGCGGAACGTCACGCGTCCGTCGGCTTCGATCTGCGGCGACACGATGGCCGGCCCGCCGCGTCCGCCGCCCCGCACGTCCGCCGGGTGCCGCGGGCGCCTGACCGGCCGCCGGAGGCGTCGCCGGGCCTGGGCGATGGCGGCTGCGGCCGCGAACGCGAGAATGCCGGCAAGAAAGACAAGGCGTGTTTTC
>CAVZMJ010000020.1:0-70012 GCA_963776315.1 uncultured Acidobacteriota bacterium
GAACTGCTCGACAACGTGCTCGATCCGGATCTGCGCCAGTTGCTCGTGCCGCTGCTCGATGGGCAGGTGTCAATCGACGAGCGGATCGCGATTGCCAACCGTCTCGTCGGCGCGCCGCTCGACACCGCCGAGCAGGCCGTCGAGACGCTGCTCTCGAGCGAGGATCCGTGGCTGCGCTCGAGCGCAATCTACGCCGTCGGCGCGCTGCAGCTGCGATCGCTCGAAGGCGAGCTGGACAGGTTCGACAACGACGCGGATCCGGTGCTGAAGCAGAGCGTACGGGCCGCCCGGCGCCGGCTGAAGGGCGAGGCGGTCACGCCGCAGGTTCAGGAGCCGACGCCCGCCGCGATGGGGCTTGGCGTGGGGACAGGGTAGAGGCGCCTCGTAAAACGGCGGGGACACTCAAGGTTGAGTGTCCCCGATTACAATTTTGAGGGTGGGGACACTCAAGGTTGAGTGTCCCCGGTTATTCCGGCGTCGGCGGCATGCTCCGCTTGTGCTCGGTCGCGCGGATCAGGCGCTCCAGGCGCAGCGCGAGCGCGGGTGAGACGCCTTCCGGACCGTCGGACAGATACCGTTCGAGGTCGGCATAGCTGAAGCCCATCTCGGCCTCGTCGGTCTGGCCGAGCCACAACCCCGCGCTCGGCGGCTTGTCGATGATCGCCTGGGGCACGCCCAGTTCCTGCGCGAGCGTCCGCACCCGGCTCTTGAGCAGATGGCCGATCGGCAGCACGTCCACGCCGCCGTCGCCGTGCTTCGTGAAGTAGCCGATCGTCAGCTCGCTGCGGTTCCCGGTGCCGGCCACGAGGTAGTTCAGCGAGTTGGCGAGGTAATACAAGGTAGCCATCCGCAGCCGTGGCTGCACGTTGCCAAGGGCCACGCGTCCGGCTGCCTCGTCGGCCGGCGGCCGCATCTCGGCCGGCACCTCGCCCAGCGCGTCGCGCGTCGCCGCCACCAGCGCATCGTACGCCGGCTCGAGATCGATGCGGATCGCCGGAAGACCGAACGCATCCGCCACCATCGTCGCATCCGCCTCGTCGCGCGGATCGCTCCGGCACGGCATGATGACGCCGGCGACCTGTCCTGGGATCGCGAGCTGGCACAGCCGGGCCACGACCGCCGAGTCAATCCCGCCGCTCAGCCCGACCACGAACCCGCGTGCCGTCGCCGCCGTCGCCCGCTGCCGCAGCCAGTCGACGATGTCGTTCATGACAGGTTCCCGATCGACTCGGCCGCCGGCGAGTCGGGCCACACGACAGGCGGCGCGGCGGTATAGGCGGCGTGGGCGAGGCTCCCCTGGAAGTACGATACCTGCGACGCGTAGAAGAGCAGCTTCACGTAGTGACGCAGCAGGATGTAGATCTGCCCGAGCGCCAACGCGATCCAGATCGCCATGCCGGCCGGTGCGCCAGGGGCGACGAGGGCGTAGACGAGCGCGAGCAGCATGAAGCAGGCGCCGTTGAGCAGATACAGCCGAAGCGTGGCCGGATGGCGGCGCACGAACCGCGCGCCCGCGACGAGCGCTCCGATGGCGCTCCGGCGATCCTCGACGACGATGCGGATGCGCGCGTAGTCGAAGACCAGGTTGCAGACGATGAGCAGCGTGCCGAAGAAGAGGTAACAGAGCACGCGCACCGCGAACGCCGACCGCTCCGCGGTCATGTCGTGCGTCGCCCACGGGTAGACGTCGTCGAAGAGCCACGGGTGGACGAGCGCGAAGAGCGTCCAATAGGCGAGCCACGCCACGAGCCCGAGCCGGAGAAACCGCCAGAAATGCGTGCCGCACGCGCTGAAGAATCCCGGCGCGCGGGTCGGCCGCATGCGCGCGTAGCGATCGAGGACGCCGCCGCTCAGGAACGACCAGAGGACGAGCCACGCCGCCGTGGCGCCGGCGATGGTCGAGGCCATCGGCAGGTTGTCGAGGAAGGCGTCGAGGTTGTCGAGGACGGCGCCGAATCCGATGATCGACGGGACGAAGGTCGTGCCGAGGCCCGTCGCCTGCGCCGAGAACTCCTGCCACCAGTCGTAGGTCGCGCCCGACGCGGCCGCCTCGGCCACGACGCTGTCGCCGAGCTGCGCCGCGATCATGCCGCGGAGCGCGACCGAGAGCGGAAGCGCCACGAAGAGCGTCAGCGCGTACATCCCCAGGAGCACCATCGGGGCGCGATTGACCCGCTGCACGCCGTCACGCCAGGCGGAGGAGGCCGTCATGCGCTTCTCGACGTCGTCTGCATCACGCGGTCCGTGGTGTCCGTGTCGTCCGCGGTGTCAGATGAAGAAGCCATACGTCAGCAGGTGATCCTGCAGCCAGATGAGCCACGCCAGCGACCACTTGCGCGCCGCGGCGTTCGTCTTCGGCGCGAGCGATCGCGAGTTGTTCGTGTAGTTCACGTCGAGCAGCAGGACGCGCTCGGGATCGACCTCGGCGGTGACGGCGCGGACAGGCCGGTCGACTTCGAAGGTCCGCCATCGCTCGCGGCCATCCCACAGCCAGCGCTGTTCCTGACCGTTCTCGAAGACGATGCGGACGGCGACCGGAAACACGCCGTCGCCGCTGCGCCGGACGACGAGCGTCGTGCGGTAGAGATCTCCGGAGCGCTCGTCGGCCGCGAACTTCTGGCGGCCCGCGTCCCCGAAGTAGCCGCGATCCGAGATGTGCTCGCTCGTGAAGACATCGACCCCGTAGTCGAACACGCTCGAGCTCCGATAGACCTGATCGAAGAACCACGTCAGATCGCGGCCGCTGACTTCGCTCGCGACCGCGAAGAAGTCCCTGGGCTCGGGATGCTTGAACGCGTAGCGCGCGAAGTAGGTCGACAGGATCTTCTGCAGGGTCTCCCACCCGAGCATCCGCTCGAGCGTGTTGAGCCAGAGCGCGGTCTTGTTGTAGGTGATCGCCCCTGCGGTGCCTGGCCAGTAGCGCCACGTCGGCGTCGACGGCGTATCGGCGTTCGCCGCCTTGCGGTAGCCGTTGAGGCGGTTGCCCACCGTGGCGCGGTTGAGCGGCAGGTCGTCGAACACCCACGGGACGAACCCGCCGAAGTAGCGCTTCGAGTAGTAGCTCAGGTCCGAACGACTGCTCGAGGGCCCGCGCGGTCGAGAACGTGTTGAACCCCTCGTCCATCCACGCGTGCTCGAACTCGTTGGTCGCGACGAGCCCATACCAGAACTGATGCCCGGCTTCGTGGACCGTCACGCCTTCCGGCTCCGCCACGGTGCGGGGCGCCAGCCATCGCGTGCCCGCGGTGAAGAGCATCGGGTATTCCATGCCGTCCGCCCCGCTCTGCCAGGCCGGGTCGATCACGGTGATGTTCGCGTACGGATACGGGCCGAACCACTCGCCGTAGTAGCGGAGCGCCGCGCGCGTGGCGTTGAAGTGGCGGTCCGCCTGGCGGACGTGCTCGGGCTGGAGGAGGAGCCGCATCGACACGGCCGGGAGCCCCTCGTGGCCGAACCGCTCGATCCGTTCCACGTAGTCGGGGCTCGTCGTCCAGGCGAAATCGTGGACGTCCTCCGCATGATAATGATGCGTCGTCGTCCGATCGCCTTCGTCGCGCCGCCCGCGCTCGATTCCGGTGGCGCCGACGATCCACCCGGTGGGGACGGTCAATCGCACGTCGTAGATGCCGAAATCGGAGAAGAATTCCGTCGCGGCGTGGAACTGATGGCAGTTCCAGCCCGTGTCCTGTAGCACGCCGATCTTGGGAAACCACTGGCCGAGGAAGTAGTAATTGCCGATCGCGCCCGTGCGGGCGAAAGTGCGCGGGACGCGCGAGGACCAGGCGATCTGGACGTTGACGGTGTCGCCCGGCGCCACCGGCGCCGCGAGCGGCACCTCGGCCACGGTGCGGTCATCCAGGTTCCCATCGTCTGGAGCGATGAAGCGCATCGCCGAAGTGACGTCGACTGGCGCGCCGCTCGTGCCGACGAGCTTCAAGCTCGTGACGTCGATCCAGCCCCAGTCACCTTCGGGGCGATCGGCCGCGTCCGATGCGTCCGCGAGCGCGATCTCGCGCATCCACGTCGATCGGGTATTGCGCCAGGCGTTGTAGTACAGGTGGAAGCGGAGGCTCGTCGCCGGAATCGTCGAGGTGTTGCGCCAGGTGAGGAGCTGCTCGCCCGTGAGCGTGCGGCTCGCCGGATCGAGCCGCGCCGTGATCGTGTAGCTCGCGTTGCGCGATGATGCCCGCGGAGGCGACACGGCCGTCGGCCGCGTCGGATCCCGTGGCTCTGTCGGCCGCGCTTCCGGCTGCTGGTAGGCGCCGGCGCCCGCCAGCGCCAGAAGGGCCACGCAGCCGGCGACGCCTGCAACGGCGACGATTCGCCCGAACACGGACGGAATCGTATCACGGGGGCTCAGGGCTCAAGGCTCAGGGCTCAGGCAAAAGCCTTGAGCGCCTAGTCGAGCGATTGAGGATCTGAAAGCTCTTGCCTGAGCCTTGAGCCCTGAGCCCTGAGCCAAGCGTTATAATCCCCGGCTCGGACTCTTATCTATCGTCAGGAGCGTACACATGGCGTCAGGAACGGGGCCCATCAAGGTCCTTCACTTCGGACTCGGGCCAATCGGTGCGGCCGTCGTCAAGCAGGTCGCGGCGCGCAAGGGATTCAAGATTGTCGGCGCGGTCGACATCGACACGGCCAAGGTGGGGAGGGACCTCGGCGAGGTGGCCGGCGTGGGCCGGACGCTGCGGGTCAAGGTGTCCGACGATGCGAAGAAGGCGATCAAGTCGACCAAGCCCGACGTCGTCGTGATGTGCACGAGCTCGTCGATGAAGAAGGTCCTGCCGCAGATGGAGGCGGTGCTGAAGCTCAAGGTCCCGATCGTGTCGACGACCGAGGAGCTGGCGTATCCGACGAAGGGCAACCTGCGCTACGCGCGGGCGATTCATCAGCTTGCGAAGAAGGCCAAGGTGGCCGTGCTCGGCACGGGCGTCAATCCCGGGTTCGTCATGGACGCGCTGCCGATCACGCTGACCGGCGTCTGCGAGCGCGTCGAGGCGCTGCGCATCGACCGCGTGCAGGACGCGCGGATCCGGCGCCTGCCGTTCCAGCAGAAGATCGGCGCCGGCCTGACGCGCGACCAGTTTCAGCGCAAGGTGGACGAGGGCAGCGTGCGGCACGTCGGCCTGGCCGAGTCCGTCTCGATGATTGCCGATGCGCTCGGCTGGAAGCTCGATCGAATCACCGACGAGATCCGGCCGCGCATCGCCACCGAGACCGTCGCGAGCGAGTACCTCGCCGTCGACGCCGGGTATGTCTGCGGCATCGAGCAGGACGGGGTCGGCTACCGCAACGGCACGCCCGTGATTACGCTGCACATGGAGGCGTATCTCGGCGCGCCGGAATCCTTCGACTCGGTGGAGATCACCGGATCGCCGGCGCTGAAGATGAAGATCGCGGGCGGCGTCCACGGCGACATCGCGACCGCGTCGATCGTGGTCAACTCGCTGCCGAAGATTCTCGAGGTTGCGCCCGGCCTGCACACCATGCGTGACATGCCGATTCCGTCGTTTTTCGGGGGAGTGCGTTAGGGCTCTCGGCTCTCGGCTCAGGGCTCCAGGAAGAGCATCGAGATCCCAGTCGCGCGATTGGTCTGAATGCTCTTCAAGGCAAAAGCCTAAAGCCTAGAGCCCGGAACCTTGAACCCTGAACCCAACAATCACAGCACATGGACCCCCTCGCCGCCCACCGCGTTCGTGTCGGCCACCTGCGGGAGTCGTTTGCCGAGGCGAACGAGCGGCTCGTGGCGCGCCTGCGCGGGTCGGAGGACGAGGCGGCGCGGCGCGTGCCGGAGGGCGGCGGCTGGTCGGCGGCCCAGATCGGGTGGCATGTGGCGCGGGTGACGACGCGTTTCGCCGGCTTCATCTCGGGCGACCTTCCCGGGGCGCAGCCGCTGGCAGTCGGGGTTCGCCGAACGGCCGTGGGGCGAGATCGCGGCAGCCGTCGCCGAGCGTCTCGAGGCGCCGCCCGCCTTCCAGCCGCCTGCGGGCGTCACGCGCATGGAGGCGATCGCGGCGCTCGAAGCTTCGGGCATGCAGCTCGCGCGCGCGCTCGACGCCGTCACGCCCGACCGCGGCGCCGGCCACGGCATCAGCAGCCCGATCGTCGGCGGCGCCATCAACCTCTATCAGGTCGCCGAGTGGGCAACCGCCCACGTCATCCGGCACAACAAGCAGGCGAAGCAGGTGCTGGGGAGGTAGGAGTCAGGAGGCGGACTTCGGCCTACGACGCCTGCCGCTGCCCCCATCTTCGACGCTTCAGGAACAATCCTTTTCTCGAGATGCCGAGGATTCGCGCGGCTTCCTCGACTCGACCGTGCGAGCGTTCGAGCGCGTGGCGGACGAGGGTCTGCTCGAGCGCGTCGACGGCGACCGGGAGAGGCTGATCGAGGCGCAGGCGAATCTCGGGCTCGGCCGGCGCGTCGGCGGCGGGGAGCGTGCGGCGGGAGGCCTGAATCTCGGGCGACAGGAGCGCCGGGGTCACCGTGGCGTCCGGCTCGGCGAGGGCGATCATGCGTCGCACTTCGTTGGCGAGTTGGCGGATGTTGCCGGGCCACGAGTAGAGCAGCAGGTACTCGAGCGATTCGTCGCTGAGCGTGACGCGGCCCTTCTTCTGCTCGTCGCCGAACTTCTGCAAGTAATGCTGGAGGAGCGCCGGAATCTCCTCGCGCCGTTCGCGGAGCGGCGGCAGGTGGAGCGGCAGGATCTTGAGGCGGTAGAGCAGATCCTCTCGAAAGCGGCCCTGCGCGACCAGGTCATCGAGGTTGGCGTTGGTGGCGGCAATGATGCGGACGTCGACTTTGACGGCCTGGGCCTCGCCGAGCGGGTGCACCTCCTGCTGCTCGATGAACCGCAGCAGCTTGGGCTGGAGGTCGATGCCGATGTCGCCGATCTCGTCGAGAAAGAGGGTGCCGCCGCTGGCGCTGCGGATGACGCCCGGGAAGGCGGCCTCGGCGCTGGTGAACGCGCCCTTGCGATAGCCGAACAGCTGGCTCTCGAGCATGTCGTGCGGGACCGCCGTGCAGTTGAACGGCACGAGCGGCCGATCGGCGCGGTTGGACGCGCGATGAATCACGCGCGCGAGCATTTCCTTGCCGGTGCCGGTCTCGCCGGTGAGCAGGACCGGCATGGGACTCGAGGCGATGCGGCGGGCGAGGTGGAGGAGCTCGATGGACTGCTCGGACACCCACAGACTCTCGGCGTCACCCTCGAGGGCCTCGGCCGGCCAGAGCGCGGCCCGCTGTTTCTCGTCACGGCGGTACTGATCGAGGGCGCAGGCGCTGGCGATGAGCTTGCGGATGGCCGCCAGCGTGCAGCGATGGTCGAGCTCGGGCCGCGGCCGCGCGAGGATTTCCCAGGTTTCGTCGCGATGCTGTCCGAGAGGCATGAGGTCATCCGGCCCCGCCGCCCGCAAGGCCGCGAGCGCCTCGGCGTCGGTCCAGCCGTCGCCGGCGACCAGGCGGACGCCGCGAGCGCCGCGGGCCCCGAGCGCCAGTGCCTCGGCGCAGCCCGTCTCCTGCAGGATCGCAAACGCCTCGCGCCCGAGGATGTGCGGGTGCCCGGAGAGCTCGAGGAGTGCCACCGCGGAGTCGAGGTGGTGGTCCCCCTGGCGCCCGGTGTGGTTCCGACGATGCGTTCAGCCTCATGTCCAGAGGTCTCTCTGACGTGCTTCGCGGTCATGAGGTCACCTGCGCCCTCAAGTACGCGTATTGCACGAGCCTTGTGAGCAGCCGCTCGCTCCAAGTTAGCGCTTCTCCTCAAAGCCGCACTAAGCACCGCATGAAAGCCTCCCACCAAACCTAGCGGCCAATTCTCGTGACTCTCGTTGAGGGGAAGATCCCGGAGATCAGTGAGCGCCTCGGACTCAACCAAAGCCTCAGCACGGGCGAGCTTAAAAGCAATGACAAGCGAGTTCAGTCTAGCGTCGCGGGCGGCTGTTACGCAGGAGTCCGACTTTTCCAGCGCTTCTTTCCACCGCCTCGTCCTAAGGAGCAGCTCGATGCGCGTCTGTTCGAACGTCAGCCTGTACCATGGCTGAACTTGAAGTTCGTTGTGACTTGCCGCAAGAGTCGCCTCCACAGCGCCGTAGTCCCCTGCAGCCAGCAAGGCCCTCGCCTTCGTATCGGCAAGCGCGAGTTGAGAACTCGGGCTTGAGAACGACTCTTTGGAAGCCATTCGAATCTGATGGTGTGCCTCCTCCAACCTGCCTGAACAAGCATAAAGGCACGCCAAGTTGATCCAGCCGACCACGCACCCCTTCGACCACCCAATACGAGCTGCATTCTTCGCTCCGCGTTCGGCGAGATCGATTGCCGACGCGATTTCGCCTGTAAGCCACAGCGCTACAGATTCATCAAGATCTATCGATGCCGAAAGGTGGGCATTGGGGTCGGTGATCAGAAGACCGCGCGCCAGATGAAAGTGCCTCTGCGCGACCTCGACTCTACCAGCCCTCGCTTCGAGTCGCCCGAAGATCAGATGCACATGTGAATGAACTTGAGGGTCGTCTGATCCTTGCAACCGACCGTCTAACGATGCCAGCAAGGGAAAACGAACTGTCAAAACCAGTGCGGTCACATGTTCGTTCTAGCAGCTTAGTGTTTGTTCGGCAGATGATCGAAACGTCCTTCGAGTCGTGGGCGTATCGCGCAGCCAGTTGGTAAAGTTCTAGACCTGAACCTAGTTCGCCGCGATGCCAGATGCAGTCCGCGAGGACTGACGTGCACCTTGCCATAGCACCGTCGGCACCTTGTTTGCTTGAACGAGATGTTGCGCTGCGGCCTCGGCTTCATCGACTCGGTCCGAGTAGGTTGAGAACTTCAACCGCGAGAACGGAGTCGTACTCAGACTTAGTGGGCGATCGAAGCAAAAGATCGAGGCAATCGAACAGGCGACCTTCGCGGAAAGCTCGAGCGGCAGGGGCGGTCACGTCCATCGATCTATTAGTGAATTGCAGAAGGTGAAGAGCCACTTATGAGCGGCAGCTTCTCGTCCTCGTGCCGTTGTGACGAGGTCACTCACGGATACGCCGTCCGCAGGAGCTGTGGCGATGCCAAGGGTGACCCTGATTGGCAAGATCTCTGACCGCTCAGACAGTTCTGCTACTAGCGTTAGCCGAGTTCTGTCCGCGACCAGATTGGCGGTTTCAGCATCGGTTTGGCTCAGTAAGACTGCGAGTTCGTCGGCATCGTAACGAAACAGCAGATCACCGACGCGGAGCGCCTTCCGAATTCCACTGGCAACAGCCTCAACCGCTCGGTCGCTCACGGGCGCAATGGCGTTGCCGTGTCGGATCCCGCCTTCGCGAATTGTCACAAAGATCACGGACACTCTATCTTCCGGCTGTACGTTAGTACTGGCGGCCGCAAACATTCGCTCAAGGTGGCGAATGTTTGGCAAGCCTGTCGCGGTGTCGCGCAGATCGGTGGCTTTGTATCGCTCGAAAGTGAGGGCCTGACGAACAGTGTGTGACACTTGTCTCCCGACTATCTCAAGAATCCTCTTGTGGTCCTCATTAAAGGAGTCCGGATCAACCGAGTAGAGCGTTAGAACTCCGATTAGATCCTGACTCGACACTAAGGGCGTACTAATACAGCTTCTAAGGCGAGGTCGCAACAGCCTGGACACGTCTCCAAGATCAAGAACAGGATCTGCGTTTACGATCGTCTGCTTGTTCGCAGCCACCCAGCCGGTTAGTCTTTCTCCTCGAGGTATTCGAAGGCCTACCAGGTGAGCCGCATGGCTGCCCACAGCGTGCATCGATACGAGGTCGTCAGCCTGAGCCTCGTAAACGTAGAATACGATGTCCGAAGCGGGAACGATTCGTCGTAGGTGTTTGGCGATTACATCGCCCACGTCTCCAAGGTGTATTTGGCCGCTCAAGCCGATCGCGAGGTCGTACAGCACGAGAGTTTCTTCGGTGCTGGCGGCAATCTCGTCGAGACTCGCTGATGCTGGGCTTTGCGCGTTCGTTCCAAGCGATCCTGCTGAGTTTGAGACGCGGGCCTCATTTCTCACCGACCTAATCGAGGATTCCGCGATGCTTGAGACTGGAACGGATTGGTCGCCCTGCGCCTGTATTGCGATGAACGTGTCTACGATCAAGGGATCGTACATGGACCCTCTGCGAGCGAGGAGAATGCGAATTGCCTCAGCGTCACCCATTCTCGGCCGATACGGTCGGTCTGAAGTGAGTGCATCAAAGCAGTCGACCACAGAAAGAATTCTGGCTCCTATTGGGATCGCAGTGCTGTGGAGGCCATCGGGATAACCCGTCCCATCCCAATTCTCGTGATGGTGGCGCACGATTGGGACAACCGGGTACGGGAAATCAATAGCCGAAAGGATGTCTGCGCCGATGCTGGCGTGCAGTTTCATTCGCTCGAATTCGGCAGGCGTCAGTTTCCCAGGCTTGTTCAGGATGTACTCCGGAACAGCGAGTTTTCCCATGTCGTGCAGAAGCGAAGCTGCCTCGATGGCGCTGATCAGCGCTGGGTCCACAATACCGAGATGCCTTGCTAGGCCGACAGCGTACTGCTGGACGCGACGAATGTGTCCATGTGTAATCTGGTCCTTGGCGTCGATTGCCATTGCCAAAGTTTCAATTGTCGAGAGATAGAGCTTGTTGAGTTGGCTTAGATGGGTGGTCGCATCCTCGATTCGGCCAAGGGCGGTTTTGAATGTCAAGTATGAGATGACCAAGACAGGAAGTATGACTCCCGCAACGTACATAAACGCGGCATCAGGCGCCTGCACAAGGTAAGGGAGAATCAACGCCGCGACGGATGCGCCGCTGTAGTAGTTCAGCGACAACCAGAGAAAGCTCTGGCGCCAAACGGATAGGGGTGAGCGACCCTTGTGCAGGCCAACGACGATAGCCACCAACCAGCTGTTGAGTAGGAAGTAGACGGTGGCCAGCAGAAGCAGCCATGGAAGGAGACGTATGATCGGGCTTGGGGCAACGGAGAGCGGCAGGATCCCAGTGCAATAGTAAAACGCGTGCGTGGCCACCCAGATTGCGACGGCTGCAGCCGCAAGGTTGAATGTGAGACGCGACCACGGAGGGGATGATTGGCGGCCCAACCAGAATGAAATCACCAGCGTATCCAAGACGACGATCATGGTTGCGGCGGGTGGTCCAAACAGGAGAGCCGCCGCAAAAACGAACGTCTCAGATACCGAGAGCCTTGCAGGGATTCCAGGTATTCGGACCGTGAAGGACCCGCTGAGAAGCGTTAGAACTGCCAGCACCAGCCAGTTGGGACCGACGGGTGCTCGTGAGATCGCATAGAGCGACTCCAACACGACGCACACACCTGCCGCAACGACGACGGATATGTAGAGACGGTTGGAGCCGCTTAGATCGGTCGATGACATGGTACCGGCCCGAAAACAGGCCGCAGGAGGCTAGTCAGCCCAAACGATTAGACGGCGCACGGTTGGCTCCTTGGCAATTGGTTTATCGGTCGCAATGTCGCTGAGGTTAGTCGGCCCAAACGATGGTGTCCGCCCAGACGATGGTGTCTGCCCAGACGATGGTGTCCGCCCAGACGATGGTGTCCGCCCAGACGATGGTGTCCGCCCAGACGATGGTGTCTGCCCAGACGATGGTGTCTGCCCAGACGATGGTGTCCGCCCAGACGATGGTGTCCGCCCAGACGATTGTGTCCGCCCAAACGATGGTGTCCGCCCAAACGATGGTGCGAGAGGGGGCGAGCATGCTGACGATGTCGCGCGAGAGGCCGTCCGGCGACGACGAAAACGCGATTCGACGAAGCGCGACCTGCTCATCCGCGATGACTGTTGCCCCAGGGGCTCTTCCCCTCGCCGCCCCCACAGCCGCGACAATATTCAGGCTCCCGGCGCCTGCCTCGATCAGACCGCTGCCTGCCACGGGCCCACTCGTGAACTGCAGCAGCACCTTCGCTTCCCGCGGCGTCAGCGACCGGGCCTCCAGCAACAGCGCCGCGGCGCCGGCCGCCACGGCGGCCGACATGCTCGTACCGCTCAGTTCCATGTAGGTTTCGGCCCCTCGACCTACCACCCGCTCCGGCAGCAGCGTCGCCAGATACGCGTCCCGAGGCACCGAGGCCAGTATCCGGTTGCCCGGCGCCACCAGCTCCGGCTTCAGCACGCCGTCGATCATCGTCGGGCCACGCGAGCTGTAGGTCGCCATCACGTCGTCGGACCGCGCTGGGGTCTGGCGCGTGTTCAGGGCCCCAACGGTCAGCGCCGACGGTGAGTTGCCCGGCGAGGAAATCCCCCCGACGACGGCGGTGCCGTCGGCCAGCTTGCCGACATTCCCTGCGGCCACGGTCACCAGAATCCCCGCGTCGGTCGCGCGCTGCACGGCCTGGCACAGCGGATCGTCTCGCTCGGACTCCATCACGGGATGTCCCAGCGACACGTTGATGATCTTGATGTTCCACTCGCGCTGGTGGTCGATCGCCCACTCGATCGCTTCGATCACGTTGCTCGTCTGCCCCGACCCGTCCTCTCCCATCGCCTTCAGGCTGACGATGTGCGCGCCGGGCGCGACGTCGCGGATGATGCCGGCAATGTGCGTTCCGTGGCCGTTCTCGTCGCTCGCCGCGCGCCCGCGGCCCCCGCCGGCGCCGGTGAAGTCCATGCTGAACGCCACGCGGTTGCGTAGATAGGGATGCCTCGCGTCGACACCCGTGTCGATGACGGCCACGCCGATGCCGCGGCCGGTGAAGCCGCGCAGCCCGTCGGCTGCTCCCGCCCAGACCTGGTCGGCCCCGATCGCTTCGGCCGTCACGGTCGCCATCGTCCGGACCGGAATGTCGCCGGAGACGCTGGCGACGTCGGCGTCCTCGCTGAGATCCTGGAGCTGCCCGCCTGTGACCTCGAGGACGGCGGCGTTGCGCAACCGCTTCTTGACCCGAGCGCCGTAACGCATCGCAAGCGTCTGTAGCTGCTCGTCACTGCCCGTCACGATGATGTCGGTCGACGCCGGGACGCGGGCGGCCAGCCGCTCGCTCAGGTCTCTTGACAGCCGGGCTCGTCGCTGTCCGGCGTCGGCCGGAACCGCCGACCCCAGTACGACGACGAGTGTGAGCACGAACCCCGCAGAAATCACGATGCGCCGGAGGATCGCAGAAGCAGTTGTGTGGATCATGGGGTACCGCCGCCAACTCAACATCGCAGGGTGCCGAGACCCCTGGCACCCTCCGTGCCACGCCTGGCCGTGGCGGCGTGAATCAACGGTCGATACGACATGAGAGGACTATTTAGGCCTTCATGCATGGGGTACAACGACCAGCCGACTGAGGCGAACGGCTCTCGATGACAGCTCCGACAGCCGATACAGCCAACATGTTGGCTAGCGGACTCGTCAGTCGAAGTCGGGTAGCGCATACCCGTCATAAATGGCTGACTTTCGCGAATTTGGAGACCGGCCAAAAAACTGGCCGGTCGAGGCCTCACGTGGCCCACACCTGCAGATCGGTCCTCGTCGCCGTGTTTTCGGCCTGTCTTCTGACATCCGCGGGTTGCCGATCCACGGACGCGCCGCCCTCGCCGTCCGCCACGCCTCCAACCCCGACCCGCGGCGGCGAGCTGGTCGCATCCATCCGATCCGAGCCCGTCGACCTACAACCGGTACACCGTTCCGGGAGCGTCCGCCGCCACCGACGTGGTGACGTTCCTTACGCAGGCGCGGCTGGTTCGTGTCAACCGGTCCACGGATGAGCTCGAGCCGTGGCTGGCCGAGGGATGGACCTCCTCGCCCGATGGTCTGACACACACGATGACGCTCAGGCCGGGCCTCCGATTCTCGGATGGCGAGGCGTTCACCTCGGCCGACGTCCTCTTCTCGTTTCGCGCGGCGTATGACCCTGGCGTTGGGAGCCCGCTCGGTTCTGCCTTGAGGGTGCACGGCACACCCCTCGAGGTGACCGCTCCGGACGCCGGCACGGTGGTCGTCCGCTTTCCCGAGCCGTTCGCGCCCGGGCTCCGGCTGCTCGACAGCCTTCCGATCGTTCCACGGCACAAACTCGAGCCGGCGCTGAATGCCAACCAATTTCAGAACGTCTGGGTGCCGTCCAAGCCCGTCACCGACCTCGCAGGTCTGGGACCGTTTCAGCTCGTCGAGCACGTTGCAGGGCAACGCCTGGTCTTTGCTCGCAACCCGAACTACTTTCGCCGCGACCCGGCCGGAGTCCAGCTGCCGTACCTCGACCGCCTGACGCTGGTCATCGTCCCCGATCAGAACACCGAGGCGCTGCGGCTCGAAGCCGGCGAGAGCGACCTTGCGAGCAACGGAGACATACGGCCCCAGGACCACGCCGCGTTCAAGCGGCTCGCCGACCAGAGACGTCTGCGCATGATCGACGGTGGCGTAGCGCTCGATGCGGACTTTCTCTCGTTCAACCTGCGGCCGGCGTGGCTCGCCGCGCGACGGGCGCCATGGCTGGCGAGCAGGGAATTCAGGCAGGCGATCTCGTGCGGTGTCGATCGTCAGGCGATCGTCAATACCGTGTACCTGGGGGCAGCGGTCCCCCTGTACGGTCCTGTCACGCCAGGCAACCGCCGCTGGTACTCGGCCGCGGCGCCGGCGTGCGAGCTGGATCGCGAGCGCGCCCGGCGTCTCCTGGCATCCGCCGGGCTGACCGACCGCAACGCTGATGGCAGGCTCGAGGACGCGGCCGGCAAGCCGGCGAGATTCTCGATCCTCACGCACGCCGGTCACCTTCGCGAGCGCGTCTCGTCGGTGCTCCAGGAGCAACTCCGCCAGCTGGGTGTCACGGTCGACATTGTCCCGCTCGATCCGAAGGGGCTTCAGCAGCGGTGGATCGCAGGCGACTACGAGGCGATTTACTTCGGGCTGCAGACGAGCTCGACGGATCCCGATCCGGATTTCTGGCTGAGCTCGGGCCCCTTCCATTTCTGGAACCCCGATCAGGCCACTCCCGCGACCTCTTGGGAAAAGCGGATCGACGAGTTGATGCGCGAGCAGGCGACGTCGCTCGATTTCAAGCAACGTCAGCGCGCATTCGCCGAGATGCAGCAGATCTTCGGCGAGGAGCTGCCGTCGATCTACTTCGTCGTCTCCCGCGTGACGCTCGCGACCTCGCCCCGCGTCGTCAATCCGACGCCGGCCCCGCTGGCGCCGCACCTGCTCTGGAGCGCGGATACGCTGGCCGTCGCTCGTTGAGCGAGACGGCCCTGCGCTCGTATCGCACCCGGGCGTTCGAGCCGAAAACTCCGTCGTGAACCGCGGGCTCCTGACGTACGTGCTTCGGCGCCTGCTGCTCGCGGCGGTCCTCGTCTTCGTCGTGTCGTCGGCAGCCCTGATACTGGTCGAGGCAGCACCTGGGGATTCGGTCGGCGGCTTCGATCTCGATCCCACCGTTGCCGCGGCCGAGCGACACCGCCTCGGGCTCGATCGCCCGTTTCTCGTGCGGTATCGTGACTGGCTCGGCCGCGCCGTGCGTCTCGACCTGGGCGAGTCGGTCAAGTATGGGCGGCCAGTCAATCAGCTGGTCGCCGAACGCGCGGAGAAGACTGCGATCCTCGGAGCGACCGCCCTGCTCCTGGCCACAGTTCTCGGCGTGCCGATGGGCATCATCACCGGCAGCCGCCGGAACGTGGCGACGGCGCTCGCGCGCACACTCTCGCTCATCTTCGTGTCGATTCCGCCGCTCGTGACGTCCTTCGTGCTGCTCCTGGTCGCCGCGCGCACGGGGTGGTTTCCCGTCGGTGGGTTTCCAGCCACGGTTGGGGTGAGCGACACGGAGTCCCTCTGGACGACACTCCGCTACCTCGCGCTGCCGTCGATCGCGCTGGCGCTGCCCATCGCCGCCACGCTCGAGCGGCTGCAGTCGCGCGCGATGCAGGACGCGCTCGCGGAACCCTCGGTGCGGGCCGCGCTCGCGCGCGGGTGTTCGGTCCGCCGGGTGGTCTGGCGTCACGCCCTGCGCCTGTCGTTGAGACCCGTGCTGGCGATCTACGGTGTGATCGTGGGCAGCGTCCTCAGCGGCTCGTTTGCCGTCGAGATCGTGACGTCGTGGCCGGGGCTGGGCGCCCTCATGTATGAGGGGCTCGTCGCGCGCGACCTGTATCTCGTTGCCGGGTGCGCGGCCGCCGGGTCGATGTTTCTTGCCATTGGCATCCTGCTGTCCGATGTCGCGCTGGCGCTGGCCGATCCTCGCGTCGAGGAGCTGGCATGATCGGCGCTGCGAGCGATCCAGCGCCGCGCGGGCGCCGCGCCGGCCTTGCGCTCGGCGCACTCCTCGCAGCCTTCGCCTTCATCGGTCCGTGGCTGACGCCGACGCCTCCCTCCGACCAGTTTGGCGATTTCGTCTACGCGCCCCCGATGCCGCCCCACCTCTTCGACGCATCAGGAGTCCTGCGGTGGCCTCTCGTCTACCCGCTGAAGCTCGAGAACAGGCTCGAGCACCGCTACTCCGAGGATCGCAGCCGTCCCATGCCGCTCCGGCTGTTTCGCAACGGCGCCTTCGTCTCTGTGGATGCTGCGCACGAATCGCCGTGGTTTCCACTCGGCGCAGACGCCCTTGGCCGCGATCAACTTGCGCGCCTCGCGGTGGGGACGCGCCTGTCGCTCGGCGTTGCGCTCGGCGCCGCGCTCGGTGCGCTCATCATCGGCGCGCTGGCAGGTGGGCTGGCCGGCTTCGCCGGCGGCCTCGTCGACGACGGACTGATGCGCGTGGCGGACCTCGTCATGGCGCTGCCGGCCGTGTATGTGGTGCTCGCGCTGCGCGCCTCGATGCCGCTGGTGCTCACCACCCCCCAGGTCTTCTGGACGATGGTCCTCGTGTTGGCGGCCGTGGGCTGGCCGCTCCCGGCCCGAGGCGTGCGGGCCCTCGTGGCTGCCGAACGGGTTCGCGAGTACGCAGAAGCTGCGCGCGCCCTCGGGGCCAGTCGTACGCGGATACTGCTACGTCACCTGATGCCGGCCGCACGGGGGTTCCTGGTGGTGCAGACGACGCTCCTGGTGCCGGCATTCGTCCTCGCCGAGGCCACGCTTTCCTTTGTCGGTCTCGGGTTCAGCGAGCCTATCCCAAGCTGGGGCGCGATGTTACGGGAGGCTGGCCAGGGACGAGCCATAGTCGAGGCCCCCTGGCTCCTGGCCCCAGCCATCGCCATCGTTCTTACGGCGCTCGCCGTGAACCTCGCCCTGGGCGCAGGATCCGTCCCCCGATTGACACCCCGCCTCGATCGCAACCTGTAAATGATTGATTCCATTGGCCTTGTCACAGCTGCGCGGAGTGTTCCATACCCGTACGTCTGTCTCTATTTAGACCACTTTCCCTAAGTTGCTATCCATATGACACTTACGGATAGAATCGGAGCCGATTACAGGTTTGTCTGTACCGAGACGGCTCAGACCATCGCGCACACGCGCACAGTCCTGCTTTGAGATGATTCCCGTAAGTACTTCTAAAAAGGCCGATTAGGTCACAGCAACCTAAGCCCAACGGCTGTGGCCCCCCACTTGCTCTGCTGTAGTGCGTCAGGCGTGTCTGTAAGTGTTCATAGCGACGATTGGACAAAGACTCATGCTCACGAACCTTAGACAAGAGACTGTAGTGCACGCGCCTCGGGCGCAACTGCGCCTCAGGACCGCGGAGGTAGCGCCGTCCCGGATGACGGACTGGCGTCAGGTCCTCCCGGTGCTCTCGAACGGCGTTCTGACGCTGCGCGAGCTCCGGTCGTCCGACGCCGAATCTCTGCTCGAACTGCTCACGAACGAAGAGGTCTCGCGCTTCATCTCGCCGCCCCCAACCACGGTTGACGGGTTCGAGAAGTTCATCGCCTGGGCCCAGCGCGAGCGGGCGGCGGGGTGTTACATTTGCTTCGCGGTCGTTCCCGAGGGGATGGACACCGCGATCGGCATCTTCCAGGTACGACAACTCGATCCGATGTTCACGACGGCCGAGTGGGGCTTCGCGATCGGCAGAGCCTTCTGGGGCTCAGGTGTGTTCACCACCGCCGCGCGGATGGTCATCGAATTCTCGTTCGAGAAGGTCGGCATCCACCGGCTGGAAGCGCGGGCGGTCGTGGCGAACGGGCGCGGCAACGGAGCGCTCGCCAAGCTCGGCGCCTTCAAAGAGGCGATCCTCCGCCGGAGCTTCCTCCGCGGCGGACGACACCACGACCAGGCGCTCTGGTCGATCGTTCGGGAAGACTGGCGCCGCGCGAAAGCCGTCTGGGGTTCGGCGGTCCACTGATGGCAGGCATCCCTCGGCCCACCGCCTGCGCGCAGGCGGGTATCCGTGAAGAAGCGACTCTGACCACTTCCGGCGTTCGGAAGGTATCCAAAGGAAAAGGCCCAATGCGTTCTCGAAAGCGTCAATTCACGTGGCAGACCGCAGCACTTGTGCTGGCGGGCCTGATCGCGTTCGCGGTCCCGGTAGCCGCGAAGCCAGGCTCCAGCAACAAGCTGTGGTCCAACAAGGCGAGCGCGAGCAAACAGCGCTCCGGCCGGCAGCAGCGGTACGGAAAGCTCGACGGCGAAATGGCGTCGCGCTCGAAGCGCCTGCTTGGCACCTCCAAGGTGATCCTCACGATCAACCCTGGGCAGGAGGCCAACGCCGAGAAGGAGATCAAGAAGCTCGGTGGCCGCCTGGGCCGGCGGTTGAAGCTCGTCAACGGCATGGCGGTCGAGCTGCCCAACCGGGTCATCAAGCAGATCTCCGAGCGCTCGGAAGTCCTGAGCGTCCACTTCGACCGGCCGATTGCGGGGCACATGAACCGCACGGCGGTGTCGGTCGGCGCCCGCGCGGCGCAGCAGCAGTGGGGCTATGACGGCGCCGGCGTCGGCGTGGCGGTCATCGACTCGGGCATCTCCGGCTGGCACGACGACCTTCGGCTACCGGGCAACTACGAACAGAGTTCGTGTGGTCGACGGGCAGCGCGTGACGGCCTTCGTCGACTTCGTCAACGATCGCCTGCAGGCCTACGACGACAACGGCCACGGCACGCACGTCGCAGGGATCATCGCCGGCAACGGCTACGACTCCTACGGCTCGCACGCGGGCATCGCGCCGGCGGCCCACCTGGTCAGCCTGAAGGTGCTCGATCAGCACGGCGGCGGCGTCATCAGCGACGTCATCGCGGCGTTCGAATGGGCGATCGCGAACCGCGCGACGCACAACATCCGCGTCATCAACCTGTCGGTGGGCGCGCGCGTCACCGAGTCGTACGAGACCGATCCTCTGACCCTCGCCGCCAAGCGCGCCGTCGATGCCGGCATCGTCGTCGTCACCGCGGCCGGCAACCTGGGGCAGAAAACGGTCGGGAACTCGAAGAAGTCGCAGTACGGCGCCATCACGGCCCCGGGCAACGCGCCCTGGGTGCTCACCGTCGGCGCCTACAGCACCCAGGGGACACTTTCACGCTGGGACGACAAGATCGCGCCGTACAGCTCGCGCGGTCCGTCGGCCTACGACTACGTGGCCAAGCCGGACCTCGTCGCGCCCGGCACGGGCATCGTGTCGCTCGCCAATCCGGCGAGCGAGTTCTACGTGACCAAGGCGTCGTATCTGCTCAAGGGCAACCGCCAGACGCCGGACAAGCCGTACCTGAGCCTGAGCGGCACCAGCATGGCGTCGCCGGTCGTTGCCGGCACCGTCGCGCTGATGCTCCAGGCGAATCCGAACCTCAAGCCGAATCTCGTGAAGGCCATCCTGCAGTACACGGCGCAGACGCGGCACTACGACGCGCTGACGCAGGGTGCGGGCTTTCTGAATGCGCAGGGCGCGGTCGAGCTCGCCCGCTACTTCAAGAGCCCGCAGGCCGGACAGCACTACCCGCACTCGTGGATGTGGAGCCGTCAGGTCATCTGGGGCAATCACCGCATCAAGGGTGGCGTGTTGAAGCCGGCGGCCAACGCGTGGGCCTCCAACACCGTCTGGGGCACGCTGGCCGACGACCAGGGCGAGAACATCGTCTGGGGCACGCTCTGCGCCGACGACTGCGAGAACATCGTGTGGGGCACCGCGGCTGACGAGCTCGAGAACATCGTCTGGGGCACGGTCGACGATGGCGAGAACATCGTGTGGGGCACCGCTGACGATGGCGAGAACATCGTGTGGGGCACGGCCGACCTCGAGAACATCGTGTGGGGCACGTCGTGCGGCGGTGACAGCTGCGAGAACATCGTCTGGGGTACAGCGATGGACCTCGAGAACATCGTGTGGGGCACCATGGACGATGGCGAGAACATCGTGTGGGGCACCAACATGGACCTCGAGAACATCGTCTGGGGCACAGCGACGGATCTCGAGAACATCGTGTGGGGCACGTCGGCTGACGAGGACGTGACGTGGGGCAGCAGCGCCGAGGAGGCCGAGCTGTTCGATGATCCATCGGCCGAGCCGGTCAACTACGACCAGACGCCGCTCGAGGATCTCTTCCTGCCACCGCCGCCACCGCCGACGCCACCGCCACCGGCGTCGGGCGATTCGGGTAACTCGACCGGCAGCACGGAAGGGGGCCTCTAATGGAGAAGATGCCTTTCCGTGACGCAGAAGAGGTCATCGACGTGCAGGCGGTGATGGCGACGGCGCAGAAGGTCACGACGAGTGACTGGCGGCAGGCGCTACCGGTGCTGACCGGATCGATGGCGACGCTTCGGGAGCTGCGGCTCTCGGACGCGCCGGCGCTCCTGGCGATGCTCTCGACCGAAGAGGTCTCGCGGTTCATCTCGCCGCCGCCGACGACGGTCGAAGGGTTCGAGCGGTTCATCGCGTGGACGCATCGCGAGCGGGCCGCCGGCAACTACACGTGTTTCGCGGTCGTGCCGCACAACATGGATACGGCGATCGGGATCTTCCAGGTCCGCCAGCTCGAGCCCGGGTTCGGCACGGCCGAGTGGGGCTTCGCCATCGGCTCGTCGTTCTGGGGCACGGGGATCTTCCTCGACGCCGCGGCGCTCGTCATCGACTTCGCGTTCGAGGTCGTCGGCACACGCCGGCTCGAGGCGCGCGCGGCCACGGCAAACGGCCGCGGCAACGGCGCCCTGCGCAAGGTGGGTGCGGTGCAGGAAGGCGTGCTCCGCAAGTCATTCCTGCGCGACGGCGAATACCTGGATCAGATCCTGTGGACGATCCTCGACGATGACTGGCGCCGGAGCCGGTCACAGTGGAAGCAGACGATTCACTGACGGGGCGCCTGCGGCCCGAGCGCGGCGCGGAGTCGCCGCGCGAGAGCGAGCGGGGGTGGGGCCCCGCGAGCATTAATAAACGACTGGGGTGCCGGTTGCGGGGAGGAGACGGCGGCGCGCACGGGTATTCCGTGTTCGCCGCCGTTTTTCGTCCTGTGAGGCTGTGGTCCGCGAAATCCGCGTCCCGTGAACCCGCGATCCGCGAAATCCGCGTCCCGTGAGTTCGAGATCCGCGTGGTCCGTCGTTCGCGGTAGGCGTGTTCAAACGGGACTCGGGACTCGGGGCTCGGGAGCCGACGCTTGGCGTTTGACACTCCCCGCCCTCGCCCGGTACGCTCCCGAGCCATGAGGCCCGGCATCAATCTCGACGCGGTATTTCCTCCCATGGCGACGGTCTTCGACCGCGACGGCAACGTCGATGGCCGCGCCATCTCCTCGAACGTTTCGAAGTGGATTCAGGCAGGCGTCGGCGGCGTCGTCGCGCTCGGGTCGAACGGCGAGGCGCCGTTTGTCGAGGAGGACGAAGCCGATCGCGTGATTGGGGCGGCTCGCGACTCGGTGCCGCGCGATCGCGTGCTCCTCGTCGGAACCGGCCGCGAGTCGACGCGCGCGACCATCGCCGCCTCGGCGCGCGCGGCGGCGCTCGGGGCGGACGCGGTGCTGGTGCGCACGCCCTCGTTCTACAAGGCGAGGATGACGGCCGACGTGTTCGTGCGTCACTACACGGCCGTCGCGGACGCGACGCCGGTGCCGGTGCTCCTCTACAACGTGCCGGCGGTGACTGGCGTCAACCTCACGCCGGACGCGGTTGGTCGCCTGGCGATCCATCCCAACATCATCGGCGTAAAAGAAACCGGGAGCGACACGGCGCAGTTCGCGGCGTTTGTCGCGTCCGCGCCGAGCGCGTTTGCGGTGATCGCCGGGTCGGCGCCGACGTTCTATCCGTCGCTCTGTGTCGGCGCGACCGGCGGCATCCTCGCGGTCTCGTGCGTGCTCCCGGCGCTCTGCGTGCAGCTGCACGAGCACTTCCGCGCCGGCCGTCATGCCGAGGCACGCGACCTGCAGCGGCGGCTGACGCCGCTCGCCAAGCTCGTGACGACCGGCCTCGGCGTGGCGGGTCTGAAGAAGGCGATGGACCTCGCGGGGTTCGTCGGCGGCGAGCCCCGCGCGCCGCTCGGCCCGCTGACGGCCGAGGCGGCGTCGCAGGTCCGCGACGCCCTCACGCCGCTGATGGGGTCAGATCTCGATTTTCTGATCGACCCGCGAACCGGCGCCCCGGTGAGCAACGATCAGAAAATCGAGATCTGACCCCAGGGAGCAGAGATGACACCCGAACGATTGCTGCTTGGCCCGGGCCCCAGCCCGGTGTCGGCCCGTGTGATGCGTGCGCTCTCCGCGCCGGTGCTCAGCCACCTCGATCCCGAGATGCTGGTGATTCTCGACGACCTGCGACGCCGGCTCGACTCGACCTTCGGCGCCGGGCCGGGCGCGTTCAGCCTGGCGATCTCTGGCACCGGCACGTCGGGGATGGAAGCCGCCGTCGCGAACACCACCGCGCCCGGCGCGCGCGTCCTCGTTGTCGTCACGGGATACTTCGGCGACCGTCTCGCGCAGATCTTCCAGCGTTACGGCGCGACGGTGGCGCGCGTCGACGTCGAATGGGGGCGCGCCTGCGACCCGGCTGCAGTCGAGCGTGCCCTGGCCGCGGCGCCTGCGGACATCGTCGCGGTCGTTCATGCCGAGACGTCCACGGGTGTGCTGAACCCGGTGCGGGAGATTGCCGCGCTTGCGGCGCGGGTGGGCGCGCTGACGGTCGTCGACGCGGTGACATCATTCGGCGCGATGCCCCTCGAGACAGACGCGTGGGGTATCGACGTCTGCTACAGCTGCTCGCAGAAGGGGCTCGGCGCCCCGTCCGGGCTGGCGCCGTTGACGATCTCGGCGCGGGCGCTGGCGAAGAAAGTGCCCTCGCGCAGCTTCTACCTGGATCTGGCGCTCCTCGAGGACTACTGGGTCCGCCGCAAGTATCACCACACGATCTCGGCGCCCCTGGTCTACGCCGTGCGCGAAGCGCTTGCCGTCGTCGAAGAGGAGGGTCTCGAGCAGCGCTGGGCCCGTCACGAGCGGAATCACCGCGCGCTCGCCGCCGGGCTCGACGCGCTCGGCCTCTCGCTGCTGCCGCCCGCCGGTGAGCGCCTCTGGACGCTGAACGCGGTGAAGGTGCCCGACGGGATCGACGAGGCGGCGATTCGGCGGCGGCTCCTCGACGAGTTCAGCATCGAGATCGGCGCCGGCCTTGGTCCGCTCGCCGGACGCATCTGGCGAGTCGGGCTGATGGGCGCGGGCTCGACGCTCGCCAACGTGCTGCTCTTCCTCACCGCGCTCGAGCGTGTGCTCGGAGCGTCCGGCTACCGTGCGCCGTCGGCAACCGCGGCGGCGACAGCCGCGGAAGCTGCGGGTCGCGTCTGACGCGCGGCAGCCGGGCCCAGGCGCGCCGGAGACGCGGCGGTACGAGCAACAGGCGGCCCTATAATGCAGGTATGCGCCGCCGTTTGCGCATGCGCACGGCCGGGCGAATCGTCGCGACGCTCCTCGCTGTGGGATTTGCGTGTGCCGCGTACATCTACCTGACGCTACCTGACGTTCGCGTCCTGCGAAGGCAGAATCCTTCGACCACGGCGTTCATCGAGTTGCGCACGCGGGAGGCGATCGACAAAGGCGAGCCGCCGCGCCGCGTGCAGCGCTGGGTCAACTACGGGCGCATCTCGCCGAGCCTGAAGCGAGCCGTGATCGTGACCGAAGACGCGGCGTTCTGGGAGCACGGCGGCGTCGACTTCCAGCAGCTCAAGGAGTCGATGGAGGTCAACCTCGAGCGCATGGAATTCGCGCGCGGGGCCAGCACCATCACCCAGCAGCTCGCGAAGAACCTCTACCTCTCGCCGTCGAAGAATCCGATCCGCAAGGCTCGCGAGCTGCTCATTGCACGCCGGCTCGAGGCCGAGCTCTCGAAGCAGCGCATCCTCGAGCTCTACCTCAACCTTATCGAATGGGGCAACGGCATCTACGGTGCGGAGGCAGCGGCGCGCACGTACTTCGGAAAGTCCGCGGCCGAGCTCGGACCGCAGGAGTCGGCGCTGCTGGCCGGCGCGATCAGCAGCCCGAGAGCGTTCGATCCCGCGAGGCCTTCGGCGCGATTGCGCCGCAGGCAGGAGATGATCTTGCGCCGCATGGGCACCGTGACGCCGCCGCCGGTTCTGGCTGAACCGTCAGGGCCAGCGACTCTGCCAGGGACCGACGACGCGCCCGTCGCCTCACCGCCTCTCGAGCTGCCAGTCGGGGCTCCCGTCGTGCTCCCGGGCGAGATCGTGCCTCCGGCAAAACCGCCTGGTCCTCCAGCAGGGAAGCCGCCCGGCGGAGGACCTCGACCGTAACACCTTTGTTTGGCTCACCTTGACAGCATCGGTCCTTGTCTCTATAGTTGCCGCACACAGCATAAGGGGCTCCGCGAGTCAGGCCGTGAACGGTCGACCCGTGGAGGTGACAGGGACGCGGGACTGGTGAGTCTGTGCCTCCGGACCGCAGCATCGTGTGGCGGGATGATCAACTACACTGAGCGCATTGCGCTCCTGATGCAAGACATCGTCCGCCGAACGCCGAGCCTTTCCTTCATCGACCTTTCCGAAGTACTCGTCTTCGCCCGGTTCGGCCGGTCCGAAGCCGAAGGCGCGTTTGCGACCTGTCACTGCCTGACGCTGCCGGAAAGCGAGCCCGGGTATTTCTTCTGGCGCGATCGCGACACCGGCGAGTTGACGCGCCGATCCGAGTGGTTCGTCACCAAGTCTCCCGTGGTGCGCGTCGGCGGGACGTCTGTCAAGTATCTGATCTCGTTCGTGCTCCCACGCTTCTGCGATCAGACGCTCGAGCGGTCGCGCAAGGCGGATCTCTATCCGGGCGCGCCTCAGTGGATTGCCAAGCTCGATACCGTCGTGCATGAGCTCTATCACATCGACCCCGAAGAGACCGGGATCCGCCGGTTCGTCCGCGCCGATGGCAGCGACTCGATGCGCTCGCACGGACCACGGTTCTACGAGCACGTGGCCGAGATGGTGACGGCCTACCTTGCGTCGCATCCCGACCCCGCGATGTACGATTTTCTGGAGGACGACTTCACGGCGCTGAACGCGCGGCACGGCGGCGTGGTGTCGACGACGTTCCGGAATTTTCCGTCGTTTCCGCAGCGGTATATGGAGCGGCTGGAGCTGCCGGCGGACTGCAGCGTCCGGGTCGAACCGCTCAAGCCGCTGACCCAGCCCGTGCTCTACACCGAAGACGATCTGCACATCCGCCAGTTCACCGGGTCGAGAACGAACCGCCTCGCTCGCAAAGGGCAGGGGCGGGCGGCGTAAGACGGCTTCCAGCTTCCAGCTACCAGCCTCCAGCCTCCAGCTTCCAGCTCACAACCGGTCATCTCGGGCACACTGAGCGTGTGCAACCATCCGAGCTCCGCTTGAGAGCCGCCGGTTATGGGCTGGAAGCCGGAAGCTGGAAGCCGGAAGCTGGAAGCCGGAAGCTGGCAGCTATCGTATCCGCCTCGCTCCCACGTACCGCGCCGCCCAGTACGGCGCGCTCAGCCGTTCGACCCGCACTTCACCACGCGAGCTCGGCGCGTGCACGAACTCGTCGCCCCCGATTGCCATCCCGACGTGCGATGGGCCGGCCCCTTGCGTGCTGAAGAAGATCAGGTCGCCTGGCTGGACCGCGTCGGCGCTGACGTCGGCACCCTCGCGGAACTGCTCGGTGACTGTGCGGGCGACGCGGACCCCGTGCTGCCCGAACACGTACCAGATGAAGCCGCTGCAGTCGAACCCCGACGGGTCGCTGCCGCCGTTGCGGTAGGGCGTTCCGCGCAGGGCGAGCGCAGTACCCGCAATCGCGTAGCCATCGCTGGCCGAAGCCGTGCCGCGCGGGACGCTGATAGGCTCCACCGGTCTGGCTGAGGGCCCTCCAGGGCTCGGAAACGGCCGAGGTACAGCGCCCGTCGATGCGCACCGAGCGGCGGTCATCGCGAGGAAGACCACGAGGTGGAGCTGGACGAGCGACCGCCCCGACGGTGTGCCGGCTTTGAACATGTCCTCTCGGACTTATCGGTCCCAGCAGCGCGATTCTGGCCTCGAGCGATCGCACTAGTAGCCGCTAAGCCGCTGCAAACAATCCTGTTATGCGCTAATCACGCCTTGACAGTACGCTCGGCTTCGGTGACAATGATCATCAGTTATGGAGCAGACGCTCCTTCTGAACGCGACGTACGAGCCCCTCAAGGTCGTCCACTGGCAGAAGGCGGTGACGCTGATGTGCCAGGGGAAGGTTGAGGTTATCTCGGAGTACGACCACCGGGAAGTCCGGTCGGTGAAGTTCAGCTTCCGGTTGCCGTCGGTCATTCGCCTCCTCCGCTACATCCGCATCAAGCGGACGATCGACTACGTGCCCTTCTCCCGAGCGAACATCTACGCCCGAGACGACCACTCGTGCCAGTATTGCGGCGAGGTGTTCGCCACGTCGGAGTTGACCTTCGACCATGTCGTGCCGGTCGCCCAGGGCGGCCGAAAGGACTGGGAGAACATCGTCACCTGCTGCATCACCTGCAACCGGAGAAAGGGCGGGCGGACGCCAGCCGAAGCCGGGATGCACCTCATTCGAATTCCCAGGCGTCCCGAGCGGGCTCCCGCCATCAGAATAGCCGTTGGCCTCCGCAATGCGCCGGACAGCTGGCGGGACTACTTCTACTGGAACATGGAGCTCGACGAAACGTGACGCGCGCGTCTGGCCGGGGGGACTCTCCCAGCCAGGCGCCGGCCACTCCCCCGGGACGTCCCGTCCTTCCTCTTTACTAACCTCTCCACCTGATGAAACCTGCGCCGTCATCCCGGATCACCGCGGTGAGCCCGCTGTGGGCCGTCGAAGGCGGACGGGTCACGATCAGCGGCATCGGCTTCGATCTCGAGCCCCAGCCGCCGGAGGTGCGTCTCGGCGGGGTCAGGGCGACCGTTTCCCACGCCTCACGACAGTCGCTGACCATCATCGTTCCCCCGGGTCTCGACGGCGGCCATACGCCTGTCCGCGTGGACAGCGCGCCTGGAGAGACAGCCTACGTCGAGATCGGAGCGCCCATCGCCACCGGCGTGCACCAGGTCGACAGTCCGGCGTTCGACCATGAGGGGAACCTCTACGTGACGTTCAGCGGGTCGCGCGGCCAGGAAGCGCCGGTCTCGATCTACGTGGTGCGCCGGGACGGCTCGCGCGAACCGTTCGTCGTGGGGTTGCCGAACCCGACGTCGATGGCGATCGATCCGCGGGGCCGGCTGCACGTGTCGAGCCGTTTCGACGGTAGCGTCCATCTCGTCGCGAGCGACGGATCGGTGTCGACCGTCGCGACGGACCTCGGCGTGGCGTGCGGCATCGCGTTCAACCGCGACGGGGACCTGTTTGTCGGCGATCGATCCGGGTCCATCCTGCGGGTGAGAGACACGCAGGTGTCGGTCTTCGCGTCGGTCCCGTCGAGCGTCGCGGCGTTCCACCTGGCCTTCGGTCCCGATGGGTGGTTGTATGTGACCGCCCCCACCTTATCGTCCCGCGACGCGGTGTATCGTGTCTCGCCGGAAGGGGCCGTCGAGCCGTTCTGCGACGGCTTCGGCCGCCCGCAGGGACTGGCCTTCGACAGCGACGGTCACCTCTACGTGGTCGACGCGGTCGCCGGGTCGAGCGCGGTCTACCGCATCCGGACCGATCGGCCCGATATCAAGGATTGCGTGCTTTCCGGCGGCGCCCTGCTCGGCCTGGCGTTCGATCCGCTCGGTGGACTCGTCGTCTCGTCGAGCGAGACCGTTTACCGGCTCGACGTCGGGCTGCGGGGAGTACTTCCGGTTCAGCCCGCGGTGTCCCCGATATCGCCTTGATTCTGTGTAGCTGGGCGGATACGCTTCACCGCTCACGACGACGAATGGCTCAGGGCTCAAGGCGCAGGGCTCAAGGCTCAAGGAAGAGCATTCAGATCTCAGTCGCGCGATTAGGATCTGAAAGCTCTTGCCTGAGCCCTGAGCCCTGAGCCCTGAGCCTTGAGCCTTGAGCGAGCAGCCCTGAGCCTATCTGATGCTGCAAATCTTCCAGCGAAAACCCATCAGCGAGCTTCTCCCCGAAGGGGAAGGCGGGCTGCGGCGCGTGCTCGGTGCGGGCGACCTCGTCATGCTCGCGATTGGCGCCGTGATCGGGGCCGGCATCTTCGGTGCGATCGGCACGGCAGCGGCGGGCCAGGTCGACGCGAGCGGCAACGTCGTGCGCTACGCGGCAGGTCCCGCGCTCGTGTTCTCGTTCCTGCTGCTCGGCGGCGCGTGCGCGCTCGCCGCGCTCTGCTACGCGGAGCTCGCGGCGATGATTCCGCAGGCCGGGAGCGCCTACGCCTACACCTACGCGACGCTCGGCGAGATCGTCGCGTGGATCATCGGCTGGGACCTCGTCCTCGAGTACGCCGTCGGCAACGTCGCCGTAGCGATTTCGTGGGGCGACTACTTCACGACGCTCATGCGCGGCATCGGCGTCTCGCTGCCCGTCTGGCTGACCACCGGTTATCGGACGGCGCTCCTGAGCTCGAATCCCGACATCCATGGCCTGCTCGGCTCGGCGCCGCACATCGCGGGCATGCCGATCCTCGTGAATCTGCCGGCCTTCGGGATCGTGATGCTCATCACCTGGCTGCTGTTGCGTGGCGCGAAGGAGAGCGTGCGCGCCAACAACATCATGGTGGTCGTCAAGCTCGCGGCGCTGGCGCTCTTCGTCGCCGTCGGCGCGACGCACCTCAACGCGGCCAACTACACGCCGTTTGCGCCAAACGGATTCACCGGGATTCACCAGGGCGCGGCCATCGTGTTCTTTGCCTACATCGGGTTCGACGCGATCTCCACGGCCGCCGAGGAGACGCGCGATCCGAAGCGAAACCTGCCCATCGGGATTCTCGGCGGGCTCGCCATCTGCACGGTGATCTACGTCATGGTCGGCTTCGTGCTCACGGGCATGGTGCCGTACACGGAGCTCGCCGTGGCCGACCCGCTCGCGCACGCTCTCCAGCGCGCGGGCTTTCAGACCGTGGGCTGGATCGTTGCCCTCGGCGCTGCGGTCTCGATGACGGCCGTGCTCCTCGTGTTCCAGTACGGCCAGCCGCGCATCTTCTTCGCGATGGCGCGCGACGGGCTGCTTCCCCAGTGGGCGGCGAAGATCCATCCCGTCAGCCGGATTCCCTATACGACGACGCTCATCACGGGGATTGTGGTGGCGGTTGCGTCGCTCATCGGCGATGCCGCGGAGACCTACGACCTCACCAACATCGGGACGCTCTTCGCGTTCGCGCTCGTGTCGATCGGCGTGCTCGTGCTGCGCGTCACCGAGCCGGAGCGCCCCCGGCCCTTCAAGGTGCCCTTCGTCTGGCCCGTCGCGCTCCTCAGCACGGCCGCGTGCGTCTTCATCATGGTCGGGCTCCCGAAACAGGCCTGGGAGCGGTTCTTCCTCTGGCTGGCCATCGGCGCCCTGATCTACGTGTTTTACGGCTACCGGCACAGCCGGCTGAGGCGCTGATCTCTGGGGTCAGATCTCGATTTTCTGATCCTCGGGCCGTTCCCTGGGCGATCAGAAAATCGAGATCTGACCCCGGGCCAGCCGGACGAGCTGCCGGCCCTCCCCCCGTGCTAAAATTGCAGTTTTGGGAGGGCTGCGAAATCTCCCACTGTACGCATCCTCCACATCATGGCGCACGACTGGATTGCGGTGCGCGGCGCGCGCGTCCACAACCTCAAGAATATCGACGTCGACCTGCCTCGTGACCGGCTGGTCGTCATCACCGGCCTCTCGGGGTCGGGGAAGTCATCGCTGGCCTTCGACACGATCTACGCCGAGGGACAGCGGCGCTATGTCGAGTCGCTCTCCTCCTACGCGCGACAGTTCCTCGAGCAGATGGAGAAGCCGGACGTCGACCTCATCGACGGCCTGTCGCCCGCCATCGCCATCGAGCAGAAGACCACCGGATCGAACCCCCGCTCGACGGTCGGCACCGTCACCGAGATCTACGACTACCTCAGGCTCCTCTTCGCCAACATCGGCGTGCCGCACTGCCATCTCTGTGGGCGCGAGATTTCCTCGCAGTCGCTCGAGCGCATCATCGACATGGTGATGCTCTCGCCGAACGAGGAGCGCGTGAACGTGCTCGCGCCGATCGTGCGCGGCAGGAAGGGCGAGTTCAAGAAGGAGCTCGCCGGGCTGCGCGCGCGCGGATTCACGAAGGTCCGCGTCGACGGACAGCAGCGCTCGCTCGACGAAGATCTCAAGCTCGACCGGCGGCGCAACCACTCGATCGACGTCGTAATCGATCGCCTGATCCTCAAGCCGGGGATCGAGCGCCGGCTCACCGAGTCGGTCGAGATCGCCCTCGGCCTCGCCGACGACATCGTCGTCATCAACACGCTCGACGGCGGCGATCGCCTCTTCTCCAGGCGGCTGGCCTGCACGTGGTGCGGTGTGAGCATGCCCGAGATGACGCCCCGCGCCTTCTCGTTCAACTCGCCGCACGGCGCCTGTCAGGAGTGCCAGGGGCTGGGCGCGGTGTACGACTTCGATCCGGCGCGCGTTGTACCGGATGACTCGCTCTCGCTCGACGACGGCGCGATTGCGCCGTGGGCCAAGGGCGACCGCAAGCTCGTCAAAGAGGCGCTCGGAACGCTCAGCCGCGTGTTCGGCATCGACCTCGCGCTGCCGTTCCGGCGCCTGCCGAAGAAGATGCGCGACGTCCTTTTCTACGGCGCGCAGGCCGGCGCCCGGCGCGCCGGAGAAGGCGACGTCGCGGCTGGCGAGAAGGTCAAGCCCGAGAAGGTCAAGAAGAAGGCCCGTGGAGAGGATCCGTTCGGCGCCGGGTTCGAGGGGCTCATCCCCAACCTGCGCCGCCGCTACGAATCGGGGACGTGGCTGGACCAGGAGAGTCTCGAACCCTATCGGGCGCTCAGGCCCTGTCCGTCCTGTCGCGGCGAGCGCCTCAAGGCGCAGAGTCGCGCCGTGCGCGTCAAAGGTCTGACGATGTCGGAGTACGTCAACCTGCCGATTGCCGAGGCCGTGCGGGTCCTCGACGCGCTCGAGCTGACCGATCGAGAGAACCTGATTGCGAGCCGCATCATGCGCGAGATTCGCGATCGGCTGCACTTCCTCCACGACGTCGGCGTCGGCTATCTGACGCTCGGCCGGAGCGCGGCGACACTCTCAGGTGGCGAAGGTCAGCGCATCCGCCTCGCGACGCAGATTGGATCGAACCTGACGGGCGTCCTCTACGTTCTCGACGAGCCGTCGATCGGTCTTCATCAACGCGACAATCGCGCGCTCCTCTCGACGCTCGCGAGGCTCCGCGACCTGGGCAACACCGTCGTGGTGGTCGAACACGATGAAGAGACGATTCGCACGGCCGACTACGTCATCGACCTCGGGCCTGGTGCGGGCGAGCACGGCGGCCACGTGATCTTCCAGGGAACGCCGGCGGCTCTGCTCGAGGATGGCAACGGGTCGCTCACAGGCGCATATCTGCGCGGCGAGCGGACCATCGTGACTCCCGCCGCCCGCCGCCCCGCGACACGCGGCGCGATCGTCGTCAAGGGCGCTCGCGCCAACAACCTCAAGGGTATCGACGTGTCGATTCCGCTCGGCGTGCTGACCACGGTGACCGGCGTCAGCGGGTCGGGCAAATCGACCCTCGTCAACGAAATCCTCTACCGCGCCCTGGCGCGGCTCCTCTATCGCGCCGGCGACGAGCCTGGCCTGCATTCGTCGATTGAAGGGATCGAGCTCGTCGACAAGGTCATCCAGATCGATCAGTCGCCGATCGGCCGGACGCCGCGCTCGAATCCCGCGACCTACACCGGGCTCTTCACGTTCATCCGCGAGCTCTTCGCGATGCTGCCGGAGGCCAAGACGCGAGGCTTCCGTCCCGGCCGCTTCTCCTTCAATGTCAAGGGCGGGCGGTGTGAAGCCTGTCAGGGCGACGGCGTCATCGCCATCGAGATGCACTTCCTCCCCGACGTCTACGTGCCGTGCGAGCAGTGCAAGGGCCGTCGCTACAATCGCGAGACGCTCGAGATCAAATATCGCGGCAAGTCGATCGCCGATGTGCTCGACCTCACGGTCGATCAGGCGCTCCCGCTGCTTGAAAACTTTCCGCCGATTGCCACCAAGCTGCGGACGCTGCAGGACGTCGGCCTCGGCTATATCGAGCTCGGCCAGTCGGCGACGACGCTGAGCGGAGGCGAAGCTCAGCGGGTCAAGCTCTCCAAGGAGTTGTCGAGGCGGGGCACGGGTCGCACCCTCTACATCCTCGACGAGCCGACGACGGGCTTGCACTTCGAGGACACCCACAAGCTGCTGGACGTGCTCAACAAGCTCGTCGACCAGGGCAACACCGTGGTCATCATCGAGCACAACCTGGACGTCATCAAGTCAGCCGACTACGTAATCGACCTCGGGCCGGAGGGTGGCGAGGGCGGTGGCGTAATTGTGGCCCAGGGGACTCCTGAAGATGTCGTCCGAAGCCGACAATCTTCTACGGGACGATTTCTGGCAGGCATTCTGGGCAAGAAGGCCCATCCTGCGACCGGGGTTGGAGAACAGGCTGTGGTAAAATGACCACACTTCCGACACTCTCCACTGTGGCTCACGAGCCACAATCGTCGGTCTGCCTCCTGGGATCCCACGCCGCTTCAGGCAAGAATACGTATATAAATCAATACTTTAGGTCCACTGAAAGCCGGCCATTCGCCATGGCAGGGCCTTTGCTCAGCTGCCATCGGCTTCCCTAACACTTGAGGTCATGAGCGCGCAGCGAACCCTTCGTCGATCCGTTTCCTGCACTGGCATTGGTCTCCATTCAGGCAACAAGGTCACACTGTCTCTCAAACCGGCTCCTGCCGACTACGGCATCCGGTTTCAGCGGTCGGACCTTGGCGGCCTGGAAATTCCGGCGACTGTCACGCATTTGGGTGGGATTCAGTACCAGACCGGGCTGACGCGGGAGGCCGTGTCGGTCGAAACGGTCGAACACCTGCTGTCGGCGCTGACGGCGCTCGGCATCGACAACGTCATTGTCGAGCTGAATACGTCGGAAGTGCCGATCATGGACGGCAGCGCCGCGCCGTTCGTCTACCTCATCCTGAACGAGGCAGGCGTCAAAAAACTGACGGCCCCCCGTCGTTACCTGAAGGTTCTGCGCCCCATCTCGCTGACGCAGGGCGACAAGCGGATCGCGCTCTACCCGTCAGAGCACTTCAAGGTCACCTACAGCATCAGCTTCGACCACCCGCTGCTGCGGCACCAGACGCGGACGATGCGGATCACCGACGAGACGTTCGTCGAGGAGATCGCGCCGGCGCGGACCTTCGGCTTCCTCAAGGAAGTCGAGATGCTCCGTCAGCGTGGCCTGGCGCTCGGCGGCTCGCTCGACAACGCCATCGTCCTCGGCGAGACGGGCGTCCTCAACAACACGCTGCGGTTCGAAGACGAGTTCGTGCGGCACAAGATCCTGGACGTGATCGGCGACCTGTCGCTCGTCGGCCACCCTGTGATCGGGCACCTCGTCGCGCACCGGGGCGGCCATGCCCTGCACACGGCGTTTGCGGCCAAGATCCTCGAGGAAGTCGACGCGTGGCGCCTGGTCGAGGCCGACGACGTCGCCGCCGCGGTGTTGCCACGCGCCGTGCCGGCGAAGGCCAGCGCACGGATGGCGAATTAACGGCTCTACAGCTGCTGGCGGCTCGCTTCTGGCTGTTGCTAATTAGTCGCAACCAGCTTCTATCAGCTATCAGCCAGCAGCTAGTAGCAGCAAGTAAGCCGCGAGTAAGCAACAGCTAGCCGCGAGCCGCCAGCAGCACCGCGCAGGCAACCGCGAGTAGCGAGTAGCGAGCAGCCAAGCTACACCACAATCAGCGTCTTCGTCGTCGTCTGCGACCCGCACGCCTCGAACCAGTCAATCCCTTCGCTGACCAGATCGAACTTCAACGCGTAACGCCCCGGCTTGGCTGGAGCGGTGATGGTCATGGGCACCTCGACGGACTGTCCCGGCGGCAGCGTCGCCGGCAGCCACGCGCGCTCGAAGTCGCGGTTGATGACGGTGCGGTCCCGGTCGCAGAGCTGCGCGCCCAGGCGGACCAGGCGCCGGCCGTAGCTCGCCTGCGCGGGGAAGGCGCGGGTCGAGAGATTCTTCACGGTCGCCGCAATGTGGACCGGGCGGCCCGGCCGCGCCATCACCGGCGGGTCGGTGATCTTGCCAACGACTGACGCCAGAGCTCCAGCCTGCCGGACGTCGATCTGCGCGCTGGGAGTTGCGCCCGGAATCGCGTTACCGAGGTTGCTGTCGTCCCAGATTTCCCGCCTGATGCCGGCGAGCTCGGGAGACCCTGCCACGAAGCGGCGTGAGAACATATCCTCGGGATGGTCGGTGAGCTCCCAGCAGAGGCGATCGACGCCGATGTCGGCCGCCATCGCCCGAGCCTGCGCCATCTCCTCGTCGCTGTCGTTGTGCGTGAACAGGATATAGCGCCAGTTGATGAACGGCAGGTCCGAGCCCGTCGTCCGCTTCTCGTCGGCCGCGGATCGCAGGTTGCGGATGGCTTTTGCGAAATCGCCGCGCTTGCGATAGGCGGCGTAACTCTCGGCCGTGGCGCCGTCGATCGAGAACGTGACCTCGTCGATCCCTGACCGCACCAGCCGCCTGACCTGTTCCTCGTTGAACGCCAGACCGTTGGTGCTCGTGTAGAGATAGATGTGCGGAAAGCTGCGCTTGATGTGCTCGCACATCTCGACCGCACGCTTGTGCAGGAACGCCTCGCCGTAGTTGAAGAAGTCGATGCGCACGAGCGACGGACCGGCTTCGTCGACGACGCGGCGGAAGAGGTCGAAGTCCAGCATGCCCGCCTGGCGGGTGCGCGTGATGCCGGTCTCGGGCGCGCAGCAGGCCTGGGCGCACGAGATGTTACAGGCGGCCGTGCACTCGATGTAGAGCCGCGAGGGCAGCGGCGCCACGTCCAGCGCGCGCTGGGGAGAGGGCTGATCCTTTTTCAGCGGCAGCTTGAGGGGGCAGTCGCCGCAGAACTTCGATCCGCCAGTATTGAGATCTGCGCGCAACGAACTGGCGCGCTCGCCGGTCCAGACCGCCGTGACGCTTTCCTGCCGAGTGTCGCCGAGGACGCGCTTGCCGTAGGGATCGGCGCAGCCGCAGACGAGCCGGCCGTCGCACAGCAGCACCATCGTCGACCATGGCCAGGAACAGGTGAAGCGGGTGGCGAGATAGTTGAGTGACACGGTGCTTTGGGCGTGCTGTGAGGGTCAGGTCTTGTTCACGATGAATTCTTCTGACGAAGGCTCATCGTGGCCATCGTGTCATCGTGAAAGGCCGTTCGGCGCTGTTGTTCTCACGGACTAGGATCGCACAAAACCACGATATGGCCCCTGGAGGCCCCGATCCCAGCCGCGGTGGTCTGGCGGCCCGGGGTCACTTCGCGCGCTTGCGAACCGGGGCGCGCGCGCGCGCGGTTTTCTTCTCTGGTTTCCGTGGGCTCGCGTTCGTCTTTGTGTGCTTTTGCGCGCTCGCGTCCGCCTCGCCGAGCTTTTTCAGATAGGCGCCCAGCCGCTCGTTCTCGTACGACACGAAATTGAGGAACAGGCTCTCGGACAGGTATTGCCGGCGCTCCACGTCGGTCATCTGTTCGATGGCGCTCTGGATCTCGCGCACGGTGTCCTCGAAGGTCCGTTCGAGCTCGCGTTTGGCGGTCAGCTCGTGATAGAGCGTCTCGAGCATCGTCAGGAGGTCGCCGTCGAGCGGCACTCGCGCGCCCGTCGTCATTTTGATCGTGCGCATGGCGTCAGGCTCCGAAGCTTTTGACGGCGCTCGACTCGTCAGGGTGTACCTCGATGAAATTCTGGGCCCCCGTCATGGTCAGCATCGTCTCGACTCGCTTCTGGACGCCGGCCAGCTTCAGGGAGCCCCCGGCCGCGCTGGCCTGACGATAGAGGTCCATCAAACAGCCGATGGTGGCGCTGTCGACGTAGCCAACCGACGAGAGGTTGACAACGACGCGGCGCTCGCCGGCGGCGATGAGCTGCGTGACGGCGGACGAGAACTCGGAGAGCAGCGGATACATGAGCCGCGCCTCGCCGATTCGTATGACCGCCACATTGTTCGAGCGATCGGTCGTGATGTTCATTCAGACACTCCGGGGCGTCGGGTTCGGCCGCGCGCGGGGGCACCGCGCCTGCGGCGCTGGGCCGGCTGTTTGTCCTGGAGCCGCTTGAGCTGGCGGGCCAGCTCGATGCGGCCGCGGTTGATACGGGACTTCACGGTGCCTTCCGGCAATCCGAGCCGGTCGGCGATCTCCTGATACGAGAGCTCGTGCAGGTCACGGAGGATGACGGCGGTGCGGAGCGTGACGGGCAGCGTCTGCAGGGCCTGGCGCAGGAGGACGCGGAGGTCGCCGTGCTCGACGACCTGATACGGTCCGCGGTCGGACGACGCCGGCTGCAGATCATTCGTGTCCACCTCGCGCGCGATCGTCTGCCGTTCCTTGCGCACGCTGCGGTAGTGATCGATGCACAGATTGCGGCTGATGCTGATGATCCAGGTCTGGAAATTCGCGCGGCGATCGAAGCTTTTGAGCGCCTTGAAGATCTTCAGGAAAATGTCCTGCGTCAGGTCTTCGGCTTCGTCGTGCTTGCCGACGAACTTGTAGGCGACGTTGAAGACCTTGCGCCAGTTCTGGCGGACGATGGCGTCCCATGCCAGCTGGTCGCCGCTCAGACACTGCTCGATGAGGCTGTCGGGCGTGACCGGCTGCGCGGCCGCGGAGTCAACGGGCATGCATCATCAGGCGTCAGAAAGCGGAGATCGCACGAAATGATATCAGAGATCAGGGTGCCGACGTGGATCAGGGTGCCAACGTGCCCTGGTGCAAGAGTCCGTGGAAGCGGCGCTCCTTCGCTGGGCCGCGACTCTTCAAGAAAACGCTGCGCGGCATTGAGAAGACGCTGCGCGGCATCGAGACGCTCGCGCCACCAGGACTCTGGCACCTGGCCACGCTGGCACCCTGGCACCCTGATCTCTGGCACCCTGATCCCTGGCGCTTTGTCCCCCTGAACTATACAATTTCTCCTACCAGTGAGCTTCTCCCGCCAGTACGGATCCCTCGCTTGCGACGGCGTAGCGCTCTCCGACGTCGCGGCCGCGCACGGCACGCCGCTCTACGTCTACAGCGCGTCGACGATCGCGTCCCGGTACCGCGCCGTGGACGAGGCGTTCGCGTCGTATCCGCACGCGATGCACTACGCGCTCAAGGCCAATTCGACCCTGGCGATCGTGCGGTTGCTGCGGGCCATGGGCAGCAAAGTCGACGCGAACTCGGGCGGCGAGATCGACGTCGCGCTGCGCGCCGGGTTCATCCCGCCCGACATCGTCTTCACAGGCGTCGGGAAGACCCGTGCGGAGCTGACGCAGGCCATTGATCTCGGCGTCAAGACGATCAACGCGGAGTCGGAGGGCGAGCTCGAGCGCATCGACGCGATCGCGCGCGAGCGGCAGACGCGGGCACGCGTCGCCATCCGCGTCAATCCCGACATCGATGCGCGCAGCCACCCGCACATCTCGACCGGCCTCAAGACCAACAAGTTCGGCGTCTCGATCGCCGAGGCTCGTGACTTGTGCCGGAGAATGCGGGATCGCGCCGGCATCGAGATCGTGGGCCTCCACACGCACGTGGGATCGCAGATCATGGATCTCGAGCCGCTGCGGCGAGCAGCGTCCGCAGTGGTCGATCTCGCCCGCGATCTCGCGGCCGACGGACTGGCCATCGAGCACCTCGATCTCGGCGGGGGCCTGGGCATCTCCTACGACGGGACCGTCGCGCCGACCGCAGAGGAATATGCCGCGGCCGTGCTTCCCATCGTCCGCGATTCGGGGCTGTCGATCATCCTCGAGCCCGGACGAAGCATTGTCGGCCCGGCGGGCGCGCTCCTGACCCGAGTCGTCGACGTCAAGGAGCAGCCGGGCGGGAAGCTGTTCGTCATCCTCGACGCGGGCATGACCGAGCTGATTCGCCCGATGCTCTACAACGCCTACCATCGCATCGAGCCTGTCGAGACGCGTGAGGGGCCGGAGATGCTCGCCGATGTCGTGGGACCGCTCTGCGAGAGCAGCGACACACTCGGGAAGGACCGCCGGTTTCCGCGTCCGGAGGTCGGCGACCTCTTTGCCGTGCTCGACGCCGGCGCGTACGGGTCGGTGATGGCGTCGAACTACAACCGGCGCACGCTGCCGCCCGAAGTGATGGTGCAGGACGGCCGGACGGCCGTGATCCGCCGCCGCCAGACCATAGACGACATGCTGGCGCTCGAAACCTAGATGACCGGATCCCTCATCGCCTTCGAAGGCCTCGACCAGAGCGGCAAGCAGACGCAGGCCGAGCTGCTGCGCGATCACCTGACCGCGCAGGGGCGCGTCTGCCAGCTGCTGTCGTTTCCGGATTACGCGACGCCGATCGGCGGAGAAATCTCGAAGGCGCTCCACGGCGAGCGCGACTATCCGCCCGACGTGCTGCAGCTGCTGTATGTCGCGAACCGCGGCGAGAAGCGGGCACAGATCGAGGCATGGATCGCCGCCGGCGTCGTCGTGATCTGCGACCGCTACCTAGCCTCGAGCATTGCGTACGGTGAAGCGCATGGCCTCGACGCCGCCTGGCTCGCCGAGATTCAGCGGTTCCTTCCGGCGCCGCACCTGACGATCCTCCTCGACATCGCGCCGGAGACCGCGGTCGGGCGGAAGGCGGCGGCGCGCGACCGGTTCGAGCGCGACCTGGAGCTCCTGGCCCGCGTCCGCGCGAGCTACCGGCGGCAGGCTGGGGCGGACGGCTGGGTGCGCCTGGAGGGGCAGCGCGGGAAGGCCGAGGTCGCCGCCGACGTCATTCGCTCGGTCGAGACACGACTCGGGCTGCCGTCACCGCGCTGACGTCCGCGGCGCCCGCCGCGCGCAGCACCTGAGCACACGCCTCAATCGTCGCACCTGTCGTGCTCACGTCGTCGACGATGAGGATGCGGAGCCCGGCGAGCGTCGGCGCCGCGAGCCAGCGCCTGAGCGCAAACGCGTGTCGCACGTTGTCCTGGCGCGCCTCAGCCGGCAGATCTGTCTGTGACGGCGTCGCGCGAACGCGCCGCAGCGCGTCGACGACAGGCAGCCCCAACCGCACCGCCAGTTCACGCGCCTGATTGTAACCACGCGTCCGCCGCCGGCTGCGGTGCAGTGGTACCGGAACGGCGACGTCGGCGGCGCCGAGCAGATCGGCGGCGCTCTCGCGCAGCCGCGTTCCCAGGCCCACCGACAAGGAGCGGCATCCTTCGTACTTGAATGCGTGCACTATCGCGCGAAGGGTTCCGTCGTAGGCGCCGATCGCGCGGCTTGCGGTCACCGCCGTATCGCGACGTCGGCACCGCGCACATCGTCCGGCATCGTCCAGGACACGCCACGAGGGGAGAGGGTCGCCGCACCGGCTGCAGAGCGGCGGCGTAAAGCCCGCGACCGCGTTCCAGCACCTGTCGCAGACCGGCCCGTGCGAGGGATGCGACAGCTGAGCGTCGCATGCCGCGCACCCGGGTGCTACGAGCACCGCCAGGAGGCCGTCGGCGAGGCGTGGAAGGGAGAGAGACATAAACAGAGACGAAGACGGAAGAGCGCGCAACTTCAGTTGCGCGTCATTGACGTAGACGCCGTTCCTGACGCGCAACTAACCGCCGTCGCCAAGGCTTCGGCGGTCCGCCGTAGCTTATTGCGGAGGCGGAAGTTGCGCGCTCTTCCGTTTCTCGTCTGGAGGTTCGTCAGTCATCTCGATGCGCTCCGCGTCGCCCCACAGGCGCTCGAGCCCGTAGAAGTCCCTCGTGTGCGGCGCGAAGACGTGCACGATGAGCGTGAAGAAATCCATCAGGATCCAATCGGCGCGGTCGTAGCCCTCGACGTGCGCCGGCCGGGCGCCGGCCTGACGCAGCGTGTCCTCCACACTGTCGGCGATGGCCTTGACCTGCCGGGCGTTCTGCCCCGAGCACAACACGAAGAAGTCGGTGAACGCCGGCGTGTGGCGCAGATCGAGCACCACGACGTTTGTCGCCTTCTTGTCGAAGGCCGCGCGCACCGCGCGCGTCACTTCCACTGGGAGCCGCTTCCGTCCAACTGTTTTCCGTGTTCTGGTCGAGGTGATTCTCTTCATGCAAGTGATTTGCCGAACGTCGCGCCGGCGGCGCCGCGCGAGTAGAGCCCGTGTTGTCCGATGTAGGTTTCAACGGCCGCGGGCACGAGGCCCGCGACAGATGCGCCGGATTCGAGGCGCCGCCGAACCTCGGTCGACGAGACGTCCCGTGTAGACGCGTGGAGGAGCAACACTTCGAGGGCCGGGGCCTCCACCTCGAGGCCCGATGGAGCGCCAACCGACGTTGACACACGCGCCGCTGCGTTGCGCATCCGTCCCGTCAATGCCGGGAGCTTTTTCGGGAGGGCCGCGGCGTCGTGTCCGGGTCGCGACACGACGACGAACTGCGCCATCTCGAGCACCTGCGGATAGCGGCTCCACGTTTCGATTTCCGCGAACGCGTCGGCGCCGGTGATGAAGAAGATCTGTGCGGGATGGAGACCCGTTGCCTGCAGCCGCGCCAGCGTGTCGAATGTGTAGCACGGATCGGTCGTCCCGATCTCCAGGTCGCTGACCATCAGCCCGGGAACGCCGGTGACGGCGAGCGCCGCCATCGCGAATCGATGAAACCGCGAGGCCGAGGGCTGTATCGATCGATGCGGGGGGGTGCCCGAGGGCATGATGAGCACGCGATCGAGGGCGAGTGCGCGCTCGGCCGCCTGGGCCGTGTCGAGGTGACCGACGTGCACGGGATCGAACGTGCCTCCCAGGATACCGATGCGTGTGCCGGATGTCATGCAGTCCAGACGGTCTTCACTGGGCGGCCGGCACCTGACTGCCTTCCTCCCGCGCTCGCGCGACCTCGCGCCAGACGGCTTCGAGGAGCGCGTCGAGCCCCTGCCCGGTGACTGCCGACACAGGGTAGAGCGGAACGCCGGCCGACTGCAAATGGCGCTCGAGGCGGACGAGCCGGTCGGGGTCGTCGAGCGCGTCCATCTTGTTGGCGGCGACGAGCACCGGCTTGTCGGCGAGCCGCTCGCCCGACGCGTCCCGGCCCGGGAAGAGCTCGAGCTCGCGCGAGATGACAGCGAAGTCCTCGACCGGGTCGCGGCCGCCGAGCGACGACAGGTCTACGAGGTGCACCAGCACTTTCGTGCGCTCGAGATGACTGAGGAACCGGTGCCCCAGCCCATGTCCGGCATGGGCGCCTTCAATCAACCCGGGCACGTCCGCGACGACGAAGGTGCGGTCGCCCGAGAGGCTGACGACGCCGAGATTGGGGACGAGGGTCGTGAACGGATAGTCGGCAATCTTCGGCTTGGCCGCAGAGATGCGCGAGATGAGCGTCGACTTGCCGGCGTTGGGAAATCCCACGAGCCCCACGTCGGCGAGGAGCTTCAGGTGCAGCCGCAGGTCGCGTTCTTCGCCGGGCAGGCCTGGCTGCGTGCGACGGGGCGCGCGGTTGGTCGAGCTCACGTACTGCGCGTTGCCCCACCCGCCGTTGCCGCCCTTGGCGATGATCACGCGTTCGCCGGGTGTCGTGAGATCGGCGAGCAGGACGTATCCGGCCGGCTCGCCTGACTCGCCGCGCGTGGCCGGATCGGCCGGCTCGCGTCGTCGACCGGGGTCGGCAGATTCGGCTGGCTCGGTCGGGATGCGCGCGTAGACGACCGTGCCGACCGGCACCTTCAGCTCGATGTCGGCGCCGCTCCGCCCGGTTCGCTTCGATCCTGCGCCGTTCTGGCCGCGGTCGGCTTCGAAGATTTTCTGGAAGCGGTAGTTGAGGAGGGTGTTCAGATTGGCCGAGGCGACCATGTAGATCGAGCCGCCGTGCCCGCCATCGCCGCCGTCCGGCCCGCCGCGCGGGACGAACTTCTCGCGGCGGAAGCTCATCGCGCCGGCCCCGCCGTGGCCAGCGGCCACGTGGATGTCTACTTCGTCGACAAACACGTCAGTCGACAATCATCAGTCGTGAATCGTCAGTCTCAGTCGTCGGTCTCAGTCGTCAGTCAACGAGTGGATGGACGCTGATGACGCGGCCCTTGGCGCCGTGGTCCTCGAACTTGACCGTGCCGGCGACCTTCGCAAACAGGGTGTCGTCCTTGCCGCGGCCGACGTTGAGCCCGGGATTGAATCGGCGGCCGCGCTGGCGCACGAGGATCGATCCGCCGGTCACGACGTTGCCGTCGAACCGCTTGACGCCGAGGCGCTGCGAATTGCTATCGCGGCCGTTACGCGAACTTCCCTGACCTTTTTTTGTTGCCATGATTTTCGAGCTCTCGGCTCTCAGCTCTCAGCTGCTCAGCCTGACGGCTGAGAGCTGACGGCTGACAGCTAAACGAGGATTTCCTTGATCCGGATGAGCGTGTAGGTGCTCCGGTGCCCCTTGGTCCGGCGCATGCCCTTGCGTCGCTTCTTCTTGAACACGCGGATCTTCGGGCCGCGCGATTCGCCGTCGACTACGCCGACGACCCGGACGCCGGCCACGTAGGGCGCGCCGGCGAGCACTTCGCCGCCGTCCTTCTCGAGCACCAGGACCTGATCGATGGTGACTTCGTCACCCGGCTTGGCCTCGAATCGGTCGACGGTGATGGTCTCGCCCGGCGAAACCTTGACCTGCCGACCCCCGCTCTGAATGATTGCGAACACGGTCTGAACTCCCACGATTGAGGCGCTTCTGGAGCCGTGGAGAAAATCGCGCCGGACCCGCATGGCGGCTTCCCCGGAGGCTCTCTAGGGCGCCCATAGCAGCCTCGACAAAGGATTTAGAGTAACACGGACGCGAGGGGGCGGTAAAGAGAGCGGCCATTTCAGGCCTGAAAAGCGGCCTCTGGCGGAGGGAACGAAGGGGCTCCTACTTGACGAGCATCCGCGTGCCGCGAATCTTCTGCGTGCTGAGGGTGTTGAGGAAGCTCGGAATGAGCTTGTCCATCAGCTCGAAATAGGAGGACAGCGCGGGCGTGTTCTGCTGCGCGTTGTAAAGGATCTCCTCGCGGAGCGTTTCCGAGTAGAGCGTCGCACCGGTGCGGCCGTCGATGTAAATCAGCTTCGGCTGCAGCGTGAAGCCCTTGCGCTCCTGATAGACGCGGCGCTGAATGACGCGACGGCGTCCGAGCTGGTCGAAGTACTCCTGCTCGACGGGCACGTATCCGGCCGTCGAGAGCGGCGAGAAGAGCACGGTTCCAGTGATGATGAGCGGTCCCTGGTATTCCTCGCCCAGCTTCTTCCAGAACGCGACGTCGGAGAAGATGCTCTGGTAGCGCTCGAGGTCTTTTTCGTTGCGGATCCGGGCACGGATCCGGATCGGCTGCGGCTGCTGCGGCTGCTGGCCGTCGGCGGCGCCGCCCGGCGACGGGGGCGGGCTCGACTCGCCCTTGGCCTGTTCCTTCGCGATGTCCGCGAGCTGCAGCACTTCGGCTTCGATCACGCGCAGCGACGACTTGGTGCGCAGCTGACTGCGAAGGAGCCGCACCGTCTCGAGATTTGCGTCGACGTCGTCGGTGCCACCGCCGATGAATCCGGCGATCAGCACGCGCTGGAACATCGAGACGTCCATCTTCGGCTGGATGGGCGTTTCGATAGGAATCTCGTAGAAGCTGGTGCAGGCCGACGATCCCGCCAACAGCCCCAGGACGAGCAACGGGCTAACGATCGCGGCGGCGCTTCGTGCGGTCATTGATTTCTTTGAAGAGATCGTAGTTCTGCCGGAAGAGCAGGTTCTTCGGATCGAGCTCGACGGCCTTCTCGTACGCCTCGCGCGCCTTGTCGAAGTTGCCCTGCTGCTCGAAGGCCACCGCCAGGTTGTTCCACGCGGCCGCGTACGTCGGGTCGATCTGGACGGCCTTTTCCCACCGGTAGGCGGCTTCCTTCCACAGGCCGTTCTGCGCGACCTTGATACCGAACTCGACCTGCTCTTTTGCATCCGAGCGGGCGTCGCCCGCTGGCGCGTCCAACCATGCGCCGGCCGCGTGCGCGTGCGGCGCAAAAGCGACGAGCGCGGTCGCAACGACGAGAGCTCGGCTCAGCATGGGTAGCTCGGAATCACTATAGCACCGCACCGCCGCGGCGCAAGGGCTTTCGGTCACTGATTTCGAGCAAGCGACGTACCACGGCAGAGCCTTACTGGCGCGGGATTCCGGGCTCGAACGCGGCGATTTTCGTAAGGCAGCGACGACCTTCGTAAGGTGGTCTCGCTGGCGGGGCGATGTGCCGCAGACGGCGCTATAATGATGACAGAGATGTCGCGCCGCCGCCGAAAGGCGACGCGCATGGACTCTTTCACCGCCGTGGCCCTGTCGATGCTGCCCGCATCGCGCTCGCGGGCCGCCTCCGCGTTCAAAGACATCCGTCATCAGTGCGGTCTCGATTCGAGCGTCGCGCTCGACGCCGTCCTGCAGGCGTGCGAGGTGCCGGAGCACGAACGGGCGCAGGCGGCGAGCGTCGCCCGAACTCGAGCAACCGCCGCGCTCGCCGCGGCCCATGCGGCCGGGATCGAGCCGATTCCCTGGGATGACCCGCGGTTTCCGGCGCTGCTCGGCTGCATCCCTGATCCGCCGCCGGTCCTCTGGGCGCGCGGAGACCTAGCCTCGCTGGCCCGACCCATTGTCGCGATCGTAGGGTCGCGGGCAGCGACGCCCTACGCCCTGGACGTCGCGTTCCGGCTGGGACAGGAGTTGTCGGATCGCGGGCTGGTCGTCGCGAGCGGGCTCGCGCGCGGCGTGGATTCGGCGGCTCATCGGGGGTGCCTGAGCGGGGCGTCGCCGACCGTCGCCGTCCTCGGGTCAGGAGTGGACCGGGTGTATCCCGCCGAGCACGAAACGCTCGCCGCCGAGATATCACAGAAAGGCTTACTGGTCAGTGAGTTCGGACCAGGCGCCCCGCCCCTTCCGGAGCACTTTCCACTGCGGAACCGTATTATCTCCGGGATCTCGCTGGCCGTCGTGGTCGTCGAAGCGTCCGAGAAGAGCGGGTCGCTCATCACCGCTCGGTGTGCGCTGGAGCAGGGTCGAGACGTGATGGCTGTGCCCGGCAGCGTGCTGTCGGGCCGCAACCGCGGCTCCCACTGCCTCTTGAAGGACGGGGCAAAGGTCGTCGAGTCTGCTGTCGATATTCTAGAGGGGCTCGGGTGGCCTATGGCTGAAGCGCCCCAGGCATCACCATCTAAATTATTGAATTCAGACAATTTACTCGCAAGGATGGAGGTCGGCGAGGTCTACCGGCTCGACGAGCTCATGGAATTGACCGGTGTTACAGGTACAAGGCTCCTGCCGCGATTGATGGAGCTCGAACTGGCCGGGCTGGTCACGCAGTCGACAAGCGGGTTTTCGCGTCGTCTGGTAACGTAGGGTCCGGCCTTCGCGCTTTGCGCTTCGGCCAGGCAGGCTGCCGTCGCGTGTTTGCGCGTCGGCCCGACAAGCGGCCGTCGCGCATTCGGCGCCGGCCGGACAGGTCTTCACAGGTATGGCAAAGTCACTCGTCGTGGTGGAATCGCCGGCGAAAGCGAAGACCATCAACAAATATCTCGGCAAGAACTACAAGGTCGTGGCCTCGATGGGACACGTCCGCGATCTGCCCAAGAGCAAGCTGGGGGTCGCCATCGAAGAGGGGTTCGAGCCGACATACGAAGTCATCGCGAGCCGCAAGAAGGTGATGACGGAGCTGAAGGCGGCCGCCAAGGACGCGTCAGAGATTTTCGTCGCGACCGACCCTGACCGCGAAGGAGAGGCGATCGGCTGGCATCTCGCCGAGGAGCTGGGTTCGGGCAACCGCAAGAAGATCCGCCGCCTGATGTTCAACGAGATCACCAAGAAGGGTGTGCTCGCGGCCCTCGAGAAACCCACCCAGATCAACAAGCAGATGGTCGATGCGCAGCAGGCGCGCCGGGTACTCGACCGCCTGGTCGGCTACAAGATCAGCCCGATCCTCTGGGACAAGGTTCGTCGCGGCCTGAGCGCCGGCCGTGTGCAGTCGGTCGCCCTCAAGATCGTGGTCGATCGGGAGCGGGAGATCGGCGCGTTCGTCGCCGAGGAGTACTGGAACATCACGGCGCGGCTCGCCGGTCCCGTGCCGCCCGAGTTCGACGCGAAGCTGCTCAAGCGCGACGGCGCGAACATCAAGATCGGCAACGAGGCCGAGTCGAACACCGTCCTCGACGATCTGAAGCAGGCCACGTGGACGGTGGCCTCGGTGACGACGAAGGAGCGGAAGAAGGGCGCCGTTCCGCCGTTCATCACGAGCAAGCTGCAGCAGGCGTCTCGTTTTCCTGTCAAAAAGACGATGATGATCGCGCAGCAGCTCTACGAGGGCATCGAGCTGCCGGGTGAAGGCGCCGTCGGCCTCATCACCTATATGCGAACCGACTCGACGCGCGTCGCCGATCAGGCGCTGACCGACGTGCGCGAGTTCATCGGCCAGAAGTTCGGACCGGACTACCTGCCCGAGAAGCCGATTTACTACAAGGCGAAGGCCGATGCGCAGGACGCGCACGAGGCCATCAGGCCGACGTCGATGCTCTATCACCCCGACGAAGTCCGGGCGCATCTGACCGCCGACCAGTACTACCTCTATCGCCTCATCTGGAACCGCTTCGTCGCCTCGCAGATGCCGCCGGCCACGTTCGACGAGACGACCGTCGACGTGGAAGCCTCGAAGTACCTGTTCCGCGTCAAGGGCTCGGTGCCGAAGTTCGCGGGCTGGATGGCGGTCTACAACCAGGAGCCGGCCGAGGATCGCACGGCCGGGCCGGGACCCGACGCGGCGAGCGCTGACGATGACGATGGCGCGAACGTGCTGCCGGTGCTGAACGAAGGCGACCGGCTCGAGCTGCGCGCGCTCAAGCCCGAGCAGAAGTTCACCCAGCCGCCGCCCCGCTACAGCGAGGCCACGCTCGTCAAGGCGCTCGAGGAAAACGGCATCGGCCGGCCGAGCACTTACGCGTCGATCATCGGCGTGATTCAGACGCGCGAGTACGTGAACAAGATCGAGGCCCGCTTCAAGCCGACGCTGCTCGGCATGATGCTCGTCGAGAAGCTGCTCAGTCCGGCGTTCGACGACATCCTCGACGTCAACTACACGCGCGAGCTCGAGGAAGAGCTCGACAAAATCGAAGACGGATCCAACGACTACGAGTCCGCGCTCTCGAGCTTCTACAAGAAGTTCGCGAAGGACTTGAAGCGCGCCGCCAAGGACATGATCAACCTGAAGGAGGGCGTCGAGCCCGATCCCAAGGTGGCGTGCGACAAGTGCGGCTCGCCGATGGTGATCAAGGCCGGCAAGTTCGGCCTGTTCCTGGCGTGCAGCGCGTATCCGGAGTGCGAGAACACGCGCGAGCTCGAAACGCCGGAGGCGAATGCCGAAGGCGGAGAAATCGAAGAGAACTGCGAGAACTGCGGCAAGCCGATGGCGCTCAAGCGCGGGCGCTTCGGTCAGTTCCTGGCCTGCACCGGCTACCCGGAGTGCAAGACCACGCGCAAGATCATCGCGACCAAGGCGGGGCTCGCGGCAGCCAAGCCGGACCAGATCCTCGACGAAAAGTGTCCGAAGTGCGAGTCGAACCTGGTTCTCAAGCAGGGCCGGTTCGGCGAGTTCACCGCCTGCAGCAACTATCCGGCCTGCAAGTACGTCAAGCAGAAGTCGACGGGTGTGCTCTGCCCCAAGGATAGCGGCGACATCGTCGAACGGAAGTCCAGGCGCGGTCGCGTGTTCTTCGGATGCGCCAACTATCCGGCGTGCGACTTCACGCTCTGGAACCGGCCGATGCCGGAGAAGTGCCCCGACTGCGGCGCGCCGTTTCTGGTCGAGAAGATCACCAAGCGTCACGGCCGTCAGCTCGTCTGCAACAACGAAGCGTGCAGTTACGTCCGGTCGGAGGAGCTGGCGCCTGTGTAAGAACAGGGTGCAAGGGGGCCAAGGTGCCAGGTGCTCAGAGTGCTAGAGTGCCAAGGCGCCCGGTGCCAACGGGCTGAGCGGAAGCACTTGGATACCCTGGCACCCTGGCACCCTGGCACCCTGGCCCTGGCACCCTGGCACCTTGGCACCCTAGATCATGATCACTATCGTAGGCGGCGGCCTGGCCGGGTGCGAAGCCGCCTGGCAGGCTGCGGCGCTCGATGTCCCGGTCGTCATCCACGAGATGCGGCCGGCACGGCCGACGGCCGTGCACAAGACCGGCGGCCTCGCCGAGCTCGTCTGCAGCAATTCGTTCCGCGGCGACAAACTGGACAACGCGGTCGGTCTCCTCAAGGAAGAGATGCGCCGGCTGGGATCGCTCATCATGCGGGCCGCCGACCTCTCGCGCGTCCCCGCAGGTGCCGCGCTGGCCGTCGATCGCGTGCGCTTTTCCGAGACCGTCACGCGCGAGATCGAGAACCACCCGCGCATCCGCATCGTTCGCGGTGAAATCTCGAGCGTTCCCGCCGCCGACAAAGGGCCGGTCATCGTTGCGACCGGTCCGTTGACCTCGGACGCGCTCTCGAGGAACGTCGCTGCGCTGGTCGGCGGTGATCATCTCTACTTTTACGACGCGATCAGCCCGATAGTCCTGGCCGAATCCATTGAAATGTCGAAGGTGTTCCGCGCCTCCCGCTGGGCACGGAGCTTGCGCGCCGGGGACACTCAAAGGGGACATTCAACCTTGAGTGTCCCTGGGGACACTCAACCGGGACAGTCAACTTTGAGTGTCCCCGAGCTCAGCTGTGGAGTGGACGATGGCGGCGGGGACTACCTGAACTGTCCGATGGACCGGGACCAGTACGCAGAATTTCACACCGCGGTGATGGCAGCCGAGAAGACGGCGCTGCACGAATTTGACGATGCGAAGTTCTTCGAGGGCTGCCTTCCCATCGAGGTGATGGCGGGGCGCGGCGTCGACACGCTGCGGTTCGGGCCGATGAAGCCGGTGGGCTTGACCGACCCGCGCACAGGGCGCGAGCCGTATGCCTGCGTCCAACTCCGACAGGACAACCTGGCGGGCGACCACTTCAGCCTCGTCGGTTTCCAGACGCAGATGAAGTGGGGGGAGCAGGCCCGTGTGCTGCGGCTCATTCCCGGCCTCGAGAATGCCGAGTTCGTGCGGTTCGGGATGATCCACCGCAACACGTACATCAACGGGCCCGACGTCCTGCGCGAGACGTGGCAGATGAAGACCCGCCACGATCTCTTTTTCGCCGGTCAGATCTCTGGCGTGGAGGGCTACGTCGAATCGGCGGCTTCTGGGCTGATGGCCGGCCGCAACGCGGCCGCACTGGCGCTCAATCAGTCCCTGCGGGTTCCTCCCAGAACGACAGCGCTCGGCGCGCTCGCGCACTATGTCTCGCACGCCAATCCACGTCACTATCAGCCGACCAACATCACGTTCGGGATCATGGAGCCGATCGACGACCGGTCGTTTCCACGCATGCGGGCCGCCGATGGTCGCAAGATGAGCCGCAAGGAGACCCGGAAGTTCGCACTGTCCGAACGGGCGCTCGCCGATCTCGAGCGCTGGATCGACGCCGGCGAGACCGTGTCCAGTCCTCAGGTCCCCGCACGATGAAGACCGCGCTCGCCGACTTCCTGGAGCACCTGCGGCTCAACGAGAACGCCTCGACGCACACGGTCCGCGCCTACGACAGCGACCTCTCGCAGTTCCTGACCTTCCTGGCCGGGCACGCCGGCCGGCCGCGGGCGGAGCTGACGATGGCGGACTTCGATCATCTGAACATCCGTGAGTTCCTCGCGGACCTGCACCGGCGGGGCAACAGCCGGTCGTCGGCGGCGCGGAAGCTGGCGGCGATCCGCACCTTCGCTCGCTATCTGCGCCGCGAGGGCATCCTCGACGGTGATCCGGCAGCGCTCGTCGGCACTCCCAAGCGCGAGCAGCGACTGCCGGCGCACTTGGGCGAGGCCGAGATGTCGACGCTGCTCGAGATGCCGGACGCATCGCAGCCGCTCGGCCGGCGCGACCGCGCGATCCTCGAGCTCTTTTACGCGTCCGGTCTTCGCCTGAGCGAGCTCGTCGGACTCGATCTGGGTGATGTGAACCTGAATGGCCGGATGGTGCGCGTGCTCGGCAAGGGCGGGAAGGAGCGGATCGTCCCGTTCAACCGCTCCACGGAAGCCGCGCTGCGCGCCTGGGTCCGCGACCGCGAGTCGCTGATCTCAGTCTCCGAGATCCCGAAGACCGGCGGGATGCGGATCACGCGGATAACAAAAGGGCAGGCCACGAAGAATCCCCCAGCCCGGATCTCGAGGAATCACGGGTCGCGGATCACGCGGATGCCGTTGTTTCTCAACTACCAGGGCAGCCGACTCTCGACGCGCAGCGTCGATCGGCTCGTGAGGAAATACGTGTCCGCTTGCAGCACGCGTTTTGGGATCAGCCCGCACGCGCTCAGGCACTCGTTTGCAACCCACCTGCTCGAGCGCGGCGCCGACCTGCGCGCGATTCAGGAGCTGCTCGGCCACGTGCGCCTGAGCACCACGCAGCGCTACACGCACCTCAATGCCGCCCAGCTCATGGATGTCTATCGGAAGGCGCACCCGAAGGCGTGATAATCGCTGCTCGCTTCTCGCGGCTCGCGGCTGGCTGTTGCTAAAACCCCGGTCGTGGTCTTAGCAACAGCTAGCCGCGAGAAGCGAGCCGCGAACTAACTCGCCATCGACTCGACCATCGGCCGACGCCCGCGGGCGTAGTCGATCCCGAGCGTCTTGATCTTGTAGTTCATCACGCGCGGGCTGATCGCGAGGAGCTCCGCGGCGTCCTTCTGCACCCAGTTCGACATCTTCAGCGCCTCGATGAGCGCCTGGCGCTCGATCTCTTCGAGCGCGATGCCGGTGGGCGGGATCTTGACCACCGGGCTGGCGTCGCCCGACGGCTGGGTGGTGGACAGCTCACCGAGGCGTAGGTCGATGCTCGTGAGCAGTGGTCCTTCGGTCAGCAGCACCGCGCGCTCGATCGCGTTCTCGAGCTCGCGGATGTTGCCGGGCCAGTTGTAGCGCATCAGCAGCTTGTGCGCGTCGGGCGAGAGGCCGTCGAGCCGCTTCTTCAGCTCGCCCGAGAACCGGCGCAGGAAGAACATGGCCAGCTGCTGGATGTCGTCCTTGCGCTCGCGCAGCGGCGGCATGTCGATCGAGACGACGTTCAGGCGGTAGTAGAGGTCCTCCCGGAACAGCCCGTTGGCGACCATCTGCGGCAGGTTGCGGTTGGTCGCCGCGATGACCCGCACGTCGACGCGCAGCGTCCGCGTGCCGCCGAGACGCTCGAACTCGTGCTCCTGGAGCACGCGCAGGATCTTCGCCTGCGTGTTGGCGCTCATGTCCCCGACCTCGTCGAGGAAGAGCGTGCCGCCGTCGGCCTGCTCGAAGCGGCCGACGCGCTGCTTGTCGGCGCCGGTGAAGGCGCCCTTCTCGTGTCCGAAGAGCTCGGACTCGAGCAGGTTCTCCTGCAGCGCCGCGCAGTTGACCTTGACGAAGTTGCGGCCGGCCCGGAGCGAGTTGTGGTGAATCGCGCCCGCGATGAGCTCCTTGCCGGTGCCCGTTTCGCCGCGAATGAGCACGGTCGTGTTGCTCTTCGCCACTTTCTTGACAATCGACAGCACCGACTGCAGCGCGCCGCTCGCGCCGACGATGCGGTCGAAATCGTAGATGTCCTGCTGCGTGTGCCGGAGGTATTCGATCTCGTGCTTGAGGCGCCGGTGCTCGATGGCCTTCTCGACCTTGAGCTCCATCTCCTCGATTTCGAACGGCTTCTGCACGTAGTCGAACGCCCCGATCTTCATCGCCTCGACGGCCGTATGCACCGAGCCGAACGCGGTCATCAGGATCACCGCCGTCGTCGGATGGAGCGACTTGGCGGTACGCAGGACGTCGAGACCGTCGCTGCCCCCCATCTTCAGGTCGCTCAGCACGACGTCGTACTGTCCTTCGTGCAGTTTCTCGATCGCGACGTTGCCGTTCGGCGCCTCGTCTACTTCGTGGTGCGCGTCCGACAGCGCGCGGACAATCCCGCGCCGAAGCGAATCGTGATCATCTGCCACCAGAATCCGGCCCATTGCTCAGCCCTCTCTTTTGATCCGGGGGGCTTCGCCCCCGCGGACCCCCCTACGCCGTCCCGCCTCCGCCAAGGCTTCGGCGCGGGGCCCCACGATCCCCGCTCCGCTCCGGCGCTGGCGGAACCACTCGCCTCGAACCCACAATCCCGAACCACGAACCGAAAGAACCCTGAACCAGCACAAAGAACCCTGAACCCTGAACCTTGAACCCTGAACCGTGAACCCGTGAACCCTGAACAGCCTACCGAAACAACTCGTGATCGCTCGATACCGGGAGCGTCACCCGGAACTGCGTGCCCCCAGAGACCGGCACATGGACGTCGATGCGGCCGTCGTGGGCGTTGACGATCTTGCGCACGATGGCCAGGCCGAGCCCGGTACCCTGGGGCTTGGTCGTGAAGAACGGACTGAAGATGCGGTCCATGACATCGGGCGGTACGCCCGGTCCGTCGTCGGTCACGTCGACCTGCACCATGGCGCCCACGAGCGCTTCGCCGCCGGTCGGCGCTTCTTCCTCGGGAAGCTCGGTGGCGTCGATGCGGACCGCGCCGCGTCCGTTCATGGCCTCGAACGCGTTGATCAGCAGGTTCGTGAAGAGCTGCCTGAGCTGGTGCGGATCACCCTGAATCGTCGCCAGGTCGCCGGGAATGTTGAGAGCCACGCCGACGTTGCCGCGCGGCGCGAGCGTGTCGGCGAGCGCGATGGCGTCCTTGATGACGTCGAGGAGCGACATGTGCTCGACCTGCAGCCGGATCGGCCGCACGAACTCGAGGACCTCGAGCACGATGGCGTTGGCCATCTTGGCTTCCTTGATGATGTCGCCGAGGATCGTCTGCGCGTCCTGCGACTCGGGAAGCTGGCGCTTGAGGATCCCCGCCATGACCTCGATGCCGGCGAGCGGATTCTTGACTTCGTGCGCGATGGCGGCAGCCATCTCGCCGAGCGCCGCCAGCCGATCGCGCAGGCGCTCGCGCTCCTCGAGCTGCTCGACGCGCGTGAGGTCCTTGAAGAAGAGCGTCGCCCCCGTCACCCGCCCGCCCGCATCCTGCACTTGCGAGATCGTGTAGCCGATGACCTTGTTCGAGCTCTTGAGTCGCAGCTCGGCGCGATTCGGGAGGTGCGTCAGGTCGAACGCGCCGGCGATGATCCGCGCCACTTCGGGCTGGCCCTGCAGGACACCCGTGAACGGACGACCGATGTCGGACTTGCGCGGCGTGATGCCCAGGATGCGGTACGCGACGTCGTTCATGACCGCGACGGTGCCGTCGACGGTAACCGCCAGGACACCGTTGCGCAGGCTCCAGACGAGGTCCCGGTAGAAGGCGTCTGGCGCGACATTCCGGGCCGTGCCCGCCTTGCGGGTCCTGGCAGCGGGCGCCTTGGAAGTGGAGCGGCTGGGCGCCGAAGGGCGAGCGCCTCGAGGTTTTCTTGTAGGCAAAGCAGGACCGGCACCGAGGCGGCCCTGACTCGCAGGCGCCTCGGCTGGCGATATTGTAATTGCCCGATCCTGATCAGCCAAGCTCATTTCCATGTTGGAGTTACGGACGCCCCATGACTTGAATCCAGGCCCGGTGCACCCGTGGCCGGTCCTCGGGCGTACTACTCCTGAGGTCGGTGTGCGTTGGGGCAAACCGTGTGCCCCGAGGGAGTGAGGCGGCGTACGAGGATTCCTTAATGTTTTGAGGAGGTTGGGGGCGAGCAGCGTGTTTCAGTGAGTTACAGATTTGAGCACCGATTACAGTTCTGTCTGGAGGGCTTCCCATTGGTTCATGAGATCACCAACCTCCCACATCAGCGCCTGGTGCCGATCGATGAGGGGTTGAGCGGCTTCTCGGTCATCGTAGAACCCGGGAGCCGACATCGACGCCTCGATGGCTTTGATGGCGGTTTCCCGGTCGGCGATGCGCGCCTCGAGCTCCTCGACGCGCTTGCGGAGGCCGTCAGTCGCCTTCTTGACCTTGCGCGCCTCGGAGTCGCGCCGCTTGCGCGCTTCGTAAGATTCTGGAGCCGTCCCCTCCGGCGGCTGGGCGGACGCGAGCGGTCGCGGCTCAGGGGCCCGAGGTCGCGCAACTGAAGCCGGCCGAGCCGCAGGTCCTGGCTTTTGGCCCTTGCCCGAGCTTGGGGTCTGACCGCTCTGACCCCCGCTCTGACCCCGGGTCTGACCCCGGGTCTGACCCGGGTCTGACCCCGGTCTGACCCCGGTCTGACCCCCGAGCGCCTCCTCCCGCTGCTGGCGGCTCCAGAGCCATTCCTCGTAGTTCCCGGGGTAGAGCAGCGCCTGGCCGTCGCGTATCTCGATGACCTTGGTGGCGAGCTTGTCGACGAAGTATCGGTCGTGCGAGACGAAGATCAGCGTGCCGCCGAAGTCCTCGAGCGCCTCGAGCAGCACGTCCTTCGAGTCGAGATCGAGGTGGTTGGTGGGCTCGTCGAGCAGGAGCGTGTTCGACGGCCGCAGCAGCATGCGCGCGACCGCCAGTCGCGTTCGCTCACCGCCCGACAGCACCCGCACAGGCTTGTCGACATCGTCGCCCGAGAACAGGAACCCGCCGAGGATGTTCCGGATGGCGGGCACCATGTGGATGGGCGCGTCGCCGGCGAGGGTCTGATAGACGTTGAGCGTCGGATCGAGGCGCGTGGCCTCGTCCTGCGCGAAGTCCTGCATCACGACCTGATGCCCCTCGGTGCGCGTTCCGCTGTCGGGCGCCTCGACGCCCGAGAGCATGCGCATCAGCGTCGACTTGCCGACGCCATTCGGACCGATCAGGGCGATGCGATCGCCGCGCTCGATGAGCACGTTGATGCCGTCGAAGACGCGACGCGAGCCGTAGGCTTTTGACACGCCGCGCAGATCGATGACCGTGCGGCCGCTCTTCGCGCACGACGGGAACGTGAAGTGGACGCGCTTCCTTTCCGGCGGGATCTCGATCGGGATGATCTTGTCCATCATCTTGATCCGGCTCTGCACCTGCGCCGCCTTCGTCGCCTGGTAGCGGAACCGATCGATGAACGCCTTCATGCGCGCGACCTCGTCGTCTTGATCGCGCTTCTGCTGGCGCAGCCGCTCCATGCGCTCTTCGCGTTCGAGGAGGTAGCTGCTGTAGTTCCCTGGATAGTCGGTCAGCGTGCGCAGGCCGATGTCGGTGATGCGCGTGACGACGGCATCGAGGAAGAAGCGGTCGTGGGAGACGAGGATGACCGCGTGCGGATAGTCGGCGAGATACTCCTCGAGCCAGTTCCGTGCCTCGAGGTCGAGGTGGTTCGTGGGCTCATCGAGCAGCAGCAGACCGGGCCGGCCGAGCAGGAGCTTGGCGAGCGCGATGCGCATCTGCCAGCCGCCCGAGAAGGTCTCGGTCGGCTTGTCCATGTCGTCCTTCGAGAACCCGAGACCACGCAGGACCGTGTGAATCTTCAGGTCGACGCTGAAGCCCTCGAGCCGGCGGAAGCTCTCCTGCAGGTCGCTGTACCGGGTCAGCATCCCGGCGTGCTCGGATTCGTGCACGCTGTCGTCGCCGAGGCGATCCTCGAGCGCCGCGATCTCGGCTCGCATGTCGAGCAGTGACTTGAACGCCTGGCCCGCCTCCTCGATGAGCGAACGTCCCGAGTGATGGAGTCCATCCTGCGGCAGATAGCCGATCGTCAGTCCTGCGGGCTTGACGACCTGTCCGCTGTCGGGCTCGTCGAGCCCCGCCAGCATCTTGAGCAGCGTCGTCTTGCCGGCGCCGTTCGGCCCGCTGAGGCCGACACGCTCGCGGTTGTCGATCTGCCAGCTCACCGAATCGAGGAGGATCCGATCGCCGAACGACTTGCTCAGATTGGAGAGCTGGATCATGGCAGGCGCATCGAAATACTGGATAAACTTACGATTTTAGCACGGGCCCACGAGGGGGCGATCCAGGCCGATGTCCGCAGAGTCGCTCAGCGGTCGCTAAAGCTCTACGCACTGGCGCCGATCATGTCGCTCAAGGCCTAGCGGGATGCTGCATCACCTTCTACGATCGGACCGAGCGATGGTGCGACCTCCCCGGCGGCTCCGCGCATTCTTTTTTCCGATCGTGCTCGCGATCGCCCCTCTAACTGTCCGACCGTTACGTTGCCGAAGCCCGGTGGTCCGCGCAGAAGGCAACCGAGCGTGTGACGGCGACGGCGACGTTCGCCCCACGGACGTCGCTCCATGTGTCCAGTCAGGTGCTGCGGTTCGACATCACCGATGCCTCGGTGCCGGCAGAGGCGACGGTGGAATTCGCAGCAGGCGCCCGCACTCGCAATGGTGGCGAGGTTCTGCTCGTCGTCCAGGTCGTTGATCTGGCTGCGGTCCCTTCAGGACCGGGCCCGGCACTGGCGATCGTCGGCGGAACCGACGGCATGATCCCCGGAGGAGTCGCGCGAGACGCGCCGACAGTCGCGGGGCGGTGGGCGGGAGGTGGCGTGCGTTCCGGCCGCGTGACCTTCCGGTTGTTCGCGGCGCCGGGAGTCTATTCCATTCCTGTCAGCTTCCGCCTCGACGCTCTCTGATCGACCCAGAGCTTCTCCCCGCGAGTCTTTCCCACCTGCAGCGCGGCGGCCTCTGCGTCGGCCCGCGACGTGTAGCGACCCAACCGCACGCGATAGGGCGCATCGGGTTCGGAAGCTGGCGGCTCCAGGAGGTAGGCCGGCAGGCCGGCCGCTTTCATCTCGCCCAGTATGGCTCTCGCGCGCGTGGGGTCGTTCAGGGCGATCACCTGTACCGCAAAGCCCTCCGAAGATTGGTTCAGCTCCGCAGAGGCGCTCGTTGTCGATCTGGCCGTGGCCTCTGGCGCCCCGGGGGGCTGGACTCTGCTCGCGGACGTGGGTTGGCGTTCGGCGTCCATCGGTCGGCGTGCGGTGCCAGGCGTTTCGATCCGCGGTTTGACCGGCGCCGGCGCGAACATCTTGCGCAGCTCGGGCCGCTGCTCGATGGTGACGAGGAAGAGCACGTCGGCTGTCGGCTGCGTTCGCGTCATCGAGACGGGGATCTCGGGCGGGGCCGGAAACGACCGCGCCACTCGGGAGTGAATCGACCAGCAGCCCGAGGGTGTGGTCCCCGCTTCGCACCGCCTCGAATCTGAACCGCCCGTTCCTCACCTGTTCCGAGCGAGCGCCGGCATCGAGCACGAGGACTGCGCCGTCGAGCGCAGTGTCGGCCGCATCCGCTGTTCCGTTCTGGTTGGCATCGAGCAGGACCTTGCCGGCGATGGCGCTCAGCGGCACCAGCCCGAACGCGACATGCTTGGTCTCGCCGCGGCCCAGCTGCAGCTGCACGTCCGGAATCGATGGAGGGTCGAAGTCGACGGGCAGTGTCGAGATGTCGACGCCGACCTGTTGCATGCCGATGGGAACATTGATGAACGCGAAGTCACCTGCCCGCGAGGTTGTCGTGTTTCCCAGATTCGAGAGCCGGACCGGAATGCTTTCGAGGAGCGCTTCCCCCGCGTCCTGCAGGCCATTCGCGTTCCAGTCGCTGAACACCGTGCCCGCGATCGAACCGGTGCCGCCGTGACGCGCCATCGACCCCAGCACGGACGTGGGCACCCGCGCGGCGCCGGTCTGGAAGGTCCGCGTGACCCGCACGCTGGACCTCGAGATCCACGAGGCGTCGGCGCCGTTCGGAGAAGCGAGGCGGTCGGCATTGATGTTGACGCCGATGACCGTGTTTCGCACGATCTCGCCGTTCACTCCGGCGTTGAACGATTGTTGAGGGACGGCGAACGTGTTCAGCACGTCGACGTTCCGGCTGACCGTCCCCTCAGCCCGCAGCCACAGGCTTCGTTGACGCACCTGCGTCTGTCCTCCACCGCCGAGTTGCAGGAACGTGCTCCCGCTCCCGTCGCGGGCGAGCGTTCGCGTTGCGACGATGTTGCCGAACAGCTGCGACGAGCGCTTGATTGTGAGGAAGAGGTGCCCGGACGCATCGTCCACCGTGTAGCTACCGGCGAGGGTGGCCGATTCCACGTTCGTGCGGCGCGAGTACCCGGCGTCAGGCCGTTGATGGGTCCGGCGGCGGTCTGCCACTCGGCAGTCAAGACGCCCGTATCGCTGGCGCTCCTCAGGCCGGCGTCGACCGTACGCGAGCGACGGTCGCCGGCCTCGATGCGCAGGGCCAGGCTCGAGCTGGCGCCGATTGGTGTTCTGACGCCAGCATAGCCGCGCGTGCCATCGTTGACCGGGGTTGCGCTCTCGCCCGGCGGGGCTGCGGTCGGATCGAGGTTCGAGCGGAACGCCTCCCATCCTCCGAACATACGCAGTCGCGCGAAGGCGTCGTACTCACCCGCCGCGTAGACACTCTGCCGGTCCGTCAGCGGCTGATTCAGGACCGGCAGCTCGCCGGGCGAGAATCGCGACGCGTTGAGCTGCACCCAGCCTCGCCGAAGTAGCACACTCGCACCGACGAGAGCCGAGCCGTCCAGTTCCCGCGCGGGGGCGCCGCGACGTCTGTAGGACACGATCCCGCCATCGCCGACGAGCTGGAGCGCCGGCGTCACAATCCACCGACCTGCAACGCCGCCCTGATCGCTCTCCTCGATGGTCGTTCGGTATTCTTTGAGATCACCAGAGTGGACGCGCGAGACGCGCATCGAGAGGTCCAGACGATCCGTTGCTTTGTAGCTTGCGCGTCCGATCGCGATGTCCTGATCGAGCGTGTCCGAGTCGCTCCCGTACAGGTTTCGCCACGCCGTCGCCCGGCCCACTACGACCCCGACGCTCGTCCGCGGCGAGCGCCCACTCACGGCTCCGCCAGCGAATGTCAGCGAAGGCGCCGCGAGGTTGGTGAATCGGTACTCGCCGATCGCCGGCGTGAAGTAGGTGTCGCCGCCCTCGAGGGACCAGGACAAGCCACGGTACTTCAGGTCGCGCACGCCCACGAAGGCCCGACCGAGGTGCGGGAGATCGCCACGCCGAGTGCCGCGCAGATCAAGCTGAAGGGTACCGAAGCGCGTGCCTGGCTGGAACGAAGCCACCCCGTAGTCCGGTTCGAACGAAGGCTGGCTCCCGATCCGTCGAGAGTCCCCCTGGACTGCCTGGGCTGCCGCCGTGACTTGCACCGAGCCCTGCTGCGCGGCGCCGGTGGTCGGAATCAGCGCGGCAATCAGCGTGCAGACAGCCAGGGCCCGGCTCCGCGCGCGCATAAGGGCTAGCGCTCGACCTTGAGCGTCGTCTCCCCGACGATCACCGCCGTCTGGCCGACATCGATTTTGAGCTCCACCCGATAGTCGCCCGGCGGCAACCTGCTGGCCGACTCGCCTGTGGATACGGCGACGTCGCGTTCGCTCTCGGGCAGGACCGGCACGTCGGGAAACGGCACCTGTCGCACGACGGCGCCACTCTTGTCATAGAGGACCATCGTGCCCTTCGTGCGCACCGAACGGCGGCTCACGTTCTTCAGCGTCGCGACCACTTCGGTTTCTTCCCGCGCGCGGATCTGAAGGTCGGTGAGCTCAACGGCCGCAGGAGGTTGCCCGGGCTGTCCTACATGGACGTAGATCAGGGTCGCGATCCGGCTCCGGACCGTCACTTGCTTCGCACGAACGGCGCCGTCAGGGTCGTTGGGGGTGAAATCAAAGAGCAGTCCGGTGCGGTACCCGGCGGCTTCCGGTACTCTGAGGCACGGTCAGTGTGAACCGCACCGTCGCCTGACGGCCGCCCTCGATGATGAACTCCGGGGGCGCGAAGCGGACCCAGCCGCTCGCGGTGAATGCCCGCGCAGGTCCCGGCTCCTCAAACTGTGGCGAGCCGTCGCGGGAGAGATACCAGTCGGCAAGGGACGCCCTCACGCGGACCGGTTGGTTGCCGACGTTGGTGAGCGTCACGGACTGCGTGTTCGATCCACCCGGGAGTGCCTGCACCTCGACGCGGAGCGGGGACGCTTCGATCGACACCTGCGCTGCGGCGGGTCGAGGTGCCAACGCCGCGCCGACCGCCAGCGCCGCTGCCGTGATCCAGCGCCGCGTCCTCACGGTGTGCTCAGCGTGAAGGTCAGCGTCTGAAGGTAAGTCCCTGCGTCGTAGGTCCATGAGTTCGTCAGTCGGAACGTCACTGTTCCCGTCGTCGTCGGATTCACGTTGCCGTTCCCCGACGCCAAGGGCTGGGCCTGCGTGCTGCTCATCGTTCCCGCCCGGAACGGCGGCGCGGGTGCTGCCACCCAGGTAACCGCCGATGCCGGGGACTTGCGACTGCAGGGACACGAGATCGCCCGAGGCCTGCACGGTGAGCAGCCAGGGCCGATTTCCATTCGCGGACGCGATACTGCACGGTCACCGGCGGCGCGCTCAGGACTCAGTGGTATCGGGGTCCGTCGTCGGAAACGTCACGACCAGCGGGCTGATCGTGAGGTCCAGTTGCTGAGCGCCCGCGATGGTTGGAGCGGCCAGGAATCCCAGGATCAGCAGGAGGTGCCGAGCGTGCGACGACACCCGGCGCGCTCGCGTTCGCAATCACGGCGACGCCAGCGTGTACACGAGCGTCGCGGGATAGACGCCGGTCGGATGTGTCCACCGGTTCTCGAATCGATAGTTCTGCGTGCCGACCTTGATGCCAGAGCCCGTCCAGCGTCCGACGAGTTGCTGCGCGCTGCGCGAATGTCCCCCGGCAAATCCCGCGCCCGTCGTGGTCCACGCAATGAGCGCCGCCGGAAGCACCGTGACGCCTGACCGCAGGTCATCGGTCGACTGTACGGTCAGCGTGACCTGCGCGTTCCGCTGGACCCTGGCCCGGACCGTGACGGTGATGTCGACAGGCACGCTCGCGACGAGCGGCGTCGACGTCGGGTCCGCATCCGGGAACGTCACGCTCGTCGCAGAAAACGAAAGGCGCGCCTGCGCCGGAATATTGACCAGCAGGGAGCGTCGTGCCTCGCTGCGCCTCGATAGCGACCGCCGCGAGGAAGATGACCGCCGAACTGACGAGCGCTGTTCGCATTCAAGAAACGCTGCTGCCGGCGCCCACCGCGGCATCGCGGTCGAGGCGCCGGCTCCCGCGTTTCTGGTTATCGGTTAGGGGCTCGTCAGCGTGTAGGTCAGCGTGACGGTGTAGTTGCCCGGAGCATAGGCCCAGTCGTTGAGCAACGTGTAGGTCTGCGAGCCGGTGCGCGCACCCGGACCCGTCCAGTTGCTGAACCGGCTGCGCGGTCGTGCTCATGGTCCCGGTTGCGTTGAAGCCAGCGACGCCGGTGGTCGCCCACGTCATGTTACCGACCGGAATCGTGGCAGACCCCGAGCTCAAAGTCCCCGCCGGACTGCACGGTCAGCGACACGCCCGCGCCCGGCGCGACACGCGCGAGCGCCTGCACCGTCAACGGCAGAGCGTTGATTGTCGCGAAGGTGAACGGATCGGTGTCCGGGAAGTTGATCGTGCCTGTCAGCGTGATCCGTCCACTGAGCCGCGACGACGGCCGTTGCGTTGATGTTGGCCGTGGCCAGCTGCGCGAACGCAGAGCTCGACGTGAGCAATACGACCGCAGCCCCGAGTCCAACCTTCCAGAGCGTCTTTCTCATGTGACTTCGTCTCCATTCAGATACCTTCCAGCGCAGGCTGAAAGTGGGTGTCATGTCCTCCTAAGGCTTGTTAAAACGAACTCTAGAGGACTTTATACGACACTAACAAAATCCACTCTACGGGAGACTTGGCGCGCCGTCAACCCGCACAGGGGCGCACACGCGGACTCAGGCCGAAGTTCGGGGAAGTTCCGCGCACGACTGCGCAGAAATGTGATCGAAAAGGGCTATTCGCCGAGCGCTTTGGCGGCGGCGGCGAGCACGCGGGGCACCCGGAAGGGCTTGGTGAGATAGCCCGAGACGCCGAGGTTGACCGCCTCGATGGCACTCGCCTCGGTCGAGAAGCCGGTGATGATGATGACCGGCATGTCAGCCTTCAGCCGGCGCGCTTCGCGGATGACGGTGAGGCCGTCGACTCCAGGCATCTTGAGATCGGTGATGAGCAGGTCGTACGGGGATCATGCGGAGGCGCTCGAGCGCCGTGCGGCCGTCGGGCGCCAGGTCGACGTCGTACTCCGCGAGGGCCAGCGTTTTCGACAGGAGGTCGCGGATGTTCGCCTCGTCGTCGACGACGAGGACACGCGGCCGACCGGTCGGCGGCCGTGCGATCGCGCAGGCGCGGCGGAGGAGCCGGCGCATCGCCCGGCGCCGCCCGGGCCGCTGGCTCTCGAGCCACGCATCGATGTCGCGCTTCCGGAACCGCCACTGCCGGCCGACCCGGACCGCCGGGATCTTGCCCGCCTTGATGAGCCGGTAGACCGTTCGGAGGTTGACTTGCAGGTACTCGAGCACCTCCTCGGTCGTCAGAAACCTTTCGTCCATCATGTCCGTGGAACCTTGACGGACACATTATCACTCTGCCGCCGGCAAATCGATTGTGAAGATCGCTCCTCCGTGCTGGGCCGTTCGGCGCGGATGGTGCCGCCGTGTTCCTGGACGATGCCGTAGGTGATCGCGAGACCCAGACCGGTGCCCTTGCCCGACGTCCTTGGTCGTGAAGAACGGGTCGAAGATCCTGGGCAGCACGTCGACCGGGATACCGGTGCCGTTGTCGCGCAATCGTCGTGACGACCGTTCGGCCGCCGCGGGCGTCGCCGTCGTGATCTCGATCGTGCCGGACGCCTCGTGCCGTCCGTCGACGGCGTGCTCGGCGTTGATGAGGATGTTCAGGAGCGCCTGCTGCAGGAGCAGCGGGATCGCCAACGACTGTCGGAACAGTCGGAACCCTGCATCGCGGGCAAGCGCAATCGATCCGCGCCGGAACGCGGCCGCGCGGCAGGTCAGGGCTCTCGACAGCACGCGATCGACGCTGCACGCCGGCGCGCGCATCTTGCGCTGGGAGCCCGCAGAACGTCAGCAGATTGCGCACGATCTTGGCGGGCGTCGGCTTCGGCGCGATCGCCGTCCTGATAGATCCGTGTTCAGCTCCGCGCGGACCGGGGCTTGGACACCTGGGCCGTCGTTCATCAGCAGCTCGAGATGTCCGAGCACTCCCTGCAGCGGGTTGTTCATCTCGTGCGCGATGCCCGCGACGAACTGCCCGAGCGACGCGAGCTTTTCCGACTGGGACAACCGTCCCTGCAGCGCTTCCCGTTCGGCTTCCAGCCGTGACCTGCTGCGTGATGTCCCGCGTCACGATGCACGCGTCCGACCGGCTCGTCGTCCTCGTCAGGAGCGGCGTGACCGTCACGAACGACGTGCCGCCGAGCGCTCGAGCCGGTGAAGCCGTCGCGAGCGCGCCCGGCGTTCCCGGCCGACGGCCGCTCCTGCACCCAGGTCGCGATCTCGGCGCCGAGGAGCTCGGTCAGCGACCGTTCGAGCAGTTCCGTTCGCGGTCCGCCGGCACGCTGGCAAAGGCATCGTTCATCTGGACGACGTGGAGCTCGTTGTCGGTGACGACGACCAGATCGACGAGCGAGTTGAACGTGTCTTCGAGCAGGCGCCGCTGCCGCAGCATGTCCTCGAGGAGCTGGACGTTCTCGATGCCGGCCGACAGCTGACGGCCAAGCTCCGTGGCAAGGTCGAGCCGCTCGCGGTTGCTCAACTCCTCCGAACGCGCCCTCGACGACGAGCGTGCCGAGCGCGCGGCGCCATCCTCGCAGGGGCGCGACGAGGACCGGCTCCTCGCTCGTGCAGGATGAGGGGCTGCTCGAGCCGTAGTCCGCGTGCGGCGGGTGGCTCGAGGATCGCCGGCCGGGACGCGGTGTCCGCGCTCGATACGCCGCGTCGGACGAGGCAACGAGCTAGAGCTCGCGCGCTCGCCGGTGGTGGAGCCAGACCGAGGTGCGGCGGGTGCCGACGTGGGCGTTGAACTCCGCGCAGCACTCCTCGAGCGCCACGCCCAGGCCATGGGTTGACGACACGCCGCGCCAGAATGTCGCGAGAGCTCCGGAAGCGCGGGGGCAGGGCGACGCGCCCGAGGGTGGTGGCGCTGTCATGGTCGCCGCTGTGAGGGGCCGTGGCCGATCATCGCGCAGCGAGGCATTCTAAGCTGTCGAAGGCAAAAGGTAAAATGGGGGTCCGACCGGGAGAGGGGGGCCGCGTCGCATGAAATTCCGAGTCCGAGCGCAGCTGAGCGGGCGCGCTACGGGCGTAACGCCAAGGTCCTGAGCAAGGAAGGACGCAGGACTGCAGGGCGCGGCGAAAAGCCGGACGGCGGGGCAGCCGGCGCTTAGCCGATGAATGATGAGTGACGAAGAGCTGGTCGCCCGCTCGAGCGGCGGCGACTAGACAGCTTCAACCAGCTGGTGTTGCGCTGGGAACGGCCGATTTATGCCCTGGCCTACCGGGTCATCGGGCGGGAGGAAGACGCTCGCGACGTCGCGCAGGAAACCTTCCTCCGGGCCTTTCGCGCCCTCAGCGGGCTTCAAGGGCCAGGCGAAGTTCTCCTCCTGGCTCTATCGCATCACGCTGAACCTCTGCCGCGACTGGATTCGGCGCGAGCGCCGGACGCCCGATCGCGCAGGCGCCCGAGGGGATCGACCTCGATCGAGCTGGCGGGCGATGGCCGTCGCCGGCCGAGTCCAGTCGAGGACCTGGTGTCGCGCAGGGAGCTGGGCGCGCCGTGGCCAAGGCGATGGCCGCTCCTGCCCGAGGAGCAGCGTACGGCGATCATCTGAAGGAGTACCACGGCCTGACGTTCCAGGAGATCGCCGACTTGCTGGAGTGCCCGCTGAGCACGGTGAAGACACGGCTGTATCAGGGGCTCTCGGTGCTCCGCCGGCACCTGGAGCGGGCGGACGTCGACCGCGCGGAGCGCGCTCGGGCGCGCAGTGGGGCGCTCGCGCCCGTCATCGGATCCACGAACTCTATCTGATCAAACGAACCAGGAAGAGACACAGCCATCATGTGCGACCAGCAACTCCTGCTCAATTTACGACCAACTGCCAGCCGCCGATCGGCAGGCCTTCGATCGGCACCTGACGTCGTGCGCCGACTGCCGCGCCGAAGTGGACGGCTTGCGCGGCACGCGCGCGCACCTGACGTCCTGGACGCCGCCGGAGCCGGACCTGGGATTTCAGTCGTGCGCAGCGCGAGCTGCTGCGTCCTCGCGGCGCTGGTGGCACGCCTCGCCCGCGTGGGGCCTTGCTGCCGCTGCGCTCCTCACCGTCGCGGTATCCGCGGCCATCGCCAACGTCGAGGTCAAGGTCGGCGGCGACGGATTCTGCTGTACGGACCGGATGGAACCGCGACGCCGCCGGCGCGGGCCAGGTCCCGGCCGACCTCGCGAAGTCAGCGTCCGATGTCCAGCGATTCGAGGCACGCTTGAAGGAATTCGAGAGCCAGCTCGCCGCGCGCCCGGCCGCCACGGTTGTGCAGGCATCACCGGCCGGATGTCTGACGCCGAGATCGGCCCGGTACGTCCGTCAGCAGTTGAGCGAGAGCGAACAACGCCAAAATGGCGAGCTCGCGCGTCGGATCCTTCAGGTGAACCACGACACCGAGGCGGCCCGTCGTGCCGACTTCGACCGTCTGCTCGTCGCGTATCGTGAACTGCAGGGAACCAACTTCCAGACGTCGCGCAGTGTGAAGGCGCTCGAGGATCATTTATGCGGGTCGGGTTGCAGCGGTAGACGCGCGCGGATTTTGCTATCAGGGGTGAGATCGTGAAAAAAGGAATCCTACTGTTCGTGATCACCGCGCTGGCCGTGCCCGTCCTTGTGCAGGCACAGGGCCAGGGTCGAACGCGCGACGAGCAGCGCCGGCGCAACCAGATTCGGTTGATGGAAGGCGTGCTCGTCCAGGCCGTCCGGCTTGGCGCCGAGGAAGTCAGCACCGTGATGGAGCGATTGCGCAGCCGGCCGGGGTCACGGTCCTTTCGGGCGTGCCCCGCGCGCGCGGCTTCGTGCTCGACGGCTACGGCGTCTTCTTCGACGTCGAGATCCCCGACATGAACCAGAGCGTGATCTGGTCGATGATGAACGTGCAGCGCGATCGACAGGTCGGGAACGCGCTCGATTCCCTGCGCGCCGCGATCGAGCCGCTGACCGGTCCCAATCGTGAACAGGCGCTGGTGGCGTTGCAGCAGGTCACCAAGACCGTCGGTCCGGCCATGCCGCCCACGGGCCCCCAGGGCCAGCCCGCCCCCGCGCCCGGCCAGATTAGCGCGGGCCGCGACCGCGATGCCCGACCCTAACGTCCTCTATTCCGAGTCGGTGAAGGGCGCGCTCGTCGAGGCGATGCTCGACTACAGTCTCCAGATGAATCTCGGTCCCGAGGAGTGGTTGACCGTGGCGGCGCGCGCCAGCGAGGGTCCCGCGCCTGCGGCCGGCCTGTCGGACCTCATCACCATCGTGATGCGCGTCAAGGGAAGCGACCTGTCGACTTACCACGCGGACCCGACCAAGCGGGACGAGATTCGTCAACGGGTAAAGTCGAAGCCCGCGTGTTTGATTACAATCCCCGCATGTCGGTTCACGTGTCCCTCCGGGCCGGGCGGGGCAAGGCCGGGAGGCTCGTCGCAACGGTTCTCTTGCCGCTGGCGCTCGCCGCCGCCAGTTCGTGCAGCGAGGCCGTTGATTTCAAGAAGACGCTGAGGCCACCGACGGCATGGCGGCTGGGTTCGATGCCGGCATAGTCGACGGCAAGAAGCAAGCTGGTGCCGAGCGTCACCTTCCGCGTCCGCAAGCCCGCCAACGTCCGGATCCGTTCGCTCTCGCTGAACATACACTTCAAGAAGATTGTCGACCCCTCGAAGCCGGACTGGACGGTGAAGAGGAGGCCGACGAAGTGTTCCTGCAGACGGTCGAGTTCGCCGAGGGCGCTCAGACGGCGCTCCTGCCGGTGCGTTCGCCGACCGGGGTCACTGGCGATCCGCCACAGACGCGGGCCGAGATGCTGCAGAACAGCCATTTCAGAAACATGCGCGCCCGTGTGTTCGCCAAGGAAAGCTCCACCAAATGGGTCGAGCTGCTGACCTTCGATATTCCTCGCGTCGTGCTGACGAAGTAGCGCCAGCTTCGTTCCCATAGCTACCACGCCTGCCACTTACCAGACACACAACAACACGTGGCGCCCACACAAACCGCCGTCCACCGACCCGCGACTCCGCGCGCCGAGACCCAGACCCTCGCTGACGTCTCGGGCCTGTACGCACCCCGCCGCGATCATCCGAACCGAACGTGATTGGCGGCGGGATCCTGTTCACGCCGCCGCAGGTCGCGGCGAGCGTGCAGAATTCGTGGCTGTTCCTCGGCACGTGGGTCACCGGCGGCCTCCTGGCCTTTGCCGGCGCCATGGCTTATGCGGAGCTGGCCGCGCTGCGGCCCAGAGCCGGTGGCCAGGACGTGTACCTGCGCGCCGCGTTCGGGCGTCTGGCGGCCTTCCTGACCGGGTGGACTTCGTTCGTCGCGGGGTTCTCCGGCGCAACCGCCGCCAGCGCGGTTGTGCTCGCGTTTTACGTCGGACGGTTCGTCCCTGCCGCCAGCGATTCGACGGCGCTGCTCGTCATTCCGATCCCGCTCGTGCCACTGACCATCTCGCGACAGTCGATAGTCGCGCTCGCCGCGATCGGCCTCATGGCCTGGATTCACATCCGTGGTGTGGGGCCGGGCCGCTTCGTGATGAACCTGCTCGCGGGGTTGAAGGTGTCGGCGCTGCTCATCTTCATCGCGCTTGGCCTGACGCTCTTTGCGCCGGGTCGGCGTCGAACCTCGTTCAGGGCGCCGCACCGGTGGCCGCCGGGGCGTGGCTGCTGGCGCTGATTCCGGTGATGTTCACGTATTCGGGATGGAACGCGGCCGCATACGTCGCCGAGGAAATCCACGAGCCAGGACGAAACGTGCCCCGTGCCCTTGCGCTCGGCACGCTCGCCGTTGTCGCGATTCATCTTCCTCCTGAACCTGCTCTTCCTCTACGTGCTGCCTGTCAACGAGCTCGCCCAGGTCAAAGGAAGCGTGCTCGACGTCGTCGCCGACCGGCTGCTGGGCGTCCGCGCCGGGGACGTCATGGCATTCTGTGTCGATCATCAGCATTGCCGCGAGCATCAGCGCGATGACGTTCGCGGGGCCGCGGGTGTATTACGCGATGGCGCGCGACGGCCTGTTTTTCCGCGGGGCGGCCCAAGTGCAGATCCCCGGTATCAAACGCCTGCCGCGTCGATTGTCGCGCAGGCCGTGTGGAGCGGGCTCCTCGTGCTCTCCGGCGGCGCGAACGCGCTCACGACCTACACGGGCTTTGCCGTGGTGCTCTTCTCGGGCACCGCGGTCGTCTCGTTGTTCGTGCTGCGTCAGCGCGAGCCCAATGCGCCGCGGCCCTTCCGCGCGTGGGGCTATCCCATCGCGCCCGCGATCTTCGCGACCGCCAGCCTCGCCATCGTCCTCAACGCGCTCTGGGCCGATTCGGTCGTCCCGATGCAGACGGGCGCGCCGTGGGGACCGGCGGCCGCGGGGATCCTGATCATCGCCCTGGGCATTCCCCTCTATTTCTTCTTCAGCCGGCGCCAGGCGTAATCCTGCGTCGCCCTGGGTCAGATCTTGATTTTCTGATGTGCAGTTCCTAGACAGTCAAGGATGCTGTCACAAAACGGGGCTGGCCACCCGCACGCCCCAAGCAAAATTCACTTGTCCACGTTGGCAGCGCCGGACGGATTCCAGACCGGGCGCTGCGAGGCAACGGAGCAACGGAGTCAGCGGAGGCTGTCGAGCTGCGGGCTGCCAGCGGTCCGCCGGCGACGGCAGCCTGCGGCCCGGCTGACGGCCAGAGCACAATAACCGGAGGCACAAGCCGGTGTGGATCCGATCGGCTTGTGCCTCCGGGAACTTGTACTCTGGCCGCCCGCGCGAAGCGCGGGCCCGCTGGCAGCCTAACCCAACACCGCAGTTCCGACCTATCGGCGAACTCTCCGTTTCTTCGTTACCTTGCGGCGCGGTGAGATGCATGCGCCGCCCCGAAATGACACGCCGCAGGCGACGCGCTAGACATCAGAAATTCGAGATCTGACCCCGGGCACCCGGGCAACGCCGTTGCGTCAGGAGCCTGTCTTCGGCTGGCTGGAGTCCCTCAGCAGCGCCCACAACGTCAGCAGCGCCAGTCCTCCATCTGACGCAGCAAACAGCAGGAACGATGCCGGCGATCCGCGGAAGGCGTAGTCCAGCACGAACGCCAGCGCGCCGGCGCCCTTGAGCAGCGGTCCCATGATCCACAGGTAGCCGCGATAGCGCGCCGGATCGCGCCAGGGAAGGTAGTAGCCTGCGCCGACGGCGATCAGGAAGAGGCCGTTGAGGTCGGAGAAGATGCGCGGGCTGGCCGGCGGCACGCCGAACAGGGACGCCAGCGAGTCGGCCGCCAACAAGAGAAAGGCCCCTACGACGACATCGTAGAGGCCTGAGAGTCCTGCGAGGAGAGAGAGCATGCCGGGTCGCAACAGTTTACGTCGCGACCGCGTGAAGCGGGCCTACTGAATCCGCTTCATCTCTCCTTTGTAGGTCGCCGTTTCGCCCGGCGTGACGAGCACTTCGAACTGGAGCGGTTCGTAGCCGTCCGCCTTCAGCTCGACCTTGTGCCCGCCGCCGTCGAGTCCCAGCTTCTGGAACGCGCCGTCGAAGCGTCCATGACGCCCACGTAGTAGCCGTCGATGTAAATCTGTGCCTGCCTCGGATTG
>CAVZMJ010000021.1:0-179322 GCA_963776315.1 uncultured Acidobacteriota bacterium
TAGGTGGAGCGCGGCCGATCTCCCGTGAGCACACCCCACTTGAACAGCGCCATGCCGAGCAGCATGTTGCCGATCGTCTTCCATCCGAGCAACAGCAGGAAGAGGAAGGTCTCCATGAAGAGCGCCTGGCTCGTTCGAACTGGCATCTGGCGGAGCCATCCCCCGCGAAACGTCGCGATTTCGTCGTCGATCATCCCGGGCGTCGGACACCAGAATTCTCCTGCGAAAACACCTCCAATGAATCCGGCGGCAGGCTTCGCACGAAGAGCCCGGATACGACGAACAGCGCCGAGCCGAACGCGAAGAAGATCAGCGCGCTCGCCAGCAGCGTCTTTGGCGATCGCTTTCGGAACAGATACACGAAGAGCCCAGCGACGCCGTAGAACCAAAGAATGTCGCCTGGCCAGAGCAGGTGCCCGTGCAGCAGGCCGAAGAGCATGAGCCACGCCATGCGCCGGTAGTGCAGCGGCGCGGGGCGTTGCCCGCGCTGCTCGACTCGGCTCGTCATCAGCAGGATGCCGGCGCCGAACAGCATCGAGAAAATGCCGAACATCTTCTCGTCCGTGAACAGATGGCTGAGGATCCAGACGCACCGATTGGCGCCCGTCAGATCGCCGTAGGCAGAGGGGTTGAGGTATGCCGCGTCGGGCATTGAAAACGACTGGATGTTCATCGCCAGGATGCCGAGCAGCGCAAACCCACGCAACACGTCGATCGAGGCGATGCGGTGCCCGGCATCGGACGGGCACCGGCAGCCCGACGCCGGGGCCGGCGGGTGGGATTACAACCATCAACATGTTCAGTTTGGCGCCTCGCGTGGGCTCTAGTTCCTCTCCTGTCGTTCGTTCGAGGACATCACTTCCAGCGGTGATCATCGGCCAAAAAGCGTCGGGCTACACCATATAAGGATGCGCACGAGATCGAAATAAGGATGCGCACGAGATCGAAGTTGCAACCGCCGAGAACTGGAGTTCGCCTGGCGCTCCCGGACGAGCTTAAGATCAACAGCATTCCCGACGATTGATACCTGAGGAGCTGCACAATCGAAGCGGTCTGAGAATCGAGCGGCCTGACCCGGGATTTCTCGCGACCGGGCGCGCGACGCTCAGCGCGTAACCAGGCAGTACGAAGAGTCACCGGTGACTTCGCGCGGACCCTTGCGAAGCTGGTTGCGGGGGTTGGTGTCGCCAAACGTACGAAAAATGTGGAGGGCTCATGACGCGGATTCTGCTGCTAGGCTACGACCCGGAGACGGTGGATTTTTCTGACCCGGCTCTTCCACCCGGTATGACCGCTGAGAAGGTTCACGCAGGCATCGCGGTTGCCCTGAAGCAGTTCGCTGAGCGTGGATGGGAGGCCGACGTTTGTCTCATCCGACCTGATGAAACCGCTGGGCCGACCGTGGTGCGCCAGTTAGGTTCGACGCGCTACGAATGTGTGGTCATCGGAGCCGGCGTCCGCCTGCCACCCCGGGGCCTTGCATTGTTCGAAGCTGTCATCAACACGGTTCATAACGCTGCTCCGGGTGCGGCGATCGCCTTCAACACACGGCCCGATGATAGCGCCGATGCCGCCGCCCGGGCTTTGGCGCTCGGAAGCCAAGCTGTATAGTCCGGCCTCCGACAAACCAAGTCGGGGCCTCGTCGGGTTCGCATCGTTCGAGGGTCGCAGGATCGATCCCTGCCGGGCGCGCCACTCTCGATCAATGTGGCTAACGCCGAGGCGCGCCGTAGCGCGCAGCGCGAAGGTGGGCCGGGCGCGCCAGCCTTCGCTCGCGGAGAATTCTGGACGTGCAGTCGCGGCAGGGAGAGGTCTGGATGCTGACCGTTTACGCCAAGACCGAGGCCAACAGCGTCCCCGCGCACATCTTGAAGAAGATCAAGGAGGAGATCGATGGGGGCGCCTAGGCGAAATATCGGCGCAGAGATTCTGGAGGGGCTCCGTCAGCTCAAACGGGGCGAGCACGGCCGCGTGACGACCGTGCCAACGGTCGCCGCGATCCGGGAACGCACTGGTTTGTCACAGCCGCGGTTCGCGGAGCTCCTCGGCGTCTCGGTCCGCACTCTGCAGGAGTGGGAACAAGAGCGACGCGCACCGTCCGGAGCCGCGCGGACCCTGTTGCTCATCGCGGCCAAGAACCCTCGCGCCCTTGTCGAGGTTGCGTGACGGACGCGTCGATGCAATGGCGCTGGGCGTGTTCGAGATCGCGCTGCCGTTTTGGGGAAATGCGTTCCGCGCCATCACTAAGTGCAGGTTGAACGCAGGCCGGCCCTCCCAAGACGCCCTTAACGCGTTTTCGGATCAAGGCTTGCCGCGATGAGGTACAACCGGTTCGCCGTGGCCAGATAAAGCGAATCGCCGATCAGCACCGGAGGCGAATAGAGCGGCGCATCCATTTCGATCTGCGCCAGCAATTGCTTTCGCCGTCCGGCACGAAGAACGGTCATGCTGCCTTCGACGTTCCCCACGTAAAGCCGGTCGCCGGCCAGCAGGAGGCTTCCCCAAATGGCCTCGTTCGTCTCGTGCTTCCAGACGTGGGCGCCGGTCGCCGCGTCCAGACAATGAATCGTTCCGCCCAGATCCCCAACGTACAGGAGACCGTCTTTCGCGATGGGCGTTCCCACCACGCGACCGACCTCGCGAGAAGTCCAGAGGAGCCTGCTCTCGGTGACGTCTCCCTGGCCGTTGGGACTGATCGCATGAATCAATGAGGGTCCATTGCCGTGCCCAGGACTCTGTCCCATCGCAACGAAGACGCGGCCGTCGTCGAAGACCGGTGAAGCAATGATAGAGCCGCGGGACAGGACTCCGGGTCGCGGAAGCCAGCGGGCGTCTTTCGGATTGCCGTCAAATCGCCAGACTTCGTGACCCGACGCCGCGTCGTAGGAGCGCAGCCAACCATCGCCTCCGCCGAAGAGCACCTGTATGCGCCCATTGACATTGGCCGCCACAGGGCTGGACCACTGGCCGTGCAGCACCTGCTCGCCCGCCCCGATGGCGCGCCAGACCACGTCGCCCGAACGCTTGTCCACCGCGATCAGACTTGGGGCGCGCGGCGATGGAACGCGCGTATGGCCTTCATTCTGCCCGTTGGAGGTCGAGACCATCAGCAGATCACCCACGGGCAACACTTCGCTATTGGTAGCTTCATGCGGAAAGACACCCAGGCGGCCACACATGTCCAACTCCCAGACGATGTCGGCCGCAGCGTTGTCCTGGAAGACCTCCTCCCGATACGGACCATTGTTCTCGCCATCACGGAAACCCTGTGTGTCGAGGCTACGGAGTTGGCACTCGGCGGTGACGTAGTACAACCGGTTCCCTTCCACATACGGCGCACTTGTCGTCGAAGGCAACAGGAACTCTCGCAGACCTCGCTCTACTCGCGGGGCCACGTCCTGCCAAAGGAATTTGCCATCCTTCGCCTGAAATGCCACGAGCACGCCGGCGTCTTCCTGGTAGGCGGGGTTCATGTGCCTTGCGTTGTCGGTGCCCACATAGACCGCATCGCCGGCAACCACGGGACGACCGAACGTTTCGTTTCCCAACTCGACACTCCAGACAATGTTCCGACCGGTGGTCGTATCCCAGTCAACCGGAGGATTGCCCGAGTGGACTGTCTCAACCGAGGGGCTTCGCCCCTCGGACTCCCCGACTGGCTCGCTCGCGCCCTTCGACGTGCTCAGGGCGTCCCGAGCCTGTCGAGGGACGGGGGCCCCACGCCCCGCGCCGCTCGCCAGGCTCTCTTCCGCCTTCGCCGAAGGCTCCGGCGAGACCTCGCCGTAGCGCCTTCGGCGCAGAGGCGGGCGCTGCCGCTCGTTCGCGCCGTCGATGAGATGGACTCCAGCGATTCGACTCAGCGCCCACTCTGCTTCGTTACGCAATGTGGGATCGTTTGCCGCCGCTGTCAGCGCCTCTCGGGCCGACTGTGCCTTCGGTCCGATGCTTCCCAGAGCTCCGGCCGCGAAGATACGCACATAGAGGAATTCATCCTCCAGAGCTTCGATTAACTGCGGCACTGCAGACTGAGCAGCCGGGCCGATGCTGGCAAGGGCCTCGCACGCGGCCCATCGAACGCCTGGAATGGGATCGCCCAGGGCTTCCGCCAAGGCGTTTGTCGCCTGAGCCGCGTTCGGACCGATGGACGCCAGGGCCTCCGCCGCGTAGATGCGGACGTATGGATCCTCGTGCGAAAGAGTATTGACGAGAGCGTCTACCGAACGGCTGGCCCTGGTGCCCAAAGCGCCCAGGGCGCGTGCGGCATCGCCCGCGACCATCGCATCCTCGTCTCTCAGCGCCCGCCTCAACGCCGGTTGAATCCATTCTGTATGTGGCGCCAGGTCAATCAGTTCATTCACGGCGCTACGCCTGATGGAGTCCGACTCATGCCGCAGCAGGTCCACCAGCAGTGGAATGGCAGGAGGGCCGATCCGCTGGATGATTTCAAAAGTCACCACGTGCAGGTCTTCATGGTCAGGGTTGAGGAATCGTCTCAACAAGGGTAGCGAACGCCGCGCCCCTTGGACCAGGGCGGCTTCGGCGGTTGCGCGGACCTTCGGGTCGTTGGCCTGCAGGCGATTTGCCCAGTCACGTACCAGGGCGGGGTTTCTGGAAAGACTCGACTCCGTCGGGGGCAGCGGCGATTGGGACAGCGCGACCGCCTGGCTGAGGCCAGCAGCAAGTATTATTGCGAGAGCATGGTTCTTTATGAATGACATCACGTAGCCGTTCAGCCCACGAGAGTCCAGAATCCAGCGGCCACCAAGAGAACGCCGCTGACTCGCGCACCGTGCAGACCAAGCGGCGCCAACTTTTCGAATCCGACAAATACCGTCAGCGCCGCGATGACAGTCAGGTTCATCACCCCGCCCGCAAACAAGAGCAACATTAGTGCCCAGCAGCAGCCTACGCAATACGCTCCATGCTCGAGGCCCATACGGAACGCACCAGACGATCCACTGCGCCATCGGCTCATCAGGAATCCGAGGGGAGACTGGCATGTCCGCAGACACGCGTGCTTGAGCGGCGTCAATTGATACGCGCCCGCGATAAGGAGCAGCGCCGCACTAATCCGGGAACTGGTGACCTCCATCATCGGGGAGACAAGCAGGAGCGCCGCGAGCCCACGCTGAAGCGCGGTTGCCCCAAGGCTGAACAGGGTCCAGACGATGAGATAGCCCGCGGCGAGCGCGTAAATCCGACGCCCGGCCGTTCCCTCTGCTGATCGTCGCGCACCGGCGCCGTACAGCAGCACCAGAGGCGAGGCGGATGGGAGCATCATGCCCGTCATCATCACCGCCCACATCGCCCAGAGCAGCAACAGATGCCGCAAATCCCAGTTCAGGGTCATCATCCAGGCGCTGGCTCCGGTCATCGGTCCGTACATGTCACGTGCCATCACGATGATCCACATCCAGCAGATCGTAGGCAGCAGGACCAGCAGCACCACGGCAGGCGCCCGGTCGCATCGCAACGCGGATTCGAGGATGGTTGGTGGACGCTCGGAAAGAGCGGGGACGGTCATTGACGCCGACAATGCGGTCGGGGCCGCCGCTTTCATGCGCCGACGATGAGGGCGCTACGGGTTGCGCCAGGAAAACGGCGCATACTGTCCATTGTTCTTGCCGCTGTCGTCTTGCCAGGCCAAATCGAAGGCCTGCACGCGACTCCTGGAGGCGCGCGCCAGAGCGAAACGATCAGCGGCCGGATGCCCGGTGTGGTCCAGGTGCATCGGCTCGGTGGCATCGGGGTTGATTCCCTTCGCCCCTTCGGCAGCCATGTCAACGAAATCCGAGGCTTTGCAAGTAGCTCGACGGTCTGAGTCAGGGCTTCAGTTCTGGCACCGATCCAGCGTAGCAGTCAGCGCGAGAGGCGCGCAATGGCGGCCACGGCATAGTCAATCATGCGGTCGCTCGATCCCCCAGCTCTCAACCTTGGCAGCAACGTCTTGAATTCGCCGAGCGCCGCGGCCCGATTGTCCGAAAACTCTGCCAGGCTGGCGTGAACGAAGTCCTGCCGGATATCGGCCGGGGTGCCGCGAGACAGCCATAGGTACGTCTCCCAGTTTTCGTCAGGGGGAACCGCGGCCAGGACTTCGCGAAACTCGTTCCCCTGGCTGATCGACGCGTCGTAGAGATACCGTGCCCGGCTCTTTATTCCCGGCTCGACCGGTTCGTTGTTCTTGCGCATGTCATTCAAGATCCTGGCGAGCTCCGCGTGCATGCCGGGATCGTTGTTGTGCAGGAGTCCGCCGACTTGCATACTCCGCACCAGAGGGCGAGCGCTGCCGGTGCTCAGAGCAATCTGGAAATGACGCATCGCTGCGGCGCTGTCGCCATGCGTCTGGAGGAGCCAATTGCCCATCATGGCGTTGGCAAATACATTCGACGAATCAATCGCGAGCGACTGGCTGAAGACTCGTTCAGCACCACCGAATTCCTTGAACGCAATCTTTTCGTTGAGCCAGTGAGCCCAGCCCAGATGCGCAAGGATATCGGCGGCACGCGCGTCCCGGCCGCTGGTGCGGGCCAGTCCGGCTTCGAGCACGGTCTTCAGGCGAGCCAGCACCGGCGCCGCCAGATCTTCAGCTTTCTGGCCTTCGCCGGCGAGGACATGGAAGTTTTCCAGCCACAGCATCGCGGCCTCTACCTGGCCGTCGAGAGCAGCGCGGTTGGAGTACTCGAGGCCGAGGACCTGCTGATAGGAATCGACAGCGGACTCGTATTCCGTTTGGCTGCTCTGCGTGGCGGCGGTCTTGAGGAGATCAGCGACGCGCGCGTTGCGTTCGCGAGACGCTCGCCAGGGGCCGATACCCGCGTTGGCCGCGAGAAGGAGCGCAATGGCCAGCACGGCCGCCGCCGCAGACCAGAGCAGGGGCTTGAGAAACGAGCGTGATCGCGCCAGCTCGAGCGAGGTCGCAAGACGGTTGCAGTCGTCTTTGAAACTGCCGTCGTGAAGCTCCACAGCCTGACGGAAGGACAGATCGGCCAGAGAGGCGGGCAGCCCGGACAGAGCAGCCGCAGTGGCGCCACCCACAAATACAGGCACCACGTTTGCTTTGCGAGCAAGCGCGGCAGAGATTTCGTGAACCACGTAGTCTTGCTCGCTCTTCGCGGCGCGCTGTTGGAGTATCTCGAGCCAGCGCGGACCCACAACTACCAATACGATGGAGCACTGCGCGAGCGTCTGATCGATGGCCTCGGAAAAGTTCTGACCGGGTCGAATGTCTTCAACGTCCATGAAGACACGATGGACGCCCATGAGGGCGCCAAGGTGGTCGGCAAGGCGGCCGGCGTAGGCCGCCGCGTCGTCACGCCGATAGTTGATGAAGATGTTCTCCGTGGCGGTGGCCTTTTTGAGGAGATTCTAGACGCTTTCCTCGGCTTGTCCCAATCGAGCTGTTCCTACTGAGTGCGCTGATTTTCCTGTGCCGAAAAGTCACTGATCCGGTGTAGCATGCCCGCCACCAGGGATACTCGGTGAGGCTGCGCCATGGCAATCATTCGGCGTCGCGTCCGTCTTCCGCTCGCGCTATTAGTCGCAACCGGACTGATTGGGTGGTCTGACCCCCTCGCGGCCCCCACCCACATGACTTTCCAACAGGGCCGCTCCGAAAAGGAATCTCGCACGGAAGCACAGAAGAAGATCAACTCGCAGCTCCTGTACGAACTCTACCGGCGACGCGGCGAGGCCGAGGCCAAGGGCGTGCCGCCGGGCGCCACGCTGGTGAAGATCGACAAAGAGGGACGCGCCCACATCGACATCAGGTGCACGGTCTCCAACACGCTGCTCGACCGCGTGAAAGCGCTCGGTGGCCTCATCGAATCCTCTTCCGTCGAGCATCACACCATCCTCGCGCGCTTTCCCATCCTGAAGCTGGAGGAGCTCGCGATGCGATCAGACGTCCGGTTCATCGAGCCCGCCGCGGAGGCCACCACTGTCAAGCACGACTGATCACGGAGGTCACAGAGAGAGTATGAGGCATCGATTCATTCCTCGGTTTCTCGGCATCCTGCTCGGCGCGGTTGCCATTGCGGTCGTCTGCGCTGGAAGCTGGCTGCCCGGCGGCGTGGCTCAAGCGGCCCGGCAGCAGCCGGCCGCGGACATCAGCCCCGAAGCGCTGGCGCAGATCGACGCGCTCATACAAGAGAAGGAGTCACGCACCAGCGTTCAGCGCAAGATCGACTCGCAGCTGATTTACGCGATCAAGATGGGGCGCGGCGAACCCATCGCGTCTGGTGTGCAAACGCTCGCCACCGACCTCGCGTACGTGACCGACGGACGGCTCGTGCTCGATGTCAAGGCCGATGTCACCCCGCAGCTCGCCCAGCAAGTTGCCGACCTGGGAATCGAAGTCGTTTCGCAGACTGAGGGCACGATGCGCGTGAATGCGCCGCTCTTCCAGATCGAAGGGCTGGCGGCGCTGCCGGCAGTGACGTTCGTGCAGCCGAAGCAGGAAGCCACGACGTCTCGACGACAGCCGCAGCTTCAGCCAAACGTCGCGCTGCCCACAGGTCAGGGCAGCCGATCGTCGGAGGGCGACGTCACGCACCTCGCTTTCGCCGCGCGCGGCGCGTTCGGCGTCAACGGCACGGGCCTCAAAATCGGCGTCCTCTCCAATGGCGTCACAAATCTTGCCGCGAGCCAGGCGCTGGGCGATCTCGGACCAGTCACCGTGCTGCCAGGCCAGGCGGGCACGGGCGACGAGGGCACGGCGATGCTCGAGATCATCCACGACCTCGCTCCGGGCGCTCAATTGTTCTATGCGACAGCCATCGGAGGCGTCGCGACGTTCGCCAACAACATCCGCGGTCTTCGCGCAGCCGGCTGCGACATCATCGTGGATGATGTGTTCTACTTCGTCGAAACGCCGTTTCAGGATGGTCAGGCGCCTGCGATCGTGTCCAACACGAACGGCGGCGCGATCATTCAGGCGGTGAACGACGTCACTGCGGACGGGGCCATGTTTTTCTCGTCCGCCGGGAACTCCGGAAACCTCAACGACGGAACGTCCGGCGTCTGGGAAGGAAACTTCAGCGACGGCGGCCCGACTGCTGCGCCGCTTTCCCCCACCGCGGGTCGCCTGCATCTGTTCGGCAGTCAGGCGTTCAACGTCATTACCCTCGCCAACACGGCGGCGCCCGTTGGCCTGTACTGGGCGGATCCGCTGGGAGGCTCGTCGAACGACTACGATCTCTTCATCCTGAATCCCGCCGGTACGGCAGTGGCGGCGAGCTCGACCAACATCCAGAACGGCACGCAGGATCCGTACGAGCAGACCGGCCAGGCCACGAACTTCCGTATCGTCGTCGTCAAGAAGAACGGCGCTGCCGATCGTTTCCTGCACGTGAACACGAATCGAGGGACTCTGTCGGTTGCGACCGCCGGGCAGACGCACGGGCACTCCCATGCCTTGAATGCCTTCAGCACCGCCGCTACGCCAGCCGTCGGCCCGTTCCCGGCAGCGTTCAGCGGCTCGAATGTGGTGGAGACTTTCAGCTCGGATGGTCCTCGACGGATCTTCTTCCAGGCGGACGGGACGCCGTACACGCCCGGCAACTTCTCATCGACCGGTGGGATCGTGCGGCAGAAGCCGGACATCACCGCGGCCGACGGCACCAGCGTCACGGGAGTCGGCAATTTCCCGAGCCCCTTCTTCGGCACGTCGGCAGCGGCTCCGCATGCCGCCGCGATAGCCGCGTTGCTCAAGTCATCGAACCCCGCGCTGACGCCAGCTCAGATCAGAACGTTGCTGACGGCGAGCGCGATCGACATCGAAGCCGCCGGCGTCGATCGCGATTCGGGCGCCGGCATCGTCATGCCGATGGCCGCCCTGCAGGCGTCGGGGGCCGTCGGCACGGCTTTTCTCCAGCCGGAGACGATTCAAGCCACCGACAACCCCGGTAACGGCAACGGCGCCGTCGAAGCCGGTGAGGGTGCGCGATTCGTCATCAGTTTGAAAAACTACGGCCTCGCCACTGCGTCCGTGGTCTCGGCCAACCTGACGACGAGCACGCCCGGCATCACCATCACGCAACCGTCGGCGACGACGTATCCGAATCTCGCACCGTCGGCGCAGGCGCCGAACGCGTCGCCGTTGCTCTTCACCGCGGCGAGCGACGTCGCGTGCCCCTTGCCTGCGGACTTCACGCTCACCGTGAGCTCGACCGGCGGACCGAGCCCCCAGATCTTCGCCTTCAAGGTGCCGATCGGTCCGCCGAGTTTCTCGATCACCACGAACTTGGATACGACGCCGCCACCCTCCTCGCCAGGTGTCACGGGAAGCACCGGCGTCCAGAACGCGCGCATCTTCCGGGACGGCATCGCCAGCGCCTGCGGGACAACGAAAGTGTTCCCCGGCACCACGGCGCCGGGAAACCGCCAGTTCGATCTCTTCAACTTCAACACGTGCAGCAACAGTGCGCCTTCGTGCGCCACGGTGACCGTGTCGGGGGCAAACGCGATCAACTTGTCGACGGTCGCGTACGGCGGCCCGTTCAACCCGGCGAACATCGGCCAGAACTACAAGGCGGATGCGGGATCGAGCGCGGCCGTCCGTACCTACTCGTTCGATCTCGCGGGAGGAGCACAGAACTTCGCCGTCAACATCCACGATGTGCCGATTCTGGCGGTACCGTCCGGCACGCAGTACACGCTGTCGGTCGCGGGCGCCTGTCTCGGCGCGTGTGCCCCGCCGAACAGGGTTCCGGTGGCGCTCGCGCACGACGTGACGGTGTCGGCGGGCCCGAGTTGCACGGCCCCCGCTTCCGTCAACAACGGGTCGTTCGATCCTGACGGCGATCCGCTGACGATCACGCAAACGCCGCCAGGGCCATATCCGCTCGGCACAACGCCCGTTGTCCTGACCGTCACCGATGACAAAGGTGCGACGGCGCAGGCGTCAGCGAACGTGACCGTCGTCGACAGTACGCCGCCAACCGTCAGCTCCGTCGTCACGTCACCGTCCTCGAACTGGCCGCCGAACCACAAGATGTTCGACGTCACCGTCGGCTACACGGTGTCGGACACCTGCAGCGCCGTCAACTGTGTGCTCTCGGTTACCAGCAACGAGCCTGCAAATGGCAACGGCGATGGAAACACGGCGGTTGACTGGGAGATCGTCGATGCGCATCACGTCCGGCTCCGCTCCGAGCGAGCCGGCGGAGGCTCGGGCCGCATCTACACCATCACTGTGACCTGTACGGATAGCCAGGGGAATGTCACGACGAAGGCGGGCACCGTGACGATCGCGAAGCAGTAGCCGCGTGAGAGTGGCTGGGGGACCCATCGAGGCCTGCGCACGTCGCAGTCATCGATGCGTCCCCCAGCGATCGGTCAGGGGCATCAATTGGAATGCCAACTGGTTCAGTGATGACACGTAGGGGTACCCATGGCAGCATTTCAGGCTCGTGCCAACGCGGAACTGGTGGACGGCCAGTTCAACGCGTCCGCCAGTTTCGCCATACCGGAAGGCCAGAAGTTGTCGGCTCGGTTCATCTCGGTGTACGTCATGGTTCCCATCGGGCAGACGATTCAAGTGAATTTCAACGCCGATACCGGTGGCACAGGTGGTTTCGTACCGATGGCACTTCAAGGAACGACGTTTACTCCCTTCGGTGCGCTGAACGTATTCGTCGCTGCCTTTAGCTTTCTCGACTTCGCCACCGGCGCGTTCATAGTCACTCTGAGCCGTTCTCGACCCACCGAGAGCGCTGCGCCCGGTATCGGCCGCTTGAGCGTCTTCGTCTCGGGTTACACGTCGGCTCTCGACTGAGCACAACGCACTCGCCTCTTGCCCGTGCTTCCGGCGGCCCTTGCTAACGCCCGCCCTCCGCTCCTTGCGATCCGTGCTCACTCGAACGACATCGCCGCTCATCGATTCCCTTCGTGTCGAGACCGACGGGAGTGGTGATCACCGTCACCGAACCATTCGCAAGGTCCTGCACCGACGATGCGGCAGAACGCCTTTAAAGGGCTACGTAACATCAGGGGCCCGGTCGACCCGTGGGGCACGAGGGGAGAGGTGAGTCCGTGTTGACTTCCGGGCCGATTGTTGTCACTCTGCGCCCGTGGAAACGCACGCTTTCGGCTTCAGACTCCGGGCCAACGCCCCGGAGGGCCAAGAGCGATTTCCTATCAGTTGATTTGTGCACGAGACGTAACCCATTTTCGAACGGACAGGACAATGCCGACACCGAAACCCATCCCTCCGGACGGAAACCCGCCCGACAACCCGACCGCCGCTGAGCAGGGTTCCGCACCGTCGCTGGACTACGGAGCCGACGACACTGATACGACTCGCACCGAAGACGAGTTGCCCGAGAGCCTGCCGTCCAGCAGCAGTTCTTGATCGACCACAGATTGGATCACGCACAGAGGGGAATCACCATGGCGCTCGAGTTCCAGAACCATTACCGCAACACGATATGGATCGCACTCGTTTACGGTGACAATGGCTGCGGCCCAACTAGATTCAGGAAGCAAGGGTGGTGGGCGGTCAACGCTGGTCAGACCCGTAATCTATGGGACGTCAATTTACAACGCGTGAACCGATATGCCTCGTTCTACGCCCAAGAATTCAAGAACTCGGGCGGAGCCACCTGGGACGGAACCGGAAACCGCTGGTATCGAATTCGTGACGTCGCGTTCAACCAGTGCTTCGACGACAACACGAACACCAACCAGCAACCAAACTTCGTGCCGCTCGACTTCGAAAACGCAGATAATGGTCATCATCCCTTCTTTAGCCTGCGCGTCACGCTGGGTCCCTCGCCCGGGCAGATCAGGACGATAGGTTCGGTTCGCTTCGACTAACGTTGGCCAGGGCGGCGCGCCGATCACAAGGCGGGATTCGTGGCCCACGACGTACATTCAGTCAAGCAGTCCCCCAGCCGGTTCCCCAGGGGACTCACGCTTGCGGGGCGTCCGTGACAGGACGCTCTCCCACAGCGCCACCACCCCGCCAGCGATTACAGCGCCGCGACCGAGTCGCTGACGTGCATGCCGTGTTCGAGGACTAATCCCGTTCGCGCGGTCGTTGGGCCATTTCCCTTGGGCTGAACTGGCTAGCGTTGTCGAAGAGGAAACGCCGGGACTCCGATCTGTCGCGGCAGGTTCAAACTCGTCACCCCCGCTTGACCCAGATCGTGACACTCCCATCGAGACGCTCGTGTTGAAGGCCTGATTTTCACACCAGCTGCGCGGGCGCGTCGATTGCACACTTCGGCCGTCCGGGCCGCGGCGCTCCGCAGCCTGAAGCGCCATGCTCGAACACATCATCGGAAGCCGCACGATGACCACGAAGGCCATCCTGGCAGCCGCCGCGCTGGCGGCGGCGATTCCAGTGGCCGCGTGGAACGTCGTTGCACGCCGCTCGAGCGCAGAGGTCGTTGCTGCGGCGCCGGCTCGTACGCCGAACGCAGCGGACAACCCTGTCGACGCGCGCCGCCGCGCCGACTTCGCCGCCATGCAGGCCTTCAGGCCCGGCTACGCGTTCTGGCAGCACGTCTTCACCATTCCCGACGGCTCGATCGCGTTTGGCAGCGCCGTTGACGGACGGCTTCTCGCGACGTTTCCCGCCAAGGGTGTCTGGACGCGCCAAGCCGTGTCGGGCGATCCCGCGATCGCCCGCATCCTCGACGGTCAACGGCTCGCGCCCAAATTGAGTGAACGGCGAGAGCAGGTGGCGCTCCTCCTCGAGCGCGCGGCTGGGCCCGTGCTGCACAACCGGACGCGGGGAGACGCACTCCTGACGAACGCCGGCAGGTACGGCCCCTTCCTCGCGGAGTGGGGCGCCATTTACGAGCGGTTCGGCGTCCCTGCGGACATCGGCCTGGCTCAGGTCATCTTCGAATCTGGCCTGAGCGGAACGCGGCGCTCGGAAGCCAACGCGGTGGGGTTCTGCCAGTGGCTGCAGAAGAACTGGAAGCGACTGAACTACTTCTCACCGACACCTATCGAGGGACGGAACCAGACGACGCAGGCTCCTTATTGCGCCGCATACCTCTCCGTGCTCGCCACCAAGTACGGATCGTTCATCCCTGCGCTCTCAGAGCACAATGCGGGCGGCACGAATGTCGGGCGCGCCCTGATCAACGGCGAGCAGCTTGGCGCCGAGGATGTCCGGACGCGATACTTTCTGGGTTCCAAGCTGGCCCTCGACCTGCGGGACCTGCCGGGCAAGGAATATGCGGACGTCTACAAGAGCTATGGCCCGCGCTCGCACCGCTACGCGGAGATGGTGTTCGGCAACACGTTCAACATCAGAAGGCTCCTCGCGTCGACGCCCCAGATCTCGATCAACGCCATGCGTACGCCGCGTCCGATCTCGCTGGCCGAGATCGTCGAGCGAACGCGCGTGCCGGCTGACGAAGTGCGCCGGTTCAACCCGGCACTCGTGGAACGCGTTCCAGCGCACACCACGCTCTACCTTCCAGACTACGTCAGCGAGTTTGGTCCTGACGTCGCGTTCTGGCGCCGGCCGGCCAGCCCTTCGTATGTGGCCGTTCTGGATGACTTCATGCGCCTCGCCTCCGGCCCTGAACAGTGGGACGATCCGGCCTTCGCGCCCGTGTTGAAGAACTTCAAGCGCCGCTTCAGAGAGACGAACACGGAGGAAGGCGTGGTCATGGAGACGGTGCTCACGTATGCGATGGATCAGGCATATACGAGCAGCCGTCGCACGCTCCTGTCTGAATACCGGAACAGCGAGAAAGTGCGGGGGCTCATCGAGCGAGGCGTGCTTCAGCTCGACGCGCAGCGCAACGCCCGGACTGTGGGTATTGCTGCAGCAACAGGTCTGAACTCTCCGGAATGAATACCGCCGTTCCCCGTGGGCGGTCAAGGAATGGGCCGCGGGGCAGACTTTTGTAGACCTGCTGACAGACAAAGGACGCCACCTGGATCGGAACGCCTGTAAGTTGTCCGGTCCTCGGGGGTGTCGTTCTTGCTCGAGATCGGGTTGCTTTGCCAATCCGATTCTTGATCGCTCCGACCGCACTCGTGCTCGCGGCCTCCGTGGCCACCGCTGTCCCGTGCGCAGCGCAAAATCCGCTCGCGCTGGCGCGCGCGGGCACGGCAGCCATCGAAAATCAGCGTTTCGGTGACGCACTGGAGGCGTTCACCAAGGCTGCGGCGCTGCAGCCGGGCGACGCGAGCCACTGCTTCGGTGCGGGCGTCGCCGCGTTCATGCTCGGGCAGAATGACGTGGCGCAGACCCGCTTCGAGTGCGCCCTTGCGCTCAAGCCGGATTATCTGCCCGCGGCGGTGTGGCTCGGGGACCTTCACTATCGTGCGGGCCGTCTGCGCGAGGCGATCACAATTTACGAGGCCGCAGAGCGGCGAACGCCGGTCGCGAGAGAGCTACAGGAGCAGCTCGCGATCTGGCGTAAAGAACAGGAGCTGCAGAGCCGCTTCCACGAAATTCGTACGGAGCACTTCACCGCGCTCTTCGAGGTGGCAAGCGACGAACCGCTCGCTCGTGAGGCCATCGCGCGGCTCGAAGTGGCGTACTCGCGAGTCGGCTCTACGCTCGGCGTGTACCCGTCTCAGCCAATTACAGTTTTGTTCTACACCCGCGAACAGTTCGGCGACATCACGAAGTTGACCGCGTGGTCAGTGGCGGCGTACGACGGTCGCATCCGGGTGCCGCTCGGTAGCACGCTGGCGGAGTGCGACGAGCTCGATCGCGTGCTGTCACACGAATTCGTTCATGCCGTAGTCGCGATGGTTGGTGGCCGCACGGTACCCGCATGGGTGAACGAGGGTCTCGCCACCGTGCTCGAACCAGCGGGCTCCGAAGATGCGGAGGCCACACTGGCGCGTGTCAATTCGCGGCCCGCACTCTCAGAGCTGCACCGCAGCTTCGTCGATCTCTCCAGGCGCGACGCCGAGATTGCGTACGCGTCGGCCGCACGGGCCGTGCGGCGTCTGATCGAGCAGCGTGGCGCGGCTGCCATCGTCGCGCTGCTGAAGGACCTGGCACAAGGCGCTGCGTTTGGCAGCACGTTCCATCAACGCTTCGCGATGCGCTACGAGGATTTCGTGGCGCTCGTGGCTCGCGACTGATCCACTGCTGCCTACTCGGTCCCGGCGGCGACAAAAGTCAAGCTCCCAGAATGCGAGCGCTCATCGTCCGGCCAACTCCAGGCGCAATTCTCCACGGACTTGCAAGAAAGCATGCGGAATGAGATTTGCGGAGCCCGCCGAAACGGGCCGCTGAGTTTTCCAGAGCGGGCCTGGGACCGATGCGCTCGTTCTGGCAGCGGCCTCAGGCTCCAGCGGAAGTCCGTCGGAGGAGTCCATGAGAAGGAATGTGTACTTGCGGAAGCTCGTGGGGGCGGCCGTCGTCCTGGGAACTCTGCATGTGGCGGCGCCTGCCGCACAAGCAGGCGCAATACTCGAGAATTTCGATAACATCGCGACGCTGGCCGGCTGGACGATGACCAACAACAGCACCGCCGGAGGATCCACGGGCTGGTTCCAGGGGAATAGCGGAGTATTTCCCGCCGCGGACGGCGCCGCCGACTCCTACATCGCTGCCAACTTTGAAAATGCGGGTTCGGGGGGCATCATCAGCAACTGGTTGATCCTGCCCGAGCTGTCGTTCGATTCGACCGACATGCTCTCCTTCGTTACGAAATCGACCGCGTCCCCCTTCGAGGATCGCCTCGAGGTGCGCTTCAGCGCTGGCGTCGGCTCGGACGTCGGCGCGACCCCGGTGTCGGTTGGCGGCTTCACGACGCTGCTCCTCACCATCAATCCGGCCCTCAACGGAGGTTATCCCAGCGACTGGACGCAGTTCAGCCTGTCGCTGGCGAGCCTCGGGGGCCAATCCGGGCGCCTGGCGTTCCGTTACTTCGTCCCCGACACCAATGTGAGCGGCGACTACATCGGGATCGATACAGTAGCGGTCACCACCGCGCCCGTTCCTGAACCGGGAACGCTCAGCCTGCTCGGACTCGGGCTGGCGGGACTCGCCGCGCGGCGCCGTCGCATGCGCTCGCTACAGCAGAAGGGAGCCTGAGGTACAAGATGTCTCGACACAAATCACAGCCCCGCCAACAGCCGACAGGACGTCGGTTCGTGGCAATCGCCGGTCTCGGGACCGGACTCGTCGTTTGCGCACTCGCCGCGGCGGCCTCCTGGCCCTCGAGCGCTCCACGCGCCGAGGTGCGGGGAACGTCTCTGCCAGCCGCGGTCGCCGCCTCACAGCCGCTGTCGTCTTCGTCCGGGATCGCGGCCGCGTCTCAGGCCGTGGCACCGAGCCAGACGGTATCGCCCACGACCCCAGCAACGTCGCGTCAACGCCGCGGCGCCGCGCGGTCGACCAACGCGATCTCGTCGGATCGTCGGCTCAGCAGGTGCATATCGATCCACGGACCCGTCAGATACGTGAAGGCGAGCACGATGACGCCGTCGCGCTTAGGGCCGCGGGCGGTCAGCGACGGGCCGCCCGCCTCGCCGGTGTGGAGACGGCGAGCGAGCCACAGCCGATCTTCGGTCCAGAGGGCGCCGTCGGTTTGGCGGTGCCCGACGAACTGCAGATGTTCATGGTCGCCACGCGTTTGCCTGACGGCCGTATCGTGCTCGAGCATGCGACCGGCCCGAAAGACGCGCAGGCGAAAACCCGTGCCGGAGCTTCGCAGGCCCGTCGGGTTCCAGGGAAGGGGGAGCCCAATGACCGCTAGCATCCGAAACCCGCGTGCTGCTCGCGTGCACGGCGGCGCTCCTCGCCGTAACGCTCGCTCTGCCGCCCGCCGCGCACGCAGCGGCCACCATCGTCATCCAGAACGGCAACGCGGCCGGCGTGGGCTTCAACGATCCGACACCGGCTGCGCCGGTGGGTGGCAACACCGGTACGACCCTCGGCCAGCAGCGGCTGAACGCCTTCGTTGCTGCCGCCAGCATCTGGGGCGCCCAACTGAACAGCACGGTACCGATCGTCGTCCTCGCGACCTTCGAACCGTTGAGTTGTAACGCGACCTCAGCGGTCCTGGGCTCAGCCGGTACACCTACCGTGTGGCGCGACTTCCCCGGCGCGCCGTTCTCAGGTACCTGGTACCCCTCGGCGCTCACCAACGCCCGGTTGGGGTACGACGCTGACGTATCGTTTTACGATATTCGTGCGCGTTTCAACAGCAACCTCGGTCAGCCGACCTGTCTGTCGGGCTCACCGTTTTACCTCGGCCTGGACAACAATCACGGAACGGCTATCGATCTCGTGACTGTCCTCTTGCACGAGTTCGGGCACGGACTGGGCTTCGCGACGTTCACGAACGGACAGAGCGGCGCCCAGCTCAATGACGGGCTGAACCCGAACGGCTTCCCCTCCTCGTACGATCACTTCCTGTTCGACAACACGCAGGGTCTGTTCTGGACGGCGATGAACAACGCCCAGCGCGCCGCGTCCGCGCTGAACGCGCGGAGACTCGCCTGGACGGGAGCGAACGTATCGGCCAGCGTACCGATCGTGCTGCAGCCGGGAACTCCTGAGCTCACGGCGACGGCGCCAGCCAGCCTCGCCGGTACCTACCTCGTCGGCACGGCCAGCTTCGGGCCACCGGTGTCCGCCGCTGGCTTGTCCGGTGAGGTGATGCCCGTCGTCGATCAGGCGAACGGAACCGGGCTGGCATGCACGGCGTTCAACGCGGCAAATACGCTGGCAGTGAACGGGAAGATCGCCTTGATCGATCGTGGCGTCTGCGGCTTCATCGACAAGGTGAAGAACGCGCAGAACGCCGGCGCGATTGGGGTCATCATCGCCGACAACGTCGCCGGCTCGCCGCCGCCGGGGCTTGGCGGCACGGATCCAACTGTCACGATTCCCTCGGTGCGCATCACGCTTGCCGATGGCAACGCCTTCAAGTCCGCACTGCGCTTCCGCTCCCGGACACGCTCGGGCGTCCTCGTGACGATGTCGTTGAACTTTGCGACCTACGCGGGGGCTGATCCTGCCGGCCGGGCGCTGGTGTTCACGCCCAACCCGTTCCAGGGCGGCTCGTCGGTGTCACACTGGGACACCGATCGCGACACCGAACCTCCTGATGGAACCAGCCATCAATGGAGACCTGGTGCACTCGGTGCTGTCACCACAGGATCTGACGTTCGCGCTCCTGAAGGACATCGGGTGGAATCCGTAGGCGACGAGGTCAGCAACTCGATCGACACACCGTCATAGCTGTTTTCGACCGGAACGCCCGGCCCGCGAGCGCCATCGAAAGATGTGCTCGCGGGCCGGGCAGCCGGCATTTCATCGCACATCCGTAGATCACCCATCATTGCGCAACGGGCCATCGGCGATTGGCGTGACCGACCCACGTCGGCACGCCGGCGCCTACGCCGACCGCCACCCGCCAGCCACCAACGCCCGGCGCAGCTCCTCGAGAAACGTCGACGTCTCCTCAGAGCTCGCGAACTCGCCCTCCTTGATGGCACGGGTCCCGCTGTCGTCGGTCTCGGTGATTCGCCAGAGCTCGGCGCCGCCCGGCACGACGCGAAGGTTGTAGATACGGGTCTCGCCGCCTCGCGAGCAGCGCAGCACTTCGTGGTCGATCGAAGCGCCCAGCTGCTCCGGCTCGTCCGGCTCCTCGTCCTCAATCGTCATCTACTCATGGTCCGTCGATGGCATCCGGTGTCACTTCGCGCGGGCGAGAATCCAGTCCGCGATCGTCTCGAGCACTACCGGGGCCATCGTCTCCTCGATCTGCGCGTACTCGCCAGGGAGCCCCGTGCGGCAGGTCTGGAAGAGATGATTCAGATTCGGAAACGATCGCACGGTCACGTCGGCGTTGCCGGCGGCCTTGAGGGCCGCCTCGATCGCCGGCAGGTTCTGCTTGAACGGAACCTGGAGGTCCTTCTCGCCGTTCAGGGCGAGCGTCGGGATTGTGACCGCGCGCAGCGCGGTCGCCGGATCGTAGGTCACGAAGAAGCGAAACCAGGGAGACGTCAGCGCGCGCGCCGCAGCGTCGCCATTGATGGCGCGGATACGTTCACGCATGACGGTCACGTCCGTCTCCGACTTCAGGATGCCGTACAGCCGCTCCTGCTGCGCGCGTCCCTGCGCGATCTGTTCGGCGGTCGCCCCCTGCGACTGGGCGAGCGCAGCCGCCTGTTCATAGAGAATCTGCTCGCCGGTGACGCCGCTGCCCGCAAGCAGCACCTCGAAGGCGACGTCCTTCGACCGCGTCGCGACCATCGGCGCGATCAGGCCGCCCTCGCTGTGGCCGATGAGGCCGATACGCGATCGGCTGGTCGAGGAATAAGATTTCAGGAACGCGATCGCGGCCAGCACATCGCCGGCGCTGTCCTCGCTCGTGGAGAGCGCAGGGTTTCCCGTCGAACCGCCGACGCCGCGATCGTCGACCCGCAGCACGGCGATGCCCCGTCGCGTCAGATAGTCGGCCAGGACGAGGAACGGCTTGTGCCCGAAGATGGTTTCGTTCCGGTCCTGCTGGCCCGAGCCAGTAATGAGGATCACGACGGGATATGCGGCACTCCCCCGCGGTGTCGTCAACGTACCGGCCAGCCGTACGCCAGCGGCAGTGTTCTCAATCGTCACCTCATCGCCGTCGTACGGGTATGGCGGCTTCGGCTCCTGCGGGCGCGGAGGTGCTGCGACAACGGTCGGCGTCCCCGTCGTGTTGCGCTTCAGCGTGAAGGTCAGCTTCGCCGGGCCCTGTGTGAAATCACCGAGGATGGACGAGCCCTCATCCGACACCGTGCCGGCAAACGTCGGGCTCCCTGGCACTCCAGAGATCGAGAAGCGGATGGACCGCCCGTCGATCGCGATGCTCTCGAGCGGCAGTGCCTTGGCGCCCTGCGCGGGGATATCGATCGTGCCTGACCACTGCTGCTCAGCTGATTGTTCGAGCCTGACGACAACCTGAAGATCGCCGGCCGGGGTGTTGAGGGCGCCTTCCCACAGGCCCCTGGCTTGCGGGGGCGGAGCTTGCGCGGCAAGGGCAAGAGGCGCGACCAGGAGCAGGACGCGACTGACGAGCATCAACGAAAGCGGCATACCGACTGGAGTGTAATGCACCTCATCCTCGATGCCTATGATTGATGGGCTTCTGGCAGCGACGGCCAAGGCTCACGGATGTGATTTCGCGGCACGCCACACGCGTCCCGGAGAGACGCTCACCGGCGCGCAAGCGGTGGCACCACCCCGCTCGCGCGCGTCCTCTCGCGGTTGCTACAATGTCTGGTCGTGCCACCGTCCACCGGACGCACAAACTGGGCACTCGCCGGCGGCGACGTGCTGGCGCACTATCGCGTACCTGTCACCGCTCGGATCCGGCGGCATGGCGCAGGTGTACCTCGCCGAAGACGTCCGGCTGGGCCGCCGGCTGGCGCTGAAGGTCCTGTCGCCGCGCGCCGTCCGCGACGAGGAGCGGCTGCGGCGATTCGAGCGGGAGGCGCGCACGATCTCGGCGCTCAATCATCCCAACATCCTCACCGTCTACGACGTCGGCCACGACGGCGGAATGCAATTCCTGGCCACGGAGTTCATCGACGGCGTCACGCTGCGGACGATCGTGGAGCGCGGCCGCCTCGACGCTCGGCATGCCCTGACCATCGCCGTGCAGATTGCCCAGGCGGTCGCGGCCGCGCACGACGCGGGCGTCATCCATCGCGACTTGAAGCCCGAAAACGTGATGATTCGCGCCGACGGCTACGTGAAAGTCCTGGACTTCGGATTGGCGAAGCTCACCGGCCGCGAGACCTTCGGTGAGGATGACGCCGCGACGCAACTCGTCGAGACACGCGACGGCGTCGTCCTGGGCACCTTCAACTACATGGCTCCGGAACAGGCGCGAGGCAGCGACGTCGATGCGCGGGCGGACCTCTTTGCGCTGGGCGTTCTCCTGTACGAGATGCTTTCCGGACAGCCGCCGTTCAAGGGCGCCACCGCAGCGGACGTCGTCGGTGCCATCCTCTTTCGCGATCCGGAACCGCTCGCCCAGATCGGCGATGTCCCGGGAGAACTGGAGCGAATCGTACGGACCGCACTGCGGAAGGATCGCGACGAACGCTACCAGACCTGCGCCCAGATGGTTCGCGACCTGCGTTCGCTGGCGCGGACGCTGGACACCGGGAGCAGTGACGAATCCGTACGACTCCCGGTCTATCAGACGCAGACGAGCAGCGGCTCGCCCCCAGCGCTCGCCGATACCGGCACCGCTTCGCCGGAGGGACAGCCGACACCGCCGCCGCGCCGTCGACGCTCGCGCCGCGTCGTCGCGTCGCTGGCGGTGCTGCCGCTGGTGAATCAGAGTGAGGACCAGGAGCTCGACTACCTGAGCGAGGGTCTCACCGAGAGCCTCATCAACAACCTGTCGCAGATTCCCCGCCTGCGCGTGATGGCGCGCAGCACCGTCTTTCGCTACAAGGGCCAGCACGTCGATCCTCAGGCTGTCGGCCGGCACCTCGGCGTGCAGGTCGTGCTCACCGGCCGCGTCCTCGAGCGCGGTGGCGCCCTGGCCGTTGGCGTCGAGCTCGTCAATGTCGATGACGGCTCGCTGCTCTGGGGAACGGTCATCAATCGCCCGGTCGCGGATGCCTTCGTCCTCCAGGCCGAAATCTCGGAAGATCTGACGATGGCTCTGCGCCTGCGGCTGAGCCGCGCCGAGCGCCAGCGTCTCGGCAAGCGGCACACGGTCAGCGCCGAAGCCTACCAGCTCTATCTCCGTGGACGGTATTTCCTGAACAACCGGACCGGCGACGCGCTCAAGCATGCGCGCACGCTGTTCGAGCGCGCGATTGCAGAAGATCCCCGCTACGCGCTGGCGCACGCCGGCCTGGCGGATTGTTGCTCTTTGATCGCGGTCAGCCTGCGTGCGGCATCGAGCGGCAGCCTGATCGCGTATGGCCGCTCGGCCGCCATCACCGCGCTGCAGCTCGACGACAGCCTCGCGGACGGGCACGCGTCGCTGGCATTCATCAAGTTCCGCTTCGAGTGGGACTGGGCAGGAGCGGAGGCGGAATTCGCAGGCGCGCTCGAGCTCAATCCCGGCCATGCGCCATCGAGACAGTGGTACGCCATGTTTCTCGCCTCCCGTTCGCGATTCGATGAGGCGCTCGGACAGATGAAGGTGGCGCTCGAGCTCGAATCCCCTGTCGCTCATCATCCAGAGCGGGATCGGACGCATCCTGCACTTCGCCGGCCGGCTCGATGACGCGACGACGCAGTACGAACACGTCCTCCAGATCAATCCAGGGTTTGCCCAGGCGCACGTCGACTTGGCGCTGACGCGCATGGCGCGTGGAGAGCTCGAGGCGGCTCGCGCCGAGCTCGCGCAGGCCAGAGAGCTCCTGGGTCAGGTGTCGACGATCGTGCTGCTCGACGCCTGCTGCGCGGTGCGCGAGGGACGCCTCGACGATGGCCGGGCGGCGTTCGCCGACTTGCGGGAACGGTACGACCGCGGCGCAGCCGGCGCCGACGACCTCGCCATGCTGGCGGCGGTCCTCGGTGACTGGCAGGATGCGCTCTCGTGGCTGACGGAGGCGTGCGCGCAGCGGGCGCCGTTTCTGGGTTACGTCGACGTCGAGCCGGCGATGGCCCCCCTGCTGCAGGATCCGGCGTGCCGTGAGCTCCTTCGCCGCCACGGTTTTCGCGCCGGCATGAACTGACGTCAGCACGCGGCTTCCCGCAAGCTAGTTCAATCCAGCTATTGACCGCCGTTCCGCGCGCACCTAGGATTCTCGCTTTGGAACCCACGCCTCCGTCGCGGCCGCCATACATCCCGCTATTGCTGGTCGGCCTGGGCGGACTCTTCTTCGGTGTCACGGGACCGCTCCTCAGTACGTTCGTCCCGCCGCTCGTGCGCGACGCGCTCGGCGAGCATCGCGCCGCCATCGGTGCGGTGATGGCCATCGACAACGTGCTGCTGCTCCTGCTCGTGCCTCTGGCCGGCGCGGCCTCGGACCGCGCCAGCGCCCGAGGCCGTGGCCGCCTCCCCATCGTGCTCACCGGGCTCGTGCTGGCGGCGGTGGGCTGCGCCCTCTTCCCTGCATCCGCGAGACTCGGCATCGCCGGCCTGATTGGTGCCATCGTCGTGGTCAACTCCGGGGTCAACGTGGTGCGATCGCCGTTTCAGGCGCTCGTGGCCGACCTCGTGCCGTCGCCCTACCGCTCGCTCGCGACCGGATCGGTCACGTTCCAGATGTGCGTCGGGGCCATCGTGTTCCTGATGCTCGGCCGGATGCTCGGCATGCGGCCCGCTTTGTTCATTGCCTCCGGCACCGTGCTCGCGATCGCCGCAGCGTTCGCCCTCGGGCTTCGCGAGCCGGCCGTCTCGGAGTCTCACGCCGCGGAAGCGACGTTCCGTTCGCTGCTCGAGGCCGTGTGGTCCGCAGCAAGCGGCGCGGCGCCCGGCATGCGCGCCGTCTTCATCGCGTCGCTCCTCGTGCAGCTCACCTTTCAGACCTTCACCACGTGGTTCGCGCTGCACGGCACTGAGCGCTTCGGCGTCCGGCCAGAAGATGTGACGACAGGATTCATCGCCTGGGCAATTGGCGGAGTGATCGGCGCGCTGCCTGCCGGCATGATCGGCGTGCGGATGGGGCGCCGGAACGCGATGCTGCTCGGGTTCGGGCTGATGGCGGTCTGCCTGCTGGCGCTCCACATGGTTGCCGGCCTCTCACAAGCCACGCCGCTTCTCGCCCTCGCATCGGCCTGCTGGACGCTCCCGATGGTGAACGCGTATCCGCTGTTCGTCGAACCGGTTCCGCGCCAGCAACGGGGCGTTCTTGCCGCACTGTTCTTGCTCAGCATGGCTCTCGGCGGCGCAATCGGCGATCCACTGAATGGTGCCGTCTTCGATTTTTTCGGCAGCTACCGTCCGCTCTTTCTGATGATGACCTTATACACGGCGCTGGCATTCGTCGCGGTGCTCCTCGTTCCGCGGGGCGCCGGCGAGGCCGGTACGGGCCCGGATTCGGCGTGAGGTGGCGCGTCAGCTCTCGGGGTTGAACCACGTCGACGACGGCCCGGCCGCCGCTTCGATGGCCGGTACGAGGCTGCGACCCAGTTCGCCCACAAGCGCCGCAAAATTGTGACGATCCGTTGATCGGCGGAAGCGCGGGCAGCGGCGAACCGGTCCACACGAGTTGCTGCAGCTCGGGATGGCGCTTGACGACGCGATCGACGCTCGACATGCCGCCGAGCGGTGAGTCCGCGAGCGAAAACTGGATGGCCGGCTCGCCCAGGCCAGAGGTGAGGAAAGCGGCATGGATTCGCTCGAGGACTTCAGCGAGCGGCTCTTTGAAGACTGGCGCGATAGGTAAAGAGAAGCGCGACGAGCATAGGTCAACCCGGTGCGTCAGTTTCATGTTTTGAGAGGCCAGCGTCAACTCATCTGGTGCCGCACTTCACCGTTCCTAAACGCCCATCGGCCGGACACTTACTGTCGACTGGGCGAATAGAAAGGCGAAGATCGAGGCACGCGGTTGCGATCTTGCACGAGTGACCGGACAGACGAGCGAGTGTGAATCGCTCTACACGAGCTAGCGGTATGAGACCGCTGCGCTAACCCCAGGAGGTTGTGTATGACGGTTGGCAAAGCATCTGCTCTCGCGGCCAGTTTCGTTGGCGCTGTCGCGCTTGGAATCGCGATCGGTCCAGCGGTGCAGGATACATGGTTGAGCACGCGACAGACATCGGCGACTGACACGATCGTGACGGAAAGCGCACCGGCGCCAGCGCCGGTTCCTGCCGCGCCGCGCGTGCGGCGACCGGTTGCAAACGCTGCGTCCTCAGAGTCTCGAGCCGGCCGTCCGGCCGTGTCCGACCCACTCGGGTCGGTGAGGGGCGTCCATGTCGCGGTGTGGGACTCCGAAGTGCGCGACCGCGTCCAGAAGGTGCTCAATAAGGGCACGCGAATGGAGCTCGCGGCTCAGGACTTCGAGAGCGGCGAGGCATTCGTGACCGTCGCCCACGCAGCGCGCAATACGAGCGTGCCGTTCATGGTCCTCAAGCATCGGGTCCTGAACGAAGGGCAGACGCTGGCTGAGGCGATTCACGAGGTCAAGCCCAATCTCGACGCGACGGCCGAAGTGGCGCGCGCACGAGCCGCCGCGAAGGCGGATCTGGAAGGGTGATTCTGATGGCAGGAGGCGGGGGATCTCCGGATTCCCTGCCTCAGTTTTTTCCGACGGCCATCGTCCCGGGCCGCCGTGGCACCTCGGATGACGAATGCGCTTATTCTAGTGCCGCATCCGATGCACTTCGTCTACATCGTCCGCTGTGCGGACGGATCGCTCTACACCGGCTATGCGCTCGACCCGCGGGAACGTATCCGTGTCCACAACACTGGGCGCGGCGCGCGCTACACCTCCGGGCGCCGGCCGGTGCGACTCGTCTACTCGGAATCATTCGAGACGCTGTCCGAGGCATTGAAGCGCGAGTACGAACTCAAGCGGTGGCCAAGGGCGAGGAAACAGGCGCTCATCAGGAGCGCTCGACGGCCGGTGATGCGCAGTTAGCCGAACTTACCCAGCCACCAGAGCAACGCGACCGCGACCATGAACACTCCGATGATGCTGAACGCGCGTCGCCGCCGCTGCTCTCGATACTGCTGCCAGCCCGTTTCGTCCCAGTAGTACCTCGCGGTCTCGACGGCGTGCACCGCCCCGGCTCCCGTCAGACGACTCAACCGCCAGCGCACGAGCGGCGATCGCGCGTCGATCGCGGCCGCGCGATCCGGCGAAACGGCCTGCGCCCGAAGCAGGTCGCGCTGAATACATCGATCGGTCCCCACGATCGCGGCGGCGATCAAAGGACCCAACGCAACAAAGGCTCGCAACACATGCGCTCCTGCAGGGACGAAACGCCCTCACGGTTTCCTCAGGTCCGGCTCACGACTTCCGGCCATCCGCCCGCCAGGGTGTGGCTTTTCTGAGCACTTGATGCGTGCTTGGGGTCAGACCCCAGCTCCGACCCCAGCTCCGACCCCGGCTCCGGGAGCCCTCAGCTCGCTTCTGATCCGACGTTCAGCCCTTTCCAACGACCTCGAACGCAACACGCCGCTCCACGCTGGCCCCTCCACCCGTGGAATCCAAAACGATGTGGAGAACGTAATGTCCAGGCGGGAGCAGCGAAGTATCGACAGGAAACCCGACCGCCTCGGCGCGCGATCGGCCGTTTCCTCGCGCAATTCTCCTCCGGACGGCGGCAGTACGCGAGCCATCCGGCCACTCGACCCGCGCCGCGATCTCGACATCGGCCGGAGTCAGTCCGGGCACGTAGACCTCGACGCCCGCGCTAATCCTGTCGCCGGCCACGAAGCTGCGCGCCGCCGATGGCGGCGTCTCGAGCGTTGCCTGGAGCCACGGGTCCCCCCGGGTGAACATGAGGACAGATGGAAGCGACGTCATCGTCACGCCACTCATCGCCAGGCGTTCGGGTTCGAATGCGGGTACGTCGATATCGCCAGCGATCGTTCCGCTCGTGCCGGTCCCGAGCGCGCGGCCGGCCACCCGCAACTGATAGTGTCCCGACGCCAGGTCGAGCTGCGCCAGCCAGCGCACGCCTGTCGCTCTCACCCGCTCGAGCTCGTCCTGCGTGAGCCGGAGGTCGATCTTCGCGGACCTGCCGTTCGCGGCGCGGGCGCGATCGTCAACCGTGAGAAGGGCCAGATCGATGTGCTCTTCGAATCGGCCACCTCGCTGTGCGAAGGCGAGCGATTGTCCGAGCACTTCCACCACCAGGCGAACGGCCGCCTTGCCTCCGCTGCCTCGGAAGGGCACCGCCTGCACTCTGATGGGAAGGCCGGCGCGTGGCAACGGGCTCGCGAGCAGCAGGTTCAGCTCGGCCGGGACGCCAGTGGTCATCCGAGGCGGTGCTTCGATCGCCGGCGCCTCGATCCGGTTGCCGCGCGCCCGGCCGGCAACGTTTGCAGGCAGCGTCGGGTCGGCCGGCGCGTCGGTCGAGAAGGCGCGAGGCGGACCGGAGAGCACGAGATATCCTTTGCGCGCGACCGCACGCACGCCCGGACGCGACACGCGAACGTCGATGGCGCGGAACTCCCCCAGCTTCGGCGGTTTCGACGGCGTGTAACCGAGAACGTAGTACTCGCTCGTCTCCTCGATGATCCGCTCGAATGCCGGTCCGATGTCGTTGCGATCGACGGCGGCAAACCCGCCGGTGGAATCCGCCAGGTCGCGCAAGCGCCGGATCGAATCCGAATACTCGGCTTCCACGCTGGACTGGATCAGGCTCGGCGTCGCCCGATACAGGGGATTCTCGACGAGGTCGCCTTCGGCGGAGCTCAGGGCGCGCGGGTCGATGGCATACAACGAGACATTGGCCCGCATCAGGGCTCCAGTTGCGCGGTTCATCGCCTTCATGACGTCCGAGCTCTGGCGCTGGAGCTTGCCCATGACGTCCAGCAGGTCGTAATCGATGCCCTCGCTGAACAGCAGCAGCGACTTGCGCCGGCTCTCGACTCGGTCGAGATGCGCGGCGAGCGCTTCGAGCACGCTGGTCAGCGACCGGGCGCGGATGGCGCGCTCGCCGTCGCTCGGGTCCATGCCCTGGTGCAGCGGTGCTTCGAGCGTGTGCCTTTCCTGATCGATTTCCACCGTCGCGGACGTGATCTTGTTCCCGGCGAACTGGTCGACAGCGGCGAGCAGCCGGGTCTTATCGCTCGTGAAGTCCTGCGTGGCAGAGGAGAGGCCGCCTGGTGACACGACCGCGACGAGATCGGCCGCGCCGACGTGCCGCTCGATGAACTGCCGCGCGTAGTCGCGGACGACGCGCGTGCGGTTCGAGGCAACATGCAGCACGTCGAGGACGAGGATGAACACGCGGGAGTCGCCGAGTCGCTCGTTCGACGCCACGTCGTGGGCGACGATAGATTTCGCGCCCGCTCCAGCGGCCATGACAGAAACAGGCATCGATACCCGCTGGAACGCCGTCACCACTTGCGGTGTGCCACCGTCGAGGACCTGAAAGTCGGCAGCTGTGAGATCCGGTACCAGTCGGCCGTCCCGGTCGCGCGCGAGCACGGTGACCTCGACGAGGTCGACACCGGAGCGGAATGTGGGCTGCGCGGGCTGCCTGGCGCCGGCCGCGGCCTGGGCGCCTGGGGCGACCGGGCGTCCGGCCATCCCACCTACGCTCACGATCAGCAGTACAGCAGCCAGTCTCATGGTGCAGACGGTGATTGTAGTCCCAGAGGACGTCGTTGCTTGACGGGCCGTGGCGCCTCCAATGCGGAAGGCAGGCGCTCATCCGAGCCGCGCGTCGGTTCAGGGCCGTCCTGGAATCGCGCGGCGGGCGCGGATGGTGGCGCCGCGCCGCAGGACCTTGACCTCCAACTCGCGCAGGTCCGACAAGCGGCGGACGGGCGGATCGGCGACGTCGATCACGTAGTAGCTCGACATCTCGCTCATGATGCGGTCGACGACGCCGTCGAAGTCGTTGGTGTTGAGAAACGCGAGCCCGCCGGTCTCGCGCGCGAAGCCGCTCGAGCCATTGAACGGGCGCAACGAGCCGACGCCCCCCGGGTCGATGACGTAGAAATTGACGCCGGCGGACGCGGTCGCACGCATCGCTTCGGTCCATTCCGGCAGGAGACTCCGGCTCACGGTCGGCGGCGGGATCGGCGTGTCGAAGAGCGCTGCGACCCCGATTCCCACGATCGCTTTTCGGCCAGGACGCTCGACGATCTGCCGCGACAGCGCGGTGACCGTCCGGAGCACGTGCGCGCCGATGTCCTCGAGCCGTTGCACACCGGTCGCTTGCAGCAGCCCGACCTCGTCGATGCTCCGGAGGAGACGCGCGCGATCGCTCGTGGCCTCCATCGCGTCACGATTCAACGCGACGATCGCCATCGCGTCTTTTGGCGCCATCCGGTTCACAAAGCGCCGCGCGATGTCCTTGACTCGGGGAATGAACTCCAGCGGGAGCGTCGTATCGTCGAGCAGGAGCACGATGAGGCGGCCGCGCTCGATATCGGCCGGGTCCACGACCGTCAAGGTCTCGATCGGAATGCGATAGCCGCCGATCCAGACCTCCAGATCCTCCTTCCGCAGATCGGCCAGCGGCCGGTCATCGGGGCCGTAGGCGACCGCGTTGATGTGCAGGAGCGGCGACGAAGGGCGCGTCGCCGGCGCAGCCTGCCAGTTCGGACTCCAGAACGCAGCGGTTCCAGAGAGCGCCAGCACGGCGAGGACACGTGTCATGCCTCATCCTACTCCCACGCCTCACGTTCTCGAGCAAACGCCAAGAGATATGTGACCGCGGTGCGCGCACATGGTCGGGCAATGATCGGTCGGAGGCCGTAGGCCGTCGCACACGTCGCGCGTCGCTCGAGTAGCGCTACCCGTCTCCGCGCAGCGCCACCGTGGGATCGACGCGAGCCGCGCGCCAGGCCGGCAATGCGCAGGCGAGGAGAACCGATATCGCCATGACGACCGCTGCGGCCGCATAGCTGAGCGGATCGGCGGCGTCGACGCCAAAGAGCAGGCTCCGCAGGCCGCGCGCGAGGGCCAATGCTCCGCCGATGCCGACGAGCGTCCCCACTGCGGCCAACCCGACGCCTTGACGAACGACGAGTGCGAGCACGTTCCGCGGCGTGGCGCCGAGCGCCATGCGCACGCCAATCTCCGGAGTCCGGCGCGCGACGACCTGCGCCATCAGGCCGAAGATGCCGACCGCCGCCAGCAGAACCGCCAGCAGCGAGAAGAGCGCCAGCAGCCACGCCTGGAAACGGCGAATGGCCAGCGATTCCCCTATGTGCGCTTCGACCGTGCTGATCGCCGTCACCGGACTCGACGCGTCGAGCGCGCGGATGGCGGCGCGCACCGCTGGCGCGAGCGCGATCGGATTCGAGTCGGTGGCGACGATGAGCTGCATGTTGCGGCCGACGTTCAGCGTGGTCGAGAAGAACGCTTCGAGTCTGGCGCCCTGATGCAGGCCACGGCGGCGCATGTCGCCGACCACGCCGACGATCGTCAGCCACGGATTGCGCTCGCCCGGTGTGCCGAAGACCATGTGCGTGCCAACCGGATTCTGGTTCGGCCAGTACCGCTTCGCGAACGTTTCGTTGATCGCCACGCCGCGCACGCCCCCGTCCCGATCCTGTGCATCGGGGAAGCGGCCGGCGACGAGGCGCACCTGCATCGTCTCGAAGAACCCTGGCGAGACAACGTCGGTTGTGGCTTCGATCTGCTCGGATGGCGGGAACGGCGGACGATCCTCCAGCGTGAACGTGCCCGAGTTGGGGGTGTTGCTCAGAAAGAGATCGGTCGCCATCGCCGCGCTCGTGACCCCCGGGAGGGCCTGCACGCGCTGCAACACCTGATCGTAGAACTGCCGCAGTTGCGGCGGCTGGGGGTAGGTCGTGCGCGACGCGTTGACGCGCATGGTGAGCAGATTCGCGGTGCGGAAGCCTGTGTCCATGCCGCGCAGCGCGCCGAGCGATCGCAGCAGCAGGCCCGCCCCGGCGAGCAGCATGATGGCGAGCGCGCATTGCACGACGAGCAGAATCGATCGCGTCCGTGCCGCCGCGTGCGAGCTCGACATGCCGCGGCCGCTCTCACGCAGCGCTTCCTGGAGATTCACCCGCGACAGCCGCCACGCGGGCCACAGCCCGAAGAGAAGCGCCGTGACGGTCGTGAGAGCCACGGCAAAGGCCAGGACCGTGCCGTCGAGCCTGATCTCGTCGATGCGCGGAAGATCGGGAGGCGCAAGCCAGAGGATCGCACGAACACCCGCGTAGGCGGCAAGAACACCAGCCACTCCCGCGGATGCCGCGAGCGCGCCCGCTTCCATGAGGAGCTGCCAGATCAGATTGCGGCGGCTGGCGCCAATGGCCGACCGCACCACGATCTCGCGGCCACGCGACTCGGCCCGCGCGAGAAGAAGCCCCGCGACGTTCACGCACGCGATCAGGAGCACGAACCCGACCGCACCGAGCAGGACGTAGAGCGGCGTCTTGACGTTGCCGGCGACGTGATTCTGGAGGGGATTCACATAGATGCCGTACCCGGCATTCTCGGCGGGATACTGTTGCTCGAGTTGCGTGCCGGCGATGTCCATCTCGGCCTGGGCCTGGAGCGGCGTGACACCAGGCTTCAGGCGCGCGACCATCTGCAGCCAGTAGCCCTGGCGGCTGCTCGCGCGCGCCCCGACGACCAGCGGCGCCCAGAAGTCGCTGTTCTTGGCCGGGAACGCAAAGCTCGCAGGCATGATGCCGATGACCGTGAGCCGCCGGCCGTCGAAGTCGAGCGTCTTGCCGATCGCGCTGGCGTCACCGGCCTGCCGAACGCCGCCAAAGCGGCGCTGCGCCAGGCCCCAGCTGATGAGGACGACGTTCTCCTTGCCCGCCGTCTCCTCATCCTTTGTAAAGAGACGCCCTTCGATCGGCGTGACGCCGAGCACGTCGAAGAGCGCCGCCTCGGCGTAGACACCGTTGACGCGCTCGGGCTCGCCGTCGCCGATGAGGTTCAGCGTCGGCTCGGTGAATGCTGCCATCGATTCGAATGACGTGCCGAGACGCTTGTAGTCCTGATAGTTGGGGTAGGACGCCCAGTCCTCCCGCATCTGGAGGCGCCGGTTGTCCATCCACACCCGCGCCAGACGCTCGGGGTCGCGATACGGCAGCGGCTTCAGGATGACGTTGCGCACCACGCTGAAGAGCGCCGTGTTGGCGCCGATGCCAAGCGCGAGCGTGACGATCGCCAGACACGCGAATCCGGGATTGAGCCGGAGCTGTCTGAAGCCGTAGCGCAGATCGGTGAGGAGACGGGGAGCAGGCATGGGGGGAGTGTTACTCTTGCAGGGTCGGCAGTCGGTAGTCTTGAGTCGGGAGTCACAGTCCTCAGTCTCAGTCGGCGGTCCCGGTCGTCCGTCCCAGTCGACAGCCCCAGTCGGCAGTCTCAGGTCGGCAGTCCCAGTCGACAGTCCCAGTCGATAGTCCCAGTCGGGGGTCTGCAGTCATTCTCCGTCGCCGGCGACTTGCGACACCTGATCCTGTTGGGTGCGACTGTATGCGACTCTGCGCCGGCGGAGAGTCGCGGCGAACCGGACGGCCGCATTGAGTCCATTGGACTGAGAGCCGCGACTGTCGCCCCGGAGTGCGACTCCGATTGGCGACTGGAACTGACGACTCTGACTGGGAACTGTGATTCCCGACTGACGACTGCCGACAGTCGACTTCATTGCGTATACTGCTCGCATGCGATCAGTGGCCGACGATCTCCGCGAGGACTCGAGACGTGCCGACCTCGCCCGAACCCCGGGTGAACGGGTCCGGTTGGCGCTCGAGTTCGGCGACACCGACTGCCGTCTCGCGGCCGCCTACCGCGGCGTCACCGTCGCAGAAGCCAGGCGCGGGTTCGCGCGCATTCGACAGCATGGCCGCGTGCGATCGGCGTGCCACGAGAGCCTGCTGGCGTGACGCTGCTCGGGCACGTCACGAATGTCCTGCGCCGCGAGCGGATCGACTTCGCACTCATCGGCGCGGCGGCCCTGGCGGCGCACGGCGTCAGCCGCTCGACGGTCGATATCGACTTGCTCGTAACCGATCCCCGCGCGTTGAGCCTCGCGTGGGACGATGACCAGGTCAGCGTCGATGTCAGGCGCGGCGACGCAGACGATCCGCTCGCGGGCGTGATCAGGTTCGCTCAGCCGGGCGAGCGCGACGTGGATCTCGTCGTCGGGCGGTTCCAGTGGCAGCGGGACATCATCGGCCGCGCTCACACGATCGACCTCGGAGATATCCAGATTCCCGTCGCCGATCTGGCGGGAGTCATTCTCCTCAAGCTCTATGCCGGCGGCGCCCAGGACGCGTGGGACGTGGAGCAACTGCTCGCATCGACCGACCGCCGGCAGGCGACCGATTCCGTCGACGCGCTCATCCACGAGTTGCCCGAAGACGCGCAGGGACTCTGGCGGCGTCTCCGGGCGGCGACGTAGCCTTCCGTCGTCTCCACTCCGGCCGGCTGGAGCGATAGCGAAGTTCAGCCAATCATTTGCCTGTGTTCACGTCTGGACGTTCCGTGAGGAGACGAACGATTCAGTCAGAGAAGCCGCGCAACCGCCTCTCGCCAGACCGCCGGATCGCCAAGCTGGACGGCCGCGTCAGCTCCCATGTTCTCGAGCAGCAGCGCCAGCAGGAGCAATCGATCGTGGTCGTCGAAGAGGAGCTTCCCGTCGACCATTTCGATTCGCTCCGGCGCGTGGGCGAACCGCTCGAGGGCCTCCGCTCGTTTCCAGGCTCGGCCCTCACGCCTGATGTCCCACGTCACCTCTGGATTCACGCTCACTGGCCGTTTTCCTGCGCGGACGACGATGCCATCGTCATCGCCCAGACGTCAACGGTGTGCTGACGGGGCGAGAAACAGCGCTTGATAGCCGCCGCCAAACGATGGCATCGTCGTCCGCTGCAAACCGGCGGTCCGCTGACGAGGAAGGAACGGGCGTGGGCGGACGGCGTCCTTTCAACCAGGCCGCGCAAACGGTAGCCCCGACGCAGGAAAGCCGCGTGAACGGCGTCGTGTTCGACGCTGGCGGCCGGATCGAGCCGGACGAGCGACATCGTCGATGCGCACGTCGTGGCGCCCACGCCAAGCAGCCAGATCCGGCACGCTACTTATTCCCCTTCTTGGGCTTCGGCGAAAACGTGACGAGGAAGCTGAACCGATATAACCCCTTGTCGACGGGCGCGAACGTGTTGCTGTAGTCGAAGAGCCGCGCGATCGATCCGGACGGCGCCTGCAGCATGTAGGTGTCGCTCCCAGGTAGCCGGGCGATCTGCAGTTTCGTGGAGCCGGGTGCGTCGAAGACGGCGCCCATACTCAGCTGGCACGTGTTGATGGGCCACGTGTCGCCGCCGAACATCAGCAGATGCCGCACGCCGTTGACGTGCACGAACAAGTCGGTTCGCTCGCTCGTGTAGAACACGCCGTCGTCTGGCAGTTCCTCGAGGCTGTGCTTTTGACGAAGCCCGTCGGCGCCCACCGGATCCAGCGTGTAGAACACGTGCACCTCGCCTTGGCGGTCCTGGATGACGCCCAGTGGCTGAGCCAGCGGATCCCCAGCGACCGGACTGTTGAGGTTGAACGCGACATACCGCGAGTTCTTGTTGAGTGGCGCTCCGTCGTTGGTCACGAGGTTTGCGTGAACCGCTGCAGCTCGCGAAATCTGCCCAGGGCCTCGTCACGCCGTCCCGCCTTGCGATAGGTCCGTGCAAGGCGCAAGAGCAGGGCTGGGTGTTCGGCAGCCGTAGCCCTCTTCAGCACTTCTTCGTAGAGACGGGCTGCACGCGCGTAGTCCTTGTCACGGAGTTCAGCGGTCTCGGCAGCCGTGAATGTGGCAGACGGATTCCCTGGCATCGCCGGTGGCGGCTGAGCGTGTCCCACCCGGTAGAGCAGCTGATCGGTCGGCCAGACTGCCGAACCGTCCGTAGCGAACGATGCCACGGCGATGGTTCCGGGCTGAGCGGCGGCCGCCCGAAGCGACTCTGGCAACATGGTTGCGTCGAATGCCGCGGCGTCAACGAGCCGTTCCGCGGCGGCGTGCCAGCCCGTCAGCTCGCGTTCCACGGCGCGCCCGGCGAGCTCCGCGGCCCGGTCCAGCCGCTTCTCCACCTCGACGCCGGCTGCCTTTCGTTCCTGGATGAGCGCGCGCACGCCGAGCGCCGCGAGCAGGCCGCCGGGCAGCAGGATGGTGAGGGCGAAGATCCCAAGGAGCCGGCCGCCTGGCCGCATGCGCGTGAACGGAGCCGACCGACTGAACATGGTGGGGAGGCCGCACTTATAGCACGCCACGGGCAGATGCGTGCTGGGCGACGGTCCGATTACTCTGCTGGAAGATGGTCCGCGGTGCGCGTCAAGTTCGCGTCAAGAATGCCCTCGAGATTCCTTGACGAGCGACCGCAGTTCCGAAGGCGTGCAGATCCTGACCTCGAGCGTCCCGTACCGCTTCACACGCCCCGGTGCGCCTGACGGCGTGACCAGGTAGTTGCGGCCGCGTGGATAGTACGTGCGAAACACCCGCAGCGCCGCGCTGTCGAACGACGCCGGGGCCCACTTGCACTCGATCGCATCGACCTCGTCGCGACGATGCGCAAGGACAAAGTCGACTTCTCGCCCGGCCTTGTCCCGCCAGTATCGGACGGCCAGATCGGGAAAGTGGGCCTGCAGGTGCTCCAGCACGAGGTGCTCCCACAGCGGACCGAGGTCGTCGGGCCGGAGCGGATCCCAGCCGCGCGCGAAGCTCACGAATCCCGTGTCGAACGCGTACACCTTGGGCATCTTGACCAGTTCGTGCTGGCCGCTGCCATGAAACGGGCGCACGAGCGTGATCGCGTTCGTGATCTCGAGCGCGCGCAGGTGGCTCTCCACCGTGGGCCGGGTGATGCCGAGCGCGGCGGCCGTCCGGGTGACTTCCAGTTGTCCACCGCTCTGCCGCATCACGTACTCGAGGAGCGCGTTGAACCGATTCATGTCCCGGAAACCGAACAGCCGCTGGATGTCTCTGGCGAAGAACGAGTCGATCCATTCCCGGTAGAACGCAGGCTGTTTCGCGTTGGCGAGAAGCGCAGCCGGCAGACCTCCCAGGAACAGTCGCCGTTCGATCGGCACGCCAAAGGCGGCGAGCTCGTCCCACATGACCGGTACGAGGTGCACGACCCGCTTCCGGCCGGTCAGGGTGTCGCGAAACTTCCGGCTGGCCGCGAGGGTCGAGGATCCGGTCGCCAGGATCTTCAGGTGCGGAAACCGGTCCGCGCCAATCTTCAGCAGCCGTGTGGGGTCGCGGAGCTGATGCACCTCGTCGAAGACGACGATGGGCGTGGTCACGGAGCGAAAGAACAGTTCCGGGTCGCCAACCCAGTCTTCGGCGACGGGGAGGTCGCAGTTGATGTACCGGATGCGATCCTGGCCCAGGCCTTCAGCGAGGGTCGTTTTGCCGGCGCGTCGGACACCGCAGAGCCAGGCAATCGGGGCATCCCGCCACGCTTCGTCCAGGCGGTGATGCCAGAAGGGCCTCTGGATCATGCTACTATAGTATACTTTTGGTGTATCTATAAGTAAATTACAATATCTGTGGCTGGAACGAACGGCCCTCGCCAGCTACCTGCCGGCGCGGCGGACCGCCGCCGTGATCCAGTCGAGGCGCTGAAGGCCGAGTGACTGCCCGCCTACAACGTCATCCAGCGCGTAACGAGCGCGGACGAGGAGAGCACGAGCACGAAGACAGCCGGACCGATGCCGGCGACATCGCCGACACGCAGGTGCGATACGACCGCACCGATGAAGTACAGGACCAGCCCGACGCCCGCCCCGACGCCGAGCGGCGGCCACCAGATGCCGGCGACAATCCCCAGCGCTCCCGCGAATTCGCAGGCAGCAAGCATCGGAAAGTACTCCATCGGCACGCCCACGATCTCGTGAATGACCTTCACGATCTTCGGATCGCGCCGAATCTTGGCCATGCCCGAGAACGTCGCGATCGCCGCCGTGAGAATCGTCAGCGCCAGATAGGCCGCCCGCATGCCGTCCGCCTTTCCCCTTGTTCGCCCCCCGCGAAGCGAACGCCATGATGCTGTCGTCGGTCCTGGGCGCGCCGAAAAATCCACGGCCGGCCGACGTGATCACGACATACTGCTTGCCGTCCTTGCTCATGTCGTTTGGTGCGGTCGTCGGGCCAGTCCTTTCGGCACGTACGCCGTCTTCCCATCTGGGCTGCCGGCGAACGGCGTCAACCGTTCGGACGCCGGCACTCGAAAGAGCTCGCGCGGTTCGCCTCCCGAGAGAGATACGGCAAGCCAGACCGACGAGTTACTTGGCCTCTCGTTCAGGACCGCGACGCTCACAGGCACGTAAACGGCACGCCGATCAGGTTATCGTCGTACTGCCGGGCGGCGACGTCGTTGTTGATCACCACGCCCAACCGCGCCTTATGCCCGGTAACAAAATCGCGCAGCGCGCGCAGATCGCGTCCGCCCATCGCAGAGGCATGCTTGATCTCCACCGCCACGCGGCCAAACGCGCCTTCGAGCACGAGATCCACTTCGGCGCCCGCGCCGGTTCGATGGTACCGAGTAGTCGTGGGCAACGCCCAGCGCGCCGAGCTGCCGAAGCACCTCTTCGATCACCATGCCTTCCCACGACGCGCCCATTTGCGGATGGCTGCCCAGCGCGTCAACGTCGGGGATCCGCAGGAGCGCGTGCAGGAGCCCGGAGTCGCGGAGGTAGCCCCTCGGATGTTTGACGACGCGCTTGACCACGTCGCGGGTAAAGGCCGGCACGGAGCGCCAGACAAATGTGCCGTGCGCGATGTCGAAGTAGTCCCGCGCCGTCGGCTGCGACACGCCAAGCGCGCGAGCCACGTCGGCGTAGTTGAGGACGCGGCCCGACAGTCCGCCGAGCATCTCCAGGAATCGCCGGAACCGTGCATCGTTCAGGCCCGGAAACAGCCGTTTCACGTCACGAAACAGGTAGGTCTGGATGTACTGCTCCACCCACTGCGCCCGGAAGCCGGTGCCCGGATGAAGCCAGGGCTCCGGAAATCCGCCGCGGAACCAGAACTCGTGCGCGCGCTTCAGGTCGCCGCGCGGCTCGAGCCCCGCGATCAGCCGCGTCGCTGTCGCCTTGCGGGCCTGCAGGCGGCGTAGGAACGAGTCCCGCCCGGTTGTCTGGGTGACTTCTTCCCAGGAAAACGGCGCCAGCTCGATGATGCCGACGCGTCCGGCCAGGCTTTCCGATATGGACCGGAGCAGGTTCGGAGAGCTGGACCCTGTGATGACAAACCGGCCTTTTTCGTCCGGTGCGCATCAATGGCCACCCGCAGCGCGGGAAAGATCTCGGGGAGCGTCTGGGCTTCGTCGAGGGCCAGCCGCTCGGGGTGCAGCCGGAAGAACGCGTCGGGATCGTGGGAGATGAAGAGCGTGATCGGCCCTGCGCTCGAGATCGAACTGGCTCCAGCTGGCGGGGAGTGTCTTGAGCAGCGTGGTCTTCCCGCTTTGCCGCACGCCGAGCAGGGCGACGCACGGAAAGTGCTTCAGATACGCACGCAGCAGCTCCGCCACGGCCCTTTTCATACCTTGCATTATCAAACCATATGTTCGATAATGCAAGGTATCAGAAGGCTGGACCAGGCGCGAGCAGCGCGGACGGTCACTCCTCGACGACCACCGGATCGAGCTCGGCGAGGACGAACATTACTTCGCCCCGGGCACCGCGAACGCCATGATGCTGTCGTCGGTCAGCGGCGCGCCGAAGAAGCCGCCGCCGGTCGACGTGATCACGACGTACTGCTTGCCGTCCTTGCCGAGATACGTGCTCGGCGTCGCGTTGGCGGCGCCGCCGAGCTTGACGGTCCACAGCTCCTTGCCGCGTCTTCGCGTCGAACGCGCGGAACCGCGCATCGTCGGTGGCGCCGACGAACACGAGTCCGCCGGCGGTCGCGATCGTGCCGCCGTTGCCGGGCCGGCCGGTCTTCTGCTTCTCCGGCGGCAGGCTGTCGGTGATGCCGAGCGGCACGCGCCAGGCGAACTCGCCGGTGTTGACGTTGACCGCCGTCAGCTGTCCCCACGGCGGCTGCTGACACATCATGTTCGATCGCTTCGTCCTTGAAGCGCCCGCCGCCGGGAATGCCCTGGTACGGGCCGTCGGGATCCACGCGGTTGCCCTGCCCCGCGCCCTGCGCCTGACCCGTTGCGCCCGGCTCGCGATCCGTGACGCCGGCGAGCTGTCCGAGCTCGTTCGTGTTGACGAAGAGATAGCCGAGCTGCGGATTGAACGACGTGCCGCCCCAGTTCACGCCGCCATGATTGCCGGGGAACTGCAGGCGCAGGCGCTTGTAGCCCTGCGGCAGATACGGGACCGCCGATCTGCAGGCCCTCGATCAGCTTCCTGCACGCGGCCTCGAGCTCGGGCGTGACGGTCGCGATGTCGGCCGGCGTCATACGTCATGCGCGACGAGCGGCGGCGGCTTGAGCGGGAACGGCTGCGTCTTCGACGCGCGTTCGAGCGGCACCTCGCTCGGCGGCACCGGACGCTCCTCGACGCCGTAGATCGGCTTGCCGGTGACGCGATCGAGCAGGAACAAGCAGACCGGGTTTGTTGATCACCGCCACGGCGGGAATCGTCCTGCCGCCCTGCTTCACGTCGATCAGCGCGGGCGCGGCCGAGAGGTCCGCGTCCCAGATGTCGTGGTGCACGACCTGGAAGTGCCAGAGGTACTTGCCGGTGTTCGCATCGGCCGCGACGATGCTCGTGCCGAAGAGGTTGTCGCCGGCGCGATCGCCGCCGTACTGATCGACCGACGGCGCGCCGAACGGCATGTAGACGATGCCGCGCTCGACGTCGACAGTGATGAAGCCCCAGACGTTGACGCCCGAGCGGTTCTTCCAGCTGTCGCCCGCCCACGTGTCGTTGAACTTCTCGCCCGCCCGCGGAATCGACCGGAACGTCCAGACCAGCTTGCCGGTGTGGATGTCCCAGGCGCGGACGTCGCCCGCCGGCCCCTGCGGCGGGTTCTCCTGCGTGCGGCCGCCGGTGATGATCAGGTTCCTGTAGATCGTCGGCGGCGAGCTCAGGCCGTTGCTACCGGGCAGTCCCTGGAGAATCTCGGGCGTGTTCAGGTCGATGCTGCCGCTGATCGCCGAACGCCTCGTTCGGCTGCGCCGGTCTTTGCGTCGAGCGAGAAGAGTCGGCCGTCGCTGGTGCCGAAGACGATCTGCGGCGGCGTCTGCGCGTCGCCAGGCCAGTACTCGACGCCGCGCGTCGAGGGATTGCCGGCCGGGACTTGGAACGCCCAGACCTCCTTGCCCGTCGTCGGGTCGAGCGCCACGACGCGGTTGTAGGGCGTGCTGAGGTACATGACGCCGTTGACGACGATCGGCGTCGTCTCGCTCGCGGCGAAGCCCGAACCGCCGCGGCCGCGGCCGCGTCCCGGCGCAGGGGCAGCCGCGCCGGCAGCGGCTGCAGTCGTCGCCGGACGCATGTGGTACACCCACGCCACCTGCAGCTGTCCAACGTTGGCTGGCGTGATCTGCGTGAGCGGGCGAGAACCGCATCCCGCCGGCATCGTGGCCGTAGGTCGGCCATTCCGTCGACGGCGCGGCAGGCTTGGACGCGGTCGACTGCGCCTTGATGGCAAGTGTCGCGAGTAGCACAGCCGCGGCAGTGGTAACGACGAGCACGCCTATGAGTCGCTTCATTGTCGCTGTCTCTCCCGGTGAGTCAGGAGCATTCTACCCGTCTTGCACGAGGCCCGCAGGCATCCCTTTGTGGATTGCTGGCGTTCGCGACGGATGAGAAGCGGTGGACTCAGACGGGTCGGCGCCGGGCGCTGCTCGAGAGCTTGCGCCCTGCGTGAGCGGGCGGCGTGAGCACGGGCGTCCGGTCGGAACCCGGCCACGGGGCCCAGTCCACGCCCTTCGGACGTGCGCCAACGCCGGCCGCATAGATGACGGACTCCGACACCCCGTCGATCTTCAGGTCGCGCTCGATGCGGCTGTCGGCGAGCGCCATCGTGCAGAAGGGCGCGAGGCCGAGCGACGTGGCCAGCAAACAGAACGTCTGGCACAGATGCCCGGACTCGGCCAGGACCGCCCGATACGCGCGGGCGTAGGGATACCGCCACTGCACTCGTTCGAAGACCGCCGTCATGAGCAGCACAGCGCTGGCATCGTCATACCACTGCTGTCCCGGCAGATAGTCCGAAACGCGGCGAGGTCCCGACCGGTTCACGAGTGCGAGACGGTGCGAGTCAGGGTTGTAGTGGTAGAGGCCACGCCGAAGTCCATCGACTTTTCGTGCGAGGACGTAGACCTCGATGCTGTGGCGAGCCCCGCCCGACGGCGAGGTCTTGAGCGCGAAGCGGCCGACGCCTGGCACTTCCATCCAGCCGTGCACGCCCCACGTCAGTTGCAGCAGGGTGGCGAGATCGGCGAGCGCCAGTGGACGGCGGCCGAACCGTCGCCAGGTGCGTCGTTCGAGCAGGAGGGACGAAAGGGATCGATCGACGGTCGCACGCGGCAGCGGCAGGCCATCGTGTCCGCTGGACTTGAGCGCAGAAGGCACTGGCTCCGTGCGGGCGCGCTCGCGTGCGGCCGCAATCTGGTCAGGGCGGGCGGAGCCGAAGGGGACGTTCTTCGTGGCCAGGTGAAAGAAACCGGCTGCGGGGTTCCACGTGCCCCACTTGGTCAGTTCGCGTTCGACCGCCGGAGCTCCATCGACCGATCGCGTCAGGAGGGTCCGTTTCGCCATCAAGTCGATCAGGCGCCGGAGGAGCTGCCGCTCCTCCGGCGGCCGGCCGGCCGACAACTGACGCCACGTCCGCCACGTACCCAGAGAGTCGAGCACCTCGACGGCCAGCGCTGTGGCGTGTACGCCGACGCCTGTAGCGTAGTTGAAGAGGATCAAACGTCCCTCGTCCCAGAACGACAGCAGATGAGGCGATCTCCGGTACGAGCCCGTTTGCAGCGGACGAGCGTTCAACGCTTCTTGCCACCCTTTCGAGCACGCGCCGAGGATGGTGGCGGCATCTCCAGGCTCATGTCGGTTGGAACGCACTTGATCTTCTTGAGAACGTCATGCGCAACAGTCATCGCCACGATTGCCTTCTCGTACTTGATGCGATCTGGCAGCGACAACGACCTACCAGTGCTCCTTGAGGCCATTCACAAGCAGGTCTCGTTGCTTCTTCAAGGGATTCTTGACGTCGTTGAGAACAATCTTGACCTTTTTCGGCTCAGCCATACACTCTCCATCCTGTTCTTGATGTCCGGAACGCCCAGTGTCGCCGTCTTCACAAGCCGATGCGTCTTACCAACTCATTGAACCGGGGATCAGATCGGAGCGGATCCCAGCGCGGATCGACTTTGATCCAGAGCATCCGGCTCGCCTTGTTCCTGAAGGCTAGATCGAGATACCGAAACGCCTCATCGGCGTTGCCGAGCCTGGCGTGGACCAGGCTGAAGAGCTCGGGAGAGATTTCTTCGGTTGCGCTGCGCTCCGTTAGTCTCTCGAGGATCGTCTGAGCATTCTGCACACGCCCGGCGCCGGCCTCAGCGCTGGCGATCTCCGCCGCGACGTAGCTATCTCCAGCGGCCGGATCCTCTATCTTCTTGAACTCCTCAATGGCCTTGTCAAACCTGCCAGTCGCACTGTAGATGCGGCCGAGCTGGGTGTGGACGGCTCTCGAGTTTGGCGCACGGCCAAGAATCGCAAGGCCGAGCGATTCGGCTTCCTGAAACCGCCGGTCGTACTGCAGGAGGGCCACCCGGACGACGTCGGTTGTGTCAGAGAAGGGATTGAGCCCACGGACGACGTCGAGCTCGTCGAAGCCCTGGCTGACTTTCCCTTGCGCCGCCAGGAACTGCGCATAGCGCTGGCGAGCGAAGTCGTTGCTTGGATTGAGAGCGATGGCCTGGCGATAGGCACCCTCAGCACGCTTCCAGTCCCAGTCGAACAGAAACGCCACCTGCGCCAGCGAGGCGTGAGCCTCGGCTGAGCCCGGATCGAGCTCGATCGCCCGGAGGGCGGCAACTCGCGCGCGCGCGGCTTGCGCGGCCCATTCCGACCGCGGACCGTTGGTACCCAGGTCCAGGTACGCACGCGCGAGCGCGACGTGGCTGGGCGCAAAGAGTGGATCGAACGCAATTGCGCGTTCGAACTCGGCTCGCGCGCGCTCGTGGTCTGTTCGGCCCGCGCGCGCCTGAAAATCCCGACCAATCGCGTAGGCATCGTAAGCCTGCGACGTCGCGCCCGCCGGACGGCCCAGAAGTTTCAACACGCGCGCAGATACATCGATGTTGAGGGCGCGGGCGATCGACATCACACTATCCCGGCGAAGGGCGCCGAGGCTCGATCGTGATGCTGTGAGCATCCCAGCCCACCGAGGCGAATCACTCCCGGCGTCAAACACGCGAAGCTTGACCTCGAACTGCCCGTCAGTCTCGGACACCGTCCCATCGATGACGGCGGACGCCTCCAGGACCTTGGCGATCTGCGGCATGGTCGATTGATCGCGTTTTGATTTCGCGGCAGAGAAAGGCGAAATCACCCTGAGCGTGTCGACCATCGCGAGGCCCTGGTAGATCTCGTCGGTGACCGCTGCAGCCACAGGGCCATCCACGCCAAGGCCAGCGTCGAGCGGTAACACCGCCAGCCTCGGAAGCGAGACGCCGTTCCCGGGCCGGTGTGACCACAACTGTTGGACACCAGCAGCCGTCGCAAGCGTCAACACTGCCGCCAACAGCAACGGCCAGATTCGTGTCGGCGTCCGAACGCTCAGCGCGGCCTCGAACTCACCCACAGTTGCGAAGCGATCCTGCGGGTCCGGGGCGATCGCCCGCTCGACTGCGGTGACGAACCACGACGGCAGCTTCGGCGCGACATCGCGCAGGCGGCGGACCCGGCCCTGCCGACGCGCCTCGATCAGCTCTTCCGGCGTTTGTCCACGGATCGGGTAGTCGTTGGTGACGAGGTGATAGAGCAGCACGCCCAGGCTGTAGATGTCGCTGCGAACCGACGCCTCGCCGTGGTCGAGCACCTCTGGCGCGAGATAGAGGGGCGTCCCGGTCACCGACCCCGGACGCGTCCGGCCATCGTCGAGCGACAGGCCGGCGCCGAAGTCCATGAGGACGACGCGCCCACCGTCTTCCCGCATGACGTTCTGGGCTTTGATGTCGCGGTGCACCAGGCCGGCGGCATGAACGGCGGCGAGGGCCTGACAGAGATCCTGGCCGACGAGGGCGGCCTCGCGGGCGCCGCGGGCGCCTTGGTCGGCGAGAATCCGGGCCAGCGTCCGCCCGCGGATGAACTCCATGCAGAGTCCGGCCCGGCCGTCCCGCTCTTCGGCGTCATAAACGACGACAACATTCGGGTGCTGCACGCGCGCCAGCGCCCGCGCTTCGTTCAGCATGCGGTCGACCAGGCGCGTGCCCGCATGCAGGAGCTTGACCGCGACCTCGCGCTGCAGCTGCCCATCGTGCGCGCGGTAGACGTCCCCGAACGTTCCCTTGCCAACCAGTTCGAGAAGCTCGACACGCCCCCAGCGTGGAACGTCCCCGGCCACGGCAACATCCTGGGACACCGTGGATGCTTCACCCCCGCGCTCACGAGCCGGCTCGCCGAAAGGCAGAACGCTCGCGATGGCCCTGGCCTTCACGCGAAGCGCCGCGTCGTCTTCGACTCCCGACTGCGTGCGCTGCACGTCGGCGATCTGCGACAGGAGGCGAATGTGGCGAAGGAGCTCACGATCGCGCTCGTCGTGGAGCTCGACGGTCATCGAGCCCCAGTCGAGGCCGCCGGTCCCTTCGACGACCGCGTCGACGGCGCGCGCGAGCGCGTCCCGCCCTGGCCTCATGACCCACCCCCCGTCTGCGCGACAGTCCCGGTCGCGCGCTTCGCGTGGCTCAACCTCGACATCTCGTGTGCGAGGCGCAGCACGGCGCGCTTCGCGGCCACACGCGCGGTATTGCTCGACGGAAGACCGAGCTGCTCGGCGATTTCGTCGTGCCCGAGCTGCTCTTCGATCCGCAGGGTAACCAAGGCGGCGTCGCGCGGCTTCAGACGCGCGAGCGCCGCTTCGTAGAGCTCGATTTGTTCTCCATCGAGCACGCGCTCCAGGGGACTCTGCCCGCGATCCGCGTGACGGTCATCGAGCAGCACCTGTTGCGGCTGATGGCGTCGGGCGCGCACGTGATCGATGATCAGGTTGCGCAGGATCGTCCTCATGTACGCGAGGAGCGCTCCGGGATGCCGGCACTCGAACGCGTCCAGCCGGCTCATGCCCCGCTGAACGGCATCGAGCACCACGTCCTGCGTATCGAGCAAGTCCCTGACGACCGGAGGCAGCCGGCCGGCCGCATAGCGGCTCAATGACTTGAGGCAGCGCAGGCACAGCGCCTCGAAGGCCGCCTGATCACCGCTCCGCGCGCGGTTCGTCAACTCGACCGTGGATTCGCCAAGGGATGGCGGCTCGGACGAAGGGGCGGGCGGCGGCAGACTCCCGAGCACTGCATGGCGCAGCGCGGGGGCGCCTGGAACGCCCGTGGAGTGCGTCAGCTGAACGAGGGTACCCGACGGACCGGCGACCGCCTGCCCAGGGATGTCGTCACGCGAATTGGCTCCCGCACCGCGCATTGGCTCGACCCTCCAGCCCAGGCGCACGGTAGACGGACGGAAGCCCGGATATTCCCACAAAACCACCCTGGGACCAACCCGGAACTCTTTCGGTCCGTACGCACACCGCTGGCATCTGAAACAACGTCCGGGCCAGCGAAAACGTACAGCGCGGCCCCCGAATCGGCCATTTTTCGGCCGAGGGCACGGAGTGCGGCGCGCGAACGTCTAACCGTCAGATGGTCAGGCGCTCCCTTTCTTGCATCCGTTTCAGCATGCGGAGAATCGTCATCGTCATCGGGACGGCCGTGCTGACGGCAGGCCTTTTCGGCTGCGGCCCGCCCCCGCCCATTCGAGTCGTGGGCTCGCCCGCAGACCTCGAGTCGCTCGCCGGCGAATGGACGGGCACCTACAAGAACCGCGACGGGGACCGGGAGGGCTCCATCTGGTTCAAGCTCGTGGCTGGAGAGAATCACGCGCACGGCGACGTCCTGATGACGCCGCGGGGCCGCTCGGAGGCGTATGCGCGATACAAGCCCGGCGAGAAACCCGGGCAGAGCGCCGCCCCTCAGTTCCTGTCGATCCAGTTCGTCGCCGTCTCGAAAGGCGAAGTGTCGGGTGCGCTCGAACCGTATTGGGATGCCGACTGCGAGTGCCAGGCGCAGACAACCTACCTCGGACGGCAGTTCGAGAACGTCTTCGAGGGCACCTTCGTCACGCGCCTGACCAACGGCCGGACCGCTGCCGGACAATGGACGGCTGTCAGACGGCGCGAACCTTGACCGCCCCGCGCTGACGGCTGGCGTAGTCCTGCAATCGCCGCCGCGCGACATCGAACGCCTCGCGCACGGCGACGTTCGCGTACTTGTGGACCGGTTGAATCTCCGACGCTTTCTTCAGTGTCAGGCTGACGTCTCCACCTTCGACATCCTCGGGCGAACGCTCGGTGCTCGGCTCATGCGTGGCGACAATGTCCTCGCCGGGAACCTTCAAGTCGATGCGCACGCGGAAATGATTGCCGCGCCGATGGTGGCGATGCGGCAGCTCGACGAGCACGCGACATTCCATGATCGCGTCGTAGTACGTGTGGAGCCTGGCGGCCCGGTCCCGAATCTCGGCTTCGAGCGGTTCGGACGGCGACAGGTTGCGAAAAGTGATCTGAACGGTCGTATCCATGACGAGTGCTCCTCGGTTCCCGTGCCCTACCTCCTACCTCCTACCTCCTACCTTCTACGTTCAATGCCTCATCGTGCTTCGCCGGGCGCGGTGCATCAGCCGCGCGGGCTGCAGTTGGGAGCTCTCGGCGGAAATCGCGACGAAACGCACGAAGTCGGCCTCGGTCAGAATCCCGGCGAGCCTCCCTTCCTCGAGCACGGGCAGGCAACCGTACTTGTTGTCGAGCATGACCTGCGCCGCCATCGTCACGTCTTCGTCGACGTCGACGGTCTCGACGTCCCACGTCATGACGTCCCTGACCTTGTCGGCATCGAGGAGCTCGGCCTGGAGGCTGAGGGGCAAATCGGTATCGCTTCCAAGCGCGCGCGAGAGCAGGTCGCGATCGGACACGACGCCGATGAGGTCACCCTCGTCCTCGACCACCGGGATGTGTCGAATGTGCTTGTCGGCCATCAGATCCCGCAGCTTGGTCACGGAGTCATCGGGACCAACGACCAGGACGTTAGCTGTCATCAGATCACGAACCCGTAGATTGGACACAGGGCACCTCCGTCCTGCGCCGGTGCAACCGAGCTGCCAGGGACCCGCTGGCCATGCCCGTGGCATCGCCGCCCGAGCGATGCCCGACGACGCGGAATTTTCACCAGTGCCAGCGGGTGAAATCGCGCAAGACGGCGGCGAAGGAAGACAGCGGACGGACAAACCAGCAGATTCAGCCGTCGCTCCACCGGCATGCCTGTTGCTCGATTGACCCGATGGGTTTGCAACCGGCGGCCGATTGGGCACGCCTCGGAACTCGAAGGAGCAAGATATGAGCACGACCCTCACCATCATCGATCAGCGCCTCAAAGACTCGGTGACCTATCAGCTCGAGTGCGATCCGGAAGTCGACTCGTCGCTCGTCGGCGTCTCCGCCCAGGATGGCATCGCCACCCTCAGCGGCTATGTCGATACCTACGCCGGCAAGCTCGCGGCCGAGAAAGCGGCCCGGCGCGTCTACGGCGTCAAGGCTGTCGCGAACGAGCTCGAGGTCAGGCTGGCCAGCGAACGGATCGACCCGGACATCGCGAAGGACGCGATCGAAGCGCTCAGAAACCGCATCGACGTGCCGATCGGGGTCACGGTCACCGTGCGGAGCGGCTTCATCACGCTCGCCGGGACCGTCGAGTGGATGTACCAGAAGATGGCGGCGGAGCGAGCCGTCAAGTACCTGCGCGGGGTTCGCGGCGTGATGAACCACATCGCCCTCACGCCCAGCCTGTCGCCGAAGGACGTGCAGAAGCGCATCACGGAGGCCCTGCACCGTCATGCGGACATCGATGCGCGACGCATTCATGTCGAGGCTGAAGGCGCCAAGGTCATCCTGACCGGCAGCGTTCGCTCCTGGATCGAGAAGGACGAAGCGCAGCGGGCGGCGTGGCGCGCGCCAGGCGTCGCCACGGTCGAGAATCGCCTCAGCGTCGTGCCGTAACGCGATCGCGGATGGCCTTCGCCGGTGAGCAGCCGGCGAAGGCCATATTTGCCGATCTACCGCCCTCGCAGCGCGTCGAGCACGCCCGCGTGAGCCGGCTTGGCCGCATACTGGCCGTCGAAGAGGAGCGGCGTGTCCCCGCTGATCCAGGTGTGCGCGTCGCTCACGCCCCAGAACGTCACCGCCTCGCACCGCGGCTCCGCCAGACAGACGGCTACGATGGACTTGTAGGCCGACTTCTGGGCGTCGAGCTTCTGCGCGGTCGAACCGGGAACGCCATTCACCTTCACGTCCATCTCGCTGATATGCACGACGAGGCCCAGGCTGGCGAGCCGCCGCATGTTCGAGGCGATGTTCCCATCGCCCGGCCTCGCGTTTGCCGACACGTGCATCTGGAGACCAATCCCATCGATCGGGACGCCCTCGGCGAGAAGGGTTCTCATCAAGTCATAGATGCGATCCGACTTCGCGCCGGATCCTTCCCCGCCGTAGTCGTTGTAGAACAGCAGCGCCCCCGGATCGGCGTCGCGCGCCAGCCGGAACGCTTCGGCAATATAGCCATCGCCGAGCTTCTGCCTGAACACGGTGTCGCGAAGTCCAAACCCGTCGTCCGCGACGGCCTCGTTGACGACGTCCCAGGCGTGCACGCGGCCTCGATAGTGGCCGGCCACCTCGCGAATGTGTGACGCGACTGCGGCACGAAGGTCGGGCGCGGACAGGCCGCTGACCCACCCGGGCAGCGATTGATGCCAGAGCAGCGCGTGCCCCTTGACCGCCATGCCGTAACCGGCCGCGAACGACACGATGGAGTCACCGGCGAAGAAGTTGTTGCTGCCGCGTGTCGCTTCGATGGCGCCCCACTTCATCTCGTACTCGGCGGTGAGGTAATCGAATTCGCGTGCGACCGTACCGGCGTAACGTGAGTCGTTCAGCAGCGTTGATTGCACGGCCGCGCCGATGCGGCGCCCGTTCGCCGCGGCCGCGGCGCGCAGCGTGTCGGTCGTGGGCGAGGGCGAAGGTTGAGGCGTTTGCGTCGGGGCTGCGGGCGCACCGCTCCCGCCACACGCGCCGGCCAGCGCACAGGTCACCGCCACCAGGACGGCCACACGGGAACCGGTCATGAAAGACATCATCTTCGATCTGCTCGCCAGAGATCTCAGAAACGGAGACCCTTCACGACGGCCGCGACCAGCCTGCGCTAAAGTCTACGGCGGTCCGCCGGAGCCTTGGCGAAGGCGGAAGCTCACGAGGTGCGCGAAGGATTCTCTGGTGCCCTGAACAGGAGATAAGGAGTTCAGGAGCAGTGGAAGACTCCACAATCCGGCATCGACACTCGGTCCCGGCAGAGAGTAGGATGCGGCGATCAGACGAGCGCCAAGGAGGGTGTGTGAGAAGGCTGACGTGGACAATCGTGATCGTGTGGCTCGGCATGCTTCAGCTGACGGCAGCGCAGCAGCAACCGCAGACGCCTGCGCCGGCGGGCCAGGGCCGTGGAGGTGGGGCAGGCGGCCTCTTTCCCCAGACCGAACCAGACGATGACGTGGGGTTCGTCCCGATTTTCGATGGCAAGACGTTGAACGGGTGGGACGGCGATCAGACGTTCTGGCGCGCCGAGAACGGGTCAATCGTCGGCGAGACGACGCCCGAGAAGGTCGTCAAGCTGAACAACTTTCTCATCTGGCGCGGCGGGAGCGTCAAGGACTTCGAGCTCAAGGTCGAATTTCGCCTGTCTGGCACGAACAGCGGGATTCAGTACCGCAGCGTCGAGCTGCCGGCGATCGGCAAATGGGTGCTGAAGGGCTACCAGGCCGACCTCGATTTCACCGAGGGCTTCGTCGGCAACATCCACGATGAGCGCGGCCGCTCGCCGGCCGGCGAGGGCCACGTCATCCTCTCCCCGCGCGGCCAGGCGACGCGCATCGTCGACGGGCCGAAGTACAAAGTGCTCGGAAAGATCGGGGACCCGACGCTCCTGCGCGGCGTGATGAACGTCAACGGCTGGAATCGCTATCACATCATCGCGCGCGGGCCGGTGATCATGCAGTTCCTGAACAGCCAGCTGATGAGCGTCGCCATCGACGAGGACTCCGCTCATGCGGTGCCGGAGGGCGTGCTGGGATTCCAGATGCACACCGGTCCACCATTCAAGATCGAGTACCGCAATGTGATGTACCGCAAGTTGCCCTGAACACGAATCCAGTCCCGCGGGCGCCGACGTCCCGCGGGGCTGTCTGCGTGATCCGTAAGAGCGAACGAGCGACAGCGAGTGAGCCACGCGAACGGAGCGCGCCGACGAAGCGGCGCGCGAGAGAGCGTGTCGGGGGGCTCCGGGGGGCGAAGCCCCCCGGATGAGACTAGAAGCGGAGCCCGAACGTCATGCGGAACGTCCGCGGCGACGTGAAGGCGAAGCGGTTGAGCGGCGTCCCCCAGTTGGTGTTGTAGTTCCAGTTCACTCCCTGCACCGGCGTCGTGGTGAACGGATTGAACGCCGCGAGCGACGGCGTACTGACCGGCGTGAGCACGCCGCTGCCGATTCGCGAGAGCGCGACGCCGCCGCCGTTGTTGAACACGTCGGAGCCGCAGGCACACAGGTCCTGGACGTTGAAGACGTTCAGCACCTGCACCTGGACGAACGCGTCGAGCGACAGGCTGCCCGGCACGCGATAGGTGTAGTTGGCCGCCATGTCGGTGCGGCGCGACGCTTCCGTCCTGAACGCATCGCGCGCGGTGTAGTAGTAGGTCTCGCGACTGCCACCCTGCGGGGTCGCGTAGCCCACGTCGGTCACGAAGGGCCGCGCGTCGACGACCGCGCTCGCCGAGAAACCGGACTGTCCCGACGCGAGCCCGCCGCCCGCGCCGTACGGCACGCCGGTCGCCAGGTCCTGCAGCACGCTGATCGTCAGCCCCTCGATCTTGGGCACACCGTAGTTGAGCCAGAGGGTCGCCCGGTGCCGCTGATCGGCCGCGAGGTCGCCTTCAGGCGCAAACCACGATTGCTGCCGGTACTCGGGATACTGGAACAGGTCGGTCGTCAGCGGACCGCTCGCAGTGTTCTCGCCGTCGAAATTGCCCCAGAGGCGCGAGAGCGTATAGCTGCCGCCGGCGTCGCTCCTGGAGTTGATGCGATACCGGCCCGAAATCGTGACACCCGAGTAGCGGCGCTTCAGGTCGTTGGTGTTCTCGATGATCGCCAGGTCGGCCTTGTTGCCGAACTGATCGACCACGATGCCGGTGGACCGATCGATCCGCGACGAGTAGAAATCCCGATAGTCGCGATACGAGTAGTCCGCGCGCACGACCGCGCGGCTCGTCAGCTGCCGGCTGACACCCGCGGCGTACGCGCGCACGTTGGGCGACGTCAGCGAGTTCGGAATCCGCACCGACACGCCGGGCACCGACGATGCCGCCGGCGTCATGTTCGTGCCGCCGTTGGCGTTGAACCAGGCAAACAGCTGCTGGAGCGCGACGTCCGAGGTGACCAGCGACGCCGCATTCACGTCGGGATTGATCGCGGGACCCTGATAGGTGAACTGAATCGTCGCCGGGTTGCCGGCCGCGGAGGAGGAGTCGGCGATCGCGTTGTTCAGCCCCGCGACGTATCGTCGCGAAGCTTCCGGTCAACGCCCACAGGCCCTTGCCTGTCGGATCCCACACGACGCCGATCCGAGGGCTGAAGGCGCTGTCGTCGGCCACCGTGGCGCCGGCGCTGTCCTTGCCCTGGTTCTTGTCCCAACGCAGGCCGAGGTTGACCGTCACGCGATCGGTCCAGCGCCAGTTGTCGTTGAAGAAGAGCGCGTTGGTCCTGAAGTTCGTCCCCTGGCTCCCTTCCGCAATCGGATTCCACTGAATGGTGGTCGAGCCCGGCAGCCAGCGCGGGTAGATGTCGCGTTCCTCGGATGATGCTCGTCGTGCCGAGGATGCGGTAGTCGCTGCCCGACTGGTGGTTGTTCGCGAATCGCTGGTCGTTGAAGGTGTCGTAGCCGAAGAGCATGGTGTGCGAACCGCTGCCGCCCGTCGACAGCACGTAGGTGCCCTTCACGAACACTTCCTCGTTGTCGCGCTTTTCCGGGTCGCAGACGCCGCAGAACGTCGGCGACCAGTAGCGCAGGTTGCCGCGCGCGCTGTCGATGAGCAGCGTGCCGTCGATGATGTCGGTCGACGTGGCGCCGGAACCGATGAAGCTGAAGTGCCGCGCCGAGTAGCGGCCTTCCACGAAGAGCGAAGGCGAGAGCACGCCGCTGTAGCCGACGGTGAAGAGGTTCTGCGGCAGCTCGCGCGTATAGAGGCTCCGCAGATCCATCGACGTGGCGGTGCTGAAGGTGCCGTTCGCCTCCGTCTGATTGACCTTCGTGTAGGCCCCGTCGAAGCGGTGATTGGGGCTGGCCGAGTAGGTCAGCTTCCCTTCGTAGCGCTGGCTCTTGTCCTCGAACGTGTAGGGGACGTTCAGAGGCGCCACGGTGTTGCGGCCCACGGGAGCCGTGCGGAACCGGCCGGCGTTGAAGAACCACAGGCGGTCGCGCTGGATCGGACCGCCGAGGACGTATTCATACTGCGAGATGACACGGTCAACCTTGGTGTCGGTCGTGAACGCGTGGTCGTCGTTTCCGGTCACCTTCGCGCGCCAGTCGTCGTTGTAGAGCGAGTCGCGGAACGAGCCGCTGAAGCGGTTGCCGCCGGACTTGGTGATGACGTTGACGACGCCGCCGCTGAACCGCCCGTACTCTGCCGAGATGCCGTCGGTGGCGACCATCGTCTCCTGCACTGCATCCTCTATATAAAGGTTGTTCGCCTGACCGCGCAGGTTCTCGTTCACGTTCACGCCGTTGACCAGGTACAGGGATTCGAACGACATCGATCCGGCGATCGAATAGCTGCCGTTGGGGCCTGACGGATGCACGCCCGGCGCCTTCAGGATCACGGCGTTGATGTCGCGCGTCGTCGGCAGCATGGTCATCAACTCCTGCTTGAAGTTGGTGGCCACCTCGGGTGTGTGAGTCAGGACTTCGCCGGCGCCCGGACGCACGGTGACCGATTCGGTCAGCGCCGCCGGACCGAGCGCCGCGTTGAGCGACAGGGCCTGACTGAGCGCCACGCTGACCGACTTCTGCTGACGCTCGAATCCGCTGAGCTCGAACGTCACGGTATAGGTGCCCGGCGGCACGCGCGGAACGGTGTAGTCGCCGTTGCCGGTCGAGACCACGCTCAGCGTGCCTTGCAGGTTGGGACCAGCGACCGTCACCGTGACGCCAGGCAGCGCCAGTCCCTGGCTGTCGACGATCCGTCCCGAGATCGTACCGGTCGTCGTCTGCGCCGCAGCGCCTGAAGCCAGGCAGCAGCACAGGGCGAGCACGAATACGAAAACTGCTTTGAACCACCGCATGACGTGTCTCCTCTCAACGGGAATCGTTGAATGCGAGGAGCACTGCACCTGGCGTGCCTCGGCCGATCGTGTGTTCGTCATGCGCGGAGCGACCACTCCTCCCGCGTGCTCGTCATCCGTCACGGGGTCGTCAGACGGGCTTCAAGGAATTGAATCGCAGTCCTCCTGATTATTGGACTGCGTCACACTGATGAACGGCCACCAATCGCGGGCCACGGAGGGCACGGATTGCTCAAGTATAGGCTCTACCCAGCGGTATTCCGTGCGACCGTGGCCGTCTTTTACGTCCGCGGGCGATGCTGTTGTCCGTCGGGGCATGCTCGACGATAGCTGCTGGTTCCGAGCTCGAGGTGTTGCGTGCGGCAGGTGGCAGGCCGTGCGTGGGTACTGACAGAACTGCAAGGTGCGATCATCAGCGGCTCAGAACGTCGAGAGCCGGTGGTGGATGCGTGAGCCGGTTCGGTTTCTGCAAACCAATCTCAGCGAGAACGATTCGACGGTCAACCCGAAAGCACTCGTCGACGGCCGTCGGCCGATGTCGGCGCCAACACCTTTCTTCTGAACATGGGCGGCATCGTCGCGCAGTACCCGACGCGGGTGCCGTTTCACTACGCGAGCACCTTCCTGCCGCCGGGGCGCGATCTCTTTGGCGACGCGCTCCGCGAACGCGCATGCGCGCCGCATTCGCGTGATCGGCCGGTTCGATCTCAGCAAGACGCAGAAGCCGGTGTTCGACGCGCACCCTGAGTGGTTCTTCACGGCGCGCGAACGGCGAGCCGGCCATCTACAACGGCCTGTACTCGACGTGCATCAACGGCGACTACTACCGAGAGCACGCGCTGACGATTCTCGCGGAAGCGCTCGACGCGTTACGACGTCGACGGGCTCTTCTTCAACATGTTCGGCAACCCGTCGACCGACTACAGCGGCGTGCCGATGGGACCATGCCAGTGCGACGCGTGTCAGACCCGGTATCGCGCCCGGTACCGCGCGAACCGGTGCCCGCCGCGGCCGACGCCGACTACCGCGCCGTTCATGGCGGATTCATCGAGCGAAGTGGCCGCGACGATCGCCGAGCTGATTCATCGACTGCGGCCGAACGCGGCGTTCCTGACCTACATCAAGGACCACACCGACGGCATCATGTCGGAGTCGAACACGGCGCGTGGGCCGCCGCTGCCGTTGTGGCCCTATTCGGCCAGCGACAACGTGAGCCGCTCGACGGGATCGGAGCGGACAAGATCGCGATCAACCTCTCGATGAGCTTCGTGGATTTTCCGTGGCGATACGCGCACGTGCCAGCAGCGGAGATGCAGCTGCGTCTCTACCAGAACATGGCGCACGGCGCTCCTCCGGCGGTTGCCGTCGTCGGAACGATGGAGTCAAGCCGGATCGGCAGGGACTGCTGGCGGCGAAGCCGATCTTCGACTGGCACGCGGCGCACGAGGATCTGTACGTCGGTCAGCAGAACGCCGGCCGCGTGCTGCTGCGTGGCGACGGACAACACGGCGGGCTATCGCGGCTTCTTCAGGCTGCTGACCGAGCAGCACATCCCGTTCGCGGTGACCGAAAACGATCGATGGGTGGACGCACCAGCGTGCGCCGGTTCGACCTCGTGATCGTGCCGGGCCGCATGCCAGGCGCTCGACCAGTATCGTGCGCAACGGTGGACGGGTGCTCGTGGCGGGGCGACACCGCCGCCGCTGCCGGTTGGCAGCGTCGTCGGCCGGCGCACGACGCAGGGCTACTGGCGGATTCACGATCGCGGAACGTTGCCGTCGCTGCGGGACACCGATCTGATCTTTCTCGACGGCGACTACGTCGAACTGACACCGATCGAGCCGCCGCTCCTCACGCTGCATTCCTGCGGCGATGTTCGGTCCGCCCGAGAAAGTCTGGAGCGACAAGATCGAGACGCGGGTGCCAGGCCTCGTGCTCGGCGACCACGAGCATGGGCGCTTCGCGTACATGCCGTGGGATGTCGGAGGTCTCTACTATCGGCAGAGCTCGCCAGGACCATGCCGGACTCGTGGCCGACGTCATCGATCGGCTACTGCCCTGACGGGCGTCAGCTCAACGACGGACGCGCATCCGCTGCGTCGAGATGACGCTGATGCGTCAGCCGGCGCGCGGCCGGACGCTCATCCACCTCGTGAACGGCACCGGACATCAGGACACGGCGTACTTTCCGCCGGTGGAGCTGCGCGGACATTCGCGTCGAGCTAGCGCCAAGACGTTCGCCGCGCGCGTGCGGTCGAATCTCGACAGCGACCTGCTGGTCACGACGGACGGACGCTAACGGTCCTTCACGCTGCCGAGCCTCAAGGCCTACGAGGTCATCGTCGTCGAATAACTGTCGAGGAGGAGGGAATCTTTACGGTCGCGAAACGCTCGCGCGCAGCAACGGCGACCTCGGGCCGCAGCGCGATCACTCTATCCGACAACGCGTCACCATCCGATGGATTCACCGACGACGGGTGTGAATGCCGGTATCGCAGGCTGGGAACGCGGCTGTTGACACCGCATGCCTGCCTATATACTATCTGCCTATGACAGACATCAATACCCGCGCCCTCGACCGTGAGCTGAAGAAAGGCTCGGCCGAGCTCCTGATCCTGTCGCTGCTCGATGCCCGCGCCCGGCACGGCTATGAGCTGAGCAAGCTGATCCACGCGCGTTCGGAGGGCCAGCTCACCTTTCACATCGATTCTCTCTATCCCCTGCTCTATCGCCTCGAGGAGCGGGGATGGATCAAGGGCACGTGGGTGGAAAAGGAAGGCCAGCGACGGCGCCGCTTTTACAAGGTGACGGCCGAGGGGCGGCGAGTGCTCGCCCGGCAGCGGAAGACCTGGGAGACATTCGTGGAGGCCGTGCGCCGCGTAACGGGAGGCGAACATGCCTGACCCTTCGACCCTGCGACAGGCTCAGGGTCGTCCCGAGCAAAGTCGAGGGACGACAAGCTCAGGGTCACCCCGACCCATCGACGAGCTCAGGGTCGTCCCGAGCCAGGCCGAGGGACGAGAGGAGTCGAGGGGTGACTGGACGTCGGAAGTGCGTGCGCGCCTGTCGTCGGTCCGGCTGTCGCCCGCACGCGAAGCGGAGATCGTCGAAGAACTGTCGCAGCATCTCGATGACCGCTGGCGCGAGCTGGTCGCCGAAGGAAACACTCCGGACGCCGCCCGGCAGCTGGCGCTTGGCGAGTTCCGGGGCCCGGACGTCCTGGGCCGCTCGCTGGCTCCCCTGCGTCAGTCGCATTGGGCGGACCCCTCGCCCCCGGCCGCGAGCCGGGCGTTCTCGTGGGAGGGCCTGATGGCTGACCTGCGACAGGCCGTGCGGGCACTGCGCGCGGCACCCGCCTTCACCATCGTCGCGCTCGTCGTGCTGACGCTCGGCATCGGCGCCACCACCGCGATCTTTTCGGTCGTGGACGCCGTTGTGCTGCGTGCGCTGCCCTTCGCCGATCCCGATCGCATCGTTGCCCTCGGAGAACGCTCCATGCCTGGCCAGGGGCCAGGCATGGGCAAGGCGGTCCCTGCCGGGATGCCGGCGATGCCCGGCACGGATCCCGGTGATCCCCTGGCGCTGTCGCGAGTGCAGCCTCAGAACTATCTGGACTGGACGGCTCGGCAGCAGGTATTCGAATCAATGGCCGCGATTGCCGATAGCGAGCTCACGCTGCAGATGCCGGGGGCAGCCGCTGAAGATGTCGCAGCGCAGCGTGTGACGGCAGGATTCTTCGACGTGCTCCGCATCCGGCCGGCCATCGGCCAACTCTTCACGGCCGAGAACGAAGTCGACGGGCGGCATCGCGTGACAGTGTTGAGCGATGCGTTCTGGCGCGAGCGCCTGGGCGCGAGTCCGGATGTCGTCGGCCGGACAATTCCGCTCGACGGCGGCAGCTACGAGGTCATCGGCATCCTGCCGGCAGGTGTGACCTACCCGGTGGGAGCCCTCCGCCGGACCGACTTCTGGGTTCCGTACGTCATCCCGCCGAACGAGCGGACGCGGGGACGCGGCATCAGCATGTATCTGCAGAGCATTGCCCGGCTGAAGCCGGGCGTCAGCCTCGAGCAGTCGCAGGCGCATATGGACCAGATCGCCGCGGCGATCGTGCAGGCCAATCCGGATTCGAGAGGACTCAGGGCATTCGGCGTCCGGCCGCTTCGCGACCACCTCGTGGGCGCCAGCGTGAAGTCGTGGATGCTGATGCTGCTCGCCTCGGTCGGGATCGTACTGCTCATCGCATGCGCCAACGTCGCCAACCTGCTGCTGGCGCGCGCCAGCACGCGCGAACGTGAGGTCGCCGTCCGCGCCGCCCTCGGCGCGGGCCGCTGGCGTCTCGTCCGCCAGTTCATCGTCGAGAGCCTGGTGCTGTCCACGGCAGGAACGGTGATGGCCATCGTCGCAGCGTGGTGGCTGGTTCAGGTTCTCCGGAGCGCGATGCCAGAAGGCGTGCCTCGAGTCGCCACGATCGCGCTCGATCTGCGTGTGCTGGCCGCGACGGCGGGTATGTCGCTCGTCACGGGCCTGCTCTTTGGAATCGTCCCCGCCTGGCAGATGTCGAAACCGAACCTCACCAGCTCGCTCAACGAGGGCACGCGCTCGGCCAGCGCCGGACGCGGACGCCAGCGTCTGCGCGGCGCGCTTGTCGTCGGGGAAGTCGCGCTCGCGGTAGTGCTCCTGGTAGGGGCCGCCCTCTTCATCGGCAGCTTCGTTCGATTGATGCGGATCGACCCGGGCTTCAACCCCGACGGCGTGATCACGATGCAGCTCTATTCGGCAGCTCAGCCCGGGCAGCAACCGCCGGACTGGGGCCCCGTGTTCGCCCGGATCGTCGAGCGACTCGGCCAGTCAGGCGGCATTGTCCAGGCCTCCGCGGTCTCTCCAGGGATCCCGCTCAGCATCAGGCTGCACGTCGATGGCCTCACGGTTCGCGGCCGGACGAACGAGGGCGATTCGGCTGTCAGCCTCAAGACGGTCACGGCCGGCTATCACGAGGCGCTCAGGATTCCCCTCCGGAGCGGCCGGCTGTTCGACGCCACCGATCGCGAAGGAAGCCCCAACGTCGCGATCCTCAACGAGTCGGCGGCCAGGAAGTTCTTCCCCGGTGAAGATCCGGTAGGCAGAACGATCGTCGTCGCACGTGCCGACCGCGCCGTTGTCGGTATCGTCGCCGACGTGCGGCAATGGAGCTTCGAAAACGGCCCTCTGGCGGAGACCTACCTGCCGATGGCTCAGGTCACGCCCGGCACTGGATACCTGGTCGTCCGCGCGGCCGGCGATCCACGTTCCGCATTGCCGGCCGTCAAGGCCGCAGTCCACGCCGTCCTGCCAGACGTTCCGCTTCGCTACGTCGCCACGATGCAGGAGCTCGTCGCGCGACAGACGGCACAGCGCCGGCTGAACATGCTGATGCTCGGACTCTTCGGGCTGCTCGGTCTCGTGATATCCGCTGTCGGCGTCTACGGCGTGATGGCCTACATCGTCTCGCTGCGCACACGCGAAATCGGCGTACGGATGGCGCTCGGCGCGACACGGTCGCGCGTCATCGGCATGGTCCTCGCGAACGCGTGCTTCCTGATCGCCGCGGGACTCGCCATCGGCGCCATGGGCGCCTGGTATCTGAGTGCCTCGGCAAAGTCGTTTCTCTACGGGCTCGAACCGAACGATCTGCGGGCGTTCTTCGCGGCCGGCCTCGCGTTGTCGCTCGCCGCAGTTGCTGCGAGTGCGATCCCGGCAAGGCGGGCGGCGAGCGTCGATCCGACGGTGGCGCTGAGGGCTGAGTAGGGCGGCGGCTCAGGGCTCAGGGCTCAAGCAAGATCTTGAAGTCTGCTCTCGAAGGTCTTGCCTGAGCCTTGAGCCCTGAGCCTCCCAAGCCCTGAGCGCTCAGCTCTCCCGCAAGATCTCAGCTGGATCGAGCTTCGCAGCGCGGTGGCCCGGTGCGAGGCACGCGAGAGCCGCAAGTACCACGAGCACGAGCGGGACGCTCGTCAGCGTGCGCAGGTCGGTTGGGCTCACACCAAACAACACCGTCGTGAGAAAGCGCGCGGTGACGAGCGCAACGCCGACGCCGACGCCCACCCCGATGACCACCAGTCGCAGCCCCTGCAGGACGACCATGCGACGGACATCCGACGGCTCGCCGCCGAGCGCCAGGCGAATGCCGATATCGCGCGTGTGCTGCTGGACGAAGTGCGCCATCACCCCATAAATGCCGACGACCGACAAGAGAAGCGCCGCCGCGGCGAACATGCCGACGAGCACACTCAGGTAGCGGGGCGCCGTCAGCGACCGCGCGACGAGGTCGCCGCCAGTCGCGATGTTCGTGACGGCGAGGCCGGGATCCAGTTCGTGGACGGCCTGACGGACGGCCGTCGCCAGGGATGCAGGTTCGCCGGTGGCACGGACGACGAAGTAGGCATTGGGTATGTCGACGAATGGAAAGTAGACGGTGCCGCGATCCGTAGTCTCGAGACCAGCCCATTTGACGGTTCCGACGACGCCGGCCACGGTCGTCCACGGGCAGGTCGTGCATCCGCCGTTCCTGAACCTGCGTCCCAGAACCTCCTGACCCGGAAAGAACCTGTCAGCCCACGCGCGATCGACAAGAACGATGTCGTCCTGCAACGATCGCTCGTCGAGCAGGCGCCCTCGCTCCAGCCGCAGGCCGACGGTCGAGAAGAAGCCGGGCGACACTCCGACCCAGGTGCAGATCGGCTGATTCTGGCCGGCCGGCGTCGGATGATCCTCGAGGTCGAAATTGTTGCTCTGCCCCGCCTCGTTCGGCGGCCGGCTGTCGGACAAGGCGACGGCCTCCACCCCGGGCAGCGTTGACATACGCTCGAGCGCTCGCTCCCAGAACGACTTCCGGTCCGTGTCTCGAGCGTAGCCTGCGCCTGACAAGGATACGGCGGCGGTCAGCACGTGCTCCGTCTCGATGCCGACACTGACGCGGCTGAGCCGATCGAGGCTCGACATGACGAGCACGGCGGCGACGATGAGGGGCGTCGCCAACGCGAACTGGGCGGCGACGAGCGCGCGACGGAGCCGCCGCGCGGCCGGTCCGTCAGTCGTGGAGCGGCCGCCGGACCGCAGCGAGCGGTCCATGCGCCACGTGCCATGGATTGCCGGGACGAGTCCCCCGACCAGAATGAGGAGACCGCTTCCTGCGGCGAGCGCGGCGAGCCACCCGACGAGCGGCGCGGTCAGCCGGACCTCATCGACGCGCGGGATGTAGCCCCCGCCGTAGGCCGTCACGAGTTGAATCGCCAGGGCGGCAACACCACAACCGACGACGGCGGCACCTGCCGTCAACACGCCGCTCTCGATCACGAGGTATTGCAGGAGCCGCCCGCGCGAGGCGCCGAGCGCGCTGCGGATGGCGAGCTCGCGGCTGCGGTTGAGTGCCCGTGCGATGAGCAGGTTGATGGCGTTTGCGCAGGCGATGAGGAGCACGCACCCGACCGCGGCCAGGACGAGGACGAGCGTCGAGCCCGCGTCGCCCACGACGCGCGACTTCAGATCCTGCAGGCCCCACGTGGCCTTTTCGTCCTGGTAGGACGACTTCCAGATCGGGAACAACCGGGCGTTTGTCGCGCGGAGCGTGTCGAGCGCTGCCGCCTTGGAGACGCCGGACCGGAGCCGACCCAGGACCATCGTGAAGAACGGCCCCTTGCGCTTCGGCGGCGGCCAGCGCGCCGCCGTGAACAATGCGACGTCGCGCTCGAGCGGGCCGACAGCCTTCTGCAGCACGCCAACGACCGTATAGCTCGAGCCGTCGATGGTCATCGTTCGACCGAGCACGGCCGGGTCGCTCGCGAAGCGGCGCGCCCAGAACGCCGCGGTCAACACGGCCACGCGATCGCCGCGTGTGTCGTCCGATACGTCGAAGAGGCGGCCGATGAGGGCCGTCTGGCCCATGAGGGGAAAGTACGAGCCGGTTACGACCTTTGCGGTTACCCGTTCCGCCGCCCCTCCGTCGGCAATCGTGACACTGGTCGTCTGGTAGGCCGCGACCGCACTGAATGCGGGATGGTCGGCTTCGAGCGCGCGATAGTCGACGACGGAAAACCGAAATCGATAGGGTGGATTGTCCGTGTAGATCCAGTACAGATCGCCGGGCTCAGCATAGGGCAGCGGATTCACGAGCACGGCGCGTATGACGCCAATCATCCCGGTCGTCGCGCCAAGGCCGACACCAACCGTGAGGATGATCGTTGCCGTCAACGCCGGCGTGCGGGCAAGACTGCGCGCACTGTAGAGGACATCTCGCCACAGGTGAGGCAGGATCGCCAATCCGCCACTGCACTCCGCGCGCACGCGCTCCACGAGGAGATGCAGCGGATACCACAGGTGCTGGCGCCTCAGCCACCGCGCCGCCGCGCGGTCGCCGTCCTGCCGGCGACGGAGCTCGAAGAGCTCGGCGAGGTCGCTTTCGACGGCTCGCCGATCGGCATCGCTGAGGAGAAGTCGCAGCAGCCAGCGCATCGTCACACCTTGTGCGTGCTGAGGAGCCGACCAAGCCCGCGCCAGAGCCGGGCGTGCTCGACACGAATCTCCCTGACCGCAGCCAGCCCCAGTCTGGTCAGCTTGAAGTAGCGGCGGGCCCGGCCCCCGTCGCGCTCGTCGAGGCGGGAGGTCACGAGGTCTTTCTTCTCGAGGCGGCTCAGCGCGATGAAGACCGCGGCCTGCGCCACGGGACGCTCCATGCGCTTCTCGAGCGCCACCACGAGCGGCACGCTGTAGGTTTCCCCGCCCTCGCGCAGCATGGCCAGCAGGACGTGCAACTCGAAGTGCTGGAGCGTCTGTTTGGGCATGGCGATCTTCTGGGCTCTAGGCTCTGGGCTCTAGGGCTCAAGGCTCCAGGCTCCAGGCTCCAGCAAGATCTTCGAGCGAGTGGTCGAAGGTTTTACTAGAGCCCTAGAGCCTGAGCCTGAGCCGCTGTGTCCACTAACACCGTTAGTCGGATCCTGACCCACGCCGGTTAGCTTGTCAATAGCAGCGCTAGTGAGAATGCCGCTCTTGAATCGACCCGCCGTGTCGGACTAAAATCTCGTCCCGTCAAAAACCGAATCTGGGAGAGCGGCCATGGCGCACACCTACGAAGAGCTCAAGAAGAAGACCATCGCGGAGCTGCGCGATCTCGCCAAGGACATCCAGCACGAAGCGGTGCAGGGCTACACGCAGCTGAACAAGGAGCACCTGCTGCCGGCGCTCTGCAAGGCGCTCGGCATCGACAGCCACGCGCATCATGCCGCCGCGATCGCCGAAAAGGCAGCGGTCAAGGCCAGGATGCGCGAGATCAACGCGAAGAAGGCGACGGCCCTCGAGAACGCGGACCACGACCTCGTGCGCCAGCTCCGCCGTGAGTACCATCGGCTGAATCACTCTCTGCGGACAGCGGCCAAGCACGCGACCACGTGAGCGGGAGCGCGCGGTTCGTCGGGGCGACGCAGGCTGCTATGACTGCGTGCGCGCGCGGGCTACGCCGGCTGATACAGTTGAATGAGGTTGCCGCAGGTGTCCGAGAACACGGCAATCGTGACCGGCCCCATCCGCGTCGGCTCGCGCGTGAACGCGACGCCCTGCGCCCGTAGCCGCGCGAAGTCCGCGGCGATGTCAGCCGCTTCGAACGCGGCGAGCGGGATTCCCTGCGTGAACATCGCCTCCTGAAAGGCTTTGGCGGCCGGATTCGCGTTCGGCTCGAGCACGAGCTCGAGGTCATCCGGCCCCTCAGGTGAGACGACGGTCAGCCACTTGTACTCGCCGACCGGAAAGTCGAGCTTCTTCCGGAATCCCAGGACGTCGGTGTAGAACTTCAGGGCCTTGTCCTGATCGTCGACCATGATGCTCGTGAGCTTGATGCGCATTCGAGTGCCTCGCTAGGTGAAAACGACTGCGCTCGAGTCTGGCAGAAGCACACCGCCCGCGCTTCTCGAAAACTGCGAAAACGTCGACGGCGGCAACGACGCCATCAGGCTGAGGCAGCCCGGCACCAGCTCCTGTGGAAGCGTACCCGGCACGTGCACCAACGGACGCAACCGCCGCTGGTAGGCCGAGGGCGACGTGCCGACGCGGCGCGAGAAAGAATCGCTGAAGCTCCCGAGGCTCGAGAAGCCGACCTCCATGCAGACATCGGTGACCGAGCGCTGGCCGGCGGCGAGCAGTTGTCGCGCACGGTCCAGGCGCGATTGAATCCGGAATTGATGCGGCGTCAGGCCGAAGACCGACTCGAACTGCCGGATAAAGTGAAACGGCGAGATCCCGACTTCGCGCGCAATGTCTTCGACCGAGCGCGGGTCCTCTGGCACCTCGACCAGCAAGTCTCGCGCACGGCAAAGCCGCCTGAATGCGTCGTGTCGCAGCAGCATCGCTGCCTCCAGCTTAAACCACTCCACGGCCAATGCGGACGAGACTGCCTGAGGCACGGACGACACGGAGATCACCGCATGACACGGACACCACCGCAAGGGACAGCGACCGCTGAGGCGCGGGTGTGCTAGCCTCCCGGCATGAGGGGTCTATATCTGCTCCTGGCGTGCGTCGTGGTGCACGCCACGTCGCCGGCAGGTCCGAGAGAGTCGACAGCCGCCGGTCGCGAAGTCGCGATTACGATCGATGACCTGCCCCGCGGTGGCGACGGCGGTCCTCGGAGCCTCGCCGGCGTTCGCGCCATGACCGAACGTCTGCTGAAGCCCTTCCGGGAGCAAGGCATCCCCGTTATTGGTTTCGTCAACGAAGGCCGGCAGATCGAGGTCGGCGTCGATGGCCTCCGACAGCTCCTCGACCTCTGGCTCGACTCGGGCGCTGATCTCGGCAACCATTCGTGCTCGCATTTCGACATCAACAACGTCCCGCTGGATGCGTACACCGCTGACATCGCGAAGGGCGAGCCAATCCTCCGCGCCGCCCTTGCCGCCCGCGGCAAAGCGCTTCGGTTCTACCGTCATCCGTTTCTTCACGCCGGCCCGACAGCGGAAATCAAGAAAGGTCTGCAGGAGTATCTGGACCGCCACGGATACCGCGTGGCTCCGGTGACGCTCGATAACTCCGACTACCAGTTCGCGGCGCTCTACACCGGAGCGGAGCATCGCGAGCGCGTGCGGCAGGCGTACGTGCCCTACATGGAATCCATCGTCAGCTTCTTCGAGGAACGGTCGGTCGAGGTCGTGGGCCGGGAGTTCCCCCAGATCCTGCTCCTGCATGCCAACGACCTCAACGCGGACCTCTTGCCTGATCTTCTTGCCATGTTCCGGCGGCGCGGCTACTCGTTCGTGTCGTTGGACCGCGCGCTCGAAGACGATGCCTACCGGCTCCCTGAAGAGTATGCCGGCCGCTCCGGCTTCTCCTGGATCCATCGCTGGTCGATGACGAAGGGCATGACGCCGAAGGGCGAACCCGATCCGCCGGCCTGGGTCCAGGACGCGCGGGCGGCGCGCTAGACGCACGTCGCCGGCTCCGTCAGCCAGGCAGCACGCACGTCGCACGTGGACAATCGGGATCACACGGACGACAATGCGGGGAGGCATGCCCAACCGCACTTCACCGGAATCGAAATCGACCCCGACGGGATTCGCCACGCTCGGGCTCGACGAGGCGATCGTCGCCTCCGTCACGTCGCTCGGTTATGAGGAGCCGACGCCGGTCCAGCGCGAAACGATTCCGCTGCTCCTCGAGGGCCGCGACCTGCTCGCGCAGGCGGCCACCGGCACGGGCAAGACGGCGGCCTTCGCGCTGCCCATCCTCCACCGCATCTCGGCGCTCGGCGCGGAGGACCGACGGCGCACCAACGGCCTCGTGCTCGTCCCGACGCGCGAGCTCGCGATGCAGGTCGCGGAGGCCGTGCACAAGTACGCGCGCGGCAGCCGCCTGACGGTCCTCCCCCTCTACGGCGGCGCCCCGATGCTGCAGCAGATCCGGGCGCTCGAGCGCGGCGCCAACATCGTCGTGGCGACACCCGGCCGCGCGCTCGACCACATCCGCCGCGGCACGCTGAAGCTCGACAAGCTCGATGTGCTGATTCTCGACGAAGCCGACGAGATGCTCGACATGGGCTTCGCCGAGGATCTGGACGCCATCCTCGACGCCACGCCGCCCGCACGCCAGACGGCGCTCTTCTCCGCGACGATACCGGCGCGGATTCTGTCGATCGCGGAACGGCATCTGAAGAACCCGACACGGCTCGCGATTGCGCGTGAAACCACGGCTGCGGGCAAGCTGCCGCGCGTCCGTCAGGTGGCGTACGTCGTGGCCAGGGCGCACAAGCCGGCGTCGCTCGAGCGCGTTCTCGAAACAGAAAACCCGGATTCCGCGCTGGTCTTCTGCCGCACGCGGCTCGAAGTCGACACGCTCGTCGAGCTGCTCAACGCCCACGGCCACCGCGCCGAGGCGCTCCACGGCGGTATGGAACAGCGCCTGCGGGATCGCGTGATGGCGCGCTTTCGCGAAGGCAAGGCCGATCTGCTCGTCGCGACCGACGTCGCGGCACGCGGCCTCGACATCGAGCGGCTGTCGCACGTCATCAATTACGACGTGCCCGCCTCGCCCGACACCTACATCCACCGCATCGGCCGCACCGGGCGCGCCGGACGCGGCGGGACCGCCATCACGCTCGCCGAGCCGCGCGAGCACCGCCTGCTCCGCGCCATGGAAGCGGCAACGAAGCAGAAGATCGAAGTCGCCACGATCCCGACCGTCGCCGACCTCCGGGCGCGGCGTCTGGACATCACGCGCGCCTCGCTGCGCGAACGGCTGATTGCGGGCAACCTCGACCACACCCGCGTCGTCGTCGAAGCCCTGGCGAACGAGTTCGACATCGTCGACATCGCGGCGGCAGCCGTCGCGCTCGCGCACGCGGCCGCGGGGGGCGACAGCGACGACCGGGAAATCCCCACGCCGGCACCTCCATCCAGACTTGACCGGCCGTCGCGAACCCTCAAGCCGGCGCGCGGCCGTCTGCCGCGCGACCCGTCCGCGCGCGAGACCGGCGAGGACATGATCCGGCTGTTCGTCGGCGCGGGCCGGCGGGCCGGCATCCGCCCGGGCGACCTCGTCGGTGCCATCACCGGCGAAGTCGGCATCCAGTCGCGATCGATTGGCGCCATCGAGATCAACGACGGCTTCTCGCTCGTCGAGGTCCCGGAAGCGCTGGCCGACGACGTCATCGACGCCCTTCGCGCGACGAAGCTGCGCGGGTTGAAGGTCACGGTGCGGCGGGAGCACTGATGACATCGCTCGGTCTACCGCCAGGGTTCGCCGACACTCGCGCGCCGGTCAGCCGACATGTAGCACACATCTTAGGCAACGTGCTACACTGGCCGTCATGAAGGCCTACATTCATGCCCGTCTCGGCAAGCGAGAGCGAGTCGCGCTCGACGAGCTGAAGGAGAAAACAGGCCAGTCCGAATCCGAGATCGTCCGGCGCGGCCTGGAGCTGGTCGCGAAGCTGGTCGCAGAAGAAGAGCGCGGGCGGTCGAGCGCCCTCGACCTCGCCGGATCGAGTGTCGGACGATTCAGGAACGGTCCGCGCGATCTGTCGACCAGCCGGAAGCACCTCGAAGGCTTCGGCGAGTGAAGCCCTCGGGCATCCTGCTCGACACCGGCCCCCTGGTTGCGCTGCTATCGAAAGACGACGGCAATCACGACCGGGCACGCCGTCTGTTCGCCGAGTGCGCGCCTCCCTTCCGCTCCTGCGAGGCGGTCGTGGCGGAGGCGTGCTTCCTGATGCGCAAGGTGCACGCGGCTGGCCCCGCCGATGTCGTCGCTCTCGGAGCAAAAGGGGTCTACCAGGTGGCAATCGCAGTAGAAGAGCACTGGGCCAACATCGAAGCGCTCTTGAAGAAGTACGCGAATCGGCCAATCTCACTGGCGGACGCCTGTCTCATCCGCACCGCGGAGATTTACCAGGAGGCGAGAATCCTGACGTTCGACAACGACTTCAATGTCTACAAGTGGGCGCGAAACAAGAGGTTCGACGTGCTGTAGGCCGCTGACCCCTCAAGGCATCGGGTGCCGGCGGGGGAACCGCGGCGCTGGACGGATGGCACCGGTCGCGCTAGTATGCCGCACCGTGAGTGGTCGGCACCTCTGGTTCGCCGCTCTGGCACTCCTCCTCGGCCCCAGTTCCCCGGGCTTCGCACAGAGCCATGGGGCTGCGCCTCTCACCGTACTGACCACGATCAAGGCCATGCGCGCGCTCTCTCAGGACGAGGCGGACAAGGGTTACCGCGTCCGCGTGCGCGGCATCGTCACGCACTTCGACGAACAGTTCGACACGGGATTGATCATTCACGACGGGCAGGTCGGACAGGTACGTCCTGGACCCGTTGCCGGACGACGCCGCCGCGATGCCGGCCTGGAAGGACCTTCAGCAGGGCGATTCGATCGAGCTCGAGGGTCGAACGGTCCGCGGCGGCTTCGCACCGAACGTCGTGCCATCGGCCGTGCGCCGCCTGGGCCACGGTGTGCTCCCCACCCCCAAGCGGATCGCGTTTGCGTCGATGCTGACCGGCCGGCACGACTGCGACTTCGTGGAAGTCGACGGCGTCGTGCTTCGAACGTGGCGCTCACCCGATCCGACCATGCACACGCTCTTCGCCGATGTCGCGGTCGAGGAAGGCATCATGCGGGCCACGTTCTGGGACTACGCGGCGGCAGACGTGGATCGCTTCATCGACGCCCGCGTCCGGTTGCGCGGCAATGCCGGCACGATCTTCGGGTCGTCGGCACAATTGCGCGGCATGTCCCTGTTTGTCGGCCGCACCAGCGGTATCGTGGTGCTGGAGTCGCCGCCGGACCCGTTCTCGATGATGGTCCGACCCATCCGCAGCATCTACAACTACTCCCCCGGTGGCGAAGTCAATCGCCGCATTCGTGTCCGCGGCGTCGTCACGGGCTATATCCCCGGCCATCCGGTCGAGATCAGCGACTTCACGAGCAGGACCCGATTCCGCTTCGTCCGCCACGTGCTGTACGTCGACGACGGCAGCGGCGGCGCGCGGATCGAGACCGAACAGTCACAAGGCGTCGACCCGGGAACAGTCGTGGACGTCGTCGGATTTCCGACCGCCACGCCAGGAAAGCCCACTCTGACGAACGCGATCTTCCGCGCCGCCGGCACGGCGCCTCAGCCGTCGGCGGTTGTCGTGCATGGCGCGAACGTCCTCTCGCCCGAGAACGACGCCACACTCGTTCGGATGCAGGGGCACTTCCTCAGCGTCTTGAGGAACCCCATGGAACGGGTTCTCGTGATGCGCGTCGGCGAGACGGTGTTCGACGCGAGCCTGGAGGCAAGTGCCGCGACCGAACGGCTCGAGCGGATCCGGCCCGGAAGCCTCGTGTCGGTGACCGGGGTGTACTCGTACCGGGGAGGACCGCCGCCGACTTTTCACCTGTTTCTCCGCTCGGCCGGGGATGTGGCCATCGACCGCGCCGCGCCCTGGTGGACGCTGCAGCACACGGCCGTCATGCTCGTGATGCTCACACTCGTTGCGGGCGGCGCCGGCGTCTGGGTGCGGACGTCGGCCACGAGGAAGCGGCAGCAATACCAGGCCGTTCTGAACGAGCGCAGCCGCGTGGGACGCGAGCTGCACGACACGCTCGAGCAGGGGCTGGCCGGCATCGCGCTCCAGCTCGAAGCTGTCGCCGGCAGCCTGGACACGTCGCCTGAAGCGGCGAGGCGATCGCTCGACGTCGCGCGGCAGATGCTGCGTTACAGTGAGGAAGAGGCCCGGCGCTCGGTCGCCGACCTGCGATCGCAGGCGCTCGAGAGCCGGGACCTGGCGGGCGCGCTGACCGATATGGTTCGGCAGATGACGCAGGGGACCGCCGCGCACGCGGACGTGAACGTGGAGGGTGTGATCCAGAGGCTCGATGCCTCACAGGAGCACCACCTGCTCCGCATCGGCCTCGAGGCGCTCACCAACGCGCTGAAGCATTCCGGCGCGAGTCGGATCCTGATCACCCTGCGCTTCCGCAGCGACGCCACTGAGCTGTCGGTCGAAGACGACGGGAGCGGCGTCGGTCACGGAGCCCAGGACATGCCGGGCAGCCGTTTCGGTCTTCAAGGCATTCGGGAACGGGTCGACAAGCTAGGCGGCGTGCTGCAGATTGACAGCGCCCCGGGTGAGGGCACACGGCTGGCCGTGACGATTCCCACCGGCCCAAGCCGCCCGGTAGATGTCAGCCCTGCGAGGCTGGATGAGTCATGGCGGACAAGTTGAGAATCATGCTCGTCGACGACCACTACCTGGTCCGCATGGGCCTCGCGAGCATCATCGCGCTCGAGCCGGACATGACGGTCTGTGCCGAGGCGTCGACCGGGGAACAGGCGCAGGCGCTCTTCCGCTCCCAGCGCCCTGACGTCACGCTGATGGATTTGCGGCTGCCTGGAATGAGCGGCACGGACACCACCCAGGCGATCCGGTCGGAGTATCCGGAGGCCCGCATCGTCATGATCTCGACCTACGTGTGCGACGAGGAGATCTACGGAGCCCTTCAGGCAGGCGCCATGGCGTACCTTGTCAAGTCCGTGCAGCGCGAAGAGCTGATGCGGGCGATCCGGAAGGCGGCTGCCGGCCACCGGCACATCCCGCCGGAAGTGGCGGCCCGCCTCGCTGACCGCGTCTCGGGGTCCCAGCTCTCCACCCGCGAGATCGAGGTCCTCCGTTTTCTAGTGAGCGGCCGGCGAAATCGCGAAATCGCCAGCGCGCTCGACATCGCGGAGGGCACGGTCAAGCTCCACGTCAGCAGCATCCTCAGCAAGCTGGGAGCGACGGATCGGACCGAGGCGGTCACCCGGGCCCTCCAGCGAGGTATCGTCCAGCTGGAGATGTAACGCCGCCATGTAACAGCGATATGTCTTTCGACATATCTGCCGCCCCCCCATCGGCTAGTTGACGAAACCACCACTCGACCCTACTCTTCCGCAGGCCCGGAGTGTAGTGGTTTTCTATTAGTGGCTTCCGCTGCGTCCGGCGGCGGTCACCAGACCAGACCCGGGGGAGGAGAGTCATGGTGCGAGCACGTTCGGTTCGTGCAAGCGGGATTGCAGCGTTCGCAATCGCAATCTTCACGGTGCTGTTCGCCAGCACCAGCGCATGGGCACAGGGCGGCACGACAGCCACCATTCGAGGCACCGTCCAAGACTCGAGCGGCGGCGTCCTGCCCGGCGCCACGATCACGCTCACCAACGTTGGAACCAAGGGCGTGCAGTCGACCGTCACCGACGCACGCGGCCAGTACATCATGACCGGCCTCTTCCCCGGCACCTACGACATGAAGGTCGAGTTGAGCGGGTTCAAGTCGTACGAACAGAAAGAGATTGCACTGAGCCCGGCGGACAACCGTGGCCTCGACGTCCGGCTCGACGTCGGTCAGCAGAGCGAAATCGTCACTGTCACGTCGCAGGCCGAAGTCATCCAGACGCAGACCGGCGCACGTGAAGGCCTGATCACCTCGAAGCAGATTGAAAACCTGTCGGTCATTGGCAGAAGCGCCCTGGAACTGATGCGGATCCTTCCTGGCGTCGTGACTGACTTCAACATGGGCGAGTCGGTGGGCTTCGGCACGGGCGGCAACAATACGCAGGGCTACACGGTCAACGGCATCCGCTCGTCGGGCAACACCGTGCAGCTCGACGGCTCGTCGCTCATCGACATCGGCAGCAACAGCGGCGTCATCGTCTCCCTGAACAACGACATGGTTCAGGAGGTCAAGGTCCAGAGCTCGAACTTCGCGGCCGAGTACGGCACGGGGGGCATGAACATCAGCGGCGTGACCAAGTCGGGCACGTCGAAGTTCCACGGCTCGTTCTACGACTACTGGCGCGACTACCGCCTGGCGGCCAACGACCGGTCGAACAGCATCACGCTCACGGAAAAGCCGAAGAGCACGTATCAGTACCCGGGCGCCAACGTTGGCGGCCCGATTTCTTTCGGCGACAGCTATACGAAGAACAAGGATCGGCTCTTCTTCTTCGCCGCCTTCGAAGGTCAGCGGCAGAAGGTCGACTCGGGATCCCACTTCACGAGAACCATGTCCCAGGCGATGCGGAACGGCGATTTCAGCGAGCTGCTCGCCAACCGCGGCTCAAACCTGAACAGCATTCCGCAGCTGCGGATCCCCAAAGGCTATCCAGACGCCGGCCAGCCGGCGCCGAACAACGACATGCGGCCGTACATGACGGCAACGGGCAAGTACTACGCGAGCCTCTATCCGCTGCCGAACTACGCCGATCCGGCGAACCTTTACAACTATGTTTACAGCGAGCTCGTGCCCAACAACCGGCACGACTTCAAGGCCCGGTTCGACTGGAACATCAGCAACAGTACCAAGGCATACGTCCGGATCGCGAACGAAGGCGAAACGGTGGAGGACTCCCGCGGTGTCTGGTGGGCGCCGGCTGACGTCGTCGCGCTGCCGACGCCGAACGTCGGCGAGAACAAGGGTCGATCCTATGCCGGCAACGTCGTCAGCGTGCTCAGCCCGACGATGACCAACGAAGCACTCGTGAGCTTCAGCCGGCTGACGCTCGACAACCACTACAAGGATCCGAACCTCCTGATGCAGGGGGCCGGTGGAATCACGTTCAACGGGATCTTCCCGGCAGGGTCGACGAGCCCGTACCTGCCGACGGACCTCCTCCACGGCTGGGGCGGCAGCGGCCAGGTCGGCCAGCTGTGGGCGAAGGCCAACGACATGTTCGCGCACAACGATGCGCTGCAGGTCAGCGACAAGCTGACCAAGCTCGCCGGCTCGCACGGCATGAAGTTCGGCTTCTCGATCGAGCGCGGCCAGAAGCAGCAGAACTTCCAGAACCTCGAGTCCGGTCAGCTCTGGTTCGGCAGCGACAACGACACGGGCACCGGAAACTCCGGCGCAGACATGCTCGTCGGCAGGGTCGGCCAGTTCAACCAGGGGACGGCCACCAACGGCAACCCCGCACCCGGACAACCGGCCGGCAAGTGGCGCTACTGGAACATCGACGCGTTCGCGCAGGACAGCTGGAAGCTCCGGTCGAACCTGACGCTCGAGTACGGCGTTCGCTTCGGCTACTGGACGAACAACGTCGAGCTGAACGGCCTCGGCGGGTACTTCACGCCGGAGCTGTACGACCCGACCAAGGGCTCGTTCCTCGATCCCGGCACGTATCAGCGGGTGAACGGCGTGTGCTATGTCTACACCGGCTGCGCGCCCGACGGGCAGCTCGACAACCGGTCACCGTTTGCGCTGCCGCGCGTCAACGTCGCGTGGGACATCGACGGCGAAGGCAACAACGTCGTCCGCGGCGGCTACGGGATCTTCTACAACCGCAACATGGGCAACGTCGAGTACGACACCACGCTGCGCCTGCCGCCGAACGCCTACCAGGTCGCGACCGACTTCTGGGCGGGCGGCGGCTACGGCAACGGCCTCGGCCTGACCTACGACACGATTCACGAAGCGACGCTGGCGAACCGCATCGGCAGCCAAAGCATCCAGACTCTGGCGGCCGACTCGTTCCTGTGGCCCAAGACGCACAGCTACAGCCTGTCGTATGCACGCCGCATCCCGTGGAACCAGGTGGTCGAGGTGAGCTACGTCGGCACGAAGGGCCGCGACCTCGTCAGCCAGAGCAACGGCAACGTCATGCCCTACGGCGTCATGAGCACCGGCACGTATAACGGCGTCGACTTGTCGGTGCCGGTCAATCGCGTCGCCGTCGCCGGTGATAGCGCCCGCCTCGCCGCGTTCCGGCCGTACAACGCGCTCAACGGCATCAATCGCCGCGATTTCCGCGGCGTGTCCAACTACGACTCGTTCCAGCTCACCCTGAGCCGCCAGACCGCGCGTAACTTCCAATATTTCGTCGCCTACACCTACGGCAAGACCAGAGGAACGCTCGGCGGCGAATACTCGATCATCGACCCGTACGATCCCGCCCGGACCTACGGCGTCCTCAACGAGGATCGCACGCACGTCCTCAACGTCTCCTGGAACGCCTTCCTGCCGGATGGCGCCCAAGGCGCCCTGGACAACGCGTTCGGGCGTGGCCTGTTGAATGGCTGGCAGCTGTCGGGAATCTCGTCGATGGCCAGCGGTATTCCGTTCCGTCTCAGCTTCGCCGGCGCGGCGGGATCAGCGCCCGTCTCGGTCGGCTACTTCGGGACCGCGGACGTCGTCGGCCCCAGCAACAGCGGCGGCAACGGCCTGGCGCCGACCTACACGTGCGACCCGCGGCTCGACGGCACCCAGGTCGGCGAGAAGATGCTCGACATCAAGTGCATCTCCGTCCCCGCCTTCGGTACGAACGGGGATCTCGTCCCGCCGTACAACCTGCGGCAGCCGACGCGGTTCAACCACGACCTGACGCTCTTCAAGAATTTCGACATCAAGGGCGATCAGAAGATTCAGTTCCGCCTCGGCTTCTTCAACCTGTTCAACCAGGCCTTTGCCACGACGGGTCTCGACGCCAACGACATCAATCTGGTCCTCGACACCACCTGCAACGTGACCAAGAACGGTGTTCCGAACGGCACTGGAGGCACCTCCGACAACGTGTGCGACCCGACTGGCGGATTCTCGTTCACGCCGCAGACGATTTCGAACTTCGGAAAGATCAATCTCAAGCGCGGCCACAGAGTGATCGAGCTGGTGCTGAAGTACTACTTCTAAGGAGCTTCCGCCTGAGGCGGAGGCTACGGAGAGACGTCCGCTTGGGGCGGAATGGAAGGAAATCAGGGGCGGGAGCTGAGGGCAAGAGCCCACGGCTTCCGCCCTTTCGGCTGAATGGCTCCGTGGCTTCCGCCTTCCGCCTTCGCCGAGGCTCCGGCGGACCGCCGTAGCTTTAGCGGAGGCTGGTCAGACGGAAGATCCTTTTTCAGGCGGAAGCTCCTATACTTCAAGAAGCCCCTCATGTTCCGCCTAGTCCTCTTCGTCGTCCTTGCCATTGGCACTCCGACGTGGGCAGCGGCCCAAAGTGCCCAGACCGCCGACAGCCTGCTGGCGCGTGGGATGGAACTGCATCAGGCTGGCGATCTACTGGGCGCCATCGATGCCTACAAGGGGTCACTCGCCCTCGAGCCTGGTCGGGCCGACGCGCTCTCCAATCTGGGCGCGGCCTACGTCCGGCTCGGACAGTTCGACGACGCGATCCAGCAATACTCGGCAGCGCTGAAGGTTGATTCGACCAACACCGCCATCCGCCTGAACCTTGCACTCGCTTACTACAAGTCGGTGCGCCCGCAGCTCGCCATTCCGGAGCTCAGGCGGGTCGTGGCGTCGGAGCCCCAGGCAAGAAACGCCTACCTCGTGCTCGCCGATTGCTACCTCCAGGTCGGTCAGGATCGCGAGGTCATCTCGCTCCTCCAGCCGCGCGAGACGATGTTCGAGAACGACCTCGCGTACGCGTACCTGCTCGGCACCGCATTGCTTCACACCGACAACCTGGTTGATGGCCTGAAATACGTGGACCGCGTGTTCGGCGCCGGCGAGTCTGCTGAAGCGCGACTGCTCATGGGCATGGCCTACCTGGCGCGGGACGATTTTCGCTCGGCGAAGACCGAGCTCGAGCGGGCGGTCAAGCTCAACCCGAAGCTGCCGACGGCGCAATCGCTCTATGGTCGGGCGCTGCTTGCGCTCCGCGAGCAGGAAGAGGCGGAGCGTGCATTCCGCCGCGAGCTCGAAACCAACGTGAACGACTTCGAAGCCAACCTGCAGATGGGTCACATCCGGCGCAACGCACAGCGCCTCGACGATGCGACCGTCTATCTCGAACGGGCGCTGTCGATCCGTCCCGATGACCTGACGGCCCGGCAGATCATGGCGAGCCTGAAGCTGCAGACCGGCAAGACGGAGGACGCCGTTGTGATGCTCGAGGCGATCGTCAAGGACGCGCCGGAGATGATCGAAGCGCACGTGCAGCTGGCAACGGCGTACAACCGGCTCAAGCGCACGGCCGACGCCCAGCGGGAGCGGGAAACCGCCGATCGGCTGACGGCCGAACAGCAGGCCAGGCAGCCAGGCGCAAAGCCAAACGGCAAGGGCGGGAGCGAGCGATGACGACCGCGATTGCCGTCCTCGTCTTCTTGTCGGCAGCGGCACCCCTTCCCGCGCAGTCGGCCGACAAGCGTCCGCCGACAACGCAAAAGCCGGCGACCGCGACACCGCAGAAACCGGCAGCCAGCGCAGCCTCGCGGGCCGAGCTCGAGAAGATCGTCAAGGCTGCAACAGAGGCACGACAGGCCGAGCGATGGGAAGAAGCCATCGATCTCTACGCCAGGGCCGTCAAGCTGAAACCTGACTACGTTGAAGGCTTCTGGTATCAGGGCACCGCGTACTACACGCTTGACAAGTTCTCCGAGTGTCGCGAGTCGTTTCGGAAGGTTCTGCGGCTCGCGCCAAAGAACGGCGCCGCCTACGCGTTCCTCGGCCTGTGCGAGTTCGGGCTCAAGGACTACGACCGTTCGCTGCAGCACCTCCTCCAGTCCCGCCTTCTAGGTGTCGGCGACGCACCCGACCTCGGCAGTGTCGCGAGGTATCACGCGGCGATTCTGATGACGCGAACCGAACAGTACGAGCAGGCGCTCGAAACACTCGGCGAGTTCGCCGGTGAGGGCAACGACAACCCGCGTGTTGTCGAAGCGATGGGCATCGCGACGCTGCGGCTGCCGCTGCTGCCGACGGAACTCCCCCCGGAGCGCCGCGAGATGGTGCTCATGGCCGGGCGCGCAAGTCATCTGATGGCCACGCGGAACACGGCCGCGGCCGACAAGGCGTTTCAGGCCCTCGTCACCCGCTACACCGAAGTGCCGAACGTTCACTACGCCTACGGCGTGTTTCTGCTCCAGGAGCAGGCGGACAAGGCCATCGAGGAATTCAAGAAAGAGCTCGAGCTGCAGCCGGAGCACCCGTGGTCGCTGATACAGATCGCGTTCGAGTACGTGAACCGCGGCGACGCCAAGACGGCGCTGCCGTGGGCGCAGCGCGCCGTGGCTGCCGCGCCCAACGCGTTCGCGGCCCGGAAGGTGCTCGGCCAGGCGCTGCTCGAAACCGGCGACGTCGAGGGCTCGATCAAGCGAACTGCTCACTGGCATCAAGCTCGCCCCGGAAAGCCCGGGGCTCTACTACACGATCGCCCGCGCCTACCAGCGCGCCGGGCGCATGGACGACGCGGAAAAGGCGCGCGCGGAGTTCACGCGGCTCGACAAGCTGGCGCGGACACAGCGAACCGGCGCCCAGTCAGTAGGAGGACGATGACGACGTATCGCACGCCATTTGCCGTCGCGCTCGCCATCGTGCTGGCGGCTCCATCTGGATTCGGACAGCAGCAAACGCCGCCGAAAGCCGGGACGGTCACCGAGGCCGTACGGGCCGTACTCGTGGACGTCGTGGTTCGCGACAAGAAGGGCCAGCCGGTCCGGGACTTGACGCAGGCGGACTTCGAGATCGTCGAGGAGGGCGTTCCGCAGAAGCTTGGGTCGTTCACGCCGTTCTTCGAGGCGCTGCCTGCGCCGGCCGCGGCGGCCGCGCGGCCATCAACTGCGACGGCCCCGCTTGCCACTGCGCCGGCCGCTGACCCCGGTCCAATCGTGACCGCGCTCGTCTTCGATCGACTCAGCCCGGAAGCGCAGCGGCTCGCGGTGCAGGCCGCCCAGGGATACCTCGGGAACAAAGAGGAGGCGCCGAACTACATCGGCATCTTCAGCGTCGATCTGGCGCTGACGCCGTACGCGCCGTTCACACGCAACGCCACAGTGCTGCGGCAGGCGCTGAGCAAGCTGTCGAACCGCAGTTCGTCCTCGTTCGGCAACGCCGAGCGGCAGCAGCGCAAGGCGGCCGCCGACAAGGCGGCCGCGGCGGCGCACAGGCGACGGCGGCGGCGCGGCAGCGGGCCAGGGCGCGTCTGGAGCCATCGGCACGTCTCCGGCGGCGGCCCAGCTGGCGCAGATGGAATCGAACATGATCCGCGACTTCGACGCGATGGAGCGCGATCAGCAGGGCTACTCGACGACCAACGGGCTGTTCGCCGTGATCGGCGCGCTCGGCAGGCTGCCGGGACGCAAGAGCCTCGTCCTCTTCTCGGAGGGTCTCGCGATTCCGCCGGCCGTGCAGCGACTCTTTCTCGGCGTCATCGACGCCGCCAATCGCGCCAACGTCAGCATCTACACGATGGACGCCGCCGGCCTGCGCGCCGAGAGCAAGCAGTCCGAGATCCGCGACACGGTCAATCAGGCCGCAGGGTTCGGCATCAACACCGCCTACTCGGGCAACGGCGCCGTCCGACGGCCCCCTGACGAAGGGGCTCGAGGAGAACGAGGCCGTGCTCCGGCAGGACCCGCAGAGCGGCCTCGGGCAGCTGGCGGTCGAGACCGGCGGCGTGCTCTTCGACAACTCCAACAATCTTCGCAGTGGGGTTCGAGCGCGATAGAAGACGACTTGCACAACTACTACATGCTCGGCTACACGCCGAGCAACGACGTCTTCGACGGGAAGTTCCGAAAGATCGACGTCAAGGTGAACCGACCGGGCGTCACCGTCTCGGCGCGGCGTGGCTACTTCGCCGTGCGCGACGTCGGCGGCGCGCCGATCAACTCGTGGGAGGCGCCGGCGCTCGGCGCGCTCGAGCAGAAGCCGCTGCCGAACGCGTTCCCGGTCCGCGCCGCCGCGCTGCGGTTCCCCGAGCGCGATCGGCAGGGCCTTGTTCCCGTGCTGGTCGAGTTCACGACCGCCGGCATCACGTTTCAGCCGTCGGCGGATCAGAAGACCTACACCTCCGACTTCGCCGTCATCGCGCGCTTCCTCGACGAGAACAATCAGGTCGTGCGCAAGGTGAGCCAGCACTACGAGGTCAACGGCTCGATCGACCGGCTCGAGACCGCGAAGCAGGGCGACGTGATCTTCTATCGCGAGCCGGAACTGCCGCCCGGCACGTACACGATGGAGGCCATCGTCTACGACGCGCCGTCGGGTAAGTCGAGCGTGCGGTTGTCGACCGTCGAAGTCACGCGGCCAGACCCAGCGAAGCTGCGGATGAGCAGTCTGGTGATCGTCAAGCGTGGGGAAAAGGTGTCGGACAATGATCGTCCGGCCGGGAATCCGCTGCTGGTGCGAGACATCCTGCTGTACCCGAACCTCAACGAGCCGGTTAGCAAAGCGGCCAAAGAGGTGGCGTTCTACTTCGCCGCCTACCCCGTCGCCGGCGGCCCGGCCGCCGAGTCGATGATCGAACTGCAGCAGAACGGCAAGTCCGGTCGCGCAGATCCCGATGCCGCTCGGCGCCCCGGACACGGCTGGCCGCGTGCAGCAAGTGGGACGGCTGCCGATTGCGGATCTGCCGGCCGGGACCTACGACCTGCGCGCCATCGTCAAGCAGGGGTCGGAGCAGATTGTTCGGTCGGCGTTGTTGAGGGTGGTCGAATAGCTATCAGCTTTCAGCCATCAGCTTTCAGCTATCAGCTGGAACCTGGTAGCTGAGAGCTGAGAGCTGAGAAGCTAAACATGCGACTGTCCGGGCTCTTCGCCGGTTTCGTCGTTCTCTCGCTCATCGCGCAGACGTATCCCTCCGCCCAGACGCCCGCCAAGTCCCCGCAAACGATCACCGCCAACGCCACCGCCATCCTCGTCGACGTCATCGTGCGCGACAAGAATGGACGGCCGGTCACCGATCTGACGGCCCAGGACTTCGTCGTCGCCGAAGATGGCGTCGTGCAGCGCGTCGACTCGTTCACCCGCGTGACGCGGGGCGGCGGCATCGGCGTCAGCGTCGCCTGGCGAACGCCTGACAGCACGATTGCCGTGACGCCGGCGGCAGCTGGCGGCACCACGGCCGCTGCCACGGCGAGCGCCGAGACCGAGATCCAGGACGGCACGACTGCGATCGTGTTCGGCCAACTCTCGGGCGAGTCGTTGCGGCTGGCACAGCGCGCCACGCTCGGCTACATCCCCATGAGCGGCGACTCGACGGTGCGCGTCGGCGTGTTCAGCGCCGACCCCAACATCCGGGTTCTGCAGCGCTACACGACGGACCGCGCCCAGGTGCGCCAGGCTATCGCCAGGGCGATTCCGTCGGCGACGTCCGCCGCGGAGCAGTCGGCAGAACGGGCGGACGAGCTCATCGCGCGGCGGCGCGAGCTGCAGAATGCCGACAACGATTCGGCAGTCGGCGGCGGCGACCCGCGGCGCCGGCCTCGCACGCACGGGAGCCGAGGTCGGGCAGCGGGAAAACGAGCGCCGTCTTGTCCAGACCGAACTCAACATGATCAGGTCGTTCGAGATCATCGATCGCGACTATCGCGGCTACGACATCGCCATCGGGCTGAGAGCCGTGGTCGACACGCTGGCGACCTACCCGGGACGCAAGACGATCGTGCTCTTCTCCGAGGGACTGCCGGTGTCGCCGTCGCTCTCTGCCAACCTCGACACGCTCATCGACGCCGCCAACCGCGCGAGTGTGACGACGTATGCCGTCGACGCCCATGGCCTGCGCGCAAAGAGCACCATCGAGAACGTCCGCAAGGAGATCAACGTCTTCGGCGAAGAGCGGATGATCCAGAACGCCACCGGCATCACCAAGACCGAGCAGCCGATGAGCATGGCGTTCGAGCGCGTCGAGGACATGATGCAGCTCGACTCGCGGGCCGGCCTGGCGCGGCTCTCGGAGGACACCGGTGGATTCCTGATCGAAGGGTCGAACGATCTGTCGTCGGCGTTCCGGCGGATCGATGAAGACCATCAGTTCCACTACCTGCTGACCTACGCGCCGACCAACGCGGCCTTCGACGGCAAGTTCCGCGCCATTCGGGTCGACGTACGGCGGCCCGGCACGCAGGCGTTCGCGCGCAAGGGCTACCGCGCGCTGAGCGGCCCGCGACGGTCAGACGCCGACGGCTTCGACTTGCCGGCACTCACGCTCCTCGACCGCACACCGCCGCCGAATGCGTTCTCGATTCAGGCGGCCGGCTTCAGCTTTCCCGATGCCGCGAAGCCTGGGCTCACGCCGTTGCTCGTGCACGTCGAGACCAACGTGCTGCGCTTCGACGTCGACGCGCGTCAGTCCACGTACTCGGCACAGGCCGTCGTCGCCGTCAGGCTTCGTGACGCCACGGGACGCGAGGTGCAGAAGCTCAGCCAGCAGTATCTCGTCGCCGGCGACATCAAGGACGTCGACGCCGCCAGGCGCGGCGACATCATCTTCTACCGCGAAGCGGATCTGGAGCCTGGCGTCTACACGATGGAAGCGATCGTCTACGACGCGGTCGCGCAGGCCGGTAGCGTGCGCGTCTCGACGCTGACGGTGCCGGCGATTGACCCGGCGTCGTTTCGGCTCAGCAGCCTGGTCGTCGTCGCGCGTGCCGAGGAAACGAAGGAGGCGGGCGACGCGCCTCCAACGGCGCCGTTCTACCTCGGCCGGACGCTGCTCTATCCAAACCTCGGCGAGCCACTTCGGAAGTCGCTCAGCAACGATCTGTCGTTCTACTTCACGCTGTACGGGAACGTGTCGGCCGCGAAGGCATCAGCGATCCTGATGCAGCACGGGAAGATACTCGCTGAGGCACCCGTCCCGCTTCCGCCGGCCACCGGCCCGCGCGTGCAGCACGTCGGCAAACTCCCCATCGGCGCGCTGCCGAACGGCACCTACGAGTTGTCGATTCGCGTGACCGACGGTCAGCGGATGGTGTCGCGCTCGGCGTTCTTCAGGGTGAGTGAATAGCCGACGGCTCGCTTCTCGCGGCTCGCGGTCGGGTCCGGCTGAAGCCGGACGCCACATCCGAGCGAACCAGCAGTAGTGTCCGGCTTCAGCCGGACCCGAGCAGCGAGCAGCCAGCCACCACCAGCGTCAGCGCTTCCGCTGATTCACCCACACATCGACCCAATCCGTCGGCTTGTTGTCGGCGATGAAAAAATTGCCGGCAACGATGTCGAGATCGCCGTCGCCGTCCACGTCGCCGACGTCGATTGTCGCGTGGCGCGGCGTGCCCATCTCGATGGTGTGGCGCACGAAGACGGCCCGGCTGGGTCTGTTCCAGCCAGACGAGTGCTGGCAAGCCTGCTCTCGTCCACGTCCGCGCCGGCAGCCAGCAGGGCGCCCGCAACGATGTCCAGATCGCCGTCTCCATCGAGATCGGCCGCCAGGGCCCGGTGCACGCCGGGCATGGTGGCGAGCGGGTGGTCGACGAAGGGATAGACGCCACGGTTCTCCAGCCACTGGATGCCGTGATAGGGCTTGATGATCCCGTCATCGAACGGAGTCCCCGTGTGTCAGAAGCACGTCGAGATCACCGTCCCGATCCAGATCGACGAGCTGGATGCCGGACGAGCCCCAGTTCGGGTGCGGCGCCGCGTAGATCACCTTCTGCTCGAAGGTGAAGTCCCCTGTGCCGGAGTTGATGTAGGCGAGCACGGTCTCGTGCTCCTGTGCGAGAAGTGTCACGAAGTCGAGCTTGCCGTCCCTGTTGAGATCGACGGGGATGACGTGGATCGCCCCGGGGCGTCGGTCTATCGTGTGATTCACGAAGTCCGGCTGCGACGGCCCGATCGGGCGGTTCTCGGCAATGGTCACGTGCCCTGTGGTGTGCCAGCCGAACGCGGCAACAACCAGGTCATTGCGGCCATCGCCGTTGAAGTCGCCGGCTTCCACATCGGCAACGCGAGGCCAGCCATCCAGCCAGAACGCGCTGTACTTGCCCGCGGCGACGCCCCGCAGCCAGATCACGGCGCCTTTGTTGTGGTCTGCTGGGAAGAACTCGCCGAGGTCACCGACGAGCAGGTCCTTCCGGCCATCTGCATCGACGTCGGCGACCGTGACATGGGACGGATACGGGATACTTGCAACGACGGACAGGCCGCGCTCCGGTGCTGCAGGCAGGCCCCTGAAGACGAGGCCTTGCCGCATGGCGGTGCCGATGAGATCCAGTTGCCCGTCGTCGTCGAGGTCGACGAGCCGCACGTGCGATACTGCAGGCGTAGTCCTCGGCATGTCCTTCATCGTCAACCGGCGAAGCACGAACGCGATCGGCGACTCGACGACGGCGGGCCACGCTTCCGGCTCCGGCAGTCGCTCGGGCGCACGGCTGGTGTAGAACGCGAGCGCCGCCTGCATGTCCGGCTGAAGCTGCATCGGCGGCGTGCCGGGGCGCGGTGGACCCATCGGCGGGATACGCTTTTCGCGGAGGAGCTGCATCCGCTCGATTTCCATCCGCCAATCGTCGCGCCGAAGGATTTCAGGCGGCGGAAACGCATGGCACCCGCCACAGGTCACCCGCACCTGACGTTCGTCGTCAGACTGCGATGCCGGCTGGACCGCGAACACCGCAGCGCACACACCGGTGGCGAGCACGACGACGGGAAGGACCCTGGAGACGAAACGACCGGCGCCGCGCATCGAGCGATGCTATCAAACTCTGAATGCTGAGTGCTGAATGCTCAATTGAACTCTGAAATTCAGAATTCGGCCTTCACTTCAGCATTCATCAGTCAGCATTCAGAATTGCTTCGATACAATTACGCTGATGCGCCATTACCCGTTGATTCTTCCTTCGCGTCGCGACGTTCTGCGCCTGCTCGCTCTCGCGGGCGCGTCCACCATCGGCGGCGTCAGGTCAACTCGCGCGAGTCAATCGGCGGTGAAGCCGCTCTTCGAAGAAATCCCCGCGTCGGCGAGCGGCATTACGTGGGTGCACGAGAACGCGATGTCGCCGGACCGTCACCTGCCCGAGACGATGGGACCGGGCGTTGCGTTCTTCGACTATGACAACGACGGCTGGGTCGACCTCTTCATGGTCAACAGCGGCGCCGCCGACTTCTATCAGCCGAAGGCACCGCTGAAGAACGTGCTTTACAAGAACAACCGCGACGGGACGTTCACCGATGTCACCGACAAGGCCGGCGTCGCCGGCGGTCGCGAGTTCGGCATGGGATGCGCCATCGCCGACTACGACAATGACGGCCATCAGGACATTCTTGTCACGGCGTATGGTCGATGCACGCTGTACCACAACAACGGCAACGGGACGTTCACCGACGTCACGGCCAAATCTGGGCTGGCCGCGCCCGGCTGGACGACGAGCGCCGTGTGGTTCGACTACGACAACGACGGCCGGCTCGATCTCTTTCTCTGCAGCTTCGTCGAGTTCTCGCTCGCCAACAACGTCTTCTGCGGCGACAACAAGCTCGGCAAGCGCTTCTACTGCATCCCGCGCGTCTTCAAGCCGACGCCGAGCCTGCTTTATCACAACAACGGCGACGGCACGTTCACCGAAGTTAGCGAGGGCACCGACATCCGGCGAGCGCTTGGCAAGGCCCTGGGTGTCGTGGCGACCGACGTCAACGGCGATGGGCTCCTGGATCTGTTCGTCGCCAACGACACCGTGCAGAACTTCCTGTTCATGAACCGGGGCAAGGGCAAGTGGGACGAGATCGGGCTGGCAGCGGAGGTCGGATTCAGCGTGAACGGCCGTCCGCGCTCGGGCATGGGCGTCGATGCCGCCGACGTCGATGGCGACGGAAAGCAGGACCTCTTCGTGGCCAACGTCGACCAGGAGATGTTCTCGCTCTACAAGAACGAAGGGAACGAGTCGTTCTCGGACGTCGCAGCGTTCCACGGCGTGGCGCAGGCTACGCGCCTCCTGAGCGGCTGGGGTCTGAAGTTCTTCGACTACGACAACGACGGGCGCGTCGATCTCTTCCTGGCCAACGGCCACCCCGATGACATGATCGAGAGTTACTCGAAGCAGGTCGGCTACAAGGAGCCGCTCGTCCTCTTCCACCACGACGGGAAGAAGCTCGCGAACGTCAGCGCGCAGGCGGGGCCAGTCTTCGAGAAACGGTTCCCCGCGCGCGGTCTGGCGGTCGGCGATTTCAACAACGACGGCCGCATCGACGTGCTCATCGGCAACAACGGCGAGGCGCCCGTCCTCCTCAAGAACAACGCGGGAGAGGGCAACCACTGGCTTGGTGCGAAGCTGCAGGGCACGTCCTGCAACCGTGACGCGGTCGGCGCGACCATCACGTGGTCGGCGGGCGGCACGACGCGCAGCCGATTCAAGGCCAATGGCGGGAGCTACTTGTCGTCGCACGACATGCGCGAAGTGCTCGGCATCGGCACGGCCACGAAGCTGGACTGGGTCGAGATCAAATGGCCGGCGCCGAGCACACGCGTCGAGCGCTTCACGGACCTTCCGGTCGACCGCTACGTCACGATCGTCGAGGGCAAGGGGCGCATCGAAGCCTGACGCCACTGCCCGGTTGACGCCGCAGCTCTGTCTATACTATCTGTTTATGACAGATATAGACACGCGGAGCTGGTCATCCTCTCGCTGCTCGACGCCCGTCCCAGGCACGGGTACGACCTGAGCAAGCTCATTCACAGCGGTCCGACGGTCAGCTGACCTTCCACATCGACTCGCTCTATCCCTCCTCTACCGGCTCGAAGAGCGTGGATGGATCCAGGGCACGTGGGTCGAGAAGGCCGGCGAGCGGCGGCGCCGCCTCTATAAGGTGACCGCGGAAGGACGGCGCGTCCTCGCCCGCCAGCGCCAGACGTGGGAGACGTTCGTCGAGGCCGTGCGGCGCGTCACCGGGCGCGAACATACGTAACTGGACGCCAGCCATCGTGGGGGCCGAGAACTGCGGGGACACTCAACCGGGACACTCAAGGTTGAGTGTCCCCGACGAGCCAACTTGGGCGATGTACGTTCCATAGTGAGACAATTAGTCCGCCAAGCGCGTCGCCAGGCCCGGTAGTCCGCCCGACACCGTGCAGTTTTGGATCACTTGGCAAGATTCTCGCGCCGGTGACTGTCCCCCGTGACTGTCACGGTTGAATGTCCCGTTTGAGTGTCCCCGACCCGCGAACTGTGCGATCCTGTTGGCTCCCCGGCAGCTCCACCCATCCGAGGAGTGGACCGTGATCGACGCCTTCGTCCTCAGCCCATGGCCGGGAATCCTCTGCTGGGCGGCTCTGTTCATCTCGGACATGCTGCTGACGGTGACCTGCGCGCGCATGTACCAGGCCGGTGTCCGCGAGCACATGGTCTTCGAGGGCAGTTACGAACTGACGCCGTACCATCAAGCTGACATCGACGCGCTGCGACGATTCAGCCCGCGGTTTCTGTTTGCACTTGTCGCTGCATGCGCTCTTCTGGCGTACCTCTGGTGGCTGAGCGTCGGCGACTCATTCGCTCCGATGGTGTACAGACCGCGATCGGTGCGCTGATTCTGATCCAGCTCACGGTTCACATCCGGCACATCAGGAACTACTTCCTCTTCAGAACCATGCTCGCCGGCGAGGGCGTCGCGGGGCGCATTCAATACGCCCGCCCCACGATGCTCGTGCACTCGGCCGTGGAGCTCTTCACATTCGCCGCGCTCTACAGCATCCTCTGCATCCTCACGGCGAGCTGGTTCATCTTCGGAGGAGCCATCGCGTGCGTCGTCGTGGGCGTCCAACATCGTCAGCTCGCGAGGCAGCATGTCGCTCCCGCCGTCATCGCGTGATCGCTCCTCGTCACTTCCCACACCACTGACGCCCGCTGCACCGCCTCCTCGCGGCGGACCGCAGTACGAGCGACTCATCGCGTACTACGAGAACGCGGGCCCAGACTACGGCGCGTGGAGCTCCGGCTTCAACATGCACTTTGGCTACTATCGGTCGGGACTGAATCCGTTCCGACGCGAGTCGATGCTGGACGAGATGAACCGGCAGGTCCTGACTCGCCTGGCACTCGACCCCGGCGCTGATGACGTCGTGCTCGACCTCGGGTGCGGTGTCGGTGCGACCGTCCGTACTGCTGCGACGCTCTTTTCCGTCGAAGCGCGTGCTCGGCATCACGGTCGTCCCGTGGCAAGTAGAAACCGGCAATGCGTGGAACCGTCGTCTCGGGCTGTTTCCGCGGGCGCGCATCGAGCTTGCGGACTACACGTGCACCGGGTTGCCGTCGTCATCAGTTGATGGCGCGGTCGCAATCGAGAGCGCGTGTCACGCGGCGGGGCCCGACAAGGTCACGTTCGTGCACGAGGCCGCGCGCATCCTCAAGCGCGGGGCCAGACTGGTCGTCGCCGACGCCTTTCTCAAGAACCCCGATCTTCCGCTTGGGCCCCTGTCGGCACGGCTCAACGATCTGCTGAATCGCAGCTTCGTCTTGCCACAGCTTCCCCAGATCGAGAGTTTTTCCGGCGCCCTGACGTCATGCGGCTTCGAAGACGTCGCCGTCGAGGACATCTCGTGGCGCGTCGCGCCCTCGGTGATGTACGCCCCGTACGTCGTGACGGCGTTCGTGCTGAAGAGGCTGGTGCGGCGCCAGCATCTCGGCCAGCACACACGCGCCAACCTCCGAGGCTCGCTGATGTGCTCGCTCCTTGGCGCAAACCGACGGAAATTCGGCTACTACCTCGTGTCAGCGACGAAGGGATGAAATCAGTGACAGCACCAGCCAGCCTGGCCTAGCGCGCCGTCAGCGGCCGGTCAGCGATCGTCGTCAGCTTCCCCGCCTGGGCCTTGTTGAACGCCGCGACGTCCGTCATCAGACGGTCGAAGTCCTTCCGCGCCGTCTCGAGCTCGGCCAGTCAATCCTTGAACACGCCGGCCGCCGCGTTGGTCGGACGGAAGCCGACGCCGCCCATCACGTCGCCGCCGCTGCCGCCGACTTCGGCGAGCAGCCAGACGAGGTTCATGTAGAGCTTGTATTTCTCGACGTACCACTTGTCGTCGCTGTGCATCTCGGTCCGCGACAGAAAGTGCAGCTCGGTGTCGTACATCCGCTTGTAGATGCCGGCAAGCGCCTCGTCGAGCTGACGGTTGCCGCCGTGCTGCTTGCGGAGGTCCTCGACCTGGGCGCGCATGATCTCGATCCGGTTGATCTTGTCGACGACTTCGTTCATCGCCGTCACGATGTTGCGCTGCAGCTCCGTGCTCGCGACGAGGTCGGCATCGGTTGACGGCAGCGTCACGTCTCGCCACACCTCGAACGGCTGCGAGTACTGCCTGCCGTTGTAGGTCATCCGCACCGTGTACTTGCCTGGCGCCGCTCTCGGCTGCCAGCGCTGGGCGCCCAGCCCCCAGTGCGTCACCGGCCGCTCGCGCCCCTCCCACCGGCCCGCGTCCCAGATGTGGGGATTGTCTGGAGGAATCGATCGAAGCACCGGTTGTTCGGGCACCGGGTAGAGCAGGTTCCACGACGTCTGGTTCATCCCGACCTGCGCCTGCACATCGGTCTTGCTGATGACGGCGCCGTCCGCGCCGAGAACTTCGAGTGTGACTGGCGAAGCCGGCGCTGACGTGAGCGCGAAGACAAACGTCGCTGCGCCGCCGGCCGTCTTGAACGTCGCGGGCCGCGGCTTGTAGAGCTGCAGCTCGGCCTGTGGCTCCGAGCGTATCGGCTTGCTCGAGCTGCCAGAGGTCGCGCAGGATCCAGAGACCCGCGCCCATACGTCGCGACCGCGACTTCGGCCGCGTTCTTCGGAACTTCTATCCAGTTGACCGGCGCCGCCGGCAGCTTGTCCTTGAACTGCGTCCAGGTCTTTCCATCGTCGCGCGAGTAGAAGAAACCGTGGCCCGTGCCAGCGAAGATCATCCCTCGGCGATGCGGATTCTCGGCGACCGATAGCGTGTAGTCGAGCGGATGCCCTTTCGGAAGACTGGCGTCGAGCCGCGTCCACGTCTGGCCGTAATCCGAGGTCTTGAACAGGAACGGGTTCCGGTTGTCCACGAGATGGTAGTCGACCGCCATGTATGCGGTGCCCGGATCGAAATGTGACGCATCGATCCGGCGCACAAGCCCCCACGGCGGCATATTGACGTTCTTCGTTAGGTCCACCCATTTCTGACCGGCATCGCGGGAGATCCAGACTTTGCCGTCGTTGGTGCCGGCCCAGATCACGCCCTGCTGGGTTCTCGACGGCGCGATCGCTGAAATGACGGCGCCATAGAACTGTCCGAGGTTGTCGCCGACGACGCCGCCGGAAAACAGAATGCGGCTCGGATCGGCGGTGGACAGATCCGGGCTGATGACGTCCCACGTCTGGCCGCGATCGCGGGTGCGGAAGATCACCTGACAGCCGAAGTAGACCGAGTTGTCGAACCAGTCGATCGCCAGCGGCGGCGACCACTGACATCGATACTTGAGGCCGACGGGATCGGAATCGAGCGTGTGCATCCACGGGCTCACCGATCGCCTGAGGCCGCTCGACTCGTCGAATGTCGCCACGTGCGCGGCGTAACAGGTGCCCCACACAAACCGGTGATTGTTCGGCTCCGGATACGTGTAGCCGGACTCGCACGACGGCATGGCTTCCTCCGAGGGCGCCGCCGGTCCAGCGCCGCGCCCGCCTCCACCACCCCGGCCACCCCCACGCCCCCCGCGTCCACCCGCCGGTGCAGCGGGGGCAGCGGAGGCGGGCGGTGCATATGACGGCACGTTCGCCGGAACGATCGGCCGATCGCTCGCGATGCGCATGCTGCCATCGTCCTGCCGGCTCGCGTACACCCAGTAGGGACTCCGCTGGTCGACCGTCACGCGATACATCTGGCCGATGGGCAAGGTCACGCTGGTGTTTCCGGTCGGATTGAGCGGAGAGCCGTAGATGCCCATGCCGCCGTCGCCGGTAACGATGTAGTGGCCGGCATTGCCGGGATTCGGGTCCCACCAGATGTCATGGCAGTCGCCACATCCGCCGCCGCCCTCGGCCCAGATCTTCCCGCCGTCGCGCGATCGCCACAGCGTGCTGTTGGCCACGAGCAGGTGATTCGGATCGTCTGGCGACACACGGATTCGGATGTAGTAGCCGGCGCGACCGATGAGGCGCCGATCCCAGCTCGCCGAGCTCCAGGTAGCGCCGCCATCGTCCGAGCGCCAGAGCGACCCTTGAGCCTCGGACTTCACTCCCTTGACGCCGTCCGAACCGGTCTGAATCAAGGCATACATGCGTTTGCCGTCGGACGGCGCGATGGCCACGTCCGTCTTGCCGTACGGCGAGCGCGGCAGCCCCGGGTGCGTGATCCTGGCGAACGTGCGGCCACCATCTCTCGAGAGGTAGATGCCGCTGCCCATGCCGCCGCTTTGCAGCACGTGTGTCTGCAACTCGATCTCCCACGTGCCGGCGAGGACGATGTTCGGATCCTGCTGCGAGATCTGCAAGCCGGAGCAGCCGGTGTTCTCGTTGACGAACAGCACCTGCTGCCAGGTCTTGCCGCCGTTCTCGGTGCGATACACGCCACGCTCGCGCTGCGGTCCGGTCGCGCGGCCGAGCGCGCAGACGAGAACGATGTCGGGGTTGCTCGGATGTATCGCAATCGTGCCGATGCGTCCCGTGTCGACCAGGCCCATGCTGGTCCATGTCTCTCCGGCGTCGGTCGACTTGTAGATGCCGTCGCCCATCATGTCCATGTCGCGAACGGCCCACGCCTCACCCGTGCCGGCCCAGACGATATCGGGATTGGTCTGCGCCACCGCCAGCGCGCCGATGGCCTGCGACGTCTGGTTGTCGAACGTCGGCTTCCACGTCGTGCCTCCGTCGGTGCTCTTCCACACACCGCCGGACGCGGCGCCGGCGTAGTAGACGCCTGGCTTCCCGGCGACTGCGGCCGCCGCGGCGATCCGCCCCGAGCTCGACGGACCGACATACTCGAACCGCGGGGCACCGACAGGTTGCGCCGTCTGCGGTCCGGCGCTCGCGGCGCCACCGCGCTGCGCGGACGCCAGCGATGGAACGAGAACTACGGCCAGTAGTACGTGGGCGCACGCGCGCGCCGGAGACAAGGGAGTAGAGATCACAGTTGTTCCTCTGAGAATTGACGAGTCGGCGGAACGTATACCATGCCGCTCAGACTGCGGCAAGACGGGCTGAAGGCTCAGGCTTCAGGCTCAGGGCTCAGGCAAAGCTTCGACCACGTACGCGAAGGTTTTGCCTGAGCCTTGAGCCCTGAGCCTGACATCGTGCTATCTTTGTGACGTCGGAAGCGCCGCGCGTTGAGACGGTGCTTAAACAAAGGCTGAGCGACCAGGTCCCGCACACGGGGCCACACCATACGGTCGCGGCCGGGAGGTGCTTATATGCAAAACACCACCGGGAGTCGTCAGTAGACACTCCCACGGTACGACAGAATGGCCGGCGGAAACGCCGGCCATTCTTTTTCCATCCGCGATGAGGTAGCTGCCCCCGGTAATGAGCAGCACGATCGCGGAAAGGCCGGCGATGACGATCTGACTCCTCGGCGTGAAGGGACCGGATACTGGGTCGCCGACCGCCGTGGCGTAGACGGTCCACGGCAGGCCGGTGGCCGATCCCAGCCGCACGGCGTAGTCCTTGTCTGGGACAGCAGCGCCAATCACGAGGCGACCGTCGGCGTCTGCGAGCGTGATCCGCGTGTCGGACGCATCGGACACCGAGGCCAGCTTCAAGCTCGATTCGACGAAGGAGGGCCGTGCCGCCACGGCGATGGTCGCCGCCTGAGCCGAACGCTCGACGACGAGCACCGACGTGCCGGCGACCCAGCGCGCGGCGCGGCCAGCTCCGGGCGCGCTCGCGCGCCGATCGCTCCAGATCTCGCGCGCGGTCTCGGAAAGAACGAGAGCGGCCGGAGACGATGCGCTCGACGCCGAATCCGGATCCGCAGGGGTGCCGAGCCACTGTCCTGCGCTCGCCGAGTAGAAGTCGTACACCGATCGAAGCACGCGCCATCGACCGCGCTGAAGATCCGTGTGCAGCGCGCGAGCCTCGGAGACGAGGCGATTGCCGTCGTCCTGCTCCGCGAGAAGGTCGCAGATCGCGGCCCTGGCGACGAGCTCCGCGGGCGCGCTGTTGGTGTCGCTTATGCGGACATCACCCAGCCGCGCCAATTCCCCGTAGGTCTCGATCGCCTGCTGCCGACGACCCGCCTTCCGTAGATTCCGGGCGATGCGAAGAAGCGCCTCGGCGCGAATGGCTGGCGGCCCGGAGGTCGCCATGGGCCGTAGGAGCGACACCGCCTTCGCGTGATCGTTCTGCTGGAACTCCGCCACGTCGACGGCCGCGAATGTCGACGCGGGGACGTCCGCGACTCGGGGCACCACCGGGTAATACAAGAGCCGGCCGGCTGGGTAGGCAGCGACCTCGTCGGCCCGCACGACGAGCAGCACGGCTTCGTCGGGCAAGGTGCGGGCGTAGTCCGAGGCGCGGCTGGCCAAGTCAGTCGTCGGCACCGAAGCCAGCGTCGTCAGTTGAGCGTCGAGAGAGTCGAGCGTCCGCTGCAGGGAGCCGACGGCGAGCGCCGCGGCGCTGTCGCGCCGCTCCTGCGCCCGTTGCCTGGCCAGATCGCGGTCCTGGCGCACGAGCTTCCAGCTCGACCACCCCAGCGCGGCGGCCGAGACGGCCGTCAGCGCGACGAACAGGACGAGCAGATGCCGTGGCGGCCGGATCCAGTCTCCGAGCCTCATGTCCAGGTCATTATGGTGGGCGCCGATGGGTGCCGTGTGTGGTTTCTGTTTGGTTTCGGTTTGGAGAGGCGGTGCCGTTGCCGTTGCCGCGGAAAGTCTGCAGGCCGCGCTGCTCCTTCCCGGACAGTGCCGCGGAATCGCCGTGTATTGCCGGAGAGCGCGCCGCTAAGTCACGGCAGTGTCAGAGCGGGGTCAGACGAGGGTCTGACCCCACCTGACCTGATCGGACAAATGCTGAGGGATCTGAGCCGCGAGCGGGCGCGTCCCGCAGTCTTGTGGCTTCGGCGTCTCATGCCTTGCCACGCTGCTCGTCGAGCAGTGCCTCGAGCTCGGCGAGTGCCTCGAGATCCTTGGGCCGCCCGGCGGCACGCTTGAGCCGAATCAACTGGACTAGCGTCACGACATCGATATCGGTGTCGAAGACACGAAGCCGGCTCGAGTGCGGGAGAAGCTGCTCGTAGGTTCCACCGCCGACGACCTCGCCGAGCAGATCGATATCGCCCATGCTGGTGGTCAGCGTGAAGTTCAGGCCGCGCGCGAGCGTCGCCGCATCGAGTCGGAAGGGAAGGCCGGCCGCCGCGCCGCGCAGGTAAGGCGAGAGAGGTTCCAGGGCGCGCGCAAGACACGCGAGATTCTCTGCGTCCCGCGCGTACACGACGTCCAGATCCACGGTGATCCTGGGAGAACCGAGGACCGTTCCCGCGAACCCGCCAATCAGCACATACCGCACGTCCGCGCCGCGCAGACGCTTGACGAGGCCCTCGAAGTCGGTCACGTCGCGCGTTGCCGGCGCCCGGCATCCCGGAGGGCTTCCGCAAACCGCAAGGCGGCGATCATGTTCTTCACGCGTGCATCCACGGAGCGCCGCAACTGCTCGCGAATCAACGTCCGATCGACGTCGCGCTTGAACGCCTCGATCACCGGGTCAGGTGCGAAGTCCTCATCGTCGGGCGAGTCCAGGAGATGTCTCTCTTGCAATTTCGTTTACCTGCCCCCATTGTGACTGGAAGGCGTGAGCCGCTACAAGCGGTCTTCCCACGCCCGTCGGAGGACCACGTGGGGTGCTCCCAACCCGAGTTCCGAGCTCCCACGCTGGGCATGTGCCTTAATTCAAGACCTGACCCCGGGAAATGCTGAAATACAAGACCTGACCCCCTACTCCGCCCGCAGCGCCACCATCGGGTCCACGCTGGCCGCGCGCCGGGCGGGCACGGCGCTGGCGATGAGCGCCGCCAGCGCCAGCGACGAGACGGCGACGACGAACGCCCGCGGATCGTTCGACTCGAGCCGGAACAGGAACGTCTTCGCGGCCGCGCTGAGATACCAGGCGCCTACGCCGCCGATCGCCAGCCCGACGGCCACCATCGTCGCCGCGTTAACGGAGGACCATCCTGACGACGTTCATCCGCGTCGCGCCGAGCGCCATGCGGACGCCAATCTCCCGCGTGCGCTGCGCGACGAGATAGGCCATGACGCCGTAGATGCCGACGGCCGAGATCACGAGTCCCAGCAGGCCGAAGAGGCCCAGCAGGAGCATGTTGAGGCGCCGTTGCGCTATCCGCCGCGAGAATCAGTTCTTCCATCGTTCTCACGTTGCGGAGCGGGTACGTCGGGAAGGACGCGCCAGCACGGCGGCCTTGACCGCGGGCAGCACCTGATAGGGATTGCCGCTCGTTCTGATGATGAGCTCGCCGAATGAGGCCTCCGCCTGCGCCGATCGGCACGTATGCTTCGGTGCGCGGTTCGGTCTCGAGGCTGCTCTGATGCACGTCGCCGACAATGCCCACGATTGTGCGCTCCTCTTCGACGTCTGACCAATCGGCCAATCGGGTTCTTCGCCCGGAAAGTACTTCCTGGCGGCGGACTCGTTGACGATCACGACATTCACGTCGTGCCTTGTCGATCCGTCGCCTCGAACAGTCGGCCGCTTTGAGCGGGATCCGCAACGCCTCGTGATAGGCGGGCGTCACGCGGCGGATGCTGATGCCTTCTGGTTGTCGATCTTCCGTCCGTCATCGTGATGTCGTGATGCTCATGCTGCCGCCGAGCGGCATGCCACCGGATGATCGTCGATGCGTGATCACGCCCGGACGCCTGGCGATTCGCTCGACGATGTCCATGAAAGCCAGTGACGAATCCAGGTGCGTGCTTGCCTGGGACGAATCGCGGGATGACCTGCACGGTCAGCACGCCCTGCCGGGTCGAACCCAGGGTCGATTCGCATGAGCGTGATGAAGCTGCCGATGAAGAGCGCCGCGCCCACGAGCAGCACGACGGCCAGCGCGACTTCGGCGACGACGAGGTGCTGCGAAGACGCTGACGGACGCCGCCCACGCTGCCGCGCGCGCCGTCCTTGAACGCGTGGGCCAGGTCGGGCTTCGACAGCTGCAGCGCCGGGCAGAATGCCGAAGAGCGAGCCCGGTCAGCGAGCGACAGCCCGCAGCGGCCGCGAGCAGCACACGCAGGTCGAGGGCGATTTGGTGATTCGCGGCACGCCCTCGGGCATCGCGCTCTTCAGCACCTGCACTGCCCACTACGCGAGGACGATTGCCAGCACGGTTCCGGCGACTCGACAGGACGAGGCTCTCGACCATCAGCTGACGGACGAGCCGCCATCGGCCGGCGCCCAGCGCGGCGCGTATACCGACCTCACGCTCGCGCGTAGCTGGCGCGCGCGAGGAGCAGATTGGCGACGTTCGCGCAGGCAATGAGCGAGCACGATCGCTACGGCACCGAGCAGCATCAGCATCCACGATTTGGTATTGGCGCCGACGAGGTGATCGCGAAGCAGCCGGACGCCATGCGCGTTTGTCTTTGTTCCAGCCGGATGCGCGGCCTCGAGCGCCGCAGCAATCTGGTCCATCTGCGCCTGCGCCTGCTCGACCGACACGCCCGCTTTCAGCCGGGCAATGCTCTGGAGGTAGATGCTGATGTATTCGGGTTCCGAATCCGCTCGTCGTCGGAACGACGTAGGGAACCCAGAGGTCGGTCGGACGCATGGCGCCGACCGGATAGCGAAACTCCGGAGGCATGACGCCCGCTACTTCGTAGTTGCCGCCTTCGAGGGGAATCGTCCGTCCGACGATGCTGGATCTGCGCCGAAGCGCCGACGCCAGAGCCCGTCGCTCAGCACGGCGACCGGTGACGGCCGTCCACTTCTTCGTCGACCGTCAAGGCACGGCCGATCGCAGGTTGCACTCGAAGCACGTTGAAGAAACTCCGCCGTCACGCGCTGCGAGCGAAGGTCCTCCGGCTCGGCGCCCGGCTCGCGCAGCGTGACGGCCCCGCCGGCGATCGCCGCGATCGACTCGAAGACCTGTTGCTGGGCCGCCCAGTCCGTGTAGTTCTGCGGCGCGGCGCTGCTGAGTTGCCAGCGGATCCCGATTCGGGTCAGGTGTCGGTCCCGGCGCGTCCGCGCTGACCCACCGCGACGAGGCGGTCGTGCTCGTCAAACGGCAGGCCGCGCAGGACGACGGCGTCCACCACCGAAAAGATCGCCGTGCTGGCGCCGATGCCGAGCATCAGCACGAGGAGGGCAACGGCCGTGAACGTTTTGGACGACTTGAAGGAGCGGAAGGCGGCCTTCAGATCATCACGCATGATCGTTCCAGACGAAGAGGCGACGGGTTGTGTTGGTCGACCGCGGCATTTGTACGTAGGGTCCGGCTTCAGCCGGACCGGTCGCCTGAAGGCGGACATTACGACATAACCGACCGCGCTATTTGGCCATTCGAGCCGCCGTAATGGCGTCGCCAAGCTCCAGGCGGTCGACGGCGTCCATACCCCGAGTCACGCGGCCAAGGGCCGTAAAATCGCCTTCGTTGTGGGGCTGGGGCGTCACTCCGAGGGTGTAGCCCGGACGACCCGTGTCGAGCCCGGCCGAGGCCCAGCTCAGATTACCTCGCGTGAGCCCGTGGCGGCTGACCTCGTCCCGCAGCGTGACCGCGTCGCGAATCGGCCGCTGCTGCGCGACGAAGTTCGGCACCACGCGGCCGAACTCGGTTCCAACGATCGCGCCGGACGCGACGACGCCACCGAAATACTCGACGCCAAGCGGCGCATCGCCAGGGTACAACTCCAGCTCGATCTCGCCGCGAGGCGTCGTCAGCACCGCTCGCGGTCTGGCCGCGCCGTTGTAGTCGGGAACGATCCAGCGTTCGACGATGCGCCGGTATTCGTCAGGAGAGCGCTTTGGCGCAGCGGGCCTCGCTCCCTGGTTGCTCGCCGGTTGAGGAATCAGATCCTTCGTCGAAGGATCGGCGGCGAGCGCCTCGAGCCGCGCTCGGCCAGGCTCCCCGAGCTTCTGCAGCACCTGGACGGCCGTCGCGCGCGCGACCGGTACTCGACGAACGGACGAGGGCACCAGCGGCGTTGACCGCCGCGTCCGGCGCCAGCGCGGCAAGCGGTGCAAGGGCCGTGATACGGAGCGACGTCGGTCGCGCCGGCGCGGTCGCTGAGACGAGGCGTGGCACCACCACGTCGGCTCGAGACTTGAACCGCGCCATCGATTCGGCGGCCGACACCGAGAGCCAGGTGTCAGGTGAGTCGAGGGCGCCCTGCACTACCGTGAACGACGCATCATCGTCGTAGTTCCCGAGCACGCGCATCGCTTCGGTCCGGACGCGGCGATCCGGATCGCGGACGGCGTCGCGCAGCCGCGCCGACGCCGTCGCCAGGTCGAAGCCGGCCTCGGTGACGAGCGCCGGCGCAAGGCCGCGGACCGCCCAGAAACGGACCTCGGCAGACACATCGGCAGCAAGCTCGTAGAGACGTGGGACCGCGGCTGGGTCGCGCGGCCGGAAGAGCGCCCAAGTCGAGCGCCAGCGCATCTCGGCGTCGGCGACCGTGGTCCAGCGGAGAATCGGCGCAAGATCGTCGCGCGTGGTGAACCGGCCGATCGCGAGCAGCGCCTCTCCGACCACCGGCGCGGCAGCCGGCTCCGGAGATGCATTCATCAGATACTGCGCCAGCGCGGTGCGCGCTGCGGGCGTCCGGATCTTGCCGAGCGCCTGAGCCGCCTCGCGCGCGACCGCAGGCGGCGTGCTCCTACCCGTCAGCAACTCCGACAGCCACGGGACTGCGTCAGCATCTTTCAACTGACCCGTGGCGAATGCCACCGTCGCGACGATCTCGGCGTCCTGGTCCTTGCGCGCGGAGACGAGCAGCGCTTTCCCTGCCGGGTTGACGATCCGCCCCACCGCGACGACGGCCCGACGCCGGACCTCCGGGTGCGCCGACGTCACCAGCTTCGTCAACACCGCCTCGTCGAACTGCCGCGTGTCTTCGAGCATCACCAGCTGCGTGATGGCATCGATATCCACGGCGGTCAACGGGGGCCGCTGGTCCTTCTGGGAAAGCGCCGGCACAGCCACAGACGCCGCAAAGGCGAGAGATAGGACGATGGAGGGCAGTTGACGCATGCGTGGGGATTCTACCAGTCGACACGGATCGCCCAGAGTGGACGCTGGATCACTTCACAATGGCAATTTCACGGGACGCGGAACACGCGGATCGCTGCCTAGTCATGTGACGACACTACTGAACCGGCCGCGCCATTGGCGCGGTCCCGACGAGAAACCACCGGGATCAGCACGCGTTGAATTGCTCAGGTGGCGTGCGGATCCGGGTGGTCTCTCGTCGGGGCAGCCTGACTACGTCCGGCTGCCAGTTCACATTCAAGTACTCACGCGATCCGCGAGATCCGCGTCCCGTCCAAGAACTACCGTGTCCACATCCAGCGAAGAATATCCGGAAGCAGCGATCCCCCATGGGCATCGGAATGCGCCCCATCGCCCCACTCGTACTTGACCTCGTACCGAGGACCGGGCACTTTCTTGGCGTCGGCCGTCGCGTTCGCGTAATTGAATGCGGCGAGCATCTGCTGATTCGCCAGGAACCAGCTGCCATGCAGGTTGTCGAGATCGGCCGAACCGTCCTGCAGGAAGATCTTGATCGGCTTGATCGGGTTTTTTCTGATGAGAGTCGGGTAAAGGTCGCCGCCCGGCACCATCGGCTGGCCGTCCTGCGCTGGGCGGTAACCAATCGACGTGTAGCTCCCGATCATGCTGATCACGTTCTTGAACTGATCCGGCCGATGCCAGGCGACGGTGAACGCGCAGATGGCGCCGCTGCTCGTGCCGCCAATCGCGCGAGCCGCTGGATCCTTAGTAAGGTTGTAGGTCTTGGCGACCTCCGGCAGCATCTCGTCGACGATGAACCGCGCGTAGGCGTCGCTCAGCGAGTCGTACTCGGCAGCGCGATTGTTCGGATTTCCGGTTCCGAGATCTTCCGGATACGCGTCACCGCGCTGGCCGGGCGTGATAAAGATGCCGATAGTGACCGGGATGTCCTTCTTGTGGATCAAGTTCTCGAGGACCTGCGGCACGCGCAGCGAGCCGGTCGGATTGGTCGCGCGCTGGCCATCCTGAAACACCAGGACGTTCGCCGGTGTCGTGCCGGTGTATTGCGCGGGCACGTAAATCCAGTAGCGCCGCACCGTACCCGCGATGATCTGGCTCTTGAAGAGGAACGGACCGTCAAGCTTGCCCTTCGGCACGCCGTCCTGCGGAAGCGAGTCCGGCCCCAGTGGATACGTGCCGGGCTGGCGCTGACCTGTCGGCGGCTGCGGCGCCTGCCGCGATTCAGCCCGGACGGGCACGGGCGTGCGGGCGCACAGACCGGCCATAACACCAAGGCCGAGAATCGTCGAGAGCATACGGGCTCGTGTCGTCATGTGGCGTAGTCTCCGTTTAATGGACCGATCTTTCGAACGTCACAACGCGGCTGACGCCACTCACGATGAACACGATGAGACGATGACCACGATGTGACGGCTCAATTAACTCATCGAGCTCATGCGTGCCATCGTGCCCATCGTGACCTGGCCGTGCGTCGACACATTCTCGGGACCGGCGGTCATGTCACGCCCAGATTGTAGAGCATGAACGCGTATACGTCGGCCGTGGTCTCGAGCTGCTTGGTGAGATTGCTCGGCCCGTGTCCGGAGCGCGTCTCGATCCGGATGAGGACGGGCTGCTCCGGGCTCGCGAGCTCCTGCAGCGCCGCGGCGTATTTGAACGAGTGCGCCGGAACGACACGATCGTCGTGATCGGCAGTCGTGATGAGGGTGGCCGGATACTTCACGCCCGGCCTGATGTTGTGGAGCGGCGAATAAGCGTAGAGCGCCCGGAACTCGTCCGGATCGTCGCTCGATCCGTAGTCGGCGATCCAGTTCCACCCGATGGTGAACTTCTGGAAGCGCAGCATGTCCATGACCCCGACTTGCGCAATCCCGACGCGGAACAGCTCCGGCCGCTGGTTCATCACCGCGCCGACGAGCAACCCGCCGTTCGACCCGCCCTGAATCGCCAGCCGCGACGAGGAAGTGTACTGGTTGTCGATGAGCCACCCGGCGGCGGAGATGAAGTCGTCGAAGACGTTCTGCTTCCGCAGCTTCATGCCCTGCTGGTGCCATGACTCGCCGTACTCCCCGCCGCCGCGCAGGCACGCTGACGCAAAGACGACTCCGCGCTCGAGAATCGCGAGCCGCGCGGCGCTGAAGGTCGGCGACACGACGATGTTGAAGCCACCGTAGCCGTAGAGCAGCGTGGGGTTCGTGCCGTCGAGTTGCAGTCCCTTGCGGTGAACCAGGAACATCGGCACATGCGTGCCGTCCTTGCTGCGGTAGAACACCTGCGTGGTCTCGAACGCCTCGGGGTCGTAGCCTGGCACATGCGACTGGCGGAACACGACGCTCGTGCGCGTCGCGATGTCATATCGGTAGATGGTCGGCGGCACGCTCAGCGAATTGAACGTGTAGAACACGAACGCGTCGTCGTGCGAGCCTGCGAATCCGGCGGCGGCGCCAGGACCAGGCAGCGCCACTTCGTTCTCGAACGTGCCATCGAGTCCATGCACGTAGGCTCTCGTCGTCACGTCCTTCAGGTATGTGGCGAAGAGTTTGCCTCCCGCCGTGCCCGCACCCTGCAGCGGCTCGGGGCGCTCGGGTAGGACGTCGGTCCACTTCGCCTCGTCAGCGTGTTCCAGGTCGATCAGGACGACTCGCCAGTTGGGCGCGCGGCGGTTCGTCTGCACGAGCAATTTGTCGCCAATGTTGTCGACAACGCCGAACGAGTCGTCTGAAATCGCCGGGATGAGCGGCGTGAACGTCCGCGCCGGCTTCGAAAGATCGCTGACGTGCAGAGCGTTGCCGTCTGTGCCCTTGCCGCGCTCGGAGATCGTGAGGATCGCGAACCGTTCGTCCTCTGTCGTCTGAACGGTATGAAACCGCTGCGGGTTCGACGGGTCTTCGTAGACGAGGACGTCCTGCACCTGCGGCGTGCCAATCCGGTGAAAGAAGACCTGATGGTTCTCGTTGATCGACGCCTTCTCCTGGCCCGGCGGCGGCGCCGGGTACCGGCTGTAGAAGAACCCGTCACCGTGCCACGCGACGCCCGAGACCTTGACCCACTCGAGCGTGTCGTCGAGGACTGTCCTGGTGGCAAGGTTGATCACCTTGTAGACCTGCCAGTCAGAGCCGCTGCGAGAGATGCCGTAGACGGCGTGCGTCGCGTTCTTCGATGGCGCGAACACGCTGAGGCTCACCGTGCCATCTGACGACCACGTGTTCGGATCGATCAGGACCTCGGGCGGTCCGTCGAGCCCGTGCTGGATGAACAGGACACTCTGGTTTTGCAGGCCGGTGTTCCGGCTGAAGAAGAAGTACGGTCCTTTGCGCAGCGGCGCCGAGTACTTCTCGTAGTCGTTCAGCTGCAGCACGCGCGCCTGGAGAGCCGCTCGGAAGGAAATGCGTTCGAGGTACGGAAGCGTGACGTTGTTCTGCGCCTCGACCCACGCTGCCGTCTCGGCTGACGTATCGTCCTCGAGCCAGCGATACGGATCCGGGACGGTCGTGCCGTGATAGACGTCGACGTGATCGCCCTTCCGGGTTACCAGAAATCCCTTCCTTCCTTCGCCACGGAGTTGACGGAGGTAACGGGTTCAACACGGAGGAACGGAGACAGCGGAGACGAACGAAGGACCGGTCGCGCCGCGCGAAGCGCGGGCGGCATCGAGAGGGTGACACAACTCAAAGCACCAAAGAACTCATCGGGTGCTTTGAGTTGCGTCACCCTCTCGATGCCACTCGCCGGCCGTTGGCCGGCGACGCGACCGGTCTGCTGGTCGACGCGCCTCGACAGCCTCCGTGCGTCTTCGTTCGCTCCGTTTCTCCGTGTTGATCCCGTTGCCTCCGTCCACTTCGAATGGCCCCTCGCGCTAAAACATCGACCTCAACAGATCCCTCACGACGAAATAGGCAAAGAACGCGTAAAACGCCGAGCACGCCAGAAGACCAATCTCCCGCCACAGCGGCGCGCGCACGGCCTTGGGGAGAAAGCGGCGGTTGACCAGAAAGATCTGGATGCCGGCGATGAGCAGGACGATGCCGGCCATGTTCGCCAGGATCTTGAAAAGCTGAAACGGCGACGCCGAGCGGATCACGAACACGCCCCAGACCGAGAACGCCAGCAGAATCCCGTAGTAGATCGCACGGATCCCCATCTGCCACTCGCGCGCGCGCTTGCTCGACATCCACACGGCGTCGGTGATCGTGCGCACCAGGATGTCGGTGTTGCCGAGCTGGGTCTTGAAGAGAATCCAGAAGCCGTTGAAGAGCGTGAGGAACCAGAAGCCGGGCCAGATCTTGCTGAGATACTCGGCCTGGTAGGCGCCAGCCGCGAGGCCCTGCAGGTCGGTGCCGTGGGGGATGATGGCGGTGGCCAGGTTCACGTTGAGGAACATGCCGAGGAAGCAGAAGAGGCCCCAGACCCACAGCTGATCCGCGTGCACGTACTTCATCCACTCGCGCCAGCGCACCAGGTTCTCAGCCGTGGCGGGAAAGACGGTACCGACGTGCGTGAGCTGTATCGCGTGGCCGCCGACGGCGCTGGGAATGGCGCCGACCTTGGCGCCCATCCCGAAGCCCTTGTCGCGAACCCAGTTGGTCACCGTCAGGTTGCCGATGCCGCCCGAACCGGCGGTGGCCGCCAGCGCGCCGATGAGGCCCCAGTCAATCGGCTGCGGGAGACCGGTGAAGCTGAAGAAGCCACGAAAGGTCTCCCACCAGTGCGCCATCGGCACGAAGGCGATGTTGATGACGATGAGAAACAGGAACACCACCCCAAGCATCGTCCAAGCGAAGTACTCGAGCATCCGCTCGATGGTGCCGCCGAACGAGAGGATCAGGACGACGAAGAGCATGAGGCCGGTGGCGACCCAGGCCTGCGCCGCCTGGTCGGGCGCGCCGGGCATGCGTCCCATCCACGCCCCCATCAGCGTCGCCGCGGCGCTGCCGGCGAGCGCGGGCCAGCCAAGCTGGAAGAAGCCGATCAGGGTGTAGAAGGCGGCCCAGAACTTCGCCCCCGGCTTGAGGCGCATGATGCCGCCGTAGATCGGCTCCCCGGTATACAGGGTGTAGCGAATGGCTTCGAGGTTGAAGATGATCTGCAGCAGGATCGCGATCGTCGCTATCAGGAAGATCGAGGACGAGTACTTGACCGCCGCGGCTGGACCGACGAGCCACTCCCCGCCCGCCGATCGACGTCGCCGCCATGATCGCGCCGGGACCGATGATCTTGAAGAGGTTGCCCGCGTTGAACGGCGGTGGCGCCGGCAGGTCGGCGACGTCCCAGCGCGGGAGCTCGCCATGGCTGGCGGGAAGGGAGCCGTCGGGTACCGTACGAGCCGCAGGGCTGTTCATGCGGAGACGATATCACTGCTCCGTGGCCCTGCAGTAGGTCCATCCCGCCCCTTCCGCCCTGGTAGTAGACGCTTGACCACCTGTGGTGGTAGATTGCCTCCTACCTATGGCAAAGCGCTCGCGTTACGAGAACCGCATCGAACTGGTCCAGGGCACGCTCGACATGCTCATCCTGCGCACGCTCCAGTGGGGCCCGCAGCACGGTCATGGCATCGGCCTCGCCATCCGCGCCAGCTCGGAGGACGCGCTGCAGATCGATCACGGCTCGCTCTATCCGGCGCTCCACCGCCTCGAGAAGCAGGGATGGATCGACGCGGACTGGAAGATGAGCGACAACCGGCAGCGCGCCAAATACTACCGGCTCACCGCCGCCGGCAAGAAGCAGCTCGCCGCGGAGCAGTCGCGCTGGAATCGGATCGTCGAAGTCATTGGACGCGTCATGAAGCCGGCGTAAGCAGGTTCAGGGTTCAGGGTTCAAGGTTCAAGGTTCAAGGTTCAGCGTTGGAAAGGACGGGTCAACTCATGGCCACCGGCTTGAAGCGCCTGTGGAAGCGGCTGCAGCTGCGCGTGTGGCGGCGGGCCGAGGACGACCGGGACCTTGCCGACGAAGTCCGGTTTCACCTCGCGGAAGAGGAGCGGCTGCGCGTCGAAGCCGGCGTCCCCGCGGCCGAAGCGCGCGCATCCGCCCGCCGTGACTTCGGGAACGTGGCGCGAGTGACTGAGATCGCCAAAAGCACGCGGAGTTGGACCGCTCTCGAAGCCGTCGTCCAGGATCTCCATTTCTCCATTCGCCTCCTGCGCCGCAACCGCGTCTTTGCGCTCTTCAGCGTTGGCTCTCTGGCGCTCGGCATCGGCGCGACCGGCGCCATCTTCTCGCTCTTCGACGCCATCGTCCTGCGTGAGCTCCCGGTTCGCGAACCTGGCCGGCTCATCTCGCTCTCGTTCGCCGCGACGGGGCCCACTCGAACAAGTTCATGCCCTACCCGCATTTCGCGGCGATGCGGGACACCAACCAGACGCTCGACGGGCTGTTCGCCTGGACGCGCACGCCGCGCGTCAGCCTGCTCGTCCAGGGCCAAGAAGATATCGGGGCAAGCACTCGCGTCAGCGGTGACTATTATCGAACGCTGGGCCTGAGGCCCGCGCTCGGCCGCTTGCTGACCGCCGACGACGATCACCCGGGATCGGCTGCTGCGGTGATCAGCCATGGCTACTGGCAGCGACGGTTTGCCGGAAGCCCCGCCGTCATCGGCGCGGCCATTTCGCTGAACCAGGTGCCCTTCACCATCGTCGGCGTCGAGCCGCGAGGCTTTGCCGGCATCAACGTCGGCGCGTCGTCTGATGTCATCATCCCGCTTCGCGCCGGCGAGCGCCTCGAAGGGCGCCGCAGCGACTGGAACGACGCCTTCTCCACGTGGATCGAGATCATGGGGCGCGTCCGGCCGGGTATACCGATCGAGCAGGCGGCTGAGGACCTGAAACTGCATCTTTGCCCAGGTCAACGCGTCGGTCGCCCAGGCTGCGCCCGACGACGCGTTCGCTGCGCGCGTCGCGCGGGAGGCCCGCCTGTTCGTCGAGCCCGGAGCGTGGGGCGGCGTGAGCCGGCTCCGGCGCGCTCTACGAGCGCTGGCTGCTGGTCCTGCTGATGATGCTCGCCACCGTGATGCTCCTCGCCTGCCTGAACGTTGCGACGCTGCTGCTGGCGCGATCCGAAGCGCGCAAGGTCGAGATCGCCACCAGGCTGGCTATCGGCGCCGGACGCTGGCGAGTCGTGCGCCAGCTCATGACCGAGTCGCTGGTGATTGCCGTCATCAGCGGTGTACTGGGCCTGGCGCTGTCCTGGTGGGCGAGCCTGTACCCTCCTCCGGATCGCGCTGGCGTCCGATGGGACGCTGCCGATCGACCTGTCACCCGATGCGCGCGCCATCGGGTTTGCGATTCTCATGAGCGTCGTGACCTCAGTGCTGTTCGGGCTGATGCCGGCGCTGCGGGCAACGGCGGGCATGCCACGTTCCGCCGGCCGTGCGCCGCTCGGACCGCGCACGCGATGGCTCGAACGCGGCCTCGTTGGGGCGCAGGCCGCTCTATCGCTGGTGCTCGTCGTGTTCGCGGCGCTCTTCGTTCGAACCCTGCAGAACCTCTGGACACTGGATCCGGGCTACGACCGGACCAACGTCGTGATGTTCTCGATCGATGCAGGTCTCTCCGGCAAACGCGGGCCGGAGCGCACGCGGACGTATCAGTCGGTGCTCGACGCCGTGGGCGCGATGCCAGGTGCCACGAGCGTCAGCGCGTCGGTCGTGGCGCCGGTCAGCACGAGCTACTATTTCGGGACCCTCGTGACACAGGCCGGGGCGACGGCGTTTCCCGACGACCGGCGCCTGGAGATCGCGTACAACCTCACGGCGCCAGGTTACTTCGCGACCCTGCGTATTCCGCTGCTCGCCGGGCGGGACTTCGACGCGCGCGACCGCATCGGCTCGCCGGGCGTCGCGATTGTCAGCGAGCAGTTAGCCGCCAGATTCGCTGGGGATCCGATCGGGCAGCGGCTCGTCACCGTCGACGGCGAGTACGACGTGATCGGCGTCGCCAGAGACACGCGATACGCGAACATCAGGGACGCACCGAGAGATGTCGCATATTTCGCGATGCTGCAATCACCAGACATCGGATATGCGCCAACCGTTGTGGTCCGCTACGCGGGATCCGCCTCCGACGCGGTCCGTTCGGCCCGCGCAGTTGTGACAAGCGTAGCCGAGGATCTTGACCCTGTTCCAGACCACGACACTCGAGGCCCGCACGCGCGAGTCGCTGTCGCGCGAGCGGTTGCTGGCCATGCTCAGCACTTACGCCGGCGGCTTTGCCCTGCTGCTCGCGTGCATCGGCCTGTATGGGTTGATGATGTACGGAGTCACCCAGCGGACGCCCGAGCTTGGCCTGCGCATGGCACTCGGATCGCCTCCATCAGCCATTCGCCGCATCGTCCTGAGAGAAGGCGTGGCCACCGTGCTCGCCGGCGCGGTCGCCGGTTTCGCAGCGGCGTGGATACTGGTCCGGCTCGTCCGCGCCCAGCTCTATGCGGTCGAGCCGACCGATCCGATCGCGTTCGCCGCGTCGATCCTGCTGCTCGTGACGGTTGCTGCGGCGGCTGCCTATCTGCCCGCCTGGAGAGCATCGCGGATCGATCCGGTCATCGCCCTGCGTCGGGAGTGAGCGAAGCGCGGAAGGAGACTCAGCTGGCGATGGACAGGCGATCGTGGACGGACTGCGCCCGCGTGAGGGCAGCGTCGACGTTGGGGCACACGTTCTCGGCGCCCGCCAGATCGATGAAGCCCGCCTGCTCCATCACCGCTCGGGGCTGGTCCCGCGCGCCGCAGAAGATGGCCGCACGGCCCGACGCTCGCAGCCGCACGGTCAGATCCTCCAGCGCGCGCAGCCCGGTGGCATCGATCGCCGTCATGTTCCGCAGTCGGAAGATCACGATCGGCGTCAGTTCATCAATCCTGTCGACCACGCTCTGAAGCTTGTCGGTCGTGCCGAAGAGGAACGGACCGTGGATGCGCAGGATCGTCACGTAGTCGGGAATGTGCTTGTCCTGAAGGATGTGCACCCGGCCCTCTTTCAGGTATTCGGGAGTCACCTGATCGACCGTCGTCGTGCTGGACACGCGCCGGATGTAGAGGAGCGCAGCGAGGATCATCCCAACTTCCACGGCGACCGTCAGGTCGGCCAGGACGGTGAGCGCAAACGTGGTCACCCACACGGCCACGTCGGTCTTGGTTTGCCGCAGCAGCAGCGGTATCTCGTGCCACTCCCCCATGTTCGCCGCGACGACGAACAGGATGGCGGCCAGCACGGCCATCGGCACGTGCCCGGCCAGGCGCGCGCCGAAGAGCAGCAGGCCGAGCAGCGTCACCGCGTGAATCATCCCGGCCATCGGTGTCCGCGCACCCGATCGGACGTTGGTCGCGGTGCGGGCAATGGCGCCCGTCGCCGGCAACCCGCCGAACATCGGCGAGACGATGTTGGCGACGCCCTGCGCAATGAGCTCGACGTTCGGATTGTGCCGATCGCCGCTCATGCGGTCGGCGACCACCGCCGACATCAGCGACTCGATCGCCCCCAGCATGGCGACGGTGAGGGCCGGCGAGAGCAGCGCGAGGATCAGCGACGGCCGAAACGGCGGGATGTGGAATGCCGGCAGGCCCGCAGGGACGGCACCGAACCGCGACGCCACGGTCTCCACCGGCAGCTGGGCCACCCAGGCGACGGCGGTTCCGGCGATCAGGCCGACCACGGTGCCGGGAATCCCCTTCACGAAACGGTTGGTGCCGAGCACGAGCAGCAGCGTCATCACCGCCAGACCGACGGCGGCGGGGGTGATCGTGTCCAGATGGTGGCCAATCGCGGCGAGGCGGCCGAGGAACTCGCCGGGATTCTCGGCCATGCGAAGCCCGAGGAAGTCCCGGATCTGCGTGCTCGCGATGAGGACCGCGATGCCGTTCGTGAATCCGATCACGACCGGGCGCGGGATGAAGCGGACGGCGGTTCCCGTTCCGGTCACGCCGAGGATCGACGAGCATGACGCCCGCCATCATCGTGCACATGAACAGGCCCGCGACGCCGTGCTGGGCGACGATGCCCGGAGACGACGACGACGAAGGCACCGGTCGGGCCGCCGATCTGGACGCGCGATCCGCCGAGCGCCGAGATGATGAAGCCGGTGACGATCGCGCAGTAGATGCCGGCCTGAGGCGTGAGGCCAGAGGCGATGGCGAAGGCCATGGCGAGCGGCAGCGCGACCAGCCCGACGGTGACCCCGGCGATGAGATCGTGGCGGAAGGTGGCGCGGTCGTAATCCCGCAGCGCGAGAACCGACTTCGGCAGCCAGGCCTCGGTACATGGTGCTGATCCTCATCCCTTCCGGTCCTCGCGCTTGAGCTCGCGCAACATCGATTGGCTCTGGGACTGGCTCTCGGACAGGTGATGGTTCAGGAAGTCGCGCGCCACCCGCAGGAGGTCGGCGACGAGCGGACTGCGCAGGGCGTAGTAGGCCTGCGTGCCTTCCCGCCGCACCGTGACGACGTTTCTGGCGCGAAGGGCGGCGAGGTGCTGGGACACCACGGGCTGATCGAGCGTGAGCGCACTCTGGAGATCCTGGACAGAGCGCTCGCCCTGAACCAGCCGTTCGAGAATGCTGATGCGCGTCGGATGCGCCAGCGCCCGGAAGAAGTCGCTCTTGAGGACCTGCAAGGGCGTTGGCATATATATAGATATTAATATATATACACCAGGAATACCAGCCGCCAGGTCACGTGCACCCCATGGGGCTCGCGGCTGGCGGCTCGCGGTTGCTGGTTTGCGGCTGGCGGCTGGCGGCTCGCTTCTCGCGGTTGCTTATTCGCGACTTTTGGCTTGATGTTGGCGGTGGGCGGCGAACGAGTAACCCTGATCTACGGCCCTGCAACAGCCAGAAGCGAGCCGCGAGCCGCACTATCAGCGCCGGGAAGCCGCCTGGCGCAGCGCCGCCGTGATCTCTCCGGCCGTCAACGCACGGGACTGCACTTCGATTCCGGTCACGGAGAAGCGATCGCCGGCATTGTGGGCGACGACTCTTCCCCGAACGAGCGAGGCGGCGGTCTGCAGATCCCCCGCGCGGCGGAGGCCCGGAATGTACAGGCGTTCCAGGTAGCCGGCGTCGTTCGAGGAGTCGAACCGTCCGACGTCGAGAATGGCCACGGGAACTGGCGCGACGGCTGACGCCAGGAGCGCGGCCAGCGCCGCATCGCCGTCGGCCACGATCGCGGCGCCGGGATTCGCGCGCACGGCGGCGACGATGTCGGCGACCTGCTGGCTGGCGGCGGTGCGGTTGTAGGTGTCGAAGTGCTGGATCTTCGCGGCAGCGGCGACGTCGAACGGCGTGAACGCGATCGGCCGGACCGGGAAGGCGGCGTTCGCGAGGGTTTTCCCGACCGCGGGGTCGCTGTGCGCGAGGAGCACCGTCCGGTTGAACGCGGCCGGAGCGCCAGCGGCCGACGGAAAGCCGAGGGCATGCCGCAGAGCCGCGATGGTATCCGGCGACGGCGTCGTTCCGAGCTGCCGCTTCGCGGCCGCGATCCATTCATCGGTCAACTGGGTGGCGGTCACGGCCTCGGCCGGCAACGGGCGCCGGTGAAACACGAGCAGGTCGGACAAGGGCTCCACGGTGAAGCTGCGCTCGACAATCTTGATGTCGGGTGTGATGTCAGGCGGTGTCTGCTGCAGCCACCGCGCCATCCAGGCGTACATCGCTTCGCGGCTGTCCTTGTTGTAGTTGTGCTCGGCGGTCATGCGGACCGCCTGCACACGGTCCGCGGCCCCGAACAGTTCGTAGACGGCGCGCATCGCCGGATACTCGACCTCCATCGTCTCGGCGGTCCAGTCTCCGGTCGCGGAAATCATCAACATCGGGCGCGGCGCAATCGTCGCCGCGATGTCGACATTCGTGGCTTCGACGCGGAGACCGGGCGGGTTCTCGCACAGGCACCCACCCTGCATGTGTAGCGAGATCATGTTCACCGGCACCGCGACCTTCACGCGCTGGTCGACCGCCGCAAGGAGGAACGTCTGCGAGCCGCCGCCGGACTCGCCGGTCGCGGCGAGCGCGTCGCGGCGCACGTACGGCAGCGTCTCGAGGAAATCGAGCGCGCGGATACCGTTCCACAGCTGCAGTCCGGCCAGGCTCAGTCCCCAGATATGCTCGCGGCGGCTGCCAAACGTGTGCGGCAGCTGCTGGCTGTCGTTGTAGCCGACCATGTCATAGCTGAAGACGACGAAGCCCTGACGGGCGAGGCCGATGGCGCGCGCGGGCCCGGACGTCGTCTGCGTATTCTCGAGCCGTCCGTAAGTCCAGTGACCGTGCGGCGACAGCACGGCTGGAAATGGCCCGTCGCCGTCGGGCCGGTACAGATTCCCCGTCACGAAAAACCCCGGCAGGCTTTCGAAATACACCTTGGAGACACGGTAGCCCGTACGGGCAACCTCGCCGAAGACCGATGGATGCAGAGGCGTCTTCTCCGGGAGCGGGAGCAGACCGGCAGACGCGAGCACGTGCTGGCGCAGATACTCGGCCCGCGCCTTCCACGCGTCGAGCGTCGTCAGACGCGGTGGCGGAAAGCGGTCGTTGTGGGTGTGAAAGGCGGCCTGGCGGGCGCCCGCCGACGCCGCGCCGAGCGCAGTCGCGACGACCAGGCACATGATCGAGAGTCGACCCTTCATTCCACGCCTCACTGGATGGCGGCTCGCTGCTGGCCGCTGGCGGTTGCAGGTTCGCGGCTGGCGGCTCGCTGCTCGCGGTTGTCTAGTCGTGGGCTGGGGGCTAGCCGCTCACAGCTGGCCAGCCGCTGACAACCCGTTAGCCGCGAATGAGCAACCGCGAGCAGCGAGCCGCCAGCCGCCAACGAGCAACTGCCAGCAGCGAGCCGCCAACCGCGAGAATAATGCGCGATCAATACCACGAGAAGGCCCGAACATTCCAAGCGCCCCCCTGTCGCGCGCCGGTCGCATTTGTGTTACTTTCGCAGCATGAGAAACCACGACCTTTCGCGACGCACGTTCCTGGCCATGGCCGGCGCGTTGCCGTTCGCTACCTCTCTGGGCACCGACCTGCTGGCGCAGACGAAGAAAGTTCCCGTCGGCATCGAGCTGTACTCGGTCCGCGGCGAGCTCACCAAAGACTTGAAGGCCACGGTGACGGCCGTCGCCAAAATGGGCTACGAGGTGGTGGAGTTCTACTCGCCGTACCTCAACTGGACGCCAGAAGCGGCCAAGGACAACCGCAAACTGCTCGACGACCTCGGCATCAAGTGCCTGTCGACGCACAACAGCGCCCAGGCCGTCGAGCGCCGACAACCTGCCGAGGACGATCGAGCTCAATCAAGATCATCGGCAGCAAGGCGATCATCGTCGCCAGCGCGGGCAAGATTGTCGATGCCGACGGCTGGAAGGCCTTCGCCGCGGCGCTGACGGCCGCACAGGAGAAGCTGCGACCGCTCGGATTGGCGACCGGCTTCCACAATCATCAGACCGAGTGGCGCCCTGTCGGCGACACGCGGCCGATGGACATCCTGGCCGCCGGCACGCCGAAAGACGTCGTGCTGCAGCTCGACGCGGGCACGTGCGTCGAGGTTGGCGTCGATCCTGTCGCGTGGATCAAGGCGAACCCCGGACGCATCAAGAGCATCCACCTCAAGGACTGGGGCAAGGGCGAAGGCCGCGGCTACGCAGTCGCCTTCGGCGAAGGCGACGTGCAGTGGAAAGCGCTCTTCGCCGCAGCCGAAGCCACGGGCGGCATCGAGTACTACCTCATCGAGCAGGAAATCGCCGGAGCCGACGGCGAGTTCGCGATGGCGAAGCGGTGCCTCGAGAACTACAGGAGGCTCCGCGCGTAAGCGCGCGTCGCTTTGCTGGTTCAAGGTGGTTCAAGGTTCAGGGTTCAAGGTTCAGGGTTCAAAACCTTCGAGCAAGTACTCGAAGCTCTTGCTTGAACCCTGAACCCTGAACCCTGAACCCGCTGTCTATACCCCCGCCTTCTTCATAACCGCCAGCGTCGTCTCGAGCCCGAGCCGCGCGCCCTCTTCGGCGGGCATGTCAGCCGGCACGCGGCCGAGCGGCTCGGGGCTGACGCCGTCGACGTAGCCGATCTTCTTCAGGGCCTGGAAGAATCCGACGAGATCGATGACCCCCTCGCCCGGCATGTGGCGCTGATTGTCGCGCACCTCTTCAGGCGGCGCCGGCTTGGCGTCCGACACGTGGACGTGCACAATCCGCGACTTACCAGCGGCGAGGATGTCGGCCGTTGTTCCTCCCGAGTGATGCCAGTGCCAGGCGTCGAGCACGACGCCGATGTTCGGTCCGCACTCGGCGGCGAGGGCGGCGGTCTCGGGCAGCGTGTAGATGAAGGTGTGGGGTGATTTTTCGTTCGATCGAAAGTACACAGGCCCCAGGAACTCGAGGCCCAGCCTGATCTTCGATCGCTCGAGCACGGCAGCAATGGCCGTCACGCGATCTTTCACGAACTTGTAGCGTTCGTCCTTCGGCGCCGGGCTCGCGGGAGAGAGGACGGCCATCATCCGGTTCAACCCAATCGCCGCCGCAAACTGCGCGTTTTCGTCGAGGAGCTTCAGCCCGTTCTGAAATGCCGCCTCGTCCGAGGTCAGGAAGGGTAGCGGCAGGTTGCACACCGCAGGCTTGACGTTCGCTTCCTTCAGAAGTGCGCGCGTGGCCTCGACGCCGTCGGTCTTGGCTGCGTTGAAGTTGACGTCGACGCCGCCGTAGCCGAGCTTTCCGGCCAGACGCGCGAAATCCGGCCACGGCATCTGGCGAGTGAGCGAGCCGTTGAGGGACACATACATGCCGTCTGCGGCGAAGCCGGGCGGCGCGACCCACAGCAGCGCGCCGGCCGCAACAGTCCCTCCGAGAAACGCCCGCCGACTGACACGCACCATGTACGCTCCTCTGTGCCCACGAGCACTGACTGTCGACTGTGACTGTCGACTGCGACTGTCGACTGCGACTAACGACTGCGACTAACGACCGTCGACTGAAGACTGGCGACTGTGGTATCTGACTCCCCAGGTTATACATGACAAACGAATAGATGTCGGCGGTCGTTTCGAGCTGTTTGGTAAGGTTGCTGGCGCCGTGGCCCGACTTGGTGTCGATTCGGATGAGGATGGGCCTGTCGGGCTTCGCCAGGGCTTGTAGCGTGGCCGCGTACTTGAACGAATGCGCCGGAACGACGCGATCGTCATGGTCTGCGGTGGTGATGAGCGTGGCGGGGTACGTGACGCCAGGCCTGATGTTGTGCAGGGGCGAGTAAGCATAGAGGGCCTTGAACTCGTCGGCCTTGTCGCTCGATCCGTAGTCCGCTATCCAGTTCCAGCCGATGGTGAACTTGTGGAAGCGCAGCATGTCCATGACGCCCACCTGCGGTATGGCAACCCGGAAGAGCTCAGGACGCTGGTTCATCACCGCGCCCACCAGCAGACCGCCGTTCGATCCGCCCTGAATCGCCAACCGCGCAGACGAGGTGTACTTCTTGTCGATGAGCCACTCGGCCGCGGCGATAAAGTCGTCGAAGACGTTTTGCTTCTTGAGCTTCATCCCCTGCTCGTGCCACTTTTCGCCGTATTCGCCACCGCCACGGATATTCGCCGACGCGTAAACGAAGCCCTGCTCGAGAATCGCGAGGCGGGCGGCGCTGAACGTCGGCGACTCCACGATGTTGAAGCCACCGTACGCATAAAGGAGCGTGGGATTGTTCCCGTCGAGCTCGAGCCCCTTGCGATGGACGAGAAACATTGGAATCCGTGTACCGTCCTTGCTCGGATAGAACACCTGCGTCGTCTCGAACGCATCGTCGCTATAGCCGGGGACCTTCGGCCGACGGAAGACGGTGCTCCGGCGCGTCGCGATGTCGTAGCGGTAGATCGAGGGGGGCACGTTCAACGAGTTGAAGGTGTAGAACACGAATGGCGCGTCGTGGGGGCCGCCGAACCCGCCCGCGCTGCCGGGCCCTGGCAGCGCTACCTCGTTCTCGAGCGTGCCGTCCAACCTGTAGACGTACGCACGGGTCATCACGTCCTTCAAGTAGGTGGCAAACAGCTTTCCACCTGCTGCGGAGACGGTGTCGAGGGGTTCGAGCTTCTCAGGAAGAACGTCTCTCCAGTTCGTCTGCTCCGGATGCGCGGGATCGACGAGAACCACTCGCCAATTCGGCGCTTTCCGGTTCGTCCGAAGGAGCAGCTTGTCGCCAACGTTGTCGACGATGTCATACGAATCGTCGTCGATGACCGAGACAACCGGCCTGAACGTGGCCTCGCCCTTCGACAGGTCGCGGACGTACAGAGCGTTGCCGTCCTTCCCTTTTCCGCGTTCAGAAACCGTGAGGATCGCGAACCGTTCGTCCTCGGTCGTCTCGACGATGTGGAAACGCTGGGGATTCGCCGCGTCCTGATAGACCAGAACGTCCTCGGCCTGCGAAGTGCCCACCTTGTGGAAATACACCTGGTGGTTTTCGTTTATCGACGCCTTCTCCTGACCCGGTAGCGGCGCTGGATATCGGCTGTAGTAGAAACCGTCGCCGTGCCACGCGACGCCGGACACTTTGACCCAGGCGATCGTGTCTGGCAGCGTCTTCCTCGTGGCAAGCTCCATCACCTTGTATTCCTGCCAGTCCGAGCCGCTGCGCGACACTCCGTAGACAGCGAATCTGGCGTCCCGCGACGGCGCGAACACGGCGAGCCGTGCCGTCCCGTCCGCAGACCAGGCGTTGGGATCGATGAGCACGTCCGGCTTGCCGTCCTCTCCCTTCTGGACGAAGAGCACGCTCTGATTCTGGAGGCCCTCATTCTTCCTGAAGAAGAAATACGGCCCCTTGCGCGACGGCGCGGAGTATTTCTCGTAGTTGTTCAGCTCGATGACGCGTGCCGTCAGCTGTTTCCGAAACGGGATCTTCTCGAGATACGGGAAGGTGACCTTGTTCTCCGCCTCGACCCATGCCTGGGTGTCCGGCGAGTTATCGTCTTCGAGCCAGCGGTAGGGATCGGGCACCTTCGTGCCGTGATAAGTATCGACCTGATCGACCGTCTTCGTCCGCGGATAGGAGATCTGCTGAGCCAGAAGCGCTGCCGACGCCAGCGCCGCCGCGCCGATGAGCACCGTACTACGAGCCGCTCGAGTGCGTACCAACATGGCTGTAACTCCAAGCTGATCCTGACCAATGCCGGGGACAGACTGGAGAATTATGCCACCGGATTGCGGCCACGGCGGCGCGGGATCGTCCTATTGTGATTCGGGCGAGAATTCGTTATCGTCCGCGGCGGAGGCAGCGCATGAAGCAGGCGACACAGACGGGGACCGTCCATGATGTGGTGGTGGTCGGGTCGGGCGCTGGCGGCGGGACCGTCACCAAGGTCCTCGCGGACCTGGGCGTCTCCGTGCTCCTGATGGAAGCCGGTCCGATGTTGAACATGTCGGACCTCAAAGAACACATGTGGCCGTACAACGTGCCGCACCGCGGCGCCGGGCCCAAGGGCGAAGCGTACTCGGGCCGGCCAACGGGCTTCACCTACAGCGCCACGTACGGTGGCGCGCAGCTCGAGGGCGAACCCTACACCGTTGCGCCCGGGAGCGACTTCTCCTGGTTCCGGTCGCGGATTCTCGGCGGCCGCACGAATCACTACGGCCGTGTCACGCTGCGGTTCGCCGACTACGACTTCAAGCCCCGCACGCGCGACGGCCTGGGCTTCGACTGGCCGATCAGCTACCAGGACCTCGCGCCGTACTACGACAAGGCGGAGACCTTCATCGGCGTCGTCGGATCGGTCGAGAACATCCGAAGCGCACCAGACGGAATCTTCGACACGCCGGCGCCCCTGCGCGTGCACGACACGCTCGTGCAACGCTCGTGCGCGAAGCTGAATATCCGCGCCGTGCCCGCGCGACAGGCGGTGACCACCTCGCCAAGAAACGGACGACCCGGCTGCCACTACTGCGGCCAGTGCGGACGCGGCTGCATGACGGCGTCCAACTACGCCTCGAGCTACGTGCAGATCTTCCCGGCGATGAAGACGGGCCGCGTCCAGGTCCTCGCCAACGCGATGGCGCGCGAGCTCGTCACGGACGCGACGGGCAAAGTCACCGCGGTCTCCTACATCGACAAGACCGACGGGAGCGAGAAGCAGGTCCGCTGCCGCACCGTGGTCCTCGCGGCGAGCGCGTGCGAATCGTCGCGCCTGCTCCTCAATTCGAAGTCATCCCGCCATCCACAGGGGCTCGCGAACTCGTCGGGCACCGTCGGCCGCTACCTGATGGACACCGTCGGGTCGAGCATGTCGGCGTCCGTGCCTGCACTCTCGGGCATGCCGCACTACAACTCTGACGGCTACGGCTCGCATCTCTACGTGCCGTGGTGGGGCTGGGACAAGCAGCAGGAGCTCGGCTTTCCGCGCGGCTACCACATCGAGGTCGGCGGCGGCTACGGCATGCCGGGCATCGGCTCGTTCACCGGCATCGTCAACCGCACCGAGGGCTACGGCGTGAAGATGAAGCAGGCGATCAGGGACGAGTACGGGATCTCGATCAACCTGTCGGGCCGCGGCGAGATGATCCCCAACGACAAGTCGTTCTGCGAGATCGATCCCGACGTCAAGGATCGCTGGGGGATTCCCGTGCTGCGCTTCCACTGGGCCTGGAGCGATCACGAGCTCAACCAGGTCCGCCACATGCAGACGACCTTCCGCGCGATGCTCGAAGGGTTGGGCGGCCAGGTGGCGACCGGCGGCGGGCGCGGAGGCGGGCGCGGCGGCCCGCCCCCCGACCCCAATCGCCCGCCGATCTCGCGTGGCGGCGCTATCATTCACGAGGTCGGCACGGTGCGGATGGGCGACGATCCGAAGACCAGCCCGCTCAACAAGTACTGCCAGGCCCACGAGGTCAAGAATCTGTTCGTGGCCGATGGCGCGCCGTTTGTCAGTAATCCTGACAAGAACCCCACGCACACGATCATCGCACTCGCGTGGCGCACGGCCGAGTACCTCGCCGAAGAACTGAGGAAGGCCAATGTCTGAAATCTCACGACGCGACGCGCTGCGCCGCCTGGCGCTGGCATTCACGGCTACGGGCCTCATCGATCGCGTGGCCGCCGCAGAAGTGCACCAGATGACGTCGCAGGCGACTGCGGCGGCCGGCGGAACCTACGCGCCCAAGATTCTCACGGCCGAGCAGTACCAGACTCTCGAGCGTCTGACCGACCTCATCATCCCGGTCGAGAACGGCAGGCCCGGCGCGCTCGCCGCCCGGGCGGCGGCCTGGATTGAGATGATCTCGAGCGAGAATGACGAGCTCAAGGCGAGCTATGCCAAGGGCTTCCCCTGGCTGGACGATGTCATGAGGACCCGCACAGGCGCCAATTTCGCAGCGGCCTCGCCGACAGAGCAGGCCGCATTCCTTGACCTCATCGCCTACCGCCGCAATGCGTCACCCCAGCTGGCTCCAGGAATCGAGTTCTTCGCGCTCGTCCGCCGGATGACCGTGGACGCGTTCTACACGAGCGAGATCGGCATCAAAGACATCGACTATCGCGGCAACTCGGCGATGGCGTCGTATCCTGCGCCGACCGAGTCGCTCGCGTACGCGCTGAAGCGGAGTCCGGTGGGTTAGGCCGCGTCTTCGGGATGTCGACGCGGCCATCCTCGGCGTGCAGCGGGCCACGCGGCAGAGTCGGTGCGCGGTCCGCCAACGGTTTCCTCCAGACCCACGGCGCACTCATCACCGCGCCATCGGATCTCGACACACTCCTCTTGACATTCGACAAGAGCCTCGCGTCTCGCCTTCATGCAGGAGAGTACCGGGGGGAAGGACCGATATCTGGATCATGAGCAGCGAGGGCCTGCGCAAGAAGTGTCGGACCTGTCAATGAGCGGCACGAGATCCGCGTCCCGTAGAGAGCTCCGCTGACTCAGCTCACTCTGTGGGAAAAGTATGCCCCGTGCCCTCCGCACCCCCGTGCTCGATTGCATCGCACCGGCAGACAATCTTGACAGCGATGGCTGGAATGCTCCACTCTCCCGGCATGCGATCACTGGTCGTCTCGGCGCTGGCGCTGGCCCTGGCCGGTTTCGTGCCGCAGGGCACCAGGCAAGGAAGCCCGGAAGAGAAGCTGCCCGCGAATATCGTCCGGCTGACACATTTCGGCGAGCGCGCCTCCTGGTCTCCGGATGACAGGCGCATCGCCTTCATGGAGAAGAGCTTTGGCGACGTCTACGAGGTCGAGGTCGCCACGAAGAACATCCGGCTCCTGACCCACTACCCGCACGCCGGATTCCTGCGGGCGCAGTTCCTGCCCAACGGGGACTACTTCCTGATCGGCGCGCGAACGTTCACAGACATCCAGACGACGCGGTCGCGGGATCAGGAGATGTGGATCCTCAAGGCCGACGCCAAACCTGGCGATCGTCCAGTCGCGCTCGACCACAAGATCTCCGAAGGCGTCGCTATCTCCAAGAAATCGATGAAGATCGCCTGGTCGAATACGCGAGGTCAGTACCCCGACCTCCTTGCCCAGGGCGAATCGGTCATCTACACGGCCGACATCGTCTACGAGGGTCCGCAGCCGCGCTTGACGAACAAGAAGGAGGTCATTCGCGCGAAGACGCCCGAGTGCACGCTCGAGGCGCAGGACTTTCGCAAGAACGACACCGAGCTCATCTACACCTGCTATCGGACGCCCTTCGCCGATGTCCTCGGCATCGAGCTCGCCAGCGGCAAGGTCACCGTCTACCGCAAGCTGCAGGGCGAGTACAACGAGGTGGAGGGGATCTTCCCGAGCGGCGACTACACGCTCGTCGAGTCGAGCCGCGAGCAGCTCGAGCAGAACTCGAACTACATCGACATCTGGAAGCTGAAGCTCGAGCCCGACAGCAAGGATTTCACGCGTGTCACGCGCTGGGGAGAATACCCCGGCTACAAGGCGTCGAACCCCGTGGTCGCGAGCGATGGCCGCCGAATCGCGTTCCAGTCCGCTCGCAGCAAGGACGCGGCCGGCGTCGGCTACGGAATCTTTGTGATGACAGTGCAGTGAGAGTGTGAGGTCTGACGTGCGGAATCTGAACTTTGAGAACTCTGAAGCGGGCGACATTTCTTGGCGTCGGCCTGTGCTTCGTGGCGCTCGCGCTCTACACCGAACCGCGGGCGACGGCAAGAAGCGACCAGCATCTGCTCTACGTCGCGACGCCTGGCATCCGCAACTACGTCGAGTACGGCGGGATCGGTCTGTCGTCTACGACATGGACAACGGGCACAAGTTCGTGAAGCGGATTCCTACGTTCGACCTGGCCGCCGGCGAGGCGCCGGAGAACGTCAAGGGCATCGCCGCGAGCGCCAAGACGGGACGAGTCTACGTATCGACGATCAAACGGCTCGGCGCCTTCGATCTGACCACCGGCAGTCGCGTCTGGGTGCGCGACGTACGAGGGCGGCGCCGATCGCATGGCGCTCTCGCCGGACGGGAAGATCCTCTACTGCCGTCGCTCGAAGGCCCGCACTGGCACGCCATCGACGCGATGAGCGGCGACGTGCTGAAGAAGATCGTGACCGACTCCGGCGCGCACAACACGATCTACGGGCCCGGATGGCCAGCACGTGTATCTGGCCGGACTGCGAGTCGCCGATGCTCGCCATCGCCGATCCGCAGCACGCATACCGTCGTCGGCGGCGTCGGGCCGTTCAGCGCTCCGGTTCGTCCCTTCACGATCAACGCGAAGCGAGACGCTGTGCTTCGTCAACGTCAACGACCTGCTCGGCTTCGAAGTCGGCGACATCAAGACCGGCAAGGTGCTGCACCGCGTGAAGGTCACGGGCTACGAAAAGGGCCCGGTGAAGCGGCACGGCTGCCCGAGCCACGGCATCGCGCTGACGCCGGACGAGAAGGAGCTCTGGCTGGCCGACGGCGCCAACAGCAAAGTGCACATCTTCGACGCGACGGTGATGCCGCCGAAGCAGATCGCCACCATCGAGGTCCGCGATCAGCCCGGCTGGATCACGTTCAGCCTCGACGGCCGCTACGCCTACCCGTCGACCGGCGGAGATCATCGACACCGCGACGAAGAAGATAGTGGCAACGCTCTCGCGACGAGGCCGGCAAGCCCGTTCAGAGCGAAAAGATGGTCGAGGTCGTCTTCTCGAACGGCAAGCCCACGGCCACGGGCGATCAATTCGGGATCGGCCGCCGCCGCTGATTGGGTTAGCATCGTCGGCGGACATGAGTGACCTGACCGACGCTCCCAGGACCGATCCCGCTTCCCTCTATCGAAGCCGCGACGAGCTCTACGCCGTTGACATGCTCATCGCGGCGCTCAAGGGGTTCGATCTGTTCACCTGGCTCGACGGCCAACCGGGTTCGGTCGACGATATCGCCCGGCATTTCGGCTTTCACCCGCGGCCCGTCGACGTGATGGCGACGCTCTTTGTCGCGCGAGGGCTCCTGGAGCGTAACGGGGACGCGCTTCAGCTCAGCGCCGAGGCGCGCGAGCACCTCGTCGCCTCGTCGCCCTGGTTCCTCGGCCCGTACTACCCGAAGCTCACCGATCGGCCGATCGCACTCGATCTCCTCGAGGTGCTGCGCAACGATCGGCCGGCGAACTATGCCAGCCGGAAGAACGAGGCCGACTGGCACAAGGCGATGGAGACCGAGCAGATCGCCGAGGAGTTCACCGCTGCGATGGACTGCCGTGGACGCCTGCTCGCGCAGGCGTTGGCCAAACAGCTCGACCTCGGCGGCCGACGTCGCCTCCTGGACGTCGCCGGGGGCTCGGGCATTTACGCCTGCGCGCTCGCGGCGCAATTCCCAGAGCTCACGGGGTCGGTCTTCGAAAAGCCTCCTGTCGACCGAATCGCCCAACGCGCGATCGACACGCGCGGATACGGTGCACGGGTCAGTGTCGTCGCCGGCGACATGCTCAAGGATGCCCTGCCCCCGGGGTACGACGTCCACCTCTGGTCGAACGTTCTGCACGATTGGGACGTGCCGATCGTGATCCAGCTGCTTCGCGCCTCGGCGGAAGCGCTACCGGCCGGCGGCGAGATCGTCATCCACGACGCGTTTCTCAACGCCGACAAGACGGGCCCGGAGACCATCGCCGCCTATTCGGTGCTCCTGATGCACGTCACGCAGGGACGCTGCTACTCGGTTCGCGAGATGGCGTCATGGCTGCTCGAAACGGGATTCTCCGAGCCGCACGAGGTCCCGAGCGCGATAGGCCGGAGCGCGCTCGTGGCGCGGAAACTCTAGCGCCTGGTCAGGGACTTCCGCCTGAAGGCGGAAGCCACGGGGTGAAACACGGAAGACCAGTGGCCTCAGTCGAACGCGCCGCTCTTTACCCGGAAGACCAGTTCCGCAAGCGACGCCACGCGGTCACAGTCGGCGTCTGGATGCAGCCCCGTTTCATCCAGCAGCACCGCGCGCACGCCAGCCGCGCGCGCACCAACCACATCTACTTGATACAAATCGCCGACGTGGATGGTCGACTCCGGACGCGCACCCGCGCGCTCGAGCGCTATCTCGAAGAGCCGCGGATCAGGCTTCTCGACTCCTTCGTCCTGTGAATCGATCACGATGTCGACGTGCGCGGAGAGGCCGATCCGATCCATGTGCGCGCGCAGCGTGCCGTTGGCGTTGGACACGACGACGAGCGTGAGCCCGTGCTCGCGAAGCGCGGTCAACGCCGGGCGGACGCCGTCCGGCACGAGCTCCCACAGGTTGTTCGCTTGATGATACGCGTGCAGCTCGGTCAGGGCCGCCGCGGTCCGCGCCGACTGCGCGACGCCGGCCTGCGCCAGAATCAGGTCGAAGAACAGCCAGCCGCGGCTCGCGTCCGTCGTCGTGCCGATGGTCCGCCGTTCGTCGAGCTGCTTCCGGGCGCGCGGCTCCGCGCGCGCGATCTCCTCGGCTGACACTTGAACGCCCTGGCCGGACAGCGCCGCCTGGATGCGAGTCCAGTTCGGAAAGAGAAGCACGCCGCCGGCATCGAGAAAAACGGTTCGGAGCACGGTTCAGTCCAGTGACAGACAAAAGGTCGAACCATGGAGCCAGCATCGCGCGCCCGGCTCGTGCGCGTCGCGGCGCAGCCGCCGAACGGCCGGAAACATCGCCTGCCTCAGCGCCTGCCCGAGGATCCCGTTCAGCATGTCGTCGCGCAATCCGATGCCCGAGTAGATGGCCACTACGTTCAGCACGCTCACCGGCCACGCATCATCCCGGCCCTTCGTCAGGAGGAGCGTGACCCCTTTGCCGATCGTTCCCATCTGCGGCATGGTCACGGTCAGCGGCAGGATCAGCCGGCCACCGGGCGAAAGCGCGTCGAGCCACGAATCTTGAGGATGCGTGACGCCGGCGTTGACCAGGATGGCGTCGAAGCGCTCGTCGAACGGGCCCTTGCCATCGCCAGCCCTCAGCTCGACCCACGGTCTCGATGACAGGTTGCCGCGCGCCCTGTCGGCGAGCTCGGGATCGACTTCGATCGCGACGACACGGCCCGAGGCGCCGACGGTGTGGCCGATGAGCGCCGAATAGTAGCCGAGCCCGGCGCCGATGTGCAGGACGCGGTCGCCAGGCGCCAACGCCAGCTTGTCGATGAGCGAGGCGAGGAACGCCGGCGTGCCGTTGAAGAGCTGCCGCGCGGGATCGATCGCGATCGAGTAGTTGTGGTACACGTGCTGCGGGTCGTCGTCGGGCGTGCGGCGTGCGCCGGTCAGGACGTCCGCCTCGCCGCGCACCAGCCACGGGCCCGGATCAAGAAAACGCTCGCGTGGCACGTCGGCGATCGCGTCGATGAGCCGCGGCGACGAGATGGCCCCGACCGCGGCAATCTCGTCGGCAAAGAATCTGCGGCGCTGGGACAGCTCGATCATGCTTTTGGCCTCTTGCGAACAGACGGTCGCTTCGCAGGACTGGCGCCTCCCCTGATCAGCTCGGCGATTTCCGGGCCGAGCGCGATGACAGTCGGCGGCCGGTTCCACAGGTACGCGCCCTGCTTCGGACCGCCGACGAGGAATCGCAGCTCGCCCGCCTCGTTGAGCCGCTTGAGGACGGTATGAATCGCGGCGAGTTCGCTCGAGTATTTCGACAGGTCGAACCCGATGGCGGTCAATCGATCGCGCACGTCCATGGCCGCCATCGGAAGGCCGCTGCGGAGGACGACGCGGCAGGCGTCGGTGAGGCCCCAGGGAACCGTGGGCGTGAGGCCGCAGAGACGCGAGAGCGTGCTGATGCTCTGCGCCAGCTCGGAGAGCCGCTTGTCGATGTCCTGGCGCTGCTGGCCGAGGGATTCGTACTCGCGGATGGCGGCGTCGAGTGCGCGGCGGTAGTCGTCTGTCGTCACGACACGAAATTATACATAGTGTCTAAATTCATGTCTAGCCGTTGCGGGAAGAGCCGAGGCTCCTCAAGGCGGTTGGCGGTTGGCAGCTCGCGGTTGCTAGTTAGCAGCGAGCCAGCAGCCAGCGAGCCAGCGGCCAGCAGCCAGCAGCCAGCAGCCAGCAGAACTACGTGCGCGCAATGCCCTTCACCCGCAGCACGTGTAGGACAACCAGGACGACCAGGAGGGCGAGGAGCGCGCTCAGGCCGCTCGACAGGGAACCCGTGCGGCTGGAGATCGCGCCGACGAGCCACGGAACCGTGGCGGCACCGAGCCCGCCGAGCGCGATCATCGGCTGCGCAAGCTTCGGCGGCACTTCCCGGGCCAGCGTCGCCATCGTCACCGGAAACGACGGCGCCATCCCGAGGCCGCAGGCCAGCGCGACAACCAGGACCGGCGAGAGGCCCGACACGACGAGCAGCGTCGCGATGGCCGTGCCGACGAGCACGAGCCCCGAGAACACCGCAGCGTTCTCGAAGCGCTGCGCCAGTCCGATGGCGACGAGCCCGCGTCCAGCCGCGAGTCCGCCCCAGAACGCCGAGGCGGCCGTCTCCCAGCGCATGGTCGACGAGCCGACGGTGAGCCGCCGGGTGTACTCGGCAATCCACCCGCCGAAGGCCGACTCCACGCCCGAGTAGAGCGCGATGCACAGGCCGAGGATCGTCAGCCGCCGCCACGACGACGTGCCGGACGACGAGCTCGCGCTGTGGCGGAGGACATGCACAGGGAAACGCGCCCAAGCCATCGCCGCGGAGGTTGCCAGGAGGAGCGACGACGCGAGCAGCAGCGCGACACGAACACCTGGCGTAGGGTTGAACCGCGCGACGATGACCGGCCAGGTGGCCGCGCCGATGCCCCAGCAGAGGTTGAGCGCGCCGAGCGCCGCGGCCGATCGGTGCGGCGTGAGCCGCGCGACGATCAGATTGGTCGCCGGCACGACGAATCCGAGTCCGACGCCGGCGATCGCGATCGCCAGCGTGCCGGCCGTGCGTTCGCCGAGCGCGAGGCCGGCCAGACCGGTCGCCATCAGCGCGTATCCAGTGGAGAGCGTCGCCGTGGGGCCGAGACGCGCCACGATCAGGCCTGACAGGCCACCGGCCACGATGCTTCCGGTGAACTGGATGGTGAAGAGCGCGCCTGCCGCAGCGTCTGACAACAGCCAGCGGACGGTCAGCCACGGCAGGACGGGGCCGAGAACCGTCGTCACGAATCCGGTGACGACGAAGCCCGTGAAAAGGAGCGGCCGGCCGCTCAGGTGCGAATCGCCCGCGTCACTCATGGCCGCGTTGCGAGGACAGCGGAGACTGCTGGGAGGGTGCGGCCTGACAGCAGGTCGAACATCAGCGCGAGTAGTGTGCCACAGACCGAAAACTCGGAGGTAGAAACGCTTGATCACGAATCAATCACGATGGACACGATGAGACGATGACCACGATGTCAAGAAAGAGAATCCATCGTGTTCATCGTATCATCGTGGTCATCGTGTCAAGAATCGTGTCTGATCCGTTCATGTTGACATTCGACCCGAGCCTGGGAGACGCTGAAGGCGATGTCGATCCGGAAGCGCACCGATGGCGAGTACAGCGCCCACCTGCAGGGGACGCTGGATCTGTTGATCCTGCGGACGCTGATCTTCGGCCGCCAGCATGGACAGGGAATCGCGCGCGCCATCCAGGCGCAGTCCGGCAACGTGCTCATCGTCGAGCACGGGTCGCTCTACCCGGCACTGCAACGTCTCGAGGAGCGCGGCTACATCGACGCCGACTGGGGCACGTCCGAGAACAACCGGAAGGCGCGGTTCTACACCCTGACGCGCACGGGCCGCAGAGAGCTCACGCGGGAGCAGGGCGCCTGGCGCCGCGTCGCCGCCGCCATCATGCGCGTACTCGGACCGGAGTCGGAGACGGCGTAGGCGTGTCCTTCCGCCTGAAGGCGGAAGCCACCGGCCGCATAGGGAATCGGGCTTCCCGCGGCTTCGGCCTTCAGGCGGAAGATCACGCCGCGGAAGATCACCGCAGCGCCAGTGCCCTCACCCGCTTTTTCAGCAGCTCGTCATCGGCCGAGGTCGACGGGCGCGCGGGCGTCCAGGGCGCCAGACGCAGGTCTGTCGCCGGGCGAATCGAGCCCGCCGTCTTCACCTGCGGAGCGCGGCCAACGTTCCGGCTGAGCAACCCTCCCGCCAGGCCTCCTGCCGCCGCGCCGACAAGCGCACTTGTCCAAACCTTCTGGTCGCTGTTGATCGCGTCGTCAAAGGCGTTCAACCCGATGAGCAGCCCGGCGCCAAACCCGGCACCGATGCCGACAAGGATCCAGGCGACCCGCTTCGAGCTCGAGCTGGCCTTCGGCGCCGCTGGACGGCTGACCGTATCAGCCCACACCGGCACGTGAAACAGCAGCAGTCCAATCAGGCCGAAACAGAGCGCTCTGCGGAACATAGTGGTGTCCTCCAGATCTGCGCGTCTCCCCTGTCTCGTAAGGCGCCGGCCGTCGACGAACGGGCTCATCGCCGGCGCTGGTGCGCGTCAGCCGCGGCGGGACTTGAGGCCGGCAAGAAACTCCGTGGGCGTTTCGACGCGGATGCCGTAGCGGAGCGCGGCGAGGAAGTGACGCCGGTTGTCTGTGACCACGACCTTCGCGCCGGCGGCACGTGCGACTTCCGCGATGTGCGCGTCGTAAATGCGCCCGCCCGCCGTCGCATCCTGGCCCGCAGTCCTTAAGAACGCCAGCCGATCGCCGGCTGGCAGATCGATTACGGACATCCGCCCGAAGATCTCTTCCTGCACGAGGTGAACGGCGTCGGCCGGTCTCGAGGCGGTACTCCGCCGGCAGACGGGTAACAACGGAAATGAACTCGAGGCAGCAATGCCACGCCGTCGCTGGCGTCAACACCGCCTTCTCCGCCACGGCGTGCATGACCGACTGCGCGGGTCCGCTCTGCGGCCCGAAGTCGACGAGGCCGGCGAGGAGTACGCTCGTGTCGAGGAACACGTCCTTCTCGACTACGGCCATCGGTTTCGCTCCTCTTCCACGAGCGCCGCGACGTCCAGCGCCGGCCGCGCGTCGGCGCCCACCGTCGGCCGCGCGACGAGCCGCCGGCCCACTTTCATCAGCCGCGGCCCCGGCGGCCACGCGCTCGAGGCGAATGCCGAATTCCTCGACGGCCACCTCGAGCACCGTCCCTGGCGCGAAGCCTGCCCGCTCACGGACCGCCGCCGGAATTACCACTCGGCCTGCCTTGTCAATGGTTGTTCGCATGCCACCATTATGCCATCAGCAATGGTTTCGGCGGGCCTCTCCGGCCGTACTTCCCCTGACTAGGTGGCTGGCACCTTGTCCGGGAAGGTGCCAGCCACCCAGGCTGGACGTTTGGCTGGAAAGTGCCGGCGGCGTTCGACTTCGTCCCGCCGCACACGGGCACGCTACACTCAGGTGGAGTGATCAAGCTCGAGCTTCACACGCACACCGACGAGGACCCGGCCGATCGCATCGCACACTCGACTCGTGATCTCATCGACCGGGCGGCCGCGCTCGGCTACGGCGCCCTGGCCATCACCCTGCACAACCGCTACTTCGATCCGGCGCCGCACGCGGACTATGCGCGCGACAGAGGCATGGTGCTGATGCCGGGGATCGAGCGCAACATCGGGCGGTATCACGTCCTCCTCATCAACTTTCCACCTGAGTGCGCCGGCGTGCGCGACTTCGATGACATCGCCAAGTTGAAAGGGCAGTGCCACGGGCTCGTCGTCGCGCCGCATCCCTTCTACCCGATTCCGAGCGCGCTCGGCGCGGCGCTCGATCGGCACGCGACGGTCGTCGACGCGATCGAGATCAACGCGATGTACACGCGCCTCGTCAACTTCAACCGCCAGGCGATCCGCTGGGCGCGCGCGCACCACAAGACGCTCGTGGGCAACACCGACCTCCACCTGCTGGATCAGATGGGCACGACCTACTCGCTTGTGGACGCCGAACCGCGCGCCGACGCCATCTGCGACGCTGTCCGCGCCGGGCGCGTCGAGGTGCGCACCGAGCCGTTGTCGTCCCTGCGTGCGATGTGGCTTTATTCAGGGATGTGCTGGGGCGGGATCAAGGGCAGACTCCTTCCGTCGGACGTATAATCGGCACTCATGAGCGCACCCGTGACGGCGCCCTCTCTGCTCGACGTGACGCTCGCGTCAGCCGCGCGCGACCGGCAACTGGCGACACCTGACGGCCAGCGTGTCGCACGACTCACCGACGGCGTGCACATCAAACCGTTGACAACCCATGCCGACGCCCGGGGATCGGTCGTCGAATTGTTCGACCCGCGATGGGCCTGGCACCCCGATCCGCTGGTCTTCGCCTACACGTTCACGATTCGACCGGGCGTCGTGAAAGGCTGGAACCTGCACCGCGAGCACGAGGATCGCTACGCGCTGCTGCTCGGCCAGATGGAGCTCGTGCTGTTCGATCCGCGTCCAGAGTCGCCGACGTGCGGCGAGGTCTGCCGCATCGTGCTCTCCGAACACAACCGCTGCCTGGTCAACGTCCCACGTAACGTGTGGCACGCCGACCACAATATCGGTTCGGTCGACGCGGTCGTGATGAACTTCCCGACACTGCCGTACGACCACGCCAACCCTGACAAGTACCGTCTGCCGCTCGATACCGAGCTCATCCCCCACTCGTTCGGGAACGCCACAGGCTGGTAGCATGCCCCGCGTCAGCATCCTGCTGCCGACGCACAACCGCGCCGACGTCCTCGAACTGGCCATCCAGTCCGTTCTCGACCAGACCGAAACCGACTTCGAGCTGCTGGTCGTGGCCGACGGCTGCACTGACGGCACGGCGCCGCTCGTGGCCGGCCTCGGCGATCCGCGCATCCGACTGTTCGACCTTCCGAAGGCGCCGTTCTTCGGGTATGCCAACCGGAACGTCGCCCTTCGCGAAGCGCGCGGCGAATACGTCGCGTTTGCCGCACATGACGACCTGCTCGTCCCCGACCACCTGCGCCTCCTCATCGATCGCCTCGACGAGACGGGCCGCGACTGGGCGTACAGCCGCCCGCTATGGGTATCGACCGACGGCACGATCGTTCCCTTCGCGACAAACCTCACCATCGCCGACGAGCTGCACCATTTCCTGACGGTGGCAAATACGATTCCGGCCTCGTGCGTGGTTTACCGCCGAACGTGTCTCGACCGCTACGGGTATTGGCCGGAAGACGTGCCGAGTGCCGCGGACTGGCGTCACTGGATTGCTATCATCGAGGGCGGCCGCCGCGAAAACATCGCGTACCTCGCCACGCCAACCTGTCTGCACTTCAGCGCCGACTGGAAGCGTTCGCGCCACTCGGCATCTGCGGACGTGCGCGCCTGGCTGGACATCGCGGACGGCTGCGCGTGGTGGCCCGATGTCCTCCGTTACGCGGTCCCGCCAGGTGTCCCGGAACAGCGCGTGATCGCTCGGGCGATGCAGGCGGGCGGCTCGGCCTGGGTCGCCGACGTGCGCGCCGCGGTCGGCGTCGTGCTGAGCCGCGTCGCCTGGGACGATCTCCGCACAGTGAGGCCGCTCTTGCGGTCGCGCGAGCTCGAGCTGGAGCGGCTCCGCACTCAGGTGGGCGGTCTGGAACAATCGCTGACGGACGCTAGCCAGACGATCGATCACCTGAGCGACCAGGCGGCGGCGCGCGACGCCGAGTGTCAGGCTCTGCAGCAGTCGGTGACCGACTCCCGCCAGACCATCAATAACCTGAGCGCCCGCGCGGGAACGCTCGACGCCGAGTGCCAGACCCTCCAGCAGGCGCTGAACGACGCCCTCCAGACGGTCACTCACCTGAGCGCCCACGCGAGGACGCTCGACGACGAGCATCAGGTCCTCCTGCAGTCGCTGGCCGCCGCCGAGGCGAACGCGGCCGAATACCAGGCCGCGCACGAGGCGACGAGGCTGGAGTCCGCGCGCATCCAGACCGAGCTCGAAGCGGCGCGCGCGCAACTCCGTGCCGCTCATGAGCGGCTCACCCTCACGCTCGCCAGCACGTCCTGGCGTATCACCGCGCCCATGCGTGCCCTCAAGCAGCAACTGACGCCACGCCCGCGAACATCTCGTTGACTCACTGGATTCAAGGACATAGAGTCGAAGACTGGGAGTCTCGGGAGGAGGTTCGTTGATGTTCGACTGCGCGAGGCTCGGGAAATCACTGTCTGTGTGCGTGCTTGCGGCACTCGTCGCGGCGTCGATCGCCGCACCGGCCCGAGCACAGAGCGCCACGGGGTCGATTGAAGGATCGATCGTCGATCAGACGGGCGCCGTGATGCCCGGCGTCATCGTCACCGCCGTGCAGTCCACGACGGGCCTCACGCGGAGCACGGTCTCGGACGAGAACGGCCTCTTCCGGCTGCTGCTGCTGCCGGTCGGCGTGTACGACGTCACGGCGGAGCTCTCCGGCTTCAACTCGCGCAAGCTGCCGGAGCTCATCGTCAACGTCGGACAGACGGTGACGCTTCGCGTGCAGATGGCCGTGTCGGGCGTCGCCGAGACCGTCAACGTCTCCGGCGGCACACCGACCATCGAGACGAGCCGCTCGCAGGTCAGCTCGACCATCACGGAGAGCTCGGTGCAGAACCTGCCGGTCAACGGCCGGAACTTCATCGATTTCGCGCTGCTGACGCCTGGCGTCACGCGCGACGTGCGCACCGGGGACATCAGCTTCGCCGGTCAGCGCGGCACGCTCAACAGCCTCGTCGTCGACGGCGCCGACAACAACAACACCTTCTTCGGCCAGACCGTCGGCCGCACGGGCTCTGGCCGCGCACCCTACCAGTTCAGCCAGGACGCGGTCAAAGAGTTCCAGGTCAATTCGAACTCGTTCTCGGCGGAATACGGCCGCGCCGGCGGCGCCGTCATCAACGTCGTCACCAAGTCCGGCACCAACGACCTGCGCGGATCGATCTTCGAGTTCTACCGCGACAAGGCGCTCAACGCGAACAACGCCATCAACGAGCTGAACAACCGGCCGAAGTCGCCGTATCACTACAATCAGTTCGGCGGCACGCTCGGCGGGCCGATCCGCCCCAACCGCGACTTCTTCTTCTTCAACTACGACGGCCAGCGAAACACTCAGCCGAACGTGGTCTTCCTGAATCTGCCGGCGAACACTCCCGCGGACCCGGCGACGCAGGCGGGCATCGCCCGGCTGCAGCCGCTGGCGGAGAGCTGGAATCGCAAGCTCGATCAGGACGTCTTCCTGATCAAGACGGACCACGAGCTGAACGACACCAACCGCCTGTCCTTCCGCTACAACCAGCAGAACTTCACCGGCGAGGGATTCGAGAACGGCGGCGCGCAGAACGCGCTCGAGCACACGGGCGCGTCGCTCGTGAAGACCAACACGTTCAACGCGAGCTGGACGAGCATCTACGGCACGACGCTCTTCAACGAGGTGAAGTTCCAGCTGGCCCGCGACAAGGAACCCGGCCTCGCCAACAGCGCCAACCCCGAAGGCGTCGTCCAGGAGTCGGGCACGACCGTGCTGACCATCGGCCGCAACAACTTCAGCCCGCGCGAGACGACGATCACGCGCTGGCAGCTCGCGGACACCGCGACGTGGCTCCGCGGCCAGCACAAGTTCAAGGGCGGGTTCGATTTTCAGTTCGACGACATCCTCAACAACTTCCCCGGCTTCTTCAGCGGGTCGTACACCTTCCGCACGCTCGCATCGTTTGCCGGCGGCCGGCCGAACGGCGCCAACGAGTTCTACCAGCAGAACTTTCAGGGGGCCGGAACGACCGGCCCGGAAACCCACCCCAATATCCAGGAGTACTCGTTCTTCGCACAGGACGAGTGGCGGCCGAGAAGCGACGTCACCGTCAACCTGGGATTGCGCTACGACCTCATGAAGACCGATGCGCCGCCGGTGAAAAACCCCGACCCGCAGCTGGCTGCCGCTGACATCGACACGAGCCGGCTGGACGCCGACACGAACAACTGGGGCCCGCGTCTGGGTGTTGCGTGGAGTCCGCAGAGCGGCAAATCCGCCGTCCGTGGTGGTTGGGGCCTCTTCTACGGCCGAACGCCGTCCATCATGCTCGGCACCGCGCACTCGAACAACGGCATCAACATCGTGTCGCTGACCTTCACGGGTGACACGGTACCTACCTATCCCAACAGCTTCAGCCAGATTCCCAACGTCGGTACCTCGGCGCGGCCGAGCATCTTCTATATCGACCAGGCCTTCGCCAACTCACGGCTGATGCAGGCGAACCTCGCCTACGAATGGGAGCTCTTTCGCAACACGAGCCTGACCGTCACGTACCTCTTCGTGGACGGCGCCGATCTGCCGCGATCCATCGACCACAACCTCGGGACGGCGTCGGTGCGCACGTTCACCGTCGCCGGCACGGGCGAGACGTTCCCGTACCATTTCTACGGATCTGATCGCCGATTTGCCAATTTCACTCGCGTGATCGGCTTTGAGTCGACGGCCGAGTCGCGCTACAACGGACTCACTCTGGAGCTGAACCGCCGCCTGTCGAATCACCTCCAGTACCGCGTCGCCTACACCCTCGGCAAGGTCGAGGACACGGTGCCCGACGCCACGGCGGTCGTCCCCGGCAACGCCGGCGATGATCGTGAAGTACGCGTCGAACCCGACGAACTTCGACGCGGACCGGACCGCCGGCAACAACGACCAGCGTCATCGCCTGGTATTGAGCGGCGTGTACGACACCAACGGGTTCACCGGGCTCGATGGCTTCATGGGGACCCTGGCGAAGAACTGGTCGTTCAGCCTGATCTTCACTGCCCAGTCGGGCCAGCCGTACACCGCCCGCGTCGGCGCCGTCGACCTCAATGGCGACGGCAATACGCGAAACGACATCGCCCCTGGCACCGCGCGCAACCAGTTCCGGCTCCAGTCGATCGTCACCTTCGATCCACGCATCGCGCGCGAGATCCCCATGGGCCGCGCGCGCCTGCAACTGATCTGGGAAGCGTTCAACCTCTTCAATCGCGACAACATCAGCAGCGTGGACACGACGTACTACAGCGTGTCGAATACAACGACGCTCACGAAGACGACGACGTTCGGCCGGCCGCTCGCGAGCGCGGGCGAGCGGATCATGCAATTGGCGGCGAAGATTACGTTCTAAATACCCCTGTTCCCTTCTGGGACACACGGCCTCTGCTGAGCTGAGCCGCGACCAGCGCGTCCGCACCTCCCCAACTCGCTGTTTCCCGTGCCGTTCCTCGACCGGACGCGTCGCTGCCAGGCGACCCGTCCGCTGGCATTCCGGTTGCTGACTGCTTGGGACTCCAGCTGACAGTATGGGTCACAACCTCAGGCCTCTTCTCGGACGTGGCGCCTCCTCGGTCGGAGGGCTGGGCAGGGATTCGTCCAGCGACACGCAAGCCGGGCTGTCGGCTGTCGGGCGTCCTCGAAGGTCTGTCGCATGCGCTCGACCTGACGGAAGGACATCCCCGCGGGCATGCCGCGCGAAGCAGCCTCATCGGCCTGCGTATTGGCCGGGCGTTCGGGTTGTCGCCCGCTGAACAAATGGAGCTCCTGTACGCGCTCCTGTTGAAGGACGCGGGCTGCTCGAGCAACGCGCCGGTGGTCTACGACCTCTTTGGCGGCACCGATCAGGAAGTGAAGCGTGCCGTGTGGCTGCGCGACTGGCGGCGGCTCCCCGAGCAACTCGCCTACGCCTGGGAGTACGTGGGCAGGGGCAGCACGCTCGTCGCGAAGTTCCGCCGCTTCGGCCGCTTCGCGATGCTCGGACCTCGCGGCAGCGGCGAGCGAATCTTCACCGTCCGGTGCGAGCGGGGAGCCGAGATCGCGCGGATGATCGGGTTCTCCGACCGCGTGCCCGACGCGATCCGCGCCATGGACGAGCACTGGGACGGCGGCGGGTATCCGTACGGATTGAAGCGCGAGGAGACGCCGCTCTTCGCGCGGATCATCGGCCTCGCGCAGGTGATGGAAATTTTCTGGGGCGACGGGGGACCCGTGCAGGCGCTGGCGATCGCGCGCCAGCGCAGCGGCCGGTGGTTCGATCCGGACCTCGTCGACGCCCTCGACGAGGTGGAGCGCGACAGCACGTTCTGGTCGAGCCTCGGCGCCGCCCGCCTGGATCACGACGTGCTCGCGCGGGTGCCCGCCGAGCTCGAAATCATCGCCGACGCGGCGCGCCTCGATCGGATCGCGGACGCCTTCGCGCTCATCATCGACGCCAAGTCGCCGTTCACCTTCGACCACTCGCGCCGCGTCGCCACCTACGCGCTCGCCATCAACGCGCGCCTCGGCGACCGCTCGGTCGACGCGGTGCGCCTGCGCCGCGCCGCGCTTCTCCACGATCTAGGCAAGCTCACCGTGCCGAACCGCGTGCTCGACAAGCCAGGGACGCTCGACGCCGAGGAGTGGGCGCTCGTCAGGCAGCATCCGGCGTACACGTTGAGCGTGCTCGAGCGTGTCCCCGCGTTCCGTGAGTTCGCGATCGACGCCGCGAATCACCACGAGTGGATCGACGGCAAGGGATACTGCCGCGGGCTGAGGGGCGCCGAGCTATCGACGACGGCGCGCATCCTGGCCGTCGCCGACGTCGTCGACGCGCTGTCGGCCGACCGTCCCTATCGCGCCGGGATGCCGCAAGACCGGGTTCGCGCGATTCTCGACAGCGAGTCCGGCACGCACTTCGATCCGGCCTGCATCGACGTCTGCGACGCCGGCGTGATCGGTTGCACGGCCGTGACAACCGACCAGCGACATGTCGCCTGACCAACCTGCGGGGACACTCAACCGGGACAGTCACGGTTGAGTGTCCCCGGCGCCTGTCACCGACCAAACCCAGCATCAGTTAGCTCGAGTAGAGTGCTGACCGGGGCTCGTCTGGGGTCACGCTCGACCGCTCCGGCGCTCGCAGTACGCATTTTCTGCCAGCTTGGCCCCGGGGACAGTCACGGTTGAGTGTCCCCAGTGACTGTCCCGCTTGACTGTCCCGGTTGAGTGTCCCCGCCGTTCTCCCATCGTCTCTCGATGGGGCTTGACAACGCCCGCCAACCGATCCATTCTTCCCATCGTCTAACGATGGGAGAAGGATGATGGGACGGACCAATACCTCGCCGGACCTGCTGCCGGGCACGCTCGATCTGTTGATCCTGCGAACGCTGGCCACGGGACCCAAGCACGGCTACGGGATCGCCGAACGACTGCGGCAGGTCTCCGAGGACGTCCTGCAGGTCGGCGAGAGCTCGCTCTATCCCGCGCTCCAGCGACTGCTGCTGAACGGCTGGGTCAAGGCCGAATGGGGGGCGTCCGACAACAACCGCCGCGCGCGGTTCTATACGGTGACGCCCGCGGGCCGCAAGCGGCTCGGCGCCGAGCGCGAGGAGTTCGAGCGGCTCGTAGTCGCGATCCAGCGGGTGCTGCAGACGGGATAACCGGACCGTGAGGAGAACCGACGTGCGCAGATTCCTCCGCCATCTCCACTACTGGTTGCAGCTCCGGCGACTCGATGCCGATCTCTCCGAGGAGATCGAAGCGCACCGCGCGATGAAGCAGGCCGATCTCGAGCGATCGGGCGTGGCACCGGGCGAGGCCGCGCGCCACAGCCGCCGCGCCCTCGGCAACGTCACGCTCGCGCGTGAGGAGGCCAGGGACGTCTGGACGCGGCCGCGCCTCGAGAGCGTCTGGCGAGACCTGCGCGTCGGCGCGCGCACCTTCCGCGGGTTCCCCGGCTTCACCGTCGTCGCGGTGCTCACGCTCGCCCTCGGCATAGGCGCCAACACCGCGATCTTCAGCGCCGTTCGGGCCGTGCTGCTTCGTCCGCTCCCCTACGCGCAACCCGACGAGCTCGCCATGCTGTGGAGCGACGACCCGAAGCGCAGCCTGCACGAGGCGCCGACCTCGGCGCTGCTGGTTGACGACTGGCGGAGCCAGAGCCGGACGTTCTCGGACATGGCCATCATGTCCACCAACAGCGCCATCCTTGCCGGAGGCGACGCGCCGGAGCGAACGGTCACGGCCTTTGTCTCCGCGAATCTCTTTTCGCTCCTGCGGGTTCCGGCAGCGGTCGGCCGGACGTTCTCCAAGGAGGAAGAGCGGCACGCCGAACGCGTCGCGGTCGTGAGCTACGACGTCTGGCAGCGACGGCTCGGCGGTACTGCCGATGCGATTGGGAGAACCGTTGAAATCGACGGCGACATGAACTCGTACAAGAAAGGCCCGCGAACGGTCCGCGTCGTCGGGGTCATGCCGCGGGGCTTCTACTTTCCGGACAAGAACGTCGAGATTTGGGAGCCGGCCACTGTCTACTGGCGATGGGAGAACGAGTATGCCGAACGGTTCTCCAACGACTCCCGGCGGTGGACCGTCGTGGGCCGACTCGTTCCGGGCGCCACTGCGCACGACGCGAAAGCCGAGATGGCGACGATCGGCCAGCGGCTGTCCCAGATCTATCCAGTCACGGATCCGACCTTTCCCGGCTTCGGCGTCACCGTCGTTCCGCTGCTCGATCATGTTGTCGGCCGGCAGCTCCAACTCGGACTATGGGTGCTGCTGGCCGCCGTGGGATGCCTCCTCCTCATTGCGTGCGCCAACGTCGCCAACCTCCTGCTCGCGCGCGGCGCGACGCGTGGGCGCGAGCTGGCGATCAGGACCGCGCTCGGCGCGGGGCGCGCGCGGCTCGTCCGTCAACTCTTGATCGAGAGCAGCCTGCTGGCACTTGCCGGAGGGCTCGCCGGCCTGTGGCTCGCGTCCGCCGCGGTACGCATCCTGTCGGCTTCCGCCCTGCCAGGCATCCCGCGTCTGGAAGAGATCAGGATCGATGCGCCGGTCTTGATCTTCACCACGGTGGTCTCGCTCGCGGCGGCACTCGTCTTCGGCCTGGTGCCGGCCTGGAAGATGTCGCGGACCGATCCGAATGAGTCGTTGAAGCAAGGCGGCATCGGGTTCACCGGCGGCCGGCTGCGCGGCTCCCGCGGCACGCTCGTGGTCGTCGAGTGTGCGCTCGCGGTCCTTCTGCTCGCCGGCGCAGGCCTGATGATCCGCAGCTTCCTGAAGCTTCAGGCGATCGCGCCGGGATTCAATACCGAGAGCGTGCTCCTGGTGAGGACCGGCCTGACGCCCGGTCTACGACCTGTCGTCACACCGCCGAGGGACTCCGGCGCCGCGATGTTCGCGACTCGCGAGGATCTGTTCGCTCGGGTCAGCGAACGCGTATCGGGCATCGGTGGCGTGCGCTCGGTTGGCTTGATCGGCAGCTTCCTCGCCTCCGGGCCCGCTGACGAGTCCATCACCGTCGAGGGCCGGTCGGCCGACGACGATGGGCGGACGGCGGGCGAGCTCGCGACCATGGACGTCGACCCCGGGTTCTTTCAGACGATGGGCGTGCCGCTCGTCCGCGGCCGGTTCTTCACGCGCGCCGATGCGCTCGACAAGATCCGATTGTTCTTCAACGGCGCGAAAGGCGTGCTCCCCATACCGCCACGCACGCCCGCCGCGGAGGCGGCGATCGTCAATCAGACGTTCGTTCGCAGGTTCTTCCCGGCCGAGGATCCGATCGGCAAGCGCTTCCATATCGGCAACCCCGGCAGGTACTACTGGTATCAGATCGTCGGCGTCGTCGGCGACATGCATCGGCGAGGCCTCGAGCGGCAGCCGATCGCCGAATGGTACGGTCAACTGATCGGCAACACCACCGACCTGCTGGTGCGCACGGACCGCGACCCGCTGGCGCTCGCATCGACCGTCACCGACGTCGTCCGCTCCGTTGACAGGCACCTCATGGTGATCAGCGTCACGACAGTGGAAGATCGCATGGGCACGCTGACCGCACCGCGGCGGTTTCAGACGTGGCTGCTGACGCTCTTCGCCGTCGTGGCGTTGACCCTCGCCACCACCGGCATCTATGGCATCGTCCGCTATTCGGTCAGCGAGCGGACTCGCGAAATTGGGGTCCGCATGGCCTTCGGCGCCGACCAGCACGCGCTGGTGCGACTGGTGACATGGGAGAGCATGCGCCTGCCGATCGTCGGCTTGTCGCTCGGCCTGGCGGGCGCATGCCTGGCGACGCGCTTCATGTCGCACCTGCTGTTCGACGTCAGCGCGGTTGACCCGGCGACGTTTGCTGCCGTCGCGCTCCTGCTCGCCTCGGTGGCGTTCATCGCGTGCTGGCTGCCCGCGCGTAAGGCGGCACGTGTGGATCCGATCCTCGCACTTCGGCACGAATGAAGATGGACTGCTTCTGTCGACGCGTTCGCCAGTCGTATCGGTATTTCGTAGCACTGAGAGCCGAATAGAGGGATGTAATGACTACGCTGCTCCGCCGTCTCGCCTACTGGCTCCGTCGCGATCAACTCGACGCCGATCTGGCCGAGGAGCTCGAGAGTCACCGCGCGATGAACCAGGAACGCCTGGAGCGCATGGGGGTGCCTGCCCCCGAGGCGGGCTACGCCAGCCGGCGCGCGCTCGGCAACGTCACGCTCGCGCGCGAAGAGGCGCGCTCGGTCTGGATCTGGCCATGGCTCGACAGTGTTCGGAAAGACGTGGCATACGCCCTCCGCGCGCTGCGGCGGAACCCGGTCTTCTCCGCTGCCGTCATCCTCGTGACGGCGCTTGGCATCGCGGCCACCACCAGCGTGTACGGTCTCGTCGATGCCTTGATCCTCAAGCCCCTGCCGGTGCGTCACCCCGATCGACTGGTGTACTTCGGCAGTCCCAGCTTCTCCTATCCGATCTTCCTCGAGACCCGGCAGCGCGGGGCAGACATCTTCTCCAGCTTCTTCGCGTGGAACCTCGAGTCCGTCAACATCGATTGGAACGGGCAACTCGAGCCGTCGGAAGTCCTGATGGCCTCGGGCGACTTCTACTCGACGCTCGGCGTCCAGACGATCGTCGGCCGCGCCTTCACCGCCGAGGACGACCGTCCGGGCGGTGGTCCGAACGGATTGGTGGCGGTCATCAGCTATGCCTGCTGGCAACGCCGGTTCGGCGGCGACAGCTCGGTGATCGGCAGGATCGTCCGCATCGATCAGCGGCCGTTCACGATCGTCGGTGTCGCACCGCGCGAGTTCTTCGGGGTCGCTGCCGGGCTTTCGCCGGACGTCACCATCCCGCTCACGACCGTTCAGGACGCGGGATCGCTCGCCAGGACTTCGAGCTCATGGCTGCACTTGATGGGACGGCTGCGCGATGGCCTCTCCCATCAGCAGGCCAACGCCGCGCTGCAACGCATCTGGCCGGCCGTGCTCGAGGCCACGACCAGCGCCGACGAGCCACCCGACCGGCGGGCGACATACCTGAGCAGACAGACATCCCTCGAACCGGGGTCGGCCGGATTCTCGCGCGTCCGACGGCAGTTCGGCGAGCCCCTCCGGATTCTGTTCGCGCTCGTTGTGCTGCTCTACGTCGTCGCGTGCGCCAGCGCCGCCAACCTGCTGCTCGCGCGCGGCATCGCCCGCCAGCGCGAGATCGCCGTGCGCCTGGCCATCGGTGCCAGCCGCGCGCGCGTCGTACGCCAGCTCTTCACCGAAGCGCTCGTATCAACTTCGATTGCTGCCGCCGTCGGGGTGCTGTTGGCGGCGTGGCTCGGCAACGGTCTGGTCGCCATGATCGCCTCACGCGAGTCCCCGGTGGTGCTGGACGTCAGCCCGAACTGGCGCAGCATCGTGTTCGCCCTCCTGCTCACGCTGACCACCAGCGTCCTCTGTTCCGTGCTGCCGGCGCGGCGCGCCACGCGCCTCCTGCCAGGTTCACTCCTGAAGGAATCAGGACCGGCGCCGCGCACGCTCCTCCGGCACTGGTCGCTCGGACGACTCCTGGTCGTGTCCCAGGTCGCGATAACGATGGTGCTCCTCGTTGGAGCGGCGCTGTTCGTGCGCAGCCTGACGAGCGTGTTGTCGCAGGACGCGGGCTTTGACCGCGACAAGGTGCTGGTCATCGCGACGGATGCTGAAGCCGCCGGATATGAGGGCGAGCGCTTGAATGGTTACTACACGCAGCTGCGCGAACGGCTCGCGAGCATCGCCGGCGTCGAGTCGACCAGCCTCTCGCTGATGCCGCCGATCAGCAACGAAGATGGCAACTGGACGCAGAGCATTGCGGTCGATGGCGGACCGATCGAGCAGGAAGCGTCACGCTACGTGTACTTCAACGCCGTGTCGTCGGGCTATTTCCAGACGCTCGGCATGGGCGTCGTGCGGGGCCGCGACTTCGCCAGCACCGACACGGCCGAGGGCACGCGCGTCGTCATCGTCAACGAGTCGCTGGTGCGGCGGTTCTTTCCAAACGACGATCCGCTGGGACGGCACATCAGCATCGGACGGAGCGAGCGCCGGAGCAATCTGCAGATCGTCGGCGTGGTGCGGGATACCAAGTACCAGAGGCTGCAGGAACCGGCGCGCCGCATCGCGTATCTCCCGGTGGCGCAGCATGGCGATGAGGAGAATCTCTTCGCCGAGGTGCGGCCCGTCGGGGAGATGTCCGCAATCGCTGACCGCGTCCGCACCGAGGTTCGCGCGCTCGACGCCCGCGTGCCGGTCAGGATCGAAACGGTGAGCGAACGCATCCGCGAATCGCTCGTCAAGGAGCGCGTCATGGCCGTGCTGGCATCGAGCCTGGGCGTCACGGCACTTGCCTTGGCCTGCGCGGCGCTCTACGGGCTGCTCGCGTACGCGGTCTCGCAACAGGTCAAGGAGATTGGCCTGAGGCTCGCGCTCGGGGCCACGCGCGCGGGCGTGCTGTGGATCGTGCTGCGCGACTGCCTGGTCGTAACCGCGGTCGGCATCACGATCGGCGCCGGTGTGTCGCTGGCGCTCGGTCGCTACGTCCGGGCGCTGCTGTTCCAGGTCAGCGCCGCCGACGCGATCTCGCTCGCCGTCGCCGCGGCACTGATGCTGGCCGTCGCCGCCCTCGCCGGCCTGTTACCCGCCCGCCGAGCCGCCGCCGTCGACCCAGCCGTCGCGCTGCGCGGAGACTGAAAGGCGGGGACACTCAACCGGGACAGTCACGGTTGAGTGTCCCCGGGCGTCACCGCGAGTCGGTTTCTGACTGTCCTCGATGGCCGCGCTCCGCGTCAGCTGATTCCTGGGAGCACTTGAGACCCAGAGTACGCATTTCTTGCCAACCCGGGCACGCCAAAAGGCGGGGACAGTCACGGTTGTGTGTCCCCCGTGACTGTCCCGGTTGAGTGTCCCGGTTGAGTGTCCCCGGCCCGTCGACTGCCGAAGACCAGGACGCCTATGGCGATGATGATGAGCACGACACCGCCCACGATCAGGTAGAGACCAGGCACGAACTCGAACACCTGTTCGGCGAAATACGCCTGCAGGTAGCACCACGGTGCCAGGCCGAAGAGCGTGCCGGCTGCGACCTTCCACGCGGACACGCCGGCGACGCCGGCGGCGTACGACACCAGATCCGACGTCGTCAGCGGATTGAGGCGGAGGAGCAGGACGATCCACATCCCCCGCTGTTCGAGCAGCGTCTTGTATCTGTCAAGCTGAGACCCGTCGACGCGCCCGGCCAGCACACGCCCGCCGATTACCTGGCCTATCACACCGCAGATTGCCGCACCGATGACATTGCCGACGAGCGACAGCGTTCCGCCGACGAACCCGCCGAAGATCGCGCCAGCGGGCGCATAGAGCAGCGCCCCAGGAATCGGCGCGACGATCACTTCGACGACGACGGCGAGCGTGTAGACGAGAGGCGCGAGCCGGCCCCAGCCGGCAACGGTCTCGCGCACGCGCTCGAGCCACGGGCCTTGACCGGGCGTGCCGCTCGAAAGGACGTACACGAATCCCGCGGTCCAATATGAGTAGAGCGCCCAGCCCGAAAGGACGCAGGCGAGGATCAGGAGGAGAACGGGGCCGCGGCGCACGTCATACTGTAGCTTGGCTCTCGGCTACAGGCTGTAGGCTCTAGCCAAACCTTTGAGCGCGTAATCCAAGCTCTTGCTCGTCTGTGAAACCGACAAAACGGCTTTTTTGCGAACTCCTGATTCCGACAGGCGTTTCACATCCTGTTCAACCCGGCGGACCGCCGCGGCAGCGCCGATCCCAAATCCCTGCGCCCGTGCCCCGATCCCTGAGCCCCGTGCCCCGTGCCCCGTGCCCCGTGCCGATCTAAGATCACCCCATGAGATCCGTCAACGGCCTGCACCACATCACCGCCATCTCCGGACCCGCACAAGAGAACCTCGACTTCTACAGCGGCGTCCTCGGCATGCGACTGGTCAAGAAGAGCGTCAATCAGGATGACCCCGGGACCTATCACCTCTTCTATGCCGACGCCGAAGGGCATCCCGGCACGGATCTGACGTTCTTTCCATGGGCACAGATGGCGCCGCCGCGGATGGGTCACGGACTTGCCGTCGAAGTGGGACTGGAGGTGCCGGCCGGCAGCCTCGAGTATTGGGGCAAGCGCCTCGAGACCTACGGCGCGCGCGTGCATGCCATCGAGACCCGATTCGGTGAGCGGACGCTGTCACTCGTCGATCCGCACGGGCTCCGGCTCGCGCTCGTCGAGCCGGCGAGCTCGTCGGGCCGGTCGTTCTCGCCGTGGGACCACAGCACGGTCGAGCCGGAACATCAAGTCCGCGGCCTCTACAGCGCGCAGATCTGGGAACGAGCCCTGGTGCCGACGACAACGTTCCTGACCTCCATGCTCGGATTCAGGAAGATCGCCGAGGAGAACGGCTGGACGCGTTTTGGCTTCGACAACGCCACGGGCGTGCTCGACATCCGCGAGACGCCTGACGAACGCCGCGGGGCCTGGGGCGTCGGCAGCGTGCACCACCTCGCCTGGCGCGTGGACGACGAGACGCACCAGCTTGCCGTGCGCGGGCAGGTCGAAACGGCCGGACGTCAGGCGACGCCAGTGATCGATCGCTTCTGGTTCAAGTCGGTCTACTTCCAGGAGCCTGGAGGCGTGCTCTTCGAGCTGGCGACCGACGGCCCAGGCTTCGCCGTCGACGAAGACCGCGAGCACCTGGGCGAGGCGCTCGTGCTGCCGCCATGGCTCGAGTCCTCGCGCCGAAGCATCGAGGCAGGACTCCCGCCGCTCAAGCCAGCGGCGTGACGGTCCTTCCGCCTGAAGGCGGAAGCCACGGCACTCTCAGCATCGGAAACAGGCCGCTGCTCAGCGCTTCTTTATCAGCCGGTCGAACAACGACCTCAACTCGTCCTGCGCCCGATTGCGGATGGCGCGATTGAGTGCGGCCCGGATGTCGACGAAGACCGTCGGCGACCCCACCGTGCCCGTGATCCGCGCGGGCAGGACGATCCGATCCCCCTCGCGTGCGAGGCGGTACAGGTCGCGTCCCGCCTGCGCGCTCAGCTCGCGCGACAGCAGCACATCGGTCCGGAGATTGACGGCCTGCGTAGCCAGCGACATCGTCCCCTCCCCGGTCAGGTCGAGATCGCGAGACGCGAGCGTCAGATCGCTGGTCGAGAGGAGCTGCCCACCCACCGCAAGTGAGGCCGCCAGGCGCGTGAACGCCTCGCCGGACCCGGCCGGCCGTTCGCCCGACGGCCTTCCGAACGCCAGCACGACGCTCCTCACGATCTCGAGGCCTGGCACCTTTCCGTCCGTGATGACGACGCGTGCGGTTCCGCGCGCTCTCCTGATCGCCTCGAGCGGCTCGACGCCGGTCGCGGTGAGCGCGACCGAGCCGCCCAGACGGCCGGTCATCGATCCCGGAGACCCGGCGAACGCGACGAGCGCGGGCACGTCGAGGCTCTCGAACGTGCCGCGCCAGTCGTAGGCCGGCTGACGTTGACGGCCATCGAAACCGGCCTCGCCGGCAAAGCGGCCGCCGAACACTTCCATCTTCAATCCCTCGAGCGTGACCGCTCCACCGTCCATGCGCATCGCAGTCGCGAGGTTGGTGAAGGCGGCGCCGAGCGCACGGCCCTGGCGCGCGCGGACTGCCATGTCGAGGTGCAACGGTACACTGGCGGCTGGAGGAGCGCTCGGAGCCTCCGGCGAAGCCGCACCTGCGGGTGTGGCCGCAGCGAGAAAGGCCATCAGCCCATCGAGATCGAGCGTCTGCGCATCGAGCGCGACGGTCCCCGTGCGCCGTGCCACGCTCGACAGTTCGCCGGTGATGACGAGGTCCGAGCCCTCGGACCGCCCATGAAGGCGTCGGATCGCCAAGCGATCGCCGGCCGTCAGCGATGAATCAAGATCGACGAGGAGCGTGCGGGAACCCGCGACGAGCGTCACGTCGCGGAACGAGAGCATCCCGATCGAGTCAACTGTCAGCGCGGCCGGCTCCGGGCCCGTCGACTTCGTTCCGGCGTCCGCCAGGGCACCGAGCACGCTGAGGGCCCATCGCAAGTCGATGCGGCTGCGCTCGACAGACACCTCCGCGTCCTCGACTCGTCCACGGATGAGCGCGCGAAATCCCGTCGTCAGCCTCGCCTGCTCGATGGTGACTTCAGGCCCGGTGCCGATGCTGATGCCGGTGAGCTCGAGCCCGACGCGCGGAAGCAGCCGTGACACCGCCGTCCGGATCGTCACCGGACGTCCGAGGGCCGCGGACGCCTGGGACTCGAGGGCGGCTTTGATGCGGTCGCCACCGAGGAGCACGCGCACCGCGACCGCGAGGCCCGCGACGAGGGCGAGCAGCACCGCGCCGGCGATGACGATTCGTTTCGGAGTTTTCCCCATTGCGGGATCGTGTCACAGATGCGCCGCGCATCCTTCAGCGCAGCGCCGCTTACGGCGCCCGGTTCTACCGAGGTCCGGCTCTACCGCGCCGGCATGTCGCAGAGCCGTCCGAAGGAAAAGCCCTCTGCCGCGAGTGCCGGCACGAGGAGCCGAATGGTCTCCGGCGCGTGACGACGGTCGGCACGAGAATTCTTGTGGTGGCCATCGTGAATCACGATGATGTCGCCCGCCGAGGCCTTCTTCGCGAGGCGCCGAGCGGTGCGCGCGGCATCCGGCGTCCGCCACCAGCTCCAGTCCCACATCCCCCAGCTCCAGCCGACGAGCCGGTAGCCATCCCGTTCGAGGCCCTGGTACATCGAGACGCTGCGCCACCCGGCGTGGGGACGGAACAAGCGACACGGTGACCGCTCCGCGATCGACGCGATGCGGTCGGCGGCGCGCGACAGCCGCGCCGCGAGCGCGTCTGGCTCCATGAGCATGAGCCGTCTGGTCCCGCTGTGCAGGCCAATCGCGTGCCCCTCCATGGCCATGCGCCGCACGATCGGCGCGGTCTCTGGCGTGATGTGCTCGTCGATGAGGAAGAACGTGGCGGTCACGCCATCGCTCGCGAGCGCGTCGAGGAGCGCCGGCGTCCACAGGGGGTTCGGCCCATCATCGAACGTCAGGTAGATGGTCGGTGGGGCTCCAGCAGCCGGCGCGACGCGCCAGAGCGATTTCGACGGCCGGAAGGCTTCGAAGAGGAAAGGAGCCGGCGCGGTGTGCGAGAGCACAGCCGCGCCGGCGATCACGAGCGCAAGGATGGCGAGCACGTCAGGACAATGCCGCGCGGGCGCGACCGTAGCGCTGCGTCGCGTACCCCACGACCAGCCCGAGCACGCTGCCCGGCAGCATGATCTGCCACCAGTAATGCGTCCCATCGGGCTGGGGAATGGCCGCGATCAGAAACGCGAAGAACGCCCCGACCAGAAGTCCCGCGACGAGTACCGCCTGCGGCGAGCGCACGCGCGTGGCAATGTATCCGATGATGGCGCCGGCCACGATACCCTTGACCGTGGATCCGATGACGATCCCCACGATGTCCGGTGCGACCTCCGGCGCCGAGATGAGCGCGCTGAGGCCGTCGAAGATCCCGAGCACGCCGCCAAGCAACAGTCCCAATACAGGTTTGTTCATGCCATGTCCTCCAACCGTCCTGTTACGTGCCCCGCGTCGCGGATTGTACGGCTCGATCAGCGGGGACGCCGATCGCTTCAGCATTCCACGAGACGCGGACTAGGCGGATCGCTGCAATTCCAACGGGACGCTGATTACGCGGATCAATCGGATCTGCAAGTCACTGAGAGCGTTCCCTCTCGCGGGAGGACCCGAGTAATCCCCGTGATCCGAGTCCCGTATCGATCCGCGTAATCCGCGTCCCGTGAGAGATCCGCAATCCGCGTCCCGTGAGAGATCTCCGCAATCTGCGTTCCGTGAAAGAGATCCACGCAATCTGCGTCTCGTGAAAGAGACCCACGTCCCATATGAATCCGCGTGATCCGCGTCCCGTTAAACTAGAGTGATCCACGTCCCCTATGGATCCGCGCAATCCGCGTCCCGTGAATAAGTAATCCACGCCCATATGGTCAGCGTGATCCGCGTCCCGCTGAATCACCGCGGTCCGCGTCCCGAGGTTGATCCTCGTGATCCGCGCTACCAACGCGCAAAGAACGCCACGGCAGCGCGCATCACGATGTAAGCGAGCACGAGCAGGATAGCCGTTCGATACGTGCGCCCGAACCTGATCGCCCGTTCGACGATTGTTTCCCGATACGCATCGACTCTCCGGTTGTCCCGATACCGTGCAACGTCGTCTGCGAGCGCCGTTGCACTCTGATACCGCGCGGAAGGCTCGGCCGCGAGCGCCCGATGACAGATAGCCGCCAGCGGCCGCGGAACTTTCAGGAGCCGCAGCGTGCCCGACGGATCCGCGTCAGGAATACGATCCGTCAGCAGCAGAAACAACATCGCCCCAAGCCCATAGACGTCCGCCCGCTCGTCCACGTCATCGACGGCCCCGCGCGCCTGCTCCGGCGCCATGAACCCCACGGTCCCAACTACCGTTCCCGCGCCGGTCTCCAGTGGCGGCAACGCTGCGACTGTCGACGCCAACTGACGATTGAGGCTGTCGACTGGAACTGCCGCCCCTTCGACATGCTCAGCGTCGCGCTGAGCTCCGTCGAAGGGCGACTGAGACTGTCGACTGTGACCGCCGACTGCCGACTGAACACTGCCGACTGCTTTGGCCACCCCCCAATCCATCACCATCACTTCGCCGAACGATCCCACCATGACGTTCTCCGGCTTGAGGTCGCGGTGGATGAAGCCCTGCGCGTGCGCGAAGGCGACGGGCTCGCAGATGCGTTCGAAGATGCGCAGCCGCTCGCCGAGGTCCGGCACACTCTGAAGGTGCTCGCGCAGCGTCCGCCCCCTGACGCGCTTCATGACGTAGAAGAGGCGGCCGTCGGCGAGCCGGCCGGCGTCGTGAATCGGGACGATGCCGGGGTGTTCGAGCCTGGCGAGGACGCGGGCCTCGCTGCGCAGGCGTCGCTCGAGATCCGCGCTCGCAAGGGCGTTGGGGATCTTGATGGCGACCTCGCGGCCGAGCTCCTCGTCTCTGGCGAGAAAGACCGTTCCCATGCCCCCGCGGCCGAGCTCCTCGGTGACCGCGTAGCGCCCGGATTCGAACTCCGGCCAGCGCCCGAGAGCGCGCAGGCGAGTCACCGCGGCGTCCGACAGCCCGCTAGCCTTCGTGCTCGCGCGGCCGCTCATTCGACGTCCAGTCCAAAGAGATCCCGCGCCTCGCGGCGGAATTCCTGATCGCTGCCGCACAGTCCGCGCAGCGCCTCGAGCGCGCGATCGCGGAAACGCCGGCGGACCTGCGCGAGATTGTTCGTCACCTGCGCCTGCGTCAGGTTGAACTCGTCGGCCAGCTGCGCATAGCTCACGCCTTCGGCCGGGGCAAGGTCGTAGCGCTCGAAGAGTGTGAAGGGGATCGGACGCCCCCGCTCTTCGTACTCCGCGCGCAGGTCCTGCACCGTCTTGTCGAAGAGCGCGCGAACGAACTCCTGATGAAAGTGCTCGTCTGGATCGGGAATCGCGACGAGGCCCCGCGACGCGACCTCGCGCTCGGCGCCGTCGAAGTCGAGCGGCAGCGTCTGGACGCCACCGCCGCGCTTCAACCGCGAAGACGACTGCCGCATGTTCATGACGAACCGATCGGCACATACGCGAACGAACGTGCGGAACCTGGCCTTGCCCGGCTCGTAACGTTCGAGCCAGGCCTTCTGAAACGCGTCGGCGAAGAAGCCCTGCGTGAGATCGCGGGCGTCCTCGGCGTCGAGATGCCAGGTGAGTCGCAGGTGCTTGTAGACGGGCCGCCAATAGCCTTCGACGAGGTCGCCGAACGCCTCGCGTCGGGTCTCGGGGTCGGCGTCGCGAATCCGCTCGATCGCCGAATGGCGGGTCGCGGGGAAACCACCGTTGGAGCGCACGTCACCCGGTTCCATTACGCCCTTCGTACCCGGTGTGTACCGGGCTCTGGCGGCCTGCCTATCATATCCGCCCCCTGACTCGCTCCTCCCGCGCGCTTCATCGGGGCCAAGGCCGTGAATCGTGAATCCCCAGCCCTTCGGAAACGCGCCCGATCGGGGCAGTTCATCGGTGTCAGGCAGTGAATCGTGAATGCAGCCATCGAAATTGGCCAGGGAAAGCGGGACGCACGATCCACTGCCTCATACCGGGTGGCTCGGGGCCGCTGGCAGATACCCTGCACTTTGGACAGGCCTGGGAAGCCTGTATTCTTTCGGAGCATGGCGCCACGACCCGTAGATGCGCAAATCGACGGTCTTTATCAGCTACCGCTGGACGAGTTCACGGCCGCGCGCAACGCGCTCGCGAAGGCTTCCGGCGCGGCGGCGGCCGAGATACGCGCACTCCAGAAGCCCCCGATCGCCGCCTGGGCGATCAATCAGGTCTACTGGCGTGGCCGGCCGGCATTCCACGCGTTGACGGCGGCGGCGTCAGCGCTCGGCGCCGCTCATACCGCGGTCGTCACGGGAAAGAAAGCCGACCTGCGCGCGGCAGGCAAGGCGCACGAAGACGCGCTCGAGGCGGTGGTGAAGCTGGCGATCGCGATCCTGCGTGATGCCGGTCAACCCGCGACCGACGCAACCAGGCAAGCCATCGCCACAACGCTGCGCGCGTTGCCGGCGTCGACGGATCCTCCCGGACGCCTCACGCAAGTCCTCCAGCCGACGGGGTTCGAGTTGCTGGCCGGACTGCCCGCGGCCGTGTCGCTCGGGCAGGCACGCCCGGCCGCGCCGCCGGCGACGGAGAAGAAAACGGCGCCCGGATCAGGCTCGCCCAGGAAGGACGCCGCGCGCGAGAAAGCGGTGGCTAAAGCAAAGGAGGCTGTCGCCACGGCCGTCCGCGCCGAGCGCACGGCGGAACAGAATGCGCGGCGTGAGGAGTTCGAAGCCGCGCGCACGACGCGGGATGCCGAGCGCGCGGCGAGCGATCTCGACAAGGCCCGCAAGGCGCTCGAAGCCGCGCAGGAAGCGGTCGAGACCGCCGAGCGCGACGCCGAGACCGCGACGCGCAAGAAGGAAGCGGCGGCGCGACGCGTGCGGGAGACCGCCGAGTCGCTGGCCGCCGCCAGAGTCCGGACCGAAGCCGCCCAGGCCGCCCTTACGCGCGCGTAGCCGGCGTGCTGCTGTTGCCGCCTGACGCCACCTGCTTCTCCAGCCGGCTCACGAAGAGGATGTACATCGCCGGCACCATCGGTACTCGATCTCTTCCTGCACGGTGCCCATGCTCCCGGCCGATCGCCGCAGCGTCTGCCGGAGCACGTCCGCGAGATTCTCGACTACGCGCTCGGCGGCGGGCGGGTTGGAGCGGACGAGCGAGGCGACGGTGTTGAGCGCGTTGAATAGAAAGTGCGGGTTCATGCGCATCTGGAGCGCGGCCAGCTGCGCCGCGGCCGCCTGGTTGCGGGCACCGGCCGCCAGCGCCGCCTGGTTCGTCGCGTGCCGGAAGAGCGTCCGCGCGGAATTCGTCACCGTGTGCCCGGCGAACAGCAGCATGAAGCCGTATGCCGTCATTGCCGCCAGGGTCAGCAACCATTCGGTCCCGAGCAGCGCACGAAGGACCATGAGCGCGGCGGCCGCGCCGAGCGTGACGCCCGACGCGAAGCCCAGCGCGGGCAGCGCCAGAAGGACCTGCTGAAGCGCATTCGCGTCCTCGTGGCGCCGCGGCCGCGCGGCCGCCTCGTCCATCGTCCGCTGCAGCGTGTGCGCCGCTCCCAGAAGTGCCACCCCTGTGACACCAAGCACCGCACTGAGGAACTCGGCGACACCGAGCGGCGTTCCGGCTGTCCCACATCTGCAGGAGCACCAGGCCACACCAGAGCCCAACGACCCAGCGGATCTGGCTGCGTATCGGCGGGCTTGCGTCAGCCAGCGCATCACGGACGATCGGCCACATGGAGGAAACAATAGGAGGAAACGCTTCTCGGGCAAAGAGGGAAAGGCCTAACATCCCGTTCGTGAAGCCGCCCACGCCCATTCGGCGCATCCCGTGGAAGACGATCGGCCTCGTCCTCGCCGGCGCCGCCATCGTCGCCTGGGCGGTGGGATTCCTCGCCGGGCTCATCGTGAGATTCGGATTCCGCGTCTAAATTCCTCTTTTCAGCTGCTTTTCCTGTCTCACGGCTAACCGGAACTCGGGATTCATGCGTCCAGATGAGCTCTACAGGAGAAGTCAGCCGCGAGCATGGTAAGGCTGGGCTAGCGGAACCCGGCACGAGAGTTGATAGAGAGGTCGCAGGACGCCACGTAGATCTGATGCCCGAGGAACTGATCGTCCCGACCCAACTCGCCATGCCGCGCACACTCGACGATCTTCACGAATGGGTCAGGCTGAACCTGAAACTGGATCTGGCGGCCGAATCGCAGCTGTTCGAGGCCGTCGAACAGGTGCTCGCCCGGCAGCGGCAGCTCGTCGAGGCATCGAAACACGAGGCGATTCAGGCGCTGACGGAAGGCTTTACCGCCAAGATGGCCCGCCTGCAGATGCAGCTCTCGGAGAAGGATGTGACCGTCAGCAACGTCGCGCGCTACTTCGAGGAGGTCGTCGCCGACCTGACCGACAAGTCGCACCGCGACGCGAAGACGAAGCTCCTCAACTTCAACTGGTTCATGGAGCGCGTCGAGTCCTATCTCACTGTGGAGCAACGCGTTCGGTGGTGCAGTGTGGGCGTTGTGGACATCACCAGCTTCAAGCGCTACAACGACACGTTCGGGCACGCCGTTGGAGATCTCATCATCGAGCGCGTCGCCAGGATTCTCTCCGAACAGATCCGTTCGGACGACGTCCTGGCGGTCGACCGCGGGACCGAAGCCCGCGATCTGCACGCCCGCTTCGGCGGCGACGAGTACTGCTTCCTTATTCCACAGCTCCCCGGATGCGTGGAAGCGACAGAAATCGCCGAACGGTTCCGACAAGCGGTCGCGGGGCACAACTGGGCCGCCGAAGACGAGCGCCTCGCCGACAATCCTGTCAGCGTGGACGTCGGCGTCGTCTGTTTCCGGATGGGTCCCGTCGCGGACCGCCGTGGCGTGGCACGACAGCTCGCGGCCGAGCTTATTCAGCGGGCAGACACGCTGATGTACGAAGCCAAGAGCCGCCACTCCGGCCGGGTCCACGTTACCGCCGTAGCCGTCGAACACGGCACGCTCGTGGACATCACCGGAAGGCGGAGCGGCCCGAACCGCGTCGTGAACCGTCGCTGATTTGCCCGGGCCAGAGCACGGGTGTTAGAATCCAGAGTTACTCGATGTGGTCAGAGGCCTCGTACTTGGGTGGCGATGAACCCACGTTGGCGTAACGATTCTGCACCTGTGGTGGGTGTAGCTCAGCGGTAGAGCGCCGGACTGTGGCTCCGGAAGTCGCGGGTTCGAACCCCGTCATCCACCCCAACACTCGAATAGACTCGAAAACGCGGCCCGTTTTTCATTCGAGTCTCAATCCAAGCTAACGGTTCGCTAACGCCGTGAAAACTCCATCCATTCAGGGCGGAGTCGACAGGGTGGGTGGTGAACCTTTCGCCATCGTGGTGAGTATGTGCATCGCGAGCGGAACGAGATCACCCCGCATTGCCGAGTCCATCAGTTGCTCGTAAGGTGGGCCCGGTCGAGCCGCAATACGGCACTGGACAGGCAACCCAAAGCGGAGGACTCCCCAGGTCCAAATCAGACGCGAGACTCTTCCGTTCCCGTTGAGGAATGGGTGGATTTGGATGAAAACCCCGACTGCGTACGCGATGACCTGAGACAATTGCACAGCGCGGTCGCCGGGCGAGAGCGTCGGCCAACGGATCTCGAGATTTGACGAGAGGACCCGTACTTCCGCGAAGGCGATTTGGGTACGCCGGACCACCTGTCTGAATTCGCACCCTGGAACAGTCCCAACCTGCACTTCGCGTCCGAGGCAGGGCCTATTCGGATCGAGCTGACGGAAATTTCCAGCGTAGTACGCGAGGGGCACGAACCTGCGGAACAGGATGCGGTGGAAGGTCTTGACGTCGGCCGTTCCAATGATGCGTTTCTTGGCGAGGTCCTCAGCGGCCCGGTAGGCCTCGGCGACGGCGGCGTAGAATTCAGGCGTCCGCGTGGCCGGTCCATCGTCGGACCAATCTGGACACGCGGCCATTCAACCGAAGACCTGCTCAGCCGCGCGAAGTGTCGTCATCATCGACAAGTAGGTGAATGTCGTCCTCGGTCAACCGTGCATCTGAGACGGTAGCGCCCTCTGTAAATCGGCCCGCTGCTGCGACTAGTTGGTCGAAGTTGTCTCCGTGTGACGAGGCGTATGCGCGCATCATGGCGGTCATCGCCTCGCCAGGGGCGGCCGCACCCCCCGCGCGGTGCGCGGCCGGTTCCGATACAGCTGAGGGGAGATTCCCTCCGGGAGGGATTGTCAGAACTCCAGAAAATGCAATCGCTGCGACCGCCGCGAGTGCGCGCCTTCCGACCTGCATCAACACGTCCGAGAGCCCAGGTAGCGGGAGGGGCGGTAGCTCGCCTGGCGGAGGCACGGAATAGTCAAACTCCTCAGAATAGAGCTCAACAGCCTCCACCGCGTAAAAGCTTGGAACCGCCAAGGTCGGCGTCGTCATAGAACTAGTCCTCTTCCTTCGCCATTGCTTGGGAGAGCTGCTCCGCCGTCGGAAGATAGCGTTCAATCTCCGCGACGACTTCCCCTGCCGAATCCAAGAACCGGAGCAACTCGAATATGGTCATGTGAACGCGAACGACCGGAACGACTGTCAAACTCTCGGAGCCCAGCCCCCGTGTAAAGCGCGCGATTCCCGGAGCGGGCAAGAGGTAGAAATCCAAGCACGCTTCCGTGCCCGCATGTGCCATCGACTCGAAATTGGCCCACTCCGAATGGTCTTTGTCCGCCGGCCATGTCGCCGGCGTCTCGGTACTACGCGCCGCGTCCGTCGGCCACGTTCCGACTAGAGACCTAACCCGCTCATGAAAGGCCCGCGAGTTCTTCCAGAAGTGGTGCACAAGATTCTCGGCTGGGTAACGGATCTCCAAGCGCGTACGAAGGTGCTTCTCTCCTTCGGACATTTTCCGCTTGCCGAAAAACAGAGAGACAGTCCCTGGACGGTGCACGATCCAGGCGTAGTCGGCGTCATATGTATTCGTCGGAGCCGCAAGCTTCTTAAGGTCGACATTGATCGATCGGTCGGGTCCAACAGTAATCGGGTCGACCATTTTCAGCTGCCCTACGCTGGAGGGCCTCCGCTGCAGCTGCTGAATAGCCCGCTGACCACCGTCGTGCCGCCGCGCTTTACTCATGTCCTCCTTCAACTGTTCATGCGACCGGGCCCCAGAAGTGCCAGGTATCTTACCCTCATACCCACTCTTCACATTGTAGCGTCTCCCGCCAGACACACTCACTGACCATTCTGAAATCAGAGCCTGAGCCAAAGTGGTAGGATTTGCACCTTTTGGGCCTGTTTTGCGCTTTATTTCGCGGGCGGACACCACAAGACAAAACCGCGCGCAGTCGCCAGCCGTCCTTAGCCGTGCAGCAGTGCTCCCAACCTACGTGCAGCGTCTTGCTGCATTGAGGGAAGGACGTGCGCGTACGTCCCAAGGGTCATCTCGATGCACTTATGCCCGAGTCTCTGTTGCAGCACGTGCGCCGGAACGCCTGCCTTGAGGAGTAACGTCGCTGACGTGTGGCGAAGTCCATGCACGGAGATCCGTTTCACTTTCGCGGCCTTGATCAGCCGTAGGAATTCCTTTCGCCTAGGTTGTTTGTCTGAAGCGGATCGCCAAGAAAATCCTTTCGCGCATTCCGTTCGCCCCACTCCTTGCAAAACACCAGTCCGTGGTCCCGGTAGATCAGCCGATTCGCCATCTTTAGCTCGGCCTGGTGCCGCTTGTGCGCTTTCAACAACTCCACCGTTTCCGGTCCCAGGTCCACCGTCCTCGGCTGGTCGTTCTTGATCGGCCCGAAGACCGGCTCGTGCCCCGTCGTGATCAACTGGCGCACGATCGAAACGGTGCCCGCCTCGAGGTCGATGTCCTCCCACTTCAGGCCGCACAGTTCGCCCTTGCGTGGCCCGGCGTCGAGTGCCAGGGCGTAGAATGCCGCCGGTCGCGCGCCCGCCTCTTTCGCGGTTCGAAGAAACGTCGCCGCTTCCTGCGCTTCCCAACAGTTGTCCTTGATGGCCGCGGGGTTGCGATTGATCCGCGGCTTTCCTTCCACGAGTGACGCGACGTTGCGGAAAACGAGCGATACGCGCGGCGAGGCGGCCGCTTTCAGCGCACTGTGCAGCAACGCGTGATCTACCCGACCTTCACCACCATCATCGTCGCATCGTCGAACGGCTCGCGTTTGCCGCGATACTCGGCGAGTACGGTCTCGACGCGCGCCAGCAGGTCCTCGGCGCCGGCGGCGGACACCAGCAGCTCTTCGAGCTTCTCCGCACCGAACATCTCCCCCGCTTCGTTCTCGGCCTCGACGCAGCCGTCGGTGTAGAAGAAGAGGAGATCGCCGGCGGCGAGTTGGACGCGTGCTTCGGCGTAGCCGCGGCCGGCGAGTAGCCCGACCGGCAGGCCCGACGATGACATGCGCTCGAGCGTGCGATTGGTGCGTAGGATGTACTGAGGATTGTGGCCGGCGTTGACGTAGCGCAGCTCGCGCGTCGCCGGGTTGAAGATACCCACGAAGAGCGTCGCGTAGATCGGTCCGGGCGTGTTGCCCTCGATGTCGACGTCGATCTCGCGCGCGATCGCGTCGAGATCCTGACCGAGCGCCAGGCGCGTGCGCAGCGACGCCTGGATGTTCGCCATGAGGAGCGCGGCGCCGACGCCCTTGCCTGAGACGTCGCCGACGAGCAGCGCAATTTGGCCGTCGGTCAACGAGAAGTAGTTGAAGAAATCGCCGCCGACTTCCTTGGCCGGCACCGAGACGCCCTTAATCTCGGTTAAGCCGAAGCGGAGCGGACCCTGCGGCAGCATGTCGCTCTGAATCTGCCGGCCGAGCTCGAGCTCGCGCTTGATCCGCTCCTGCTCCACCGCCGAGCGCTGGTGCAGCTCGACGTCCTCGGCCATCTGGTTGAAGGCCCTGGCCAGCCGGCCGACCTCGTCGTTCGACCCGACCTTGACGCGGGCGCTGTAGTCGCCGGCCGCAATCCGATGGACGCCGTCGCTGAGCGTCGACAGATTCCTGGTCAGGCGCGACGACAGCGGAACGATCCCGATGAGCGCGAGGCCGATGAAGCCCAGCCCGAAGGCCGGCGTTGCGCGCGCTCGTCCGGCGGAGCGCCTGCAGCGAGTCGCCGACCGGACGCGCAATGCCGAACCGAAGACCCGAGCCGGTCGGATCGGCGGTCGACACGACGATCCAGTCGCCTATTCTGGTCGTCCCCGCCGGCTCGTCGGCCTTGGTGATGCTGCCGCCGATGGCCTCGATCTGCTTCTTGTCGTCTTCGGTCTGCGTGTAGAGCCGTCCGTCTTTGCCGACCGCGAACGGTATCTCGCCGCGATCCCGCCTCGTCGTCGTCAGAACCGTCGCGAGGAGGTTCGGCAGGTTGACTTCGGCGTTGGCGGCGCGCACGACCTTGCCGTCGCGTTCGAAGGTGACGTCGAGCCGCGTGCCCGAGAGCGCCGTCTTTCGCCGCGCCGGCGTCGGCCGAGCCGTCGCCACGGGCGATGCGGAGGCTGCCGGCGCCTTGCGAGGCGCCGTCTTCACCGCGGCGGCAATCGCGGCCTGCGCCTTGGCATCGGCCGCGCGCTGCGCTTCGGCCACGCGCTTCTGCGCTTCGGCCGCGCCGAGCTGGATCCCCTGCGCGATGCCGAGCATGCGCTGGTTGACCTCGGCCATGATCCGCTGGCGTTCCGCCTCGGTGAGCTTCTCCCATTGCCCGTCGGGCACGATCTGCCGAACGATGTCGCGCCGCATCGGCCCGACGTCGATCATCAGGCGGTCGCGGGGCGCGGCGTTGGGATCCGATGGCCCCTCCGCACCCGGCGGGGGCCGCCGATCGGGAAATGGCGGTGGAAAGACCTGCGATGGCGCGACGCCCAGTGGCGAAGTCGCTCCCGGAGGCGGAGCGGCTCCCGGCGGTGGAAGTGCAGGAGTGGCTCGCGTCGCGTCTGTCGAGGCGCTGTCGGTCGTCGAGGCCGCGCTGGAGCCGCGCGCCTGAGATCCATCTCCCGGGGCGGGACGCGATCCCGGGGCTGGACGCGACCGCACCGAAACGCCGGCCGGATGGCGGGGTTTCCGCGCCCGTCGCAGGCGCGGACGCAGGCGAGACCGCGGTGATCGCCGGCGCCGGCGGGGCGACCGCGACTGGTGGCGTGGGCGCGGTTGGCGGCGTCCCCGGCGGGGGCGGCATGTCGGAACGCGCACCGCGACCGCCGTCGTTCCCGCCGAATCGTCCGCGGCCACCCCCCGGACCACCGGGCGATCCCGGCGGCCGCGGCCCGCGAAGGCCGCGCAGCTCGACGTTCTCGAGCAGCATCGCCATCTCGCCGAGCGCCTGCGCGACTTGCGTCTCCTGTGTGGCAGCCACCGCGACGGCCGGCTCGACCGTGCCCGTCGTGGCCAGCGCCGCCGTCCTCGCGCTTTCCGCCGCAGTCGCTTCGGCGCGCGCCTCGGCCACGTCCATCAGGCGCTCGACGCGCTCGCTCAACTGAGCGGTCACGACCTGCATCCGCTGGCTGAGCTCGCCCGCGAGCAGCTCTGCTTCGCGTCCCGCCGCCTCCCGCATCGCGCGGGCGTTGCTCGCGTACGTGAAGAACGTCACGGCCGCCAGCGGCACGACCGACAGGAAGAAGAACGCGACGATCAGGCGAAGTCGAAGACTCACAAGAGAAGCTTATCGCGCAATGCCCTCTAGCGCGCGCGGCGCTTTGCCGCCACTCGGGCCGGCTTCTCTATGACTGCCTTGACGGCCTTTTTCTTCCCGGCGCTGACACGGTCGAGGCTCTGGCGCAGCGCGTCCATCAGGTTGACGACCTTCGGCGGCGTCTCCTCTTCGGTCGCCACGACCTCCTGGCCGGCGACCTTGGCGTCGATGATCCGCTGCAGCTCTTCCTGATACTTGTCGCTGTACTCGGCGAGATCGAGCGCGCCCTCGAAGTTCCCGATCACCTGCTTGGCCAGCTTGATTTCTTCCGGCTTCACCTTGTCCGGCACCGAATCGAGCTCCTCGATGTTCTCCATCGCGCGCACTTCCTTCGCGTGGCGCATGGTGTACATCACGAGCCCCTTGTCGCGCGGCTGCACGGCCACGAGATACTCGCGGCCGTAGAGCGCGAGCTTGCCGATGCCGGCCTTGCCCTTCATGCCTTCGCGCATGACCGCAAACGCCTCGCGCGCCATCGGCCCGTCCGGCGCCAGGTAGTACGGCTTTTCGACGTAGATCGGATCGATCGCCGCAGCGTCGGTGAACTGCACGAGATCGATCACACGTGTCGATTCGGGGCGCACCTTCGACATGTCGTCTTCGGTCATGACGACGTAGCGTCCCTTTTCGAATTCGTAGCCCTTGGCGATCTCCGAGATCGGCACTTCGCGCTCGCAGTGTGGACACCACCGTTTCTGCTGGATGCGCGTCTGACACTCGGCGTGCAGCTGGTTGAAGCTGATGGTCGCTGCCGCGTCCGTCGCCGGGAAGACCCGCACCGGGATCGTCACCAGGCTGATCTTCATGAAGCCTTTCCACGTGGGCCGAGCCGCCATCGTCGTCAACTCCTTAATTGATCGGCGGGTGCGACCCGTCGTGCGCTCTCTGCCGGTATGCCGATCGTCATACCGCGGATCCCCCGAAGACAGTTCTGATTATCGGTCCCTCGGACCAGTTTCGGTACCGAGTGCACATTTTTGCCACCACGCCCGGTCCGGGCTCAGGCCATGGCCAGGCTTGGACGGCCAGTGTCCGTTACCCCACCTGCCACAGAACGCCGGTATCTCTTTGAAAACCAAGCAGATTGGCGGGTGAAGCGCCCGAAGTCGAGCTTCCGGCGGCCGGGCGTGGAAGATTGTTGATTAATGTCGCCAATTGGTTGAAGATGTTGGCGTCGGTTACAGAGTATTCGGAGATTGAGCAGATTCGGACTTGGGGCATCCTCCTCCCGCCCCGACCTGGGTCGTCAGTCTCCGAATACTCGGTAATCGACCGTCCCTTCCTTCTTTTTCTCCTTTGTGATCTGGCGCGACAAACCCGGCGCGACGCGACCGATGCTCGCGACGCTCGCCGATCCGCCGCTCACCGGCACGTCTCTCGTCTTCGAACCGAAGTACGACGGGATCCGCGCGCTGATTGAAATCGAACCTGCGCGCCCGCGCGCGATCGTACGTGTGTGGTCGCGGCTCGGCAACGACAAGACCTCGCAGTTCCCGTCCATCGTCTCGGCGCTCGCCTCATTCGGCGCGACGGAGCCCCTCATCGTCGACGGCGAGATCGTTGCGCTCGACGCGAGGGGGAATCCCGTGGGGTTCCAGCGGCTGCAGGGCAGGATTCACCTGAGCGACGCGAAGGACGTCGAGCGCATCGATCGCGAGCAGCCGGTTGCCTTCATCGCGTTCGACATCCTGCGCGAGGGGAACGACGATCTCCGCGGCCTGCCCCTCGTCGAGCGCCGGCAACACCTCGAGCGCCTCTTCGGCACATCGACGTCGAGCACGATTCGCATCAGCGAGCAGGCGACCGGCGACGGGCGTGCGCTCCACGCGCGCGCGCAGAAAGAAGGGTGGGAAGGTCTGATCGTCAAGGAAGCGCGGTCGCCCTACCAGTCAGGCCGCCGCAGCCCGTCGTGGCGCAAGCTCAAACTCCACCACGAGCAGGAATTCGTCGTCGGGGGCTGGACCGAACCGCGCAACACGCGGCAGTACTTCGGGGCGCTGCTGCTGGGAGTGTACGAACATCGGGGCTCGGGATCCGGGGCTCGGGGCTCGGCAGAGCAACCCGGTGCCCTCGTCTACGTTGGCCACACGGGCACGGGATTCGATCAGCACGAGCTCGAGCGGGTGTCGAAACTGCTCAAGGCGCGCGAGACGAAGCAGTCGCCGTTCAGCGAAAAGATCAAGAGCAACGAGACCGCGCACTGGGTGCGGCCCGAGCTCGTCGCACAGGTCCGCTTCACGGAGTGGACCGACGACGGCAAGCTGCGGCATCCGGTGTACCTGGGGTTGCGAGACGACAAGCGTGCGGAGACTGTCGTGACGGGAGGGTAGTCGGTGAAGGCTGAGCCAGCAAGCGCCTGCGGCCCGAGCGCGGCGCGCAGTCGCCGCGCGAGAGCGAGCGGGGGTGGGGTCCCCGCGAGCATTGAGAAATGCTGACCGAGCGGCCAGTACAACCCCGCTGCCCCCGACAGCATCAAGACAGGCGCGCTCGACAGCCAACACAACAGACGTGCAGAGGTCCATCTCCCAGATGCAGCCGGTCATCGACCAGCTGCGCGCGCTCGAGGACACGCGGCAGGGACGGCACCATCGCGCTGCCCGACGGCACTCGGATAGGCGTCACCAATCTCGCGAAGCTCTTCTGGCCGAAGCTCAAGCTGACCAAGGGCGATCTGCTCCGCTACTACGCCACGGTTGCGCCGCTCATCCTGCCGGTCGTCGCCGATCGTCCGCTCGTCATGAAGCGCTTTCCGAACGGCGTCGACGACCACATCGCGTTCTATCAGCAGCGCCGGCAGAAAGAACAGCCGCCGGCGGGCGTGCGCATGGAGGCGCTGCCCGACGATCTCGACCCGATCGAAGAGCGTGGCGCCGAGCGCTTCATCGGCGGGTCGCTCATCACGCTGCTCTACATGACGCAGCTCGCGGCGATCTCGCAGGACCCGTGGTTCTCCCGCGTGCAGTCGCCGCTCGACGCCGACTTCGTCGCGCTCGATCTCGATCCCGGCGAGGGCGCGACGCTCGCGCAGGTGCTCGATGTCGCGCGCTGGGTACGCGACGAGCTCGCGTCGATGAATGTGCCCGCGCGTACCGAAGACGTCAGGATCGCGCGGGCTGCACATCTACATCCCGCTTCAACCGGGCACGTCATACGAGTCGGGACAGCTCTTCTGCCAGATCGTCGCCACGGTCATCGCCGCCAGGCATCCGAAGGTGGCAACCGTCGAGCGCATGGTCAAGAAGCGCCGGCGGGGCACCGTCTACGTCGACTTCCTGCAGAACATCCTCGGCAAGACGCTGGCGTGTGCCTACAGCGCGCGCGCGAGCGACTTCGCCGGCGTCTCGACACCGCTCACCTGGGACGAGGTCGAAGCCGGCGTCGACCCGCGCGACTTCACCATCGTCACCGCGCCAGCGCGCTTCCGCGAAGTCGGCGATCTGTGGGCGCGCCTGCGCACGTCGAAGCCCGCGCGTCTCGAGACGGTGTTCGGGAAATACTCCGGACCTTCGTAGTGTCCGGCTTCAGCCGGACCACGCCGACGAAGATGTCACGATGGGCACGATGAACACGATGTGCGGTCCTCACAAAACCATCGTGACCATCGATTCATCCGCCTTCGCCGAGGCTCCGGCGGACCGCCGTAGCTTTAGCGGAGGCTGGTCGTGTTCATCGTGATTCCGACCGTCGGCCCGTGCCGCGATCTCGGTGTGGCTTCGCTGCTATATGATCGCAGCAGATGGGCAAGAAAGACCGCAAGTCGTCGCCCGCGGAAACCGCTGAGTCCTTTGGCGTCGGCCAGCTCACCCGTCACCTCTTCGTCTGCCTTGGCCCCGACTGCGTCGACAAAGACGATGGCGAGAAGACGTGGGACTACGTGAAGAAGCGGATGAAGGAGCTGAACATCGCGGGCTCGAGCGGGCCGTGCTACCGGACGAAGGTGGGCTGCCTGCGCATCTGCGGCGACGGTCCGATCGCGCTCGTCTATCCCGAAGGCGCGTGGTATCGCGACGTCACGCCCGACAACGCCGAGCGGATCATCCAGCAGCACCTCATCGGCGGGCGGATCGTCGAGGACCTGTGCTTCGCGAAAAACCCGCTCGGACCTGGCACGCGCCGCTGACCGTTCGACACCCTCCTGGCTTGCGTCTGCTTCCGCCGCCCCGGTATGATGAGCGTTCGCGTTTGACGACCGATATGCGCCCGTAGCTCAGTTGGATAGAGCGCCGGCCTTCGAAGCCGTAGGTCGGGGGTTCGAATCCCTCCGGGCGCACTTTATCTCATCGAGGGGCTTCGCCCCTCGAACTCCCCTACACGCTCTCTCGCGCGCTGCTTCGCCACGCGCGCTCCGTTCGCGTGGCTCACTCGCTGCGCTCGTTCGCTCTGCTCCTGAATCGTGCGTGAGTTACGATTTGGCATTCTAAGTTTCAATGGCCTTCCGATCGCCCCTGGCGCACTTCACAGTCGGCAGTCTCAGTCGCCCTTCGACGAAGCTCAGGGCGACCCTACGCATGTCGAAGGGTCGGCAGTTCCAGTCGACAGTCCCAGTCGGTAGTCGAAGACTTCGGACATGAGCGTCGAACTCGCATTTCTCGTCTTCTGGCTCTTGATGACGGTCGCCGGGTTGCTCATCTGGCGATCGGGCGGTCGCTTCGGCGGTCGCAGCATCGTGCAGATCGGGGCCATCAGTAGTGTCGGCGCTGCCGGCATCTGGCTCACCGACTTTCGTCCTGGTTCGGCGCGCCTCGCGAAGCTGTCCTCGCGCTGCTGGCCCTGCTGGTCGTGCTGACGACGGCGTTCCTCGTGTGGATGCTCGCGTCGACCTTTCGCCTTCTGCGGCCCGACCCTTCGCGCGAAACCGACCGTCAACTCTGCCAACCCTCCCCCCTCCCCCACCGTCTAACCAAGCCGATCGGCGTGCGCTGAAAGGAGCGAACGGTGGAGAACTGGACACGAGATGTTGCCTACGCGGTGCGATCGCTCCTCTCAGCGAAGAAGTTCTCGGCGATCGTCATCCTGACGCTCGCGCTCGCGCTCGGGCTCGGGGCGAACACGGCGGTGTTCAGCGTGCTGCACGCGGTCGTGATCAGGCCGCTGCCCTATGACGACCCGGATCGGCTCGTCCGCGTGTATCACACGAGCGGCGAGGCCGACAGCTACATGCCCGGCCCGGCGCTCCGCGCGTACAGGGACGGGAGCACCACGCTCGACCTCGCGCCCGTCTATACGTACAACAGCGAAGGTGCGGATCTCACCGATCGCGCGCAGCCGGAGCGCGTTACCGTTCTGCGAGTCGGAGCGGACTATTTCCGCGTGCTCGGCGTGCGGCCCGTTGCCGGGCAGCCCTTCGCCCGCGACCAGGAGCGCGCCGACGCCAACGTAGCGGTCGTGACCGAGCGGATTTGGCGCGAGTATCTCGGCGGGCGCCAGGACGCGATCGGACAGTCGCTGTCCATCAACGGCGTGCGCCAGCAGGTCGTGGCGGTGCTCCCCGACACCTTTGACGATCCGCTGGTGCCGGGCGTCGAGATCTGGACGCCCATCGACATCCAGACCCCGGCGCGGAACCAGTGGTACAACCACTATCTGAGCGTCGTCGGCCGCCTCCGTCCGGGCGCGACGCTCGGTCAGGCGCAGGCTGAGCTCAAAACGATCGCGTCACAGATCGAGTCCAACTACGGCGAGAGCACCGTCCGGCGGTCGGCGCGCGTGACGCCGCTGCAGGTCGATACCGTGGGCACGGCCGGCAGCCTGCTGTGGATGCTCCTCGGCGCGGTCGGGCTGCTGCTGACGATCGCATGCGTCAACGTCGCTGGGCTCGTGCTGGCGCGCGGGGCGGCTCGGGCGCAGGAACTCGCGGTCCGCGCCGCGCTCGGCTGCTCGCGCTGGCGTCTCGCGCGACAACTCATCATCGAGAGCGTGCTCCTCTCACTCGCCGGCGGCATCATCGGGCTGGCTAGCGCGGCGATCGTCACGCGCCTGCTGCTCGCGGCCGCGCCGGAGTCGGTCGCTCGTGTGGCCAAAGGTGCGAGCGGAAGCGGCGTCGTGTTCGCCTTCGGCTTCGTCGTCGCGCTGGTCGCCGGGCTCGCCTTCGGCCTCGCGCCCGCGCTGCAGCACGCGCGTCCGAATCTCGAAGGCGTGCTGCGCGAATCCGGGCGCGGCTCGAGCGGCAGCCGCCGCCAGGCCCGCTTCCGGGAGGTGCTCGTCGTCTGTCAGATCGCGCTCGCGATCGTGCTGCTCACCGGCGCGGGACTGCTGATGCGCAGCTTCGAGCGGCTGTCGGGCGTGGACCTCGGGCTGCGCGCCGAGAACGTGCTGACGTTCCAGGTGAGCCTGCCCGCCGGCCGGTACGCCGAGCCGGAGCGCCGCGCCGCGTTCCACATCGCCTTCCAGGAACGGCTCGCCGCGATTCCTGGCGTGAACGCGGCAGGCGCCGTGTCGCGGCTGCCGGTCACCGGCACCTACCATACCTGGAATGCCGGGCGCACCGACCGGCCGGAGAACGCCTCCGTACCGGCGGATCAGCGTGTCGTCGAGGGCCGCTTCTTCGAAGCGCTCGGCATACGCATCCTGCGCGGCCGAATGTTCACCGCCCAGGACGGAGCGACGCCGCGGCAGGTCGTCATCAACGACCGTCTCGCGCGCACGCTCTATCCGAACGAGGATCCCGTCGGCCGCCAGCTGCGCGTCTCCGGAGGCGAGGCCGAGATCATCGGCGTCGTCGCCGACGTGGCCGTCGGCGCGCGCGAGGCGACGCCGTCGATCGTCTATCACCTGCACCGCCAGTTCGCGGCCAACCGCAACTGGGGCCTGACCGAAGTGGTGTCGTCGAATCGCGCCGAGATGGGGTTGCTCGACGAAATCCGCCGCGAGCTCCACGCGATCGACCCCGCGCTCGTCCTCCACCAGCCGCGCATGCTCGCCGACGTCATCGGCCGCGGCGTGGCGCAGGAACGGTTTGCGCTGCTGGTCGTCGCCTCTTACGCGGCGCTGGCGTTGGCGCTCGCAGCCGTCGGCCTCTACGGCGTGCTGAGCTACTCGGTGAGCCGCCGCCGGCGCGAGATGGGCATCCGCCTCGCGCTCGGCGCGCAGACCGGCGCCGTTCGCGCGCTCGTGGTCCGCGAAGGTGGCCTGTTGGCGATCACCGGCGTCGCCCTCGGCCTGGCCGGCGCGCTTGCCGCGACGCGCGCCCTCAACACGTTGCTCTTCGGCGTCACTGCAAAGGATCCGCTGACGTTCGCCCTCGCCGCGGTGACTCTCATCGCCATCGCCCTCATCGCCAGCTGGATTCCTGCCCGCGCCGCGACCCGGATCGATCCCGTCCACGCGCTGCGGGCCGACGGGAATTGAGGCGTCGTCCAGTCGCTTTCGGGGAAAGCTCAGGGCTACCCGAACCCGTCGAAGGCCGGTGTGTTGTGCTACGATCCCAGATTGCGTCAGCCGCGCCCGTAGCTCAATTGGATAGAGCGTTGGCCTCCGGAGCCAAAGGTTGCAGGTTCGATTCCTGCCGGGCGCACCAGCCTTCGCTCACGCTTTGCCAGCGAGCGCGTGAGCTACGGCTGGCAAGCCAGGTGAAGGCTCAGGCCCGAGGCGCGCCGTAGTTCCGTAGGAACGAAGGCGGGCCGGGCGCACCAGCCTTCGCTCGCTTCGCGAGCTTCGGTTGGCAAGCCAGCTACTTGTCCGCCGTAGCTCGCGAACAAGAGCAAGAGCGAAGGCGGACGGCTGGCAGGCCAGGTGAAGGCTCAGGCCCGAGACGCATCGCCACCCTACCGCACGCTGACGGAGTTCCCTCAAATGGCAGCGAACGACTTCGAGGTCCTGGATCCGCGGTTCCGCGCCTGCTTCAACCGGACGGCGCACGTCGAGCGCCTGTGGACCGGCGGGCGGTGGACCGAGGGGCCGGCGTACTTCCCCGCTGCCCGCCATCTCATCTTCTCGGACATCCCCAACAACCGGATGCTGCGCTACGACGAGTGCGACGGCTCGGTCAGCGTCTTCCGTCAGCCGTCCAACTATGCGAACGGCAACACCGTCGATCGTCAGGGGCGGCTCGTCACCTGCGAGCACGGCGGCCGTCGCGTCGTCCGAACCCAGCACGACGGCGCCATCACAGTCATCGCTGATCGGTATGAAGGTAAGCGGCTGAACAGCCCGAATGACGTGGTGGTCAAGTCCGACGGATCGATCTGGTTCACCGATCCGCCGTACGGGATCCTCTCGGACTACGAGGGACACAAGGCGGAGAGCGAGGTCGGCGGCAACTACGTCTTCCGTGTGGACGGCGCCACTGGGGAGATTCGTGTCGTCGCAGACGACTTCGTGCGGCCGAACGGGCTCGCCTTCTCACCCGACGAGCGCCGGTTGTACATTGTTGACTCGGCGGGTGGTGACCACCCGAAGCACATCCGCGTCTTCGATGTCGGCGCCGATGGCACGCTCTCCGGCGGCAAGGTGTTCGCCGACTGCACCGCAGGTCGCTTCGACGGGATGCGGTTCGACGATGCCGGCCGGATCTGGGCGGCGACCGACGCCGGCGTCGACTGCATCGATGCTGACGGGGCGCTGATCGGCCGGATCCTGATCCCGGAGATCTGCTCGAACGTCGTCTTCGGCTGGCCGAAGCGCAACTACCTTTTCATATGCGCGGCGACGTCCCTCTACGGCGTGCTGCTGCCGGTCAGTGGGTTGAAGACGTTCTGACGCGCTGATCTGGGTGGTTCGCCGAACGCGAATCGCTGATCCATTGGACACGGATCACGGACTCACGGGACGCGGATCTCGCGGATCGCTGACGGACAACCACGGCCGGTTTCCGGGGTTACTGGGAGCTTTTCGTTCGGCTGACAGATTGATATAATCGGCAATTGTCCCCATCGCGCCGGGCCTGCCATGACCGACGCATCGCGCACTCAGTGGGCCGCTAGCTCAATTGGCAGAGCAGCAGACTCTTAATCTGCGGGTTCTCGGTTCGATTCCGAGGCGGCTCACCACTTTCCTAAGAAAACGGCGAGTTCTTGGCGGGGAATTTCAGCTCGGTCCCGAGTTGACAGCCAACTGACAGCCAATCGGTTCAAGCCCTCAGCACTGCATCCATCTGGTCCGCGGCGGCCCGGCTGACCGTCGGCAGCACCGTAGAATACGTGTCCATCGTGAGGCTGATTTGTGAGTGCCCCAGGGTTTCCTGGACGGTCTTGGGATGCACCGCCTGCGCGAGTAACAGAGTTGCGCAAGTATGTCGAAGGTCGTGGATTCGCATCTTGGGTAGCTTCGGCTTTGCAGCTGCCAACACCTCTTTGAACGCTCTCCTAACGTTCCGCTCGTCCAGTGGCGAACCGACCGTGGACGTGAAGACGAGGTCAGAGCCCTGCCAGCTGCCGCCAGCCTTCAGCCGGTCCTTCTTCTGGCGGGTTCGGTGTCGCTTCAGGACGTCGATGGTGACCCTCGGGAGCGGCACTGTGCGACGGCTCTTCTCGCTCTTGGGCTCTACAAACTCCAGCTTCCCATCAACGCGCTGCAGCGCTTGTCGCACAGTCAGAGTTCCCTTCTCAAAGTCCACGTCTTCCCAGCGAAGGCCCAGAGCTTCTCCAAGTCGCAGGCCGATAGCGAGAGCCACAGAGAACACGGCCCCGAGTCGGTTCTTGCCGGCCGACTTCAGAAACGCTTGTGCCTGTTTCTCGTTCAGCACGGTCGGCTGAAAACGCGCAACCCGGGGTGCCTTGACCAAGTCAACGACGTTCCTCGCAATCCTGCCCCACTTGAACGCTTCGTCAATCGCCGTGCGAAGAACAGCGCGAATGACGCGAATGCGGCGAGCTGATAGGCCCTCCTCCGTTTTCAGTCGAAACAGTTCACGAACATGCTCTGGCCCGAGCTTCGTCAACTTCACACTGCCCAGAGCCGGAATGAGGTGCTTGTTCACGACCTTCTTGTAATCGGCAAAGGTCCGAGAGCGAAGCCGCGGCTTCGCCGTTCCCTCCAGCCATTGACTCAAGAACTCACCAGTGGGCTGCTTGTCCGGTGCGACCAGTAGGCCAAGCCGCTGCTCCCCTCTCGCTTTCGCGAGCTGGTCCAGCACCACAGCCTGCGTCTTGCCATAAAACGTCTTTCTGACACGCTTGCCGTTCCGGTATCCCACGCTGAGACTGGCGGAATACCGCCCGTCAGCTCGTCGGAAAATGGCTCCCCTCCCCGCGGGCTCGTCGGCGTTGCTTGCGCTCTTTCTTCTTCGATTCTTCCTTCACTGGTTCGGTCATGTGGGTCCTCGTTTCCCAAAAGGGGCAAGCACGAAAGGTTCGTGCCCGCCCATTCGCCCCGCGATTCCGTTGCCCTACGCCGCTTTCGTTGTGTTGTCCTCAATCCAGTCGAGCAGCCGCTCCCGGGGAACTCGAACTGCGGCGCCAATTCGCACGACCGGCAGCTCGCGGAGGCCGCCGTCTCGTAAATCTTCGACCGGCCAAGCCCCAGCAGCTTCCCGACTTCGTTCGCCTTGAGCAGCAGAGGAGCTTCGTCTCGCCGCTCGACTTCACCGGGATTAGTCGCCACCATCGTCCACCCCTTCACCGAATCCACTGTTGTGTCGCGTCATCTTCTACCCTCCATTTCGATGTTTTGTTTTCGTTGCTATTTCCCTACCGCCAGTGCCACCCCTACGGGGTGGTGGCACTTGGCTGCAGGATTAGGCGGCTTTGCGACTGGCAGCTGATGGCACTTCACTGGCACTGGCAGTCCCCTCGTGCTTCAGCTCGTAGAACCCCCTTTTCACTCGGTCCACTCTCTCCGCATCGACCAGTTCCTTGACCCAATTCATGAATGTCTTGTCGGCAACCTCCTTTCGGTATTCCGCGTCTACCGCCGCCTTCCACTCTCGCTTGGAACACGTCGGCCTGAGAACCGGCTGAGGATGTCCAGCGCCATCCGTGCCGCCTCCGAGAGAGCAGTCTTCTCGGGCTCGGCGCTCGCGTCCGCCCGAACTATCACGAGGGAACTCTCGGGCTTGCGTGCCGCTCCCGACGACGACTTGCTTCGCAAGCAGCGTGAGCGCATCGAACTCCTCCGAGTCCTTCTGCTTCTCACAGGACAGCGTCAGGGTGCTGCCCTTCTTCCTGACCGCCATCATCGTGTCGGCTGCACCTCGAAGAGCACTGCTGCCGCGTTCGGTCGCGGGGCCGCTCCTGGGAGTGCGCTTGTTGGTGTGGTGCAGCGTGAGCACTGTAGCTTTCGTGGCTTGCTGGAGTCTCCGAGCTGCCTCCACCCATTCACCAACATCTTTGGCCGCGTTCTCGTCGCCGCCAACCATCGTCCGAGCAAGGGTGTCGAGGACAATCAACACCGGGTTCTGCGGAAGCGAAGCAGTTGTGTTGAGGAGTTTCGGTAAGTCCTTGGATACATGCAGCTGCGGGGCTTCGAGCAGAAAGAACATCGACTCTACGCTATCGACGCGGTGTTCCTTCTGCCACGCCCGCACCCGCTTCCAGATGCCACGCCCGCCTTCCGCTGCGATATAGACGACAGGCCCTTGCTTGACCTTGTGCCCCAGCCAATCACGTCCAGTCGCAACCGAGAGCGCGAATGAGAGCGCCACAAAGCTCTTGCACTCGCCCGGAGCACCGAACAGAATCGCTTGCGAGTCTCCCGTCAGCAGTGGCTCAATAAGCCACTCGGGCGGCGGCATCTTCTCCAGCTCGGCCACACTCAGCAGTCGATAAGTCTCTTCCGGGTGCGGTTTGGCTCCGAATTTTGCAACACTCACCAGTCACCTTCTCCTTCTCCAAGGCCATACCCTTGGCGGTTGACGATTCATGTCGCGCACGAGATTGACCTGCGTGCGCACCACAACTGCCGCTCCTTCCACGTCGCTTCCTTTTCCTCGACCTGCTCCTTTGTCAGGTCATCCTTCCAGGCACCCAACGCGCACCCAAACGCAGTCACGTTGCTGTTTCTTGCGGATGCCGTGCGCTCCTTTTTCGCTCGCCGCGTGTTACTGGCTCTCTGGTCGTCGCCGCATCTGTCAATTTCGTTTCGGCGCGCTGCGCCCGAGACAATCATTTCGTTGTCGTCTCTTCTGATATTCAGTTGTCAATCCGGGGTGGGCGACCGGGATGTGGTCCATCCTCCCGCCCCGTCCAGCAGGCCCGCTGCTGGTTCGGTCTTCGACCATCTGCCGCGCAGACACACGTCTCCGCGGGTAAAGCCACTAACGCTGTGTCGGGGGATTCACGATTTTCAGCTCGAAGGCCCGACCCTCCGAACCGCACATGTCACAGCCTTGCGGCTGTCGCCGTTTCCACCGTGCGCTGCTGATGAAGCAGCGTCGGTTGGCAGGTGTCATCGGGGACGGCTCCCCCTCGACCACTCGGTGACTCTGGCGAGTTACCGATATGTTGGGACTGACTTGTTAGCTTCTAATCACCTCCTTCAATTACGCCTCACGCTGATACACTCCGCGCCGACTTCGGCGCCTGTGTTCGCGTAACGGAGAGGCACTTCCTCAAGTGCCCCCCGGGTCACACGCCCCGCCCTCACGAAACTAGCGGCACTCTCGTGCCTCGCACTGCCGGCAAACTAACCTTCGTTGAAACCCCTTCGCGGAAGCTGGTGTCGCCTCCGTCGCGTATCCGACTCGCCTCGCGAGTCGTAACCACCGCGCTCCGTAGAATGGTGGAGCGTGGGTCCGGTTGGTGACGGTGAGGCCGAATGGCCCCCCGTGCTCTTGATACGTCCCGGCAGTCAGTAGGTGACTGCCGTTGAGGTGCAGTATAGCTAGGAGCTATGCCAACACGTCCTCGCGGCAGGGCTGTCATTTTGGGCCAGTTTTTGGGCCACGAGTGAACTCAGGGTCGAGCATTGTCCTCAAAACGAACCTTTTGTCGGCGTCCAGAGGGACAACTTGTCTGGTGCCCCCTGATGGGGGTCTGATGCAGGTCTGCGGCCCCCCGAGGACCGCCTCGGAGACAAGCTGCGCCGAGCCGCGCCTCGGTTGACTTGCCGCGTCCCTTCCCCGGCCCTGCCAGGCCTCGACATCGCCAACGCTGGCGCCGTCCTGCGCCACCCTGAGAGGTTTCAGAGGCATTCTCGGAACGGTAGGCGGACTACTTCGCCGCGACTCCGCAAGCGAGCCGCCGATTACACTTCGCGCTCTTGCCCCGGCCCCAGTTCTCCCCTACACTTCTTTTGACATCTGGAGTTCACGCGCAAGTGCGCGTGGCGGCAACCTCTCGAAAAGGTGCCATCTTCAACGCTCCGCGTTGAGGAGATGCGGCGCTTCGCTGAATGAGCGAAGTGGCAATCGAACGCGCCCTCCAGGTGTCTTCACTTCAGGAGACACCCATGTGCAGACAGAATCGCTTCGTCAAAGCCTCCGCCCGTTCCACGCAATCCGATTTCACTGTCGAGAATCACGGCAGCATTTTCCTCGTGGTCTGCCATGCAGTGCGCGGCAAGCAACTCCTACTCAACTTCGTTGAACCGCACGCGCAGTGGTTCGGAGACATGCCTCGCGGTGGAACCTCGCTTCATCGGCGGACTCGTATCGTCGCTGCGCGAGGAAGGGTGGAGGGTCCGATGAAGAGTGTGCTCCCGTTTCAAACTCACACAGACCGACTTCAGGCTCGCGGGATGCGCAACTGGGTTAGGTTCAAGATGAAAACCGGCCCGCACAGCCATCCTGACCCGCGAGAACGCGCTCGACTTCAACGCGAACAGCTCGAAGACGAGCAGACCGACCACCGCTGGAATCTGCGCCACGGGCCTGTTCTCGGTGGCGCAAGGATTCTTCAGTGGCGACACGATTCTCAAGCAACAGGGGACGAGCCGCATCGGACTGCTCACGACCAGCGAGTGGGCCAGTCGTCGCGCTCTCACGCCGATGACCGTTGACCAACACGCGTGATGGTCTATCAATGCCGCTGCCCGCAGTTGATTGGGCGCGGTATCGAAGACTCCAAGCAGAAGGTCGGCTGAACTTCCTGTTTCATTTCTCGGAGGCAGCGGCTGGGGTGCTGTGCGCCGAGGCTCCAACGCCACGTTCAAACCTGCTGCCGTTCGTTTCCCGGGCGGAGCATCTCGCGTGGCGAGAGCAATGGAAGCGTGGCCGCTGGGTCAAACTGTCATCGCCTCCCGAAGAGCGGGCGGCAATCCTTCGGCAGGACGAGGCATATCGACTGGCCGACATGCGGTGGGCAGAACGACACGGAGCCGTTGAGGGCGGGGCTATCATCTCCAGGTTCCCTCAACAGAGTGAACAGCTCCCCAACACAGAACGAGAGACGAAGGTCGAGCCCACGACTTCCCAGGACAAACGATGACGAGCCCCGTTCAGGATATCGGAGCAGACGGACCCAAACAGGGACGGTTGTGGCTAAGGCACTCTGGCTAGTGTGACAATTCTGTCAACGTCTGCCTTGTCGATAATCCTTATTATCGTGGGCTGAGAATAGTTCTGCCATTCAAGCCACACCTCTAGCGCTGGAGCAGTGTTGAACGTCGTTCTGCGAATGCTCCTGGCCAGTGACCATCGAATATAGCGCTCGCCTGACAGTTGCTTGCCAGAGCTGTCGACGGCAGCAACGCGAAGCCACGTGCCCGGTTTGGCGCTATGGACAATGCTGCGTAACCACGCAATGTCTTCGGTGTCGACGGTAGAAAATGGCCAGCCCCTTACCCAGCCGGTCGCAGAGGACGCTGGACCAAAGACGACATACCCAACTTCGTCGCCTTCGACAAGAAAGGCTCTTGCTGCACTCGTGGCGGTTCGCTCCTGCCTTAGCCAACGCTGGTCCGCTGCCGCGAACTCCGCGAACCCTAGCGCGACGACCAACACAACGCATGCAGTTTTCACAGCCATCTCCACCTCCAGCCCGGGCATAGTATCGAGAACACGTCGGCTGAAGTCAATCAACCTGACATCTCCTCTGAACCGGGTCAGGCCCTCCGACCATCAGACTGCCGGCGGCTTGACCGTCTTGAGCTACCTAGAGTCGACATCTTCGAGTTCACCCTTCCGGTGAACGGCAACCGGCCCGGACAGGCACGGTGCCAATGCGTGACGAGCGCAGATGTTGATTCCCAAGGAACGCCACGACCACCAGTCTGAGAGCGTTGACTATGAGCAAACCAGTGCTGGCAGTCGGCTGGGACGTGGGCGGGTGGATTGGCAACGGCCAAGGTCTGCTGTCGCAGCCCTCAACACTGACTGTGTCGCATGGTTGGGAACCGCGGCCACCTTCTCTCTACGCAAGTTCCGCAACGGCGAGTGGACCCTACTCGATTTGATTCGACGGGCGTGGCGCGATGCTCCAGACGACACGCTCGACAGCTATCGAGTCGTGCTCGCGGTCGATTCGCCTTTCGGATTTCTGCGAGTTCGGCGGACGCGCAAGGCGCTGAGGGCGACTCCGGTGCCAAACAGGGCCAGCGTGGTTGGCTCTGGCACGGGAGTCGGAGCCGCTACTTGAGTCGCTGTCCCTAGATAGACAAACGAGTCTGGGGAATAAATCTCCCCAGTTGGTCCAATGTCATCGAAGATTTCAAATCCTCTCGTCTCGAAGCCAAATTCCCTGCCGATTGCATCAGAAAAGAACGAGTGGTCTAGTCTCCCAGCCACGCGGGCAAGGCTGGATAGACTAACTGAATGAATCAGTGTTTCAAGTCCATCCGACGTTTCGGTGCGAAGGACATCGTATCGAGCAGCGGAGCCACCAATACCACTTGCGTTCTCGTTGACGTTGGTACCGGCGGACCTCGTTGGCACAGAGGCCGCGGATGCTGGCATCACTAGCGAGTCTGGGATGCCAGAGAAGGTTGGCTGTCCGTAACTTCTGGAATGGACGGCTGCAAAGACTATCTGGTCATCGAACGTCATCGACATGAGAAAGGAAATTGGGTCAATCGTCACGAAGTCTGCGGCCGGGTTGCTGGGGCTGTATCGTTCGTTGACAGTGACCTGATAGTAGGTGGTGATGGGTGCCGCCGATGCCGAAATCGCCGTGGCGAGAACGCTCACGGCGAGTCCTCCACTTACCAACGCAAGCCGGGTTGATTCGAGCACCGGGAGCCTCCAGGGGTCACGAATAAAGGGGTTTAAGGGCGAAATCTAGCGCGTCACAGATGAGCTTACAACTGTCGAGCTTGGGTTGTCCATTCAGGCCGGATTCAGCGCGTTTGGAGAGAGGAAATTGAGGATTCTCTTGGAGGAACCCGGAATGAATCGAAGACTGCCGCCGTCAATCAACTCGGCGCGTGGTGCGCTCGGGGAACGGCGAGGGAAGCCAGGACGTGACCCGACGCCGTGGATTGGCCTCGTTCATTGGATTCGGCCCGTGATGCGAGCGGCCATCTTCATTCGCCATCGCGACTTCGACCGCGTGTGGTCGTTGGGGCTGTCGGGGCTGCTGAGACACGCACGCATCGTTCTGACGCCACCGCGCTATCAGTCGGCTTACGCTCTCAACATCTCGTTCTCAACGGACCTTGAGAAGTAGCCCGACTTGAAACGCTTTCAGGGCAAGACTCGATTCTGGCATTGCGTCAGTCACGCCGCTGCTCAAGCACTTGCTATCGGCAGTGTTCCTTGACGAAATCCCGTGTTCGTCTAGTGGCTGAGACTGCGGCAAAGTCGAAGGGAGCCGTTCCCATCGTTCTGAGGACATCCGCGTATTGAAAAGCGTTCAGATACGCGACGGCTCTGTTGAGCCTGACTGGAGACAGCTTCGTTGAATGTTGCAGCGCAGGACCGTCTATCTCTGTCCGTTCCGCGACTGCCGCTGCCACCACCCGAACATCAGCGAAAGGGTCATAGTCGAGCCCTGCATCCTTGAAATGGAGGAACAGGGCGTAGGTAGGCGAAAGCTCGCCAAAGTCATATGGCGCCGTCCCAAACGTCTTGATGGTGTCAATAAGGCCATAACTTTCGAGTTCATCGACTGCATCGTTGAATTCCTGATGTGATAAAAATGGCACAATGTCGTGCAGCTGTTGAGCGCCGTAGGCCCTTTCAAATCCCGTAGAGTCATCTGGTCGCTCAAGAAGCGCCTTTCCGACAGCGGAGGCTTCCTTCGACAACCCTCCGACGCTTATGTCAAGCGCTGTCACAAAATCTGGTGCTTGCCCGACAGGCGGTTTGTCGGTGACGCCGTGAATCACTTTCGTCAGCGTCCTGATGCCCTTTTCATAGTCCGACGTCAGGTCCACCCAGCGCAAGCTTCGGAGTGCCATCGGCAAGTCTGTTTGGTCAATGATTACAGGGATTAGGCGTGTTAGACCCTCGATGCGGCGAACAACGCCCACGTCGAGTTCATGCTTCACCCATCGAGAGGACGTGCTTGCTGGGGATAGCAGTATCAGAAAGAATTCGGCGTTCTGAATGCCCTCCTCGAAGATTTTTTGAACAAGTGATTCGCCGGGTTGTAAATCCCAGAAATCAGCCCACACTTCCACGCCATTCTCTCGCAGGTCTTCCGCCAACTGATGTGCCACCGCGTCGTCGGCGTGCGAATAGCTGATGAACGCACGCGGAGATTCTGACGTCATTGCCCACCCCGCCGTCGCATCGCATATTGCGCGTATTGCTCGACGGTCCGCATTGTCACTGGATAGCGGACGATGATGTCTGTTATCGGCAGATGGCCTGTTTTGGAGTCACGCACGTGCGCAGGTTCCAGCCACACCTCGCGGGCCTGCATCCGTTCGTTTGAGTCACGCTCAACAAATTCCACCAAGCCGAAGGCCACCTCAATATTCTCGTGGAATCGGCGCAGCTCTGCGACCGTGCCCGAGGTAGCAAGGCCGCGGTCATCAATCAAGAAGGCGAACTCGGCGCCGAGACTGGTCGACTTGTGCCATCTGAGCACGTTCAGACGGTGCCAGTTCCCTCGGAACAGCGACCAACCTTGGTAAACGACGGTCGCACACATGAACAGCGCCGCACTGCCTATCAACACGGCCACAGCGAAACCCAAACGACCGAGCTTCACGCCTTCCGATGGAACGGACAGGTAGCTGAGAATCGAGGCCACGCCAGTAGTGACCGCCCACCACCATCTAAAAAAGCTGCCGAACAGCAGCGACAGAAAATCGCCAAGACTCGAGGTCTTCATAGCGGCGTCCCAGTAGTCGAAATGTTTATTGAGAGGCGGGGCCTCTGAGTAGGGGCTCCGTTTCAGGCCGTATTCTGCAGGTTTAGAGGGAGGAAATCGAGCGGTATTCCGAGTGAACCACAATCAAGTGAATCCGGGCCACCCTGGCGAGCGCCAGAGCAGCCCAGATTGCCGAGCAAATCAGAGGGCGGATTCGAGGGGTTTTCGGGCCAGCACGCGCTGGAGGGTCGTGCGGGGGACACCAAGCCGCCGGGCCGCTTCTCGGACGGGAAGGTCACGAACGGATTCGAGTTGGTCGGCCGGGATTCTCCGCTGCCGTCGTCCGAGCTTCGTTCCTTGGGCCCTCGCCCTCGCCAAGCCGGCGCGAACCCGCTCCTGAAGCCGCGCCCGCTCGAACTCGCTGATCGCGGCCAGGATGTGCAGCTGGAGCCGACCGGCTGGAGTGCCAAGGTCGATTCCCTCGTTCAAGGAAACGAAGTTGACGCCAATGGAGTTCAGCTCCTCCAGTAAGACGACCAAGTGCTTGAGGCTTCTGCCAACCCTGTCCAAGCGCCACGCGAGGAGCACGTCGAACCTGCGGCGTTTCGCGTCGGCTACCAGCTGGTCGAGAGCCGGGCGCCTGTCCTTGGCGCCACTCACGCCTTCGTCAACATACTCGTTGAACGTCGTCCAGCCCCGAGCCTCGACGTAGCGCCGAAGTTCCAGCAGCTGGTTCTCGCAGGTTTGCCCGTTGGTCGTGCTCACGCGAGCGTAGACGGCGACCTTCATCGGCTCACCGCATCGGATGCTGCCTCAGTCTCGTGCTCCGCATACGCCTGCAGAACCAAGTCACGAATGCGGTTCTGAGCCTCGACATCACCCACTGGACGCAGCAACGCGAACGAACGCCGCTCACCATTGAGTGAATACTGGCGAGCGGGGAACGTCACGTTGCGTCCACCACCCCGCCGTTCCCACACCGCGAAGCCAATCAGCCGCAGTCCTTCGAGTGGACCCGAGTCGAATACCAGCTCGGCATCCGCGAGCTTGCCTGCGGGATTGCCTTTGTCGTTGGGGAGAATCTTGATTGTCATGCTGCCTCCGTCCGCGTCCGCGGACACGAGGCCAACGGTCTGCGCCTTCGGCGTATCATCGAGGCAGGCCGTCAGCCACTTACTTGGTTGACGTGTTTAGGGGCGTCGAGCTGTTCACGCAGCCCGGCGTCCCGCTTCAGCGAACCTTGAGGTTCGCTTCGATGCCTCTGTGCAAGATGCGGGGCACGCAGCTGGTTAGAAGATTGGCGTCAGTCGCGGCGTGTGTCATCTCGAATGACATCACGTTGGCCTATGGGAAGGACGGCCGAGTAACTCAGATGTCTGGGGTTGTAACTAGCAGCAACAGCGCCATCGCCATCGAAAGTCGGACGGTGCCTAAGACGACCTGCAGGCCTAGCGTTTAAACGGCCTATCTGACTGGCTATTTGAAGGCGCGTAGGAAGCCCTAAGACGCGCTTTCTCGTGCAACCTACACTGACTATAACCCCCCTGGTTAGCGTGGCTCCTGGGACCATCCAGAGCCCTCCTGGGCCTGTTTAGGAAGGCCATCTCAGTCGCTTCCCCGGGGGGATGGGCGGGGCGGCGAAAACCCCTCCCCCCACCTCCCGATTCGCCGGCCCCGGGGGGGAGATTTCCATAAGCCCACAAAAAATTTCCTGGGTTTTTCAGGTCCCGAAGGGCGCTAACTGATGCAAAAAATGAGTGAGAATCGGATAGCTGTAAGTTGTTTAGACCTTAGCGCGTTTCGCTCGATTTATGGCCGATTCTCACCGAATGCACCAACATAGTGTAAAAAGTGAGAAATTCTCACTCCATCCCAGCGTGAGAAAGCCTTTGTTTTCATGATAATAGGGGTAAAAAAGCCATAAATCTCACATCCCCCTCCCCCCTTTAGGGGGGAGTGGAATGAGATGGGAACCGGACGGCTTCGTCGGCAACCGGCCAAACAAGCTGCCACGATTTCTCACTTCTCAGCCCCAACCCCCCAGGTGCGGTGGCCCTTAGGGTCGGTCCCCAGCGGCTATTTGGGCGGACACAGTCCCTGTATAGTCTCTCTCGCAGGGGCCGCGCCGTCGCCCCGTCCCTTGATTCCAACACGGGCGCTAGTTGCACCAAAATGATGCCTGGTTGAGCCTCGACTAGCAATACTCTACGCGCTCGGCGCCACCGCGTCATTTTCTGAAGGCGGAAGCGCGGGTTATAGTCTGCGGATATGAAACAAGTTGAACTTCGTCGGTTGGCGATGGTTGGAGCTGAAATCCGGCTCGGCAGCTCCGAACGGAGATTGAGGGCATCTTCAAGACGTTCCCTGAGTTGAGAAAGGGAACTGCTTCGGGCCCGTCAGACCGCAGCAACACCAAGATTAGGTCGCAAGCCAATGTCCGCCGCTGCCCGCCGCAAAAATCGCCCTCGCTCAGAAGAAGCGATGGGCGCTGTGGAGGGCGAAGCACAGAACTGGAGAACCAAGCAGCGGCAAACCGACTAAGAAGATGCAGAAGTCGGCCACGACGAAATGAAGGACCTGATGTTGAGAACGAAGTCTGTTCGGGAACCGATAGACAAGCCAAAAGATGGTCTACGGATTCTCGCCACCCGCTTTCGCGGGCGAGGGATGCCGACGAGCCGCTACGACGTGTGGATGCCGTCGTTAGGCCCGAGTGAGAGGCTGCTCCGGGGCAAGCTGACTGTGACTTCGGCACAGTTTGCTCGCGAGTATAGGCGGGAGCTGTTCATGGACGGGCGCATCGACTCACGTAGCAAAACCATCAAGAACCACGGCCAGAAGTTCACCTTGCGGCTGATAAAGAAGCTGGCGCGCCGTGGGAACGTCACGCTGATGTGTCATTGCCCAGAAGACAGTGAGATTTGCCATCGGCATACGCTCCGCAGGCTGATTCTCAGCAATCGGGTATAACACTTTTCTTGTTTGCGGTGCCTTCGCATTTCCAGCTTGGAATAGTGTGGCGTCGTGCTCACGGGACCTTTCTGAAAACTAGCCGAATATTCTGTTCGTCATTCCAGTCTTTCACCGCTTTGCTGTCTTTCTGTATCAGGTTCTCGTTGAGCGTGCCACGGTAGCCGCACAGCCCAATCACCTCGTCGTGTTTCGCAGCTGCGAGAGCGCACTGGCCGAGGAACCGCTGGATGTCTCCGTTAGGCATTCTTGACCGACTCGCGTCAACGAGTTTGATTTCTACAGCGAGCGTCTTAGCGCCATCCTTGGCGACCATGTCGAATGTGTGCTTCGTTCCGAACGCCGCGACGGTGCCCCATTCCTTACTGGCTGTCCAGCAGCGGGGGCATCCCAACACTCGACCAGTCGATGACGGCGAAGGACATTTCGGATTGCAGCAGGTCTTGCTCTTCCACGGGTGGACGAACAGCGCAACGCTGGGGAATTGCCGCAGAACTGTCGTTGCCACTGGGATAGCGAACTCCCGCTTCATAGAGCGCCTTCCGTATGTAGACCTGCCGGAATCGGCTCACGCTCGAAAGGCATCAGCCAGTGCCACTGCGAACCTATCAATCATTCGGCTTCCATTCCGCCAGGAGTCGCCGTCATGCCCAGCTCCTGAACGCGCGCACTACCAACATGCCTGAATCTGTCGATTGAATGGTCGCAAACTCGCCGGATGGAAGCCCACGAACCGTGAAAGCCGCACGTAGCTTCTGAAGTGCGACATGCATTGGGGTGTCAGAGGACCACCTGTCCCAATACTCCTGCGGGGCAGCGCACACTAGGCGACATGGGAATAGCGCGGTTGGCAGAGGGGACGTGAAGCCATGCTTCGCAATCTCTCGCAACCACTCGGTCCTGAAGCGAGGCCATGCTTTCTGCAAGGTCAGTCCGTATGCCGCCACTTGAACGAGAAGTCGCGGGGGTGTTTCCGCTGAGGAGCCATCCTTCAGCTCAATCACTCACGGGTAGGCCGTCTTCTGCCACGCCCAGAAGGTCAATCTCTCCCCAATCCTCATCGCCACGCTTCCCTGGAAGGTTGACCTGAAAGTTGACGAGGCGTTCCCAGCAGCCTTCTACCCGCTCGCACGACGGGCCTGACCACTGCTTGTAAGCCGCCCACTCGAGCCGCGCTTCCTTGCCCGCAGGGCTCCGTGTCATCCCGCTACGGTCCACGAGATAGGGCCGCGCCCTGTTGGGTGCCGCGGCGAACGTGGCCGCGATGGCTTCGTCCAGCACCCCTACAAGTTGGTCGCACTGTTCCGCCATGAACTTCTTCTGGAACTCGCGCTTGAGCCGGTGCAGACCGAGAGCGGGGTTCATCTGTCGGATTGAGCGTGGAGTTCGGCTTTCCATTGCTGCATCATATCCGCGTGGGCAAACGCGGTGACGGTTACGGGAGCGAAGACCACTTCCGACGACAGCGGAGCGGACGGGCCGAAGCACTCGACAAAACACTGCTTGCCGCTCTTGACGCGCCCAACGGTCGCTTGCAGTGGTATTACCCAACTGGTGCGGAAAACGAACGCGAACCGGAAGGTTTAGCATTCCTGCGTGACCGCAAGGACGTGCAGGCGCTCTGGCGTGAGTTCTGGCCCCAGCGCGGGAGAGCACAGACCTGGGACGGCGTGGCGACTCTCCACTCCCCATCAGGCGTCGAGTGGGTGCTTATCGAGGCCAAGGCGAACACCGTGGAGTTCGTGACACCACCATGTGCAGCATCGAGCGACGGTGGTCGAAGACAAATCCAAACGGTCCTTGGACGAGTAAAAAGCAGCCTTGGGAGTTCAGAGGAACTACCCCTGGCTCGGAACTTACTATCAGTATGCGAACCGACTTGCCGTGTTGCATTTTCTGAACACACAGGCGAAGGTGCCGGCTCGACTCCTGCACGTTTACTTCGTCGGGGACC
>CAVZMJ010000022.1:0-23192 GCA_963776315.1 uncultured Acidobacteriota bacterium
CACGAACTGGCTCCGCGGGCGGGGCCTCACGAAGTAAGGGCTCAGGGCTCAGGCCAGATCTTCGAGTTCGTGGTCCAAGGTTTTGCCTGAGCCCTGGGCCCAGAGCCCTGAGCCTTGAGCCTTGATCTGGTCCGACCACTTTGGCGCCGGCTGATTCGGCGCGGCTGGCGCTGTTTTACAGCTCGAAATACAGGCAGGCACCGGGCGTCGGTCCCAGCCGACTCCCGCCCCGGTCTTTCTGGCGGTTCACAGCCTCGACAGCCCTATAAACCCGGCCAGGGGGCCCCCCTCCGGCGCCGCGGGAGGGCGGCAGCCCGTTCCGGTTTGCGAAACAGGGCGGCCGCCCCGAAACTCGCTTTGTGCGGGTCTGCGGACAGCGTATTCTGTGCTCCGCCTTCGCAACGGGGCGAGTCGTGTTGCTTCGGCGCGACAGGTCCGCCTTCGCCCGCCTTCGCAACGCGTGCCGCGTTGCTTCGGCGAGGCAAGCAGGTGCAGGAACTGGGACCTGGCAGGGCCAAACGTAGAACCCACGATGTCTGCAGGCGCTCATTTTCTGGCGTTCGATCTCGGAGCCGAGAGCGGCCGTGCCATGCTCGGGCGGCTGCGCGCCGGGGTGCTCGACGTCAGCGAAATCCACCGGTTCGTCAACGAGCCGGTTCGCCAGAACGGATCCCTCCACTGGGATGTGCTCCGGATCTGGCTCGAGCTCAAACAGGGGATGGAGCGCGTCGCGGGAACACCGGTCGACAGCATCGGCGTCGACGCCTGGGGGTGCGACTACGCGCTCGTCGGCGAGCAGGGCGTGCTCCTGCAGAACCCGTATCACTATCGCGACAAGCGCACCGACGGCATCATGGAAGCCGTGTTCGAACGCGTCACGGCCGATGAGATCTACGCCGTCACGGGCATCCAGTTCCTGCCCTTCAACACGCTCTATCAGTTGTACGCCGCGTGCCGGGCGACGCCCCGGTTGATCGACGCCGCGATTTGCTTCGGCACCATCCCCGATCTCGTGAACTACTGGCTCACCGGCGAGATGACCGCGGAGTTCACCAACGCGACGACGACGCAGTTCATCGATGCGCGGACGAGGTCGTGGGCGACCGATCTGCTGCAGGTGCTCGACGTGCCGACGCGGATTCTGCCTCGCGTCGTCGAGGCCGGCACACTCGTCGGCTACGTCGGCGCCGACGCGCACCCGTCGTTGCGCGGCACGCGCGTCGTCGCGCCCGCGTGCCACGACACAGGGTCTGCCGTCGCCGCCGTGCGCGCCGACGGCCACCGCGCGTTTCTGAGCTCCGGCACCTGGTCGCTTCTCGGCACCGAGCTCTCCGCGCCGGTGATCACGCCGCGCGCGCGCGAGTTGAACTTCACGAACGAAGGCGGGGTCTGCGGCACGACGCGGTTGTTGAAGAACATCGCCGGGCTTTGGCTCTTGCAGGCGTGCCGGCGCAACTGGGCCGAGCAGGGGCATCACTTCGCGTACGACGAGCTGCTGGCGCTCGCCAGCGATTCACGCTCCGCGTTCCGGTCGCTCTTCGACCCCGATCATCCGGCGTTTCTCCACCCGCGGAGCATGGTGGCGGCAATCGCCGACTACTGCCGCGAAACGGGTCAGCCCGAACCCGATGGTCCACCCGCGTGCGTGCGCGCGATTCTCGAGAGCCTCGCGTTCAAGGACCGCGTGGTGCTCGAATCGATGGAAGAGTTGACCGGCACCGCGATCACCGAGATTCGCATCGTCGGCGGCGGCTCGCGGAACCGGCTGCTCAACCAGTTCACCGCCGATGCCACCGGCCGGACCGTTGTCGCGGGACCGGTCGAAGCGAGCGCGCTCGGCAACATCGCCATGCAGATGGTGGCCACCGAAGCCGTCGCGTCGCTCGCCGAGGCGCGACGGATCATCGAACATTCGTTCCCGGTCGAGCGCTTCGAGCCCGTTGCGCCAGACGCCTGGAACGCGCATTACCGACGTTTTTCGGAATACCTGGAGCCGACCTGTGTCTGAGACCCCTACGCTCGAAACCACCTTCCTCAAGAACCTGTGGGACGCCCGCGAGGCTGCCGCCCTCGAGGCCAAACCGCTTGAACTGCTTCGCTACCGGTCGAACCTGCTCGGCGCGGATCTCCGGATCACCAACTTCGGCGGCGGGAACACGAGCTCGAAGTTCGACCTGCCCGATCCGCTGACCGGGGAGCCGCGGCGCGTCATGGCGGTCAAGGGCAGCGGCGGCGACCTCGCGTCGATTGGCTCGTCGGGCTTCGCCGTACTCTACATGGACAAGCTGAACGATCTCGTCGGGCGCTATCGCGGCGAGGCGCACGAAGACGAGATGGTCGGCTACTACCCGCTCTGTGCCTTCGGCGAGAACCGCGTCGCGGCGTCGATCGATACGGCGCTCCACGCGTTCCTGCCGTTCCCGCACGTCGACCACCTGCACCCCGACTGGGCGATCGCGCTCGCGGCGAGCGCCAACGGAAAGCAGAAGCTGGACGAGTTCAACAAGAAGTACGACCGCCGCATCGCGTGGGTGCCGTGGCAGCGGCCAGGGTTCGAGCTGGCGCTGATGCTGCGGAAGGCCGTCGAAGCGACTCCGGGCTGCGACGGGATCGTGCTCGGCGGGCACGGGCTCTTCACGTGGGGCGGGACGCAGCAGGAGGCGTACGTCAACAGCATCAAGACCATCGATCAGATGGGCGAGTTCGTGCAGGATCACGCGACGCGCGGCGGACGGCCGCTCTTTGGCGGGGCCTCGGCGACGGGCGCGGCGGGCCGGGAGTCGCTGGTCAACGGCATCCTGCCGTATCTGCGTGGCGCCGTGTCGTCGAACCGGCGCGTGATCGCGCACTACGACGGCGGAGAGGACGCGATCACGTTCGCGAACGCGAAGTGGGCCGAGCCGCTCTGCCAGATGGGCACCAGCTGTCCCGATCATTTCCTGCGCACGCGCATCTCGCCGCTCTATGTGCCGTTCGACGCCGCGGCGGACGGGCTTCCGGCGCTCAAAACGCGCATCGCCGAGCGCCTCGTGCAGTACCGACAGGACTACGCCGCCTATTACAAGGCGCACGCGCTGCCCGATTCGCCGGCGCTCCGCGATTCGAATCCATCGGTCGTCGTCATCCCCGGGCTCGGCCTGTTCGGGTTCGGCAAGGACAAGCGCGAGGCGCGGATCACGTCGGAGTTCTTCGTCAACGCCATTCACGTGATGTCGGGCGCGAACGCGCTCGGCGCGGCGAGTGGCGACCAGGCGAAAGGCGAACTTTACCGCGCCGAAGCGCCCACTGGGCGCGAAGGCGGGCCACCGCAGGCGCGGCATGCCGCACAGGCCGCCGATTTCAAGAGCTTCGAGAACTACGTCGCGCTGCCGCGGTCGGAAGCCTTCAAGATCGAGTACTGGGCACTCGAGGAAGCCAAGCTGCAGCGGATGCCTCCCGAGCGCGAGTTCAGCCGGAAGATTGTCGTCGTTATTGGCGGAGCGAGCGGCATCGGCCGGGAGGTGGCGCTGCAGATCGCGAAGCGCGGCGGACACGTCGTCGTCGCCGACATGAACGCCACCAGTGCCGCAGAAGCCGCGAAGGAGGCAACGGCGCTGTCGTCGAAGGAGATGGTTCTGTCGACGGCACTCGACCTGACGTCTCGCGAGAGCATCGCCGCCGCCTTCCGCGCCACGGTCGATCGCTTCGGCGGCATCGACGCCATCGTCAACACCGCAGCGATCTATCCGACGCCGGCGCCCGGCACGCCGCCCGAGGAGACCTGGGCGAAGGCGATGCACGTCAACGTCACGAGCAACTACGTGCTCGCCGACGAGGCGGCGAAGATCCTCAAGGATCAGGGGCTGGCCGCATCGATCGTCCTGACGAGCTCCGCCAATGCCGTCGTGCCCAAACACGGCAGCGAGCCGTACGATGTCAGCAAGGCGGCCATCAATCACCTGATCCGCGAGCTGGCGATGGGCCTCGGGCCGCTCGTCCGCGTCAACGGCATCGCGCCGGCGACCGTCGTCGCCGGCTCGGCGATGTTCCCGAAGGATCGCGTGATGGTGTCGTTGAAGAAGTACGAGATTGCGTTCGACGAATCAGAATCGGTCGAGAGCCTCAGATCGAAGCTCGCCGAGTTCTACGCGCGCAGGACGATCACGCGCCGGCCGATCCTGCCCGTGGATTGCGCCAACGCGATCTGCTGGCTGGCCGGTGATCAGAGCGCGAAGACGACCGGGCACGTGATTCCGGTGGACGGCGGGCTGCCGGAGGCGTTCCTGCGCTGAGCCTGGATTGAGGTCAGTTCACGACAGCACTGACACGATTCATTGCACGATGGACACGATGAGACGATGACCACGATGAATCCTGGTGAGCCATCTCATCGTGGTCATCGTGAGGTTAGGCCGTCGGCCCGTTCGCATGTGACCGGTAGGACGTTGCCGGCGGCGTTCCTGACGTAGCTCTGAGCTTACCGTGCTGCCACCTGCATCAACCGATCGTTCGGGTAGATGTGGTCGACGGTCTCCGGCGTGACCAGCTGGTGCTTGACGAAAACCGCTGGGGGCACAGGCCGCCGGTGCAGGATGTCGAGCGCGACGGCGACGATTTCGGTGCCGTACTTTTCGGGAAAATACGCGACCGAGCCGATGAGTCGCGTGCCCACTTCGCGCAGTTCCGCGCGTCCTTCCGGTGATGCGTTCTGCCCCATGACGGCGCAGCTCTCCGCGCGCCCCGCTTCCTGAAATGCGCGCAGCGCGCCGAGCGCGCTCGGATCGTTGATCGCCCCGACCAGCAGGCGGCGGGATTTCGACGTCCGCAGGTGCTTGCGCATCGCTTCGAAGCTCGGTCCGAGGTTGCCGTCGCCATCGAGGTACGTGACCCTGCAGTTCTCGAGCTGCGGGTAGACCTCTTTCATCCCCACGAGCATGCCCGTCAGACGCATCTTGGGCAGGCTGCCGGCACGCTGGAGCGCGATCATCGCGATCTCGTCCACCTCGCCCGGCCAGTGCTGCTTCGACCAGCGGCCGAGGTACCGGCCGCCGATGAGCCCCGCTTCGTAGTTGTTGGCGCCAAAATAGGTCGCGCCCGGATGGGGAATCTCAATCGCGATGAGCGGGATGTTGGCCTCGCGGTACTTGGCGGCGACGATCGGCGCCACGTGCTCGTCGGTCTGGAACTCGATCACCAGATCGACCTTCTCGCGCACCAACACGTCGGCGTTGCGCTGTGCAATCTTCGGGCTGTAGCGGTTGTCGACCGAGATGAGCTCGATGCCCTGCGCGGCGGCGGCGCGCTGCAGGCCGTCGGAGATTTCCTTCGAGAACTGGTAGTCGGTGCCCTGCGCCGCGTAACCGAGACGATATGGCTTCTGGCGGAACGGCCGTACGTACGATCGATACAGGTTCTCGCCGACCTTCTCGATCATGCCGCAGCGTTCGAGGGTGTACAACAGCCGGAAGGCCATGCTCTTGGGGAGGCCGCTGCGGGCCACGACTTCACGAAGCGGGAGCGCTTCACCCGACGAGCGAAACGCCGCCAGCACCTCGGACGAGTGCATCACCGACTTCACGAGATAGGGATCGCGCGACGGCGGCTTCGGCTTCATGTATTACCTCGGTCACGTTCTTCATTGCGAAACGCTGCGAAGCATACCATGCCCGGCCGGCTCGTGGCAAAACGGTAAATTCAGGCCTGTTCAGTCGTCTTTGTTGACCGTTACCCTTCCGTTACTCATTTGCATGACGTTTTGCCGTGCGGGACGTCGACGATCAGGCTCAGGGCTCAAGGCTCAGGCCAGATCTTGGAGCATGCTCTCGAAGGTTTTGCCTGAGCCCCTGAGCCTTGAGCCCTGAGCCCTGAGCCTGATCGTCCCGTCACAACCTCGGCACCGCCAACCCTCCATCCACATGAATCACGCTTCCGGTTGCGTACGGCACATCGCCGCGGACCAGAGCGGCGACGGCGCGGCCGACGTCTTCGGGGTGGCCCCACCGCTGCGCGGGAACCAGGCCGTCGGCGATTCGCTCGTCGTACACCTGGCGCACCCCGGCGGTCATGTCGGTGCTGATGATGCCCGGGCGGACTTCGTAGACGTCGATGCCGTTCGGTGCGAGGCGCGTGGCAAAGAGCTTGGCCGCCATCGACAGGCCGGCCTTGCTCACGCAGTACTCTCCCCGGTTCGGAGATGCCATCTCGGCTGACACCGACGTCACGAAAACGATCGCTGCGCGGAACGTGTGGTCGGCCTGACGCCGCACCAGCATGTCCCGCGACAGCGCCTGCGTGAGGAAATACGGGCCCTGCAGATTCGTCCGCATCAGTTCTTCGAAGCTCTCCTCGGTCGCCTCGAGCAGATCCGCGCGCACGCGCGGGGCGCGTCCGGCATTGTTGACGAGGGCGTTGATGGCGCCGTAGCGCGTCCGCACAGCGGCGGCGAGCGCTGCGCGCGCGTCGCGACTCGAGACGTCGGCGGCCAGATAGGTCACCGTGCCACCGAGGGCCTGCAGTTCGGCGATGACCGGAGCGATCTCGGCCGCGGGCCTGATGCCGCTGAGTACCAGATCCCATCCCTCGCGCGCAAGCGCGCGCGCGATTCCCAGTCCGATCCCGCGTGTGCCGCCCGTGACGAGCGCGACGGGGCGCACCGCTGCGTGGCTGGATGAGATGTCAGTCATAGCTGCTCGCTGCTGGCTGCTCGCGGTTGGCTGCTGGCTGCTCGCTGCTCGCTGTTGTAGTTAGCAACAGCTAGCCGCCAGCCGCGAGCCGCAGCTCTCCGGCCTCCAGGCTTCGGGCTCTAGGCAAGAACTTCGAGATCTTACTCCGAGGTTTTGCCTGAGCCCTGAGCCTTGAGCCCCGAGCCCGACACTGCCCCCGGTCCATAAAACGCCAGATACGGCCCGCCCTCGGCCAGCCGCTTCACGTACAACGCGGCTTCGCGCGCGTGGTAATCGCCCCACTGGCTCGACTCGCCGCGCGGCGTTCGTGCGCCCTGCGGGACATGATCCCATCCGTTCGGCCAGTGATAGACCGAGTGCAGCAGCAGACCCTGGTGTCGTGAATCCCGGCTCAGGTATGGCCCGCCATCATCGAACAGTGTGTCGAGGACGCGCAGGCCGGCCTGGATGTAGCGAGCCCCATCGCCGCCGCCGAGCTGCAGGAAGCGGCCGAAGCGGAGCAGCCCCTGGGCGCCGATCGCCGCGGCCGAGCTGTCGACGGGCTCGCGATTGTTGAACGGATCGGACGCGCGGCTGCCCCAGTCGCCGAGCGCCGAGAGACCCGGGGCGCCGGTGTCCCAGTAGGGAACGCCATCTGCGCACGCGGCCGAATCGATGTAGAAATCGCACGTGGCGCGGGCCGCGTCGACGAGCGCCGCCTCTGCGCCGGCGGCGCCCGATTCCTGGCGGGCATCCGCGGTCAGCGTCGACAGGAACTCGAGCTGCTCGGCAAAGCCGAGCATGGCCCAGGCCAGCCCCCGCGTCCAGGTGCTGAACGGCGAGTAGCCCTGCTGCGTGCTCGGACCTCGATACGTCCCGTTGGCGACGTTGAAGAGGCTTTCGTGCGCGACGCGTCCCCGCAGGTCGAACGGTCCGCCTGTCGTTGCATAGAAGACGTTGTAGGTCGCCGTCGCGCGTGCGTGCTGCACGAGCCGGGTCAGCAGGCTGACCTGCGCATCCTGCTCTTCGACAAGACGATGACCGAGCAGGTGGGAGAGGGCGAGGGCGCGCAGCGAGCGGATCGTATCGACGAAGAGCGAGTGGGCCCCGTTGAACGAATAGATGTAGCCGCCGTCCGGCAGCGGCGTCCAGCGTCGCGCCTGAACGGCGCCGCTGACCTTGAGCGCGAGGGCGTAGAACCGCCGCTCCCACTCGGACGCCTCGACCCGGCCTTCGACCGCCATCCGCCACAGCGCACCGTAGGTGCTGACGTTGTTGAAGCCGTGATCGTGAACGCCGACATGCGTGAGGTGCGGCGCCATCCGCGTCAGCGTCCGCTCGCGGCCGAGCTCCAGGAACTCGCGTTCACCAGTGGCGTCGAACTGCAGGAGCGACGCGCCGTACTGGAATCCTTCGGTCCACTCCGTCCACCCGCGCGCGGTGTAGTGTCCCTCCACGGTGAACACCGGCGCACCCGTTTCTGGGCGCCACGAGCCTTCAAGATTTCGAATCTTCTGCGCCGACAGCTCGAAGAGCCGGTCGATCCGGGGAACGAGATCCTCGAGGATTACGGGTGCGATCGATGCGAATCATGGCGTGAGCGTGAACCGGATGGGGACCGGTCCCCGACGCGTCCGGGCGCGCACATCATATATGACTCGTCGGTCCCGGCCGGTCCCGAACCCTTCTCCCGGCGACCGGCCGCCGGACACGGCGGCATATCATATATGATCCGTTGACATTGACCGTTTTGCGGCCAATACTCTCTGCCCGGGTCCAATGCGCCAGCCCGACACACTCGCCCTCGTCAACCCGCCTACGCTCGTCGAGCTTCGGCGAGGTCTCGCCGGAGCCTTGGCGCAGGCGGATTTCGCGGAGAGCGCGCCGTTCAGGCGCAGCCGGCGCGATTTCCTGACCGGGACCGCCGGCCGCCGGTCGGTCGGCGAGGACTACTGGATCCGGGTCCACCGGCGCGCCATGGCCTGCCGGTTCGAGATCACCTTTGCGAGCCAGGACGCCGCCTTCGTGCCCGCCGCTCGCGCCGCGCTCAATGAAATAGACCGTCTCGAAGACCAGCTGAGCGTCTTTCGCGAGGAGAGCGCGACGAGTGTCGTAAATCGTCGAGCGGCCGCCGAGCCAGTTGCGATCGACGAGACCATGTTCGAGTTGCTGGTCCAGTGCGGCGAGGTCCACCGCGACACCGGTGGTGCCTTTGACATCACGTCCACGCCGCTCAGCCGATGCTGGGGATTCCTCCAGCGTGAAGGGCGCTTGCCGTCGCCCGAGGCAATCGAGGTCGCCCGCGCGCTCGTCGGATTCGATGCCGTCGACCTTGATCACGAACGACGGACCGTGCGCTTCCGCCGCCCGGGGATGGAGCTCAACTTCGGCGCCATCGGGAAGGGATACGCCCTCGACCAAGTGGCCGTCAACCTGCGCGGGTCGGGGACCGGTCATGCGCTGCTCTCGGCCGGGCGCAGCAGCCTGCTCGCCATCGGCGGCCGGGACGCCGGCTGGCACGTCGACGTCGTGGTGCCGCGCCGCGACGGTGAGGACGTGGACCGCCCGCTCGCCCACGTCTGGCTGCGTGACGCCGCGATCGGCACGAGCGGCGCCGGCGAGCAGTTCGTCATCGCCGACGGCACGCGCTACGGGCACGTGATCGACCCCCGCACCGGCTGGCCGCCCGCAGGAGTGCTGAGCGCAAGCGTCATCGCACCGGGCGCCGCACTCGCCGACGCGCTGTCGACGGCGTTTCTCATCGGCGGCGCCAAGCTCGCCGAACGCTATTGCGCCGAGCACGCGAACGTCATGGCGATCGTGACGCCCGACGATGGATCGGCAACGCGAGTGTTCGGGAAGGTTGCTGAAGTGAAGGTCAAGACGGTGGAAGCGCCGCGAGCGCTCAGAGCCTGTGAAACGAACTGAAGGGCGGCCCAAAAAAAGATCGCTGTGGACGCCACGTTCGACTTTCGCGTGATCGAACAGACTGCAAGCGCCTGCGGCCTCGCCTCCGCCAAGGCTTCGGCGAGCTTTCGCCGAGCGAGTGACAGCCTTGAGCCGCCGTGAGCGCGAAGCGCGAGCGGCAGCGCTTGGGGGTGGGGTCCCCAAGCGCAGTGAGAAATGTGGGGCCCCGCGAGCGCTGAGAAATGCGGACCCTATTGCTACGAATAAGCTGAAGCGTCCCAATGAACAACTCGCTAACCCTCCTCTCCCTCCAGCAAACGGCGCTTGTCGTGCTCCGCACGCTCGTCGGCTGGCACTTCCTCTACGAGGGGTACACCAAGCTGCTGCAGCCGGCGTGGGGCCGCGCTGGTGCGCCGCTCGCCGCGTGGTCATCCGCCGGGTACCTCAAGGGGGCGACGGGCCCGTTCGCTGACATGTTTCACGCGCTCGGGAACGCGTCCTGGATCGGCACGCTCGACTTCGCCATCGCGACACTCCTCGTCGCGGTCGGCCTGAGCCTGATGCTCGGCCTGTTCACGCAGACCGGCTGCATTGGCGCGCTCGGCCTGCTCGCGATGTTCTACCTGTCGGCGATTCCGATGGGCCTGCCTGAAGCCAGAGCCGAAGGCACGTACCTCATCGTCAACAAGAACCTCATCGAGGCGGCGGCCGTGCTGGTCCTGTGGTCGTTTCGCACCGGCCTCATCGCAGGCGTGGATCAGTACTGGAGCTCCCGAACACGAACAGAAAACCGCGATCTGACCCCGCGAGAAAGCGCTCTATGAACCTGACCCCGGAACAGATCGAGCAGGGCCGGCGCAATTTCCTGAAGGTCCTCGCCGGCACGCCGGCGCTGGCGGCGCTCGGCGTGTCGGCGGCGCTCAAGGGTCCGGTGCGGGGCGGGCCGGTTCGCGTCGGTTTCATCGGCGTCGGAAGTCAGGGGCGATCGCTCCTCGGCAACGTCGACCCGGCGTACGCCGACGTGCGCGCGCTGTGCGACATCAATCCGAACAGCCTCAAGGCGGCCGACGAGGTGATGGCGAAGAACTCGTGTCCACCCGCGCGGCACTACGTCGACTGGCAGGACATGCTCCAGAAGGAAGACCTCGAGGCGGTCATCATGGCGCCGCCGCTCTGGGCGCACGCCGATCTCGCCGTCGGCTGTCTCGACGCCGGCAAGCACGTGCTCTGCGAGAAGATGATGGCGTGGGACGTGCCGAGTTGCGAGCGGATGCGCGCAGCCGCACGGAAGAACAACAGGGTGCTCGAGATCGGCTATCAGCGCCTGTCGAGCCCGCTGTACCAGGCCGCCTACGACGGCATCATCAAGACGGGCACGCTCGGCGACGTCTATCACGTACGACTCGCGTGGCACCGCAACGGATCCTGGCGCCGCAAGGGTGAGCCGCCGTCGCCCGACTACAGTCCCGCGAAGTGGGGCTATCCCGACTGGGATCACCTGCTCAACTGGCGCTTGTACTGGAAATACTCACAGGGCCTGATGGCCGAGCTCTGCAGCCACCAGATCAACGCCGCGAACTGGTTCCTCGGCGCCGCCCCCGAAGCCGTTGTCGCGTCCGGCGGCGTCTATCGTTTTCCTGAGGGCAACCGCGAGGTCTTCGACCACGTGTACGCGACGTTCGACTATCCCGGCGGCCGGACCGCCATGTTCTCCTCGATCGAGTCGAACGCGTTCGACGACTACTACGAGATGTACATGGGGACCAAGGGCACGCTGATCATGAATCGCGAGCAGGACGCATTGCTCTTCGAGGAAGGCAGCGCCGCGAGCCGGTCGACGGCCGTCGAGACGACGCCCCGGACGTCGGGACCGGCGGCACAGTCGTCCGAGACGATGAGCGGCAACACGAGGCAGGCGGCGACACCTGCGGCGCAGGCGATGGCGGGACAGACGAACGTGCGCGTTCGCGGCTCCCGCATCATGATTCAACGCTTCTGTTCGGCCGTCCGCGTCGGCACGCCGCTCTCGTGCGGGCCCGACAAGGCGTTCGATTCCGCGCGCGCCTGCATCCGCGCCAACGAAGCCATCAAGCAGAAGACGCGGCTGACCCTATGACCCCCAACGCGATCAAGCTGGCGTCGGCCTCGGCGTCCACATCGTCCCCGGGCGCCCGGGCCGGACATCTGACCAAGCAGCAGTTCGCCTACGCGACGCTGCGCGAGTCGATCATCCGGTGCGAGCTCGGCCCGGGCACGCGGCTCGTCATCGACGATCTGGCCAGGCAGTTCAAGGTGAGCATCATCCCCGTGCGCGAGGCCCTGCGCCTCCTGCAGTCGGAAGGGCTGGTGCTGAGCGTCGCGCACGTCGGCGCGACCGTCGCGCCCATCTCGCGGGCGTCGGTCGTCGAGGTGTTCACGCTCCTCGAGGGCCTCGAGGTCGTCGCCGCGCGGGTCGCCGCCGAACGGGCGACTGCCGCTGACTTCGACGTGCTGGGCGGGTTCGTCGGCGAGATGGATCGCGCCCTCGAAGCGGGCTCGCCGCTCCACTGGGCCGAGATCAACACCCGCTTCCACCTCGCGATCAGCCGGCTGGCCGACATGCCCATCCTGCACGACATGATGCAGCGCGCCGTCGACTACTGGGATCGCGTGCGACGCTTCTACTTCCGCGACGTCCTGATCCACCGGACGCGCCTCGCGCAGGCCGAACACCGCGCGATGCTCGCACAGATGCAGGCACACGACATGCCGGCGCTCGAGGAGACGATCCGCGAGCACAACCGCGGCGCGCTCGCGGCCTACATGGCGCATCTCGAGGGCGTCGTCGATCACGAGAAGCGGGAGCGTCCCGCGTGAGCGATGCCCGGTACGTCCGCGTCGCGGCGCTCAAGACGGCGGATCTCTTCAGGCGTCACCTCGAGTCGTCTGGCATCGATCTCGGCTTCGACGATGCGCTGCTGCCGCCGGCCGAGTCGCCGTTTCGACAGCCGTTCGTCGATGGCCCGGTTCGCGTCGGCAACCGCTTCTGCGTCCTGCCGATGGAAGGGTGGGATGGCACGACGTCGGGAGAGCCAAGCGACCTGACGCGCCGGCGCTGGCGGCGCTTCGGCGCGAGCGGCGCCAAGTTGATCTGGGGAGGCGAAGCCGTCGCCGTCCGGCACGACGGCCGCGCCAACCCGAACCAGCTGCTCATGTCCGAGGCGACCGAGCCCGCGCTCGCATCGCTCAGAGACGAGCTCGTCGCCGCGCACCGCGAGCGATTCGGCTCGAACGCCGACAGCGACCTCTATCTCGGTCTCCAGCTCACGCACTCGGGCCGCTTCTCGCGCCCGAACGTCTGGAATCGTCCCGAGCCCCTCGCCGCGCACGCCAATCCCGTTCTCGACAAGCGGTTTCCCGGCGGCGTGACGCTCATGACGGATGAGGATATCGACGGCCTGATCGATGACTTCATCGACGCCGCGCGGCGCGCCTCCGCCATCGGCTTTCGGTTCGTCGACATCAAGCACTGCCACGGCTACTTCGGACACGAGCTGCTGAGCGCGCGCGATCGCGATGGCCGCTACGGCGGCAGCGTCGAGAATCGCACGCGCTTCCTGTTCGCTGTCGCCGACGGCATCCGCGCGGCCGTGCCGGGCCTCGGTATCGGCGTGCGGCTGTCGGTCATCGACAGCGTGCCCTATCGCAAGACCGCCGACGGACCTGGGCGAACCAGAGACCGTTGCCGCCGCGTATCGCCATGGGTTCGGCGTGATTGACGAGTCGGGCGTCGATCGCGCGCTCATCGATCGTTCACTGGATGACGGGCGCGCGCTGCTCCGGCTGCTGCAGTCACGCGGCGTGCGCTGGGTCTGCCTCACCGCCGGCAGCCCGTACTACTGCCCGCACGTCGTCCGGCCCGCGCTCTTCCCGCCGGCCGACGGCTATGAGCCGCCGGAGGATCCGCTGCGCGGCGTCGCGCGGCAGATTCGCGTCACCGCGACGCTCAAGTCGGAGTTTCCCGACATGGTCTTCGTCGGGTCCGCGTACACCTACTTGCAGGAGTGGCTGCCGAACGTCGGCCAGTACACGCTGCGCCACGGGATGACCGACTTCGTCGGCCTCGGGCGCATGATGCTGTCGTATCCGGACCTGGCGGCTGACGTGCTCGAAGGCAAGCCGCTCACGCGGAAGCTCGTGTGCCGGACGTTCAGCGACTGCACGACCGGCCCGCGGATGGGCCTCGTGTCCGGCTGCTATCCGCTCGATCCGTTCTACGTCGCGCACCCTCACGCGCCGATCCTCAAAGGGGCGAAGGCCCCGCCAATCAAAGGGGCGAAGGCCCCGCCAAGGGGGCGAAGGCCCCGCCAATCAACGAAGCGAAGGCGCCCGCGCGCACATGAACCGGCAACCCGACGAGCGCGCCCGGCAGATCGTTGCGGTCCTGACGGCGTTCCTCTCCCTCTTCGCCGTCGTCGGGTTCGCGCTGTACGGCCTGCCGCGCTTCTACCCGTACTTCGTGCAGGAGCTCGGCTGGAGCCGCCAGCAGGTCACCTCGGGGAACGCCTACAGCAAGATCTTCGTCGCGCTGGCGTTCGGGTTCCTCGCCGGACGGCTCGTCGATCGGTTTGGCCCGCGCCGGCTGCTGCTCGGCGGCATCGTGATGGCCGGCGGCGCGCTCGTCGGCTTGTCGTACGTCACGAGCATGAGCGCGTTCTACTTCTTCTACACGTTCAACGCGCTCGGCTACGTGTTTGGCGGGCCGCTGCCGAACCAGGTGCTGCTGTCGCGGTGGTTCGATCAGGGCCGCGGCAAGGCGATGGGGATCGCGTACCTCGGCATTGGCGTCGGCGGCGCGCTCGTGCCGCTCCTCGCGTTTGCGCTGACGCAGGCGTACGGCTGGCGCGGCGCGCTTCGCATCCTCGGGCTGCTGATGATCGCCGTCGCGCTTCCGATGGCGTACTTCGTCCGCGAGCCGGGTCGTGGCGGGAGCGCCGTGGCGTCGGCAGTGCCGCCGCAATCGCTGAAGAACATACTCACGCGCCCGGCGTTCTACTTCCTGATGCTCGGCAGCATGGCCTCGATCGGCGCCGTCGGCGGGACGATTCAGAATCTCGCGCTCTACCTGAGCCTGGATCGCAAGCTGCCGCAGGTCGAGATCGACACGACGCTGTCGATCATCCTCGCCGGCAGCGTCATCGGCCGCCTGACGATGGGATGGCTGGCGGATCGGTGGGCGAAGAAGCACGTGATGTTCCTGATCTACCTGATCGTCGCGGTGTCGATCCCGATGCTCGTCTACGCCCCGACACCAGCGACGCTGAAGGTCTGCGCGTTTCTCTTCGGAATCGGCCTCGGCGGGGACTACATGATCATCCCGCTGATGGCCGCCGAGCTCTACGGCGTGGCCATCCTCGGCCGCGTGATGGGCATCGTGCTGACCGCCGACAGCGTGTCCGAGTCGCTGGTGCCGATGTTCGTCGCATCGATGCGCGACACGACCGGCAGCTACACCTCAGGCTTCCTGGTGCTCGTCATCCTCGCCGCGATAGGCGCCGGTGCCGTTGCGCTCCTGCCGCGGTCGGGCCAGCAACGCTGATCACGCACGGGACCCGGATCACGGGATTTACCACGGGACGCGGATCACGCGGATTACCTACGGGAGGCGGATCACGCGGATTACCTACGGGACGCGGATCGCGCGGATTGCCTACGGGACGCGGATCACCTGTACCTCGGGACGTGAAGTCGACGTGTTGCGTCACGCACACAGCAAGAAAAGCCGCTATCCAACCAAATCGCTAGAAGCTATCTCATGAACGGAGACCCTTCGCGAAGACCGCGACGCTCGCGACGCTCGCGAAGGACTTACGGGTAGGAGTCTTCGTTCGTGAGCTTCGTGGCCTTCGCGATCATCGTGATGTGTCGTCGACCGGGTTTTATGGGATGGCTTGTAGTCTCCATCAAAGAACACCAGGAGAAATCAGCGAGATCCGCGTCCCGTAGAACAAGACAGCGATCCGCGAGATCCGCGTCCCGTGAACGTGATCGGCGATCCGCGTCCCGTAGAGAAGGCGACCGCGCGATCCGCGTCCCGTGAAACAAGACGTGATCCGCGAGATCCGCGTCCCGTGAAGCCGTGATCCGCGAGATCCGCGTCCCGCAGAACAAGACAGCAATCCGCGAGATCCGCGTCCCGTGAAGCCGTGATCCGCGTCGAGGGCTTCGCTGAATTCTGTGAGCCAATCGACAAATCTGTGTGCTGAGCTGGGTCTGACGGCTCGTCCAGGCGGCCGCGATCTGGCAGGCCCCTTGCTCGATCCGCGCTCCATGGTGTCGAAGGCCGGATTGCTCGTGCTCATGCTGATGACCTCGACCAGCGCGGCCGCCGGCCCCGCGTTCCCGCCGGTGCCGCTGCCGGCGCCCACTGGCACGATCGTCAACGTCTCGACCGTGGCGCAACTGCAAAGCGCCGTCGCCTCCATCACGTCGAACCGGACGATCGTGATCGCGCCGGGCACCTACAACCTCACCGGCACGCTCTATATCAACGGCACGTTCACCAACGTCGGCATCCGCGGCGCAACCGGCAACCGCGCTGACGTGGTGCTCGTCGGGAAGGGGATGAACGCCGCGAACGACGGCGGCGTGCCGTTCGGCATCTGGGTCGGCGGCAACGTGCAGGGCGTCACGATCGCGAGCCTGACGATCCGCGACGTCTACTACCACCCGATCATGCTGAACGCCGGCGCGCAGTCGCCGCTCATCCACAACGTGCGGCTGGTCAACGCCGGCCAGCAGTTCATCAAGTCCAGCCCGGACGGCGCCGGCGGCGGCGTCGACAACGGCATCGTCGAGTACTCGGTCATGGAGTACGACACGACCGCGAGAGACGACTACACCAACGGCGTCGACGTCCACACCGGCGACAACTGGATCATCCGGCACAACCTGTTTCGCAACATCCGGGCGCCGCACGGCGCGCTGGCCGGGCCGGCGATCCTGATGTGGAACGCCTCGACCAACACCATCGTCGACGGCAACACGTTCATCGACTGCCAGCGCGAGATCGCGCTCGGGCTGATCGAGCGGACGCCGAACGATCACACGGGCGGGATCATCAGGAACAACTTCATCTGCCCGCACGATCGCCGGCGATTCGGCCATCTACGTCGCCGACTCGCCGAACACGCAGGTCCTGCACAACTCGATCTTCATCTCGGGCACGTACGCCAACCCGATCGAGTATCGCTTTGCCAATACGACCGGCGTCGTCATCGCCAACAACGTGCTCGACGGCAACATCGCGGCCCGCGACGGCGCGACGGGCTCGGTGAGCGGGAACTACACGACGGCGACCGGCGGCGCTGTTCGTCAATCCCTCGGCCGGCGACCTCCACCTCAAGGCCACGTCGACCGTCCTTTTGAACAAGGTCGCGGCGCCGCCCGCTGCCGCAGGCGTCGACTGGGACGGTCAGGCGCGGCCGGCTGGATCGACCGACATCGGCGCCGACGAGTATTCGACCGGCACCGTCCCGACGACGCCACACTCGCCGGCGAATCTGCGAATCGTGAAGGAGTGAGGGCTGTGCAGACTATTCAGCCCGCAGGGTGTCGATCGGATCGATGCGCGCGGCGCGCCTCGCGGGGATGTAGCTGGCGAGTAGCGTCAGCCCGAGCAGGCCGAGACCGGACAAGACGAACGATGCAGGATCGGTCGGCGTGATCCCGTACAGCAGCTCCGACACGACTCGCGTCAGGACCAACGCGGTCGTGGTGCCGGCGGCGATCCCGACAACGGCGACGATCAATCCCTCCTTGAGCACCATTGCCAGCACGTTCTGGGACGTCGCGCCGAGCGCCATGCGTATGCCGATTTCCCTCGCGCGCTGGGACACGGCGTAGGCAACGACGCCGTACAACCCAATCGCGGCTATCCCAAGCGCCAGCATCGCGAGCGAGGACAGGAGCACGGCCCGAAACTGTGGCTGCGCCACCGCCTCCTTGACGAGTTGATCCATCGTCGTCACCGAGGACGTGACGATGCTCCTGTCGGCGTCCGCGATGCCACGCCGGAGTGTCAGCGCGAAATCGGACGGATTCCCATCGGTCCGGACAACGAGAAACGGTGCGACCCAGGGCTGCTGCGCGAACGGCCGGTACACGACGTCGTCTGGTTGATTCGTCAGGCCGGCATACCTGACGCTCGCGGCCACGCCAACGAGCGTCATCTCGACGCTCGTAGTGACTCCGTCCCGCAGGAGCGGCAGTGACATCGTGCGACCGAGCGGATCGCCGTCGCCGAAGAAGCGCCTGGCGGTGCCTTCGCTCATGATCATCACCGGCGGATGGCGGTTGTCGTCAGCGTCGGTGAAGAAACGCCCCTTGATCAGCCGCATCTGCAGGGCCGAGAAGTATCCAGGCGTCACGGGCACCGCTGCGGCCTGATAGTCGACGACATCGCCGGTACGACGCAGCGTGACGCGCATCCTGCTGACGTTCGGCGGCAGGCTCGTGCCGACGCCGACCGCGCGGACGCCGGGCACCGCGCGGATGTTCTCGATCACGCGATCGACTCGTGCCAGCGTCTGTGCATCGGTTGGCCTCGCGCCGAACGCGAGGTTCATCGAGGCCGTCAGGACGTGGTCGGTCGACACGCCCAGGTCGACGCGGAGCAGCTGCGCCAGGCTGCGGCCCATCAACGTCGCACCAATCAGGAGGATCACGGCGAGCGCGACCTGCACGATGCACATCGTGCGCTGCAGTCGACGGGTCCCCGTTGGCGTGGCCGTGCGGCTGGAATCCTGATTCGGAATCGCCGGCCCGCGGACCGCCCGCAGGGCCGGGAGCAGGCCCGTGAGGATGGTTGCCAGCCCTGCGAGGCACGCGGCAAAGACCAAGGTTGGCCGATCGATGTGAATCGCATCCATCCTCGGCACGGCGTCGCCGGCGAGCCGGGCGAGCGCCGTCAGGATCGGCCGTGCGAGCAGCGTTCCGCCGGCCGTGCTCACCGTGACGAGCACTGCGCATTCGACGAGCAGCTGACGGATCAGGCGGCTGGCCGGTGCGCCGAGCGCGCGCCGCACCGCGAACTCATGCCGCCGCGCGGCGTTTCGGGCGAGGAGAAGATTGACGAGGTTGCTGCAGGCGATGGCCAGCACCAGTAGCACGGCCGCGAACAGGATGAGCAGCGCCGGACGGACGGTTGAAACGGCGTCATCCGTCAGGCGGACGACGCTCGTCCTGACGTCCTTGTCCGCCGATCCCGACGAGCTCTGAAAGACCGGCCGCACGGCCGCGCCCGCCCGCCCAATCGTGCCGTCCGGCGTGAGGCGTGCAACCCCCCGGAATCCACAGCAGCGAGGGTTCACCGCGTGCGCGAACCCGCCCGGCAGCCAGACGTCGACCTTCTTGCTCGGGAACTGAAACGCGCGACCAGCGACGCCGATCACCGTATAGGTGCGAGGCGCCAGTTGCAGCTCGCGACCGATCGCGTGTGCCGGATCCCCGAACAGCCGCTCGGCGAGACGCTCGCTGATGACGGCTGATGGCAACGCATCGTCGGCGGCCCCGAGCGGCCGTCCCGCCGCGAACGGGCCGCCCATCGTCGAGAAGAAACCGCCGGAGACGACCGCCGAGTCCAGTACTTCCGAACCATTGTCGCCCGAGAGCGCCACGATGCCGGCGTCGTAGAACGCCGGTGCGGCAATGGCATCGAATGACCGCTGCCAGGTCGCGAGGTCCTTCGATTGAACAGTGACCGGCACCGGCCGATTCGCGCCGACATAATCCACCTCCGCGCGAATGAGCACGAGCCGGTCGGGTTCGCGATACGGCAGCGGCTGGAGCAGCACGCCGTACACCACGCTGAACATGGCAACGTTTGCGCCGATGCCGAGCGCGAGCGTCAGGACGGCTGCGAGCGTGAATCCAGGCGCGTTCACCAGGGCGCGGACCGCGTAGCGAATATCCTGAAGAAGCCCACTCATCATCACTTCCTTACTGTTCCCTGGACTCCGGTCACGAGCCACGCGCGCATGAGAAGAGGCACGAGGTCACGTGCGTCAGGTGACGTCGCGGGAAGTCTCGTGGTCAGTCGCCGCTCTAGCTCTCGCGCTTCCCGTGCAGCAGCATGTCGAGCGCATGTTCCATCGAACCGGCCGGTGTGATCGTGCCGGCGTTGATGAAGAAAATCTCGTCGGCGTCGGCAATCGTGTTGAGCCGGTGCGCGATGATGACCTTCGTCGTCGAGGCCGGCAGCTTCATGAGGATTTGCTCGAGCAGCTGCTCGGTCACGGTATCGACGTTGGCCGTGGCCTCGTCGAGGATGAGGATCTCGGGATCGCGCAGCACCGCGCGCATGAACGCGATGAGCTGCTTCTGGCCGAGGCTGATGCCCTCGCCGCTCGAGGTGACCTTCGTGTCGAGCCCGTTCTCGAAGCGGGAGACGAGCTCCCCGACGTTGTGCTCGCTGAGAAGACGCATGAGCTCGTCACCTGAGTACGCGGCGTACTCGCTATGGCCGTAGACGATGTTGTCCCTGATGGTGCCGGTGAAGAGGAACGGCTCCTGAAGGATGAAGCCGATCTTTGTTGCCCGCTCGGCCGGCTCGAACGAGCGGATGTCGCGTCCGTCGAGCAGCACGCGCCCGCGCGTGGGATCGTAGAGCCTGGCCATGAGCGCTGCCGTTGTGGTCTTGCCTCCGCCGGTCGGTCCGACGAGCGCGTACGTCCTTCCACGCTCGAGCGCGAACGTGGCGTCGTGAAGGACCTCGCTGCCTGCCGGGCCCCCCGGATAACCAAACCCCACGTGATCGAACGCCAGTAGCGCCTTGCCGGCCGGCGCCGCCTCGCGGGCGCTCACCGGCATGTTCGACTCGAGCGCGAGTACCGCCGAGACCCGGTCGAGTCCGGCGAGCGCCAGTTGAAACGACGTCCACACGACCGCCAGCTGTCTCAGCGGCAGGTAGAAGCTGTTGACGTACATCAGAAATCCAATCAGCAGACCGATCGTCAGGCTGCCCGTCGCCATCAGGTGGATGCCGTAGAGCAGCACGACGACCTGCGCCAGGTTGTATGCGAGCCCGTAGAGCGGCATGAACACGTTGCTGGCCAGACCCGAGGCGACCGACGCCGAGAACGTGCGCGCGTTGGCCTCGTCGAACTTCTGGCGGAAATAGTCGCGGCGGTTGAAGGCCACGATGACCTTGAAGTTGGCGAGGCTCTCCTGGATTTCGGCGCTCAGCGCGCCCAGCGACTGCAGGCTCTTCACGTTCCGCCGCCTCACCCACGGCCCGGTCATGCGTGTCACCAGGAACACTCCGACGGCCGGACCGAGCGCCGCCAGGCCGAGAGGGACATTGAGGGCCACCAGAAAGATCGCAGCGCCGGCCATCATGAACAAGTTGGCCGCGAGCTGCACCAGGCTCTGCGCAAAGAACTGGTTCAGCTTGTCGGTGTCGTTGTTGATCCGCGAGATCAGATCGCCGGCCTTGTTCTGGTTGAAGAAGTCGAGCGGCAGGTGCTGCAGCTTCGTGAAGAGCGTGTTGCGGAGCGCGAACAGCACCCGGCGGCCGACGCTGCCCATCGTCTTGGTCTGCACGTAGGTCGTCACGAACGCCAACAAAAAGACCACCAGGAGCAGCGCCGCGTAGCGCAGGACGCCGGCGAAGTCTCCGGTCCGGACATAGGTGTCGATCGTGTGCCCGATGATGAGCGGCACCAGCAACCCGGCGAGCGACGACACGATGACGGCGGCAAAAGCGATCCAGACGCTCTGCCGTTCCGTCGCCAGGAGCGGCAGGAGCCGGGCGAGCGACGCCACAACCCCGGGCGGCTTGGCCCCGGCCGGCGCACTACTGAGTGCGTACGGGTTCGTAGTGGCTGGTGCTGCGTTGGGAGTCATGGATCTGCGCGTACTCCGGCGAGGTCTGGAGCAGCTCCGCGTGCGTGCCGGACGCCAGGAGCTCGCCTTCCATCATCAGGATGATCTGGTCGTAGTCGGCGACGGGCTCGATCTGCTGCGTCACCGACAGGAGCGTGATGCCGGGGTAGCTCCGGTGCACGTTCGCGAGAATCTTGCGCGCCGTTGTCGTGTCAACGCGCGCGGTGAAGTCGTCCAGGAGGAGCACGCGCGGGTTCAGCGCCAGCGCGCGGGCGAGCATGACCCGCTGCTTCTGGCCGCCCGACAGACTGCTCCCGCGTTCGGACACCACGGTGTCGAGCCCCGCCGGGAGCGTGCCGATGAAGTCGTGGAGCTCCGCGGTCGAGATCGCCCTGGCCAGGTCGGCGTCGGTCACCGTCCGGCTGAACGCGATGTTCTCGCGGATGCTCAGGTTGAAGATGATGCTGTCCTGGAACACGAATCCCACCTGCCGGTGCAGCGTCTCCTCGTCGTACTCGGCGATGGGCCGCCCGTCGTACTCGACCGTCCCGGCGGCGGCCGCGATGAGCCCCGTCAGCAGGTAGAGCAGCTGGGTCTTGCCGGCGGCAGTGGGACCGATGACCGCCGTCCGCGACCCCGCGGGCGCGACCAGCGATACGTCCTTGAGCACGCGCCTCCCGCCGAGCACGACATCCACGTGCTTGAGCGCGACCTCGCCGCGAAGTTCGGCCGTCACCTGGCCGGCAGCTGCGCGTTCCGGCGCGTTCAGGATGACCGCGATCCGCGCGTACGACGCGCTCGCCTGCGCCATCATGGTGCTCATGAAGCCAATCATGACCACCGGAAAGATCAGGATGACGAGATAGCTGTTGAACGCCGTGAACTCGCCGAGCGTCAGCGACCCGTTGATCACGAACCGTCCGCCCATGGTCAGGATGATCAGCGTCGCCAGGTTGGTGGCGAAGATGATCACCGGGAGGAGCGAGGCGAACAGCCGCAGGATGCTGAGGCTGATGTCCCGCGCCTCGATGTTGGCGGCCACGAACTTGTCGAACTCCACGTGCTGCGAGTTCACGAGACGGATGAGCGCCGCTCCAAGGATGCTCTCGTTGATGACCTTGTTGAGCCAGTCAATCGCTTCCTGCCCGCGCTTGAAGAGCGTTCGCACGCGGCCGAAGATGATGAAGAAGGTGCCGCCGACGAAGGGCAGAACGGAGAGCACGGCCAGCGCCAGGCGCCAGTCGATGGCGAGGAGCAACGCGCTCGCCCCGACGATCAGAAACACCGACGAGGTGAGCGAGGCGACCACCTGCGAGACGAACACCTTCACCGAATCCACGTCCGAGGTCAGGTGCGTCAGCAGCGCCGAGGGTGTCACCTGCTGGATGTAGGCGTGATCCTGTGACGCAATCCTGGCGATGAGCCGCGTCCGGAGATCCCGCGCCACGCGTTCGGAGGCGTAGGTCTGGACGACGCCCTGGAGGTAGGCGAAGACGAAGATGCCGGCGGCGGCCAGCACGAGCTCGGTCGTCACCGTCGGAAGGACCAGGGTGTGGTGGCCGTAGGCGTCGATGGCGTTGGCGACAAGCCGGGAATCAACAGGTTCAGCGCATTACCGGCCACGGTGAACACGACGAGGCCTGCGATGGCGCCGCGGTATGGGACCAGCAACGCTCCCAGGCCGTCTCCCCGGACCGGGCGGCGCTCGGATGCCGTGGGGGTGTCTGGCACTGCTTCGTCTCCGGACCCGGGCTTGAGCTCGTCAGCTGACGTCATGGTGCA
>CAVZMJ010000023.1:0-114593 GCA_963776315.1 uncultured Acidobacteriota bacterium
ATAGCAATGTCTTCATGGTCGTTGATTCCGATTGATCAGGAGCTTCCAAGCCGAATGATAACCGGATGACTTGCTCAAGATGCCAACTGTCGGCAGAATACAGGTGTACTGCAATCACAAGCCGATTTTGGACACGAACAAAAGACATGAAATACTGCTCGGTTAAACCTGGGCGCTGAAATCGACGCTGCCGGCGCGGGCGGCGGGGGGAAGGATGTGTTTCGTCTGGCGGTGCTGGGCGATTTTTCGGGTAGGGCCAGCGGGGGGCAGTTGGCGACGGGCGCCGAGCTGGCCAAGCGCAAGGCGATTGCGGTGGATGTCGATAACCTCGACGACATCGTTCGCCGACTGAAGATATCAAGCTCACGCTGCCGATCGGTGAAGGGGGCGGGGCGGTTGATTCCAATTCAGTCGATGGACGACTTTCATCCCGATCAGCTTTACGACAACGTCGAGGTATTCGGCAGTCTGTCGGGGCTGAGGCAGCGGCTGAAGACCAACTCGACGTTTGCCAAGGCTGGTTCTTCAGGAAGTGCAGAGCTGGCTTGGCACTGCCGCGGAGGCGGCGGAGAGCACACCTCGACCGCAGCCGCGGGCGAGCGTGATTCCTGTGAACGGAAAGCTCGACTTGCCCGGCTGATACGGGCAGCCGACGGCGAAGGAGGCGGAGACTCCGATCAACGAATTGCTCAAGCAGGTGGTTGGTCCGCATGTCGTGCCGGCGAAGGACCCGAAGCAAGACAAGCTGATTGCGGCGGTTGACCAGGCGATTAGCCAGACGATGCGGAGCATTTGCACCATCCGGATTTTCAGGCTCTCGAATCGGTGTGGCGGGATTGAGTTTTTGGTGCGGCGATTGGAAACCGGGGCGAGTTTGCGAATCGTCGTGTATGACATTTCGGCCGAGGAATTGCCGCCGATTTGAGCGGCACGGAGAACCTGCAGGAAACGGGCTTGTATTCGCTTCTTGTCGAGCAGCCGGCATCGACGCTCAGCAAGGGGCCATTTCGGCCGTCGTGACGAATTACCTCGTCGAGCAACCCCGCCACATGCGGAGTTGGTGGGGCGGATGGCGAGGATCGCCGCCGCGGGGCAATTTGCGTTTCTGGCGGCGATCGGCGACGAGGTGCTGAAGAAGCTCGAACCCGAGGAGATTCATCCGTTGGTGGCGGATAGTTGGTCGGCGTTGAAATCGATGCAGGAATGCGCCTGTGTGGGCCTGGCGGTGCCGCGATTCATGTTGCGGAATCCGTATGGAGAAAAATCCGACCCGATCGACCGGTTTGACTTCGAGAGAATTCACGCCGAAGGAAGGGCTGCGAGGCATGCTCTATGCCAGTGGGGCGGTTCTGGCGGGGCTGCTATTGGGCGAGACTTTGAAGGGCGGCCTGAAGAAGATGAACCTCGGCTCGATCATGGCGCGGGGGACATGCCGTTTACTTCTTTGAGGATGCCGATGGAGATCAGGTGACCTTACCTTGCACCGAGCGGCTGCTGAGTGTTGATCTGGCTTCGCACGTGACGCGCAGCGATTCATGCCGGTGGTCGCGGTATCGAGGGGAAACCCGAAGTCCGCCTGGCGAGCTTTCGATCGCTCGCGGAAAGCCGCTGGCTGGTCCTCGGCGCCGGTGGTGATCGTGCCGCCCGCGCCGGCGGGCACCAGTTCTGCGCCTGTGGCGGAAGCGTCGCCGCCCGAAGCCTTTGCTGCGCCTGAAGTCGCAACACCTGAGGCTGCACCGCAACCGGTTGCTGAAGACGCCGGAGCCGGCGGTGGCTGCGGATGCGCCGGCGGTAGCGACGGAGCCTGCCCCAATGTCAGAGGCAGAATCCGCGGCGATCGATGCCGATTTGGCTGTACTATCGAGTCTCGATACGGGGGATGCGAGGTGCCGGTGAAGCCCCAGCAGCAGAAGAGGAGCTCGATCCGGGCTGGCTGCGCTGCTTGCCGATTTGTAAATGTGCTGGAGCGCGGCTTGATTTCGGCGTTGCCTGGGTTCGCTGGCATGCGATATAACCCATTGCTGGCGTTCAGTTGAGGCGATTCCACGGGAAAGGAAAGTCGGCATGGCACCGGGCTGGGGAGGACGACACGGGCCGGCGGTTGCAAGCCAGAGGGCTTTGGGTTCGTCGAGCCATGATCACGCTGATGGGGATTTTTTGGCCGCGTGGCTCGGTTGGCTTCTGATTCGTCCCCTTTTGCTCCGCGCACGCATCTGGTGCTGCTGAGCGGCGACGTGGGTGAGGCGGCGATGGCGCTGGATGCCGTGCCAGCGGACTACGTCGTCGAGGACTTTCGGGAGCTGTTGGCGCTCAATCCGGTTCTGCATGGCGGGATTGGAGACGAGCAGCGAACGCTCATTCTGGGGAGCTTGCAAAACCCGGATGGGATGCAGCAACTGGCCGATCGGCTGAATGAGCGGATGACCGGCAGCAACGACGTGCTCATTCTCTATGTGGCGGCACACGGCTTGACGCAAGACGGCGATGCGTGGCTGCTGGCGAGCGGGTCGCGCCACCGCTGGGCGGACGATATCGCCTGGCGAGCCTGCTGGCACAGCTTCGCGAGTGCCGGGCGAAGGCCAAGGTTTTGCTACTCGATGCGGGGCGGCTGGAATACGATCCGCTGCGGGGCCTGTTGGAAAACGATTTTCCGACGCGGCTCGTGGAGCAGGTCGAGCAACTAGGCGACCCGCAACGTGGGTGCTGGTGTCGCATGCAACCGGGCCGCGATCGCATCTTTCGGCGGCGCTGGAGCGTTCAGTATTCGGTTATTTCGCAGCGGCTGGGCTCCAAGGGGCAGCCGATGTGAACGGCGACCGGACTGTCGATCTCGGTGAGTTGTCGCGGTTCATCATGGCGGGAGTGGCCGGCTGGGTGCGGCAAACCACTGGCGACAAGGCACAGCAAACTCCGCTTTTTGCCTGGGGGGGAGGCGATGCGGCCTCGTCACAGTTGCCCAAGCTCATTGCGGTGCCTGGTGACGCCGAGCCAAATGAGCCGAAAGCGCTCGATCACGGCGAGTCGATCAAACGAGCGCCGGGCAACCTGGCGGTGGAGGGGCAAGCTGCCGAGCCGGGGACGAAGGGAAATGAACTCGCTCGTTGCCAGCGGGCTTGCCCGTTCGACTCCGCGGCCGGATGGGGAATATGGTCGGCGATGCGGTGCAGCGGACGATTTCGACCACGATCAACCGCCGCGAAGCTACCTGGCACTTCCAATTTCACAGGGCATGACGGGAGCGGCCGAAGCAGACAAGCAAGAGAAGATCGACGATGTATCGGCCAAAGGCGGCAGGAATGGCGAGGCTCGCCAGCGGAAACGGGGCGAATGGGAGTGCTTCGGGTCAGAAGGGGGGCAGCAAAGCGGCCAAACACCAAGGCGGGGAATTCGAAAGCGAAGTCGGAGGCCAACGATAGCAAGTCTGCCGCTGGCGAGGCGACACAGGCGGTCAGCGATGCGGCAAGTGTGGCACAGGTTGCCAATGAGCTGCACCGAGCCTGGCAGCTGCGCGACGAATTAGTCGCGTTCGATGCGCCCAAAGGCACGTCTAGTGGATTTTGCGACGGATTTGTGGAGCGAAGTGGAGCTGGGTCTGATGCGAATCGACCGCCAGCTTCGCACGGGTTTTGTGCTCAAGCCAGGCGAGGTCCGTTCGCGGCTGCGCATGATTCTGGATGCCTTGGAGGCGTTTCATTCGGGAAAACCGATCGACGCATCACAGCCCGGGTCACTGGCTTCGCGAGTTTCGGCCATGCAGCCCGGACGGGCTTTCACGCGACTTCGCGCGTCGTCACTGGCCCTGGCTCAGCTTGTTGCCCGGGGACGTGGAGAACCGATTCAAGCCGAACTAATGGCTTTTATCGCACGCGATGACCAATTGGTGGCGAGCGGCGACCGGGCTGATCTGGGAAAAACTCGCGGCTGATCTAAAGCCCCGAGCACGATCAATGGCGCGAATCCCCGATTGGTCGGGAGTCCGCTGCGCGGCCCAACTGGATTGGCGTTTAATCAAGCTATTGCTGGAGGCGGCAAATGCCGGCGAGTTGGCTTCGACTGCGGCCTCGATGCGGCTGCCTGGGTTTCGGCTGAGGTCGAGCGGGCCGACGGGCTGCGGCTGTCGGCAGAACGGCAACTGTTAGCGTCGGCATCTGTAGACCGCGATACGCTCATCTCTCAGCTAACAGAGGCCCACGATACGTACAGGTCTCGCTGGCCAATATGACGGCCGTACGTAAAGCCGATCGACTCGTGAATGACGTGTTTCATCGCGTGCCAGACTATCTGGCTTGGAATGCGAAAGCCGGAGGCGATGCGAGTGTGGGGCCGACGGACGCCCAGCTTATGTGGCTCTTGGTTGCACTGGAGTCACTGGCCGCAGCCACTGAATCGCGCGATCCGGCGAATTTGGCGGGCATTCGCGAGCAGACATCGCAATTGGGCACGGCTCAGGCTGAAGTGGAGCGGGCGGCGAGCGTGCTCGTGGCAGGGCGGCTTGGCCGAACCTCCACCGGCAGGCGCGGCGTGGCGCACTGAGTTGCTGTTGGAATTGCCTTTCTTGTCGGCAGAGGTGAGGCGCCAGTTCTGGCAGAAGCGATGGCAAGCATCGACGCGGCGCTGGCGAGCGAGGTGCGAACGCCGGCGCAGCCGTCACCAGATGCAACGCCAGCGCCTGCCAGCGTTGCAAATAGCCTGAACCTGGCAAGGCGCACGGTCTTGGCGGGTCGAATGTGCCAGATCAGTCTGCCCGAAACGGCTGGCTCTTTGAGCTAAAGGCATTTATACGGTTGAGCGATGCGCTTCAGGGCCGCGGAGATGATGAGTTCACGTCGTTGACTCCCCGCGAACGCCGCGACTTACTGGCCGATCGATTGCAAGACCTTTTTCAGGGCCTGCCAGCTGAAATCGTCCGCGGTGTCGAATCGAATGTGAATCTCTCGTCACCTGCGAGTCGAGCAGCGCGGCTGGCTCGGTTACACGCACTGGGCCGAGCGCATGAGGATCGTCGATCCGCGCAGGATATTTCGTCGGCGGAGATCGATTGGGCGACGGCGCAAACCGATGCCGCGGCCTATGACTTGCTCGTATGGCATGGCCAGCGGGCAGGTTCGCGCAGGCCGAGGACGCGCCGCCGCAAGAGGGGGCGCATTTGTCGCGGGCAGCCGAGGAATATCGCCAAGTGGCCGCGACGATTCCCAATCAACCTCCGTTGAGCGGCGGAGCGCCGTTGGCCATGGCACTGACTGGGCCGGACCGCGTCGCTCTGACCTATCGCACGCAGCAACTCGTTGATTTCAAATTGACCAACACGAGCGCCTCGCGGCAGAAGTTCTGGGTTGCGATCGATGCGAACGAGCAGTTGGTGCAGGCTACGAGCAGCGACTTGCGGAAATTTTATTCCTGGCCTGAGCTGACGGCGGCCGAGTCGGTGAGCGGTCAGGCCGTTACGATTTGGCAGCGTGTGGCTCGTTTGCCGGCAACGCTAGAGCTGGCGGCGGGACAATCGACGCAGCTTCAACTGCAGCTGTTCGCCGCGCGCCATCGCCGCATGCTTCGCATCTCGTGCTGCGAGTACTTTCAGCCGACAACACGGCCCGCCACGATGTGACGATCGATTTGCCACCGCCCGAAGACCTGCAACTGGTGATCACGGGGCCGGTGGGGCGATGGTCTCCGCTGCCGTCAGGCGTCGAGTTGCTGCCGTACCCGGCAATCGGGTCAATTCGTTCGCGATGCAGCTTGCCAGCGGGAAACCGGTGGAGCGGACGGTGGATGTCGAAGTGTTTCCGCTGTTGATCTTGCCGCCGCAAGGGATCCCGTCGGTTCCGCTATCGACCGCCGACGCGGCGCGGCTTAAGAGCGAAATGAGCACCGGCTCGCTGGTTGCTGAGGCCCGTGCCGTTGTGCTTCCCGGCCAGTGGCGAGCCGGTGATGCTGCCGCTCAAGGCGCCGGAAACAGCTCAACCACAGCCGGGCGCGGCGACGAAGGCGGGCGCTGGATACCACGGCGGAGAAATCCCCACCGAAGGCGCCGGCGAGCGACAAGCCACCGCCTGTGCCGTTGGTTAAGGGTTTGGTGGTGGCGATCACCGACCAGGCCGACAAACGGCAGACCTTCCGGCCAGATCACCATCTCTCCGCAGCGGCCGCAGCGGTATGTCCGTCCGCAGGTTCGCTATCGGGCCGCCCGCGAGCGGATCGAAATTCGCGTGAGCGGCCGGGATCCGACGCTGTTGCCATCCGATGGCGTGCGAATTCACGGCGAAATCGCCGAGTTGTTGCCGGTCGATGCCGAACGACAACTTGACGCGGTGCTACATCCCGGAAAAAGTGACGTCGAGCTGTATGTTGAGGTGCCGCAATCGCCTGAGCAATTTGTCACGCTGCGGCTGACGGTCGATGGCTATCCGCGGGCCATCTATTACCGCGTTCCGATCAGCGGCGAGACGAGCGATATTCCGGAAGATCTGGACATGCTGGCCGTGCGAATCGTCGGTCTGCCCGAGGGAACGATCTACAAGCCGCCCACTTCGGCGATTCCGGTGCAGCTGGCGATCGACGCGCCGGCGAGCATTTCGAAAGTGCCGCCGCTGCGAGTCGAGATTGGGATTGACCGCAACCGGGACCGCGAGCTGCGGGGCGACGAGACGATCGTCGTTTTGACCGATCGACAAGTGACCGCGACGCTCATCGGGGTCGGCAAATCGGGAGATCTGCTGATCGATGCCAAGGTGAGTGATGTAAATGTTAATGTGCCGGCGGCGGCGTTTGCCGGGGGCGGGCCAATGTGCTGGCGCATGCGGTGCTGGGCGATCGCGAAGCCTGGAGCGAACCCATCGAGATCGTCGTTGATGCGCAGCCGCCGCGTGTGGCGGGGCTTGAGCTGCGTCCTTCGGGGACGGCGGTGATCGGCAAGGACGTGGTCGTGTCGGCGTTGGCCGACGATTCGGGCTTGAGCGGCGTGGCAAAGTTGGAAGCGGCATTCGACCTCGATCGATCGGGCAAGTTCGGTCCGATGGCAAAGCCCGTCATGGGTGCGCTGCGCGACGACGGTCGCTGGACCGTGAGCGTACCTACGGCGGGAGTTGGTGCTGGAACTTACAACCTGTTGGTTCGGGCAACCGACAAGGCGGGAAACGAGGGCCAGCCGGCCAGGGCTTCAATCCGCTTGATCCCGCTGGAAGAGGCCGAGGCCGATGCTAAGAAAAGCAACTCGGCGGACATCACCGGTGTGGTCATGTATGGCGACGAACCGCAGGCATCGGTGACGGTGAATTTGAATCGCGATACGGGCGCACCAGCGCCGAAGTCAAAAGGAAAGGGAAAGGATAAGGGGAAGACACCGCCTCCTCCGCCACTAGCTCAAGTGACGACAGACTCAGCCGGCAAGTTCACATTTCCAAAGGTAGCGCCGGGCAAGTACACGATTTCCGCTGAAGCCTGGTGCGAAACAAGACGAGGAGGGCGGATGTTGCGGTGGGATTTGCAAAGCCGCCGGAAGTGCAGCCGGTGACGCTGGAACTCAAATAGCGCGGCTGCGAGCGCGACTACCAGGGGCCCATCGATAGATCACTGCCGCGAATGCCGATGTCGCCGTGCGGCACGCCGATGTTCTGCAGCGTGCGGGAGTGGAAGCCCCGATAGTATTTGGGATAGACCGCTTTCCCGTAAGCGCCGAGGGCGGCTTGCCTGTTGTAGGTGCCAGCGACGGCTTGCTTGTTGTGAGCCCCTATTCGTCGCGGACCAGCAGCTTCCGCGAACGAGGTCAGCGACAAGACGGCCCAAGCGGCTAGAACGGCAGCAGCAAAGCGCATCGGTGGACTCCTTCCAAACTGGTTCGACATGGGGGCATTGGAGTCTAGCCTGCCGCTGGCCGGTGTGTTGCTTTTTTGCAACATTTTTTACGGTTGCATCCCGAATCCGGGCATTTAAACCGTACATTGAGTATTGTTGGCATAAGTGGAAGATGCGGCACAGATCTTGCGAATGCCGTTCGGTTGGGGTTGCGGAAACACGGGACGAGAGAGGTGGGGTGGAGCCATGTGGTGGCCACTCGGCGTGTCGCGGCTGGCTAAAAAATGCCAATCGAGGCAGCCGCGTCGATTGATCGTTGAACCGCTGGAGAGCCGCTGGCTCTTGGCGACGCTTCCGATCGGATTCACGGAGACGCCGGTGGCGAGCGGTCTGTCGGAAGCTACGGCGATGGAGTTCGCACCCAATGGCGACTTGTGGGTGCTGGAGCAAGATGGCTTGGTGAAGCGATTTCGTGCCGGCAGCACCTCGGCTGACGTGGTGGGCAATATTGCTTTGCTCGGGATGAACTCGATTGGCGAGCGAGGGCTTTTGGGCATTGCCTTCGACCCGCAGTATGCCACGACCAGGCAGGTCTATCTGTACTACACTTCGACCGAGAACTCGATTCACAACCGCATCAGCCGGTTCACCGTGAACGATGCGAGCGAGACGGATTATTTTCTTGAGAACACGGGGGGCGTACCGAACGAGACGACGATCATCAACCTGGACAATCTTTCGGCGACGAACCACAACGGCGGCGCGATTCATTTTGGACCCGACGGCATGCTGTATGCCGCGGTGGGGGATAACGCCGTTTCGTCGAACGCACAAGTCCTGACGAATACGCACGGCAAGATTCTACGGATGGATCGCGATGGCAACGCGCCAGCGACAAACCCGTTTGTTGGATCAACGACGGGCAAGCAGCAGACGATTTGGGCCTTGGGCCTGCGGAATCCATTCACGTTTGCGTTTCAGCCCGGGACCGGTCGAATGTTCATCAATGACGTGGGCCAAGTGACGTGGGAGGAGATCAATGACGGAATCGCCGGTTCGAACTATGGCTGGCCCAATGTTGAAGGGCCAGATGGGACACCGCCGGGTGGGCCGGGAACGTATCGAGCGCCCCCGTATATTTCTATTCGCATGGCACTGGGACTTTGCAAGGATTTGCAATCACAGGCGGTGCGTTCTACAACCCGACGACACAGCAGTTTCCCACCGAATATGCGGGCGACTATTTTTTTGCCGATTTCGTGATGAGCTGGATTAACGTGCTGGACATTGCGACGGGTAATGTCACACGGTTTGCGACGAACGCTTCGGGGACCGTGGATCTTCGGGTTACGAACGACGGCAGCCTCTATTACCTGGCCCGTGGGGCAAATCAGGTCATTCGCGTCAACTTTCCGGTGAACGATCCGCCGGCGATTTCGACGATTGGCGATCAAACGGTCGAAGAGAACGGCATTCGGCGGCGTGAGCTTTACGATCAGCGATCCGGAGACGAACCCCAATAGCCTGAATGTGTCGGTTAGTTCGGATGATGCAACGTTGTTTCCCTTAGCAGGCTTGATCTTGGGTGGCACTGGGTCCAATCGAACGCTCGATCTGCGGCCGGTGGCCGATCAGACCGGCGGCACGGCGATTACGGTGAGCGTGAGCGATGGAGAGTTTACGACAAACGTCAGCTTCGGCGTCACCGTTTTTTCTGATCTGTTTCCTTGGAATAACGGGCTGAATATCTATGACGTGGACGGCGACGAGGAGATCGCTGCGAATGACGCGCTGGATATCATCAACCAGCTCAACGCATTTCGTTCTCGTCCATTGCCGCCGCCGGACGCCGGCTTTTCACCGCCCCCTTATTTCGATGTCGTTCCCGATAATTTCATTGCACCTAACGACGCACTCGAAGTGATCAACTTCCTCAATGCCAATCCCACGCCTCTGCTGCAGGCTGAGGCTGAACCGGACTACGACGCGCTATCGGCGCTGATTGCCATGGACATTGCTCAACAGGCAATAGGGCCACGCCGACGATCGGGCACTGTCGCTTGACCGCCGATCGGGAGAAAATTGCGAAAGCATGAGTTTGTCGAAGGCGAGTGGCGGGCGAAGCCCCCCTTACGGGAACACAAAGATGCGGCGTTTTATGATTTGCAACATTCTGTGGTTACTGGTGATGGTGGGAATGGCTGCGGCGTGGTGGTGGGATCGGTCGGGGTTGGCCAATCGGTTGAAGAACGCGAAGTTTGCGATTGAGCATCAAAAGAACACGATCGAGGAGTTGAGCGGCGAGAAGCGGTAGAGGAAGCGCTTCAGGTTTCAAATAGCGGGTAGGCGAGACGCCCGCCCCAACGGTTAGGCGGCGGCTTGGCGCTGACGGTCGTGGAGAGGAGTGGAGCAGGAGGAGGATGCAGCCCTGGGAAACTTCAGCGATGCCGGGGCTGCCAACGGCGGCAGTGGGGCAGGCGATAAGGCCGGAAAGGCGCTGCCAGGTGTTTTTTAGGGCGTACGGTATGGAGCAAGAGCTGGTGTTGCCGACGTGCTGCGTCAGGCCGTTATCGAACGAGCGATCGACCGCCGCGCGGCGATTCAGCGAGCGGTCGAGCACTACGCCCACCGGCAAGGCCGGCGCAGAACACGACCAGCACGAACAGTGCGAACCGAGATCCGCACGCGGTTATCGGACATTGCCAGTTCCCCCGCCGTTCGCCGGCAACTCGCCGGTCAGCATGGTTTCCATGACCGAATCGGCGCTCACACCCGAGTCCCACAGCAGCGATGCAGCGGACGGCTCGGACGGCTCGAGCGTCCATTCCTCGATCGTCGCTGGCGTTGCGCCGTGGCCCCGAGCCCAAGGTAGGTCGCGAACGCGAGCGCGGCGGCCACCGGGGCCAGCCGCAGCGTCCACATGCGCCAGTCCGCGATCCCGAACCATCCCGACGCATCGTCGAGTCGAGCGGCCAGCCGCGACGCAAAGTGCGGTGACAGACGATCCACTGGGCGCATCCGCAGCCACGCGGAGACGGCGCGCTGACTCTCGAGCGCCGCCCGGCAGGACGCGCAGCCCGCGAGATGCGCGTCGACTTGCGCGCGAGTCTCGACATCGAGCATCGCGGATGACGACTCCGCACCGTCGGCGCGTCGAACGATGAATGGAGCGACGTCGTGGCACAACATTATTGGTAATCCCTGACTAGGTGTGCACCGTCACGAAACCATCACGAAGATTCGAAGCTCACGAAGTCCGCGAAGGGCGCCCTTGATACGTCTTCTTCGTGGTCATCGTGATCTTCGCGTTCATCGTGGTGAGCCGTGAGCCGTGTTTGGCCTTCAGACGCAGCGGCTGGAGCAGCGGCTTCAATCGCTGGCGGCCCCGGAAGATTCGCGACTCGACCGTGCCGATCGGTACCTCGAGCACGGCCGCAATCTCCTTGTAGTCGAGGCCCTGCACGTCGCGCAGCGTGACCGCGACACGCAGCTCGTCGGGCAGCGACGCCAGCGCCCGGTCGATCGTGTCGCGCAGGACGAGGTCGGACTCGACGTCGACCGGGTCCGCTGCACGCTCGATTGGGTCATTCTCACGCGGCTCGCCGGACTCCGCTGGCGCCGGCTGAATCAGACGCCGCAACCGCGAAACCCGGCCATGGTGCGAGTGAATCACGTTCACGGCGACGCGGTGCAGCCACGTGCGAAACGTGATCTCTCCCCGGAAGCCTCGAAGACTCCGCCACACGCGGAGGAAGACTTCCTGCGCCAGATCCTCGGCGTCGGCACTGCCGCTCGTCAGCGCACGCGCGAGGCTGACGATCGACACCTGATGTCGTCGGACCAGATCGTCAGAGGCCTCGCGGCTGCCCGCAGCCGCCTGTGCGACCAGCTCCTGGTCGACGTCCACTCGGCGATTGTCCCTTCAGCCGGCGGCCCGGCGGTCACGTGGTTGGACCCGCCCGATCACGCGTTTATTCCAGAGGAATATATCCGCACGCAACACGGCCGTAACAAGGCCAGGCGTATGATCACGCTGTCAGCCTCAGCCGGCAGCTCCCGCACGAACGCGCGGAACGGCCGGCTGAGCGCGGGCAGAGACGAGGATGATCATGCGCGCCTTGATTGCCTCCCTGCTGTTGTTGCTGGTAGCCATTCCGGCGGCAGCGGAAAAGACCTACTCGGCAGAGCGGTTCGACGCGCGTCTCCGGATACTCCCGGACGGCGCGATGGAAGTCGTGGAAACGGTCGCGTTCCGCTTTGAAAGTGGCACGTTCAAAGAGGTCTTTCGCGATCTCCCGCGACGGCGCACCGACGGCATCGACATCGTGAGCGCCGCCATGGACGGCCGGACGCTCACCTTTGGCAAGGGATCAGGGCAGGTCGAGGTCCGGCAGGGCTCCAAGCTGAGCGTCCGCTGGCGGTTCGCCCCACGCGCCGAATCGACCCACACGTTCGTGCTCACCTACGTCGTGCGTGGAGTCGTCCAGCGTCAGGCCGGACATGATGTCCTCGAATGGGTCGCGCTCCCGACCGAGCACGACTACCGCATCGAATCAGAGCGAGGTCATCCTCGAGCTGCCCGCGGCGCCACTGGTCCGGCCGACCGTCGACTCGAAGCGCGTGACGGAGGTCGTGCTCGAACCGGGCGGCCAGCACGTGCAGATCCTCGCGCGCGGCGTCGGCAGGAACGGGTGGCTGCGGACGCGCCTCGAGTTCGAGGAGGGCGCTGTCATCGCAGCGGCGCCGGTATGGCAGCAACGCCAGATTGCGGCACGCGCCGTCGCGCCTCGCTGGATCGCGGCAGCGGGCATCGTGTTCGCGGTCGGGCTGATGCTCATGTTCGCGCTCCGCCAGGGGTACGACAGCCCATACGGCGCCGGGGGCACGATTGGAACCGTGGAGACGCCGCCCGACACGCTGAGGCCGGGCGTGGCCGGCGCGCTCGCGTCCAACGGCACCGTCACGCTGCAACACGCCATGGCGACGCTCTTCGCGCTTGCCGACCGCGGCGTCGTGACGATCGCCGAAGAGACGCGCAAGTGGGGCCAGCGGAACTTCACGCTGCAGCGTCGACAGACGAACGCGGCCCTGGCACCCGAGGAGACGGCAGTCCTCAACCTCGCGTTTCACCACAAAGGCCACCCACAGGATGCCGTCTCCCTGAAGCAGGCGCGCACCGGCGTCGTGCGACGGCTCCGCGACTTCAAAACGGCCGTGAATCAGGAACTGCGTTCGCTCGGCATGCTGGACGACGAACGGATGCAGGTGCGCGCGCGGTACCTGGGGTTCTCCATCGCGTTCCTCATCCTCGCGGCGCTCCTCGTCGCCCCGGCGATCTTCCTGACCCGACAGTTCGAGGCGTGGCCCTTGCTGGTTCCCGGCGCCGTCGCCGCAGTCGCCATCGTCGGCTTCATCTTCTACGGCGCGCTGACGCCGCTCTCGAACGAGGGCGTCCGGCGAGCCGAACGCTGGCGCGCATACCAGAAGCATTTGAAGGACGTCGCGCGGGAACGCGTCCAGATGACGGTGGATGCTCCCTCTCGGCTGCTACCCTTCGCCGTTGCTCTGGGCCTCGCCGCGGCGTGGTCGAAGTTCGTCAAGAACCACCCGACTGGCATCCCGCCATGGTTCCGCGCGCTCGCCGTGTCGGGAGACGATGGGGGATTCCCGGCGTTCATCGCGGCGAGCGGCGCCGGGGCGGACGGCGGTGCCGGGGGCGCTGGCGGCGCTGGCGGTGCAGCAGGCGGTGGCGCGTCGGGGGCGGGGTAGCTTCCAGCTGCTTCAGCTTCGTCAGCTTCCAGCTCCCAGCTCCCAGCTACCAGCTGCCCGCCACAAGTTCCCAGGAAGGTTGGGAGCGAAAAGCTGGAAGCGGGAAGCTGGGAGCTGGAAGCTGGGACCTATCCCGCGTTCCTCAACGCCACGACCGGATCCACGCGCATGGCGCGACGGGCGGGAATGGCGCAGGCAACTGCGGCCACGACCGTGAGCACGAGCGCCACTACCGCATAGGTCGCCGGGTCGAGTGGTCTCACACCGAACAGCTGGTGCTCGATCGCGCGCGACGCTACGAGCGCCCCGGCGAGCCCAATGGCGCCACCGATCGCGACGAGGCGCAGACCCTCGCCGACGATCATCCGAAGGATGGTTGCCGGCCTGGCGCCAAGCGCCAGTCGGATGCCGATCTCGGTCCGGCGCTGGCCGGCTGTGTGGGCCATGACGCCGTAGAGTCCCACCGCGGCCAGCATTAGCGCCAGCCCACCGAACAGCCCGACGATCGTGGCCATCAGGCGCTGATCCCCGACCGAGCGCGCGAACTCGTCGGCGAGCGTCCGCGGCCTGGCGAGGACCGGCTGGCGATCAATCTCCCGCTGACGATCTCGCCCGTCACCTGCTCGGACGCGTCGCTCCCGTCAAACGACGCGATGATGCTGCTGTAGGCCGCCAGGCCGGCAAACGCGCCGCTGTCGCGCAGGTCCATGTAATCGGGATAGGACGAGCTCGAGAATGCCGTGCGCCCGTCCGAGCTCGAGGTGTAGAGGCTGACGAGGCGATCGGGGTCAGCCACTGGAGCGTCGCGCAGCAGGATTGCGTTGACGGCGCTGAAGATGGTGGCGTTGGCGCCGATGCCGAGCGCGAGCGTGAGGACGACGACGAGGGTGAAGGCGGGTGTGCGCGCCAGCATCCGGACCGCGTAGCGCAGGTCGCGGCGCAAGTCCGACAACATACAACCTCCCTGGCCTGCTCACGTCTTGGCTATCGGCGACGACGGCACCGAGCCCTCGAGGTCGGGACGCAATCGCTTGTGTCAATGACGACGAGCGCTCGGGAATTGCCGCGTTGGCGCGCGCGAGCGCTGACTCGTGGTCGAGGCCCGCACCTCGCCCCTCCTGATAGAGGTCAGCCAGGTGCTGAGCGAGCTCGTCGATGATGTCGGGATCGTGATCGGGTGAGGCGGAGGCGCCGACGCGCGCCTGGGACGCAAGCCGACGGCGCACATGGTCCCGGAAATCCATGGAACTATCCGAGCGGATCGAGACCGGCGACGCGGTGCAGCGCAGTCAGCAGTTCGTGCCAGTTCGTGCGCTGCGAGGCCAGCACTTTGCGACCGGCTGGGGTCAGCTTGTAGTAGCGCCGCCGCCGCTGCCCCGCCTTCTCAACCCAGGCACCGTCGATCCACCCGCGCTTCTCCATGCGATAGAGCATCGGATAGAGCGACGCGACGTGGAAGCGGAGGACGCCATTCGACTTGTCGTCGATGAGCCTGGCGATTTCGTATCCGTGCCGGGCACGCTCCTCGATCGCCGAGAGGACCATGAGCTCGGCGCTGCCGCGCTTGAGCTCTGTGTGTGCGGCCATATATTGCCAGGCAATACATGGTCTGGGCGACCTTCGTCAAAGCCCCATCCAGTCGCTGAGATCCGCGTGATCCGCGTCCCGTCTTATGAGATCCGCCGTGATCCGCGACCCGTCGATGACATCCGCGTGATCGCGGACTATGGCGGTGCCGATGTGAGGCTCCCAACTAGGCGCGCCGCGCGCTCTGCGCGAGGTGCTCCAGCATCTGACGGCGGTGGGCCAGTTCCCGGGACGTCAGCGGGGGCGTGACCACCGCCTCGAACGGCAGCGAGCGCTGGGCCCACGCCTCCCGCCGGGCTCGCGTGCGCTCCACACCGGCACGAAAACACTGGAAGCAGATCGCCTGACGCGCGCAAATGTGGTCGGTCGACGAAGTTCGCATGGCTGGGTTCCTCGTGTCGTCAGTCAAAACAGCTCCAGAAGCCGCCGGGCCTTGATTTGGGCCTGCCGGCGACGGTGCTCCAGCACCTTGTACTTGTCGGGCCCCCTGACGCCTTCCGGCTGCGCCGCCAGTTTCAGGCTCGCCTTGAGGGGCCGGGCCGGCGGAAACGTCGAGGTCGTGACATCGCCAAAATCGAACTGCCGGGCCAGAGATCCATCGAAACGGGGCATGTCCGTTCTCCTTACTGGCGAGTCTAAAGGAGGGGTGTGACAGGGTAGGTCACGCGGGCTTCCGCCCTTTGCTATAGTCCCTGTCCGATGCTTCCCGAGCGCCGGCATGACGTTTCCAGGCTCGAGGCGTTCAGCGACGCCGCCTTCGCCTTCGCCTTGACGCTCCTCGTCGTCTCGCTCGACGTACCGAAGAGCTACGACGAGCTGATGCGGACGATGCGAGGATTGCCGTCGTTTGCGTGCTGCTTCGCCCTGCTCGTCTGGATCTGGCACGAGCACAACATCTTCTTCCGCCGATACGGGCTCCAGGACGGGTGGACGGTGCTCGTCAACAGCCTGCTGCTCTTCGTGACGCTCTTCTATGTCTACCCGCTGAAGTTCATGTTCGATTCGATGTTTGGCGAGCTCAGCGCCGTCCCGGGGCTCGAGCGCATGAACCTGCAGCAGCTGTCCCGGGCCTCCGTCGTCTACGGACTCGGGTTCTTCGTGCTGTTCCTCATGTTCGCGCTCCTCTATCGGCACGCCTACAACAAGCGCGACGAGCTCGGCCTGACGCCTCTCGAGGTGATGGACGTGAAGGTGTTTGCCGGTCATCATCTGGTGAGCGCGAGCGTGGGCCTGCTCTCGGTGGTGTTCGCGCTCCTCGCTCCCATTCAGCTGTCGCCGATCGCCCCGTCGATGTTCGCGCTGATGGGTCCCCTGCACGTGCTCTTCGGCCGCTATGCCGGGAGAAAGCGGAAGATCTTCGTTGCCGCGCAACGCTGAAGTCATCCGCCAGTGGTCGCTCCTGCGCGATCTCGAATCCTCGCGCAGCCTGACGATCGACGACATGGCCACGCGCACCGGCGTCACGACGCGCACCATCCGCCGCGATCTCGAAGCACTGCAGGAGGCGGGCTTCCCGCTGTTCGACGAAGTGCACGACGGCAAGCGCTACTGGACGACTCGAGCAGCGCGCGTTTCGGCGTCTCGACGACACCGGCTTCAACCTCGCCGAGCTGAGCGCGCTCTACTTCACGCGGACGCTGGCAGAAGTGCCTCGCGGCGACGCCGTTCCAGCAGGACGTGCGGAACGCCTTCGACAAGCTGGCCGGCAGCGCTGACGCCGGGCATGCGCCAGTTCCTCGATCGCCTGCCGCTGGCGATTCAGGCCAAGGCCGACCCCGGCGTGCGCGCGCCCGCGCACGCCGCTGGGCGCTCGCCGGCGGCGAAACCCGATCCGCGGGTCGCGCAGCTCCTCGACGCGACGCTGCATCATCGCCGCGTCGAGATGCGCTACCACTCGTTCTCGAGCAATCGCGACAAGGCGTATGCCGTCGAGCCGCAACGGCTCGTCTTCGCGCAGGGCGGGCTCTATCTCCTCGCGTTCGTGCCCGAATACGACGAGCTGCGCACGTTCTCGGTCGATCGCATTCTCGGCGCTGTCGCTGACCGAGGATCGATTCGAGCCCCAGACGCTCTCGGAAGATGCGTTCGCGCATTCGCTCGGCGTCCACAAGGGCACGCCCGAGCACGTCGAGATCGCCTTCGAGCCGCGGATGAGCCGCTACGTCCGGGATCGCATCTGGCACCCGTCGCAGACGGATCGAAGAGCGTCCCGACGGCGGCTGATCCTGAGGCTGACGGTCTCGAACGACTGGGCGCTGCGGAGCTGGATCCTCGGCTTCGGCGCGCTCGCCCGCGTGCTCGCGCCGGCGGAGCTGGCAGCGCAGATCCTCGACGAGGTCGAGCGCACGGCCGCGCAGACGACTATCGCCCGAAATGAGCTGGCACCTGTGGCTGGCTTACCACAATCCTGCGCGCCCGGTGTCTCGTTCCGGGTCAACCCTGCTTCCGGTAGGATCCGCGGACCGTCGTGTTTCAATGAGGATCGGCCGCAACGCGCTCGGCCCCGCTCTTGCCCTGACTGGTTCAGCGGAGACGGCTGCGTCTTCCCCTGGACCAGAGTGGGATTGGCCGTTCGGGCGGGGATACTGACAGGCGGCTCGTGACTGGCGGCTCGCGGCTCGCTCCTGGCTGTTGCTCAATCGAGCACGATCGCGCGAGTAACAACGGCGAGTAGCCAGCAGCGAGCAGCCAGTGCTGGGAGACATACGGTGATCTGGTTCTACGCCAAGCAAGGACGCCATCTCCGGTGCGAGGTGCGACAGCTCGTCGACGGCGATCGCTTCGATCTCATCATCACCGACGCCGACGGCACCGAGCGCGTCGAGCACTTCGAGGATTCGGCGTCGGTGACGCGCCGCTCGCAGCAACTCGAAGCCGAGTGGCTCACGGACGGCTGGGATGGACCGTTCGGGAGGGAGTATGACAATTCTGAACGCTGAATGCTGAATGCTGAATGCTGAAGTGAAGGTTGAAGACTCGGCGCTCACTTCAGCATTCGGCACATTCAGCATTCGACATTCAGCATTCAGCATTCGCTAGATCGCCCCAAGCAGCGTCAGCGCGAATCCAGCCTCCGCATCCACCCACTGATCGCGCGTGGCGAACCCGGCCTCGACGCCCATTTCGACGATGCCGTCGGGCTCGTATTTGTAGGAGCTCTCGGTCCAGATTCGCTCCCCGCGGCTGAAGCGTCACGTCCGCCGCCGCGGCCGCGATGCGCACGCGCTGGTCGACGCGGCTGACGAGGTGCATCTCGATGCGGCGCTCGTCGCGGTTCCAGACGGCCTGGTGGTCGAACGCCGCGAGGTCGAACTCGCCGCCGAGCTCGCGGTTGATGCGCACCAGCAGGTTCTTGTTGAACGCCGCGGTGACGCCGAGCGGATCGTCGTAGGCGAGCAGCAGGTCGCGCTTCGGACTTGACGAGATCGGCGCCGAGCAGCAGCAGATCGCCCGGCGTCGAGCGTGGCGCGGATGCGGTCGAGGAACTGGCGCGCGGCCGGCTGATCGAAGTTGCCGATGTTCGAGCCGAGCAGGAGCACGAGCATCGTGCTGCCCTCGCGCCGGCTCGCCACCGCGCGTCCGCAGCCCCTCCTCGTAGGTGGACCAGTGGCCCACCACCGAGACGTGACGCAGCCGGTTCAGCCGCTGCTCGCTCTGCTCGAGCGCCTGCGACGAGATATCAATCAGGTGTACGCGCGCGCTGGCACCGCGACGCTCGAGCGCTCTCGGCGAGCAGCACGATCTTCTCGCCGCTGCCGCAGCCGAGCTCGACAATCGTGCCCTCGGTGTCGCCGAGCGCGGCCACGACCGACCCGGCGTGCCTCGCGAGCAGCTCGGTCTCGGACCGCGTGATCCGGTACCACGGCAGCCGGCAGATGGCCTCGAAGAGGCTGGAGCCGAGCGCGTCGTAGAGATACTTCGACTGCAGCTGCTTGGGCACGAGCGCGAGATCGCGATCGACATCGGCGGCGAATTCAGCGGCAAGGGAGCGGGTGGTTGTCGGGCATGGTCGGCTTCCAGCTTTCAGCTTTCAGCTCTCAGCTACTCAGATAAGCGGTTCGCCCGGCTCGAGTCGATTCCTGCCGTCAGCTGAGAGCTGACAGCTGTCAGCTGACAGCTGTCCTGAACTTCGCGTACACGTACGGATAGTTCGGCCTGAACCAGTTGCGGAAGCTGCGCCGCACGAGCTCGCGCGCGGTCGCCGGCGACGCACCTTTCATGACGTAGTGCTGGCCGTCGAAGAAGTCGGCCGAGTACTCCGGGTACGACGCCATCGGCTCGAATCCGGGGAAGGGACCGAAGACGGTCGACGTCCACTCCCAGCCGTTGCCGACGAGGTCGTGCACGCCCCAGGCGCTCGCGCCGAGCGGACGAGCGCCGACCGGGACGGGCTCCCAGGACGCGAAGTCGAAGTTGCCGCGGGTGGCGTCGGGAGCGGCGTCGCCCCAGGGAAACTGCCGCTCACGCATCCCGTCCGGTCGATCGGGCGCCCCGAACGCCGCGCGGTGATACTCGGCTTCCGTCGGCAGCCGCCGCCCGCGCCAGCGCGCGAACGCCGCCGCTTCCTCCTGGCTCACATACACCGGCCACGCAGCGGAAGCCGAGATGCTCGAACATCCCGCGCCAGCACCACCCGCTGCCGTCGGCGAACCCAGAACGCTGGATGCGTGACCGCTCGTCCTCGCGCCACTGCCACCCGGCGGCCGACCACAGGTCGCGCGTCCGGTAGCCGCCGGCGTCGATGAACTCGAGATACTCCGCGTTGGTGACGTTGTGCACGTCGATCTCGAACGCGCCCACGTCGACGCGGTGCGCGCCGAACTCGTTGTCCCAGCCGAACGGCATCGCGTCGCGGTCGGCGCCGAGCGTCGCCGCGCCGGCGGGAATCGCGACAGCCCCGACGCGGCGGTGTGCCGCCGCCGCTCGTAGCGCAGCCCGCGCGGCGCGCGCTTCTGTTCGTGCGGCAGGCGGTGCCACATGTAGAGCAGCGTCTCCTGGTGCATCGCCTCGTGCTCGAGCGCCGTGAAGATCGCCTCGCCGCGTCGCATGGCGCGATGCTCGCCGCCGGACAGGTCAAACGTCGCGCTGCCGAGCGCGTCGACGATGGCCTCGTCCGCGCGGCGGCCGAACGCGAGCACCTCGTCGCGCGACGGCCAGATCGTCCCTGCGCCGCTGCGCGGCACGGCCTGATCGACGCTGTCGGGATCGATGCCGCGCTCGAAGAGACGCTCCATCCGCGAATCGACGCCCGGCAGCCCGAGCCCGCGCTGCAGGAGGGCAATCACGCTGAAGGCCGGCAGGTGCCCTTCGTAGAACACGATGGGATTGCGCAGCGCGATCGGACGCGTGTAGTAGGCCTCCGGATCGAGAATGTCGAACAGCCGGCGCGATCGCTCGCGGTTGCGCTGATACCAATCGATGAGGCGCTCGCGATCGACAGCGACGGCGGGAGCGATGGAGGACAAGGCTTCCCCTTTCAACGCATGCGTTCTTGACCTTCGACGCCGCGGGGGACCCGCGGGTTTCAGGTGTCGCCGCTCACCAACAGCAGACTACCTTCACCCCTGCGCGAAAAGCCAGCCCGACGGCCGGGCTGGCTTTCAGAAACGGCGACGCGCCAGGGCCTGCTATTGGGCCGCGCAGCTGGCCGAGACCATCTTGAGATTGCGCACGTTCAACGACGCCTGGGCCCGCGCCGCGTCGGCCGGGGTCGCGCCCGTCGTGGCCTTGTCCTGGTCGGTTTTGTCGATCGTGCCGGTCACCTCAATCGTGTGGCCGACGTGATCGCTCAGCTTGGTCCCGCTGGGGCTACCGACGAGCTTGAGCGCGGCCCCGGTACCGCCGGTGCCGCGGGCGTCACGACGCCGGAGGTGCCCACAGGCCCGGCAGCCTTGTCGGCCCACTTGAGATCGGACAGCAGATACGAGTCGGCCACCTCACCCGCCTTGAGACACCCGGTGACCGTCACGGACTTCGCGGCGTCCTTCGACTCCGGCGTCGGCTGGCTCTGGAGTGGCGCTTGCGCCGACAGACTCACGGCAAACGCCGCGGCAACGAAAGTTCCTGCAAATACCTTCTTCATTGGATATCCTCCTTGGATAGTCACGTTCGAATGTTCGGCACGTGCGTGCCGCGCCCGCCTGCGGCACGTTCCAGTTCGACTCATCCGATCCACGTGCCCACGGAACGAGGGTGCACGAGGCGAGCCACGGCCGCAAGCACTGCCGGAATCGCCGCAAGTCACTCTCGGTGCGTGGTTCGGCCGGTTCCAGCGGATGCCGGACACGGCTTGCGGACGAGTTCTGATTGGATACGATGACGCGAGGTTTACCTACCGTCGCCGGCCGCTGGGTCGGCTACTGACGAGCCGCTCTGGCGATTGAGGATGGGCTACAATCTAGAGTCCAGCGCGAAAGTGGCGGAACTGGCAGACGCGCCGGACTTAGGATCCGGTAGCCGAAAGGCTTTGGGGGTTCGACTCCCCCCTTTCGCATTCGACTCGCCTCCGGCCGCCATCGAGCCGAAGGCTCGCTCATGCCAGGGCCCGCGGCGAGTCGAGTGCCCAGACCCTTCGACGGGCTCAGGGTCACCCCGAGCGCGGTCGAGGGGTGAGCGAGCGAAGCGAGTCGAAGGGCAACGCGGAAAGTCAGCATACGGTCGGCATGAAAACTGAATTCATCGACGTCAGCGACACGCGCAAGAACCTGGTGGTCGAGATCCCGAGCACGGTCGTCGACGCCGAGATCGACAAGGTCGCGCGCGACTACAGCCGCGCCGCCAGGATCCCGGGGTTCCGGCCAGGCAAGGTGCCGCCGAAGGTCGTGCGGCAGCGGTTCCGCGATCAGATTCTGCACGACGTGGCACACGGCCTCATCCCCCGTGCAGTGGACGAAGCGCTGCGCGAGCGCGGCGTCGAGCCGGTCAACACGCCTGACATCCGCGACGTCGTCGTCGAAGAAGGTCAGCCGCTCAAGTTCACGGCGACGTTTGAAACGGTGCCGGCCATCGACCCGGGCGACTACGCCAGCCTGACGCTGCGGCGGAAGGAGGTCGCGGTCGACGACTCGGCCGTCGACCAGGCGCTCACGCGCCTGCAGGATCGCGCCGCCCGCTACGAGCCGGTCGAGGGGCGCGGGATCGCGAGAGGCGACTCGGTGGTGCTCGATCTCAAGCGCACGGCGGCGGCACAGGCTGATGGAGATCAGACGCCGGCGTCCGGGGAGACGCACACCGACCGGCACCAGGACGTCACGGTCGACATCGGCGGGAGCGCCAATCCACCGGGCTTCGACGAGGCGCTCACGGGCCTCGACGCCGGGGCCTCCCGGACCTTTGACGTCAACTACCCGGCAGACTACACCGTTCACGAGCTCGCGGGCACGACCGTCACCTACGACGTCACCGTGAAGGCCATCCGCACGCGCGTCGTGCCGCCGCTCGACGACGAGCTCGCAAAGGACCTCGGGGCGTTCGAGTCGCTCGATGCGCTGCGCGGGCAGGTCCGCGCCGACCTCGAGCACGAGGCGCGGCACGAGGTGGAGCGCGAGACGCGCGCGGATCTCCTGCGCCAGCTCGCGTCGCGCGTGAGCTTCGACGTCCCCTCCTCGCTCGTCGATCGCGAGATCGATCGCCGCGTCGAGGAATTCGTGCGCCGGCTTGTCGAGCAGCAGATCGATCCGACCAAGGCCAACATCAATTGGGAGGAATTCCGCGAGCGGCAGCGGGAGGCGTCGGAGGAAGCCGTCCGCAGCGCGCTCGTCCTCGACGAGATCGCCAGACGCGACGGCCTCACGGCGAGCGACGAAGACATGGACGCCGAAATCGAGCGCTACGCGGAGCGCTCGGGGCGGACGGCCGCGGCGGTGCGAGCCCGGCTCGAGAAGGAGGGCGGACTTGCCCGCCTTTACACAGGACTGCGCCGGGAGAAAACCATGGAGTTTCTCCTGTCGAAGGCCACCGTTCTCAACGCGTGAAGCATCGGGCTGCGGCCCGCGTCAGCACGCTAGCGGGAAGGCAACAAGCGCCCGATATAGTAGTTCGGGTCAAGGCATGGTAGAATCCAAGAGAATCATACGTACGATACCTGCCCGGCCGAGCACGACTTCCCCAGCACAATCTGTCTCTCTTGTGGTCTGTTTCTACTCGCTGGTACCGATTTCTACTCTCTGGTATTGATTTCTAAATGACCGAACGCATGCAACTCATTCCGATGGTGGTCGAGCAGACCAACCGCGGCGAACGCGCCTACGACATCTTCTCGCGGCTGCTCAAGGACAGCATCATCTTCATCGGCACGCCGATCGACGACGGCGTCGCCAATCTGGTGATCGCCCAGATGCTCTTCCTCGAGGCCGAGGACCCCGACCGCGACATCCTTCTCTATATCAACAGCCCCGGTGGCGTCGTCACGGCCGGGATGGCGATTTACGACACGATGCAGTTCATCAAGCCCGACGTGGCGACCTACTGTATCGGGCAGGCGGCGTCTGTCGCGGCCGTGCTGCTGGCGGCCGGGGCGAAGGGCAAGCGGTATTCGCTCCCCAACTCGCGCATCCTGATTCACCAGCCCTGGGTGCAGGGGCTTGGGGGACAGACGACCGACATCGACATCCACGCGCGGGAGCTGCTGCGGACGCGGGAGCGGCTCAACCAGATTCTGGCGCACCACACGGGGCAGCCCCTGAAGCGGATTCAGGACGATACCGAGCGGGATTACATCCTGGACCCCGACCAGGGGAAGGAATACGGTATCATTGACGATGTCATCCGGAAACGAGCGTGAAGCCTCCAGCTTCCAGCTCCCAGCTCCCAGAAGGAACTGGCTGGAAGCGGGAAGCTGGCAGCTGGAAGCTTCAGGGTCCACTTCATGGTAAAAAAAGCCGGTGACGGCGAAATCCTGCGCTGCTCGTTCTGCAACAAGGATCAGAACGATGTCCGTAAGCTCATCGCGGGCCCGACGGTCTTCATCTGTGATGAATGCGTCGAGGTCTGTAATGACATCATCGCCGACGACAACCGGTTCGAGGCGCGCGGCGGCACGCGCACGTCACTCCCCGTCCCCCAGGAAATCAAGAAGTTCCTCGACGAGTACGTGATCGGCCAGGAACAGACCAAGAAGAAGCTCGCCGTCGCGGTCTACAACCATTACAAGCGGATCGAGATCCAGAAGCAGGCGCGCAGCCGGAACGAGATCGAGCTGACGAAGTCGAACATCCTGCTCATCGGTCCAACCGGCACCGGCAAGACGCTCCTCGCCCAGACGCTCGCCAAGCTCCTGTCCGTGCCCTTCACGATTGTCGATGCCACGACCCTCACCGAAGCGGGCTATGTCGGCGAGGACGTCGAGAACATCATCCTCAAGCTGCTGCAGGCCGCGGGCGGCGACATCGAGAAGTGCCAGCAGGGGATCATCTATATCGACGAGGTCGACAAGATCTGCCGCAAGGACGAGAACCCCTCGATTACGCGCGACGTCTCGGGCGAAGGCGTCCAGCAGGCGCTGCTGAAGATCCTCGAAGGTACCGTCGCCAACGTGCCGCCCCAGGGCGGGCGCAAGCATCCGCACCAGGAGTTCTTCCAGGTCGACACGACCAATATCCTCTTCATCTGCGGCGGCGCGTTTGTCGGCCTCGACAAGCAGATCGAGCGGCGTACCGGCAAGAAGACGCTGGGCTTCAAGGCGGACGTCAAGTCGGCCTCGCAGCGCGACATCGGGACGACGCTCGAGATGGTGGAGCCCGAGGACATGATCAAGTACGGGCTCATCCCGGAATTTGTCGGCCGCCTGCCGGTCCTCGGCACCTTGCACGAGCTCGACAAGGCGGCGCTCGTCCAGATCCTCACGCAACCGCGCAACGCGATTACGCGCCAGTACCAGAAGCTGTTCGAGTACGAGAACGTGAAGCTCCGCTTCACGGACGACTCGCTCGAGGCGATCGCGGAAAACGCGCTCCAGCGCAAGATCGGCGCCCGCGGCCTCCGGATGATCATCGAAGACATGATGATGGACCTGATGTACACGCTCCCCGGCCAGAAGAAGGTTCGCGAGTGCGTCATCACCCGGGAAGTCGTGCAGAGCAAGGAAAAGCCGATTACATTGATCGAGAAGGCCGGTTAGCCATCAGCTATCAGCCATCGGCTTTCAGCCCGTTCTCCTGAAAGCCAGCCATCTGATAGCTGACAGCTGATAGCTGACAGCTCACACCACATGGAACTCTACGAAACCCTCCCCATCGTCCCGCTCCGCGACGTCGTCGTGTTTCCGCACATGATGATGCCGTTCGTTATCGGACGGCCCTCGTCCACGCGCGCGCTGGAGCATGCGCTCGTCAAGGACAAGCGGATCTTCCTCGCCGCGCAGCACGACGCGGCGGTCGACGATCCGCAGCCGGCCGACATCTTCACGATGGGCTGCGTGGCGAACATCGTCCAGAGCCTCAAGCTGCCCGACGGCAACATCAAGGTGCTCGTCGAGGGCATCGAGCGGGCCCGGGCCGTGGAGTGGAAGGAAGACAAGGGCTTCTATCGCGTCGTCGTCAAGGTGATCCCGAAGCACAAGGAAACGGGCACCGACGCCGAGACGACGATGAGCCGCGTGGTGTCGCTCTTCGAGCAGTACGTGAAGCTCTCGAACAACCTGCACTACGACGCGATGATTGCCGCCGTGCGCGTCGACGATCCCGGCAAGCTCGCCGATACGATCGCCGCGCACCTGCTCGTCGGCGTGGACGAGAAGCAGAACCTGCTCGAGATCATCTCCCCCGTCGAGCGGCTGAACCGCATCGCCGGCATCCTCGAAGCCGAGGTGGACAAGCTCCAGGTGGACCGCCGCATCCAGTCTCGCGTGAAGAAGCAGATGGAGAAGGCGCAGAAGGAGTACTACCTCAACGAGAAGATGAAGGCGATCCAGAAGGAACTGGGCCGCAAGGACGAGAAGGGCAACGAGATCGACGAGCTGAAGAAGAAGATCGAACAGGCGAAGATGCCTGAAGAGGTCGCCGAGAAGGCGGTCCAGGAGCTGAAGCGGCTCGAGTCGATGCCGCCGATGTCGGCCGAGGCCACCGTCTCGCGCAACTACCTCGACTGGCTGATCGCGGTGCCGTGGCACAAGAAGACGAAGGAGAGCCGCGACCTCAAGCGCGCCGAAGCCGTCCTCAACGAGGACCACTACGGGCTCGAGAAGATCAAGGATCGCATCCTGGAGTTCCTCGCGGTCCGCGCGCTCATCAAGAAGCCGAAGGCGACCATCCTCACGTTCTCGGGCCCTCCCGGAGTCGGCAAGACGTCGCTCGCCAAGTCGATCGCCCGCGCGATGAACCGCAAGTTCGTGCGGCTGTCTCTCGGCGGCGTGCGCGACGAGGCCGAGATCCGCGGGCACCGGCGGACCTACATCGGCGCCTTCCCCGGCCAGATCATCCAGATGATGAAGAAGGCCGGCACGCAGAACCCCGTGTTCCTGCTCGACGAAGTCGACAAGATGTCGATGGACTTCCGCGGGGATCCGTCGGCGGCGCTGCTCGAAGTGCTGGATCCGGAGCAGAACAACACGTTCCTCGATCACTACCTCGACGTCGAATACGACCTGTCGAACGTCATGTTCATCTGCACGGCCAACGTGCTCCACACGATCCCGCAGGCGCTGCGCGACCGCATGGAGGTGCTGCAGCTGGCCGGCTACACCGAGCAGGAGAAGGTCGAGATCGCGCGGGTGTTCCTCTCGACGAAGGCCATCGAGGGCACGGGCCTGACGGCCGGCAACCTGACGTTCCTCGACGAGGCATTCCAGACCATCATCCAGCGCTACACGCGGGAAGCCGGCGTGCGCAGCCTGGAGCGCGAAATCTCGTCCATCTGCCGCAAGGTCGCGCGCAAGGTCGTCGTCGAGGGCAAGTCCTTCAGCGAAGAGATCAGCGCCGCGAAGGTCACGGAGTATCTGGGCGTCCCCCGCTTCCGCCCGACGCTCATGGAAGAGTCCAACGAGATCGGCGTCGCCACGGGGCTGGCCTGGACCGAGGTCGGCGGCGAGATCCTCGTGACGGAAGCGACGCTGATGCCCGGCAAGGGCCACCTGCGGCTCACCGGCAAGCTCGGTGACGTCATGCAGGAGTCGGCGCACGCGGCGATGAGCTACGTGCGGTCGAAGTCCGACGAATACGGCATCGTGAAGGATTGGAACCGCAAGACCGACGTGCACGTGCATGTCCCGGAGGGCGCCATCCCGAAGGACGGCCCGTCGGCAGGCATCACGCTCGCCACGTCGCTCGTCTCGGCGATCACGCGCATTCCGACCCGCAAGGACTTTGCGATGACCGGCGAGATCACGCTGCGCGGCAAGGTGCTGCCGATTGGCGGCGTCAAGGAAAAGGTCCTGGCCGCGCATCGGGCCGGGCTGAAGAACATCATCCTTCCCAAGGACAACGAGAAGGACCTCGCGGACATCCCGAAGAACGTCCTCGACGCGCTCAACATCTACATGGTGGAAACGATGGACGAGGTGCTGAAGCTGGCGCTGGAGTCACCACTCCCCGTCATCGCCGCACAGGCTCCCGCCGCCGCGGAAGTCGAACCCGTCATCTCGGACGACACCATTACGCATTGAGCGGACGCGTCGGCTCAGGGCTCAGGAGCTCAAGGCTCAAGGAAAACCATTCGGGATCGAAGCCCCACAACTGAGATCTGGCAACGCTCGATCCTCGAGCCCTGAGCCCCAAGCCTTGAGCCGATAGTGAAGCTCCTCAACGCCGACTTCGTGACCAGTGCGGCTCGTGCGGACGGAATCCCGCGCGACGAGGTCGCGCGCGTCGCACTCGCGGGCCGTTCCAATGTCGGCAAGTCGAGCCTGATCAACGCGCTGTGCCGGGCGAAGATCGCGCGCACGAGCGCGGCGCCGGGGAAGACCCGGCTGCTCAACTTCTATCGGATCATCATGGAAGGTGGACCAGGGGGGCCGGGACGCTGGGCCGTCTACCTCGTCGACCTGCCGGGGTACGGATATGCGCGGGGCGGGGACGCATCCGTCGAGGAGCTGGCCGAGATCGCCCGGGAGTATTACGAGGACAGTGACAGAAGAACGCGGGACTTCAGTTCCGCGTCCCGGGACGACGACCGAAGCGCCAATGTCGCGCGACTGAAGTCGCGCGCTCCGGCGGCGACGACACTGCTCCTGGTCGACTCCAGGCATCCAGGATTGCGCGCCGACCTGGCTGCCGCAGAATGGCTGAATCGAATCGGCGTCGCATACCACGTCGTCGCCACGAAGATCGACAAGCTGGCGCGCAGCGAGCGCGCGAAGAACCTGAAGACACTCGAAACAACGTTTGGAAAGGCCCCGTTGCCGGTATCGGCGACGAGCGGCGAAGGAATGGATGAATTGTGGAGAACGATAGCAAGACTCGCCAGGAACGCGGAGTAGCGGAGAAGACGGCCGAGCCCAAGGCTCAGGCCACGGCAACCGCCGAACCCAAGGCCACCGCGACGGCAACGGCCACGGCCACACCCGACGCACCCGTCGTCGAGCTCGGCACGCTGAAGGACATGAGCGTCACCGAGCTGACCAAGATCGCCAAGCAGCTCGACGTGCCCGGCGCCGGCGGCATGCGCAAGCAGGAGCTCATCTTCGAGATCCTGCGTTCGCGCGCCGAGAAGAGCGGCCTGCTCTTCTCCGAAGGCGTGCTCGAGACGCTGCCCGACGGCTTCGGCTTCCTGCGCGCCCCCGACTACAACTACCTGCCAGGTCCCGACGACATCTACGTGTCGCCCTCGCAGATTCGCAAGTTCGACCTGCACACCGGCGACACGGTGTCCGGCCAGATCCGGCCGCCGAAGGACGGCGAACGGTACTTCGCGCTGATCAAGGTCGAGGCCATCAACTTCGAGCCGCCGGACCGGGTCCGCGAGAAGATCTTCTTCGAGAACCTGACGCCGCTCTACCCGCAGGAGCGCATCCGCCTCGAGACGGTGTCCGACAACCTCTCGGCACGGGTGATGGACCTCATGGTCCCGATCGGCAAGGGCCAGCGCGGCCTGATCGTCGCGCCGCCGAGAACCGGCAAGACGATGCTGCTGCAGAACATCGCCAACAGCATCACGACGAACCACCCCGAGGTGTACCTGATCGTGCTGCTCATCGACGAGCGGCCGGAAGAGGTCACCGACATGCAGCGGTCGGTGAAGGGCGAAGTCATTTCCTCGACGTTCGACGAGCCGGCAACCCGGCACGTGCAGGTCGCCGAGATGGTGATCGAAAAGGCCAAGCGCCTGGTCGAGCACAAGAAGGACGTCGTGATCCTCCTCGACTCGGTCACGCGTCTCGCCCGCGCCTACAACACGATCGTCCCGGCGTCGGGCAAGGTGCTCTCGGGCGGCGTGGACAGCAACGCCCTGCAGCGCCCGAAGCGCTTCTTCGGCGCGGCGCGCAACATCGAGTCCGGCGGCTCGCTCACGATCATCGCCACCGCGCTCATCGACACCGGATCGCGGATGGACGAGGTCATCTTCGAAGAGTTCAAGGGCACGGGCAACCTGGAGATCCACCTCGATCGCAAGCTCACCGATCGCCGCGTCTTCCCCTCCATCGACATTCAGAAGAGCGGTACGCGGAAGGAAGAACTGCTCATCCCGAAGGAAGATCTCAACCGCGTGTGGGTCCTGCGCAAGGTCCTGACGCCGCTCTCGCCGACCGAAGCGATGGAGCTGCTGCTCTCGAAGATGGCCAAGACCAAGTCGAACGCCGAGTTCCTTGGCGCGATGGCCAACGGGAAGTAGGGCAGGGTGCCTCGGTGCCTGGTGCTTAGAGTGCCAGGGTGCGAGGGGGCCTCAGTGCCTGGTGCTTAGGGTGCCAGGGGCAAGGGGGCCTCAGTGCCCGGTGCTTAGAGTGCCAGGGGGCCTCAGTGCTCAAGGCTTGGGCGACTTTTTACGCTTCGCTCTGGCTTCTACCTCGAGCTGACGGAGCTTGGATTTCAATAAGCTCGTCGTCGTTCCCATCGCCCGCCTGGCCAGAGTTTCGGCGCGCCCGAATTCCGCGGTTGAGAATTACTTGGTTCGACGGCCGACCTCGAGGTTACTTTGAACCTCACCCAGCTCACCGCGAGCCATGCGGAGATAGCGCACAATCTCCGGGGTTGTGAATCGAACAAAGCCCTCGGCAATCAGCGAGGGCGCCGCCTTCGCCGCATTTCGGATCTGACTCTGGAACTCGGTGTCGGTGGCCGCCTTGCCCTCCTCGGTGATCTCGAAGACGACTTCACAGAGCTCCACGCTCAGCTGCCAAGCCACAAGTTCTTCAAATCGCTTCACCATCGCAAGGCGAAGTTGCAGGACAAGGGCCATAGCACGATCTCCAGGAAATCGTGACAATTCCGGCAGGCACCCCAAAACGTACGCAGGAAATGCTCACTCTCCGGCCCTGTCGACATCGCACAAAACGCAACGTCCGCTCCGCAGGACTTGGCATGTCGTGCCCCTGGCACTCTAAGCACTGGGCACCAAGGCCCCCTCGCACCCTGACACTAGGCACGCTGGCACCCTGGCACCCTAAGCACCGGGCACCCGGGCACCCTCGCACCCTGGCACCCTAGGCACCGAGCACCCTGGCCCCTGTCCCTCTGATAGGATTCGCCTGCAACCCGAAAAGAGGAGGCGAACATGTCCCGTCTGGTGTGTGCTGGAACCGCCCTACTGATGGCTGCTCTCGCATGCGTAGCGACGCCTGCCGCTCAGCAGCCTTCGCCGGGCCGGCCCCTCAAGATCGAGGACTACTACCGCATCCAGACGATCGGCAGCGCCTCCTTCTCCCCCAACAGCAAGTGGGTGACATTCACGGTCACCACGCGACTCGAGGAGCCTGACGCCAACAGCAGCCGCTCCGACGCGTGGCTCGTACCCGCAGATGCATCGGCCGAACCTCGTCGCGTGCAGCACATGGGCAAGGACGTCACGAACCCGAGCTGGGCTGATGACGGGCGGCTGCAGTACATGGTCGACGGACAGCGATGGAATATCGATCCCGATAGTCCGTCGGCGGCGCCCGTGCAGATTGCGGGCAGCGGCCCGGCGGCGACGGGACGCGGGGGACGTGGCGGGGGACGCGGTGGTGACAGCGGCACGCCGAGCCCGGACGGAAAGTGGGAGGTCGCGGCGGTGAACAAACCGCTCGAGGAGTCACGGGCCGTCTACGCGAGCGAGTTCGAGAAGCGCCATCAGGAACGCTTCAAGGGCGTCATCTTCGACTGGAAGGACTTTCAGCGTGATGGCGCGGAGTTCCCGGCGCCGAATCCGGTCGCGCAGCCCGCGCAGCAGATCGTCGTGCGGCCGCGGCCGGCAGCGGAAACGCCGGGCAGCGCACCGAAGGTGCTGCTGGACATGGACCTGCGCCCAAGCAACCTCTCCTGGCATCCCGACGGCCAGACCATCGCCTTCACTGCCGATCCTGACTGGCGGAACGAGCTGAAGTACAACTCACCCGATCTGTGGACGGTCACGCTCGATGGCAAGGTCACGCGCCTCACCGACGACGGCCACGTGTACGCCGACGTCGACTATTCACCCGATGGCAAGTATCTGTCCTACTCGCGATCGTTCGGCACAGACATGATCATCGAGCAGCGGCTCGACCACGGCGGGCCGCAGGATCTCTACGTCAGGCCTGTCGGTGGAGGCGCCCCGATCAACCTGACGGCCAGCTGGGATCTGGATCCCGGCGCAACGCGATGGTCGCCCGACAGCCGCTTCATCTACTTCACGGCCGGCATCGGCGGCGAGACCCATCTCTTTCGAGTCTCGGTGCCGGGCGCCAGAGTCGAGCAGGTCACGAAGGGCCCTCGACGCGTGACCGGGCTCAGCTACGACAAGTCGTTCACGAAGATTCTGTACACCGTCGGACTGCACGAGACGCCGGCGGACCTCTACACCGCCAGCATCGACGGGTCGAGCGAGCGGCGCCTGACGAACATCCACAAGGCGCTCGTGTCCGACATCGCGTTCAGCAAAGCCGAACGCCTGCACTGGCCGAGCTATGACGGGACGCCGATCGAGGGATGGATCATGTTGCCCCACGGTTACGACCCCGCCAAGGGCCCGTACCCGATGATCGTCACGAGCCACGGCGGCCCGCACGCCGCCACCGGCTACACGTTCGACTTCAAGGACCAGTACTTCGCGGCCCATGGCTATTTCGTCTTCGACACGAACTTCCGCAGCTCGACCGGCTACGGCGACGCCTTCAAGTGGGCGACATGGGGCGCGTGGGGCCAGAAGGACGGCGAAGATGTCGTGTCCGGCATCGACTTCGTGCTGAAACGCTATCCGGTGGACGCGAAGCGTGTCGGCCACACCGGGCATTCCTACGGCGGCTTCATGACGAACTGGCTGATCACGCAGTATCCGGATCGATTCGCGGCCGCCGTCACCGGGGCCGGCATCTCGAACTGGACGAGCGACTACGGCACGGCCGACATCTACCGGACCAAGGAAACCGAGTTCTTCGGCACGCCCTGGGAGAAGGACGCGCGCGATCGCATGATCAAGCAGTCGCCCCTCACCTACGCCGCGCAGGTGAAGACGCCGACGCTCTTCGTGCACGGCGAGGTGGATCAGCGCGTGCCGTACGAGGAAGCCGAGCAGATGTACTTCGCCCTCAAACGCCGTGGCATCCCGGCGAAGATGATCCGCTATGCCGGCCAGCCGCACGGCATCGCCGGCAACTGGAACAACGTGCACCGCTGCCTCAACGAGCTCGCCTGGTGGGAAAAGTACCTGAAAGGGCGGCTCGACCAAGGGCACCGCGGCGCATGCCCCTCGATAAACCAGGGTGCAGAGTGCCCCTCTGGCCCCCTGGCACCCTGGCACCCTGGCACCTTGGCACTCTGGCACCCTGGCACCTTGGCACCCTGCCCCTGGCACCCTGGCACCCTCGCACCCTAGCACCCTCGCTCAGTCAGCTCATCCGCCCCACTTGACGTCACAGCCGCCCTCGCCATCTGATAGTGACATGCGCTGCGCAGCTTTCGTTGCCGTGTGTCTTGCGATGGTGGCGTCAGACGCCGTTCGTCCGGCCGCTCAGGCCCGTCAGGGTGGCCCCGTCCGCTTGACCATCTCGGTCGTTGTCACCAGCATGGACGGGAAACCGCTGCCCGAAATCTTGGTCAAGGTCTCGGGGCCTGTCGACCGCGAGGCCGCGACGGATCCATCGGGAACCGTCACGTTCTCCAACGTGACGGCTGGCGGCTACCGGCTCCGGTTCGAGCACGAGAAGTTCGTGACCCTCGAGCGCGACGTGACCGTCGTCGCCGGAAAACCCCTCAAGGCATCTGTGGCGCTCAATGCGGCGCCGCCTCCACCGCCCCCGCCAAAGGTCGAAGCTCCTCCTCCTCCACCACCAGCCGCACCGTCTGCGCAGCCCGGCAACTTCCTGCCCCTGTCGGTCGACATTCCCGCTCTCTTCGAAAAGAACTTCATCGCCAACGCTCCGATGAAGCGAACACCGATTGGCTGCACGATGACCACGACGTCGACGCTCGTACAAGTGCGCGACCCGCTTGCGGATCACTCGCACGCCGACGCCGACGAGCTGATCTACGTCGTCGCCGGAGAGGGCACACACAAGGTCGGAGGCAAGGAGTACTCGCTCTCTGGCGGCGTCTTCTCAATCGTCCCCCGCAGCACCACCCACGGCATCGTCCGCCGCGGCCGTCAGCCCCTCGTCATCATCTCGACGCTGAGCGGCCCGGCCTGTCAGGGGCAATAGTCTGGCTCAAGGCTCAGGGCTCAAGGCTCAGGCAAGAGCCTTGAGCTCCTGGCCGCTCGATTAGGATCTGCGAGCTCTTGCCTGAGCCCTGAGCCCTGAGCCTTGAGCCCTGAGCCCGACAGCGAAGTACAATCCCCCATGCACAATCGGACGTTTGGCAGGACCGGCTGGCAGATCTCGGAAGTCGGCTACGGGATGTGGGGGATGGCCGGGTGGACCGGCAGCGACGATGAGCAGTCGTACGAATCGCTCGACCGGGCGATCGCGCTCGGGTGCAACTTCTTCGATACTGCCTGGGCGTACGGCGACGGGCACAGCGAGCGGCTGCTGGGCGCGACGCTGAAGCGACATCCAGACAAACGGCTCTACATCGCTACCAAGATTCCGCCGAAGAACCGCAAGTGGCCGGCCAGACCCGGGTATGCGCTTGATGACGTGTTCCCCGCCGACTACATCCGCGAGTACACCGAGAAGAGCCTGAAGAACATCGGCGTCTCGACCCTCGACCTTCAGCAGCTGCACGTCTGGACCGATGAATGGGCGACCGACGATCGCTGGCAGAAGGCGCTGCGCGCGCTCAAGGACGAGGGGCTCGTCCGCGCACTCGGGATCAGCATCAATCGCTGGCAGCCGGCCAACGTCCTGCGCGCGCTCGAGAGCGGGCTCATCGACGCGGTGCAGGTCGTCTACAACGTCTTCGACCAGAGCCCGGAGGACGAGCTCTTCCCCTATTGCGAGAAGCATGGAATCGGGGTAATCGCCAGGGTTCCATTCGACGAAGGCAGCCTCGCGGGCACGCTGACCACAGCGTCGACTTGGCCGGCGGGAGATTTTCGCAACCTCTACTTCAACCCCGACAACCTGCAAGCCACGCTTCCCCGCGTCGCCCGCCTTCGTACGGTCGTGCCGGCTGGCATGTCGATGCCGCAGCTGGCGCTTCGCCACATCCTCGCCCATCCCGCGGTCTCGACGGTCATCCCGGGGATGCGGAAGCTCGAACACGTCGAGCAGAACCTGGGAGTCAGCGACGGTCAGCCCCTGCCGGCTCCGCTCCTGAGCGAGCTGAAGAAGCACAGATGGGAGCGGACGGTCGACTTCGAGTAGCCGTAAATATATGCCAATACGGCGTTTACACGATTAGAGACGACTGAGCCACCGCGGGTTTGATATAATACCTTTTTCCCGGAGCCCCGAAGGAGTCAGCAGTGAAGGAAGGGATTCACCCCAAGTACCACGAGGTCGTCGCCCGCTGTGCGTGCGGCGCGACCTGGAGCACGCGCTCAACCAAGCAGGAACTCCACCTGGAGATCTGCAATAACTGTCACCCGTTCTTTACCGGGCGGCAGAAGCTGATCGATACCGAAGGTCGCGTCGAGCGCTTCACGAAGCGGTTCGGCGTCCAGACGTCAGAGAGCCGCAAGGCGGCAGCGAAGGCCAAGAAGCAGCCGGTCGCGGCCAAAGCGTAAGAGCGATAGCGCGCGACGACAGTCGCGCGCTCCAAGAGATGCTCAGCTCCAAAAGAGCTGGGCGTTTTCTTTTCTGGCGAGCTTTCGGGCATCGTCCATCTTCTCGAGCTTGCCCGCCATTTTGTCGAGCTTTCTCTCGAGCCGCGCGAGGCGGTGCACGTAGCCCTCCGCGCGACGGTCGTTTCTCCCCTGTGCTCTCCCTTCTTCCCTTCTTTCTTCCCTGCTTTCCTTCAACGCGAACAACGCCAGCTCGCGCGCCGTCTGCAGGTCGCGGTCGCGATGTTCGTGATGGATGGCCAGCGCCTCGACGGCAAACTGCCTGAGCGCCGCGGCCGTCGCATTGCGGCGGACGGATCGAGATTCGGTCAGCGACACGATTTCCCGCCAGAGCGCAGCGGCTTCGCTGAAGCGGCGCTCGCGCCGGCACCGCAGCCCGAGCCGATACAGACTCTCGCACCTCACCTCGACTGAATCGCTCGTGGAGGCGCGGCGGAAGCAGCCTTCGGCGCGATCGACAAGGCCGGCACGCTCGTAGATCCGGCCGACGGCCAGCGCCTCCGGCCCGTCGGAACATCCGTCGGCACCCTCTTCGACCAGCCGCACCGCCCGCGCCGTGACGGCGGCGAGCGAAACCAGATCGAGCCGGTTGTGCTCGAGCACGGGCTCGAGCGGCCGCGGATCGCCCGTGCGCATGAACTGGAAGAAGCGCGACGGAATCTCGAACCCGGGAACATCTCCGACCCGCCGCACATCGAATAGCGTCCGCTCGAGCGTCGACAGGCGGCATCCGCCATCCGCTCGATCCTCGCCGCGCGGCTTCCACAACCGGCGGGCCGTATGCAGCGTGTCGAAATGCGGGACACCCTCGAGCGGCATCTCCATGCGATGGAATTGCCACCGCGTCTCCATCACCGGAACGTCGAACGTCTTGCCGTTGTAGCTGACGATCAGCTCCGCATCGACAAAGAACTCCGCGACGGCGGTGAGGAGCGCGCGCTCGGCCGAGTAGCTCGTGAGCAGAAACTGCCGGACCTGAAACGCGCCGAGGTCGTAGAACCCGCAGCCGACGAGGAACGCGACGGTGCCCGCGCCGCCGCTCAGGCCCGTCGTTTCGAGGTCGATGAACACAGTACGACAGCGAGAGCGCCTGCGGCCCGAGCGGGCGCGCCAGCCTCCGCCGAGGCTACGGCTGGTCCGCCGAAGCTTGGCGAAGGCGGAAAGTCGCCGAGCGACCCTGAGTCGAGCAGAGCGAGCGTGGGCCGCCTCCGCTGAAGCTACGGCGAGCTCCGCCGAAGCGTTGCGAAGGCGAGGCCCCGCGAGCATTGATAAATGCTGACCTGGTCGTTGATCGGACGCAAGGCTTGGGTCCAAGATCTCGAGACCGTCACCGTCTCCGATCTCGCACTCCGAGATCCGCACGTCGCCGTGCCAGCGGTCGGATTCGTAGCGTCGATCGATGATCAGGCACTGGCCGAAGTCGTTGCGGGCGGCGCGACCACCGAGGATCTCTCCGACGCGGTCGATCGTCGGTCCGGCCTCGTATCCGCCGATGTCTGGCTCGTAGGTCAGCTCGCGCACTGGCTTCGGCCCGCCTTCGCCCCGACTCCGCCCTTCGGGCTTCGTCGAGGGCGACTGGACGATGGCGCGAAGCTTCGACTTGAGATCCATGTCAGAAGCCGTCGGGAAGAGCGGCCGTGTCCGCGTCAGGCAGCGCCACGCCGGGAAGCGAAAGGAGCAGGTCGTCCAGGATCCGTAAGGCGACGGCCTTGGCGTGCGGGCCGGTGTTGCCTTCAGGCCCGACGCACGATGGACAGCCCGATTCGCAGGGGCAGCCGACGACGAGCTCGCGCGTGCGCTCGAGCAGCGGCAGCGTGCATCTCGAACAGCGGCCGGCTGAACCCGATGCCGCCGGGATAGTTGTCGTAGATGAAGATGTTCGGATCGGCGGCGAGCGTGCTGCCGGTGTCGGCGCTGGCATTACTCAATGCGCTTGGGGCCCCACCCCCAAGCGCTCTCGTGCGCGGCGCCCGCTCGAGCGTGCCGCCGTCCACCGAGAGTCCGATGTCGTGCCGATCGCACATCAGCAGCAGCTGCGCGATGTTCCGCATCGCAAAGGCCAGACCGACGACGCCGTCGCGCCGGTCGTCGCCGCTGAACGGCAGCGCGGCCATGACGGCCGACGGAATCGTCAGCCAGTACGACGAGGTGTGCATCTGCTGCTCGGGCAGATCCAGCTCGCCCGAACCGACGTTCTCGTTCGTGTAGAACTTGATTTTCTTGAAGCCGACGACGCGGGAGACGACGTGAACTTCGCCGTGCGATCGCCCGAGGCATCGGCGATCGCGGCCGAGCTCGGCGCGAGTCGCGCGCGAGTGCGACGGGCGTGGCTCCGCGAGCTCCGTTCGCCGTCTGCCTCTGCAACTCCGGCTGATCGCGCCTCGCTCACCGCATCACTCGCGAACGTCTCCAGAATCGTGACCTTCGTGTACGTGATCGCGTCGGTGTAGTAGTCGCAGTCGACCGCGCGGACGAAGGCCTTGCGGCCGTCGAAGTCGAGGCGCTCGACCTGGAAGAGCTGCCCTTCGACGATGTAGATGGCCTTCTCGTGGAGCGTCGACGGCCCGCTCGTGAAGTCGGTCTCGCCGATCACCCGCTCGCCGTCGTGTCCCGTCGATGACGACGAAGTTGTCCGACGAGACCGACCGCAGGCTGACGGCGTCGGCCGGATACGACTCGTTCGTCCAGTTCCACTGCCCGTCGGCGTGATGGACGAATCCCTCCTCGGCGAGCACCGAGAGGATCTCCTGCACGTTCTCGGCTGCCCGAACGCCTCATCGTCCGCGAACGGCAGCTCGAAGGCGGCGCACTTCACGTGGTCGAGCAGGATGTGCAGGTTGTCGGGGTTGATGAGCGCGTGCTCGGGCGACGCGTCGAAGAAGTACGACGGGTTGCGGATGATGAACTGATCGATCGGCGCGCTGCTCGCGACGAGCACCGCCGCCGAGCGCGTCGTGCGCCGGCCGGCGCGGCCGGCGCGCTGCCACGTCGCGGCGATCGTGCCCGGGATACCCGGCCATCACCGACACGTCGAGCGCGCCGATGTCGATCCCGAGCTCGAGCGCGTTGGTCGAGACGACCGCGCGCACCTGCCCTTCGCGCAGGCCGCGCTCGATCTCGCGCCGGCGGTTCGGCAGGTAGCCGCCGCGATAGCCGCGGATCACGTCGGCCGCGCCGGGCGGACCCTGGAAGGCATCCTTCAGATACGTCGTCAGGATCTCGACCGCGAGGCGGCTCTGCGCGAACACGATCAGCTGCAGGTTGTGCTTGAGGAACTCGAGCGCGACGCGTCGCGTTTCGGCGAGATACGACCGGCGGATGCCGAGCTGCGCGTTCACGACCGGCGGGTTGACGAAGAGGAAGAACTTCTCGCCGCGCGGCGCGCCGCTCTCGTCGACGAGCTCGAACGGCTGCCCGGTCAGCCCTTCCGCCAGCTCGCGCGGGTTCGCGATCGTCGCCGACGAGCAGATGAAGATCGGATCCGATCCGTAGTGCCGGCACACGCGCTGCAGCCGCCGCAGGATGTTCGAGAGGTGGCTGCCGAACACGCCGCGATAGGCGTGCAGCTCGTCGATCACGACGAAGCGCAGGTTCTCGAACAGCTTCGCCCACCGCGGATGGTGCGGCAGGATGCCCGAGTGCAGCATGTCGGGATTGCTGAGCACGACGTGCGCCTTGCCGCGAATCGCGCGCCGCGCGTCCGACGGCGTGTCGCCGTCGTAGGTGAAGACGCCGATCTCGAGATCGGCCGTCGCGCGTCACGAGCTCGGAGAGCGCGTGCAGCTCGGCGAGCTGATCCTGCGCGAGCGCCTTCGTCGGAAAGAGATACAGCGCGCGCGTCGACGGGATCCTGCAGGATCGCGTTGAGGACCGGCGCGTTGTAGCAGAGCGTCTTGCCCGACGCCGTCGGCGTGATCGTGACGACGTTGCGCCCGCCGAGCACGTGCTCGAACGCCTCGGCCTGGTGCGTGTAGAGCTGCTCGATGCCGCGCGCCGCGAGCGACGGCGATCAGGCGGTCGTCGGTGCCCTCTGGATACGGCGCAAAGGTCGCCGAGACCGCCGGCAGCCGCCGCACCGCCGTGACGATCGGGTCCGCCTCGGCGCCGCCGGGCCGTGGCGAGTACGTCAGCCGGCTGACCGCCTCCTGAAGCGAGCGGTCCTTGTCGCCGGTGAGGGCTGGGAGGGTCTGTGACGCCATAGCGGAAACCAATGCAGCCAAAGGAATTGCGGGTCCGATGGTAGCAGTCCTTTCGCTGGCGATCAAGAAGCGAAAGGCAGAAATCTAGGAGATAGGAGTCAGGAGACAGGAGGTAGGAGGTCGGACGGGGCCGCCTTGCAGAATCGCCCCTCGTGCTTCCGTTTTGAGTCTCAAAACGGAATCTATAACTCCTGAATGATCACAGGGGCGCACCGAGCTTGTTCGAGGGGCGCAGCGCGTCGGCTCGCTCCAGGGCCCGGGTCAGCCAGCCTCGTCACGGCACGGGAGCGCGAGTGATGTCTGAGCGGCACTGCGCGTGAATCCGCGGTAATCCGCGTCCCGTTACCCTGAAGTGAAAGGCGTTGAAGCTTGGATCGACGCGCTCATCGGCGTTCCACGTCGAACGCGTAAATCTCGACGTCGTACTCCGTCGCAGGACTGATTGGCGAGCCGTCGGGCGCGACACCGCTCCAGCCGCAGTGGGTCGCGTGACAGCAAGACATCTACTACGACACCGAAGGACCATGCGCACGTCGCGCCGCGTTCGCGTCTCGGATGGGCCGAGTCGAACAGCCGGCGGACCTCGACAACGATCCCGTGGCCATGACCCATGGCTCGAAGCTGGAGCAGCTCGAGGCAGCGTTCAAGGCGCTCGGGAAGCGTCTGGCCGTTGACGTGGAGGACGTTCCCGTGCCGCTCCGGAGAGGGCGGCGCGTCGTCAAGAAGACGGGATGGGCAGGCACGAACCGGCGCGAACGGCATGCCTGACCAACGGGATCAGGCGCTGTCACCGGAGCTGGAACGGAGTCATCGACGTCCGACTGCCGGCTTCACATCGTCGAGCAGCCGCGCGAGCGCCACGGCGCGCACGCGGGGCGCCATCGGAACGTGTCGGATCCGGCGTGCACGACATCCAGCCGCGTAGCTCCAGATCCTGAAGCGCCGAACGCATCGATGGCGTGATCGTCGGCGCGCTCGAGCGCTTGAACTCGAACCCGAGGCGCTCGCGGTCGCGGACGATCAGGAGGTCCAGTTCAGCGCCTGTATGGGTGCGCCAGAAGAAGCACTGCTCCGGACGAGCGTCGAGCCAGTGGATGACCTGGGCCATGGCAAAGCCTTCCCAGGACGCACCCACCTTCGGGTGGCGGTGCAGGTCGACTTCGGTTTCGATATCGAGAAGGGCGTGCAGCAGCCCGCTGTCGGCCACGTAGAGCTTCGGCGCCTTGACCTGGCGCTTCTCACGTTCGCGTGCCACGGCTGCAGCTGTCGCACGACGAAGGTCGCGGTGCAGCGCGTCGAGATACCGCCGCACGGTCGTGTCCGCCACGCCGAACGCGCGGCGCGAACTCCGAGGCGTTCCACAACTGGCCGTGATAGTGCGCCGACCATGGTCCAGACGCGGCGCAGCGTGACGGCGCGGGATGGCGATGCCCAGTTGCGGGACGTCCCGCTCGAGGTACGTGCGGACGAACTCGCGGCGCCATTCGCGGCTGGCCGCCTCGGATCGCGCGAGAAACGAGCGAGGGAACCCGTCCGCGGAGCCAGAGCCGATCGACTCGGCGCTCGACCGACTTCGTCGAGCGAGAACCCGGATCAGGTCGTAGACGCGATACGCCCGGCCAGCGACTCGCGACGTCTGCCGCAGGAGATCCGGCGACGCGCTGCCGAGCACCAGGAACCGCGCACGGCGCGGCCGTCGGTCCGCCAGCACGCGGAGGGCCGGAAAGAGCTCCGGGCGGCGCTGAATCTCGTCGAGGACGACGAGGCCCCGGCGCGGCTCCAGCGCGAGCATGGGGTCGGCGAGCCGCGACGACGTCGCGCGGATCCTCCAGGTCGAAGAAGACGGCCCGGCTCGCCCGCCAGACGGCCGCGACCCGCCGCGCCAGCGTCGTCTTGCCGACCTGACGAGGGCCGAGAATGGCCACGACCGGATGACGGCTCAGCAGGCGCAGCACCCGCCGCTGGTGAACAGGCCTGTCCAGCATGGCGGTACGCTACCATGAAAATTCGGCGTTGTGTGCCGAATTTTCATGGTGGATACTTGCGGTCAGCCGCCCCTTCGTCAGCCCGTATCGAGCTCCTCGCGATCCGCGCCACGATCCCGCTCAGCCCGATGACGCCGATCAGGTTCGGGAACACCTGCAGCGCGTTCATCAGGTCGCCCCACGCCCACACGACGTCGACGCGCGAGATCGCGCCGAACGGAATCAGCAGGCAGTAGATCCAGCGATACGGCATCGTCACCTTGCGCCCGAGGATGTACTCGAAGAACTGCTCGCCGTAGTACGCCCAGCCGATCAGCGTCGTGTAGCCGAAGAGGAACACGCAGAAGGCGACGATGTAGCCGCCGACGACGGGCATGACGGTGTTGAAGCCGGCGGCGACGGCGGCGGTGCTGGTCAGGCCCGACTGCCACACGCCGGTCAGCAGGATCGTCATCGCGCTGATCGTCGACGTGACGAACGAGACGATGAACACCTCCATGACGGCGTTCAGCCCCTGCTGCGCCGGCTGCGTGCTCTGCGCGGTGCCGTAGGCGACGGCCGCCGTGCCGTAGCCGGCTTCGTTCGCGTAGATGCCGCGCGCGATGCCATAGCGCATCGCGACGAAGATGCCGAACCCGCAGCGCCGAGTGCATCGTCGAGCGCTTCGCGGACGACCAGCGCGAGAATGCCCGGCAGGTGCGGCGATGTTGACGAGAATCACGATCAGGCCGCCGACGAGGTACAGACCGACCTTGAGCGGCGAGAGCTTCTCGGCGGCTCGCCCGATCGACTTGATGCCGCCGATGATCACGAGCCAGGTCAGGACCGCGATGACGATGCCCGAGACGAGCCGCGGGATGCCGACCACGGTGTTGAGGACGAGCGCCATCGAGTTCGGCTGCGTGAACGGCGTCGTCGTCAGCGCCGCGACGGCGGCGACGAACGCGAACAGCCACGCGAGCACCGGCGACTTCAGTCCGTCGCGCAGGTAGTACATCGGCCCCGACAGCACCTGTCGCCCTTGGCCTCGCGGAACGTCAGGCCGAGGACCGCCTCGGCGAACTTGATCGCCGTCGCGACGAAGCCGTAGACCCAGATCCAGAAGAGCGCGCCGGGACCGCCCGACACGATCGCCGTCGCGACGCCGGCGATGTTGCCGGTGCCGATCGACGCGCCGAGCGCCGTCATGAACGCCTGAAACGGCGTCAGCGCGCCGCGTCGTCCGGTGCCGCGCCGCACGAACGCGACCCGACACGCCTCGCCGAAGCGCCGCACCTGCACGAACCCGGTGCGCAGCGTCAGGAAGAGCCCGGCGCCGAGCAGCACGAGCGACGACCCACGGCATGAAGAGGGCGTCGGCGACGGACTGGATGAGATCAGACATGGCATTCAGCTTCCAGCTGTCCAGCGCCCAGCTTCCGGCTCAGGGCTTCCAGATCCTAGTCGATCGGCTGAGCTCTGAAGGCTACTTACTGGAAGCTGAGCTCGGAGCTGGAGCCGGAGCTGCGAAGCTGTCAGATATTCGATCGCCCCTGACAGCCGTCGACGACGATGCACGCGCCGCTGATCCAGCTGGCGCGCGGCGAGGCGAGGAAGGCGACGACGGCGCCGACTTCGTCGGGGCGGCCGAAGCGGCCGAACGGCAGCTCGCGCCGGATGAAGTCGGCGATGCCGTCGGGATCGGCCTGCTGGCGCCGGTGCCAGGAGCCGCCGGGAAACAGGATCGATCCGGGCGCGACGCTGTTGACGCGGATGTTGACGCGGCGCGAGCTGCTGCGCCAGCGACTTGGCGAGGCTGATCTCCGCGGCCTTGACGGCGTTGTAGGTCATGCGGCCGCCGGCCTCGCGGCCGTAGATCGACGCGATCATGACGATCGCGCCGCCGCCGCGCTGCTTCATGTGCGGCACGGCGAGGCGCGACGCGCGAATCGCCGGAAAGAGCGTCTCGTCGAACGCCGCCTGCCACTCGGCGTCGGACGTGTCGAGCAGATCCGCGCCGCCGGCGCGGCCGACGTTGTTGACGAGGATGTCGAGCCCGCCGAACGTCTCGACCGTCCGGTCGATCGACGAGCTCGACGCCGTCCGCCGTCGACACGTCGGCCTGCACCGCGACGACCATGTTCGGACGCTCGCGCCGCCGCTTCGACTTCGAGCGCCGCCTCGGCCAGCCGCTCGTCGCCGCGCGCGCAGAGGCACACGCGGCACCCCTCGGCCACGAGCGCCCGCGCGCTCGCCAGCCCGAGCCCGCGGCTCGAGCCGGTGACGATGGCGACTTTGTCGGTGAGTCCGAGATCCATGTCCGGTCAGGTCCAGCTGCCAGGCGTTGACCTGACATCAGTTCGAGCCCGTCCCGCCGGTCAGGTCGTTCAGGCGCCAGTCGAACTCGATGGAACGTCACCTTGAACTCGTTCTTCTGGACGAGCTCCTTCTCGAGCGGCAGCAGGTGCGGCGTGACGAAGGCGATGATGGCGCGCTCGATCGGCGAGCGCTGCGCGAACCGCTCGCCCGCCTTGTCGGCGTACGCGGCGACGAACTCCGCCTCGCGCCAGCTCAGGATCGGCGTCACCGACACCACGCCCGCCGCGCGATCGACCTTCAGCATGCGCTGCTCGTTGACGAACTCCGACTGGATGTCGTCGAGCTGCTCGCGTCAGCCGCGCCGCCGGTGTAGGCCTCGCTGCGCAGCCGGCCGCTGCCGACGGCGCCGCGGCCGAGCGCCAGGTACAGGCGCGGCTCCTTGAACTCGGGGAGGATCGTCTTCTCGATCTCGTCGAGCGTCACGCTTCGTCCGGCCGCGCGGTGCTTCGTCTGGTCGAACGCGCCGGGGATCTGTCGGATGCTGTCGCCGGGATACGCGCTGCTCGCCCGCGGATCGGATAGTGATTGATGACGGTCTGCGAGGACGAACGCGTTGTAGGCATTCACCCAGAACGCCATCCTGCGCTTCGCGCGACCAGCCGGTGTAGGTCGCCGCGGGACGTTGAGCGACGCGACGTAGCGATCGAGCGCGGCCGCGCTCCGCCTTCAGCGCGCGGTAATAGACGAGGCCATCGCGCACGTTGACGTCGAGGATCTGGTCGAGCGGCCGGTGCAGCAGCTCGCGCCGGGGGCCGGCGGCAGCTGGCCCGCCCGCACCGAGGCGAATGCCAGGCACGAGGTCAGCACAACCGTTGAGAAAAGAACACGTCCCATACGTCAATCGTATGCTACATCATCAAAAGGCGCGGGCCAGGAACCGCGTCAGCGCGCTCGAAAAATCATCCGGCGCTTCGAGGTTCGAGAGGTGGCCCACGCGTGGCAGCACGACGAGTTCCGTTCCTGGAATGGACCGCGCGAGGAGCTCCGCGTCCGCGGCCGGGGTCACTGTATCTTCCTGCCCGACGATGACGAGGGTCGGACACCTGATCCGCTCGAGGTCCGGTGTCGAGTCCGGCCGGGTCATCAACGCGTGCAAGGCAGAGTCGATGGCGACTGGTTGATTCGCCTCCATCACCAGACGCGCGTCAGCCATGACTTCCGGACGCTCCCGTCTCGTGGTTTCGCCGACGAGTTTTGGGAGCAGCCCGTCCACAACCGCGCCCACGCCCCTGGTGCGCAGCGTCTCTGCCATCGCGAGTCGCCCGGCACGCCCGTCGGCCGTGTCCGCCGAGGCCTTCGTATCGGCCAGGATGACGCCGTCGAATCGGTCGGGGGCCTGGCGGAAAAGGGCGAACGTGACGTACCCACCCATCGAGAGCCCACCGATCACGGCGGTCTCGATCCCCAGCGCGTTCATGAGCGCGAGGACATCGCCAGCGTAGTCGTCCACCGTCAGCAACGGCGGCACGTCGCCGCCGGACCCGAAACCCCGTAGATCCGGCGCGATGAAACGCCAGCCGTCCGGCACGCGGTCGAGCTGCGACCGCCACATGTCCGCGCTCAGCGGAAACGCGTGAAGCAATATCAGCGCCCGGCCCCTGCCAGCTTCGAGGTACCGGGTTGCTCGTCCATTCAGAGTCGCGTGACGCTCGTAAACCATGACGAATCATACAAGCCATCTCATAGATACGGGGCGACCCATCACGAGATCGCGACCAGCGTACGTGAAGCGGTCGCCGTTTGTGGGATAGCTTCGCGGGGTGTCAAACGGTGGGACGACGCGCTCCTCTCGGACGCTCGTTCGACGATAATACCGGTCATGCAGATGCGCGCGCTTCTCCGCCTGGCGATCTTTGCGTTCCTCGCTCCCGCCCTCGCACCTTCGTCGTCACCCGCTCAGACGGTCGACGAGATCGTCACGCGTCACATCGCGGCGCGCGGCGGCCGCGACAAGCTGGCGTCGATTCAAACGGTGAAGATGACGCGAACAGTAGCCAGCGGGATCGGAACGACGCTGAAGGTCATCGTCTACAAGAAGCGGCCCAACCTGATGCGCGTCGAACAGGGACCGGCGCAGCCTGGCGCGACAATGACGCCTCGGGGCATCAACGCGGATGCCGTGTGGGACATGGTGCAGGGGAAGGCCGTGCCTCGCCAGCCGCAGCTGGCCGCCGAGTCCCGCGAAGTCGATGGCGACTTCGACGGGTTGCTCGTCGACTGGCGTGAGAAGGGTCACACGGTCGTCGCTCGCGGGCCGCGAAGCAATGCCGGGCGGCGAGGCCTATAAGCTGACGGTCACGCTCAAGAGCGGTCTGGTCCGCACGATCTACCTGGATGCGAAGACCTACCTCGATCGCCGTCACACAGGCGTCCTCAACCTGCCGAATGGCCGCCGTTTCGACATCACGATCGACTACGACAACTGGCGCGACCTCGACGGCGTGAAGTTCCCTTTCGACATCATGGAAGAACGAACCGGCAAGGAACCTGTCGTCACGCTCGTCACCTACACGGACAAGATCGAAATCAACGTGCCGATGGACGATGCGCTGTTCGCGGCGCCGGTGAAGTGAGGCGCGCCTTCACCCCGTCTTGATGCGCTCGAAGCACTGGAGAATCGACGCCGCCGAGCGTTCGATATCCTCTTCGCTCGTTCGCCAGTTCGATACGGAGATGCGCATCGCCGGCGCGCCCGCCCACATCGTCCCGCCGCACCAACACACGCCGGCCGCTTGGACTGCCGCGATGACCTGATTCGTCATGTTCTCGCCAGACGGTGACGTGAAGCGCACGAGCACTTGATTGAGCTCGACATCGTTGAGCACCTGCACACCCGCCGTGTTCCGCAGCCGTTCGGCCATGCGGACTGCAAGGCGGCAGCAGCGATCGACGAGATCGGCGAGGCCAGAGCGGCCGAGCATGCGCAGCACGGCGTAGATCGGAACGGCGCGCGCGCGGCGTGACGCCTCGGGCACCCAGTCCGTGCCGTCGCGCTGCTCACCCTGGCCCGGCGGGAGGTAGGCGGCGGTCTGGCTCATCGCCGCACGATGCGCGGCCGGGTGACGCACGATCACGATGCCGCTGTCGTAGGGGACGTTCAGCCACTTGTGTCCGTCGGTCGTCCACGAATCGGCGTCGGCGAGACCGGAGACGAGCCGGCGGTATGCAGGCGACGCCGCGGCCCACAGGCCGAAGGCGCCGTCGACGTGCAGCCACGCGCCGTTCTCGCGCGTGAGCGCACCGATCTCGACCAGCGGATCGCACGCGCCGGTATTCACGTTTCCGACCTGCGCGCACACGATCGTCGGACCAGACGTCGCCGAGAGCGCCCACTCGAGCGCGGCGGGCCGCATGCGTCCCTGCTCGTCGGTCGCGACGCGCATGATCGTGCGGCTGCCGACGCCGATCATCCGGCACGCGGCGTGGATCGAGGCGTGGGCCTCTTCACCGGCGATGACCGTCAGCGGCGGCGCGCCCTGCAGGCCGAGCGATTCGACGTCCCACCGTGCGCGGCGGAGCACCTCGTGCCGGGCGGCGGCGAGCGCGGTGACGTTGGCCGTATGCGCGCCCGTCACAAAACCGACGCTCGCCTGCTCGGGCAGTCCGAGCAGATCGAGAATCCACCGCGCGGTGCAGGCCTCGAGCGCCGACATGCCCGGCGACATGATGTGCAGCGCCGCGTTCTGGTCCCAGGTCGAGACCAGCCAGTCCGCCGCCAGCGCGACGGGATAGCTGCCGCCGGTGACGAAGCCGAAATAGCGCGGGCCGGCGGTCGCCGCCAGGCCTGGCTCGAGCCGAGTGGTCAGGTCGAGGACGATGCCGACCGGGTCCTGGGGCGCCTCCGGGAGGGGCCCGCCGAGGGCGGCTGTAAGCTCCTCGAACGACGCCCTCGGAGCCACGGGCCTATCGGGCAGGGAGTCCAAGAACGCCAGGGCCCGCTCGTGGGCGTGCGCCAGCAGGTCATATGGCTGAGACATGGGGAGGTGCGACGGGTTTATCGGCGGCGGAACGCGGTTACAGGAGTCGGGGGGTCGGAGGCGGGGTCGGAGGCGGGGTCGGAGGCGGGGTCGGAGGCGGGGTCGGAGCCGGGGTCGGACCTGGGTCGGAGCCGGGGTCGGAGTCGGACCCCAGAAGGAGCCGGGGTCAGACCGAGGTTAGCGTATCAGCCCCGGGGTCAGGCCGCGTAGAGGTGACACAGCCGACGTCAATGGCTGGGGTCGAAGGGGAGTCAGGGGCGGAGTCAGATCCCGTCAGGCAGAAATACCGACACATACATGTTTCTTGACAAATTAATTTGTCGGTATTATCCTCCCACGCGTGTCCGCTCGCGCATCAAGCGTCGAAGTCATCCAGCGGCCGGAAACCGCCTCCACAGCCCTCAAGGGCACGCGCCGCTCGCTGCTCGCCGCCCTCGCAGAGCCGGACTCGGCCGCCGGCCTCGCGCGAAAGCTCGGCATCCCCCGCCAGCGGCTGAACTACCACCTGAAGGCGCTCGAACAGTGCGGACTTCTCGAGTGCGTGGAAGAACGGCGGAAAGGCAACTGCACCGAGCGCATCCTGCGCGCGACGGCGCGGTCGTTCGTCATCAGCCCGGACGCGCTCGGAGCGTTCGGACCGACGCCGGAGACGGCGCAAGATCGCTTCAGCGCATCCTACGTGGTCGCCGTCGCGGCGCGAACCATCACCGAAGTCTCGACCCTCGACGCCCGCGCGCGCGCAGAGCAGCGGCGAATCTCCACGCTCACCCTCGACTCGGAGATCCGCTTCGCGTCTCCTGAATCGCGGGCGGCCTTTGCCCAGGAGCTCTCGGACCGCATCACCGAGCTCGTTGCGAAGTATCACGACGACACGTCCCCACGCGGCCGCCGCTTTCGACTCGTGACGATCGGACATCCACAGCCCGACCCCTCACCGGACGCCGTTGCAGCGCCGCAGGTGCAGCCCGCTGACACGCCCAGAGACAAGGAGTAGATCATGGCGCCCACAACCCGGCCGCCCGTCGCCCCGTCAGAGACGACTGACGCCAAGACGCGCAGCTTCTCGATGTCGATCGACATCAACGCAACTCCCGACGATGTCTGGCGCGCGCTCACCGACGCCGGCGAACTGATGCGATGGTTCCCTCTGCAAGCGCGCGTCACGCCGGGCAAAGGCGGATCCGTCTTCTGGGGATGGGACGAGCACTGGGCGTGGGAGTCGCAAATCGACGAATGGGAGCCGGGCAAGCGCCTGAGGCTCGTCGAGAACCGTCCTGCCTTCGATGTCAACGGTGAGCCGCTCGCCGGACCCTCGCGGCAATTGGCCATGGAGTTCACGCTCGAGACGCAGGCGGGACAGACGAGGCTCCGCATCGTGCATTCAGGTTTCGGCGACGGCGCCGGCTGGGACGACGAGCTGGACTCGGTGAGCGCCGGCTGGCAGTTCGAGCTCCGCGGGCTGCGCCACTACCTCGAGCACCACAAGGGCCGCGACCGTCAACACGCGGCAGCGCACCACGTGACATCACTCGCCACAGACGACGTGTGGAAGCGCCTCTTCAGCCCTGCGGCGTTCGTCGTCACCGAAGGCAACCTGACCGCGGGCGATCGCGTCGGCATCCGCGCCGCAACGGGCGACCAGATCTCAGGCACTGTGGCGTGGCACAACGCCGGACACGATCTCTTCGTCACGGTCGACGATCTGAACAACGGCGTGTTGCGCCTGAGCACGTGGCGCGCCGGCGGCAAGACTGGAGTGCAGGTGTGGATGACGACGTACGACGCGCACCATGCTGCACGTGTGCGCGAGTTCGGCGCCCGCGCGCAGCAACTGATCGAGCGGGTGCTTCAATAGAAGCTATCTCATAAACCAGAACACAGGCCGAACGCGCTGACGGCCACGGTTCACGATGAACACGATGGTCCGATCGACACGAAGAAACCCTCTCGAGGGATCCATCGTGAACATCGTGTCATCGTGCGCATCGTGTTGTTACGTGATGTCGTGACACATTCATGAGACGGCTTCTAGTGTGACCGCGCAGCGTCAGGCCGCGCATCGAAGCCCGGCCCTGCCGACGTGCGATGAAGCCGAGCCATACACCGTGCACCAGCGCGAACGTCAGCCACACGACGAGGCCGCGTCGAGGTTCTGTGCTTGACCGTTGACTCGCGCACCCCAGTCACCTCGCAGCGTACCTCTCGGCGCCGAGGAAGTGAAGAGACACGTACGGTTCCGTGCCGACGACCCAGCTGTCGTGCGGATCCGGAGGAATGTAGAACAAGTCCCCAGGCCGGAGCTCGACGACCCGGCCGCTGTCGAAAGCCGCCGTCGCGACGCCCGAGACGACCAGCCCGAGGTGCTCGACGGTGCAGCGCGCTGCCCCCACGGTCGGTCCCACGTGCGCCGACCACTTCCAACCCGGCTGGTAGGTGGCGCGGCCGACGGTGAGGCCGCCGAGGCGGATCACCTCGAAGCGGCCGAGCGTCATCTCGCGGACCTCGTCTGGAGATTCGAAGCGCCGGAGGATCACGCCAATATCCATCACGTCACCTTTACTTCAAGCCGTAGAGCGCCGCGGCGTTTCCTCTCAAGACGCCGTCGGCTATCTGCAGGGCTCTCGCCTTCGTGACCACTCCGTCGCTCACCATGAGCGTCAGCGCGAGCGCCAGGGCCTTCCGGAATTGCTGCGCGCCGATGACGGTCGTCTCTTCCCAATCCATGCCGGGACCGAACGGACCGGCGTCGGTGCCGAACATCACACGCTCGGGCATGGACTCCAGCCACGGTCTCAACACCTGGGCCAGTTCGCGCGGCGACAGGAAGAACTCGAGGACGGAAATGTCCGCATACACGTTCGGCTTGGCGATCAGCACGGCAATGTCACGTTCCCTGGGACGGTTGCCGTGCAGCAGCACGAAGCGCGTGTCGCGCAGCTCGGGATCGTTCAGCATCGGCGACAGCAGGGTCGCGCCGGCGCCGCTGTCGTCGAAGAACTCGCCGCAGCCGCTGCCGGTGTGGATATGGACGGCCATGCCCAGCCGACCCGATTCGAGGACAATCTGCTTGAAGAGATAGTCCTGCAGCGTCCTGTAGGCCAGCGCAGAGGGCGCGCCCCCGCCTGCATGTTTCGAGTAGACCGCTGCGGCCGCGTCCCTGGCGGCCAGGTCGAACGCGAGCGATCGCAAGTACGCCACCTCGAACTTCACGGCCACTGCACCCGCGCTCTTCTGCTTGCGCAAGGTCGCTTGCACGACCTTCTGGACGTACTCATCGAGCCTGGCCGGAATGCGCGTCATCCCCAACTCGCGCAGGTAGGCGCGCTCGAGCTCGTCGGCCATCGCGAAGAGAGCCTTGCGATCGGGATTCACCTTCAGCGCGCTGTTGTCGAGCGGGAACATCAACGCATCCGCGTAGGGCACCCACAGGAATTGCGGGGCCCTCAACTCCGGCGCCATGGCCGTGCGATTGGCGAGCACTGTCTGAATGCCGGCCTTGTCGAGAACCCAGGCGTAGTGTGTGGCACCGTTCCGGTCACGCGTGCTCGCGGCCACGGCCTGCAGCTTCTTGATGCTCGGCTCCAGGTCGTCGGCCATGTCAACGCCATAGAGCGTACGCACCGCGCCTTGGAGTGACGGACTGAATCGCAGCATCTGGGGCGGGAGGCCCGAGGGGGTGACCGGCAGTTCATCGCAGCGAAGCTGGTCGTACCCTTTGTCCGTCGCGCGATTCAGCCCCATGACGTGCGCATGATTGTCGATCGCCTTGATCGACTCGAGGTACCGTGCAATCTCTGGATCCATGTCCTGCGCCGATGCCGTCACGGTAATCCCAAGGGTCATGGCAGTTGCCGTCAATAGCCTTTTCATCACTGCCCCGCTAGGTGTCGCGTGTGTCCGACCGAACGTTCGGAATCTCATCGACGGATCCGAACACAGGGAGCCCGCGCGCCCGGAATGCCTCGACCTCGTCGTCGGCACCTTGCGACGCGCCTTCGATCCGCAAGATTGCATCGCACCGCTCGGTGAGGCTCATCGACAGTGCCGGCATGATCTGTCCGTACGAGCCCTGGCCCGCGCTCTCGATGACCGGGAGAGCCAGATTGACGCCGACGATCGGAACATGCCCCCTGAGGAAGACTGCGTGGGCGACCGCGTTGAGCCTCCCCAGGTTTCGCGCCCAGACCGCCGGATCTGACGAGCCGGACCGATAAGGTCCCGCTACCATGATCCACAAAGGTTCGTGACCGCGCACGTCCATTGTGCCCTCACCGCACCAGGGTGCGTCTGACATCGCCCTCAAGAGACCTCGTCGAACTCTCCCCTGTACCTTGCCACTCCGGACACTCCCGCCATGTCGTGCTCGTCGAGAATCAAGACCATGAATGCGGCGTCCGGCATCCCTTCCCATTGGCTGACCAGAGCGCGCGTGGATGCGCGCTCGAACCCGAAGCGCGGATAGTAGTCGGGATGTCCGACGACGACTACGAACGGGCACCCGCGCTCACGGAGGATCTCCACGCCTCGGCGCACGAGTTGCGAGCCGATGCCTTGCCGCTGGCGATCCGGCAGCACGGCCATCGGGGCCAGGCCCATCCCGACGACTCGTCTCGATGCGCTCTCGACGACCACAGGCGTGAAGAGTACGTGACCGACGACGGCGTCTGCCACCGCGACGAGGGACAGCGCGTCACCGCCGGCCGCTCGCAGCTTATCAACGAGCTCAGCCTCCGCCGGCTGCCCGAACGCGAGCTCGTTGAGGTGTCGAACGGCTGACTTGTCCGCGGGGCTCTCGGGACGGATGGTTATCACATATTCCTCGACAAGGTTGAGTGCGATCGGCGACCGCGGCGCCGCACTCATTTTCCCGTAACGCGCTCCCACTCCACGGTCCACTCCTCGACACCTGCCGGCAGTGGCGGCGCGGGGCGCAGCACGAGCCGGCTCCCGGACAGCGTTATAAACCGTTTCCGGTCAGCTCCTGAATGATTCGGCACCCTGTCCATTTCGATGTGATGCACGACGTATCCCTCGGCCTCGTTGACGTCGTAAGTGCCGCAGTAGGCGACCAGGCCGTCGAAGGCAGCGCGCACTTCTGCTTCAACCGGTGCCGTCTCGGACTTCCATCTCGGCCGGTCGGGATTCGCGAGGACCGCGCACATGCGTCCGGTCTCGCTATACATGATGTAACCAGCCCCCCTCGGTCCGGTTTGCGGATCGGGCCTCACGGTCCCATCAGCCAGGCGTTGGGAAGCCGAAATCAGTCGCCACGTGCCCACCAGCTGATTCGTCACGGTTCCAGGACTCTGCGCAGCCACTTGTAGCACCTCACCGGCTGAAATCAGTATTCCCATGAGCGCCAGCCACGATTTCATCGGCCTCTCTCATCGAGAGCAACCCAGACACGAGAACGGCTCCAGATGCGCTCGGCCCTTGCCCGGATGTTGACTTCGACCCGGCACGACATGGCGAAGGCGCGGTGCGCCTGCGTGACCTTCGGTTCGGTTACCTCGGCTGCTCCCGCTGTCATGCTCAGACGGCTGTGCGCCGTCAGCCAGGCGCCTGCACCGGGGAACGTTTCACCAGCACGATCGTGATGTCGTCCTCGTTGAGCTGACGGTCGACCAATGCGATCAGGCCGGCGATGCTGGCTGTCGACCTTCCCGCCGACCACATTGCGAATGCGGGTTTCCGGGCTCTCGCCCCGGATCGAATCGGGCAATCCATCGGTGAAGAGCAGCAACGCGCCACCAGGAGGAAGGACCGTCGTACGGGACTCGTACTCCGCGTCGCGAAACAGCCCCAGCGGGATGCCAGTCGCGTCAAGCGACATCGTCGGCCCGGCAGGCGTCGTGCCCGACAGGATCGGCGCATTGTGTCCGGCGTTCACGTAGGTCAACGATCCTGACTCGTGGCTCAGCACGATGAAGACCGCCGTCACGAAGCGATCGTCGGGCGTGTAGCGGCTCAGGTGCTGGTTGATCTGCCGAGCCAGCGTCAGCGGGTGCGAGTCAACAGTCGGAATGGTCCTGACGAGCGCCTGGACATTCGCCGCCAGCAGCGCCGCCGGCATCCCCTTGCCCGCGACGTCCGCCATGGCGAAGAGGGTGCGGTTGTCCGGGAGCTCGACGATGTCGAAGTAGTCGCCGCCGACGTCACGGAACGGCCGGTAGGTGGTCTGGATTTCGTAGCCCGGTATGGCGATCGCCGTCTGCGGCTGCAACGTCCGCTGAATGCGCTGCGCCGCCGTCAGATCCGATTCCATTTGCGTCTTGCGCAGGAACTCCGATGTCAACATCGCGTTCATGAGCAGGCCGCCAACTGCAAACAGTAGCCAACTGAACAGGATCAGGCCGTCTCGAGGCCACACGGACGGCCAGAGCAGCGACCGCGTGATGCCGACGTAGATCGCGTAGCCCTGGAGAAAGAGGCCGAGCCAGGTGACAATCCGCTTGGACCGCGGCATCTCGCGCGACCAGTCGTAGAACGCGTAGTGCAGCGCCCGTCGAGCGGCCGAGTGGTCCGGCCGTGGGGGCTGGATGCTGGCGGTCACGGCGCGAGTCTACCAAGAACGCCTGGTGGACCGTCACTGGTTCACGACGCGAATACGGTGGGCTTCGCTGTCTCCCACATAGAGCGTGCCGCTGGCATCCACGAACACCCCATGCGGCCGCGACAGCCCGCATCGAAGCGGATCTGGCTCGGGGCCGTCCCCCCGCCGACCGGTGCCGAGCACAGTCGTGATGATACCGGTCTCGAGCTCGATGCGGCGAATGGCGTGGTTCTCCGTGTCGGCCACGTAGAGACTGCCCCGTCCGAGCGCGAGCCCTTTCGGGCCGCCAAGCCTCGCCGCTCGCGCCGGCCCGCCGTCCCCCGAATAGCCCTGTTCGCCGGTGCCGGCCACATGGTGAATCGTCGTGGTCTTCGGCGCGATGCGGTAAATCGCATTGCCCTCTCGCAGCGCAAGATAGAGTATGCCGTCGCGATCGATGGCGATGGTGCGAGGCCCATTGAGCGGCGTGCTCTTCACGGGAGCACCGTCGGGAGTCGGCAGCCGTTCGCCCGTACCGCCATAGGTCTCGATGGTGCCGCTGGACAGATCGACCTGTCGTATCCGGTGATTCCCCACGTCGCAAATCAGAAGACGGCTCCCGCGATCGACGGCAATGCTATGCGGCTGCCGTAGCTGCGCTCGCGCGGCCGGGCCGCCGTCCCCGGAGAATCCCGGGACGCCGGTTCCGGCGACCGTGGAGATCACGCCGGTCTTCCCGTCGACCTTCCGTACGACGTGGTTGTCGCGCTCGGCGATATAGAGGTGGCCCGCCGAATCGAACTGGATCTCGTGCGGCATGCTCAGCGACGCGACGGTCGCCGGTCCACCATCGCCGACGTATGCTTTCTGACCGTTGCCGGCAATCGTCGTCGTCTTGTGGGTCTTCAGATCGAGCCGCCGGATCCGCTGATTGTCCAGGTCGCAGAAGTACAGGCCGCCATCTGGCCCGATCGTCAGACCGTAGGGATTATTGACCGCCTGATCGGAGAACCCCGGCGATCCAGTGCCGATGAGCGTCGTCACTGCCGACCCGGCCGCGGTGGCTCGCGTCGAGCTCACAACAACGAGCAGCGCCTTCAGCGCGTCGCGGCGGTTCATCGTGTCACACGGCCTTCCACTGCGATCGAACGATTGAAAAGACCACCGCGTCGTGCGATTGGCCGTGGATGAGCAGCCGATCGCGGAGCACGCCCTCGCGCGTCGCGCCTGACTTTGCAGCGGCGCGCTGGCTCCGGGTGTTGCCGACGGCGCAGACGATTTCGAGCCGCAGGATGTCAGTCCGCGAGAAGGCGAACGCCGCCAGGTGGCGCACCGAGGTGCTGGCAACGCCATGGCCTGTAGCAGTTGAACGCACCCAGTAGCCAAGGTTCGCGAAGCGATGGTCCCGGTTGATCTGGTTCAACCCGCATGCCCCCAGGAACCGCCCCGACGAGTCTGCGATGACGAAGTCGTACGATACGCCCTCGTTGAAGAGCCGCGGACGAGACCGCGTCCATTCCTCCGCTTCTGCCAAGGTGTATCGCGGATGACACCAGGCCAGCCAGGGGAACACATCGGCCACGGACTCGACGGCAGCGACGTACAGCGCCGCCGAATCGTCTGGCTCGTACGGTCGAATATGGATGGCATCGGTCACGGAACGCACCCTCTGCTACGACGTCAGGCCTTTCATCATGAACACCGTGTGGCGTTCAGCAGATCCGATCGTTTGGTCGGTGCCCACGGTGAAGCCGCACTGCTCATAGAACTCGACCGCATCCGGCGCGACGTGCGACACCAGCCGTTCGCAGCCCTTGCCGCGCGCGAATTGCTGCGCGAGCGTCAGCAGCATCCGGCCATGGCCGAGCCTCTGAACATCCGAACGAATCGCTACACGGCGACAGATGGCCGTCGTTTGTTCGACGTCGATTCGCACGACGCCGACCGGCTCACCGCGATAGAGCAAGAGCTTCGGATAGTTGCCGAGGGCCCTCTCGTCGGGATGGTTTTCCTGGTAAACCCCAGTTTGCCCGCGTGCCTCGAACAGGACCCGCCGACGGATGTCGTGATACGCGCGCCACTCGAAGACATAGGCCTGGCGATTTCATCGCCTGGGGTGGCACCAACTCGTGATCGTCCATAGGCGACATGGACACGCCGAACAAATCTTCAGCGTGGCCTCGGACGAGAGCACGTCCGATCTGACCCAGAGAAGGCCCAAGACAGAGAAGCCCGAGCGCGCGCGACACGCCGGAGAAAGGGGATGCGGGCTCCAACATTACTTCGGAACCAGGCGGGCCACTTCTAACCAGGCTCCATCCGTGCCAGCAAGCGCTTCACCGACAGCCTGTACGACGTAAACGTGGTACAGCACATCGTCGAGGCTGCAATCGTCGGGCAAACGATGGAGAAGCGCACGCACGGTTTCTTTGGCGGTCATCTGTGGCCTTATCACAGAACGAGACCAGTATACGGCGGGATCCGATTTCTCATCGCGGAACAGCGGATGGTGTCTTCGTTCGCGACGAGAGGGAAGACACCGAAGCGAACGCGTCGACGATTCAAGCTGAGTCGTCTCGTCGAACGAGGCGCTTGCCTAATGCCTTCCATTCATCAATGCGGAAACAGTCGCCAACGAGATTTCAGTAAGGACAGTCCATCTCTCTTGTAAAAGGTACTCAGTTGTGGGAAAAGAGGCGGAGTACGCCCACCAGATAGGAGGCCCCCATGGTCACCTGGAGTTCACTCAACGCCAATCCCCCGTCCCTGCTTTATCCCCCTGATGGACAGAAGTGGCAAGTCCGCTCGGGCATCGCAGGCGCTACGGCTGTCACTGCGCCGAACGGCAAGTCGGTGACGATCGTCGAGTTCCGAGGTTGGCTCGTCAGCGTTGATGGCATATGTAACGGCGTCGACCCTGATTGGCACTACGACCTCGAACTTGACCCGAGCTGGCTCGATTCACTTGGCGTGTCGTTGGAATCGCTACTGCTTCCCGGCGACGCGATCAATGAGGAAGCGATGAGCCAAGCACAAACCGAAATCCTGTCTCGAACCTCCGCGCGCGGCAAATACGGTGAGCCGATCGTACACATCGAGCTCGATGCCTGGCGGCGCGTGGGCGACGAACGCGGCGACCCTCCGCTACCTAACACGTGGACGTTCACGAACGATTGCAACTCGGGTCAAGCTGTCTGGCCCTTCGACCCGCTCAATCCCAAGGCGGGGAATCCGCCTCTAGCGCCGGGTCAATATGTTCGCGTCGTCGGCTCACTCGTGACGGATGCTCCGCACATGAGTCAGGATTGGATCGCGACCAACTCAGTGCTCCGTTTCGGCTACGCTGCGACTGTCACTTCACTTGGAAAAGAACGCGCGGACCTTGGGCAGGCGAACGCCATTAAACAAATGTGGGGCGGCCTCAACGAATTCGATGGCTCTCACCCGGCACGATGGAACGAGGTCCATTCACCTGACTACATCGAAGTCTTGCCGCCAAAAGATCGGACGGAGACTGTACGCTGCGTTGCGCTGGTGGCACAGAACGGACTCTTCTCGGGCGACACCGAGGCCTTGACGGCGCAGATCCGGCCGCCGGGGCGGCCCACACGCTGGCATGTTCTCAGCAGCCGCAAGCGAATCGGTCCTGCGACCGTTTCGTCCACGGTTCAGATTGACCAGACGACCCCTTTCAACGACCGCTTACAGATCCACGTGCAAGTGCAGGGGCAGTCTGGTCTCGGCTCGGCAGGCAAGTTTCATGCAGTCTACCGCGTCGGGTGGAGGGGCATTGCTCCGGCACTGCACGGAGCGGCTTCGCTGAACGGAGCGACGATTCTGGGGGCCGTCGACGCGGACGGAAAGATCATGGCTCGTCCTGGAGCCGGAAACCCGCCATTCTGGCCCTCGGCTTGGTTCGAACTTCAAAATGGGCGCGCTCAGCCAGGCGGGCACGTGACAGCGGTAAGCCGCGCGCCGGTTTGTTTCGACGCCTTCGTCGTTGGCACTGACAGTCACGTGTACACGGCCGCCACGCAGGGAGCTGGCTGGGGAGGTTGGTGGCAGATTGCGGGCGTAACCGTGCCGCAGGGCGGTCGAGTCGAGGCCGTCTCGCGAAGCCTCAACAAGCTGGACATCTTTTGCGCTGACGCCGCCGGCCACATTATGTCCGCAGCATGGGAGCCGGGGTTTACGCAGTGGCACGGCTGGTGGTGGATCCGCAGCGGCGTCACAGCGCCTGGCGGAGCCGTCACCGCCGTCAGTCGACGAGCCGATTACCTCGACATCTTTGTCGTCGGAACGGATGGCATGGTTTATACGGCAGCGTGGGATCCCGGGCCGCTTGGCTGGCAGGGATGGTGGCGCGTCGGCAACGACTCTGCGCCAATCGGCGCGCCAGTCACGTGCGTGAGCCGTAGTCTCGATAAGCTCGATCTTTTCCTCGCCGACGGTCAAGGACGAATCATGACATCGAGCTGGCAACCCGGAGCTGCGCAGTGGCAGATTTGGGCTCAGGTGCAGGGGGGCCGGACCCTGCCGGGAGCAACGGTAGCTGCGGCATGTCGGCGGCCAGACTTTCTCGACATCTTTGTGGTCGGCACTGACGGCCAAGTCTACACGGCGGCCTGGAATCCGGGCTCGTCGGGCTGGCGAGGTTGGTGGGCGCTCCCCGGACTCCAGGTTCAGCCGGGGAGCCCGATCGCTGCACTCTCGCCGGCGAACGATGTGCTCTTGGTCGTGACATCCAGTAGCGCAGGTTATCTTGCGGCAAACGCCTGGCAGCCTGCAACCGGCTGGCAGGGGTGGTCCACCATCAGTTGAACTTCCGAAGCCGGGCGGTAACACTTGCCACTGATCCCTCTCAGGCCTCCCGCCACACGCCAGCCGATCAGACCCGCGACGCAAAGAACTTGGGGATCCAATGCGGCCGCATGAACAAGAACGCAACGACGGTGAGTGCCAGGCTGATCGCCTCATGCGGGATCAATTGCGCAACGCCGAACACGATGTTCCCCGCGCAGCGGGAGGAGCGCGACCAGAAGCGACGCGACCACTGGCTTGATCAGTGGCTCGGGGTTATTGTGGGACGTGAGCCCGAAGTAGAGGCCCGCCCCACCCGCAATCGCAACAGTCCAGCCGAGCCATCTGTCCTTCCGCACGGCGACATTATCTGTCATCGTCTGGTGCTCCCTGAACCCGCCTGACATTTCCGAACGATGCGCGGTCAGCGCTTCGCGCCTTTCGCATCGAGCATGAAACACGCCGTCAGGATGCCCGCAACCACGAGCGCTACCGCCAGCCAGAAGACGACCGGCGGCCACGTGCGAATGAAGTGACGACCCTCGGCCGCGTCGGCGCGGCTCTCGTACGATCCCGCGGCAGGCGGCGTGGCGGCCAGGCGCTGCTCGGCGTCAGCCCGGTGGCCAGGCGGCCAGCGGTGGCCGGTGCGCGAGATGTAGGACGGCGTATCGAGCACGGGCGCGAAGTACTTCTCGAGGATGAGATTCTCGGCCCACGCCGCGCGGACGTCTCCCGCGTCCCATCGGCGGTTCCGCTCCTGGACGTGCAGCAGCCCTTCGCTCATGTACTGATCTTCACGGCTCCGGCTGCGTGGTCTCTCGATGGGTGGCTGATCCCTCCAGAGGACGAGCCGCTCCTGGCCGATGCTGATGAGCGTCGCGGCGTCGTAACGCGAGCGGAACCTGCCGGCGTCCGGATCGCTCGTCTCGACGCCGAGATGGACCGAGTAGACGAACGACGCGAACAGAACGGTGACGATGGACGCAACGACACCGATGCGGCGGAGCGATCCCGGGCGGAGGGTGAAGGCGCCGGCGTCAGGCGGATCGACGCCGGCGCTGAAGAGGAGTCCGCACACGATGGCGACGCCGTTGAGGAAGACGTCGCGCATGTCGCCGACGCGGCCGGGAATGAACCACTGCAGCCACTCCTCGAGCGTGCCGACGGCGATGCCCGCGAGCATCGGCAGCACGAACATCGAGGCGTCGCCGCGCGGGCGCCAGACGCGGTAGAAGAGCAGCGTGATGAGGCCGTACTCGACGAAGTGTACGCGCTCGACGGCATCGACTTCGGCGATGCCCTGCGCGTTCCACATCGCATAGCCCGCGCCGAGCGCCAGGGCCAGAACAATGGCGCCGTACCGCAGTGCGCGTCGATCGCGAATCCGCGCGACCGCAACCACGAGCGCAGCGGCGATCGCGACGGCGACGGCCGTGGCGACGACGGTCGCGTACTGACCTGGGAACGTGGCCCGGATCCAGTCCCGGATGTCGCGGATGAAAGGCGACGACAGGATCACCGCCGCCGAAACGGCGAGGGCGAGCAGGAGCCGGAGGCTCGGCACCCGACGGTTGTACCACAGCTGAGCTCGGGGACACTCAAGGTTGAGTGTCCCCGCACTACTGCTGAGTTCGGGGACAGTCACGGTTGAGTGTCCCCAGCCTACAGCCGAGCTCGGGGACAGTCACGGTTGAGTGTCCCCGAGCTCAGCTGTGGTACAACCGGGGGATGAGTGTCACGCGACTTCTTGCTGCCGCCCTCGTCGCTGCAACCGCGGCGACGGTCGCAACCCGAATCGATCTGGCCGCGGGTCAACCGGCTGCCGGCCCGCGCGTCGAAATTACGATCGCTCCTGACGCACGGGCCGACGCGACAACGGGCATGGTCTACGTCGCGATCAGCCGCGACAACAAGCGAACGCCGATCGAGCAGGCCTCGCCAACCGGCTCGCCTCTCTTTTCGATCGCGGTCAGCAACCTCCAATCCGGCACGCCGGTCGCCCTCACCAGCGTCGAGCGCGGCCACCCGATCGCGAGCCTGAAGGACATCCCCGCCGGCGAGTACTGGATCCAGCCGTTCGTCAACGTCTACACGCGGTTCGCGCGCGCCGACGGCAAGACGGTGTGGCTGCACATGGACCAGTGGGAAGGCCAGGACTGGAAACGCTCGCCCGGCAACATCTATGGCGAGCCGGTACGCGTGCAGTTCGATCCACGATCGACGACGCCGATCCGCCTGATCGCCGACAAGGTCATCCCTCCGATTCAGCCGCCGGCGGACACGGAGCTCGTCAAGCGCATCAAGATCGAGAGCACGATCCTCTCGAAGTGGTGGGGACATCCCATCTACCTGGGCGCGACAATCCTGCTGCCGAAGGACTACGACAGCCGTCCCGACGTCCGCTATCCGGTGAACTACGAGCAGGGCCACTTCTCTCTGCGCGCCCCCGGCGGCTTCGGCACGGGCGGAGCGTTCGACAAGTTCTGGCTCGCACCTGCCACGCCGCGTATGGTCTACGTGACGCTGCAGCACCCCTCGCCGTACTACGACGACTCCTACGGCGTGAACTCGGAGAACAACGGACCGTACGGCGACGCGATCATTCAGGAGCTCATCCCCGCTATCGAAGGAAAATTCCGGATCATCCGCGAGCCGTGGGCGCGAACCCTCTCCGGCGGGTCGACAGGCGGGTGGATCGCCGCCGCACACCAGGTCTTCTATCCCGACTTCTACGGCCGCGCCTTCGCCAGCTGCCCGGATTCGCTGGACTTCAGGTATCACCAGATCGTCGACATCTACAATGACGCCAACGCGTACTTCATCGACAAGGGCTGGATGAAGGTCGACCGCCCGAACCAGCAGCGGCCCGACGGAAACATCGAATCGATGATGAAGGACGAAAACCACTACGAGCTCGTCATCGGCGACAAGTCACGCTCGGGCGGTCAGTGGGACATCTGGGAGGCCACCTATTCGCCCGTCGGCGCCGATGGCTACCCGAAGCGGCTGTGGGACAAGTCCTCCGGACAGATCGACAAATCAGTCGCCGAGGCGTGGCGCAAGTACGACCTTCGGCACGTGCTCGAGACCAACTGGGCGACGCTCGGGCCGAAGGTCGCGCACAAACTCAACGTCTACGTCGGGGACATGGACTCGTACTACCTGAACAACGGCGTCGAGAAGCTCAACGAGTTTCTGGTCAAGGCCGACAACCCGAAATTCACCGGCGAGATCGTCTTCGAGCGCCGCGCCCCGCACTGCTGGGGCCCGCGCGGCCCCGAGCTGATGACGAAGATGATCGCGCACATCGAGAAATACGCGCCGGCGGGGGCGGATTTGAAGGGGTGGAGGTACTGACGGGCTCAGGGCTCAGGGCTCAGGGCTCAGGCAAGAGCATTGATTACTTAGTCGAAGGTTTTGCCTGAGCCCTGAGCCTTGAGCCCTGAGCCTGCTTTCTACACAAACCGCGTGAGCGTGACGTCGAGCACTCGCGCCTGGCGGTTGCCGCGGTGCCACTGGACGAGGATGGGACTCTGATAGGTACCTTCGACGATCGCCCCGCGATCGCCCTGGCGGTCGGACACGAACAGGCTCACCGAGCGCTTCATGCGCAGGAACCGCGAGGCCGGCATCGCGATCGCCCGGGCCAGCACGCTTTCGACCATCGACTCGTGCAGACCAACCGCGTCGAGCAGCTGATTGAAGACACGCACAAGGTCGTACTTCGCATAGTCGAGCGTCCGGGCCGGAATCGCCCGCGGGTTACCCAGCATGTGTCCGGCCTTCTCGAACATGAAGCGCAAGGGATTCCGCAGCACCTCTGACAGGTCGTGGCGCATCAGCAGCGTTTCGTACTCGTTGACGGTCAGACCGGCATGGCGCTCGCCGGGCGCCAGCGACAGGCGGATGCGGCCTTTCCTTACACCGTGCTCGGCGACGAGCTGGCTGACCTGATCGTAGATGCCCAGCCGCGGGTTCTTCAGGTTGACCGAGTCGACCGCGTGGCGGGACACCGGCACGACAATCCTCGTCTGGGCGACCGGCTCCTCGTTTGAATACCCGAGCACGCTCGTCCGCCGCTTCCGAGGCCGGCCGTCGTGGACGCCGTCGAGGTCGATGAAGCAGACGGGCTCGTTCGGCCGGTTGCGGTACGTGACGCAGGTCCGGAGCGCCCCTGCCATGAACGCCAGGTGCGAGTCGGCGTTCCTGGGCTCCTCAGGCTTCTGCGCCTCGGTCAGCTCGGTCCGGCGGTCGATCTTGTCGTGCTCATATCCCGCGCCCTCCGGAAACATCGTCCGGAACACGTTGATGTAGGACATGACCCCGCCCCGGCTATGGCTGAGCCGGGTCGCCAGACCCTGGTCCAGATACCCCGCCGTCGTGTGAAGGGAGCAACAGAGGGCCTTTGGATAGACGTCGAGGCTGTCACCGAAGCGGTGGGACACCAGGCGGCGGACGTCGATGACGTCCACCCGCGCACGGGGAATGAGCTCGAGATCGAACTCTACAGGCGCTAGGGACATTCAGGAGCGGATAACCGCCTTATAAAGTAACACGTTTAGGCTTTGCATTGCAAAGCCTATGTTGTCGAGCTACTTCTTCTTCCCGGTGAAGGTCCCCCCGCCCAGGTCGCCAAAGGTGACCTCCCCTTTCATCGTGTCTTTCTCGACCTTTCCCGAGTACGTCACCTTGACTGCATTCCCATCGAACGAGGCCTGGAATCCGAAGGTGATGTCGTTTCCCTTGATCGTGCCCGTAATCTGTTGCTCGCCTAAGACTTGCGAGGAGTAGGTGCCCGTAAGTTTCTCGCCCTCCTGCTTGAAGGTCACCGACGGGGTTCCGGTGTTGCCGCCGAGGTCGATCTGCAGCGCCCAGGCGCCCGAGACGTCTGCCGGCTTATCGGCCTGAGCCGCGCCGTTCGTTGCAGCCGCTGCCGGCGCCCCGGTTCGCCGCTTCCCGCTCCACTCGCCAACAGTCGTCGTTCCGGCGATAGCGTCACCGTCCTGCGCGCCGGTCATGACGATGGCCATTGGGCCATTGCTCGTCTGAACCGTGAAGTTCATGGAGACGGCCTTGTCCTTCTGGGTGCCCTCGACCGCCACTTCGCCCTGAGCTCCCGCAATCGAGCCGGTCAGCTTCTCGCCGTCTTTCTTCAGGATCAGCAATGCGGCAATCGGGCCGTTAGGCGTGTTGACGCTGACATCCCACGTCCCGGCAGCGTCGGCCGTCTGGGCGGAGGCTGAGCCCGTCAGAAGGATGGCCCCAACCAAGATGGTAAGTATGTTTTTCATAGCCGGTGATTATAGGCCCGATGCCGGGGTCAGATCTCGATTTTCTACATGCGGGCAGCTCAAGCGGCGGCCATCAGAAAATCGAGATCTGACCCCGGGTCTAGCAGAGGACGCGGATGACGTCCGACCGCGTGATGATGTAGGTCTTGTCGGTCTTGAAGTCGCGGACCAGGACGGCCGGGTTCGCGGGCGTGATCATCGTCGACAGCAACTCGAGCGGCGTCGAGATGTCGACGAAGGGGAACGCCGGCTGCATGATGGTCTCGACGGGCTGGGTCTTCACGCCCGGCGATCGCACGAGCTCCTCGTAGAGGTGGGCTTCGTTGAGCGACCCGACGACGCGCTTGTCGCGGGTGATCGAGATCTGCGAGAAGTCGTGCTCGCCCATCAGCTTGACCGCGACCTCGACGGGCTCGGTTCCTTCGATTGCCAGCAACTCTCCGGACACGCCCGACGCGACGAGATCGCGCGCCGTCAGTCCGCTCTTGTCGAAGAAGCCCTTCTCTCGCATCCAGTCGTCGTTGAACATCTTGCCGAGATAGCGCGACCCGTGATCGTGGAAGATGACGACCACCAAGTCGTTCTCCATGAACCGGTCCTTGAGCTGGAGCACGCCGGCCATCGCCGAGCCGGCGGAGTTGCCGGCGAAGATGCCCTCCTCGCGCGCGATCCGCCGCGTCATGAGCGCCGCATCCTTGTCGGTCACCTTCTCGAAGTGGTCGATGACGCTGAAGTCGACGTTCTTCGGCAGGAAATCTTCTCCGATGCCTTCGGTGACGTAGGGATAGATCTCGTTCTTGTCGAAGATGCCCGTCTCCTTGTATTTCTTGAACACCGACCCGTAAGTGTCGATGCCGAACACCTTGATCTTCGGATTGCGTTCCTTGAGCAAGCGCCCGACGCCGCTGATCGTGCCGCCGGTCCCAACGCCCACGACGAGGTGCGTGATGCGGCCCTCGGTCTGTTCCCAGATCTCCGGCCCGGTCTCCTCGTAGTGCGCCGCGCTGTTCGACAGGTTGTCGTACTGGTTGGCCTTCCAGGAGTTCGGGATCTCCTTCTCGAGACGCGACGACACCGAGTAGTAGGAGCGCGGGTCCTCGGGATCGACGTTGGTCGGACAGACGATGACCTCGGCGCCAAACGCGCGGAGCGCGTCGATCTTTTCCTTCGACTGCTTGTCGGTCGTCGTGAACACGCACCGGTAGCCTTTGATGACGGCCCCAATCGCGAGCCCCATCCCGGTATTACCCGACGTGCCCTCGATGATCGTCCCGCCGGGTTTTAGCAGCCCCTTCCGCTCGGCGTCCTCGATCATCCGGACCGCCATGCGATCCTTGATCGAATTGCCGGGATTGACGGTCTCTATCTTGGCGAGCACCGTCGCCTTCACGAGGCCCTTCGTGATCCGGTTGATCCGGATCATCGGCGTGTCGCCGATGGCTTCGAGGACGTTGTCGAAGACCTTCCTCTTGGCGGTGGTCATGGACATGGATGGCGTCGCCCTAGCTTACGAGCCTGTATAGGAGGTAGAAAAGCGCGGCTACGACCATCAAGCCGGTGACTCCCTCGAGAAAGAGACCGTTGTCCCCGCTCTGGTAGGTGCCGGCCGTCACGAGCTTGAGTACGCCGTAACCGACGCCTCGCACGAGGTCTTCGACCAACGCCTGATCCACGCCCGATCGTAGCACGCGACTGATGGGACTTGATGCGAGGCCCTCGAGCGAGGAAGATCACCGCGTGAATCCGCGCGGCATATCTACGCTCGTGGTGGTCGCGTGCAGCGCCCTGGCAGCCACACCGGTCCTTCTCGCCTCGCCCGCACAAGCTCCTGCGACGTCCAGGTCCGCCGAGGCGCGGGCGATTGCCTACCTGTCGCGCGAGGTGCCGCAGTGGCGTCGGGCGCACCCCTGTTACTCCTGCCACAACAACGGCGACGCCGCGAGGGCGCTCGTCGCCGCGCTCGGCCGCGGCCCGGAAGTCCGGGACGCGCTCGATGACACGCTCAAGTGGCTCGCCGAGCCGAAGCGCTGGGACACGAACGGTGGCGGCGAGGGCGGCGCCGACGACAAGCGGCTCGCGCGCATCCAGTTCGCGCACGCGACAGCGGCCGCATTTGCCGCCGCCCTCGTGCCCAAGGCCGCCGTCGATTCCGCGGCCGCGATCGTCGCCGCCGATCAACAGGCCGATGGCTCCTGGCGTCTCGATTCGTCAGACAGCATCGGGTCGCCCGCCACCTACGGCACGGCGCTGGCGACGGTGTTCGCGCGACGCACGCTGATGGCCTCGGGACAGCCCTCGCACGCGGGTCGCATCGCGCGCGCCGGCACGTGGCTCGCGCGCGTGGAGGTTGACAACGTGCCCGAGGCGGCTGCGATTCTCTTCGCCTTCAACGGCACGCCGGACGCGCCGGCGCAGGACAACTGGCGCGCCGCCGTGGAGCTGTTGAGAAAGGGGCAGGGACGGGACGGCGGCTGGGGTCCCTACGTCACATCGCCGGCCGAACCGTTCGACACGGCGCTCGCGATGCTCGCCCTGCGAACACTGATCAGCCGGTCGGCGCGCGCCGCGCCATCGTTCACGAACGCGACGCTCGCCGACGCGATCGCGAAGGGCCGCGATTACCTGGTTCGGGAACAGCTTGCAGACGGAAGCTGGAACGAGACGACGAGGCCCGCTGGCCAGACGAGCTACGCGCAGCGGATCTCGACGACGGGGTGGGCGCTGCTGGCGCTCGTCGGAGCGGGAGCGGCGCAGTGACCAGACGACCGATGGACGATCATCAGTCGCCGACCTTGAAGGTCAACGTCCGCCGTTCGGGCTCGGCCGTAATGTCTGTGCGCTCGAAGTTGTCGACTTCGAAGGCGCGGCCAATCCGGTTGCCGGCAAGGTCTTCGAGAAACGTCAGCGCGACGAGCGCGTAGTCGCCCGGCACCCAGGCGTCGCGCGGCGTGAAGAGCCAGCGGGTCTCGTCGCTCTCGATGCTCACGTCTCCCACGAGCGCCGTGCCATCCTTCGCGATGCCGAGCGCGCGCCGCAGCAGGCCGTGATCCAGCGGATCGGGAAACGTCACCGCGACCGGGTCACGCGTCCCTGCCCTGGGCGGCGTCACTCGCCATACCGCCATCGTCAGCGCTCGCTCGATTGCAGGACTCGCGAGGAATTCGTGTCTGAACTCATCTTTCAAGGGCAGCCCATGTCCATCGCGCCAGTCGCGCTTGACGACCAGCGTGTAGCGCTTCCCCGCCTCGAGCGCACGTCCCATCTGCCGGTTCGGCAGGATGCCGCGCTTGACGCGACCGGGATCGAAGAACACCGTGTAGCGGGTGCGATCGTCGTTCCAGAAGTCCGCGTCGAGCGGGAGGAACGCGTCGACGACTTCCTGCCCGCGCTCGTCGAGGAGCGCGAGGTGGTCGTAGCCGCTCCGCCAGTCCATCGGCGCGGAAAAGTGCAGGTACATGCGCAGCTGATTGGCCGGCACGACATCGCCGCTCGGATACACGTGGGTGACAACCGTCGACGGCGACCGGACGACGGCGGGCTTCCCGACGACCGCGCTGACGAGCTGCCGTCGCCACTGGGCGCTATCCACGCCCGCAGGCAAACGCGCCGGATCGAGGACGACGTCGTACTGCCGGCCGTCGTCGAACGGAAACATGGGCGTGAAGCGAAGCGTCGCATTGGCGACTGAATAGGTTCCGGCGACGGCCGCTGGCCGTCGCTCGAACGACGTGCCGCCGGAAGTCTTGACCGAAACGCGCAGGAGCGCCTGCCAGTCGGCGTCAGCCCACTGGACGTGCGACAGCGCCGCAACGCTCGCGGCCGGCAGACCGGTGACGTCGACGGTGTTGGTTTGAGCGTTGAGCTGAATCGTCGGCGGTGAACCCGACGAGGAAGCACGAGCGCACGCGACTGACAGAGCCGCCAGCGCGATGAAGCAGCAGAAACGGAAGCGGCGACGAGCGAACCCCCTCACCGCCACTCCCATTTCTGCCATGCACCTGCCCGAACCCTGAACCCTGAACCCTGAACTCTGAACCCTGAACCTTGAACTCTGAACGATTACGGCAAAACGACCGCCTGAAGCGACAGCGCGCCGCCCTCGGCGCGGGTCAGCACGATCGCGCGCTGGTCGTCGAGCCGGTCGAGCTGTTCGACGCCCTTGAGCGCCGTCACAGGCTCGAAGCCCACGCCGCCCGTCTCGGTCTTGACCGGCGCGGTGATACCGCTCGCGGTGGCAAACCCGTCAGTCGGGACCTTCATGACGCCGCGGCTGGTGTTGGCGATGAGGAGATAGTCCTTGCCGCCCTTCGTGTAAACGATCATGTCGGTCGGACGGTTGCGATTGCCGAGCTCGGCAATCGTCGTCCCCATCACCTTCGAACCCGGCGCCAGGCTCGACACCGGGAACTTCACGAGCGGTGTGCAGGTGTAGCCGGCAATCAGGTTGGCCGTGTTGTTGATTTTGTACGGCACAAAGGAGATGACCGGCGAGCGCGTTTCGAACTGGCCGTGGTTGCCGTGATAGATCTCGACGCTGGTGCCGGCGTCCACGGCGGCGAACGGATACGGTACCGTGCGGAGCTTCGACGAGAACTCCTCGTTCGAGAGGCCGGCGACGACCAACTTGCCGTCCACGAACGCCATGTCGGTGATCGATTCCATGCGCGGGTTGCGCTGCCCTGCGGCCGCGGCCGGCGCGTTCGGCAGCGTGGCCTTCGTCATCTTGAGGCCGTCGAGCGCGACGACATCGATCTTGCCCGCGCCGTCGACGCGGACGAGCGCCGGCTTGGCGTCAGCGCCGGTGCCGCGCATGAGCGAGATGTAGGCGTTGTGCGTCTTGGGATGGACCGCCAGGTCGGTAATCTGGACCTCCTTGGCATCGGTCCCGAGCATGGACGCAATCTGCGCGTCGATGCCGGTCACATCTTTCGCCCCAGGCGCTCCGCCGGTCGCCTTGGCGCCCAGATCGATCGCGAAGATCGTGGCGGCCTGCCGGTCGGCGGCGAAGAGCACGCCGTCGGGAGCGAACGCCAGCGGCCCAATCGACAGGAGCGCCTGCGCCGCAGGTGCCTGCGACTCGGCTGTCGCCACTGTCCGCGTTGCCGTCACGGCCACTGCCAGCGTCGCCGCCGCCAGGGTCAACGCCCATGTTTTCAATGATATACGGCGCATTCGCACTCCTCCTGACGAGAAACGGACTTCAAGATCAGGTCTATCTACGACGTCCGGTCAGGGGGTGTTTCTACCGGCGGCTCGCTTCTCGCTTCTCGCGGTTGCCAAATCAAAGGCTGGGCGCCAGCAGCGCTCGACTAAGCAACCGCGAGAAGCGAGCCGCGAGCCGGAATGAAAGTCTCAGTAAGTGACCCGCACGCGGTACTTGAGCGTCGCCACCTCGTCCTGCGCCAGCGGGACATTGAACTGCGCCGCCCAGGCGGCGGTCTTCGTGGCCGCGTGCGTCGAGCGCACCATCCGCCAGCTGCCGCCGATGGGCTCGTTGACCTCGACGGTGATGGGAATCGCCTTGTGGTTGCGCAGCGTGATCTCGTACTCGAACTCGTAGACGTTGCTCGGCAATCTTCTGGAAATCGATCTGGTTGCGCTCGCAGACGACGTCGAAGGCGTTGCCGATCTTGAGCTTGAGCGTCTCGTCCTTCGGCGTGTGCCCGATCCGATCCTCGCCGGCCAGCTGCAGGCCGCCCTTCGAGTCCGCCTGATAGACGCGCACGGTGCCGGCCGGCATCGGCATGCCCAGGCCGCTCTTTTCCTCGTTCTTGAACTGGTAGTACACCTGCACCACATCCTTGATGGGCGCGCCCGGGTGCTGCTGGTTGTGATAGTAGAAGTCCTGTCCGTCGACGACGAACCGCTTCTGGACCGGGACGCCGGTCCCCTCGAGCATGCTGACCTGCTTGGTCTCGGCGTTGTTGATCGTGGTCTTGCGACCGAGCGTATAGAGGTGGTACTCGGAGAACGACTCCTGCGCCATCGGCGCCGCGGCGGTCATCTCCATGCTCCGGCGAGCCTCGTCGAAGCGCTTGTCGGCGACCGCCTGTCGCACGCGGTTCAAGTCTCCGGCGACGAGCTGGAGCTTCGCGTTCCTGAACGACGTGCCGCTGCCGTTCTGAAGCGTGACCCAGCCGTCGAGGTCCGCGAGTTTGTCGTCGCGTGAGACCGTCAGCACGTAGTCGGCGTTCCACGCCAGCTTGCCGGCCAGGTACGACGCCTCGACGCGATGCGCCTGCGCGCCGCCGTTCTGCAGCGTCCAGATGAGCGTCGGGCGGCTGAAGAGATTGTCCGGCAGCTCGGGAAAGCGGATGTGATCGGCGTGCAGGCCGGTGACAATCTCCTTGCCGATCCTCCACACCGGCGCGTTGTTGTAGCTGAGGAGCTCGGCCTTGACCTCCTCCTGATGCGTCGTGCCATCCTGCTGCACCGTCCGCACGAGCGTCACTTCGCGACCGACGTACTTCCTGAGCAGCTTGTCGGGCTCGAGGAGGTCGTACTCGTAGTTCTGCTCCAGCACGCTGATGCGAGACGGTTCGGTGAGCGATCGGAAATGCACCGTCGCGGGATTCACCGTCGCCGCGATATCCATGAACTTCAGATCGAAGTCGCCGGTCGGCAACACCAGACGCCGGACGTCACGCACGAGCGCGATGTCAGAGTTGTACACGGTCACGGACAGGTCCACTTGATCGTCGAGCGTGGTCATGTCCTGCCCGCTCTTGTGCGCCGGCGCGGCGTCAGGGGCCGACCAGGACGAGCAGAGCGCGAACAGGCCGACGAGCGGGGCTACCAGCAAGTATCGTGAATTCATCGAACAGCTCCTTTAGTCTTTGGGGCGCTGTCCTTAGAACGGGGTCGGGCGGTTTCTTGCGGGGGGGGAACTCACGGGAAAACGGACGGCACGAGAGATCAGAGGGGTTTCACCGCAGCCAGCGGAGTCAGCGGAGGGAATTTTGGATTTTCACTCCGCGGGGTGCCCCCGCGTCATGACCATTCCGCTAACGCCCGCTGCATTGGCACGGCTTCTGGCGCGATGAACACGATGGGACGATGAGCACGATGACACTTATTACAGATTCGGCATCGTGTCCATCGTCTCATCGTGTCCATCGTGAAAACGCCGTCAGCTCGTGACATCTGCTCAGAGACTAGCCGTCAGAGAGTCGCAACGTCCAAGCGTTGGATTTTCATTTCGCGGATGTACCGCCCAACGTCATGGCCACTCTGTGGTGAGAATTCCGTCGTTACCTCCGCGCCCACGTGCGCCCGCCGTCGGTCGTCCCGAACACGCGGCCGTCGGCGGTCGTGACCGTGGCCCTGCGGGCATCGGACGCAGTCACGGCGGCGAGGTCCGCTGGCTCAGAGAACTTGAGGCGACGCCACGCGCGGCCATCGGTCGTGAGGATGATAGCCCCGGATCGACCGACGAGCCAGCAAACGTTTGACGAGGGAGCGGCGCCGGCCGACAGCGTCACGTCGTTTTCCGCGCTGTGGTGGTTGGCCCACGTCGCTCCCGCGTCCCCCGACCGCTGAATCGTCCGCCCGTCAACGACGCGCCACCGAATCGATGACTCGGGAACAGCGAGCTCGAAGGTGCCGGCGTTCGACCGAAACCTCAGTGCCGACGCATCGGCGAACGGCCACCTACGGCCCGCACCTCTGCCTTCGGCCGCATCGCCGGCGGCGCGGGCGAGAGGTTTTTCGGCCGTCGTGACAACGCGTTCCTCCAGGGCTCCGGCTGCCTGCTGCCGCTGGCCCGCCTGATTCTGATTCGTCGTCTGCGCCTGATTCTGACTCGGCGACGGTGCCTGACTCTGATTCAGCGTCTGATTCTGATTCGGTGCCTGGTTGGCCTGCTGTAGCGGCGCGGGCCCCGGAGGCGCGACCTGTACCGGAGGACTCGCCGCCGCAACCGAGACGCTCTCCGCGGCTGGGCGAGGTGGCGCGGGTGCAGCTGACGGGGGGCGGCCTCGGCGGCGGCACGAAGCGATTCGGCGTCCTGCGGCTTGTCGGCGCGCTTCGCGGACGCGAGATCCTTCTTTTCCGTGCGTTCATTTCCAGGCGCAGCCGGCGCGACCGCGTCCAGTTGCGACCGAGCGCCTGCGCGGTCGTTGATTTCGCGGCGCGCATCGGCCGTCAACTGTGGCGCGACCGGCTCGAGCGAGACATCTGCCGATTTGCGATCGATTTCCTTGTCTGCCCCCACAGCCGGCGACGCACCCTGGCCGACTTCGGCCGGACGTTCCGCCTTGGCCTGCTCTTTACTCAACGCGTCAATCACCGACGGTGCCGGACGGCGGTCCACGGCGACCCAGAGCGCGACCGCGGCAGCAGCGGCCATCGCCGGGCTGAGCATCATGAGCCACTTGCGCAACGGCGATCCCGTCGTCCCCGCCGGCGCCGGCGTCGTTCGAACCATGACCGCCAGCATGGCCTGGCACCGCGCACAGCTCGCCGCGTGCGCCTCGGCAGTCGAGCGTTCCCGCCCGTCGAGCTGCCCCTCGGACCACGCCGCGAGCGTCTCGGCGTCGAGACAATCGTCCACCCGCGCGCCGGCCACTGGCGTCTGACGGAGCCACTGCTCCACGGATCTGTCGCGGTCAGGATTAGGCATGACTTAGTCTGTCGTAGGGCTCTGTCGGCATTTATCAATGCTCGCGGGGCCTCGCCTTCGCGAAGCTTCGGCGCAGCTCGCCGTAGCCTTGGCGGAGGCGGCCCACCCCCGCTCGCTCTCGCGCGGCGCCTGCGCCCCGCGCTCGGGCCGCAGGCGCTGCTGCTCTGTCTTTCGTCTACCTCCGCTCCTACTTGGAACTCGTCTAGGTCTGTGGTAGTTGTCTGTGTTTCTCCAGTGTCTTTCTTCTAGCTCCTGGCTCCTGGCTCCTAGCTCCTACTTTGAACGCCCTCGATCCGAATCCTTGCGCGCACCCGAAGAGCTGAACAGCTCGGCCACATCGAGCGGCCCCGGATCATCAATCGTACACTCGAAACATCTCGCAATTTCAGGCTCGCTCAGGCCACCCTCGGCGCGCAGTTGGCGCTCGACCTCGGCCCGGATGACCTTGCGCGTGCGGGCGAGCTGGCGCGAGACCGTCGCTTCGTGCTCGCCGAGCAGTCGGCCGGTCTGGGCGAGCGTCAGGTCTTCGCGGTAGTAGCAACCGAGGCGGAGCCGATCGCGATCGGGCAGCAGCGCCAGTGCGCTCAAAAGCGCGTGCCTGATGAGCGCGACGAACCGCGGCGCTTCGGGATCGGCGGTGGCCGGCGCGGTCACGAGCGCCGGCGGCACGGCCTCTTCGTTGCCGAGCGGGTCGAGAGGCGTCAGTCTGCGCGTGGAGCGAACGCGGTCGACATGGCGCTGCGCCAGCACCGCTCGCAGCCAGGTCGAGAGGCTGCTCCGTCCGTGAAAGTATCTGAAGAGCGACCGCCGTTCGCCATCGCGTTCCTGCAACCCGAAGAGGTCGGCGTAGATCGAATCGGCCAGCTCGCGCGCGCCACCGCCGGGATCGATGGCATCGGCCGAGCGATAGAGCACCGGACGATACTCGAGCACGAAGTGATCCCACGCCGCCTCGTGCCCATCGGCGCACGCGCAGGCGAGCGCCAGATCTTCGAGGTGCAGCGACGAGAGATAGCGCTCGAGGCGCTGGCGGTCCTGTGGCACGTCCGGCAGCGCCTTGGCCGCACTTCGCTCGAGGGCGGCGGTGAACGCGCGCTCGGATACGCCCCATCGCGAGGCCCGGGCCTGCTGATAGAAACGCGCGACCAGGGTCGCGTCTATCCGGATGACGGTCGTCGACAGTCTGGTCACGATCCTGGGCCGCAGTGGGGCGGCGTCCTGATTGTACCGTGCGGCGACGGGGAAAAAGGCTCAGGGCTCAGGGCTCAGGGCTCAGGGAAGAGCATTCTGTTCTCAATCGCGCGACTAGGATCTGAATGCTCTTGCTTGAGCCCTGAGCCCCGAGCCCGCCGAGCCCCGAGCCCCGAGCCCCGAGCCTATTGTAGAGTCTTGACGACATGGACGGCCCCCGCGCGCGCCACACCAGCATCGATTCTGGCCATTGCCGTCATCGCCACCGTGGCCGCGATCCGCATCGCCGCCCTGCCGCTGCGCGGGACCGAGGACGTCCTCACCTGGAAGATCTGGATGATCGCCGCCTCGAAGAACGTCTCGACGGTCTACGGGGTTGGCGGCCAGCCGCCGGTGCGCGGCGAGCTGCATTGGATGCACCATTCGACGACGGTCGACTATCCGCCGGTCGCACTTTACGAGCTCGGTGCCGCCGGAATGGTGTACCGGTTGTTCGACGCCAACTTCGCGGACCGGCCCGCGCTCACCGCCGCCGTCAAGATTCCGGGCTTCCTCTTCGGCATCGCGCTGACGGCGTTTCTCTGGTGGACCGTTCTGCGGATCACCGGAGACCGCGCCCGTGCGAACTGGGTGGCGCTCGCCTACTGGGCCAACCCCGCCACCATTCTCAATGGCGAAGTCTTGGGGTATCTGGACCCGCTGATGATGCTGCCCGCGATTGCCTCGCTGGTACTGCTGCACCTGCGCGCGCCTCAATGGGCCGGCGCCAGCCTCGCCATCGCCATGTTGACCAAGCCTCAGGCGCTCCTCGTCGCGCCGATTCTCGCCTTGGGCGCGTGGCGCACCGGCGGAACACGCGCGCTCGCGGCCGCAGCAATCGGCGTCAGCGTCACCGCCGCCGTCATCTTCCTGCCCTTCGCGCTCATCGGCGCGCTGCCGAACGTCTGGCTGGCGTTCGGGTCGTTCTACGCGCGCAGAGACATTCTTTCGGGCTACGCGGCCAACGTCTGGTGGATTGCCAACTACGTGCTGCGGGCGTGGTACCAGATTCCACAGCTCGGAACGGCGGGAGCATTTCTCGCGCCGGTTCGCCGGATCATGGCGGTCAGCACGTTCCGCGAGCTCGGCCTGCCGAACCCACGGCCAATCGGCACGGCGTCAGTGCTCCTCGCGAGCGCCTGGAGTCTGTGGCGAATCCGCCGCTCGGGCGACTTGGCCGTCCATGCGCTCGGCGCGGCATTCATCGTCCATGCGTTCTTCGTGCTGTCGGTCGGCGTGCACGAACATCACATGATGCTGGCGGTTCCGCTGCTGGCCCTCGCGTCGGGGCTCAGGCCATCCATCCGCCGGCTCTTCTGGGCCGTCAGCCTGATCGTGGCGCTCAACATGAACCTCTTCTACGGCATCGGCATGGGGCTCGGGTGGTCGCTGCCGCGAGGCCTGCTGCTCATCGATCTCAGCGTCCTCCTGTCGATCGCCAACCTCGCCGCGCTCGTGTGGCACGGGCAGGTACTGGTGCGCGAAGCGGCGCTCGCCGTGCCTCAGACGGGCGACGACTCGAGCGCCGCGCGGTCCCACTTCGCGAGATCCGCGGCGGCGACGTAGGTCGACTGCAGGAACTCGAGCAGGGTCTGGTCGGGGTCGTCCGACATCCGGACCACGTCGTAGGGCAGGATGAACTCGCGAAGGTCGGTGCTGTAGAACGCCTGACTCGGTGCGACCCTGGCGGCCGCGAACCCGGCAGGCTCCGGATAGGCGTAGGCGTAGTACGCCGGATACGCGATGGGGCCGCCACCGGCCCAGAACCCGCCACTGCTCACTTCGTGCGAGTAGGCCTCGCGCGTGACCCGATCGGGCAGGTTGGGAATGCCGCCGGGATGTTCCGGGGCAGTGCGGCCGGAGAAGCGCGTGACCGCGAGATCGAGCGCGCCCCAGAAGAGGTGCACCGGACTGCACTTGCCGATGAACCCGGAGCGGAACCGCTTGAACACGCGGTCGCTCTGCACGAGCACGCGCCAGAAGCGATTGACGGCCGCCGCATCGTAGGCGCGATGCACGTCGTCGCGGGCGAAGGGAATCGGATCGGGCACCTCGTTCGGGCTGGCGTAGATGTGCACATCGAGATCGAGCCCGCCGAGCGCGCTCATCACGCGCCCGTAGAACGCGGCAACGGTCTGCGGCTCGAGCGCCACACGCGCCGTCATCCCGTCGCTCGCGTCGATGACGAGCGCGTGATCGATGAAGTCGAAATCGATCTGAAACGTGCGCAGGCCGTGCGGAATCGGCGAGGTCGTCAACCCGCGCGCGGTGACGTAGAGCGTACTGTGCCAGCCGTGATTGATCGGCGCGCTCTCGCGCAGGCGAATCTTGCCGACGATCTGCGCCCACATGTGCAACGTCGCACACGAGTCGGACCATGCGTCGAATGGCAATGCCGGCCAGGCCTGTTCGCGCGACAGATGGTTGCTCATGTGATCTCCCGTTCGCCATGCCCAAGAGCACTGCTCGAGCACCGCGCCTCCGGCCAGTATAGACCTCCGTGGGGGCACTCAAACGGCGGAGCTTGGTGTACTATCCCGGCAGTTACCCCATTTACGACGCCTGGAGGTTGTGTATGGTTCGAAGAGCCTCTGTCGCCGCCTGCCTGACTGCTGCACTCGTTCTGGCATTTGGCGCCGCGCTCCCGACGGCTGCGCCCATCCGGCTGGCCCGGCATCCCGACTACCACGACGGTAAGGTCGTCTTCAGCTACCTTGGCGACATCTGGATGGCGAACGAGGACGGCTCGAACGTGCATCGCCTGACCGACAACCTCGCTCGCGAGGTGTATCCGCGGTTCTCGCCCGACGGACGGTCGATTGCGTTCTCGTCGAACCGCTACGGCAACAACGACGTCTACGTCATCTCGTCTGCCGGCGGCGCGCCGAGGCGGCTGACCTATCACACAGGCGGCGATGACGTCGTCGGCTGGACGCGCGACTCCGCGCAGGTCATCTTCAGGGCCGCCAGGGGTGAGGGCGCCTTTCCGTCCGTTGCCACGCTCTACCAGATCGCGGCGAAGGGCGGACAGGAGCAGTCGCTGAATCTCGACTGGGGCTACTGGGGGAGTTTTTCACCAGACGGCAAGTCGCTCGTCTTCAACCGCCATCCAGCCACGTGGTCCCGGCGTCACTATCGCGGCAGCTACGCCGCCGACCTCTGGATCGCCGACGTGGCCGCGAAGAGCTACACGAAGCTCCTCGGCGACGAGCAGTACAACCGCTACTGGCCGATGTGGGGCGCCGACGGCTCGATCTACTTCGTGGGCGATCCGCTGCCCAACGAGAAGGCCGTGCAGCCGGGCAGCCTCGACGTGCGGAAGAGCGTCAACAACATCTACAAGATTGCGGTCAAGGGCGGACAGCCAACGCAGGTGACCCGCCACACCGACGGGAGCCTCTTCTGGCCGTCGATGTCCAGTGACGGCAAGGTCATCGTCTACGAAGACAACTTCGGCATCTGGAAGCTGGATGTGGCCTCGGGCAAGACGAGCGAAATCAAGCTGGACATCGCCTCCGACGAGAAGACGAACGAAGTCGAGTTCGAGGCGATTGCGAATGAGGTCGACACCTTCGACATCTCGCCTTCCGGCCGCCGTGCGGTCATTTCCGCGCGCGGACAGATCTTCACGATCGCGACCGAGCGCGGAGACATCACGCGCGTCGCGCCGGACAAGATGGCGTCTCGCAATCAGACGCCGAAGTGGTCAGCCGACGGTAAGTTCCTCGCGTTCGTGTCCGATCGGTCGGGACGCGACGAGATCTGGGTGAGCGACCCCGAGGGCCGCACGCCGAAGAAGATCACCGATCTCGACAACGAGAAGGGCGCGCTCGTGTGGACGCCGGATTCGACGGCGCTCTTGTACACGGCCGCCGACCGGAAGCTGTACAGCTACAACGTCGCCGACGGCAAAACGGCCGTCGTCGCCTCGAGCGAAGTGGGCCGCATCGGATCGGTCGCTGTATCTCCGGACAGCAAGTGGATCGCGTTCTCCAAGCAGGATCGGACGCTTCGTTCCCACGTCTACATCGTGCCCATCGCGGGCGGCGAGGAGCGTCACGTCTCCGACGACAGCTTGCTCTATTCCGAATCGAACGCCGTCTGGACTGCGGATGGACGTTACCTGGTCTTCACCTCCTCCGAAGGATCGAACAACGGCATCGCCTCGCAGGGCGGCATCAGCACGACGATGGAACTGTGGGCGCTGTCGCTGCGCGATCAGGATCGCGATCCGACGGATCGCGACATCGACAACGAAGCGCAAGGACTCGCGGCCGAAGCCGCCGCGCGGCAGAACACGGGCCGTGGTGCCGGCGCCGCTGCTGCGCAAACCGCGGAAGTTCGCATCGACTGGAATGGCCTGCCACGGCGCGCGCGTCAGCTCTCCGTTCCGGGAACGGCTATTGGCGGACTCACGCCGGCGCCCGAGGGCCACTCGGTCGCGCTGACCGCTGGCACCGGAGGGGCTGGTGGCGGCCGCGGCGGCGCACCGGACGCAGCCGCGGGCATGTATGTCATCAACGTCGAGAGCGGCCAGCTGACGCGCGTCCCGCCGGCGCCCGAGAACGCGGCCGCTGGGCGAGGCGGGCGCGGAGCCGCGGCCGGCGGACCTGGAGGCGGCGGCAGCAACATGGCGTTCGCACGCGACGGCCGCACGTTGTACTTCCGTTCCGGCAGCGGGCTCTTTGCCGCGCCAATCGATCTCGCGGCCGGCGGCGGCGGAACGGCGCAAGCGGCAGGCGGTGGGCGCGGCGGCGGCGGCGGACGTGGTGGCGGCCGCGGCGCAGCGCCGGCTGTGGCCGAACCGGCGGCCAACGCCTCGGCGCGCCAGGTGACCTACTCGGTCAACATCGAGGTCGACCGCAAGGCGCTGCGCGCGCAGGTGTTCAACGAAGGCTGGCGGATCATGAAGAACCGCTTCTACGATTCGAAGATGCACGGCGCGGACTGGAACGCGGCAAAGGCCGCGTACGAGCCGCTCCTCGACTACCTGGTGGACGATGATGAGTTGAACACGGTCATGATGATGATGATCGGGCAGCTGAACGCGTCGCACACCGGCGTCACCGGCGGCGGGCCGATCAACGACGACCGGCCGGCGCTCCAGACGCGCCATCCGGGATTCGATCTCGCCGCGGATCCATCAGGGTTCTACAGGGTCGCCCACATCTACAAGGACGGGCCGGCCGATCACGATTACCTGAAGATCAAGAAGGGCGACTACCTGGTTGCGGTCGACGACCGCGACCTCAAGACGAGCGAGAACTACTGGCAGTTCTTCACGCTCGCGGCCGGCACCAAGTTCCACTTCATGGTGAACGACAAGCCCGCAAAGGAGGGCGCGTGGCCGGTGACGATCTCGCCGGTCGCGGGCGGCGCGTTCGGGGACCTGCAGTATGCGCGGTGGGTGGCCGATCGCAAGGAGATGGTCACGAAACTGAGCAATGGCGATATCGGCTACCTGCACATCCGCGCGATGGACGCGCCGTCGCTGCGCCAGTTCCAGCTCGACCTCGCGGCGCAGCGCACGAAGAAGGCGCTCGTCATCGATCAGCGGTTCAACGGTGGCGGCGGCATCGATCAGGAGCTGCTCGGCATCCTGGCTGGGCGCCAGTATCAGTACACCATCGGACGTGACGCCGGTTTCCAGCAGCCGCGGCCGCAGAACTTCTACGGCCCGATGGTCGTGATGCAGAACGAACGCTCCGCCTCGGACGCCGAGATGTTCCCCGCGGGCTTCAAGGCGCTCGGCCTCGGCAAGGTAGTCGGCGTCCCGACGATGGGTGCCGTCATCGGCACCGGGTCATACACATTGCTGAACGGCGCCGCGATTCGGACACCCGGCAGCGGGGTGTGGACGGTCACTGGCCAGAACATGGAGAACTACGGCGTGCCGCCCGACGTCCACGTCGACAACACGCCCGCCGATTTCATCAAGGGCCGCGACGCGCAGATCGAGAAGGCGGTCGAAGTGCTGAAGGCGGAGATGGGCAGGAAGCCCTCGACGTCGCAGCAGTAGGTCGGGCTCAGGGCTCAGGCTCAGGGCTCAGGGCTCAGGGCTCAGGGCTCAGGCAAGATCTTGGAGTACGCTCTCGAAGATTTTTGCCTGGGCCCTGAGCCTTGAGCCCTGAGCCTACGGGTCACACCCGGACGAGGCGTTTGTCGTATCCCGCAGCAACCAACGCCTCGAACGCTTCCCACACATGTGCCGGAATGTCCTGGGGAATCTGAAAGCCAAGGTCCGCATACAACTTTACCCGCTGCAGATCTCCCACCATGATGCTCACGACTTCGTCGATCGACAGCTCGTCGTTCGAATACTTCTCGAGATATTCACCGAGCGAAACCTGCGGCGAGGTCACGATCGCCCGCTTCTCCGGCCAGCACTTCATGAACGTCGCGAAGGTGCGTCTCTCCATGTACGGCTTTTGCACAAGGATGAACGACTGAGGATCGAGCCCGCGATCGGCGAGCAGTTGCCTGGTGAATAAAACATTTTCGCCGGTGTTCGTCGAGCGGTTCTCGATGAGCATGTTCGCGCTCGGGTACACCCATGCCCTCGGCAATTGCCGCAAACTGGTTCGCTTCCGGCTCCGTCCACAGATGCCTGGTGATGGTGCCAAGGCCGCCGGAGAAGATGAGCAGCGGCGCCCAGCCGTCGAGATAGAGCTCGGCGCCGCGCTCTGCGACAGCGATGTCGTGGCTGCAGAGGACGAGGATGGCGTCAGCCTTCGACAGCGGGTGACCGAGATGGTGGTATTCCCAGACTCGCTCCACGAGCTCCCGAATCTGGGGCGTCATGCCGTCATTTTGCTGCATCGGTCACACGTACAATCGCCAGGCCATCGTAGCCCTTGATCCCGACGGTCTGGATTGCCGTCGCTTCGACGCGCGGCTCTGCTTGAACGAGCTCGAAGAACCGGCGCATGCCCTGCACGCTGGGATCCGTGGTCGACGGGTCGGCCACGGCGCCGTCGCGCACCACGTTGTCGACGATGATGAGGCTTCCCGGCCTCGACAAGGTCAGCGCCCACGTGAAGTACGCCGGGGTGTTGACCTTGTCGGCGTCGATGAAGATGAGGTCGAACGGGCCTCGCCCTTCCGCAGCGAGCTGAGGCAGTGTGTCGAGGGCCGTTCCCACGCGGACCTGCACCATGCGGGACAAGCCGGCGTTGCCGATGTTGGCGCGGGCCACGTCAGCATGCTTCGGATCGAACTCGAGCGTGATGAGGTGACCGCCGGGAGGCAGAGCGCGCGCGAGCCAGATCGTGCTGTATCCACCGAGCGTACCTATCTCGAGGATGCGCCGCGCGCCGAGAATCTTCACGAGGAGATGCAGCAGTCGACCATGAGTCGCCGAAACCGCGATCTCCGGGAGCCCGGCCGTCGCGCTCGTCGCGAGCGCATGGTCGAGCGCCGGATCCGCCGGAACGAGATGGTCGCTCAGGTAGCGATCGACAGTGGTCCAGAGATCCGTGCTCATGTGGTGTCGTCGAGCGGCTCAAAGACGGCGAACGCGACGATCTTAGCAGAGCGCCTGCGGCCCGAGCGCGGCGCGGCCAGCCTCCGCCAAGGCTACGGCGGCCCGCCGAAGCTTCAGCGAAGGCGGGAGTAGCCGCGCGAGAGCGAGCGGGGGTGCGCCGACGCTTGCGAAGGCGAGGCCCCGCGAGCACCGGGAAACGTCCCCGCACGATCCGAGCTCGACGTCACCGCGGGGCGTTCGGATCGTCGAATCATGCGTGCTTTCTCACTACCCATGTCGTCATGCACCGCTGATCCTGGACGACGGTGGTCTTGAGCGGGTCCACCAGCCTCCCACCCAGATTGCGTGTGAGATCGAGGAGCAACTGCTCGTCGACCAGATAGCGTTCGGATCCGTCGGGCAACAGGTGCCGCCGGCCTCGGACTGGTTGCATCCTGGTCTCCATGCCGATGTCCGAGGCGAGCCTGCAGAAGAGAAGACCCCCTGGCTTCAGCACGCGCCACATCTCCCGCACCATGCCGTCGAACTGCTCCTCGTCTTTCGCGAAGTGCAGGACCGCGCTACTCAACACCACGTCGGCGAAGGCGTCCGGGAAACTCATGTGCTCGACGGGCTCGTGCCGGAAGTTCGTCCCGGGCAGGCCCGCCGCAAGCTGCCGGACAATGTCGCGGACCGAGGCAATCGCCCGGGCATCTTCGTCCACGCCGAAGATGTCGTAGCCGTTCCTCAAGAGGTAGACGAGGTTACGGCCACTGCCGCAGCCGGCATCGACTATCCGCATGCCCGGCGCGATGCGCCCGCGAAGGAGCTGATCGAAGAGGTAGATGTCGATCGGGCCGAACTCGGTTGCAAGATCAGGCATGCCGCGTCAGTCCGTGCCGGTCTGCACTCGTCGCATCCGCGAAAATGGAAACCCGTTGCAGCCGGTCTTCGGCTGCTCGCGTCGTGCAGTCTCGATCGCCTCGGCAGCTGCGGCGGTCGGCTCTTCGTACGCGCTCATACAGAACGCCCACTCGTATGGCGGCGTGCCCGACAACGGCATCCAGTCGATCCTCGTCCAGAGGTTCGCCGCCCGGAGATTCGACGGCGCGTTCTGCGCGATCACGTACTGTCGTTCGGGATTCCACGTCAGGATGCGATAGCGGCTGGCCGGATGATGAAACCATTCGCCGGCGGAAACCGTGTGGCGGCTGCCGTAATCGTCGACGAACTCGCCCAGGATGAACGCCGGCGGCGGCGGGACTGCAGACGGTGCCGCGTGCGGTGGCTTGGACAGGGCGCACGCCGCGGCAGCGGCGGCCGCGACCGCTGCCGACACCTTGAGAATCAGGCGCCCGGGTCTGAACGCATCCTGCACTCCTGGCGTCTCGGCACCAAAGCTCCAGCATACTTCGAGGACAGCGCATCACGCTGTTCGTCGTGCTCGGCATTGGGACGGCCACGCCCCGGGGCACCACCGACGTCAGGATTGTGCGGGGATCAGCGACAACAGCTGGCTGGGCGTCACGTGAAACTCGGTGTTCTTTCTCTACCTGATCCGCTCCCGAATCCGGCCGACGGTCATCTCCTTCATCCCGCCCACTTCGACCGTGATCTGGTACTCCGCCGCCGGCAGCGTCGGTCCCCCAGCGCCGCGCCCACCGCGGCCGGTTGTCGCCGCCGCCCCGGCCCTCATGTTCCACTGCACGCGGTTCAGCCCGGCTTCCGACGGTCCCTTGATCTGCGCGATCTCTGCGCCCCTGACGTCGGTGATCGTCACCCTTGCACCCGCGTCGTCTTTCGCACGCAGCGAGTAGCTGATTACGAGCGCATCGGGCTCGTTCGGCGCTTCGATGTAGGCGTTGCCGAACAAGTGAAAGTTCCCCTGCGCGCGAAAGTTGACGCCGTCCGCGGCTCGACGGCGAACAGGTGGAACGGCTTCGCGAGGACCTCGGCCGAAAGCTCCTGCACGTGCGTGATGTCACCGATGAAGATGGCTCGACCGTAGGTGCCAAGCACCAGATCGTTTTCGCGCGGGTGAACGGTCAGGTCGTGCACCGGGACAGTCGGCAGGTTCGCCTTGAGCCGCCACCAGCCACCGCCCGCATCGATCGACACCCACACGCCCAGGTCGTTCCCCACGATCAGCAGATTCGGGTTCTTTCGATCCTGCACCACGACGTTAATCGGCGACGCGACGAGGTTCGACGAGAGCGCCGCCCATGTCTTGCCGAAGTCGGTCGTCCGATAGAGAAACGGCCGGAAGTCGTCGTTCCGAAAGCCGTTCTTGGCCACAAACGCGGTGCCCGCGTCGTGTGGCGACGCGAATACGCGGCTCACGTAGCGATCGGCCGGACCGCCGGCCGCCGCAACCGCTGACGTCACGTCAGCCCACGTCGCCCCATGGTCGCGTGTCACCTGCACCTTGCCATCGTCGGTCCCCACCCAGATGACGCCGGCGGTGAGCGGCGACTCCGAGATGGACGTGATGGTGCAGTACGGGACGTAACCTGAGTTGAGCCCGCATTTCGTCGCATCCGCTGTCGTCAGGTCCGGGCTGATCTCCTGCCACGCGTCGCCGCGATTGAGCGAGCGGAACAGGACCTGCGAGCCGGTATAGACGATTTGCGGATTGTGTGGCGAGAGAATGATTGGCGTGATCCAGTTGTAGCGCAGCGCCGCCGTGTTGGGCGGACGCTGCGGCTGGATGTTCGTCGCCTGTCCAGTCATCTGATCGAACCGCCGCTGGCCGCCGGTCTGAAAGCTGTTGTAGACCCAGCGCGAGTTGGTCGGATCGACCTGGTTGTACATGCCGTCGCCGGTGCCGACGGTCGTCCAGTCCTCGAGCGTGATCATGCCGCCACGGGAGTTGCTCGGCCCCTTCCACGAATCGTGGTCCTGCAACCCGCCGTAGACGTTGTAGGGGTCGTCCATGTCGACACCCACGGTGTACACCTCGCCGATTCGCTTGTTCAGGAAGTAGTCGGCCGTACGACCCCCATCGTACGAGACGTTCACGCCGCCGTCGCTCCCGAGCATGATCCGCTGCGGGTCCTGCTCGTCCCACCAGATCGCGCGATAGTCGCCGAACACGCCGCGGAAGAAGTCGCAGGTCCAGGTCTTGCCGCCGTCGCGCGACTCGTACATCGAATCGCTCGTCACGACAATTTGCGACGGATCGGCCGGGTTGGTCTTGATCTGGTTGAACGAATACGGCGCCTTCGAGCCGGCGACGTCGATGTCGTCGCCGTGCAACTTCCTCCACGCCCGGCCGCCGTCCTCGCTGCGGTAGACTTCGTTGCCCATGGGTCCGCCGGCGCGTCCGGCCCTTCCGCCGGCCGCCGGGCCCCCGCCTCGCGCGCTCGTCGCCTGACATGCGTCGATCCGCGCCGGCATGCCCTCCTTCCGCGGGTTCAGGTTCTCGACGATGACGGTCAGCATGTTCGGGTTCTTCTGCTGAATGTCGAGGCCGATGCGTCCTACGTTGCCGGTCGGAAGGCCACCCAGCTTCCGCCAGTTGTTTCCGCCATCGTCTGTCCGATAGACGCCGCTGCCAGGGCCGCCGAGCACCAGCTGCCATGGTGTCCGGTGCTTCTCGTACATCGCCGCATAGAGCGTGTCTGGCGATTTGCGGTTGATCACGAGGTCGATTGCGCCAGTGCCATCGTCCACGTAGAGCACCTTGTCCCACGTCTTGCCGCCGTTCTTCGTCCTGAAAGACGCCCCGTTCCTCGTTTCTCGAAAAGAGGTGCCCCATCGCGGCGACGTAGACGATTTCCGGATTGACCGGGTGGATGACAATGCGTGCGATGTGATGGCTGTCGGGAAGTCCCATGGGCTGCCAGGTCTTGCCGGCGTCGGTGGACTTGAACACGCCTTTGCCCGAATACGACGAGCGCGCGTTCGCCTGATCGCCGGTGCCCATCCAGACGATCGAGGGATTGGAGGGCGCGACGGCGACGGCGCCGACGGCGGCGACCTCGACGCTGTCCGAAATCGGGTCCCACGTGATGCCGTTGTTGGCCGTCTTCCAGAGACCGCCGGTGCGAGTCGCCGCGTAGATGGTGTAAAGGTGGTCGCGCGCGGGAGTCTCGGGTACCGCGATCTCCGTCACCCACGCGGATGTGCGAAACGGGCCGATGTTTCGGAACGTCGTCGCGTTCAGGAGACCGTCGAGCGAGGCGCTCTGCCAGGCCGCGCCAGGCAGAATCCACACCGCGCCAACAGCGCACAGCACCAAGAGTCTTCTCGACACGATCGTCAGGCTCACGGGCGCATCCTCCGCGGAACACAGTATCCGCGGACCTGGGCGATCGACAAATAAACCGGAGTCGTCAGAGTCGTCGTACCGATCGGTGCGACCAGATGCGAGCCAGGCACACAGGCCAGCCGTGGCGACAATCAGGATCCCCGCCAGCATCGTTCGGCGGCCAGTGAAGGAAAGACGACCGGTTCAGACCGACAGCAGGCCGTCGTTTTGGTCGTCGTCCGGGCCGTCGTCTGGTTCAGGCAGTGCCACGCCGGACACGCGAAGGTTCGGCTTAGGTCTGAGCGGAGCGCCCACCATGGACTCACGCCCCTCGTCTTCACCGCCCGCGACACGACGGGGCTGATAACGATAGAACCGCGTCTTGAACGCCCCACGCCCGGCAGTCCGCTCCCTGAGGTCGGTCGCGTAGCCAAAGAGCTCCGCCAGCGGCGCGCGCGCCAGAAGCACGCACGTGCCATCCCGGTCCCGGCGCGAGTCGATCGCCCCGCGCCGGCCGACGATGTTCGCAATCACATCCTCGACCCACTCTTCAGGAACATCGACCTCCAACAGCATCACGGGTTCGAGCAGAACTGGCGCCGCTTTCTGGACGGCATCCCTCGCCGCGAGGAAGCCGGCGATCCTGAAGGCCTCCCTCGTCGAGTCGACATCGTGATACGAACCGTCATAGAGCTCGACTTGCACGCCGTCGGTGGGATAGCCGGCAACGACTCCTCGAGAGAGTGCTTCTCTGACGCCGGCCTCGACCGATTCGATGAACTCCGAGGGAATGGAACCACCCGCGATGCAGTTCACGAAGACATAGTCCTTGCCGCGCGGTGCACCGAGCAGGCGAAGCTTCACATGCGCATAGTGGCCGTGGCCTCCCACGTGCAAGGCGTATTTCATCTCGCCCTCGGCAGGCCGGGTCAGCGCCTCCCGATACGCGACCTGGGGGCTGCCCACGCTCGCATCGACATTGAATTCACGTTTCAACCGGTCGACGATGATTTCGAGATGGAGCTCTCCCGTCCCTCCCAGGACAACTTCGCGGGAATGCTGATCGATCTGGACCCGGATAGTGGGGTCCTCGGCGGTCAGCTGCTCGAGCGCCTTCGCTAGCCTCTGCTCGTCGTCAGGCGTCTTCGGCTTGATTGGAATGGAGAGGAGTCCTGTTTCGTAGCTTGCGCTCATCTCAACCCTGTCGGTCTATGCCAATGGCTCAACTCGTTCAGTCGAACGCGCTATGCCCCGGTCGGAGAACCCGGTCGAGGCTTCACCAAATGAAGCTTGCGGTGGTCCCGCAAGTACAGAGCCAGCAGGAACTCGACGGGAACCCAGGTTAGAAGCACCTGGATCACGACGATCAAGCCCGGCCGGGCCATCCCAACGTCGACCGCCACCTCATGAACGATGAGTGCTGACAGCATCACGATCGCAAACGGCAGCGCCATGAGCGCGTATGTGCCGTCGTAGCGAAGCAGGGCCTGGCAGTGGGGGCACCGAATGCGGCTCGGCAGACCGGCTGCGACGATCGCCCACACGCCGATGTCCTTGCCGCAGGCCGGACACACCTTGCCGTTCGCCATCCAACGCCCCTCGGCCGGTCACGATAGGCCTACGTCAGGCTATCACTTCTCGCGGACCGGTTCAGGAACGCGAGGACAATGCCGAAGAGCACGATCGGAGGTCCCTCGAGTGCTGTCCATACGGTCGGCAGGCCCGCATGCACGTCGATCGCAAAGACGATGAGGCCAAAGAGGATGTTCATCACTGCGACATACGAGACGATGACTCGATACCTGACTGGATCTCGCGAGATGATGAGCAGCAGCACGCCATGGAAGCCATAAAGCGCGGCGACGGAGCGGGCAAGGTAGTCGACGACCGGCGCCCGCGGAAACTCGCCGAGGCCGAGCCAACGGTGGGTCGACGCCATCCACTCCACCGGGAGGAAGATCGCCAGGAACGCGGTCGCGGTAATGCAGCCGGCCACGCGAAGCAGTAACACGAGCACGAGCTACCACACTCTCTGCAGCCACTCACCGATTTCATCGGTCGGCTGAAAGTTACCAGGCTGACGGCATCCGCCGACCAGTGACGTCCCAATCATCAGCGCGACCAGCAGCACTCGCAACGGGAGAACGATCGTCATACGCGCTGCTTAGACACCGAACGCAGCGCTTCGACCTCAGAGAGCGGACCGGCTCCGCTACTGCCGTTTCACCTTCCAGATCCCGAGCAGCTGCCGCACGAGCACCAGCTGGCCGACGTGATAGGCGGCGTGATCGGCAACGAGCACGAGCTCGCGCAGGTAAGTCTGGCCTGAGCCGTGAGGAATCCGGGCCGTCAGCTTGATCTTCGGGTTGGCGGCGAGCTTCTGCAGCGTCTGGCGGTCGCGAAGAGACTGCGCGATGCTCGCGTCCCAGGCGGCCTTGGACGGTGGCGCGACAGTCGACGGCCAGTAGTCGTCCGGCCATTTCTTCTCCTCGTAATGGGAGTTGATGCAGAAGTCGAGGATGTCGAACTGCGCGAGCCGCAGATGCTCGACGATCTCCCAGGCCGAATGCGGGGCGCCTGGAGGCCGCACGCCACGAAGCTTCAGCGGGATGCCCGCGACGGCGGCCTCGAAGCCGACGTGCGCGTCCTCCCAGGCCAGCAGCTTCCCCACCAGATCCCGCCACGCTTTCTCATCGGTCATGGTTCTTTGCTCCCGTGGGGCAACGGAGTCTGTAGTGAAGAGACGGCGTTCACTTCTCCGCTAATCCAGATCCGCCCTCCGCATATCTGGCGCGCTATCCGAACGCGCAAAGATATTGTGCAACAGTGTGTTACTTTGCGTGCATGCACCCTGCGATTCACGACCTCCTCCGGCGGCAGCACCAGGCCGGCTTTCCGGATTTCATTGGAGCAGAAGTCGCGGTGACAATACCCGTCTCGGATCGCCTGATCAACGAGCTCATTGCGGGGCTGCTTCCAGACGGAGGCAAGGTCCGCGAAGTCCGGATCCAGACCGAGGAGGGCAATCGTGTGACCGCCCGCATCCGGCTGTCGGGCGCGGCGTTTCTTCCGGCCATCCCCGTCACGCTCGCGATCGAGGATCAGCCGCACTTTCCCGAGCGTCCCGTCGTCGGGCTGAAACTCTCGCACCCGTCCAAGTTCGTCGCCATGGCGGCATCGACGCTCCCTGCCATGGTGACGCTGCCACCGGGTGTCAGCATGGAAGATGACCGCATCCGGATCGACATCCACCGGCTGCTGGCCGACCGCGATCAGGCGGAGTGGCTGGGATACGTGACCGATGTTCGGGTCACCACGCGCGCAGGGGCGCTGGTGCTGTTCGTCCGCGCGAAGGTCGGTCCGACGTCGCAGTCCGCCACTTAGCGGCGCACGAACTCGATGGTCGTCTCGCGCCGTCGCTTGGTGCGAAAGCCACGGACGTACGTGCGCGATCCAGGCGTCGGGTACTTCTGCGCGTACGCGCGCTCGACGGCGTCGAGGATGCGAGTGCTCCTGACGCGAACCGCACGCACCCGCACCTCTCGGTCGCCGACCTGAATCGTGCCCAGCGGGTCGTCGAGAAACGTCCTGTACCACCCGTCAGGCTTCAGCGTCCACGAACGAACAAAGACGCGTCCGTCCACGACGATCGGCCACACGCCGATGAAGCGGTGATCCGATCGGCCGCCTGCCCGGACGCCAAGAATCTTGCTGGCGTCGATCGTCGCCACGATGGAGCGCGGCAGTCCTCGAGGCGTTCCCGGACCGCGTGTCGAACGTCGTGTCAGCAGGGTCTTCATCGTGCCACTCCCATCAGGTCGCCGGCCGGCGCCCGCGCGGTGAGATTATGGACCGTTCGGTCGGTCGCCGTGAAACGGTGAGGTGCCTGTAGACTAGGGGGATATCGGCTGACGTCGCCGTCAGCACGACAGGAGACACTATGCCCCGATCGACAGTCGTGCTCGCCCTGGTGACCCTCGCCGCCGTCGGCGCCGTGACTGCCGCACGGCAGGGGCCGGGCGGCGCCCGGACGAGCATCAAGCCCGGGGAGGAATGCCCGCCCGGCACGACCGAAACACGTCCGGGCACGTGTCAGGCGCCGGACACGCCGCCGCCGAGCATCGTCGACTACCGTCCAAAGTCGACGCTCGTCACCGACGTGCACCCGGTGCCGAAGGCGAAGTTCCCGGCAATCGACGTGCACGGGCATCCTCCGGGGCTGACGTCGCCCGAGTCGATCGCCAACGTCGTCTCTGCGATGGACAAGCTCAACGTGCGTGTGCTGGTGAGCGCCGACAATTCGTCGGGCGATCGTCTGACCCGCGCGCTCCAGGCCATCAACGCCAGCCCCTACAAGGATCGCTTCCGCGTGCTCGCCGGCATCGACTTTCGCAACGTCGGTCCAGGATGGGGCGACAAGGCCGTGCAGCAGCTCGAAGCCGACATCAAGGCCGGCGCCGTCGGCGTCGGCGAGATCGCCAAGAGCTTCGGGCTCAACATTCGCAAGCCCGATGGAGGTCGCCTCAAGGTGGACGATCCGGAACTGGATCCGATCTGGGACGCGTTCCCGCGGCTGGATCTCCCGGTCTTCATCCACACCGCCGAGCCGCAGGAGTTCTTCCAGCCCCTGGACCTCCACAACGAGCGTTGGCTCGAGCTCTCGCTCTTCGCCAACCGCCGTAACAACCAACCGGGCCAGGTCACGTTCGAGGAGCTGATGACGGAGCGCAACAACCTCTTTCGCAAGCACCCGAAAACGCGTTTCATCGCCGCGCACTTCGGCTGGCACGCGAACGACCTGAAGCGGGCCGCCGCGCTCCTCGACACCTACCCCAACGTCGTCGTCGAAGTCGGCGCGATCCTCTACGACCTCGGCCGCCAGCCGCGTGCCGCGCGCGAGTTCTTCATCAAGTATCAGGACCGGATCCTGTTCGGGAAGGACGCCTTCCAGCCGGAGGAATACCCGTACTACTGGCGCGTGTTCGAGACCGCCGACGAGTATTTCGACTACTACCGGGACTATCACGCCTTCTGGAAGTTGTACGGCATGAACCTGCCCGACGATGTGCTGAAGAAGGTCTATTACCGCAACGCGCTGAACGTGATCAAAGGGCTGCCGCGCGACGGGTGGCCGCAGTAACGCCAGCGACCCCGACAGCTTCACGCACGTGTCAGGTGCCCGGCGTCGCCGCGGGTGGTGGTCAAGAGGTGACATCGCCGCGAAGAGCTCGGCAGGCCCGTACTCCGGCTCCTGCCAGCGGTACGCTCGTGACGCCTAACGTCCGGCGCGTTACCTGCAGAACGCCGCAAGTCTCCCGACCGGCGGCCGTACGCTATGCCCCGAACTGCCGCAGGTGATGGTCGGTGTGTTTGTAGGTCGCCACACCCCACTCCTCGAACGAGAGCCGGCCAAATAACGGGTGAACCGGTCCATCGCCTTCTCGCGGCCCTGCTCCAATGCGCTCTACCAAGGACACGAGCTCAGACCGAATTGCGTCCAAATCCCCCTCGACGGGAACCAACAACTCCGGCGCAGTCGGCGCGCCCTTCGGGAACGGCACGACGTGCAGGATGAGATGCTTGATTGGGAATACCTGAAACAACCGCTTGCTCTTACATGCGACTGGCAGCTCGCCGAGAGCCATGCGTGCCGACTGCCTTAGGTGGGCAAGCATGGCCTTGGCCTCCATCCGGCCCCAACGAGGCGCGGAGGTGCTCGTCACGGAATCAATCCGCTTTCGGATCGCCGTTCGGTCGGCATCACTCAGGATCGAACCCACTCCAGCCCCCTTCCGTGACGTCCGCTACACCACGTCCGTCGAACGGCCGCGTTCAGCCGCGGCGCTCATGATCGCACCAGCCGCCGACGGCTGCAAACGCTTGTTGGCGGCCGGATGTCGCGTAGCTTACTCCCCAGAAGCCGACTCGATGGCCAACTCGTCTCGTCCGAATTCGGCGATCCATATCGGGCGCGGACCATCGCCGCATTCGACGATATACCGCGTGCCGGAATGGTCAGGGTCAGTTGTCGGGACGAGGTGAACCACCGTTCCGAGATCGCCCACTTGCGGCGGACGATCGGCACCTGAAACGGCCACGTGCGATTCGGCTGATCCGACCAACGCGACAACGCGAACGGTGTCGAACTCGATCAAGCGATCCACGAATGTCCTCGGCCTAACGACGCCAAATCAGCCGCGCGCCGCCAAGCGGCACGCGGCGCGTCGGCTGCATTTTGGAGGTTAGGCAGCCCTTGGTGAAAGCCGATCAGCTGCGTTATGTCGATCCAACGCGCCTCCATCGGTACTTTCCGATGATCGAGTTCATTTCACGGGACTAAACACAGCTCCATGCGCGAAAGCCGGACCGGTCTTGCCATGGGGCCACTCATCACGGTCAAATCGGATTCCGGCAATCCCGGACCCCGTGGCTGGAAGATCGCCCGCGAGCCTGAGCTTTCCGGTCTCCGGATCCATGTCGATCAGGTAAACGCCACCGGCCAGCGTTCCTCCGCCGGTCATCACGATGCGCCTTCCTCCGGGTTCGAGCGCGAGCCAGTGTGGGCGGGCATCGACGCCGAAAGGGAGTTCGTCCACGATCACCGGCTCTTCCGGTCTGGACACATCCATCACGACTACTGATCCAGTGGTGCCGACGGGCTGGGCCCAGAAACGACCAGACCGCACGGGAACATTACAATCCGTGTCCTCTCCCGACACCGGCGACCACGGGAAGGAACGCGCAAGTTTGGCGACGGGAACTCCGTCGAGCTCGGAGAGCACGTACAGCCCGCAGCGAAACGTTGCGACCATCACCGATCTTCCATCGCCAAGGGCTCGCACTTCGGCGGGATGCAGCTGCTCGTTGCCGCGCGGTCCGGGCGGCAGCAGCACGGTGTGCAGCAGGGTCAGGTCGGAAAGGCGCCACACCTGAACCGACCGCCCGACTGTGATTCCGTGCATGTCGGCCGAGGTTGTGACAACGCGGTCGAGTTGGGGGACCACGGCCAGACTGTATGGGCGAATATCCCGATCGAGAGGGCTGGCCGCGCTCGTGGCGCGGAGCATTCGCCCACGGCTGTCCAGTTCAACCAGTCCGCCCGTTGCGCGATGATCGGCCGCGAGACCTTGATAGGTGGCGAGCACAGTACCGCTTGGCGTGCGGGCGAAACTGTGTGGATGGGAATATGGTCCCGCATCGCCGAAGTCACTGACCAGGCGCGGGCGCACTGGCTCGCTGAGGTCAAAGACAAACGTGTGCCCCGTCTCGAACGAGTTGGCAAAGAGCTGGCTCGTGGACATCTCGTATTCGACGTGGTGCGCGCCGCGCCCGCCCGGCGCCGGCAACGTGCGGACGACCTGCCCGTAGGTTGCCGAACGGCGATCCACGTCCACGACCGCCAGAAAATCGTCAGCGTCCTTGTCGACGTCCCAGGCCCAGGCAAACACATGGGTGCTGCCACCAGATTCCCTGGTCGTCGCCAACGGCGAACAGCCCGACACCGCCAGGAGGAGCAGGCCGATAGCATGGCGGTACGATGTCCGAACTCGATCGGTTCGGGAGTGGAACGGACTGGCGGATGCGGTGACCGGTGCAGGCGTCATAAACAGAATCGAGCGGGAAGCGGAAGACAATCCGACGGAGTATCACGGCTCGTCAGTGAGACGTTGTGTAGATGGATGCGGTCCGCCTAACTGGTAATTAACCCGTCCAATCCTGAGCCCATTTTCGACCAAAGGCCGCACCTGCGGAACAGGGGTTCGAGAAGCCATGCCCAGGTCGTACGAATGTTATGCCGGTCGGTGTAATGTCGCCGCCCCCGTGCTGGTAACCACGTCGCCCGATCCCGGCGACCCTCGCAGATTCTGCGTCCGCTGCCGCCCGACTCTATCGCAGAATCTGCCACGCCTCACGCCGAGACTGCGCCCTTCCGGCCAGATTCGCGCCGGCACGGGTTTCGCTCCTTCCCGTGTCCATGGACCACACCCAACCGCACCAACCGCCACGTCTCCTCGACCAGCTCCGCGCCACATGCCGCCTCCATCACCTGAGCCGACGCACCGAAGAGGCCTACTGCCTCTGGGTCCGCCGCTTCATCGTCTTCAATGGAAAACGCCACCCGCGTGAACTGGGCCCAGAAACGGTCGGGCGGTTCCTGTCGTCCCTCGCCACCGATCGCCAAGTCAGCGTCTCCACCCAGAACCAGGCTCTGTGTGCACTCCTCTTCCTCCACCGCGCGGTCCTCGCCGCGCCCCTCCCTCCGCTGCCGTCCATCGTCAGAGCTCGCACACCCACACGCCTTCCCGTCGTGCTCACGCGCGCCGAAGTGCGCGCCGTACTGGGGCAGGCTCTCCGGAGTGCCCTGGATCGTCGCCGCACTGTTGTACGGAGCCGGACTCCGATTGATGGAGTGCCTCGAACTACGCATGTGCTGAACCGAGGCGGCCTTGGCGTGAAGAGCCCGGCGGACAAGTTGTAAGTGTTCTCCACGCCGCGAAGCGCGGGTCCCCGTCGAAGGGGTTGAGAGCAGGCGAGCCCAGCAGCTCGTGACGAGCATGGCGGCCGGCTAACGATCGCGCCTGCGACTCCCTACTTGTAGTTCGGCACGATCGCCGGCATCGGCTTGTCGATCCGCGGCCGCTCGGGCGAGTCGGCCAGGGTCCACGCCATGACCAGGACCGTTCGCGCGATCGCCTGCATCTTGTTCGGGTCGAGAAACCGCGCCTCATCCGCGGGCCCGTGATACCGGGTGTGCATGCCCGTCGTCAAGCCAATCGTCAGGATGCCGCGTTCGAGGAACGGACCGGCGTCGCTGCGCGGATAGAAGAACTCGCTGCCGTCGCGGTCGTGCTCGCGGTTGAAGCGGAGGTTCAGGTAGCTCCGGTTCGCCGACTCCAGCAGTGCGTCGACGCTGGCGCTGAGGACGCCCGGACCGATCATGTAGACCTCGTTCGGGCCGGTCGTGTCGGCCGCATCGGCGTCCGGCGAGCCCGGCGCACGGTTGGCGCCAATCATGTCGATATTGAACTCGGCCACGATTCGTTCGAGCGGGACCGGCGGGCGCGAGACGAAGAAACGGGTGCCCCAGAGCCCGCGCTCCTCGCCGCTGTCCCAGAGGAAGATGATCGAGCGCTTTGGCCGGGGCCCTGCCGCAAGCGCTTCCGCGATCGCCAGCGTGCCGGCGCTGCCTGACGCGTTGTCGTCTGCCGCGTTGTAGATGTCGTCTCCGTTGACCGCGCGCGTTCCGACCGCGCCATCGAGATGCGACTCGACCACGAGATATTCCTGGCTCAGTACCGGGTCGCTGCCCCTCAGGATCGCGACCACGTTGTAGGGCCGATGCTCAATCGTGGTCTTTGCGGGAACGTTGACGGCAATCGATTTCGTGAGCTGAAACGACTCGGGATAGTCCTGCAGTTCGGCCTGGGCCGCCAGCGCAGCGCCGTCGACGCGCTCGCCCGCCATCAGCGCGGTCGTCACCTGCGGCGCAATCATCATCGATGTGATCGGCACCGCGGCGTAAGCGGACGGCACGATCGGGTGGAGCTCCCGCTGAGTCGTGTTCTGGTCTTGCGCCTGCGACCAGGCTTTCAGCGCGCTGGCCTGGGCGATGAAGACGACGGCGGCGGCGCCGCGGCGCTGCGCCTCGGCGAACACGGTAGTGGCGCCGACGTTGACGCGACCGATCAAGGGAATGTCGACCCCCTTCGGCAGCGCACGAGGTCCGTGCGCGAGGACGATCTTGCCCTTCACGTCGACGCCCTCGAACGGATCGATGTTCTTGCCAGGAACCGTCCAGCCGTGGCCGACGTACACGACCGCCAGCTTTCCAGTGACCGGCCCGGCAAAGGCGCGCATGACGAAGTCCTCGCCGAAGCGAAAGCGCTGACCACCTATCTCGATCGACGCGGCCGCCGTGTCGACCTGTGACTCGCGCATCGTGTAGTGCTGAAAGTACGTGCCGTCGTCCCCCACGGGCTCCAGACCGGCCTTCTGCACGCGTCCGACGATGAACCCCGCCGCCTGATCGAAGCCGGGCGACGGCGTGTTGCGGCCCCTGAGGGCATCAGACGAGAGGTATTCGAGATCGCGGGCCAGGCCTTCCGCAGTAATGCGCTCGGCCGCCTTGCGGACGGGCTCCGGGAGGCCGGCAGATTGCGCCTGCAGCAGGACGCCACCGATCAGCAGGAGAACGGTCAGCCGCTTCGTCATGAATTCACCCTTCGGCATCCTCAGCCGGACCGCCGCCGGCACGCACGACGTCTTCCTGGCGGACTTTGTCGACGTTGAACTTGACCGCGTTCTTCAGCATCCGCCCCAGGACATCGTCGAAGTCGAAGTCGGTCGACGTCGAGAAGCGGATCGGATTGATTCGCGCGACCACGAATGGGCGGAGGTACGGACTGGTCAGGCCGCGCTTCTTCAGCTTGTCGACGATCGCGGTCACCTCATCGTCGATCGCCAGCAGGAGCCCGGCGCGCCGCGTCCGCTCCTTCAGCGCCCGCGGCAGACGTTCGTCGAGGAACTCGTCGATGCGGCGCAGGACCGGATTGTAGGCGCCGCCGCTCAAGCGCGGCCGCTGCTCGTAGGCCGCGCCGAGCGTGAGGAAGGCCGGCTGATCGAACTCGAAGGCGTGCTCGCGCTCGGTGCTCGCGCTTCGCTCCTCGGCGAGCGCGCGCAGCATCCGGATCGTCTCGAGCGACTTCTCCTTGAGGTTGTGCGCCTTCTCGGTGTTGAGCGCGAGGATCTTGAACGCGACGTCCGGATCCGGAATCACCAGCGCGATGACCGACTTCGCGCCCAGCTTGCGCATCGCCTGCAGCCGGTGATTCCCGTTCGGCGTCCAATACCTGGTGGATGACCCGTTCACGACATGCCGCACGGTGATCATGGGATCGAGAAAGCGACCGAGCGTCTCGATGACGGTCATCAGCCGCTTGACGTGCGGCTCCGAAGGGTCCCGCTGGTAGGGCGTCGGCTCGACGCGATCGATGGGGAGGGCGGCGAGCACCGCGGGTGTCCCGCCGAAAGGCTCGCGGTAGACCGCCAGCGCGGCTCCTCCGTCCTCGACGATCTGCAATGCGAGGGTGCGGGCGGCGGCGTCCTGAACGTCCGCCGTCTCGGGCGCGCTCAGGCCGACGGATTTAGCCGTGATGCGCTTGCGCCTGCGGACGATCTTCTTTTTCGCCATGCCCCACGCATTCTACATGCCATCTCATGAATACGGTCGACGACTCACGATGATCGCGAAGACCACGAATGAATCCTTCGCGCGCCTCGTGAGCTTCGCGGCCTTCGTGAAGGGTCTCCGTTCGTGAGCAGCTCTACTCAGCGCTCCCACTCGAGCGTGGCGACCCGCGAGTCGGTGCCGAAGGCCTGGCGATCGAACTCCAGCCGCGCCTCGGGGAAATCACAAAGCGCGCGGGCGCCGTGCGCGCCGAGGTGGATGCGCCAAGTCTGACGCTCCTGAGGCTGATGCGATACGAATGCACTGCATGTCAGCAAAGCGAGGTTTACGCCACGAGGAACGCGAGTGGATTCGTACTTCAGCACGTTCACTCCTGCCTCGCGGGCACGATCGGCAAGGTCCTGGCAGGCTGTGTAGTCCGTCAGATGCGTCCAGCGATCGTGATTCGTGCTGAGCGGCGGCAGCGTCAGGTCGAGTCCAGCCGCCGTGCGGAACCTGACCGAAAACACGGTGTACTCGCCGGCACCGCCCGGCCACCGCGTGTCCGGCGAGTCGGCGAAGAACAGCAGGCGATGGAACGCGACCTCGGCGACGGCCGTCGCAGGCGTGGTGGATCCGTAAAACACACCGCGGGTGAAGCCAGCGCGGCGAAATCTCGATCCCGACGGGTACGGCGCGCCGTACCTGAACGGCGTTGCCAGCAGGTAGTGGAGGTGGCGGCACTCCGACGGGACCGGGGGCTTCGTCCGTTCGAGCACGGTTTCGAGCAGGCCCTGCTCGGCCAGCGTGTCGACGATCTTCATCGTCGAGACGCGGTGCTGCGCTTCCACGGCACGCCAGCAGGGGCCGGAGAGCCGGCGCCGTTCAGACGAGAGCGCGGCGGGCGTCCAGGTACGAGACTGCGTGGACAAGGCCGGGAACCGACTGAATGAGGGTCAGCGGCTCGCCGCCGAGCGCCGCGTTCTCGTTCCGAAGCCACGCGCGCGCGACGGCCTCGTCGCCATGAACAATCGCGTCGAGCGCGCGAAACAACCGGACGAAGAGTACCGCGAGGTCGAAGGCCTTGTCGCCGGGGGCGAGCGCGTATCTGCCGGAGCCCATCCGAGACACGCTGGCTTCGGAGAGCCCGATTATGCCCGCCAGAGCTTTGTTTGACACGCCGAGCCGCGCGGCGGCCCGCAGGACCGCCTTGGTCATGACGGCCGCCTCGGACACTGCCTCTGGTCGCTCTGCTGGCCGCGCCATCTACGTTTCTCCTGAAACACTATAGCAGACTGATTTCAGCTGACCAAACGGACCGCCGGGCCATGACGGTCGCTCCGTACCGGCGAGCTTGATCCCACCACCGCGACAACCGCTCATCCCGGAAATGATGTCCCGGACGTCAAAAACCGGCCAAAATTGTCCGACCACTCTGAAATTCGTCCCAACTTGTTGGTTGACCGTCCCTCGTCCCCGGGTCTAGACTTCGCCGCTTAGGGGTCCGCACAGGCGAGTCTGCAACAACTTTGACTGGGAGGGCATTCCGCGAGGTGCCCAGGGAGGGGAAAGTATGTCGCGTTTGGCTTGGTGCAGGAAAGTCGCGCTCATCGTCGCCCTGCTCAGCGTAGTGGTCCCAACGTGGGCCACTGCACAATCCACCGCGTCGATCTCCGGCGTGGTCAAGGACGCTCAGGGAGCCGTGCTTCCCGGCGTGTCGGTCGTCATCAAGGACGACGCCTCCGGCCGATCACTGGACGTGACGACCGATGCCGATGGGAGATACCAGGCATCGGCGCTTGGCGCCGGGTCCTACACCGTGACGGCATCGCTGTCGGGCTTCAAGACCGCGTCGTCGAAGAACATCCGCGTCGCGCCCGGCCAGCCGGTCTCCATCCCGCTGACGCTCGAGATCGGCGCTCTTGAAGAGACGGTCGTGGTCACGAGCAGCTCCGAGCTCATCAACACCGAGAACGGCACCGTCGCGGCGACGCTGAACTCGGATCAGCTCACCCGCATGCCGACGGCGACCCGCAACGCGCTGAACGCCGTCGCGTTCCTGCCCGGCGTCAACGTGACGGGAACCAACCGCGACTCGACGATCAACGGCCTCCCGGAGAACTTTCTGAGCATCACCGTCGACGGCGTGAGCAACAACGACAACTTCCTTCGCAACACGGATGGCTTCTTCGCCTCCGTCACGCCGCGGCAGGACGCGGTCGAGGCCGTGTCGGTCACCCTCGCCGCCGCCGGCGCACAGGTGGGCGGCGGCGCCGGCGCCGTGACGATGGCGTTCCAGACGCGGTCGGGCGGCAACCGTTTCACCGGCAGCGCCTACGAGTACTACCGGAACCCGAAGTTCAACACCAACTACATCTTCAACGAGATCAACCAGCTACCGAAGAACGACGTCAAGCTGAACACGTTCGGCGCGCGCGTCGGTGGGCCGATCGTGATCCCCGGCCTGTACGACGGCCGCAACAAGGCGTTCTTCTTCGTGCACTACGAGCAGATCCGCTTCCCCAACAGCTTCACGCGCACGCGGACGGTCTTCAATCCGCGCGTCTACGACGGCTGGTTCCGCTATCAGTTCGGCACCGAAGTACGCGAGGTCAACCTGCTGCAGCTGGCGGCCGCCAACGGACAGATCTCGGCGACCGACCCGACGATGATGAAGCTGCTCGGGCAGATCGACGCGTCGACGAAGACCACCGGCACGCGCGCCGCCCAGAGCGATCCGCTGTACGACAACTACGTCTGGCAGAGCCCGTCGGAGCTCTTCGAGCATCAGCCGACGGTGCGCCTCGACTACAACCTCACCAACAACCACCGGCTGAACGGATCGTTCTCCACGATCACGGCCAAGCGCACGCCGGACTACCTGAACAACGCCGATCCGCGGTTTCCCGGCGCGCCGAACCAGCGCGACTTCGTCTCGACGCGGCCGCTCGGTCGCCCTGGCCATGCGATCCGTGCTGTCCAAGAACATCGTCAACGAGGTGCGCGGCGGGTTGACCGCCTACGCGAGCGGCTCGAATTTCGGCTACCCTCGAGCCATCACCTCGCGCAACGATCCCGAGCACGTTCGCCGACTCCGGCGGGTTCGCGATCACCACGCCGACCAACACGACCGACTGGTTCACGTCGAACGGCCCGAGCTGGCGCAAGGCGCCGACCTACAGCATCGACGACACGCTGACCTGGAACCGGGGCGCGCACACGATCCTGACCGGCGGCAACTTCCTGATCTCGAACGCCTCGTCCTCGGGGCAGACGATGGTGCGCGGAATCACGCTGGGGTTCAATACCGACTTCGATCCGGCGGCCGGCTTGTTCAACACCACCAACTTCCCTGGCGCATCGAGCGCGCAGCTGGACGCGGCGCGCGCCACTTACGCGGTGCTGACCGGCCGTGTGGCCACCGTGGCCAGCACGGCGGTCCTGAACGGCGACACGGGCCAGTACGAGGAGCTGGCGCCGAGCACGCTCGAGGGCGGTACAAGGTCTTCGGCATGTTCGCGCAGGATACGTGGAGAGCTGAAGCCGAATCTGACCGTGACGGGCGGCATCCGGTACGACATCCAGACGCCGTTCGTCCCGTTTACCAGCGTCATGTCCTCGGTCACGATGCCGAGCGTCTGCGGGATGTCGGGTCTCGGCGATGGTGGCCTCTACAGCAAGTGCAACGTCCTGGCGCCTGGCGCGACGGGCGGCGCCGTTCCGCAGTACATCCTGCTCGAGAAGGGGTCCGAGGGCTACAAGACAGACCTGAACAACATCGCGCCGTCGGCCAGCATCGCCTGGCGGCCCAACGTGCAGTCCGGGTTCCTCCGCAAGATCCTCGGCGACCCGGATCAGGCGACGGTGCGCGCGGGATACTCCGAAGCCTACGACCGTCAGGGCCTCACCCGGTTCACCACCCTCTACGGAAACAACCGCGGCGCCTCGGTATCGCTCAATCGAACGGCGAATACCGGCACTCCGACACTGGTGCCGGCGGGCGAGTCGTGGCCGGTCCTCCTCTCGCAGACGAGTCGTCTGTCCCCCTCGTCGTTCAATTCCGATCCGACGTATCCGATCGCCGTCGGCGCCAACCGGGCCGACAGCCTCAACGCCTTCGCGCCGGACATCGAGATCGCGCGGGTCCGCACCTGGACGGTCGGCTTCGCGCGGTCGCTCTCGAAGGACATGGCGGTCGAGATCCGCTACGTCGGCAACCGCGCCGACAACGAGTGGGAAGCCATCAACTACAACTGCGCCGCGAGCAACAATGCCGGCTGTACGTCGATCCGCGGTGAAAACCTGGTCGCGAACGGTTTCCTCAACGAGTTCAAGCTCGCGATGGCGAACCTCGCGGCGAACAACGCGTCGGGCGCGTCGAACCGGGCCGGCTCGTTCGCCTACTTCGGATCGGGCACCGGGACGGCTCCGCTGCCCATCTACCTGGCGTACCTCAATGGCCGGACGGACGCCACCAACCCGGCCGCCTACGCCAACGCCTCGACCACGTGGGCGAACACGACGATCGCCGGCCGGCTCGCTGCGCCCAATCCAAACCCCAACGCTGCAGCAGTGCGATCTGGACGGCAACCTGACGCGCCGTAACCAGGCCCGCGCGGTTGGATACCCCGCGAACTTCTTCGTCCTCAACCCGGACGTGGGCAACAACAACGTGACCGACAGCGGCGGGTTCAGCAAGTACAACGCGCTGCAGCTCGAGCTGCGGCGGCGCCTGTCGAACGGCTTCTCTGCGAACGTGAACTACCAGTACGCGTTCGAAGGCGGGTCGCAGTTCGACGGCTTCAGCTTCGGCCGCGCGTGGAGCGACATCCCCGTCACGGGCAACCCAACCGTGCGCCACGCGATCAAGTTCCAGGCAGACTGGGAACTGCCCTTCGGCCAAGGCCAGCGCTTCGGCAGCAGCATGGGCGGGTTCGCAAACGCGCTGGTGGGCGGATGGAGCGTCACGGGCGTCGGCCGCTTCCAGACGACCGTGCAGGACCTCGGCAACGTGAACCTCGTCGGCATGACGGTTGATGACCTGCAGAGCGTCTACAAGTTCTACCGCAAGGCGAACCCCTCGACCAACATCGACGAGATCTGGATGCTGCCCGAGGACATCGTCCTCAACACGCGGCGCGCGTTCAGCACCAGCAACACGACGCTCAACGGGTACTCGGCGAGCCTTGGCGCACCGGAGGGACAGTACATCGCGCCCGCCAACTCGGCAAACTGCGTCCAGGTCAAGGCCGGGGACTGCGCGCCGCGCAGCGTGCTCCTGCTCTCGCCCTGGTTCAAACGCGTCGACTTCGGCGTCGCGAAGCGGGTGGAGACCGGCGGCTCGACGAACGTCGAAGTACGATTCGACCTGCTCAACCTCTTCGATTCGCCGAACTACAACCCGGTCGCCAATCCCGGTTCCGGCGCGACGATCTTCCGTACGACCGGCGCCTACCAGGACCCGAGCAATACCTACGATCCGGGCGGCCGAATCGGGCAGCTGACGCTTCGGTTCAACTGGTAGTCAGCTGACAGCTGTCAGCTGCCAGCTGTCAGCTATCGAACCGGCTGCTGATCAGTTGACGGCTGACGGCTGGACGGCTGACAGCTGTCATGCTTTCACCCGCGCCGCGCCTCGGTCGCCCTGCATGTCGCGCTTGCCGTCGCGCTCGGGGCTCTCGCCACGCATTCGCCGCTGCCAATCTCGGCACGCCAGGCGCAGATCGCGAGCGAGCGTCCAGCCGGGCCGACCATCGACTTCGTCGCTTTGGACGCCAGCGGCTCTCCAGCCGCCGATCTGCAGCCGTCGGAGGTCGAGATCCGGATCGCCGATCGAGTCCGAACGCTACGCGCGTTGCGACGGGTCTCTGCCGCGCCTGCGCCGATGGCCGCAGGTGCGCCAGCGCGCCTGCCGCCGCCCTACGGCACGAACGACAACGTCGCCGCCGGCCGTCGCTTCGTGCTCGTCATCGATCAGGAGTCGTTCATCGCGGGACGCGAGCAGCTCTACCGGGGCGCCATCGAGGGGCTGCTCGCCGAGCTCACGCCGGCCGATCGGACGATGGTCGCCGCGCTTCCGTTCGGCGGCGTGATGGTGCCCTTCACGTCCGACCCGGCGCGCATCCGGCTGGCGGCGGGTCGCGTGACGGGCCAGGGGTCACGCACCGAGACCGGATCCGACCTGGCGTGCCGCACGCGCCGGTTCCTCGAATCGCTCGACGGGCTGCTGCGGGACCACGGTACGCTCGACGCACCGCAGACCCTGGTCCTCTTCACTGCCGGCCTCGCCGGCCCCCGGCGTGACGCGCCGATGGGAGTCGTGCCCGGCATGTGCGAGCTCGTCGTCGATCTGTTCCGCCAGGTCGCCAGCGCGGCCAGCGCCGCACGCGCCAACGTCTACGTCATGCAGCCGGCCGACATCGGGATAGGCACGTCGCTGCCGCGCCCGACGATCGCCGGCGTCGGGGACAACGGGTCCGACAACCCGCTCGAAGGCATCGAGCACCTCGCGGGCGTCACCGGAGGGGCCCGCCTGCCGCTCGACGCGACCGGGACCGGATCGCTGCTCCGCGTGGCGCGGGAGAGCTCGGCCTACTACGTCGCCGAGCTCGAGCCCGTCGCCGGAGAAGTCTTTGGCCGCAGCCGCCGCCTGAGCGTGCGCGTCGCCCGACCCGGCGTCACCGTCCGCACGCGCCCGGACGTCGTGCTCACCGATACGGCGCCCGCCAGAACGACGCGTCTCACCGTGAGCGACGTCCTCGGCTCGACCGAGGCCGCGACGGAGCTCCGGCTGCGCGTCGGCGGCTTCACCGTGCGCGACCCGGACGGCAAGCTGCGCGTGGGCGTCATCGTGGAGCCGGTGGACTCGTCCGTCACGCTCGCGTCGGCTGGCGCCATCCTGATCGACGGCAGCGACCGCGTCGTCACGCACTGGCACGCCCGGGATGCGACCGAACGCCCGCTCATCGGCGCGTTATCCGTCCCGCCGGGCCCCTACCGCGTGCGCGCCGCGGCCATCGACACCGCCGGGCGTCCGGGCGCGGCGGAGGCGGACATCGACGTCGGCCTCACGCAGGTCGGTGGACTCTCGCTCGGCTCACTGCTGCTCAGCGTCTCGCGCGGCGGGGTCTCGTCTCTCCAGCTGGAGTTCGGATCCGAGCTGACCGCACGGGCGTCATTCGACATCTACGGAGGGACCGAAGGGCAGCGGCTGTCGGCGACGCTCGAAGTGTCGCGCACGCTCGACGGCCCCGCGATGGCCACGGTGCCGCTGGCGCTCACACGCGCCGACGACACGCGCGTCGTCGCCACCGGCGCTGTGCCCCTGGGTGCACTGGCGCCGGGCGACTACGTCGTGAGAGGCATCATTCGGCTCGAGGACGGCACGACGGGGCGCGTGGTGCGGACGCTGAGGAAAGTGGCGAAGTAGGGCGCGATTCGGCGGTCTCGTATAATGCGGACATGGACAAGCCATCCGGGCTTCCTGGCGCCGACCTGATCGAGACGGGGCTCGTCGACCTGGCGCGCTCGGTCGAGTCCGTACCGGCGCTGCTCGTGGCCATCGGCGCCCCGCGGCTTCGGCAGCTCGGCGTCGCCGTCCCTGAGGCCCCGCGCGATCCCGAACATCGCCTGTACGCCCTGCTGGCGCAAGACGACTCCGACTCCGCGCACAGCCGCTACAACGCGCTCATCCGCCGTCTCGTCTCCTACGAGCGGGCGCTTGCATGCGCGAGCTAGCAGACGCCGGCCGGATCCAATCCTTCATGCGAGCGCTCGGACAGGTGGCCGCGGCGCCAGGGCGTGTCCTCTTCACCGGCGGTGCGACGGCGGTGCTCCTCGGCTGGCGGAAGTCCACGATCGACATCGACATCAAGCTCGTTCCCGATCAGGACACGATCCTGAGGGCGATTCCGGCGCTCAAGGAGTCGCTCGACATCAACGTCGAGCTCGCGTCGCCCGATGACTTCGTTCCTGTACGGGAAGGTTGGGCGGACCGCAGCCCGTTCGTGGCGCAGGAGGGACGGCTGACGTTTCACCACTTCGAGCTCGTCTCGCAGGCGCTGGCGAAGATCGAACGAGGCCACGCGCAGGATCTGACCGACGTGCGCACCATGCTCGATCGCGGATTGATCTCGGCCGGACAACTGCAAACCGAGTTCGATGCGATCGCGCCGAGACTCTACAAGTATCCCGCTATCGATCCGGCGGCGTTCGCGCGGGCGGTCGCCGAAATCGTGAACCGGTGAAGCGCGAGCCGAAGCGTCCCGCGACGGCGTCGTTTGAGAGGCATCATCCACACGATAGACGCCGCAGTTCGCGCACGGTTGCAGCGTCACTTGAGTTGAAAGGCGGACATCACCGGCGCCCCGTCCATTGAATCGCCGCGGCGATCTGCTGTTGAAACAGCGGGTTGGTCCACGTTCCGGGAAAGTGCCCGAGCGCGTTGTGGTCCACGCGTCCGCTTCCGTACGAGTGTGCCCAGGCGAGCGGGAAGTCGCCAGACGCACCCACAGACGACGTGTCGAGACGCAGCAGCACCCGGACGCGGGGACGTGGATTCTCCCGGAAGGCGTAGAACTCTTCCTCAATCGAGAACTGGGCAGCCAGCATCGACGTTGCCGGGTGCGTACAGATCTTCGACGATCACGGTTGCCGTCTGCGTCCACGGGTGCTCTCGGAAGTGTGCGCCGACGAGGGCGTCGTACTCAGGCCAGTCGTACAGCGTGTCGGTCGCGCTGTGGGCGCCCATGAAGCCTCCGCCCTGCGACACGAACGCGAGCATCGCCGCCTTCTGTTCAGCCGTGAACGTCAGCTCGCCGCTCGTCAGCGCGAAGAACAACACGTCATGACCGGCGAGACTCGAGGCGCTGACCGCCGATAAATCCTCGGTTGCCGTGATCGTGAACGCGCCGCTCGTGGCGCCAAGGTTGGTCAAGGCCTGCCGCGCCGTGACAATCGAGTCGTGTCTGAACCCAGCAGTGGCCGTCAGCATCAGTACGCGGACGGGACTCGACGCCGGCCCGGAAGGCGCGCCAGGATTGGCCGGCTGCGAAGAACAGCTGAGGTTGAGCGACAGCAGACCGACCAGCAAGCCCACGCCGCGTGTCGCCGCAGCCATCGGAGAATTCTACCGCGCCAGGTGTGATGGCCAGGAAGAAGGCGCCGTCACGCTCGTTTTCAATGAAGCTCGATGACGCCTTTGGGTGTGCTGACTGTCGCGTAGAGGGCGGCTTCGGAGGCGGAGGCAACATCGGCCTCGATTCCGACCGCCTTGAGGGCGTCGACAACGGCCGCCGGCTTCGGATGAGCGATGCGAAGCGCCTTCAGCTCGCATCCCGCCGGCGAGTCGCTCGCAGGATGCACCGCATCAGCCGCCCACTGGATGAAGAACGGAATGGGCTCGACGACGCCGACTGCGAGCGTGCTGGCCACGCCGAGCGAGCGCCATTTCAGCATTCGTCCATCAGGCCTGGCGCGCGAGCCGTCGGTCGGGCCGAAGACGCCGCGGCCGGCGGCCTTCGCATCGCGCGCGACCGCCTCGATGTCCGAGGCGGCCGCCGCCCAGGTCACGAGCCGAGGTTCCTTCAGCATTCGAATGTCGATCTGGAACGTGTAAGTGCTCTGCGCGGGATCGGGCGCAATGACCTCGAGATACTGCTTCGCGCCGAGCGACACGAGCGCGTTACGGGTGCCGCGGCCCGGATGACTGCCTCCGGCGACTGGCCTGACCCCGGTCCGGTCCTCCACCCATTGGATGCCGCGCTCGAGGTCCGCGACGCCAAGCAGCAAGTGATCGGCCGCCGTGACGGCGGGCCCGGACGCTTCCATGATGATCTCGGAGCTGGTCAGCGCCGACGCCGCCACGAGCCCCAGCGTCCGAACCGCGGTTCGACGATCGATTATCGTAACACCTGTACAACGCATTCTAGTCCTCTCAGGTGACTCGATGGACTGTGCCAAAGCCACGGCGGGCGAAACAAGCCCGAGTCGTCACGGCAGGCTTCCGCCGTCCCATTCGTGCTTGGGATCGGGCACGAACGCCAGCCCGTGCGCGCCGCCGATGTGGAATTGCGAGATGACGAGCCATCCCCCCGGCACCTTCGCCCGCTCCGCGAGGTACTTCGAGTCGAGCACACCGTCCTCTTCGCGGCTCGTCTTCAAGGTCTCCCACCTGAGCACCGGTCCATCGCTCCTGCCGTCGACCATGCGCTGACTCCTCTGTTCGATTGATGGAATTGAATCGCCTGACGATATCCTGCCGCGCCCCCGCAACCTCGGGCCGCACGATGATAGCAAAGGACGGATCCGTGGTTAGCGGGGCTCGCCTTTGGCCAGCAGCGCAGGCACGAGGAGCAGCACGCCCTGGACCAGATCGCCGACGGCGAAGTCGACGCGATGGAGCCGCAGATAGACGACCGGCGCGCTGAGGAGAATCGTCAGGGCCGTGAACCGTGCCATGAACAGTCCCTCCGGCTTGCGTTGCTTCGTCCACCACATCGCGATCCCGGTCAGCGCGCCCCTGGCAATCATCGCCAGTCCCAGGAACGTGAGCGGCACCTCGACGCCCGGGCTCATGGCCAGGCTCAACCCGCTCATCATGCCGGCCGGATCGGCGATCGCGGCCATGCCCTCGCCGAGTTGCATCAGGCAGGTCAGGCCAAGGAGGACCAGCAGTGCGCCGCGCATGAATCTCACAAGACCAGATTCCTGAATTGACACGCCTGCATGGTGCCACAGGCGCTCACCAGACGACCCTTACACCGTATTGACGAAAGATCGGGTCTTTGGTGACGATGGACAGCTGATCCAACTGAGCCTGGGCGACGAGCAGTCGATCGAAGGGGTCGCGGTGGTGGAATGGAAGACGCTCGACGGCTGCGGCGTGCGGCCAGTCAATCGGCAGGACGCGCAGCCCGTTCTGCACCTTGTCGGCTACGTATTCGGACGCCGGAGCCGGGAGCGTGAGCCGGCCGAGGCTCGACTTGATGGCCATCTCCCAGACGCTCGCCGCGCTCAGGCACCACTCGTCGTCGCCGGCTTCGATGGCGCGGCGCGCCGCACGGCTCAACCGCGCGTCACCGGCCATGAACCAGAGAAAGGCATGCGTGTCGACGAGCAGCGTCATGTGTATTCGTCGAACCCTGGAACCGGTGCGTCGAAGTCGCCGCGCATCGAGATTCGGCCCGAGTCGCTGCCATAGCGCAGCCCCCCCGACCGAGCCAGTGGCCGAAGCTCGGCGACCGGCCGCCCGCGCTTGGTAATCACATAGACGGCACCCTTCTCGACCCGGTCGAGGAGCTCGGACAACCGGGTCTTCGCGTCAAACGCTCCGACCACCTTCGGCTTCATACAACTAGTTTAATCAACTAGTTTACAGGCGTCAAATGTCGACCTCATCGTCCCCGAGGACACCAATCTCATTGCGATGCAAACCCAATAAAGAAAGGGGCGATGATTCTGCGATCATCGCCCCTCTCGAATGGTCCGGCTGCCCGCCGAAGCGCTTCGCGCGTAGGCGGAAAGCCGGACACTACGACCGTGCAGGCCGAGGCGCTACTCGACCTCGTCCCGCGTAAACGCCTCTTCCGGCTCCACGAAGTACTCCATCTCGCGTTCGAGCTCGAGCTCTTCGGGCGTCGGCGGCGGCGGCGGTGGCGGTTCGTCCGCCGGGATGTGCACGTGGCGGTAGTACTCGAACCCGGTCCCGGCCGGGATCAGCCGGCCCATCGTCACGTTCTCCTTCAGGCCGCGGAGGTGATCCACCTTGCCCGAAATCGACGCTTCGGTGAGGACGCGCGTCGTTTCCTGGAACGACGCCGCCGAGATGAACGAGTCGGTGGAGAGCGACGCCTTCGTGATCCCGAGCAGCAGCGGCCGGCCCGTCGCCGGACGTCCACCGTTGGCAATCACGCGCTCGTTCTCTTCCATGAACCGGAACCGATCCACCTGCTCCTCGATCAGGAACTCGGTGTCGCCGACCTCCTCGATCTTCACCCACCGCATCATCTGCCGGACGATGACCTCGATGTGCTTGTCGTTGATGTTGACGCCCTGGAGCCGGTAGACCTCCTGGATCTCGTTGACGAGATACGCATGCAGCGCCTTCTCGCCGAGGACCGACAGGATGTCGTGCGGGTTGCTCGGCCCGTCCATCAGCGGCTCGCCCGCGCGGACGCGGTCGCCTTCCTGGACGTTCACGTGGACGCCGCGCGGCAGCGAGTACTCTCTTGGCTCGCCCCCGTCCTCGGGGACGATGAGGATCTTGCGCTGCCCCTTGACGACGCCGCCGTGCCGCACGAGCCCGTCGATTTCCGAGATGACGGCCGTCTCACGCGGCTTGCGCGCCTCGAAGAGTTCCACGACGCGCGGCAGACCGCCCGTGATGTCCTTCGTCTTGGTCGTCTCGCGCGGGATCTTCGCGAGCACCTGACCCGCGAACACCGCCTCGTTGTCCTCGACCATGAGGTGGGCATGTGACGGCATGTGGTACTTGCGCGTCACCTTCCCGGCCTTGTCGCGGACCTCGATCATCGGCTGCTTCTTCTCGTCGGGGCTGTCGACGACGATCTTCCGCGACAGGCCCGTGACCTCGTCCACTTCCTCGTGGTAGGTCACATCGGTGATGAGGTCCTTGTACTTCACCGAGCCCGAATCCTCGGTGAGGATCGAGAAGGTGTAGGGATCCCATTCGACGAGAATCTGGCCGGGCTCGACCGGCGCCCCGTCACGCACCTTGAGGCGCGCGCCGTAGACGATCGGGTAGCGCTCGCGATCGCGCCCCTTCGAGTCCTGCACGACGAGCGACCCGGTGCGGTTCATGACGACGAGCTCGCCCTTGGCCGTCTCCGAGCTGCTCTTGGTCTCGACGACCTGCAGGCCCTGGTAGCGGACCGTGCCGGCGTGCTTCGCGTCGAGCGTCGACTGCTCGGACACGCGCGACGCCGTGCCGCCGATGTGGAACGTCCGCATCGTCAGCTGCGTGCCGGGCTCGCCGATGGACTGCGCCGCAATGACGCCGACCGCCAGGCCCAGCTCGACCAGCCGTCCGGTCGACGAGATCCCGGCCGTAGCACTTCGCGCACACGCCGCGGCGGCTGGCGCAAGTCAGCACCGAGCGGATGCGGACCTTCTCGATGCCGCCTTCCTGGATGTCCGACGCCTTCTCTTCGTCCATCTCCTCGTTGACGTCGACGATGACGTTGCCGCTGAGCGGATCCATGATCTTCTCGAGGGTCACGCGACCCATGATGCGGTCGCGCAGGGGCTCGATGATTTCGCCGCTTTCGACGATCGCCCGGGCCTCGATGCCGTCCATCGTGCCGCAGTCGATCTCGTGGATGATGACGTCCTGCGCCACGTCGACCAGACGCCGCGTCAGGTAGCCCGAGTCGGCCGTCTTGAGCGCCGTGTCGGCCAGACCCTTGCGGGCGCCGTGCGTGGAGATGAAGTATTCCATGACGGCGAGGCCTTCACGGAAGTTCGCCACGATCGGTGTCTCGATGATCTCGCCCGACGGCTTGGCCATCAGGCCGCGCATGCCGGCGAGCTGGCGGATCTGCTGTTTCGATCCGCGCGCGCCGGAGTCGGCCATGATGTAGACCGGGTTGAAGTTGCGCCCCGAGTTGTCCAGGTCTTCCATCTCGTTGAACATCTCGTCGGCGATCTTCTCGGTGACGTCCGACCAGACGGCGATGACCTTGTTGTAGCGCTCGCCGTTGGTGATGGCGCCTTCGAGATACTGACCTTCGACCTTGATGACCTCGTCGCGGGCACGTGCCACGAGCGCGCCCTTTTCCGACGGGATGACCAGGTCGTCGATCCCGATCGACAGGCCCGAGCGCGTCGCGTAGGTGAAGCCGACGTGCTTGAGGCTGTCGAGCATCTCGACCGTCCGCTCGAGCCCGAAGTGCAGGTGGCAGTACTGCACGACCTGCTGCAGGCCCTTCTTCTTCAGGAGCCCGTTGACGAACGGCATGATCGCCGGCAGCGACGTATTGAAGATGACGCGGCCGACCGTGGTGTTGATGATCTTCCGCTCGACTTCCTGGACCTCGGCCTGGAGCACCGCCTGGTCGTCGCGCGCGACGGTCAGATCGAGGAGTTGGCCGCTGATGCGCAGGCGGATCGGCGTCAGCGTTTCCACTTCGCCCGCCTCGAGTGCCAGCAGCACATCGTCCTCGTTGCCGAAGACGCGGCCCTCGCCCTTGGCGCCGGCCCTGGCCTTGGTCAGGTAGTAGCAGCCGAGGACGATGTCCTGCGACGGCACCGCGATCGGCGCGCCGCTCGCGGGCGACAGGATGTTGTTCGAGGACATCATCAGCACCGATGCCTCGATCTGCGCTTCCGGCGCCAGCGGAATGTGGACGGCCATCTGGTCGCCGTCGAAGTCGGCGTTGAACGCCGTGCAGACGAGCGGATGGATCCGGATCGCCTTGCCCTCGACGAGGACCGGCTCGAACGCCTGGATGCCGAGGCGGTGGAGCGTCGGCGCGCGGTTGAGCAGGACCGGGTGCTCGCGGATGACCTCTTCGAGCACGTCCCACACTTCCGGACGCTGTTGCTCGACCATCTCCTTGGCCTGCTTGATCGTCGCGACGAGGCCCCGCTCTTCGAGCTTGTTGTAGATGAACGGCTTGAAGAGCTCGAGCGCCATCTTCTTCGGCAACCCGCACTGGTGGAGCTTCAGCTCGGGTCCGACGACGATGACCGAACGGCCGGAGTAGTCGACGCGCTTGCCGAGCAGGTTCTGACGGAACCGGCCCTGCTTGCCCTTGAGCGTGTCGGAGAGCGACTTGAGCGGACGGTTGTTCGCCCCGCGCAGCACGCGGCCGCGGCGGCCGTTGTCGAAGAGCGCGTCCACCGCTTCCTGCAGCATCCGCTTCTCGTTGCGGATGATGACGTCGGGCGCCTTGAGCTCGATGAGCTTCTTCAACCGGTTGTTACGGTTGATGACGCGGCGATAGAGGTCGTTCAAGTCCGAGGTGGCGAACCGGCCGCCGTCGAGCGGCACGAGCGGCCGCAGTTCCGGCGGGATCACCGGGATGACGTCGAGGATCATCCATTCCGGCTTGTTCGTGGACTTGCGGAACGAGTCGACGACCTTCAGGCGCTTGGCGTACTTGAGCTTCTTCTGCGCCGAGACTTCGGCGCGCATCTTCTCGCGCATCTCGCCGGCGAGCTTCTCGACGTTGACGCGCTTGAGGAGCTCCTTGATCGCTTCCGCGCCCATGTGCGCGCGGAACTTGACGCCGTAGTCCTCACGCGCCTTGCGGAACTGCTCTTCGTTGAGGAGCTGGTTCTGCTTGAGGTCGGTGTCGCCCGGCTCGATCACCACGTAGGCCTCGAAATAGAGGACCCGTTCGAGATCGCGCAGCGAGATGTCGAGGAGATGGCCGATGCGGCTCGGCAGCCCCTTGAAGAACCACACGTGGCTGACCGGCGTCGCCAGCGTGATGTGGCCCAGGCGCTCGCGCCGGACCTTGGCCTGCGTGACCTCGACGCCGCACTTGTCGCAGATCACGCCGCGGTGCTTCATGCGCTTGTACTTGCCGCAGAGGCACTCCCAGTCGGTGACCGGGCCGAAGATCTTGGCGCAGAACAGCCCGTCGCGCTCCGGCTTGAACGTCCGGTAGTTGATCGTCTCGGGCTTGGTCACTTCGCCGTGCGACCACGAGAGGATCTTCTCGGGGGACGCAAGGCTGATCCGGATGGCGTCGAAGTCGCTGGTCAGCGAACCGCGGGTATCGAAAGATGGTCTCATATGTGTATGTCGCTCTCAGCTTTCAGCTGTCAGCTATCAGCCAAGGCTCTCAACTCTCAGCCGCGCTCTCGTGCTGAGAGCTGACGGCTGAGAGCTGACAGCAGTATTCTATCCCTCTGCCAGTACCGGTTCGCCTTCACCAGCCTCGACTGCCTCGAGCACCGGCTTCTTCTTCGTCTTCATCAGCTCGACGTCCAGGCACAACGCCTGGAGCTCGCGGATGAGGACGTTGAACGATTCCGGCAGCCCCGGCTGGAACGATGCGTCACCCTTGACGATCGCCTCGTAGATCTTCGCGCGACCCGTCACGTCGTCCGACTTCGCCGTCAGCAGTTCCTGGAGGATGTGCGCGGCGCCGTAGGCTTCGAGCGCCCACACTTCCATTTCTCCAAAGCGCTGGCCGCCGAACTGCGCCTTGCCGCCGAGCGGCTGCTGCGTGATGAGCGAGTACGGTCCGATCGATCGCGCGTGGATCTTGTCGTCGACCAGGTGCGACAGCTTCAGCATGTAGATGTAGCCGACCGTCACGTCCTGCTCGAACGCCTGACCCGTCATGCCGTCGAAGAGCTCGGTCTTGCCGCTCTTGGGCAAGCCCGCCTGCTCCAGCCAGTTCTTGATCTCCTGCTCGGTCGCGCCGTCGAAGACGGGCGTCGCGAAGTAGAGGCCCAGCGCGTGGGCCGCCCACCCGAGGTGCGTCTCGAGAATCTGGCCGACGTTCATACGCGAGGGAACGCCGAGCGGGTTGAGGACGATTTCCACCGGCGTGCCGTCCGGCAGATACGGCATGTCCTCTTCCGGCAGGATGCGCGCGATGACGCCCTTGTTGCCGTGGCGACCGGCCATCTTGTCGCCGACCGACAGCTTGCGCTTCATCGCGACGTAGACCTTGACCAGCTTGATGACGCCCGGAGGCAGCTCGTCGCCGCGACGAACCTTCTCCTTCTTCTCCTCGAACTGGTTGCGGATGACCTCGACCTGCCGTTCCGTCCGCTCCTCGAGCTCGCGGAGGTCTTCCTCGAGCCGGGGATCGTCAGTTGCGATTTTCACGCGCACGACCGCTTCGTACGGAAGCGTCTGGAACACCTCGGGCGTCAGCGCCGTGCCCTTGCGGAGCAGCCGTTCGCGGCCGTGCTCGTCGTAGAGGTCGGCGCGCAGCTCCTGCCCCTGCAGCATCCCGAGAACCCGCTTCTTCACTTCGTCGTGAAGGATGCGAATCTCGTCCTGCAGGTTCTTCTCCATCATGTCGAGCTCTTCCTGCTCGATCGCCTTGGCTCGATCGTCTTTCTCGATGCCCTTGCGTGAGAAGATCTTGACGCCGACGATGATGCCTTCGATCCCCGGGGGACAGATGAGCGAGGCGTCGCGGACGTCGCCCGCCTTCTCGCCGAAGATGGCGCGGAGCAGCTTCTCTTCGGGCGTGAGCTGCGTCTCGCCCTTCGGTGTCACCTTGCCGACCAGGATGTCGCCCGGCTTCACGGACGCGCCGATGCGGATGATCCCGCTCTCGTCGAGGTCGCGCAGGTAGCCTTCACCCACGTTCGGGATGTCCCG
>CAVZMJ010000024.1:0-89727 GCA_963776315.1 uncultured Acidobacteriota bacterium
AGACGTTGAGACGGTAGGTACAGATCCTCGCGGAAGCGGCCGTCGGCAATACGTTTTTCCAGGTTGCGGTGTGTCGCGGCGACGATCCTGACGTTGATCGGCACGGGCTCGGGCCTCCCAGCCGCTCGACCTCGCGCTCTTCCAGCACGCGCAGCAGCTTGACCTGACGTCCGCCGGCAGTTCGCCGATCTCGTCGCAGAAAAATCGTCGATGGTCGGCCAGCTCGAACCGTCCGATCTGTCTCGCGAGCCGGCGCCCGTGAAGGCGCCCTTCTCGCGCCCGAACAGCTCGCTCTCGATGAGCGTGTCGGAAGGGCCCCGCAGTTGACGCCACCAGACGTGCCTGCCGCGCGCTCTGTTCGTGGATGTCCGTGCGAGGAGCTCCTTGCCGGTACCCGTTTCGCCGAGCAGCAGCACCGTCGCGTCCGTCGCCGCGACCTGTCGCACCTGTTCGAGCACGCGTTGGATGGCGGCACTCTGGCCCACGATGAGACCCCCACCCAGACGTTCCTGAACCTCCTGCCGGAGGTACCGATTCTCCGCCTGCAACTCGTCACGGGCGCGCGATGGCCGAAATGCCTCGACCGACGACGAGGAGTGCTTTTACACCGGAGTCCCTCGCGTGCGATTGTTCGAACGCATGACCAAAGGGGCGGGGTCCCCACGCGCTGATGCAAGCATTGGCGTGTCCTCATCCTTCTCGGTGTGTCACCGGTCTTCTGATTGGTGGACCGAAGGGTATCGGACGGCGCCTCTCCAAACGCCGCTCGGTAGATCCCGGCAAATCGCCCTAGCTCGTAGAACCCGCAATCGGCGGCGGCATCGGTGACGGTGGTCGGCCCTCCCCGCTGGTCGCTGAGGGCGTTGCGGACGGCCTGAAGACGTTCGGCGACGATCCACCGCTTCGGGCCGATGCCTTTGACCCGATAGAACGCGTCGCGAAGCCCTCGCTCGCTCAGCCCGACTAGCCGACTCAGCAGTGAGACCGGCACCCGAGCATCGATGTGCGCCCGCAGGTACGCTTCAGCTAGCTCGACAGCCTCCCGAGCGTGGAGCCTTCTCGAAGCGCTGCTGCCCGACTCGTTCATCGTGGTAACGCTACCGCTCGAAGGGACGTATGAACACTGTGCAGTTTCGTAAAGAGTCCCTCCGGTAAAAATGACAGGGGAATCACTCCGCCGAGCGAGCAGGTCCCTTATAGTTGAGGCTACCGCTTCCCTACAGCGGGGCTCGGTTGATGCCGGAGCGATGAAGACGATCTACTTCCTGGCCTTGATGGCAGCCGTCCCGTCAGTCGCGTTCGCGCAGGCCGCGATTGCCGGTTCCGTCAAAGACGGATCGGGCGCTCCCTTGCCCGGGGTCCTGGTGCAGGCAACAAGTCCGGCCCTGATCGAAAAGGCTCGCCGCGCCGTGACCAATAGCGCCGGCAAGTACCGGATCGAGAATCTCAGGCCTGGAACTTATGCGATCGGCTTCGCCCTCAATGGCTGGCGGACATCACCAGCGGGAAGGGATCGAGCTGTCGGGTTCATCGACCGCGGTCGTGAACGCCGAGCTCACGGTCGGGACGACGGGGGAAACCGTCACCGTCACCGGCGAGCTTCCGGTAGTCGATGCCCACAGCCTGACCCGCGAGCTCGCGCTCGGCGGCGGCGTCGTCGATTGCTGCCAACCGCTCGCAGCTACAATGCGCTGCTCGTCGTCGTGCCCGGCATCGCCACCAGCAGCAACGACATCGTCACCGGTACGGCCACGACGTCGTTTCCCATTCATGGCGGCCGGGTCAACGAGGGTCGGCTCACGCTCGACGGCCTGAACATCGGCAGCCCGCCCAGCGGAAACTCGGCGACCAGTTACGTGGTCGACCTCGGCACGTCACAGGAGGTCACGTTCCGAACGGCGACGGCACTCGGCGAAACGGAAACAGCCGGCCTCGTGATGAACATCGTCCCGCGGAGCGGCGGCAACGCGACTCGCGGTTCGGCATTCGTCAGCGGCACGGGCGAGGCGCTCCAGTCCGACAACCTGACCCCGGCGCTGAAAGAGCAGGGCGTCACAGCGGCGAGCCCGCTGACCGGTGTCTACGATGTCGCCGCAACGCTTGGGGGACCGCTGGCCAAGGATCGCCTGTGGTATTTCGTGAACGCGCACGCCGGAAGCAGTACGAAGGCGAGCGCGAACGTTTTCTACAATCTGAACGCTGGCGACCCGTCGAAGTGGCTCTACGCGCCCGATGTCCACAGGCCGGAATACTCCGACCGGACGTTCGAGAATGCCAGCGCGCGCGTGACCTGGCAGGTCGCGGCCCGCCACAAGATTGACGCTTTCTGGGACACGCAGCAGTTGTGCCGCAGCTGCACGGGAGCCACGCCCGGGCTTGCGGAGCCGCAGCGGGTTTCACCGGAGGCCGTTGGCGTGCTCGGACGGCCGTTGACCGTCGCTCAGGCGACGTGGACGGCGCCGCTGACCAGCCGTCTCCTCGTCGACGCCGGCTTCGGCGCGACGTTCTTCGGCGTCGGCAATTTCGAACGCGACCCGAATCCGACGCGCGGCCTGATTCGAGTCGCCGAGCAGTGCGCGAGCGGTTGCGCGGCCAATGGCAATATTCCCGGGTTGGTCTACCGGTCCCAGGACTTCAGCATCGCCCATACTGGTTCGTATCTCTGGAGGGCCGCGCTGACCCACGTCACCGGCGCCCACAGCGTGAAGGTCGGGTACCAGCACACCATCATGACCGACGACCGCACGTGGATGACGAACGACCAGAACCTGACGTACCGGTTCAACAACGGCGCGCCGAATCAGTTGACGCAATCGATTTCGCCGTGGGTGAACGATGCGCGTGTGGCCTGGCAGGGCCTGTTCGTCCAGGATCAGTGGACGCATGATCGCCTCACGCTTCAGGGCGCCGCCCGCTTCGACCGCGCGTGGAGCTGGTTCCCGGCCCAGCAGGAGGGACCGTCGCGATTTCTGCCCACGCCCATCGTCATTCCGGAAACCCGCGGCGTCGACAGTTACAAGGACGTCACCCTGCGCATGGGCGTGGCGTACAGACGTCACCGGAAAGGGCACGACCGCGCTGAAGATGACACTCGGCAAGTACCTGGAGGGCGCGGGTGTGTTCGGCACCTATGCCAACACCAATCCCTCGCTGCGCATGCCACAGACCACGCCGGTGTTCGGCACCGCCGGCGTGACGCGCGCGTGGAACGACGCCAATCAGAATTTCGTTCCGGACTGCGATCTGATGAATGCCGCGGCTCAGGATCTCCGCACCGCTGGGGGCGACCTCTGCGGCGTGCTCTCGAACACCAGCTTCGGCGCCAACGTGCTGACCAACAGCTTCGATCCCGGATTGCTCGGGGGCTGGGGCGTCCGGCCTTCCGATTGGCACCTCGGCATCTCGCTCGAGCAGCAGCTCGGATCGCGCTCGTCGATCGCCGTCACCTACACCCGCCGGTGGTACGACGGTTTCTCGGTGGTCGACAACCGTGCACTGCAGCCGTCCGACCTGACGCCATTCAGCATCGTGGCGCCGGTCGACCCTCGCTTGCCCGACGGTGGCGGCTACGTCGTCTCGGGCCTCTATGATGTCGTGCCGGAGAAGTCGGGTACAGTCGACAACCTCGTCGCCAATTCAACGGCGTACGGAGGCTGGCATCAGTAACTTCAACGGGCTCGACGTGACGGTGAGCGTGCGTGCGGTCAAGGGATTCACCCTCGCTGCCGGCACCAGTACGGGGCAGACCGTCGCCGACAACTGCCGGGTGCGGGCGAATCTTCCCGAGCTTGCCACTACGACAACCGGGACGAGCGCATTCGGCCCTGGCCTGGGCGGCTCCGCCGTCACGCCCGTGAGCCCGTACTGCCACGTCGCCTACGGAATCCTCACGCAGCTGCGCGGGTTCTCTTCCTACAGCATCCCGAAGATCGACATGCAGCTGTCGGCGACGTTTCAGAGCAAGCCGGGACCGATGCTGGCAGCCAACTACGCCGTCCCGAACGCGGCCGTCGTACCGTCGCTTGGCAGAAGCCTCTCGGGCAGTGCCGCCAACGTCACCGTGAACCTCGTCGCACCAGGGACGATGTACGGGAATCGGATTAACGAGCTGGACCTCCGCGTGGCAAAGATCCTGAGGTATCGACGACTGCGGATGCTGCTCGCGATGGACACCTACAACGCGCTGAACTCGAGCGCGGTGCTGTCATACAACTCCACCTTCGTGCCGGGCGGCACCTGGCCGCCGCCGCTGACGATCATGACGCCGCGGCTCGTCAAGCTCACGGCCGAGATCGATTTCTGAACGGCATGCGACAGCGGCGCTTCCGATTCGTCCTGCAGTTGTGGCTTCCCCTATTGTTCGCGCTCGGTCCGGTCGGGGCCGCGTGGGCGCAGTCCCAGAAGCAGGTGCTCGTCGTGTACTCGACGCGGCGCGATGCCCAGATCGTGGCTATCGGCGAGCGTGAATTGCCGAGAATCCTCGAACAGGGTCTTGGGGACGTGGACTACTACTCGGAGTACATCGACCAGGCAAGGTTTCCCGACAGCGCATACCAGGCGGGCTTCCGCGAATTTCTCAGACTGAAATACAAGAACGTGCGCTTCGACGCGGTCATTACTGTCCAGGACGTCGCGCTCGATCTCGTCCGAGGCGCCCGGCACGAGCTGTTTCCGGGCACACCAATCGTCTTCTTCGCGACGGCTCCCGTGGGCGACCACATCGAGAACGCCACCGGCCTCGTCACCGCCCTGAACTTCAGCGACACGCTTCCGCTCATCGCGGAACTCCAGCCTGAAGTCCACCACATCTTCGTCGTTTCCGGTGCGGCGCCGGCTGACAGGGAGTACGAGAGGCTGGCACGGCAGCAGCTTCGGCCGCATGAGTCGCGCTTTGCCGTGACCTATCTGAATGGCCTGTCCACTTCGGAACTCGAGTCCCGTGTGTCACGCCTCCCGGCCAACTCCGCCATTTACTACTTGCTCGTCAATCGAAATGGCGACGGCGAGATTGTTCATCCTCTTGACTACCTGACGCGGCTGGCGGAGCTGGCACAGTCGCCCATTTATTGCTGGGTCGACTCGGCGATGGGACGGGGTATCGTCGGCGGCAGCCTCAAGGATCAAACCGCACAGCTCGACGCCGTCGGCCGCCTTGCCCTCCGCGTGCTGTCCGGCGAGTCGGCAGACAGCATCCCGGTTTCGTCGCCAAACCTGAACGTGAGGGAGGTCGACTGGCGCCAGCTGCGGCGCTGGGGCATCAGCGAATCCCGCGTGCCTCGAGACACGCGAGTGCTCTTCAAGGAACCATCCGTCTGGGACCGCTACAAGGTCTACATCCTCGGCGCGGGAACGGTGCTGCTGGCTCAGACGTTCCTCATCGCCGGACTGCTCGTACAGCGAAGACGGCGCCGGCAGGCCGAGGAACTGGTGCGCGGCAGCCAGGAGGCGCTGCGAACGAGCTACGACCGCATTCGCGATCTGGGGTCCCGGCTGCTGCACGCGCAGGACACCGAACGCGCTTACATCGCGCGCGAGCTGCACGATGACATCAGCCAGCAGATCGCCCTCCTCTCGATCGATCTCGAGCTGCTGAGCGGCGCCGTTCCGCCAGACACCGAAGGTCTCGCGGGCGAGGCATTGGACCGCGTTCACGGGATTGCCAGGAGCGTGCACGATCTGTCGCATCGTCTGCATCCCGCGAAGCTGCGACTCATCGGTCTCGTTGCCGCGATTCAGGCGCTCCACCGCGAGCTGCCACAGTCCGGCCCCACGATTACGTTCACGCACGAACACGTGCCGTCGAGTTTGCCGACCGATCTGACCGTGGCGCTCTTCCGCATCGTGCAGGAGGCCCTGCAGAACGCGATCAAGCACAGCAGAGCCCGCACGATCCGCATCGATCTCCGCGGTGGATCGGACGACCTCGCGCTCACGTTTTCGGATGATGGGGTGGGTTTCGACGTGGACGAAGCGTGGGGCAAGGGTCTGGGCCTCATGAGCATCTCCGAACGGACTGAGGCGATCGGGGGCACAATCGATATTCAATCGAGGTCAGGCGGAGGCACGTCGATCACGATTGTGGTCCCGCTCGAGAGTCGGGAGGCGACCGCTGATGTTGCGGGTGGGCCAGTCGCGTAAATGCATCGCTGGCTATGCCGATTTCGCATAGCTGGACACATCGCCGGCGGGTACTGTAAGGAATCGTGTGGACTCAGGCAGCCGAAACCGAACCGATCGGTCTCCATCTCAACAAACCGGATAGAGTGCTGCGTATGAGTCGACCTCGAGTCCTGCTCGCTGACGATCACGCGCTCCTCCTCGGCGCATTCGAGAAGCTGCTGTCGGCAGACTGCGACATCGTCGGTCAGGTCTCCGACGGGCGGGCCCTCGTCGACGCCGCAGAGGAGCTCAAGCCCGACGTCATCGTCCTCGACATCTCGATGCCGTTGCTGAACGGGCTTGAAGCCGCGCGTCAAATCAAGCAGAAGGTGCGGGGCGCGAAGCTGGTGTTCCTGACGATGAACGAGGACGGCGATCTCGCCGCCGAGGCCTTCCGGGCGGGAGCGTCCGGCTATTTGCTCAAGCGGTCGGCGGCATCGGAGCTCCTGACGGCGATCCGGGAAGTCCTGCAGGGGCGCTCGTACGTGACGCCGCTCATCACCGCGGGGCTCGTCGGCTCGCTCCTGTACGGCGCCGATCACGCGCCGAGCCGCGAGCTCACGCCGCGGCAGCGGGAAGTGCTGCAGCTCTTGGCCGAAGGCCACTCGATGAAGGAGGTCGCCAGCCTTCTCAATCTGACGCCACGAACAGTGGCGTTCCACAAGTACCGAATCATGGAGCAGCTCAAGGTCAAATCCACGGCGGAGCTCGTCCAGTATGCAGTCAAGAACCACATCGTCTGACGCGGGACCCTGGAGGATCCGGGTGCTCCTGGTCGACGACAACCAGGCGATGCTCGCACGGGCTGCTTCGATGCTGGCGGCCACATGCGTCATCGTCGGGCAGGTCCAGGACGGCGTCTCAGCGCTGACCGCGGCGGCGATGCTCGCGCCGGACGTGATCGTCCTCGACATCTCGATGCCGGGGATGTCCGGCCTGGACGTCGCGGCTGGTCTCCGCGCCGCCGGCTCGACGGCGGCGATCGTCTTCCTCACGGTTCACGAAGACGCCGAGCTCGTCGAGGCGGCTCAGGCTGCCGGCGGGGTCGGCTATGTCGTCAAGGGGCGACTTGCGTCCGATCTGCTGCACGCCGTCCTCGAGGCACACGCGCGGCGCCCGTTCGTCTCGGTTCTCCGCTGAATCGACCAGGACTACGGCGGAGCGGACGCGCGTGAGACCGCCGACGATCCCCCCAGCCCCTGCACGTCAGGCACGCCGGCAAGCTCCCGATCCTCGGCGATGCTGTAAAGCGACGCGATCGCCAGATCGAGCCGGCGCCGCTCGGCCTCGAGCGCGGCGTGGCGCCTGGCGGGAAGCGTGGCGATGAGATTCTCGAGCATCGCCCGCAGGCGGCGGGCGATCTGGACGTTACCGGCGCCGTACGCGCGGATTTCGGTGCACGACACGGCGACGAAGTCCTCCCAGTTCGGCGTCCGGTAGATGACGCGCGGCGTGCCTGTGCGATCGGCAATTGTCTCGCTGCGCAGCCGGCGGCGGCCGACCACCCGGAGCAGCCGATGCACCTGATCGAGCGCCAGCACTCCGGTCGTGGGGTCGTTGATCGCCGGCGACAGCGCCTTGAGTGCGATGTCGGCGATGATCCGGAAGGCAAAGATCGGATCCTGCTCCATCGTCCGCTCCGCGCCGAAGGCCACCCGCGCCTGCAGGCGATGATTGGCGATCGATACGGCGTTGCCATAGAGCTCGAACAACGGCTCTCCCTCTGCGAGGAAGTCGCCGACCTGCGGCACGAGCTCGATGATCCCGCCGGCGTGCGTGGCGTCAGCCACCAACGTGTCGAGATCGACCGCCAGGACGATGGCGGCCCCGCCGGTGTGGAGCACGGTACGCCGGCGGCCTTCCGGACCCACGAAGGGCAGCTCGACTTCGGGCGCGGCGCTCGCGGGCTCCGGGTACACGGCACTAATCACGTTCACGCCTTCGTCGCCGACGCGCGCGAGGATGCTGACTGGCCGCAACAGCCGCGCAGCGTAGTCGATGAGGAACAGGAACACCGCCATGCAGGCAATGGCCAGCACGGCCGTGAGGAGCGACACGATCTCGTAGACCGTCCGGTCGAGACGGTTGAGCGCCATGACCGCGAAGACGAGCGTGAACACGAACAGTCCGACGCTGCCGCGGACGACGTTGTCGCGGAGAAGCAGGGTCGCGATGATGCGCGGCGTCAGCTGCCCTCCGGCCACCTGGATCGCGACGAGCAGCGAACCGAAGGTGAACACTATGAACGACAGCGTCAGCGTGATGGTCGTCTGGTAGAGCGCCTGCGCGCCGGCAACGCTCAGCCCGGACAGGCGCCACGCGAGCCACGCGTCCAGCACACGCAGCGTCGGGGCCATGACGAGCACGACGAGAATGGCGAGAAAGGGAATCGTCCAGAGCGCCGATCGGAGGTAGCTCGAGGCGCGATAGATGTTGTTCCAGACGAGCGCCCGCTCGACTCGCCGCGCGAGGCGGTTCCAGGCCGTGTCGATCTTCTGGGCGACGGCGTCGAGTCGTGGTCTGGGGCTGGGGCCGCCGCTCGGCATCTCGGTCATGGACCACACCTCGGCTCCTCAAGTCCGGCCGGCCGGTGCGACCAGCCGGCCGAACGAGCGGAGCGTCGCCGCCGCGGGGAGGAGGGACGCGGCAGCGACTTGTCGTGGGTTCCGCCGGCCGTATCGCAAGAACCTGATCGTCGTCTAGAAGTCTCTCATAAGCCGGCTGACGTGGCGTGCGAGCGAGCACCGCGAGCGAGCCACGCGACCGGCCCGCCTCCGCCAAGGCTCCGGCGAGGTCCGCCGTAGCTTCAGCGAAGGCGGAAGCGCGCCGACGCCAGCGGCGCGCGAGGGAGCGTGTCGGGGAGTCCGAGGGGCGAAGCCCCTCGGTGAAGCCTAGAATCGGACGCCGAAGGTCGTCTGGAGGAACTGGCCGTTGGCTTTGCGGGTATCTGTCGACACACCCGCAATCGGATTGCTCGGCTGCACCGGCGATACCTCCGGACCCCAGACGTAGTGATAGCGAAGCTCGGCATACGCGGCGCCGAAGTTCACGCCACCGCCGAACGACATGCCGAAGTCGGTGGAGCTGCGATCGCCGATGATGTTCGTCGTTTCGACCCAGCCACCGGGATAACAGACGTACCACCACGGGTCGCAATACCCCGGCACCCAGCCGACGCCGGGCGTCGTCAGGCGGACCTTGCGATAGTAGACACCCATCCCCACGAGCCCGTACGGCCTGACCCCGCCATCGGGCTTCTGCACGATGAGGCTGGCCGTTCCGTACTGCATGCTCATGTCGCCGAACAGGTCTGTAGGAACCGTCGAGCCGCCGGGGTTGCCCGCGATCGGAATCGAGAACTGCTTGTCACCGAAGCCATTGAAGCTGTACAGCGTTTCGATGCCGATGACCGGGGTCGCGTTGAACTGAATACCGAAGTTGAAGTTGAAGCCGCCGCCAAGGCGGTCGCTGACTTCAGCGTTGGGCTGGGTGTAGCCACCCCCGAACGACACGTTGACAGGCTTCTGGGCCTCTGCGCCGTAGGGGAGGACAGCGATAAAGCTCATGACTAACACGAATACCGTCTTTGCACGCATGACACGCTTCCTTTCTTGCTCTCCGTGTAGCACCGGCCGTGCCAGGTGAACGCTGGACGAGAGCACGCGGAAGTCACTGCCACAGCGGGATATTCAGCCCGCCTGGGCTGGGCTAACGGGCCACGGCTGCTGCTGTCCCGGAGATCCTCCGGAATAACGGAGGCCCACTGTCACGAGGGTTCGTGGCATGCCACCGCGGGCAGGTGTCAACGTATTGCGAACAACGACTTAGGGCCGTGCCTCAACACCTGGAGCCAATGGCACCGAGTGTGCTCAAGGCTCGGCCATGACTTGTGGTGCGGTCTGGCATTCCTCGACTCCGATCTCGATCTCCGGACGCCACTCGGTTCTCATCGCAGCTGTTCTTGGATTGCTGTTGTTGTGCGCGAAGACGAGCGACGCCCAGACTGCAGGACCTGCGACGACTCCCGCGACCAAGAGCGACCAGCCGCAAGCAGCAAAGGTGTCCTGCGCCTCGAAACTGGGCGAACGCACGCAATGCGCTGCCGATACGTCGAGGGGCGTCGTGCTGCTGCGATCGACGGGCGAGGCGCCGTGTCTGCTCGGAAAGACATGGGGCTACGACCAGACCAGCGTCTGGGTGTCGGACGGCTGCAGTGCCGAGTTCGTCACGGGCGCCGCCGTCGAACCAGAGACGACCAAGCCCAAGCCCCTCTCGTACATTCCGAACGCCGGCTTTCTGCTCGTGGACAACGATAAGGGACAGGTGTATTTCCGGCTCTTCAGCTACGCACGCTATCTGAACCAGCGGAACCTGGACGAGTCCTACGTCGACGCCTTCGGCAACACGAAGACGGTGCAGCGTCGCCAGGACATTCAGCTCCAGAAGTTCTTTGCGCCGTTCTCCGGGTGGTTCCTCACGCCGAAGATGCGCTACTACCTCTACGTGTGGTCGTCGAACCCCTCACAGGGCGATCCGGCCCAGGTCGTCGGCGCGGGCAACCTGACCTGGACCTTCAACCGCTTCGTGAGCGTGGGGGCCGGCATCACGTCGCTGCCGACCGTGCGAAGCACAGAGGGCCAGTTCCCGTATTGGCTCAGCGTGGACGCCCGGCTGATCGCCGACGAGTTCTTCCGCGGGTCGTACACCTCAGGCGTCTGGCTCAAAGGCGATCTCCACACCAAGGTCAAGTACCAGGTGATGGTCGCCAACAACTTGAGCACGCTCGGCGTGAGCGCGGCGCAGATCGACAACAAGATGGACACGCAGGTCGGCTCGGTCTTATGGATGCCCACGACCGGCGAGTTCGGTCTCTGGAATACGTTCGGCGACTACGACGATCATCAGAAGGTCGCGACGCGCATCGGCGTGCACTACAGCCACAGCCGCGAGGAAAAACAAAGCCAGCCGGGAACCGAAGGTATCGAGAACAGCCAGATCCGGCTGTCCGACGGGAGCATCATCTTCACGCCCGATCTGTTCGGACCCGGCATCACCGTCAACGAACTGGACTATCGGATGTCGAGCGTCGATGCGGGCGTCAAGTACAAGGGCCTGTCGCTCGAGGGCGAGTACTACTGGCGCTGGTTGAGAGACTTCACCGGCGTCAACACGGGCGGCATTGCCAACATCAACGACAACGGCTATCAGCTGCAAACCTCGGCCATGGTCGTTCCCAAGGCTCTTCAGCTGTATTTCGGCGCCTCGCAGATCTTCGGCCAATACGGTGACCAGTGGGAAGTGCGAGGCGGTGAGAACTGGTATGTGATGAAGGAGCGCGGGATTCGCCTCAACGGCGAGTTGATGTACGTCAGCCGATCACCGGTGGGATACACCGCTTATCCCTACCCGGTCGGCGCCAAGGGCACGGTGTTCCACATCAACCTCGAGCTCAACTTCTAATCATCGAGGTGAACGTGACTCGCAGACCTTCGTCCCGTTCGGCGGCTGTTCTCAGTGCCTTCTTCGCGCTGACGCTGCTGGCGCTCCTCTTCGTCCGCGCCCGTCCGCTCGACGCGCAGGGGCAGGGTGCCGCCAACGAGTTCTACGACTCCCACTTCCATCTGACCAACTACATCCAGGAAGGCATCAGCGTCCGTCAGTTCCTGGAGATCATGGGAACGCGGGTTGGCCGCTCGACGCTCTTCGGCATTCCCTTGCAACAGCAGTGGTCCTACGCGAACTCCGCTGACTTCGCGCCCACGTATTATCTGCACAGCGACGCGCCGCTCTACTACTACTCGTTCACCGACGCCTACATCGCCAGCGTCTACCGCTCGCTCTCGCCAGCGGAACAGGCACGCTTCGACCCGATGATCACCGGCTTCAATCCGGCCGACATGTACGGCGTCGACCACATCCGACGCGTGTTGAAGACGTTTCCAGGGGTCTTCACCGGCATCGGCGAGTTCAGCATCCACAAGGAATTCGTCTCGGCCAAGATCTCCGGCGAGACGGCGAGCCTCACCAACCCCGCGCTCGATCGCATCCTCGACTTCGCCGCCGAGTCGGGCCTCGTGGTGATCCTCCACAACGACATCGACATGCCGTTCGCCAAGACCGACGCCGAGCCGGTCTACCTGGCGCAGACCAAGGCCGTTCTGAAGCGCCACCCGAAGACGACGATCATCTGGGCGCACGTCGGGTTGGGCCGCATCGTCCACCCCGTGCAGGTGTCGGCCGAGGCGGCCGAGCGCACGCCAACGCAGGTCGCGATGGTCGAGGCGATGCTCACCGATCCGGCCCTGGCACACGTGAACTTCGATATCTCCTGGGACGAAGTCGCCAAGTACGCCGTCGCCTCGCCCGAATCCATCAAGCGCGTCGCGGCGATGCTCAACAAGTACTCCGATCGATTCCTCTTCGGCACCGACACGGTGGCGCCTTCAGGGCCGGCGCCGTACTTCGCGGTGTTCGACATGTGGGCTCCGGTCTGGGCGCAGCTGACTCCAGAGGCGAGCCTGAAGGTCCGGAAGGGGAACTACCAGCGGATCTTCGACGAGGGACGGCGCAGGGTCCGCGCCTGGGAGAAAGCGAACGTGAAATGACGCGTTACAACCTGTCATGGAAACTGCCTGCCTGTCATGGAAAGCGGAGGATAGAAATGTGTAGAGGTCTTCGGAGTTTCTCTGTCCGGGCGTGCCTGCTCGGCCTCGGGGTGCTCGCGCTGGCGACACCGTCGAGCGCACAGTCGCCAACCGACATCCAGCAGGCGGTTGACGCCGCATACGCGAAGTTCAGGACGCTCAACGAAGGCAAGAACGCCGATTACATTCCGGCACTCGCCAAGGTCGATCCGAACCTGTTCGGGATCGCCCTGATTACAACCGACGGCAAGGTCTACACCGCTGGTGATGTGAAGACCGAGGTGTCGATCCAGTCGATCTCCAAGGTCTTCACGATGGCCCAGGTCATCCAGGAGCAGGGCGCGGACGCGATCGCACAACGCATCGGCGTCGATGCCACGGGCGCCCGTTTCAACTCGATCATCGCGGTGGAAGGCGTCAGGACCGTCTCGGGTACTGGCGCGCCGGAGATGAACCCGCTGGTGAATCCGGGCGCGATCTCGGCGACCAGCATGGTGACGGGATCGACATCGGACGCGGTGTGGCAGAAGATCAGCGGCTTCCACAACGCCGCCGCCGGACGACAACTGACCGTTCTGCAGGACGTCTACAAGTCCGAGTCCGACACCAACCAGCGCAACCAGGCCATCGGCGCGCTGATGCTCGCCTACGGCTACATCAAGGGCAACTGGGAGCAGGCGGTCGACCTCTACACGCGTCAGTGTTCGATCGGCGTGAACACGAGGGATCTCGCGACCATGGCGGCCACGCTCGCCGCGGGCGGCAGGAATCCCGTCACCGGCAACCAGGTCCTCGACAGGGCGAAGGTCCCCAGCGTCCTCGCCGTGATGTCCACCGCCGGACTGTACGACGACTCCGGGAAGTGGCTCTACCACACGGGTCTCCCCGCCAAGAGCGGCGTCGGCGGCGGCATCATCGCCGTGTCGCCAGGCAAGTTCGGGATCGCCGTCATCTCGCCGCCGCTCGATGACGCCGGCAACAGTGTGAGGGCGCAGCGCGCCATCGGCGACATTTCGGCCGCGCTCGGCGGCAACCCGTATGGCCGCTCACCGGCGCCGCCCACGCCCCCGCCCGCGCCCGCGCAAGCGCAGGCGGGAGCGAAGCCGACGTTCGAAATCTACGGGTTCGCGATGCTGGACATCGGACACGACTTCAAGCAGATCCACCCCGATTGGTACGACACGCTGCGCTTGACCAAGCTGCCGAAGGTCGCAAACGAGTTCGGTGAGGACAACAACACGTTCATGGGTGTGCGTCAGAGTCGTCTGGGCGTCAGATCCTCGACGCCGACCCCAGTTGGCGAATTGAAGACCATCTTCGAATTCGAGCTCTTCGGCACCGGCGTGGACTCCGGGCAGACGACGTTCCGACTCCGCCACGCATGGGGAGAGCTTGGCCGGCTGGGAGCCGGTCAGTACCTGGAGCCCGTTTACCGACCCTGACGTGTTCCCGAACTCGCTGGAATACTGGGGGCCCACGGGTCTACCGTGGTACCGCAACGTGCAGCTTCGCTACACGGCGATCCAGACCGACAGCAGCAACCTGATGCTGGCGCTCGCGCGCCCCGGCGCAAGCGGCGACCAGGGGGTGTATGGCGACCGTATCGAGCTTCAGGGTATCAAGGCCCGATTCCCGCTGCCTGATTTTGCCGCCGCCTACAAGTACACGGGAGACTGGGGCCACATCCGCACCGCCGGGATGCTCCGGCGTATCAACTGGGACGACACCCTCGACGACGCGCTCGACCTCTCAGGAGACGCCACCGGCTGGGGATGGAACGTCAGTTCGGTCCTCAAGGCCGGCAAGAGCGACGCCCTCAGGGTGCAGTTCACTGTTGGCGAGGGAATCCAGAATGAAATGAACGACTCGCCCGTCGACATCGGCATCCAGAACAACTTCTCGAACCCGGTGACGCCGGTCATCGGCAAACCGATACCGATCGTCGCCTACAGCGTGTTCCTGGATCACACCTGGAGCGAGAAGTTCAGCAGCGCCATCGGCTACTCGGCTCAGGACAACGACAACACCGACGGCCAGGCGCCTGACGCCTTCCGGGTCGGGAAGTACGCACTGGGCAACCTGCTCTACTACCCGGCCCCGAACGTGATGATGGGTGGCGAACTCCAGTGGGGCCGCCGCGAGAACTTCTCGGACGGGTTCCAGAGCGACGGGTTCAAGGTGCAGTTTTCGTTCAGGTACAACTTCTCGTGGAAGCTTGGAGGATAGTGATGATGCGACGTTATAAGGGTCTTGCCGCCGGCGCCGGGCTGCTCGGCCTCGCACTGCTGGCGATGCCGCAGGTCGCGGCCCAGGCGCCGGGCGCAGTGCAGCAGGCCGTCGACAGCGCCTACGCGAAGTACCGGACGCTCCAGGAGGGCAAGAACGCCGACTACATCCCGGCGCTGGCCAAGGTCGACCCGAATCTCTTCGGCATCGCCGTCGTCACCGCCGACGGCAAGGTCTACACCGCCGGCGACATCAAAACCGAGGTCTCGATCCAGTCGATCTCGAAGGTCTTCACGATGGCCCAGGTCATTCAGGAGCAGGGGCTGGAGTCCATCGAGAAACGGATCGGCGTCGACGCCACCGGCGCGCGCTTCAACTCGATCATCGCCGTCGAGGGCGTCAGAACCGTGGTCGGCACCGGCGCCCCCGAAATGAACCCGCTGGTCAATCCCGGCGCGATCTCGGCCACCAGCATGGTCACTGGCCCGACCGCCGACGCGGTCTGGAAGAAGATCATGGACTTCCACAACGACTCGGCTGGGCGCCAGCTGACCGTGCAGCAGGACGTCTACAAGTCGGAGTCCGACACCAACCAGCGCAACCAGGCGATCGGCGCGCTGATGTTCGCCTACGGCTATATCAAGTCGAACTGGCAGCAGGCGGTCGACCTCTATACACGCCAGTGCTCGATCGGGGTCAACGCGAGAGACCTGGCAACGATGGCGGCCACGCTCGCGGCCGGTGGCAAGAACCCGGTCACTGGCAAGCAGGTGATGGACCCATCCAAGGTTCCTGGTGTGCTGGCGGTGATGGCCACCGCCGGGCTGTATGACGACTCCGGCAAGTGGCTGTATCTCACCGGGCTCCCGGCCAAGAGCGGCGTCGGCGGCGGCATCCTCGCCGTGTCGCCCGGCAAGTTCGGTATCGCGGTCATCTCGCCGCCGCTCGACGACGCCGGCAACAGCGTGCGCGCCCAGCGCGCGATCGCCGACATCTCGAACGCGCTCGGCGGCAACCCGTACGCGAAATAGTGTGTCGGTGCAGTGTGGTGAGCGACGAGGGCAGAAATAGCGACGGTATTCCGCCTGGCAGAGGGCCGTCCGGAATACCGTAGCGACGGGCAACGCCGCCGTTTGCCATGCGCGACGTAGTGCGTGAATTGAACATCCGCACCGACCCTCAGGCCGGGACGCCTCTGCGGGCGCCGCTGCCAGACGCCACGCGGGTTGCTCGAAGACGTCGTGGTATTCTGCGCCACGAGGAATTCACGATGATGTCGCGCTTCTGGTTTCGGCGAACCTATGGGATCATTGGCGGCGTGCTGCTCGGCGTGCTGGCCGTTGAGATCCTCATGGCCCAGCAGCCCCCACAACGCTTCGGCGGGGCGTACTCGGATCTCGACGAACGTCGTCAGCAGCTCGTCGGCGACTGGGTGGCGCGGTTCACCAAGGTGACCGGGCAGAGCGTGGATGCGCGGTCGTTCTACGACGACGTTCTCAGGCTCTCCACGAAGACGACCTTCGACGCCGTGACGCATGCGTTGCTGACGACTTCGCTGACCGACGCGTCGGGGCAGAAGTTCGGCGACGGCTTGTCGCTCATCGAGCGCGTTGACACCGTCAAAGGCGAAGTCTCGGGAGCATCGGGCGATCGCCAGTTTCGGCTGTACGTCCGATTGACACCGAACGCGCGCGAGATGCTGAACCGCTCGCGCGAGTTCAAGCGCGGTGTCGACAACACCGTCTATCACAAGGGCTATCCGATCAACTACCGCGAACAGCAGGGTACGCCGTCGATTCAGGTCTCAATTGCGATGGACGGTCGTCTGGCAGATGTCGACGTCGACTATCGATCGTCGATCTTCCCCGTCTCGTTGTTCAACGGACACCTGAGCGCGGCGAACTCGGACGTCCGCGCCGGCGACAACGCCGAGCGGCACGCCGGGCGGTGGAGCGGGTTTCAGAACTGGTGGCGAAGCTTTTTCGGTGCGGGCGTCGAGCGGGCCCCTGCCGACAAGGACGCGATGCCCGCGTTTACCCTGCCGAAGGTACCGCGCGCGGGCAAGATGAATATCAACGAGATGGTGCCTGACTTCCTCCAGGCGTGGCTGGTGGAAGGCAACGTGGTGGCGGCGATGGGCTATGTGTCGGAACGGTCCTACGCGTGCCTGGCGCAGGATGCGCCCGATCCGTCTGCCTTTGACCGCGGCCTCGCGCCGATTCAGATCATGGTCAATCTGAAAGCCGCCCACGACGCCCTCGGCAAGCACGACTCGCTCGAGGGACTGACGATCGGCGTGCCGCTTCCGATCCCAGGGCTTCGCGCGGTGTCCCAGCCTCATCAAGGCCAGTTCGTTCTTTACGACGTGCCCGACAAAATGGCGGCCAGGTTCGACTGCGCGAGCCGGTTGACACCGGGCGCGCCGACGAAGGCATCGCGCGCGTACGGCCAGCACTATGCTGCGAGCTTCCGCGTCGCCGGGCCAGGAAGGACACCTCCGTCGCGTTACTGTGGGCCAGGGAGGACGGGTACTGGAAGATCGTGTCCTGGCACGTCGCGCCGAAGCCCGATGAGACGCCGGTTGCGCCGGCGCCGCCCGAGCCGAAGGTCGTGCGGATCAAGGCCGACCTGACCCTCGTTCAGGCGGCGAAGAACTTCGTCGACACCTGGTTGATTCGCAAGGACTACGACGCCGCGTTCCGATACCTGTCGACGAAAAGCTACGCGTGCTACGACCTCGTGCGCGGTCCTGACGCGCCGGCGTCAGCATCCCTCGACGACGCGGGCCGGAAGATCCGGACAAGTCTCGAACGGATCGGCCAGTGGGTTGGCAAGCCGGCGCAATCTGGAGGCGATCGTCGAGGCTGTCGAGCCGCGCCACCCGTCGATTCGCGTGATGGACCAGCCGTACTCGCGCACTGTTCAGTCTCACCAGCTTCCCTACTGCGCTTGGCGACGCCGTCGAGTGCGACGCCCGCGCCCGTGGCGCCGTGCCGCCCGATCCCCTGCCGCTCGAATACGGGCAAGCCTTCGGCATGACGTTCCGGTTTCGCACGGAGGCCGGCGACGCACCAGTCCTGCGTCTGCTCTGGCGGAAGGAAGACAACACCTGGCGAATCACGTCCTACGACGTAGAGCTGCCATAGCGGTCTGCCCGAGACCACTACCAACCGGAATCAGACGTGACGTGGGAACGAGTGCGTCCGGAAACTGATGTTCGTCAAAAGGCGAGGACCGTCTGGACCATCGGCACCCAGCCCGTCATCCCTGCGGTATACGGAGTAAAGGCCCCGTTATAAGGAGCTTTGTTGACCCGGAAGAGCTCCGCGTTGAGCCAGAGTCGCTCGGTCGGAAGGAAATGCCACTTGACCCCACCGCCATACTCATAAGAGTCGCCGAACTGCCCGCGCACCCACGATCCGCGGCCATACAGCATCCACTTTTTCGGATCGACAAAACAACTCGCCGAGAGCTCGGCGCCGTGGTCGAATGTGGATGCGAGCGGAAGCGGTCCGTCGGCTTCAAAATCATTCAGCCAGCGCATGAAGTATTGAGCGTTGACCGCAAGCCCGTTCCATTTGATGCCGCCGTCGATCGCCCACAACCTGTACGTGGCCTGGTCGACCGTGACACCCGGCGCAAACGCTCCGGTCGAGAAGGTCAGCACGCCGTCGGAATTGTACAGCGACGTGTTCTCGGGACTTGATTGATCGAGATTTGAAAAACGGTCCTCCCGGGATCGCGTATACGCGGTACCAATACGAATGCGAACGTTGTCGGACGCGAAATAATCATCGTACATGTTGCGTGATTTGCCGGGTTCCCCGTAGGGTCCCAGCGGTTCCCACCAGACACTGCTGGAAAAGAGCAGATGCGTATCGATCTTGCTTGCCGAGATATTCAGGGTATTGAGACCGTTGCCGACGAAGGCCAAGTAATTCAACCCCTTCACAGGTTCTCCGTTCGCCCAGACTCCCTGAGTGAACCCGGGACGGAAGAAGTTGTCAGCCATGCTCCTATCAGTCCCCGTAAAAAATGGGAACGTGTTCACCAGCGATCGGCTGCCTGGAACGCCAGTGTAGCCGGCGGTAATCGCGAAGGCCTTGTTGAATTGCCAGCCAATGTTGCTGGCTACGACGATCGAAGCGGCCCCGGCGGATGTCCAGACGGTGAAGCTGTATCGCGCCCTCGGGTCGAAGATGTAGCCGCCCAGGATGAACATCGCGCGATTGACCGTGATGTCGTTGCGCACATGAACGTCGCGGACAACACCCAGGTGGTCGGTGAACGTCGTGTCGCTATCCTGGGTGTTGAGATATCGGAGTTGGGTATTGATGTTGAACTTCAATAGAAAAGGCACCGAGGCGTCCGCGGGTGTCTCCCAGATGATGATTCCGTCTCTATAGCGATCGGTACTTGGCTGCGGTGCAGTAGGTGTCTGCTGTGCGGAAGCACTGGCTGAAGTTGTCGCCTGAGGTGGCGCAGTCGAGGCTCCCGAAATGGGGGCCGTGCTGATTTGACGGAGGAGACTGTCCGGAAGCCGAAGCAGGGAAGAACGTGAGTGACGTCAGCGCCAATGCGACTGAAGTCCTGATAAATGCGCGGGGTATCGACACGTGATATTCCCCTCCGGAAGCCATCCCGAGATGATTGACGTACTGGGATTGCGACGCTCACCAAGCCACGGAACTTTCCCGTGACCTGGCGAGCCATCGCCGGAAGCAAAGGGGACTCCTCGCGAGGAGCCCATTCGATCAGCAGAGCACGACGGAGAGGGCGAGGCCAGCCTCGCTGGTTTCCTTGTACTTGCTGTTCATCTCTTTGGCGGTCTGAGCCAGAGCGATCACGGTTTCGTCGAAATTGACGCGGTGCCTGGACGCGATCTCGTTGCTGGCGATCGCGTAGGCCGTCCACGCCTTGACGGCCCCGAATGCGCAGCGCTCGATGCACGGAACCTGCACGTAGCCGGCAACCGGGTCGCAGGTCATGCCCAGGTGATGCTCAAGCGCCGATTCGGCCGCATTCTCGACCACCAGCGATGGAGCGTCGTACGCCGTCGCGATCAGTGCCGCAGCCATCGACGATGCCACGCCGATCTCTGCCTGGCAGCCGCCCTCGGCCGCAGACAGCGTCGCATGGTGCTTGCAGAGGTAGCCGACCGCCGCCGCCGCGAGCATGCCTTCACGGATCTTCTGATTGTCGACCTTCCGGAGCTCGACGAGCCCATAGACCAGCGCCGGCATGACGCCGGCGGACCCGCCGGTCGGAGCCGTGATGACGAGGTGGCCGCGCCCGTTTTCTTCGGATGCCGCCAACGCAAAGGCCGACAGCGTGCCGATACCGCGGTCTCCTTGAAACTTGTCGTCCATCGCGCGCTTGTACACGGTTGCGGCCTTGCTGTGCAGTTTGATCGGGCCGGGCAGCACGTCATCCTCCGGCATCGACAACCCCGACTTCACCGTCGCGACCATGGCGTTGATGATCTTGTCGATGAAGGCGTACACCTCCGCTTCCGACTTGCCCGCGATCGACATCTCGTTGGCCAGCATGATCTTGGCGATCGTGGTCTTGTTGGTGTCGGCGTGGGTCCGCAGTTCTTTCATCGTCCTGAACGGGTACTTCGGCGGGTTCTTCTTCGGAGGCGTGTACCCCTTCCACTCGATGAATCCGCCGCCCACTGAGTAGTACTCCTGCTCGAGCAACACTTCCTTGCCGGCGAGGAGCTTGCACGTCATCGTGTTCGGGTGCTTGAAGTCGCCCTTCGTCGCGTCGTAGATGACGTCCTTGAGGCTCACGTCGATGGACTTGTCGCCGAGCTTCACGGGGAACACCTGGTCCGGCTTGTCTCGCAAGCCGTCCAGAAACTTCGGGTCGACCGTCGCCGGTTCTTTCCCGACCAGCCCCGCGAGCGCGGCGCGTTCCGTGCCGTGTCCCTTGCCCGTGGCGCTGAGGCTTCCGAACAGGTTCACCTGAAGCTTCGTCGCCTTGGCGAGTTTGTCGGCCGGCAGTTTGGTGGCTCGCTGGTAGAAATCGTAGGTGATGCGCATCGGACCAATCGTGTGCGAGCTGGAGGGGCCCGGGCCCACCTTGTAGAACTCGTCCGCGGTCGTCAACACCGGCCCCTGCCCCTTCTTCACGACATTCAAGTCGGCAGCGAGCGGCGGCGCCTGTGGCGTCACCGGCTTCACCTGCGGCTTCGGCGGCGCCTGCGGCATCGTTGCGATGGCCATCGCTGTTCTCTCTTCGGCTGAGACATAGCGACCCGTCATCACTGCGGCGGCACCGCCCACAGCGCTCCGTATCAGGAAATTGCGGCGATCCACGCCGGGTGGAATCTCCTGTGAGATCAACCCGCTTGTGTCGGCTAGCGGATCGTCGTGCAAGACTTCACGCGGTTTCTCTGTAGAGCCAGGTTTGCCGTCAAATGGCTCATTCTCTTGACTTGACATGGTGTAACTCTCCCTTTCTGGAGATTCAACTCGCCGCGACTCGCCTGGATGACTCATCTCGCCCAGCTTAAGGAGTCAACGCTGAACGGTGCGTCCGGTCACCGGAGGTTCCTCGACTGAGCCTTCGAGAACCGCTTTGTATACGAAGCCCGCGACTGCGGCGCCAATCACGGGAGCAAGCCAGAACAACCAGAGCTGCTGAACTGCCCAGCCTCCAACGAACACGGCAGTCGCAGTACTGCGCGCCGGATTGACCGAGGTGTTCGTCACGGGGATGCTGATCAGATGGATCAGCGTGAGGGCGAGGCCGATTGCGAGGCCGGCGAATCCTGCTGGAGCGCGTTTGTGTGTCGTGCCGAGAATGACGATCAGGAACATGAACGTCATCACGACTTCGCACACGAGCCCCGCCGCAAGCGAATACTCACCCGGTGAGTGCGCGCCGTAGCCGTTCGAGGCGAACCCGCCGGCGAGGCTGAAATCCGCGCGGCCGCTCGCGATGAGGTACAGCACGCCGGCGCCGACGACGCCACCGAGGACTTGCGCCACGATGTAAGGCAACAGCTGGGCGGCGGGAAAGCGACCTCCTACGCACAGGCCGACGGAGACAGCCGGGTTGAAGTGACCGCCCGATATCGGGCCGAGCGCATACGCCCCAGTGAGCACCGTGAGACCGAACGCCAGTGAGACCCCGAGCAATCCGATCCCGACGGCGGGAAAGGCGGCCGCGAGGACCGCGCTGCCGCAACCTCCGAGAACCAGCCAGAACGTGCCGATACACTCGGCAGAGAGCTTAGAGAACACGGCGCACTCCTTTGGCCAGAACGTCCGGACGCGTCCTCACCTGCTGGCCCACGCTGTCGTCGAAGAGGCGCGCTTCCGCATAGGCGTCAACGAGGGTCCGGGGCGGTCACGGCGGACCGCCCCGGCCGTAACCCAAACCCCTACTTGCCGCGCTCGACCGACACCAGCGTCGCTTCTGTCCAGACGATGTCGACTTTGTCGCCGACCTTCACTTTGGCGAGAGCCTCCGTGTCCTGCACTTTGGAGGAGTACTTCCAGCCGTGTGGCCCGGTGAACGTGATCGACGGCGCGGCCGGGTCGATGGCCGTAATCGTCGCCGAGACCGTCACCTGTTTGGCTCTGGTGCCACCAGGCAGGACCTGTTCGGAACCAGTCGTGCCCTTGGCGCTGCTCACCACGTCCGGCTCGCCGGGTCGCTTCACCCGGACGATGACGTTCTCGTAGTACCGGACGTTGACCGTGTCGCCGAGCTTGAGCTCCGCGAACCGCTTGATGTCCGGCCCTGCGACGGTCGTCACGACGGTGCCGTCCGCTTTCTTGAGCGTGAGCGTGCGGCTCGACGCTTCGATCGCCTCGATGGTGCCTGTCTCCGTTCTCATCTCTGACCTGACGGTTTTGGACTGGGCCATGGCCGTGTGCGCCATCGCCACCAGACCTGCCGCTGTAACGAGTCCCACCACAAACCTTTTCATACGTCCTCCTGATCCCGCGTTGACGCGCGCCCGCCGGCACACGCGCGAGCTGCAGACCGCGTGCCGTGCGCGCAGAGAGTTCAAATAGGCAGATTCATTGAGTTTTCGCCCCGTGCCACCGTCGTGCGCGCGAACCGCCGGCGCGGCTCCCCCGGGCTCACGGAGGGCGTCCGAAATACCGGGGGCGTCACGTCAGGCTACTTGGGCGTAATTTTGGCGATCTTGTTGCCTTGTATGCCAAGGCCCGCCATCAGCCCCTTCTGTCCGAAGACGAAGGCGTAGATATCGTCCTTCATCGTGGTGGTCGTGGTGGTCTTCGCCATGCCCTCGTCCACCAGGACGACGCTTGGGCCGACGCCGACCTCGAAACCGTTCGCGTTGTCCAGCTGCTCGACCGCCTTTGCGTTCATGAAGAGCATCGCGTAGCCGTACTGCTGGCCGCCCGCCTGCAGCCCGAACGACGCGCCCGTCGTCTTGTAATAGGCAACCGCGGTCCCACCCTTCAACAGGGCGCCTTCGCCATACTGCCCGCCGATCCCGAGGCCGGCCTTCGTGACCTTGGGGAACACCAGAATGGCATGCGCCTTCGGCCCGAGCTCCTTCGCCAGCGGCACGTTGGCGTACAGCTGCTGCAAGGCCGCCTGTGACTCGCGTGCGAGTTCGGCCGCCGCTGTCTTTCCCTTGTCCTGAGCGACTGCCGGGTGTGCCGCACAAATCAGAGCGGTGCCGGCAAGAACGCCGGCCATCAACGTCGTTGTCATTTCATGCTCCTTGCGCCCAATCATAGAAACGTTTCACGGGGTCCGTGTCTCGACCGCCCGGCCGTCCGCCAGGCTCGTCGTCTCTTTGCGCATCGCTGCCACGAGGTCTTTCGATCCTGACCCCCAGCGGGAGATGGATCTGATCGCCTGGGTGAACGGGATGTCGAGGATGTGCACGCGTTCACGGCGGAGGACGTACACGGCTCCGGCGAGCGGCGTGGGCACCGACGGCACGAAGACCGTGAGCCGGCCGTCGTCGAGCTCTTCGATAATGAAGGCAGGGACCAGCGCGTCCTCGATTTCCACCAGTGCTGGCTGCCATGTGCTCTCCTCAGTGTCGCCGGCCATTCGCTGTGTCAAACTGCGGAGCAGGCCGTACCCAGGAAGCCTCTCGAAGAACACCATCTCCATGCGCTCGCGAACCGCGCGCCCCGATGGAGTACGCACGGCGATACCGACGAGGAAACACAGCGCCAGCAGCAGGACCAGAGACAGGAGGTTCTCAGCCGGGAGCCATTCAGGGACCAATGCTGCGATTGGCCGCACCAGGCCGGCGACCGACTTCATGCCCTTGAGCAGCAGCAGTACCGCCAGGTAGACGGGCACGACGATGAACAACCCCCCGACGACCGTGCTCGTGATGAATTCGCGTGCGTATTTCATGCGGGCCCGCCCTCACGAGGACGAAAGCGAGGCGCCCCTCTCGTCTGTTGAAGGAGGAGCGCCTCAATCTGGAACATCGCGCCGGCCTCGGCTCTCCATCGCGACCGCGGCCCGGCGTCGATTGGCGAACCGCTAGGGCCTCGCGCGATGACGCCTGACGGTGAGGGCAAACGCCGCCAGGAGCGAGGCGAAGCCTGTGAGCGCAAGAAGCGGCAGGGGGCTGGCCGTCTTGGGCAGCTTCCTCGGCGCACCACCCGAGGCCCCCGAGGCGCCCGATGCGCCCGATGCGGCTCCCGTCGGCGGCGTCGAGGCCCCCGGTTTGGGTGCGGCCCCGGGTCGCGCCAGCACCAGCGCCAGCACCAGCACCAGCACCGGCTCCAGCACCGGCTCCCGCACCGGCACCGCCACCGCCACCGCTCTTGGCAAGGATCGCGTCGACTTCCTTCTCCGTTACGACCCGTGGCGCCTTGGTCGTGACGAAGGTGGCGGTCAGCTTGTCGTTGGCACGGAAGTCCGAGATCTCCGCCAGTTTGCCATCCTTCCAGATCTTGATCCCGCGCTTGTCGATGTCGGCCTGCGAGAACATCTTCATGCCGCTTTCCGTGCGAACGAGGATGCTCGTGCCCATGTTCTGCATCACGGTCCCGTTCTTCACCTCGGTCACGGTGACGGGCGTCACCGTGGTCTTCGTGGTTATCGTCGCAGTGCCCGCCATGCCAGCTTTCAATTCATGCACCGACAACATCTTTCCGTCGACGTTGAACCGGAAGTCGTCGGGCACGGTCAGCTCCCTCGTGCCTTCGGGTAGCTGGACCACGAGCCTGTTTGCATCCACCGCGATGACCTGGAACTTCTTGGTCTCCGACGTCGTTGTCGTCTGCGCCGGCGCCGCGGCCGCCGTCAGGCACACCAGCGCACCACACAACACAAGCTGAATCGCTGCACGCGTCATACCGCCTCCTGTTCCTCAGTTCGTTTCCGATTTTCCATGAGAGCCCGCATCTCGGTTCCTCCTTGATCCCTTGATTTCCTGCGTAGAGCATACTGCCACAATCGATCTCGGGGCGCGCCGGACACCGGACACCTACTCAACGGCCACGCTGACCGGCGCGGCGGTGTCGTCACGCACCGCGCTGACGATGTAGCGTTGCGGCGTTGGGCCGACGTTGTAGAACTGATAGCACGTGACCGGCGTCAGTGAGCGCGCGAAGACCTCCCGAGAGCACCCTTCGCGGTGAGCGACACTACGCCGCGACGGCATCACCCTCAGGGCACGTCGTGTGCCAGAGCTGCTGGCCCGGAAACATGGCTGTTTTCTTTCGCTTACGCGGTTCCGGGACGGCCTCGCCTCTCCGGTCCAGCGGAGATACTCCGAAATCCCGTGCGCTCGCCCCGCGCATCGCCCTCGATCCAGAGGGTTTTTCTTGTACCGGAGATCCTCCGGAATGCCGGAGGTGCCGCGGGTACAACGTCGGAACATGCCGCGCATGGTCTGTTCACCGTCAACGACTTATGAGCGAACCTCGGTCGTCGCGTGCCTGGCACCTGGCGTGCTGCCAGCCCCGGAAGTGAGGACTGTCGCTGACGACGCGCTGCCTGGCGTGTGCGCCGGCACCGGAACCGCGACTCCGGCGTTCGCCGCGATCCAGAAGCCGCGAAGAGCCCCGTACCCACGCTCGGGTACGGCGATCGTACGCGGTGGGCAACGTGCTCCTGGCGCTGTGGGGCACGGTGATCGTTGCCCTTCTCTGAAGCCGAGGCTATGAGCAGACTGGCCTCGCGCGCGACGGCGACAGCGGCACTTGTCCTCGTGCTGGCTGCGGCGGCTTACGGGCAGGGCCGCACTGATGTCGTGTCCCTGGCCAACGGCGATCGAATCACCGGCGAAGTCGTCCGCCTCGACCGCGGCAGGCTCGAGTTCAAGACCAACGATGCCGGTACGCTTTATCTGGAGTGGGACAAGCTGGTCAGCGTCGTGGCCGCACGGCAGATCGAAGCGGTGACGGCCGACGGCCGCAGGTTTTTCGGCACACTGGGACCGGCGCCCGACCGTTCCATCACCGTCCTGTCGCCCGGGTCGGCTGTGACGCTGCGAATGCAGGAAGTGACGATCATCAGGACCGTCGGCGGGAACTTCTGGGGACAGCTCGACGGTTCGATCGACCTTGGATACAACTACACTCGCTCGAGCGGCGTCGCGCAGCTCAATTTCAACTCCAACACGGTTTTGCGGAAACCGGCCTCCCAGGCTCGGCTCATCGCGTCGATGACGGTGACCCAGACCGACGACGACGACGGGCACGACGACCGGGGATCGATCGAAGCCTCGTATCTCCGCTATCCATGGCAAGAGGTGTTCATCACCGCCGCCGGCCGCTTCGAAACGAACGAGAGCCTCGGGATCGAGCTTCGGTCCCAGATCGGTGCGGCGATCGGTCCACGGCTGGTCAACAGCAATCGCGGATATCTCTCGATCGGCGGCGGTCTGGCGTTCAACCACGAACGGGGTGTGGACGTCGAGCCCACGCAGAACATCGAGGCGCTGGCGACGTTCAGGACGTCGTTCTATACGTACGATCGGCCGAAAACGGAGCTCAACGTCAGCTTCGACTACTACCCAAGCCTGAGCGACCTGGGGCGTCAGCGCATTCAGCTGGACGCAGACGTCAGGCGGGAGCTCTTCAAGGACTTGTTCATCTCGTTCAATCTGTACAACTCTTACGACAACCGGCCGCCCAACCCTGATGCGAACACGAATGACATCGGCTTCGTCCTGTCCATTGGCTGGTCCTACTAGTGGCTTGTCCTCGTCAGTTGCACAGTGGATTTCGGAGCGCGGCGCCCGGATGGCAAGGCGCGACGACCGAGAATACTCGGAATGTATTTGAGGGAGGAGCAACGCCGCCAGCCGGGATGCCCCGCCCGAAAGCCGCTGTACAAATGACGAGGACAGGCCACTAGCCTCGGCGCTCGCGGGCAGCGGCTGGCGGCATCCATTGACACCGTCCCATCCCGCTGCCGCATCCTAGGAGAGTGATGACCCTCAGCCGGCGTCTGCCGGCGCTCATCCTGGTCCTGGCGCTCGCGGCCGATCATGCCGTCGTGTGCGCCAGCTGGATGGCGATGCGCAACGCGCGCCCCGAGGCAAGCGCATGTCCGATGCACCAATCGGATGCGCCAGTCGAGAGTTCTAGCGGAAGCGTCACGCCGTCCGCCGCGGCGACGTGCTGCGTGGCGTCGGCGCCTGACGGCCAGGCGCCATTGCCGTCGGTGGTCGTATCCGCCTCGCGTGGAGCAGCAGTCGGTCCCGTTCCAGTGGCGCCTCTGCCCGAGGTTCGCCATCATCGGTCCGAGTGGCGACTGCGGCTGCCCACTCCCGATACTCACGTCCCCAGGCACCTCCTCCTCTCCGTACTCGTCGTTTAGTACCCAGGCCGTCGTGATTCTGCTCGGACACATGGTCCGAGCATGGCTGCTTGTACGCGTGTGCGTACGGCCCGCCTTCGCCCTCGAGATCTTGGAGGGCTACGGCGCGGCAAGCAAGCGGGGCCTGTGATGATCAACAAACTTCTCGAACTGTCGCTCAGGAACCGCTTCCTGGTGATCGCGGCGTACATCGGCCTCGGCGCATGGGGCTGGTGGGCGGTGTCCGCGACGCCGATCGACGCGATTCCCGATCTGTCCGACAACCAGGTCATCGTCTTCACGGACTGGACGGGCCACAGCCCGCAGGAAGTGGAGGACCAGGTTACGTATCCGCTGACAGTCAACCTCCAGGGGCTCGCGGGCGTCCGCGTCGTGCGATCGCAGTCGGCGTTCGGGTTCTCGATGATCTACGTCATCTTCGAGGACGACGTCGATCTGTACTTTGCGCGCAGCCGCGTGCTCGAGCGCATGAGCCTTCTGGCGAAGACCCTTCCTCGGGCGTGACGCCAACGCTGGGGCCTGACGCGACCGGCGTCGGCCACGTGTTCTGGTACACGGTCGAGAGCCCGACGCATTCACTCCGCGAGCTGCGGACCCTGCAGGACTGGTTCGTCCGCTATCAGCTCAACTCCGTCCCGGGCGTGGCCGAGGTGGCATCGGTCGGAGGATACGTCCAGCAGTATCAGGTCGACGTCGATCCCAATCGCCTTCGCCAGTACAACCTGCCCCTCGGCGCCGTCGTCGCGCGCCGTCCGCGACAGCAATGTGAACGTCGGCGGGAACGTGCTCGAAGCAAACGGCGCGTGGCTCATCGTCCGCGGCGTCGGCCTGATCGCCTCGGTGGACGACATCCGGAACGTCGTCATCGGCGCGTCGAACGGCGTGCCGATCTTCGTCGAGCAGGTGGCCGACGTGCGGGTTGGAAACGCCTTCCGCATGGCGTCGCTCGTCAAGGGAACGAACGAAGCTGTTGGCGGCGTCGTGGTCGCGCGCACCGGCGTCAACACCAAAGAGGTCATCGATGCGGTGAAGGCGCGGATCACCGCAGATTACGCCGGGACTCCCCACAGGCGTGCGCATCGTGCCCTTCTACGATCGCTCGAACCTGATCGAGCAGGCCGTCGACACGTTGCGCCATGCGCTCCTCGAAGAGATCGCACTCGTCACGCTGGCGCACATCCTCTTCCTGATGCACTTCCGGTCGATTCTGATCGTGACCATCCCGCTGCCGCTTGCCGTACTGGTGTCGTTCCTGGGAATGCACTACGCGGGCATCTCCTCCAACATCATGAGCCTCGCCGGCATCGCGATCGCCATCGGCGTGCTGGTCGACGCCGGCATCGTCGTCACCGAGAATGCCTTCCGCTCCATCGAACAACGCGGAGTGGATCCGAAGGATCGCGGGCTGGTCTGGGCGACGGTGCTCGAATCGACCAGGCTCGTCGCCCGGCCGGTGTTCTTCTCGATGGCCATCATCCTCCTGGCGTTCATTCCCGTGTTCGCGCTGACGGGGCAGGAGGGCAAGCTCTTCCATCCTCTGGCGTTTACCAAAACCTTCGCGGTCCTCGCGGCGACGATCATCGCCGTCACGCTCGTGCCGGTCCTGTGCACGCTGCTGCTGGCGGCAAGTTCCACGCTGAGGACGCCAACCCGATCATGCGCGGACTCCGCCGGCTCTATCAGCCGGCGCTCGAGGCCGCGCTCGGCCACGGCAAAGTCACGCTGGCGATTGCCGCGGCCCTCTTCGTCGGCGCGCTCGTGGTGGCACGGGGTATCGGCAGCGAGTTCATGCCGCCGCTCAACGAAGGCGATCTGATGTTCATGCCGATCGCCGACCCGAGCATCTCGCTCGAAGAGAACACGAAGATCGCCGCGCGCCAGAACGAAGCGCTGATGAAGTTTCCAGAGGTCGCCTATGCGGTTGCGAAAGTCGCACGCGCCGATACGTCGACGGACCCTGCGCCGCTGAACATGACCGAAACCGTCGTGCACCTGAAGCCGCGCGGAGAGTGGCGCCCGGGCATGACCCTGGATCGCCTGCGCGCCGAGATGAGCCGTGCCGTCCAACTGCCCGGCGTGTCGAGCATCTGGACGATGCCGATCATCAACCGCATCGACATGCTGACCACCGGCATCCGTTCTGAGGTCGGGGTGAAGGTGTTCGGCAACGACTTGGGCGTGCTCGAGGAGTCCGCGCGCCGCGTGGCCGAGATCCTTCGTCGCGTCAGGGGGGCCAGCAATGTCTATCCGGAGCAGGTGACGAGCGGGCAATACCTCAACATCGACATCGACCGCGCGGCGGCCGCGCGCCACGGTATCGGCGTCGGTGCCATCCAGGAGGTCATCGAGACCGCCGTGGGCGAGACGGTGCTGACCATGACGATCGAAGGACGGGCGCGCTTTCCCGTTCGGGTTCGATACGCGCCCGAATACCGTGCGGATCCGGCCGCGCTCGGCGCCGTCCTGGTCGCGTCGCCTCTCGGCGCGCAGATTCCCCTCGCACAGCTGGCCCGGATCGAGCACGCGCATGGACCGGCGATGATCTCGTCGGAGAACGGGCTGCTCCTGGCCACGGTCCTCCTGAACGTGCAGGGGCGAGACGTCGGTGGATTCGTCGGGGAGGCCCGGCAGACCGTCGCACGGGAGCTGCGGCTCCCGGCCGGCTACTACATCGGCTGGAGCGGACGATGGGAGAACCAGGAGCACGCGCGACAGCAGCTTCAGTTCGTCCTGCCCATCGTGCTGCTCATCATCTTCGTACTCCTCTATTTCACCTACCACTCCTTCGTCGAGGCCGCGCACGTGCTGCTCGCGGTGCCGTTCGCGCTCACCGGCGGCGTCTACCTGCTGTGGCTGCTCGGCTACAACTTCTCGGTTGCCGTCTGGGTTGGCTTCATCGCGCTCTTCGGCACGGCGGTACAAACCGGTGTCGTCATGGTCGTGTATCTCGAGGAGGCCGTGGAACGAAAGCGGCAGCTGCTCGGCGATACGCTCACGCGGGCGGACCTGCGTGAGGCGGTGGTAGAGGGTGCGCTCCTGCGACTGCGCCCCAAAGTGATGACGGTCAGCACGGTCGTCGCGGGCCTCCTGCCCATCATGTGGAGCACGCGAGTCGGTGCGGAGGTCATGAAGCCGCTCGCCACGCCAGTGCTCGGGGGCATGGTCTCGTCGCTGCTCCATGTCCTCATCGTCACGCCGGTCATCTTCTTCTGGCTGCAGAGCCGCCGCCTTGGGCTCGAGGACGAGCCCGTGACGACGCGGCCGCCCCTTCGATTGAGGTGGCGTCCCGCACTGGCCGCCGCCGGTCTCGTCGCGATCGTCAGCGGAGGCCTGCTCGTCTGGCGGACGCACCGCACCAACGGCGTCGATTCAGGCGCATCAGACACGAGCGCCGCGACACTGGTCCAGCGCGTCCGGGCCGGTGACCTCGAGATCGTCGTGCTGTCGCCGACGGGCACGCTCAAGCAGGGACGCAACAGCTTCACGATCGAGTTTCGCTCCGCCGCCGGCACGCTGGTCGACGCCGGCACCGTGCACGCGCGCGCCAACATGACGATGCCGGGAATGGTGATGTCGGGGGAACTGGAGATTACCCGGACGGCCGTGCCAGGCCGCTATGGGGCGACCGCGACGTTCGGGATGGCCGGCGCGTGGCCGATCGCGATCGAATGGAACGGACCGGCCGGACGCGGGTCGGTCAACTTCGAGGGGATGGTGCAATGACCGCCCGGATGGTACTCATCATCGTGATCGGCAGCGTCGCCTATGGCGCCGCGGCACACGCACAATCGGCGCCTCCCCGGGCTGAGCGCGTGGGCGCGCGATACCTCGACCCGGTCGGTGGACTGGAGATCGATGGCGCCGTGGCGCAGGCACTTGAACAGTCGCCCTCGCTTCGCGCGGTCAGGACCGAGATCGCCGTCGCCCAGGGCATGCGCGCGCAGGCTGATCTGCGGCCGAATCCCATGTTCTCGTTCTCGCAACAGAACGAACCCGGCGGCACGGACAGCCAGACACGGGTCGAGGTCGTCTGGCCGCTGGATCTCTACCGCAAGACCGGCCGCGTCGACGCCGCCGAGCGTGAGATCGACGCCACGCGGTACACCGTCGCCGATCGCGAGCGGCTGCTCGCGGCCGACGTCCGGACACAGTACGGCGAAGTCGCGGCGGCGATCCGGACGCTCACGGTGCTCGACGACCTCTTCGATGCTGTATCGAGGCAACATGCGCTCGTCGCGGCTCGAGTCGAGCAGGGCGCGACTCCGCCGCTCGAACGCGACATTCTGCGTGTCGAGGTGCAACGCCTGGAGTCGGAGCGGCTGCTGCAGTCTGGCGCCGTGGAGCGCGCCATGATCGAGTTGAGGCGGCTTCTCGGGATGACGGCTGACGCGCCGCTGCGGCTCAGGGACACGCTGGAGCAGCTCGTGGAACGAACAGCCGGCAGACCGCCAGCTCCGCCGCCGGCGCCAGAGGGCGCGCCCGCCGACGCGCTCCAGGAGCGGCCCGATGTCGAAGCCGTCAAGGCTCGCGTCAAAGTCGCGGATGCGCAGATCGCGCGCGCGGACCGCGAGGGACGTCTCGACATGAACCTCTTCGGCATGTACATGCGCACCGACGCCGCGTTCCCGCAGCAGGCATTCGGCACTTCTGGTGGACTCGAGCCCATTCGAGGCGTCTTTCACTACGTCGCCGCGGGCGTGACCGTGAACCTGCCGCTCCGCGATCGGAAACAGGGGGACATCGCCGCGGCCCAGGCGAGGCGAGCCGGAGCCGCGGCGGAGCTCGACGCGGCCAGGCTGTCCGCGCAAGCCGAGACCGCGGCGGCGCGCGTACGCGTCGAACGCGCCCGCCAGGCGGTTTCAGTCTATACGTCCGACACGAGGAACCTTGTGAGGCAGAACCTCGCCGTCGTCGCCCAGACATACGAACTCGGACGCGCGACCGTATTCGACGTGCTCGCCGAACAGCGCCGCTACCTGGAAGTGGAGCGCGCCTACACCGATGCGCTGCGGGAAGCATTCGAGGCGCGGCAGGCGCTCGGGAGAGCGCTGGGAGAGGTGCGATGACTGACCACACGAGCGTGAACGTCCGGTTGACCGTCCTCGTTGCCGCCGCGGCCGGGCTGCTCGCGACTGGTGCCGCGGCGACGTTCTTCGTCCTTCGCTCCCGTGACGTGGCCAGCCACTCGCAGACGACGGCCGCGATCCCGCCCGCCGGGCCACCAGCCGCGCCGGCGGCACCGGTTGCATCCGGGTCATCCCCGGATGTGGTCATTACCCTCAACCAGGAAGCCGTCACTCGAGCCGGCATCACCGTCGCACCTGTGGGCACGGACCGGGCGGGCGGGGTTCTACGGCTGCCGGGCATGGTGGAGCCGAATGCCTACCGGCAAGTGATCGTGACCCCCTTGGTCTCCGGCCGGGTCACTCGCGTGCTCGTCGAGCTCGGCCAGCACGTGCGCGAAGGGCAGACCATGGCCGAGGTCTTCAGCCCGGAGCTGGCCGAAGCGCGCACGCGTTACATTTCGGCGAAGGCCGCACTCGACGCACACGACCGTGAGCTCCAACGAACGCAGAAGCTGGTGGAAATTGGCGCCGCGAGCCGCAGCGAGCTCGAGCGCATTCACGCCGAGCACAGTGCGCAGACCTCCGAGGTCCTGAGCCTTCGCGCGCGCCTCGAGTTGCTGGGCGTCTCGCCCGCCTCGCTCGACAGCGCGGCCGACGGCGCGTCCGGCACCGCCACCAGCGTGCCGGCACCGATCTCGGGCGTCGTCACGGAGCGGCTGGCAAACGTCGGCCTCAATGTCGACCCGGCATCGAAGCTGTTCACGGTGGTGGATCTCTCGACGGTGTGGGTGGTCGCCTCCGTGCACGAGAAGGACTTCTCCCGCGTCGGGATCGGCACCCCCACGACGATAACCACGTCTGCTTACCCGGATCTCGTGCTGCAGGGCCGTGTCAGCTACGCCGATCCGCAGGTGAACGCGGACACGCGCACCGCGAGGGTGCGCGTGGAAGTGTCGAATGTGCGCAACCTGCTGCGGCTTGGCATGTATGCCGACGTCTCCGCCGCAGGTGCAGACATGACGGCCGTGCCGGTGATTCCGCGGGTGGCGGTGCAGAACGTTGGCGATCGAGAAGTCGTGTATCTGGTGAGCTCGACCGAGCCGGGGAAGTTCACGGAGCGCCAGGTACGGCTCGGCCAGATATCGGGTAGTCAGGTCGAGGTGCTGTCCGGCCTGCGACCGGGAGATGTCATCGTCACGGAAGGCAGCTTCTTCGTCAGAGCCGAGCGCGATCGGTTGGGCATACGCTCGCAGCCAGGCGCGCCGCCGCCGGGCCCGGCGGCACAGTATTCGAGTCCCATGAACCGCCAGGAGGAGGTCCAGACTGCGAGCATTGCCGTGGGAGAGACGGCGTTCGAACCATCGCGCCTGACGCTCCGAGCCGGCGTCCCTGCCCGCCTCACCTTCACCCGCACGACCGACAAGACGTGCGCGACCGAGGTCATCTTCCCCTCGCTCACGATCAGACGCGCGCTGCCGCTCAATCAGCCGGTCGTCATCGAGCTGACGCCGTCGAGCGGAGAGCTCGCGTTCACGTGCGGCATGAACATGCTGCGCGGCACGATAGTCGGCAAGTAACACCAGCAGCTATCTCACAAACGGAGAGCCTTCAGGAAGGCCGCGACCAGCCTACGCTAAAGCTACGGCGGTCCGCCGACCAGCCTTCGCCAAGGCTATGGCGGTCCGCCGAAGCGCTTCGCGCGAAGGCGGAAGCCTTGGCGAAGGCGGAAGCTCACGAGGCGCGCGAAGGATCCCTGGTGAGAGTCTTCCTTCGCGCGCTTTGTGGTCTTCGCGATCATCGTGACAGGTCGTCGACCGTGTTTATGAGATGGCTGGTAGAGGCGGCTTCACTCCCACAGCTACTTCTGTTGTATCGACTCGATGTAGTCGACGAGCGACTCAATCTTCTGCTTCACGGATTCCGGATCGGAGTTCTCCAGCGAACGCGAAAACGCATCGCCCCACACCGGCATGTCACCACCGCCGTGTCCTTTGACCGGCTCGCGGCCATCGATGATCTTGGCGACCAGGTCCCGCGGGAACGTGCCCTGATTCTTCTTCGTGAATTGCGTCAGGTCCGCCGGGGGCTTCTTGAGCCCGCTCGCCAGCGGGCCATCCCCCTTGGCCTTCTCGCCGTGGCAGACGACGCAGTACGTCCTGAACACGTCTCCACCCTCGAACTTCGCCCGCTGTTGGGCCCTCGGCGCCGCGGCGGCTCCGACGATCGGCACCGCGGCCAGTCCAACGATCGCGACACCAGCCAGCAGCCGGGTCGAGATCCTGATGAGCGTCATGATGACCTCCAGCCGGCGCGCCCCATGACCGAGAGAGCGCGACCACGGACGCTCAGGGTGCACCAACAGTGCCACCGGCCACTGCGCGGCCTCTCATTGGAAAGCACACAGGCGTGGAAGAGCGGGTTGGGTCAGATTCAAGACTGGTGCGCGTTTTTCCCCAGCGGTGGCGAGGCCGCGAATGGGTGGGCCCGACTCTGGGTGCCGGCCGTGCCGCGGACGTCTGTCAGGCCTCGGTCACGGGGCAGGTCGAGCGATGTCAACGGTCAGAAGAGCACAGCCACGTCGATGATCACGTTGGTGTGCGAGTTGTAGATCACGGCATGGCCGTCGATCACGCCGCGCCGGCATCCGTCAGGCAGGCGTGGAAGCTGACGCTCGACATCGACTGGAAACGGCTCGAACTTCTTCTGCCAGCCCGGCGGGAGCTGACCGCCGCGCGCCAGCTTCTTCTGGAGGCCCGGTGGCAGGTTGCGATACCGGGGCGCGTAGTGGTCTCTGAGAACGACGACCTCTGAAGAGGCGAACACGACATGGACGGAGGCCGTGGCGTCCGTCCCTTTGTCTTTCCCGCCTGACTGAGCGCTGTGCTTCTTGGACTTGCCCTGCTGGGGCGACGCCCAGACGACTGTACCGCCCAGCAGCAAACACGCGACGGTCGCACAGATCAGCCGTTTCATGGTCTACCTCCGTGCGTCCATGGGTCGCAAGGGACAGGCCACCGAGACGCTGGTGTCGTCAGAGCGTGCAAGTGCCAGAGACAGAGCCGCTTGCGCCACAAGGAGCAGTCCCAGGACTGGCGGCGCCCGCTGACGAGAACGGCGATCCACTACTCAACACGGTAATCATCGCGATCAATAGACGATGGTGAAGCCTCCGTCGGCGCGCGCGATGACGGCGGGGAAGCTCCACGCGGGGACGCCGCCTTGTGAGCCCCGAACGGCAGTCGGCCGGCCGTCCGGCCCGAAGACTTGCCACGCGAGCGAGCCGCCGCGGCCCCACGAGGTGCCCTCGGTCCATGCCATGAGCACCGAGCCTTTTCGATCGATCGCCAGGCGGGGATGCTTTCGTCTCAGCGGCTCGCCATTCGGCGTCGCCGGTGGCGCCTTGGGTGAATCGCCAGCAGCGGTCGAATTGAAGTAGACCTGGCCGTCTGTTTCCCACGCTTGAAACGACGGATCTCCTGCGGTGAGGGACATGCTCGTCATCGGACAGGCGCCGATCTCCCATGCGTGAACGCGTCCGCCCGCAAACGTGCGTCCCTCGTCTCGAGACGCCAGCGAGTAGACGTCGCGATTGATCAGGTTGGTTGCCGACCGATAGAGCAGACGCAGTTCGCCGGCACGCGTGACGAGGAGGCGCAGAGCACAGCAGCCGCAGACTCCGGTTGACGGATCCGACACCGGGCGTTCCTTCGCAAACGTCGCACCGTCGTCGGTCGAGCGCGCCAGCCACACGCGCCTGGCGTCTTCACCGCCACGGCCGTCCGCGGGCCCGCCGTGCCACGCGACGTAGACTCCACCGTTCTCGTCGGCGGCAATGGACCCGCCCCCGTCCAGGTCGGTCGTCTGCGAAACCAGATTGCGCTGAGGCTCGAAGGCCGCGCCGCTCGCGTTCGAACGGGCGTAAAGCATCGGCGAGCCCGCGCGCTTCGTCGTGGGATTTGGCGGCGCCTGGGGCAGTGCTTTGCCCGACCCGTTCCACACGACATGGACGCGGTTGTTGCGTCCGATCGCAATCTGCGCGCCTCGGATGGTCCCCGTTGCAATCGCGCTCGCGGCCTGACTGTTCACACGCACCGCGCGCGAAAACGTCCGTCCTCCGTCCGTCGATCGCACGTAGAACACGTCGGCCGCCCCGGGCTCTCCGCCGAGATACACCATGTGGACGACGCCCGACGCGTCGATCGCGATCTCGGGCTGAACGCCACCATTGGGCACTCGCGTGAGCGCGACCGGAGCCATTGGTGAAGACTGGGAGAGGGAAGCCGGTGCAGCAAGCAGGATCGTCAGGGCAACGGTCACGACGTCACGCATGGTGGAGACATCTTATCGCTGTGGGGAGCACATGCCGCATTCACGGTACTGGCGACACGGAGGCCGGCGTCAGGCTCGAACAGTCCTGCCGGGCTGGTAAACTGACCTGAACCGCTGACGCGGGATGATGTTGACCTCGGATCCTGAAGACGACGTCCGTCTTCGGGACGCTTGGTCCCGATTCCGGACGATGCAGTTGGGCGACGCGGCGATCATCCGCGCAATCGCTATCCGTCGGCCGGCACGGTGTTTGTAGCCCACATCTCCATGGATAGACGAACCTTTCTCACCATCGCGCTGGCGGCTCCCGTTCTCGGCCAGGGGAAAAAGCCCGTCACCGAGAATCGACCCACGGGGGTCGCGTGGACGCAGTGGGGCGGCCCGAACCGCAACTTCCAGACCAAGGCCAGCGGGCTCAAGGACACGTGGCCGGCAAGCGGGCCCAGGGTGATCTGGAAACGGCCGCTCGGCGAGGGGTACTCATCGCCCGTCGTCGAGAACGGCGTGCTGTACACGATGTATGGCAAGCGTGGCGAGGAGTTCGTGATCGCCGCGAACGCCGAAACGGGCGAGACACTCTGGGAGCAGTCAGGCTCGATGACGTTTCAGAGCGATGCGGCCCAGGACATGGGGAATGGCCCGTATTCCACCCCGCTCATCGTCGGCGACCGCCTGTTCACGACCGGCGTGGCTGGGCGTCTCCAGTGTCTCGACAAGAAGTCCGGAAAAGTCCTCTGGACTCAGCAGCTCTGGAACGACCATCACGGCTCGCGCCTGATGTATGGATACGCGTCGAGTCCCATCGCGTTCCGGGACACGATCATCGTACCGGTCGGCGGGCCGGGCAAATCGCTGATGGCGTTCCAGCAGGCGGATGGCAAGGTCGCCTGGGGCAAGAACGACTTCGGCAATGTGTATTCCTCGCCGATTCTCATCGACGTCGGAGGTCTCGAGCAGCTGGCCGTGGTGATGGACGGATTCGTCCTTGCCGTCAACCCGCACAACGGCGACCTGCAATGGCAGGTGCCGTTCAAGGCCGACTACTCGATCGCCGTTGCCACGCCGGTGTGGGGTCCGGACAATCTGCTCTTCGTCTCCTCGGAGTACAACGCCGGCACCAAGGTCATCGAGCTGCAGCGGAACGGACAGCAGACGAGGGCGACCGAGCTGTGGAGCTCCAACCGGCTGCGCCTCCATCACGGGAACGCGATGCGCATCGACGGCGTCATCTACTTCTCGAGCGGCGGCAAGGGGAGCCAGGCGATTCTGAGCGCCGTGGATGCGCGAAGCGGCAAGATCTACTGGCAGGAGCGCAGCATCGAGAAGGCGACGTTCGTGTGGGCCGATGGGAAGCTCGTCACCCTCGACCAGGACGGCAACCTGATGATCGCGTATCCCTCGACCGAAGGCTTCAGGATAGCCGCCAAGGCTCCGCTCCTGACGCATCTCTCGTGGACGCCGCCCGTCCTCGTGGGTACGCGCTTGTATATTCGCGACCGGCGTTCCATGATGGCGGTCGATCTCGGCTGACGATCGGGCAGACTTCAGGGCTCAAGGCTCAAGGCTCAGGGCTCAAGCAAGAGCATTGAGATCTTGCTCCAGGCTTTTGCCTGAGCCCTGAGCCTGAGCCTTGAGCCCTGAGCCCTGAGCCCCGAGCAATGCCCCTCTCAACACGATCCCTTGCGGGCGCGATTGCGGTCGTCGCCACCACTCTGGTCGCCTGGCTGTTCGCGCCTGGCGCGGTCCGACCGTTGGCCCTCGAGAGCCAGGCGGCCGGCGCCCGCGGCTGGCCGTCGATCACGCACCAGACCAAGCCATGGACGCGCTGGTGGTGGCAGGGGAGTGCCGTCGAGCCCACGTCGCTGACGGCACAACTCGAGGCCTTCAAGGCCGCGGGAATCGGCGGCGTCGAAATCACGCCGATCTACGGCGTGCGCGGTGCGGAGGACCGCTTCATCACGTACTTGTCCGGCGCGTGGATGAAGATGCTCGACCACACGCTCCGCGAAGCGCGGCGGCTCGACCTCGGGGTCGACATGGCTACCGGCACGGGCTGGCCATTCGGCGGGCCGTGGGTCGACGACACCATGTCGCCGCGAACGATCGCGATCACAACGTGGGTTCTCAGCGCCGGCGAACGTCTGAGCGAGCCCGTCCGGCTGCGTCAGGCGCCGCTCGTTCGTGCACTCGGCAACCAGATTCACGTCGTCAACGAAGGCGCGCCTGGGGACCCGCCGCGCGCCGGCACAACCGCGCAGCCGGTCATTCGATCCGATGCGCGTGCCATACAGATCGCGGATCTGGCCGATCCGGTATCGGCCAACAAGAACCTCCAGGCGCTGGCGCTCGAGCAGGTGAAGTATCCGCGTGAACTGCCATTGAGCGTGCTGATGGCGTACGGCGATTCCGGTGACGTGCTCGATCTGACCTCGCGCGTGGGCGCAGACGGCGTTCTGGACTGGATGGCTCCTGCTGGCCGATGGACGCTCCACGCCCTTTTTCTCGGATGGCACGGCAAGCTGGTCGAGCGCGCGGCGCCCGGTGGCGAAGGCAACGTGATCGACCACTTTTCACGTGCAGCCATCCGGAGCTACCTCGCGCCGTTCGATCGCGCATTTGCCGGCCGTGAGCTCGTGGGTCTGCGCGCGTTCTTCAACGACTCCTACGAGGTCGACGATGCGACCGGGCAGGCGGATTGGACGCCGGCGCTCTTCGACGAGTTCCAGGCGCGGCGCGGCTACGATCTGCGCAGGCATCTCCCGGCGCTTTTCGGCCTCATCAAGAACGACAACGACCCTCTCACTGCCCGCGTGCTGGCCGACTATCGCGAAACGATTTCGGATCTGCTGCTGGACACGTTCACCACGGAGTGGCGCAACTGGGCGGTGAGCCAGAAACGACAGGTACGCAACCAGGCGCACGGCGCGCCGGCGAACATCCTGGATCTGTATGGGGCGAGCGACATCCCGGAGACGGAGGGCGCCGAAATCCAGCGCTTCAAGTGGGCGACCTCGGCCGCGCACGTGGCCGGACGGCCGCTCGTCTCGGCCGAAGCGGCAACGTGGCTCGGCGAGCATTTCAGGTCCACGCTTGCAGACGTCAGAACCGCCGTCGATCGATTCTTCGTCGCGGGTGTCAACCACATCTTCTATCACGGCACGGCCTACTCGCCGCTGCGGGAGCCGTGGCCAGGCTGGCAGTTCTACGCAGCCGTCGAGTTCAGCCCTCAGAATGCGTGGTGGGACGACTTCGCTGCGCTCAACGGATACGTGACGCGTGTCCAGTCGTTCCTGCAGGCTGGCGCACCCGACAACGACGTGCTCCTCTATTACCCGTTCTACGAGTCGCTCGCCGTGCGCGGAAACGCCTTGCTGACGCACTTCGGCGGCGCGAGTCCACCTGCGCAGGGCACGACGTTCGAGGAGGCGGCCGGCAGGCTCGAGGGCGACGGGTTCACCTACGACTTCATCTCCGACCGACAGGTCCGCCGCGCGCGTGTCGAGGGCGGCCGGCTTCTCACCGAGGGCGGCGCCTCCTACCGCGTTATCGTCCTGCCGTCGGCCCGGTATCGTTCCCCTCGAGACGTTCGAGCACGTGCTGGAACTTGCGCGGAGCGGCGCGACGGTCATATCGCACAAGGCATGGCCGGCCGACATCGCCGGTTTTGCCGGCCTCGAGGCCAGGCGCGCGCGGTTCCAGAGCGCCGCCGACGGCGTCCAGTTCGGGCCGGCCGGGGCGGACGGCATCCGCGAGGCCTCAATTGGAAGTGGACGTATTCTCCGCGGAGACGACCTGACGCGCCTGCTGACACGCGCAGGCGTTCGGCGTGAGCGCATGGTCGACCAGGGACTGCAGTTCGCGCGACGCGTGGACGCGCTCGGATCGCATCTACTTCGTCAGCAATCCCGGCGAACGGGCAATCGATGGCTGGGTACCGCTCGGAAACACGGCGCCTCTCTCTGCAGATATTCGACCCGATGAACGGCCGGCGGGGAAACGCACGCGTCCGGAGCGCGGCCGGTGAAACGGCCGGCGGAAACAAAGAGGTATATCTCCAGATTCCGCGCGGAGGGTCGCTCATCGTTACCGCATCACGCGCACCGGCGCGCGAGACGTTCGACAGTTATCGAGCAAATGGCGAATCGGTGCCGATCGCCGGCCCGTGGATGGTGCGCTTCACGACGGGCGGCCCGGCGCTGCCGTCGGCACGCTCGATCGCACAGCTCACCTCGTGGACCACCTTCGGCGAGGACGCCGCGATCTTCTCGGGCACGGCCACCTACACCGCAAACTTTCCGCGGCCGTCGAGCGGTAAGGGACCGTGGCAGCTTTATCTCGGCCAGGTCCGCGACAGCGCCAGAATCCGCCTGAATGGTCGTGACCTCGGGACGCTGATCGGCCCGACCTATCAGGTCGTCATAGACGAAACGCGCCTGTCAGGTTCGAACGTCCTCGAGGTCAGCGTCACGAATCTCTCTGCCAACCGGATCAGGGACCTCGATCGTCGAGGCGTTCTCTGGAAGAAGTTCTACAACGTCAACTTTCCCGCGCGGCTTCCCGAGAACCGTGGCCCGGACGGGCTCTTCACCGCTGCCGGCTGGGACCCGATCGAATCAGGCCTGCTGGGACCGGTGACGCTCACGCCCCTCAGCGCGATTCGATAGCGGCCGGGTCACTCGTCTGTGCGTCGCCGCATCCGCAGGCCGCCGGTGCACGCTCTGACCCGCAACAAGCTGGCTTGGCTTCCTCTCCACAGCAAGTCGACAGGAGTACCGAGTCGCAACAGGCAGGCGCTTGCGACTCTGCATTGCTCCTGCGATCGGTCGAGCACACGCCGGTTTCGGGAAGCACCAACTCGACGCGCCGCGCGGCGTCCCAGTCTCCGGCAATGGCGGCGACAACCGAGCGCACCTGCTCGTACCCCGTGCGCATCAGGAAGGTCGGCGCCCGCCCGTAGCTCTTCATGCCCACGACGAACAAATCCGCGTCCGGCTGTTTCAGCTCCTCTGCGCCGTGCGGCGGCACGGTGCCGCAGCTGTGTACGTTGGGGTCGATGAGCGGCGCGAGCGCCCGCGGGCTCTCGACGGCCGGGTCGAGGTCGAGCCGGCACTCCGACAGGATCGACCAGTCCGGTCTGAAGCCTGTTGCAGCGACGATCTCGTCGACGGGTGCGAGCGGCCGGTCGCCGTCGCGCACGACGACACTACTCAATGCTCGCGGGGCCCCACCCCCGCTCGCTCTCGCGCGGCGACTACGCGCCGCGCTCGGGCCGCAGGCGCTCTGAGGCGTCAACGACACGCGCGTGATGTGGAAGCCGGTGACGAGCTCGACGCGCCGGCTGTCGAGGAGACTGCGCACGCTCGATCCGAGCTTCCCGCGCTCTTCCAGCTGATCTTTTCTCGGCCCTCCCAGAAGATGGCCGATCGTCTGCCGCCGAATCGCCCACGTGATGCGCGTGGCCGGATTGACTTTTGCGAGCTCGGCGAGATCGAGCAGTGCGTTGAGCGCCGAGTGTCCGCTGCCGACGACCAGTACGCGCCGGCCCGCGTATCGGGCTCGCTCGGTCCCGAGGACGTCCGGAATGCCATAGAAGATGTGCTCGCGCGCGGCGCCTTCGCCGATCGCGCGCACACCCGAAGCGCCGAGGACGCCGGGCGTATCGATGGTGCCCGACGCGTCAATCACGGCGCGCGCCAGGACGTCCTGCTCACCCTCGGGGCCGGCCACCCGCACCAGAAACGGGGCGTCCTGGCGCCCTGCGTCCTTCATCCGGTCGTGGTGCAGACGGGCAACGCGTCTGTACTCGTGTCTTCAGGCGAATGTGAGGAGCCAGTTCGGGCAACGCGGCCAGCGGCTCGAGGTACTGCTCGACGAGCTCGCGTCCGGTTGGGTATTCGTCGCCCGCGGGCGTGACCCACCCCCGCCGAGCCAGCAGGTCCGCCGCGACGGGGTCGACGTTCAACGACCACGGCGAAAACACGCGCACGTGCCCCCACCGCCGGACGCCGTCGCCAACGCGTGCGCCGGCTTCGAAGACGATCGGCGTGAGCGACCGGGCAATGACGTGCGCGGCGGCAGACAGCCCGACCGGGCCCGCACCGATAATGACGACGGGAAGTGATGGCAGTGGCATCGAGCGCTCCTCAGTTGTGGACCTGGCGGCTGGCAGACGAAAGCAGATTCTCGGGAATCAGGCGTTCGACAATGACGACGTCCATCCATTGGCCGTCGAGTTGGGCATGCTTCTCGTACACGCCGACCTCCCGAAAGCTGCAGGCACGGCACAGCGCGCGGCTGGCGGCGTTGGCGGGAAAGACGCGGGAGACGAGCTTCCAGTAGCCGCGGGCGCGTGCGGTGTCGACGAGCGCCGCCAGCAGCTGACTGCCGATGCCTCGACCGCGAGCGCTCCGATCGAGGTAGATGGAGAACTCGGCGATGCCGGCGTAGCAGGCGCGGGCCCGATAACTGCTGAGACCCGCCCACCCGGCCACGGTGCCGTCCAGCTCGGCGACCAGCACGGGGAAGCGCTCGGCCTCGGCCAGTCGTGACGCGATGTCAGCCGGCGTGCGCGGTTCGGTCTCGAACGTCGCGCCGCGGTCGTCGATGCCCTGGTTGTAGATTCGCGCGATCGCCAGGGCATCGTCTGATCTGGCTTCTCGGATTCTCGTGTCGGTCATGATTGTCACTAGCAACTATCAGGGAAAAATGCTTAGTCGGCAGGCGCCCGTGCCGGAGCCGTCCGGTGCGCAGCACGCCGGGCCCACTGACACACCGGAGCGAAACCTGGAGTCGGCGGCGCGCGCCAGGCCGCGGATGACGCGGACGACGGCTTCGCGCACGTCAGGGTCCAGATCCTGGAGCAATTGCTTCTGCTGCGCCACGAGATCTTCCGTGATTCGGGCGCACAGGCGGCGGCCCCGCGGCGTGGCGAGCAGGGCAGTGGCTCGCTTGTCGGAGGCCTCGGCCTGCTGCTCGACGTAGCCCTTCTTCACGAGCGAACCGACGACGCGGCTGGTCGTGCTCTTGTCGAGGAAGAGCCGTTCGGCCAGAACACCGAGCCGCATCGGACCGTGATCGACGAGCGTCTCGAGGGCGTAGCATTGGGTGACCGAGATGTCGTGGCAGCAGATGCGGTCGCGGTCGCGGAACTGGTACACGCGCACGAGGTCGGCGACGGCTGATTGGAGTGCGCCGGCGTCGCGGTCGAGGGCGGCGGCCGACGGCGTCGAAAGAGTGGCGGTCCGAGCCATTGTTGCTAGTGACAACGATATGATCGCCTGCCGGCTGCTGTCAAGCCTGGTCGAGGCCGCAATCGACGACGTGAAGATCGTCCGGCGATAGAAACACTGAGCTCAGGACGGACGCGGGCGCGGATTAGCGTGGTGTCACGGGACGCGGATCACGCGGATTCACCGGATCACGGGACGCGGATCACGCGGATCGCGGGACGGATCGCGCGGGCTGGTCAAACAGCGATCCGCGACGATCTGCGTCTCACCAACGACATCCGCGGATCCGCGTCCCGTCCAATCCGTGATCGGCGTGATCCGCGTCCCGTCCAAAATCAGCGATCCGCGTCCCGTCGAACCTCCGCGATCGCGGCTGACCCGAAATCCGTGACGCTAGTCGGCCTTCAATACCGACACCGGATCCGTGCGGAGCGCGCGGCGGACGGGCACGATGCAGGCGGCGGCCGCAACGCCGCCGAGGAGAAGCGCCACAGTCAGGAACGTGGCGGGATCCGTCGGCGACACGCCCCACAGCTGCGACGAGATGAAGCGCGTGATCCCCAGTGCGCCGGCAATCCCGACGACCAGCCCGACGCCGACGATCGCCAGCGCCTGTCGCGCGACGGCCGCGAACACGTCGCGGGCGTCCGCGCCGAGCGCGATGCGCACCGCGATCTCTCTGAGGCGTTCGGTCACGGCACAGCTCATGACGCCGTAGACACCAATCGACGCGATGAGCGTCGCGGCAAGCGCGAACGCCGCCAGCACGAACACGTACGAATACCGTCCCCAGAAATATCGTTCGACGCGTCCGGAAGCAATGTTCGCGAGCGGCCGATCCGGCTCGACCTCGGCGACGGCGCTGCGAACCGCAGGGGCGAGGCTCGCCGGGTCGCCCGCGGTCCGCAGCACGAACGTCATCCGGCCGAAGATCCCCGCAAACGGCGCTCGCGACGTCGAGGGCTGCTGCAACGTCGACGCGTACACGACCGGGTCGGCCTGGAGTTGCGCGCGCCTGGTAGGGATGTCCCGGACGACGCCGACAATCTCGCGCGGCTGTTCGTCAGCCGACACGTCCAGCCGGATCCGCTTGCCAATCGCCTCCTCGCCCGGCCAGAGCGCATGCGCCAGCGTTTCGTTCACGACCGCCACCCACGGCGACGCCTTCGTATCCCCGGCGCCGAACTCCCGGCCACGGATGACCGGTGTCCGCATCGTGCTGAAGAAGCCCGGCGTCACGAGGAAATAGACCGGGGAATACCCCTCGGCGTCACCAGGCGCGGGACGCCCCTCGATGGTCAAAAGCGGACGAGCCAGCACGATCGTGTTCGTCGGGTGGTGTGAGATGCCAGCCACCGACTCGACTCCCGGCAGCGTGTGCAACCGCTCGGAGACGCGCTCGAGCGTCGCCAAAGGCAGCGGGCTGATCTCGACGTGCGCCGAGCCGCCACGGCTCCCGGCGGGACGCGTAAATTCGGTGGGTGGCACGCGGAAGTCGAACGTGATCAGGTTGTCCGGATCGAAATGGAGGTCGCGTGTGACGAGACGGGCGAAGCTCGTCGTCAGCAGGGAGGCGCCGATGAGGAGCACGAACGCGACGGCAATCTGCGCCGCGACCAGGCCGCTTCGCAGGAACTGTTGGCTGCCGCCGGTCGTGGTTCGCTGCAGCCCTCTGAATCGATCGACGAGGGGCACCCGGGAACTGCGAAAAGCAGGCACCACGCCGAAAACGACGGCGGTACCCATGGCGAGGCATGCGGTGATGGCCAGCAGACGCCCATCGATCGCGACGGGCGGGATCGCCGACTGTCCCGGCAGTGGCGCCAGCGTCCTCAGTGCGCGGACGCTCACCGCGGCGACGAACAGCCCGAGACCGCCGCCGATGCACGACAGGAGCACGCTTTCGGTCAGCAGTTGACGGATGATGCGCCCGCGTCCGGCGCCGAGCGCCATGCGGAGCGCCAGTTCGGGACCTCGCACGGTCCCTCTCGCCAGCAGCAGCGCCGCGACGTTGGCGCATGCCATCAGCAGCACCAGCGCGACGGCAGCCTCGACTGTCACGAGCGGAGCGGTGGCCCACCCAAAGAGCATGTCTCGGACCGGCCGCGCGCGCACGCCCCACTCGCCCGCCGGTGATCGCCCGGAGATCGGCCTCCGCCTGGTCGAGGCTCACGCCGGGCCGCAGCCGGCCGAACACATTGTAAAGACGGACTTCGTCACGAGCGCCGGGCCGAAGCGTCCACATCGGCCCCCAATAGTCGATGCGGTCGTCGGGATAGACGAAGCTCGGAGGCATCACGCCGATGATGGTCACGAGCGAGCGATTCAGTCGAACCTGGCGGCCGACGATCGACGGGTCCGCACGGTACCGCTCGGTCCACAGACGATGGCTGATGACGATGACGGAACCGGGCGTACCGAAGCGGGGGTCGTCGTCTGTGAAGACTCGCCCGAGGACCGGCCGAACCCCCAGTGCCGAGACCGCCGCGGCGTCGAACAAGTGGCCGTCGATTCGCTCCGCCGGCTCGCCGCCGTCGGCGCTGAGATCGCCGGGGGCCCCGAGCGACATGCCGAGCTGTTCAAAGGTGCGGCTGCGCTCGCGCCAGGCCAGATAGTCGCCGAGCGAAACGCCGCTGACCTGCGCGGGATTGGCGAGGGGGAACGTGCGCAGGACGACGAGACGATCGGCGTCCGGCAACGCCAGCGGCAGAACCCTCAGGGAGTGGAGCACGCCGAGCGTCGCGGCGTTGGCACCGAGGCCGACCGCCAGCGACACGGCGGCCACGAACGTGAACGCCGGACTCTTCGCGAGGACGCGCAGGCCGTAGGACACATCCTGCCGGAGATCGTGCGCCCAGGACACTCGCCGCTCGTCTCGGCACTCCTCCTCGAGTACGGCGACGTTGCCAAGCGCCAGCCGCGCCGCCCGGCGCGCAGCGTCGAGCGGCATGCCGCTCGTGACGTGCTCGGCGACGAGGAGATCGAAATGGAGGGCCAGCTCGTGCGAGACCTCGGCGTCCACGGCGTCCTTCCGCACGAGGGACCGGATGCGCTGGTGCCAGATGCGAAGGAGCCGGGCGATGGTCATGTCGGATGCCGGCTCAGGCCCGCTTCAGCACGAGCCGCACCGCAGACGAGAGGCGATCCCAACTCTCGAGCTCGCGCTCCAGTTGCTGGCGGCCCTCCCGCGTCAACGTATAGAACTTCGCGTTCCGGCCGAGCTCGGTTTCCCTCCAGCTGGCGACGACCCAGCCCTGGTGCTCGAGGCGATGGAGCGCCGGGTAGAGCGAGCCCTGCTGCACCGACAGCACTTCGTCGGAGAGCTCCTGGATGCGCTTGGAGATCGCCCACCCGTGCAGCGCGTCGCGTGCGATGGTCTTGAGGATGAGGAGGTCGAGTGTTCCCTGGAGGAGGTCGGATGGCTTGGGCATGAGGCTTGACACATGTTACCTAGACCATCGACAATTCTCAACCTTGCCTAGACTATCGACAACGAACGGACTGGCGTGGCTCTCGGGCCTCTGGCAGGATGTCCGGCACGGCGCGCGTGTCTTCGCAAAGCATCCGGGCTTCACGGCTATTGCCGTCGTCTCGATCGCGTTCGGCACGGGCGCCAACGTCGCTATCTTCAGCCTCGCTGATGCGCTCTTGCTGCGGCCGCTGCCGGTACCGCGCCCGGGCGAGCTCATCACCGTCGGCTCCCGGATGAAGCGCGGGATCCTGACGCTCAACGTCGCGTCGTATCCCGACTACGTCGATATCAGGCAACGGACTATTAGCTTTTCCGGGCTCATCGCAACGGCCTACGGCACCGTCAGCTTCGCCACGCAGCCCGGCGCGTCACCGCAGGTCAAGCTCGTCACCGTGGTCAGCGGCGACTTCTTCCGGCTGCTCGGCGTGGAGCCCACGCTTGGCCGCGGTTTTCTCCCCGACGAAGACCGCGTCGCCGGCCGGAACGCCGTCGTGGTGATCAGTCATGGGACGTGGCAGCAGGAGTTCGCCGCCGATCCCGCGATCATCGGGCGGACGGTCTCGATTGCCAACATCCCATTCACCGTCGTCGGTGTCGCCCCGGAGAGCTTCACGGGCCTGCACCCGGTCGTCCGCGAGGCGGCATTCGTGCCGCTGGCCATGTGGCCAACGATCGTGAGCTTTCCGCACGTCGACCCGCTGGCCGCGCGCGACTTCCGCAGCCTCACGGTGAAGGGACGACTCAGATCCGGAGTGTCGCTCAGCGCCGCGCAGGCGGAGCTGGCCGCGATCGCAAAGGCGCTCGAGCACGAGTATCCCGAGACGAACGACAAGCAGACCATCGTCGCGCAGACCGAGCTCGAGGTCCGGTTCGAGAGGAATCCGCTGGACGCGTGGTTGATGGTGGTGCTCACGACGCTTTCACTGGCGGTTCTGTGCGTCGCGTGTGCCAACGTGGCTGGGCTGCTCGCGAGTCGCGCGCCGGTCCGGGCGCGCGAGATCGCGCTGCGCATGGCGATAGGCGCTGGTCGCGCGAGGTTGGTGCGCCAGCTGGTCACCGAGAGTCTCGGCATCGCGCTCGCCGGCGGTGTCTGCGGTCTGGCCGTCGGGCAGTTCGGGGTGGTACTGCTGCGTCAAATCCAGTTTCCCACCGAAGTGGTGTCGATGCCGCTGCTCCAGTTGAACCGGCGCGCGCTCGTCTTCAGCATGCTCGTGGCGTTGGCGAGCGCGTTGCTCTTCGGACTCGGGCCGGCCATCCAGACCACCCGCGTCAACCTCGTCACCGCGCTCAAGACGAGTGATGCCGACACGGCGAAACGACTGCGCCTGACCGGCCGCAACCTGCTGGTAGCGCTGCAGGTCGCACTCTCCCTGGTCCTCGTCACGGTGTCCGTCTGGGCCTTCCAGGTGTTCGATCGGGCGTTCTCCGAGGGCCCCGGCTTCCGCACGACGCGCATGGCCAAGCTCACGATCGACCCTACACAGGCCCGCTACAGCGAGGCGGAGGCGATGCGCTTCTTCGAGCGCGCGGCGGACGGCGCCCGCCGAATGGCCGGCGCGTCGGCCGCGGCGGTCACTTCAGCGATGCCGCTGTTTTCGTTCGAGCAGACGCTGGTGGTGCCCGAGGGCTACCACTTGCCGGATGGTCAAACCAGCGTGCGCTCGTACTCCAACAGCGTCGACGAGGGCTACTTCCGTGGTCGCAGCTACTCCTGAAGTACGTCCTCGCGCACCCGGCCGTGACGTGCGTCATCCCCGGAACGGGAAGCCCGGAGCACATGGCAGAAGACTGCGCGGCCGGGTCGGCGCCCTTCGTGGAGCCCCATCGGCTACACGGCCTCGTGTAGCGCGGCCTCTCCGGTCGTCTTGCATTCCACCAGCGCGGCCGGTATGTTCTGGCAGCAGCGTCCGCAAGTGTCTGCATCATCTTGGAGGATCCCGATGGGCCGTCGTTCCTGTCTGCATTTCAAGATTTCCGCCGTGGCAGCGGCGCTCATCGTCGTCTCGACCGCTGGGCCGTCGGCGCAGCAGCGACAGGCGCCGGCCGCGCCGCAACCGTCGAACGGCGGCCGCTCGCGACCGGAATCGCCAATGGATCCCGATCGTGCGCGCGAGCTCTATGTCAGCAAGGACCCCGCCGATCATGCGCCTGGATACAACTTCACGCGCGACATCGAGACTAGGACCGCGGCCGAGGCGCGGTACACCAAAGCCAGCCAGGGCGTCATGGACTTCCAGAAGGTGTCGTACCGCAGCAGCGTCGGCGACATGGACATCCCGGCCTATCTCTTCCAGCCGCTCAAGAAGCGCGGCCCGAAAGGACACGCGGCGATGGTCTGGGTCCACGGCGGCGTGCACGGCAACTGGGGCGTGAACATGTTCCCGTTCGTCAAGGACGCCGTCGAGCGCGGCTACGTCGTGATCTGCCCCGACTACCGCGGGAGCACCGGCTACGGCGAGGCCCACCACAACGCGATCGACTACGGCGGCTACGAGATCGACGACACGCTGAGCGCTGTAGAGTTCCTGAAGACGCTGCCGCACGTCGATCAGGATCGCCTCGGGATCATGGGCTGGAGCCACGGAGGCTACATCACGCTGCTTTCGGTCTTCCGCGACCAGCATCCGTTCAAAGCTGCCGCCGCGATGGTACCTGTGACGAATCTCGTCTTCCGGCTGTCGTACAAGGGCCCGGGCTATCAGCGGCAGTTCTCGACGCAGCCTCGCGTGCAAGGACTTCCGTTCGAGAAGCGCGACCTCTACATCGACCGCTCGCCGCTCTATCACGTCGACAAGCTGCGGATCCCGCTGCTCGTCCACGTGGCGACCAACGACGCAGACGTGAACTACGTCGAGGATCAGCAGATCGTCGATGCGCTGCGCTCGCGGAAGCCGGATCTTGCCGAGACGAAGGTCTACGTGGATCCCGTGCCCGGACCAGCGAGCGTCGGCCACACATTCAATCGGCGGGTCAACATGACGACACTGGAACGAGACGACTCACCCGATCAGCGGGACTCGTGGAACCGGACGTGGACGTTCTTCGAATGGAATTTGCGGCCGTACGAGGATCGAAGCCAGCGGCAGAAGCCGTAATGAGGCTATTCCTTGCCGAACCGGATCCGGACCTCACCATCACGGGTATCACGTGCCGCGGCCGGCCAGGCATGATGTAATGCATGTTGCCGACGACGCCGCACTAATCTACAGTAGGGCGAGCGGCGAAGGCTGACGAGCGTCGGCGACCTATGGCAGAGTCCATCTGGAGACACGCTCATGCAAGGACTGCTGTATTACGACCCGACCGTGGGGCAGGGCGAGTTCTACACCACCAACGGCCAGGGAGGCATCGCCAGGACGAGACTCCACCTCGGCTGGCGCGGCACCTGGACGAAGATCATCCCAGGCAACTTCGGCGGCGGCGACAGCTTCACCGACTTGCTGTTCTACGATCCGTCGACAGGGACCGGCGAATTCTACCGGACCGACGATCGCGGCCGGATCGCACTGCTGGCGCAGCACACGGGTTGGCGCTCGAGTTGGACACACATCATCCCGGGTAATTTTGGCGGCAGCGGCTTCACCGATCTGCTCTTCTATGACGCCGCCGCGGGAACGGGAGAGTTCTACACGACCAACGGTCAGGGCGGTATCACGCAGCTCGCCCTGCACACGAACTGGCGGACATCGTGGAGCCAGATCGTCCCCGGTAACTTTGGCGGCAACGACTTTACCGATCTGCTCTTCTACGAGGCCGGCTCTGGCACCGGGGAGTTCTATACCACCAACGGCCAGGGCGGCATCTCGCAGCTGGCGCTGCACACGAACTGGCGCACCTCGTGGACACAGATCGTCCCTGGCAACTTTGGTGGCAACAGTTTTACCGACCTGCTCTTCTACGAAGCGCCGACCGGCACCGGCGAGTTCTACACCACGAACGGGCAGGGTGGTATCTCACAGCTCGCGCTGCACACGAACTGGCGTTCCTCGTGGACCCGGATCGTTCCGGGCAACTTCGGCGGCAGCAGCTTCACCGATCTCCTGTTCTACGAAGCGCCGACCGGCACCGGCGAGTTCTACACCACGAACGGGCAAGGCGGCATTTCGCTTCTCCGGACCTACACCGACTGGCGCCGCTCCTGGAGTCAGATCGTTCCCGGAGAGTTCGCGAGCGAGAGCCTGTGCATGCGCCTGCACTTCAAGACGCTGATACCGATCACCCCGGCGCTCACGACCTTCATGGACAATCAGTTCGCCGACATGTTCCAGCTCTACGCGCGCAGCGGCATCACCGTCGTCCGCGGCGCCGACGAGGACCTGAGCGGCGTTCCGGCGCTGGTGGCGCTCCAGAACCTCGACGTCGGCGACTGCCGCGGCGTCACGACGCAGGAGCAGCGCGACCTGTTTGCGAATCGCAACAACGCCGGCGGGAACGACGTCGTGGTGTACGTCGTGGCGACCCTCGTCTCCACGCGCGGCAACCCGGTTGGATGCGCGACCCACCCCGACGGACAACCGGGCGCGGCCATCGTCCGATCGTCGGCCAGGTGGCTGACTGCACACGAAGTGGGGCATGTGCTCGACTTGAATCACGTCTGCGCCCGAGTGACGCCAGACAATCCCAATCCGCCGAATGCCTGCGTGCCCGGAAGCAACCAGAGCGATCGGCTGATGTTTCCCACCACTGCCTGGACCAACGTGCCTCCGGACGTCACGACCGCCGAGGAGAATACGATGCGGAACAGCGGACTGACCAACCGCTGTTAGGAGAGCACCGATGCCCATGACCCTCGAGCAACTGAAGCAGCAGCTGAGCTCCATCGAGGTCGACGATGCCACGTACGTCGGCATCGGCGCGGCCGAAGTGCCCCTGCTCGACCAACTCGTCGGCGATCCCGAAACGTGGCTGGCCGGAAGAGCGATCTTTGCGCTCAGCCAGGTGCGGAGCGCGGCGGCGACGGCCATCCTGGCGCGATCGGTGGCGGACCCGCGGCCCGAGATCAGGGTGGCGGTGGCGGCCAGCACGAAGAATCTTCCGCCCGCGGACGCCAACGCCATCCTGCTGCAAGCCATGAATGACGTGGAGCTCGGGGTGCGGAAGTTCGCGATTCGATCGGTGGCGCCGGGCCACAGCGCCTCCGTGCAGGCGAGGCTGCGCGAGCTGGAGACCGGCGATCGGGCGCCAGCGATCCGCGAAGCGGCGAAGTCGAAGCTGTCCGAGATCCGGCGCCAGCCGTAACACTTGCCTTTCGTGGCGGCCACGGTTCGCCGACGCTGCCGAGCGTGCGGCGGGGCTGGCACGACGTCAGTTGCTGCGCAGAGCCCGGATTGGCGAGATCGACGCAGCGCGCCGCGCCGGAATGGCAGCCGCGAAGAAGGCGCACACCGCCAGGGACACGGCGCTGACGGCAAGTGCCAGCGGATCCCAGAACCGCACGCCGTAAAGCTGCGCCGACAGAAGGTACCCGCGCCGACCGCCAGCGGTAGCCCCAGCGCGAGCCCGAAGACCACTCGCCGGAAGGCGCCCTGCAGCACCATGCCCAGGACATTCCTGCGGCCGGCGCCAAGCGCCATCCGGATGCCGATCTCGTTGGTTCGCTGCGCCACCGAGTACGCAGTGACGCCGTATAGCCCGATCGCAGCCAGCACCAGGGCGACGATGCCGAAGAGACCGGCGAGGCTCGCCACGGCGCGCTGCTGATCGAACGAGCGATCGATCTGCTGTTGCAGCGTCCTGACGCTGTTGATGGTCAGATTCGGATCCGCTGCCGCCAACGCCCGCTTCAGTTCCGGTTCGAGCGCTGCCGGCGGGAGATCGGTGACCAGCAGCAGCCCGCGCACGAAGTGCGACTGGAATTCGAGCCGCTTCATCAGGGGGTGCGTGTAGTCGACGGTCTGCGCGAGGGGCACGTAGAACATCGGCCGCGCCGGGCGATCGAGTTGGAAGCCGGCAAACTTCGCGTCGCGCACGATGCCGACGATCCGGTAGGTGTTGACGTTCTCGGGCAGGTCGAGACCGAAGTGCTGGTCGAGCGGTTCCTCGTCGCTCTTGAAGAAACGACGGACGAACGCCTCGTTCACCACCGCAACCGATTCAGACGACTCGTTGTCGGCCGTGCTGAAGTGACGCCCGCGAACGAGCTTCACGCCCAGGTCCTGGAGATAATTCGCGCTGACGCGATCCCACGACGCGCCGGCCTGCTCTCCAGGCTTCGGCGCGGGATGCCCCGCCACCAGTACCAGTTCTCCCCAGTTGTCGGTGAGCGGGTTGTAGAGCGCGAGCCCCGCGGCGCGAACACCTGGCAGCCGGTTGAGGCGTTCTTCCAGGTCCCGATTGAGCGCGGTCAGCCTGTCGGCGGTGTAGGTAGCGGGCGGCCGGTTCAACGCCACCAGCACGCGGCCTTGAATCTCGTAACCGAAGTCCTGACTCTGCAGATTGCCCAGGCTCCGCGCCAGCATCATCGAGCCGGCGACGAGGACGACCGCAACCGTTGCCTGCACGACCAGCAACGCCTTGCGCGTGAGCGAGGAGTGATCGCTGGTGCTACGACCGGCGCCGCGCAGCGCGTCGATCGGATCGGTGCGCGTCGCGAACCACGCCGGCGCGGCGCCGAACACGATCCCCGTCACGAGCGCGAGCGCAAAGGCGAACGCCAGGACCAGTGGCTCCGGATAAGTATTAATCGGCACGAAACGCGCCCCGGCAAAGGCCAGCGCCACGAGTAGCCGCGCCGTGCCGATGGCGACGGCAAGCCCGACGATGCCGCCGGCGACGGCGAGGAGGACGCTCTCGACGAGCGCCTGAGTGACGATCTGCCGCCGCGACGCGCCGATCGCCAGCCGCAGCGCGGTTTGACTGCGCCGTGCCACCGCGCGCGCGAGCAGCAGGTTGGCGACGTTGGCGCACGCCAGGAGCAGCACCAATCCGCACACCCCGAGCAGAATCTGCAGGCTGCGGCCGTACTGCTCCTTCATCACCCCGACGCCGGCGCCCGCGGGGACGACCGCGATCACCTGTCGCGGCAGACCCTGGATGACGTCGGGCATCCAGTTCGGCGGGTAGCCCGAGTCGTGCTGCAGCCACTGGTGCAGGATTCCGGTGAGCCGTGGGCCAATGCCGTCCGTCGTTGCCCCTGTGCGCAGCCGGCCGATCGCGCGCAGCCACGCCGACACGGGCTGGCGCAGGATCGAGGTATCGCCGTTGATCAAGACCTCCTGCTGCAGCGGAATCCACAGGTCCGGAGGATCGCCGCGCAGTGTTTCACCGAAGAACCCGGGCGCCGTCACCCCCACCACCGTGAAGGGGTGGCCCTCGATGACGAGCGTGGCGCCGACGAGCGACTGATCGCCACCGTAGGTGCCCTGCCAGACATGGTGGCTCAGCACCACGACGGGCGCCGCGGCCGCCGTGTCGTCCGCGGCGGTGAACATGCGGCCGCCGAACGCCTTCACGCCGAGCGTCGAGAAATAGTTGCCGGTCACGTACTCGGACCGGAGCGGCCTGGACGTCGATTCCGTATCCTGCCTCCTGACGCTGAGGCGCGGGCCGCTGGCCTGAAAGGCCGCGACCTCTTCGAACTCGGGCAGCTCGGCCTTCAGCCGTTCGAAGAGCGGGTACGAGAACATCCCCCAGCGATCCTGCGGGCCGCCCTGTACACAGCACGAGTCGCCGTCGCCGATACGGTAGAGGCGCGAAGGGTCAGTGACCGGCAGCGACCGCAGCATGACCGCGTGGACCAGCGTGAAGATGGCCGTGGTGCCGCCAATCCCGAGGGCGAGCGTCAGCACCGCGGTGATGGTGAACACGCGCGCCATCCAGAACTGACGCAACGCGTAGCGAAGTTCGCCGATGAGGATTCCCAAGCTTGTACCCCTCAGGGCAGTCGAGCAGCCGCAGGCTTAGACGGAAGCGAGGGGCAATTCGTTTAGGGCAGCGCCGAGCTGTAAGAACGCGATCAGCATTGAAGACGGCGGCCTGCCATGGTAGGGTTCGCGCAACGGCAGGCGAACGCAGCTCCCTTGGTGACGCTTCACGAGAGAGGGAACCCGAATGAAAGCGAATCGACCGACTCTCGCTCTCGCCTTCGTGGTCGTGCTGCTCGGCGCGGCCAGCGCGCAGGCGCAGCCTGAGGGCCAACCCTGCGCCCCTGAACCGACCGATCAACTCGTGGCGTACGGAGACCACGTCAGTCCCTGTACGATTGGTCAGTTAGGCGACTCGGACCTGTTCCGGTTTCAGGGTGTCGCCGGTGAGGTCGTCTCGGTGAGGGTCACCGACCAGGCAGGCGGCAGCGGCATTCCTGCCTGCAGCCTCGAATTGCTCCGACCCGTGGGCACGCTCGTGACGTCGACCTCCGGCAACACGATGTGCGAGATCCGCACCACGCTGGACGCCTCCGGACTATTCACCGCCCGCGTCTTTGAGAACAACAATGACAGCCTGATGACCTACGCCCTCGAGATTGATCGGCTGGCACCGTCTTCGAATACCGCCTCTTCGATCAACCCTGGGGTCACCATCATCGGCGAACGCATCGACCCGGATGGCGATGCCGATCTGTTCGTGTTCAATGGCGTGAACGGAGACGTCGTCAGCCTGCGCGCAACTGATCAAGCAGGCGGCAGCGGTATCCCCGCCATCAGCCTGGAACTGTTTCGCCCCGATGGGACGCTGGCGGCCTCCGCCGCGGGCAACACGACCGCCATCATCGACACGGCGCTCGATCAGACGGGAGTCTTTACGCTTCGGGTGACTGAGGTTGCCGATGACAGCTTGATGACCTATAACGTCGACTATCAGTGCCTCGTCGGGAGTTGTCCGTCCTTTCACAAGTTGACAATTGGTCGCGCCGGCTCTGGCGTCGTGACCTCGAGTCCGATCGGCATCGACTGCGGAACGGATTGCTCGGAGCGGTACTTCGCGGGGACGGTGGTCACCCTGACACCGAAGCCGGATGCGTCGTGGGCGTTCAGCGCTTGGAGCGGCAACGCTGATTGTGCGGACGGAGTCGTGACGATGACGGCAGCCATATCGTGCGTCGCGACATTCGTCCCAGTGCCGACGGCCCCTGTGTTGACGCTCGACAAGACGTCGTTGCGGTTCGGGGCGGTGACGAATGGCACGGCGTTTCTGTGGCAGACGGCGGCGCAGGCCGTGCGGCTGACGCAGACCGGGACCGGGACGGTGACGTGGACGGCGACGTCGAACCAACCCTGGCTGCAGGTCAGTCCCGCGTCGGGCACCGGACCGGCCAATCTGTCGGTCAGCGTCGTCTCGGTCGGCGGGTTGCCGGTGAGCAGCACGCTCACCGGGGCGATCACGCTGACCCTGACGGGCGCGTCGAACACGGCGGGGCCCATCACGGTCTCGCTGAACCTCGCGTCGAACGCGACCTCGGCCGGTCCGTTCGGCTTTGTCGACACGCCCCTGGACAACACCACAGGCGTGACGGGAGCGATTCCGGTTACGGGCTGGGCGCTCGACGATGTCGAGGTGACGCGCGTGATGATCTGTCGAGCCGCGTTCGGGGCGGAAGTGGCGCCGGTGGATCCCAACTGCGGCGGGGCCGCGCAGATCTTCGTCGGCTTTGCGGTGTTCATCGACGGGGCACGGACGGACGTGGCCGGGCTCTACCCGACGTATCCGTTGTTCACGCGCGCCGGCTGGGGCTTCATGGTGTTGACCAACATGCTGCCCAACCAGGGGAATGGCACGTATGTGTTCTACCTGCATGCGCAGGACCGGGACGGGCACACGATGCTCTTGGGGACGCGAACGCTGACGTGCGCGAATGCGAGCGCGACGAAACCGTTCGGCGCGATTGACACGCCGACGCAGGGCGGCACCGCTTCCGGGACGGGCTTCATCAACTTCGGGTGGGCGCTGACGCCGCAGCCGAAGATCATCCCGATCAACGGGTCGACGATCACGGTGATGGTGGATGGCGCCGCGCTCGGACCGGTGGACTACAACCACGAGCGCCCGGACATCGAGACGCTGTTCCCCGGGTTCCAGAACACGGCGGGGACGAACGGGGCGGTCGGATTCCGCGTGATCGACACGACGACGCTGACCAACGGGCTGCACACGATTTCGTGGACGGTGACCGACAGCCTGGGGATCACGGAGGGGATTGGGAGCCGGTTCTTTACGGTGACGAACGGCGCGGGGGCCCCGGTGACGGCGGCAGTGGAGGGAGCGGCGTCGAGTCGCGTGCGAGCGACGGCCGAAATCATCGCGGCGGCGCCGCAGGATGACGCGCCGGTGCTGGCGCGGCGCGGCTGGGATCTCGAGGGGCCGTGGCGCTGGTATGGCGTCGGCGGCGTTGGACGCGCGGTCATCCGCGGCGAAGAGGTCGATCGATTCGAGCTGGCGCTCGGCGAGCACGCAGGCGAGCACTACACGGGGCATGTGCGTGTGGGTGAGGCGTTGGCGCCGTTGCCGATAGGGTCGCACCTGGATGCGGCCACCGGAGAGTTCACCTGGGCGCCGGGCGTCGGCTTTGTCGGACGCTACGACCTGGTGTTCGTACGGTGGGTCGGCGCGCGGCCCGTGGCACGGCACGAGGTGCGCGTGATTCTCGCGCCAAAGGGGAGCGGCCACGTCGGCGTGCAGGTCTCGATCGACACGCCGCGATCGCAGCAGGACGTCGGACAGCCGTTTGTGCTCGCGGGGTGGGCCGTGGATCTGGACGCGGCGACAGGGACGGGAATCGACACGCTGCACGTGTGGGCCTATCCGTCGACGGGCGGCGCGCCGGTGTTCCTGGGAACGCCGACGCTCGGCGGCGTGCGACCCGATGTATCAGCCGTGCACGGCAGTCAATTCCGTGAAGCAGGTTTCGGGCTGACCGTGCAGGGCCTGAACGCCGGTAGCTACGACCTCGCTGTCTTCCCGTGGAGCAATGTCACCGGGGCGTTCGCGCCGCCACACGTCGTGCACGTGACCGTGCGATAGGCTCCAGCGCTCACCGAATCGCGGCGTCTCAAGAGAGTCGTCAGCGGGGAATCAGACTCGTTGTCGTCGGCGGCGTAGCTTTCGCCCCGATTGGCGCCGAGTCAGACGCATCGTTCGGCACGGGCAGAAGGACCTAGCCGGCTCTTCCCTCCATGCAGGCCCGGGATGTTAGCGGCAGATCCACCTCAAGCCGCAATGTTCTACTAGAATGTCCCGTCGCCGTTGGTGCTCGGACTCTTGACGTGTCAGTGGGAGGGTTTGCGTGCAATGAAACTTAGACTTGCTTTCCGCGTGGGCTCTCGCTTGGCGCCCGTGTTTCATGTCTCAGGAGCCAGCGATGTGACATCACATGGCTGCGCCTTCGTCGAGAAGACCTGTAACATCCGGCGACACACTGACCAGTTCCACTTGTGGCCACGAACACTTCTAGAAGCAGTCGTAGTGATTCTGTCCTGCGCGACGTTTGGCGCGCCGTCGGTTGCGCGGGCTCAGACCGTCGACGACTTCAATCCTGGAACGAACGGTGTTGTCCTGGCGCTTGTGACGCAGCCAGATGGCAAGCTCATTGTGGGCGGCTCCTTCAGTCAGCTCAACGGGACGCCCTGCAATGACCTTGGGCGATTCAATCCCAACGGCTCATTGGACACAGGCTTTGCACCCGGGGTGAGCGGTGAGGTCTTTGCCCTTGTGCTACAGCCCGACGGCAAGATCCTGGTCGGCGGCTCCTTCAACAAGCTTGGTGGCGGGGGGAGCGGTGTGACGCTTCGCCAGAACATCGCTCGTCTGAATGCCGATGGCTCGATCGATACGACGTTCGATCCTGGCGCCGATGGGTTGGTTACCAGTCTCGCGCTTCAGCCCGACGGGAAGATCGTTGTGGGGGGTGGCTTCACGAAACTCGGTGGGGGCGGTAGCGGCATCGCGTTGCGCCGCAACATCGGGCGGCTCAATGCGGACGGCTCGATCGATTCCGGTTTCAACCCCGGCGCGGACTCGGCCGTCTCGACCCTTGCCTTGCAGCCGGATGGCAAGATCCTGGTCGGCGGCTTTTTCTTGACGCTCAGTGGTGGGGCTCGTCAGTTTATCGGCCGACTCGAGGCTAACGGCTCCCTCGACTCGACCTTCGATCCGGGTGCGAACTCCGGTGTCCTTGGACTGCTCGTACAGGCGGACGGACGAATTCTCGTCATCGGCGGCTTCACCACACTTGGCGGCGGAACGTTGCGCCGTTTCATGGGACGGCTTTATGCCGACGGTTCGATCGACGCGGCCTTCGACCCAGGTCCGAACCATGTAGTCACGTCAGTGGCGCTCCAGGCCAACGGGCAGATTGTGATGGGAGGGTTCTTCACGATCCTTGGTGGGGGAGGGGCTGGTTCGACTTCACGTAATTTCCTCGCTCGCCTGCACCCAGATGGGGGTGTGGACGCGAGCTTCAATCCGGGCGCAGACATTTCGGTCTCTGCGCTGGTTGTCCAACCGGACGGAAAGATTGTCGTGACTGGAGCATTCAATGGCCTAGGTGGGGGGACCGGAACAACTCCGCGCGACGGCATCGGTCGCCTAATGAACACAGAGGCCGCGATCCAGATGCTCAGCCTTACGGGCGGAGGAACCGTCGTGACGTGGTCTCGCAGCGGCGCGTCGCCAGAAGTGGGCCGTGTCACGTTCGAGTCGTCAGCCGACGGTTTGAACTACGCCTTGCTCGGCGGTGGAACACGGGTAGCGGGTGGGTGGGAGTTGTCGGGCCAGAGTCTGCCCTCCAACCAGACTGTCTTCATTCGCGCCCGCGGCTACACCGCAACACTTGGCTTGTCTGGCGCTTCTGGTTCCATCGTCGAGTCGATTCTCCAGCTGCAGGGGCCTTCGTACACCATCACACCGGCGCCGGGTGCGAACGGAACCATCAGCCCGAGCAGCCCGCTGTTGGTGCCATCCGGCCAGACTCGAGCGTTCACACTCGCGCCAGCCGCCGGTTATCGCGTGGGCACGGTGACCGGATGCCCAGGAACGTTGACGGGACTGGTGTTCACGACGAGTCCCGCGGTCAGCAACTGCATCCTGGTCGCGACATTCGTCCCAGTGCCGACGGCCCCTGTGTTGACGCTCGACAAGACGTCGTTGCGGTTCGGGGCGGTGACGAATGGCACGGCGTTTCTGTGGCAGACGGCGGCGCAGGCCGTGCGGCTGACGCAGACCGGGACCGGGACGGTGACGTGGACGGCGACGTCGAACCAACCCTGGCTGCAGGTCAGTCCCGCGTCGGGCACCGGACCGGCCAATCTGTCGGTCAGCGTCGTCTCGGTCGGCGGGTTGCCGGTGAGCAGCACGCTCACCGGGGCGATCACGCTGACCCTGGCGGGCGCGTCGAACACGGCGGGGCCCATCACGGTCTCGCTGAACCTCGCGTCGAACGCGACCTCGGCCGGTCCGTTCGGCTTTGTCGACACGCCCCTGGACAACACCACAGGCGTGACGGGGGCGATTCCGGTTACGGGCTGGGCGCTCGACGATGTCGAGGTGACGCGCGTGATGATCTGCCGAGCCGCGTTCGGGGCGGAAGTGGCGCCGGTGGATCCCAACTGCGGCGGGGCCGCACAGATCTTCGTCGGCTTTGCGGTGTTCATCGACGGGGCACGGACGGACGTGGCCGGGCTCTACCCGACCTATCCGTTGTTCACGCGCGCCGGCTGGGGCTTCATGGTGTTGACCAACATGCTGCCCAACCAGGGGAATGGCACGTATGTGTTCTACCTGCATGCGCAGGACCGGGACGGGCACACGATGCTCTTGGGGACGCGAACGCTGACGTGCGCGAATGCGAGCGCGACGAAACCGTTTGGCGCGATTGACACGCCGACGCAGGGCGGCCCCGCCTCGGGCGCGGGCTTTATCAACTTCGGGTGGGCGCTGACGCCGCAGCCGAAGATCATTCCGATTGACGGCTCGACGATGACCGTGATGGTCGATGGCGTCGCGCTCGGACCAGTGGACTACAACCACGAGCGTCCGGATATCGAGATGCTGTTCCCCGGGTTCCAGAACACGGCCGGGGCGAACGGGGCGGTCGGGTTCCGGGTGATCGACACGACGACGCTGACCAACGGGTTGCACACCATCTCGTGGACGGTGACCGACAGCCTGGGGGTCACGGAGGGGATTGGGAGCCGGTTCTTCACGGTGACGAACGGGTCGGGGGCGCAGTGACGGCCGGCGTGGAAGGGGCGGCGTCGAGCCGCGTGCGAGCCACCGCCGAGATCATCGGCGGCGCGCCACAGGATGACGCGCCGGTGCTGGCGCGGCGCGGCTGGGATCTCGGAGGGCCCGTGGCGCTGGTATGGCGTCGGCGGCGCGGGGCGCGCGGTCATCCGCGGCGAGGAGGTCGATCGGTTCGAGCTGGCGCTCGGGGAGCACGCTGGCGAGCACTACACGGGGCACGTGCGTGTGGGTGAGGCGTTGGCGCCGTTGCCGATAGGGTCGCACCTGGATGCGGCCACCGGGCAGTTCACGTGGGCGCCGGGCGTCGGCTTTGTCGGGCGCTACGACCTGGTGTTCGTACGGTGGGTCGGCGCGCGGCCCGTGGCACGGCAGGAGGTACGCGTCATCCTGGCGCCGAAGGGAAGTGGCCACGTCGGGGTGCAGGTCGCGATCGACACGCCGCGCTCGCAGCAAAACGTCGGGCAGCCCTTCGAGCTGGCAGGCTGGGCGGCGGACCTGGATGCGGCGACGGGCACAGGGATCGACACGCTGCACGTGTGGGCCTATCCGTCGACGGGCGGCGCGCCGGTGTTCCTGGGAACGCCGACGCTCGGCGGCGTGCGACCCGATGTATCGGCCGTGCACGGCAATCAATTCCGTGAAGCAGGTTTCGGGCTGACCGTGCAGGGCCTGAACGCCGGTAGCTACGACCTCGCTGTCTTCCCGTGGAGCAACGTCACCGGTGCGTTTGCGCCGCCACACGTCGTACACGTGACCGTTCGATAGGCTGACGGGATTGCATCGCGAATATCGCTTGAAGCCATTGCCGGCGTGACCGCGGAGAGCGTTCCGGCCGACGGCGCTAGAGGTCTTGACCCTCCAGAACTTGTCCTTTTGAGTCAAGTTTCCTGGGTCAAGACCGTCCCCGCGTCAGCGGGCGTTATCAAGAATGCAACCTAGCGAGGCGGAGCCCCGTTGGTCTGAGGCGCAGCCTCGCTAGTTCCTGCCGACGACGGGCGTCACTTCCTCAATCTCCAGCACAACCCATCCGCCGTTGTTGCCGTAAAAGAGCTCGAGCTGCACGTCATTGAAGAAGCAGACCAAGGCGCCCGAAGCGGGCGCCTTGACCTCTCCTCCGTCCGTAATCACCCACGGATGTTTCTTGTCGACCGTTCCAATCAACGCGAACCACTTGGCATCGTCTGCTCGCTTTCCGTGGACGAGTTCAGCCGCCTTATGCGGCAGGCTGTTCCAGTCCTCTCCTTCGATGCTTCGCGCCTGGAAGCTGGCGTCATGCAGCGGTGCTCCGGTGCCTGGTACGACGGTCATGCGATACTGCGCCTTCTCGGTGAGCTGGACGCCGGTGTCATTCCAATACTGGTTTGCGTGAATTGGCAGTGTTCGCATAGTCATTGGTTCCCCCGACGAGAACCGGTGAGTGACGCGTGTGGTGCCGGCTAGAGTTGTACATCGGCCGACCGCTGTCAAGCCTGCGTGCTTGCTTGACAGGCTGGAACCGTTTCACCTATAACACGGGACACTTCACCGGTCCGAGGGCTCAGGGCGCGACGCGGCGTGCCGTCCCACCGGCCTCTTTCTCAGTCGTCATCCCTTATGAAGCAATCGGTCAGCGTGGGCGTTGTGTCTCTCGGTCTCGTTTGGTGCATTTACCTTCATGCAGCGCCGCTGCTGCCCTCCTACGGGGCACCCCAACTGCTGCTGAGTCTCCAACAGCCGGGCGGACCAATGATATCGGCACACGCCGACTTCAACTGCGATGGCTTCGCAGACGTCGTGATCACGCGCCTCGATTTCGGGACGCCACAGACGTTCGAGATCGGCATTGTGCTTGCCGACGGCCATGGCGGATTCACCGATGCAACGGCCACGATGGTGGACGGCGTGGTGCCGCGCGTGCAGCACCCGAGAGAGATCGTCGTCGACGACTTCAATGGCGACGGGCGGCCTGACGTGTTCATCGCCGACCACGGCCAGGACGTTGTCCCGCACGCCGGGTTCCAGAACACGCTGCTGTTATCGACTGCAGACTGCCGGCTCGCGGACGGGACGGCCGGACTGCCTCAGCAGATCGATTTCACCCACTCGGCGGCGGCGGCCGACGTGGACGGCGATGGCGATATCGATCTGTACGTCGGGAACCTCGTAAGAGTCCCGCCGCAGCTGTGGCGGAACGATGGACACGGTCACTTCTCCATAGCGCTGAACGCGCTGCCAGCGAGCCTGATCGGTGGGTACACGAGCGCCGACTTCGTCGACGTCAACGCAGATGGCCGGCCGGATCTCGTCCTCGGCGCCTGGGACCAGACGCAGGATTCCGTCGTGCTCCTCAACGATGGCGCCGGCCGCTTCTCGCAGCTGCCGGGCGCGATGCCGCCAAAGCCGTTCGCGCCCACGGCGATCGCGGTCGACGTCCAGCACCTCGACCTGAACCACGACGGCCATATGGATCTGCTGCTCGCCTTCACGAAGGGCGTGCCGTTCTACAAGGGCCGGTGGATTCAGGTGTTGATTAACAACGGGAACGGCACCTTCCGGGACGAGACGAATCAGCGCCTGCCGCAGGCAGACAACCTCGACGATTGGATCATGTTTCTGCACCCGGTCGATCTGGACGGCGACGGCACCCTCGACATCATCGCCCAGGTACCGGCGGGCGGTTTCTGGGGCGGTCACAGGTTCTACCGTGGCGATGCGCAGGGCGCGTTCACAGCGGTCTCGCTCGGACTGGACAGTCTGCCGAGCGTGTTTTCATTCGTGGACGCAACCGCGAGCGGCCATCGGGACTTCCTGTCGGTCAGCGGCGACGGTAGTGGCAGCAAAATCGACTACCGGATCCACAGGCAGCTGAACGCGACACTGCCTCCGAACATCCCCGACAGAATCCGCGCGTCGACGACTCTCGCGGACCGAGTGCGCCTCTCCTGGGGCTATGCGTGGGGCGCGACAGGGTACGAAGTGTGGCGCTCGGGAACCGCCGGCGCGCGCGGTGCCCTTCTGGCCACCACCAACACCACGACCTTCGATGACCAGACACCTCCCGGTACCTTCTATTACTCAGTGCGAGCGGTCAACAGCGCGGGCACCAGCAACTGGAGCGCCGAAACCAACGGGACAGCCGGCGCGACGCCACTACTCGTCACCCTCGACCGGACGGCGCTCCAGTTCGGAGCGACGAATACCGGCAGTGCATTCGCTCACACGACTCCGGCACAGACTATCCGCATTTCGAAGTCCGGTACCGGCTCATTCGCATGGACGGCCACGGCAAGTGACCCGTGGGTTGTCGTCACACCATCATCGGGGGTTGGTCCGGCGACGCTGAGCGTGACCGTGGCGTTTGCGACGAGCCTGCCAGCAGCCGGAACGACGAAAGCGACGATCGCGATCGGATTGGCCGGCGCCGCGAATTCATTGGCGCCAATCAACGTCGCCCTCACGACTATTCCGAAGGGCACCAGCATCGCGGCCTTCGGGAGCCTCGACACGCCGACCGACGGCGCGACTGGCGTGACCGGGGCGATTCCGTTCACAGGCTGGGCGCTCGACGATGTCGAAGTGACGCGCGTGATGGTCTGTCGGGCGGCGGTCGGCGCAGAAGTGGCGCCGGTGGATCCGAATTGCGGCGGCGCCGCACAGATCTTTGTGGGCTTTGGCACGTTCATCGACGGCGCGCGGACGGACGTCGCGGCGCTCTACCCGACGTATCCGATGAGCACGCGCGCGGGCTGGGGCTTCATGGTGCTGACCAATATGCTGCCGAACCAGGGGAATGGCTCCTATCAGTTTTTCATGCATGCGCAGGACCGGGACGAGCACGCGACCCTGCTCGGAACGCGGACGATGACGTGTGCGAATGCGAGCGCGACGAAACCGTTTGGCACGATTGACACGCCGACGCAGGGCGGCCCGGCGTCCGGGGCGGGCTTCATCAACTTCGGGTGGGCACTCACGCCGCAGCCGAAGATCATTCCGATTGACGGGTCGACGATCACGGTGATGGTCGATGGCGCCCCGCTCGGACCGGTGGACTACAACCACGAGCGTCCGGATATCGAGACGCTGTTCCCCGGGTTCCAGAACACGGCCGGGGCGAACGGGGCAGTCGGGTTCCGGGTGATTGACACGACGACGCTGACCAACGGCTTGCACACGATCTCGTGGACGGTGACCGACAGCCTCGGGATCACGGAGGGGATTGGGAGCCGGTTCTTCACGGTGGCGAACGGAGCGGGAACACCCGTGACGGCGGCGGTGGAAGGCGCGGCGTCGAGCCGCGTGCGAGCGACCGCGGAGATCATCGGCGGCGCGCCACAGGACGAGGCGCCGGTGCTGGCGCGGCGCGGCTGGGATCTCGAGGGCCCGTGGCGCTGGTATGGCGTCGGCGGCGCTCGACGCGCGGTCATCCGCGGCGAAGAGGTCGATCGGTTCGAGCTGGCGCTCGGCGAGCACGCCGGCGACCACTACACGGGGCACGTGCGCGTGGGCGAGGCGTTGACACCTTTGCCGATCGGCTCACAGCTGGACGCCGCGACGGGCGCGTTCACGTGGGCACCGGGTGTCGGCTTTGTCGGGCGCTACGACCTGGTGTTCGTGCGGTGGGAGGGGACGCGGGCAGTGGCGCGGCACGAAGTGCGCGTGATCCTCGCGCCGAAGGGGAGTGGCCACGTCGGGGTGCAGGTGGCGATTGACGAACCACAGTCGCAGCAGGACGTCGGGCAGCCGTTCCTGCTCGCGGGCTGGGCGGCGGATCTGGACGCGGCGACGGGGACGGGGATCGACACGCTGCACGTGTGGGCGTATCCGTCGACGGGGGGCGCCCCGGTGTTCCTGGGAACGCCGACGCTCGGCGGCGTGCGGCCCGATGTCGCCGCAGTGCACGGCGACCAATTCCGTGAAGCGGGTTTCGGGCTTGACAGTGCAGGGCCTGAACGCCGGTAGCTACGACCTGGCCCTGTTCCCGTGGAGCAACGTCACCGGTGCGTTTGCGCCGCCGACCGTCGTGCACGTGGCCGTGCGATAGGCTCCAGTGCCGAGACCATGACGGCGTCGCAAGAGCAGGTCCTCACCGGCGGGTCAGAATCGTCGTCGGCGGCGATGAGTTTCTTGCGCTGGTCGGGCGGGGGGGACGCATCGTTCGGCATGTCAGAAGGACTTGATCAATCGGCTCCTGCCACGCCCGACAATCGACGGCTGAAAACGCATCGGCCGGCCAGCAGTACCAAACGAATCTACATTGCGGCTTCTACACCGCAAGACGGGGATCGAAAGCAAACACTGTGGGGCCCTCAATCCTGACCTCGCCAAACCTCGGATGTGCGGGGTTGAACAGGTAGTTGTGCTCGTGCCGGACGACCGCACTTGGAACCTGAAGCGCTGCGGAACGCATCGCGGTGCACCACGAATCCCCGATTGCTTGAATACCGTACGGCGACGGAAGCGCGTGCCAGTCTGAAGGCAATTCTGCTTGCGGCATTTCCTCCAGCAGTGACTCATCGAAAACTATCTTGAAAAAGACGTACGTTCCGGTCAGATCGGATCGATCGAGGTGTACCAGAAGTTCAAGGGCAGCCAGGGATACGGTGGCGGCTCCGTAAACGACAGCCACTCCAGCGCTGTTCCAACGCCCTCCGAACTGACGGGAACCTTCGCCCGAGAATGCCCGGGCGCGCGCCGTGCTCTTTGTGAGCCGCCAAGCAGTGATCACACAGGAGAGCCATCCGCAAGCCGGCCGATGAGATTCTCAACCTCACGCGCGCCCGCCTCGCTCCGAAGAAGGTTCATGGGAGTTCCGCCGCCAACACCGGCTTGAGGCGAATTCAGCCACTCCCGTGCTCGTTCGACGCGCCCATCAAACAGCCGAATCGCTGAATCGAACACACGAGCAGCTCGCAGTAGGCGTTCTGAGTGGTCTCGGCTTAAGCGAGCGCTCCCGGACATCATTTCTGGGCTGCCGAGATCCAAGCTCTGGGACCACTGATGTGACGGGATCCCTGTCTCTAAGCTGAATTGCTCCAAGCAGCGCTCGGGAAAACCCTCCCTAACGAGCTGCAGCAGGTCTGAGACATCAGTCGGACTCAGGCCCAGAAGGCCGATAAAAGCGGGGGCGTCGCGGTGCTCTGATGGCGGAACGCGGATCGACTCGTCGCCTGCGGACGCAATGGTGGCTACCAGCCGTAGCGCTCGGGCGATCGGGCGGTCAGCGCCCGACACTTTTTCCTGCGCGGCGTCCCAATCGATCGCTTTTCGGTCTGCGACCGAACTGGCGAGCTTCAGCAGCGTTTGTTTACTCTGAACCACGTGCTATAGCCTCGGCGAGCCTGACGAGCGCACGGCTCACCCCGTTTCTTACCGAATTGGGGCTGACGCCCCCAATCGAAGCGGCGATCTCGGCATAGGTTTGTCCCTGCTCCACTCTGGCGATGATGAGCCTGCGATCTTCCGGCCGCATCTTGCGGAGGGCTGATTCGTAACTGTGAATCGCCTCGTGGCCCAATGCCAAGTCGAGGGGGCTGGGCAACTGCGACGCGACGTCCTCAGATAGAGCATGTGTCGGCGCAAACCGTGAGGCTCGCCTGATTTCGTCACTGATTCTGTTGTGCAGCGACTGTCGCAAGTACGCCTCGAAGGCACCCTCCTGACTGGCATCAATGTTGCGCAGTTGCTGCACGGATCTGCTGATCACTTCCTGAATGAGGTCTTCTGTATCTCGGACATCTTGAGCCCATTGCGGAAGTCGCCCTCTGGCCCATCGGCGCAGCAGGGGAACGATCCTCTGGTAAAGCGAATTCAACGCCTGGGCGTCCCCCGCTTGGGCTTGGCGGAGTAGGCTCGCGGTTGATTTAGGTTCCGCCGTAGAAGCCTTACTCATCAGGTTGTCCCAGCAATCATACTCATTGGAGACTCCCGCGGTTACTTTGGCGTCATGGTCGGCCCCCCTTGCGACCTTCCCCAGTCCGGCCCCAGGTGATTCGGCGGAGAATCAACCTCAAGACGGAGGGTTCTACCAGGCACCCGACGAGGGAGAGTCAGGGACAGGGAAGTCTCACATCAGCGCGGGACCTGCAGCACTGAAGCGCGACTACCGCCAGCGGAACAACTTCAGCGCCAGAACGAAGCACACGACGAGCCAGGCGGTGAGCACGCCCAGCTGCGGGCCCAGCTGGGCCAGTCCCGCCCCCTGCAGCATGTGCGCACGCAGCGCGTCGATCAGCGCCGTCAACGGCAGCGCGCTGATGAACGGTTGGACGACATCGGGGAATCGCTGCGCCGAGAAGAACACGCCGGACAGAATCCACATCGGCACCTGCGCGAGGTTCATCAGGCCGGACACCGCCTCGATTGTCCGCGCGCGGCTGGCGATGAGCAGGGCCAGCGCGCTGAAGGCGAGCGACGCGAGGACGCAAACGACAACCAGGTCGAACAGGCGGCCGCGCACGGGCACGCCGAACGCTAGCGCACCGAAGCCGATCGGAATGCCGACTTCGACAATAAGCACGATCAGCCGCCACACGAGATAAGAGAGCAGGTAATACGTCCGCGACATCGGCGTCGCGATCAGCCGCTTGGTCAGCTTGCGGCGCCGCGAATCGACGATGGAGAAGCCGAGGCCCCAGAGCGTGTTGCTCATGATGCCCAGGCCGACGAGGCCGGGGACGAGGAAGTCGATGTAGCGGGAGCCCGCCTCACGGATGATCTGATCGGTCGCCGGCACTGGATCGGCGCGGCCTGCCGCGCGCTGAATGGCGCGATCGGCGAGCATGCGGGCGGTCCGACCTTCGGGGTTCGTGTCGTCGTATCGATAGAGCACGGTGCCCGCGGCACCGGGCTCCACGAGCAGCGCCACCTTGCCGGTTCGCAGCAACTGTTCCGCGGCCTGTTGATTCACGTCCGCGACGTCGAGCGTCGGCTCCTGGCGCAGGGCCTGGGCGATCGCTTGGCTCGACGCTGCTACCTTCAGAACGTCAGCCGGACGACTCCGAAACGCCACGCCCAATCCCGCGGTAATCAGGATCGGGAAGAAAAGCGCCCAGAAGACGGCCTCTGGCTCGCGCGTGAACTCACGGACGCGGACGAGCGTCAGCTGGACGAGTGGATGGTCGAGAAACGACGCGCGCCCAGAGGACACGTGGCGTCGGCGGTCGCCGGCCTGACCGGATGCCTGCTCACTCATCGCGCAGGTGACGTCCCGTCAGCGAAACGAAGACATCCTCCAGTGTCGCCGAGTGCGTGCTCAGCTCGGTCAGCGGAATCCCCTGGCGGCGCAGCTCCTCGAGCAGCGCCGGCACGGCACGATGCAGCTCCGTCGCCTGGATGCGGATGCTCCCGTTCTCGGATCGCACATCCCGGACGCCTTCGACTTGCCGGACGGCTGCGAGATCGACCGCATGGGACGCGCCGCTCGTCGAGAGCTCGACGAGATGATCCGCGCCGATCGACGCGACGAGCTCCGACGGCGTTCCGCGGGCGATGACCTTTCCGTGGTCCATGATCGCCAGCTGATCGCACAGGCGCTCGGCCTCGTCCATGTAGTGCGTCGTCAACAGGATGGTTCGCCCAGCCTTCTTGAACTCCTCGATCAGGTCCCACAACTGGCGCCGCGCCTGCGGGTCGAGCCCAGTGGTCGGCTCGTCGAGAAACAGCAGATCGGGATCGCCGACGAGCGCGCAGGCGAGCGCCAGGCGCTGTTTCTGTCCGCCGGAAAGCGCAACGACCCTCGCGTCGCGCTTCTCCTCGAGCTGAACCAGCGCGATGACCTCGTCCGGCGCCGGGCCTCGCTCGAAGAAGCTGCGGAACAGGCGCAGCGTCTCGCCGACGGTCAGCTTGTCCGACAGCTGCGTCTCCTGAAGCTGGATGCCCAGCCGCTGACGCAGGGCTTGCGCATCAGATGCCCACCGCAGCCCGAGGACTTCGACCTCTCCCGAGTCCGGCTCGGTCAGCCCCTCGCAGATCTCGATCGTCGTCGTCTTGCCCGCGCCGTTCGGACCGAGCAGGCCAAAGCACTGCCCGGCCGGCACGTTGAGATCGATGCCGTCGACGGCGACCACGTCCTTGTAGGTCTTGCGGAGATTGGCGACGCGCAAGGCCGGGCGCGTCTGGGGCGGGGGCATCCGGGTAGTTTAGCAGCTGGGAGGGGCGTCTCTCGTCTCGCAGCTGGCGGCTCGCGGCTGGCCGCAGCTCATCCCACCAAGCGGGCCATTCAGCAACCGCGCGCACGACTGCAGCTGGCGGCTCGCGGCTGGCTGCAGCTAATTCCAGCAAGCGGGCCATTCAGCAACGGCGAACCGCGAGCCGCCAGCTGCCGTACGGCACTCAAATGCGCACGAGCACCCGGTTGCGATACATCCAGTGCAGGATGAGCCAGAAGAGCGCAAGCGTGCAGGCGCCGAGCAGCACCGGGGCGAACACCGCGCCGAACATGTTGAAGGGAGCCGCGCCGAAGTGAATCAGCAGCGATCGCGTCACGTAGTCGGTCGCGACGTGCACGAGGACGTACATCGCGATCGAGTTGGCGCCGACGACGATGAAGGGATACGTCCACGCTCGATAACCTTTCAGATCGATGACGTAGTAGTACCCGGCGAGGAACAGCGTGACCCAGCCGGCGCTGAACACGGTCCACGACGGCGTCCAGATGCGCTTGACGATGGGGCAGAGGCCAAGCAGATGGATCACCACGCCCGACCGCGATTCCGGCTGTGCCCCAGAGGATCAGCAGCCGCAGCTTCTCGGGCCCTGCCCGGCTGCTCCTCAGCACACCACCCGCGAGCAGCCCGAAGATCATCGTCGCGAGCGATGGGACGAAGTTCAGCGTCAGATAGCCGCCGCCGTTGTAGACAAACGGCCGCTCACGAGGAAAGAGGTTGAGGAACCACTGGTCGACCCTGGCGGCGAGATTGGTGTTCTTGTCCCAGTGCGCCGCGAAGCCGGTGACGTGGTGCGGCCAGTCAGCGCGCACGCCGACCGTCGTCGTGTCGAATCCCGCGGGGGGAAGCGGATAGAGCGCGAACGCGGCCCAGTAGCCGGCAAGGATGAGTCCCGCGGCTAGAAGCTGCGTGCGCGGCCGCGTCCACGCCAGCAGGAAGAGAAACACATATCCGAGTCCGATCTGCGTCAGCACGTCTTCGAACGTGAAGTAGGTCTGCGGACGCGCCTGCGACCGGAGGAAGATGCCGAGCGCGATGAGCACGAAGGCTCGCACGCCGCTGTGCGCCAGCATACGGGAGAACGATTGCCCCTTCGCCCGCCGGCTCGCGATCGAGTATGGGAGCGACACCCCGACCATGAACATGAACGCGGGTTGAATGAGGTCCCAGGGCACGCACCCAACCCAGGCCCGGTGGTCCAGCATGTCGGCGAGGAAACGGGCGAGGCCGCTGTCCGGAAACTGGCGTGCAACAGATGGAATGTGAAGGATCTCCGATGCCATGAAGAGCATCGTGATGCCGCGGAAGACGTCGAGCGAGGTCAGGCGCGCCGACGTGACCTGGAAGCTCGGAGCGGGCATCGAAGCCACCGCGCCAGCGGGGCGCGTCGCGGCATCAATCATGACGCCGGGATGCTAACACACCACAAGGCGCCCGCAATCAATAGAACCCGTGTGTGTCCTCGGCCGGCCTCACTTTGCCGCTGGAGTTCAGCATGAAGGCGTCGGTCACCAGGATGAAATAGCCCGAGAGCCAGCTTCCCCCAGCCACCGCCAGCGCGGCGAAGAAGTGCCTGCGCGGCCCGAGCCGCCTCTCGCCCCAGACGAGCGCGCCAACGAACGCGCTCTCGAGGAGGAAGGCAAACATTTCCCTCCATCGCGAGCGTCTGTCCGATGACCGCACCCGAGTACTTCGAGAAGTTCGCCCAATTCGTCCCGAACTGAAATTCCATCGGGATGCCGGTGACTACGCCGACGGCGAAGTTCAGTCCGAAGATCTTCGCCCAGAACCGTGCCGCCGTGGCGTAACGCTCGTCACCGGTCCGCAGTGCGCGCCATTTCCAGTAGACGAGGAACCAGGCCAGTCCCATCGTCAGCTGGGGAAAGAGATAGTGGTAGGTGATGGTGAAGGCGAACTGAAGCCGGTGCCACAGGGCGGGGTCGTCCATTGGGATCACGCTCGCGCGCGCTCAGCGGATTGTCGTAGCGTCTTTTTGTCGACGTCAGTCATAAGACGACGGTCCCTCTCCTGTCACGGGGTTCGCCCACCCTCCGGGCGGTACGATGTCCTCCGCACGATCGGCCGGGCCCCATGTCCCAGGCTCGTATTCGCGAACCGGCGCGTTCATCGTCCGCACTGGATCGACGATGCGCCACGCTTCTTCGACGTAGTCCATCCGCGCAAAAAGCGTGGCGTCGCCCGCGATGGCGTCGCTCAGTACGCGCTCGTAGGCTGCCTTCTCGTCAGCGCCAGGCCGCCGGCTCGCGACGAGCTCGGTCCGCTGGCCGATCATCTGGTCGGCCTCGTCCATGGCCGTGACGCCGAACGCGATCGTCTGCCTGGGGAGAATCCGAAATCGGAAGTAATTCGACCGCGGAGCAGCGGTCGGGAACACCGTAGGGGGCCGGCGAAGCCGAACGACCACCTCCGTAGACGTCACCGGGAGGCACTTTCCGGTGCGGATGTAGAACGGCACGCCCTGCCATCGCCACGAATCGATGTGGAGCCGCACCGCCGCGTAGGTCTCGACCTGGGAATCGGGGGCCACGCCACGTTCGTCGCGGTAACCACGAAATTGTCCCAGGACGATGTCGTCCGCCTCGAGCGCGGGAATGGACTTCAGGACTTTCACCTTTTCGTCGCGCAGGGACTCGCTGTCCAGTCTCGCCGGCGGCTCCATGGCGAGGTTGCTCAACACCTGAAAGAGATGATTCTGGACGACGTCGCGAATGGCGCCCGTCGCGTCGTAGAAAGCGCCACGGCCCTGGATGCCGAAGTCCTCGGCCATCGTGATCTGCACGCTCTCGACGTGGGTCCGACTCCAGAACGCCTCCAGGATCGGATTCGTGAATCGGGCGAACAGCATGTTGTGGACGGGGCGCTTTCCGAGGTAGTGGTCGATCCGGAAGATGTCCTTTTCCACGAACGTGCCGAGCAGGATCCGATTCAGGTTGCGCGCCGACGGCAGGTCCTGGCCGAAGGGCTTTTCGACGACGACGCGAGACCCTTCCGCACATCCGGACTGCGCCAGCTGTTCGACGACGGATCCGAAGAGCGGGGGAGGGATCGCCAGGTAGTGCGCCGGGTGTTGTGCGCTGCCGAGCGTCTGTCGGAGCGCCGCGAAGGTCGCCGCGTCCTTGTAGTCCCCGTCGACGTAGCGAAGCAGCCCGATGAGCTTGTCGAACGCGGCCTGGTCCAGACCACCGTATTTTTCGACGCTCTCCCGCGCCCGCGCGCGCAACTGGTCGAGGGTCCAGCCGGCCTTGGCCACGCCGATGACCGGCACAGTGAGGTCGCCGCGCTTGGCCATCGCCTGCAGCGCTGGGAAGATCTTCTTGTATGCCAGATCGCCCGTGGCCCCGAAGAACACGAGCGCGTCGGAATGTGTGTCGGCCATTGTTGTTCTCACGTCGTCACTGTTGGGCCGGTCTTCAGGCGCCCGCGCCCATCACGGCGCCGCCTTGGCTTTCCGATAGCGCCGGATCAGCGCGTTCGTCGAGCTGTCGTGATTCAACGGCGGCTCGGCGCTGCCTTCGAGCTCCGGAATGATCTTCTGGGCCAGCACCTTTCCCAGTTCGACGCCCCACTGGTCGAACGAGTCGACGTTCCAGATTGCGCCCTGCGTGAACGTGATGTGCTCGTAGAGCGCGACCAGCTTGCCAAGCGCCGCGGGGGTCAGTCGCGGAAGCAGAATGGTGTTCGACGGCCGGTTCCCCGGAAATGTCCGATGCGGAACGAGCCAGTCGGGCGAGCCCTCGCTCCGCACTTCCTCCGGCGTCTTGCCGAAGGCCAGCGCTTCGCCCTGCGCGAACATGTTGGCGAGCAGCACGTCGTGGTGTTGACCGAGCGGATTGAGGCTTTCGGTGAACGCGATGAAATCGCACGGGATGATCCGCGTTCCCTGGTGGATCAGCTGATAGAACGAGTGCTGGCCGTTGGTGCCCGGTTCTCCCCAGTAGATTGGACTGGTGTCATACGAGACCGCATCGCCGTCGAGCGTCACCCGCTTGCCGTTGCTCTCCATCGTCAATTGCTGGAGGTAGGCGGGGAAGCGCTTGAGGTACTGCTCGTAGGGGAGCACCGCGACCGTGTGCGATCCCAGGAAGTTGGTGTTCCAGATGCCCAGGAGCCCCATCAGCACCGGCAGGTTCTGCGCGAAGGGCGCGGTGCGGAAATGCTCGTCCATCTCGTGGAAGCCGTCGAGCATCCCACGGAAGCTCTCCGGCCCGATCGCCAGCATCGTCGACAGGCCGATGGCGGAGTCCATCGAATAGCGGCCGCCGACCCAGTCCCAGAACTCGAACATGTTGGCGGTGTCGATGCCGAACTTCGCGACTTCTGCGCCGTTGGTCGAGACCGCGACGAAGTGCCTGGCGATCGCCGCTTCGTCGCCGCGCGCGCCCGCCAGAAACCACTCGCGCGCGGTGCGGGCGTTGGTCATCGTCTCCAGCGTCGTGAACGTCTTGGACGAGACGATGAACAGCGTCTCCGCTGGGTCGAGGTCGTGCGCCGCTTCCGCGAAGTCGGTGCCATCGATGTTCGACACGAACCGGAAGGTCAGGCTGCGATCGCTGTAGTGCCTGAGCGCTTCATAGGCCATGACCGGCCCGAGATCGGAACCGCCGATGCCAATGTTGACGACGTGACGGATTGGCTTCCCGGAGTGGCCTTTCCAGGCACCGCTGCGCACGCGGTTGGTGAAATCCGCCATCCGGTCGAGCACCGCATGGACTCGCGGCACGACGTTCTCGCCGTCGACCAGGATTGACGCGCCGCGCGGCGCGCGCAGCGCCACGTGGAGCACGGCTCTGCGCTCGGAGACGTTGATCTTCTCGCCACCAAACATGGCGTCGATTCGCGCCCGCAGGCCGGCCTCCTCGGCGAGACTGAGGAGCAGCGGCAGCGTCTCATCGGCGATGCGGTTCTTCGAATAGTCGAGATAGACCCCCGCGGCCTCGGCTGCGAACCGTTCGCCGCGCCGGGGATCACGCGCGAAGAGCTCGCGGAGATGAACGGCGTTGATTTTGTGATGGTGTGCTTCGAGCGCCTGCCAGGATGGCCGCTCGGTGACTCGTCCGGTGCCGATGGTCATGGAATGCCTTCTACGGGTGGTCACGAACGTCAGGCGGCGCGGCTGGAACGGGCCCGGACGTGCGGGCGCTTTCCCGGCGTATCCTGCCAGAGTCGAAAAGCCGCCGATAAATGCGTCGGCGTTGTTGCCGGCCCGGCAGCCCTTCGGAACCCTCTTCAGCTTCTTGGTGTTCCCTCAGCCCAGTACGACATCGTCAGGATGGAGCGCCGATCGCAGTATATCGCCGGAGACAGCGGCGACCTTCCGCTGAGGGCAGTAGTCCGCGTTTCCACTGGCCGGTCCGGAACACAACCACAGATCCTCTTCAACCCGATATGGCCCATGAAACCCCGCCGGCCGAAGCCGACGACAAGCTGAAGCTGGCATCAGCGATCATGTTTGGAGCGTTGAAGAAATCGTAGCGCTTCTACCGTCGTAGACCCCGATAGATCAACCACACGGCCGAGATGTCAATCGCGGCGACGACCACGTCATTAGCGGTATGCAGCGGGCTCTTGAAGATGGGACAGAACCCCAAGGTGTTTCCATCGATGGGGTGTGCGAACGTCACAAGTGACAGCGCGATGAGCCCAATGGCGACCATAGCGGCTTTTGGCATGGGCGCGATAATAGCCCCGAGCCAGTTTTATGCAAACTGACCCACTACCCAGGTCCGACTCCGGCGCAGAAAGTGACCAGAGTTCTGCTTGACTCATGGAGTCCGGTCCTCTGAGTCCGGCCAATCCACCGGGTGGGTCTTGAGATAGCTGCTGACGGCCGCACCCAGGGTCGGGAAGAAGGTCTCCTCACCAAAACGCGCGAACAGCCCGAATCGCTTCAGCTTGTCCTTGACGGGGTCCTTCATCTCGGCAAAACACAACTCGAGGCCGGCCGCGCGCAGGGTTTCGTGCAATTCGGCCAGGACATCCGCGGCAGTGACGTCCACGCTGGTGATCGGTTCTGCCGCCACGACCAGCCAGCGCACCGGCGTAGGCGATGTGGCCACCGCATCCAGCACGCGGTCACGGAACAGTTCGGCGTTGGCGAAGAACAAGGGCGCATCCCAGCGAAACAGGACCAGGCCGGGGACCAGGCGGGCATCGGGATAGCGCTCGATGTCGTGGTAGCCCTCGACGCCCTCGGCGCGACCCAGGACCGCGGAGTACGGGCGCCAGCCGTCCCACAGGAATTCGATCACGGCAATCACGATCGCCAGGCCGATGCCCGGAATCGCGCCCAGCACCGCCACGCCGACCGTACAGACGATCGATAGCCAGAACTCCCAGCGCTGGATGCGAAAGATTCGACCGAGGTCGGTGACCTCGATCAGGCCGATGGCCGAGGCGATCACGACCGCCGCCAATGCACTGGAGGGCAGATGCTGCAGGAGGTCCGGCGCCACCAGCAGCAGCAGGGCCACGCTGAGCGCGCCGACGACGCCGGTCAGCTGGGTTCTGGCACCTGCGGCTTCAGCCACGGGCGTGCGTGACGAACTGCTGCTGATGGGAAAGCCCTGAAAGAATCCGGCGGCGAGGTTGGCGGCACCGAGACCGACCATCTCCTGGTTGGGATCCACATAGGTCCGCGTCCGCGCCGCATAGGAGCGCGACAACACGCTGGTGTCGGCGAACGACACCAGGGCGACGGCGAGGCCGCCGACGAGGACGGGACCGATATCGGCGTAGGTGATCCATGGGATGGCGAACGCCGGCAGGCCTTGCGGGAGGGAGCCGAGTACCGACACGCCCGCGCGGGCCGCCAGGTCCATCGCACCCACGACGATGGTTGCTCCAACCACGGCGATCAGGATGCCCGGCACGCGCTTGCTGCCCTTCAGCAGCAGGATCACCGCCAGGGTACCGGCGCCGACCAGGAACGCAGTCCAGTTGGCTCGGCCGTCAAGCACCGCCGTGGCGATGGCCACCAGGTTTCTCACCGGGCCGTCGCTCTCGATCGAGAACCCGAAGAGCTTGGGCAGTTGACTGATCAATACCGTCAGGGCAATGCCGTTCATGTATCCATAGCGGATAGGCTTGGAAAGGAGTTCGGTGACGAATCCCAGGCGTGCCAGGCCGGCCAGAATGCACACGGTCCCGGACACGATCGCCATCATGCCGGCCAGGGCGATGGCACGCATGGGGTCGCCGCCAGACAGCGGCAGGACGACGGCGAGGATGACGGCAGCCAGGGACGAGTCGGGTCCCAGCACAAGGATGCGGCTGGGACCGAACAGCGCATAGGCCAGCAGCGGAACAATCGTCGCGTAGAGTCCGTGGATGCCCGGCACCCCCGATGCCACCGCATAGGCGATCCCGACGGGCACCAGCATCGTTGTCAGCACCAGTCCGGCGACAATATCGTGGCGCAGCCAGGCGGACTGGTAGCTGCGCAGGGTCTGCAGACCCGGCAGCCAGCGTATCCAGCCCGCCTGATCGCGGCCCCGCTCGGGCGCGATGCGGCCGGGTTCGCGCTGCGACGTCATCTCAAGGAGGCCTGCCTCAGTAGCGCTCGGGCACGAAGCGCCGGCGCGCGATCGACGCATCGTCGTCGTACGCACCCTTCGACGACCGCTTCGGCAGCTTCACCTTTTTCTCGGACAGCTTCTTGTGCGGAATCTTGGAAAGCAGATGAGCGATCGTGTTCAGGCGCGCCGTCCGCTTGTCATCCGACCGGACGATGTACCACGGCGCGATGCGCGTATCGGTCTTCTTGAGCATGACGTCGCGCGCGCGGGAATACTCGTACCAGCGCTGCCGGGAGGGCAGGTCCATCGGACTCAGCTTCCACTGCCGGACCGGATCCTCGACGCGGGCCTCGAAGCGCTGCTTCTGCTCGTCGTTGCCCACTTCCATCCACACCTTGATCAGGATGATGCCCCCCTCGACGATGAACTTCTCGATCTGGGGGCACAGCTCCAGGAAGCGCTTGTGCTCCTTCGGCGTGCAGAAGCCCATCACGTATTCGACGCCCGCCCGGTTGTACCAGCTTCGATCGAAGATGACCACTTCGCCAGCCGCCGGGAAATGCTGCATGTATCGCTGCATGTAGCACCTGTGACTTCTCGCGATCGGTGGGAGCCGGCAGCGCGACGACCCTGAAGACGCGGGGGCTCAGCCGTTCGGTGATCGCGCGAATCGTGCCGCCCTTGCCTGCGCCGTCGCGCCCTTCGAAGATGATGATGACCCGCAGGCCGGCCTCCTTGACCCATCGCTGAAGGTGAGCAGAGCCGGACCTGCAGTTTCCCCAGTTCTTTTTCGTACTTCGCACGTTTCATGGTCATCTCCACAAGCCGCACACACGGGTCGCCAGGACCGTGGTCAGGCGTCGGTCGTCTCGCCGCGTATGGCATCAACCGTTCCAATTCGCGCTCCGCGCGTCCGCACTGTTTAGCTCCATTGGATCAATACGTTGCGAGGAGTCGCCAGATCGCGAGCCGTCGCCCGCCGGATTTCTCCTCTCGGTACCGCGGAGGCTCCACGGCATTCCGGAGGCCGACGGCGTCGAACTCGATCGTCGCCTCCGGCATCGCGGACAACATCCGGAATGCCGGGGCTTCAATCTCGAAACAGAGGCGAAAACAGGGCGGCAACTGCGTGCGCGGCCGCTTTGCACGCGCTCGAGCCACGCCGGCGGACCGGCTCGTCCGGTGGCACGCCGCGTGCTGCAACGTGCGCATCGGATTGAAATGGACGCTCTCTACTTTGTCTCGCTGAGTCTCGCCGCAGCCGGAGGAACACGGGCTCCCGCAGATGGCGGTGGAGATCGCGCGGCCTTTCGGCTTTCCGATCACCAACTCCATGATCGTCACCTGGATCGTGGCGGTGGGTCTCATCGTCTTCGCACAGCGTGCGACGCGGAAGATGACGCAGGTGCCGGGGAGCGCACAGAACTTCCTGGAATGGGTCGTCGAGAGTCTCTACGGGCTGCTGGAAAGCATCATCGGCCGGCACCTGGTCGAGCGGACGTTCTGGTTCTTCGGGACCATCTTCATTTTCATTCTCGCCACCAACTGGGTCGGCCTCGTGCCCGGCGTCGGCACGATCGGGTGGGGCCACCAGACCGCCGAGGGCTTCACGATCGATCGGCCGCTGTTTCGTGGAGCCAACGCCGACCTCAACATGACGCTCGCCATGGCCCTGCTGTTCTTCGCGCTCTGGATTGTACTGGGCGCTGCAGGAAGTCGGCGTTCGCGGGATGGCCAAGGAGCTCTTTGCGCCCAAGGGGGACACGACGGGACTGCTCAAGGCTGCTGATGATCGTGGTGTTCTTCGCGGCAGGCTGCCTCGAGATCGTCTCGATCCTGTTCCGTCCGGTGTCACTGAGCTTCCGGCTGTACGGCAACGTGTTCGCCGGCGAGAACATGCTGGAAACCATGGGGAGGATGGTGCCGGGGCTGGGCTGGCTGCTGCCGATTCCGTTCTATTTCATGGAGCTGCTCGTCGGGCTGGTGCAGGCGATGGTCTTCATGTTGTTGACCGCCGTCTTCACGCTCCTGATCTGCCACCACGAAGAAGCCGGGCCTGCGGCGACCGGCGGCGGGAACGTCGCGTTGGGGCCGGAATGACCATGAGCGGTGTCAATGACCGGCGACACACAGAAAGGACACGCAGATGATCGGAAGTTTGCACGTCGGCCTCGCAGCGTTGGGCGCCGCAATCGGGGTCGGGTTGATCGGCATGGGCGCCTCGAGCGCCGTCGGGCGCAATCCCGGAGCGTCCACGAAGATCATGGTCCAGTCGATTCTGGCCATTGCCTTCGCTGAGGCGATCGTCTTTTACGCGCTCTTCCTCGTGCATAGGCCGAGCATGCTGGCTCTCGCACTGCAGGTCACGGCGGAGAGTGGCGGACAGGTCGAGGCAAGTCGCCCGTGCGTTCGGGGTGGACTGGCCTCATCTGGGCGCCCAGATGATCAGCTTCGGCATCGTGTGTGCCGTGCTGTACGCCCTCGCCTACAAGCCGATTCTCCGGATCCTCGAGGCACGACGGGAGCAGATTGCGGGCGGTCTGGCCAACGCCGAGAAGATCAAGGCGGAGCTGGCCCGGATCGAAATCGCGCGCCAGGACGTCCTGACGCAGGCCGGCGCGGAAGGCAAGCAGTTGATCGACGACGCCCGCGCCGCGGCCGCACGCGTGGAGGCCGCGGAGACGCAGAAGGCGATCGCGGCCGCCGAACAGATTCTCGTGCGCGCCCATGAGAGCGCGGAGCGGGAACGCGCCACGATGCTCGCCGAGCTCAGGCGCGAGGTCGGCCGCCTGGTGGTCCAGACCACGGCGTCGGTCACCGGCAAGATCCTGACGGCCGACGATCAGCGTCGCCTCGCCGAAGAGACGGCGAGGCAACTGGCGCCGTAGCCAGGGATGAACCGGACCTGATTCATGAAGGCGACCAGGAAAACGGGGCGAATGGCGCGACGGCTGTTCCGCCTGTGTCACGTCGATGGACGGCTCGACGCGGAGCGGGTCCGGCTGGCGACGCGGCGGATTGGCGGATCCGGCCGCCGTGGCACGCTCGCGATTCTCGGGGCCCTGTTCAGACTGGTGCGGCTCGATCGCGACGGGCATCGCGCGATCGTCGAGAGCGCCACGCCGCTTCCCGACGACCTGCGCATCGAGGTTCAGACCGGCCTCGCCCGTGCCTACGGTCAGGGCCTCGACACGTCGTTCGAGGTCAATCCGCGACTCATCGGCGGGATGCGCATCCGCGTCGGCAGCGACGTGTACGACGCCAGCGTGCTGGCCAAGCTGGCCGCGCTCGAAGCGCGCCTATGAAACCGGAATGAGGCAAGGACGATATGGCTGACTTGGTACACGAAATCGAAGCCCAGATCGCCGGAGCCAAAGCGGCGGCGGGCAGGCAGTCCGTGGGCGTGATCCGCGAGATTGGTGACGGCGTGGCCAAGGTCGAGGGGCTCGGCGACGTCATGTACAACGAGATGGTCGACTTCGGCCACGGCATCACCGGCCTGGCCCTGAACCTCGACGAGACCGAGGTCGGCGTGGTCGTGCTCGGCGACTACACGCGGCTCGCGGAAGGCGGCGAGGTGCGCGCGACCGGCAAGCTGCTGCAGGTGCCGGTCGGCAAGGGGCTCCTGGGCCGCGTCGTCAACACGCTCGGCGAGCCGCTGGACGAGAAGGGCCCCATTCCGAGCGAGGTCGCGTACCCGGTCGAGAAGCTTGCGCCCGGGATCATCCGCCGCCGTCCGGTCGGGCAGCCGGTGCAGACGGGCATCATGCTGATCGACGCGATGATTCCGATCGGCCGCGGCCAGCGCGAGCTGATCATCGGCGATCGCTCGACGGGCAAGACGACGATCTGCATCGACACGATCATCAACCAGGCACGCCTCAACGCCGCGGCCGAAGCGTCCGGCGACACGAGCTATCGACCGCTTTACAGCATCTACGTGGCGATCGGACAGAAGCAATCGACGATCGCTCGAATCATCGGCGTGCTGGAACAGGCCGGCGCGATGCCGTACACCATCATCGTGGCCGCGCCGGCGTCGGATTCGGCGACCAGCCAGTACCTCGCGCCGTTCGCCGGGGCGGCGATCGGCGAATGGTTCATGGATCAACGGCATGGACGCGCTCATCGTCTACGACGATCTGTCCAAGCACGCGGTGGCCTACCGGCAGGTGTCGCTCGTGTTGAAGCGCCCGTCGGGCCGCGAGGCCTATCCGGGCGATGTGTTCTACCTCCACAGCCGGCTGCTCGAGCGCGCCGCGCGTGTCGGCGAAAAGTTCGGCAACGGCTCGCTGACCGCGTTGCCGATCATCGAAACGCAGTCGGGGGACGTGTCCGCCTACATCCCGACCAACGTCATCTCGATCACCGACGGACAGGTGTTCCTGGAAACCGACCTGTTCTACCAGGGGATCCGGCCGGCGGTCTCGGTCGGCATCTCGGTGTCGCGCGTCGGATCGGCCGCGCAGCTCAAGGCGATGAAGCAGGTCGCCGGCCAGCTCAAGGGCGATCTCGCGCAGTTCCGGGAGCTGGCCGCCTTCGCCCAGTTCGGGTCGGAGCTCGATGCGGCATCGCAGGCCAAGATCGATCGCGGCAAGCGCGTCGTCGAGCTCTTCAAGCAGCCGCAGTACAACCCGATACCGGTCGAGGTGCAGGTGGGAGTGATCTGGGCCGTGCAGAACGGATACGTGGACGACGTGCCGGTCGAGCGCATCAAGGAGTTCCAGGCCGCATGGACCGACTTCCTGACAACGCGAAAGGCGGCCATGCTCGAGAAGATTGCCCGCGAGAAGGTGTTGAGCCCGGAGCTGACGGCCGATCTCAAAGCCGCGGCCGATCAGTTCAAGCCGACGTGGAAGAAGTAGATCATGGCCAGTCCCCGTGATCTTCGCCGGCGCATCAGGTCCATCGGCGGCACCGCGCAGATTACGAAAGCGATGCAGATGGTGGCGGCGTCGAAGATGCGCAAGGCGCAGGAGGCCGCGCTGACCGCGGCGCCGTTTGCGCGCCGGCTGTATCGCATGCAGCGCACCGCAACCACGCGCGCCGCCGATTTCCATCATCCGCTCATGGACGTGCGTCCTGTCCGCCGGCGCGCCGTCATTCTGATCGCGGCCGACAAAGGACTGTGCGGCGCGCTCAACACCAACGTCTTCCGGCTGGCCTCGCAGTTCGATTCCGAAGACGACGGTCTTCATCACCGCGGGCCGCAAGGCCGCACAGTTCGTCGCCCGGAGCGGGCGGCAGCTGGTCGCGGAGTTCGCCTACGGCGACTCGCCGACGTTCGCCGAGGCGCGGGCCATTGCGGCGTTTGCGCGGGACCTCTTTCTCAAAGGCGAGGTGGACCAGGTGCTCATCGTCGCCACCCGATTCGTCAACACGCTGACGCAGGAGGCGGCCACCATCGAGTATCTGCCGGTCGGACAGATCACGGGCCTGAAGGTGCCGGGGGCCGAATCGGAAGAGGCGCTCGCGGCCGACACCGCCGAGACGCTGTTCGAGCCGAGCGCGGAGTCGGTCCTGGGATACCTCATCGGCCACTACCTCAATATCTACATCTACACACGTCCTGCTCAACGCCAAGGCGAGCGAGCAAAGCGCCCGCATGGTGTCGATGAAGAACGCGACCGACAGCGCCGACAGCCTGATCAAGGCGTTGACGCTCGAGTACAACAAGCTGCGCCAGGGCAACATCACCAAGGAATTACTGGAGATAGCGGGCGGCCAGGCGGGATGACCGCGGCCAGGCTCGCGTTGCGTCATCAGGTAGGAACATGAACATCGGCAAAGTCGTTCAAGTCGCGGGCCCGGTGGTGGACGTCGAATTTCCCGACGCGCTTCCATCCATCTTCAACGCGCTGACCGTGGACTACACGGTGGAGAGCCAGCCGGTCACGCTGACGCTCGAGGTGCAGCAGCATCTCGGCGACAAGTGGATCCGGGCGATCTCCATGTCGGGCACCGAGGGGCTCAAGCGCGGCGTCAAGGTGACCGACCAGGGCGGACCGATCTCGATGCCGGTCGGCGACGGCGTGATGGGCCGCATCCTCGATGTGACCGGAAACCCGGTGGACGAGCGCGGGCCGGTCACGGCGGAGAAGTACTATCCGATCCATCGTCCGCCGCCGCCGCTCGCGGATCAGTCGACGTCGCCTCAGGTGCTGTCCACCGGCATCAAGGTCATCGATCTGATCTGCCCCTTTCTGAAGGGCGGCAAGGTCGGCGCCTTTGGCGGCGCCGGCGTCGGCAAGACGGTCGTCATCATGGAGCTCATCAACAACATCGCCAAGCTCCACGGCGGCGTCTCGGTGTTCGCCGGCGTCGGCGAGCGCACGCGCGAGGGCAACGACCTCTACCACGAGATGTCGCAGGCAGGCGTCATCAACCAGGAGAACCTCGGCGCCTCGAAGATCGCGCTGGTCTACGGCCAGATGAACGAGCCGCCGGGCGCGCGCCTTCGCGTGGCGCTCTCGGGCCTGGCCATCACGGAGTACTTCCGGGACGAAAAGGGGCAGGACGTCCTGCTGTTCATCGACAACATCTTCCGGTTCTCTCAGGCCGGATCGGAAGTGTCGGCGCTGCTCGGGCGCACGGCGAGTGCGGTCGGCTACCAGCCGACGCTCGCGGCCGAGATGGGCGTGTTGCAGGAGCGGATCACCTCGACGAAGAAAGGATCGATCACGTCCTTCCAGGCCGTGTACGTGCCGGCCGACGATTTGACCGATCCTGCGCCGGCGACCACGTTCGCCCACCTGGACGCGACGATCGTGCTCGAGCGCTCGATCGCCGAGCTGGGCATCTATCCCGCCGTCGATCCGCTGGCGTCGACCTCGCGCGCGCTGGCGCCCGAGATCGTCGGACAGGAGCACTACGACGTCGCACGGCGCGTGCAGCGAGTGCTGCAGCGATTCAAGGATCTGCAGGACATCATCGCCATCCTCGGGATGGACGAATTGTCGCCCGAAGACAAGCTGACGGTCTACCGCGCGCGCAAGATTCAGCGGTTTCTCAGCCAGCCGTTCAGCTCGGCGCAGGTCTTTACCGGCCGGGAGGGCAGGCAGGTGGCGGTTGCCGACACGGTGCGTGGCTTCAAGGAGATCCTCGAAGGCAAGCACGACGCCGTCCCCGAAGGGAACTTCTATATGAAGGGCGGGATCGAGGAGATCCAGCAGGCCTGACGTGGGTGACCTGGCATGACTGAGACGCTGAGATTTGAAATCATCACGCCGCAGGCGACGATCTCCTCCGAAGACGTCACCATGGTGACGCTGCCTGTCGTCGAGGGGCAGATCGGCGTGTATCCTCAGCACGTCCGGCTGATCACGCAGGTGGTGCCCGGTGAGATCATCGTGAACCGGGGCGCCGAGGAGAGCTTCTTCGCCGTCGGCGAGGGTCTCGTCGATATCGGTCCCCGGCACGTGGCCATCGTGACGGATATGGCCATTCCGGCGGACCGCATCGACGAAGCCAAAGCCGAGGAGGCACGCGCGCGCGCCGAGGCCCGGCTGCGCGACAAGATCTCCGACGAAGAAGTCGCGTCCGTCAACGCCTCGCTTGTCCGCTCGCTGGCGCAGCTGCAGGTCCGGCGCCGGCGCAGGGTATGACCAGCCGCGTTTTGCAGCCGGCCAGGCCATCCCAGCCTCGATCGCGCGCTCAGGTAGGAGAGATCGAAACGAAATATTCAAGACGATGATCTCGAAGCTCCTGATCGCCTGGTGTCTCCTGGCGCTGACGGTGACGATTCATGCCGCGGGACTGTCCAGCGATGTTGCGGCGCGCGTCGTCGCGTCTGCCCAACACGCGGTTCTGGCCGGTGACGCGGCTGCTCGTCTGGGTGGCGTGGTGGCTGCTCCTCCTGCATCTCGCCGAGATTTCGGTGTGGGCACTGTTCTATTGGTGGCAGAAGTGCCTGCCGGATGCGGAGTCGTCCTTCTATTTCTCCGGAGTCACCTACACCACGCTGGGTTACGGCGATTTGGTGCTGCCGCAAGAGTGGCGACTGCTCGGCCCGGTGGAGGGATTGACCGGCATCCTGATGTGCGGACTGTCCACCGGATTTTTCTTCGCCGTCGTCAGCAGATTTCTCGTTCCCAGATCCGCAGCCGAGACAGAACTGACCCATGAAACACACTGCTCAAAGACATCCAGCACAACAAGCTGCTCTGGCTGCTGGCCTTCGTGCCCGTGGTGTTCGCGGCCCAGACAACTCAGCGCACGATGCGCACACGCTGCTCTTCGTGCTGTCCGTTCTGGCCATCGTGCCGTTGACCGTGCTGCTGAGCCATCGCCACCGAATCCGTGGCCGCCAAGACCGGCGATGCGGTCGGCGGCCTGCTGAATGCCACGCTCGGGAACCTGGCGGAACTGGTCATCGCGCTGGCCGCCTTGCGCGCCGGGCAATACATGCTGGTGAAGGCGTCCATTGCCGGCACGATTGTCACCAACACGTTGTTCATCCTGGGTGCGTCGTTTCTGCTGGGCGGACTCAAGTACCACGAGCAGGAATACAACCGCGATCAGCGCCCGCATGCAGGCGGGACTGCTCTTCCTGGCCACGGTCGCGTTGCTGATTCCTTCGGCGATTTCGCACGCCGACTCCGCCGGGGTGGCGTTCAGCCACAAGTTGAGCGTGGGCCTGGCGGTGCTTGCTCATCGTCACCTACGGACTGAGCATGCTGTTCTCGCTCGAAGACGCACCGCGAGTTGTTTGGCAGCGTGGAACATGCCGAGGCCGGCGACGAGCCGTGGCCGATGGGCGTGGCCCTGGCCACGCTGGCCGGCGTCACGGTCCTGGTCGCGCTCGTGAGCGAAATCTTCGTCGAGTCGGTGCAGCAGGCGGCGGAGGCGTTCGGGATGACCCCGGCGTTCGTGGGTTTCATCATCGTGGCGCTGGTCGGCGGCGCGTCGGCGATGCCCACGGCGTTTTCGGGCGCGCGCAAGAACCGGTTGGACCTGAGCGTGGGCATCGCACTCGGCAGCGCCTCCCAAATCGCGCTCTTTGTCGCGCCGGTGCTGGTGCTGGTGAGCTATGTCATCGGGCCGGCGCCGATGGACCTTCAGTTCTGGCCGGGTGCCGTGGTGATGATGCTCATCGCCACGATGACCGCCTCGATGGTGACCAACAGCGGGCGCTCGGCGTGGTTCGTGGGTGTCCTGCTGCTGATGGTCTATGCGATCTTCGCCATGACGCTTTACCTGTTGCCACCCCGAGTGGCATGAACGCGCCATGACCGCGAAGCCGTCGAATCATCCACCGCGAGTCCTGGACCCGATCGATCGCGTCTCTGAAGTCCTCTTCGGGCTGATCATGGTCCTCACGTTCACCGGTTCACTCAGCGTCGCCGAGGCCGGCCGCGATGATGTTCGCACGATGCTCGTCGGCGCGCTCGGGTGCAACGTGGCCTGGGGCATCATCGATGCGATGTTGTATCTGATGGGCTGCCTCGCCGACAAGAGCCAGGACCTCATGACCTACCTGGCCGTGCGCAAGGCCACCGATCCGCAAAAGGCCCAGCGCCTCATCGCCGACGCGTTGCCACCGGTGGTCGCGACGATCCTGGAACCGGCGGAACTGGAAACGATGCGGCGGCGGCTGATGCAGCTGCCCGAGCCGCCGGAACGCGCGCGCCTGAGCAAGGACGACTGGCTCGGTTCCGTTGGCGTGTTTCCTCATCGTGTTCGTCTCCACTTTTCCGGTGGTGATCCCGTTCATTTTCCTGCGGGACGTCGGACCGGCCCTGCGGGTATCCAATGCTGTTGCCATCGTGATGTTGTTTCTGACGGGCTACGCCTTCGGAAGCCTGACCGGGCGTCGCCCGTGGCTCATGGGTATTGCGATGGTGGTTCTCGGGTCCTTTCTCGTCGGCATCACCATGGCCCTCGGAGGATAGTCGAGTGCGACTCCTTGCCTGTCTTGTGATGGCGTTCGCGCTGAAGGACGCGCGCGGTCTTCGCCCAGGCCACGACGAACGTGCCCGTCTCCCAGGCGACGAACACGCCGCCCGAAGCCAGACGACAAGGCGTGGTCCTTCTCCGCCTCTGCCTACACGTATTTCGTCCCCGACGACACGCAACTACGTACAACCCACGTTCACGGCGGACCGCGGCTGGCTGCACCTTGAAGCACGCTACAACTACGAAGCGCTCGACACGGGCTCGGCGTGGGTCGGCTACAACTTCAGCGGCGAAACACTGGCGTGGGAATTCACGCCGATGCTCGGCGGCGTGTTTGGCGACACCACCGGCATCGCGCCGGGCTACAAAGGCTCGCTCGGTTGGCGGAAGCTCGAACTCTACAGCGAGGGCGAGTATGTCTTCGACACGGGCAATTCCTCGGACAGTTTCTTCTACAACTGGTCGGAGCTGACGCTGGCGCCCGTCGAGTGGTTTCGGTTCGGCCTGGTGACGCAGCGGACGCGGGTATACCAGACCGATCGCGACATCCAGCGCGGCCTGCTCGCGGGCTTCTCCTTCAAGAAGGTGAGCCTTACCGGCTATGTTTTCAATCCGGACGACGACAAGCCCACTTTCGTGCTCGCGGTCGGACTGACTTTCTGAACTGAGTCCTCGAAAGCACTACCACGGAAAACACGGATCGCATCACACCATAACAGACGACACGGCTTTCTATAGCGGTTTTCAGACTGGTGTAGTGCGCTTGAGCCTACCTACAGGAGTTCAGAAGGCCAGGAGGTGATCCATTGTCCTCGAGCTCACGATTCGGCGGGCGCCGCAAAGCGGCGCGTTGTGCCGGAGTCGGATCGGGAGACGAACCGACCTCCCTTCGCGGGTTCGTCTCCCGGTCCGATCCGGCATCGCGGGCGGCCTGCGAGGGGCAGGCCGCCCCGCCGAATCGTGAGACGTTCGCCACCTCTCCTGCTCTTCTTGTCTCTTGTTCGGTCAGGACTGCGGCACTGGCGACAACTGGGCCCTGGCCGCCGCGACGACCTTCTCG
>CAVZMJ010000025.1:0-309501 GCA_963776315.1 uncultured Acidobacteriota bacterium
GCGGCCATCCCCTCGAAGCGCGGCGTCGCCCGCTCGGTGAAGCCCGCAGCGGTGCGCTCGATGAACCGGGCAGCGAGGTCCAGCTTTCTCGCCAAAGCCATCCCCTCGTCCATCCCGAGCACCATCAGCGCGGTATCGAACGCGTCGGCGCGGACCGCGAGCGTGTCGATGACGGTGACAGATGCCAGCCGGTGTGTCAGTGGAGGTCCGGTCCGCGGATCGAGTAGGTGCGTGACCCGGTGACCATCACTTGAGATTTGCCCTGACAACGGCGGCGCTAGCCGGGCCCGCAATTCGCGCGACAACCATCCACTCCCGACTCGAGACGTGAGAAGCGGCAGAACGCAACCGTTAGGCGCTGGAGGCTGGCGTTTTCGCCGAAACGCTATGAGGTTCCCAGCATGTAACCCAGCTTCTGGAGATACCACTTGCTGATTTCCGCGGTCTGACGCGGCGTGTAGGGCATGTTTCGCGACGGGTCGAGCTCGTGCATGATGTTCGCCTTCGGATTCGCCTGCTCCATCGTCTCGAGGATCGCTTTCAGATCGACCATGCCGATGCCGAGCGGGGAATAGCCGCCCATGTGCGGACCGTTGACGAAATCCTTCAGGTGCATGTGGACGGTGATCGACGCGAAGTCCTTGATGACCTTCGCGGCGTCGGCACCGCCTTTCTGCAGCTGACCGACGTCGGGCGCGAATTTGAAGACCCGCGTGTCGACGCTTTCCATGACCGCGTAGACCTCGTCGCGGGTTTCGATCGCAGTCCCGGTATGCTGGTGCAAACCGGAGCCCACGCCCAGATCGGCCAAGGCCTTGCCGTAGTCGTTCAGTGCCGCCACGATGTTGGCGCGGTGCGCGGCGAAGTCGTAGCCCGTGCGTTTGGCGCCGCCGGCCTCGATCACGATGAAGTTGGCACCGTACTTCTTGAGAATGTTGCCCCAGCGGACGATCGTGGCAATTTCGTTCTTGCGAACCGAGGGATCGATCACGTTCAGGGGGGCGTACGCAGAGATGAGCGGAATCTTGTACTGGGAGATCAGTTTTTCCAGCGTGCCTTTCTTGTCCCAGTCCTCCGCGACCTGGCCAAACGTCTCGAAGCCCTTATAGCCGAGCTCCGACATGTCGCGCACAGCGGTTTCGAGCGGCTCCGGAGCGCGGGGAAAGACGCCCCACACCAGGGAGGTGCAACCGATGCGAAGCTGCTTCGCGGCGCTGCTCTGGCCGGTGGCAGCCGGCTGGCTGGCGGCGCCGGCGGTCACCTGCGGCATCGCCGCCGCGCCGAGCCCGGTGAGTACCGCCTTGGTGAACGTCCGACGATTCACTGAACCTGCCACGGAAAACCTCGCTGTTTCCGACGCTCCGCTGATTGGGCGGCGCGGGAAAGGGCCAAGATATTTTTGAACCCTTGTTTGCGCATTGCGAAAACCGACTGCGCAGCTCTTATACTAGCCACGTCGCCGGGTGTCAAGCCAGACGCTCGGTCCCGTGGGAGGAAATAGTGTCGAACATCCCTCCGGCTCCGGGTTCGCACGTGAACCGTCGTGATTTCCTGCGTGCCGCCACGGCCGCGGCGGTGGCGCCGATGATCGTGCCCCGGCACGTCGTCGCCCGATCGCAGACGACGCCGCCGAGCGATCGCATCACGATCGGGCACATCGGCGTCGGCAGGATGGGCGGCGGCCACGTGCGCGGCTTCCTCAAGATGCCGGACGTCCGGATCCTCGGCATCTCCGATGTCCGTCTGGAAACGCTCGAACGCGCGCAGGGCGCGGTCAATCAGCAGTATGGCGATTCGAAATGCGCCGCGCATCCGGATTTCCGCGAGCTGCTGGCGCGGCCGGACATCGATGCCGTCGTCATCGCCACCGGGGAACGCTGGCATCCGCTGATCGGCATCGAGGCGGCCCGCCGCGGGAAGCACATCTACTGCGAGAAGCCGCTCAGCGTCACGCTGGCCGAAGGGCTGGCGCTACGAGCAGCGGTGCAGAAGTACGGCGTGGTGTTCCAGTGGGGCACACAGCAGCGCTCCAGCGTCAACTACCGGCTCACCGCGGAGCTGGTGCGGAACGGCTACATCGGCGACGTGCGCAACATCATGATCGGCTCGGCCGGCGGCTCGCCGCCCAAGCCGGAGCCCCCTGAGACGTTGAAGGATCCACCCGCCGGGTTCGACTACCACCAGTGGCTCGGGCCCTCGCCGTTCGTGCCGTACAGCGACGTCCGTGTCTCGCTCACCTGGCTGTTCATCCGCGACTATGGCCTCGGCTGTCTCGGCGGGGCCTGGGGCATTCACGACCTCGACGCCGCGCAGTTCTTCTTCGGCACCGACGACACGGCGCCGACCGAGATCGAAGGGCGCGCGCGCTATTACGAGGACATTCGCGACGTGCCGTACTCGTGGACCGTCGAACAGAAATACGCGAACGGGCCCACCGTGATCCACATGGATCTCGTCACCGCGAAGAAGAGGGCCAAGCAGTTCGAGCTGGGCGGCATGGCCAGCGTGGTCACCGGCTCGAAGGGCTGGATCTGGGTCAGCCGTCAGGGAGTGAAAACCGAGCCCGAGTCGCTGGCGCAGACAGTCATCGGGCCGAACGAGAAGCACGTCATTTTTTCGGATGACCACAAGCAGAACTTTCTCGACGCCATCCGGAAGAAAGCGCAGCCGATCTCGCCGATCACGGCGGCCGTGCACGCGGAAACGATGTGCCAGCAGTCCGACATCGCGATGCAGCTGCAGCGCAAGCTGCGCTGGGATCCGAAGGCCGAACGATTCATCGACGACGAGCAGGCGAACCGCATGCTCTCACGCGCCATTCGAGCGCCCTGGAGCTACACGATATGAGAATCTCCGTGTTTGCTCTCACAACCGCTGCTGCGGTGATCCTCACGGCTGCAGGTCCACACGAGCGCGCAACTGCGGCGCAGACGCCAGCGCCGGCCGCCCAGCCGCAGGCGCCGACGACCGCGGGCCAGGCGCAGGAGCCACGCCGGCGGCGCGAAGTCTCGCCCGAGGAACGCGCGAAAATCGAGGTCGCCCTGCCCGCGAAGGCGCCTGCCACTCCGAGGAAGTCCCGGAAACTCCTCGTCTTCGATCGGCAGGGGATTTACAACGGCAAGCCTTACGGCGGCCACGCCTCGATTCCTCACGCCAATCTCGCGGTGCAGTTGATGGGTGAGAAAACCGGGGCCTTCACGGCAACGCTGTCCAGCGAACCTGGCGCCATCTCCGCGGCAAACCTGCAGCAATACGACGCGGTGTATCTGAACAACACCGTCGGCGACATCTTCGACACGCCGGAGATGCGCGCCGCGTTCGTCGCGTTCGTGGCCCGGGGCGGCGGCGTGATCGGCAATCACGGCACCAGCGTCGCGTCGCCGCAGTGGACCGAGTTCGGCGAGATCCTCGGCGCGACCGGCGCCTCGCACCGCGAGCCGACGGAGAAAGCGACGATCAACATCGAAGATCCCACACATCCGATCGCCCGCGCCTTCGACGGCAAGCCGTTCGAGTACGTCGATGAGTTCTACCGTCTTGCCGCGCCGTACTCACGGGACAAGGTGCGTGTGCTCCTCAGCATCGATCCGATCGCGACTGACATGATGCAGGGGCGATGCTACGGCCAGTGCCTGCGCGACGACAACGATTATCCCGTCGCCTGGATTCGCCAGCACGGCAAGGCGCGGGTCTTCTATACCAGCCTTGGACACAACCCTGACCCGTTCTGGGACCCGCGGATGCTGGCGATGTTCCTCGCCGGCACGCAGTACGCGCTCGGCGATCTCGAGGCGGATGCGACGCCGCGTCCGCGCGGTAGCACCCAGTTCGACATGGCGCTGGCGGCGATGACCAGCTACGACTTCGGGCAGGATCGCGCCCAGGTTCGGCGGTTCGAACGCGAGGTCAGCCTCGCCGCCGCGACGAAGGCAGGCGCGGCTGATGCCGAGCAGAAGATGTTGAAGGTGCTGCAAAGCGAGGCCCCGCTCGGCGCCAAGGATGCCATCTGTCGGCAGCTGGCGATCTTCGGCTCATCCCGTTCCGAACCGGTCCTCAAGGCTATGCTGAAGAACAAGAACACAGAGGCCATGGCACGGTACGCGCTGCACGGCCTGCAGCTGAAATGAAGTCGATCGACGACCGGGATGAAGCGGTAACCAGTCAGGCGCGCACGGCAGTTGCGCGCTCGCGTGCGACGTCGCTTAAAGCGGAGCAGAACGACATGGGGACAAGAACAGTGGGCCGTGGCTTTCCGAGTGTTGGCGCGGGTGAAAAGCGCGCGAGGGTCAGAAGAGGGGCGGTTGAGACGCCGCTGGTACAAAGTGTGGAACGCGCGCTATCGCTCCTGGAAGCGGTGGCAGGGTCGACCGATCCCGTTCCGCTGGCTCGACTGACCGAGGTTCTCGGGATCGACCCGAGCAGCGTGTTTCGCTTGGCCAATACGCTGAAGCGCCGGGGGTTCCTCGCCAACCCGAATGGGCGGAAGCACTATGTGCTCGGGCCCGCCATCTGGCGTCTGTCGCGTGAATACGACTGGAGCGGAATGCTGATTAGCGTCTGCCGTGACGGAGTCAAGGCACTGGCGACCCGCACGGGCGAAACCGCGCATCTCGCCGTTCGCGACGGGCGTGAAGTCTTTTTCATCGACCACCACGCCTCCGGCGACCAGGGCATCATCGTCCCTGGGCAGACCGGCAAGCGGATGCCACTGCACTGCACCGCGCACGGCAAGTCGCTGCTCGCCGATTTCGGACTCGCGGAACTGAAGGCCCTCTACGGCGGCACTCCGCTAAAGCGGTATACCCCGCGCACTTGCGTCTCGCTTCCGGATCTCGCTAAGGCATGTACCGGCGTGCGAGCCCAGGGTTTTTCCCTGGACGACCGCGAGTACTTGGACGACGTCTCGTGCGTCGCCGCGCCAATCCGCGATCGGGGCGGCCTCGTGATCGGCTCAATCGGCGTCTCCGCGCCCGTCACCCGCATGGTCGAAGCCCGCCGCTCGGTGCTGGCTCAGCACGTCTGTGACACCGCGCAACACATCCATGCGTTGCTCGACGCACCGGCGGCTGATAATACGCTTTCGTATGGCGCAAGTTTTTTGTTGACAACGTCTAACGAAATCTGAGATACCCATGCGTCCGCAGACGCGTTCGGCGCGCGGCCGGGGACGAGACATCGGTGACGCGAGAAATCCGTACAACCTGACTGAGTGATTACGCTGAGGAGGAAAGGTGAAACTTTTCAGATGTGTCCTCGCTTTCCTGACCTTGGCCCTGGCGGTATGGACGCCGGGGCTCGCGCACGCACAGGGACTGAGCGGCCAGATTGGCGGCTCGGTCGTGGACGGCAGCAAGGGGGCGATTCCTGGCGCGGCGGTCACGGTGCGCAACACGGCAACCGCCGTCACGCGGGAGACCGTGACGGACACCCAGGGGCTGTTCGTCTTCACCAACCTGTTTGCCGGCACGTATGACCTGAAGGTCGAGCTGACCGGGTTCAGAATCTACGAGCAAAAGGGGATCGTGTTGACGGCGACCGAGCGCGTCGCGGTGCCGCCCATCGTCCTCGAAGTCGGCGGCCTCCAGGAGGTCGTGACGGTTGAAGCCTCGACGGTCCGCGCGCAGACGCAGAGCGGCGAGCGCTCGGGCACCATCCGGGCCGACGAAATCGAGGGAACCCAGCTGCGCGGCCGCGATTTCCTGGGCCTGCTGCAGGGCATGCCGGGCGTGGTCGACACCAACGTGCGCAACGCCCCGGGTTGGAACGCCTTCCTCGGCACGCAGATCAACGGCCTCAGCGATCAGCTGATGGGGATGTCGTACGACGGCGTCTCCAGCAAGGACACCGGGTTCGGCGCGGCCAACTACGTGACCCCCTCGCTCGACTCGATCTCCGAAGTGAAGATCCAGACGTCGAACTACCAGGCCGAGTACGGCCGGGCGGGCGGCGCGAACATCATCGTCGTGACCAAGAGCGGCAGCTCCCGGTTCAGCGGATCGGCGGCCTACTTCAAGCGGCACGAAGGCCTGAACGAGAACACCTGGGAGCGGCGGTACACCTGCGACGCCAGCGGCGGCACCTCGCCGCAATGCGCGACGCCGCGCTACCGGTACGACAACTCGGCGTTCACGATGGGCGGACCGGTGCTCATCCCCGGCACGTCGTTCAACGAGAAGCGAGACAAGCTGTTCTTCTTCTATTCGTTGGATCTCCTCCCGCGCACGGACCCGTTCCTGGTGAGCAGCACCATGCCGTCGGCGCTCGAGCGCAACGGCGACTTCTCTCAGACGCGGAACAACGCCGGGCAACTCCGGTTCATCCGCAATCCGTTCAGCGGGCTTCCCTGCAACGTGAACAGCGGTGGCCCCGGCTGCTTCCCGGGCAACGTGATCCCGCAGAACATGATCAACCCGATGGGCCGTCAGATGCTGAATCTGTTCCCGTTGCCGGATCCGGCGCTGGTAAACAATCCGATTACGCAGGGGCAATACAACTATCAGTTCGCCGGCGATACCGAGAAGCTGCGGCGCGATAACGTCGTGCGCGTCGACTGGAACATCCGGTCGGGCACGACGTTCTACACGCGGTTCCAGACGGGCAAGGAGGTCTTCGGCCGCGGCCAGTACAACGCCACCGCGCCGGCCCTGATCGCCGGCGCCGGCATGGGCTTCCCGTGGTCGAACGGCAGCTACGACATCAACACGAGCGGCTACGTGGCGAACCTTACCCACATCTTCTCGCCCACCACCGTGCTCGAGATCATCGGCGGCACCAACTGGGCGGAGCAGGACGTCTATCCCCTCGAGCAGAGTGACTGGGATGCGCTCGACTACCGGAATCATCTGCCCGGACACCGGCAGTATTTCCAAGAGAACAATCCCAATCACATCCTGCCGGACATGACCTTTGCCGGCTCCAACGCGCTGCCGAATACTCGGGCCATCAACATCGGCCAGGGTCAGTCCTTCCCCTGGCTGGCCACGAACGACACGCACAACATCTCGGTGAACCTGACCCACGTGCGCGGCTCGCACAACATGAAGGCCGGGTTCTTCTACGAGCGGACGGGGCGGCCCGGCGCGCTATCGAGCAACGCCGGCACCTACAACTTCAACTCCGACGCGGCCAATCCGCTCGACACCAACCTGGGGTGGGCCAACGCGGCGCTCGGGCACCTCAACACCTATACCGAAGCGAACAACAACCAGCGTTCCATGCCGGCATTCAACCAGCCCGAGTTCTTCATCCAGGACAGCTGGCGCATGTCGCGTCGGTTCACGCTCGACCTCGGCGTCCGCTTCTCGCACATCGGCGTCGCCTACGACAGGAATCGGGACATTGGTTGGTTCGACCCCGCGGCCTGGCGGCCCGAGAACGCGGTGGAGCTGTGGCAGCCGTCCTGCGCCAACGGCGTGTTCCCCTGCACTGGCGCGAATCGCGTGGCGCTCAATCCGGTGACCGGCGAAACGCGCCCGAGCCCGTGGATCGGCGCCGTCATCGACGGGTCGGGCGACATCAACAACGGGACCGTCTTCGGCAAGGAAATCCCCGACACCTTCCCCAACGCCGGCATCAAGACGGCGCCGCGTCTCGGGTTCGCCTGGGACGTCTTCGGAGACGGCAAGACGGCCGTCCGCGGCGGCTTCGGCACCAGCTACAACCGCCTCGGCGACGGCCAGTATGGCGGGTTCACCGGCGTGACCTTCCAGACGGTCAACCTGCAGTGGACGACCATCGACGATCGCTTCCGGACGCCCTCCATCCAGTTCCCTCTCGCGGGCACGATGGTCCAGGACGAAACCCGACCGATTACCGTGCACTCGTGGAGCGTCGGCGTCCAGCGCGAGCTGCCGTGGCGGATGCTCGTCGACGTGGCGTACGTCGGCAATACGGTCCGCAACGCGTTCGCGGTCAATGTCGGCCAGTCGTACACCGATCAGCTCAACGATCCCGACCCGACGCTGGTCGCCAACCCTCCGCCGAGCATGATCGATCGCACGACCGGGAACGTGCTGCCGAACGACTTCATCCGGCCCAACTATCCAGGCCGCGCGGGGGTTGCCCAGCGGGTCTTCCTGAATGAGATGTACCGGGACTACAACGCCATCCAGTTCGAGATCCGTCGGCGGCTCGCGAACGGGTTCGCCTTTGCCGCGAACTACACGGGCTCGGTGACGAAGCAGTACACCGCCTACGACTGGTTCCGCACGGCCGAGGACAACGAGAGCAGGAACTCCCACAAGAACGGCAGCCGGCCGCACAACGCGAAGTTCACCTACAACTGGATGATCCCGGGGGCGAGTCGCTTCCTCGGCAACAACGTCATCGCGAAGGGCTTCCTCGACGGCTGGCAGTTGTCGGGGATCACGACCATGCTGGGTGGCACCTGGTCGAACTTCACGTACAACTTCACCGGCGCACCGAGTGTCAACACCCTGACGGGAGGACTCGGCGGATCGCGGGTGATCATCGTGTGCGACCCGAACCTGCCGCGCAGCGAGCGCACCTTCGAGCGGCAGTACCGCACGGAGTGCATCCGGCCGCCCGGCCCGCGCACCGATCCGAGCGACACCCTGTATCAGGGCACCGGCGTTGGTGAGGGGCAGGAAGATGCCCGCATGGGCCTGGGATACATCAACCACGACCTGACGCTGTTCAAGAACTTCTCGCTCGGCAACAGACGCAACGTCCAGTTCCGCGCGGAGTTCTACAACGCGTTCAACACTACGCAGTTCCAGGGCGTGAACACCGTCGCGACGTTCGACTTCGCGACGCTCGAGCAGACGAACCCGGCCTTCGGCGCCATCAACACCAGCAATGCTGTACGGGCCAACTCGAACCGCGTGATCCAGCTAGGCGTCCGCTACACGTTCTAACCCCGCGGGAAGTAGGGGTCAGATCTTGTATTTCAGCATTGCGATGTCGAAAATACAGGATCTGACCCCGCCGGCACTTCTGAACTTCTTGAACCTTCTGAACCCCGTGCACCCTCTTCACCGACTTCTCGTCCTGGCGGTGCTCGCGTCCTGCATCCCGCTCATCGCGTCCGATTACCTGACCGAAGGCAACGATCCTGGCCGGACCGGCTGGATGAAGGACGAGAGCGTCTTCACCCTCGCCAACGTCAAGGACATGAAACTGCTGTGGAAGGTCAAGCTCGAGAGCCAGCCGCGTGAGATGCACAACTTGTTTTCTCCGCTCATCGCCGAGCGGGTGACGACGGCGCGAGGCGCGAGAGAAGTCGCAATCGTCGCCGGCATCTCAGACGATCTGTTCGCCATCGACGTCGCCAGCGGCGAGCTGCTCTGGAAGAAGCGATACGAGAGCACGTTCGCGCCGACCGACAAGACGGTCTACCACACGCTCTGCCTCGGCGGCCAGACGGCGGTGCCGGCGATCGAACAGGTCTCGCCAGGCAAGTACACGATCTACGCGATCGCGTGGGACGGGCGGCTTCACCAGATCAACGCGGCCGACGGTTCTGACGTCGCTCCGCCCGACAAATTCCTGCCGCCCAACGGCAAGCCCTATGCCCTGAACGTCGTCAACGGCGTCGTCTATACGGCCACGGCACAGGGCTGCGGCGGCGTTCCGAACGCGCTCTACTCGTACCACCTGGCGACCCGCAAGGCGAGCACGTTCCACCCGGCAGGCGGCGGCATGTGGGGCCGGCGGGGCGCGGCCATTTCGCCTGAAGGCGTCGTGTACATGGTGACCGGCGACGCGATGTTCAGCCCGCAGACCAAGAGCCTCGGCAACGCCATCGTCGGCGCCAGGCTCGACGACAACCAGCAGCTGCAGCTCGTCGACTACTTCGCGCCGCCGAACGCCAACTGGATGCGGGCGCGCGATCTGGACATGAACGTCACGCCGATGGCGTTCGACTACCGGGGACGGAAGTTCCTCGTCGGCACGAGTAAGGAATGCCGGGTATGGCTCCTCGATCGCGAGGCGCTCGGCGGCGAGGATCACCGGACGACGCTCCACACCACGCCCCTCCTGTGCAACGACGACCAGGCCTTCGACGCCAAAGGCGTCTGGGGTGCGATGGCAGCCTGGCAGGATTCGAGCGGCGTGCAGTGGGTCCTCGTCCCGTTCTGGGGGCCCGTGAGCCGCACCTTTCACGCGCCGATCGAGTACGGCCGGCCGAGGATGGGCGGGGTGGCGGCCTACAAACTGGAGGAGACGAGCCCGGGACAGTGGCGGCTGAATCCGGCGTGGCTCTCGCGCGACATGGACATGGCTGAAGAGGTCGTGGTGGCCAACGGCGTGGTGTTCGCGTACGGGTCGGGAGAGGACACTACGCAAACGCTGCCCGACCTCGCCTGGAACGAGCCGAATGGGCCGTGGGTCGGTGGTGGCCTCAACCCGTATTCCGAGCGTCGCATCCCGAACTCGCGACACGCGACCATCTACGCGCTCGACGGTCAGACTGGCAAGGAATTGTGGTCCAGCGGGAACCAGATCGCGTCCTGGAACCACTGGAGCGGCCTGACCGTCGCAAACGGGCGCGCGTACCTGGGGACGTTCGACGGCACGATGTACAGCTTCGGCGTCCCGGCGGCGGCAGGAAAGTGATCCGGGCGATGACGCATCGGCACACCAGGTTTGTTGCACTAGCCGCGACCATCGCCGCAACCGGCATCGCGTGGAGCCAGGGACGCGGTAACCCGAACGAATGGCCGACCGCGCACGGCGATGCGCAGCACACGTCCTGGATCCGGAACGACGTGAGCATCTCACCCGAGACGATGAGCCAGCCGGGGTTCGAGTTGCAGTGGAAGACGACGCTCGAGAGCCCGGTGCGGCACGGCGTTTCGCTGGGCGCAGGCGTGGTGACGTCGGGCGTGAATATCTTCACTCCGCTCTCGATGATCGGCGCTCCTTCCAACCAGGTCTTTGCAGTCGACAACGACACCGGAAACTTGTTCTGGACGCGCCGTTTCGAGGGAACGCTCGCCGCGGGCAGTGCGGCGTGTCCCGGCGGCATCTCCGGGACGTTGACGCGGATGGTGAACCTCACGACTCCGCCTCCCGGAGCAGGGAGGGGCGGCGGACGAGGACGAGGGTCCTACAGCAGCGCCGTCGGTGAGCCCGGTGCAGGCGTACCGATTCCCAGCCGCGGCGGCGGGGGCCGCGGAGCTCCGGCGTCCGCGACGACACCACCTGCGCCGCCAGTTCCAACTCCAGCGCCCGCGCCAGCCCCTCCGCCGGCAGCGTCAGCAATCCCGCCAGGACAATGGCGTCCGTCACCGTTCCCGACCAATGCGGCCGCACAAGGATCGGGAGGGGGACTGTTTCGTCCGTCCGGCGTTGTCTATGCGGTGAGCGCTGACGGCATGTTCCGGACGCTCGGAGTGGTCTCAGGCAAGGATGTGCAGCGGCCGGCGCCGTTCGTCCCGGCGGGCGCGCGCTTCTCCGATCTGATCGCGGTCAACGACAGGGTCTACGCCGCCACGAGCAACGGATGCGGCGGTGCCGCTGACGGCGTCTGGGCGATCGACATTTCGAGCGACACGAAGCCGGTTGTTTCGTGGAAGACCAACGGCGGCTCTCCCATCGGGTCTGTCGCCTTCGCCACCAACGGCACCGCCATCGTGGCGATCGGGCCTGGCACCGTCACTGCCGGGGGCTACGCCAACGCGATCGTCGCGCTCGATCCGAAGACGCTCGCCCTGAAGGACTGGTTCGGGCAGCCCGGTGTGGAGTTCGCGGCGCCGCCCGTGTTGTTTCAGGAGTCTGGCAAGGACATCGTCGCCGTCACGACCAGGGACGGACGCGTTCTGCTGCTCGACGCCGCCTCACTCGGCGGCACGAATCACGACACGCCGCTCTTCGCGTCGGCGTCACTTACCGGCGGCGCCGCGACGTTCGCGGCGCAGTCACCCGCCATGTGGGAGGAGCGCGCACCGGTCTCCGCCGCAAGCCGGGACCGCGCCTGCTGCATCGCCTGCGCCGGTGACTGCCGATGGCGCCCGCTGGCTGCTCATTCCGGTCGCAGGCCCGTTGCCGGGCAGTCTGGGCGTAGCCGGGAATGGCGCCGTGTCGACCGGGGCCATACTCGGCGTCAAGCTGGCGCACCAGGACGGCAAGTTCTCGGTTCAACCCGCCTGGACCTCGCAGAACATCGCGGCGCCGCTGACTCCCATCGTCGTCAACGGGGTTGCCTTCGCCGCTTCCGCGCCGTCGAACGGGCCGGCCGCACTCTACGCGCTGCACGGAGCGAGCGGTAAGCCGCTTTGGAACAGCGAGAAAACGATCACGTCCCCGCTGTCGGGCCGTAGTTTCTGGGTCGGATCCGGTCACGTGTTCGTGGGAACGCGGGACGGCGCTGTCTACGCGTTCGGGTTCGCCATGGAACGCAAATAGAGAGAGAGACACGTCAACTCCCAACTCCCAACCTCCAATTCCCAAAAGACTCTCAGTCGATCTTCGGGAGTCATCTGGGAAGTTGAGAGTTGCAAGTTGGGAGTTATCAAGAGTGCGCCCCAAACCCATGCCCAATCGATTTCTGATCACTCGAATCTGCCTGGTCATCGTGCTCTGTTGTGCATCCTTCCAGGGACAGGAGATCCAGCCTGAACAGAAGGCACGCATAGACGCAGCGATCCCGCCCAAGGCGCAGGCCAAGCCTAAACAGCCGCGCCGGATGCTCGTCACCAATCTGTCGATGCGCGATGGCAAGCCGGTCCGCGGAAGTTCCGCCGGCACCATCCCTATAGGGAACTACGCGCTCCAGCAGCTGGGAAAGGTGACTGGCGCCTACGAAGTCGTCTTCAACGACGATATCGAGATGTTCCGGCCGGCGAACATCAAACAGTTCGACGCCATCTGCTTCAACAACACCGTGGGTGTGTTGTTCGACGATCCGGAGTTGAGGGCGTCTCTGCTCGGCTTTCGTCGAGAGCGGCAAAGGATTCGTCGGCATTCACGACGCCATCGCGACCTTCGTGCAGTACCCGAAATACGACCAGTGGCCCGAGTTCGGCCGGATGCTTGGTGGGACCGAGAACGGCGGCCATCCGTGGAACGGCGAAGTGATGACGATGAAGGTGGAAGATCCAGCCAGCCCGATCAACGCTGCGTTCGGGGGCAAGGACTTTCAGATTGCCGACCAGGCGTTTCAGCTTCAGGAGCCGGTTCTGCGCGACCGTCTGCACGTGCTGCTGAGGATCGATGCGGAGAAGTCGAGCCCGCCGCGCCGGATTCTGCCGGCCCGCAAAGAGGATATGGACTTTCCTATGAGCTGGATTCGGCGTCAGGGCAAGGGCCGCGTGTTCTACAGCGGCCTCGGGCACGGTGCCGACGTGTTCTCGAATCCCCAGATGCTGCAGCACCTGCTGGCCGGCATCCAGTACGCACTTGGCGATCTCGCCGCAGACGACGCGCCCGATAGCACCCGAAAGCGTTGAGCGGTCCGACAGGGCCGCAGACAGGAACAGTTGTATGAGCGTGACACGGACCTGGCGCCTGATCGCCGCTTTCATCCTGGCAGTACCGCTTCACGGACTCACCCAGGAGGCCCCGGCTGGAAAACCCGCGCCGTCGAACGTGCGCGGCGGGGAGTACCCGCGGATCCTGCCCGATCGGCGCGTCATCTTCCGCACCCGCTTGCCCGAGGCGAAAACGGTCGCCGTGCGCGCGCGCGGGAATGACAGCGGCATGGGCGCCGAGACGTACGCCTTGAAGGCGATGGGCGAGGGTCTGTGGGAAGTCACCATCGGGCCCATCCGTTCGGGTTTCCACTATTACGAACTGGTTGTCGACGGTAACGCCATGAACGACCCGGCCAGCCTGACCTATTTCGGTTGGGCGCGTCCGACGAGTGGGCTGGAAGTCCCGGACGACACCTTGAACTTCTACGTGCCGAAAGACGTGCCGCACGGCGAGCTGCGTATTCGCCCCTACCTCTCCAAGGTGACGGGGCAGTTCCGCAACGCCTACGTCTACACGCCGCCCGGCTACGATCAGAATCCATCGCAGCGCTACCCGGTGCTCTATCTGCAGCACGGATCGGGCGAGAACGAAACGTCCTGGACGTGGCAGGGTAAGGTGAACGTCATCATGGACGCGCTGATCGCCGATAAGAAAGCCCTGCCGATGCTGGTCGTCATGGATCAGGGGTATGCGACGCGGGCGGGTGAGCCTCCCGTACCAGCCGGTCAGCGTGGCGGCGGCGCAGGCCAGCCAGATGCGTTCCAGGACGTCGTGCTGCGCGATCTGGTCCCGACGATCGACGCCGGTTACCGCACGCTCAAGGATCGCCGGAATCGCGCGATCGCCGGATTGTCGATGGGCGCCGGCCAGGCGGTGCGAATCGGGTTCGGCAACCCGGACGTGTTCGCCTCGGTGGGCGCGTTCAGCGGCGGCGGAGCCGGCGGCCGCGGCGGAGCTGCCTTCGACCGACAGACCGCCTACAACGGCGCGATGGCCGATGTGGCGGTCTTTAACAAGAACTTCGACCTGTTCTGGATCGGGTTCGGGGACCTCGAGGGCGGCTACGCGAACGGCAAGAAGCTGCACAGCACACTCGAGGCAGATGGCGTCAGGCACGTGTGGTTCGAAACATTGGGCTCGCACGAATGGCAGGTCTGGCGCAAGAGTCTGTATGACTTCGCCCCGCGCCTGTTTCGCACGGGTGGTGCGAAGAAGACGCAGTGAATGAATGATTCGCCTGTGTGACGCTGAATGGCTTGAGGGCTCAGGCCGTTCAGCGTTGCCGCACTGGCGTTGTCCTTTGGCGTTGGTGAAACTCCCACCGGCCAAGCAGTCTCACGTCACGCAATATACCCGCCTCCCTCACCGCAGAGTCTAGCCCGTGTTCCGCATGCCGGCCGCGACGCCGTTGATCGTGACGAGAAGCGCGCGGCGCAGCCAGACGGTCTCCTCGGCGCGCGCATCGCTGGCAGCCCGCAGGCGCCGCCGCAGCTCGACCTGCAGGAGGTTGATCGGATCGACGTAGGGATTGCGCACGTCGATCTGGTGTCTGCGGTCTGCTGCGCGGTCACTCGATCGTCACAACCGCGGCCGTCCACGCGGCGGGGTTCTGGTCGGATCGAATGATGCCGGTCGTGTCGACGACGACGGTGGCGCCAGCGCGGCGAATGGGGAAGCGGTCCATATTGCGCGTCGCCCGGCCTGAGGTGTAGGTGCCGTTCGGCAGGTACTTCGAGTCGTGGCGCGAGCACTGGAAGCGCCCGCCGCCGGCGTTCCACCGCACCGCGGCGTTCTGATGCGGGCACGAGAGATTGAACGCGTAGACGTTCTGCTGCTCGCGAACCAGAATGACCTGCGCATCGCGGTCGATCGTCGCGCCGTCGGCAGCGGGGATCGGATACGTTCGTTCCTGTGTTCCGCTGATCGTTTCGGCTCCCTCAACCGGGCGCAAGCCAACGAGCAGCGCCGTCAGAGTGCACGAGCCGACCGAGAGGAAGTCGCGGCGCGTGAGGGCGCTGCACGAACCGCATGAATCAGTGTGAGGTGTCGAAGGGGTGTGGTCAGACATGGGTTGCTACGCCGTCAGCGTGAGGGCCGTGCCGGCAAACACGATGAGAAACCAGAGCAAGAGGCTGAGCATCGCCGCACGATGGAGGCGCGGCCAGCCGTTGAGCTGCGCCACGCGCGCCGCGCGTTCGGCGCGCTGCATGGTCAAGCCGTTGACAAGCAGCAGGGCCACGAGCGCCATCTTCGTCCAGTAGACGCGCGAGGCGAGCATGGCCTCGAGATCGGCGCCCAGCATCAGGATTCCGCTGGCGAAGGTCAGCACGAGCCCGGAAATGACCACGCGATGGACGGCATGCAGCTCGTCGAGATGGGCGGCGCGCTCCGCCTCGGATCCGCGGGCGAGACGCAGTGTCCCTCGGTCGGCTGCCACCGCCAGTCCTCCACCAGCCATCAGGCCGGCGAGGTGACAGAACACCACGCCGATTCTGAGTGCCGTATGGTCGCTGTAGATCGCCGCCCAGGCCGCGGCGGCCTCGACGAGCGTGGCAGGAAGGGCCACGGCTATCTCCCGATCAGCATGATGAGGTAGCTGGCCGTGGCGACTGCCATCGACGTGATCGCGACGTTGCGATGCGTGCTGCGATCGCCACCACCCTCGTCGCCAGGCGCGAGCATCCCCGTCGCGACGAAACCCACGTCGGCGCCGAGCATCATGAAGCCGTGGATGAACCGCTTCTTGCCGGCGTTGGGGTCCTTGCGCGACTCCCACATATTCCAGACGCCGGTCACAGTGTTGACGGCAAACAGCGTCTCGATGCCGACAGCCACCCCGGAGTGCGCGGACTTGGTCGATCCGCTGCTGCCGTCGTAGAGCTTGTCGCCGAGGATGTACTGGGTCACGAAGAGCGGGATCGTCGCGAAGCTGGCGATGAAGTGGATCTTGCGCCGCGTGGCGTACGCGCCGCTGTACTCGAATGCCTTCGGCCGCGGCGAGGTGACGGGTGTCTGATCTTTCTCGACTGGGTCCTGGAACAAGGTGAGGGCGGCGAGCTCGTGGAGCGACCTGGCGCCGACAGCTGACTCGAGCGGCGCGTCCCCGAACAGCCCCGCGCGTGGCGCGCAGCTCGACCGCGCCGCCGCTGGATCCTGAAAGAGGCTTTCCCAAATTGCCGACTGCCGCGTACATGCCCGGTTGCGGGTACTGCCCGTGTCCGCGCTGGCCGGGGTGACCGACAGTAGCAACATGCCGGCGAGCAAACCAAAAGACGTGCGCAAAGCGACCTCCGGACTCGTCCGGCTCATCTGCTGTAGTCGGACGCTACCGCAGCGTGGCAAAGACCAGATGAATGGAGGATGAATGCGGCGGCGGCGCTCGACGGCTCTACTCGACCACTACAAGCCATCTCATGAACACGGTCGACGACCCATCACGAAGATCGCGAAGGCCACAAAGCTCTCGAAGGAAGACTTCACCAGTGAATCCTTCGCGCGCCTCGTGAGCTTCGCGGCCTTCGTGAAGGGTCTCCGTTTGTGAGGCTCTAGCAGCTAGACTACCCGGTGTTCCGCATGCCGGCCGCGACGCCGTTGATCGTGACGAGGAGCGCGCGGCGCAGCCAGACGGTCTCCTCGGCGTGCGCATCGCTGGCAGCCCGCAGGCGTCGCAGCAGCTCGACCTGCAGGAGGTTGATTGGGTCGACATACGGATTGCGCACGTCGATCGATCGGCGGAGCACGGGATTGTCAGCGAGCAGTTGCTGATGGCCGGTCACCTCGGCCACGGCGTCGATGGCGCGTTGCAGGCGCTCGCGGAGCATGGCCCCGAGGTCCTGGTGATCCTCGGGGACGAGATGCCGGTCGTAGTGCGCGGCAATTCCCGAGTCGGCTTTGGCCAGCGCCATCTCCATCAGTTCTATCGTCGATCGAAAGAAGGGGAAGTCGCGGTACATCTCGCGGCAGATGTCGCGATCGTCGGCGCGGATCGCCTCCTCGATACCGAGCCAGGACGGGAGCATCAATCGCGTCTGCATCCACGCGAACTGCCACGGGATGGCGCGAAGCGCCTGCAGTGCGCCCTGGCGTTCGCGGCTGCCGGGCCGGCTACCGATGTGCATGGCGTCGAGCTCGGCCTCAGGTGTGGCGGCGCGGAAGTACTCGAGAAACCTCGGGTCGTCGTAGACAGTGCGACGGAACGCCTCGCGCGCGTTCGACGACAGCCGGTCCATCGCCGCGCGCCATGCGGGCTCGGCCGGCGCCGGGTCGGCCAGCGTCGCCTCGAGCGTCGCCGTCGTGTAGACCTCGAGCGTACGGAGCGCGATCCCCGGCAGCCCGAACTTTGCCTGTATCATCTCGCCCTGTTCAGTGACGCGCAGCGTGCCGTCGATCGAGCCGGGCGGCTGCGAGCGGATGGCCAGGTGCGTCGGCCCGCCGCCTCGACCCACGCTGCCGCCGCGGCCGTGGAAGAGCGTGACCGGCACGCCGTGCGCGCGGCTGGCCTCGACGATGGACTCCTGGGCCTTGTAGAGCTCCCACGCGGCGGCCAGCCTGCCGACGTCCTTGGCCGAGTCCGAGTAGCCGACCATCACTTCCAGCCGTCCTTCGTGCTTCATCACGCGATCGCGGTACCACGGGATTGCGAGGAGCGCAGTGATCATGCCCGCGGCCGCGCGCAGGTCGCGCGCTGTTTCGAAGAGCGGGACGACGCGGCGCGGAGGCGTGACGCCAGCCTCACGCTGCAACAGTTCGACAGCCAGAACATCGGATGGCTTCCCGGCCATCGTGATGACGTAGGCGCCGAGCGACTCGGGGTGGACAGCCGCCATCATCCGAAACGTGTCGAGCACTTCGGCGACGCGCGCGTTGGTCGGCATCCGGGCGGGCGTCAGCTTGCGGCTCTGCGACAGCACGTTGACGAGAAAGTCCACGCGCCGCTCTTCCGTCCAGCTGCGATACTCGCCGAGTCCGAGCGCGCGGGTGATGGCGTCGACGGCTTCGGTGTGGCGCTCGGCCTCCTGGCGCACGTCCAGGCGCACGAGCGTCAGGCCGAAGGCCGCCATCCGCCGCAGGACGTCGGTCAGGCGCCCGTCGGCGATGATGCCATTGCCGGTGGCGTGCAGCGATCGATGGCAGAGCAGGAGCGGCTCCCTGAACTCCGACACCGGCTCGAACATCTCCGGCTCCCATGTGAAGCCTGGCCGGCCGGCGTAGGCGCCCGGTGCCGCGGCACCACCGGAGGCCGGCGCCGCCCGCAACAACTCCTCGATGTGGCGGCGCGACGCGTCGACACGCTGCTGCAACGAACGCAGCAGCGCGCGATACGGCTCGTGCGCTCCCTCGACGTGCGCGAGGAGCTCTGGGGTGGCGTCCGACATCGAGAGCTCGAAGCGCAGCTGCTCGATCTCTTTCGCGTAGAGCGACAACCCGGTCCATCGCGACATCAGGCAGGCGCTGCGGGTGACCTCCGGCGTGACGAACGGGTTGCCGTCGCGATCGCCGCCGATCCACGAGCCAAACCGGATGGGCGCCGCGTCGAGCGGCAGCCCGCGCCCTGAGCACTGACGCAGCGTGCGGTCGAGCGACCGGCAGTAGAGGGGCAGCGCGTCCCACAGCGTTTCTTCGAACACGGCGAGCGCCGACCGGACTTCGTCGAGCGGCGACGGGCGCTCGCGCCTGACCTCTTCGGTTTCCCACGCGGCCGTGATCTCGCGCCGCATCGTCTCGACGAGCGTTTCGCGCTCGAGACAGGTGACGTCGGTGTGGTCGAGATCCGCCAGCGCGTCGGCAATTCGCCGGTACTTGTGCTGGAGCGACCGCCGCATGATCTCGGTCGGATGCGCGGTCACGACGAGCTCGATGCCCAGGCTGCACACCGCGCTGTGCAAGGTGTCCGGCGGGACGCCGGCCGAGAGCAGGCGCGGCAGCGTTTCCTCGATCGAGGCCGGCTGCGGGCGCGCGCGCGGGTCGCGTTGGTAGGCGCGGCGCCGGCGCACGCGGTGGTGCTGCTCGGCGACGTTCGCCAGGTTGAGGAAGTGCGCGAAGCTCCGCGCGATCGGGAGCGCGGACTCGACGGGCATCGCCCGAAGCTCGCCGGCCAGCGCTTCGAACCCGTCCGCTGAGGATACCCGCGTGCGTTTGGCGAGCGCACGCACGCGCTCCACCCGCTCGAAGAGCGGCTGCCCCTCCTGCCGGCGCAGCGTCTCGCCCAGCAGTTCCCCCAGCAGGCGCACGTCGTCGCGAAGGGCGCGGTGCGGGTCGTGAGTGCTCTCAGCCACGCTGGTCATTTCGGACACTCGCGCCACTGCCGAACGCCACCGACAGAGCGATCGTATCCACTCATTCCGTGTTGTCCGTGTGATCCGTGGCTATAATCCAGCTTCCTGTCATGTCCGATACACCTCTGCACGCCGTCGTCGTCCAGGCGCAAGGCCACCTGATCGACTCGCAACTCCTCAACACCATCTTCGATACCGTCATCGAGCGCGGCGGACAATTCGAGGTGCTGCACTTCGAGATCGGCCGGACGAACGACGATTTCTCGCAGCTGAAACTGAAAGTCTCGGCGGCCAGCGACGCGGGTCTCCGCCGCCTGGTCGAGGAGCTGATTCCACTCGGCTGCCATGCCGTCGAGGAGCGGGACGCGCTGCTGCGAGTCGCGGACCGTGACGGCTCGGTTCCAGACGACTTCTATTCGACCACCAACATGCGCACCGACGTGCGGGTGGACGGGCGCTGGCTCGCCGTGTCGCGGCAGCGTATGGACGCGGTCATCGTCGTCGGCCCCGACGGCATGGCCGTATGCCGGAAGCTGCGAGAGGTCCGGGTCGGCGATCGGGTCGTCTGCGGCCTGCACGGGCTTCGCGTGACTCCCGAGTTCCGGGACCGTGAGCGCGGCGACTTCGCCTTCATGTCGAACGAGGTCTCCTCCGAACGGCGCGTCGAAGTGAGTGTGTCGCGGATCGCCACGATGATTCGCCAGACGAAAGCTCGCGGCGAGCGCGTCGTATTCGTGGCCGGGCCGGTTGTCATCCACACGGGCGGCGCCGGCTACTTCATCGAGCTCATCCGCCGCGGTTTCGTCGACACGCTGCTCTCGGGCAACGCCCTGGCGGTCCACGACGCCGAGCAGGTGCTGTTCGGCACGTCGCTCGGCGTCGATCTCGAGGCCGGCATCCCCGTACTCGGCGGGCACCGACACCACATGCGGGCCATCAACGCCATCAACCGTGCTGGCGGAATCCGCGCCGCCGTCGAATCGGGCGTGCTGACGAGCGGCGTGATGGTCGAGTGCGTCCGCGCGGGCGTCGACGTCGTGCTCGCCGGCAGCATTCGCGACGACGGACCGCTGGTCGACACGATCACGGACATCAGCGCGGCGCAGGACCGCTACGCGGAGGCGCTCGCCTCGGCCGGCATGGTGATCGTGCTGTCGACGATGCTGCATGGGATCGGTGTGGGGAACATGCTCCCCGCCTGGGTGCCCGTCGTCTGCGTGGACATCAACCCCGCCGTCGTCACCAAACTGGCCGACCGCGGGTCGTCTCAAACCATCGGCCTCGTCACGGATGTCGGCCTGTTCCTGCATCAGCTGGCGCGGCATCTGGAGTAAGAGCGGCGCGGATACCGATGAGTCGGTGCTGAAGAGTCGGAGGCGACGGAGGCAACGGATTCACCACGGAGGAACGGAGCGGAGACGCACGGAGACTGTCGGACCGGAGGCTGTGCACGGCTAGCAGACGTCGCGCGGGGATGCGTCGGCCCGTCGGTCGGGACTGCTTGACCGCGCGCGCGCAGTGGGATTGAATCGAGAGATCGAGATCACGAGCACTTCTGAAATCGACAAGTGCTCGTGATCTCGATCTCTCGATTCAACCCCTACCGCGCTACGCGCGGTGCAAGCAGTCTCGATCCGACGGGCCGACGCATTACGGTCGCGGTGCCCTGTTGTTCGACACAGCCAGGCCGACAGCCTCCGTGCGTCTCCGTTCGCTCCGTTTCTCCGTGTGTGAACCCGTTGCCTCCGTCCTCTTCGTCTCCTCAATCTCCGTCTCCTCAATCTGCCTTCTCCTCCCGACATCCGACGCTCTCAGCCCCGGATGATATCTGCCGTCATTTCCCCCCAGACATAGAATCTCCTGTCCTCTCGCATCGGTTTTCGTCATCTCACCGTCACGCGATGCCCCTCGCGCGCATGATGGGCGCCAGCAGTTTTCCTCATGGGTCATACATGAGTGAAACGCATGCACCCAATCGCTAAATCCCGTTTTGCTTCTGGCGCGAGATGACTCATAAGAAACTGTGCAACACACGCCACCGCTTTCCGGTTACCAGCCGATGCCTGCCCAGGGGCTCTACGATCCGCGGCACGAGCACGACGCCTGCGGGGTTGGCTTCGTCGTCCATATCAAGGGTCAGAAGACCCACAGCATCGTCAGCCAGGCGCTGCAGCTGCTCGTGAACCTGCTCCACCGTGGCGCGTGTGGATGCGAGGTGAACACCGGCGACGGCGCCGGCATCCTGATGCAGATGCCGGACCGGTTTCTTCGCAAGGAGGCCGCTCGCATCGGGATCGACCTGCCGTCCGAGCGCGGCTATGGCGCTGGCCTGGTCTTCCTCCCGCGGGATCCAGCCGTCCGCGAGCACATCGAGGCGCTCTTCGAAGAGATCGTGATCGATGAAGGCCAGCTCGTGCTCGGCTGGCGTGATGTCCCGACCGACGATCACCAGCTCGGCCCGAGCGCGGTGGCCGTCGAGCCCGTCTTCAAGCAGATTTTCATCGGGCGCGCCCCCGGGTCGCCGGCGCCAGGCGCCTCAATCGAGAGCGATGCCCAGTTCGAGCGCAAGCTGTATGTGATCCGGAAGCGGATTGAGCACGCGATCGACGCGGCCGACCTGCCGGTCACCGAGAAGCGCTTCTTCTACGTCGTCAGCCTGTCCTCGAACACCTTGATCTACAAGGGGATGCTGACGGCCGATCAGATCGGGACGATGTTCCCGGACCTGACCGACCCGGCGATGGAGTCGGCGCTGGCGCTGGTGCACCAGCGGTTCAGCACCAATACATTTCCGTCGTGGCCGCTCGCCCACCCCTACCGTTTTGTCGCTCACAACGGCGAGATCAACACGCTGCGCGGGAATATCAACTGGATGAAGGCGCGCGAGGCGCTGCTGCGGTCCGACGTGCTCGGCCACGAGCTCGACCGGATCCTGCCGATCATCCGAGAGGGCGGCAGCGACACTGCCATCTTCGACAACGTCCTCGAGCTGCTGGTGATGGCCGGGCGGTCGCTGCCGCACGCGGTCCTGATGATGATCCCCGAGCCGTGGCAGAACCACGAGGGGATGAGCCCGGCCCGACGCGCGTTCTACGAGTACCACTCCTCGCTCATGGAGCCCTGGGACGGCCCGGCGTCGATTGCCTTTACCGACGGCACGGTGATCGGCGCCGTCCTCGATCGCAACGGCCTGCGGCCCTCGCGTTACTACGTCACCAAGGACGACCTGGTCATCATGGCGTCAGAGGTCGGCGTGCTCGACATTCCCGCCGAGAACATCCTGGTCAAGGAACGGCTGCACCCGGGGAAGATCTTCCTCGTCGACACCGCCCAGGGCCGCATCATCGCGGACGAGGAGATCAAAGAGCAGCTCGCGCGCGAGTTCCCCTACGCCGAGTGGCTCCAGGAACACCTCATCGCCATCGAAGACGTGCCGGACGCGCCGTTCCTGCCGCCGCCCGATCACCAGACCGTCCTGCGGCGACAGCAGGCATTCGGTTATACCCAGGAAGACGTGTCGCTGCTGCTCGCGCACATGGCGAAGGCCGGCGAGGAGCCGCTCGGCTCGATGGGCACCGACACGCCGCTCGCGGCGCTGTCGGAGCGGCCGCGCCTGCTCTACGACTATTTCAAGCAGCTCTTCGCGCAGGTGACCAATCCGCCCCTCGATGCGATCCGCGAAGAGCTCGTCACGTCGATGGAATCGACGATCGGACCCGAGCGCAACCTCCTCTTGCCCGAGCCAGAGTCGTGCCGGCAGATCAACGTCCGGTATCCCATCATCGACAACGACCAGCTGGCCAAGCTGCGGCATATCCAGGACCACCCGCACCTCGACGGGTTCCGTTCGGTCACGCTCCCGATGACCTACGACCCCAGGGAGGGTGGCGCCGCGCTCGAGCGCGCCATGGAACGGCTGCAGGCCCAGGCCAGCGCCGCGGTCCGCGCCGGCAACACCATCCTGATCCTCTCGGACCGGGGCGTCACCGAGAAGTGCGCGCCCATTCCGAGCCTGCTGGCGACGGCCGGCGTGCATCACCACCTCGTCCGGGAAGGCACGCGCACGCGCTGCGCGCTCCTGCTCGAGTCGGGCGATGCCCGCGAAGTGCACCACGTGGCGCTTCTCATCGGCTACGGCGCCGGCGCCGTCAACCCGTACCTCGCGTTCGAGACGCTCGACGACATGATCGCGCAGGGGATAGTCGAAGGCGTGACGCGCGAGAAGGCGACGCTCAACTACATCAAGGCGCTCAACAAGGGCATCCTGAAGGTGATGTCCAAGATGGGGATCTCGACGCTGCAGAGCTACTGCGGCGCGCAGATTTTCGAGGCCATCGGCCTCGAACAGTCCTTTGTCGATCGATACTTCACGTGGACCGCGTCGCGCATCGGCGGCGTCGGCATCGACGTCATCGCGCGCGAGGTCAAGGAGCGCCACGAGCGCGCCTTCCCGGCGCGCCGGCCGGCGCTCGGCGATCTCGAGTCCGGCGGCGAGTACCGGTGGCGCCGCGATGGCGAGCTGCACCTCTTCAACCCGGAGACGGTCCAGAAGCTGCAGCACGCCACGCGCACCGGGCAGTATTCGGTCTACCGGGACTTCACGAGGATCGTCAACGATCAGAGCCGGACGCTCGGCACGCTGCGCGGCCTCCTTGATTTCAAGAGCGACCGGACGCCGGTACCGATCGAGGAGGTCGAGCCTGCCGAAGCGATCCTCAAGCGGTTTGCGACCGGCGCCATGTCGTACGGCTCGATCAGCCAGGAAGCGCACGAGACCATCGCCATCGCGATGAACCGCCTCGGCGGCAAGTCGAATACCGGCGAAGGCGGCGAAGATCCGGCGCGCTACCGCCGCGACGCCAACGGCGACTCGCGCCGCAGCGCCATCAAGCAGGTTGCTTCGGCCCGCTTCGGCGTCACGAGCGAATACCTGGTCAACGCCGACGATCTGCAGATCAAGATGGCGCAGGGCGCCAAGCCCGGCGAAGGCGGGCAGCTCCCGGGCCACAAGGTCTATCCCTGGATCGCGAAGGTGCGCTACTCGACGCCTGGCGTCACGCTGATTTCGCCGCCGCCGCATCACGACATCTACTCGATCGAGGACCTGGCGCAGCTCATCCACGACCTGAAGAACGCCAATCCGGCCGCGCGCGTGCACGTCAAGCTCGTGGCCGAGGTCGGCGTGGGCACGGTCGCGGCCGGCGTCTCCAAGGCGCACGCGGACGTCGTGCTCATCTCGGGCCACGACGGCGGCACCGGCGCGTCACCGCTGACCTCGATCAAGCACGCCGGCATCCCCTGGGAGCTCGGCCTCGCCGAGACGCAGCAGGTCCTGCTCCTCAACCGCCTCCGCGATCGCATCGTCGTGCAGGTAGACGGGCAGCTCAAGACCGGACGGGATGTCGTGATCGCCGCGCTCCTCGGCGCCGAGGAATTCGGCTTTGCGACGGCCGCGCTCGTCGTTTCGGGCTGCATCATGATGCGCGTCTGCCACCTGAACACCTGCCCGGTGGGCGTCGCGACGCAGGATCCCGAGCTGCGCAAGAAGTTCAACGGCAAGCCGGAGTTCGTCGAGAACTACTTCCGCTTCGTCGCCGAGGATGTGCGGGAGCTGATGGCCCAGCTCGGTTTCCGGACGATGAACGAGATGATCGGCCGCGCCGACCGGCTGGAAACCAGGCCCGCCGTCGATCACTGGAAGGCCAAGGGCGTCGATCTGTCGAAGATCCTCTACCAGCCGGAGCTGGCGGAAGGCGCGTCGCGGCGCGCCGTGATCAGGCAGGACCACGGCCTCGAGCGGGCGCTCGACGTCGAGCTCATCGCTCGCGCCTCGCGCGCACTCGAGAGCGAGGAGCCGGTCGAGATCGACATGCCGATCCGCAACGTCAACCGCACGGTCGGGACGATGCTGGGGTACGAGATCACGCGCCGGTACGGTGGCAAGGGGCTGCCGGACGATACGGTCAGCATCCAGTTCACCGGCACGGCCGGCCAGAGCTTCGGCGCGTTCGTGCCTCGCGGCGTCACGATGCGGCTCGAGGGCGATTCGAACGACTACTTCGGCAAGGGCCTCTCGGGCGGCAAGATTGCGGTGTATCCGCCGCGGCAGGCGACCTTTGCCGCCGAGAACAACGTCATCATCGGCAACGTGGCGCTCTACGGCGCGACGAGCGGCGAAGCGTATGTCCGCGGGATTGCCGGCGAACGGTTCGCCGTCCGCAACAGCGGCGCGCTGACGGTCGTCGAGGGCGTCGGCGATCACGCCTGCGAATACATGACCGGCGGGCGCGTGCTCGTCCTCGGCCGCACGGGCCGTAACTTCGCCGCTGGGATGAGCGGCGGCGTCGCCTACGTCTACGACCCGGCCGACACCTTCCGCAGCCGCTGCAACCGGGAGATGGTGGAGCTCGAGGGGCTATCCGAATCCGACGTTTCCTCGGACGGGGATTCCGACGATGTCACGACCGTGCTGGGGATGCTCCGGAGTCACGTGCGGTTCACCGGCAGCACCGTCGCGGCGGGCCTGCTGGCGGACTGGGACGAGGTGAAGGGCCGATTCGTCAAGGTGATTCCGAAAGACTACAAGCGCGTGCTGCTGGCCGAGGCCCGCGCGCGCGCCGAATCACGCGAGCCGGCGTTCAACGAGCTCGTCGGAGCCGTCGTCAATGGGTAAGCCCACGGGGTTCATCGAGATCAAGCGCGCCAAGCCTCAGGCCCGCCCGATCCAGGAGCGCGTCCGCGACTGGCAGGAAGTGTATCTGCGCGAGCCCGAGCAGAAGATGCGCGACCAGGGCGCCCGCTGCATGGACTGCGGCATCCCGTTCTGCCACCAGGGCTGCCCGCTCGGCAACGTGATTCCCGACTGGAACGATCTCGTCTACCACAAGCGCTGGCAGGCCGCGAGCGATCGGCTGCACGCGACGAACAACTTCCCCGAGTGGACGGGCCGCCTGTGCCCGGCGCCTTGCGAGGGGGCGTGCGTGCTCGGCATCAACGACGACCCGGTCACGATCAAGTCGATCGAGCTGTCGATCGTCGAGCACGCGTTCGAACACGGGTGGATCCAGGCACGGCCGCCGGCCGTTCGCACGGGCAAGCGCGTCGCGGTCGTCGGATCGGGTCCGGCCGGGCTCGCCGCCGCCGACGAGCTCAACAAAGTCGGGCATTCCGTGACCGTCTTCGAGCGGGCCGACCGCATCGGCGGCCTGCTGCGCTACGGCATTCCCGAGTTCAAGCTCGAAAAGCGCTTCATCGATCGACGGCTGTCGCTGATGGCGGCCGAAGGCGTCGAGTTCCGGACCAGCGTCGAGATCGGCATCGACCTCCCCGTGGCCGGCCTGCGGCGCCAGTTCGATGCGATCGTGCTCTGCTGCGGGACGCCCTGGGCGCGGGACCTCCAGATTCCCGGCCGCGAGCTCGGCGGCGTGCACTTCGCGGTCGAGTATCTGACCCAGCAGAATCGGCGGCTGGCGGGCGACGACGTCGCGCCGGCGGACATCATCTCGGCCGAGGGCAAGCGCGTCGTCATCATCGGCGGCGGCGACACCGGCGCCGACTGTCTCGGCACCGTCCATCGGCAGGGCGCGCTGTCGGTCCACCAGTTCGAGCTGCTCGAGAGGCCGCCCGATGCACGGCACGCCGACAATCCCTGGCCGCAGTGGCCGAACGTCTTCCGGACCTCGTCGGCCCACGAGGAGGGCGGCGAGCGGGTCTACGCGGTGTCGACCGAGCGGTTCCTCGGGAACGCGCAGGGACGGGTCCGCGCCCTCCAGGCGGTCAACGTCGAGACGCGCCGCGAAGGTGGCCGGATGCAGGTGACGCGGGTCGCCGGGTCGGAGTTCGAGCTCGAGGCCGACCTGGTGCTGCTCGCGATGGGCTTCCTCGGCCCCGAACGCGGGAGCCTCCTCTCGCAGCTGGGCGTCAAGCTGACCGACCGCGGGAACGTCTGGCGTGACGACGCGTGGATGACGAGCGAGCCGGGGGTCTTCACCGCCGGCGACATGCAGCGCGGCCAGTCGCTCATCGTCTGGGCCATCGCCGACGGCCGGAACGCGGCGCGCTCGGTCGATGGTTTTTTGACGGGCAAAACCGACTGACGATTTCCGCGCCTCCGGACGCTCGACTTTCGACGTAATTGTCTGGCGCCAAAAATTTCAAGACAAATTTGTCGTAAAACGTTGCGCGCAGGCCGCAGCGGTTTCTGCAGGCGGAACGATTCAGCGGGAAAGGCGCGGAAAAGCGGGCCGCGTCCCCCGCCGCCGCGTGTGGCTCCCAACTTGCTCTGGCTGGGGTACTCCATGGAACCCCCGGCTTCGAATCGATTGGGATTGGCAGAACCCGTGTCACGCATCGAAGGGAACAAGCCGCCGCCGGGCACGGTGCTCGGCGATGCCCGTCAGGAATACATCGCCGCCGCCCGGCACGGACGCGGAGGGCGGGACGTGCTGGCCCGGTACTCCGGCCGCGTCGACGCGCTCGTCCAGCAGCTCGCGGAGAGTGCGCGCGTCCACTCCGGCGCCGCCATGTCGGTCTGTGCTCTTGGCGGCTACGGCCGGCGGTCGCTGTGCCTCCACTCGGACATCGATCTCCTCATCCTCTTCGAGGACGCGATGGGGTCGAGCGACGAGCGCTTCGTCGGTGCGCTGCTCCAGCCGCTCTGGGACCTCGGGCTGACCGTCGGCCAGCATGTCCGCGAGCTCTCCGATTTCGCCGAGCCGGCGACGCTCGACCTGGGGAATGCCGAATTCCTGCTTGCGCTGCTCGACGTCCGGTTCATCGCCGGCGATGAGCGGCTGTTTCAGCGCCTCGACGGCTGGGTGCGCGGCCTGGGCCCCGACAACCGGCGCCGACTGCTCGACGCGCTGCTGCAGCTCGTCGATGAGCGGCGCGCGCCGTTCAACGACACGGTGTACCAGCTCGAGCCCGACATCAAGAGCGCGCCCGGCGGCTTGCGGGACATTGCCGCGACCGGCACATCCGGCTCCTCAAGCCGGGCGGGACCGACACCGAGCTCGATCGCGCCGCCCGGCAGCTCGACGACGCCGAGGACTTCTTCCAGCGGGTCCGCTCGATTCTGCACCTCGAGACCGGCCGCGACGTCAACGTCCTGACCCACGAGCTGCAGGAGAAAGTCGGCCGAGATGTTCGGCTGCGAGGGCCGGCAGTCGCAGCAGCGCGTGGAAACGCTGATGGGGGAGTACTTCCGGCACGCCCGGTCGTCGTCGCGCGCGCTCGACCGCGTGCGGCGCGCGGCCACGCCGCCAGGGCGGGATGAGCGTGTCACGCCACGTCGGCCGGCACTTCGAGATCACGGCCGAGGGCGTGCGCTTCCTGGATCTCACGCGAGCCGCGTCGCGGCCGTCGCTGTGGCTCGAGCTGTTCCGCATCGCGCTCTCGAACGGCTGTGCCGTGTCGGAGCAGGCGCTGACCTGCATCGAGCAGAACATCGAGCGGTACGCCCCGGACGACTTCATGGCGACCGACGGGGACCGTCAGCTCGTGCGGAGCATGCTCTATCCACGGCCGGGGCTCTATGCGCGGCTGACCGAGATGCACGATTGCGGGCTGCTCGACCGCGTCTTTCCCGAGTTCGCCCGCATTCACGGCCGCGTCATCCGCGACTTCTACCACAAGTACACCGTCGACGAGCACACGCTGCTCGCGATCCGCGGCGTGGAATCGCTGTGGAATCCGGCCAATCCGAGCCAGCAGCGCTTCAACTCGATTCTGCAGGAGCTGCACACGCCCGAGCTCCTCACGCTGGCGCTCCTCTTCCACGACGTCGGCAAGTGGCGCGATGCCGAGCACGTGCAGGAGAGCGTCCAGCTCGCGCAGAGCATGCTCGATCGGCTCGAGCTGCCGACCGACGCGCGCCGGACGGTCGAGTTCCTGATCCGGAATCACCTGCTGATGTCACAGGTCGCGTTCCGCCGCGACTTCGACGATCCGCACGTCGTCAAGCAGTTCGCCGACCTGATCGGATCGGAGGAGCGCCTCAAGCTGCTGTGCCTGATGACGATCGCCGACGTCGGCGCCGTGAACCCCGACGTGCTGACGCCGTGGAAGGAAGATCTGCTGTGGCGGCTCTACGTGCACGCCTACAACCGCCTGACGCTCGGCTACGCCGACGAGCTGCTGCAGAAGGATCCCGCGGGACTCTCGGTCGTCGTCGCCGGGCGTCCCGACGACATCAGCGAGGCCGAGCTCACGAGCTTTCTGAAGGGCCTGCCGCGCCGCTACCTGACGCTCTTCGGCCTCGCGTCCATCTATCGCCACGTGCGCCTGGCGCGCGGCATTCACAAGGACGAGGTGCACGCGTTCCTCGAGCGGCACGGCGACGTCTGGGAGCTGACGCTCGTCACGCTCGACAAGCCGTTCCTGTTTTCGAACATCTCCGGCGTGTTGTCCTACTTCGGCATGGACATCCACCGCGGCCAGGCCATGACGACGCCCGAGGGGCTCGTGCTCGACGTGTTCCAGTTCGCGGACGAAGGCGGGTTCCTGCGGCTGAACGCGGACGCGCCGAGCGAGATCTCGCGCATGCTCGAGAACGTCGTCGCCGGATCCATCGACGTGCCGACGCTGCTGCGCGGCAAGCTCCAGAGCCTGCTCTATCGCAACCGCCGCCACGGCGTGCCGGTCGTCCGCTTCGACAACGACCACTCGCAGGAAGTACACCGTGCTGGAGCTCGTGGCCGACGATGCGCCGGGGCTGCTCTATCGGATCAGCCGCGTGATCTCGGGCTGCGGCTGCGACGTCGACCTCGTGTCTGATCTCCACGGAAGGCAAGAAGGCCGTCGACGTGCTGCACATCACCAAACAGGGCAAGAAGCTCACCGAGTCGGAACAGGTCTCATTGAGAGAAGGGTTGGAACGCATGCTGGAGGACACACATGAAGCTCGTTAAGGCCATTGTCCGGCCGGACAAGGTCGATGAAGTCAGGGATGCGCTCGAGAAGATCAAGGTCTCGGGCATGACCGTCACCGACGTGCGCGGGCACGGCCGCCAGAAGGGCCACACCGCCGTCTATCGCGGGAAGGAGTACAGCGTCACGCTGCTGCCGAAGGTCGCAGATCGAGGTGGTGGTCACCGACGACGTCGTCGAGGAAGTGATTCAGACGATCATCGCCGCGGCGCGCACCGGCGAGATCGGCGACGGCCGCGTGTTCGTGCTGCCGGTGGATCACGGCTACAACATCCGCACCGGCGAACGGGACATGACGTAGGCGGCTGTCAGACAACGGTGTACGGCGCGATTTTTCGGAGAACAAAAATGTAGGGTTGCTGGATATCGGGGCCGCCGGCGACAGGACGAGAGGGTCCTGTTTTCGGCCCGAAACGCCATGGCCGTCGCGCTGCGGCGATTCGACTCGCGTGGCGCTGATCTTGATAGTGCTGATTGCGGTCCGGTTCGATCGTCTGGCGGCGTCGGGCGCGTGCCATTAGCTCTCATTCGTTTGTCTCTTCGAGGTGAGGATGATATGAACCAAGCCGATACTGCGTGGATGTTGATCTCGACCGCGCTGGTGCTGCTGATGACACCGGCGCTCGCGTTCTTCTACGGCGGCCTGGTCCGCTCGAAGAACGCCCTCAACACGATGATGATGAGTTTCATCTCGCTCGGATTCGTGGGCGTGCTCTGGGCGACCATCGGTTACTCGCTGGCCTTCGCGCCCGGCAATAACTGGATCGGCGACACGTCGCGGGTGTTCCTGCACGGCGTCGGGCTCGTCCGAACAGGGCACGATCCCGCACCTGCTCTTCATGTGCTTCCAGGGCACGTTCGCGATCATCACCGCCGCGCTGATCTCGGGCGCCATCGTCGAGCGCATGCGGTTCTCGGCCTACGTCGTGTTCATCTGCCTGTGGGCGCTCGCTCGTCTACAGCCCGGTCTGCCACTGGGTGTGGGGCGGCGGCTGGCTGGCCGACATGGGCGCGCTCGACTTCGCGGGCGGCACGGTCGTGCACGTGAACGCCGGCGTTGCCGCGCTGGTCGCGGCCATCTGCGTCGGCAAGCGCAAGGACTATCCGTCCTCGGGCCTGCTGCCGCACAACGTGCCGTTCACGCTCCTCGGCGCCGGTCTGCTCTGGTTCGGCTGGTTCGGCTTCAACGCCGGCAGCGCGCTGGCGGCCAACGGCATCGCCGCCCTGGCGTTCACGACGACGATGCTCGCGCCCGCCGGGACGCTGGTGGTGTGGACGATCCTCGACCTGATCCGCCAGCAGAAGTCGACCGCCGTCGGCGCGGCCACGGCCATCGTCGTCGGCCTCGTCGCCATCACGCCCGCCGCCGGCTTCGTCGGCCCGATGAGCGCGATTGCCCTCGGCGCCATCGCCGCGATTCCCGAGCTACTTCGCGCTGATCGTTCGCGCCAAGACGCAGCCTCGACGACTCGCTCGACGTCGTCGCCGCGCACGGCGTCGGCGGAACGGTCGGCGCGATCCTGACCGGCGTCTTCGCGCAGAAGGGCCTCAACGGCATCGCCGACGGCCTGCTGTTCGGCAATCCCGGTCAGGTCTGGATCCAGATCGTCGCCGTTGCCGCGGCCATCGTCTACAGCGGCGTCGTGAGCTTCGTCCTGCTCAAGGCTATTGGCCTGGTGCTGCCGCTGCGCGCCGATTCGGCCGACGAGACCGCCGGCCTGGACGTCACGCAGCACGGCGAAGAAGCGTACATCCACGAGCGTGGCATGAGCTCCGCGGCTCGGACTTCCGTCCGACCGGCGACAGAGGGGTATTCGAGCTCTCCCGTGTCGGTTTCCTAGTCGTCCGGAGCGGCCGCAGGTTCGGGAGGATCTGCGGCCCCTCTCACTCCATTCGCAGCGCCCTTCGGGGCGCCACACTTCAATTTCTCGAGGTGAGGATGATGACCGAATCCAGAATTCGTGTGTTGAAAGGGCGAACGCGGTCGCGCTGGCTGGCGCTTGCTGCGGTGCCGTGGCGCTCGGCCTGACGCCGGAGGACCTCTGCGCCAGCCGCCGGCGCCGCCGATCCGAATACCGGCGCGCTGACGTTCACCGGTGGCCTCGACGTGCCGACGCAAGTACATGTTTCGCGGCATCGTCCAGGAGGCCGACTCGAAGCTGACGCTGTTTCCTTACGGCGACCTCGGCATCACCTTCTTCTCCGGCGAAGGCGCGATCAAGAGCGCGTCGGTCAACTTCGGCGTGTGGAACGCGCTGCTGACCGGTTCGTCGGGCTCCGACGGCGACACCGACAAGCTGCACTACGAGGAAGACTTCTACACGACGTTCACGCTCGGCTTCGACAGCGGCGTCGGGCTCGCCACGACCTACACCGCCTACACGAGCCCGAACGGCATGTTCAGCACCGTGCAGGAGCTGCTGTTCAAGGTGTCGAAGGCGCACTGGCTCGCGCCCTACGCGACCATCGCGTTCGAGCTCGACGGCCAGGCCGACGGCGGATAGAACGAGGGCGTCTATCTCGAGCTCGGTGCGACTCCGACCTGGTCGCTGGCCGGTGGGCAAAGTCACTCGGCGTTCCCATCAAGTTCGGTTTGAGCCTGACCGACTACTACGAGGGGAGGCAATGTGCGACTCGGCCTTCGGCTACTTCCAGGCCGGTGGGCTTGTCACGGTGCCGCTTCGGCAGCGCGACTAGCAAGTTCGGCTCCTGGAACCTGCATGGCGGCGTGGATTTCTACGCGCTTCGGCGACACGACGAAGACGTTCAACAACGGCGACAGCGGCAAGGTCGTCGCGTCGTTTCGGCGTCGGCGTCGTGTATTGATCGGATCGGCCCGGCTTTCGGCCTGGTTGGGGTTGCTGCCCTTGACAGGGCGTCAGCCTAGCCAGTACTCTGCCTTGGTGAAGTCCCTGAGCCTGACCTGCGCATGTTGTCGCCCGGAGAGCCCGGGAGGCCGCCGCGGCCATGGTCTTGCTTTGACAGGTGACGACACGACGCTGACGATGTAGGCCAGCGGTCATCACACGAGACCCTAAGCCCGGCAGGCCCCACGGCCTACCGGGCTTTTTTGTTTGTTCGGTGTCGAAGAGATTCGGCAGTGGCTTCCGCGTTCAGCGTTCAGGGTCAAGCGCTTCAGGCAGACGCATTCAGATTCTGGGCGCGGCTGATCGAGATCGCAATGCTCTTCCGCTGAACCCGGAACCCTGAACGCGATACCAACGCAGGAGGCCCGGTGGCGGTATTTCCCGTGTTCCTCAAGCTCGAAGGGCGGCCCGTCCTCGTGGTCGGGGCCGGACCGGTGGCGGCGGGAAAGGTGCGCCCGCTCGTCGACGCCGGGGCGCGCGTCACCGTCATCGCGCCGGACGTCGTCGACGAGATTGCGGCGCTGGCGCCGGATATCGCCATCGTGCGCCGGCCGTTCGAGCCGCGCGATGTCGACGGTGTCTGGTATGTGGTCGCGGCGGCGCCGCCCGAGGTGAACCGCGCCGTCGCGCGCGCGGCCGAGTCGCGGTGTCTCTTCGTCAACGCCGTGGACGACCTGGAGAGCGCGAGCGCGTATGCCGGCGCGATCGTGGAGAAGGCGGGCGTGACAATCGCCATGTCGACCGACGGCGAAGCGCCGGCGCTCGCCGGCCTGATGCGCGAGGCGCTCGAGGTGCTCCTGCCCGAGGACCTCGACAAGTGGATGGCGCTGCGCGCAGGAGGCACGGCGCGGCTGGCTCGCGCAGGGTGTGCCGATGGCCGAGCGACGGCCGATGCTGCTCCAGGCGCTCAACGACTTCTACGCGCGAAAGCAGGCCGCGGCTGTCGAGCGCGCGAGCAGCGAACTGCGGCGGATCGGCTGCAGCCGTCATGACCAGACCCCTTGCCGAACGCGGTTTCGTGTCGCTCGTCGGCGCCGGGCCAGGCGACCCCGACCTGCTCACCCGGAAGGCGGCCGACCGGCTGGCGGACGCGGATCTCGTGCTCTACGACGCGCTCGTCGACCCCGCGACGCTCGCGCTCGCGCCCACGGCGCAGCGCGTGTACGTCGGCAAACGTGCGCGCCGTCCCCAGGTCCGGCAGGAGTTCATCCACTGGCTGATGATCCGCGCCGCCCGAGCCGGAAAGAAAGTCGTCCGCCTCAAGGGCGGCGACCCGTTCGTCTTCGGGCGCGGCGGTGAAGAGGGGTTGGCGCTCGCGGCTGCCGGTATCTCGTTCGAGGTCGTGCCGGGCGTGAGCTCGGCGATCGCCGCCGCTGCGCTCGCCGGCATCCCGGTGACCCATCGCGGCATGTCATCCGGTTTCGTAGTCGTCTCCGGCCACGCCGAGGACGCGTATCGTCCGATGCTCGAAAGCCTGGCGCCCCACAGCGCGACTGTGGTCGTGATGATGGGCCTGGGACGCATCGAGCACATAGCCACCCTACTCATCGGTCGCGGCTGGAACGCATTGACGCCCGCGGCGGTCATATTTGGGGCGTCGACGTCGTCGTCGAGCGTTCGGACAATGTCACTTCGAGATCTCAAGGGAGAGCGCCTGCGGCCCGAGCGCGGCGCGAAGTCGCCGCGCGAGAGCGAGCGGGGGTGGGGCCCCGCGAGCACTGAGAAAAGCGGACACTCCGGTGACCAAAGCACCGGTGCCCCGGCCACGGTCGTCATCGGCGAAGTCGTAAGGCTTGGCGCGGTGCTGGGCGCGCAGGCGGACGCCGACGAGGCTGCCGCCGGAGGACAGTAATGGCTACCATCCAGGATCGCGAGACGTTCGGGCGCGCACGCTTGTCGTTCGCGAAAGAGGCGGACATCGACGAGTTCGTCACGCTGCTCGCACGGTTCGAAAGCGGCGATATCGGGCCAGACGAATGGCGGGCGTTCCGGCTGCTGCGCGGCACCTACGGGCAGCGGCAGACCGGCGACGCGCAGATGATGCGCATCAAGATTCCCCAGGGAATCCTCGCCAGCGCGCAGCTCGACGTCCTCGCTGACGTCGCCGAGCGCTACTCGCGCGGCTTCGGGCACATCACGACCAGGCAGAACATCCAGCTGCACTTCGTCAAGCTCCACGACGCCGAGCCTGCCATGCGCGAGCTCGCGGCCGCGGGCATGACGACGCGCGAGGCGTGCGGCAATTCGGTGCGCAACATCACCGCGTGCCCGTACTCGGGCGTCGCCAGGGACGAAGCCTTCGACGTCACGCCCTACGCCGAGGCGCTCACGCGGTACCTCCTGCGCCATCCGCTGAGCTCGGTGCTGCCGCGCAAGTTCAAAATAGCCTTCGAGGGATGCGCCGAAGATCACATCGGGTCGGCGATCAACGACATCGGCTGGAACGCGCGCATCGAGACCATCGACGGCCGCGACACCCGCGGCTTCAAGGTGACCGTCGCCGGCGGCACCGCGACGATGACGAGGGCCGGGAACCTCCTGCACGAGTTCCTGCCGGCCGAAGAGATGTTCGATTGCGCGGAAGCGATCATCCGCGTCTTCCACCGGCTCGGCGACTACAAGCACAAGCAGAAGAACCGGCTGAAGTTCCTGGTCAAGTCACTTGGATGGGAGGGTTTCCGCCGGGAGTACGAGGTCGAGCGCGCGGAGCTCCTCACGCGCGACGTCGCCATGCCGTTCCCTGCCGATCGTCCGCCCGTCGAGGAGGCGCCGACCTGGGCCGAGCGTCGCGCCATATCACTCGAAGAGATTGCGGCACGCGCCGCAACCACGGCGGTAATCGGTCCGGGAATCGTGCCCAAGGTCGAGCCGCGGCTGACAGTGCGCTCCGAAGAGCTCCTGAAGTGGTCGCGCACCAACGTGCGCCCGCAGAAACAGGACGGCTACTCGATCGTTGTCGTCACGACCGTGCTGGGCGACCTGACCTCGGCGCAGTTCCGGCTGCTCGGCGAGCTGTCGCAGGTCTTTGGCGACGGCACGGTCCGCGTGACCATGGATCAGAATCTGCTGTTCCGCTGGGTCCGTACCGAGAACGTGGCAGCGTTCTACAAGAGCCTCGCGGCAGCAGGGCTGGCGCGCGCCGGAGCCGGCACGCTCTCCGACGTGACGAGCTGTCCGGGCGCCGAATCGTGCAAGCTCGCAGTGACGCAGTCGCGCGGGCTCGGCCGCGTGCTCGCCGATCACCTCCTGGACCGCCAGGATCTCGTGGCCGCCCTGCCGGGGATGGACATCAAGATCAGCGGCTGCCCGAACGGATGCGGTCAGCATCACATCGCCGGCATCGGGTTCCAGGGAAGCCTCAAGAAGGTGGGTTCCCAGCCGGCGCCGCAGTACTTCGTGATGGTCGGCGGCGGCGTCGGCGACGGCATCACGACGTTCGGCCGGCTCGCGGCCAAGATACCCGCGCGTCGCTGCGTCCACGCGCTCGAGCGCCTGGTGAAGTTGTACCAGGATCAGCGCGCGGACCGGGAGTCGCCGCTCGCGTTCTTCCGTCGCGTCGAGCTCGGTGCCGTGAAGGCCGTGCTCGGCGACCTCGAACGGCTGCTGCCCGAAGAGGCCGAGCCACAGGATTTCATCGATCTGGCCGAAGTCAGCGCGTTCAACCCCGAGGTGATGGAAGGGGAGTGCAGCGCCTAGCGAGCCGCGAACGCGAGCCGCCAGAAGCGAGCAGCCAGAACATGCCAACGCCAACCCTCTCGCCCGTTTCGTTGCTCGACACGATCGGCCGCACGCCGTTGCTGCGGCTCAATCGTCTGGGAACAATAGAGCGTCTGGGCGGCAGTTCGCCCGCCGTGGAGATCTACGCGAAGGCGGAGTTTCAGAACCCTGGTGGATCGGTGAAGGACCGCGCGGCCGCGGCTATCATCAAGGACGCCGAGCGATCCGGGCGGCTGCGGCCGGGCGGAGCCATTCTCGACGCGACGTCGGGCAACACGGGCATTGCCTACGCGATGATCGCGGCGGCGCGCGGCTACAAGCTCACGCTCTGCGTGCCGGGTAACGTGACCGCCGAACGGCTGCGCACGCTGCGGGCCTACGGCGCGGAGCTCATCGTGACCAATCCGATGGAAGGCACCGACGGCGCGATTCGCGAAGCCAGGCGGCTCCATGCCGAGTCGCCGGAGCAGTACTTCTACGCCGACCAATACAACAACGACGCTAATTGGCAAGCCCATTACGAGACGACCGGCGCCGAGATCCTCGAGCAGACCGACGGGCGCATCACGCACTTCGTCGCCGGCCTTGGTACGAGCGGCACGTTTGTCGGCACCGGGCGCCGCCTGCGCGCGTTCCGCCACGATATCAAGCTGATCTCGGTGCAGCCTGAATCGCCGCTGAACGGTATCGAAGGCCTCAAGCACATGGAGACGGCCATCAGGCCCGGCATCTACGACGACACGCTGGCCGACGAGGACGCTCGCGTCTCGACCGAGCGCGCGTATGCGTTGACCAGGCAGCTCGCCACCGAAGAAGGGCTGCTCGTTGGCGTATCGAGCGGCGCCGCACTTGCCGCGGCGCTCGATGTCGCGCGGCGCGTGCGCGCGGGCGTCATCGTCACCATCTTCCCGGACAGCGGGACAAGATATCTGTCGGAGAGCTTCTGGCAGGAGGGTCCGCCAGAAGGCGGACACCACAGGTAGACTCATGGCAACAGACAGCCTGACAAGTATGACGACGCGCATCGACCTAGATGCGATCGAGGCGATCCGGGAGCACGGAGCCGAAACCTTTCCTCATGAATGCTGTGGTGGGCTCATCGCGATTGACGGCCGTATCGTCGAAGCGTTCAAGCTTGACAACACCACGACCGAGGGCGCGGCCCGCCGTTTTCGCGTCAGCGCAGACGACTACCGGCGGGCCGAGTCACGTGCCAGCGGGCGGGGCGGCACCCTGGCCGGCTTCTATCATTCGCATCCGAACGAGCCCGCCCGGCCGTCGGCGTACGATCTCGCGCACGCCTGGCCGAATTTCGCCTACGTGATCATTTCGGTTCGGAACGGCGTCCCTGGTGACATCACGGTGTGGCACCTGCGCGACGACCGGTCCGCATTTGACGAGGGAGAGTTGACATGGCCCACAGGGTCCTGATTCCGACACCGTTACGCCCCTATACCAGCCAGCAGGAGACCGTCGACGCGGAGGGCGGCACCGTCGGCGAAGTGCTGTCGTCGCTGACCTCGCAGTTCTCCGACCTCAAACGGCATCTCTATGCCGACGATGGCAAGCTGCGGCACTTCGTGAACGTCTACGTGAACGACGATGACATCCGGTATCTCGAGCGTGACGCGACGAAGCTCAAGCCGGGTGACGTCATCAGCATCGTGCCGTCGGTCGCCGGGGGTGCCCCCGGCCCGGCGGCTGCCGAGCGGTCGACCGAGCTGAGCAACGCCGAGATTCGGCGCTACAGCCGCCACCTCATCCTGCCCGAGGTCGGCATGGATGGGCAGCGCCGCATCAAGGGCGGGAGCGTCCTCTGCATCGGCGCCGGAGGCCTGGGATCGCCCGCGGCCTTGTACCTCGCCGCGGCCGGCATCGGCACCCTGGGCGTCGTCGATTTCGACAACGTCGACGAGAGCAACCTGCAACGACAGATTCTGCATGGCACGCCAGATGTCGGACGCTCGAAGCTGCAATCCGCTCGCGACCGCCTGACGGCCATCAACCCCGAAGTTCAGGTCGAGACCTACGAGACGCGCCTGACCTCGGCCAACGCCCTCGAGCTCTTCAAGGGCTACGACGTCATCCTCGACGGCACCGACAATTTCGCCACGCGGTATCTCGTCAACGACGCGTGCGTGCTCCTCAAGATCCCCAACGCCTACGGCAGCATTTTCCGCTTCGAAGGGCAGGCGTCGGTGTTTGCGACCGTCGGCGGTCCGTGCTACCGCTGCCTCTATCCCGAGCCGCCGCCTCCCGGGCTCGTCCCGAGCTGCGCCGAAGGCGGAGTCCTTGGCGTGCTTCCGGGCGTCATCGGGACGATTCAAGCCACCGAAGCGCTGAAGCTGATTCTCGGCGCGGGCTCGACGCTCGTCGGCCGCCTGCTCCTCTACGACGCGTGGTCGATGAAGTTCCGCGAGCTGAAGCTCCGCCGCGATCCGGCGTGCCCGATCTGCGGCGATCATCCGTCGATCAAGGGACTGATCGACTACGAGGAGTTCTGCGGCATTCCTCAGGCCGCGGCGACGTCGGCTGCGGCCCCGGCAGTGGCGGAGACGACCGTCGAAGAGCTCAAGGCCAGGGTCGACCGCAAGGCGCCATTCTTTCTGCTCGACGTGCGCGAGCCGCACGAGTTCCAGATCAGCCGCATCGCCGGCTCGACGTTGGTTCCCCTCGGACAACTGCCCAGCCGTCTCGGCGAGATCCCCCGGGGGCAAGAGGTCATCGTCCACTGCAAGTCCGGCCAGCGCAGCGCCAGGGCCGTGACGATCCTCAAGCAGAACGGCATCGAGGCGAAGAACCTCAAGGGCGGCATCCTCGCCTGGATCGACAAGGTCGATCCGACGCTGGCGAAGTACTAGCGGCTGGCGGCTGGCTGTTAGCTGTTGCTGGCATCAGCAACCAGCTCCGAGTCACCAACCGCGAGCCGCGAACCGCCAGCCGCTGATCGCGGCGTTCAGCGAAGAGCAGTCGATTCGGCGCGGTAGGCCCGGGCCGCTCTCGACTCCTATCGTGATTCGCGCTCCGATCCGGCGCCCGGTGTCATGGCGCGCAGCCGCTCGACAAGCCCGGTTAAGCTGACGAAGCGCACCTGGATCTCGCCGAAGCGCTTCGTGAATGCCTGTTTGACGTCGCTTGCGACCACGAAGTTCTCGCCCTTCCCGTAGCGACGCCGAAACGCCTGCAGGCTCGCCGGGTCGAAGTCGCTGCTGGTCCACTTGCACTCAACCGCGCTCGGCTCACGAGGTGAGAACGGCACGACGAAGTCCACCTCGTGTCCATGCTTGCTCCTCCAATAGCGCACGGGCGAGCGGCCGAAGTGCGCGTGCAGCTCGTTGAGCACCAGATGCTCCCAGAGTGAACCAAGCTCGTCTCCACGCGGTTGATCCCAGCCCCGATGGTAGGAGACAAATCCGGTATCGAAACCGTACACCTTGGGCGCAGATACGATCTCGGCGGCTCCGCCGGCCGCGAACGGCCGTACCACGTGCATGACGAACGTCGCTTCGAGCACCGCGAGGTAGCTCATGACGGTCGTGCGGCTTACTTCGGCCGGTCGTGCCAGTGCGGTGGCTTCGAAGATCCCCCCGCTCTGCGCGAGCAGCAGCTCGAACAGTCGCTGGAACGACGGGCGACGTTCGAGCCGAAAGAGCTCGAGGATGTCTTTCGCCCAGTAGGCATCCATCCATTCCTGGAAATCGCGTGCCGGGCTCGTCTCGGCGAGGAAGAACGGCGGCAGCCCTCCTCGCGACAGCCGATGGCGGAGGTTCACGTTGCCGAATGCCGCGATGTCGGCCAACGTCATCGGCGTGAGCCAGATCTCCTCTTTCCGGCCCGCCAGCGTGTCCCTGAAGCGCGCCGACGCACCGAGCGTCGAGGATCCTGTGGCGACGATACGCACTCGGGGGAAATGATCAGCTGCAATCTTCAGCAGCTCTGCCGGGTTGGTCAGGCGATGGATCTCATCGATGACAACGGTTCGGTCGCCGCGCTCCTCGAGAAAGCTCTCAGGATCCTCGAGCACCCGGCGCGTGCGGGGCAGTTCGCAGTCGAAGTACTCGACATTGGCGAGCGACTGGCACAAGACAGACTTGCCCGCACGTCTGACACCCATGAGCCAGATGACGGAGCGTCGTGTCCATGCCGACCGGAGACGCTCCTCCCAGAACGGGCGGGCTATCACGCCATTAGTATGCTATATGGTTGAACCAAACGCAAATCTACTTGCACATAGCCGTAGCCGCCTTGAACGTTCGCCTTGACATGAAAGCCCGCCTGAGCTGGACCTCGACTGCTCGGAGAGAGTAGATTCCAGATCGACGCTGCGAACGTCGCACATTCGCGTCCGCGGTCGACCCGCCCACCACGGATGCACGCCGGAGGCGCGACGATGGCCAATTCAGACGGGTCTGTTGATCAGGTGACCCCCACGCCGCAGTCGCCCGTGCGGCGCGCGGCAGCAGGCAACGGGTCCGTGGGCCGGCTGATCATGAATCTCGGAACGTCGATCGTCATCAAAGGCGACCTCATCGCCTCCGAGGATCTCACCATCTACGGGAAGATGGAGGGCAGCGTCACCCTCCACGGCGGCCACACGCTCACCATCGGGCGCCACGCCGACATCAGGGCCGCGATCGATGCCAAAGCTGTCGTCATCCAGGGCACGGTGATCGGAAACGTGACCGCGGGCGAGAAGGTCGAGATTCAGACGACGGGATCGGTATCAGGGGACGTCAGCTCTCCACGCCTCGCCATCGCCGACGGCGCCACCATCAGTGGCCGGGTTCACGTTCAGCAAGGCTAGCTGCCAGCTTCCCGCTGCCAGCTTCCAGCTAGAAACATTCAGCGCACAATCGACCGACCAGATTCTGAAGCTCTTAGCTGGAAGCTGGAGCTGGAAGCTGGAGGCTGGCAGCGGGACGCCGGAAGCTGCCTGTTGCATTCCCCCGCACACCTTGAGTATGGTGACGACGAAGCTCTGCGTCATCGCACGAGGTTTCCGTGAATTCATACCGCGGGAGGATTCGTTTTCATGCACCAGGTGGTTATCCCGCTGGAGCGGCGGGGGTTCGGGCAGACGATGCGGCGGGACGCCTGGTGGGCGCAACCGCTCCTGACGTTTGCCGTGCTCGGCGCGTTCATCGTCTATGCGACCTGGGCGGCGTTTCAGGGCGAGCACTACGAATTCGGGCCCTATCTGTCGCCGTTCTACTCGCCCCTGCTCTTTGGTGAGGGGGCGCACAGCTGGTTCGGGCCCAAGCCGGAATGGTGGCCCGCGGCGCTGCCGTTTTCCGCGGCGCTCCTGATCCTCTGGGCGCCGGGTGGCTTTCGCTTCACGTGCTACTACTACCGCGGCGCGTACTACAAGGCGTTCTGGGCGGATCCGCCCTCCTGCGCCGTCGGCGAGCCGCGCAAGAAGTATCTCGGTGAGCAATCGTTCCCGCTCATCCTCCAGAACATCCACCGATACTTTCTGTATCTCGCCATCCTCTTTCTCTTCGTCCTGAGCTGGGACGTGTGGAAGGCGATGTGGTTCACGGACGGGGCCGGCCAGACGACGTTCGGGATTGGGGTCGGCACGCTGGTTCTCGCGACGAACACGGTGCTCCTCAGCTGCTACACGCTTGGATGCCACTCGTTCAGGCATCTCGTCGGCGGCGTGCTCGATCAGTTCTCGAAGCATCCGGCGCGGCTCAAGATGTACGACGCCGCCAACTGCCTGAACTGCCGACACATGAAGTTCGCCTGGGCGAGCCTGTTCGGCGGTCGCGCTGGCCGACCTCTACGTCCGGCTGTGCTCGATGGGCGTGCTCACGGACTGGAGGCTTCTCTGAGCTACGAGACACACGAGCACGATGTGCTCGTGATCGGCGCGGGCGGAGCCGGACTCCGCGCCGCGATCGAAGCGTCGGCGGCCGGGGTCACAGTCGGGTTGCTCTGCAAATCACTCCTCGGCAAGGCACACACCGTCATGGCGGAAGGCGGCGTCGCGGCGGCGCTCGCCAACGTCGACGACCGCGACAACTGGAAGGTCCACTTCGCCGACACCATGCGTGGCGGCCAGTACGTCAACAACTGGCGGATGGCCGAATTGCACGCGAGGGAAGCGCCGGACCGCGTTCGCGAGCTCGAGGCCTGGGGCGCGCTCTTCGACCGCACGGCCGACGGCCGGATCCTCCAGCGCAACTTCGGGGGACACAAGTATCCGCGCCTGGCGCACGTCGGCGATCGAACAGGGCTCGAGATGATCCGGACACTCCAGGACCACGGCATCCACCGCGGCCTCGATGTCCACATGGAGTTCACCGTCGTCTCGCTCCTCAGTGAAGGCCCGCGCATCGTCGGCGCGCTCGGCTACGACCGCGAGCGCGGGCGTTTCCGCGTGTTCAAAGCCAAGGCGGTCGTTCTGGCCACCGGAGGAATAGGGCGCGCCTACCGGATCACGAGCAACAGCTGGGAGGGCACCGGTGATGGTCATGCCCTCGCGTACCTGGCCGGCGCCGAGCTGATGGACATGGAGTTCGTCCAGTTCCATCCAACGGGCATGGTCTGGCCGCCGAGCGTGCAAGGGTTGCTCGTCACGGAGGGCGTCCGCGGCGAGGGCGGTGTGCTGCGCAACAGCGAAGGCCGCCGGTTCATGTTCGATGACATTCCCGAGAACTATCGCAGCCAGACCGCTGACAACCCGGAAGAGGGCTGGCGTTACGTTCAGGGGGACAAGAACGCGCGGCGCCCGCCGGAGCTCCTGACCCGCGACCACGTCGCGCGCTGCATCATGCGCGAGGTCAAGGCCGGGCGCGGCAGCCCGCACGGCGGGGTGTTCCTCGATATCGCGTGGATCAAGGAGCGCATTCCCAACGCGCCCGATCACATTCGCAAGAAGCTCCCGAGCATGTATCACCAGTTCAAGGAGCTGGCCGGGCTCGACATCACGACCGACCCGATGGAGATCGGTCCGACGACGCACTACGTGATGGGCGGCGTGCGCGTCGACGGCGATACGCAGATGTCGTCGCTGCCGGGGCTGTTCGCGGCAGGCGAGTGCGCCGCGGGGATCAACGGCGCGAACCGTCTCGGCGGCAACTCGCTGTCGGATCTGCTGGTGTTCGGCAAGCGCGCAGGCGAGCACGCGGCGATCTTCGCGAAGGCCAATGGCGCCGTGTCGATCGACGAGGGGCAGGTCGAGGCCGCGATGAAGCAGTCGCTCGAGCCATTCGAGCGCGCGAACGCGCAGGAGAATCCCTTCAAGGTCCAGCAGGATCTGCAGGGCATGATGCAGGATCTCGTCGGCATCGTGCGCCTGGAGGAGGAGATGCAGCGCGCACTGACCGGACTCGATGCCTTGAAGAAGCGCGCCGGGCAGGTCGGCGTGACCGGCCATCGCGAGTTCAACACCGGCTGGCACGCGGCGCAGGACCTCGGCAATCTCCTGATGGTGTCGGAGTCGATCGCCCGATCCGCGATCGAGCGCAAGGAGAGCCGGGGAGGGCACTTCCGGCAGGATTTTCCGGACAAGGATCCGGCGTATGCGACGTTCAATATCGTCGTGCGCCGTGGATCGGACGGCACGATGCAGGTCTCGCGCGCACCGATTGCGCCGATGCCGGCCGAGTTGAAGCAGGTGATCGAGGAGAACAAGTGACGCTTCCGGCTGCCAGCTTCCAGCTTCCAGCTGAGAGCTCGCATCAAGCCTGGCCGGACGATTGAGGACTAGAATGTTTGAGATGAAAGCTGGTTGCGACAGCTGGAAGCTGGAGCTGAGAGCAATGTCAAAGGCAGTATTTCGCATCTGGCGCGGCGACAAGTCGCAGGGCGCGTTTCGCGACTATTCGACCGAGGTGAGCGAGGGGATGGTCGTCCTCGACGCCGTGCACCGCGTGCAGGCCGAGCAGGCGGGCGATCTTGCCGTGCGCTGGAACTGCAAGGCGGGGAAGTGCGGGTCTTGTTCGGCCGAGATCAACGGCAACCCCAAGCTGATGTGCATGACGCGGCTCGACTCGATCGACCTGACCCAGCCGGTCACCGTCGAGCCCATGAAGGCCTTCCCGATCATCCGGGACCTCGTCACCGACGTGTCGTGGAACTACAGGGTCAAGAAAGCGATCAAGCCGTTCAAGCCCCGGAAGCCAGACGCGGCGGACGGCACGTGGCGGATGGGTCAGCGCGAGGTCGATCGCGTGCAGGAGTTCCGGAAGTGCATCGAGTGCTTCCTCTGCCAGGACGTCTGCCATATCCTGCGCGACCATCAGCTGCACGACGGGTTCATCGGGCCGCGCTTCCTGCTCTACAACGCGGCGCTCGAGATGCACCCACTTGACACCGAGGATCGTCTGGGCGATCTCAAGGATCGGGACGGCGTGGGCTACTGCAACATCACGCGGTGCTGCACCAAGGTGTGCCCCGAGCACATCACGATCACCGAGAACGCCATCATCCCGCTCAAGGAACGCGTCGTCGACCGGTTCTACGATCCGGTGACGAGGTTGTTGAGGATGTTCACGGGATAGCTTCCAGCTGCCGGCTTCCAGCTGCCAGCTAAGAACATTCAGATCCCAGTCGCACGACTAAGCTCTGAAAGCTCTTAGCGGAGCTGGCAGCTGGAAGCTGGAGGCTGGGGGCTACTTCTTCGGTGCGTTGAACGCCCGCTCGACTGCGTCGTTCACGTCGGTCGAAACCGGGTGGTCGCGCCACAGCCAGCGCATCATGTCCGGGAAGATCGTGCCGCCGTGCTTCTGGCCGTGCTTGCCGATCCCCCACTGGTAGTTGAGGTCGTAGCCCTTCTCGGTGAGGGCATCCTTCAGTCGCACGTTCTGCAGGAACCAGTCGCGCAGAGGGTCATAGGTACCGCCTCGACCGGCGCCGCGATTGTCGTTGCGTCCATCCTGCAAGTAGATCCGGATCGGCTTCTTCTCGCTCTTGCGGACGATGTCGGCGTAGGCGTGGCCGCCTCGGATGTTGGTGAAGCTGCCGACGATGCTGAGGACTTTGCGGAAATCGTTGGGCCGCTCCCACGCCACGGTGAACGCCGCGATGGCGCCGGAGCTCGCGCCGCCGATGCCGTGGCGCTCGGGGTCTCTTGAGATGTTGAATTCCTTGTAGAGCACGGGCATCAGCTCATCGACGATCACCCGCGCGTACTTGTCGTCGAGCGTGTTGTACTCGGTCGGCCGGTTCGTCGTCCGGTCGCCCCACTCCTGCGGTGTCGGTTCCGGCTGCTCGGGTGTGCGGCCCGGGTTGATGAACACCGACAGCATGACCGGAAGTTCCCGGCGATCGATCAGGTTGTCGAGGACGTTCGGCGCGCGGATGTCGCCCTCCATGTTCTTGAACGCCTGGCCGTCGTTGAAGATCATCAGGCTGGCCGGGACCGCCTGGTCGTACTGCGCAGGAACATAGATCCAATACGTGTGTTGCGTCCCGGGGTACGCCTGGCTGGGGAGCGTGAATGGTCCGCGCACCTCGCCTTTGGCCACGCCTTCGCGTTCGAACGAATCGGGACCGAGCTGGTAGTGGGCGTCGTAGTTTGGCGCCGATGGCGTCGCCGCGGCTGGTGGCTGAGCGGCTGTAGTCGTCTGCGCTGGGGGTTGCTGCGCGAAGGCGGCGACTGAGGCGGCGGTGACGATGAGGCAGAAGGTGCGAGGCAGGGCGTGTCTCATTAGTGGTTGCTCAGCCAGAACCTAACACAACGCGCCCGCCGGTTCCACCACAGGCCGTCGCGCGTCTCCAGGCGCCACCACCGATCGCGGCGCCGGATTCAGCACCTTGGTGATAGGCTGGCTTGCACCGGAAAGTCCTGAACACCCAAAGCGAGGTTGCATGCTCGATCGTCGCTCATTCCTGAAGCACGCCAGCTCGTTCGCCTCGGCCGCGCTGATTTTCCCGCCGGCGCAGAAGCCGCGCTACAAGATCGGCTTGCAGCTCTTCACGGTCAACCGCGACATGAACCGCGAACCGATTGCGACGCTCGAACGCGTGGCGCAGATCGGGTACGAGGAAGTCGAGACCTATGGCATCAATCCGGCCGCGCTGACCTACTATCAGCTGCCGGCGTCCGAGTTCGCGAAACGGCTCCAGGATCGCAACCTGCCGACGCCGAGCGGACACTACGACCTGCAGCAGTTCCTGAACGGGAGCGCCGACGACCTGAACCGCTACGTCGATCGGTGCGCCGAGGGTGCGCGCATCCTCGGCCAGCGCTACATTGTCTGGCCCTACCTCGAGCCGAAACTCCGCACGCTCGACACGTACAAGCGCGTCGCCGGCCACCTGAACGCGATCGGCGCGCGGCTGGCCAAGACCGGACTCCAGGTCGCGTATCACAACGGCGGCGGCGAGTTCATCCCCCAGAACGGACAGCTTCCCTACGACATCATCCTGAGGGAGACCGACCCGGCGCTCGTCAAGCTGCAGATCGATCTCTACTGGCACGCACACGACACGAACGAGCCGCCGCACGCCCTGTTCCGGCGGGCGGCCGGACGCTTCGTGATGTGGCATGTCAAGGACATGCACAAGGTCAGCCGCGACTACACCGAGCTCGGCAACGGTACCATCGACTACACGCGCATCTGGCCCGACACCGATTTGTCGGGCATGACGCACTTCTTCGTCGAGCAGGGCGGCAACTTCGCGGTGAACGCGATGCAGAGTGCCGCTGACGGCATGGCGTACGTGAAGAAGTACCTGACGAGGTAGTGGTCGTGGCCGGATCGTGCACAGACCTCGACTCGATCGCGACGGCGCGCGATGAAACGCGCAGCGGGCTGCGAGGACTGCCTCGAGCGTTCACGCGGTGAGAGGCGAGCACGCCTCCCCCGGTCAGCGGCGGCAGCGAATCCCGAATCGCGCGTCGAGCGCCTGCCGCTCCTCTCAGCGTCCTCGACCGCGGCGGATCGTCTGGCGCGCGCCTGCCGATTTCCCGGAAGTAGCCCTCGAAGCCTGACGGCGAGTAGATGGCAACACACGCCAAGGCCTCGCGTCCGGTGTTGCGGCCGCCGTGCCACGTGCCCTGCGGCACGTAGAGAGTCGAGCCGGCCGCAAGCGGTACGGTCCGCGTGTCGATCGTCGCCTCGCCCTGGCCCGACAGGATGAAGATGACCGTGAGCCAGACATCACTCTTGAGGACGATGAAGACCAGCGCCACGTCGAGCACTGCCACGTAGGATGTGAACATTCCGGCGCCGTAGGGGACGAGGGGGAGGCCGAACAATCCGATGAGCCACAGGATCAGAAAGGCCGCGATTCTCTTCGGCTGAAGGTCTTCGGACCATGCGCCCAGGATGACGAGCGTCCAGAAGGCGACGTGCGCGATCCAGCCGGCGATGGCCGTTGAGCCCATGGGGGAGTGTAGCAGCGTGGTGCGCTGTCTTACGCCTGCCGCGCCGGCCGGGTGAGTGTTCCGCGCGGTCCTACACTCGCGCCGTCGGCCTGGCCCGGATGAGATTTCTTGCGGTTTGGTACCGCACGGCGACCGCGCGGTGCGTTGCGACGCCGGCGCGAGCGGGTCGGCTCGGGCCTCCCGCTTCGCCCTTCGACGGGGCTCAGGGCGTCCCGAGCGTCGAGGGACGCGTCATGGAAAAACGGCCCCTCCGCGGCTGTGCTCACGATGACGGCGCCGGCTGGGGTTGGCCGGACGCCGGGCGGGCATCGGTTGGGCCCCGAGGTGGAGTGGTCGCCGGGGACGAAAGCGGCGCCGCCGCCGATCGGAACCGCTGCGGGAGCCGTTTTAGCTTCTTCGCTGATCATGCCGCTCAGAGGTCGGCCCGACCCGACCCGCTCGCGCCGGCTCGGTGAGTGTTCCGCGCGGTCCTACACTCGCGCCGTCGGCCTGGCCCGGATGAGATTTCTTGCGGTTTGGTACCCGCACGGAGACCGCGCGGTGCGCTGCGACGCCGGCGCGAGCGGGTCGGCTCGGGCCTCCCGCTTCGCGTCATGGAAAAACGGCCCCTCCGCGGCTGTGCTCACGATGACGGCGCCGGCTGAGGCGATCCGCGCGACAGCCCACAATCGGTTGGATAACGAGGTCGCATGACCGCCTGGGACGAAAGCAGCGCCGTCGCCGGTCGGAACCGCTGCGGGGCCGTTTTAGCTTCTTCGCTGATCATGCCGCTCAGAGGTCGACCAGACCCGACCCGCTCGCGCCGGCTCGGTGAGTGTTTCGCGCGTTCCTGCACTCGCGCCGTCGGCCTGGCCCGGATGAGATTTCTTGCGCTCTGGCGCGAAAAGATCTTGACAGGTTTTGCGAGGCACTCGCTGCGGTATCACTCCATGCGTTCCAGATTGGCCGCCCATGAGTCCAGCGTCCTTCGTGCGTGGACTTCTCGGGTGAAGCGTCGCCGAAGAGGGCCCGACGCTGGTTCGTGCAAACGAGGGCAGTCTCGAGCGTCAGAAAAGACGATGTTACAAAGGGAAATGACGAAATCACTGGACGCCGCTTCGGAACTGCGAGATGCGCTGGGCATCGCCATCGACGCCAGTGTCCTGGCGCATGACGTCCTGGATGGATTTGACAGTGTTCCGAACAGACATCGATCTTCTCCGGAGGGCTTCGCCCCCCGGAACCCCCCTACACGCTCTCTCGCGCGCCGCGTGCGCCGGCGCGCTCCGTTCGCGTGGCTCACTTCCGCCTCCGCTAAGGCACTGTGACGAAATAACTGACTCAATGTGCTGCCGCGTCACGGGGCGGATGGTGTAGTTCCAGTCACCGTGAAACGCATGCGGCTCGAGGTGGAGGCGCGCCATTTGGTCGTCCGTGATGAGGACCCCCTGCGGGTACTGGCCGCGGTCGATCTCGGACCGCACGCGTAAGCCCGCCGCGGTGGTCGTGTCCCCAATCAGGTTCACAATCGTGACGAGATCGACGAGCGGGTTGCCCCGCCAGTTCATGGCGATGTGGGAGAACAGCCGGTGTTCGATCTTGTTCCACTTGCTGGTGCCCGGTGGGAAGTGACAGACCGTGATCGCCAGCCCCGTACGCGTGGCGAACTGTTGGAGTTCCCACTTCCACAAACGCACACGCGGACCGTTACTGCCCCCGGCATCGGCCGTGATCAGGAGCGCCGACGTGTCGGGATACGCGTCGCGCCCCATGCGTGTCCACCAGCGGCGAATGGCGTGCACGGCAAAGCTCGCCGTGTCGTGATCGATGCCGACACTGACCCAGCCCTCGTTGCGCGCGAGGTCGTAGACGCCATACGGGACGGCTTTGCCCCGCTCGGGAATCAGAAAATCGTGGACCCGCACCGGCTCGGGGTGGCCCCGCGCGCGCCACTCGCGCCCCGCATTCTTGAAGTCGCCCACCAGTTCCTTCTTCTTGGTGTCGACGGAGATCGTGGGACGATGCTGGCGTTGAAAGCGCCGGACCTGGTCGTTCAGGTACCGAAACTGGGCATCGCGGTCGGGATGCTGCGGGCCCTCACGCGTCTTGCGATTCGCCTGCAAGCTGTACCCGGCGGCGTGCAGGAGATCCTTCACGAGGCGGTAGCTGACCGCGTGGCCCAGGGCCTGCAGCTCGGTCGCCAGATGACGCACGCTCTTCGACGTCCAGCGGAGAGGCGAGTCGGGATCGCCGGAGGTGGTGGGCTCCACCAAGTGGTCGAGATCGGCCGCGAGCCCGGCGTCCTTCTCGACCGTGCGCTTGCGCCCCCCGCCGAGGCGGCGCGTGCGCTCGGGTCCCAGCGTCTCCTTGGCCTCCAGTTCCCGGAGACCTCGGCTGATCGTCGATCGCGAAATCCCGGTCGCGGCTTCAACGATCCCAATCCCGCCGTGTCCCAGCGCGGCCGCTTCACTCGCCGCCCAGATGCGTCGCGACCGCTCCGTCAACACCGGCCGAAGCGCCCGGTACTTGCGCCGGAGCGTCTGGCGATCCACGTGCCGGACGTTACATCATCCGCCCAGTGGAATCAATCAGTTATTTCGTCACAGTCTCTAAGCTACGGCGAGACCTCGCCGAAGCGCCTACGGCGCGTAGGCGGGCGCTGCCGCTCGTTCGCGCCGTTTATGAGATCGCTTCTGTCTAGGCCGCTCCCTCGTACAACGCGGACTGCAGTTCGCGGACGGCGCGCTCGAAGTCGGTCCGGCTGCCGAACTGCTTGATGAGCTGCAGCGGCGTTCCCATCGAGGCGAACGGCGTCACCTACAGAATCCTCGGGTCGTCGAGGTTCATCACGCCTTCGTCCTCGTATTTCTTCAGGAGTGCCTCGAGCACCGCCCTCGCCTGCTGACCATATTTCGTGAAGACATCCTTCTTGCGGACGTTGTCGGCCCGTTCGCGGCGCGTCAGGGGCGGCTGGTCGTACGCCACGTGGCACAGCATATCGAACGGATCGAGGTAGACACCGATCTCCCGCCACAGGGCGTCTACCGGAACGCCCGCGTCCTCCAGCTCCTCGATAACGGCCTGCTTCCGATCCGTGCTGCGCCACCTGGTCAGGAACGCGTCGAGGCTGGCGAAGCGCTTGCGCAGCTCCTTCTTCGTGAAGTCCCTCAAGCTTTCGGTCACGAGTTTGCCCTGGCCGTCCAGATACTCGACGCGCTCCGCGACAATCGACACCGCGACGTTGTCGATGAAAATCTTCCGCACCGCCGTAGGGCCGTCATCGAGCGGCGGCAGGCCCGCCTCCGTCGATCACGACTTCATCGTCGCCTGGCGCCGGTGGAACTGGCTCGCCATCGCCGCCGGGTGCCACATCGTCTGGCGGGGTCACTGGGTCGTCCGGCCCGGGCACGTAGACCTGCACCGGATCGCCATCGAAGTCCGGGTCGGCGAAGTGGTTCGTGGCCTTCCGGAAATCAATCAGCGTGAAATAGTACTTCTTGCTGTCTTCGTGGATGCGCGTTCCGCGACCGATGATCTGCTTGAACTCGGTCATCGAGCCGATTTCGCGGTCGATGGCGATCACCCGACAGGTCTGAACGTCGACGCCGGTCGACACCAGCCTCGAAGTGGTCACCAGAACGGGGAATCGAGTCTCCGGATCGATAAAGTTGTCGAGCTCCGCGACGCCCTCGTCGTCATTGCCCGTGATCCTCATCACGTAGCGCGGAAACTGCGCCGCCAAGTCGCTGTTCTCGTTGACGAGCGCTTTCCGCATGCGCGCCGCGTGCTCCGTGTCGACGCAAAACACGATGGTCTTCTGAAAGCGGTCGCCGCTCTCCCTCAGAAAGTCGGACACCTTCCTGGCGACGAGCTTCGTGCGGTCGTCGATGACGAGCGTGCGATCGAAGTCCTTCTGGTTGTAAATCCGGTCCTCGACCTCCCTGCCGTCGCGGTCCACCTTGCCCGGCTCCGGTCGATAGCCCTCGATATCACGATCGATGTGGACCTTGACGACTTTATAGGGCGCCAGGAATCCGTCCTGAATGCCATCCTTCAACGAATAGCTGTAGACGGGCTTGCCGAAGTAGTGGATGTTCGAGACGTACTCGGTCTCCTTCGGCGTCGCGGTCATCCCGATCTGCGTGGCTGACGAGAAGTACTCGAGAATTTCCCGCCAGGCCGAGTCCTCGTCGGCGCTGCCGCGGTGACATTCGTCCACGACGATCAGGTCGAAGAAGTCCGGCGACAACTCACGGAACAGTTTCTTCCGATCCTCGGGGCCGGTGATCGCCTGGTAGAGGCCGAGATAGACCTCGTACGACGTGTCGATGCGCCGCCTCTTGTCGATGGCGATCGGCAAGTCGACGGCCGTCCCGTCCTCGCGTTCGATGACCTTGCTCCCGGTGCTCAGCTTCGCCATCGCTGCGCCAAACGGACGGAAGTCGTTCACCATCGTCTGGTTGATGAGCACGTTCCTGTCGGCGAGGAAGAGAATTCTCTTCTTGCGGCCCGCCTTCCAGAGCCGCCAGATGATCTGGAAGGCCGTGTAGGTCTTGCCTGTGCCGGTGGCCATCACGAGGAGCAGCCGGTTCTGGCCTCTCGCGATGGCCTCCGTAGCCGCGTTGACCGCGCCCGCCTGATAGTACCGAGGCGCCCTGCCGCTGCCGTCGTTGAAGTAGTCCTGGAGGACGATGGATTCGGACTCTGGCGGAAGGCCTTTCGACTCCCGGTACCGATTCCAGAGGGTGGCCGGGGAAGGGAATTCGTCGAGACGCAGATTCTTTTCTATCTCGCCGCCACTCTGAGTGCCGTCGTGAAAAACGAAACCATCGCCGTTGGACGAAAACGCGAAAGGCAGCTTCAGCGTTTCCGCGTAGCCAAGCGCCTGCTGCAGGCCGTCGCCCACGCTGCAGTTGTTGTCCTTGGCCTCGATCACGGCGAGCGGGATATTCGGCTTGTAGTAGAGGATGTAGTCGGCGCGCTTGGCCTTCCCACGCGTCACCAGTTTGCCCCGGACTATTATCCGGCCCTTGGTGAAGCTGACTTCCTCGCGGAGCTGCGTGATCTCGTCCCATCCCGCCTGCCTGAGCGAGGGAGTGATGAACTTGGTGCAGATGTCGCGTTCGCTGAGCTGCTTCTTGTTCATGCCGAGGCGGTGACCTCCGGGGGCCTGCCGACGGAGTTGCCTCGTAGTCTATCTTGCTTGCGGATGGGCGCTCTGTGGACACGATCTAACTCGGTCCGGACCGAGTGCCGGCGCGCGTCCAGACTCTCGCCGGAGCGGGCCGGGCGGATCGGGCCGACCTCTGAGCGGCGCGATCCGCGATAGTCCTAAAACGCCCTCGTCGCGTAACCGTCCGGCGGCGGCGCCGATTCGTCCCAGGACGTCACTTGATCTCGTTGCCGAACCGATGCTCTACCGGGGGTCGGCTCACCCGAGCCGCCGCCGTTTCCGTAAGAACTGCGCGACGAGGGTGTTTTTCCGCGCCGCGAAGCGAGAGGCCCGATCCGACCGGCCCACTCCGGCGGCACGCCATCAGCGCGCCCCGGACCGAGCGGTGCATGGGGCGATGGCTCGCGTCTATCGACTCTCCTTGACGCTCGCGACGACAATCTCCTCGACGTCGCCCTTCTTCTCCACGGTTCCGACGATCTCAAAGACGAACGTACTCTTCGCGTCGGCTGCGCTCTTGAGCTGTTTGTAGGCTGTCGGTGCACTCGTGCTCGCAGCGATGACGAGCGGACTCGTCACGCCGGTAACTTCGAAGGTCAGTTTCCCACCAACGTCGCGAACCGTTCCGAATGCGGTGACTGTCGCCTGCTTCGGCTCGAACCCGTTGGCCTTGACGATCTGCCGGAATCGATCGAGCGATACGACGTTGCCCTTGCGGAGTCGGATGTCGGCCTGCGCTCGTTCGAGCGACAGCTCGACCGACTCCACGCCATCGACTTTCTGAACCGCCACCCGCACGCCGTGCGCACAGATGGCGCAATCCATCCCGAGAATTTTGAGCTCGACGCGTGTGTACTCGGCGTGAGCGTTCAGCGGCAGAAGCAGGAGGAGGACTAGAACAATCGACAACGGTGTGGAAGTGCGCATAGGGTCATCATTTCTCAATGCTCGCGGGGCCCCACCCCCGCTCGCGGCGGCTCGACTCGCTGCGCTCGCTCGCCGCGGCCGCAGGCGCTGCCGATTTGGCCTCCTGGCCACGCCCCACACGATCCCGGCACGAACATCCTTGTCTCTATTTCCGCCAGAAGAAGTACGTGAAGTTGATACCGAAGCGAAACTTTTCGTCCGGCTGAAAATCTGCCTGCTGATAGACCGGGAAGAGGAGGCCCGCCTCGAGCCCGTACTGCTTGTAGAGCAGGAGCGCGCTCGGGCCGATGAGCACGGAATCCCCGCCGCTCACGGCGTACTCGAATCCGTGATGAATACCACGGGCCGTGCGTTCGCCGACGGCTTCGACGAAGAACCGCAGATCCGGCTTCGGGTAGTCGACGCGCAGAAACGGCGGACGATAGCCGTAGACAGCGCTGAAGAACACGGTGTCGCCCATTTGATCGCCCTGCCGCTCGCCGAAGTACTGATAGCCCCCGCCCACCCACAGGTAGTGGGCCCGCGACGCGTAGCCGGTCGCCACCGAGGCGTACAGCGATGGCGCGGCCCGCATGCCATCCGGGCGGTAGTCCTGCAACGGCGCCGCGCCGCCGACAAAGACGGTCGATTCGAGCCGCGCCCCGGCGCCAACGGCCCGCCGCTGGAATCGCCATCCCAGGATGGCCTCGATGTCCTGATTCGACGACATCATCGCCATCGCGCGGCCCCTCGTCATGTAGGTTCCCGAGTTCAGGGTGATCGGCAGCGAGCCCGAAATCTGCAGGTCTTCGGTGATCCCCACGCTCAGCATCGTTCGGAGCATCTGCTCGTCGTCGTTGTTCCCCTGGCCGAGCCGTCCCATCCAGGCCTGATCGAGCTGCCACCCGCCTCGGCCGAGCGTCGGAGGGGCTCCGCCGAAGACCGGCCCATGCCCGGAGGCGGCGGCAGTCCCCGGCGCCGCAGCGAGGAGGCAGGCAATGACGATTCGAGCTCGGAGCATGGTTGGGTAGTGTACCGTGCGGCGCTCGGCGCGCCGCAAATCGAAAGTCAGTTTCAGGTCGCGTCGAGATTGACGTGGTGAGTTTGCGTCGCCAGGAACCGGTCTGACCCCGGTCTGACCCCGGCCGTGCCCCGGTCCGACCCTGGCGCTGAAGCCAGACTGGCTCCCGGGGAGGTAAGAAGCTATCTCATAGACCAGACAACAGGCTGAACGGGCCGACGGCCAGGGTTCGTGACTGCCGATGAACGCGAAGAAAACCTCTCCGGGACCCATCGTGAACATCCGTGCGCATCGAAGCTGATACGTGATGTCGTGGCTCCCGGTGAGCGGTTAGTATTGAGCCACATGAACGCGGCGTCAACGGCCGTCACCGGCGACCTCCTCGTGGCCCTCAGGGATCTGCTCGGCGAGCGCGTCACCGCGGCGGCCGCGGTCCGCGACCACCACAGCCATGGCGAGTCCTATCACACGCCCGCCGCACCAGATCTCGTCGCCTATCCACGGACCACCGAGGAGATCAGCGCGATCGTCCGCGCCGCGGCCGAGCGAAACATTCCTATCGTCGCATTCGGCGCCGGCACGTCGCTCGAGGGGCAGGTCCTCGCGCTCCGGGGTGGCATCTCGGTGGACCTGACGCAGATGAATCAAGTGCTGCGCGTCAGCGTCGACGATCTCGACGCGACGGTGCAGGCAGGCGTGACGCATCGACAATTGAACAAGCATCTCGCCAACACGGGCCTGACCTTCTTCGTGGACCCCGGCGCCGACGCCACGCTCGGCGGGATGACCGCGACAGGCGCCTCGGGCACGACGGCCGTTCGCTATGGGACGATGAGGGAGAACGTGCGGGGGCTGACGGTGGTTCTGGCCGATGGCCGGGCGATCACGACCGGCGGCCGCGCGCGCAAGTCCTCGGCCGGCTATGACCTGACGCGACTGTTCGTGGGTTCTGAAGGCACGCTTGGCATCATCAGCGAGGTCACCGTCCGGCTGCAGCCGCTGCCCGAAGCCGTGGCCGCGGCGGTCTGCAGCTTCCCGAGCATCGATTCGGCGGTGAAGACCGTCATCGCGACCATCCAGCTCGGCGTGCCGGTGGCGCGCATCGAGCTCCTCGACGAAGTGCAGATGGACGCGATCAACCGGTTCTCGAAGCTTGACTATCCGGTGCTGCCAACCCTCTTTTTCGAGTTTCACGGCCACACCGAGCGCGAGGTCGGCGACCAGGCGGAAACCGTGCAGGCGCTCGCTGCCGAGAACCAGGGGTCTGGCTTCGCGTGGGTCACGCGCCCCGAAGACCGCGCCCGCCTCTGGAAGGCCCGCCACGACTCGTACTACGCGTCGCTCGCCCTCCGGCCCGGCGCCAAGGCCTGGACGACAGACGCCTGCGTGCCAATCTCCCGCCTCGCCGACTGCATCGTCGAGTCGAAGCGCGATCTCGACGAGTCGTCGCTGACTGGGACGCTCGTGGGGCATGTGGGAGATGGCAATTTCCACATGCTCTATTTAGTGGATCCGGACCGGCCGGAAGAGATGACAGAGGCGCGGCGCCTGAACGAACGCCTGGTCCACCGGGCGATTGACATGGGCGGCACCTGCTCGGGCGAGCACGGCGTGGGCATCGGGAAGATGCGCTACCTCGCGCGCGAGCACGGCGAGGCGCTCGAGGCCATGCGAGCCATCAAACAGGCGCTCGACCCCCGGGGGCTGATGAATCCGGGGAAAATTCTTTAGTCGGCGGCTGGCTGCTGGCTGCTGGCGGTTGGTCCAACCACAGCCGCGGCTAGTTAGCAACCGCCAGAAGCCAACCGCGAGCCGCGATTCTGTGTCAGATCTGTGTCAGTCCGGTGACATTATGTCGACCGCGTAAAAACCGTGTAACTGGCATGCCGCTCGCACCGTATCCTACGAGCGACATGGCACATATCAGGGAAGTCCGACCGCAGGCGCGCGAGGTCAAGTTCGTCGTCGACGCCCACAAGGCTGGCATGATTCGCCAGTGGGCTCGAACCCATCTCGACCCCGATCCCCACGGCGGCGGGCAGTTCGGCGACGAGTACCACACCACGAGCGTCTATTTCGATACCGATGCGTTCGATGTGTTCTACCGCCGCGGCTCGTTCGGCCGGAGCAAGTATCGCATTCGCCGATACGGCGATGAACAGACCGTTTTTCTCGAGCGCAAGATGCGCCAGCCGGCGGTGCTCGCGAAGCGGCGCACGATCCTGTCGCTCGCGGCGCTCCCACGACTGATCGAGTCTGCGGTCGGCGCCGACTGGCCTGGGTACTGGTTCCACCGTCGGGTCACGGCCCGGCGCCTGCGCCCGGTCTGCCAGGTGGCCTACACGCGGATGGCGCGGGGCGTCATGCGCGATGGAGAACAGGTCCGCCTGACGCTCGACTCGGATCTCCAGGCAATCCCGACGAGCACCGCCAGATTCTCTCGCGCGGCCGAGGTGCTGCCGATGCCCGCGATGCCCGGCCGTCTGATTCTCGAGCTGAAGTACCGAGGCGCACCGCCCGCCATCTTCAGGCAACTCGTCGAAGAGTTCGCGCTCACACCGCAGTCGGCGTCGAAGTACCGGCTCGGCGTGGTCGCGAGTGGCCAGGCCGTACCAACGCAGGCCGCGCCAGGCAGTGGAACCGACGCGCTCTATGCCTGAGTTCCTGCGAGGAGAGCTGCAGGCGGCAGGCGGCCCGCTCATCGTCTTGGCGCGGCTCGTCGGCTCGATGCTCCTCGGCGGCGTCGTCGCCTGGATCTATCAGCGCACCCGGCCGGCCAGCGAGACCTCGTCGTCTCTGTCGGTCACGCTCGTGCTGCTGGCGATCCTCATCGCGATGGTGACGCAGGTCATCGGCGACAACGTGGCACGCGCGTTCAGCCTGGTGGGCGCCCTGTCGATCGTGCGCTTCAGAACGGTCGTGCGCGATACCGTGGACACGGCATTCGTCATCTTTGCCGTGGCGGTCGGGATGGCGGCAGGCGCCGGTCACCCCTCGGTTGCGTTGAGCGGAATCGCCGTCGTCGGCGCGGCAGCCTGGTTCATGAAATGGCGCCAGACTGCGGTCGAGAGCGAGATCACGTATCTGCTCCAGATCAGGGTTGGCCTCGGACACGACGTGGAGAGCGTGCTCGCGCCGGCTCTGTCGGCTCACGTCCGCAGCCGGCGGCTCGTCACCATGTCGACCGCGAAACAGGGCATGGCGATCGAGGCCACCTACCGGATCGAGCTCGACAAGGAGCCGTCGGCCGGCGAGCTGGTGAAAGCCCTCAACCGAATCGAGGGCGTCCAGAGCGTCTCGATCAACCGGGAAGCGACTGAAGACCGGTAGCAACCTGAAACAGGCACGAAGGAATAGAAGCTATGTCGAACGAGAATCGCCGAAACGCGCTGTGGGTCACGATGATGCAGGCGGGCTTGTTGGGGGTGGTGGCCGGGCTGAGCGGCTACCTGCTGCTCACCACGATTCTTCAGGCGCCCGTGCGCGCGCAGGTACAGGGTCCGCCCCCGGCCCAAGGCCAGCCGCCTGGCCCCGGCCCCGGTGGATTCCAAGGGCCGCCTCCGTTCGGGCCTGGCGGCTTCGGCGGGGAACGCAAGATCGTCGCGCAGTTCGACAAGAACCGCGACGGCCGTCTCGACAACGCTGAGCGTAAGGCCGCGCGCGAGTCCCTTGCCGCCGAGCCTGCCGGCCGTGGCTTCGGTCGTCGAGGCGGCGGCCCCGGAGGGTTCGGGCGCGGTGGCATGGCCCCAGGCTCCCCTGGACCAAAACTGGCGCCCGGTGACGTCAAGAACTATCCGCCATCGACGCCGCTCTACGACCCTGGCGCGCTCCGGACGATCTTTCTGCAGTTCGAGAACGCCGATTGGGAGCAGGAGCTCGCCGCCTTCAACAACACCGACGTCGATGTGCCCGCGATTGCCACCGTCGATGGGAAGACCTACAAGAACGTCGGCGTCCACTTCCGCGGAGCCTCGTCGTACATGATGGTGCCCGAAGGGTCGAAGCGCTCACTGAATCTGACCTTCGACTTCGTCGACGACAAGCAGGTGCTCGACAACTACCGCACGCTGAACCTCCTCAACGCCAACGGCGATCCGACGTTTGTCCGCGCGGTCCTATACTCCGAGATTGCCCGGCAGTACATCCCGGCGCCAAGGGCGAATTACGCGCGCGTCGTGATCAACGGCGAAAGCTGGGGCGTGTATGTGAACGCGCAGCAGTTCAACACCGATTTCACGCGCGACTACTTCAAGAGCACGAAGGGGGCGCGCTGGAAGGTGCCCGGACGTCCCGGTGGCCGCGGCGGCATGGAGTACCTGGGCGACGACGCGGCCCTCTATAAGCAGACCTACGAGATCAAGTCGAAGGACATCGCCAAATCGTGGGCGGACCTCATCCACCTCTTCAAGGTGTTGAACGAGACGCCGGCCGAGAAGCTCGAAGCTGCGCTCGGTCCAATCTTCGACATCGACGGCGCCCTGAAGTTCCTGGCGCTCGACAACGCACTCGTCAACAGCGACGGCTACTGGACGCGCGCGAGCGACTACAGCATCTATCAGGACGAGAAGGGCCGCTTCCACGTCATCCCGCACGACATGAATGAAGGTCTCGCGGACGAAGGCGGGCGCGGATTCGGCCCTCCTCCGGGCTTCGGGCCAGGCGGGCCGGGTGGACCTGGCCGCGGTGGTCCGCCGCCAGATGGCATGTTCGGTCCAGGTCGCGGACGGGGTGGACGCGGCATGTTCGGCGCGCCGGCGACCGCGGAGCTCGACCCGCTCGTCGGCCTCGACGACACGACCAAGCCGCTGCGCTCGAAGCTGCTGGCGGTCCCTGCGCTGCGCGAGCGGTATCTGTCCTACGTGCGCGACATCGCGCAGAAGCACATGGACTGGAAGACGCTCGGTCCGCGCGTGCAGCAGTTGCAGGCCCTCATCGCCGAGGACGTGAAGAAAGATACCCGGAAGCTATACAGCACCGAGGCGTTCAAGGCCGAGACCGATGGCGACGAGCGAAGCCTCAAGAGCTTCATCGAGAAGCGACGGGCGTTTCTGCTGAAATAGGCTTTCGGCTTCCCGCTTCCCGCTTCCAGCTTCCAGCTAGGGCATTCGAATCTCAGTCGGAGGACTTAGCTCTGAAAGCTCTTAGCTGGAAGCTGGCAGCGGGCAGCTGGAAGCTATCTCGTGCACCCTTTCACTTCGAGCAGCATGCTCTCCAGCTTGGAGCTGAAGCCGCCAAAGGCGCCGCGAGTGGGGGTGCCGCCGCGGCGCGACGGGAGCCCGCCCCGTTCGCTCCTGATGAACGTGCTCGACTCGTCGAGCGGGAGCGAGGCCGCACTGGCGCAGAACTCGTCCATGCCGCCCTCGCGCATCAGATACTGCTCGACGTTCGACACGTAGAAGGCCCCGACGACGGCGCCGTGAGCCTTGAGGTACTTGCCGACCGCCCGAATGGCCTTGGGACCGCCGAAGTTGCCGACGACCGGCACGATCAGGTTGCGGCTGTGCAGGTTCTTGATGAGCGCGAAGTTCTCTTCGCTTGCGAGGTACCCACGTGGACGCGACGCGTCGTCAGTGGCCACCATCAGCTCGGCGTAGCTCGGGAAGGACCCCGCGCTTCCCGGCGTCACTTCGTAGTGGATGTCCAGCCCGCGCGTGGCGAACGCCTGGTAGATTTCCTCGATTCCCTTCAGGTCTCGTTCCGGCAGCCCCGTTTCGTCCTTTTTGACGTAGAGCCGTCGCATCGCCCTCAGGTTCTGCTTGTAGATCTCCTGGTTCCGCAGGCGGGGGTCGGCGTAGGCATCGAAGATGTTCTGCACCGTCGAGGCGCGTCCGAGTCCGGCCGGGCGCTTCATCGAGAACAGACGCGAGACGAAGTCCGCCCGGTCGACCGACAGCTCGAAGAGCGCCTTGTACATCAGGTGCAGCTGCAGGTTTCCTCGACGGACGTCGATGATGAACGCCATCGACGGCCTGGTGGCTGCCATGTAGGTGAAGTTCTGTTCCGGCCCGACGCCAAGGTAGACGCGGCCTGGCCTGACGGTGCGCGTGAGCTCGGGGATGACGCGCTGCATGAACAGCTCGTTCGAGACCAGGTTGTCGGAGCGGAAGAAACCGCCCGGCTCCGACAACTCGGTCATGAGCGTGAAGAATTCCTGACCGGTGAGACGTGCCGGGAGGCGGCTCGCGGACGTCTGCGCCGAAGGCGCCGGCGGCAGCACCCACAGAGCCGGCACCAGGGCCAGCGCGCCGATCAGGAGCACGGTGCGTCGGTTCATAGCGTGGTGGAGAAGGCCTCCAAGGTTCAGGGATCAGAGATCCCTGCCGCGCCTCTACTTGATCGGCGAGTAGTCCGTGGCGTTGAGGAAGACCGATTCCGGCGGCTTGGCCAGGATCGTGCCGTCGACCTGGGAATGCCGCGGCGACTTTCCGCCATTCGGGATCCGCTCCGAACTTGCCCCAGTTCGCCTTGGCGGCCTCGCGGCTCGGGTGGGCCAGGATGTAGACGAGCGTCGTCTGGGACGTCGGTCCGTCCGCGGGCACCCAGTAGCCGATGCTGGTCATGTCGTACTTCTTGAAGAAGCCGAGCGTGTGATCGCGGAAGCGGGCCTGGAGGTTCGGCAGCTTGCCTTCGTTCGTGGTGTAGGTCCGCATCTCGAAAATCCGGCCGGCCTGCGCCGCTTCCACGACGGGCTCCGGTGTCAGCCGGCCCGCGACGTACCCGGCGGCCACCAGGGCCGTTGCAACGCTGATCCGAAATAGTGCAGTTCTCATCACTTGTCTGCCTCCTGATCCGACGCACATGATGGCGACGTGTCCGCGCCAATTCTACATCGGCGCACACATCACGGAGCGGCCCCGACGGACGTCGATGATCATTTGATAGGCTTCTGGACATGCGCTGGGCGGTCATCTGGGTCGTGCTCATCGGTCTCGTCCTCGTGCCGTTTTTCCTGTTCGAGAGCGAGTTCAACGCCTTCTCGGCACGAATGACGCAGGGTGACGCCGCCACGTGGCTGGCGTCGACGTCCATTTTCGGATTGCTCGCGCTCGATGTGGTTCTGCCGGTACCGTCGAGCATCGTGTCGACGGCCGCCGGAGTGCTGCTGGGCTTCTGGCGCGGCGCGGCGGTGGTGTGGGCGGGCATGATGGTGGCCTGTGTGATTGGATACTGGCTCGGCGCGCGTTTCTCGGGGTTCGCGCGACGCTTCGTCGGCGAGGACGGGATCGCGCGTGCGGATCGGCTGGGGCAGCGGTATGGCGACTGGACGATCATCATCTGCCGGCCCGTGCCGGTTCTGGCCGAAGCGAGCGTGATCTTCGCCGGCCTCGTGCGCGCGCCATTTCCGCGATTCCTCGCGCTCACGTCGCTGTCGAATCTCGGCATCGCGATCGGCTACGCTGCGTTCGGCGCGTTCTCGATGAGCATGAATTCGTTCCTCGTCGCGTTTCTCGGGGCGCTCATCATTCCTGGAGTGGTGATGGGGATAGCGAGAGTCACGATAGGGTCAGTCGTCAATCGGCAGTCGTGAGTCGTTAGTCGCAGTCGGCAGTCTCAGTCGGCAGTCTCAGTCGGTCAGTTCCAGTCGTTCGTCTCAGTCGACAGTCTCAGTCGTCAGTTCCAGTCGGGGCTCAGTCCCCGCGTTGGAGTCGTGAGATGGCGAAGCTCAATCGACGTTGGCACGCGGCACATCGGATGGCTGCGCGTGCGACGCTCGAGCAGCGGATCGCGTGGCACACGGCCCACGCGCGGCAGTGCGGGTGCCGTGACGATGCCGCCGCGCGATTCGCGCTGAGATTGCGCGGCGAGCGGGTGCGGCGATCACGCGCCCCGCGCCACCTGTGAAGACGCACGGGCTCACGCACGTGGCGCTGGCGGTCCGCGATCCGCAGCGGTCGCTGGCGTTCTACCGGGCGGTGCTCGGCGTCGTTCCCGTGTACGAACAGAAGGACTTCGTCCAGGCGCAGACGCCCGGCAGCCGCGACGTGCTCGTCTTCGAGCGTAAGCCGCACCAGGCCGGCAAGCTTGGAGGTGTCGCGCATTTCGGCTTTCGCCTTCGTCGCCCGGCGGACATCTCGCGGGCGCTGGACGCGATTCGGGCGGCCGGCGGCACGATCCGCGAGCACGGGGAGTTCGTGCCCGGCGAACCCTACGTGTTCTTCATCGATCCCGACGGTTACGAAGTCGAGATCTGGTATCGAGATTCCGACGCCGGTAGACCCGCCGCGTCGCACGGCCAAAACGCGATCGGCGCGTCGCACCCGAACGCGCCGGTAGGTGCCTCCCGCCGCGCACGGAGCACGTTTCAGTCTTTGCTCAGGGTTCTCTCACGACTTCAGCACCTCGAGCGCCCATGATGGCGTCGAGGTGTCCATGAGCAGTCTCCTCGTTCGCCGAACCGCTCTCGCGCTGATCGTTGCGCTCGGTGCGGCCAGCTGTGCGGGCGCCACCAGGAACCCGCCCATCATCCGGCCTGCAGGCCTTGCGGTCACCGAGCTCGCCGATCTCCGTCTGCCGCGCGGTTCCGAATTGATCGTGCAACTGGTCGATGGTGGGTCCGGTGCGCGGAAAGCTGGTGGCGATCACGGCCGACCGGCTCGACCTCGAGCTTTGGGACCCGACCGTTGGCCGGAGGGAATGGAGCGCCGATCACGCCGATATCGTGCTGGTGGCCAAAGTCGTGAAGATGTCGAAGGGCGCGCGCGGGTGTCTCGGGGCGGCCATCGGCGCTCTCGCGAGCCTGCCGTTTGCCATCAGCATGTTCGGTGACATGATGGTTCCCGCCGCCATCGTCGGCGCGCTGATTGGCCGCGGCACGGGAGATTCGCGCGCCGAAGTGGTCTTTGAACGCCCAGCGGTCCCGCCCATGCCGTGATCCACCTGCGGCGCCGCTTCGCCCGCGCCACGCACTATGGTGGGTCACCCGAGTGCGCGATTGAAGACGCGAAACGTGCAGCATCCGCGAGATCCGCGTCCCGTGAATCCGCAAAAATCTCGAGAGATCCGCGTCCCGTGACGCCCACGTGATCCGCGATCTTGAACTGGAGAGCAATTATTCAGGAGGCCAGGAGAGCTCCTGTCAGCCTTTGTGACAGTTGCGTCTGCAGTGATTTGCTGCAATCAGCGATAGCGCGCCAGCACGCGGCCGATCTCCAGCAGCAACTCTTCCTCCTCGCCGGTGAACGTCCGCTCGCGGCGAGTCGCCACACCGAGCGCGCCGATCGCATTGTCACCGTGCAACAATGGAACAACGACCGATCCCTGCAGCCCGGTCGCTCGCGCGCCGGGCCGAACGTCGCCGCTGGCGTCCGTCTGGATGTTGCAGGCGTTGACCGGCTGCTTGCGCTCGACGGCCAGGCCCGCCATGCCCTTGCCGACCGGCACATCCCTGATCGTGTCCAGCACGACCTGCGGAATGCCCACGCTCGCAGCCTTCAGGTGCAGCACGCCGTCGTCGCCGAGAAGGTGAATCGTGCCGCTGTCGGCGTTCATGCGAGTGAGGATCTGTCCGAGCGCATCGTTCCACGCGAGCTCGTCGCGGACCGAACGCTCGATCTCGGCGATAAGAGTGTCTTCAGGCGGCATGGGTCACTCCGAGATGAGCGAGCAGGAGCGAGTAGACGTCGACCGAATCAATGGGCTCGCTCGGCAGCAGATGCTTTTGCCTGCTCATGACGATCGGCCCATCGTCGACACCGGCGAGGCCCGGTCGTCCGTGAGACCCTTTCACGAGCGCCGCGTCGAGCGGGATGACGTCCATCAACATCCGGAACCCGAGACTCTTCTTTGCGAGTTTCCACCCGACTGTCAGCGCCGGGACGCGGATCGCGGGATCGAGCAGCAGCTCGACGGGATCGTAGCCCGGCTTCCGGTGGATGTCGACCGTCCGCGCGAAGTCAGGCGCGCGCTGGTCGTCGAGCCAGTAGTAGTAGGTGAACCACGCCTTCGGCTCGGCAATCGCGATGAGATCGCCGGCGCGCGCGTGATCGATCTTGTGCGCCGCCTTGCCGTCGGTGTCGAGCACCCGCTCCACGCCCGGCGTGTTCTCGAGCAGCGCGCGCACCTGGTGGCGCCTGCGCGAGTCGTTGACATAGACATGCGCAACCTGATGGTCAGCGACCGCGAACGCCGCGCTCGCGCCGGGATCGAGCACGTCGAGGCCGAGCTCCTCGCGGACGGCGACGAGCCCTTGCTGCCGCAGCACGCGGTTGACGTGTACGGGAGTTGTGACGTCGCACAAGCCGTACTCGGACAGGACGACGACTTGCACCCCCCGCGCCTCGTAGAAACCGATCAGTTCGCCGCACAGCTCGTCGATCTGCCGCACGTCGGCCGCCGCCGCCGGATCGCCAGGCCCCACGCGCTGCAGGTTGTAGTCGAGGTGCGGCAGGTAGACGAGCGACAGCGTCGGCGAGAACTTCCGCTCGACGTGCTTGGCTGACTCGGCAATCCAGCGTGTCGACTCGATCGACGCCTTCGGTCCCCAGAAGCTGAAGAGCGGGAACGTCCCGAGCGTCGACTGGAGCTCATCGCGCAGGTCGCCGGGCGCGGTGTAGACGTCGGGCAGCTTACGCCCGTCGGCGGGATACATCGGCCGCGGCGTGACGGTGTAGTCCGCGGTCGAATACATGTTGTACCACCAGAAGAGGTTCGCGCAGGTGAACGTCGGGTCGAGCTCCTTCACGCGCTCCCAGATCTTCGGGGCCTGCACGAGCTTGTTCGACTGTTTCCAGAACCGGATCTCGGCGTCCTCGCGCGCGTACCATCCGTTGCCGACGATGCCGTGAGTGGTGGGGAAGCGGCCGGTGAGGTAGTCGGACTGCGCCGTGCACGTGACGGCGGGGAACGCCGGACGAATGCGCGTCAGCGACCGCGCCCGCGGCCCAGCGCGCCAGGTTCGGCGCCGCGGCGGACCTGACAATCCCTGGCGTCAGGCCGACCACGTTGAGGACGACCGTTCGGGTCATTTATTGGACGAGCGAGTATTGGACGAGCGTGTGTCGGACTCGTGCCCCATCGCCTGCAGCACCCAATCGGTACTCCCGGGCGATCGACTCACCCAGGTCCATCTTCAGGCCGGGCGGAAGTACGTCCCAGGTGTAGGTTTCGATCTCGAGGTGCGTGGTGAACGGCGTCTCTATCGCGAGCGCGAGCACCTTCCGCACGTAGTCCTGCGTCGACCCGAACGCGTCGTACTCGCGCGCGAAGAGCGGCACGTGGAAGTGAATTCGCCACTCGGCCGGCGACGCGGCCTCCTTGTGCTCGAGCGCCACGTCGAGGTCGGAGTAGTGGCGCAGTCCTCCGCCTCGTGGCTCGACGACCTGATGGAGGTATGTCGTGTCGGCGAATGGACGCAGCCGGCCAGCGACCTCCGCCGCCCGTCGGGCGTCGTCCGGGAAATCGACGTGCAGGGCCGAGCTGAGTTGCACGCGGCCGATGCGAATGCCTGCCGCCTGCAACCGCTCCAACGCAGCCGCCGGGTCCTCGTACTCGACTGCGAAGTGGCAGCAATCGAAGCAGAGCCTGATGTGATCCTGAAGATAGCGCCTCGCGTCGTCTTGACTGACGCCAAGGGCCGCGGCGAGCACCGGCGCGCCGGCGGGAAACAGCCGCTGCTCGAAGAACGCGACCGTCTCCTCGGTATTCTCGAGGACGCAATCGGGTTCGGGCTCGATGTCGAGGTGGATGAGCGTGCCGTGTTCGCGCCGGATGCGCACCAGCTCCTCGGCTACGCGCACCACGCTCCGCGTCATGGCGTCCCACGCCTCGGCGCCGGCATCCGCCATCCACGCTTTGTAGGAAAGCGGGGCCGTCGAGACGCCGCCGTCAATGCCATCGGGCAGGAGTGCCTGCAGGATGCGGATCAAGTCGAGCGTGTAGTCGACCCGGGCCTCGTCGCGCCAGTCGGGCGCGTAGACGTTGGCCTTGACCGGCGTGCCGTGGAACGGTCCGTAGGGAAAGCCGTTGATGATGGCGACGTACAGCCCCTCGCGATCGAGGAACCCGCGAAACTCGCGCAATCGGTCGCCCTCGAGCAGCTCACGCGCCTCGCGCGCCGACAACCGCAACCCGACGCCAAACGGCGCCGCCGGCGAGAAGCGCGCCTTGAGCGGCGGCGCGTACTTCCGCAGGTTCGCGAAGACGCCATTCCAGCCGTCTGCCGCGTGGATGTTGGTGCAGTAGGTGAGGTGGAATGGGGTGGGGTGGATATGCAATGTCAGGAGTCAAGAGTTCGCGGAGATCGCGGAGGCAACGGGTTCAACACGGAGAAACGGAGTGAACGGAGACGCACGGAGGCTGTCACGCTGACCTCACGCCTGAGATCATGAGTGTCGCATCGCCGGCTACGCCGGCGATATGAGTGGAGACGATCATGAACAGAAGAGCGCGCATTGTGAAGCTCGGTCGCGCGCTCTTCTGTTCGTGATCGTCTCCACTCATACCGCGCGAAGCGCGGTGCGACCACACATACTGATCGGCCGAGAGCTGTCTTCTTCGTTCGTCTTCGTTGGCTTCGGTCCTTCGTGTTGACCCCGTTACCTTCGTAGCCTTCCCGTGGACACCGGATAACCCAGGATCCGTTACCTCGTTCCCACTTCCTGCCGTTCGTGGTCCGGCCGGATCCTGAAGCGCGCCGATTGGCTCAGGAACTGGACGGGATTCTCGAACACCAGGCGATGGATCAGCGCTTCGGAGTGTTTGCGGCGGCGCATCTCCATGATGAACTTCGGGACGGCCATCGAATCGCTCGGGCCCCAGTCGCAGGCGCCGGCGATGCAGATCCGGTCGGGACCGAAGCGTTCGACGATGTCGGCGGCGCGCTGGGCGGAGACCTTGGTTTGCGGATAGAGCGTGAGGCCGGCCCAGTAGCCGTGGTCGAGAATCATCCCGAGCGTGTGCTCCTCGGCATGGTCCACGAGCACGCGGCCGGGTTCGAGCGTCGGGAAGCTCCGCAGCACGTCGACCGAAATCTTCGTGCCCTTCAGCTTGTCCTCGAGATGCGGCGTGTGGATGAGGATCAGTTGCTTGTGGGCGAGCGCCAGCTCGATCTGCTCCGTGTAGGTTTCGATCTCGTTGCGCGTGACGCGGTTGAGGCCGATCTCGCCGATGCCGAGCACCGTGGGCCGGTCGAGGAACTTCGGGATGCGCTTGAGCACCTCGCGCGAGAGGACGCGGTCGTCGGCCTCTTTCGGGTTCATCGCCATCCAGGCGTAGTGCTGGATGTGATAGAGCGCCGCGCGCTTGGGCTCGAAGTCGGTCAGCTGCCGAAAGTAGTCCTCGAAGCCGTCCGCGTGGCTGCGATCCCATCCTGCCCAGAACGCGGGTTCGGTGACCGCCACGCAGCCCGACAGCGACATGTGCTGATAGTCGTCGGTCGTGCGCGAGACCATGTGCGCGTGATGATCGATGTACTTCATGACCGCGCCTCCTCGCTCCAGCGATCGTAGGCGCCGAGCGCGCTCTTGCGGTCGAGCGCATCGAGCGGGCCCTCTCTCGGGTCGCTCAGCAGCTGTTGAATGTGGTCGACGCGGCCGCTCGTTCGGCTGAGCCCGGCGAGCGCCTCGGCGAACGCCTTCATCCGGAAATCGCGGCTCGCATACGAGGGGTCGGCCCGGTCCAGCCGATCGAGGAAGGCCGCGATCTCGAGCACCTTTGTGCGATTCTCGATGAAGTACTCATCCACCAGTTCCCTGGGGCTCAGCGGGCTCGGAGAGGGTGTGACGCTCATGACGCTCCTCGCGCAGACGGTGGGCGTGCTCGAAATCTCGGAGCACGCCGATGCTCCGGATCATAACGTCGCGGCGGATCTCGTGCACGTCGAATGGCGCGCCAATCGACCTCAACATCAGGATGGTCAGCGAGCCGCCCAGGTGCTCCCGGAATTCGTCCAGTCCGCGCAATACGTTCGTCGGATCGTTCCCCGAGTCCAGGTTCTGGTCGAGCTCCGGTGCGTAAACCGACAGGCCGAGCGCCGGCAGCAGCGAGATGATCCGCCGCCAGTCGTCTTCCGGAAGGAAGCCAGCCAGATACGAATACGTCGTGTCGAGCGCGATCCCGATCGCGACGGCCTCGCCGTGGCCAAGCCGGTGATCGGTGAGCTGTTCGAGCTTGTGCGCGGACCAATGGCCGAAATCGAGCGGTCGTGACGAGCCGAGCTCGAACGGATCGCCGCCGCTCGCGATATGCGTCAGGTGGAGCACCGCGCAGCGCCTGATGACCTGTTCCATGGCCACCAGGTCGCGAGCCTTGAGCGCCGCCGCCTGGCTCTCCAGGAAGTCGAAGAACGCCCGGTCCTTGATCAGGGCGGCTTTGATCGCTTCCGACACGCCTGCTCTCCAGTGACGATCGGGGAGCGTCTGCAGGAAGGCGACGTCGTTGATTACGGCAAACGGCGGTGCGAACGTGCCCAGGTAGTTCTTCTTCCCGAACGCGTTGATGCCGTTCTTGACGCCCATCGCCGAGTCGTCTTGAGCGAGCACCGTCGTCGGGATGCGGATGAGCCGGATCCCCCGGTGCGCGGTGGCCGCGGCGTAGCCCGCCGCGTCGAGCACGGCACCGCCGCCAATCGCCACCACGTAGGAGTGTCGGCAAAGACCAGCGTCGTTGATCGCGCGGTGTATGTCGTCCACGTGGCGCGGGTCGTTCTTGACAGCCTCGCCGCCAGGGACGACGAGGACTGGCGCCGCCAGGTTGAGCACCGTGCGATGACGGTGCGCGTAATCGGCGACCTGAGCGCACAGGTTCGGATGGCAATCCACGACGCCCTGGTCGAGGACGACAATGAGGTGTGACGGCGTCTGATCTGCGGCGCGCGCGACGACGTCGCGCAGCAGCAGGTTGGACGGCGTCACGACACCGGTCGTGAAGTAGACCGGGTACTCGAAGTCGACGCGAACCTTCTGCCTGATGACATCCATGTCGTCAAAATCGAACCGTACCGGCAATTCGTCGTGTCCGGGCTCTAGTGTGTCCGACTTCTCGTAGTGTCCGGTTTCAGCCGGACCAGGATCGTCCGCCTGAAGGCGGACACAACGACCGTGATGTACCTACGTCACGGCAAACAACCGTGCTAGCGACCAGGCCGCCACGCCGGTCGCAACAATCACGAGGCTGTAGAGTGCGCCACCATACGTAGCGCCGATCGCCGCGTCGAGCAGCACGAGCGACAGGACGCCCGTCCTGATCGCGTGTCGGATCGGCCCCGCCTCAGGGGTTTGGTAGGCAGCCCAGAACGCCGGCAGCACCCGCCACGCGAGCACGACCGTGAACGCGAAGCCGGCCCACGATCCACCGCCTCGACCCAGCGCGAGCGCCGCGAGCGCCGCCAGCACCAGACTCAAGGATACCAGAGCGAAAGCCGCAATTTCCCGGCGTCCACCGTGGACTTCCCCCCGGCTGACCGCCGTTACCGCCGTGATGTAGGTGAGGGGTAGCAGCGCCAGCGGCCAGGCTTCGGTCAGCACCGCCGGGGCGGCCGATACGCCCAGTAAAAGGTTCAGCCCTCGGCACATGCCCATGTTCAGCGGCCCGAGAACGCCATGCCGCTTCCCCCAGCCGTCGTAGAGGAGCACGCCGGCCGCGGTTGCCGCGGCCACTACCGCTGCCGCAGCCGTTGCCAGCGTCGCGGAAAGAACCCCTGCGGCGAGCAGGCCCAGGCCCAGACTGGCCGCCGTAGCCACCGGCACCCGCCCGCTCGGGATCGGGCGTTCGGGCCGTTCGATCCGATCGATGTCTCGATCGAACACGTCGTTGAGGACGACCCCGCCGGCGTAGAGGCAGGCCGTCGAGAGCAGAAGCCAGGCGAGCGTCCGCGGGCTGCCGAATCCAGCTACGGCGTAACCTGCCAGCACATCGGCAAGGGCGGTCGCGACATTTGCCGGTCGAACGAGCTCGACATAGCCACGATTGCCATGCATCCAGATACTTGGATTCTCGGTCAATCCCCCCGCCCCAGGCAACCTGGGTCACCCGGGGTCAGATCTCGATTTTCTATGCGGAGCGGCCCGTCATCAGAGAATCGAGATCTGACCCGGACGATTCGGGCGTTGTGCAGGGCGATACGGACGACTCAAATGTCGAACATGATTGACCTTCGCGCGTCCCGAGTGTTACAAGCGTGGCACCCCACGGTCGCTGATGCATGGCGGGTCGACGGCTATTGTGCGCGGCAGAGTTTGGAGCTCAGTACCGATATGTCAGTACGGGCTAAGCTCGGGCGCGCTGAACAAACGTGGGCCGAACTGTTCTTGACGAAGTTCTCGTCGTCGGGCCTGGGGGTGCCGGAACACTGATGTCGAACATTCGCGAAGTCGCCAAGCGTGCCGGAGTCTCCACCGCGACCGTCTCGCGAGTGCTCAGCCGCCCGGACGTCGTCTCCCCCGACACGCGGGTGCGAGTGCTGAAAGCGGTCGAGCGTCTGGGTTACGCCCCCAACTCGGTGGCCAAGAACCTGCGGACGCTCAAGTCGTGCAAGCTGCTCGTGACCGTTCCCGACATCTCGAATCCGTTCTTTGCGCTGATTCTGCAGGGGATCGAAGATGCCGCGCAGAAGAACGGCTACGCCGTGCTCGTCGGCGACACGCAGCACGACGAGATGCGCGAAGAGCGCTACGCGCAGATGCTGAAGCAGAAGGAAGCCGACGGATTGATCTTTCTCGGCCACCGCCTGCCACGCGTGGCGGCGAGCGTCGTGCAGGAGTCGGCCCCGCACTGCGCGCCGATCGTCAACGGCTGTGAGTTCAGCGCCGAGCTCGGTGTGCCGAGCGTGCACATCGACAACGCGAAGGCGTCGGCCGAAGCGATGCACCATCTCTTCGAGCTCGGCCACCGCTCGATTGGCATCGTGACCGGCCCGCTTCTCAGCCCGCTCAGCCGGGACCGACTTGCCGGCGCGCGGATCTCCGCCCGCGCCCGCGGTTACGAGCAGGATCTGATCGTGATGCAGGGCGACTTTTCGATCCGATCGGGCGCCGAAGCGGCCGAGGCCCTGCTCCAGCGTCCGGAGCCGCCGACGGCGATCTTCTGCTTCAACGACGAAATGGCCATGGGTGTCATCGGCGGCGCACGACGGCGCGGGTTGCGCATCCCCGATGACCTCTCCGTCGTCGGGTTCGACGACATCCGCTTCGCCGAGTGTGTCGACCCCCCGCTCACGACGATCGCCCAGCCGATGCGGGCGATTGGCGAAGGCACGGTGCGTCTGCTTCTCGAAATCCTCAACGGCAGCCGCCTGGCGCCGGTGTCCGTGACGCTGCCACACAAGCTGCAGATCCGATTCAGTACCGCGCCGCCTGCGGCGGCGCGGCGCAACGCTGAATGCTGAAGGCTGAATGCTGAAGTAGATTCAGAATTCACTTCAGCATTCAGCCCTCAGCATTGCGACGATCACCTGAAACCGATTACATCGCGCTATAATCTCCGGCTGATAACCTCCATCCCTTATCGAAGCTGATAGCTGGAAGCTGGTAGCTGGTAGCGGAAACGTCATGTCTCATAACAAGCTCGCCATCCTCGTCGGTGGTGGCCCGGCCCCCGGCATCAACTCGGTCATCGGCGCGGCGACGATCCGCGCCCGGCTCGAAGGCATCGACGTCGTCGGCATCCGCGACGGTTTTACTTGGATCATGCAAGGCGACATCGATCACGTCGTGCCGCTGACGATCGACGCGGTCAGCCGCATCCACTTCCGCGGCGGTTCGCACCTCGGCATCGCGCGCGCCAACCCGACGCGCGATCCGGCGCTCCTCGACAAGACCATCGATTCGCTGCTCCGTCTCAACGTGTCGCAGCTCGTAACCATCGGCGGCGACGACACGGCGTTCTCCGCCATGAAGCTCGAAGAGCGCGCCGCCGGCCGCATCCGAGTCGTCCACGTCCCGAAGACGATCGACAACGACCTCGATCTACCGTCGCACGTCGATACCTTCGGGTTCCAGTCCGCCCGCCACTACGGCGTGGACATCGTCAAGAACCTGATGGTCGACGCCAAGACGACGACGCGGTGGTATTTCGTGATTGCGATGGGGCGCAAGGCCGGCCACCTGGCGCTCGGGATCGGGAAGGCGGCGGGGGCCACGGCGACGCTCATCACCGAGGAATTCACGGCCCCCATCCGGCTGAAGACGATCGTCGATTCGCTCGTCGGCGCCATCGTCAAGCGGCTGAGCGACGGCCGTCGCGACGGCGTCGCGATCATTGCCGAAGGTGTGGTCCTCGACGTCGCTCCGGAGGACCTCGAAGGTCTCGCCGACGTCGAGCGCGACGCGCACGGGCATCTGCGGCTCGCCGAGGTCAACCTCGGGGAGATCCTCAAGGCGCAAGTCACGGCGCGGCTGCAGGCGCTCGGCATCAAGACGACCATCGCCGCGAAGAACATCGGCTACGAGCTGCGCTGCGCCGACCCGATTCCCTTCGACATGGAGTACGCGCGCGATCTCGGCTACTGCGCCGCGAAGTACCTGGTCTCGGGCGGCAACGCCGCCATGGTGTCGATGCAAGGCGGCCACTTCGTGCCGATCCCGTTTGCCACCATGATCGACAGCGAGACCGGCAGGACGCGTGTCCGTCTGGTCGACATCGAATCGACGCGATACGCGATCGCGCGGCGTTACATGATCCGGCTGCGCAAGGACGACTTCGAGGACCCGCAGGAACTGGCGCGGCTGGCGACGACAGCGCAGCTGACGCCGGAGGAGTTCCGGAAGCAGTTCGAGTACCTGGTGGCGCACGAGCCGCCGCCGCTCTTCATCGATCAGAAGGGCGAGCGGGGGAATTGAGCTGGGGTCAGACGGGGGTCAGATGGGGGTCAGACCGGGGCCAGACCTAGCTGCGACCCCGGTCTGACCCTCGTCTGACCCCGCCGGCGTTATCGCCCGCCGCTGCCCGCGCCTGCGGGGGGCGGGGCGACCAGGAACGCGGCCAGGTTGCGCATGGTGTTGCGATCGATCGTGTCGGCGAGCGCGTCGGGCATGATCGACGTCTTCGTCTTCGCGCGCGACTTGATTTGCGCCTTGGGCAGATCGCTCGCCGTGCCGTCGGACGCCAGGATCGAGACGGCCGCACCGGATTCCTTCAACACGAGCGCATTGATTTTTCTTCCGTCTGTCGTTTCGATGACGCTCGTCTCGTGTTCGGGCGCGAGCTTCCGGTTCGGGAAGAACACCGCCTCGAGGAGCGCAGCCTTCGACGCCCGCAGCGTCGAGGCCGAGAGATTCAGGCTGGCGACGCCGTGGTCGGTGCCGACCGAGCCGAACTTGTGGCAGGACGCGCAGTTGGCCTCGAACGCCTTGCGCCCGGCATCGACGTCGAGCACCTGCTGCGGCTGGTACACCGTTTCCTCGAACATCTCCTGACGGCTGAGCACACGGCCAGCGGTCCGCGCCGCGAGCGGTGCCGCCGTTCCGCCGCGCCCGCCACCACCTCCGCCGCCCCGTCCACCGCGGCCGGCGGCGGCTGCCGCCGCCTGGCGCGCCTGGATCTCGGCCAGCTCGGTTGGCGTCAGCGGCGAGAAGTCCGGCGCCTTCGCGTAGAGCAGCGTCTTCTCGTCGTCTGTGGCGTAGAGGTCGGAGAGCGAATCGAAGTACTGACCGATGAAGTTGATGAACTGCGCGCCGCCGCGCCACTTCGAGGCGCGCCCGAGGACCTCGGCGAGCTGCAGCTTGTCGTTCGCGGTCCAGCCCTGCTTGATCATCCGCAGCGCGTACAGGTAGTGGAGCTGCAGCTCCTGGTTCTCGTTGGTCGCTGGAATGGCCGCGAGGATCTTCGGGATGGCGGCGGCCTGTCCGGCGTAGCCGAGCATGAGCGCGAGCTGGCGGTTGAGCCGCTCGTCAGTTGAGGGGAACTGGTTGATGATGGCCGCGTGCAACTGCTGGCGCTCGGCCGGCGTCAGGCCGTCCTTGATCTCCGTGGCCGTGTACATGAACGTCCGATTGAGCCGCAGCTTGTCGTCCACGGACAGGTTCTGCTTCAGCAGCGGGAGCTGCTTGTCGAGCATCGGCTGCAGGCTGGCGCCGTTCGCGGTGCGCACCCACGCCAGCATGCCCTCCGAAGCTGCCAGCGGGTTGTTCTCGCCGAGCACACGGTTCCTCCAGTCGGCGCCGGCCGTGTGCTCGATCGCGATACGGCCGGCCCAGCGGACGAACCGATCCTGATCGTTCAGCAGCGCGTAGAGATCGCCGGCAGGCACGAGGCTCGGCTTGTCGGGCGACTGGCCCATGCGCACGACGGCTTCCGCCGCGCGGCGGCGCACCGAAGGATCGCGATCCTTCAGCGCAGCCGCGGCGGTGGCTTTCGCCGACTCGCCCTGGACGCCGGCGACGAACGTCACCGCCGCGCGCACGTCGGCGTTATTGTCCTTGATCAGCGCGGCGAGGAGATCGCGACTCGGCGCAGCGCCGTGTCGCTGCATTTCGTAGATCGCGCGCGCGCGTTCCATGCCCTGGCTGGACGTGCTACGCGCGAACTTTTCGAGCTCGGCGCCGAAGCCCGCGCCCATCGATGCCCTGACCTTCTCGATCGCCGCCCAGCCCCAGCTCGAGAGCGGCTGCGGTTGCCGCACGACCGCGAGGATGCCGGTCATGTCTGGTGCCGCCGGAGCCGTGCCTGTGTAGCGCAAACGCCACAGGCCGCCAGTCGTGCCCCGTCCACCGGTCGTGAAGTACATCATCCCGTCTGGACCGACTTCGACGTCGGTGATGTTGAACGGCTCGCCGTGGACGAACTCGGCTCGATCCGTGCGCGACGCATACGTCGCCCCGTTCGGCGTCAGCGCCGTGTAGAGCAGGCGGCCGCGCGACCAGTCGGCCTCGAAGAAGCTGTCGAAGTACTCCTTCGGGTAGGCGTAGCTCGAGTAGAACTCGACACCGACCGGAGATCCGCGGCCGAGGTCGCGCGTCGGCGGGAGCGAGTCGATGTAGTACGGCGGATATTTGCCGGATCCGTTCCTGTAGCCGTAGTTGCCGTTGAGAATCTCGTGGACCGTGCGGACTTCGCGGTACCAAGGCAGCCCGATGTCCCACTCCATGTCGCTGTCGAAGAGGAAGGCTTCCCCCGCGAGGTTGTACCCGAAGTCGTACGAATTGCGGTTGCCGCCCGAAAACACACGAAACTTCATCGTGCCCGGGTTCCAGTCGAAGATGGCGCTGTGCGCGCCCTCGCGCGCGCTCTGGCCGAAGTTGGCGAAGTAGGGCAGGAACTGCGCGTCCTTGTCCTTGAGGACGGGGGACGTCAGATCGAGCGCGGGATCGGCAATCGTTTCGTTGTTGCCGACGACGACGGCCATACCGCCGTCGGGGCGGCGGCGGATCGCGTGGGGACCGTGCTCCTGAATCGAGCCGGCCATCGCCAGGATCTCGAACGTATCGGCCACGTCGTCGCCGTTGGTGTCGTCCAGCCGGACGATGGCGGCGCGGTTGTTGATGTTCGGGCCGCCGCGGCCCCCTCCGGGCGCGGGTGGCGGCGCGGCCGCTATCTGCTCCGGCGTCGGGACGATCGCGCACGAGGCATACAGCGTCCGGCCTTCGAACCACAACCCCTGGCAGTTCCGCACCCTGTCGCTGATGATCTTTTCCGACTCGTAGATCCCGTCCTTGTCGTTGTCGAGCAGGATCCGCGGAAAGTCATTCTCCTTCGACACGACGAGCCGGCCGAGGCTGTCGAAGGTGATGACGACGTAGCTGTCGCCCTTGTCGGGCGGGTTCATGCGCTCGATGGCAAAGCCCGGCACCGTGCTGAACTTGACACCGGCCACCGTCTGGGTCACGAGGCTCGCCTGATTCGGCGCCTGACCCTTCGGCGCCGCGCCCGGCACGGCGATGCCGGCCAGCACGAGTGCCGCGCACACGTATCGCTTGCTCATTGCAGAAAATCCCTTCTCTAGTCTTTTCCGAGGGGCTTCGCCCCTCGGACTCCCCTGCACGCGCTCTCGCGCGCCGCTTCGTCGGCGCGCCCCGGGCGCGTGGCTCGCTTCCGCCTTCGCTGAAAGCTCCGGCGAGACCTCGCCGTAGCGCCTCCGCGCGGAGGCGGGCGCTTCCGCTCGCTCGCGCCGCATTCGCTACTTTCCTGGTCCTTCCAGCAGGTAGGCGGTCACGTCGCGAACCGCGGCATCGCCCACCTTGTCCGCCAGATTGTCTGGCATGATCGAGGCCTTTTCTCGGGCCCGATTCGCAATCTGCGCCTTTGGCACTGCCACGAGATCAGCGGTGCCGGCGATCTTCAGCACGACGTTCTGCGCGTTCTCGCTCGTCAACAGCCCGCGAAGCGTCTTACCGTCCTTGAGAGAGAGGACGGTGGTTTCGTAGAGCTCGTCGACCTTCTCGGACGGGAAGAAGATCGAGCGCAGGATGTCGCGCCGCAGCATCGAGTTCGCTCTCGTCAGCTCCGGTGCGTACTCCTTGCCGATGGTGCCGAAGCGGTGACACTCGGCGCACACCTCACGGAACACCTGGGCGCCCGCGACCGGGTTTGGCGCTCCGCCGCGGCCGGCGAGCGAGCCGGGTCCGCCGCCGCGCGGGAAGACGAGGTTATCGTAGCGCTCCTGCCGGTCGAGCGGGACGTTGCGCGCGGTGGCCGGTGGTCCGCCACGCGCGCCGCGTCCGCCGCCAGGTGCGCCCCCGGGTAGCGGGGCTCCACCTGCGGGTGCGCCGGGCGGCGCGTTTCCTCGGCCTCCCGCACTCGCGAGCTCCTCGACTGACAGCGGCGCGAACAACGGCGCCGCGGCGTACGCGGCCTGCTTCTCCTGTTCGTCGAGCGCGTCGATCGTCGCGTCGAAGATGTTGTTGACGTGCCCCGCGAACGTCGAGCCGCCGCGCCACATCGAGCTCTTCGCGAACCAGTCGATCATCTGCTCTTTCTGCGCCTTGGTCCAGCCCCGGTCGATCACCCGGAGCGCGTACATGTAGTCGATCTGGCCTGGCTGGTCGTCGTTGCCCTTTGCCATGAGCGCGAGGATTTTGTCGATCACGTCGGGCTCACCTGTGTAGGCGAGCACCTTGGCCAGATGGTGCGCGAGCAGCACGTCAGTGCACGTCGCCGGTCCTGTCTTGTTGGTGCACTCGATCCAGGTGCCAGCAGGCGCGACATTCGGCATCTGGCCGATCAAGGCGTCGTGGACCTGCTTTCGGATCTCCGGCGCCACGCCACTCCGTGTTTCGGTCGCGGCGACCTCGAACGTCCGCAGCACGCGAATCTTCTCTTCGGGCGTCAGATTCGGGCGCCTCATCAGGCCGACGACCTTCTCGAATATCGGCGCCAGGTCAGCGTCGGACTGTGGCGGTGCCGTGTTCGTGAGGGCGAGGAGCCCTTCGGTCAGCGGCACGAGCGCGGTCTCCTTCATGACGAGCGGCATCCACTCGCTGCGCGGCGTGTGCTCGAGCGCGAGGCGCCCCGAGTAGCGGACGAAACGGTCCGAGTCCTTGAGCAGGGCGTAAATGTCCGCGACCGGCGCAAAGCTCGGCTTGCCAGCCGTCAGTCCCTGGCGAACGATCGCTTCGGCCGCACGGCGCTTCACGAGCGGCGATGCGTCCTTGAGCGCAGCCGCAGCTACGGCCTTGGCCGCATCGCTCGTCTGCACGCCCGCGACGTACACAGCGGCCGCCCGTACGTCGGCGTCGCGATCCTTGATCAGGGCTCGAAGCAGCTCAGGGCTCGGGGCCGCCCCATGACGTTGCAGCTCGAGAAGAGCGCGCGCCCGATCGCCCGATGCCGCCGTCGCCGTTCGCGCGAGTTTCTCCAGCTCGGTTCCGAACGACGCGCCCATGGATGCCTTCAGGCGCTCGATCGCCGCCCATCCCCAGCTCGAGATCGGTTGCGGCTGGCGGACGATCGCGAAGACGCCCGACATGTCAGGCTGCGGCGGCTTCGCGCCGGTCCAGCTCACCTTGTAGAGTCCTCCCTGTCCGGCCGCACCGCCCGTCGTCAGATAGATGTTGCCGTCGGGACCCACTTCGAGATCGGTGATCGGCATCGGCTCGCCGTGGACGAACTCAGCGAGGTCCTCGCGTCCCGAGAATGTCGCGCCGCGTGGCGTCAACGCGGTGTAGAGCAGCCGGCCGCGCGACCAGTCGGCCTCGAACAGATTGTCGAAAAAAGACGACGGATACGCGTAGCTCTGGTAGACCTCGACGCCGACCGGTGAGCCCCGGCGCAGGTGCCGGAGTGCGGGGATGACGTCGAAGTACTCGTCCTGCATCTTGCCGGTGCCGTTGCGATAGCCGCCGTCACCGCCCGGAATCATGTGAGCGGTATTCACTTCGCGGTACCACGGGGCGTTGACGTCCCACTCCATGTCGCTGTCGAAGACGAACGCCTCGCCACCAAGGTTGAAGGCGAAGTCGTACGGGTTGCGCATGCCGCTGTAGAAGAGCGCGAACGTATTGTTCGGCTGCAGCCGCCACACCGTCGCGTGCACGCCGACGCGCGTGCTGTTGCCGAACCGCGGGTCGTTGAACGCCGGCAGGAACTGACGCTCCTTCGAGTTGTTCCAGTTCGGCGACGCGTCCTTGTCGACGGCGTCGTCATTGACCGGCGCCGCGCCGACGTAGGTGTTGTTGCCGATGAGAAACATGATCGAGCCGTCAGGGCCGCGGCGGATGGCGTGCGGGCCGTGGTCGCCCATGCCGTTGCTGGTGTAGCGCTGGATCCGCTCGATCGTGTCCATGACGTCGTCGCCGTTGGTGTCCTCGAGCTTGTAGAACCCGGGGATGCCGATCGTCGGCCCCTGGTTGCCGCGGCCGCCGCCTTGCGGCTGACCGCCGCCACCCGGCGCCTGAGCGGGCGCAGCGTCGGGAGGGGGATCGCCGGCAACCACGCCCCGGCAGTTCGCGTAGAGCGTCCGCCCGGCGTAGAAGAGCCCATGACAGGTGTTGAGCTTGTCGCTGACGATTTTCTCGCCCTCGAAGATGCCGTCGCCGTTCGCATCGAGCAGCACGCGCGGCGAGCTGCCGTTGCCCGAGCTGCTCTGCGAGACAACCGGCCGGCCAAGACTGTCGAAGGTGACGACGATGAGCGACTCGGTCTTGTCGGCCGGCGTGACGCGCTCGATCTTGAATCCTGGCAGCAGGGCGAACGGCGATCCCGCAGGGAAGGGCTGATCCTGCGCGCGTTCAAGCGACGACTGCGGACGTTGCCAGGCCTGCGGCCATCCCGAGAGCAACGCGAAGACGAGTAGTCCCAGTCCGGCGTTCTGAAGTCGGCGTCGGGTCATCGGCACACCTCTGGTCTGTGGTGGCGGATTCTAGCAACGTTCGAGCGGTCCGCCACTGCCGAACTTGCGGCGCGCGTTCGTGTCGCAATGCCAAACGTTGGCGGGTCATGCAGGCGGCTCTGGAGCGCCCGCGAGTTGGGCGGTCAGGAGCCTATTCGATCCAGCGAATTCCGCCAGCCGGCTGCGGGAATGCGTCGATGCCGATCGACTCATCCATCGGCTCCTTGCGCGCACCCACGATGTTGCAGTGTCAAACAGGACAGACCTCAGTCTTCAGTCGGCTGTCGTCCGTCGCAGTCTTCAGTCCGAGTCGTCAGTCGTCAGTTCCAGTCGACGGTCCATGCCAGCCGTTCCAATCAGTGCAACCGTCCGCGACTGACGACTTCGACTGACGACCCTGACTGACGACTGGGACCGACGATTGACGACTCGGACTGAGGACTGCGACGGACGACTCACGACTGAAGACTGCCGACTGTCGTCGGTCCCGTCCCCGCGCCAGTGCGCTCGATCGCGCTCGGCAATCTCTGACAGATCGCCTGCCGTCAGCTCGATCCGGCCAGCGGCGATCCACCCATCCACCTGTTTCGGGTTGCGAGCGCCGACGATGGCGCCGGTGACGCCCGGAGCCGCGAGCGCCCAGGCGACGGCGATCGCGCCGACGGTCGTGGCGTGGCGCGCGGCGATCGGCCGCAGCGCGTCGGCGAGCGCCAGGTTGTTCTGGAGGCGGGGCGCCTGGAATTCCGGGGACCGCGAGCGCCAGTCGTCGGTGCCGAGCGCCGCCGCGCGTGCTTCGCTGAACGATCCCGTCAGCAACCCCGATTGCATGGGGCTGTAAACGATGACGCCCGTGTCGTGCGCGCGGCACCAGGGAAGCTCCGCGCCGAGCGCATCGCGGCGGATGGGGGAGAACGGCGGTTGCAGCGTATCGACGTGCCCGAGCCGCTCAGCCGCTTCCAGCCGATCGACCTTGTGGTTCGAGAGACCGACCGCACGGACTTTGCCCTCTTTCTTGAGATCGAGGAGCGTCTGCCAGTACACCTCGACCGGCGTGCCGTCTTCCGCCGGCCAGTGCATCTGATAGAGATCGATTCGGTCGACGCCGAGCCGCGAGAGTGACTGCTCAACCTCTCGGCGGAGCGACGACGGTTCTCCGATCCGCAGCGCCTGCTTCAGCCGATCCTGCTCGTCCCAGACGAGGCCGCACTTGGTGAAGACGTACGGCCGGTCACTCGCAGGATAGTCGCGCAGCAGCCGGCCGACGAGCTCTTCCGAGTGTCCGAGCCCGTACACCGCGGCGGTGTCGATCCAGTTGACGCCGCGCTCCACCGCGTGCCGCATCGCCGCGATCGACTCGCTCATCGTCCTGCGATCCCCACGCGAACGACCATCCCCCGCCGCCAATCGCCCACGCGCCGAAGCCGAGGCGAGTGATCTGCATCCCCGTCGTGCCGAGCGCGCGCGTCGGCAATGTCGATGTCTGTTTGCTCATGTGTGTTCCTGCTGTGGCGAGCCGTCTCAGAACGGAGACTTCCGAGCCCGCAAGCTACGAGGCTCCGAGGGCTGATGACTGAGCCGAGGTCTGCCGATCATCGTGACTGATCGGACTGTGTTCACGTGAGCGACCGTGATCGACTGAACTCCCGACTGCCAGGCGACTGTCTCATTCCGGCACTATCTTCCCCGTGATCCTCCCCAGCAGCTTGACCGCGTAAACGCTCAAACGTCCGCGCGTCTGTTCCATGTCGGCCGGACCGTTGAAGAGGCCGAGCGGGCGCAGTTCGTCGACTGCCTTGTCGTCGCCGTCGAACGGATGCGTGGCAATCCAGTAGAGGATCTTGACGAGGTCCTCCTTGGGGATGTCCTCCTGAATCCGCTCGTACACGACGAGCGGTATGAAGCGCTCCAGCTCCGACATCTGGAACACATCGGGAACCGCCGCGACGTAGAGGAAGTTGCGCACGCGCTGCACGGGGTCCGAGACTTTGCCCGGTTGCCAGGACGGCAGCGCGACGCGCATCTTGTCGAGCTGTGCCGCGGTAGTCTCGTCGGGATCCTCGGCGAGCGGCGCGATCGGCGTCACCACGCCCGAGTCGGGCGGCAGTCTGGTGAAGATCAAGTCGCGGTCGATGTCCGCCATCGTCACCTCTTGCCAGGTCGCCGGAGGGTTCGTGCCCGGCGTCGCGCCGGATGGCGGCGGTTGGGCGGGTGTTGAGGCTGGCGCCTCGACTGCCGCTGGCGCTTTCGCCGCGGCTGATGGCGGGGCAGCAACCGCGGGGACCTGTGGCGCTGAAGTCGTCGTTGGAGCCGAGCTCGGTGTGGGGGCAGTCGCTGTAACCGTTGGAACAGCAACGGGTTGCGGTTGAGATTCGGGCGTCGCCGCCGGCGCCGTCATGTTCAAGGTGGCTGGCACCTTCCCGGCCAAGGTGCCAGCCACCTTTCGGCGCTTCGTTTCGGCCATGACCCCGACCGCCATCCACGCGGCGAGCGCGACTGCCACCCAGGCCTTGCCCGGTGACGCGGCGAATCGCTGCTCCGCGTCCCAGCGGAACATCTTGACGCCGGCCACGCAGCCGGCGGCGCCGATGAGCACGAGCGCGAGCACGCTGAAGCCGGCGGCGTCCAATCCGCTCCCGGTCACGCACGACTGCAGCGCCTCGACGGCGTACCGACCCGGAAAGAATCCCGACAGGCGCTGCGCCCAGTCCGGCAGGCTTGCGAGCGGCACCGCGACGCCGCCGATGATGAGCATCGGCAGAAAGATGCACTGCCCGAGTGCCTGCACGGCCGGCACGTTGTCGGCCATCATCGCGATCACCAGCCCGAGCCCGATGAACGCGAACGCGACGACCGTGAACGCCACATAAAGATCGAGCGGATGTCGCGGCAGCGGCATGCCGAGAAAGAGGGCCAGCACGAGCTGCAGCAGTCCCGCCACAACCAGGAGGATGTATCGGGCGGCGACCGTGCCCGAGACGAGCGTCGCCGTCGACACCGGCGTCAGCCGGTAGCGGCGCCACACCCCGCGCTCGCGCTCGCTCACCATCGTTGTCGGCAACCCGAAGCATGCGCCGCCGAGCGCGGTGACCGTGAGCAGCTCCCCCACGTGCCGCACGAGGGGTACCTCTTCGAAACGATAGAGCACCCAGAACGCCACGAGGAAGATCGTCGGGAACAGATAGCTGTAGAGGAGCGCCATCTTGTTCCGCGCGTGCAGGCGGAGGCTGATTTCGAGCTGCTTGAGGAGTGCGGCCATGGTTAGCTATCAGCTCTCAGCGTTCAGCTCTCAGTTCCAGAGCATTCAGCGTACAGTCCGTCGATTAGGTTTCAAAGCCCTGGCTGAGAGCTGTGAGCTGAAAGCTGACAGCTGAGTGCTGTTAGCTCTCTCTTGTCAGCTCGAGAAATACATCTTCGAGTGTCGCTTTGCTGATGTGCAGTTCGGCGATCTCGATGTCTCGCGCGCCGAGCTGGTTCATGATCTCGGCAACGGCTGCGTGGACTCGTGTCGAGTGGAAGCTCGCGCAGGTGTCGTCGATCGATAGTCCCTCGACTCCAGGAATCTTTTCGAGCCACTCCCGATCGATCTTCTGCACCGTCGCAAGCCGTACGGACGTCGCGGCCCTGGATCTTGCGACGAGCTCTCGTGGCGTGCCGGTGGCGGCGATGCGGCCGCGATCGATGATGGCGATGCGATCGCAGAGCGCCTCGGCCTCGTTCAAGTCGTGCGTGGTGAGGAGCACGGTATGCCCCTCGTGCTTCATCCGGGCAATCTCGCCGTGCAGCTCGCGGCGCGACTTCGGGTCGAGCCCCGCTGTCGGCTCGTCCAGGAACACGAGCTCGGGATTGTTGACGAAGGCCAGTGCCAGCGCCAGGCGCTGGCGCTGGCCGCCCGAGAGCGTCTCGAACGGAGCGTCGGCCTTCGAGAGGAGCGCGAATCGTTCGAGGAGCGCCGCTGGCTCTGTTTTCTGGTGATAGAACGCGCCAAAGAGCGCCAACGCCTCGCGCGGCGTGATTTTGTCCTGCAGGGCCGTCGTCTGCAGCGCTGCGCCGATCTTCTCCTTCACCTCGCGCGGCCGCCGCCGGGCGTCGATGCCGCAGACCTCGATCGCGCCTTCATCGGGCTCCCGCAGACCGATGACGCATTCCACCGTCGTCGTCTTCCCCGCCCCGTTCGGTCCGATCAGCCCGAAGATCTCGCCATCGCGGATCTCGAAGCTCACGCCTCGCGCCGCTTCGACGCTGCCGTAGCGCTTCTTGAGGTCTCTGACGGTGACTTTCGGTGACATTGACGGGGCTCAGGCTCTTGGCTCTGGGCTCTAGCAAACCTTCGAGCAATTACTCAATGATCTTGACTGAGCCAAGAGCCGAGAGCCGAGAGCCTAGATCAATCCCCCCTCCCGCGCGAGCTTGAGCGCCTCGATCGCGGCGCCGCGGGAGCCGGCGGTGTCGCCGTCGGGCATGATGTGAATCGGGATGTCGGCTTGCTCTTTCCTCTGCGGGGGCATGCCGGCGCGGATTTCGTCGATGACCCACTGCCGGAACGCGTTGTCGGTTTCGATGGCCCCGCCCCCGACGATGAGCGCGTCGGGGTCGAAGGTGTTGATCATCTCATCGAAGAAGAGCCCGAGGGCGTGCGCCTGCACGCGGAAGATGTCGCGGCACATCGGATCGCCGCGCTCGGCAAGCCCGCGAACGCGCTTGGCAGCCGATGCCGGATCAGTTCCGGCCAGCTCATGAGTCGGATAGCGGGCCAGGAAATGCGGGAGGAGCGATCGTCCGATCGCCGTCAGCGAGCAGAGCGATTCGAGATCGCCCGTGCGCCCGCAGTTACAGCGGGGCACGAGTCCCTCGATGGCCTTGATGCTCTGATAGGGAATCAAGACGTGTCCGAGCTCGCCGCCGAATCCGCTGCGTCCCTTGACGACGTTGCCCTCGACGATGACGCCGCCGCCGAGGCCCGTGCCCACGATGGCCGATATGGATGTGGCCGTGCGGCTCGCGCCGAAGATCGTGAAGTGCCCCCACAACGCGCCGGCATTGCCGTCGTTGAGGTAGGTGACGGGTTTCCCGAGCTTGCGCGCGAGGGCCTCGCGGAGGTCGAAGCCGGCCCATTCCGGATGAACGAAATTCGTCGATCCCCTCGCGCTCAGCACGCCCGTGCTGCTCGCTGGACCTGGCGTGTCGAGCCCGACAACCACGACGTCGTCAACGGTGATGCCCGCCTTTGACACCGCCATCACGAGGCCGTCGGCAATCTGTTGCAGGCAGACGTCCGGCCCCTCCTTCGATCGCGCCGGGTGCTCGCACAGGCCGTCGATCAGCCACCGCTCGTCGCGGTCGACGAACGTGTAATTGACAGCCGTTCCTCCAAGGTCGATCCCGGCGACGACAGGCCTCGCTGCAGCGGACATGGTGGTCGGATTCTACCCTGGCTGGCTCGCGGCTGGCTGTAGGCGGCTCGCGGTTGGGAGTTGGTGGCCGTTACTGATTCGAGGCCGGGCCTATCTGGAGCCAGGCAGCAGACCTGGTGGTTGGATTCTACCCAGGCTGGCTGGCGGCTGGCTGTTAGCGGCTCGCGGTTGGCGGCTGGCGGCTGGCGGCTGGCTGCTCGCTGCTGGCTCCTGACAGGCCCGCGGATCAGTGACGCCACAGACGGCCAACCGCGAGCCGCTAACAGCCAGCCGCCAGCCGAGCACTCCTGCGCTCCTGGTCTCCCGTTCATCTTGTGCTGATGAATCAATCCATGTAAACGGACGTAAGATAAGGCTTTCAAAGTGGAGGAGGAATCGTGATACAGCACAACGCGAGCCGGAAATCCGCATCCAGACTATCGGCGATGGCCGTCCTGATGGCCGTCGCGATATTGCCAGTCGCGCCGGTTCGCGGCCAGCAGCCGCCCGCCACCGGAGGAGCCACCGTGACCTCGTTCTACGACTTCAAGACCAACACGCTCGAGGGGAAGCCCGCCGATCTGAACATGTACAAGGGCAAGGTGAGCCTCGTCGTCAACGTGGCGAGCAAGTGCGGCTACACGCCGCAGTACGAAGGCCTCGAGAAGCTCCAGAAGGAAAAAGGCGGCAAAGACTTCAACGTCCTCGGGTTTCCGAGCAACGACTTCGGCGGCCAGGAGCCTGGGACCGCGGAAGAGATCGTCACATTCTGCAAGCTTACCTATGGCGTGACGTTCCCGATGTTCGAGAAGGTCGTGACCAAGGCCGGCGCCGGCCAGTCGCCCATCTACTCGTTCCTGGGCACCTCCGGGAACCTGCCGGCCTGGAACTTCAGCAAGTACGTGATCGGCAAGGACGGCAAGATCGTCGCGTTCTTCCCCAGCAAGGTGACGCCGGAGGCGCCCGAGCTTCGCGCCGCGATTGAGAAGGCGCTTGCGGTGAAATAGACGGGTGGCTTTAGGCTCTCGGCTTTAGGCTCTAGCAAAACCTTCGACCCCGTGTTCGAAGGTCTTGCCGAGAGCCGAGAGCCTAGAGCCAACGCCCTGAGCCGCGAGCCACCACCAGCGAAGCGCTGACAGCGAGCCCCCCGTTCACAGTTCGCACTGCGAAATGGCCAGACGTCAGTCGACACTGGCAAAAACCTCAGGATTCCGCCAAAAAGCCCGTAATTGGGACAATTTTGTGAAATTTCACCGTTTCTCATCCCGAAAGACCGCTCGATCGCAATACTCCCTTTGACAGTCGGGTAACGGGAGCGTAGCCTTCCGCGCACATCGTCTAATGGGGATTCCCCAGCCGGACGGTGTGAAATCCAGCGTTCATCTCACGGAAAGCTAAAGAGGAGGGGATCGTGAGCCATCGTCTTTGTAGCGCGGTGCTTGCGTTGGCGATGATCGTCGCCGGCGCGGTCACTCGTGCGGATGCCCAGGGCCTGACCGCCCATCTATCGGGCGTCGTCACCGACACGGGCGGCGGCGTGATGCCGGGCGCCACTGTCACCATCAAGAACGTCGGCACGAACCTGACCAAGGAGACCGTGACCGGTCCCGACGGCGCGTTCGTGTTTCCCGACCTGCTCGCCGGGACGTTCGACCTGACCGTGAGCGTCCAGGGCTTCAAGAGCTACGAACAGAAGGGCATCGTCGTCGGCGCGACCGACCGCATCGCCCTGCGCGCCATCGCGCTCGAGGTCGGCGCGCTCGAGGAGACGGTGAGCGTCGTGAGCGAGGCGACCCTCGTGCAGACGAACAACGGCGCGCGCTCGGCGCTGATCACTCGCGAGAACCTCGAGGACATCTCGCTCAAGGGGCGCGATTTCGCCGGCATGCTCAAGATTCTGCCCGGCGTCATCGACACGAGCGCGCGCGAGGCGCCCGGGCTGGGGCAGCATGGGCGGCCTGTCGATCAACGGCCGCGGCTCCTTCAACTTCTCCTACGACGGCGTCACCAACAAGGACACCGGATCGAACAGCGGCAACTACGCCGCGCCCGCGCTCGACTCGATCGCCGAGGTGCGCGTGCAGACCTCGAACTTCCAGGCCGAGTACGGCCGCAGCTCCGGCGCGACGATTTCGGTCATCACGCGCAGCGGCACCAAGGACTGGCGCGGCAGCGCCGCCTTCTACAAGCGCGACGACGACTGGAACGGCAACGAGTTCTCGCAGGCGGCAGCAGTGCGGTCTCGGCGTGACGGCGCAGTGCGACCCGCCGCTCTACACGTTCGACAACACCGCGTGGACGCTCGGTGGTCCCGTGCTCATCCCGGGCACCGAGTTCAACAAGGGCCGGAACAAGCTGTTCTTCTTCTTGTCGCAGGACCTCCTGTCGCGCACGGACCCCGGCACGCTCAACCAGCGCCGGATGCCGACCGCGCTCGAGCGCGCCGGCGACTTCTCGCAGACGGTCGACGGCTCGAACCGGCTGATCTTCATCCGCGATCCGAACCTCGCCGGCACGTGCAACAGTCAGACCGGGCGGGCCGGCGTGTTTCCCGGGCAACCGGATCCCCCAGGGCCGGATCAATCCGACGACACAGGCGCTGCTGAACCTGTTCCCGCTGCCGAACGCGACCGATCCGACCGGGCACCAACCAGTACAACTACACGTTCCAGACGGTGCAGGACTGGCCGCGCAACGACCAGGTGCTGCGCATGGACTGGAACGTCGGGCCCAACACGACGTTCTACGGCCGGCTGCAGTTCGGCTACGAGAAGCGCGCGGGCGGCGTGTCGTTCCTCGGCTCGACCGGCGCCGGCTGGCCGCAGCAGCCGAGCAAGTACGAGATCGACACGGTCAGCTACGTCAACACGCTGCTCCACACGTTCAACCCGACGACGTTCGCGGAGTTCACCGTCGGCGTGAACTGGTCGCACCAGTACACGAGCGCGTTCGATCAGACGGCCAAGGACATCAACGATCGCACCCTGGTGCTGCCCGGCCTCGGGCAGTACTTCCCGTCGGCCAACCCGGACAACCTGATGCCGCAGGCAAGCTTCAGCGGCGGCCCTCCGGGAACGATCGGATCGTTCAACGTCGAATCGCGGTGGCCGTTCTTCGGCTACAACCGGCTGTGGAACTTCTCGGGCAACCTGACGAAGATCAAGGGCGCCCACACGATTAAGACGGGCCTCTTCGTCGAGCATACGACCCGCCCCGCGCAGCGGTCGTCGACGTTCAACGGGACGCTGAGCTTCAACACCGACGGTCAGGCCCCGCTCAACACGAACATCGGGTTCGCCAACGCGCTGCTCGGCGCCGTCACGCAGTACCAGGAGTCCGACGGCCACCCGTCGGCGCATGGCCTGTTCATGAACACCGAGTTCTACGCCCAGGACAACTGGCGCGTGAAGCGGAACTTCACGATCGACGCCGGCGTCCGCTTCTACTACATCACCCCGACCAAGAGCGATGGCGATGACGTTGCGGCGTTCGGTCCGAACGTCTGGAACGGCGCTCAAGCGCCGAAGCTCTTCCAGCCGGTCTCGACCGCGCAGGGCCGCCGTGCGCTCAACCCGCTGACGGGCGAGATTCTCCCGGCCGTCTACATCGGCCGCCTCGTGCCCAACTCCGGCAACTTCATCAACGGCATGCAGGTCTTCGACGGCACGCCGCAGCAGCACTCGCCGTTCAAGGTGGCCCCGCGCATCGGCTTCGCGTGGGACGTGACCGGCGATGGCAAGACGGCGGTGCGCGGCGGATTCGGCATCTTCTACGACCGGTACTCCGACGACAACATCCTCGACCTGATCGAGCTGCCGCCGGTACTGAACACCTATACGCTCAACTACACGACGCTTCCGGAGTTGCTGAGCAATCCGCTGACGGCCACGCCGACCGCGGTGCGCTACATCGACGAGTTCACGCCGCCGGTCGTCTACAACTGGAGCCTCGGCGTCCAGCGCGAGATCGGCTTCCAGCTCGTCGCCGACGTCGCGTACGTCGGCAATGCCGCGCGTGACCAGTTGATCACCAACGGCGCCATCAACGGACGGCCGTATGGCTACGCCTATCAGCCGTCGAGTCTGGATTCGACGAACGTCTCCGGCGGCCAGGCTCAGCCGCTTCCCGACGACCTCCTCCGGCCGTACCAGGGGTACGGATCGATCACCCAGCGCACGTTTGCCGGCTACGGCGACTACAACGCGCTGCAGGTCTCCATGAACCGCCGCCGCACGGCGGACGGGTTGTCGTTCGGCGTGGCCTACACCTACTCGGTCAGCAAGAACCTGGGCACGATCGATCCGTTCGTGAGCGACAACCGGGCGAGGAACTACACGCTCAACGGGAGCCGCCCGCACAACCTCGTCATCAACTACTCGTACGAGATTCCGAACCTCAGCCAGAAGTGGGACAACATCCTGGTGAAGGCGCTGGCCGACAACTGGCAGGTGTCGGGGATCACGTCGATCCTGAGCGGCACGAAGCAGGGCTTCTCGTATGGCTTCACCAACGTTCCGACGGGCGCGCTGAGCGGCACCGGGGCAATCAACGGCGGCGCGAGCCGGCCCGACATCGTCTGCGATCCGAACATTCCACGAGGCGATCGGAGCTTCGACAAGCAGTTCGACACTTCGTGCATCAGGCCTCCGTCGGACCCGAACCGGCTGGGGAATGCAGTCGGCGACGAGTACCAGGGACCGGGCTTCAAGAACTGGGACTTCTCGTTCTTCAAGGTCGTGCCGATGGGTGGCACGAGGCGCCTGCAGTTCCGCATCGAGCTCTACAACGCGTTCGACACGGATCAGTGGACCGCGACCGACACCAGCGCCACGTTCAACTACGTGACGGGCGAGATGAACGACGCGAACTTCGGCAAGCTGACCGGTGCGACGCAGAGCGCGCGGCGCATCCAGCTCGGCGTGAGGTTTACGTTCTAGGTACGGATAACCGGATAACATGGACACGGGGGGCGCTCTTCGGGGCGCCCTCCTTTTGTACGGACTGTCGTCAGTCGGCAGTCGGCAGTCGTTAGTCTTCAGTCACAGTCTTCAGTCTGAGTCGGCAGTCGGAGTCGACAGTCTCAGTCGAGGTCTCAGTCGACAGTCTAGTCGACGATTCGAGTCCTCAGTCGATCTGAAAGCGCACGTGTTGAGTGTCTTTGGCTCCGCCGACGGCGGCCTCGATGGTGAGCAGGTATTCCCCCGGCGCCAGGGTGGAGAGCGGGAGGTCGACGGTGTAATCGGCGCCGCTCTCTGCGGTGAAGCGGTCGGGTGCCAAGCGGGTAGTCGAACCGCGCGAGCTCTTTGCCAGACGCGTCGATGACCTTCGCGGTCACACTCGCTGCCGAAGGCGCCTCGCGGTTCTTCTGATACACACGACCGAATGCGGCGACGCGGATGTCGCGCGGAAATTGACGGTTGGCGGTGGGTACGACGGGCAGGAGGCTGGCGAGCGCTCGTCGCGGCGCGGAGTGGAGGGCAGGAGACGGTCGACAGAACCACTCCCGACAGGGACACCGCGGCTTCGGCGAAGTCCGCGACAGTAATCTCGTGGAATACGCTGCCAGTCAGCTTCTGCCGTCCGACCTCGGTCGCGAGCCGCAGGAGATAACGTCCGGGAGCCAGGTCGATCTGGGCCAGCAGCTCGTAGTAGACGGTCGGAAGGGAGCCGCGGCGCAGCATGATGTCTGCGGTGACGCGTTGCGATCCGACCTCCTGTCCGTCTGGGGTGAAGGCACGCAGAAGCATCACGGCCTTCTCAGAGCCCAGAATGCCGCCTGCGGTGGGCTGACGCACGCCGAGGACGACCGCGACCGCCGAGCTCTTGCGATTCGGCGTCGCAAACGCGGCTGCGGCGACCTGAAGGGGGACACCGGGATTCGCCGTCCAGCCGTTGACGGCTGCGTCGAGTCCGATGACAGTCGGCTTTTCGGGGATTCCAGACTCCGTCGCGAAATAACCGCCTCGTGCCAGCACCGTGACTCCCGGTCGATTGACGCGCACGCCGATCTCATGAAACTTGCCGTCGTAGCGCGTCGACGCAGGCTGAAAGCCCACCATGTAGAAGGACTGGTACTCGCCGAAGATGCTTTCGACGGCGCGCTCGAAGCCGTTGGTCCTGACCACCAGCCTGCCGCCGGTGCTGGCCGAGATGGCGCCGAGCACGTCCTGTCGCAGAGACTGCTGATCATTCGCGAACCCCGGGTCCATCGCCGATCGCGCGCGCGCATCGGCCACGGTCGACGCAAAGCCGGAGAGACCGCCCGGATCGATGGCGTGAATCGTGACGTTCGAGCGCCGCGCCTTCGCGAAGATCCTCGTTATTTCATCCATGACCTGCCCCTCGACGGTGGTGGGAGCCAGGGCCTTGAGATTCACCGGAATCCCCGGGCTCACGTAGAACACAGTCTTGCGAGGCCCAGGCAGGTTGACGAGGTAGTCGGCGACGTTGCCGAGGGTCTTCACAGAGCTCATCGTCCCGTTGGGGTCCCCGGGTGTCGTCCAGTCCATGTAGTACTGCTGTCGCCCCCGCGGGTTGAAGGTCTCAATGGCAGCAAGGAGACGCTGTCGGTCGGACGGTAAAGCCCTCCGCAGAGGCGGCATTCGACGTGAAGACGACTGCCGCGCGATCCGCTGGCGTCAGCCGGCTCACGACCGCCCGGCCGATCTCTTTGGCGGACTCGGCGATCCGCGGGTCGTGCGGTACGAGCGCATCGTCGAGAACGATCACGAACAGGCGCGCCTGGTCCAGTTGGTTCGTGCCGATGTCCGGGCCGATCTCGCTGATCCAATTCCGCTTTCCGGCAGGTTCCGAAACCTCTGTCGGAGAGGCAGGCGGCAGGACGACCTCGCCGACGGCCACGACGGGTCTCGGCTTGCCTTCCTCGCGGACGCTGAAGTCGGCGGCGGTCAGGCCGCGCACGGGCACCCGGTTCTTGTCGAGGACCGAGACGTCGATTCGGACGACGTCGGCGCCACTCCGGAAGGTCGGATTCTGGGGTGGCTGAGCCTCCGGCGCTACGGCGGCAAGCGCGACGATCGGCCGAGCGAGCGCAACGAGGGGGCGCACGATGAACTCCGGTGCAGGATACCGCGGAAAAGTGTGATAAAGGAGTGCTCATGAAAGCGCTACTCATCGCCATCGTGCTGCTGTCGCTTACGCAGGGCCCTTCGACAAGCTCGGCGCAGGGCAGTCGCCCCCCCGATGTCCCCTTCAAGATCCAGCCGATCGATCTGGGCGCCAGCGAGACGGCCGCCGTGGCCGACGTCAACCGCGACGGACGCCTCGACGTTGTCTCGGGCGAGCACTGGTACGAGGCACCCACCTGGATGAAGCATCGCTTCCGCGAGCTCGGCTTCAGCAACCAGTACATCGACAACTTCAGCGACCTCATGATCGATGTCGACGCGGATGACTTCCCGGATGTCGTGTCGGTTTCCTGGTTTGCGAAGAAAGTCTCGTGGTGGCGCAACCCGGGGAAGGCGGGGCTGCCGGGCAAGGAATTCTGGAAGGAAGCGACGATCCACGAAGGCTTCAACATCGAGTTCGCGCTGCTCGTCGATCTCGACAACGACGGGAAGGCTCAGGAGGTTCTCGCGCAGGAGAACGGCACGGGTCAGGCCTGGTATGAAGTGAAGGACAAGGCCTGGGTCGCGCACGTCGTCAGCGATCGCAGCTACGGCCACGGTATCGGCGCGGGCGACGTCAACGGCGACAAGCGCAACGACATCCTCACGCCGCGCGGCTGGCTCGAGGCGCCGGCCGATCCGCGCGCGGGAAACTGGACGTTCCATCCCGACTGGGAGGCGATCAATGTGCCCGCGACGCCTGCCGCCACGCCACCCAAGCCTGAGGCACCAGCGCGCGTCAGCGAGCTCGGCTTCATCCACGTCGTCGACGTCAACGGCGACGGCAGGAACGATGTCGTCACCGCCGCCGGTCACGACTACGGCGTCTTCTGGTTCGAGCAGGGCGAGGGCGGCAAGTGGACGCGCCGGATGATCGACAGCCGCCTGGTCGCAGGGCCACGCGTCGACGCTCGTCGATCTGAACGGCGACGGCCGGCTGGATTTCGTGACCGGCAAGCGCTTCATGGCGCACAACGGGAGCGACCCGGGCGAGAGGGAGCCTCTCGGGATGTATTGGTACGAATTCCGAAAGGGCGCGTCCGCCCCGGAATGGATCCGCCACGTCATCGACTACGGCGGCCGCATGGGCGGAGGGATGCAGATCCCGGTCGTCGATGTGGACCGCGACGGCGATCTCGATCTGGTGTGCGGCGGGAAGAGCGGGTTGTTCTTCGTCGAGAACCTGACGAAACGGAGACCCTAGTGGCCGCGCGACGCGCCGTGGTTGCGGCGGATGGCATGTTCGTCGGACTGCTCGCGCGTGAGCCCGCCGCGGCGAGCCTGGCTGGCCATGGCCCGCTCCGCTCGCCGGGAACCCGCGCTACGCTCATGTCCTTCCGCTGCCGCGTCGCCTAGTTGCTTCCAACAGCGACGGTGATCAGGCGCTCTCGGCCCGCCTGTGCTTCTAAGACCTTGGAGGATCACAGGGACGGAAGGCGACGCGAGGAATCGCTCCGCGCGTGTTCCTGCTTCGCCCTGCGTCGGCTCGCTCCAGGGCCATGGCCATCCAGGCTCGCCGCGAGCGGGGGAGTGCGCGAACGGCATCCGGCGCGCTACTCCGCGGCGGATAGCCGTGTCGGGTCGTGGCGACCTCCGACTCGCGTGACACGCGTCAGACAGTAAAACGGCGAGCGCAGGCGGGCCAGCGCGCAGCTCACGGAGCTGCGCGGTCGCAAGACATCAGGCCGGAGCCGCCGTTTTTCCACGCGACCGTCGGCGGGAGCCGCGAGCCGACACGGCTGTCCGCCGCAATCGGCGCGCTCAGGGCGTGCTGGTTGCCCGTGGGTCAGGGCTTCGCCCGTACGATGACGTAAGCCGGCAGACCCACGGCGTCGATACGCTGCATCAGGTCTTTGGCTGGCGACTCTTCCGGATCCTCGGCCTGGAACTTGATCCGCGTGTACTTGTCGAGCGCCGCCTTCACCTCAGGATCCTTCAGCGTCGTCTCGTCCATGACGACGCAGTTCTTGCACCACGTCGCCCAGAAGTCGATGATCGCGGGCGTGTTCGATTGCTTCGCGGCGAGGAGCCCGTCGGCGAGCGACGAGTGCCAGCCTTCTTTCAGCTTCTCCGCCACGCTCGCCTGCACGCTCGCCGGATCCACCCAGCGGTTCGCGAAGATGCCGTAGGCGATGTAGGCGTAGTAGACCGCCGTTGCGAGAATCAGGACGCCCATCGCCTGCTTGACGCGCACCATCCACATGCCGGGCTTCGGAAGAGACGCGAGGCCGGCGCCGGCGATCGGCCACGGCAGGCCCATGCCGAGGCCCAGCACGAAAGGCAGCGCGAGCGCGATCGACGTGCCCGACGCATGAAGGTTGCTGGCGAAGACCACGACCTGAATGACGACCGGCGCGACGCACGCGCCGGCGAGGAGCGCGGCGATGGCGCCCATGCTGAACGCGAGCCACAGCGTGCCGCGGCCAGTCTCGCCCAGGCGCATTCCGCTCCTGAACCGCGTGAAGTCCACCATGACCACGTCGAACATCGCCAGGCCGAGCACGACGAAGAGCGCGGCGATGCCGAGGTTGAACCAGGGCGACGCGTTGATCGTGCCGAAGGTGCCCGCGGTGAGGATGACGACCACGCCGAGGACACCATAGACGAGCGCCATCGCGCCGCCGTACACCGCGCCGAGCAGAAATCCGCGGCTGCGCTTCGAGCGCTGCGCGCCGGCGCCGATTATCGCGAGGTTGACGGGAATCATCGGCAGCACACAGGGCGTCAGGTTGAGCGCCAGGCCGCCGAGGAACACGAGCGCGAGGATCGCGAGCGGTCCCTTGCCTTCGAAGAGCCCCTGCGACTTCACGCCGCGTTCCGCGTCGCCGATGAACTTCAGAAACGCTTCCTTCTTGAGGTAACCGCCGGCGGTTCCGAGGACCTCGAACTGATCGAACAGCTGGAGCACGTCGGGAGCGACAGCGGACGGCGCCGCGGCCGTGCGAGGGACGTCAGTAGGCGCACGCGCCGCCTCGGCGGACGGCGGAGCGGGGGTCGGAGCCGGGGTCGGAGCCCGGGGCGAGCCGGGCGCCGCGATCACTGTCGCGTCCGCTCCCGCTGCAGATTTCCCCGCCCCGGTGACCTTGAACGTCCACGTCGTCGCGATCGTCGTCGGGCGGAAGCAGGTGGTCTCGTCGCAGGCCTGATAGCGCAGACGGGCCGGAACCGTGACCTCGCCGGCCGGATGATCCTTGGCGACAACCAGCTTCGCCTCGATCGGGAACGCGCCTTCGAACACCGCGAGCGGCGTGTCGCCGCCCTTCAGCGTGAAATCCTTCGGGGGCGGGAAGGTGAGGCCACCGACCGAGATGCCCGCCGGCGCATCGATCGTCAGGGTCAACGGAATCAGCGAGGGGTCCCTGGGCTTGTCGGACTGGATGTGAAAGCCGGGAGCGACCTTGACCTGCAGCACGGCGCGGACCGTCGCCCCGGCCCGCACGGGCCCGGCAACCGGGACGGCCGTCGCCTCGGCGTAGGGAAGCCGTGGGGACTGGGCCGTGCCGACTCCCGTGCCGATCGATGCCGCCAGGACGAGCCCTGCCGAGCGCCGCCAGATCTTCATCATTGGTCGTTCCGAATCTATCGCGTTAGACGCCGGGCGTCTACGGGCGGTCCCGACAGGCTCAGGGCTCAGGGCAGGGCTCAAGGCTCTCGGCTCTCGGCTCTCGGCTTTGGCAAGACCGTTCGACCACATACTCGAAGATCTTGCTAGAGCCGAAAGCCCAGAGCCAAGAGCCTCGGGTCGTGAGCCCTGAGCCCTGCATACGTTCCAGCCTGCGAAACGAGCACCGGCCGCCGCCATAGCGCCCCCTTGCCAGCCCTGAATTGGACCATAATGTCCGTCGCACGCACTGCCTTCATCCCGGCACCACTGGCGATATACGCCGTCAACCACTTCGACAAGGGACAACCATGAGCAATGCGACTGTAAGAGCCGACGCCATCGCACCGAACGCCCAGCGCCTGCTGTGGGCCGGCTTCCTGGCCATTCTCGCCACCGGCATTGGCTTCGCCATCCGCGGCGGCATTCTGGCCACCTGGGCAGCGGACTTCGGCTTCACCGGTGCACAACTCGGCGCCATCGGCGGCGCTGGCCTCACCGGCTTCTGTTTCGGCGTCATCATCGGCGGTCTGGTCGTCGACAAGATCGGCTACGGCAAGCTGATCGTGGCGGCGTTCCTGTTCCATCTCCTGTCGGCGTTCGTCACGTTCGCCGCAACCAAGGGACAGGCGCAGGATACGGCCTACATGTTTCTGTACCTGGGAACGTTCATATTCTCGCTGGCCAACGGGACACTCGAAGCCGTGGCCAACCCACTCGTCTCGACGCTCTTCCCCCACAACCGCACGCATTACTTGAACATTCTCCATGCGAGCTGGCCGGCGGGGCTCGTGATCGGCGGCCTCATCGGGTGGATTCTCGGCGAGGGCATGGGCGTCAGCTGGAAGCTCCAGCTCGGCCTGTTCCTCGTCCCAACCGTACTCTACGGGTTTGCGTTTTTCGGACAGAAGTTCCCCAAGTCGGAGGCATCCGCCAAGGGCCTCAGCGTCGGCGAGATGCTGCACGACGTCGGGCTCCTCGGAGCGCTCGTCGCGTGCTTCCTCGTCGGGCTGTTCTTCAAGGATCAACTCGGCGGCATCCTTGCGTTCTTCACCGGCAGCGCGTTCTTTGCGTCCGCGACCTGGAGCTACCTGTGCTGGGGTGTGGCCTTCGTCCTGCTGCTGATGGTGGGGATCAAGACCAACTTCTCCGTCGGCTCGCTGCTGCTGTTCGTGCTGTTCATGACGCACGCGCTCGTCGGCGCGGTGGAGCTCGGCACGGACGGCTGGATTCAGAACATCACCGGCAACATCCTGACGCCGGCCCAGGGGAAGATCCTCTTCGTGTTCACGTCGCTGTTCATGTTCTCGCTGCGCTTCTGCGCCGACTTCATCGAGCGGACGCTGAAGATCTCTCCGATCGGCCTGCTCTTCCTCTGCGCCACGCTGGCGATGATCGGCCTCAGAATGGTCAGCGGGATCGAGACGTTCGCCGGCGCGATGATCGCACTTGGCGTCTACGCGCTCGGCAAGACGTTCTTCTGGCCCACCATGCTGGCCGTAGTCGGCGACCGATTCCCGCGCACCGGTGCCGTCGCAATGTCGATCATGGGTGGCATCGGCATGATGTCGGCCGGGCTCCTCGGTGGCCCGGGACTGGGTTACGCCAAGGACCGCTTTACCGCGGAACATCTTCAGGCGACGGCCCCGGCGATCTACGAGCAATACAAGGCGCCGACGCCGAGCCGGTTCCTTTTCCTCGAGGAAGTGCACGGACTCGACGGCACCAAGTTGTCAGAAGCGCAGACGGCTGCGGTCAAGACCCCGGAGCAGCGGACCGTCGCCGACGCCAGCATCATGGGCGACCGCGAGACGCTGAAGGCTGATGCGTACATCCCGGCGGTGATGGCCGTCGTCTATATGCTGTTGTTCCTCTATTTCAGGACCATTGGCGGGTACAAGACCGTGCACATCGACAGCAGACCGAGTGCGGCACCGGCTGCCGGCAGGTGACGTAGTTCCGCGGCTCGCTGCTCGCGGCTAGCTGTTGCTAAGTCGATCGGCTGAGCAACCGCCAGCAGCGAGCCGCGAGCCGCGAGCCGCGGCTACAGCGTCTTCAGGTAGATATTCCTGAACTCGACCTTCATCGGCGGCCCGACGTGGATCTGGAAGCCCAGCAGGCCCTTGAGGGTCCGGTTCTTCATGTCGTCGTCGACGAAGACAGCCGTGACGTGTCCGTTCAGGATGTGCATCAGCGTGCCGCCGCGCGCGATGACGTGGAACTGATTCCAGTCCTTCTCCTTGATGTACGCCTTGAGCGCGTCACCGCTCTCGAGCGCCCCGACTGTGCCTCGGACTCCCTCTGAGATGTAGCCGGCCGTTCCGCGGGGCGCGAGGAAGCCCCGGCCTCGTTCCTCGTACAGCATGCCCGTGAACTGGTTGGCGATGTCGATGTCGGCCTGATACCCCTTGAGCACCCATTTCCCGGTCTTGTCGTCGGCGGGCAACTGGACGCTGCGATACTGAACGCCGCTGTTCGTGTTGTTGATCCGGAACTCGACTTTCAGCTCGAAGTCGGCCGGTTCGCCGCCGCGGTAGATGAGGAAAGTGTTCTGCTTGACCGGGTTGGCTTCGGTGCTCTCGCCGGTGAGCGCGCCGCCTTCGACTTTCCAGTAGGCGGGGTCGCCATCCCAGTTCTTCATGCTCGTGCCGTCGAAGATCGGCTGGAAGCCGGTGCGGTCCTCATAGGCGATCGCTGCCGGCCCGCGCGCGCCGCCCCCGCCCTGGCGGCCTCCTGCCGGCGGCTGGCCGGCTGACGGTTGCTGCGCGGCAATCGGGGCCGTGCCGGATATGAGCAGGTTGGCCGCGACGACGACTCCCGACACGATTGCGACGGCGGTTCTGAACATTGTTTTCTCCCAGGCGGCTCGAGCCCGCTACACGTCATCTCATGAACACGGGTCGACGACCCATCACGATGACCGCCAAGACCAGCTCACGCATGAAGACTTTCACCAGTGAATCCTTCGCGAGCCTCGTGAGCTTCGCGATCATCGTGATGGGTTTCCGTTTATGAGGTGGCTTCTACTGCTGCACGGTTTCCCAACGCTTCGTGCTCGCCGACTTGAGCACGGCATCGGTGACGTAGTCGGTCGCCAGGCCGTCGCGGAATGTGGGCCCGACGGTCTTCCCGGCACCGACGGCTTGCACGAAATCCGCGAACTGGTGAATGAACGTGTGCTCGTATCCGATCTGGAGGCCCGGCACCCACCACCGATCCATGTACGGGTGGTCGCCGTCGGTGACATGGACGCTGCGCCAGCCGCGCACGCGGCCTTCGTCGCGGTGATCGAAGTACTGGATACGGTGCAGGTCGTGGAGATCCCAGGCCGCCGAGGCGTGCTCGCCGTTGATCTCGAGCGTGTAGAGCGCCTTGTGCCCGCGGGCATAGCGCGTCGACTCGAACGTCGCGAGCGATCCGTTCCCGAACCGGCACAGGAACGCGCTCGCGTCGTCTATCCCCACGGGCTCGACCTTGCCGGTCAGGTTGTGCTTGCGCTCCTTGATGAACGTCTCGGTCATCGCCGTGACTTCCGAGATCGGGCCGTTCAGCCACAGCGCGGTGTCGATGCAGTGGGCGAGGAGATCGCCCGTGACCCCGCTGCCTGCGACCTTCACGTCGAGCCGCCACAGGCCCTCGCCGCCCTGCGGCAGATCCTCGGAGATCGTCCAGTCCTGGAGGAACTTCGCCCGATAGTGGAAGATCCGTCCGAACTTGCCCTCGTCCAGGAGCTGCTTCAGCAGCACGACCGCCGGCACGCGCCGATAGTTGTACCAGACCATGTTCGGCACCCCGGCGGCCTCGACCGCCGCGACCATGTCCCTGGCCTCGGCGGCGTTCCGGCCGAGCGGCTTCTCGCACATCACCATCTTGCCGGCCTTCGCGGCCGCGATCGCGATGTCGTGGTGCGTATCGTTGGTGCTGGCGATGTCGATGAGGTCGATGTCCTTCCGCTCGACCAGCTTCCGCCAGTCGGTCTCGATCGCCTCATAGCCCCAGTTGGCCGCGAACGCCTTCGCCCGATCCGCATTTCGCGCGCAGAGCGCCTTGAGCACCGGCGTGAAGGGGAGATCGAAATAGCGCGGGGCCTGCAGGAACGCGTTCGAGTGCGTGCGCCCCATGAAGCCGTAGCCAACGAGGCCGATGTTGAGAGTTTTCATGAATGATCCTGTGTCGACAACTGCACGGGCCAACGGCTTTTCACCACGATGGACACGATGGCACGATGGTCACGATGGATGACCAGAAGAGAATCTTCATCGTGTCCATCGTGCCATCGTGCTCATCGTGAAGAAGTGCCGTCGGCTCGTGCACCGAACTGTGCGCCACCCTCAATCCCACCCATGCGCATCGCGCACGGCAATCATTGCGCCGAGAACGTCGTTCCATGTCGACGCCTGCATCATCGTGGCGTTCGGGAACATGCAGCCGTCCCAGCAGATGTGACGCAGCGCTTTCGTGACCGTGCCCGCGTCGTCTCGGAGCCAGAAACCCGCGTGGCGCGCGATGTCGAGCTTGCCGTTCGGATCCTTGGGCAGGCAATGGCGGCCGGTCTTGTCGTGCGAGCCCGATCCTTTGACCGTCGCGTCGTTCTGCGCCACGTGAAAGTCGATCGTCCACGGCCGCAGGCCATGCGTCATCGTCTTGAGCGCCTCGTCCAGCGTCTCGCGCCGCGACCAGTCGTAGCCTTCGGGCAGGATGCGATCTTCCGGCGCGTTGTAGCCGAGCGTGAAGAGCAGCGTGTGCGCCATGTCGGCCTGAAAGCCGAGCGTCTTCGGGCGGTTCACGAGCTCGAGGAGCTCCACGTTGCGCTTCCAGCTGTGCATGCCGCCCCAGCAGATTTCTCCCTCTGCCGCGAGCCGCTCGCCGAACTCGTCGGCGACGTCGCACGCCTCCCCGAACGTCGCGGCAATCTTCTTCTGATTGCCGGCAGGATCCGCCGTCCAATCGCTCGGGCTCGCGGCCGAGTCGATCCGGATGACGCCGTATTTGCGGATGCCGAGGTCGTTGAGCGTCTTCGCGATCTTGCACGCTTTGCGAACCTGCGTGACGAAGTTCTTCCGATCCTCGGCGCTCCCCATGGCGGAACCGCCGCCCGTTGGCGGCCACACTGGCGCAACGAGCGATCCCACGACCAGGTTGCGCGACGCGATCTGATCCGCCAGCCGCTTCAGGTCGTCGTCCGACGAATCGATGCTGACGTGCGGATCGAAGAGAAAGAGATCGACGCCCTCGAACTTGACGCCGCCCACACTCGCAGCCGCGGTCAGATTCAACATCGTCTCGAGATCGATCGGCGGCTCGGAGTCCGGCCCCTTGCCGACGAGTCCTGGCCACATGGCGTTATGAAGTGCGGGGTATTTGTGCATCTCAGCTCTCAGCTCCCAGGCTCCAGGCTTCCAGCTTCCAGCTTCTAGCGCCCAGCGTCTGGCTTCCCAGCTTCTGGCTGGAAGCCGGAAGCTGAAAGCTGAAAGCCTACTTCCTTCCTCAGCCCCTCCGCATCCGGATTCCTCGGACCAAAATGCTTCAGGATGACGAGCGGATCGGTCGCGCTCAGGTTCTCGATCTTGACGCCCTGCAGCGCCGCGCCCTCGGTTACGAACAGCTCGTCTTCCGTCATCTGGCCGAAGCGGATCATCGACGGCGTGGAAACGGGAAGCGTGCCGAATCGTCCGTAGCCCTGCGTCAGGATGATGCCGTACGCGGCGGCGTCCTTGATCGTCACGGCTCGTTTCGGGAGGACCGTGAGTTCCTTGGCCGAGTACCAGCCCGTGCCGTAGGTGATCCACTGCTCGCGATAGCCTTCGGGCTCGGTTTGTGCGAAGGGCTTCACGGGTTTTGGGAAGCAGCGATTGTCGGCGGCAAAGGTCGGGTTGACGTTCGCGTCCCAGTCGAGGAGCTCAACCAGATAGTCGAGATCCTGGTGATACTGCGGCAGCACGTCCTTCGTCATCAGCGCCCAGGGCGTGATACGGCCCTCGACCTCGGACTGGAACATCGCGAAGACATCGCTCGCGACCTGCGGCTCGTAGGTGACGAGGGACCCCGGCGCATGGAGAATGCCGGGGTCGATCTGCCATCCCGTTCCCGGCTCGAGCCGGAAGGCCCGCGAGAGAAAGAGGATGCCGTTGTCGCCCCTGTTCCAGTTCTCGAGGCACCGCCGCACGTCGGCCTTGGTCGTGCCCGGTTCGAGGCCCATGAACGTGTGGGGAAAATTGTTGTCGGTCTTGTTGTACTGCGGCGGGAAGTAGTACGCCTCGGGCTTGCCCTTGCGGCCGACGAGCTTCGCCTGCGCGTCGGTCTGGTGCATGTGATGGGGAATCGGCCCCATGTTGTCGAAGAACTTGCAGAGAAGGTTCCATCCCTTCTCCCGCTCCATCACCGCGGATCCAAGCAGGAGATCGCCGGCCTTCTCGACCGCGTCCCTGAGGAGGAAGAAAGCGGCTGCCGTTCTCGAGCCGGACGTAGCTCAGCCCCTCGTCTGCGGGCGTCCCGGGTCCATTGTCGGCGTTGGTCGTCGAAGAAAACCACCGTTCGTTGATGCCGCCCCGATGACCACCGAGCGCATACAGATCCCGCGGGTGCAGCTTGAGGCGCTCGCCCGGGATCATGAAGGAACGAGGGACCCAGCTCGGCTCGAGCCGCAGCATCCCGCCACCCGCGTCTACCGCACTCTTCACCTGCGCTCGATCCAGCATCAGCCCGTCCTTGATCCGTGTAATCCGCGATATTCGCGTCCCGTTACTGAATCCGCTCAATCCGCGTCCCTTGATCTATCCGCGTGACCCGCGTCCCCTGCGTGATCCGCGCGATCCGCGTCCCGTGATCCATCCGCGACCCGCGTCCCGTGCGTTCTGCCGTGCGTGATCCGCGCCCCGTGCGCGATCCGCGTGATCCGCGTCCCGCGATCGATCTGCCGTGCGTGATCTGCGTGATCCGCGCCCCGTGATGTGATCCGCGTTCTGTCGGCCCGACGATATAACCACGGAATCATCACTTCAAGTGCATTGAACTGACCGGCCGGCATTTCGCTGAGAGAAACGCCCGCAGCCTCGACGGATCGCACTGAAATCTCTGTAGGGCACGCCGTTGGCGCGCCAAAATCGAGGTCTGAGAGCGATTTGCGCGGGCGATTCCCGGCGGCTAGGCGTTGCGCGGCGCGAAATGCCCGCCGGCGTGTGCGAACGCGCCGCGCCTGCGCGCGCGCCCGGCATAATACCCGCGATGTCACCCGCACTCTACCGCGGCCGCCGTGCCGCGCGTCTCGAAAACGATGCCCTGCGCGTGACGGTCCTCAGAGAGGGTGGTCACATCGCCGAGATCCTGGACAAAGCCTCGGGCGTCAACCCGCTCTGGACGCCTCCGTGGCCCTCGATCGAGCCCTCGACCTACGACCATGCGGTGCACCCGGAGTATGGCGGCGGAGTAGACGCGTCGCTCCTCGCCGGCATCATGGGCCACAACCTGTGCCTGGATATCTTCGGCGGGCCGTCGGATGCGGAGGCCGCCGCCGGGCTGCCGGTGCACGGTGAGGCGTCTCTCGGCATGTACGAGCTCGAGCAGTCCGGTCAGACGCTGCTGCAGCGCGCGCTGCTGCCGCTGACGAACCTGCGGGTCGAGCGCCGGATTCATCTGTCCGGCCGCGTCGTTCGGGTCGAGGAGAGCGTCGAGAACCTGTCGGGCGTCGATCGTCCCGTGGGCTGGACCGAGCACGTGACGCTCGGCCCGCCGTTCCTCGAGAAGGGCGTGACCGAGTTTCGCGCCTCGGCGACGCGCTCGAAAGTGTTCGAACGGCCTTTCGGGAGCGCTGACTATCTCGTCCCGGGCGCCGAGTTCCACTGGCCCAACGGCCCGCGTCCCGGAGACGGAACGGCTGACCTGAGGCGCTCGAGCTCCTCGGCAGCCTCGAGTGCCTACACGGCTCACCTCATGGATCCGCGGCGGGACACCGCCTTCTTCGTGGCGTTCTCGCGCGCTGCCGGGTTGGCGTTCGGCTATGTGTGGCGGCGCGCGGACTTCCCCTGGATGGGCATCTGGGAGGAGAACGCCAGCCGGCCCCAGCCACCGTGGAACGGCTCCACGCTGGCCCGGGGCATGGAGTTTGGCGCCTCTCCCTTTCCCGAGACTCGTCGTGAGATGATTGAGCGGGGGCGGCTGTTCGACGTGCCGACCTTCCGGTGGATTCCGGCGGCGACCCGGGTGACGGTCGAGTACGCGATCATCACGCTGTCAGCCGACGCGGTCCCCGAAACGCTCGATTGGCCGCGGTAATCTCTGTCACAAAGACACGAGAATCTTCTTCGAGGAGTCCTCACTATGTTTGTTGCATCGCTCGTGGCGGTGGTCCTGCTCTCGACCCCCGCATCGCCAGCCGCCCCCGCCGTTGATCAAGCCAAGCCTGCGGCCTCCGCCCGCACGGTCGAGCTCACCGGCGGCGATGACATGAAGTACAGCGTGACCACGATCGCCGCAAAGCCGGGCGAGACGCTGCACATCAAGCTCGTCTCGAAAGGCACGCTTCCGAAGGTGGCCATGGCGCACAACTTCGTACTGCTCAAGCTGACCGCCAAACCGCTCGAATTCGCCAACGCCGCCGCCATGGCGCGCGCGACCGACTTCATCCCGCCCGACATGAAGGATCAGGTGCTGGCCGCGACGGCTCTCGCCGGACCGGGTGAGACCGTGGAAGTGACCGTCAAGGTGCCGACCGCGCCGGGCACCTACAACTACTTGTGCACGTTCCCCGGCCACTTCGCCGCCGGGATGCGTGGCACGCTCGTCGTGAAGTAGGGGGTTGGCGGCCGGGGTCAGATCTCGATTTTCTCGTTTCCCACACAATCTGCGGAAAACGAGAATATCGAGATCTGACCCCGGCACCTTACGGCGTCACGTTGACGGAGACGGAGAGCGTGGTCCGCCCGATCTTGCCGCGCTTGTTGAACGCCCAGCACGTCACGGTCGTCTTGCCGACCTTGAAGACCGACCCTGAGAGGGGCGTGCAGTTCACGGGGCGAGTGCCGTCGATGCTGTCCTTGGCGGTCGCGCTGAACGTGGCGGCCGCGCCCTTGGCTGAAGTGGCTGCGACGGTCATGTCGCCCGACGTCGTAACGGCCGGCGGCGGCGCGTCATCCACGCCAGACGGCAGGCGATCGCTGCAGTCGGGATTCGCACACTCGTTCACGTCGAAGCAGCCGACGTAGCCGTCCCCCGCGTAATCCTTCGGACACCCGCCGCACGTGCGCGAGCCGGGCGTGTTCTCGCAGCCCGTCAGCCGATGGCATCCGCCGTTGCCGATCGCGCACTCGTTGACGTCTTCGCACTTCGTGTCTGGCGAGCCGCTGAAGCCAGCCTCGCATCCGCCCTTGGCGCTGACGCCGGTGGACTGGGCCTGCGGCCCCGGCGAGGGGGCTACTCCGAGCGCAAAGCCGAGGCCGGCGACCAGCGCGATGCCGAAAGCTGCCTGAACGATCCAGCGGGGAAGCGGAGTCTGGGACATATAGTGGATCAATCCTACAAGCTCCGGGCCCCCGGGCTCAAGATCTGTCCCGGATACGAAAACGATCGGCTACGGCCCCAGCGCCTGCTACGGCCGCCTGACGTTGAAGCCGGTCAGGATGGTGACTCGCGCTCCGGACTTCGACGTCGCCACCGCGACGTTGAAGGGCACATGCAGGGCGCCTGTCCGAACCGTGACGCCGCCAGCCACGACCAGACCCACGCCGAGCGCCGTGAGGTTCGGACCGACCGCGAACTCGGTGCCGGCGCTGGTGCGGAGGCCGACCAGCCAGTTCAACGACGGCAGCGCGACGCCCTGATCCAGCCCCGAGATGAGCGGCACCCATTCGGTGAGCATCGTGATGCCGTCGCCGTTCGTGTACAGCCGGCGCTCGAACTGCCAGCCGAACTGCGTGACCACCGGCCGGATGGCAATGTCTGTTTCCTCGAGAAGCCTGTTCACGCTCTGCTGGTTGAGGACGGTCACCCCGATTCGGGGACCGCTCATGTTGACGATATCGGTGACGCCCGGTGGTAACGCCTGGCCCCGGACAGGCGCGGCTGCCGCGAGGCTGATGCACAGGACCAAACCGAGAACCGCTGTCCGTCTCTGATTGCGACGATCGCTCTGTCTCATGTGTCACCTCAACGGCAGGTTAAGACCGGAGCTGCCGCCGAGTCGTGAGGGCGGACTAGAAAAGGATGAGCGTTCGATGAAGGCCGACGGCCTACCGGCCGTCGATGAGCTCGCCGTAGTCGTGAAATCGGCCCTTGGCAAAACCCGTGACGAGTTCGTTGACCGACTGCAGGTGTGACGAGCTGCCGCCGCCGTACCTGGCGTAGCGGCCGAAGACGGATCGGATGACCACGCCGTGCTCGGCTCGCGGCATGCCGCCGAGATTGCCGATGAAGCGGTCGAAACGTCCGTCGCCGAACAGGTAGAACTCGACGTTCGAAACATAGAACGCCGAGAGGCGCTGGCCGCGCTCGCGGAGGAGCGCGCCGATGGCGGCGAGCGCGCGCGGACCGCTCAGGTCGCCGACGACCGGAATCACCAGGTCGCGCTGTTCCAGCGACTTGATGAACTGAAACGACTCCTCGGCCGCGAGGTAGTTGCTCTTCTCGCCGAGCGTGTCGGTGGCGAGCAGCAGGTCGCGGTAGGTTGGGTAGTGGCTTTGCGGCGGCCGCCCGGTCGATTGAAAGCGCAGCCCGACACCGGCTTCGATGAAGCGGCGGTGGAAGCGATCGATCGTCGCGAAATCCTCACGCGAGAGGGGCAAACCGGTCTTCGTGATCGCCTCGTCCACGCGGGTGCGGAGGACCGTGACCGCGCGCGCGTCGAGCGACGCCGCTTCGACGTGCGACACGACCTTGTCGAGGGACGCCTCGCGCCAGCTCTCCGCGTCTGCAGGCACGGGCCGTCCGAGCAGCATCGCGAGGTACTCGATCCGCGTTCGCGCCAGTGTGAACAGCGACTTGAACAGCAGATGAAGCAGCAGGTTGTCGCGCCTGACGTCGACAATGAAGACGATCTCGGGCCGGACCGCGGCGATGTAGGAGAAGTTCTGATCCGGCCCGACGCCGACGTATCCGCCGCCTTTGACGCCACGTTTCTTCAGGTCCGGAACGACGTCCAGATACGAACGCTCGTTCGAGATGAGGTTGTCGGTATCGAAGTATCCAGCCGGCTCCGAGAGCGCCGCGACCTGGGCCGCGAAGGAAGATTGCGCCGCCGTCCGCGCGCCACCGCCGGCGAGCCCCCACGTGAGCGTGAGGAGCAACGCCCCAATGCCCAGCCCGAATAGGAGTCGGCGGTTGTGCATGGGTATCTTCAGTATCGTGGTCGGGTCTCGCGGCTGGCGTCTCGTTGGCTGCGCCTCGAAGCTGCAAGCAGCTCGAACCACGAGCAGCAGCCGAATCAGCGAGCCGCCAGCAGCGATTCTACGTCGCGTCGTACCCCTTGATCGGCCGGATCCAGATGTTGCGGAAGTGTACGGGGTTCCCGTGATCCTGCAACCGGATCGGTCCCTTCGCGCTTTCCGGCACGTACGGGTTGATCACCTTGTGGGCGGTCGGCCCCAGATACGCCGTGGCGTTGTGGACGACGATGCCGTTGTGGATGACGGTGACGAGGGCCGGCTTGTCGAGCGTGCCTGTACCGGTGAATCGCGGCGCCGTGAAGATGATGTCGTAGGTCTGCCACTCGCCGGGTGGCCGCGAGGCGTTCACGAGCGGCGGATACTGGCCGTACATCGCCGACGCCTGGCCGTCCGGGTAGGTGGGGTTGTTGTAGCTGTCGAGGACCTGAACCTCGAACTGACCGAGGAGGAAAACGCCGCTGTTGCCGCGGCCCTGGCCGTCGCCCTTGACTTCCTTCGGCGTCGCGAACTCGACGTGGAGCTGGAAGTCGGTGAACTGCGCCTTCGTCTCGATCATCCCCTTGCCGGACTGCAGGACGCCGTCCTTCATGGGCCAGGTCACCGCCGTGCCGTCGGCCGACATCTTCCAGGCGCTTGCGTCGGCGCCCGTGCCGACGAGCACCGTGGCATCGGCAGGGGCGGCGCCGGGAGTCGCGCCCGGCGTCACCATCTTCGGCTGCGGCCGCGTGCCATCGTGCACGTGCCACTTGCCGTTCGGCTGCATCGGCGTGTCGTCGTAGCCGATCTTGGGTTGCTGGCTCGAGACCGACACGGCTGCCACGAAAAGAATGGCCCCGGACGCTGCCGCACGAAGTCGCGTGACTCTCATAAGCCCTCCGAGTATTCTGCACGCTATCACGAAAGCTGGATGAGTTCGCTTGGTCGTGCCGGGCTGATGTTGAGAGCGCGCGGGTGCGGTCGGCAGCGCGGGCTCGGCACGGTGCGAACGGGGACGAACACAGGGGCGCATTCGGCAGCGCCTGCGGCCCGAGCGCGGCGCGAAGTCGCCGCGCGAGAGCGAGCGGGGGTGGGGCCCCGCGAGCATTGATAAATGAGGTAGAGGAATGCGCACATTCATTCTGGCAATCGTCGCGTTCGTCGGCCTGCTCGTTCCCGGCCAGTCGCCGGCCGATAAGCGGGACTGGATTCAGCTCTTCAACGGCAAGAACCTCGACGGCTGGGTCCCGAAGATCACCGGGTACCCGCTCGGAGAAAACTACGCCGACACCTTCCGTGTCGTCAACGGCACCCTTCAGGCGTCGTACGACAAGTACGCCGCGTTCGACAACAAGTTCGGCCACCTCTTTTACGAGCGCCAGAAGTTCTCCTACTACAACCTTGTCGCCGAGTACCGTTTCGTGGGCGAGCAGGTCGCCGGCGGACCGGCCTGGGCGATCCGCAACAATGGCCTGATGCTGCACAGCCAGTCGCCGCAGTCGATGGGGAAGGATCAGGACTTCCCGATCTCGGTCGAGTTCCAGCTCCTGGGGGGCCTGTCGAACGGAAAACCGCGGTCAACCGCCAACATGTGCTCGCCTGGGACGCAGGTCTTCATCAACGGCACGATGGTGAAGGGTCACTGCCTGAATTCGAAGTCGAAGACGTATGACGGCGATCAATGGGTCCAGGTCGAAGTCGAGGTCCGCGGCGGCGAGCATCTGACCCACAAGGTGGAAGGGCAGATCGTCCTCGAGTACGACAAGCCGACGATCGGCGGCGGCGAGGTGAATAGCTTCGACCCGGCCGTGAAAGTCGACGGGACGCTTCTCACCGAAGGCTACATCACCATCCAGGGGGAGAGTCACCCGACCGAGTTCCGGAAGATCGAGCTCCTGAACCTCTCGGGCTGCATGGATCCGAAGTCGCCGAAGTTCAAGAGCTACTACGTTCATCAGGACGAGGGGGCGTGCAAATAGAGCGGCTCAGGCTCAGGGCTCAAGGCTCAGGGAAAGCTTCGAGTAGATGGTCCAATGCTCTTGCCTGAGCCGCGAGCCCGAGCCCGAGCCCTGAGCCCTGAGCCCAGACTCCCGACTCCCGATTGCCGATTCCCGACTGTCCCATGCACACCATCGACATCATCATTCTCGTCGCCTACTTCGGCGTTGTGTTCGGCATCGGGGCGTACTTCTTCCGTCGCGCGAAGACGAGCAAGAGTTACTTCCTGGCCGACCGCAGCGTCGGGTGGATCGCGGTCGGCGCCTCGCTCTTTGCGTCGAACATCTCGAGCGAGCACTTCATCGGCCTGGCGGGCTCTGGCGCGAGCTCGGGGCTCGCGGTCGGGTCCTTCGAGTGGCTCGCCGTCTTCATGGGAATGATCCTGGCCTGGGTGTTCGTGCCGTTCTATCTCCGCAGCGGCGTCTACACCATGCCCGAGTTCCTCGAGCGCCGCTATGGTCCTGCGTGCCGCTGGTATCTGACGACGGTCTCGGTCATCGCGTACGTCGTCACGAAAATCTCGGTGTCGCTGTACGCCGGTGCGCTCGTGCTGCAGGCGGTGCTCGGCTGGGACTTCTACACGTCGGCGACGGTGATGGTCGTGACCACCGGCGTGTACACGGTGTTCGGCGGGTTGGCGGCGGTCATCTATACCGAGCTGCTGCAGGCCGTCGTGTTGCTGCTCGGCGCGGCCACGCTCACCATCATCGGCCTCGACGAAGTCGGCGGGATGGCGGGTCTGCGCGCGGCGCTGCCGCCCGACTACTTCCACATGATCAAGCCGTCCTCGGACGCGGCGTTCCCCTGGACCGGCATCTTCTTCGGCGCGCCCATCCTCGGGATCTGGTACTGGTGCACCGATCAGATGATCGTGCAGCGCGTGCTCGGAGCGAAGAACGAAGCCAATGCCCGCGGCGGCGCGCTCCTTTGCGGCCTGCTGAAGATCCTGCCAGTCTTCGTTCTCGTGTTGCCGGGGCTCATCGCCAGGGCGCTCTATCCGGACATCGCCGGGGACGCGGCGTACCCGACGCTCGTCATTCGGCTGCTGCCGACGGGCCTCGTCGGGTTCATGGTCGCCGCGCTGATGGCCGCGCTGATGTCGTCGCTCGCGGCGACTTTCAACTCGGCATCGACGCTGGTCACGTTCGACGTCTACAAGAAGCTCAAGCCGGACGCGTCCGAAAAGCAGCTCGTCGGCGTCGGGCGGATCGTGACGGTCGTGATGGTGGGCCTCAGCATGCTCTGGGTCCCGTTCATCAAGTACCTGAGCTCCGAGGTGTACATCTACCTGCAGAGCGTGCAGGCGTATATCAGCCCGCCCATCGCCGCGGTGTTTCTCGTCGGCGTCTTCTGGCCGCGCGCCAATCGCTTCGGGGCCATCGCCTCGCTCGTCGTAGGCGCCGTGCTCGGGGCGGCCCGCTTTCTCTTCGAGCTCAATCGCGGCAGCGCACTGGTCTCGGGGTCACCGCTCCTGACGAGCCTGGTCACCATCAACTTTCTTCACTTCGCGATCCTGCTGTTCGCCGTCAGCGTGGCGATTCTGGTTGTGGGCTCGCTCGCCACCGCGCCCGAGTCGATGGCCAAGCTGCGAGGCCTGACGTTTGCCACGCTCGATCAGGCGTACCGGCCGGCCGCCGGGGTTGCCCGTTCAGTGTTCACGATGCAGGTCGTGGCCACCATCGTGCTGGCGCTCTTCACTATTGGGTTGTGGGTGCACTTCGCGTAGGTGCTAGGGTGCGAGGGTGCCTGGTGCCCGGTGCTTAGGGTGATAGGGGATAGATCCGCGGCTCGCTCCTCGCGGTTGGCGGTTGCTCGCTCGGCGCCTCGCGGCTCGAGTCCTCCAACCAGCCACAAGCCGCCGAATGAGCAGCGGCCAGCCGCGAGCAGCGAGCCGCACCTATCCCCCAGCAACTAAGCACCCAGGCACCGGGCCCCTTGCACCCTGGCACTCTTGGAACCTTTACCCCCCCTGCAGCGAATACAGGCAGTCCCTCAGGATGCACCTATGCTTGAACGCCTCCGCTCAGACCTGATCGACGCCGTTCGCGGGCTTCTTGCGACGCCCGTCACGACGTTCGCCACCGTGCTCCTGCTCGCGGTGGCGACGGGCGCCAACCTCGCGGTGTTCGGGCTCATCGACCGCGCGATATTGACGCCCGCTCGTCACGTCGTTCGTCCCGACCGTCTGTTCACGCTCGCCTTCGAAGTGCCCGGCGACGCTGCCCGCGGGGCCGGTATGACCACGACGTCGTATGTGGCGTTCGACACGATACGCGGGCACGCGCCGGCGATGGCCAGGGTGGCGGCGTGGCGCCGGACGTCCACGACGGTCGTCGTGGCAGGAGAGCAGACGCGCGCCGAGGCGATGCTGGTATCGGGCTCGTACTTTGCCGTCCTTGGCGCCGTCCCGCTCCTCGGTCGTGTGATCGGACCGGCGGATGATGAGGTCTCGAGCGGCACGGCTGTCATCAGCCACGCGTTCTGGCGCTCGGCGTTCGGTGGCGATCCCGGCGTTCTCGGGCAGCGCGTGACCGTGAACCGGATCGAGTACGTCGTGTCTGGCGTCATGCCGTCCGGCTTCAGCGGCCATTCAGCGACGCGGGTGGACGTGTGGGTGCCCTTTGCGGCCGCCATGCGCGACGTGCCCGGGTGGAACCGTGATGCATTCCGGAACTTCGTGAGCATCATCGCGCGCGTCGAGGCGGGCGAAGACGAGGCGGCGGCGTTGCAGGCGAGCACGGCTCTCGAACGCCGGGTCACGCTTGTCGGCCTCGACGGGGGCGACGTTGCGCCCACGGAACGTCGCATCGCGTACGCCCTCGCTGGCGTGTCGATCCTCGTCCTCCTCATCGGCCTGGCGAATGCGGCAACGCTGCTCCTCGTCCGCGGCACCCGTCGCCGGCGCGAGTCGGCCATCCGGGCGGCACTGGGAGCGACGCGGGGGCGCCTCTTCGCCCGCGTGCTCCTCGAAGCCGCGATTCTGTCGGCGATGGCGACGGCCGGGGCGCTGATGCTCTCATCCTGGATCGGCGAGGCGGTCCGCCGGCTGCTGCTGGCCGGCGTGATCGAGAACGAAGGCATCACGCGTCGCACGCTCCTGGTGGCGTGTGCCGCGGGCTTCGCAGCCCTCGCGCTCGCGGCGCTCGTCGGCCTGCTGCAGTTGCCTCGCCATATCCGGTCGGGAGACCTCTCGGGCGCCGGCTCCGGCGCGCGACCGAGCCGGGCGTACCCGTTGCTGCTGCTCGTGCAGACGACGCTCTCGGTCGTGTTGATCGCAGGCGCCGGCATGTTCGGACGGAGCTTGTTCAACCTGATGGCGCAGGACTTTGGCATGCGCCTCAGCGACGTCGTGCTGGTCGGCTTCGAGCCCGGGCCCCGGCCCGTGGCTGACCAGGCAGAGATCTTCAGGGCGGCGCTCGAGCGCGTCCGATCGATGCCCGGCGTCGAGTCGGCGACCGTGGTCCAGTCGATGCCCTTTGCCGGATTCACCGTGCCGCCGATCGGCGTGCCGGGGATGGCCGAATCGCCGAGCGTCAACGGTCAGTTGCCATACCTGATTGCGGCGACGCCTGAGTTTTTCGAGATTCTCGGCATCGACGTCGTGCAGGGCCGGCGATTCACCGCCGATGACGAGCGGAGCGCTCCGGTCGTCGTCGTGAATCAGACCATGGCGCGCACGGTGTGGCCTGGCGAGAACGCGCTCGGCAAGTGCATCCGGATTGGATTCGATCCGTCGTTCGATCCCTTGACGGCGTCCGGTCCACCCGGGCCCCCGACCTCTGTGCCGTGCCGCGAGGTGGTTGGCGTCGCCCGTGACGTCCGCCAGCGGTCAGTCGTCCCGAGCGGCGTCGAGGATCGCTTGATGCAATACTTCGTGCCGTTCTCGCAGGTTCCCGGCCCGCCGGCGGGCGTCGGGCCCGGTCCAGGGATCCAGGGCCTGCTGATTCGCACCTCACTCGTGGCCGACAGCCTGATCACGCCCCTTCGTCGCGCGGTCGTCGACGGCCGCACCGATCTGCCGTTTGTCGAAGTACGCCCCTACAAGGATCTGCTCGCGCGACAGATGCGCCCGTGGCGTCTCGGGACGGCGTTGCTCTCTCTCTTTGGTGTGCTGGCGTTGAGCGTTGCGGGGATCGGGCTCTATGCCGTATTTGCCCACGCCATAGCCGAGCGCCGTCGCGAGATGGCGATCCGCATCGCGATCGGCGCTCAGCCGGGTCGCGTGCGGGGAATGATTCTGCGGGAGGCCTGCCGTCTCGCGGCCATCGGGGTGCTGTGCGGCTGTGCGCTCGCGGTCGTGGCCGGCCGGTGGCTGCAGTCGATGCTCGTCGGCACCGCCCCGTCCGATCCGATCGTGCTCGGGGCAGCCGCGATCCTCATGTTGTTCGTTGCAGCGTTGGCAAGCTTTCTCCCCGCCCGCACTGCCTCTCGATCGGATCCGACCGCGCTCCTCAGGTCTGAGTGACACCTGCGAGCGTCGGAGAGTACGGAGGGAACGGGTTCAACACGGAGAAACGAAGCGAACGGAGACGCACGGAGGGGACGGGGTTGGCAGTACCTTCTTGACACCGGTCGCGCCGCGCATTCGCGCGGGCCGTATCGAGAGCGCACCAGAGATCGAAAGCACCCTAAGTTCCCTATCGTGCTTTCGATCTCTGGTGCGCTCTCGATACGACTCGCCGGCCGATCGGCCGGCGACGCGAACGGTGTGAATCACAGAGCAGCTCACTTCAGCCTGTTGTCTTCGTGCGTCTCCGTTCGTCTCCGTTTCTCCGTGGTGAATCCGTTACCTCCGTCGTCCTCCCTCTTGCGACGGTTGCCGTCATTTGCTCAGGTGTTCTCCCGCTCTCCCAACGACGGCGCCGACCACTGTCTGATCCGGCGGCAGGGCCGGCAGGCTGAACGAGAACGTCGTGCCCTTGCCGGCATTCCTTTCTACGTTCACGGTGCCGTCGTGCGCGTTCATGATCGTCTGGCAGATTGCGAGGCCGAGGCCCATCCCTTCCGGCTTCGTCGTGTAGAACGGCTCGAACATCCGCGGCAGCTGCTCGTCGGTGAGGCCGATGCCATCGTCGACCACCGAGACGATCACCAGACCGTCCTCGGCCATGGTGCGCAGCGTCACACGCTTGACCGACGGGGCCTCGCGCTCGAGCGCTTCGAACGCGTTCATCAGGAGGTTGAGTGTGACCTGCTGCAGCTGGATGCGGTCGGCGAGCACGCGCGGGAGGCTGCCGGCCAGCTCGACGTCGAGCGCGATCCGGCGCGCCGCGATGTCCCCCTGCAGCACTTTGACCACTTCGCCGATGCCTTCGTTGACGTCGACCGGCGCGTACTCGGACGTGTCCTTCCTGAGCAGCGTCCTCAATCGGCGCACCACCTCGGCAGCGCGCTGGTTGTCCGAGACGATGTCGGCGAGTGCCGCGCGCAGCTCGACGAGATCGGGAACCGGCGCGGCGATGAGGCGCGTCGCCGCCTGCGCGTTGGTCATGATGGCCGCCAGCGGCTGGTTGATCTCGTGCGCCAGCGACCCCGTCAGCGCCGCGAGCGTCGTCACACGGCCGACGTGCGCGAGCTCGTCGCGCAGCTCCCGCGCCTGCAGCTCGGCGCGTCGCCGTTCGGTGATGTCGCGGACGATGCTCAGGACCTTGTCGGTGTCGCAACGCACGACGCGGGCCTCGTAGAAGCGGACTTCGCCCGGACTCGAAAGGGAGTATTCGAGCGTCGCCGTGTCGTCGAAACTCATGGCGCGGTCGAAGCAGCGCAGGAGGCCGTCAGCGATGTCCGGCGGCAGGACCTCGTTCATGCGCTTGCCCAGGAACGTCTCCGGTGGGGCCGCCAGCCGCTCGGGATCCCTGGCGTGGAAATCCAGGAACACGCCATCGTCGCTCAGCACGAATATCCAGTCCGGGAGCGCTTTGAGGACGGCACGATGTCTCGCCTCGGCCTGCTTGTGTGCCGTGATGTCTTCGGCGACCGAGAGCACGCAGCGCTCGTTGTCGACCTCGAGTGTGTCAGCGCTGTAGAGGACCGTCACCACCCGGCCTGACTTTGTCCGCCATCGCACTTCCCGAGTGGGAACGCGTCCCCGTGCTTCGAGCTCGGCGATGACGCTTGCGCGATCCTCGGCGTCGACCCAGAATCCGAGCTCGTCGGAGCTGCTGCCGATGAGCTCATCACGTCCATACCCCCATTGTCGAATGCAGACGTCGTTGACGTCGACAATCCGCCAGTCGCCGAAACGGGTGATGGCCATGGCGCACGGGTTCGAGCGAAAGGCGGCCGCGAACTTCTCCTCGGAACGCTGCAGTGCATATTCGGCGCGGCGGCGCACGTCGATCTCCAGCCTGCAGCGCGAGGTTCTCGCCGGCGACCTCCTGTCGCCCCCTGAGACTTTCCTGCAGTGCCTGCTGCGATTGCTCGTAGTCCTCCACAAAGAGCAACACGAGCCCGATGCAGGTTCCGTAAACGTTCACGAGGTCGAGCAGGAAGAGCTGCGGCCGCCATGCGACGATGGGGTCGACGATCGGTGCCAGCGCGGCCGCCCCCAGAATTCGCCCGACAAGCGCGGCCCCGTAGATGCTCTGCGTCGCCCCATACGCAAGACAGACTCCGCCCGTAATCAAACTGGCACGCGACCCGGTCCGACGCCACCTGGACAGGAACACCCACGCGCAATAGAGCAGCGCGGCCGCGAGCGCCAGCGTGCGGGGCGCGATCCGCACGTAGAAGCTCTCGAGCGGATTGCTCCACCAGAGCGAGAGGGCGACCGTCAACGCGCTGAGCGTCATCACCAGCGCGAGCGCCAGGCGCTGCGAACGCCGCGTCGGCAAGTCCGGGGACAGCACGCTTCGAGCGCCGAAGACCAGCAGGGGAGGGGGGAGGAATCCGAAGATGGAGGCCAGACCTACGGCGGTAATCTTCGCGACTGGCCAGTCGACCGCGAGTGGCACTGCCAGCGAACCGATGAAAAGGTAGATCGCGAACGACGTCCAGGCCCACGCCCACCACCTGAACACCGGTCGATCGACGAGTCGCGCCTGCATCGACCACAGGAGCAACACGGCCCCAATCGTGATGAGCGACTGCAGGACAGACAGCCAGAGGGCGTTGGACATACGGCTGAGACGTCCATAGGGTATCCCCGATGGCGTTCCCGAATATACTTTCTCGCATCATGGATTGGCCAAGGACGCAAGGACTGAGGACCTGAAACCGTGATCAACGTTAAGGGTGCGCTAGCGGAGTCAGTGGAGGATGTTGTGGGAGCACTGAAGACGATGAAGGCATCGCGCGTACTCGTGCAGACGTGTCTGGTACTGGCGCTGGCGCCCGCAGTGGTCGCCGCGCAGACGGCCACGACGCAGGCGCCGCCGGCGACGGGGCAATACGAGCCGAAGATTGGACAGGCCGGCAAGGACGTCGTGTGGGTGCCGAGCCCTGAATCAACTGTAGAGAAGATGCTCGACGTAGCGAAAGTCACCCCTCAGGACTTCGTCGTCGACCTGGGCTCTGGCGACGGGCGCAATGTGATCGCGGCGGCGAAGCGCGGCGCGCGGGCCCTCGGCGTCGAATACAACCCGGACATGGTCGAGCTCTCGAAGCGGAACGCGGCGACGGCCGGGGTTAGCGACAAGGCGACGTTTGTCCAGGGCGACATGTATGCGGCAGAGTTCCAGCAGGCCACGGTCCTCGCACTCTTCCTGCTGCCTGACAACCTCATGAAGCTGCGGGACAAGTTCGCGGCGCTCAAGCCCGGCACTCGGATTGTGGCCAACACGTTCGGGATCGAGGAGTGGACGGCCGACGAGACGACGACCATCTCGGAGGATTGCCTGAGCTGGTGCACCGTGCTCCTCTATTTCGTTCCCGCCAAAGTTGATGGGACCTGGCAGACCGCGCAGGGACCGCTCACGCTGAAGCAGCAGTTTCAGCTCATCAGCGGCACGCTCGGGACGGCGAACATCGAGAACGGCCGCGTGCGGGGCGAGGAGCTCAGCTTTACCGTCGGCGGCACGGCCTACACGGCGCGGGTGACGGGCGATACGATGGCCGGAACCACGAGAGGATCGGGAGGCGAGGCCCCCTGGCGCGCGACCAGGGCGCCGAGATAAGTCAGGTCAGGCTCCGAACCGTAGCCTGTCGTGGCATATAATGACCGGGTTTTGGCCGGAAACGGGCAGCCCTCGAGGAGGAGACGATGATGCGTATTGGCGTTTATGCAGGTGCGGTGCTCATAGCGTGTACGACCGCGCTCGTGGTCGCGCAGACGAAGGTCACGACCGTCGAAGAATATACGAAGGCGATGAAGCCGGCGGGCGGCGCCATGCGGAACATGGGAAAGCTGGTCGCGTCAGGTGCTCCGGTTGCCGACGTCAAGAAGGAGATCGCGGTCCTCAAGACGGCGTTGGCCGACACTCAGAACTTCTGGGTCCTCAACAAGAAGGATGACGCGGTCAAGATGAACAAGGACTCGATGGCCAAGCTCGAGGCCTTCGAGACGTCGCTGACCGGCGAGAAGGTCGATCCGGCGGCCGCGGCCGCGATGAAGGAAGTCGGCCAAACGTGCGCAGCCTGCCACAAGCAGTACCGCGAGCAGGACGCCGAGGGCAACTACAAGTTCAAGGCCGGCACCATCGGGGGATAGTGTCAAAGACGGCTCAGGGCTCAAGGCTCAGGGCTCAAGCAAAATCTTCGAGTACGAATTCGAAGATTTGCTTGAGCCTTGAGCACTCGAGCCTTGAGCATCCTTACGTTCTTCCCTCGAACGGCGTCGAATCCCTTCCCCGCAGCACGATATCGAAGCGGTACCCGAGCGCCCACTCAGGCTTGGTCAACTCCAGATTGAATTTCGACACCAGCCGCTCGCGCGCCCGCGCGTCCGGGACCGACTGCATGATCGGGTCGAACGGGAACAGCGGGTCGTTCGGGAAGTACATCTGCGTGACCAGCCGCGATTGGAACGACGTCCCGAAGACCGAGAAGTGGATGTGCGCCGGACGCCACGCGTTGTGGTGATTCCGCCACGGGTACGCGCCGGGCTTGATCGTCGTGAACTGGTAGTGGCCCTGCGCGTCGGTCACCATCCGGCCGGCGCCCGAGAAGTTGGGATCGAGCGGCGCCGGATGATCGTCCCGAGAGTGCATGTATCTGCCCGCCGCGTTGCACTGCCAGATTTCGAGGAGCGTGTGCGGCACCGGCCGGCCATCCTCGTCGACGACCCGACCCGCGACGATGATGCGCTCGCCGAGCGGCTCGCCGGCGTGCTGCCGCGTGAGATCGTTGTCGGTCTCGCCGAGTGGAAGATAGCCATACACCGGCGCGGTCAGGTCGCTGAAGTTCTGCGGCAACCGGATGAGCGGCTGCATCGGCGCGCGTCTGATCGTCGATTGGTACGGCGGGTAGAGCAGCTTTGGCTGCGTGCCGGATTCTTCGCTTTCGAGAGAACTCATGACATCCTCGGGTTCTGTCTGCTTTTCTCACCGCTCGCGGGGCCTCGCCTTCGCGACGCTTCGGCAAAGCTCGCCGTAGCCTTGGCGAAGGCGAGGCCGCAGGCGCCGCCGATACAAGGTGTGGCTGGCGTCAACGACAGTCCGGCCCGGCCTATTCGGTAGCAACTGTTCCGTGCGCCTTGGCCGTTCGCGCGTTCAGGTCTCTCAGCGCCTCGAGCTCCGTGCGCGGTTCGGTGCGGCTGTTTCGCCGACAATGTCCAGCGAACCGCACGTCCCATCCGGTATTCTCGCGTACCTGTTCCCGCGTGATGCCGGGATGGAGGCTCGACGACCTCGAACTCTTTGGTCTCTGCGTCGGGCGTCATGGTGCAGAGATCGGTGACGACGAGCACCGGGCCCTCGGTCGTGATGCCCATCGCGCGCCGCTCGCGGCCGGTGACGCCGTGGCCGAGCGAGGTGACGAACGCCAGCCTCTCGACGAACGCCCGGGGATTGTGGCGCATCACGACGTAGATGCGCTGGCACCCGGTGGCGATCTCTGTGGCGCCGCCGCTCCCGGGCAGCCGGACTTTCGGCTTGTCGTAAGGCCCAATGACCGTGCTGTTCAGGTTGCCGAAGCGGTCGATCTGGGCGCCGCCCAGGAATCCGACCGAGATGCGCCCGCCCTGCAGCCAGTATTGGAACATCTCCGGCACCGAGACGGTCGTGAGCGCGGTTTCGCAGAGCTCGCCGTCGCCGATCGAGAGCGGCAGCACGGTGGGCTTGGTTTCGAGCGTGCCGGATTCGTAAACGAGCGTCAGGTGCGGCGCGTGGGTCAGCCGCGCGAGATTGCACGCGGCGGAGGGAAGCCCGATCCCGACAAAGCAGATGTCGTCGTTCCCGAGCGCGCGCGCGGCGGCAACGGTCATCATCTCGGCGGCCGAGTACGTCGCGCTGGTCATGCTGGCCTCGTCGCGGCGGCCGCGCGGGCGCGCTCCTTGAAGGCTTCGGGCCGCGACTCCATCACGTGCTCCTGAATCCACCGCTGAAAGCTGTCGCGATCTCGCGAGATGGCGTCCCAGGCGACGTAGAACGCGTTGTCGCGCGCGTAGTAGCCGTGCGCGTAGGACGGATGCGCGCCCCCCGGCACGGCGACGATGGCGTGGACCGTCCACGAGGGAAGGATCACCGCATTGGTCCCCAAGCCCTCGAAGCGATCGACGATTTCCTCGACGGTCACGATCGCCGTCCTTGCAGCCAGGACCGCCTCCTTCTGCACGCCGACGATGCCTTCGAGCAGCACGTTGCCGGCGCGATCGGCCCTCTGCGCGTGAATGATCGACACGTCTGGCCGATGCGCCGGAACCGAGGTCAGCTCCTCGCCGGTGAACGGGCACGTGATGAACTTGATGTTGTGGTTGACCTTCGCGAGATCCGACCCGCGATACCCGCGAAAGACCGCGCACGGCATCCCGGCGGCGCCGGCGGCGTAGGCGTGCGCCATCGCCGAGTGGCTGTGCTCTTCGATCTCGAGCGGACGCGGCCAGCCGCGTTCGACCGCGTCGCGGAAGCGGTGCAGCGAACCCACGCCCGGGTTGCCGCCCCACGAGAAGACGAGCTTGCGCGCGCAGCCGCTGCCGATCATCTGGTCGTAAAGCAGGTCCGGCGTCATGCGGACGAGCGTCAAATCCGAGATGCCCTGCCGGATGATCTCGTGGCCAGCGGCAAAGGGGATGAGATGGGTGAAGCCCTCGAGCGCGACGCGGTGGCCCGGGCGTACGAAGCGCGAGATGGCGTCGGGAAGCGTCGTGAGCTCGCTCATGCTTCCTCTCTCATGCGTCCTCTCTCATGTTTCGAGGGGTGCCCCGGTGTAGCTTTCGGCGAGGCTCGTCATAGCCGCGCACGAGCTGACAAGATACTCCAGTTCGGCGAGCTGCCGCCGGTCGTCGAAGGGGTTGTCGCCGCCCGATCGGTGCAGCATCGACGTCATCCACCACGAAAAGCGCTGCGCGCGCCATGTCCGGGCGAGGGCGCGCTCGGAATAGCAATCGAGCAGGCGCTCGCTGCCCGAACGATAGAATTCCGCCAGCGCGCCCGACAGCAGGTAGACGTCGGCCATCGCGAGGTTCAGGCCCTTGGCGCCCGTGGGGGGCACGATGTGCGCCGCGTCCCCGGCGAGGAACAGCCGCCCGAAGCGCATCGGCTCGGCGACGAAGCTCCGCATCCCGGTCACGCCCTTCTGGAGAATGGGTCCCTCGTTCGGCCTCCAGCCATCGTCGGTCGCCAGGCGCGTATCGAGCTCGGCCCAGATGCGTTCGTCGCTCCACTGCGACACGTCTTCGTCCGGCGCGCATTGCAGGTAGAGGCGAGTGACCTGTGGCGAACGCATGCTGAAGAGCGCGAAGCCGTGCTCGTGCAGGCTGTAGACGAGCTCGTGAGAAGAGGGCGCCGCCTCCGCCAGGATGCCGAGCCACCCGAAGGGATAGACGCGCTCGTAGATGCGAAGCTGGCTGGCGGGGATCGATGGCCGGCAGATGCCGTGGAATCCATCACAGCCCGCGACGACGTCGCACCGCAGCTCGTGCGTGGTGCCATCTTTCTGGAAGCGGACACGCGGAGTCCGCGACTCGAGGTCATGGACGCTCACGTCCTCGACTTCGAAATGCAGAGGCCGGCCCGTCTCGAGTCGCGCTTCGACGAGATCGTGGACGACCTCGTTCTGTCCGTAGATCGTGATCGCGCGGCCGCCGGTCAGGTCGGCCATGTCGATCCGGTGCCGCGCGCCCTTGAAGGCGAGATAGATGCCGTCGTGCCGCAACCCCTCGCGCGCGAGTCGCCCGCCCACGCCGACCTCGCGCATCAGATCCACCGTCCCCTGCTCGAGCACGCCCGCGCGGACCCGTTCCACGACGTATTGACGGCTGCGGTTCTCGAGGATGACGGAGTCGATGCCCTGGAGGTGCAGCAGCTGCCCAAGCATCAATCCGGCGGGACCGGCGCCGACGATGCCCACCTGTGTGCGCGAGGAGGTCACGAACAGCATTCTAACGTGAGTGTTGTGAGGGTGACGTGTGTGAGGAGACGGGGAGAAGATGAGGAGACGGAGGAGACGGAGAAGACGGAGAAGACGGAGGCAACGGGTTCAACACGAAGGAACGAAGACGAACGAAGACGAACGGAGGGCGGCGAGGTTAACAGTACCTTCACGGCACCGGTCGGGCCGCGCATTCGCGCGGGCCGTATCGAGGGACCGAAGGATCGAAAGCACCCGCTGAATCGAATGGGTGCTTTCGATCCCCGGTCCTCTCGATACGACGGCCGGCGACCCGACCGGTGCGTACTACCAGGTCGGGTCCGATTCAACCTGTCTTCTCCGTTCGTCTCCGTTCGCTTCGTTCCTTCGGTTTGAGTCTTGGTCTTCTTCGTGACCTTCGTCAATCTTCGGAGCGACGCCGTTCTGTCTATACTCTGTCGATGAGCTCTATCTGGAAAGTCGCCCTCGCGGTACCTCTCGTGGCTCCCAGTCTGCCAATACGGCCTGGCGGTGGCCTCGGCGCTCAAAGCGCGTCTCAGGCCGCGACGGCGCCGCTACCCGACATCGGCGAGCGCAAGACGATCACCGAAGCCGATTGCACGGCCGCGAAGGTCGGCACGACGATTCCGGCCGGCGCGATCGGTGAGCCGGTTTCGGGCGTCAGCCTGAGCGAGCCAAAGTGGACCGCTGCAGCCGACACGGCGCCGGCCTACTGCACGGTCGACGGCTCGATGGCCCCAATCGATCCGGCGGCGAAACCCATCAACTTCCGCGTCGTCTTTCCCGCGTCCTGGACGCTGCGCGCCGCACAGCTGGGTGGCGGCGGGATGAACGGCGTCATTCCAGGGCTCACCGGCGGGCGAGGCGGATCGGTCGGGCCGGCGCAAGGCATCCTCACCTACGGAAGCGACTCGGGTCATGGGATCAAAGATGCGCCGGAGTGGACGCTCGTCGACGAAACGATCAAGAACCTCGGCTACATGCAGATGAAGAAGACGCACGATGCCGCGATGGTGCTGATCGATCGGATGTACGGGCGGAAGCCAGCAGTCACCTACTACATCGGCACGTCGCAGGGCGGCCGCGAAGCGCTCACCGTCGCCCAGCGTTATCCAGACGACTACGACGGCATCATCGCCAACGTGCCCATCGTCAACTTCTCGTCGCTGATGCTGGCGCCAGAGTTGATCAGGATTCAGGAGAAGCCGCTCGCCAACTGGGTGACGCGCGCCAAGGTGAACGCGATCCGCGGCGAGTTCATGCGGCAGTGCGACGGCCTCGATGGCCTTGCCGACGGGATCATCAACAATTACATGGCGTGCCGCGCCATCTTCGACATCAAGCAGGGCGCCAGCGGACGCAAGCCATGGGCCTCGAAGCGGTGTCCGAACAACGTGGATCCGAATCCGGCCGACACGACCGCGGACGCCTGCCTCACCGATGGGCAGATTGCGACACTCGAGTTCGTCTACAGCCGCTACTCCTTTGCCTCGCCGCTCGCCAACGGCGTCACGAGCTTCGGGATGTGGCTGCCGACGACCGATCCGTCCGGCAGCGGGCTGATATCAGACGTGCGGTTCAGAGGGCAGGAGGGCGCGGCGCCGGACGCGCCCGTGCATTCACACCTCGGCGTTCTCGGCGTCACCGGGTTCCTGATGCGCAACCTGGCCGCGAACCCGCTCGACTACGTTGAAGGCGGTCCGCTCAACGCTCGGCGCCAGGAGCTGTCGCCGTGGCTCGACTCGACGAGCCCCGACCTGACGCGGTTCGCGACCCGCGGCGGGAAGATGGTCGTGACCATCGGCACCGACGACACGCTGGCGTCGCCCGGCGCGCAACTGGATTACTACCAGTCGCTCGTCGACACGATGGGCCAGGCGCGTCTCGACGGGTTCGCGAGGCTCTTCGTGATGCCGCAGGCGGGACACGGGCTGAGCGGCAGAAACTACGGGTTCGATGGGGAGGGAAAGGCAGTGCCCGTCGCGCCGATTCCGAACACATTCGACCGATTCGCGCTGCTGGCCAACTGGGTCGAGCGCAAGGCCGCGCCCGGCATGTCCGTCGTCGTCACCGCCGGCGACAAGAGCCTGCCGCTCTGCTCCTATCCGGCGTACCCGAGATACAAGAACGGCCCACCGGCCGCAGCCGGGTCCTACAGCTGCGATCGATAGGCCGTCGCGGGGCGCCGATACCTCAGCGCGCGTGTCAGGTTTGTCAGTTCACTCGCGCTTCAGCGCCCACTTGAACGCGCGCGCGAGCAGGTCCTGAAACGTCGGGTCGTTCCACGTGTCGTTGCCGTGGCCGAGCGTCGTGCCGAAGACGCGCGTGCCGCCGTAGTCGCTGGCCCAGGCCAGGGGGTACTCCTTCTGGTCTTCGGGGCTCACGGCGGTGGCAAGCGCGGTGGAGTTAGGCCAGAACTTCTCGATCACGTAGAGCTCGTCGACCGGCGTCACCCAGTCTTCCTTGAAACCCTTCATGAGGCTGTGGTCCTTCGCCGCAACCTTGACCGAGATGTTGTGTGCCTTGGTATGTCGCCGCGTCGTGACGCCGAGGAACTCGCGCCAGTCGTCTACAGTCGCGGCTCGGAACGTGTGCATCGCGCAGTGAATCACGAGCGCGGGCGGGCCGCCGCGTTGCGGCGTCGTAATCCGCCGGATGAACGCAGGGTCGCTGACGTCGGCCAGACACTCGTTGTGCACGACGATGTCGAAGCCCTTGGCCCAGCCCGGATTGTCGTACACCGGGAGCTCGCCCGTGGTTCCACGGCCGCCCTGGATGGCAATCGTCCAGTCGACGGGCAGGACCTTCGAGACGGCATCGACGAGCAGCTTTCCCTGCAGGGCGTAGTCGTGACAGCAGCCGCCGCTCACGACGAGCGCCTTGACGCGTGGCCCGGCCGGACCCGTCGGCCCGCGGCCCCCTTGTGTGGCCGGAGGGGTCTGCTGCGCCGAAAGCGTCAGGACCGAGACGAGCGTGGACGCGAGAATGGCGAACCGGAGGGAGTTGGCGTGTGCTGATCGCATAGTGTGGTCTGCCTCACAGACGCCATAGAATAGACCGAGTTCGTGCCGGGAGGCATCGGATTTCCGGTGGCGCTCCTGAGCCAAAACCAGAAAGGCCGAGATGAGACTCCGCGCCATCGCCATCCTGCTCTTCATGGCTTCAGTCGTCGTTCCCGCGACTGCTACGTTCGCGCAGCCGGCCGCCGGCGGCCGCGGCGGGCCGGTCCGGTCACCCGAGATCGCCGCCGATGGGACGGTCACGTTCCGCCTACGGGCGCCCAACGCGAAGGAAGTGATCGTCGTCGGCTTCGGCCAGAAGCTGCCGATGCAGAAGGACGAGCAGGGGGTCTGGACCGCGACGACGGCCGAGGCACTCAAGCCCGATATTTACACCTACAGCTTCTCGGTGGACGGCGCGACGTTCAACGACCCGAGCAACGGCTATTTCAAGACGTCCTACCGCGGCGGGTGGCAGAACCAGTTCCGCGTACCCGGCACGGCAGTCTGGGATCCGGGTACTGGCTCGAAGGGCGCGATCACGCGCCACTTCTACAAGTCGGCCGTTATCGGCGACGACCGCGACTACTACGTCTACACGCCGCCGGACTACGACCGCAACCGCAAGGAGCCGTACCCGGTCCTCTACCTGCTGCATGGCCTGGGGGACGATGCGGCGGGGTGGCTCACGGCGGGCGCTGCAAACACGATCCTCGACAACCTGATCGCACAGGGCAAGGCGAAGCCGATGATCATGGTGAACACGCTCGGGTACGGCACGGCCGACATGCTCGCTGGCGGCGGGCGCGGTAACCTCGGCGGCGATCAGATGATGCCGAACTTCGCCAAGGCGCTCTTCGATGAAGTGATGCCGCAGGTCGAGAAGAACTATCGTGTCACGACCGACCGCAACCAGCGCGCGATCGCGGGCTTGTCGATGGGCGGCGCCGAAGCGCTCTTCACCGGTCTCAACAATCTCGATCGGTTCGCCTATGTCGCGTCATTCAGCGGCGCCTTCGTGATGTGGCCGGGCGTGGGCGGCGGCGGGCGTGGCGCGGGCGGCCCTCCGCCTCCCCCGGTAGAACCCGAAGCCTTCGCGAAGAACTTCCCGAACCTGGACTCCAAGGCGAACGCGCAGCTGCGCCTTCTGCTCGTAGCGTGCGGGACAGACGATGGGCTGATGGGCGTCAATCGTCAGTTCAAGGACTGGCTGAAGTCGAAGGACATCCGGTTCACGGACACCGAGACGCCCGGATTCGGCCATGTCTGGGGGCTCTGGCGACAGGATCTTGCCCAGCTCGCGCCGGTGCTGTTTCAGCCGGCGAAGAAATAGCTGGGGCGCTCGCGAACCGCGCTCCAAACTATCCGTGTTGTCCGTGTTGTCCGCGGCTCTATCTGTGTTGTCCGTGGTTTACGCCGGCCGCTGCCGCTGCATCGTCCACGCGGCCGCACCGAAGACGAGCAGGTTGGCCGCGACGACCGGCGAGGCGCCGATGAGGAAGCCGTAGGCGACCCACATCAGCGCGCCGAGCATCTGCACGCGTTTGAGCATCTCCGGCCTAGCGCAGAAGTACCGACCCGACGAATACTGCCGTGGCGACCCAACCGAGATACTCGACCACGTTCAATCGCTCCAGTCTTTGGTTCAACGCTCCGCCAGGGGATTCAACGCTCCGCTCTGGGGGGATGCAACGCGTCACGCGACCGCGTGTCGGGACGCCACGACGGCCTCACGGACGGTCACCCGGTCCGTGCGTGCCTTCTCCCATTCGTGCAGTGTGAGCCCGTTCGATTCGAAGAGCGACCGGATGTCGCTGATGCCCCACCCGAGCACCTTCTCGAGGACTGGCACCATCACGCTCGACGCATCGTCGCTCAGCAGCGTGCTCTTCGCGATGCGCGCCAGCTGCCGGTTTTCGGAGACGGCTATCGTGAACCCCGCGCGGTTGTTGACGTGCAGCATCACGTGGACGTCCGAGCTGCCATCGCCGACGTAGATCGTTCGGTCGGGGCCGATTCCGAGCTGTGCCTCCAGCTCTTCGACGACGGCGACCTTGCCGTATCCCGCCGGGACACGGGATACCGATCGCACTTCGCCCGTGTGGTCGTCGTACTGAAGCTCGGTTCCGAAGATGTGGTCCGGAGACACGACTCCGGCCAGCGCGGACTGGATGACCTCGCGCGGCGCCGCCGAGATGACGAAGAACGAGAAGCGATGTCCGTCGACGCCGCGGTCGAGCAGGTTCACCAGCGCCGGGATGTTGCTGCGCAGCCGCACGCGGCGACCGGTCTCCTCGAGGTGCTCGCGCCGGACGCCCCGGAACTCCGGGTCGTGACGAATCAGGTACGCCAGCTCGCCGCCTTGCTGGACCAGGTTGCTCCTGGCCAGCCCGTCGACCTTTTCCTGGAAGCGGGACGCTCCAATCAGCTCGCTCAGGACGGTCCCTGAATCGTTGAAGCTGAGCGTCTGGTCGAAGTCCGAAGCGACCAGAAAGTGCTTCGGAGGCGTGGGTGTCATGAACATTGGTCCCCTCGATCTGCATTTGCAGATATATCAACTTTTGCGATCCAGCGTAGCAGGCTCCACGCGGAGAGTCAAAGGCCACGCGTGTTACATATCGTGTATTTACGGACAATATTGCACATACTACGCCAATTCGTGCATTTGGCGGTGCCAGAGTCGCAAAGTTGTTATATCATTTAGCTCATGAGGAGCGTTCTGGAGCCCAAACACCGGCAGGTCTACCAGGCACTGTCGCGAGAGATCCAGTCGGGCCGGCTGAATCGTGGCGACAGGCTGCCAAGCGAGGCCGAGCTCGTGCGGACCTTCGGTGCGTCGCGGATTACCGTCGGTCGAGCGGTGAGGGACCTGCAGGCGCAGGGACTGGTCGAGCGCCGGGCGGGGTCTGGCACCTACGTAACGGCGCAGGCAGCCCCCGGCGCGCTGTCGTTCGGCTTGTTGATTCCCGATCTGGGCGAGACCGACATCTTCGAGCCGGTGTGTCAGGGGATGATGGCGTCGCCGCTGGCGCGCAACCACGCGCTTCTCTGGGGCAGCGTGAGCGGAGACGGCGTCTCCAAGGAAGATCGCGCGTGGCAGTTGTGCCGTCAGTACATCGAGCGGCGCGTCGCGGGCGTCTTCTTTGCGCCGCTGGAGTACACCTCACCCGCAGACGACATCAATCATCGGATCGCGCGGGCGCTCGACGATGCACGCATTCCGATCGTCCTGCTCGACCGGGACGTGACGCCGTATCCGCGGCGGGGGCACCACGACCTGGTCGGGATCGACAACCGCCGCGCGGGCTTCATCATCACCGAGCACGTGCTGAACATGTTGAACGTGTTGAACGAGTTGCCAATGGGCAGCCGGCGCGTGGCGTTCGTCGCGCAGCCGAACGCCGCGGCGACAGTCGACGCGCGCGAAGCCGGCTATCGCGAGGCCCTCTACGCTGCAGGTATCCCCGTCGATCGCTCGCTCATCCGCCGCCTCGATCCTGCCGACGCGGGATCGGTCCGTCAGCTGATGGAGTCGGTTCGGCCCGACGCCGTCGTGAGCGCCAACGACCGGACCGCCGGCCGGCTCATGCAGACGCTGATCAAGCTTGGCTACGCGGTTCCGAAGGACGTGCGGCTGGTCGGGATAGACGATGTGGAGTTCGCGGCGCTGCTGCCGGTGCCGCTGACGACATTGCGCCAGCCGTCGCGGCAGATCGGCGACGCCGCGCTCGGCGCGATGCTGGAGCGCGTGTCGCGTCGGGGACTGGTCGCGAGGGACATCCTGCTCGACGTCGAGCTCATCGTGAGGGAGTCGTGTGGCGCCCACTAAGGGTGCTAGGGTGCGAGGGTGCCTCTGTGCCAAGGTGCTTAGGGTGCCAGGGTGCGAGGGTGCCTCTGTGCCAAAGGTGCTTAGGGTGCCAGGGTGCCAGGGTGCCAGGGTGCCCGGTGCTTAGAGTGCCAGGGGGCCTGGTGCAAGTGTGCCGAAGTGCGCTGCCGGCGCGGCACGCTTGCACGAGGCCCCATGGCACCTGGCACCCTAGGCACCCGGGCACCGAGGCACCCTCGCACCTTGGCACCCTAAGCACTGGGCACAATGGCCCCTGGCCCCCTGGCACCCTTAATTGTCGCGTAGACCTGATCCATGAGCCGCTGGTCCTCGAGCGCGCGCTCGAGGCTCATCTCCGGCTGACGGCCCTCGCGGATCGACGCGGCGAAATCCGCATACATCGCGCGGTAGCCGCGAATGTCTCTGAAGCCGGGCAGGATCACCCGCGGCAGGCCCTGCCCGCGCACGAGGACCGCCACACCGTTCGACTCGAACGAGATGATGCCGCGGCGGCCCATGAGCTTCGAGACGCGGAGGCCACGGAAGAGCGACGGCACTTCCCGCGAATAGTAGAGCGAGCCGACCGCGCCGTTGTCGTACGCGAACGACACGAGCATGCTCTTCACGCGCCGATCGGGGCCCTCACGCGACGGCGCCGGCCGGAAGCCGTGGATCGTCGTGATGCGCGGACCGAGACTCCCCGCGACGTGCAGCCAGTGGATGCCTTCCTCGAAGAACGCATCGCCTCCTGCCATGGTCTCGTCGTTGCGCCAGTCGTCGGCGGTTTTCAACCGGAGCGCGACGGTCATGAAATGCCCGAACACCATGTCGCCGATAGCGTCTTCGGCCAGCAGGCGCCGCAGGCAGACGGCCAGTGGCTTGTAGTGATCGTTCTCGCCGACGAGGACGGTGCGCCCGGCCCGATCGCGCTGCGCGATGATCGAGGTGTAGTCCTCGGCCTTGAGGAACGCCGGCTTCTCGACGAGCACGTGCTTGCCGCCGGCAAGCGCCCGCTCGGCCAGGTCGAGGTGGAAGCGCGGGGGGACGGCTATGACGACGGCGTCCACGCCGCGATCCGCCAAGGCGTCGTCATAGCTGCCAAAGGCCGTCCGGCCACCGAACCGGCGGCGGAACTCTTCCGCCTTCCCGCGATCGCGGCTGGCGTAGCTCGGGACGATCGTGCCCGACAGCGACCCTTTCAGGTGCTGGCTGTGCACCCGGGTGATGAACCCGCACCCGAGGAAGGCGACATGCAACGGCTCCGGCATGCAGCCGCTCAGGCTTTCTTCTTGGCCGTGCCGCCGATCTGAAAGCCCGCGTTGTTGAAGTCGAACCACGCCGCCAGGTCCGGTCCCTTGGGCGTCAGCGTCAACACCATCGTCACTGGACCCGAGAACGCCGTCAGGGCGCCCGAGTAGTCCGTCGATGCCTTGAGCGTCAGGACCTGGCCGCTCTTCGTGATGTCGGTGATCTTGTGTTCGGGGAATTGCGGGGCGCTGACGCCGACGACGACCTTGCCCGCCTCGGTGCGGAAGACGAGGTTCGCGACCAGCCGCCCGGTCGGCGTCTCGAGGGGAATCTGCCACGTGCCCATCAGCGGCGCGACATCGGCCGGCGTCACCGGCACTGGAGCGGGCTTCGCGCCCGCCGCACGACCAGGGGCCGGTGCCGCAGGTTTTCCGGCGGCCGGCTTGGTGGCCTGGCCTCCGGCCTGGATCATCGGTCCGCGCCGCGAGAGCCGAACCGCTCGTCACGAACGCGGCCAGCAACAGATACGTCGGGATTCTACGAAGCATGAAGGACCTCCTGGAACTTAGGAAAAGACGCGCAAATGATTATACCTGCTCATGTCTCAGCGGCCCGCCGTCGCCGGACGCCGCGCCCCGCGGACGAGAAAGACGACGAGCGCCGTCACCAGGATTACGCCGCCGGTGACGACGAGCGGCATGGGATCTGACGGCGTGACCGTGAGGTTCGTGAGAAACGACGCGATGACGCTCGGCGAGCCGCATCCAGCCGGCCCAGTCCCGCAGCCGCTCCGATGACGACCGCCGCCACGACGAAGAGGCCGAGCGTGAGCACCGATTGACGATGGGCGACGCCGTAGGCGGTGAGGGCGTAGACGCCCACGGCACCCGCGACCAGTGCGACGAGCGCGAAAATGCCGAGCAGCGTCTCGCCATACTGCAGCAGCGCGGTCTGACCGGCATTGAGATACGACTCGACGGTGCGAATCGACGCCACCGGGGTCGTGGCGTCGACCTTGCCGACCTGCGCTCGGACCGCATCGCCGAGCGCGAGCGGATCGCCCGACGTACGAACGATGAACGACATCACCGTGCGCCGGCCTTCGAGCGAGGCGCGCTGCTGCGGTCGCCTGTTGCCGGTGGAGCACGTAGATCAGCGGCGGGACTTCTGACGCGCCACGGAACGGGATCGTGTCAGCCACCAGGCCGACGACCTCGCGCGCAGGTTCCTCGTCATTCGGAGAGAAGGTCAGCGTCAGTCGCTGCCCGATCGGATCGCCGTCGGGCCACTGCTGCTTCGCCAGCGTTTCGTTCACGAGGACCACCCACGGCGAGTCGGGCTGATCGGCGGCCGAGAAATCGCGGCCACGAACGATGCGAATCCCCACCGTGTTGAAGTAGTTTTCCGTGACGGCCAGGTACTGCGCCGCGACCTGGTTGTCGGGCGTGTGTTCCAGGTCCCCGATCCAGAACTGCACGAACGGGTTTGACGCGAACGGGTGAGTGCCCACGCCCGCCGCCTGGACGACGCCCGGCATCGTCTGCAGCGCCGCGCGAATGCGATCGTAGAGGGCCGCGCCGGCGGGGCTGAACTCGGCGATCTCGGCGCTCCCGGCCCCGGAGACGTTGCGAGTGACGTACGGCTCGCGCGGCAGGTACACGTCGGCGCTCAGCAGGCCCGCCGGGTTGATGCCGACGTCGCGACCTCGCAGATCGCCAACCGCTCGCATCGCAAGACCGGTCGCGGCGATGAGCACGAATGCCAGCGCCACCTGGACGGCCACGAGCGCCACGAGCGTCATCGCGCCGAGCCACCCCTTTGTCGCGGTGTCGGTCCGCGAGGCTCGCGACGCCGGCAGGATCCCGACCACCAGCGTCACCAAGACGACGAGGACGACCGTGAACGCGACCACGCCGGCGTCGAACCTGACCTCACTGAGACGCGGGAGCACGGTCGGGGTGATGTCACGGAGCGCCGGGAGTCCCCACCGCCGTGAGGGCGGCGCCGATCGCACCGCCGCCGAGCGCGAGCAGCAGACTTTCGGCGAGCACGACGCCTGGGCGGATCTCTCTCGAGGCGAGAACAGCGGACCGCTCGCCGAGGACCGTGCGCGCGCGCATCAGCACCGCCACGCTCACACAGACGAGGAGCAACATCACTCCGACGGCCAGCTGCACCATCGTCAACGGCTGGCGCATCCCGCCGAATCGTGCCTCGCGCCATGGCGTGAGCTCGACGGTCCAGCCCTTGTCACGGTTCGGGAACTTCTGCGCGTACTCGTCGAGTGCGACCTTCACCGCGGCCTGGGCCTCTGCCATCGAGACTCCCGGCTTCAAGCGACCGATGGCGCGAAGGTTGTGCTGTGTCTCCTGTCCGGGCGCGCGGTTCGAAGCCGAACGTGAACCAGGCGTCGGAAGAATTGTCGAGGAGCCCGAAGCCCTCCGGCATGACGCCGATGATTTGGGTTGGCTGTCCATCGACCTGTACAGTCTGGCCGACGATGTCCGGACGGCCGGCAAAGCGCCGCTGCCACACCGGGTAGCTGAGCACCATGGTGGGCGCGGCGCCCTCCTGCTCGTCGGCCGCGACCGGGAGCCGGCCCATCAGGGGTGTGGCGCCGAGCGCCGCGAGGCCCGTCGCCGAAATCCGGTGCCCGTCCAGTCGTACTGCGGGGCCCAGGGCGTCGCCCGCGAGGTTGGCCGATCGCCCCGCGTCGAAGGCGCCGACGGCTTCGAAGGCCGCACTGGTCTTGTCGCGCAGAAGGAGGTACAGCGCCGGCGTCACCACGCCCTTCGATTCCGGCTTGCCGGGAGGCGCCATGCTCACGTCCAGGAGGCGGTCGGGCTCCGGGTACGGCATGGCCTTGAACAACGCGGGGCTCGTGAAGCTGAAGATCAGGATGTTGAGGCCCATGCCAAGGGCCAGCGACGTCAGGGCGATGGCCGTGAACCCAGGCGTGTTGCGAAGACGCCGCACGGCCAATCCAAGTTGATGTGTCATCGACGTGTCCGGGTCCTCATCCGACGTGAATACGCCTGGGTGGGCCTTTGCGCTCCAGTCCGGCGTGCAATAATCGCGTGCGTTCCGCGATGCATTACCTTTCAGAACTCCTGCAGCAGGTCACGGCGTGGATTCTTCCCCTGGCCGAACGGTTTGGCGCACCAGGACTCGCGATCATCGCGTTCCTCGATTCGTCGTTCCTCTCGCTGCCGAATGTCGGTGACGCGCTCATCGTCGCGCTCACGATTCAGCATCCGGAGCGCTGGATGCTCTACAGCGCAGCGACCACCCTCGGCTCCACGGCCGGATGCTTCGTCCTCTACTCGATTGCCCGAAAAGGCGGCGAAGCGTTTCTCCGGCGGCGGTTCAGCGAGGCGCAAATCGAGCGCGGCCTTGGCCTCTTCCGGCGGCACGGGCTGCTGGCGGTGATCGTCCCCGCCATGCTCCCGCCGCCGACACCATTCAAGCTCTTCGTGCTCCTGGCCGGATTCGCCGGTGTGCGACCTGTGGCGTTCACGCTCGGGATCGCGATCGGACGAGGGTTTCGCTTCGGCGCAGAAGGATGGCTGGCGTACAGGTACGGCGCGCAAGCGACACAATACATCAATGAGAATCTCGCGACGGCGTCCATGGTCGTCGCTGGCCTCGTCCTGATCGTGGGCGTGGCACTGATCGTCGCGCGCCGGCGCCGTCCGGCGTAGACAAAGAATCGCAATTTACTCCGGCCCTTTCGCCGGGCGCGAAATGCGTCGAAATCTGGTCGGACCGCGTGGCAAAAAGTGCGATCGGCCCGGTCGTCGGCTGGAGCAGCATTTGCCATCTGGACCCGCGGCGCGGCCGGATTCAGGCCGATTCTGCCCTGGTCCTCTCTGGCATGCCACCCGCGTGATCGGAGTGGATGCCGCGGCCGTCGACGGAGTACGAACCGCGGTCTCCCGCCCAGGGCTTCGTCCTGCGCGCGAGCCCGCAGTACGCGATCCACCGCGTCGACGCAGGCCGATGCGGCGGCGTCGCGGTGATCCAGCGGTTTGGCGGGGCCCTCAACTTGAACGTGCACATCCATGCACTGGTGCTCGACGGCGTGTTCGCGAGGGAGGGCACGGGTGCGCTCCGTTTTCACCCCACACCTGACCTGACGACCCTGGACGTGCGGAGGGGCTGGCGACCGTGGAGCCGCTGATGACGCGGCAGCTCCAGCGTCGGCGACGCGGGGAGGGTGAAGCCGATGCGTCCGACGCCTGAGTGGACGAGGAGCCGGTCCTGGCGGGGCTGGCGGCCGCGTCTGTGCAGGGGACGATCGCCCTAGGCCCACGCCGCGGCGCCCGCTTGGTCGTCTGGGCGACGCGGCCGAGCCGGGCGAGACGCCCACTCCGGGGTTGTGTCACGCCCGGGCGAACGGGTTCGATCTCCACGCGGGGCTGGTCGTGTCGGCCGGGCAGCGAGAACGGCTCGAGCGGGTCGTCCGCTATGCGCTCCCACCCCAACGCGCACAGTCCGCGCGTTGGGGACCCGCTGCCCGCGCCACAGGGGCCATTCTCTATGATCATGCGCCTCTACTGGCCGAAGGCCGAAGCAACGGAAGGCAAGTGGACCGCGCCGCCGGTTCATCGTGCGCGTCCCCTCACAACCTGACTGCCTTCACGTCGTACGTCTTGCCCTTCATGATGCACGTGCCGTCCCGCTCCGTCGGTCGCAGCGGCTTGTTCCACGTCTCTTTGGTCGCCGAGCCATACCAGGCGAAGGAAATTACCCCAGCGCTGATGCTCCAGGTGCCCCTTCCCGTCATCTTGTTGCCCTGGTCGAGCCAGGTCACGCCGCCGTTCGCATCGAACGTGTAGAGCCAGGTAAACCCATTGACCTGGACGTGCCAACGGCCGGCGGGCTCGTCTTCGAAGGCCATCGCCGCGGCGAACGTTCTTGCCTGCCTGAGAATGTCCTCCTTGCGGGCAATGATGGCTGGCCCCGGACAGCCAAAGTGGCCCAGGGGATTACCCTTGTCTACGAACAGCGAGTGATGGGCCACGCCCTTGGCCGTGCGGCTCGATGAGACGGCCAGATCGATGCCATAAACGACGTTGGCGAAGGCGACGATAATCGCGGCGCTTCGGACTTGCGCCTCGGTGAGGTCCCCGTTCGCGACCGCCTGCAACTCGATGCTCAGGTGGCGGTTGGTGTTTTCCGTCGCGCGATCCGCGTACTGCAGGCGGACATACCGGCCGACCTGCCCGGCTTGGTCGATTGCCAGGTGGGAGGGGGGCGGGTTGGGCTCTTTGTCCTTCCACGTCCCGACCAGGTTGGGGAGAGTCACCAGACCGCCGGTGTTGTGCAGGACGACGCCAATAGCGGCCCCCGGCCGGAGGTAGAGAGCGTGCTTGTACTTGAGCCCATGGATCTGGCCACTGAAGTCGAGCATCGAAACGCTGTTGTCCCGCAGGGCCGTTGCGAGAAGGCCGTTGACATCCGGAACGGACATGGTTGGCGTACCTTTCTAGACGCAGCCGGCGGACCTCCCGTGAGTGCTGCTGTTCAGGCATACGCAGGAGCGTCCCCCGCGGGTGCCAGGCTGCCCTCTATCGTTGGGCGAAGACGTTCATCGTAGCTGAACTCGGGACTAGTCAAGTCGCGAGAATCGCTTGCGCTCAACTGCTGAGCTCATTACGTCACCGTCACGGTGAATACGTCCGAGGGCCCATTCACAACGACCGTGTCGTCTCCGACCGCCAACAGCGCGTTCATCGGCGTCGTTTCGACCGGCACTATCCAGAGCGTGAGATTCCAGGGCACCTATCCACAGTTGGATGACTTGTCGTTCACGTCGGGGCTGTCCATCAAGGTGCTCGACCCAGCGTCCAGCACGAAGTTGCCCGACGGTTGTCGCGTGCAGTATGGCAACTACGATCAGGGCGCCCCGACCTTCAACCCGGCAGGAAGCCCCTCAGCTGATGCACTCCGTAGGATGATCGCCGACGCGCTCGACTCGCAGCATCGGCGCGACATCGCCGCGACACGGACTCAGATCGTCCGGGAACCGTTGCCTCGTCGATGCCCGACAAGGTGCTCGGTGCGGTCATCCGCGAACGTGCGTCACGTCTTCGTGCGATTGGCGCCACGCTCACTGCGCGCTTCCGTGCGCGCAGGTTGGAACGATCTTCAACATGCGGCCTCTGACAGCGGAAGAGGTTTCCCCCCCTCGTCTGGCAGGCAGCGGTTACAACTCACCCGAGAGCGCGATCTATCGCGCGACGTTCTCTTTCGACGTGACAGGCGGATCGAGTCCGGTCGGTAGCCTGCAGTACGCATATACGCGCACGCGCATGACTTTCGTGAGCACGGCGATCAGCAGCCTGGTCGTCACTGGAAGGACGGTGGTCGTGCAAGGGGCGGGTGCCGTCAACGGTCAGGCAGGTTATACGTTTACGGCCACCGCGACGGATGGGGCATCGGACGCGCTGGCCATCGAGATTCGCCGGCCGAACGGCACGGTGCATTTCTCGACGCCAAGCCTGCCGCTGATTGGGGGACAGGTCACGCTCACCCCGTAGTTCCAGTCTGACGAGCGAACGTCGTTACGGCGTTCGCATGGCCGCCGCGACGAGACGCGCACCGGCGGCGGTGCGCGTCGACTCGGTCATCAACTGACCGCAGGCAGCGCGGATGTCGCGGCCGCGCGACTTCCGAACCGAGACGGTGACGTAGTGATCGGCGAGGATCTGAGCGAAGTGATTGATCCGTCTGTCTGCTGTCACTGGGATCGCCGACGGCCGCGGCGATTCGCACAACAGAGACAGGCACTCGAGCTGATGCTGGATCTCGGAGTGGCCTTGTACTCATCACGCGGCGGGGATCCGAGCGCCGACACTGCGATGAAAGAAGTGCGGCGCCTCGAGTCCGCATGGGTGCAGCACCTCTCTGCAGGCGGCTATCGGCTGGCTGTTCGGTCGAGAGCGGCGGGCCATTGCACCCGCGCGACGCGATCTCAGCGCCAGGATGGTTCAGGTCATCGACAAGACCGGCGCGGACTCGCAGATGACCCTTCAACGAGCGGTATTCAGTGCGAGCCGCCCCGGCGCGACGGTCATCACGCTGGTGACGTCGCATGGCGGAGCCCTGTTCGTAGTCCCACATGGCGTGGCCTCAATCGGCAGTCAGCACGTGGTTCCGCTTCCGGCATTGACCGATGCCGCGACAATCGACCTGGCGCTCGGCAAGGACGGCGACGCAGTACACAACGAGAATCTCGCGACGGCGTCCGTCGTCGTCGCCGGCCTCGTCCTGATCGTGAACGTGGCACTGATCGTCGCACGCCGGCGCCGCCAGGCGTAGACAAAGAATTCGATGCCCCTCACAGGAGAGAGCGAACGAGCGCAGCGAGTGAGCCACGCGAACGGAGCGCGCCGACGAAGCGGCGCGCGAGAGAGCGTGTAGGGGAGTCCGAGGGGCGAAGCCCCTCGGATAAGACTAGAGCGCTTTCGACTTCCTCGCCACCGGATCCCAGCCCAGCACTTTGTTGTCCTTCATCGCTTCGAGCGCGAGCAGGGCAGGCAGGGCCGAGTTGTAGCCGACTTCCATCGGCGCGTTGGTCTTCCGATTCTTCGCCTTCAGCTTGTCGAGGAAGTCGCGCGTGTGCGCGTGCAGCGGGTAGTCCTCTTCGACGCCGCCGCGAGGGTTGATGTAGACGTTCATCTCGACCGCCTGCCCGCCGCCGCCGCGACCGCCGCCCGGTCCCCCGGCACGTCCGCCGCCTGGTCCCCCTGCGCGTCCACCGCCGGCTGCCGCGCCCGCGGGTGCGCCGGGTGCTGGCTCGGCTGGCACGCGATTGCGGGTCTGGCCGACTGGCGGCCGGAGCGCCCAACCCATGCGGTTCACCTGCAGGGTCCCGTTGCTGCCGTAGAAGTAGACGCCCCAGCCTTCGATGTCCGGCGCCTTCGGATCGGCAAAGTTCGGTCGCGGAAAGACGTCGTTGGCGAACGACATGATGTAGTTGTCGAACTGCCAGGCGATCGAGAACTGGCTGAACACGCACTCCGGATCGGTCGTCGGGTTCGAGTAGAAGCCGACCGCCGTGGTCTTGAGCGGCTGCTTGGCGTCGGCGTCCATGAACCAGTTCGCGACGTCGATGTGATGGGCGCCCCAGTCGCCGACGAGGCCGCTGCCGTACTCCCACCAGGCACGGAACGACGTGTAGCCCATCTTGAACGGCTTCTTCGGCGCGTCGACCTGCCACGCGTCCCAGTCGAGTCCGGGGGGCACGTCAGCGACGTCCTGTTTGTTCTGCGAATAGCCGCCGCCGTGCTGGATGAGCACGTGGGTGACGGGGCCGAGGAGCGCCATCTTCGACTTCGCTTCGATGAAGTGATCCCAGCTCCGCTGCTGCGTGCCGACCTGCACAACTAGATTCGGATACTTGTTGTAGGCGTCGAGCATCATGTTGATGCGCGCGATGTTGTTCGAAATCGGCTTTTCGACATAGACGTGCTTGCCGGCGGCGAGCGCGTCAGCCGTGATCCTGGCGTGCGAGAAGTCGGGCGTGCCGATGAGCACCGCGTCGATGTCGTTGCGGTCGAGCACACGACGATAGTCGCCGACGACGTCGAGCGTCTGGGCGAGCGGGCGGTTGGCGCTCTGGAAGCCGGTCTGCTTGTTCTGCGCGACCTCGCATCCAACGGTGAACTGCACGTCGTCGTAGCGCGTGAGCGAGTCGAACACGCGACCGGAGCGGCCGCCCATGCCGATGACGGCCATCCGCACACGGTTGTTGGCGCCCTGCCAGGCGAACAGGGGTTTGGTCGCAGCCACTGTCAGCGCGGCCGCGCCGTTCTTCAAGAGCTCTCGTCGATGCATCAACCTCTCCTTGGACCCTGGTACCCGCGGCGGTGGCAATGTGCGCTTTTCAACTGCGTGATCGGCCACGCCGATATGCACCTTTGCGGAGTCTACATCCGATCTAGTCTCAACCGAGTGGCTTCGCCCCTCGGACTCCCCTACTGGCTCGCTCGCGGGGCCCCGTCGCCCCGCGCCGCTCGCCAGGCTCACTCGCTAACGCTCGTTCGCGCTGTTTGGGAGATAGCTTCTCGTGTCATGGGGTTACGACTTGTGTCATGAGGTTACGACGACAAGCGACCGGCAGCTTACAACATCTTCTCCGCACCAGCCGAGTTGCCGGTCCCCATCTGGAATGTCAGATTGGTGCTCAACGCCGATCTTTTCGCCGGGCGCGAAATGCGTCGAAATTGGCCTGCTCCCAGACTTCGCGGAGCGCGTCGGCCGACGCGCTCGACACGTGCTTGTACACCCCTCGGAGGAAACCGCGCCCGGGCCGTCCGGTCCGCGAGCGTCCATGTCCCGCGGATCGCCCGGAACAGCGCCGGATCGCCGGGCTGTCGCCAGGCGGTGTCCTTCATGTCGGCCACGTGCCTGAACTTGTAGACGGGCATCACTCGCCTTCCAGGTCGAGTCGGCGCCGCAGCCGATCCGCGTCGGCGCGGTCGGGCGACCTTACTGTGTCCACACGACTGATTCTACCCCCGGAGGACAGCCCAATCGCCCACTTCTCGCCTACTGCCGCTGAGCCCGCAACGCATTTCAGCGGGCGGCTCCCGTGCGTTGTTACGCGCCACGCGCCGTGGCCGGCGCGGCGTCAGGCCCGCGGCCGGTGCTGGGCGTCGCTGATGGCCCGCACCTTCGGGTGTGACGTGCTGGCGTGCCCCCGGTGTGGTGGCCGCCTGCGTCTGATTGCGCTCATCGAGGAGGCGGCGGTCGTCGGCCGGATCCTCCGGCATCTGGGTCTACCGACGGAGGTACCCTCGCCGCGGCCGGCGCGCGCCCCGCCGCTTCCGCTGGGAACGCCCGACCAACCCGGTTGGGATGCGGATAGCTGAGTGTTCACCACCGGTTCCTGACTGGGCCTTCAGCGGCGGCCCGCACGTCAGCGCGACGGAGGTCTGCCTCTAGAGTGGCGCTCGGCATCCAATCCGGACGCCTTCGCGGTTGACAAGGCGTCGGCGCGGGCCCTCATCGGCGTGTGCTGGCGGGCACGCAATCTGCGCCCGTGGGGGGAGGCCGGGGGGGTCCCCGTGGGGGCGGGGTCCGATAGCGGGCGTTCCGTTAACCACGCCCGCTAATAGTTCCTATCGTCCTCGCCGTCGGTGATCATGTCGAGCTCGCCGATGACCGGCTGCATGTCGCTCGAGGTCACCTTCTTCTTGCCGACAGCAGGACCGTGCCCTTCGGCACGTAGAACGGCCCGCGGGACTTACCCGTAACCTCGAGGTTGGCACTGCGGATGTTGGTGGGGGTGCCGATGAGCATGGGCTTGGGGAGCTTGAGCTTCAACTCCTCCTTGCTCGGATCGGGCTGCGCGCCGAGCGGGGCGAGGGCCAGAGCGAGCAACAGCAAGCTTACGGGCGTGCGCATGGTCATTGGGACCTCAAATAAGTCGGCGTCTTCCGCGTGACGCGTGTCGGTCGGCGGTGGTACTCAGGAGCATCCGCGCTTACGGCTGCGACCTTACACCGGCGCGGACGCGCCTGGCACGGGACGCCGGGCGCATCAGCAGACGCGCGCGCGCCAGGATGAGCTGGCTGCGTGTTCCATCAGCGCGCAAACCACCAATCTCGACGTGTGGCTGATTGCGGGGCGTGCTGCATAATCGGTCGAAGGCGTGCTCTCGGGAGCCTTCCGCCCGTCTGGGCCCTGCGCTCACTCTACGAGCCTCTGAGTACGAGTCCCGTACTTCGACTTCGATCGCGTCGGCAAACATATGTTGAACGTATCGCACGCGCTCGATGACGACACCTCCGTCGTGGCGGCGCAGAGTGGGCAGCCGCCATCATCCCGGTCCAGTCTCTGGCTCCGGAGGACCACGGTCATCGCGGCGCTCTCCATTGCAGCAATCCTTCTCCACCTGGTGCTTCGCTTTGGCATCCACAGCACGCCGGGCACGTCCCAGATTCCCCTGCTGGCCACGCTCGCATTTGGCGGTCTGCCGCTCCTCTATGACCTGCTTCGGAAGCTGCTGAAGCGGGAATTTGGTTCCGATCTCTTGGGCGGCATTTCCATCGTGACGTCTGTTCTGCTCGGCGAGTACCTGGCCGGATCGATCATCGTCTTGATGCTCTCGGGAGGTGAAGCGTTGGAGAGTTACGCGTTGCGCAGCGCGTCTTCGGTGCTGGCCGCGCTAGCCAAACGCATGCCTTCGATAGCCCACCGGAAACGCGCGACGGAACTGCTGGATGTGGCACTGGCGGAAATCGCGGTGGGCGACACGCTCGTGGTTTATCCGCATGAGATTTGCCCGGCGGATGGCGTCGTTATCGAGGGCCACGGGGTGATGGATGAATCCTATCTGACGGGCGAGCCATTCCAGATGACCAAGACCCGCGGCTCGACGGTGATCTCGGGTGCGATCAACGGCGAGGCCGCGCTGACCATCCGAACGACCCAGAGGGCGGCCGATTCCCGCTACGCGAAGATCATGGAAGTCATGCGAGAGTCCGAGGCCACGCGGCCGCAGTTGCGGCGACTGGGCGATCAACTGGGGGCTGTGTATACCCCGATCGCTCTGACCGTTGCCTTACTTGCCTGGGGAATCAGTGGCGAATCGATTCGATTCCTGGCGGTGTTGGTCATCGCCACACCCTGTCCGCTACTCCTCGCAATCCCCATCGTCATCATTGGGTCGATCTCTCTCTGCGCCCGCCGGGCGATTATCGTCAAGAGCCCCGTCGTCCTCGAGCAAATCGCCGGATGCCGGACCGCAATTTTCGACAAGACCGGGACGCTCACGTATGGCGAGCCAACGCTGACCGAGCAACTCATCGCCCCCGGCTTCGCGCAACGCGATGTGCTGACCCTGGTGGCGAGCCTGGAGCGCTACTCCAAGCATCCCCTGGCACGCGCGATCCTCGCGGCGGCGGCTTCTGACGCGCTCCCGCTCCCGGAGGCGACGGAGGTGAGCGAGCAGCCGGGCCAGGGGCTACGCGGAACCGTGTCCGGCCATCAATTGCAGGTGACGAGCCGCGGCGAACTCGCGGCACGGAAGGTCGCTGGCGCCGATGAGTTCCCGCCGGTCGGCGGCGGACTCGAGTGCGTGGTGGCGATCGACGATCGCTTCGCGGCTGCGCTGCGCTTCCGTGATGCGCCCCGCGCGGAGAGCCGTTCCTTCGTGAAGCATCTGGGCCCCAAGCACCAATTCGGGCGGGTCATGATCGTGTCGGGCGACCGCGAGTCCGAAGTGCGTTACCTCGCCGAGCAGGTGGGCATCACTGAGATCCACGCGGAGAAGACTCCGGAAGAAAAGCTCGCCATCGTCCGCACCGAGACAGACGCAGCAAAGACACTTTACGTGGGGGATGGCATCAACGATGCCCCCGCCATGATGGCCGCCACCGTCGGCATGGCGATTGGGCAGAACAGCGACGTGACCGCCGAAGCGGCGGGCGTCGTGATCATGGACAACTCCCTCAAGAAGGTCGACGAGTTCATGCACATCAGCCGGCGCATGCGACGCATCGCTCTTCAGAGCGCCGTGGGAGGCATGGCGCTGAGCGTCGGCGGCATGGCCTTCGCCGCGACCGGGCATCTCAGCCCGGTCAGCGGCGCCATCACTCAGGAAGTCATAGACGTTCTGGCCGTGCTGAACGCCCTGCGCACCGCCTGGCCTCCGAGCGTCATTCACGATCTCTGACAGCAGGGTCGACCTGGAGGAGCCGGATGGTGGACAAGCAGGCCAACGCGTCGCCTCCTGAACACTCCGACGTCGTGATCTTCCCGCCCGTGATCCCCCTGACGGGGTTTCTCCTCGGTGTCTTGCTGGAGGCGATGTGGCCCACGGCTTCGTGGATCTCCGACGCGCTCCGGGCCGGCTTGCGCGCGCTCGGCGCGGTTCTCTTGTGTCTTGGCGGCGCAGGATTTGGCTGGATGGTGGCCACCATGAGGAAGGCAAGAACGCCGATTCATAACTCGGCAACTCCGACTGCCCTGGTGGAGAGCGGTCCGTTCCGCCTGACGAGGAATCCCATGTATCTCTTCGGGTCAATCGCGTACGCGGGCCTCGCGCTGGTGCTGGTCAAGCTGTGGTCGCTCGTGTTCCTGCCCGCGGTTCTGGCGTTGACGCACTACGGCGTGGTGCTGAGGGAGGAAGACTTTCTCGCGCGTCGGTTTGGAGAGGCTTATGAGCAGTACCCGGTACTCGTGTCCGACGATGGCTGTGAAGGTAGTGCCAGCGCTCCCGATCCATCCGTGGCATGGCAGTCTCTCTGGTGAACGACATCGGCTCACCGCGACATCGTCCGGTCGATCAGCGTTTGCTTTCCGAGCAGTTGTCGAATGGTGCGACCAGCGCAATATGGTGTCCCGGCTTTCCAGCTGGCAGCTCGATTGGCGCCAGCGCCTCTGCGCGCCGCCGACCGTCACCAGCGCCCGTCGCCGCCGGAATATAGATCGTCACCAATAGCGAATAGACCTGGTCTCGCACGAGCCGAAGTGTGCGGACCGGGCCATCTCCCTGCTCGTCGAATTCCGCGAAGACCGCCTGGTTCGCGGCCATCGCCCGCGTCATGATCCCGGCTGGAATGGAGCCATCGCGGCATGAGACCGCGACCGTATATGTGCGCGTGGCGAGCGGCGGCGGCAGCACGAACGGACGATCGAGCTCGACTTGCGCTCCTTCGCCGACGGCAATCCGCGTCGCCGACGAGCGATCCGACCCGCCGAAGAAAGCCGGTGCGTACGGCTGACGCCCCGTCGCATCGTCGCCATCGGGGTTGACGGCCAGCACGTAGCGGTCCGGGTTCAGACCGTCGATGGTGAAGCGACCGTCGGGGTCCGTCGTCTTCGCGAGGTCCACGCGCTGCGACAACAGACTTCCAGCGGGCCCTTCAGGTAGCAACCGGACGTAGATACTGACTCCCGGCTTGCCGTCAGCCGTCAACACCCTGCCCGTCAGCTGCCCGGAGGGCTGCAGCACGACCGAGGCGTCGACGCAGGTCGGGCCTTCAGGCATGGCGACCGTCTCCGGCATCCAAGACTTGAGTCCAGCGCCCGCGTCGGCCGACAGCGGATGCTTGCCAGGAGGCACGTCCGAGAACTGGAAGTGGCCCCACTGATCGCTAGCCGTCGTGACCGGCCCTGCCGGGAGATCGAGCGTGAGACGTATGGAGGCAACAGGCTCGAGCCGCCTGAACTCGCGGATCCGATCGACGTCGTATCGGGAGACGCGGCCGTAGACGCGTCCGGGCACCGGCGGCAGCTCGGGGTCGGGCTCGCCGGGTGTGATCTCGCGACCGTAGCCGCATGCGTGGATGGACATTCGACCGCCCGATGAGGAGGTGTAGACGACGTAGCGCTTTCCCTCTTGAAGCCTGACGCCGCAGCTCGTGTGAGCGTCGGACCACAGGTCGGCGGTCGCCTCCTTGATCCCCTTCAGGGCACGGACAACCCGCAGGCGCATGTGAAAGTTGCCGTCCGTCTCTTCGACAGACAGCACGTCGCCGATGAACACGACAGGCGACGTCGCGAAAGCCTGGCACGGCGTCGGCGTTCTGATGCAGCTGCAGGCTGAGGCGGGTCGGACTCCGGTGGCCAGCAGCCCCACAACCACCGCGGACGAGAGAATCCAGGATGAAGCGCGCATATGCCTCCTGAACGATCGGACCGCCGAATCTTGCACGACGATCCGCGAGCTGACGCTGGCACGTGGGGTAACGATGGAAGGGAACCGCCGGCAATGTTAGCCGAGAAGAGGCCCGACGCGCGTATCGGGTACAGACTGTCGATCTGCCAATCGTTTACGAGAATCTTCTTGACACGCCGTCATTATCTGGAATGTCAGATAGATCTGACAGGAGGGTTAGCGGCGCAGCGCAAACGCGACGTAAGTGCCGCCAGATGCACTGCCCGCATCGCGCCGTGCTCCGCCCTTGCCGCCCCCCGCGGCGATGGCGACGTACTGTCGGCCGTCGACCTCGTACGTCGCCGGCGTGCCGTTCCCCGAGAAGGGCAGCGTCGTTTCCCAGAGGAGCGCGCCGGTGGCCTTGTCGAACGCGCGGAACTTCCGGTCGAAGTTCGTGGCGGCGATGAAGACCAGTCCGCCTGCCGTGACGATGGGCCCGCCGTAGTTCTCGGTGCCGGTGTTCGTCAGTCCTTTGGCGGCAAGCTCAGGGTACTCGCCAAGCGGAATCCGCCAGACGAGGTCGCCCGAGTTGAGGTTGATGGCGTTCAGCGTGCCCCACGGCGGCGCGACGGCGGGGTATCCATCGGGATCGAGGAACTTGCGGTAGCCGGTGAAGCGGTACGGGACGAGGGGCGCCGCGGCGTTTGCCGTTGCCGTCGCGGCGACCGGCCGGTCCGTCCCGTCGCTCAGGAAGTCGACGACCGCGGCACGCGCCGTGGCCGACAGGTACGGGAATCCGGGCATGCGGCCCGCGCCCTTCTCGACGATCACTGATATCTCAGCTTTCGTTTTTCGCTGCGCGATGCCGACGAGCGACGCGATCTGGGGCGGCGCGCCCTGCAGATCGTCGCGGTGGCATGCGGCGCAATTCTGCTGGTAGAGGCCGCGCGCCGTGCTGGCCTCGACCGCCGGCGCCAGTCCCCCGGTCCACGCGAGATCGTTGGCATTGACATAGTAGAAGCCCGTGTCGGGATCGAACGCCTGGCCGCCCCACTCTGCCCCGCCGTCGAAGCCGGGGAAGACCACCGTCTGCCTGCCGACCGAGAGCGGCGCGAACAATCCGTCGTTCTTGAACTTCGCGAGCTCGGCGAGCGCCCACGCGCGTGCCTCCGGCGTTCGAGAGGTCACCGTGTCGTCGGTCAGCGCCTGTCGCGCGAATGGCGCCGGCCTGGTCGGGATCGGTTGAGCGTCGGCCGCCATTTCACCAGGCACGTCGCTCGACGGGAACTTGCGGTTCTCGATCGGAAAGATCGGCGTGCCGTTCGCGCGATCGAACACGAACACGTAACCGTGTTTGGTGGCCTGGGCAACGGCGTCGATCGTCTTGCCGTTCTGCCTGATCGTAATGAGGCTCGGCGGCGACGGCGCGTCACGATCCCAGATGTCGTGGCGCACGAACTGGAAGTGCCAGATGAGTTTTCCGGTGTCGGCATTGAGCGCGAGCAGGGAGTTTGCGTAGAGGTTGTCGCCGAGCCGGTTGGCGCCGTAGAAGTCCGCCGCCGCCGATCCCGTCGGGACGTACACGATCCCGCGGCCCGCATCGAGTGCCATGCCCGGCCAGCTGTTCGCGCCACCGTTTTCCCGCCACGAGTCCTTCGACCAGGTCTCGTAGCCGGCCTCGCCAGGATGCGGAATCGTATGGAAGCTCCACTGCAGCTTCCCGGTTCGCGCGTTGTACGCGCGGATGTCTCCAGGTGATGCCGGCAGACCTTCCGAGACCCGGCCGCCGAGAATCAAGAGGTCCTTGTGCACGACCCCCGGGGAGGTGAGGACGACAGACTGACGCTCGGGATCCCGCCCGAGATCGCCATGGAGATCGATGCGACCGCCGTCGCCGAAGGTGGGAATCGGCCTGCCCGTGCGCGCGTCGAGCGCGTAGACGTAGCGGGCCACGGCGGCATAGATTCTCTTGTCGTTGCCGCCGTCGGTCCAGTACATGAGGCCGCGATTCGGGCCCAGCGCCCTGATGCCCGAGTCGAACGTCCACAGGTGCTCGCCCGTGGCCGCGTGGACCGCGAACGCCTTGTGCGACGGGGTCACGCCGTAGAGCACGTCATCGACGACGATCGGCTGCGTTTGCAGCCCGCCGGTCTCGCCGCTGTCGTAGACCCACGCCTGCTCAAGCTGCCTCACGTTAGCGCGGTTGATCTGGTCGAGGCGCGAGTAGCGAATCTGTTCCGGGCCGCCGCCGTATGCGCTCCATCCGCGGTAAGTCTGCCTGGTCGCGGCAGCCGGCTGTTGCGCTCGCGCACCGATTAAGATCGGAACCGTGGCGCCGACGACGAAGAGTGCCAGTACGGTCGCTGTGCGTTTCATGAGATCACATTAGCGGCTTCATTCGCATGTCACAAAAGCAGAACAGGAGTTCAGGAGGTCAGGAGGTCATGTGAAAAGCAGCAGAGGTCGCGTCGAGCGTGTCACTTGCCGCGGAGCTTGGCCACAGGTCCATCAACGCCGTTCGGCAACTGGTCGCTGGCAAGCTGATCGGTGTCGCCGACTGCCTGCTTCAACCGCGCGAGCTCGGCCTTGAGCGTCGCGGTCAGCTCATCCTGCCCAGGCTCGCCGTACAAGTTGTGGAGCTCGTGCGGGTCGTTCACCAGGTCGAAGAGCTCCCACTGGTCCTTCTTCCAGAAGTAGATCAGTTTGTGCGTCCTGGTGCGCACGCCGTAGTGCGTCCGCGTGTTGTGATCGCCGGGGTCGTGATAGTAGCGGTAGTACATCGACGTGCGCCAGTCGGCGGGCGTGCGGCCGCGCAGCACCGGCAGGAGACTGCGGCCCTGCATCTCGGACGGTGCCGGAATACCCGCGGCGTCGAGGAACGTCGGCGCGAAGTCGACGTTCAGGGCGATCGCCGCGCTCTTCGTTCCGGGCTTGATGCCGGCCGGCCAGCGGACGAGAAACGGCATGCGCAGCGATTCCTCGTACATGAAGCGCTTGTCGAAGAGCCCGTGATCGCCGAGGAAGAATCCCTGGTCGCTCGTGTAGATCACGATCGTGTTCTTCGCGAGTCCCTGGCGATCGAGCGAGGCGAGCAGCCGGCCGACGTTATCGTCCACCGACTGGACGGTCGCCAGATAGTCCTGCATGTAGCGCTGGTACTTCCAGCGAACGAGGGGCTCGCCGGTCAGGGTCACCGATGTGCCGTCGCGAACGATGGTCACCGTATCGGGTTTCGTGCCGAGCCAGCTGGTGAGCTCGGCGCCGGCGAGGCCGGCAGGCGGCTGCAGCTTGAGGTCGCGGCGCGTCAGGTCCGCCGCAACGCGCTGCTGGTTCTCATGGAGCGCGTCGGTGCGCGTCGCATAGCTGTCCCATAAGGTCACCGGCTCGGGAATTCGCCGTGTCGCGAACTGCGCCGCATGCGCGGCGTCGGGCTCCCACGGGCGATGGGGCGCCTTGTGATGGACCATCAGGAAAAACGGCTGGTTGCGCGGCCGCTTCTCGATGAAGTCGATCGCGAGGTCGGTGATGACGTCGGTGGCGTACTTTCCGGTGTAGGTCGTCTCGCCCGTCGCGGTGTAGAAGAGCGGATTGGTGTAGACCCCCTGGCCAGGCAGGATCTCCCACCGGTCGAAGCCGACGGGATCGCTGCCGAGGTGCCACTTGCCGATCATCCCGGTGTAGTAGCCGCCTTTTTGCAGCAGCCGGGCCACCGTCATCCGGCTGCTGTCGAAGCGGTTGAAGACCGTCACGCCGTTGATGTGCGAGTACTGCCCGGTGAGGATCGCGGCGCGGCTCGGCGTGCAGATCGAGTTGGTCGCGAAGACGTTCTGGAGGAGCGCGCCTTCCCGCGCCAGGCGGTCCAGGTTGGGCGTCTCGTTCACACGCGACCCGTAGGCCCCAATCGCGTGCGCCGCATGATCGTCCGTCATGATGAACACGATGTTCGGACGGCCGGCGCCGGCGGCGACGCTGGCGAAGAGCAGGGAAACGACGGCCAGGATGAGTCTGGACATTGGGAGTGGCTGATTGTAATGGAATTCCGTTCTAGACTTGCGCCGATGGCCACGCTCCATGCGGCACCCTCAGACGCTCTCGACTCGTCCTTCCTGCGCGCCCTTCGGACCATGCTCGATGGCGCATTTGAAGGTGACTTCAGCGACGAAGACTGGGACCACGCCATCGGCGGAGTGCACATATGGCTGAAAGGCTCACTCGGCTTGATCAGCCACGCGTCGCTCGTCGAGCGCACGCTTTGGTCGTCGGGCGAGACGATGCGTGTCGGATACGTTGAAGCTGTCGCGACCGTGGCGGCAGAGCGGCACCAGGGCTACGCCGCGACCGTCATGACGCACGTCGACGAACTGATTCGCCGGCGCTACGCGCTGGGCGCGCTCTCGACGGGGACTCACGCGCTCTACCAATCGCTGGGCTGGGAGCTGTGGCGTGGCCCGACTTTCGTGGACGGTCCCCGCGGCCGCGAGCGCACGCCTGACGACGATGGCGGCGTCATGATCCTTCGGACACCGCGCTCACCGCACCTCGGTCTCGACGGATCCCTGGTCTGCGACTGGCGCATGGGCGACGTCTGGTAGCCGGTGGGGCCGCGCCAGTCTTCTATTGCGTGGCCTGGGCGGATCCATGAGAATGCGCGCATAGGAGCAGAGCCATGAAGAAGACGACCAGGCGAACACGCCAGCGTCGGATGACGCGCCGTGAGTTTGTCGGCGGAGCCGTGGCTGCGGGAGTCGTCGCCGGGACGCCAACGTTTCTGCGCGGACGGAACCTGAACGACAAGCTGAACATCGCGTTCATCGCGTGCGGCGGTCGCGCCAACGCGAGCTTGAGCGAGCTCACCATTACGCCAGGGCGCGGCGGAGCCCCGGACGCAGGCGCAGGCCGGGGCGCCGCGGCGCCAGCAGCGCCACATCCCGACGAGAACGTGGTCGTTCTCTGCGACGTGAACCAGGACGCCGTCGATGCCGCGTCCCAGCGTTTCCCGAAGGCCACGAAGCACAACGACCTGCGCCGCGTCTTCGACAAACCGAACGATTTCGACGCGGTAGTGGTTTCCACGGCCGAGCACACCCACGCGTTCGCGACCTACCTGGCGCTGACGCACGGCAAGCACGTCTACTGCGAGAAGCCGCTCACCTACAACATCTGGGAGGCCCGGCTCATCCGCGAGACCGCCGCGAAGTACCCCAAGCTGTCGACGCAGATGGGCAATCAAGGCCACGCTTCCCCCGCGCGGCGAACCATCAAGGAAATCCTGATGACCGGCGTCATCGGTCCGGTGCGCGAGGTCCATGTCTGGGCGGACCGCTCCTGGGGACTGCAGGATGCGGAGTCCGCGGACCGGTACGACAGGCCGCACGGGTTCTACAACAACATTCAAATCGTCGACCGGTTCAAGGAAGAAATGCCGATCCCGCCGAGCAACCACTTCGATCTGTGGCTCGGACCTGCGCCGGTGCGGCCGTACCACGCGACGTACTTTCCTGGTCCGCGGTGGTATCGCTGGTGGGATTTCGGCAACGGCACGATGAGCGACCTCGGCAGTCACGACAACGACGTGCCGTACACGGTGTTGGACATCAAGCAACCGCTGACGATCGAAGCCAAGTCCCCTAACGGGCCGGTTGCCCACAAGGAGCTCGCGCCGGCGACGATGATGGTGACCTACGAGTTCGCGGCATCGCCATCGGGAGCGCCGCCAGTGAAGCTCGTCTGGCACCAGGGCGACAGCAAGCCGCCAGGCTGGATTCCGGCGTGGGGAGGCCGATCGCAACTCTTCATCGGCGACAAGGGCATGCTGCTCGGCAATGGGAAGCTGCTGCCCGAGGAGAAGTTCAAGGACTTCCAGACGCCGCCCGAGACGTTGCCCCGGTCGCCCGGCCACTGGGTGGAGTGGGTCAACTACGCCAAAGGCATCGGTTCGGTACCCGGCTCGAACTTCCAGTACGCCGGTTGGACAACCGAAGCGAACCACCTTGGCAACGTGGCATACCGGACCGGGAAGAAGATCGAGTGGGACTACCAGAACCTGCGCGCCCGGAACGCGCCCGAAGCGGCACCGTTCATCAAGCGGCCCGAGTATCGCAAGGGCTGGAACGATATTCTGAAGTTCTAAGGCGGCTCTAGGCTCCGGGCTTCAGGCTCTAGGAAAAGCATTCAGATCTTAGTCACGCGATTAGGATCCTAGTCGCACGACTAAGATCTCGATGCTCTTCCTAGAGCCAAAAGCCTAAAGCCGAGAGCCTACGGAGATCCATGCCGATGACCCGCCGCGATTTCGTGAAGCACGCGACCGCCGCGTCGGTGGTCGTTCCGGCGATGATCCCGGCGATGATCGATGTCCAGGCGACCGGGCTGGTGCAGTCGAAGGAGACCGTCAACCCGGTGCCGGTGCGCGTCGGGATGACCGACTGGAACCTGGGGCAGCGCGGCGACATCACCAAGATTGGGCTCGCGCGCGAGATCGGGCTGGACGGCATTCAGGTGAGCCTGCAGTTCCCGATCGACGGCAAGACGCCGACCTTGCGGGATCCGGAGACTCAGGCCGCCTTTCGCCGCGCCGCGCTCGAGAACGGCATCCAGATTTGCTCCCTTGCCATCGGGTCGCCCGGCAAATCGCGGTTGCCGCTCCACACTAATCCGGCCGCCGCCATCCTGCTCGTCGAGGCCGTGGAAGTGGCCCGCAACATCGGCACCAACAACATCCTGCTCCCGATCCTGGGCGACAGCCACATCGACATGACGAATCAGGCGCAGGTCGCCACCTTCGTCGGCATGATGAAAGAAGTGGCGCGCTACGCGGAGAAGTACGGCGTGGTCGTCGGTCTCGAAGACTGGATCTCAGCCGAGGACAACATCAGGCTGCTCGACGCCATCGGTTCGGACTACGTGGCCGTCTACTATGACGCGCACAACCTCGTCGCCCGGGCGGCGTCGAAGGACGTCTACGCGGAGCCGAAGCTGCTCGGCAAGCGCATCAGCCAGGTTCACGTGAAGAACGCCAACATGCTGCTGTCCAGCCCCGGGGGCAAGATGGATTGGCCGCGGATGGCCCAGGAGTTCTACGACATCGGCTACCGCGGCTGGTACGTCCTCGAGACCGATTCGCCCAACAAAGACATCGTCGCCGACACACGGGCCAACATCGAGTATGTGAAGAAGACATTCCGAATGCCTCCGCCGTCGTCGGCGGCCTGATACCGGAGCCGCCCCCACTAGTCGCGGCCAGTCGTAGTCCGGGGCGACAATGTACTGCACGGCGTGCTGGTGCCGGACAGGATCCTCCGCCCGAAAGTTGAACGGGCGCAAGTAGACGGCCTCGTAGGTGTGGTCATCCTTCCTGTGGAACCCGAGCATTCCGGTCAGCAGGAACGCCGGCCGCCCAGCCTCCGAACGTGTGGGCTCAATAGGTGACCGGCTGCCACGCTTTCGATCTGGCGCTCGCCAGGATGGCCTCGCAGATCGCCAGCTCGTCGTGGCCGTCCTGGAATGTGCTGAAGTCCACATCCGTGCTCGCGCCGGCAAGGTAGGAATAGACGCGGAGCAGGAAGTTCTTCAGGCCGTCAGGGTACGCTTCCGGGTGACCGCCGGGGTAGTGCGCGTAGGCCCGCGCGCGAGGACTCAGCAGCGATGGGTCCTTCATCAACAGCTCATTCGCCTTCTCGCGGTAACCGATCCACATCTCGTTGGGCCGCTCCTGGTCCCAGACCACGGAGCATTTCGAGCCGGAGAGTTCATAGAACAGCCGGTTCTTCCGTCCCGCGAAGCATTGCGACACGGTGAACGATCCGCGCGCGCCGTTGCTGAATTCGAGCAGCACGCTGGCGTAATCCTCGGTGTGGATCGGCACGGCTTCGTAGTCCGATGGTTGGAGCATCTTGCCGGAATACGTCTCGACTTCGTGCTTCGGCTTCATGCGGTTGCGGTGAATCGTGGCGAAATCGGCGCACACGTTCACGATCTTGTGGCCGGTGATGAACTGGATGCAATCGCACCAGTGGGAGCCGATGTCGGCCACGGCGCGCGACTCGCCACTGAACTCGGGGACGAGCCGCCAGTTCCAGTCGGTGGCGAGGTAGAGCCAGTCCTGCGTGTAGGAGCCCGTGACGTGATAGAGATCGCCGAGCTTGCCCGACTCCACCATCGCTTTGGCTTCCTGGACGAGCGGGTAGTAGCGGTAGTTGAAATCGATGGCGTTTACGACGCCAGCCTTCGCGGCGCAGTGCGACCAGTTGCTTGGACTCCGTCGTGGTCATGGCCAGCGGCTTCTCGGAAATCACGTGCTTGCCCGCGGCCATGATCTTTTTGCTGATGTCGAAGTGCACGTGGTTCGGCGTGCAGTTGTGCACGACCTCGACATCCGTGTCGGCAAGAAAGGCATCCACGCTGCCGTACGACTTCGGAATGCTGAGGGCGGCGGCCTTCGTCCGCGCCAGTTCGTCGTTGGCTTCACAGAGCGCAATCATCTGCACGAAGCCCAGCCGCCGCGCCGCTTCGACGTGCGCCGGGCCGATGAAACCCGTTCCGATGATTCCTGCCTTGATCGTTTTCACGGATGATCTCTTTTCAATCGGGAGCCTGTGGACCAGACCGCGGCGAGGCTGCCGCTCACGAAAGCTGGGCGACTGTCACCCAGCCCTTCGCCTGGCAAGACTTCACGACGCTTTCGAGCACGGCCACGCATCTGGCGCCGTCCAAAAAGTCGGCATGCACCTCGGTGTTCGTGGCGACGGCGTTGATGAAGTCCGCGACCGTATGCACGAAGGCGTGCTCGTAGCCGATGACGTGGCCCGGCGGCCACCACGCGCCGAAGTACGGATGACTGCCTTCGGTGCACAGGATGGTCTTGAACCCCGCCATGTCCGCAGGGTCGGCGCGGCTGCAATAGTCCAACTCGTTCATCCGCTCGAAACAGAACCTGAGACTGCCTTCACTGCCGTTGATTTCCCAGTAATTGAAATTCTTGTGGCCGGGCGCGAGGCGCGTGGCTTCGATCGTGGCGTACGCGCCTGGAGCGACGCGCTTGCCAGGGGCGAACCTCGCGAGAAACGCGGTGGCGTCGTCCACCGTCACTTGTTCGGTGCCCTCGCCGGCCGTCGCCGTCAAGCCGACGGCGTGCCCCTCGCGCGGACGTTCGGCGATGAACGTTTCCTGTAGACCCACCGTTTCCGTGATCTCGCCGATGAGGAAGCGCGCCGTGTCAATGACATGCGCGTTCAAGTCACCGTGCGAGCCGGAACCGGCCGTGTCCTTGCGAAGCCGCCAGTTCATCGGAAACTTCGGATCGCTGATCCAGTCCTGCAAATACGTGCCCCGAAAATGCCGGATCTGCCCGAGGTGTCCGGTATCGATGATGTGCTTGGCGAACGCCACGGCCGGGACACGGCGATAGTTGAACACGACCATGTTCTTCACGTTGGACGTGCGCGCGGCCGTCACCATACGCTCGGCGTTGGCGACGTCCAGCGCGAGCGGTTTTTCGCAGATGATGTGTTTGCCCGCTCTTGCCGCGGCAAGCGCGATTTCCGTGTGGGACACGTTGGACGTGCAGATGTCCACCACGTCGATGAGCGGCGACTCCACGACTTCGCGCCAGTCGGTGGCGGCGTGTTGCCAGCCCAATTGCCCCCGCGCCGCTTCGACCCGCGCGCGATCGCGTCCGCAGATGGTGTGCATCTCCGGGCGCGCCTCGAGCGGAAAGAAATGAGAAACCTGCCGCCACGCGTTCGAGTGGGCCTTGCCCATGAACCCGTAGCCGATCATTCCGACGCGAAGTGTCTTGGTCATGAGAAGGATGGGGGCTGACGTGACTGCACACGCCTTTATAGTGACGAAGATTCTTCATGTCAACTGCGTCGACTGGCGCCACGCGGCACCACGCCGATGCGGTTCACGATCAAGACCTTCGACGCGCAGTCGATCGCCAACGCGCGGCTCATGCCGGACGGCCAGGCGATCGTGTTCAGCTCGCCACAGACCGGCAACGCCGTGCATTTGTTCGAGCTTCGGGCGTGCGCGCTCGTGGCCCGCGCGTTTCGGGCCGCCCACGCGTGATCTTCTGCCACCCACGACGCCGGCTTCGGCCGTATCATCAGTCAGTGAACGCACCGCGACTTCCAGTTTGCGGTCCGGATGATGTGGTGGACGCGCTATGAGGAAGCATTCAGTCCAGTGGTTCGCCGCCGCGGCTGCCATCCTCGCCGCCGCCGCCGTCACGCTGGGCCGGGCGGCCGCCGATCCGGCGGCCAACATGGACTGGCCCGTCTATCGCGGCGATCCGAAGGGCAATCAATACGTGCCGCTGGCCCAGATTCACGCCGCGAACGTCCACCGGCTTCAGCCCGCCTGGGAATACCGCACGGGCGATGCCAACGAGCGCTCGACGATGCACGTCAATCCCATCGTGGTGAGCGGCGTGATGTACGTGACGACGCCGAGTCTCAAAGCGGTGGCGCTCGACGCGGCCACCGGCAAGGAGATCTGGGTCTTCGATCCGGCGAAATACAACAACGGGAACATCGTTCGGCTGCGCAACCGCGGCGTGACGTCCTGGAAGGGTGCCGAGGGGGAGCGATCTTCCAGACGATAGGGACGATAGGAAACATTAGAGGGCTGTCGAGAGTAACGGCTCCCCCTTATCAGACCCAGGCCCCCCCGACACAGCGTCCGGACGGTGAGGATGGCATCGCGTGCGGGGTGGGTGCCCGGCGAATGTGCCGACCGAGCCTTACGCTGCCTCGTTAACCGCTCGCTTGTCGTCTTTAGCGACCAGCCTAGGACCTACGCCCTCGTGTCGCTCGTCGCCGACGTCATCAAGACGAAGAAGCCAGAAGTTGTCGCGCAGACGGGCGACAGGTTGGAAGAGGGGATGTCCCGATAGCTGTTGAAAATTGAAGCGGCGGCTCTGTCACTGCTCGTGGTACACGAGTGGTGACCAAACCGAGGCAACACGCCTCTCAGCAAAGGAGCCGCCATGAAGAAGTTTCGCACAGTCGTTCCCCCACCGTTGTTGAATCTCCTCGTCACCTGCCGCTGGTCGATCTCCTGGTCGATGCTCGAACCGAGCTGTTCGAGCTCACGGTCCGATCGGGACTGAAGGTGTTGGACTCGATGCTCGAAGAGGATCGGACGGCGATCTGCGGTCCGCGGTATGCGCACGTCGGGGACCGGCAGGCCTCGCGCGCCGGTACGGTGCGCAGTGAGGTCGTCCTCGGCGGCCGGAAGGTCGGGGTGCGTCGGCCGCGGGTGCGGGCCGATGGCCAGGAGGTCGCCTGACCGACGTTCCGGGCCATGGCCGACGTGGATCCGTTGAATCGGCGGGTGGTCGAGCAGATGCTGGTCGGCGTGGCCACCCGGCGCTATGCGCGGAGTCTGGAGCCGGTGCCAGCGACGATGCGGAGCCCGGGCACCAGCAAGGGCGCGGTGAGCCGTCGCTTCGTGGCCAAGACGGCCGCGCAGTTGGCGGCGTGGCAGACCACCTCGTTCGAGGCGCTCGATCTGGTCGGGCTGCTCATCGACGGCGTGCACATCGGCGAGCACTGCCTCATCGTCGCGCTCGGGATCGCGGCGGATGGCCAGAAGCACGCGCTCGGCCTGTGGGACGGCTCGACCGAGAACGCGCGCGTCTGTCAGGATCTCCTGGCGAATCTGCAGAACCGCGGCCTGTGCACGGATCGCAGCCTGCTCGTCATCCTCGACGGCTCGAAGGCGCTCCGGAAAGCGGGCCGGGCCATTTTCGGGGAGGCCGCGTGGGTGCAGCGCTGCCAAGTCCACAAGACGCGTCATGCCCTCGAATATCTGAGCGATCGCGATCGTCCGTGGGCGCAGGCGATCTTTGCGGCGGGCGTATCAGTCCACGGACGTGAAGAAAGCCCACCAGCTGCTGCACGATCTCGCGCGCCGTCTCGAGGACGATATTACCCCGTTGAGACTAGTTCTGATCTGGGCCGCGCGCCGCACACCGTAAGCCACATGACTTTAGCCGGTCACCCTTGGCTCGACCGATGATCGGCCGAATCCGGCTAGGGCTTCCCCGCCACATATCCGTGATAGTTCATAAGGAACCTCCCGATGGACAGCGGTACACCGGGATCTCGAGGAATGGTACGCTTCTCCATCGCCATAAGTGTAGACTTGGAGGCTAACGTTGCTGTTGGAAATTGCTACCTTGGATCGCAAGACTACCCAATGGCGGTTCATGATCAGGGAATCGTTGGACTGTTCTTCCGTTTTCAGCATGTCCGAATCTATGAAAAGTATCGTGCGATAGCCCGCCTCATACAAACGACTTGCCTCGAGGAGATTGTCCTCACCCTTATCACGGAGCGCATTCGTTTCTTCACGCACATCGCGGTAGCCCGCGTCCCCCAACCAACGGGCAAGTTCCCAAGCCGTAGTAATGCCGCCAAATTCCTGGTTCGTGTTCCTGTAGTCCACCAGAAAGTTCTCCGACGAGCGGAGAGCCCCCATTGTCATCCAGTCAGCCTGATCGATGTCGACACCGGGATTTGTAGAGCGCATGAACTTGTTTGGCGCGACATTGTTATGGCGCCCGAGAGTTGCCTCCCCCTTCTCGAAGAGCTCGATTGCAAACTTCGCGTATGCCAGTGGCTGATCCGCGGCAAATCCGAACATGACTGCCGCCGGCCCACAAAGGCTCGCGTTGTTTTGATCCATCACGCTGGGGTTCGCGATCCGCATCAGAAGGCTTGCGCCGACCTGGTCGCGGTCGAGCCCGGGCCAGTAAGGGTTTCCGGATCGCTGCATGAACTTGCAAACAAGTTCTGCAGCCATCTTTTGATCATCGCCCCGCAATTCGAGAAGTTTACCCGCAGTGGCCCCGCTGTTGAGCGTATTTGCCAGCTTGAGGAGGAGCGCCCGCGAGCGAGATTCGAGGCTCTTCGCCACACCTACCACCGAGGTAAGGTCATTGATCTCCTCTTTGGTGATCCTGCCGTCACTGAGGGTGCTTCTGACGATGTTGATCGCGTCAGCATGACTGAGCTTGAGGTCGTCCGCCATTCCTTGGCGAACGCCGTGCATTACCGACTTTGTCGTGAGCACGTCCCACTGGTTGGCAGGTTTGGGCGCAGCTACTGGAGCGGGCGGTGGTCGGTTGCCGAGCGATTCGAGTTTGGCGAAGACCGCTCCTCCAGGCTCGACGAAGCCCCTCGGCCCGCCGGGAAAGTGCTTCTTCTCGAATGCTAGGATCGCTTGATAGAGCGCTGTACTGGCGAGACCCGCTACCACGCTACCGCGCAGCCCACCTCCGGTCCCTCCGTCGGCGACTGGAATGCGGTTCAGCAGATCAATAATAGTCTGCTGGTCCCCCTTCCAGTTCTGGCATTGACGGCCGTCGTCAGCATGCCGTCCCACGCGACCTTTTAGTGGCACGAGTTGCTCCCACCCATACCTGCGTGAACACAGCATACCTCCGGGGGTACAGGCGCGACAAGGTCCCGCGTCGCGAGCCGCCGAGTAACGGGGCGCTGAGGCTCGGATGTTGATGTGCGTTCGCCAGCCGGGCGTGCGGATGTGCATGCGGCCCGGTGAATGGGGTCAGAAACACATGTGCTTCAGTTTAGAGCACGAGCGGGTTGGGATCACGGTGAAGCAGATATTCCGCATTCGGCATCAATCTCGGCGACATCATCTTCGAGGACAACGACATCTATGGCGAGACGATAGGAAACATTAGAGAGGGCTGTCGAGGGTAACGGAACCCCCCTTATCAGACCCAGGCCCCCCGACACGCAGATGAGCGCCCCCCATCACGCGCCGATTATGAGCGCGGCGGCTTCGCGAGGGCCTCGTTCGGCGTGCGCCGGCGCGGAGATCAGTTCACCGACGTTTCGAGCTGCGCATGACGGCGGCGCGGGAATCTCGGGTCAGCAACTCGCGCGCGCACACAGTCGGCTGTTGTGGACGTTTGCCGTAAGCCTCTGTCGCGCCACGGGCGGCATAGAGGACGCGGTCGGTCGGTCGATCGTTGCCATCCGTCGGTCGGCGCAACGACGCGATTCGGTCAGTTTCATGAACTCGTCCTATGCCCGGAGAGTCAGCGTTATTTGTCTGAACCCGACGAACTTGCGATTGTGCGTCAGCAGAGTGAGACTTCCAGTCGTTGGCAGCCGCATCGATCGGGCCCGCCAACGCCTGACCGTACCGTTAATTTGGAATCGGATGGTTTCAGAAACCGTTTGTCGCTGCAAGGTTCGGCAGCGGTCAAAGCGATCGACTTCAATGGCGGCATCGACCTGCCCGGGGAGTTTCCTGAGCAGGGTGTGGTCGACGTCGCCAGCCGTTGAGGGACGATTTGTGCTCGAAGTCACGCTGAAGATTCTACGATGCGTGGAGAAGGCCTATGAATGCTGAGCGCAAACGTTACCGGGCATTCATGAGTTACAGCCAGCGCGACCGGGCGATCGCGAGGCGGATTCATCGCGCGCTCGAAGTCTACCGCGTGCCGGCGGGAATAGACGCGGCTGTCGGACCGGATCGAGGCCTGGGACGTTTCTTTCGAGACGACGACGAGATGGGGGCGAGCCAGAGTCTTGGCGCGGCCCTGGAAGGCGCGTTGGACGATTCCGAAAACCTGATCGTCATCTGCTCTCCTTCGGCCGCCCGATTCGAAGTGGGTCGACGCCGAGGTCAGGCGCTTCAAGAAGCGAGACTGCACCCGGGTCTTCGCCGTGATTGCTGCCGGCGAGCCTCACGCGGCGGATCCGGATCGCGAGTGTTTTCCGCCGTCCCTGAAGGTCAAGTTCGCCGCTGCCGGTAATCCCACGAAGGATCCCGACGAGCCGCGGGCGCCCAATCTTCAGCGGGAAGGTCTGCGGCGAGTGAGAGCGCAACTGGCGGCGGGTCTGCTCGGTATCCCTTTCGACGCGCTATGGCAAAGAGAACGGCGTCGCACCATGCGGACGCGACTGCTGGCCTCGACCGCCGGTCTCGCTGTGCTGGCCGTACTCGCCGTGGTGGGGTACGGTTGGCTGGTCGCGCGGATGGAATCCAGAACCCAGGCCGCGAATCAGGCGATTGCCTTGGCTCGTAGCGCAGCCGCCGATGGGCGGATCGGCGAAGCGCTGACTCGCCTGGGGCCCTTCGTGGAGCAGCGTGTTTTCGTGTTCTCCGTGCGCTTCGTGGTTGAGTGCTTTGTCGTGTCCAGGAGCCGTGGCGATGCAGCGGTCGCGCTACTTCGCCCGCTTCGCCGTCACGAGCCGCCGAATCCCCTCGGCCACGTTGGCCCACGCGGCGTCCTGGTTTTCCCACTCGGTCACCGGCTTCCCGTCGCGCGGCAGCGCGTTGAGCTTTGCGAAGGGAGCCGTCTTCCAGTCGACGGGCCTGAGGATGATCGGTACCACGACGCACGTGCCTTCGTCGTGACGTCGGACCGCTTCCTCCATTTCCTTGCTCCAAGCGTAATCGGAGTTGATGTACCTTCCTGACACCAGCAGGAGAACGATGTCGGCATCCGCGAGTGCGCGCACGATGTCCTTGTCGAACTCGCTTCCCGGCAGATCTCATCTCGATCCTGCCAGACCTGGATCAGTCCTTCGCGACGCAGGGCGGCGAGCGCGACGTCCAGTTCCTCCCGAAGGTCGTCGTCCTTGTGAGAGTAGCTGTACATCACGCGCAGGGGCCGGGGAGTCGATTCTGCGCGGGCGGGTGGCATGGCAGGCGTTGCCGGTCTCATGGGTTCGACGGCACGTCCGCGCGCGCCAGCGCTGGTGCCCATCTCCGTCGTCGCGCCGACGCGCAGCGCGTTCTCCTGCATCGCCTGCAGGAGGTCGACGATCCCGCGGCCCTGGAATGACGGTGACCGCCGCAGGTCGACGGCGGAATTCATCAGCACGGCTTTCAACGCTTCGGGCTGGCCGATCAGCTCGCGCCGCGCCGACAACAGCGCCGCAGCAGCGCCCGCGACGTGTGCCGCGGCGATGCTGGTGCCGCTGTCGGCCAGGTACATCACATCCTCGGGGACGCCCTTTTCTCGCAACCGGGCGAGCGCACCTCCCGTGCCGCACGAGACAATCCTCTCTCCTGGCGCCACGAGGTCCGGTTTGAGCCGGCCATCCAGGGTTGGTCCTTTGGAGGAGAAGTACGAGACGCCGTACACCTGCGGCAGTTCGCGGTCCGTCGATCCGACCGTGATCGCAAGCTCCGCGTTGCCCGGATCGTTGATCGAGACCTCCATGCCCTGCAGCGTCGGGCGCTGCATGGCGGCTTGTTGCCCGTATCCGGTGTTGCCGCTGCTTGTGACTACGACCACGCCCGAGCGGACCAGGCGCTCGACTGCCACACAAATCGGCGATCGGCCGCAGGCGAACCGTGCGGCGTCGTACTCGTACCCGAGCCCCATGTTGACGATCGGGATCCGGAGCCGCCCTTCGTTGAGTTGCTGAACCCGTTCGAGCGCGCGGATGACGGTGCTGATGTGGCCATTGCCGGTTTCCTCCAGCACCTTCATGCTCAGGATTTTGCACTCGGGCGCGATGCCCGCAATCAGCGGCACGCTCACGGCTTCGTGCTCGGACTCGCCATCGTCGCGCCACGATTTCTCGGCAACCCGGACAGCGGTGGCTTCTCCGGCGATGATGCCGGCAATATGCGTCCCGTGCCCGAACTCGTCGACGAGCGCCGACGCCGGATCCTCGCTGTCGGACATGAAGTCGACGTGCGACAGCCCCTCCGGAAGTTCGAGATTGCGATGGCGCTGGAAATGAACGTGCGTGGCGTCGACGCCCGAGTCGATCACCGCCACGACAATCCCGCGTCCCGTGGCGTCATAGACGCGCCGAGCGGCGTCGGCTCTGATCGTGCTGGCGCTGCGATAAGTCATCGGTGGCTCGTGGCCACGTATCTTATCCGTGCGGACCACGGCGGGACGATAGGAAACATTAGAGAGACGATAGGAAACATTAGGGAGGGCTGTCGAGGGTAACGGACCCCCCCCTTTATCAGACCCAGGCCCCCTGACACGCAGATGAGCGCCCCCCATCACGCGACGATTATGACGCCAGCCGACGGCGTGTCAGGCGCGGCGGCTTCGCGAGGGCCTCGTTCGGCGTGCGACGGCGCGCCCTGGCGCACACCTCCGGCGCACCGACGTGCGGCCGTCGCTCAAGAACACGCGTCGAAGACTGCGGCGGCGTCGTCACGAGCCGCGTCGGGAGGTGCTAGAGGGAGCGGCGGCGCGCGGGCGGGACACGGCGTGGGCGTCTCGGTCGGGAGACCGAGACGCCGGAGGATCCGGTCGATCACGGCCGCCTCCTCGATGAGCGCGACGAGGCGCAGACGGCCGCCGCACCGGGGACACGCCAGCACGTTTAGGCCAAACGTGCGTGCCATGAGAGATGCCCACGTCTGGCCGCGGGCGTGGCGCCGCGCCGTCTCCGCGGGGTCCGCCTCACGAGGCGGGCTCGGTGGCCGACGCCGTCATCCCGGCCTCGCCGCCCCCCCGGACGACCGCCGCCGAACGACGTCAGCCCGCCACGCCGCCCGGGACGACCAGGCCCGCATGGAGGTGCACGTGGACGTTGAGATTGAGCGCCGCGCCGAATCGCTGGATCACAGCGATCGCGCCGCCACGCCCATCCCCGACGCCGCCGTCGCGCGCGCGGGCGCGCAAGAAGCCGAGCACGGCGCGGAGGAACACGGCGACACCCCCGCGGCACAGGTCGTGATTCCACGCGAGCTGGTACCTCCTCGTGGTCGTGTGCGTCAGGCTGAGCCAGCAGCGCGTCCACGGTGGTGCGGATCAGGTCGGCCATCGATCTGCCCTGGGCGGCGGCGAGCTGCTTCAGGCGTCGTGCCTGGGTCTCTGTCAATTGGATTTGGGTACGAACCATGCCGTCGCTCACTTCATCGGCGTGATGCGCAGGTTCGCGAAGTCGCCGTCGCTGCCGTTCCCCACCCACAGGCCGATCGGCCCTCGATCGAGCGAGCCGAGCTTGCGCACCTCGAGCGTGGGCGCCTTGACGCCGCCAACGAATATCTGAACTGTCGCGCCTTTCACGACGACGCGAAGCGGCACCCAGTCGGTCGGCACGATCGATTGATCGACCGGATTCTCGAACTCCTCCGGGAACTCCTTCCTCAGTCGCGGCCAGTCGTAGTCAGGCACGCTCATGTACTGCACCGCATGCTGGTGCCGGGCAGGATCGTCGCGCGAAAGTTGAACGGACGCAGATAGACCGCCTCGTACGTGTTGTCGTCCTTCCTGTGGAAGGCGACGCCGAGAAAGCTCTGCTGAAGCACGTCACGGCCGCGGACGTCGACTTCGATCGTGCCCTCGGCGAAATCGCTGCCCTCGATCCAGGCCACGCCGGGGCCCTCCTTCTCCGTGAGGTGCACGCCACGCCGGCTTCCGGAGAGAGCCGTAACGTCGCGATTCACCGCCCTCAGTTTTCCGGCAGTCAACCGCTCCGCCAGGTCAATCGGCGTGCCTCCGGCTTGCGTTGCGCCGGCGGACACCGGCGCCTTCAAGGCGAGGGCGCTGACGATCAGGGCAGTCGTGCAAATCACCAATCGATTCATGTCTAACCTCCGGACAGGAGACTGATCTCGGATATTTACGTTTCCTGGCGACGAAAGTGCCCTCATTCGCCACGGAGCGCTGCAGTTGGTTCGATCCGCGCGGCCCGCCACGCGGGCAGCGCACATGCGGCGAGCGCCGCCGGAGCGAGCACCGCCGGTATGATGGCAAATGCCAGCAGATCGTACGGACTCGTCTGGAAGAGCAGCGATGCGATCATCCGGCTGAAGCCGAGCGAGGCAAGCAGCCCGAGGAAAAGCCCCACGCCCACCAGCCGCGCGCCCTGCCCGATCACCAGGGCCACCACCGTGCGGCGCTCTGCGCCGAGCGCCATCCGCACGGCGATCTCTTTCTGCCGTTGAGCGGTCGTGTAGGCGAGAAGGCCGTAGAGGCCGATCGACGCGAGCAGCAGCGCGATTGCGGCGAACACGCCGACGAGCAGCGTGCTGAATCGTTGCGGCGCGACGACATCGCTCAGCTGCTCATCCATCGTTTGAACGGCCTCGATCGCCAGCGCCGATCGAGCTTCGAGATTTCGCGCCGGACGAGCGATGCGAGGGCGCGCGGGTCGGCGTCGGCCAGAACCGCGACCTTCAGGTCCCGTCCGAACTGATTCGACGCGCCATTGAGGAAGAAGTCAGGAAGCTGTCGGAACGGCTCGTACGCATGGACCGCCGGTCCGGCCCCTATCGGCCCGTCGGCGACATCGCGAATCACGCCAACGATGGTCAGCCAGGGTGCCTGGCTCGCGCTGCCGCCCCACTTCAGCCGTTTCCCGACCGGATCCTGATTTGGCCAGACCAGCCTCGCCAGTTTCTCGTTGACGATCACGACCCGGCGATTCTGCGCGTGTTCATCCTCGGTGAAGTATCGGCCCTGCTTGAGCGTCATGCCGAGCGTCTCGAAGTATGGCCCCTCGACCCAGGACAGGTTCGTCGTCAGAGCGGTCTCTCCGGTCGGGTTCGCGCCCTCCGGCGTGAAGGCGCGAGCCTCGTAGGAAGTCAGCGGCAGGTCCGTGGCAAGGGCAGCCCGACGCACACCTGGAACAGCTTCGAGGCCACTGCGGAGCGACTCATGAAAAGTTCGGACGCTGGCCGCGGTCGTGTAGAACGTGCGCGGCAGTGTCATCGACGCGGTGAGAACCCGGGCTGGCCGGAATCCAACGTCGGTCGCCACGAGCGTGGCGAAACTGCGGATGAAGAGTCCCGCGCCGACGAGGAGAACGCACGAGAGGCTCACCGTCAGCACCACGAGGCCGCGCTGCAGGCGAGGCTTGCCGAGTCCCGTGCTCGTTCGAGACGCGCCCTCGCGCAGCGAGTCCACCGGATTGCGGCGGTCGAGCGTCGGCAGAGGTACGAGCGCGAAGATGATGGCGGTCGTGAGGCAAATCGCACCAGTAAAGAAGAGCACCCGGAAGTCGATGGCGAGGTCCTGAAGGCCCGGGATGGTACGCGTCAGGACGGCCGGGGCAGCCTTGATTCCCCAATACGCGATCGCGATCCCGACGAAGCCACCGGCCGCGGACAGCAGCAATGACTCGCAGAGGAGCAGTTGGACGAGTTGCGTATGGCGCGCACCGAGCGCCGTGCGCACGGCGAACTCGCTCGCCCGAGTGGTGACACGGCTCAGGATGAGATTGGCGACGTTGGCGCAAGCGACCAGAAGCACCAGTCCCACGGCGGCCAGGAGCATCAGCAGCGGCGCCTCGAATCGACCCGAGATCTCTTCGCGGAGCGGCTGTGCAAAGAGCCGCGGTGAGAAACCGGCCGCCCGCACGGCCGCAGGGTAGTTCGCACCGATGCGCTGCCCGAGCACCTCGAGCTCGGCCCTTGCGCTCGGTAACGACACGTCTTTCTTGAGCCTGGCGAGGACGCCGTTGTTGTGCATGCTTCCGCGTTCGGCTCGGTCACGGTCCGTGAACGCGATCGGCACCCAGACATCCGCAGGCTCGCCATTGAACCGTGGACCGCGCCGGGGAAACACGAATCCTGCGGGCATGATCCCGATGACCGTGTACGGCTGGCGATCGAGCTGAATGCTCTGACCGACAATTCCTGGATTCCCGGCGTAGCGCCTCTGCCACAGTCCCCAGCTCAGGACGGCGACGTTGACGCCAGGACGATCGTCAGCGGTCGAGAACGTGCGGCCGGCGATCGGACCGACACCGAGCGTGGCAAAAAGCTCGGCCGATACCTTGGCGCCGGCAATCCGTTCCGGCAGATCTCCGCCGGAGACTTCGAAGGGGACCGTGCGGTAGGCGGCGACGGCTTCGAACGATTGTTGATCGCGTCGCAGGTCCTCGAAGTCGAGCGGCGAAAAAGGCAGGCGGTCGATGCGAGCCTGCGGAAATCCTTCCTGGAGCGACACCAGACGATCCGCGTCGGCGTAGCCGAGCGGCCGAATCAGCACCGCATTGACGACGCTGAAGAACGCTGTGTTCGCGCCGATGCCCAGGCCGAGCGTCAGGACGACGACGGTGGTGAACGCGACGCTGCGGCGAAGCTGCCGTGCCGCGTAGCGGAAGTCGCGAAGCAGGCTGGCGAGGCGGGGAGCGAAGGCCCAGGCTTCTCGCAAGTCTTCGCGAATCCGCGTGACGCTGCCAAAGCGGCGGCGTGCGCCCGTACCCGCGTCGGGTGCGCCGGACGCGCGAAGCTGCTCCTCCCGCATCGCCAGGTGAAAGGTCACCTCGTCGTCGAGGTCCTGCTCCAGCTGCCGCCGCCGCAGGAGCGCGCGCAGGCGGTGTCGCAGACCGATCAGCCACTCAGTCACGACCGTCCTCCATCACGTCGTTTCCAGCACGCGGTTAATCGCGCTGCTGGCGCGGCGCCACGACTCGGTGGTGTCCTTCAATCGCTTGCGGCCGCTCGCGGTGAGCCGGTAGTACTTGGCGCGACGGTTGTTGGCCGAGACGTCCCAGGCCGCCGTCAGCAGCCCGCGCAGTTCCAGCCGGTGCAGCGCCGGATACAGTGCGCCTTCCTCGACGGACAGCGCCTCGGCGGATGCCACGTGGATCCATTCGGCGATCTCGTAGCCGTGTTTTTCCCCGGACGCCAGGGTCCGGAGGATCAGGAGCTCCAGGGTGCCTTGTAGGATGTCCGCTTGCTTGTCGTCATCTGCTCCCATAATCACCTTAGGGTTAGAAGTGTCCCCTAAGCGCGCTATGGGAGTCAAGTTCCTGCTCAGTTGGCTCAGGGCTCAGGGCTCAGGGCTCAAGGCTCAGGGAAGAGCCTCGAGATCTCAATCCCGCGACTAGGATCTGAGTGCTCTTCCTTGAGCCCTGAGCCCTGAGCCTAAATCTCGTGCACGATCCCGGCCCGCGTGGCCGCGGTGTTTCGGACGAGCAGGAGCACCGCGGCGAGCGCGACGAGCGGCACCAGGCTCGCGCCGAGCAGGATGGGCTCGAACGAGTAGCGGTCGGCCACCCAGCCCGTGAGGTAGATGGCGCCGATCGTTCCGAGGCCGGCGCCCGTTCCACCCATCCCGCTCACTGATGCCACCGAGGCCGATGGAAAGAGATCGGCGGGCAGAGTTGAGGATGATCGTCGAGAACGCGGCGTACGCGAACGTGGCCACGGCAAAGCAGCTGACGATCACCACAAAGGAGTCGGTCCAGACGGTGGGGATGAGGCACATCATCCCGGCCGTGCCGATGACGGCGATGAGTTTCCTGGCCGCGCCGACGCCCCACCCACGGCCGATCAGGTAGCTCGACAGCCCGCCGCCGAAGAAGTTCCCGACATCGGCGGCAAGGAACGGCACCCAGAAGCCCATCAGGCTCTCTTCGAGCTTGAATCCCTTGGCCACGAGATACACCGCGAACCAGTCGGTGATGAAGAACCACACGGGATCGGTGAAGCTCTTGGAGAGGATGTAGCCCCAGGTCTGGCGCAGGCGGAGTAGCGTTCCGTACGGCAACGACTGTTCCGGCCCGGGCTCGCCCGTTCTTTGTGCCGGTCGCTGCTGCATGATGTAGTCGCGCTCTTCGGCCGACAGTCGCGAGTGATCTTCCGGGCGCCGGTAGATTGCGCGGAACGCAATCAGCCACAGAAACCCGAGCATACCGGTCAGCAGAAACGCCGGCCTCCAGCTTCCGAACGTGTGGTAGATGGTCAGTACGATCCATGGCGCGAGCGCGCCGCCGATCGACGACCCGCTGTCGAACAGTGCGACGGCCCACCCCGTTTCGCTCCGCGGGAACCATTCGGAGACAGCCTTGGTCGCGCCGGGCCAGTTGCCGGCCTCGCCGAGCCCCAGCGCAAACCGGAATCCGGCGAAGCTTCGCAGCCCGGACGCCATCGACGTCGCCATGGCGGCGACGGAGTACCACAACACCGCCAGGCTGAGGCCAGCCCGCGTTCCGAGGCGATCGATCGCCCGCCCGGCGATCGTCTGCCCGATCGCGTACGCGACGCGGAACGCGATGAGCACCATCGCGAAGTCGGTGTTCGTCCACCGATACTCGGTCTTCAGGTACGGAGCGAGGACGCTCAGCGTCTGGCGGTCGATGTAGTTGATGACCGTCGAGAGGAACAGTAGGCCGCCGATGTACCAGCGCAGGTGCTTGATCGGCCGGCTCACGCGAGGTCCTTTCGCACGGACGTTTGAAGAAGGCTCAGGGCTCAAGGCTCAGGGCAGAGCATACTGATCTCATTTTGATCAGCATGTTCTTGTGACAGCATGCTTTTCCCTGAGCCCCTGAGCCCCTGAGCCCCTGAGCCCCTGAGCCCCGGAGCCCGAGTACATCCGCGTAGTTCGTGGCCACTGGCTCTATGCCGCGAGGTCCTCGCCGGTCACCCGTTCGAGCGAGTGGTCGTGGTCGAGCACGAGGACGATGATCATCGCCGTGAGCCCGGCGGCGGCGAGCGACAGCAGTCCACCGGTGTAGCTCCCGGTCGCATCCTTGATGTAACCCATCGCGTAGGGCCCGGCGAAGCCCGCGAGGTTGCCGATCGAATTGATCAGCGCAATGCCGCCCGCCGCGGCGGGCCCGGACAGGAAGGCGGTCGGAAACGTCCAGAATACCGGCAGACCGCCGAAGATGCCGAAGCCGGCAACCGACAACGCCACCATCTTCATCGTCGGATCGTCGAGCAGTGTGGACACCGCGATACCTGCCGACGCCACGAAGAGCGGAAACGCGAGGTGATAGCGGCGCTCGTGCGTGTGGTCAGAGTGCCGTCCCCACCAGACGATGCTGACGACGCCGACGACATACGGCAGCGCGGTGATGAACCCGGCCTGCAGATTGGAGACGCCGAAGGCCTTGACGATCTGAGGCAGGAAGAAGCTCAGGCCGTAGTTGGTCGCCACGGCGCCGAAGTAGACGAGGCTGAGCGCCAGGACTTTCGGGTTCAGGAGCGCTTGCACGACGCTGTAGTGACGCACGGTCTCGCGCTTCGTCCGTTCCTGCTGGAGCCGCCCCGCCAGCCACGCCCGTTCTTCTGGTTCGAGCCATGTCGCGTCGGCGGGCCGATCGGTCAGATAGAAGAAGACGGCGACTGACAGGATCAGTGCCGGCAGGGCTTCCAGGATGAATAGCCATTGCCATCCTTTCATGCCCATGACGCCGTCCAGCCCGAGCAGCAGGCCCGAGATCGGCGCGCCGATCACGGTCGACAGCGGAATCGCGGCCATGAAGTAGCCGATGATTCGCGCCCGGTAGATCGCCGGGAACCAGAGCGTGAGGAAGAAGATGATGCCGGGGAAGAATCCCGCCTCGGCGATCCCGAGCAGCACGCGCACGACGTAGAAGCTCGTCTCCCCGCCGATGAACGCCGTGGCGCCAGAGATCAGACCCCAGGTGAACATGATCCGCGCGATCCACTTGCGCGCGCCCACGCGTTCGAGGAAGAGGTTCGACGGCACCTCGAAGATGAAGTAGGCGAGAAAGAAGATGCCGGCCCCGAAGCCGAACGCGGAGGCGGAGAGCCCGACATCCTTGTTCATCGTCAGGGCGGCGAATCCGACATTGACCCGATCCAGATAGGCGACGAAATAGCAGAGGATCAGGAACGGGACGAGGCGTGCCGATACTTTCCTGATCGTGCGCTGTTCCAGCGATTCCATGAGTGTCCTTGTTGTCGCCGATTTGTTGGATCTGGCACGATTCTGGCGCCCGGGGACACTCAACCTTGAGTGTCCCCGACGCGAAAGCCGTGCCGCTTCAGTCCGCTACCCAAACGGTCTTCACGTTCACGAACTCGCGGATGCCGTGCGCACCGAGCTCGCGGCCGTAGCCGGATCGCTTCACGCCACCGAACGGCACTCGCGGATCGGAGACGACCATCGCGTTGACGAAGACCTGACCGGCTTCGAGCTCGCGCACGAAGCGCTCGCGCTCCTCGTCGTCTTGCGTCCAGACGCTCGAGCCAAGCCCGAACGTCGAATCGTTCGCCACGCGGATGGCCTCGTCCGCCGACGCGACGCGGAACACCGAGGCGACGGGCCCGAAGAGCTCCTCGCGATAGGCCGGAGATCCTGGCGGAATATCGACGAGGACGGTGGGCGCGAAGTAGTTGCCAGGTCCCGGGAGGCGTGCGCCGCCGGTCAGCACGCGCGCGCCGGCGTCGACCGTCGCCTTGACCTGCGCTTCGAGGTCGGTGACGAGGTCCGGCGTGGCGAGCGGCCCGACGTCGGTCGACGCGTCCATCGGGTCGCCGACGCGCAGGGCGCTCATCGCGGCGACGAACCGGCGGAGGAAATCGTCTGCGATCGTTTCGGACACGATGAATCGCTTGGCGGCAATGCAGGACTGGCCATTGTTGATCGTTCTGGCCTTTGCCGCCGTGGCCGCCGCTTTCGCGACGTCGGCGCTCGGCATGACGATGAAGGGGTCGCTGCCGCCGAGCTCGAGCACGGTCTTCTTCAGCGCGCGACCCGCGCGGCCGGCCACGTCCTGGCCCGCGCCTTCGCTGCCGGTCAGCGTGACGGCGCTGATGCGGGGATCCTCGAGGAGCGGCGCGACGTCCGCTGAGCGGATCAGCAGCGTCTGGAACACGCCCTCCGGAAATCCCGCGCGGCGGCAGATGTCTTCGATCGCCAGCGCGCATTGCGGCACGTTCGACGCGTGCTTGAGGAGACCGACGTTGCCCGCCATCAGCGCCGGCGCGGCGAAGCGGAACACCTGCCAGAACGGAAAGTTCCAGGGCATCACCGCGAGCACGACGCCGAGCGGCTCAAATCGGACATAACTCTCGCGTGCTTCGGTGGGAACGAGCTCGTTCTCGAGAAAACGCTGGGCATGCTCGGCGTAATAGCGGCAGCCACGCGCACACTTCAGCGCCTCGTCGATGCCGGCGCGAAGCGGCTTCCCCATTTCGAGCGTCATCAGACGCCCGAGCTGATCGGATTCTCCGTCGAGGATGTCCGCCGCGCGCTCGAGGCAGCGTGCCCGCTCGTCGAACGACGTGGATTTCCAGGACCGGAACGCGGCCGATGCGCGCTCGATCTTCGCCGTCACGTCGGCTGGTGTCAGCGTGTCGAACGTTGCGAGCGTCGCGCCGGTCGCCGGGTTGATGCTTCGCAACGCCATCGCCGCCCTACGGGTTCACGGCGCCGATGGCGAAGATGCGGACGCGCTGGATCGCCCACGCGGCCGCGGGTTGCGGCGTGCCCGTCTGCGTGATGCGCACGAACCTGGCCTGCACCGGCTTCAGCGTGATCGTGGTCGTTGGATTCTGTCCCTGGCCTTCGGCGACAGGATCGCTCCAGGTCGTCCCGTCCATCGATACCTGCACGCGGTACGCCGAGAGCGAACCTGCGGGGATCGTGCCGCGGCCGCGGCCGAACCCGAACCCGCCGCGCCCGCCGGCCAGCGTGTCGACGAGGATCTCGGCGACGTTGACCGGCTGCGGCAGCTCGATCTGGAACCACATGCCCGGCTCCTGCGCCACGGCACTCTCCCATCGCGTCGTGCCTTCGCCGTTGATGCCGTTGGCGGCGGCTTCGGGGTTGTGGCTGGCGGTCGCCTTCCACTGCGCGTGATTCAGCAGCGGCATGGGTGTCGTCGACACGAGCTCGGCGAACAACCACATCGAGGTGCGCGGGTTCGCCTTGCGCACGGCAGTGACGCGCTCCGGCGTCACGAAGGGCGCCGAGTTGCCGAAGCTGTTGCGCACGTAGCTGGCGATGTCGGCGATCCACTCGTCGGTGTTCGTTCCCATCGGCACCATCACGCCGCCGCCCGGATAGTTCTTGCCGTCGAGCTCGCCGGTCATGCCGTAGAGCAGCACCTTGGTGACGTAGTCGGCGTTGCCGAGCACGCGGGGCACTCCTACGAGGGGCGGTGCCAGCGTGGAGCCATCCGTGGCCCCACCCATCGGCGCGCCTTTGCCGTCCGGGCCGTGGCAGGCTGAGCACAATTCCTTGTACGTCGCCTCGCCGCGGACCAGCGTGCGACGCTCATCGGTAGACAGATTCAGGCCCGTGACGGCCGTGTCGGCGAGCGAGGGCCGCTGCCCCTGCGAGGAGGTCTGTGGTCTCAACAGCTGATCGCCGATCTCCCTGATGCCTCTGACGGAGCTGCCGTCCTTCGTCGTGCGAATCAGGTCGGCATACTGCGGGATGCGTCGGAGGTTGATCGTCAGCATCGCCTGGATGACGACGTCGGTATCTGGATCCTTCAGCATGGCGCGATAGTCGTTCGCAAACGACTTGTCGCCGGCCTTGTAGAGCGATTCGCTGGCCCGGATCGCCTGAATGCGGATCTTCGGGTCCGCGTGCTTCATCTCGTTCCGCACGAGCGTTGCGTCGAGCGCGCCAAGACCCTCGAGCGTCCAGATCGCGTGCATTTTCGCCAGCTGATTGCCGGACGATCGCGCCATCGTGGTCAGCGCCGGCACCACGGACTTGTCCTTGCGGAGCACGAGCTCCTTCTGCGCCGCGTCACGCCACCAGCCGTTCGCGTGCTCCAGGTGCTTCACGAGCTGCGCCGCGGTGTCTCTGTACATCTGCGGCCGCTGGCGATCCGGTGTCGTGCCCTCGTAGGTGATCCGCCAGATGCGGCCCCAGTTGTGTTGCTTGTCGAGCGCCAGCTGCTCGACCTTGCGCCGCAGATAGGAATTCGGTCCGACGAACTGCGCGTCCTGAATGATGCCCGTGTACATGTCCATCAAGTACAACGTGCCGTCCGGAGCGTTGGTGATGGCGACCGGGCGGAAGAGCGGATCAGTCGAGCGCAGGAACTCCGACTGCGGATAGGCGTTGCGCAGCTGCGTCAGGCCGTCGGTCACGACAACCTTCGCGCGGCGGACGATCCGGCCGACGGGTTCGGTGAAGAAGAGGTCGCCGACCATGTCGTTCGGGAGGCGATGGCCGCGGTAGATTTCGACGCCCGAGGCCGCCGTGAAATGGTTCAGCGTGCCGTCGGGCATGCGGACGCGGCGCATGCCGCCCTGCATGTCGGCGATGCCGCCGGGCGCGGGCCAGGGCACCTGGAAGTCGGGCTCGAAGTTGTCCTTGACGTTGAACGCGCCGTAGACGATCGGCGCCTGGAAGTTCACCGGGCCTATCTCGCCGCCGCCGTCGACCCACCACATCTTGCCGTGGTTGTCCTGCGCCGACCACCACTGTCCGCCGTTCGAATCGGTTTCCTCTCGCAGGATTTTTCCGTCCGCCGCGATGCGCAGACGGAAGGGGTTGTAGGTCATGTAGAGCCAGTTGTCCATGGCCCAGGTCAGGCCGCCCGGCTGCCACTCCATGTTCGTGACGCGTCCGACGCCGGGATAGAAGAGCTCTTTCTTGTCGGATACACCGTCGCCATCGGTGTCGGTGTACTTGTACATGTCGCGGTTGTCGGTCTCGAGGGCGAGGATGACGCCGTCGCCGAGCGGAAATGCGATGCGCGGCATGACCATCTTGTCGACGAACACGGTGTGCTTGTCGTACGTGCCGTCGCCGTTGGTGTCCTCGTGCCGCGAGATCCGGCTGACCGGCGCGCGCGAGTTGGATCCGTCGGCGTCCTGCATATACGAGCGCATCTCGAGCACGTACATACGGCCGTTGCCGTCGAAGGTCACGCCGACCGGGTCTTCGATCAGCGGATCGGTCAGGACGGGCTCGATCTTGTAGCCCGGCGGAAGAAGGAAGAGCTTCTGTTGTGCGGCCGGATCGAGCCGCACGACCGGAGGGCGCGGCGAGAAGTCCGCGCCGGCCGCAATCTCGGCCTCGATCCCGCCGCCTCGTCCACCGCGGCCAGCCTGGCCAGGCGGTTGAGCGGGCGCTCCTGCGGCAGGAGGCTGCGCCTGGGGGGGTTGCTGCTGGCCGCGAGGCACCATGCCCGCGACTAGAAGGATGACTGCACCGAGCCCGACCGACCACTTGGACATGCGCTCCTTTGCTCCCAGGTCTTGTTGCCGAATTTGTTCAGCGTCTCAATTATATGGTGCGGCGAAGTGCGAGACGAGCTTGAGGAGAAGACGGAGATAACGGGTTCAACACGAAGGAACGAAGCGTAACGAAGACGCACGGAGGCTGTCGAGCCGCGTCGACCTGTAGACCGGTCGCGTCGCCGGCCGAACGGCCGGCGAGTGACATCGAGAGCGCGGCGCAACTCAAAGCACCCCGCGTGTTGTTCGGTGCTTTGAGTTGTGCCGCGCTCTCGATGCCACCCGCGCTTCGCGCGGCGCGACCGGTCCTTCGTTCGTCTCCGTTCGTCTTCGGTCCTTCGTGTTGAACCCGTTGCCTCCGTCTGCTCCTCCGTCTCCTCCCGTCTCCGAGTGCTCAGCTGCTAGAACACACCGATCAACCTCAACGCCGCCAGCGCCGCAAACGCGAGGAGGAACTCGTCGAACAGCCGCTGCGGAATTCTGTTCATGATCCAGCGCCCGCCGAAGACGCCCGCCACGATCACCGGAGACAGGATGAGATTGAGAAGCAGCGTCTGGCCGTGGATGAGGCCCAGGCCGAGGCTGAACGGCACCTTGAACGTGTTGATGATGAAGAAGAACCACGCGCTCGTGCCGACGATCTCGAACTTGGGCAGCGCGACGGCGAGCGCATACAACGCGAAGATCGGGCCGGCGGCATTGGCCAGCATCGTGGTGACGCCCGCGAACAACCCCATGCCCCACGCGAACCAGCGGTTGTGCGGCACGTTGCCGAACCAGCCCGGGCGCAGCAGGCGCGCGAGCTGCAGCATCGACAGGCCCAGGATGATCCAGCCCGTGACGGGTCGGAACATCGACTCGTTCACGCTGCGCATCAGCCACGCGCCGATGACGATGCCGATGCACGCCGGGGGCAGCATCCGTCGCACGTAGTCCCACCGCGCGTGCTGGTGGAGCGCCGTGACGGCGCAGATGTCGCCGACGATCAGCATCGGCAGGACGATGCCGGTCGAGTCGCGCGCGCCGAACAGGAACGCGAAGATGGTGACGTGCAGCAGGCCGAGCCCGGCGAGGCCTCCCTTGCTGATGCCCATCGACGCGGCGGCGACGAACGCGAGGGCCCACTGAAGGGGAGTCAAGTCAGGCATGCGGACGGGTCTGGCGATGATAGACCACCTCGCGCAGCCGTTTTGCACAGTGGAATCAATGGCGTGCCGCTCGGCCGTGCATTACCGCGCCTTTCCACTCCTACTCGTATCGCAGCGCAGAACCGCGAATGCGCAGATCCATTCACTGGTCGGCCGCCGCCGGCGTGGCTACAATGGCGGCGATTCGATTCCTCCCGCCCTTGGTTTTCAAGGAGTTCGGCGAATGAAACGACGGCTACGAAGCCTCACGACCTGGTCGATCGCCCTGGCGAGTTGGGGGGCCGTATGGATTGCGTCTCCCGGCGCGCAGGCCCCCGGCGCGGCTGCTGCGAAAAGCCCCGGCAAGGCCAACTGGCTGACCGACGGCGGTGACAACGAGCGCACCGCGTGGCAGAAGAACGAGACGCGAATCTCGACGGAGAGCGTCAAGAACCTGAAGCTCCTCTGGAAGCTTCAGTTCGACAACCAGCCCCGGCAGATGCACAACCTCTTCCCGCCCCTCATCGTCACCGACGTGACGACCGCGCAGGGAGCGAAAGAGATTGCCGTCGTCGCCGGCGTCTCCGACAACATCTACGGCGTCGACGTGGCGACCGGCACGCGGCTCTGGTCGCGGAAGTTCGACAGCACGTTCGTCGAACAGCCGGGCGGCCGAGGCGGCGGTGTGCTGTGCCCCGGAGGATTGACCGCCACGCCAGTCATCGCGCCGACGGACACCGCCGGCCGGTACCTCGTCTACGCGGTGTCGTGGGACGGACGGCTGCGCACGCTCGACGCGGCAACCGGGACCGACGTCGCTCCTCCCGAGCCGTTTCTCCCGCCCAACGGGAAGCCCTACGGGCTGAATCTCTACAAGGGCGTCATCTATACGACTACGGCGCAGGGCTGCGGCGGAAATCCGAATGCGTTCTACGGTTATGACCTCGCCACGAAGAAGGTCGGCCAGTACCTGCCCGGCAGCGGCGGACTCTGGCCTCGCACGGGTCCGTCGATTGGCAAGGACGGTACGGTTTACGCCGGGTCCGGAGATGGCGACTACTACCCCGAGCGGCAGATCTACGGTCAGTCGATCATCGGCGTGAAGCAGAACGCGCAGACCAAGGCGCTCGAGCTGAAGGACTGGTACACGCCGACGAACGCCTTCTGGCTGCGCAAGCGCGATCTCGACATGAACGTGACCGGGCCGGTCTTCGACTTCAAGGGCAAGGAGTACCTGGTCCAGTCGAGCAAGGAATGCCGTCTGTGGCTGCTCGACACGAGCGCGCTCGGTGGCGAAGATCACCGCACGCCGGTCTATCGCACGCCTCTCATCTGCAACGAGGACGTCAACTTCGCCGCGGCAGGTACGTGGGGCGCGCTCGCCACATGGGAGGAAGCCAACGGCACTCGTTGGGTACTGGTCCCGTTCTGGGGGCCGAAGCATTCGCAGTTCACCGCGCCCATCGAGTACGGCGACGTCGTCCGGGGCGGCGTGGCCGCCTTCAAGATGGAGGACAAGGCCGGCAAAATCGTACTGACGCCGGCCTGGCTCTCGCGAGACATGGATCAGGCGGAGCCGCCGGTCGTCGCCAACGGCGTGGTGTTCGCCTACGGCAGCGGCGAGAACACCGCTCAGGCGGACGTGGACCTTGGACTCGGCTTCAACACCGCGGCCAACCGCGTCGCGAAGTCCACGCACGCCACGATCTACGCGCTCGACGCGCGCACCGGCAAGGAGTTGTGGTCGAGCGGCGACCAGATCACCTCGTTCAATCACTTCAGCGGGCTGTCGGTCGCCAACGGACGGATCTACATCGGCACCTACGACGGCACGCTGTATTGCTTTGGCGTCGACGGCGCGGCGCCGTCGACCAGCGCACGGTAGCACGCGGAGAGGGAGCGATTGCATGAAGCCAGGACCGAAGAGATTCATCGGCGCGGTCGTCGTCGCGTCGGCGTGCGGCGCGGCGCTGGTCAATGCCCAGGGCCGCGGCGGCGGCGAATGGACCACCACTCAGGGCGATGCGCAGCGATCGTCGTGGGTGAGGACCGACGCCAGGCTCACGAAGGACGCGGTGCAGAAGGGTGAGCTGAAGTTCCTCTGGAAGATGAAGCTCGACAACGAGACGCGCCAGCTGAACTCGCTGACGACGCCCGTGCTGATGGATCGGCTCATCTCACACCGGGGATTCAAGGCGCTCGCCTTCGTCGGCGCGAGCTCCGAGCGCGTCTACGCGATCGATACCGATCTGGCGCGCGTGTATTGGACGACCGTCATCAACTACTCGTCCATCACGCCGCCAGCCAACAGCTCGTGGGCGTGCCCGGGTGGACTCATGGCCGCGGCTAGTCGTCCAACGGCGTACGCCGTGTCGGCATTCGGCGCGGGCAGGGGAGGAGGGCGCGGCGGCGGATCCGGAAGTTCGGTCGGCGAGCCAGGGAAAGGTGCACCGAGTCTCGCGCTTGTTGGACAAGGGCAGGGTCGCGGCGCGGCGCCAAACGATCCGGCCGCTGGTCCCGCGGTAGAGGCGCGGCACCCGCGGCTCCGGGCGCGGCCCCGGCCGGACGGGCCGGAGCCCAGGCTGGCCGCGGTGGCGGCGGTGGGCTCGGCGGCGGGCCGGCCGACAACGTCTACATCGTCGCGAGCGACGGCTACGCCCGCACGCTCAATCCGCACAACGGCGCCGATCGCGTGCGGGCCGTTCCGTTTCTTCCGGCAAACGCCAGGCCCTCGGCGCTAATCTACGTCGACGACGTCATCTACACCAGCACGTCGAACGGGTGCGGCGCCACGCCAAATGGCGTCTGGGCCATCGACCTCGCCAGCGAAACCAAGAAGCCGGTGTCCTGGACGACCAATGGCGGGAACGTGGCAGGCACGGCAGGACCAACGATCGGCACTGACGGCACGATCTTCGTGGCGGTCGGCGACGGGGCAACTGGTCCCTCGACGTACTCGAACTCAATCGTCGCCCTCGAGCCGAAGACGCTGAAGCTCAAGGACTCCTTCACGCAGCCTGGCGCCGACTTCAATACGTCGCCGATCATCTTCCGTCATAAGGACAAGGATCTGATGGCCGTCAGCGGGAACGACGGCCGGCTCTACCTGCTCGATGGGACGTCGCTCAAGACGCCGCTCTACGTGACCCCGAAATACAGCAACGCAGGCGCGACCGGGGGGCTGTCGACGTGGGAGAGTGACGGCACGCGGTGGGTCCTCGCGCCGACCGTCGGCGCGCCGCAACCGGGCATGAAGGTCGCTGCGAACGGTCCGGTCACGGGCGGCAGCATCGTCGCATTCAAGCTCGTCGATGAGGGCGGCAAACTGACGCTCGAACCCGCGTGGGCGTCGCGCGACCTGACGTCACCCGCCGCGCCGCTCGTCTTCAACGGCGTCGTCTTTGCGTTGTCGACCGGCGAGCATCGTCCGGCCAATGCCAGCGTAACGGCGGCCGCGCGCGCGAAGAGCTCGCTCCCGGCGGTCCTCTACGCGCTCGATCCCGCCACGGGCAAGGAGTTGTGGTCGAGCGGAAAGACGATCACCTCGTTCGCGCGCGGTGGTCTGTCGGCCTCCGCCGGTCAGGTGTATCTCGTCACGTTCGATAACACGGTGTATGCGTTCGGGATACCGATGGAGCATTGACAGTCTTCAGTCGGCAGTCTTCAGTCGTTGGTCACAGTCGGCAGTCCGAGTCGGCAGTCGACAGTTCCAGTCGAAGCGCGGTCGACAGTCGCGGTCGACAGTCGTCGCATCCTTGTTCAGTTTCGTGGCTTCCGCCTTCGCCAAGGCTCGGCGGACCGCCGTAGCTTTGGCGGAGGCTGGTTAGGCGGAAGATTCAGTACACTTGGACATGGGATCACAAGCCATGCGCACGTGCGGGCATAGTCGTCCTCCTGTTTGGATTCGTGCTCGGACTGGGCGCGCCGGCTGCGGCTCAGCTTCCGGATGGGACTGGCAAGGATGCCGTCCTCAAGGTCTGCGGTTCCTGTCACCAGGCGGAGCGGTCGGCGTCCGTGCGCCTGACGCGCGAGGGCTGGGAGGAAGTCATCGCCGACATGATCAAGCGCGGGGCCAAGGGCACTGACGAGGAATTTGGTGCGGTCCTCGAGTACCTGACGAAGAACTTTCTCGGCGAGGCGCCCCGGCCCCTCAACATCAACCGGGCGACGAACATCGAGCTCGAGAGCGTCGCCGGCCTGACGCGGAAGGAAGCGGCGGCGGTCATTGCCTATCTCGACAAGATCGGCGTCTGCAAGTCGCTCGACGAGCTCAAGAAGGTCCCCGGCCTCGACTACAAGAAGATCGAAGCGCGCAAGGATTTCATCGTGTGCTTCGAAGCGCCGCCCCCTCCGAAAGACCCGAAATAGCTCTCAAGATGCGTCTGGCCTGCTTCGTGGTATCATGTGGGAGTAAGTTGAGGCTCATTTGATACCAAGGCAAGTCATGAGTGCCGCTGAACGCGTGGCAGATGTGCTCGGGGGATCCACAGTCCTCCGCTCACCGGTGCGCTCCTGGCAGGACCTCGACAGGCTCGTCCGCGCGGGCCTGCCGAAGCGGTCGCTGCAGCTCGTCGCCCGTCGCGCCGTCGCGGTGGGCTCTCCTTCCTCGGCACTGGTGTACGCGATCGTGCCGTCCGCCACGTTCAAGCGGCGCACGCGTCTCAGCCCGGATGAGAGCGCGCGAACCGAGCGCCTCGCGCGTGTGATTGCACTCGCCGAGGCTGTGGCGGGAGACGCCGACGCGGCTCGAGAGTTTCTGAACCGCCCCCATCCGCTGCTCGGTCACGAGACGCCGCTCGCCATGGCGCACACCGAGCTCGGCGCCCGCATGGTGGAAAGCGTTCTGCACGCCATCGAGCACGGCCTCCCGCTCTAACCCAGTGGTCGCGTATCGCATCGGCAGCCGGGCGCACCCTTTGCTCGAGGGCGGCGGAGCGCATGCGAGCGACGATGCCCGCTGGAATTCGCGGGGGCGGTACGTGATCTATGCTGCCGAGCACTACGCGACAGCACTGGTCGAGAAGGCTGCGCAGTTGAATTCCCTCAAGTTCCCGCGGACGCTGGTCTATGTGCGGATCGAGATACCGGACATTGTGCCTATCGAAGAGCTCGCGCCGGAGTCGCTCCGCGGCTGGGACGCAGACGACAAGCACGCGAGCCAGCAGTTCGGCGATCGCTGGTATGACGAGCAGCGATCACTTGCGCTGATCGTGCCGTCGCTCGCCGCGCCGCGTCTGGAACGGAACGTCCTGATCAACCAGCGCCACCCGGCCTTCGCACAGGTGAAGGCGACGAGAGCGGCGGCTCTCGTGTGTCACCCGCGGCTGCTGGAGTAGTTGCGGTCCCGGCGGCGCAGGGGACGTCCGGCTCCAGGCGGAGCCAGGATCGAAAGCAGACGCTCTGACGACACGGCGCTGACCCCGGGGCGAACGGCCGAGACCTCGCCCTGTCGTGCCGGTCCACCGTGCACGACGAACCCCGTGACGTCGTAGCCCTTGATCGCGTTCTTGAGCCTCAGCTGCGAGCCTATCAACAACCACTGTCCCGTCTTTCGCGGCGCCTGGTCGATCCGCGTGCGAACGTAACTCAGGATTTCCGGCGCGTGCTGGATCTCATCGAGAATGGCTGGCAGGGAGATGTCGTCGAGAAACGTCCGGGGATCGGCGCGGATGCGGGCCACGACGTCCGGGTCCTCGAGGAGATAGTAGGACGCTCCCGGAAACGCGTGCCGGAGCAGCGACGTCTTGCCGGATCGCCGGGGCCCCGTGAGAATGACGGCTGAAAACGCCCGCGCCGCGCGCGTCAGCTCGCCGCCCAGCAGGCGTTCCACGAATTTCATGAATGACAATTATAAAATTAGACTTTAATATTGTCACACGCACCGGCCGGGCAGGCTCTGTCACGCGCCCGGCACCATCCACGGAAAGACGTACGCCTGCAGCATCACGATGATTCCCATGATCACCGCCAGCGCGACGCTGTGCCAGAACACGAACCGCAGGATCCGGCCCTCCTGCCCGTGCTGATTCGTCGCCGCCGTGGCGACGACGATGCTCTGGGCGTCGATCATCTTGCCCATGACGCCGCCGGTGGAGTTGGCTGTGGTGATGAGGATCGGGTTGAGGCCGAGCTGTTGAGCCGTGATCTTCTGAAGGCTGCCGAAGAGCACGTTCGAGCTCGTATCAGATCCGGTGAGCGCCACGCCGAGCCAGCCCAGCATCGCTGCGAAAAATGGATAGAGTACCCCGGTCCGCGTAAACGCGAGGCCGAGCGTGGCATCGGTGCCGCCGTACCGTGTCACGAAGCCGAGCGACAGCATGAAGGCGATGGTCAGGAGCGGCCAGCGCATGCGATGGAGCGTCGTCCCCGCTATGCCCAGCACGACTATCGGGGAGATGCGCAGGAAGATCGACGTCGCAAGTGCCGCGAGGAGGATCGCGGTTCCGGTCGCCGAGAGCCAGTTGAAGCTGAAGCGCGCCGCTTCGGCGCGTTTGGCTTTGTACGCCGCGTCGTGCATCCTGGCGCGATCGACAGCATCGACTTCGACCGGATGCTCGCGGTAGACCATCCGATGGAGTCCAGGCACTTCGAATGCCGGAGACAGCACCGCGTGTGGCGGGGGAGCGACGTGCTTCTCGCGGTAGATCGCTGCGCCGGCAGGTCCGGCATTCAGAAACGCTTTGGTCGGTCCAATCCCCCAGACGGTCACGAACACCGATAGAAACACCCACGGCATCCACGCGCGCACGAGCTCGGCTCGGCTGATCGCGTGCGCAGGAGGGACGGGAGCTGTCGCGGCGCCTGATGACTGCGGGAAATCCCATGTTTCGGCAGGTTTCCACCACGTGCAGAACAGGGCGAGGCAGCCGAGTGAGACGAGGCCGCCCATGATGTCCACGAGTTCCGGCCCGACGTAGTTGCTCCAGAGGAACTGCACGATCGCGAACGACCCGCCGCACACGAGCACCGCCGGCCACGCCCCCCGCAGCCCGCGCCATCCGCTCATCGTCACGACGAGCCACGCCGGAACGATGATCGAGACAAACGGCAGCTGACGTCCGGCCATCGCGCTCAGCAGATCGGTGGAGATGCCGGTGACGGCGCCCAGGGTCAGAATCGGCGTGCCGATGGCGCCATAGGCCACCGGCGCGGTGTTGGCGATGAGCGACAGGCCGGCGGCGTAGAGCGGCGTGAAACCAAGCCCCATGAGGAGCGCCGCCGTGATGGCCACGGGCGTGCCGAATCCGGCTGCGCCCTCGATGAACGCGCCGAACGAGAACGCGATGAGGAGCGCCTGCACCCGCCGATCGGCGGACAGGCGCGCGACCGATCGCTTGACGATCTCGAACTGGCCCGTGGCGACCGTCAGGCTATAGAGGAAGACCGCGTTGAGGATGATCCAGCCGATGGGGAAGAGCCCGTACGCCGCGCCGTAGACCGCCGTCGCGGCTGCGGTGCGCGCCGGCATTCCGTAGACGACGACCGAGATCAGGAGCGCCGACGAGAGCCCGGCAAGCGCCGCCCAGTGGGCTTTCCATTCGAGGATGGCGAGCGTGCCGAGGAGGAGGAGAATCGGCAACGCCGCGGCCAATGTGCTGAGCCAGGCGTTGCCGAGAGGATCGTAGATCTGAACCCACTCCATCTTCTACCTGAACAACTTCGGCGCGAGGTCGTTGAGATAGTGGCGCCAGACCGTCCACTCGTGGCGGCCTTCCGTGAGCACGAACTCGTGCTTCACACCGATCGTGTTGAGCGCTTCTGAAAACGCCTTGTCTCCCGGACCCGTCAGCGTATCGTCCTTGCCGACGCCGACCCACAGCAGCTTGAACTGCTTGTTCAGGATGTCGGGTTTCTCGGCGATCCGCGGATACATCTTCGCGACGCCGCCGCCCGCCGCCGGGCTCATGAGCGCGACGTAGCGGAAGAGTTCGGGCCGGACGAACGAGATGTTGATGCTGTGGCCGCCGCCCATCGATAAGCCGGCTATCGCGCGGTCCTCCGGGCGCTTCGAGACCTTGTAGGTGCTCTCGATCATCGGCAGCACATCCTCGACGATGTCCTTCGTGACCGGTGAGAGCCCGCCTTTGCCGTCGCCGCCCATCATCGAGTTGATGATCTCCGCCAGCGTCATTCCGGCCATCGCCTTGCTGACGGGGTCCGGTACCTGCTTCGCGGCACCGGTCCAAAAGCTCTGGATGGCGTGACCGAGCGGCATCACGACGACCATCGGCTTGGCCTTGCCTTCCGCGATGGCGTTGTCGAGGATGTTGTTCGCCCGTCCGATCATCGTCCAGCCCGACTCGATGTCGCCGGCGCCGTGGAGCAAGTAGAGGACCGGGAAGTTGCTGCCCTTGTCGTAACCGGGTGGCGTGTAGACCCATGCGGTCCGGCTGACGCCGAGCGTCTTCGAGGTATAGGGCCGGATGCGCACTTCGCCGTGCGGTACTGGCTTGACGTCGTAGAACTGCGGCCCGTCGCCCGGAACCTGAACGACGCTGACCGCGCCGAACCGGCCGTAGCCGTATTTGGTGTTGTTGTTCAACGGGTCGAGTGCGGTGACGCCGTCGACGTTGAACGCGTAGGTGTAGATGTCGGGCGCCAGCGGTCCGATCGTCACGCTCCAGACGCCGTTGTCGCCGCGCGTCAGCGGATGCGGCTTGCCGTCGAGCTCGCCGGCCGCGACCACGCTCTTCGCGTTGGGCGCGAGATAGCGCAGCGTGATCGTCCGGTCTGCGCTGACCTCGGGCGAAACATAGGACGGCGGACCCTGCGCGTCGACTTGGACGGCGCCGGATTGCGTCACAGCAAACGCGTACGTCGCAACTGCCAGCAACCTGCCAATCCGTCGCATCATGTCCTCTTTACTCAATGCGCGTAGGGCCCTCCGCCTCCGCGCGCCGATCAATCCGTGCGCGCTACGGCGCGACCTCGCCGTAGCTGGTCGCCTCCAGCGTCTCGCGACCAGCGGAGGCGGGCACCCCCGCTCGCGTCGCCAAGCGCATTCCGCCTCCGCTGAAGCTTCGGCGGACCGCCGTAGCCTTGGCGAAGGCTGGTCGCGCTCGGCGACAGCCGCAGGCGCTGCCGATACAACGTCAGTTTCTTAATCAACTTTCCCTGCGGCACGGCCAAGTGAGGACGTTACCGATTCGCACGGCTACTCGCAAACAACGCAGCATATCATCTGCCACTTTCAGCGTCGGTGCCGCGCACCGTGAGCCCCCGTGAGAGCGCGGCCATCGCCTGACGCTCGTCGTGCGTCCAGAACTCGAGCGGCTCACCGGTCGCTTCGCTTGCCAGGATTTCTGCCGTCGCCACGTGCAGCGCGTCGAGCGCCCGCAGGTTGACGGCGAACGAACCCTTCGCCCGATCGATCACCAGGTCGTCGACTGGCGCCAGGTCCAGCATGGCGACCAGGTCGGTCAACTCCTTCCGCTTGGCCGCCGTCTCTCGATCGTCGAGCTGCCCCAGCAAACGCAAGCGATCGACGGCACGGAAGGTCTCGACCTCCACGAGCCGGGAAGACACCACGCGATCGCCGTCGGTCAGGGGCACCGACGCGCCGGGCTCGGCGAACAGCAGTCGCAGCACGGCGCTAGCGTCGACGTACTTCATCGGGATCCTCGCGGACGGCGCGCAGCGCGGCCTGGGCGTCCACGACGTTGCGGAGTTTCGAGATTCGCAGCGACGTCCAGCGTTGTGTGCCGGGCCGAAGGCGGCCGAGCGCGGCCAGCCGGTCGTGCCACGCCGCCGCGTCGGGCCGTGGCGGACCAATTTCGGCGATGGGCTCGTCCCGATCGCGCACGACGATCCGCCTGCCGCGCGAGGCCAGGCGGAGGTAGCGGCTCAGGTGGTTCTTGAGCTCGGTGACATTAATGGCCTTCATGGTCCTATTATAGGACCATGAAGGCCTCAGCCCGTCTGGCGTCATCCCATTCCACGAAGGGAAAGACTGTTGGGCCACCGTTGTCCATGCCAGTCAGAATGGAGTTGTGGTAAGAGCTGCCACGAAGGCAGAGGTGTGGCGTTACGGGCGCGGTGAGCGTACGACTCAGACCAGGGGAATGAGCGTCCCGTTCGGACGGCGCCAGGTCGTGCGAAACTCGCGATCGAAGGTCCAGACCTTCAGGTGCTCGTCTCGGCCGCTGAGCACCGCGAGGCAGGCGTCGGCCCAGTCCGGGTCGTGGTCGCTGTACTTCATGAGCCAGTCCAGAACGGCGGACCAGTACTCGGCGTCGTGCGCCGCTGGCAAGGGCTGGATTCGGAGGTCGCCGAGCAGCGCGTGAAGCCGGCGCCGCTGGCTCCGGTGAGGCAGATGGAAGCACGCTTCCGTGAGCACTGCGTCGCAGACGGCGAGCTCCTCGGTCGAAAGGGTCTCCAGAACCTTCACCGCCGTGCGGTGCTTCGCATCCCGGGCGTCGCAGAGCGCCACCATCGGTGTCGTGTCGATCAGGATCACGACCGCTTCCGACGCAGCCTTCGGAGCACCGCAGCCCGCGCCTCGCGCCGGTCGTGGACGTCGTAGTCGCGCGCGGGCAGGTCGGGCGGATCGGGATGGCGCTCGAAGGCTGCCTGGACGATCGCCCGGACATCGCGCGGCGTCCGCGAGCGGCCGAGTTCCTCGAACCGCTCGTCGATGGCCTCGCGCACCACGTCCGACAGCGCCACGCCGCGCTCCCGGAGGGCCCGCACCTTGCGGAGCCGCTCGTCGTCGAGCCTCACGTTGACCAGCCGCTGGGGCATATACGTAAAGATACAACGTCTTTACGGTCCGACGCAAGCGGGCTGCTGCGGTCGACCGAACGTCATTCGGTGATGCGCGTGGCTTCGATGCGAGCGACGACCTCGACAAAGGTCCTGATCGGCGCCAGCCGATCCAGCGCCTCTACCACTCGCCGCATGTCGAGCGCGACGTATTCGTGGACGACGATGTTGCGGAATCCAGGCAACCGTTCGAGCTCTCGCACGAGCTCGGGTGGAAACCGGTCGTCGTTCAACAGGCTCCGCACTGCCCCGACATAGTCCTCGAATCGGTCACCGCGCCGCGCCGCGAGCTCGCCCGAGATGTCGATGACGAGCTGGCAGATGGTCAACAGGGAGAACAGCACGTCGTTGTGAAGCGAGAGGTTGCGCGTCAGATCCTCGGGTGCAGTGACCCGCTGGCGAAGGGCCTCGACGTGCTCGAGATGTCGCCGAAGGTCTGCCAGGCGCTCGACGAGGAAGGTCATCGCATGAGGCTCGCGTGGAGGAGTCGGCGCATTTTCTGGAGAAACGGGTCGAGATCGGCGGCGCGCAGCTGGACGTCGCGCCGGAACGCATGGTCGATCTCATCGTCCGCGCAGAACACGCGTTCGCCGCGGACGATCCGGCGGCCGAGGACCGGGGAGGCATCGTTGAGCACGACGATGTCCACTTCCCGTCCGACCGAGGCCGGAGAGAGGTGCCGCCGCAGCTCGATCTGTCCTTCGAAGCGGGAGCGTTCGTCGCGATAGACCTGCCGGTCGAACAACACGCCGATATCGACATCGCTCTCGCGGTGTTCACGGCCCTCAGCCACGCTGCCGAAAACGTAAGCGGCAACGACACCCGGCACCGGACGTGCTGCCAGCACGGCCCGCAGTCGGCTCACTGGATTTGTTCCGCCCGTCGTCGCCACCGCGCCAAGATACCATGCGGGCCGTGGCCCCGAGGCAGCGCACACTCCGACGGCAGCGGCGGGCAGCCGCGACTCCCGGTCCGTGACAGCGTTCGAGCTGTCTTGAGGCCGGTACTCTCGAGTCCTATCCCAGAGCTACCGGAACATCAACGGTGCGACTTCGTGCAGGTGGTGCCGCCACACGACCCACTCGTGACGTCCTTCAGTCACACGATAGGTGTGCTTGATGTTGTTCTTCGTCAACGCCTCGTCGAGCGCCTTGCTGCCGGTCCCGACAAGCGCGTCGTCTTTGCCGACGCCCACCCAGAGCAGCTTGAGCTGCTTGTTGGTGGCGTCGGCGTTCTTGAAGAACTCCGGATAATTCTGATCGACGTTCTGCCCTCCGGCGCCACTCATGACGATCAGATGGCTGAAAAGCTTTGGATTCGCGAAGCCGACCGCCACCGTCTGGCCGCCGCCCATCGACAGGCCTCCGAGCGCGCGGTTCGCGGGATCCTTCAGCGTTCGGAATTTCGCTTCGACGAACGGAATCACGTCTTCGAGCAGATCCTTGCCGAACGCGCCGCCGCCGACACCGGCCCCACCGGGCCCGCCGCGGCCCGCGCCTGCCGCAGGCGCTCCACCGGGTGCCGCCGGAGTCGTTGCGCCGGTCACCGGCCGCTCGGGCCCTGTGCCGATGCCCATCCGCGCGTAGCCGAGCGGATTGACGATGATCATCGGCTTGGCTTTGCCCTCGGCGATGAGGTTGTCCATGATGTAGTTCGCGCGGCCCGTCAGCATCCAGCTCGAGTCGATGTTGCCTGCGCCGTGCAGCAGGTAGAAGACCGGATACCGCGTGCTGCCGCGCTCGTAGCCGGGCGGCGTGTAGATCCAAAGCGTGCGCGGCACGCCCAGCGTCTTGGAATGGTAGGTTTCGACACGTACCGTGCCATGCGGCACGTCGCGCGCGTCATCGAACTCGTCGCCGGGGATCTCGAACATGCTCGCCGGCGGGAAGGCGCCGAACCCGAGCTTGACCGACGGGTTGCCTGGGTCCATCGTGACGACGCCGTCGGCGTTGAACTGATAGTTGTAGACGTCTGGCGCGAGTGGACCGATCGTCACCGCCCAGATGCCGTTCTCGCCCTTCGTCATCGGGTAGGTCTTGCCGTCGAGCTCGCCGATGAGCGTGACTTCCTTCGCGTTCGGCGCCCGGAAGCGCAGCGTCACCGACTTGTCGGGATTGATCTCGGGCGAAACGACTGGAGGTCCGCCGCGGCCGCCGCCGCGACCCTGTGGAGCCGCGGGCGGCGCCTGGCCTGCCGGCGGCTGGCCAGCAGGTGTCTGGGCGCTGACTGACGCGACCGCGAGCATCGCGGCCATGAGCCAATAACTCGTTCGCTGCATGTGTCCTCTTTTATTAGTGCTCGCGGGGCCCCACCCCCGCTCGCGTCGCCTCGCGCCTTCGCGCTCGGCGACAGCCGCGGGCGCTGCCGATTCGTACGTCAACTCACAATCAACGCTCGTGCGGCACGGCCAATCGATCGCGCGTGCGATCGACTACTGAAACAGCATCGGCGCGAACTCGTTGAGGTAGTCGCGCCAGTTGATCCACGTGTGGCCGCCGGAGGTTTCCTTCATCACCGGGTTGAAGCCGTGCTTCTTGAAGAGCTCGACGGTGGCGTTGGTCGTCGTCAGCAGGAAGTCGTCCTTGCCGGTGGCGAACCAGAACACCTTGAGTCCCTTCTTGAGCCCGGCGTTGTCGAGTGTGGCGGCGTTTTCCTTTTCCCAGTCCGCGGCCGTCGGCGCCTGTGGAGCCGCCGGTGCGGCGGCGGGCGGCGCGGCCGGAGGCGCGGCAGGCGCTGCTGCGGGCGTTGCCGCACTCGGGGCTGCGGGCGGCGCCGCGCCGCGGCGGCCTCCGCCGAGTCCCGGGAACGCGCCGAGCAGGCCCGAGCTGTAGACGCCGATGTAGCCGAAGCGATTGAGGTGCGGGATGCCGACCTGGAGCGCGTGGTTTCCGCCCATCGAGAGGCCCGCGATGGCCGTGTTGTTCCGGTCGGTCAGCACGCGGTAGTTCTTCTCGACATACGGCATGACGTCGGCGGTGAAGTCCTTGACGAACTCGTCGGTCGCGGAGCGTCCGATCGCGCCCGCGGCCGCGGCGCCGCGTCGCGTGTGGCCCGCCGGCATGACGACGAGCATCGGCTTCGCCTTCTTGGCGGCAATCAGATTGTCGAGGATGAATCCGGCGCGCCCGACCGACGTCCAGGAATCGTCGCTGTCGCCAGCGCCGTGCAGCAGATAGAACACCGGGTACTTGTCACCGTTGCGCTCGTAGCCGGGCGGCGTGTAGATGTGCATGCGGCGGAACGTGCCGAGCGCGGTCGAGTAGTACGTCACCGCTCCCACGGTGCCGTGGGGAATGTTCTTCGTGTCGGCGAAGTCCAGGCCCGGCACCGTGACGAGACTCCAGACGTTGTTGTTCGATTCGCTGATGAACGGGCTGCGTGGGTCGATGGTCGTCACGCCATCGACGTTGAAGTTGTAGCGATAGCTGCCCGGGTCGACCGGACCGACGGTGATTTCCCACACGCCGTTCTCGCCTTTGGTCAGCTGCGTCGCCTGTCCCAGTCCCTGAATGTCTCCGGCTGCGAGCCGGACCGCCTGGGCCTGTGGCGCGAGGATCCGGAAAGTGACGCGCCGATCGGCCAGAACCTCGGGGGAGGTCACCTGGATCTGGGGCGCGCCACCGCCGCGCCCGGCGGGCGCCTGCGCGAACGCCGGAGCCACCCCGGCGAGCAGCACAATCAGAAGGATGGGCAAACGCAGTTTGCGAGTCATTCAGGTCCTCGTCTCGTGTTTTTGGGCAGTTTTAGTCTAGAGGCCCTGGTTTTGGGCCCTCGCCAACAATGAAGAAGAATGCATGCAGAGATACGCATCATAGCGGCGGAGCGTTTCACCTTTCAAGGCGTCCGACTGGCGTTTCGCAGTGCAAGCCGGCGTTTCTGCATGCATTAACTGAACCCCGAACCCCCTGAACCTCTTGAACCCCCTGAACCCCCTTGAACCCCTAAACCCGTTCCACCACCACGCCAATTCCCTGACCGACGCCGATGCACATCGTGCACAGCGCGTAACGTCCCTGGGTCCGAGCCAGCTGATGCGTGGCGGTCGTCACCAGCCGGGCGCCGCTCGCGCCGAGGGGGTGACCAAGAGCGATCGCGCCGCCGTTGGGATTCACGTGCGGTGCATCGTCGGCGACGCCGAGGTCGCGAAGCACCGCCAGAGCCTGGGCCGCGAACGCTTCGTTCAGTTCGATGACCTCCATCTGCTCGATCTTCAGGCCGGCGAGCGCGAGCACTTTTCGCGTGGCGGGGACCGGACCGACACCCATCACGCGTGGCGCCACACCGGCGACCGCGCCCGCGACGTACCGCGCCCGCGGCGTCAAGCCGTGTTCCTTGACTGCGGCTTCCGACGCGAGGAGCACGGCGCACGCGCCGTCGTTGATGCCCGATGCGTTGCCGGCTGTCACCGTTCCGTCAGGCTTCACGACGGGCTTGAGCTTTGCGAGCGCGTCGAGCGTCGTGTCTGCGCGCGGATGCTCGTCGACCGAGACAGCGACCGAGCCCTTTCGCTGCAGAACCATGACGGGCACGATCTCTTCCGCCAGTCGTCCGGCTGCGGCTGCTGCGGCGGCGCGTTGCTGGCTGCGGTAAGCGAATGCGTCCTGATCGGCGCGCGATACTCGCCACTCCGCGGCGACGTGCTCGGCTGTTTCGGGCATCGCGTCGGTGCCATACGCCTGCTGCATCTTCGGGTTGATGAACCGCCAGCCGAGCGTGGTGTCTTCAAGCCTCAGGCCGCGCGCGAACGCGGCGTCGGACTTGCCCACCACAAACGGCGCCCGCGACATGCTTTCGACGCCGCCGGAGATGACGAGCGACATCTCGCCGCTTCCGATCGCGCGCGCCGCCTGCACGACGGCATCGAGGCTCGAGCCGCACAGCCGGTTGACCGTCGATCCAGGGACCTCCTTCGGCAGCCCGGCCAGCAGCAGCGCCATGCGGCCGACGTTGCGATTGTCTTCGCCCGCCTGATTTGCGCACCCATAGATCACGTCGTCGACGCGCGAGACGTCGAGGCCGGGATTTCGCTCTCGGAGCGCCGCGATGGGAATTGCGGCCAGGTCATCCGTGCGCACGCTGGCGAGCGCGCCACCGTACCGGCCGAAAGGGGTTCGAACCGCGTCGCAGATGTAGACGGTGTGCATGGGGTTCAGACTATCGCAATCGGGGCTCGGGGCTCGGGGCTCGGGGATCAGGGATCGGGGCTGGCTTCTCGCGGCTCGCGGTTGGCTGTTGCTAAGTCGGGCGACTAGGCAACTGCCGGCAGCGAGCCGCCAGCCGCGAGACCCAATCCCCGATCCCGGACGATCGACAAGGGCCGCGCCGTCGAGAGCAACTTCCACCAGTACCAGCCGCTTCGCATGCCGCAGGTCCCGGGGCTCATCGAGGCGCACTACGTCGAGAGCGACAATCCGCCGACCGGACTCGGGGAACCGGCGCTGCCGCCGATCCCACCGGCGCCCTGCAACGCAATCTTTGCCGCAACCGGCAAGCGCATCCGATCGCTGTCGCTCGCCAAGCAGGGGTTCAGCTGGGCGTAGCGGAAGGCTCAAGGCTCAGGGCTCAAGGCTCAGGGCTGCTCAGGGCTCAAGGAAGAGCATTGAGATTCAGTCGCACGATTGAGATCGAATGCTCTTCCCTGAGCCTTGAGCCCTGAGCCCTGAGCCGATCGTCAGGCTCGCTTCGACAGCACATCCGTCTCGTACTTCTTGACCTGCCCCAGCCACGCGGTTCCGCCGGGCACGTTCTTCGTCTCGCAGTAGTAGTCCCACACCGGCCCGAACGGCATCGTCTTCTGTTCCTCGAGCAGGGCGAGGCGCGACGTGTAGTCGCCGTTGGCCTCGAGGGCGCGTAGTGTTTTCACCGGTTCGAGTAACGCCTTGAGCAGCGACTTGATCATGTTGCGCGTGCCGATGGTCCACGCCGCGACGCGGTTGATGCTGGCGTCGAAGAAGTCGAGGCCGATGTGCGTGCGCTCGACGAAGTTGCCGCGCACGAGCTCCTGGCTGAGCGCCTCGAGGTCGTCGTTGAGCAGGACGACGTGGTCGCTGTCCCAGCGGACGCCGCGGCTCACGTGCAGCAGGATCTCGGGCAGGAACACGAACATCGCGCTCAGCTTGTCGGTCACGGTTTCGGTCGGGTGGTAGTGGCCCGTGTCGAGCGTCAGGAGCTTCTTTCGCGACAGGGCGTAGCCGAAGTAATACTCATGCGACCCGACGGTGAAGCTCTCGCAGCCGATGCCGAAGAGCTTGCCCTCCACCGAATCGAGGTTCAGCGTCGGATTGATCGCTTCCTTGAAAATCGCGTCGAGCGACTCGGTCAGCCGCTCGCGCGGGCCGACGCGATCGATCGGCGTGTCCTTCATGCCGTCGGGAATCCAGAGATTCGTGATGCAGGGCTTGCCGAGCGCCTTGCCCATCGCGGCGCCGATGCGGCGGCATGCGATGCCGTGGTCGATCCAGAACGTCCGGATCGCCGGGTCGGCGTGGGACAGCGTGATGTTGTCGGCGGCTTTTGGATGCGAGAAGTAGGTCGGGTTGAAGTCGAGGCCAATCCCGAGTGACTTCGCCCAGTCGATCCAGCCGGCGAAGTGCTCGGGGCCGATCTCGTCGCGATCGACGGCCTTGCCGCCGAACTCGCCGTACGACGCGTGGAGGTTGAACCGGTGAGTTCCCGGAATCATCGACAGCGCCAGCGACGCGTCGGAGCGCAGGTCGTCTGGCGTGCGCGCTTTGCCCGGGTAATTGCCCGTCGCCGCCAGGCCGCCGCCCAGTCCGGTGCCAAACTTCTCGAAGCCCTCGACGTCGTCGCCTTGCCAGCAGTGCAGGGAAATCGGTACCGCGGCCAGGCGGGTCAGCGCCGCGTCGGCGTCCACGCCGGCTTCGGCGTACCGGTCCTTTGCCGCCGTGTAGGCGGTGTCGATCCGAGCGGTCATCACCACACCCTTTCTCGCTGGGCGCCTGTCTCTGATGACGGGCGGCCGGGGGATTATACGCTGCTGGCTGAGCACCAATGTCAGGGACGCGGATCGGGTTCACGGGACGCGGATCTCGCGGATTTGTTCGCTAACCGCTGCACTGGTCCCATCGACTGGTATTTCAGATTGAAGCATAGCAGCCGCGCTGGAAGTCCGGGCGTCAACGACCGGTAAACTCAGTTCGCCCGCATTCACGCCCTCTGGACGCTCGACGGCCTGGCCTCGGCCGACGCGGCACTGCTGCGAGAGTTGATGAAGCACGCCGACCCGCAGGTTCGCATCCAGGCGATCCGGGCGAGCGAGACGCTCTACAAGGCGGGCGATCGATCCTTCGGCAGCGACTACAAGGCCATGGCGAAGGATGCCGATATCGATGTGGTGATGCAGGCGCTCATGACGCTCAACACGCTGAAAGTGGCCGATGGCAAGTCGGTCATCGCTGCGGCCCTCGAGAGCAACAAGGCCAAGGGCGTGCAGCTCATCGCCAATGCCATGCTCAAGCCGAGCGCGAACACGGGCCGCGGCGCGTCGATCATGGAGGGGATCCGGCCCTACACGGCCGACGAGCGCGCGACGCTCGACAAGGGGCAGGAGATCTACACGCAGGTGTGCTTCGCGTGTCACGGCGACGATGGGCGCGGGGCGAAGGTGCCGGGCGCGCAGAACGAGGCGCTGCTCGGGCCCCCGCTGGCCTCTTCGCCGCGCGTCCTCGGTCACCAGGACTACGTCGTCAAGGCCGTGCTTCACGGCCTCACCGGTCCGATCGACGGCGCCGCTTATCCCGACGTCATGATCGGGATGGGCCAGAACAACGACGAGTGGATGTCGGCGATCACGTCCTACATCAGGAACTCGTTTGGCAATCGCGCCACGCTCGTGTCGCCGGCGGACGTCAAGCGGGTGCGTGCGGCGACCGCCACGCGCAAGGCGCCGTGGACGTCGGCCGAGCTCGAGTCGTCATTGCCGAAGCAGATGGTCGTTGATTCCAGGTGGAAGCTGACGGCGAGCCACAACACGGACACCGCCGTCAACGCCTTGAGCATCCAGCCGTGGACGTCAGGGCGCGCGCAGCAGGCTGGAATGTGGCTGCAGGTCGAGCTGCCGGAGCCGGCGGTGCTCACCGAGATTGCGTTCGAGTCAGCCGTCGCGGCGGTTCAGGATGGCCCTGCCGTCAGAGGCGCGCCGACCAGATCGGAGTTCGGCGCCGTCGAGGGCGTTCCGGGGTTTCCTCGAGGCTACCAGGTTCAGCTGTCGATGGACGGCGCCACGTGGTCGCCCGTGGCCGAGGGTCAGGGCTCCGGCGCCCAGACGCTGATCGCGTTTCCCCCCACGCGCGCCAAGTTCGTCCGCCTCACCCAGACTGCCACCGTCGACAACGCCCCCCCGCTGTCCGTCCGCCGGCTGCGGCTGTTCGTTCCGGGGACACTCAAACGGGACAGTCAACCTTGAGTGTCCCCGGAAGGGCAACCTGGGCACAGCCAGGCTGACTGGAGTCTCTGGCGAAGTGTCGGTGCCATGCTCGCCGCCGGGTCCCGTCGAACTCCGAGCATTTTCTGCACGCTTGTACGCAGAAACTGAAGATTGACGGTCGGGGACAGTCACGGTTGAGTGTCCCCAGTGACTGTCCCGGTTGAGTGTCCCGTTTGAGTGTCCCCGCAGTCGCGATATGCTCGTTGACCGGCTATGCTCAGACGAACGCTCGCGTCGCCCCAAGCGGGGCTCGTCCTCGTCATCCTGCTGCTCGGGGGCGTGCTGGGGGTGTTTGCCGGTTCGCACGTCGACGCGCGCACAGGGCTGACGGTCAACAACTTCCTCAACTCCTACACCCTCATCCAGACAGCGACTGACGCGAGCTTCTTCGCGATCATGGCGGTCGGTGCGACGATTGTCATCATCTCGGGCGGCATCGACTTGTCGGTCGGCTCCATCTACGCCCTCGCGGGCGTGACGACGGCTATGGTCCTGCGCGCCGTCGGGCCGCTGGATCCCCTGACGATGGTCGCGCTCGGCCTGACGGTCTCGGTCGGGATCGGCCTCGCCTGCGGCGCCATCAACGGCGCGCTGGTCGTCGGCCTCGGTGTGCACCCCTTCATCATCACGCTCGGGACGATGTGGATCGTGCGCGGGATTGCGTTCGTGGCGAGCAACGCCGAGAGCATTCTCCTGCCCCGCGCGCTGACCAACGTCGCGAAAGCCTCGCTCGGCCTGCGCGACGCCCTTTACCCAGTGCCGATGATCGTCATGATCGTCGTGGCCGTGGTCGGGGGCATCTATCTGATGCACACGGTTGGAGGACGGCGCGTCTTTGCCGTCGGCGGGAATGCCGAGGCCAGCCGTTTCTCGGGCGTCCCCATCGGCCGCGTCAAGATTGCCGTCTTCGTCCTCTCGGGCCTGACGGCGGGCCTGGCCGCGTTCATGGGCGCGAGCTTCTACGGCTCGGCCTCCTGCTCGGACGCGACGGGCTACGAGCTTTACGTGATCGCCTCGGCCGTTGTCGGCGGCGCGAGCTTGTCAGGGGGCAAGGGGAGCGCGGCGGGCGCGCTCCTCGGCGCGGTCCTGATTGTGCTCATCCGGCAATCGATTCGCACGCTCCACTTCGACCAGAACTACGAGTGGATCATCATCGGCTGCGCGATTATCATCGCCGTCGTGCTCGATCAGGCCAGCGCGCGGTTCACGGTCAGACGGCTCTCTGCAGGCGGGAAGTAGCTGCAGAGACACGAGGCAGAGTCGCACTGCAAAGTGGGCTGTCGTTTCAAGTCACCGGCGCGGAAGAGCGCTGGCAGGTCGTGGGGGTGGGCCCCGCGACAACTAGAAATGCGGACAAGACAGGATCTAGAAGCCTGAGGCTGGCAGTTTCTCCTCAGGCAACACGACGGGAGCCAATAGATGAAAACAGCGTTCAGACACCCAATCGCCCTGCCAGCTGCTGCGGCGCTGGCCTTGCTGGCCGTGGCCTGCGGCGGGTCGCCGCCAGCGCCGGCGAATCAAACAACGGCCAAGCCGGGACTCAAGATCGCGATGATCGCCAAGGCCTCGACCAATCCGGTGTTCCTGTCAGCCCGGACCGGCGCGGAAGCGGCGGCCAAAGAACTGACGGCCAAGCACGGCGTGCCGGTCGAGATCGTGTGGCTGACGCCGCCCGGCGAAGACGGTCAGATTCAGGCCCAGCGCATCGCGCAGGCCGTCAACGAGGGCGCGAATGCCATCCTCCTCTCAGCCTCAGACGCCGGAAAGGTCACGGGCGCCATCAACGACGCGGTCGCGAGGGGCGTGCCGGTCATGACGTTTGACAGCGACGCGCCCGAATCGCAGCGGTTCGCATTCTATGGGGTCGACGACATCAAGACCGGCCAGACGGTGATGGACGAGCTCGCGACGCAGATGGGCGAGGCCGGCTCGGTCGCAATCCTGGCCGGCAACCAGAACGCGCCGAACCTGCGCAACCGCGTCGAGGGCGTCAAGCAGGCCGCGAAGAAGTATCCGAAGATCAAAATCGTCGACACCTTCTACCATATCGAAACGGCGCAGGACGCGGCCGCCGAAGTCATCCGCGTCCAGAACGCCTACCCGCAGATTCAGGGCTGGGCGATGATCGGCGGCTGGCCGCTCTTCACTCAGACGCTCCTGACCGATCTGGATCCCAAGAAAGTCAAGATCGTGGCCGTCGACGGCCTGCCGGCCGAGCTCGCTTACGTCGAGAAGGGCCTTGCCCCGGTGCTGCTGGCGCAGCCGACCTATCTCTGGGGCCACGAGTCGGTGCAGAGAATCTTCGACAAGGTGCAGCTCAAACAGGAAGTACCAACGATCATCCCGATGGAGCTCGTCCGCGTGACGAAGGACAACCTGGGCACGTGGGCGCGACAACTGAAAGAGTGGGGCTTCACGGACGTCCCAGAGGCCTATCTAGCGCTGCCGAAGTAGGTAGCTTCATGACCGCACCGAGTCCGGGCGCCGTCGCGTACCACGCGATCGCGCCCGGCGAACGGCTGATGTCGCTCGATGCCCTTCGTGGCTTCGACATGATGTGGATCGTCGGCGCCGACGCGCTGGGTCATGCGCTCGGGCAGATGGACGCCGGCCCGGTCGTGAAGACGATCGCCACACAGCTCGACCACGTCGCCTGGGCCGGGTTCCGCTTCTACGATCTGATCTTCCCGCTCTTCGTGTTCATGATCGGCGTGGCGATCACGTTCTCCCTCGGCCGCCTCGTCGAGCGCCAGGGACACTCCGCCGCCGTCCTGCGCATCGTGCGCCGCACCTGCCTGCTCTATGTACTGGGCCTCTTCTATTACGGCGGCGTGTCGAAGGGCTTCGATCAGATCCGCTGGCTGGGAGTGCTCCAGCGCCTCGCCCTGTGCTACGGCCTTGCCGGAATCTGCTTCGTGTACCTGAGTCGGCGCACGCTCGCGATCACCGCTGCGGCGTTGCTGGTCGGGTACTGGGCGATGCTGACGTTCATCCCGGTCCCAGGCTTTGGCGCCGGCGACTTCGCCGAGGGCCACAATCTCACCAACTGGATCGACCAACACTATCTACCAGGATTCAAGTGGGACGGCGACCACGACCCCGAAGGGATCCTGTCGACACTGCCGGCGGTCGCCTCATGTCTGCTCGGCGTCTTTGCGGGATTGCACCTGCAGAACCGACAGTGGAGCGGCGTTCGCCGCGCAGCCCTGCTGGCTGTTGCCGGCACCGTGTCACTGGTACTCGGCTACGCGTGGGGCCTGCAATTCCCGATTGTGAAGAAGCTCTGGACTTCGTCGTTCGTGCTCGTCGCGGCAGGCTGGAGTGCGCTGCTGCTGGCTCTGTTCTATTACCTGATTGACGTGCGCGGAATTCGCAGCTGGGCCGTGCCCTTCACCTGGATCGGTACGAATGCACTGGCGATTTACCTGATCAGCAACATCGTGGACTTCGACGCCCTGTCGAAGCGCTTTGCCGGCGGCGACGTGGAGGTCTGGTTCGACGCCCGCATGGCCCCGCATGCAGGCGCAGTCGTCCTCGCGCTCGTGGGCCTGGCGTTGTGCTTCCTCATCTGCCGGTTCCTCTATCGACGGCAGATTTTCATGCGGCTGTGAAGGGGTGAGTTCTTGCGGGGTGCACATGAGAGCCACGATCCGCTTATTCGCGTGACTGCTGGTCTTGATCGTCGGTGCCACGTCGAAGGTCGGGCTTGAGGATTTCAGGAAGGAATCCGAGGCGCGGCAAGGACTCGGGAGGCGTCATCCCCGGCGCGGAGGTGACGCTGACCAACCAGGGGACTAGCGAGGCTGCCTGCGCCTCAGACCAATTGCGGACTTCGGCTCGTAAGGGGTGCACGGAGTAGGACGAAGAAAACGGGTTCAACGCGGAGCAACGGAGGCGAACGGAGACGCACGGAGGCTGTCGCTGAGCCCTGAGATTGTGAGTGGTCGCATCGCCGGCAACGCCGGCGATATGAGTGGCGAGGATCACGGACCGAAGAGCGCACATTGTGCAGCGACGTCATTGAGGCGCTCTCCGGTCCGCGATCCTCGCCACTCATACCGCGCTTCGCGCGGTGCGACCACAACTTCTGGTCGTTCGAGAGTTCTCTTCTTCGTGCGCCTTCGTTGCCTTCGGTCCTTCGTGGTGAACCCGTTATCTCCGTAACCTCCCGTTGACACCTGTGAGCAGAGCCCCTTACCTCGACCCCTCCTGCCGTTCAAGCCGATCCGTCGCCTACTCCTGCCGCAACGCGACGATCGGCTGTGTCCGGCTCGCGCGCCACGCCGGCCAGGCGCACGCCAGTAGACCTGCGGCGAGCAAGACGGCCGACGCCGCGGCAAACGAGGTTGGATCGAACGGTGAGACGTTCCAGATCTGTTGGGCGAGCAGCCTGGCCGCGAAGACGCTGCCAGCGAGGCCCACTGCGACACCGATCAACAGCAGAACGGCACCGGACCTGACGACCATCCGGCCGACCGATCCCGGGTCGGCCCCGAGCGCGATGCGCACGCCAATCTCCCGCGTCTGCTGCGTGACGGTGTGGGCCATCACGCCGTAGACGCCGACGACCGACAGGACGAGCCCCAGCGCGGCGAACACGGACAGCAGCACCACATTGAAACGCGGGCCGGCGTAAATGAACTCGTTGAGGAAGGCCTCGATGGTTCGCACCTCGGTCACCGGCTGATCCCGATCGATCGCGTAGACGCGTTCGATGACCGCGCGCGTGACCGCGGCCGGGTCGCCGGCCGTCTGGACGACCACACGATTCGCCGCGCCCAGGAGCGAATACGGAAGGTAGATCTCCGGCAGGAGCGCATCGGTGATGCCGCGGTTGAGCGTGTCGTGCACCACGCCGACGATCTCGACGCTGGCGTCCGCTGCGCCAATCGGCGGCTGTGTCAACCGCGGCACGCGGACAATCCGACCGACGGCATCGGCGCCGTTGAAGCGCGAGCGCTCGAAGGCCTGATTGACCATCGCGATCTGCCTGCGTCCTGCGACGTCCGCGGCGGTCAGCCCGCGTCCCTTCAGGAGGGCAATTCCGAGCGCCCTCGTATAGTCCGCGCTGACCTGGTGCATGACGACCGGCTGCTCGGTTGCCGTCGACCCCGGCACTTCGACCGTCCAGCCACCGCTGCCGAATGGGTGCGCCGACGTGTTGACTGCTGCGGCCGTGACCCCCGGCACGCGGGCGATGCTCGGCAGCAGCTCTTCGAAGAAGAGCACCCGCCGCGCAGGATCGGAGTACTTTCGCTCGGGCAGCGGCACCCTGAGCGTCAACACCCGGTCCGGTTGAAAGCCGAGCCCCACACGCCCGACCGCGAGCACGGTTCTGATCATGAGGCTGGCGCCGACCATCAGCATGATCGACAGGGCAACCGCGCCCACGACCAGACCCTTTCGCAGCAGGGTCTGCGCCGTGCCGCCGGTCACGCTGCGGCCGCTGCTGCGAAGCGGGTTCGTCAGATCGCGGGTGCAAGTGTGGAGCGCGGGCGCCAGTCCGAAGATCACGCTGGTCGCCGCCGAGACCGCGAGCGCAAAGAGCAGCACCGGCACGTTGACGGCAACCTCGGACTCGTCGGGGATCGTGTTGGGCGGGACGAGCGTCAGGATGACGCGCAGTGCACCGTAGGCGAACGCCGTGCCGACGATGCCGCCCGCCAGCGCGAGGAGCACGCTCTCGGTCAGCAACTGGCGAACCAGGCGCCAGCGGCTGCCGCCGAGCGCGGCGCGCACGGCCATTTCACGCTGCCGGCCCGCGGCCCTCGACAGCAGCAGGTTCGAGACATTGGCGCACGCGATCAGCAGCAGCAAACCGACCGCGCCAAACAGCACCCAGAGGTCCTCGCGGATGCTGCTCGGGAATGTCTCCTTGAACGACAGGAGCCCCACCCGCCACGTCGTCGGGAACTGCGCAGGCGCCCGCTGGGCGAGATCCTGGACGATCGGCTTGAGGTCCGCCTCCGCCTGTGCCTCGGTGACGCCCGGCTTCAGCCGTCCGAGTAGGTGCACGTTCCTGACGCCCTCGACGACGCGTCCGCGTTCGAACGTCACGGGCAGGTAGACATCGGCGCCGCGCCACATGAATCGCTTCGGCATGACTCCGACAACCGTCCGGACGGTGTCGTTCAGTCGGAGCTGACGGCCGACGATGGTGGCGTCCCCCCCGAACTGCCGCTGCCAGAACCGGAATCCGAGCACGACGACCGGCGCCGCGTCCGCGCGCCCATCGTCGGGCACGTAGGTTCGCCCGAGCAGCGCGGGAACTCCCATCACCAGGAATGTGTTCGGCGTTCCGTAGTTGCCGCGAAGCCGCTGTGGGTCCCCGTCCTCCGTCCAGAGCACGTCAGAGATCGTGGAGGCGATCGTGCCTTCGAAGATCGTGTTACGGTCCGCGATCTCCAGAAACTGGTCCGTGGAGTAGTTCGTGCGGTACCCCTGCTGCTCCGGACTCCAGACTCTCACGCTCATCAGCGCGTCGACGTCCTTGTACGGAAACGGGTCGAGGACGACGGCGTGGATGACGCTGTACATGGCTGTCGTGGCCATGATCCCGAGGGCCAGCGATAGCACGGCGAGCGTGGTGAAGCCCGGGGTCCGGACGAAAGTCCGAAGGCCGAAGCGTATGTCCTGCACCAACTCTTGCAAGAACGTGAGCATGAGTGTCCACCTGGGTCTTGGACGGCTCGGCAGCCTGTGGCGTTGGGTGCCCTCGTGTGTTCTTTACGACGTTCCTTCGCGACCTGCCGACTAATGGATGAGCATTATGACGCGGACTATGGCGCTGCCGGCCTTCGTGGCCCTGCTGTTTGGGGTCGCGCCAAACGCGCAGGCACAGTCGGCACTCGACGGCTTCAATCCTGGGGCGAACGGTCCCGTCATGGCTCTCGCGGTGCAGCCCGACGGGAAAATCCTGATCGGCGGGGATTTTACAGCACTGGGCGGCGGCGGGACCGGCACGACCGCGCGCAGCCGCCTCGGGCGACTCAATCCCGATGGCTCGCTCGATTCGACCTTCAATCCGGGCGCCGACGGCTCAGTCACAGCCTTCGCGTTGCAGCCTGACGGGAAGATCCTGGTTTGCGGCCGCTTCACGACCTTGGGCGGTGGTGGGACTGGTACGACGCCGCACTTCGGAATCGGCCGGCTGAATCCTGACGGGTCGCTCGACACGACGTTCAATCCGGACGTGAACAACCCGGTCGATGCCATAGCGGTACAGCCCGATGGGAAGATCGTGGTCGGTGGCGGCTTCACGAGGCTGGGCGGCAGCGCGCGCAACAACATTGGACGCCTTCATGCCGACGGATCTCTCGACACCACCTTCAACCCGGGCGCGGACGGCGGCGTGATGGCCATGGCGGTGCAGCCCGACGGGAAAATCCTGGCCGGGGGCGGCTTCACGAAACTGGGCGGTGGCGGGACTGGCACAACGGTGCGTAACCGCATCGGGCGTCTCCACGCCGACGGCTCGCTCGACGTGGATTTCAATCCGGGCGCGAACGACTGGATCTACACCGTGGCGATGCAGGCCGACGGGAAGATTCTCGTGGGCGGTACCTTCACGGCGCTCGGCGGCACGACCGGCACGACGCCTCGCAACCGGATCGGCCGGCTCCACGCCGATGGCGCGCTCGACACGACGTTCGATCCGAGCGCGAACGACTGGGTTCTTACTATGGCGGTACAGCCCGACGGGAACATTCTGGTTGGCGGCACCTTCTCGGCGCTCGGTGGCGGGACCGGCACGACGGCGCGCAACCGGATCGCGCGGCTCCGCCCCGATGGCTCGGTCGACACCACGTTTGATCCGGGCGCGGCCGGCAGGGTTTGGGTCGTGGCGCTGCAGCCCGACGGGCAGATCCTGGTCGGCGGCATGTTCGCGACGCTCGGCGGTGGTGGGACGGGCACGACGCAGCGCAGCTATGTCGGGCGACTCTACCCCGATGGCACGGTCGACGCGGATTTCAATCCGGGCACGAGCTATCGTCTCCCTCATCCTTACATCGGAGCGGGCGGGGTCTCTGCTCTGGCCGTGCAGCCCAACGGGGAGATCCTCATAGGCGGGAGTTTTTCGCACGTCGGCGGCGGAACGGGCACGACGCCGCGCAACGGCATCGGGCGGCTCCACTCCGACGGATCGCTCGACACCACCTTCAATCCGGGTGCAAACAGCGACGTCTATGTCCTGGCAGTGCAACCCGACGGGAAAATTCTGGTCGGCGGCGTGTTCAGGCTGCTAGGTGGCGGCGGGACGGGCACGACGCTGCGCTCCCGCCTGGGGCGGCTCCACTCTGACGGTTCACTCGACACCAGTTTCAATCCGGGCGCGAACGACAGCGTCGGTGTTTTGGCGGTGCAACCCGACGGGAAGATCCTCGTGGGCGGCAGGTTCACGATGCTGGGCGGCGGCGGGACCGGCACGACGCCGCGCCAGCGGATCGGGCGGCTGAACCCCGACGGTTCGCTCGACACCAGCTTCGATCCGGGCGCGAACGACAGCATCAGTGCTTTGGCGGTGCAACCCGACGGAAAGATCCTCGTGGGCGGCTCGTTCACGACGCTAGGTGGCGGCGGGACCGGCACGACGCCCCGCAACTCCATCGGGCGGCTGAACCCCGACGGCTCGCTCGACACCAGCTTCGATCCGGGCGCGAACGAGCGCATCGGTGCTTTGGCGGTGCAACCCGACGGAAAGATCCTCGTGGGCGGCTCGTTCACGACGCTGGGTGGCGGCGGGACCGGCACGACGCCCCGCAACGCCATCGGGCGGCTGAACCCCGACGGCTCGCTCGATACCACGTTCAATCCGGGAGCGAACGGCTTTATTTCTACTATGGCGCTGCCGTCGGACGGGAAGATCGTAGTCGGCGGCTCGTTCACGACCCTGGGTGGCGGCGGGACCGGCACGACGCCCCGCAACTCCATCGGGCGCCTCCACCCTGACGGCGCGCTCGACACGACCTTTGATCCGGGCACTGACAACGTGGTCGGTGCCTTGGCAGTGCAACGCGACGGAAAGACCCTCGTCGGCGGATGGTTCACGCTGCTGGGAGGTGGGGGGACCGGCCTCACGCCGCGCAGCAACATCGGGCGGCTGACCACCACCGACGCGGCAATTCAGCGGCTCGGCGTGTCGTGTCCGGGCTGCGTTCCAAACCTTTCCGGCGCGGTTCAGACCCAGGTGACGTGGGCGCGCGAAGGCGCGGGCCCCGAGGTCGAGCGCGTGACGTTCGATGTGTCTCCCGATGGCGTGACCTACGGCCCGTCCGCGAGCGCGACGCGCGTGCCGGGCGGGTGGCAGGCGTCTCTGACCGGGTCCCGCAACTCGAATTGGTGGGTACGCGCGCGCGGTTACCACGCGACGGACGGGTCCGGTTCGATCATCGAATCGATCCGGCAGGTGTACGTGGCCTGCCCGTCGGCTGCTCCGACGTCTCTGCCGGCGGGCACCGCAGGCAGCGCCTACTCTGCGACCTTGACCGCGACCGGCGCGATCGGCGTGGTCACCTTCGGCGTGACCGGCGCGCTGCCGGCCGGCCTGACCTTGTCGAGCGGCGGTACGCTCAGCGGCACGCCGACGCAGGCGGGGACGTTCCTGCTCACGGTCACGGCGACCGACCAATCGAGCGGTTGCACCGACTCGACAAGCGTGACGCTTCCGATCAGTCCCACCACCCCGCTGCTGACGCTCGACAAGACTGCCCTGCGTTTTGCGGCCGTGACGACGGGTGCGGCGTTCGTGTCGCAGACGGCGGCGCAAGTCGTGCGCCTGACGCAGAGTGGGGCCGGGATGGTGACGTGGACAGCGGTGCCCAACCAGCCGTGGATGCAGGTGAGCCCGATGTCGGGGAGCGGATCAGCGGACCTGTCGATCGGTGTCGTCTCGGTTCCGGGGTTGTCGGTGGGGAGCCCTGCGGCCGGAGCGATCGCGCTGACGGTGACGGGCGCCTCGAACACGCCGGGCCCCATTACGGTCGTGCTGGACCTGCTCCAGAGTGAGACCTCCGCGACGCCCTTCGGCGTCGTCGATACACCGCTGGACCACACGACGGGCGTGACGGGCGCGATTCCGTTTACGGGCTGGGCGCTCGATGACGTCGAGGTGACGCGCGTGATGGTGTGCCGGGCGGCGGTGACCGGAGAAGTCGCGCCGGTCGATCCGAACTGCGGCGGTGCGGCGCAAATCTTCGTCGGCTTTGCGGTGCTTCTCGACGGGGCACGGCCGGACGTGGCGGCCGCGTACCCGACGTATCCGATGCACACGCGAGGCGGCTGGGGCTTCATGGTGCTGACCAACACGCTGCCCAGCCAGGGGAACGGGACCTATCTGTTCTACCTGCATGCGCAGGACCGGGACGGGCATACGACGCTCCTGGGAACACGGACGATGACGTGCGCGAACGCGAGCGCGACGAAACCATTCGGGGCGATTGACACGCCGACGCAGGGCGGGGTGGCATCGGAGAACGGCTATGCCGTGTACGGCTGGGTGCTGTCGCGCCTGGCGCGCGCAGATCCGCCAGGTGGGGGCACGGTGACCGTCCAGGTCAACGGCGTCGCCGTCGGCAGCCCTGGTGGCTGGGCGGCGCGGCCCGACCTGAGCGCGGTGTTTCCGGGCTACCCCGGGATCGACACGGCCCTCGGTGTGTACGGCTTGAATACGCAGGCATATCCCAACGGCGTGCACACCATCCAGTGGACCGTCACCGACAATCTGGGGGTGACGGAGGGCATCGGCAGCCGGTTCTTCACGGTGTCGAACGGCGCCGCGGCAATCACGACAGCCGTGGAGGGTGCGTCGCGCGCGCGGACGGCGCGTGCGGAGGACCTGGCGGCGACGCCGCACGATGACGCACCGGTGCTCGGTCGACGCGGCTGGGATCTCGCGGGGCCGTGGCGATGGTATGGCGTCGGCCGCGCAGGGCGGGTCGTGATCCGCGGCGAAGAGATCGACCGGTTCGAGCTGAGACTCGGCGAACACACGGGCGCGCACTACACGGGACATTTACGCGTGGGAGAGGAGCTGGCGCCGCTGCCAGCCGGATCGCAGTTGGACGGGGCGACCGGGTGGTTCACGTGGGCGCCGGGCGTGGGATTCGTCGGCACGTACGACCTGGTGTTCGTGCGCTGGGCGGGGGACCGCGCGGTGGCGCGGCATGAAGTGCGCGTGATTCTCGCGCCGAAGGGGAGCGGAGCGGTCGGCCCGCAGGTGGTGATCGATGCCCCGCGGTCGCAGCAGGACGTGACGCAACCGTTCGTGCTCGGCGGGTGGGCGGCGGATCTGCACGCGACGACCGGCACGGGGGTCGCGACGGTACATGCATGGGCGTATCCGCTCGCGGGCGGGCCGCCGGTGTTCCTCGGCGCGGCGAGCTACGGCGGTGCGCGGCCGGATGTCGCCGCGGTGCACGGCGACGAGTTCCGCGACTCGGGCTTTGGGCTCATGGTGCAGGGGCTCGCGCACGGAGACTACGATCTCGCGGTCTTCGCGTGGAGCACCGAAGCCGCGGACTTCCTGCCGGCGAAACTGGTGCGCGTGACGGTGCAGTAGGCGCTGTACACTTGGACACCGAGCGGTCCACGGAACCAGCGCACTACACGATGGCATCAACGACAGCCACGGTCCGATTCGACGGCGTCACCAAGCGCTTTCCCGGCGTCGTTGCGCTCGATCACGTCACGTTCGAGATTGCTGCAGGATCGTGCCACGCGCTCTGCGGCGAGAACGGCGCGGGGAAGAGCACGCTCGGAAAACTCCTGGCGGGAATCCACACGCCGGACGAGGGTCGCGTCATCATCGGCGGTGAGCCCGTTCGATTCACCAGCCCGACCGACGCCTTGACGTCGGGCGTCGCCATGGTGCACCAGGAGCTCTCGTTCTGCGAGAACCTGTCGGTGGCCGAGAACCTCTGCCTCGGGAGCCTGCCGTCGACGCGCGGCTTCGTCTCGAAGCGCGAGATGCGGCGCCGTGCGGAAGCGATGCTGGCGCCGATCGACGCCAGCATCGACGTCACGCGAGCCGTCGGGTCGCTGACGGTGGGCCAGCAGCAGATGCTGCAGATCGCGTCGGCGATCGGGCAGGGCGCGCGACTGATCGTGTTCGACGAGCCGACGAGCAGCCTGTCGCAGCACGAAGCCGAGCGTCTCTATTCGATTATCGGCCGGCTTCGCGAGCGCGGCGTGACCTGCATCTACGTCAGCCACCGCCTCGAGGAGATCTTCCTGCTCTGCGACACGATCACCGTGCTGCGCGATGGCCGTCACGTGGCGACGCGGCCGATCGCCGAAGTGGACAGGTCGGCGCTCGTCGAGATGATGATCGGCCGGAAGCTCGACGAGTACTTTCCGTCGCACGCGCGAACCGAGCCCGGCGAGGAGCTGCTCCGAGTCGCCCGCCTCTCGAGCCCCGCAGGTTTCTCCGGCGTGTCGTTCACGCTGCGCGCCGGCGAAGTCCTGGGCTTTGCCGGGCTCGTCGGGGCCGGACGCTCCGAGGTCGCGACTGCGCTCTTCGGTCTGGACGCGCATTCCACGGGCGACGTATGGGTGCGCGGTCAACCGGCGGTGACGTCGAGCGCCGCGCAGGCCATCGCGCGCGGCATCGGCCTCGTTCCGGAAGACCGCAAGCGTCAGGGTCTCGTGCTCTCGATGGACGTGCTCAACAACGCCACGCTGTCGATCCTGCCGGGACTCGCGAAGTCGGGATTCATCACCCGCGCGGGCGAGCGGCAGGTCGCACAGCCGTACTTCGAGCGGCTGCGGGTCAAGTCGCCGCGACTCGACACGCTCGTCGCGGCGTTGTCGGGCGGCAATCAGCAGAAGATCGTGCTGACCAAGTGGCTCGCCGCGCGCTGCCCAATCCTCATCCTCGACGAGCCGACGCGTGGAGTCGATGTGGGAGCCAAGGCCGAAATCCACGCGCTCATCGACGAGCTCGCCGCGGCGGGCAACGGCATCATCCTCATCTCGAGCGAGATGCCGGAGGTGCTCAACCTCTCGACGCGCATCCTGGTGTTCCGTGGCGGACGAGTCGTCGGCGAGCTGTCGCGCGCCGCCGCGAGTCAGGAAGCCCTGATGCGGCTGATGGCGGGGGTCGCCGCGTAGTAGGGTTCAGGGTTCACGGCTTCAGGCTCTAGGAAGGGCGTTCAGAGTCGTAATCGCGGGACTGAGCTCTGGACGCTGAACTTCCTGAAGCCGTGAACCTGAACCGAGAGCCTATCCCCCATGAACCCCGGCGCCCTCTTCGGCGTCCTTCGTGGAGCCGATCACGCCTTCGAAGACCGTGTTGCGCTCGGCGATCTCCAAGAAACTTGTCCGTGGAGTAGAAAGTGCGGAACCCGTGCTGCTGCGTTGGTTTTTCCTGCCGACGGCTGAATAAGCCCCGCGCTCGCCATTGCGTCCAGGCGCGAAACATGTGCAATCCGGTCTGGTTTTCGGGTATCGGGCTTGCACATTCGCGACCCGGCACTGAAAGAGGCGCCGACATGAAGCGGCTCTCGGGTGCCCTCCCTCTCTCGTCTGGCTCAGCAGGAGGAATGCAGAATGACGCGGATAACTGCGTTGGCGATTTCGGCTGTAGCCCTGCTGGTCGGAGTTGTGTCCACCCCCCTGCACGCGCAATCAGCGCTGGACGGCTTCAATCCCGGCGCGAACGGCCTGGGCGTCCTGGCCATTGCCGAAGCACCGGACGGCAAGATCCTCGTCGTGGGCGGGTTCACCACGCTCGGCGGTGGGGGGACAGGCACGACGTCGCGCAACCGAATCGGACGCCTCCACGCTGATGGTTCGCTCGACCTCAGCTTCGATCCGGGTGCGAACGCCAACGTCAACGCTGTGGTGCGACAGCCGGACGGCAAAATCCTGGTCGGCGGCGAGTTCACGATGCTTGGCGGCGGGGGTACAGGCGCAACGGCGCGTAATCATCTCGGTCGGCTCAACGACGACGGCTCGCTCGACACGAGCTTCAACCCTGGGTCGAACGGCCGGATCGTGGCGCTGGCGCTGCAACCGGATGGCAAGATTCTGGTTGCCGGCTTCTTTACGGGCCTCGGCGGCGGCACCGGCACGACTCCGCGCGCCAACATCGGCCGGCTCAACGCCGACGGCTCGGTCGATGTCAGCTTCAACCCCGGTGCGAATGGGCAGGTCGGCGGCCTGGCACTTCAGGCCGACGGCAAGATCCTGGTAGGCGGCGCCTTTACGATGCTGGGGGGCGGCGGCACCGGCGTGACCGCTCGCAGCCGGATCGGCCGGCTGAACGCTGATGGCTCGCTGGACACCGGGTTCAATCCGGGGGCCAACAATACCGTCTTCGAGTTGGCGGTGCAGGCCGATGGAAAAATCGTCGTGACCGGCTTCTTCACCGGCCTCGGCGGTAGTTCCGGCACGACGCCGCGGAAGAATATCGGCCGGTTCAACAATGACGGCTCGCTCGACTCCGGCTTCGATCCGGGCGCCAACGGCACCGTTGGCGCCCTGGCAGTCCGGGCGGATGGGAAGATCCTGGTCGGCGGCACCTTCACCGCGCTCGGCGGCGGGATCGGCACGACGCCGCGCAATAACATCGGTCGCCTCAACGCCGACGGCTCGGTCGATCCCAGCTTCAACCCTGGGACCACCGGCACCGGTGATGTCTTCGCCATCGTGCAGCAAGCGGACGGCCAGATCCTGGTCGGCGGATTCTTCACAGGTCTCGGCGGCGGCACCGGCACGACGCCGCGCAGCCACATCGGGCGGCTCCACGCCGACGGCACGGTCGACGTGGACTTCAATCCGGGTGTCAACAACTTCGTTGATGTCATAACGCTGCAGCCCGACGGGAAGATCCTGGTCGCTGGAGCCTTCACGACACTGGGCGGTGGCGGGACGGGCGTGACGGCGCGCAGCTATATCGGGCGTCTCAATCCCGAAGGGTCGCTTGACGCGACCTTCAATCCGGGTGCGAACAGCTTCGTCCTGAGCGTGGCGGTGCAGCCCGACGGAAAGATCCTGGTCGGCGGCACCTTCACGGCGCTCGGCGGCGGCACCGGCACGACGGCGCGCAACTTCATCGGGCGGCTCAACCCCGACGGCTCGCTCGACCCGACGTTCAATCCAGGCGCGAACGGCAACGTCCTGACGTTGGCGCTGCAGTCCGACGGCAAGATCCTGGTCGGCGGCGACTTCACGACGCTTGGCGGTAGTGCGCGCAGCAATATCGGGCGGCTCAACCCGGACGGCTCGCTGGACACGACCTTCACCCCGGGCGCGAGCGGCGGCGTTTTGGACGGCGCCGTCTGGGCCTTGTTGGTGCAGCCCGACGGGAAGATCCTGGTCGGCGGCGATTTCACACTCCTGGGCGGCGGCGGGACCGGATCCACGCCGCGCAACTTCATCGGTCGGCTGAACTCCGACGGGACGATCGACGCGGAGTTCAATCCGGGCGCGAACTCTTTTATCCAGTCATTCGCGCTGCAGCCCGACGGGAAGATCGTGGTCGGCGGCGGCTTCACTACACTCGGCGGCGGCGGGACCGGCATGACGCCGCGCAGCCGTATCGGGCGGCTCAACCCCGACGGCTCACTGGACGCGAGCTTCGACCCCGGCGCGAATAGCAGCGTCTATGCGCTGGCGATGCAGGCCGATGGGAAGATCGTAGTCGGCGGCGACTTCACGACCCTGGGCGGCGGCGGGACCGGCACGATCCCGCGCAACCGGATCGCCCGACTGAACCCGGACGCCTCGACTGACACGGCTTTCAATCCAGGCGCGAACGCCCACGTTCTCACCTTGACGGTACAGCCCGACGGAAAGATCCTCGCCAGCGGGCCGTTCACGACCCTGGGCGGCGGCGGCATCGGCGCGACGACGCGCAACGGGATCGGCCGTCTCACCAATACCAACGGGGCGTTCGAGCGCCTCAGCGCTTCGTGCCCGGGCTGCGTGTCCGGAGCGGTCCAGGCCCAGGTGACCTGGGCGCGCAGCGGCGCGGGCCCCGAGGTCGATCGCGTGACGATCGAGGCGTCCTCCGATGGGGTGACCTACGGCCCGACTGCGAGCGCCACGCGCGTGCCGGGCGGATGGCAGGCGTTCCAGGACGTGTCCAGCAACGTGAACCGGTTCATTCGCGCCCGCGGGTACTACGCGCCAGGGCGCGGCAACAAATCCGGCTCGATCGTCGAATCGATTCGGCAGGTGTACGTGGCCTGTCCGGCGGTCGCGCCCTCGTCCTTGCCGGTCGGCACGGCGGGGCTCCCTTACTCCGCGACGTTCACCGCGCCTGGCGCGATCGGCGTCGTCACGTTCGGCGTGACGGGTCCGCTGCCGGCCGGCCTCGCATTGTCGAGCACCGGCACGCTGAGTGGGACGCCGACGCAGGCGGGCACGTTCCTGATTACGGTGACGGCGACGGACCAATCGAGCGGCTGCACTGGGTCGCAGGCCGTCACGTTTCTCATCAGTCCCACCGCGCCGCTCCTGACGCTCGACAAGACCGCCCTGCGCTTTGCGGCGGTGACGACGGGCGCGGCGTTCGTGTCGCAGACGGCGGCGCAAGTCGTGCGGCTGACGCAGAGCGGCGCAGGGACGGTGACGTGGACGGCGGTGCCGAGCCAGCCGTGGCTACAGGTGAGCCCGGCGTCGGGACACGGGTCGGCGGACCTGTCGATCGGTGTGGTCGTGGTGCCCGGGTTGCCCGTGGGGAGCCCCGTGGCTGGCGCGATCACGCTGACCGTGACGGGCGCCTCGAACACGCCCGGCCCCATCACGGTCGTGCTGGACCTGCTCCTGAACGAGTTATCGGCACCGCCCTTCGGCGTCGTGGACACGCCGCTGGAGAACACCACGGGGGTGACAGGGGCGGTGCCGTTTACGGGCTGGGCGCTCGATGACGTCGAAGTGACACGCGTGATGGTGTGCCGCGCCGCGTTCGGGGCAGAAGTGGCGCCGGTGGATCCGAACTGCGGCGGTGCGGCGCAGATCTTCGTAGGGTTCGCGGTGTTCGTCGACGGGGCGCGGCCCGACGTGGCGGCGTTCTACCCGACGTATCCGGTGAACACGCGCGCCGGCTGGGGCTTCATGGTGCTGACCAACACACTGCCCAGCCAGGGGAACGGGACCTATCTGTTCTACCTGCATGCGCAGGACCGGGACGGGCACACGACGCTCCTGGGGACGCGGACGCTGACGTGCGCGAACGCGAGCGCGACGAAGCCGTTCGGCGCGATTGATACGCCGTCGCAGGGCGGAGTGGCGTCTGGGAACGGCTATGCGGTGTACGGCTGGGTGCTGTCGCGTCTGGCGCACGCAGACCCGCCAGGTGGGGGCACGGTGACGGTCCAAGTCAACGGCGTCACCGTGGGGAGCCCCGGACTCTGGGCGGCGCGACCCGACCTGACCGCGGCCTTCCCGGGGTACCCCGGGATCGACTCGGCCCTCGGCGTCTACGGTTTGAACACGTTGGCGTATCCGAACGGCGTGCACACCATCCAGTGGACCGTCACCGACAGTCTGGGGGTCACGGAGGGGATCGGCAGCCGGTTCTTCACGGTGTCGAATGGCGCCGGGGCGATCACAACGGCCGTGGAGGGTGCGTCGCGGCGCGGAGGATGCGTGGAGGCGGCGGCGCCGCACGATGACGCACCGGTGCTCGGCCGACGCGGCTGGGACCTCGAGCGTCCGTGGCGGTGGTATGGCGTCGGCCGCGAAGGGCGGGTCGTGATCCGTGGGGAAGAGATCGATCGGTTCGAGTTGCGGCTCCGGGCTGAGGGCGGCGCGCACTACACGGGGCATCTGCGCGTGGGCGAGGAGCTGGCGGCGCTGCCGGCCGGATCGCAGTTGGACGGGGCGACCGGGTTGTTCACGTGGGCGCCGGGCGTGGGATTCGTCGGACCGTACGACCTGGTGTTCGTGCGATGGGTCGGGGGCCACGCGGTGGCGCGGCACGAGGTGCGCGTGATTCTCGCGCCGAAGGGGAGCGGATCGGTCGGCCCGCAAATCGTGATCGATGCCCCGCGATCGCAGCAGGACGTGGCGCAGCCGTTCGCGCTCGGCGGGTGGGCCGCGGATCTGAACGCGACGACCGGCACGGGGATCGCCACGGTCCACGCGTGGGCCTATCCGCTGGCGGGCGGACCACCGGTGTTCCTCGGCGCGGCGAGCTACGGCGGCGCGCGGCCGGATGTCGCGGCCGTGCATGGCGAGGCGTTCCGCGACTCGGGCTTCGGGCTCATAGTGCAGGGCCTGGCGCCCGGCAACTACGATCTCGCGGTCTTCGCGTGGAGCACTGAAGCCGCGGACTTCGTGCCAGCGAAGGTGGTGCGCGTGACGGTGCGGTAGGGGCCGGCAGTACGGAGGGCTCCAAGGCTCAGGAAGAGCATTCAGATCTCAATCGTGCGGCTAAGATCTCGAATGCTTTTGCCTGAAGCCTTGAGCCCTGAGCCTAGAGCCCTATTCCCCCGTAAACACCGGCGCCCTCTTCCCAAGACTCGACAACCCTTCGTAAGCGTCCTTTGTCGCGAAGATCTCGTTGAGGTGCGACAGCTCCAACGCAAGACCCTCATCGATCGTCAGATCCATCGCGCGATCGATCAGGTCGGCGGCGAGCCGAAGCGCTACGGGCGCTTTCGATCCGATCCGCCTGACGGCTTTTGTCACGCGCGCGTCACCCGGCGCGTCGGCCAGGCCTCCGAGCAACTCGTCGACGCCGTGGCGATCGAAGAAGCCGGCGATGGACCGATAGGCATCGGGAATGGGCCGCGGCGGACGATCGGTCGAGGGACCAGCGGCGATCGCGTCGGCGATAGCCGTGTCCAGCCGCTCGTATGGTACGACCCTGTCGATCAGGCCGATGGCCAGCGCCTCTTCTGCCCCAACCGTCTGTCCTGACAGGACCAACCACTTCGCGAGGCCCGGGCCGACGCGGCGCGGCGTCCGCTGCGTCCCGCCGAGTCCCGGATAGATGCCGATGCCGGTTTCAGGGAATGCCAGCGACGCCTTCGGAGTGGCGACGATCGCGTGGCAAGCGAGGGCGAGCTCGACGCCTCCGCCGAGCGCGAGTCCATGGAGGCGCGCGATGACCGGCTTGGGGCACGTTTCGAACGCGCGCAGCAGCGCCTGCCCTCGTTTGGTGAACGCCGCGATGGAGTCGATGGTGCCCGCCTCGATGTGCCGGACGAAGAAGCGGATGTCAGCTCCCGCGACAAACGCCTTGCCGCTCCCGGCGATCACGATTCCTCTCACCGCGGCATTGCGCGCGGCCGAGTGGAACGCCTCCTCGAGTTGCGAGAGGACCTCCTCGTTGAGCGCGTTCATCGCGTCGGGACGGTTGATTGTCAACGTCGCGATGCCATCGGCGACCTCCGATCGAACCAGCGTGAAGCGGAACGGCCGGGCCGCCCGGGCCTGACTGTCGAGCGTGCCGGGCATCGGAAGGTTCCAACGCGTCGCAAAGGTGGCAACGAGATCTCTGGCGCGCTCGATCCCGAAGTGGTTCATCAACTCGAACGGGCCGCGGCGCCACCGCAGACCGACGCGCGCGCCGATGTCGGTGTCTTCGATGGTCCCCACGCCTTCGTCGACGAGCGCGGCCGCGACGTAGCAGGCGGCTGTCGCCAGCCGATCCGACACGACTGTGAACTGTCCCGCGTCCGGCGTGCCGGTGATCTCCCACGTTTTGCCGGCCTCCACCTGCGCCCGCAGAAGCGACGGCGCTTCGTACATCGGCCCGAACGCCCGACCAAGCGTCGTCGCGGTGTGAAACGCGATCGGCACGCCCGTGACGTTCATGAGCTCGAACGGTCCCATGCCGATGCCGAATGCCTTTTTGGCGGCCTCGTCGATGGTCGCTGTGCCGGCGACTCCTTCTTCGAGCATGCGGACGGCTTCGGTCAACCACGGCAGGAAGAAACGATTGACGATGAAACCGTACGAATCGCTCGAGGCAATGGGAGTCTTGCCAAGCGCCTCCTGAAGGCGCCACGCCCGCCGATAGACGACCGGGTCGGTCGATCGCCCGGACACGACCTCGACCAGCCGGTTCTTCGCCGGATGATAGAAGTAGTGCAGTCCGACGACGCGCTCCGGCCGCGTCGTCGCGGCCGCGAGCTCGGTCACGGCGTAGGAGGACGTGTTGGTGGCCAGGATCGCGTCGGGTCGGCAGACCTCGTCGAGCCGGCGGAACACGCGCTTCTTGATGTCGAGATCCTCGAAAACGGCTTCCACCACCAAATCGACGCCGGCGAGATCCTCGAAGCGCGCCGTCCCGGTGATTCGCTGGCCAATCGACGCGCTCTCGGCTGCCGTGAAGATGCCGCGCTGTACGCCGTCAGCGAGCGTCTTGCTGATGATGCTCACGCCTCGGGCGACCTTCTCGTCGTCGAGGTCGAGCAGCAGGACGCTGAACCCTTCGGTCGCCATCTTCTGTGCGATGCCGCTACCCATGTTTCCTGCGCCCACGACGGCAAGGCGTTCGAACGGACGATCGGTCGATGTGCTCGTTTGAGAGGTCATCATGGGTATTGTGTATGATCGAGCCCGCATGAGCCAGACGCCTGTGCACCTCGTGGCGACCTCGTCGCAGACCGTCGGCCCGTTCTTTCATTTCGGGCTGGCCGACAACACGATGCTCGGGTGCCTCGTGCGCGACGACACGCGCGGCGAGCGCATCCGGCTGAGGATCGGTGTGTTCGACGGCGACGGCGCGCCAGTGCCCGACGCGCTCGTGGAGCTGTGGCAGGCCGATGCCGACGGCGTGTACGTGCGCCCCGCGGATGCCAAGGATGTGCTCTCGCCCAAGGGCTTCTGTGGATTCGGCCGTCTGCCGACCACGGCAGACGGGAGGTGCGTATTCGAGACGATTCGACCGGGAGCGGCGCGTGATGCGCAGGGTCGTCCACAAGCGCCGCACATCAACGTCTGCCTGCTCGCCCGAGGTCTACTCCGGCAACTCTACACGCGCATCTACTTTGCCGGCGACGCGGCGCTCGAAACCGACGCCGTGCTCGCGCTCGTCCCCGAGGGGCGGCGCCGGACGCTCCTGGCGCAGCCGACCGGTCCGGGGGAGTGGGCTTTCGACATCCGGTTTCAAGGCGACGCTGAAACCGTGTTCTTCGATCTCTGACCGGCAGCCGACATGTCATCACGCCTGATCGGCAGTCTGGCGACGACCGATGCGCTGGCCGACGTCTTCTCGGACCAGTCAATCCTGCAGGCGATGCTCGACTTCGAAGCCGCGCTCGCGCGTGCGGAGGCAAAGGCCGGGGTCATTCCCGGGCGCGCCGCCGAGGCGATTTCAGCCGCTGCGAGGGCCGAGGGCCTCGACGCGGCGGCGATCGCTCGCGAGGCGCGCATCTCGGGAACCGTGTCGATTCCGCTGGTTACCGCGCTGACGGCGCGGGTGGAGGCCACCGACGCCGCGAGCGCCCGGTTCGTGCACTTCGGCGCGACGAGTCAGGACGTCGCGGACTCGGCGATGGTCCTGACGATGCGGCGCGCCCAGGCGGTCCTCGCCGCAGATCACGCCCGACTCGAGCGCACGCTCCGGCAGCTGTCCGACCGTCACGCCCGCACGGTCATGCTCGGGCGGACGCTCCTTCAGCCCGCGCCGCCTATCACCTTCGGCCTCAAGGTCGCGGGCTGGGTCGCGGCCCTCGTCCGCGGCTGGAAGCGCGTCGATTCAGCTTCGCGCGAGGCGGCCGTGCTGCAGTTCGGCGGCGCTTCGGGGACGCTCGCGGCGCTCGGCAACCGCGGCCTCGATGTCTCCTGCGCGCTCGCTGACGACCTGGGCCTCCGCAACCCGGAAGCGCCGTGGCACACGCACCGCGACCGCCTCGGCTCGCTCGTCTCCGCGTGCGGTCTTTACAGCGCCACGCTGGGCAAGATCGCTCGCGACATCTCGCTGCTGATGCAGGACGAGGTAGGCGAGGCCGCCGAGCGCGGCGGCGGATCGTCGACCATGCCGAACAAGCGGAATCCCGCGGCGTGCGCCGTGGTGCTGGCCGCTTCGACGCGGCTGCCAGGTCTTGTCGCAGCGTTCCTCACCGGGATGGTGCAGGAGCACGAGCGCGCCGTGGGTGGGTGGCACGCGGAGTGGCCGACGATCGCCGACGCGGTGCAGACGACCGGATCGGCGCTTTCGGCGATGGCCGACGCGGCCGCCGCATTGTCTGTTGACGCCAATCGGATGCGCGCCAACATTGACCGAACAAACGGGGCCATCTTCGCCGAGCGTGCGATGATGCTGATGACCGGCAGCCTGGGCCGCGAATCGGCGCGCCTGCTCGTCACCGACGCGCTTGCTCTGAGCCGCGAAACGGGGACGACCTTCCGCGAGGCGCTGCTCGGCATGCCCGAAGCCGCGCGCGCGATCCCCTCCGACGAACTGCAAACGATCGACGTGCCCGAGGAGTACCTGGGAGCCGCTGAGACGCTGCGCGTAGCAGTTGCTGAGCAGTGAATCCCGCTGAAGCCGGAAGCCTCGAAGAGACCCGTAGCTTCCGCCTTTAGGCGATGAAATCCGAACCCTGAACCCGAACCCTGAACCCTGAACCCTGAACCCTGAACCAGCAATGCCCCTGTTAGCGATCGGAAACGCCTCTTTCTATTACCGCCTGGACGGCGCACCAGATCGGCCGGTGCTCGTGTTCTCTCACTCGCTCGGCCTCGACCACGGCATGTGGGACGCGCAGGCGGCGGATCTCCTTCCGCACTTCCGCGTGCTCCGCTACGACACGCGCGGCCATGGAGCGTCGAGTGCGACGACCGGGGATTACTCGATTGCCGAGCTCGGACGAGATGTGCTGGCGATCGCCGACGCGTGCGGCGTCGAGCGCTTTGCTTTCTGCGGGCTGTCACTCGGCGGAATGATCGGGCAGTGGCTTGCGGCGCACGCACCCGAGCGCCTGACGCATCTCGTCCTCGCCAACACCACGTCGCGGTTGTCCGATGCTCAGCCGATGGAGGCGCGGCGCCGTGCCGTGCTCGAGGGCGGCATGTCCGCAATCGAGGACCTCGTGATGGGCCGGTTCTTTTCGCCCGCGGTTCTCTCATCATCGTCACCACAGGTGGCCACGGCGCGGAGGACACTGCTGTCGACCAATCCTGTTGGTTACGCCGGTTGCTGTGCGGCGATCCGTGACATGGATCAGACGCAACTGCTCGCCCGAATCCACGTTCCGACGCTGGTGATCAGCGGCGATCTCGACGTCGGGATGCCGTGGGATGGTCACGCCGCCATCCTGACCAGCGCGATCGAGGGCGCGCGCGCGGTCCGGCTGCCGGCTGCGCACATCTCGAACCTCGAGCGTCCGCGATCGTTCAGCCTCGCGCTCCTCGATTTCCTTGTGCCCGTGTCAGCGGGCTCCAGGGATGCTGGAATGGCGGTCAGGCGCGCGGTTCTCGGCGACGCCTGGGTCGACCGAGCGATCAGCCGCACGACCGGTTTCACGAGCGACTTTCAGGAGCTGATCACGTCATACGCCTGGGGAACGATCTGGACGCGCCCGGGGCTCGACCGCCGCACGCGCCGCCTGCTCGTGCTGACGGCGACGGCCGCGCTCGGACGATGGGAGGAATTCCGCCTGCACGTTCGCACCGGCCTCGCGCACGAGCTCGAACCGTGCGACCTGCGGGAGGTCCTGTTGCAGCTGGCTGTGTATGCCGGAGTGCCGGCAGCCAACGCCGCGTTTCACATTGCCTCGGAAGTGCTCGACCAGAGCGCGACTGACGCGCCGACTGACATTCCAGAGCCGCGTCGCCGAACGGCCTCATGTCTGATATACGATTGCGGTTCAGGTTCAAAGAGGATGAGAGGAATCATGCGCGCCACTTTCGCTACGTTGACTGCCTTGGCGATGCTTGCGTCCGCGCCCGCCGCGCAGACCAAGCCGTCGAAGTCACTCGACATCTATCTGTCGGACACCGAGGGTGGGAAAGCGGCCCTCTTCGTCTCGCCCTCCGGCGAGACGGTGCTCATCGACACAGGCAATCCGGTGGCCCGCGATACCGAACGCATCATGGCGATGCTGACGGAAGCCGGGGTCAAGCAGATCGACCATCTGATCCTGACGCATTACCACGTCGACCACGTCGGCGGTTTGCAGGAACTGGCCAAGCGCGTGCCGATCAAGCACTTCGTCGACCACGGTCCGAGCGTCGAGGAGCGCGAGCAGGTCGCCGGCTTCCAGGCCGCCTACGCCGAGCTCTACGCCAAGGCGAAGCACACCGTCGCCAAGCCCGGCGACAAGCTGCCGGTGGCGGGACTCGATTGGCGAATCATCACGTCGGCCGGGAAGGCCATCACGACAGCGCTCCCAGGTGGCGGGAAGCCCAATCCGGTGTGTGCCAGCTTCACGCCGCGCCCCGCGACGAACGACCCGGAAAATGGGCAGTCGGTGGGCAGCGTCATCACGTTCGGGAAGTTCCGGACGATCGATCTCGGCGATCTGCTCTGGGACAACGAGAAGGATTTCATGTGCCCGAACAACCTGGTCGGGACGGTTGATCTCTACATCGCCTCCCACCACGGCATCGACGCCTCGGGATCGGCGGCGCTCGTGCACGGGCTGCAGCCGCGTGTTGCCATCGAGCAGAACGGGACGCGCAAGGGCGGGACGGTGCAGACGAACAAGACGATCTACGCGTCGCCAGGTTTTGAGGATCTCTGGCAGATGCACTGGTCCTACAACGCCGGCACGGAGCTCAATCCGGCCGGCCTCTTCATCGCGAACATCGACGAGCCGGCCGTGGTGGCTGCCGTGCTGACCGCGCCTCCCGGTGGAGGACGTGGCGGGCCCGGCGGACCTGGTGGCGGCGGTCCGCCGGCTCCTCCTGGTGCGAGCGCGCCTCCGTCGCCTGCCAACGGAGCGACTCCGCCAGCCGCGGGCGCACCACCGGCAGCCGCTCCGCCAGCCGCGGCACCGATTCAGCCGCCGCCAGGCGCGGCACAGGCACCGTCCGCTGGTCCCGCCGGTCAGCCCGGCGCTCCGCCGCCTGGCGCGCCTGGCGGTCGTCAGGGAGGCGGCGGACGCGGTGGCCCGGGCGTACCGCACACCGGTCCGGCGTTCCTCATCAAGGTGTCCGCTCAGGCTGACGGCACGTTTACCGTCACCAATACGCGTAACGGTTTCAGCCGGACGTACCGACCGCGTTAGCGTTCTACGACTGACGACTGACGACTGACGACTCACGACTGACGACTCACGACTGACGACCGCCGACTGCTATATGTCCCACACACCTGTACCTGGATTCGTTCCGTCTCGATGGCAAGGTGGCGCTCGTCACCGGCGGCGCCCGTGGACTCGGTCTGACGATGGCGACGGCGCTGGCCGAGGCCGGCGCGGACGTCGCGCTGTCGGGGCGCTCGATTGGTCCTGGCGAGGAGGCTGCGTCGGGGATTGCCAAGGCGACCGGTCGCCGCGCCCGGGCGTTTGCGGCCGACGTCACCTCAGCTGCCGACGTCGAACGTCTGGCCGCGTCGGTCGAGTCAGCGCTCGGCCCGATCGACATCCTCATCAACAACGCCGGCGTGAACATCCGCGGCACCGTGGATCAGCTGTCCGAAGCCGACTGGGACAGCGTGATCGACACCAATCTGAAGGGACCGTTTCTCTGCGCGCGCGCAATCGGACCGGGAATGGTCAAGCGCGGGTGGGGCCGCCTCGTCAATCTCGGATCAATACTGGGCGCCGTCGCGCTAGGCGGCCGGGCGCCCTACGCTTCGTCGAAAGCCGGCGTCATCAACCTGACCAGGGTGCTGGCGCTCGAATGGGCGGGCACCGGCGTGACGGCCAATGCGATTTGCCCCGGGCCGTTCGCGACGGAGATGAACCTGCCGCTGCTCAACGATCCAGTGAAGTATCAGGAATTCGTGAAGAAGATTCCGATGGGCCGCTGGGGCGAGCTCGACGAGCTCGCGGGGGCGGTCGTGTTTCTCGCCTCGCCGGCATCGTCATTCATCACGGGCGCGTCACTGTTCGTGGATGGGGGATGGACAGCGCAGTAAGTTCAGGGTGCCAGGGGGCCTCGTGCCCGGTGCTTAGGGTGCCACGGGCCAAGGGGCCAGAGTGCCAGCGTGCCGGGTGCGGAGGCGTAGCACTCGGGCACTTTGGCACCTGGCACCTTAAGCACCCGGGCACCAGGCCCCTTCGCACCTTTGCACCCTGAGCACTTCAGGCACCGAGGCCCTTTGGCCCTCTAGCACTCTTCACGCAATGGATCTCGTCCGCTCGTGCCTTCCGGCGGCGGTCGCGGATCGGCCAGATTTGCCCGCACGTCGAGCATCCGAGTACACGGAATCGCCGGATGGCGCAATGGCGACGGCAGTCGGCCGATGACAATTCTCGCAGGGCGTCTTTGCGCGGATGACAGGTAACTCCATGATTAGCCTGATGGTCGGCTCAGGCAGCAGTACGCGTACCAGGGAGCCGGCCCTGTCGGCACGCACCAGGTTCAAGGCCAGGTCGCTGTAAGGATGCCTTTTGTCTCCCTCATTCCGAACGTGTGCACGTGTTTCCTGCCAGCGTCTCGCAGTTGACCCGATGACGCACCGAGCCGCTCTGAACGGCCGCAGGACCTGAACTGAATCCGGCGATCATCACGAACAGCGTCAGGCAGGTGAGGATACGCATCGTCAGGCTCCTTCCTTCCGTCGGTATGCCTTCAGGATTCTGATCGGCGGCGCAAGCGACTCGGTCCCATAGGGGCCTTGTCGACCGGTCGGCGACGCCTGAATCGCTCTGACCACATCCATCCCGCGGACGACGCGGCCGAATGCGGCGAATCCCTGGCCATCCGGGTTTCGACGACCGCCAAAATTCATCTCCGGCTGATCGCCGATGACGATGGAGAACGAGGCCGTTGCCGTGTCGGGCCCGTTGCGCGCCATCGAGATCGCGCCGTCGACGTGCCTCAGTCCGGTGACGTTCGTGCGCTCCAGCGGAATCGGCGGAAACTGCTCGCGGCGCCGTGCGGAGTCGATCTGGATCTGAATGACCTGGATCTCGACGTCGTGCCGTACCGTGTTGTCCGGGCGGACCGCGCGATTGACGCTGCCGCCATCGTAGAATCCGGCGTCGACATATTTCAGGAAATTGGCGGCGGTGGCCGGCGCGTGAACGCCGTCGACCTCCATCTCAATCGCCCCCTTCTCGGTTTCGAAGACGACGACCGGATTTTGCCGGGGCTCCGGCGGCTGTGGCGCTGCACCGGCAAGGACGGCAACGGCGGCGACGAGTGCGCGAATCATGGGTGGCATTCATCTACACCTTCGCATGCCTTCTCGAGATAACCCGCACGATTGTGCGCGTCTTGCCCCAACACAGCATGGTAGAGCGCCTGGATACGGCGCCAACGTTCGGATTCCACGTTGCCTTTTCTCGTTTTGTGCCCGGCCTTTTTCAGGAAGTGGTAATGAAAGCGTCGGGCAACCGTCATGAAATCTGCCCGGTCAGCTCGTCTCACTCATATAGAGACCGGCGCGGCGACCGCCACTTCCGGCGGCGCGGGCGTCTGGCGCCGCTTACCGGCGTCACAGCGGGTCTAGGAGTGAAGACCATGACGATCTCTGTTCAACGACTGGTGGTGACCTCGGCCCTCCTGCTGGTGGGGGTGGCCGCGTCTGCACGCGCCCAGGGAATCGAGACGGTGACGAACGTCCCGTTTGGATTCACCGCGGGCGACACGAACCTTCCGCGAGACCGATACCGCGTCTTACCGATGCCCGGTCAGAACGGTGTGTTCATGATCCGCGGCGAGCGTCATGGCGTGGTGCTCATGAGCGTGACCGATCGCATGAACGATCGCGAGCCCGCGCCGAGACTGACCTTTCATCGTTACGACGATCAGTACTTCCTCCGTGAAGTGCAGCTCGCGGATGGAAGGATCTTGCACCTCTCAGAGACGCGTGCGGAGAGGGAGGCTGCCGAATCCGTCGCAGCCAACGCCGCAGCGAAATCGAAAGTGGTCGTCGCCTCGAACGTGACGAAGTGAATGGACGCCGACGAGCTCCAAGATCAAGGTCCAACACCCATCAAAAGGGCAACGTGTGATTGAGAACCGGCGCGTGCGCGCGCCGGTTCTTCCGTCCACACTTCCAAACCACGAGCGTTACGCGGGTCAGCGCATCACGGGCGAGGCCTTCGAGGTGCGCGATGCGCCGTGCACCCACGTCCGCTCACTCTCGCTCGGACACGAGGACAACATCCGAGGCGATGTTTCCCCGTCTCGTGGAGGCACTGCTGTTTCAGCTGGAACCGCGCGATCCGGTGACGTTCGGCGGCGCGGCTGCCGTGCCCGTTGCGGTGGGCGTACTGGCCGCGTGGCTTCCAGTCCGTCGTGCCGCCCGGCTCGATCCGGTGACGGTGCTGCAAGAAGGGTAGAACCAGCGAGTCGTCACCGAGGCCCTCTCAGATCCGCGTCAGGTATTCGCGGCAAAGCCGACGCGGCGCAGCAGCATGTCGAAGCGGGGATCGGAGCGTAGCGGATCGAATATCGGGTCCACCTTGAGATGAATCATCCGGAATTCCCGTTCCTTGAGCGCCTCATCGAGGCGAGTCAAACACCCGATCGTGGTCGCCGAGTCCCAGGTAGACCAGGGCAGCGACCGACGGAAGCGACATAACGACGTCCGGCGAGCTCTTGAAGCCTCGCCAGGGATTTCTCGGCTTCGCTGCGTCTGCCCAACAGCGCATGACCGAATCCCACATGGCCGACGGCGAGGGGATTCTCGTGAGAGTCACGCACCGCCCTTTCAAACTCCTGAACAGCCTCGTGCAGTCGTCCAGCCGCCACGTGCACTCGGCCAAGCTCGAGGCGGCCGAGCAGAAAGTGCGGCTCGACTTCGAGCGATTTCAGTATCTCTTCTGTCGCTGCCAGCTTCGTTCCTCATCCAGCGATAGATCATCCCGGCATTGGCGGCCCAGATGGGCGTCAACGGCTCGAGTTCGGCGCCACGCAGCGACTGCTTCAAGCCCTCAACCAGCCTGCCTTGCACAGCCAACGTATAACCAAGCCCGCTGTACCCCCTGGCCTCGTTGGGTCCCACCTCGATCGCGCGTGAGAACGCCGCTTCGGCCGCGCGCATGTCCCAGTCGTACCCCATTTTTGTAATGCCGTCGATGAACAAGGCCAGTGGAAGCGAGTCGTCCAGCGCGAGCGCCTTCTGGACGGCTGCTTTAGCCTTTGGTATCGCGTCATTGGGCGAAACCAGTCCCATGTACGGTGGCGCCGCATTGATATCGGCAATACCGGCGTACGCGGGCGCGTAGTTCGGGTCCTTCGCGACGGCCTGGCGAAAGTACTCCTCGGACATTCGGAATCCGTCGGGCGACCATTTGTTCAAGAAGTACAGGCCCTTCAGATAGAGCTGATACGCCTCGGGATCGTCCGGTGTAGCGCTTCGCCGAGTTTGCGTTCATCGACCGGGCTCAACTTCACGCGCAGCTTGTCGACGATGACCCTGGCGATTTCTTCCTGGACATCGAAGATGTCGGTGAGACTCCGCTTGTATCGTTCACCCCACAGTTGCCAGCCGTCGGTGACGTCCACGAGCTCGGCGCCGATGACGAGTGTTTCTCCCCGCAGCAGGACCCGGCCGGCCAACACGACACGGGCTTTCAACTCTCGGCCACTCTGTTGCGGATCGCCGGCGCGGCCCTTTGTAGCGGAACACCGTGCTGCGCGCCAACACGCGCAGGCTTCCGAGTTGCGCCAGGCTGTTGATGAGACTGTCGGTGATGCCGTCGCTCAAGTACTCGGCGTGCGGGTCTCCGCTGGCGTTCTCGAACGGCAAGACGGCGATGGCGTCCATCTGGTCCGCCGGCTTGACGATCCCTGCTTGCGCTGGGCGCGTCCGCTTCCGGAGCCGAGATCTCGCTTCAGCCGCTTGAGATCGGCCAGCATGTCCAAGGCCGTCTGGTAGCGCAGCCGCCGGTCCTTTTCGAGGCGCCTTGTTGACGATCCGCTCCAGTTCGGCCGGCACGGCAGGATTCAACTGCGTCAGCGGCGCTGGCGCTTCATGGAGAATGGCGCCGAAAATCGCTCCCGAGGTGTTTCCTTCGAAAGGCAACCGGCTCGTGGCCATTTCGTAAAGCACGGCGCCGAAGCTGAAGAGGTCGGTGCGGGCATCGAGATCGTCGCCGCGCGCCTGCTCAGGCGACATGTAGGCGACCGTGCCGATGGCCGTGCCGGGGCTGGTCAGATGCGGCGGGTGGTCGTGACGGTCGTCGCGGCGTGGCACCGGGAACCTGCCTCGACTCTGACCGCGGAACCGCCGAGCCCGCCCATCAACTTCGCCAGACCGAAGTCCAGTATTTTTGCTTCTCCGCGCGGGGTCACGAAGATGTTGGCGGGCTTGACGTCGCGATGCACGATGCCTTTCGCGTGCGCCGCACCAAGCGCATCGACCATCTGGACGGCCAGCTCGATAAGGGTGTCGAGCGGAAGGGGCTGACTCAGGGATCGTTCAGCGATCAACTCCTTGAGCGACCGACCCTCCAGCAACTCCATGGCAATGAACGGATCGCCCTCGTGGCGGCCAATCTCGTAGATGACGCAGACATTTGGGGTGGTTCAACGCGGCGGCGGCACGTGCCTCACGCTCGAACCGGTCGAGCCTCAGACGATCTCGCGCCACTTCACGAGGAAGCAGCTTGATGGCAACAGAGCGACCGAGCGTCGTGTCCTCGGCCAGGTACACCACCCCCATGCCGCCTTCACCGAGCTTTTCGACAATCCGGTAATGAGAAACGGATGTGCCAATCATGTGCACGCCAGTTATACACCGTCGTGCGCCACGTTCTTGCGGGTTCTGGCCTGGAGGGACGAAGGAACGCGCGAGACTCCTGCGGTGAGGTGGCCGAGTGGGTGAAGGCGGCGGTTGGCTCAGGCCGCCAGGAATCACAGAACCGGCCTGAAGTCGACGATTTGAGCCCCGTTTTTTTGGGAACCGCGTTTGCTGCCGGATGGCGGATGCGCCCGTGCACCCACGGCCGCTCACTCTCGCTCGGACACGAGGACGACATCCGAGGAGATGTTGCCGCGCACGATCGCCCACCGTTTCTGATCGGGCGACGCGCTGAATCTGAAGATCCTTTCGTCGGCGAACCGCGTCAGGGGCACCGCCGGCCCTCCGGCAATCGGCTGCCGCCAGACATTCGTCCCGCCGTCGCGTGCGCACGAAGGTACAAGAGACTCTTGCCGTCGCCTGACCACTCCGCGGGAATCGTGACGTTGGAAAACAGCCTCGGCGGACTGCCGTCGAGCGGCACGACGGCGATCCGCTCCCCTCGCGGCTCGCGCGAGCTGTAATGCCCGGCGATCATCCTGCCGTCCGGCGACGAGACGGGCTCGTGGAAGCCTTCGGGAAGAGGACTGGCGGCGCCGCCGGCGGGCGCGGACACCTCGAGCGGCACCGGCTCGCCGCCATCGATGCCGATGCGGAAATTCGCGACCGCCTGCCGCCGTGAAATAGACCCACGTGTCGTCGGCCGACAGGCCCGGCTGAGGATTGACGGTGACCGATCCGATGCGCCGCTGTTCGCTGCCGTCGGTGCCCATCACCCACAGTCCTCTCGCGCCGCCGCGCTCCGACACGAAGACGATGCGGCGGCCGTCGGTGGTGACCACCGGCCACGAATCGTGTGCCCTGTCGGACGTCAATTGCACGCGGTTGCGGCCATCGGCGTCCATGAGCCAGATGTCGAGATTGCCGCCGCTCGCGGATGCGTAGACGAGACGGCCGTCAGCCGTCCAGGCCAGACCGTTGACGCCGTCGTCTGCGCCCGCACCGCTCGACACGACGCGCGACTCTCCGCCTGCGGCGTCGACGATCCACACCCGCGAGCGCAGCTCGCTGCGCACGCTGACGAACGACTTGCCATCGGCCGTCAGGCTGATACCGGCGTACGTGCTCAGGTCGTTGGTGATTCGCCGCGGTTCCCGCCGGACGCGGAGACCAGCCAGACCTGGTTGGTCGCCTCGCCATTGGCCTCCTGCGCGTTGACGAGAAGAGACTTGCCGTCGGGGAGCCACTCGACGTAGGTCGCATTTCGCCACGCATGATTGCCGAGCACGATCTCGTGGCCGGTGAGCGCGTCGATACAGGACGACGTCGACCTGCAGGTCGTCGCCTCGCGCGGCAATGGCCGCAATCGAGCGGCCATCGGGCGACCATGCCACGCTTTGGATCTTGAACCTGTTCGGCGCCTTGCGGGTGACGAGGGTCTTCACGTTCGTATCCGCTCGTGTCGACGACGATCAGCGCGTCTTCCTGCGTTCGCGCGTTGTTGCGCACCATCGCGAAGCGGTTTCCAGACGGGTCGAACGAGATGTCACCGTCGACGTCCTCGAGTACGCGACGCGGCGCTGCCTCCGAGCACCGGAACCTGCCAGAGATTTCCCGAACAGTTCGCCCGGCGGGGTAGAAGGAGTAGTAGACGTAGTTGCCGTCGGGCGAGAAGGTCACTCCGTGAAACTGAACATCAGCCGGAGGGACGATGGCCACATTGCTGGTGGTGGCGACCTGCCGGAGCCACAGTCCCGACTTGCCGCCTTCCGTGACCACGTACGCCACGTAGCGCCCGTCGTCTGAGATCGCCGCACGGCCGGCTGCGCCTGTCGTCGTCAAACGGTTGAGCGACACGGACGCGAACGGCTGTGCGTTCGCCGGCGAGGCCGCGCCCGGCTGGCGGTCGTCACGCGGCCAGTACACCAACGCGGCCGCGGCAACCGAGAGCGCCGCGATGCCGGCGACAGCCACGCTGACGTACCGACGTCTCGCGGCGTCTCGCGGAGCAGCGGGGAGGGCGTGAACGCCTGACACCGCGGCGGTGACTGCGCCAGACGAGAGGTCCTCTTTCAGCGCGCGCAGGTCGTTGCGGAGATCCTTGGCGGTCTGATAGCGATCTTCCGGATCCTTGCTTAGGCAGCGCCTGACGATGCGCGCAGATCTCGCGGCAGATCGGCCTTGAGATCGGTGAGGGACGTCGGCGTGTCCTTGATGATCGCGGACAGGAGCGACACTTGCGTGTCGCCTTTGAAAGGCCGCTGCGATGTCGCCATCTCGAAGAGCACCACGCCGAGCGAGAAGACGTCGCTGCGGGGATCGACGGGCTTCCCTTCGGCCTGCTCGGGAGACATGTAGGCGACCGTCCCTACGATTCGCCCTTCGCCGGTCAGCTCCTGCGTGGGCAGCGAGGCGGCCAGCGAGGCATTGCTCTCTTTCAGCTTCGCCAGCCCGAAGTCGAGCACCTTCACCCGCCCGTCGTCGCCGATCATCACGTTCCCGGGCTTGAGATCGCGATGTGTGATGCCGCGCTGATGCGCGGCGCCGACCGCGTCGGCGAGCGGGATGGCATACGCGAGGATCCGATCGAGCGGCAGTCCTCCCAGAGGAATGAGCGCGTCGAGGGTTCGCCCTTCGACGAGCTCGAGAGTGAGGAAAGGAACGCCGTCCGCTTCTTCGACTGAGTAAATGGTGACGATGTTGGGATGATTCAGGGCGGCGACGGCGCGCGCCTCGCGCTCGAATCGTTCACGGCGGTCCGCGTCCATCGCCAACCCTGGCGACAGCACCTTGAGGGCCACGCGGCGTCCGAGGCGCGTGTCCTCGGCGGCGTAGACCTCGCCCATGCCGCCCTTACCCAGGGATTCGACGATGTGGTAGTGGCCGATGCTGGTTCCGACCAAGGCGATGCTCCGGTAAGTCGCGCGGTCCGTTGCAGGGAATCATACGGCCATTCCGGCGCGCGGCCCTCAACGGAGGCGCGCGTCGAATTGGATCGACAGATTCGCGGCCACGCGCCTTCGGTAGCGTGCGGGCGGCGGCGCCCACCGTGCTGTCACGCTCGGTCGGCCCTGACGGCCCCACTCGCGGCGCGAGCCCTCATGCGCGTGGGGGTGACAGGTGGAGCCTCGTGGTCGGCGACCACGACGACGAAGCTGTTCAGCGGTTCCAGTCCTCGATGCGCAGCCCAGGGACGCGGGTCATGTGGCTCAGGTTTGCCGTGACGAGCGTCGCATCGAGAGCGAGGGCATGCGCCGCAATAGCGGCGTCAAAATCCTCAATCCGGGTGCCACGGCGTTCCAGGGTTGCCTTGATGCGGCCGAACATCCGGCTGACGGCATCGGTCCACTCGGCGCGTGGGAGTTCCGCGGAGATGAAATCGAAGCGCGCCTGCAGCGCCGTCCGGCGCTTCGAACGAGGCAGCCGTTCGATGCCAAACGCGATCTCCGCAATCACCGGCTGCGGTATCGCGACGTCGGCCGGCGCGGTTGCGGCCAGTCGTTCGACGACGGCCGAGCTGCCTTTCATGAGCGCCGAAAGGGCATTGGTGTCCAGGACGTAGATCACAGCTCGCGCGGCTCCTTCGAGCGTCGCGCCTGTGTCACGGCGATGAGCAATTCGTCCACCGCTGCGCTCGTGTCGCGGTCCACGTGTCGTAGTCGCTGCAGGAATTCTGGGGCCCAGCCCGAACGCACGCTCACCACCTGCTCCAGGGCGCGGACGACGAGGCGGTTTCGGCTGATGCCGAGCGCCTTGGCCCGGCGGTCCACCGATTTCAGCAACGGTTCTGGAATGTGCACAGTGGTCGGCATGAATATGTTTATGAATATATCACGATCGGCCACAGGGTCCTCGTCTTCCTTGGCCAATCCTCCTCCGGGACGCCGTTGACGAGGGGTCTCACCCCGGGTTGATCGGTCTCGTCGACAGACGGATCGAATGGGCGAGTCTTCGGCGCGATCGTCGCCGGCTCACCGACGGCCACACCGAGCGCCATCACGCCGGCCGTCAAGGCGCTGCAGGTCATGCCCGTCAGAACCGTTCCGCCAATGAAGGGTGATGTGGCGTCGAGCATGTCCTGGCTCGCGGGGTTCGTGTGGCGCACCCGCTGCAGAACCGCATGGGCGCACTCGAGCCGTCTTCGTCGAACTCTTGTTGCCCATCGCAGTCCCCCTATCCTCGACGGGACCTCAGAACTGAAGACCCAGGGCATACGCCCTTTCCAGGTAGCCGCGCCTCGTGGCCTCGTCCGCGCCGTGCACGGCGTAGAAGTACTCGTGTTCGACGCTCTTGATTCCCGGATAGGTGAGCGTGAACTCGTCGATGATCATGCGCATGGCCTCGCGGAGGCCAGCGTCGTAGGCATGTTTATCGAAGATCGTCGTCTGGATGATCAGCGCCTTCTTGTGTGTGAGCCTCGGCCGACGGCCGTTGATGTCGCCACGCCAGGCTTCCGGGGTGAGATTGTACGCAAACCCTGGCGTCCAGACGCGATCGAGCCAGCCCTTCAGCATCGCCGGAAAGCTCAGAAAGTGCACTGGGGCGACGAACGCCAGTGCCTCAGCTCGCGCGACCTTCTGCTGCTGCACGAGCACGTCCTTCGGCTGATAGCGCTCGCGCAGCAGCCGGATGATGCCGCGCGCATCTCGATCGCCGATGAGGCGTTTCAGCGCGAAGCGCTTCAAAGGCCCGCCAGCCTCACCGAGGAGGGACTCGCGCAACCGCATGCGCTCGAGCATGTCATCCGGGATCGTTTCGGTGAGCCAGCTCGGAGTGTCGCGTGGACGCAGGATCGGGTCGAAGCCCATCGCATAGAGGTCCACGATCTCGTTCGTGTGCCCCGCGTCTCGGAGGCCGGCGTCGAAGCGATCGAGGACGGCGTGGCAGAACGATTTCGATGCGGGATGGGCGAAGACCGTCAACACCTTCATATCCACATCTCTTCGGTGCGGCACTGTGACCCGAAATGTGGGAATCCCCCCACGCCTGCGAACTTCTCCGCGGGCCGTTCGGACATCCGAGGCGCATCGGCCGACTGGTTCACCGCCGTGTTGACTACAGATGATGATGGAGCATTACCCGTGCCGCACCTGTCCGCAGGCCGGTCTTGCAGTTGCAGCACCGACGGGGCGATGCCTGCTGGGTGCGACGCCGACGACCATGCAGAGGCCGACCCAGAGACTCAGGTACCGCTCAAAGACGTTCAGCCGCTTGGGTGACGAGGCAAGAGTGGTCGGTGCCGAAGGCGGTAACGATGTGGCGGCGTGATCCATGGCGGACCTCACGCGCGAACAAGATCGGCAGCGAGGATGTCGGCATGCCACGGTTCGAGCGCGGTGCGCTTCCCGTGGATCGCCAGCTCGCGAAGATGGACAGCTTCATGACTCCGCCGCGCGCGCAGGACGGGGTCGGTGACCTCGAGCGGCGTCAGGCTCTGGTTGACCACCCACGCGAACGGCGTGATGTCGGCGCGCGCCAGATCACGTTCGAGCTGCATCGCCTCGTGAATCGGAGTGGCCTCGGGAAGCGTGACGAGCAGGACCATCGTGAACTGTGGGTCCCGCAGGCGAGGCAACAGCCGCTGCACCGCGTCCGACGTCCCACTGGCCTTCCGCAACACTTCGCGGTGATAGGCCTCGGCCGCGTCCAGCAGCAGCAACGTATGGCCGGTCGGCGCCGTGTCGATGACGACGAACTGTTCCTCGCCATGCGCGACGGTGTCGGCGAAGGCGCGAAAGACCGCAATCTCTTCCGTGCACGGCGAGCGCAGATCTTCTTCGAGCAGCGCGCGACCCTGCTCGTCGAGCCCCTGGCCTGCTGTTGCCAGCACTTCCTCGGTGTAGCGTCGTGTTTCGGCAGCCGGATCGATACGAGTGACGCTGCAGCGTCGCGGGCCGCTCCCGGGCCGCCGCTTCTACGTGCGCCGCTGGATCGGTCGTGGTCAGCATCACGTGGCGGCCCGCCCGGGCGAGCTCGGTGGCGATGCGCACGGCGAGCGTCGTCTTGCCGACGCCGCCTTTGCCCATCGTCATCACCACGCCCCTGCCGCGCGCCGCGATCTGCTCGACAAGCTGGTTCAGTGTCTCGCCGTGCTCAACGAGCTCCGCGGCGGCTTCGACACGTGTGGCGGCTGGACTCCCACCGGTTCCCATCTGCCGGAGCGCATCGACACCGACCAGGCCGAATGGCAGCAGCGGTACGTCGATGCGCGGAAGGCTGCGAAGGCCTGCGGGCATGTCCTCGAGGGCGGCACGCCCGCGCGTCTCCAGAGCAACGGCAATCGGGATCGTCGGTGTGCTGAGCGTGGAAGACACCATTGAGAATCAGCCGCACGTTCCGAATCCCGAGCTGGTGCAGCTCGCTGCGCGTGCGCTCGGCCTCCGCGAGCGATGGCGCATCGGGACGCGCCACCAGGACGAGGGTCGTCTGTTCCTCATCGCGCAACGCCGCGTGCGAGGCGGCATAGAGCGATTGCTGCGCCTTGAGGCCCGAGAGCGGACCGAGACACGACGTGCCGCCCACGTTGGTTTCGATGAACGTGGACCAGGCCGCTGGCAGCTCGAGGAGGCGCAGCGTGTGACCGGTGGGCGCCGTGTCGAAGATCACGTGGTCGAACGCCCGCGTGGCGTCCGCGTCGCCGAGCAGCTTCGAGAACTCATCGAACGCGGCGATCTCGACGGTGCACGCACCTGACAACTGCTCTTCGATGCTGGCCACGGCGGCGGCCGGCAGCACCCCGCGATAGGGACCGACGACGCGCTCGCGATACGCGCGTGCGGCCTGTTCGGGGTCGATGTTGAGCGCGGACAGCCCGGCCACGCCCGGCACGGCCTTCGGGGACGCGTCCAGCGTGACGCCGAGGACTTCGTCGAGATTCGAGGCCGGATCGGTGCTCACGAGCAGCACGCGCTTGCCGGCGTCCGCCAGGCGGATAGCGGTCGCACAGGCCGCGGATGTCTTGCCGACGCCGCCTTTGCCCGTGAAGAACAGGACGCGCGTCGGGACAAACAGCAGGGCGTTCATCAGCAGCAACCCGATCCGGGCGTACAGCACCCTTCAGCGGACAGGCGGATCCGCGGCTTGGTCTGCGAGGCGCTGGCGACGAGTCCGGCCGCGCGCGCCAACTCCTCCCGTCGGGGATACGCGCCGTGGCCCAGCTCCTCACCATTGACGAGCACGATCGGCAGGCACTCGGTGCCTTCACGCTGCATGAGATCCAGGACACGGGTGTTCGAGACGAATGGCTGCGGATCCTGTGAGAGGTTGTGGCGAACGACCGTCACGCCCTGAGCGGTCAGCCAATCGACATCGGCGGCGAAGGCGGCCAGCAGCGGGTCGACACTTGGGCCACAGACCCCGCTCGAACAACACATGGGCGGATCGAAGACATCGATATGAGTCATATGAGTACCCTTCCTACACGGCCTCGAGTAATGCCTTGAGCCGTTTCAACGCAGACGGGACGATGCAGTAGCTGACGCGCGGACCGTTCTCGTTCGCCTGGACCAACCCAGCGCTTCGGAGAATGCGGAGATGCTCAGACACCGTGGACTGCGCCAGTGGCAGTTCGTCCACGATGTGGCTGCACATCCGCGCCTCTTTCTTGGCGAGCATCCGCAGGATCCGCACCCGCGTCGGATGGGCAATCGCCTTGGCAAAGGCGGCCAACTCGTCGTCAGCTGCAGGTCCCTCGACCGGAGCTGTGAGCTGCTCAACGGCTTGCCCCTCAGGTGGGCAGCAGACCGCCTCTTCGGATTCGCAAGCCGGGGCGTCTGGAATGGTCTTGAAAGTCATCGTCAATCGTCGATTAACGATAGCACGACCCTGCGATTTCAGGGCAAAGAAACGCCTCCTTGAAGAGATGGGCTTGACACCTCGCGCGGGCCGGGCCTATAGTTGTCACTACCAACGATATGTCAACCCCTTCTTCTCTACAGGCCGCGTCGCCAGCCGATCTCCAGCGCGATGCGCAGGCGCTCCAGGCGGCCGTCGCCGATCTCGTGCGCGTCTATCAGTTTCGCGACCGCGACCGGATCTGCTGCCACGACATCTCGGTGACCCAGTGCCACACGCTGGAAACGCTCGTCGAACATGGGCCGATGCGCCTGAACGATCTGACCGAGCGTCTGTTCCTGGACAAGAGCACGACCAGCCGGGTGGTGCGGACCCTCGTGAAGAAGGGGTACGTCGAACAGCACGCCGATCCCAGCGACGGGCGCGCAACCGCGCTGAGCGCCACTCGCGCCGGCCGCGACTTGTGTTCGCGCATCACTGTCGACTTGGTTCATCAGCAGAAGGATCTCCTGGCGGATTTGGATCCCGACATCCGGACCGGCGTCGTGGATGTGATTCGACGGTTGGCCCGGGCGGCCGATTCGCGGTTTCGCTCCGGCGTCTCCAGCGAGGCAAACAGCTGTGCGGTTGGCGAGTGCGGGCCGGCCGGCTGCCGCTGATTTTTTGGGGCCATTTAGTTGCTACTGCCAAGCATCTTCAGCAGCATTGCAGACACCAAGATCATCTGGGCGATTCGGCGTCCGACGCCGGGTCAGCTGCTAGGCGGCGGCCGCAACGACCAACTCAAGGAGCGCGGAAAGCTTGGGGCACGTGTGCGGCGCCTCCTGGACGAAGGCCGACTCGAGCTGATGCCCGGCTTCCGCCTTGACCGGCTGACGATGACGGCCGCAGGCTAGCTGCTGCTCGTAGGGGGCTATCGAAGTCATGACGCCGCGTGCGATTGTCGCCCTCGGGATCGGCCAGTGCGTGAACTGGGGCGTGCTGTATTACGCCTTCGCAGTCCTCGTGCTGCCGCTCGAGCGCGAACTCGGCGTGCCGACGTGGGTCGTGACCGGAGCGTTCTCGCTCGCGCTGCTGATGTCCGCCGCCCTCGCACCCACCGTTGGACGGTGGGGCGATCGGGATCGTGGGGCGATGGTGATGCAGGTCGGTGGTGTCGGCGCCGCGGCACTTCTGGTGGCCTGGACGCTCGTGCCTGGTGTGCCATCGCTCTACATCGTGTGGGCGGGGCTCGGGCTCTGCATGGCGGCAACGCTGTACGAGCCCGCGTTCGTGATCGTCGGGCGCGCGCACGACGACCCCGCGCGGCGTCTACGCGCGCTCGCCGCCGTCACGCTCTTTGGCGGGATCGCGAGCACGCTCTTTCTTCCAGGCACGGCGTACATGGTCACCGCCGTCGGATGGCGTGGTGCAGTCCTCATGCTGGCTGCACTCTTGGTAGCGTCCACTTTCGTCACACGCACATTTGTCTTTCGTTACTTGCCCGCCGCGTCGTCGAGGCCCCCGTCGGAGGCTTCCTCTCCTCGCGTGCGGGATAGCGGCACCCATCCCTCGGGATTCGTGTTCATCGCAACCCTATTCGCCCTCGCCAGCCTTGCGAGCGCCGCGTTCACGACCAACCTCGTTCCAGCATTAGGCGAGCGGGGCATCTCTCCGGCGAGTGCGGCGATGCTGGGCGCCTTGATCGGCGTGATGCAGTTGCCCGGACGCGCGCTGTTGATGAATGGGGCCCTCGCCGGTTCCCCGTCCCGATTGCTCGCGGTCAGCCTCGTGCTTCAGGCGGCCGGTCTTGGTGGGGTGGCGCTCGCGCCATCGATGCTCGTCGCTGCTGGAGCCACGATGGTCTTCGCACTTGGTGCTGGCCTGACGACGTTGGTCCGTCCGCACCTGGTCCAGACCATGTTCAGCAGCCGAAGCGGAGGGCACCTGACCGAAGTTTCCGCCTGCGATGTGGAAGGTCACGGCGCTCGATTCCGGGGGCAGCTTTACCTGGAAGAGCGTTTGTCACTTATACTTGCGGGTCAGCGGTGAGGTGGCCGAGTGGCCGAAAGCGGCGGTTTGCTAAACGCCGACCAGCATTTCAGCCATTGTCGTTTTTCCTCGCAAATTCCCGCGCTTCAATTACTTCCTCGATCCACTGATTGGCTGCTGTTGGCTCCTGAGGCCCGATTTTTTGAGGCGGTAGGGACAATTTCAGGGACAGCTTTCTCCGACCGTCACGCCTTCCGATTCGCAGCGCTCGATCTGACGTTGGATCAGGCCAAGCGCCATCATCGAACGGGTGTCGAGCAGCCGCGGGTGCCAGGCAGCGACACGCACCGCTACGAACGGCCGTTCTCCGTTCCGCGCGTTGCTCTCATTCACCGGTTCGCCCGTTCGCCGGTTCCCCGGTTGTTATCATCGTGCGCCGACCATCTCACATCGATCGGTCCGACATCTTACGCTTCACCGGGCCTTTGCGAGCGCCGGCGCCCGGCGGCTTTGATACACTCCCCTACCAGCTTAGTCATCGTGGTCGGCCAGAACCTGCTTCACTACACCGTCGTCGAGCGGCTCGGGCAGGGCGGGATGGGCGTGGTTTATAAAGGCCGCGACACCCATCTCGATCGATTCGTCGCGCTCAAGGTGCTTCCGCACGATCGCGTCGCGTCCGACGATGCGCGGCGCCGGTTCATCCAGGAAGCGAAATCCGCCTCGGCGCTGAATCATCCGAACATCGTCATCGTCCACGACATCGCATCCGACGGCGATGTGACGTTCATCGCGATGGAGCTGGTCGGCGGCCGCACGCTCGCCGAGATTGTGCCGCGGCAGGGGATGCCGATCGCGCGGCTGCTCGCGATCGCCCTTCAGGTCGCCGACGGTCTCGCGGCTGCGCATCGCGCCGGGATCGTCCATCGGGATCTCAAGCCCGGCAACGTGATGGTCACCGACGATGGCCGCGTCAAAATCCTCGACTTCGGCCTGGCCAAGTTGATCGAGCAGCAGCAGCCGGACGAGACGCGGCCCGAGGCCGCAACGCGCACGATCTCGGATATCACCGACGCCGGATTGATCGTCGGCACCGTCGGTTACATGTCGCCCGAGCAGGCAGAAGGCAGGGCGGTTGACGCGCGCTCCGACATCTTCAGTTTCGGCGTGCTGCTCTACGAGATGGTCACCGGCCGGAAGCCGTTCGCCGGCGACACGCCGTTGAGGACGCTCACGTCGATTCTCAAAGACATTCCGCGCCCGGTGGTCGAAATCGCGCCGGGGTGCCCGCCCGAACTGTCGCGCGTCATCGATCGCTGCCTGCGGAAGGATCCCGAGCGGCGCTGGCAGCACATTCAGGACGTGCGAATCGCATTACTGGAGCTCAAGGAGGAGTCGGACTCCGGACGACTCCCGGCACTGGCTCCGCCAGCGGCTGCCTCGCACGCGGCGGGTCCGCGCAAGTGGTGGGCGATCGCCATCCCGGCCCTGATCCTCGCGGCGGCGATCCCCGCATGGTGGTTCCTCGGCCAGAAAGACGCGGCGGAGGCCACGCCCACCGACTTCGTTTCGGTGCCGCTGACCACCTATCAGGGCGACGAGCGCGATCCGTCCTTTTCACCCGACGGTACGCAGATCGTATTCTCGTGGGCGCCCGATGGCGGCGTCACGAACACATATGTGAAGGCGATTGGACCGGGGGAGCCAATCCGGCTGACCAACGTCCCCGAGTCTGAGCGCATGGCACAGTGGGCTCCCGATGGCCGCTGGATCGTCCTGGGCCGACGGACTCCGACGGCTGTCGAGCTCGTGCTCATGCCGCCGCTCGGCGGCCCGCAGCGTCTCGTCGGCACGTCGCCGTCGCCCTACGTCTTCTGGACTCCGGACAGCAGGGCGCTGACCGTCGCAGAGGGATCACCGTCGGCTCTCTTGACGGTGTCAATCGACGACGGCTCCAGGAAGACGGTGGTCGGACCGCTGGAGGGAAAATACGGATCCTTTGGTGGCGTGATCTCCCCGGACGGAAAAGCCGCCGCCGTCCTCTTCAGCGTCAAGGGAGGCCGGCCTCTCTACATCGTTCCGCTCGGCCCGGGCTACGTCGCAACGGGTGAGCCGCGGCTGCTGACGCCGGCCGACTGGCAGGTCGCAAGCATGGCCTGGATGCCGGACAGCCGCGAGCTCGTGTACGTCCGCACGGTCACCGGCGACAACCTCGGCGGAATCACGGCGATGTACCGGCAGTCGATCGATGGCGGTACGCCCAGGCGGTTGGAGTTCGCCGGCGACAACCCGTGGTTTCTCGACGTGGCGAGACGCGGCAATCGGCTCGCCTACACGCGGCTGCAGCGGGACATCAACATTTATGCAGCGGAGCTCGGACCTGACGGCAGGCTTCGCTCGGCGGAAAAGCCGTTCGCGGCCTCGAGCCGGCGTGACATGGATCCCGTCTACTCGCCCGACGGCACGCGTGTCGCGTTCGAATCGGACCGCTCGGGATCGAGCGAGATCTGGCTGGCCCGGAGCGACGGCACCCAGCTAGTCCAGCTCACCAGCGCCGAACGCGCGGCCGTGCTCGACGCCACGGGATTGGCCGAATGGTCGCCGGATGGGACGCAGGTGCTCTATTCGTCACGTCCGGCCCCCGGGGAGGCTCCCGATCTCTTCGTGATGAACGTCAACGGCGGACCGGCGCGCCGACTGACGGACGATGCGTCCTCGGAGTTCGCTGGCTCGTGGTCGGCGGACGGCCGGACGATTTACTTCGTGTCGTGGCGCAGCGGCGAGCGCCGCCTCTACAGCATGCCGGCGGCCGGCGGACCCGCCCGGGAGATGTCGTCCGCCGGCACGATTTCGTCGACGCCCATCGAATCGCCGGATGGCCAGTGGGTCTACTTTCGGACGGTCGAGGGGATCGCGCGGGTGAAGCCTGGCGGCGGCGCGCACGAGATGGTCCTCAAGGACCGGGTCAGCGCCTTCCGTCCGACAACGCGCGGCATCTTCTATCTGACCCCCTCAGCCGACCGCCAGCAGTCGACGCTGAAGCTGGTGCCACTGAACGGCGGGACGGCCAGGGCGCTGGGCACACTGCCGGGGATGAGCGTGAGCGGCCTCAGTGTCTCGCCGGACTTCAGCCGCGTGCTCTACGCGCGCTGCGATCAGTGCGAAGCGGACATTATGCTCGTGGAGAATTTCAAATGAAGGATGACGGCTAGAGGTCTTGACCCTCCAGAACTTGTCCATTTGAGTCAAGTTTCCTGGGTCAAGACCGTCCCCGCGTCAGCGGGGCGTTGTCAAGAATGCAATCTAGGCAGGTAGACAATTCGAGTCTGGTCAGGTTGACTGTGTGAGCGAGGTGGCGCACTGCTGCGTGGTCCGGCGAAAGAGCCCTGGGCACGCCGCGGACCACGCTGGTGGGCACAGCCATCTCGTTGGGGGCACGAAGGCAAGTCTCGGGCCGGCGATTGGCGAACATTCTGATCGGCTCCGCAGCGACTTGCCCAGAACTGTGTCCGCTTGATCGCGGGAAGCATGGCGATTTCCTAAGCATTTCGTTGAGCGGATTCCGAAACGCCGCGCCTTCGGTAAGATCGAATCGCGTTCGCGCAAGTGCCGACTCACGTATACTTACCGTCCGCGGCGATGTGGCTGAGAGGCCGGAAGCCGCGGATTGCTAAACCGTCGCCGCCCTATCGACCGGGCTATGCGAATCCAGAAATAGCCAGCAAACGGCCCCCACGAGGTAGATGCTCGACGAGAGGTAGAACGTCAGCGTCCAGTTGCCGGACGTCCACGCGAGCAGATATCCCACCACCGTGACCGACAGCGCGCCGGCGATGCTGCCCATCATGTTCATCGCGCCAGACACCGTGCCCGCATAACGGCCGCCGATGTCCATCGTGCTCGCCCACGCCGCGGGCATCACGAAGTCGTTGAAGAACCCCGCCATGCCGAGGACGAACATCGCCTGCACCGGGTCGGCGATGCGCGTGAAGATGACGATGCAGGTCGAGGCGCCGACGAATCCCGTGACGGCGATGATGCGGCGCGCGAGCGAGACGCTGCCGTACCGCTTCGTGAGTCGGGGGACGAGGAAGGCCGAGACGAGGCATCCGGCGCCGCCGAGCAGCAGCGGCAGGCCGGAGAGCAGCGCGCCCATGTTGAAGCTCGCCCCGCGGGCGGTGCGGAGGTAGGTGGGCAGCCAGTTGATGTAGAACCACCACCCGTAGGCCAGGCACATGTACTGGATCGAGAGCAGCCAGACGTGCCGGTTGGAGAAGATGACGCCCCAGGGCACGCCGCCGTGCGCGATGGCGGTGTCCTTTGCCGGCGGGAGCAGCGCAAGCTCGGCCTCGTTCACGCTGGGATGCTCACTCGGCGTGTCGCGGTACCACCGATAGAACAGGATCGCCCAGATGGCCCCGATGACGCCGAAGACTTCGAACGTCCGGCGCCACGAGATCGCCGAGATGAGCAGGGCCACCAGGATCGGCGTGAAGGCGCCGCTGATGCGCGTCGCGAGCCAGACGACCGCCTGCGCGCGCTCGCGCTCCTTGACGGGCAGCCAGATCGTCAGCACGCGCGTCAGGTTGGGGAACGCCCCGGCCTCACCGGCGCCGAAGAGCGAGCGCGTGGCGATGAGCGAGGGCGCGCTCCACACCCATCCGGTCGCCGCAGTGAAGAACGACCACCACAGGACGATCCGCATGAGCACGCGGCGCGGCCCAATCTTGTCGCCCAGCCAGCCGCCTGGGATCTCGAAGACCGCGTACGCCCAGCCGAATGCGGACAGCGCCCAGCCCATCTGAATCGTCGTCAGCGCCAGATCCTTGCTGATGAGGGGCGCGGCGACCGCGATGCCGACGCGATCGATGTAGGTGATGACGGCGAGGCTCACCGCAAACGCGGTGACGACGTATCGCGCTTTCGAGGGTGTGGCGTCCATGGGTAAGAAACTGTCACGTCACTGCTCACTCACGAATGCCGCGAAGCAGCAAAGCTCGCGAACCATCGGCTTCGTGATCTGCCAGTCTTCGAGATCCTCGTGATGATCCGTCCAGCGTTGTCGACGCAGACCTATTGCGCCGGCAGCTCTTTGACCGCGATGGTCCGCCAGCGCCAGAAGCCGCCGTCGACCCACCGCTGCGTCTTTTCGTCGCTGAAGTGCATCTGGATGGCGATCATTCCGTCGGTCGCGCCGCCGGCGGCGTGGTTCGCGGTGTCGGTGAAGTCCGTGATCAGCTGATCGTTGATCCAGACGGTGATGTGCGGAACGTCGCCCGTGATCCGTGCGCGGATGGTGTTCCACGCTTCGCGCTTCCACGCCTTCTGCCAGGTCTCGGCCCGCAGCTTCGCCTGCGCGGCCCGCTCTTCGTCGGAGAGCTTCGCGGCGGCCGCGGCTGCGGTGGCGTTCTGCACGCCGGTCAGGCGCTCGCCGTAGATGCCGCCCATGCCGCCGCCCGGCAGGTAGTCGAGCGTGACCTGATACGCCTCGCCGGCTTCGCTCGAGCGCAGGAACAGCCCGCTGTCGCATCCCCAGTCGGGCTTGATCTCCATGTAGACCTCGACGTTCTTGTACTTCTTGTCCGTGAGGAGGATCCCACCCTTCCCGCGAGGGTTCTGGGTGCCGACGATGAGGCCGTGGAGCACGTGGTAGTCCGGCGTCGTGCCGTGGTGATTCGTCTTGCTGACATGCCAGCCGGTGAGATCCTTGCCGTTGAAGATCGGCGTGAACCCGTCAGGTATCCGGGGGCCGGGATCCGCAGCCTCTGTCTGGGTCGCAGTCGGGGGAGTGGCGCCCCGCTGCCCGGCCTGCGCGGACACGCGCGCGAGCGCGATGCTGAGCACTCCGACGATAAGGATGATCAAACTGGCGAATACGAGGAGTCGCGCTTTCTGCATACAGTTCTCCGGTTCTTACTTGGTGAGCGCCGACACTTCGGTCCTGATGCGTGCAAAGTCTGGAGACGCGACACTAGCATGACTTTGGTCTGCATGCAAAACGCCATGTATAGTAAAGACCATGAAACTGCTCCGTGTGGGAACACCAGGAAAGGAACGGCCGGCGCTGCTCGATGCGACGGGCGTCATCAGGGACCTGTCGTCGGTCGTGACCGATATTGCCGGGGATGCGTTGCTGCCGGATTCGCTCGCCAGGATTCGCAGGATCGACGCGGCCGGATTACCTGCCGTTACCGGATCGCCGCGGATCGGGCCGTGCGTCGGCGGCGTGGGGAAGTTCGTCTGCGTGGGGCTGAACTACTCCGATCACGCGGCCGAGTCGAACATGGCCGTGCCGGTCGAGCCGATCATCTTCATGAAGGCGACCTCGAGCATCTCGGGTCCGTACGACGACGTCGAGCTGCCGCGGGGATCGCTGAAGAGCGACTGGGAAGTCGAGCTCGGCGTCGTCATCGGCAAGGCCGCCAAGTACGTGAGCGAGGCCGACGCGATGTCGCACGTCGCCGGCTTCTGCGTCGTCAACGATCTCTCCGAGCGCGCGTTTCAGCTCGAGGGCACCGGTCAGTGGGTGAAGGGCAAGAGCGCCGACACGTTCGGACCGATCGGGCCGTGGCTCGTGACCGCCGACGAGATCGCCGACTGCCAGAACCTCAAGTTGTGGCTCGAGGTCGACGGACATCGGTACCAGAACGGCACGACGAAGACGATGGTGTTCGGGGTGCAGTTCCTCGTCAGCTACCTGAGCCGCTTCATGAGCCTGCAGCCTGGCGACATCATCACCACCGGCACGCCGCCCGGCGTCGGCGCCGGCCAGAAGCCGCCGGTGTTCCTGCGCGCCGGCAACGTCATGCGGCTCGGCGTCGACGGGCTTGGGCGAGCAGCGGCAGCGGGTCGTCGCCTAGGTCACGGTATTCGTGGCTGAACGGGCCGACGGCCAACATTCACGATGACCACGATGACACGATGCTCACGATGTCTCGTTCCGAGGCGTGCTCATCGTGTCCATCCGCCTTCGCGAGAAGCTTCGGCGGACCGCCGGAGCTTGGACGAAGGCCGGTCGTCTCATCGTGGCCATCGTGAATGCCGTCCGTGCGTCTCCTGTTCGGTGCCGCTGACCGCTGGTCGTTCAGCGCAAAGGGACTGATTCATGCCTCCGCCGCACTCCACCATCGAGGGCCTCACTTCCATCGTCGGCGCCGATGCGGTCCTGACGCGGGCGGAAGATCTCATTCCGTACAGCTTCGACGGCACGGCCGCGTTGAGGGTGCGGCCGTCCGCGGTCGTCTTTCCGCGGACGACGGCGCAGGTGTCCGAGTGTGTCCGGCTGGCGGCCTCGAGCGGCACGCCGATCGTCACGCGCGGGTCGGGAACGGGACTGAGCGGCGGCAGCGTGCCGAGCCCCGGGTGCCTGGTGCTCTGCCTCACGCAGATGGACACGATTCTCGACGTCGATCCGCGCAACCTCACGCTGCGCGCGCAGCCAGGCGTGACGAACCAGCGCATCGACGAGGCCGCGTCGCGACATGGCCTGTTCTACCCGCCCGATCCCGGCTCGCAGCGCATCAGCACGATCGGCGGCAACGTGGCCGAGAACTCCGGCGGCCTGCGCGGGCTCAAGTACGGCGTGACGCGCGACTACGTCATGGGCCTGGAAGTCGTCCTGGCTGACGGCCAGGTGGCGCGGCTCGGCACCGCGTGCGTGAAAGACGTCGCCGGCTACTCGCTCAAGGATCTCTTCGTGGGATCGGAGGGCACGCTCGGCATCATCACCGAGGTGCTGCTCAAGCTGGTGCCGCGGCCGGCCGCGCGACGGACGATGCTGGCGCTCTACGACAGCATCGAGGACGCCGCCGCGACCGTCTCCGCCATCATCGCCGCCCGCATCATTCCCTGCACGCTGGAGTTTCTCGACCGGATGACGGCCGGTTGCGTCGAGGAGTACGCGCACGTCGGGTTGCCGACCGACTGCGAAGCGGTGCTCCTGATGGAAACCGACGGCCATCCGGCGGCGGTCGCGGACGAAGCCGCGCGGATGGAGGCGATCGCGCGCGCGCATCGCGCCCGCGACGTGCGCACCGCGCGAGACGACGCCGAGGGCGTGCAGCTCGCGGCCGCGCGCCGCAATGCGTTCGCGGCGCTCGCGCGCCGGAGGCCGACGACGATCCTCGAGGACGTCACCGTGCCGCGCAGCGAGCTGGCGACGATGGTGAGGTTCATCGCGGATACCGCGGCCGCCTTCAACCTGCAGATCGGCACCTTCGGCCACATGGGCGACGGCAACCTGCATCCGACGTTTCTGACCGACGAGCGCGACACGGACGAAATGGGCCGCGTGCACCGCGCGTTCGACGCGATCATGAACCGCACCCTCGAGCTCGGCGGCACGATCACCGGCGAGCACGGCATCGGCCTGGCCAAGAAGCCGTGGCTGCGCCAGCAGATGGGCGACGCCAGCTTCGGGCTCATGCGTCAGGTCAAGCATGCGCTCGATCCGAAGGGGTTGCTGAATCCAGGGAAAATCTTCGATTGAAGTAGGCTCTCGGCTCTAGGCTTTTGGCTTTAGGCAAAGCTCACTGTCCAAGCTTCACCAGCGAGGAATTTAGATCAGCATGTTCTTCCTAGAGCCCAAAGCCTAGAGCCTAAAGCCCCCCGTCCCCAATGCCCACCCTCCACACCCTCGACTACTCGGTCCTTCAGCAGTGCATGCATTGCGGCATGTGCCTGCCGACGTGCCCGACGTACGACGCGACCAAGCGCGAACGGAACAGTCCTCGCGGACGCATCGCGCTCATGAGGGCGATCGCGGACGACGAGCTGGAAGTCACCCAGGCCTTCGCCGACGAGATGAGCTATTGCCTCGGGTGTCTCGCCTGCCAGACGGCATGCCCGGCGGGCGTAAACTACACCGAGCTCTTCGAGACGGCGCGAAGCGACATCGAGCAGTCGGGCATCAACGATGCGCCGGCGCGGAACGTCTGGCGCGCGCTGACGCTCGGCTTTCTCTTCAGGAACCCGCGCGCCATGCGCGCAGTCGGCACGCTCACGCGCCTCTACCAGCGGAGCGGACTCGAGGCCGCGGTCCGCACGTTCGGTTTGACGATGTTTCTGCCTGCGACGCTGCGCCGGTTGGAGCCGCAGACGCCGTGGATGGCGGCCATGTTCTCGAATCGCCTGATTGCGCCGAGCGAATCACCGCGCGGCGAGACGCGCTATCGTGTTGCGCTCCTGACCGGCTGCATTCAGGACCTCGTCTTCTCGAACGTCAACCGCGATACAGCGGATGTGCTCCTCGCCAACGGCTGCGCGGTCGACACGCCATCGTCGCAGCCCTGCTGTGGATCCCTGCACGCGCACAACGGAGAGCTGGATCTGGCCCGGGATCAGGCGCGCCGGATGATCGATCTCTTTCCACTCGAGCGCTACGATGCGATCATCACGAACGCCGGCGGCTGCGGGTCGCACTTGCGGCACTACGGCCACCTGCTCGAGTCCGATTCCAGCTACCGCGATCGGGCGCGGGCGTGGGATACGAAGCTGAAAGATGTGCACGAGTGGCTGGTCCAGGTCGGCTGTCGCGCGCCATCTGCTGCGCCGTTCGACGACGCTGTCAGCGTCACATACCACGACTCCTGTCATCTCGCCCACGGGCAGAAGGTGTCACGCCAGCCGCGGGCGCTCCTTCGCTTGCTGCCGGGCGTGTCGCTTGTCGAGCTGACCGAGTCGACGTGGTGTTGCGGAAGCGCGGGTGTCTACGCGCTGACCCAGCCGGCGCAGGCCGACGCCCTGCTGCAGAGAAAAGTCGGTCACCTGAGGACGACACGTGCGAGCCTCGTCGCAACCGCCAATCCGGGGTGTCATCTGCAGATTGCCAGGGGCTTGCGCGACGCCGGCCAGGCGATGGACGTCGCACATCCCGTGTCGCTTCTGGCGCGCGCATACAGGCGCGAGAACGTGAGAGCAGGCCAATGAAACGCGTAGTTGTTGAAGCGCCGGGCGGTCCCGAGCAGATGATGCTCGTCGAGGCGGCGAAGCCGATTCCAGGCCCGAAGGATGCCGTGGTCGCCGTCGCGTACACAGGAGTCAACTTCATCGACGTCTACTTCCGCACCGGACTCTACAAGGCGGAGACGCCGATCGCTCTCGGCAGCGAGGCGTCGGGCACGATCGAGAGCGTCGGGAGTGAGGTCACCGACGTTGTCCCGGGCGACCGCGTCGCCTACGCGATGGTGCGCGGCTCGTACGCGGAGTACGCGCTCGTGCCGGCCGCCCAACTCGTCAGGATTCCCGCCGAAGTGGATTTCGCAACCGCCGCAGCGGTCATGCTTCAGGGCACGACGGCGCACTACCTGACGCACTCGACCTTTCCGCTGAAGGCCGGCGACACGTGTCTCGTGCACGCGGCCGCCGGCGGGACCGGCGGGCTCATCGTGCAGATGGCCAGACACCTCGGCGCGCGGGTCTTTGGTACGGTGTCGACCGAGGAAAAGGCGCGGTTGGTGCGCCAGCTCGGAGCCGACGAGACGATCAACTATACGACCAACGACTTCGAGGCCGAGGTGAAGCGCCTCACCGACGGCCGCGGCGTGGATGTCGTCTACGATTCGGTCGGCAAGACGACGTTCGACAAGAGCCTGAGCGTGCTGCGCCCGCGCGGCACGATGGCGCTCTTCGGGCAGTCGAGCGGCTCGGTGCCGCCTTTCGATCCGGCCATCCTCAACGCGCGCGGCTCGCTGTTCCTCACGCGTCCGAGCCTCGCGCACCACCTGCTCGATCGCCAGGAGCTGCTCTGGCGCGTCGGCGACGTCCTCGGCTACGTCGCCTCCGGAGCAGTCAAGGTACGTATCTCGGGAACGTACCCACTGTCAGAAGCCGCGAGCGCGCATCGCGATCTCGAGGGGCGGAAGACGACAGGGAAGTTGTTGCTGAAGGTGGGGTAGGACCCACCTGGCAGCCACAGACAGTAGCGCCTGCGGCCCGAGCGCGGCGCGTAGTCGCCGCGCGAGAGCGTTTGGGGGTGCCCGCCTCCGCTGGTCGCGGAGGTTAAGGCGACCAGCTACGGCGAGGTCTCGCCGTAGCGCGCATGGATTGATCGGCGCGCGGAGGCGGAGGGCCCCAAACGCAGTGATGAATGCGGACAGAGACAAAAGACGCCACATCTCAGTGGTTGTGCCGGACTGCCGTGGAATTTTGCGACAGGTGTTGTATCGGCAGCGCCTGCGGCCCGAGCGCGGCGCCACCAGCCTCCGCCAAGGCTGCGGCGAGCTGCGCCGTAGTGTCGCGAAGGCGAGGCCCCGCGAGCATTGATAAATGCGGACAGAGACAAAGACCCCACATCTCAGTGGTCGTGCCGGGCTGATGCGGGAATTGTGCGCAGGTCTACATTCGGCAGCGCCTGCGGCCCGAGCGCGGCGCGAAGTCGCCGCGCGAGAGCGAGCGGGGGTGGGGCCCCGCGAGCATTGATAAATGCTGACAGAACGCTGAAGCTACACCAAATCCACCTGTAAAGAGCCAAACTCACCAAAATCCACGCGGAACCTGTCCCCTGGGGCGATCGCAACCGGCGTGATGCACGTGCCTGTCGTGACGAGATCACCCGCGGTCAGGCCACGGCCGTAGGTTCGGAGCTCGTTGGCGAGCCAGGTCAGCGCGAGGCGCGGGTCGCGCAGGACGTTGGCGCCGAGTCCGCGCTCTGCGGCTCGATTGTTGAGAAACGTTTCGACGACATGGGCCGCGAGGTCCTGCTCCCGCCAATCGGCCGTCGTTGCTTCGCCGACGAAGAGCCAGCAGGCGCAGGCGGTGTCGGCGATGAGCTGCGGGGCGCCGACGTGCGCGAAGTCGTCGTACCGCGAGTCAGGGATTTCAATGGCGGGGTGCATGGACTCGACGGCGTCGAGCACCTCCTGAACGCCGTAGACGCGCTCACGCGCCGGGAGCGAAGCCCTCAGGCGGAACGCGAATTCCGCTTCGGCGACGCGCATCGCGTTGCCGTCGAGCGACGTCGGCGCGGGCGCGGATCGGTCCCTGGTGATCGTCATCACGCGGCTGCTCAAGAGCCGTCCCGCGAGCGGGCCGTCGACGCCGATGTGCGCCTGTCCGACGAGGCTCGTGGCGGCAATCTTCCAGCCGATGACACGCTGACCTGAGAGTGCCGCGACGGCAGCCTGGATGGCGAAGCCGTCCGAACGGTCGGCGGGGCGGCAGTATTCGGGGAGCTGGGGAATTCGGGTGCCGGCCGTCCAGTGCCGCCAGAGGAGAGTGGCGGCCGCGCTGATGGCGTCGTGGTCAAGTGTTGCCATCGGGACGCGGCCGCCTTTTTTTGCGATGAGAGAAATGTCTACTTCTGGCTCGGGCTGTCGTCGGCCTGCAGGTCACCGAGAACATACTGCATTCCGGCAAGGACGTGCTCGAGCATCGGCGTGATCGCGTAGATCTTCTCGTTGTGGCCATGCGCCTCGTAGAAGACGCGGCCTTTGCCTTCGCGACGGATCCAGCTGAGCGCGTAGTCGCCATCGGGCCTCGGGTTCGACTCCTTGGCCTTGTCTTCGGGGAGCATCTTCGCGTAGTCGATGCTCGTGAGCACGCGAAGATTCTTGCGCGAGTACGTCTCGCGGCCCATCGTGTATGTCTCGTCAACGATGACGAGCTGCGGCTTGCCCTTGAACATCGTCGTCAGCGGGCTGTTCGGCTCGTCGACCTTGACCGTGATCTCCTGGCCGTCGTTCCAGTGGAACTTGAAGAAGCCGCCGATCATCGTGTTGAACTCCGGCCACGTGCCAACCTGATTGTCCGGCCCGAGCTGTGTTGCGGGCGCCTGGCCATTGCCGCGAACAGGCGTCGCTGGCGCCGGCGGCGCGGGCGGCGCCGGCATCAGCGCGGCGAAGCGCTGCGGGAAGTCCGCCTGGCTCACGCGGCCGGAGTTGTCGGTATCGAGCTTGGTGTACCAAGTGTCAGCCAAGCCCCCGAACTCTTCGCGGCTGATCTTCTGATCTGCGTTCTTGTCGCCCTGGGCGAGGAACTGTGCGACGACGGCTCCACCCTGTCCGCCGCGTCCGCCAAATCCGCCGCCACGGCCGCCCGGAGCGCCGCCTGGACCTGCCGCGCGCGCGCCGCCGGCAGGGGCGTCAGCAGCAGGCCGGCTCTGATGATACGAGTCCGTGGCCGCGTGGATCCCCGCGAGACCCTTGCCGCCGCGCACGAAGTCGAGGAGCGCCTTCCGGCGCGCCGCCGTCGCCGCCGCGTCGTTGGGATCGTCGAGGAACGCGCCGGTCGTGCTCGCCAGGAAGATGGCGTCGTACTGCTTGAGGTTTGCTTCGTTGATGTCGGCCGGGTCGTAGGTGATGGTCGTGCTCCAGGCGCCGGTCTTCTTGCCCAGTTCTTCGATTGTTCGCCCTGCGATGGGGATGGACGAGTGCACGAAGCCGGCGGCCTTGCCGAGCACGAGCACCTTGCGTGGCTGCTTCGGCTTGGCCGGAGCCGTCGCCGGGAGCGCGGCCATCATGGCTTGCACATGTTCGGGGTTGGGCGTCTGATTCTGCCCGCCGCGACCGCCCCCCTGGAAGCCGGCGGGTGGCGCCGGCGCGGGAAGCGCCGCATTCAAGCCCGCCAGCAGCTGTTCCTGCGTCAGGAGGCCGGTCTTGGCGCTATCCCACTCCGTGAACCACTTGTCGAATGTCGACTTCATCTCGTCGCGCGTGACGGCGCCGTCCTTGTTGGCGTCGACGACGGTAAAGATGGCCGGGCCGGCGTTGCCACGCCCCCCGCCACCACCGCGGCCCTGCTGGGCCTGCCCTGCGGGCGCCTGGGGCGGCTGCTGCGCCGTCACCCAACTCATGCCACCCGCCATCAGCGTTGCCGTGCATCCAGCCACGGTCAGCAGATAGCGGGAGGCGGTCGAAAGCCTCGAGTCCATACATCCTCCTAGAGCGTCGCCAAAATGGCGCGCTTGTGCACTACGACGTTCTACGTTCAATGATTGCCAACCTCACTACTTCCCGCCCCTTCAGTCGCACACGAGATGTCACGGGTTCGTCGAGTCGGACGTCATTCAGGAACGCCGTCCCGGTTCTCCGTGTTGTCCACGCTCTACTGCGGCAACATGCGAACGACGACACCAGCCGTCGTGTCCGACAGTCGCCGTCCCGGCAGGCTCAACGCGACGTAAAGATATCCGTCGGGTCCGATGATGATGTCGCGCACGCGACCGTACTGGTTGAAGATCACTTCCTGGCGAGTGACCACGTCCTTGGTGATCTCGATGCGACGGAGCTGCTGGCCGCCGAGGCCCGTCACGAAGAGACTGTTCTGCCAGCCCGGGTAGCGGGAGCCCTTGTAGAAGACAATGCCCGCGGGCGCCAGCGTCGGCGTCCAATAGGCCTTGGGGGAAACCATTCCCTCCTGCTCGGACTTGGTGATGCCGGGCTGCATGCCGTACGACACGACCGCCCATCCGTAGTTCTTGCCCGGCTCGATGAGGTTCAGCTCATCGCCGCCGGTCGGGCCATGCTCGGTCTCCCACAGCTTGTTCGTCACCGGGTCGAAAGCGAAGCCCTGCGGATTGCGGTGGCCGTAGCTCCAGATCGATCCGACCGCACCCGGCGTCTTCACGAACGGGTTGTCTTTGGGCACCGATCCATCGTCATTCACGCGGTGCACCTTGCCCGTGGGCATCGAGAGGTCCTGTGCGCTCTCGGGCCGGCCCTTGTCGCCGATCGAGTAGAACAGATGACCCTCGCGATCGAACGTGAACCGGGATCCGTAGTGGAAGTCCGCGGACGAGTAGAGCTCGGGCGCGCCTCTGAAGATCACCTGCTGGTCGACCCACGCGTTGTTGCGGATCTTCCCGCGCACGATGACCGTCATCGACGGCGGGCTCGGCGGGCCGCCCCGGCCCTGAGGCGCGGGCGCTGCCGCCGGGTCAGGCTCGGGAGCCTTGGAGCCGGGCAGGGTCTCCGAGAATGACAGATAGATCCAGCCGTTACGCGCGTAGTCCGGATGAACCTCGACATCGAAGAGCCCGCCATCCTGCCGCACCCACACGTCGGGCGTGCCCGTCACCGGAGGCAGGAGCTTGCCGTTCTCGACGATGCGGAGCCGGCCTGGCCGCTCGGTGATGAGGAGTCGTCCGTCCGGAAGGAAGGCGATGCCCCAGGGGGTTTCGAGATCCTTGGCGACTACCTCGAGCTTGACCGTCTGCTTCTCGGTCTTGAGGATCGCGTCTTCCGGATCGACCTTCGTCTCGGGCTTGCCCTTGAGCTGGCCGGCCTGATCGCGGATGTAGAACACGATCTGCCGGATCTGCTCGTCGGTGATGAGGTCCTTGAAGGGCGCCATCGGCGTGCCCGGCTTCCCGTCGCGGATGTTCGCCGCGATGCTTGCGTCGTCGGATCCGTACTTCCATTCGTCGTCCATGAGGCTCGGGGCGGAGCCGCCCTGTAGCGTCGGCCCGTGACACGAGGCGCAGAACTGCGCGACAAGCCCGGCCGCCGGGTTGCCTCGTCCGCCGCGTCCAAGACCGGGCTGGGCCGATCCACCGGCGGGTTGGGCGGGAGGCGTGGCCGGCGGTGGCGTCGCCGGCGGATTCTGGGCCGGCGGCGGGTTCTGGGTGGCCTGCAGCCCCGACATGGCAACGACGAGAAGCAGGCCCGCGAGACCGAGCCTGATCCCAAGTCTGATCAACGAAGACATATCCCCTCAATACGGCTGCCGGCCCGTACACGTTGACGTCTGAAGGCGGGGACACTCAACCGGGACAGTCACGATTGAGTGTCCCCGCCCGTGTATCTGCGCCAAGCGGAGGCTGGATCCTCGCGGCGCCGGCGTCCCGTCAGCGCTGTTCAGCCCGCCGCAGGCGCAAGGGTACGCATTCTCTACTAGTGGTGGTGCGCCAGAAGGCGGGGACACTCAACGTTGAGTGTCCCCCGTGACTGTCCCGGTTGAGTGTCCCGGTTGAGTGTCCCCGACTAGTGCGGCACGCCCTTGACGTGCTCGCGCAGCAGGTCGCGGCCGAAGTCGCCCGTGAAGTCGCGCCAGACCGAGTGCACGTGATTGCCGTCGTTCTGCGTGTTGTCGTACTCGACGAGGAACGTCGGGCCCTGAATCCGGTAGTAGTGCTTCTTGCCGACTTCGGTCTCGCCCGCCCAGGCGAACGTGACCTTCTCTACGCCCGCCTGTTTGATCCTGGCGAGGCGATCGGCGGCGACGTCGTCGGCCATCTGGACCGTGTAGGTCTCGATCAGCTTCATCAGCAGATCGCGCTGTGCGCGGTTTGAGGCTGGCGGCAGGGACACCCGGCGCCTGGGCCTCGAACGTCGGGTTGTTCTTCGTAAGGATGTCTCCCGGTGCGACCTTGTCGTAGATCGCCGTTGCGCGCTGGGCGTCGTCGAGCGTTGCCAGCAGCGCCCGCGCCGCGTCCTCCATCGAGCCGAGAATGCGCAAGCCTTTCTTCGGCCCTTCGACGCGCACCTCGGCGGGATTGGTCCCGAAGAACGCCGGCGTATTCGCGACCGCCGTGTTGTTGGAGATCGTGAAGTGCAGCGAGACGTGATGGCCTTCGACGCGCCAGCCCCACACGCTCTTGGCCGACGGCGCACCGAAGATGGTGAAGAAGTAGAGCTCGGGGTCACGGACGTTGGCGCCCTTCCGGCCATCCGAGTTCTCGATCGCATGCAGGATGGTCTCGAGCTCCATGATCGACGTGGCCGTGAGGTAACCCTTCTGACTGAGGCCGGCCTTGAGCAACTCGTGCGCGAGCGTGCGCTGGGGCTCGCTCATTTCCTTCCAGGGCACGCCCTTCCGCGGCCACATATTGGTCGGGATGAAGTTCCAGCGGACCTTTTCTTCGGCGTCGTTGGCGAATGTCGCCTGCTGGCGCTGCTCGGGCGTCAACGCCTCGAGCCACTTGGTGGCGGCAGTCGTCATCGCGGTCGCGGCGCGGCTCGAGGTCGACCGCTGCGAGCTGAGCGTTACGCCCGCCCCCCAGACCGCCAGCAGCGCGACGGCCACGGCAAGGCGGAGATGTGTAAAGCGCGTCATGTCAGATAGCCTCCGGAAACTTGATGAGCGATGCACCGGGAATACGAGTGAGCGTGCGCTCCTTCAGCGCCGTCTCGAGGTTCGTGCGGGCCAGCCGCGAGTGCTCCCGCGCGAGCGCCTCGGCGCGGGCGCCCTCTCCGTCAACTATCGCGTTGGCGATCGCGCGGTGGTGGGCTTGGGACAGCACGATCGTCTCGCGGCCCTCCTGCGTTTCGGTCTCCGTGAGGAAGAACGCATTCGGCGAGGCGAATGGAAGGGTCAGCACGTGCTCCATGGAACGACTGAGCATAGCGCTCTTCGCCATGTCCAGCACAAGCGCGTGGAACTGCCCGTTGAGGTCGATGTAGCGGGCAAAGAACTCGATGTCGCTGGGGGTTTCGCGGACGAGGGCATCGAGGGCCACGATGCACTCGCGCAGCCTGGCCACGGCGTCGGGGTCCCTGGGCCGTTCGGCGGCCCGCCGCGCCGCCGCCCCCTCGAGGACGCCCCGGATCTCGATGGCATCCCGGATGTCTTCCACGGTGAACTCGCTCGCGACAAACCCTCCGGTTGGACGTGCTTTGAGCAGCCCTTCCTGGGCGAGCCGGTCGAGCACCAGCCGCAGGGGAGTGCGAGAGACGCTAAGGCGTGCCGCCAGAGGCACTTCGCGCAGGCGTTCGCCCGGCCGGAACGTGCCCCGGAGGATGAGCTCGCGCATCTCGAGGAGGGCGCGAAGGGTCTGGGATTCGAGCGTGGAGCCGCGATGGTTCAAGCGAGGCCTTCTCTGATGACAGGAACCGTAGCACGGCGTCACTCTGCATGCAAGAACGGAAATGGTCGACGCAATTACGCCTCAGTTGTGATTGAATCTGAGACCGGAACCATTCGCCACGGACATTTCTGCATGCATACCTTTCCTCCGTTCCGAGCCGACCATGTCGGCAGCCTGCTGCGCACGCCCGACGTGCTGCGGGCTCGAGCCGACTACGCGCAGGGCCGCATTACGGACGGGGAGAAGCGCCGGATCGAGGACACCGCCGTCCGAGCCGTCGTCCGCATGCAGGAGGACATCGGCCTCCAGGGGGTGACCGACGGTGAATACCGGCGGGCGTCCTGGCACATGGACTTCATCTACCAGATCGGCGGCATCACCAAGGCGCACGACAACCTCAAGGTCCAGTTTCACAACGAAAAGGGAGACATCGAGTTCACGCCTGCGGCAATGCGGGTGACCGGCAAGCTCAAGCTTGACAGGTGCATCTTCGCAGACGACTTCGTGTTCCTCCGCTCGGTCGCGAAGCGAACGCCGAAGCTGACGATTCCGTCGCCGAGCATGGTCCACTACCGCGGGGGCCGCGCGGCGATCGATCAGGCGGTCTATCCAGACATCGAGGAGTTCTGGCGCGATCTGGAGCAGGTGTACGCCAACCAGATCGAAGAGCTTGGGACGCTTGGCTGCACGTACCTCCAACTCGACGATACCAGCCTGGCGTATCTCAACGATCCGTCGCAGCGCGAATACGTCAAGGGACTCGGAGGAGACGGCGACCATCAGCACGTCACCTACATCCGGCACATCAATGCGGCCCTCGCGAAAAAGCCCCCGGCGATGCGGGTGTGCACGCACATGTGCCGCGGCAACTTCAAATCGTCCTGGGTCGCAACCGGGAGCTACGAGCACGTGGCAGACGCGCTGTTCAACCAGTTGAACGTCGACGGGTTCTTCCTCGAGTACGACGACGCGAGGTCGGGGGGGTTCGAGCCGCTGCGTTTCGTGCCCCCTGGCAAGTTCGTCGTCCTGGGCCTCGTGACGACCAAGAAGGGCGTGCTCGAGCAGAAGGACAACCTCAAGCGCCGGATCGACGAGGCGTCGAAGTTCGTGCCGCTCGATCAGCTGTGCCTGAGCCCGCAGTGCGGTTTCTCGTCGACTGTCGAGGGGAATGCGCTGACGATCGAGGAAGAGATGGCGAAGCTCTCGCTGATCGTGGAAACGGCGAGGGAGGTGTGGGGATAGAACGCTCGAGCCCGTCACGCGCCGCTGGCGGTCACGAAGAACACGATGACACGATGTTCACGATGCGCAGAACTTCGACATCCATCGTGGTCATCGTCGCATCGTGGCCATCGTGGTGGGCCGCTAGCCCCGTGTTCTGCGTGACGGACTTGAACAACCGATTCAGCGTTCACGCCGCGGAACATGCCGCCCGACAAGCGACAGGCAGACGAAGACGACGGCCATGGACGCGGCCATGAGCGCGAAGAACGCGCGGCTGCCGCCGGCGCCGAGCGCCCACTCGCCGGCGTAGGAGCTCATGACGCCGCCGACGCGACCAAAGGCGACGGCCGTGCCCACACCTGTCGCGCGAACGGTGGTCGGGTACACGTGCGCGGCGAGGGCGTAGAGCGTCGTCTGGATGGCGTTGATGGCCGCGCCGGTGACGCCGAGCATCACGACGATTGGGAATGCGTTGGAGGTGGCGGTGATGGGCATCAGCGCCAGCACCACGGCGCCGGCGACGGCGGCCGCGGCAATCGACAACATGGTGGGCCGTGAGCCGATGCGCGCGATGACGATGCCTCCGCAGATCGCGCCGGCGACGCCGCCGAGATTGAAAGCGCCGATGCCGTTGCTGGCAACGGTCAGGCCGAGGCCGGCGCCGGCGAGCATCGACGGCACCCAGTTGAAGGCGGTGTAGACGGCGAGCATGCACGCGAACATCGCTCCCCAGATTGCGACGGTGTCGCGGCGGAAGTCGGGTGTGAAGAGCGTGCCGACCGACGCGCGGGCGACGGCCTTCTCGCCGAGATCGACGAATCGGCTGCCGGCCGGGACGGCGTGACCAATCTGGCCGAGGATGCGTTCGAGCTCGGGCCAGCGTTCGGTGTGGCGCGCGAGATACCGGGGAGACTCCGGCAGGAAGCGCATGAGCACGACGGCGACGGCAAGAGGCATCGCGCCGCCAAGGACAAAGAGGGTGCGCCAGCCGAATATCGGCATGACGTATCCGGCGACGAGCGCGGCGAGTGTGCCGCCGAGCGGGACGCAGACGATGGTCAGAGTGATGGCGAACGGCCGGTGCCGGCGGGGCACGTACTCGGAAGCGAGCGCGGCCGCATTGGGCATCGCCCCGCCCAGACCCAGTCCGGCCAGGAAGCGCAGGACACCGAGGGCCCAGAGGCTGTCGACGAGCGCGGCGCCGGCGGTCAGGACGCCGAAGATGAAGACGCTGCCGATGAGCGCGAAGCGCCGGCCCATGCGATCGCCGACGAGGCCGGCGAGCGCGCCGCCGATCATCATGCCGACCATGCCGCTGGCGACGACAGCCCTGAACGCGCCGCGCGGCACAGCCCAGTCGCGCATCATGGCCGGGACTGCGATGCCGAGCAGCTGGTTGTCGATGCCGTCGAAGACGATCGTCAGCGCCGTCAGCAGCACGAACAGCTTCTGGCGGTTGCCCCAGTGCCCGTCGTCGAGCAGGTGGCCGACATCGATTGTGTGGATCTGAGTCGTTGTCATGAGCGCTTCATTATGGTGTCAGGCAGTGAATCGTGACGCAGCGGTTCTTTCGAGGTGTTCCCGACGTGACGATTCACGATTCACGGCCTGGCCCCGCATGCGGATGCACGGCCCGGCCCCCGTTCACGATTCACTGCCTGGCACCAACGATGGCACCTCGCGTTAGTCCCTGGCGACGCGTGCGGCTCGGCGATTTGACGCCGATCGTCGATGAGCGTTCGGATGGGACCGTCATCCTCCGCGCCGTGCAGCCGCTCGGAGACTATCCCACGGTCCTGACCGATCGCCTCGCGTACTGGGCGCGCCAGGCGCCGGACCGCACGTTGCTGGCGTGGAACCTCGGCCGCGGGCAACACGAGCCACGGACGCCACGGACAACACGGATCGAACCGGGGACTGGCGGGCGCTCGTTCGGACGCCTCACTTACCGAGACGCGTTCGAGAAAGTGCGTTGCCTGGGTCAGGCGCTGCTCGATCGCCGCCTGTCGGCCGATCGGCCGCTCGCGATTCTGTCGGGCAACAGCGTCGAGCACCTGCTTCTGGCGCTCGCCGCGCAGCACGTCGGCGTGCCCTATGCTCCCGTCTCGCCGGCCTACTCGCTCGTGTCGACCGATTTCACCTCGCTCAAGCACGTCCTCGGACTGCTGTCCCCGTCGCTCGTCTTCGTATCGGACCCTGAGCGCTTCGCACCTGCGCTCGACGCCGCCGTCGCACCTGACGTCGAGATCGTGCACGCCGATTCAACGAGCACGCACACGATGCGCCGGCAGACGGTGTCGTTCGAGGCGATCCTCGCGACAGTCCCCACGAGCGAGGTCGATCGGCGGCACGCGGCGGTTGCTCCAGACGACGTTGCCAAGATCCTGTTCACGTCGGGGTCGACGGGGACCCCAAAGGGCGTGATCAATACGCACCGCATGATCTGCAGCAACCAGCAGGCGATCCTGCAGACGCTGCCGTTCCTCGGCGACGCGCCACCGGTGCTCGTCGACTGGCTGCCCTGGCATCACACGTTCGGCGGCAACCACAACGTGGGGATCGTGGTCTACAACGGCGGGTCGCTGTACCTCGACGAAGGGCGCCCGATGCCTGGCGGGTTCGACGAGAGTGTCCGCAACCTGCGCGAAGTGGCGCCGACGGTCTACCTCAACGTGCCGAAAGGTTACGAGGAACTGGTGCGGGCGTTTCGCGACGACCCGGCGCTCGCATCGAAGTTCTTCGACCGCGTGCAAGTGCTCTTCTATGCCGCCGCGGGCCTGTCGCAGCACGTCGCCGACGAGCTGCAGGAGATCGCGGTCGAGAACTGTGGCGAGCGACTCGTCCTCGTCACCGGACTCGGCTCGACGGAGACGGCGCCGATGGCCATCTGCCGGCCGTGGGCGAGCGAGTTGACTTCGGCCATTGGCCTTCCCGTTCCAGGAGTCGAAGCGAAGCTCGTTCCCTGGGGGGCCAAGCTCGAGATTCGCGTGCGCGGGCCCAATGTGACGCCGGGCTACTGGCGGCAGGACGCCCTGACCCGCGAGGCGTTCGATGACGAGGGCTTCTACTGCATGGGCGACGCCGCGCGTCCCGTCGATCCGCGCGATCTGTCGAAAGGCCTCGTCTTCGACGGGCGGATCAAAGAGGATTTCAAGCTGTCGACGGGCACCTGGGTCAGCGTCGGCCCGCTGCGCGCGAAGATCCTCGCGCACTTTGCGCCCTACGTGCGCGACGCGGTGATCGCGGGGCACGACCGCGACGAGGTCGGCATGCTGGTCGTGCCAGACGTGGACGCGTGCCGGACCCTCTGTCCCGATCTTCCGCCGTCAGCGCCGGCGTCAGCCGTCATCGCCCATTCCGGAGTACGGTGTTGCCTTCGCGCGCGGCTGGCGACCTTCGCGGCAGTCGCCACCGGTAGTGCGACGCGACTTGGCCGGGCCATCGTGCTCGAAGAGCCGCCGTCGCTCGACGCCGGTGAAGTCACCGACAAGGGATCGCTCAATCAACGCGCGATCCTCGACCGGCGCCATGCGCTCGTGGACGATCTCTATGCCGACCAATCGCCGCCGTACGTCATCAGAGGAGAATGAGCCTGCACATGAATGTTGATGATCTCGTCGCGATCGACGTCCACGTGCATCTCGAGCACGAGGCCAAGCCCACCGAAACGGACGCGGCGGCACAGAAGGTACTTCGGCTCGAACGTGGCAGCCCAGGGCGCGCAGGCGCTGGCCGACTACTACCGGTCGCGCAAGATGGCGTGTGTCGTCTTCACGGTGGAGGAGCACCTGACCGGTCGCCCTCACGTGACGAACGACGACATCCTGGCGTTCGCCGCGGCGAATGCCGACATCGCGATTCCGTTCGTGAGCGTCGATCCCACGCGCGGCGCATCGGCAGTGGCCGAGGCGAAACGGCTCGTCGCGACCGGAGCCGTCCGTGGATTGAAGCTGCATCCGCCGCTCCAGCAGTTCTTCCCCGACGACCGCCTGGCCTATCCGCTCTACGAGGTGTTCGCCGAGGCGAAGCTGCCGGTGCTGTTTCACACCGGCCACAGCGGCATCGGCACCGGCATGCGCGGCGGTGGCGGCGTTCGCCTGAAGTACGGCAACCCGATGCACATCGATGATGTCGCGGTCGACTTTCCCGACATGCCCATCATCCTCGCGCACCCATCGTTCCCGTGGCAGGACGAAGCGATCTCGGTCTGCCTGCACAAGCGGCAGGTCTATATCGACCTGTCCGGCTGGTCTCCCAAGTACTTTTCGCCGACGCTGGTGCAATACGCGAACACGCTGCTCAAGCACAAGGTTCTGTTCGGATCCGACTATCCATGGATCACACCCGATCGCTGGCTGGCCGACTTCGGCAAGATCGATATTCGTGACGACGTACGGCCGCTCGTGCTGAAAGCGAACGCCGCGCGCCTGTTCGGGCTGTAGGGATGGCTGCTCTAGCGTGTCAGAGTGCGAAGGTGCTGGTGCCTGAAGTGCTTAGGGTGCCAGGGTGCGAGAGTGCCTGGGTGCCACGGTGCCTAGAGTGCCAGAGTGCTTGGTGCCACGGTGCGCTGCCCGTCATTGACGCCTGAGCAAGGACCCCAGGCACGTGGCACCTTGGCACGTGGCACCCTAAGCACCCAGGCACCAGGCACCTTCGCACTCTAGCACTCTGCACACTGCTCTGTGATTTAAACCGGTATAGTGAGGAACCCATGAAGGACGATAAAAAGCGCACGTTCCGATCCGCCGGATGGTTCGCGCGCACGGACAAGGACGGATTCATTCATCGCAGCTGGATGCGCGGCTATCCTCAGGACGTCTTCGACGGCCGGCCGGTCATCGGCATCTGCAACACGTGGTCGGAGCTGACGCCGTGCAACGCGCACTTCCGCCAGCTCGCCGATCACGTCAAGCGCGGCGTCTGGGAGATGGGCGGGTTCCCGGTCGAGTTCCCGGTGATGTCGAGCGGCGAGACCAACCTGCGGCCGACGGCCATGCTCTTCCGCAACCTGATCAGCATGGACGTCGAGGAGTCGATCCGCGCCAACCCGATCGACGGCGTTGTGCTCCTCTGCGGCTGCGACAAGACGACGCCCGCGCTGATGATGGGCGCCGCCAGCGTCGATCTGCCGTCGATCGTGCTCTCCGGCGGCGCGATGCTCAACGGCAAGTTCTGCGGCCAGGACATCGGGTCGGGCACCGACGTCTGGCGCTTCAGCGAGGACGTCCGGGCCGGCCGCATGAGCCTGGAGAGCTTCATGGACGCCCAGACGAGCATGAGCCGGTCGACGGGCGTCTGCATGGTCATGGGCACCGCCTCCACGATGGCGACCCAGGTCGAGGCGCTCGGGATGAGCCTGCCGCAGAACGCCGCGATCCCGGCGCCCGATTCGCGGCGCTTGATCATGGCTCAGCTCACCGGCCGCCGCATCGTCGAGATGGTGCACCAGGACCTGAAGGTGTCCGACATTCTCAAGCGGGAAGCGTTCGAGAACGCGATCCGGATCAACGGCGCGGTCGGTGGATCGACCAACGCGGTCATCCATCTGCTGGCGCTGGCCGGGCGCGTCGGCGTCAAGGTCACGCTCGAGGACTGGGACAAGTTCGGGCGCGACGTGCCGACGCTGCTCGACCTGATGCCGTCGGGGAAGTACCTGATGGAGGACTTCTATTACGCCGGCGGGCTGCCGACGATCGTGCGGGCGCTCGGCGAGAAGAACCTGCTCAACAAGAACGCGCTGACGGTCAACGGCAAGAGCATCTGGGACAACTGCCAGAACGCGCCGAACTACAACGCCGACGTGATCCGGCCGTTCGACAAGCCGCTCGTCGAGAGCGGCGGCATCGCCGTGCTCACGGGCAATCTGGCGCCGGACGGTGGCGTGCTGAAGCCGTCAGCCGCCTCCGCCCATCTGCTGAAACATCGCGGCCGCGCCGTCGTGTTCGAGACCATCGAGGACTACCACGCGCGCATCGCGGATCCGACTCTCGACGTCGATGAGACGTGCGTCCTCGTGCTGAAGAACTGCGGGCCGAAGGGTTATCCCGGCATGGCCGAAGTCGGCAACATGGGCCTGCCGCCGAAGGTGCTCGAGAAGGGCGTCACCGACATGGTCCGCATCTCCGACGCCCGCATGAGCGGCACTGCCTATGGCACCGTTGTTCTGCACGTCTGTCCGGAGGCCGCTGTCGGTGGCCCGCTCGCGCTCGTGCAGAACGGCGACATGATCGAGCTCGACGTGCCCGGACGCCGGCTGACGCTCGACGTGTCCGACGCCGAGCTCGCGAAGCGCCGCGCCGCGTGGAAGGCGCCGGAGCCGTCGATGAAGGGTGGGTATCAGGGCCTCTACGTCACGCACGTGCAGCAGGCGAACATCGGCGCCGACTTCGACTTCCTGGTCGGATGCCGGGGGTCCACGGTGACGAGGGAGTCGCACTAGTCGAGCGCGACGTCAGGCGATGTCGGCTCCGTGTTCGCGCAAGAGCGCCCTCAGTACCCGAACGGTGACAACGGGCTTCGCTTTCGCAATAACAGCCAACCGAGAAGTTGGTCTTGTGCGAAGCGCAGCCAGGAGATCAGGAGCCGCGTCGCCTCGGGTCGCTTCATCTCGGCGCGGTAGCGCCGAACGAACGCGGCCCATGCTCGCTCATCAGATGCGACGAGCGCTTGCTTGACCAGGGGCTCCGAGGGGGCAAGGTCGGGGAGCCAGACGTCGTAGAAGTCGCGCGACGCATGCTCGGCTTTGGCGAACGCCCCTGGGCGGCCGCCGCACGGTGCCCAGGCGCGGTCCTTCGCCTTGCGCTCTTGCGCTTCCGAGTCTCACGACACAAATAGCCATCCGCGGCTCAGGCCCGCGCGGGGCGGCTGGCCGCCGTCTCGGTGTCCGCACCGGCCTCGCGGACAGGGGCGAGGCGAGGCTCCGCTCCGAGCCAGTAGAGGCCATTCGCCATGATGCAGTGACCCGGTGGCCGCGAACGCACACCATGGCCCCGCCGACGAATCCCGTGAACAGGAGCCACCACGGACTGTGGACCAGGGACAGGATCGAGGCAACCGTGAGGTTAATCCCAACGGCGAGGTCAGATTCGCCGTTCGAGATACCAGCGGTCCGTCTGCATGAAGCAGAGCTGGCCGGGTTCCCAATCGGGCCGACCGAGCATCGGCGTGAAGCCAAGCCGGGCGAGCACGTTGCCCACGATACAGAAGCCTGTCAGGGACACACCGATGGACGCCGCAGCCGTGGCCACGACTGCGAGGATCCAGAGGGGGTTGACGATCGCGGCCAGTGTTGTGGCGCAGAGGAGGACAACGCCGGCGACGAGCCAGACGGTGCGCTCGATGTACCAGCGGTGGGTGGCCACGATGTAGACGCCGGAGCGTAAAGGCATGGACGTACTCCTTCTCTCAGGGCCTGGTAAGGCGATTGGTATTAGCACGACGCCGACCGAGACGGGCTACGGCCGTGACTTGCTTGCTGTGGCCGCACGCGCCTTCGGATTGAAGATCCTCAAGTCCACCGCTTCCGCCATCGCCCGGTAGCCCGCATCATTCGGGTGCAGGTGATCGCCGGGATCGAACTCCGGCCGCAGCCGCCGGGGATTCGCCGGATCGCGCGTCGCCGCGTCGAAGTCGACGACGGCGTCATAGACGCCAGACGTCCGGATCCACTCGTTGACCTTCTGACGGATCGTCTCGCCTTCCTCGCGGAAGTAGCCAGCGCCCTCATACGGGAGAATCGTGCACCCGGCTACCTTGATCCCGTGCTGGTGCGCGCGGTCGGCGATCTGCCGCAGTCCCCAGATCAGATCGTCGGCGGTGATCGGAACCGAATTGGCCGTCTGCGCGGTGGCGCTGCCAATGTCGTTGACGCCCTCGAGCATCATCAGCCACTGCACGCCGGGCTGGCTGAGCACGTCCCGGTCGAAGCGCGCGAGCGCGTTCACGCCGGCGAGGCCGGCGCCGTCGGTCAGCACGCGGTTTCCGCCGATCCCCTGATTGACGATGGCGAAGTGCGCTGTGGCCTTGTCGGCGGCCAGGCGCGTGGCCAGAATGGCCGGCCACGTGTTGTGCGTGTCCGGCGTCGAGCGCGCGCCGTCGGTGATCGAGTCGCCGAAGGCGACGATGAGCGGCGTGCCGGCTGGCGCGTCGACCTCGACGGCGGCGAGCCAGTAGTACGACATCCGCGTCGTCGCGTCAGGGATGGTCTGACTGGCCGTGAAGTCGCCCTCGCGCGAGATGTAGGTCGGACGCAGCCCGGTCGCGTGCGTCGTCGGCGCGCCGGTATCGCCGGGGAAGTAGAGGCTGACGGCGAGGTCGGAGAGCGGCGCGACCGTCAGCTCGACGGGGTCGCTCACCACGACCATGCCCGGCGCCATCTTTATCGACGGCCGGCCGCCGAACGTCAGCGCGCGATCGGAGCCGGAGACGATGCCCGAGTCCTTTCTTTCGGTGTCGCGGACGGCGATGTGCGCGGCGCCGATTTCGACGGGCGTGCCGTTGAACGCGTTCGACAGCTTGACGCGCGCGCGCCGGCCTCCGATGCTCGTGCGCAGGATCATCCGGACGGTCTGATTGGTGAACGTCTGAAGTGGTGGCACGGGAGCTGTCGCTGGCGCCGGCGGTGTGGCTGGAGTTGCCGTGGGCGGTGCGGCGGCGGAGTCTGCGCCGCCGGAGCCTGGCCCACCGCGGCCTGGGCCGCGGGGCTCGCTGCGGCCGAGGGCGGTTGGCCGCCGCGGCCCTGCGGAATCACGCGGACCATCTGCTGCGAGGTCGCCCAGGTCGTCACCCAGTGCTCCGCGACCTTCTTGGCTTGCGCGGTACAGCCCGCTGCGCCGACAATGGAGCGAGATTCAGGACGATTACCACGGCGGCATAGCTCGCCAGCCGTCGAGCCGTCGAAGGGCGAGTCGAGGAAAGCTGTGTGCATCAGGGCGTTGTCCCTATGAGATCCCGAGGGCTGCGCCCCGGGCCCGCTGAGCATACACCGACGCCGCGCGCGTTGTGGCGCTGTCGGGGACACTCAACCGGGACGATCACCCTTGAGTGTCCCCGGGGGCACGGTACAGGCGACCCGTCAAGGAGCATCGCAACCGCGCGCCGGTCACGCGGTCGCAGTTCCTGCACACGCGTGCGCGATTCTGGCTGATCTGGCACGGGGTTCGCGGTCGTGACTGTCCCGCGTGACTGTCCCGGTTGAGTGTCCCGGTTGAGTGTCCCCGCCTTGACAGGAGCGGCCCGGATTGCCAACGATCCTCTGACTCAGGAGGCATGCGATGAGCAAGGCGTGGGCGTTTCGATTTGCGATACCGATGGCGATGGTGGGCGTGTGCGTGGTCGGCGCGCAGCAGTCGCCCGGCGGGTTGAGCTTCTTCATCACGAGCGTCGGCTCGGGCAAGGGTGCGGACTTTGGCGGGTGGAAGGCGCAGACAAGCACTGCCAGCAGCTTGCGCAGGCGGCCGGCGCGGGGAACCGGACCTGGCGCGCCTACCTCGAGCGTCGGCGGCGCCAAGCCCGTCAACGCGAAGGACCGCATCGGCGCCGGACCGTGGCAGAACTCGAAGGGCGTCGTCGTGGCGACGAGCGTCGCCGATCTGCACAGCGACAACAACAAGCTGAGCAAGGAGAACTCGCTGACCGAGAAGGGCGCCGTCGTCAACGGCCGCGGCGACACGCCGAACACGCACGACATCCTGACCGGCTCGAATCTGGACGGGACGCTCGCGGGCGATGCGTTGACCTGCAACAACTGGACGAGCAGCGGCGAAGGCAGCGCGCAGGTCGGACACCACGACCGCCAGGGTGGCGGCACGAACCCGACGTCGTGGAACTCCGCGCACGCCACCAAGGGCTGCAGCCAGGAGAACCTGGTCGCGACGGGCGGCGCGGGGCTGATTTATTGCTTCGCGGCGAAGTAAGGCTCAAGGCTTCAGGGCTCAAGGCTCAGGCAAGACTTCGACTGTGTCTCGAAGGTTTTGCCTGAGCCCTGAGCCTTGAGCCCTGAGCCCGACTTTCCTACGTCCGATACGCCTGCCGCCCCACTCCCTGGACCGGGATGCCCTGCGCGGCCAGCACTTCGTGCAGCGCGAACATGGCGCCCGCGGCCTCGTCGATGTGGCGGACGAACGCAATCGACCCCTGCAGGATCGGCGTGAGCCGGGCCTTGTCCTGGATGCGCGCCTTGGGGTACTCGTGCTCGACGACCAGGTGCGTGTTGGCGACGTCGAGCTGCAGGAGCTCGCGCGCCGCGAGCTGGTGATCGAGCCAGTCGACGGTTCGATTCTGCAGGTACGCCAGCGGATCGTGCTTCGCGGTTCCTGGCAGCTCGATGCTCGGCGAGCACGACCTGCTTCTTCCACGCGTTCAACTGATCGACCGGGTTCGCTGACGGCTTCCCGCCAATCCAGTCGCCGCGCTCGACCGTCTGACCGCCGTAGCCCCAGGCCGAGACCCCCTTCGAATCGGTGACCTGACCCTTGACGTGGAACCCGCCGATCAGGAAGTTGTAGCCCGTGTCCTTGCAGGTACTGAAAAATCGACCGCGTGTCCTGACCCATCAGGATCGCGTGCGACGGGTCGTAGTGGATCCGGAACTGATCGCCGACGCCATGCTTCTCGCAGATGCGGTGGAGCGCGATCCATGTGCCCGGCGTGTAGGCGATGTTGTTGTGCCAGTTGTCGCCCGTTGTCCAGCCAGGCATCGGGCACTGCTCGACGCGGTAGGTGAGACCACGGTCCCTGGCCGCCTTCAGCAGCGGGATGAACTGCTGCTCGAAGTCGACGAGGTTTTCGTCCATGCTGTGCTGCTGGTTGCGTCCGACGAACCCGCACACCGCGTTCACGCCGAGCAGCACCGCCGCGTCGAACGCACGCAGCATGAAGTCGTGCTTCTTCTTGCGGATCGCCGGATCGTGGTGCAGCAGGTTGTCGAAGTACCCGACGTCGGAGATGCCGACGCCGCTCGTCTTGAGCGAGGCCTCGACGCGCCGTGCGCGGTCCTTGTCGAACGGCTTGCGCAAGTCGAGCGTGTTGGCGACCGGATCCAGCATCGCTTCGGGCGGCACGTCGGACTCGGTCGGATGGAGCGCCGACGACAACTGGATGTAGCTCGCGCCCAGCTCGCTGGCAAAGTCGAGCCACTCCTCGATCGCGCGATCGGGATCGGGATCGCGAACCTCTCGCGGCGTCAACTCCTGCAGGGCGGCCGTGAGGACGCCCACCTTCATGAACTTCGGATCGAACGGTGTGATCGGCATGTGCTCTCGTGTCTCAGTAATGCTGAATGCTGAATGCTGACTGCTGAATGGAATTCTGAAGTGCCAAGTCCTTCGCAGTTCACTTCAGCATTCAGCACTCAGCATTCAGCATTGCGTTAGTAATTCACCTTCGTCCAGACGCCGCCCTTTTTCGCGCTGTCGAGAATCGCTTCGACAATGCAGTTCGCGCGGTAGCCGTCTTCGAACGTGGCGAACGCGGGCGGATGCGCATCGCCCGGTCTCTTGCCAGACGGCGATGAACTCGTACATCACGCATGACGTTGCAGAAGGCGTCGGCCCAGGACTCCTGATGGCCGCTCGGCAGGTGCGCGTACCCGCGAACCTCGGCGTCGATGAGTCCGGATCCTTCTGCAGGATCTCGTTGGCCGCGTCGCGCCGGCCGATCCACAGCTCGTTCTGGTGCAGGTAATCGGGCGTGGCGTTGTGCACCACCTCGACGGCGGGGTCGTTCAGCAGCGCGTCGTAGCTGCCATACGCCTTGGGCACACCGAGCGCCTCCGCCTTCGCTTTTGCGGTGGCATCGCTGCTGCCGGCAATCGCCACGACGTCGACGAACCCCAGCCGTCTGACCGCGTCAATGTGATGAGGGCCGACGAAGCCGGCACCGACAATCCCCATCCCGATCCGTTTCACCAGGAGCCTCCAGAAGCAGCAATTCGAACGGTCATCATATATCAGGGAGGGGCCCGGAATCCGGGCCTCTGCGGGGTCTCGGGCAGCGTTTCGCAGGGCACTCCAGGAGGGCCTGCCCGAGCCCGCGTGCGGCCCTGTCAAAAACCCCTGCAGCGGCCTATACTCAGGCCGGGAGGTGGAGCATGGCCCGGTCATTGGCGGCGGTGTCGTTGATTGCCTGCGCGGCGCTCACGAGTGTTGCGGCGCAGTCCCAGCCTCCCGGGAGCCCCGCCAGTCCTCAGGGACGCACGAATACAGTTTTCGTCACCGCGATGGAGGATAACGGCGCGCCGGTCGTCGATCTCGTCGCCGACGATTTCACCATCAAGGAGGACGGCAAGGACCGGGACGTCCTGAAGGTGGAACTGGCGCGCGTCCCGATGCAGATCGCCGTCATTGTCGACGACAACGGCTCAGGCATCTTCCGCTCCGGGCTCGTCAATTTCGTGCAGCTGCTCCAGGGCCGCGCCGAGATGTCGCTCAGCACGGTCATGGGGCAGACGCAGAGGCTCGTCGACTACACCACGAACGCACAGAAGCTCGTGGATGCGATCGTTCAGCTGAGCGCCCGACCGGCAACGCCCGACGGCGGCCAGCTGCTCGAGGGCATCTTCCAGGCGGCCAGAGATCAGGAAAAACGGGAGGCGTCGCGTCCGGTCATCGTCGCGGTCACGGTCGGCGGCGAGGAGCACAGCACGCTGCCCGCGCACCACGTCCTCGACCAGCTCGCGAAGAGCCGCAGCGCGCTTTACGTGATCTCGGTGGCCAACTCCGCCATCCGCCAGACGCGCGCGATCGACAAGCCGTCCGTGCTGCTCGAGGAAAACCTGAACCTGAGCGAAGTGCTCGGCGAAGGTCCCAAGCAGAGCGGCGGCTGGCGGGAAGTCATCGTCGCCGCCCCAGGGGTTACCGTCGGGCTCCAGCGGCTCGCGGCGGAGCTGAAGAACCAGTATGCCGTCGCGTACCAGCCGGCCTCCGAAGGGCCGATCGACCGAGAAGCTCAGCGTGTCGGTCAAACGACGCGGCGTGGTGCTCCGGGCGCCGACCAAGGTCGCGGGACGGTAGGTCTTCGGTTCAGGGTTCAGGGTTCAGGGTTCAGGGTTCAGCGTTCAGGGTTCAAAGTTCAGGGATCAGGATCAGGGCTGAGCGTTGGGCTTTCGGTCGAAGACGGCTTTCTGATCCGGCGTAATCAGCCGCAGGCTCTCGACCTTCGCGACGAGCACGAGGCGGCCGTTCTCGTCGACATCCCACGTCTGCGTCAGCTTGCTCTGGGCGGTCGAGAACTCCTGCTTGAGGACGGTCTTGTCCCACTTCGACTTCGTGCTGACCTCGGCGGTGCCGACCATGATCTTGACCGTCTTGCCGTCGAGCCCGTAGCTGCGCTGGCCACGCGCATCTTCGAATACGACCTGCTCGGGCGTGGCCTTGATGGTGATGACTTCGGCCAGCTGCTGCAGCTCGCGCATGGCCGCCATCGCGGCGACCTCCGCCGGGCTGAGGTCACTCGCGTCCGACGCCGACGATTGGCGTCCCTGCGCGAATGCCGGCGCCATCGCCATGCGCAGTCCACCGCCCCCGCCACCACCGCGCCGTCCCCCAGGCGCTCTGAATCCTGACGTCAGCTCTTTGTTGAGCACCCACGTTCCCGACAGCCTCGTGGCTGCCTCCACGGGCGTCAGCTTCTGCGCTCTCGCGCCGGCCGTCACACCTGCCAGCGCGAGCGCCGCACCCACCACGGCCACTACGGCTCGTGTCTGTCTCTCTCGCCTCACGGTCATCCTCCCTTGGTGACTTTGGCTCACGGCTCAGGGCTGCTCAGGGCTCAGGGCTCAAGGCTCAAGGAAGAACATACTGGTCTCATTTGATCAGCATGCTCTTGTGACAGCATGCTTTTCCCTGAGCCCTGAGCCCTGAGCCCTGAGCCCTGAGCCCTGAGCCCCGAGCCCCGAGCCCGAGCCCCGAGCCCCGAGCCCCGAGCCCCGAGCCCTAAGGTAATCTCCGCCGGGGAGCTGCGCAAGAGATGGTTCGCACAAAGCAAAAGGGCGGGTGGGGATGTTGGCCCCACCCGCCCTTCGTGTCTATCCGCGTGATCCGCGTCTCGGTGAAACGTGATCCGCGGGTGTGTCTGATCCGCGCTAGAACTGGAAGCGAATCATGCCCTGGAAGTTCCGCATCGTATCCGCGGCGTTCGCGGCGCCGAAGCCGGCGTTCCGAGGCAGTACACGCGCCGGGTCGATCGATCCGTCCGGCAGCGTCTGCGAATTCAGGACCGTCAGGTTCGTCGGCGACGTCCAGTTGATCGTGCTATTGCGGCCCGTGTAGATGACCGTGTTGAACGCGTTGAACGCATCGATGCGGAACTGGAGCTGGCGGCTGCCGCCCAGGCGAATCGTGCGCGCAAGCGAGATATCGATCACCTTGTTCGGGCACCCAATCAGGACGTTGCGGCCCGATTCGAGGCCGACGCTGCCATAGGTCGGCGCCGTCACGGCCGTGACGCTGAACTGGCGGTACTGGTCGCCGGAGCACCCGGCACCTGGATCGGTTACGTAGACGATTCGAGCGCCCCAGTCCTGTGAGCCAGTCATGTTCACGTTCGAACCGTTGTTCTGGAAGCTGTACCCGATGTCGTACCGGTTGCCGGAGTTGCCGGTGAAGATCCCCGACAGCTGCCAGTCGTTGACGATGTAGCCCACCGTCTTCTTGGCGGCGCCCGCACCCGACGTCGCCATGTCGGGCATGTCCCACACGGCGTTCAGCTTAACGAGGTGCCGCTGGAGGTTCAGCTGGTGGAACAGCTCTTGGTCCTGCGCCTGATCCGAGCGCTCCGACATTGCGCCGGTGACGGGATCATGCTGCAGGCGCTGTGTGAGGCCTGTGTTTCCGTCGAGCACCAGCCCGAGGGTGTAGTTGGCGCCGAACGAGAAACCGTTCTGGAACCGGCGCTGGAACGTTGTCTGGAGCGAGTGGTACAGGTCCCAGAACTCCGTCGTGTTCTGGTTGATCGCGGCGATCCCCTTGTACCCTCGGAGCAGGTTCTGCGTGTAGGCGTTCGCCCCTGGCACCGTGCTGGGGCTGGGAATCGTCGTGTTCTGATTCGCCGGCAGGTACGCCGCGCCGATGTCAACGGCGTTCAGGTTGACGACGTTGCCGCCCTGCAGGCCTCCCAGGCGGTTCACACCGCGGTTGCCGACGTAGGACACGTCGAGCGACGAGGCCCAGGGGAGTGACATCTGGACGCCGGCCTGCCACTGCCAGGACGACGGGACCTTGGCCTCGTACTGGAACGTGACGAGCTGAGGCACGGCACCGGGGCTGAGCCCGCCGCCGAGAGACGTCAAGGTGCCGTTCCGCAGGTCCGCCGAGCTGGCGATTGGCGGGTTGCCCGGGATGGAGAACACCGTGTTGCCGTCCGGACGGTCGTAGAAGAGTCCCACGCCGCCGCGGACAATCAGGCTCTGCGTTCCGGAGACGTCGTAGGCTGCGCCGAAGCGCGGACCGTAGACGAGCGCCGGCCAGGTGTAGCCGTACTTGGAGATCCCGTCACCGGCCTGCTTGATGCCGTTGAGCGAATTTCCACTCCCGGGGACGGGCGTGCCGATCAACACCTGCGTGTTGGCGGCGCCGGCCGGCGGGAGGACGACCTGCCCGTTTCTCGGGTTCTTCGCGTTGAGGACGTTGCCCGAGCAGGTGGCGGCGCCATCGCTGCAGCCGGGGACATAGAGCGCCAGTGTCTGGGATGCATTCCACTGGTCGGGGAAGAAGTTCGACATCTGCTGGAACTGGTCGTATTGCGGCTGCTGGTGCGTGAACCGCATGCCGTAGTCGAGGGTCAACCGGTTGTTCACCTTCCAGTTGTCCTGGATGTAGAACTCCGTGTTGTTGTAGATCATGCTGCCCTCGACGAACTTCTCGGCCTGCTGGTACTGCGTGAAGACTCCAGTCGCCGCGTTCGCGTAGCCGAACCCGGTGTCCAGCGTGTTGTTGGTGTCGTTGCCGAAGTTCACCGTGCCCTGGAAGCTCAGGCCGCCGCCGGCGCCGACGTTCTGCGCCTTGAAGCTGTGATTGTTGTAGAAGCCGCCCTTGAGCGTGTGGCGACCCGCGATCTTCGTGAGACTGATCGCGACGTCCTGGGTGCGGTTGATGTTGAGCCAGCCAGGATAGCGCTGGTTCGGCGGCGCGGCGCCGATGCGGCCGCCCCAGTTGAAGATCGGCGGCAGGTTCAGCTTGGTGCCATCCCAGAACGCGGGGCTCACGTCGTTGAGCACTTCGTTCGCGTAGTACCGGGAATCGACGTTGCCGGCGTCCTTGTAAATCAGCGGGAAGTTCTGCAGCCCGAACGCCGGGTCCAACCGGTTCGCCGACGGGTTGATCAGGACGCCGCCCTCGTTGCCGCCCACCAGCTCGTTGCGGATGAACCCGTACGTGCCTTCCATGAAGGTCGTCGGGGTGATCGCGTAGTTGACGGTCACCGCGTAGTTGGTGATGAACGGGTTGGGATTGAAGACATCGGTGAATCCCGGAATCAGCCCGGGCGTCGTCAGCCGGCGCGCGCGCTCGCCGGAGTACTTGCCGGTGAACCGCAGCTTGGACGAGAGCTGGTAGTCCAGCCGGATCGCCGGCTGCTGCGTGAGGTTCTCAACCGAGGGTGCAGCTATCTCGTAGTTGTAGTTCGTCCCCTGGCGCTGCTGAACGTTCGGCAACGGATAACGGCCGAGCAGGGCGAGGCCGGTCGTATACAACTTGTCCGACGGGATTCTGCCCTGGACGCCGTCGGCGTTGAAGTTCTGCCCCGTCGTGTAGTCCCGAATGGTGTTGAAGAGGTTGCCGTTGTTGTCGAGGGTCTGCGAGAAGTCGCCGGCGCGCTCGAGGGCGGTCGGGACGCGCAGCCGGATCGGGTTTCCGTTGTTGATCGCCGCGTTGGTCGGGCGATACTCGTGCGAATAGTAGAAGAACAGCTTGTTGTTGCCACCGGGCTTGCCAACAGGACCACCGACCGAGTAGCCGTAGATGTCGCGCTTGTTGACCGGCTTGGGGTCGCCGTTCTTCGTGTTGACCCAGCTGTTCTCGTTCCAGTCGGAGTTGATCTTGTAGTCGTAGGCCGATCCGCGGAAGCGGTTCGTGCCGCTCTTCGTGACGGCCGTGATCTGAATGCCGCTCGACCGTCCGAACTCCGCCTGGTAGCCCTGCGTCAGGACCTTGACCTCGGCAATCGACTCGACGTTCATGTTGAGCATGATGCCGTTGTTGCCCGTGTCCATGGCCGAGATGCCGTCCATCATGATGTTGTTCTGGCCCACGCCGCCGAGGCGGGTGCCGCCGGCCGACGCGCCGCCCGCGATGACGCCGGGCGTCAGCGAGGTGAACGCGGTGAAGCCGTTGAGGTGAGCCACCGGCAGGTTCTCGATCTGCGTCGTGGAGATGGCGAACGACCGTTCGCCGCTCGACGCCTGGATGAGTGGCGCCTCTGACGTGACGTTGACCGTCTCTTCGGCGCCGCCGGGTTCGAGTGTGAGTGCAGGAACCGTGACGCGGTCGCCGCCGCTGGCTCTGATGCCCGCGCGCTTCACGGTGCGGAAGCCGTCCATCGTGACTTCCACCGTGTAGACGTCCGCTTGGACGTTCGGGAAGACGTAGTCGCCGGTGGCGTTGGTAACCGCCGGCACCGACTTCGTGCCGCGCGATTCGCTGACAAGTACGACAGTCGCGCCGGGGACAACCCCGCCCGTGCTGTCTTTGACGTTACCGAGAACGGTCCCGGTCGTGATCTGAGCCGTGGCAGCTGTCGCGCCGAACAACAACGCGACAAGACACGCGCAGACCACACTGCGAGTCGATCTGACGATCATTGAGCTTCCTCCCCCCTCAGGGTGCAGATTACCGCTCGACTTGCAAAGTCCGACATGTAATGGGTTACAAGAGTCTGATTGGTGTAACACGTCCTGCTGGAAGGGTCAATCGTCACTTCGCATTGCGCAACACGAGTTTGCAATGCGAAACAACCCCTTCTTTTTCAGCCAAAACTGCACATTTCAGTGCCTGCCACCTCCTTCTTTTCCGGCGGGGAGAGCTGTCCCCGGCCGGTACAACCGGAGCCGTTGCATCGACCACGGTGAAACGTTTTCCGCGGAAGCCGTCTGGGTGATTCGGACGTACTTCGCCTGGATCGGCGTGAACGAGATGATCGTCGAACCGGGCGTTCCCTGGCCTGCGGCGACCGCCGTCCACGTCGAGCCGTTCGTCGATATTTCCACTTTGTATTCACGCGGGAAGGGCCCGGGTGGCACCAGCGGTGCGGGTGGTGGCGTGCCGGGCGCGAGCGTCACGTTGCCCCGTCCGCGCCCACCTCCTCCGAATCCGCCTCCGGCTGAGTTGAATTGCAGCTCCGTGACAGTCGTCGGCTCGGGCAGCTCGACCTGGAACCACATGCCCGCTTGCTGCGGCTCTCCCGTGCTCCATGAAGCGAAGTTCAAGGCACCGAGCGCCGTCCCGGGGTTGTGACTCGCCGAGGCCTTCCACGTGGGCAGGACCTCGAGCGGCATCGGGAGCGATGCCAGGAGCTCGTCGACCTTCCAGAACGTCTTGCGCTCCGCGGTCGCCGCCCGCACGCGCGCCACGTCGGCGGACGTCACGAACGAGCTGACATTGCCGAACGAATTGCGCACGTATGAGGCGATCGCCGCGACCCACTCATCTTTGTTCGTGCCCATGGGTGCCATGACCCCTGCCGCATAGGAGCGCCCTTCGATCGGTCCATCCATGCCCTGCAGCAGTGTCTTGATGATGTAATCGCGGTGGCCCTGCGCCCTCGTCGAATTGGCAAGCGACGGCGCCATCGTCGTGCCCGGCGCTGCGCCCGGCTGCGCGGTTCCCCGTCCATCGTCGCCGTGGCAGGCGAAGCAGACTTCCTTGTAGATGCCCTCGCCCCGCTCCATGACGGCCAGCTCGGCGGGCGAGAAGGGAGGCGGCCCGCCACGGCCGCCGCGGCCGAACGCGCTCGCCGCCGGTTTGAGAATCTGATTCCCGATCTCCTGCACGCCGCGCGCGGTGCTGGCGGCCTGCGCGGCGCGGACGGTTTCCGCGACGTTCGGCGCCTTGAGGTAGTTCAGCGTCAGCAGGGCCTGGATCGCGACGTTCGCGTCGCTATCGGTTGCGAGGGCGCGATAGTCCGCGTCGAACGTGCGATCTCCGGCCTTGTAGAGCGTTTCGCTGGCCCGGATCGCTTGAATCCGCATCCGGGGACTCGGGTCTTTCATCTGCGCGCGCACCGTCGCGGCGTCGAGCGCGCCGAGGCCCTCGAGTGTCCAGAGCGCGTGGAACCGCGCGAGCAGGTTCCCGCCTTCGCGGCCGACGGCCGCTTCGGCGCGGCTCGCCGAAGACGGCGAGGCCCTGAGAACCTGCAGCAGCGCCGGCACGACCGACTTGTCCTGCTTCAACACCAGCAACTGCTGCGCGGTGTCGCGCCACCAGCCGTTCGGGTGACTCAGGCGCGCCACGAGCTGCGCGGCCGTTTCGTTGAGCATCCGCGGCTGCGTTCGGTCGCGATCCATCCCCTCGTAGCTGAGCCGCCAGATCCGGCCGTGGGCGAAGACCTTGTCGAGTGCGTACTGATCGATGCGGGCGCGCAAGTAGGTCCCCGGTCCCGACCACGTCGCCTGCTGGATGATGCCGCGATACATGTCGGCGATGTAGAGCGTGCCGTCGGGCGCGGTCGCCATGTCGACCGGGCGGAAGAGCGGGTCGGTCGACCTCATGAACTCGTTCCACAGGTAGGCGTTCCTCAGCTGGGTCAACCCTTCGGTGACCACCGGCTTCACACGCCGGACGATCCGGCCGACCGGCTCGCCGTAGATGTAGTCGCCGACGAGATCCGCTGGAAGCCGGTCGCCGCGATAGACGTCGTTGCCGGCCGAGCCCGTCACCTGATTGAGCGATCCGTCAGGCATGCGCACCGCGCGCATGCCAGGCTGCATGTCGGCGACGCGAACCGGCGCACCCCAGGGGATGCTGAAGTCCTTCTCGAACTGGTCGGCGACGGCGAAACTGCCGTAGTGAATCGGGAACTGGAAGTACGACGGCAGTCCGCTCGCGCCGCCCTGGAACCACATCTTGCCGTCGTTGTCCTGGGTGGCTCCCCACTGCGCGCCGTTCGGCCCGGTCGGCTCGCGGACGATGCCGTTCGGCGTCCATCGCACGCGGAACGCGTTCACCGTGCTGTAGAGCCAGTTGTCCATTCCCCAGTAGAGAAAAGCCTGCTGGTGCTCGACGTTTCCGGACCGCCCGAAGTTGGAGGTGAAGAGCTCCTTCTTGTCGCTCACGCCGTCGTTGTTCGTGTCGGTGAACTGCCACACCTCGTCGGCGTTCGACTCCATCGTCAGCACGCTGTTGGGACCGAAGGGCATGACGAACCGCGGGAAGACGAGCTTGTCGACGAAGACGGTGTGGCGTTCATAGACGCCGTCGTTGTCTGCGTCTTCGTGGCGCGAGATACGGCCGACCGGCTCGAGCTCGCCCGTGGCGTCGGCGTCCTGCATGTAGCCGCGCAACTCGAGCACGAACATCCGGCCGTTGCCGTCGAACGCGATCGCGCCCGGTTCCTTGATGTCGGGATCGGTCAGGACGGGCGCTACGCGGTAACCGGGCTGGAGAAGAAAGTGTTTCTGTTGTTCAGCGGGGGGGAGCGGGAGGACCGGGGATTGCTTTGTGAAGTCGGCGTCGGCATTGGCGGGGTCTGTCGCGCCAGGTCCTCCCTGGCCACCGCGCCCGCGGCCACCGCGTCCCGCGTCCTGAGTCTGCTGGCCCGCCGGACCGGGCTGCCCTGTGGGCGCCTGTGCGGGCTGCTGTGCCTGCGCCTGCGTTGTTTCGACGACGAGCTGGAATTCGCTGACGTAGATCAGCAACCCGAGCGTGAGCGCCCAGAAACTGCTGCGTGCGCCAATCGTCGTCCGCATTGCGCGATCCTCGCTTCCAAGATTCGTTCCGCAGATCGTGGCGAGTTACGTGTGTCCGGCGCCTGACTGTCGTGTAACGGATTACAGGGAGGGGAATTGTGTATCAGGAGGTCATGAGCGTCAATAGCCGTTTCGCCTGACAAAACGGTTGTTGCGCATTGCAGCAGGAAGTCATTCAGAAATCAGGATTCAGTATTCAAAAGGGGCTCAGGGCTCAGGGCTCAAGGCTAAGGCTCAGGGCTCAGGGAAGAGCATTCTGATTTGGATCGCACGACTGGGAGCTGAAGCTCTTGCCTGAGCCCTGAGCGATGAGCCCTGAGCTCTCAGCCTTGAGCCTTGAGCCCCCTCAGAACTTACCGCGGAGGAACCGCAGACCGTCGGTCGCGAGGCCGTCCTGTGTCTCGGCGAGCGGACGCCAGATCGCGGCGGCGCGGGCGATCGACTTCACCGCGGACGTGAACGACTCGATCACGGCCGGGCCCTGATAGTTGATCGCCCGGCACGCCTGAACCACTTCGTCCCATGGCACATGCCCCGTGCCCGCGGCGCCGCGATCGTTCTCGCACGCGTGCAGGTGCTTCAGCCTCGGCCCGGCGGACCGAATCGCGTCGCCAATCGATCGCTCCTCGATGTTCATGTGGAACGTGTCGAGGAGCAGACCGCACGCGGGATGGTCGACGCGGTCGACGACTTCGATGGCCTGCGACGCAAGATTGAGGAAGCTCGTTTCGAAGCGGTTGAGCGGTTCGACGCAGATGACGACTCCGCGCTCGCCGGCGAAGCGGGCCAGGTCCTTGAGCTCGCCGACCAGCAGGTCGATATCCTTCTTGCGCTCGTCGGCCGTGGCCTGCCACGTGCGGCCGACTGCGCTGTAGAGGGGACCGACCACGTTGGTCGCGCCGAGCGTCTGCGCGGCCTCGATGCAATGTTTCACGTACGCCATCCCGTTCGCGCGCACGCTCGCGTCGACGTGCAGCAGGTCGCGGTCCGGACTCATCGCGGCGCACACGCTCGTGCTCAGCCCGAGATCTTTGACGACCCCCGCAGCCTTCGTGTAGTCGAGATCGCTCGTCCCCTCGATGGGAACCTCGAGCAGGTCGAACCCGAGCCGCGCGACGTGCTGAGCGATCTCGGGGAACCGTTCGGTGGTGAGCGGCGACGTCCAGATCCAGCTGGTGATGCCGATGGGATTCATGGTGGGGGATATTACCCTGAAAAGCAGGCTCAGGACTCAAGGCTCAAGGCTCAGGGCTCAGGCTCGAGCCGAACTCCAATGCGCACCCCCTCGTATAGCCCTGCGATCCCGATGACCATCTACCAGGACCTCCGCTACGCCATCCGCATGCTCCTCAAAGACCCCTGGTTCACGACGGTCGCCGCCGTAGCGCTGGGCCTTGGCATCGGGGTCAACACGACGGTCTTCACCTTCGTCAACGCGGTGCTCATCCGCGGCCTGCCGTTCGAGCGGCCGGAGGAGATCGTCTACCTGGCCACGCACGACACGACCAGAGACGAGGATGACGGCTCGCCAGCGTCGTGGCAGGAGTTCGAGGACTGGCGCGCCAAGGCGCGGTCGTTCACGGGGCTGGCCGCCTTCCGTCCCCTGCAGATGAACGTCAGCGACCCCGACCACCCGGCCGAACGGGTCTCGGGATCGTCGGTCACGGCCGGCACTTTCGGACTCATCGGCCAGCAGCCGTTTCTCGGCCGCGACTTTGCGCCGGGGGAGGACGCCGCCGGCGCTTCGCCAGTCGTCATCCTCGGCTACAGCGTCTGGAAGAACCGCTACAACAGCGACCCCGGCGTCATTGGCCGCACGCTCAAGATCAATGAGGTGGCCTACTCGATCATCGGCGTGATGCCCGAGGGGATGCGGTTCCCGATCAATGCCGATATGTGGCGGCCGCTGCTGCCGCCCGCCGCCGATAGCCGCCACACCCGCAACATCAGCGTCTTCGGCCGTCTCGCGCGTGGGGTCAGCTGGACACAGGCGGCGGCGGCGATGGCGACCGTCTCGCGTGAGCTCCAGACGGCCTATCCCGAACAGAACAAGAACATCGAGGCGCGCCTGATGACGTTCAACGAGCGCTTCAATGGCGGACCGATCCGGCTGATCTTTCTCTCGCTGCTCGGCGCGGTCGGCTTCGTGCTGCTCATCGCGTGCGCGAACGTCGCCAACCTGCTGCTCGCGCGCTCGGCGTACCGCGCGCGGGAGATGGCCGTCCGCACCGCGCTCGGCGCCAGCCGCGGACGAATCGTGCGGCAGCTGCTCATCGAGAGCGTCATGCTGGCCTGCCTCGGCGGCCTGCTGGGGTTGGGGCTCACCTCAGTCGGCGTCCGGCTGTTCGACGCGGCCGTGGCCGGTGTCGGGAAACCGTACTGGATCGTCTTCGATCTCGATCTCGCGGTGTTCGGATACTTCGCCGCGATCTGCCTCGCCACCGGCATCGTCTTCGGGCTCGCGCCGGCGATGCAGGTATCGAAGACGAACCTGAACGACCTGATGAAGGAGGGCGGACGCGGGCAGTCGGGCGGCGCACGGGCACGCTGGCTGACCTCGAGTCTCGTCGTCGCCGAGCTGACGCTGACGCTCGCGCTGCTCACCGGCGCCGGCCTCATGGCGCGCAGCTTCCTCAAGTTGTACTCGCTCGATCTCGGGCTTCGAGACGAACCACCTGCTCACGCTGCGCACGCAGCTCGTCGACACCAAGTATCCCAAGCCCGAACAGCGGCAGATCTTCTTCGACGCGCTGCAGGCGCGCCTCGAGGCGCTTCCAGGCGTGACCGACGCGGCAATGGCGTCGACGCTGCCGCTCGGCGGGACCGGACAGTTCAAGTTCGAGATCGAGGGCCATCCCGTCAGCGACACACCGACGCGGCCGCGAGTGTCGGTCGTCGACGCGGGACCCGGCTATTTCGAGACGCTCGGCGTGCGGATCCAGCGCGGCCGGTCGTTGGCCGAGACCGACGGCACGCCGGGCTCGGAAGTAATTGTCGTCAATCAGCGGCTCGCAACCCAGCTCCTGCCGAACGAGGATCCGCTGGGCCGGCGGATACGAATCATGGAAGGTGCGAAGGAAGACAAGCCCGGCCCCTGGCTGACGATCGTCGGCGTGAGCCCGACGATACGGCAGGGAGAAGTGCAGGCGCTCGAACCGGCGGCGGTCCTCTATCGGCCCACGCGCCTGAACGCTCCGCTCGGCACGGCCATGCTCGTGCGCACGTCGGGCGATCCCGCGTCGATGATCGCGGCCGTCCGCGAAGCCGCGAAGGCGCTCGATCCCGATCAGCCGCTCTTTGCCGTCCGGCCCTTCAACGAGGTGATCGCCGAATCGCGGTGGCCTTACCGCGTGTTCGGGTCGCTCTTCGTCATCTTCGCGATCATCGCTCTGGTGCTGTCCTCGGTCGGCATCTACGCGATCACGTCCTACTCGGTCAACCAGCGCACGCAGGAGCTCGGCCTGCGCCTGGCGCTCGGTGCGCAGGCGTCGCAAATCTCGTGGCTGATTCTTCGCACTGGCCTGTGGCAGCTGGGCATCGGCCTCACCCTCGGCCTCGCGGCCGCCTTCGGTGTCAGCCAGGTGCTCAAATCACTCGTGGCGCAGATCCCGGCGGTCGATCCGGTCACCTTCATTGCCATCACGCTGCTGCTGACCATCGTGATGCTGACGGCCTGCCTCATCCCGGCGCGCCGGGCGACACGCATGGACCCGCTGGCGGCGCTGCGGGTGGACTGAGCTACGGCTCGCAGCTCCAGCTCCAGCTGGCTCGTGCTAGTCTCCGGCTAGGCACTGAAAGCACTTGGCGATAGCTGAGCAGCTGGCAGCTGCGAGCCGCAAGCTGAACCGTGGAACCTCCCCCCCGCCAAACCCGTCCATGTGCCTGTGCTTCAAGACATTCGCCATGCCATCCGCCTCCTGCTGAAGAATCCGGGTTTTTCGGCCGTTGCGGTGCTGGTGCTGGCCCTTGGCATCGGTGCCAATACCGCGGTCTTCAGCCTGGTCAACGCCCTGATGCTCCAGCCGATGGCCGCCGAAGGCGCGGGCATCGTCGGCATCTATAGCCGCGACACGACGCGGCCCGATCAATATCGCGGCTTTTCCTGGCGCGATTACGAGCAGATCCGCGCGAACCGGGCGCCGTTCGACGAGGTCATGGCGTACTCCGTGACGATGGTCGGCGCGCAGGACGGTGACACGACGCGCCGCTCGTTCTCGGCTATCGCGTCCGCAGGGTATTTCTCGACGCTCGACGTGCGCCTCGCGGCGGGACGCGACTTCACGCCTGACGAAGAGCGGCCCGAGAGCGACGAGCGTGTCGTGATCGTCGGACACCAGTTCGCCAGGAAGGCGGGCGTCGCGCCGCAGGACGTGCTCGGGCGAACCCAGCGCATCAACGGGCGCGACTACACGATCGTCGGCGTGGCGCCGGAAGGCTTTTCCGGGACGATGGCGCTCGTGGCGCCGGAGTTCTGGCTGCCGCTCGGCGTCTATGCGAAGGTGACCGACGAGATGCTTCGCGACGGCGGCTCCAGCCGGTTGAGCGATCCGAAGAACTACGGGTTGATGCTCGTCGGGCGGCTCCGCGCGGGACTCGACCTCAACCAGGCGCGACCGATGATCGCCGGTCTCTCGACGAGTTACGTCGGAACCGATCCGATCGAGAACAAGAATCACGAGCTCGTCGTCGATCGCCTGTCCCGGCTCGGCATCAGCAACAGGCCTCAGAAAGACTCGGAGGTCATGGTGCTGTCGGCCTTGCTGATGGGCATGGCGTCGCTCGTGCTGCTCACCGCGTGCCTCAACCTCACCAACATGCTGCTCGCTCGCGGGTCGGCGCGGCGAAAGGAAATCGCGCTGCGGCTCGCGCTCGGCAGCGGCCGCGGGCGAGTCATCCGGCAGCTCCTGACCGAGAGCCTGCTGCTCGCCGCGGTCGGCAGCGCCGCCGGACTCCTCCTCGCCACGTGGGGAGCCAGCCTGCTCGTCGCCTCGCTGTCGTCAGCGCTCCCCTTCGTCCTCATGCTCGATACCTCGCCGGACCTCCGCGTGCTTGCCGCCACGGTGGGATTCTGCGTGCTGAGCACGGCCATCTCGGGACTCGGACCGGCGTGGCGCGTGACACGGCCGGACGTCCTGCCCGATCTCAAGGAGCAGCCCGCGCAAGAGAAGGCCGGGCGGGGCCTGACGATGCGAAATGCGCTCGTTGTAGGACAGATTGCGCTGTCCCTGGCGCTCCTGACGACGGCGGGACTCTTCATGCGCGGGGCGGTCAAGGCCGCGGTGGCGGATCCGGGGTTCCCGCTCGACGGTGGCGTGATCGTCAACCTCGATACGGGCATGGCCGGTTACGACGAGGCGCGTGGGCGCGCCGCCCTGCGCACCGTCCTGCAGCGCGTGCGCGAAACTCCGGGCGTGCAGTCGGCCAGCTTCGCGTCGCTCGTGCGCGTTCGGCGATTTCAACGAATCGCGCATGCTGCAGAAGGCCGGAACACCGCCTGCCGCCGTGGGTCAGCGCGATGAAGGATCCCAAGCCGTCCTGACGATCGTCGGCGCCGACTACTTCGACACCCTGCGCTTGCCAATCCTTCGTGGCCGCGGGTTCACCTCCGCCGAAGAGGAATCGCCGAACGGTCCGCGAGTGGCCGTGATCGACGAACCAGCGGCGCGCCAGTTGTTCGGTGGCGCCGATCCTCTCGGACAGCCCGTTCAGTTTGCGAATGACAAGACACCCGGACCGCGCAGCTACGCCATCGTTGGCGTCGTGAGCGGGGTGCGCCACGACCTGGTCGATCGCACTCCGGTTCCGCACGTGTACCTGCCGGCCGGGCAGAACTACCGCGGCAACGTTTACCTCCACGTGCGAACGGCCGGCACGGGCGATGCCGTCGAAACGGCGATGCTCGGCACGCTGCGGCAGACGATCCGCGCCGCCGACGAGCGCGTGCCGGTGCTCCAGTTGCGAACGCTCCGGCAGCAGCGCGACGGCAACCTCGTGCTCTGGGGAGTGAACACGGGCGCCCGCCTCTTCTCGGTGTTTGGCGGCGTGGCGCTGCTGCTCGCGATCATCGGCGTCTACGGCGTGAAGTCCTACGTCGTGTCGAGGCGGACGCGCGAGATCGGCATCCGCATGGCGCTTGGTGCGACGCCGTCCGACGTCCTGTGGCTCGTCCTGCGCGAAGGGCTCACGCTCACGATCGCCGGCGTCGGCGTAGGGCTGCTGCTCGCGTGGGGCGTCGCGCGTGCGGTGAGCGGATTGCTGTACGAGGTCAGCGCGCTCGACCCGCTCGTCTTCGCGGTGGCGCCGGCCGTCCTCGCCGCGTCCGCCATGGCCGCCTCGTACCTGCCGGCGCGGCGCGCCACGCGCGTCCTGCCGCTGACGGCGCTCAGGACCGAGTAGCTTCCAGCTTCCAGCTTCCAGCTTCCAGCTCCCCGCTCGAGCTGGCAGCTCGCCGGCTGGCCGGTTTGCAGTCTCAGTGGGCTACGAGCTGAGCAGCTGAGGCGCGAGCCGCGGATCGCCGCGAAGCTTGGATTCCAGCGCGTCGCCTGCGATATCGTCGGCATGGAACGGACGTGAGCCGATTTTGCGTGCAGGCACGTTGACTCCCGGGAGGCTCGCGCTGGCGGCCTTGTTGGTTGCGCTCGCAGTGTGGGTGTTCGTCTCCAAGGCGGCGCCCGAGATGGCGGACTTCGAAGTGTGGTGGAAGGCGGCGGCGAGAGCCGCGCAGGCGGAGCCGCTCTACCGCGCGAGCGACGGGCACTTCGTATTCAAGTACCTGCCGGCGTTCGCCGTCCTGGCTATTCCGATTGGCCTCCTGCCGCTCGTCATTGCCAAGGGCGTGTGGTTTTTTTGCTCTTTCGCCCTTCTGGTCGCGCTCGTGTCGATGGCCGTCAGGCTCCCTGTCGAGCGTCGAAAGACTCTTCGCTGGCTGGTCATCGTCACCGTCGTCAGTTTTCTGAAGTTCTACGCGCACGAGCTCGTGCTCGGTCAGGTCAACATCCTGTTCGCTGTCGTCGCGACGGGCGCCCTCCTGGCGATGAAAGCGAAGCGTGAGGTCCTGGCAGGAGTGCTCGTCGTCCTCGCGATCGTCATCAAACCCTACGCGGTGCTCTTCGTGCCCTGGTTGATCGCCCGGCGGCAGCTGCCGTCGATTGCCTCGGCGTGCGCGGGCCTCGCCGTCGTCCTCGTCCTGCCGGCCGCGCTCTATGGGTGGGACGGCAACGTCGTCGCTTCATCGCGAGTGGTGGCGAACGGTGACAGAGACCACTGCGCCCAATCTGTCGAACTCCGACAACGTATCGCTCGCCGGCAATGTACTTCCGCTGGGTCGGACCGGGCGAGTTGTCGGCGCGCCTCGCGTACGGTAGCGGTGTGATCCTTCTCGGCGTGGCCGCGCTCGTCTTCTTCTCGCGCCGAGGCGTGACGTTTCCCGAAGGTGTCGAGGGCGCCCTGCTCCTGACGTTCATGCCGCTGCTGTCGCCGCAGGGTTGGGACTACGTGTTCCTGATTGCGACGCCGGCGATCGTGTATCTGGCGAACTACCTCGATCTCCTGCCGCGTCCGATGCGGGTCCTCACGATTGTCGCCGTGGCGACGATCGCCTTCGTCGTGTTCGATCTGCTGGGCCGGACGGCGTACTACACATTCATGCGGCTGTCGTTCATCAGCCTGTGTTTCTTCGTCGTCATCGCCGCGCTCGCGACGCTGCGGCTGCGAAAGATCGCCTGATATGATGCGGGCATGATCCGTGGCCTCGGCCTGTTGACGATGGTCGCAACGCTCGCGACGGCCGCGCTGGCGGCCTCCACCATGCAGCTGCAGCCGCTCCAACGCGCCGATACGCCGCCCGGACCGGGCATCCCGCTGACGCTCGCCGAGGAGCGCGCGCGTCGCGTCAGCGACCTGCGCTACGACCTGCACTTCTCGATCGCGGCCGAACCAGGATCGACGATCGCCGGACGCGTCGCGATCAGCTTCGCGCTCAAGGACGCCGGCCGGCCGCTCGCGCTCGACTTCACGCCGCCGAACGGCGTGCGCGGAGCTCGCACACCGGCCGGGCCGATCCCATACTCGATCGCTCCCGACCACATCGTCCTGCCGCCGGAGTCCCTGCAGGAAGGCCGCAACGAGATCGTCATCGACTTCGTCGCCGGCGACGAGGCGCTCAATCGCAACCCGGAGTTCCTCTACTCGCTCTTCGTGCCGGCGCGGGCGCACCTGACGTTCCCCTGCTTCGATCAGCCCGACCTGAAGGCGCGCTGGACGCTCGGCGCTCGAGGTGCCGGCCGGCTGGCAGGCCGTTGCCAACGGCGCCGAGACCGCGCGGCGTGAGGCCGACGGACGCGTCCACCTCACGTTCGCAGAAACCGAGCCGCTCTCGACCTATCTCTTCGCGTTTGCTGCCGGCCGCTTCTCGGTCGAAACGGCCGACCGCGCGGGCCGCACGTTCCGGATGCTGCATCGCGAGACCGACACGGCCAAGGTCGCTCGCAATCGCGACGCGGTTTTCGATCTGCACGCGTCGGCGCGTCGCCTGGCTCGAGCGCTATACCGGCATCCCATATCCCTGGGGCAAGTTCGACTTCCTGCTCGTGCCGTCGTTTCAGTTCGGCGGCATGGAGCACCCCGGCGCCATCTTCTACAACTCGTCGAGCCTGCTCCTCGACCCGTCGGCGACGCAGAACCAGAAGCTCGGTCGAGCCAGCCTCATCGCGCACGAGACCGCCCACATGTGGTTCGGCGATCTGGTCACGATGCGGTGGTTCAACGATGTGTGGATGAAAGAGGTCTTTGCGAACTTCATGGCGGCGAAGATCGTCAACCCGTCGTTCCCCGAGATCAATCACGACCTGCGCTTCCTGCTCGCGCACTATCCGTCGGCCTACGAGATCGATCGCACGCCGGGCACCAACGCGATCCGCCAGCCGCTCGACAACCTCAACGAGGCCGGCTCGCTTTACGGCGCGATCATCTATCAGAAGGCGCCGATCGTCATGCGGCAACTCGAGGGCATCATGGGCGAGGACGCCTTTCGAGACGGGCTGCAGGAGTACCTGCGCGGGCATCGCTTCGCCAATGCCACGTGGCCGGACTTCATCGCGTTGCTCGACGCGCGCACGCCGGAAGATCTCGCGGCGTGGAGCCGCGCGTGGGTCGAAGAGGCGGGACGGCCAATCGTCACCACGGAGCTGCGGGTCGACAACGGCCGCATCGCGAGCCTGGCGTTCGTCCAGCGCGATCCCGTCGCGCGGCGCGGCCTCGTCTGGAATCAGCGGCTTCAGGTGACGCTCGGGCTGCCCGACGGGCTGCGCACGCTCCCCGTGCGTATCGCGGAGGGACGGGCCGAGGTGACCGATGCGCGGGGACTGCCGGCGCCGCATTTCGTGCTGCCCTCGGGTGGTGGCATCGGGTACGGAGGATTCGAGCTCGATGCCGCCAGCCTGAGTTACCTGGTCGCTCACCTTCCCGAGATCGACGACCCTCTCACGCGCGGTGCGGCCTGGATCACGATCTGGGAACAGATGCTCGAGCGCCGGACGCCGGCGTCGAGTGTCCTCGACCTCGCGCTACGCGCGCTGCCCCGCGAGACGGACGAACAGAACGTGCAGCGGATCCTCGGCTATGCGAGGCAGGCGTATTGGACCTTCCTTCCGGCGCCGGACCGCGACCGTGTCGCGTCTCACCTCGAGACGGTGCTGAAGGCGGGCCTCGCCGCGGCGCCGACCCCGAGCCTGAAGTCGGCCTGGTTCTCGGCGCTTCGGGACATGGGGCGAACCGAGGCCACGGTGGCGTGGCTCGAAAGCGTGTGGAGAAAGACCGAGAGCGTGCCCGGCCTGACGCTGGCCGAGCCCGACTACATCACACTGGCGCTGGAGCTCGCCGTGCGTGAGCCGGCGGCGTGGAAGGAGATACTCGACGAGCAATTCGCGCGGATCGAGAACCCGGACCGCAAGGCCCGGTTCGCGTACGTGCGACCGGCGCTGTCGGCCGACGCGGGCGTGCGCGACACCTTCTTCGAGCGCCTGCACGAGATCGCGTTCCGGCAGCGGGAGGCGTGGGTGCTCGAAGGCGTGGGCTACCTGCACCATCCGCTACGCGCGGCTGCCTCAGAGAAGTACATCCCCCGAAGCCTCGCTCTGCTGCGCGAGATTCAGCGTACAGGCGACATCTTCTTTCCGAAGCGTTGGATGGATGCGACCCTTGCGGGGCACAGCTCGGCGACGTCAGCGCGAATGGTCGCGCGCTTCCTCGCGGAGCTGCCTCCGGACTATCCCGATCGCCTGCGCCGCGTCATCCTCTCGTCGTCGGACGACGTGTTTCGTGCGAGCGGGGCAGAGCGCTAGCGGCGTTGGGCACGAGCGGTGATGGATTGATGCGCGAACTCGCGTCCCGTGCCGGGATCGGGTGATCTGCGTCCCGTGCGGGGATCCGCGTGATCCGCGACCCGTTGTTTGAAATCCGCGTGACCCGCGTCCCGTTTTCGAATCCGCGTGATCCGCGGCCCGTCGGGAGGCGAGGATCCGCGCTAGGCGCTCTTCTTGCGCGCGCTGCGACGACGAACGTAGAAGATGCCAAGGACGCCGATCAGAATTGCAGACATTGCGAACATTGTTGTGACCCTCCAAGGCGTCTCAGGAGGCAAGCGGGGTGCCGGACGCGAATGGTGAAGCCGGCAGGATGCTGTAAGTAGTTGAGCCCTGGTGTGTTAGCAAGTCGGCATGGACCTGCGCGCCAGGCTGGCACGAGTCGAAAGATATTGAACGGCCCGCACAGAACGGGCAGGGGAATTTCAGATCCGTCGTGTGACGGGGTTGGAGACGCCTCGGTTTACGGCCGTGCAGAAATGGGCAGCCATGCGCATTCGAATCCTGGTAACCGGCGGCACGTTCGACAAGCAATATGACGAGCTGACGGGCCGGCTGTTCTTTCGCGACACGCACGTGCCCGAGATGCTCGGACGCGGCCGATGCCGGCTCGACGTCATGGTCGACACCGTCACGATGGTGGACAGCCTCGACCTCGACGACCGCGGGCGGGCGGCGATCGTTCATCGGTGCCGCACGGCCGGCGAGTTGGCACTCGTCGTCACGCACGGTACCGACACCATGGTCGAGACGGCGCGCGCCATTGCCGCGGCGGACCTGCGGGACCGCACGGTCGTGCTCACCGGCGCGATGGTCCCCTACGCGTTCGGCAGCTCCGATGGTCTCTTCAACCTCGGCAGCGCGCTGTCGTTCGCGCAGGTGCTGCCGCCCGGCGTGTATATCGCGATGAACGGGCAGTACTTCGCCTGGGACCGCGTGCGCAAGAACCGTGAGAGCGGCATCTTCGAGGCCACGCCATGATCCAGCTCGATTCCAAGCTGCCGTCGGTCGGCACGACGATCTTCACGGTGATGTCGCGGCTGGCGGCGGATGTCGGCGCGATCAATCTCTCACAGGGGTTTCCGGATTTCGACTGCGATCCGGCGCTTGTCGACGCCGTCGCGGCGCACATGCGCAGCGGGAAGAATCAGTACGCGCCGATGCAGGGCGTCGCACGGCTGCGCGAGGCGATTGCCGCCAAGTACGAGTGGTTCTGCGGCCGGCGGTACGACGCCGAGACGGAGGTCACTGTCACGTCCGGCGGGACCGAGGGGATCTTCGACGCCGTGGCGGCCTCGATCGGCGCGGGCGACGAGGTCATCGTGCTCGAGCCGTGCTACGACTCGTACGTGCCGGCGATCGATCTGAGCGGCGGGACACCGGTCTTCGTGCCGCTGCAGCTTCCTGACTATTCGATCGACTGGGACGCCGTGCGCCGCGCGATCACACCGCGGACGCGGATGATCATGCTCAACTCGCCCCACAATCCGACCGGCACTGTGCTGACGCCGGAGGACATTCAGTCGCTCATCGATCTTGTGGACGGCACCCGGATCCTGATCCTCAGCGATGAGGTGTACGAGCACATCATCTTCGACGGGCTGCAGCACCAGAGCTGCGCGCGCTACGACGCGCTGGCGGCCCGCGCCTTCATCATCGGGTCGTTCGGCAAGACGTATCACACGACCGGCTGGAAGGTCGGCTACGCCGTCGCGCCGGCGTCCCTGACGGCCGAGCTCCGCAAGGTCCATCAGTTCGTCACGTTCTCGACGAACACGCCCGTCCAGCACGCGATCGCGGATTTTCTGGAGACTCGCCGCGGGCTCGCCGAGCTCGGTCCGTTCTTCCAGGCCAAGCGTGACCTGTTCCTCCGCCTGATGGCCGGCTCGGCCTTCCGGCCGCTCGCCTGCCACGGGAGCTATTTCCAGCTCATGGACTACTCGGCCATCACCCGGGAGGCCGACGCCGATTTCGCGATCCGGCTGACGAAGGAGCACGGTGTCGCGTCGATCCCGACCTCGCCCTTCCTGCGAGCCGGCCGGACGGCGCCGAACGTCCTGCGGTTCTGCTTTGCGAAGCGGGACGAGACGCTCGAGCGCGCGGCGGAGCGGCTGTCAGGGGTCTGACCCCGGTCTGACCCCGGTCTGACCCCGGTCTGACCCCAGCTCTGACCCCCGCCGCGTGCTAAACTGCCCGGCCATATGGCCGAACTCGACCTGTGGTCGATGCTGTTCGTGTTCATGCTGGCGACGTTCGTCGGTTTCCAGGTCATTCAGAACGTCTCCCGCCTGCTGCACACGCCGTTGATGTCGCTGACCAACGCGATCTCGGCGATCGCGATCGTCGGCGCCATCCTGGTGGCCGGCGAAGAGGAGTCCACCGCGACGACGATCCTCGGGGCGGTCGCTGTCGCCGCCTCGATGACCAACATCGTCAGCGGGTTTCTCATCACCGACCGCATGCTCAAGATGTTCCGCGAGCGGGAGCGCAAGCCGTGATCCACGGCCTGACCCAGCTCACCTATCTCGCCGCGGCGGCCCTTTTCATCCTCTCGCTCCGGTGGCTGAGCCATCCGAAAACGGCGCGGCGGGGCGTAGCGGCCGGCGTCGGCGGCATGGCGCTCGCGATCCTCGGCACGCTGCTCGCGCCAGAGATCATCAACTTCTCGTGGATCGCCCTGGCCGCACTCGTCGGGGTCATCGTTGGCGTGCCGCTGTCATGGGTGCCGCTGACTGCAGTCCCGCAGCGGACGGCGCTGTCGCACGCCTTCGGCGGTCTCGCCGCCGGCCTCGTCGGCACCGCGAAGTACATGATCTGGTTCCAGCACGGCGAGCTGACGCGATTTCGAACCGGGGCGATCGTCCTCGAGATCATCCTCGGCTACCTGACGTTCACCGGCAGTCTGATGGCCGCTGGCAAGCTGCAGGAGATCGTTCCGACACGCCCGATCACGTATCCGAACCAGAACGTCTTCAACCTCGGACTGCTGGCGATTGCGATCGGCGCCGGCGTGTACCTCACCGTTGACCCCTACTTGCCCTGGGCGTTCGCGCTCATCATCCTGCTGTCGCTCGTGTTTGGCGTGCTGCTGATCCTGCCGATCGGCGGCGCTGACATGCCGACGGTCATCTCGCTGCTCAACTCGTACGCGGGGCTGTCGGCCGTGGCGATGGGCTTCGTGCTCGAGAACAAGCTGCTCATCACGGCAGGCGCGCTCGACGGATCGTCGGGCTTGATCCTCTCGATCATCATGTGCCGGGCGATGAACCGGTCGTTCACGAACGTGCTCTTCGGGGCGTTCGGCCAGGTGCAGGCCGCCACCGCCGCCGGCGAGGCCAAGACCGCGAAGAGCGCGACGGCGCAGGACGTCGCCGAGCTGCTGACCAACGCCGACCGCGTGGTCGTGGTTCCCGGCTACGGCATGGCCGTCGCACAGGCGCAGCACAAGGTGCGCGAGCTCTACGACCTGCTGAGCAAGCGCGGCGTCGACGTGAAGTTCGCGATTCATCCGGTCGCGGGCCGGATGCCGGGCCACATGAACGTGCTGCTGGCCGAAGCCGAGATCCCCTACGACGCGCTCGTCGAGATGGACGACATCAACCCGGATCTCGCGCAGACCGACGTCGCGCTCGTCGTCGGCGCCAACGACGTCGTGAACCCCGCCGCACGTCACGACAAGAACAGTCCAATCTTCGGCATGCCGATCATCGACGTCGACAAGGCCAAGAGCGTCGTCGCCATCAAGCGCTCGATGAACCCCGGGTTTGCCGGCATCGACAACGAGCTCTACTACCTCGATCACACGCTGATGGCGTTCGGCGACGCCAAGCAGGTGCTCGGCGACGTCGTCAAGGCCGTCTCAGGGGAAGGCGGAGGACACTAGGCTCTGGCTCAATGCTGAAGTCTGAACGTTCGAATGGCTCGGTGAAGCTCTTGTAGAGTCTGAAGCCTAAAGTCCGTCAGCATCCAGCACTAGAGCATTCAGCATGTGATCACCCGGTGATGCGGAAGCGGATCAGCTCGCGGGCGACTCCGGCGTCGCTCTTCGCCGAGACCTCGATCGAATACTCGCCGGGCGCGAACCTCGACAGCGGTAAGTCGAACTGCGTCAGCGTGAGGCCGGCCTCGTCGGGCATCAGCGCCAGATCGGCGACGACGACGCCGACGCGGTTGACGAGCTTCGCCGATACCTGGACCGCATTCCCACCCGGCTCGAACGTCGGGACCCGCAGCAGCAGGCGCTCGGTGCGGCGGAACTCGCGCCCGGGAAGCGGTGCGGCGTTGGCGTTGGCGCTGATGTCTCTGAATTCTCGCGCCGATGCGGCGCTCAACACCTGCGGCGGCAGGATAACCGGATTCGCGCCACGGACGTTCGGCACCTCGTAATCCTGGGCGCCTGCGTCGAGCTTCGTGCCGTCGGCCTGCAGGATGGTCAAATCGAACTGCAGCCGTCCTGGCAGCGCCTGGAATACCGCGCAGTCGGGCCGCAGGACTGACGCGCTTCCCAGATGCGCGGGGCCGACCTCACCTTCGAACAGCACCGTTCCCGTCGGCGTCGTGACCTTGAGCGCGACGAGGTCGGGCCGGCGCGCCGGCTTGGTGCGTGTCGCCACGGGCGCGGTCGACGGAGTCCACGTGAAGATGATGCGGCGCTGTCCGCCAGGCTCGACGGTCTGGCCGAACCAGGAGTCGATGAGCGGGCTGCGCCGGAGCGCTCGCGTCGGCAGCATCGCCGGCAGGCTGGCGCGTATCGTTCGCAGCTCGCTCGGAAGCGGCGCCCAGTAGCCGGAGCGCGCGCGCACCTGTGCGCCTCGCCGGCTCGAGGTGACCTGGATGCTGTGGAAGCGGCCGTCGTTCGGGATGGTCGACGTGAAGGTCAACACGTAGTACGAGTCGAGGTCGCTCGAGACGCGCTGAAAGGCTGGCGCAAGATCCTGACCCGCCGCCAGCGCATCTCCTCCCGTCTGGCGGGCCAGGCTCTGGAGGACGGCGGAGGACTCGGCCGCGGGGTCGGCGTCGGCCGACCGCGGGGTCGGCTGGCGCGATCGGTACGGCGCCCGGATCGAAGGCGTACAGCAGCACGCGGAACCGGCTCGCCGCGCGCACCAGTCCCTGGAGATCAGGGAGCCGCCGCTCGCGCGCCCGCGGCACGTCGCTCGTGAACCCTTCGCTCACCAGCACGATGCCTCCCAGGCCGCCGTCCAGATCCCCCATGCGAGTCGCCAGCGCACGCAGTCCGGACAAGACGATCTGCGCCCGCGCGGCACGGACCGCACCGGGCGATCGGCCGAGGTACTGTTCCTCGAACGTCGTGCGCGGGGTGTAGTCGCTGCGGCGTCCACTGAAGCTCGCGACGACCTTTCGCGCTTCCTCGCGGTCGCGGGTGAAGCGGATTTCCGTCAGGTGGTCGAGCGGTTTCATCACGACCAGCAGATCGTTCGGGCGAACCTGCTCGTCGATGAAGCGGGATACAGCGCGACGAACGCGATCGGTGTTCTCGCCGGCACTGACGTGGTACTCGTCGAGATAGAGGCCGATGAGGCGCGTGCCGGGTTCACGCGCCGCGCGTTCCTCGTCGCCATCGTTCGTGATTTCCGTCGCGGGTACGACTGGTCCGACCGCCGGCGGTGCATTCGAGCGCCACTCCGCGCGTTCGATCTTCTGTGCAACGCCGTTGTCCGTAAGGGCGAAGTCTGCTGGGCGCAGATCCCTGATGGACCTGCCGTGCTGATCGGTGACGATGGCTTCGAAGCGGACGGTGCGGGATGCGGGATCAGGAGTGGTGGTTGCGGCCGACGCCTGGACCGGAGCCGGCGCCTGTTGCGCCCGCAGTGCCTCGTGACCTCCGAGCATGCACACCATGCTCAAGATGGGGCTCAAGATGGGGCTCAAGATGGCGACGAACACGGGAGACGCGGTCTTGGGCAGACAACCTCCGGATCGCAGGTAGTGTACATCCCGATAGCGGTGCGTTCCAGGTCCGGCTGAAGCCGGACCCTACGTTTGTCCAGGTCATCTGTGGGGTCCAGTTTCAGCCGGACCAACAATCCACGTCAGTCGTAGCGTCCGGCTCCAGTTTAGCCGGACCCCCATGTCAGTCGTGGTGTCCGGCTTTGCCCGGACCGTCAGCGTCACTCCTACCTCGGAAGCGACTCCGCCGGGATCCCCAGAAACGGGGCGATCTCGCGCAGCTTGGCCTGGATCAGCCGGACATTTCGCGGCCCCATGCGAAGGAACTGTCGCTGAGCGGACGACAGGGACTGGAGCTTGGGGTCTGCGAACTCGTAGGCGACGCTCTTCGACGCCAGCGCGACGTCTCCCTCGACGACCGGCGTCTTCAACAGCAGGACGAGCGCGCGCTCGAGCGCCTGGTCGACGTTGGCGTCAGGGTGTCCGAGCTCCCGGTAGCCGTCCTCGATGCGAGGCTTGAGCGTGGCGTACAGGCGCGCTGCCCCGCGAGCATCGAGGCCCGCCACCGCGTCCGCATACTTGTCGTACCGGCGGTAGCTGCGAGGGTCGATCCACAGGCCGCCGTGCTCTTCGCGAACCTGGAAACCACCGGTCGGCCGCACTGCGGCGAGCTGTCCCGACGGCGTCTGGCCGCTCGAGATGTTTTCGACGACCACGGTGAAATTGCGAATCAATTTGTCGGTCGTCAGCCAGGCGGCGACAGTCGGATGCGACGAGAGCCGGCCCACGAGCTCTCGCACGATGCCATCGGTCTCGTCGATCGGGGGCAGATCGATGACCTCACCAGCCTCCGGGAGGGGCCTCGTCGGTGGCGCGGGAGCGACAGCCTGCTCGGTCGCGGTTCGCACATCGGCCGGCGTCTGAGGCGTTCGCCGCCAGAATCGGAAATAACTGCCGGCGCCGAGCGCCAGGAGGACGATGGCAACGATCGCAAGGATCCACCCCTTCCGGCGGGGTTCCGGCTCGAACGATCCCTGCCACTTATCGAGCTCGAGCTCGTTGAGATCGGTCATAAACCCAGTCTACACCTGCACTTTAGACGGGCAAGAGGCAGGTGGGGCTGGAGACCAAAAAAGAAGCCGGCCGGGAACGGCGAGTTGGGAACCGTCCCGGCTCGGCTTGGGAGGAGAGGCTGACACACGTACAAACGACGGACTTGGGCAAACCGAACAGGAAAAGATCAGAAAGCAGAAACCCGCCGCGGGTGGGGAGGAGGACCACCCGCAGCGGGCCACGTTCAGCCGGCCGGGAGGAGGAAGACCGGCTGAAGTCTCGAACGCTGACGGCTGACAGCTGCCAGCTGATGCTATATTAGAACCGCCTCGGCGTCTGACCCATCAGAGGATTGCTCGTGGGCGCCGGCGCCGCTCCCGTCGTCGTGGCCCCGGGCATTGTCACTCGCATGGCCAGCGTCGTGCCTTCCCGGACATCGCCGCTGACGATCTCGGTAAAGGTGCCGTCGGCCGCGCCAGTGATCACCGGAACCTCTTCGATGCGATCGGCCTCGAAGATCCAGACCGAGGCACCATTGGACGGCGTCGCCATGCTACCCGCCGTGGCGGCCGGCCGGCCGCCGGTCGCCTGACCTCCGGAGTCGGCGAGCGGCTGACCGAGCGCGGCAAGCACGGTCCGCGACGGCTTGAATCGCAGCGCGGCGCTCGGCACGCGCAGGACGTTGTCCCTGCGGGTGACTTCGACGGTGAGCGTCGCCGTCATGCCGGGCTTGAGCTTCAGCTCAGCGTTCGGGGCCGACACGATCGCGGCGTAGGTCACGACGTTCGACTCGATGACCGGATTGAGCCGGACCTGCTGCACCTTGCCGCGGAACACGTCGTTCGGATACGCATCGACGTGGAACGTCACGGCCTGACCCTGCTTGACGTTCCCGAGATCGGATTCATCGATGCTCGCCTTCAACTGCATCTGGCTGAGATCCGCCGCAATCGTGAAGAGCGTGGGCGCCTGGAGGCTCGCAGCAACGGTCTGCCCCACATCTACCGACCGCGAGATCACGATGCCGTCGATCGGCGACGTGATGACGGTCTTCTGCAGACTCACCTGCGACTGTGACAGGGCGGCGCGCGCCTGCGTCACCTGCGCGGCAGACGCCTTGACCTGCGCTTCCGTCGTGCGCCGTGTCAGGAGAGCGGCGTCGAGGTCGCTCGCCGGGATCAACTGGCGCGCGGCCAGCTCCTTCGCGCGGTTCAATTTCGTGTCGGCGTCCGCCAGCTGCACGTCGAGCCGCTCGACATCCGCTTCGGCGCCGAGGAGGTTGGCTTTCGCGCGTTCGATCTCGGCCTGGATGATCGAGGGGTCGAGTCGCGCGAGGACCTGGCCCTTCTTCACGATGGAGTTGAAATCGGCGCCGAGCGACTGAATCGAGCCGGACACCTGCGTGCCAACCTGGACCGTGTCGACGGCCTCGATCGTTCCGCTCGCGGTGATTGTCGTCAGAATCGACCCGCGCGACACGACGCCGGTCGAGACGACCGGCGCCTCGCTCCCGCGGCGAACAAACATCGCAGCAGCGCTCAGTCCGGTGACGGCCACGAAGGCGATGGCGATGGATAGTTTGCGTTTCATGTTGCTGCTCTTGTGGGTTAAGACGGCGTTCCCGTGGCCAGCCTGTGACCGGGCTGTGAAGAATTGATGACACCCCCGGGATCGCCTGTCGGGACCGGCTCGCAGCGCTACACTGATGACATGGAATCGGACGAGCGCGGACCCGAAACATCGGGCGCGCGGGTGCTGGTGGTCGAGGACGAGCCCCACATCCGCGATCTCATCGCGCTCCACCTCACGCTCGAGGGATTGAAGCCCGTCGCCGTGGGCGACGGCGACGACGGCCTGCGCCTGGCGCGCGCCGAACCCTTCGATCTCGTGGTCCTCGATCTGATGCTCCCGGGACTCGACGGCGTCACGGTCTGCCGCGCGATCCGGCGCGACACGACCAACAGCGACGTGCCGATCCTCATGTTGACGGCGCGCCGCGAGGAGTCGGACAAGGTCCTCGGCCTCGAAAGCGGCGCCGACGACTATCTGACCAAGCCGTTCGGCGTCCGCGAGTTCATCGCGCGCGTCCGGGCGCTGCTGCGCCGCCCGCGTCCTTCGCGCCTCGGCCCGGGCGTGGGCCCCGGGACTGGCAACGACGCGAGGCCGGTGGCGGTCAAGGGACTCACCGTCGATCCCGCGCGCCGGCACGCGCGGATGGACGGCAAGGAGATCGAGCTGACGAGCCACGAGTTCGACATGCTCTACCTGCTCGCGAGCCACCCGGGCATCGTCTTCAGCCGGGAAGCGCTCGTGAAGCGCGTCTGGGGCGACGACACATTCGTGACCGAGCGAAGCGTCGACACGCTGATCAAACGCCTGCGGCGGAAGATCGAAACGGAAGCCAACGATCCACAGCTGATCCTGACCGTGTGGGGCACGGGCTACAAGTTCTCCGATGCCTGATCCTGTCTGGTACAAGAGTCTCTACTGGCGCATCGCCTTCGGGTTCGTCGCGATGCTGGCCGCCCTGCTTCTTGCGCAGGGCCTGGTCGGCCTCTGGCTCACCGACCGCATCGTCGGGTGGTCGGCACAGTCGCCCGAAGAGCTCGTGTCATCGGTCGCGGCGGATCTGTCGACGGCGCTGACCAGCAATCCGAGCCTCCCGCTCGACACTTACGTCAAGGACGAGTTCAGCCACATCTATCGTCCGTTTGTCGTGGTGATGGTAGACGGCCGTGCGGCGTCGAACCGCCCCAACGGGCTGCCGCCCGGATATGTCCGAGCGGTTCAACAGCGCCTTCGGCGCGGTGAGCCGCTCAACTCTGTCGATCCGATGGATGGTGGACGCGGCGGACGTGGCGGACGCAATCGCGGACCCGAGAGGTGGCGAGAGACCGGACCCCTCGACCCCGCTCGCGAGCCGGGCCGCGCGGTCGACTCAGCTCGGCACCGAGCTCGGGCGGCTCGAGCTCGGGGCAGGCCCCTCGACGCAGCTCGGGGCGGGCCCGGCAGGCCACGTGACGGCGACGCCGGCGGCGAAACCGGCAGACCATCCGATGGCGGTCCTGGCGACGGACCCGGTGGTCCGCCACGCGGCTCGGCGAGCGCTCCGATTGTCATCGGCAACGCGGCGGCCGGGGTCAGCACCACGCCTGTCGGCTTCGTCGTCATTCCCATCAATCCGCCGCCGGTGTTCGTGGCGATTCGAGAGCTCGGACCGACGCTGACGTGGGTGGGACTCGTGCTGCTCGCAATTGGCGCGGCGAGCGCGGCGCTCCTGATTTTCAGCCCGGCGCACCGGCGACTGCGGACGCTCGAGCAGGCGGCGCGCGCGCTCGGCGAGGGCCGGACCGATGTTCGCGCGGTCGAAGCGGGAGGCGACGAAGTCAGCTCGCTCGCGCACGCCTTCAACCGGATGGCCGACGATCTCGGCGCCCGCGCGGCGGCACTGGCTGCGTCGGATCGCGCGCGACGGCAGCTGCTTGCCGACGTGTCGCATGAGCTCATGACACCGCTCGCTGCGGTGCGCGGCTACACCGAGACGCTGGCAATGCCCGAGCTCAACCTCGATCCCCCGACGCGGAACCGTTATCTGGGGATCATCGGCGACGAAACGCAGAAGCTCGAGTCGCTCATCGGGGATCTCCTGGATCTCGCGCGCCTCGAGGGGGGCGGCGGCGCGCTGACGATCGAGGATGTGCCGGCGAAGGAGCTCTTCAGCAGAATCGCCGATCGGCACGGGCCGGCGATCCGTGAACGGCGCATCACGCTCGACGTCAGTGTGCAGCCGCCCGACCTCACGGTCCGCGCCGATGGACAGCGGCTCGAACAGGCGTTGCAGAACCTGGCCGCCAACGCCCTGCGTCACACACCGGATGGTGGACGGCTGTCGCTCGCGGCCGAGGTCGGGCCGGAGGGAACCCGCATCAGCGTACGCGACACGGGCCCGGGGATTCCCCCCGAGCACCTGCCGCACATCTTCGAACGGTTCTACAAGGCGGAAGCGGCGCGAAGCGCCAACACGATGTCAGGCAGCGGCCTCGGACTCTCGATCGTCCAAGCCATCGTCGAACGGCACGGCGGAACCGTGACGGCGGCGAATGCCCCCGGTGGCGGCGCCTGCTTCGAGATCAGAATCCCCCGTACAGACCGCCCGACGTCAGACTGACGTTCAACCGGAACGTTTCCCCGCGACGTACGCGCACAGTCGTCGCATACGTCTGGAAGCCGTCCTTGCGGACGTCGATCCGGTGCGGTCCCTCGCCGAGCTCGATCACGAACTGATCCTCTCCCGCAGGGGCGCGCCAGGGTTCTCCGTCGACGAAGATGTCGGCGTCCGCTGGACGCACGCGGAGCAGCAGCGACCCGAACTCAACGGACTGTCCCGCTCGAGGTGGCGGACCCTGGCGATCGGGGGGTGGCCCTTGACGGTCCGGCGGCGGTGGCCCCTGGTAATCGGGCGGCATCGGCCGCGCCGGCCGCGCGCGCAACGCCTCGTCTGGCTTCGGCGGCCCTTCGGTCACCTCTCCGGGGCCAAGCGGCTGCATTGCGTGCGTGACCCTCAGCGTCCCTCCGCGCGGGAACAGGACCTTCTGCGAGAACGTCCGGTGTCCCTCGAGGTACAGCTGCAGCTCGTGTTCGCCCGCCTCGACGTTCAGCCGCTGCAGGTTGCCGTCGAAGTTGTCGACGACGCCGACGAAGTACCCGTCGATGTAGACCTGGGTGTTACGTGGCGTGACCTGCAGGCGCGCTGAGCCAGTGTTGTCGTAGTACGGACCGTAGTAGTACGGGGGATAGGGGTACTGACCGTAGCCGTAGCCATAACCCAGGCCATACCCGTAGCCGTAGCCGTAGCCGTAACCAAGGCCAAAGCCAAAACCGTAGCCGCCCCAGAAGTACGGGCTGTAAAACCCGGTGTAAAACCCTGGATAACCGTAGTAACCCCGATAGCCGTAGTAGCCCGGATAGCCATATCCGTAGCGGGGATAGTAATAGCGGGAGCCGTAATAGGGCCGATATTGGTTCGGCGGCCGAGGGACTGCGACCGGCCCTCCCCCGGACGGGCGCGGGTTCGCCCGTTCGCCCTGGCCACCGGACGGTCGGGAGATTCCCGCCCTGGCTACCGGACGGTCGCGGGTTTCCCCGTCCCTGGCCGGCGTACAGGCCAGTTGGCAACAGAACAGCGGCGCAGACCGCAGCCAGGATGACGGAACGAATGTGCCGAGTCACGATGGGCCTCCGGAAGCAGGTGTACTTCCACGGAGCAATGCCGATGCCAGCCCGGCCGGCCGAGGCGATTCGAAATGCCGCTAGAAATGACCCGGATAGTCAGCGATTGTGCGCCATGGCGCGTCCTCAGACCGGTCACAGCACTGTATAGGCGCGAGGACAAGTTCGCAGTCGTAGCGGTCAGTTGTAGCGTCCGGCTTTCACCGGGCCAAAGACGGTCCGCCTCACGGCGGGCACTACGACTGTTTGCTGCCTCAGTCCCCAGCAATCGTAGTGTCCGGCTTGAGCCGGACAGTCCCTGGGGTCTGCTAAAGCCAGACACTACGACTGAGCTGACCCTCAATCCAGCGTGACCGGCTCCATCCGCGGCACGAGCACGTGGATGACGAGAAGCGCCGTCAGGTACGCGAACGCGGCCATGAAGAAGATCGGGACGTAGCTTCCCGTCGTCTGGAGAATGTATCCGGTGATCTTGGCAATCACCATACCGCCGACCGCGCCGGCGCATCCGCCGAGGCCGACGACCGAGCCGACGGCCTGCCGCGGGAACATGTCCGAGGTCAGCGTGAAAAGATTCGCGGACCAGCCCTGATGGGCGGAGGCGGCGAGGCTGATGAGTGCGACGGCGCTCCAGAGCGACGTGGCATTCGAGGCGAACACCATCGGCACGACGGCCAGCGCGCACACCAGCATCGCCGTCTTCCGGCCCGCGTTGACGCTCCACCCGCGTTTGAGCAGCGTCGATGACAACCAACCGCCGCCGATACTGCCGACGTCGGCGATCAGAAAGATGGTCACGAGCGGCGGCCCGATCGTGCTGAGGTTGATGCCGTGGTTGCGGTTCAAAAAGTCCGGGATCCAGAAGAGATACAACCACCACACCGGGTCGGTCAGGAACTTGCCGAGTGCAAACGCCCACGTCTGCCGGTACTTCAGCAGGCGCAGCCACGGGATGTGAGCGGGCGGATCTGGGGGATCGCTGCGGATATAGGCCAGCTCGGCCGCACCGACCGAAGGGTGGTTCTCGGGTGATTGGTAAAGCGGGATCCAGAACAGCAGCCACAGGAAGCCGAGGGCCCCGGTGATGACGAACGCCCGGTCTACCAGCCCCAGTAGAGCGTGATCCACGGCACGACGATCGGGGTGACGACGGCGCCGATGTTGGTGCCGGAGTTGAAGAGGCCGGTCGCAAGCGCGCGTTCCTTCTTCGGGAACCATTCCGCGACCACCTTGATCGCGGCCGGAAAGTTTCCGGCTTCGCCGAACCCCAGCGCGAGCCGCGCGAAGATGAATCCGGCAACCGACGCCGTGTAGGTCAGGCCCACCAGGGAGAGGATCGCTGCGGCTGTCGGACCGAAGAGATTGACCTCGGCGTGCGCCATCGCGGCCAGGCTCCAGACAACGAGCGCAACCGTGTAGCCCTTCTTCGTGCCGAGCCAGTCGATCATGCGGCCGGCAAACAGGAACGCGACCGCATACGCGAACTGGAACGCGAAGACGATGTCGGCGTAATCGATCTCTGTCCAGCCGAATTCTTTCTGCAGGTCGACCTTGAGAATGCCGACCACTCCCCGGTCGACGTAGTTGATGGTCGCTGCGAAGAAGAGCAGGGCGCAGATGACCCAGCGATAGCGTCCGATTGGCCCGGCGATCGACGGTTGAGCGACGGGCTGGGAGCTCGTATGCATGGACGTCAGGACCCTCAGATGGTGGGGTTGCGGCGATGAATGGCGAACTCGCGGTGCCCGAGCCTCTCGGCGGATGTCTGCTGACCTGAGGCGACGGCCATCACTTCGGCAAAGAGGCGATCGGCGGCCGCGTCGAGCGTCTCGGAATCGTCCATGATCCCGCTGACGTCGAGGTCGATGTTGTCGGCCATCTGTCGTGCGGTGCGTGCGTTGCCCGTCACTTTGATGACCGGCGCAATCGGATTTCCCGTCGGCGTGCCGAGACCGGTCGTGAAGACAACGACCTGCGCGCCACCGCCGACCATGCCGGTCACCGATTCGACGTCGAGGCCCGGCGTGTCCATGACCGTCAGGCCCTTCTGCGTGATCGGCGCCGAGTAGGCGACGACGTCTTCGAGCGGCGCGACTTCGCCTCCCTTGTGCGTCGCGCCGAGCGACTTCTCTTCGATCGTCGTCAGCCCGCCGCGGATGTTCCCGGGTGATGGCTGCGTGCCGCGGATATCGAGGCCGAGCGCGCGCGCCTCGGTCTCGACGCGCGTGATGATCTGAATGAGCTTCGTGGCGGTCGCCGGACGTGTCGCGCGTGACGCGAGCAGGTGTTCGGCGCCCATGATCTCGGCAATCTCGCCGAGCACGGCGGTCCCGCCGAGGGCGACGAGCCGGTCGGTGACGCGGCCGAGCGTCGGATTCGAGGCCAGGCCTGACGTATAGTCCGAGCCACCGCACTTGAGCGAGAGCACGAGCTCGGACGCGTCGCACCACTCGCGAGGCTGCGCCGCCAGCAGGTCGGCGAACCGGCGCGCGATGGCCGTCGCCTTCTCCGTCGTGCGAACGGTGCCGCCTTCGGACTGAATCGCGATGATCTCGACCGGTTTCCCATGGCGTCGCGCCGCCTCGGCCAGGCTCTGCGCGACGACCTGCTCGCAGCCGAGCGCGATGACGAGCACCGCGCCGACGTTGGGATGACCGCAGTAGGCGGCCAGCGTGTCGTGGGTGACGCGCATGTCCGGCCCGAGCTGGCCGCAGCCGGCCAGGTGCGGCACGGCCGTGCCGATCGGCTGCGTGGCAGCGGCGACGCGCTCGGCGACGACCGACGAGCAAATCACCGTCGGCACCACCAGCACGTGGTTCCGCGTGCCGATGCGGCCGTCAGGTCGACGATATCCCTGGAACCCTGGGCGGCCGGTCATCGCTTCTCGACACCGTTTCTCTCGACGCCATTCCGCTCGTCGGGCGGCTCGGCGAGGCGCGGCTGCAGCTCAGGCTGGGGCGCCTCGAGGTCACCGCGCCCGCGCGTGCTCGCGAGGTTGTGCGTGTGCACGTGCGCGCCGGCCGCGATGTCGGCAGTGGCCAGCCCGATCGGGCTGCCGTACTTGATGACCGCCTCACCGGCGTGAATCGCGCGCAGCGCAATCTTGTGACCGGACGGCACGGCCTCGCGGACGGCAATCACGCCGCCCGCCAGCGTGAGGTCGCGGCCGGCCTCGAGCGGCTGCAGCGCTGTCGCCACGTTATCCCGGTCGCTGATGACGAGGACAGGCTTCACTGATTGACTCCGCTCGCCAGGAATCCGCCGTCGACGGCCAGCATGTGCCCGGTGACGAACGAGGCGGCTTCCGAAGAGAGGAACACTGCGGCGCCAACCAGCTCCTCGATGCGCCCGAACCGCTTCATCGGCGTCCGCATCAGGAACTCCTTTCCTCTCGGCGAATCGAGCAGCGCCGCGTTGAGGTCGGTGCGGAAGAGTCCGGGCACGAGCGCGTTCACGGTGACGTTGTAAGGCGCCCACTCGACCGCCAGCGCGCGCGTCAGACCAACCACGCCCGCCTTGCTCGCCACGTACGCCGCGACCTCGAACAGCCCGACAAACGACGACAGCGAGCCGATCGTGATGATGCGGCCGTACTTCTGCTCGACCATCGTGCGGCCGAACACCTGGCACGCGCGGAGCGTGCCGGTGAGGTTGGTCTCGATGACCCGATGCCAATCGGCCTCGTCCATCTCGAGCGTCGGCGTCTTCTTCGTCATGCCCGCGACGGCCAGGAGAATGTCGACCTTGCCGAACGCCTCGATGCACTCGTCGCGCAGGCGATCGAGCGATGCGATGTCCGCTACGTCAGAGGCAATCGGCAGCGTGCGGCGGCCCAGCCGCCGGATCTCGGCGGCGACGTCCTTCACGAGCTCGATGCGGCGTCCGCTCGCCACCACATCGGCGCCAGCTTCGGCGAGCCCCAGCGCGAGCGTGCGGCCGATCCCGCTCGTACCTCCGACGACGACGGCCGTGCGGCCGGACAGATCAAACAGCTTCATGAAGTATGGTCAGACAGACGACGGCCGGCGCCGGATGCGCGCACGTTGCTGGGAATGGGGCTGGGAATGAGGCGGCGGCGCGCTCGGGACCCCGCCCTGAGCCTGTCGAACGGGCTCTCCATGATGGGCTTGAGGGAGTCGAAGGGCCTCCACTTGAGCCTGTCGAAAGGCTCGCCGCGTGGGAATGTCGGTATCAGCCGCAGGCTCCTGCGCCTGGTGCCGGCTGGCCTGGAGCAGATGATCGTGCATCGCCCGCCGGGCCGTGTCGGCGTCGCGCGCCCGGATGGCCTGGTAGATCCGGCGGTGCATCTCGGCCGCGTCGCGCAAATCGCGCTCGCTTGCCGCCGCCGCGGTCTCGCGTCGGCGCTCGTAGTAGAGGGCCGAGACCATCTCGACGAGCGAGGCCACAATCGGGTTGCCCGAGGCCGCCGCCACGGCTCGATGGAAATTGATGTCGTGCACCAGGAACACGCGCGGCTCCTGCATCGCCGCAAACAGGCTCGCCACTTCCTCGGCGAGGGTCGCCACCTGCTCGGCCGTGGCACGTTCAGCGGCGAGTCCCGCTGCGCCGACCTCGAGGATGCGGCGCGCCTCGTACATCTCTTCGCGGGTGAACCCGTGGAGCGCGGCAAGAAAGCTCAGCGCGTCGGTGTTGAGCGCCGGCGGCCCTTCGGGAATGTAGGTGCCGGAGCCATGGCGCGATCGGACGACGCCCATCGCCGCGAGCGTCCGCAACCCGGCGCGGATCGTCGGCCGGCTGACCCCAATCTGCGTCGCGAGATCGCGCTCGGCCGGCAGGCGGTCGCCGGGCTTGAGCGCGCCGCGCTCGATGAGGTCGCGTACGTGCGCCACGACCTGACCGGTCCCGCCTTCGGCCCGGTCGCCGGAAACCGGCCCGCGGGGGCCCGGTTCCCCGCTCGCCGACTTCGCTCGAATGGGGGCTCGCATGGCACTCATGGTCATGATGGACACGTCCGCGTCCGGCGCTGGCAGTAACGCTCGACGCTGGCCCGAGTATAGACTCGGTATCGGCCCGATGCGGCGTCGCCACGTTACCTTGTTCGCGACCCGAACGGATGCGGACGATAAGAGGTATTACCACTTGGCTGGCCGAGGAGTCAACAGGGGCCGGACAATCGCCTGAATCGTCGCGCGGTCGGATCTGCGGCACAGAACCGCGGATGCTCGCGCCACAGGGCGCCGTGCCGCGATGATTGGTTTAGCCACTTTGCACCATGACGTCAGCTGACGAGCTCAAGCCCGGGTCCGGAGACGAATCAGTGCCAGACACCCCCACGGCATCCGAGCGCCGCCCGGTCCGGGGAGACGGCCTGGGAGCGTTGCTGGTCCCATACCGCGGCGCCATCGCAGGCCTCGTCGTGTTCACCGTGGCCGGTAATGCGCTGAACCTGTTGATTCCCCGGCTTGTCGCCAACGCCATCGACGCCTACGGCCGCCACACCCTGGTCCTTCCGACGGTGACGACCGAGCTCGTGCTGGCCGCCGCCGGCATTTTCGTCTTCGCCTACCTCCAGGGCGTCGTCCAGACCTACGCCTCCGAACGCGTGGCGCGGGATCTCCGGACGCGGCTCATCGCCAGGATTGCGTCACAGGATCACGCCTACATCCAGCAGGTGACACCCTCGGCGATGCTGACGCACCTGACCTCGGACGTGGATTCGGTGAAGGTGTTCGTCTCGCAGGTGGTCGCCTCGCTCACCTCGTCGGTGTTTCTGATCGTCGGGGCGAGCGCGTTGCTCCTCGCCATCGACTGGCGCCTGGCGCTGGCCGTGCTCTCCGTTCTGCCCTTCGTCGGCGGCACCTTCTTCATCATCTTCGGCCGCGTGCGAACGCTCTTCAAGCGCGGGCAGGAAGCGATTGACTGGCTCAACAAGGTCATCAACGAGAGCATCCTTGGAGCGGCGCTCATCCGTCTCGTGAACTCGCAGCACGTGGAGTTCGACAAGTTCGTGGCCGCCAACATCGAGGCGCGGGACATCAGCCTCAGCATCCTGCGGCTGTTCGCCTCGCTCCTCCCGGTGATCATCTTCGCCACCAACCTGGCGACGCTGATCATCCTGACCATGGGCGGACGGTTCGTGATCAACGGGTCGCTGACGCTCGGCGAGTTCACGGCGTTCAACAGCTATCTCGTCATCCTGATCTTTCCGGTGGTCATGATTGGCTTCATGAGCACCATGATGGCGCAGGCGAGCGCGTCGTACGCGCGGATCGCGGTCATCCTGAACGCGCCGGAACGCGCAGCTGCCGGCCAGGTGACGGCCGAACTTCGCGGCGAGGTCGCGCTCAAGCACGTGGATGTCGTGCTCGGCGGGAGGCGCGTGCTCAAGGACGTATCGCTGGTCGCGCCCGCGGGGTCGCGGACGGCGGTCATCGGTCCCACTGCCGCCGGCAAGACGCAGCTGCTCTACCTGCTGACGGGGCTCATCGCGGCCGCCGCCGGGACGGTCGAGTACGACGGGCGGCCCATCGCCGAGTACGACGAGGAGACGCTGCACCGGCAGGTGGGATTCGTGTTCCAGGACAGCATCATCTTCAACCTGAGCATCCGCGAGAACATCGCGTTCAGCCGGACGGTGACCGACGCCGACCTGGCCAGGGCGATCTCGACCGCGGAGCTCCACGACTTCATCGGCACGCTCCCGGCGGGGCTCGACACCGTGGTGTCCGAACGCGGGAGCAGTCTGTCGGGCGGCCAGAAGCAGCGGGTCATGCTCGCCCGCGCGCTGGCGCTGAACCCGCGCGTGCTCCTCCTGGACGACTTCACCGCGCGCGTTGACACGACAACGGCGCGCAAGATTCTCGCGAACGTGCACCGGAGCTACCCCGGCATCACGCTCCTGTCGGTGACGCAGCAGATCGAGCCCGTCGCCGACTACGACCAGATCATCCTGATGATGGAAGGCGAGCTCCTGGCGTCCGGCACGCACGCGGAGCTGCTCCAGACCTCGCCGGAGTACGCACGAATCCATGACTCCCAACGCAGCACCAGCCACTACGAACCCGTACGCACTCAGTAGTGCGCCGGCCGGGGCCAGGCCGCCCGGGGTTGTGGCGTCGCTCGCCCGGCTCCTGCCGCTCCTGGCGACGGAACGGCAGAGCGTCTGGATCGCTTTTGCCGCCGTCATCGTATCGTCGCTCGCCGGGTTGCTGGTGCCGCTCATCATCGGGCACACGATCGACACCTATGTCCGGACTGGAGACTTCGCCGGCGTCCTGCGCTACGCGGCGCTGCTCCTGGTGGTCTTTTTGTTGGCGTTCGTGACGACCTACGTGCAGACCAAGACGATGGGCAGCGTCGGCCGCCGGGTGCTGTTCGTGCTCCGCAACACGCTCTTCACGAAGCTGCAGCACCTGCCGCTCGACTTCTTCAACCAGAACAAGGCCGGCGATCTGATCTCGCGGATCAACAACGACACCGACAAGCTGAACCAGTTCTTTGCACAGAGCCTGGTGCAGCTCGCGGCCAACTTGTTCATGATGGCCGGCGCTGCGATCTTTCTGGTGGCCCTCAATGTCCCTCTCGGCCTGGCGGCGCTCGGTCCGGCCGTCGGAGTGTTCCTGGTGACACGCATGACCGGGCCGTGGGTGAGGCGGCGGAACGTGAAGAGCCTGCAGTCGCTGGGCGCCCTGAGCGCCGAAATCCAGGAGAGCCTCGCCAACTTCAAGGTCATCGTGGCCTTCAACCGCCGCGACTATTTCCGCCAGAAGTTCGACGAGGCCAACGCTCGCACGTTCTCGGCGTCGGTCGCCTCGGGTCTGGCCAGCAACGTGTTCATGCCGCTCTACGGGCTCGCATACAACCTGGCGCAGGTCGTCGTGCTGCTCTACGGCATCCACCTGATGGCGACGGGCAGCCTGACGATCGGTCTGCTGATTGGATTTCTGATGTACGTCAACAGCTTCTACCTGCCGCTGAGACAGCTGGCGGTAGTGTGGACGTCGTTTCAACTGGCGCTCGCCGGACTCGACCGGGTTTCGGCGGTACTCGCGCTCGAGTCGAACATGCCGGTGAGCGCCCGCGAGGCGGCGCCGGCCGGCAAGGCGCTACTGGCGTTCGATCACGTGGGGTTTGGTTATCCGGGGGGCCCGGCAGGCAGCGAGGTCCTTCACGACGCCACGTTCGCGCTCGAGCGTGGAAGGACGTACGCGCTCGTCGGACCGACCGGCGGAGGCAAGACCACAACGGCAGCGCTCATGGCCAGGCTCTACGATCCCACGCGCGGGCGCGTGCTGCTCGACGGACGCGACATCCGCTCGTTCGAGCCGGCCGAGCGGGCAACAAAGATCGGCTTCATCCTTCAGGAGCCGTTCCTCTTCACCGGCACCATCAGGGACAACATCGTCTACGGCCATAGCGAGTACGCGCGTACTCAGGTGACGAGCTCATGCGTCTTCTCAGCGAGCACAACGTCGGGGAGCTCGTCTCCCGCTTCGAGAACGGGCTCGACACGAAGGTCACCTCGAGCGGCGAGGGCATCAGCCTCGGCCAGAAGCAGCTCATCGCGTTCATGCGCGCGGTGCTGCGCGATCCCGAGATCCTCATCCTCGACGAGGCCACGGCCAACGTCGATACCGTGACCGAGCAGCTGCTCGAGCAGATCCTCATGAAGCTGCCGGCCTCGACGACGAAGGTCATCATCGCGCACCGGCTCAACACGATTGCCGACGCCGACGAGATTTTCTTCATCAACGCCGGCACGATCACACCGGCGGGGTCGATGGAACATGCGCTCGACATGCTGCTGCACGGGAAGCGCGAGAGCTAGAGCGGCGACTGACCACGAGGCTTCCCGCGACGTCACCTGACGCACGTGACCTCGTGCCTCTTCTCATGCGCGCGTGGCTCGTGACCGGAGTCCAGGGAACAGTAAGGAAGTGATGATGAGTGGGCTTCTTCAGGATATTCGCTACGCGGTCCGCGCCCTGGTGAACGCGCCTGGATTCACGCTCGCAGCCGTCCTGACGCTCGCGCTCGGCATCGGCGCAAACGTTGCCATGTTCAGCGTGGTGTACGGCGTGCTGTTCCAGCCGCTGCCGTATCGCGAACCCGACCGGCTCGTGCTCATTCGCGCGGAGGTGGATTATGTCGGCGCGAATCGGCCGGTGCCGGTCTCTGTTCAATCGAAGGACCTCGCGACCTGGCAGCGGTCATTCGATGCCATTGCCGCACCGGCGTTCTACGACGCCGGCATCGTGGCGCTCTCGGGCGACAATGGTTCGGAAGTACTGGACTCGGCGGTCGTCTCCGGCGGTTTCTTCTCGACGATGGGCGGCCCGTTCGCGGCGGGACGGCCGCTCGGGGCCGCCGACGATGCGTTGCCATCAGCCGTCATCAGCGAGCGTCTCGCCGAGCGGCTGTTCGGGGATCCGGCACACGCGATCGGTCGCGAGCTGCAACTGGCGCCTCGCACCTATACGGTGATCGGCGTCGCTGGTCGCGCGTTTCAGTTCCCGAGCAAGAAGGTCGACGTCTGGCTGCCGGGCGGGTTCGCGCACGCGGTGAACCCTCGCTGCTGTGGATTCCGGGGGGTTGCACGCCTCACGCCGGACGGCACGATTGGGCGGGCAGGCGCGGCCGTGCGGCCGGTCTTTCAGAGCTCGTCGGGATCGGCGGACAAGGACGTCAGGACGAGCGTCGTCCGCCTGACGGATGACGCCGTTTCAACCGTCCGTCCGGCGCTGCTCATCCTGTTCGCGGCCGTGCTACTGGTGCTGGCCATCGCCTGCAGCAACCTCGTCAATCTTCTCCTCGCCCGAAACGCCGCGCGGCGGCATGAGTTCGCGGTGCGGCGCGCGCTCGGCGCACCGGCCAGCCGCCTGATCCGTCAGCTGCTCGTCGAATGCGCAGTGCTCGTCACGGTGAGCACGGCCGGCGGAACGCTGCTCGCACGGCCGATCCTGACGGCGCTCGCCCGGCTCGCCGGCGACGCCGTGCCGAGGATGGATGCGATTCACATCGATCGGCCAACCTTGGTCTTTGCCGCGTGCCTCGCAGGGCTGGCAACCATCCTCACGGGCCTGCTCCCGGCCCTGCGGGCGGTACGCGGGCCGGCGATTCCGAATCAGGATTCCAGCCGCACGGCCACGCCAACGGGGACCCGTCGACTGCAGCGCACGATGTGCATCGTGCAGGTCGCGCTCGCCGTGATCCTCCTGATTGGTGCGACGTTGATGGGCCGCAGCCTGGCGCAGCTGCTCCGCGTCGACCTGGGCGTGTCGACCGACCACGTCCTGACCGCCTCGATGAACCTCGCGTTCGGCGCGAGGCCAACCGATGCACAGACGCTGGCACGAGTCGATCGCGTGATCGAGAACATCCGCGCGGTGCCCGGCGTCCGCGCGGTCGGCGTCGGCACGAGCCTGCCGCCGAACGTCAGCAGGATGCGCGTCACGCTGCGTCGTACCGGCGATGTCGGTCGACTATCAGGCCGCAGCGGTGCCCGTGACGCCTGGATACTTCTCGGCCCTGCAGATCGCGGCTGATCAAGGGCGTTTCTTCACCGACGCTGACGACAACCGCCATCCGCCGGTGATGATCATGAGCGAAGGCACCGCCAGGCGCTTCTTCGGCGACGGCGATCCGCTCGGTCGCACGATGTCACTGCCGCTCCTGCGGGACGGAGTCACCTACGAGCGTCGAGATGACGCTCGTTGGCGTGGCGCGAGCGTCAGGTATGCCGGCCTGACGAATCAACCAGACGACGTCGTGGACCGGCTCGTTCGCGCAGCAGCCCTGGGTCGCACCGTTTCTCGTTGTCCGGACCGATGGGAATCCGTCCGATTTCGCGCCGACACTCCGGCGTGGCATCGCGGACGCCGACAGGAGCATCGTCACGTCCTCGGTGACGACGATGGATCAACTCGTCAAGGAGGCGGTGGCGCAGCCACAGTTTCGGGCCGTGCTCCTGTCCTCGCTCGCGATGCTGGCGCTTGGGATAGCCGCGATTGGGTGGTACGGCGTCGTTGCCTGCGCCGTGTCCCAGCGCGCGAGGGAAATCGGCATACGCATGGCGCTCGGCGCGACGTGCCAGAACGTGCTGGCAATGGTGCTCAAGGAGGGATTGATCGTCGCCGTTGTCGGGATCGCCGCGGCACCACGAACCGCGTTGGTCCTGACGCGAGTCGTGTCGGAGCTGCTGTACGGGATCACGCCGACCGATCCTGCATCGTTCGTCTTGTCCGGTCTGCCTGTTCGGGCAGACGCTACTCGCCAGCTACATCCCCGCGAGGCGCGCCGCGCGCATCGATCCGATCGAACTACGCTGCGGGCTGAATAGTCTGACAGCCCTTACTCCTTCACGATTCTGAGAATTCGCCGGCGGGTTCGGCGTCGTGGGGGAGGGTGCCGGTCGATACTCGTCGGCACCAATATCGGTCGAACCAGCAGGGCGAACCTGCCCGTCCCAGTCGACGCCTGCCGCGGCGGGCGGAGACGTGACCTCTGTTCAACAGGGCGGTCGCCGTGGCCTTCAGGTGGAGGTTCTCCGGCCGAGGGATTGACGAACAGTGCTGCGGTCGCTGTTGGGTAGTTTTCCGTGACCGAGCCAGTCGCACCGTCGCGGGCAGCGATGTTGCCGTCGAGGACATTGTTGGCGATGATCACGCCGGTCGAATCGGCAAAGCGATACTCGATCGGGTTCGCGTACGTGCCCGAGATGAAGATCGAGTTGTGCAGGACCTGCGTGTTCGGCGAGTCGGCGACGTAGATGGCCGGATCCCCCGCGATGGTGCGGGCAATGAAGTTGTTCCTGATGACCCCGCCGAATGATCGTTCGGCGTCCGCTCGATCAGACCGAGCGCGATGTCGCGCTGGCAGTCGATGAACGTGTTGCCGTCGACGGTGGTGTTGGTCGAGGCGTTCCACATCAGGATCGCC
>CAVZMJ010000026.1:0-13481 GCA_963776315.1 uncultured Acidobacteriota bacterium
GCTGTCTACCCGGAATTCTTCGTTCGTCTCTGTTTACTTCGTTCCTTCGTTGTGAACCCGTTACCTCCGTCCCCTTCGAGGCGCTTTCTCTTCCCCAGCGAAACGATCGCGGAAGGCTGCACGGCAAAGCCCGGCAAACTCTCACGCCGAACCTGGCCGCCGCCGGAGGCGACGATCGGCGTCCGCGCGTCGGTGTAGATCGCCGTGATGCGCCCGCCCTGCAGCTCGAGCGCCGAGGCCCGGCCGCCCTTGAACACCATGCCGGTGTCGATCAGGATGAGGCGGTTGTCGAACCGGGACACGATTCGGCCCGACTGCGACGGCGTGTGGCCGGTGACAAAGCGGTCGACGCCGAACCTGGTCAGGAGCGGCGTGACCTGTGCAGTCGCCGTCTCTGGCGTATCGGGCCAATTGGCGAACCCGCGAAACCACAGCGGCCCCTCGGGATCGAACAATGACGACTTGCCGACCGCGAGGAGCGTCTGGAGCTGCTCGACGAACTCCCGCGTGACGTGATCGCCCGGCGGTGCGCTGGCCTGGAGTGCCGCGGAGATCCGCTGCAGCTCGGCGACCGCCGCCTCGACGGCCTCCGGGAGCGTGCAGAACGGCGGAACGATCTGTGCCTTGACCATCATCGCCAGCGTCGCGTCCCACTCGGCGATCTCCCGCGCCGCGGTGCGGTTGATGTCGTCGAACGTGCCGGTCATCTCCATGCTGACGCCTGCGTGCATGAAAGCGGTCCGGTTCTCGGTGGTGACAATCTTGTGCGCGCGCAGCCAGCGCCCGTATCTCCCGCGGGGGCCGAACGCCTCCACGTATTCCAGGAATCCAGGTGGATGGGCAGCCATCCACGCATCGCGTGCGGGTGCGGCCTCACCGGGCGTTGCGCGACGCTTGACGACCCGGGTGAAGTCGTCGAACCCACGCTGCCGCCGCGACTCTGACCGGGCATCGGCGAACGTGGCGTAGGCGGCCGGCGAGACGTCCCTGAACTCGTGGAGCAGGTTCATCGCCTCGTGGTTGCCGAGGAGGAATTCGACCCGTCCGCCGCTGCGCTTCGACTCGTCTTCGAGCCGGATGAGCAGAATCGAGCGTCTCGCGCACCTTGGCGCCGCGGTCGAGGACGTCACCGACCTGCACGTAGACGGCGGTTCCGCCCGTCCACCGGAGCTTGGCGTCGACGAGGCCCGCGGCCTGCAGGAGTTCCGCGAAGGAGTCGAAGTTGCCGTGCACGTCCCCGATGGCGACCACCCGAGGGCCCGACGCCTGGCGCGCGGCAGTTGACGGCGGCTCCTCGAAGCCGGCGGTCACAACAAGCGAAGCGGCTGCGATCGCAAGGCCCAGGCAACGGCCCAAATGGGTGCGGCAACGGGTCATGCGGGGATCATACTGCCTGGACGAAGCGTGATAGCATCAGCCTTTCCCCGGACGGCCAGAGCAGGGCATGGGTAGAGTCCCGCCACAGCCGGATACGACAGCCTCCGGCCCGGGCCGGACACTAACAACATCCAAGGTGCCTTGATGACCCCGCGACGCTATATGCCCGCGCTGCTGCTGCTGTTTGTCGCCAGCGGCTGCGCCGCCCTCATTTACGAGATTGTCTGGTTCCAGCTCCTTCAACTCGTCATTGGATCGTCGGCGGTCTCGCTGGCAGTGCTGCTCGGAACTTTCATGGGCGGCATGTGCCTGGGCAGCTTCCTGCTGCCGCGCTACATCTCTTCTCGCGAGCATCCGCTGCGCGTCTATGCGTTCTTCGAGATCGGCATCGGCGTCCTCGGATTGTTCATCCTCTTCGGCGTCCCGGCCCTCGCGAACATCTATACCGCGTGGGGCGGCTCTGGTCCCGTCGGCTTGTTGTTCCGCGCGATTGCCGCCAGCATCTTCCTGCTCCCCCCGACGATCCTCATGGGCGCTACGCTTCCGGCCATGTCGCGCTGGGTCGAGACGAGCCCGGAAGGCGTGTCGTGGCTGGGCTACTTCTACGGCGGCAACACCGGCGGCGCGGTCGTCGGCAGTCTCCTCGCCGGGTTCTATCTGCTCCGCGTCTACGACATGGCGACGGCGACCTACGCGGCCGTGGCCCTCAATCTCCTCGTCGGCGCGCTGGCGCTCCTCATGGCCCGCGCGACCCCCTACGAGGCGCCTGCGGCCGCACGCGACACGGTCAAGCCGGCGGCTGGCGCATGGGCGGTCTATGTCGCCATCGCCATCTCCGGGATGACGGCGCTCGCGTCGCAGGTCATCTGGACGCGCACGCTGTCGCTGCTCTTCGGTGCGACGGTCTACACCTTCTCGCTGATTCTGGCGGTGTTCCTGTTCGGTCTCGGGATCGGGAGCAGCATCGGCTCGGTGCTGTCGCGAGGACTGGAGCGTCCCCGCCTCGCGCTCGGCTGGGTGCAGATGCTGCTGTGCGGTGCGATTGCCTGGGCGGCGTACACGCTCGCACTCTCGCTGCCGTACTGGCCGATCGATCCCTCGATTTCCATGAGTCCCTGGTACAACTTTCCGCTCGACCTCGCACGCGCGTTCTGGGTCGTCCTGCCGGCGTCGATTCTCTGGGGCGCGAGCTTCCCGCTGGCGCTGGCCTCGGTTGCCGCGAAGGGGCAGGACCCGGGCCGGCTGGTCGGCGGCGTCTACGCGGCCAACACCGTCGGAGCGATTGTCGGCGCCATCGGCGGCAGCCTGCTGATGGTCACTCTGCTGGGCACGCAGCACTCGCAGCAGGTGCTCATCATCCTCTCGGGCCTCGCGGCGCTGCTCGTGCTCGAGCCGCTCCAATCGACGGCCTCGACGGCCGAGTCCGGCCGCACACGCTCGGCCTGGGCCGGCATGCTCCCGATCGTCGCCGGCGCCGTCGTCGCCGCGCTCCTCGCCCGCAACGTGCCGCCGATTCCCAAGCTCCTCGTCGCGTACGGCCGCTACGCCGCGACCCGGGCGAACCAGAACATCGACGTCATCTACATGGGCGAGGGCTGGAACGCCTCGGTCGCCGTCACGCGCCTTCCGGGCGGCGTCCTCAACTATCACAACGCGGGCAAGGTGCAGGCGTCGAGCGAACCGCAGGACATGCGCCTGCAGCGGATGCTCGGACACATGACGACGCTCATTCCGAAGAGCCCGAAGAGAGTGCTCGTCATCGGCTGTGGAGCCGGTGTGACCGCCGGCGCGGTTTCCATCGATCCGTATCTCGAGCACGAGACGATCGCCGAGATCGAGCCGCTCGTGCCCCAGGTCGTCTCGAAGTACTTCGCCGAGCACAACTTCAGCGTCATAACCAATCCGAAAGTCCACGTCCAGCTCGACGATGCGCGGCACTACCTGATGACGACGAGGGAGAAGTTCGACGCCATCACGTCGGACCCGCTGGATCCGTGGGTCAAGGGCGCCGCGATGCTCTACACACGGGAGTTCTTCGAAGTCGTCAAGGCGCACCTCAACCCCGGCGGTGTCGTAACGCTCTTCGTGCAGCTCTACGAGAGCAACTCGGCCGCGGTCAAGAGCGAGATTGCGACGTTCATGGAAGCCTTCCCGAACGGCGTCGTCTGGGGAAACACACAGGACGGCCGTGGCTACGACCTCGTCCTGATGGGAACGGTCGAGCCCCTGCAGATCAACGTGGACGAGATTCAGGCCAAACTGAGCGCTCCCGAGTACGCGCCCGTCGCCAAGTCGCTCGGCGAGGTCGGGATGTACAGCGCCATCGACCTCTTCGCGAACTACGCCGGCCGTGGGACGGAGATGACCGGGTGGACGCGCGACGCCATCATCAATCGGGACCGCAACCTCAAGCTTCAGTATCTTGCCGGGCTGGGCCTGAACCTCTATCAGAGCGATCGAATCTACTCCGACATGCTCGTCCACGCGAAGTATCCCGAGGGGTTGTTCACAGGCAGCGACGCCACCCTGAAAGCGCTTCGCGAAGCCATCGCCCGCGCCCAAGGACGGGGGATGGCGCCGTAGGGGCGCGTGGGTCTCGACCTGCTTGCACGGTTCGGGCACTGTGCTCTTCTCGCGGCTCCTCCACAGGTCATTCAGGGCGTCGCGTGCATTCCTCCGCGCCGCGAGTTAACGGAGAAACGGAGAAGTCCCGGTAGGTAGGAAGAGCGGGGTTGGATACGGCTGCCAGCGGCCCGCGCTTCGCGCGGGCGGACAGATGCACGTGTACCGGAGGCACAAGCCGGTGTGGTGCCGATCGGCTTGCGCCTCCGGTACGCGCACTCTGTCCGTCAGCCGGCCGTAGGCCGGCGGACCGCTGGCAGCCTGCAGCTCGACAGCCTCCGCTGACTTCGTTCCTTCGTTACCTCGCAGCGCCGGTGTCGATCGAATCCGGCGCTGCCCAACGTGGACAAGTGAATGCGCCACGGCGCAGGAAGCTGTCGTCATGTCGTCGGCGTATCGACCATCCGGCCGTCGAAGAGGTAGATGTGCCGTTCGGCGCGCGCGATGTAGTCGGGGTTGTGCGTAGCGAGGCAGACAGTGGCGCCGTCGGCGTGCAGCTCGTCGAGCATCTTCATGACCGCTGCGCCGCTCTTGGAGTCGAGGTTCCCAGTCGGCTCGTCGGCGAGCAGGATCGGCGGACGGCCGGCAAACGCGCGCGCGATGGCGACGAGCTGCTGGTGTCCGCCCGAGAGCGCGCCTGGCCGCTGCTTCGCACGGGCCGTGAGCCCGACGCGATCAAGTGCCGCCTCGACGCGCTGGCGTCTGTCGTTCGCCGACGCGCCGCGCACCGTCAACGGGTACTCGACGTTCTCGTAGATGCTCATGTCGCCGATCAGGTTGAAGCTCTGGAAGATCAGCCCGACGTCGACATTGCGCGTGCGTGCCCGCTCGCGCCGGCGAGAGCTCGCCCGTCGCGCGGCCGTTCAACCAGTAGCGTCCGGACGTCGGCGAGTCGAGGAGGGCGAGGATCGCCAGAAACGTCGACTTTCCGCAACCCGACGGGCCCGAGACCGACACGTACTCGCCGCGTCCGATGTCCACGGTGAGGTCGTCGAGAGCGCCCGTGTCTCTTCGTCCGCGTCCCCCTTGAAGACCTTCGTGACGCCCTCGAGCCGGATGAGCGGGAAGTCCGGATTGTCAGTGGTGCCCACTCCGGCGGCCGTTTGCTTGTGAGTCTTGCTTCGCCACCACGACATGCGGCTCGTAACCTCCCGTGTTGTCCGCGGCTAGCCTACACCGGTCCGCCGCGAGAGCCTACGAGTATGGGACGAGTGGCAAAGCTCGGGGTTCCCCGGGGTGGGCTGGAGGTATCTCACAAACGGAGACCCTTCACGAAGGCCGCGAAGCTCACGAGGCTCACGAAGGATTTGCTCGTCAAAGTCTTCCTTCGTGCGCTTTGTGGTCTTCGCGATCATCGTGATGGGTCGTCGACCGTGTTATGAGAGGCCTTGTAGTATTAGGTCATGTCCATGAGCCGGCTCGTTTCCGCCGCGGTCGCGGTGCTTCTCATGTCATCGGCCCTGCACGGCCAGTCGCCCGCCTCGCTGACGCCGGACGAGCGCGCGATCGTCGGTCACGTGGACGCGCACAACGGCGAGGCCCTGGCACTGCTCGAACGGGCCGTCAACATCAATAGCGGCACGCAGAACTTCACTGGCGTTCGCGAGGTGGGGACGCTGTTCGCGGCCGAGCTCGACGCGCTGGGGTTCACGACCCGCTGGGTCGACGGAACGCCGTTCAAGCGCGCGGGCCATCTCGTCGCGGAGCGTGCACGGCCGGGCCGGCGTTTTCTCCTCATCGGGCATCTCGACACGGTCTTCGAACCCGACAGCCCGTTTCAGAGGTTCGAGCGGCTCAACGACCGGCAGGCCCGCGGGCCAGGCATCATCGACATGAAGGGCGGCGACGTCATCATCGTGCAGACGCTCAAGGCGCTGCAGGCGGCCGGTGCGCTCGACCGTATGCACGTGACGGTCGTGATGACCGGCGACGAGGAATCGTCTGGTGACACACAGGAGGTCGCACGGGCGGCGCTCGTCGCCGCCGCGAAGGGCGTCGAGGTCGCGATCGGCTTCGAGGACGGTGCTGGCGATCCGCGGACGGCCGTCATCGGACGGCGTGGAACGACGGCCTGGCAGCTCACCGTGACGGGGAAACCGGCCCACTCCTCACAGATCTTCCGCCCCGACATCGGCTACGGCGCGATCTTCGAGGCGGCTCGTATCCTCAACGTTTTCAGGGAGACGCTGGCGGGGGAGCCGCACCTGACGTTCAATCCCGCGCTCGTCGTCGGCGGCACCAAGGTCGATCTCGACCTGACGCAGGCGCGCGGATCCGCGTTCGGCAAGGACAACGTCATACCCGAGCACGCGATCGTGTCGGGCGACCTGCGCGCGCTCTCCAGGGAGCAGTTCGCCGAGGCGCGCAAGCGCATGGAAGCCATCGTCGCCTCGTCTTCGCTCGCGCAGACGAAGGCGACTATCACGTTCGACGAGGGCTACCCGCCGCTCGCACCGACCGATGGCAACCGGAAGCTGCTGGCACTCTATGATCAGGCGAGCCGCGACGTCGGCGCAGGACCGGTGACGGCTGTCGATCCCGACCGCGCCGGCGCCGCGGACGTGTCGTTCATCGCCGGTCATGTGCCGATGATCCTCGACGGAGTCGGGCTGATGGGAGACGGTGGGCACACCGTCAACGAGACCGCCGATCTGGCGACGCTGCCGTCGCAGACCAAGCGGGCGGCGCTGCTCCTGTACCGGCTATCGCGCTGACGACGTCGTCAGGCGCGCCGCGCCCAGCAGAGGACCGCGATGTAGTCGACCACCAGCCGGCCGCCATTGCCGTCAATGGCGGCGCTGATCGAGTTCAGCAGATTCGAGAATCGATCGGCGGCGAGCAGCCGATGGTCCGAATGCGTGCGCAGCAGATCGAGGTACTCGGCGGTCGCGTAGTCCCCGCGCCACGGGTACTCTCGACACTGCGCCGTCCCGAAGTCAGGCGCGGCGGCAAAGAGCTCGAGAAAGTGATCGCGCGCGTTGTGGCCGGCCCAGCGCGAATGAATTTCCGGCGCGTGCTCGGCGTAGGCCTGCTGGATCCTGACGTCAACCGGCCGTGTGCCCTGCAGCGGCTGATTGGCGAAGACCGCGAGCGTGCCGCCAGCCTTCAGGGCCTGGGCCGCCTTCGGGAATCGCACAGCCGGATCGAGCCAGTGAAACGATTGCGCCGCAAACACCAGATCGAAGGGGTCCGGTTCAACCGACCAATCCTCGAATGTCGTCACGACGACTTGCGCGTTCCCGTCTGATGCCAGCCGGCGTCTGGCTACCTCGGCGAGCCGCGGCCCCGGTTCGAGGCAGAGGAGGCGATACCCCCGGCCGGCGAACGGCACGCTGGCATTGCCGGGGCCCGATCCGAGCTCGAGAATCCTGGCGGCAGGGGTCAGGTCCGACTCCCGCACGATGTCCTCAATCAGCTCGAGCGGATATGCCGGCCGCGCCCGGGCATAGAGCTCGGCCACCTCGTCGAAGACGAACCGCTGCTCACGACCGGCTTTCGATTCCGATGGGTGCATGATGGTTCAGTCGATCGTCCACAGCGCCAGCGACGAGACGTCCTTGATGAACACTCGATTGCCCGAGATGGACGGCTGCGCCCACGTGGCACTCTCGGCGACGGTATAGCGCTTCAGTGGCTCGAAACCGGTCTGGCTGCTTCTCGCACCACGATCAGTTTGGCATCGTCATTGAGAAGGAAGAGCAGATCGCCGGCTTTGACGACGGCGCTGTTCGTCGCTTCACGAGGAGCGCCGAGCCAGAGGACTTTGCCGGTCTTCGCATCGAGCGCAAAGAACTGGCCGCTGGCGCGGCGCGAGAAGCCAAACAGCACGTCGCCGATGACCACGGGGTTGCTGAGGTACATCGAGACGTCCTTCGTCGTCCAGAGAGGCTCCGCCGTCCACTTTCCATCGCGGGAGCGTGGCGTGAACGCGGCGACGCCCGCGTTGAGTGCGCCGACTATCACCGTCTCACCGTGCAGGACAGGCATGGTGCCTCCCTCGCCGCCCGGCCACGGATAGCGCCAGAGCACGGCGCCGTCGGCAACCGAGACGCCAATGACGCTCGACTGCGTCACCGTGATGACCTGGCGCGTTCCCGCGAGCGTGGCGATCAGGGGCGATGCGAAGAATCCGTCCTCGCCGGCGGTCCATTTGACCTCGCCTGTTCGAACGTCGATAGGCAGTCAACGGCCCGTAGTTTCCGGGATGGACGATGACGACGCCGCCGTCGACGACGGGCGACGAGGCGGCGCTGAAGAACGGCGGCTCCGATCGGGGCGTCGGTCTTCCACAGGATCTTTCCGTCGGCCGCGTCGAACGCGGCGACGATGCCGCTGATGCCGAGCGTGAACAGCCGGCCATCACGAAATGCGGGTGTGGCCTTCGGACCCGCGCCGTGTGCCGCGGCCGGACTGCTCGGCGTGTAGGGCGCCGGGTAGCCCGTGTGCCACCGTTCCTTGCCCGTGTCAACGTCGAGCGCCGTCATCACCTCGTTGCCGTCGCGGCGCGTGAAACAGTAGACGACGTCCGCGATCGACCAGGGGCGTCGCGTATCCTTCGCCGACGTCCACCTTCCAGCGGCGAGCGAGAGCGTCCGGCCAGGATGTCGGTGCGGTAAACGCGCTCGCCTCGCCGTCGCGGTTTCGTCCCCGCCACTGCGGGTAGTCCTGAGGCGAAGCGTGTCCTGCGGCGTGGACTGCCGGGCCCATCAAGAGGGCGGCAACCGCACAAGATGCGGTCCGAGCTCTCATGAGTTCTCGTCGAAGAGGGATCGCTGGCGGGTCGTGTGGTGCGCCTTCGCCGGCCGCGCGTCCCGAGGCGTGTCCTGTAACGTGTCCTTGACCTTAGTGAGCAGCTGAGCGATGAACGGCGCCTGCCCTTTCAGGATCTTCTGCTTCGCGACGTCAATCGGAAACCACCGAGCCCTGTCGACTTCCGGAAACTGCGCCTGCAGGCCGGATTTCGGCGGCCATTCCATGGAGAACTTGTTGCTCTCGAGCGTGGATGGGTCGAAGTCGCAGCGGACGGCCCAGGCGAAGACAAGCTTGCCGCTTGGCTGCTTGATCGGCTCGAGCGGCAGGAACTCGCCATCGGCCGCGTGGCCCATTTCTTCCTCGAACTCCCTCCGGGCTGCGGCCAGCGGCTCCTCATCGTCCGCGAGCTCGCCCTTCGGAATGGACCACGCCCCGTCGTCTTTCTTGGCCCAGTAGGGTCCGCCCGGGTGCGCGAGGAGCACCTCGATGCTTCCCGGGTTTCCGGTCGCGTTCCTGAAGAGCAGAAGTCCTGCGCTTTTTCGTGGCAAGGCTCGCCTCGATCCAGCTCAGGCCGACGAAGAAGATTTCGCGTGCAATCCTTACTTCTCGCCCCTGAGCAGCGGTGCCTTCTTGTACTCCGAGGCCACCGAGACGGTGTGCTCGCCCAGCTGAACCTCGGCTCGGCGCCGGCCGACGACGCGGACGTAGCCGAAGTAGCGGCCGCGATCGGCCTCGAGGGCCTTGATCTCTGCTTCGTTGTCAGGCGCGATCACCCGGTGCCAGTCGAGCCAGCGTTGCCAGCCGTCGAGCATCGTGTCGGCCACTTCGATGTTCACGATACCGGTTCGTTCCCAATGCCGGCGCCACCACGGCGCCGAGTGGAGGCACCACACGTCCTGCGTCCACCAGTCACGCAGATGCTCGGGGATCGGACCATCGATTTCCTGCATCAGCCCTGCGCCCGCGATGCCGATCGGGCCTCCCGGCTTCACGAAGCGAGCGATGTAGTTCAGGTACAGGTCGTCGGTCCCGTAGTAGAAGAACGAGTCGATGGACACGATGGCGTCGAAGAACTCGGCGCCGAACGGCAGCGACCGGGCGTCGGCATGGATCGGGAATGACCCCGCCTTCGACGCCCGCATCGCGGATCCGCTCGACATTCTCCGAGGCGCTGAACCACAAGTCGGTTGCCCAGACCTGTACGCCGAACTCGCGGTGCAGGAAGATCGACGACGCCGCGCGTCCGCAGCCCAGGTCGAGCACCCGCATGCCGGGTCGCAGATCCAGCGCGGTGGTGAGCCACTCCGTCAGCCAGAGTGAATTCGCCCCGCCGCCCACGCTGGCCATGATCCAGTCGGGGTGGTATTTCGAGGCGCGAGGAAATCGATCTGAGATGAGTCGCTCGTCTGAGGTCACGTGGATCGACTCGCCATGAGAAATCGCCCCGGCTGGGCCCTCACTCGCTCCGCGGCTTGGCCACGCCCACGTACCCGTTCCGCGCCCGGACCTTGTAGCCGGGCCGGTGACGCGCACGCGGATGCTGTGATACTGGCCGTCGGCGCGCGTGCGGCGAGGTGTAGCCGAGCACGTACTGACTGTTCAGCTCCTCGGCGATGCGCGCCGGTCGCCGTCGTCCAGCTCGGCCATGTCCTGCACGACTTCGGTGCGTCCGCCGCTCTCGGTCGGTGATCTCGCCGCAGCGCCGCCGGCGTTGACGCGGGTGTTGATCGCCTGCCGGTCCGGGGAGTCGATGCGCGATCGCGTAGACGAACGCGTCGCTGCGCAGCAGCGCCGAGCGCACGTCGCGCAGACGGTCGCGTCGCTCGCCGTGTCGGCGCCGTCGGAGATGACGAGCAGCGCCGCGCGCTCGCGCGGCCGCTGGTCGATGCAGCGGCAGCGCCGCGACGACCGCGTCGTAGATGGCCGTGCCGCCGGACGGCCGCAGCGCCGTCGAGCGCCGCGCCGCACGACGTCCGGCGCGCTCGTCCAGCGGGTCAGGACGTGCGGCTGGTGGTTGAACGCCATCACGAAGAACTCGTCGCTCGGGTCGAGCAGCTCGAAGAGAAATCGCTCGACCGCCGCGCGCGCGTCCTGGATGCGCTGGCCGAACATGCTGTCGCTGGTGTCGAGCAGCACGCCGAGGCCGACCGGCACGCGCTCGTTGGTGAACTGCGTGATCGTCTGCGGCTCGCCGTCCTCGAAGATCTCGAAGGCCTCGCGGGGAAGGTCGAGCGCGAGGCGGCCCTCCGCGTCGAGGACCGTCGCGGTGACCGCCACCACATCGACGCCCGACCGCAGCACACGGTCGCTACGCTGGATCTGCTGGGGGGCGGCCGAGGCGGTCGCGATGGCCAGGGCAGTCAGACCGAGGATCGCGACGAGCCGCGTGGGACGCACACGCTATCGTAAACCTTCCGCGTCAATCCGTGGCCTGGCGATCGTCCCAGACTCGTCAGAATCGTAATGCTGCCGGCAAACTGGTAATTCTGAATGGAGCTAACCCCTTCGCTGGCAGTGCGTTGCGAGGTGCATGCGACTTGCAGTTCGGCCCGCATGCGCCGAACGCTCGTGCCCGTGCTCGCTCTTCTGGCCCTCGTCAGGTGCGGTGGAGGCAGCGGCTCACCGACCGAGCCTTCACCCCCGGGTTCCACCTCGAGCGTTCTTCAGGGGCAGACGGTCAACGCCGTCGACGGAGCGCCGGCGCCGAACCTCTCGGTCCGGGTTGGCGGACGCTTCCCGGTCACAACCGACGGCAGCGGAATGTTTCAGATCGACATGGGCAGCGTTTCGACCTATCCCGCCGTCGTGGACGGACCATCGGTCGTGGAGCGAGCGACACGCATGACTGCCAATGGTTCTCGCGCGCGCGTCTCGATGATTCCTTCGAGCTTCGACCTCCGGGCGTTCGACGAGATGTTCCGGACCTCGAACGCGCAGCTGCAGCGCTGGACCTCCCGGCCGGCCCTCGTCATCCTGGCCTCGGTGATGGACTATCGCAACTCCTCGGACCAGACGTATGCGGCCACAGGCGAGCAGCTCACCGATGCGGAGGTGGAGCAGCTGAGGGCGCACCTGATTGAGGGCCTGGCGTTCCTGACCGGGAATACGTTTACCTCGTTCGCGTCGGTCGAGATCGAGCGCCCGGCAGGTGGCGCGCGCGTGAACACGCTTCGCACCGGGCAGATCGTGGTCGGCCGCTACAACGGGGTGGCCTCTCTGGCCAAGACCATCGGCTGGGGCATGTGGTCGGAACAGCCCGACGGCAGCATCGGTGGCGGCGCCATGTATCTGGATCGCAATTTCGACAAGGACGACAACCGGCGGCGGCTGCTGCGGATTCACGAGCTGGGCCACGCCCTGGGCTACCAGCACGTGGAGTCGCGGACCTCGATCATGAACCCATCGGTCGGACCCGAGCCGACCGACTTCGAATCGGGCAGGCGCCATCATTGCCTTCGCCCGTCCGGTAGGAAACAAGAGTCCCGACATCGATCCGGCGTCCGCCGTGTTGTCGGTGTCGACCGGCACGGGACGGTGGATGATGCCCCACACGTCGTGCGCGATGCCGGGTCGGTGAGAGATTCCTGGTCGGTCCCGTGGCTTCCGCCTTCAGGCGGTTGCTTTGGTCAACCCACGCGTCCGCCTTCGCCAAGGCTTCGGCGGACCGCCGTAGCTTCAGCGGAGGCTGGTCAGCTGGAAGCCAGACGTGGAGCCCAGCATCCTGATCTTCCACCTGAAAGGGTAGTGGGTCAGTTTGGCGCACTGACCGGGCTTGACGGACGTGAATTTTTTCCATATATTGGAAGAAATTGTATGGCTGACCATCTCGGAAGCTTCGATCTGTTGGTGCTCCTGGCCCTCTTGCGGCTGGAAGAGGAACAAGCCTACGGCGTCACGATCTCGACAGAAATCCAACAGACGACCGGTAGAGCTGCTGCGCTCGCAACCGTCTACGCGACTCTTGAACGTCTGGAGGATCGGGGTTTGGTGTCATCTCGCTTAGGAGAATCGACAGCGCAGCGTGGGGGTCGCGCGAAACGGCACTTCCGTGTGACGACGAACGGGGTTCGTCAGGTCCGTGAGGCGAAAGGCGCCCTCGTCAAAATGTGGCAGGACATTCGTCAGCTTCAGGAGGCATAGCGTGAAACCAACCGATCCGCCCGCATTGGCTACGGCGCTACTGGAGCTGTTGATCCCGCCGCGAACGTCGGCTGGGTTGATCGGAGATCTAATCGAGGAACATAGGAACGGTCGCTCACGGACGTGGTACTGGCAGCAGACGATCATGGCTCTCACGATGTCCGCCTTCCGTGAAGTTCGACAGCAGAAGTTTCAGGCGATCAGCGCCATCGTCCTCGGCTACGTGTGCGGCGCTTCGCTCTGCTATTTGACTACGTCGGCCGCCGGCAAATTCGTTGGACCGTACACGGTGGTTGGCGCGTACCTCCTGTTCTTGCCTCTTGCATTTATCAGTGCCGCCATCAGCGGATGGATTCTCAGTCGAACCCATTCAAGACCGATGGTGCTCGTCTTTGCAATCTTCTGCGTGATAGCCAGTGTCGTGGCTTTTGCGGCGTACGCCGTGTTTCCATGGATCGAATGCCACTTCCCATGGCTGTTGTTGTTGCCGCCATAGATTTCATCATTGCGCCGATCGGCGTGTTGGCGGGAGGGCTTTGGGGTCCGCCTCATGCAAGATCCCGCGCCACGAATCGCTCAATCTGACGGCT
>CAVZMJ010000027.1:0-43893 GCA_963776315.1 uncultured Acidobacteriota bacterium
TCCCCTGGAGCCTCAGATGGCGCTCGCCACCATGTTGGCGACGTTGTTCTGGATGCGCAGGCTGGACGCCGCGACGATCGCGATATCGAATCGCACCGGCGGCGTCGCCGCTGCCGCGCCAGACCCGAGCGTGGTCGGCGACACGCCGGCGAGATTGAAGAGGTCCGGGCTCGTCTCGATGCGCTTGGACCACACGCCGTCCTGAACGACCACCGTCCCGTTGAGCACCAGCGCGTTCATGGTGCCCTGCAGGCCAAGGTCGGCGTCGATGATCGAGCGAAACCCTTCGGGATAGCGAACCGTCATGCGCTCGCCGGTCGCGGTGAGGCTCAGGTCCCCGAGTGCGAAGCCGTTGAGGCCGATGCGGCCGCCGAAGGTGACGTTGCCACCGCCGAGACGGCCCGTCACCTCGTCGACGCGGAGGCCGCTCGCGTCGAACGACACCCGTCCGTTGATCGACTCGAGCGAGTGCGGCAGCGAAAAGTGCCTGAGCCGCCCGTCGTTGAGCGTGGCGCTGCCGGAAAAGACGGGTTTGGTGAACGTACCGGCCAGCTGCGCTTTGATGTCGGCAGTGCCGCGGCTGCGCAAATCGCGGAAGAACCCCTGCAGGATGCCGAGGTTCGCGTCACCCGTCGCCTGCACGTCGATCGTCTGGTCCTTCACGCCCAGCCGGCCGTCGAGCTGCAGCTGTGTCCCCTCGCCGGCAAGGCGGAACCTGCCGATCTGGAGCACGTTCTGATCGAGCGTCAGCTCGATCGGGCCGTCGTTGCGCACGCGATAGTCGAACAGCTTGAGGTCGAGCTGCTCGACGGTCGCGTCGACGACGAGTTGGTCCGTGTTGGCCAGCTCACCGACGACACGCATCGTGCCGCCGGCGATCGCAGTCGTGAAGGGTGAGAGGCGGGGCTCGAAGAAGCGGACGTACGGATCGAGCGACGTCTCGCGGAACCGCACCGTCAGCTCGGCGTCCATCTCGTCGGTGAGCGCAATGCGTCCAGAGCCTGACACGACCAGGCGGGGCGACGCCGCTTCGAGATCGAGCGTCAGGAGGTCGCCGCGGAGGTTCAGGCGGCCGGACAGCTGGCCGATGCCTTCGTCGCCGGCGAAGAGGTCATCGACGGCCAGCTTGACGTCGTAGCGCGGCTCATCGAACGTGCCGGCGCCGGTGGCGGTGAACTGCAGCCGTCCGGACAGCGGGGCGCGCGGAAACGACGACGCTGACCAGCGACTCGACGGGGATGCGGGCACCATCGGCGTTGAACGAGTAGGTGCCGTCCCAGCCCACATACGCCGCACCAGTCATGCCGCCCGTGCTCTTCCGGATGTCGATGTTGTCGAGGCGGACGCCCGCGCCTTCGAAGCGCAACGATGACGTCGCGACGTCGAAGGTCTCGCCGTAGGCCGTGCCTTGCTCGATGTTGAGCCGGCCGAATCCGAAAGGCGTCTGATACTTTCCGTACAGCTGGTACTCGCCCGAGACCGTGCCCTCGATCGGGTAGTCGTCGAGGCTGAAGGCATGCCGCAGATCGACGAGCGGCCGCCGCGTCACCCTGACGCGCGCGTCGATCTCGTCGCCGCCGTCGCGGCGCGGAAACCCGAGCGAGAACTGCCCGTCGGCGCGAATCTCCGAGTCACCCTCGGTCAGCGTCGCGTTGGTCACGAAGACGTAGCTGTTCTCGATGGCGAGGTCGGCGCGGCCGGTCCCCCAGACGACGTCCCAGGCCCTGAAGCGCTCGCCTTTGAGCAATCCCTGGATGCGCGGGCGCTTGAACGCCTCGAGCAGGACGCCGTCGAACTCACCGTAGCCGCCCATCGGTACCGCGCCGGTGGGTGACCCGAACGCCGTCATGATCCCGGCGAGCACGCGGTCGCTCTCCTGCCAGTCCAGGCTGGTGACGTGGAACGGGATGCGCGACTGCTCGCCATACGCGGTCTGGCCCTCGAACTCGACGTAGGTCCGATCGGTGGCCGCCCAACTCTTCTGCAGCCGAATCCACTGCGGATCGAGCGAGTAGACGATGTGGCCCGCCATGGGCAGGTGGCCGAGCGACAACTGCGGATTGAATGGCCCCTCTTCGTCGGGAAGCGCACCCAGCTCGGCGACGAGGTCGGCCGGCAGCTCGCGCGTCATCGGCCGCATGTCCGGCGGCGGCGCGACGGTGGCCTCTCCGTGGCCGGTCTTGAGCGCCCATTTGCCGAGCGGCCATTCGAGGCGGTTCCGGCCCGACGCGCGTCCCGACATCCGCAGTCCCTGGATTTCCAGAAAGTCCGACAGCTTCACGAGATCGACGCTGTCGTATTGGACGTCCCAGGTGGCGCGCGCGGGCGTCGGCTGACCGAAGGGCGCCATCCGGTAGTCGAACTTCGCGGTGCCGCCGTAGAGCTCGCTCGTCGCGTTGGTGATCTCGAGCCGGTCGGGAACCCACAGCACGGATCCGCGAAGGTTTGGAAACCGCCAGTCGTTGACGCCGGCGAGACCGCTGACGAAGGAGCCCTTCAGCTCGCGTCCGCCCTTGAAGAGGTGAAAGGTGCCGGTGAAATCTCCGACCCCCGAAACGTCGAACTTCTGCCCGTGAAAGAAGATCTCTTTCTGCGTCGGAAAGTCGATTCTCGACCGGAGCTGATACATCTGCTCGGGCCAGCGGCCGAGGTCGACGACGCCGGTCCCGACGGTTCGCGCGCCGTCGCTGACGAGATCCATGCGGTCGAAGTGCACCTGGCCGCCGTTGAGCGAGAAGCGCGACTGCATGTCCATGCGGAACGGCTGGTACGACTGAATCTGCACCGCGCCATTGGTGATCGTCGCGCTGCCGCGATAGTCGTTCGTCGCTTCGCTGCGGTAGAGCTGTATCGTGAGGTTGCGGGCGACGCTGCTCCAGGGCGTGCCATGGTCGTCGTAGGTGAACTGGCCGCGCGTCGCCAGCACCGACCGCAGCGTCGTCGTGAACGGGCTGGGCCCGGTGCGCTTGGTCTTCGGCGTGACTTTCGGAAAGCTGTGCCGGCCGCCCGCCCACGACTCGACGACCATGTCCCAGTCGGTCATGGTGACCGATTCGACGACGAGCTTGCGGGTGAACACCGTCCACCACGGCACCTTCACGAAAATCTTCTTCGCCTTGAGGAAGGGGCGATCCTGAGGTGTCAGGCCCTCGATGAGGAGATCCTCGAGAACGAACTCACCGGGCGTGAGCCTGGCCGACAGGCGCCCGATGTGCATCGGGCGCTCCATGTACTTCGTGCCTTCGCGCTCGGCTATCTCGCGCAGATGCGGACCGAGGTCGACCGTGAAGATCGTCGCAAGCAGCGCCGCGACGACAGCCACGACGACGGCAAACAGGCGCAGCAGAACGCGGCGAAGGCGGCGCGTTCGCACGGGCACCTTCGCGGGCTCCGGCGAGGGTTCCGGCTGTTCCGGTTCCTGTGCCTGCGTTTCGTCCACTGGGCTACTCGATCACCACGAGCACGCGTCCTGCCTCGACGGATGTGCCGGCCGTCGCGGTCACTTCCTTGACCGTGCCAGCCTTCGGCGAGCGCAGCTCGTTCTCCATCTTCATCGCTTCGACGACGATCACGCCCTGCTGGGCGGCCACGGTGTCGCCGGGACTGACCAGCACGCGGACGACGCGGCCCGGCATAGGCGCGACGACCGGCTGCAGCCCCTCGCGACCCGCATCGGCAGTCGTGCCGCGGCGGCGCGTGCGGCCGTTGACGACGACCGGAACGGTGCGGCCGCGCCACGCCACCAGCCATTCCCCCCGTGCGGTGCCGGGCGCGATCTGCAGCTCACGGCTCGCGTTCGACTCGTCGCCGACAATCAGCGACAGGCCGAACTCGCCCACCCGCTCCGCCTGAACCTCGTGCGCCTCACCGTCGACGACGACGACGTATCGACCGGGCGCCTTGGACTCGACCGTCACGGTCCGTGGGGCGCCCCCGAAGTCAATGAGGTCGATCTCGAATATCACGACCGGAGCGCCTCGATGCGCCCCGTGCGCTGCCACAGGCTCTCGGCCGGCCCGTGCGACTGTGCGGCGGCGGACGCCCCCGCACGTGCCCGAAGCGACGCGTCGATCGCCGCCGCAATCGTCACCAGCCGGACATCGTCCTCGTCGAGCTCGTTGAAACTGGCACCGCGGCGAGTCGCCATCAGCCGATCCAGCCAGGTCGTATCGTACTGCCCGTCGCGGTATTCCGCCTGGCGCATCAACCAGACGAAGAACGGGATCGTCGTGCGGATGCCGAGCACCTGGTACTCGTCGAGCGCGCGCGACATGCGCGCAATCGCGTCGCCGCGTGAACCGCCCCAGGCGATGAGCTTGGCGATCATCGAGTCGTAGTGCACAGGCACCTCGTAGCCGGCGTTCACTCCGCCGTCATCACGAATGCCTGGACCCGACGCGGGGCGCAAGGCGCGGATGAGCCCGGGCGCGGGCATGAAGCCCTGATCGGGATCCTCTGCGTAGATGCGGCACTCGATCGCATGGCCGATCGGGGTCAGCGCGCGGACGGGGTCGATGTCGAGGCGCTCGCCGCGTGCGATGCGGATCTGCCAGTGAACCAGGTCGAGGCCCGTCACCATCTCCGTCACCGGATGCTCGACCTGCAGCCGCGTGTTCATTTCGAGAAAGTAGAACGAGCCGTCACCGTCGAGCAGGAACTCGATCGTCCCGGCGCTCGTGTACTCGACCGTCCGGGCCACAGCGGCCGCGGCGGCCGCGATCTGGTGACGCAGCACCGAGCTGACCGAGATCGACGGAGATTCTTCGACGACCTTCTGGTGGCGCCGCTGAATCGAGCACTCGCGTTCGACAAACGGCACCACGGTTCCGAAGTGGTCGCCGAGCAGCTGGATCTCGATATGGCGCGGCCGCGTGAGCCGCCGCTCGAGGTAGACGCTGGTGTCGCCGAACGCGGCGCCCGCCTCCGACCGCGCGGTGCGAATCGCCCCGAGCAGATCGCGCGGATGCTCGACGACGCGCATGCCCTTGCCGCCGCCGCCGGCCACGGCTTTGACGACCAGGGGATACCCGATGGTCTCGGCCGTCTCGATGATCTCGTCGTCTTTGGCCGTCGGCTCGAACGGCCGCTCGGTGCCCGGGACGACGGAAACGCCGGCGCGGATGGCCACGGCACGGGCGGCGGTCTTGCTGCCCATGAGGGCGATGGCCTCGGGAGACGGCCCGATGAACGTCAGGCCGGCGTCGCGGCAGGCGCGCGCGAAGGCCGCGTTCTCGGCCAGGAATCCGTAGCCAGGATGGACCGCGTCGGCGCCGGATTGACGGGCCACGTCGAGGATCGCGTCGATGTTGAGGTAGCTCCGCGCGGCCTCGTTTGGACCGAGGTAGAAGGCCTGATGCGCCTCGCGCACGTGACGCGCCGCGCGGTCGCAGTCGGAATAGACGGCGACCGTCGGCAGTCCCAGCTCGCGGCATGCGCGAATAACCCGAACGGCGATCTCGCCGCGGTTGGCGATGAGGATTTTCACTGAGCGAATTCTGGTCGTCTGTAGCTTCCGCCTTCAGGCGGAAGGTGCATCAGCCTTTTGGCGGAAGGACAGGACAGGCGAAGTGGCCAGATAATTCTACCGCCGAACAGTCGCGGGTCGGTAGCCAACCGGGGGGCGCGGTATAGTCAGGCTCTTGGCTCTTGGCTCTAGGCTCTAGGCAGCTCTAGGCTCTAGCAAGACCTTCGAGAGTTCTCACAAGGGTTTGCCTGAAGCCTACAGCCGAGAGCCTAGAGCCTAAACATGAACCACCTCGACTTGCGCGATCGCGTCGCCATCATCACCGGAGGAGCCCGCGGAATCGGTCACGCCGCGGCCGCCAGGGCCCTCGGGTCGGGCGCATCGGTGGTCATCTGGGACATCGATGCCGCCCGCGCCGACCTCGCGGTGCGGGAACTGTCCGCCCTGGGTCCTGTCAGCGCGAACCCCGTCGAGCTGAGCGACGCGGAGGCCGTTCAGGCCGCTGTCGAGGCGGTCCTGAGCCGGCACGGCCGGATCGACATCCTGGTCAACAACGCGGGAATCACGGGGGGGAACGCCCCTACCTGGGAGCTCGATCCCGACGTCTGGCGCCGCGTGCTCGAGGTCAACCTCACCGGCGCCTTCCTCACCTGCCGGGCGATCGTCCCACACATGATCGCGCGCGGCTACGGGCGCATCGTCAACGTCGCGTCGATCGCGGGCAAGGAAGGGAATCCGAACGCGGCGCATTACAGCGCCTCGAAGGCGGGGCTGATCGGGCTGACCAAGTCGCTCGCGAAAGAGCTCGCGCCGAGGAACATCGTCGCCAACTGCATCACGCCGGCGGCGGCGCGAACCGAGATCTTCAGCCAGATGAAGCAGGAGCACGTGGACTACATGCTCTCGAGGATTCCGATGGGCCGCTTCCTCGAGCTCGACGAGGTCGCGGCCCTGATCTGCTGGCTCGCTTCCGAGGAGTGCTCGTTCTCGACCGGCGCCGTCTTCGATATCAGCGGCGGCCGGGCGACGTACTGACTTTCTCGACCTTACTTCTTGACCGGCGGCGGGGGCGGAGGCGGCGGCATCCCCTTCTCGATCGTTGCCTTCTTGATGTAATCGAGATTGGGGAAATTCTTCGCCAGAAACGCGTTGCCGCCCGACTGAATCTGGGGCTGCATCTGACTCGGTTGCTCGCCGTACTCGCCGTTGAGCTTGTCGACAACGTCCATCCCGGTCACGACCTGTCCAAACGGTGCAAACACCTGTGGATCGAGAAACGAGTTGTCCTTGAAATTGATGAAGACCTGCGTCGAACGGGAGTTCGGCGCCTGAGTCTTCGCGAACGTCACGAACCCGCGCTTGTTACTCTGCATGACCGGATCGTCGATGATGTCGGCGTCGCTCCAGACGGCGTTGAGCTTCGGGATCACCGTTGATGCCGAACTGGACCATGAAGTTGCGAACGACTCTGAAGAACCGGTTGCCGTCGAAGTAGCCGTACTTGACGAGGTTGTAGAAACGGTCCGCACCCTTCGGCGCCCAGGCACGGGTGACTTCGATGACGAACACGCCGGCGCTCGTATCGAAGCTGGCGCGGAAGGTCGCCGGCGCGACGTCCTTGAGCTTGGCTGGAGTTCTCAGCGCGGCGCTCGTGGCTGCCGGCTTGGCAGTCGCCGGTTTGGCAGTCGTCGGTTTGGGGGTTGCCGGCTTGGCTGTGGCCGGATTCTGCGTGGCCGGCGTGGTGGTCGCGGGCTTGGCTGGCGCCGGCTTGGCTTGCGTCGGCGTGGACGATGCCGGCTTCGTTGTGGATTGCGCCGAAGCTGACGGCACCGAAAGCGCCATGACCGCGCCGAACACGACTGCTAGCATTTCCTTCGATCGAACGTTCATCGCTCTCCCTCTACAACTGAAGTACCATTCGAAACACTGCTTAGACCGTGCCCGGCTCCGGGTGCACCCATGGCGCTCGATACGGCCGGCGCAGCCGCTTGTTCGCTTCCGCGTCGCCAACTACGACGCCCTTCGCGTGATCCCACTGGAGCGATCGCCCGAGATCCATCGACAGGTTGGCGAGTATGCAAGCGGTCGCCGACATGTATCCCTGCTCGATGTCGGCAACCGGTGTGCCGCGCGACGCGATGTTCTCGAGGAAGTTCTTCATGTGCCCGCGGATCGCCGGCGCGACGTGGCGCTCGAGGTCCTTCTCGGTCTTGTCCTCGGGGAACTGCTCCAGCTCGAAGACGACGTCCTCGTGAATCGGCGCCTCGCCCTTGGCCTGCGGGATGAAATCGTAGGAATTGACGCTGGCCTTGAGCGTGCCTTTGTCGCCGTAGAAGGTCGCGGCCCACGGGTAGTTCGCGTCCGGCGAGCTGCCGTAGGATCGGTGGTTCCAGACCACCCTGAGGTTGGGAAACTCGAACGTCGCGGTCTGCGTGTCGGTGATGTTCGCCTTGCTCTTCTTGTCGACGAAGATGCCGCCCGTCGAGCTGATGCGCGTCGGCATCCCGAGGTCCAGCATCCACCGCACCATGTCGAGCATGTGCACGCACATGTCGCCCACGATCCCGTTGCCGTACTCCATGAATGCCCGCCAGCTGCGCGGGTGCACGAGCGAGTTGTACGGCCGCATCGGCGCCGGACCGGTCCACATCTCATAGTCGAGGTTCGCGGGCGCCGGTCCGTCAGGAGGATTCTGTGTCGCGCGCATGTGGTAGTAGCAGCAGATCTCGACGAGTCCGACCGTGCCGAGCTTGCCTTCCTTGATGACGCGGTCCCGGGCATGCATGAGGTGCGGCGTGCTGCGGCGCTGCATCCCCACCTGCACGACGCGCTTGTACTTGCGCGCCGCGGCCAGCATGGCCTGGCCTTCGACGACATCGACGCTCACGGGTTTCTGGACCCAGACGTCGACGCCTGACTTCACAGCCTCGATCATGGGGAGCGCGTGCCAGTGATCCGGGGTCCCGATGAGCACGATGTCGAGGTCGCGCTCCTTGAGCATCGCGCGATAGTCGGAGTAGATGCGCGGCCGCTTCTTCGAGAGCTGGCGCGTTGCCACCAAATCAGCCGCGTCCGAGACCATCTGTTTGTCGACATCGCAGAGCGAGACGACCTCAATCGGCGCCACCTGCACCATGCGCAGCAGGTCGGACTTGCCGTACCACCCAGTGCCGATGAGGCCGACCCGCTTCTTCATGTCGGCGAGCTGACCGATGTAGGACGGAAGACCCGATACGGCCAGGAGCGCGGCGCTCTGCTTGATGAAATCGCGACGGTGCATGACAGCCTCCGAATCTGCGGTCAAGCATCTTACCTCACTCAGTGCTCACGGCTCACGGCTCTTGGCTCTAGGCTCTTGGGAGGCCTTCAGATCACAGCCGTGCAGCCTGAACTGCGAGCTCTTCCTGGAGCCTAATCCAGCCGAGAGCCTGGAGCCTGCCTCCGATATCCAGATTCTTGACATCCAGAGCGGTGTCTTCGATGAACTCGCGGAGAGCCCTCGTGCAGAGCCAGGCCCAGCTGGTGCCCGCCGACCGTCTGGCGGACGGTCCGTCGGACGGACGGGATGTGGCCGACAGGATGTGGCGTTGACAAACAACGTGCGCGCGTACTAAGGTGCGCCATCGCGTTCGCGGCCGATAACCTGCAGCTCGTTCACCATGGCCAAAACACTACCCATTGATCCGCTCGCGGGTCCGAAGCTCGCGCTGACCGGCCGGGTCGTCACGATGGACGACGCGTTCAAGACGCTCGACCGCGGCACGGTCTACATCGATCTGGGCGGCATCGTCGCCGTCCAGGACGCCGCGCAGGCGCCGCCCGCGGGATTCGAGGCCACGCGCGCCACCGACGTCAGAGGAACGATCTTCCCGGGCCTTATCGAGCTCCACAACCACCTGGCCTACAACGCGCTCAGCCTGTGGCACGTCCCGCGGCTCTTCACCAACCGGGGGCAGTGGGGCGGCACGGGCGAGTACCAGCGTCTCGTGACGGGACCGATGAAGGTGCTGGGGCTGACCGAGCACGTCATGCCCTCGCTCGTCCGTTACGTCGAGTGCAAGTGCCTCGTCGCTGGCGTGACGACCAGCCAGGGCATCGAGCTCTTCAGCAATGCCGGCGCCCGGCGCTATTACCGCGGGATTGTCCGCAACGTGGAGAAGACCGACGAGGAGGCCTTGCCGGAAGCGCTCACCCGGATCGCAGATGTGGACGCGAGGAGCCCCGAGCGCTTCCTCGCCCGGCTCAAGAAGCAGACGTGCTTCCTGCTCCATCTGAGCGAAGGCGTCGACCAGACGGCGCGGAAACATTTTCGCGCCCTGCGGCTGCCGGACGGCGAATGGGCGATTACCTCCGCGCTCGCGGGCATCCACTGCGCGGGGCTGCTCGAAGAGGATTTCCGGATCTTCGGCGACCGCGACGCCTCGATGGTGTGGTCGCCGATGAGCAACCTGCTGCTCTACGGCGCCACCTCGCGTGTGAAGTCCGCGCGCGACAACGGCGTCCGGATCGGCCTCGGATCCGACTGGGCCATCTCGGGAAGCAAGAACCTGCTCGGCGAGCTGAAGGTGGCGAGGCTCGCGAGCGACGAGATGCAGGCCGGTTTCTCCGACCGTGATCTGGTGGCCATGGCCACGCGCGACGCGGCATCGATCCTCGGCTGGCAGAACGCTCTGGGATCGATTCGCCCTGGCGCACGGGCCGACCTCATCGTCCTCGACGGCAGGAGCGACGACCCCTACAAAGCGCTCGTGCACGCGGCGGAAACCGGCATCTCGCTCGTGATGATCAACGGCGTCCCGCGCTTCGGTACGACGGCGCTCATGACCCGGCTCGGCGCGGAGGGTGAACGCATCAGCATCGGCGGCCGCCAGCGCATGCTCTTCCTGAAGCAGGAGTCGGCCGACGAGGTCGTGGCGGGCATCTCGCTGGCGCAGTCGAAGCGCACGCTCGTCGATGCCTTGCACCGGCTGCCGGAGCTCGCGGGCGACCTCGAGAACAGCCGGACCGGTCCTGCGCGCGCCATGGCCGACCGGCTCTCGCGATCCGGACCGCCAGTCTGGTTCCTCGCGCTCGACGAGCTGGAACAGACCGGTTCCGAGCTCCGACCCCGGTTGCCGGGCGTCAACGGTCGCGAGAGCGGACCGCAGGTCGGCACCGCTCGCGCCGTGCCGCTGTCCCAGCTCGTCACCCCGACGAAGCTGGATCCCTTGACCGTCGCCGACGACAGCGAGTTCCTCGACCGGGTGGAGGCTCAGACAGTGTTGCCGGAATTCGTTCGCAGGAATCTGAAGGGAATGTACTAGAGCGCGTCGCGCAGGAACCGGACGAAGTTTCCATGCGCGATGCCCTCGACGTCGGCGGCGCTGTAGCCGCGCGCGGCGAGCAAGGCCGGGAGCTTCGACAGGTCCGCGATCGTCGCCACATCTGACGGGCACTGTTCGCGGCCGAAGCCGCCGTCAAGATCCGAGCCGATGCCGCAATGGTTCGCGTTCCCGGCGATCTGACAGATGTGATCGATGTGATCGATCACCCGTTCGAGCGTGACGCCGGCGCTTTCTGGTGTCGACTCTCCGCGCACCCAGCCGGGCACGATCATCCAGGCGTCGAACGCGGCGCCGATGACTGCGCCGCGACCGATCAGTTCCCGGATCTGATCGTCGTTGAACTGGCGGTTGTGGTTGACGAGCGATCGGCAGTTCGAGTGGCTCGCCCAGACCGGACCGCGAAAGTGGTCGAGCGCGTCGCGAAAGCTCTCGTCGCAGAGATGCGTCGCGTCGAGGATCATGCCGAGCCGATCCATCTCGCGAACGAGCTCGCGCCCACGCGCGCCGAGGTCGCCCTGGGCGTTCGTGCCCTGGGCGTAGACGCCGGGACCATAGTGTCCGGGCCCGACCGCCCGCAGCCCCTGCGCATACGCGCGTTCGAGGTGCCTGATCGTCACCAGGGAGTCGGCACCCTCTAGGCTGAGGACGTAGCCGATTGGCGCATCTCCGCCGGCATGCGGCCGGGCGAGGTGCCGGTCGAGCCCCTCGGCATCTCGCACCTGCACCAGCTCGCCGCGCTCTTCCATCGAGCGGTACCACGCGAGCTGCGCCTGGGTCATCGCCCACGCCTGCTCGGGTGAGTGCCACCCTGGAAACGGATGTTCGCGGGTCGAGTAGCGCGCGATCTGCGTGGCCACGCAGAGGCCGACGCCGCCGCGGCGCATCTCGGCGAACGACACCGTTCCCTTGCCGCGGTCCGGCCGGTCGGTGTGCCCGTGCTCGCGCGCGCGGATCTCGTCGATGGGCCGCGACAGATCGCGGTTCCATTCGATGGCGTTCATTGCTAAGTCAAGATGGGCATCGAATATGAGCATATTTGTCCAGTGTAAGGGTGCTGGGGTGCAAGGTGCCTGAGTGCCCGGTGCTTAGAGTGCGAGAGTGCCAGGTGCCTCGTGCCAGAGCGCGCTACCAGTCTGGGACGCAAGCACGGCTGCACACTGGCACCTTGCACCCTGGCACTCTAAGCACCGAGGCACCAGGCACTTTGCAACCCTGGCACCCTTCAAACCACCACCAGCCCTAGCAGGAGCACACCGACCAGGCCGAGGACTGAGACGATCGTTTCCAGAATCGTCCAGGTTGCGACGGTCTGCGGGACGCTCATGTTGAAGTACTCCTTGACGAGCCAGAATCCGCCGTCGTTCACGTGGCTCGCGATGAGCGAGCCGGCGCCGATCGCGACGACGAGGAGATCCTTGTTCGCCCCGGGGATGGACGCGACGATCGGCGTCATGATGCTCGCCGCGGTGACGCAGGCGACGGTGGCCGATCCGACCGACAGGCGCAGGAGCGCGGCGATGACCCAGCCGAGCACCAGTGGCGAGAGGCTGAGCCCGCCCATCGATTGCGCAATCGCCGTATCGACGCCCGCCGCGTCGAGCACGCGGCCGAAGCCGCCGCCGGCGCCCACCACCAGCAGCACGCCCGCGACGGCCGGAATCGACTCGTCGGCGAAGCGTAGCAGGCGCTCGCGGTCGAACCCGCAGGCGATCCCGAACGTGTAGAGCGCGAGAAGCGCGGCCAGCAGCATCGCGACGAGCGGGCTGCCGGCAAAGCCGATCCACTGACGGAGAGGGCCATCGGCGAGCGTGGCCTGCGCGAGCGCCGCGAGGAGCATGAGGAGCACGGGCAGCAGGATCGTCACGAGCGTGATGCCGAGCGACGGCGGGCGCGGGGCCGCCACTTCCCCGCTCAACTGGTCGGCCATCGCGCCTGCCTGCACGTCAATCCGCTGGCTGATGAAGCGGCCGAACAGCGGACCCGACACCAGAGCGACGGGAAAGCCGACGACGAGCGAGTAGAAGAGCGTGCGCCCGGTGTCCGCGCCGAGCTGCGCGATCGCGGCCAGGGGACCGGGGTGCGGCGGCACGAACCCGTGAGATACCGAAAGCCCCGCAACGAGCGGGATGGCCAGCCGCAGCATCGGCGTGCCCGTCTGGCGCATCGCCGTAAAGAGAACGGGCGCCAGGAGGACGAGCCCGACCTGAAAGAACACAGGCAGCCCGATCAAGAAGCCCGACAGCAACATCGCCCAGTCGAGCCGCTTCTCGCCGAGCGCCGAAACGAGCACGCGCGAGACAACGACGGCGCCGCCGGATTCGGCGAGGAGCTTCCCGATGACGGTTCCCAGGCCCACCACCATCGCAATGAACCCGAGCGTATCGCCTACCCCCTGCTGGAACGCGCGGGGAATGTCGGTGAGGGGCATCCGCGCGCCAAGCCCGACGACGAACGACCCGACAGCCAGCGCGATAAACGCGGGCGTCCTCAGCCAGGTGATGAGCAGCACGACCAGCGCCACGCCGAAGAGCGCGACCAACAGTAACGGCGTGGGATCTGCTTGGGGCAAGGTGCGGTGAGCTTACAATGTTTTGGTGGCGATACGCTTCACGAGAACCCAAGTGGCCGTCGGCATTCTTGCGGGCATTCTTGCGCTTACGGGGCTGGCCCCGATGGCGGCGCCTCGTCCGCCCCAGCCGTCCCGCGCGTGGCCGCCCGGCCTGCACGCCGCGCCGACAGACTCGCCCGTCCTCTCGCCGGACGACGAGATGAAGACGTTCTTCCTGCCGCCCGGGTACCGCGTCGAGCTGGTGGCAAGCGAGCCGATGATCCAGGAGCCGGTGCTCATCGACTGGGACCCGGACGGACGTCTCTGGGTCGTCGAGATGCTCGGCTACATGCGGGACATCGCCGCGATCGGCGAACGCGAGCCGCTCGGACGCATCAGCGTCCTCGAGGACACGGACGACGACGGGACAATGGACAAGAAGTCGGTTTTCCTGGACAAGCTCGTGCTGCCGCGGGCGCTCAAAGTGCTCGACCGCGGTGTGCTCGTTGCCGAACCGCCCAACCTCTGGCTGGCTCGCGACACCGACGGTGACCTGCGCGCCGACACCAAGGAACTGGTCACCAACACCTACGGCCGGCTCGACGCCAACGTCGAGCACAACGCCAACACCCTGCTGTGGGCGCTCGACAACTGGATCCACACGTCCGAGACCGACGTCTACCTCCGGCTGAAAAAGGGGACGTTCGAGGTGCGCAAGACGCTCTCGCGCGGACAATGGGGCGCCTCGCAGGACGACACCGGACGCATCTACCGCAACTCGAACGAGTCGGTCCTGCACGTCGATCTGGTTCCGACGCCCTACTTCGCGCGGAACCCCAGCCTACTGCGAACGCGCGGCAGCTACGAGTCCCTGCGCGGCGCGAACAACGAGGTGAACGTCGTGTGGCCGGTTCACCCGACGCCCGGCGTCAACCGTGGCTACCAGGTTGGTGTGCTCCGGCCCGACGGCCGGCTGGCCTCCTACACGGCCGTCAGCTCACCGACGGTGTACCGCGGCGATCACCTTCCCTCTGACCTGCGCGGCAACGTCTTCGTCGTCGATCCCGCCGCCAACCTCGTCAGCCGCATCGTCATCCACGACGACGGGACGAAGCTCGTCGCGAAGAAGGCCTATGAGCAGACGGAGTTCCTGACCTCGACCGACGAGCGCTTCCGGCCGGTGTACCTGTCGAACGCGCCGGACGGCACGCTGTATCTCGTCGACATGTATCACGGCATCATCCAGCACCGCGACTACATCACGGAGTACCTGCGCGATCAGATCCTCTCCCGAAAGCTGGAGGCCCCGCTCGGCCACGGGCGCATCTATCGCATCGTCCACGACACGACACGGCGCGCGCCGAAGCCGTCGCTGTCGCGGCAGTCACCGGCCGGGCTGGTTGCGAGTCTCTCGCACCCGAACGGCTGGTGGCGCGACACGGCGCAGCGCCTCCTCGTCGAACGGGGAGATGCGTCGGTCGCGCCCATGTTGAAAAAACTGCTCGTCGCACCCGACAGGACGCTGCGGCTGCACGCGTTGTGGACGCTCGACGGGCTCGACAGCCTCGACGCGGACACCGTGAAGCGAGCACTCGCCGATCCCTCACGCGACGTGCGCGCGGCTGCGGTTCGGCTGTCGGAGCGATGGCTCGCCGAATCCGGTCATCCTCTTCAAGGCTCGGTCATCACGCTCGCAGCTGATCCCGACTGGGCGGTGCGACAGCAGGTTGCCGCGACGCTCGGCGAGTTGCCGGCAGGCGTTCGTGAGACCGCGCTGGCCGGCCTGCTGGAGCGACACGGCGACGACCCCGTTACGGTCGACGCAGCGCTCAGCGGACTGCGTGGAAGCGAGCCCGCGCTGCTCGCCGCATTGCTCGAGGCCCAGACGGACACGCCGCAGGCGAGCGCGGCCATCACCATGACGGCGGCGACGATCGTGCGTGCCGGTCAGGATGGCCCGATGCAGGATGTCTTCGCTCTCGTCGCGCAGGCGACGCGACCGGGGTGGCAGCGTTCGGCGGTGCTGCGCGGCGCGGAGGCAGCCCTGCTCGGAGCCCCGATGCCCGGCGGCGGAGGTGGAGGTCGTGGAGGGCAGAACGCTGCTGGCCGTGGCGCGGGAGCAGCCCCAGCGCCGGGCGCGCGCGGCGGTCCCGGGGGAACGGCGGCGTTTCCGAGAGCTGGGGGTGGGCAGCGAAACCAGGGAACGGTGACCGCGGTGGCGCTCTCGCGCGAGCCCGCCCTCGTCGAGGTCGCACGGTCGGAGGCCGGCGAGCTCGGTCCGCGCGCAACCGCAGTGCTCGCGCGGCTCTCGTGGCCAGGCAAGCCGGCCACGGGCCCCGCCGTCGTCCCATTGACGCCCGAAGAACAGCAGCGTTTCGCGGCCGGACGCGAGGTCTATCAGACGCTCTGCGCCGCCTGTCATCAGCCCGACGGCCGCGGACGCGAGCAGCTCGCGCCGGCACTCGTCGGCTCCGAGCTCGCGCTCGGTCCAGCCGGCATCGCGGCCCGCATCGTGCTCGGCGGCAAGGAAGGGCCGACAGGACTCATGCCGCCGCTCGGCGCCGCGCTGAGCGACGACCAGGTCGCCGCGGCGCTCACCTACATCCGCCGCGAGTGGGGCCACACCGCGTCGGCAGTCGACGCGTCGACGGTCAGGGACGTCCGTGCGCTGTCGAACGGACGGACGCGTCCATGGACGAATGCAGAGCTCGCGCTGGCGCGCGAGAAGCAATTCTGAATGCTGAGTGCTGAATGCTGAAAGGCTGAATTCAACATTCACTTCAGCATTCAGAATTCAGCATTCAGCATTTCACCGCAGCGCCGCTTTCACCGCTGCGTCCGCAAGCGGTCCCATGATCGCGTAGCCGGCGGCGTTGGGGTGCAGGTCGTCGCCGCTCAGCTCTTCCCGCAGATGCCCGGTCGCATCGACCATCGCGGAGAAGTAGTCGAGATACACGTGCTTCTCGGCGGCCGCGTATGTCTTCATCCAGTCGTTCAACGCCTTGATGCGGGCCATCGGCCGTGCCTGCGTCTGCGGCACGCCGTTCGGCGCCGTGTGATAGGCGCTCACCGGGAGAATGCTCGAAAAGACGACGCGGATGCCGTTCGCTTTGCCTATCTCGGCCATCGACGCCAGGTTGCCTTCAATCTCTTCGTCGGTCATCGGGCCAGTGTTCCCAGCGATGTCGTTCGTGCCCGCCAGGATCACGACGACCTTGGGCTTGAGATCGACGACGTCGGGCCGGAAGCGGATGAGCATCTGCGGCGTGGTCTGTCCGCTGATGCCGCGGCCGACGTAGGGCTTGCCGGTGAAGAATGTGCCGTAGCGAGGCTGGGGCCACGCGTCGGTGATCGAGTCGCCCATGAAGACCACCCGCGACTCGTTCGCCGCAGGCGCCGCGAGCGTGCGGTTCTGATCGCGATAGCGAGCGAGGTTCTGCCAGTCGCGCAGCCGGTAGTCGTTGCGGCCCAGGTTGACGAGCGCCGTCGCAAGCTCCGGGCAACTCGGCACGGGTGGCGGCGCCGGCGCCTGCTGCTGCGCCGTCAACGCCAACCCGACGAGCGGGACCATCAAGAGGGCCGCCTTCATTCGCATGTCCGCATCCTTTCGACTGCAAGTTGAGATCTGGTGGATGGTACGCACGGAACTGACCCCGTGCAACAGCGCGTTGCTACGGTCGCTCCCTGATCCACGCTTCGTTGAAGTGCGCGTGCTTGATCGCCTTGCGCGGGAGCCGCTGCTCCGCGTCTGGCACCACCGATGCCGGCGGCGCGAAATAGCTGTAGGTCACGTGCAACGTGCCGTCCGCCGCCTGAATGATCGACGGGTAGTGGTACTCACCCCGCAGACCCGCGTCAGCGGCCGCATCGTCGTGTTCCAGGTGGCGCGTCCATCGCCACGTCGCCCCTTCGTCGTCGGACAGCGACACCCCGAGGCTCTGGCGTCCACGCTCGAGGTCGTTCGAGACGAGCACCCAGTGTCCGTTCTTCAGCACCAGCACTTCGGCGCCCGAGCCAGGGTTGGGTCGATCCGAATCCTCGACCCGGCTCCAGGTTTCTCCCCTATCCGTCGATCGGCTGACCATCAGCCGTTTAGGTGGCGGGCCGTTGTCTCGCATGTAGGCGACGAGCGTTCCATCGGTTTTCCGTGCGAGCGACGGCTGGATGTTTCCGAGGCCGACGAGCGGCGTGCTCGTCTTCCACGTCGCGCCCCAGTCGTCGGTAATCGCCATCAGAGAGAAGCTGAAGCCGTCGGAGTAGAGCGGCACGATGAGCCGCGTGCCCTCGAGCACGTACGGGTGAGCGCGCGTCATCCACCCGAGTCGCCGCGTCAGCTTGTCGGCCGCGTCCTTCTTCAACCGCTCGAGATAGGCTCTCCCCGCTCGGCGCCGTCGCCCGCCGCGTTGACCTGTCCCGACGCGATGATCCAGTCGACCTCTGTGTTCACCGTCCGCGCGAACTCGTCGCCTGGCGTCACGTGCAGGACTTCGCTGACTTCCCAGTTGGGCACGCCATTCCGGCCAAAGACGGACGCAATCTTGTACTTCATCAACGCCGTGTGCCATTCGTTCGCCAGGATGGTCGGCCACAGCAGCCAGAGCCGCTTTCGGGGATCGACGAACATCGTCGAATTGGTGTCGGGGTAGCCGGGTGTATCCGCCATCAGGAACGGCGCGCTCCACCTGGTCGCGCCTTTCGGCAGCCGCGCGCCGCGCACCACGACGTCGTCTGCCGTGCGCTCTCCCGAGCCGTGGAACCAGCACACGAGCAGGTCGCCGCCTGGCAGTTCAACCACGGTCGAGCCGTGGTTGTGCCAGTGCTCGAGGGGGAAGACGAGCTCCGACGTCAGAAACGGTCGTTCGCGCTCGGCCTGCGGAAGGAACCCGTGGACACCGGAGGCCAGTGCCAGTAAGGCGGTCGCGATCATCAGGCTCCGCACATAACGCTCCTCTCCTGTGCTCGCTGCCACGCGCCGCTCCACACGTGAACAGTCGGATTCACGCGTCTGGCATCTGAGCAATCCAGGCGCGAAACCAATCCTGGAACTCGACAATCTGCTGCCGCCTGCCTGTCGTGAGCGGCAGGGGCAACGGGCCTGTTGCAAACCCGCGGGCCTCGAGCGCGATGCGGATGCCCCAGGGCGTCGGAAAGACGCTCAGGCGGACGATGAGCTCGTCGAGCAGCGCCTGGAGCCGCGCCGTTTCGGTCCGGCGACCGTCCTCGTAACTGCGGACGAGCGCGACCAGAAGCTCGGGGCAGCATCCCGCCACTCCCGAAATGCTGCCGTCCCAGCCGGCCAGGAGCCCTGCGTGCAGCTGGCGGTCGTCTCCGACGAGCAGCGTCCACTCGCGATCCCGGCGCGCATCAACGAACGTGGTCAGGTTCGCCTCTTGCCCGCTGCTGTCCTTGATTCCGACGACGAACTCTTCGTCGCGGAGGAGCGAGAGCGCCGTCGCCGGCGAGAGGCCGTTGGTGAAATCGGGCAGGTCGTACAGGAGGCACGGGGCGTGAAGTACCCGGCTCACGTGGGCCGCGAACGCCTGCAGATCTTCCTGCTGGTACCGGAAGAACATCGGCATCGGCACCAGGAGGGCGCGGCTGCCGGCGCCGACCGCGGTTTCGCCAAGCGAGATCGTCCCGCGGACCGAGGACGACCCGATGCCGACGAGGAGTGCACGATCGTCCGGCAGCCGTTCCGCCGCACGACGGATGACCGCCCTGCGATCGGCCGTCTCGAAATGCGGATACTCCCCCGTGGCGCCGCCAATGCAAATCCCATCGACCCCCGCGCCCACCAGGAAGTCCACCAGGCGGTCGAATCCCGCCTCGTCAAACCGCCCATCGTCGTGAATGGGCGTAGCCACCGCCGCGAACAGACCCTTCATCGCCACCATCGCCACCACGATCTTTGACCCTTCCGCATTGAACCCTTTGACCTTATCCTCGAACTTCTAACTTCTCAATTCACTTCAGCATTCAGCGTTCATCCCTCGACGTAGCTCGGGATGACCCTGAGCTTGTCGAAGGGTCAGCAGTCAGCATTGCTTCCATCCGCCCGACGTCACGCTTGACGAAAAATAGTATCCCGACCAGCAGCAGAGCGCCTGCGGCGATGTAGACCGTCGAGGCCAGGGCAATCGCGAGGCCCAGGCTTTCGCGCTGCGCGATGATCCCGATCACGAGCGGCGCGCTGCCTCCGCCCGCGAGCCATCCGACCGCGTTCATGAACCCCGCGGCCGTGCCGCGCGCTTCGGGCCGGACGACGTCGAAGACCGAGGCGAAGATGTTCGCGTCGTACAGTCCCTTGAAGAGGCCCCAGAAGGTCAGCGCCGCGATCACCGTGCCGACCGAGGGCGTCAGGCCGCAGAGCGCGACGAACGGCGCGCCGCCGAGGACGCCGATCATCTGGACCGCCAGGCGTCCGCGCGGCGAGCGGCGGCGCCAGGCGTCGGCCAGCCAGCCGCCGAACGGTGCGCCGACCATGCTGGCGAGCTGGACGAAGAGCGTAGCGGTGAGGCCCGACATCGCGAGGCTCATCTGGAACTTGTCGAAGAGGAACTTCGGCATCCAGGAAAGGAGCACGACCGCGACGAAGTTCGCGCACATGAACGCGCCCATCAAGCACAAGAGCGTCGGCGTTCGGCCGAGGAGGCGCAGAAACTCGACGAACGAGAGCCTGACGGGGACCACCGCTGGCGCGGCGGCGCCAGCCAGATCCGCGACCTCCGCCGCGCCGCGGCGCGGCTCGACGAGCAGCCAGTGCAGCGCGATGCCCAGCAGGACGCCCAGGCCGCCAAAGACGATGAAGGACAGCCGCCAGCCGTGGTACTGACCGATGAGGCCGGCAAAAAAGCCGCCGCCGATCGTCCCGACATAGACGCTCGTCTGGTGCAATCCCATCGCACGTGAGCGGGTCGCCCGGCCGTGATAGTCGCTGAGGAGAGACATCGATGCCGGAAAGTAGAACGTCTCGCCGAGACCCTCCGCGGCGCGGAAGAAGAACAGGTGACGGAAGTTCTGCGAGAGAGCCGTGAGGAGGCAAATGACGCTCCAGACGTGCAGGCCACCGATGATCGCCGTCTTGCGCGTGACGCGATCGACGACCATCCCGGCGATCGGCGCCATCAGACCGTAGACCCACGCGAAGGCCGACCCGAGGAGCCCGAGCTCGACCGGCGTGAGGTGCATCTCCCGCTCGAGGAGCGGAAACACCGAGAAGATCGCCTGGCGGTCGGCGTAGTTGCAGACGCAGATCGTCCACAGCATGAGGACGACCCACCATTTGTAGCGGGGACTGACGGCGCTCACCGTGCGAGTGAGCTTACCCCGACCGGGGTCAGACCGGGGTCAGACCCCATCCCCGGGGCAGCGCGGTCGAGTTCGCAGCCCGTTCGTCACAGAGCTGGGGCATCCCGTCCGCTGCAAGCCTTGACGACGACCTGGTAAGCACGCGTGTCGCAGAAGACGTGCACACTCCCGCCTCACCGCATGGGCTACCATGGGACGTGGACCTTACAGCGCCGGAGGCGGAATTCCGTCGTCTCGTCGACGAGTATCGGGCGCGGTGCCTCTGGTTTCTGCGGGAGGACTACTATCCAGAGACCCCGCGTGAGCGAGAACGCGTTCTGGCGCTGATCGCCACGCACGGTGATCGGTGGGCGTTCGACCGGGCGGCGAAAATACGGACATGGCTCTCACGGCTTTCCAGCGGGACGTCTGCCGCCTCCTAGCCGCGGCACGCCGCGCGACAGGCGAGAGCTATGTGGCCGGGGGCGTGGCCCTGAGTGTCGCACTCGAGACGACACGCCTGTCGCGCGATCTCGATATCTTTCACGACACCACAGAAGCCGTCGCGCGATCCTGGGACCGGGACCGGGCAACGCTCGAAGCGTCTGGCTACGCGCTGCGCACACTGCGTGAACGTCCCGGATACGTCGAAGCGATGGTCTCGTTGCACGGTCACGATCTGATCATGGAATGGGCCCGTGACAGCGCGTACCGGTTCTTCCCGCTAGTCGAAGACGACGACCTCGGACTCACGCTCCATCCGTTCGATCTCGCAACGAACAAGGTGCTCGCACTGGTCGGCCGGGTGGAAGCACGTGACTGGATTGACGTCATCGCCTGCCACGAACGGCTGCAGCCGCTCGGCTACCTCGCCTGGGCGGCGTGCGGAAAGGATCCGGGGTTCACGCCGTCCGGGATTCTGGAGCAGGCCAGACGGTCGTCTCGGTACACGGACGACGAGGTGTCGTCGCTGTCTTTTGATGGCCCGGTACCGCGGGCAGCGGACCTGTCACGACGCTGGCACGAGGCGCTGGAGATCGCTGATTTGATCATCGCCCGGCTGCCGGCGACGCATGTCGGACACGCCGTGCTCACGGCCAATGGGCGGCTCCTGACCGATGGACCGTCCGACCTCGAGCGCGTCCTCGCGGAGGATGGCGTCAGGTTCCACAACGGTCGCATCGGAGGAGCCTGGCCGCAGGTGAAAGTCTAGCCCGCCCTTCGTGGACTACAATGCGCGCGACCATGCGAACGATTGTCGCCGGTGCGCTCGTCGTCTTGCTCTCGGCCTGGACGCCGCAGGAAGAGCCCGGCTTCGCGCCGCTCTTCAACGGCCGCACGTTCGACGGCTGGGTGAACGTCAATTGCGCCGTCACGACCTGGAGCGTGCGCGACGGCATGATCAACAGCACCGGCAAGCCGATCTGCGAGCTCCGCACGGCGCGGATGTTCGAGAACTTCATCCTCGAGCTCGAATACCAGCACCTCGATCCCGAGGGCAACGCCGGCGTGTTCATCTGGGGCGACGCGCTCACGGCGCCTGGCCAGCCGTTCGTCCGGGCGATCGAAGTGCAGATCCTCGACGGCCGCAACACGGTCAACTACACGAGCCACGGCGACGTCTTTGCGATTCATGGCGCCCGCATGACGCCCGACCGCCCGCATCCGGGCGGGTGGATGCGCAGCCTGCCGAGCGAGCGGCGCGCGCGGCCCGCGGGCGAGTGGAACCACTACCGCATCACGGCACAGAACGGCACGCTCAAGCTCGCCGTCAACGGCAAGGAGGTCTCGGGCGGGTATGACATCGCGCCAAGGAAGGGCTACATCCACCTCGAATCCGAGGGCGGCAGAGTGCTCTATCGCAACCTGCGGGTGAAGGAGCTGCCTCCGGCGGCCGCGCTTCCACCCGAGCAGATCGCGCAGGCCGACGAAGGCTTCGTCTCGATGTACACCGGCGTCGACTTCAGCGGCTGGCAGTATCCCAAAGGCCACGAGGGACACTGGACGTCGAAGGACTGGGTGATCGCCTACGACGGGAAGAGCGAGTCGGACGAGAAGGATCTCCGGACCGAAAGGACCTTCGGCGACTTCTCGGTCATCACCGACTGGCGCTCGACATCGGCCGTGGATCCCGGCACGCTGCCGATGGGTATCGATGGCACCGTGCTGCCCGCCGAGGCGCTGGCCGCAATCGCTCGAGCGCTCTCGACCAAGCCGTCGGGCGATGGGTGGCGGCGCGCGATCCTGACCAGGCGAGCCGGGCGCCTCTCACTCGTCGTCGACCGTCAGACGGTCTTCGAAAACGTCGCGCTCGCCGGTGCGGCCGCGCGCGCGCGGTTCGTGCTCAGGCACGAGGGCCGCTCGATCGAGTTCGCGAGTATCTTCGTCAAGGAGCTGAGCTCGGCCCGTCCACCGCAGCTTTGATCACGACCTTGCGCACGAGGCCCGGCTGACCGGCCACGTGACACGGCGAGTGGACGTCCTCGGGGCCGAAGATCGCGAACATGCCGGCGCGGATCGTGACGAACTCGCTGCCCGGCTCGAAGAACGCCACGTCGCGCGCCGAGTCGTACGCCTCGCGCTCCCGCATCTGCCCGAGACTCGCGACGCCCATCCGCTCCGCGCCCGTCACCACGAACTGCACGTCGATGTACCGCCGGTGCGCCTCCCACACGCACTGGTCCGCCGCGCGCGTCGTGTATTCCTGCACGAGGGCAAACAGTTGGTCGCCGTCGAGATCGTGCCGCCCGAGCGCGACCGACCGCATGTCGGTGGCACGCAGGTACTCGAGCGCGCGCGTCAGGCGGGACGGCAGCGCGAAGAGCGGTGATGGATTCAGCAGTCGATCGATGATCATTGGGATCGAACCACAAACAAGAATTGAACCCTAGCTTAGTCCGAAAGCCATTTCACAACGGCGCGAACGAGCGGTAGCGAGTGAGCCACGCGAACGGAGCGCGCCGTCGAAGCGGCGCGCGAGAGAGCGTGTAGGGGGGCTCCGGGGGGCGAAGCCCCCCGGATGAGACTAAAGCGGGATGTTGCCGTGCTTCTTCGGCGGATTCTTGTCGCGCTTGGTCTCGAGACGGGCGAGCGCGGCGATGAGCTTGGCGCGCGTTTGCCGCGGCCGGATCACCTCGTCGACGAATCCGCGTGACGCCGCGACGTACGGGTTGGCGAACTTCTCGCGGAACTCCTCGACGCGCTTCGCGCGCTGCGCCGCCGGGTCGGCTGCCGTCTCGATCTCGCGCTTGTAGAGGATGTTCACGGCCCCCTCGGGCCCCATCACGGCGATCTCCGCCGTCGGCCACGCGAAGTTGACGTCGGTCCGGATGTGCTTGCTCGACATCACGCAGTAGGCGCCGCCATACGCCTTGCGCGTGATGACGGTCACCTTGGGCACCGTGGCCTCGGCGTACGCGAACAGCAGCTTCGCGCCGTGGCGGATGATGCCGCCGTACTCCTGCCGCGTGCCGGGCAGGAATCCCGGAACGTCCTCGAACGTCACGAGCGGGATGTTGAACGCATCGCAGAAGCGCACGAACCTCGCCGCCTTGACCGACGCATCGATGTCGAGCGTCCCGGCCAGGTGCGCGGGCTGGTTGGCGACGATGCCCACGCTCCGGCCACCCGAGCCTCGCCAATCCCACGATGATGTTCTTCGCGTAGTCCCGATGCACTTCGAGAAACGCCCCATCGTCGGCGACGGCGTGCACGAGATCGTGCATGTCGTAAGGCTGGTTGGGCGAGGCGGGCACGAGCCGGTCGAGCGCCTCGTCTTCGCGATCGACGCGGTCCGAGATCTCGCGGCGCGGCGGCCCGTCGAGGTTGTTGCTGGGAAGATAGCCGAGCAGCTCGCGAATCAGCTGCAGGCACTCGCGATCGTCGGGAACCGAGAAGTGCGCGACGCCGCTCGTCTCGTTGTGCGTCTTCGCGCCGCCGAGCTCCTCCTTGGTCACTTCCTCGTGCGTGACCGTGCGCAGGACGTCCGGGCCGGTGACGAACATGTAGCTCGTGCCCTCGACCATGACGTTGAAGTCGGTGATCGCGGGCGAGTAGACGGCGCCGCCGGCGCACGGCCCCATGATCGCGGAAATCTGCGGGATGACGCCCGAAGCGAGCGTGTTCCGGAGGAAGATGTCGGCGTAGCCGCCGAGCGAGAGCACGCCCTCCTGGATGCGCGCGCCACCCGAGTCGTTGAGCCCGACGACCGGCGCGCCCATCTTCATCGCCAGATCCATGATCTTGACGATCTTCGCGGCGTTGGTTTCCGACAGCGATCCGCCGAAGACGGTGAAGTCCTGCGCGAACGCGTAGACCGTCCGTCCCTCGACGCGGCCGGCGCCCGCGACGACCCCGTCGCCGGGCACGATCTGCTCCTCCATCCCGAAGTCGAGGCAGCGGTGGGTGACGAGCTTGTCGACCTCGTCGAAGGTGCCGGCGTCGAACAGGAGATCGATCCGCTCGCGCGCCGAGAGCTTCCCGACGTCGTGCTGCCGTTTCAGGCGATCGTCGCCGCCGCCGCGTTCGGCGCGGCGCTCGAGGTCGGAGAGATGCGTGAGCGGATTCATGACCTAGGCGGTCACGCTCACGGAATACCCACGAGGATCGCGAAGCTCACGAAGCTCGCGAAGGACGTTTCCAGCTGGGGCCGTGACGGCTACGCCTTGACGCCCTGCGCCTTCTCCCAGTCCTTCAGGAACTTCTCGAGCCCGATGTCGGTGAGCGGATGCTTGAACAGCTGCTCGATGACGGCCGCCGGGCACGTGCAGATGTCGGCGCCCAGGCGCGCCGCCTCGACGATGTGGATCGGGCCGCGGGTCGAGGCGACGAGCACTTCAGTCTTGAAGTCGTAGTTGTCGTAGATCTCGACGATCTCGCTGATGAGATTCATCCCCGACGTGGCGATGTCGTCGAGGCGGCCGACGAACGGGCTGATGTAGGTCGCGCCCACTTTCGCCGCAATCAACGCCTGCGTCGGCGAGAAGCAGAGCGTCACGTTGACGCGCTTGCCTTCCGACGACAGCGTCTTGCACGCCCTGACGCCTTCTTTCGTGAAGGGCACCTTCACGACGATGTGCGGATCGATCCCGGCCAGGTCGCGACCCTCGCGGACCATCCCTTCGTAGTCGGTGGCGACGACCTCGGCGCTCGTCGGCCCCTTCACGATCTGACAGATCTTCTTGAGGATGTCGCGATAGTCGCCGGGCTCTTTCGCCAGCAGCGATGGGTTGGTGGTGATGCCGTCGATGATGCCGAGCGGCACGAGGGCTTCGATTTCCTTCAGGTTGCCCGAATCGATGAAGAGTTTCATGGGTGTCTTCTTTTCTTAGTGCTCGTGGGGCCCCACCCCCACTCGCTTTCGCGCGGCGACTTCGCGCCGCGCTCAGGCCGCAGGCGCTGCCGAGCCAGCGCCCGGACCTATGACAACGACATCTCGGCTCGTCCGCCTAGGCCCGCCAGCTCGATCGTAACCGAATCTGTCGCGCTCAGCGGGCTGTTACTTCTTCTCGAACGGACTGCGCGCTCCGATTTCCTGGCGTGACCTTGTCCACGGCGACAACGGCGTAGATGTATCGTACTCCGGGCTTGACGGTGGCGTCGCGGTAACTCGCGTCTGGAATCGGCTGCGACGTGAGCGGCAGCAGTGTGCCACCCGGCGCTTCGGCGCGCAAGACCAGGTAGCCACCGAGATCCGCCTCGGTATTCTGATCCCAGACCAGGCTGACCGCGCCGTCCTCGGCCACGGCCCGCAGGCCTCTCGGCGCCGCCGGCGGGAACTTGTCGAGCGGCGTCAGGCAGCCGGGCGCCGAAGGCACACTCTCGAGCGTGACGGTCGCAATCGTCTGCACCGAGCGCACGACAAAGCATAGTTCCTTGCCGTACTCGATGGTGCCCGTCTCGAACCTGGCGTCGGACAGCGGCGACGGGTTGAGCGGCGCGACCGGGTCTTCGCGGCGGTAGACGTTGAACGCGATCGGCGTGACGCCCGCCTCGGCCGCCGGCGGCGTCCAGTCGACGACCACTGCCTTCTCGGTCGGCATCTGCGCGGCAACCGCCGTCGGCGGCGGCACGGGGTCGAGAAGCGGCACGACGACCCGCGTCGACGGCAGGCCCGGACGACCCGATCGCGCGAGCCCGCGAATCGCGTAGATGCGCGTGGGATACGGCGCACCAGCCGGTACCGGCGGCACGGCGGGCACGGCCGCCACGGCTCCCTCCGGGGTGACTGCCCCGGCCTCTGGCTTCTGGCCTCCGGCCTCCGGCTTCTGGCCAGCCACAACGCTCATCGCATCGGGCTTCACACCCTCGACATCCGGCGGCTGTCCCGCAGGCTTCTGGCCACCGGGCACCGGCTTCCTGGCGCTGACCACCGGCTTCAGCTTCTCCGCGGTCAATTGATCGACGAACGTCACGCGCTCGCCAGGAGCTGGACGCTTGTCCGGCGGCGCGCCGGGCGCGGGACTCTCGCCTTCGACCGGCGGAGGCCGCACCGCGATCGTACCGACGACGCGCGCGTTGACCAGGAGATCGCGGTTCGGCGGCGTCTCAGCTCCCTGGGCAATCGTCATCGCGTAGATCTCGATGCGCGCCAGATCGATCGGCCCCGGTCCGTTCGCGTTGGCGGTCGGCAGCGAAAAGCGCAGCTCCACGTCGTCTCCGCTGCGCCGCGCCGTGAGCTCGCCCACGGCGACCGGCACGAGGTGGAGCGGGGCGAGCGGCGGCCCCTTCTTGCCGCACGCGGCGAGCGTCGTGAGAGGGAGAGCCATGCCGAGGGCGATGCCGCGAACGATGGCGAGCGATGTCGCCGGGCGCGAAGCGGTCACAGGACGTAGCGCGACAGATCTTCGTTGCGGACGATGTCGGCGAGCATGCGATCGACGTAGGCCTCGTCTATGGTGATGTCTTTCTCCGTCATGTCCGGCGCCTCGAACGACACCTCGTCGAGCAGCTTCTCCATGACCGTGTGCAGCCGCCGCGCGCCGATGTTCTCGGTGCGATCGTTGACGAGCGCGGCGAAATCCGCGATCCGGCCGATCGCGCCGTCCGTGAACCGGATCGCGACGCCCTCGGTCGAGAGGAGCGCCGTGTATTGCTTGACGAGCGCGCTCTTCGGTTCCGTGAGGATGCGCACGAAGTCCTCGCGGCCGAGCGCCTCGAGCTCGACGCGGATCGGAAAGCGGCCCTGCAGCTCGGGGATGAGGTCCGACGGCTTCGACACGTGGAACGCGCCGGCGGCGATGAAGAGGATGTGGTCCGTCTTCACCATGCCGTACTTCGTGTTGACCGTCGTGCCTTCGACAATCGGCAGGATGTCCCGCTGCACGCCTTCCCGGCTGACGTCCGGCCCGTGCCCACCCTCGCGTCCGGCAACCTTGTCGATTTCGTCGATGAAGATGATCCCGGACTGCTGCACGCGCTCGACCGCGGCGCGCGCCACGGTGTCCATGTCGACGAGCTTCTGCTCTTCTTCCTGCGCCAGCGCGTGGAGCGCATCCGGCACGGCGAGCTTCCGCTTCCGCGTGCGGCCCTGGAAGAGCCCCGGCAGCATGTCCTTGACGTTGATGTCGACTTCCTCGACCGACGAGCCGGCGATGATCTCGAAGGAGGGAAAGCTCTTCTCGCGCACGTCGATCTCGACCTGCTTCTGGTCGAGGCGGCCGTCGCGCAGCTGCTCGCGCAGCTTCTCGCGCGTCCGCTGGGCCTGCTCGCGAATGCTCGCCGCCTGGTCGTCGTAGTCGGGCGCCGGCGGCAGGGGCGGCAGCAGCAGGTCGAGCACCCGCTCCTCGGCGGACTGGCGCGCCTTTTCGCGAACTTCGGCCACACGCTCCTCGCGGATCATGTCGACGGCGAGCTCCGTGAGATCCCGCACCATCGACTCGACGTCGCGACCGACGTAGCCGACCTCCGTGTATTTCGACGCCTCGACCTTGATGAACGGCGATTGCGCGAGCTTGGCCAGGCGGCGCGCGATCTCGGTCTTGCCGACGCCAGTCGGCCCGATCATCAGGATGTTCTTGGGCGCGACTTCCTCGGCCAGCTCCGGCGGCAACTTCTGACGCCGCGTGCGGTTGCGCAGCGCAATCGCCACCGCGCGCTTGGCACGCCCCTGCCCCACGACGTGCTTGTCGAGCTCGGCGACAATCTGACGAGGTGTCAACGCTTCGACGGTCGTGGCCGTCGTTTCCGGCAAGTAGATGGGCATGTCCCGGCTGGCAGCTCTTTCAGAAGTTCGACTCGAGTATCCGTGATTCGCGAGCCGCGTAATCTGCGTCCCGTGATGATTCTAAGATCCGCGTGATCCGCGTCCCGTGTTTGCGATCCCCGTGATCCGCGTCCCGCGATGATTCTGAGATCCGCGTGATCCGCGTCCCGTGATCCGTGATCCGCGTCCCAAACAGTGCGCACGAGCGATCTACAGCGATTCGATCGAAATCTTGTCGTTGGAGTAGATGCAGATGCTCGCCGCGATGAGCATCGCCTCCTCGGCGATCCGCTTCGCGGGAATGTCGGTATGGCGTGCCAGCGCCTTCGCGGCCGCCATCGCATACGCCCCGCCCGATCCTATCGCGATGATCCCATCGTCGGGCTCGATGAGATCGCCGGTGCCCGACAGCAGGTACGTCGCCTTCGCGTCCATGACGATCAGCATCGCTTCCAGGCGACGGAGGAGGCGGTCGGTGCGCCAGTCCTTCGCCAGCTCCACGGCCGACCGCTCGAGATTGCCCCGATACTGCTCGAGCTTGGCCTCGAAACGCGAGAACAAGGCGAACGAATCGGCCGCCGAGCCGGCAAAGCCTGCCAGGATGCGGTCGTTGTAGAGCCGTCGAATCTTGCGCGCGTTCTGCTTGACGACCGTATCGCCAAACGTGACTTGACCATCGCTGGCCATCACCGTTTCGTCGCGATGACGGATGGCCAGGACCGTGGTGGCGTGAAACATGGGCTCTGGCCGAGTCTATCAGACGCGGGCGGCGGGAACTCACCAGCCAGGGTGAAAGCGGACGGCCCGAGTGAAACGTCGCTCCCCGAGTGGAACCTGTCTCGTCCAACCTGAAAAAACGGATCTTCAGGATGGTCCGGTACCGGACACCAGATCTCCGCCGGGCCCGACGCGGTGGTCGGCACCAGCGCTATCTCGGAGGGAGTCTTGACGTTCAGGTACGGTCGGCGCTCCGAGCCCCGTGGGTACCAGCCCACGCCGCCCGGCGCCGTCGGCCCGGAGGTCGAACGCCTCCTCGATCCCCACGAGGACGAGCGTCGACGCAACGAGGACGAGAACGGAGGGGATGCCCCACGAGCCGGTGATTGGTGGACTTGACACGAACCGACTCACACGTTGGGACGCGGTGGTGGGTACTTCCGGCGCCGACGGACGGGCTCGAGCACGATGCGCGAGCCCGTCCGTCTGCCGTCTACTTCTTGGTCACGCGAACGTCGATGCGCCGGTTGCGCTGGCGGCCCTGGTCGGTATCATTGCTCGCGACCGGGAATTGTTCGCCATAGCCTTCGGCTTCGACGCGCGACGGGTCGACCCCATTGCTGAGAATCGCCTGTCGTGTGTTCTCCGCCCGTGCCTGCGACAGCTTCAGGTTCGAAGCAGGGTCGCCGACGTTGTCCGTGTACCCGCCGACTTTCAGGTTCACGTTCTGATAGCACTTGAGGATCTCGGAGATGTTGCGCAGCTGCGCCTGCGAGCTGGGCCTCAACACCGCCGAGCCCGTCTCGAACGCGAGCCGGTCGAAGCTGAACCACGCCTCCCGGTCAACGACCTTCGACGCGTCGTCGATGAACCCGATGAGCGCCGCTTCCACGCCGCTCGGCGCCATTTCCAGCTCGTGCCCGCACACCGCCCGCGTCGTCAGCGCCGGTGTCCCGACGGTACCGACCACGTTACGGACGGGTTCCCGTGCACGCATCGAGATGAACGCCCAGAAGAGCAGCGGCAGGATCAGGAGCGGCAGCGCCCACTTGAGCCACCCCAGCCCGTTCGGTTGCTCGTATGCCCGGGCAGGCTCCGCTGCTACGCGAACTAGGCTCGCTGTAGGCGCGCGCCGGTTCCTTGTAGACCCGTGCCGGTTCGTCGAAACCGGTCAACCCCAGGACCGAGGCCAGGCCGGACGGTGCGACGTTTCGAAGGAATGCCCCCTGACCGCCGAGGAGGCTGGCAATCGATGACGCGTTGAAGCCGCCAGCGGCCGTGGCCTCCTTGCCGATCAAGCCAAGGACAACCGGCATGGCCAGTCCAAGTAACGACGCAGACGACTGCCTGCTGACCCCGGCGGCGCTCGAGATCCAATCCATGAGCCCCGTCTTGCGGGCCCCGAAGAGCGTCGTCACCAGAGGAGCGCCGAGCTTCAACGCGTCAGACGCTCCAGACCCCGCCTTCAAGAGACTGCCGAGGCCGGATCCGTCGAAGCCGCCACGCTGCATGATCCCGAACAGATCGGCCGCCCCGTCTGGTGTCTCGGTTTTCTGGGCCATCGCACCCAGAATGGCCGGAACTGCGTGCCCGAGCGCAGCCTGTGTCTTGGCGGGACTCTCCCCCAGGAACGACGCGACGTTCCCGATCACGTCCGGAGAGAACTGGTTCTGTAACAAGTTGATGAGATTCACCGCCATCTCGATGCCCCTTTCATTGCCAAACCCCCGTGTGGCCTCTGCCGCTGGACTGCGCGCCTCGACTGCTTCAAGGCACGCTCAGCGAGCATTCCGCACGTTTTCCCAGGCGTACCGCGTTCGTTCGAGATGGTCGAGATGGACGAGATTGCGACCGTCAAGAAGACCGCGCGCGTCGAGCCGCTTCCCGACGACGACCACCTCTTCGAGAATCGGGATGATGAGCACGCCATCTTCTTCGCGTGGCTCCGGGGCCGCTCCGTCGACGGGCACGTTGAGCGTGACGCGCTCGATGACGACGTCCTCATGAGCTACGGGGGCGTCGACAGTCTCTTCTCGAGTGTCGCCTCTTCTCGTGTGTCGACCCGTTTGTGCACACGCACCGAACCACGAGCGACGCGCGTGGTTCAACGGTGAGCTCTTCGGCAACGACAGGGATGACCAACTCGTCCACAGTGCTCATCACTTCGCTGCTGGTGATGTCGTTCGTGTTGCGACGCTGACGCGCCGGGTCACTGTCGTCGCGGATGATTGTGTTTTCAGTCAACGTTGAACGCCCTTCGGCGGTGGGTTCGATCAGCGATTCGCGTGCCAGTGTGATCTCGTAGTCGCTTCGTCGGACGCGTTGTCAAAGTTGGATAAAACTTTGGTTAAATGTGCACGCACCTCACGCGCTGCGAGATGCCGGGCGCGTCAAAAGGGCTAGAAGGGATACGAAGAGACACATGTTCAAGCGCGTTCAAGCTCGCGTCGACGCGTGGCGCTCCCTCGAGTCGATGCGTGCGCTCCCTTGAATGGGAATGGCGACTGTGAAATGAGACGGGACGCCACGGCACACCGTGGTCACAATCGGGGCATCTCCTCGGCAGAGCTCACGGCATGCGCGTCCCCGCGTCCGTGTCGGTGCGCCGAGTCGCTGGATGGGCCGCGCGTCGCGCGTCGGTTAGGTGACGCCTCTGGACTCTGAAAAGGACACCCTCTTGGGTTCCGAAGGGAGTAGAATGCGAAACAGGCCGAATTCCTCACCTGGCTGTGTGGCAAGTCTGTTGCGTTTGCAGGATCGCTGGACTTGCGGTTCGGAACATTCGTCCCGGAGGCGTTATGAGACGTCAGCGAATCGTCACCTGCGCTCTCACACTAGTGGTGGCCGGCCTGCCCCTCTCGGGCGTGGTCTCTGCACAGGAGCGAACGTCGAACGGGAATACGACCGGCTCGGCCGTCCCGCGCAGCGACGGCGGCGGCTCAGCGGCCCCTCGTAGCGATGGGGGCGGCTCGGGCGGCGGGACGAGCGGCAGCAGCAGCGGTTCGAGCAGTGATGGCGGGATGAGCTCTGGTTGGTCCTCACCCTCGTCTCCGGGCTCGTCGATGTCTTCACCTTTTTCATCCTTTGAGCCGCCCCGCCAATCGGACGAGCAGTCTACGCGCTCGCGCAGCGGTGGCAGCAGCACCGGGACGGCCGCGCCACGCGGCGGCGGCAGCACGTCCACAGGGGGCGGCGGCAACACCTCTTCGAGCCGTACGGCGTCCTCGGGTTCCTCCGGTTCGAACGAGTCCGGCTCCTCCCGCAGAGCGGTGCCGATCTATAGCCGTCCGCGCGACGGCCGTCCAGTGACAGGTGAAGCTGCCGAGCGCGGCTCGGTGCCACCAGCGGGTGGGGGCGGCAACTACCCGGTCTACCCGTCGTATCCCTACTACCCGTACTACCCCTGGGGATTCTGGGGCCCCGGCTACGGCTTCGGCCTTGGCTACCTCTACTACGACCCGTTCTTCAGTGGTTACGGATATGGGTACGGCTCTCCCGGTGACGTCGGCTACGTCGGCGGCGGCGGAGGCAGCGGCGGGTATTCAGTCAGCCAGTCCGACCGCGGCAACGGTTCGCTGCGTCTGAAGATCAATCCGAGGCAGGCACAGATTTACATCGACGGCTACTACGTGGGCGTCGTGGACAGCTTCGACGGCGCGTTCCAGAAGCTGGGACTCGACGGCGGCGGGCACAAGGTCGAGCTGAAGGCGGACGGCTACGAACCGCTCCAGTTCGAAGTGCTCGTCACGCCGGGCGAAACGGCGACCTACAAAGGAGAGATGAAGCGGATTCAGTAGGCCCGCTTCACGCGGTCGCGCCGTAAACTGTTGCGACCCGCCATGCTCTCTTTCCTCGCAGGACTCTCGGGCCTCTACGATGTCATCGTAGGGGCCTTTCTCTTGTTGGCGGCCGACTCGCTGGCGTCCCTGTTCGGCGTGCCGCCGGCCAGCCCGCGCATCTTCTCCGACCTCAACGGCCTCTTCCTGATCGCCGTCGGCGCAGGCTACTACCTTCCCTGGCGCGATCCGGCGCGCTATCGCGGCTACCTGTGGATCATGGGACCGCTGCTCAAGGGCGCCGGCGCGCTGGCGTTCGTGCTGGACTACGCCTTCCGCGGATCGCCGGCATCGTTCCTGCTGTTTGCTGCGTCAGATGGAGGACTGGCGCTGCTGACGTTGTGGGCGCTGCTGAGGGACTCCAGCCAGCCGAAGACAGGCTCCTGACGCAGCCGGCGTTGCCCGGGTGCCCGGGGTCAGATCTCGACTTTCTGATGTCTAGCGCGTTCGTCTGCGGCGTGTCATTTCGGGGCGGCGCGTGCATCTCACCGCGCCGCAAGGTAACGAAGAAACGGAGAGTTCGCTGATAGGTCGGAACTGCGGTGTTGGGTACGGCTGCCAGCGGCCCGCAGCTCGACAGCCTCCGCTGACTCCGTTGCTCCGTTACCTCGCAGCGCCCGGTCTGGATCCGTCTGGCGCTGCCAAACGTGGACAAGTGAATTTTGCTTGGGGTGTGCGGGTGGCCAGCGGCGTTTTGTGAGCATCCTTGACTGTCTAGGAACCGCACATCAGAGAATCAAGATCTGACCCCGGGCGACGCAGGATTTACGCCTGGCGCCGGCTGAAGAAGAAATAGAGGGGAATGCCCAGGGCGATGATCAGGATCCCCGCGGCCGCCGGTCCCCACGGCGCGCCCGTCTGCATCGGGACGACCAGATCGGCCCAGAGCGCGTTGAGGACGATGGCGAGGCTGGCGGTCGCGAAGATCGCGGGCGCGATGGGATAGCCCCACGCGCGGAAGGGCCGCGGCGCATTGGGCTCGCGCTGACGCAGCACGAACAACGAGACGACCGCGGTGCCCGAGAAGAGCACCACGGCAAAGCCCGTGTAGGTCGTGAGCGCGTTCGCGCCGCCGGAGAGCACGAGGAGCCCGCTCCACACGGCCTGCGCGACGATCGACGCGGCAGGCGTTTGATAGCGGGGATGTACGTGGGCCGCCCCGCGGAAAAACAGGCCGTCGCGCGCCATCGCGTAATACACCCGCGGCCCCGCGAACGTCATCGCGCTGATGCTCGCGGCAATGCTGATGATCGACACGATCCCCATGACGTCCCCGGCGCGGACGCCCAGCAGCCGGTCGGCGACGACGTCGAGCACGCTTCCTTTGACCTGGGCGAGCTCGTTGACAGGCAGCACGTAGAGGAAGAGCAGGTTCAGGAGGAAGTAGATCGCGACAACCGCGAGCGTGCCGAGCGCGAGGGCACGGGGCACGTTTCGTCCTGGCTCGTGGATTTCCTCGGCGACGTATGCGGCCGCGTTCCATCCCGAATACGTGAACATCACCGGAATCAGCGCCAGCAGCCACGCCCCGGCGGCCACCGGTGCGGCGCCCTGAACGAGGTTCGACGCCGACCCGGCGCCGAGCGTCAGGCCAAGCGCGATGAAGATGAGCAGCGCCGACACCTTCAACCCCGCGAGCAGGTTCATCACGAAGCGGCCCGGCCCCACACCACGGATGTGAATCCAGGCCATGAGGCCGATCGCGGCGAGCGCGACTATCGACTGTCGCGAGATGGTCAGTGGCACGAGCGGGATCGGAATGACGAGCAGCGCCGTCGAATCGCTGGCGGCAGGGACGAACCGTCCGACGTAAAACGCGAGCACAACCGCGCTGGCGGCGGTTGCGCCGGAGAACCCCGCGACGAACGAAGTCCACCCGGTCAGGAAGGCCGCCAGACGCCCGAACGCGGCGCGCAGGTAGACGTACTCGCCACCGGCTCTGGGCCGCAGGGCGGCCAGCTCCGCATAAGCCATGGCGCCGGCAAAGGCCAGGAGGCCGCCGGTGACCCACGTGCCGAGGAACAGCCACGAATTCTGCACGCTCGCCGCGACCTGCGGCGGCGTGAACAGGATCCCGCCGCCGATCACGTTCGAGACGATGATCGCGGCGGCATCGTACAGGCCCGAGACGTCGAGCGAGGGTCTGGGTCTCGGCGCGCGGAGTCGCGGGTCGGTGGACGGCGGTTTGTGTGGGCGCCACGTGTTGTTGTGTGTCTGGTAAGTGGCAGGCGTGGTCGCTATGGGAACGAAGCTGGCGCTACTTCGTCAGCACGACGCGAGGAATATCGAAGGTCAGCAGCTCGACCCATTTGGTGGAGCTTTCCTTGGCGAACACACGCGCGCGCATGTCTCTGAAATGGCTGTTCTGCAGCATCTCGGCCCGCGTCTGTGGCGGATCGCCGGTGACCCCGGTCGGCGAACGCACCGGCAGGAGCGCCGTCTGAGCGCCCTCGGCGAACTCGACCGTCTGCAGGAACACTTCGTCGGCCTCCTCTTCACCGTCCAGTCCGGGCTTCGAGGGGTCGATAATCTTCTTGAAGTGTATGTTCAGCGAGAGCGAACGGATCCGGACGTTGGGGGGCTTGCGGACGCGGAAGGTGACGCTCGGCACCAGCTTGTTCTTGCCGTCGACTATGCCGGCATCGAACCAGCCGCCGGATACGTCGGTGGCCTCGAGCGTCTTCTTGAAATCAACGGCCTCGCTGCACGAACTGGCAGCGGCGAGCGCCAGCGGCAAGAGAACCGTTGCGACGAGCCTCCCGGCCTTGCCCCGCCCGGCCCGGAGGGACACGTGAACCGACATGCGGGGATTGTAGATCAGAACACGCGGGCTTCGACTTTGACCCGTTGACGAATCTCGTCCCGCTTGGTCGGGTCCGCGTGGTAAGTCGACAGGTCGCTTCCCTTGACGCGCATCACGATGGTGATGAGGTCCGACAGGCCGGCCGCAGGCACGGGACCTTCGCTGGCGCGCGCCGCCACGGTCAACCACTCCTCGGGACCGAGATTCATCTGGAGACTGTAGTCGAGCATCGCCTCGACGAGCGCGCCCTTCACCGACTCGGAATAGAGGACGTTAGGGTCGGGCATCGCGGTCGCGGCCGCGCTGATCTGGCCGGGCGCGGGGGCGGGCTGGCCCTGGGGGCCCGTGGGCGGCATGGCCGGACCGACGGTCTTGGTGACCTGCTGCAACGCCACCAGCGCCTGTTCACGATTGGGACCGGTCAGCGGCTCGATCGCGGCGCGCAGGGAATCGAGCGCGTTCCCGACCTGTCGATCGCGCTGCACGTTCATCATCGACCAGATCACGCTCTGGTTCATGTCGGGGATCTCGACGTCGAAGAAGACGCCGTAGCCGTCGAGCACGAAGCCGCGCGCGCGGGGCACGCCCGAAAGGACCGTGACCCCGGCCGGCTCGAATCGCTCCATCACGGTGCTGACTTCCTCGGCGCCAAGCCGGACGGCCTGGACGAGCACGCCTTCCATCAACCGAATCTGGTTGCGCCGGCGCTGCTCGTCGCGCGTTCGACCCTGGCCCTGTGCCTGCACAAGGACGGGCACGGCCAGCGCGGTGATCACGAACAGTAGGATTCCTTTTTTCACGATCTCACCCCTGATAGCAAAATCCGCGCGCGTCTACCGCTGCAACCCGACCCGCATGAAATGATCCTCGAGCGCCTTCACACTGCGCGACGTCTGGAAGTTGGTTCCCTGCAGTTCACGATACGCGACGAGCAGACGGTCGAAGTCGGCACGACGGGCCGCCTCGGTGTCGTGGTTCACCTGAAGGATCCGACGCGCGAGCTCGCCATTTTGGCGTTGTTCGCTCTCGCTCAACTGCTGACGGACGTACCGGACGATCTCGGCGTCAGACATCCGGCCGGTGATGCCTGCCGGCACAACCGTGGCGGCCGGGCGCGCGGCGAGCTGGCTCTCGAATTCCTTCAAGCGTGCCTCGAATCGCTGGACATCGAACGCTGACTTCGCGAGGTCGGCCGGGACCTGACCCGCGCCGGCGGCGTCGCGGTTCCATCCGGTCCGTACGACGATCCCGTCGCCGCCGACCTTGACCTCGACGTTGGCGATGGCCGCGGATACCGCGACGGTGAGGAGCGCAGCGGCAGCAAGGCCCCATGCGGGCGAGGCGTGCCACCAGCGCCGCGAGGACGCGGCGGGCTTCGCGCTGCGCACGACCTGAAATCCCAGGTCCGGCTCCGGCGGCGTCCAGGACGTCAGGTGCGCGCGCGTGCCGCGCAAGCCGTCCACTTCGGCGCGGCAGTCGGCGCACGACGCCAGGTGCCGATCGAAGGCCTGCCGATCGGCGGCTGGCAGTTCGTCGTAGAGATAACTGAGCAGGAGTTGCTGGTCGCACATGATGGCTGTGTCTCTTCCTGGTTCGTTTGATCAGATAGAGTTCGTGGATCCGATGACGGGCGCGAGCGCCCCACTGCGCGCCCGGGCGCGCTCCGCGCGGTCGACGTCCGCCTGCTCCAGGTGCCGGCGGAGCACCGTCAGCCCCTGATAGAGCCGTGTTTTTACCGTACTCAACGGGCAGTCGAGAAGATCGGCGATCTCCTGGAACGTCAGCCCGTGGTACTCCTTCAGGATGATCGCGGTGCGCTGTTCGTCGGGCAGGAGCGCCATGGCCCGGGCCACCGCGCGTCCGAGCTCTTTGCGCGACACGAGGTCATCGATGGATTCCGTCCCGACGGCCTCGCCCGCAAGCTCGACGAGGTCGACGCCCTCGGGCGCCTGCACGATGGGCGTGCGGCGCTCGCGCCGAATCCAGTCGCGGCAGAGATTCAGCGTGATGCGATAGAGCCATGACGAGAACTTCGCCTGGCCTTTGAACCCGCTGAGGGCGCGGAACGCCCGGAGAAAGGTTTCCTGAGCGACATCGCGAGCTTCTTCCTCCCGCCCGATCACCCGGTACGCCAGGGCATAGATCGGCCGTTCCCAGCGCAACACCAGCTGGTTGAAGCTGTCTAGAATCGCCGCCTCTCGAGCGGGCGACCAGCTCTTCGTCACTCATCATTCATTGGCTATCAGCTATCAGCTATCAGCCGGGCCTTTCGCCTCGCCTTGAGTCCTTCAACCTTACCTTCCCCGTCTTTCCCCTTCGCCCTTCATTTCAGCATTCAGCATTCATCATTCGGCTTTGTTAAGACGACAAGTCCCCCCTCTCCGGTCGGACCCCCATTTTACCTTTGCCCTTCAACACCTTAGAATGCCTCGGCTGCGCGACTTCGATCGGCGACACGGCCCTCGACACCTGAACCATGACACCCCCGCCACCACCCTCGGGCGCCAGCCAGCCGCTGCCCCCTGCGTTCCGGGAGCTCTCGCGGACGTTCTGGCGCGGCGTGTCCTCAAGGCATGGGCTGGGCGCGGCCATCGACGGAGTGCTCCGGGAGTTCAACGGCCACGTGGGCACACGGCGCACCTCCGTCTGGCTGCACGACCGTCGTGCGCGCGCCCTCTGGGTCGTCGCCTCGTCTGATGCGGCGTATCGCAGCGCCGGACACCGGGTTGCGGTCGGCAATCCGGATGCACCCGCGGCACGTGGTCTCCGTCTCGAGCAACCCCTGATCCTCCACGAGCAGAGTGAGCCCGTCCTCATCACGCCCCTGCGGGGATGGCGCCGCGCCCTTGGCACGCTCGTCGTCGAGGGCGCCGTCTCGGACGACTTGAGCGACCGGCAGCGGCTCGATCTGGCCGCGGACCTTGGCCGGCAACTCTCCGCCGGCATCGAGAACGTTCAGCTCCTCGAGGACATGCTGCGGCAGCGGCGGCTGCTCGAGGACACGTTCAACTCACTCCTCGACCTGGTCGTCGTCACCGACCGCGAGCATCGCGTCGTCCAGATGAACGACGCCTTTGCCATGCGCCTCGGTCGATCGCGAGCGGAGCTCCTCGACCGGCCTCTCGCCGAGCTCGTGGGCCGAGACCTCGCCGAGTGGGCGGCCGTCCCGGACGCCGAGCTCACCGCCGAGCGAGTCCGTTCCCTGGATCATGCCGGCCTCGGCGGGAACTTCGTCGTGACGATGACCCCGCTCATCAACGAGGACGGCGAGCCCGTCGGCACCGTGCTCGTGGCGCGGGACGTCACGCAGCAGATCCGGCTCGAAGCCGAGCGCGAGGCGCTCCGCGCCAGGCTCGCGCAGTCGGAAAAGCTCGCCTCGCTCGGGCAGTTCGTCGCGGGCATCGCGCACGAGATCAATAACCCATTGCAGGGCGTGCTCGGACATCTCGAGCTGCTCATTGGTACGCCGGGTACGCCGGGTACGCCGGGTACACCGGGACCGGGCACACCGGGTACACCGGGCACCCGGGCACACGGGCACACCGGGCACACCGGGCCACCGGGCACACCGGGCACACCGGGCACACCGGGCACACCGGGCACACCGGGCACACCGGGCGCGCCGGGCGCCCCCGCGGCGCGCGGTGCGTCAGCGGACAGCACGCGCGAGCTGCGGCGGAACCTGCGCCGCATCTATCGCGAGGCCGACCGTGCAGCCAAAATCGTGCAGAACCTGCTGACGTTCTCGGGCTCGCACCGCAAGATCCGCCGCCGCCTGCGCCTCGAGCGCGTGCTGTCGAGAGTCGTGGCCAGCCGTCGCGTGCCGCTGACGCGGGCGCACATCGACCTCGTCCGCGATCAGAAAGACGACGCGGCGACGGTCGTAGGCGACCCGGTGCTCCTGCAGCAGGTGTTCCTGAACGTGCTCATCAACGCCGAGCACGCCGTCACGGCCACGAGCCTTCCCGGCACCATCATGATCTCGACGTCGTGCAGAGACGGCCGGGTCATCACGACCGTGCGCGACACGGGGCCGGGAATCGCAGCCGACGTGATGCCCAGAATCTTCGACCCGTTCTTCACGACCAAAGCCGTCGGCGAGGGCACCGGCCTCGGGCTCGCGATCACCTACGGAATCGTCCAGGAACACGGCGGCACGATCCACGCCGCCAACACTGGCGAGCGAGGCGCGGTCTTCACGATCGACCTGCCGGCGGCGGATAAACCGTAGGCTCAGGGCTCAGGCTCTCAAGGCTCAGGACTCTGGGAAGAGCATTCAGATCTCGGTCGCGCGACTGGGATCTGAATGCTCTTGCCTGAGCCCTGAACTCCCTCAAAGTCTGGTAAAGTGCGTCCGACATGGCTCCCGGAGGCGAAGAAGGGTTTTTGACGACCGAGGAGGTGCTCGAGTATCTCCAGGTAAATCTCCGAACGGTCTATCGCCTCATCAAGGCGGGGAAGATTCCCGCGGTCCGAGTCGGGCGGCAGTGGCGGTTCAGGAAACGCGACATCGATGCGTGGCTGGAGAGCCAGCGGCCGCGCCAGCTCCGGGGCTCGGCGGTCGTGACCCGCGCGGCGGCGCCGGCGGCGGGCCGGCCTCGCATTCTCGTCGTGGACGACGAGGCGGCGATTCGCGACCTCCTCTCGAAAACGCTGGCCCTTGCCGAATACGACGTCGACCTGGCGCCCGACGGGCGCACGGCGCTCGAGCGGCTCCGCATGATCCCCTACGACCTGCTAATCACGGATCTCAAGATGCCGGGGATCGACGGACTCACCGTCGTGCGCGAAGCGCGCCGTCTGAAGGCTGACATTCCGGTCATCATCATCACTGGATTCTCGACCGAGGCGAGTGCCATCGAGGCGGTCAACCTCGGCGTCTCGGGCTACCTCACCAAGCCCTTCCGGGTGCCCCGCGTGCTCGCCGTAGCCGCCAAGGCGCTCGGCGAATAGCCCTTTTCGATCACATTTCTGCGCAGTCATGCGCGGTATTTCCCCGAACTTCGGCTTTAGTCCCGTGTGCGCCCCTGTGCGGGTTGACGACGCGCCGAGTCTCCCGTAGAGTGGATTTTGTTAGTGTCGTATAAAGTCCTCTAGAGTGCTTTCACAGGCCTGGGGACGACATGACACCCACTTTCAGCCTGCGCTGGAAGGTATCTGAATGGAGACGAAGTCACATGAGAAAGACGCTCTGGAAGGTTGGACTCGGGGCTGCGGTCGTATTGCTCACGTCGAGCTCTGCGTTCGCGCAGCTGGCCACGGCCAACATCAACGCAACGGCCGTCGTCGCGGCTCGTGGACGGATCACGCTGACAGGCACGATCAACTTCCCGGACACCGATCCGTTCACCTTCGCGACAATCAACGCTCTGCCGTTGACGGTGCAGGCGCTCGCGCGTGTCGCGCCGGGTGCGGGCGTGTCGCTGACCGTGCAGTCCGGCGGGGACTTCGACTCGGGGTCTGCCACGATTCCGGTCGGTAACATGACGTGGGCGACCACCGGCGTCGCCGGCTTCAACGCAACCGGGACCATGAGCACGACCGCGCAGCCGGTTGGCAACTGGACGGGTCCGGGTGCGCGCACCGGCTCGCAGACCTACACGTTGCTCAACGACTGGGCCTATGCTCCGGGCAACTACACCGTCACGCTGACCTACACGCTGACGAGCCCCTAACCGATAACCAGAAACGCGGGAGCCGGCGCCTCGACTGCGATGCCGCGGTGGGCGCCGGCAGCGGCGTTTCTTGAATGCGAACAGCGCTCGTCAGTTCGGCGGTCATCTTCCTCGCGGCGGTCGCTATCGAGGCGCAGCGAGGCACGACGCTCCTGCTGGTCAATATTCCGGCGCAGGCGCGCCTTTCGTTTTCTGCGACGAGCGTGACGTTCCCGGATGCGGACCCGACGTCGACGCCGCTCGTCGCGAGCGTGCCTGTCGACATCACCGTCACGGTCCGGGCCAGGGTCCAGCGGAACGCGCAGGTCACGCTGACCGTGCAGTCGACCGATGACCTGCGGTCAGGCGTCACGGTGCTTCCGGCGGCGCTCATTACGTGGACCACGACGGGCGCGGGATTTGCCGGGGGGACATTGAGCCGCAGCGCGCAGCAACTCGTCGGACGCTGGACGGGCTCTGGCATCAAGGTTGGCACGCAGAACTATCGATTCGAGAACCGGTGGACACATCCGACCGGCGTCTACTCCGCGACGCTCGTGTACACGCTGGCGTCGCCGTGATTGCGAGAACGCGAGCGCGCCGGGTGTCGTCGCACGCTCGGCACCTCCTGCTGATCCTGGGATTCCTGGCCGCTCCAACCATCGCGGGCGCTCAGCAACTGGACCTCACGATCAGCCCGCTGGTCGTGACGTTTCCGACGACGGACCCCGATACCGCTCCCGTCTTGAGCGCGCCGCCGGTGACCGTGCAGTATCGCGTCCGCGGGAACGGAAATCGGCCCTGGCTGCTCACCGTGCAGGCCTCGGGCGATCTCGTGTCCCTGCAGTCGCAAATCCCGGCATCGGCGGTTACCTGGGTGGCAGCACCCGCGCCGCCGTTCCGGGCGGGAACGATGAGCAGCACGCAGGCCCAGACCTTGGCGTCGGGCAACGGTAACGTGAATCCAACGACGACGGGAACAGTGACGTTCCGACTGACGAACTCATGGACCTACGACGCAGGGACTTACCTTCAGACTCTGACCTTCACGCTGAGCACACCGTGAGGACGCGGCGGCGCTGGATCACGGCAGCGGCACTGGCGGTCGGCGCGGCGTTGGCACCTCGACCCGCCGCAGCGCAGGTGTCGATCGAAGCGTCCCCGCTCCGCGTCGAGGTGCAGGCACTCCCGGGTGGATCGAACACGCAGTCCGTGACGCTCACCAACGTCGGCAACCAACCGGTCCGCGTGAGGGCGTCCCTTGCCGACTGGTATCTCTCCCGCGACGGCTCGCCACCATTTCGAGGAGCCGGGACCTGCGCGGGCATTCACCGCGAGCGGCTGGGTCCGTTCGCGCCCCGGAGTTCATCATCGAGGGCGGCCGTCAGGCGACGGTGCGGTTCACACTGACCGTGCCTAGAGACCGAAGCCGCCGGGTATCGCACCGGACTGCTGTTTGATTTCACCCCCAACGACCCTGACGGCGCCGTTCGTGCGAAGCAGGTGACGGTCCGGAGCCGGATCGCGACCCTGATCTACGTCCATGTAGGACAGCCCGGGCAACCTCCTGCGGCCGTTGGGCTCACCGACCTTCAGGTCCGCGCGCGGGAAGAAACCGAAGTGGTCGCGACGCTGAAGAACGTGAGCCGCCGTTCGGTGCGCACGAAGGGCACGATGGTCCTCTATGACAAGAGTGGCGCCGTTGCGGCAGGTGCCGGTTCCCGACGTGCCGGTCCTGCCCGAGAGCGAACGCGACGTCGCTGTACCACAGGCGAGTCGGCCAGCAGGTTGCCGCCGGGCGACTATCGGGTGGAGCTCGAATCGATGTCGGCCAACAGCGGTGATCGTCGGGGAGACGACGCTCAAGGTCGAGCGCTAGCCCTTATGCGCGCGCGGAGCCGGGCCCTGGCTGTCTGCACGCTGCTTGCCGCGCTGATTCCGACCACCGGCGCCGCGCAGCAGGGCTCGGTGCGAGTCACGGCGGCAGCCCAGGCAGTCCAGGGGGACTCTCGACGGATCGGAGCCAGCCTTCGTTCGAACCGGACTACGGGGTGGCT
>CAVZMJ010000028.1:0-54318 GCA_963776315.1 uncultured Acidobacteriota bacterium
TGAATCGTTCTGAGGGCCAGGGTCCGTAGCGCCGAGGATGGGGCGAGACGTTCCGACAGTCCCACGGGCCAAGTGAACGGGGTTGACGGTTGCTTGGCCTGTGAAGTCTGACGTTGAAAGAAGGCTCACGGCTCAGGGCCCATGGCTCAGGCAAGAGCCACAGATCCTAATCCCGCGGCTATGAGCAGAGTGCTCTTCCCTGAGCCCTGAAGCCTTGAGCCTTGAGCCTTCTTCACACGTCAGACTTCACACTTTCCCCCGCCGCCTCGGGGCTCGTCGGAATCCCTTCCTCATTGATCGTATGCGCCATTTCCTTCAGCCGCTCGTGCGCGGCGGTGCGCATCTTGTCGAGCAGACCGTCGATCCGCTGCGCCTGTCCCATGATCGTTTGAAGGTCGCGCTGCAGGGCGGCGTCGGTCTGGCCGCGTCCGATGAGATCGCAGTGCCCGATGATCGTCTGCAGGGCACTATTGATCTCGGCTGCCACCGACAGCGTCAGCTCCGACATGACCTCCATCGTCCGGTGCTTGCCGAGCGTCATGTGCAGCTGCTGCGCGACCCACGCGACAGCAAGAATCTCGGCGATCGGGTGCAGCGCGTCCACGTGAGGCTGACCGAACGCGTTCGGCTGTCTTGATACGACGTTGAGGGTGCCGACCGCGCGGCCCCGGGAGACGAGCGGCATGAGCAGTACCGACTTGAATCCCGCGGTCAGCAGGATGTTCGCGTCGAGGTAATCGGGTGCCGCCGCTTTGATGTCGGCGACGATCATCGGCTCGCGCGATCGCACGACACCACCGAGTATGGTTCGTTCGACCTTGAAGACGATCTCGGGGCGCGGCCGGGAACGGCGTTCCTCCTGCTGCACGCGCGCCGTGTAGGTCTGAAACTCGCGCCCGTCTTCGGAGAGGAGGGCCAGGCCCACCCGATCGCAGGGTGCCAGCCGTGCCACGCGCGCGGCAAGCGCCTGGAAGGCCAGGGGGACGTCGACCGAGCGCGCGATAATGTCGAGAATCGCGTTCTGGGTCTGAAGCTGATCGACCTCGGTCAGCGTGGCGCTGTGATCCTGTTCCGTCTGCGAGAGCAGGCGCGAGAGGGAGGTGATCCGCCGAGTCGCGATGGCGGCGAGCGCCAGCAGCGCGACCCAGACGATGAGCAGCGGGACCAGAGCCACGGGATGTCGTGGGAGCCCGACGCCAAGCCCCCAGGCCAGCGGTTGCACCACGCCAAACGCAATCAACAACCAGATGGCCCAAACGGGCGCGCGATCCTCTCGAAGGGGCATTTTCCGTTTTTTGATCACGAAACTATATCGTAAAACGCCGTCAGTGCCGCGTCGCGATCGGCTCGATCGACGAGCGGTAACGTCTCGAGAATATGACGAAAATGGAAAGCCCCGAGGCCGTACTCGCGGGCGGCGAGCGCCTGGAGCCTGGCGTTCGCCCCCGCCGAGGCGCGTCGAGCACCGAGTGCCCTGGCAAGCACGACGATTTCGTGAAAACGAGGTCCGTCTCGAGATGGCGCCGGTACGGGCAGCCGGTCGATGATGCCGGACGAAACGTGCGAACTGACGCGGAGGCGCACGAGGTAATTCGCGACGTAGCTGTTGAGCATGCCACACAGATACCACTGCGCATCGTCGCCGAGGGGATCCTTGAGGCAGAAGACCGTGTGCGTCGTGATGGTCCCCGCTGGCACCATTGCGGCGATCAGTGTCAGCCGGTTCGTTGCCGATGCGACCTCCCGGTATCCCAGTCGGGCTCGTTCGAAGGTCCGCGCAGGGTCGACGAGTTTCGCTGCCACTCCCGGCGCGATTCGCAGACGCGCCGCCGAGACATCGACAACGAACGGCCAAAGGTGCTTGCCTTCGACGATCGGAAGACCCTGAGTACCGCCGGTGAAATGGCGGCGGTCGTCCGTCGCGTTGAGCTCGCGCCCGAAGTGGATGTGCCAGCCGCCGGTGTCGCCAAGCGCGGGAGTGGTGAAGACGACCGCCTGCAGGATATCGAGGTCGCGCGTGGACCGCACGTCGGGCACGGCGACCTCGTCGCCGCTCAGGCGCTCGAGCAGTGTCCGGGTCAGCGTGACGGCGTCCCGGTCCGGACCAAGCTCCGGCAGCCGGTCGAGTGCGTCCGCGCGGCGAATGCCGAAGCGGCACGGGATCGCCGTGGTCCGTCCGCCGCTGGTTGCGCAGAGGAGGAGGAACTTGAGGCTGCGGTGGACCGGGAACATCCGCTCGCGATTCTCGAGCGAGACGAGGGTGTCGACATGTGTGCGGTCGAGAAGCGCGCGCCGCAACGGCGCCGCACCGCGGTCCGTCGCCAGGCCCGACGGCAGCACCATCCCGAGTCGGCCGCCGCGGCGGAGCAGTGCGAGCGATCGCTCGAGGAACAGCTGATAGAGGTTGACGTGGCCGTCGCCCTGCGCCGTGTAGATGCCGGAGCCGCGCGCGAAGAGCGTGAGCTTCGCGGCCGCCGTGCGCGCCGTGTCTCTCGTGTCGGCGTCGCCGCGATCGCCGCGCAGCATCTCCCAGGGGGGATTGCCGACGATGGCGTCGAACCCCGGGGCCGGGAGGTACTCGCCGAGCGCGTCGCGGAAGATCTCGGGGAACTCGAACGTCCAGTGAAAGAAGCGCTCCCGGGCCGCGATCGCCTTTGCCGCGCCGACGAGCGGTGCTGCGACATGTCCGGGAAGACTGCCGCGACCAAGGATTTCGTCAGCGAGCGCACCAAACGGTACCGATACCCGGCGCCGGCCATGTTCGCCGAACCACTCCGCGCACCACAGATCGCACACGTCCTTCCATCGCTCGACAGGCGTGCCGGCGTTGGTCAGCGCGGTGAGCGCGTGCTCCTTCGCGCGCACCTGTTCGATCGAGTCGCCAGGCTCCATCGCGATGCGCGACCTGACCGCGATCGCGTCGCGAAGAGCCCCGTCGCAGGAGTCATCGCCAAAGAGCGGAAGGACGCCCGGCCTGGCGCGACTGTGGCCGCCGGGTGGCTGACGTGCGATGTCGGACAGTGATGCCCCGACGAGGCTGTTTCCGGCTCGCAGCCGATGGTCCAGGAAGGTGAGCGGTCGATCGGAGGACAGCGTGGCGAGCCAGAGCGACAGGCGTCCGAGCTGCACCGCCATCGGGTTGATGTCGACGCCGTAGAGACAGCGCTGCGCGATCGCCCGCCGAAACCCTGTGCGCTCACGGTCGGTAATGTCCTCGGTAGAGAATCCGCCTTCGCGTGCGAGCGCAGCCTCATACGCCGTCGCCAGGTACCGGCACGCGGCGACCAGAAAGGCGCCGCTGCCCATGGCTGGATCGAGGACGCGGAGTGCGAGAATCGCCTCGGGAGCCGCGTTGTGGACGAGCGGCGCCAGCGCTCGCCGCACGAAGTACTCGGTCAGCGGCCGCGGCGTGTAGAAGGCACCGGTGGCCTTGCGGCGCTCGGCGCGCACGAGCGTCCCCGGCGCTCCCGAGAAGCCAGCCGGATCGAAGTCGAGCAGATGCTCGTACACGCCCCCGAGCTGCTCGACGCCGAGGTCGCCGTAGGCGATGCGCTCGAATCCGCCGCGCCCCCGCCGCGTCGTCAGTGCCAGCATGGCCTGGCGCACGACGCGATCGTCGAGCGGTACGCGGTCCGCGAGTGGCGCGTGTGCAGGCGAGAAGAGGCGGCCGTTGAATGGCGGCACATGCAGCGCGCCGGTTCGGCAGCCGTGATGCGCGAGTCGCGTGATTGCCTGCAACGCCTCCCAGATCCCTACCGGCCGCGGCAGCATTTCAATCGGGCCTCGGAGCGCCTCGATGGTGTAGCTGTCGCGGTAGATCGGGTGCCAACGGGGTACCAGGCCGCGGGCTTCGGCAAACAGCAGAAACAGAATCCGATACACCACGACCAGCGCCTCGTCGAGCTCGGAGATGGTCGTCTGCGTCCGAGGACGCGCGTCCTCTCTGGCAGCGGCCGTCGCTCGATGGCGGCGGCCGGCCGTCGAGAATGCGCGCGTGAGGTGTCCCAGCGCCTCGTGGACGCCCCGTTGGAGGGATGACCGAACCGATCCGCGATGCTGCTCGGTCAACTCGATCGCCCGGTCGAGCAGCGGCCGCGGATCCCGTGAGGAGCCTGCCATGGCCGCGCCTCGCAGCAGCCCCCAGAAGATCGAGAACGTCTGCTCGTGCTCGAGTGTGGTCTCGAGGTCGAACTCGACGTACTGCCGCGAGTACGTCCGGGACCCGTCGATGATGCGAAGGCGGGGGCCCGTGAGGCAGAAAACCCAGCGCGCGCCCTGGGCGATGCCCAGCCGGACGGCATCGCGCCAGGCGGACGCTGGATGTTGTCCCCAGTGAGTAACGAGCAGCGTTGCCCGTGGAGCTCCGGACACTTCGAGCACCGCGCAGAACCTCTGCACGGTCGAGTCGGCCGGCACGACGTGATAGCCGAGTCCGGTCAACAGGGGTTCCCCGAGCCGATCGAAGATGGTGCGGACGGCCAGCGCCGGTCCGAGCTGCGCGCGGAGGGGCAGGTGCCAGGCGCGGAGACCTCTGCGGGCCGGCTCATGCCCTTCGTCGTCGAGCAGCTCACGGAGCGCATCGGGAACGATCCGCGCCAGGACCTCGTGCGACAGAAGCGAGCCAGACAGACCGGGAATCATTGCCAATCCGGCGCAAGAAGCACCGCGACGAGCCTGGCGCGGCTCTCTATTGGCGAACGGTCGCCGAGCACCACGGCGCGCTCGTGCATCTCGTCCTGACGAGCAGCGGCCGACGTCGCCTGTGCCGCCGCCGCACGAAGGGATCGCCGATCGAACAGTCCCGCCTGCACCAGCAGCCGCGCCGCGGACGGCTGACCTGGAGCGAACACGTCAGCGATCGCCTTCTCCCGCCGCTCCTGCCGTTCGCGGCGCAGGGCCTCCATCTCTGCCACGGCGTCGCGGAGGTCGCCCCCATGCTGATGAACGAACGATCGAAGGACGGCTTCGTCCGACGGCGTGGCCGCGGAGATGACGTCCCGAAGTCGACGAGGCGTCTGGTGCTCCTCCCGCGCGGTGAAATCCCGTTGACGCTCGACGCGAACGAGCCGCGCTTCGGCGTGCAGCGGCGAGCCGTCGGCGCCTGTGACCGTCAGTGCGATCACCAGGTACCGTCCGGGGCGCACGCGCGTGCGCCGGCCCAGTGCGGACGCGAGCGTTCGCCACCGGGCGTCGGCTTCCGGGTCGCGGGAGGATCGCGCGGCGAGGCGTCTGTGGTGTTCGAGTCGCACCGCCTCCCGCGCGGCATGTGTCGCGAGATCGTCGGGCGGCGCCACCGCGAGCGCCTGCGTCGCGGCGGGCTCCTCGACCAATACGCGCGCCGGCTCCCTGTTCGCCATGACGGCTTCTGCCACGCGTGACTCGGCCAATGCGTCGAGCATCCGGCCTCGCGTCGTCTGGCTGGCGGCGAGGCGCGTGACGAGCGGCGCGACGACGAGCCGTTCGGCGGTGTGTGCAGCGACGAGCGCGAGCTCGTGAACCCGGCGGGTCTGACCCAGCCGGTCGACGCGCCCGGCGCGCTGCTCGAGCCGTGATGGGTTCCACGGCAGCTCGTAGTGAACGACCACGCGGCAGCGGTGATGGAGATTCAGGCCTTCCGACGCGGCGTCGGTGGCGAGCAGGATCCCGCCTCGTTCGTTGAACGCGTGCTGCGTCCGGCTGCGCTCGGCCGGCGTCATTCCTCCGTGCAGGACGACGACCGTGTGGCCCGCCGCGGCAAGGCGCTGCTCGACCCGGATCAACGTGTCGCGATACTCGGTGAAGACGAGCGCTGGTTCACGGATTCTCGACAGGAGGCGTAGCAGGAACCGCGTCTTGCGCTCGTCGCCCGCCGCGAGCCGCGCGGCCTCGACGATGGCCGTGAGCAGACGACGCTCCAGCCTGGGATCCGCAAGACCCGGCGCCGAGATCGCCGCCCGCGGCTCGTCATCCGCGAGCGGATCTTCGTCGGCAACAGTGGCGAGCGGCAGCGTCAATTGCCACGGGTCCGCTCGGCCGCTCAGCAGAGCGAGCCGGCGCTCGACGGATGCGGCGAGTGATCCTGCGCTCGAGAGCGCGCGCTTGCGCAGGACGATTGAGACCAGGCGCGCGGGCTCGTCGCCGCGCCGGCCCGCTTCCTCCCAGACCCGCCGGCTGTAGTGATCCAGCAGGTCGTGCATGCGACGCTCGGCGGCGGACGGAACAACGGTCAGCACGGTCGTTCTGCGAGGCCGGCCCTCGCCGACGTCTGCGCGCGTCCGCTGAAAGAGCACGATCGGATCATTCCCCCCGATCTGGCAGAGCGCGGCGAATTCGGCCGGGTTGCCGCCATGCGGTGTCGCGGTCAGGAGCATCACGTGTCGCGACCGCGCGGCGATGGCCTGCACGGCGGCGCGCCGATCGGTGCCCGACGTAGCGGCGTGCGCCTCGTCGAAGACGACCACATCCCAGGTGACATCTTCGAGAGGGCGCAGGACTTCCGGCCGCTTGACGAGATCGTGCGAGGTGACATAGATCCCCGGAAGCGACCAGGGGTTCACGTGCGCGGGCCGATCCGCCGAGATCGATCGCAGCCACGCGGTGTCGGCCAGGAACGCGTGGAGCCCGAAGTGCCCTGAAAGTTCGCCGAGCCACTGCTCGCGGAGACCGGCGGGGGCGATCACGAGCGCGCGGATGGACTCGTGGCGATGCGCGAGCTCGAGCATCACCAGGCCGGCCTGAATGGTCTTGCCCAGGCCGACGCCATCCGCGACGAGGAGACGCGCCACGCCGTGCCGGAACACAGCGAGCGCCGGCTCGAGCTGATAGGGCAGGAGGCGGATCGGCGCCCGCGCGGCGGCATGGAGCGTCCCGAACGGATGCAGCTGCAGGAGCGCCCTGTCGAGCGCGTGGAGCCACCGGCGCGGACCGACCACGCGGGGGCGCGAATCGCCGTCAAGGGCTTGCGGCCGATCGAACGGCGTCAGCAAGGTTTGCGCGCGGTCGCGCCCGATCTCGGTCAGCCGCAGAGCCGCGCAATCGATCGAGCGCGTGACCTCGCCGACGGTCCAACGCCGGCCACGCACCAGAATGCGGCTGCCGACAGCTTCTGTTCGTGCCCGGGCTGGAATGGGATCCATGCCCGGAGGCATGGCAACACGGATGCCCCTTGGCACCCTCGATCCGACTGGGCTGCGCTTACGCGACGTAAGACGTTCAACATCAACGTCTTGTGGCGGCGAGTTGGCGTCAGCCTCGCCTACACGCCAGGCGATCTTGTGAGCCCGGGCTTTCAAAGACTGCACACTCGACCGCGCGCCGAGATCGCGGAATGTGCACACGAATCGTAAGAAGCTGAAAGCTGAGAGCTGAAAGCTGAGGAGCTGAGAGCTACCCCGTCGCATCGTCGCGCGAACCGCGCAGGGCGCGGCGCGAGACGATGACGGGACGGCGCTTCTCGCCGCTGGCGGTTGTAGGCTTGGGTGCCCGCACGCGCACGCGGCGGATACGGCAGCCGCGCGGGTAGCTGACGGCCGCGACTGTCGGCGGCACGCGCAGCCCGTCGATCAGCTGCTGCAGGTCGTCTTCGGCGACGGGCTCGTCGCCGTTCGGGCGCTTGGTTTCCGGCCGAGCCCAGACCGAGAGCGGCATCAGCCGGAGGACGCCACTTGGCTCGTCGTGCTCGGCGCGGAACTCGGCGTATTTGTCGGCCTGGCTCGCCGCGAGTTCGTCGTGGCGTCGCCTCGCCTGGTCGTCGTCCCGTCGGCGCGCGGCGGCTTTTTCCTCTTCCCTCCTTCTTGCTTCCGCTTCCTTTCTTGCTTCCGCTTCGCTCTGGCGGCGGGCCTCCGCTTCGACCCGTAGACGCTCTTCTTCTTCCCGCTTCCGCTCGGCTTCAGCTTCCTCACGCTGGCGCCTGGCTTCGGCCTCGAGCCGCTGGCGCTCTTCGTCATGGCGCTTCCGCTCCGCCTCAGCTTCCTGGCGCCTCCGCTCCGCTTCAGCTTGTTCGCGCTTGCGTCTGGCTTCGAGCTCGATGCGCTTACGCTCTTCGTCCTGGCGCTTCCGCTCCGCTTCAGCTTCCTGGCGCTTCCGCTCCGCCTCAGCTTCCAGGCGCTTCCGCTCCGCTTCAGCTTGTTCGCGCTTGCGTTTGGCTTCGGCCTCGATGCGCTTGCGCTCTTCCTCTTCGCGCTTGCGTTTGCGTTCTTCCTCCTCGCGCTTGCGTTTGGCTTCGAGCTCGATGCGCTTGCGCTCTTCCTCCTCGCGCTTGCGTTTGGCTTCGGCCTCGATGCGCCTGCGTTCTTCCTCCTCGCGCTTACGCCTGGCCTCGGCCTCGAGCCGCTGCCGTTCCTCCTCTTGGCGCTTCCGCTCCGCTTCCGCTTCCAAGCGCTTCCGCTCAGCCTCCGCCTCACGCTTGCGTCTGGCTTCCAGCTCGACGCGCTTGCGCTCTTCTTCTTCCTTGCGCTTGCGCTGCGCCTCAGCCTCCAGGCGCTTCCGTTCCGCTTCGGCTTCGAGGCGTTTCCGCTCCGCCTCCGCCTCGAGACGCTTGCGTTCTTCCTCTTCCTTCCGGCGCCGGGCCTCAGCCTCTTCGCGCTTGCGTTTGACCTCGGCTTCGAGCTTCTTGCGAACTTCTTCTTCCTGCCGCTTGCGCTGCGCCTCCGCTTCGAGCTCGCGCTTCCGCCTGGCCTCGGCCTCTTCCTGCTTCCGCTGCTCGTCCAGCTTCTTTTTTGCGGCGGCGGCTTCGGCTTCGCGCTTGCGCCTGGCTTCGGCCTCGAGACGCTTGCGCTCCTCTTCCTGCTTGCGGGCGGCCTCGGCCTCGAGGCGCTTGCGCGCCGCGGCATTCTCCTCTTCCTTCTTTTGCTTCGCGAGGGCGTCCGCCTCGCGTTTCCGCTGCGCGTCAGCTTCCGCCTCACGCTTCCGTTCGGCAGCCAGTACTTCCGCCTCGCGCTGACGCTCGGCTTCTGCTTCACGCGCAGCTTCGGCTTCGTCGTTATGGCGCTTCCGCTCTGCTTCAGCTTTATGGCGCGTCCGCTCCGCTTCAGCTTCATGGCGCTCCCGCTCCGCTTCAGCTTCGCGGCGACGTTCCTCTTCCGCCGTCCGGGCCTGTCGCGCCACTTCCGCCAGACGCCCCTGCTCTTCCTGGTCTTCGGCGAGCACGGCCAGCGGCACGTTGGTGATGAGGGGCGACGCGGCCGGCGCGGCGGCGGCGGTGGTCTGCGCAGAAGCGGGCCGCCATTCGAAGGGCGATGCCCAAGCGGAGCCGATCGACGGTTCTCCGTCCGCGGCCGCGTCGGCCGGCGACGCCGAGGCGTGCGAGGCGGGCACGACGGGATCGGGCGTGTCGAACGAGGACAGGGTGGCCGGTGGCCTCGTGGACGTCGTCGCCATCGGCGGCGCAGGCTGCGACTGGAACTCGAGGTGCGCGACCCGCTGCTGCAGCGCGTCAACCGACTCGGACTTGCGCGCCGTGGCGGTCTCGATGAACGTCCGGATCTCGTCGGCGAAGAGATCCGGATCGCAGCCGCCCATGGACGGTTTCGGCGCGGCCTCCTTCTTGCCCAGCAGCTTTCCGAACAGGCCGCCGCCGCTCTTCTGCTCCATGTCCGCCGCGGTCGACATCAGCTGCGGGATGGTGTGCGTCTGGACGTGCTGCGCGCCGGCGAGTGTGCGCAGGTAGGCGACAAGCTCCTCTTCATCGCGAGGCGAGAGGAGCGCCGTGAGGAGGATGACGTCCGGAATCCGTGCCGTCAGCGCGGCGACCGCCGCGTCCCGCGAATCGACCAGCACCAGATCGGCGCGGACGAGTTCGCGAACGATGCGCTTGAGGATGGTTGCCTGCCGATGGTCAGGCTCGACCGCGAGCACGAGCGCCAAGGTCTTAGGTCCTGACCATGAACAGAAAGAGCACGGCACCGACGGCGGCGAAGACCATGACCACACCGTTGTCGATGCTCTGGTAGCGGATTGCGGAAACCATGGTCCCTGCGAGATCCACTACCCGATTGTCCCAGGAGGCGACGCCGTCTCCGGCATGGAGCAGCTGGGAGAACTTGTCCTGCACGCGTGGGTCGAGCCACGCGACGGCCAGGGCGACAAGTGCGAAGCCGGTCGTCGACAGCAGCATTTGACGAAGTCTCATGGCTTGATCCTTGGTAGCGCGCACTCGCAATGCGTATGCCGTCGACAAATCTGTACGCGCGTGTGGCGGTAAGTGGTGCGCATACAAGAAATAGATGCGTGTGTGTGCGCCCCGCGCACAACCGGGCGGCGCGTTCGGTCATCCCGGCGTTCACCAAAATCGCGTGATGCGTAACGAAACTGCACCTGCCCTCCGTCCTTGCCGGAGGTCATTTGCGGCCTCTTGCGTGGGGCTGCGGATCGCCTCCGCGTGCGGCAATCGATTTGCGGTGAAGGACTTGCACCGAGCGGCCGGGCCGAGGCGGCGCTCCGTGGCACAGCCGTTGCGACTAGCTCGGCGCGTGTCGCGGCAAGCGCGACGCTCTCATCAACCCACATGCGGCGCTGCCGCAGTCGCACCGCAAGATGGGCGGTGCATTTTCCTCGGGGGAGGATTTCAATGTCGATGCTACTGAATCTCGTGAAGTCGGTTCGCAACGAAGAAGGCCAGGACCTGCTCGAGTACGCGCTGCTCGTGGCGCTCATCGCGCTCATCGCGATCGGCGCAGTCGGCGCGGCAGGCACCAGCGTGTCGGCCATCTTCACCGCGATCGCCGGAAGTCTCGCCAGCGCGGCGTAGTCGTTCGGGGTCTCGTCTGGGCCGGCGCGCTGTCGCGCGCCGGCCCTCCGTTTCGCGGGATCGACGGGAGGAGTCGAGTCATGCCATCGCCAGTTGCTGTTGCTCGGTTGAAACGACTCGCGAACGCGCGACTGCGCCGCGAGGAAGAGGGTCAGGACCTGCTCGAGTACGCGTTCCTCTGTGCGCTCATCGGCCTGATTGCACTCGGGGCCGTGACGCAAGTGGGAAACACGATTAACACGGTGTTCTGGCAGGTCATTGCGGGAAGTGTCTAGTGCGTCGTTCGCGGTCCTGGCCACTGGCCTGGTCGTCGCCACCGTGGTGGACCTGCGAACGCGGAGGATTCCCAATGTGCTGACCGGCACCATGGCCGGTGCGGGGCTCGGGCTCGCGGCCTTCGGTGTCGGCAGCCTCTCGGTCGGTGCGGCACTGCTCGGTTGCTTCATCGGTCTGCTGCTCATGCTCCCGGGTCACGCGCTCGGCGCCACCGGGGCTGGCGACGTGAAGCTGATGGCGGCGGTCGGCAGTCTGCTCGGCCCGCTGGTGGTCGTCAACGCCGTGCTCTTCACAGCCGTCGCGGGCGGTGTCCTGGCGGTGACAGTGGCAATCCAGCGCAGGCGACTCGGGGCCGCGCTGGCGGGTACGGGGCGGATGATCGCCGCTCCGACCGAGGTCAGGCGCGAGGTTGCAGCCGGGACTCCTGCGAGCCGATTCGCGTACGGGCCCGCTATCGCGGCCGGCAGCATTCTCGCGGCGTTGTTGCAGTAACGGGTATAGGCGGCGGCTCGCGGCTCGCGGCTCGCGGTTGGCGGCTCGCGGTTGCTAATTAGCAGCAGCCCGCAGCTCGCGGTTGCGAACAGCAGCAGATAGCGGCGAGCGGCGCGGACAAGGTTCTGGAGCGCCTGCGGCCCGAGCGCGGCGCGAAGTCGCCGCGCGAGAGCGAGCGGGGGTGGGGCCCCGCGAGCATTGAGAAAGGACACGAGGATTCGATGCCACGTCTGACCGCCAGGATGGAGACTTGCGAGGTGCCGGTGAGCGGCTCCGGTCGCGGCGCGTCCATCCGGGGCGCTGCTCGCACGGGCGAGCGCGGCGCGGCTCTCCTCCAGACGGCATTCGCCCTGCCGATCATCCTGATGATTTGCGTCGGCATCTTCGAGTTCGGCCGGGCGTACCAGACCTGGCAGGTGCTGACAAACGCCGCGCGCGAGGGCGCGCGCGTCGCCGTGGCCGGCGGCACGACCGACCTCGAGGTCGAGACCGCCGTGCGCACCTACATGGCGACTGAACGACTCGGCAATGCCGGCACCGCGCCGATCGCGGTCAACCGGAAGGTCGCCCTCGGTTCGAACACCGGCACCGAGGTGACGATCCAGTACCCGTTCTCCTTCGTCTTGCTCGACCCGGCCGTGCGGTTCGTAAGGCCGGCATCCACCACTGGCGCGCCGTTGACGATGTCGGCGGTCGCCATCATGCGGAACGAAAGCTAGGGGACGCTCATGCGCAACCGAATCTTCGCCGTGCTCGCCATCGCCGTGCTCGCGGGCGGCGGACTGGCCTACGGCACCTACAACATGATGAGTAACCAGCCCGTGCAGGTTACCCAAGCCAAGACGCAGCCGGTCGTGATTGCCAACAACGACCTGTCGCTCGGGGCCGAGCTCAAGGTCGAAGATCTGAAAGTTGCCTTGTATCCCCAGGGTCAGGCGCCTGAAGGCGCGTTTGTCAGGCCGGAGGAGATTGTGGGGCGGGGCGTCATCGTCAACATCGTCAAGAACGAGCCGATCCTGCCGGCGAAGCTGGCATCGAAGGAAGCGGGCTCCGGCCTGCCGCCGGTGATTCCCGAAGGCATGCGCGCCGTGTCGGTGCGTGTGAACGAGGTCATCGGCGTCGCGGGCTACGTCCTGCCCGGCACGCGCGTCGACGTGCTGGCCACGGCGAACCCGACCAACAACCCCCAGGACATGACCACGAAGGTCGTCCTCGCCAACGTGCAGGTGCTGACTGCCGGCACCCGCATGGAGCAGGACCAGAAAGACGGCAAGCCCGTGCAGGTCACGGTCGTGACGATGTCGGTCACGCCGGAGCAGGCCGAGCGGCTGGCGCTTGCGAGCACCGAGGGCAAGATTCAGCTTGCGCTGCGCAATCCCCTCGATCAGTCAGCACCTGCGACGCCTGGCATCAGGCCGGCGGTGCTGCTCGGATTTGCGAAGGGCGCCGCGCCCGTGCAGACCACCGCGTCGGCGAAGCCCAAGCCCGGCCAGGCCGTCACGGTTGCGACGGCGCCGCCGGCCTTCGTCCCCACTGTCGAAATCATCCGCGGCGACAAGCGCGAGACAGAAGTCGATCAAATGACGACCGACTCCAGCCGGAACACACACTGCGAACTCGAATCGGAGGACCTGAACATGCTCGCGGCACACACGACTCGGTTCTGGCGATCGCGCCCTCTGCAGGGGCGCCGGCCGGCCGCCTTTTTCGCGGCGCTGGTCGTGTACATCATCGTCATCCTCGTTGCCGCGCCGCAGGCGCAGCAGCCGCAGGTGTTCAACCCGACCGGCGCCGCATCGGCCACCGTCGTGCGCGACGCGGCCAGCGGGTCCGAAATCGAGCTGATGGTCGGCCGCTCGACCGTCCTCAACGTCGGCGCGACGATCGCCCGCGTGTCGCTGACGGTGGCCGACATCGCCGACGCGCTGGCCACGGGGCCGTCGCAGCTCCTCATCCACGGCAAGAAGCCAGGCACCATCTCGCTCTTCGTCTGGGACAAGGCCGGCGCGATCTCGACCTTCGAAGTGAAGGTGCGCCGCGACCTGAGCCCGCTCGTCGCGCACATGAAGCAGCTCTTCCCAGGTGAGGACATCACCGTCCTCGGCAGCGGCAAGGACGTCGTCATCTCCGGAACGGTCTCGAGCAAGTACGTGATCGAGAAGGCCGCGGACGTCGCCGGCGGCTACGTCGAGAAGAAGGAAGACGTCGTCAACATGCTGAAGCAGCAGGAGGGCGTCGCCTCGAACCAGGTGATGCTGCGCGTGCGCTTCGCCGAGGTCAGCCGCTCCGCGATGCAGGAGCTCGGCGCGTCCTTGATCGCCCACGGCTCCGGGTCGAGCGACCAGTGGTTCGGCCGGACCGCGCCCCCCGGAACCCCCGGGCCTGATTTCGATGACGGCAAGCTCGTGTTCAGCGACTTCCTGAACCTGTTCATCTTCAACTCCAAGGAGAACCTCGGCGGCGTCGTCAAAGCGCTGTCGAACAAGGGTCTCTTCCAGAGCCTGGCCGAGCCGAACCTCATCGCGACCAACGGCAAGGAAGCCAGCTTCCTCGCCGGCGGCGAGTATCCCTATCCGGTCGTGCAGTCGGGCTCGGGCACCAACTCGGTGACCATCACGTTCAAGGAGTTCGGCGTCCGATTGAGCTTCACGCCCACCGTGCTCGGCGGCGACCTGGTGCACCTCAAGGTCAAGCCCGAAGTGAGCTCGCTCGATTTCGCCAACGCGGTCACGATCGATGGCTTCCGCGTGCCGGCGCTGTCGACCCGCAAGACGGAGACCGAAGTCGAGCTGCGTGACGGACAGACGTTCGCGATCGCCGGGCTGATGAACAACACCCTGACGAGCTCGTTGGGCAAGATTCCGGGCATCGGCGACATCCCGATCCTCGGCCTCCTCTTCAAGAGCAAGGCGCACCAGAAGAACCAGACCGAGCTGGTCGTGATGATCACGCCGTCGATCATCAAGAAGGGTCAGATGGGCGTGTCCGAGAGCCTGCCGTCGCTGACCGAGCCCTACCTGGCGCGGCCCGACAAGACCTATCCGAGCCCGATCCCTACACGGGTTCGCCGCGCTATCCCGCGGATCGCCCCCAGCCCAAGGAAGGCAACGGCGCGGTGCCGCGCCAGGGCGCCTCGCAGATGACCGAGCCCGTCAAGCCGGTGACTTCGTCGCCAGCTTCCCCGGCCGCCTCGGGGACTGCCCAGAGAGCAGCGCCGGTCCAGAATGCGACGCCGCCGGCTCCCGTGCCGTCGCGTCCGATCTCACAGACCGCGCCCGTGACGCCAGCGCCGCAGCCCGCGGCAAAGCCCGCCGCGGCTCCGGCCACCTCTGCGCCGACGCAGGCCGCGCCGGTGACGGTGGCGCCGGCCAAGGCGTCCGCGCAACCGGCTGCGAAGTCGACATCGACCAAAGCCTCGACGCCGGCGCCGGCCCCCAAGGAAGCCGCGGCCGTGAGAGCCGAAGTCAAGGAAGTGGACAAGGCCGCCGAGCGCGCCGCCGAGAAGGCTCGTGAGCAGGAGCGCAAGGCGGCGGAAGCCGAGGCGAAGCAGAAGCAGGCCGACGCGAAGCAGCAGGAAATCGAGGCTCGCCAGAAGGCCGAAGAGGACAGGGTCGCCCAACTCAAGGCCGAGGAAGACCGCCGTCAGGCCGACCGTCTGACCAAAGAGCGCGCGAAGCGCGAGGCCGAGATCGCCCGCAAGAACGCCGAGGTTGCCAAGAAGCAGGCCGACGAGGACGCGAAGCGCGAGAAGGCGCTGTCCGAGGCTGCGGCGCGCCTCAAGGCGGCGCAGACGCAGTATCAGGCCGAAGTGGAGAAATCGAAAGGCGGGAGCAATGACAAGTCCAAGGAGTCGGGTAAGGAGAGCTCGGGCTCCACGACCAAACAGTAAGGCGACCTGGGGAGGGTAGCCTGCTCATTCGAGGTGCCGTCATGTGGAGGATTCGTAACGTCAGGCGACTGAGCGACTCGAGAGGTGCAAACCTGGTCGAAGCGGCGATCATCACGCCGCTGTTGCTGCTTCTGACGCTCGCGATCGTCGATTTTTCCGCGATGTTCTACGGCTACCTGGCGCTCGAGCACGGCGTCAGCCAGGCGACGCGGCTCGCCATCACCGGCGAGACGCTCAGCGGTGCTGGTGGCCCAATGAACCGGCAGGAGTCAATCAAGTACCGGATGCGGCAGTCCACTCCGACGCTCACCATTCCGGACAGCGCCTTCAGCTTCAGCTTCATGGCTCCCGGCGCCAGCTCCTGGTCCGGCGGCCTGGGCGGTCCCGGCGACGTCGGGAGAGTGACCGTCGACTACAACTGGACGTTCATGACGCCGTTGGTGCGTCCCTTCTTCACGGGTGGTCGGCTCAACCTGCGGGTGCAGTCCACCATGAAGAACGAGGCGGTGTTCAATTGACGACACCATTCTTTCAACGCATTCGCTCCAGTCGTGGGCAGAGCATCGTCGAGTTCGCCATCTGCCTGCCGCTCCTGCTGGTGCTGACGCTTGGGGTCGTCGAAACCTCGAACGCGCTCATGAGCCAGCACATCATCACGAAGACGGCGCGCGAAGGGTCGAACATGATCTCTCGCGAGACGAAGCTGACGGATGCCGGCACGGCGCTGCGGAACATGAGCTCAGTCTCCCGGCACGTTCAATTCGACGACCAAGGTGATCTTCTCGGTGCTCATGCGGAGCCAGACGGGATCCAACAATGGGTCCCTCGTGCTCTATCAGCGGCACCAGGTCGGCAATCTGTCGCTTCCGGCCAGCCGGCTGAACGGCAGCGGGACCTTCCCGGCCGCGAACGACTACACCGCGGCGAATCCGAACAACGACACCGGCCTCCGCGTCACCAACGCGCCGGCGGGCATCGCCGCAGTTCCCGGCGGGATGATCTACGTCACCGAGGTCTATACGACGTACACGGCCGTGACCCCGCTGACCAACTTCGGCATCACGATCCCGCCGGTGTTGTACTCGATCGCGTATTTCTGACCCTTCGACGGGCTCAGGGCAGGCCCTTCGACGGGGGCTCAGGGCAGGCCCTTCGACTTTTCGACGGGCTCGGGGCAGGACCTTCGACGGGCTGAGGATTGGCCGAGCTTTGCCAGGCGGTTCACAGTTTTTCATAAGGCGGAACGGACATGATCAGACATCGCGACGCGATTACGAACGAAAAAGGCTTCGCTCTCTTCTACATGGCCGTGTTCCTGACGATGCTGTGCATCTTCGTGGGATTGGCGGTCGATACAGGCAGGGCCTACGTCGTCCAGGCGCAGCTCTCCAAGGCCGTGGACGGTGCGGCGCTCGGCGCGGCGAGGCTGCTCAATAGCGGCAACCCGCGGCAGGAGGCCTCCACCATCTATCGCGCGAACTTCCCCTCGGGGTGGATGGGCACGACTTCGTCCACGAATCCGTCGGACGCATCTTTCTACCAACTCCAGACCGTGGCAGCGTCCGGGGTCAACGTGGTCACGATCAATGCAACGGCCGTCGTTCCGACCACGTTCATGCAGCTGGCGAATTTCCAGCAGCTGACCGTGCACGCCACGGGTCAGGCCACCCGGCGCATGGTGGACCTGTCGCTCGTCATGGACGTCTCCAGCTCGATCGGATGGCGGTGGCAGTACGTCAGGGATGCCGCCAGGACTTTCGTCGGCTCGTTCGATGCGGCAAGCGACCGCGTCAGCCTCGTGTTCTTCGGCAATGGCGCCCGCGTGGTCGATGCCATGCCACCCGGCCGTGGATTCGATAAGGCCAAGGTCATTGCTGACATTCCCAGCACCCTGCCGGGCGGCAGCACCGCGATGGTGCAGGGACTTTATCGAGGCTGGGATGAGCTGCGGTCGGTTCCCAATGGACAGCAGTCGGGCTTGCGCGTCATCGTGCTCTTCACGGACGGTGCCTCGAACAGCGTGCCAGGGATCTACAACCCGGGCGCGCCGGGAGTCTCGCGAGGCCTGCGAACCTGGGACTTCCCGGACGGCACCTGCCCGATCCGGACAATCAGACCCATGCCAACCCGCAGATCGATGGGCTTTACAACACGGACACCGGCGCAGGAGCACCGACGGTGACAAGCCAGGCGTTCCCGTGGAACAGCACGAGCACGCTCGGGCAGGTGCCATGGATGCCGGTGACGTCGCTTCACCAGCGATCATCGCAGCGGCGGGATTCCGACGACGTTCCCGCTGCAGACGAATGCACTGACCGTGAACGGAACGGCGCAGTCGACTAGGCGCGGACTGCGGCAGTTCAACGCCGCCCAGGGAAAGTACCCGGCGCAGATCTTCAACATCAACAATGCGGCGAGGAACCTGGTCGAGATCATCGCCAACGCCGCGCGCAGCTGATGCCGGTGGCGACTATCCGATTCGCATCTACACGATCGGGATGGGCGAGCTCGTCCGCTGCCCGCTCGGCACGCTTCAGGAGCCGTCCGAGGACATCCTCAAGAGAATCGCCAACGACTTGAGCTCACCGGACCGCATCCCCGCGCAGCTCGAAGGCAAGTACTACTTCGCGGCGACGCCGGACGACGTCGGTCCCGCGTTCGCGGCGCTGCAGAACCAGATCATCCGTCTGACCAAGTAGTCCACCTGCGCTTCTGACTGCATCGGAGCTGACGGGCGGCGCTCACTGCCGCCCGTCAGGCCGAGTCTCGCCGTCCCTGTCGCAGACCATACTCCCGACGGAGTCCCCTTGATGGCATCCGCGTGGTCGGTTTTGGTCAGGCAGGTTCGAGGCCTTCGACAAAACCGTCCGGCGAGCGACGGAACTGTTGTCGCCGCCGGCCTGCCGCGGCGCGACGCCCGGGAGGTGGCGTCCGCAACCGGCTCAGGCGCTGTCACTTACGCCGCGAACACGTCTCTGACAGCCGCGGCACAGGCGTTGCCATTCTGTTACCGGGGTCCCTCTCTCTCTACGCGGCCCGACTCTTACAGCCCGACTCGGACAACGGCATAACGACATGGCACAGCTCACAGCGCTCATCGTCAGCAACGACGAGGAATTCAAACGCCAGGCGGCCACGCTGCTGCGGGCGTGCGGGGTTCCCGTCGGCATCGTCGACGGCCGCGCCACGGACGGTTCACATCCCGACGTCGCGGTGGTCGACCTGCGGGCGGACGCGGCGTCCGGCATGTCGGCGATCGAACGGCTTCGCGCGACGCACGCGTCGATGGCGATTTTCGCGATCGCGATGGCGGCTGAACCGGACCTGATCCTCGGCGCGATGCGCGCCGGCGCGAACGAGTTCTTCCCATGGACGACCGGCGGTCAGACGCAGGCGTCGCGCTCGATGGAAGAGTCTTTCCACGGCGCCGTCCGCAAAACCGCGGCCCGACGCGAAGCGGCACACGCCGGCACGCGTCAGCCGTGCGTGAGCCACGTGTTCCTTGGCGCCAAGGGCGGCGCCGGCACCACGACGGTGTCGGTGAACTGCGCCGTCGAGCTCGCGCGGTTGTCCAAGCGTCCGACGATCATCGTCGATCTGAAGCCGTGCCTCGGCGAGGTTGCCCTGTTCCTCGGCGTGCGGCCGCGGTTCACCGTGCTCGACGCGATCGAGAGCCTGCACAAGCTCGACAAGGAGTTCCTCAAGGAGCTCGTGTCGAAGCACAAGTCCGGCCTCGACATCCTGGCCGGTTCCGAGCAGTTCGACCGGCCGAACGCCTCGGATGCGGGCGCGATCGAAGAGCTGCTCAGGGTGCTCGGGCGCACCTACGACCACATCGTCATCGACGCGGGCAATACGATCAACTCGTTCGTGGTCGCGACGCTCTACACCGCCGACACGGTGTTCCTCATCGCGAATCCGGATGTTCCGTCGATCAGGAACGCGCAGCGGCTGGTCGATCGCGTGCGGCAGCTCGGGGCCGGCGCCGAGCGGGTCAAGATCATCCTCAACCGCACGTCCGATCAGAACCTGATTGCCCCCAAGCAGATCGAGACCGCGCTCGGATACGGGATTCACCACGCGTTCACCAGCGACTACCGGACGGTGTCGACCGCGCTCAACTCCGGCGTGCCGCTGGCACTCGTGAACCACTCGGAGCTCGCGTCCCAGTTCAACAGCTTCACGCGCCAGTTGCTGGGACAGCAGGCGGAAGAGGAACGGGAACCGGAGAAGCGGCGCGCTTTTCTCGGCATCCTCTAACCATTTCTAGGGCCACCCGACAATCATGAGCTTCTCGCTTTCACTCAACACGCCACCGGACAAGAAGGACGCTGCCGCGCGCCCCCGCGTCGAGGCGCCGCGGCCGCAGTACATCGAGCTCAAGGCCAACGTCCATCGCAAGCTGCTCAACCGGCTGAACCTCGAGGCGCTGGCGTCGACCGATCGTTCGCGCGCCGAGGCCGACATCCGGGCACTGCTCTTCGATCTGATCGCCGAAGAGTCCATGCCGCTCAGCATGAGCGAGCGCGACGCGATCCTCGGCGACGTCATCGACGAAGTCTTCGGCCTCGGGCCGCTCGAGCCGCTGCTCCGGGACACGTCGGTCAGCGACATCCTGGTCAACACCTACAAGAACGTCTACGTCGAGCGGAGCGGCAAGCTGGACCGGCTGCCGACGACGTTCCAGGACGACAAGCACCTGATGCGCGTCATCGACCGCATCGTCAGCGGCGTCGGGCGGCGCGTCGACGACAGCTCGCCGATGGTCGACGCGCGGCTGCCGGACGGCTCGCGTGTGAATGCCATCATCCCGCCGCTCGCGGTCGACGGCCCGCTGCTCTCGATCCGCCGTTTTCCTGCCGAGCGTCTGCGCGCCGAGGATCTCGTCGCCATCCGCTCGCTGACGCGCCCGATGCTCGAGTTCCTCGAAGTCTGCGTCCGCGCCCGGCTGAACGCCCTGATCAGCGGAGGCACGGGCGCCGGCAAGACGACGCTGCTCAACGTGCTGTCCGGATTCATCTCCGAGCGCGAGCGTATCGTCACGATCGAAGACGCGGCCGAGCTTCAGCTGCACCAGGAGCACGTCGCCCGGCTCGAAACGCGTCCGCCGAACGTCGAAGGCAAGGGCGCGGTCCGGCAGCGGCAGCTCCTCATCAACGCCCTTCGTATGCGCCCGGACCGCATCGTGGTCGGCGAGGTCCGAGGCGAAGAGGCGCTCGACATGCTGCAGGCGATGAACACCGGTCACGACGGATCGCTGACGACGGTCCACGCCAACTCGCCGCGCGATGCGCTGACCCGCGTCGAGACGATGATCTCGATGGGCAGCGTCAACCTCCCGGAACGCGCGATGCGGCACCAGATCGCCTCGGCGATCCAGATCGTCGTCCAGCAGTCGCGCATGAGCGACGGCACCAGGAAAGTCACCAGCATCTCGGAGATCACCGGCATGGAAGGTGACGTCATCACGATGCAGGAGATTTTCGCTTTCGAGAAGCTCGGTGTGACGCCCGAGGGCAAGGTCATCGGCCGGTTCAGGGCGACGGGCGTCCGGCCCAAGGTCTGCGAACGGCTGAAGGCGTCGGGCATCCACCTGCCGCCGGACATGTTCGAAGGCGTCACGGAGGTGCGATAGATGCTGCTCTATATCCTGGTCGCCCTCGCGTTCTGTCTCGGCGCGGGGATCGTGCTCGGTTCGTTCTTCGGCGTCACCAAGGTGCCCGGGATGCTCCTGCAGCGCAAGCTGGAGGCGCGGCTCGAGGAAGTGGCCATGGGCCCCGACATCGAGCCTGCCGCCGAGGGTCCGGCAAAGGCGCTGCTGAAGGGCGTCGAGGGCGGCCCGATGCCGGCCGTCGATCGATTTGTCGGCGGGACGACGCGCGGGTCGGCGCTCGGACGGTGGATAGAGCAGTCGGGCGTCAAGACGAGCATCAGCGCGATGCTGCTGATCGCGCTCGCGCACGCCGCGGTCTTCGGCTTCGTGGGCATGTTCCTGGTCAAGGCCGGCTGGGGCTTCCTCATCGGCGCGATCGTCGGCTTCGCGCTGCCGTTCATGTTCCTGAACATGAAGCGCACACGGCGGATGCTCACGTTTGAAGAGAACTTCCCCGAAGCGCTGGATCTCATCGCCCGCGCGCTCAAGGCCGGACATGCCTTCGTCACGGGCCTCAAGATGGTCGCCGACGAGATGCCGGATCCCATCGGGCCGGAGTTCAGAAAGACCTTCGACGAGCAGAACTTCGGTCTTCCGCTCAAGGATGCGCTCGAGAACCTGACCATGCGGGTGCCCGGCCTCGACGTGCGGTTCTTCGCGACCGCCGTGCTCATCCAGCGCGAGACGGGCGGCAACCTGTCGGAGATCCTCGAGAACCTCGCGCACGTCGTGCGCGAGCGGTTCAAGATTCTCAGGCAGGTGCGCGTCTACACGGCGCACGGGCGCATGACGGGTTACGTGCTGCTGGCGCTGCCAGCGGTGCTGTGCATCGCGCTCGCCTTCATCAATCCCGATCACATGAACCTCCTCTTCCGGGAACGCATGGGACAGATCCTGCTGATGGTCGCGCTGTGCATGCAGGCCATCGGCTATTTCTGGATCCGGCAAGTCGTCAAAATCGAGGTGTAGCGTGCTGTTGCCACTGCTGGCGTTCATCTTTGGGTCCATCCTCGTTGGCGGCGCCGCGTTTGCGCTGATGCCGAACCGCGCGATTGCCATCGATCGGCGGCTCGAAGAGCTGACGACCGGACGCGTTCGGGATGAGGACGAGAACCGTCCGACGCTCGACAAGCTGATGGGCTTCGTCAAGCGCGTCGGCGAGAAGGCTCCTCGCACCGCGAAGGAGCTCGGCTCGCTGCGGCTTCGGCTCGTTCAGGCCGGGTATCGCCGCGACGAGGCGATGACGATCTTCTTCGGCATCCGGATCGTCTTCGCGCTCCTGCTCTTCTCGATGTTCGCGACCTCGGTCATCATGAAGCCGAACATCTCGCTCGCGCTCGGCGGCCTCGCCCTGGGCTACATCCTTCCGGGCATGGCGCTCGCGCGCATGGCCAAGCGCCGTTCGCACCGCATCCGTCTCGCCCTCGCAGACGCGCTCGACCTTCTCGTCGTCAGCGTCGAGGCCGGGCTCGGCCTCGACCAGGCGCTCACACGCGTGGGTGCCGAGCTCGCGTTCGCGTATCCCGATCTGTCCGACGAGCTCCGGCTCGTGAACCTCGAGCTCCGCGCCGGCAAGCCCCGGCCCGAAGCGCTCCGCAACCTCGCCGATCGCACCGGTGTCGACGACCTCGGTTCGCTGGTGACGATGCTCATCCAGACCGACAAGTTCGGCACCAGCGTCGCACAGGCCCTGCGCGTCTATTCCGAGACGCTCCGGACCAAGCGCCGCCAGCGCGCGGAGGAAGCGGCGGCCAAGACCGGCGTCAAGATGGTCTTCCCGCTCGTGTTCTGCATCTTCCCGGCAATCTGGGTCGTGACCATCGGCCCGGCCGCCATCAAGTTCGTCACGGTGCTGCTTTCCGCTGGTGGAAGGCACGAAGTAGGTTCAGGGTTCAGCGTTCAGGGTTCAAGGTTGCTAACGTGGCGTTGATTGCGAGGAACGTCGACACGGGTACGGTGGTCGCTGATCTCGTCGCGGTGGCCGACACGCGCGCGACGCGGGCGGTCGGGTTGCTCAATCGCACCGGGTTCGAGCCGGGCGAAGGGCTGTGGATTGTGCCGAGCCGGGGCGTGCACACCTGCTGGATGCGATTCGCGATCGACATCGTGGCGCTCGACGACACGGGCGTGGTGATCGATCGCGTTGCCAACCTGAAGCCCTGGCGCATCCGGCTGCCACGCAGGGGAACGGCCGGCGTGCTCGAACTGCCGGTGGGCACACTGACCCGATCCGGCACGGCCATCGGGCACCGGATCTCTTTCGAGCCGCACGCGGACACGCGCGTGCGAGGAGCGCACTGAATGACTGTCGCTGCCGTCGCCGATCTGAAGAGCGTGACCGCGCCACCGATGCCGCCGGCGCCGCCGGCGACGCTCGAGGAGACCGGGCTCCACCCCGACACGCTCGCGCAGCTGCTGCTCAAGACGCTCGTCGGCGGCGAAGCCAGCGGGACGGCGCTGTCCGATAAACTGCGCCTGCCCTATTCGGTGCTCGACGCCCTCATTCAGCACGGCCGTGTCGAGAAGCTGCTCGAGGTCCGCGGCACGAGCGGCGCCGGGTCGGCCGGCTACCGCTACATCCTCACCGACCTCGGGCGCGAGCGCGCCATGCAGTTCTTCGGCCTCTCGCGTTACGTCGGCCCAGCGCCCGTGCCGCTCGCGCACTACAACGCGTATGTCCGCGAGTGCATGGCCGCCAAGCCGTATCTGAATCGCGACCGCCTGTCGACGGGCTTCGGAAGCCTCGTCGTCAGCAAGGGCATGTTCGACCAGCTCGGCCCGGCCGTGAACTCCGGCAAGTCGCTCTTCCTGTACGGCGCGCCTGGCAACGGCAAGACCGTGCTCGCCGAAGGCATCGGACGCGCGTACGGCGACGAGATGCACATGCCGTTTGCGCTGGACGTCGACGGCCAGACGATCACGATGTACGACCCCGTCAGCCACGTGCTCGTCGGCGGCAACCGGGGTCCAAGCGACAGCGTCGTCGCCACCTCGGCCCACGATCGCCGCTGGGAACGCATCGTGAGACCGGTTGTGGTCGTCGGTGGTGAGCTGACGCTCGAGATGCTCGATCTCACGTTCAACCCGATTTCCATGTTCTACGAGGCGCCCATCCAGCTGAAAGCCAACGGCGGCGTGTTCGTCGTCGACGACTTCGGCCGCCAGCGGATCCCCGCGCGGGATCTCCTGAATCGCTGGATTGTGCCCCTCGAAAGCCGCGTCGACTACCTGACGCTCCACACGGGGCGGAAATTCTCGGTACCGTTCAACGTGCTCGTCGTCTTCGCGACGAACCTCAAGCCGGCGTCGCTCGCCGACGAGGCGTTCCTGCGCCGCATCCCGTACAAGATCCTCGCGAAGAATCCGACGATGGACGAGTACTGCCAGATCTTCGAGTTGAACTGCAAGAAGCGCGGCATCAGATTCGACCCCGTGATGGTCGAGTACCTGGATCGGAAGTACTACCAGCCGCGCAAGATCCAGATGCGCGCGTGCCATCCGCGGGACCTCATCGAGCAGGTCGTCGACCGGTGCCGTTACGAGGACCGGGAACTGGTAATCACGCGCGAGCTGCTCGACCTGGCGTGCGGCGCCTACTTCATCGAGGAGTCCGCCTCGCAGGGTAACGAGCAATGAAGACGGCTCTGGTCGCCGAGGCCGTCGAATCCCGCGCCCTCGACCTCGAGGTGGGCAGACGGGCGCCGGCGCGGAGCGACGATCGTGCGACGACGGGGGAGCGCGATCTCGCGGATCGCGGCGCACGGGTCCTCGTCATCGCACTGTTCTCGTTCATGGCGGTGCGGATCGGCGCCGACTTCCTGGCGACCGGCCGGCTGACAGGGTTGCTGCTCCTCGGGAGCGAGGCGCTCGTCGTGGTGCTGACGGTCCTCCGCCGCGCGCCGGCGGCCGTCGACCGCAGCGTGCGCGCGCGGGCATTGACCGCACTCTCGCTGCTCGGTCCCCCGCTGGTCAAGCCCTCCGTGCTGGCGCCTCTGGCACCCGAGGCGCTCACCGTCGGCCTGTCCGCGATCGGCCTCCTCATCGTCATCGGCGGCAAGATTTCGCTTGGACGCAGCTTCGGCCTGATTCCGGCCAACCGAGGGATCGTGTCGACCGGGCTCTACCGCCTGGTGCGGCACCCGATCTACCTCGGCTACCTCATCACCCACCTGGCGTTTGTGGCAGCCAACCCGACCGTGTGGAACATCGCGCTGCTGCTGACCGCCGACATCGCGCTCCTCGCGCGTGCGGTCTGCGAAGAGCGCACGCTTGCGCGCGACGACGCGTACCGCAGTTATCAGACGCGAGTCCGCTGGCGCGTCGTGCCAGGGTTCTTCTGATTCACTACTAACGGGGCCAGGGTGCGAGGGTGCCTGGTGCCTGAGTGCTTAGGGTGCCAAGGTGCGAGGGTGCCCTGGTGCCCGGGTGCCCGGGTGCTTAGGGTGCCAAGGTGCGAGGGTGCCTGGTGCCCGGGTGCTTAGGGTGCCAAGCTGCCCGAGTGCCACGGTGCCCGCGTGCGCTCATCTTATTCTCCTGTTGCACCCAGGCACGAGGCACCTTAGCACCTGGCACTCTCTAAGCACCCCTGGCACCAGGCACCTTTGCACCCTGGCACTCCAAGCACCAGGCACCTTCGCACCTGGCACTCTAGGCACCCAGGCACCGGGCACCTTTGCACCTGGCACTTCCAAGCACCCCAGGCACCAGGCACCTTAGCACCTGGCACGTCTCTGCGCTTATGTCCCCTCGTACGAAGCCGTGACGGTCGTCGTGATGCCCCCGCGCGCCGAGAAGTCGCCGACGACGGTCATGCGGCGCGGGCGGCAGGCGGCGACGAGATCGTCGAGGATCTGATTGGTGACCGCCTCGTAGAAAATCCCGCGATTGCGGAACTCGACCAGGTAGAACTTCAGCGACTTGAGCTCGATGCACGAGGCAGCGGGCACGTAGGTGATGCGGATCTCCCCGAAGTCGGGCTGGCCGGTCTTCGGGCAGACCGAGGTGAACTCGGGGCACCGGATGGCGATCTGATAATCACGTCCAGGGCTGGGATTGGGGAACGTCTCGAGAGTCGAGCTCGACATCGGGAGTCTTTCGCAAGCGTCCTGCTCACCACATCGGTGTGGGGACCCGCGGCGGCCAGAATTGTAGCATTCAGGCCGAATTTTTCGAGCTCGGCGAAAAAACCCTTGATTGACAGGGGAAAACGGCGCGAGCTAGGATACCGGCTGCTTTTACAGAATTGCTCCGCCGCCGCCGCACGCGCGCGCGGTCGGCGCGGGCCGCGATCGTCGCGGACACGGTAGAGAGCGCGCCCAAGCAAGGGGAATAGCCGATGGCAGAGGCCCGCAGGATGGGCAAATCAGAACTGTTCTCGCACTTCGCGGATCGCTTTGAAGTCAAGCGGACGCAGGCGCGGGAGTTCTTCGACGAGCTGACCACGCTGTCAGAAAAGGAGCTCAAGCGTGCCGGCGAGTTCGTACTTCCGGGCATGGTGAAGCTGGTTGTCCAGAAGCGCAAGGCGCGCATGGGACGCAACCCGGCCACCGGCGAGGCGATCAAGATTCCAGCCAAGACCGTCGTCAAGGCCCGGATCGCCAAGCAGCTCAAGGACGCGGTTCTCCCGCGTAAGTAGCTCAGAGGCCTCCTTCGGCGAGGCGACGGTTGCTACGGGTCGACTGGGCCCTGGCCGCCGTAGCCTTGGCGAAGGCGGCCGAGTTCTTGTACGGCTAGCCGGCCGCGAGCGCGATCGGCCGCGCCTTGACGCGCGGGAAGTCGAGGACGAACGTGGTGCCCTTGCCGACCTCGCTCGACACCGAGATCTGACCGCCGAGCTGCTCGACAATCTTCTTCGAGATGGCGAGCCCCAGCCCCAGCCCGCGCCGCTTGGTCGTCACGAAGTCGTCGAAGATGGCACCCAGGCGATCCGGCGCGATGCCGCAGCCCGTGTCGCTGACCCTCACGCGCACCCGTTCGGCGGTGGCCTCGGTGGCGATCGCCACTTCGCCGCCCGGCGCCGTCGCCTGAATCGCGTTGATGAGCAGGTTGCGATAGACACGGCCGAGCGCGAACACGTCGCCCTGGATCAGCGCCCCGACCGACGTCAGGTCCGCCCGCAGGTTCACGCCGGCCGTCTCGGCCGGCACCTTCAGCGATTCGACGACGTCGGCGACGGACCGATCGATGTCGACCGGGAAGTGCTCGAGCGGGATCGGCTGCGCGATGTTCCGCAGATCCTCGAGCACTCGCTTGATCACCAGGCTCTCGCGTTCGATCATCCGCTTGAACGTATCCCTGTACTCCGCATCGTCGAACATCCGGATGATGAGCTTCGAGTTGGTGACGATCGTCTGGATGGGGTGTGAGAGGTCGTGGACGAGGCCAGCGGCGATCTTGCCGAACATGGCCTGGCGCTCCTGACGCCGGACGTCCTCCTGAAGTTGGACGAGGCGATCGGCCATCGAGTTGAAGGCATCGCCGAGCTGACGGATTTCGTCCGTTCCGCTAATCTCGACCCGCTCGTCCATGCGGCCGTCGGCGATGGCCTGGGTCGCTCTGGTCAGCGCGAAGATGCGCGTGATGAAGGAGCGACCCCAGAACCAGCCCAGGATGACCGTGCCGAGCAAGGCGAGGCCGATGACGATGAGCAGCTGACGCTGGAGCGTCGTGGCCAGATTGCGAACGCCTCGACGGTCGGCTGCTCGACGATGACGACCCATGGAAGTCGTGGGACCAGCGCGCCGGCCGCGAGCATCTCGCGTCCGTCTTCGTCTTGGTAGTTGTCGGTGAGACCGAGACCCCGTTGCTGCTCTGGCCGGCGAGGACGCGAGCGGCGAACTCCTGCGACGTTGTCTTCGACGTGCGCTCGGAGCTGCGCTCGAGGCGACTTGCCGCTTCTTGTTGGGATTGCCGTGCGCGATGAGCCGTTCCTCCGCGACGAGCAGCGCGAAGCCTTCCCGGCCGATGTGGACGCGATCGACCGTACGCCAGAGCTCCTCGAGCGCAATCTCGCCGACCACCCACGCCGGTTCGCGGCCCGCCTGGCATGACCCGAACAGCGATCGTCGTTCGAGGAAGGCCGTCCTCATCCATCTGCAGCGGCGCGATGTAGAGGCCGTCAGCGCCAACGTTCGCCGCCTCGGGGATGCGACAACGTGCGCGTCGCCTATTCGACTCGTCGCAATCAGCCGACCGCCGCCAGAGAAGAACGTGATCTCTCGGAACTCCGGGAAATCGAGGACGTAGTTCTTCAGCAACCGCTCTGCTGCCAGGCTTCGAGGTCGACACCGCGGAGATCGCAGCCCCACGGACCGAAGTACCCGGCTATTGTGGTCGATGTATTGAGCGATTCGTTCCGAGACCTGCAGCGCAACGCGAAGGTTCCCCTCGCTGACCGAGTCGCGTGTGCCCTCTTTCAGCCGGACGATGGAGACGAGGCCGTACAACACAAGCGGCGCAATCGCCGCACTCGCGATGAGAAGGACGAACCGAGCGGTGATTCGCCTCATCGAGCCCCGTCAAGCCGCGTCCACAAACGCAGGCTGCTCATGACGTCCGGTGTCGCGGTGGTGTCCCGTCCCGTGTCGTCTGGACTGGGGACGGCGAACTTGGCGCTGACGACCCTCGCCACCTGGGGCCATGCGATGAAGATGGCCGGCGGATCGTCGTAAAGCTTCTGCTGGAGGTCGCTCACGGCTTTTCGGACATCACCGTCCCCGGTTGCGTTTCTCAGTCGGTCGAGCTCGCCGTCGGCCGCGGAATATCCGCCTGACATGAGACTCGAGTGGAAGAAGTAGTAGGTCCACGCGAGCGCACGGCCGCTCGTCCGCTCAACCAGCACGGCGTCGTACTGTCCGGTCGGTATACGCTTGACCAGCTCCGGTCGCGCGATAGCTTCGATCTCCATGTCCACGCCGATCTCGAACAATTGCTTCTGCAGCACCAGCGCGATCTTTTCGTACCGCGCGTCCTTCGCAAGCGTCAGGCAACGGAACCGAAGCCTGCTGGGCATGCGACCTGGCGCGCCAGGCTTCAGCCGGAGGCCGGCGGAGTCGAGCCGGAGCGTCGCCGCCTCGATGTTGCGGGTGTAGTTCTTCGACGAGGTGCTGTACGCCCAGTGGAACGGCCAGATCGGTCCCTCGGCGACTCTGCCCTGGCCATTCATCGCAAGGTCGATGATCGCTTCTCGATCCGCGGCATAGCTGAGTGCCTGGCGCACCATTGGATTCTTGAAGACGGGATGTTTGACGTTGAAGATCAGACTGATGAAATAGGGACGTGTGAACGGGAAGGTCCGAACGATCGTCTGCCCTTCAGCCTTGATGAAATCCATCGCGCTCGGGGCGATCTCATGCACGGCGTCGATCTGATCGCGCATCAGGGCTGCCCACGACGTGCGGGGATCGTCGAACTCCTGAACTTCGACGAAGTCGAGGCTGGGTCGACCACGGTAGTAGTCGGCGAACGCCTCGAGTCGCATGGTGGGTGACGTCGTCAGCGTCCTGAACGGCCCGAGTCCAATCGCGTCGTTCTTCGGGTGCGGGAGGGGAACGTTCGCGAGATCTGTCAGGAGGAATGCGTCCGGCCGGGACAATCGGATCTGAAGACTGCCGGGGGTGTTCGGGTCGATCTGTACCGCCGTGACATTCTTAAAGCTGATGAGCTGTGCCTTGAGACTCTTGACACTCAGTTCAAGCGCGATCTTGGCGTGCTCAATCTCGACCGGTGTGCCGTCATGGAAGCGGAGGTTCTTGTGCAGCTGGAGCGTCAGCGTTCGTCCGTCTTCACTCCAACTCCACGCAGACGCAAGCTTGGGGAAGGGCCGACCGTCCCAACCGATTCCCAGGAATGGTTCTGAAGTGAGGTAGGTCGCCGCGAAGGAAACCGCCCCCCCACCAGGAGCCTTGGGGATGGCGGTTCCAATGCGAAGGGTTACGGGGTCGTGCCTCTCGGCAGTAGACGGCTGAGCACAACCAGCCGCCAGCGCGCCGGCAGTGGCGAGCGGCGCCAGTAGAAAGAACATGCGCCACCGAGCGGATAAGCTCCGACCGGCGCGCACGACGACGCTTGGGACGCGCTGTGCGAAGAACAATGCTGTTCTGGTGCTGGGGGCCGGCGATAAAACCGTACCCTAATTGTACGGCTATTATCGGCCGCCGGCCGCGCGACAAGCACCAGCACAGCTTTAGAAACCTAGCTCTTTTTCTTGGGCTCCATCGGGACCTCGACGAACCACGGGCAGATGATGTCGGCGCCGGCGCGGGGGGTAGCCTTCTTGATGACCTGAATCTTCATGATCTGTCTCTCCTCAGTCGGATTGAAATGTCGTCGCGTTTACGCCGAGAAACTTGCAGTCTTACCGCAGGTGGTCGAGAGAAACGTCCACCAGCCAGGGTCGAAGCGTTTCCTTTTTCTTCGTATCTTTCTTGCCGTTCACGTCCTTGCTCCTTTCGTCCCGAGATTCGAGCACTGTTCCAAAGTTGAAACATCGCTAGGCCAGCGCCAGCTGCCGTGCGGCCTGATGGGCCAGCGTGACGACGCCGGCTTCGAAGCTGGGCTTGTGGCAGTTCGGCTTGTTCATGTCCCCGAGCTCTGTGTGAGCGGCCGCAGAGCAGCCGCCCGCGCACACGGGGATGAACGAGCAGTCGTTGCAGTCCTCCCACGCCGTGATCTTCGCGAACCGCCGTGCCGCGGCGCTCCGCCACTCTTCCTGCACGGCCGTCGATGTGTCCGGTGGACTCCGGCACGTTGCCCGCGAATCCAGGGCAGGCGTAGAGGGAGCCGTCCGGGCCAATCGTGTGGGCGTGCTGCTTGTGGATTTCGCACGGTCCCATGTGCACGCCGTCCACGGTCTTGAATCCGCGCTTCGTCGTCTCCTCGCGCAGGAAGGACATCTGCTCGTCGAGGAAGTGGCACGAGTCGCACGCGCCGCTCGAGGTCGACACGCCCGCGCCAGCCGAGGTCATGCACGTGCCGTTGAGCGGCTTGCCCTCCGATGCCGACGGCCGTGAGCGGGATGAACCCCTTCGGCTGCTGCCGGCTTCGCTTCGCGGATGATCGGCTTGAAGGAGACCTCGCGTGAGCTTGTCGGCGAACTCCTGCTCACGCAGGAAGTCGAGCAGCGCCGGGTAGCTGTCGACCGACGATTCGTCGAAGTTGCCGCCGATCGAAATCCGGCAGCGATCCGCGACCTGGCGGATGTTGTTGAGAATCTTGTCGAACGTGCCTTGGCCCCCGCGGAGCGGCCGCATACGGTTGTGCGTGTCGCGGTCGCCGTCGAGCGTGACCTTCACGCCGAGAGAGCCGCACGCGGTGAGACGGTCGACGACGTCAGCCGTGAGCAGCAGGCCGTTGGTGATGACGTTCATCACCAGGCTCACACCGCGCAGGCGGCAGGTCTTCGACATGCGCTCGGCCAGGTAGTAGACGACCGGCAGGTTCAGGAGCGGCTCACCGCCAAAGAACGTCAGAGCGAAGCTCTTGGGTGCGATGACGTCCATCCGCCCTTCGATCCACTCGGCAACCCGCGCCGCCGTCTCCATCGACATCTTGGCCGCGGTCTTGTTGTACTCGCCGTGATCGCCCTGGATGCAGTAGTCGCACGCGAAGTTGCACTGAAGCGTCGTCAACACCGTGACGCGCAGCTGATCCTGGCCGGCGCGAAACTCGGTGAAAAAATCCTCGATGTTCCGCCGGTCCGCTTCGCGGCTCTCGACGATGAATCCGTTCTCGGCGAGGGTGGTGAAGGCGTCGCGTTCGCTGAGGTCGGGGGTGAACCCGTCGCCGCCGAGGCGGTCGAGCAGGTCCGACACGTCGCGCGACACGATCAGCTGGGCGTCCGTGAAGGTGTTCATCAGGAACACCTCATCCCGCTCTGCGAGAGGGACACGAACATTGAAAATCGAGGGCTGCATGGTGCTCCTGGATCCCGAACGAATCGCAGAAATTTCCGTTTGGTGACCACCGACTGAAACGCCGGCGGCATGTCCGCTCGCCTTACGGTTGACGTTGTGCAACCGATATTCCGGGGCTGGAACAAATGTCCAAAGAGTCATATCGAGGTATGCAGGTGGGCCCAGGACACGGAAAACATTGCGTTGGTGGTGTGACTCTTTATGACGACTCTCACCAGCTGAGGTGAGCCGAATCCGCTCACGGAAGGCTTCCTGACAGCGGACAACGGCCAATCCATTGGCCGGTCAGGTTAAGGAATGGCCGGAGCAGCGGGGGCTCAGGGACAGGGACAGGGACCGGGGATCAGGGATCGGGAAGAGCCTTCAGATCTTAGGCGCTCGTCCTAGCCGCTCGACCGAGATCTCGAATGCTCTTCCGACCCCTGATCCCCGCCCGAGCCCCGAGCCCCGGCCCGTTCGTCAGGTATTGCGGAGCTTCTTCGCGAGGCCGGTCAGCTCGAGCCGGGCCATTTTGTGCTTGAGGGTGCTCAGGGGTATCCCGAGATAGCGGGCGGTCGCGGTGACGTTCCAGTCCTTTTTTTCGAGCGCGCGCAGGATGAAATTACGCTCGAAGGTATCGCACGCCTCCTCGAAAAGCGCGTCACCGTTGGCCGGGCCCGAATCCAGCTTGGCGAAGTGGTACTCGAGCGGCAGGTCCTCGTCAGTGATGAACTCGCGGTCGCTGACAGCAACGAGCCGTTCGATCAGGTTCTCGAGCTCGCGGATGTTGCCCGGCCACCAGTACGACGCCAGGATCTTCAGAGCCGAATCCGACAGCCCGCGCACGGGCTTGCGGAACTTCACACGGTACCGCTCGAGAAAGAGCCGCGCGAGCTCGGGGAGGTCTTCCACGCGCTCGCGCAGCGGCGGCATGCGGATCGGAATGACGTTGATCCGGTAGTAGAGGTCCTCGCGGAACCGCCCGTCCCTGACGGCTTTCTCGAGGTCGACGTTGGTGGCGACGACGAGCCTGAAACTGGTTCGGATCGGCTTGGCGCCGCCGACGCGCTCGATCTCGCCCTCCTGAATCGCTCGTAGCAGCTTGGCCTGGAGGTCCAGCCGGAGATCGCCGATTTCGTCCAGAAACAACGTGCCGCCGGAGGCGAGCTCGAACTTTCCGAGCTGCTGCTTGAGCGCGCCGGTGAACGCACCTCGCTCATGTCCGAAGAGCGTGCTCTCGACGAGCTCGTGCGGGATGGCCGACATATTGACCGCGATGAACGGCGTTTCCCCTCGCCCCGACTCCTTGTGCAGGAGCCGCGCCAGGAGCTCTTTGCCGGTGCCGCTCTCGCCGAGGATCAGCACCGTCGCCGACAGCTTCGCGACCTTGTGCACGAGCTCGACGATCTCGCGGACCTGCTTGCTCGGTCCGATGTGGAACTCGCGGTCGCTCTGCTCGGCCACCTGCGCGCTGAGTGTCAGGACCTGGCGGTTCAGATCCTGCCGTTCGCAGGCGTTGCGCACCAGCGAGCGCAGCTCGTCGTAGTCGAAATTCTTCGTGATGTAGTGGTACGCGCCGTGCTTCATCGCCTGCACGGCGGTCTCGACCTCGTTGATGGCCGAGATCATGATGCACTCGACCAGGCTGTAGTTCTCCTTGACGATGCGAAGAACGTCGAAGCCGCTGATGCCGGGCAGGCGGACGTCCTGCAGCATCACGTCGACTTCCTCATGGCGAAGCATCGTGAGGGCGGCCTCGCCGCTCGACACGGTCAGGACCCGGTAGTCACGCCCGAGGATGGCCGCGATCGTGTCCCGCATTCCCTGGTCGTCGTCGCAAATCAGGATGGTTTTCGTGGCCGGCGTCATGAGACAGCGCGATTGTAACAGTGGAGAAGATGGGGTCAGATCTCGATTTTCTCATCCGCCGAGCCCTCATCGGATGAGAAAATCGAGATCTGACCCCATCTTCCCGTCGATTGACACTCCCCGAAGCGAACCGTTAACTTAGTCCGGTTGTGGCTCTCTGGATTCTTGCAGGATTGTCATTTCTCGTCGCGGCGGTGGCACTATCGTCCGCCAGGCGCCTGTCGCGCCGGCTCGACGGCATGACCCAGTCATACTGGGAACTGCGCTACGACTATACCCGCCTGCGCTCGCAGGTCTCGCGACTGGACCCGGAACAGGTGGACGAAACGGCCGAGGCTCCCGAACCTCCGGCACAATCGGTGACGTTCGTCCCACTGTCGTCGATGAAGAAGAAACCCTGACGCTTCTGACGGGATGAAGCCGCGACGGCGTTTGGCAGGACGATTCTCTGACAGTTTTGTCATCTATGACAACTGAGAACAAGTACGACGTCGTGGTAATCGGCTCGGGAACCGGCGGCTATGTGGCGGCCATCCGTGCGGCTCAGCTCGGATTGAAGACCGCAGTGGTCGAGCGGGCGCCGACGCTTGGCGGCACCTGCCTCAACTGGGGGTGCATCCCGACAAAGGCGCTCCTCGAGCACGCCCACGCGCTCAAGGTTGCGCAGGAGTGGAAGGACTGGGGGCTGACAATCGGTCAGGCCGTGATCGGCATCGACATGAATCAGGTGCAGGCGCGGAAAGACAAGATTGTCAAAGGCCTCACCGGCGGCATCGAGCTCCTCTTCAAGAAGAACAAGATCGACTGGATCAAAGGCAGCGGCCGACTGGCGGGCAAGGGCAGAGTCGAGGTCACCGACGGCCAGGCGCAGATGCTCTCCGCGACTCGCGAGATCGTCGTCGCCACCGGATCGCAGCCGCGCAGCGTTCCGGGAATCACGATCGACCGCACGCGCGTCATCACCAGCGATGAAGCGATCGGCTTGAAAGAGATTCCCAAGTCCATCGTGATCCTTGGAAGCGGCGCGGTCGGCGTCGAGTTCGCGTCCATCTTTCGAAGATTCGGGAGCGAGGTGACCATCGTCGAGATCCTGCCCCGGCTGGTGCCGATCGAAGACGAGGCGGTTTCGGCCGAGCTCGAGAAGTCCTTCAAGCGCCAGGGCATCAAGGTCCTCACTGGGACGAAAGTGTCCGAAGCCAGACCAGGGAACGATGCCGTAGAGATCGACGCGCAGACGCCAGACGGCACGACGCTCCGGCTCTCCTCCGAGTATCTCCTCGTCGCCACCGGACGCGGCCCGGTCACGGCAGGCCTCGGGGCAGAGGAGGCCGGGCTCCGGCTCGAGCGAGGCTACGTGCACGTCAACTCGCGATTCGAGACCGGCGTGTCCGGGATCTCCGCGATCGGCGACGTCATCACGTTCGACAAGCCGGGGCACCCGCAGCTCGCGCACCTGTCATCGGCCGAAGGCGTTGCGCTCGCCGAACGGATTGCGGGGCAGGATTTCCGGCCCATCAACTACGACCAGGTGCCCGGCTGCACCTATTGCGATCCGGAGATCGGGAGCGTCGGCCTCACCGAGCGTGAGGCTCGCGAACGGGGATACGACGTACGCATCGGGACGTTCAAGTTCGGCGTGCTGGCTCGCGCGAGGATCGCCAACGAAATCGAAGGCTTCGTGAAGATCGTCGCCGACCGTAAGTATGACGAGATCCTCGGCGTCCACATGATCGGCCCGCGCGCGACCGAGCTCGTCGCCGAGGCGACGCTCGCGGTGCGTCTCGAATGCACGGTCGAAGAACTGATCCGTACGATCCACGCGCACCCGACGATGTCGGAGGCGGTGGGTGAAGCCGCGCACGCCGTACACGGCGCGGCGATACATGCATAGACAGCTGCCAGCTTCCGGCTTCCAGCTCCCAGCCACGAACCGAAGACGGGAGCTGCAGGTAGCTGAAAGCCGGAAGCTGGAGAGCGGGAAGCTGAGAGCGGGAAGCGGGAAGCGGGAAGCTGGGAGCTGACTGAATGCCCACCAACGTTGTGATGCCCCAGATGGGGGAGTCGATCGCCGAGGGCACGATTGTCCGCTGGATCAAGAGGGTCGGCGACGAGGTCGACCGCGACGAGCCCCTCTTCGAGATCTCGACCGACAAGGTCGACGCGGAAATCCCCTCGCCTGCGGCGGGACGTCTGGCCGAGATCAGAGTCAGGGAAGGCGAGACGGTTCCCGTCAACAGCGTGGTAGCCGTCATCGGCGCAGCGGGCGAGACAGTTGCCCAGGCGGGCCCGGTCGCGGCGGCGCCCGTCGCAGAAGTCAGCGCGGCTGCACTGGCGCCTGCGACTCCCGACTCGGAAGACGGGGACGCCGAGGGCGCAGACGACGCCCACCGGCAGAAGTCGTCGCCGCTCGTGAGGCGGATCGCCCGCGAGCACAACGTCGACATCACGAAGATCCAGGGCACCGGGATCAACGGCCGGGTGACGAAGCAGGACATCCTCGGCTTCATCGAATTGGGCGCGTCCCCACCGGACGCGCCGGCGCCGACTTCGAGCCCGGTGCGTGCCCAGGTTGCGGCGCCGGCGTCCGGTCCCGTCTATAAGCCAGGCGAGAGCGTTCACGTCGTGCCGATGAGCGTGATGCGCCGGAAGATCGCCGAGCACATGGTGCTGAGTGCGCACACCTCGCCGCACGTCTACTCGGTGTACGAAGTGAACTGTGGCAGGATCAGTGCTCTCAAAGAGAAGAAGAAAGCCGAGTTCGAGGCCGCCGGCGCCAAGCTGACTGTCACCGCGTTCATCGCCAAAGTGATCGTCGACGCCCTGCGCCAGTTCCCCGTCGTCAACGCATCGATCGACGGCCACAACATCGTCTACAAGAAAGACATCAACCTCGGGATTGCCGTGGCGCTCGAGAACGGACTCATCGTTCCGGTGATCCGGAACGCCGACGAACGGAACCTCCTCGGCCTGAGCCGGGCGATTACCGACGTGGCGGCGCGGGCAAGGTCCAAGAAGCTCAATCCCGAGGAAGTGCAGGGCGGTACGTTCACGATCACCAATCCGGGGATCTTCGGCGCTCTCTACGGCCTGCCCCTCATCAACCAGCCGCAGGTGGCGATTCTTGGCGTGGGCGCGATCGAGAAGCGGGCCGTCGTCCTGGACGACGCCATCGCGATTCGCCCGATGTGTCATTTGACGCTGGGCTACGATCACCGGCTCATCGACGGGGCCGACGGGGGCCGCTTCCTCGCCTTCGTCAAGGAGCGGCTGGAAGGCTTCGACGAGGCGTGGCTCTAGTCTTACCCGAGGGGCTTCGCCCCTCGGACTCCCCGACACGCTCTCTCGCGCGCCGCTTCGCCGGCGCGCTCCGTTCGCGTGGCTCGCTCGCCGTGCTCGCTCGCGCCGCCGAACGGGCGGCGGGTTCATGAGACAGCTTCTAGCCGGCGTCGTACGCCGGCAAGGAATCCCGAACCCAGCCGAGTGCCGATCGTGTCTGAGCGCGTGATCGAAGTCCGCCGACTTGGGACCGTCAAGTACGGCGACGCGCTGGAGCTGCAGAAACAGCTCGTCGAAGAGCGCAAAGCGGACAGGATTCCCGATCAGCTCCTTCTGCTGGAGCATCCATCAGTCATCACGCTCGGCGTGAGATCGCGCGACGACCGTTCGCACGTGCTGGCGACCGCAGAAGCGCTCGAGCGGAACGGCATCGAGCTTTTCGAAACGGGTCGCGGCGGCGACGTGACGTTCCACGGTCCTGGCCAGCTCATTGGTTATCCCATCCTCGATCTGAGACCAGACCGCCAGGACGTGCATCGCTACGTGCGCGACCTCGAAGAGGTCATGATTCGAATGGCGGGATCTTTTGGCGTGAAGGCGGCCAGGCAGACCGGGTTCACCGGGGCCTGGGTCAGCACCGCCGAGCTATGCGGCGCTCTTGCCTGGGAAAAGCTGGCGGCAATCGGCGTCCGCATCGCCCGCTGGATTACCAGCCACGGGTTTGCCTTCAACGTTACGACCGACCTCGATCAGTTCGGCCTGATTGTTCCGTGCGGTATCCCAGACAAGGGCGTGACCTCCCTCAGGAAGCTCCTGGCACGGGACGTCCCCATGGCTGAGGTAGAGGATTCCGCAGTGGCCGCGATGGCTGCCGTCTTCGACCGCCGGAGTGTGGAAATCGGACCTTTTTAGTCCCAGCTCCCGTCACAGCCTCTGGATAATTCGAGACAAGTCCAATGCGGACAATGCCTTAACGCCTAGAATCTCACTGGAATAAGGTCGGCGCCTGTGGTGTTCAATTCGTTACGGAGGCCCACAGTAATGCGTCATCAGAATGCGGACAGCCAGCTCATCGGCCGCATGCAAGCGGGGGATGGAACAGCAGTCACGGATCTCGCCTCGACGTTCGGGCCGAGGATCCATCAGCTGGCTCTCCGTTACGTGAAGAACTGGGAAGATGCCGAAGAGGTGACCCAGGATGTTCTCATGAAGGTGCATCGGAAGATCGACGCGTTCCGCGGCGATGCCGCGCTCTCGTCGTGGATCTACCGGATCACTTTCAACACGGCGATGTCACGGCTGCGCAGCACGCGCGTGAGTCGTATGACCGAGGTCCAGAAGGCCGAGCCGAGCTCGCAGGAGCCCGAGCGGACGCCGGCGGAACCCGCGGACTGGTCGTCGCTCGCTGACGATCACGTTCTGCGCGCCCAGATGCGGGATCGCCTCATCGAATCGCTGACCCTGCTTCCGGCCGTCTACCGCGTGCCGGTCATCCTGCGCGATATCCAGGGGTTGTCGACCGAGGAAGCGAGCGCGGTCCTCAAGGTGAAGCCGCAGACGCTGAAGTCGCGGCTCCATCGTGGCCGGCTGATGCTGCGCGAACACCTGGCGGACTTTGCGGGCGGAGTGATGCTGCACGCTCGAGAAAGTTTGAAGGCCGAGGCCGGAAGCCTGAAGTGGGAGATGTAACTTCCCACTTCACTTCAGCATTCAGCACTCAGAATTCGGCATTTCTTTCGAGCGCGTTCTCGAGCGCCGTCCGCTCCTGGCGCGTCAGCGCGGGCTCGAGCACGCGCTCAACTCCCCTGGGACCGAGCGCGACCGGCATGGATCCCACTGCGGCCCGCAGCGGGCCGGCCTCCATCGTCACGAAGCATGAAAAGCGGCGTCGAGACCCGAGCGCGATCGCTTCGACGATGCGCGCGGCGGCGGCTGCGAGTGCGAATGGACCCGGCGGCCAGAGCCCTGGGATCCGCGCCGCGAGTCCGGCAATGGCGTGCGGCGCCATCTGCGACGCGAGTGGCTGCCCGTACGCTGTTGCTTCCTCCCACGCGACGACTGCCGCCCGCGGCGGCACGCCCACGACCCGCAGACAGACTTCGACACCCGACCCGTCGAGGGTGAGGCTGGCCATCGCGCGGAGCGCCGATTCGAGTGCGAACGGCGCAGAACCGAGCACCAACCCACGCGCCAGGTGCAGCTCGGTCACCGCTTTTGCGATGAGGTCCCGCTGCAGCGCGCCTGCGCACAGGATGGGCGCGTGGTTCCCCGCCCGAACGAGGTGGCGCAGGAGGCCCAGCCCCGCTTCGCCCGCGTGCTCCACGCTTCCCGCGGCAGCGTCGGCGATCACGACGACATCTGCCCCGACGGCGGCCTCGATGGATTCGGCGGCGGTCAGTTTCGTGCTGAAGCTGTCGATTGGTGACGACTGCTGGATGTCGAGGGCCTTGCCGCGCGCCACCTGACCGGTGGGGTCGATCAACCGCACTTCCGTCACGCGGTCGCGCACAGCCAGTGCGTGCGCCACGGCACCGCCAAGCGCGCCGCTGCCGACGATCGCGATGAAACTCATCCGACTCGACTATTCTAATGGCATGAGTACACCTTCCCCAACCTCGACTCCTCCGCGGCTGGCGTCGGCCGTGGCCGTGGTGACGGGCGGTTCTCGTGGGATTGGACTGGCGATTGCCGCCAGGCTCGTCGAGCGGGGCGCTCGCGTGGTGATCACGGGGCGCGATCAAGAGCACCTCGACGAGGCCGCCGCGCGGTTCTCGAAGGACGCCCTGCGCGCCGTGCGCGCCGACGTCGGGAAGGCGGACGAAGCCGGGCGCGCGATCGACGCGGCGGTCGAACACTTCGGCGGGCTCGATGTGCTCGTGAACAACGCCGGCGTCGGCCACTTCGCACCTGTCGCCGACATGTCCGCCGGCGACTGGCGGAGGGTTATCGACACCAACCTCAGCGGCGTTTTCTACTGCTGCGCCGCCGCGATTCCTCACCTCAAGCGCCGCGGCAGCGGCTGGATCATCAACATCAGCAGCCTTGCCGGGAAGAACCCGTTCGTGGGGGGCGCGGCGTACTGCGCATCAAAAGCCGGCCTCAACGCGTTCAGCGAGGCGCTCATGCAGGAGGTCCGGCACGACAATATCAGGGTGAGTTACATCTGCCCGGGGTCGGTCGCTACGGGCTTCAGTGGACGTGCGGGAAGCGACGGGGCGGACTGGAAGATTGCTCCGCAGGATGTCGCGGATCTCGTTCTCGACCTGATCACGTTTCCGTCGCGCAGCCTTCCGAGCTGCATCGAGATCCGGCCGTCGCGTCCGAAGAAGTAGATGCCCGAGATGCAGACCATCGCGCACTACAACCTTCTCGAGCGGCTCGGCACGGGCGCGCTCGGCGATGTGTATCGGGCCCGCGACCTCAAGTACGGCCGCACGGTCGCGGTGATGATGCCGCCGGCCGAGCTCATCGCCGGCGCCGCCCGTCGCGAAGAGTTTCTCCAGCAGGCGCGCGCGGCCCAGACTCTCAACCACCCGAACATCGCGACGCTCTTCGACGTCGTCGAGCAGGACGGTCACTGCTATCTCGCATATGAATTTGCCGCGGGACCCTCGCTGCGCGACGAGATGGCAGGGCGGCCGGTGAACCTGCGCCGCGCGATCGAGCTGGCGGCGCAGATCAGCGACGCCCTCGCGGAGGGGCACTCACGCGGCCTCGTCCACGGCGACTTGCGTCCCGACAACATCGTCATCACTCCCAAAGGGAGCCCGAAGATCCTCAACTTCGGGTTGACGGCATGGACGACGAGTGGTCAGGCACGAGCGGCCGCGGCTTCGGCCGAGGGGCTGGGCGCCGATCCGCAGGGCGTGGCCGGGTACCTCTCGCCCGAGCAGGCGCTCGGCGGTACGATCGACGAGCGGAGCGACGTGTTCTCGTTCGGCGTGCTCCTCCATGAAATGCTCACGGGCCGCAATCCGTTCGCCGGCTCCGCTCCTGCCGCGACCGTGATGAACGTCATCAGGCTCACCCCGCCACCGCCGTCGTCGTCGACGCCATCCGTTCCAGCCGAGCTCGATGCTCTGGTGACCCGAGCGCTCGCCAAGCCCGTCGAGGCACGCCCGGCAGGCGCGCTCGCGCTGTCATCCGACCTGCGCAGGATCGCCGCCGGTCTCGACGCCCGTGAGCGCGATTTCGAGTTGCCGCGACGCCCGCCGGCTGCTGGCGGGATGGCCTGGCTGGGTTGGCTTGTCGGGGCGGTGATGCTGGCGGTGCTGATAGCGGTGTGGTGGTATTTCTCGGGGCGGTAGAGCGATCGAAGGGTGCGAGGGTGCGAGGGTGCCTTGGTGCCTGGTGCTTAGAGTGCCAGGGGCCAGGTGCCAGGCTGGCTCGTGTGCGGTGCCTGGGTGCAGCGCACCGATGGACCGAGTCGCCCTGGGCCCTGCACCATGGCACCCTGGGCCTCTTGCACCCTGGCACCCTAAGCACCGGGCACCAGGGCACCCTGGCACTTGGCACCTCAGACGATCGTGCTCAGCGTGCCTTGATCGATGTTGCCCCCCGAGAGCACGATCGCCACTCGCTTTCCGCCCACATCGAGCTTGCCCGACATCACGGCCGCCACACCCACGGCGCCTGCGCCTTCCGTGATCAGCTGCTCGTGTGCGACGACGCCGGCGATGGCGTCACGGAGCTCCGCCTCGCTGACGACGGCGATCTGAAAGACTTCGCGCCGGACGATGTCGAAGGTGACCGCGTCTCGATCGAGGTTCCCGGCCAGTCCGTCGGCGAGCGTCGGGCGGACGTCGATCTCTACGATTCGTCCGGCCGCGATCCCTCGCGTGAAGGGGCACGAGGCCTCGACCTCTACGCCGGCCACGCGCGCGTTGGTCGGCGCGCCCTTGACCGCGAGTGCGATCCCAGAAATCAATCCTCCACCGCCGATTGGCACGACGATCACGTCGACGTCCGGCCACTCGTCGAGGATCTCGAGGCCGATCGTTCCTGCGCCGGCAATGACGTCCGGGTGGTTGTAGGGAGAAATGTAGAGTGCTCCCTCGCGAGCGGCGTGCTCCTTGGCGCGGCGCTCCGCTTCGTCGTAGTCGAGGCACGGCACAAGGACCGCGCCGCTCGCGGCAATGGCCTCGAGCTTCGTCCGCGGCGCATGCTGCGGCGCGTACACCGTCAACTGCATGCCGCCCGCGCGAACCGCCCAGGCCAGCGCCCGGCCGTGATTTCCTGCTGACGCCGTGACGAGCGCAGGAGCGGTCCCGCCATCGTGTGCTTCGGCCATCCGCAGCACCGTGTTGAACGCCCCGCGGACTTTGTATGAGGCCGTCGGCTGGAGCGTCTCGAGCTTCAGCCGGACGTCTGCCTGCGCACTGGCACTCAGCCACGACGAGGAACGAAGTGGCGTTCGAAGGACTCGGCCCTCGATTCGCCGCGCGGCGGCACGAATGTCGTCGAGGGTCAGGGCCGGGTCGTCCCGTCAGAGAGGAGGATGTCAGCGAGCCCGGCGGCGAATGCCGATCGGGCCATCACTTCGTCGGTGCCCACCGCTCGAGCGGCCTGAATGCGCGCCGCATCCACGTGCGAGACGAACCCGAGCGTGCGGATCGAGCCGAGCTCGGGGTCCTGCTTCATCCGCGCGATCGTCTCGATCGGCTCCATCTTCGCGCTGTTGAGGTCGAAGATCGCGAGCGACGGCTTGAGCGTTCGCGCCTGCTCGAGTATTTCGTCGGGCGTGCGCGGAAACGACAGCTCGACGCCTGCATTCTTGCCGGTCGTGCGGATCTTCGAACGGAACAGGAAGTCGTCCACGGCCACGAGGATCATGAGGTGAGGATACTACGAGCGGTGGCGTCGACGATCGCCAGCTCCGTGGTGCCCTTCGTTGCCTGAGGCAATGGCTCTCGCCGATACAGCGTCCGAGTGTTCGAGACGGCGGAGAACACGAACGTCGCGAGGAGCGCCGCGATGCCGATCGCTCCGCCGACGTCGAAGAGCAGAAACCGGCTGCCGAAGAGCACGACGTCCGGCGAGCGCAGGAGCTGCAGCGCGCCGGCGGCAAGCAGGATCCGCATCTCCGTCGGTCCCATCTTCCAGTACGAGATGCGGAACGTTCCCACAGTGTGCGTGGCGAGCGCGATCTCGACGGTGAGCAGGTAGTAGGCGATGAGGAATCCGGCGCCGACGATCGGCGTCATGAATCCGCCCGCGACCAGTCCCGAGAAGAGGAACAGGATCCCGACCACGTCGAGTACATGGTCGACATAGAATCCGTACCGGGGGCGTTCCTGGTGTCGAACCCGCGCCAGCGTGCCGTCCAGGCTGTCCCCAAACCAGTTGATGGCCAGGAACGCGATGACGGCCAGGAGCGCCAGCGGATGGGCGGGCGCCAGCCAGAAGGCGATTCCGGCGCCAAGCATCGCGAAGGCTCCGAGCCCTGTCAGGTGGTCCGATCCCACCCAGGCGGGCAGCCGCTCGGCCATCCAGATGAGCGCCCGTTTTTCGACCCCGGCGAGCAGGCTGGCCTGAATCCGCGTTTCACGTGGTTTCTGCATGTTCGTCCCCATGCCTCTCAATGCGAAAATGAGAGGTTTAGGGGCTCACATGATTCTCGAGACACGGGCGGTTCCGCCGTTCATGAAGAACGGGTTTGTCATAGGCTGCGAAGAAACACGGGAAGGCGTGGTCATTGACCCCGGCGACGATGTCGACCTGCTTCTCGAGGCGGTCGAGCGGCACGGACTCGCGATTCGTTACGTGCTGCTGACCCACGCCCACCTCGATCACATTACCGGCGTCCGGCGGGCGAAGGAAGTGCTCGGCGTCCCCGTCGTGCTGCACCGCGAAGACAACTTTCTCTACGAAGCCGTCGTCCAGCAAGGGCAGATGTTCGGCTTCGAGATCGAGGCGCAGCCGCCGGTCGACCGCTTCTACGAAGGCCCCGGCCCCTGGACCTTCGGGCGATACGCCGCGTGGGTGTATCACACGCCCGGCCATTGTCCCGGTGGCGTCTGTCTTGCCGTTGGCCGCGACGACGCAGCCGAGCGCGTTCTCTTCGTCGGGGACACGCTGTTCGCGGGAGGGATTGGCCGGACCGATCTGCCTGGCGGCAGCCTGCCGACGCTGCTGCGATCGATCCGCGAGGTGCTGTTCAGCTTCCCTGATGAAACCGTCGTCTACTCAGGGCACGGCGAGCCGACGACGATCGGGAGGGAGAAGAGAACGAACCCGTTCCTGAATGCTTGATGCCTGATAGGATCACGGGCCGACGGCCATTATCACGATGAACACGATGGCACGATGCACACGATGTTCAACCTGATATTTCATCGTGCTCATCGTTCCATCGTGTTCATCGTGATGATGGCCGTCGCCCGTGTCCGAAACGACCTGGTGCCTGGCATTACGATCGCGACACCACGAACTCGACCTTCCCCACGCCGAGGCGATCGCCGGTCTTGAGCAGCGCCCGGTCCACGCGCGCACCGTTCACAAACGTTCCGTTCGTACTCTCGAGATCCACGACTTCGAGGTCGGCGGCGCCCGCGGTCAGCTGGCAGTGGACGCGCGAGACGAGGGCCGCATCGACCCTGAAGTCGGCGCGCGGTGCTCGCCCGATGGTCTTGATGGCTCCGGGAAGAATGCGAAACGTGAAGGGACTATCGACTTGCTCGTCGGTGTTGATCACCCACATCGTCATACGTCTCAGCCGAGAAGCTCCTTGATGCGTGTATGAACCACGGCGCCGTCGCGGGTCAGCAGCGTTTCGCGCGTGATCTCGTCGTCTTGATTGAGGACGAGAGACGGCTGCTTCGCGCCGTCCTTCCCGAGCAGGTGCATGAGGAACGTGATGATGTTCTTCGAGTACATCTGACTGGCGTGGTAGGGCACCATCGCCGGTGGGTTGGACGGGCCGATGATGGTGACGCCGTTGTGCAGCACCACCTCGTCGGGGCGTGTCAGCTCGCAGTTGCCGCCGCGCTCGGCGGCGAGGTCCACGACCACGGATCCCGGCTGCATCGCTTCGACCATCTCGGTCGTGATCAGGATCGGCGCCCGCTTTCCAGGGATGAGCGCGGTCGTGATCACGACGTCGCTCCCGGCGACGACCTTGAGCATCATCTCACGCTGACGCCGGTAGAACGACTCGTCCTGGGCCTTCGCGTAGCCGCCTTTGTCTTCCGAGTCGGTGGACTCGAGCGGCAGCTCGACGAATCTGCCGCCGAGGCTCTGCACCTGCTCTTTGACTGCCGGCCGCACGTCGTAGGCCTCGACCTTGGCGCCGAGCCGCCGCGCCGACGCGATCGCCTGCAGCCCCGCGACGCCGGCGCCGACGATGAAGACGCGCGCGGGCGAGACGGTCCCGGCGGCGGTCATCAGCATCGGGAACATGCGCGGCAGCTGGTTTGCCGCGAGCAGCACTCCCTTGTAACCGGCAACCGTCGCCATCGACGAGAGCGCGTCCATGCTCTGCGCGCGCGTGATCCGCGGCATCAGCTCCATCGAGAGCATCGACACACCGGTGGCGGCGACGTCTCGAATAGCCTGCGGCGCGCCGAGCGGATCCGCGAATCCGATGACGGTCTGACCCGCGTGCAGTCCGTTGGCAGGTGGAGTCGCCCGGACTTGGAGCAGTATGTCCGCAGTGAGCGCATCGGCTCGAGAAACGACCGTCGCGCCCTGAGCAGCGTAGGCGGCGTCGGTGAACCCTGCAGCCAGGCCTGCACCCTGTTCGACGGCCACCTGAAGGCCCGCCTTCGTGAGCGTGGCCACGCCGGCAGGAATGACGGCGACGCGCGTCTCGCCCGGGCTCGTTTCCTTCGGGATCCCGACTCTCATCTGTGACAGAAGTCTAATCGATTCTGTTCACGGCTGCGACTTCTTCAGCCAGGCGGCTATGGTCGATGCGATCTCTGGGCTGATTGCCTTCTCCTTGAGCTCCGGGTATTCCTTCACATCGCCCGTCGTGGCGGGCACGAGGAGGTGGTTGAGGTCGGGAAGATGCACGACCTCCACCGAGCCTGCGTCCTTCTTGCGCGCTCGCGCGAGCTCCCCGAGCTTCTCTGCGTGGTGCGGCTCAATCTGCGCGTCGAGATCGCCATGGATTATCAGAATCGGCTGCTTCAGCTTCGGCATCAGCGTCGCAGGGTCGGAGAGAAGAAGGCTCCGGAACCACGGCGTGTCAGCCTGCTTTCGCACGTCCTCCGGCAGCGCGTCCCACCCGGTTCCCGCAATGACGGCCGCCTGAATCTGCTTCTGCAAGGCTACTTTCTGGGCCTTCTCGGCTTCCGGGATCTTCATCCGATCGAGCTCGCGCCGCTGCTGTTCGAGGACGAGATCGGCGCCGCTGGTGCCGCTGGTGGACATCAGCACGAGCGACGCAATCTTCTTCTCGCGCGCGGCCGCGAGCATCCCGATCATGGCGCCCTCGCTGTGTCCCACGACCGCCATCCGGCGATCGTCGACATCGTCGCGCTTGGCGAGCCACTTGACGATGGCGATCAGGTCGTCGGCGTAGTCGTGCTGCGTGACCGTTTCGCTCCGGCCGCCGCTCTGGCCGACGGCGCGCTTGTCGTAGCGGAGCACGAGGAACCCCTGCTGCGCCAGGGCGCCGGCGAGCTGGCTCATGATCGGGATGCCGGCGACCGTGCCATCGCGGTCAACGGGACCCGAACCGCCTACGAGCACGATCATCGGAAGCCGCAGTCGTCCGAGGATCGGTGGCCTGGTCATGGTGCCGGCGATGCTGAAGCCGTTGGCCGGGATGGTGACGTCGGAGTCCGTGGGGTTCCTGGCCGTCAGCGTTCGTGCCGACACGCCAGCCAGGTCGCTGCGCACGACGCTCACGTTGGCCGTCGGCATGTCCATGCGAGCGAGGCGTGCCCGCTGGTCGACCGATACCGTCATCGTGAACGTCCCGCCCGAGTTGTCGTGCACGAGGAGCTCGTACTTCTGCATGCGGACGACTCCCGCGGGGGTCGTCACTGCCTCATCGGAGATCCCTTTCACGCTCACTTTGACCTCGGCGCCCGCTGTCACGTAGGTGGGGATTTCGGTTCCGAGCGTCGAGTTGGCGAGGCGCGCCGCGAGCGCCTCGTATCCGGCGAAGACGTTGGTCGGCAGGACGACTGTGCGCGCGGAAATCTGATCGGTCTTCGAATTGGTGACGCCGTTCTGCGTGATCTCGTTGATGGCGGTGGTCAGGGCGAACGAGGTTGCCAGCTGCAGCTTCTTCGGCCCGGCTTTGTCCCCGGGCTTGGCCGACTGCGTGGCGTCAACGAAGAGCTCGATCGGTTGCCAGTCGGCGGCATATTTGAGCTCGAAGCGGTTGAGCGTGAACTCGCCGAGCTGGCCTGTCGCCGTGAGGATCCACTGCGAACCCGATCTGGTGAGGCTGACTTGCTCCCGTCCGACGTCCGTGCCGCGGACGAAGACCGTGAACGTCGCTTCGCCCGGAACCGGCTCGACCTGGGCGGAAGCCTGACGGACCGCTGGACCGGCCAGGGCGAGCACCAGAGCGGCGGTACAATAGCCTGAGAACCTCATCTACTCAGGATATCAGCACGCCACACATGTTTTCACCGGAACAGTATCGCGCGCTCCGCGATGGGGCGGGCCTTCTCAACCGGTCGGATCGCGGCCGACTGCGGCTCACTGGGCGGGACCGACGGGACTACCTGCAGGGCTTGCTGACCAACGATATCGCCGCGCTCTCGGCTGGTTCGGGCTGCTACGCGTGCCTGCTGACCGCCCAGGGCAGGATGATCGCCGACATGTACGTCGTCGAGACCGGCCAAGCCATTCTGATGGACCTCGAGACGGCCGTGACGGCTCGCGTCGCGGGGTATCTCGAGCAGTTTGTGTTCAGTGAGGACGTCGAGGTCGCGGATGTGAGCGGGTCGATTGCGCAACTCGGCGTCTACGGTCCGCGCGCCGCTGACGTCGTCGGCCGGGTACTCGGTGGGCAGGGCTCCCCGCTGACTGCGGCCGATCTCGATGGGTTGGCCGTCCTCGCGAGTCGTCCATGGACGTGGCACGGGGCCGCCGCGACCGTTGTCAGACGCGATGATCTTGGTGGCCTGGGATTCGATTTGCTGGTCGACGTGGATCACTCGGATGCGCTGGATCAGGCCATCCGCAATGCTGGCGCGGTTGGTGTCGATTCCGGGGCTGCCGACGTCTGCCGGATCGAGAACGGCAGGCCGGTCTTCGGAACGGACATGACCGAGGACACGATTCCGCTCGAGGCCGGCATCGAGGATCGCGCAATCAGCCTGACGAAGGGGTGCTACGTCGGCCAGGAAATCATCGTCCGCGTGCTGCACCGCGGACATGGACGCGTGGCCCGACGGCTGGTCGGGCTGACGTTGGACCCTGGTGCGGCCGTGCCTGCCCACGGCGCAGCGATCCGCAGCGGCGATCGCGAGATCGGCACGGTCACCAGCGCCGCAATGTCGCCCGCGTTGGGGCGGCCGATCGCGTTGGGGTACGTCCACCGGGATTTCGTGGAAGCCGGGACCGCTGTTGCGATCGCGGACGGCGTTCCGGCCTCGGCTGCCGTCGTGACGCGGTTGCCGTTCGTTTGATGCCCGCGCCCGAGTAGGTTGTGAACGCGGTCACAGGGCGGTTCAAGACGCGGCTCGCTGCCAGCTGCTGGCGGTTGCTTAGTCGACCGGCTGAGCAACCGCCAACCGCGAGCCGCCAGCCGCGAGAAGTCTCATAGTGCTATGGCCGTCGGCCCGGAACGGCCGCTTGATGGCAGCAACTGGTCGGTTAGGCCTGATCGGAATCGACCAGTGCGAGCATCGCAATCAACTCCGCATCGGCCGGCGGAAACTCGAGCATCGCGAGCTCGCTGCGCGCGACCCAGCGCATCTCCTGTCCCAGGACTGCGCGGGGATCTCCCAGCAGGTCGCACCGAAAGAAATGCAGTTCGACGATGCGTTCGGAGTATTCGTACGCGACGCAATGGATCTCCGCGCCGATGCGGATGTTCGTATCGAGCTCTTCGGCGATCTCTCGCTCGAGACAGGAGGCGAGAGGCTCATCGGCATCGCACTTGCCGCCCGGAAACTCCCAGAATCCTGCCAGGTGTGTGCCGCGGAGCCGTCTGGTCACGAGGTATCGACCGTCGCGCTCGATGACGGCCGCAGTCACGACGATCCGCGGCGACTGCGCTGAACACATCAGCGCCCCTCTCGCTCGTGCTCGGGGTTGAACGGAAAGGCGGCGCAACTGCGGCGCATCGGGCAGATCAGGCATTTCGGGTTGCGCGCGGTGCAGAGCGTGGCCCCGAAGTCCATGAGCGCCTGGTTGAAGTCGAAGACGTGCCGGTGCGGGAGCACCGAGCGCGACACCTCCCACAGGTAACGCTTCATCGCATGGCTTTTGAGCGTGCCGCGGCCGACGAACACGCGAAAGAGCACGCGCGCGACGTTGGTGTCGAGGATCGCCGCGCGCTGGCCGAAGGCGAAGCTGAGCACCGCCCCGGCCGTGTACTCGCCGATGCCCTTGAACGAGAGCAGCGTCTCCTCATCCGAGGGCAGCTGACCACCGTAGCGTGCCATCGACTCGCGGGCAATGGCGTGCAGGCGTTTCGGCCGGATGTTGTAGCCGAGCGGCCGCCACGTGTCGGATACGTCGGTCTCCTTCGCCGCGGCCAGCGCCTCGAGCGACGGGTACTTCTGGAGCCACTCGTGCGTACTTCGGCAACACGCGGTCGACCTGCGTCTGCTGGAGCATCACCTCGGAGACGAGGATGTGATACGGGTCCTTCGTCTGCCGCCATGGCAGGTCGCGCCCGTAACGGCGATACCACTCGAGCAGGCGTCGACGGAAGCGCTGTCTGTCTACTGGTGCGGGAACCTTGCGGACGGAACGTGTGGCTGCGCGTTTCTGATCCTGAGTGCGCCGGGCAGAACTCATCTAGCCCGTAATCTGCACCAAACGGCGCGTCCGGGAGGACAAAAAGCGGTGTATGACGAACGGCCTTTCACGATGGGCACGATGACACGATGGCCACGATGAGCCTTAGTCAGAAGAATTCATCGTGAACATCGTACCATCGTGTCCATCGTGAGATAGGCCGTCGGCCAGTCCAGCGAGGCCCTGGCTAGAAGTCACCCTGGACCTATAATTGGTGAGTGAAAATCTACACCAGGACCGGCGACAGCGGCGAAACCGGCCTGCTTGGTGGAAAGCGCGTGTCGAAGGCCGATCCGCGGGTCGCCGCGTACGGCGACGTCGACGAGCTCAACGCGTGGCTGGGACTCGTGCGGGCCGGCGCGCTCGCCAGCGAGCTCGCGGCGATGATCGAAAAGATTCAGCGCGATTTGTTTGCCATCGGTTCACGCCTGGCGGATCCGGGGAGCAAGGTCGCCAACCGAGTCGAGAAGACGGCCGTCACCGGCGACGCCGTCAAGCAGCTCGAGGATTGGATCGACCAGCTCGAGTCGGAGGTGCCCCTGCTGCGGCGATTCATCCTGGCGGGCGGGTCGAGCTCAGGCGCGTCACTGCACGTGGCACGCACGATCTGCCGGCGGGCCGAACGCAGTGTCGTCGGTCTTGGAAGTGATCAGGTCGAGTCCGAAATCCTCGTCTACCTGAACCGGCTCTCCGACCTGTTGTTCGTCATGGCCCGCGTCGCCAACCGCCGCGACGCTGCTCCAGAGCTCGAGTGGTGAGCGACGATGCCGTGGTGGCGCGCGCCTACGCGCATTGCGAAAGGCTGGCGCGCGAGCACTACGAGAACTTCCCTGTGGCGTCGCGCTTTCTGCCCGCTGCGATGCGGCCGCACATCGCCGCGATCTACGCCTTCGCGCGGACGGCTGACGACTACGCCGATGAGCCGGGGATGACGGCCCCCGAGCGCATTCGCCGGCTCGACGCCTGGGGTCAGCAGCTTGCCGCGGTGGGGTCAGGCTGTGAATCGTGCGCCGGCATTCACGATTCAGGGTCTGACCCCGTATTTGTTGCGCTCGGGCAGACGATTCGGCACAGCCGCTCCTTGGTCAATGCGGTAAACTTCGGCGGTAAGCCCGCCGAGCTGCCACCACTAGACGAACGCGGCAACCCTGCTGGTGGTCCAGCTAATCGGCGCGCCGAGCTGTGGTTAAATCTAAAAACCGCACTTGAGCAAGGTCGCTTCGCTTGCCCGATCGGGACAGCTTGCAGGCCGATCTGGTCGCTGCGGTTACCGGTACGCAGCGGACGGCAAGCTCGTTCTTGAAAGCAAAGAAGATATGCGGTCGCGCGGCATGCCCACCCCGATGAAGGTGACGCCGTTGCACTGTGTTTCACTGAGCCGGCTGGCGGTGCGTTCCCCGCAGCAAGAATTTCCGCCGCGATTTATCGCAGCAATACAAGGGTCTTTTTATCTAGGATGCAACCGACAATGCCCGAAGTTTATTCAATCACCGTCCATATCGAGCCGCCCAAGCGCGCCTTCCCCGGACAGCTCGTCCGGCTCCTTCACCGTCGTCGACGATGTTGTCACGCTGACCGATCGCGACGGCGAGCCCGTCCGCGATGATCACGGCAAGACTATACACGCGCAAGCTGGAACCGCCCACCAACGCGCACGCTCGATGCGAGCATAGCCGCCGGCTTGCTTACTAAGGACTTCCGATTGGCGATGCTCGGTAAGCCCGCGGAATCCGGGGGTGCGTGGTGGCTTCTCGGGCCGCTCAACTATTCCCGAGACGGCAGCATCGTATGAGGAGTTCATTTCGTGGTGTTCAATCCACACCGACGCACGGCTAGCGGCTCCTATGGCGGTTATCGACGACACCTTAACCGTGCGCTACCGCCAATGGCACCAAGAGTGTGCAGCTCTGGCAATACCCCCCGCATCTTAGCGCAGACATCTGCTGCGCGAATTAGCAATTGAGCGGCCCGAAGACGCCGCGTAACAAAGGGATTAATTAATGAGTAACTACGGAAACGGCCAACCCGCTTCGCGACTGGCAGGTCTATCGTCACTGCCGTAGTGGGGTAACTCAGCGCACGCAGAGCACGACGGCATTCGGCAGCCCAGACGCGACAGGTGCGGGTTGTTTATACCCTTGCTGCCGGCATCTGGGCGACCATTAACAGCACCAGATTGATGTCACGGCCAACAGTTCTGCCGCGTTCATACCGGCCAACTTCCCGGAATATTTCGGGTGCAGTCCCGGCCAGTCACTTAACTTTCTCTGCACCAGCACATCTACGGGCTACGTGGTGCTTTCGGAGATGACCTAACGGCTCCCGCCGCGCGAGGCTGAACGGCTCGCTTGAAAAGCGGAGAACCGCCTGGCGACACACCCTAAAAAATCGCCAGGCGGCCTACCTCGTCGTGCCCCCAGGGGTCAAATCGAGGGGGCAAACCAGGCGCATCGGCCTAAAGCGCTGGTTCAGGTTTGTCTTGTCTTTTGCGGCCAAGGATTGGTGAGTTTTTGCCACCGCGTGGCGGGAGTGCAGGCAGGTCGCTGTCTCGCTCTACCTGGCCCCGAGCCGCGTCGTACCTCCTCGTCGCTCGGGGTCCTTTCTCACGATAAGTACCGCCTAAGCGTCGGCTAGACGATTTCAAAATTTTCTTTAGGGCCATTTCCCCGGCAGCCTTGGCAGCTTGCGGCGAAGCGTGTTTATCACCGCGACATTTGATTCCAAATGGTTCTGATCTATTCCGGATTTCCCACGTCCACCTGGTTCGGGCCCATCGGGGCCCAGAACGTTTTATGATTACAAAATAATCAACGGGCTCTGCTGCCAGAGCTCGTTCGCCGTCCATGATGCCCCCGTCCATGCCGCGTCCCCCAGGATATTCAAGCAGAACTGTTCGCGGCTCGCTGCTGAGCCGCCTAAGTAGTTCGCCCAAATGCGCCGCCGTCCTCCGAGGCGGGTAGCTGAAAAAAGGGGCCCCTTGCGGGGCCCTTGTGCAAAAGAAGATGTTGGAGGTAATTCAAGCAGCCGTCTAAGCCTACGGAGGACAAAATGGTGACTGCGCACGTCCCCACTGAAACAATCTGGCGGACTTGTCACAAGTAAATTGGCTGTAAATTTCATTGTTGTTTCCGGTCAACAAAATGCCGTTGTGTCGCCCCACGAGCGACCATTCAGGTTGCTTTTACGAATTGAGTCAGAGTTCGGAATAATACTGTCGGGACTAACGGGGAAAACAGCTATGAGGGCACTCACTCCTGAGTTGGAGTTGCGCTTGCGTGCAGAATTGCCGAACGCCGGTTGCCTAGTTGACGGCGGCGCTTGAGAACATGAAGGGTGAGATCGACCGGTGGCGAACAATCGCGAGCTCAGATTGTTGCCCGGGTGGCGGACTGAGAGCGCCATTACCCGGAGCGAGGCGCGGGAATGGTGGTGGCGGCTGACCGCGTAGAGACCTCCCTGCGCGATCAGGGCAGTGGCACCAACTCCACCGGGAAGGCGGTTAATTAGCAGGCCGTACGTACCGCGCCTTAAAATATCGCATCGCCTGTTCGCGGCTCGCTGCGTAGCCGCGATTATAGACCGAGGGCGATTTCTCTCGCGCAGTTATCGCCCAAAACCACGGCTGCTCCTTCGGTGCCCGCGGCTGACGGAAGATGCGGCCGACTACTCGTCCGTCGCGTTACTCAGCCGCACATCGTAGTCGTCCTTGTCCCAATAATCCGCACGACGGCTTTTGCGTGCCGATACGAGAACAAGCCGTGTCTCAATGACTTCAGAATGTGCCATCAATGGCTCGCGTTGCCGCTGGCGCTTTCGGATTTTTGACTTTGATCTAGGTTTTCGACGGGGGTTGATCTTCGTCACCGAACCTGTTTCGGATTGCAATGTAGGTGCACAGAGCCAAACCGACGAGGAAGAACACTAACAGCGGCGCTTGATCGAAAACCACTGCCAAAATATCCGATGGCGGCAATCGCAGCCGCAGTCCAGACATCCCAGGGAATTACTGTGAGTATGGCACGCTCCCTTTTCTTGGGCGGCGTCAGGCGGACGCTTATCGTAATCGCGTTGGGCTATTGTTTCCGTCCGAGCTCCGCCCGCGATCAGTGCTTAAGATAGTACCGCCAAGAGGCACCCCAACAATGGGCGGAAATAATTCCCAACCGTGCCGCGACCGTGCCGTGTGGAGCTGCCGGCAGGTTTTGGAAATCATTGGAAAACAAACGAGAACATTTCGAGCACGCGCGGCATGAAATTGAATTTTTTACCTCTCGCGCCGCAGCTGATTTTCGTTGTGCTGTAATGGTTTAACAGT
>CAVZMJ010000029.1:0-64811 GCA_963776315.1 uncultured Acidobacteriota bacterium
TCATAACCCGCCAGGCAGTCAAGCGTGACACGTCACGGACCGGCCTCTGGCGAGTTGTACCCCACGACGTTCAATCAAGGAGAATCCATGCCGAATCTTGGGGATTTGCTCGGACAAGTCAGCCTGTTCGCGAAGCTCACGATGGCAGTGGCCATCGTCGCGTTCGGTCTCGCCGTCGCGTACGTATTTCGACCGACCGAGCAGAAACTCGTCCTGATGCGGCCGGTCTCGCTGGCCGCCATCTTCGCGACGGTCAGCGGACTGCTCGGCGGTTGGATTGCGGTTCTCGGAGGCCTTGCCGCGACGCCGGAGGGGCACCTGCCGGTGGCGAGTTTCTATCGAGGCATCGCTGAATCACTCACTATCGGCTTCGTCTCTTTCGGCCTGCTCGCCGCCGCCTGGATGCTTGTGGCTGTCGGCGCGCTGCGACGTCACACGACTTCTTGAGCAGTGACCAGTCACCGTCGGCCCCTACAGCGCCTCCACTGCTGGCGTCGCCGTGCGCGCGCCACGCCCGGCACGCGGCGTAAAAGCGCGGCGCCCCAAGTATTCCGCAACCTGTTGCCACCGCGTCTCCCACGTCCGGCACGCGGCCGAGGACGGCGCGCGCCGTGCTGTCGGCAGACGCGGCGCGCTGCCCCGCCGCCCGTCCGCGCCCTTTGGCAGAACCCCCGGAATTCTTCGGCCACCGCGTCGCAGGAACGCGGTCACGTATTCGGCCAAGATGCTTGTGTGGAGGTCTTGGGCCCCGCGCAATGTCGCCGGGAGCACGAGTCGGAGCGTTCAAACGAGGCGTGGACCCGCGGGGACGGCCGATGAGAGATCCATGTGCTCGCGCATCACATCAGCATCTCGCGCTGGTCGTGGCGACGGCGTGAGTCGCAGACTCCCGTCCGCGTCGGGGGGCCGAAGGGGGGGCCAGCGCTCCAGGGGAGGCTTGGCCCCCCTCGGCTCCTGCCGCACGTGCCGGACGACAACGTGCGTCCTCTCAGCGGCGCGCAGTGGCGCGTGCGTTATCTGGTTGTCGGCGAGGACGTTCGCTCGACCACGAGCACGGCTTACGATGGCAGAAGGCGGCGCGTTGTGCCGCCAGAAGAGCGCGGGCAGAAATCCAGAGCGGGCAGGAGCGACCCCCCCGCCGGCGCCGCTGCGCGGCCCCAGCTCTGACCCCGGAGGGGGTCGCTCCTGCCCTATTTGCTACTTGCGGCGACGGTGTCGCGTAGACAGACCAGTAGACAGACGGCGCGGGGAGGCTTGTCTACCGCGATGCGGCCGGTCGTCGCTTTAGTGGTTGTCGCGTTCTGTCGTTGTCTATCTGACAGATCGGCGATTGAAGAGATGCCGCAAAGCGCAAGAGTCGCAGTTCAGTTAGGACCCGAGACACGTGTCACAACCTCGCGTCGAAGTGGCCGCCGAATTGGCGTCCACGCCAGCGATCGATCCGCGGCGGCTTAGTCCGGAAATCCTGCGCCACATCCCGTACCGACTGCGAGAACATCGCGGGTTGCGCCGCGGACGGCCGCTGCACCGACTCAGGACCCGCACCGCCGCCGTCCACGACGGAGCGCGTAGCATGGAGGTCTGACCGCACGCGAGGCGCTCGATCGCCTCGCGGAAATGGATCCACGATTCCGTTGGGCGGAGATCGACGGCGTCATGGTCATTCGGCCGGCCGACGTCGGGAATGATCCCCTTCACTGTCTCAATCGCACGGTCGCCGTCGCGCTCACGGATCAGAATGTCGGGGGCGCGCTCTGTGCGCTGCTGAACGCGATTTGGCCCAGGCGAGTTCCGGAATGAACGTGCACGCACCTTCACCACCGTCGAATCGAACCTGGTCTTTTCCGTTTCGCTGCATGGCTCGTCCGCGCTCGCCGCACTGAACACCGTCGTCCGTACGCACGGCCGTCTCAAGTGGGGTGTCGGCTATTGTCAGCCGCAGCGGCGCCTCGAGTTCGCAAGGATCTTCCTGCACACGTTCGACGGCGCTGGAACAGCCGGGCAACCGGCCGAAGGTCCAGCCGACGCAAGTGGTGCCCGCCAGAATCCCTGTATCGATTCAGAGTGTTGAAAAGGGATGGCGTTCGCGTGAGCTTGCCGGTCGTGGCCGAAAGCCGTACAGTAGCCGCATGGAAGTGCACGTCACGGCCGAAACGGCGAAAAGACTGAACGATCTTGCGACGACCAGCGGACGTGCCCCCGAAGACATCGTCGAGGATGCCCTCGCTGGGTACCTGGAAGAGGTGACCTCGGTCCGAAAGACGCTCGACAGCCGCCACGACGATCTCAAGACCGGTCGGGTCAAACCGGTCGATGGCGAGGAAGCCTTCAGGAAGCTGCGCGAAAAGAGCGAGCGCCGACGATCGGGCGGATGAGCGGCTACGCCTTCCATCCAGATGCGTTCGCAGATCTCGACGAAATCTGGGAGTACATCGCGAAAGACAACGTCGATGCCGCCGACCGGGTTCTTGCCGACATCCATTCGACCCTCACCACGCTCGTAGGATCACCGCAGATCGGACATCAGCGCCCGGACCTCACCACGCGGCCATTGCGATTCCATGTCGTGCGCGATGCAGTACCTCGTCGCCTATGCACCTGCCGAGAAGCCGCTGTGGGTCTTGGCAGTGTTTCACGGCCGCCGAAATCCCAGACTTCTGGCTGCCGTGCTTCGCGACCGAGAGTAGTTGTGATGACGCTTGTCGAAGGTCGCCGGTGAAAGGAACCCAGATGTTCGGCTGCTGTCCCCGGCCTGGTCGCTACGCGCCGTTTTTCCTGCGCTCTGTTACCCCACAGTTACCCAGACGATTTTGAATGTCTCGTAACTTATTGATTCTATTGGTGGGCCGCCCGGGGATCGAACCCGGGACACCCTGATTAAAAGTCAGGTGCTCTACCACTGAGCTAGCGGCCCGCAGCCACTCAGGATAACGTACCTGCACCTCTCGCTCACCAGCCGATCGACATCGCCACGCCTTGCCTCTCACGCGAAACGACAGGCACAGCGGCGAGCGTCGGCCCTTCGCGGCGCTCGTGGATCAATCGGCAGCACGGCCTCGTCGAGTCGTGAGCAAAAGCCTGAAATCTTGTGACGCGCGGTGATGCGCGGGGTCGCTACCCCGAACGGCGCGACCAGGTTGGACCCATGCGATCCGGCACGTCGAGGGCGCTGAACACGCCGATCGCTTCCATCTTGACGACGAACCGCTCCCGCTGCTCTTCCAGACGGTGAAGCTCGTCGTCGAAATCCGCGAGGTGCTTTTCGTAGACGAGCATCTCGCTCCAGGTACTCGACCAGCAGGTAGCGCTCCGGACGGGCGAGATCTTTCAGGAACGAGCTTCCGAGAAACGAACGGCTTCGCCGCGACAGCTTCGTCCAGTCGCCGTCGGCGCCGTAGAAGCGCTCGAACTCTTCCCCCTGATCGGGAACGGTCTCGAAGTTCCAGACAACTGCGACCACGTCACCCTCCGCGCAAGCTGTCGAGCAGTGTATCAGGCCGAGGCGTTCCAGCCCCATCCGCCGTCGCCGATGTGCTGGTCCCGCACGAATGCACCCAACGCTTCTCGCGCGAGCACACGCTATGCTATCTTCCGCAGACTTCAGCAGCACACATGGCCACCTGTCCACGCTGTCGGGGGCATCTGACCGAGAATCACCGCTGCCCGCGCAGTCCGGCGCGCAAGGTGTTCGAGGTTTCGCTTGCCGCGGTCGGCGGAGGCCTCGCCGCTCTTCTCATCATGTCGCTCGTCGATCCACATGGGCAGCTGTCATTCGATGGCGTGCTCCTCGTCGGCGGCGCGCTTGCCGGCGTCGGCGTCGATCGCTGGCTGCGAGGCTGAATCTTCGCGGATTCCGGTGAATCCCGGAGAGCGGCAGTCGGCGCGTTCCTGCACCGCTGAACTGTTCCACTAGGCAGGTTTCTTGCTCTTGTCGAGGCGTGCCGCGCCTCACCACACCCGAGCATCCCCCGGCCGACGCACGGATGGCCAGTCCAACGGCCCCCCGCGTCGCGCCAACCGCGACTCACGTCCTCATCGCCGATACGAACGCCCGCACGCTCGCGGCGCGCGCGGAGCAGCTCCTGGCCGCGGGCCTCAGAGTGTTGCAGGCACGCACGGCGTTCGAAGCGATCGTCAAGGCTTCCTGTCATGTACCCGATTTCATCCTGCTCGACGGATCGCTCCGCGAGCTGAACGCGGCCGATACGTTTCAGCTCCTCACGACCTGCCCTGTCACGTCACACATCCCGATCTTCCGGCTGTCGCCGGGGCGCCGTGTGCCGCGGCGCGTACCTCGCGGCCACGCTCGGTCAGCCCGCGTCGGCCGCGCCAAACATTACACAGTGACGCGGACGACCGTGTAGGAATTTGTGTACGGCTGTACTGAATTGAAGCGTACAGCTCGACCGCCCTCGCCCCAGCCCTGAACGACCTCCGTTCGGCTCGTGACGTCATCTATTTTCCGGTCTTCACTGGAGGCATTGCGCTGTTCACATATCTGCGTCCCCCCTCCGTCATCGCCCCTGAGCACTCTGGCGCCATCCGTGCGACACTCGGCAGATGGCGACACCCCCGGCCGACATCACATCTCTCGCGGATACCTATGCCTACGCCGTCGACATTCGCAGGCTGGATACCGGCGCGCTGCGAGCGGTCGCGCTCGCGTTCCCGTCCGTGCGGCATGTGGCGGTTTTTGCCGAGGGCGCGGTCCTCACGACCCCTGCGCTGACGGATGAAATCTGGCGCGAGATCGACGCCTGGGTTGCCGATGGGAACGCGCGTCTCCCTGCGAAGCCGGCGCCCATGAGCCGTTCGATTGTCGACGCTCTTCTCGGCGGCGAGCAGACGTCAGCCGTGAGCGCCCAGCGATTCGCAGCCATCCCGATCACCGAGGAATCTCATGAGGCGCTGGCGCGGCTGGCGGATCGCATGCTCCCAGGTCTCCTGAAAGCTCGCCTGTCGGCTGCGTAGAGCTCGGGATTTGCGCCGGCTCAATGCGCGCGATTCGAGCCTGAAGCACTCCCCCGCAGGGTTGGCGGATCCACACAGGACTGCTACCATGTGGTGTTGCGGTTGCAGACCAGCCGCTCGCACTCGTCCATCGTTGTCCCCATCGTCCAGAGGCCCAGGACGTGGCCCTTTCAAGGCCAAAACGCGGGTTCGAATCCCGCTGGGGACGCCAACTTTGTGGACAAGATCCCGCCGAGCGCCTACGCGGTTCGGCTGCGCTTCCCACGTCAGCGAATCGCCCATCGGCGCACCTATCGTGATCGGCACATCGAGCAGCGTCCGCAACACCGTCTGACCGTGCGTCGGGCGCGAGCGTAGCTGCCGCTTCCAGTCTTCCAGCTTGGCATCGAGCGCCCTGAGCAGCCCGTCTCGATCGAGAGCCGGCCGCGCGTGAGGACCATGATCGATTTCCGCCTTCCGCTTCTCCCGCGCCTTGATCTCGGCCACTATCGTCGGCACGTCGCCGCCGGCCGTCGTGCTGCGGGACGGATCGGGGGCCTCGCGATTCATTCCGAGCGGAGCGCGCGCATCGGATCCATGCGCGTCGCGCGGCGCGCCGGTACCGCCGCCGCGGTGAGCATGACCGCGGTCAGGACGAGCACGGCCGCGCCGAAGGCCAGCGGATCGACCGCCGGGAGATCGATCAGCAGGCTCTGAAGCAGCATGCTGCAGACGACCGCGAGCGCGAAACCGATCGTCCCGCCGATGATCCCGAGGCGTGCCGCCTGGCGCAGGATCAGCCACACCACCCCTTCGCTCGACGACCCGAGCGCGATGCGGATCGCGATCTCGCGCGTCCGCTGCGCCACCGAGAACGCGGTCATCCCGTAGAGGCCGAACGCCGCCAGCAGCAGCCCGATGGTCCCGACCGAGCCCGCCACCCAGGCGGCGATGGTCTGCGGCAGCAGGCTCAACGTCGTCGCGACCTCGAGCGTCTGCGTGTGGATGACCGGCAGCAGCGGGTTGAAGCCGACCACCACCTGCCGCATCTCGTTGATCCGCGACTCCGGTCCGGCGCGGCGGACGTAGAACGTGACCTCGGACCTGAACTGCTGCGCCATCGGGACGTAGATGAAGTTGCGCGGCGCTTCGTTGATGGCGCGGTACTTCGCGTTCCTCGCCACGCCGACGATCTCCAGCATCTGCACGTCGGCGCCGTCGCCGTGCTTCAGGCGCTTGCCGATCGGGTCCTGTCCCGGCCAGGCGTCGGCCGCCATCCGTTCGTTGACGATCGCAACGCGCGGCGCGCTGGAGCGATCCTGGCGGGTGAACGCCCGTCCCTGCAGGATTCGCAGTTCCATCGTCGAGAAGTAGCCCGGCGACACGACGTCCCAGTCGGCGTCGATGCCGTCGCGGCCGTCCTGCCCGACGCGGCCGGGCACGTGCAGCGGCCCCAGGCCCATGCCGCCGCCCTGCAGCGGCACCATGCGCGACGCGGCGACGCCCGTGACGCCCGGCATGCTGCCGAAGCGCTCGAGCAGCGCGTCGGCGGCCTCCAGACCCTGGGCATCGGTGCGGTAGCCGCCGAGGTGGGTGTCGATCTGCAGCGTATCGACGTTGCGGACGTTGAAGCCGGAATCGATCGATGCCGCTCTCTGCAGCGAGCGGATGAAGAGGCCGGCGGAGACGAGCAGCAGCAGCGCCATCGCCACCTGCGCGGCGACGAGCCCCTGACGCAGCCAGCTGCGCTTGCGATCCGTCGTGGCGTGCGTCCCGTGCAGCGCCGGCGCGAGCGACACGCGCGAGGCGCGCAGGGCAGGCAGGAGCGCGAAGAGGACGGCGCAGAGCGCCGAGAGCAGCATGGCGAAGGCGACCACGCGCGGGTCGAGCTGAAGATCGAGCGGAATCGGCACGGGCAGGCTCGGCTGGAACGACGCGAGCAGACCGACGAGCGCCCACCCGAGCGGCAGGCTGGCGAGGCCGGCGGCGAGCGCGAGGATCAGCCCTTCGACGAGCAGCTGCTTCAGGATCCGACCCCGCGTCGCTCCGAGCGCGAGGCGCGTCGCGATCTCGCGCCGCCGTTCGATCGCACGCGCGAGCAGGATGCCGGCGACGTTGCTGCACGCGATCAGGAGCACGAGGCCCGTCAGGATTCCGAGCATCGCGATGAAGCCGATGAGCGGCAGGACCGCCGGCGGCGGCACGCGCTCCGAGTAGGCGACGTTGACGCCCCAGCGCGACACGCGGTCGTCACCCTGCGCCGTCAGGTAGGCGTGCATGATGCTCTGCAGCTCGTCGCGCGCCTGCCGCGCCGTGGCGCCGGGCTTGAGCCGGCCGATCGCCGTCATCCACACCGAGTTGTGCATCGTCAGCGCCGAGCGGTCGCGCGAGTGCACGTGCATTTCCATCGCCATCGGCACCCAGAAATCGGGGCTGATGATCGTGGTGCCGGTGAAGCCGGCCTCGGCAACGCCGACCACCGTGTAGGGTCGGTTGTTGAGGCGGAGGGGCTGGCCGAGCACGTCCGGGCTGGCGGCGAATCGCCGGCGCCAGAACTCGTGGCTCAGGACGACGACGGGATGCGTGTCGGGAGTGCTGTCCTCGTCGGGCAGGAAGAAGCGTCCGGCGGCGGGACGCGTGCCGACGACCTCGAAGAAGTTGCCGGACACCAGCCCGGCGAACACGCGCTCGGACGCCTGCGCGGTGCCGAGGCTCATCACCTCGGGCCCAAACTGATGCGCGGCGAGGGCGACGAAGTGCGTGTTGCGCTCGCGCATCTCCTTGAAGAGCGGGTAGCCAAAATTGTCGAACGCCTGACCGTCCGAAGCCGAGCGGCCGATGTCGACCAGCGTGCCCGGGTCGGCGACGCCGATGCGCGTGCGCAGCAGGAATGCGTCGGCCAGGCTGAAGATCGCGGCGCTGGCCGCGATACCCATGGCCAGTGACAGCACCGACGTCAGCGTGAAGATCGGGCTGCGGGCGAGCAGACGAAGGGCATAGCGGATGTCGGCGCTCATGTGCGGATTAGACTGGCGGCCAGCGGGGATTGTTTCACCGAGCGCAGTCTCGCATCCTGGTCGTTCGCGTGCTCCATGACCGGATGGACTCTCTGCGTCACCTCGACGCTGGCGACAACCCCGACTCCAGGTAGAGTGTTCCGCTGCGGCCGGCGGATTGAAAACAGCGCCCGGCATATGATCCGTCGACTCTCATGCAGACCTGTGACGACGTGCGGCGGCTCGCGGCCGCGATCGACGGCTGGCTGTCGGAGGCGCAGGGCTGTGCCCTGTTTCGCGCCGCGGCAGCGACGACCGGAAGAGGGCGCATCGTCGAAATCGGATCGTGGAAGGGCCGCTCGACGGCGTGGCTGGCCGCCGGCGCCCGGCTCGCGGCAGCCAAAGTGTACGCGATCGATCCGCATACGGGGTCGCGCGAGGATCCGGCCGCCGCCACGCTGGCCGAATTCCGTGACCAACCTCGCGCGCGCTGGCCTCACCGATCACGTCGAGCCGCTCGTCATGACCTCTACGGAGGCGGCGCGTGTCGTCGACGGCCCGGTCGAGTTGCTGTTCATCGACGGGGATCACTCGTACGAGGCCGTCCGGCTCGATGCTGCGTTGTGGCTGCCGAAACTGATCGAGGGGGGAACGGTCATGTTCCACGACGTCGGAGCCGCCGGATACGACGGCCCGCGACGCGTGTTCCGGCGTTCGGTGTGCTGGGACGCCGGCTTCGACGGAATCGAACGCGTCGGATCCATGGTGGTGGCTCGCCGGACCCGCCGCCGGAGCGTGGCGAGCGCAGCGTGGGGACTCTGCACCGGGCTGCTGCTGTATCTGTACGACGCCAAGCATCTCGTGGGCCGCCTCGCCCGGCGCGCCGGCGTCACGCGGACCCGGCGCGTGCAGGGTTGAGCGCTGGCCGCGAAGCTGGCTTCCGCTCAGTCTTGGGCGAAACGAACAATCGAACGACGCGCAGACGCGAGTCGCTATTCCAGCTCGTAGGGGTACTGGCGGATGGTACGCATGCATTCGGTGAGTGCGACCAGGAGGGAATCCCCCCAGCCAAAGGGACGGAACGGCGCGGTACTCTGGTTGACCTGCTTGTCCGCTTGCGCGTAGAAGCGCATCTGCGCCTCGTTCCTCGACGCAAACTCCTTCACGGTGATCACGAACTCAATCTCGCCTTCGGGCTGGCGCTTCTTGAAGGAGAAGTAATGAAGCTGTGCCAGCTCCTCGGCGGGATCCTTCTGGGCGTATACCCAATCTGCCACGCGCGCCTCATTTTCGGAAGAGTTGGGCCGAATCCATGGCGCCCCCGCAATGTGGCGGCACCGGACCGAGTCGACTGAGTTCGCATTCTAACTTGACCCGGAGGTAACGGGGGCCGCTCTCGCGTCCACAACGTGATCTGCCAGCTCAAAACGGCAGCATGGCGACCTGTGACGTAGAATTACCTCATCCTGGGCAAGACATCAGGCGGCTGACTTGGGCGATAGACGCTGACGGACAACTCGTGATCGAAACCCGAGTTCCTTGGCGGGAAGCCACAAGCGCCCACCAAACAGGTCTTGAAACGCCGCTAGCGGGCTGCGGCCAACGCCCGAATTCGGGTTTGCCAACGACATGAATTACCCAGTGGTTCCGCTCTCGCTCTAGCGCGCGCTCGCAGCCGAGGTCCCCGGCCTGCGCTCGCGCTCAACGGCAGCCGACTGCGCTTTTCACCACGCGCTGCACGATCTTCGTCACTTCGTCGGGCGTCGCGCTGAGCACTCGCTCGCGCAACAGTCGCAGTCGCGGGACGCAGTCCGTCCCTGCCATCAGAAACTGCATATCGATCGCGTCGCTTCGGATCGGCGTGATGCGGGCGCGGTCACAGACGAGCGTGTTTCCGCAAGCGATCACGGTCAGTCCGTTTGTGAGAGGCACCAGGTCTTCGATCGTCATGACGTGTGACCTCCAGTGTGTTGCGCGGCGATGCCGGCGACGAATGGTGCGGGGCTCGAATCTACACGATACACCTTTCGCGCCGATCTCTTCGCCTCCGTGGATGGCGGCGAGCTCGTTCCAGCGGGCACGGTGTCGAGCGGCAGCAGGAACGGCAGTCTCGATTGGTCGCTGCTGCAGTCCGCAAAGAAGGCCGGTTCACCACATCCGGCTGCGCGCGCGCATCAGCTACGAGCGCTCCAGCCTTCCGGCCGAGACGCGCGACCTTCCCGAGGTCGTCTACGCGATCTACGATCCTGAGGCAGAGGCGAGGTTCGATGCGCGCTTCTACGTTACGTCCGCGAAGAGCGTGAGCGCGCGCCGGCTGGATGCGACGCTCCCCGACGTTCCATAGCTGGAATCCCGATCCAACGCCGGACGCGCCGTCGCCTTTCGCATCATCAGCCCGCAGCACGCGCCGAACGGGTTTGCCGCGTCGCTCGTCGCAGAGTGCGGCCCAATCTGCCGGGGTTTCTAGCGCCTCACTGCGGCGAACACACGCGCGCCCGGTTCTCAGAGGCGGCGGCCCGTTTGCGAGTAAGAGGCCGGTTTGAAAGCTCGTCCGGCGCGACTCGCGGAAGCGTCGAGACAATCTCAGCTGTTTAGATCGCGCATGAGTTCGGCTTACGTCCGGAGTAAGACACTTTCGCTAGAGGTATGGGCGACGAGGTCGCATCGCTGAAATCGGCAGGGATCCTTCGTCGACTGCCCTGGCACACCTATTGCCACTGCGGCCGCGGTTCACAGCGAGACGTGTCTTCGCAGCGCGATGCGACATTTTCAGCCAGCGGGCGGGTCGTCACCGCGGGCACGAGTTCGGCTGGTGTTCGACCATTTACTCAAACAATCGGAGGTCAGGAATGAAGCGCATCACGATCGCGGTGGCCGTGGTCCTTGCCGTGACGGCAACGGGTCTCGCGTTCAACGAGCAGGGGGGCCGCCGGTTCAGGGAATTCCTCAATGGCTACAAGGAAGCCGCCGCGCCCATCTCCACGACCGGCACCGGTACCTTCCACGCGACCATCAACAAGGACGAAACAGAGATCGACTACGTCCTGACGTTCGAGAACCTCGAGGGCGACGTCAGGCAGGCGCACATTCACATCGGGCATCCACAGGGGGCAGGGGGCATCGTCCTCTGGCTGTGCGATTCCGCCACGAACCCCTCGCCGAGCGCCACAACCCCCGACTGCACGCAGGACAATCCGGCCAATCTCCGGGAGGGACGGGTCACCGGGACGCTGACGGCGGCCGACGTTCAGGCACAGACGGCCAATGGCATCGCCGGTCCGGCGGAGTGGTCGGAAGTCCTCGGCTTGATCCGCGCCGGCAGGACCTACGCGAACGTGCACAGCGTCAAGTTCCCTGGCGGCGAGATCCGCAGCCAGCTCGACAACGGCGGCGACGACAGCGACGACCACGGCCATCACGACAAACACTGAGGCAGCCGTCACCCAGATAGAGGTGGGCCGCTGACGACGTCCGTCAGCGGTTCACTGCTTTCCCGCGCGGCAACCCAAGCCGGCCACGCTCGCCTCCCTTTCATCGCGCTCCGCGCGATCGGCATCCTCGTTGGCTATTATTCGCCGGCCCCGCCGAACGACGGCAAGCATCATCGCATCAACGTACGGACCAGAGTTGCGGATGTCGAAATCCGCGGACGGGAGGGCTACGACTCACCAGGGAAGGCTGCGAAAGAACTCGCCGCGACTCCGCTCGAGATCCTGACTCGCTCCGTCATTCAGACGGGCGGCCTCACGATGCGCGTCGTCGCGATTCCGGCGCCCTTGTCGGCGGCGCCTTCGGCGGCAGTGATCGTGGGCATCGAGCTACCCTCGGCCGCTGCCAGACGTGCCGGCCGTGTCGAGTTCGTTGTCGTCGCGATGGATCAGGAAGGCAAGACGCGCTCTCGTGTTCGATTTACCACGGATTTCGCCGCCTTGGAGAAGACGTCGGCGGCGTGGACCCGCACCGGCTCACGGATCGACCTCGCGCCAGGGCCGTACCAGATTCGCGTCGCCGCCGCCGGCGGCGACAGCTCGCAAGGCAGCGTGTTCGTGGACGTGTCCGTGCCGAAGTTCGATACCGAGCTCGGTGTGGGAGGACTGTCCCTCGGCGCTCCGATCTCAATCGCCATAACACAGGCCGACCGGCTTCGAGGTGTGCTGCCGTTGATCCCTCTGGCGAGGAACGAGGTCGCTCCTGGCACCGCAGTTGCGGTACAGCTTCCGATCAGGGTCTCGTCGAAGGCTGCGTCCAATCCGCTGACGATCACCGCCATGCTCGTGCGCGCCGACGGGACAACGCTGCCACTCGATCGCACCCAGGCCGCCGGTCGCGAATACGCCAGCGCCGGCGGAAAGGTTTATCGAGTGGCGCTCCCGCGGGCGCTCCCCACCGGCAATTATCGGGTCACGGTGGAATGCACACTGGGCCGCACAACCGTTGCCCGGGAACTCGCCCTCTCTGTCCTATCGCAATCGCCACCCTGACCTTATGATTGAGTGAGCCCGCCAGGCCTGCGAACGAAGGATCGTGTTCATGAAACGATGTCACGTGTCTGTGGCACTGATCGCCGGTACCCTGGCCGTCGTCGGCGCAACCCAGCAGCCGGAACAGCAGCCAGTCTTCCGCGGCGGCCGGGATACGGTGCGCGTGTTCGCAACGGTGACGGATCGTGACGGCCGGCTCGCCACGAGTCTCAAGCAGGAGGACTTCGAGGTACGCGACGACGGCAAGCCGCAGGCGATTACGCAGTTCGACAACACACCGCAACCCATACGCCTCATCGTGATGCTCGACGTGTCGGGCAGCATGGAGGGCAACGCCCCGCTGCTGCGCGCGGCGGGCTCGCAGCTCATCGGACGTCTTCTGAAGGACGACGTGGCGCGCGTCGGCAGCTTCGGGCACGACGTCACGATCAGCCCGTCGTTTACCAATGATCCGCGCGAGCTCAACGCCGCGCTGCCGGCGACAATCGCACCCGATGCGCCGACGCCCCTCTGGCGCGCGATCGATCAGGCGATGGGAGCATTCGGCGACGAGGACGACCGCCGCAAGGTGATTCTCGTGCTGAGCGATGGCAAGGACAGCGGGCCGACGAGCTTTCGCCAGCGTCCGTCGAGCCAGGCCGACGTCATCGACCGCGCCCGCCGCGAAGACGTGATGATCTACGCCATCGGCATGCGCAGCCGCAGCCGCAACCCGCCGATGCCCGCTGGAGGCCTCGGACCGGGCGGGTTGCAGGCCATGCTCGTCGCCGATCTGCCCGACCCTGGTCTCGCGCGGGTCGCCGAGGAGACGGGCGGCGGCTATATCGAGATCCGATTCGGACAGGATCTCGGCGCCGCGTTCACCGGAGTGGCCGACGAGCTGCACACGCAGTATCTGCTCGCGTTCACGCCGCCCAAACGCGATGGCAAACTCCACGAGGTCAGCGTGCGGGTCACAGCAGGCGGGCTGAAGACGCGCGCGAAAAAGAACTACGTCGCGCCGAAGGGCTAGAGAGACAAGGATCATGCCTTTCACGTGGCCGCTCGCTGCACTCGGCGCACTGTTGGCCCAAGTCCCGCCTGCCACGGACGCAACCGCAATCCACCGCTCCCTGGCGCGACCCATCGCCTCACCATGTTCGATTCGTAACCGTCGATTCGGCGGTCCGGCTCGAAGTGCTCGACTGGGGCGGCTCGGGGCGGCCAGTCGTGTTTGTCGGCTGTTATCTGACGGGACACGTCTACGACAACATCGCGCCCAAGTTGACGGATCGCTTTCATGTGTATGCCGTCACCAGGCGCGGTATCGGCGCGTCCGACCATCCGGCGACCGGATACAGCCCCGCGCGGCGGGCAGACGACATCCTGGAAGTAATAACTGCTCTGAAGATGCACAAGCCGATCCTGGTCGGGAATTCGTGCGGCGGCGACATCCTGCACACGCTCGGCGCTCGAAATCCCGAGCGGATCGGCGGGCTCATGTATCTTGACGGCGCGGAGGACCCGACGCTGACGAAGGCCGACTACGAGCAGTTGCCGGTCGACACGGCCCATCTACCGGCCCGTGTGGGTCCGCCGCCGGCCCCGACGCCTTTTCCCGAGTCCGAGAGGCGTCAGCTCGAGGAGTGGCCAATCGATCCAGCCATCCGCCGGGCCATCGTCGAGGACAACAGAGTCAGGCCCGACTACGCGCACATCCGCGTGCCCGTCGTCGCCATCTACAGATCGACGACGATGGAACGGGCGCTCGAGGACTATCCGCCGAAGACCGATCAGGAGCGGGACGCGCTGAACCAGGGGTATGCGGCCGCCCGCGCGATGCTCGCGAAATGGCAGCGCGATCTGCTGGCCGGCGTTCCCAACGCGAAGATCGTCGAGCTGCCCGGCGCCGAGCTGTATATGTTCCTGTCGAACGAAGCGGACATCATCCGCGAGCTGCGCGCGTTTGCGTCTTCCCTGCGGGCTCAACCTGGCTCGCAGAAGTGAAGGACGCTGCTTCAACACGTTTCGAGGCGGCGCGTGGCGGGCTACTCGGGTGGAATTACTGCGGACGGACGATCGCTCGTATCGAGCGCGCGGCCTTGGCCGGCGCGGCCAGCATGCCGCGCGCTCTGGAGGCGTCGGCTAACTCGGTTTCAGCTACTCGGAATCCTCCGCGGCTTCCTTTTCGAGATCCCGGCGCCGGCGATCCTCGTCCTCCTCGGTATCGCCGAGGGAGGTCGATTCACCGCCGCGCTCGATCCCCAGCACGTCGCCCGGCTGCGCGCGCTCTCGGTCAGGGTCGGGCCAGTTGGCATTGGGTATCGTCGGATTGGCCATACATCTACTCCTTCTATTCAGTTCTTCGGATCATCGGCCAGCATTCTGGCACAGGCTGACGTCGCCCGTGCAACATCAAAACCACAGATTTCATGGTACTGATGACGTAGTGGTGGTCGGGGTCAGGCCGTGGCACGACTTCTATCTCTTGTCCGGCTCGCCCAGCAGCGGGCGCATCATCTTCACGCGGACGAGGTACCCGGCGTGATTGGGATGGATCCGGTCGTCGCCGTACAAGTCTTCGCGCGGCTTGCCGTCAGGTCCCAGGAACGCATCCCAGAGATCGATGAAGTGCAGACGCGGCTCGGTGGCCACGTAGGCCTTCACGAGGCCGTTCGCTTTGCGGCGGACGTCCGCTTCATCCCATCGGCCTGGACTCGGCGTGATGCTGGTGAAGGCAATCGGTACGGACGGCTGCGCCGCACGTACCTTGCTGACGAATGTCTTGAAGTCCGCCAGCACCTGCTCGGCGCTGCGGCCGTTGTGCACATCGTTCCCGCCGACGTGCAGGACGATCATCCGCGGCTTGTACGGCAGCACGAGGCGGTCGATGTAGTAGATGAGATCAGGCGACTGGAATGAGTCGACGCCACGGTTGACGACCGTGTAGCCTGGCAGGTCCTCGGCCAGCGTTTTCCATCGGTAGAACTGGGAATCTCCCGCAAGAAGGATCGCCCCCGCCGGCGGAGTCGTGGCCTTGTCGGCGGCTTCGTACGCGAGCACGGTCTTCTCGAAGCGCGTAGGGGCAGCTGGCGCGGGTTGCTGCGCGCGGGCGCTTGGCGCCGAAACCGCCGCGCCGAGCGCGAGGGCAGCGAACATGTGAATCGGCCATAAGCCTGCAAGATTGCGATCTGTCGTCATGTCGTGGTCTGCTCCGTGACAACCGCAGGTGTAGTATTGCCGGACGTCAGGAGGATTGTATGCACGAAGGGGTGAAGTCGGGAATCAGCTTCGGGAGCGCGCTCGCAATCACCATCTCATGGTCGAAGTGGCACTCGCTCCTCTGGGCGATGATCCACGGCGTCTGCTCGTGGTTCTACGTGGTCTACTACGCCGTGACCCGCTGACAGGGCGTACACCATCTCACCGCGACCGCACTCGAGAAGGGCTTGATTCGCGGAGGCGGACCGGGCCAGCATGAACATCCATGTACAAAACGTCGGATATCAACGTCGTCGAAACGCGGACGCTTCCCGCGCCGTCCACGCTCCTGGCGGAATTGCCCAAGAGCGAAGCGCAATCGGAGCTCGTGGCTCGCTTCCGCCGCGAGATCCATCGAGTCATCTTCTCGACCGACCAGCGCTTTCTCCTCATCGTCGGGCCGTGTTCGATCCACGATCTCGCCGCCGGACGCGACTATGCCAGCCGGCTCGCGGCGCTCGCCCGTGACGTCGGCGACCGGGTCATGATCGTGATGCGCGTGTACTTCGAGAAACCGCGCACGACGGGTGGCTGGAAGGGTCTCATCATGGATCCCAATCTGGATGGGTCCCATAACATCGCCACCGGCCTCCGGCTCGCCCGCACGTTCCTCCGCGAGGTGCTCGACCTGGGACTGCCAACGGCGTGCGAGCTGCTCGACCCCATCACGCCGCAGTACATCGCCGACCTCATCTGCTGGTCCGCCATCGGCGCGCGCACGGCGGAGTCGCAAACGCACCGGCAGATGGCGTCCGGCCTCTCGATGCCGCTCGGCTTCAAGAACGGAACGGATGGCTCGATTGGCAAAGCGATCAACGCGATCAGGGCCGCGGCCCAGCCTCAGACGTTTCTCGGCATCAACCTCGACGGGTTGGCGTCGGCCGTCGTGACACGAGGCAATCCCGACTGTCACGTCGTGCTCCGCGGCGGGTCTTCCGGCCCGAACTACTCCGCAACGGATGTTGCCCGCACCGAACAGCTGCTCGTCGCGGCAGGATTGATCCCGTCCATCCTGGTCGACTGCTCACATGACAACTCCGCCAAGCAGCCGGAGCGGCAGCCGGAGGTGATACGCGACCTCCTGGCGCAGATTGCGGCGGGCAACCGCTCGATTATCGGCGCCATGATCGAGAGCAACCTTCACGCGGGCACTCAGGCGTTCCCGCAACCCAAGGACAGTCTTCAGTACGGCGTCTCGATCACCGACCCCTGCATCGACTGGACCACGACCGAAACGCTCGTCCGCGATCTCCACGCCGCGCTCGCGCCACGGTTCCAGTAGGGGCAGGGCTCCATACCTCAATAGAAGCTATCTCAAACGTAACCCTTCACCAGGGTTCAGAAGCTCGCGAAGGCCGCGAAGGTCCTTGGGGCTGACCGTGTTCATGAGATGGCTTTCAAGCACACGTCGTACAAGTACCCGGCGACGGGCGCGGTCGTCCTCCGCCGTCGTGGGGATGTTCTTCCCCTCGCCAGTACGAACGTGCACGAACCCCCGATAGCGCGACTGATTGCCGTGGCTGTCTACTCGCCGGTGACGTTCGTAGCTGAGGCCGATCGCCGACAGGTCGCGGTCGACGCGCAGCAGCTCGTCCCTCTCGCTGCTGCCGTTGTGATTCGCGTCCCGCCACAGCTGCAACGTGGCGAACAACGGATCCTCGCTGTTCACCGACCCCCACGTGCCGGGGTACATCGCGAGCTGGCGCAGAGCATTGGGACCATTCGTGATGCCCGGTACAGTGTGATCGCCGATAAGCTCTCCGCCACTCGTGATGCGGCCATCGCCGTCGCGGTCGAGCGCGAGAAACGACACGTCCGTCGCCGGCGCCGTCCACGCCACTCGATCGAGATCTCCGTCGGCGTCGATGTCGAACAGGACTCCGCTCTCCACCGACGTCAAGGTGTATGGACTGTTCGGATCGGCCGAGAAAAGGGTCACGCAATTCGTCGCGGGACTCGGGTACGTCACCTGAAGGCCGTGATCCGATCGGGTCACGACGGGCGGCTCGGCCGGCCTTCCAGGCGGTTGTGCGTATTCCCAGAGTGCGGGTGGTGGAGGTTCGGTCCGAACGTCCTCGCCTCGGGACAGACGGATCTGTGCCACGCCCAGAATCGCCATCACGATCGTCAGACACCCGACCAGTCGGCGCATGACACCTGCCGTCCGCCTGCTTCCTACAGTGACGGTCCGGTCCTCCGCTCACCTGCCCGCGATGGCACCTGGGGTGACGACGCCCACGCGCGTGACGCCCGCGCCTCGCGCGGCGTCGATGACCTTGACAATGTCGCCGTAGCGAAGGCCGCCGTCGCCGCGGACCCACAGCGTGCGATCGTGGCGCGTGGCGAAGATGTCACGCAGGCGCGACTCGATGGAAGCGAGCTCCACCGGCTGCGTGTTGATTGTGACACGATGGTCGGCGCTGTACTCGAGCAGGATCTGGTTGGGGGCTTCCCTGCGCGCGTGCGGCGCGTCGGTCGCCGGAAGACCAACATCGAGCCCCTTCTGCGACAGCGGCAGGGACGCGAGGAAGATGATCAGCAGGACGAGCAGGACGTCGATGAGCGGCGTGACGTTCAGCTCCGCCGAGAGGCGCTCGCCTCTGTTCGCGGGACGGTTGGCTGCCATGCTCTCCTCCCGCAAGGCTTAGACCCCGGCAGTCGAACACAGTTCCGTCGGACGCGAGCGGGCGCAGTCGACGATTGTCCGCGGCTGCGTTTCTCGCTGCTGGCTGCTCGCCGTTGGCTGTTGCCCAGCCGGTCGACTAAGCAACCGCGAGCAGCGAGAAGCGAGCAGCGGACACTCGTCTTCAGCGAAACGTGAATCCGACGCCGAACTTGAAGTCCGGACTGTCGGCGACGCCGAGCTTGAACTCGAAGAACAACCCGCGGTGGTTCTCGAGTCCGCCGAGGATATTGAAGCCCGCCTCCGCGTCATCGCCGGGACCGTCCCGCTGATAGAGGTTGATCGCGGGACCGCCGCCTGCGTAGAAGCCCCACTCACTGCGGCGCCGGGCGAACTTCCACACGAACTCGAAGTTGAATGCGGCGAGCGTCACGTCGTCTCCGAATCCGACTTCGACGTTCGGCTTGAAGACGAGCCGTTCCACCAGCGGATCGGTTTCGATATGCCCGCCGACATAGAACTGATCTGGGTCGATGCTGACGCCGGCCCGTACGCCAGCCGCCACCTGCGCTGACGCCACTGAGGGAGCCAGCCACACCAGGAGTGCCAACACACCCAAGGAAACTGAGCGGTGACTTCGCCTTGCAATCATCTTCATGACCCCGGGGAGTATCAAGAAGTATGCCCGTCGGGCTGGAATGAGCGGCAGCTGTGCAAGGGTATGCAGGCGGGGCGTGTCCACCTGGGCAGATCAACCGGGAAGACTGGGGAAGGCCGTGCGAAGTGTGGCGGGCCGAGGCCGTTCTACTTGGGCTCGGCTTTGGCGCGGACCGCGGACCAGGTGCCACTCCCGGCCCCCTCGAACTCCACGCTCCCGCCCATCGTCGCACCGTCGACGGTGCCCTGGAAGACACCCGTTGTTTTCGTGCCCTCGGCGTTGAAGGTCACGATGAACGCGATTTTGCTTTCCTTGATCTCACCCTCGAGCGCAGACGGCCCATAACGGCCTTCGTACGTGCCGGTGAGCTTCTCGCCATCCTGCTTCAGCGTCAGCACGGGATGCCCCGTGATCGACTCGAGCTGCAAGAGGACGTTCCACTTGCCTTCGACCTTTGCCGGCTCAGCCAAGACCGCCGGCGCGGCGAGAAGCGTGACAAGAGCGACGAGCAGTAATCGTGCATGAGCAAACATGCGGTTATCGTACTCCAGGTCTTCATCTCCTAGCTCCTGTCTCCTGTCTCCTGATGCTATCCTTGAGCCGATGCCGCACCCGATCCCGAGAGGTCAGTACCACGCTGTCCAGTTCTACGGCACCGAGGAGCGCCTCTTCTCGACGGCCGCCACCTTCCTCGCCGAGGGGCTCATCGCGGGCGAACCGGCCATGATCATCGCGTCGGCGGCACACCGCGAGGGGGTGCTCGGACAGCTCAACGCACGGCTCATTCACGTCGATCAGGCGCGCAAGCGCGGGGACCTGCTGGTGCTCGATGCCGACGAGATGCTGGCGCTGTTCATGGTCGACGGCTCTCCCGATCCAGGACTCTTCGACGCGAACATCGGACGGTTCATCGACCAGGTGCTGCAGGGACGGCCCGGGTCGGTCCTGCGGGCGTACGGCGGGATGGTGGACATTCTGTGGCAGCGGGGGCAGACTGACGCCGCGATCCGTCTGGAAATCCTGTGGAACTCGGTCGCCACGCGGTTTGGCCTGGCGCTCCTCTGCGGGTATGCGATGGGAAACTTCTTCAAGCACGTGCCCGAGCTCCAGGACATCTGCAGCCACCACACGCACATCTTCGGGCCCGAGCATTCGAGCCTGTTTCACAGACCCGTGACCCACTGAGGCGCCGGTCCGGCTTCCGCCGGCACGGCGCGTTTCGAAGCGAGGCTCAAGGTGTCCCTCATCTCCCGTCGAGGCTTCCTGCACGGCGTCGCGGCTGCCGCGGCAGCGCCGGCCATCCTCCGCGCCACCGAGCGCCCGCCGCAGTTTCCCATCAGCTTCTCCACGCTCGGCTGCCCGAAGTGGCCGTGGACGCGCATTCTGGAACAGGCATCGACGCTGGGGTACGCCGCCGTCGAGCTGCGCGGCATCGAAGGCGAGATGGACTTGACGAAGCGGCCCGAGTTCATCGGCGCCCGGCTCGACCAGACTCTGAAGGATCTGGCTGCGCTCGACCTCAAGATTTCCGATCTCGGTGCGTCCTCACGCATGCACGAGGCGGATCCGAAGGTGCGGGCCGCCCAGCTCGACGAGGGAAGACGGTTCATCGATCTTGCCAACCGCCTCGGCGTGCCCTACGTTCGCGTGTTCCCCGACAAGGTGCCCCCCGGCGAGGCGAAGCCGGCCGTGATGGCACGGGTGATCGACGGGCTGCGCGCCCTCGGCGAACATGCGAAAAGCAGCGGCGTCGCGGTGATCATGGAATCGCACGGTGACTTCACCGACGGGCCGTCGCTGCTCGACATCCTCAAGGGGGCGGCGATGCCGAACGTCGCGCTGCTCTGGGACGCGCATCACACGTGTGTCGCCGGCAAGGAAGATCCCGCGGCCACCTACAAGCTCATCGGGTCGTATGTCCGCCACACGCACCTGAAGGACTCGCGCCCGGAAGGCTCGGAAATCCGATACGTGCTGACGGGGAGCGGGACCGTCCCCGTGCGCGAGACCGTTGCCGTGCTGGCCAAGGGCGGCTACCGCGGCTACTACGGTTTCGAGTGGGAGAAGGTGTGGCATCCCGGAGATCGAGGAACCGGAAGTGGCGTTTCCGCACTACGCCGAGTTCATGCGCCGCGCGCTCGTCGACGCCGGAGTGAAACCGACGGCGCTCTGAACTGGCAGGTTTGTCGGCGGCATTACGGATCTGCGCAGGCGGTCAGTTCCTTGCCTCCCTTGGGGTAACGCCAAAATGGGCCCGTAAAACACGCGCGGACGAGGTTCCCGGCCGCCCGCCGTGTTACGATGCTTCGGCCTTTTTGGAGAGGGCCTTCCGAACGTCAGCAGAGTCAACAGGAGGTCTAACGTGGCCAACGACGGGCATGAACAGAACGGCATCTCGCGGCGTGACTTTACAGCGCGGCTCGGCGCCGCAACCGCCGGCCTGGCGATCGGCAGCGATCTCCTGCGGCCGGGCCTCAGCGCGGCTTCCCAGGGTCGCGTCCTCGGCGCCAACGACCGCGTCGTCGTCGCCAGCATCGGCATCCGCGGGCAGGGCAACGCCGTGAAGCGCGGGTTCGCGCAGCTGTCCAACGTCTCGGTCAAGACGCTCTGCGACATCGACGCCAACCTTGCGCCGGAACGCATCAACGACAAGGCGCTGGCAAAGGTCTCTGACTACAAGCCGGGGTTCGTTCAGGACATGCGTCGCGTCTTCGAAGACAAGGATGTCGACGCCGTGATCGTGGCGACGCCCAACCACTGGCACGCGCTCGCGACCATCTGGGGGCTGCAGGCCGGCAAGCACGTCTACGTCGAGAAGCCCGCGTCCCACACGGTGTGGGAAGGACGCAAGATGGTCGAAGCCCAGGCGCGCTTCGGCAAGATCGTCCAGGTCGGCACGATGAACCGCAGCCGGCCGGCCGTGCGCACGGCCATCAAGTTCATCCAGGACGGCGGCATCGGCAAGGTCTACATGGCACGGGGCCTCTGCTTCAAGCCGCGGCCCTCGATTGGCAAGTATCCCGACGGCCCGATGGCGCCCGGTGAGAAGTTCGCCCTCACGGTCGACTCGACGGCCTACCTGCCTCCGTACGACGCGCAGTATCTGTCCAAGGTCGACTACGACCTGTGGCTCGGCCCGGCATCGAAGCGGCCGTTCAACCGCAACCGGTTCCACTACAACTGGCACTGGCAGTGGGAGTACGGCAACGGCGACACCGGCAACCAGGGCCCGCACCAGTTCGACATCGCGCGCTGGGGTCTCGGCAAGCAGGAACATCCGGTCAAGGTCAGCTCGATGGGCGGGTATTTCGGCGGCGAGTCGCAGCAGGAAACGCCGGACATGCAGACGGCGCTGTACGAGTACGCCGACGGCACAATCCTCGAGTTCGGGACGCGCGGCGAGCACACCAACGACGAAGGCGGCCAGCGCATCGGTAACATCTTCTACGGCACCAAGGGCTGGCTGTGGATCGACGAGACCGGGCGCCGGTGGCAGTCGTACATGGGAGCGCTCGGCGCGAAGAACGAGAAGGGCCCCGGCGCCGATGCGCCGCCCGAGGCAGGCACCGAGCCGGTGGGCCTCACGACGACGGAGTTCCCGCACTATCAGAACTTCATCGACGCCATCCGCGCGAACGATCCGAAGAAGCTGACGTGCGACATCATGGAAGGGCACCTCTCGTCGACCCTTCCCCACCTCGCGAACATTTCGTATCGGGTCGGCCACGGGCTCGTGTTCGACGGCAAGTCGGAGCGGTTCGTCGACGACAAGAAGGCGGATACGCTCCTGACGCGCGAGTATCGCAAGGGCTTCGAGATTCCGAAGTCGTTGTCGTAGGCTGCTGCAAGGGCCGGGGTCAGATCTCGATTCTCTGATCGCTCCATTCGAGAATCAGAAAATCGAGATCTGACCCCGGATCCTACCCCTCGGTTGGCGCCTGCAGCCGCCGGCGCTGCAGGTTGCCCCGGTAGTTCTCCTCGAGATACTCCACGCCGTCAGCCGTGATCTGCAGGCGTGCCTGATCGTCGCGGGTGACAAACTTCTTCTGCGCCAGGTACCACACCGTGAAATCCAGGTGCTCCCGCGGCCGTCCGATGAGCGTCTCGAGGTCGGTCATCATGAGCGACGGTGCGGTCGGCTCCATGCGGCGCCGCGTGTAGAGGGCCTCGAGCAGCGTCAGGCGTCCAATCTGCTCGATCTCGAAGTCGTTTTCGGCTTGCGCGCCGCTCGACACGAGCCGCCAGCGATCCTGGCGCATCTGGTGGTAGGCGACGTCGTACTTGGCGCGCCGCTCCGGGTCGCTCAGCACGGTGTAGGCCTCGTGGATCTGATGGAACCGATCCGCGTTGCCACTCTCCTGATTGTCGGGATGAAAACGCTGCGCCAGCAGCCGGTAGATCCGGTGGATCGTGTCGGGTTCCGCGTTCGCGCTCACCTGGAGGATCTCGTAGTAGTCCAGCTTCCCGTCATCAGACATGTCCACCTCTTCGAACCTTTCACTATTCCTGACGCACTCGCGATGACCGCGAAGCTCGCGATGTTCGCGAAGAAGCGTTGCCAAGCGTTTCTTCGTGAATCTCGCGGACTTCGTGTGCATCGCGACCGCCTGCCGTGGCGCATTCAGGACAAGTTCCCGCTTCGCATCTCTTCTTTGAGGTAATCCATCGCGCGCCAGCAGAGAGCGAGGATCGTCCACGTCGGGTTCTGGCAGGACGCGGACACGAAGATGCTGCCGTCGACGACGAAGAGGTTCCTGACGTCGTGCGTCTGGCCGAAGGAATTGGTTACCGACGTCTTCGGGTCGCTCCCCATGCGCGCCGTGCCGAGCTCGTGGATCGACCAGCCCTCGGTCAGGATGTCCCGGCGGACCCGGATGTCCTCCGCGCCGGCGGCCTTCAGCATCTCCTCTGCTGTATCGGCCATGTCCTTCGCCATCTTCATCTCGTTGTCGCCGAACCGGTAGTTGAATTTCAGCACCGGGATGCCCCACCCGTCCCTGACCGCCGGATCGAGCTCGACCTGATTCTCCCTGCGCGCCAGCACTTCCCCGAACGCGGTGAAATTGATCGGCGCCGGGTGATCCTCGCGCACCTTCCTCTTGAACGCCGCGACCGAACCCGGGTGTCGTGTGCGCGTGGGACGGATACTCGACGCTGCCGCTGCCTCCCTGCAGGCCATACCCGCGGATGAAGTCCGGGTGCTTGTCGGCGATGTTGCGGAACCGCACCACGTACGAGCTCTGCGGACGGCCGTCGTCGTTGCGTGATCGCCTTGCCCCGCAAGGTCGGCATCATGCCGCTCGCGCCGGGCCCCATGACGTGCTCGCAGAAGTAGCGCCCGACCGCGCCTGACGAGTTCGCGAGCCCGTTGGGGCGACTCGCCGACTTCGAGAGGAGGAGCAGGCGCGTCGATTCGAGCGTCGAGGCGGCGAGCACCACGACCCGCGCGTTGAAGTCGAAGACCTCCTTCGTCTGGCTGTCGATGACGCGCACGCCGGACGCGCGGTTGGTGCGCGCGTCCATCAGGACTTCCGAGACCGTCGAGTTCGGCCGCAGCGTGAGGTTGCCGGTGTCGCGCGCCGGAAAAATGAGCGCCGTCGGCGAGTGCATCGAGGCGTTGAGGTCGCAGCCGCGCCCGCAGCGGCCGCGCCCCATGCATCGGTTCCGGTATTTGCTCGCAACGCCGTCGGTCGTGACCCCCGCGCGGCCAGGAATCAGGTGACGGCCCATCTTCGCGATCGACTTCCTCAGAATCTGCTCGCCGCAATTGAGCTTCACGCCGCGCTGAAAGATGCTGTCGGGAAGCTGCGGCAGGTTCTCGCGCGTGCCGGAGATGCCGAGCAGCGTGTCGACCTTGTCGTAGTAGGGCGAGATGTCCGCGTAGCGAGATCGGCCAGTTCTCGCCGAAGCCGTCGCGGCTGGCGGCCTTGAAGTCGTAGTCGGACAACCGCAGCGCCACGCGGCCCCAGAGGTTGGTCTTCCCGCCGAGGACGCGGGCCCGCACCCACGCGTAGCGCGTGCCGGTCGTCGGGTTCTGCTTCTCGTCGACCATCCAGTTGTGCGTGAACGTGTTGCCCGAGTACGAGAGGAGCTTGCGGTACTTCTCGAACCTGCCGGCGGTGCCGTACGGCCGGTCGAGCATGTTGTATTCCGCCGCGCCGAGCGCGAACTCATCGGCCGGGATGCGGCCTCGCCGCAGGCTGGCGTACGGCCACTCCATCGTCCGGTACTCGCGCGCGGGATCGAGCATCCGTCCTGCCTCCAGAAGGAGCACCTTGATGCCGGCGGTCGCGAGCTGGAACGCGGCCATGCCACCGGCCGCGCCCGACCCGACGATGATGACGTCGTACTGCGCCGAGCCGGGCTTGATTGACGCCGCGGCCTTGCGGGAGGCCTCCATCTGTTCGGCGACGACCTGTTGCTCGCGATCGGGTGGCTGCTGCATGAGAGGCTCGCTCGCGGTCGTGACCAAGTTTACTGGCTGGGCTCGTAACCGTGTTCGGGATGCGTGCAGCCGACGAACTCGCCGAGAATCCGGTTCCCCTTGTACTCGAGCTCCTTCTGGATCCCGATCTCCGACGTGTAGTACCCGCGGATGGTCGCATCCTTCGTGGTCGTGAAGAACTGCTCGAGCGGCGCGTTCGGACTGTCCTCGTTCCTGGCCAGGGGCGTCAGCAGCTCGGTCGCCTGAGCCGGCGTCAGCTGGGCGTAGGGCACCTTGAATCGCCGGCGGCTCTCCGCGTCGAGCAGAGCAAGGCCGGCCGTCCACGCCCTCTGGGTCGGGTCGTCCGATTCGGACAGGAGGAGATCGATGTAGTCCGCCACACGGGCGTCCCGCGCGCCCGGCGAATGATCGTCGGTCGGGATGATCGTCTCGGTGAGCGCGTCGAGCGTGGTGTATTGCGCGGCGGTCAGGAATGCCAGTCGCGGCGGCGCCTGACTCGCCTGAATGGTGGCAAACGCCTCCGCCGCCCGATCGGAGAGGTAGGGCCAGACCGCAACCGCGCCGATCGCCTTTACCGCCGCCCGTCGGGAGAACCTCGCCGGCGACCCTTCGACTCTACTCGGGGTCGCTACGCCCTGATCGGGGTCGAGATTCGGCACGCTGCCCTACCTTTGGAAGGATCCGAGGGTCACGTTAGATCAGCGTGCGCCGAACTGCAACACGAATGAGGCGACGGGACGGGGACGAAGAAGCCGCCGCCCGACTACCCGGCAGCGGCGAGTTGCGGTCTCTGCGCGCCGGGCGCCGGCATCTCGACCTTCGCGGTGATCTGCGAGCCGTCGGCGACGATCAGGAGAGCGGTGCTGAGCTGCCCGTCGACGACCGCCGTGCTCTTGATGTCGAGCCGTTCCCTGGCCTCGACGGTGCCTTCGAGCTTCCCGGACACGACGACCGTTCCGGCCTCGATCTCTCCGACCACGTGCGATCCGGCCGCGAGCGTGAGCACCTTGCCGTTGAGCGTGATGCTCCCCTCCACCCGACCAGCGATGACCAGATCTTCACTGCCCGAGATATCGCCCTTGATAACGATCGACTGCCCGTTACTCATGCTTGCCTCCAGAGGACACGGAAACGACGACGGCTGCTTTCATCCGACGCCGCGCGGTCAGGCAAGAGCCGTTCCCGCGCCAGTCGAGGCTTTTCCTGAGTGACGGAGCCCCCCTTCGCTCCGTGTCGATTTCAATTGTGTCGGCCGATTACAGGACTGGCAGGCGTACGGGCCATCGGCCTCGAGCTCTACCAGCGTAGCGGTTCCGGAAAGAACTCTTCGACCAGTTCCTGGTAGTAGGGCATCAAGGCCGGAACATCCGGTCTTGGCGATCCTTTCGAGTAGAGGTCGTACCGGTTGAAGGCCCGGACCCACTTCAGCATGCTGCGGTCGGTTTCGCTGGTGAGGTGCGAATACTCGTTCTCCTTGTGCCACGGGTAGAAGGAGTGGTACCGCAGCATGTAGAGGGCCTCTTCCGGCAGGTGGTCCTTGACGACGTGGTAGACGTACTCGTCGTGTCCCCACGACATGTGGACGCGGTCGAGGCCGCACCCCGGCTCGTAGATGCCGTTCTCGGTCTGGTACTCGGGCACCAGGCGGTCCGGGTTGTCGCCAAAGAGGTTGCTGTACACGATCTTCGGCGACCAGCGGCAGCCGACAGGAAACGTGTCGCCGACGACAGCCCATTGAGGCTCGCCGAAGAGGCACAGGATCTTGCCGAGGTCGTGCACGAGGCCGGTCACGATGAACCAGCGCGGTTGATTCGCGGCGCGGATCGCTTCCGCCGTCTGCATCGCGTGCTCGATCTGCGTGAAGTCGATGTCCGGATCGCTGTCGTCGACGAGCGTGTTGAGGAAGTCCAGCGCCTCCCACACCGTGAGCGTCTTGCGGCCGAGCCCCAGATACTCGCGCTTCTTGTCGAGGACGAAGCCAAGCGTCTGGTGGGTGTGGTTGAGCGTGTAGAACTCTTCCACACGCGGCCGGGCATGGGCGTAGTCCCGGAACTGGTCAACAGGCTTGGGCAGAAGCGGGCTGCCCGCCTTCGTCCGCGGCCCTTCGGCCGCCGACTTCGGCGCGGCAGGCTCATGATCTGTGGTGCCGATGTCGCGAGTTTGCATAACAAACCTCTAACAAGATTTTAGCGCGCTTTCCGAAGTTTTCTGAACCGCCGCCCGTCCCCACCTTGAACCCTTGAACCCCTTGAACCCCTTGAACCCTTGAACCCTGCTATCCCCGGCCAATAAACGGCATCTTCGTCGCCATGACCGTCATGAACTGGACGTTGGCGTCGAGCGGGAGGCCGGCCATGTACACGACGGCCTGAGCGACGTGCCGGACGTCCATGAGCGGCTCGACGGCAATCTGTCCGTTGGCCTGCGGCACACCCTTCGCCATTTTCGCCGCCAACTCGGTCGCGGCGTTTCCGATGTCGATCTGACCGCAGGCGATATCGTGCTGGCGGCCGTCGAGCGACGTGGACCGGGTCAATCCGGTGATGGCGTGCTTGGTGGCCGTGTACGGCGCCGAATACGGCCGAGGCACCGCTGCAGAGATCGACCCGTTGTTGATGATCCGTCCACCCTTCGGCGTCTGCGTCTTCATCATCCTGAAAGCCTGCTGCGTGCACAGAAACGGTCCGGTCAGGTTCGTGTCGACGACCGTCCGCCACTGCTCCACCGTCAACTCGTCGAGCGGCACACCCGGGGCGCCCACGCCGGCGTTGTTGAAGAGGACGTCAATCCGGCCGAAGGCCTCGCTCGTTCTCTCGAAGAGAGCACGCACCGACCCGGGCTCGGTGACGTCGGTGGGGACCGCCAACATCCGCGAGCCGTGCGGCCCCGCGTCCCGGACCGTCTGCTCGAGCGCCTCGGCGCGGCGGCCCGCCAGCACCACTGCGTAGCCTTCGCCGGCCAGGGCCAGCGCCACGGCCTTGCCGATGCCGCTGCCGGCGCCGGTAACAACGGCAATCTTCTTGAGAGTGGTCATGCGAGTTCTGAAGGGATTATCTACTGTATTCGTCTACACAGATATGAGCGGAAGGGCGACCGGCTCGCCGCCGCGCTCGGCCGATCGATCCGCGGCCAGACAGACTTCCATCGTCTTCTGCGCATCGAACACGTCGAGCGACGTGTCGCGTCCTTCGAGCACGCACGTGACGAGCTCGTCCATCTCCGCCTGGAACGGATGGTGACTCACGTCGGCGGACCCCGGCATCGGACAGTCAATCCTGACCGCGGGCCGGCCCAGTCCATCCTGCGCCGGCAGGAGCGTCACGTCGGGAAACGGATTTGCTGCGCGCAGCGCCTCGAGATCGACCGCGCCGTCGAGCGACTGGAGAAGATCCTGCCGCAGCGTCGCGCGGTCGCCCATCAGCTCGACGAGAAAGTTGTAGGGCAGCATGAAGTCGGTCGAGCTCGTCACGTGGCCGAGCGCGCCTCCTTCGAGCCGGGTGTTGACCAGAATCGATGTCGGAAACTCGTACCCCTCCGTGAAGTGCGTATGGAACGCGCTCACGGCAACCACTTCGCGCCCCGAACACCACCTGAGGGCATCCACGGCATGGCAGCCTGCGGCGAGCAGATGGCTCCGGCCGGCGGCGCGCGTACGCACCCAGTTCCAACCCGAATACCAGTCGGTCACCCGCGACAGATACTGCGTGCGCGCGAACCGCACGTCGCCGAGCCACCCGGACACGCGCAGCCAGTGCGCGAACTTGAGGTACGGGTTGAAGCGCAACTCGAACGACACGATCGTTCGCACGCCCGAGGCGCGCACGGCGTTCCGAATCTGGATCAGCTCCGCCTCGTCGAGCCCCGTGGGCTTCTCGAGGACGATGTGCTTGCCGGCGCGCGCGGCCGCCACGGCCTGCGCCGCGTGGAGATCGTTCGGGGTCGCGATTGAAATAATGTCGACGTCGGGGGCCTCGAGGAGGTCCTCGTACCTCGTCGTCAGCCGGGCGTCCGGCAGCGACAATTGGTTCTTCTGGAGGGTCGCCAGGGCCCGCTCCGTGTCGCGGCCGTGGAGCCAGGTGACCCTGGCGTTGGGGTTCTTCTGAAAGGCGCTGATATGCTGAGCCGCGCACCAGCCGATACCCGATACCCCCACGCCAAGTTTTCCATCACGAGTAGGCACCGGCTTAGCCTAGACTAGTCCCGCTATGAGCGCAAAGCCTCTCGTCATCGTCATGACCCTGCTCGCTGGTTGCGTCGCCGCCGCCCAGGGTGGCTTCACGCCGCTCTTCAACGGGAAGGATCTCGCGGGATGGAAGATTCCCGCGGGCGACAACGGCCACTGGAAGGTCCTCGACGGCGTCATCGACTACGACGCCGAAAGCGAGGCGCCCGGCAACGACAAGGCGCTCTGGAGCGAGCGCGAGTACGGCGACTTCGTGCTGAAGGTCGATTGGCGGATCAAGAGCACGCCCTACGTCAATCCCGGCGTGCCCATCATCCTGCCGAGCGGCCTTCACAAGAAGGACGCCGACGGCAAGGAGATCCGGATGAGCGTCCCGGATTCCGATTCGGGTATCTATCTTCGCGGGGACAGCAAGGCGCAGGTGAACATCTGGGGCTGGCCCATCGGCTCCGGCGAAGTGTACGGCTATCGCATGGACGACAAGATGCCGCCCGCCGTACGCGCCGGGGTGACGCCAAAGCGCAACGCCGACCGTGACATCGGGTCGTGGAACACCTTCGAGATCACCATGCGCGGCGATCGGCTGACGGTCGTGCTCAACGGAGACGAAGTGATCAGCAACGCGCAACTGCCGGGCGTCGCCCCGCGCGGGCCGATCGCGCTGCAGCATCACGGCGCGAAAAAGGGCGGCGTGTGGGTCAGCCCGCCGAGCCTCGTGCAGTTCCGCAACATCTCGATCAAAGAGATGTAGCGCGCCCGGGCATGATCGGTCTCTTCTATCCGTACGGCATCCTGCTGCAGGCGATCGCGATTGCCCACTTCGCACGCCGGCGGCCTGACACGTACTGGCTGTGGATCATCATCATCGGCGGCGGCCTCGGCGCCGCCGCCTACATCGTCCTCGAAGTCATTCCCGACGCGGGCCTGCTGCGCAGCTCGTTTCAGATCTTTCCCCGCCGCCGGCACATCAAGCAGCTGCAGGCCGCGATCATCGACAACCCCTCGATCGGGAACTACGAAGAGCTCGGCGACCTGTACCTCGAAGACGGCAAGTACGCGCAGGCCCGCGAGTGCTTCGACAAGGTGATCGCGTCGCGCCCGCAGTCCCCCGACCCATTCTATCGGCGCGCCCTGGCCGAGCTCGCGCTCGATGACCCGAAGGCCGCCGTCGCCGACTTGGAACAGGTCGTCGAGCGCGATCCGAAGTACGACTATCAGCGCGCGGCGGGACTCCTGGCGCACGCGCTCGGAAAGAGCGGCCAGCCCGAGAAGGCGCTCGCCCTCTTTGCCGAGACGCTGGAACTGTCGACGCTCTCCGAGACGCAATGCAACTACGCGGTGCTCCTCGCCGAGCAAGGCCGCAAGGCCGAGGCGCGCGAGTGGGCCGACAAGGTGCTGCGCAAGAAGCTGACGATGCCGAGCTACCTGCGCCGCCGCGAGCGGCCGTGGTTCAGGAAGGCCGCGGCGCTCGTCAAGCGGCTGTAAGGAGGCTCAGGGCTCAAGGCTCAGGGCTCAGGCAAGAGCGCTCGAGATCGTGCTCGAAGGTTTTGCCTTGAGCCCTGAGCCCTGAGCCCTGAGCCAGCGTTACCCCACATCCACCCAGTTCAGCGTCCGCTCGACGGCCTTCTGCCATCCGCGGTAAGTGGTCTGCCGTTGATCCTCGGTCCACCGCGGCTCCCATCGGCGATCGGCCTTCCAGTTCTGACGGAGATCCTCGAGGTCCTTCCAGAAGCCGGTGGCAAGGCCGGCGGCGTACGCCGCGCCGAGCGCAGTTGTCTCGGCAACCACGGGCCGGACGACGGGAACACCCAGTACGTCGGCCTGCAGCTGCATGAGCGTGTCGTTGACGGTCGCGCCGCCATCGACTTTCAGGAGCTCGAGGCGGACGCCGGAATCGTCCACCATCGCATCGAGAACGGCGCGTGTCTGAAAGCAAATCGCGTCGAGCGTGGCGCGGGCGAGGTGTCCCCGGTTGTGAAACCTCGAGAGCCCGACGATCGCGCCTCGGGCATCCGAGCGCCAGTACGGCGCAAAGAGTCCGGAAAATGCCGGCACGAAGTACGCGCCGCCCGCGTCGTCAACGGTTGCGGCGAGCGTCTCGATCTCCGCTGCGGACTTGATGATCCCGAGCTGATCGCGCAGCCACTGGACAGCCGAGCCGGTGACCGCGATCGATCCCTCGAGCGCATAGATCGCGTCGGAATCGCCGAGCTTGTAGCAGACCGTGGTCAGGAGCCCTGCCTTCGACGGAACGATCTGCTTCCCGGTGTTGAGCAGCATGAAGTTGCCGGTGCCATACGTGTTTTTCGCCTCGCCCGGCAGCGTGCAGACCTGACCCACGGTGGCCGCCTGCTGGTCGCCGAGATCGCCGCTGACGGGCACCTCCCCGCCGACAGGGCCGTGGCGGCGCGTCATTCCGTACGACCGTCGATCGGATGACGGGCGGATCTCCGGAAGCGACGCGCGCGGAATGCCGAAGAACCCGAGCAGCTCGTCGTCCCAGGCCAGCGTGCGCAGGTCCATCAGCATGGTCCGGCTGGCGTTGGTGACGTCGGTGACGTGCGCACCGCCGTCGACGCCGCCGGTCAGATTCCAGATTACCCAGCTGTCGATCGTCCCGAACACGGCTTCGCCGCGGGCCGCGGCGTCGCGGACACCGTCGACGTGATCGAGAATCCACTGAAACTTGGCGCCGGAGAAATAGGTCGCCGGCGGGAGGCCCGTGCGCTCGCGGATAATCTTACCGGCGGGCGTGCGGTCGAGCGCGCTGACGATTCGATCGGTGCGCGTGTCCTGCCAGACAATCGCGTTGTACCACGGGCGCCCGGTCTTCGGGTTCCAGACGACAGTCGTCTCGCGCTGGTTGGTCACGCCAATCGCCGCCAGATCGCGAGCCGAGAGGCTGGCGTGCCGAAGCGCGCCGGCGATCACGGTGTTCGTGCGTTCCGCAATCTCGAGCGGATCGTGCTCGACCCAGCCGGGCTGCGTCATGATCTGCTCGTGCTCGAGCTGGTGTCGCGCGATCTCGTTGCCGCCCGCATCGAACACCATGAACCGCGTGCTCGTCGTCCCCTGATCCAGTGCTCCGACGTATTGGGTCATCGCTTCTCCGCTGCGCGTGTTACTGATTCGTGTCCTGAGCAGTCTGATCCCTGATCTCCGTCCCGGGGGTCAGGGATCAGGGGTCCAGGGGTCGTCGCCAGCATGAGCGGCGAGTTGATTCCAGCGGTCGACGTACCGCGATTCCCTGATCCCTGGTCCCCGATCCCAGGAATCTGCCCGTTCGAGGCGGTTTACTGGAACCCGACCACATTGAACAGAAGCGCGCCAAGCACGCCTCCGATGAGAGGACCGACGATGGGGATCCATGCGTAGCCCCAGTTCGAATCGCGCTTGCCGGCGATCGGGAGAAGTGCGTGCGCGAGCCGCGGACCGAAGTCCCGCGCGGGATTGATCGCGTAACCCGTCGGGCCGCCGAGAGAGAGACCAATGCCCAGCACGAGAAGCCCGACGAGGAGGGGCTGGAATCCGCGGAAAACCACCGCGAGATTCACGTCACCCGGGCGTGAGAACTCCTGTGCGTTCGCACCAATCGCCAGCACGCCGAAAAGAAGCATCGCCGTGCCGATCACTTCGGTGATGATGTTCGCGACGGGATTGCTGACCGCCGGGGCCGTGCAGAAGACTCCGAGCTTTGCGTCCGTGTCGGTCGTGAGAACCCAGTGGGGCAGGTACGCCAGCCAGACGAGCGCCGCGCCGATGAACGCGCCGGCCACCTGGGCGGCCACATAGCCGGGCACGTTCGCCCAGGGAAAGCTGCCAATCGTCGCGAGCCCCACCGTCACGGCCGGATTGAGGTGCGCGCCGCTGATCCGTCCGACAGCATAGATACCGAGCGTGACCGCCACACCCCAACCGACGGTGATGACGATCCAGCCCGAGTTCTGCCCTTTCGATCTGGCGAGCAGGACGTTGGCGACGACGCCGTCGCCCAGCAGCACGAGCACCATCGTGCCAACCGCTTCTGCGAGTACCGACTCCATTCATCCTCCCATCAATGCTCAGCGTCTGCTGATCGCGCCCAACGTCCGACTTCAAACTTTCTCTGGTCTCCCTCACAGCCATCCCGACCGGCGGAAGCCGAAAAAGAGCGCCGCGCACGCGCCCAGCATGAGCACCATGGTGACCGGATAGCCGTACTGCCAGTGCAGCTCGGGCATGGTGTCGAAGTTCATGCCATACACGCCGGCGATCATCGTCGGCACGGCGATGATCGCGGCCCACGCGGCGAGCCGCTTGGTGTGCTCGGTCTGCGACACCGAAATCAGCGACAGGTTGGCCTCGAGCGCGGTCGTCAGGAGCTCGCGAAGGTTGTCGATCATTTCGTTCATCCGGACGACGTGATCGTAGACGTCCCGAAAGTACGGCCGCGTGTCCTCCGGAATCAGGCTGATGTCATACCGCATCAGGCGATTGCACACGTCGACGAGCGGCGACACCGCGCGCTTGAGGGCGAGCAGGTCGCGCTTGAGCCGATAGATGCGGCCGGTCGTCTGGCGATCGAACCGCTCGCCGAAGATCTCCTCTTCGAGCGTCTCGAGCTGCTCTTCGAGCGCCTCGACGATCGGGAGGTATTGATCGACGATGAAGTCCATGAGCGCGTAGAGGACGAACCCTGGCCCCTTGCTGAGCAGGTGCGGCGCCGCCTCACAGCGCGCCCGCAGCCCCACGTGCGACTTCAGGGACCCGTGACGGACCGAGATGATGTAGCGCTCGCCGACAAACACGTGCGTCTCGCCGAACTCGAGCCCGGTGCCGCCCGGAAGGAGCTGCGCGGTTCGCAGGACGACGAAGAGCGATCCTTCGTAGAGCTCGAGCTTGGGACGCTGGTGCGCGCTGAGGGCGTCTTCGATCGCCAGGTCGTGCAGGTTGAACTCGCGCTGCACCTCGCGCAGAATCTCCTCGCGCGGCTCGTTCAGGCCGATCCAGATGAAACGGTCGCCGTGCGCGAGCACACCATGGATGTCGCAGATCGGCAGATCGGCTACACGCTGGCCGGCCGAGTACGCGGCGCAGTTGATGACACCGGTCGGACCGATATCGTCGCGAGCGTCCGCCACGGGAATGCTGGACACTTCGGGCATGGTGCGCCCGACATTATGGCAGGTTCAGCCGGGGAAGCGGCTCAGGAACGGGCGATCCGGACTGGGGCGCGGAGGTCTCGCGTACGGTAGAGCGCGAGGGTCGCGGCCCCGAGAAACGCGAAGGCGAGGAGATCCGCCGTGTTGTGATCGCCGCCCATCCGGACCGCGACCGAAGCAATGGCGAGCAGCAGTCGCCCCACACCCAGTCTCATCGAGAACCTCCGCGGACCGGGACGGTAGCAACGAGCCTGCCTTGCGCAAATTACAAAAATATCGCACGAATTGCTCAGTGTTTTTGCGCGATCACGACTTCGTTCGAGACAAGAGTTAACTCCACGGGTGACAAAAAGGCGTTCGCACTTTGACACTCCCGCGACGAGTTTTGTGGACTCGGCCCTGTCCCTCCGATAGCCTTGTCCTCGAACAGGAGACCGCGGGAAAAGCTCAGCCGCGGACATCACGTGCAACACGGCCAGACGAGCTGCAGCAGAATGTCTCTTCGAAGGCCAGCCTCCCGCCGCGTACATGTCGCCCTCGTACGCATCTTGATGGCCGGCGTTGCCTGGCTGGGTGCGATGGTGAGCGTGGGACCGGTGCGTGCCGAAGGACAGGTGGCGCCAACGACCACCATCCGGGCGATCACGGTGACGGTCAGTCACCCGACGCTTGTCGTCGCCATCGAGGCAACAGGGACGTTGCCAATCCCCTCGTCGGGAGTCGTGGATGGACCGCCGCGCATCTATTTTGATTTCCCTGGCGTCGCGCTGAAGGCCCCGGCGGTCACCTCCAGCAGCGACCCACGCCTCCACCGCGTACGCGCCAGCGTCCACAGCGTCAAGCCTCTCGTGACTCGAGTCGTCCTCGACGTCGTCGCGCCTCAGTCGTATCGCCTGGAGCCGGGACCGGGCGGCGTTCGAGTAATCCTCGGCGGAGCGCCGCGGCAGCTCTCGAGTGGGACTGCGCCCGTTCCGGCGCCATCATCCGTTGAGCGAGAACCCACTCCCCCCGCAGTCGAGCCACCAGCGTCCGCGGCCACACTCGCGACTGCTCCTGCGGGCATACCAGCCCCTTCAATTCCGGAAGGCCCACCCGCCAGGTCGTCATCACCAGCGTCCGCACCTCCTCGGGCGGCGTCACCGCCGCCGAGTCTGCCGCCGCCGCCAGCGAAAGACGTGGAAAGGTACAGGCGACTGGTCTCGCCGGCAATTTATCGCCTCCGGTTGCAGGAGCCGTTGCTGGCGTCGCTCGACAACGCCGAGAATCAGACTGTGGACCGCATCCAGCTGGCTATCGAGGAGTTCGAGAGGCTCAGGGCGGAGCTGGCCGGGACCAAGGCACCCGACAGCCTGCGCTCGCAGCACGACATGCTGATCCAGTCGACGACGCTGGCGCTGATGGCGACGCGGCTGCGGCTCGAGGCTTTCCGAACGTCCGACCCCGGAACGCTGCGCAACGCCGCCTCGGCCGCCGCCGGCTCGACGCTGCTCCTCGATCGTGTGTGCGCGGAGCTCGGATGTCCGCGATAGACGGGGTCAGGGTCAAGGCTCAGGCTCAGGGCTCAGGCAAGATCCTACAGATCCCAATCCTACGACTTAGATCTGAGTGCTTTTCCTGAGCCCTGAGCCCTGAGCCTTGAGGTTGAGCCTGATCCCTGCCCTACTCCGACCCTCCGGTCACCACAATCCGTAGACCGGCAGGCGCGACCGGCGTGGTGGTGCCACCGCCCGTGTTCTGGATCACGGTGAAGACCTGCGTGCCGATGCTGATGGCACCGGTGCGGTTGCTCCCCGTCGTGTTCGCCTGGACGGTGTAACTCGCGGAACCGGACGCCGTGCCGCTGCCGCTGACGGTGATCCACGACTGCCCCGTCGACGCGGTCCAGTTGCACCCGCTCGCCGTCCCGACCGTGATGGTCCCCGAGCCGCCGGCGCCGATGTGGGTGCGGCTCGCTGGCGTCAGTGAATAGCTGCAGGTGTTGGGCGCCTGGGTCACCGTGAAAAGACGTCCGGCAATCGTCAGGGCGCCCGTGCGCGCCGACGCGCTCGTGTTCGGCGCAGTCGTGAACGACGTCGAGCCCGCACCCGACCCGGTCCCCCCGGCGGTAATGGTGATCCAGGCGACGCCGCTCGACGCCGTCCAGTTGCAGCCGGTCGTCGTCGTAACCGTCGCAGATCCGTTCCCGCCCGACGACGCGACGGACTGGCTCGTGGGCGAGATCGAGAACGCGCACCCGGCCGGGTCCTGATTGAGCGTGAACGTTTGCCCCGCGATTGTGATGGTGCCGGTACGCTGCTGCGTCAGCGTGTTGGCCGCAGCGCTGAACGTGACCGTACCGTTGCCGTTCCCACTCGAGCCACCCGTGACCGTCAGCCAGCTGGTGTTGTTGCTGACGGCCGTCCAGGTGCAGCCGGTGAGGACGGTGACGTTCGTCGACCCCGTGCCGCCCGTCGAGGCGACGGCCTGGACCGTGGACGAGAGCGTGACGTCGCAACTGGCCGCGGCCTGGTTGACGGTGAAGGCCTGGCCGCCGATCGTCACCGTGCCGGAACGCGTCTGTGGAGCCGGGTTTGCGGCGGCGGCGAAGATCACGGTGCCGTTGCCATTGCCGCTGGCTCCCGCGCTGACGCTCAGCCAGGCAGTGGCGTTGCTCACGGCCGTCCACGCACAGCCTGTGGGGGTTGCCACACTCGTCGATCCGGTACCGCCGCTTGCGACCACCGACTGACTCGCCGGCGTGAGGGTGAAGGTGCAGGCAGCTGCCGCCTGAGTCACCGTGAACGTCTGCGACGCGATGGTGAGGGTACCGGTTCGTGCCGAAGCATTCGGATTGGCAGCGACGCTGAAGCCGGCCGACCCATTCCCACTGCTGCTGGCGCCGCTCGTCACGGTAATCCAGTTGTCGTTGGCGGCCGCGGACCAGGGGCAGCCCGCGGGCGAAGTCACGTTTGTCGAACCCGCGCCCCCGGCGGCAGGCACCGACAGGCTGTTCGAAGAGATCGTGAACGTGCACCCCACACCCGCCTGGGTCACCGTGACTGTCTGGCCCGCAACCGTCAGCGATCCGACTCGCGGCGTGGCGCTGACATTCCCCGTTGCGCTGAACCCCACGGAGCCGTTGCCACTGCCCGTGGCGCCGCTCGTGACGGTCAACCACGCGGTGCTATTGCTGACGGCAGTCCAGGCGCATCCGGCCGGCGCAGTGACGCCCGTCGAACCGCTGGCGGCACTGGCGATGATGGCCGGATTTGTCGGCGACACGCTGAACGTGCAGGGAGCAGCCGCCTGCGTGACGGTGAAGGTCTGGCCGCCGATCGTCAGCGTCCCGCCGCGCTGACTCGCGTTCGGATTGGCGGTCGCGCTGAACGCGACCGTGCCATTTCCGCTGCCAGTTGCGCCGCTCGTCACCGTCAGCCATGACGTGTCGTTGCTGACACCAGTCCAGGCACACCCTGTTGGCGCCGTGACACTGGTCGATCCGGTTGCGCCGCCAGCCACAACCGATTGACTCGCCGGCAACAAAGCATAGGTGCAGGCCACCGCCGCCTGCGTCACCGTGAAAGTCTGGCCGCCGATTGTCAACGTCCCGCTGCGCGGCGTGCCGTTCGGATTCGCGGTCGCGCTGAACGCGACCGTGCCGTTTCCGTTGCCGCTCGCACCGCTCGTCAGCGTCAACCATGACGTGTGGTTGCTGACACCCGTCCACGCACACCCGTTCGGTGCCGTGACGCTCGTCGACCCTGTCCCGCCGGCAGCGACGACCGACTGGCCCGCCGGCGAGAGCGAGTAGCTGCAGGTGACACCGACCTGATTGACTGTGAAGGTCTGACCGCCGATCGTCAACGACCCGCCGCGCGGCGTGCCGTTCGGATTCGCAGTCGCGCTGAAGGCCACCGTGCCGTTCCCGTTGCCGATCGCACCGCTCGTCACCGTCAGCCAAGACGTGTCGTTGCTGACACCCGTCCACGCACACCCGTTCGGTGCCGTGACGCTCGTCGACCCCGCCCCGCCGCCAGCGACGACCGATTGGTTCGTCGGCGAGAGCGAGTAGGTGCAAGGGACTCCGGCCTGATTGATCGTGAAGGTCTGGCCGCCGATCGTCAACGACCCGCTGCGCGGCGTGCCGTTGGGATTCGCGGTGGCGTTGAAGGCGACCGCACCGTTCCCGCTGCCAGTTGCGCCGCTGGTCACTGTCAGCCATGACGGGTCGCTGCTGACGCCCGTCCACCCACACCCGGTCGGTGCTGTGACATTGGTCGACCCCGTCCCGCCGCCAGCGACGACCGATTGGTTCGTCGGCGAGAGCGAGTAGCTGCAGGGGACTCCGGTCTGATTCACCGTGAAGGTCTGACCGCCGATCGTCAACGTCCCGCTGCGCGCCGTGCCGTTGGGATTCGCCGTCGCGCTGAAGGCGACCGCACCGTTCCCGCTGCCAGTTGCGCCGCTGGTCACCGTCAGCCACGACGGGTCGCTGCTGACGCCCGTCCACCCACACCCGGTTGGTGCTGTGACATTGGTCGACCCCGTCCCGCCGGCGGCGACGACCGATTGGGTCGTCGACGAGAGCGCATAGGTGCAACCCACTGCCGCCTGATTCACCGTGAAGGTCTGACCGCCGATCGTCAGCGTCCCGCTGCGCGGCGTGCCGTTGGGATTCGCGGTCGCGCTGAACGCGACCGTACCGTTCCCATTGCCGCTGCCGCCGCTCGTCACCGAGAGCCACGACGTGGCGTTGCTGACGCCCGTCCACGCACACCCCGTCGGTGCGGTGACATTGGTCGACCCCGTCCCGCCGGCGGCGACGACCGATTGGTTCGTCGACGAGAGTGCATAGGTGCAGCCCACTGCCGCCTGATTCACCGTGAAGGTCTGGCCGCCGATCGTCAACGTCCCACTGCGCGGCGTGCCGTTCGGATTCGCGGTCGCGCTGAACGCGACCGCACCGTTCCCATTGCCGCTGCCGCCGCTCGTCACCGTCAGCCACGACGTGGCGTTGCTGACACCCGTCCATGCACACCCGGTCGGGGCCGTGACAGTGGTCGACCCCGTCCCGCCGGCGGCGACGACCGGTTGATTTGTCGACGAGAGTGCAGTAGGTGCAGCCCACTGCCAACTGATTCACCGTGAAGATCTGTCCGCCGATCGTCAGCGTCGCGCTGCGCGGCGTGCCGTTCGGATTGGCGGACGCACTGAAGGCGACCGTGCCGTTCCCGCTGCCGCTCGCACCGCTCGTCACCGTCAGCCACGACGGATCACTGTTGACGACTGTCCATGCACACCCAGTAGGTGCACGTGACAGTGGTCGATCCCGTCCCGCCGCCGGCGACGATCGATTGGTTCGTCGTCGACAGCGCATAGGTGCAGGCCCCCTGGAACGAGAATCCGTTCGACACGGTGCTGGCGGTCGAGCCCCCGGGCCCAATCGCCGCAACGCGGGCCTCGTACACCACGCCGGGCGTCGGGGTAGTGTGTCGGAGGGGAAGGAAGTCGACGCGGATGATGCCGGCGTTCGGGGCTGGCTTGCCAAGATTCATCGTGTCGAACGCAACCGAGGATCCCACGACGTAGAACGTGAGGGAGTATCCCTGGACGAGAGGCGTGCCGTCAGCGGCGAGCGTATTGTGATCGGGGGATGGCGAGAACTCCACAAACTGCGGGTCCACGACCGTCTGGGCCGACAGCGCGATTGCCGTCGTCACTACGAGGACAATCACAAACGCGTGGTGGGCCACGCGCAGGCACCAGTCTCCGAGCGTGAAAGATTCTTGGTTTGGACTATGCGGGGGCATGAATCATGGTGGGAGCTGCAACCAGGCTGGTGCAGGATCCGTGCCGCCGCAGTTCGCGACCGTACGCTACTGATTCAAAACTGTTATGCCGTCGACGCCCACTGACAGCTCACGCCCGTACAGCAGCTTTGTGTTGCCGCACGCAATTTTGTTGCGCCCAGGAACTGCCGAGCTTCGGCGGGAGATTCAGTTCGCTTCGAGCGGGGAGCCGAGCAGCGTCCGACCCGTCTGCAGGTCTGAAGCCGGAAGGATGGCCTTGATGGATGGTCCAAATTTGTCAGCGAATGTCAGGCATGGCTACGGCAGACGGGTCACCATGGCCTCAGTGATCAGATGAAGTGCGTCCGCAACTCCAAGCAGCCACACGCCGGCCGCGACGCACGCGCTGATGGCAGTGCCGGACCACCCTGCCGTCGCGACTGAGGGTGGAGGCAGCGCGCAACCAGACACCAGGCGCCGCACGCGCATCTCGAGCAGCGTCGGCACGTGAAACGCGCTGGAGGTCCACGCGGGGGAAATCGCGGGAACGGAGCCCACGCTGCCGAGGCGGGCCACCTTCACCAGCGCCGCAGCGAGCACGACCGCGCGCTGGCCATCTCCTCTGACCGCGTGCGCATCAGCCTCGCACTCCGCTTCGGCCTGCCATCGCTCCTCGATCTGCCGGGCCACAGCGGTCCACCCGAACATGTCAGGCGCGCAGAACACGAGAAAGCGCTTCAAGTTGTCGCGCGAACGCCGGTGGGCAATCTCATGTGAAATCGCCAGATCGAGCTCGGACGGCGTCAGCGCTGCCCGCACCTCCGAACCGATCAGGATTCGCGGTCGCCAGATCCCGGCCAGCGATACTCCCGGCAGACCCTTGAGGACGAAGCTCTCGATGGCGACGCCATCTTCGCGCCTCGCGGCCTGCCGCACGACTGCGGCGAAGTGATGGCCGGCGAGGCCGACGCGAAGGGCGCGGCTCGTGGCGCGGAGCACAAGCCACAGGCCCAGCGCGGCCGTCATGCCGAGCACGACGCCAAAGGACTCGTCCGAATCCGCGGGCTCGAACCGCCAGTGCGCCGGGAGGAACACCGCCAGCACGAAGAGTGACGAGACGGCGGCGGGGAGCAGCCGCAGGACGAGCAAACGGCTCGCGCCGACGTGACCTGACCGGCGAATGAGGCAGCGCCCGCACGTCCACGCCGCAAGCGTCACCACGGCATTGACAGCCACGAACCAGACCAGGCCCAGCAGCACGCTCGATAGGACCAGCCTCATCGCTCGCCCTCCCGCGGCGCCTTTGGCGTCTTGATCTGGTCCGTCTCGAGGTGATCCTGGTTCTGATCTCTTGTCTGATCTTTCAGCCGCTCGCGCTTGTCGCGCACGAGACGCTCGAGCTCGTCGAGGAGCGCGTCGTCGCTGTCTCCAACCGCATCGACGAGGTTGGAGAGGAACGGACGGGTCGCCCCAGGGCCGCCCGACAGCATTCCATTGACCAGCCCCGTCGTCATCGTCGCCTCGAGCTCGTGGCGTTCGAGGGCGGCGGTGTAGAGGAAGGCGCGGCCCTCGCGCTGCCGGTGGACCAGCCCCTTCTTGAAGAGCCGGTCGAGCGTGGTCATGACCGTCGTGTAGGCGGCCGGGCCGCCGAGCTGCGCCTGAACCTCGCGAACCGACAGGTGCCCGCCGCGCCAGATCGCGTCCATCACGGACCGCTCGAGCGGGCCCAGAGCCGCACGCAAAGGGTCCTTCGTACTCCGCAGCCAGGCACCCCGAACGGCTTTCAGCATCTCGTCGTGAAGTATGGCATATTCCCGCGGCCGGGACGTCACGCCCGAGTTAGGCTGGCGACTGCCATAGGGCGCGGCCGACGAAGAACGGGCCGAGGCGATCCAGATAGAGCGAGGTCTGCTGGGTCTTGCGCATCGCCTGAACGAGCGCGGACAAGGGGAAGAGCTCCTTGCCGATGAGGCCGATCACGAAGTCGTTGTCGTCGCGGTCGAGGCCGTGACAGGCCAGCCGGACGTCGTGCGCGAGATCGGCCGAGCCGAAGGTTTTGCCGACAGCGCCGTGCTCGGCGAGGATGGTGCGCTGCTCGTCCGGCGTCAGCTGGAAGAAGCGGCCGCTCCGCCGCAAGGGGTACCACGTCGCCCAGCGCCACGCGGGATTGAGCACCGTTCGGCGCGGCCGATCGATCAGCGTGTCTCGCAAGTCGGGCTCGTAGCCGAGCGCATAGGTGCGGCCGAACATCGTGTAATCGGGCTTCGCCACCAATGGTTCGAACGGCCCGCTCGCGAGAGACGGACGTACCAATTCAACGAAGTGATTGGGATCCTCGGCCACGGCCAACACAGCGATGCCGCGAGGGTCGTTCAGGTCCTCGTACAAGACGCAGCAGATCCGAGCCCCTTCAAGATGGCGTGCCACGGCTTGAACGTCGCGGCAACCGCCGAACGCCAGCAACTGCATGAAGAGACGCTCATCGGAGCGCTGTGGCGCGCCGTTCTTGAGGCCGCCGCGCTCGCTGAGGTCTGGCACCTCGATCCGCGCGCGGCCTGTCGCCCCGCGTGTGGGGTCGGTCTCTTCACTCATGCTGACGTCGTGGGCGGAGCTTGGTGCGACCTGGTGTGGAACCCGGCGGCCTCGAGCTCGCGGCGAACGTCGGCGAATACTGGTGCCGCGGCCGCCGGCACCGCAAGGCCGCCGCGGGTCAGCAGGCGGTCGACGTTGAACATGCGGAAGCGAATCCCCTCGATATGAAAGGCCGCGATCGCGCGCGACAGGGCTTCGCACTCATCGACGACTGGTTGCAACTGCTCCTGCCCGGGGTCCGCGCGGAGCATCGCGATCAAGGCCTCGACCTGTGTCTTGGCGCTCAAACGGTGATCGGTGGTCATCTCGAGTCCCAGACTATTCGCGGTCGCGACCACGCGTCAACCAGGCAATTCCGAAGAACGGTGGCTGGCAGCTTCCCTGAAGTGGCTGGCACCTTCCCTGAAAGGTAAAAGAAGTGCCAGCCACCTAGATTGATTCCAGACACCATTCAGTTCCAGAGCCAGGCGGCACCGCGGACGCCGCTCGAGTCCCCGTGAACCGCCCGGACAAGCTTCGTCACGACGGCATCCGAGAAGACGAACTCGATCCAGAGCTTCGGGACGCGTTCGTACAAGCGGGAGATGTTCGACAGGCCGCCGCCGAGAACGACCGCATCCGGATCGAACACGTTGATCACTGACGCGAGACCGCGGGCGAGACGACGTTCGTAGCGGGAGACGGACTCTATTGCGCCAGCATCCCCGGCCGCGGCGCCGGCGACGATGCCGGCTGGATCGACTTCGCAGCCAGTCGCGGCCTGGTGGTCTCGCGCCAGGCCAGGACCCGAAAGAAACGTCTCGAGGCACCCGGTACGTCCGCAGTAGCACGGCGGACCGGGCAACTCAGTTGCCTCGGGCCAGGGGAGCGGATTGTGGCCCCACTCCCCCGCAATCGCATTCGCTCCAGTGATGACGTGACCGTTGACGACCAGGCCGCCGCCCACCCCGGTCCCGAGGATGACCCCGAAGACCACGGGCAACCCCGCAGCTGCCCCGTCGGTAGCTTCCGAGAGCGCGAAGCAGTTCGCATCGTTCGCGAGCCGCACGGGACGGTCGAGCCTCGCCGCCAGGTCCTCGGACAGCGGGCGGCCGTTCAGCCACGTCGAGTTGGCATTCTTCACAAGACCTGTGGCGGGCGAGACGACGCCGGGCATCCCGATCCCGACGGTGGACGGGCCGACGACGACCTCGGCTTGCGCGACGAGCGATGCCACAGCCTCGATCGTCGCTCGGTAGTCGCCTCGCGGCGTCGGGACGCGTTGACGAAACCGCTCGCGCCCACCGGCGTCGAGGGCAATGACTTCAATCTTCGTTCCGCCGAGATCTATGCCGATGCGCAACGGATGTCGGTCCCGAGGTCTGACGGTCGGTCAGCGTAAAAGACGGCGGCCATCAACTCGTCCATCGGCGCCAGGGTGAAGACCTCGCACACGCAGGCTGACGAATCGGGCGCCTGGCGGCGCGCACGATTGAACCAGATTGGCCGAATGCCTGCCGCGCGGGCGCCAACGATGTCAGCCACCCACGAGTCGCCGATCATCACCGCGTCCTCGCGTGCGCAATCGAGCTCGTCGAGCGCGTGCGCGAAGATCGCCGGATCGGGTTTGGCAACGCCCACGGCTTCCGAAACAACGAGCGCGTCGACGTACGGGCCGAACCCACAGACGCTGATCTTGGCCTGCTGCTCGTCGAGCAGGTTGTTGGAGACGATGCCGACCAGAACGCGGGGCTTGAGCGCGGTGAGGACTTCGAGCGCGCCGAGGACCGGGCGTCTCGCCGCGAGGTACGCTTCGCGATACACGGCCGCCGTCGCCCGTACGCGCTCGGCGTCGGCCGGCACGTCCGACGCGGCGAAGAGCCGCCGGAACCGTTCCTCCCGGGCGTCGTCGACCGTGCGCTCGCCGGCCAGGACCTGGACGTGAAGCTCCTCGAGGGCCTGCGAGTGCGCCTGCTCGAACGCATCGAAGCGCCATTCTGTGAAGGCGCGGTGCGCCTCGTGCACACGCGCCAGCGCGACACGCGCGGCCCGTTCGTGATCGAACAGCGTGTCGTCGAGATCGAAGAGCACGGCTCTGGGGGTGTGTCGCGGTCGCACATCCTCATTATAGAAACGACGGGTCTCGGCTGCATGGTAAACTGACACGATGTCTGCGCCCGCGGTGATCATCGCAGCCCTCAACCTGACGCCCTCCCTCTGCGAGCGTCTGGCCGACGAGGGAGAGCTCCTCACGTTCGCCGATACCGAACCGATCCAGGCGCTCCAGACCATTCTCGAGCAGCGCCCTCGCCTGATCGTCCTCGAGCGCCTGTTTGCGGCCACGCCGCGCGGCGCCGCCCTCATCAACCGGATCAAGACCGACCCGCAGGTGTCCCAGGCCGAGATTCGCGTGATGTCGCACACCGGGGATTACACGCGCGTCGTGTCCCGCGGCGCGGTGGCCGAACCGGCAGTGGTCGCGCCCGCGTATGCCGGGGGCACCGAATCACGGGAGCGCGAGTACGAATCGGATCCGGCCGTCACGCTCGACGACACGGCGCGTCAGCTTGACTGGCATGGCACTCGACGAGCGGCGCGGTTCCGGATTCGTCAGGGTGTGGAGATTCAGCTGGATGGCAACCCGGCGAACCTCGTCGACCTGTCGGTCATGGGGGCACAGGTCATCTCCGCTACCATCCTGCGCCCGAACCAGCGCGTGCGGATCAGCGTGCCGACCGACGACTTCGTGATGCGGTTCCGGGGCGCCGTCGCGTGGGCCAAGTTCGAGCTGCCCAAGCCGACCGAGCCGCCGCGGTATCGCGCCGGGGTCGAGTTCGCCGACGCCGACGCCGCCGCCATGGACGACTACTGCTCCAAGTTCAAACTGTAAGGTTCGAACCGCAGCCGCTCTCCCCCGTCATCTATCAACTATCAGCGAATCGCCAGCCCCGGGCTCAGCACTCCCTCGCGCAGGATCGTTTCCTGTCGGCCCGACCCGGTCGACACGATGGCCGCCGGCACGCCCGTGATCTCTTCGAGCCGCGCCACGTAGGCGCGCGCCTCGCGCGGGAGGTCGTCGTAACTCTGACGGCCCTGCGTTGGCGCGCTCCACCCGGGCAGCGTCTCGTAGAGGGGCTCGCACGCGGCGAGCTGCGCCGTGTCGCCCGGCATTTCCTTGAGCGTCTGACCGTGGCACCGGTAGGCCGTGCACACCTGCAGTTCGGGCAGCCCGTCGAGGACGTCGAGCTTGGTGAGCGCCAGCGCGTTGAGTCCATTCACGCGCACGGCGTAGCGGACGGCGACCGCGTCGTACCAGCCGCATCGCCGCGGGCGCCCGGTCACGGCGCCGAACTCCTTTCCAGTTTCCCGCAGTCGATCGCCGATGGCGCCTGTGAGCTCCGTGGGTAACGGCCCTTCGCCGACGCGCGTCGTGTACGCCTTGGCCACGCCGAGCACCGTATCGATTGCGCGCGGCCCGATGCCAAGTCCGGTGCAGACGCCGCCGATGGTGGCGTTCGACGAGGTCACGTACGGATAGGTGCCGTGGTCGATGTCGAGCAGTGTGCCCTGCGCGCCTTCGAACATGATCGCGCGGCCCGCTTCGCGCGCCTCCGTCAGCAATAGCGAGACATCCTTGACCCACGGCGCCATCCGCTGCCAGGCGCGTCCCAGATCGTCGAGCACCTGCTGCCAGTCCATCGTCGATTCGGCAATCAGCCGGTTGCGCGCGGCGACGTTGTGCTTCACGGCCTCGGCCAGTCCCGACGGGTTCGCCAGATCGCCAACCCTGATGCCGCGCCTCGCGATCTTGTCTTCGTAGGCCGGTCCGATGCCTCTGGAAGTGGTTCCAATGCGACGCTCGCCGCGCCGCGCCTCGCTCAGCAAATCGAGCTCGCGATGGTACGGCAGGATGAGGTGCGCCTTGTCGCTGACAACGAGGCGATCGCCAATGTGGATGCCGGCCTGCGCGAGCTCGTCGATCTCGGCGAAGAGCGCGGTCGGATCGACGACGACGCCGTTGCCGATGACGCACGTGATGCCCGGATGCAGGATGCCCGACGGCAGGAGCCGGAGCACGAACTTGCGCCCGTTGGCGTAGACGGTATGACCGGCGTTGTGCCCGCCCTGATAGCGGGCGACGATCGAGAAGTTCGGCGTCAGCAGGTCGACGATCTTGCCCTTCCCTTCGTCTCCCCACTGCGCTCCAAGTACTGCTAGGTTCATGGCTGCTGTATTCTACCTTCAATCACCGCGAAGGCTTCCGTTCCACCACGTGTCGATGATCCTTCTGACCGGCGCCAGCCTGACCCTCGACGAGCTCCTGGCCATCGCCGACGACCATACCGTCGTAGGGCTCGCGCCAGACGCCGCGGCGCGCGTCGACGCGGCGCGCGCCGTCGTCGACCGTCAGGCGCTCAGCGACACGCCGGTCTACGGCATCAACACAGGCTTCGGCGCGCTGGCCGAAACCGCCATCCCACGAGAGGCGCTCGGCGCGCTGCAGGTCAACCTGCTGCGCAGCCACGCCGCCGGCGTCGGCGATCCGCTCCCGGTCCGGGCGGTGCGCGCGGCGATGGCGCTCCGCGCGAACGTCCTGGCCAAGGGTTTCTCAGGGATCCGGCGCGCGACGCTCGAGCGATTGCTCGATCTCCTGAACCGCCGCGTCCACCCGAGGGTACCAAGTCGCGGGTCAGTCGGCGCGAGCGGCGACCTGGCCCCGCTCGCGCACGTCTCGCTGGTGCTGATCGGCGAAGGACACGCGTGGGTCGGCGACGATACGATGCTGCGCGGCGGACAGGAGGCACTGGCAGCCGCGGGGTTGTCGCCGGTGACGCTCGGGCCCAAGGAGGGGCTCGCGCTCATCAACGGAACACAGCCCTCGACCGCGGTCGCCGCGCTGGCGGTCGCCGGGGCCGAGCGGCTCGCCCGCACCGCCGACGTCGCGGCGGCACTCTCGATCGACGGCCTCCGTGGGTCCGTGCACCCCTTCGATGCCCGCATCCACGCCGCGCGGCCGTACCCGGGACAGATGACCTCGGCCGGCAACATCCGCCGGCTGCTCACCGACAGCGCCATCAACCGGTCGCACGAGCACTGCGGACGCGTACAGGATGCGTACTCCCTGCGCTGCGCCGCCCAGGTGCATGGCGCTGCGCGCGAAGCGCTGACCTTCGCGCGCAGCCTCCTCATGACCGAGGCCAACGCCGCCACGGACAACCCGATGGTCTTCCCCGGCGAGAGCGAAGCCGAAGACGAGATTGTGTCGGGCGGCAACTTCCACGGCGCGCCGGTCGCGATCGCGGCCGACGTTACCGTCATCGCCCTCGCGCAGCTCGCCACCATCAGCGAGCGTCGCTCCGATCGTCTCGTCAATCCCGCCTTGAGCGGCCTTCCCGCCTTCCTCACGGCGGACAGCGGCCTGCAGTCGGGCTACATGATGGCGCAGGTCACCGCCGCGGCGCTCACCTCGGAGATCAAGACGATCGCGCATCCCGCCAGCGTCGACACGATCCCGACCTCGGCCAACCGCGAGGACCACGTGAGCATGAGCATGGGCGCCGCGCTCAAGGCGGCGCAGGCGCTCGACCTGGCGACGCGCGTGATCGCCGTCGAGATTCTGTGCGCGTGCCAGGCGATCGATCTCCTTGCGCCGCTCACCACCGCACCGGCGCTCGCGCGCGTGCACGAACGCGTGCGAACGGTCGTTCCCGCACTCACCGTCGATCGGCCGCCGGCGCCGGACATCGAGGCAATCGCCGAGCGCATCGCCGACGGATCGCTGCTCGCCCCAATTGTCAAAGAAGTCAAGTAAGAAATTTTTCAATTTCAAATTGACAACGCGCGCGTACGTTCTTAGATTGCTTCCTTCAGCGCGCGCCCGGCTGCGATCGACATCGCAACGTGTCGATGGGCGTCGCGCCGGAACGCTTACTCACACTTCAGCACGATGAGCACCCTCAGCCGCCATGTCAGCGCGCCGCGAGGCGCGACGATCACCTGCAAGGGTTGGCCTCAGGAAGCCGCGCTCCGCATGCTGATGAACAACCTCGACCCCGATGTCGCCGAACGTCCAGACGATCTGGTCGTCTACGGCGGATCCGGACGCGCGGCGCGCAGCTGGGCCGCCTTCGATGCCATCGTCACCACCTTGCAACGCCTGGAACACGACGAGACGCTCGTCGTGCAGTCGGGAAAGCCGGTCGCGGTCTTCCGCACCCATCCGTGGGCGCCCCGGGTGCTCATCGCTAACGCGCTCCTGGTGCCCGCCTGGGCCACCTGGGCGCATTTCCGCGATCTCGAGGATCGCGGGCTCACGATGTACGGGCAGATGACCGCCGGCAGCTGGATCTACATCGGCACGCAGGGCATCCTGCAGGGCACCTACGAAACCCTCGCCGAGCTGGCGCGCCGACACTTTGGAGGCAGCCTGACCGGCCGGCTCGTCGTGACCGCCGGACTCGGCGGCATGGGCGGAGCCCAGCCGCTTGCAGTAACCATGAACGGGGGGGTCGCGCTCGTGGTCGAAGTCGATGGCGCCCGGATCGAACGGCGACTCGCGACCCGGTACGTCGACGAAAGGACCGCCGACCTGGACGACGCCCTCGATTGCGTCGAGCGCTGGCAGCAGTCGGGAACGGCCCGGTCCATTGCGCTCGAGGGAAACGCCGCCGATGTGCTGCCGGCGCTCGCGCGCCGTGGCGTGACACCGGACGTCGTGACCGACCAGACCTCGGCGCACGACGCGCTCAACGGCTACGTGCCGAACGGCCTCACGCTCCGCGAAGCCGAGGCGCTGCGGCACTCCGACCCCGGCGAGTACACGCGGCGCTCGGTCGCCGCCATGGCTGAACACGTCCGCGCGATGCTCAGGTTCCAGCGCAACGGCTCGATCGTGTTCGACTACGGCAACAACATTCGCGCCCAGGCGCAGCAGGGCGGCGTGGCCGAGGCGTTCGACATTCCGGGATTCGTGCCCGAGTACATCCGCCCGCTCTTCTGCCAGGGCAAGGGGCCGTTCCGGTGGGCGGCGCTCTCGGGCGATCCCGGCGACATCGAGGCGACCGACCAACTGGCGCTCGAGATGTTCCGTGAGGACGAGGCGCTCTGCCGGTGGATCCGCCTCGCGCGCGAGCGCGTCGCATTTCAGGGACTGCCAGCCAGAATCTTCTGGCTCGGCTACGGCGACCGCGCGCGGTTCGGGCTCGCGATCAATGATCTAGTACGCCGGGGCGTGGTCAAGGCGCCGATCGTCATCGGCCGCGATCACCTCGACGCCGGATCCGTCGCCTCGCCGAATCGCGAGACCGAAGCGATGCGGGATGGGAGCGACGCCATCGCCGACTGGCCAGTGCTGAACGCACTGCTCAGCACGGCGTCCGGCGCCACGTGGGTTTCGGTGCATCATGGAGGCGGCGTCGGGATCGGTTACTCTCTGCACGCCGGCATGGTGGTCGTGGCAGACGGATCCCGCGAAGCAGACGAGAAGCTGCAGCGCGTCCTGACCTGCGATCCTGGACTCGGCGTGGTGCGCCACGCGGACGCCGGCTACCCGGACGCAATCGATACGGCGCGCCGCACTGGCATCGACATGCCTTCGGCTGGAGGAACGGCACAATGATGATTCCGGAGCGTCCGTCCCTCGAGCGGCGCGTGCTGACGGCACTCGAAGGCACCGTGAGCGGCCTCCCCCGAATTCCCGTCGTCCTCGGGGGCTGCGGCACCGGCCGCACCTCGTTGCTCTTGCGGGTCCGCGACCTCCTCGGCCGCAGCGCGTGCCAGTACATCGACGTCGAGCGCATCGCCACGACGCCCGAGCGGTTGTTCCAGGCGATCCGCGACGTATCGCCGTTCGCGTTCCAGGCGGGCCCCGCGGCCGGACGCGCGGATGCCACCGCCCGCCTGGCGTTCGACGCCACGCTCGCATGGCTCGGCGCCGCGCGCGCGCCCGGCGACGCACCCGCCACCTTCCTGCTCGACGAGTTCCTGGAACTGCGGACGTTCGAGAGCTTTCCCGGCCTGCGCTCGGTGCTGCGGGATCTCATCGCGTCGCTCGCGGCCAACGGCAACCGCTTCGTTCTGACGTCCCGGTACACGGCGCGAGCGCTCCGCGTGTTGCGCGATGCGCCCGCCCAGTTCGAGATCATCCACGTGGCGCCGCTCAGCGCCGCCGAGATTCGCGCGACGCTCCCCGCCGGATCGGACGTCGACCGCGCCGCCACCGGCCTCTCCGAGGCCGAGGACGACCGCGCGCGCGACGAGCTCGCGCGGCTGGTCCAGGCCCTCTCCGAAGGACGGCCCGCCTACGCGCGCATGCTCGTCGACACCGCCGCGGCGATGGCCACCCGCGGCGCCGTCGATCCGGTCAGCGCGCTCGCTGCGCTCCTGGCGCCTGGCGGTGCCCTCGCCCTCCATTGCCAGTACTGCTACGAGCTCCGCCTCCACCGAGCTCGCGGGTACGGCGCGCTCAAGGCCATCCTCGAGGTCCTGGCCGAGGAAGAACCGCTCACGCTCACCGAGATTTCCCTGCGTCTGCGCCGCACGCCAGGCTCGACGAAGGACTACCTCTCCTGGCTCGAGGACGTCGACCTCATCGTCTCGCACCAGAAGCGCTACAGCGTCGCCGACCCCATGCTGCGTCTGTGGGTGCGCCTCCACTGCCGCCCGGCGCCACCGTCCGACGACGACGTAGTGCGCGAGGTGCACAAATACGTCATGAGCCGGCTGCCAGGCGCCGAGCCCGCGCATGCGCTCGCCCTTGCAGGGGAACCCACGACGGCACGGGACAAGAATTGGGGAATCATCGAGATTGACTAGTGCAATGCTGAATGCTGAGTGCTGAAGGGAATTTGGAACTTCCAACTTTGGTGTGAAGGGCGAAGTGGTCAAGACGGAGGGTCGGCAGATTCTGCAACCCTCCCCTCCCATCAAATCTCGCACAATCTGCGTCGCAGCTCCCGCATACATTCAGAAAGCTCAATTGTGACGCCCCCTGTCGTCCTGCAACTTCGATCCTTGCGACCTTCGTCCTTGTATTTGTCTTTTGTCTTCCGTCAATTCCGACTTCACTTCAGCATTCAGCATTCAGAATTCAAAATTGAGAGTGCCGCCTTGGCGGCGCTCTGCGCCGCCTCCTTCTTGCTCTTGCCTTCCGCCCGCGCCACCGGCTCACCCCTGACCAGGACTTCGACCTCGAACCGCCGGCGATGCGCCGGTCCCACTTCCGCGGCCAGGCGATAGACCGGAAGCCCGCGGTCGTGCGACTGCAGCCATTCCTGGAGCGCCGACTTGTAGTCCTCCGTGAACGTCGCGTGCGCGCCGGTGCGGTGCGCTTCCTCGATCAGCGCGTCGAACTGCCGCTCGATGAACGCCCGCACCGGGTCGATGCCGCCATCGAGGTAGATTGCCGCGATGAGCGCCTCGTAGCCGTCGGCGATCAGGGCCAGCTTCTGGCGGCCGCCGGTCTTCTCTTCGCCGCGGCCCAGAATCAGGTACTCGCCGAGCCCGATGCGCTCGCCGAGCCGGCCGAGCGACGTGGCTGACACGATCGACGCCTTCAGCTTCGACTTCTGCCCCTCGTTGTGTTGCGGAAACTCGCGGAAGAGCATGTCGGCGATGACGAAGCCGAGGATGGAATCGCCGAGGAACTCCAGCGACTCGTTGTCGATGACGCCGCCGCTCGCGTCTTCGTGGACGCGCGAGCGGTGGGTCAGGGCGTGCTCGAGCAGCCCGCGATCGCGAAAGCGATAGCCGATGACGCGCTCGAGCGGTTCGAGCTCGCTGCCAAACGGCACGATTCTGCCCGAGCCGGTCACGTCGCGGTGGCTCTCGATGATCTGCAGCGCGCGCTCGGCCTCCTCTTCGGTTACCGACACGCGCAGCTCGTTCGACGAGAACGGAAACGCCGTACGGGAGAGGTCGGACGTGACGAGTACTTCGATGCCGTGCGTTTCGAGCAGGCCCTTGATGACGTCGGCTTCGATCTGCGACGGCGTGCGAAGGATGATGGTCAGATCGTGCATGCGCGCTCACGGGGCGACGAGAGGCTATCCAGGTGTCCACCATCGAACACGACACGCCCGCCCACCATCGTCAGTACCGGTCGCGTGTCGAGTATCTCGCGCGGCGAGACCGCAAAGATGTCGCGCGAGAGCACGACGAGGTCCGCGAGGTAACCCGGCCGTAGCATGCCCTTTCGATCCTCGGTGAGCTCGGCGTAGGCGGAACCGCGGGTGTAGCAGTCGACCGCCTGCGCCAGCGTGATGCGCTGCTCCGGAAACCAGCCTTCGCGCGGCGTCCCGTCGGGAAACTGGCGGGTGACCGCCGCATAGAGACCGATCATCGGGTCGAGCGGCGCGACGAACCAGTCGGTCCCGAACGCGACGTGCGCACCCGCGTCGACGAACGACCGGACGTTGTAGGCCTGCGCGCATCGCGCGCGGCCGATGCGCCCTTCGGCCCACCGCATGTCGTCGATGCAGTGGCTGGGCTGAACGGACGCAATCACGTCGAGCGACGTGAAGCGTGCCAGGTCTTCCGGCCTGACGACCTGCGCATGCTCGATCCGCGGCCGCCAGCCCCGCCCGTCGCGGGCAGACGCGCGCAGCCGCTCGAAGATGTCGAGGACGAGCGTGTTCGCGCGATCGCCAATGGCGTGGACGACGGGTTGAAAACCGTCGGCATCGGCGTCGACAATCAGCTGCTCGAGCCGATCGGGGTCGTGTATCAGAAGGCCGCTCGTAGCAGGGTCGTCGGTATACGGCTCGAAGAACGCGGCCGTGCTGGCCCCCATCGACCCGTCGCTGAAGAACTTGCGCCCGCCGATTCTCAGCCAGTCGTCGCCATGACCGGTAACCCTGGACGAGGCGCTGTGATTGCTCGCGTCGTAGTTCTCAATCGATGAGATCCGCGCCGTCAGCTCGCCCATTGCACGGAGGGTCTCGTACGCCTCGAGCTCCGCGGCGCTCGCCGTCATGTCCTGGATCGTCGTGACGCCCAACGCCGCCGCGTGCTTCAGCGCCGCGCGTGCCCGCGCGAGGATCGAGTCGCGCGTCGCCGCCGGCATGGCGCGCGTCACCAGATCCATGGCGGAGTCCTTGAACATCCCGGTGAGCCGGCCGTGGCCATCGCGCACGACAGCGCCGCCAGGCGGGCTCGTCAGATCGCCGGGAATGCCCGCAAGCCTCATGGCGACCGCGTTCGCGAGCGCCATGTGTCCGTCCAGGCGCTTGAGGAAGACCGGATGATTCGGCGTCAGCGTGTCGATCAGATCACGCGTCGGAAGCCGCCCGCCGGGCCACGCCTCGTGGTCCCAGTAGCCGCCGGTGATCCACTCGCCTTCCGGCCGGGTCGCCGCGTAGCGCTCGAGCCGCCCTGCGAAATCGCCCTCGTCTCGAGACGGCCGGAGATCGACGCCCAGCAACTCCTCGGCCCCCATGATGAGGTGCACGTGCGCGTCGTTGAAGCCCGGAACGATCAGACGGCCGCCGGCGTCGATGACCCGCGTCGAAACCGGAACGGCACGTCGTGCGTCCTCCTCCGACCCGACCGCGACGATGAGCTCTCCACGAATCGCGACCGCCTGAGCCCGAGGCCGGTCGGCGTCGACGGTGTGGATGTGTGCGTTGACGATGACGAGGTCGGCGTTCACACCGCCACCTCTTCGGCCACGATCTGCGTGACCTTGATGAGGATCATCGTCATGTCGTCGTGCTGGTCGGCGGTTCCCACGAACGCCTCGATCTCCCGGAGAATCCGCTCGCGCAGCTCGCCCGAGTCGAGGTGGCCGTGCTCCTCGACGATCCGGCTGAGCCGCGAGTCGCCGAAGAGGTCGCTGTCGCTGTTCATCGCCTCGGTGATGCCGTCGGTGTAGAAGACGAGGACATCTCCCGTGTGCAGGGGGATCTGCTTCTCCTCGAGCAGCTCGTTGAACTTCTCTACCGCGCCGTCGATGCGCAGGCCCAGCACCATCCCGCTCGGGACGAGGACCTGTGCGCCTTGTACTGCAGCGGCCGGACCGGGCAGGTAGATGAGCGGACAGTGCCCGGCGCGCGCGTAGGTCATCACCCCGTTGACGAGGTCGATGACGGCGTAGGTCATCGTGATGAAGCTGCGGCTGTCGAGGTTGTCCGAGAGGATGCGGTTGGCCTCGATCAGCAGCTGACGCGGGCTCTGATACGTCTGGCTGAGCGCCATGATCAGGCCCTTCAGCTCAGCCATGTAGAGCGCCGCCGATGTGCCCTTCCCGGCCACGTCGGCAATGAGCACGCCGAGACGGCCCGGACCAAGCGGAAAGAAGTCGTAGTAGTCCCCGCCGACCTCGCGTGCCGGGACGCAGAGCGCGGTCACGCCCAGGCCCGGCATGTCGAGCTGGCCGCGCGGCAGGAGCGACATCTGGATCTGCCGCGCGATGCGCAGCTCTTCCTCGAGCCGCTTCTTCTCGGCGGCCGTCTGGAGCAGGTTCTCGATGCTGCCCGTCATCTGGTTGAACGAGCCGGCGAGCTCGCCCAGCTGGTCCTTGGTGCTGATGTGGATGCGGTGAGTGAAGTCGCCGAGCCGGACACGTTCGGTCCCCATGAAGAGCTCGTGAATCGAGCTCGTGATCGACCGCGCGAGCGCGAGCCCCATGACGAGCGCGACGAGCTCGATGATGAGGAAGAGGACGCCGACCACGACGAACAAGAGCCTGAAGGCGACGGCGGACGGCACGGTGCTGATATCGACCGATTGCGCGTCGGAGAGGCGCTGGAAGAGCTCGCCCATCCGGAACGTGAGCGCGACCGCCGCGCGGATCGGCTCGCCCGTGGCCCAGTCGGACGCGTCGAAGAAGCTCACGGTATGACCGAAGAGCGAGAAGTTGCTGGCCGCGGCGCTCTGGACCTGAGTTGCGTTGGCGACCGGCACTGTCCCGTCGGGGTTCGGCCTGGTGAGCGTCACCGCACCAGCTTTCACCCCTGTCCGCTCGTACAGCCGGTTGAGCATCGCGCTGTCGAGTGGAAGATCCACGATCACCCATCCCAGCGGCGACGCGGCGCGTCCCGCAGGCCTGACGGCCCGAATGACCAGCTCGGGCTCGTTCGGCGCGTCGGGCGGCGCCACGATCGTCGTCCCTGAGAACCCCTCGGCTCTGTTGCGAACCCATGCATGCGCCAGCGAGGACGGCTCGGAGAGCCCGCGCAGATGTTCCCAGGGCCCGCGGGACACGACTGCGGGGCCGGTCGCCGACGCGGGAATGAACACCATCGACAACGTCGGATACCCGAGCGACGCCAATCCGTTCCGCTGCACGCGGTCGATGGTTTCCTCGGTCGTCCGCGGAACGCGGCTCACTTCGGCGACCGCAGCTTCCGCCAGCAGCTGGACCTGTCGCGTGACGTCCTCGTAGCCGTCGCGGAACAGATACGCGCCGACGGTCCCGGCGGCAAACGCCGTGCTCAACAGGAAGAACCCGAGTATCAGCAGCGACGGGACAACGCCGATGAAGATGTAGGACAGGATGAGTTTCCGGCGAACGCGCCAGAGCAGCCGCCGCTGCACGAGAAAGACAAGTCGCGTCAGGAAGAACAGCACCGAGAACGCAAGGGCGACCGTGGCCGCCGTGCTCGTCACGCGCAGGAAGGCCGGCACGTCGCCAACGAGCCGGACCAGCGTGATGATGATCTTGAGCGCGGCGGCGATGATGAAGAGCCGCCCGGGCCAGGAATTCAGCAGGAGGTCGCGCGCCGTCCGACCCGAGTCGTCTGGCGGCATCGGGAGACTCGGCTGCGCCTGCCGGCGCCGGGCCGGTGTGGGCGTGTCCGCGAGTCGCCTGCTGGCCATGCCAATTGAAAACCGAATGATAACAGACTATCGTAATGCCCGACTCGCGCTACTGTTCCCGCGAGATCCCGCGCCTCTTTCCGACAGGTGTCCCTGGTGAAACTCCCCGCACACGCCCGCTTCTCGACTGTCTGTGTCCATGCGGGCCAGGAGCCGGATCCCTCCACCGGCGCCATCATCACGCCGATCTTCCAGACGTCGACCTACGTGCAGGAGGAGCTCGGCCGCCACAAGGGCTACGAGTACGCCCGCACGCAGAACCCGACGCGGCTCGCCCTCGAGCTCAACATCGCGGCCATCGAAGGAGGCCGAGGGGCGTACGCGTTCGCGTCAGGCATGGCGGCGATCGGCGCCATCTCGACGATGCTCCAGTCGGGTGACCACGTCGTCGTCACCGACAACACCTACGGGGGCACGTTTCGATTCTTCGACAAGGTGCTCACCCGTTACGGGCTGTCCTTCAGCTATGTGGACACGTCGTCACTCGCGCTCCTCGGGGAGGCGATCCGGCCCGAGACGCGGATGGTGTTCATCGAGACGCCGACCAATCCGGTCATGCGCCTCACCGACCTCGCGGCGGCGGCCGAGCTCGTCCACGCGCGTGGCGCCAAGGTCGTCGTCGACAACACGTTCGCGAGCCCGTGCGTGCAGCGGCCGATTGAATTCGGCGCCGACCTGGTCATCCACAGCACGACCAAGTATCTGAACGGCCACAGCGACAGCGTCGGCGGCATCGTCATCGGCGTGCACGACGACGATCTGGAGTGGCTGAAGTTCATCCAGAACGCGGAGGGCGCGATTCTGAGCCCGTTCGACTCGTTCCTGGTGCTGCGCGGCACCAAGACGCTGGCGCTGCGCATGGCGCAGCACAACATCAACGGGCTGGCGCTGGCGGAGTACCTCGCGAAACACCCAGCCGTCAAACGTGTGCACTATCCGGGACTACCCGACCATCCCCAGCACGAGCTGGCGAAGCGCCAGATGCGAGGATTCGGCGGGATGCTGTCGTTCGACGCCGGCAGCCTCGAGAACGCGCGCCGCGTGTGCAATCGCGTGAAGCTGATGTCGCTCGCCGAGAGCCTCGGCGGCGTCGAGACGCTCATCTGCCATCCGGCGTCGATGACGCACGCCTCGGTGCCCCCGGAGCGCCGCGCAGCCATCGGCCTCAGCGACAGCCTCGTCCGCATCTCGGCTGGGGTCGAGGACGTGCAAGACCTAATCGACGACATTGCACAGGCGCTCGGCTAGGAAATTCTGAATGCTGAGCGCTGAATGCTGAAGTGAAGGATGAGCGGGAATTCAGAATTGCCAACTTTGAAGTTCAATTCCGAAGTTCCCAATTCGGAGTTCCCTTCAGCATTCAGCATTCAGAATTCAGCATTTCACCGAGTCGACTCCCCCACCCACTTCAAGTACGCCTCGTTGCCGTCGGCGATGGCGAGGACGATGAACTCGGGGACTTCGTAGGGGTGGAGCTCGCGGACCCGGTCCCAGAGTGCGTTGAGGCGGTCGCGGGTGGTCTTGATGATGACCTGGCGCTCGGTTTCCTCCTCGATGCGCCCCTCCCACCGGTAGACCGAATCCATCGGCGCGAGCAGGTTGACGCAGGCCGCGAGGCGTTCGTCCAGCAGGGCGCGACCGAACGCGGGCCCGTCCGCGTCGGCGGGCAGCGTGGTCATCACCACAACATATTCAACACTCATCGACTCCACCCACAATCCGCTGCGACCACCCGGTTGGGCCCTACTATCGGCGGGATCTCTGGACGAAACTATTGTACAAAGGACTGCTCCGAAGCGATGCCTGTGCCCCCAGAAACCGCTGGTCCCCGTATTCGCCGTCCCGACGGGACCGAACCGCTCCGGCGCAAGAGTATGGCACCTCTCCGCCCCGAGACGCCCCTCTGGCGGCGGGCGCTGAATTACCTGCTGGTCTTTGCGACGGTGGTCCTGCTCGTCGACGCGCTGGTCGGCGAGCGCGGGCTGGTGGCGACGACGAGGGCGCGGCGTCAGGCGGATGAGCTCGAGATGGGCGTCTGGCGACTGCGCGACGAGAACGCGCGACTGCGCGACCTGGCGGACCGGCTGAAAACGGACCCGACGACAATCGAGTCGGTGGCGCGTGAGAAGCTGGGCCTGGTCCGGCCTGGGGAGATCCTGGTGGTCGTGAAGGACGTGAAGCCGGCGACGAAGTAGTTGGCGCACGGTTGCGCATTCCTGCGTCGAAGTGTTACGATTGGGTTTCCCTGACGCGGGGTGGAGCAGTCCGGTAGCTCGTTGGGCTCATAACCCAAAGGTCGCGGGTTCAAATCCCGCCCCCGCAACCAAAATTTCCAGTTCCCGGGGACAAAACGGGGACAATCGGGAAACGAAACGAGGCCGATCAGCTTCCCGACGCCAGGCGAAGCGGTCGGCCTTCGTTCTTCCAGCTCACCTCCAGTCCTCTCCGCAGTTCCTCGTCCGTCACGTTCAAGTAGCGCTGCGTCTGCTGGATGCTCGCGTGTCCGAGCATCAGCTGAATGATGCGGATGTCGACGCCGTCCGCGAGCAAGCGACACGCGCCCTCGTGCCGCAGGTCGTGCCAGCGGAGATCGATCCGTTCGAGCTGTTCTCGATTCCATTGCGCTCCCTCCCTTCCGGGCTTCGGTTCGACGCCGTTCGCGAGTAGCCGCAGCGTTTCCCAGGCGGTCTGGATGTTCGGCTGGTAGGCTCCCGTTGGCGCTGCCGAACACGTAGCGCGTCAGGACCGAGTTCCGATCGCCGTTCGAGAATCGCCGCCAGCCGTCCCTTCGGATTGAACGGAATGCGGCGGTTCTCCTTGTCCTTGGCCGTCGCGCCTGGGATGCCGATCTGGCAGGTGTCCCAGTTCACGCGCTTGTTCTGAATCATCAGCATCTCGCCGCGCCGGCAGCAGAGCTCCAGGGCGCCGATGATGCGGTCGTGCAGAAGCGCGCCGACGTTCTGATGCTCGGCGATGTTCATCTTCTGCAGCGCGGTATCGAGCAGCCGCTTCTCCTCGTCCCTGGTGAGCCGGCGGTCTCGGGCGGTCTCCGCCTTCTTGTTCAACCGGACGCCGAACCGGTGGAATGGCGAACGGTTGAACAGCGGCGGCGTCTGCGCCATGCCCCAGTTCATCGCCGCCCGCAGCGTTTCGAGGACGCGGTGCATCGTCGCGATCTCCACGTCCTCGGCGTACTCCGAGTCGGTCTTGAACTGGTTGATCTCGTCGGGCTCTTCGAGCGCCGACAGCGGCAGTTCGTCCGAGGTGCTCCTTGAGCACGCCAACGCGGCTCCGAACCGCCGCGATGCTGCGGAGGCCCGCCGGTTTGACGCAGCGCTCCAGGTAGGCGTCGAGGAACGCCGAGACGTCGCGCAGCTCGCTGCCGGCCTGCATCGTGCGAGCTGATGGCCGGCGAGGATCGCGCCCGGCCTTGATCTCGCCGATGAACAGGCGTTCCCAGTCGCGAGCTTCCTCCATCGATTGGATCTCCCGCTGCTTGCCGGGTTCCATTCGAGGGATGGCGAACTCGTTGGCTGGGATGCGGTACCGCTTGCCGCGGAACATCACGTCGAAGCGCAGATGTTCGAGGCACTTCCTTCCGTTCTTGCAGTTGCGTTCTGTGCACCTTCGTCTGATGGTCATCACTCCTCCTTCATGGGTGGCTCCTCTGCAGTTGGTTTACGACACGCGAGTCGGTGCGCCGCGCTTGATCCAGTCGAGCACGTCCGCCGGGTGAAAACGGCGACCGCGCACGCCGAATCGCTGCGACGCGAGCAAGCCGCGCGAGTACGCGCGCCGCACGGTCTCTTCGTGGCAGCCGATGTACTCGGCGACCTCGAATGCTGTCAACAGTCGGTTCGGGAGACCGCCAGTTGCCGCGGCATCGTCTTCACCGGCGTCGTGATCGTCGCGAACAAGTTCCTCGTCGATGTACAAGTGTTTCCTCATCGCGTCCTCCGAGTCTGTGGCGCCGCTCTGGACGGCGCCGATGATGATGTGTCAGACGCGAGCCGGTGGGCGCCGCCGTGAGTGATGGGCCCTGAGGACCGATCACGCTCCGGCGGACGGCTCGGAGGACCGGCGGTCATGCGGGGCTGAAAGCCGCGCCTGCCGTTCCGGTGTTGAGCGCGATGACGCCGACGATGTCTGTGCCCGCTCGGCGCTCGCGGATCTCGTCCGCGATGTTCGGCTCATAGGCCAGGAACGCGCTGGGGATGGTCCCGAGCGCGTCGATGGCCAATGCCCAGGCTGCGACCTCTCGTGTCGAGGAAATCGCGCGTAGGGCCTTCTGTGCTGGTTCCCGGTCCCTCGGTGGTGCGCTGCGGGTGCGGCTGGCCATGTGGCCGAACCGCAGTCGAGCGCGAGTCGCGTTGTGTGCCGTTGCCCCGAGTGGCCTCAAGCCGTCTCGGGCGTTCTCAATCGGCTGCGACCCTGACCAACCGTTCCGGTGAGGGCGCTTCTTGCTGTGCCCTGTGGGCGACGAGCTCGAAGCATGGCCCACGAGGACCTGAGGCCGTCGTGGGAGAGTGGCGACTGAATCGCCACGGGCGAATGAAATCAAACTACGCCCGGTCGGCGTGCTTGTCAAGCGAGCCAAAATCGCATGTCAAAATCGCAGTGAGCCAAAATCGCAGCGAGCCAATCGCAGGGGAGCCAATTGTCGGGCCAAATCGCCGGTCATGCGGGAGCGCGAATGATCTGTCCTGCTTGCGAGAAGCCGAAGAAGTGCGGTAGCCCTCGTATATGATCAGCTGCTCAACGCGTGTGTGCTGGTCATTTCGCGCTTGATACTCGGCGGCGTAGGAGCTTGGGTACCTGAGCTCAGGGGCCAGGACATTCCTGTTCAGCATCGAGGCCGACCGATCCGCGCGCGTTCGCGGGCGTTCCTGCTGCCCGCGCTCGCGGCATTGGCCGCCGGCGCGATTCCCGCGCCTCGCGCCGCCAGCGTCGATCCGATGGTAGCGCTGAGGGCTGAGTGACCGGCTATTCGGAGCGCAGCGCTTCGCGTCGGCTAAGAGACCGCGCTGTCGATCGTCAGGTCGGACATCAAGAATTGCGTGGGTTGCCGAGCTGGAACTCTCGTTCAGTGACGTTCGCCTTCCGGCTAGCGGCGTTTCGGCCGGCAGCCTTCGCTACATTCCAGAGCGAAGGCTGGTGAGCCGGCCTCGGAATCGAACCGAGAACCCGCAGATTGAGAGGCACCCAAGTCCGGAGTGTGTCCACAGCTTGTGTTCCGTTAGAATTTCTAACGATGACCTTCACGAGATCCCTGATGCGTGCTGCCTCTCGTCTGTTTCTGGCGTTCGTGCTGACGATGGTGACGGTGGTAGCGCAGTCGCCATCGCTCCAGCAGATTCCAAGAGATACGAAGCAACCGGTGACCGGCACCGCCCGGTTGAGCGGTCGCGTCGTTGCAGCTGACGCGAACAAGGCGCTCGCCAGGGCGGTCGTGCAGCTCGTGACGGCCGGGACGGACGAGCCGCGCTGGGTGTGGACGGACGCCGATGGCCGCTGGCAATTCTCGCGGGTGCCGGCAGGTCGGTACACCCTCCTGATTTCGAAAACCGGCTACGTCACTCTTCGTTACGGCCAGTTGCGTCCGTTCGAACCGGGGAAGCCGATCGTCGTTGGCGACGGCCAGGTCCTCGACAGGCTCGACGTCGCACTGCCCAAGGGAGCCGCGATTGCGGGGCGTATATCGGACGAGCACGGCGGCCCGATGGCCGGCGCCGTCGTGAGCGCGATGCGCTATCGATATGCCGACGGCCAGCGGCGGCTGACGCCGGTGACCGAGGGGCTTTTCTCGTTCCTGACCGGCGGCACCGCGATTACTGACGACCTGGGCCAGTATCGTCTGCACGGCCTGTCTCCCGGCGATTACTACGTCGTCGTCGGCATCGGCCCGCCGGTGATCCCGGAGGGCCAGGCGGACGATGGGGTCGGGTACGCCCCGAGCTTCTATCCGGGGGCGATCTCTTTGGCGCAGGCCGAGCGGGTGACGCTTCGGGTGGGCCAGGACGCGCAGAATATCAGCTTCGCGGTTACCCCAATTCGGTTCTCCACCGTGTCGGGCACTGTCGTGAACTCGTCCGGCCAGCCCGTTCAGGCGCTCAACGTCGGGCTGAGCGGCGCGGGCCCGACCGATCGAGCTGGCGGACGCGGCCGTCCGGACGGGACATTCGTCCTCACGAAAGTGGCGCCCGGCGACTATGTGCTCCGCGTCTCGACCGGCGTTTTGGGGCAGCAGGAAATGGCGTCGCTACCGGTGACCGTGTCGGGGCAGGACGTGACGGGTCTGACGGCCGTCCTCGCTCCCGGCGGCACGGCCAGGGGTCGGGTGATCTTCGAAGGCAACCCAGAATCGCCACCGCGAGTCGTGATTGCTGCATTCCCGGCAACGCCCTCCGATGCAGGCGCCTCGATGAAGATCGTGCACCAGCAATCCGATGGGACGTTCGAGATTCGCGAGCTATGGGACCGCCAGCTGTTCCGATCGTCCCTCGGGGATGTAGGGGCGCGTCCGGACTCGAGCCAGGACACATCCGGGTGGTTCCTCAAGTCCGTGGCCGTTGATGGGAAGGACATCACCGACGACGGCTACGAGTTCAAGCCAGGGCAGAACCTCACCGGCATCGAGATCCTGCTGAGCGATCGTGCGACGACGTTGGCGGGGACGGTACAAGACGATCGTGAGCGGCCAATCGGCGATTACACAGTCGTCGCATTCGCTACCGACAGCGCCAAGTGGGGATACCGCACCCGATTCGTGCGATCGGCACGCCCCGATCAGAACGGAAAATTCCTGATCAAGGGGCTGCCACCTGGCGCGTATCAGGTCGTCGCCGTCGAGTATCTCGAACCCGGCGAAGAAACGGACCCCGCGCGCCTCGAGAACTGGCGCACAACGGGGTCGAGCGTGACGCTCGACGACGGCGAAGCGCGATCGATCGCGTTGAGGCTGTTGCGCTGATCAAGAAGGCGCCAACGTGGCCATCATGCCGTAAACCGGGGAGCAGCATTCACAGGTCCACCGATGTGTGGCAACTAATGTGTCAGCTCTCGCTAGACAGTAGCCGACTCCATTGATTCGTCAGGAAAAGTGGTAAGCCAACCAGGAATCGAACCACTCGTGCCGTCGCTCCGGTAATTGCAAAGCATCGGGAGCGCGCCGGGCGGGTCAAGGGCGCGCAGCGGCGAAGCGGACCCTTGACGCGCCCAAGCCCTCCAGGAAAATTGGAACCGGAGCGACGGTAAACCAGGACGCGATTCACTCCTGGAAAAATGGGACGCAACACTTGCGGGAGAATCGCGTCGGAAGCGAAGCAGCTTTGCTGTTCGTTCTTCGAAGGAATTCGGGCTGACGTTCGTGCGGGCACTAGGACAGCACTCCCACGGCAGAACACACGCGCGCCCCAGCACATCCCGACACTGACATCGGGGCGTGAGCGACCCCGCCGGTCGGCCCTGGGGCCGCGCTTACAGTGCGTGGGCGGGGTCGCTCACGCCCCATCTCTCCTCTGCCGCTGTGCAGGGGCGCTGGTGGAGGGCGGCACAGACCGCCGCCCTGGTTCTGCGTGCGGTCGACGTGAAGTTGAAGCCGTCCAAGGGGTTGAGCGCCGCGTGACCGACCGTCCGGTGTCAGGACTGCGGATCGAAAGGAACTGCAGATCACGTCGGCAAGGGGGCCAACCGCGCCTTGATCTTGTGTCCCCCTCCTCGGCCCCCTCCCTCCGTTGACCAAGAGGAAGAGAGGTGGGTTCTCAAGTGCATGATTGGTCGTTGCCTGGCGACCATTAGCCCTCTGTCGATCGCGATCCTTTCCGTGCGATCTACGACGACGAACTGAGGATGCGAGCGACGAAGTCTCGGACTCTGACGAGTGCCATTTCGACGTCCGTTTCGGCCAGCTCGAGTTCGAGGGCGAGTTGCGCAAAAGGCCC